>CBDCTK010000002.1:0-5635097 GCA_965222225.1 Candidatus Poribacteria bacterium | reverse complement strand
CCGTGACCGGCGATCATACTGCCATCCGGATTAAATCCAACGCTCCGGACTCTATGGGTATTTCCCTTAAGTCTTCGTTTGTGTGCCCCTGTAATCGAGTCCCACAAACGGATGGTGCCGTCCGAATTTCCCTCGCTGGCGAGCATTCCGCCGTCAGGGCTGAAAACCAGGCTTCGCACTCCACCTTCATGTCCGGCAAGTGTTCGCCTGGGTGTACCTGCGATAACATCCCACAGCCGAATGGTGCCGTCGTTGCTTCCGCTTGCCAACATCGTCCCGTTCGGGCTGAACGCAACGCTCTTCACTCCACCCTTATGCCCAATGAGTGTACGCTTGTGCTCCCCTGAGATAGAGTCCCATAGGCAGATGGTATTGTCATCACTCCCGCTCGCCAATGTCGTCCCGTCTGGGCTGAATGTGACACTTCTAATTCTCTTGGTGTGTCCAACAAGTGTTTGTGTAAGAGCACCGGTGCCAACATCCCAAAGGCGAACGTTATTGTCCCAATTTCCATCACTGGCGAGCATTCTACCGTTCGGGCTCACCCCAACGGTTGTAACTCGATCTGGGAGCCCGGAGAATGTTTGTTCGTGGGTGCCATCCTCGGCATCCCATACTTGGATGGTATTATCCTCGCTACCAAACGCGTTTCCACTTCCACTTGCAAGCGTTCCACCATCTGGACTGAACCCGACGCTGGTAACGGCAGCCGTATGTCCGGTGATTTCCCGATCGTTTGCGTCTGTGGTGGCCTCCCACATACAGATTGTGTGGTCATCGCTCCCGCTAACCAGCGACGAACCGTCCGAGCTGAAAGCAACCGCCGAAACCCTCTCGGTATGGCCGGTGAGCGCCCGTTCGTGGTTTCCTGCGACGGTATTCCACAAATGAACAGTACCATAA
This sequence comes from Candidatus Poribacteria bacterium, assembly GCA_965222225.1. Taxonomy (GTDB): domain Bacteria; phylum Poribacteria; class WGA-4E; order WGA-4E; family JAJDTR01; genus JAJDTR01. The sequence goes on along the minus strand of CBDCTK010000002.1, from coordinate 5,634,194 downwards.
TTGCTCCCGTTGGCGAGCGTTATCCCATCTGAACTGAAAGCAACGCTCCATACACCCTCCGCGTGCCCGGTCAGAGTCAACTTTTGATCCCCCGTTACAACGTCCCAAAGATAGATGGTACCTGACTCGCTCCCACCGGCTATCGTTCCACCATCCGGTGTGAACGCTACGCTCCTGATCGCGGGGGTGTCTCCTGCTAGTTTGCCCTTGTGCCGACCTGTGGCGGCATTCCATAAACGGACAGTATTGTCTTCGCTCCCGGTCGCAAGCATCTGTCCATCCGGGCTAAACGCTACGCCGTGAACCGCTCGAGCATGCGCAGTCAGTGTTTGCTTATGGTCTCCTGTAGCGACATCCCATAGACGGACAGTAGTGTCGTTGCTCCCGCTGGCAAGCGTCACCCCGTCTGGACTGAATGCAACAGATAAGACCGGGTTCCAATGTCCGGTCAATGTCTGCCTATGGTCCCCCGTCTCCGCATCCCATAGACAAACGGTATTGTCATTACCCCCACTGGCAAGCACATCCCCATTCGGACTGAACGTGACACTGGTAACCTCCTCCGTGTGTCCGGTCAGAGTATGCTTATTCTCACCGGTCATGGCATCCCACAGACGAACGGTATTGTCATCGCTGGCGCTGGCAATCGTTTTCCCGTCCGGACTTATCACGACCCCTCTAATCTTGCCTATGTGTCCGACGAACCTCTGCTTGTGCACTCCCATGAGACTATCCCACAGACGGATTGTGTTGTCATCGCTCGTGCTGGCGAGTGTATTTCCATCCGAACTGAAAGCCACACTGGAAACCCACCGCGTATGCCCGGTAAGCGTTCGTTCCTTGGTGGCAGACGCGGTATTCCATAGATGAATGATGCCAAACTCGCCGCCACTCGCCAGTGTATTTCCATCTGGGCTGAACGCTACGCTTGACACGCGCCCTGTGTGTCCGGTTAGTTCTTGCTTGTCGCCTCCTGCCTTGACATCCCAGAGGTAAATATTTTCATCCCAACCGCCGCTGGCTAACACCTTCCCATCCGGGCTGAACGCTACGCTCCTCACCCCGCCTGCGTGTCCTGTCAGTTTGTGCTTATGGGATCCGGAAACCACATCCCAAAGACGGATTGTCTCGTCCTCACTACCGCTGGCGAGCGTGCTTCCGTCCGGACTAAACGCGACACTTCGTATTCCTCCTGTATGTCCGATGAGTTTTCGGTTGCGGTGTCCCGTGCGGACATTCCACAGACAGATGGATTCGTCCTCACTACCACTGGCGAGCGTTCCTCCATCCGGGCTGAAGGTTAGACTTAGAACCCATCCTGTATGCGCGGTGAGTGTTTTTTCATGCCCCCCCGTAATAGCATTCCACAGACGAACCGTGCCATCCCACCAACTTCCACCACTGGCGAACGTCCGTCCATCAGGACTAAAGGCTACACTAGAAATAGGTCCCGTATGCCCGGTCATCAAAGTGATTTCTTCCCCGGAGTGCGCATCGTAGAGCCACACACCGACACTACTGCCGATTGCAAGACGCTTGGCATCTGGAGACCAAGCGACATTACTAGAAAGCCAGCCCTTTCCAAGTCGAGCTTTGGCGCCTACAGGCAAACGCCATTGAGTATGCTTCCGGGCAGAACTATCTTGTGTTTTTTTCATCTAAGCAATGTTTGGTTTTGCGAACAGAGTGTGTTGTATTCACGTTCATCTGCCGCGCGGAATCATCGCGGTAAGATGAACATATTCTACACGTATGGAGTGCCACATTCAACGATTATTAGACGCGAGAACATGACATTGACAATCCCGATGACTGCACATATCGGTCGGAGAAAGACGTGGAAAACTATAGTCATTCCGATTAAGAATTATACATATAGGAATTACGCAGTTCGGTTTGTAGTAGCGATTAAGGGAGCGAATAGCGACTGCGATAGAAATCCCTTTATTGCGCGTCATCTGTAGGAGCGAGCTCAATCGTAACAATCTTCAATCGTTAAATCTCCAAGTATGTGTAAATATGAATGTGAATGACTATATATGGAGGAAAAATCGTGGACAAGGTTGGTGTTCCGCCTTGAACCAAGAACGATCCACGCTTCCCAAGAATGGAAAGAGACGTTTCGTTTGCTCTTCGTTCCCTCTCATTTCGGAATCGCGGCTGCCACCTAGATTAACCCTTTTCCGTAGGACGCTCAATTGACCAGTGTCGATCCGAACTCCGAACGACAGCTGTGCCGGGCAGGTTCACTTGGACTAGCATGTCTTTAACTTCGGAAATGGTGAACGCGGCAAGAAAAGAATCGTAAAACAGTTTCTTCTGGTAGGGCGTGGCACCACTAGCATGCTGCTCCACAAGCCCTAAAGCAGCTTCGGTTGTCTTAGGGCGTATCAGATCGCGAATCAAGATTAACCCATCCGAGCGAATGACTCGGCTAACTTCACGGAGCATAGGCAGCGGATCTGGAATGTGGTGGATTATGCTGTTAGATAAAACGGCATCAAAGAACTGACTTGGATACGGCAAGTCTTTCGCGTCAGCCTGCGCCAACGTAATCCGATCGGTCAACCCGGCTTCGGTAATATGGAAATCCCCCAGTTCCAGCATGTTCGGAGAGAGGTCAATTCCAATGACTTCAACCGCCTGTAGTCGCTGTGCTAACATAATTGGGATTGCTGCAGGTCCCGTCCCCACGTCCAAGAAGCGCCCTTCCCCCGCCCCAAGTTCAAGGACGCGCTCTACGAACGCGATGTTGACCTCGGTATGATCCATCGCGTCGTAGGCTTCGGCGTCCTCGAAGGAATCCATCACCTCCGGCTCTAAAATTCGATCCATCTATCCCTCGCTCGTGCCAGAATCCGATTCGCAAGCTATCACGCGCGCGCCGCCACGACGCCAGCTGGCAACACAACTCAAGGGATCAGAACTTTCGGTTTTCTAAACCCTTGACCAGTGTTTACCGAATCGCGATTGGATTGCCCGGAGAGCCGGTAGCGCCCTTGATTCGCAGCGGTGCGAAGACGAAAGCGAATTCGTACACCTTATCCATCGCTAACTCCTCGGTGATGATGTTTTCAAGAATGTAGATGCCATTTTTAGGTAGAATCAACTGATGCACGGGGAACGCCAGCGATTCATCGGGATTCGGTACCACCTCTACCCCCCAGCTATCGCCACAGACCATGGCAATCTCTTTGTCAACCAAGTAGTGGCCCGCTCCCAGACCGATGCCGGGTTCGCTAGCGTTAAAGCGTTCATTATCTGTTATCCAGAATTTACCCCAACCGGTATGGATGAGAACCACATCGCCGGGCGTAATCATTGTTCCTTGGCGTTCAAGAGCGCCCTCTAAATCGGCAACAGTAATCTCGTAGCCTCCATCCAAATGTTCAACACCTTTATAACCGGCGACATCGACAAGTACCCCCCGCGTCACAAAGGCGCCGACGTTTTCCACACCGATTTTCACCAATCCCTCAGGCTTGACAAACTCATTACGGTTGAAACCGTTATAGTAGAGGTCGCCAATACCGACGTGCCCCAGTCCATCGAATTGTGTGCCAATCTGTCCAAGCTCGCCACTGACAATCTCCTCGAACCATGTAATCTTATTTTCACCCAGGGGCCCTGACATCACGGGAATACGCAAACTGTAATGACGTGCACCAAAGACCGGCATACCCGCCTCGTAGACTCTACCCAACTGATAAATCTTACCCTCTTTAATCAGGGTAGCCGCTTCCAGTATCTTTGCCGATGTGATGCGGTTTGCCGCTCCGCGTTGATCGTCAGCGCCCCATCTCGAAGGATACCAATGGTCCTCATGAGTGAGTGCCCATCCTCCTGCCAACGCAACCAGCCCGGTTGTTAGTCCGACTAGAAGGAAAAATTTGATTCGATTCCTGTTAAACATTGTTACCTCCCATATTGTAGATTGGTTTCTTGAAAACTTTTGAGCTTCCGAGAATCCCAAGGAATATCTTTCTCAACTTTCTCAGTAACTTGCAAATAACAAAATTCACACTTTGACAAAGACCACCGTGCAATGGGGACTCCTGCTCCTGCTGGATTGACAAATCCAGCAAGTTCTTACATAACTACTTAGCTCGACTTTGTACAAAAGTAAAATTCTGAATTGCCATCTTGTAGGATGCGATCAAAGGAATGAATAATGACTGCGATAGAGATCCCCTGCGCACCAGCCTCCAAAAGCCTCAGAGTGGGATCAAGCGACTGGAAAGGGAGCGCGATAGAAATCCCATAGCAAATCCCGTGCGATAGAGTTCCCGGAGGTAGTAGCAACTCAAACACTCAAGAATCACTTCGTCGCTTCAGCGAGATGGCCAAACCACCACTGAACAAATGGATCGAGCGCCTTCCCTTCGCTGCCCAACCATTCATCATACGGAATGTCAAGTTTGGCGGTCGAAGCCTGGGCCTCCTTCTTCCACCTGCCGCCCGGGAAAATCGAATTGTGCGTATGGCTGAAATTGATGAAAATATTGTTCGGCGGAATCCCTGTGGCTCTATTAATGACCCGCCGCATAATCTCGGTTTCGTCGAAACCCTGCATGATGTGGTCGGCTGTTAGGATTACAAGATACTCCTGACCGTCCGACAGAACGAGCGATCTGGCATACAAATCATCGTAAACTGTTGGTTGCCAGTCATCCGTCTGTTCCATTGCGGGCGTGAAGAGGTTCTCGGCCGCGCCCGCCATTAACGTAACATTGCGCGTCTCAACGCCGTCACGATTGATGAAATAAGTGATAATAGAGCTGAAAATGACGTCATTGTGCTCTTCTCAAGTCTTGAACTTCACATCAAAAATCGTTAAAAACGGATACAGGCGCTCCCGATTCGGCAGATTCCACGCCTGCAACCAGTGCAGACACGGTTTTTGCCCCGTCACGAACATCTATTGATGGCCGTTCTCCAGTCACTACACAATCAACGAAATGGTCGACAACCACTTGCATCGGATCGAGCTCTTCGAAATTGATGTCTGTTGGCTCCCCATTGGCAGGATAGTAGCGGTCTCGCCATACGGTCGCCTCCGTCCCGTAGATTGAAAGGAATCCCTCGCCCATACCGTGTCCCCTGCAACCGCTAGTCACCAGTACCTTTCCAAGACAACCGTTTTCAAATCTGCAACTGAAGATGTAGCAATCATCCAGAACAAAGTCGCGAGCAGCGTAACCGTTGGAATAGGCGTGCACCTCTTCAATCTCCGAGCCAACCGCCCAACGAAGCAGGTCCAAGGGATGGCAACCTCCGCCTATGAGAATATTTTGAGGGTTCTTCGCGTCCGAGCGCCACGTGTTCCGGGCATAGATGCTACTCATATCGTGGATGTAACTGCCCTCTACGAAGAAAGCCTGTCCAAGTACCCCGTCGTCGTACAATCTCTTTATCGCTTGATGTATAGGACGAAACCTCATGAACTGGCTAGCCATAAACGCAAGCCCCGTTTCGTCCACCGCCCTGACCATGTCCTTACAATCCTGCAAGGTGGTAGTCATAGGCTTTTCGCATAGAACATGCTTTCCAGCTCTGAGCGCCGCGATAGAATGAGCAGCATGGAAATGGTCAGGACTGCACACCATTATAACATCAATTTCCCGGTTTTCAAGCAATTCCTCGTAGCACGTTGTCCATAAACCCATGTTCCCCTGTGCCGCCACTTCCCGAGCGTTAACTTCTTCGCTATCGCAAGCCCCGACCAATCTCACATCGGGATGAGCCAGAAACGCTTTAACATATCCACCGACATGCACATCACTGCCGACAAATCCTATTCCTAGTTTACTCATTGTCTTCATTATGTTTTTAGAGCCGGTTTGAAAAGTACAGTTTGTAGGGCGCGATCAAAGGAATGAATAATGACTGCGATAGAGATCCATGAAGGTGTATAGAAACACCAAAACCCCGTGAACCTAAGCCCCAGCGGGGATCAAACGAACGGATAGTGAGTGCGATAGCGATCCCACAGGTATGTAGCAGCCAACAATGAAAACATGATAAAACTTCCTACAAATGACCAGAAATGGCTTTGCCACCGATTATTCAAACAGGCTCTTAGCTCGACTTTGTACAAAAGTACAATTCTGAATTGCCATCTTGTAGGGTGCGCACTGCGCACCAGCCTTTGAAAGCGCCAGCGCGAGATCAAACGAACGATCAACTGAGTGGATAACGAAGGCGATAGAAGATCCCATAGTGAGTGCGATAGAGATTCCGACAGGTTGCACAATATCAGAAACCGCTGACGATTTTTTCAATGGTCAACCAAAAAGACCAGATGGTTAAAATCTCCCCCGCTTTTCTTCAACGCTTGATTGACACCGTCTGTTATCCCGCTTAAATGCACAAAGTCGAGCTTAGCGAATAAACTTGCATTTCGGTCTAGGTCCGAACCGCTCCTGCTAGATTGACAAATCCAGCCGCGATTTATGTGGTCATTAACCGTCGAGTTTTGAGCTCCAAAGAAATGTTATGTTGAGGGTCACATAGACGAAAATCTTCCAACCTTCCAATCCTGTTCTTCCCAATCGCGCTAGAAAATAAACTTTAATCCTAAACCGTACTTAACCCTTCTTTGCGCGATGAATTTCTGCGACCAATCGTTGAGTAGCATCCAGCGGATCGGATTCTCCACAGACCGCCGAAATGACAGCAACTCCATGCGCGCCTGCACGAATCACCTCATAAACATCATCAACCGTGATACCGCCGATAGCAATGACGGGACATTTAGCGATTTCACACATTCTTGCAAGCGCATCCAGCCCCTTCGGCGCCTCGGCATCCGGTTTAGATGAAGTTTGTCGAATCGGTCCAAACCCGATATAATCGGCTCCATCCGCAATCGCCTCCATAATCTTCCCTTCTGTTCGTGCCGAGGCGCCGACAATTGAACCCGTCGGGAACAGCCGACGACCAACCGAGATTGGCAGATCATCCTGCCCAAAGTGCACACCTGCCGAACCGACAGCCAGTGCAATATCCGCCCGATCATTCACAATCAGCGGAACGCTATGCCGGGCGCAGACGGCTTGGACCTCTCGTGCCGTTTTCAGCAAATCGCGCGCTGTACCCGTTTTCTGGCGAAACTGAACCGTATCCGCACCACCCTCAATCGCCATCTCCGCGAGTTCGTAATGCGTAAATCGTGATTGGACTGTCGTATCCGTAATCACATGAAGGACGCCAATTTTTTTCATATTGCTACAAACAGCCCGCCAATCCCCTTGCTGTGTGTTATTTAACTTTCCCAGAGTGTAACTCCGTAGGTTGGGTTGAGCGGAAATCTATGAGAAATCACACGCGGAAGGATGGTTCTCAAGGTTTCATTTCGCCAAAAACCGCCGAATTCCTAGTGAAATCCAACATTCCTCCCTTCCAATCTTCCGCTGCTTCATTCCGCTGACAAAACTTTCTGCCCTTTCCAGCGATGCACGTCCAAAAAAACAAAGGCGTCCTGGATATACTCAATCCGCTTCTGAAGCACCGCGGCACGCTCAAAGTGGAGCCGCGTTGCAGCGTGGTCACGCCAACCCATCAACTTCTTGACCACCGCCTCATGATCTCCTTCCAATAACTGTTCCACGTCGTTAATCATAGCCCGATAAGATTCACGGCTGATTCGAGCCGCACACGGCGCGTCACACCGTTTGAGATAGTGGCTTAGGCATGGACGAGCATCGCGGCGCGGTGTAAGTTTTTCTTCACAAATGCGAACGGGAAAGACGTGATGCACCGAGTTAATCACATCCTCGGTCCATTTTCGCCCGGAGAAAGGTCCGAAATATCGCGCCCGATCTTCCAGCCGTTCGGAGGTGAGTTCAAGCCGCGGGAAATCATCGGAATAGTCTATCTTGATGTACCAAGATTTCCAACCCTCCTTCAATGCGGAGTTGTAAGGCGGCTGATTTTCCTTGATGAGCCGCGCTTCCAGTAAAGATGCCTCCAGTTCCGAATTGCAGACTTCGTAATCAACACCGGACGCATGACGTACGAGTCGTTTTATCTTATGCGAACGCCGTTTTGCATCGTATAGGTATGAGTGCACCCGTTTGCGCAAAGATTTCGCTTTGCCGATGTAGAGAATCTCCCTCGACTTATTGCGAAAGAAATACACCCCCGGAAGTAAGGGAAGATCTGTCATCATGTCTTTCGTGAGCATGGCGCGAACGGTAGGTATGTAAGTGAGCGTCCGACAACGATTGAAGGCTAGCTGTCTGTATCCATAGACGTGACTGCCTAATGCCCACAAGGTAGGCGCTGGAAACTGTATTTGGTTTCTGGAGCTATTGCGGTAGCTTGGAAGACCGTCAATAAAATCAATCCCATCCTAAAGATAACGTCCATTAAGTTGCCAGGATTCAGCGATTCGCCGCGTTGCGTCAGAATTTATTGGGATTCGCTGATCGTCTCGAGTCTTCCTCCATAATCGGAAGGAAGCGCCGGCGGTATTGCCGAGGAATCTGTATGGGTAATGATGCCGTGGCACAGATTACGATTGCTGACAGGTATCTTTGCTCAGATGAAAACCAATATACCAAGTGTGAGTTCTGCTCTGCCAAGAGTTTTTGTGTTGATCGAGAGCGGGTTTGCGCCCGTTCGGTGAAAGTTTGTTCCTATTTTTGTACAAATCAGGCGTCCAAGAATAGGAACAGCAATGTGAACGGAGCGCCGAATCAGATTGGGTGTTCCTATTGGGCGCGAGATTACTTTCCTTTGATAGCGCGGATTCACGGGCGTCCAAATAGGAACAAAATAGGAACGGAAGAAAATTTGGGCGATTCATCATTTCTATGTCATCCGGTACTGTTCGCCGTCTGTCCAGAGAATTTCGGCAAAATCGTGCTCTTCAACGGGGTTAGCGGCAACTGCCTGCTCGGCTATGCTAATGAGTCTGTCGAATTTTTGAATGCGTTGAATTGTCAAGGGCTTCCATCCAAGGTGTCTGCCCGCGGCATCCCATTTTTTCAGGGTGTTGTTTATCCCTTCCAGCGATAGTGGACGATGTTCGTTAAGATGCATGTTTTGCGCGATGTGGTGCTGAATAATCGACGATCTGTCACAGTCGAACTCTAGGTCATGATTGAGCTGGGAGAGTCGTTCCGCCTCTCCACGTTTCAGGTTGACATAGTCGGTAGAGAGGTCATCTCGTGACACGCGCGATTTGGCTTCTGTTACAAATTCGTCGGCGGCCTCTTGTTTTGCCCATTTGGTGTTCAACCTAAACGCCCGGTCATATTCTGCGACTGGGGCCTCAACCCGCGGATTTCTTTCATTCCACTCGCGAAATTCGGCGCTCGCCAGGACACGGGTGTAAGCATCGGCAAAGACTGACTCGAAAATCGCAATCTCCACGAGGAAAGTTCGCGTTAATCGGATGGTATCTTTACAGTCTTTGTGGGATCTGTTTAGGAAACTCAAACAGCCACCGAGTAATCCGAGAGCCACGGTATAGTGCTCCGAGATTGAGCGTAGATTATAGAATAGTATTTGTTTCGCTTGTTCCTGTTTTTGCCGCGCGACATAGAAGGTTTTGAACAGCGGAGATTCGAGGGCAGTACTGTTCTCGGCGCACCATCGCAAAAACTCCTCGTAACCTTGGCTATTCCTTCTACGATCGACCTCCGCATAGAGTTCCTCAACGCGCTCCCGGGATAATTGAGGTATCTTGGCGAGATGCGCAGGGTACCGCAACTTATGGAACTCAACTCTTTTGCCTTTCATCGTCGCTATCGCTTTCAACAATGCCGGTTAATTCCATTAGCCACAGGCGTGATTCGCGATACGCCAGGGCAAGTTGGCGGAGTTCTCTGCAATCGGTATTGTCGGTGTCCGCGGCTAATTTTCTCAGCCGGATCATACAGAGCTTTTGTAGTTCTATCGCAATCGTCATGTCGTTGGCGATAAATGCAGTTATTTCTTCGCGGCGCTGCTCTGTCAACTTTAGAAATGCGGTATGGGCAATCTCGGCTTCAAACGCCTCAACGCGAGTTTGCCAATGAAATCGGCTTGACCATTTTCCGATTTGAGATAGGTGACGCTTTTTTCCGTTAACTTGACAATCGCAGAGCGCGCGCAAGGAGCGCTGGTTACCGGCATCGCGGTAAATTTCGAAGTAGGTGAAAGCTAGAGTAGTTTCTCCCGGGAGCCGGGACTCAAAGTTGAACTCGTGCAAAAGATTGTGTTCTTCGTATTTCATGTTTGCTCAGCCAATTGAATGGGGTAATAGCGTTAGGTGTTTTGAGATGGCACCGAGTGATTCATGCCAATGTCATCAAATCCGGGAAACAGCAAAAAAAAAGCCCACGGGTGGTTCGTATTGACGTTGGTCAATAGAAAGCCACCAATGGGCTGTAGTTAATGCTAGATACGATACTGGGTTAGCGAGGACGAATCTTCAATTCGTTAAGAATGGGGGAGGCACATTTGACGGTGATTGCAGTCAAAAGAGTTCCACTATTGGGCTTGTCCTCGTGCCGCACTCTATTAAACGGAGTTGATGGGTGTCCTACACGCCTTTATACACCGTTGCGGCTGTATTGTTTCGTTTACGGTAGGGTTTTTAGGCCTGCGTCGAAACGTTTTTTTCCAAGGAATCGGCTTTCTATAGGCAGAACGCCTCCAGCAAGAAGTAAAAAATCGCATGGAAGTTTCGCTATTGTCCGATGCCGAAATCGAGACGAGCACCAGGTGGTCCAGTACAAGATAGTGTACAACTCAAGTGGGGCGCCTTCGCATATCCTGCAAACCTTTGTACCTTTAACCACTTGGAAAGTAGCGAATTGAAAAAACTCAATTGCCGGGATAGTAGAGGGCTAGGCGAAGGACAATTCTTCAAAAGATTTTGCTTGGATGCTAATCAAATCACCTTCACGCTGCAAGATGCCATAAACACGGACACACGGTGCCAGTTTAAATATTGACCGGTACTTCCCGTAAATCGTGGGAGAAATAACGACATTGAGCAGTCCCGATTCGTCTTCAAGCAGCATAAAAGCAACACCCTTCGCGGTTGCAGGCTTTTGTATACAAACGACCAATCCCGCGACACAGGCTCTAACGCCATTTCGCAGTTTCCTGAGCGCGTCCTGTCGTTTAACTTCGCTACTCAGCTGAGGTCGGAGCAATTGCATTGGGTGGGCGTCTATAGAGAACCGTTGCGCGTTGCATTCCCAGCTTAGTTTACTCCAAGGGCTCATTTCTTTCAATGGCGGGGGTGTGAGTTTCGGGGCAACAAGGCTGTCATCTCGCCAGCGATGAACAATCCAGAGTTGCCACAACAGTTCGCGGCGAGATAAGCCGAAACTATCAAACGCACCGGCACCGATTAGATTCTCAATGTTAATGGAGCTGAGTTTAGTGCGTAAGACAAAATCTTTTAGCGAATTGAAGGAGTCCTGTTGGCGGATGTTTACAATTGACTCGGCTTTTGCTGTACTGATGCCTTTGACACAGGTTAAACTCAAGCGAACGGCTTCCGATTTTGCTGTTTCGAGATGACAACGTACACCGCTACAGTTTACATCAACTGGCAAAATTTGAATGCCGCGCCGCTTGGCTTCGTTCATAATAACGCTCACGGGATAAAACCCCATGGGTTGATTGTTAACCAATGCAGCAAAATACGCGGCTTCGTAGTAGTGCTTAAGCCATGCCGACTGATACGCTAGATGAGCGAATGCGAGGGCATGTGATTTGCAAAACCCGTAGGCAGCAAAACCTTTGATGGAATCGAAAATTTGGGTTGCATCGGCTTTCACCACACCGTTTTTCACTGCCGCGGTTACGAATTTGGACTGCATCATTTCCAGGTCTTTCTTGGAGCGCTTTTTGTCGAGGTCTCGTCTTAAATTTTCAGCTGCGCCACTGGTGTAGCCTGCAATCGTGGAAGCTACTTGCAAAATTTGTTCTTGAAACAGAATTACGCCAAGTGTCTCTTTTAGGATTGGTTCAAGACGCGGATGCGGATAGCGAATCGGCTCAAGTCCCTGTTTTCGACGAATATACGGCTCGACCATTTTGCCTTGTACCGGCCCTGGTCGAATAATCGCTATTTGCGCAGCGAGCTCTGAGAGATTTCTAGGCTTAGTGCGCGGTATAGTTTGGATTTGCACACGCGACTCAATCTGGAACAAGCCTACCGTATCCGCTTGCTCAATCATATCGTATACCTCCGGATCGTCGGTTTTAATGTCCGCGAGATTGAGTCTGAGATTGTAGGTCTCGGCAATCAAAATGAGGCATTCCCTAATGACAGCAAGCATGGACAAGCCAAGCAGATCTACTTTGATAAGTCCCGCATCTTCAACCATATCTTTATCCCATTGACAGATGCGTCGTCCTTGGAAACGTGTGGGTTGGAGAGGCACTAGCTTCGGAAGTTCGCAGGAAGTGATTATCATCCCACCCGGGTGTGTGGATATGTGACGGGGAATGCCGATTACGGCCTGGACCTGATCGCGAAAATGCCGCCACCTTTTCTGTTTAGTATAGGATTCAAATTGCTTCAACTCCTGAATCTTGCTAAAAGCAGAATCCGGATTTTTTCGGCCTTCAGTAAAGCGTGACATTTTTTCCAACAGGGAGTTGGGAAAGCCAAAGACTTTGCCGATTTCGCGGATAGCTCCTTTGGCGCCGAAGGTCATGAACATGGAAGTCAATCCAACATTCTCAAAGCCGTATTTGCGACTCACGTAATCCAAGACATCATCTCGGTCAGCCAGTCGAGTGTCTCTTGCAGAAGCAAAATCTATGTCAATGTCGGGAATTGTAGTTTTTTCCTCATTGAGAAATCTGCCAAAAAACAGATTATGCGCGATGGGATCAACCGGGGTGATGTCCAGCAAGTAGGCAACCAAAGAATTGGCAGCTGATCCTCGCCCTTGTGCTGGAATCCCTTTGCATCGGGCAAACTTCATAATGTCCCAAACCACAAGAAAATAGCCTGAAAGCCCCAAGCGTTTGATTAGCGATAGCTCCTCATTTAGTTTCGTTTTTATCTCAACGTTTATTGAGTTGTATTTGCGTGACAGTGATTCTTCGCACAGCGTGGTTAGATATGAATCAGCGTCGTAACCTTCTGGCGTGGCAAAGTTTGGGAATCGGTATTGAGAAAAATCTAACTCAACATTACAACGTTCAAGGATGACTTGCGTGTTTTTCAACGCCGCCGGGATTTCGGAGAATAGCACCTGGATCTCTTGGGCAGACTTAAGATGCCGTTCGTGATTGGGCGCATGAATGGAGCGAGATTTGTCAAGGGTAGTTTTATGTGCAATGCAACGAAGCACGTCATGTAATCGCGCTTCCCTTCGGGTTGCATAACGCACACCATTGGTAGCGACATAGCGCAGTGAAAAATCTTGAGCGAGTTGACAAAATTGTTTGCAAAGAGGGAGATCTCCGGGCTCCAAGTGGTTAACGAGTTGGATATAAAGTCGGTTGTTCCCAAAAATCTGCCGATATACATCCAGTCGTTTTTGCGCGGATTCAATTCGATCTTTCTGCAAAAATGTGGCGACGTTACTGTTTTTTCCAACCAGACAAATTAATCCGTCCGATAATTCATTAATGTCCTCAATGGTTGCTCGTACTTCGGACTTGACATCGGCACCCTGCGCACGGGTAATCAGTTGGGATAAGTTTTGATAACCTTCAATGGTCTGACACAGGAATAGAATCTTCTCGTCGGGAGGTGAGTTCTCTTTCGCGTGCTCTACGGTGATAAGAGAACCAACGACGTGCGGAAGTCCAATCTCTTTACATTTCTTAACGAATGGAATGACGCCGTGAAGCCCGTTATCGTCGGTCAGCGCCAATCCCTTCAATTGAAATCTTGATGCGTTTTCAGCGAGATCTGCGGGACTGGATGTGCCGTCGAGAAAGGAGTAATAGCTATGGCAATGAAGTTCCGTATATTCCATTAATATTGACTCCAGTCCCCGCGGACAAGATCGTGACGCACAGTCAACTCGCGTCCAGATACAAATAGTTTAAAATAAATCAAACTTTGCGGCTCTTCCGTCCACCAAGCATCCTCTAGTTTCCAGAGGTCAATGATGCTGTCAAAATATACCCACTCGCGATGGCGAAGAATTGCTTGGGGGAAATCAATGTAGCCGATTTTTTTTACCATTATTGAAATTGGCTTCAAGCGGGTGCCGGATTGCATCTCGTTGCCCCAAATCTTTTCCTGCCGATCAGTGAGATCCTCGGTTATTGGCGGCTTATAGAAGGTTAAGGGCGTGAAATCGATTCCGCGAGCTAGGTCCGCCATCAAGGCACCTTCTTTCCCGAACTGGTTTATTAGATCGCACGAGCCTACGCTGGCAACGTCACCGCATTTTTGAATTCCAAGCTGCTTTAAGCGGCGAAGTGTTGCGGGTAGAATTGGCAACAGTGAAACGCTCTGCGAACTTAAGAAAGATTCTGTCTTATCCTGGGGTACGACACACGGCACATTGAGATCGGCTGAATGAGCCGCGACAAAGCTAACAAACCGCGAATGCGCTATCCCAATGCGTGGTTCAACGCCAATCGTCCGAAACTCCGCTAATAACTCGTCGACGTACTGATCCGCTTTGACGGACATCTCATCTACTTCCAAATCAATGTAAACCGATTCATCAGTAATTTCACAGCGGGCGCAGGCGGGGATTTCATCGGGCATGACAATAGCAACTTCCGATAAATCTAACGGACTTCGTCGTTCTGCCGTTGAGGGTGTAGGCGCAAGATATGTCGGCGTATAATAGGCAAGTATATTTGTTATTTCCGACAGACGATCATTCAAATTTTCGATTTGTAAGCAAGCTAACATAATAATTATTCCATCCTCTCCTTCTTACAGGGTTGTGGAAGAAAGAAACCGAGTTTTGAAGAAAAGACCCACTTTCAGGATTCAGTTTGAAATCCAGAAACGGCCATAATATACCACATATATGTTAAGTATACAAGAAAAATTTAAGCAGAAATCGCGCGCCACGATTTTTTTTTGGGGGAAATGACGACGGGGTCGGAAGGTTCGAAGAATGGGAAATTGGCTAGATGAAGGATTGGAAGGGTTGGATAAAATTGATTTCCAACTAACACAACCATTCACATCTAAGGGAAAACGGATTTAGAAGTGGTGTTATAGGTACAGGGATATTACCAATGATGTCAGGCGTTTTAACCTTACAGAGATGGTCGGATTTTCTATCGTGAATTTCCGTCATTTCTGTATATCTGTATAAAGGATGGGAGATGGTTGCGTGGTTCTTCTAATTCAAACGTCTAGTTTTTGGGGATTACATTTATCGTCCGAAACCTGAAAGACAGGATGCGAGGTAAACTCATCATCTCTGTACACATTGTATTTTAACGCACTACAGAGGAGAGCATTCTGTTCTAGAAATTTTTCCATATGTCGATCGAAATATGAGTGTAGCGACGGATCTATATCGCTAGAAATACTGTTTCGCCCCTCTTCTATAGCAACACGAGATGTTGATCCGCTTCCTGCAAAGAAATCGAGCACAGTTGAGTTAGGGTACGACAACGCTCTGACAATCCGCTGTAGTAGGACTATGGGCTTTTGTGTAGGGTGTCCGACTCTTTCTCTAGAGTTGCTATTGAGACGGTTGATATTCCATACATTGGTTGGGTTCTTTCCTTTCTCTATACTTTCAGGCCTTAAGCGCTTGTCTTTCAAGTAGGCTTGCTTCGTTGCTTCATCAAATTTCTCCCGA
Source organism: Candidatus Poribacteria bacterium (assembly GCA_965222225.1). GTDB lineage: Bacteria > Poribacteria > WGA-4E > WGA-4E > JAJDTR01 > JAJDTR01. The sequence goes on along the minus strand of CBDCTK010000002.1, from coordinate 5,618,442 downwards.
ACAGAATCAAGGTCAAAATAATACTTCCTCGTTCTTCCGTACCACGCAATTTCCTCATGCCTGTTTGAAAAAAAACGCTGTGCCCCCATCCCATTGGGATAGTGCCAGATAATGAGATTGGCAAGAAGAAGAGAACTTGAGCGAAGGTGTTGAATCAAACTCAAGAGGTCACCCGATCCTGCCTCTCCTTGATACTGGAGACCGCCAAAGATGACCAAATTTCCCGTAGAAGCTAATACTCTTTCCGTTTCTAAGAGCCATTTACTTGCCCATGCAACATAATCATGATGGTTGTCCCAATCAGAAATTTGAATATTATACGGCGGATCGCACACAATCAACTGAATTGACCCATCAGGTACTTGCTTTAATAGGTCTAAGCAGCCACTCGTTATAATCGCGTGGCTTGTCTCACTTGCAATGGTACCATTGATATCCTCAAGTGAAGAATGGGTTTTACCCTCTTTCTTGAGTAAGTTCATAGCGATGTGTCGAGTGTTGTGGTGAGATCGGTTTGCCACAATACTAGTCCCTCAGAATGATGAAATCTTTCAAATAATAATTCTCTGTCAGGAATTCTGGACCGTAAATTTCCCGGACGACGCTCAAATCCGTACTGGTTAATCCCGAGGAAGAATCACGATAAGCTCTTTCTACTGCTCCAAGCCTTGTATGGGATATATCTTCGTCCTCTTTGGCGTGCGGGCGTACAGACCAAGCGGCAAGCACAAGCTTATTGACCACAATGCGGCTTTGTGAAAGTTTAATGATGTCGCAAGCATCAAGGACATTTAACAAAAATGGGCACCTACGCATGGATGCCTTTAGAGTCGTTTCAACTATGCCTTCTTGATCGCAAAATTGTTTCACAAAAGGGGCTTGGAAAAATTGTTCATAAATCATCTTACGTTGAATTTCTTTTGTACGACACACCTGATACAAGAACGTCAGCATCTGTTGGACAGCAGGCATCGCCAGAAATACGCGAAAAACAATGTCACGTGCTTGTTCATTAGTTTCTATAAACTCTCTAATGGCTTGATTGTATGCTCGGTCACTTAAGCGCATTCTCGTCGAAAAGACCCCGACAGAATCCCGCGGAAAAGATAAATCCAATTCTTCAAGAAGAGGCTCAATTGAACTATAAAGTTCCGCCCCAAGTGGAGTCAATTGAAGGATATACTCATCGCCGCTTGGATAGTTGCGGTCATCTGTAAGTATGCCCAACTCCATTGCTGCAAGCACCTTATATTTCACCTGGCGACGATACTTAGCTAGACGCCCCGTACCGAGCCCGCCACGCAAACGGAGGTATTCATCAGCAAAATGTGTTTCTGAGCGGTCACCTCTTCCAAAAACCTTCAGGATCGAAAGTATATGTCCTAAGTGTACGCCTTGTGGATAGTGATAACTGGCTTCTGTGTATTCCCCGACTTCGCGTAGGAATAGTGACCAAGAACCAAAATGACCTGCATAAAGAGACGATTTATATTCGCCTTGCATATCCAAATCTGAGCGACTAGGCTTTCGACCTAGTTCCTCAGCTAGAGTAAAATAGGCTTCCGTGAGGTCCTCTTTTGAAACTCCAAAATCTTGTGCATCTTGGTGGTTCAAAATCTCTTCAACGTCGTCGTCAAAGAATACCTCACAACCGTTAGAATAGATATATTCGATTTTGCGCTGTCGTCTACCATCTGTGGTAACTTCTATAAATCTACTTTCTTTCGATAAGTATTTCCTGTAGGAGTTACGCAGTTGAGTGAAAATAGGTTATAATTTGAGTATGAATCCCCCTAAATATACTGACACTGACTATATTGATTTCTTGGTAGCCGCTCAGAAAAGTTACAGTTGTCTTGAATCGGAAAAAGTTCAACCCCAAGCTGATAATCCTCCGGCTCACGATTCGATAACACGGCTCTTGCATCGAGAGGAACCCGATACTGGCAAACTGTGGCAAGAATCGAGAAATCAGGTGAAATTAGAATCCGGAATTTTAGTTATAGATGACTCGACTCTGGATAAACCTTATTCACAAAAGATTGAACTCGTGACAAAACACTGGTCAGGGAAACACCACCGAGTTGTGAATGGGATTAACTTGGTCACTTTGCTCTGGACGGATGGCGATAGACATATTCCGTGTGATTATCGAATCTATGATAAAGCCAAAGACGGCTTGACGAAGAATGAGCATTTCCGCGCCATGCTTGAAGAAGCGAAAACACGCGGTTTTGCTCCTGAATGTGTGTGTTTTGATAGTTGGTATGCCAGTCTAAAGAATCTAAAAGCGGTGCGAGGTCATGGTTGGAAGTGGCTTACTCGTCTAGCTGCCAACCGACTTGTCAGTAAAGATTATTCCGGTAACCGTCCGGTGAGTACGCTTCCGAGTGAATCAACAGGTACAATTGTCCATCTCAAAGGCTATGGATTGATTCGAGTATTTAAGGTTGACACTCCAGAAGGTGACATTGAATATTGGGCAACGAATGATTTACAGATGGACGAATTGACGCGTCTCAAATATGCCGAATGGTCTTGGACAATAGAAGAATATCATCGCGGGATTAAGCAATTTGTTGGCATTGAACGCGCACAAGTGCGCTCTGCTCGCACTCAAAGAAATCATATCGGTTTAGCGCTGAGAGCCTTTCTGAGAATTGAGCACTATTGCTATCATACCGGTATCAGTTGGTTTGATGCAAAACTCTCTATTGTCAGAGATGCGGTACGGGCTTATTTGGCACAACCTCTTTATACGCTTCAGCCAACTGCGTAACTCCTATCCTGATTAGATTGGCACGCTTGTAATTTCCAATGAAATCAAGAATCCTCACTCTTTCTTTTCCTGCACATAAACGTAGTCCTCGACCAAGTTGCTGAACAAAAACCGTCTTCGACTCAGTTGGGCGCAGAAAAAGTAGCACGCGAACGTTGGGAAAATCTACTCCTTCATTAAAAAGGTCCACCGTAAAAGCTACTTGGTATTTATTCTCCCGAAAATCGGAGATAAGCTTGTCTCTGTTGGTGGTTCCAGAATGAATTGGCACTGCGGAGATTCCACGGTTAACAAAATATGCCGTCATTCTGTCAGCATGTTTTACTGAAACGCAAAAGCCTATAGCCTTATCACCATTTCCTTTTTCGAGATACTCTTTGAGTATTGCCTCATTGCGCTCCGGGACAATCAGATGCCGTTCAAGATCGTCAACTCTGTACTTTTGATTTTGGTAAGATATTCTTGAATAATCAATATTGTCCGTTAGACCATGATACGTATAAGGAACAAGATAACCACGCTCGATTACTTCTGAGAGTGGAATTTCATAAATTTTGTTATAGTCAAACAACTCGAAAATATCTTTTCGGTCAACGCGATCCGGAGTTGCCGTCATGCCTAGCATGAATGACGGGTCAAAATAAGATAGGACCTCCCGATAGGTTGGACTTTGTCCGTGATGGACCTCATCAACGACAATGTAATCGAACCAAGATCGTCCAAACCGCATCAATTCAGAGGGTTGACGTAATGTGTCTTTTGACGCGAACAGCACGTCGCAGCTTTTTTCATTTTCTCTCGCCTCGCCTGTCAAAATACCCATTTTCATATCGGGCCAAACCTTCTTATAAGCATCTGTACTCTGTTTTAGAATGTCTAACCTGTGAACCAAGAAGAGCACTCGTCCTCCAGACCTTTTCGCGTCTATGGCGGAAAGGATGGTCTTACCTGTCCCTGTTGGCAAGATGATTACCCCTTTACGCCAACTCCGCTGATTGCGATAGAAGTCAATAGCTTCAAGAACTTCATTCTGAAGAAAAGAAAGTTCCAATTCATATTCCATAATTAATTCTGGTGCATGTGTCCCTAGGAAATCTCTAAGCATTTCTTGGACTATCAATCTCCACTTCGGAGATTGGAGTTGACTGTAGGAGAACCGTAGGAGCTTATAGCCAGAACGCAATATTTCATTTTGACGGAAAAGGTTGTCATCAAACATCTCGTCTGGGATGACTCCTTCTGCATGATACGATTCGCCGTTCACCTCAAACGCCAGAGGTGAAGTAGGCCCTCGATATACAAAATCAATGCGCCTATGTCTTCCCGTGCTATCTATAAAGGGATATTGCGGTATTATTGCCTCGATTTTGGAACCTAGCAATGGATACAAGAAATCTTCGACAAACAATTTTTCGCTATCCTGATGTATTTGTCTTTGGTACTTCTCAATATACTCCACTAAGTTCATAACTCACCAGAAGTCAATTTAATCTGCCGTTTACAGTAAGTTGATTTTACTCTCGGACATAGGCGCAGGAAACAGACGTTCCAGCAATGGAAGGTTTCGTTTCACCGTATTGCATATAAAAGACGTCTTTCCTAATGAACGCAATGTAATGAACAGAATTCAGACGCCATTCGAGTTCTGACGATTGGCATCATTCCCAAGCGAATTAGAGCAAAGGCAGACGCCATTGGGCTCCGAGATTATTTTGGAAAGATGTCTAAAGAAATTGGACACCCCAAGAAAAGACGTCAAAGTTCCTCTTCGACCGTCAGCGTGTCAAATCTTCCATCAATCGAATTTGGAGGAAATGCCTTGAAAGCCCGATACTTTGCACACTCATCCGACGACTCCGAAGCTAAACCATCTATTTTCAGAAAGGTCCTCGAAAACGGTTAAATCTAGGTATTTTTTTCATAGAATTGGTCTATGTCATGGTTTTGCAGATGCAATACACGAACACCTAACAGAGTCACTAATTATCAATATCCAGATTTGCGTATTTACACACACCCATTCCACTCCTCACCTCTTTGAGCTTCGGGAAGATATTGTATGATATCCCGCAGGTATTGGGACATTTTCAAGTATCTACGATATGGGCTTCCATGGCCCTCGGCTAAACCAAGTTGAGCAGCGAGGCCGTAGGGAATGGACGTTGCGCGAGATAACACCAAGGTTTTCCTGGATCGGGTAATGGAAACGTAGAATAACCTTTTCTGTTCTTGGAAGTAATCTTCGTCTGTTAGGGGATATTCATCACGCGGAGCCCCTGGCATGGCTTCGTCACAAAGGCCAAGTACATAGACATGATCTGCCGTAACACCTTTCGCGCCCCACAAGGTTGCAACTTGTAGATCCGATTGTTCGCTAGGTGCAAGAGGTTCTCGAGTCGCGATCTGATATCTAAGCATTCCAGCAACTTCCTTGAGCTTTTGTTGAACGGTAGAATCGGGGTCTTCTGACATTAACTCTTGATAAATGTTTTGGGCCTTAGACAGTAACTGTCCCATATCAATTCTCGCTGTTTCAGGATCGGGTGATGTATCAAAGATCCATCTGCATGGACAAAAGATTTCTTCCAATAATGTCAAACCGTCTACCCCGTCCCATTGCAACTGCCTTGTCAGATCAAGGTACCGTATTGCACGTCCCTTAAGATTCTTGCCTCCCCTACCTGGTGGCTGCTTAGAAGACTGGGCAAGCTTTATGATTTCTGCTTTTGTTATGCTGTCCGCACAGCTAGCTAAGAACTTTAGGTATGCATTGGCATTACGATCTTGTGGTTTGAATGTTTCCCCACTGCTAGAATCTTGATACCCGAGCCATGCTCGCCAAGTCGGCGCATCGGGATCCACTAAGAGGCAAAAATAAAGAAAGGCTTCGTGTACTGCCCACGTTTGCAATAGGCTTTCCGAAAAACTGAGTTCAATTTTCAAATCTCGATTAAGCTCGTTGATTTTGTCTCGAAGCCAATAACCAAACTGGCGACGGGTAACCATTGCTAAGTGCTTTTGGATTGGAAACGCCTGAATATTTTTTTCAATTGCCTGCGCCATGCCTTTCGCTTCGGCTTGCTCTGATTTCCAGTACACTACATGTGTGTTGTCCCCGCCCTCATTTATGGGTATCATTGGTTCCGTCCGATATAGTCCCATCAATTGATTCGCGGCCTTCACAATTTTTTTTGGGCAACGATGACATTCAGTCATTGAGACCTTCTCTATAGCGCCTCCTGATGATGCGGGAAGTTCTTCTATTTTGTCCAAGCCTTCTCGGTCATTTCCTCGAAACGCATAGATAGACTGGCGCGGGTCACCCAGAGCAACGAACTTGCCCGTTTCACTTCTAAGACGAAGAAATAACTCCTGTTCGCCTGGTGTTAGGTCTTGGAATTCATCGACTATTACATGCTCAAAAGTCATATCGGTGAAATCCCCCCTTGAAGACTATCAAGAAGAAGACTTGGCAAGTCACTAATAATGTTCGCCTTGTGTTGTAAGAGCCACTCACGAACAGCTTGCCACAACTTCACATGCTCTTCAATCTTAGCGACGTGGTTATTAAAGGCTTGCTGAGCGCGAGGTTGAGTTTCATATTCCTCATGGAGTTGAGGGTATTTGCAGATAATGTCAAAAATCATCATCTCCACCTCGTGTGGTAGCAGTATTCGCAGCCCGCTACCTATAACCTGTAAGCACAGGGCATGGACTGTACGAATAACAGGTTTACCTTTGTGGGGAGAATGTTTTATACAATCACTAATATCTTGTCTCAATTGCTTCGCGATTACACGATTGAATGCCACCACTAATATATTCTTACCTAGGACATTTAGTCCATCTGGATGGAGAATACGTTGCACTCGCCGAGCCAAACCGAAAGTCTTACCAGTGCCAGGGCCAGCTTCAACCAAGACAATATCTGCATCACACTCGATTATTTGAGGTACCTGCGCTCCATCTACATCCTCAAGCCACGGTTTAGTATGTTTCGTAGCCATCCAATTCTGACCCCCCTGGGAGTTTTCGGTTGATGTTAGCATATACTTTTCGGACTACGGTGCATTTTTTGAATATGGGGAGTTCCTTTTATGAATTGAGGTTAAAAGGAACAAGGACTATCAATAGTACGGGGCAGATAAATACTGCGCAAAGCGAGGATCGAAGTATGACAATCAGTCAACACAAAAGATTGGCCTCGCTAGCACATGTGGGACTCAGTGGCCGGATAACAGCCAGATGTTACTAATCATTTTATCATGGGGAACCGGTATTTTCAAATCAAACCAATGGTGGAAAACCTCAGGGGAAAACTCAATCGAAAAGTACAGGTGAAACAAGAAAGGAAAGTTGAACAGTCGTGTGGAATCGACGATCTGACAATTCAAAACCGCCTTCTGATGGGATGATCGAGCAACAATGCGGAGTTTTCAAAAAGAATACCGTTACTTTTCACACAAGCACGGGCCCTCTATACGAGATGCTCCGACATTCATTCCTCATTCGAACCTTCTAACCTTCCCGTTTCTAAATATCGCCCGTAAGTTCGTGGAGTTTCTGCAACTGTTCATTGCCCGCGATGACGATGAGCGCATCGCCCTGTCCCAGCTTCAAGTCCGCGGCAGGGTTGTATTCAAACCTGCCCTCCCGACTTCGGACAGCAACCGTAACCAATCCCGTCCGATCCGGAATTTGCGCCTTGCCAAGCGTTAATCCGATTAACTGTGAGTCTTTCCGAATGACCGATTGAGTGAATCGTGTGGTTTCCTGGTCTTTAATCATAATATCCAAGAAATCCACAACATCGGGTCGCATGACACGTGCCGCCAATCGCACGCCGCCAATCTGATCTGCAAGGACCACATCTGCCGCCCCCGCCTTCAATAGTTTAGAGGGTGAATTGTCCTCGACAGCCTTTGACACGACACACAAATCCGGATTCAACTGCTTCGCCGACAAAACAGTGAATAGGTTATCCTGATCCGTGGAGAGACTGGAAATTAATCCACGCGCTCGTTCAATTCCGGCGCGGATGAGCACTTCATCGTCCGTGGCATCTCCGGCGACATAAAGAAATTTTCTGGTCTCTAGCAGCTGTTCAATTCGAGATTCTTCACGCTCAATGGCGACGAAATCGACCTCCATCTGAAGTAACTCATCAAGCGAATGGATACCCGTGTCACCCAACCCGCAGATAATGTAGTGATTTGACAATTTATCAATGGCTTTTATCATCTTTCGTCTCCGATAAATCTTTTGGAATTGTCCTTCAATAATAAAGGCGGTTGAGGCGTTAATGCCATAGACAAACACACCAAATCCTCCGATTAGCAGAAAAACGGTGAAGACCTTCCCGCCAACGGACATGTTTTCATCATCATAGCCGACAGTAGTCAAGGTGATAATTGTCATATAAATGGCGTCGAACAGTGACCACTCGTGGTCAGCGTTATCCCGCTCTATGATTGTATAACCCAGCACTCCCATGACAAAAACGGAAACGAGGGAGGAAAGTGCGATAATGATGTTTCGTCTGTAAGTCAAAGTCGACTCCTGAGAAATCTAGACTTCGCCTCTCGGCAAGGCAAGTTGTCACGCGCAGGAGGATAGTGCCGAGGCGTCATAGAAATATGCCCGGTAACATCTAACCTGCGCGAAAAAAGGAAGGAATTGTTGTTTTCGTGAAAGGAGATTGCGGTGTGATTTTGCGGCAAGCTTGAACCTATTTCTATCGTTACGTGCTACAGTTACACCAAAGACATGTAAACTTTAGACATGTAAACTTTGCGGGCTAACCTCCCTGGACGGCGTGGATGATTTCAATCTCGCTGGTAGGCGGAATCTCCAACTCCCGCCACCGTTTCCTGGGAATCACCTCAAGGTCAAGCGCAACGGCAATCCCCGGCTGCGACGGATCAATCTGCATGTCCAGTAGCAGTTGTTGCAGCGTCAAGCCCTGCGGTACAGTCTTGGGTTCGCCGTTGATTCGTATGTCCATTGGTTACTTCCTTTACACCGACCTGCTAACGGATTGGTGGAACCGCGACAACGGAAACGGCGCTATGACCTCGGTAGGATGTCCCGTCAAAATGAGAGAAGAAATTTCACGCGCGGTAACCGGCGTGAGCAGAATGCCATTCCGGTAGTGCCCGGTAGCCATTATCAGGTTCTCAACAGAAGTCCCGCCGAGGATAGGCGCATTGTCTCGGCTGCCGGGTCGCAAACCCGCCCATGTTTCCAAGACAGGCAATTCATAAATCCCCGGCACCGCCTCCCAAGCGCTGCGGAGCAGCTCAAATAACCCGCCCGCCGTGAGTTGTGTATCAAAGCCCATCTCCTCGCTGGTCGCGCCGACAATGAGCCGCCCACTGGCTTTGGGCACAAGATAGGCATTTGTGTTGTACTTCGCTCGTGGTGTGCGGATAACCCTTTGTGGCGTGATGCCCGACTCCATCTGCAACGCCAGCATCTGTCCCTTGACAGGCCGAACCGGCGGTGAAATTGGATCTGGCAAACCGTCAATTTCGGCGGACCAGCATCCAGCCGCGAGAACAATTACATCAGCTTCGTGAAGTTTCTCCTCTGTCCAAGCACCTCTTGCCTTGCCGTTTTGCACCTCAATCTTCTTGATGGGGGTGTTTTCGGATAGCGTCCCGCCCGCCCTCTGAAAAGCGGCGATTAGCGCGCTCACCATCAAGCGATTATCAACCTGATGGTCGTCGGGGCAAGAGATGGCGGCACTAATTTGGGGCGACAGAAGTGGTTCAATATCTCGTGCTTCGGCGCCTGTCAACCACTCCGCCTTGAGTCCCAAGAGCCTTTGGGAATCGTAAAAGTGTTGGAGCAAACCGGCGTCATCCCGATCAACGCCCACGATAAGCGTTCCTTCTCGGCGGTATCCCACGCACATCTGGCTGTCAACTTCAAGTTCCCGTACCCACTCCGGATAAAGTCGAAGGCTGACGCTGCCAAGCTCAAGTAGCTCCTGCTCCTCAAAATGGACTTCGGCGATAGGCGCAAGCATTCCCGCCGCTGCCCACGACGCCGCGCGTCCGGCACGGTCACGCTCGTAGATAGTAACTACACATCCCGATTTCGCAAGTTGCCAACCGATCCCAAGCCCGATTATCCCGCCGCCAATGATGACGACACGCTCTTTCAATCCCCGCATAAGCACCAGTAAAGCAGATTTCAGTATAATGGTTCTTTAATACCACGAAAAAATGGAAGACAAGATCGGAAAACGGAAAAACTCAGCACTTCCAACCTTCCGTTCTTCCATCCTTCCAATCTTCCGCCCTTCCAGTCTTTCACGTTCAATCGGCAACTTGCTCTTCGGAAGCCGGTTGATAGACCTCTGCCCCCAGTTGATTAAATTCTTCGCTCTTTTCTGCCATGCCGGCGGTAAGCGCCTGCTCGCCGGTCATGCCTTTTTCTTGGGCATATTTACGCACATCTTCCGTAATCTTCATAGAGCAGAAGTGCGGACCACACATCGAACAGAAATGCACCGTTTTCGCGGAGTCGCTCGGTAAGGTTTCATCGTGGTACTCGCGCGCCGTATCCGGGTCAAGACTCAAGTTGAATTGATCCTCCCACCGGAACTCGAAACGTGCTTTTGAAAGCACATTGTCCCGCTCCTGCGCACCCGGATGCCCCTTGGCGAGGTCGGCGGCGTGTGCCGCAATTTTGTAGGTGATGACCCCTTCTTTAACGTCTTCTCGATTCGGCAAGCCAAGATGCTCCTTTGGGGTCACATAGCAGAGCATCGCGCACCCGAACCAGCCAATCATCGCGGCGCCAATCCCGCTGGTGATGTGGTCATACCCCGGAGCAATATCCGTTGTCAAAGGACCAAGCGTATAAAACGGCGCCTCGTCACAATGTTTCAGTTGGAGGTCCATGTTTTCCTTGATCAGATGCATTGGAATATGGCCCGGTCCCTCAATCATGACTTGGCAATCGTGTTCCCATGCAATCTGTGTGAGCTCGCCCAACGTCTCCAGTTCGGCAAATTGCGCCTCGTCGTTGGCGTCGGAAATAGCTCCAGGACGTAGCCCATCCCCGAGCGAGAAAGAGACATCGTAAGCCTTCATAATCTCGCAGATTTCATTGAAATGGGTGTAGAGAAAACTCTCCTCATGATGCGAAAGACACCATTTTGCCATGATGCTACCGCCGCGTGACACAATACCGCACGATCGGTTGGCTGTCAGCGGAATATAAGGTAGCCGAACACCGGCGTGAATCGTAAAATAATCAACCCCCTGTTCCGCCTGCTCAATCAAGGTATCCCGATACACGTCCCACGTCAGCTCCTCAGCTTTGCCGCTGACCTTTTCAAGCGCCTGATAGATTGGCACCGTGCCGATGGGAACCGGCGAATTTCGCAGAATCCATTCGCGGGTTTCATGGATATTCTTGCCGGTTGACAAATCCATGACCGTATCCGTTCCCCACTTCGTCGCCCACCGCATCTTCTCCACCTCTTCCTCAATCGAAGACGCCACTGCCGAATTACCGATATTCGCGTTGATTTTCACGAGGAAGTTCCTGCCAATAATCATCGGTTCAGACTCCGGATGATTGATATTGGCGGGAATAATGGCACGGCCACGAGCAACCTCATCGCGTACAAATTCAGGTGTGATATAATCGGGCAGCGGAGCGCCGAACGATTCACCCGTGTGTTGATGGTTCAACGCGTTTCGCGTCCGATAATCGCCGTCAACCGCCTCAAAGGCTGCCTGCCGACCGAGGTTTTCCCGGATAGCGATGAATTCCATCTCCGGTGTAACGATGCCGCGTCTCGCATAATGCATTTGCGTCACGTTCCCGCTAGACTTGGCGCGAAGCGGTTTCCGCTTTAACCCCGGAAAATACTCCAATCCGCCCTTCTCTTTCTCGCGGGTACTGGCATATTGCGCGTGACCTTTCGTCAGATAGCCGTTGTCTTGAGGTCGAACTTCGCGCCCTTCGTACGCTTCCACATCCCCGCGACCAAGAATCCATTCTCGGCGCAATGCAGCCAACCCCGTTTTGACATCGCCTTGCTGTGAATTATCACCCCAAGGCCCGCTAGTGTCATAAACACGGATAGATTCATTCGTTTCCGTTTTTCCATCGGTCAACTGGGTAGGTTGAAGTGTGATTTCACGGAACGGCACACGTATATCCTTGTGAGTCGTACCGCGAGCGTATACTTTCGCGCTATTCGGGAAAAATCCGTTCTTGCTTTCCATCGGTTCTTTGGAACTCATGGTGTTAACCTCCTAACTATGCCTAGGCATGTAAAAGCTATCTTAATCCATTTAGGATCCAAAAGGAACTTGAGTCCAATCTGAAACGTCCAAATAATCTAACTCTAAAATCACAAAAAAAGCCGCCTCCCAGCTAAGGAAGGCGGCTCCTTGAAACGAAAGCCCAATACAAAGACCTACAAAACGGCTTTCACTTCGTCAACTTGTGTCTTCCTACGCTGGTATAATCCAGGTCAGGTTCAAAGGGTGTGTTCTCAGCTCTTGAATTGGCTCAAAAGCACCCCCAACGGTTGTGCATTATATTTTCAAACAATTACGTGCGAGTCCCTAAAATATAGACTATGATTTCGCCCCCATTTTACCACGATATGCTTTAATATCGTGATGCGGTTTCCCCTTTCTTCTAAAGCCCTTCTCGAACTAACCCACCATATCTAAATCAACGTACCGCCTTGTACGACCACGCCATCCCGAATAGTTAAGATTTCCACATGATAATCGTACAGTAACTGTAAGCCAAAAGTCAAGCAAAATCGTTATTTTAACTTGACGGAATTTTTATTAGATGATAACATTTCGGGCTGTTGGACTATCGCCTTCCATTGTCGTGCCAATGGATAGCCGTTCAACATGTACGACACAAATGTTACATCAAAACTTCATTTAGTTGAATATGGTGTAGGAGTCAATCGACATGATTGAAGTCAAGAACCTTACCAAACGCTATGGTCCAACCGTTGCCGTAGACAATGTATCCTTTAGTGCTAAAACAGGGGAGGTGTTGGGTTTTCTTGGACCAAACGGTGCGGGCAAGACGACAACCATGCGTGTGCTGACCTGCTATCTTTCCGCCGATGAAGGGAACGTTACGGTTGACGGATATGATGTGTTCGACGAATCGGTCGAAGTCCGAAAACGAATCGGTTACTTGCCCGAAAGCGCCCCGCTATATACGGACATGGGTGTGATAGATTATCTCAAGTTCATCGCGCAGGTGCGTGACATTCCCAAGAGCCAGCGGCAGCAGCGGACGAAAGAGGTTATAGATATTTGCGGTCTTGAAAGCGTCATCCAGAAGGACGTGGGCGAGCTTTCGAAGGGATATCGTCAACGATTAGGCTTGGCACAAAGCCTCATTCACGACCCGCCTATTCTTATCTTGGACGAACCGACCTCCGGTTTGGATCCCAGTCAAATTATCGAGATCCGCAATCTCATAAAAGAAGTTGGCAAAGAAAAGATAATCATCTTTAGTACGCACATTCTGCCCGAAGTTTCGGCGACGTGCAGTCGAATTCTGATTATCAATGACGGGAAGATTGTCGCCAACGGTAGCCCGGAGAGTCTCGCGGATCGAGCTAAAGGAGGAGAAGTGGTGGATATCACCATCCGCGGACCTGCGGAGGAGATTGAATCTAAACTTCGGGATTTGAATTTTGTTAATGAATTCAATCGCGTGGATACGGCTGATGGATTGTTCAACTACCGAGTCACTTCTGATAAGGGAAAGAACGCTGCCGAGGAACTGTTCCAATTTGTGGTTCAGAACGGCTGGAGTTTAACGCAGTTGCGTCAAGAATCCGTCAGCTTGGAAGATGTGTTCCTGGAACTGACGGGTGAATCCGATAATAAGGAGGTGGCAGCTTAACCGATTATGAACAACATTGCGGCAATTTTTAAGAAAGAATTCAGGAGCTACTTTAATTCACCGATCGCGTACATCTTTATTACATTTTTCCTCGCCCTTTCCGCGTGGTTTTTCTTTCGCGGCTTTTTCATCATTAGCCAAGCGAACATGCGCGGCTTCTTTACCATCATGCCTTGGTTGTATCTCTTTTTTGTTCCCGCGGTCACGATGAAACTGTGGGCGGAGGAGCGCAAACTTGGTACGGTTGAGATTCTGATGACCTTGCCGATAAGGGACTACGAGGTAGTCCTCGGGAAATACCTGGCGAGTTTTGCGTTGCTCGGTGTAACCATTCTGTTGTCTCTTTCGCTTCCAATTGCGGTAGCCTCACTCGGCGATCCCGACGGCGGCCCCATCGTCGGCGGATACATCGGTTTGCTGCTCATGGGGGCGGCTTACCTTTCCATCGGGCTGTTCGCGTCCACATTGACCGAGAATCAAATTATCAGTTTCATCGTAGGAATCGGGCTGTGTTTTGTACTTCTCATCATCGGGGAGGATATTGTGTTATTCAACATTCGCAGTCCGTGGTTGGCTTCGCTTTTCAGCTATCTCGGATTGGGCACTCATTTCAGCAGTCTCCTTCGTGGCGTACTTGATTCTCGAGATCTCATCTACTATTTCTCCTTAATCGGTTTTTTCCTCTATCTGAGTACTCTAAGAGTTCAATTGCAGAAAGTGGGGTAGATTATGGCAAAGAAAACATGGATACTCGGCAGTAATGCCCTGGCTTTTGCGCTCGTCATTCTTCTGATTCTCGCGGTTATTAACTTTATTTCATACCGTCGATTTGTTCGAGCAGACCTTACGGAAGATAAACGGTACACCATTTCGGGTTCGACAAAAAACGTCCTGAAACGATTGGACGACGTTGTAACCATAAACGCCTATTTTTCGAAAAAGCCAGCACAAGTAGCCGAGAGGCGCCGAAAAGTTCGCGATGTGCTTGACGAATACCGCGCCTTCTCGAATCAGCTGCAAATCAACTTCATTGATCCCGCCGGTTTTGATGAAGGCGAGAAACAGGAGCTGAGATTTAGAAGCATTCACGAACTGCAGGTAAACGTCATCCAAAAGGACAAAGCCGAGATTGCAAACGTATACATGAGCCTTGCGGTGGCTTACGGAGGCAAGGAAGAAATACTTCCCGTCGTTCAAGACACGGCTTCGCTTGAATACGATCTGACCTCCGCCATTCTCAAAGTGACCGCCAAGGAAATTAAAACCGTTGGGTTTTTGGCTGGACATGAAGAGCTGGATATTGACGATCAAACCTTTGCCTTGTTGCGGCGGAAACTGGACAAGAATCAGGAAGGCCAGTACAATGTTAGAAAGGTCACAATAGAAGACAGTGAGGAGATTGATCAGGATATCTCGACCTTGGTTATCGCAGGCCCCAAAAGCGTATTTACGGAGCGTGATAAGTATGAAATCGATCAACACATCATGCGGGGAGGGCGAGCGGTGTTTCTTATTGATTCGATCCGCACCCAGGATTCTGGGCTACAAGCAACGCCTCTGTCAACCGGATTGAATGATTTGCTTGAGCATTACGGCGTTAAACTTGGGAATAACCTTGTGCTCGATCGCTCAAGTGAGATGACCCAATTCAGTACGGGGCGAGGCATCACGATTCAACAGTATATGTACTTCATAGCGGTGCTTAATCGGTACGGATACGGGTCGGGGGGAAGTTCTGACGGATTATCCAGCGAACACATTATCACAAGTGAGTTGGAAAAGTTGGTACTTCCTTGGACTAGTTCACTTGAATTGTTGCCAGCAGAGGGTGGTGCTATTCAGGTAACGGCGTTAGCCAAGACCAGTAACTTCGCTTGGACAACCCAAAGCCCTTACAACCTGGATCCCGGCGCCCCAACCAACCGATTCAATCCGTCAGGATCTACCTCCAACGCCTACACCGTGGCGGCTGCATTGTCGGGTGTTTTCAAGAGTTTCTACGCCGGCAAAGAAATTCCGCCCCCCGAAGTTGATGAATCCGATGCCGCTGAGACGCCAAAATCGGACACGGAAGATCGCGAAACGAAAGCAGAAAGTGAATCGACGCAAATTGTAATCGTCGGGAACTCAAAATTCTTGGAACAGGGACGTCCGGATGGACAGGAGTTTTTCCTAAATGCGGTGGATTGGCTTACCTTTGGAGAGGACCTAATCAGCATCAGATCACACGCCATCACAGATCGACCGTTGAGGGAGCTCTCGGAAAGTGAAAAGTCGTTCATTCGGTTTATCTGTGTATTCGGTATTCCGCTGATTGTGGTAGCGTTCGGACTACTTCGATATTTCTTGCGAAGGAGGGCAAAGCGGTTGGTTGAAGCTTACGGAACCGTGTAAATCGGAATTATGAAAACAAAACAACTTCTAATCTTGCTCGGTATACTTGTCGTTTTAGTCGTAATTGTAGGACTTGTTGAGAACCCGTTCGCCAAAAGCGAATATGCAAAAAAGGTGGAAGCGGCTACACCACTGTTTCCCAACTTCAATAAAGAGAGTGTTACGAAGATTGAGATTACCGCGTCCGCGGAAACAACAACCCTCGTGAAGGAAAACAATCAGTGGCTCGTGGCGTCAATGGAGAATTATCCCGCCGATGCGGAAGGTGTCGAGGACGTTCTTGACAAAGTGACGGAACTCAAAACAACCGGATTGGTGTCCAGCAACCCGGAGAAACAAGCACAGTTTGAAGTGGACAGTTCCGGCGCCAGGGCAAAACTGCTAGATGCTAGCGGTAATGTACGTGCCCACCTCTTTCTTGGAAAAAATACACCCGGCTACCTGAGCAGCTATGTCCGCGCAGCAGATTCCAACAATGTGTATGTCGGCAAGGGAAACCTCAAAGCTACCTTTGACAAAGGCACTCGTACGTGGAAGGATCGCACAATCTTTAGCTTCAATAAAGGCGATGTCACCCACCTCACCATTAAGTCAGAGGGGGAAGAGATAGAACTTGAGATGGGGGCGGACAGCGAATGGCAAATGACCAAGCCGGAGGCATTCGCCGCCAAGCAGACGGAACTCGATTCTCTGTTGGACAGCTTGAGTGCCTTGGATACGGACGATTTCGCAGCAGAGGTGGGAAATCTGTCGGAGTATGAGCTTGATGCCCCCAAATCCTCCGTCATGGCAAAGTTAAACGACGGAACGAGGAGACTACTCCTGATCGGAAAAGAGGAGAGTGGAGAGTATTTCGTGAAACGCGAAGACAAAGAGCCGGTCTTCATGCTCTACACATACAAAATTAACCAGCTCCTGAAAAAATCGGAAGACCTGAAGGACGACACACCCGTTGCGGAAGACGAAACAGACGCATCAGAGCAAAGCGAATCGAGTGAAGGAGAGTAGCAGAAGGGAAGACCGGAATGACGGAGGCAGTGTAGTTGGGTTGAACGGCACAAACGGGTATTTATTTCAGCCCCAATAGAGCCCCCGCTATTCCGGTAGACGGTCGTGTTAGAAATCTCTAGTGAAACCTAGCACTTCATCCGAACCGACGCACTCGTGATAAAGAGTTGGGTTTCACTCGTATTTCGGAGACCCTAAAAAGAATTCTCCTTGAAGGTTTCTCTTTTTTCATATGCGTTTGAGTTTCATTTCCGTTCTATCCAACCTACGCACTACCGCCATCTCCCAAGTTTTCAACGTACGATAAAGCGATTTACGTTCCTTCCAATCTTCCATAACTCCCTCCTAACAATTGTCCAGTTTCATCACTTCAAGCCGCTGCTGCAGGCATTAGTCCCCTTCCACTCTTCCATCCTTCCAATCTTCCATTTCCTACTCGCTTATGCGTTCCACAGTCAGATAATATGCCCCTGCTAGCCGATTCCCCTCCTCGCCATACCACCAGCTCTTAACCTGCGCAGCACCTCGGACGAGCGCCATACGGAATGTGACATGGGTTGCCCCTTTCGGGACACGTTGTGCCTGCTCCTCGTCCCCCGCTCGCAACCACGCCGACGACACCGGCAAAGCCACCCCTACGGGCAACGTTCCGTCAAATCCCTGCATGACCGGCGCCGGAGCGGCAATACCTAACCCCGATTCCTCGGGCCACCTCCGCAACGTGAGATCGTATAATCCGTCCCGTGCCACATCCACATGCCATGTGCCGCCATCCATGACGCACCCGCGGATGTTCTCTTGGTTGTCCGCATAAACCCAAGCCCAATCACAACTGCACAGGCGAACTGGATTCTCGTGATTTGAGCCAATGGTAATCGGCTGGTATAACGCTAAGTTATCGCCAACCTTCCCCCACCATCGTTCGTAATAATCTTGCATACGACCCACCACATCAGGGTTTGAAGCAGCCACATTCCGAGTTTGCCCTATATCGGTAGATACGTCGTAAAGTTCCGTCCCGTTCACAAGTCGCCACTTTTGCCAGAGCACGGCTGCGTTATCCTTCTCCGTGTGTCCGTTAGTACCCTCGTTGGCGTGCCCGTATTGCACCACCGTCATGCGCTCCGGTGGTGGCTCCACAGATTCCTGTAAGGCATTCGCAAGAGATAATCCATCGAACATCAGTCCGTCGTCAATGTGCAAGCCGCACAGGTCAATCAAGGTCGGCAGCACGTCCGTGCTCCGAGTCAGACCGTGAACATCGCGCCCACCGCCGACACCGCCGTCAAGCCAGCGCACAAAGAAAGGCACCCGGTGACCGCCATCGTAGAGGGACCTCTTTCTCCCGCGCATTCCCGCATTGAACACATTCTCGCCTGTGGCGGTGCCGTTGTCCGTCATGAAAATCAGGATGGTATTCTCGCGCAATCCTGTCTCCTTCAGAAATGATTCGAGACGCTCCATGTTCTCGTCAATGTTCGCAACCATCCCGAAGAAGCTTGCCTCGTTCCGATTGACCTCACCAAGGTACGGCTGCCTGTATTGATTCGGTACCCACAGCGGTCCATGCGGGGCATTGGTCGCAATATACGTGAAGAAGGGATTCCCTTGCTGATGACACCGCCTCATCCAAGCTATAGCCTGCTCGAACCACACATCCGTGCAGTAACCACGATACTGCTTGATTTCGTCCCGATGACGATAGTGGTCGTCAAAGTAATCATTCCCAAAGTAGTCGGGAGCGGACGTAATTCCCCACGCGGGATGATACACGGTTTCGTGGAAACCTCGATCCTGAGGTCTGTAGGGATAGTTGTCACCCAAATGCCATTTTCCGAAGTGCCCCGTGTGATAACCGTTCACGGCAAAGATATCCGCCACCGGGGGGAGATTGCTGCGCAACAAAGTACGTCCCAAACAGACGAACGTTGCTCCATTGTACAACGCATCGCGTCCGGTCAGCAGCTCGCCGCGGGTCGGGGTGCACATCGGGGCGACGTGGAAATCCGTGAAACGCACACTCTCGTCATGAAAGCGATCAATGACGGTGTGCGCAGCACGGGATTCCCGAGACACGAAAGATCTCCGTAGCCCTGATCATCCGTCAAAACAAAAACAACGTTGGGTTGAGACATAATCAACATCCAAGACAAATCTAAGGTCAAAAGGCTCCTGCCGGATAGACAAATCCAGCAGATTGTTATCTAACCCAAGTTGCGCCCCATTCCTGTAGGTCGGGCTTCTAGCCCGACCCGCAAGTGGACTGATAAACAAAACTACAAATCTGTTAATGTCCAGGCAGATGTGATACATGCCCACCTGTTTCCCGCAGGCAATTCTATCGCACTCCCTATTCAGTCGTTTGATCGGCTCGAATTGCAGAGTGGGCTAGAGGCGTAGAAACTCGTCCACCGCTGTCCTTCCGTTGCAAGCCGATCTAGATTGGGTGTTCGAAGAGTGGATGTCCTTGGCAGGATAGGTCGCCGTAACCGAGATCGTCGGTGAGAATAATGACGATGTTGGGCAGAGCTGGCACGGGTAGGTCTTTTTGGATTTTACTCGGTGTCTGGCGCCCAGATGCGATTTTCTCGCGCCTCGAAAAATCCCTGATTCGTAGACTTCAGTTTCCAGATTTCGATCTGCCGAATCGTTGTCGGGTCGCCGTAGGTGTAGGCGTTCAGACCGTTGGCAGAGTGATAATCCATGTGGGCGCCCACGACAGCTTGCCGATGATTGGCAAAAACCTCGACAAGGTATTTGTCAATAAAGATGCGCAACTCAACGTCTTCGCCTTCGGGAAGATCGGCTACCGCGAACGGAGCCTCGGTCGTTCCGACGCGCAGAGTCGCCGTCTCCGGGTGAATCAGAATTGGCAACCCTTCGTGATCTTCGTTGGCAAAGAGTCGGAAACCGAACCGCTTGCGCACCGCCTGCTCTCTGTCAATCGTAATTCTCAACTCAAGAGCGTCGCCCTCAAGATTGGCAATGCGCGCGGTGGCAGTGCTACTATGTGAGCGTTCTGGCGGCGTCACCGCGAGATTTCTGAGAATAGTTCGATCATAGCGGAGCGTTTCGAGTTCGCGCAGAGGGCGGATACCCAGGCTATTATCTTCTGCCAAACTCAGTTCACGCGGCAGAGACTGAATTGTCCTTTGGGAAATCTCATCATTGAGGGTAACAAGCCACGCCCACATGACCCGGCGTCCATCTGGAGTAAGCACGCTTTCCGGCGCAAAGTAGTCCCGGTATTCCGTTTCGTAAATGGATTGGTCAGGACGCCGCCAATTCATCCGCCCGTGTGTTTCGGGAACGAACTGCTCGTTCTCCACGTCCCAATCGCCAATGTAGTAGCGGCACCCGAACGGATGGCTGATACACAGCAACACCCACTTGTCTCCGAGACGGAAAAAATTGGGGCAAGAAATGTCTTCGCCAATTGCTGAATCCGGCAACTCGTGCTTCAGGAAATCGCCGACATAGCTCCAATTCCGCAAATCTTGTGACTTACTGAGCGGTTGGTGTCTGCCGCCGGAGATGGCGTAGTAGGTGTCGCCGATGAGGAAGCAATCGGGATCCCAGTGATGCATTTCCGCATCTGCTCCATCGGCTGTCTTCGGTTCGACCGGAAACGGCTTTTCCCACGCGGATAAGGTTCTACCATTGGCAAGAGCGATATGATTCCGCTGGGAGGCTTGACCGTGGTAGATGGTGGCAGGCTGTCCCTCCTTTGTGATGAAACCGGTGCCGCTGAACATGCCGTGACCCGTGAAAGACGGCTGGAGCTTTGTTGCCTGCCACGTCCAGTGTAGCATGTCCGGACTGGTGACATGGACAAAGCAGAACGACCGCTCGCCCTGCCACGTCTGTCTCAAGATATAGTGTAGGTGATACGTGCCATCCAGATAGAATGCGGCGTTGGGATCACCGGGCGCACTATCGCCGCCGGGATGCATGAGGTGATAGTTAAGCGCCATGTCGTTTGATACGGGTGCTTCAATGTTTTTCTGATTCATTGGTAGCTAAGGCTAAAAAATCCCCTTGGAAGTAGGTTACGCGCGGAGTTTGTGATAGAGATACACAATCGCGATTCCAATTGCGATAAGGGCGAGCACCGTGAAAGCGAATTGAAATACCCAAATGGCGATAGGCAAAACTAACTTTACTGCGATAAGCGCAAGCCCTAAAATTAGCACAACGATGATGGATTTCCTAAATAGTCGCATTGTCGAATCCTTAAACCAAATCCGGATTAAAACGGACTCTACGGCAGCGGTCTACTTTTTCAGCTTCGCTTTCAGTTTGGCGAGTTCATCCTCAATTTCGTCGTTCGGATTTGGTTCAAAAACAGAATCATCCGCGCCAAGATTCCGCAATTCGCGATACGCCTCGGCGTGTGCTTCGGTTTCAGCCACGCGGTCCTGAATCCGATCGAAGGCATCGGCTGCACTTGATTCCGCGATGCCTGCTACTGTTTCTTGGATGTTTTTTTCGGCCTCTGCTCGCTTCGCGCGGGCAATCAGAATGGCGCGTTTCTGCTCTGCTTCCTCAATCTTCTCCTGCAACGTTGCCAACCCGTCCTTGAGAACAGCAATACTTTCCCGCTGGGATTCAAGTTGATCTCGGTAATTATCAGCCGATTCACTAAAGGATTTCTTGCGGCGCAGCGCTTCTTTCGCGCGTACATCATCGCCATTCTCAATGAACACGATAGCTCGCTTTTCCCAATTCTCGGCGCTTTCCAGATTCTCCTTGTATTGAGCTTCAAGCCGATTCCCATCGCGGATTGCCGCAACCACCTGCACTTTTGCTTCTTTGAACTCATGACGCATATCCTCAAGCAACTGATTCAAGATCTTTTCCGGGTCCTCGACCCGATCTAGTAGATCATTGATATTTGATTTGAGAATTCGACTGATTTTTTCAAAGATTGGCATGGGTGGTTACTCTCTCGGATTTGGTAGTTAGACTGTAAACTCGCCCAACGTCTCATCATCTAAGTTTTCTAAAACACTCTTCGTCTGCTCCTGTTGCGCCTCTTTCAAATCGTCCTCGGAGAGGCCATGCTCTTCAATGACCTCCTCGGCAACGTAGATTGGGGCTTCAAACCGCAATGCAAGCGCGATGGCATCGCTTGGACGGGCATCAATATCAATCGTCTGTCCATCCACATGAAGCGTAACTTGCCCGAAATAGGTTCCGTCTTCCACGGAGTGGACACAGACAGAAGCTATCTCCCCCTGAAGATTTTCAATTAGATTCTTCATCAAATCGTGTGTCATCGGGCGCGTAGCCTCCTCGCCCTTGATTTTTGACTGAATGGCGGCGGCTTCCGGTGAACCGATCCAAATGAGCAACATCCGCTTGGCTTCGGCTGCTTTATCCTTCAGCACGACAATTGGCGTGCCCACATGCTGGTCAAAAGAGATGAATGCTACGTCGACTTCAACCATGGTTACTCTCCTTGTAATTCCCTGATAGAATTAAACCCGACTGAGTTTACAATCAGACGAGTTGTCGCGCAAGATTTTACGACTACCTTACTGGTAACCCGAAACTGCGTTGAATTGTAACGCGACTGGGATGGAATTTCAACAAAAATCTGGTTTGATGTCAATAGTACATTTCTCTACCCGGTACTCCTACTGCAGCCGTGAATTACTCGCCCGCCGAGAGTTTGGACTTTAGAGCCGCTAAATCCTTATCGACCTCATTCTTACGTTCCAATGCATGGAACTCCTGTTCCAGTTTATCGCCTTGCATCAATTCATCGAACGCCTCGACATGTGCTTCTAAGTCTCGCACCTGTTCAACCATACGATCATAAGCGTCAAAGGCGCTGTCACCAATGACATAATCGCTCGCAGAGGTCGTTCCGAGCGCAGATCGTCGGGATAGCTTCTCTTGGACATCCATTCGCGCCGCGTCGAAACGCATTTCCTCTAATTTTGATTCCAGTGATTTCAGACTTGATTTAAGTGTATCAATAGTAGCCCGTTGCGCAGTAAGCTGCTCGCGATAGCGTTCCACTTTTCGTGTTAGCTCATTCTTACGGGCAAGCGCACGACGAGCCAAATCCTCTTCGGATTTTTCCAAGGCAATTGCTGCCCTAGCATCCCATTTTTCCGCTTCGGCATCAGTTTCTTCAATTTGGCGCTCAATCAGTTTAAGACCAGCAATGGCGTTGACGACGAGTGACTTTATCCCCCGGATATCGTCGCGCACCTCCTCCAGCACCAGTTGCCGAGTTTTTTGCCCGTCCTCCAACTTTGTCAGCAGATCGCTGACTTGAGCTCTTACTATCAGTTTTGCTCTGTCTAGTGTTTGCACTTTCGGTCTCTCCTTGCTATATGATGTGAATCCGTCGTATAGACGAGTTGGAAGCTACAAGAATATTGCCGTTTATTGGTAGGTCGTTTAGTCAGGCAGGTGATACGCGAATACTAGATTTGAAGAGTAATTACGAAAAAGGTGCAATCGTCAACCGTGTCAATCGACAATTGCACCTCGTGGTGGGATTGGATCCAAAAATCTGATGGAGGTGACGGGAATCGAACCCGTGTCCGAGAGCAGTTCAATAAAAGCTACTACATGCTTAGCATAAGTTTTGGTGCTTCACCGTAACGACTCCCTTATGCAAGATTCGTGCAGGCTATCTCAAGTATTTTCTCGCAACTTGTCCCTTAAGAACAAACAAGCTGCCGAGCCCGTTGTTTGGCGCTCGACTAACTCGACGGGCCGCAAGCTAGCCGAGCGTAGCTGCTTTAAGCAGCTAGAGCTAACTGTTCGTAATCAGCAGTTAAGTTTTTTCCGCCTGTTTAACGAGGCCTGCGGAAACCTCGGCATGCAACTCTTATCTCATTGACTCACGTCGAAACCTTTTCACCCCCAATTTGTTCTTAATGATAGACTGACGTTTGTCCATGCGGGCGCACGGGCTGAACACTTTGTCATTTAGAGATGAGAACGGATAGCGCGACGCGCTTCCTCTCTTTCAATGACATCACGCTTATCGTAAGAGTGTTTGCTAGATGCGATTGCGATTTCAAGTTTTACTTTGCCGTTATTGAAATACGCTCTTGTCGGCACAACCGTCATACCTGCCGACCGAATCTTACTTTCAATCTTCCTAATCTCACGGCGATGCAGCAGTAACTTGCGCTGCCGCTTCGGCTCATGGTTCTCGCTGTTGCCCTGTTCATAGGGGCTAATATGAGCGTCAAATAGGAAAACCTCACCATCGCGGATGCGCGCATAACTATCTGCTAAATTCAATCTTCCCGCGCGTATCGACTTGACCTCTGTCCCTTGCAGCGCTATTCCAGCTTCATAGCGGTCATGCAAGTGGTAGTCGTACCGCGCTTTCCGATTGACGGTTATAACTTTTGCGGAATCGTTAGCAGAGGCTTTCTTCATGCAAAGATTATAGCATAATTTAGGCAGTTATTGCAAACTCAACGGAAGAAATGTTCGGCGTCCGACTCCGCGAGTGTAGACAGCTACCATGGCTGATTCTATACTAGCATGAGAAAGATCTGTGGTCTATTACGAATTGGGCATCATCGTTGATTGATGGTTGATTACCGACGATGTTACGTCAAATTGATTGACAGCGTTATGGTTTCACCACTATACTCTGATAGTGAAATCATTGAGGGGTTGTTCCGCGCATTGAATGCACCCATTGAGTTCGCAAGCAATGACGTTTCCCCTTCTACGCCATTGTGTGCGACCGTTACACTTAAAAGCAATCGGAATCATCTATTATAATATACATAACGGAATCGCCCTAACTACAGGAATCAAACGATGGGACATGAACGAATAGGAATTCTTCCTACATCGGAAAAATGGAGAGATATTGTTGACCAGATCGCAGGAATGAGTGTATCTGAGGCTGAAGTTGCGGATATTGCTCAAAAGACAATTCATAACGTACGAGATCGGTTTCGCCACCTCGCGCAGGATGATGGCCTATTGAGTACGTTCCAATTCTTAGTTAATCTGGCCGTTGCCTCTCGTGAAAATAACCCCCAAATGTCGCTTTCAGAAACTGGGGTCGAGTTACCCGATAATCCAACACCACTTGCCTTTGCAAAAGCGGTTAGTGAGTATGTTGACCCCAAAATGGATTCGTTTGAATACGGGGAGATTGCGCAGAAGGCTGCAGGCGATGCCATATCCGGTTGGTACGACCAAAATCAACCAACAATGGGGAATCTTTTCAATTCGGTCGAAGATCCGTTTGAAGTATGGCGCAAAGCCGGAGATGGTGCTGGATTCTGTGAGTTGTCTCGTCTTTTTTTCGCTAAGTTTACACAGCGGTACTTAGAATATTTTCTCGCTAGAGAAGCTTCGGCGGCTTTACGAAGCATTGATGATCGAATTGAGTTCGGTCAGCACCTAGAAGACCATGTCAATACGATTTCCCGACATGCTTTTGAAACATCGAAGATTACGCAGTCTTTTGCAGCAGGTTGGTTTAACAAAAACGCACGAGATGGGGCCCCCAGCCAAAAGTCAGTTAAAGGCTTTCTACATATTGCCCTTGGGAAGATGCGTGATGCGTTACAGCGAGAGGGAGATAAGGAATGAAAAACACCTCTCCGCAAATTGTATTATGTAACGGGGCGGATTTGCCTAAGCAATGGGCTAATATTGAACCTATTATTCTCGAATATAGAGAATTAGTTTCGCCAAATTCCAATGTTAAACTCGCACTTCCCGATTTTATTCGTGACGTATTTTATCTTCCCAAGCGCATCCTTGATTTGTTAGAGATTGCGGCTTACGTCTATTGCGCAGATCGACGGATTTTTCGTGGGCACAACAGTAGCCTAGAGTTCCATAGCTGGGCACGGTCATTTCACTTTGTAGTAAAGGTTCGAGATTATGACTTCTGGAATACGCCGGAAGTTAAAGAAAAACTCAAAGAAGCCCTGTTGTTCATGTCAGGCGATAAAGCGTATCACTTTACTTTCCAACCCGGGCATTCCACGCCCCAGACGGGTCTGTTTGATGATGAAACGTGCGTGATTGAACCACTGCCAAATACTAAGGTCATTCTCTATTCAGGCGGGCTGGATTCGCTGGTCGGCGTTGTAGAGCAGCTTGAACACTCTTCCGACCAACTCTGGTTGATTAGCCACCAATCCGGGCAGCCGAAAACCATAAAAACGCAACGTCAGTTAATTAAAGCATTATGTAGATTCTATCCAAATCGAATTCGCCACTATAAATTTCATTGCAGTTTACGCAGGATTCGAGCCAAAGAGGAATCGCAGCGGACCCGCGCTTTTTTATACACATCCATTGGCTACGCTTTGTCATGTGTCCTACAACAGCGTGAGATTTTTGTCTACGAAAACGGAGTTACTTCAATTAACTTTCCCAAACGGCAAGACCAAATTAATGCAAGAGCGAGTCGTACAACCCATCCAAGAACAATTGTTCTTCTCGAAAATCTGTTTTCGGTAATTGAAGATTCGAAAATCAAGATTACGACTCCCTTCTTGTGGAAAACCAAAACAGACATCTTTAATCGCCTAGCCGAGCTAGGTCGAAAAGACCTGATAACGAGTACTGTATCCTGCAGTCAGACATTTCAGCATCTTGGTCAAGCAACGCACTGTGGAGGTTGTTCCCAATGTATTGACAGAAGATTTGCGGCCTATGGTTCGAAATTAGATGATGTAGACGAAGATGGCATTTACACATCAGATTTCATCATGAATGAAATCAAAGAAGATAAAGTTAGAACAACACTTATTGATTATGTACGTCTGGCCAACAAATTCGCGTCGTTCAATCTTGAAACCTTTTATCGCGAGATGCTTGGTGAGTTAGCTGGTTTCATTGACTATGTACCCGGTGCGAACGATCAAGAAAAAATTGAGAAAATCTGGGACCTATGCTATCGTCATGGTAAACATATAGGAGACGCAATCCGTAGAATGCGGGAGATACATGATAATCCGTACAATCAATTGCAACCGGATTCCTTCCTTCAAATGATTGCAAAGAGAGAATATCTGATGAGTGCAAAATCACAGTCGAATGGTATTGAGGTCTTTTATTCCTACTCCCATAAAGATGAGGGACTACGCGAACAGCTTGAGAACCATCTTTCTATTTTGAGACGACAGGGAGCCATTGAAGATTGGCACTATCGGAAGATAACGGGTGGTAGAGAATGGGAAGGGGAGATTCATGAACATTTGAAAACCGCGCACATTATTCTTTTGCTTATCAGTTCTGACTTCATTGCATCTGATTATTGTTCTGATGTTGAGATGGACCTAGCATTGAAACGACACTCCGCTGGAGACGCTCGTGTGATTCCCATAATTCTCCGCCCAGTGGATTGGAAGGAAGCGCCATTTGGAAAACTTCAGGCGTTACCTAAGAATGTGCTACCTGTGACGAAATGGGAGAATCAAGATGAAGCCTTTACTGATATAGCAAAAGAAATCAGGAGGGTAGTTGAAGAGCTCAATCAACCTTAAACCGTCATTAGAGTTATTCCGCAAAGAAGAGTCGGAAGCAAAAAAGGAGAATGTTTCGTGGACGAACCTGAATTTACTCAGCATCCAACGGAAGTATTTGGCTATCTTTTTATTTACAAGAACTCAGCAATACAAGAAATGTGTCAGGGGTCTAGTGCCACAGACGGATGGTTCTATCGGCACTCGCGCTAGCAAGCGTTGTCCCATCTGGGCTAAACGTGACGCCGAACACTTGTCCCGTATGGCCGGTGAGTGTTCGTTTGTGCTTTCCAGTGCTGGGATTCCACGTCAACCTCAATAACCCCTCCTGCCCCGTTGAGGATGCGCTTCTTGACTTTCTTGACAGCAATAAGTGCTGAAGCAACCTCTGATATCATGCCATCAACGACGCAATCGACCCGCTCGCCGAAGCCGCCGTAGCCAATAACAGAGACGTAACATCGGGCCTTTACATTTTCTCCCGCTCGACACGCCAAAACAAGCTCCTCAATCACACGATTTACGGCGCGTGTAGCCCCTTCTGCTTTCGTAGTGCCGGAGCCCCAATATTCGCTCATTGAAGCGGATTGATCAACCAAAGTCACAAAGCAGGTGGGGTTGGATGTTCCAATGGGTACGTTACTATATGCTATTCCAGGCCTCCTAATTTTGTTGGTTCAACTTCAATTCGGTCCGAGTTTGAACCTAGCAACAATCAAGTTTCATGGTGCTTTAGTTTTGAGTGCAAATTCTAAAGAGAGTTGGCAATTGGAAGTCTTTCAATTGAAAGATTTGTACAAACCTGCAAACCTCAATGCTAGCATTATCTCCACACGGCGTCAAGAGATTCGCTCCAAAACATCCGGGCAATCGCACCTGATTCTAGAGAATCCGCGACCATCATAACAATATGAAATCTATGCACCACTTCTTGTAGGGTGTGCACTGGCAACCAACCTCACACCCCAAAACAGACGCGATTGCCCCGTAACACTCCCTATTCTCTTGCACCGACTCCCGTCTTCAGAGTATTATAGAATCAAGGTCTTCAAATTCACTCGTACTTGAAAAAACAACCTCTCTAAATGGAAAGGAAAACACTTCAT
The DNA here is from genome assembly GCA_965222225.1 of Candidatus Poribacteria bacterium. Classification (GTDB taxonomy): domain Bacteria; phylum Poribacteria; class WGA-4E; order WGA-4E; family JAJDTR01; genus JAJDTR01. The sequence continues at coordinate 5,589,760 of CBDCTK010000002.1, read as the reverse complement.
GGACCTGACACGACAGCCGCCACGTCGCCCATCGAACCTCGGCATTGGGGGTATTGTTGGGGCTGCACGAATGACTGACAAAGCTAGAGCACACAACGATGAGACACGTGGGGAATTTCTTTACGGTGAAAACTCAGGATTGGACCGTAAAATCCTGGCGCTTCTCGGCATCTCTGCCGAAGAGTTCGCCGAAGCGGCGGACGAGCATGATGACCAGTCCTTAAACAAATGGATTGTCGAGAGAAGCGGTATTTCGCAAGAAGCAATCCACCAATTCAATCAAACCGAATTGGAACGCCTACCCGAGACGGAGGAATACAAGCAGCGTGTGAAAGACCGCATTTCCAAATACGCGCCGGGAAGAACCGACATCAAGACCATTTTTCAGTCGATCGAATTGGACGATTGGGGGAATTTTTGGCAGAAGAATTTGACGAAGAAACCGCCTCGCAGTCCACGCTCAAAAGACGTAGCGGGAATCTTCGGGGTCGCGCGAATGGCGGATAAAGCGCGCGCCGTGCAAGCCGGAAAGAACGGCAAATATCAATATGGGGAGGATTCCGGACAGGACCGCATCATATTGGAGTTCCTAGAAGTGTCGGCGAACGACTTCCAGGAGGCGGCTGCCAAGAATCCCAACGATTGTGAATTGGGGGAATGGGTGTTGGAGCAGAGCCGCGTCCAACCGAAAAAAATTGATGACTTTAATCACGCTATGGTGAATCGGGGGGCGGAGGACGCGGAAGCGAAGGCTTACCTAGAGTCCCGAATCCGTGAGGTCGATCCGAATCGTACCGACATTTCAACATGGGCGGAACTTCAAGACCTTGACGATGAACGCGCTTTTGGCATCATCGATCTCGCTCGGCATGCGCCCCGCAGCCCGTACAACACGGAGGTTGCGGGCATCGCTGGCTTGGCGCGTACACTTGACAAAGCCAAGGCGCTCGACACCGACTCAATCGGCGACTACTGGTACGGCGAGGATTCCGGACACGATAGGCAGGTACTTCAGTTTATCGGCGTCACCCCGCAGGAGTTTCTCCACCTTATCAAGCACCTGCCCGGTGACAACGATGTAATAGATTGGGTACAGGCACGAGCGCCGAAGACTTCAGACGAAATCGCTGCCTTCAATGGCGAGATGATAAATCACCGTCCGGAAACCGAAAGGCATCGCGCGTTCTTCACCAAGTTGATCAACAAACTCGATCCAAGTCGCACAGACATCCAGACCTTCTTCGATCTCATGGTTTTCGCCGATGAGAAAGAGTTTGAAATGCGCACAACCTCGCGTGCTTAGAGATTGTTGCTGTCCGGGAACATTGCGCTGATGCTTTCTCGATTGTGGATGCGCCGAATAGCCTCCCCAAACAGGGGAGCAACGGAGACAAACTGAATCTTTTTCGGCAGCGAATTCGGATGATTCTCGACCGTGTCTGTGGCGAGGAGTCGTGTGATAGGGCTATCATCAATCTTCTGCGCCGCCTGCTCGGCGAACACCCCATGAGAAACGACTGCATAGACCTCCTTTGCACCCCGATCCATTAACTCCGTTGACACATTCACCAACGTCCCGCCGGAAATGGTGAAATCGTCGACAACCACTGCTGTTTTGCCGCTGACTTCGCCGATAATCTCCAAGATTTCCGCCTTCTCGTTGTGTCCCGGGCGCCGTTTGTCCGCGATGGCGACGGACGTGCGCAGATAGGAGGCATAGCGCCTCGCATCCTTTGCGAATCCAGTGTCCGGTGCAACGATGACAATATCCCTTAAATTCATCTCCTCAATCTCTTGGCAAAGCACACGTTGAGCATAGAGATTGTCGACCGGAATCCGGAAGAACCCCTGAATCTGAGCTGCGTGTAAATCCATCGTCACAACGCGATCGGCGCCAGCCACCTCAATCGCATCCGCACAGACTCGCGCCCGAATCGAGACGCGCGGTTCATCCTTCTTGTCTCCCTTCGCATAGCTAAGATACGGAATCACTGCCGTCACAGACTCGGCGCTCGCACGCTTCAGGGCATCGATCCAGAAGAGGAGTTCCATGAAGTTGTCGTTCGTGGGAAATATGGTGGATTGGACGATATAGACGTGCCGACCTCGAACGTTCTCAAGGACGCGGACGAACGTGTTTCCGTCGGAGAATTGGATGACCTCATTTTTCCCGGTAGATACACGGAGATACCGACAGATTTTTTGGGTGAGTTGCTGGCTGCCGCTGCCAGCAAATATCATCATTGGGTCGTTGTCCATAGATGGCGTTCCACTCCCATTCGGAGTTGCGGAAAACTTGAATCGAGAAAAACGTCGAATACGCTAGAAATGGAAGTCTGTTTTAACCTAGATTAGGACTTGGATAGGACTTGCGCAATTCACATTACGCTTCTCTGTTCGGCGACCCCTCGTACTGCTCGGTCTGGATTGCCAAATCCAGACCGCACGCTCAGTTACTCGCCGTTTTTTGGTAGTGCGACCGTGCTTCCTCGAACCCTGTGCCCAATTTTAACTTCGCCGAATCCCTCAATGATATTTACTCTGGACACACGATCGTTTCGCACCTCGGCAACTTCGATTTTACCTACCTTGACAGGAAGATAATCTATCACATCGCCTGTATCCGGATCCGTTAACGGCTCTCCCTTCGCATAAACGATTAACTGCTGTTGGACTTGGACGCCCATCGCGGAACCAACATTGATATAAGCGTTCTTCTGATCTTTTGCGTCTATATGGATAATCGTTCCGGTGATGGGACCCGATGAAGACTTCAACTCGCCGCGCGCTCCGTTGTTCCTTTTTTCCAGCGCCGCGACTTCCGACGGTAAGATAAATGCAGGACCAACATGCAGGCGCAGTTTTTTCACCACCTTTAACAATACGTCGTCTGTCACCATACCGAGTAGCGTCTGATCATACTGTGGAGTGCCGAAGGCTATGCTGCTTACCTCTCCCGGACGAACGATAGGGCGAAACTTCCTGTCCGCACGAGGTGACTGCCCAAAGTTAAGTTCCGTCCCTTCCTCCGTCGCAATGACTTGGAACGCCGCAATTTGTGCCCCGCCGAGTTGATGTCGTCTGCTCGCGGAAACCTCGGGCGTAGCCACCTCTTTGCCGGACGCGCCATAGAACTGCATTTCCAGCTTAATACGCGCTGTATAGACGTAACCCAACACCTGTACACCTGTTAGATAGCTGCTGGCTACTCCACCTTGTCTACTTCCCTGTTGCAACGAGCGAGAGGCATTTGCACGTGCTCGCTCTTGACCGAATTTGCGGACGCTGCCCACTACAAGTGCCTCGGCTTTTAACTGCTCGGCAAGCAATTTTCGCACCTCGGCGTTCTTTCTTACATCCTTGCGAGAGAATCCCAAATGCTTCATTGCATCAAGAATCTCATCTTGCGGGATGGGCTCATATACCTCCGTCGCCTTAAGTCTTCGATTCAACAAACCCGTAAACCCTGCTTCAAGATTCCACAACCGTTTTTTGCCACTGAAAATTTCGCCGATGACGCCCGGGATGCAGCCGCAGCCGGTTGGCGAATCGAACTGGCTATAATCTTTAAAATACAAAACCGCGATGCGCTTGGATGCCCCATAACTATTAGGGAGGGTAAAACCTATCAAGCATAGAATTATCAGGGGCGTGGCGAAGAAAGTGGGTTTAGGATGAAATGTCTGCCTTTTCATGAGAACGTCCTCCTTGCTCCTCTGTCCTGAAATGCCAACAAAACGTGGAGACCCATTCGTATATTGTACTTTGCTGCGAAATCCCTGTCAAGGTGATTCCTGAAGCGCTAAGAGCAATCGCACCTGATCCTGGAAGCTATAGGGATTGACAGTTATCAAGCCATTGATTTGCTTTCGTGGACGAAACCGATCAAGCGACCAAATAGGGAGTGCGATAGAGATCCCTTTTTTCTTGGAAAACTCGGTTACTCTCTTTTGCACTCCTGTTTGACCGGATTGGTAATCGTGAAATCACTGATTTCCCTCTCTTACTTCTCACCATTTCGTGTAAGATGTGGTAGAATCTAATCCTTAACACTCACGAACACTCACGGGAAATCGTGGTCAGCGGGCAAGATCCCGAGCCAATCCATCGCCGCAACGGGATTTTCGTTTGTATTCCCGATGAAATCAAGGTAATATTTAGGCAAGTGCAACCTTGAGCGCGAGCTCGTACAAACACAAGGAGTATCGAAATGCGACGTCAAAGAACCAAAATCATTGCCGCAAGCGTCATACTGGCTTCTGCGATGGCGTTCCTGGTTGTTGCAGGTATCAGAAACACCAGTATTCGACATTACACCCCTGATCAGTTGGTCGCTAATGCCGCCTCGGTCGATAATAAAGGCGTTCAAGTAGATGGACTCATCTTGGAAGGAAGTCCGAAATGGGATGCGGCGGAGTTTGAGCTAACCTTCGCCATACGCGACCGTCAGAGGGAATCGACAGTCAATGTAATCTACTCGAAACTCAAACCCGACAACTTCAAAGAGGGCGGAAATGTCTTTGTTGAAGGGAAATACGACGCAGAGCGCAACCTCATAACCGCCTCAAAATTGACAACGAAGTGCGCCTCCAAGTATGAAGCCGCTGAAAACGCGGGAGGCACCGCCGATTATTGACAAGCGGTGCGTAGTGAGGGAGTAAGGTATGGTAGCGGAAATAGGTCACGCCGCGATATGGCTATCGGTGTTCTCCTGTTTATGGGCAATTGTCCTGCTTTGTACAGGCTTGCGCTATAGGAGTTCCGGCGCCATTATTAGCGGACGTAACGGCGTGGTTGCCACGTTTCTTCTGATTAGTTTGGCTACTGGAGCGCTGATCTACGGCTTTGTGACCGATGATTTTTCAATGAAATACGTCGCCGAGGTCTCAAGCCACGATCAACCCTTGATGTATAAGATTACTGCGCTATGGGGACGAATGTCCGGTTCCCTGCTGTTCTGGCTCTGGCTTCTCACACTGTTCGGAGCGCTGGTCACTTGGCAAAATCGTCGAGCAAAAGACCGGCTCGGTGATTACGCTCTGGTCCCCATCTCAACCGTTCAACTCTTCTTCATAATCCTCGTCACTGGTCTAATTGAGGGAGTGTACAATCCGCTAGCACGTTTCCCAAACGGCGCGGCGCTCCCCGATGGCGCGGGAATGAACCCGTTGCTGCAAACCCCCAGCATGGCGTTTCATCCCCCGTCCCTTTATATCGGCTTTGTTAGTTTGACGGTGCCGTTTGCATACGCGGTTGGAGCCTTGGCAGCTGGAGAAACCGGCAGCAACTGGATCTTTCGCTCACGGCGTTGGGTGATAGCCTCATGGCTGGTTCTCACGGTCGGCATCACGCTAGGTGGAAATTGGGCGTATCGCGAACTCGGTTGGGGCGGCTACTGGGCGTGGGATCCGGTCGAAAACGCCTCCTTTATGCCATGGCTGCTGAGCACTGCCTATCTTCATTCCGTAATGATCCAAGAAAAACGGAATATGCTCAAACTCTGGAATATCGTCCTGATTACGCTGGCGTTTGAGTTCACCCTGTTGGGGACGTTCATCACGCGCAGCGGGGTAATTTCCTCTGTGCATGCGTTTGCACAGTCGGATATTGGTGGCTATTTCTTGGGATTTATTGCGTTTTCCTGCCTTGGCGTTGCCTGGTTGATTTACTACCGGTGGAACGACCTAAAAAGTCCAAACCGCCTCGAATCAATTCTCTCCCGCGAAAGTGCGTTCCTCCTTAACAACTGGATGTTTGTAGGATTGACGCTGATTATCCTTTGGGGGACGCTGTGGCCCATCATCACGGAAGGAGTTACGGGAAATAAATCCGCCGTACCGGAAGCATTCTTCAATAAAGTTGTTATCATTCCCGGTCTACTGCTTCTCTTCTTGACGGGTGCCGGCCCAATCATTTCATGGAAAAAATTGACCCCGAGCAATTTCAAGCGAATGTTCGCCAAACCGATTCTCTTTGGATTGATCGGCGGTGCAATAATGTGGGGCTATCTTGCGTTTAGAGGACACACGACACCGGTTTATTCTGTACTGTGCGCCTTTGGCGGTGTATTCGCTTGCGTAGCCATCTTTGACGAGTTCTATCGCGGCGCAAAATTAAGGGCCAAGCGTGGAGAAACCTCTCTCTTTCACGGGCTTTCGCGCCTCATTCAACGCAATAAGCGACGATACGGCGGCTATATCGTCCACATTGGAATCGTTATTCTGTACATCGGAATAATGGGGTCCAAAGGCTACTTCCTGTTGGAATCAAAGAGTCTGAAACTCGGAGAGTCAATGGATGTCGGACAATACACCCTGACGATGGAGGACGCTTTTCTGGAAAGGCACTCAAATCACTCGCGCGGTGGGGTTGTTATCGCCGTTGAAAAAGGGGGCGAGAAGATTGCTACCATGCGTCCGGCGCGTGGTTTCTACGATAGAGCGGGACAAGGCGAACAAGATACGATAGAATCAGCCATCCGACAATTCGGATTGAACGATATCTATATTGCTTTGGGGCCGCTGCCGGAAGACGTGCCCTCCTTTGTGCGGTCGGGGCAACTCGTTCCTCTTCAAGTTTACCACAATCCTCTCATCAATCTCGTTTGGATTGGTGTCGGCGTTATGATGATTGGTGGGGTTGTTGCCCTAGCTGAAAAGCATCAGATGAAAGAACTTGAATCGTAACCGATTCACAAATTGAGACCTCGTTTGAAAATCCATCGGTTTTACGCTAAGGTTGAAGCGCTTAACCTTCCGCTCCAGCAGAGATCAAGGGAGTGAATAACGAGTGCGATAGAAATCTTCGGTGTCTAGCACCAGCGAGTTGTTTACATTAGAGCCCCAGCGCGGGATCAAACGAACGATCAACTGAGTGGATAACGAAGGATCAAGGGAACGGATAGTGACCGCGATAGAAGTCCCATAGTAAATCCTAAAGTAGTGAGTGCGATAGAGATTCCGACAGGTTGCACAATATCAGAAACCGCCGCCGACTTTTTCAATGGTCAACCAAAAAGACCAGATGGTTAAAATCTCCCCGCTTTTCTTGAACGTTCAATTGACACCGTTTGTTATCTCACTCAAATGTACAAAGTCGAGCTAAGATGACCTCACTCCAACTCCTACGCATAGCTCTTGTATTTGGATTAACCCTCGGCGCCAGTTCTTGGGTCGTATCTGCTAACGAAACAAGTGGCGGCGTACAGCCAGCCATTGACACCCAGCTAGAACAGTTGAAGACGAGTGTATACTGTTACTGTGGATGTACAAGGGAGACAATCCAACAGTGTGTGTGTGGAACAGCCCGGCAGATTGAGGCTGATTTTCGCAATCGTCTTCTAGCCGGCAGTAGTGTTGAACAGATTCGCAATGAATACATCACCAAATATGGCACACAGTTCTCTGCCCTCATGCCGCCCACCGGTTTCAACCTTGTCGCCTACATAATGCCCGTCATTATAATCGTCTTGATTGGTGTAGTCATTTTTCTTGTAATCAAATCGAAAATGCGTTCCTCAATAACCACGCAACCTGAGCCCCCGGGAAAAAGCACGGCTGTATCCGAGAACGTGCAAAAACAAATTGAAGCCGAACTCGAAAGCCTTAAGCAGGGGCGATAATAAGTAGACTTAGGGGTTTATTTGGATGGCTCTCTGCCTGCTCTGTCCAAGGAGTTAATCGCGATGTTTTTGATTATTTTGTGGATTTTGCTACTTGGAATCCCTCTGATAGTTTACCTTGGTCTACCCTTACGATTTAGGGGACACACTGCACCCGAAATGGATGCCGTCGAATCCAACATACAGCAGTTGTTCCACGAACGTGAGCGCAGTTTTTCTGCACTCGTGGACCTTGATGAAGATTACGAGGTTGGCAAACTGTCCGAACAAGACTATCAAACATTGAGGAAACAACTCCTCAATGAGACTGCGGCAGTTGTGACACAGATTGAATCGCCTGGAACGATTTCGGTTGAAGAAGAAATCGAAAGATATAGAAGGACAAAGGGTGAAAGCTAAATCAATAATGCAAATCGTCTGGACTCCACAATTGCCAAACTGCCAAACACCCGCCGCGCCCCATGGATTGCATTTTTCGCGATTCATCCTCTTGGTATCTTGCTTTGCAGCCACCTATCTCGTCTTTCTCTCGCCTGCTACAGCACAAAACGCAACGGGCACCATAAAAGGGAAAGTAATTGATAGGCAAAGCAATAAACCGCTTGTAGACCAGAAGGTCACGTTAACGATTCACCAAGGTGCGGAGACGCAGCAGCGTGAAACAATAACGACGAGCGATGGCTCATACAGCTTCGATAACCTGCCATTCGGCATGGAAACGTACTATGGCGTTTCGACCATCCACGAAGATAAGGAACACGTGGAAACCGATCTGGTGTTGTCGACTTGGGTACCAGAGTCCAATGTGGACATCGAAATTGGGAATTTCACCGATGACCATTCAGTGGTGAAAGTTCGCGGGCACACGATTATCATCGCACCGCCCCCGCCGGACCATGCGCCCGATGGCGCTGTATCGATAATGGAACTCATTCAATTCGAAAATACGAGCGAAATGGAGTTCCGGACAACGGTCAACAGCCAATCCGTGGGAATGTATCTGAACCTGCCAATCGGTTATGAAGGTCTCCAGATTGACTCTATGATAAGCAAAGATCTTGCCCTAGAATCGAACAAGCTGATATCCAAACAACCGCTGCCGCCGGGAAAATTCGGTTCCGGCTTCTCCTACATCATGCACATTGAGAATTCCGGTTTGGATCTGTCGCGCGCGCTCTCCTTTGATACCGACCAGCTCTATGTCTTCATCACCGAGGGATTACCGCTCACGCCTCAATCCCCTATTTTGGGCGCTGGTCGTCGAGAACAGATTCACGAAACGACGTACATCATTTACGCCATCAATCCCGCCAAACCGTTGCCTATCGGCAAGACCGCCCTGCTTAATTTCAAGGTTGCCCCGGTCACATCGGCGGGGAGGAATGCGGGGCTGAGCCTAAGCCAACCCGCAAACGCCAAGATGATTGCCCTAATCGCATTTGCTGCGGCGTGTGCCAGTGGCTTCTTGGTCGCGGCAATCTTCATGGTGCGCTCCAGCGGGGCGCAAACCGCCAAGCCGGACGAACCTCAAACCGCTCCCGATGCGAGTTGGCTGAACAAACTCGATTCCGATGACCTTGAACATGCACGAATTTCACGACTTGAAATGGTTACGCGCCTCGACCAAATGTATGAGAAAAAAGAGATTTCGGAGCGGGTATATAACCGCTTGCGCAAAGAGCAAGTGGATCGGCTTAACACCATTCTTGAGAAAACTCGGAGAACGAATTAGCAGTAATGGAACAAAATCACGATATAGATGAGCTAATCGAAGAATTAGGCGATGAAGATGATGAGATCCAAGATGCCGCGGCTTCTGCTTTGGTTGAAATCGGTGCCCCCGCTGTACCCGCGCTGATAGAAGCGCTTGGATACGATATCTGGGATGTGTGCGATGGCGCCGCTGACGCACTTGCTCGGATTGGTGCCCCCGCTATTCCCGAGTTAATCGAGGCGATGGGAGATGAGATAAAGCATCGGGGTCTCAATGCCGCCGACGCACTCGGCAGGCTAGGTGAAGCTGCGGTGCCGGCATTGATTCAAGCCCTCGGAGATTCGTATCAACCTGTTCGCGAAAACGCTGCGAGGGCACTGGGAATAATGCGTAGTTCCGCTGTCGCCGCGGTTCCTGCATTGACCCAAGCCTTACGCGACGAAGATGTAGAGGTTCGCGTAAATGTGGTTATTGCACTCGCTCGTCTCGGGGAATCCGCGTACGACGCCATCCCCATGCTAACGGAAGTTTTGCGCGATGAATCCGAGCGAGTTCGTCAACACGCTGTGTATGCATTAAAACAGATTGGAACGCTCAAGGCGGAAAGTGCATTGAATCAGTTGTAAGATTTGATTTCTATGTAGTTTTGGACCAACGAGAATGTTCCGCTATCCTGTAGGAGCGATCTCAAAATCGCAACTTCTTCTGAAATCGACGATTGTCAAATCCTCGATTTCCCCTCTTCTCGTAATCATAGCACATCCGGTCTTGAACAACGCAGAGCCGCCTCTACAACAAATGACCAGATGCGAATGCGCTTAAAAATACAGAATTCAGTTGAAATCCTAATGTAGATGTGTTATCCTTATAGCTAAGTGTTGCCAAGTTTCCCACCAACCGGTATCACCCAACCATCAAAACATATCTGACCAGTGACTTAAACAATAACGGCAACCTGAATAAATTCGTCGTTTTATGCTAAATAATGATATGTTCATTTAAGACCAAAGTGGGAGTATATTGGCAAGAAAGGACAAAAGATGGCGAAATTTGACTTCGCGATTGCTATCGGCGGGGCCGCTGGGCAGGGAATCGCTACCCCTGGCAACATTCTCGCTAGAATCTGTGCACGTCGCGGTCTCCAGTTTTTTTCTTACAATTCCTATCAGTCTATCATCCGTGGCGGTCACATTTTTCTGACCACGCGAATCAGCACAGAACCGGTCACAAGCCATGGAGATAAGATTGATCTGTTGTTCTGTTTGAACCAAGACACCATGGATCGCCACCTTCAGCATGTTGTGCCGGGCGGAACAGCGATTTTTAACAGTGATACTATCAAGCCCGGAATAGTTTCTGAAGGACTTCAACTGTGTCCAATGCCGGTAAAGGAGCTTAGCAACAACAGTCGAAATAAGTTGGTCCAGAACACCGTGGCGGTTGCGGCTATTCTCCATCTTCTCGGTCTGGAGTTCAAATTTCTAGAGGAAATCCTAACGCTCCAATTTAAGCGAAAAGGACAAGCTGTCGTTGACGAAAACGTTGATGTAGCTCGCGCCGCGTATGACTATGCGGTCAAGCATTTCGTTCCCTATTCTACCTCGCTCCCGCAGAAAGACAAACCCCTTGCCCAAGTTGGTGGCAACGAGGCGCTCGCCATGGGTGGTGCTGCAGCAGGTGTCAATTTTTACTGCGCCTATCCTATGAGCCCCTCTACCGGTGTTCTTCACTGGATGGCTGAAAATGCGAACGATTTGGGAATCATGGTTAGACAAGTCGAAGATGAGATTGGCGTCATCAATATGGTGATTGGTGCCGCTCATGCCGGTTGTCGTGCCATGTGTGCCACTTCCGGTGGCGGCTTTGCGCTTATGACTGAAGCGATTGGCAGCGCGGGAATGATGGAAATACCAATGGTAGCCATTAACGTCCAACGCGCAGGCCCATCAACTGGTGTTCCGACGAAGACAGAGCAAGGCGATTTATGGCAGATGTTGGGTGCCAGTCAAGGGGATTTTCCAAAGATTATCGTCGCGGTAACCGATATATTGGATTGCTTTAACACAATCCCGGAGTTGTTCAATTTGGTCGACAAGTTCCAGTGCCCCGGTCTTGTTATCACTGATCTTTCAGTGTCGGAGGGGTTCGCGACTGTCGATCCGGATGACATCAATTGGGAACAACCAATCGACCGTGGCGAGCTAATCACCGAACCCGATAACACCGGAGAAACGTATTTGCGCTACAAGCTTACGGAGAACGGAATCTCCCCGCGGGCATTGCCCGGTACGCCGGGACATCTACATGTCGTTGCGACAGATGAACACGATGAAGACGGAGGGTTAATCAGCGACGAGTTCACGAATCCGCATATACGCCGCGCGATGGTCGAGAAACGTCAGCGGAAAATGGAACCCGTCGTCTCTCTAATCGCCCCGCCTGAATTGGAAGGCCCCGAAGATGCGGAGGTTACCCTCATCGGTTGGGGTACCACTAAAGGTGTAATTCAGGAGGCTGCAAGCATCCTAACTCAGGAAGGTATTCCTACGAATCAACTCGCGATAAAATGGATTGTTCCTCTGCATGTGGAAGAAATCACACAGGCGCTCTCGACAGCCAAGCGGACAATCATGGTAGAAAACAACTATACGGGGCAATTCGCGCGTTATCTGCGCAGTGAAACCGGTTTTGATGCTGACGGCCACATTCGCAAGTACGATGGTGAACCGTTTATGCCGCACCATATCGTGGATGGGGTCAAAGAGCAGGTGGCCGGCAAAACTGACTTGTATGTCCCATATCAAGAGATTGTAGTCTAAATAAGCAAGGAGGACAACATGGCATCGGATAGACCCATTAAAGCAGCCCCTACAGCCAAGGATTTCAAAGGAGATGTAGCACCCGATTGGTGTCCGGGATGTGGCGATTTCGGCGTCCTCAGGGCGCTTGAGTTGGCGTGCGCAAAATTGGGACGTGAACCCCATGAATTTGTCACGGTTAGCGGTATCGGGTGTTCTTCAAACCTACCGGGGTATATCAATACCTACGGGATGCATACCCTTCATGGACGGTCGTTGCCGGTGGCGACAGGAGTCAAACTCGCCAACCATGAATTGACAGTGATTGCTACCGGCGGCGATGGCGACGGTTATGGTATTGGTGGAAACCATTTTGTTCATACAATGCGACGCAACGTCGACTTGCTGTATATTGTTATGAACAATCAAATCTATGGCTTGACCACGGGCCAGGTTTCTCCTACCAGCAGAATCGGTAAGAAGACCAAGAGTACCCCGTTTGGTAGCCTTGAGGGCCCCGTCAACCCCTTGGCGATGGCAATTGTGACGGGTGCGACCTATGTTGCCAGAGGATTTAGTGGAGACACGAAGCATCTCGCTGAACTGATGTATAGGGGCTTGGAACACAAAGGGTTTGCTTTGGTTGATGTCTTTAGCCCGTGCATTACCTACAATAAGGACGACACGTTCGCGTTTTTCAAACAGACCGTCACCAAACTTGAAGATTCGGGACACGATCCCACAGATTGGAAAGCTGCCATTGAGCACTCAATGCAATGGGGCGACGAAATTCCCACCGGGTTATTTTATTACGACACAAGCCGTGCTTCTTTGGATGGTGCTGAGCCCGTTCTTAGCGAAGGTGGTCCTCTTGCCCATCGGAATCTAGGGGTTACCAAGGAACAAGGTGCGGCAATTCTCAAAAAGATGATGTAACCTGAGTTCGCAGGTCCGGTCCTTCGAATCCATTAAAACGTAACCGAATCTTCAGTTCCGGTTCTGACCTTAGACAGCCTGAAATCCGCACCATGATTTCAGGCTGTTTTCTTATGAAATAAAAAAAATCGCGTTCCGAGCGAAGATAAATGTACATACAAGCTACTTCGGCTAATTGAGTCTGATTATGTTTAGAGAGCAGCAATCACTTCAAAATTTGAGGGGTGAATGTGATTCCTAATACCCAACAAGTAAAGAAACACAGAATGAGGCGATTGAATACTACGATAATAAGCCTTGGGGTGGCGGTCGCACTTATTTGTCTTCAGGCGATTCTTCCAAGCTATGGTTCTGGGAAATCAGAATTAGAAGAGAAAACAGATGCTTTTCTAAAGGTGGGCGATTATGAGCGAGCTTTTGATCTGATCGATGGCTACATTCAAGAATACCCAGCGAAATCGATTGGGTATGCCATGTTGGAGAGGCTGCTAACCGTAGGAAGTGCGTACCTCAAAGATGGAGAACGTGAGAGAGCCCTGAAATTGATTGATAGCTTTATTCAGGAATACCCGGAAAAACCGGTTGGGCGTGCCATGTTAGTGAAAGTGCTCGCCCCAAGTGGGCGAACCAGCGACGCATTCAAAGAGTATTACAGATATTATAAGTTGAGCGAAGTAATTTCTCCCGAGTTACTATTAGAGATAGTGCGAGGCGCTTTGAAAAATAATGACCAAGATGTTCGATCCGTCGCTGCTGAAACGCTGGGAAATTTGGGGGACAAGAAAGCTGTCCCTCCATTGATAGATGTTTTAAGCGAGATAGCCCCCTCTGTAAAACTTGGTGGGATGCGTAATCTGTGGTTCTTGATGAGTGTTACCGACGCACTGGAAAAGTTGGCAGGCGAGTCGACAGTTCCTGCTTTGATACGAGTTTTTTATGAAAGTGACGTTCCCGTGCGGGGGCAAGTTGCAGGAGTGTTGGGAAAGTTGAAAGCCAAGAGTGCTGCTCCATTCTTGATAAAGTACCTCCGTGATGATGAAGAGGGCGCATCGCGCTGGATCGTAGAAGCGTTGGGAGAATTAGGTGATGCGAGAGCGGTCCCTGCTCTGATTGACGTTCTCAACGACAGTCTTACGTACGACCGAGTGCGTGCTGCACTAGCATTGGCAAGATTGGGGGAAGAGCGCGGCGTCTCCGTCTTGATAGACATCCTCAACGATGACGGTAATGCGGCGCAAAGGCGTGCCACCGCGGCGTTAGCGGAAGCGGGGATTGAGCGTGGCGTTGACGCCTTGATAGACGGTCTCGAGAATGCCTGGAAGGAGGTAAAACCGCTGTACATCTTGCCGCAGATGGGAGAAAATGACATGTTAGAAGCCCACGCTTCCTTCGCCGCGTCCTATCTCGGAATTCGTGCCGCAGTCAAGCTGGGAGAGAATGGAGATAAGCGGGCGCTCCCCGTATTGATTGGTTGTCTCAACGGTCGTTATAATAATACTGTAAGGGCGAATGCCGCCCGAACATTGGGCGCAATGGGAGACATGCGTGCTATCCCGGCCCTGATAAACGCTTTTAGCAATGACGGTGACTACTTCGCGGATTCTACCCCTTTGGACGAAATGCATATGTTAATGAGTGAGATGGTACGAATCGATGCCGCTAAAGCGTTAGCAAAGTTGGGAGATGAACGCGGCATTCCCTATTTGATGGACATTCTCGCCCAACGCGACGGCGACTACACACCGAGAGCCGCAATAGCCCTGGGAGAGTTGGGCGTAAAGCGTGCAGAGCCTATCCTAATTGATATTATCGGCAACAACGAAAGTAGTGATATGAAACTCTTCGCGGCGGAGGCGCTAGTGAGGTTAAGTGAACACCGAGTTCGATAGAACTCCCACGGTAATCCCTTTTCTATCATCAAATCAGGGCGGAATCCGCGCTCCATTTCTTGTAGGGTGCGCACTGCGCACCAGCCTCTAAAAGCCCCAGCGTGGGATCAAGCGAACGAATAGTGAGTGCGATAGAAATCCTGACAGTATATAGCAGGAAACTGCAAAAACATGAAAAACCTCTCTTCAAATGACAAAAAGCTGGCTCTGTTACCGATTATTCAAACAAGCTCTAATGCTATTTCGTAATATAAAAATAACGTTTGTTAATCATTCTTCGCGCCTTTCTGCCTCCCAAAGATTGTGCCTCCCCGTAACCCCTACCCAAAAAAATCGTATTAATATACAACTCACACGATTGCCCTCGGATTGATAGAGCAATTAGGTCTATCTGGGCACACAATAACAGACTTGTGCCAACCCAACAGACAGGGCATGGCGTATCTAGGCAGTGAAGATATGACTGCGTCCGTTACGCTTCTGTTTTACTGATTCAGCCTACAGTTCGTACCTGACAATACCCATTTCAACCCAATCAAGTTGCCCGTCCTGTTCCGTCCGTCTGATATGTTGCTTCAAGCCACCAATATAACAAAGCGCTTTGGTCATCGCACGGTTCTGAACGATGTAGATATCAATGTTCAGCCCGGCGAGGTTGTGTCGATTCTTGGGCCCAATGGAGCAGGAAAAACGACCCTCATCAAGATTCTTTCAACGCTAATCAAACCCGAATCTGGGAATCTACAAATAGCTGGCGCAAACGCTCTTGAAAATTCTTTACGTGTTCGTCCATCGCTCGGAGTAGTTGTCCACGAACCACTTGCCTATCTTGAATTGACTCCCTACGAAAATCTCAGGTTTTTTGGGAAATTATATGCCGTCGATTCATTAGAGCGGCGGATTGTTACCCTCCTTGATGAGGTTGGGCTGACACAATTTGCGCACGAGCGGATGGAAATCTTTTCGCGAGGCATGATTCAGAGATTCATGATCGCAAAAGCCCTCATCCATGACCCGACACTTCTGTTTCTCGATGAACCCTTTTCCGGACTTGATGTCGCCGCGAAGCAATTTGTGTTGGAACGAATTCACCACGAGCGTGCACAGGGCAAAGGAATTGTGCTGACAACACACGAGACACAATTGGGTTATCTCGCAGGCTCACGTTATCTCTTTTTGTTGAATGCGCGGCTTGACACAATCGCCGATAGAGATGAAATAGCGGTCGATGAATTGTCCCTCCGGTATGAACAGAGCCTGAAACAACATCAAATGATATGAACGGATTTCGTCAAATCGGTTGGCTAGTTCGCAAAGATGTTGCGCTCTTCATTCGCACGAAGGACACTTTGGTTCTAATCTTCGTTTTCAGCGTGCTTGTAGTGCTAATCTTTAGTCTTGCATTCGGGCCCATCTTCCCCCAGGACGTTGAAGATCGAGGAAAACTCGCTGCAAGTGTATTATGGGCGGCTTTTGCCTTCGCGGGGATTATCTTGTTGAACAGATCTTTTGATGTTGAACGTGCAAATGGGGCGTTACACGGAGTTAGATTAACGGGCGTCGATCCGAGCAATCTCTATCTGTCCAAAGTTGTGAGTAATCTAATCCTCCTCGCTGTTTTGGAGGCGGTAATAACACCGGTCGCACTTCAATTTTTGGACGCACTGGATATGCTGACGCTAGGGACATTAATAAAACTAATCGGCGTGCTCATTGTGGGTACGCTCGGCTTCTGCGCGGTTGGTGTGACGATTTCGGGCATTTCTACCAGTACGCATGGTAAGGAAAGCCTTTTGTCCGTCATCCTGCTACCATTGATATTTCCTGTCATCATGGCTGGGGCGAAATGTACCGTATCACTACTGACGACGGGAGGGCTTGAGGAGAAATTTTGGATTTCGATGTTGGTCATCTACGGCTTTGTGTTTCTAGCGAGTTCGTATCTCCTCTTTGAGTTTGTGATTGAGGAATGAGAAAGGTACTACCTCAAGATTCACTAAAATCTGTAATGGTCGGCCGGATGCGAGACACTCATAATTGTGTTTTCCGCTCGGATAGGATTGCCAAATCCAAGCCTTTGACCGATGAAGTGGTCAATCCGCGCGAGCAGCACGTCGCATAAACCATCTAGTTGACTAATTCAAAATTCGCTAAAATCTGTATGTGGAGGATTGAGTGACAAAAATAAAAAACGTTCGCGCGCGCGAAATATTGGATTCTCGAGGAAACCCGACGGTTGAAGTTGACGTTAGATTAGAGTCAGGCATAGTGGGACGAGCAGCCGTACCCTCCGGCGCATCAACCGGGGAACACGAGGCGGTGGAGCTTCGTGATGCTCATCCCGCCCGCTATCTCGGAAAAGGAGTGAGACAGGCGGTTGAAAACGTCAACACCACTATTTCCGAGCAGTTGGTCGGCTCCGATGTGGTCGATCAGACGGCCATAGATCAAACGCTGATTAATCTTGACGGAACACCAAATAAAGGAAGACTTGGCGCAAATGCAATCTTGGGTGTTTCTCTTGCCGTTGCTAAAGCTGCCGCCAACAATCTTGGGCTACCGCTTTATAGATATATCGGCGGCGCCAATGCGAAGCAGCTTCCGCTCCCGATGATGAATATCTTGAATGGCGGATCGCATGCGGACAATAATGTGGACATTCAAGAGTTCATGATTATGCCGACGGGTGCCGACTCATTTTCCGAGGCATTGCGTATGGGTGTGGAAATCTTCCACAATCTGAAGACAGTATTACGCGAACGAAATTACAATACTGCTGTCGGTGATGAGGGCGGATTCGCACCAAACCTCGGATCAAATGAAGAGGCATTACAGATAATCATGGAGGGAATTGAACGATCTAACTATACTCCAGGTTCAGATGTCTTGTTAGCATTGGATCCCGCTTCAAGTGAATTCTATTACGATGGCACCTATCGACTTCAAGCGGAGGTCAAACCCGATAAATCCTCGGAAGAGATGGTTGACTTCTATTCTACGCTGGCCGAAAAATATCCGATTATCTCAATTGAAGACGGCTTGGCGGAAAACGATTGGGATGGGTGGGAAATGTTGACACGCGCTATCGGAGATAAAGTTCAACTCGTTGGTGACGATCTTTTTGTAACAAATACAAATCGACTGCAGCGGGGAATCGATCAGGGCATCGGTAATTCGATTCTTATCAAGTTAAATCAGATTGGCACCTTGACCGAGACGCTAAACGCGATCGAACTTGCAAAGAGATCCAACTACACAGCCGTGATTTCACACCGTTCTGGAGAAACAGAGGATACAACAATCTCAGATGTTGCCGTCGCAACAAATGTTGGGCAAATCAAAACCGGATCGCTCTGTCGAACGGATAGGACGTGCAAATACAATCAATTGTTACGAATTGAGGAGGAACTCGGTGAACAGGCGCTATTCGGAGGAGAGGACATTTTCTACAATCTTCAATATGCCTGAAATGCCGAAATAATCGTAGATTTAGAAATATAGGGAATCCGGTAAGATCTAGGAAGCGAACAGCGACTACGATAGAGATCCCCTCTCAATCGAGACCTCATTTTGTTGTGTACGACCTACAACTAGCATATAGCCCGCAAAATTACTCTACAACTGTCAAAGGAAAGAAAACCATGCGTATATTTCAATATGTCCTGTGCGTTCTTGCAGTTCCGCTTCTAGCTACAAGCATACTAAACCTCTCAGAGGAATATCAGGATTGGCAAGAAGCTCGGCAACTTCAAGGGCGTTCGCAGGATGAACTGAAAGATCTTGCGGTAGAACGCGATCTTCTGAAAACCCAAGTCGAAAAACTGAAAACGGACAAATTCGCTAAAGAGCAACTTGCGTGGCGTCTAGGTTACGTCAAAGCTGACGAAGTCATCTACGAAATCGCCAATACCGTGGCGGAAGACACGTCGAACCAGCCGCACTCAAGATGAACTTCAATCATCGCTAAATCCGGAGCCGTTGATTTTGAGAAAGAAATCACGGCTAATGCGCTTCAAACCAATTTGGACTTCTCAATATAAGCGTGTATGTGTGCCAAAGCACGGCCGCTATTGATGGCGCGTTTCGTTCGTTGGAGAGCTTGTTCTGCATTGGGGCAGATGCCCAATAAATAATCGGTCATCGCGGCATTAAGCACGATTCGATCATAAACATGCCCCTTCTCTCCGGACAACGCCGCTAATCCGGCTTCCGCAAAGGTTTCAGGACTTACTGAATCCATTCGCGGGTTCCGCTCATAGTTGAATCCAAAAGTCTGAGGATTGACATCAAGCGTGAAATCCTCACGCTGCCCACCAATTTTCCGAAATCCTTGCGAGTAATTGACCGCCATAAAATCTTCCGTGGATGGCTTGCCCAATCGCAAGGCGTAGTGGCTTGTCCCCTCCTCTCCCCTTACGGCGAGTGCGGCTTGAAATCCGCGCTCCCACGCGAGATTCAGCAAAGGTTCTTCGTAGCCGGGATGGTAATAGCCGATGACGAAATAGTTTGCGCTGAGTGACTTGAACAGTTGCTGTGCCTTTTCTGTTGCCGCCCAAGGTGGACGCTTCTTGATGTGCACCCGCAGCTCACGAATACTGTAAGCCGCTGGAGAATATTCTCGTTGGCTTACGTATGCAAAGCGGACAGTCTTATCCTCAATCAACGCCTTCGCCCTGTCAAGACTGAGGTCTGTCCGGGCGCCGAGCACTCGCAAGATTCCTTCTTCCGTAACTCCGCTTTTCGGCGGCATCTCATCAACACCGTGCAATACCGACGCATCGCCAAGAGAAGCGCGCACGGCAGCCACAAAAAGCGTTGGTCGGAAATAGCGGGTTGCCCCATCAAACGGCTCTCCGAAATGCGTCAGCGAATCCACCGAAACCTGCTGTACCTCTTCTGGACCTAAAAACGCATCCAGGTATCCACGCACCTCGTCGTAAGTTTCACGATTCATCCGTTGCCCAATCAGTGCGGCTGCCTTCAATGCTGGTTTCACGTTATCACTAAGAACAGCTTCTCCCATCGCACGCGTTTCACTGTAACTCAGATGTTTTCCCCTCAGAATCTTCTCCGACGCCCTGACAACAATCTCCTCTTCGATAGTCAATGGCGTATATCTACGATCGGGGTTCATGATAAACAGTATCTCTTCGGGGAGTTCTGTCTCAAGCTGGATTCTGAACCTCTCAAACGCCTCAATTTCGCGAGCGTTCCACTGCGTCTCCGCCGGGAAGTATTTCCGAATCGTCATCGCCGCGAAGAACGCTCCCATTTGTGCTTCTGAAACCGCTTGATCGGGTGGTAGTCCACCTCTCACAGACTTCAGGACGGCGTTGAGGATTGCATCCGGTTGTATCGTATCTGTGGGTTTCGCCCCCAAAGGACGCGTTTGATGGGGACCAGTGCAGACCCTCGCTTGTGCTTCCAACATCTCCTCGTTGGGACCCGAATACTGTTTCGGATACATCGCTATTCTCCTCTACCTTTGTCCAATTGGTTTCAGACTCGCATACGGCATTGTTGAGAATCAAGTATGAAGCCTTGGGACTCTCAATCTAATCTGATGTAATGATAGCACAGCATAGCACCGGAAACAAGCGAAGGTTCCTTGTTGTTAGAGACATCCATATAGCGTTCCAATCTTCATCGTAAAGCCACAATCGCAACTTTTTCGTTGACAAGCGTAAAAATCGGGAGTATTCTGTGCCAGTTGACTGTGGGAGAGTTTCAGTCGGTTGAGAAATTTCTGAATATGTGGTTATCATGCCAATCGCATCCATCTAGGAAAATCAATGCCCCACAACTCCGACGTGAATGGAATTCAATCCATGTTCACGCCAATCTCCAAACCTTGACTTCATTCGTATAACATGATAAAATGATATAAATCTATCATCAATTGGGAGTGGCAGTACCAAACAGATTACAAGTCTCGAAGAAAAACAAAGCATCCCTACACATAACGAAATGACAACATCGTCCATGTCCATGAATCTGGAGGAATAGAATTTGGAAAGACCGACGCACATTGAACAACAGATCGAACTCCCATTTGGCGAATCGGTGCGCATCAGTTTTCAAAGTTTGAAGATTCGATTTGGGCGCTCCATCATCACGACCGCGGGTATTACGCTGGGGATTGCGTTCTTGGTTTCCGTTTGGACTAACAACGAAATCGATTTGGCGATGCAGGAGAGTGGCAGAACCGAACAGATTACAAGCCTTGGAGAGGAACAAGAACAAGGTATTTCTACAAAAGATATCTGGTTGATTATCATGTCGCTGATTGTCTGCGTAGTGGGAATTGCGAACTCCATGCTTATGGCGGTTACCGAACGCGTTCAAGAGATTGGCACAATGAAGTGCTTGGGCGCTTTGGATCGCTTTGTCGTACGGTTGTTCCTGTTGGAGTCTGGCTTCCAGGGCTTGTCCGGAGCGCTTATCGGTGCACTAATTGGGACCCTCGGGTCAATCCTTCTAGGACTCAAGAACCACGGACTCGATCTCTTCTTTTACTTCCCTCTGCTGCCCGCGAACCCCGAAGATGCACCTGTCCAGCTTGGTATCATTGTGATTATCGTGCTTGGTTGCCTGCTCGGTATGGTTCTATCGATTATCGGCGCGGCTTTCCCGGCATGGCGTGCCGCACAACTTCCCCCTGCCGAAGCGATGCGCACAGAAGTGTAGATTCGGGATACCGACATGCATCGTTATAGTCATTTCAACTAAGAATTTTACACAGTAGGACTTACGTTGTTCGGTCCGTAGTGGCGATCAACTGAGCGGATAGCGAAGGCGATAGAAAATCCTATAGTTAGGGATCAAAGGAGCGAACAGCGACTGCGATAGAGTTCCCATTGGAATCCCTTCATTGCACGTCTTCTGTAGGGGATTAAACGACCGAATAGGGAGTGCGATAGAGATCCTTCTCCCGAACGCGACTTCCTCGCACCCACTATAGAAACAATCTCCGAACGCAATCCTTGGTGCTGCGCAAGTCCTAAATATATTGTGGTCTAGGGTTGATGAGCCAAAACAACCCAAGGAGAAACATGAATGGCAGAAACTGTCGTGAAAACCGAAGATGTCGTTAAAGAGTACCGCATGGGTAATAATATAGTTCGCGCGCTTGACGGAATCAACATTGAGATTGCGCGTGGGGAGTATATTTCGCTGATGGGCCCCTCCGGTTCCGGTAAGTCAACCCTCTTCAACATGATTGGCGCTTTGGATGGCCCCACTGGAGGCAGGGTATACATTGATGGACAGGACATGTCTCAACTCTCACGCTCCCAGATTGCTTGGTTTCGCTGCCACAGAGTCGGGTACATTTTCCAAAGTTACAATCTGCTGCCAGTGATGAGTGCGTTGGAAAACGTGACTTTGCCAATGATTTTTGCTGGACTGTCAACAAAGGAACGCAGCAAAAAGGGAGAGGAACTGCTGAATCTGGTTGGACTAGCAGACCGCATTCATCACCGGCCCGACGAGCTATCTGGTGGACAACGTCAGCGCGTCGCCATTGCACGGGCATTCGCTAACGATCCGACCATCATTTTAGCAGATGAACCAACAGCGAACCTCGATACAATTACAGGTCGCGAAATCATCGATCTGATTAGGGACCTCAACCGCGGAAAAGGCGTCACCGTTATCTCGGCAACTCATGACCTGAAGATGCTTGATGTCTCCGATCGAATTGTCGACATTCGCGACGGTTTGGTCGAGCGAATCCGGAATCGAGACGAAATCGATATTGAGGTCGGCGAGGTTGGCGGACATTAAAGTCTAACGATTTGGAAAGAAAACACGGGCGTGTATACCGATTCAGAGTGGATGGGCCTTGCATCTCTTATCTTCCCACTCACGGCATCTCGAAAATTCACCATAGTTATTCCTATTGAAAGTTGATACCAATTTCAACGTCTCGCTTGTCTGCCTACCGCCCTTAACTTGAGTGAAACAGAATTACGCAACATCACCAACACACCGTAATTCTAGAATCTTTCAAAATCCTGCCAAGAACAACGAATCAATTCCCACAAGCAGCCAGAAACAAAACCGTCCAGGTAGTGTGTTTGCGGAACATCAAACATTTATGCCTTTCTCTGGCCTCATTTTCTTGGAACCCGCTTCCTACTGAATTTGAAACATCTATCTGCGTCAGTTTTGGCATAATTTAATAGTCTACATGGCTCGCTGGTCAATGGTCTTAAAGTGCGTCCGCAGCCAGTATCTGCCTTCACCTAGTACACGATTTCTCGCTGCGGGAAATGCAGATTTTTACGGAGCATCAAGTGCCTCAACACTGGTCACCTGCAAAGTTGGATAAAGGGAAAGTGCCGCATATCAAAAGAAAAACTGGCAATAGATGATGGAACGCCGGTTCGTAAAATTCCGCTCCCGGACGGAAACAAGTTTGGAAAAGAGGAACTGCGGGAACTCACCGACGTTATTGATTCAGGAGTGATGAGTCGGTTCGGCAGGACGAAGGTTGAGCAGTTTGAACATGAATTTGCCGAGATTCACGGCGCAAAAAACGGCATAGCAAGCTCCTCCGGTACTGCCAGCCTGCACATCGCCACCGGGATGTTGAATCCTTCGCCCGGAGATGAAATTATCGTCGGTCCCGTTACGGACATCGGTAGCGTCATCCCCATCCTGGCGCAAACGGCAATTCCCATCTTTTGCGATGTCCAGCGAGACACATTCAATATGCATCCGCCGGATATTGAGCGCAAGATTACGCACAAAACAAGAGCCATTATGGCGGTACATGTCTTCGGCAACCCTTGCGATATGGAACGCCATTATGCAAATTGCTAGACGACACAACCTGGCAGTCATTGAGGACTGTTCACAGGCACACCTGAGTGAGTACAACGGACGGCTAGTTGGTACAATAGGCGACATCGCCTGCTTTAGCCTCCAAACAATCCAAGTACATCTCCTGCGCCGGCGGCGGAATTACCATTACAAACAACGATGACTAACGATGACTATGGTATTCGAGGGAAACTCTTCATGGACAAGCGGTGGGATCGCTCTCTGGAGGAGCAACCAACGTATGTCATCTTCGCACCGAACTATCGGATGAACGAGTTGAGCGGTGCTGTCGCCTTAGCCCAAGTGCACAAAATGAGGAACACCGTGGCTCTGCGACGGGCACGGGGAAATCTTCTGAGAGAGCTGTCCAAGAATCCCTATGTTGTGCTGCAGCGCATACTCGGCGGGTGCAAGCACACGTACTGGCTCTATGCCATGCGGGTGACGGATAACGCTCCTTTTACTCCGGATGATTTTGCGATGGCGATTCGCGCGGAGGGGATTTCGTGCACTCCACACTTTTTTGGGAGGCCCGTCTTCCTTTCTCACGAGGCAATCCGCAACCAGCGGCCTTTCGGCAACTCCCGTATTCCGTTCGATCTCCTGATGCGAATCCTGTATCATACGACGAGAACACCGCTCCAAACGCCCAGAAAGTATACAACTGGATGGTTGTCGGATATGCCAGACCTGCCGTTAACCAACAGTGGACAACCCAGTTTCTGAGTGAGGAAGACATCCATGACATTGCCAGGACAATAAGGAAGGTAAGCAGACTGCTCCGAACAAAGTGGAACCTAGTGATTTACTCGCTAAAATTATATGGTATAATTATCCTGCCACTCAACTTAAATGGCTTTTTCGCTAAGTGTCTAATGCCTATGGGGCCGACACAAGAAACATGCTTTGCAACCCCTGAAGGTCGGGATCAAGCGACTGAATAAGGATCAAACGAGTGGATAGTGAGTGCGATAGCTAATCCCGCGCGATAGAGATCCCATTCAGACAATTACTAAAATACGCATGCCTCATATCTTATTCTCTTAGCGAATAAACCATTAAATGTACAAAGTTGAGCTAAAACTCGCCCGCTTGAAAAGTCGCCTTCTCTTTTGATAAGTAGCGTTAGCGTGAGATTTGAAATTGTTTTGGGCAACTACAGGGTCATACCAGAATTTCATACCAACATTCCAATAGCTTTAATGTCAAAACGCTTCTTAAGCCAGTCATAGCAAGGGTTTTACCGATTTTCTGTCTCTTTTGAAAACACCCTTTTGGTATGAATAGTATGAAATTTTTCAAGGCTGCAAAACGAGTTCTCCAGGCCGCACCTAGAATTTTCAAATCGGTTCCTAGCGGGACGACAACCCCCTAACCCATTGCCGAAGGGTTCGCTCTGAATCCACCAACTATAATATTGTTGTACACTTCCTCCGGGGGGCGCCCCACTGGCCGCATTTCCGGCTTATGGTAACCAAACCGAACAGATCTACGCCACTCATTCGTCCTATTTACTTCGGACCAATGAACAAGGCAGTAGCTGAAAAAAATGACATCGCCTGCCTTCGCAGGAATTGCAACCGACGGTATGAAATCAGGATGGTATTTGTCCGTAGGTAGGTGAGGCGCGGTGTCTGGTCCTGTGATGTGTTTGAGAGGGCCATTTTTGTGGCTGCCCGGGACAACCCGTAATGGACCACTTTCAGCCGGGGTATCATCCAAGTGAACTAGACAGTCGACAAATTTCAACCCGTCGTGAGGGTAGAATGGATAATCCTGATGCATCGGAAAGGGAGTGCCCTTTTCTGGCGCCTTGCCGTGTAGAACCGTGTGGTGCCATTGAACATCTCGGCCGATAAAATCTTGCACGGCGCCAACCAAACGCGGGTGGAAAATCACACGCCCCCAAACCGCAGAGTAGAAATGAGGGTTGTGCATGAATACTACCTTGGTTGTTTGCTGTTCCTCATCAACCAGATATTGGCTGCGCCACGGTCCCGGCCATCCAATCCGTTCCTCCCCCCACTCATTGATGATGCGAATCATCTCGGAGCCAAGTTCCTCCGTTTCTTCCGGCGTAAAGAGTTGCTCAACTTTGAGGTAGCCATCTTCATGGTAAGATTCAATTTCAGCGGCGGTAAGCATTTCGAATCTCCTTATGATTGGGAAATTGGGAATTAAGCACTTTGTAGCGATCCGGATCCATCAAGTGTCCTGAGGTGTGTATTCTGGCAGTAATTGACGAATCACGTGGGCGCCCCCTTCGTTCAAGGCATCGCCGCCCAGACTATCAGGATAAGAATCTCCCTCCAACACTACTTATGCGTTTTGACTTTGCGGCTAGTGGAGTGCCAAGTGAAAGGGAAGCGGTTAAACGCGCACGCCTTGAGGTTATACCTTTCTCAATTCTATTGAATGACGGCTGTAAGCCAATTCTCATGGCATGGGTCACGAGTGTACAGAGCATCAAAAACCTTGGTAATACCATTTCGTTTGAATTACAGTGCATAGAGTGAAACAATTATTTCGTTAGGCCTAGCGGTTACACGGTGTAGCACCCGGTAGGAGCGATCTCCGAATCGCGACTTCAATTCACGCCATTTGCCAGTTATGCATTGTCATTTTAGAGTAATGGTATTCTCCATCTAATCCCTTTAGGAAACCCGTCAAGACACCGTTATTGTAGCATGTCCCGGCTATCAAGATCAACAACAGTAGTTGGTGCAACAATCCCGCTACACTTCCCGCCCGCGTAGTGTAAAAGCTAAGCCGGAAACGATAGGAGGGTTATTTGAGCGCTTGGCACTTCGGACAGAAATATGTCGATCCCCGTTTCTGAATGAATCGTTCAATCGGCGACTTGCAAGAAGAACACGGACGACCCTTTTTTCCATAGACGTAGTGTACGTCGTGGGACTGTTCACCGGAGGAAGATTGAACCTTCTCCACTGTAACCCCGTCAGCCTCATATGCTCGCTTTAGGACGAGACTGATTGCCCGTCCCAAACGTCTTTTTTCTGTGGATGATAGTTGATTTGCAGTTGCGTTTGGATTCAGTTTCGCTACAAATAATATCTCCGATTTATACATGTTGCCGATGTCTGAGACTACGCTAGAAGAGGTTAGCGCTTCTCCTAGCGGCTTGTTCCGATTGATGGACAGATCCAAGAATTGCTCGAATTGCTTTTGAGGGAAATGTTCTTGCAAACCATGGATACCGAGGGTTTTCAGCCTGGGAACGCCTTCAAGCATGTCTTGTTCGGAACTATAAACCTGAAACCGCCCGAAATTTCGCATGTCCTCAAAGATTGCTCGAATGCCGCCACCAAAATCCAAAATCACTTTTGCGTATTTTGAGGGAATTGAAGTTGACGGTTCTTTCGCTGATTCGACGGCCCACTCTCCAGTCATGCCGAAATGATTCAACACCGGCAAACTCTCAAACCACCATATTAGGAATTTACCTCGGCGTTCAAGTTTTTCAAGTATTTTTCCGCGGATCAAAGCTAACCTATCTTGTTGCTCTTGATAGCGTTGGTATTTCAAAGCCGATGGAGTAAAACTGACTCCCTGTAAACGCTTGTTTTCAAGAATTAGCAACTCGTCTCGGAGGCGCTCAATCTCGGGACCTTCAGGCATACTTTTGGGTTCCTTTCAACTCCAATTCACTCTGATGCAAAATCATCTAGCGACCATAGTTCCAACCATGACGGCTTTTATGACACCCACTCATGGGACTCGGGCGGATAGGTATCGGGTTCGTCCAAGGTAACAGTTGTAACGTCGATACTGTCGGCGTCCTCGCTGTCATAGGCAAGTTGCGTACCGCATTGACCGCAGAAACTGCGTTCTGCCCAAGCCGCATCTTTTCGACAGTAGCGATAGCGTGATGGTTGCCGCTTGATGAACTCAAATCTCCGTAGGAGAACGATAGCCAGCCCACCGCTCGCACGGCGGCAATTCTCGCAGTGGCAGATGTGCGAAGTTACGGGCTTTGCTCTTGCATGGTAGCGAATCTCACCACGAAGGCAGCCACGTTGAACGACTGTCTGTTTCATTATTCTACCTTTTCTAATGACCGAAATGTGTGTTGATGTCACAATCTCCTACAGTGGGCAACACGGGTTTATAACGGATTAGGATTATAGATTCTCTCTTGGGTTTGATTATGTTATTTCATGAGTAGTATATTATTAGGATTTTTATGGTGTCAAGCAAATCCGCGGTGAAATTCTCCTGTAAGGAGATGTAAATTCTTCGGACCGGCGAATCACGCTGTTTCATTCTCCTTCAGTGCTAAGTCTGAACTTTCTAATCCTTTATACAATAAATACTTGTACTACGTGTTGTTCTCAGGTATCCTTTGGGTAAAATATGAGCGAGGATTCACGAGATTGACAAACAACCCACTTATTAGGAGACGATTATGGACTTTGCGGTCAACTGGCAGAACGAGCTGTGTGTAGCCAAAAATGGCGTTGTTGTCACGGAATTTCCACAGGCTTCTCTAGTAGGGCTGAAAGTGTTACAAGAGGGAGGCAATGCTGTTGACGCCTCAGTCGCCACTGCAGCCACACTAAACGTCATTGGGCTTGGTCGTAGCGGACTTGGTGGAGATGCGTTCATTCTAGTCTACGATGGCAAATCGAAAAAAGTGACTGGAATCAACGGAAGTGGCAGGACGCCTTACGCTGCCTCGGTAGACTACTACAAAAAGCAAGGCAGGACGCACATGGCGGAGGACGGCATTCATTCTGCCTCTGTTCCGGGCGCAGTTGATGCTTATGTAGAAGTGCTTGAGCGTTTCGGAACAATGCCGTTGAAGGAGCTCCTTCAGCCCGCAATTGAGTTTGCGGAAGAGGGGCTGTTGATGAAAGCCGGAGACCGCAAATCTTTGGCTGCAGATGGTAAACTCAGGAAGTTTCCTAATACTGCGAAGGTCTTTTGCAAGGACGAAGTGCTTTCAAAGCGCGCGGGTGTATTGGTGAACCGCGACTTGGGAAGAAGCCTCCGTCTCGTTGCCGAGGGAGGACGGGAAGCCTTTTATAAAGGTGAAATCGCTCAAGCGATCGTCGCCTGTTCCGAAGCAAATGGCGGATTGTTTACGATGTACGATTTTGAAAATCACACATCGGACGTTTATGAACCGATTCAAACAGATTATCGAGGGTATACCGTCTACCAAACGACTTTACCCTCACAAGGTCACATTGTTCTTGAAGAACTGAATATTCTTGAGGGATATGATGTTGCCGCGATGGAATTTGGTAGCGCCGCTCACCTACACCACATGGTTGAAGCTAAGAAATTGGCGTTCGCGGATCGGTTGGCGTATTCCGGGGATCCGGATTTCGAGGATGTCCCTCTAGGAGTCCTATTATCAAAATCGTTCGCTGAGAAGCGTCGGGAGGCAATTCATCCGAACCAAGCGAGTACCGTGCCCACGGCTGGGGACATCTATCGTAATGGTGACACGACATCTTTTGCCGTCGCTGATAAGGATGGCAACGCCGTGTCTTTTATCATTAGCCTGTCAAGCCATTTTGGATCCGGGCTGGTGGTTGATGGTACCGGAATCGTCTTGAATGACAGGATTGGATATGCGCAAGGTTTCGCGTTTGATGATGGACATCCCAATCAGCTTAAACCCGGAAAGCGCACAATGCACACCCTAAATACGTACATTGTTTGCAGCAGCGACGAAGTGTTCTTTATTGGAAACACTCCCGGCGGGTTTATGCAGCCGCAATTGAATTTTCAAGCTATCACTAACGCGATTGACTTTGGAATGCCTCCGGCACATGCAGTAGACACGCCTGCCTGGATTAGTTTTCCCGGTGCCTCTCCGTCGCAAGTCGGGCAACCTTTTATACTAAGGTTGGATGGACGTTTCGCCGATGAAACCGTTAAAGAATTGGAACGATGGGGACACGTGGTAGCACGAGGTGGGACCGGCGGCAGTAGAAAGATGATTATGAAGGATCCCGATTCGGGGATGCTACTAGGGGCATCTCAGGGGTCAGCGCTCTGGTACTAACCCTTTGGGCGCAGGGCGCACCTTTGCACTGTCGTCCAAAGAAACATACATCAATTATAGAGGGGAGGTTATCTTTGCAAAGCAAAGATTGCTCGCGCGATGTTCCGCCACTAAAACCTCGTGTTCTATCTCGGCTTCCCGATTCAGAGGATCTCAAGAGTTGTGTTTTCCGACGGAAAACCGCTGAACTGAGAGGGCTTAACGTTTAACCAAGGATAGAAAGAGGTGTAACAATGGAAGATAGGGAGCTGCCCGAAATGAATCTCTTTGACGCTATTGCTTCACGTCGGAGTCACCGAGGTCAATTTCAAGATAGGCAAATTCGGCCTGAGGATCTCGATCGATTACTAGAAGCGGCTCGATGGGCGCCTTCACCGTTTAACGTTCAACCGTGGGAGTTATTGATAATCCGGGAAATAGAAGGGAAAATCGCACTTGCTAATCTAACGGAAAAATGCGTCGCTGAACAGTTCAAGGATACCAAATTCCTTGATGACAATCACCGCTGGATGCGGTTAACCAATGAGGAATGGGAGGAAACCCGTGATGGTGTCTTGCTCGCCGATCATGTTAGCCTCCCTCAAATCTTGTCAAAGGATCCGACTATGCTTGGTCCCCTGCTGAAGAACGCCAAACACCTCGGCATCTTGGGACAATTAGGAGCGGGAAAGATGCCCGCAAAGGAAATCTCGAACTTGGTGCGGACGTCACCGCTACTAATTTTGGTTCTGATGAATACCAACAGGCGTCCACCCGGAGAGGGAGCAGCCCGCTGGATGTGGATTGGCATGGGAGCGATGATTCAAAACCTGCTGTTGGCGGCGACAGCCCTCCACATTGGCACCCAGCTTGTAAGTGCGCCGCTTGAACGCCAAAAAGATCGCCAGTGCGTACGGTATATTTTTAATTTACCCGCCTCTGTCGAGATTATCAGCCTCATGAGGCTTGGATACGTTAAATCCTTAGGAGGAAAATCCGTTCGTCTAGGTACGTCCGCCTTTACTCAATTCGAAAAATACAGACTTGAGGATAACGCCAGTCCTTGACCCGCCGCACGGAATACCTGAATCTAGTTTGGTCACTGCAATTTCTGCTTTAGCGTCAGTTTTTTCCTTTTCAAACGCCGCTTTTGAGTGTGGCGAATCTGCGTTCTTCGTCTGACTTGCCCACTTTTGCTATGTGCCATAAAATCACCTCCTTTGTTTCTGCATAAGCCGCATGCGAAAAATCTTAGTATACCATGCCGATTACCTGAATCCCACGCTTTTTAATCTTCTACCAGAGTTTTTGCCAAATAAATTAACTCTGGTTTACACTGTTTTTCCACTTCTGTCATTGCGACTTCTAAATCTGTCATAGAGGAACATTGTAGCAAAAGCCTGCTAGAAGTTAGTGTAATATACCGTTTAAGGTCTGGCTGTACGAACTCAACCTGCTCAGTTGTATCGTTGACCAGCCTGTAACCATCCCACGCTTCAATAACCTGACGGGTACTCAATGTGTCGGAGTTCTGGTAGAGTGCTCTTGCGGGTAATTCTTCGGAGGATATATCGGGCACAAATACCTCTTTCTCTATCTTATCATCCAGATCCACCACGACATCAGAATCAGCTATGTCTGCTCCATCAATCTCGCCATCCTGAAGTTCAGTATCCTCTTCGGTAGCGCCAAGATTGTGTATGTCGGAAATCACTTCTTGGACAAAATCGCGCTGTTCATTCTCGGACAGTTGCCCTGGTTGATTGAGCAAGTATTCAAGCGTTCTAAGGGTAACTCCCAGAACGAGCGGATGGAAAACGAGGACTTGGGGATCGGCAAGTTCAAAAATAGATCTCGCTACGAGAGCGATTTCTGCTCTCCTTTGTTGCCCTGTACGGTTCAAGCGAGTCTCACAAGCGGTTAGTGCATGAGTAATCTTGTGAAGAAACTCCGGTGTAAGAAAGTGTGGCAGTATTTCCTGTCGAAACTGTTCGCCGACAACCTCGTCCTCATCTTCAATCTCGTCTAGTGTATCATCCCCAGATCTGTCGATATCAATAGCTTCCTCCACGTTCAGGGATTCCGATTCTAGCACCTCCAACACACGCTCTCTCATAAGGTTCGTGTCAAAGGTTATCGCACGGAGTTCAGGTTCGTCTACCAACAAACGACTTCGCAAGATCATCTCATGTAGACGCTCCTCATCAGACTTCTCGCCATGCAGTCTACGCTGTTTCTGAATTGCCAAGTATTTGCGCCGAGACTTCTGTTCCTGTTTCCGCTTCGTCCGTTTCCGCGCAATATTTGCTGACCGATTCTTCTTTTTCGCCATTTTCTCGATTCAGAAGTGTGTAGAGCAGGATGATCTCGATTTATATTAAATTTTTACCTAAATTCCAGAAGTATCACCGACCTTTAATTAAGTATACAAAAAGGGAAAATAATTGTCAACAAGTTATCTTATCCACACCGGAGGCAAACACATCTGATTTTGGGGATCAAACAAGTGTATAATGATCAAGCGAGTGAATAAGGAGCGCGATAGTAAATCCCGTGCGACAGAGTTCTTATAGTGCAGGAACAGGCTCGGGCGCGAAAGAACCGCAACACAATCAGTCGATCTGCAACCGAAGATTACTGAAACCCGAGGGTGGGGTAAGACTCAACAAGCTAAGAAGAGGAAAGGCAGGAATTCCTTTATTACATGCTGGATCTCAAGCTGAATCCATTCTTCGCGCGGTGAAGTTAATTCGATCTGAATGACGATTCCACCGATTAAAGGTGAACATGTCGTAGGCACAAAGCATTTTGTAACCGGCATCATTGAGGATCTTCTTCACGGTGCTAACCTCAAACATTTTTTGGACATGAACCTCTTCAAATCGGCGAAAAAACTCACCTTCGCGGATAAAGAAGGTGAGGGCAGTGTGGCACGTCTTATCACGATAGGAATAGATGTTTTTCCAGATGTATGAGTAGTTTTCCGTATTCTCGGCGAATGTCTGCGAATGGAAATGTTGGGTGATATTTCGCTCAGTTGTAACGTCGAAGATGAACAAGCCTGATGGTTCCAGATGGTCTGAAACGCATTTGAATACATTCAAAAGTTCTTCCTCATTAACCGCGTAGTTGATACTATCATACGTACATAAAACAGCATCGAACCGCTGGTTCAAATTGAAGTCAAGCATGTCGCCCCGTCTAAACTGGATTTCTAATCCCTGGTGTTCTGCTTTTCGGCGGGCGACCGACAACATGCCCTCGGCGCGATCCATTCCCCACATTTCGTAATTGTGCGTTGCCAGCAACGTCGTTAGTGCACCTGTTCCACAAGCGAGATCCAAGATTTTACGTGGTAGAAATTCACATTGTCTGAAGATAGCATCAATATAGTTTGCCCAACGGACATAATCCACGTTAGTCATCATCTGATCATAGGCATAGGCGAAATTCTCATACGGGTTTGCCAACTCTGACATGACGGCTGCTACTTGACCTCCCTCTTGAATCCTACAGCAGCATTCATCATCTTCAGCATAGTGTTGACCTCTTCCGAAGTCCACTCTTTATCCTCGCTTGCTTTCAATGCGTAATATGCCGCGCTTTTGACTTTCTTCAGGTTGATATCTCCCCGCAAATAACTCAGAGGCATATGTAGCAATGCTTTTCGAACTCGCGCGAATGTTTTCCGTATCTCTATGTCTTCAACACCTTCCGGAGCTTGTTGTACCAATTGACGCTCCACGATGTCTGTTGTAAAACTGAATAGCTCTCGAATGATATACCATTGCAAGGCGAACGAGATAATCATGATTATGAGGGCAACTACTAGTAGTCCTACGACAATTTTTGAACCGATTTTTTTTTTCGCGTGAGAAGCGGTATCAAGCTCTTCTGTCATCCTTCGACCTGTCCCGCTCGGCACAGTAGACCGAGTCCCAAGAGTCTTTCTTTGGCGAAACAAAGTGTATTCAAGCTAACTGTCCAAACGCAACCGGTTGCTCATTCCGCCAATCGGCAGCCGTGATCCTTAATTCTACAACACTTCAAGATCGAAGTCAAGAGTTGGAATTGTGGAAAGAGTAATTCGCACCTCAATTCTTCTCTTCAGGCTCAGCATCCTACACTGCCAGCTAAGCGAATGCTATTTTCTTATGATGGAGCAAACCGTGCTCCAGCGATATAAACTGCGATTGCTATCAGAATTACAGCATTAAATCCGAGTGCGATGGCAAGGCATATGGCAAGAATTGCACCCACTACCGAGGCGTAACCGTTAATGCCCCACGCCCAAGCGATGAGGTCCGGCTGATTCCTTCTTAGCTGTTCTATTCCCAATGGAAACGGCATTCCCATGAAGAAAGCCAACGGTGCAATCAGTGCAACAGAAACAACAATCTTCAGCGAATCTGGACTTGCAATGAAATGGTCGACAATAGGCGAAAGTAGCAACAGGTAAGCAAAGGCAATCAATGATAATATGATGATGACCGTAGGAATGGCATCATGCAAGCGGAATTTCTGGCTAATTCGCGACACATGTGGACAGCAGAAACTACCCAATCCTGCGAAGACAAGAAATGCACATAGCACTACAGCAACTGCAAAAGTCGGGTACGAGAGTAACAGGAGAAATTTTTGGATAAATGCCATCTCAATCAACATGAATCCGATACCCAAGCTGAGGAAATAACTACATACCCGCCACTTCGATGCGCCTTGTCTGCCAGTGGAGAGACTAGATGCCTGATTGTTTGATGCACTATAATTGTCACAAGTCGTTAGAAACATAGGTTGTTTGCGTAGGAAGAGGAGTGGTAAAAAGATGACAATCAATCCGGCGACAACCGCTTGGATTAACATCGCAATTAGGAGCAAATATCCCCATTCAATGAATGGGATAGCATTTCTTCCGATTGTGCGAATTATCTGAGCCAACTTACCAAGACGCAAAAACTGGAAGAAATATGGGCAATCATTGGTCGCAGGACGAATCTGGAAAGGATAATCATTATAAAATTGTTCTCGATTACCGAACATTAGTGCTTGTGCAGCGATGAAATAAATCGGTTCAGGCAACTGATTATAGCGGTTTGCTTCTGATGCGACCATCTGCGGATAGTAGGCAAGGTCGAAAGAACGTCGCTGGCAGAAAGCCTGTATTGCCTCTTTCTCGAACGGTTTGAATTGCTCCCTCTTGATTAATAGTGTGCCGGTACGCCACTCCCGGATTAATGCAAGCTGATTAGCCGGTACAGCGCCGTCGATTTGTTCGAGTGCCTCAACGGCGGTGGCAAACAGCTTTATCATGTCGCGTGGTGGTGATTTGAGCCAACGTGTAATTGACAATATGCCACCTGGCGTCAGATGTTGAACAAATTCCTCAATTGTCTCAATAGTGTAAAGATAGTTCTCATTCAAGGAATGCGTCCCTGACGCAGCAGCGCTGACCGAATCCAACATCGCAATTTGGATAAGATCGTACTTCTCGCGCGTTGATCGGACAAATCCTCGCGCTTCAGCAATATGAACATTTACCTGATAGGAGGCGGCTGAGCCGAAAATGTTCCCGGAGAAATCTCGGTATTGGTGAACCATCAAATCAACTATCTGTGGATTCAACTCGACCGCATCAACCGAAGTTGCGTTGTGATACAGCGCATTCAACACATCACTACCACCGCCTGCCCCTAGTATTAACACGCGCGGCTTGTCAAGTAGGTGGTACGCCACCGCCGAGACTATATCATCCAGAAAAGCCAACTCGGAAATGTCTCCGTCAAAATTAGTAATTGCTGTCATTGCGTCAGCGTCCGTGAATAATCCGAGCTGCGGAGGTATCAAATGCTCCGAGTGGATACTTAGCCCTGGCACTGCGCGAATGGAGTTGCTGCGCACTACGTGCAATGTCCCGAGCGGACTATGCCGATCGCTTAAAATCTCGGCATCCGGGAAGTTGAGTGTACTACTCAACCCCTTGTAAGGTGAGATTTTAATCTCAATCGGTTTGACGGCCAAGTAACTGATGAACCCGACTACGATGGCTACAATTAGCGATAACGGTTTCCAACGACTCCCAACATTTGCAACTATGACACCGCAGAAACCGATTGCCGAAACAACGGTCAAGATTTGAACAGGAGAAACAAGATACATTACCAATATAGCCCCAAGTGCGCCGATACCCGAGCCGAGTAGGTCAAAAAAATATAGACGATTGACTTCGCTATTGAACTGCAACAACGCCATACCTATGCATGCCGCGCCAAAAAAGAATGGTATTGCAAGAATCAAATACCGCGCCACGAGGAACAATAGCTGTATCGGATGCCAAATCACCATAAATGGATTGAAAGGAACGTACTGATTTAGTGCAAAGCAGCATACAAGGCTAATCGCGCACATGAGTCCGGAAACTGTGTATACAGCGTGGAACCGACGCATTAGCCAGTGTTGGGCAATTGCAATCACACTGCCACTTGCACCGAATCCGAGCAGCGCGAGACTAATAATCATGTGCGCAAAGTGGTGCCATTGGCCAATCGAAAGTAGGCGCATCAGCGCAATTTCGTAGGCAATCAGTGAACTAGAAATCAAAAAGATTGAGATGAAATAGCGAACCATTGAAATGTTTTGTACAGATTTACGTTCTAATGTAAAACGCCCGCGCCCAGGTTCTGCAACAGAATAGAACGTTCACAGGAAGATTGTCCATAAAGTCATCGGTTCTTGCCATGTTATGGCGAATGCCTTGATTTTCTTAACAACCGATTTGTGTGACATGCATCGCGGAGCTTGATGATTAATTCTAGAGATAGCAGAACAATTTACCATGAGCAAACTACGTTTCAATTTGAATGTTTTCTTACCGCCGGATTATCTCTGGCGTTTTGCCTTGGCTGTATCAATCGCACTTATTGCCAATGCCGGTTGCGGACACAAGCAGAACAATTGGCATGAACTACCAAAGGTGGAATTTGGCATTCCGCCTTACGCCCGGTATCTTCAAGGCACCAAGATTTGTCTCGATCCTGGGCATGGTGGACAAGGGCACCTGTCGGAGTATAAGCGAGGCCCAACGGGACTCCGTGAAGCGGAGGTGAATCTGCGAGTCCGCGCTCTATCTTCGAGATTTTCTGTCTCAAGCTGGAGCTATTGTGGTAATGACACGAACAGATGACTCCTACGTAAGTATCACGGAACGCAGCGAGATAGCGAACCTGCACGAGGTAGATTTCTTCATCTCGATTCATCACAATTCTATTGACGTTCCCACGACTAACTATGCGTCCACGTGGTATCATCGTGATGCGGATGATTCACCCACCAGCCTTGACCTTGCTCGATACATTCAACAAGGCGTTTCTGAAGCGCTACGACTGCCACAACTTGCTGCCACCGGGCTTTATTCTGACCAGCTTATGGTACCCGTCAGGTTTTGGTGTTCTGCGGTTGACAAAAGCCCCTGCGGTGGTTTGCGAAGCATCATTCTATTCTAACCCAGAAGAGGAGAGACGTCTGCGAAAAAAATCGTACAACCGTCGTGAGGCATACGGCTATTTCTTGGGGATTGTGCGTTATGTCGCGGCTGGATTTCCACAGGGAATTTTGCAGGCACCTGCCCCGGAATCCACCACGGAACACAAGACTCCCAAAATCGAAATAAGTATTTCGGATGGCATCCATACACGCGGCGCATGGATTATTAAACGACAGCAGGTGTTTTCCGACTCCATTCGCGTCAAACTTGATGGGGTTGTTGTACAACACCGATACCTTCGAGATAGTGACTTGATTGTGGCCACACCCACAGAACCACTGTCTAATGGTGTGCATTGGATTGAGACATGCCTCGTCAACTATTACGGCAATCACAACTTGCCTACAACGCAGTGGTTTAAGATTGCGCCACCCGCAGCACAATTACAAGTAAGCACGTGGGCAAAATCAATACCGCCTGATGGTGAGAGCTATGTGGGTATCACCGTTGCCGCATATGATAGTGACGACCAGCCAATTGCGAACGATGAACTAATTCATGCTCAAACAACGGTAGGGAGGTCGACTGAAACGGTTCAGTTGTCTAAAAATGGTATCGCCCGATTCTATCTCCATGGAGATCCGGCGATACGAGAGCCCAGCACTGCGCAGGTCAAGGTAGTTTACAAAGATAAGCAGGAAACAATCTCGGTCGGTTTTGGGAAATCCAAGGCGGAATTATCCAAGGTAGGGTCCGAAATGCAACTGGAAGCGCGCTTGGGGACGCCACAATACGACTGATGAAAGGTGAAGAAAGAATTACAGCGACCGATTCCAATGGGCATTTTTTCTACAATCACGTGTCCCCGGGAGAGACGTCACTCTTAGTGTCAAAAGCCGGTTATTACAATCTCCAAATGAAGGAAGAAGTTTTGCCAAACCGGGCGTTGGTTATTCATCCGGGTTTGCATCCAATCTGTGAGGAATCACTCGTTGGACAGGTCTTCGTTCTCGACGCTCGGTACGGTGGGACTGAACGAGGAACGCCTCCGGGGACGGCGCAAGTCAATCTTGCTGTAGTCAATGCGTTGAGTGAAATGCTAAAAATTGCTGGCGCAAGGGTGTATCTTATTCGCAAAGAAGACCAAAAAATCGCGGTCTCCAAACGCGTTGCGGCATTAAATGCAATTAAGGAAAATGGATACTATCTGCGGATCGATCATGGCAATCGGACTAACCATGGTCCATCGGTAGTCGCAACGCACTATCCCGGTAATCAGGTTGCAGCGCGTTATGTTCAATCTATTCTCGAATATCTTGTTCTCGGTGATAGCAAAACGTCAAATGAAACCTTGCAGGATCCGGATTCGCCCGAGATACGGTCTACAAATAAAATTGCATTAACGTTAGAGATTCGGTCAATCAATCACTCTGCCTTCGAAATCGCAGGTTCCCACGCGCGAATTGTGGAGGAGGCCTACTCCATCTTTCTCGGTACATGTAAGTTCTTTCGGGAAGCCAACCTACCACAAACACGGCTTGAAGTTTGCATCATTGACCGGGCATTAGGGAAATCGCTTACCAACGCGACAATAGCCCTAGATGGGACACTTCGGCTCGTCACAGATCTAAGTGGAAAAGCGATTTTCCAAGGATTTTCCCCAAGAATCTATCGCCTTGTCGTGGGCGCAGACGGATATGCCGAGCAAGAGATCACGGTAATACAGTGCGCCAAGAACAGATTATAATAGAGCTAAGGCAGACAGCAGAACGCTTTTGATGAAAGTCCGCGATCAAACGACTATTCTCCTTGTCGAAAATAACTTAGTCTATTCTGACAACGTCAATTGAAATTGTGATGTGAGGAAGCGATATTGGGGGAGAGACGCACTAGCCATCCTAGGGCATCTAGCGATGGCTATGCTTTTGCTTGACAATGGTGATAATTTATGAGAGCATTTGTCAAGGTCCAAATTTTCAAGTCCGATCGCCGCAACCAAATGCCCGTGCGAGGCTATTCTCGATTGTCAAATCGCCTACTCAACGAAGAGCTCAATTCTCTAACCTAGTATCATGAAAAAAGATCTCATATTTGAAAATCATTTTGAAGTGTACCGACTCACTCATGCATCTCCAGACACCGTATTCGAGTGGTTAAGAGAACAGAAGCCTAACTTTAGAATTTTTGGCGGCGCTCATCGGGACATTGCAGATGTGTTGATTAAGCGCGATGAACCTGTAATAAATCTCGGTTTGGCATTGTATGCAACACTGTTTGATGACGATGCAATGAACCTTTTTAGAAACAGCGATAAGACAATCAAGCAGGCAGTGTTGGCAGGGCCCTCAGTTGGACGCGGGTTACTGGTCCGTTGGATTGATAAAGATTCTGAGATTTTAAGAGGACTCCTTCAGTCATTCGATGACAATCTCGAGATGTTAGTTTTTCTCCTCTCAAACGAATCCATTGACCATTGTTTGTTAACCCTCTTGTACGATAGACAAGAACCTTTTGACGAGTTAACAGACGAGCAATGGTTCAATGCAGTAGACTGCAGCAGTTCAAATCAGAGCCTTTGTCCATCATCGTACCGGAATCGAAGGAAACTCTATGAGTTCGACTGGATAACCCCGTTCGATAGCACATTTAAAGCTGCTTGGAAATTGTTTGAAATTCTCCCGGTCAATGCGCAGTCGGCACGCGTGTTGTCGCAATTTGGGGACTTACTCGCCCCATACGGAGAAGTGGATATTCCACAAGCCCCTGATGATATGAATATACCTGCATTGATAAAAAGGTGGGATGTAGATGAATCAGTCTATGAAGAGTATGAAATTACATATTTCCGCAGTTGTCGCTTTGCCCTACGCAGTCTATTACAAGATAATAGCAAAATACCCGGTCGGATCACACCGGACGCAATAAGAAAAGCGTACGAAGAGGACAAAGAGGGATTTCTCAATGCCGCACTAGCAAGTGACTACCCCTATACCAGAGAAGATCTCCGGGATGAACTAAGGGAGTGCTGTTGGGAATATCAGCGAGATTCTAATGATGAATTGGGGCAGTATACCGGTTATTCGACTCGAAATGCGAAGCGCTTCAACAAAAACACCCCGAATGGTTTCTAGATTCTGATGGACTTTATGAAATGACCTTAGACGACATCAACGATGTGGGCCTCAGAACTGAAAAACGTTTGGAACGCTTGGAAGGGGAGATGAAATCTATATCACAAGCTATATCACAGAAAATGCGGGAACTGATTGAAGAACATACGTCTTCTGCCTTGTCCCAAATCTACAAAGCAATTTTGTGGGTGATGGTAATCATCATAATAGGGCTGATTGCCATCTTAATCAAATTGTACTAGTCATTCTCCACGCCGACAAAGTCTTAATTCGATTCGTGCATAATGTTCGGAGCCATAGAAATCAGTTCATCACATAGCTCTTTTTCCTCAGCGTTACGCTAACCTTCTAAGTAAAAGCATTACGTGCAAATCGGTGTCTACCCTCGGATGGGAAGGCATACAAGCGGGGTTCATATTGCGTCGTATCTAGTCTTGAAGCGAGGTCCTATGGGCGAATTACCTTACGCATGTAGGATAACTCTTCGTCCAACTGCAGTAGCCGGAATCTCTCACTCGTAACCACTTCGTGCGTATTTGCGGACTCCACAGATGGCTGTGAACAGACAAAATCCTATTTGGGACTATTCTACGACCTTCTCACACATCAACCAACCTTTCTGCCTTTATCTTTCGCCGCTTTGATTTAGAGGATTTTCTTGATGTTGAGGCGGTACGTACCCTTTCGTTTTTTCCCTTCTGTACCCCTGTTCCTTTCTGCGCATTCCGTGGTTTCAACTGATTCTTTATTGTCAGCTGATTTTCTTCGCGTAAATGGTTTTCATACTCCGCATACGTTCCGACAAACAGATTTGCAGTGCCGTCCTCAAAAACCAATAGTTTCGTGGCAAGCTTGTTCAGCAAATACCGGTCATGGGAAATGATAAAGGTTGTGGCAGGATATTCACTTAGTGCTTTTTCAAGCGCTTCGCAGGAAGGTATGTCCAGATGATTTGTTGGTTCATCAAGCAAGAGCACATTTGCGTTTTCCAGCAGCAGCTTCGCAAGCATGATGCGGCTTTGTTCACCTCCGCTCAGGCGGCGAATCTGTTTAAACACTTCATCGCCAGAGAACAGAAAACGTCCAAGAAAGTTTCGGATTTCTTCCTGTGTGTGCTTTGGACGTAGTTCCCAAATTTCGTCAAGAATCTCGTTTCCAAGGTTGAGCCCCTTAAGTTCCTGGTCATAGTATCCGAAATGCAGGTTGGCTCCAATCTTCAGCTGACCGTCCGTCGGTTCAAATCCCCCAAGAATCAAACGGAAAAGCGTGGTTTTCCCTGCACCGTTAGGCCCAATAATTCCAACGACATCTCGGCGATAAACTTCAATATTCAAATTCCGAAACACCATTTTATCCCCGTATCGCATTTCCAAATCTCGACATTGCAAAATGTCATCTCCGCCACGTGTATCCGGCGTGAAGCGGATGCCCATCGACCGGAGATTATGGCCAGGTTTTTCGACCCGTTCGATTCTATTGAGCAACTTCTGTCGACCTTGTGCCTCGCGCGTGCGCTGTCCGGCGATATTCCGCTGTATGAACTCCTCTTCGTGGGCGATAAAACGTTGCTGATTCGCATAATTGCGTTCCTGTTCCAGAACTTCCAAGCACTTGATTTCAAGATATTTGGTGTAATTTCCTCGATACAACTTAATTCGATGGTCGTCCAATTCCCAAATCTTCCGCGCGACTCGGTCTAGGAAATAGCGATCGTGAGAAACAATCAAAACAGCGCCGTCGTATTCCGAATTCAGGAAGTTCTCCAACCATTCGATTGCTTTTATGTCCAAATGATTCGTTGGTTCATCAAGTAGAAGAAGATCCGGTTTTTCGAGAAGCAGCTTCGCCAACGCCGCACGACTCTTCTGCCCACCACTCAACATACGAGTTTTCAAATGAAAATCATTGGCCCCAAAACCCAAACCACTGAGCGTCCGGCTAATCTGATGCTCGTAATCGTAACCCCCCATGCGTTCGTGTTGTTCCTGTAAGTTCGCGTATTCGTCTATAAGCTCCGGATTCTCTTCGTGTTCCATTCTTTCGCTCAGTTGTAGCATTTCATCCTCAAGGT
The DNA here is from genome assembly GCA_965222225.1 of Candidatus Poribacteria bacterium. GTDB lineage: Bacteria > Poribacteria > WGA-4E > WGA-4E > JAJDTR01 > JAJDTR01. The sequence goes on along the minus strand of CBDCTK010000002.1, from coordinate 5,547,278 downwards.
TTTGTTGATTTCGGAAAACCTTGAGAACTTCTTGGCGTAGCGTACAGGTTGGATTGAGATTCGGTTCTTGGCTCAGATATCCGATTCGCAATCCCCTTGAAGTAAAAACCGATCCTTTGAATTCTTGGATTATGCCAGCGATGATTTCGATAAGTGTTGTCTTCCCGCTACCATTCTTGCCAATTAGTCCAATCCTGTCACCTCGCTCAATTGCCACAGATACATCGTCTAGTATTAGATAGGGGTCATACGATTTAGTTATGTGATCTAAACGAACTAATGACATGAGAATGCTCCATAACGGGCAGGCAGGTTTTCCGAAAATGATGGGTGTACGGATTACTGGAGTTAGTCAATTCTTTAGGCGTAGCTAGTTTTGTCCTGAGGCGATTACTTATCGAAACACAAAAGTCGGATGCTTAGAACCTGTTTGATTAACGGGTGGCAAATCCATCTGGTCGTTTGAAAAGTGGGCTTTTTTATGTCTTTTACGTCGATTGCTGCAAGCTTTGAAAATATTATGGGAAATCGGAGATTTGATTACTGCAGATTTCATGTAGGGTAGGAGCTTTTGGCTATATGGTACTATTCAAATAGATTTTCAAACAAGGATTTAACCGAGTTAGTTCTACACTTCGTACACCTCATGAATTTCCGAGGTCAAGCCCCAACTTTTTTATCCTCTGTGCAAGTGTTGTGCGGCTAATCCCAAGCAATTTCGCCGTTTCCGTCTGATTTTGGCCAAATTTGTTAATAGTCAAGCGGATAAGCGCAGAGTCTACGGCGTTTATAACTTCGTCGTATAACATCTCCCGTTCTTGCGACAATGCCTCTTTGACCGTGGCTTGCAGAATGGATTCAAGCGACTGTTCCAATTGGGCTTGGTTCAATTCGGATTTGCGTTCATAATTCACAATATCCGGTGGGAGATGTTCTGGAAGTATCACATCAGATCGTGAAAGTACCGCTGCACTTTTGAGCGCGTTTTCCAACTCCCGCACGTTCCCGGGCCAATTATATCTCGCCAGAAGTCCTAGGCAATCATCCGAGACACCTGTAATTGTCTTTCCTAGTTCGGCACTTATAAGATTCAGAAAATGATCTACAAGTAAGGTAATGTCTTCGGTGCGCTCCCGCAAAGGCGGCAGATGAACCGCCAGTCGCTTGAAACGATAGTAAAGATCTTGTCGAAATAGGCCCAGCCTGGCCATCTCGGCAAGGTCTTGGTTGGTCGCAGCGAGAACCCGCACGTTGGTCTTTAATGTTCTTGTCCCTCCTAATCTTTCAATCTCCTGTTCCTGCAAAGCACGCTGCAGTTTGATTTGCAATGCCGGGCTCATATTACTCACTTCGTCGAGAAATAATGTTCCCCCATCGGCAAGCTCAAACCGTCCGGGTTTGCCTTTTGCCTTTGCGCCCGTGAAAGCACCGGCTTCGTAGCCAAACAGTTCACTTTCAAGAAGCTCGTCGGGAAGCGCACCACAATTGACTGAAATGAAGGGGCCATCTTTGCGAGAGCTATTGGCATGAATGGCTTGTGCTACGAGTTCTTTTCCAGTGCCTGTATCCCCTTCAATAAGCACGGTGATTGTGTTGCTCGCCATGACGCCAATTAGCTTGTACGTCTCTCGCATCTGCTCGCTTTTTCCAACCAAACGGTGCCCCTGCCCCCCTGCTCTGTCAACCGATGGATCTACAGAAGATGCTACGTCGCTTGTGGTTCCATCTGCGATTTTGCGACGTTCAGCTTGCGTCTTGGATGCTCTATTTAGCACCGCTTTTACTGCATCAAGGTCAATTGGTTTGGGCAAGAAATCAAATGCTTGTAAGCGCATCGCCTCTATTGTTGTCTCGACATCGTCATAGGCTGTCATGATGACAACGACAGCATTTGATTGAAGTTCTTTAATCTGTTCAAGCGCATCCAACCCGCTCATGCCCGGCAGTCGAACATCAAGAAAAATGACATCCGGCTGTTCAGCTTGAATTTTCCGTAGACCTTCCTCGGCATTGTTGGCAATGCTCGGAAAAAAGCCTTCACTTTCTAAGAATTGCTCAAAAGCCCAGCAGATTTTTTCATCGTCATCAACGACAAGAACATTCTTCATAACTCACCAGATCGGTATGTTTCACAGAGAACGGTATTGATAACACTTATGTTCTATAGCCTAAATCTTGGATTCCCTGTATATACGGGGCTGAATGGGACAGTAACTCATTGTGCCTCAGATTTAATCATCTATTTTACCACGTCCTGTCCCAACATTCAAATTGGAAACCTTTTCCTTATTGATGGACTACCCCATCTTTGGTAAACTGTTGAATTACGATTTACAGACACTCATTAAGGATACGGCATGGATAAAGAACGGTTCAAACAAATGGCGGCAGAGAAAGCTGTTGAAGAGATACAACCTGGGGCAATTGTGGGGCTAGGTACGGGCTCAACAGTTTATTATGTTCTACTCGCATTGGGGGAAAAGGTACGAGATGGATTGAATATCACTGGAATTGCGACATCAAAGCAGACGGAAACGATTTCCGCCAAGCAGGGAATTCCACTCTCAACGCTCGCGGAACGCCCTGTGATTGACTTGACCATTGACGGCGCCGACGAAATTGACCCTAGCCTGAATCTGATTAAAGGAGGCGGTGGCGCCTTAGTACGAGAGAAAATAATCGCCCATGCGTCCAAACGGCTCGTCATTGTGGCGGATGAGAGTAAATTAGTGTCCGTGCTGGGAACGACATTTGCGCTGCCTGTGGAAGTTCTGCAATTTGGATGGGAAGCCACGCAAACAGCAATCAACAACATTTGTGGGAAATCGACAATGCGGTATAGTGGTGAAAAACCTTTTCTCAGCGATAACGGCAATTACATTCTGGACTGCCGCTTTGATATGATTCGGCAACCCGCACAAATTGAGTTACAACTCAACAATCTCCCTGGTGTTGTCGAAAATGGACTATTTGTCAGTCGAGCCGACAAGGCAATTATTGGCACTACATCAGGGGTTGAAATCCGAGAGAAAATGTGATGATAACATATCCTAGAAACTATTGTCGATTATCCCAATGTTGTTGTTTGCTTGTGCTATTTTCCCTGTGTTCTCCGCCATTAGCTACACCATACTTCCGCGATAGTGGACTAATGAATATTCCAACTGGTGCGGTCATTGAACATGGGAACATTGATGTGGGTACAAATTTCGCTTTCCTGAACAGGGCTGGGATTCCACGCGAGGAAGTGGCAATCCGACTAAATTTCGGTTTTTTCGATCGGGTTGAGGTCGGAATGACCAGCGTAGGGCTCAATCAAAAGAGTTTTCTGATGGCAAATCTCAAGGTGCTGCTGTTTAGCGAGGAAGGGAAAGTGCCAAACGTGGCAGTTGGCGTTGAAAACATTGGAGATGAGATTAAACAAGAGCTGATTAATCCGACGCAGTACAAGCGAAAGTCAGCATTTCTTGCTATCAGCAAAATCTTCAATTTGCCGCGTGTACATCAGATTTCGGGACATATTGGAATCGGGATCAACCGATTCAGCGAGAACCTCGGTATCGGCAAGGTATTAAACGGTGTCTTTCTCGGCATTAGCAAGGATTTCCAACCACGTTTCGCGAAGGGAGAATTGACCCTATGCCTTGAGACCGATGGAAGAGGCGTGAACGTGGGAGTGCGCCATACAGCAGACAGCGGATTGCAGATTTATTTGGGTGCCGAGGCGCTGGACGCAACAGTCACAGACGAAAAAGAAATTCGCTACGTGACTGGCGTTTCTTGGTCAAACCGTGCGATTATGAGACAGATTACGGAGACGAAACGACTGGCGAAACAAGCGGGAAGACTTGCGACTGAAGCAAAGAACGCCGTCAAGACACGAAAGGAGTAGCAGGTCAGGCGGATACACCGATGCGGACCCACGCGCAGATCCAATTCATTCAGGTAGAAGAGCCAAATTCTGACACGCATAGAAAAAGCAGCCAGCAATGTGGCTGCTTTTTCTATGCGGAAGTTACTAAGATTTACCACAGATTATTCGAGAGCGCCAATCCTGGCTGATTGTGGTGCGCTTGTAGGCAACGCCTTTTTCGCCAAAAGGTCCTCTGGAATGTAATTGTCATAGTCGGATATGTCGCCATGGGTCAACGAGTACACAACAACGTTGGTCATGAAACGATAAACACCCGGCGAATAGTGGACTGAACGGGTCGGCAAACTGACCGATTCCATAGCGCACATATAGTCGCGCCGGACAGTGATAACTGACAACTTATCGCCGACCGATATACCTTCAAGGAAGTTTCTTCTTTGTGGTCTCGTTCCCCACCAGAAGATATCAAAACCAACCGGAGGTCCACCCATTTCGTAGAAGTTGTCGTAAACTTCATGGTCGTTGGGAATCCGCTCGACCTGATATTCGGGCATGACATATCGCATTTGAGCAAGGAACAACCGAATCATTGCCTGGGCAGGCGCATTCACACCGCAGTCGTCAAAGACCAGAAAGCCACCTTTTTCCACGAGGTACCTGCGCATAGCGGCTGATTCTGTCTCGGTGAGACGACTATCCATTCGTCCACCACCATATTGACGGCCAAGCAAATTATGTGAACGTACCAAGGCAGGATCGTGTCCCGTCATGAAAAGTATCGGGCTTCTATGCAAATTAGCATCAGTCAACTTCAATGCCCCGCCTTCAACGTTCATGTCGGCTTTGATTTTCGTTCGCTCGTTAATCCACTTGGTTAAGGCATTCAACGAGGAAGAATCTGCCCACCAGTCAGAAATATTGTGACGGATTCGAGTAAAACGCAACACGCCGCGGATATCGCGTCCTTTACCGATAACTGTTCCTCCCGGCTCACCTCTAGGCAGCGGTGGAACCTCGGTATTACCAAGCGTGATGTTTTCCACAACATCACCCAAGGCGTCGGGCGCCGCACCAACAGTGGCAACCATGGCTAGACCGGGCGGACGGTCAAACGCAACCTTGACTTGTACAATTGCACCGGCGATACCTCGACCAATGTTGGCGGGACCGGCAGAAGGAGCATTTGCCACCGGTGCGGAGAAAGCTAACGCCCCGGGAGCATCTGAAACCGGAAGGTCAGCATGTGTAACAGCCTGCGGTACAGGTGCATTGGGAGACACGACCCTTGGAACATTCGGGTTTATCGGCGCATCAACCTTAACCACTTTGTTTGAAAATTCCAGTACAGATTGCGTCTTGAAATTCGAACGGGCGGCGAAAGCTGTTGTGACCCTCGGCTGAATTTGAACTTGTTCAACCACCACAGTGTTCGTCGTGGGCACTGTTGGTTTAATCACGGGTTTGACGACAGGCTTACGTACTTTCGGTTTCGGCGGATCCTTGGCTTTGAGCACATCTGCTCCCACCAAATCTTTAAACTGTTGCGTTTGGCTTACAAGGTATAAGCCAGCAACAAACGCAATGACAAGGTGGAGCACCAAGGAGGTCATAAATGCGCCGGAAGTTCTTTTAGCACTCATTTGTTTTCCTCCAGAATTTGGGATTTGTGGTTTGTAAAACGCTTAAATAATCTAAACAATTGTATGGCGAAACTTCTGAATTACTAGCTCGCATCACGCAATTAATATGCCATACGCTGGAATCCTTTCAACAGCGCAGTTTCTTTGTTTAGCCATCACGAGGGTTTGTTGACATTGCACGAAACAGGTTAAAACTTGCCAGTTAAATTGCACCAAATGGTGCAAAAATATCTCGGCAGACAATTCTGTAATTCACTGTCTACAAAAGCAGTTCATATTCATTCGGGAATGCCAAAAAGGTAAGCCGTTGCACGGACAAACTAAATCATATCGCATGAATCGCTTGAATTGTTTGAATTATATCCTCAGTCCGAATGTCTTTCATACACCCTTCGCCACCGAATTTACAAACCGTGCCCATGCATGGAGGACAGTGTAGCTGACGCCGAACTGCGAAGCAGTTCGGCCCTATTGGGCCAAAACGTGCCGGATTTCCTGGGCCATATAACCCAATGGTTTTCGTCCCAACGGCAGCGGCGACATGCATTGGGCCACTGTCATTTCCAAGGAATAGATGACAACGCTTCAACAACTCAGCGAGCTGTGACACCGTGGTTGCTCCAGCGAGGTTAATGGATTTTCCGTGCATCTGTCTTTGAACAGTAGAAATGATATGCGCTTCATCACGAGTACCAACAAAAAAGATTTGGGCATTGTTTTGTTTAATCAACCAATCCGCTATAGCTGCGAAACGCTCTGTCCGCCAGCGTTTAAGGGAAATAGGAGAACCCGGATGTATTATAATAAGTGGGCGATTCGGGAGAATTTCCGATTCGCGCAAGAAGTCATCCACCCATTTCCGATCGTCGTCGGTGGTATGAAAAGCAGGGAGTTTGCAGGATGTCGGAATTTTCGCCATTCGCAAGAGATCGAGGTTGCGTTCAAGCTGATGTAATCCGGTGAATCGAGCAAGTCCAAGTTTATTTGCTACTTGCAGCCAAGCATAGTCCAATCGACAGCGGGTCGGCTTCATAAGGGCAAAAAGCGCCGTAAACCAATCCCCGCGCAGATTAATGACAAGATCGTATTTTGGTTGACGGAGCAAAGATAGAACAGTAAGCGCTTTACATTGAGACTTGGGATTTCCAAGTCTGCGGAAGAAACGCGCGTTGTATCGGAGGATCTTGTCTACATCGGGATGGTTCCTCAAGCCAACCTCTCCCCATTCTCCAACTAGGGCGTGAATATTGGCGGCTGGGTAGGCACGCCTCAGATTCGAGAATACGGGCGTGGCGAGAAGTACGTCGCCGAGGTGATCCAACTTGATAACGAGGATGCGCTGAGGATTAAATCCGACAGGCAGGAATTTGCTATATAGACAATGTTGGATCAAGAAGGAAGCAATCAAGGTAATCACTTCGACAAATGTCTTGAACATCGCGGTTATCTATCTCTTCACGGGCATTGATACATTACTGCCATGTGAAATTCTCGTCGTTCATTACAGCAGACGCACGTCCAATGCACTAAATCGGCAACTTCATCAGTATCCAGAACCCAGAGATGCGAACATGGGCAGTTTGCTCTGGTAGTTATATCGGCTTGTGGTTGTCTCATTCGCACTCCAAGCAGAACGCTGTTTGATCCTTGAGCATTTATAAGTTACCACAACACTTGGGACATCTCAAACGACGTATCTCCTTAAACCTTCGTTGGTCGAGACTTTTGCAATGTGACGAATCTGCGGACTCGGTTGTCGAATTCTTCACGATCGCAACCAAAAGATCAAGATTGGAGGGTTGGGGAGTGCATCAATGACACGATTTCCTAAAAGATTCCATTCAAGCACCGCCTGAATCCAAAGAACGCACAATCTGGTTTGACATGCTCGTTGCCTTACTTTGCGCTGCCTGTTGCTCAAATTTCTCCAAATTTGGTTGAGCCCAGTTCGTGTGTCTGAAATCTAGGAAGATCGCCGAAAATAGGTCTGAAATATCCCGTGCCCGCGGGTGAGATTTGGTAGTTCTCTACATCGTAGAAACGCAAGTCTAAGCTCCGTGGTATCACTTTGTTGTTTTCGTCACGCTTAATCACCTGATCCATGGGGTAAAGTACAGGCTCAATGCCGGTCTCGGTGCGCATAATCGTTGAGATCCCGTTGAGTTGTCCCTCACCAAGCGCCCTGACAGCCAACTCTCCTGCCTTTATCGCACAGTCCCGATCAAGTGGTATCGGGGAACCACATCTCTGAAGGTACCCTAGTATGACGTGGCGAAAGGTTGCACTTGGGAATTCTTTTGAGAGCCTCAGTCTCATCGCTTCCGCTATGATTTCCGAGCACCCACCCGGTCGAGTATGACCAAAAGCGTCAAGTTCTTTCTTTGAGGTAATCATCAGTTCACCTTTTTGGTTACGGATTCCTTCGGATACAACGACGATTACATTCTCCTTCTCTTTATGCTTGCGCCTAATAGCTTCGGCGAGGCGATCGGGTTCATAAGGTATTTCCGGCACCACAATCAGATCTGCGTACCCATAAGCGGAGGCGAGCGTAAGCCAACCGGCATCCCGTCCCATCGCCTCGACGAAGAAAATTCTATTATGCGAATACGCCGTAGTGCGGAGATCCTGGACATACTGAATCAATCGACTCGCCGCTGTAGGAAAACCGGGGCAGAAGTAGTTAAACATCTTTGAATAATTGACCGAACTTCCCTCTGGTGGATTGAGCCCGACATCATTGTCGATGGTTTTTGTCACGGATGCCATAATGAACTGCTTTGACAACTCTACACTGACGGTTATAGTATCGTCGCCACCGATGGGAATAAGCCCCTCAATCCTGAGTGTTTTGAGGTTTTCAATTGCTTCGTCAAGCCTATTGGCAGCAATCAAATTCGTACGCGAACTCTTTAATATTGTTCCTCCATAATTTTCGTCAATCAGGTCAGGTGTGAGAAGAAAGTAGCGTCCGCCTTTCAGAACTCCCTTCCATCCCTCCATCAATCCGATAAGCTCAAACCCTAGTTCCTCAGCTTTCAGAGCGATTCCTTTGAGTGTCGCATTAAGAGCACTTGTATCTCCACCGCCCGTCAACACACCGATACGTTTTCTCATTCAAATCTCCTTTCCAAACCATTAGGCTAGTCTTTGGGCGAAAGCACCTGCGGAAATAAGCATGTCCTGAATCCTGCTTACGACAGTGGTTGTGTTACTTTCCTCCGAGTCGTCACCAACCTGCTTTGCCAGCAATCGAACGAACGGTTAAGGTAGGTGTTTCCGTCAGCGTGCCAAAAGTCTATATCACTTTTTTCACCGCTTGTTGCTCCCCATTCTTCAACTTCCTCTGATTCTCCCCGAATTTCAATCAAGGTTTCGACTGAGGATTGAGTAGCATTGAAAAGGTAAAATAGGTCGAATGCTTCTGTTCGACGATGTTGAAACCGAATTGCGCTGGTAAGAATGTTGTCAGGCTTCGCGTAAACTCGGAGTACAGGTTTGACCCACTTTCGCAATAACTGCTTGAGAGTTTCTGTTTTTTCAGCGACAGTACCCCGCAAAAGAGAGGCACGTTGATGGTAGAGAAGTAACTCAAGCGGATGTGTGTCAAGTTCTAGCTTGCTATTGAATAGATATGGAACCGGATCGACTGCGATTAACTTACCACGTCCCGCAATAACGCCTGTTAACAGGCTTACCGTGTATTCTTGGAGCGAGGTGCAGCTTGGAATCAGAACCACTCGGTAGGAACCGGTATTTACGCGTATCGAACGGCTACTCTTGTTGAATTTCGCATTAACACAATCACTTTCTGTAGCTATATCAAAATCATAACCCAAATTCCAGACAGTTTGACATAACCACGCCCATGAACTTGTTATTTCACGCCATTCGCGCTCATCGGTTCGAGACCATAAACTCTGCAGCGGCGAGATTATCAATACCGAGCGTTGAGGCTCCCCTATAGAACATGCGGATCTTGTAACGAGATTCCTTGCTTGTTTCGGGGGAAAACTCTGAGAAACGAAATTTCGCGAGGCATGCTTCTCTTCGCACTTGGAGTCTTTCTCGTCCGTGTTTTCACTCTCATTTGCCATCCAAGAGTTAAAGCCCAATACCCGGTCAAAAGCGTACTGCGCCGTAGTTGGGGGTTTCGACCTCCAGATACTAACGATCCGCGAAGTTCGCGTGCCCGCCTGGCTTGCAATGCACTTCGCAATCAAAAATCGCTTGGGGGTATCAATGGGGAACGGGGTCAAGTCCGAAACGCACAATCTTTCGTGGCTTGCTGTTCTCGATTTCTCCTTCGCATCTTGGCTATTGCTCGAATTCGCATTTTCCTTTGGACCAATAAAGATTGCTCCGTCTGAATACTTTAGAATTGTTCCGACATCAAATTCGAGTGATTGTTCACTTGCGGGAATCTCAACTGCATACTGCACGCGTAATCGGTGACAAAATTGCCAAAATCCATCAATCCAAACCTTTGAATACTGCTGAGTCAAACCGTCCCAAAATGCGCTACGAATCGCCGCTGTACCATGCGCGCCGTAAAAAATCAGCGGCAAGTGTTCAGTAAGTCTTTCGCCCCAGATTGATTGAAAATATGGTCTTAAATCCGGGCTCCAAGGAACTGTCAACGCGGGAGTATTAAGAGGTGACAAAAACGACGGAAGTTGACAACAGAAACCGAGTATCGTGTTCCCGATGAACTCGCCAAATTCATGAATGTATGGCCTCAAGGCATGTTTAATCACTCCACTGGAGCCCAGGCTACTCAGTAAGTCATACGCATCAGTCTCGATTTGACGCAGCCCAAAGATTGTACGTCCCCTTAACCGATCTGCAATGGAAAGATCTCCAGTCAAGCAACGCTTGATATAATCCGTAATATCGTAACACGTTTCCTTGACGTGCTCTTGAGCAACAAGGTAAATTCGATCCAAGCAAATATTCTGGAACGAATGCCACTGTATCAGTTCTTGCCGTATTGTCTCGTTTCTTACCGACGCAGGGAAAGTGTGTTCAACCGAGGTTAACCGAAACCGCGTTTCCGTAAATGACGAAGTTAGGCGAATCCACGCACATTTACCACCACGAGTAAGTCCTTCAAGTGTAGCTCTATGACGTTTGATTTCTGTGGGCCGTTCGGAAAAAGACCAAGACAAAAGAACTGCATCCACTGCTTCTGAGGCATGCCATGTTGACAATTTCTCGTCACCTTAAGAGTGGGATTGCTCTCTAAACGTCGAGAACGGCTTGTACGTCTGATTAGGTAGGATTTGGTGTATGCCGTAAAAGAAAATGGACGCCTGCGTTAGATGACGTAAATCTCGTTTGAAGGCGTGGTTGGTATTCTAGCACACCAAGTCTGCACTGACAAGAAAAAAGAACTTGCGATGAAACTCATAGAATGTGTCATTACGGCTTTTTCGACATTAATAGTCAACAAAATGCGTACATTCCTGACAATGCTAGGCATCATCATCGGCATTGCAGGCATCATTGGAATGATATCATTTGGATCTGGCGCAAAGGCCTTGTTGTTATGGGAAGTTGAGAAAGTTGGCGGCCCAAGTGTCTTCGGGGTATATCGCAATGATTGGATCCGCAAAGGGAACAGATGGATTCGTAATCCAACGGACCACTACCTGACTATGGACGATGTTCGTGCCATTCAAACTGAATGCCCATCCGTTGATGTGGCAACTCCGGAAATGGGAGGTCATGCAACCTTGATTGCCTCAGGAAAGAACAAGAACGCTCGCATGCAGGCTACTTCTTTTGAATACCAAATTGCTCGCAAGTGGTACAGCGGCTATGGCAGATTCTTGTCAGATGACGACCTTGACACGTGGAGCAAAGTGTGTGTAATCGGTGAGGAGATTTGGCGAGATTTGTTCGCCGGACTTAACCCCGTCGGCAGGGAACTCAAAGTTAACAATCACCGATTTACAGTTATCGGAATCATGGAGTCTCGGGGCACGGGATTGGATCCGGAAAATAGTGAAGACAATCAAGTGTTCTTACCCATAACTACAGCGCAGACACACTTCTGGGGTAACGACCGTGTTGGGCATATTCTGATTCGTGCGAAAAACCACGAACTCGTTGACCGTGCAGTTCGTGAGGTGAAAACCGTTCTTAATCGCGATCATGGAAACGTGGCTTTCTTTGAGACGTGGATAATGAAAGAGGAACTGAAGACCGCCAATCGAATTATTTCCATTATTGAAATCATTCTTGTTGCGATTGCATCTGTTTCGCTGGTGGTGGGTGGGATTGGTATCTTGAACATTATGCTTGTGTCTGTGACTGAAAGGATTCCCGAGATAGGATTACTCAAAGCAGTCGGTGCCAAGAGTATGGATATTCGCCTCCAGTTCCTGACGGAATCGGTTATGCTGTGTTGCATTGGCGGGTTGATTGGTATTGGAGCAGGTGCGTTGATGGGAAAAGGGTTCGCATGGGCGGTCAGCAAGTTGATGCAGGATTTCATCAAGTGGCCCTCGGTTATCACAGTGGAATCTATACTAATTGCTGTTCTATCTGGTGTTAGCGTGGGCGTCTTTTTTGGATATTATCCCGCGAGTCGAGCGGCTAACCTCTCACCAATTGACGCATTGAGGCATTCGTAACACGGCAAATCTTATGCCTTAAGAGTGCTCCTCATGTGTCGCCATGAACTGTTTCAATCCCTCCAAGTATCGTTCCGGTACTCTTGCTGTGACTAAGATTGCATCGCCTTGGTAATTAACTTCTAGCACTTCACCATTCTTGTATACAAAATCTAGTTTCTTACCTTCTGAATACGGAAGGGTAAGCGACACGTCAACATCATTTTCTGCAAATCGATTGGCTAACTCCATTCGTAGGGCGGCAAGACCATCGCCTCGTCGGGCAGAGATATTGATGCTTTCCGGGTATCGGCTTCGCAGCAGGCATAGAGGGGCTTCATCCTCAAGACAATCTATCTTGTTAAACACCATTAAAATCGGTATTTTAGACGCACCCAATTCATCAAGCACCTCATTAACTGCGTCGATTTGTATTTCTACTTGTGGATGACTCACATCTACCACATGGAGGAGCAGTTTGGCTTCGGCAACCTCGTCTAGAGTTGCTTTGAACGCAGCAACCAGATGATGTGGAAGTTTCTTGATGAAGCCGACAGTGTCACTCAGAAGAATACGGTGATGACTCGGCAACTTGACCATGCGTGTGGTCGAGTCCAATGTTGCAAATAGTTTATCTTCGACCTCTCGATTCTCGCCGGTAAGTTGATTGAAGAGTGTTGATTTACCAGCATTTGTGTAACCAACTAGTGAGACATTTGCCATTTCCTTACGGTCATGACGTCGGACACGACGTTGGGTATCCACGACTTGCAAGGACTTCTTAATCTTTGTAATTTCCCGACGAATCAGACGTCGGTCCGTCTGAATTTGCGTTTCGCCTTCACCGCGCATGGCACCTCCGATTCGTCCACCTCCGCCCGTCGCTTGGCGCGACAGGTGAGACCACATCCGTGTCAGGCGAGGTAATGCATATTCCAACCGGGCAAGGTCTACCTGAAGCGTAGCTTCCTTTGTTTGTGCACGTTGTCTGAATATTTCCAGAATCAAGCCCGTACGATCTACTACGACGATATCAAGCGCCCCTTCAATGTTGCGCGTTTGGGCAGGCGCAAGGTCTTCATCAAAAATGACTGTATCAGCACGTAATTCTTCAATCGATACTTGAAGCTCTTTAATTTTTCCTTGCCCTACAAAATAAGTTGGATTTGGGGATGCGCGTGTTTGGACAATCTCGCCGACGACTTCCATTCCAGCAGTTTCTGCAAGTTGCTCCAACTCCGCTAGTGAATCTTCCACCTCATGCATCAAGCCATTTCGTAACTTGACGCCAACAAGAATTGCTCGCTGTGAGGAAGTCCCCCACGCCGTCTCATTCATCTCACGCATTTTTTCTCCCAATGGTGGTAATTCACCAGAACCATCAGTAATAAAGTTCACAACGGTTGGCAATATGTAACATTTAGCGCCACCCCTGACGGGTTGTATCGCGTAGTTCTTTAATCTCCTGTCTATTGACGAAATTACTGCATACTAATCTCATCAAAACCCACCTATTGCAGTTGGATTAGATTTTGGCTTAGCCTTTGGCAAATAGTTTCCCACACCTCATCAACTGTAATCAATTTCATACAGACATTATCCTTGCAATGATTAGTGAATTGTTTGCACGGATTACACGGGACTTCGTGGCGGATAATACTATGAATGGGATCCAGCGGTTGAAAACGGATGTGGTCGCCGGGGCCAAACAGAGCAACTGTTGGCGTACGTAATGCGGCAGCAATATGCATCGGCCCGGTGTCATTTGTAAGGAAGAGATTACAGCGCTCGATCAGAGCCGCCAACCGGCAAATCGGATGGTTTCCGGCAAATGACACTGCTTGCTCGGTCATCAGGCCGATTACACAATTAGCCAATTGACATTCATGTCGTCCGCCGAAGACAATTACCTGTGCACCGAATTCTCTGACCAAACGGTCGCCAATCGCCGCGAAGCGATCGGGCATCCATTCCCGTAACTTCCACCCAGCACCTGGGAATAACCCTACCGTTGGCCTGTTTCCACCAATGCTTTGTTTTTCCATGGCGTCCCGTGCATATTTCCGATCGCATTCCGAGAGAAACAACTCCAACGTTCGATCTTTCGCCTCGATTCCCAGGGCATGCAGCAGGGCAAAGTAACGATCGATGGCGTGTCCGGACGAATCGGGAACACGCACAGAACATAAAAGCCCGTTTGGTTGATGATAACCCACTCGACACTTTGCACCACTCAAGTATCCAAGCAGGCTCGTGCGAAATTTCCGCTGGAAATCAATAATAAGATCGAACTGTCGTTCACGCAGGGCACGAACCAATCTAATCATCTCTGCCGTGTCCTTGTCCTTGGCATGGCGATCAAACCGTAGGACTTCGTCAAGATGTGGATTTTCTGTAAGTAGATCTGCAGATTGGCTTGCGACAAGCATGGAAATACGTGCATTTGGAAAATGATTGCGCACCGCACGGATTGCTGGGGAGGCAAGAACAACGTCACCGAGTGAACTGAGACGAATCAAAAGGATGTTTCTCAAATCAGCCTCGTCAATTGTTACTTTTTCAAAAGTCCCACGCAAACGCAACGTGTTGCAAGGTTCGGAGTTTCGGAGCACAAATTCTGCACGAAAAGCGCCCACAGATCGCTATGCCCAAATGTGTCAAATGCCAATCATGATGAGCAATCAGTATCGCGTTTTATGGATGCGGCAATCCGGCGTGTACGTTCTTTATAGCCTTCCACACCATCCTGACGGTAGGTCAGCTCACTTTTGAAATCCACCATGTCAGCATCGTTCACATGGAACGCTTGTAAGCGCCCTTTGACGGCAACACAGTCCATCAGCACACGCATTAGTTTGCAGAGATTGTGAACATCTCGTTTCGGAACAGACAGCGTTGCGGTCGGAATGCCCGATTCGCTAAAATCCTCTATAGTGCCTTGGTAGGAAGCGGCTTGTACTTGATTCATTGACAGCCCTTCAAATGACTCTAGGTCGCCACCAATGCCCGTCCGTGACGGAATCGCCAAGTCCTCTCCAAGTTCACGCCAACCGATGAACAGGACAACTTTATCCCTTGGTCCATTCAGAATGCCGTTCAGAATGGAGTGGTTGCTAGTAGGACCGAGGGCAGTGATTACATTGAGCCCTTGACCGCGTTCTTGAAGAGATTCGTCGTAAAGTTGCACAAACCAATCCCCCAAATAACGATTGTCCGCGTAGTTATAAAAAACGAGATTGTTCTTACCCGCCCACATTTCTGCAAGGTGCAACCATCGGGCAAGGCGATAAGGTACATTTTCGATCTCCGTGGTCGGAGTTTGGAATAATGCGTCAGCCTTGTCAACCCCGCTGAGGGCTTTTTGTACACGAGATCGCGGCGATTCACCCTTGCCCGCGGTCATAGCTAGGAAGAAGAGTCCAACCGGCGAAAACGCGGAAAAACGCCCCCCAACACCCTCTGGCACGGGAAGTAATGTTTCTCCATAAAACATGTGCTCCTGATGCATCCGGTAAAGGGCACTATCGGGATTCAATCCAGTGGTTGCTACGACTTGACGACGCCAGGATTCCGGACTCTTGGCGTTGCAACCGCTCTGTAACCGGTCGCGGATAATCGCCAAGGTCGCAATGGTTTCGCCTGTTCGCCCCGACTTGCTTATGACATTGAAAAGTGTCTTGCCCAATAGCCCGCGCGCCGCTAACATCCCCAACAAACCGTTGAGGCGAAAGGCGTCGAACGTATCACCTGTAAAGTAGACTTCAGGTGCATTTCCGCGTTCGTCCAAGGATAGCAAGTTGTGAAAAGGATGGTTAAGTATATCATGAAATACACGGGCACTCAAATCTGACCCGCCGATACCTATTGTTACAAGGACGGAGAAATCTTCACGCGCACGGGTTGCCAACTCCAGCGTTCGATCGACATGTTCATCTTGCAAATGGCTACGAATCCACGCTCGTTGGTGACACCCTAACTTGTCAAGAGGCCAGTCCGCTTCTTGCCGAAATAACAATTGTATTGCTGCCATTCGACGGTCAAGTTGCCGACGAGCCGATTCACTGACAAGCCGTTCTAACGTCTCGTTGCCAATTCCGGTTACTAATCCAAACTGGGCTCCAACATGGCTCATAATCTTCATTCGTTCTTTATTCTTCCTCATACACCGATGCAATCAATTCGACCATGTTCTCGATCCTTCAATTGTTGTACCGTCATTTATCTCAATTTGCTTGCCTGATAAGTTAATTAGTTCCACTACGCCGCACAGCGTTACATTTGCCCCAAATTTTATATCTCCTACTATTTTCAATTGCTCGCAGTCGATCAAAGACGGAACACCCTCAGGAAATCGCGCTTCCATATCGTCAATTAGTTGGTAATAGGATTCGTCCAAAGTCACTAGGATGGGACCTAGGTTTCGATTAGGGTTGGGAACAACTTGAAAGTCGCTACTCAACATGCAGATGTCTGAGCGTACCACCAGCAAATCCTCAGTCCTTTTCACTTGGACAAAGCGCGATTGGGGAACGCGGATAGCCGTTGCGGTTTCAAAAACAGCGATAGCCGATCCCATTGCCGTCTCCAATTGGTAGACTTGGTATGATGTAGGTCTTCGGGGATCGATTGTCTTACTATTACGAATCATGGGCAAACCTAAGATATTGCCTTTGGAGCGCATCACCGCTTTCAAAGTAGGCAAATGTAACCATAGGTTGTTCGTGTTAAAATACTTGTGCCGGTTAATGTCTTGAAACGAGTTAATGTCGTCGGACGGGCATTGAGCTACCTCTCGAAGGATGAGCTGACCGGAGGACAATCGAGCAAGGTGTCCGCCTTTTCTGTGTGCCGGGGTCCGATCTGTGGCCTCCATGAGAAATGACAACTGGTTTTCGACGAAGAAACCGAGGATGGTTGTATCCATCACCGCCCCAAGGTTGTCAGAATTGGAGATAAATACGTATTCATAACCCGCTTTTAACAACCTGTCTAACATGCCGCTTGTTACTAACGATGTGTATATATCGCCATGTCCGGGCGGACACCATTCCAAATCTCGATTTTCAGGCCAGTCCGCGGGACTCAGATCAGCTTGATTGACTTTCGGCACTTTATGTTGAACAAAATCCAGAGGGATATCGTCCCACAATTCCAGATAATCTTTTAGTGCTGTGAGACAATCACTCCGGGTCGAAAAACTGTTCATGAGTACTAGACGCATACCCCTTAATTGAGTTTGCCGAGCAATTATGTCTAGGAATGACCATTCATCCTTAACGGTTAGCAACGATTTTGCTCTATTCATGCCCATGCTGGTCCCCAAACCACCATTCAACTTCAATACGATGGTCTTTGGTAATAAACGCTGTCCAACTTTTGCCAATTCTTTCGGGAACTTTTCTAAGTCTGGAAGGTGTTCAACCGGGGTGATGTCACTCTCTGGAATGAGACCGGTGTGTCCGTCGGCTAGTTGCGTATAATAAAACTTGAAGGTTTCTACTACGATATCGGGTAATCCCTCAACGTTCATGCGTGTCGCGAAAGGGGTGAAATCTTGGTTAATTGATACCATTGATTTATCATGATTTCTCTGTTGTGCCAGTGACGAAGATAGGTACTGACGGCTTACACCTAACACTCAGGTTCATTCCATGAGGTTTGGATTGGGGCAAAACTGAAGTGCCAATCCAAACTTTGGATCGACGAAATTGGCAACTCATCAATCGAAAGTATTCTAACATATCTGTCACAAACAATACAATTGATAAGGACAGCCCTGCCTTCAAAGACCTTCGCTTCATTGGCACGTGAATGCTTACTCAACTCAACCTAGGCGGGCTGTCCAGTCAGGAGGAAGGACTGCATCTAACTTCACTTCGTCATAATCTCCATATTTTCAATCTTATGCTATATTTTACCTTATCTCGCTCTTTGGATTGTCCAAGAAATGCCAAAAAAAACGATTGACTGATTGTAGGACAATCTGTTAATATCCTTAATGTAATTCGATTGATGGGCAGTCATTGTATACTAAAATTCCCTAAAATTTCCAATACAGGAGGTTTCCAGTGAAGATAGATTTTCGAACCATTCTGCTTTTGATAATTGTATTTCTGTTTAGCGCTTGGAGTAGCGCTCAAGGTGTTGTTGGAAATGAGGTTGGTAATGAAGCACCGGATTTTACGCTTCCCAACACGGATAACGAATCTATTACGCTGAGCGACCATCGCAGGTCCGAAAACGTGGTACTCATCTTTTATCGCGGCAAGTTCTGACCGTTCTGCCGGGACCAACTCGTGGAGTTGAAGGGACATTATTCCGATTTCCGCCAGCTTGGCGCCGAACTGTACGCCATTAGCGTCGACAAACCGGCGGTATCAAAAGCATTTTTTGTTGGCGAGGTTGCTGTGGAATTCCCGATATTATCCGATGAGGATCTAGTGACAATAAAGGCTTACGGCGTTCTTAGCATAACTAACATCGCCAGACCATCCGCGTTTGTCATCGATAAGAGTGGGATTATTCGGTGGAAATTCATTGGAGACACCACTACCCGCGCGAATATTGATATCATGCTTCAGCAACTCGAAACACTCAATCTTGAGACGCCCAAGAGTTTTAGCCTTTCGGTGCCTGCAGGAACCAGCATGGTTCATCTTCCGAGATTGGATACGGAGGTCAACGGCGAATCTCGCTCCATTACGAAGGTTAGCGATTTGTTTGTGGCGTTAGGAGGGGAAAGCAACGTGCATTGGTTGATTACCACGCCAGCGCCGACGCGCGGCGGAACCGCGCAGTTTCAAGTATTCTTCGAGCCTTCGGACGCCGACATTTCCGCCAATGCTGCCATTCAACCGTACACGGGAATACTCGTCTCCTTAAGGAATGCTATGTCCATTGACCTTGCCGGCGATCCGGTTGAGGGAGCAATTCGACTATTTCCAGGGCCCAACCTGGTTGGCGTTCCTCACACGGAAGCTGGCATCAACCGCGTAAGCGATTTCGCCAAATACCCAGTCTTTCTCGACAAGATTTCCCTCATTTCGATATACGCCAACGGTACATTTCATCCATTTCTTCCCAATGACATTGCGTCCGGTGCACTCGACGACGACCTAGAAATATTGCCAGGACAAGCTTTTGCCGTGGTTGCGAAGCAAAACTGGTTCCAACAGTTTTGAGTCAATTAAAAATGCGAAGGATGCCAAGGTGTAAACCTACAATTCCTAATCATGCGCAAAAAGTCTTGAGCCATCATCAGTCACCCCATCTTCGCGATGTACATCCATGAATTCAAAGCAGATTTCTTCCCTGCTCCAGCAAGGCATTTCCGATGGGATCTTTCCCGGCGCAGTTGCCGTAATCGCTGAAGACGGTGAGGTTACCTATCACGAAGCGTTCGGACACCGCAAGGTGCTGCCATTAACCAAGCCAATGCGGCGTGATACCATTTTTGATCTCGCCTCGTTGACCAAACCAATCGTCGTCGCGACACTAGTTGTGCACCTTGCTGAAGATGGGATATTGGATATTCGCGATCCCGTCAAAAAGTACCTTCCCGAATTCAACCGCGAAACGATAACGCTCCTACATCTACTCACCCACACATCTGGACTGCCGGCGTGGCGCCCACTCTATCTCAAAGTAAAATCGAGAGATGAGATTTCACGGTATCTTGGCGAAATAGAACTTGATTACCCAACCGGTCAGCAGGTTATTTACAGCTGTCTTGGGTACATTTTGCTCGGTGAGCTCATTGAACGCACTAGTGGACAATCACTAGGCCGTTTGGCGCAGGAATGCATTTTCGCACCCGCTGAAATGACGACCACTCGGTATTGTCCACCCTCAGCATGGAAGGACAATTGTGCCGCCACAGAGGATTCAAACAAATTTGAGAGACGTATGGCAAACGGCGAACGATACGACTGGCGCACGGGAATTCTCTGCGGCGAGGTTCATGACGAAAACTCCAATTTCCTAGGCGGTGTTGCCGGGAATTCTGGTCTCTTTTCAACAGCAAGGGATCTCACAAAATTCTGTCGGATTCTTGTCAATGGCGGAGATAGTGTACTAACATCTGATAGTATTCATCAACTAAGCAAAACCTACACTGCAGGACTGAATTCGGAACGTAGCATAGGTTGGATTATTCTAAAGGACGATTCACTTTATCACACCGGTTTCACAGGTACGTCTATTCGCCTTCATCTTGAACGAAGGATGTTTGCTATCCTGCTTACAAACCGGGTTCATCCAGATGCGTCCCGCGAAGGAATTCTTGGTTTCCGAGACGAGTTTCACAAATTGGTCTTCGGCACGTGTAGCTAATGATTGATACCGGATTGACGGTTCTATTCCGTGAAAAACCACACCTAATTGAAGAAAGAAACATCGGCTTAATCACTAACCAAACCGGGGTCGATGAAAATCTTCGGAGCAATGTGAGCCTATTTGCAGAGTGTCCGAAGACTCGCCTCATGGCACTCTTCAGTCCTGAACACGGAATATGGGGAGACCACCATGATATGCTCAAAATTACCTCCACGGCTGATGAACGACATCTGATTCCGATTTACAGCCTTTACGGTGAAACCCTTCAGCCCACTCAGGAGATGTTGAAGGGAATCAATACATTGGTGTACGATATCCAGAACGTCGGCGCGCGCTACTACACCTTTATCACAACGATGCTTCTAGCAATGCAGGCAGCTTGCGAGTACGCCGTTGAGTTTCTTGTCTTAGATCGCCCGAATCCCATTGGCGGGGATCGATTTGAGGGGACTTTGCTTCAGCACAACTACAAATCTTTCGTCGGCGCGCATCCGATCCCAATTCGGCATGGCATGACCATCGGCGAACTCGCTCTTCTCTTCAAGGCTGAATTAGGACTAAATTTGCAACTTGACGTGGTTCCGATGCGCGGTTGGACAAGGAGTATGTGGTACGACCAAACCGGACTCCCGTGGGTGCCATCATCCCCTAGTATGCCAACTCTCGACACGGCGATTCTATATCCGGGGACATGTCTTATTGAGGGGACAAACTTGTCGGAAGGACGTGGGACAACAAAGCCATTTGAGTGGATTGGTGCGCCATGGATTGATGCCGATAAGTGGTCGGAAACCTTGAACTGTTTGGAACTCCCCGGTGTGCGTTTCCGCCCCGTTCATTTTGTGCCGTCGCTTTCGAAGTATGTGGATGAGTTGTGCCACGGTGTAAGTGTGCATGTACTGGATAGAAAACTAGCTATGCCGTTAGAGATTGTCCTGTATCTACTTGCGACGGTTGTTGAAGCCTATTCCAATCACTTTGAGTTTCTTGAGACCGATGGGACACACTTCATCGATCTGCTGTCGGGAACGGATTCGCTGCGTCTGGCAATCATCGAAAGGCGCTCTCCAACCGAAATCCTTCAGGACTGGCGCAGCGACCTTGATGACTTTGCACGCAGACGGACACCGTTTCTGATTTACGTTTGAATATCAACCTTTCCGAGTCTCATCCCGAGTCTCAATTGATTGGGATTGCCTGTTGTCGATTCATACTTGACTCTACAAATCAACCCAGACCATCGTTGCGTACTCGCTAGCCATTTGGGGAGTTACTCTGGCGAAATAACTAATGAAGGCATTCCAGACTCTCTTTGAAAAACAGACGAAAAGAGTGATTGGCCTGATGTCCGGCACCTCTGCCGATGGAGTCGATGCCGCGCTCGTTGAAATCTGCGGACACGGCCTATCCACACAGATGAAACTCATTGCGTTCGACAGTTTTCCCTTTGAAGAAGAATTACGTGTACGAATTTTCAATCTTTTTGACCCCGAAACTTCTCGCGTTGATGAGATCTGCCAAATGAATTTCCTTCTCGGTGAAAAATTTGCCGAGGCAGCTCTGTCGATTACCAAAAAGGCTTGCATTTCTATTGATACGGTCGATCTTATTGGAAGCCATGGTCAGACGATTCATCATCTTCCTCCGCAGATGGGAACGTCTCACATCCCTTCTACAATGCAGATTGGCGAGGCTGCGGTCATCGCGCATCAAACAGGTATCCCTACCATTGAAGATTTCAGAGTTGCCGATGTTGCAGCCGGCGGGCAAGGTGCGCCACTTGTACCATACGTTGATTTCCTGTTGTTCCGACAAGCAAATCGGACGATTGCACTGCAAAATATCGGAGGTATCTCTAATGTCACTCTTATCCCCGCGGGGGCGAACGCTTGCGAAGTGCTTGGTTCGGACACAGGTCCCGGAAACATGCTTATTGATGCGGTGATAGAAATTGTTACACATGGAAAGCAGACCTATGACACATCGGGACAGATTGCGGCGCAAGGGTGTACCAGTGAAGTCCTGCTGGATGAATGGCTTCGAGACACCTTCTTGGACTCAACACCGCCAAAGACCACGGGGAGGGAAGCCTATGGCAAACAGTTTGCCAAAAAAGCATTTGAACAAGCTAAAGCATACGAAGTGTCGCCGCAGAATTTGGTTGCAACAGTCACAGAATTTACCGCGCGAACGATTTTTGACCATTACGACCGATTTTTATTCCCCCATCATTCCATTGATGAGATTTGTGTAAGTGGCGGTGGAACTTACAACCTAACCTTGATGAAGCGGTTGAAAAAATTGTTTAATCCAATTCCCATCCTATCCTCTGATTCGTACGGTATTCCTAGCGATGGAAAGGAAGCTATAGCGTTCGCAATACTCGCCAATGAAGCTATTCACGGCCACCAAGCAGGGCTACCACAGGTCACTGGAGCAGCTCGACCAAAAGTGCTTGGGAAGCTCGCACCTGCGTAAGCACGTTTACCTTTGAGAAGAAAGCCATGACAAAATACCATGTGATTCCACTGGATAAAACAGAAATTGCCCCGTATGAAATTTCAGCCACATTGAGAAATCAACTTCCATATTTCACCGAGGGCCGAATTCATGACACCGGCAATTCCGACGAATTTTTCTTTCCCATTGCTCGCACCACTGAACTGCTTGAGGATGGCGTATTCTATGTTGTTTCCCCGCTAGATGACCAAAATCAAGCTGAAATTGAAATCACCGACGAACAGGAGGATTTATTGGAGTGGCTCGTCTCGAACCAGATTGAAGAAGTACGGATAATGGAAGCTTAACGGGAGTTTCGGAGGTAGGATAGATTTGACTATCGCGCACTGTGGCGGAATATTACCCTTGTAACGGTTCAGAAACGTGTCATGAGAGAGATTCGATTACTAGCGCCAAGTTCCTCATTGCCGAGGTATGCGTAGTCAACTGAAAAAGCTGCGCCTGTCAAGAAAGACAGTTTAAGCCCCGCTCCAGCAGTCATAAGGCGAGTTGTGGTCACCCCTTTTCGCTCCTGCAAGCCAATCCTCAACGCGAGTAACTGTGCGAATACATACTCAGCGCCATAGTGCATTTCAAACGAGTATAGGCTATCAGTGTCGATAGTTAGCAGTAGCTGGCTATTTAGCGCGGCAACATCTGCGCTGTAGGAAAAACCTATTTTGAAGTTGGGGTTTATCGTATCTGTGTTTGATGCTTGTCCCGATTCGTCCGGCGGGGTGTTCCAGTAAAGTTTCGTTTTGAAGAAATCTTGTGCCATAACACCAATGGATAGCTGATTGGCTTTATCTTGAGTGGATTGCCAGAGAATGCCAAAGTCACCACCAATACCGACTGCATTGATGTTTCTGAGTGTCGAAATATAGATTACCTTGGCATTTCCCCCTGAAAATAATCTCCATGCCGCAGGGCCAATCCCCCTACCATACGAGAGGATAAACGCATTGTCTGTGTTGCTGAAGGTGCGCTCAATCCTAGGTCGATTTCCGGGACCGACACCACCTGAAGGAATGGGTAAGTTCGTGATTGGAATATCATCTACACCCACTCGCAACCAGCTAAGTCCAACGGAACTGTTTCTACCGAAGGGCTGTACATAGTTGACGAAGTCATAGCTGTTTAGGTCGCCAAGACTAGAGTGCATAAGCGAAATTTCAGAATGACTTAAGTACCCTAGTCCCGCCGGATTCCAGTATGTCGCCGTTGAGTCATCGGAAATTGCCACAAAACTTCCTCCCATTCCCAACGGACGTGCCCCTACACCAAGCGTCAGAAACTCTCCCGCGTATTTGGTAGCAGCTTGAGCGAAGGACTGGCCAAGAAAGATGATGAATACAACGCAGAAACCACGCAAAACGCGAGATTTGAAACGCAATCTTCCAATCCAATCCTGTTTGGAGATGGGGTAGTTTTTCTTAATCCAATATTTTCCAGAATTCAACGACTGCCAACTCCCTGCTTTTTGGGGATTAGATACAGCTATCTCAGCTTCATGATTTTGATAAATTCGGTCAGGCCTCTCTCTCCTGCTTTCTCGACCCGAATCTTACAATAATAGACGCCATTCGCGATCTCTTCGCCATTTCGATCGCGTCCATCCCACGGAATCATCATGAATCCGGCAGTTGCGGCCTCTGTAAACTCTTGTACCAGTCTTCCAGACAAGCTGTAAATCTTAATGCCGATCTCATCGGCTTCCCCAGTGAGTTCACAAGTGATAGTTGTTTCATCGGTAAACGGGTTGGGATAGTTTGTGGCATTTAACAATTGCAGGATTTTGTGCACACGAAATTCAATTTCTTTCTCGGATTCATTCCCCTCAAGATCGCTTGCTGCAAGTCGAATTTGATATGTACCCGGATCAAGCCTAGGGGGTCGATAGTTTAAAACAACTTGGCTAGAGCTAGGTTGATGGCTTAATCGATATTCTGTCGCCGGTACGAGGGAAGCATCCTGATTGTAAAGCATCTCCATGCGAATGGGGCGTGTGATGTAGTCAATCCCGTTGTTATCTGTTAATGTTGCTTGTATGAGAGGATCCGCAGAAACTGGGTCGCCATCCACGAAGTTCTGTTCGCCGATTGTCAGCTGAATATCTGGGGGAATAACATCGTCACTTCGCATCAACGTCAATGGTCCGAGGATTGGAACCTCGGCGCGTACCCGTCCAACCTCTCTGGTTTCAAACGTAAAACTGTCCCCTGCCTCAAACATCCAGCGTCCCTGAGTGAGTTTAAGTGTTAGTCCGAATTCGGGAAAACTGAATTCTTCGCCTACTACCCCTTGAATAGGATTTCCGTTCCGTGACAGGATTCCGGTTTCTTGACCCTCTATCTGAAAATGTTCTGAATCAACGAACAAGATAACCCATTGGTCTCGCGGCATGTTCGAACCCGGCGCTAGACGCAAATATTGCATCACGCCTGTCCCTCTGTTTTCCTCAAGGTAAGAAACAGCATACAACGAGGAATCTCCGCTCGCGCTGTCTTGGATAACGTCGAAAGTAAGGACATCTCCAAATCGAAATCCCTTCCTGTCATACTCAATGTCAATGGAAACACCATCTGTATAGACCGGTGGATCCTGCGGAAATCCCACGTATCGATCGGACGCAACCACTTTTAAGGGGGCAGTGTCCTCTCCGACTAACAACCGGTATGTTGACGCCGATGTAAAGAGTAGTACCCTTCGACCAATCCTCGTTTCCGCTGGATCCAGCAGCACATTCAAGAGACCTCCGCCCCCGAAATTTGAAGACGTTGCGCTTGCGATTGTCGGCTGCACCTCAATAGATCCGTTTGCTGCGGTAATCAACTCGGACGCTAAGCGTGTCCACTGCCCCAACCTCTCGACCCACAAATACACACCAATCTCTTTTGCTCGTTGTTCTGCACCGGCATTGATTGCCGTAATCTGCTCGCGTGTGAAGTCACTGAAATCTATTAAGGTATCATCATCGTTAGTGTCCAATTTCCCGAACAATTCTTCGCTAATCCCCCATTTAAGCGCATCAAGATCAAATCGGAGTTCGGTAGTTACGGGTTGGTTCAATTGAGCATTCGGTTCTGCGTCCTTAATCGTCACATTGTAGGCAACAGCCTGACTCCCGTTTGGCAAATTTATTCGCCTCAAGGTGTTTTGTTGGACGAGATGAGCGTGCTCCTGCTCTGTCATCTCCATAATCGTCAACACTTCAGGTTGGGATGCAAGATTTCTTGGCATTCGAAAATCAATAACACCGTCGTGGCTGAAAACTCGTTTCGCGGTTTTTCCGATTAAGGTATCTCGAACTTGGACATTGTGCTGCCCAACATTGTCTTCGTCGTCCCCCTCCCGCACCTGTCCCCCTGGCGATGCGTTTACATCAAATACCGGATCAATCCAGACAAAGATTTTGTGGTCTCCGATTGGCAATTCATTTCGAAGAGTAGCGGTTACAAGCCAATTGGTATTGAGCGGATCTGCATGAAACGCGCGCGGTTGCACCAGAGCTTGCCCTTGAAAGTTTGGAGTTTTGTGAATTTCAAGCGGATCCCGTCTCTGCCAAGCATCCGGTGGTATTTGGACCTGACCAAGCAGTCGGGCTTCAGAATCAACCACATTATCGCTGTTCAGATCTGGGTTTCCATCGAAGAAAACCACTTCCACCGTATCTTTCAACTCAACATCTTCAACTTGCTGGATATCTGCGTTAAGGGTCCATGCATCAATTTCTGGCGAGTAATGGTAATAGATAAGCGCTTCGTTAGAGTACGCCTCGGCGTCGACTGGCTTGAGATTTGGAAAAACCACGGGTCGATAACTCAACAATTCGGAGGTGATTACGTTGCCATCAATGTCGGTGACTTGGATGTCATACCGAATTGCAGCACCATTGGCAGATAATAGTAACGGCGATGGCACGGTATACCAACCTTTCCCGCGTGGTTGGTCCGGAATCATGATTACAGTTTCCCAATTACGAGTTTCGGGATTTCTCCACGAGAGGACAATCTCTTTGATGCCTTCGTCACTAAGTTCGTCAGAAACCTGGGCGGAGATACGGAAGGATGCCTCATCCACTACCTCAGGTTGAATATCCAGAATCTTCGGCTCTAACACGGTGAGTGAGGTCCCACCGACTGCGATATGGGTAGAACTTTCGGCATAATATTCGACATGAGCTGGGCCCGAATTGATGTTGTCCGGAACAGCGATAACCAGTGCTGGAAAACTTCCATTAGTGACCTGTGCTTCCTTCGTGACTATTACATCTCCGGTGTAGAATTCAACTGCTCCATTGTCACCTTGACCGGTCGCATACTTGCCGGGAAAAATGGCTTTGACTTGTAGTCTACCATCGAAATCCGATGTCGGCTTAAACTGTTTGTGCTTGAGTCGAGGATCATAAACTACATCCAATATCCGGCCGTCTGCGATCTCGACCGTCCCACCGGGCACAACAGTCTTGGATTTGACTTTAGGCTGCATTTCGTAATCGGCCATTGCCAACTTCGTAGCAGGATCGCCGAAGAGGGTGTACCCCATCATCACATCAATATTGCCGGTTACTCCTCTATTAATTAAAAGCTCAACTTTTGTATCAAAGCTAAGCGCACCGAGCTGTCGTTCATTGCGCTTAAACAAATGATCGAAAATGATTCGATTCAGGGCATCGTTACCACTGCCGTAGGTCAAGCGTGAGGCGCTGAGCATGCCGATAATGCCGCCTTTCTCTTTCCGAAGCAGCTTTTCTGCCATACTCGGCTCACCGGGTTGATCGAAATAGCCGTTGTAGCAACTCAACACAAGCATAAATGGGATATGCGGTGTCTGCTCGACAAGATCGACTGAAACATTGCCGAAGATGTTTTCATGCGCCCAAACAATTCTACCCCCATGACCGGCATATTGAGCAAGCACGGCACCGTTGCTTAAAGCTCGAATTATCCGCTCCTTTGCGATATGCTTCGGGAGCGTATCAGGGTAATCGTCGGGATTCCCTTCCACCAAATCAATGATATCTTCAAGAAAAATCTCTATTGTCTCATAACCCAGTAACGTATGGCTTTGTGCAATTTCATTTAAGCTCTTCTTGAAAATGAAATCACCAGAATTATTCACTTCATCGTCTGCCACAGAGATGATTTGGCGCCGCCAACTTCCATTAGGTCTCTTATTCTCGTAATTAATTATTTTATCAACGATTCCGGTTGCCTCATTCAGGGTTTCCGCAGTCAAACGACCGATATAAAAATCCGTGAGTTCGTCCAATCCACTCACGGTGGCGTACCAGTGGTCAGCAGAAGTGCGTCCGTAGGAACTTGTCCAGATGTAGTGAGGAGGAATATAACCAAGATCCTCAGGCGGTTCCGGGTAAAGTTCTTTGTCTACTCCTAGGAAATCGTATGTACCATCTCCCATAATGACCACATGGGAAAGTGCCGGAGGCTCCCAGTTTTGGTAAGCATACGTCAGAAAACGCTTGATAGCTTTTGGATCTACCATTCCTTTTCCAAAGCTATTGTAGATTTCAGTGACATCAACTACTTTGGTCCTAAATCCGCCGCCCTTTGGGCCGGAACGCCACTGTGCAAGTCGTTTGGACGGTTCACGGAACACAGGGTGGGTGATTATGAGGTAATCTGCTCCGTTGGAAGGTAAGAGTAGTTCACTTACCGGTACTGCTTCAACACGAACAGGTTCGCGAACGCCGGCAGACGAAACGGCTACAAATTGTGCATCATGCGTGTCCGGCACCTGGAAAGTTGCATCGTAAGCAACCCGAGGAACGCTTATGCGCCGATCATCAACACCCTCGGTACCGCCTGCGGCGTTGACATTCAAGATCGCGCGAAGACGGTCGCGTTCTGCCAAATCCAAACCAACACGCGAAACGATGGGATTCTTTAACTTGGAAATCAAACCCGTGCCATCGTACTCAAACACTTCCACATCGGGCGCAAGAAAAGTTCGAACGGTGTATTCCAAGTTGCGACGCTTTCGGACAGCATAAGATTCGTTGCTGCCAGGAGATGAAAACTCAAGATAGTCGTTGACGGCCTTCAACAAGCGGGTGTATTCCACATCAAATGAGTTCACATAAACATGGTATGGGTACCGAGTTGTGTCATCTTCTACCGTACTATCAACGCGGGTGAGGGTTAAGGTGTTCCAATCGCCTTGAGTGATGTCCTTTAGATTGTCCCATACACGCAGCATTTTCTCCACAGAGATTGCGTCTTGACGCCTCCATTTTGCGTTGTCGATTCGAACACCGTTGATGGATGTCAGGATCTCATGCTGCGTCGGCGTGCCACCTTGTAGTGCGACCTGAATCTTGGATTGGACAAAACTCCGAGCGAGGTCATAGAGCGGAAATTCTAGATTCATTTCATTAAAATCGCCCGCATTCCTGATTCCATCCCAATACCAGAAGTCCAGTGCATCAAACCAACCGTGTTTGTCTCCCTGAGAGACTCTTTCTGGGAAGCGATGTTCCAGGTTGCTCGTCAGCAGATCTTCTTCAAAGTGAATTCTTGACCGGAACACGGGAATAACGGTTGCTGTAGGATCATCAGGAGTCGCGTCGATTTGCGAGACGCGCATCCCCGGTTCACGTTCCACACGCAGCCAATAGACATTCCAATGCGTGTACCTATTCTGAGCATCCAAGCCGAGAAATTCAATATAATCTCCTGAATCGAAACTTCCATCCTCCTCACCATGAATATAGATGGGCACTTCCACCTCGCCGATTCTAAGATGGAGGTTGCGCACTGGTACTTGCCCTAAGTCGATTCCCCATTTTTTAATGAGATCGTCTCTTGTCAATCGGTAGATGCCTGTTTCATCAACGAGAATTTTGTATTGAACCTCACCCGGAAGCGATGTGGGAGCGTGCTGCATAGCCGGGGCGCTCAAGGTTTGTTCTCTAGGCACACGCCACTTTTTCGCCGCATCATAGTTTGCCAAAAGGTTGCGGAACGTGCGTTCGAATGTCTCAGGCTCTTCAACAATCGAAGAGGGAGACATTCTGCTTTGAGAAAATGAAGTTCTATAGGTTGAAACGAAGTCCGATGCCGTGGAGTGAAAATTTACGCGGATGACCATACGGGGATGGAGTCGGAGCAACCTTGATTTGGACTTATATTGGACGGGATGTAGTGCGAGACAAATTACGCGTTGAGACCGGATGTACCCCTCATAGACGATATCTACTAGATTGGCGGGGAACATTGCGCCTGTTTGGTACGCGGGGCCATCTTCACGCCACTCCTCAGTGGGGGCTTGAATTTGCTCTTCTGACCAATCTCTGTCACTCCGTGATGTGAGAAGGTCGTTTTCTCGCGAGAGCACACGATATGGAACAGGCGGAAGACGATGGCGCGCCCGAGTTTCATTCGCTGCGTGTAGAACCTCAACAGAGAAACTCGTGTCAACAGGGACGCCGAGAAGGATTCGTGAAACCGGAAGGTAGGGATTACCCTCCTCAGAGGTATAACCGCATTCTTCGTACGACACCGACTGATACTTAACGCCGTTTCGTTCAATCGATGTCACATTCAAGCCGGGAAGATTAAATTCGACGGTGATGCCATCAACATCCGACTTGGCAATGATGTCTGCATACGACAGTGTGCCAATTGAACCGAGGAAGATAACATTAACCCAAAGAATGAAAGACAAGGTGTGTGTTACAAGAAGAACGAATGATGTGGACAATCTTTGAGGAGGTTTATTGGAACCTTGTGTCCGTGTATCATTGGGATAATTCATTTAGATGTTATACCATTTCTGAATCAAAAAAGATTTCCGTATTTGGTTCATCGATCTAAATTCACGGCGGATTCACGGAACTGATAATCAGTATACAAAACTTGCTATGTCCTCTGAGCCACCTCTTTAGTGAATTGCCCGATTTGTCTTCTTCATCGCATATCAAGAATTAACAGTCTTGACTCAATCCTCCGAATTTCAGATTGCCGACGCAGGTTGGTTCCACAGCTGTCGAGACGACACGCCCTGTAACACACATAAATATGCCAACCGCGCGGCTTAGGAGGCAATCCTCCTAACTCAGGCTGAGAACCCACCTACTTGTCGGATTCAGATCGATCCAGCCAACTTGGCAACTCAACGGTTTTTGAAATCCTCCACGCGGTAAGATAAAGACAAGCTGTGAACCGCACGGATTCGCGAGCACGTTCACGCGCGAACTCGATAACCTCCGGCACGGAGGTCCACTCCTTATCACGAGTATTGGGCAGGCTGTCAGCAAGATCGTAAACCCTGTCGACAAGAGCGTACCCGCTTTCAACCGATTTCGAAATGTCTGTCATGAGATTGTCTAACGGGGCTATTTCTTGTGCTTCTGCTAAATCAGCAGGCTTCATTTCAAGAAACTCAACCAAGGCGTCTACTTTTTCATGAATCCCCTTATGCAGCAGAGCTCCGTCTGGCTGGCGGCGGCCGTTAAAATCGACTGTCAGATGCAAGGGTTGACACATATCTTGGGCATAGTGCGCAAGGAATCCTGCGTAGACCATGCATTTATTTTGGATGAAAAGGTTATCTGGCCACTTCCGATGTTCAGCGAAAGCAACGGCGAGGCGTTCTGCCCATTCTGCTACCGCGTAAGGAACGAGCCCTACCTTCTCCGGTCGGATGCCGAGTTCAGTGCATAGCTGTGTAAATTCGTACCGATTCTTCGGCAAGGAGCGCCCCTGTAACAATTCAAGATCGATATAGTGTTCGGAGTGTTCGCTGCTTGCTACAACGGGAGTTCCGCGATTCTTTGAAACGTCCGGATCAAATGCACAATGAGCAATCATCCCACCGCCGGAACGAAAAAATTCCGGTATCTCATCGGGCACCGCCTCCACAGCCGCACGAGTGAGAATCCCGTGACCACCAGACCACCAAGCCCTACAAGTGTTACCAACCAGCAACCATATCATGCTCAGAACCAACAGAGCCTTCTTCATTCTTCTCTCCGTCTAGATTGATGTAGAAAGATTGTCAAATTTCATAACTGAATGGTAGAAATATTTTGCTTAGTATAACCTTCCCTGTCTCTGATTAACTACGATTACCACTAAGACCGTCAAGGCGAAGACACCTTGCTTACCAGACAGGGCTTACCAGACAGGCGGAAATTTCCTAAAACGGTATTGTCGCAGGCATTGACCCACAAAATGTGAACTCGCTTTGTTTTAACTCTCTTTATCATTTAATGGTTGACAAGATGACTTTAGCGGAATTGAACACTACTTCCGAAAATCGCATAGTCGCATAGTAAGGATTCATAAATTTGCGCTCTCTACTATATCAGAGGGTGCCATTGTACCTGATTCAATCGAATCCGTTCACGCGCACTAATCCACCGGTAAATTCGATGTTGCAAAATGGACAAACCCAATTGAGGGAAGGTGTCGCTTTCAGAAGGGAAATCTAGACGGCAGGTATCAGGTCGGCTATCCAATTGGGAAGGCGATTAGTCGAAGCAATTAGCATCAGCGAGGGAACGTTGGATACCACGGTTCGTCGCGAATGATTCATCACCATTATGCATGACACATAATGTTGAAATTGACTACAGGAATACCTTTCGGAAGGTTGATTGACAATCAAAAATTTTGTGCGGTGTGGTAATGCGCACGACACACGTCTGAATTCATGCGCCGTGCGCGTACAACTCACTACCTCACAAATCTTTGCTCTTCAACGAACCTTCCGAAGGTTGGTTGGGACAATTACTGAGTCTTCAGCTGACCCCAGGTTGTAGTAACTTTGTCGGCAGGATCGACTGCAGTACCACCGCCAGCGCTTGCACCCATGTCAGCCTGAATTTGCTCTTGGGTCATGTATTCATCCCACACCTTGTAGTGAGCAATCGAGCCATTGAAGGTTCGGGCCTCTTCAGCATGGCTATGGGTGAATATCGCATGGAGATTCATCGGGCGCTCGGGGTCCCACACTACGCCAGAGGGGAGCGACCCTGTGAGTTCGCCATCAACGTAGAAGTCTATGGCAATCCCGCTCTCAAACGAGATATGAACAAAGCGCCATGTGCCAACACCTAGGCTCAGACCGTGGTCCGCGAGTCCATAGTCCTCACGGAGACCGATGGCGGGCTGCATAACGTTGACATTGGTAATGTTCCCGGCAGGATTTTCATCGTCGCCGTTGCTGACCCAGATACGCGAGGTTTGGTTTTTCTGATTGGCATCAGATTGAATACCGATCAAATGATGCTCCGAAGGTTCTTCAAACTTACCGCCGTTAATCTTCAGCAAGAGACCCATCGTGTAGTGTTCCAGAAAAACAGTTGGGCCATTGTCGTCGGGCTCATCGCCTGGCGTAGCAAACACTTGCCTTGGTGCTGAAGCGGTGTAATATTTGGTGTTGAATGACTGACCGGCAACGTCAATCATACCCTCTTCAAGGGCGGGTTTGTCGTCGGCCATAGGCACTGCTCCACCAGGGCCAGCGCTGTTCATCCAGGCATCATCGTCGCGCTCCTGAGTGTTGGCGTCAAAGTGGAGAACCAATTCGGCGATTGCAGCCGGGCATGCGAGTGCAAGGATAAACAATACGCTCAGAACTACCCTTGCGCTTGTTTGTGTCATTATATGAGTCATGACTCATTTTCCTTTCATTACTTGCATTACTTGGTTTTGTCTATCAGAAGTCAACTAACTGATAGTAGATTCATTAATCTATTCACAGAATCAAATCCTCTTTGTCATTAGGATTGTACGTGATTCCATGATTGAAAATCAAACCGCGCGTTATGTCACCCTTCAGATACCTTTTAGTTTACCAAATGCTTTGAAAGTTTGTCAACAAATCGTAAGGTTGATTGACAATCAAAAATTTTGTGCGGTGTGGTAATGCGCACGACACACGTATGAATTCATGCGCCGTGCGCGTACAACTCACTACCTCACAAATCTTTGCTCTTCAATGAACCTTCCGAAGGTCGGTATTGACAATTATTGGGCCTTCACATTTCCCCAAGTTGTCGTAACTTTGTCGGCAGGATCGACTGCGGTACCTCCGCCAGCGCCACCACCCATGTCAGCCTGTATCTGATCTTGGGTCAAGTATTCGTCCCACACCTTGTAGTAAGCTATGGAGCCGTTAAAGGTCCGTTGCTGTTCGCCAAAACTATGGCAGAAAAGCGCATGAATGTTCATCGGACGATCGGGGTCCCATGTTACGCCGGAGGGGAGCGACCCGGTGTTTTCGCCATCAATGTAAAAGTCAATGGCAATCCCGCTCTCAAAGGCGATATGAACAAACCGCCATGTGCCAACACCTAAGCTCAGACCGTGGTCCGCGAGTCCATAGTCCTCACGGAGACCGATGGCGGGCTGCATAACGTTGACATTGGTAATGTTCCCGGCAGGATTTTCATCGTCGCCGTTGCTGACCCAGATACGCGAGGTTTGGTTTGCCTCTGGGGCATTAGATTGAATACCTAACATCTGATGTTCTTGTTCCAAGAGACCCCCATTAATTCTCACCAAGATTCCCATAGTGTAGTTTTCAAGAAAAACTGTTGGGATATCGTCGGTGGGCTCATTGTCAGTATTAACGAACGATTGGCGTGATTTCGAGGCAGTATAGTACTTGCTGTTGAATGCCTGCCCTGCGACATCAATCATGCCCTCTTCAACCGCGGGCTTGTCGTCTGCCATAGGCACTGCTCCACCACTAACGCTGTCCATCCAGGAATCATCCCCTTTCTCCTGCGTGTTGGCGTCAAAGTGGAGCACCAACTCAGCAACGGCAACCGGAGATACCAATGCGAGAATAAGCAACGCGCTCAGAACCACCCTGGCGCTTGTTTGTGTCATTAGATTAGTCATGACTCATTTTTCCTTTCATTACTATGTTTTGTCTAGAAATAGGGAACCAGCCGATAGCTGATTCATTAATCTATTCAC
Organism: Candidatus Poribacteria bacterium; assembly: GCA_965222225.1. GTDB lineage: Bacteria > Poribacteria > WGA-4E > WGA-4E > JAJDTR01 > JAJDTR01. Next base: position 5,512,363 of record CBDCTK010000002.1, on the reverse strand, counting down.
GGAACCAAATCCTCCTTATCACTAGGATTATTCGTGATCCCATGATTGAAAATCAAACCGAAGGATTACATCACCCTTCATATACATTTGTAGTTTACCAAAGGTTTGGGAAGTTTGTCAACAAAAAAATCGTGGTTTTCAAGTCCTAATTGTGAGAATCGTAGAGTGTGTTTGCCTAGCAGAATGCTGGATAACATTGCGCAGATTATGCGTTAAAACTCGAACTCTGCAAAGATCGAATGCTTGCGGCTTAAATCAAGAATTGGCGCATCCGAACTACGATTTCAGAACGACGTGAACAATTACCTTCATACGTGCGCCGTTGGGAATTTCTCCTACTAGACGTAGCCAACCCCCAAAATGAGTAATCCGCGCAAAGGTGGTGCCAGGAGCCGCTGGTAGTGGTACAAGCGTACCTTCGTCACACCAATGTATTCCGTCCGGCGAAATCTGGACGTGCGCGCTAGCTCCTCCGGGAACTCCCTCCGATTCAAGAGCACGAATGAAATAGATTGCTTCAGACGCCCACGCAACTTCAAACGGTTCGGCGGTAAATGTGTCACGCCATTTGGTGTTTAATTCCACAGTGGCGGTAGCACTTTGTCGCATAATCATTCCTCCATTTCTGCCGACAATAGTACCGAATCCAAATAGAGAAAGGCGCGGCTATCGCAGTCGCTTTCCACCCAGAAAAAACTATTTAACATGCACCACAGATTGGGCATAGCAGGTATCAGCATTGGCTCGATCCCGGAGACATCAAAGACGCAATCGTTACATTGAAAGCCCAGATATGACATTGTCTCCAAATCAAAGTCCAGGCGCAGGTAGTACCAGTTGTGCTTGGTTGCAATCTCGTTATAACACAGACGCTGATTGCCGCCGGGCAAATCCAGCCACCCCTCTGGCGCCAGGTGAAAATGCGAGCGGGTTTTGCCGCTACCGCCGATGTCGTGCATAGACATACGGTCTTTTTTGTACTGCCAGCGTTCCACCGCTTTGCCATCTAGAGCGTTCAAGTAGCGAATATGCGGCATAATTCGTAGTGGGTTGCTTACCGTCCGATCGCTTACCTGCAAATCAAACAGGACACCAACCGCGCGTACATCAGTCTCTGCCAAACGCAACTCTGTCGCCTCCGGTTTAAAGGTAAAATAGGCCTCAAGACGAATGGGCCCCGCATGACGGAAAGTCATTCTCTTGATACCCACGCTGAAAGAACCGGGACGGGGCCGTGTTGCGAGTTTCAAGGCGTAGTTGCCTGTGAGGGTGCCAACGGTGCCGCTATCCCACATTGACAGGTTACTGAGCATTGGCGGGCGTATGTCCCGATACTCGGGTAACATAGAATCAAGCGATTCCTCATAGTTACCAACTAGCCCAGTCCATCCTTGCATTCCTTTGTTGAAGTCATCGTAGAAGAGAATACGTTCAAGAGGGTCGAAGCGGCTTAGGTGCGAATCGGAATGCAGCACAGCCTGCCGCAGGTCTGTAGTCATACAAAAAATCTCCTTCAGTAACTGGGAGTCTAATGTCTTTCTTTGCGCGCCATGTGAGCCTTTGGAATCTTGGTTGATATGCCGCAGGTAAAGACGAGGTTTATTTACGACTTAAACCTTGGCTGATTAGGACCTCGTTCTCGCTTCAGACGCAACTTGGATCCCTTCAGTGGAAGATTTATCCGTTCGCCATTTCGTAAATGTGATTCCATAAAAGCAAAGATTAGTTCTGTGCTGGCATAGGCGCACCGAACACCGCCTTTGGTGGCAGGATTGCCGCTGTCCAATGCATGAATCAGGTCTCTGATGAGATTGGCAGTGGTGCTAGTTTGTTCGAACTCTGGAAAGGCATCAGAGATTAAGCAGGTACGCCAGCCCGGGACATCGGTTGAGCGTCGAATCTCCCATTCGCGGCTGTCCCAGCGCATCACACACCCTTTCTCACAAATCGCTTCGGATCCGCCACACGGAGCAAGGAGCGCATGTGCCATCACACCGTTCTGACAATATATTGTTCCTTGCCCGACCGGATCTTCCAGCACCGTGTCGCCATCAATCTGTTCGTCGCCTCGCGGGAGATACGCCGACACCCATTCGGCGGGACAGTCGCTGTTCAATCGGAGCAGCAAATCAAAATTGTGGCTCGCTTTGTTAAACAGAGTTTGGTTTGAGTAGACAATCAGCGTCCGAAGTTGTCCCAACTCGCCGCTGTCGATAATCTCCTTCATCTTGTCAAAGCCGGTGTGCCAGCGATTGTTCGTTCCCAAGTTGAAGGCAACACCGTTGCGCTCCACTGCTTCCACCATGGCGTCTGCTTCATCCATTGACGCTGCCATCGCTTTTTCAGCGTAGATTGCCTTAACACCGTGCTCCGCCGCAAAGATGACAACATCGGCGCGCTGTTCAGGTTGAGTTGCCACACCCACGATATCGAGATTCTCGTGATGGATCATCTCTTGATAATCGGTGTACTGTCGTTGCTTCGGCACGTCGTATCGTCTACCGAATTCTTCCATCACGGAAGGACGAAGATCGGCGCACGCAACAAGATCTGTGCGATCCTCCGCATAGAAACCGGCAGCGTGCGAATACGGCCGATTAATTCCGCGGTAGCTTGTCACTTCGTTGTCAATGAACGCTCCCATTCGGCTGCAACCGATGACAGCTGCTCGATAAGTTTTCATAAAGCCAACCACTCCTCCCGGATTTACCCTTGATTAACAGTAATTTTCCATACGATAAGCCTAGGCAACGGTAATACTCGGATTGCCAGCATTATGACTCTTTTAGCTTCAGTGGGACAGTATGTGTTCCCTATCCCAATGCTTGTGTTGGCTTATCAACGTTAGAACCCATTAATTGAAGAACCGCTCGTTCCTGCGGAAACTAAAAATCAGGAGATTTCGATTGTGCCTTCAAATACTGTTCCGTATGCGTTGCTTCGCTTCTTGTCCACGGTCTCGTTGCCGACTGTGAAAACGCGATTACCCGATATCGCAACCCTGTGTGAACACACCCCGTATGGAAGCGGATCTAGTGCTGACCACTCGCCGGTTTGCGTATCATAAGCCCACGATTCGTGCGAATAACAGAAAAAGTCAAGCTCCGACTCATAGCTCTTTATGGCTACTGAAACACCTTCGGGGTAGACTACCCAACTATCGCCGCCGGTCAATACAATCCATCGATTTTCTACAGTAAATGCCTCACTGGCAAAGGCTCTCGGTGGACGCGGCAACTCCTGCCATACTCCTGTCTGTAGGTCGTATTCCCACACTTCCCGAAAGGCTACATACACCGCGGTGCCATCCTCTCCTATTCTATGGGCGTTATAGGGATGCACATCCTTGACTCCACCCACGGGTTGGTCGCGTCCGCTGATGACGTACAGTTTCCCGTTGCAGATAGTGACTCCGGGAAACCATCTGGGTTTGCCGGGAAATTGAGTGAGAACTTCCCAGCCCGAACGTTTTCCGACATCCATGCGGTAGATGTTCGGGTCTTCAATCGAATGTTCGTGGGGTTGCCAATCGGTGCCGAAAGCGGTGTAAAGAAACTCGCCATGTGAGAAAGTTGTCGGTACCATAGCGGGAGTGGGTCGGTCGGGAAGGCGTTCCCAGGTCGTTTCCCCGCCTCTCACATCCAGAAACCAAGCATCCGCGATGGCGCGCATCCCAACCGCTCGGCGGCGCCCACCCACGACAGCTAAACCGCCGGCAACCGCGGCGCCCGAGGTCCAGCCAGGACCTATCGGCAAATGTGGAAGCGGATGCCATTTGCCAATAGCGCTCTCAATGTGCTCGCCGGGAACAACAAGCGACGGCATTGCCTCCGTGTCTTCGTCAATCCCAAGCCAGAATCCGTACTCTACCTCGCGCCAGGGGTAAGACATCCCCCCGGCGACCAAGAACCGTCCATCTACGATTCCAGCCGACGGTCCCTTAACCAACGCCGGATATGCCGGTCCCTGTTTCCAAGTTATCTTCAGTGCCATTGTTTTCTCCTTAGATTATTGTCAGTTATACTCAGCGCACGCATCCCGGGTATGTCTGCCCTTTCACGTGAAAGTAGACCGGACTTTCCCCTTCTTTCGTGTATTGAGACTTTGCCGACATATAGGATAGGGCGATTGCGCGTCGCCACTTATTCGAACGATTTGGCGCTGTGTAGTGTGGGAGTAACGAATGGAAGAACACTCCGCCACCTGCACGAACCGGCGCCAAAACGCTATCAGACGAGTCCCTGTATTCGTCCTGAATGACAAAATCATCCGTGACTTTGACGTGCGGGAGAGGCCCCTTTTTGTGCCAACCTCGGAGGGCGGCCAAACACCCGTTCTCGGGCGTCGCATCGTCAAGGGTAAACCAGCAGGAACACAGCGCCATGGGCTTGATCGACCAATATGGCGAATCTTGATGCCAGCCCTTCTGCGATCCGACCTCGGGGGATTTCATCAACAGATCATTACGGAATATTTTGATGTCGGGTCCCAAAATCTGTTCAATTATGCCGACTATGTTCTCGTGCAAGCCGAGGGCGCGGTATAGATCGTCTCCTTGGACAAGGTTCCCTACTTTGCGAATCCCGTCGCCCGGATGATCGACTTTGAGTTCCCCTCTTTCAACACGCGGTTCAACCTGTATTCGGATTTCTCCCATCGGTTTCCCGTCATGTGTATATTCGCGGAGCCGTCGACCGAGTTCGTCAACCTCTTTGGACGACACTAGGTCTTCGACGGCAATGTAACCATCTCGGTGATAGGCTTCAAGCTGCTCACAGGTAAGTTGCTTGGGCATGGTACTCAATCTCCTTGAAGGTCAAATGTGCCTGACTCATTGTGGTCAGAATTGTGAAAATAATCGTGTAGTTTTGCCGTACGGCTTAGTTCACAACCGGCTTCCGCCCATGGACATAAGGGGGTTCCAATAGGAGCCGTTGGGCTTCCGAATTCATTTGTGCGCGCATTTCATCCGGATACTGCTTCTGCGACCAAGAAGCGTGGCCCGGGCTGTATTTCACCAGAATCGAAAGCCGGGGATGGTCTGCTTCCCATGGCAGCGTGCCGTGGGCCAGTGCCTCGGTGAAAATTGCCACATCTCCCGCTTTTTGATGTATGCCCTTCATACATTGAGGGGCACTCGTGACAGCTTTCAACTGTGGTGGACATGAAAAATTGCTCTTGTGACTACCCGGAATACAACAGAATCCACCATGTCTGGGGAGCATATCCGTTAACGCCCACGAGGCAACCGTGAGACCATTGTACATCTGCCCATTTCGGCATACATAATACTCCGATGGATTATACGGTGTTCCACCGCTGTGCAAGTCTAGCCCGAGATTTCCCTTCCGCATTACGATGCCATAGATGTGATCCAACCGAAAACCATCGCCTATCAGTTCCTTGAGATATGGCATAATTCGTGGATGATTTAGTAGATTCCGAAACGCATCGCTTTCCAATTGGAGAAATCCACCGAACCGTTGGCTGTAGATGTCCTCATTATTCGGTTCAGCGTCGTATTGATGGCTAATCAGGTGCGTTAACTCCGCAAGCACCGCTTTGCTTAAAACATCTTCCACAACCAGATAGCCCCACAGATCAAAAAGATAGCGTTCTTCTTCGTTCATGTATACCTCACGATGTCACCCACACGACTCTTGGCGGGAAAAGACCACGCCGGCTCTTTGAGCGACTTTTCTTGTGCTTGGCTAATTGATTACTCTTGAATTGAACTCCCTTGCGCAAAATAATCATGTACAATATCCGAGTATCCATCGGAATCGCTGCGCTTCATGTAAAGCGTTGTAGCAGTTACCTCATGCGCTAACGGTCTTCCCCGTTCGAGCGGACTCATAGATTTTTTCCAAGAGTGCGACCGTGCGACGACCTTCTCTGCCATCAACCCTCACGTTCCCGCCCTCCTCAACCGCTTTCACAAAATCTTCGATAATATTATGAATCGGGTTGTTGATTTGCTGAAGCCGTTCTTCCAATCCTTCCCCAAAAACACGCATCTTGCCGTTAAGCACATCCTCAATCAGAATCCCGCCATCCGTACCGTGCACCTCCGCGCTGAAATAGGCATTCGTGGGAAAAGTCGTCGTGCCAACGATGACTCCTTTTGCGCCATTCTTGAAATGTACGATGGCTAGCCCGATATCTTCGGTTTCGATGTCGTGGTTCATAATCGCCATCTCGCCGTAGGCGGATTCAAAATCGCCCATGAACCAAGAGATAACATCAAGTAGATGGGCGCCTTGGTTCGCCAGAGAGCCGCCACCATCCATCTGCCAGGTACCCCGCCAACCGCCGTTATGTTCGAAGTAGTCGTCAGATCGGAACCATTTGAAACGCACCTCTCCCAAAATCGGTCTGCCAAGCCACCCTCGCCGGAGGGCTTCGGCAACACGATAGTTGTTGTCCACATAGCGGCTTTGATAATCAACGGCGAGCTTGACGCCCGCTTCGTTGCAGGCGGCGATGAGTTGATCGCAGGCTTGCGTGCTTACATCCATTGGCTTTGTAGTGATTACGTGTTTTCCAGCCTTCGCAACGCGTATGCCAATCTCGGCATGGGTTCCGCTTGGCGTCATCACCATCACACAATCAATGTCAGCCCGGCCAAGAACGTCGTCTAAATCCGTCCCCCAGTCGGTATCCAGGTTTTCAGCCGTTTTTTTTGCAAGGTCCGCCTGTAGATCGACAACACATTTCAATTCGGCTCCATCCGTGTTCTTAATCATCCGCGCACGGTTATTCCCCATGCCCAAGCCGACAACTGCGAAATTAACCATATTGTAACACTCCTAACAGCGTGAAACCCTACAGCCTAGTCCCAAGCAACAGTTTAACAATGGAGTGAGCATCACTAGCGTTGTACATTGTTTAAGCGCATCCACGATACTCATTGGCGTAGTCATGCGTCTCACAGAATCTGAAACGCGTAAAGCCTCGCGTTTCTAAGGCTAAACTTCAGTTGTATTATCTCTCCGACCAATGCTGACAGGTCGTGTCCCGCCCACGACGCTTCAAATCTCAATTCATCAATTCCGGTGTACGCCTCTGCATGGCTGCCGGAAAACCCTATGCGGGGGTTACCCTTCGCATCTAATACCTCAACACGCAGTTCCCCATCCGGGGCCTCGACATTTACCTGAAGCTTACGCCCGCGCAACTCAAACGGTTTCGTTACAACTGTTCCCGGTTTCTCCTTCGCCTCAAGGTAGACGAACCCATCAAGCCGCAGCGCTGCAAGTCCAATCCCCATGACGCCTTGTGGATCGTCGTGACCAAACCGTTCCGACATGCCGCAGTAGAAGAGCCAGTGACGGTCGTTATAAGTAATCAGGTTGGGGACGTGGATGCCGTCTTTATCGAAACTACCGGCAGGTCCGCGGGGAATCAGGGCTTCGGAGGCATAAACCCAACTCATATCCCAATCAACAGCATCACGACTGGTCGTAATATAGAAGTTAACGATGTTTTCTTCATGCCGGGTTTCCAAGTCTCCCGGCGTACTACTAAAGTCATCATCCGTCAAAAATTCATAGGCGCCGATAAAACCGAAATACACTCCCTCGTAGGGCCAGACGGTCAAGGCATGAATTTGACGTCGTTTCCGTTCATCAAGTGCAAGGATTTGAAGGTCCTGCCACGCCGTTGGATGATTGATTAAGTCGTTGCCCTTGTGGTGCGCCATTACCCGGGTGCCGCGCGTCTCTTTTTGCTCGCCACCATCTCCAGCAAGATCGTGGCGGGTAACGAGAAGGTATCGCTCACCTATTGGATCCCACAATATCTGATTCTGCGTATCCGCCGCACGATAGGTAACACGCTCCCCTTTGTTGTAATATGTCCAGTGAATGCCATCGGGAGAATACGCCAAACACGAACAGGCGACATCCCCTCCGTCCGGTCTTTGATCCACGGGGTTATCGAATGCCGCTTTGTATTTATCCGGTGCGCCCCAAAGAACTGTCGGGTCAATAAAGCAACTGAACGACTGGGCTCGTATCACGATGTTTGTCGGCATGTCGGGTTGAGCGGGAGTTTCATGTACAATCTCGTCGTATGTGAAAACATCCTGCGGAGGTCTTATCCAGCTTAGCCCATCAATGCTCTCCGCATAGCCGACGCCTGAAATATCTACGTCTGCCGACCCTATTTTCGTGTTGAATCCGTTGAAATCCTGCCAACCGCCGTGTTGGGCGAGGTACCACATCTTAAATCTGTCATGTTTCTCATCTCGTAGCACGGTCATATAGAAACCGAGGCGATTGGCGTGTTCCCAAGGTTTGTCTGCAACCATGACAGGTTTGCCATTATTTTCTCTAGTGATTTTGCCAAGTTCGCGCGTAACATTCCTCTTTTCGGCAACGATGTAGTCATCAACAAGCAGTTGTTTCTTGAGACCGATCTCAAGAGGGACTAGGGTCTCCAAACTTTCCTTTTTGGCTTGTTTTCCTAGGATAGGTATCGCCTCGGCAAGCCCCTCAATTCCTTCTCCCTCGTCAGCCTTGACACTTCTAGATGCGTCCCCACTCCAGCAAATAACTACGAGTACACAAATTGAAAGATATCTACTCATTCTTTTCTCTTTCAAGTAAACACCATTCGTAGGGGCCGGGACCTGTATGGCAAATCATCTCGACGATTTGCTCACGCATCAATGCAGCCCGATTGCGCTGATCGGAATCGCTGGCGACATTTTTCATCTCACCCGGGTCTGCATTCAAGTCGTACAGTTCGTCGATATCGAAACGGTTCCAAATGTATTTCCAATTCTCATCACGCACCATTACGTGGGCAGCAAGCTGTTCCGGCTCTTGAGCACCATGATAAATCGCGTTAAGACTGGCGATTTCGGCGAAGATCGGCTGGCGCTCAGGCTCTCGTCCATTCAGAATCGCCTCTGCTACGGAGTGCCCATCAATTGGTGTTGGCGGAACTTCATTTACGAGGTCGAGCAACGTCGGCATTAAATCGACACCGGCGAGCGGCGCAGTGACGCGGGCCCCGCTCGGCAACTGCTCGGGCCATGAGATTAGGCACGGCACTCGTACCGACGCCTCATACATTAGGCATTTCTCCACATAGCCGTGGTCGCCTAGCAACTCACCGTGATCGCTAATGAAGACGACTATCGTGTTGTCAATAAGATTTCGTTCTTCAAGCGTTTTGAGGATACGCCCGACTTCAGCATCAATGTGCGTAATGAGGGCGTAATAGTAAGCCATCATCCGGCGAAATTGCTCGTCGGTTACCGTCGGACGAATGCGAAATTTTCCCCTTTTCTGAAACTCGGGTTTTCCCTCAAGTGAATCCCGCAAGGAGGAAGAGAGTCGTATCTGATCTTCCGGATAGTGTTCTAGAAGCTCGGGCGGTACCAAGATTCTGGGATGCGGGTCCTTGATACTGGCAAATAGAAAGAATGGCGCTCCATCTGCCCCCTGGATGAATTCGATACCCCGGTCAACCGTCCAAGTGGTTCGTTGCTGCCGAGGGTCGTCTATTGTACCAAATTCTAGCGTATTTTCATAGAGCGTCATCCCGGGCGCGTCCGGGAGATAGAGGTTTGGAACCCCTTCCTGTTCAAAATAATCAAACAACGGATCCGGGTAATCGCCCTGATAACGATAGGCGCGCCAGAAATCGGTGAACCCGTGTTGTGGATTGTGGTCTTCGCCCAGATGCCATGGACCTACCATGCCGCAGCGGTAGCCGGCAGCTTTGAGAACATCACCGATAGTTATGCAATCGGGAGGTAGATAGCAACCGAACTTGCCCATCCTAGCGGAACCATAATTTCGCAGTTGAAGATGGGCATGCGGATATAGACCGCTCAACCAACTCGCGCGAGCAGGTGAACAAACCGGGGATGCGCAATAAGCGTTTTCAAAGCAAACACCGTTCGCTGCCAACCGATCGAGGTGAGGAGTCTGAACCGTGGAACTTCCGGCGAATCCGGCAGCATCCCACCGCATCTGATCGCACATGATTAGTATTAAATTGGGGCGCGAATCCGCCATGATGCCTATTTTTGTTAAGTGTCTAGCGGTTAGTGATTAATGGTCAGTTAAGCCCTTGAAGCTATAGGATGGTCAATGAAGTGAGATGGCTTTCGCACTAGCTGTCCGCTCGTCCGATCTATCCGCTCAGTTCATTTGAAACTGTCCCGCCGTCGTTATCCACTTGTCCAGTTCCAACAACCCCCGACGATACGCCTGCAGCGAGTTTTCCGAAACGCCGGCTTGAATGAAATCCTTCGTGGAACCACCGATAGCCATTGCGTTCTCTTGTCTAATTGCCAATCTATCCAAGGTTCATCACCTTACTTCGGCATTAAGATGTTTCCTGTTCCGTCCTTACTAAACACGGAAACAAAACCGCCATCTTCTTCAGCCGCCATCTTCGCGACGTTTTTTTCATCGCGTCCATACACTATGACATGACCACCAGCTTCTCCAGCAATGACGCCGGCGCCCATCCTCACACGCCCCTCGCCTTCCCCATGCGCGATAACGCTGCCTCCAAAGATAACCACATCGTGTTTACCATCCTCATCTTCCACAATTAACGTCCTACAGTTTACCGTATCGAACTTCGCATCCATTACATCATTCTGCGCTACGAGAGGCGTGAACAACCCCACTGCCGTTGTTAGAATCGCCCCGACAGCACCGCAAAACACTCCAAACATCAACTCTTTCCTTCGCATAACATTCTCCTATTCCTAAACCTTTGTAATTATCCAAAACTCAACACTGATAGCCAGTATGCTTTCGTTTCGAACTGCCAACTCGTTCATGATTAATCACCTCACTCGGGGGTTAGCTCGTTATATTCTCCGTCTTGGCCGCGAACGAGCACGAACCCGGCCTGTTCGCCGTCAACTCCCATTGTCGCCTTTGTAAATGCGTCCTTACCGCACACGACCATTTCCCCTCCTCGTTCGTCAATCCACATAAGCGCCTCGGAATTGTCGTCCTTGCCGAGCACTCGAACCATCCCGCCCCGTGTCCCAATCGCCATAAGCACGAATGAATTTTCGTCCGTGCCATTCACTTGAACCATCCCGCCATGTGAATAAGGCTTTATAACCACCGCTGTACGCCCGTACCTATCCATCACCTTAAGTTCCCCACAGGTTACCTTCCCAAAAGTGACATCCGATTCAGTTTGCGCCCCCAGCGGCGAAAACAACCCCGCAGCTAACATGCCAACCAGCATCAAGATTCCGCCCAAAACCATATATCCCAATTTCTCTCGGTACCTCACGATGATTCTCCTTTCACTGATCATTGATTCCTATTGCTTGATTGCCAACTCATTCATGGATTCACTCTCCCTTCACTTCAAAGTTGCACGGAGGCTGCCATCTTTTTTGTACACGCTGACGTACCCTCCATCGTCGTAGGTGCTCATACTCGCACGGGCAGAGCCGTCGTTACCATACACGGTGACATCTCCTCCATATTCGTCGGCGTCCATAAGCACACCGCCATTGCCATGTTTGTTAACCGTGCCGATATACCCTCCCCCATGTTCGTTAATGTTCATGCCTGCCTCGCCTTTGCCATCTTTGCCACGCACCCTGACACTCCCGCCTGTTTTATTGCTCTCAATAAACACACCGCCGCCATTGTTGCCCATAATAACCAATGCCCCGCCATCCTCGACCGCGGATAGCAATATCGCAGGAATACCGTTGGGGTAATCCACCACTATCTGCCTACACCTTATCTCATCGAAATACACCTCTCTCACTTCATTTTGCGCTTCCAATGGCGAGAACGAACCTGCCGTCATCGTTAATACTGTCCCGACAACGCCGCCTATTACTGCAAACAACGCCTCTTTCCTTCGCATAACCTTGTCCTTTTCATTCATACGTTCTAACCCAAGTTGTCACCATTGTTCGACAGAGGCAGAGAGACCGAGTTTTTTCCGACATGGAATCGCGAGATTGGTGAAAATCAGACCAATTTACCTAAAATGCAGCGAACGCGAACCAAAAACTCGGTTTCTTTGTTATAGGCCGCAACCTGTGTTATGTTAAGTAAAATTGAGAGTTTACACAAAAAAACGGACCTCTTTAGTGGAGTATCCGCTGAAAATTAGAATAGAATTGGCTAAGCATCTTCGAACATCTTACCGTCAATTGCTAATGTTTTCATTATGGCACGGAGGGTTCCCTTGGCTAATTCCCTGTTGTTATATGGAATTGTAGCCTTCTTATTCGTGTCGGGATTATACCATTTTCGGTGTGAACCTTTGCCTGATGATTTTAACTCTTGACAGCCTAATCGCCTTAGTTTTCGCTTAACCTCGTTATATCTCATATCCCATAATTTGGGTCACAGAAGCCGCCCGAAAACATAAGCCCGGGTGTTCTAATGGGGGGTCAAGAGTTTGAAACCTAAACTTCGACTTTGCCTTAGATTTTTTTGATTCAAGCAAGTTTATTTCCGAGTTGTTTCCAGTTGGAGCTTCCGCGAACATAATTTCCCGAGGCAGAGGTTGGCTAAACTCTCCATATATTTCTAAAGTTGCAGAAAAAGCATCTTCCACATTATATAATGCTTCTTCTATTGTTCTGCCTTCAGTTATAAGTTCGGGTAACTCTTTACAGGTTACTGTATATACACCTTCAGGTTGAGGTTGTAAGATTACAGTAATTTTGTAATACACTGTACTTTCTCCATCTGAATGTAAAATCGTATAGTTCGTCTATTTTTAAATCTTTTGACTACTTTCGTCAAAAGTGGGCGAATCATATCATACGTTAGTTTATTTTACCAATAAAAATGCGGATATTGAGACTCGCCCTGTTGTATTCACTGTGGCTCTATTAACGTTAGACACGGGAATAAGAAAATCAGAAAAGGTTTCAGTTGCAACCACTGCGAATCTTCCTTCACTGTGACATCCCAAACCCTCTCTCACAAGACTTTCGTTACGTCGCATTTTTCCTTGGGGCACGCCACAACACATAAGATACGCGCATTGTTAATACTGCACCCGTACAACCGCCTATAACCGCATCCCCCATTGCCTCACCCTCCTTATTCGGCCGCTTGAGGGATTAGCTATGGGAGCTCTATCGCACGGGATTTTCTATCGCCGTCGCTAACCGCTCAGTTGATCGGAAATGTTCCACGTGTCACTTAGCCACCTGTTCAGCTTCAGCAAAGCGCAACGCTAAGCCCGCAGCGTGTTCTCCGAGACGCCGGCACGTATCAAACCCTTCGTGGAATCACTAATAGCCAGTGCGTTCTCTTGTCTAATTGCCAATCTGTTCATGGTTCATCACCTCACTTTATAACCGTCGTTCCATCGCTGCCATACGCGGCGAGCACCCCGGCATGTACACCTGCGCCCATAACTGCACGGAGTTTGCCATCGCTGCCAAACACTTCGATCAATCCGCCATTTATATAGCTATCAACATATGCGACCATGAGCGCACAGACTTTTCCATCTTCGTTGAATACGCCGATCCTGCCTCTATTTTCGCCGATACTCAGACTTGCGCTCCCGCTATTATCGCGATCACCACCATTGCCAAACACACCGACCCTGCCACCTTCGTCGTCAATTTCCATATACGCCATTTTATTACCGGTACCATGCACGGTGATGTCTCCGCCATTTTTATCTATGCCTATGCTCACACTGGAGTCGCCATCTTTGCCGTTCACATATATGCTTCCGCCATATCGTTCGGCGTCCATTCTAACACAGAGGTTATTATCCGAATCAACCATCACAATTTCCCTACAGATTATCTTTCCGAATGCCACATCGCTCAATTCATCCTGCGCTACGAGAGGCGTGAACAACCCCACTGCCGTTGTTAGAATCGCCCCGACAGCACCGCAAAACATTCCAAACAGCAACTCTTTCCTTCGCACAACATCCTCCCATTCCTAAACCTTTGTAATTATCCACAACGCAACACTGATAGCCAGTACGCTTTCGTTTCGAACTGCCAACTCATTCATGATTCATCACCTCACTTGGGTGTTAGCTCGTTATATTCTCCGTCTCTGCCGTACACGTCAACGCGCCCGCCACGCTCATCCACACTCAGCCTTACGCCTTCAAGTATTTCTACGTCCTTGCTCTCCACGCGAACATACCCGCCATGTTCATCAACGCTCATACTCACGCCTGATTCTAGGTTCTTGTCGTGTACGCGAACGTACCCGCCATTTTTATTGACGGTCATACCCACGCCAATTTCTCCGTCCTTGCCAAACACGAAAACACTCCCGCCATTTCCTACAGCGCCTAGGGTCACGGCTCTTGCTCCGTCCGCACCTTCCACCCTGAGCGCGGTACATGTTATTTTTCTAAACTCCGCATCCCTCACTTCATTTTGCGCGCCCAGTGGCGAGAACGACCCCGCCGCCATCGTAAGAACTGCCCCAACAATACCGCCTATCACCGACGCACAAACTAACTCTCGTTTTATCATAATAGCTCTCCTTTTGTCATGGTTTTGAGACTGAACGAAAACCCAGAAAACCAACCTATACTCGCATAAGGACAATTTAACAGCGGATCTGGATAATCGCCTTGGTAAGGATATTGTTGAACTCCCGGCGAATCCGGCAGCATCCCACCGCATCTGATCGCACATGATTAGAATTAAATCGGGACGTGAATTCGTCATGACACCTGTATTTCTGCTAAATATCTCCGCCGTTTACCAGACGCGTTACAGATCCCGAGTGTCGTGATACGGAGGAGATTTCTATGGGATATCTATCGCCTTTGCTGTGGGATTCCTATCGCCCCAGGATCCATATCGCGTTGCCTGTTCGTTCACTTGATTTATCCACCCGTTTGATCCGACTACCGTAGTCTCCATTGCAGTCGATGCGTTAAGACTCGAGACGGGCATTGAAGCGTGTCGTAGCTTGGATTCGTGCATGATTTTTGCTCGTATTTGAGCGTGTGAAATACTGTGATTTTCTGCGATTATAACTTTGACCCCTCTGCCCGCGGTGCTGAAATGACTGCCGAAAAACCGCGTCAGGCGCAATGACCGGACGCCGCCGAGATTCACTCATTTGCCACCAAAGCCTCCACTGAACAGGGGGCAAGAACAGTTGAACAAGACAGACGATTTAGACATAGATTCAACATCTTACTCTGTTGTTTTTTCCTATTTTCACGGCAATGAACCGCGCGCAAGGGTGACCGGATTGTGTTCTCAGCGCAACGGTTTGAAGGCGTTTTGACTTCTCCAGTGAGCGCGGAAGCCTTTGACAGCGCTGGGACAGCGGATGCGCAGCAGAACAAAATGTATACGAGACACATGGGATTTTCGTCCCGGCGGCATACCGCTGGCAGGAATAAGGTCGCGACCATCGCTAACCGGCTATATCATACTATACATGTGTGAAGTTTTCAATCACAAAACTTGGGAATTATAGCAAGCAATTTGAACCCATAGGGCAAACGCGCCTTCATGCAGCAAATTTCAATCCCGCATTTAACTATGAAGAACCAAATTAAAAAATCGACTTATACCATTTCGCTTGAATAACAGTGCATACAGTGTTTTTCAATTAAACTATTATGACACGACCCATACCAACTGTTGACCTTCATACCAAACCCCGTAGGCGAGGCATCTTGCCCCGCCGACTTTACGCGGCGGAGACGAGGCGTCTTACTCCGCTCCACGCAAGTTTATTTACTTGATCCACGTAATCAATGCACTTGCAATTTAGAGAAATGGTATTACTACCGATTACCTAAAATCACGCGAATCACCCACTTCTCACTTCAATGTAGCCAAAGGAGACCCGTTCTTATCCCACGTGTTTACCGCGCCGTTCCCATATTTGGTGACGGCCATCACCACACCGGCTTTGTGATCTTTGTCCAAAACGGCGAGCTGCCCCCCATGTTCGGTGATGAGCATACCGGCACGGGGATTACCATCTTTGCCAAACACGTCGACCCGCCCACCGTAATCACCGTTGAAGATAAGCACACCCAGTTTGCCCTCCGAATCAACCACCTTCATCCCCCTACAGGTTATCTGGCCGAATACCCCATCGGGCGCAACCTCAGATTGACTTTGCGCCACGAATGGCATGAACAAGCAGCACACCATCGTTAGAACTGCCCCAACAACACCGCCAATCACTGCATACAACGCTCCTTTCCTTCGCATAATCTTCTCCTTTTCTTAATTCCGATTCTTAATTCCCACGCAAATCAAAAATTAACTGTCCCACGTCAAGCTGTACCCGCATAATTCTAGCATCTGCAGCATATATCGGAGGAGTTTCTCGGCTGCGTCGCGTTTGTTGATGCGTGCGCAAGTCTGCACAAAATCGTATCCCATAATCTCCTTCACTTTCGAAGAAGGCACAAAATCATCTGGAGGAACGATGAACCAGTTTATTTGAATGCGAAACTCGTTGTTGGCGGATGGGCTTGAAATTATCGGTTGGCGGTACTCAATACCGTCCCATTCATTGATAACCATCCCCACAGCCTTGATTCCCTTGCCTGAAACATACATGAATACCAAATCGCCAGGCTGAAGCGTTCCAAGTTTTGCCCCGTAAAGCTGTTCCCCGTTGGTAAAGGCATAGCCGAGATTTAGCCATATCTTATACGTATCTCTTTCGTGATACCCGTCATTCGTATTGATGTAGTGAAAATCCATCTGTTGTTATTCCTTTCGCCTGTTAGACAGAGATAGCTTGTGAGTTGTCAAAACCAACTTACTTCCGATAACTATTTCTACCAAGAATCTCCGCCGTTTACCGGACGCTACCGAAACCGATCAAGCGAGTGGAAAGCGAGCGCGATAGAGATCTTTGTGCGATAGGACTCCCAATTCAAGAAATCTTGCTTTAGTTCATAGCGTAATGGTCAGCAAATTTGAAAAGCGTACAACTTCGCATTGCTCAAATTGAACCTGAGCCGCACTTCCTTGCCTCGCAACGATGACAAACCGGCATTCCCCTTCCAGATTGGTTCAAGTCGCAGATTGTCGAACCCGCGATAAACCTTGGCTGAATCGCCCGAGAAGACGGGGATTGGTTCACCGGATGTCTCAAGCACCTCGACCTTCATATAGCCATCCAATGCATCAACGTTGACCTGTAGCTTATCACCCTCAAGTAGGAACGGCCGAGTCACCACCCTTCCCGGCTTCTCCTTCGCTTCGAGAAAGAAGAAACCGTCGAGCCGCAGCTTGGCAAGCGCAAGGCGCGCATCCCACCGATGACATCCCCAGCGTTCGTTTGTCGCCAGATAATAGATCCAGTGCTCATCGTTGTGCGTAATAATGTTTGATGGCGGACGCACGCAATCCTTGTCGAAACTGCCGGATGGACCGCGCGGGATGAGGGGTTTGCGCGGATAGACCGCCACGGTGAAATCGTAGTTGACCCCATCACGCGATGGCGCCATGTAGAATTCCCATACACCCCGTTCGTGAGAAGTGTGGTAATCCTGGTCACCATCGGTAACATGCTTGTTGGTTGCAGCCAGAATATCCGTTAAGCCAAACCACACGCCTTCATAGTACGACATCGGGAAGGTGTGAATCTGATAAACGGGTGTTTTGGTGTCCGGAATCACGCTTTTGTCCGGATCGTCTAATACAAATGTCGTGAGGGTTTTCCATGCAGTGGGATGGTTCAGAAGGTCGTTCTCTTTTGAATGTTCCATGATGCGTACGCCGCGGTATTCCCCAATTCCACCGCCGCCTTCAAAATCCTGACGACAGTGCAGCAGGTAGCGTTCGGTAAGCGGGTCCCACTGTATCTGGTTGTTTGTGTCCGCTGCGCGTTCCGTTACCGGGTAACCATCGTGGTATAGGTTCCAATGGATTCCGTCGGCTGAATATCCCAAACGCGTCTTGCCATCAATGCCACCGCTGTTCGGATAAAACGCGATTTTGAACTTCTCAGGTGAACCGAATTCCAAACTCGGATCAATGGTGACGGTTGCACCATCTAGCCCGATATCAAGCAGGTCAACACTTTCATTACGACGGAGAATTGGAACAGGTGAGTTCCACGTAACAAGGTTGCTCTTCCCACCCTTGGAAATCATTGGTTTGGTCCAGTTGAAACCGTCAGATGATTCCGCATACGATAGTCCGGTACCCGCCCTTTTGCCAGCCATGTACCACAGGCGAAACATAGCTTTGTCCGAATCCCAGTGAGGCGAGAAAAACCAACAGAAATGCGATTCAAAGCCAAAACCGCCATCTGGCCCATCGTGAATCGCGCCGGACTGAAATTCGGTCAAAAGTGTCGGTTCCATCACGACACCGTGTTTTTTCGCCTGTCCCACCTCTAAACTCACATTACTTTTTTCCGCGACAACGTAATCGTCGATGAATAGCTGTTTTTTCAATCCAACTGGGGTCGGTGCTTCAGGAATAAAGTCAAAATTGGGCATCTCTATCTCTCTTTAGCTTCCACACTTAAATCACAGCCCTCCTCGCTTTAGCCAAACGCATTTTTGAGTAAGGTGGTTTGTCTGCTAGAAGCGGTCACTTACGCCGGATCAGACTATTGACTCCGACGATGAGGGTATTTTTGAAGCGTATGGCCATTGATTCGTGTATTTGCACGACTACCCGTTAGAGTTTCACTGCCAAACTGCCCTGATTGCTACTTTCGAACGCTGCTTGGTGCTCCTCTTTGAAAAAGAAATGACCTTCTTCATAGAGAAATGCGTATTTCCCATTTCGATCCCACCCGAGTTCCAGTGCCATGTTGTTATACTGCTGGAACCGACGGATTGTGGGCCAAACGATTCCATATTGGCAATAGGATGTGTCGACGAAATAGCGTTTGGATCCGAGGTTAGCGGGTTTGGCACGACGCGCATGCTGAAGCGCGGAGTGGACAATGACAACGGATGCAGGGGCAAGGTCATTGATGGCGCGAGATTCTGGAAGGTCGGCACATCCAAATTGCCGGAACGCATCTCCATTCATGATTTTCTTATGCGATCCCGGTAGCACGAGCAGGTCCCCAACTTCGCCATTCAATCCGGAATGATACATAAAGACGTGCACCATAAGGTGCGAACGATTCGTTTGGGGCAATTGCTCGTAATCGTGGTGCCAAGCAACGCCGGGTTCACCGGGCATGTGGCAAGTGGCATGAATATGATGGTGAACAAATGGATCTCCTCCCATGAGAGATGCCACCCGATCCACAATAACAGGTTCCGAGGTCAAGAGACCTAGGTCGGGGTAGCGCATCGGAATCGCCGGTTTGTTTGGATTCTCCCGATCTTCCATGAGTTGGTCTATATCACGCATGATACGCTGGTTGTGGTTCTCATCTAACAGACCTTCGAATACCAAGTATCCCTCATGGTTGAATTGGCGAATGTGGTCATCGGTGAGGGTGCTCATTTTTTTCGTTTCCGTCGTCCCATAGTACAAAACATACCTTCTCTCGCAAAAACGTGGCAAGTATAGCATATTCGCAAGGTATTCTCAACATATCTGTGAGACAGGTACATACCTTGACATTTGGCCTGCAAAAATTTTACAATACGTCTTATACAAACTTAACTTGTGACTATTTTCCGTCACTCAATTTCAAAACCAAATGGGAGAATGTCAATGAACACAAAGCAGAAATTTAGCTATATGGTCTTTGGCGCAGTGATTGGGATTGCCGGACTTGCCATCGGGTTGTGTGTTTCGCCGCTCACAGCGAAACGTGACACATTCGATGAGATTGTTTGCAATCGCCTAGTTATTTCGGGACCCGATAATAGAAGCGTGGTGCTGGAACACGCGGGCAAACTTGCCAGCAGAAGCGATACCGCCTCGCTTCAAATTACTGATGCTATACATAAGTCTGGGTCGATTGTCTTTGAGTGCAACGAGTACGGCACGTCATTAAGAGTTCTCTCTAAAGACGGGACAGGGAAAATCAGACTGAGGCAGTTCGAGCAAAGTGCGGGATCTATCGCCGTGTTTTCCGCACGCGGTAGGGGGCTAGTTGAGCTGACGAGTGAGGCTGGTGGTTTAGCGGGAAAAGTCTCCTTATGGGAGATTACTAACGATGATGCGAGGATTGTCATGCGAGGAGCAGGTAGCATTCAAATCGGTGGTGCTAGGTGGCATAATCCTGAAAGCGAATCTCTTCTGACTGATTCCATGATTCTAATGGATGCGACCAGTGGTTCTGACAGTAGTGTGAGTGTATTGGGAGCTAACTATAATCGGGGTGTGAAGTTATCCTCTAGCGGAATCGGAGTCACGGTTTGTGGAGATGATAAATCTCCCCTTGTAACTATGCAAAATGATGAACACGGTGGTCGCGTTGACATTTATGGCAAAACGGACAATGTAGCTCGCGTCTCGCTTGGAATCAATGAGTATGGTCACGGTGCTGTTTCCACTTGGGATAAGAACGGGTACCGTTTGAAATGAGGTGATATATCATGAACGAATTAGCAGTAAAACAGGAAAGCTCAGTTGCTATCAGTGATTCGACAAAGGAATTGATTAAGCATGGCGTCTCGAAAAACACGCTCGCAGCCTATGGTCGGGCGTTGACCAAATGGGATACTTGGCTATCCACTGTGGTCAGCCCGCGTGAATTGAATGATGCGGTGCTTGCCGAGTATCTTACCCATCTTCATGAGTCAGGCAAATCGCCCGCAACGATCTCACAAGTGGTGGATGCCGTCAAATGGCAGTCCACGAATGTTAATCGACAAATCGTTGGAGCGATCACCACTCGAACATTGTCAGGTATTCGTCGCGACGGTCGGGACCGCGGTCGCGGTCAATATCGAGGACGTGAAAAGTACGCTCGCAATTCACTCCAGTAAGACAGATCAAGAGGGCAAGGGCGAATCCCTTTACATCGGCGAACCCACCCGTAAAGCCATCAATAAATACTGCTCATGTTCGGCCGTTAGACACGATTCACAAGGAACTGGATGAGCGAGAAAATAAACCTATGAAAGAAATGATGAAGCAATATTATGAAACTAGCCAATGTTGACTTTCCCAAACCACTATTAGATGCCTTGCGTGATAATAATCTCGTAGTGTTCGCTGGGGCTGGTGTTTCAATGGGTAAACCTGCTTGTCTGCCCAACTTTTGTTCCTTAACCAAGGTAATAGCGGAACGCAGCAACAAAGTCAGAGACGAAAAAGAAAATCTTGAGCAATTCCTCGGACGCTTGCACGATGATGGTGTGGAGATTTATGACATTGCAAAAAAAGTGCTTTCTCCCGAAGGCTTGAAACCGACATCACTTCATCAAGATCTTCTGCGACTCTATCACAAAGATGGACCGGTTCATCTGGTTACCACAAACTTTGATATTTTGTTTGAGGAAGCAGCAGGGGGACTATTCAACGATACACCACCGGTATTCTGTGCCCCTGCGTTGCCTTTGGGACGTAAGTTCAACGGGATTGTTCATGTTCATGGATCCATCGCCAATGCCGACGAGATGATACTTACGGACACAGATTTTGGTCGCGCGTATTTATAACGAGGGATGGGCAAGACGTTTTCTCGTTGAATTGTATAATAATTTCACGATTCTCTTTGTCGGCTACAGCCATAGCGACACGGTCATGAACTATTTGGTACGCGCCTTGCCACCGCAAAGAGAAGGATTGCAGCGTTACGCATTGGTGCGCAAAAGCATAGCCGACCATCGACGCTGGAAGCATTTGAAAATTGAGACGATTCCGTACCCGCAGTATGACGAGAATGATCATAGCGAACTTGACAAGGCAATCAGCAAACTTGCCGATTATGTACGACGTGGAATGGTTGGTTGGCAGCGTGAAATTTCTGCGATTGCCGATAAGCCGCCTCAAGAACTGAACGAAGAGGATGAGGGAATAATCGCTCATGCCCTTGAAGATGAAACAAAGACCGAATTCTTTACAAAAAGCGCGTCACATCCAGATTGGATTGAGTGGCTTGACAAGCGTGGGCGCTTAACCCCATTGTTTGGCACGGGGCAGTTACAACATAGCGACAGAATTTTATCTTGGTGGTTGGTAAATCGGTATTTGGAAAATCATCCGAAGCTGATGTTCCTTCTCATTAGCAGACATCGCACGCGCCTCCATCCAACGTTCTGGGAGCATATTGCGCGGAAGATTGGAAGCAGCGATGAAACATTGTCAGATACGGCAATGCTATCGCAATGGATCGCATTGCTATTATCCACTGCTCCGGAGGACGGGGAAACTCCAGATGGGAGTTACGTGTTCACAAGTAATCTCCTAGCTATGATCGCTCAACGTTGCATTCCATACAAAATGATTGAAGAAGTATTGCTGATATTCGACGCTATGATACGGAGTCGATTATTGATAGAAGAAAATCATTACGGAATTAGTAGCTTGTAGCTTTTAGACTGACGACAAACATAAAACTTGGTACCCTGTCGTAAATCTTTTCGTCACACGTAGATGTCCATAGTGACTATTCTTCTCGTAGGAGTTTGCTATGGACATTTTGAATCTTATGAAAGAGTTTCCAAATCAAGAATCTTGTCTCAGATTTATAGAGGAAAAACGTTGGAAGGACGGTGTTTGCTGTATCCACTGTGGCAGTGAAAAAGTTGGACGCAAGAACAAAAACGACATTACTACTGGTTGGAATTGCTACGATTGTGAATCTAGCTTTTCGGCTACAGCAGGAACCATCTTCCATGGTACCAAGATACCTCTCCAGAAATGGTTTTTGGCTATCTCAATTCTTTCCAATGCCAAGAAAAGCATATCGAGTTGTCAGCTTGCTCGTGACTTGGACATGAATCAAAAGTCCGCTTGGTATATGGCAATGCGCCTCCGTGAGAAAATGAGTGATAGTGATGAATTGCTGAAAGGGATAGTTGAAGCGGACGAAACCTATGTCGGCGGCAAACCCAGAGCAAAATCTAAGAGAGGTAGAGGCACAAATAAATCTCCCGTCATCGGCGTAGTCGAGAGAGGCGGTCGGGTGGTTGCTAAATTCATGAAGGTTCTATCTGGTGAAAATATCAGAGAATTCATCCTTAGCAATGTCTCACCCGATGAGTCTATTCTTATGACTGATGAATTTCGCTCTTACAATAGTCTGGACGAAGATATCGAAAGACATGTTATCCATCACCAAGAGAGATATGTTTCTGAGGACGGCGTAACTCACACCAACACCATCGAGTCGTTTTGGGCTTGTGTCAAGAGGTCATTCTACGGAACGCATCATCACTACAGCAAGAAGTGGCTGCCACTGTATATCATGGAGTCTTGCTGGAAATATAATCGCAGAAAAGATGATGAGATTTTCATAAGATTTTTTGATGAATGCTTCACCTGAGCCACATGAATTGTTTGGCTATCGGTATATTCTGTCAACGACAACATCATGGTGTGCTGAAAATCCCATAGTGTTGGAAATTAAAATCCCGCAGATAACCCGCAATGCTCCCGCGAGCATGTACAAACGCTTGGTCAACATGATATGCCTCCATTTCTCTCTTATAGAGATGTATTTTAGTGTGAATCAAGATTCCGAACACTGTCTAAAGTTATTGTACATTAAGAAGAGAAAAGCAAGCAAATCGACCAAAAAGCAGTTAACTACTAAGTCCCAAAGGATATTTTCCGTACTCCAGTACAGGCAAACCGCTATCATCTACTGCGACGACAACAAAGAGTTGATGTGGGGAAACGCTTGTGTCCAGACGTTCAAGAAACTGCCACTTCTCGCCTTCGTGAGATGTTATATTCACTTTTGTCCAGAGGATATCTTCGCCATCCGTATATGTTCCATCCGATATCAGCACACTATGCGGCGGATTTGGAGGTAGTGTGAAGCTTTCGCCTATCGTAGAGGTAGAGTTTAAGTGCGTGTGTGACACGAGCACCCAAGTACCTGGCACAGGCACCTCAACACCGTTCTGATCTACGACCCAAACGTGGTCGCGTTCTTCCATTGGGATGTCTGAATGAGCATACTCCGCCTCTAGCACTCGCTGAACCTGACTGCACGAAAAAAGCCCCGCAAGCAACACGGTAATGGTTAAAATAAACGCTAATTCTATGATGTGTCTGTTATTGATGTTCACCATGAATTCTGTCCTTTTTGAATCAAAAGAGTAGGATTCTGTACGTTATTTTCAGAACTCATTAGCTCGACTTTGTGCATTTAAGAACCTGTTTGAAAATTCATATGAAGCGACGTCACTCGCTTTACGCCAAAGCTCCAGCGAGGATCAAGCGATCGGATAGTGAGTGCGATAGAGATCCCACAGGTGTATAGCAGGCGACAACAAAAACTTGAAGATGCCCGCCTCAAATGTCTAAAAATGGCTTTACACCTATTATTCAAACAGGCTCTTATCGCGAATGAGGTGAAAGCCCGAATCTCGGCCCTGAATTCAAGCTTCCAATATTGCTTGGTACACTTCGTGAGTGCGGTCGGCTATTGTTTCCCAAGTAAATTCTTTCACTCTCTTCAGCCCACGTTGGATGAGTTGATTGGCGAATGACGGATTCCGCGCAATCTGCTCAATTCGATCCGCCAATGCCACGGCATCTCCCTCAGGAAAGATTAATCCGGCATCCCCCACGACATGAGGAATCTCACCAGAATCTGAAGCGATTACCGGTACTTCACACGCCATCCCCTCAATAAGAACGCGTCCAAAGAACTCGACCCAGTCCGGCGTCGTACGCGATGGTAGAACAACCGTATCCATACAGTTGACATATTGGGGCACCTTTTCGGGTAGCATTCCATCAATCCACACGATCCTGTCGGCGATTCGGAGTTCTTCGGCAATCCCAACCAAATCTGCTTTGTACTCTCCGCTCCCAATAATCAAGAGCCGGTATTCGATTTCAAGCCTAGCCGCCGCGGCAACCAGTGTATCTAGCCCTTTGCTCTCCACTATTCGACCAAGATAACCGATTACGAAGTAACCGAACAGCCCAAGTGAAGTACTCAACCGCTTTACGTCCATCTTGTGGAACAGCCTAAAATCGACGCCATTTGGAAAGGGAACTGCCTCTCCATGATAGCCGCGCTGCTTCAAAATACGCCCCGCATTGTCACTCAAGGGAAATGCCATGTTCGTCTCTCGGAAAACCTGTCGTTCAATCCAGATTGGCAGGAACCCGAATTTTTGTTTGGCGGGGATGCTTAGTGATGTTCGAAAAATGAATCGACTGCTCGGACAGTATTTCCGTTTAAGTCGAATTACTTGAAGCGCGTTTATGCTCCAAGGTTCCTCTTCAAGGTGGATTATTTCGGGTTGGAAATCCTGGAAATGAGCGCGCAGGTTACCCCGGTAGTAAAATCGGCTCCCATAGCCCGAAAATCGAATCGGACAAGGAAATTCATTGCATCGAACATCCGAATCGGATTGAAAGAGGATTTCTTGAATGCTTTCGTACCACCGATCGGTTGTTATCACCCGCATCTCAACATCTGGCCGTTCCGCGATGAGGGCAAACTTGCGCCGGTAGGGCTTCATTATGTAGGAGTGGGAAAGCACTAAAACGCGCAATAGGAGTGTTTTTCCTCATATAGACAGGCAGGAATTCTAGATGTAAAGCTACCTTAATACTGGTTGCTGAAAAATGGAGGCTCTTCTGAGGTATCACTCTCGGCAGGTTCCGTCTCGGACGTGTCACTTTCGGCTAATTCCGTGTCAGACATATCAGCATCTGAAATATCTGCCAAGTCGGACGTATCTTCCCCAGTGAATAATTGATCAGCTTCAAGCTCTTCTTGGCGCCCATTGACGCCGTTTAACATGGTCATCAATCCTTCAATGCGCTCACGTATCTCTGTCTTCTCCCGATCAATCTCATCGCGTTCTTGGTCACGCGCTTCCTGAAGCTGCTTCAAATCGGATTCAACATGAAGGAGTTCCTGATTTCGGTTTTCCAGGTCATGAATCCACTCTTCTTTCTGCTGGAGTTCGCCTTGCAACTGACTGATTTGCGACTCAAGCGAAAGCTTAGCCTCCCGCAGACTTTGAATGGTCTTAATTGCAAGTTCAACACGTTCTTCCAAAAGCGATAGGACGTTGTCTCGAAGTTCCTCAAGCATGTGTATTCCTCCTGAATTGGATTGCTAACACTCTTCGGTTACACAACAAAATTCAAACGCAGCAAATGGTGGCTTCGTTTCTTTTTTCTCGCAAAGGCAGAGAATCTCATTTCGTCAGAGGTGGGGATTCTGTATCATTTTCTTCAATCCAAATGTTCGTGCATAATGGAAAAGGTACTGCTGGGCATAGCCGATATGCTCGCCAAAGTAACTCTCTCCGAACTCACGAATTTCTCGGATTGAAGCTCTTCTACCGAAATAAACGTGTTCCATGATTCGCTTCATCCAAACGTCAACGGGGAGCACCTCCAGATGTCCCAGCGAGAATAAGCAAATGCAATCGGCAACTTTTTCGCCAATTCCTTTCAATTGCATCAACTCTTGTTTGGCTAACGGATAAGACATTCCATCAAGGTTGTCGAGATTGAGCGTTCCAGCCACTATCGCTGTAGACACTTCCCAAAGATACGGAGCACGATAACCCGTCCCACACTCCAGCAATCCATTAATGCCTGCTTCGGCGAGCGCTTGAGGTGAAGGAAAAGAATAATCGACGTAATTGTCGAGGCTGATTCTCTCGCCAAATCGGGCTGATAGTCTCTGAATTATTCCCTTAATTCGAGGCACATTGTTGTTCTGAGATAGAATGTACGACGCAAGGCATTCCCACAATCCCTGATTCAGGAGGCGCATTCCCCAAAAACTCTTGAATGCCTCGCGAATACACGCGTCAATGTCTACTGCTCGCAGAATGGCAAGTAAATCCCGATTGAGATCGAGATAGTGGCGAAGAAAAGTTTTCAAACATTCGGCGTCTTCATCGGCAGAACTCGCTAGGATTAACATTTGACCTTCTTGCCGAATTTTTAGAAGGCGCCCCTCAATGACTCCGTAATACCAACCATTGTATGGCTGCCACCGAAATGACTGCGCACTCTCAAGCGTGTGGCTCAGATTGAAATTAGTTACATCGTGAATTCGGATGCTTGTATCTGTAAAATGTGGAGTTGGAGACATCACGACAAGCCGTCCACGAATAAGCCCTGCACCGGATTCAAAACACGGTAATTATACAATGAATCAACAATTAATACAAGAATTTTGCGAAGAGATTCGAATGCATAGAGTAAACCATCAGCCTGCATGTCGTTCTCCACTCATTTCCACTTGAAAAGAGATAATATATTGGAGTATTATTCTTAAGCATGGTGGTCATGTTTCTCCAGCGATCTCTACGAGTTCGAGGACTATCGAATTGCACCCATTACTCTTCTGATTCATGTCACACATCGCGATGTGTGACATGAAGTTTGGCGGAGAGACAACATCCAACACAAAAATTAATACATTAATACACTGTTGGAGACAAAATGTACGCCCGCTTCAATGCTGTTGATAAACACTTTTAGGTCAAACCATGATTCGAACATACCATTTGCTAACTTATTGCATCGTCTCGATTTTTTGTGCAATCGGTCTGATTGTTTGCCCTGCGGATGCCATTAAGGTTGGAGAATGGCGGGTTTATGGCTCGGACAAAGCCAGTACCAAATACGTTCCAGTCGATCAGATTAACAAAGACAATGTTAGAAATCTCCAGGTTGCATGGCGTTGGAACTCTCCCGATAATGCGCTCGTCGAATCCAATCCCGACCTGTGGACGATGGTGAATGAAGCCATACCTCTCATGATTGGTGGAGTAATATACACCAGCACGCCGCTCAATCAGGTTGCTGCCATCAAGGCTGCCACGGGAGAAACCATCTGGGTTTATGACCCGAAAACCCACAAAGATGGCACTCCCGCCAATACAGGTTTCGTGCATCGCGGTGTCTACTATTGGGAGGACGGTACTGCTAAGCGCGTCCTCTTTGGTACGGGAGATGGGTATCTCATCGCGCTTAACGCCGAAACGGGAAAACCAATACAAGGGTTTGGCGAGGATGGTCGCGTCGATTTGACGAAAGGCTTGCGACGCCCGGTGAATCGGCGACTGTATGCTATTTTCTCGCCGCCGGTTATCTGTCGAAACGTGGTTGTCGTTGGCTCCACGGTTCTCGATTCCTTCGCGGTTGGGGAGCCGCCACAAAAGCAGATGCCGCCGGGAGATGTCAGGGCGTTTGACGCTCGCACCAGCGAGCAACGTTGGATTTTCCATACCATTCCGCAAAAAAGGGAATTCGGTATCGAGACATGGAAGAACGATTCTTGGAAGTCGACGGACAACGCGAATGTGTGGACGATGATGAGCGCAGATGAGGAATTGGGCTACGTCTACCTGCCTGTCAGCACCCCCACCAACGATTATTACAGTGGACATCGGCACGGAGACAATCTCTTTGCCGAAAGCCTAGTATGCCTCAATGCAGAAACCGGGAAACGGGTTTGGCACTTCCAAATGTTGCACCATGGAATGTGGGATTGTGATTTGCCGGCAGCGCCAAATTTGATTGACATTACTGTTGATGGAAAGAAAATCAAGGCGGTTGCCCAAGTGACCAAACAGGCGTTTTGCTTCGTATTCGGCCACATTACTGGAAAACCGGTTTGGCCCATTGAAGAACGTACCGTTCCCCAGTCGGATGCGCCGGGCGAGTTATCATCGCCCACGCAACCCTTCCCCACCAAGCCGGCACCTTTTGATCGCCAAGGCTTAACCCATGACGACCTGATTGATTTTACACCGTCGTTGCACAAACAAGCACTCAGTGCGATCGAAGATTACGACTATGGTGTACTCTATACACCTCCCTCCGAGAAGGGAACAATCGCCATGCCCGGCATCATCGGAGGAGCTAGCTGGGCAGGGGCAGCTGTTGACCCAGACAAGGGGATTATTTATATCCCGTCCTACACCTATCCCGCCATCATCACACTAAACAAAGCGAAAGATTCAAAGGCGGATTACGCCTATACTGGTGTCCTATTGTTTGGGCCGGACGGCCCGCGAGGCCTGCCCTTAGTCAAACCTCCTTATGGGCGCATCACCGCGATAGATCTGAATACGGGCGAGCACAAGTGGGTGCAACCTGTCGGAGAGGGTCCAAGGGACCACCCCACTCTGCGACATCTCGATCTTCCACCATTATGGGCTCAACGCAATTTCCCTCTACTGACTCAATCACTGCTTTTCGCGGCGACGCAGGCACAGTGGGACGTGACGGGCAACTCGCCCCGCGGAAATGCGATCGAAGTAACCTTCGAGGAACAGAATCCGTTTCTGTGGGCGTTTAATCCTGATAACGGACAGCTAATTTCAAGAACAGAACTCCCAAGCAATGCACAGGGAGCGCCGATGACTTATATGGCTGATGGGAAGCAGTTTATTGTGATTCCGATAGGCGGGGCAAATCGTCCTGCCGAACTCATAGCGCTGAGTTTGCCGTGAGGAGGCGTCCGTCATCGCCCAACTGGAGTTAGCGAGTTAGACTAGTTCAAGTGACATATGGTATTGCCTAATGCAAAAAGGTTTAACCGAAAGGTTCATGTTGCAAACCACGACTAGGTACACATAATAAGGAGAAATGTTTCTATGATAGTTTTTCTCAGGGAGAAATTTATTGCGAAGATTTTTATGGCGGTTGTTGGATTTGTCTTCATCATTGGTACCGTTTTGCTCTTTGATATCACTGGAGGTAGACAGATAAGCTCGGAGAGAGACGAGGAAATTGTCGCCAAGATTGGTGGGACAGAGGTAGGACGCGGTCGTTTCGAGACACTAGTTAACCAAGAAGTGCAGAGGCGTCGTCAACAGAGCCAAGGTAACAGATCGATTGACCGTAAACAGATCGAAAAGGATATTGTTAATCAATTGGTTCAGGAGCAGGTATGGCTTAGCAGCACACAAGTTACCGACGCGGAAATCGATCGCTATGTACGCAGCGATCCCACTTTGTTAACAAACTATAACCTTCTGCACGCACAAGGATTTAGTGGTGTTTACCGTCAGAGCCTTCGCCTACAGATGAGCCTTGAAAATCTTAGGAACGATATTGAGGGGCTCGAGTTGGTCACAGACAATGAATTAGAAAATGAATACCGGCGCCAGAACGATAAAGCACAATTAAAGTTTATCGAATTTCAGAATCGTGAATACCGAAATGCAGTGAAGATTGACGACGCTAAGGTACAAGCGTATTTCGAGGACAACAAAGAAAAATATAAGACCGAAGATCGAGTAAAGTTGATGTATGTCAAAATAGATCCGAAAGAGTTCGTATCAGAGGAAGAGGTTAGGACCTACTATGAAACACATATCGGCGAATTCACAATCCCGGAGATTGTAAAGGCGCGTCATATCTTAAAAAAATACCCAACTGACGCTACCGATGAACAGAAAACAGAGGTAAAGACCGCAGCGGAAGAGTTGCTTGAAAAGGTAAAAAACGAGATTTCTGACGGCGCAGACTTTGCCGAACTAGCGAGAGAATATTCCGAAGGTCCTTCAGCAACTGACGGCGGTG
This sequence comes from Candidatus Poribacteria bacterium, assembly GCA_965222225.1. Lineage (GTDB taxonomy): Bacteria > Poribacteria > WGA-4E > WGA-4E > JAJDTR01 > JAJDTR01. The sequence goes on along the minus strand of CBDCTK010000002.1, from coordinate 5,481,801 downwards.
CACTCCGCGGACGGCATCCAAAGTTGCCGCCGACGGGGGATTTCTTTGCTCGGGGCGATATGGTCCCCGCTTTTGAAAAGGCTTGTTTCGACGACCTAGCCGTAGGTCAAATAAGTGACCTTATCGAAACACAATTCGGTTACCATATTATTAAGCTTGAGGAGAAGCGTTCCGAAGAGACACAACCGTTTAGCCAAGCAAAGCTGGACGTTCGGAAAAAACTCGTGCAAATTGATGGAGTTGCTAAAGCGAAGGGAGTAGCAGAGGAACTAATTTTTGATGTCGAAATCTTCGACTATCAGGAGGCAGTCAAACAGGATCAGTATAAAGAACTGGGTTTCATTGTGAAGGAGACCGGGCTTTTCACGCGAGATGAAAATAACATTCCGACAATAGGAACAAAAGGCAGCTATCGCGGTCTAATAGACGAAGTTTTTGATGTCGAGGTGGGTGTAAGCCGTGTCATTGAAACGAAAAACTGGAGTGATGAGATTGCAGCTTATTTCGTTGCAACGGTATTGGAAAAGAAGCCAGCGGGTATCCCTGATTTTGAATCCGTAAAAGCCGAAGTCGTTGAGGGCTTCCGAAAGGAACGCGCGAAGCAGATGGCTTTGGAAGATGCACAACAACTGCTCAACCAACGTAGCGATGGCGGGTCGCTTGAGAAACTCGTTGAGAAATATGTTCCAGCAGATGGCGTGTCTTTAGAAAATCGAGAGGTTAAGGAAAGCGACAGTTTCTCGCTCTCACCAACAACCAGCTATGTTCCGGGGATGGGTAGCTGTCGTGATGCCATGCTCGCCGCCTTTAATCTAGAGCTGAATGCCGTTGGTGGGCCATTCGAGGGAGATAGGGCTTTTTATCTGGTTCAATTAGTGGATCACGAGGAAGCGGATATTGAAAAGTTCAAAACTTCCCCGGACGATAAGGTCAAACTCCGACGCACCGTTCTTCAATCGAAAAAGAACAACGTTTATAGCAACTGGTTCGCAGCACGCAAAAACCAAACTCCTACGGAGGTTCACGCCGATTTTCGTTAAGCACATTCAACAAGAAATCTGATTGCAGCTTCTTTCAGTTCTCCGTAAGTTCCCAAAGTTTCTCCGCCAAACTTGCCAACGGAAGTCCAACCACGTTGAAATAACAGCCTTCAACTCGTGATACAAACGCTGCCGCCTTCTCTTGGATTCCATATCCTCCCGCCATGTCTGACACGTCATGGCTACTAACATATTCTAGAATTTCCGACTCGCGCAGTTTTCTGAAGTAGACTAGAGTCTTCTCAGACCATACGATTTCCTGCTCCCTGTCAAGGTCAAGAAGGGAAACACCCGTAACAACTTTATGGCGATTTCCACTTAGTTGGCTCAGAATCTCTATAGCATGGCGATTATTTTCCGGTTTTCCAATAATCTGTTGGTTGATTACGACGACTGTGTCCGCACCAATGATGAGTCCACAATTGAAACGCCGGCCAACAGTTTGGGCCTTCATCAGCGCGAGTTCTTCAACTACCGCCGAGGGTGAGGTCTGCGTTACCATTGTTTCCGCTAAATCGCTTGGACAAACCTGAAAATCAAGTCCAATCTGTTTTAGCAACTCGGCTCGCCTAGGAGATGCGGAGGCTAGAATGATGCTAGAAAACCGTTCAGCTAACTGCAATTTCATCATGCCGTCTGCCGCGCTTGTGTTACTTGAAGTGATACCACAGGGTTCTGCGTTTATTTCGAATCTCCAGCACTCCGGCTTTTAGCAGTTCATCAAGTCCTTTGTCAATCTCCGCTTTAGAGAAACCGGTTGTCGTTAGGTATTTGTCCCGCCGTGGAGCACGGAACCACTCTTGGTTATCATCCTCAACGCTATCACTAGTCTCGGCATTTTTGAAAACCTCTAATGCGCTATAAAGGCGAAGTGCCGCGGGGGTGAGTCCAGCTAAGGGATTAGCGGCGTAACAAAATTGAATCAAATATGGTACCATTTTCTTCCAATCCTCTGCATAAATTGTAATATTCAGACGGTTTTTCTAAATTGGACCTTCTTTGTATGGCTTCACATATTAGTCTTATACGACAATGTAACATAATTGTGAATCACATGTGTCTTTTCTGTGTCTATAGGATTCGCAGGATTTGTTATATAGTCATTTTCATTCATATTTACACATATTAAGAAGGCAAATTAGCGACTTGATTGTTGAAGATTGTTACGACAAACCTACTGTAGGATCGATCTCCCGATCACGGCCGCCTGTCGCTAGTAAAACTCACTCCTATATAAGACGCGCAATAAATTGCGCTACTACAAGCCGCTCTACATAAATCCTATATGTGTAATTCTTAGTTGTAATGACTATATAACCCGCGCATCAAATTAACACCGCCGGTATAGAAATCTCTCAGGCATCCAGCTTCTACCAGTCAAGCTAATCAATGAAACTTGACAATCCAGATTCGAGAGCACGCACGGCCAATATCGTGTTCTATTCAGGTTTGACCGACAACCCTAAGGTTGATTTCCAGGAAATTTAACGATTTAATGCAAAAGATTGTTTCAGAAAGTTAGTGATGGCGCAGACGTTCGGACGCGCCATATTCTATTTTCCGCACAAGGGTTAACACTTCGGGAGGCTAAAACTAGGTAGATACCCAAACTAACAATATCCTCACGTCAACTCTGGAATCTTTGCATGGCATCTCGTTCCACGGTTTCAGACGACTACGTAACTCTCTTCGTTTAAGGTTTAAGCGTTTAAGCCGATGACCGTGAGGAATAAGACCTATCTCTTTGTAATTTCCCAAAAACTAGACAGTTAAATAACGCAAGTTGCTACCTATAACAGAGAAACCGAGTTTTTGTTTCACGTTCGCTATCCGCTTCCTTAATCACCCACTGTCCACTCGTTTGATTGTTCTCTATTCAGTCACTTGATTAGCCATCATCTGGGCGAAAACAAAGCTCAGCAAATCTGAGAAAAAGAGGGTTATATTCCCAATGATTTCGGACGTCTAAAGCAGGCCGCATTGGTCAGGTTTTCATATCAAATTTCTTTCAGCTTTGTCTAAGGGTTAGGGTAGTGTTCACAAATGTGTTGTGTTCTTCACACGAAACAGTCTCTCGAAGTTGTGCGTCGTAATCTCCGCAATTTCGTCAAGCGAAACATCGCGCAATTCCGCGATTTTTTCTGCGGTTGACCGGACGTATGCAGGCTCGTTGCGTTTGCCACGCCGAAATTGCGGTGCGAGCCAAGGGCAATCGGTTTCTACGAGTAGATGATCTACTGGGACCTCTCTTGCTACGGCTTGCAAATCCTCAGTTTTGCGATAGGTTATGGGCCCCCCAATCCCAATGTAAAAACCGAGATCTAAGGTTTGACGCATTACACCCACATCTCCCGAAAAGCAATGCATCACACCGCGAATTCGATTACCCCGCGCCTGCAGCATTGGAAGAATATCGTGATACGCCTCGCGATTGTGGATGACGACGGGCAGACTCAATTCCTCCGCCAAATCTAGCTGCTGCTCGAATGCAATTTTTTGAAGAGATATCGGCGATAAGTTGCGATAGTAATCAAGCCCCATCTCGCCAAGCGCGATTACTTTCGCGTGCGATGCAAGTTCGCGGAAGATTTCGAGTGTCGTAATGTCAAAACCTCTAGCGTCGTGCGGGTGCATGCCGACAGTCGCGTAGAGACCCTCGTACGCTTCGGCAAGGGCGATTGCATTTCGACTGGTTTGTAGGTCGAACCCAATGACAAGAATGGCGTGCACCCCAGCTTTACGTGCCCGTACTAACACGGCATCTCGGTCCGTAAGGTAATTATCAAGTTGAATGTGGGCGTGGGAATCAACCAGCATAGGTAATACCTTGTCTTGACGTAAGTTATTGCGCGCCTTTGAGGCGAGATGATAGCAAGTCAATCGGTAAGCGTCAAGCCTGTTCTAGTGAAACGAGATTCCACTTGACTTTGAAGGCAAACCCTGCCACAATAACTGTCCCGAGAAACAGAACGAACCTGTGGTCGCAAACAGCCCAGATTCGATATATGCGTATTCGCAAGGAGGGCTTGATGCCGACGCTCAATCACGCGGTACTCAGAGAATTCATTTATAACGTCTATCGAGCGGGTGGTGGCGTTGATGAAGACGCCCGAATTGTTAGCGACCACGTCGTAGACTCTAATCTCGTTGGACACGATTCGCACGGCGTTATCAACGCGTTGAATTATATAGGCGCCATGAAAGGTGGGCCATCGGCCGACAAATTGGAGATTATTCGCGAAACCGCAACTAGTGCCGTGATTGATGCCCACCGGGCTTTGGGTATGGTCGCTGCACGCAAAGCGATGGAGTTGACCGTTCAAAAAGCCGAGACACACACCGTTGGCGTCGTTGGCCTTCACCAAAGTGGACACGCCGGACGGATGGGAGAGTACCCTCCGATAGCAGCACGATCGGGGATGATTGGCATTGTGCTTCTTAACGGCGGCGGACGGTTCATGCACCCCTTTGGCGGCACTTCACGCCGTCTTCCTCCCAATCCGGTAGCAATTTCGGTGCCACGCAAGGACGGTGAGCCATTGTTGCTCGATATGACACTTAGTGTTATTGCCGGTGGCAAAATGTTAGTCAAAGCCGCTCGCGGCGAAGAGATGCCCGAGGGTTGGATGATTGATTCGGATGGAAAACCGGTCACCGATCCGAATGACTTCTTAGAACGGATGGATGACACGGCCGTGATGCCGCTCGGAGGGTTTCAGTTTGGGCATAAGGGTTTTGGCTTAGGGTTCATGGTAGACGCCATTGCCGGGGGGTTGTCCTGGGCCGGGTGTACTCGCGAGGCTCCAACACGGGGAGGCAGCGGGATTGTTATGATTGCCATCAAGATTGACGATTTCATTAATCTTGACGTTTACCTACAAGAGATTGAGTATATGATTGAATGGGTGAAATCGTCGGCAAGGCTCCCAGGGGTCGATGAGATTTATGTACCGGGGGAGTTCGAAGAACACAACCTCGAAAAACGCACAAGGGAAGGCATCCCGATTGAAGAACCAACATGGAATGCGCTTGTCGAGAAGGCGAAGGAGCTTGGTGTGGACGCGCCGCAAATATGATGAATACTTCCCACTACAGAAACCAAGGATGTACCGGTTAAGGGTTGCCCTGTATTTGCACTTGCATTCTATTGGTCGTTGTTATAGAATAATATCATCCTGAATGGGAGGTTAGTTGCGTATTGGAGAACCGAGAATCGCTGAAAATACCCGTGGAGAGCAATACGGAAGCACAACTTCTCTTTGGCCAAGAAGATACGTTTCTGAAGGTGCTTGAGAACAGCCTTGATGTCAACGTGCTCCTGAAAAGTGACGGGATTGAACTAATCGGCGGCAGCGCCGATCAGATTGGTCGGGGGGCAAAGGTGTTGGAATCGCTGCTTTACCAGATGCGTACAGGACATGAGATTGGTCTTGATGACGTGAAGTATGCGGTTCAAGTCGCGAAGCGTGGCGACACGAATCAACTTGCAGAAACCGTTGGCGAGTCGATTCCCGTGCTCTCTAAGCGCGGGGTTATACACCCGAAGACTTCAGGACAAAAACACTACGTAGAAGCGATAAAGACACACGACCTTGTGTTCGGCATTGGTCCAGCAGGTACCGGTAAGACTTACCTTGCCATGGCGATGGCTGTCGCAGCGCTGAAACGTGGATTAGTGAGCCGAATTATCTTGACGCGCCCAGCTGTTGAAGCGGGTGAAAGGCTGGGCTTCTTACCGGGTGATATTACAGCCAAAGTCGATCCGTACCTTCGACCTTTATATGATGCGTTATACGACATGATGTCTCCTGAAACACTGGAACGTTATGTTGAACGTAACATCATTGAGGTTGCGCCGATTGCCTTTATGCGGGGAAGGACTCTCAATAACTCGTTTGTTGTTCTTGATGAAGCCCAAAATGCCACGATTGAACAGATGAAGATGTTCTTGACGCGGCTCGGATTCGACTCCAAGGCTGTAGTTACGGGAGATATTACGCAGACGGATTTACCCACGGGCAAAGTGTCGGGACTTGCCGATGCACAAGCTGTTCTATCCGGGATTTCGGGAATTGGATTTGTTTATTTCTCCAGAACTGATGTTGTTCGCCATGAATTGGTCCAACGGATTGTTGAAGCTTATGAAGATCGTGGCAAACAGGAGGCGGATGCATCAATGAATCCTTGAGCAAAGTAAACTCCTGTAATTAGCTCGTACGTACAGGACAGGTGACACAGGTGTTTCAATGGTTTTTGTCCGAAACGATTCCCAAGATACCAACTTCAATGAATGCGTTATTCAGCAGGCGGTATTGGCAACATTGAGAATGCATGATTCGGAGGCCTTTGAAATAAGCATTCTACTGACAAATGACAGCGCAATTCAGTCTCTCAACCGCCAATATCGGAACATTGACACTCCAACAGACGTGCTTGCCTTTGCCATGCATGAAGATGGGACTGAATCGATGAATTCGCCCCTTCTAGGCGATGTCGTTATATCGGTTCCCACGGCGCAACGACAAGCTCACGCGCATAATCATTCGCTTGATGTTGAAATTGCCACGCTCACCGTACATGGCGTCCTTCACCTTCTAGGTTACGACCACCACATCCCCGCGGATGCTACCATCATGTTTGAGAAACAGGAAGCGATTCTTCGCCTACTTTAAAGACTCTGGCGTAGCAGTTTCTCTGACTGATGTCAAAAAGTGGAGGTGTAATTCCACGCTTGAACGACGATATAGTAAAGTTAATTTGCTTGGTCATTTTATCAATGCTTACGGCGCTCTTTTCGGCTGCCGAGGCGTTATTAAACCGGTTGAGCCGCGAAGACATACTGAACATAGCGGAAACGGGTGGCACCGGTTATGAAACTCTGACCTCGCTGCTGCGTAAGCCACGGCGATATTCCGCGACGATAATTACCGCCAAGAGTATTTTAGTTGTGACGCTTGTCCTGTTGCTTGTGTCGCTGTTCAGCTTTGACAATCTGCGAAGCCACGTGGTTGTCGGTTGTGTAGCGACTGTCCTTGTCGTTGTCGTTACCGAACTTATCCCCAAAAACTATATCCAAGGGAGTCCCGAAAACTCAACAATCCACACGCTGCGTTTCTTGCGCGTGATTTATTGGGTGTTATATGTTGTTGTCACACCATTGATTCTGCTCGGAAATGTTGGGGTACGAATTCTTGGGGGAAAGGTTCACCCACAGGAGGACAGCGTTGTTTCACCCGAAGTGATAGAGGCGTTAGACAATGTAGGGGACAGTCAAGAGATTTTGGAAGCAGAAGAACGGGAAATGATTTCACGTATCTTGGATCTGCCGGATAAGGTCGCACGCGAGATTATGAACGCTCGTACAGACATGGTTTGCCTTGAAGTTTCGACGCCCAAGGAGGAAGTTCTACGAACGGCTATCGAGTCGAGGCACTCACGTATTCCGGTGTACGAGGAGACAGCCGATCGAATTATAGGCGTCCTCCACGTTAAAGACATGTTGGATTATTGGGAAGAGGGAAAGCCGATAGACTTAAGAGAACTCATTTCCGAGAGGACACCCTTCTTTACGCCAGAGAGTAAAAAAATTTCAGATTTATTTCAGGATCTACGAGCAAACAAACAGCAGATGGCATTGGTTGTTGATGAGTACGGAGGAACAGCCGGGCTTGTTACGCTTGAGGACATTGTTGAAGAAATCGTCGGCGAAATCCAAGATGAGTATGACTCCGATGAACAGGAAGAGTGTATCTTGTTGAGTGCGAATACTTACTCAGTTAACGCTCGCATGAATATTGACGACCTTAACGAGCAACTCAAAATTGAACTCGAAGCGGAAAATGTAGACACAATTGGTGGATTTGTCGTCGATTTCCTTGGTCGGGTTCCAGAGATGGGAAGCCATTTTTCCTATCAGGGCATGGATTTCACCATTTTGGAGTCGGATGAACGTCGAATTCATAGACTGACAATCCAAACTCCAGTAATCAAAGATAGTGCTTCCTTGCAAGAGGAATCTACGTCTGAGCCGTAATCAAACGGTTGAAACATTGGAATAAAAGGGTTCTTGACACTATTATGGCTTGTATGATAGAATCATAGTTTGTAGCAGACGGTTTGTATCTCAGCGGGGCGTAGCGCAGCCCGGCTAGCGCGCGTGCTTCGGGAGCACGAGGTCGGAGGTTCGAATCCTCTCGCCCCGACTTGTTGTCTAATGGGACAGTGGACAGGTGAATTGATAATAAAATCACTTCATCGTCTCATTGTCCCATTTTATTGTTGGGTAAAAAATGCCCATTAAAAAAACAGATGCGATTGTTATACGATCATATCCTTTCGGCGAATACCATAAAATTATCATATTCTATACTTCCGACTTTGGAAAGGTTCAAGCTGCAGCGTACGGTGTGAGAGGGCCTAGGAGCCGATTTGGGGGCAGTTTGGAGCTCCTGAATTACGGAACTCTTGTCTTCTCTGAGCGCCCCAATAAAGATTTGCGGATTGTGCAGGATTTCGACTTAATTGATGCCTATGATGGAATAAAGGCAGATTTCGATCGGACTACGTACGGTTGTTATCTCGCGGAATTGGTTAACGCAATAGAATCCGAGCAACCCGCCAACCAAGGTGTTTTCCGTTTATTGCAACATGGGTTTGATGGGCTATCGCAGGTTGATGATATTGCTCTACTAGCTCGCGGGTTTGAGTTAAAATTGCTGGACATAGCGGGTTTTGCACCCCAACTGTCTCAATGTGTTGTCTGTGCTTCCCAGCCCTCGGGTGCGACTCTGAGGTTTAGTACCCGTCTCGGTGGTGTGCTTTGTGACAACTGCACGCATGACGATTCAAACGCGCCGCAGCTTGCGCGCGGCAGTTGTGAGTTGATGAAGTACCTGAGAAATTGTGACTTAGCCTATCTCAACCGCGTTCAGGCTTCAAAACTGAACCATCGTCAACTTCAATTGGCGCTGTCGAGATTCATTTCCTATCATACCGACCTCACGCTAAAGAGCCTAGAACTCATTGAAGATTTGATTTAGCCACTAAGAAGCATAAAAGACGGTGCGTATTTCGTCTTTGAAATCATGACTTTTCAAGAAATTATACTTGCCTTAGAGGAATTTTGGGCAGATTACGGCTGTACTATCCAGCAACCTTGTGATATTGAGGTCGGCGCCGGAACATTCAATCCGGCAACGTTTCTGCGTTGTCTTGGCCCCGAACCGTGGCAGGTCGCTTATGTTGAACCGGTGCGACGACCTACGGACGGACGTTATGGCGAAAATCCGTTTCGGCTTGGAGCGCATTATCAGTATCAGGTCATCTTGAAGCCGGCGCCAACAAATGTGCTTCCACTCTATCTCGAAAGTCTACATCATCTGGGCGTCGATCCACGCAAGAACGATTTGCGTTTCGTCGAAGATGATTGGGAATCGCCGACGCTCGGAGCCTCGGGTCTAGGCTGGGAAGTTTGGTGGAACGGCGCCGAAATTACACAGTTTACCTACTTTCAACAGATGGGAAGTATTGAGCTAGACCCAATTTGCGCCGAACTCACATACGGGCTAGAGCGCATTGCGCTTTACCTGCAGGATGTCGATAGTTTCTTCAATATTCGCTGGAACGATCAGCTTCAGTATGGGGATGTTCATCACCAGAGCGAAGTGGAGTACTCCCGTTACGCGTTTGAACACTCCGACACCAAGATGCTGCTCCAACACTTTGATGCGTGCGAGAAGGAAGCGCGCGCTTGCCTTGAGAGTGGACTCGTATTACCCGGAACTGATTATGTGCTCAAATGCTCGCATACTTTCAATATGCTTGACACTCGGGGGGTTATCAGTGTCACGGAGCGTGTCAACTATATCGAACGAGTACGGCGCCTAGCACAGCAGACCGCTCGCGCATATGTAGAGCAACGCGAGAAGATGGGACATCCTCTATTGAATCGCTGGGCACCGAGAACACAAGAAGATGCCATAGAGGAAGAACCGAAGAAGGCGACAGTGACATCCGATGAATCGGCGGATCTGTTGTTTGAAATTGGCACGGAAGAGATTCCAACCGGTTATCTTGCCCCCGCATTGGAACAACTTAGAAATATTGCGTCGAACTCTCTTGAGACGCATCGTCTTTCATTTGAGGAAATACACACATTAGCAACCCCGCGCCGTTTAACACTCTGTGTCAAAGGGTTGGCAACCACTCAAAGCGACGATGTGTCCGAGGTAGTTGGTCCACCGAGGCGAGTTGCCTACGATGAGAATGGAGGACCAACGAAGGCCGCTATCGGGTTTGCGAAAACGCAGGGAGTTGATGTCACGGATTTAAAGATTGTTGAGACGGAACGCGGAGAATATGTAGCGTCTTCCAAGCTAGAAAAAGGGCGTCCTGCCATAGAATTCTTAAAGGAAATCCTTCCCATATGGATTCAATCGTTGAGCTTCCCCAAGACCATGCGCTGGGACAAGTTGCGGTTTGCTCGTCCCATTCGCTGGTTGGTTGTCCTCTTCGGCGATCGGGTAGTTGATTTTCAACTTGACACACTTCGGTCTGGACGGCGCACTTACGGACATCGTTCTCTCAATCCTGAACCCATTGAATTAACGGACGCGTCCTTAGAGAGTTACATCAAGCAGCTTCGGAAAATAAATGTCGTCGTAGATCAGGAGGAACGACGGAATAGGATTGAGCGACAAGTGACCGAGATCTTGGAAGCTGAAGGATGCCTAGTGGAGATTGATTATGAGTTGTTGAATACCGTTACTTATCTCGTCGAAAATCCTCAGCCGATTGTCGGAAGCTTTAGTAAGTCTCACCTCTCTTTGCCAACCGAAGTCTTAATTACGCCGATGAAAAGCTATCAACGTTACTTTCCGATGTGGTCAAGTGACGGCAAACTCAAGGCGAAGTTTATCATCATTTCCAACGGAACTGATGGGAATCACGATGGTGTAAGGCATGGCAATGAACGCGTTCTTCACGCAAGATTAAATGATGCCGAGTTTTTCTACCGGGAAGATCAAAAGACACTCCTGTCGGACAAGGTCGATCGGTTGCGTGACGTCGTTTTCCATGCCAAACTTGGCTCGTTGCTAGACAAAGCCAAACGATTAGATGCACTTGCCGGTTTCATCATGGATGAGATTGGTCGGAATGCCTCACAAGGTGGGTTTTCCGAGGTTTCAAAGAAGCACGCGGTTCGAGCAGCACAACTTTGCAAAGCGGATTTGACCACGCTCATGGTGATTGAGTTCCCGTCTCTGCAAGGTATCGTAGGAAAGTATTACGCTCAGAACTCTGAAGAGGCGCCCGAAGTTGCGCTCGCCATTGAGGAACATTATCAACCTATCTCTGCCGATGGAGCATTGCCTCAAACGGATGCCGGTGTTACCTTATCAATCGCGGACAAAATTGATACCTTGGTCGGCTACTTTGGCATCAATGAGCGACCAACGGGTTCACAGGACCCCTATTCGTTGAGGCGCCAAGCAATTGGAGTGGCACGTATTCTGTTGGAAAAGAAATTCCACCTTCCGCTCGGGTCCATAATCGAAGAGTCCGTCAGACTGTATCGAGTAGAGTTGGCGGAAGATACGAAGTCCGCTTTACTTGAGTTCTTTGAGGGGCGAATTGAAGTCCTGTTGCAGGCCAAGGGCTATGAACCGGACATTCTTGATATGGTACTCGCGACCGGCGAGCTTGACATCATAGACGTTTTGAAACGAGCGGAAGTCATTGCCGCATTTCGAGATGAACATGACTTCAACAGTATATACCCTGCCTTGAATCGCGTTTTACGAATCTTACCGGATACTCCTCCGACCGAAGTTAATCCCAATCTCTTGCAAGATGTGGCTGAGATTGAATTGGCGGCTGCGATAGCGAAAGCTGAACCGAAACTTCAGAATGCCGTTGATAAACATGCTTATGCCCAGCTACTTACTCATCTGGGATACCTCCAGCCAGCAATTGATCGGTTTTTCGATGAAGTCCTTGTAATGTCTGAAAACGCTGAACTCCGATTCAACCGCTTGGCACTATTGAATTCAATTGCCATTAAGTTAAATGTTGTTGGTGATCTCACAAAGCTGGCGATCTCGGGAAATTAAAGTGAATAGAAGTACCTAGAAAACAGATATAGAAGCTTTATCGTTTTGCAATCCTGATTTGACGTATATCAAATTCAATTAAGGAGCCTGACGCATGAATCAGAAAACTCTTTTTTCTATTAGTGTTGTTATATTGATTGTAGGCTTTTCCATAGGCTGTGGGGAAAAAGAAGATAAGGACATCCTTGATGCGCGATTGGCGACTGCCGAGGGTGATTATTCTGCGGTTCAATCGGCAGTTGAAAGGGCTCTTGCAAACAATCCCAAGCAAGCTGAAGCACTGTCGCTCCAGCAATTGCTTCGACTGCGCTCAAGTTCAGACGTTTCCGCTTGGCAATCAGGTCTTGAGCAAGTGTTAAGTCATCTAAAACCGCTGAATGAGGACATTCAAGAAATCAGTAATCGGGAAGATCCGGATTCTGACGAACTGGATCGACAAGAACGACTCATCCGGTCAAGAAACTCAATTAGCGGCTTCTTGGTTGATTCGTTTGCCGAAACCGCTGTAAAGCAATCAAGTTTGCTATCTGATTTGGTAAATCAACCCAATCCGGTGATTATCACGGCGTTGTTGGAGGGTGAGAAGTGCTTTCAGCCCGCCCCTCGTGAAACCGCAGTTCGGTTAATTCAAGGAGCTACAACAAACGATGCGGTCATCAACCTGCTGATTCAGGCAACGCAGCACCGCGATCCTCGCATCCGGCGGGAAGCAATCAAGCATCTTGGCAATCTGCGCAGCGTGGAACTGATTCCGACCTTTGAGTCTGTGTTGCAGAAAAAGGACGAATTCCCTGATGTACTCTATCGTGTCATAGTTGCGCTGGAAAAGTTAATAGACGAAGCTGCTGTTGTGCCGGCTTTAAAAGAAGCCACCAAAACGAACACAACTCAAGTACGGATTCACGCGGCGAAATTGATTGGGCGGCTGAAAGCAGAGGCGGGGATTGATGAGATGATTCGTCTCCTAGCGGATTCAAATACCTATGTAACAAGTGCGGCTGCGAAGGCTCTAGTTGAGATTGGAGACGCTTCGGTTCCTCCGCTGCTTGAAGTGCTAGATACTCGTGCAAGGGATGTTATCCCCAGCGGGGACTCAGAGTTTATGCAGGAATATCAATATATCGCCAACGTTTTCATAGATGATTCCCGTCTTCAAAAACGAAGGGTAAGCACTCAAGCATTGGCAATTGAGGTCCTCGGTACGTTACGGTCCCGTGCGACGATTCCGCGACTTGTCAACCTCTTGGCAGATGACGACCTTCGCGTAAGCGCGCTGAATGCTTTGGTCGCAATGGGGACAGCGGCAACACCATACCTTTATCCCGCTTTGGAACATGAGACAGAAAAGATTCGAATTAGTATCGCAGAAGCCTTAAGCCAAATTCAAGACCGGCGCACGATTGGACCACTGATAGCGGCTCTCAGGAGCAACGATCAGAGAAAGGAAGTCAAGGCTCACGCTGCCAAAGCACTAGGTTTAATGAGAGCAAGAGGTCCCAACAACAGCGCGATTTCAGCGTTGGCACACGCACTTAGTTTGGATGAAACCACCGCTACAAATGCCGCTGTCGCACTCGGGCTGATTAGTGTAAGTACAGACGAGGTTATTCATGGACTTGTCACGATGGCAATGGATAAACAGCAGCGCGAGACAGTGCGTACGACTGCGATTACCTCGCTAGGGCAACTCAAGTCGACCAAGGTCGTTCAATCCTTGATGTTGTTAGTGTTGAGTGACGATACAAGCCCAGTCATTCGTAAAGCGGCGGTTACAGCTTTGGGTGAGATTAAATCCAATGAATCGGTAGACGCGCTTCTCTGGATTCTATCAACGCGATATGATGAGGTTAAGGATTTCCAACGCCGCATGAAACGAAGATACAATACTCTTGCCGGATTTAGGATTGCAATTGAAGGCCTAAAAGTTAAATGGACTTCGGATTACCCGCAACCGGTGTACCGAACATGGGGAGAGTTAAAGTCTATACCGAGTCTTGTACGGAGCGAGGCTGCAGTCGCTCTTGGCAAGATTAAAGGAGAATTGCTGTTTAGTAGCACTAGACGAGCAATGTATGAAGCAGATCTCAACAGCGGCGATATTCCTGAGGAATTACGCCAGGAATTCATGAGCCATGGAAGCGCGTTATCTCAGAACAGCGACGTTACTGTTGATAAATCGGACGAGATTTGGTTTCTGACAGACAAAGAGAGTCAAGTGCACTACCATTGTAGAAAAGTCGACGAAATTCTCAATATCTACAAAAAGGGAGACGAGGTACTAGATACCTTGATATCTGCCCTGAAAGACGATGAACGTGCCACGGTTCGGCGAGGTGCAGCTTTAGCGTTGGGCGAACTTAATGGCGAATCTACTGTTTCGCATTTACTGAATGCGCTCAAGGATGAGCAAGGAGTTGTCCGGCAGGAAGTTGCAACTGCCTTGGGCAAGATTAAGGGTGACCGTGTCATTGCGCCTTTACTCTCTGTCCTGAAGAAGGACAAGTATGAATCAACTCGTAAGCAAGCTGCAATTGCGCTTCGTGAACTGAACCCGACACAAACAGATGCAGGTTTGGTTGATGTACTTCAGAAGGGGATGGGCACGTTTGAGGAGGATCACGAAGTTCAATCTGTCATGACTGAGGTTGTTGCCTCTCTGACAAAGGACGGCGGGGCACCCACGGCAAAATTTATTCAAGATGCACTTAAATCTGCGGATGATGAATGGACGCACTGGACACTACTAACGACGTTAGGGACTCTTGAACACATCGCATCGGTTAAGAATCTCGCAGATGTGTTCAAATTGGAATTGCAGCATCCGAGTTATGTTGTTCGTAAAGCCGCAATTACTGCTCTCGGCAAATATAAAGATAGGCGCTCCGTCGACGCTTTAATCAGGATGCTTCAGGATGAAAGCGAGTACAAATCCATTCGCGCGGAAGCAGCAGTAGCGTTAGGTGCGCAGCTGGATGAACGCGCATCTGCCCCGCTCTTGGCTGCGCTTGACGACAGGAACGCTGAAGTACGAGCAAAAGCCGCTGCAGCATTAGGTGCGATTAAGGATGCCAAGGCTGATGGGAAACTTATCTCGCTGGTTCAAGACAGGTTGCAAGACACTGCAGTACGGGCAGCAAGTGTGGCTGCACTAGGCGCCATTGGCGACAGAAGTGTTGAGCCTCAGCTTCTTTACGCCCTAACAACGGAATCTGGAGATACTTACAACAATGCTATCTCAGCACTGGGAAAGCTTAAGAGTACGAAAGCTGTGCCAGAACTGATTGCAATTCTGGAAGATCGGAGCGTACCCCTTGACGCCAGTACGGATGAGCTAGCGAAGGCCTCAGCTCGTACAAAGGCGGCTGCGGCACTTGCCGAGATTGGGGGCCAACGCGCCGCTGAAGCTTTAGGGCGACGTGTCGCTGATGAAACGGAATATATCGTAGCAATACACGAGGAACTAAAACGCAATTGGTCTTGGGAGGCATTCGTTGCCGCTGCCAAATCTTTCCGGCTACCCGCTTTTGTTGCCCCCAAACTAGAGCAGCGGATGGAGGATCCATGGGAGGATGACCCGATAAGAACCGCGGCATCGCTCGCACTTGTACACTGTGATGTTGCACAAGATACTTCACAAGTTATCGCGAGGCTAAGGACACTGCTTGGCGCCCCAAAAAAAGAGGTACGTCAGGCAACAGCCCTTGGCATTGGTAAAAGCGGGATTCGTGAACTCAAAGATGAACTCGTGAAGATAATGAAAGGTGAAACGGAACTCGACAAAGATGTCAGACGTGGCGCAACACAGGGAATGGGAGAACTCGCTGACCTCGCAACGGTACCAGATTTAATAGAAGTGTTTAACGACGAAACCAATCACGAAGAGATTCGCCGCGACGCGGCAATTGCCCTCGGAAAACTCGGCACTGATGAAGCAGTTTCTGCGTTGCTTGAGAAATTGCAAACCCTACAAGCGAGCAAGACAGCTAAGAATCTAAGAATCGACATTACTAAAGCCTTAGGCAATGCCAAGAACTCCAAAGCAGTGTCAGTTCTCGAAACGGTCTTGAAAGATCAGGACGCCGACATCCACTTCCATGCCGCAGATGCACTGTTTCAAATTACGGGAGAGGGTTATGGATACAATCGCGTCGGCTAGCATATTCAAACGAACTTTCCCGTAGGCCCAAATGCTTTAGACTAATCTGATGGACACACGGAACCACTCTTTTCTTTTCCTCTTAGTGATTGCTTCTTGTTTGATGCCCACAGGCGTTGAGTCTTCGTCGCCACCGCGATTCGGCGGCAAACTACGGCACGCCGTCTTTCAACGTGTAACTACGCTTGACAATTCCAATTATCTAAATCATGCCGAGTTGCAGATAGCTTCTCAATTGTACGAAGGGCTTGTGAGGCGTAATAGCTTTGGAGAGATTGTTGCCGGAATTGCTCAAAGTTGGAAACATTCATCGGACTATCGCACGTGGACGTTTGCAATCGCCGAAAATGCTAGATTTCACGATGGCGAGGCGGTACAAGCAACCGACGTAAAACGGGCTTGGGAACGATTCATAAAGGAGGATTGCATAGGCGAGATCGTTAGCAGTTGGTTCAACCCGCTATTTTTCATTGATGGGGCGATTGATTGTAGACGCGGTAACACTGATACGGTTTCCGGCATCCACGTTTTAGATAATCGTCATCTACAGGTGGTGCTCAAGGAGCCGGATATCGAGTTTCTAATTAAACTCACGGGGCCAAACGCATGGATTATCAAGCCGGACATAACAGGCAGACATGAATTGCCCTCTATAGGCACTGGTCGCTTCCGTCTAGCGTCCTTCCAACCCGAGGAAATTCGAATCAAGGCGAATGCCGCGTACGCATGGGGAAAACCTTATCTGGACGACATCACGTTCCGCTACTATGGGGAAGTCCGCCAAGCGCTGTTTGATTTTGAATCAGGTACTCTGGATTCATTATACCTGCCACTCACTGAAACTCCCAGACGTAGAGACGATGATTCAGATGAAATCCTAACTCAAACGGATGCGGCTGTTGGTGTTTATCTTCGACGTGTGCCGGAGAAATCTAAGTCGCAGGTATGGTACAATGTTCTGAAATACGCTGTTGATGTTGATGAGCTACTACGATTGCAGTACGGTGCTCAATGCACTCAGGTAACTTCAATACTGTCTCCGCGATACTACAATCCAATCAAAGCGCGTCGGCGTCTGAAGGGCGTGCCCGCCGTTAATCTCATATTTGCTCCTCTGCCTGACAACACCGGTAATGAAATTGCCGCGCGATTACAGCGAAGTTTTCTGTCTCAGATCGGGTTGCAAGTCTCTATGGTCAACGCAGATTCGGTCCCTCTTCAGAATACCCTAAGAGACCGTGGCGCCAATCTTGCGTTGCTATCAGTTCCACTCCCTCAAGGCGCCGACACTGCGATTGATCGGTTTAACCATTCCGACGCTTTAATTCCACTCTACCTGCTACCATCAAATTTCTTGTGTCAGTCACACCTCCGCAACCTCAACATCGGTTGGGGTGGCGTTGTAGCTTTCGACCAAACTTGGTTAGCAAAACGTTAAGCAGGTAACCCAGAAGACTCTCGCTACAATATTTCCCTCTGAGCATCCCATTCAAACAAAATGAAAAAGATAATCGGATGTATACTCGTAACCTCGCTTTTATTCGCCGTTATTCCCAAAACATATAGCGTTACGCCAAAAACCCAAGGGAAATTAGGGATGGTTGCAATTCTATCCGGCGTTGCAATCCTGACGCGATACCTCATCAAGCGTGATATTCGTGCTAGTGAAAAATTACGAGCCAAACTCGGCTCCCCAGACCGCATCATTGAGTTTGAACGCGGCTTTGACTATTGGCGTGTACAATGGCATGGAAATCAACACTATCTGTATCGGAACAACGTCCTGTACAAGATGTCGAAATGGAATGCCACGACCGATGAGTGAATCCAGCTATTGGGGATTCGGACAACTCGGAATTATGTATTCGGATTCTCCGAAGGACTTCGCTCATGACCTATTCCTTCCCATGACTATAGGGCGAGTCCGGATTCTTGGAAGCAAATCAATCTCCCTACAACATTCATAACGCCCAAGCCTTCACGCTGATTAAAATTAGCAAGATCCCTGCCGGTACGCCACACAAACACTTTTTATTCCGCGAGCCAAAACCCTCTCAAGCCATTGAATTGTGCCTGCAAATCCACCGAAAAGTGCATCCGAAATTGTGTTATAGTTAGAGATTGAAAGTTCATGCGCAGAGTCCCTTGCTGCGGGCATGGAAATTTTGCCGCGTAGGATTCAGTGCAATAGCTGACGGCGCTTTGATATCGTAGGGTGAAATAGCATTTACCACCACTCAATCGGATAAACAGCGCAGATAGGACCGTACCCCTCTTCAGCAGTATTCCACTTACTAAGAGTCGGACGTCCAAAACCAATCAATTCGTCAATCCATTGCTGGAAAATACAACGTTCCAGTCCTGATGAATCGAGCAACGGTAGTTTTGCCTGGAGGTAAAATGAAAATTGATTTAACTGATGCGCTTCAGTGTTCAACTAGCGTGCAGGTGGCGGCACATTGGGATGCGATTGCAGATTCCGCGTTTAATCTACACAAGGCCTCACCAATACACGTTGAATTGTTCAATTTTTCGCCCAGCCACCCAATCAAAGAATACGGCATAGACGCCTTCAAAGTGTTTCTTCCATCGTCGGATGTAGAGGTAGGGGACGTGTGGCAACTCGATTCGCATGGGGTTGTTCCGTTCCTTCACCAGTTTCACTCGGGCGCAACGACAGCACTACATCACGGCGAGGAAGGTGCTTACGCGTGTCTCCGCGCGATCTCGTCACATTACGCGGAGATAGCATTCCGAATTCATGCGGAGTTGGTTCTGTCAAGTGATGCTTATGAGGCGTGGCGGGTCGCCAATTCGCTGAATGATGATGAGGGAAAATCTCGTTACATCTTATCGCAATTCGCGGGACGATTAGTGATTAACCTGAAGAGACGGACAGTTCGCGCGTTCTCACTCTATCTTCCACCACGGAATAGCAATGTTGACATCGGCGCCTTTGAAGGCGTTGATATGGTCTTTGTGCCGCGCATGGAACTTCTCGCCACCGTCGCCGAAGACCGGGGCAGGATTGCGTGGGAAGGCGCCATCACGGTGGAAGAAGCGCGTAGAGCGTTGGAATTGAGGTTCTACAAATTCGCCGAGATTGAATGGCGTCCGCTTGAAGAAGCCGTTCCGCTTGCCAAGGCAACGAGCCACCCAATTCATGCAATCCTTGTTTGGGGGCCACTCGACGATGAATCCTGCTGAGCGAACGCCAAATACTTGAGGGCGGGTCAGTTCTCCAATTCAGAAGTGATAAATACGCTCAATGAGAAGTTTGTAAACACATGGGTGCTCCTAAGGGAGTTGCCAGAGCTGATGGGCGGTGCGAAAGGGGATGGCGCCCGTCTTGTCGCGACAAAACTTCAACAGAATTATACGGATTCGGTGGACATTCTGGTGCTGTCGTCGGAGGCGGAGGTTATTATGCATCAGCCGGAGATGGCGCTCCCATACAGGAATAGGGCAGAAGCCTACTTAACGCTGCTACGGCGTTCCCTAGAAGCGTTTGAAGGAAAATGTCTGTTGAATTTAGAAGCAAAACCCATCAGTTTGGGACGAAAGTTGAAAGAGGTTTTGCACACTTTTCGCGCCTCTGGCACTGACGCGCCGAAGTACACGCCTGTTGAAATAGACACGACCCCTTTTGAACACGACGGGATACTCTACATTAAGATACAGGTGGGCAGGGGTGACGCAGCCGGTACGTTTGAATTGTTTGATAGCCACACAGACCTAACTACAGATAGATCTCCAGATGAGGCGCTGACTGGAACCTGGGATGTTCCACCCGGCGGAACCGGACACATTTTTCACGGTTTCAAACGAAGGCAGCTCTTTAAATTGGGGGCTACAAGTTTGGACAGCAAGGCTGGTAGCACGAACACTTTTCATGCGGACATTTACGTTGTACAAGAAGGACAAGAATCCTAAAGAGAAAAGACAGCGCTGTTTTGCACCTCAACGACGGGTAGTTTCGCTATATAACTTTCGCCTCACTAAGGATTTTTGTTATTATTTTTTCGCGTTTTCGATATAAATGATTAGGAACGATGGTTTTGAATAAATGTTGGTTCGCCATTCTATTTACAGTCCTTGTTGGCTGTACCATTGTTCAGTCCAACAAACAGGCGCCCACGGTGAGTGCGACGGCTAGCGTATCAGCGGAATTTGCGTTACTTAGCGATCGCATTCACGATGTCACTGCAGACAAGAATAACATTTGGGTGGCAACAGACAAAGGCATTAACCGTTTCATCAAAAGCGAGAATCGGTGGATGAGCTATACTGTCCAAGATGGACTCGCAAACAATAAAGTTTTGGGCATCGCTGTTGATCGTGAGTGCATCTGGTTTGGCACGGAATCTGGTATTTCCAAATTCAAGATTACGACCGGCGCATGGACGACTTATAATCGCGATAACGGATTGCCGAGTAATCGAATCACGGCTGTTAGTGTAGATGGGAATTATGTTTGGTTTGGCACAGATAAAGGTTTGGCGAGATACAATATGCCGATTGACGTTTGGGCACTCAGGACGACGGATGATGGCGGTTTGCCGAGCAATCAGATTATTGATATTGCCGTTGAAGAGGAGTACGTTTGGTTTGCCACTGATAAAGGCGTATCAAGGTACGATAAGAAAATTGACTCATGGACACAGTTCACCAAGAGTGATGGTTTAGCCGATGATAAAGTGACAACGATTGCTATTGACGAGGATTTTGTTTGGTTTGGCACCGCGAATTTCGGTGTCAGTTTATACAGCAAAACAGATCAAGCCTTCGTGAGGACGCTTACACGAGATGGCCTGCTTAAGACGAACAAAATCAACCGGATAGTCATTGATGGATTGTATGTGTGGATTGGCACAGCAAACGAGGGGGTGCAACGATACATCAAGTCGGTGGATACGTGGATTCATTATAGTTTAGTTGACGGCTTGTCCTCCGCGAATATTACATCAATTGTTCCAGATGGAGACGATGTCTGGTGCGGTACCCGTGAGGATGGCGTCCTTCGATTTGATAAGATCAACGCACTTTGGACAACTGTAAGGAAAGCGGAAGGTCTGATTAACGACAATGTGAAGACCATTGTGCAGCGGGACGGAGTTTTCTGGATTGGAACTGCGATGGGATTAAGCCGTTTCGATTCGTGTTCTGGGGAATGGAAGACTTTTACCAAAGCCCACGGACTAATCACAAACTATGTAACCGCCATTGCCATGACCGATGATGCCGTTTGGATCGGGACAGCCAAGGGCTTGGGGCGGTATCAGGATAATCGCTGGAAGTTTTGGCGGAAAAGGCATGGACTTGCTGGTGATTTCGTACAGGATGTGGTTGTCGCGGATGAAAGGATATGGGTTGGTACTCGAAGCGGATTGTGTTGGTATGACATGGCGGACGGTAAATGGTACACCCATGAAGATTTTGGGAACCTTTGGGTGAGTTGCATCGCCCTTGATGATGATTCTATCTGGGTTGGGACGGATCGCGGTGTTTCTCAATTGCCGTCGAATAATGGTATCGTGAAATCCTATACCGAAGCGGACGGATTAATTAGCAATCGCGTCAATCGAATAGTGGTTGATGGTGAAATCGTCTGGATCGGTACCCGGAAAGGGCTAACCCAATTTGATAAGGAAGACAATCGGTGGCGTAGTTTTACGACAATGGAAGGATTGCCAAACAATAATGTGAGGGCAATTGCAATCGCCGACAACACAGTTTGGGTGGGAACGCCGCGCGGATTGGGCAAGTATTCAAAAGCGTCGAAGTCGTGGGAACGTTTCGATCTGACACAGCCGGGTGCAGTAATGGGACATGAAAATATCCGCGATGTTATCACCTTCGGAGATAAAGTCTGGCTGGGGACCATTGGCGGCTTAGGGCAGTTGGACACGAAAGAGAATTCGTGGACTGCGATTCGTGCAAGGGAAGAGACCGACGTACTACGTCACAGCCATATACAGCACACGGCGTTGGACGGCGATTGGGTATGGTTTGTAACGTGGATGCACACTTCCAATGGAAATATCGTTCGGTACGACAAACGAACGGGGACGTGGACCCACTACATGAACGAAGATGTCCAAGCGATTGATGCTCCGCCTATTGATTTAATCGACTGGCTTGATGTGGCAGACGATCGTGTTTGGTTTTCCACCGAGAGCGGAATTTTGGCGTACTCCAAAGACTCCGACACGTGGCGACATTATACGACAAAAGATGGGATGCCGAGTAACAAGTCTCGGTCAGTGCTTGTTGATGGGGATGATGTATGGATTGGTCTGCGAGATGGGCGCATTTGCCGTTATCGACTAGCTTCCGACACGTGGGAAACACATATGGCAGCGACAAAGGATCTCGCTAACAAGTGGCATCAGACTCGCTTTGCCGCGAATACTCGCTATGTTTGGATTCCCGCACAGCATGACGGCGTACTGCGCTATGATAAAAAAACCGACTCCTGGAAACGATATACCACTGCTGATGGTTTGGCCCCTATTGGATACATCGTCGCTACCGAGGACGATGTGTGGGCTTACGGGTGGGAATTGTGCCAATACGATGCCAAAACCGATCGTTGGACTATCATTGATAGCAAGCGGGGTTTGGCAAAGGCGGGGATTAGAGAGTTAAGTTCCGGCATAGATTATCTGTGGGTACTTCATCAAGATGAGTGGAACGAGGACCCTGGAACCGTGCCGGTAAGTGGGTACCACAAGAAAAACCGGACCTGGCAAGTGTTCCGGGGGCATCCTCAAACAGTCGGCAACAACTTCCACGATGTACAGGAAACGCCTAGCGGGGTATGGTTTGGGGCGGAGGAACACGGCGTTAGTCGGTTCGATAAAGCCTCATCATCATGGACGGTATTTTCGACGGAGGATGGATTGTTAAGCAACACAGTTCATGACCATACACTTCGCGCCGATGATGAGTACGTTTGGGCAGGCAGTAACCGTGGAATCAGTCGCTATGATTTGAAAAAGGAAATTTGGACGGTTTATACCGGCAGCCGATCCCTGCCTTCTGATGTCATTCGGTCGGTTGCTGTCGACTCACGTTATATTTACTGCGGAACTGATCAAGGCGCAAGCCGTTACGATAAAGAAAACGACATTTGGCTGACTGTCGCGCACGATCGGACTATCGATCACGATCTCGTGACGGACCTTGTCGTCGACGATAAATATGTGTGGATTGTCAGTGGAAAAGGTGTCAGGCGATTTGATAAGTGGGCCCATTGGACGGATAAGTACGACGAGAAGAACGGTTTGCCAACAAACCATGTGAAGGTAGCGGCGGTAGGCAGACGGACGCTGTGGGTTGGGTCCGACCATGGTGTCAGCAAATACAACACGTTGTCGGAAGATGCCAATGCTTGGGAGATATTCGCGCGTGCTGATGAGGTAGACACGATGTCGCTCTCTCCAGAATACGCCGAAAGTCTCGTTGACAATCGTGTAAGAAGTATTGCTGTCGGCACACGCTACGTCTGGGTAGGCACGGAAAGAGGAGTTAGCCAACACGACTTGCGGCGCAGAACTTGGATAACCTACAAACAGGACGATGGACTACTCGGTGATGAGATTAGCAGTATATGCATTGACGGTGAATCGGTCTGGTTTGGAACAGAGGGCGGTGTTAGCCGATTAAATACGAAGACGAAAGAGTGGTCTTCCTTTACCCGAGCCAACGGTCTCGCTATTAACCAAGTCACTCAGATTGTCGCTGCAGATGACGATGTGTGGTTTGGAACGTTTGACCACGGCTTACTGCATTATAACAAGGAAACACAGGCATGGAAACACTTCACGCGGACCGATGGATTAAGTCATAATCGCGTGTTCGATATTGCTATGGACGAAGATTTTCTCTGGATAGGAACGGCGCGGGGGCTGAGTCGGTACGATATCCTTACCGACACCTGGACAATCTTTACTCGGCATTTTGATCAGGAAGAAGATCGCCAGTGAGTTGCCCCAGCATGCCTTGAAAAGAAAACCGCCATGGGACATGCCAATGGTGCAAATGCTCTTTGCGTTGGCGGACAAGCTCTCTGTCCTTTGAGCTCGATACATTCGGGTGAAACCGCCTCGGCGCATCATTCCTTTCCGTGTGGGCAAATCAACTTCCAATCAACCAAGGCAAATCTTAACACACCAATGTTGATGGCGATACCATCCGCCGCGCTGAGAAATACCTTTAGTTCTCACATCCCTTAGCACAATGAGAAGGAACTCCCATGACAAGTCACGCAAGTACCGTGTTTCGCCTTATTTTGCTCATAACCGTGCTTAGTTACGCTATCCACACACCCGCGTCACCTTCCAATCGGTTTCTTGAGGGCACGGGAACGACATCGACAAATCCTCTCTTGAGCGATCATATCTCGTCGTTAGCGATGAATTCTCGTTATGTGTGGGTTGGCACGGGCCGAGGTGTTAGCTGCTATGACAAAGTCGAACGACAATGGAAAAACTTCACAATTATGGATGGACTTCTCAACAATGATGTGTTAGCGATTGCACTGGATGGTGAGGATGTCTGGGTCGGCACAAGTGGAGGCGTCAGTCGATACAATACCGCAACAGACGAATGGAGCCGCTACATGCCTCATGATGGATTAGCCGATCGCATCGTGACTTGTATTGCCATTGACTCAAGGTTTGTTTGGTTTGGAACGCCGAAGGGGCTCTCACGCTACGATAAAGAAACAAACACTTGGGCGCGAAAGCAAAAGGCGGACGGACTCGCTGGCGATAACGTGAAAAAGATAGCGGTTGATGCGGGCTACGTCTGGGTCGCAACTGAAACCGGGGTATCAAGATTCGACAAGCTCACTGATTCGTGGAGCAACTACGACCGGGAAAGCGGCCTCGTTGACAATCATGTAAGCGCTATCGCAGCTAATGAAGATGCAGTTTGGTTCGGTACAGAGAACAAAGGAATCAGTCTATATGATGTGCGGAATTCCGAGTTTGTACGTACATACACCAAGAGAGATCGACTAACAAGCGATCAGATTCGCGTTCTGGCGATGGATGGCACCTCACTTTGGATTGGTATGGCTGACAGCGGTGTACAGCGATATATCTTAACAGTCAATGCATGGCGACAGTATTCAACAGCGGATGGTCTTCCCTCCAATCATGTCACATCAATCGCAGCCGATGGAAACGTAGTGTGGTTCGGTACGCACGAACACGGCGTGGCACGATACGATCTTCAAAGTGAAGAGTGGACGAGTTACGGGGAAGTTCGGGCGCTCAGCGACAATGATGTAAAGAGCCTTCTTGCTACGACATCGAAGGTTTGGGTTGGAACACGGGATGGTCTCAACGAATACACAGGCGACAAATCTTCACTCGGTTGGCGTACGATTAGCAAAACGGACGGATTAGCCGATAACTACATCACTATCGTGGCGGAAAGTGATAACTCTCTCTGGGTGGGCACACCAAAAGGGCTAGGAGTGCGTCATGGAAATGCGAATTGGCAATTCTATAACACCAAGAATGGATTGGCCGATAATTTCGTCACATGCCTTGCGTGGGATCCGCTTCATAGTCAACTGTGGATTGGAACAAGAACTGGACTTTCAACGTACAATTTGCTTATGGGTTCGTGGAATTCACATCCCCGCAAACTCGCAAACCTCGGTTGGATAAACGATATTCGACTCTCTGGCGAGGTCATTTGGATTGCAACCCCAGACGGACTTGTCTATTACGATAGGTTAACCGAAACCGCCGCTAAGCTCAACAGGAAGGATGGATTGCCTGAAAACTGGGTTAATGCAATTTCAATTAACGGTGACTCGCTATGGGTTGGAACAAGATCGGGTTTAGTGAAATTGAAAGATTTATCGGATCCACAGCCACAGGTCACGAAATCGCTTCGTTCGTTGACAGAAGCGATGCTAGGTACGCCGCTAGGAGAATCGGGAGCTTGCTTCGACGAGGACCTTCCGTTTCAGGTTTCACACTTGACACATCCTATGGCTCACGCCAACGTTGTCGCAGTCAAGACCGGCGGTGAAGAAATCTGGCTTGGTACTCCGGACGGATTAGGGAGATACGATTGGAAAGCTGACAGATGGACAGTCTACACGCGAGAGAACACGAATGGCGGGCTTCCGGCGAATAATGTCACATCCATTTCAATCACTGAGACTGACGTGTGGATTGGGACAATAGGTGGTGTCTGTCGTTTCAACAAGACGACCCAACGGTGGACAAAGCACGTTGCGTCGAGAACTACCGAGGTGCTACACGCCAATCGAGTCGTCCATCTTCAAGAAGACGGAGATTTTATCTGGTTCGGTAACTGGAAGAAAACAACAGAAGGCGCAATCGGTCAGCACAATCGGGTCACTGAGAGATTCCGTTTCTTCAGTAAGGATGACCTTCCACTCCAACCAAATGCGCCACCAATTACCCTTGTCCACGGGATTACGACCGATGATAAAGCTGTTTGGTTTAGCACCAACGCTGGGGTTTTGCGTTACAACAAACTCAGTGACACATGGCGTCATTACTCGACGCAAGATGGCTTGCCAAACAATGAGGTTTGGAGTATCACACCTGATGGTAAGGATATTTGGACGCTCCACATTGGAGGCGTGGTTGGTCGCCTTTCTATGGAGGAAGACCGTTGGCAGCATTGGGAAATCTCACCAAGCGCTGTTTGGAGCACCTTGGGTGCGATTGCTGTCGATTCTGAATATGTTTGGGTTTCTACCGCTTGGGAGGGAATCAAACGGTTTGACAAATCAACCGAGGAGTGGGAAACTTTTTCTCAGCGAGACGGCTTGGGCCACAGCGAAACTAACGATATTTTCATTGATGACGATTATGTCTGGATAACAGCTTGGGGTGACGCCTCTCGGTACAGTCGGCGCATCGAAGAGTGGGAAATCATCTCCGAACACCGGGCCACTTCACGCGTAACCTTTGGCATTCACCCCGGGATTGACGGCTTTTGGATGCTTTACGCTTGGCTTGACTGGGGAGACCCCATCGCATCAAAATATCATTATAGCACGCGATCGTGGTCAGAATTAAAGACGCCTAGAACTAGCCGTAAAAACAATTACAACGAGTGGTTTGGGACTCCAAGGCAACTTATAGAGACATCGGATAGTATCTGGTTGGCGACCGAAGGAGCCGGGATTGGACGTTATAACAAAGCCAGCAAGGACTGGAGATTTTTGAACTATGAAACAGGACTTGCAAGCAACGGGCTGGCTGAGGGTTCAATGGCGGTGGACGATGCTTACGTTTGGGTCGGTAGCGATGGAGGATTGTCTCGTTATGACAAGAAAACAGAAGGGACTTAGTAGTTAACTGCTTTTTGGTCGATTTGCTTGCTTTTCTCTTCTTAATGTACAATCATTTTAGACAGTGTTCGGAATCTTGATTCACACTAAAATACATCTCTATAAGAGAGAAATGGAGGCATATCATGTTGACCAAGCGTTTGTACATGCTCGCGGGAGCATTGCGGGTTATCTGCGGGATTTTAATTTCCAACACTATGGGATTTTCAGCACACCATGATGTTGTCGTTGACAGAATATACCGATAGCCAAACAATTCATGTGGCTCAGGTGAAGCATTCATCAAAAAATCTTATGAAAATCTCATCATCTTTTCTGCGATTATATTTCCAGCAAGACTCCATGATATACAGTGGCAGCCACTTCTTGCTGTAGTGATGATGCGTTCCGTAGAATGACCTCTTGACACAAGCCCAAAACGACTCGATGGTGTTGGTGTGAGTTACGCCGTCCTCAGAAACATATCTCTCTTGGTGATGGATAACATGTCTTTCGATATCTTCGTCCAGACTATTGTAAGAGCGAAATTCATCAGTCATAAGAATAGACTCATCGGGTGAGACATTGCTAAGGATGAATTCTCTGATATTTTCACCAGATAGAACCTTCATGAATTTAGCAACCACCCGACCGCCTCTCTCGACTACGCCGATGACGGGAGATTTATTTGTGCCTCTACCTCTCTTAGATTTTGCTCTGGGTTTGCCGCCGACATAGGTTTCGTCCGCTTCAACTATCCCTTTCAGCAATTCATCACTATCACTCATTTTCTCACGGAGGCGCATTGCCATATACCAAGCGGACTTTTGATTCATGTCCAAGTCACGAGCAAGCTGACAACTCGATATGCTTTTCTTGGCATTGGAAAGAATTGAGATAGCCAAAAACCATTTCTGGAGAGGTATCTTGGTACCATGGAAGATGGTTCCTGCTGTAGCCGAAAAGCTAGATTCACAATCGTAGCAATTCCAACCAGTAGTAATGTCGTTTTTGTTCTTGCGTCCAACTTTTTCACTGCCACAGTGGATACAGCAAACACCGTCCTTCCAACGTTTTTCCTCTATAAATCTGAGACAAGATTCTTGATTTGGAAACTCTTTCATAAGATTCAAAATGTCCATAGCAAACTCCTACGAGAAGAATAGTCACTATGGACATCTACGTGTGACGAAAAGATTTACGACAGGGTACCAAGTTTTATGTTTGTCGTCAGTCTAAAAGCTACAAGCTACTAATTCCGAAACAGAATTATGGACGACGTTTACTCCCTCACCCACGGCTATCGCGATTAGCCCTAGGAAAGTTTACGCGATTGCCGCTGAAAGTCGGTATATTTGGGTGGGCACACCTGAAGGACTACATCGCTATGATAAGGAGAAGAATCAGTGGTCCCGTCCTCCGCATAGAGGGTATTGGAGCGTCAGAAGTATAACTGTTGACGAGAAGTATCTATGGCTTGGCACGGACGCAGGTTTGCGACGGTATGACAAAGCGGCAGATCGGTGGGAAGAATACTCGGTGAAAAACGGGCTGCCTTCCAATGTCATTCGCGACGTTGATGTCGAAGGCTACGATTTGTGGATTGCAACCGATGACGGAGCCGCAAGATTCAACCGTCTTTCAGATGACTCGAATGCGTGGGAAACCCACTTACATTCCCTTGAGATTAAAGCAATGGGGAGTGATCAGAAATACGCACATACCCTCTTGAGCAACGATCTCCGCTGTGTGACAATGACCGAGGACTCCGTCTGGTTTGGAACAGAGGGAGGCGTGTGTCGCTACAATCGAGAAAATGGAACGTGGGAAACGATTTTATCAAATGAAGACCTGAATGCCGAAGACATTAGCGCCATTGCTATTGATGGCAAGATTATTTGGTTTGGCACAAACCGGGGAGTAACCAAGTATGATACCGCGTCAAAAGACACGGTCAGCTTCACACCTACGGACGGATTGGCAAGCCGTATTGTGACGTGTATCGCGGTCAACGGTACGGAGATTTGGTATGGCTCCCCAAACGAAGGGGCAACACGATACAGCAAAACGACAGGAGAATGGAAAATTTTTAATACCGAGCACGGGTTAATCCACAACCGCGTTGAAGCAATCGCACTTGATGGCGAACAAATCTGGTTTGGAACGGAGCTTGGTTTGTGCCGATATGATCGGAAAGTGGGAACATGGACAAGCTATGCTGAGGCATTCGGAAATTGAAGATTGGCGGTCGCATTCATCGGGTGGAACTCTCTCGTAAAATGCCAAATGTAATCACTTGGGAACCTCCTTTCACTACAAAATGAACAAACTAGCGCAATATAAATCATGCATTATGTTTTATGCATCGGGTTTCGCAATCTTCGCACTTCTGCTGTGCTTGACTGCCTGCAGTGCAACTCAAGTCGATCGGCAGGAGCAGCGGTCGGTTATCGAGCAAAAAGCAATTACTACAGCAATAACCGAGAAACAATTGGTCAGCGATAAAGTCCGCTGCATCTATGCCAGCCACGGGAACATTTGGGTTGGAACAGACCGTGGCGTGAGTGTCTATCACGAGGCGGATAATCGCTGGGACAAGTTAGATCGAGAAGACGGTCTCATTTCTGACGATGTCACCGACATCGCCGTCGATGGAGTGAATGTTTGGATCGGTACGCACATCGGGCTTAGCCACTATAATGCTGAAACTAAGAAGTGGCGAAAATTTCAGAAACGTGATGGCTTGACTCACAATCACGTCAACGCAGTTGCAATTGATGGACACTACGTCTGGATCGGAACCGAAAATGGCATTTCGCGCTACGATTCCTCCATAGGTGCCTGGGCGTCGCAGATCGAAAAAGAGAAGGAAGGGCTTAATGCGATTACCGCCATTGCAGCGGATACCGAGTATGTTTGGTTCGGTACGGAGGGCGGATTAAGGCGCTACGATAAAGCCAAGGACGCTTGGAACACATACACTAAAGAAGAGGGATTGGTCGACAACAGTGTGGTTTGCATTGCACTCAGTCCAGATGCAGTTTGGGTTGGTACAAGAAATTCGGGCGTAAGCAGGTTCAGTATCGCTCATCAGGCCTTTACCGAAAGCCACGACAAAACAACGGTACTAGAGAGCGACTACATTAAAACAATTGTCGTTGACGGCGATAATGTTTGGTTCGGTTCTTCCGACCGTGGCATTCGACGTTACCTAACAACAGTTGATACCTGGCTCAAATACACGGCAGAGGAAGGGCTAATTAGCGACCATATCACCGAGTTGATGAGTAGTGGTCAATACATTTGGATTGGTACCGCCGAAGGCGGGTTGGGAAGATTTGACAAGTCGAACACCTCATGGCGCTGGTATTCTAGAAAAGACAGACTCGCATCGACTCAGATTCATGACTTAGCTTGGTCAGGAACCGCGCTAT
This sequence comes from Candidatus Poribacteria bacterium, assembly GCA_965222225.1. GTDB lineage: Bacteria > Poribacteria > WGA-4E > WGA-4E > JAJDTR01 > JAJDTR01. The sequence continues at coordinate 5,450,728 of CBDCTK010000002.1, read as the reverse complement.
GGATTGGTACGAACCGAGGACTCAGCCGTTACGACCCGATCGAGAACGATTGGACGACGTATACCAAAGCAAATGGCTTAGTCACAAACTACATCACTTCTGTTGCGGTTGATCGCAAAAACAGTGTAGCATGGATTGGCACATCTCTCGGGCTAGGAGTCATCCAAGACAATCGTTGGAGGTTCTTCACGCAGCGCAATGGATTGACGGACGATTTTGTAACAAACGTGAGCATCTTCCAGGGAGAGGTGTGGGCTGCCACACGAAGCGGACTCAATGTACTACAGTTGACACCTGAGAATCACCAACCGCGCGTCAAATCCCATCTCGAAGATTGGTGGGTGACCTCTACGCTCCGGCTTGGCAAAGACCTCTGGGCTGGGACAACGGCGGGGCTGTATCGCAAAGCGTCAGAGACGGAAGCGTTTGAACCATATCCGACGATTCGCGATTACGTTAACACGTTAGCACAAGGCTCGAATGGTGAATTGCTTGTGGGTACACGAAACGGATTATGGGTAATTAAAGACAACACCCCGCTTCACATTACAGAAGGGTTACCAAACCCGAATGTGAGGTCTATTGTCGTAGATAATGACGTGATGTGGATTGGTACCCCCGGCGGAGTTGGTCGCTTTGAGGACAACCTTAAGGTGCAGCAAATACTCACAATGGAGTCGGAGGGGCTGTTACATAACAATGTACACAGTATTGCTATCGGTGGCAACCGAGTGTTTTTCGGTACGGTCGCGGGGCTGACCATTCTGGATGAATCGACAAGGCGATGGGATCGCCACAAACCTTATCATGGCGTGGACATTTTGCAGGAAGATGATATTCGTTGGATGGCAAAAGACGGCGATTACTTTTGGGTTCTCAACTGGTCCGCGTCTCCAAATGGAGCAATTCTGAGGTTCGATCGGCGGACGGATACTTGGATGACCTATACTAAGGAATCTCTACCTCTCTCTGGCAATCCTTCACTAATCACAGACGTGCCACGTATAGCGGTAGGGGAGGAAGATGTCTGGATCACGACCGATAACGGCATGCTTCAATACAATAAGCGATCTGACACTTGGAAGCATCTGCCACTTAATCGTCGGGCTGAACATGTTGCGATTGACCAATCTGGGGGGATTTGGGCCTCGTTGCGAGGCGGAGGCGGGGCACATTACGATAAGATAACTGGACAATGGGAGACATTCTACGTGGTCGAGCCGGGAGACGGAGGACGGGTTGAGTCGGTTGCGTGTACGAATGATTATGTTTGGTTCGGAACCGGTGAACATGGCATCCGGAGATACGATTGGCGCACGAAAACGTGGAAAGCGTACACCGAAGCCCACGGCCTAGCCTCCCGATTTGGACGCTGGATCGTCGCTGATGGAGAGGATGTTTGGACTGGCGGCGATAGCGCTTATTCATGGATTTCAGGCCGCGAACTCCATGGTGTAAGTCGTTACCGCGCCAATCTAGATATGTGGATTATCTATAATGAGCGGATGGGAGTGCGCGCAGCACGCCCAAACTCCGGGCATATTGGCGAACGGTACATCTGGAGCTACGGGTGGAACGGCATTGATCGGTGCAATCGCGCTACAGAGACATGGACGTCGTTCACCCGCGCGGACGGTGTGACCGGTCAGGGCCGAGTGGAAGCAGTGGCGGAAGATGGCGATACCTTCTGGGTTGGTACACATGAGGACGGCGTTCTCAGGTATTACGAACCCTCAGGGGCATGGTTAGCTTATGGAACCGAGGACGGTTTGGCGAGCAATGAGATTCGCAATTATGGCATCAAGGTGGATCCAGAGTACGTGTGGGTTGGCTCAGCGCATGGCTTGAGCCGCTATAACAAGGAGAACGACACGTGGGCGACCTTCGTCAAGCAAGAGACGTTAGCGAGTCGTCGCGTTGTGGCCGTAGCCGTTGACGAACGGTATGTCTGGGCAGGTACACAGCGTGGATTGGGTCGTTACGATAAGAAATATGACACTTGGCGGCACTTCGAGAAGGTGATGAAGGAGGACCAAAACAACGAGAGGGCGACTGACGAATCGGAGGAAGAAGTAGGTGACACAAAAGAGGCCGAAATCAGCGAATTGGTCGACAATAATGTCGTTGATTTATCGGTTGGCAAACGCTATGTCTGGATTGCTACCGAAGGCGGCGTTGGCAGGTACGACAGAATCGCCGACAGGTTCGACGCATATACGGAGGAGAACCATTTGCCGAGTGCGGACATCCGCGCGATTGGCGAGAACCGTACCGATGTCTGGATTGGCACAATGAACGGCGTCAGCAAGCACAATATCTTCTCCGATGATCCAAACGCTTGGGAAACCTACAACGCCGCAATCGAAATCACCCCAACAGTTGCTCAGAAGTACACCAAGAGTCTGGAAAACGATGATGTCCGCTGCTTGGCGGTCAACAACAATCGCATCTGGATTGGAACCAAGACGGGAGTTTCTGTCTATGATTTTAGCGAGAGAACGTGGCGAACCTTTACTCAGAGGGACGGTCTTGCCAGCCAGGAGGTGAGTTGCATCGGTGTTGATAAGACTCGCGTATGGTTCGGCAGTGGCCATGGCACGACTGTTTACGACACAGCTACCGGGATTTGGCACGTTTATAAAAAGAAGGATGGACTAGGATCTGATCTGATTACGTCAATCGCCATCAACGACACGGAGATTTGGTTCGGCACATTCGATAATGGAGTCACCGTGTTGACTAAGGCAACGGCTGAGTTTTCAATTCTTACCATGGCGGATGGATTACCGCACAACGGTATTCTATCACTAGCGATGGATGGCGACTTTGTTTGGATAGGCACCCATGGTGGTTTAACGCGGTATGATACCCTCACGAAGACGTGGACGGTTTTTACCGAGCATTTCGACCATGATGGAATATAAAGATTCGAGTGATCGTCTCTTGCGCACCAATCTAACGAAGGACTCCTTAATGAGAAAACGTTCAACATATGTTAATTTACGGGCCTACGCAATTTTAGGCGTGATGGTTCTTTGGCTCTCGGGCATTCCGGTTTTTCAAGCCGAAGCAGAAGATGTATATAGTTTATTCGGCAAACTATTCCTGTCAGGCCGTGCGGAGTATGATTTTACCAACAGGCGTGATTTCCTCTCGGACACGGATGTGGAACAGATTAGACAGAATGACTTTGACTTCGATCGTGTGTTTCGCCGCGGATTCCACAGCGTGATGGTCATTGAAGAAACCGCCGGTAACGTCAAGAATATCCTCAGTCTAGGGGAAGTACCAACTACGTTTACAAAGTCGACCTTCGATCGTATTGATTTCTCAGGGGTGCGTTGGGATGTACGCGCGGAGCGGACCGATTGGACCTTTATTATGGTTCCAAGCCTTGTAAATCCCGTAGTTGGCCGTGAAGACTTGGAAGGTTCCGGTTTCGGGATTCGTGAAATTACAAAGTTCGGAAAATCCAAGCTCGGTCTCTCTTGGTATTTTCGAGACACGCCCGTCTGGGCGATAGACATGGAAACGAACTTTGCAAATTACGGTCTGAGAGGAGAATTGGCGGTCACGCCGAAAGGCGCACTAGATGAAACCTTCACTTCTCGTTTTGATGCTACGACCACCGTATTCAAAGGATTTCGGACGGTTGGGGACACAATATTTCAAGCTGAAGCCTTTCGCGTCGGACATCTATTTGACGCCTCCCGTTCTGTCGGAGATAACGATGACGGGGACAGGTATACGGATAATACGGGAGAAGACCCGCCTTCCCTAATTATCCCTGGTGACCTTGACAAGAACAACAACGGAACATTTGATTACGAGGATGATATCCTACTGTTCGATGTTGATGAGGATTTTCTCGACGAAAGCGATCGGAATAACAATGGTATCCGAGATGAAGAGGAAAACGACAAAGACCCCAATTATGAGTTTGATGTTGGATTGCGTGGTGTGCGGCTGCTCATGCAGCGAAAAACCAGTAGAGAAGACAGCTCCACCGATTTTGAACTGGGTATGCAGTTTGAGCGGAGTCGCAAGGAACGGAACGCGGAGGTTACCGCTTCATCAACCAAAGCATTCTGGGACTTGGTTTACAGGAAAAAACCTACACAGAACACCTCGGTCGTATTTGAGAATGAACTTAAGTTCGTCAAAGACCGTATCCCGGATGAGACGTGGTATTTCGCAGGCTTCTTGAGTTCAGACAAGGCGCAACTCTATCGAGATCTGCCCGAAGTTACGGTGATGGAGGAGGCTGGTGACATCCAGTTCTACGAGGGTGAAGGAGGCATCGAGGTTGAGAAACGCCGCACAGATCCTCTGCTGATGCAGAATGACCTTATTGATACGGTCAAACTAACATGGGAATATTCGGGGATTGAACGAATGGTGACTACCTCGCGCGTAAAACTGAGATACAATCTTGATGTCGATCAGGAGGATGGACATTACGAGGTCGGTATCGTCAAAACGCTTTATCGGCTACGCCCATCGAAATCACTCGAGATTAGCCCCATGCTCAAATACACGGTTCGCAACGGCTTTTTGATGGCGGAGAGTCGCATTGACGCCATGAGGGTAACGGGTGAGATTGATGGTGAGCCCACGTCCGAACACGTTCGCCTCCGCGAAATTGGGCATGGTCACGTTCGGGACATGACTGCCGCGGTGATTCTGAAAGCGGTCTATCAGTTCACGAAAACCATCAAAATCACTGGCGGCGGTCAAGTCTTGTTCTTCAACGATATGCTTGCGGACGACAACGATTTTATACGCCAAGCCCTCCTCGCCGAAATGGAGAAAAGTTTCACGGCATATGAGAAGGAACTGTTCTTACACGTCGGCATTCGATACATTGACCAGCGCGCGACAAGCGATGTAAACGCCCAGAACTATATGGAAAACTTTGTTCGCGTATTTGGTAAGTTCTAAGAACCTGTTTGAATAATCGGTGGCAAAGCCATTTTTGGTCATTTGTAGAAAGTTTTTTCATGTTTTCATTGTTGGCTGCTATATACCTATGGGATTGCTATCGCACTCGTTATTCACTCGCTTGATCCCCGCTGTGGCTTAGGTGCACGGGGTTTTGGTGTTTCTATACACCTTACACCTTCATGGATTTCTATCGCAGTCGCTATTCGCTCCCTTGATCCCACTCTGGGGCTTTTAGAGGCTGGTGCGCAGTGCGCACCCTACAAACTGTACTTTTCAAACAGGCTCTAAAGGATGGAAGGGCGGATAACTGGGGATTCGCCTCTAACATGTCTCCACTATAGTTCAAGAGGTTTGCAACCTGTGGAACGCTATGAACCCAGCGATTTGTGGGAGCGAAGAGAATCGTTGGAGCAAGAGAAGACGGGCAAATAATCGACGCGGTGCAGCGCGGTGCTACCTAAGCTCTTGTTGCTTTCGCGATAGTGTCAAATAGTGATTGAATGTCTGATTCCTCCACACAGGAATAGGCAATCCGGAGATCCTTATCCCCAAGCGAAATCACGCCAATACCGTATTCGTCAAGAAGACGCTGTCGTACCGCCTCAGCATTTCCTTGTTTTAGTCGTATGCACATAAAATATCCGGCGTGAAACGGGTACACCTCCCACAATCCTTTATAACTTGGACCGTATACAACCTCTCTCACTCTAAGAGCGCGAGCCTTCAGAGTTTCATATTTTCGCTGTTTTTCTGCTCTATACCCGGGTGTGTCCATCGTCTGATACACCATCGTCTGTGACAACTGGGAGGCGCCTGACGTGCTCACACGAATCAGAGCGGTAATCTTTTCTTCCAACGGTTTAATCTCGCCCTCGTCCAGGCCGAAGGTAAGAAAGCCGACACGCAATCCCCATGCATACTCCTCTTTTGTTGCCCCATCAATCTTGACCGGTATAATGTTGGGATGGAGGTTAGTCAACCATCCGAAGAGGGATTCCCGCAAGACATTATCATCATACCACAACCCAAAGTAGGCGTCATCAACTAAGACCAAAAGCCGGACACCCTGTTCGGCGACCTGTCTGATTGCCTGGGTAATTTGCTTTGCTTCCACCAAGTTAATGGCATACCCTGTGGGATTATGCGGAAAATTCAGAATTACGATTAACTTTTGGCGTCCTTTCCCCGCTTGCATGAGGGACTCGAAAAACCCTTCCGTATTCAACCTTCCTAGTGAATTGAAGAAAGGATAAGTCACAATCTCTGCCGCATATTTCGTCTGAAAAACTAATCGATAGTTACCCCAAATTTTATCGGGCAAGACCAACACATCTCCCCCATTTACAAAAAGGTCACCAATTAAACTGAAACCGTGTGTCATTCCACTCGTAACAATGGGTGTGCTGAACGACTTTCCGGCAAGTGTCGGATTTTCAACAATTATCTTGGTTCTCCATTGTCTCCGCAGCTCTATTTGGCCCAGCGCCGGTGCGTAGCCGTAGACCAGATTGGGCGCAATCTCTGGAACAAACCTTCGAGAGCTCGGGAGATACATGGCGATATCATTTTCAAGTGCTACTGCGCGGGTCGCATTGGAACGATACGCTTTTAAATTCGCTTCCGTACTTTGGCTTAGAATACCTTTGGGAACATAACAGCGCTGGCCAAGTGAAGACAACAGGTTGAAAACAACGGGATTCATGGATTGGATTTTCTCATTTAATTCTTTAGCTAACGGATTCAGTGTAATCACATTTCCTCCAGGCAATATAAGGTCTTAGACTAAGCAGTTTCCAACTCGATAAATGAGGCGATAGTAGTAGTTTTTCAGTTGTTGTCTTACCCCTAACGCTTTTATTGAGTTCATGACAAACCCCACACGGTTGACGATACAACTCATACTATTGGACGCAGTGACGACGTTAAGGTCTCATTCATCACACGCAGCACATTAGGAGGTACGAATTGGTAAGATCCGGTGATGATTTAATTGTTGAGTTGCTTGAATTGCACGGGGTTAATACTGTCTTCGGACTGCCGGGAGAAGGTGCTTCAAAGATTCGTGATGCCGTAGAGAAATCCGACAAGGTTCAATATTTCTCCGCACAATCAGCTCAGGCTGCCGTTCTTATGGCCGATGGATACGCTCGTGCGACCGGTAATGTAGGGATTTGCCATCTTTCTGGTGGAGATGCGGCGGTCAGCGCAGTACCCGGGATTGCATCTGCTCATGCGGATAACATACCGTTGCTTCTAATTACGGAGCAGATGTTTGTCGATGATTTAGCATCCGAGATACCGTTAGACCGTCATCGCGCCCCCTTCAATCATGTGGACTTGCAGAAACTATTCGACGCCGTAACAAAATGGAATTGGCGAGTCGAAAATCGTGAAGAGATTTTTCAAACGATTGGCCAAGCATTTGAGCTAATAGAATCTGGCAGCCCGGGGCCCGTTCATTTAGAAATCCCGTCTGATGTATTAGAGAGTGAATCAACCGAGTTTCTCCCTTCCAGAGGAAATGTTTCTCAGGGTGCTCCACTAGCGGCATACTTCAACATGCTTACCTCGCACCTTACCACGCTCGTCGCAGAAATGATGACTCATGCAAAGTATCCCGCGATTGTCGCAGGTGGCGGAGTTGTGTCGGCAGGTGCGAGAGTCGAACTCATCCAACTCGCTGAATTCCTAAACGCCCCGGTATACGTCACACCAATGAGCAAAGGAATAATTCCGTCGACGCATCCACTCGCAGCAGGGATGATTGGGAACGCGGTCAATGATGCAACGTCTTCTGTCGTTTTCCAATCCAATGCGGTAATGGCGATTGGGTGCAGTTTGTCACGGCGCACAACAAAGGATGGACAGTTACGTTTGCCGAGAGATCTCATTCAGATTGATATTGAAGAAAAGGTAATTGGCAGAAACTATCCAGTGCGGATTGGTATGGTGGCAGATGCGAAGACTGCTTTGAGGCAAATCATTGGAGACGAGGAACTAGAGACGCATAACGAGTGGAAAATCCCCACGGCAGGCTCAAGCGCATTTGGTGGCCTTAGGCCCAACCAAGGTACAAACCACGAAATTGTAGAAATCCTGCGATCCGTATTGGACAAAGAGGCAATTCTGGCGGTGAGCGGAGTACATCTAATCGAACTTCTGCTAGATCACTTTGATGTTTCTTCGCCGCGAACTCTCCTGCATTCGTGTGATTTGGGGATTGCGGGATATGCGCTTCCAGCCGCAATCGGCGCGAAGATTGCGCATCGGAACCGCCAAATTGTCGCGGTAACGGACCGTGATGAATTCTCGCTGATGGCCTCCGAACTCACTACAGCGGCACAGCAGAGGATAAATGTCTCCGTATTAGTTATTGAACACCAACATCGGAGCCCTCAACCGGATATCATAAAACTCGCAGAATCATTCGGGCTGCACGGACTCCGAGTCGAGACGGTTACCGAGTTGAGACCTACGCTGGTCTCTGTGTTGAAGCGGCCCAAAATCACCGTAGTCGATCTCCCACTTCTCGCGTAGCAAATGTCTTGAGGCATTGGAGGCGGAACAACCATGTTATTCCGCTTTTGCTCGTCTTTTACCTTTCGCGGATGGCATTAGCCAACAATTCGATTAGATGTTTAGGTTCCTTACCGGTGCCCTGCTTAATTTGTTCTCGGCAAGAAACTCCTGCCACTGCCACTTCAAAATCGCCTTTCTTCTCTCTGATTTTACCAAAGAGCCGCAGTTCACCAATTTTCATTGATAGGTCGTAGTGTTCCTTTTCATAGCCGAACGAGCCTGCCATACCGCAACAGCTTGAATCAATGACCTCGACACTATAGCCCGGCGGTAGGCTTAGGGCTTTCACAGACGGCTGGATACCTACAATCGCGCGTTGATGACAGTGTCCATGGAGAATGATGTCTTTCTGGGCATCAGTAAAATCGAGGTTGAGTTCGCCCGCCTCATGAGAATTCATCAGGAACTCTTCAATTGTGAAGGCATGCTCTCCAACGAGTTTGGCATCTCTACCTTCAACCAGATCGACGTAGTCATCTCGTAGCGCCAAGATACAGCTAGGCTCGCAGCCGACAATCGGGATTCCCTTTTCCGCGTAGGGCTTTAACTGTTCGATATTGTATCGCGCGTTCTCGATGGCCTGTTCAAGCATTCCCTTGGAGATCATCGGACGCCCGCAGCACTTCTTCTTAGGCAAGATTACCTCAAACCCCGCAGTTTCAAGCACATGGAGCGCCGCTTCTCCGACCTGAGGATAGTTATAGTTCATGAAGGTATCGTGAAAGAGTACGACTTGCTTCCTCTGGTTTCCGGTTGGGCGCCGATGCTGTGAAAATCGCTTCTCGAAAGTTTTATGGACGAAGTTCGGCAATGAACGCCGTTGATCGACTCCGACGTACTTTTCCAGTATTCCCTTGAAAAACGAATTGCCGAAAAACCAATTTGATACTGGGGCAAACCTAGATCCGAGTTTGCTAAGTCGGGCTATATCTCCAAAAAGACGGTTTCGGAGGGGTAGTCCATGTTCCTTATAGTAGTGGGCCAGGAACTCGTACTTTATCTTTGCCATATCCACATTTGATGGACATTCCGCTTTGCAAGCTTTGCACTCCAGGCAAAGATCGAGTACTTCATGAAGTCGTTCACTCTTGAAGTTTTCACGCGCGAGCGTTCCCGAAATGACAGCTCTGAGCGCGTTCGCTCTGCCGCGGGTGGAATGTTCTTCTTCGCGCGTCCCAACAAAAGAGGGGCACATTGTACCTGTCAAGGTTTTGCGGCACGCACCTACGCCATTGCACATCTCAATCGCCCCCGCGAACCCGTCTTGGCTTGAGAAGTCAAAGTAGGTGTCGATTTTGATTGTGCGATAACTTGGCCCAAATCGCAATGATTGGGTCATCGGTGGCGGATCAATAATCTTGCCCGGATTCATTATGTTGGTCGGGTCGAAAGCGGATTTGACCTCGCGCAAGGCGCCGTAAATCTGTGGGCCAAACATGCCCTCAATCCACTCGCTGCGTACAAGCCCGTCACCGTGCTCACCACTCATTGCCCCACCGAGCTCCATCAACAAATCTCGAACATGCCTAGCGATAGAGTGCATCTTCTGGATATCCGACTCTGACTTGAGATTAATGACCGGGCGATTATGGAGTAATCCGACACTAGCGTGTGCATAGTGGGAAGCCGTTGTATCGTGATCAGCGACAATCTTGTCGAAGCGCCGAATATATTCCGGCAGATCCTTAATGGCAACAGCGGCATCTTCAACAAACCCAACCGGTTTGTGATCTCCTGTCGTCCCCATGAGCAATCCAAGCCCCGCCTTCCGCGTTTCCCAAACACGTTGCTTTTCTTCCGCGGTAAAACAGCGCACGAAAGCGTGTCCCAAACCGACAGATTTCATTTTACGCTCAAGTCCGTCGAGTTTTTCCTGAAGTTCGTCCTTAGATTCGCCGTAGAATTCTACTGCCAGAATTGCACCCGGATTACCTTCGATGAAATTCGTTACACGCGAGAACTCAAGCGACTGCTTCGTCATGTTAATAATTTTGTCATCAATTAGTTCAACGGCGGTCGGATTGCATTCCAGTATAGGCTGCATCGCCTCCATCGACTCAATCAAGGTCTCAAAGTGCAGCACGTTGAGTGCGGTCATCTTCGGAGTTTCGACGAGGTCGATTTTAGCTTCGGTAATTGTTGCGAGCGTGCCTTCCGATCCAACGACAATTTTGGCTAGGCTAAATGGCCGGTCGGCGTCGCACCCATCACGGCGGTAAGGGGTGACTTCTTTCGTCCCCGCATCCGGGACGTATTCATCCAGATTATATCCCGCAACACGCCTCAGAATGCGTGGATAGCGTTCCCGAATCTCGACTTCATTTTCCGCCGCGATTCTGCAAATTTCTCGGTAGATGTGCGCCTCGTGTGAGTTTCCCGCCTGTTTCATCGCAAGTTCTTCATCCGACATTGGCTCTGCGATGATTTCCTCGCCGTTAGGAAGCACAAGGTCAAGCGACATGACGTGGTCGATGGTCTTGCCATAGATGAGGGAGTGTGATCCGGCTGAGTTGTTACCGATTGTACCGCCCACGTTCGCTCGACTGCTCGTCGCCACGTCCAATGGATACATCAAACCGTGCGGTTCGAGATGGTGATTCAAATTATCGACCACGACTCCCGGTTGGACCCTCGCCCATCTTTCCTCGACATTGACCTCAATGATTTCATTCATGTATTTGGACATGTCGATGATGATTGCTTCTCCTACGGTCTGGCCCGCCAAGCTCGTTCCCCCGCCACGTGGTAGGATTGGCACATTTCGTTCATAGGCAATCTTGATTACCGCAAGGACATCCGCTTTGTGCTTTGGTACAACGACGCCAATAGGTTCAATCTGATACAGGCTTGCATCCGTGCTATACAGCACTTTGGAATAGGGATCGAATCGTACTTCGCCTTCGATTTGGTCTAATAGGAGTTGTTCCAATTCTTTGGTCAGGTCGTTCATTCGTGTTGCTGCTCGCTTTCAATTACGCAGTGAAATACTTTTCTATACAAATAGGACGTACGCAGCAACAGAAATCGCTTCGTTAGGCAGGGGATCTTGCCCTGCCACGCATAGACGGTCGCGACCGGGAGATCGATCCTACAGGGATTGTAGCGTTGAAGCTGGAAATAAACTACCCTGCAGCGAATCTCTAGGAGTTCAGATGCGTAAGTCCTAACAAAGAAAAATTCATAAAGCACATACATTTGATTCTATCGCCCGAATCACATCCACTCAGCCAGTGAGAAGCGTTCACCTGTTTCCGCCGAGATATAAGCCCCGTAGCAGACAGCAACGATATCCCGTCCCAATTCAACGGTGCTTTTGGGTTGTCGCCCACACGCAATCGACTCGCAGAAGTCTTGGAGTTCATGAGGAAAACCGTTCATCCAATCCTCGTCCGGGTTGGTAAACTGCCATCCTGAGCGGGTTTCAACCTTTTCTCGGATGTACGTATCCCCTAAGATGTCGTCGCTAGGCGCATAGGTCAAGGTGCCCGTATTCGGGTTGATGTTGCAATGTACCACCGTTTTGCTGGAATAGACTGAAATGACGTTTTGGATTCCCCCAAGCACCATGTCCGATGCCGTAATTTGCGCGATTGAATCGTCCGAGAATGTAATCATCATGGATGCCCAATCCTCGCAGTCCTTCCAGCCTTCGCGCACCCATTTTTCATCTTCTGCCAAGAAACTCTTTATGTGGGTGAGATTCGCCACTTCTGCCGTGACGCTCTTTGGCTTGATGGGGCTGCCGTATTTCCGTTGACCTTCACTATATTTTAGGTAGAGTGCAGCACCGAGGGGATGGCATCCCTTATTGATAAGACTACCTCCGCCGGAATAGCACCATTCCTTTGCGTATTCCGAGTGCGATCCGCTATGTGATTCTTCGCCGGAAATGCGTAGTATTGTGTTGTCGCTCTGCGCGAGGATATCGTTTGCTTTGGTCACGCTTGGCGCATAGACCCAGTTTTCGCCATAGCAGAACGTGACCCCGTTTCGTGTGACGGCGTCCACTACTTCGTCCGCTGCTCTGAGTGCCTCTTCGAACATCTGGCGACGGGTCGTGGTGTGACCAACGAGTGTCGTTTTGCCGTCGCCGAAATAGCCCGTGAGTGGCTTTTCACAGATAATGTGTTTGCCGGCTTCAGCGGCTCGGATTGACAACGGATAGTGCAAATAATTTGGGACGCAGAGGTCAACAATCTCTATCTCGGGATCTGCCAGAATTGCCTCGTAAGAATCGTAGATTTCCTCAAGGTTGTGTTTCTCCGCAAAGGCAGCTGCTTTTTCTTTGGACTTTGAAGTTACACCTTTAATTCGGATATTGAGTCCCGGAATGCGCCTGTAGTTTTCAACATGAAAGGAGGCAGCGAATCCGGCACCAATCATGCCGATGACGATGGGTTTGATGGTCATAAGTTCCATAAGGCTGAAATCTCTATAAGGCTTTTGAATAGTGGTGACAGAGGCAGTAGTCGCTCAACTCGTGCGGTACAAACTGTTTAGAATTCAGATTGGTGGAGGACAAAATATTAAGACTGATGTATTTCACAAACACGGTTAAGAGCCTGATTGAATAATCGGTGGCAAAGCCATTTTTGGTCATTTGTAGAAAGTTTTTTCATGTTTTCATTGTTGGCTGCTACATACCTGTAGGATCTCTATCGCAGTCGCTATTCGCTTCCTTGATCCCACGCTGGGGCTTAGAGGTGCACGGGGTTTTGGTGTTTCTATACACCTTCCGCCCATCTGGGGCTTTTAGAAGCTGGTGCGCAGTGCGCACCCTACAAACTGTACTTTTCAAACACGGTTAAAGGTAACAAAATAATGAACAATCCTCTCTTTCGTAATGCGCACGCATTCCATCTCAGCGGGTTTTCTCCACAATTTCGGCAGGCCCGCGCATGTATCCAATGGCAAAAATCTTCGCCATTGTGCCTCCTTCTGCTTCTTCCAAATTGGCACCGTGATCGGGGCGCATAGGTGCTTCGAAGCCCACGTCGTAGTAGGTTTGCATCGTCTTGAACATGTCTGTTGGTCCATCATCATGCATGACTTCGGTATATCTAGGGACCGCGCCTTCCACATCCCTGAAGTGGGCAAAAAAGATTTTGACACACTCGACAAAGTGACAGATAGCAGTCGGTATGTCCTCCCCCATTTCAGCAAATCACCCCTGGCAGAAATTGAGCCCAATCTTGTCCGTCGTCGGCACGATATTGAGAAGTCGGTCAAATGTCTCGGTACTCCTCAGTGGTCTAGCGAATCCCTGTGTTGGTGAAATAGGCGGGTCACACGGATGAAATGCCAATCGCACCCCCGTAGCCTCTAGGGTAGGCACAACTCCCTTGACCAAGTATGAGAGATTTTCCCCGGGTGCGTTCTTCGCCCACCTCGCCGTGCTCGGACTGCGGAATGTCCTTTATCAGGTCGTAGTCAAAGCCTCGTGATGTCGCACCGCCTCTAATCTCATCTTACGAGGTCGTAGCCACCAATCCCCAATTGACCCATTCCGCACTTGATGCGTTGATGGTGTGTATGCCGGCTTCAGCAACATTTTCAACCGATTTTCAGAAAATCTCCAGTTGCTCTTCCCGACCCTCTAGGTTCAGCATTATCTTGTTAATTGGCGGGCAATGCTCAAGAACTTCCAATCTTAAGTCATGGGCTTCAACTTGGCGTTTCATCTTGATTAGGTCTTCCACCGTCCATACTTCGGAACCCGTGTCTTCTATGCCGATAGAGGGAGTAGGCGGGCCGTGACCCATTACATCGGTACAACCTATCTGTTTTACGAGTCTCATTACCTCCCGTGTATAGCGATAACCGAGATGTATGGCAAATCTCATCTCTCTACTCTCCTCTCTTGATGACATTATAGTCTAAGGAGGGGCCAATCGACCTAGTCTGAAACGATCGTTCGGTGGGCTTTGTCATTTACCTCGGACGGCAACATTTTATCCGATTTTCGTCTCACGGTCAACAGCAATCTGTGGAGGGAACCGGACACTCGCATCTAATTTTCGGTTGCAGAGGTGTCTATGAGAATTTCTATCGCAGTTGCTACAACCCCCCTATCGCACTAGAGATTCATCAGATTCATCGCGCCGAGATTTCTATCGCGTTCCCTATCCGGTTGATTGATCTGGAAAAATCTTGACACTGGGATAACTGCTTTGATATATTCCGAGTGCGCTTGTGCATCGATCAATGAAGGAAATGGGAAATGTGGCTGACACAATATGTTGCTCCCGTGAAAGCATTTATCGCGTTGCTGCTCTGCTTCTTAGCAACGCTTTGTTTCGATTTACCTGCCCATCCCGCCGATGGTTCACCTGTAGGGCTCGCCAAAATCTCTAGTCGGCTTCTTGGTGCTGATATCCACGAAAAACTGAAGGTGTGGGTACTTTTCAAAGACAAAGGAATTGCGACGAAAAATCAGTTGCAAACGGCACTGGAAGCGTACGAAACCCAAATGTCTACGCGCTCCAAACGCCGTCGTCTTCGCCGGACACGCCTTCCCTTTCCCGACATTACCGATCTCCCTGTCTCAACTCCGTACACTGATGCTGTGCTTAAAATAGGCGGAAGATTGCGCGCCAAGAGTCGATGGCTCAACGCAATTTCGATTGAGACAACGCCCACTGAGATTTCCAAGATAGCCTGTCTGCCCTTTGTCCTCGCGATTGATCCGATTGAGATCTATAGAAGCACATCTCAACGCTCGGACTCATTATGGTATTCCTCGTCTCAAGAAGCCCCACCCGGATTAGCACCCTTGAACTACGGAAACTCGCGAACGCAGATTGAACAGATTCAAGCCAACTTTCTGCACGAGTCGGGATTCTCCGGAGACGGAATCGTAATTGGTCTGCTAGACACGGGATTCAGCTTAGACCACACGGCACTTCAGCCCGTAGACGTTCTTGCTCAGTACGATTTTGTCAACAATGACAACAATCCGGCTGATGAAATTGGGCAAGACGATCCCGGGGAAGATGACCACGGTTCGGTTGTTCTTGGCATACTTGCGGCAAACGCACCGGGAACTTTGATGGGGGTTGCATACCGTGCCAGCTATCTACTTGCCAAGACAGAAAAGGTCTCCCAAAACGGGCAGGAATTTGAACACTTAATCGAAGAAGACTGGTGGATAGAGGGGCTGGAATGGGCAGAACAGATGGGCGCTGAAATCATTAGCAGCTCGCTCGGTTACTCGAAATGGTACCGCTTTGAAGACCTTGACGGGAAAACCTCAAAACTAACGATTGCCGCTAATCTCGCGGTAGAGAAGGGAATATCCGTAATTGTTGCAACAGGAAATTTGGGGGATCAGCCCTTAGGAGATTTGGGTTTGGGCGGACGCATTAGTGTACCGGCAGACGGGTTCGATGTGCTTGCTATCGGATCGGTTGACCGTCATGGTAGGAATTTGCGATTCAGTTCACGTGGACCAACATTTGACGGACGGATAAAGCCTGACCTCGTCGCTATGGGGCTCGGCGTAACAGGCATCAATCCGCAGACGCGAAACCGTTTCGCCCATACCCACCGTGGAACCTCGGCATCCGCGCCCCTAGGCACGGGAGTGGTTGCGCTATTGATGCAGGCGTTCCCTCTCGCTACACCTCGGGATATCGCCAACGCGGTTCGATCGACTGCCTCTCAATCGCGCGCACCAGATAACGCGGTTGGATACGGCATTATCCGTAGCCGCACCGCTTTTGAGGCATTATTGGCGCAGTTTGGGGAAACCGGTATGCCTGAACCTAGCGGTGTTAAACTCCCTCCCAACTCGTTGCCCGTTACAGTAGGCGGCTTAAAACGCGGCGTCTTATTGCAAAACTATCCAAACCCGTTCAACGCGGAGACTTGGATCCCATTCAGACTGATACAACCGAGTCGGGTGACGCTTCGCATTTACGATTTGCGAGGAAGTTCGATTCATAGTATTGCAAAGGGGGAACTTCCGGTTGGGAATTATTCGGCGAAATCCGATGCGGTGTATTGGAACGGACGTAATCTGAACAATGAACCAGTGTCGAGTGGCGTTTATTTTTATGTGTTGGAGGCATCAGGGGAAAGACACACGCGGAGGCTGATGGTCGTGGAATGAGGTGACAGGAAGATTGGAAGGGTGGAAGAGCGGCGAGAAGGAAGGTTGGAATGGAGGCAGGACGGAATGGTGGTTAGATTTGGTGATACAAGGAAATAATGAGCAATGTATGAGAGGATAAATCAGAGGAAGAAAACCTTAATGGACAGGATGGCAGATCGCAACGGTCGACAATGTGCGTCGGGCAAGAGGTTAATAGCGAAAGGCTAGCGTGCAATAAGAGGCGGGAATCGGCGATCTGACAATCACCGATTACACCTTACAAGGGTAACTATTGCAAAAACCGAGTTTTCGGGAAAAAACTCGGTTTCTCTGCATCGATCTTTATATGAGTGCAGCCACGGTATTTTCGTCAAGTTTGGGAACCAAATGCAGAAGTAAATCCAGCGCCGCAGAATAGTCGTCGCTATTGATGATTGACACGTGGCTATGAACATAACGTGCGGGTACGCCCAATACAATTGACAATACGCCACGTCCGTCTTGGTGAATCGAGCCCGCATCAGTTCCACCGGATTGACGCACGGCAAGTTGATGGGGAATTTGATGCGACTTCGCGGTCTCAATGACGAACTCACATAGCCGGGGGTTAGGAATCATCGTCGGGTCGTACAGCCGAATCTGTACGCCGGCTCCAAGTTTTCCCTGCACGGCGTCACTATCCGTACCGGGGGTATCGTCCGCCGGGGGGCCTTCCAAGACTATGGCGACATCGGGTTGGACTATCTGCGCCACTGTGCGTGCTCCGCGCAACCCCACCTCTTCTTGTGCGCTGCCGGCGCCAATTACCGTGTTCGGGTGTTTACCGAGTTTTAGCAGAGCTTGAATCACAAGCGCCACCCCGACGCGGTTATCAAACGCTTTTGCCGAAAATAGTTTCGGATTCTTCATCGGCATAAAGGGGCCGTACGGAACGATTGGACATCCGGGCACTACGCCAAATTCTTCGGAAGCCTGATTGTCACTTTCTGCCCCGATATCAATAAAGAGGTTCTGAATTTCCATGACCTTCTCACGCGAACCGGCACCCAGGAGGTGAGGCGGGATGGAGCCGATGATCCCGGGAACTTTTCCGTGTTTGGTCAAGATATTCACCCGTTGGGCAAGTAAAGTATGCGCCCACCATCCGCCTACCGGAAGGAATTTCACATACCCGGAATCTGTCACGCGTTGCACGATAAAACCGACCTCATCAAGATGAGAATCGAGAAGAATGCGAGGCTTGTCGGCATCCCCGCGTTTGGTACAGATAATGCTTCCCAACCGATCTCTGTCGATAGCGCCAACATTAGCCAGCCGGGATTGGAAAATCGCTTGTACTTCGGTTTCATGTCCGGGGATTCCGGCGGCTTGGGTCAATTCTTTAAGTAGTTCAATTGATTTTTCGTCCATATTATCTCCTTCAGAACCTGTTTGAATAATAGGCGGCAAATCTATTTCCAGTAATTTGAGAAAGGGGTGTTTTCATGTTTTTGTAGTTGCCTGCTATATACCTGTGGAATCGCTATCACACTCACTATCCGTTCGTTTGATCCCCTCTGGGGCTTTTAGAGGCTGGTAAGATCTCTATCGCGTTCCCTATTCGGTCACTTGATCGCAATGCACACCCTACAAGAAATGGTGGACAGGGGATTCCTATCGCACTCACTATCCGTTCGCTTGATTCCACCCTAAAAATGTACAAAGTCGATCTTACACTTTCTTCGTAATATCTCAAAATCCGCATCTCTATAACGACGACATTTAGAACCTGTTTGAAATCCCTAGGTACTACTCGAAAAACGCTGTTTAGCCGTCCCGGAAAATTTCATACTTTTCATACTTTTCATACCAAAATGGGGATTTTCAATAGCGATAGAAAAGCACGTAAACCCTTTCTATGACTGGATTATACGCTGTTTTGACATCAAAGCTAATGAGACGTTGGTATGAAATGTTGGTATGAAACCGTGGTTGCCATTCAGAACAATTGAGTTTTTAGATTTATGTTTGGGAAGACATCGTTTAGAGCGAGTTTACACAACAGGCGACAGCGTCATTTTGGTCGTTTTTGAAAATCTCACCCTTCAGGAGTCGCGATCGGGAAATTGTTCCTACAAGGGGCTAAAGAAGATGCTACTACCAACCGAAATGTGTAAACCTGATTTTACTTCATTTGGCTGACTTAATCAATGGCTCGATATGCCTGTCTGAGCATGCATCAATGAACAGAATGCGTCTTCTAGTGTCAGCGCGTGACAGGGTTCGGAAAAATCGTGGACAATCGTCCCGAATTTTGGTAGAATGAGACTGCGACAGTGGTCTACTTCTTGAGGTCAGCGTATAGGCTCAAACTGAAAGGATGCATTAAATGGCAGAAAAGAATGTGAAACAGCGGATGCACGATGGGGAGGTTATTATCTGCGGGAAAACGGGACTAGCATCAGACCCCGCCGACATTAGGGCTACGTTAGAAGCAGGCGGGTTCGATCTGTTGCAGTGCGATAGCCAACACGCTCCGTTTAAGGAGGAACGACTCATTCCCTTTTGTAACCTTGCCGAGGAATACAACGTCCCGGTTCTGTTTCGGATAAAGAACACACGTCTAGCCTACCAGATTGGAAACTGGGCGGATCTGGGCCCCACGGGCTTTGAGGTGCCACAAGTGGAAACGGAAGCTATGGTCGATGAAGCGCTGGATGCCCTGTATTACCCACCAGTCGGCAAGCGCAGTTGGGGACCCGCCTACGGATTTGGCTTCACGCCGGACCGAGACCGTGTCGAGTATGCCAATTGGTGGAATGAAACTTGTATACTCTTGTTACAGGTGGAGTCCATCAATGCAGTCACGAATGCAAGGAAATTCGCCAAAGCGGGGGTTGACTGTATTTCTTTCGGTCCTGCGGATTTGACTATCAACCTTGGCACTTACCCGCACCATCCGTTGAGTCTACCTTCATCTGCTCATCACCTCTTATCAGACGAGATTGTGCGCCACGTTGGCGATCAGCTTAAGGGTAGCGGCGTTTCAATCTGCCTTCGCGGCGTCGCACCGGAAGATCGCGATAGATATATTGATATGGGGGTGAACGTGTTCCTGTAACGTGGTACACTGGAGTTGTTGCAGCGAGTTGACATACTCCCAGAGTTAATGCATTGGGATTCTTGGAATCTCGTGCAGTGCTTTGTATACTGTACATTTGAAAGGAGATTAAAGATGGCTCCGGAACAACAGGGCAGACACGATCTGGTTGAATATCAGATACAGGACAACGTCCGTCTAGAAGTTTACTGGCGGGATGATCGGGCTGGTTATGGCCCCGCAATATCCATCTATGCCTACGATCAGGAGGTTTTTCGACTCGACTGTTTCGGGGGAGAAAACGATAAAAAGGGAAAAGGACATTGCCATATTAACTTAAGGCAAACCAAAGCGCGGCAGTGGAATTACCTTCCCGGATCTGTCAGGGATCACATTGGGCAGGCGATGCACGATATGCGAGAGAATCTGAACTACTGTCTACAGACGAATATTGATGAGAGGATTCAGCAGACCACGGTCGATTCTGAAACGTTGGAACCGATTGCTCAGCAGGTCGAAACGAAGATGCTAGGATACATGAATCATCTCGGCTTGGAATAACAGGTAAGACAGTGGTTAGTGGTTAGGAATACAGGGGAAGCATCAATAGTGCGATGAAAGCCCAACCCCTTAGGAGATTTCATCTTGATTTGATGATCGAGAGGGATTTCTATCGCACTCCTTGTTCAGTCGCTTGATCGCTCGCTGTTCGCTCACTTGATCTCGTTTGATCTGACGCCGGCTTCCAAAGGCTAGTGCGCAGTGCGCACCCTACAAGAGTGCTGACAAACAGTCGGTTTCAGGGCGAATGGCGCTACCAAAAATGAATCTTCAAACAAGTTCTAAGGAGAAACATCCGGATTTATCGGCTAATTACAAAGCCGTCGGTGGCAACAGATTTGGTAAAAACGTCTTCATCTAACCTAAGACCGAATCCGGGGGTGCCGGGAACATTGACGTGTCCGTCAGAGACTCCGTAGTCAGAGGCATCCAAACCGGGGGTTAACGCCTCATCCCATTCGACGAATTCAAAGCGCCGGACCTTGGCTGCCAAGTGAGCTGCAGCGTAGTTGCCGTAATGACCACCGTAATGGTGGGGCGCGGTGCCAATCTCCCATTCGTCAAGTTGAGGACCAAGTTGCAGCCAGTGGGTGAAGCCGGGATTGAAAATGTCGTATTGAATGATGTCAATCAAGCCCTCTCGCGCCCAATTAACCAAGCTAGGCGATGCATCACCCTCTCCATCAGCGATGCGTGTCTCCAACCCTTCCGCGTCTAGCCATTCGCGCAGGCTCGCGTAGAATTTCGGATCTTCATGGAAGGCTTCCTCCATCCAGTACACGTTAGCATCCGCGGTCTCACCTAATACGCGTTTCGTCAAACTCAAATTATATCCGTTGTTGGCATCTATCAGGATGGTCGCGTCTGTGCCCACAGCTTCGCGAACAGCGTATATGACGCGGATATCTCTCGCCATCCCTTTCTCAAGGGGCATGTGCATGGCACCACGTCCGACCTTAATCTTGAATGCCGTGTGCCCCCGCGCTACTCCTTCCAAGGCTTCCGACGCAATTAGTGCCGCCGCTTCATTGTCGTCTTCAAGGTGAAGGTCGTCAATGTACAATGACGTATCGTAGCAAGGCACACGAAAGATTCCTTCGTTGTCGGGTTGGCCTCCCAAGAGGGCGTACACGGGTTTGCCGGCAAGCTGTCCCGCCAGGTCCCAGAGCGGATATTCAAGCGCGCGAAACCGTGCGTCAACCCCGCATTGTAGATTAAAGATCTCACAAAGCTTAAAGCCGATCAGCGACTCCGCATATTCTTTGGACAACGACGACCAACCAAAGCCAGTTGCTCCATTTTCGGCAGTAACGCGAGCAATGCCCGGTCTAACGTGTATTCCATGCCCTCCCAGACGTGAGTTGCAGCCGGCGTTTCGCGGTCTCGTTCCGGTCAGGCGCGTCCATTCAATTCGATTGATGATTGAATCGTTCATACAGCTTATTTGGAAATAAAATAATTATCAATATATAGTGTAATACTGTCACATATCGTACAATATATTGTATAATCAGTTGACTACGTGTTTGGGGATGGTGGGCAATAAGAAGGAAAAACGACGACTTAATAATCGCTGATGGAGCTCTATCGCACGGGATTGCTATCGCCTTCGTTATTCACTCAGTTGTCCCTCGTTGTCCACTCGGTCAATCGCTATTCGCTCGTTTGATCTCAGTTGATCGTTCGCTTGAGGGAATTTCTATCGCCTTCACTGTCCATTCAGTTGATCGATCACTGTTCGTTCCCTTGATCGCTATTCACTCGCTTGATCCCACCCTACAAGAAGAGCTACTTCCTAGCGATTAGGTGTCTACCGCGATGCTGCCGGCACTGGTATACTCCACCATAATGCCGCTCGTAGATATATTCGTAGACACCTTCCGAGACACTACGCAGGATTTCTGTGCGGCGACTCACCCAGGATCCGAAGGATTGGGAGCGATTCCGAAGATTGGTTTTGGTCCTGTCTTCAATGATTGCGATTAGAATGTATGCACGCTGTTTGCCTTTCGGGTCGGTGATGACCAAAATCCCACTATCTCCAACCATTCCATAAACCGTGCCGGTTTTATTGTAGACGTGAACACCCCGCGGAATGCAGGTTTTATCGTAAAGGCGATCCCCTTTGGGCAAACCCAGATAATGTTTCATTTTCGGAGAATGGGGCAGATGCCCCAGCCATAATTGATAATAGAAACGGTTCATATCGTGCGCAGAGGTCATGTTTCGATAGGTGCGCCCGCCGCTTGGAATATTTTCAACGATACGCGTATGCTCGAATAAGGGATAATTCCATCTGAGGAGTTGATTCACGCGGTGGGGGCCGCCAAGCAATCTGATAAAGTAGTTTGTCGAGGAATTATAGCTCCGCTGGATCATGTTTTTCAGATGTAGGCGATTCTGGTTTGTGTGGTGCAACCGTCCCTGTCGGACCTCGTGAAAATAGACTAACATCACAAAGTTTTTGATAAGGGACGCCGCCATCATGGGTTGGTCTTCGTTAATCGAGACAACCTTTTTTCCCTTCGAAATGTCGTAAACAACGAAACTCGTTTGGTCTGTCGATGCCAACGTACGCCGGTATCGGTTACTCTTGATATATCTATCAATTCCCGCCTCAAGGGGCGAATCGACGGACAGCTCTGGCGACTGTGATTTTTTCGGACTGGTCTTGCTTAGCAATTTTGGGGGCGCTTCCCCGCGATCTTGGAGCAGATCGATTTCTTCAAATCCTCGCTGCTTTGTCAAATTGGCTTGGCA
This sequence comes from Candidatus Poribacteria bacterium, assembly GCA_965222225.1. GTDB lineage: Bacteria > Poribacteria > WGA-4E > WGA-4E > JAJDTR01 > JAJDTR01. The sequence goes on along the minus strand of CBDCTK010000002.1, from coordinate 5,427,713 downwards.
TAGCAACGGATTATGCTGTCGAATCAGTTCGGTACTCTCCACGAGGTCAACATCCTCATTATGAATTGGGCCGAAACATCCGGTATTGATGTCCGCGACCTCTGCGTTTCCTTTTAACGGCTCTTGAACTTCAGACGTAGAGTTCATATCTGTACTTGACGCCCAGCAGAGGATTATGCCAGAGTTGATGGTTTCCAACAGCGAAGATGAAAGGAAAACTGCCGAGAAACAGACTAAAACCAGTCGGAGTTTTCTGTTTGTTGCTTTCATAAAAGGATTTGTCCTCAATCGATACATAGTGTTCAAAATCAAATCTCTCCAAAGAATCGGGCGATAGGAGTGTAGGACCGGTTCGGTACTAGCGGTGCCCCATGTGGTTATGGAATAATTGCAGTGAAACGCAATCAGGTTTATGACGCCAATTTTGCTTGAATTATCGATTAGCTCCACCCTTAATCTTCTCATGGGGTGGAAATTTATCAATTAGTGTATTAGTGGTTTATTCGCTAAGAGAATAAGGTATGGGGATTGTGAATTTTAGTAATTGTCTGAATCGCGGATTAACGGATCTCTATGGGATTGCTATCAAGACTTTCTATCGCCTTCACTGTCCATTCAGTTGATCGGTCACTATCCGTTACCTTGATCCTTCGCTATAGGAACTCTATCGCGCTCCTTATCCAGTCGCCTGATCGCTCAGTTGATCTCCGCCTACCGTCGCGACCTCCTGTTTCCGCGTAAGTCCTAGCGTATTGATTATCCGCTCGTGTCGGAGAAGGCAGATTGTGTCTCCTCAATGATTTCGACATTTGCCCGCGGAAGCGTTATTTGTGCGCCGTCGTCCAACTCAGCTTCCAAGATGCGCACCTTGGCTCCGGTTTCCAGCTGTTGGCGTTCGACAGGCAACGCGGTAACACGACCAAGTTGTCCGAAATAGGGTTCACGAATGACACGAACCGGCGTGCCGACCTCAAGTATTCCGGCTACGACAGCATCCTCTATCAGATGCCCGCTTGATTCGAAAGGAACGACGATTTCCGGACGTACCACTCCGGCGCGAATTTGGGTTGTACCATTGATTGATGTTTTGAGGCCTTGTCGTTCCTTAAGTAGATTGAAAGTGCGATCCGCCATTCGGATCTTCCCAAAGCCTTCCGTAACAACGAGGGTGATACCGATGTCTTCGGAGCCAGTGATGGCGACACCGAGTTCATAACGCAAGAGTTCCCGGAGATCTTTGTCATCAATACCGCCCACAATCAATCCTCTAACACCACTTCGAATCGCCGCTTGAATCGCATCGTGCGAAACAATCGACCCACCGACAAGAATTTTGTCCCGGTGTTGAGGCTGAATTAGGTCAGGGGTAAGAGGCGCATCAGGGGAGCTGACGACGACCTCCAGTATTCCAAGGGTTTCTCCTCCGATACCGAAGATTCCCTGAATGTAGGTACCGTAGGCCTCGACGGTAATCCCTTCATTACCAGCGACTTCAGTGACAGATCCGTCTACATAAGCTCTCACCTCGACAGGGATTGGAGGCTCGCGAAGAATCACATGTCCAGTGACATCGGAAATGTTTTCGACCATTCCAGAAATCGGGGAACGGGCTTGTGATTTGAAAAGCCCGAAAATTCCTTTGGTTGCCGCGAGGATTTCATCTTTTTCGACGCTTTCGCCTATCTTTTTGGTTGTGTATTCCTCCACATCACCGGCGGGAACGCTGAGCAGATTCGCAATATTTACCAGCTGCACATTGCCAGGGAGATCCGCCTTTGCGACGACCTCGTCGGCACAAACTTTGTCACCGACACCCACAAGCACTTCACCTTCAAGCGGTAGCCTGCGCTGCTTGTGTATCGTCATACCTCTTGAGACTTTTAGCCCCGGCGTATAGGCGTGTGCCATGAATCAAACCTCGTTAGGCGGTGCGAGTTCGGCAAACCGTTGCTGGAGGGCAAAGAGAGCGGCGACAAACAGTATGACGCCAGTCACATCGAACCACCACGGTTGCAACTGAACTGGTCCCGTGGGATCCGATGAATACCCGCTGATTTCAATCTTTACCCCCATAACAATCATTGGTATCCCATTCTTTAACGCATGTCCGAAGATACAGGGCACAATCGAGCCTGTACGAATCCTCCACCACGCGAGGATTATCCCACCCACGAAGGCGCCTAGGAATTGCCACGGATTCAAGTGGTACAGGGCAAAGAGCAGAGCGGATACAAGAATGGACTTCGTGACTGAATATTTGCGCAGAAATCCATTCAAAATGAGGCCACGGAACAGAAACTCTTCCGCGAGGGGGGCGACGATTACAAGTACAAGTATCGACCCCCAAAGACTCTGTTCTGCCCGTACCAAATCCAATAGTTGATCCATCAGCCATTGCGGTGCAGGCAGCAGTGTACGCAGAACATTGTCTGCCTCGGAGAGAAGAATCTCCAGTCCCAAGATAAGCAACACCATTAACGGATATAATGAACGCTCAACAGACGCGGCGGGACAGACCTCCGAAAACGAGCGACCTGTTTTGCCGATGCCCCATTTCAGCGCTAGTCCAAACGCTACGGCACTGATTGCACCGAAGCAAGCGGGATGTTCAAGCAGGTGGTAATCAATCCAAAAATCGACCAGAAAGAAAGGAACGCTTATGAGAACCAAGAGAAAAAAGAGGCATATCAGTAGCCAAACGGTCTGTCGGATGTCCGGATAGTACGCCTTTTCGTCGTGTTCGTTCATGAGCGCAATCTTCTTTCAGTGTTTGTTGCTTTGATTCACTTCCATGATTCACAACATTTGAACGGCATGCGTTCTCCCGCAATGTATGTTGGTTTACGCTTATAATCGTTAATGACGTCTTCAGCGGCTTCGCCGCGAAACAGGAATGTACAGGACCAAGGTTTTGTTACGCGAGTTGTCGCAGGCATACATTGAATGGAACGCCGCAACGCCAGCGGTCACTGATGTTGGCATCGGAGCCATGGACCGTGTGCGGATGATGCACCGAGATATCGCCGGGGTTTCGCTCAATCAGCCAGTCAATGTGCCGGTTCAATTCACCGACGAGATCAAGGTCTAGCACGTCGCGGACGATGAACACGCCGTCTCAGTCATGGGCTTCGTTGCTGCCTTGCAAATCTCCGAACTTGAATTCAGCTAACATGACCGATTCCCTTCTGTCTGCCCACACTAGTCGGAGCTTCCGGCAGCGCCTATCCAGCAGCACCCAAGCGGATATGGAGTTCCGTCCATATCCTTTGGCGCTTATGTAGAGTTTAACGACAATTTACCACTATACCGTTTCATCGGATGTGCCTTGTAAGAGGCGTATTGATGGATTAACTTAGAAACATTTCACTCGTCACGGTTTGGGGGCATCACGGGCAAGGTAGACAACCCTACGAAGGCTATTGTGCGCGTTAAATCTCCAAATTCAGCTCTTCAAAGACTTCTTGGGCATCATGAAATGCGGAATGAGCGGCGGGCAAACCGCAGTATACCGCCGATTGGAGCACAACTTCTTTAATCTCTTCAATGGAAACGCCATTGTTTAGCGCGGCTTTGACATGCAGTTGAAACTCGGGTTTTCTATTGAGAGCAATCAGCATTGCAAGGGTAATGAGGCTTCGAGAGTGTTTAGACAACTGGGGTCGTGACCAGACTTCTCCCCATGCGTAACGGGTTGTCAGATCTTGAAAGGCGTCATTAAAGGCGTTGGCATTAGTTAGGGCTCGATCAACATGTTCATCTCCCAAGACTTCCCTTCGGATTTTCATGCCCTTTTCAAAGCGTTTGTCTTCATCCATTTGTCAAATGTTCCTTGTTAGTTCCGTGATTCAGATGAGGTGTTGGGTTTCCGTTCAACCCAACCTACGAACTGATGACGCAATCGGCCAAGGCTTGGATTTGGCAATCCGAGCCGAGCAGGAATGAGCGGAGACTCTATCGCATTGGGATACCCCAAGAGATGGTGGGCAGGGGGACCTCTATCGTACGGGATTCACTATCGCACTCATTATTCATTCGCTTGATCGTTATTCACTCCTTTGATCCCACCCTACAACTTATTCAGTCGCTTCAGGGGATTGCTATCGCGTTCCCTATCCGGTCACTTGATCTATTCGCTCGCTTAATCGCTTAATCGCTTAATTCAACTACACCTTTCTGTTTTGCCAGCACGGCTTCATAAAGCCTCATTGTCCCGAGGCAATCGTGGATGCTTGCAATCGGCTCACGCTCTTCTCGGATGGCGCTCACGAATTCGGTCAAGCTGTATCCGTCACCGGTCAATTCGCCAGTGCGTTGATCGCTGAAATTATCCGTGAAATGGTTTTGGGATTCGGTGTAGTGGGCAACGCACCACAAACCGTCAAGGATAATGTATTCTCCCTGACCGGTGATTTCGACACGGTCGTAGTTACGCCCCCATAGGCGGTGGCTGTTGAGTTGCAGCGTTCCGACCGCTCCACTCTCGAACTGCAAGGTTACCGCGAAAGCCCCTTGTCCTCCAATCTCGTTGTGGAAAGAGGAAACCGCTTTCACCTCTCCACCGATGTAACGAATCAGATCGAAATAGTGAATTGCGAAATCTAGCAGATAGACCTGTCCCGCTCCGCACTCCCCTGTTTCGCTTGTCTTCGCAAGACGCGAACGGTAGTTGCCCGAGCAGAACGAGCCGAGAAGTTGTGTGACTTTGCCGAAACTGTCTCCACTCATAATCTCCATGGCGCGCCGAACGCCGAGGCTAAATCGACGTTGAAAGTTCACCTTCACGACTTTGTTTGTGCGATTCGCGACTTCGGCTATCTCGGTCGCTGCCGCGAGGGTCTCTGCGGGCGGCTTAGGCACAAAGACGTGATACCCGGCTTCAAGGGCTTCGCAGACGAGGGATTGGCGCGCCTCGGGGCCGGCACAGATAATCATCGCCTCAATATCTTCATTTTCCCACATCTGATGGTAATCCGCATACCACCGCCCGGTGCCGAATTTTCCCAGTACGTTTTTCGCTCTTTCTTCGTCAATCTCGCAAATCGCCTGTAAGTCAATCGGGGCGAAGTGCAACGCCGGGTAGAGCGTATGCCTCGCGAAGCCGCCTGCGCCAATAAAGCCGGTTCTCAGCGGTTTTAAATCCATGAATGTCTCTCCTACAGCTCTTCAGCGGGCATTAATATTGTGTGAATGAATACTCCATTAAACGCACTGCGTAGTTCTGGAATTTTCGGTTGCGTGGCATTTTGCCACAGTGGTTGTTTTTCGTGTCCTGTGGCGGGTATAGTATGATATAATAGTAATGTATGTTTACACATGGAGGACAGAACCATGACAAATAGCCTTGAACCTAACAGGATTTACTGCGGTGATGCATTTGAACTATTAGACAAGATTGAGGATGAATCAATAGATCTGATTGTATGCGATGGTCCGTATGCCAGAACAGATAAACCATGGGATAAGGTTGTTTCTATTCAGGATTTTAACCTTGATTTGATACAGCGCTTTTCCCCTAAATTAAAGTCTGGTGGAGCTTTGTATTTGTTTGGCAAACCGGACTGTATTGATTTCATTGATTATCGGAAGTTTTTGAACCTTCGTTCAAAGATTGTATGGTATCAGCCAAGCCGCCTTGCTCAAGGCAGAATAAACTATACAAATAACTATGATTTAATCTGTTACTTCATCAAGGGCACTCGCCCGCGATGTTATAACCTAGATGCCATTAGGGTGGCACAGCTTGTTGAGCTAAATCAGCGGCTTCGGTGTGAACGCGTGCCCTCTGTGCTGAATGGCAAGTTTGGAAAAACCAAGTTTAATAGTAAAGGTAAGAACCCAGGAAACGTCTGGGGAGATATTAAGCAACTTACCTACAAGTCAAAAGAACTTATTAGCCGAGAAGCACTTACACACTATCCAGAAACCTGAAAAGTTACTAGAACGAATTGTATTAGCAAGTTCATCTCCGGGCGACCTAGTCTTAGACCCATTTACAGGGGTTGGTACATGTCCTGTCGCGTGTAAAAAACACGGGCGAAATTTTATCGCCTTCGACTATGAACCGAACTTCGTTCAGAGTGCGGAAAAAAGACTTTCCGAACTTCCTAATCAACAGGTGTTTATGTGATATGGGCAAGGCAATATATCGCAAAATTATTGAGCTTGTTACTAAAGCGACTGATTTGGCGAGAACTGTAAATATCAACAACCTTCTCCAGCCAGGGCTAGTTAAAGAAATGATCATTGCCGATATTCTCGGACATACCCTAATAACCTCAAAACGAGATGCTGATGCTCACGCCCCCAACGACCCCACTATTCTGTATGAATATTTGTCCTGCAAAGAAGGTGGTTCTGGACAGTTTGATAGAATGTTTAAGCATCCGCCAGACAAACGCGTGGAATCCTTGAATAGGATTTGGAGAAATCATAAGGTCTATTTTGCTGTATTCTATGCAAAAAATCAAATAAAGGTGAAAGTTATCTACGAACTTGAACCGATGGCCGTTGTTGAGGAAGCAGAGCGACAACTTGACAACAGTAGAAATAACATTTCACATGTTGGTCTCTCGGAACGAAAGAAAACGGAACGGTTATCTACAGGAACTCCAGTATTGAAGTTATGTAAAGCACACCCTAACGAAGTAATGATACTGTTTCCCATTCCAAGCCCGTTTCAGAATTGGCCAGAACCTTTCAATGGTGTTGGCATGGGGGCGTACATCAACATAACGGTCGTCGCGATTAATAGCTTTCGTGTGGTATAATACTACTGACAGAGTTGTGCGCCCTATATTCGTCTGTAATCAGTATCAAGTTATCGGCGTTCGCGTTTCGCTTGAGGAATTTCAATACGACTTTTCCGGTCAAATTGTCCGCAAACTGAGCTCGACTTTTCCACTCCATTCCAACGCGCCTATTACAAGCGTTTTCTTCGTACCCCGCCCCGCTTTGGGGGTTCGTCGTTGTTCTTTTGCCTTTCGTTGTGCTTGCGGGGGTATACCATCAACATAGGTTTCATTCGCTTCAATAGTCCCCTGTAGCAAAACATGGCTATCTGTTGCCACTTCAGCCCGAATCCGATGCATCATGTACCAAGCCGTTTCAGATTTATACCCATGTCGGAGGGCCAGGAGATGGCGGAATCAATGATGACCAGTTTGCTGAACCGTTCCGGGTACTTTGCCGCCATGTACAGCGCCAACATGCCTCCGAAGTAGTGCCCGCCGAGCACTACTTGGTCGAGTCCCAATGCATCCAATAAGCCCACTACGTCCGCCGCATGGTCAGCCATGCCGTAGCCGGTGTTGGGTTTTGTCGCTCAGCCCGCGCCCCCGTAAGTCAAGGGTGAGGACGCGGCGCCCCTTGTTCAAGCCGGCGTGAATGAGACCGCCAAACGAGTGGGCATTATCCGTCAATCCCGGCATGAGCACCATAGGTGGATTGCTGCCGGCGTAGTCCAAGTAATGAATTCGGATGTTGTTCGTAGACGCAAAGGCCCCATCGCGCTGTTCCCAGACGAAATTGAGGACACCATCGGGGTTTATCATACCAAATTTTCTGTTATGCGTCAACCTGAAATTGGGGAATTGTTGGTGATTATATAATCAATTTTGAGGATAATGTCGGTCGGAGATATTGTTTGAATGCGATCTCTATCGCACTCGCTGTTCGCTCGTTTGATTGCTCATTATCCATTCGCTTGATCTCCGCTGGGGCTTTGGTGTGTAGTGAATCCGCGTTACTATACACCTTTCGCACCGCTGGCGCTTTCAAAGGCTGGTCGAATTTCTATGGAAGTTCTATCGCACTCCCTATGGGATTTACTATCGCCTTAGGATCCCTATCGCATGAGGAACTCTATCGTCCTCGCTAGCCACTCGGTTGATCCTATTCGGTCACTTGATCCTTCCTATCAGGAATCTCTATGGGAACTCTATCGCAGTCACTATCCGTTCCTTTGATCGGTCGTTTGATGGTCTGGATTTGTCAATCCAGACCGAGCAGTTAGGGAGCTCGCCGGGCAGGGATGCCTCTCCTACGGAGGAATTTGAACTAACGCCAATGAAGGTTGTAGAAATCGTCACTGGTTGATGTGATCTGTGTCACCGCGCCAGTTCCAACATCGATAATGAAAATTTCGCTGGTGCGTCTACCGCCGCGATCTTGGCCGATGAATCCAACCTGGTTCCCATCGGGACTCCATGTCGCATCCCTGCCTCGGTACAGGCTCAGATTTTGGTAGTTCTTGAATTTTCCGTTTTCTACGGTTGCGACGCAGATTTCACCCGCTGTATAGAACAGGATTTGGCTGCCATCGGGTGACCACCGCTCTATTCGTTGACATGGCGGCTCGTAGCGTTGGAGGAACCATAACCCCGTCGTGCCGACGACTTCCGGCTGCGCGATCGCAAGGAAGCCTTCGGTCGTGAAGGCAATCCAATTGCGGTCGGGGGACCACTCGGGCCATTTTACGCCTTTTGGCAATGCCTCAAGCAGCTTGTTTTTCGGCTCTTTGATTTCCTCGCCTTCCGCATCCCAGTGAAACCACCCTGCCGCCCATCTGTGGGTTCTCCAACGTTTGGTCGATTTAGCGTCGACTGTTACGACCCAATTTTCCAGTCGATCTTTTGGACGGTCAATCTCGACCACAACGAGAACCGCAACACCACGAGGAGACCATCTGAAATCGTGAATGCGGTACTGTTTTTTTACAAGCCGCACCTTCTCGGCGCCGTCTGCCTCCATCACATAGAGCGCTTCCGCCTCATCAACCCCGGATATGTACGCAATCAGCGTTCCATCGGGGTCTACGGGAAAGCCCATCGTCCGTGAGCTGGCGGAATTCTGTGCCGTCCGGATTCATCGTGCAAATGTCATATTGATAGAATTCCCACCATTTCGTCGTACCGCGACCTTTTTCCAGCGTCCCGGTTGCGGCTCGGAAGCCGTCCCGATGCGGAAAGGGTTTGCGGACGGCGAAGACCAACCTGCCTGTCTCGTTTTGTGCCAAGGCGAGGTCGGTTATCATTACGGCTAGAACGAAGATTCCAAACAGGTATTTTTTAGGCATAGTGTAATCCTCCGTCGTGAAAGGAAGTGCTCAGATACGCAGAAAAGTCATTCAAGAGAATAGGAAACTTGGAAGGTGGGAAGAGTGGAAGACTTGGGGATTCCCTTCCAACCTGTGTGTCAAACGGAGTGCATATTCGTCTCTCATCTGTGTGATTAAGGCAGAAACCGAGGTTTCAAGAAAAAAGGCTGGTGCGCAGTGCGCACCCTACAAAAGGCCGTAACTAAATCAATTTGCGGTAGAGAATCAGATGCTTATAATCGACCGTTACCTCGAAGGCGGTGCGGAGCGGGTCGGCGTATGGGCTGCGCGCGGCGTCTTCGCCGTTGATGGTTTCAATGGTGATGCGGTGGATTGGTTGAAATTCTCGCTTGAGAAGGTGATGCAGGACGCCGAGGTACTCTTGCATTTGGGGGTCGTCGCATGGCACATTGAATTTCAGCGCCTTGCCATTCCGCTTGGATATCATGACAATCCGGCGTCCCCGATAGACGAGGTGTGTGCCGGGAATACGTTTGGGCATCGTTCCTTTGACGGCGTCAAGCTGGACGCCGCACATTGAAACCGGATCGGCGGCATTTATCCAGTAAACTTTGTCGTCGGGAAGTTGGCGGCTCAACATTCGAAACGCCTGATGCGAGATGAACTGGGGGCCGGGTATGCCGTGAAAGAAGTAGCCCGCCAATACCTCTCCAGATAACTCCATGATTCGCAAAGAGCGAAAAATGTTCGACCAGCGGAACGCAGGCAACTCTCTCTGAAGCAACTCGCGAAACAGAATCCCGTATCGGTCAAGCAGCAACCTTGCGCGGTCTTTTTTGCGTTCCTCGGATTCAACGATGTCATCTGAGAGGTCAATTTGCGACAGCCGATACCAGTTGCCGACATAGGAGCTTGAACCTTTCCATCTGGCAAATTCAGCTCGGTGGCTGATTCGGCGACCTCTTGCACGCCCTTTGTCTACGCCAATTTCTGGCGGCTTGAATTTGCTCAGTACCCCTCTTCGGAGCGCCAAGAAGGTGTCGTTTGCCACGTGTCCATCCCAGACAAATTCCCAGAGGCGATCCGTTAATCGCGCAGCATTCATGCCTGACGTTCGGAGCAGAGCGGAGAAATCGTACCGTCCTGTTTCGTCCGGAAAGAGACTGTCGAGACCACTATCTTTGCGCGTTTGAACGTGGTGTGCCCCAACGTCAATCTCGCGATTAGATTCAATTTGGTGCGACACGTTTTCAGCGATTTCCTCCTGCATCAGGTCGAAATCCTCTTCAAAGTAGAACGTCACGCGGCGATTTTCGCCGCCTATCCACCTGAGGCTGCCTTCCATCATGGCGGAATCGAGCCACGACGTGTTATAAGCGCGAGATCTGGCAGGCAGAATTTCCGATTCCCACAATCCTGCCGTTGCGGGATAGCAAGCCAACTGCTCAATGGTACCCAGTAGACCGTCAAGATCGTCTGCAGGGGTTGTCAACTTCTGGAAGGTGGCAAGGAACACCTCCAGCCACTCAATTTCCAGCGGTTCAAAGCTCGGCGTCGCATCCCGCCGTGTGAGGCGCAAGAGTATTTCAAAGTTTTCGCCGTCACAAAGGGTTTCGCCGACGGCATCCTCCACAAGTTGACCGATGATGATTTTCTGCGAATCTACGAGGTCGTCCAGCGCCAAACTAAGTTGATCCTCCCCAATGCCAAGGGTTTTTTGCATGTACTCGGACGTCGTGGGACCATAAAACTGCAACGATTCACCGATGAGCGAGGATAACTCTTGGGCATCGTCAACCACCGAGGAATCGGCGTGCTCATCTTGAGACTTGAGGCGGAGCAGGGCTTTAGGATTACCCAGCGATTCATATTCGAGCGTTTCTATATCGTCGTAGAGAGCACGGATTCGGGGCATCATTTCTAGAGCAACAATCAGTGAATCAGAGGCGTCCGGCGGCTTTATTCGCACAATCTTGTCGGCTATAGGCGAGAGAATCTCGTCCGGTTCGAGGTGGTGATCGTTACGAATGGCGCCAAGAAGCGCCTCCCATTCCGGCGCGGGGATGAGCAACCGTTCTTTTACCCAATTGATTAGATCGACCGCAGTCTGGGGGGAATATCCCGGGCTGAGTCGTTGGCGTTTCTGTTCAAACTGGCGGACGAGGGTTTGGGAAACGGTTGGACGCAACCCCGGCGTAAACACGACATCGCGCAAGAGGTCATTTCGGAGCATCGAGGCAGTGGTCGCCGCGGAATAGTCGCCCATGTACATGTACTCGTTTATTTGCCGCCACGAGGCGTTTTGCGCCATCGGGCTGGCGTAGGCGGTGTGTACGGCTGTCCAGCGAATAGATCCGGATTCAAGCTCGGCGAGCACTTGCTGGAGGCTATCCAGATCGAACTCGTCTTGAAGGCAGGTACGCCACGTCTCAAGAAGGATTGGGAAATCCTCGTACTGCATCACGGCGGTCATCAGTTTCTGTGACCGAAGTCGGCTCAACCAGAGCGGCATGCGTTGGTTCATCTTGCCGCCGGATGTCAAGAGCAACGACGTTCCGGCACACTCTCTAAATCTTGCGCAGAAGAAACCCGAGCCTTCAAGTTGTCTGCGAAGCAGAGGTTGGAGCGTAGCACTCGTCACGAGGGAGAGGAGTTCGGCAGGGGGCAGCTCGTCAGGGAGCATCAGGACAACGCTATCATCGGTTGCGTGAACTTCGAGTTGATATCCAAACCTGTCCGCCCATGCCGACGTGAGCGCCACACCATACGGACGATTGACTTTGGCGCCCCAGAAGGTATGAATGACGACCTGATTTCCCGGCACACCTTCATGACCGGTTTGAACGATTTCGACGAGTAGGTGGTGTCGATGCGGGAGGTCGCAATCCGTGGCATCCTTCTGTCTTTGGAGGAATTCTACCAGTTGCGCCGCGGCGGTCGCATCCATGCAGTTTAGGCGCTGCAAGTCGTCAAGATACTCGGGATTGTCGAGCCGTGTGTTTGCCTCTTCAAGAAAGAGGCCGATACGTTCGGAGAAGTGGAAATCCCTACCGTGATCTTCCGCACGCCAGAACGGGGTGTCCTTCTGAGCAGATCGGTTTGGCAGAACGAAAACATCGCTATGGGTCACGCGCTCGACTCTCCAAGTCTGCGTGCCGAGGGTGAAGACACTCCCTTCGCCATTCTCCCAAACAAACTCCTCGTCAAGCTCACCGATTCGGGCATTGGTTTCGGCGTGACGCATGTGGAAATAGCCGCGATCGGGTATGGTGCCACCGAACATGTAGACTGCCTGTACAGCGCCTTTCCTAGCGGACACGGTGTTATCGAGCCGGTCAATCGAAACACGCGGTTTGAGTTCGCGGATACGGCTGTCTGCGTAACGACCCGCCAACATATTCAACACTTGGCCAAACTGTTCACGTCCCAAGTGACGATAGGGATAGCTCGTCCTCAGGTGGGCGTAGAGTTCATCAATGTCCCACGTCTGCATCGCCACCATTGAGACGATTATCTGGGACAGAACATCAAGGGGACACTTGACAGGTTTGATAGCCTCGATTGCTTGTCCTCCGATGGCTTCCGCGAGAACGGCGGCATCAAGGAAATCGCGCGAGTGCGTTGGAAAAACCGTCGCACGGCTTACTTCGCCGACTTGGTGTCCGGCACGACCGATTCGCTGAATCGCCGACGATATCGAGAACGGTGATTGGATAAGGACGACTTCATCCAGTGAGCCGATGTCAATGCCCATTTCCAGCGAGCTGGTTGCAACGATGGCTTTCAATTCGCCAGCTTTGAGTTTGGCTTCAACCGATTCGCGAATCTCGCGCGACAAGGATCCGTGATGCGCATAGGCAATCTGCCCCTCCTCTTCCGCGTTCATCATCAGTGTCAGCCGCTCACAGAGCCTTCTGCTATTAGCGAACAGCAGGGTTGACCGATGCTGGTTGATGATTTTCTTGAAGTCTTCAACGAGCGGATCCCAGAACGATTCGCGTCCCGGATCTTCGGCGGCTTCACCCGGATATCGGACCTGCACCTCGTACTGCTTATCGGCTTTGGAAGAAATTGCCGTCACAGATCTCGGCGTATATGTCGGACTATGCGGGTTACCATCTGCCGTGTATCCGCCAACAAACTCGGCAACCGTTTCCATAGGTCGAATCGTAGCGGACAGTGCGATTCGCTGAAATTCACCAGAGAGCCGTACGAGACGGTCTACGGCAGTGATCAGATGCGTCCCGCGCTTTGTACCGAAAACGGCGTGAATCTCGTCGAGAATTACGGTAGAGATCTTTGTCAGGATGGGTCTTCCACCACCGGAACTCAGGAGAAGATTCAGGCTCTCCGGGGTGGTGATGAGAATTTCGGGCGGGTGGCGCTGCATCTGACGCCGATCGGAATGCGGCGTGTCTCCACTACGGGTCAAAACCCGGATATTGGGAAGGGGGTGCCCCGCATCTTCGAAGACCTGCCTCAATCCCCGCAGCGGCTCAAGAAGGTTTCTGCGGATGTCGTTGTTGAGCGCTTTCAGGGGTGAGACATAGAGGACGCTGGTGTGTCCGATGGGCAATTCCTCCGTGACCAGTTGATTGATTGCCCAGAGAAAGGCTGTCAGGGTCTTGCCGCTACCGGTCGGCGCGGTAATCAGGACATGTTCGCCGTCGGCAATTTTGGGCCATGCCTGCATTTGGGCATCTGTCGGCACACCAATCGTGTTTGTAAACCATTTCGCGACGAGTGGATGGAATTGCGATAGAGGGGTTTGATTCATACGCGTTTCGCCTTAGTTGGTGACGTTGACGCGATTGGGACTTTAACAACGCCTAACATTTACGCCGAGTTGGCAACTATTGCAGAAAAATCGAGTCTTTCGAGAACCCATCCCTGAGCGTGGGTAGATTAATTGATCTTCCTACTTCAATCCTAATCCATGTAGAGAGTCGCGTCAATAAAAACAATAAGACTAAGGTTTCTCTCCTATCTGAAACGATAATGCGAGTACGGGCGGTAACAGAAAAGCAGACAAGGAACGCAGATCTGCGTTCCCTACAGTCTCAGGTGTGTGAATCCTAAAGTTCAGGATGGGAGCAACGATTGAACGAGAATAGGAGAAATCGACGATTTGATAATTAAAGATTGCTAGAATCAGGTGTGATTGCACTGGGTTTCCACTGATATCTGCTTGATTTCGACTACTGGTTGTAGTAGAATGCATTGTTAGACTAACCGAATTCCTTCTCCATCGCGCTCTTGCCGACCTACCGACTACGGAGGTGCCACCGTGAACCTGTTGTCCCGCAGAAGTTTCGCCCCGCTGCCACTTAAGGGAGGCCTGACGATCGCGATTGGAATCACCGGGTCGTTACTACTTGCATCATCACTTGGCGTCGTCCGGGGAGAAGTAACTTGCCGAGTAGAGCGGCGATTCTGCTCAAGTTTTTAATTATTCAACATCAAATGAGGATTAGCCGCGTTGAAGATTCTTGTAGTTCTTTCAGTTATTGTACTGTTTTCTTCTTCACTCGCCGCACAGGAAGAAGAGGAAGCCCCTATCGAACTTGAAGAGATTATCACCATTGGTACGCGCGTGCCCGAGCGGAGTCGGCTTGATTCGCCAGTACCGGTTGACGTCATCAACGAGGACGAAATCCGAAAAACGGGACATACCGAAGTCGGGCGAGTGCTGCAGACATTGGCGCCGTCGTTTAACTTTTCGAGTTCCTCAATTAGCGACGGAACGGATGCGCTGCGCCCGCGACGCTTAGGGGCTTGGGACCCGATCAGGTGCTTGTACTCGTCAACGGGAAGCGGCGGCACGGGAGTGCGTTGATTCACGTCAATACTTCGGTTGGTCAAGGCACGGCGGGCGTAGACATGAACGCGATTCCGGCGAGCGCGATTAAACGAATTGAGATTTTGCGCGATGGGGCCTCGGCGCAGTACGGTTCGGATGCGCTCGCAGGGGTTATCGACCTCGTGCTCAAGGACGACTACGAAGGTGCGTTTGGCTACTCTTACGGCTCGACTTACGAGGGAGATGGTGAAACCTTCTCGTTGAATGCCCACAAAGGGTTCAAGTTCGGCGAAGATGGGACGATTCATGGTGCATTCGAATATCGAGACAGGCAGCCAACCAACAGAAATTCGAGAGAGTCTCGCAGATTCAGGAGTTGCGGGCGCACAATTCTTCATGAATGCGGCAGACACCCAAACGCGGGGAATAGATTTTGTCGCGTCGTATACCTATCCCGTGTTAGAGCAAGCGTCACTTGCGTTTAGCTTCGCTGCAAACTACACGGAAACGGAGATTACGTACGTGAATCTTCCCGCGAATCTTCCCGAGTCGCTATTTACCGAGCAAGACCGCTCCATAGTAGAAACATGGCAACCGAAAGACCGAATTTCGATGGCAACCAGATATACAGGCAACGCTCTCACCGTGGATTACGCAGTGCATCGATACGGGGAATACACCGTTATTGACGGCGGCAAGAGCCAAACCTTCACGCCGAAGTATCTCACTGACGTTCAGATTAGTTACGGATTAGGCGACTACGGCAGAATCAAGATTGGCGCGAATAACCTGTTCAACGTCATACCGGATGAAAACCGTGTCGAGAAATGGCTGAGGCGGGAAGAGTCCCGCCTCAGCCATTTCCAGAAGATGAAACATGAGTAAATAATTTAGAAAAAGGCTGGTGCGCAGTGCGCACCCTACTGGGAACCACACAATTTCGTACTAACGCAAACTGAAATCTGAAATGGGTAACTATGATGATGTCCTAAGTATAGGTAGAACCGAGAAAGAAGCTGATGATGGACGGTTTGGCAGTATTTTTATTCATGTTTCTGATTGGGATATCGGTGTCAATCTTTTATACTACGGTTGTGTGGCGCGCCATGCGGGCACATGAGAGGCTCGCTGATGCACACGAAAGACTGGCAAAAGCTGTTCGAAATTTAGAGAATCAGACGCAGTCTGACAGATAGGAGAGGAAATCGACGATTTGACGATCGTCGCTCGCACCTTACAGGGGAAAGATGAAGGAAAAGAACATTTGGGCGCATGATTGCCGCTTTTCGCGTACCGTTTCACAATTGGCTTTATGGTTCGTCGTTTGTCACTTTGTCGTCTGGTTGGGCGGATTTGTGCATGCTTCCACGGATGAGCATGGGGAACAGGCATTAAAAAATCCAGACGGTACATGGAAATGGACGAATAAACTCATCAATGAGACGAGCCCGTATCTTCTGCTTCATGCGCACAACCCGGTGGATTGGTATCCGTGGGGACCGGAGGCACTGGAACGCGCAAAAGCGGAAGATAAAGCGATTTTTCTCTCGGTCGGGTATTCAACCTGCTACTGGTGTCATGTCATGGAGCGGAAAGTATTCGCGGATCCCGACATTGCGGGAATGATGAACGAGATGTTTATCAGCATCAAGGTGGATCGGGAGGAACGCCCCGATCTTGACGAAATCTACATGACGGCAACTCAGATTATGACGAGGTCAGGGGGTTGGCCCAATTCCGTGTTTCTTACGCCGGATCTGCATCCCTTCTACGCGGGAACTTACTTTCCGCCCGTGGATAGTCATAACCGTCCGGGTTTTCCGCGTGTGCTAAAAACTCTCCACGATTACTGGGTGAATCGGAGAGATGAGGTCGTTGAGCACGGGTTGAAGATTACGGAGGTGATCAGGCAGGCGACAGGCGGAGGTCTTGGCGACACGGATGAATCAGCTCTGGAGAGAAAACTGATTTCATCCGCAATCGAATTCTTACGGTCAAGCTACATTCCCGCCTACGGCGGTTTTGGCGATGCGCCAAAATTTCCATCGCCGACGAATCTTGAACTTCTACTTAGCGAATATGACCGCACAGAAGATGAGCGGCTGCTCAAGATGATTACTCACACGCTTGATATGATGGCGTACGGCGGGATGTACGATCAGATTGGCGGCGGGTTTCATCGGTATTCAGTCGATGCAAAGTGGCTTGTGCCACACTTTGAGAAGATGCTGTACGACAACGCGCAATTGGCTAAGGTCTATCTACAAGCCTATCAACGGACTCAGAAGCGACTGTATCGACGTGTAGCCGAAGAAATTTTTGAATTTGTGTTCCGAGAGATGACGTCACCCGAGGGCGGTTTTTATTCCGCGATTGATGCCGAAACCGATGCGGAGGAGGGGAAATACTACGTCTGGACAGAAGAGGAGATTCGGGATGTTCTTGGACGGCGGGAGTCGAAACGGTTGATGAAGGTCTATGGTGTGACGGAAGGACCGAACTTCGAAGGCAAGAATATCCTATATCTGCCTACTCCGATTGCAAATGTGGCAAAAGCAGAAGGGAAATCCGAAGAAAAATTGCTTATGCAGCTTGAACCACTCAAGGCGAAACTGCTAAACGCGAGAGAGAAACGGGAGCGCCCGCTGCTCGATACAAAGGTAATTGTGAACTGGAATGGATTAATGATTGATGCATTTGCTCTCGGGTACGAAGTGCTCAAGGACGTCCGCTATCGTGAGGCCGCCGAGCAAGGGGCGACGTTCATTCTTGAAGATATGAAAAACTCCAACGGGGGACTGATGCATACTTATCGGGATGGTGTCCTCAAATACGATGGATATCTTGATGACTACGCCTTCCTCGTTCGAGGATTGCTCGGACTGTATCAGGCAACAAGAGATAAGCACTGGCTTAATGAGGCACGTGCTCTGACTGATACAATGGTCGAGCTATTCCGGGATGAGAAAGATGGAGCGTTTTATTTTACGCTGGAGGGGGCGGAACATCTGCTCGTTCGCACAAAAAAGCCGTATGATTCAGCGATTCCGTCGGGAAACGCGGTCGCCGCGAATAACCTCTTGACACTCGCGGCGTTAACCGGTGAAAGAAACTACCTTAAGTTAGCAGAAAGAACCCTGCAAACCTTTGCGGGAATGATGTCGAAATCTTCTGGCGGGTTTATGCACATGCTCCTCGCAACGAACTGTTATCTCGCAGAGGATTGGACGGAGTTACAGAGAACTTCATCACCCGTCTCGGCGCTTCTCAATCGACAACAGCTGATCCCTTCACTCGTTTCCCCTCTAACTACCGGCACTGAAACTGAAATTGTGAAGGTTAGTGCGTCCGTCAAACCACTAGGGAAGGGTCCTCCTTATCGTCTCATTGATGTGGAGATTCATCTTGAGATCGCCGAGGGGTGGCACGTTAACGCCAACCCAGCATCTCAAGATATGCTTATTCCTACCTCTGTTTCGCTCAATCCCGACGCACCTGCAAAGGTTGTTTCCGTGAATTATCCTGAAGGCGAGATTGTGCATTTCGATTTCAGCGAGGAGTCGCTGTCTGTGTACGAAGGAAAGATTACAATACCGATGATGCTCCAGCTAAAATCTGATGTTTCACATGAAAATGATTTGCCCCTTGATTTGGAACTCCATTATCAAGCGTGCAATGATGAGGCCTGCTTGGAACCTACAACCAGAAGAATTCGACTCAAATGAATAGATGCGAGAATGTGGAAGAATGGAAGAATGGAAGAATGGAAGAGCAGACAAGTAGATCTAAGGATATTGAACATTCGGAGTGTCGCGGATTAGCGGCTTATCATAGAGTGGGGAACGTCTCAACTATGATGAATCAAACTCCTACAGAAAATGCCATAAAATGCTAATAGTCTCTTTGAGTATTAAGTGGAAAAGCCTTCCTTGGCTATTTGAGTTGTGATACCACCTCTTAAAAATGACAGTGCATCAATGGTGTGAATCACGGTCGCGATTCGGAGATCGCTCCTACCGGGTGTTCAGCTGCGTAAGTCCTATTCTATCGAAAATCGCAATGACGGTCTGATGTGTCTAGGTACGATGGAGATTCGTTAACATGCTTCTAATCGATGGGTTGGGCGGCTTCAGGAACCTCGACCCCCTGCTCATTCCAGAATCGGTATGCGCCGCGGTGCAGCGGAATCACAAATGCCATTGGGGCATTTTCAACCGTCATGTCCTTGGCTGCGTGGTGAGTATGTCGCAGGGTTGCATGCCCCTCTTTTGAGTACACATGCTTTAACGCCGAGTGAATGATCGCCTCGTCGGTGTCTTTATGCGCAATCAGTAGCGTTGGCATGAGGAGTGTATTGACAGGCTGATTTATTCCTTTGTAGACGCCTCCCGGCAGAGTTCCCGACAGATAGAACGGGTATTTTTCATAAAAGCCGTATTTTTTAGCTGGCGCATCAAAGTCAATGAGTCGAATGGATTTAATCGTGGAGACTTCGAGAATCGCCGCGTTGGGAGCACTTACCAACCACTGAAAACCGGATACTTGCCCATCTCGCAATGCGTTGCCTCCCGCCATTCCGCCTTTGTAAATAGGCGTATATTTGCCTTGGATTCCCGCCAATGCTGCCAGCCGCTCAAAGGTTTGCGCCGAGCCGGAACCTGCCGCACCCATCGCGACTTTTTTCCCGACGACATCCTCAAATTGGTACACATTACTATTGGCAAGCGTGGAAAATTGGTTGTACGCAATATAAAGCAGCGTTACCACGCGGATGTTCTCTTTCCTTCCCTCATTGGCAAACACCTCTTGTCCATGATACCCCAGATAAACGTCCGAGGCAAATGCAACACCGAGGTATTCCGGGCTACCGTTGACCCGACGTACATTTTCAATGGATCCAGCGGAGGCCTCGACAGAGATTTTGATGTGGGATTCCGCCTTCGAGACCACGTTACCTACGCCAGCGGCAAAGGGAGAGAAGGTACCGCCTATAGCCCCACCGAGGATTGATAGCCATATTTTCTCTTTCTTGGCTTGAGTTTTCTCCGGCGCCGCACCCTTGGTTTTCTGGTTGTCGCAGCCGTAAACCGCGGTAAGGAGTATGATTAACAGTAATGAGAGTTTTTGACGCATGAGTACTGATAGATTCGGCATAAGGGAGTTTGTCCTTATTATTCGGTGAAACGGTTGTTGACGCCAGGTAGGATTTCTAAATCCGAATTCTGTATGTACGGCATGGAAAATACCGATGTCGAGAGAGTATACTTCCGAGTGATGAGTGGAGTCAATTGAAATTACCTGCCGCATGGTCGTATCAGGAATTTGACAGTCGTAGATTGCATCTGTCGAAATTTTGCAAGAAAGAAACCGAGTTTTGAAGAAAAAAACTCGGTTTCGTCGCGAGCTGGAGAGGACCTCTATCGCACTCACTATTCGTTCGCTTGATCGCTCCTACACGCCGAATTGGGTAGGTTCTATATCTGTTGAAAATTCCTGTCAGATTTAGGATAATACAATTGCTTTGCTAAAGATTCGTGGGTAGCGGAATCACCAAACAATTTATAGGAGCTAAGAATTATGGCTGAGTTAACGCAAATGAAATGTGTTGCATGTCGGAGAGACGCCCCTAGAGTTACGGAGGCAGAGATTGCAGAATTTCTACCACAAACCCCGGAATGGGAGATTGTGGAACGCGAGAACATCAAGAGGCTGGAGCGTGTTTTCAAATTCGACGATTTTCCCCAAGCGCTGTCCTTCACAAACAAGGTGGGAGAATTGGCGGAGGCGGAAGGGCATCACCCCGCACTTTTGACAGAATGGGGCAGAGTGACGGTCACGTGGTGGACTCACAAAATACGAGGATTGCACCGCAACGATTTCATCGCAGCGGCAAAGACGGACCAGCTATATTGAACTTTCGAACCTGCTTCTAGGCGAGTTCGATTAATAATAGCCTGTTTGAAAAGTAGAAGGCAAAGCCCTTTTTGGGCATTTGAGTGTTGTTGCCTGTCGCGCCGCTGGCGCTTTCAAAGGCTGGTGCGCAGTGCGCACCCTACAAAACTGTTCCTAGGTGAGATTGAATAACAATGGTTTATCTTCCATATCGACTAGGAAGAGCAGAAGAAGGGAAGCTATACCCGTTTTACAAACGTCGAAGACCAATCTCCATCCCGCTCTGGAGCAAAAGAACGAAGGCCAAACAAACGGTTGAATGAAGAGTTGTTGGATTTCCCAATCTGGCGGGGAGCGTGTACCTTTCTTCCACATTGTCCTCAAAATGTTAGGCTTACGATTGAAACTGGCTTATGAGACTTCTTTTCCTATCAATCACTGTCCCCTTTCCAGCGACTGACGGCGGGCGCCTTCGGGTGCTGAATCTTCTCAAGCAGGTCGCTCAGCGGAACCGGGTTACGTTTTTAGCCTTAGAAACACAACCGACAGACGGGGAAGGAACTGAGTATCTTCGGAGTCTTGGGATTGAAGCGCACCTTGTTCCACGTTGCTCCCGTTTACCACTAATCAACCTACGATCCGGGAGCCAAGCGGCTTTGAAGCGAAAACCACTGACTGTTGCACGGTATGATGTGCCCGCATTTCGGCGAGAGTTCCATTCATTGCTGGAGACGGGTAGCTTTGATCTTATCCACTATGAGATGCTCCATACCGGTCAGTATCACCTAGGAACAAACGCAAAGAGTTTGCTATCCCTGCAGAACGTTGATTCGCACATCTGGCGCCGCCTTCGCGAACAAACGTCAAACCCTCTTCGAAAATGCGTTTTTTGGACGCAGGAGCGCGCGTTTAGACGATACGAGCGTACCATGAGCAATCGTTTTGACCTTGTCGCTTGTGCGTCAGAGGTCGACCGCAATCTCATGAATGAGATTTGTCCGGGCCTTAGTGCGGACGTGATTCCCAACGGTGTTGATACCGAGCTGTATCAGCCAAATCATGAAGATGAAGAGGAGACAGCGCTAATTTATACGGGTAGTATGGATTGGTTTCCGAACGAAGATGCCGCTATCTACTTTATAGAGGAAATACTTCCCATAATTCAGACAAAGTATCCAAACTTGAGATTCTATGTTGTCGGCCAGTCTCCCACCGAGCGCTTGAAGCGTTACGGCAATCGCCCCGGAGTTGTCGTCACCGGTCGAGTTGACGACGTTAAACCGCATATCGCACGCGCCACGGTTTATGTTGTGGCGTTAAGGATTGGCGGCGGCACACGTCTGAAAATTCTAGAGGCATTGGCTATGGGTAAGGCGGTCGTGTCGACAAGCGTTGGTGCCGAGGGATTGAATTTGACAGTGGGAGATGAAATTATGATTGCCGACGAGCCAACCAAGTTTGCCGATGCCGTTGTTCATTTGATGGTAGACAAAGCGATGCGACGGGAACTTGGCGACAACGGGAGGCGACGTGTCGAAGCCGAATACGATTGGCGGCGAATCGGGGAAAAATTGCAAGGAATGTACGAGGCATTGGTAGCTGGTGATCCCGGCACAACAGGCATGATGCACAATTCGTAATTTTATACCTAGGTGTTTGAATGAATGAACCTACGCGTGACAAGCTACTGAAACTTTATATCCAACTGAAGGCGGCGTATGGCTCGCAGGCTTGGTGGCCCGCAGACACACCCTTTGAGGTGATTCTCGGAGCCATATTGGTGCAATCAACTGCGTGGCGAAATGTCGTCAAAGCAATCGGAAATCTGAGGGGTGCAGATCTTCTCACGCCTTCAAAGCTAGGGAAGATTCCGCAGCCACAACTGGAGGAACTTGTGCGACCTTCCGGCTATTTCCGCGTCAAAGCGAAGAAGCTGAGGGCGTTCTTGGCGCATTTGGAGACACACCACAACTATCGGCTGGATTCACTGTTTGCTGCCGACGTGTTCACGTTGCGGGACGAATTGCTCTCGATCTATGGAATTGGAAACGAAACCGCGGATTCTATCATACTCTATGCAGCGGAGAAGGCAATCTTTGTGATTGATTCTTATACTCATCGTTTGCTCTCTCGACTGGGCTGGATAACGGGGAAATACGACTATGACAAACTCCAAGCAATGTTTATGGACGCGCTCCCTCATGATGTAGGTTTGTTCAGCGAATTTCATGCGCTAATTGACCGTCACAGCTCAAGAATATGTCGAAAAACCCCGTGCTGCGAGGAGTGCGTACTGCGGGATGAATGCCCTTTTTAGGGAGACGGGGCAGCTAAATAGTTGGGTCTCACCGTGTTCTATGGAATCTCTATCGCACGGGATTTGCTATCGCGTTCACTATGGGATTTACTATCGCCTTCGCTATCAAAGATCGCTATCGCGCACATTATTCACTCGTTTGATCTCAGTTGATCGTTATTCACTCGCCCGATCGCAATAAGAGGGAAAATCGGCGATTTGCTGATGGCTGGTTGTTCCAAACCATTTTTAAAAATCGAGATTTCAAGAAAAAACTCGGTTTTAAGTGGAATATTCGCAGACATCGTCTCAGGCGAATTGGAGGATTGCGTCGTCGGGGCCTAATTGGATGGGAACGGGCAGGCCGTGACTTGGCCCGAGAATAGGAATATTGGAAAACGCGTTGTAGCAGCAGATGTAGGCGAGGCG
The DNA here is from genome assembly GCA_965222225.1 of Candidatus Poribacteria bacterium. Classification (GTDB taxonomy): domain Bacteria; phylum Poribacteria; class WGA-4E; order WGA-4E; family JAJDTR01; genus JAJDTR01. Next base: position 5,404,241 of record CBDCTK010000002.1, on the reverse strand, counting down.
TGGGAGCTTTGACATATTGGCGTCGGAGGTGTGGAGGAGATTGCAGTGGAGGAACAGTACACTGCCCGGCTTGGCTTCCACATAATGCACGGGGAGCATCGACTCGAGGGCTTCGGCACGTTCAGGTTCGGCTCCATGCTGGTTTCCCACATGACCGTGGTCGAGGCGCCCCAGCAAGTGTGAACCGACCATGACTTTCAAGCAGCCGTTGACTTTCATCGCCTCATCAATGGTAATCATGGCAGAAGCCAATCGCGGATAGGCACAGCCGTCTCCATACCAGTAGCCGTAGTCTTGATGCCATTCCCACGCGCCGCCGCCTTCGGGGTATTTGAGCATCACCTTACTATGCCAGTGGTAGACATCCTCCCGAAGCAATGCTCTCATGGAGTTGACAATGCGAGGGCTTGCCGACACGACGCCGAAAACGTCCTCTCCGATATCTCTCCATATTGCTATTGGAGACTCATTATCATCGGCATCGTGCGCCACAATGGTATGCTTCCGTACACGCGAAGCTGATTTGACAGCTTTGCGTAGGATGTCGACTTCAGTAATCGAGAACATACCTTCGACGAATACAAATCCGTCACGATCGAAGTGTGCTATCTGGTCTATTGTAAGCATGTTGTTTTTCGATGTCGGTTACGACGGGTTAAGGGTTACGGCATACCGAGTATGCCCACTACCGGGTTATAATACATCTCGCGCCGCCAAACGGACGGCGTTTGCGGTTTTGTCAATCGCCTCATCGGTCATGTCGGGCTGAATACCGATGCGAATCGCGCGACTTAGATAGTCCAGCGTCCTAGGGCACATTCGATCGGAATAATGAATTTTACCTTCGTAGGCAGGATGCGAGTACGGCAAACCGTTGGGATGATAGGTTTTCTTTTCAAGGATATAGTGCCAATTTGAATAAACGTGCCTGTCTCCATTTCCGTGAGCGTACATTGGACTGCCACCAACACCGTGTTTGTGCATTGCCTCTCCAAACTTGACCGCCAGATCCGGGGTCGGGAGGAAAAATGCGACCGAAATATTGCAATCACCGTCCCCATCGTGGAGTTTTCGCGTCTCAATACCGTCTACACCGGCGATGGCTTCGCGTAGTTTGGCATTCCGGATTCTCGTGTTTTCCAGAAAGTCATCCAGACGCGTCAATTGCACCGAGGCCACGGCACCACGAATCTCATCCATCCTGAAGTTCATGCCCGGGAAGGCGGCTTCGGATTGCTTTGAGATTCCCCACAAATTGCCAGCATCGTGCGTCATGCGTGCTCTATCGTACAGATTATCATCATCCGTCATCACGACACCCCCTTCGCCGGTAATGAGGATTTTGCTCTGCTGCAGGCTGAAACATCCGATGTCACCGTATGTGCCAACTCTTTTGCCGTTGACAGAAGCTCCCATCGCTTGTGCGCAATCTTCAATTACCACGAGATTGTGTTTTTCGGCTAATGCTTTTATTCTAGGCATATCGGATGGCATGCCCAACATATGGACGGGTATGATAGCTTTCGTGCGCGGCGTAATCTTGGCTTCGATGTCGTCAGGATCGATTGAAAGGGATTCATCAATCTCTGCTATAATCGGAACGGCGTTCGCGATCGCGACGGCTGATGGCGTCGCAATCCAGGTGAATCCCGAAACGATGACCTCATCGCCAAGGCCAACGCCGGCAGCGTATAACGCAACGATTAAAGAGGCGGTGCCACCGTTTGTCGCAAGCACATGTTTGACGCCAAACTTTTCTGCAATGCCACTCTCAAAAGCGGCGACGGTGGATTCCTCGGGGCCGAATCGACAGAGTTCACCCGATCTCAAGACTTTTAGAACAGCTTGTTCCTCTTCTTTACCTAAACGCGCCATTGCCAACTCCTCCTTGTCTCACTTGGTTTCAGATTCAGGGTGATTTCTCAATTTAAGAATTACGCAGCGTCAGAAAGTCGCGATTCGGAGTGGGATTTCTATCGCCCTCACTATGGGATCTGCTATCGCTCACGTTGTCCACTCGTTTGATCGCTCCTACGGTGGATTTATTCAGTTTGGGGTCTCAAACAGTCTCAGCGTTCCTAGATTTACTTCGCCATCAATTCGTTCAAAAGGCGTCTAATTCCGTATTGGAGTATTCCCTCGACGGATGGATCCAAGTTCAGGCGGCCTTTTGAGGAAGCCTCGTAACCGCCCGCATGCCCCAAGTCGTAGTCTTTTTTTGTCGCCAGGTAGCCTACGCGCCCGTTGGTGTCACCCAGCACCAAGGTATGCGAAAACGGGGAAATCTCAACTGCAAATAACTGATATTCCGCGAACCGCTCTCCAAGGAGACAGACGAGGTTAATGCAGGCGCTTCTCACTATTCGGACGATATGGCTATTCAACCATTTCTGATAGGGGCCTGATTCGATAAGGGTGGCGTTGTGCGAATGGCTCCAGTTGACGGCGATGTTTCCCTCGGGAATGCCAGTCGCATGGCTAATCGACTTGAGCAGGACGTTGATAAAGGGAAAAGAAGCGTGCCGACATCCACCGTGACGATTGCTATGCGCTGTGTGCCGTGGCCGAGCACCAACGTGCGTGCATAGAGGTCACCGTAGGCTTCTAGTCCTTCCGTGTCAGGATAGAGCGGATTGACGGCAATCTCCGCGGCGCCAGCCATCAGTTGGACTTCAGTCTCGTTGGGAGTGCTGGCAACTGAAAAGCCTAGAGCGAGCAAAGATAAGAAAGGTCCCACCTTGTTTTCGTCTCGTTGTTGTTATTCGTAGAGGAATACCATGCGGCTTTGTGGCCTTAGACACTATCACAGTCCGGCTTTTAATGCAAGCATCAAATTGTCTCTGGTGAATGGTACGCTTGACAAGACGGTCAACTCCGTTCAAAATGATTTGATTGTGTCGCGATTTGTCCTCTTCAAACATGAAGACGTAAATTACCAATAGGTATTTAATGGTGGGCGGGGGATCTCTATCGCAGTCATTGTCCATTCCTTTGATCCCACCCTACAACTGGCTATCTAGTGTCGGAAATCGGAATTCCCTCCTAAAGGCGACAAAGGTAGGATCGATCCCTACAACACTCATGGGACGGTATAGGTGCCGTCCCATATATGTGTTTTCAACACGCACAGGATGTGGTACAATTTGCGCGTCTGCTACGTTTCCGAAGAAACCGTCAAGATCAAATTTGTAGTAGCGAAACACAAAAGGACAACTTTCGGTATGCAGCCGTTCTTGCAGATGGCAATTGGCGTCCTCGCCGCTGTCGCCGTATCCGTTGTGTTCATTCTCCAATCCAGCTTTGGTGAATCACGGCATACGCTGAGCATTATCGGCGCCATTGCAATTGTGATTGCCAGCCTCTATATTTTGCGAACCCGACTCTTTCGATGGGGGAATCGGAGCCGGTTGTTAAAATATCACCAGGGGCTTGCGTCGTTCGGTTTGTGCCTTGTTTTGATTCATTCAAGCGTTAAACCAGAGACATGGCACTCATGGCTGACGTTTGGTTTAGCTTGGCTCAATCTGGGAACCGGGGTTGCGGTGAGTCTCACGAAAGCACAGTCTCGACGCATTGTGCTGCGTTGTCATTTGGCACTGGCACCCATTTTGCTCATTGCAATTCTCGTTCATGGTCGTGAGAAACTTGAGCACGATGAATTCTTTCCTTTGACTGAAGAACACGACATTCCGTGCGCAAAGTGTCATACGTCAAAACCGTTGGTGTTTAGCATGGATGGAGAATCTGAGAGCGAGCTAAATGTAGATGAAACTCTATCAGGAAATATTCAGTGGGAGTTCGAGGTTCGAAGCATACCAATCTCCCAACATGCCACCGTGGCAACGAGAAGGGAAGCGTCCGAATGGTTGATAACCGACCTCAACAATCAACGGAAATACATCGTCAGAAAAGAAACGGAGGGGCTTAATATATACGCCGATTCAGTTTATAGAACCTACACCTGTCGAACGTGCCACGTTCACAACACTCCAGACATCCAGTTTGCGCATGAGGTGCACGGTGTGAGTGTCTATGACAGATGCTTGGACTGCCATCAAACCGAGTTGAACGGGACACGATACGGGAAGCAACGGTCAGGATGGGAGTACGATTCCAATTGGTAGAATTAAGGAAAGCTATGTGCCACGGGGAAACAAACAGAATTGTAAACGCCGGGTTTGGCACTCGTGTTAATGTGTTTTTTACCGTTCTCTTGGTTCTGGCTATTGCCGGTGAAGTACTGGCATCGTCCAAAGGACAACAATGGCAGGAGGCTGGCGCCCTCGACGTTTCAGAGTCAGGCGATCGAGAGACATCTCAGATAGCCAAGGAACTTTGGAGGACGTATTTCTCCGCCGATGGCAGATTTCGTCAGGAAAGCATTTTTCGGGAGGGTTCTCCGAGCCGCTATCGGTATCGCATCAGATTCCGTTTGGGTGGAAACTTTCCGATTCAGCCACATGCTAATCTCGGATTCAGAATGGTCACGGGTGCGACGGATGACCCGACCACAGGGAATGTGGACCTTGACGATTATTTTTCGAAGAAGGATTTCAATCTCGATCGGTTGTTCCTCCGATATTCACCGAATCCGTTACTGACGTTTACAATTGGTAAGTTTGCCAATCCATTCGAACGTGTTGAGTTGGTCTTTCACAACGATGTGCAGTTTGAAGGGGCAGCGCAGCAGTTTCGCCTAGATAACTTCGGCTTGATTCGTCAGGCACAGGTAAATCTTGGGCAATTCATTCTGGCGGAATCCAAGAGCGGTCCGGATACCAATCTCTTTGCGGGGCAACTGTTTTTTAGGGGATTGCATTTCGAAGGGTTGTCGCTTGGTACGATCCTCTATGAATATCGGAATGAGGACAACATCGCCCAAGCGGTTGAGGATGGCAGATTAGGTGGTGGGGATACGAACGCGCGGATTGGGGCAGGTACAGGAGAATCCTCGTATCTATTTGGGTTTAGGATTGTTGAGTGGCTTGCAGAGTATAAATCCGAAATCAGATCGATGCCTTCAAAGTTTACCGGTGTTTATGCGCAAAACCTATTGGCGGACATCAATGACGAGGCGTATTGGTTTGAAGTCGGGGTTGGGCCAATATCGGGCTTGCATAGACTGCATGGACGTTACTACTATGTTTGGGTTGAACGAGAATCAATGATATCGAACTATAATAATGCCGATATATTCAATCCGAATACGCAGGGACATGGCTTAAGAGTTGCGCTGCCGCTTTCCGAGAATATCGGCACGGAAGCAATATATTTCGCGGCAAAGAATATCCTCTCTTCCGAATCTAATCCGTATCAGCATAAGGCGAGGTTGCAGATTAAGGCGAAATTTTAGGATGTAGCTATTGTTTTGCCATTTCACTTAGTTGGTTTTGGTGCCGCCAGTGCTTTCAAAAGGATGGTGGGAGCGCTATCGTGGTCATTATCCATTCCGTTGATTGTTCTCCCAACCTGCAGGCTATTAAAGCGGAGAAAGGGAAAGACGGATGGATGGGAGAGCGGAAGGAACTCTATCGCAGTCACTATTCATTCCTTTGATCGCCACGAAACTCTATCTGTCGAAGAGGGCCGATGGATATGATTCCCTTGCCGTGTTCGTGAGCAGGTGAATGGGCACATTGGATATCTTCACTTCATAGGGAGTAACGGGCGAAGATAAGTAATACCATCTCCCTTTATTTACAGTGCATTAGTGCATTAACATCATCAATCAAGTCTTTCCGATGCGGGGCAAGAAGATCTCTATGGGAGTTCTATCGCGCTCCTTATCCAGTCGCTTGATCACTCACTTTGGGATTTACTATCGCCCTCGCTGTTCACTCGGTTGATCCCCGCCGACAATTCCAAGCGTGATTGGGGTACTCTTAGCCTCTTTGCACAATCCGAATATCTCATGGGATTAGTATAGCCGTTTGGTTGCATTGGCTGAGGTTGAAGTCGTCGCCATGACCTCCAGATTGATAGGTTATGATCCGGAGAAATCGAGCGGTGTGTTTACTTTTGGCGGCACCGGGACAACACTCTATGGCGTGAAGCTTGGCTTGGAGAAAACCTGTGCGGGAACAATGCAGAAGGGTACGCCCGAAGAGATTGCGGTTTTCGTGTCGGATGCGGGGCACTACTGCGCATCCAACATTGTGGGATGGCTAGGAATCGGAACGAACAATCTGATTACAATCCCGACAACAGTCGAAAACGAAATTGACCTCCCCCAACTAGAGCAACAGGATCGTACGGCATTAGGAGACGGGAAAAAAATTGCCGCCATCATTGCGACATCGGGCACCACCGATTCGTTCGGATTAGACGATTTAGAGAGTATTGCGACGTTACGCGACACGCTGGTTGATGAGTTTCAGCTTGACTACAAGCCGCAGATTCACGCGGACGCAGTTATCAGGTGGGCATGGTCGGTGTTCAAGGAGTACGATATCGAGAAGGACCGCCTCGGGTTTCGTCCACGCACCATCCGCGCGTTAGCAGGGGCATGTCGGCGAATACGACATTTATCTCTTGCGGACTCCATTGGAATTGATTTTCACAAAACGGGGTTTGCGCCTTATATTTCCAGCCTGGTTCTCGTCAAAGATCAATCGGATTTGGAATTGGTGACTCGACACCCGGAACAGATGCCGTATCTGTATCACTTTGGGGACTACCGCCCCGGAATGTTCACGCTTGAGACCTCCAGATCGGGGACGGGGCCGCTTGCGGCTCTCGCCAATTTTCGCCTGTTCGGCGAGGAGGGTTTGCAAGCTGTTCTTGGACACATTGTTGAAATGACGCAACTGCTGCGTGAACATCTTGAAGGGCAGGAGGGCACTACCGTGTTGAATCGAGATAATTTCGGTACTGTCACGCTATTTCGCGCCTATCCGATTGGTGTGGACACGTTTTCCATCAAGCGACAGGAGTTTGAGGATGAAGCGGATCGCGATAGCTTGCTCTCACATAACGACTACAACCGAGAGATCTATAACTATGTGCATTCGGAGGCGATGGCGGGCAAGGGGGTTGTCATTTCGATAACGGATTGCTATCGGCGAACCAGTTACGGCGAGCCTATCGTCGCTTTGAAGTCATACATCCTGTCACCATTTGTCGATGAGGATGATGTCAAATCTGTGGTGTCGAAGGTTTTGGAAGCTAGGGAGAAGGTGGGTGAGAAGGTTTAGCGATAATAGTGGTGAGGTATGCCTCCGTGACAAGGCTGGGCAAAGAGTGTAAGACTAGGCAAGACGAAGAAATGAAAAGCGATGGGAAGGGGGAAAATTGGGGATTTGATGGTTACCGATGGAAACCGGCAAGAACAGTCGCCAACGATCAGTAAATGCGATGGCGAGTAGAGGATAAGGAACGCAGATCTGCGCAGGGATTTCTATCGCCTTAAGATCTCTATCGCACTCGCTAATCGCTCGCGTGATCCTATTCGGTCGGTTGATCTCTACAAAGCAGAGAAGAAGGGAAATCGGTAACTTGATGATTGCAGATCGCACGTTGGTGTTTCGCATGTGGTGAATCAATAAGGCGAAAAGCGGTGGGCGGTGCCCACTCTACAATACATTCACAATCAGATGCGATTGCCCTGATAGTTTTCTAATTTTCCATTGACAAGGGTGGAGTTGATAGGGTATCTTATAGAGCAGTGTCAAGGTTAAAACCTTGACACTGCTATCATTGGTTCAACATCACCGTTAATTGGAATGCTACGCGGAATAGCATCAGGAGATATTCCACTTGTCAATAGACAAACTTAAGTACGTCTTGCTGTCAGATTTTTACAGTAATCTGTTGACGGAAAAGCAGCGAGAATTTCTCAGTCTGTATTATGAGGAAGATTTGTCATTGGGAGAGATTTCCGAAAGGTTCAGAATCTCTCGGCAAGCGGTGTATGATTCGATTCGATCCTCAGAGATGTGCCTTGAACGCTTTGAGAACGAGCTTGGGTTGTTAGCCAGTTTCCAACATCAACGGGGCGTAGTTACGGATGTGTTGGAGCGACTACAAGCACTGGAAACCGACATTGTTGGCACAAAGAAAAGGGAAACAATTCAGTATATCAAACAACGTCTTCACAGTTTGATTGACTTTCCTCAGTCACAATACGGTGATGAAGCGCGGAGCTAGAGAAATTAATGTTTGAAAGTTTGACCGAGCGGTTGCAGAGCACCTTAAAGAAGATTGCGGGTCAAGGCAAGCTGACAGAGAAGAACGTCGCCGATGCCCTGCGAGATGTGCGCAGGGCTTTGCTAGAGGCGGACGTAAACTTCAAGGTCGCGCGCGACTTCATAGAGGATGTCAAGGAGCAAACGCTCGGTCAACAGGTGCTCGGCAGCTTAACGCCGGAGTTACAGATTGCCAAGATTATAGGCGACGAACTGACCAAGTTGATGGGGACTCAGGCGGCGAAGATTAACATTGCACCGAGCGGCCCAACAGTCGTCATGATGGTCGGCTTGCAAGGCTCCGGAAAGACAACCGCCGCTGCGAAACTGGCACTGAGATTTCGTTCGGAAGGTCGAAATCCGCTTTTGGTTGCAGCGGATGTTTACCGCCCAGCGGCGATTAAGCAGTTGGAGGTGCTTGGTGAACAGATTGAGGTCCCAGTGTTTTCGATGGGAACAGATGTTTCTCCTGTTGCCATTGTAAATGAAGCTGTTAAACAGGGGCTAAACCGCGGGAATAACTTCGTTATCGTTGACACTGCGGGACGCTTGGCGATTGACGAAGAGTTGATGGAGGAGCTCCGCAACATAAAGGCTGAGGTCAATCCGACCGAAATCTTGCTCGTTGTTGACGCGATGACGGGACAGGATGCGGTGAACATCGCCGAACATTTCAATAATAGCTTGGACATTGACGGCGTAGTTCTCACAAAGCTGGATGGCGATGCGCGCGGCGGCGCGGCGCTTTCGATTCGCGCCGTGACGCACAAGCCGATTAAGTTCGTCGGGGTTGGCGAGAAGATTGTTCCGACAGCGCTAGAGGAATTCCACCCGGATCGCATGGCATCGCGCATCTTGGGTGAAGGTGATTTCGCGACCTTGCTTGAAAGGGCGGAAACCATCTTCAGCGACGACCAAGCGCAAGAACTTGAACGGAAACTGAGTCAAAAGCATGGGCTGGATTTCGACGATTTGCTTATGCAGCTTGAGCAACTCAAGAACATGGGACCTCTCGATCAGCTAATGGACATGATTCCAGGCATGAACAAGCTGCCAATCAAGGGCATGAAGCCCGATGAAGATCAGCTGAATTATGCGAAGGCGATCATTCAGTCCATGACTCCAATGGAGCGTGGGAATCCGAGTATTCTTGATCGCAGCCGCCGTATGCGGATTGCGAATGGAAGTGGCACCGATGTTCGCCAAGTCAACCAACTGTTCGATCAACTCAAGTTTATGAATCGCATGGTCAAGCAACAGACAACAATGATGGGGATGCCGCAGATTGGACTTAAGTCACCCGGAAAGAATCGGAAGAACTTGAAGCGGCGGAAGAAGCGCAAGTCACGATAGAGTAACCATCTGTCAAAGCTTGGATTCGGAAATCCAAGCCGAACGGTAAGCAGTGATAGGCACGCTCCGCCGTATCACAATTTGCACAAGAGATACGGCATACGGAGTATGCTTACTACTATTCCAAGTTAATTGAACGTTTGAAACGTCTTTTAGTCTATAACCGCAATAAGGAGGAAGTTATTTTTGGCTGTTAGAATAAGACTTCAACGCCACGGAAGAAAGAAACGTCCGTTTTACAGATTGGTAGCTGCTGATGCACGCGCTCAGCGAGATGGGCGGTTTCTCGAACGCTTAGGTCATTATAATCCATTAACCGACCCGGCTGAAGTTGTCATTGATGAAGACAGGGTCTTGAAGTGGCTGAAACGGGGGGCACAGCCATCGGACACGGCAAAGAACCTGTTATCGCGAGCCGGCATTTGGGAGAAGTTTACCGCGGAACGTTTGGGCAAGCCCGTTCCGACGCGAGAAGAGGAACCGCCTTCGACGGAGGGGGATGCCGCCCCGCCGACAGATGAGACAGCCTCTGCCGCAGACGATAGTGAATCCGCAGACACTACGCCGGAAACACCGAGCGAATCATCCAACTGACAATTGTAATCCGAAATCCGAAATGAATCTATTCGCCGCGGCATAAGCGACAATCACTAGATTGGATATGTTGCTCAGGGTATTTTATGTTCAAGGATCTGATTGAATATATTGCAACATCCCTCGTAGATCAACCCGATCAGGTTAAAGTCCATGAAGTTGTAGGGGAAAAGGTGACAATCCTCGAATTGAGCGTTGCCGAGGAAGACTTGGGAAAAATTATCGGCAAACATGGGCGTACACTCAAATCGATACGGAACATCTTGTTTGCCTCAGGGATTAAGGCGAATAAAAGGATTGTGCTTGAACTCGTTGAGTCCAGTAAAGAGTAAAGCGGGACAGGAGTTTAAGCCTAAATTGATTAAGTTCTTCCAGATGGAAGCTGAAAGCAAGGAAGGAAACATTGTGATTAAGTTAGACTTTCACCGCCTTATCGTCTTGATCGAGCTGCCGAGGCTGCTTGGCTTTGCTCACCGAATTGATGAGAGTGGAAGATGGCTGTTATCGTAAAGCGACCGGTAATACTGAAAAATGTCGTCACGGAGAGTTTCAAGTCGCAATTGACCAAGGAGCTTGAGCACGCGATAAGCCAAATCGGGCAGTGGCTTGAACAGGAAGAGTTCCAGAGCCGCCGGTTGATTGCCGAAGCGCAAAAGCAGATGCCTCATCGCGTGAATCAGTTGCGGGAGGAAATCAGTCAAGAGCGCGGAAAGCAGGAACAGGCGCTCGAAAACCTTAAGCAACAACTCAGTCAGGTGAAACAATTGGAAATTGATTCGTTTTTCGCTAGCGGCACATATGATGCACCTGTGAAAATCGAGGTGGGGGATGACATTCGCTCCAAACTGTCTCAGGCGGAGATTATTGTCAAGGACGGACGCGTGATTCAGATTAACGAGTGGGCGCTGCAAACTTCTATCACACCAGATGAAAATTGACGTCATTGCTCTGTTTCCGGAGATTATAATCCCTGCCCTGCAAGTGAGCATCTTAAAGCGCGCTCAAGACGCAGGATTTTTGACAGTTAACGTTCACAATCTCCGAGATTTTGCGAGCGATCGACATCAAACGGTTGACGATTATCCGTACGGTGGCGGCGCAGGGATGATTCTAAAGCCGGAGCCACTGTTCGCAGCTATCAGGGCATTGAGTCCACAGTCAAACACTCGCGTCATTTATTTAACTCCCCAAGGAAAGCCGTGCAATCAACGGCTTGTCGAGGCACTTTCCCTTGAAACTCACATAGTTCTAATTTGCGGACACTATAAAGGGATTGATGAGCGTGTACGTCAGAAATTGGTTACAGACGAGATTTCTATTGGCGATTATGTGCTGAGTGGCGGAGAAATTCCAGCTCTTGTACTGGTTGATGCAGTTGGACGGGTGCTACCCGGCGTGTTGGGCGACTATGAATCGGCTCAGTACGATTCTTTTAGCCAACAGTTGTTAGATCACCCGCACTACACACGTCCCGCAGACTTTGAGGGAATGAAGGTACCCGAGGTTCTGTTAAGCGGGCACCACGAGAAGATTATGCGCTGGAAGTATGAGGAGTCGCTGAGACGAACTGCCGCGCGACGTCCGGACTTACTCAAAGAAATTGAGTTGACGGAAGAAGACACCGACTTTTTACACGCATCATGCACCAACGGATCTATTTGATGCGTTGAAGCATTTCGACGAGTTTTTCGATTGACGTTCTTTGGGATACATGCGCTGCCGTCACCATGAATGAAAAACTCGTGTGAGCCGAATTTTAAAGAATACCAAATGAAAGGATAGACAAACGATGAACCTAATTGAATCTGTCGAGAGCGAGTATATAAAGGAGGGTTTCCCGGAATTCGGCCCAGGTGATATGGTGCGAGTCAACACAAAGATTCGGGAGGGCGAGAAGGAACGTATTCAGGCATACGAGGGAACAGTGATAGGCCGCTCCAATGGTGGCTTAAGTGAAACTTTTACGGTCCGACGTGTGGCTTTTGGAGAAGGGAGTGAGAGAACTTTTCCATTACATTCGCCGAACATCGAGAGTATCGAGGTGCTCCGATATGGCGCGGTGCGACGCGCCAAATTGTACTATCTGCGAGATAGAACCGGAAATTCGGCAAGAGTTCGCGAACGAAGGCGCTTCGCAACGCAGAAGTGATTTCGTACCGCCTGCCTTAGCGCAATCTTACTCGCAGCGGGTTTTGGGGAAAGTTGTATTAGGGCGTGTTGACATTTATGTGAAACACCTCCCAATGCGAATACCGCACCCAACGGGTTGGGGGGATCTCTATGGGAGTTCTATTGGGATTTGCTATCGCGCTCATTATTCATTCGCTTGATCGGTCATTATCCATTCCCTTGATCCTTCCTTATCCAGTCAGTTGATCCCAACCCCTACGCTTTGCAATGCGTCACCAATCGCAGGAGTTTGTTTCCGTAGGGTCGGGAGGGGAACAGTTCGGAGTGTCTCATATCTGCCTGACCGTTACAGATTTTAGCACAGATGAAAGGGCGAGGTCTTAGTTTGACTTTGTACATTTAAGCAGTACAACAGACGGTGTCAATCAAGTGTTCCAGAAAAGCGGGTGAAGTTTTAACCATCTAGTCTTTTTGGTTGGCCATTGAAAAAGTCTTCCCTGTAGACTCGAACTCGTGTTTCACCCAGCCCGATGCATCGGGAAAAGTCGCCGGCGGATTCTAACATCCTCCAACCTTTAAGATCTCTATCGCCTTCGCTATCCGCTCAGTTGATCCCACTCTGGGGCTTGCAAAGACTGGTGCAGGGATTTAATCTTGAATAAAGGTTAGTTTCAGAGCGGTGGTTCTACTCGAAATGAGTTTTCCAACGGGTTCTTAATCTTTGGTTTTGGGTGTGAAGTTGTGTCGATGCCGGGACGACTCGCCACCAGTGCAGCAGAATGGGAAGGTGACTACGAGATTCAAGAGATTGAACTGGCTTTACAAAGAGAAGGTTATCGACACATTGCTGGCATTGACGAAGCCGGACGTGGCCCGTTAGCCGGTCCGGTGGTAGCAGCGGCGGTAATTCTTCCTGTGGATTGCGTCATCCAAGGGGTGACAGATTCAAAGCAGTTGACGCCAAAGCAACGCGATCGCTTATATGACGAGATTCAGCGCACTTCGATTGCGGTAAAGGTCAGTCACATTAGCAATACAGTTATCGACAAAGTGAACATCCTGCAGGCTACGCTGCAGGCAATGCAAGATGCGGTAGAACAAATAGTCCCACCCCTGGATTATGTGCTTGTCGATGGCACACAACTTCCCCGCATTTCTACACCTGCACAAGCGATTCCGAAAGGCGACTCTCTCAGCCAGTCCATTGCCGCGGCATCGATCATCGCAAAAGTAACGCGAGATCGATTGATGGTTGAATTCGACGAAATCTATCCGGGATACGGCTTTCGACAACATAAGGGTTATGGCACGGCTCAGCATCTTCAGGCAATTGCCCAGCACGGGCCTTGTCCCATTCACCGGCGCAGTTTCAAACCTATCTCCGACATGTGTTAGATGTGTAATGGAAGCTGAGGCGTAGGGATTGGTAATGAATCAGTCTAAAGAGGTTGCGAGAATTGGAGAGGAACTCGCCGCTGAATACCTCACGGACCGGGGTTATCAAATTCTTGAGCGTAACTACCGCTCGCGCTCCGGTGAAATAGATCTTATTGTCAAACAGGGAAAGCGAATTGTGTTTGTGGAAGTTAAAACGCGGCGCACCCTCAAATTTGGAGTTCCGCAGGCGGCTGTTACGCCTGCCAAGCAGAAACAGATATCCAAACTCGCGCTGAGCTATCTCCAAGCCAACAATCTATTGGATGTTCCCTGCCGCTTTGATGTTGTTGCGGTTTTCCTTTCCTCAAAGTCTACACCCACTAAACTTGAACACATTCAAAATGCCTTTGAATTTGTGGCGGAGGAGTAACTGTGTGTAATGGGCGGCAAAGCTATTTTTTGGGCATTTTGGGAGAGGTCTTTTCACGCTTTGGTTGTCGCCTGCAATACATGTGATATACCAATCGCACCGCTCGCGCTTTCAAAGGCTGGTGGAATCTCTATGGAAACACTGTCGTGCTTGTTATTCGCTCGGTTGATCGCACACCGTCGCTTTTAAAGGCTGGTGCGCAGTGCGCACCCTACAAAATTGGTTCGGGATGATAGAGGGTATTGGTGCAAGCAATTATTCTCTGCGGCGGGTTGTCATCGCGGTTGGGTAGCATCACGGAGCATGTGCCGAAGATTTTGCTGGAAATAGGCGACTGTACGGTGCTTGATTACCAACTCCGTCTCTTGAAGGAAGCCGGTGTTGATGAGGTTGTCCTAGCATCGGGACACCTTCATGATGTGCTCTACTCCGCGGTCGGCGAGAGGAATCAGGGGATACGCATTCACTATGCGAGGGAAGAAACGAGGCTCGGAACGGGCGGCGCAATAAAGAACGCGATGCCGTATGTTTCCTCCTCGCCGTTTTTTTTGCTGAACGGCGACATTTTACTGAAGGATTTTCCGCTTTCCAATTTGTCGCGGAATTTTCGCTCAGAAATGGATGGATTGCTACTTGGCGTGTTTGCTGAAAACATCAGTTCCTATGGCGAGATTGTGTCGGATGAAAGTGGGAGGGTTATCGCCTTTCATGAAAAACAGGCGACGAAACGGTCAGGGTATGCCAACGGAGCAATATATCTGCTGTCACAGTCAATTACGGGGTACTTCCCGAATCGGGATGTTTTTTCCATCGAACGGGATGTTTTTCCGCATGTACCGAACTTATATGTGCTGAACACGAAGATTGATTGGATAGATATCGGAGAACCGGAGAGGTTAGGATACGCACGGAGGCATTTCGGTTGACGGGCGGCGGAACGGATAAGTGAGTTTGGAAGGTGGTGGTTGGTTACATACGGAGAGTTCTAATGCCAAGCGCGTGAGTGTCGTTAAGCGTCTGACAAGGACCTATGTGCTGTTTCCCAGGCAGCATTGTTTGTATTTCTTGCCGCTACCGCATGGACAGGGTGAGTTTCTCCCAACTCTTTGGGGTGTCGTTGCAGTTTGGATCCGACTTGATGAGACTGGTCCGTGTTTCTTTTCTCGCATCAGGGGTATAACGCTATCGGCGGGTTTTCCGGCTTGTAGGGCGGTTGCCATCAGTTTCATCGGTTCGTCGATATGGTTGAAGAACATCTTGTAGCCGGCGCAAAGGTAATTCAACCCATCCTCGCCGGAAGGCGTCTTGATGAAGCGATTCTTCGGACATCCGCCGTTGCATACGAAACGGACTTCGCAGTCTCGGCAGTATTGGGGCAGCGTGTCTCGCTTGTCTGTCCCAAATTTTCTCTGGAACGGTGAATCCACCATCTCTTCAATTGGCGTGTCGGCAACATTTCCAAGATGGTATTCCGGAAAAACGAAGTGGTCGCACGAGTAGAGATCGCCGTTGTGCTCAATCGCCATCGCATCGCCGCATGTTTCGCTGAAAATGCAGAGGCTTGGATTATAGCCTACCCATGCCTCAAGTGCAATGTCGAAGATTTGCACGAAGATTTTCCCGATGTCGTTCACAACCCATTCGTCAAAGACGGCGCAAAGAAACTTACCGTATTGCTTGGCTTGGACCGAGAGCTCGGAGACTTGTGTGCCGGTGAAATGTTCGACAGCCGGGATAAATTGAATGAATTGGGCGCCTATCTTCTTGAAATAGCGATACAACTCAAGCGGATAGTCTGCATTGTAACGGTTCAATACACAGAGCACGTTGTAATCCACGCGGTGTTTCTGAAAGAACTCAAGTCCTCTAAGAACATCGTGGGAGGATGGTCTTCCACCTTTGTCATATCGGTATTTATCGTGTATTTCGGGCGGACCGTCAATGCTGACGCCAACCAAGAACTTGTTTCGCTTGAGAAAAACCGCCCACTCATCGTCAATGAGAGTAGCGTTGGTTTGAAATGTGTTCTGGATGTGAGTGCCCGCACGCCGATATTTTTGCTGGTATTCAACAGCGCGTCGGAAAAAATCGACTCCCATCAGCGTTGGTTCGCCGCCTTGCCAGGCGAAGGTGATTTCGTTTACCTGCTGTGCCTCAATGTATTGGCGGACATAGTTTTCCAAGATTTCATCTGTCATCCGGAAGGAGCGCGTTTTCGGATAGAGTTTTTCCTTATCCAGGTAGAAACAGTATTCGCAATCGAGGTTACAGATTGGTCCTATCGGTTTCGTCATCACGTGAAACGCTCGCGGGGTATTGTGCTCTAGCATTTTTTCCTCATGACAGATTATACCACTTCTCTAAAATTCAAGTGCATTGATTACGCGGATTAAGTAAAGAAAATTGTATGGGCAGAGTAGGAAGTCTTATCTCCGCGCAAAGTCGGCGGGGCAAGGGGATCTCTATCGCCTTCGTTAATCACTCAGTTGATCGTTGTTCACTCGTTTGATCCCCGCCTACGGAGAAAGTGAATGATATAATCAAAACATCATATGCACTATTATTCAAGCGAAATGGTATTAGTAACAAGCTGGTGTGTATTCATTATACAAGACGACTGCGTGAATTTTAACAGAGATGGATTTGGAGTTCAATAGAAAAGAGAATGGAGAAGGATGGAAGATGGGAAGAATGGAAGGGATGTAGCAACCGATCAAGCGACTGAATAAGGAGTGCGATAGAGATCTCTTTTCAGGAAAATACTCGGTTTCGGAGCAATTCGGGCTATTCCAAATTGAATTTCAAACAGGATATTCGGGATGTGAAGTGGAAGGATGATGAAGACAATGTCAGATCAGTTGGAGGCGACAACGCTCGGGGCCGGGTGTTTTTGGTGCGTTGAAGCGGTTTTTCTAGAATTGAAGGGTGTGCATGAAGTTATCTCCGGATATGCCGGGGGTACGGTTCAAAACCCGTCGTATCAACAGGTTTGTACAGGAATGACCGGTCATGCAGAGGTGGTACAAATCACATTTGATCCCGGGGTTATATCCTTCTCGGACTTACTCCACGTCTTCTGGCGAACGCACGATCCGACTACTTTGAATCGGCAAGGCGCAGATGTCGGTACACAGTACCGCTCGGCGATTATCTATCACAATGAAAAACAGAAAACAGGCGCGGAAAATTCCAAACGGGAGACGGACGCTGCAGGATTGTGGCAGAATCCGATTGTTACCGAGATTGTGCCCGCCGCCGAATTCTACGTTGCGGAAGAATATCACCAGAATTATTATGCCCTAAACTCATATCAACCGTATTGCCAGATTGCCATTAATCCCAAGCTGGAGAAATTAAAGAAAGAGTTCGGAAATAAACTGAAAAACTCGCCGTAGTCTCTGAGTATGTTTGAATAATAGGTGACAAGGCCATTTTTGGTCATTTGAGGAGGGGCTTTTTTCATGTTTCTGTTGTCACCTGCTATCGCCTGTCAAGATCCCATTTTCGATTTGATGATTGAATAGAAATCTCCGTCGCACTCGTTATCCACTCGCTTGAACACAGTGCGCACCCTACTCCAACTAGATCTTCAAACAGGTCCTTACTCCGCTTTCGCCAAACAAACATCAATCGCCTTCATTATTTGGTCGTAGTCTGGCTCAAGTCCCAGTGGAATATTTACATATTGAGGATTAACTTCGTCCAATTCACCGTTATGATATTGAATTTTAAAATCGGGGAATTTTAGGCCGTTTGCCGTCGAGATTACAACCACGCGTTCGTCAGATCGGATTACCTTTCTCTCAACGAGTTTCAGAAGGGCGGCGAGCGCCACACCCGTATGCGGGCAGTTGAATAGCCCTGTTCGATCCGCTCTTGCAGCGGCGTTCGCCAACTCGTCCTCCGTCGCTTGTTCCACGATTCCATTGAATCGTTTCAGGATGTTTATCGCTCTCTTGGCGGAAACAGGATTTCCAATCTGGATTGCGTTGGCTACGGTTGGCTGTGCAGCCATCGGTTTGAATTCACTGAAGTCTCCGAGATAACTTTGATACAGGGGATTGGCTTTGGCGGACTGCGCACAAACAATCCGCGGCAGGTCGTTGATAATCCCGAGATCCCGCATCATCAGAAACCCGAGTCCTAAAGCCGTCACATTTCCCAGATTCCCTCCCGGAATTATTACCCAGTCTGGCACCTCCCAATCGAATTGTTGGACAATTTCGATGCTAATCGTCTTCTGTCCTTCGATTCGGAGAGAATTTATAGAGTTGGCAAGATAAAAATCCGGACGCACGCTCAGTTTTTGAACTATTGCCATGCAGCCATCAAAATCGGTTTTGAGGGAAAGTGTAATTGCTCCGTTGGCAAGCGGCTGGAAGAGCTGCGCGGGCGAGACTTTCGCTTGCGGCAAAAGGATTATCGCGGGGATTCCCGCCGCTGCGGCATAAGCGGCGAGTGCGGCAGAAGTGTCACCGCTAGAGGCACAGAGAACAGCGCGAATGTCGGTACCGTTCGCGACAATCTGTTTGACCATAGAAACCAGCACCGTCATTCCCAGATCCTTGAAGGAGCCGGTATGACTGATGCCACATTGCTTAATCCATAGGTCGGAGACCCCAATTTCCTTTCCGAACCGTGTCGCCCAGAAAAGGTTGGTACCTCCCTCGAACATCGAGACAATGTTCTCATCATCAATACTTGGACAAACGAGCTCTTTCTTCCCCCAGACACCGCTGCCGTAGGGGTATTGCGTTCCCATGTAGCGCCTTTCGAAAAGTTCAATCCAAGCAGCCGGGCTTCGACGTTTCAGGGATTCAATATCGTGTTTGACTTCCAGTAGCCCTTCGCAGCGAGTGCAACGATAAATCACCTCGTGAAGCGAATGTTGCTCGTCGCACCCGCTACTGCATTGAAACCATGCATCATATTTCATTTCTTATTTCCGCTCCCAGATTTCGTTTATAGCATGAGATCCCGAATTTTCCGTACTCCCATTTTTGGTTACCACCCGTTGCTATTCCTATTCTTCGTTTTGCACTTCATGTAGAATCTCCTCAATCTCTTCCATAGACGGCAGTTCGGAGAGATTTTTTAGCCCAAATTGCTCCAAGAATTTATCCGTGGTGGAGAAAAGGAGAGACCGACCTTGTCCAGGTTTTCGCCCCGAGATGCGTATCAACCCTTTCTGAATAAGTGAATTTACAACGCTGTCACTGTTCACACCTCGAATTTCTTCCACTTCCGTCCGTGTAACGGGCTGCTTATACGCGACGATGGCAAGGGTTTCAAGCGCCGGAGGCGAAAGTCGGACACGAACCTGACGTGTATAGAATTTCTCAATCCAGTCACGGTATTCAGGGCGTGAACACACCTGAAAACCGTTGGCAATTTCGATAAGCTGGAAACTGCGGTTTTCAGCTTGATAGTCATTTTCAAGCGCCATCAGTTGCTCGCGGATGTCGTGTGTTGAAACGTTTCCAAAGACTTGAGTAAATTGCTTTATCGATATTGGTTCGTTGGCGACGAAGAGAATCGCTTCAAGGATTGATTTGATTTGGGTTGGACTCAAGGAAGATTCCTGGGGAGGAGTGGGGGAATTTTCGATCATGACAGTAATACTTGATAGGGAGTTGGGGCTGATTTTTAATCTTGAACCCCGTACGGTTTGTGACTCAGCCCTCGCGCCTTACGATGTATATTTGACCAAACTGCCCCGATTGAATGGCAATGATACGTTTCAGGCGAATCAGCTCCAAGATTGCCAAGAATGTCACAATTTGTTCGACTTTGGTTGCAAAATCGGAGAAAAGATCTTCAAACGGCACCTGTTCGGATTCCTTCAATATGCGTACCAAGAACTCCATCTTTTCCTCAACGGTTATTTGCTCTTCGTTAATTTCCTCGTAAGCATCATCATCAATAAATTGCAACCTCTCGGTGGTTCGCTGAAACGCCGATAACAGATCAAAGAGGGTTGCTTTAATCTCAAACTCGCGCAAGTCTCCCAGTTCGACACCAGAATCAACACTTCGTCCGTAAATTTGTTCATGCTCTTCGGCATAGCGATTCAGCACTTGCGATGCTTCCTTGAACTGCTTGTAATCCAAGAGTTGCTTAACAAGCTCCTCTCGATTTTTGATTGGCAACGTATCCTGATCGGTTGCGGATGGAAGAATACTCTGTGATTTGAGATAGAGCAGCGTCGCCGCCATTACCAGAAATTCCGAAGCAACATCCAGATCCAGTTGCTCCATAAGATTCAGCCACTCCAAATAACGTTCCGTAATCTCGGCAATACGAATATCTCTAACATCCATCTCGTCCTTCTGAATCAGGTGAAGCAGCAGATCCAGCGGTCCTTCAAAAATATCGAGTTTGATGGAGTATATCGAGTCTGTGGATTGGGGATGGGAGTCCATCGGTAATGGCTGCATAAATTCAGTACGTGGTATTATAGCGTGTACAGAATGATTTTCGCGTGGCGGTTTTCGAAAATTTAGGGCAGATTCGCGGTTTAGATTTGCCAATCCAGACCGAGCAGTTAGGGAGCGCGCCGAGAAGAGAAGGACAATGCTAATCCCGATGAATCGGGTTGTCAAATGTCCGCGCCGGACATGCAATGAATTGCACTATTACAAACCACAGTGCGCTAATCCTAATAGATTTAATCCAATTACAGACTGGTTCTATTGACTGAACTAAACCATTATCTCATTCTGATTCTGTTTTCAGAGGCCAACGAGTGAGTGAAACAGATCGAAAATTCCGAAAGACGCGAAATGAATTATAATAAAGACCGGGTTAGGGATTCTCAACAGATTGGGGAGAAAAATTATCCCAAGCAGAATCATCATTCCATAAGGGCGTAGCTTGTCAAACGCCTGCGCCTGTTTCCAAGGTAATAGCCCATAAACCACACTGAACCCATCCAGAGGAAATAGGGGGAGCATGTTGAAAACCGCAAGAATCACGCTAATTCTAGCAGGCAGTTCCAATTGATTTTGGACTTCACGGTGTATAGAAATGCCGACAAATTCTACAAGCAGTTTGACCACAAGCAAAATCACGAAAGTGCAGATGATGTTCATCAGGGGACCCGCTGCGGCGATGATCATCAGGTCTCGCTTGGGATTCTTCAAATTACGCGAGTCGACCGGAACCGGCTTTGCCCATCCGAAGAACATACTATTGGAAAGCAAGCCGACTAGTGGCAGTATAACCGTTCCGAGTATGTCGATGTGGGCTGCCGGGTTGAGCGTCAGCCGCTCTTCGTCTCTGGCTGTCGGATCTCCTAGCATGAGCGCCGCTTTCGCGTGCCCCCACTCGTGGAAAGTCAACAGGATGATGAATTGAATTACAAGAAGGACGGCCTCAAAGATTATACGCGGGATTGCCTCAAATGGATTGAGCATCATTAAAGCCTAGAAACTCGTAGGCCTCCTGTTTTGTGGAAATCTCGCCATCCAACTGGGCTTCGAATGCCTTGGAGATGAGATTTGTAAACGCTTTTCCCGGTTGCAGCCCGATCTGAATCAAATCGTCTCCACAGATTAACGGCTCAATCTTGCGCAAATTAATCAAATAACCCTCAATTTTTTCCGCTCGCCATTTAGGTTGCTCCGGCTGCATCAGAGTGAACACCAGTGCCTCAACAGCGTAAGGCTTCAACAGGTGATATACTTCGCTTGGCTTGGAATCGGGGGATAACCTGCCAAGAGCTTTGCACAAGTGTTGACTAGCAGTCAATTCCGTCTGAATTTCACAAACATAGAGACCTTGGTTCTCTTTTCTGATTGCAAAGGTTTTCTTATTGCATGCGTCGGAGATTAGCCATCTGTTTTTCCCCCCTCGAATTGTGGCGTTCCGGGAAAGCGAGAGGTCTTTTCTTTCTAGCGTTTCTAGCACCTTCCCCGAGATTTTTCCTTCAGCCAAATCTTTTTGCAGGTCAGCCTCCGTTTGGAATAGTCTGCGGAGACGATGAGGCAAGACCAGCCTATCGGTGATTGCTTGGATTACATAAGTTGGCGTAGCCTCATGACAGGAGTGGGATCCAGTCCAATTGACCACTCCCAGCAGTGACATCCACCCCATCTGTTTTCCGTCAATCTGTTCATCGGGGAGGTTCGTCAATGCCCAATCAATTGCCTTTCGAACCGCAGCCCAAACGGCGCCAAAATCTAGCGGTAACTCCCATTCCGGATGAATTGCCCGAAATACGTCAAATTCAAGCAACCGTTGAACGATGCGCGGTACGGCGTCTTCCGCCAAGATACGATTGATTTCGTTCCGAATGCGCTCGCCGCTAATCCGGTCTAATACACCTTGATGGAGTACCCCATGAATACGCGCTAGATCTTTCGCCTCAATTTGGAAACCGTAGCGTCCTTCATATCTTACCGCCCGAAAGACGCGGGTCGGATCGTCAAAGAAGCTCTCAGAATGGAGCGCACGAATCCGTCCGGCTTGAAGATCTTTAACTCCGTCGAAGCAATCAATAAGCACCCCGAAACCGTCAGAGTTCAAACGAATGGCGAGGGCATTAATCGAAAAATCGCGTCGGCGCAGGTCGTCTTCAATTGTGCCGAGGCTAACTAATGGTAACGCACCCGGATGCTCATAAGTTTCGCTACGAGCGCTGGCGAAGTCAATTTTGGATCGCGTAGGTTGAATCAACGTCGCAGTGCCGAAATGATGGTGCGCTCTTACTTCCCAACCCCAACTTTCTCCCAGTTCTCGGGCAAAGCGGATTGCATCACCCTCTACGACAATGTCTAGGTCGAGAATCTCGCGCCCGAGCAGAAGGTCGCGGACAAAACCGCCGACGAGGCAGATGGGCAACCGCGTTTTGCCACCAATCTCTCTCAGCAAATCAAGAGTTTCACACGGGAGGTTTGACTGATCGGTTAGGACTTGGTCCCCCATATTCTAGCCCGTTCAACTATCCCTCGCAGACACGCGGTTATCCTCAGGATGCGGGTATCGCGGCAAGCGGCAGAATTCCCACAATCGGACTGCAAGAAACGCCGCGCCACCGAAATTTATACAAAAGCCAAGACGCGTGTTGGAGCGCCCGAACTTCGCGCCAACTTCATAGGGGCAACTACCGCGAAGAATTGCGTGGGCAATAGACTCAAATTGCAGAGATCTTCAACCTGTGGAACTCCGGCGCCAAGAAAAACGAGGTGAGCGGGCGGCAATCCATCATGTTGCGGTGGATGTCCCGCCATTGAATCAATGCTGCACGCATCTGTCCCAATCAGCTTGATACCTTTTTCGACCAAGAGTTCGGCTGCATCTTCGCTGAACCCGATCCAGCCTCGATTGAAAATATCTTGATAGGCGTACGTATCCATTCCCGTGCGCATGAATACGATACTGTCATTCGGGATTTCTACATTTGCAGTTATCCACATCTCAATATCTTCCGATGTCACGGCATCGGTCGGTTTCTTCGTGTCGGAGAGGTCCATGAGCACCGCATTCCCGGTAAGCTTGTCCTTCGGGATGTCCGCCACGGTGAAACCATCCGTATACATCAGGCAAGGGGCGTCAATGTGCGTCGCGCAGTGACCGGACAGATCGACGCGGCTTTCAAAGTAGCCGTCTTTCTCCAGCGTTGCGGTATCGTAAATACGCACGGGGTCAATTGGCAGCTCTCGCGGACTGTTTTCGTCAATCTGGTAGGAGAGATCGATGACGCTCTGAAAATTGATTTGCATGTTGATTTCCTTAACGAGTTAGGATTTGACGCCATTTCAATTTTGGCAATTATAGCACTAGGGCATTCCAAAAGCAAGCGAGATGTAGGACGCTACGAGGGAGGTTTCATCTGATTATGGGGTGTGAGAGTGCTCTTAACTTCGCTTGAGACGGAGATGCGATGAATGAGGAGGCAAAAAGAGAAGAGCGGATATCGGTAAACGTGGGCTGTGGCTAGTAAAAGCGATGGTGTGTGAGAGTAGGGAACGCAGATTTGCGCAGGGATTTCTATCGCCTTAAGATCTCTATCGCACTCGCTAATCGCTCGCTTGATCCTATTCGGTCGGTTGATCCCTACAAAGAAAGAGAAGAAGGGAAATCGGTGATTTGACGATTGTCGATTCCGCAAGGAATCGCGACCAGGAGGTCGCTCCTACACGGCTGATGGTTCTTGGCAGGTTTTAATGACTGAGAGCAAGCGGCGCGGAGCCCATTTCCCCTCCAACGTCTTTGTCACCACGCCCGGAGAGGCAGACTACAATAATGGCATCTCGATCCATCATCGGAGCGATTTTTTGAACATGTGCAATTGCATGCGCGGCCTCAAGCGCCGGGATAATGCCTTCCAATTCCGACAACAATTTGAATCCGTCTACGGCTTCATCATCAGTAATTGAAACATAATTAGCCCTTCCACTCGCCTTGTAATAGCTATGTTCAGGACCAACTCCCGGATAGTCAAGTCCCGCGGAAATCGAATGCGCCGGGGTTATCTGTCCATCGTCTTCCTGTAACAGATAACATTTTGCACCGTGGAACACCCCGATGCTGCCTTCGCTCAATGAGGCGGCATGCCTGCCGCTCAGTATGCTCTCACCGGCGGCTTCGACGCCTATCATTTCCACGCTC
Organism: Candidatus Poribacteria bacterium; assembly: GCA_965222225.1. Classification (GTDB taxonomy): domain Bacteria; phylum Poribacteria; class WGA-4E; order WGA-4E; family JAJDTR01; genus JAJDTR01. Next base: position 5,379,563 of record CBDCTK010000002.1, on the reverse strand, counting down.
TCATCTTCGTAGAACGGATAGAACATACCGATCGAGTTACTGCCGCCGCCCACGCTTGCGACGACACAATCCGGTAACCGTCCCTCTTTCTCAAGTATTTGTGTCCTGGTTTCAACCCCGATTACGGATTGGAACTCCCGAACAATCATCGGGTAGGGGTGCGCTCCCACGACGGAGCCGATGAGGAGATAGGTCGTTCGGACGTTTGTCACCCAGTCGCGGAATGAGGCGTTAATCGCGTCCTTTAGGGTTCGAGAACCGGAATTTACAGGAGTTACTTTTGCACCCATGAGGCGCATGCGAAACACATTGAGCGCCTGGCGTTCTATATCCTCCTCGCCCATGTAAACTTCGCATTCCATATTGAATTTCGCTGTCACTGTGGCAGTCGCGACGCCGTGTTGTCCCGCTCCGGTCTCCGCTATTATTCGTTTTTTGCCCATCCGACGCGCGAGCAGAATTTGTCCAATCGTATTGTTGATTTTGTGCGCGCCGGTATGGTTGAGATCTTCTCGTTTGAGGTAGATTTTTGCCCCGCCGAGTTCCTCGGTCAACCGCTCGGCGTAATAGAGCGGATTGGGTCTACCGACGTATTCTCGCAGATAGTATTCAAATTCTTTTTGAAACTCCGGATCGGCACTCAGGGACCGGTAGGCTTCTTCAAGTTCCAACAGGGCGGGCATCAATGTCTCAGGAACATATCTGCCACCGAACTCCCCGAAGTGCCCTGTTGCATCAGGTAATGCCTGCATGTAACAACTCCTTGCACCTCTCCTTGCACCTCGACTTAGTGGTTTATTCGCTAAAAATATACGGTATCGGATTACGCGTTTTCGACTCTGGAAAGCATGGCAACTTAAAGCAGTGGGCAGTGGCTAGTGAATTTCTATCGCACGGGATTTACTATGGGAACTCTATCGCGCCCCTTGTTCAGTCACTTGATCCCTCACTATTCGTTCGGCTGATCGCTAATCACTCGCTTGCTTGAGGGAATCTCTATCGCCCTCGCTATCCACTCGGTTGATCGCCAAGCGCTTTTGCGCGAAGCAGCGGGCTTTCCAAAACTTCTCGGTTAACGACGGACCCCGGCATTTTCCCACTCAATACATCCGCGACGGCACGTGCAGCACTCACCTCAAGGTCGTATGTTGATTCTTCAGATGCGAAGGCGGCGTGTGGTGTAATAACAATATTATCCAATTCAATCAGCGGTTCATCCGGCGCCGGAGGTTCTTCAGCCAGTACATCCAAACCTGCTCCAGCGATCCACCCCTTTTGTACGGCCGTACAAAGCGCGGCCGTGTCAATGATCCCGCCTCGCGACGTGTTGATGACATAAGCAGTCTCTTTCATCTGACGAAATTCCTCTTTCCCTAGGAGGTTTTCAGTCCTAGAATTCAGCGGCGCGTGAATCGTGATGAAGTCGGATTGCATCAGCAACTCAGGGAGTTCAACTTTTTGGACACCGCACGATTCCGCAACCTGTGAGGATAGGCTCGGCGAGTAGACAATGACATCAAGTCCGAAGGCTTTCGCTTTCGGCACTACGGCTTTCCCAATCTTGCCGAACCCCATAATGCCCAGCGTTTTGCCGCGAATTCGGTACACCGGGGGACCTACATCTCGTACCCAACTGCCGCGTTTGGCTTCCCGGTCAAAGATGGAAATCTTCCGAGCACACGCCAATAACAGAGCCATCGCGTGATCGGAGACTTCGTCAATGCAATATGCCGGCACATTGGTGACAACAATTCCAAGCTCGGTTGCAGTATTCACATCAATGTTATCAAGCCCGATGCCGCAACGTCCTATGACTTGACAACGCTCAGCCGCTCTGATGACGGCGGTAGTCGTCTGCTCCCAGCATGTAAGGATGCCATCGGATTGCGGCGCCAAGCTTACCAATTCATCTTCAGCCCCCGTTTCAGCGACGATTAGTTCTGCTCCGATCTCAGACAGTACCTTGCGCTCGGGTTCAACCGAGGGCCATGCGTAATCGGTCATCAGAACAGTATACTTCACATCCATACGTAATCTCCCGCGATATACGGATTAGGAATCGATATCCATATACAACATGACGGCTTCCGCTCAGAACCTGTTTGAATAATCGGCGGCAAAGCCATTTTTGGTCATTTGTAGAAAGTTTTTTCATGTTTTCATTGTTGGCTGCTACATACCTGTAGAATCTCTATCGCAGTGGCTATTCGCTCCCTTGATCCCACTCTGGGGCTTTTAGAGGCTGGTGCGCAGGGGATCTCTATCGCAGTCATTATTCATTCCTTTGATCGCACCCTACAAACTGTACTTTTCCTGTACTTTTCAATCAGGCTCTTAATGCTTCTACTACGTGATTATTTTATTGCGCAGTGCCCAGATTGTCAAGGCTATTCTCCGATGCAAGCGGGAGATTGGGAGAAAGAAAAAGGGAAGAGATGGAAGGGTGGAAGACTAGAATTATCAGAGAACAGAAGAGGGAAAGGAGGGCATTGGAAGGATGGAGGGAAGGAGAGAGGGAGAAGTGGAGAGGGTTGTTATTTTCTGTGTGCCAGATAGGACGATAGGGCATGATCGAATGGTGTTGACGTGTCAATCTGCACATAATCGATCGAATTCCCGCCACATCCACGCCGATAGTTCTGAATAAACTCTTCCATCTGTTGAAGATAACCGGCTTTGAGCGTCTCCGCCTGCGTCGGGAGCGTCCTCGCGGTTTCCATGTCTTGAAAGACCACAGGTCCTTCAAACGGGAACATCATCTCGGCTTTATCCAACAGATGAAAGACTATAACTTCATGCTTACGATGGCGCAAGTGTTTAAGAGCAGACAGCACTTTGGACGGCTCATCGAGGAGGTCGGAAATCACGATTACCAACCCGCGACGGACAATCCGCTTCGCAAGTTCATGGAAGATTGTGCTCAAATCCGTTTCATTCCCAGGTTCGGTACTCTCAAGGCTGGACAGGATGGCTTGCAGGTGGGTTGCAGCACCACGTGGAGGGATATACTCCTTGATGTGGGTATCGAAGATTGCCATACCAACCGAGTCGCGTTGCTTGAGCATCAAATACGACAAGGATGCCACGCAATAGCAACCGTATTGGAATTTTGTAAGGCTGCTTTCGTCGTATTTATAGTTCATTGAGGCGCTGGCATCCAGTATAATGTAGGCGCGGAGGTTGGTTTCTTCTTCAAACTTCTTGACGTAATAGCGGTCAGATTTTCCAAACACCTTCCAGTCAATGTACCTAATCTCGTCGCCGGGCATGTATTGTCTGTGCTCAGCAAATTCTACGCTGAATCCCTGATATGGACTCTTGTGCAGCCCGGTAATGAATCCTTCCACAACCAGACGTGCGACCAGCTCCATGTTGCCAAGTTTAGACAAGGAAGCCGGATCCAAGTATTTATGGGACGTTCTCATAACTCCTACGCCTCAGGTTCAGCAATCTGCCGCTAATGGACTCGTTTTCAAACACCATTGTGATCCGGAAACTCGAATAACGAGCGCCTAGGTCGTAAGTATAACACAAGCCTTCGGAGTGTGTCGACTCATACAGATTTCTCATTGCATTGCCCGAAAAACGGTGAGTATAATAACCGACGAGAGTAACGTCGAGAATGAGCAAATAGTCAACATTTGGGGGATTGTAAGTTTTGTTATTCAGAAGCAAAAAAGAGCAAATTATCGACATTAAGGGCACAGATGCCCACGCGAAAGGCGATCCAATACCACTCCACGCACACAAACTGAGTGTTCGGTTTGACATTCTGCCGGCAATTTCCTACTTGGATGACCGCTTGTGTTGCCTATTGATAGATCTCTTCCCTATATTGGAGAGTTTCCCCGAGACGGTGTGGATTTCACAGAAGACATGTGAAGAGGGATTGGATTTCTGCCAATTGAATTTCTGGGCGTTTTCCGTAGACCCAGATGCCATCAAGGAGTTCTCAAATTGGTTTCAGGGTATCTTTAGGAATGAGGAGGTTTCAAGACTTCTCGAGCGGTTTGTTCAACATGCGTTGGAAAAGCCGAACGAAGCGGAAGTATTCCTCTCGGATTGGTCGAGGATACATGTGACAGCTAACGAAGTGCGGGAAATTGTCGACCAAGAGTTGCTTTTGCGGCAGGAAAAGAGCGTTGACAACTAACTGCGGCAGGTGCTATACTGCCGATTGTTGCTGTTGATGACGGAGGCTGCGATGAGGTTGGTTTTTGGTGGAATTGTTTTCCCATTTTTGTTGTTAAGTACGAATGTACCATTCGGCTACACGTACACGGTCAATGAAGTTTTCGAGAATTTCAGGAAGGCTTACAACGAATCTCGAAACTTCAGTGCAGAGTTTGAGGAGACCATTTTTCGCGATGGCGTGAAAGGTTCTTCCCGAGGGGAATTGACCTTTAGCAAGCCCAATTTACTTCGAAAAAGAACCGTCAGCCAAAAAGATTCGACTCAACTTGTGCAGCTCATCGTCTTGGATGGCACCTATTCGTGGGCATATACCCCTATGCTGAATCAAGTCAACAAGATGAAACTGAACAAGCCGGAACACGAACCGTTATTGCCAGGAATTGACGCTTCATTGCAAGATGTTCAAAAGAATTACGACATGAAGCTTGTTGTTGATGAAGTTGCTAACCAGAAAGGCGTTTATCAAATTGAATTGACTCCCAAACCCCATATGCTGTCCAAACCTGTGGACGGTAGGCAATTGCCTCGCGAGACTCTGGAAATGTGGATTCAGGCAAAGGATTGGTTGCCGATTCAGTTTGGGTACAAACTACAGAACGATGCTGAAAGCGATGTAAGTGGAATCATATCGCTGACGAACATCAAACGAAATCGAAAACTTGACGAAGGGTTTTTCAACTTTGACATTCCGGATGGTGCCGAGGTCATCGACATCTCACCTGAGGAATGATTCAGGGAGGCGCTCAAAGGGCGGAAGTCGGGAAGGATGGGGATTTGCTTGTAGTTTGTCCGTGTTTCTCTCGAATCGGCTGTGTACATTCGAAGTTTCCGCTACCATACTACCTGTCGTCCGCTAGAGTTTTCAAAGGCTGGTGGGATCTCTATCCTGGTCGCTACTCACTCCCTTGATCGCAGTGCGCACCCTACAAGAGTGCCTAGTTTAGAATCAGGTACGATTGCCTTGATGGATAAGTGATTGAACGATGTACTTTCGCACGCTCCAACATTTGGCGAACGGTTTGACGGTTTCGCGCATCTTGATGATTCCTCCACTCATGATTTCTTTTCGATATTACCGTTTGCTGCCCGCAATTATTTTTGGAGTGGCGGCATTAACCGATCTCCTTGATGGGCGAATTGCTCGCAAACACGGGGTAACGAGTTTCGGCAAATTTGTTGACTCGCTTGCGGACAAGTTGCTAGTGGGCGCAGCACTCATCTGCCTGTTCGGTGAAAAACTTATCCCAGGCTGGATGGTTCTAACAATCATGGGACGCGAATTGGTTGTGACAGGGTTGCGGGTGCTTTTTGTCGCCACACAGGGTTCTGTTGTTGCAGCGAACAAGTGGGGAAAATATAAGGCTACCTCGCAGATGGTTGTTATCTTCATGAGCCTGATTCTGCTAGTGTTCCATGGGCATGGAGTGGGGGATGAATGGATTGAACAGTTTAGGCCGATCTATTTCATGATGTACGCACCTCTTGTCCTAACTGTGATATCGGGATTAGAGTTTGTGTACGGGAATCGCAAAGCGCTGTATTCCGTGATGCGATCAACTGATCTCTTTGATTCGGGAGATGATTTTTAACCTTGGTCAGGTTGAAAATCAAGCAGTCCGTTGGCTTGAACCCGAACCAAATCCCCATAGAAAGTGTGAACCAAGAACAGATACGGTGCTTTGTCGAAATTGAGATTCCCGAAGCGATTCAGACGCTGCTAACTTCCGCTCAGGAGGAACTCAGGAAGGACATCCGCGGAGCCTCATGGGTAAAGCGCGGAAACATTCATCTGACCTTGAAATTCCTTGGAGATGTCGCCCCAAATCAAATTAGCGTAATCAAAAATGCGATTGAACAGGTGGCGGATACTCGGTCACCTTTTTCAATGGAGATAGGGGGTATTGGCGCCTTCCCAAACTTGACTCGTCCAAGGATTATTTGGGCAGGCGTGAAAACCGGCGCAGATGAGATCATTGCCATTGCCAGAGAAATCGATATAGGACTAAGTCGCCATGGATATGAGCGTGATGAGAAGCCGTCCAGTCCACATTTAACTCTTTCCCGGCTCAAACATCGAATTGATTTGAAACCTCTCGTTGACGTGTTCCAACAATATGATACAATCAATGGCGCCACCATGGTCGTCAATGAGATCCGAGTTGTCCAAAGCCACCTTCGACAAAGCGGGGCAGTTTACACTCCCTTAGAAACTTGCTGTTTCAACAGTCGTTCTACAACATAGCACAATTATTAGGCACTTTCAGCGGCTTAGAGCTTGTTTGAATAATAGATGGCGAAGCTATCTTTGGTCATTTGCGTTGAGCGAGTTTTTTCGCGAGCTGGAGTTCGCTCCAAAAGAGTATAATCCACGGGGCAAAGGCTGGTAGAATCTCAATCGCAGTTGATGCTCGTTGCCTTGATCGCGGTGTGCACCTACATGAGCGCTGATGAAAAACTTGGTTTCAGAGCAAATGGTGTTGCTACGAATTAATTTTCAAACAAGTTTTTAGCTCGACTTTGTACATTTAAGCGGGATAACAGATGGTGTCAATCAAGCGTTGAAGAAAAGTGGAAGAGATTTTAACCATCTGGTCTTGTTGGTTGACCATTGAAAAAGTCGGCAGTGGTTTCTGCTACCATGCAGAACGTGTTGGATTTCGCTTGAATCTTGATGCTGCACGGCGGGGCAAGGAGATCTCTATCGCGGTCGTTATTCACTCCCTTGATTCCCGCCTACGGATTTGGTGCTGTACGGCTTTCCGCTCAACCCAACTGTTGTACGTTTGTACAAAGTCGAGTTTAGATTACTCGGCATTCTACTTCTCGACTGCATTCATAGGGAAATTAACCGATTATGACATCAGATGAAAAAAAAGGATCTATCAATAACGCAATATCGCAAATTGAGCGAGATCATGGAAAAGGCGCGATTATGCGTTTAACGGATAAAGATGTTGTTCCCGTGGAGTCAATTCCAACAGGGGCACTTTCACTTGACATTGCGCTCGGGGTCGGCGGCCTCCCGCGTGGCCGAATAATCGAAATCTTTGGTCACGAAGCTACCGGCAAAACCTCCCTTGCACTTCACATAGTTGCCGAAGCCCAGAAATTGGGGGGCGTCGCCGCGTTCGTTGATGTTGAACATGCGCTGGATATTTCCTATGCCAAGAAAATCGGCGTAAACATGGCGAACGTGTTAATCTCACAACCGGATACGGGTGAACAGGCGTTAGAAATTGTCGAAACGCTTATCCGAAGTGGTGCGATTGATATTGTAGTGATTGATTCGGTCGCAGCCTTAACCCCGCAGGCGGAAATCGAAGGCGATATGGGTGATGCGCATGTCGGCTTATTACCACGTCTCATGTCCAAAGCGTTGCGAAAGCTGTCCGGCGTGACCAATAAGTCTAGAACATGCGTCATTTTTACGAATCAGATTCGCCAAAAGATTGGAGTTATGTTTGGCAATCCGGAGACGACGCCGGGTGGACTCGCCCTCAAATTTCATACTTCCGTAAGGCTTGAGATGCGCCGTGTCGAGACGCTAAAGGAGGGGAACCAAATGGTAGGGAACCGCGTCCGAGTCAAAGTTGCCAAGAACAAAGTGGCTCCGCCGTTCCGAGAAGCGGAATTCGATCTGATATTCGGTGAGGGAATTTCCAAAGAGGGAAATATTTTGGATGTGGCGGTTGATCGAGGAATTATCCAGAAAAAAGGATCTTGGTTTTCGTATAACGACGAACGACTAGGACAGGGCAGGAATAGCGCTAAAGAGTATTTGAAAACGAACCCTCATTTTGCCGCCGAGATTGAGGGCAAGATCCGGGAAGACTTGGGGATGCCCTCACAGTCAACCGCGGCTTCAATTCCTAGCGAAGTTGAAGAGGCTACGAGCGAATAGCAGGCGCAAAATTAAGCAAACGCAATGCTACCGTGGCGAGTTGGGCAATGCTATACAGGGACATTATCCTTGACAGAATTTTCGCGGAAGTGCTATAATCCTGTTAGGCTTACCCCGCCAGATGACTTCAAGGCGTGGTTTGGAAACCCATATAGCCTCTGTCTTTTTTGGGCGTCTAGTAGAGATTCGCAATAATCTTCTGAACGTATTCCATATTATTAATCAAATTCTAATAACATAGGATGAGATTATGTCCATCAAGAAAAGAGACACCGTAGGGCCATTTGAAGAAATCCGGGATGAATCTAAGCCAACAGCAAGTTCATCGGATCGCAAATCCTATAATCAGAAACAGATTCGTGAAATGGAGTTCATGATCGAATCTTTGGAAAACGAGAACGATGACTTGAGAAGGCGTCTTAACGCTGCTCCCTCCGACGATGCAGACGTTCGTCTCTACGAAATGACCCGCGAATTGATGCAAGCCCATCGGCGGAATCGGAAACTGACGAGTACACTTCAAGAGGCGAAAGAGAAACTTGAGCACCTGAAGGAGAAGGTGGAACAACTAAGCGCTCCACCCAACAACTACGGTGTTTTTCTTGGCGTAAATGATGATGACACCATTGATATTGATCTTGGCGGTAAAAGATGGAAAGTCAAGTCCGATCCGGATATCAACGTCGATGAACTTAAAAAGGGGCAGGAGGTAATTGTCAACGGTGTTTTAAATGTCGTGGGGATTCGAGAGTTTGACCAGCGTGGGGAAGTCGTTAAAGTCAAGGAAGTGCTTGATGAATCTCGTACGATTGTTAGCCTTCGCGCCGATGAGGAGCGCGTCGTAGAGATTTCCGAACCACTTAAGGCTGAAAAGTTGAAACTCGGCGATAATGTCCTACTGAATCAAGGTACGGGGATGATTATGGAAAAACTCCCCAAAACCGAAGTGGAAGATCTCTTGCTCGAAACTGTGCCAGACATCAGATACTCGGATATTGGCGGATTAGACGAGCAAATCGAAGCGATTCGCGACGCAATAGAGACACCGTACATTTATCCCGACGAATACAAAGAGTTTGCCCTGACACCCCCGAAAGGCATTCTACTTTACGGTCCGCCGGGGTGCGGCAAAACTTTGATCGCCAAAGCGGTTGCAAACAGCTTAGCCGCGAGGGTGCGCCAGCAAACCGGAAGGGATGATATTAAGGGCTATTTCATTAACATCAAGGGACCTGAGTTGCTGAACAAGTATGTCGGCGAGACAGAACGCAAGATTCGCGAGGTTTTTCAGAAAGCAAGCGAGAAATCCAAAGAAGGGGTGCCCGTTATTATATTCTTTGATGAGATGGACTCTCTTTTCCGATCAAGGGGTACGGGAATCTCGTCGGATATGGAATCGACTTTGGTACCTCAATTTCTAGCCGAGATTGACGGGGTCGAGAGTCTGCGGGATGTGGTTGTCATCGGCGCTAGTAATCGACAAGACCTTTTGGATCCAGCCGTGCTGCGTCCCGGGAGATTGGATATCAAGATTAAGATAGATCGCCCCACAGCGGAAGGCGCGAAAGATATCTTTGCCAAGTATCTGGCTTCGGATTTACCCATCGCTCCGTCCGAACTCGAACGATTCGGTAACGATAGCGGGAAAACAGTCCAACATCTTATCGATCAAGCAATCGATGAGATGTATGCAACTACCGAAGAAAATAAATTCATTGAGGTGACCTACGCCCGCGGCGAGCGCGATGTTCTTTACTTCAAGGATTTCGTTAGCGGAGCAATGATTGAAAACATCGTTTCACGTGCGAAGAAAATGGCAATCAAAAGGCTGATTAGTTCCAATGGGAAGGAAAAGGGCATAACGTTCGAAAATCTCAAGGACGCCATCCATGAGGAATATAAGGAGAACGAAGATTTGCCTAACACCACGAATCCTGACGATTGGGCGAAAATCTCTGGCCGTAAAGGTGAGAAGATTGTCAACATCAGAGCCTTGGTCAATGAATCGGAGCGTAACAAACGGAAGGACGTGAGGGTAATCAAAGGCGGCGCTTATCTTTAATCTTGAGGAAACGGCGCGGACCGACTCGCCTTGAATCACGAACCGATTATGACGACACCGATGATCATGGGTACAGAGACCGAATACGGCATTTCGGTCAAGAATGCACGTGACCAGGATCCCGTTGCAGCTTCAACGCTGGTTGTGAACGCTTACAAGGATCGGGAGTTAAAAGGGGTTACGTGGGATTACGATCAGGAAACCCCGCTGATGGATGCCCGAGGCTTCATGTCTGAAGGCGAGAGCGACACGCCAGACCGGGAAAACAACAGCTTGATTAATGACATCCTGATCAATGGCGGCAGGTATTACGTCGATCACGCGCATCCGGAATATTGCACGCCGGAATGCACCAATCCACGCGACCTCGTTATCTACGAGAAGGCGGGGGAGCTGATTCTCGATTTGAGCCGCCTTGCCGCCGAAGAACTCTTGCCCAACAATCAAGAGATTATTATCTACAAAAACAATACAGATTATAAAGGACACAGTTACGGATATCATGAAAACTATTTGATGTCTCGGACGGTTCCGTTTCAGGATATCGTTGACGGGTTGACTCCGTTTTTGGTTACCCGTCAGATTATTACGGGTAGCGGCAAGATAGGCGCCGAGAACGGTACGGAAGAAACCGACTATCAGATTTCGCAACGCGCCGATTTCTTTGAAAAGGAAATAGGATTAAGCACGATGGTAGCGCGTCCAATCATTAATACGCGTGATGAACCGCACGCCGATGAAAAACTTTTCCGTCGCCTACATGTCATCGTGGGGGACTCAAATATGTCCGAACTTGCCATCTACCTGAAGGTTGGAATCACGTGCCTCACACTCCAACTTATTGAGAAGGGCATCCTTGGAGACAGATTCAAACTCTCGGAACCCGTAACCGACATCAAAAAAGTGTCGCGCGATCTTTCGTGTAAAACTCCGCTGGTTTTGGAAGATGGACGAAGGCGGACATCAATTGAAATCCAACGTGAATATCTCGGCTTGGCACGAGACCATCTTTCCGAAGTCGGTCCATCGCCCACCATGACCGACGTGATGGAGAGATGGGAGTTCGTGTTAGATCGACTTGAAGCAGACCCGATGAGCCTGAATGGAGTTTTAGATTGGGTAACCAAAAAGAGGCTTATTGACGCTTATATCCAACGTCACGGTTTTAAATGGTCAGATTCGCGCGTCCGCATGTTGGACCTGCAGTATCACGATATCCGACCAGACAAAGGGCTATATGCACGTCTGCTCAAGAATGGACGTGTGAAACGGTTTGTTAATCGAGAGGAAATAGTCCATGCAATCACGAATCCACCTGTGGATACGCGCGCCTATTTCCGCGGCACCTGTCTAAAAAGGTTTCCCAACGAGATTCACAGCGCGAGTTGGAACTCAATGATTTTTTGCCTTAATGGGTCATCTCTGGACAAGATTATGATGGATCGACCTCATTTTGGGACTCAAGAAATTGTTGGTAGTCTTTTGAATAACAGGTGCGCCGAGGAGGTTGTGCAGGAGATATCCGCCAAATCCCCGTAAGAGTCTGTTTGAAAATGAGGTGGCGATCCGGAGATTGCTCCTACAGGGATTGTAGTGTAGAAAACGGGCTCTAAACTATTGAGCCACGCAACTCACGTTTTGGGCTGAAAGCGAGGGCTTTCAGTGTTGTCAACCATTGGGTTGAAGTTTCTCAGTTGCGTCGTGCCAGTCCCAGATCTATTTTTCCTTATTAGCTGATATTATTCTCGATTGCAGAATCCGAAAGGGGGCAAAATGCGATCCGAAAAACAAGAGAAGGAGCAGCGAGATAAGAGGCCTCAGGATATTGAGGACATTCAACCGGATGCCGAACTCGCCGAGCAGGGCGAAGAACTCTCGGAAGACCTTGACCAAATTCTTGATGAGATTGATGAAATCTTAGAAGAAGATTCCGAAGAATTTGTCGAGAATTACATTCAAAGGGGAGGACAGTAGTCGTGTTCGACGATCGCGATTACAGCTCCTCTGACTTTATTGAGGTGCTCAGGCAGAAACGCCCAGATTTATTAGCACCGTTTCATACAGGAAACCCGCCTACACATTCGCATCAAACAGCCCTGCTTTCGGGCCCCTCCTCCAATTCATCTTTGGACCTTCTTGAAGGGACTACGGTATTAGCCGCCGTTTATGACGAAGGGGTTGTCATCGCCGGAGATCGCCAGGCGACAGACGGCTTTCAAGTCGGCGAGCGACGCATTGAAAAGGTTTTTAAAATTGACAAATCTTCCGCCATTGCTATCGCCGGCGTCGCCGGTTTAGCGATTGAGATGGCAAGGTTGTTCCAGGTTCAAGTCGAGTTTTACGAAAAGGTTGAAGGAACCATGTTGAGCCTGGATGGCAAGGCGAATTTTCTGTCAAACTGGCTAAGAGCGAACCTTAATATGGCTCTGGAAGGTTTGATTGTTATCCCAATTTTCGCCGGTTACGATTCAAAGCAGGCGCAAGGGCGAATCTTCAAGTATGACGCAATTGGCGGACGCTATGACGAAAGTACTTATCACGCCATCGGATCCGGAGGTAAAGATGCGCGATCCACGCTAAAAAAGCTTTATCGGCCTGGCATGTCCCGCGATGAAATCTTGGAAATTGTGTCCGAAGCACTTTGGGATGCCGCCGATGAGGATTTGGGGACCGGCGGACCTGATTTGATTCGAGGCATCTTTCCAACAATCAAGGCGATCGATCAGGGAGGTATTACGGACATCCCGGATTCCGAAGTCAAATCGCTTTACACGGAATTGATTGAAAGATTGAAAGATTAACTACGTCAATTGAAGGAGGTGAGAATGTCCTCACCGTATTACGTGTCACCGGAGCAAATTATACAAGATAAGCGCGACCTTGCCCAGCGCGGCATTGAACAGGCGAAAGAGGTAATTGCTTTGGAGTATAACAGTGGCATCGTGATGGTCGCCGAAAATCCATTGACAACGGTTTTCAAGATTTCCGAGGTGTATGATCGGATTGCCTTAGCGGCAACGGGGCTGTCACCAGAATATGAAGCCTTGAGGTTTTATGGGATCGAACAGGCGGAGATCAAAGGGTTTACCTACAATCGTGAGGACGTCACGGCTAAATGGCTTACAACAGTGTACTCGCAACGCATCGGGGCCATTTTCCGGGAATGGGATGTAAAACCGCTTGAAGTCGAGTTGTTGGTGTGCGAAGTGAAAGGCGACGCCTCCTCGAACAATCGAATATATCATCTGTCTTTCGATGGCACCTTCGGAGAAGAGGAGCAGTATGCAGTTATCGGCGGGCGTGCTGATTCAATTGTTGAAATTCTTGAACAAGAACACAGGGAGGGAATGGCGTTAGAGGATGCTATTCGTCTCGGAATCAAAGCCTTCGAAACAATTGAAGAGGACGTTGACGAAGAAAATTCGGAAGAGCCCCGGTATGAAATTGTGGCTGGTACCATTGAGGTCGCATTACTTGATGAAGAACTGGAACGACGTAGGTTTCGACGCCTTCTTCCCGAAGAGCTCGAGAAAATGTTTTAGGGCATGGACCGTAGGATTTACGGACTAGAAAGCGAATATGGCCTCATCTGCACTCCGGAGCGGAGCGGCGGAAAAGCGCTCTCGATTCAGAATGCGGTGATGTACCTATTCCGAGAGATAATCTCGGGGAGAATGTATCCGGATGTGTTCCTCGAAAATGGGGCTCGATTTTATCAAGATATCGGCTGCCACCCCGAATATGCCACCCCCGAATGTGACAATGTACGCGAACTGGTCACACATGATAAAGCTGGCGAACGGATAATCGAGCGGCTCTCCGTCACTGCCGAAAGAAAAATGCGGATTGACGGCTTTTACGGGAAAATCTCGGTTTTCAAAAACAATACCGATACCCCCGGAAATACCTACGGTTGTCATGAGAACTATTTAATGGATCGCCGAGTTAGTTTCCGCCAACTCGCCTCGCAGCTTATCCCCTTCTTCGTAACACGCCAGGTTTTCACCGGTGCCGGTAAAGCCATACGCACTGACCGCGGCAAATACGTCATCTCCCAACGCGCCCAACATATACGCGAGGAAATCTCTATCGCGACAACGACGGCACGCGGCATCATCAACACACGGGATGAGCCACATGCCGACCGGGAAAAGTACAGACGATTGCACGTTATCGTTGGCGATTCCAACATGTCCGAATTTTCCACCTTTCTCAAGGTGGGAACAACCGCCATCGTCCTGCGCATGATAGAGGACAATTTCATTAGACAACGCCTCGCATTGCGAAACTCTGTCAAAGCTATTTGGGAGATTTCAAAAGATACGACGTGCACACACAAGATTGAGTTGGAGAACGGGAAACGGCTCTCCGCAGTCGAACTTCAATGGCAATATTTCGAGTGCGCCAAACAGTATTTTGAACAAGCAGAGTCAGATCCAATCACCGAGCAGGTAATGAAAAGATGGGAATATGTATTGAAGCATCTGGCAAGAGATCCATCATCTCTCGATCGGGAACTTGACTGGGTTATCAAGAAAAAACTAATCGAGACTTATGTTGCCAGTCGAAATCTCAATTGGGATTCTGCTGACGTATCAATGCTGGATCTTCAGTATCACAATATTCGGAAAGAAGGAGAAAAAAAGAAAACCGGACTATATTATAAACTGGAAAGAAAAGATCAGGTCGAGCGGATTGTCACCGACGAACAGGTTGACAAAGCGATGCATCTCCCGCCAGAAACTACGCGCGCGAAGTTTCGCGGTCGTTTTGTAAAGCTGGCAAATGAAAGGAAGATTCTTTGCGGTGTTAATTGGAGTTATATCCAGCTTTATGAACCTTATCAGAAGCTATTCCTTTCAACCGATCCCATGAAATCGGAATATGAAGAAGCCAGCCGTATGATTTATTCGATTTAACCCCAAATTTTCAAGTTTTTCCTCTTGAACCTTCCTCCCTCTAATATTTCTTCCTCCGAGATTTGATGTTTTCCAAGATTGATTTGATAGAAAGGAACGCGCAATGAGTTTATCGGGCAAGAAGATTATTGTCATCGGAGGTAGTTCAGGAATTGGCTTCGCGACTGCTCAAGCCGCCACCGTAGAAGGGGCAACGGTTGTCATCGCCAGTCGCTCACAGGAGAAATTAGCACGGGCAAGAGATCGGATACAGGAAGATGTCCACATTGTCACCGTTGATGTGCGAGATTCAGGATCAATTCAGCGACTTTTCGATATCGCCGGTGAATTTGACCACTTAACGACACCGGGAAACGAGGGTGCATTGGGGCCATTCCTAGAACTTGACGTTGAAATCGCACGGCGAGGGTTTGACAGCAAATTCTGGGGACAGTATCAAGCCGTGAAGTATGGCGTACCAAATATTCGAGAAGACGGCTCGATTGTTCTCATGGCGGGGGCATACAGCCAACACCCCGAGCCGGGCGCCGTGCCACAGGCGTCAATCAACAGCGCGGTTGAAGGGTTGGGGCGAGCGCTGGCTGTTGAGTTGTCGCCGATTCGTGTGAATGTCGTTTCGCCGGGGTTAGTCGACACCCCGAGATTCAACTCACTTCCGGGAAAACAGCGTAGCGAGATGTTTGAATCTGCTGCCGAAACACTCCCCGCCAAGCGCATCGCTCAAGCCGAAGATGTTGCTCAAACGATTTTATACTTGATGCGGAATCCACATGCTACGGGGAATGTCCTATACATTGATGGTGGGCTGACGTTACGTTGAAGGGGATCGCTATCGCAGCAGGCTTTCTAACGCATTCGTTATGTGGTGGCGGCGAAGGCGGGGCAAGGGGATCTCTATATCGCACGGGATTGTCTATGGGAGTTCTATCGCACTCGATATTCACTCGCTTGATCCCCCACTATCCGGTCGGTGTTGATCGCTATTCGTTCATTTGATCCCCGCCTACGGTGCTGGTGGGAACTCTATCGGAGTTCTACCGTACTCACTATTCGTTCGCTTGATCTCAGTAAGAGGGGAAATCGGGAATTGATGGTCGCCGATTCCATCCTACAAATGTACAAAGTCGATCTAAGAATATATGGTAAGTGTTGAGTGTCGGTAGCTAACATTGTCTGAACAGTGATTCATGGGATTTTGGGATTACCTTGATTGTAAGTGTATAGTGGCAGTAGTAATTCTAAAGCCATCGGACGTAAGATGCATACCAACCCCCTTGTCAAGGGGGAACGTCGCTCAACCGTATAAGTTTTACGATAATTACTTAGCGAAAATACCATTTAGAGTCTGTTTGAATAATAGACATAGCTACTTTGGGTAATTTGGGGTTGGGCATTTTCATGTTATTGTAGTCTCCTGCTATTCACCTTGAAGATTCTCTTTGCAGTTTGATGATTGAAGATTGTTACGACAAACCAATTGTAAGAGCAAGTTTTACTCGCGACAGGAAGTCGCGATCGGGATATCGCTCCTACCGGCGCCTACCGTGTCACCTCCTGTCACCGTGCAAATCCTATGACTACAGATTATCAAGCGCCTCCAGAAATAGATTTATTTCTTCTTTCGTGTTGTAGAAGTGTGTTGACACACAGGTGTTGTCAACACCTCCATCCCAATCCCCGCTTGTCACGAACCGCTGTTTTCGGTTGATTCCTTCGCGTACCATCTCTCCGGTAAAACGCCGATGAGCGAACGAAGTCAGTCCCGCGCCAGAGAGGTCGGGCAATAGCGATGTCGCCAGCCGAACATAGGGACGCTTAATTAGTTCGGTTTTTAGGTAGCGTGATAACATACGCGCGCGTGCGACAACCTGTTCAAAACCGATTTGGTCGATAAGATTCAGGGCATCGCCGACGGCGAGCCACAATGGCACCGCGTAGCTCCCAATGTCCTCGACAAGCCCGAATCCTTGCACCGACTCGTCCCATGGTGGAGCGCCTCCAGCACGGGGCCACAATTGTCGCTGGATGTCTCGTCGCACGTATAGAACCCCACAATCCGATGGCGCCAGCGCCCATTTGTGCAAACTGTTCGCGTAAAAATCTCAGCCGATGTCGTGTAAATCCAAGGGGTGAATACCGACGACCTGAGCGCCATCAATGGCAGAGATATGTCCATGTTCACGTGCAAGCTGGCAGAGCGCTTTTGCGGGGTACAACAAGCCGCGACCACGGGTAATGTGGGAGAAAACAATGACTCTGGTTCGCTTTGTAATGGCTTGCTTAAACAGGTCTGCAATGTGTTCCGGACTATCCGGCGGGCCCGGTATGTCTACGGTGCGAATCCTGATACCAAAGCGTCCTGCTCTCCTTTTCCAGCGGCATATCACAGCGGGGTACTCGTGCGCGGTGGTAAGGACCTCGTCTTCCGGATTCAACTTGATGCCGTCAATTACGGCGGTTATTGACTCAGTCGCATTTCGCGTGAAAGCAATCTCGTCTTCGTCAGCACCTATGAAGGTTGCAAGTCGACGACGAGCATTCGCCTGCTGTTCCGCCGTGCTGAATTGCGCCTCATGACCTTGCGCCGTGTAGAGTCGATAGTATTGTGCCACGGCATCAGCGATTTGAACAGGCAAAAGCCCAAGGGAACCGGTGTTAAGGTATATTGGATCGAAACGAATTTGGAATTCTGCCCGGAGCTTAGACCAGAAAATCTCGTCGTTTGGACATTTAGCAGTACCCAGGTTTTCTATAGACAGATCCGTTTTCTATGGGGAATCACGTGCATTGGCACGGGATTCCGGCGGTCATTGAGAACAGCTTGATTGTTAGGTTTCACGGGGTTCAACCCAACCTATGGGCTGTCGCGATCAGGAGAGGGGATTTCTATGGGAGTTCTATCGCACTCGCTATCCACTCGTTTGATCGCTCCTTGTTCAGTCGCTTGATCGCATTTGAGGAAATCTCTATCGCCTTCGCTATTCGCTCAGTTGATCCCCGCTCCTACGGGTTCTCTCTGTGCTTTTGGCATATAGACACAGCTTAATCCGTTGGAGGGAGACGAGGGCCCAAACCATCGGTAGGCATGCACCGGCATCCGAAGGCGTTGGGTCTCCCAACCCGATGGGCGTGGGGACCTCCATGGGAGTTCTATCGCAGTCATTATTCATTCCTTTGATCCTCCTACGATTATGCACGCGCCTAACATAGATGCCAATAGAACCTAGAGGCAGAAAACCGCGTTGAAACGGAGAGAGATTGTTGTCGGGATTCAAGAGGAGACCAATCAACACGGCGCGCCATGTGACAATTGAAGAGGAATCGAAGTCTTTCGGCATGAATATATTAGGGACTTAGTAGTTAACTGCTTTTTGGTCGATTTGCTTGCTTTTCTCTTCTTAATGTACAATCATTTTAGACAGTGTTCGGAATCTTGATTCACACTAAAATACATCTCTATAAGAGAGAAATGGAGGCATATCATGTTGACCAAGCGTTTGTACATGCTCGCGGGAGCATTGCGGGTTATCTGCGGGATTTTAATTTCCAACACTATGGGATTTTCAGCACACCATGATGTTGTCGTTGACAGAATATACCGATAGCCAAACAATTCATGTGGCTCAGGTGAAGCATTCATCAAAAAATCTTATGAAAATCTCATCATCTTTTCTGCGATTATATTTCCAGCAAGACTCCATGATATACAGTGGCAGCCACTTCTTGCTGTAGTGATGATGCGTTCCGTAGAATGACCTCTTGACACAAGCCCAAAACGACTCGATGGTGTTGGTGTGAGTTACGCCGTCCTCAGAAACATATCTCTCTTGGTGATGGATAACATGTCTTTCGATATCTTCGTCCAGACTATTGTAAGAGCGAAATTCATCAGTCATAAGAATAGACTCATCGGGTGAGACATTGCTAAGGATGAATTCTCTGATATTTTCACCAGATAGAACCTTCATGAATTTAGCAACCACCCGACCGCCTCTCTCGACTACGCCGATGACGGGAGATTTATTTGTGCCTCTACCTCTCTTAGATTTTGCTCTGGGTTTGCCGCCGACATAGGTTTCGTCCGCTTCAACTATCCCTTTCAGCAATTCATCACTATCACTCATTTTCTCACGGAGGCGCATTGCCATATACCAAGCGGACTTTTGATTCATGTCCAAGTCACGAGCAAGCTGACAACTCGATATGCTTTTCTTGGCATTGGAAAGAATTGAGATAGCCAAAAACCATTTCTGGAGAGGTATCTTGGTACCATGGAAGATGGTTCCTGCTGTAGCCGAAAAGCTAGATTCACAATCGTAGCAATTCCAACCAGTAGTAATGTCGTTTTTGTTCTTGCGTCCAACTTTTTCACTGCCACAGTGGATACAGCAAACACCGTCCTTCCAACGTTTTTCCTCTATAAATCTGAGACAAGATTCTTGATTTGGAAACTCTTTCATAAGATTCAAAATGTCCATAGCAAACTCCTACGAGAAGAATAGTCACTATGGACATCTACGTGTGACGAAAAGATTTACGACAGGGTACCAAGTTTTATGTTTGTCGTCAGTCTAAAAGCTACAAGCTACTAATTCCGATATATTATACCATTTCTTTAAAATGACAGTGCATTAATGGCTTGAATTTCGGAGAAAAGCTATCGCCCTAGGCCTTCTATCGCGTGGGATTTTCTATGGGAACTCTAGCGCCTCCCCTATCGGTCAGTTGCTCCTTCGTTATTCACTCAGTTGGTCCTATTAAGTCACTTGAGGGAATCTTTATCGCACACTCGTTATTCACTCGTTCAATCCTCGCCTACAGGCGGTGTGGCGCCATCTCTATGGGAGCTGTATCGCGGTCGCGATTTGAAGAGGATTCCTATCGCACTCCCTAATCGGTCGCTTGATCGCTCCTACAGCGGACTATAAAATCTCTATCAATGATTATAGTCCAGTGTCGATGGTTTCCTGTTATGTCGTTTGTACCGGGGAGGGAAACCTGCTGGTGATGAGGCATTCGACATGCTGCGAAATCCGGTTTAGAAATAGGATCTGCTAAGCGCGTTCCGAGCGCTGAAGGCGTTGTAGGGTACACCGGCGGGTAATGTCCTGAAGCCCCACGTCTCCGTCGTGGCGTCGTAGCCGAACCCGACCGATGCGGTGGGATCCGCGATTAAATTCAGTTGAAGTGTGAAATCTTGTCGTACATTATTGGCAGATGCGCTGCGCTTGATGCCGATACGATACCACGACAAGCGCAGATTCCAATCGTGCAGATTTCGCTGAATGGATATCTGTTGGCGGTAAAACTGACGTTCAATCCAGTTATATGTGAGACTAGCACTGAGATTCAGTAACCGGTTCGGCGCAAAGCGGAAGCTTCCAATAATGTTCCGCGATGCTCGCGTTGAGGCAAGCCGCTTACTGAAGGAACTTCCGAGACTCATGTTCCACTTCTTACGACTATAACGGACGTTAGATGCGAATTCGACCATTTTGAAGCGCTTGCCGTTTGCAGGATCTAGATTCGGGTCGTTGGTCATGTTAAAACTAATTCGTAGGTTACGGCTCGCCAACGGTGTAATCGTTACGTCGCTTCTGATTGGTTCATATGTGCGCCCCCTCACGGTGTTCTCGCTAAAATCTGCCCGTAGCCTTGTATCGAAATCAAGCAGGGACAAGGGTCTTTTGCTACGCCGAGTTTTTACTTCAAAACTGGTACGGAAATTATAGGAGAGCCTCTTTCTCTCAAAGAAGAACGTGCTTGGCGCAAATTGATATAGGTTGTTGTCCCTGTCGACAGGGGGTTGATAATCAAACGAAAGGCTCGACTGGATTTGATGGCGCATGCGTCGCGCACCCGGGATAAAGCTGATGTCATAAATTCTAAACAGGGTGTTACTGCCTCTCGCTCTCAAACTATGAACGCCACGGATGATGTTCCGATTGCCCTCAGTATCTTTCGCATGCCAAATCAGGTTGCTATCGTAGCTCAAATCAAAGCGGAATTCTCGGTACGGCGTTATCTGAATCGTGGTTTGTTTTGTAAGATCGAATCCAAGATCCAGCGTTTGCAAGAAAATATCCCTTTCATCTCGGAATCGCTGCTTGAAGAAATTGCCAAATTCAACGTCAAGGTCGAAGCGTGTATTGTCGAGGGTCGGAAAAGCAAACATCGAAAGGACTGGAAAATCCGTATCCAGTTTTTTGGCAGCCTTGGTCAACCCGGAATTGACTGTTTTGAACAGTGGAAGTTGATCGAATTGCATTTGGGAAAATTGCATCGTTAGTTGGGGCAGTTTCTGGAGAATTGTCGTACCTTCGCCCGTGAGATCCAATGTGTGTTTGACCTCAAGGCGCGAGAGAAAAGACCCAAATCGCTTGCGCGAAAATTTGAGATTCTCATCGGGATCAAGGTCATGAGAATCTACCCCCGTCAGGGCAGATCCCCATGTGAAGACCCCGAAGGAATTGATGGTCGATTCGGGCGTGCCGTATCCCTCTTTGAAGGTTCTCGCATACCATGCCATACGTCCGTTGAAACTCAACGGACTCCGTCCCTCCTGTCGATTATCCCAAGGCGTAAAGATTTTATGATGGTGTCCCCATCGCATTGTCCATTGTTGCCCGGTTTTGATTGGCTCTCGGCGCGATCCCGAGTATTTATCTTGGGACAGGAATAGAAAATCGCCACGATAGGCTCGTTTTTTTTCCACTTTTATCAGGCGAAATCCGTCGGGGGCTTTGATGACGCGGCTAGTTTCTCCGCGATCAAGCCTTTGTGCCTGCGTCGCAACTGCCTGCGGATCTTCCCACTTGCCACGGAAGCCGTGTTGTTGATAGACCTGTATCTCTTCCTCCTCTTCTCCATCTTCCGAGAGAGCTTCGGCACTGTCCGAGTCACCTTTTGCATACGCGGAACTTTCAACACGCCTTGTACTTTCAAACCTTCCCTCATCCTTGTCTGGATTCGGCTTTGTTTCTAGGGCAGGCAATTCCTGTTTTAGCACTTCCCATTCCGCTTCAAATTGCCGAGCGACCTGTTCAAATGTGGGTGTGGATTCCCTCTCAATCAGTTGAAAGATATGGACACCCCGGTCGGTATTGACTGGCAGCGTAATTTCACCGGGCTGCTTTAGGCGTCGAACCGAATGTCGCCACCGCTGATCCATTTCGTTCAAGTGTGTCAATTCTCCACCATTTACAACATCTATCTCGGCGCCATCGAATTCGGCGACAAGTCCTTCAAGCGGCTCACCGGCGGTTGCCCGCTCTTGAAGCTCTTTCCCGACCGCTCGAATAGCGTCTCGAGTTTCCTCGCTTGGTTTGATAGCGATGTCAATGCGCCGCACTTGAACTTCGCGTTCCCCATAAATATCAAGCACTTGGTCTATCTTGAGAATGTGAAAGGCAAAATCGGTTCGCAGAATCGGGCTCATTTCGCCTGGCTGGAGACGGAACGCCACTTGCTCAAGAGCGGGTTCCAGCTTCAGCCTACCTTCCTTGTCGCGTTCGCCCGGGACGAGGAAGCCCATATCGCCCTGCCGATAGCGCGATTCTTGATGGTCTGACTGTTGCTGAGCAATCTCGCCGAAATCTACGTTTTCCTCCCGGAGTTGGCTGTATACAGTCTCAACACTCTCACGTGCCCGTTCAATATCTATGTCTTTGATTTGATACTTCAAGAAAACTTCGCGCAGCTTGAATCTATCGTATTCTCCTCGCAAGCGATCCGAAAGTTCATCCGCCTTTTCCTTAAGTTGCGCTCGCTGCCCCGGCGTTGCTTCAGGCGGAACCGGAATGAAAAGTTCTTGGAATTTAACATCGTTCACACGGTATTTGGCTTGCGTTCCTCCTCCACTACCGCGTCTGGTGCTCTGCTCGAACAGCAGTTCCGCCGAATACCGGTAATGGCGAAAAACTGGTAGAATGATACTAAGGTAGGGGCCTTGATAACTATCGGTGCCGAGTTTAACAATGATTTTGGCAAGTTTGTCCTTTTTTCGAAGGTCACGACGAATTAGAGGGAAGTAGAAAAGCGGTACCCCTCCGACGTTTAGCACAATGTTCTTAGCAATCAACTCCTTATTGATTTTGACGATGATTTGGGATGCGGAGAAATAAAAATGCGGCTGCTTCAAGGAACAGGTTGTCAACCTGCCTCCGCGGATGTAGGACTCGTCGTCTTCAATCTTGAAGATTTCGGAGCCGCCAAAATACCATGGATCATCAAACGTGAATCCATCGCGTGCGATACCTTTTTTCGTTTCAAGATCAAAGATTAGTTCATCGGCAAAAGTCTCCTCTTTACCGACAATGAGCCTCACATTTCCCGTGGCGCGCATGATGTTGTCGTCGAAATCTGCCCAGATGTGATCGGCATATAGTACAACATCTTCGGATTTTATCAACGCGTTGCCGTGAATTTGGACGAAGTTATCTGACATGAACATCTTATCACCGTCTCCGATAACGGTTTCCTTCTCAGGCGCAGTACCCCTCGGATCCAGCCTGGCGGTGGAAGATTTCTCTACGTCAGTTAACGAGAGATTCGCGGCTTCATCTGTTTTAGATGGGTCTTCTGGAGAGGAAGTGGATACTTCGCTTGCATCGTTTGGAGGGGTGGATTGAACTTGGGCGAGGACGGTATCAATCGGGAGGAATAGGCAAGCAAACCCGACCAAGAACGCGGGCTTCAGAAAAACTCGTAATATCAGGTGTTGTGCATTGCCAAACGCACAAGAGACAACATGATAGAAGGAGAATATCTTCGGCAGAAGGTGATGAACTCTGAGCAGGACGCGATGTGGAAGATAGAGGTTGAACCCCAAGACGTGGAATTGAATGCCCCAACTTTGGTTTGACTGGTTGCGTTGCCTGCTTCCTAGTTCAATACTCCGCCTTCCTCGCTTCCTCATTTCCTGCCTACTTTATGCCATTTACAAGCGCTACAAACTCCCCATCCTTCTTCAACATGCCGTTGATATGATAGGTCAAACCGCCGCGAGTGTCGGAGTCCAAGATTAGTGACAATC
Organism: Candidatus Poribacteria bacterium; assembly: GCA_965222225.1. Taxonomy (GTDB): domain Bacteria; phylum Poribacteria; class WGA-4E; order WGA-4E; family JAJDTR01; genus JAJDTR01. The sequence continues at coordinate 5,355,453 of CBDCTK010000002.1, read as the reverse complement.
AACAGTAATGGTCTTCTCCCATCTGCTACTTCAGCCAAGTCCCCAACTGACCTCAGTGGTCGATTCGTTAAAAGTATAAGGTATGAGGCATGCGAATTTTACTAATTGTCTGAATCAGGATTCCCTATCGCCTTCCTTGTCCAGTCAGTTGATCGGATTAAAGGATTTCACGGATTAGAACTGGCTATGCGTAAAGGCTCGTAGGGGTTGCGAAACATGTCTCTTGTGGCAGTCGTAAGTATTAACTAGCTGGAGAATAGACTACTAAGACAGGGTAAAATGGAAGATCCCTATCGCAGTCGTTATTCACTCCTTTGATCTCCGCTGGAGCGAAACGCTTGTAGCAGTATTATATGCCTCCGTAGTTAAGTGGCAGATCTCCGGGGGCGAACTGGAAACTTGTCCTGCAGGGGTTGCGGAACTAGTCTGTTGTGCTAGTCCCGTAAGCCTTAAATACTTAGAAAATAAACCGCTTAGTCAAGGGGTTTGATTTTTACATAGGCGTTCCCAAGCAGCATGTCCGTGTACACTTTCCATTCTTCCTCGAATTTCTGTTGACGCAGCATCGAACGGATTTGATCTTTTTCTACATCGTTCAATTCTGGCGGCGTCCGAGCATCGACTTTAAAGATTTGGAAGCCAAACTTCATTTTGACAGGGGCTTGAAACTCTCCGACTTCGAGTTTTTCTACTACGTTTCGCGTTTCGGGAGCCAACTTATTAATTGAATGACTGCCGAGATCTCCGCCATTCGCTTTTGTTTGTGTATCGTCCGAGTAGCGGCTTGCCAAGGCATTGAAATCTTCCCCTTGTATAAGTTTCTGATAAACAAGATCGGCGCGCTCTTGAGCAGCTTGGATAGCTTCTTCCCCCACGGTTAACCTGATGACAAGATAGCGGAATTCAACAGTTTGGACGGTCTTGCGTTCTATCTTGAAAATAAAGATTTCATTCTTGTCTTCAACCGGATCGCCAATGTCGTTTTCATTTAGCATTTGGAGCGATTCGCGAAACGGCTTAGGGAGTGTATCGACATCATCAATCGTTAATTCGATCGCAGGCCCCGGCTTTAGGTCCCCGTGCTGCCCTTTAGAATAGCGTTTTGCAAGCGCCTCGAAATCGGCTCCGTCTTTAGCTGCTTGAAAAGCGACCTCCGCCTTATTTAATGCCTCCTCTCGATCGGCTTCGGAGGGCTTAAACGCAATAAGGATGTGCCTCAGCTGCAGGTTATCCGATTTGGTTGTAAATCGATCGCGGTTTTCTTCAAAAAACTTTAAGACATCGCTATCCCTGACCTGCAATCTTGGAAAAATTCGCCTTTCCAGAAGTCGTTCTGCCATCAGGTTTCGCTTGGACTGTTCACGGAAACCGGTTAGGGTATAACCTTCCTCTTTCAATTGCTTGACGAATTCTTCTTGTGTCTCGATCTTTGCTCGTTGCTTGAAGGTTTTGATATGCATCTCCAATTCTTCGTTAGTAATTTCAACCTTCAAGGTCAGGGCTGTTTCCACAAGAAGCATCTGGCGAATCAAGCGATCCAGCAGTTCATGTCGTTCTTGTCGCGCTTTTTCGGCTGCTTCACGCTTACTAAAATTGTGGATTTGGATAAGTTCGAGGGCACGCTGCTTCACCAAGTTTTCAAGTTCCCAATTCGTTATGACTTCGTCATTGACATAGGCGATAATTTGATCGAATGTGCGTGATCGCGCCGAATCCACCGCGCACACAATCAGTATAGAGATGAAAACTATGCGGAATATCTGTCTAGAGAGCATCATAATTTCTCATAAGGTATTAGCTCGACTCTTTACATTCGAACGGCACAACATACAGCGCCAATCAAGCGTTGAACAAAAGCAGGGAAGATTTCGATTATCTGGCCTTGTTGATTGACCATTTAAATAGTTGACAGCGGTTTCCGACACCGTGCAGCATGTCGTTCCTCTGTTTTATTCTCTGGAACCAAGGGTCGGCAGCGGGAGCTATCCAAGAAAACGGCACAAACACTTACCTCAGTTGTTATACACTTGCCGCCCCGCCTGGAATTTGATGTGAAGTGACTTAGTATTGCTATACACCTAGGGAATCGCTATCCGCTCGCTTGATCTCACGCAGGGCCTTTCAAAGGCTGGTGAAAATTTTTATGGGAACCCTATTACAGCGCGATTTCTACCGTGTTCTTTATTCAGTCGATTGATCTAGTCACTCGTTTGAGGAAATCTCTAGGGACTTAGTAGTTAACTGCTTTTTGGTTGATTTGCTTGCTTTTCTTTTCTTAATGTACAATAACTTTAGACAGTGTTCGGAATCTTGATTCACACTAAAATACATCTCTATAAGAGAGAAATGGAGGCATATCATGTTGACCAAGCGTTTGTACATGCTCGCGGGAGCATTGCGGGTTATCTGCGGGATTTTAATTTCCAACACTATGGGATTTACATCATACCATGATGCTGTCGTTGACAGAATATACCGATAGCCAAACAATTCATGTGGCTCAGGTGAAGCATTCATCAAAAAATCTTATGAAAATCTCATCATCTTTTCTGCGATTATATTTCCAGCAAGACTCCATGATATACAGTGGCAGCCACTTCTTGCTGTAGTGATGATGCGTTCCGTAGAATGACCTCTTGACACAAGCCCAAACCGACTCGATGGTATTGGTGTGAGTTACGCCGTCCTCAGAAACATATCTCTCTTGGTGATGGATAACATGTCTTTCGATATCTTCGTCCAGACTATTGTAAGAGCGAAATTCATCAGTCATAAGAATAGACTCATCGGGTGAGACATTGCTAAGGATGAATTCTCTGATATTTTCACCAGATAGAACCTTCATGAATTTAGCAACCACCCGACCGCCTCTCTCGACTACGCCGATGACGGGAGATTTATTTGTGCCTCTACCTCTCTTAGATTTTGCTCTGGGTTTGCCGCCGACATAGGTTTCGTCCGCTTCAACTATCCCTTTCAGCAATTCATCACTATCACTCATTTTCTCACGGAGGCGCATTGCCATATACCAAGCGGACTTTTGATTCATGTCCAAGTCACGAGCAAGCTGACAACTCGATATGTTTTTCTTGGCATTGGAAAGGATTGAGATAGCCAAAAACCATTTCTGGAGAGGTATCTTGGTACCATGGAAGATGGTTCCTGCTGTAGCCGAAAAGCTAGATTCACAATCGTAGCAATTCCAACCAGTAGTAATGTCGTTTCTGTTCTTGCGTCCAACTTTTTCACTGCCACAGTGGATACAGCAAACACCGTCCTTCCAACGTTTTTCCTCTATAAATCTGAGACAAGATTCTTGATTTGGAAACTCTTTCATAAGATTCAAAATGTCCATAGCAAACTCCTACGAGAAGAATAGTCACTATGGACATCTACGTGCGACGAAAAGATTTACGACAGGGTACCAAGTTTTATGTTTGTCGTCAGTCTAAAAGCTACAAGCTACTAATTCCGAATCTCTATAGGAGCTCTATCGCAATTACTATCGATTCCCATGATTGATTTCAAGGCAAATGACTCTACCCAAAATAAAGTTTCAAACAAACTCCCAGATTCTGCCGTTCAAGAGATTGTTATAACCCTTGAACGGCAAACCTGCTTGTCGATTCACCCGTGGTAGTTCCGAGTTAATGTGAGCAATGCACAGCGCTTACTCTGGCGTCGTGGCTTCTTCGTTAGGCGCCATGCTTTCGTCCAGCTCCTGCTGATTTTCCTCCGACTCTGTCGAATCTTCCTCGTTCACCTGTTCTTCCTCGGCCTCTTCTTCTTCCGCCGGCGTCTCGGGAATGAGTTCACTGTGGATTTGAATCTTTGCCCGATCTCGAAGTTGGGTAAGCCATTGCGCCATGAGTTCTTTGCGCTTTTGCCGTTTAGCGGCTCGTTCGACATTGCTGCGGACACCTTCTTCGTCGAATGTCTTTTGCCGTTCTTCATTATGTTTGTCTTTGCGGAAGATGATGAAGTAATTTTTGCCGCGAACAGTGATTTTGATTACACCATCATGAAACTCACCAACCGCTGCCGCAAAAGCGGCATCCACGAATGGCTCGGTTCCTTCCGGAAAGGCGCCTCGGCGAATCTTGCCCGGTTGGCCTGGATTCTGAGCGTCAGAGCCGGGACCCACCAAGTCACCGTGATCGGACAACTCCGTGGCGAGTTCAATCATGTCTCTACCACCTTTGAGTTCCTCAAATATTTCCGTGGCACGCTCTTCGTCATCGAGGGCAATACATGTCAACTCAACGTTCTCCGTATCAATGTAATCCTCTTTATTGGATTCGTAGTAGAGCCGATAATCTTCCTCCGTTAACACGAGTTTTTCCTCGACTTCAGTATCGGTGATTTTATCGACCATTAATTTGTGAAGATGATCTCTGACTTTCTTCAGGATTTCTTCATCTTCGTCGAGATTTCGGTCCTTGGCGAGGCTGAGGATTAAGCGGCTTTCCGCCATCAAGGTCATATATTCTTCAAGTCCGCTTTTGTCTTTGTACTTTTTCTGCTTGTACTCTGGTAATTCAGCAATCTCTTGCATCATCTCTTCGAGGGTGATTTGGTGTTTTCCGTCCCACTCGAATTCCGCGATAACTGTCCCTTCAGCGGCGGTCGCGCTGCCACCGCATCCGTTGAACACAACACAGGTAGCAACAATTCCAATCAACATTAAACTTGCTAACCCAGACATCTGGCTTTTCATAATTTCGCCTCCTAAATATGGGAAAAAATCACTGTTGGTCTGATTCCGTAGATTCTGCGTTTTCCGAGGTCTCTGCGTTGCTACCTCCATCCTCTTGTTGATCCGTTTCATCAGCGGGAGGTTCGGGAATAAGATCCGGGAATGTTTTGAGTTTGCTTGCCGCCGATATTTCCTCAATCCAGATCTTGATTCGTTCCTGCTTTTTCTCACGCTCAACCCTCCGCTGAATTCTTTCTCGAACTTCGTCGAACTCCTTCTGTCGCTCAGGTTTGTATTCTTCTTTTCGGAAGATTAGATAGTAGGTTGTCCCCTCGACTTCGATTTCAAGGATTGTATCCGTCATCTCGCCGATTTCTTGCTCGAAAACCGCATCGATGAAGGGCTGCCAGCTCGGGGCAACGTCTTTTGTAAAGTTGCCTGTGTTCCCCGGGGACCGCGTTCCAGCTCCGGGCCCCTTGAGTTTATTCTTCTCAGCCAGTTCCTTTGCCGCTTCAAGAATATCCTTACCCGCTTTGATTTCATCAAACGTCGTTTGCGCAAGCTCCTTATCTATCACGGAGATGCAGGTCGCCTTGCACCGCGCTTCTTCAATATACGTGGATTCACTTTTGTGTTCCTCGTAATATTGCATAAGCTCTTCCTCTGTAACGTTGATTTTTTCATCGACTTCCGCTTCAGAGATTCTTTCAACCATAAGCTGGTGCTTATAGTCCTCGCATTGTTCAAGGTGCTCCAGATCTTCGTCATACCGTTTTTCCGCTGCGGCAAGGATTTTCAGCTTGTCTTCAATGAGTTCCGTGAGAAATTCTTCCTTGCTTTCCCTCGCCCGCAGTTTACGTTGGCGATATGAGGACAAATCCTCAATCTTTGCATTGAGGTCCGCCAACGAGACGGAGAATTGTTCACCATTCCAGCTATATTCGGCAATGCTTACCTTGCTCTCATCTACTTCATCTGCCACCTCATGATCCGAGTCTCCTCCGTGCGAGAACGCAATTTGCCAACTACAGAAGCAGACCGCAAGAATCATAACCGACATCAAGAGAGTCTTCTTCATAATATGTATCTCCTTTTCCTTTATGGATAGATTTAGTGTGTGATAGTTTACTGGTTTATTCGCTAAGAATATATGGCATAGGACTTACGCATTTTGGGCTCTCGAAGCGAATAATCCATTTGCGCACGCCCAACCTACAAATATTCACAAAGACTTGCATAAGTTTAGCATGCTTTAATTGAAATACCTCGTTGTCGTCCGGCAACTTTGTGCAAGATTTAGGCAAATCTAGCAACAGAAAAGTATATGTTGAGAGACTTTCACCATGGATTAGTACGTTTTTCATGAACAGAAGGTTTCCAACCGGGTTCCCGCTCGTCTTAAATCAAACCGATTGGTTATTTCTTCTCGCACTATATGCCAACGTAGGCGATAAGAGCGTTGACTGGAAATTCTGTTTGGGTCGTTCGTTTACCCGATTTAGACACGCCGCTACAGTTTAATTTTCAATCAGGCGCTTTAGAATCGCTTTGACTGCCAACACTAGCGTCTTTCCAGCCAGCCCCTGCATATTTACCATCAACCGCGCAGGGGGCGCGAGCCGGAGGCGTCGATCTTGCCGAATAAGTTGGATTAACCGTGTCGGATCCACCTGCGACTTCGCATCGTCAAATGTAATCTTAATCTGTTCATCACCGGCGGCGATGGTCTGAATACCCAATTCTTTACTCAGATGCTTCAATTGAGCAATTTCGAGCAATATCTCGACAGGTTCCGGAATTTTTCCGTAACGGTCATTTATCTCGGCTTCGAGGTCTGCTCGGCGCGTCGCCGTCTCTATGCCAGCAATTTTCTTATAGAGAGAAACTTTCTGACGACTATCCGGAACATATTCATCCGGCAGATACGCCTCAACCGGTAGGTTAATTCGCGTTTCAACCGACTCTTTGACCTCCTCGCCGGATACGGTCTTCACCGTTTCATTAAGCAGCTTACAATACATTTCATAGCCGATCGTGGCGATGTAACCGTGCTGTTCCGCTCCGAGAATATTTCCGGTACCGCGAATGTCAAGGTCTCGGAGGGCAATTTTGAATCCAGAACCAAGCTCCGTGAACTCCTCAATTACCCGCAGCCGTTTCTGCGCCCCTTCGGTGATAACTCGCCCTTGCGGATAGAAAAGGAAACCGTAAGCCTGCTGTTGTGCGCGTCCAACTCGCCCACGCAACTGATAGAGCTGAGCAAGCCCCAAAGCATCGGCGCGATTGATCAGAATCGTGTTGACATTGGGAATGTCCAGTCCCGATTCGATAATCATGGTGCAGACCAAAACATCGTACTTGTACTGAACAAAATCGATCATGACCGTTTCGAGTTGTCGCTCAGACATCTGCCCATGTCCGATGGCGACTCGCGCTTGCGGAACGAGCTCTCGGATGGACTTCGCAATGCTTGCAATGCTTTCTACACGATTGTGAACAAAAAAGATTTGCCCGCCACGTTCCATCTCGCGCAGAATTGCGTCCTGAATCACGGCGGAGTCATACTCCATCACGTAGGTCTTAATGGGCATGCGGTTTTCGGGCGGTGTATTGATGACGCTGAAATCACGAATCCCGACGAGTGACATGTGCAATGTGCGTGGTATTGGCGTCGCTGTCAGGGTCAGGACATCCACCGTCTTTTTGAGTTGCTTAATCTTTTCCTTATGCTTGACCCCAAAGCGATGCTCTTCGTCAACCACGAGCAATCCAAGGTCGTGAATCTCTACGTTATCGGAGAGCAAACTATGTGTCCCAATCACAATATCAACCGTGCTCTCAGCCAATCCCTGCTTGACAGCTGCCAACTCCTTTGCCGTGCGAAAACGCGTCAGCATTTCGACCTGAATAGGGAATGGACTAAATCTCTCCACAAACGTGTTATAATGCTGTAGCGCAAGAATAGTCGTTGGAACAAGAACAGCGACCTGCTTCCCGTCCATCACGGCTTTGAACGCCGAGCGAAGGGCGACCTCCGTTTTTCCGTACCCCACATCACCGCAGACCAATCGATCCATAGGACGGGCACGTTCCATATCACCCTTAACGTCCTCAATGGCTTTCAACTGATCGGGAGTTTCCTCAAAGGGAAACGTGGCTTCAAACTCGACTTGCCACGGTACATCAGCAGAAAATGAATGCCCTTCACCGGATTCGCGTATTGCGTATAGGCGAAGAAGTTCATCCGCCATTTGCTCAATCGAGGCTTTGACGCGTGCCTTCCTGCGTTGCCACGAAGTTCCGCCGATCTTGTCGAGCCGAGGTCCACGTCTTTCTTCACCCCCGCCGCCAATATATTTTTGCACCAAGTCGATTTGATAGGTTGGAACGTACAGTATGTCGCCATCCGCATATTTCAACACCAGAAAATCCTGAGATTTTCCATCAATATCAAGGCGCCGCATCTCCTCGTAAATCCCGATTCCGTGCGAAACGTGCACTATATAGTCGCCTTCTTTGAGATCGATGAGGCTAAGGATTGGCGCCCCTTCTTTGAACGTAGAATGACGCTGAGGCAATCGACGCTCCCGCCCAAATATCTCATCTTCGGACAAAATAGCGAGCTTGAGGAACTTATTCAGAAAACCTTCACTGATGCCACCAACACTCACAGTCGTCTGGGTATCGGGAAGACCGTGATCGCCTAGGATGCTTTGCATTCGCGTTGCTTGTTTCGGAGTTTCGGAGAAGATGTTGACGAAGTAGCCCGCGTCAGTCCATTCCTTTATTTGGTCTATGACCACTTGATAGTTGCCTCGATAAAGGCTGAGAGGTTGCATACCGAAATCTAAAGGTTCTTCGGATCCGGCCTCGGGGAGTGGCGAGGAAGACACTTGCAGAGTCGGTCGAGTTTTGAGTACGGACATTAGCGTCTCAAACGGAACAAACATCTGATCGGGTGACACCATGAATTGATTTAAGGCTTTTCTCTTTTCATACAATCCGTTCGCTCCTTCAACAATTCGATCGGCTTCGCGCTCAAGCCACGTCGGCTCAACCAGAAGTGTGACAATTCTGCCCGACAGGTATTCGGAAAGAACGCTCGCGTTCGGATATAGGATTGGAAGTAACGCTTCAAGTCCATCCAGGTTTATTCCGCTTTCCAAGCGTTCCGTAATTCCCTGAATTTCGCTCCGAAACTTTGTCGATGTATCATCTTCTATAAGCTGATTCGCTTGTGTCCGCCATGCTTCAATCGCCTCGTCGGTAATCAGCATTTCACGCATCGGACTGAACATAACCGATTTCAGTACCTTAACCGATCGTTGCGAAGTCGGATCGAACACGCGAATTATATCGACTTCGTCCCCAAAAAATTCGATACGGATTGGTTCGTCAGAAACAAGCGGATACACGTCCAAAATATCCCCTCTACGGGCGAATTCCCCTTTGACCTCAACCAGATCAGTCCGCTGATAGCCGCTATGCACCAATACCTCAACAATCTTGTCAGGACTAATTTCATCTCCCACACTTACCCGAAGAAACGCCGACTCCAGAATAGCCTTGGGGAGAACTCTATGCATCAATGCCTTTACGGAAGTAATGGCGATCGTACGTTTTCCGCCCATAAGGCTATGGAGGCAATTCATTCGCTCCGCGGTAACTCTTTTTGACGGGGCAACGCCATCGTATAGAAAATTCTGAAGGTCGGGGAAAAACTGGGCATCTTCAAAGCCGTATGCCGGTAAATCTTGAACGACTTTTTCGGCCTCTTGAAGGGAGGGCAGGACAACTAGAAAGGACGTTTCGGGAGCGTCTTTCGCCAACGCTGCCAGCAGGTAGGAGAGGGATGGTCCATGCACTCCTGTTAACCAAGGTAGGACCGAATTTTCTTTTCCGCTCGTAACTGATCTGGTCTCGGAACTCGGGAGATGACTTGTAAGAATCTCAATGAGCTTCTGATAAGTATCTGTTTGTTGCAGCAAATCTAACACGCCCTCAACCTACTCGGCAAAATCAACGCTCTTAAGTGTTCCAACTAATTTACTACCCGCGCGGGTTTCCGCCTCAATACGCACAGGAAAACGATGCTCGTCGTTGGTCAACCATATCAAATAACCGTGCGATGTGCGCAATGCAATGGTTTCCACCCGTCCAAGGGCTTCCGTCTTTATCACCTCGCGGCGATAGGCAGTGAGAACAACATCTTGAACGGCGTCTTTTATCAATACCGGAAAAGAATATGTCTGCCCAACTTTGAAATCTTTGGATCGGACAAAATAAACCATTGATAACTCATCTTGTGTACCAATCGGAGCCTTAATCTTCTTACAGGCCTCATTCTTAGAATACTCGGTAGCACCGTCCTCACAGAAAAAGTTGACTTTGACGCGTGCCTGGTAGCTACGGTCTTCAAGGTTCTTCGTGAATCGAACAGGATAAAATTGATCTGTCGTAATGTAACTTTCTTTTAAATCTTGGAAATGGTAAAACTTTGCAAACAGCGAGTCCGTCCGTGATTCCGATGTCAAACGATAAACTTCATGTCCATCCAATGTGGTCTGTTCAACCACCTTAGTAACTTGTTTTCCGGCAGATATGCCCGCAATTTTGACCGTATAAGTCAGAATTTCTCCGATTCTAATCGGAAACGGCTCCAAGTCTTTTGCATCAAGTAGTGACAGGTGTGTTGATGCACCACACGGTATACACCACAACGCAAGCCAAGCCAGAACTGATGCCCCGATCCGTTGGCGGCTCAATCGCACGATTTCGGTAGGATGCAACATCGCAATCTCCTGGGAAACGGGTGATTTCCTCTTGCTATCTTTTTGTTGCATCCGCGCTGAAAATCTTCGTCCTATCCCTACATATTGACCGCTCATTGACTTTAATGTCGCAAAGCGGATCGGCCGCGAGGGGTTGAAAATTGGCACAAACAACACAACCGAGAGGTAATGCTAGATGAGATTTCAGATTGCGTAATGAATTTAGTTTCTCGGAGCAGGCGGCGCTAACTCAGGATTGTTCCGATCGGTCTGGTACGCCCAATCAAATGTCACGTAGCTATCGGAAACCGCAGTCGTGCGGATTTTTGCGTAATTTCCGTCAGGCGTGTAAAACACTATAGATGTGCCCTTAAATGAGTTCAACAAACTCCCCCGTAAAGCCCGCTTGTGGTGAAACATCAACCTCGCTAAATTTCTTGTGGTAACCCATGTCCTGCATTTTGGTTAAGTTGTCCGAATACAGGTAGGCAACATTGACCAGTGTGTCCCATCCAAAATAGACATCCGCCGCACGCGAATCCCATGGAATCGACCCTCGCTCAGGTCGCGAGAAATCAAACCCGCTCCGGGCTGGGACAAGGGCAAAATCATCCAGTGTAATACTATTTCCGGATGGCCGCGGCGCATCGTACACCTGTTCCGGACTCAATTCGCTCTCGTTGCCATCGTAATCGTACGCCGAAACCGCATAGAAATAGGTGCTGCCGTTTCTCACATCATCGTCCACATATCGAAACGCGTCGGCTGAAAGGTCTGCCAATAAGTCATATTCCCTGTCGTCATGACTTCGCCAAACTTTATAGCCGGCGAGATCCCGCTCGCCATTAGGGAACCACTCAACGGTTATTCGCCCATTCCCAGTGATGCTCACCACACCACGTGGAATTGCAGCCGGCTCCGTGTCAGGTTCAACCGAGTCGTTTATCTCACAACCGAATGTCCAGATTAGCGAGAGGGTCAGAAAGACTACCGGGAAAGTATGATGTGTTTGCACAAACATGAATTCGTCTCCTTCCAGAACATGTACGGTTCAGGTTTTTGTGAATTTAACTTCAATCAAAACCAATCACCGGAGCGCAAACACTGTGCCAGCTAAACTATGGCGCACTCAAAACTCGGGCAACAGTGCAAATGGAAGGAGTTTGTGCAGTCTTTTTGAAACCGCTCGGTTGCAATTCTGCTACAGTTCAAAACATCTTTGCGTTTGGTTTTGTTGACGGCTACAGCGAATGCACGAACGCAAGATAATATCATATACGATGGCAGTGCGCAAGATGAATTTCCTTGCGCCTTCATGGTTTCTATGACATAATTGTGCCCAGATTTTCGCACAAAGGAGAGCATGTGCTACAGGAACTATTGAAGGAGTTGCAGCAATTCCTGTCGACATCGGCAGGGGTGTGGACACTGACCGGGCTTGCGGGTTTTGTTGTGTTAGCCATAGTTTATCATCGTCAGCGGCAGATTCCGGGACTTACTGTCGAGAACATCGAAGATGATACATGGTTTATCAACCGCGACGATAACCACAGGTTGGCGATTGTCGTATCCCTCCATCTGACTAACAAATCCGGAATGCCGATTCGCTTAAGAAATTGTAAATTGAGTGGCTACTCTCCGAAAGAGCCCCCGTCCGAGTTGTTCTTAGAAGGACACGATAAGACAATTCCCCTAGAATACCCAAAGCACGAACGGTTTTCAGGTTCGGAATATATCATCAATCCTTACACCGAACAACGCTTCTGGGTTTTCTATCAATCAAAGCTGGTAACCATGACCAATATGATTCGCACACCGATTATCCTAAAGGATGCCAATCGAAAGCGTAAATCGATCCAGCTAACCATTCCGCGAAATATGCAGCAAATCCTTCTCTACCGCGAGGCGGCAATGCGCTGGTGAGACACGCATTCTGACGCAATAGAACGCCCGTAGAAATAAAAGTTATCAGGTTATTTTCCCTTGTATTATCATGTAGGGTGTGATAGGTTGTCCCCCGGTTTGGAGCAGGTGAAAGGATACAACTTCTTAATGATTTTAAAAAAAATGATACCGCTTTTGGTTCTTCTGGTGGTTATTCTTGGCTGCAGCGGCAATCTTGCGTTCGCCCAAGAAACAGCCGCAGCAACAGGAACCCAATGGTTTCAATGGCTTTTTCTAAAATGGGTACTCCAGTTCTTCCAGAAATGGTTTGATGTGGAAAAAACCGGGATTTTTGTATCGGTTGTCCTTTTCTCGGTCGCTGTCATCTACTCTATCTATCACGCGCGAGGCGGCGGCGACATTTTTATTCGCCGTATCGCCGGTTTGGAGGCCGTGGACGAGGCCATTGGCAGATCAACAGAAATGGGGCGTCCAATACTGTACATCCTAGGATTAGGCGGCATCGGTGACGTTGCAACTATTGCGAGCATGAACATTCTCAGTCAAGTTGCAAGAAAAACGGCTGATTACGAAACGCCGCTTCGCGTGCCGTGTAATGATCCGATTGTAATGAATGTTGTTCGCGAGATGGTGAAGGCCGCTTATCTTGGTGAAGGGCGCCCTGATGCGTACAGTGAAGACAACATTTTCTTTGTCACAGAGAGCCAATTCGCTTATGCGGCAGCGGTAGACGGAATGATGGTGCGAGAGAAGCCAGCAGCCGTGTTTATGCAGGGCACTTTCTATGCTGAATCACTGATTCTTGCCGAGACGGGAAATTCTGTGGGCGCAATTCAGATAGCAGGAAGCGACTCGGATTCACAGTTGCCATTTTTCATCACAGCATGCGACTATACGTTAATTGGCGAAGAGCTTTACGCAGCGAGCGCCTATTTGTCTCGCGAACCCATGTTGCTCGGCAGTTTGAAAGGGCAAGATTATGGGAAGATTATACTGTTCGCTGGCATTATCCTTGGTGTAATTTTGGAACTGGCAGGAATCACCTGGATGTCTACGTTCTTTCGAGGAGTTCAGTAGTTGGACATTTGACCACGTTGAGGTATTATGAGACGACAAGTTCCGCTAATCCTGTGTTTCCTATTCGGCATTGTGATGATGCTCGTCGAGTTTAGTCCGCACCCTTTTTCCGAAGGACTGCGAGCAGAAATCATTAACTGGTCACTGATTATCGGTCCATTCGCACTTGTCATTGGCGTAGTTACACTTGTACATAACCATTTGATACGAATAAAACGGCGTGTTGAGCATTGGCAGTATAGCTACTTGGTTTTCATCGGAATAATCGTGATGGTTGCTTTCGGACTTCCCAATGGCCCCAAGGACAAAGTATTCGAATGGCTTTTCGACAATGTTCAAGTGCCGATGGAAGCAACGATGTTTTCCCTGCTTGCATTTTTCATCGCATCAGCTTCGTACCGCGCTTTCCGCGCCCGCACGCTTGAAGCTACGCTTCTCCTTGTCGCCGCGCTTATTGTGATGATTGGCAACGCTCCCATCGGCGATCTTATCTGGAACAAGACAATTCCTGTCTGGATCGAGAAGATACCTGTAATCAAGACAATACCTATAGGAGATTATTTCCCATCAACGGCGAGACAGTGGATCTTGGATAATCCAAATCTCTCATCTCGACGGGGAATAATTCTTGGCGTAAGCCTTGGCGTGATTTCTCAGTCTATACGGATTATCTTTGGAATCGAGCGCTCCTATCTAGGAGGAGGGGATTGAAGCCGTGCTAGAAATATTGATGGGGATTGACCGGCGCATTATTTTTATCTTTGTGGCGTTAGCAGTGATCATTCCTTCATTCTTGAGAGTCAGTTTTCCCATTACTGTCTCGCAGCCTACTCGTAGCATATATGACTATATAGATGAACTGCCGGCCGAATCCACAATTCTCATGGCGTTCAATTATGGGCCTTCATCGCTCGCGGAGCTGGAACCAATGGCGACTGCGGTTTTGCGGCACTGTTTCAGGAAAAATGTTAGAATCATTGGTATGACACTATTTAACGTTGGGGCCAGGTTGGGGGACAAGGTCATGGGCAATACCGCGGCGGAGATGGAAGCGGTGGATGGAGAGGATTATGTATTTCTCGGTTTTCGGCCCGGCGGCACACAAGTCATCCTCGGAATGGGGTCAGCGATTGACAGCGTTTTTGGCGCTGATTATCAAGGAAAGCCGTTGTCGGAGATTCCGATGATGCAGGAAGTAAAGAATTATGACCAAATTGCACTGGTCCTCGATTTGGCTTCGTCGGCGACGCCGGTTGCATGGATTACTTATACGAACGCCAAGTACAAACAACAAGTAGCGGCTGGAGTAACAGGAGTTATGGTGTCCGAGCTATACCCCTACATACAAACAGGGCAGTTGGTCGGGTTGATGCCCGGGCTTTTGGGTGCAGCCGAATATGAAACGTTAATTGACACGCCTGAAAAAGCAACGGCGGGAATGAGTGTCCAATCGTTTGTTCATCTGCTGGTTTTCGCCTTGGTCATTATAGGAAATGTTGCCTTCTTTATCCAACGACGCAGGACGCAATAGGAGGTTTACGAGGTGGAAGTCCTTGGAATTTGGGTCGCTGCATTTTTTACGCTGTGCATTTATAGTTTTCTTTATCGTGACAATCCATTTTACCGTTTCGCCGAACATCTCTTTGTAGGACTCTCGGTCGGCTACGGAATTGTGTTCTCAATCCATCAAGGATTAATCCCGTTTGCATGGGATCCGTTCTGGGAAGCTGTCACGAAACGTGAATTCATGGGACTTCTCAAACTCATTCCGATTGCCATTGGCCTACTGTTCTTTGCTCGTCTTGTTCCGAAGTACAGTTGGTTAATCCGATATCCGATCGCCATTCTTATCGGAATCAGTTCAGGACAAGCCATCCCCAATGTTATGGAAACTAGCATCTTCCGCCAGGTGCACGGCACATTAACGCCGTTCGGGCAGATTCATGCCGGAGCTCTGGGGCCTTTTGAGATTTTCGGCGTAATCTTGATGCTTGTCGGCGTAATCTGTACGCTGACATACTTCTTCTTCTCAATTGAACATCGGGGCGCTGTTGGTGGAATCTCAAAGGTGGGGATTATCTTCCTCATGGTCGGATTCGGCTCAGCTTTTGGCAATACCGTAATGGGGCGTGTTTCGCTCTTGATTCAGCGCGTTGATTTTCTATTGCATGATTGGCTACATCTGATTTAAATTCGATTGAGCACATGTCCCTACGTTATCGATGGTAGATAGTTGGGTTTTACCGATATCTATGGGATTGCTATCGCCTCGGAATCTCTATCACACTCCTTGTTCAGTCGTTTGATCTATTCGCTCAGTTAATCACTAGCGGATAAAATCACCCCTGTTTCTGTGTGGAATCTGCGCGATCATCAAATCGCCGATTTCCTCCCTTAGCCGGAATCCTTCCCTGAGTTCATCCTCTCGCAACAGATACCTCCCAATCGGTCTCCGAGAAGATTGCACGCCGCCGCCTCGGCACAGTCATGGTTGTCCTTTACAACCATGGGGGGGGCCGTCCCCTACAATTATAGTCATTACAACTGAGAATTACACATATAGGATTTATGCAGTTTGATTCATCGTAGTGCAATTTATTGCGCGTCTTCTGTAGGAGCGAGCTTTCCTAGCGACAGGCGGTCGCGATCGGGAGATCGCTCCTACAGTAAGTTTGTCGTAACAATCTTCAACAATCAAGTCGCTAATTTCTCTCATTAATATGGGTACACATGAATGGACATGACTATAGCCTCAGAATGTGCAGCTTTCTCTTGAAAATGGAACAAAAAAAGGCAACACGTTCTATAACGTGTTGCCTTGAAAACAGCATTTCAACGAACCGGGTGGCTAAAACACCTATTCTTTTGCCTTGGTAGTAAACTCGACCATGAACGCAGCCTTATTCCCTGCCTTATCGCTAACGTTGAGCACGACTACATAGGTCACCGAGTTGGCGAGTTCCTTCCCTGCAACAGGGGTAAGTTCGGCATTCATGCCCGTAACCGCCCCTTGCCAACCAGCAGATGTATTGTCCTCAAAGTTCAATTCGGCTGTACCGGTAACATCCTCATCGAACGTGATTTGAATCTTATCCGCATTTATAGGTCCGGGATCAACATCTTTAGCTCCATTGGTTACCGTGCCGCCGGTAATCTTCGGCGCATCATTATCCGGAGCTTGAAGCGTGTAGGTGAAGGTCTCAGGTCCTCCAGCAGATCCATCCTTGTTGGTCCAAGTCACGCTCAAGTTACCGGCCGCCGCAACCTCCCAGTTTTTCCCTGAGCCCGTTGCGCCTGCAACAGCATCAACCGCCTGATCGAGGGTAAGCTTGATTACGGCATTTGACGGAACCGTAGATCCACTCGGTGGATCAGCCGTAACGGTCGTAGCCGACGCAGGACCATCCGGTTCCGTCTCACCACCACCGCATCCAACTACGTAGGAAACCAACATCGCAGTCATTACCAAAGCTAAGGTTCGAAAGAGCTTGTGCATTATTTCTACTCCTTTTTAATTTGCGTATAAAAACATCTAGGTTTAGCTAGACAGCCTAAATCAGTCCTCGCAATCAAAATCGGCATATGTGCCCGAAGGGTGAAGTATTCAATAGATTTTCAATCCCGTTAGCAGCAGCGCCAATGTCAAACCTCAAGAACATGCCAAGTGTTGTAATGCTTTCAATCAACCAAGCATCCGCATGTTTTTGACTTAATTCGTGCAAGGTAGATTATAGTCTACCAGAATTTCCGATTGTTGTAAAGAAAAACCTGCACATTTTTCCAAATTTTTTGCCTACCGAAGTTCTTAAGTCTTCAAAAACACCTCCTAAAACAGTTCCATTTGCTCAACTAGAGAACTATTCCTCGGTTGCTCCGTGAACAGTTCCGGATTTAATAGACGATTCTGAATATCCTCAGCCGTCCAAGAGTGATTGGTATTGCCCCTCGTTGAAGAAGATGGCGAGGGCCCTCGCTCAAGCGATGACTTTTTTGCCAGTCGTAAGCGAAAACCGCACGTCCTTGTTCGAGGGCATAGCCTGCCGTGCGCACCGCGCCGCCGTTTTCTCTGGCTTCAACTACAATTGTCGCAATTGACAGCCCACTGATAATTCGGTTACGTAGAATTAGATTTGCGGGTGTGGGCCGCTTATCAAACGGATGTTCAGACAGGAGCATGCCACTTTTACAAACTTGCGCTGCAAGCGGTCGATTTTCTGTGGGGTATATCGAAAAAAGATCCCCACCAAACACCCCCACGGTCTTTCCACCCACCGAAAGCGCGCCAAAATGGGCAGAAGTGTCAATCCCCTTGGCAAAGCCACTAACAACCGTGAAACCTGCCTGAGCGAGAGACTTCGACAACTCCAAGGTTGTCAGAATGCCCATCTGTGTCGGCTGAGTCGAACCAACGATTGCTATAGCCTTCCGACTGACTCCCGTCAATTTACCTTTTTTATAAAGAATTGGCGGAGCGTTGGAAATGACCCTCAACTTATCAGGGTAATTTGCATCTTCCAAGCACAAAACCTCAACGCCTTGACTCTTGAGCCACTCCATTTGGCGTCGAAATTTACCGAGGCGCTCTCGAGTTTCCAAAACACGCGACGCTAAAACCGGATTGAAAAGCGGAAGACAAGCGATTTCCGAGCATTCGGCATCAAAAACTTTTTCCACGCTTCCAAAGCGAGCCAAGAGCCGATTAATTCGAATCGGGCCGATGCCTTCAACCGATGCAAGCGCCAACCAGAGTTCCCGTCGAGTCATAAATGCTGCTACCCTTTCCAATACCTGAGGCACGTTGCAGAGAATACTACAAAACAGAGGAAAACCCTTGCGGTATAACGCTCCTAGCGTCTCTCGGAAGTTGGATGCGCCAAGTATAGCACATTTCAGAAAAGTTTGCAAAGCCTTTTTCAAAAAAAACAGACGAATTAGGAGCGAGATTCTGCTTGACATTTTTTAGGGGGTCGAATATTCTAATGGCGCAGTAGCGGTTTGGGTGGATATTAGGATTTTAGCACACAGTTTCGGTTGTGCTTTGGATGTTTTGCCTACCTTTAAAAGATGTTGCTGCGGGTGAATGAGACAACCATCTCTCTTTTTCGTGATGAATCATGTATCCAACCATATTTGAGTTACCAACCCTACACCTTGGCCCGATCCACCTACCTATAGCGGTACACAGTTATGGGTTGATGATGGCGCTTGCCTTCCTTACTTGTATGTATATGGGGCAACGCGAGTTCAAACGAAAAGGACTTGAGCCTAGGCTTGCCTCATCTATTATTTTATGGGGCGCTTTAGGCGGTATCATTGGCGCAAAACTTTATTCATCCCTGCAAGATGGCAGCCTTTCATTAAGAGAATTGTTCTCAAACAGCGGGCTTGTGTGGTATGGTGGTCTAATTGGAGGGTTTGCAGCCGCGATCTGGGTCATACATCGATCTTCCGACCCTCTCTTGCCAACGCTTGACGCTCTTGCTCCTCTACTTTTACTCGGATATGGCATTGGACGAATCGGATGTTTCCTCTCTGGGGATGGTGACTATGGTCCGCCATCGGATTTGCCTTGGGCAATGCCATTTCCAAGAGGCACGGTTCCCATAAACGTGCCCGTTCACCCAACGCCCCTGTATGAATTTGGATTGTCGCTCGTCGGTTTTGCACTACTATGGTCAATCCGTAAAAAGAAAGAGGGGATAGCCGGGTGGCTGGTGGGCGCGGGACTTGTAGCGGCGGGAGTTGAACGTTTCATTGCCGAGTTCTGGCGGGCGAGTGAGCGTGTCATCGCCGGGTTGACGACAGCACAACTAATTAGTATTGCATTGGCAATCGTTGGTAGTTGGATTATTTATGGAACTGCACGGAGGTCTTCCAGTCCTGTGGAGGAGGTAGGCGTCCCAGCATCGCATGTTGCGGGAAGACGTAAGCGGGTTAGCCGCTAACAATCGCGCTTTGGAATTCAAACGGCATTTACGGTCCCATTTTTTTAGAATAAGCTATCTGTATTGAACGCAATTGAACGCATTTTCACATAAATCCATCTCATTTTCTTGAGTAACGAAAACCACTAATAAGCTCCAGATTCCTAACGTCCAGTCTAGAATGCAAGGATAAAATTATGGATAAAATGACCATTAATGAAATGCTTGCGAATTCGATTCGTCATTACGGATCGAAAGCGGCACTCTCTAGCAAGATTGACGGTAGTTATCAAGCTATCTCCTACGCCGAACTCGGAGAGCGTGTGGAAAACTTCGCTTTAGGACTCGTCGAGCTTGGTATGGAACGAGGTGACCGCGTTGTATTATTGTCCGAGAACCGTCCAGAATGGGCAATTACAGACTTGGCGATTATTGCTGCGGGCGGCGTGAATGTACCCATGTTTCCAACGCTGACACCCGCCCAAGTAGAGTATATAGTGAAAGATTCAGGAGCCAAAATCGTATGTGTATCAAATGAAAACCAGTTGAAAAAGATTGAGGCATTCCGAGAGAACGTATCACATCTTGAGCGAGTCATTGTTTTTGACGCCACAAAGTCGGACACAGATGGTCAAGATTTGAGCTTTGAGGAAGTGTGCGACCTCGGCAAGAAGGTCGAGAATGGAACTCAAATTTACCAAGAAGCAAGCGAAGCGGCAAACGCCGACGATCTTGTCACAATCATTTATACTTCAGGGACAACCGGCGATCCAAAAGGGGCAATGCTTACCCATCACAACTTCATGTTCAATGCCAGCGCCTGTGTTGAGCTTATAGGCATTAGCCAAGAGGATGTACTTCTGTCATTTTTACCTCTATCACACGTGTTTGAGCGAATGGCAGGACATTATTTGCCACTTACTTGTGGCTCGACCATTGCCTATGCGGAAAGCCCGTTTACGGTCGCTAAAAACTTGGGGGAGGTACGTCCTACTGTTATGGCGAGTGTTCCTCGTCTCTATGAGACGATGCATGAGCGGATTCTTCGTGCAGTGAAAGAGGGCTCGCCCGTTAAACAGAAGATATTCGGCTGGGGGGTAGAAACCGGCAAAAAGGTGAGTCAGGCTATACAGGCGCACAAGGAACCGTCTTTCCTATTGAAGCTGAAAATGGGACTTGCAAACAAATTGGTTTTCGGGAAAATTCTAGCCAGAGTAGGCGGACGATTGCGATTTTTTGTGTCGGGTGGCGCCGCCTTGCCCCAATCCATTGCAGAATTCTTCCATGCGGCTGGTATTCTGATTCTTGAAGGATATGGCTTGACTGAAACCTCGCCGGTGATTTCCGTAAATTGCCCAAACGCTTGGAAATTTGGCACCGTTGGCAAACCCATTCCCGGTGTTGAAGTCAAAATTGCCGAAGATGGCGAAATCCTATCTAGGGGACCACATATCATGAAAGGATATTACAATCGACCCGAGGATACGTCAGAGGCAATTGGCCCCGATGGCTGGTTCCGCACCGGAGACATTGGTCTGTTTGATGAAGGCGGATTTCTGAAGATTACAGACCGAAAGAAGAACATTCTCGTGTTGTCCAACGGGAAAAATGTCGCACCGCAACCGATTGAAAGCCAACTTGTACAAAGCGATTATATCAGTCAGGTTATGTTAATCGGGGATGGACAGAAAAGCGTTGCCGCGCTGGTTGTCCCGAATTTCGACGCACTCGGAGAATACGGGAAAGAGCAAGGCTTGGATACGGGGAATAATGCGACGCTGGTTGAAACCAAGGAAGTTCGACAACTCATCCGAGGAGAAATCAATCGGCTCGTGGTAGACTTTGCAGACTTTGAACGCCCTAGAATGTTCGCCGTGCTAAGTCGAGAATTTACACAAGAAGAGGATGAGATGACGCCCACTCTTAAACTGAAGCGTCAAGTTATTCTCGATCACTTCAGCGGTGAAATTAACGCCATTTACGGTGAAGATGATACAGAATGAAATGCGTGTTGCGACACACGATGAAATTTAATCGCGCCCTCGAACGTGGGCGAGGAGGAAAGATACTGTGAAATATGGTGATGGTTGTTGGGTGGATATTGAGCAAGCGGACAAGAATAAAGTTGTTGTGGTTCCGCTTGGTTCAATGGAGCAGCACGGCCACCATTCCCCGCTCCTAACGGACACGTATTTGGTCACCGTGGTCGCCGAACGTGTCGAACAAGAGCTTCGTGAGCAGACGTACTTTCTACCGACGCTGTGGCTTGGCGCATCAGATCATCATCTTGATTTGCCCGGAACGACGAGCGTTCCCAATCATGTTTATACATTAATCATTAAGAACATCGTACGTTCTATTAGCAAAGCGGGATTTCAACGGATTTTCTTCCTGAACGGTCACGGCGGCAATGTCATTCCAGGCACACAGGCGATTACGGAGTTGTCTACCGAATCCGAAGTGTACAACAATCTCTGGATGGCACTGGCGTCCTATTGGTCAGTCGCATCGCCCGTCATGGCGGCGGAAAACCACGGCATGCAGACGAAACAGTTATCACACGCCTGCGAATACGAGACCTCCATGATGTTATCGTTGCACGGCGAGATTATGCGGATGGACAGAGTCACGTCAAGCCCCCCTCTAGTGGACTCGCCGTTCTTCCATAGCGAACAGGGCGGGCGAGTCAATGTCGCCAAACGGATGAATACTTGGACACCAACCGGCGCAATGGGAGGACCTCAACACGCGACTGCGGAAAAGGGCGAATCTTTACTGAACGCCATTACAGCAGAGGTAGTCTTATTTCTCAGGGACTTCGCAACATGGTAGGGAATTGAGGCGAGTTGCAATTCTCTGCATCCATTCCCCCGGTCTTCGTTTAGAACCTGTTTGAATAATCGATAGGAAAGCCATTTTTGGTCATTTGTGGGAAGTTCTTCCATGTCTTAATTGTTGCCTGCTACGTACCTATGGGATTGCTATCGCACTCACTATCCGTTCGTTTGATCCCCGCTGGGGCTTAGGTGCACGGGGTTTTGGCGTTTCTATACACCTTCATGGATCTCTATCGCAGTCGCTATTCGCTCCCTTGATCCCACTCTGGGGCTTTTAGAGGTTGGTGCGCAGTGCGCACCCTACAAATGTACTTTTCAAACAGGCTCTTAGGGTTACGACGATTTATTTGTCGATAGGATGTCAGCGGTTATTCAAGAATAAAACAATGTGCGCGAACCAATTCTGAACAGTTGCTGATGGTTTGCACGCCATCAAACCTTAAACCTTGTCCTGCCCATTGCTGTGACTTTCGTGTTTTCAATACATCTGCCTCCCCCATGCGAAGTTCATCTTTTCTTGACGTAGGTCGGTGCGTAAATTTTGTAGGATTACCTTTCTTGATTTCCACTGACTTAGTTGAAGAAAGGAGCAACGATTGAATGACAAGATAATTAGGGACAATCGACGGCTTGGTCATCGGGGTTGCTATCGCACTGAGATCTCTATGGAAGTATTGTCGCATTCGCTATCCGGTCGGTTAATCTTCTAGGGTCTGGGGCGATTGTCCTGCAGACCAAATAAAGTTTGATTTGCTACTCTAAATTGTATTATACTATAGCCGATCTAAATATAATCAAATTGGTCTAAAATTTTATACGTAAATCCGACTACATTGGTCACCTTCAATCTTTTATCGGCAGGCTTGCACAATCCAATTTTGAGATTTGCAGAGGACAGTTTCTCTTTCCATCATTACCGCAAAAAACTAAGGAGAAAGAAATGGCGACGGGAGCGGCAATACCTTATAACATAGACACGATTCCCGAGGACGTTGGCCGCGCGATTGAGATTTTTGAAACACAGCTTAATCGCTTCCAAGATGGCGACGTGCCGGAGGAACTTTTCACCGAGTTCAGATTGCGTCACGGAGTATACGGACAACGCGACAATCAATCACAAATGATTCGTGTGAAGATTCCGTTCGGCGGATTGAATGCGGCGCAACTTGAGATGCTCGCTGATATCGCCGAGGAGATGTCGGACAATATTATCCACATTACTACGCGCCAAGATGTGCAATATCACTACGTTGACATCAATCACGCGCCGGAGTTGATGCGACGGCTCGCGTCTGTCGGCATTACCACAAAGGAAGCGTGCGGGAATGCGGTTCGAAATGTAACAGCTTGTCCGCTTTCCGGTGTATGCCATGATGAGGCGTTTGACGTGACTCCGCATTCGCAGGCACTCTCCGCGTTTATGTTGGGTCACCCCGATGCCCAAGATTTCGGACGGAAATTTAAGATTGCGTTCTCCGGTTGCCATGAACATGCCTGTGGTTTGGGATACATGCACGACATCGGGGCAGTTGCGGTTATGAAAGAGGTCGATGGCAAACCAAAACGAGGGTTCAAACTTCTCGTTGGCGGCGGTCTTGGTGCGGTACCCCATCAGGCAAAGGTTTTCGATGAGTTTTTACCGGAGGAGGAGTTGCTCCCGATTTCACAGGCGATTGCCAAAGTATTTACTCGGCTTGGCGAGCGGAAAAACCGCAACAAAGCACGGATGAAGTTCGTTGTCGGGAAACTTGGGATTGACGAGTTCCGACACTTGGTGCTTGAAGAACGTGAGAAACTGCGACATGACCCCGCATGGACAAGTTATCTTGAAAATCTCAATGCGTATGACGAAGAGCCGCTGAAGCCGCCGACGCAACTGAACGGAGTCACAAAGCCGGAAGGATTCGAGGAGTGGTACGCCTCAAACGTTCGTTCACAGCGTCAGCTTGGTTATGCATTCGTCACTGTCACACTTCCGCTGGGAGACATCACCGCCGACCAAACGCGGGCGCTGGCGGACATTGCCCGTCGATATGTGAAGGAGACGGTTCGCACGACTGTAGAGCAGAATCTTGTGCTGCGTTGGGTCACGATGACCGACCTTCCCGCACTCTATCGTGAATTGAAAGCCGTCGGTTTGGGCGATCCGGGTGCGGAATCTACGGTTGATATTACGGCTTGCCCGGGCACCGATTCTTGCAAATTAGGAGTGTCGTCTTCTCGCGGTTTGGCAGCACACCTGAGAGACCATTTCATCCAGACCGGCGTGAAATCTGAACTCGACGACCTGCGAATCAAGATTAGCGGTTGCCCAAACTCGTGCGGCCAACACCACATCGCCAACATCGGTTTCTTTGGCTCATCTCGGCGATTTGGGGACCACATCGCGCCGTATTATCAGGTGCTCTTGGGTGGTCATGCCGTTGATAATGCAGGCTCTTATGGACTTCCCAACGGCAAGATTCACGGAAAGTATATCCCCGAGTTTATCAAGGAAATGACGGATAGGTATCTTGACGAGCGAGGTGAGGACGAAACCTTCACCGCTTTCATTGGGCGGTTGGGGAAAGCTGAAATCAAGAAAGTCCTCTTGAAGTACGACAAGATTCCGACCTACGAGGAGGACCCGAGTTACTACGTTGACACCGGTGATACGAAGGAGTTCCAGCTGAAGACCGGTGTTGGTGAATGTGCAGGGAAGTTAGTTGGGCTAGTTTCGTTCAAACTTGAGGAAGCCGATCGTCTGCTTTATGAAGCCGGGCTGCTGCTCGAACGAGAGGAGTTCGTCGAATCTGCTACACGCGCCTTTGAAGGAATGATTCGGGCTGCCGATGGTTTGCTGACGACAGAAGGTTTGCAATACGTTGACGATGAAACAACGGTTTCGGAATTTCGGAACCGGTTTTTCGAGCCGCGAATTGTCTTTGCCGGTTTTGGCGCACACATCTTCAAAGCCGTTGAGGAGGGAACGGATAATCTCAACGCCGAATTGACACATCAGCGGGTTGAGGAGGCGACGCTCTTTATCGAGGAAGCGCACAACGTCTATAATCGTATGCAGATTCGTCAGGAAGAGGAGCAGCAACAAAGTCGAGGCGAGCGGAAACGGCGCGAGGCAAGCCCCGCACGTATCCCGGACGCTCCGTCGAAAGTTGAAGCAGTTGAGGAAATTGTGGACAGCCTTGACCTGAAAGGTGTGGCGTGTCCATTCAACTACGTGCGAGCGAAAATCCGTTTGGAAACGATGGATGTCGGTCAACTTCTGGAAATCACCATTGATGATGGCGAACCGATTGAAAACGTGCCCAAAAGCCTAACGAATGATGGTCACGAGATTACAGACACGAAGAAGATTGGGCAACACTACCGTCTCGTGATTCGCAAGGTCGAATAATAGAGTCAGGTGTCGTCAAGATAAAGCGTGGTGGACTGAAGCTGGGTTCGTCACGCTTTATTTTTTGGAAAATCATGAGTGTGCGATGCAACAAGTAATTGATGACGAGAATCAACTCAAGGAAGTGATTAAACAAGCATTCGCTGAATTATTACAGGAGCAAAGAGCCTTGCTGTATGATGTTTTTTCCGAGGTTCTTGAAGACATCGCTCTGGTGAACTCAATCAAAGAAGAGGAAAACACTGAGATTGTAGACATAAATCAAGTCTTCCAAATCTTAGAAAGTAAATCTTGAAAGTTGAGTTCAGAAGCAGTTTCGCAAGGGACCTCAAGCGTCTCCGTGATAAATTTGCTCCGACTCAACTAGATGGGTACAGGGATCCTAACCAGTCGTCGGCGTTTATTGTTAGAAAAAATTAAAATAGAATGATTTATCCCTGAGAATCCGGTTTCTCGAAGATTCATACTATGGACGATAATAACGGAACAGTTGGCGAAAAGCTTGTCGCAAAATTCTTTGATAAGCATTTCTCAAAGGTTTTTTCCTTTCCCAATCCCAAGACAAAGTCAAACGCTGAAGTTGCAGATGTGCTCGTCTGGATGAATAGGACGGTGTTCCTAATTGAAGTCAAAACTCGAGATCGAAGCAAAGTTCCGGTTGAATCTTGGGCAGAATCACGGATTCGAGAAGCCTTAGTACAAATCAAGAAAAATTACGGGCGAATCAAAGCAAGGGAACAAATATTCCTGCACAATTCATACTATCATACCCAACTTGACTGCGAAGGCGTTTCGGAGGTGGTTGGAATAATAGTTTTGATTCATGATGGGGATATTGCCCTTCTACCGTCACAAACGACTAAGGAAATCTACAATCAGGAAATACCCATACATGTTTTCTCCGGCAATGCCCTATTTGAAATGACAGAAGAGATAGACACCGTTCCTGATTTTTGCTACTACTTGAAGGATCGGTTTGAATACCTAAAGGTCTCTGACATTCCGCTTAATAAGGAACTTGAGACCTTAGGATATTACAAAAGCCAATCTAATCGATTCTCAAACTCGCCGATCGATTTTGATTCCCAATCCTTTCTGGAAACATACAGAGTCTCCATGGTTGAACAAATTGCAGCACGCAATGCTCACAATCAATATTCTCAGTGGCTAGATAAACTTGAGAATGTCTTCACTGACCAAAGGAAGCCACACGATGAATGCCCTTTGGGGTTGTATTTCGCGTGGGAACTTGGTTCAATGACGCGGAGAGAAAGAGCTTATTTGGGTGAAAAAATTGAAAAGGTCCAGGAGTCCTTTATACGTGGCAAACCATTCCGGCGGTTCGCAATTTGTAATCCGTCTACGAGCAATTGGTTGGTTTTTTATTTTGCAAAGTTGAGCCCAAGACAAATACAGGATAATTTAGAAAGGTTCGTCAGGCTAAAACTGATTAGTGAAGTTCATTGGAACTTGTTTGACTTTGGAGTTTACGGCTTCGGATTCCAAGTGTCAATTACTTTTCCGTCGCGCTTACTGGGATTGTCGAGCGCAATCGTAATTGGAGCAGACGAGATTAAAGAAAACTATACAGAAACAGACCTTGAGGATGCACGTCGAATCTGGTCTCCGCCCTCAAGTTACACCATTGATAAAATCGAAGAATTTCCAACTGATTGATTTCTGGATGTCTAACTATCACGAAGGCGTAAATCCCAAGAGCAACATGGGCTCAAGATTACGTTTTCAACCTTGAATATAGGTTCCGGTTGAGTCGAACGTTAGCCTCCATGTAACATCATCAGTGGATTGCGAGTATTTATTGATTGAGAAATCAGTTCCGACTAATTGACGACTAGATACTAATCTTATGACTTGGTGCTTTGAATGGAATGTTGATAAAGCTAATGGTAACACAGCAAAGCACGGTGTGAGTTTTGAAGAAGCTGCCACCGTATTCTGTGGCCCAATTGCCGCGATTTTTGGTGATGCAAAGCACTCGGATGAGGAATCTAGGGAAATTATTATTGGTCACTCTGACATGAACCGTTTACTCTTGGTATGCTTCACCGAGCGTGATAATGTTATCCGAATTATTAGTGCACGAAAAGCAACAAGGAGAGAACGTCAAGATTATGAAGAACATCAAATCGGTTAATCGGGTCAATAGCACCTCAGATGAGATGCAGGATGAGTATTCGTTCGACTATAATAAAGCAAAACCTAACCGCTTCGCGGGTAAGCTTAGACAAGACCAGTTGATGGTCTGCCTTGATGCGGATGTCGCCGCTGTATTCAAAACCACCGAAGCCGTCAATCATGTGCTGCGGGCTATTATCACTTCGTTGCCAACGACAGAAAAAGAGAGTGACTGATCCCGAGACTGTGCGGGAGTACGTATTGATTGAGCGAGGTCTGATTAATCGTTTGTGACAATTCATATATCCAGCTCATTTCGGCGCTGTCTTTCATGGCAGAATTTCTCATGATCAGGAGATGTCACATTGAGAACCAGCCAACGTCAATCTCAAGGTGTTAGTCGGTTTGTTTCTACCTGCTCAGTGTTGCTAGTCCTCTGTTGGTTAGCCATCGCCGGGTGGAACTTGAGTAAAAGACCCGAGGCACTTGACGCCTTCTCGGTAGGTTGTGTCGTCGTCCTCGCGGTTATTCCTTATCTTATGCCGAGAGTTTTAGCCAAAGTTGTATTTTGGATGAAAGGCGGTTCGCCGACGAGTGAAGCGATTCGAGAAATGCAGGCAATGCGGGTAGCCAAAGACGATTTTCAATCCGTGCCCAGTCAGAGCCAGATTGAAACAGGATTACCAGAGGCATGGAGTAAATTGGTGCAGGATGCGGATGACCTACTGCTCAACCTAGTAGCGGAGAAGGCAAAGAGTTTGCAGGGTCACAAACCAACTCGGGCACAAGTATTGGAATTCCTGAAAAGCTTGCAGAGATCTGAGTTTCAACCGAATCAACCGAAGGAAGCGTCCGCTCCGACAAGCCAGCCAGTGAGCGAGCCGACAGCAACGTCTACGGGTAGAAAACTACCGACTCGCCTTGTCGTCACTATGGAAGATGGAGAACGGATTGACCGTCGAGCCGCATCAGATACCTTCGTTGAAACAATAGAGAAGCTGGGGATCGAGCGAGTGAGGAACCTTGGAAATAATGTGGGGCGTTTTTCTCTCATATCAACTTCTCAGTCGCACGAGAAGCAACGCAAGTCTGGTCGGTATTACATAATGATCCATAACACTACCACAGCGGAAAAGAAACGACTTCTTGAGACGATTGCATCCGAACTTGGCGTCAAGCTGAAAGTTGAAACCCCTGTAAAAGATTGAACTGAAAACTTGAGATTGGGAGAAGGTCAATATTTGTGTCACCTTGTCTTAACCCAACATGGACTTTTTGGGCACTCCAGATCTGTTCTCTCTTGCTCTCGCAAGAGGCAGTTTTTTGCTGACGCTTAGGAGGTTTACTATGAATACCAAGCAACCTCGATCTGACGGTGTTAGAAGAATCGTGTTAACTTGCTCAGTCGCCTTAGCCGTGTTTCCGGTTTTCTGGATGTCTGGTGCGTTAATCGGCAACCTAGGTGATTTGTCAGATATGGAGACTGTATTCTGCATTCTCATTGGAGTAACAAGCAGCATCGTCTTCTTTCTTATTCCAAGAGCGATAGCGAAGATTATATACTGGATAATAGACGGCTTTAGCGAAGACAAGAACAGGTGACGCGGCACTCTGAGTCTGAATTATATCAGGGTGGCAACGGAGTTGTGCCTTTCGACAAACCCGGACATCTACATTTGGGGCCTTCAAAAGACATCAAGATGACTAGCAGCGCGAGGTACATCAAGATTGTTGAATGGTCTGAAGAAGACCAGTGTTTTATCGGATGCTGTCCTGGGATTATCGGGCCGTATTGTCACGGCAATGATGAAGTGGAAGTTTATCGGGAGCTATGCGAAATTGTTGATGAGTGGCTGGCAATAGCTCATCACGAAAACAAAGCGCTCCCTCCCTCGACTATCGGCAGGAATGTCGATGAATTGTTGAGCACTGTCTAACCCGCCAACTTTGCAATTTAAGAACCTTCGGTTTATCGGCGAACGGAATTGTGGGGAAGGACGATCCAGAAAGTGCCAGAGGCTGTCAATTGGTCACGAGGATGAAAGCAAGCACTACTTGGCTTCACTGGCCATATCTTTGACCGCAATCTTGACTCGGTGGGTTTGTTTGTCTCATCACATGCCAAACGCGGGTCAGAATTATTTACAGAAAAGGGAATTTACGGTTATAATTCGTATGGACTTACAACAGATCAACATCAAGGTTTTCGCCACGGCGGACAGTCATATCAATTATCAGAATTTCATTAAGGTCTTCAACCGATGGATGGAGGAAGCGGATCAGGGTGACTACCTGAACTACGCCGACTATTCTCACACTTCTTCCGGTCCCGGCGTGTTGCTGATTTCTAAAAGTGCCAACTATAGCATTGATAACGCGATGAATCGGCACGGCTTTCTCTACAACCGGAAGCACAAGATTGAAGGTGAGAATCGCGAGAAGATTCGCCGAGCGTTCGTCGAAACGCTTACCAGGTGTCAACGATTGGAGAACGCCGAAGAACTGGAGAACGAAGTACGTTTTACCAGCGGAGAAATCCTGTTCATGATTAACAGCCGGCATATCGCCCCCAACACGCCAGAGATGTTTGAAGCAATCAAGTTAGAATTGGCTCCTGTACTTGAACAGATGTACGGAGATGCCAATTTTACGCTTGATTGCCCATCTGAAGATGTGCGTAAACGATTTGCAATTCACATTTCCGCGAGTTCAAACAGTGAGATTTCGGAGTTGCTGACAAACTTGGAAAATCATTAGAGTCAATTCAATCGAACGGGGAGAGCGTCAGATGTATAATTTCAATAACGAACAGATTGAACGCTATAGCCGGCACATCATTCTCAAAGAAGTCGGCGGGATGGGACAAACCAAGTTGCTTGAGTCGAGGGTGCTTCTCATCGGCGCGGGCGGGCTTGGCTCACCCGCGGGGCTTTATCTGGCGGCTGCCGGCATCGGAACGTTGGGCATCATGGACCACGATGTTGTCGACTTAAGCAACCTCCAACGTCAAATTCTCCATGGAATGAGTGACATTGGTCGGCCGAAGACCGAGTCTGCCAAGGAAACCATAGTCGAGATGAATCCGGATGTGAACGTGGTTGAACACAGGGAGCGTCTCTCATCGAAGAACGCGCTTGGTATTATCGGTCAATATGATGTGGTGGTTGACGGATGTGACAACTTTCCAACCCGCTATCTGATCAACGATTCTTGTGTGATGCTGGGCAAACCGAATGTCCACGGCAGTATTTTCCAATTTGAGGGTCAGGTCACTATTTTCTACCCGGGCAAGGGGCCGTGTTATCGCTGCCTCTATCCGTCACCGCCACCTCCGGGGATGGCGCCGAGTTGCCAGGAGACAGGGGTGTTCGGCGCTTTGCCGGGAATTGTGGGAACTGCGCAAGCCATCGAAACTATCAAGGTTATACTTGATATTGGGGAACCACTTATTGGTCATCTGCTGTTGTTCAGCGCGTTGGGAATGGACTTCAAGAAAATGAAACTGCGCGCAGATTCTCAGTGTCCGGTCTGTGGTGAAAACCCAACAATCCATGAGCTGATTGACTACGAGGAGTTTTGCCAGGTGCATTGGTAGAATTTTCTTTAGTACGGAACGGCGATATCACAAATGCCCCAAGGCAATGACACGAATAGTCTTGGGGCTTTTTTATGTCAATAACCCTTCTAGCAATGTATCTTTTGCATTCCACTTCAGGTCAAAGGCTAGAGATTTCGATTTCTTTCCTTTTAATCTCCGTACAATCTATGATATAATAATGCCTGACGATATTCTTAATTGCAGCCATAATGCTCCACGCCAATCTGCACCAGATCGGGCTACAGGGGACGAGAAGGTACTTTGTCAAGTAACATGCCGATTAGGCTGTGAGTAATGGAGAATTTGAATGCTTACTGTTTTTCAACTGTTGTTATCGCTAGTTACGCAGCCAACAGAGGACGATCAACACAACACAACTAACGAACCGGCACAAGATAATCAATTGGAACAACCGCAGGTCCAATCAGAAAACGCGGAAGAAATCAATCCTACTTCAGGCGATTACGGTAGAGTAGATTTAGGTAATGAGACTGCTGAAGCACCGGAGGGATTTTTGGAGGTAGCAAATGAACAGTCGGAACGTTTTGATGTCGCTAATCCATTGCCTATTGTAGCCGACGAAACTAGCGAGACAGAACTAGAAGCATCAGACGCAACGGCTGAGGTTGGACAGGCAGGCATCTTCGCAACAGATATAGCCTCAGTTGAATTAGAGACGCGCGATGTATCAGATGACAGTCTTGACGCGGCGGCCGAAGACGTTCTACCTTCAAGCGAATTCGAGACGGATATCACCGGTGAGTTGGCAAACGAGGCAGCCGACGCTCCGGACGATATTGCAACAAACACCGATGAAGCAGTGGTGGACCACGATGAGACGCCGCCGGCTGATGTAGCAACAGATAGTGACGCCCCCGAAATACCCAGTCAAGCGTCAGAAACGACCAATCCCGTTGCACCGGAGTCATTTGAGGCCGATGAGGCGGCATCTTCACATGTCACCGACGCGCAACCGGACCAGGTTCCAGAGATAGATAGCCAAACTTCAGAAACGAACATTCCAATGGCGGCGGAATCGCCTGTGGAAACAGGGGTGACAGCAACCGATCAGTCGGAGCCCGTAGCTATGGAACAGAAGACCTTTTCCGACAGTATTGAAACTCCGCTTGGATTCGGCATCATTGACGAAATCTACAACTTTGCGGATGCTTCTAGTAGCAGTCCAGCCCAAGGCGCTGATCAGGCTTTAGCGCATAGCCAACATAGCGCAGGCGGCGTGGCAAAGCCCGCAATAGTTCAGCAGCCGCGAGAGGAGGATGTTGCGCGAATCGAATATCAGCTTTCGTTGCCTCAAGTAGAGTCCGGAGATACGCTAATTTTGCATTTTAGTACCGGACTACGGGACGGAATTGATTCTGACGACCCATCGACAAAATCACGCGGTGTTCGATTCGCGATTGAAATCTCGGGTGAGCGGCATTTTGAGGGAATTGCCACCGAACCCAAATGGAACGAACACGCAATGGATGTCTCGAAACATGCCGGCAGAGAGATTCAGGTTACCTTCCTAGCCGCGTGTGATGAAAGTCGAGATGACGGGAACAATTCGGCACTGTGGGGCAATCCGCGGATCCTCAAGCTTACCCGTACATCGTCCGCCGTTGAAAAGAGCAAGACAGAGCCAACTGCCATAAAGGGAATCATCATCGGAAGTTTCAATGATATGAAGCAGATTGGAGAGGATGGCATTCATGTCCACGAATCAACCGATGGACCAAACGGCAAAATATCCGCCATGGAGTTTGCTTACGAATCACCAACACCTGTATCCAAGATTGCCGACGAAATCGGTCAACGCATGGTTGTCGAGACTCAAAGGAGAGGGTTTTCAACCGAACTCTCTTCCCAAGAGTTCAGTGTGGCACTGTATACAGAATTGCCCAAATTAGAGGTATCAAGTTTAGGACTCAACACGGCAATTGTTACCGTGAGTGAAGATTTTGAGGTGCAGTGCACACTCCGTAACACGGGAACGGTTGCTCTCTCCCCCGCAAATCAAACGAGTGTGGCAATTAACCAGGTGAAGCTACGCCGCGGGCGGCATGTCTATCCGATTAAGACGCTAGATGCCGGCGACGAAACCAAATTAGTATGGAATCTCCGCAGATTTTCACGCGAGTCCGCAACTCAGATTTCCATCTTGCTGAAGTACAAAACGCCAATGGGCGAGGTACGGCAAACGCTTGAAACCTTTATTGAAATTCAGCCGGCGTCACCGAAGGTCCCTTCTCAGATAGTTCCGGAATTACACACATACAACCTCCAAGAACATGTAGTGATTGGGAACAAGCACGTGCGACTTCTTTTCGTTCAAGGTACACGCGGGTTTGAGTATTTCACGCTTTTTGCCGCCAAACACGGGAGCTATCGTCAAGTTGCCACAAGTCATGCGATGACAACGATTCGGTATCGAAATTCAAAGAACGAAACCGAACAACTCCGTATTATACCCACAATCTATCGTCTCGCGGGAAATAGCTTTGGGGAGTCAACTGTTATCCTCGCTGGCGAACAACAGGATGCCGACGGTGTGAATTGGTGTTTTGAGGCCCGTTTTTCGTTGACCGAGGATGACAAACGCGTGCGCACGGAATACTGCCTTTCAACCAGCGCTCGGCGGGAGATTCTCGCTTTTAATGGCCCGATGCTTCACGCAGGCGATCGTAGTTACGGGGAGGGCAAAAGTGCAGCCCTTTTTCCCGGACTGGAGTTCTTAGGAACAGATGAACCTTCCTCAAATACGCGAGATGCGGCACCGCCATATAATAACCGTCTCGTTCCACATCCCTATAAGATTACCGTTCCTCTGATGGCGGTTGAGTACAAGAAAACGCTGGTTGGTTTGGCATGGGACCCATTGGAAACTTGGGATGGCGAACACACGATGCTATCCGCTGTTTTTGCCTCGCCGAATTGGCATGAAAAGCATCAGAATCATCTGATGGGGTTGTTTCTTCCGGCACCGGGTGACTGGGTTGAGGAAAATTGCTTAGAGGCATCTACGCCGTACACGTTGGAGGCAAACCGACAACTTACGATTAGTGCACACATTATTATTGACGGCAACGCCTCTATTTCCGATGCTGTCTCGCATTGGACCGATACGTACGGCGCGCCTGAACCACTTGAATCTCTGCGGAATCACGAGGAGCAGCTTGCGCTCTCACGAGACGGGATTATGCGGGAGGCGAGGAATGAAAATACCGGTGAACCTCAGCAAACTGTTGATTCGGCGGCAGCGAACCTCCCAGGGATTGCAACGCTGCTATGGTACGACTATCTTGCAACGCGAAACGATGATGTGAAGCAACACGCCCTTGCCATCGCGGGAAACACGGTTCGCGAATCGAGGGCAGGAGGGCCGATCGCTGCAGTGAAGCGCCAAAGCTTAAACTGGGAACTACCGTTTTACTTCGGCAACATCGAAGCGGGCTTAGAACGCCTTAAAGAAACAACCCAGAATTTAATTGAGACGCAGGAGGATGATGGACGTTGGCGTTACCGCCCCATAACTGAAAGCGCGAAAGAACTCGGAGGAGACAACGACACAGTTCTAGGAATTTGTGCGCATTGCGCCTTCATCCTATTAAAGCACGCCAGAATCTCGGGGAATGAGAACTCATTGAACGCCGGATTAAAGGCGCTAAAGGGCATGGACCGGTTTAAAATTCCGCGCGGCGCTCAAGCGTCGGATTGTCCGCCGAAGACTCCGAATCTCCTTGCCGCAGCCAATGCTGTCGGCGCGTATGTTGAAGCCTACACGATAACCGATGATAAGCGCCATATTGCATGTGCAGAATATTGGGCAAAAGCCGGGCTGGCTTTCATTTATCACTGGAATCTGCCGGATCGTCCCGCCATGCGTTTCGCCTCCGTTCCCATATTCGGAACAACCTTCGATACTCGCGCGTGGTTTGGGGTTGCATCACAACGGAGTGGTCTTGTTTTCGCGTACCATTTGCAGCATCTTGCACGCCATAGCCAGCGATGTGATTGGACGGGTATTGCCGAAGGCATTACGCATAGCGGTATGCACCAGCAATGGACGGAGGGCGAATTCAGAGGAACATACCCAGACAGTCTTCATGAATTCTGTACAGAGGGACGCCCACCGCATATCAACCCTGGTAGCATTATGGCAAACCTATACACTTTGCGTGGGCAGGATCCGGACATCTCCACGTCAATCATACGTCATGAGAACGGGCGTATCCACTTAAGCAGCGGAGCCCAGATAGAAACCAGCGACAAGGGCAGCAACGGAAAGTTGGATTTCAAACTGTGTTATGTACACAATGAAACAAGCCACACTATCATCACGGGGTATGGTAGTATTCCAAGCGCGGTGAGAGCCCTCGGTCAGGATCTGCCCTGCGTAGAAGATTTGGAAGCGGCTGAATCCGGCTGGCTTTATCGGCAGGAGAAAGATATCGTTTTCGTTAAATGCAAACATGTGGAAAACGAGATAACCTTTGAGGTTGTACCATCTCCAGAAGAAGAGACTTCCAAGGTAGACACGGAGGCGCAAGAACAAGTTGCCGAAGACGCGACTTCGTCTAGCAGCCCTCACGATGAAGCAGCAGCCGAAACCCCGGAGTCGGAAGCGTGATTCGTTCTTTAATGGTTCATTAGGCGCTAACTTCACATACCACAAATAAGGAGATACCAATGGCTAAGAAAATCGTCCGCATCACTTTCTGTCTAACGATTATTTGGATTGTTTCTGCGGCAATACTTGCGACACATGCTCGTGCCGACGATGTCGCCGCTGCCGGAAGCACAGCTATGCTTGACATAAAGGTTCTCGTAGGCTTAGTTATCGAAAGCATCGTATTCAGCGTCGTCGGTCTAGTCGTCTTGTTAGTTGGATACAAGATATTCGACGCCGTTACGCCCTATCACCTGAATCACGAGATTGCCGAAGACAATAACACTGCGGCTGGAGTGGCAGTCGCCGGGTTATTGATTGCACTCGGGTTAATTGTCGCGGCGGCGATTAGCGGGTGATGCATAGCGAAGGGCCTTCATGAAAGCAGTCGTTTTCCACGAGCAGGGCGGAATCGGTAAGTTGCGTTATGAGGAAGTGCCGGATCCGACTATCGCTGCGTCGGAAATCGTGGTAAAAGTCTGCGCTTGCGCCGTCAACCACCTTGATATTCGTGCACGTCGCGATCGCCCGGAGGTGCAACCTTTCCCGCATATTCTGGGTTCCGATATCGCCGGTGAGGTGGTTGAGGTCGGCGCCGAGGTGCATAATGTAGCTGTCGGGGATAGCGTTGTTTTATCGCCTTGCATTCCGTGCGGTCAGTGCGTTGACTGCCTCAACGGCGATGAGAATTTATGTGACTCGCAGATTCTCCTTGGGTTCCAAACCAACGGCGGGTACGCCGAATACGTCAAAGCTCCCGCCGAGAATGCAACGTTACTCTCCCCCCATCTTTCCTACTATGAAGCGGCTGCGATGCCGATGGCGTACCTCACGGCGTGGCACATGCTAGTGGCCCGTGCCGGGGTTCGTCCCGGAGAGGACGTGCTGATTTTATCAGCAGGCAGCGGCGTCGGCAGCGCCGGGCTACAAATTGCCAAGTTGTGCGGCGCGCGTGTTTTTGCGACCGCAAGCACCGACGAGAAACTGCAACGCGCGCAACAACTGGGCGCCGATTTTACAATCAATTACGCGGAGGCAGATTTCAGCGAGACTATCCGTGAAGAAACGGGCAACCGCGGCGTTGATGTCGTATTTGAGCATGTTGGAGCGGCGACGTGGGACAAGAGCATCGCGTGTCTTGCCAAAAAGGGGCGACTCGTTTCGTGCGGTGTAACGACCGGCAACATTGGTGAAATCGACATTCGCAAGATGTATCAGAAGCAGTTGACACTTATGGGATCGGCGTTGGGTACGACCTCGGAATTACGCACGATTATTCGTCTCGCGGAGCAGGGAAAGTTGCATCCAATAATCGACCGCGTGTTGCCTCTGCACCAAGCCGCCGAAGCACACCGAATAATGGAAGCGCGTGAAAATTTCGGCAAGATTTGTCTAAGTCCATCCGATATACCGTAAACAATGTCCATAGGAGCTATCATACGTCCCGGCAAGAAACACCATGCAAGAGTTCAAGTTAATTTCAGACTACGAGCCTCAAGGCGATCAACCAGAGGGAATTCGTCAACTTACCAAAGGTTTGAAAAACGGGGACCGATTACAGACACTGCTTGGGGTCACAGGTTCAGGAAAGACCTTTACTATGGCGCACGTAATTGCCGAGATGCAGCGTCCAACGATAGTCATCTCCCCGAACAAAACTCTTGCGGCGCAGTTGTACAGCGAGTTTCGAGATTTCTTTCCCAATAACGCGGTGCATTACTTCGTCAGCTACTACAACTACTACCAGCCGGAAGCCTATATCCCTTCCACTGATACCTATATCGAAAAAGATATCCAGATTAACGAAGAAATTAACCGCCTGAGGCTCGCCTCGACGGCGTCGTTGCTCTCCCGCCGTGACGTCATTATTGTCGCCAGCGTGTCCTGTATCTACGGAATCGGATCGCCGAAGGAGTACGATCTTCATAAGGTTGAGGTTAAAGTGGGAGAGGTGATTAAGCGTCAGAAACTCTTGCGGGCACTGGTCACTATTCAGTATGAGCGTAACGATGTCGAATTTTTGCAGGGTAATTTCCGTGCCCGTGGCGACGTTATTGAGGTGTTCCCGGCTTATGCGAACACTGCTTACCGAATCGAACTTTTCGGGGATGAGGTGGATCGACTGACTGAGATTGATACACTGACAGGGGAGATATTATCGGCACATGACGCCGTTGAAATCTTTCCCGCCAAACACTTTATGACGGACGCGGAACTCTTTGACGAAGCATTGGTGAACATCGAAACAGAACTTCAGGAACGAATTGACTACTTTGTCGCAAACAACAAGCTGCTGGAAGCACAGCGAATTGAGCAACGCGCACGCTTTGATCTTGAGATGCTGCGTGAAGTCGGCTACTGTTCCGGCATCGAAAATTACTCGCGTCACCTCTCCGGTCTAGAACCGGGTCAACCACCGTACTGTCTGATTGACTACTTCGCTGATGATTACCTAATGTTCATTGACGAATCTCATGTGACGGTGCCACAGTTACGTGGAATGTATCGCGGCGACCGTTCACGTAAGGAAACCCTCGTAGATTACGGCTTTCGCCTCCCTTCTGCACTGGACAATCGTCCGCTGCGCTTTGAAGAGTTGGACTCTTATATCAATCAAGCTATTTTCGTTTCAGCCACACCCGGAAAACACGAATTGCACAGCAGCAATCAGGTGGTTGAACAGATTATTCGTCCAACGGGCTTAATAGATCCGCAGATTGTCGTCCACCCGGTAGAAGGGCAGATTGATCATTTGATTGGTGTAATCAACGCACGTGTTGCCCAGAATCAGCGCGTAATTGTGACAACACTCACCAAACGCATGGCGGAAGACCTTACGGATTATCTTGCGGAGGCTGGGATTAAGGCAAATTACCTTCACTCGGAGGTCGAAACGTTTGAACGCGTGCAGATTTTACGCGAACTTCGAGAAGGTATTTTCAATGTAATCGTGGGAATTAATCTCTTGCGGGAAGGTTTGGATCTCCCCGAGGTGTCGCTTGTCGCGATTCTTGACGCGGATCGCGCGGGTTTCCTTCGATCGGAAACATCGCTCATTCAAACTGCGGGGCGCGCCGCTCGGAACGTGGATGGAGAGGTGCTGCTGTATGCCGATGAAGCCACGGATGCCATCCGGAACGCGATTGATGAAACCAACCGACGGCGCGAGATTCAGATGGCGTATAACGAGGAACACGGCATCACGCCAACCACGATTGACAAAACTATCCATGACCTCATTACCAAGTTAACGGACAAACCTGATGAATCAGAAACAACTGATGCTGTCCCAACATTGGCGGATGTTGGCGCCGAAGAAATCCAAGCGTTGCTTACTCAATTGACTTCTCAGATGCAAAAGGCTGCCGCCGGGCTAGAGTTTGAGCAGGCAGCGGCGCTGCGAGATCAGATTTCCGAACTGAAGCGGGAACTTAAGGAGGGATAGGTGGCGATGGCGATTTTTGCCGTTAATGAAAAAAGGGGTATGCTTGAAAATATATGGCATAGCAATTTCGGTGCGTGTAAGGGAAGTCTGCCCCATGTTTTTTTGTGTTGCCACTCCTTGAAGATTCCCTGCTAAAAGAGTAAATCGGCGATTTGATGATTGCCGATACCACAAAAATTCGCAATCAGGAGAAGGATCTCTATCGGGATTAGCTATCGCGTTCGTTGTCCACTCACTTGATCCCCCACTGTAGGATTTACTATCGCCTTCGTTATCCACTCAGTTGATCGTTCGGTTGATCTCAGCTGATCGGTCACTACGGGGTCTCTACGAGAAAGGGTGGGCAGTGCCCACCCTACAAATGTACCCTTATAGCGAATAAGGTTCCAAGTGTGAGGTTATATCCAAGATGATTTTTGGTGCGATTCTGCAAAAACACATGAACAGGATTTACGCAAAAAGCAAAAATGATGATTTGCTGAAACGATCTTTATTCCCTACAATCTGAATTGCGTAGTCAGTAAGGAGTTTTTCTGAGGTATTCGCACATGGCATCAACGAAGGGTACGATTCTAATTGTAGACGACGAAAAAAACGCCTTGGCATCGGTCTCGCAAGGTCTAAAACTCGAAGGCTATACAGCGCTAACGGCTTCAAGCGGAGAGAAAGCAGTGGAAATCTGCGCCTCAAAAGCCGTAGACCTTGTGCTGCTTGACATAATCATGCCGGGCGGAATGAATGGCATAGAGACATTAACGAATCTGAGAAAAACCCAGCCGGATTTGAATGTGGTAATGATGTCCGCGCAACAGGACATTGAAACCGCGGTTAAAGCAATGGAACTTGGCGCAAGGAATTACCTCGTCAAGCCCAAAACTGTATCCGAGATCCTTCACACTGTTAATCCTTTTCTAGAACTATTACGCCTATCTCGGGAGAACGAAGTTCTTAAATCTCAGATTGGCGTCAAGGATGAGATGATTGGGACAGGGGGCGCTATACAGCAACTCCGAACACAAATTAGGCAGGTGGCGTCAAGTGACTTGAGCGTACTCATCACAGGAGAAAACGGCACGGGCAAACAACTCGTCGCCGATGCTATCCATCAGCAGAGTCAACGAAACCGAAAGCCATTCATTCCACTGAATTGCGCCGCTCTCCCAGACGAACTCATTGAAAGTGAGTTATTCGGACACGAACGGGGCGCATTCACCGGGGCAGCGCACCAGCGCCGCGGCAAATTTGAACTGGCAGATGGCGGCACGCTGTTTCTCGACGAAATCGGGGATATGAGCCTGAAGGCGCAGGCGAAAGTATTGCGAGTGCTTGAGTATGGTGAAATTCAGCGTCTCGGCGGCAGCCAAACGCTGCATGTTGACGTAAGAGTTATCGCAGCGACCAACAAAGCCTTGGATAAAGAGATTGAGAATGGAAGCTTTCGGCAGGACCTTTACTATCGCTTAAATGTGGTGCCTATCTCCGTACCGCCATTACAGAATCGGCAGGATGATTTACCGCTATTGGTACAACACTTCGTCGAGCGATTTCATCGGGATAATGCGCGTTCGATCAAGACAATCGACCCTTCGGCAATTCGCGTCATGCAATCGTACGACTGGCCGGGCAATATTCGGGAGTTGAAGAACATCGTCGAACGCTTGCTCATCATGGTACCTCGTGAAACCATCATCGCCGACGATGTCGCCGCTGTCCTCCCAGTTGCACATGAGGCTGTAATAGAGATTGACGCAACGTCCATCAGTCTTCAACCGCAATCAAACGGCTCACTACAAAAGTTGGTCGATGAAGCCGAGAAGAGTTTCGTTCTCCAAGCGCTCGAGGCTAACCGCTGGAATGTGAAACAAACTGCGGAACAATTGAAAATAGAGAGAAGTAATTTCTACAAAAAACTCGCCAAATACAACATCAAACGTCCAGATGATGAACCATACTGATGAACCATACTCTGAATAACGCAAAAAGCAGATTCGGATCTTGTGCAGCCGGCATGACACTAGTACAGCTACTCATTTTGGTCGCGCTAGTCATTCTTATCGCCGCCCTTTCGTTGCCACCGTATCTAGAATATGACCGAAAAGTTTTGTCTGCCGACAACGACGTGGACATGATTGCCGGAGTCATTAAGAAATTTCACAGGCATACCAACACATATCCCATGAGGCTGGAAGATCTGGTTACCAACCCCGGACTTGAAGGCTGGAAGGGAAGTTACCTTGAAGACCTTCCCCAAACACCGTGGGGAGGGAGCTATCAACTCTTGCCGGATATATACAAGGTGTGTGTTTTTGCAGACCATCCCCGCGTACCGGAAAAATACAAACACGGAGGCGTTGCGGAGATTAGCCGTGTGTATCATAAGGACCCAGAGGAAGGAGCCAAGTACTGGTGGAAGTAGCACCGTTCTTAATCTTCGTGCTTGGTTTGCTGATCGGCAGTTTCCTGAATGTCTGCATCTACCGTATCCCACGCGACGGGCTTACCATAAACTCTCCCCGATGGTCGATTTGTCCAAAATGTCAGGCTACGATAAGATTCTACGATAACATTCCCGTCCTAAGTTATATCCTCCTGCACGGGCGATGCCGGGATTGCGGAACCCGAATTTCGATTGCATACCCGTTCGTCGAATTGATTACGGGCGGGTTGTTTCTGTTTATGTATTATCGGTTCGGCTTAACGCTAGACTTCGTTCATGGGTGTCTTTTCGTTGCGCTGCTCATAGCGGTTTCATGGATTGACGCGCGATGGTACATCATCCCCGATGCCATTGTCGCCATCGGACTCTTGCTAGGCCTAGGGATAACCGTCGCCATATCCGTGCAACAACAGGATTGGTATTACCTTCTTGAACATCTAATCGGGACGGTTGCAGGTGGTGGGATTCTGTTGTTAATAGGAACCCTAGGAAAGGCGATCTTGCGCAAGGAAGCCATGGGCGGCGGAGACATCAAGTTGATGGCACTGATTGGGCTGTTTCTGGGCGCGTGGCCGCACCTGTTGATTGTGGTCGTTTTATCCGCACTTATTGGCTCAATCGTAGGGGTACTGCTAATCCTATTTACCGAGCGCAATCGACAGCATCCGATTCCTTATGGACCATTTTTGGCGATTGCGGCGGTGTTGGACCTCTTTTGGGGAGAGGGGATGTGGAAAGGATATTTGAGGTTAATTGGTTGGGTTTGATAAAGATTAAGAATTAGAATTTAGCAGACGTTTCAGGATTGAACATCCGCAATAGTGCACATTTTAGTTGGAGGCTATCTGACCATGACAGTTTCAGAGACAGTTATGTCGCGTCGCACGATTTTTAAGTTCAAGCCGGATCCAATACCCAATGATGTTATCGAGAAAATCTTGGGTTTCGGGATCTTCGCACCCAATCACAAACTTACCGAACCTTGGCGATTCACGGTCGTCGGCGAAGAAACAAAACTGACCCTCGCAGAACGGTATCGAGAGATTCAAATAGAGAAAGCGGCAGATCACGTGAGTGCAGAGAACAAGGAGAAGATTGGTGAAGCCGGTTTTCAAAAACTGATGTCAAAGCCCACTATCATCGCGGTTTCCTGCATTCAGGACGGTGACGAACAACAGCGTCGAGAGGATTATGCGGCTGCGTGCTGTGCGATGATGAGCGTCCAGCTCGTCGCCTGGGAGATGGGCATCGGTATGCAGTGGAGTACGGGAAAGATTACGATGGAGCCGAACACGTATCGTTTGCTCGGTATTGATAGTGCACGCGAATACATCATTGGCTTTTTCTATACGGGTTATCCAGCGGTGATTGGAAATTCGCCTCGAAAACCGTTGAGCGATGTGTTCCGCCGGTTGCCGTAATACCCCGCCAATAGCGGGTGACGTCTCTGCTTTTTGCGAATTTATCAAGGCTCTGCCAATCCTCAAATCCACGGATTGAGAAGTTCGAGTTCTCGCCAACTTATCTGTTCCTACTAAAATTTTACCACAGTCCATCCACTCCGTTGTCACCAATGAGATAGCCACCATGCGTTCGCCATCGTTCAGTCGACTACACACCTCGATTCGTATTATGCTCAGCGCCTGGCTCATATTCTCAGGTTGCCAGCCTCCCGATGAAGCCACGCAACGGCAAGAGCAACTTAAACGCGAAGCGTTCAAACTTAGAATGGGAATGGGTTTAACGCCGGAGGACGCGGAGGGACACTTTCAACTCGGGAAAACCTACCATGATCTGGGCGAGCACGATAAAGCGATTGAGGCATTCCGGACGGCGGTGAGCCTTGATGACGAGAACGCGAAAACTCATAACCACCTTGGATTGGTATACCTAAGTTTGCGGCTAAATGATGAGGCGACTAAAGCGTTCCGGGAGGCGATTCGGGTGGAGCCGGACAATCCAGTGTTCTATAACAATTTGGGATACGCTTACGACAGTGAGGGCGAATTTGAAGAAGCGGTCAAAGCCTATCGTGGGGCAATCGAAATTGACCCGGAATTCCAAGATGCCTATTATAATTTGGCGGTGGCTCAGCACGCGCGGGGAGAGTTTGAGGTTGCTATCGAGAATTACGAGAGGACAATCAGCCTAGATCAAAGCGACGCGGATGCGCATGTTAGCTTGGGCGAAGCGTTTCAAGATTCGGGACGATTGAATCAAGCGATTCGCACGTATGAAAAGGCGTTGTCGCTCGACTCGACGGATCCGGAGGTCTATTACCGGCTCAGTCAGTTGTACAAGGAGGAGGGCAATGCGTCCATGACCCAATTGTATCTGAATCTCTTTCTTGAAAAGGCTAGTGATTTACGACAATTCGAGGTTAAGATTGAGAACGCCAAACGGCTAAAACGTGAATTAGCGACTAAGCGATAACATTTGTCGGTTGAACCGTGGAGATTCAAGTGGCAGTTGCTCTGAATCACTGGGAGGAATTGAAGTCGCGATTCGGAGATCGCTCCACCGAAGAACGCCAAGTGATTTGTCAAACCGCAGAACTTAA
Organism: Candidatus Poribacteria bacterium; assembly: GCA_965222225.1. Classification (GTDB taxonomy): domain Bacteria; phylum Poribacteria; class WGA-4E; order WGA-4E; family JAJDTR01; genus JAJDTR01. Next base: position 5,311,004 of record CBDCTK010000002.1, on the reverse strand, counting down.
GCCGTTTGTATCGCGCTTGCTACGCGATCCCCAAACTCCGACGTAGAAAGTACCGTTCCCCGTTTCACCGCCGCGGCAAGCTCGGCCGTAACATAGCCTTGTTCAAAAACACCAAATAGGCAGTCCCAGATCAGATTAGATTCCTCGTTTAGCCCAAGTCCTTTTTCAAGCATCAGGGCGGCGCTGCCAATCATCGAATAAGGATTAGCTTGTCCCGTACCCGCAATGTCCGGTGCCGCACCGTGCACGGGTTCCACGAAAACTTTCTCAGGGCCCACGCAGGCTGATGGCATAAGTCCGAGGGATCCGATGATTCCTCCCGCTTCATCGCTCAAAATGTCACCGTTCATATTGCCAAGTAACATCACGCCGTTGAACTGTGTCGGATCGATGACGAGTTGGTAGGCTGCATTGTCCACCAACACGTGCTGAAGCGGCACCTCCCGAAATGAGCGGGCGGTTTCCTCCACAATTGCGCGCCAGAACCTTGAGGTGGCAAGTATATTCGCTTTATCAACGTTGGTGAGCTGCACGTTCCGAGCCCGCGCCTCTTCAAAGGCAGTCGTTGCAACACGCCGAATCTGCTCCTCCGTGTAGACACAATCGTCTTGGGCAAATTGCATTCCGGTGTCCTTTCCCTCCCGCTTTTTACCGAAGTATATATCCCCCGTGAGTTCTCGGATCATGAGAATGTCGATGCCTGCTCCCAAACGATCCTCACGCAGTGGCGAGAAGCTAGCCAAAGATGACGGTAGTTTTACGGGGCGATAATTGGCGAAGGTCGTGTATCGTTCTCGCAATTCCAATACCGCCAACTCAGGTCGTTCCTCGGTAGGAATTCGGTTCATTTCTCGAACGGCAATCCCAACGGGCCCCTTGATGATGGTATCTGCCTCATCACATACTTCACGGGTTTGGTCCGGAAATGCCGATCCCGTGGTGAAATACGCAGCGGCACCGAACGCGCATCGTTTATATTCAAAATCGTGGTTGTATCGCGCTGCTATGGCATCAAGGACCTTGAGACCTTCTGCCATGATTTCGGGACCGATTCCGTCGCCTTCCAATACTGCAATTGTCGCTTTCATGCTTTTCGTTTTCCTGTGGGTCTAGCTACGAATTGTAAATCTCTATTTCAGTTATAGTGGCAAATGCTATTTCTACTATATCTTGAGCGGTCTAGGACTTACGCGCTCCAGCCTATAGTAGCCCGATTCATCGGGCATCAAGGAGTGTGCCCAAGTTATGAAAATTATACCAGATAGGAATAGGAAAAAACAGTGATAACACCAATTCTCTAAATGACAGTGCATCAATGGCGTGAATTAAAGTCGCGATTCGGAGATCGCTCCTACCGGATGCTCCATCGCATAAGTCCTAACGAAATAGTTATTTCGCTCTATCCACTGTTATTCGAACGAAATGGTATAGCTATTAACAGCGGATATTTTCGGCGGTTTATTAACGTGGCCGAAGTTGCAGGTGCCCATTCTGCTTGTACACCTGCAATTAAATTGTCGTGACCGCGAGATCGTTCCTACAGGGACCTGCATCTGTGAAGATTCCATTGTCGATTTGATGATTGAAGATTCCCAAACCTCTAGCAGGTGGATGGCTTTATGGCATCTGTCGATTTTTATTCTTAACTTTTCGGAAAGATGTTATAATTTTTGAAGTCGAATTTTCCAACGTGGGCAACGATAGATACGAATAGCTCAGTCGCAGTTACGAGGCATTGAAAGGTTCCATACACTTAAGGAGAGATTGATGGCTAAGGATAACGGGAAAAACGATGATTTAAAGAAAATCAATCGGCCGAAGATTCAGCACATGGCTACCCTTTGGACGTTGACCGACTACGGCGGGAAGAAGGGAGAATGGTCGATCGACCAGAAAATTAAGCGGATCAAGAAGGCGGGCTTTGATGGATTTTGCGGACGGGTGCCTGATATCACCGCCGAGCATGTCGAAAAACACGGACTTCTCTTCGCAGCCACCGTGGATATAGGAAACGCAAAGGAGATTTGTCCGAAGCTCAGGGCGATTAAAGATGCTAACGCGCGATGCGTGAATGTGCAGTTGCTCGACCATGACACTCCAACCGAACGTGCGCTGTTTGTAGCGCGACGGGTGATGGAGACAGCAGACGAGTTGGAGATGGATGTCGCCATTGAGGTTCACCGCGACACGTGCACCGAGACCCCAGAGAAGGCTTATGCACTGGCGGAGGGATTTGAAAAGGCGGAGAACCGCCTACTGAAAATGACGTGGGATTTCTCGCATCCGGCAGTCATCAAACACCTTTCACCGCCTTACTGGGATCGCTTGGCGGAGCGGACAGACCTTATCCAGTATGCGCAGCAGTTCCATTTTCGACCGTTTAATGGTCATCATTGCCAAGTGCCCGCACTTGGACGAGGTGGGAAGTTCACGCCGGAGTTTCTGGATTGGCTAGAATTCGCCGAGCAGGTCATTGAGTGTTGGATGCAAGCGGCTGAACCGGGCAGGGAGATGTTTGTTTGTCCGGAGCAGGGGTCGGGAGGCTATTTCCTGTCTGTGTTCGGAGACCGCTGGGAGGATGTACAGGCGATTCGGGGTGAGGTAGATCGGGTCTGGCGGAAGCAGTTGAAATCGTGGACACCGTCCGCGGCTGAATAATACGTCTGGTACATAGCTACCGAAAGATGAAGCATATTAGGATATTTGAAGGTGTGAGCGAACTCCAATACCTCAAAACGCTACCCGTTTCGACATAAGGAGAACGACCACCATGAAAATGAAAGCCGCCGTGCTGCACTCAACGCCTAGCACGCTCTCAGTTGAAGAGCTTGAAATTGCAGATCCGGGTCCAGGCGAGGTTCGCGTGAAAATCGCCGCCAGCGGACTTTGCCACACGGACTGGGAGACCATGCACGGCTACCAGCCGGTGAACCTACCTGCCGTAATTGGTCACGAAGGCGCAGGTGTGGTTGAATCCGTTGGTCCGGGAGTTACGCGGGTGAAAGTCGGCGACCACGTGGCGTGTTCATGGAGCCCCAATTGTGGTCACTGTTTTTACTGCGATCACGGTCAACCTATTCTGTGCGAGGTGGCGAAGTCCGCCGGTGGCAAGGGGGTTCTATTCGACGGGACAACGCGCATGTCACTTGACGGGGAGCCGGTCTATTACTACAGCCTTGTGTCGTCACACGCGGAGTATAACGTCATCCCGGAGCAGGCAGCGGTGCCGTTGCGGAAGGACTTTCCATTGGACCGGGCGGCATTGCTTGGATGCGCGGTTATGACAGGATATGGGGGCGCCGTTCATGCCGCCCGCATTAAACCGGAGACTAGCGTCGTGGTGAGTGGTTGCGGCGCCGTGGGACTTAGTGCCGTGCAAGGAGCTCGTATCTCCGGCGCCTCAATTATCGTGGGGGTAGATGTCAATCCCCTGAAATTGGAATGGGCTCGAAAATTCGGCGCGACACATGTTGTGGATGCTACACAAGATGACCCCGTCGCGTTTGTACGCGAGCTAACCGATGGGCGCGGTGCCGATTATGCGATTGAAGCCGCTGGTCAGAATATCTCGATTCGACAGACACTCGAAGCCTCACGCCCCGGCGCGAGGATTGTCCTACTCGGCAAGACGCCTTTCGGGGAAGAGGTCACGTTGCCGTTCCATATCCTGATGGGTGAACGTGAAATCGTGCGCACGTCTTACGGTATGAGCCGTCCACGAGTGGACTTTCCGCGATTGGCAAATCTGTATATGGATGGGCGATTGCTACTTGACGAAATGATTAGCATGCGTTTGCCACTGTCCGAGATTAACACGGGTTTCGACGCGTTGGAAAAGGGAAATGTGGCAAGATCGCTTGTCGTGTTCGAATCTTCCGGGACAGCTTAGGGCGAGCAAAGATTGGTAACGAGAGAGGTATGCCATGAAATTGGAAGGAAAAGTAGCTATCGTAACCGCTGCGGGACGGGGGATTGGCCGCGCCATTGCGCTTTGTCTCGCCGAGGAAGGCGCTGATGTCGTCGTGAGTTCCTTCCGCGAAGAAACAACAAACAGCACTGCCGATGCGGTGCGGGCAATCGGCCGCAAAGCCGTTGCCATGCCGGGCGACATTACGACAGCGGATACAATCTTGCGTGTGGTTCAGAAAACGCTTGACGCGTGCGGCAAGATTGACATCGTTGTTAACAATGTGGGCGGCGGACGCGCAACGCCAAAAGTGGTCGGCTCGGGACCGCTCGCAAATGTTGAAGCGCTGTGGGATGGCACCTACGAACAGAACCTCAGGGCATCGGTTCTGATGTGTGAAGCTGTCGCACCACATTTTATAGAACAAAACAGCGGGAAGATTGTGAACGTCTCGTCGATAGCTGGTCGGTTTACGCCATCAGCCAAGAACATGGAGCGTTTCGTCCCGCCAGCCTACTGTGCGGTGAAGGCGGGTTTGATTAGCTACACCCAGACGCTCGCGGAACGACTAGGACCACATAACATCAACGTGAATTGCGTTTGCCCCGGCATCGTATATACGGATGCGTGGAAAGGCATCTCAAAACGGATGGTGGAGAACATTCCAGAATTTCAGGGGCAAGACTCCAGAGAATGGTTCGTCGGTATTGCCCACGGTAAATACCCCGACATGTTCCGTGCGACTCCTATGCGACGGGAGCAGATGGCAGAAGATCTCGGACGCGCTGTGACGTTTCTGGTCTCCGAAGATGCGATGAACATCACGGGCCAAACTTTGAATGTTGACGGCGGAATGGTCAAGAATTAATACCATTTCTCTATATTTGCAGTGTATAAATAGCGTCAATCAAATCTTTCCAAGGCGGGGCAAGGGTGGAAGACTGGGAAGATGGAAGATTGGGGGATACCCTCTCTTTGGTTCTAGCGGTGCGTCAGGTGTATAGTATCGGAAGCAACCTATGCCTTTAGCACCGGCGGTGCGGTGGATGCTTGGGTAGACTTCGGCCATCTTTGCAATCTGATTGGAAGTGAGAGATTATGGAGAAGACTATTATCTCGGTGGCAGTGTGCGGCTCAGGCCCCATGAAGGACAAGAATCCGGCTGTGCCGTACACCCCAAAGGAGATCGCAGAGGCAGCCATCGAATGTTGCAAAGCGGGGGCGGCGATTACTCACATCCATGTTCGTGATCCCGAGACCGGCATCGTGTGCTCAAGGATTGAACTCTTCAAAGAGGTGGTCGACCGAATTCGGGAGGGGTGCGATATTGCAATCAACCTCACGACGAGCGGCGGAAATATACCGGGCAAAAACATCATCGAAGAACGCCTTGAGCCGGTGACCTTAAAACCCGAGTTGTGTTCACTTGATGTGGGGTCAATGAACTTTGGGGATGGCGTGTTTCTCAATCCGCCGGAGTGGGGACGCGCCGCGGCAAAGCGGATGCGGGAATACGGCGTCAAACCCGAAATCGAAGTGTTTGATATGGGTCACATGGCGCAAGCGCAGCAGTTGATTGATGAGGGATTGTTTGATGAACCGTTATTTATCCAACTGTGCATGGGCGCCGGGTGGGGGATTGAAGCCACGCCGGAGCATCTACTGGCTATGGTAAAACAGTTGCCACCAAAAGCACAATGGTCCGTTTTGGGGGTTGGCCGAACGCAGTTGCCGATGATTACGATGGGTATCCTATTGGGCGGTCACATCCGCGTCGGGTTTGAGGACAACATCTATCTGCGTCGCGGGGTACTGCTCAAAAGCAATGCTGAGATGGTTGAAGTCGCCGCCAATTTGGTGGAGCAGTTGCAGCGTGAAGTCGCAACGCCCGACGAGGCGCGTCAGACTCTCGGTCTCACTCACCCGGCAACGGGTTGATTGAACGCATCTTGAGCCCCGTCCACAATACGAGATGGGGATCAATAGAACATCTTAAAGTTGAGGAAAGATATGGTTACTCTAGGCAACGAAGATTATGGCTATGAAACGTCCGGGGAGGATTGGGGCAATCTTCCAGAGAACTGGACCTACAAAGAAGCTACCGCTGTCGCCGTGGACGAAAAAGACAACGTTTACGTCTTCAATCGCGGCACTCACCCAATGGTCGTACTAGACCCTGACGGGAATGTCCTCCGGACGTGGGGCGACGGTATATTCGGAAATCCGCATGGGGTAACCATTGGACCTGATGCCATGGTCTACTGTGTTGACAATGGCGATCATACGGTTCGCAAGTTTACTCCCGACGGAAAACTGCTGTTAACCTTGGGAGAAGCGAACAAGCCTTCACCGGCAATGGGCGGTATTCCGTTTAACTTGCCGACGCACAGTGCAGTTGATCCACGCGACGGGGGTTTGTATGTCGCGGACGGTTACGCGAATGCGCGGGTGCACAAATTTTCGCCGGATGGAAAACACCTGTTTTCTTGGGGAGAATCTGGCACGGGGCCGGGACAATTCAATATCGTTCACAACATCGTCGTAGACAAGGACGGCTGGGTCTACATCGCGGATCGCGAGAATCACCGAATACAGGTGTTCGACCCAAACGGCAAATACGAAACGCAGTGGGTAAATTTGTCGCGCGCGGCGTGCATCTGTATTGACATGAAGGATGAACCGCTGATTTACGTTGGAGAATACTTCTGCGGAATTGGCAGTAATCGTATCGGCACCAACCTAGGTCCTCGCGTAACCATCATGGATCTCAAGGGCAATATTTTGTCACAATTGAGCGACCAATCTTACGGTGATGAACCCGGACGGTTTTATTCGCCGCACGGAATCGCAGTTGACTCGAAGGGTGATATTTACGTTGCGGAGGTTTCTTGGAGCGACTACGGAAGTCAAATGGATCCACCTCGTGAACTTCGGTCGTTCCAGAAGCTGATTAAAAAGAGATAGAGGGGTAATATTGTTGGCATAGGGATTAATTTAAGAGAGTTCGTCAAGTATTGGTGGGATTTCCGTCGCAAAATTCTTAACTTGGTGGTCTATTCCCTAAAAGAATGAGGTATAAGGCAGGGGTATTTCGGTAATTGTCTGAATAGGATCTCTATCGCCTTCGCTGTTCGCTCAGTTGATCGGTCACTTACCGCTCGATTGATCCCCCATAGCCGAGAATCGTTGGAGCAATTACACCGAACCTGCGTGCTCGCCAATCGAAGGATATACATGCCGCTCCGCTGGAGCGCGAGAAGGGAAGGCCTACTTTCTACTAACATAGCACTCCTCCGGGAGTGCAAGACACGAAGACCTCATCGTGATTCTCAGAACACTGTGATGAGGCCGTCGCGCTAGTATCTCAAGGTGCGATTGACAATCCCCTGATTTCCGCTGGAGCGGGGAAGGTCGCGATTGCGAGATCGCCCCTACAGAAGACATGCCTAACGGTGTTTCTATGGAATCTCCATCGCAGTCACTATTCATGTCCTTTGTGGGATTTACTATCGTACTCCATAAAGGATCTCTATCAGGGTCTACTATCGCACTCCTTTTTCAGTCGTTTGATCGTTCATTGTCCACTCACTTAATCGCTCGCTTGATCCCCGCTTACGGAGAAAGTGAATGATATAATTTAGGCATCATATGCACTGTTATTCAAGCGAAATGGTATAATTAAGATCTGCAGCGATTGATGTGTTCTTCGCGTTGAATTTCCAAACGACCAGGCTTTGCACCGTCAATTGCCAAAGTTCTACACCATTGAGGAAAATCATGAAAGTCATTGATCTGAGGAGTGATACAGCCACTAGACCTACAGAGGGTATGACCGCGGCGATAGCGGCCGCAGAACTCGGTGATGATGTTCTTGGCGAAGATCCAACGGTCAACCGTCTGGAGGAACTCGCGGCGGAAACCATGGGGATGGAAGCAGCCGTATTCGCCACCAGCGGCACGCAGAGTAACTTATTGGGGATAATGTCACATTGTCAGCGGGGTGATGAATACGTCGTCGGACAGGATGCCCACACCTACAAGGCAGAAGGAGGCGGCGCGGCGGTGTTGGGCAGCATCCAGCCGCAACCTCTAGATTTCGATTCCGACGGCACGCTGGATTTGGACGCGGTTGATAACGCCATCAAACCCGACAATTTCCACTACGCTCGAACTAAGTTATTGTGTCTGGAGAACACGCGGGCCGGGATTGCTCTACCTCTCGACTATCTTCGCAAGGCGCGAAAGTTTACACAAGAGCGGAATCTGAAACTCCATCTTGACGGCGCTCGCGTGTTCAACGCTGCCGTGAAGCAGAGGGTTCCCGTCAATGAAATCGCGTGCAATTTCGATTCCGTCTCATTCTGTCTTTCAAAGGGGTTGGGCGCTCCTGTCGGATCGGTGCTCTGCGCGACGACCGATGTAATAAAGGAGGCACGCCGCTGGCGTAAAGTTCTCGGCGGCGGTATGAGGCAAGCTGGGATACTGGCGGCAGCGGGTATTTTTGCACTAACGAAGCAGGTTGACAGGCTTGAGGAAGATCATGTGAACGCCGCCCTTTTGGCAGACGGGCTCAATGAAATTGACGAGGTTATCGTTAATTACCCGCCTACGCAGACGAACATGGTATATATTGGGGTTACCGATTCCGATTCAGCGGCACTGTCAGAATTTATGAAGAATAGAGGCATTCTGATATCAGGAGGCACATCAATCCGCCTGACAATTCACTTGGATGTCAGCAGAGACGATATTTACACGCTCATTAAAGCGTTTAAGGATTTTTATCGGAAAGGGAATGCGTAGCGGGCACGGTTGATATTCATGCGCGATCATCGCCGCCGGTTCGTAGAAGCGCTATTCGTCGCGCGTCCGGGCCGGATGGTGAATAGATCCATTGCGATCGTTAGATGATTACCTTATAGCCAAGATGGAGTTGGTTTACGCTACGGCGCCATGATAAAATGACTCGTACCGAGCTCAGGTCGTCACCTATCGGAAATCGTGGGAAACGTTCCTTCGAGGGTTGTATTGCAATTTTTATATCATGATTTCGTTCAGGGATCGGGTTAGAAGGGAACTCATCGCGCTGGATTAGCTATCGCACTGGGATCTCTATCAGGATCTACTATCGCACTCCTTATTCAGTCGCTTGACCCCGATTTACAGGATAGGTAGCAACATGGGTTATTAAAGAAACGAGATAGGAGATTTCGAACTTTTTTATGGACTTGATTGCCTTTCGTGTAAAGATGTACAAAGGAATACTTGACTCCGGGTGGATTGAGGTGAATCCTCTAACAGTGTTTGTTGGCAAAAACGAATCAGGCAAGACTACCCTTCTGAAGGCGCTCCATAAGCTCAACCCGTACAATCCGGACCCATACCAGATGGAACGGGAGTGGCCGCGTGCCCATCGAAAAGGGCGAAGCGAAAAACAGGAGGTTTGTCGAGTAAGGCTTAGACTCTCAGATCGGGAGAAGTCGGATCTCGGTCGAATGGCGGAGTGCGAAGATATTCCGGATTGTGTGGAGGTGTCACGAAATTATGCCGGTGAATTAACTGTAGAATTTGAGGAAGATTTTCTCTCGGATGAACATCATCCGGGCGATGTCGATAAAGCCTGCTATTCCCTGCCGGAGATTCCAGAAGGGCTCGGTGACCGATTAAACATCGCGCCGGTGAATGCCTTGAAGACGCGAGACGCCTGGCGCATGAGGGACAATTGACAGAGTTGACAAAACTGGTACAGAAGCACAAGTCGTTGTTGCGCGAAGTGCGATCGCCGGAGGCCCCTTTGAAGCAGATTGAGAGCAAGTTCGTCAATTGCTACGGTAAAAGCCTTAAGCAGTTTGTTCAGACACTTGAACAATTGCCTACCATTCGATCAAAAGCGCACAAGTACGTTAGAGATCATTTGCCCACATTTGTCTATATGTCTGATTACAGGGCATTTAGCGGCACGGCTCAACTGGATGAGATTAAAGTTCGCCACGACCAAAATCGTTTGACAGACGAAGATAACACATTTCTGGCTCTCCTTACGTTATCCGGTCTCGACTTAGCTCGACTTTGTACATTTTAGAGACATAACAAGCAGCGATAATCAAGTGTTGTCGAAAAGCGAAGGAGATTTTGATTCTCTCGGCTTTTTGGCAGACCATTGAAAAAGTCGGTAGCGGTTTCCAGTATCATGCAGATAATGTGTTGGGTGTCACTCGAATTTCGGTGTTGCATGGCGGGGCAAGATGCCCCGCCTACGGGTTTGGTGTTGTATGGCTTTCCGTACAACCCAACCATTGTACTTTTGTACAAAGTCGAGCTTAGACGAGGTGGTTAATCTTGAAGAGGGCAATCCGGACCATGTCGAGCAACGCCAATTCGATCTTGACGATGGCACCGCCACGCTAACGAGTAAAATTTCGAATCGACTTCGTCAGCGTCAATATGAAGTTGAGTACCGCGCCGACGGCCAGCATTTCTTCACCTTTGTAAAAGACAATCACGATCCGGCACTCATTCGACTGGAGGAGCGATCGAAAGGATTTCAGTGGTTTTTTCCCTTCGATCTCATGTTGATGCACGAAAGTCAAGGATCGTTTGAAGGATGTGTCGTTCTCCTTGACGAACCCGGACTTCATCTTCATCCCGATGCCCAAAAAGACCTACTTCTCCGGCTTGACCACTATGCAGAGGGGAATACGCTTCTCTATACGACTCATCTTCCTTTTATGATTGATCTGAACTATTCGGACCGAATCCGAGTGTTGATGGAAACGAAGAATGGCACCGTTGTCACGACTGACTTTACCGAGAGCCCTCCAGAAGCAAAACGCGTATTTCAGGCAGCTTTAGGAATAAACGCTTCACAGTGTTTTGTGGTCGCCCAACGCAATCTTGTCGTAGAGGGGGTCAATGAGTATCGAATCCTGACGAAATTATCTAACTTGCTGCAACAAGATGGGAAAGGGGGCTTGCCGGAGGATGTACTCACCACGCCCGGGGGAAGCTCCTTCGCGGCTGTTAATATTGCCACATTTATGACCGGACAGGGGTTAAAGGTGGTCGCCTTGTTCGATTCTGATGATGAAGGACGAAGCGCTCAGGTGAAACTGGTTAAAACATGGCTCGCACCTTATAAAACTCATCAAACCAAATCTCTGTTACTGGGTGACGCCGTGGGAACCAATGGTAATTTCGCTATTGAAGACCTCTTTTCGGAGGATTTTTTTGCAGAGGATCTTATGGATGCTTACAGCAAGCAACTAGCACTTGCGAATGTGAATGAGATTTCTTTACGCGGTGAAGGCGTAATCTGGGAAGGAATCGAGCGATTTATGGAAGACAAGGGTATAGAAATCACCAAGGAATCGTTGGCTATCCGAGTGCACGGAGCGCTTAGCAAAATGACGGATGCGAGTGATTTACCCAACGATAGGCGACGTAAAGCCATTACACTTTTCAAAGAGATTCGCAGCGCTTTCGAGGAAGGAGAAACCGAATCGTCTTAGGGTAGACGCAGACTCGCGCCGTGGAGGAGATTTGACTATCTCAACGCGCAAGAAGGCTAGGCTGGTAGAATCGCGGAAAAGCAGAGATGGAAACGGAAAAGATAAAGCCAAGCATCTTATCCAAAAACGAAATTGAACAGACGCTTCTTAAGCACCAAGGTACACTGAAAGAATACAGTGTGAAATGGCTTGGACTCTTCGGTTCTTATGTCAATGGTGCGGCCCGCGAGGACAGTGACATTGACCTGCTCGTAGAATTTAAGAAACTGTCATTCGATAATTACATGGGGCTACGTATATTCCTTGAAGATTTGTTTGAAAAAAAGATTGACCTGGTGATTTCCAATTCTGTCAAACCGGGTTTGAGACCGCACATCGAAAAAGAAGTCGAATATGTCGCGAAACTATGAGATTTACCTTGAAGATGTTTTAGAAGCAATCAATCGAATTCAAGCGTACATGCAGGGAATCACTCGCACGGAGTTTGAATCTGATCGGATGCGATTTGACGCGATTATCCAAAACATTGAAGTCATTGGTGAAGCTGTCAAACAGGTGCCTGAGTCCCTTCGAGAGGAGTATCCAAGTGTTGAGTGGCGAAAAATTGCCGGCTTAAGAGACATTCTCATTCACGGATATTTCGATGTCACAATATTGAGATTGTTTGGGAAATCGTGCAATCAGATATGCCGGCTCTGAAGCTGAAGATTGAACAGATGATTAAGGGGCTACGCAAATGAATCCCTTCCACACAATTGCTGTGCCGCACAGTGATATTTTAGAAGGAAGACTCACCCAAGAGGTCTTTGCGGCGGATCTGTGGGAAGTGTTGAGTGGCAGAGGATTGGACGAAAACAAGGACGCGGTGTAGTTTTTCGATAGAACGTACGGGTCCGATGGACTGAAAAATCTTCTTTTGAAGGAAGCCCTAAATCAACTTGGAGTTAACACAGTTGATGAATGAAATTGGTATCAGGAACCCGAACCTGAATCAAGGAGAACGTCACGCCTAAAATCATTGTTGCCCACTACTTTCAGGAAACCAATTCGTCTCACCCCAATCCTACGACGTATGAGAACTTTAGCGTGACTCGCGGCGAGGATTTGGTTCGTGGCAGCAGAGGTGTTTTCAACGGTGCGGTTGATCAGTTCGCCAAACGTTCGGACGTAGAAATCGTGCCGGTAATTTAAGGGGTAATACGTGAAGAGTAATGCGTAATAAAATCTGTAAACCTATTTTAGGACTTTACAAGGAAGGCGGAGTACGGCATACGGAGTATGCCTACTACTGTGAAGGGAGAAATTTTTATGGTTCATGTTCCATACGCAGCACTTAAGGAGATGGTGTACAACATCTATATCAACGTCGGCGCGGTGGAGGAGGATGCGCGAATTGTCAGCGATCACCTCTGCGATTCCAATCTTATGGGTCACGACTCGCACGGCGTGATGCGCACCGATTTTTACATAGACACGATGAAAGCGGGACCGTCGGAGGAGCGGATGGAAATTGTCCGTGAAACCCCCGCCAGCGCCGTTATCAATGTCAACGATGCGCTTGGCATGGTGGCGGCGAAGAAAGCCATGGATCTCGCCATCGAAAAGGCGAAATCGAGAACGCTGGGAGCAGTAGCGCTATACAACTGCGGTCATGCCGGACGTATGGGAACCTACCCACCTCAGGCTGCGGAGGAAGGGATGATTGGTATCGTCCTGCTCAACGGCGGCAACCGCTTCATGCACCCGTTCGGGGGAACTTCACGACGGTTGCCCCCCAATCCAATAGCGATTGCCGTCCCTCGCAAGCACGGTGAACCGCTAATGCTTGATATGACGCTTAGCGTCGTGGCTGGCGGCAAAATCGCCATCAAATCGGCACGCGACCAGGAGATGCCGGAGGGCTGGATGATTGATTCGGAGGGTAACCCGGTTACGGATCCGAGCGCGTTTAATGACAGGGTAGAGGATACGGCGGTGATGCCGCTGGGGGGCTTCCAATTCGGGCATAAAGGTTTTGGTTTGGGATTCATGATTGATGCAATTGCCGGTGGACTCTCATGGGCGGGGTGCAGCCGCGACGAACCAACTCGCGGCGGGAGCGGAATTGTGATGATTGTCATGAAAATACAGGATTTCATCGATCTCGACACCTACACCGAGGAGATAGAGTATATGGTTGAGTGGGTCAAATCCTCGAACAGGCTTCCCGGCGTGGATGAAATCTACGTTCCCGGCGAATTTGAGGCGCATAGCCGCGCCCAACGCATGAAGGAAGGGATTCCAATCGAAGAGAAAACCTGGAAGCGTTTGGTAGAAATTGCCGAATCCTATCGTGTCCCGGTACCGGAGGTTTAATACGATTTCAAAAATCCAAATGTTACAGCCGATTCGAGACGCGCAATGAGGTGATTTCTATCGCCCTCACTAAGGGATTTACTATCGCCTTAGGATCTCTATCGCACTCGCTATTCGCTCGCTTGATCGTGCAGTATCTCGACAACCTATCCTATGGTCTTCTACTCTGACGGATACCGTGGCAACCAGTATCCGCCGTCAACGCGGAGCGTGGCGCCGGTGATGTAGTCGGCTGCGTCCGAACACAGAAACGCAGCCGACTTCCCAATATCCTCAATCGTTCCCAGCCGTCCCCAAGGTAATTTCTTCGCGCCTTCCCGCTGCTCCTCCCGGGTCGAATAGTTCCGTTCTCCGGGTGTGTCCGTCCAACCGGGCTCAATGACGTTCACGTTGATGCGATGTTGTGCGAGCTCGGTTGCTATTGTGTTTCCCATGTTGATGATGCCCGCTTTCGCCGTGTTGTACGGAACGGAATTCCCAAACGGAATGAAGGCGTGGACGGAACTGATGATTAGGATCTTTCCGCCTCCATCACGCGCGACCATGTGCCTTGCAACAATCTGAGTGCAATGGAACACTCCCCACATGCAAACATTAATCGTTTGAGCGGCGTCCTCAGCGGAGAGTTCCAGAAATGGGTTTCGGATACTGCTTCCGGCGTTGCTTACGAGGATGTCAATCTTGCCGAAACGGTCAATGCTTTGTTGAACGCCCGCCTCCACAGCATTCCGATCAGTAACATCACCAACCACAATAATCGCCTCTCCGCCAACTTGGCGAATCATTTCGACGGTTTCCGCTGCCGCCTCCCGATTCCCCTTGTCGTAGATGACGATGTCGGCGCCGCATTTTGCCATCTCAAGCGCGCACCCGCGTCCAATCCCACGCGCTCCGCCGGTGATGAACGCAACTCTGTTCTGTAAGTCGAACATGCTGATTCTTCCGCGTGAAACGCTGAGACGTTTGGTAAATCTAACCGAAGATAAAACTTACAAACTTCGGTTTGTAATACTGCAGTTCACTGTGCGTTTTCAGTAGGAGCGAGTTTTGCTCGCGATTCCTGAATTTTGTCGTAACAGGAGGTCGCGATCGGGAGATCGCTCCTACAGGTGGCGAAATATAACATACCTATGTGCGAATACTCTCAAGGACAGTTTGGATGTAAATCAATGCCTCAAACCGCGCGGCGACCATCGATTGATAAGGTTCGATGGAATTTCGCGAGTGAACATGGAGGGCACGCGTTCTAAATCGCCGTGACGACGGACAACAGAGGTGAGATAGAGTCGATCCTTGGCTCGCGTCATGCCGACATAGAACAATCGGCGTTCTTCTTCAATTTCCGCCAACGACTGGTCTTTGCGCCTAATGGGGAACGTTCCCTCTTCCATTCCTGTCACGATGACCACTCGAAACTCTGTTCCCTTTGCCGCATGAAGGGTCATCAACGTAATCTTGTCGGTTTCGCTCTCTGTTTCGTCGGCGCTATTGATTAACTTTTGATAATCAAGGAAACCAGAAATTTCCTTTTCACGGCTATTCCTCTCGAATTGTATAACGCCGTTCATGAATTTTGCCCGCCTATTTTCCCAATCTCCATCTTCCGGAAAATTCGGGAGCGTGGTTTTTCGGAGTGTTTGAAAAAATTCTCCAATTTTCTCTATCTCCGTAGATCCCATGGATGACAACAACTTACCCGCCTCAGGACGATGGTGTTGCACGTATCGTGCAGATGCTTGAAGAAAGGCTCCTATGGCATCCGACGGTTGTTCATCGTTCAGGGCATTCTCAGAGCCTTCAGTTTCCCAGCGCCCCGCCCGACTTGCGAGGATCCCGACTCCCACAAACGGCAAAAACTCTGTCAATGAGCGCACCTCGCGATGGCGGAGATTAACCTTGATTAGCTCCTCAAACACACGGTGGTTCACCTGTACGTCCTCAATCGCTCGGTGCATGGTATCGTGTTCAATACCGAATTTTTCAGAAAGCGCCTCAAGTTTACAGGACTCGCGCGGATAAAGCCGTTGAGCGGTGACGAGGGTATCGTAGCAAGGGTTTGATAAGCCGATATCCAATCGCCTGAGTTCGCGTTCCAAGACCATATTGTCAAACTCAATTACATTATGACCGATGAGAATGCGGTCTTGGATAAAACTGAGAAAGCTTGGAAGCACCGCTTCGATACTCGGTTCATTTTTGACCGTTTCGTTGTCGATACCGTGAACGCGGGTGCTCGACGCGGGAATAGCGCGCGAGGGTTTGACCAATTGATGGTATCGTTCGAGTTCACTCCCGATAATGCTGAGCCGCTTGGCGGCGATTTCGACAATCTCCGCCCGCCTGTGATTGTAGTCGGTGGTTTCGAGGTCGTAGACAATCATGTCGGCGAAATTCGGGGTTTCAAAGTAGCCAACCACTCGCTGACATAGTTTCAGCGCGATGACACTCTTGGCAATTTCCGGATTTTTATCCGGCTCTTCGTTTCGTCCTAACTGAATCACATTCGCGCTGTACTCTGGCTCGGATGCGATGAGAATTACTGTTCCAGTTGCCTCGGGCAAAGCCGAAAACCGACCAATCATTACATTTATGCTATCGTTGTCGATTTCGGGTATTTCGTCCTCCAAGGGCAAAAATTCTATACAAACGTCGCAGTCAAGATAGTGCTCCATTGTCTGATGAACGATGTGTGCGGCACAGCAGGAATCAATCTCATTGGTAGCCGTGATTCGCACCGACTCACCGCGCTGTATCGCGCTGTACAAAGCGTCCGCAGCCACCCTGAGATATGGGATTTCGTCCCACTCTTCAATTTGTCGAATCTCTTCATCGCGATAGGACGAGCGACGGCTTTCAAGCAGATTAAACAGTTTCGACACAACTTTGGCAATTTTTTCGCCTCTGATTTCTTCGGCAAAGGCATCAATTTCTCCGAGGAACTGGCGGATGTTCCGGCGTGTCAAGGGGCCAACATCTTCCGGATAGTTTTCAATCTTTTCGAGCAGTTCAACCAGCGTCAGTTTATCACGCTGCGCCAACCATTTGAGCCGCGCGAGCGTAAGATCGTCAATCAACTGTTGCGGAAAATTGAGCGCCCGTTCAAGATCGCGCGGGAGGCGCCACTGGATAAAACTTAGATAGGACGAAATATCTTGTGCGTGTGTCTCTTGGAACGAGTTTTCTCGTCCGACACGCTGAAACTGAATCCCCTCGTAATATAACCGATCCGCCAGCGCCTCCGCGAGCTGATGCGTCCGGTAAAAGATGGCGATATCTCCATAAGAGTAGTGCCGTTCATTTACGAGTTGGCGGATGAGCCTGGCAATGTGCGACGCCTCTTCGTTTGGATCACCCAATGTATAGTGGAAAAGGGAGTGCCCCGCGCCCCGATGTGTCTTCAGGGTACTCCTTTCCTGGCGGGTATTCTTGGAAATCACCGTCTGTGCCGCCCGCAGAATTTTCTCGGTACAACGATAGTGCTCTTCCAATGCCACGACGGTTGGTTGGAAATCGGTCTTGAATTTCTCTATGTATTCCGGCATGGAGCCACGCCAACTATAAATCGACTGATTTTCATCGGCGACTACCATCAAATTACGCTCGGGTACGCGGCACAATAATTTCAGAAGTTCATACTGGACGGCATTGATGTCCTGATATTCATCGACTAGGATATAGCGGATGTCGCGATGGTATTTTGCACGGACGGTGGGTGTTTTCTGAAGCACTTCGACAGTCTTGGAGAGCAGATCATCAAAGTCGAGGGCGGAATGGGCGGCGAGTTTGCTCCGATATGCTTTGATTAGGTCGACGATATTTTGGATGGCGGACGGGTCGTCAATCACGTCGCCATCTCTTGTACGAATCTCGGGCATTTCACCGTCTGCAGCGAGCGGATTTTCCAACTTCACCTTATACCCCCCGATGATGTCGCGCAACTGCCAGGGCGGGTAGTCGAGTCGGTTCAGTTTCAACTCTCGCAGGCATTCAATCAGGACTTCATTCTGTGTCTCCTGATCGAAAATCGTAAAGTTCTTGTTTAACCCGATTTCCTGCGCGTGTTCTCGCAGCAAGCCAACGCAGAAGGCGTGGAAGGTATGAATCTTAACGTCTAATCCCTGGGTTGTGCCGAGTAAATCCTTGATTCGGTCGAGCATTTCTTGCGCGGCTTTATTGGTAAAGGTGACAGCGAGGATTTGCTCCGGCGGCACGCCGTGGTGGTGGATGAGGTGGGCGATTCTGTGGGTGATAACCATTGTTTTGCCCGTGCCCGGACCTGCCACAACCAAAATTGCGCCGTCTTTATCGGTTACCGCCTGTCCCTGTTTCTCATTGAGTTCCTGGATGATGTCCATTTTCGAAATTTATCAAGATTAATCGACTTCTGCCGTGAAGACAACCGTGAGTTCCATTACAACGCCATGCTTGACTGCCGGAACTGCTAACGCTGAGAGCCTGTTCCGTAAGTTCTTAGCCATCGTGGTTTTGCAAATCAATTTCATCCAGCGTCCGTGCAGCCAGTGCTTTCTCAAACGGCGCATCAAGACGGGAGAAATCCTGTATCAAGGTAATCTGGTTGGTAACGGATTCGGGAACCTCATTAAATCTCAACTGCAGCAGTTTGACGACTGCTGCTTGTTTCGCTCGTGTTTCACCTCGTGTCTCACCGCGTTTTTCACCTTGTTCAATGAGATGCTCAGCCATTGTCTGTACCATGGTTTCTAACTCCTCTTTATCGGACTGTCTCTCAATCCTCCAAAAGTGATGCGATTCCGTCTTTAATCATTCCCTCAATTCCAACGGCAAGCGAGGTATGCAGCGAACGCACATTGTGCGCCCACAGTGAGGGGAAAGAACCCACCTCGCAACCGCCTTTTTCGTCTCGCGCCAACTCCTCGTCCATTCCGACATACGTCTTTTCGCTATTTGTGTAGGCAAAGGTCATCGTGTAGTCAAACGGCGCATTTTCATCAACCCACAGCTCGTACTCGCAGAACATCTCGTATTGCAGCGTTGCGAGGCACCATTCCGTTACCAGCATGACGGCGCTAATCTCCAACGGCAACTCCGGCTCTCATGTGCGATCTCCTATCGCGCGCCGCGTACTGACCTGTCTGCGGAGGAAAGAACTCAATCTCTAGGGAAACCGCAGACCGGATTGAGTTGGAACAAGAACGCTTTGTCGAATCAGCATCCTGTTGGCAGGTACGTTTCGGTGATGTGATTAAGATGGATTGGCGCCTAAGAAATGCATTTACAACGAAGCATTCACTACTAGACGATGTTAGTGAATCCCTTTAGCTAAGTTAGTTTTCTCTTATGAAACCGCTTGATACTGCTCAATGTCCTTCGTCTCAACGATATCTTCGGACAAGGAGACGCCCAATTGCGCGGCGGCGTCTTGAATATGTCGATGCGTTGTCTCCGGCAACTCAATGCCGTTGGTTAGCCGCTCTACGCGGCGGCGATGCGACAGATCGCCAGGTACCAACACCTCATCAAACCCAGGTGCCGGGGGCGTCTCCCTCATGCCACCAAGGAACGCGCGTACTGCCCGCTGATAGACCTCTAATGGCGTAAAGGCTTGAACGTTTATCACCTGCATAAACGCGCCGTTCATGCCGTCTACTCCGAGGTCAATGTCAGGTGACAATCCTCCCAAGAGACACGTTATTAACGAAAGCGCGTAGCCTTTGTGCCTCCCGAGCGGGAGTAACCAGCCACCGTCGAAAAAGTCGGCGGGCTTAACGGTCGCGTTGCCGTATTTATCAAGGATGCAGCCTTCCGCGAGATCGAGATTTTTGCTGAGGGCGACTCGAACTTTTCCCTCAGCTACGACACTTGTCGCAAAATCGGCGATAAACGGCGCCTCGGCGCCCGTCGGAACACCGATGGCAATCGCATTTGTGTCTAGCTTGCCAATCGCCCCGCCGAAAGGCACAACGCGAGTGGGGGTCGTACAACCAAGGCCGACACCGCACGTAATGATGCCGATGCAGCCCGCGCGCGCCGCGGCCTCCGCGTATTCCCCCAACCGCCCGATGTGGCTCATGTGAACGAGGTTGGCACATGCCACATTACCGGTCTGCGCTTTCTCGATTGCCATGTGGATAGTCTTTAGGGAGGCATAGTGTCCAAACCCTTGACCTCCATCTACCAGCAGCGAATTTGGCGTCTCTTTCACCACCCTTGGCTCGGCAGCGGGCTGCAAGGAACCGTCGGCTATCCAACCGAAGTACTGCGGGATACGGAGGACGCCGTGCGAGTCGTGTCCCGAAAGATTCGCATTGACCAAGACTCCTGCCACGCTGTCGGCGATATGGCGGGGCGCCCCTGCCCCCATGAAAATCTGCCGGGTGATTGCATGAAGGTGGCTTGCGGTGAAGTTATGCGTTTCAACCAAGATCTGTTTCCTATTTGACGTAACTCTGTCTCCGATGCGCCATCTTTCACCGGATTGTTCGGGGATGTACCCACATTATGACTTCACCTGATACCGCGCGATGTCACCCGGCTCAACGATGTCCCCGCCCAAAGAGATGTTCAACTCAGCCGCATGCTCCTGAAGTTTCTGATGAATGGTGTCCGGAATATCAATGCCATTGACCAGCCGTTCAGCACGGCAACGATGTTCAAAGTCCCCCGGAACCAGCACTTCATTGAAACCCGGTGCCGGCGGCGTCGCTTTCATGTTGTCGAGAAATGCCCGCACAGCTTGTTGATATTTTTCCAAAGGCGTGAAAGCCTCGACATTAATCACCTGCATGAATACGCCGCCCATTCTGCCTTTTTCAATGTCGAACTCTTCGGACAATCCTCCCAGCAGGCAGGTTACCAATGATAGCGCATAGCCCTTGTGACCGCCGAACGGCAGCAAAAAACCGCCGTCGTAGAAGTCCATTGTTTTGACAGTCGGGTTGCCGTGCTTATCCAGAATATATCCTTCGGGCACGTTCTCCCCCTTACTTCGGGCGACACGGAGCTTTCCTTCGGCAATCACGCTGGTGGCGATGTCGGCAACGAACGGTGAATCATCACCGGTTGGGCAGCCGATAGCAACCGGATTCGTACTCAAACCTCCCACTGCACCGCCAAAAGGAACGACGGACCAGGCGCCCCGCTGCCCGGTGCCGAGGGTAACGATACTGATGCATCCGGCGCGTGCGGCTACTTCGACGTATTCTCCCAATCGTCCAATATGACTGGTATCATAGAGGCTGGCGCAGGCAATATTAAAACGCTTTGCCTTGTCAATGGCTAGCTCAATCGATTTCTGAGCGGTGTAGTGTCCGAATCCGAATCCGGCATTCACGACAAAGGTGTTGTCGGTTTCTTTGACCACTTCGGGCTCAACCTTCGGACGCAATCTGTCCTTATCCATCATGTCCAAATACGAGGTTATGCGTAACACGCCGTGCGAATCGTGTCCAGAGAGGTTCGCGTTGACGAGGATGCCCGCAACAGTCTCGGCAATATGGCGCGGCGTTTCGACTGCCATGAATATCTGCCGTGAAACAGCGTGAAGGTAACTTGCTTGAAAATTGTGAGTTTCAGCCAAAATTTCGTCTCCCTATGCTAAATATTTTGTAGATAAACTCCTCAGATAACTGAAGGCGGAGAATTGTTCAAGATGTGCCCGATAGCAGAAACTATGCGAAGTCCGATGAACCCTGTCCACCCCGGACCGGGTGTCCATTCCAACTCGGCACTTTGCCAACCGGGTTATGGTTGTATTCGTCCACGCCGCGCACAAGATAGCTTTCAAACGTTGACCAGCCTTCTGCGCTCAGGTCGCATTTGACGTTGGTCGGAGCGAATCGCATCGTCTGACCTGCTCGGATTCTATCCGAATTATTTGGACCCGATCCGTGCAGTAGACGGTTGTCGTGCAGCGATATTTCGCCGGCTTTCAAGTCCAGCGTCACCACTTCGCCCTGATCGATTGCCTTTTGGTCGGCCTCCAAATGGAGCACGTAGTTTTCATTCGCTACTCTGTTGTGCTCCACAGGCTCCCAGAGGTGGCTGCCCCGTACAATGCGCATGGCGCCATTGGTTTCGTCCGTGTCGAATAGAGCAAGCCACACGCTCACGGTCATCTTCGGCTCCAATGGCCAATAGCGTGAATCCTGATGCCAAGGGACGACCGTCTCATCGTGCGGGAACTTTGCGAAGCAGTGCGCTCCCCACTGAAAGAAATTCGGGCCCAGCAGGTCCTCAACGTAATCGAGGATTGTCGGGGTTCGGCACAAATTGTACACATACCGATTTGCCTTGTGCCAATTATTCACGCGACTCATGTGGACATCTTCGGGCAACATCGCGGCTAGTTCCTTAAAGCGTTGCTGTAGCACGGGTATAGCAGGTTTGTCGAAAACGGGTAGGTTCTTGATGTAGCCCCAGGCGCGAAATTGTTCCTTTTCTTCCTCGGTCAATCGGCGCGCGTCAGGGTTAATTGGTAAGTTGATCATGTGGTGTCTTATTCCTTTAGGGCTTACGCAGTTGAGGGATTGCATCTATAGTCATTTACACATATTATGGATTGAATGTTAACCCAAGTTGCCGCTTATACGGAACGTTGCAAACCGGGAGAATGTGAGTTAAATCAATCACCGCTCGCAGTGGATTGCCAAATCCGCTGCATATGTACGGTTATGGCGTGGATCTGTCTATCCACGCCAATCTGCGAATCATTAAATCGCAGTTTTCCCCTCTTGCGTGAAACAGCAACGAACGCACGCTCGCTGGTCGACCCCGCTTGGTCAGGCTCTCTAACCCGGCGCATAGGGTGTAAAGCGGTACGCAAAATCACTGTGAGAGGCAGTAAGATTATACTCCCCCGGCTGTGCCGTCCCGATCGGCTCGACTTTCATGTTCCATGTGTCCACGCCATCAATTCTGTATGGGCGAGTCCCCGACAGATCGAGCGTAAGGGTTTGTGGTTGGGTTACGTAGACGAGGTAGTATTCGCCCGGCTTGGCGAGAACATATCGCCCACTGTCGTCGCCAATCGGTTCGAGCGCGTCAAACGCCGGAGCTTCCGCCATGAACGATTTGAGGAACGCAATTCGCTTGGGACTTTCGCCGCGCAGCACGCCACCTTTTGCCCACCATAGGAAATCTTCGGGATGTTTGTAAGTCTCGCCATGACCGACATAGCAACCGGAAACAGTGCCTGCCCAGAAGTGCTGTACCATCTGCTTTGCGGAGATATTTCCCCACCCCTGCGGAATATCTCCTTCGTAGCGGCACTCATCGTAGATAACCGGCTTCCTGTATTGGCGGCGATAGCGGATACCGTGCGCCATATTGGCGGTTTGAAGACTCGTGTGCGTCACCCACGGCTTGCTGTGGTCATACCAGCGGCGACAGTTGTGAATCCCACGCAGTCGTTGATAGGGGTCATGGTCGCGGATAATCTGGAAAAACCGGTCCCAGTCAGATTCCTTTTTCGCAGGCATGATGTCATATTCATTCGCCAACGACCACCACACATTTCGGAACGCCGCTAACCGAGCGACGGCGTAACGAATATAGCGATCATCGCTATTTGCGGCCATGTTCTCGAAATTCCACCGGTCATAGGTGTGAAACAGGATAAGATCTGCTTCGATACCGAGGCGCAAAAGGTCACGGACGCGCTCTTCAAAATGCCGCCAGAACTCGGGGTTGAATTGCGTGAAATCCCAATCCGTGAGCGGCTGTCCCTCGTACGGATAATAAACCGGCTCATTATCGTTGTAGGCGTAATCCTTCGGAAAGATGCACATCCGCAGTTTGTTGAACGGTGCATCGGCGAGGGTTTGGAGTGTCTGCTCCTCCATCGCGTCGCCTTGATGAGTCCATGCGTAGCACGTCGTCCCAAACTGATGATACGGCGTCCCGTCGGCATACCGAAAGTAGAAATCGTTATGGACGTTCACAGGCCCGTGATTTCCCTCGGATGGCCCAATGCACGTAAATCTCCCCGTCTTTCCATTGAGTTCGGCTCGGTTACTTGTGGTGGCGTAAGTCCATTCGCCAACTTCATCTGGCATGAATCGAACTTTGTAAAGCCCATCGCCGTCGTAAAACCCGTGTGGCTTGAAAACTCGGTTATTGAGTCTAAATTCCGCCGTCAATTCAACATCAACGAACGGATTACCCCCCTGTGGTCCATCCAGTGTGAGTTCATAAGTTTCCCAACGTTCGATCATATTCACCTCCAAATCTGGTGCACATTGCGCCCAAGAATCCACTGCGAATGCATGCCGAATCCCTTCAATCAACCACTAAGACAATGAAAGGCAAAGGCAGGTGGGATTTCTATCGATCAACCGACCGGATAGGGAGGGCGATAGGAAATCCTGTTCGCTATTCGCTCATTTAATCGTCGTGCGCACGCTACAAGAAATGCTGGGCGGCGCCCACCCTACAAATGTACAAAATCTAGCGGTTTCTTATGCCATACAACCTGTGAAGATCTCTATCGCACTCGCTACTCGCTACTCGCTACTCGCTCGTTTGATCGTGGGTCGGGCTGGAAGGCCAACCTACCGGAATAGGTAGCAACTTGAGTTAACTTGAGGGTCACGAAGTGTATTCCTGTCGTTTTGGCAAAGGCTGGTGTGCAGGGGATCTCTATCGCGCCCTACTAGAGTGCTGACGACTAACTCGATCTCGCGGTGAATGGTTCTCACAACACTGGTTGAATGTTGAGGCCAATATCTTGCAAGATGCTTTTCTTGACCTTGCAAATCATTGTGTAGGCAGGGTCGAACACATTTCCCACGTCGTATTCCACACATTGACCGAGCAAGATATGCGGCTCGTTGGCTTCCAGACCGAGTTCAATCAGCCAACGAACCATCTCGGTGGTTGCGTGTTGAACGGCTTGATCTAGCGGACGAGCGTTCCCGGCGGTAAAGATATAGTCTTCATTCTCCCCTCGAGGCCAGTGAATGTGCTTGCCTTTGATTAGATTGACCGTGAATTGGACATCGAATGAGACTTCAATACCAGTGCCAACAATCTCGCCATCCCCCTGAACAGCGTGGCCGTCGCCGAGAAAGAAAAGCGCCCCTTCGGCGAACACGGGGAGGTATACGGTCGCGCCTTGGCAGAATCCACGATAATCCATATTTCCTCCATGCTCCGCGGATGTTGCGGTTGAAATGGCTTGGCAGTCTTGGGCTGCCACACCGAAACACCCCACCATGGGTTCAAGGGGAAGGCAAAACTCACCCAATCTTGTCTTTGGGGAGATGAGTGTCGCCGTCCACTTATCTACGTCAATTTCCCATTCGGCGCCACCGCTCTTTGGCAGGTTGGCAGCGACGTAGTAGGGATCCAGGACATTAGGCGCAATAACGGTTGCGGTGCGTCCAATTCTTCGGTTGGGGACGACTCGATCGAAGTGAACAACGAGTGTGTCACCGTACGCGGCGCCTTCAATATAAAATGGGCCCGTCTGAGGATTTCCCCCTCGCGTGACTGCCTGATCTTCCGCATCACGGCCGCTATTGTCGACGGTCGTGGTTACGACGGTATCACCACTTTCGATGCGGAGAACGGGTTCGTATGTGCCAAGAGCAGTGTAGTAAACGGTCGGCTCAAAACGGTGTGTTTCCATCTTCTTCTCCAAGTGTCTCAATCGGATGCGGTGAATCACAATTCAATTATCATACGAGGTGGTGAGGGATATAATGAAATACCGCTGCAATGCGGGTTCACACACCTTGCAGCGGTATTGTCGCAAAACTTAGTTTCAAATAATGCTTACCTGTGTCTCAGTCTTTATTCATGCCATCGAAAACAACGCACATAACGTGCTATTCCGGTATGTTATACCGCTTCTCCAAAACGATAATGCATTGATTGCTTGAGTCAAGTAAAGACACTTGTATAGATCGGAGTAAGAAGCCTTATCGCCGCGCAAAGTCGGCGGGACAAGGGAATTTCTATCGCACTGGGATTTTTATCCGGATCTTCTATCGCCTTCGCTATTCACTCAGTTGATCTATCCGCTCGCTTTTGGAACAGGATAACGGCATAAACAAATATTTCAATCCATCTCCGCGCCCCCTGCGACGCTGATGGAGAGCCCCGTTAGGTAGTCCGATTCGGCGGAAGCGAGGAATGCCGCGGTCTGCGCGACATCGTCGACATCCGCAACCCGCCCCCAAGGAATCCCCGAACCACTCCTTCGCATCTGCTCGGCATGGCGTCCGGTTTTCTGAAACTCCTCGCCGGTAATGTCCTCGCCCGACAGCACGGCTCCGATGTAGCTCCACCGCTCGGTGTCCACAATGGCGGGACAGATTGCATTGACATTGACTTGATGTGAAGCCAATTCCATTGCCAGCGCCTGGGTAAAGCCGACAACCCCAAATTTGGCAGCACAGTAAGCGGCAAAACGCGCGTGTCCGCGCTTCCCAGACGCAGACGCCATGGTGATTATCTTTCCTCCCGGCTCTCGCGCCAGCATGTGGCGGGCAACCGCTCGACAACAGAGAAATGTGCCTTTGAGGTTGACGTTATGAACCGTGTCCCAAGCTTCCTCCTCCAGGTCAACCACCGGCACCCGATCCGGGCCCGGACGAGAACCGGCGTTGGTTACAAGAATGTCGATGCGTCCGAGTTCTCCAACCGCTTGGGACACCATGTCATCCACCTGCCCCGCGTTGGAAACGTCCGCCAAGATACAGATAGATTTCCTCCCCATCTCTTCAATTTCGCGGACGACGGAGGGCGCCCCCTCCCAAGCTGTGCCCCAATCCGCGTACGGATTACTGACGATGTCGTTGACGATGACATCGGCGCCCTCTTTCGCAAGTCGTACCGCGATGGCGCGGCCAATTCCACGTTCACCACCGGCGCCTGTCACCAGTGCAACTTTACCATCGAGATTATACATAGAAATTTACCTTTTCCGCTGATCGAGTCCGCACGAATCACTTCACACACGGAGCGTCGTTAGACCTCTCCGCCGGGGGCGTCGGCTTTGGAAACCTTAATACCTGTTCCCTCCATCTGTTTCCGTACATACGCCTTGCA
Organism: Candidatus Poribacteria bacterium; assembly: GCA_965222225.1. Taxonomy (GTDB): domain Bacteria; phylum Poribacteria; class WGA-4E; order WGA-4E; family JAJDTR01; genus JAJDTR01. The sequence continues at coordinate 5,284,202 of CBDCTK010000002.1, read as the reverse complement.
TTCCTCGACAGTTGAAAACGGTGAATTGGGATGTGTCGCGATACTGATGCTCAAATCCTGTGCGCCGAAATACAGCATGGCGATGCCGGGCTTGGCAAGTTTGCGTGCGTTAACCACACCGTCAACCGATTCTAACTGGAAAGTTAGAATTCCGTTCTCGTTCCACCACTCAATATAATCCTCACGTCCGGTATACTTATCCCTGCCGTAACCGTTAGGCGGCGGGAAACTTCGGATCCCCACCGGCGGGTAGTAAAACGCGCGGATGGCGTCATCGACATCAGCCTCCTCATCAACCTGCGGGATGACAATGGCGGCGGGGCCCAAGTCGCACAAATTTCCGATGAGATAAGCGTGTTTGGGATGCTTGATACGTAGCTGAACGGGTATTCCCAGTTCATGCGCATTTTTGCAGAACGACCAAAGCTTCTCTTCGTCGAATGGGCCGTGTTGACTACACACCCCAATCATATCGTAGGAGCCTTGCTTGAGGATTTCCGCAAGCTCGTCTTTGGTCGCATCCATGGGCGCGCCACCAACTTGTAGGGTTTCTCCGTTGCGAATTCGTTCCCTTAATGTAGCGTTGTCCGGCATGTCTAATGCTCTCCTTGAGATGGTACTGTATTGTTCACCGAGCGAGATTTGTTTAGTGATGATTTCTTATGGGCAGCGATAACCCATGTGGAGAAAACTAGCGTTTTATTTTACCTGTGTTTCGTGTCTTCGTCAACCGAAATATTGGGAGCTATGAGGGCAATCGTGCAGCCACGTCAAGAGAATGTCATTGACGGAATGTTCGGTTTCACATATAATGGCGAGGGTGTAGTTTATCTACGCCAGAGTAATCGCAAGGAAAATGAACAGCATCTGTCGCACCAAATTGAGTTTCCTCCCGAGCGAGATTGGTTTATCCTGCCGGAGGAATCCAGAGGCAAACAATGGCTTATGACCTACTCATCAAAGGCGGGACGCTAGTTGATTCCGCGCAAAGCGTCCACGCGAAGAGGGACGTGGCGTTTGCCAACGGCGTCGTTGCAGCCGTCGGTGACGATCTGCCGAAGGGCGAGGCGCGCGAGGTTCTGGATGCGAGCGAGCGGATTGTCACGCCGGGGTTGATTGATTTACACGTTCATGTATTCTACGGTGTGGGTCATTACGGCATAGAACCGGATCCCACCTGCCTCGCAAAAGGCGCCACCACAGTCGTTGACGCCGGGTCGGCGGGCGCTGATAACTTCACCGGTTTTCGGAAGTATGTGATTGAGGTAAGTGAGACGAGCGTCTTCGCCTATCTCAACGTCTCGTCGCAGGGGATGATGACGGAGGAGATTGGCGAGTTCGAGATGCCGGAATACGCCAATGTCAGCAAGGCGTGCCAGATGATCGAGAAGCATCGCGACCTCATCTTGGGTGTCAAGGCGCGGCTGACTCGGAACAAGATTGCCAGTGAGCGGTCGGGGTTGACGCCGCTGTATCGGGCACGCGAAGCGGCTGATGCGGCAGGGGTGCCCATCATGATACACCCGCAAAACGCATGGTGCGATTCACTTGACGACATTCTCGCTGTCATGAAGGAACGAGATGTCCTGACACACTGTTTTCATGATAGGGCGTGCGGCATCTTGGATGACGATGGGAAGGTACGGAGATCCGTGCATGAAGCAATGGAGCGGGGCGTGATATTTGATGTTGGTCACGGCGCCGGCTCGTTTTCGTGGGATATTGCCGAGCGTGCAATGGTGCAAGGTGTTGAGCCACAAACCATTTCCTCGGATTTGCACGCCTACAACGTTAAGGGTCCCGTTTATGACCTGGCAAATGTCGTCACCAAGTTCCTCCATCTCGGCATCAGGCTTGATGACGCCATTGCAAAGGTCACGTCCGTGCCGGCAGAGGTAATCTTGATGCCCGATAAGATTGGGACGTTGGCGATTGGCGCTTGGGGGGACGCCGTGGTATCCGAGTTGCGTGAGGGCGAACTTCAGCTCGCAGACTCGCGTGGTGAGGTGCGCACCGGTAGACAGGGTTTCGTGCCCGTCACCGTAGTCAAAGGCGGACGGGTGTATCGGCAGCACGTTTAACGTAAATGGGGGCGGACATGAATATCAGTCAAGAAACTTATGGCCACTACTGGGAGAAGGGATGGGTCGCCGTCGAAGGGGTGTTCGCGCCTGAGGAAGTAGAGCGGATCGCTCGACTTGTACTTGAGGTGACGGACGAAGAGATTAAACAAGGTGAATCATCGCATCACATCGTCGACTACGCGGGAGATGGTAGAATCGCGCCCCGCAAACTCAATCACCCGTTCGAGAAGGGAGCCGCATTCCAAACTTTCGTGCTAGACTCCCGGCTTCGTGTAATCATCAGAGATCTTATCGGTGTCGAACCACTGGTGTTCAGCGATCAGGTTTTTATGAAGCCGCCGCACTTCGGCACCGCCAAACCGTACCATCAGGATAACTTTTATTTCAAATGCCATCCGGCAGATCATGTCATTACCGTGTGGGTAGCAATGGACGATTCCGATGCAGCTAACGGTTGTTTGCGCTATATCGAGGGCTCGCATAAGGGGCCGGTAATACCCCATGAGGTGCCGGATTCGGAGCATTGGCATAACTTGGTGCCCCCACCCGACCTGATTGACTTGTCGAAAGAGGTGTTGGCGGAGGTAAAGAAGGGTGGGGTGGTTTTCCACCATAGCAAGATGCTGCATACGTCCCATCGTAACGAATCGGACCGCTGGCGGCGTGGGTACGCGAGTCATTGGGCAAGCGCCGAGACAACATCCGAAAACGAGACGATTGAGAATGGGTATTTTCGACGCTACGATTTTTTAAGAAATTAAGAATTCTCAGATCCTGTTTGAATATTAGGTGACAAAGCCATTCTTGGGCATTCAAGTTGCTATTTCCTGTCGCCCCGCTGGGGCTTGAGTGCGTGAGGTTTGGACGTTTCTATACACCTTCCGCCCCTCTGGGGCTTTTAGAGGCCTGCCTGCTTCATAGAAAGGGACAAAGACGAAGGAGTAACACCAATTTAGGGAATAAAGATTGTTATTGCCTACGGTGTCAGTCGAAACTGAAGATGTCTAGATTAGCGCTTGTAGGTTGGGTTTCACTGTGTTCAACCCAGCCTACAAGTTAGGAAGTTTTAGTCAGAATCAAGTTGCCAAACCCATCAACCAGAGCCTGATATCCCGGGTGAATGACCGTGGTGGCGTCTATCTCCTCAACGATAGCGGGTCCTTCCAACACAAATCCGGCAGAGAGGCGGTAGCGGTCATAGATTGGACATTCAACGAAACACTCACGCTCAGCAAAATACACGGATCGGATAGCCTTCTGCGCGGCTGATAAAGGACTGTCGCCTGCGCCAATCTCGCGTAGTTGGGGTTTGTTGATTGTTCCGATGGCGGAGAGACGGAGATTTACAAACTCGACCGGCTCGTTCGATGCGCTGTAGCCGTAAGCCCGGTGATGTTCACGATGGAACCGGGAAAGAACACCTTCAATTTCAGCCGCACTCAATTTTCCGTCAGGTAGAGGGATGGTGAGCTCGTAACTTTGCCCGACATATCGCATGTCAACTTGGTGCATGAAGGTAATTTCCTCCGAATTCATTCCCTCGCGCTCAAGGTTCGCCCGCCCATCCACCTCCAACTCGCGGTAGATTTTCGCGACCATTTCCGCGTCCGCTTGGTCAACACGCTGGATGAGCGTCTTAGAGTAGTCGTGTTTGAGGTCGGTGACTAGCAATCCCATGGCTGACGTGGTGCCGGGGCTCATTGGAATGATGGTTTTCGGTATCTGGACTTCAATCGCCAATCGGTTGGCATGCACGGGCCCCGCCCCGCCAAACGCCACCAAGACGAAATCTCTGGGGTCATATCCCCGTTGCACCGAAACAAGGCGCAGCGCGTTGGTCATAGCGGCATTGGCAATTTCCACGATGCCGTGCGCGGTTTCGACAATTCCCATGCCCAATGGCTGCGCGCACTTCTCGTAGACTGCTTTTCTGGCCGCCTCAACCTCCAACTCGATTTCGCCGCCCAAGAAGTAGCTCGGATTTAAACGTCCCAACACTAAATTGGCGTCCGTGATGGTCGGCTCTTGCCCACCTTTGCCGTAACAGACGGGACCGGGGTCAGCCCCTGCGCTCTGAGGACCCACTCGCAGTATTCCGCCCGAATCCACCCACGCTATCGACCCGCCCCCGGCGCCTATCTCCACGAGATCGAGTACAGGCGTGCGAATTGGATACCCTGCACCACGGGAGGCACCAACGCCGGATTGCGCCGCCGTTCCGACCTCATACTCCTTGGTCACGCGCGGTGCCCCGTTTTGAACAAGACCTGCCTTCGCCGTGGTTCCGCCCATGTCGAAGGAGATGACATCGGGGTGCCCCAAGGCTGTGCCAAGGTAGGTTGCGGCGATTACGCCCGCCGCGGGACCGGATTCGACCATGAATACGGGTTTTTCGCTCGCCGACGCGAAGGTAAATACACCGCCGCTGCTCTGCATGACGAGTAACGACGCTGTAATCCCTTTCTCCCGCAGCCGATCTTCGATGTGCCGGAGATAACGCGCGACAATGGGACGGATACACGCGTTAATCACTGTGGTACTCGCTCTAAAATACTCGCGAAATTCCGGGGCGACCTCGGAAGAGAGAGAGACGATGGCGTCGGGAAATACCTCGTGCAGGATTTCGCCCACTCGTTTTTCATGGTTCGGGTTGATGTAGGAATGAAGGAAGCAGACGGCGACGGCTGTCACATTTTCGCGCTTAAGTTGCTCAACCGCCTCCACGAGCGCGTTTTCATCCAAGGGCGTTAACACCTGCCCCTGTGCGTCAAGGCGCTCCGGTATGCCGAAACATAGGTATCGCGGCACCAGCGGACGGGGTTTCTCGAAATGCAAATCGTACAACGTCGGTCGAATCTGTCGTTGGATCTCAAGCAGATCGCGGAAGCCATCGGTTGTAATGAAACCTGTCGGAGCCACCTTTTTTTCGATTATGGCATTGGTGGCGACGGTCGTGCCGTGTACGACATATTCGACCTCATCCGGGGACACGGCGACCTCGCGGAGCATCCGATCGGTTGCATTCATAAAACCGACTGACGGGTCTTCCGGCGTGGAAGGCACCTTGCCGACGTGAATCTCTCCCGTATTTTCGTTGATTAAGGTTGCATCGGTAAACGTGCCACCAATGTCAATTCCAAGGCGATACCTTGAGGTCATACGTTTTGCCTTTTTTGTCTCGGGCCCATTGTTCGCGCCGGAAAACGGAAACGGTATATCCCCGGTAGGAGGGAATTCCGATTCTCGACGATAGGTCGTGATTTGGAGAGAGGATCTTTATCGATCAACCGAGTGAACAGCGAGGGCGATAGAAAGTTTTACTCACTATCCATTCGGTTAATCGCTGTTTGCTCGTTCGATCTCAGTTGATTGCACGCTGACGCTTTCAAAGGCTGGTAAGAGTTCTATCGCACTCCCTATGCAGTCGCTTGATCGCAGTGCGCGCCCTACAACATGAAATCACCGCAGAGAATCGGCGTTTCTGCTACTTTGCGTGCGTTCCACGTCATTTATTTGAGCGTAGCTTAGTGGTCTCTTCAGTGTCAACGCTCCACGTGTCTGTGTTGATGGCGACTCGATAGACATCTCTCGCTCTCTCCAAGCTTACTTTTCCATCTCTTACATCACGCAATACCGATTGCGGATGACGTGCTGTCGGTGGATTGTAACCACCGCCGCCGCATGTGCGGTAACTCACGACATCTCCCGGCTTGAGATGAACCGTCACTTTGGAGCCGAGCTTGGTCGCCTCCGCATCGGGATTCAACACGTAGCTTGCCACTTTTCCAGCCTCTCCGCCGAACAGCCCCCACGGCCCCCACCGATCTCGATCTGCCAGAATGGTATACGAAACCTCATGGTCAAAGAAGTAATCACGGCGCAAGCCGAGTCCACCGCGATATTCACCGGCGCCTTCCGAATTCTCGACCAGTTCATAGCGAAGGATGCGTACCGGATAATTGATTTCGGTTTCCTCAACCGGGGCATTCTCCGTATTTTGACTGTGAGCCTGCACAGCATCGGGGCCGTCGCTAGTCGCACGACCGCCGTATCCGCCCGCCATCGTTTCGTAATAGGCGTAAAGTTCACCCGACCGGGGATCGGTTCCTCCAAATCCGAGTTGAGCCATCATGGCTTTGGTGCCGGCAGGAACGCGCTCCGGGAGAACTTGCGCCAGCGCCTTGAGAAGTATATCGCTAACCCGCATTTGCGTCTCCCATCCCCCGACCACCGGGGCTGGCGGTGCGCAATTGACGACTGTGCCGAGGGGCGCATTCATGCGCACCAAGCGGTAGAACCCCGCATTGACCGGGATGTCGGGATCTATGAGGGCTTTCAGTACATACGCGCACGCTGAGAAGGTCTGGGCGTAGGTCGAATTCACGGGTGCGCGCCGTTGCGCGTCGCAACCGGTTAAGTCAAAAAGAACGCCGTCGGCATCAACTACCATTTTTCCCGCGAGGTATACCGGTTCATCGGTAAACCCGTCGTTGTCAACATATCCGTCGGCAGAGAAACTGCCTTGAGGAAGCGTGGCGATCTCGGCACGCGTGCGTCGTTCGGTGTAATCAAGGAGTTCGTTGATGTAAAAAGCAATAGTTTCTGCCCCTTTTTGGTCCAGGAGAGCAACAATCCGGCGTATACCGGTGTTGTTCGCCGCGATCTGCGCTCGGAAATCGCCCGCAGTTTCACGTTTTGAACGAATCTGTTCCAGCACAAGCCTAAAGACATCATCGACAATCTCTCCGCGATGTACCAGTTTCACAGGTGGAATGATGATGCCTTCCTGAAAGACTTCGCGAAAGGCGCCGATGCTGGCAGGCGCACCGCCACCCACATCAACATGATGCGCGAGGCTAGCGACGTAGCCGAAGAGCTCATCTTGGTGATATACGGGCGAGATAAGGGTGATGTCGTTGAGATGGACACCACCCAAGTAAGGGTGGTTAGAGAGGATGGCGTCGCCGGGACCGAGGATGGCGTCGCCGTATTCCCGGACCACTCTCGGTACAAATTCGGATAGCGAGCCAAGATGGGAAGGTTGAGCGAAGGCTTGCGCAACGGCTTGCAACTGGCGGTCAAAGAAGGCACAAGAAAAGTCTGCGCGGGTTTTAATATTGGTCGAATAGGCGCTGCGCCGCAAGGCAACTGTCATTTCTTCAGTTGCCTCAAGGAGTGCGTTACGTATGACTTCAAACTGGATCGGATCGAAGCTTATTTCTGGAGATGGCAAGTGAGGGCCTCCGATGCGGTGCGGGGCATGGTCAATTTTTAGGAATTGTGCGGTTATTGGGGGCGTTTTCGCGGCGGCTATCATGCCCCGTGTACGCGGTGATAATCATAGCATAACTGGTTTGAAACTTAAACTCAAAATGCACGCGGGGCAACGCATCAGAAATCCATTGATTTGCCACGGTTCGTCCTCTTCACCCAGTAACCGGTAAATTACCAATGGGTTTGAATGGTGGGGAGTGCCCACCCCCGCACTTCGCTTTAGACAGGACACGCAACGAAAAGAGAGGATGGGAAATCGGGGATTTGATGGTTGTGGATTCTACAAGGAATCGCGACCGGGAGATCGCTCCTACAAGACCTTTCACCTGTGGAATTGCCTTCTCACAGCCGATGATTTCGCTTGACCAATATTTTGAAGAGTGCTATAGTGATTCGTTGATTGAGCGCAGACTTTTGGTAACATTCAACATCGAATAATGCGGATTGGGAACGTTCGTCCCGAGCGAGGAAGACGCTCGTGTAGGAGCGATTGCACAGCTCCTATTTGGTTTGCACTGACGGATTATTTGATGCTTGACCCGAAGAAGGCGTAGGAGGAGACGGATGCACGTCGGCACACAGCAGTTCAACACATCGGACATGGATTTGGAATACTTGGCGAGACACGGCGTGTTCAACAAGAATGAGAACTTCATCACCTTCCATCGCGCTTACGGCTGGGATGTCGCGGAGCTGGTGGAGAAAAAGGAGAAGTGCGCCCAATTCGGGATTGACATGGAGATGGTCAGGCTGCCTACCTCGCTGCTCAATGTGAATGGGGGTGAGATACCCAACTTTATGCTCGGGAATTACGAGGAAGGGGACAAGGAGATCGATCTCGTCTGTGACATGATTCGACAAGCGGCGGAGGCAGGGATCCCCGCAGTCAAATATCTGCTTTGCGAAATGGAACACCAACGTACCGAAAGCGAACCTCCCGGACGCGGCGGGTCCATTTATAGCACGTGGGATTTGGAAAAAGCCAAAGACCGTGAACCGAGATTCGAGACACCTGTCACCGCCGAGATGAATTGGGAACGCATCACATATTTCCTTGAACGGGTGATTCCGGTGGCAACGGAGTGCAAAGTCAGGTTGGCTTGTCATCCTTGTGATCCGTGGCTACCGCCCGGTCACCGTGGTGTGGACCGGGTACTTGGCGGCGCCAACGGTTTCAAGCGTTTTATAGAGATTTACCCAAGTCCCTATCACGGCGTCAACCTGTGCCTAGGCTGCATGGCGGAGAGTGTGGAAGACCCCAGAACTGAGGTTCCCGAGATTATTCGTTACTTGGGCAGCCGCAAGAAGATATTTGTGTGCCATTTTCGGAACATTGTTGGCGGGCGCAACAAATTTCAGGAAGTGTGGCCCGATGAAGGGGCGATGAATATGCACCGTAACATGCAGGCGCTCAAAGAGGTTGGCTACGAACACATGGTTGTGCCCGATCACGCCCCGGGGCATAAGGATCCGGAGAGTAATCGTCAAGCGTTTGCTTACGAGTTCGGTTACATCAAGGCGATGATTCAGGCAGTTATGGATGATAATTAGGCGCCTGTTTGGATGATGGGTGGTAGAGTCTGTTTTGGTCATTTGGGTTGCAGAATAGCTGCATTGAGCATTTTCACCAAGGGCTTTCAAAGACTGGTGGGCAGTGCCCACTCTACAACATTGCGTAAGGAAGAAACCGAGTTTTGAAGAAAAAACTCGGTTTCGAATAGGCTCTGAAGGTTTCATGAAATAGGAACAAAACATGAGAGAAAGCAAGACGTTGAAGAAATTCCGGGAGGGCAGGTGTGCTCGTGTATGCGGTCTGGGGCACTACATCCCGTTTTATGTGCGTCATGCGGCACATGTCGGTCACGGCCTTATCTGGCTGGATCTGGAGCATCGGACGATGTCCGACCGCGAGGTTCAAAGTTTGTTGGCGCTGTGTCATTACAATGATATCGACTGTATGGTGCGACCTCCCACACAGGAACATTCCCGCCTCTATCGCTATCTTGAGGATGGCACGACGGCTGTGATGATGCCCCTTATTTCGGATGCGGCAACCGCTCGGCGTGTTGTGAATGCCGTGAAATTTCCTCCGTTGGGCAATCGCGGGTTGGACGGGTCAGGTCTGGATGCGGACTTTGGTCTTGACGTTTTTCGTCCGAACAGCGCCTATTCCGATGACATTAATCGTGAGACCTTCGTCGTCGTCCAGATTGAGACACTCGAAGCACTTGAGAACGCGGACGAGATTGCATCCGTGCCGGGAATCGACGCGCTTTTTGTGGGCCCCGGCGATCTCGCTCTACGCCTTGATCGGGTTGAACCCAACGCTGGGATAACACTTGACACGGCGATTTGTCGGGTCGCTGAAGTCGCTCGCAGGCATAACATCGTTTGGGGCATGCCCGCCGGCACACCGGAGCAGATAACGGAACTTCGCGAACTGGGAGCACAGTTATTGGCGTATCGCGGCGATTTCGAGTTAACGAATGTCTTGAAGAACAGCATCCAAGAGTTCGATAAAGCATTGGGTGAAACCGTATGAAAACGTATCGAATTGCGATTTTGGGCTGTCGTGGACGCGGCACCGCGGCTGCGCGCGCGTATCATGCCCACCCGCACACCGAAGTCGTAGCGCTGTGCGACCTAATCCGAGATCGACTAGACACACTCGGTGACGAATTGGGGGTAACCGCGCGCTTTACCGACTTGGATGAGATGATTCGCCAGACCGCACCCGATATCGTGGCCATACCGACGGGAACCGAGTTTCACTACGATCTCTGCATGCGCGTGCTGGAACACGGCGTCCATGTCGATGTTGAAAAGCCGATGTGTGTTGACCTTGAGCAAGCCGATGCGGTGGTGGCAAAAGCGAAGGAAAAGGGAGTTCGCATAGCCGTTCATCATCAGGGCCGCGTTGGCGCTTATATGCGGGCAACGTACAAGGCGTTTACAGAGGGCCGCATTGGCGAATTGTGCTATATCAACAGCCGCGGCAAGGTCTACTACGGCGGTTACGGATTGATGAATATCGGGACACACCAACTCAATGATATGCTCAAGTTCGCGGGTCATTGCCGCACCGTTTCCGCCACGGCATTAACAAACAACCATCTCATTACACCTGAGGACGTTATTTCGTCACCGCACGGAATGGGAACGATTGCCGGAGAACGCATCACGGCGACGCTTCACTTTGACAATAACGTTACAGCGAACCTTTTGCAGCACCGTCTCCCGTCAACGACTTCCACCATGATGGAGATTGTCGGGACTGAAGGACGATTGCTGGGGAAAACCGGGCTTCTCATTCAAGGAGGCGCGTGGCGGTTGACACAGTCGTTTGAACCGGATGGCTGGGAAGCGTTGGCGCCACTCTATCCGGAACACTATGACCGATCCAGCCCCGCCTCCATCGACGATTACTGGTTTGTCGAAGAGCACGTTAGCGCCTTAGACGAAAATCGCGATCACGAATGCAGCGGTGCGGAGGGACAGCACAATATTGAAATTATGATGGGCATTTTCGAATCCGCGGCGTATGGCAATCGCGTAGACTTACCGCAGCAACACCGAGAACACCCGCTGCTGCGTTGGCGGCGGGAAAACGGCTTGCCCGCTCCAGAGAAGATGCCCAGACCCTACAACGAATGGCTAGAGGCAGAGGACCGACGCATAGGTAGGAGCTAATAGGGGCGGTGCAAAAGCAAATCCTAGTTCCGGATTAGTCAGGATTCAGAGCGACTTGGAATTGCCACGTTTAACTAGTGAGATATTCCAAATCTGAAGTCGTACAATCCAAGAGGTAGTAATGGAAGAGAAGATTAAAGTTTTAATCACCGGCGCGGCGGGGGCGATTGGCTCGGTACTCGTGAAGGGAATGAAGGATAGGTACGCCATTCGCGGTTTAGACCGCCAACCGATGCCCGATCTTGAAGACACAATCATCGGCGATGTCGCCGACTTTGACACGATGCTCCGAGCGACCCAAGGTATGGATGCGGTCATCCATCTAACCGGCATCGACCATGGCTGGGAAGGCGTACTTCAGAGCAATCTCATCGGAACTTACAACATGTTTGAAGCATCCGTTCGGAATGGCGTGCGCCGCATTGCTTATGCGAGCCGCGCAGGTGTGCTCGGACCGTCTTACACGAAGGTACGCCGTACGGTTGATATGACGCCTTGCCCGGTTGGTCATTACACGGTGAGCAAAGTGTTCGGAGAGGCTATGGGATATTCGTATTCGAGCCAGTATGACATCGGATTCGTGGGGGTGCGGATCGGCAACTTCAGAGCCAACAGGCCAAAGCCCGAACACCCGCACCATCTCGGTCACGGCGATGCGGTGAGGGTGTTCGAGCGTGCCATTATCCACCCCGACGTGAAGTATGAGATTGTGTTTGGGGTTTCGGATAGCAACTGGCCGATGTATGATCTTGATCATGGGCGCTTGGTGATTGGGTATTATCCGCGAGATTGGTATGAGCATGAGAAATCATCCTAAGCGGATCATTCAATGACTGATGGAGCACGTCAAACACTGAAGTTCTTGCGATTTTAGGGGGCGATGTACTATCGCTTGTCTGAATGGGATTTCTATCGGGATCTGCTATCGCCTTCGTTGACCACTCAGTTGATCGGTCACTACGGGATTTACTATGGGATCTCTATCGCGCTCCTTGTTCAGTCGCTTGATCCCTCGTTATTCAGTCAGTTGATCGGATTAAACTGATTACGCGGATTAAAAGCGAGTCCTAACGTTGGTTGAACTTAATCCGTGAAATTCTGCAATCTCTGGTAACTTGCGATTCGGACGAACTTCTAATAATTCGCTATTGTGGAGAACATGAGAATGGGCGCAGGACCAAAAGCATTCATTACTTATTCACATAACGATAAAGAAGAAAGGAAGGAATTGAGAACTCGCCTTGCCGTGATGGAAAACAGAGGCGAGATAGAACTTTGGGACGACAACGAAATTCTCCCGGGCGATGAGTGGTATAGAGACATTGCCGATAACCTAGCCAATTCGGATATTCTCCTATACTTAGTCTCGGCTGCAAGTCTTGCCTCTAATAATTGCAACAAGGAGTTGGCAGAGGCGTTAAAAACAGACACACGGGTTATTCCGATTATCCTTGAGGCGTGCGACTGGGAGAATCATCAATTGAGAAGTACTAAGGCTCCGTCCGCCGAGGGCTTGCACCCTAACAGATGGGAACCCCAGATACTCGGTGACATCCAAGTTCTCCCTGCCGAAGGCAAACCTCTCAACGAATGGAATCCTAGGAGCAAAGGCTGGCAAAATGTGGTGGAGGGTACCCGGAAAGCGGTTCGCAAAATGCTAGTTCAGGAGGATTCGGCACCTAGGATGTCTGAACGAGAGTTACGCGCTGAATCGGCGTTCCAACAAGGTGATTTTCTTCTGAGGCTTGGGCAAATAGACGGGGCTATAGAAGCTTACTCACTGGCGGTTGAACTCAACCCCCGTGATACCGACGCATACAACAACCGCGGGGTTGCGTATAACAGCAAAGGTGAGTATGGCTTTGCCATCAAGGACTTCAATCAAGCGATACAACTCAATCCTGGTGATGCCGCCGCCTATAACAATCGCGGCACTGTTTACGTCGATAAAGACGAGGTTGAACTTGCTATCAAGGACTTTAATCACGCGATACGACGTAATCCCAATGAGGACAAGCCCTACAACAACCGAGGGATTGCCTATCACAAACTGGGCGAGTATGACCTTGCTATCAAGGATTTTAATGCCGCGATAGAACTTAGGGCCGACGATGCCAACGCCTACTATAATCGCGGCAATGCATACTGTGATAGAGGTAATTATGACCGGGCCATAAAAGACTTTAACACTGCAATTAAACACGAACCCGATTTTGCCATGGCCTATAATAATCGCGGAATGGTTTACAGCAATAAGCACGACATCAAAAGGGCCATAAAAGACTTCACCAAAGCGATAGATCGAAATTCCGACTCTTTCATAGCTTATAACAATCGGGGTAATGCTTACCGCGATAAGGGCGAGGTAGACCAAGCCATCAAAGACTTTAATACAGCAATACAATTAAACCCAGGCCTTGCCGAACCATACAATAATCGTGGTGCAGTTTACTACGATAAAGGTAATTATGGCCGAGCTATTAAAGACTTTAACATGGCTATCAAACTCAAACCGGATTATGCCAATGCCTATAATAATCGAGGGGTTGCTTACCGTGACCATGGTGAAATCAATCGCGCAATTGACGAATTTAACGTGGCGATTAAACTCAATCCCTATTGTGCTGATCCCTATAACAACCGCGGCATTGCTTACCACGAAAAGGATGAAGTTGATCGGGCAATCAAAGACTTTAACAAAGCAATACAACTCAATCCCAATTATGCGAACGCATATAACAGCCGAGGCATTGCTTACGATGAACAAGGGAAGATTGGCCTAGCTGTCAAAGATTACAACACAGCGATAAAACTCAATCCTGACGATCCCGAGCCTTATAACAATCGTGGGACGCTCAACAGTAACAAAGGTGAACATGACCGGGCTATTGAGGATTTTAGCAAAGCAATAGCGCGCAAACAGAACTATGCCGCGGCCTACAGCAATCGTGGAGGTGCTTACCGTAGTAAAGGCGAGAACGATCGCGCTATCATCGACTGTACTAGGGCAATAGAACTGGAACCTTGGAATCCCGCACCATATAACAACCGCGGTGCTGCGTATCGCAACAAGGGCGAAATTGATCGGGCCATCAAGGACTATAATAAGGCAATAGAACTGAAACCTAATTGCTTCCTCGCCTATCACAATCGTGCTATTGCTTATTATCAACAACGCGAATTTGACCGATCCATCAAGGACTATAGCAAAGTCATTGAACTCAACCCGGCGCTTGCTGTAGCCTACAACAATCGGGGAGTTGCTTATTACAAAAACGGTGAGTACAATCGCGCAATTGAAGAGTATGATGTCGCGATAAAACGAGATTATGCTAACGCCTATTACAATCGCGCTGAAGTTTGGTTGCACCTGAAAGAATGGGACAAAGCCAAAGCAAATCTGATCACTGCCAAGAAGAAAGGTGTGGATATTGGCGCGGCGTTTCGCAACGATTACAAAAACATTGCCGCCTTTGAGCGGGCAAATCAGGTTAAGTTGCCGGAAGATATCGCGATGTTGGTTCGCCAAGGTTTTAGGAACCGTTATCCCATGAAAGAAAAAGCCATAACCGTCGATGAAAAGTCTTCTCGTTCTCTGGATGATTCTCCAGAAATGTTGAATTTGGAGAAGAGACTTCGCGATACTGGTACGCCGTTGGGAGAATATATCAAGACGCAGCCCTTTTTCGGAATCAAAACAGCACCGACTGATGTGTTTGTAGTAGACGGCAAAACGCGAGATAAACTGATTGCAGAACACCCTTCGTCCGAAGATATTCTGAAGCCAATCCTGCATGGGCGGGACATAAGACGCTGGCAAGTGGAACCACCGGAGCAGTGGTTAATCTTTGCCTACCGTGGTATAGAGATAAACGCCTATCCAGCCATTCGAAGACACCTAGAAAAACACCGAGATTCTCTTAGCAAGAGAAAAGGCAAAGGGGGATGGTACGAGCTCCAAGCATCCGTCGAGGAGATTGAGCGCTATGCGGTACCGAAGCTGGTCTGTCCGAACCTTTATAACACCCAAACCTTTGCGGTTGAGGCCGATGGATATTTTTGCGGCTCTACTTGCTACATCATCCCCACGGAGCAAACGTGGTTGTGCGGTTTACTCAATACGCGCACCGTGGAGTGGTTCTATTACCAAGTTTCTGACCAGTCAGGCCCGGGCGAACTTCAAGCGCGCGGCGGCTTTATAAAGCAGATTCCCGTTCCCGACCTCAATGCAGAGCAGAAAAACTTGGTTCGCAAGATTGTCGAGTACCTCATCTATCTTCAAAACCAACCGACAACGAGCGGCAAGGATTTAGCCCATGCTCGCGATTTCCTGATGCTCAAATATTTCGAGCGTATAATCAACGGGCTGTTTTATGAGTTCTACATGCCCGATGTGCTCCAGGGCGGTAACAGAGATTTATTCAAACATCTGATGGCGGAGCAGTTGTCGGAAGTGAAAGAGATTCACGGAGATAAAATGTTTGCATTCCGCGCTCTATATGAGCGCCTGTACCATAAAGAACATCCAGTTCGGGTCAACCTTTTCTTTCAGGATAGTCTAAGACCGATTCGTATCATTGAGGACAAGTGGTGAGAATCACCAAAATCAAGACTAAAAACTTCAGAGCCTTCCGTGGAACCTTGGAGATTGACCTTCATAAAGCAGGGAAAAATCTGCTGGTCTACGGCGAGAATGGGAGCGGAAAATCGTCGCTGTATCTGGCATTAAAGTCGTTTCTTGAATCCAGTGAGGATACCTCTGCCCGATTTGAAAATCATCAGAACATCTTCATTAAGGATGATGGATACACTAAGCTCCATCTCCAGGCGGATTCAGTTCCAAATGAGTGTATCTACAAATGGTCGCGAACTGTTAGAGAGACGGAGAACCAACGTATTATTGATGCATCAAAGGCAAAGGGCTTCCTAGATTACAAGGCGCTTCTGAAGACGCATAATGTCAATCACGATGAAGAGGACGTGAATGTCTTCGTGCTACTGATTGACAATCTCTTAGGTAATACTATTGGCGACAAATCCAATCGAAGTCTCGTCGACGACTGGGATGACCTACGAAAAGCACCACGTCCTCGCCGAAACGCAACCACACAGATTGCAGAACTTGAAGAACAAGTTGAATCGTTCAATAATGAGTTGACCGGTAAGCTAGCAGAACTACAGACGTTGACATCTGAAATCCTCAACGAGTTTGGATACAATGTTATTCTGGACCTGGGCTTTGATAAGATTAAGTACAACCGTCACGACAAGACGCTAGATAATCAGCAGATTTCACTAAAGGTGAAGTTTCTTGACAGAGATCTCGCCGCGTATCACAGTTTCTTGAACGAAGCGAAACTGTCTGCGATTGCTTTATCCCTCTATTTCGCAGGGTTCTTACTTCAACCGGACAGCGAGTTGAAGATTCTCGCTCTTGACGACGTGTTGATTGGCTTGGACATGTCAAATCGTTTCCCGGTACTTGACATTCTGAAGAAATATTTCTCAGAGTACCAGATTTTTCTGATGACTTACGATAAGGCGTGGTATGAGATTGTCAAACAGTGGGCCTCCGCGAACAGGCAATGGAAAGCCGTTGAATTCTATTTCGCACAAACAGACAAATTTGAAATGCCGGTCTATGTGGAAAATAAGGCGTATCTTGAGAAGGCACAGGAACATCTTGATGCCTGCGACTACAAAGCTTGTGCAATCTACATCCGCACGGCTTTTGAAACAATAATAAAAAAGTATTGCGATGATGAACGTCTCCCGGTCCGGTATCGCAGCGACCCGAAGAAACTGGACAGTCAGGATTTCTGGGATTCCATCAAAATCAAAAACAAAGTCACTTGCAAACTAAAACAAACTCTCATTCACGAAATCGAATTGGGTCGAAGCATTATCCTTAACCCGCTCAGCCATGCTACCATTGTGAACATACCTAGACAGGAATTGGAGGATGCCATGAATGCGGTGGAAGAACTTAAAAACGAACTCAACCCATTCTAGGCTATGCTGTGGGTTTTCAGCTGGATAGTTGGGTTTCACTAGGATTCCTATCGCAGGGAGTCACTATCGCATTCCCTATTCAGTCGCTTGATTGTTCAACCCAACCTACGGGTTAAACAAAGATTTGCTGGATTTGTCAATCCAGTAGGACCGACCAGGGGGATTTAATGATTGAAGATTATTACGACAAACCAACTGTAAAGGTGAACTTTGCTCGCTACAGGAAGTCGTGATCGGGAGATCGCTCCTACAGGAGACGCACAATAAATTATGCTACTACAAACCGAACAACCTAAGTCCTATATGCGAAATCCTTATTGTAATGACTATAAGCGGAGAAAGGGGTACAGATGAAAGTTGTTAATGTCGAACGCACTATTGTTGACGTACCGTTTACGCCTCGGCAGAACCAAATCACTATCGAGAGCGTATCCAATGTGTACAACTGGTCCATTTTGGAACTGTGCAAGGTGACCACGGACACCGGGCATGTGGGATGGGGGGAGACGGTCATCCACTACACCTATGGACGTGTTACCGACGAAAGCGTACAGCGTGTGCTAGGGGAAAGCCCCGCCAAATTGATGAACGACGACTCTCTCGGCGCGGGTTTGCAGATGGCACTCTTTGACGTGGTGGGAAAGATTCTGGAGGTGCCGGTCTACGAATTACTGGGGACGAAGGTGAGAGACACAGCGCCAATTTCGTGGTGGTCGATTGACGCCTCGCCGGAAAACTGGGCGGCTGAAGCCAGAGATGCCGTGGAAAGCGGTTACACCAGTTTCAAGAATAAACCGCGCCCGTGGTGGGATATCGTCGAACAGGTTGATGCGATTTCCAAGGTTGTGCCGGCGGATTTCAAACTCGATCTGGATCCAAACGGTTCTTTCCAAGATGCGGCAACCGCCATTCCTATCATGGCGAAGTTGGCGAAATACGACAACGTGGCGATGTTTGAATCACCGATACCACAAGAGAATGTGGCGGACAACAAGCGGATTCGCCAAGCCATAGACCGACCGATTGCGATGCACTTCGGTTCACCACCCTACAAGGTCAACATCCGTGAGTCTGTTTGTGATGGGTATGTCATCGGTGGTGGGAAGTCCATCGTGGTTCGTCAAGGGTCTCTTAGCGCGGAGGCGGAACTCCCCTTCTGGTTGCAGATCGTGGGGAACGGACTGACGACAACCTGGGCGGGCCATCTGGGCGCGGTACTTACCCACGCTACTTGGCCTGCGATTACCTGCATTAATCTGTACAGTCACCATTTGCTCAAGAAGCCAATCGAAGTTGTGGACGGATGTCACAAAGTTCCGGACGCTCCCGGTCTCGGTGTTGAAGTTGATGAAGACGCCATCGAAAAATACCGCGTGCCCGACGAAAAACTCGACGCGGAGGGGCGTTACATACATCCAGAGCCTCGGATTATCAAGACCGTAGTATATCCGGATGGCAGTTGTATCCATATGGAAGGCGACCGGTTAAGTTATTTCAAACAGGGCATTGCGGAAGCGCAGGTGGAAGGCGCACGTTTGGAAGTGTGGTACGATGACGGCTCAATCGAGTGGGCGAATCTGTTCCAACAGGTGCAGAAGAATCCGGAGCCGGGGCGTTGGCAGGAGCGCTAGGTCAATCGGAGATTGGGTCACATCGTTCGCCTTTATCGGACAAAAATGTAATCGGGCATGTCAGCGTGCCGAAATTTTCCCGTCGCGGTATCACGACACGGAGAAAAGGCTGGCAAGAGTTCTATCGCACGGGATTTGCTGTCGCGTTCCCTATTCGGTCACTTAATCGTTATCCACTCGTTTGATCCTGTCCAGTCGCTTGATCGCAGGGGATCTCTATCGCCCTCCTTAATCAGTCGGTTGATCGCACCCTACAAGAGTATTATGTGTTCCGACGAGGCAAAAGCGTAGACAAACCCGTCGCAGCCCCCAACCCAAACGCCGTTGCCGGAAATGGCTGGGGACGCAGCCAAGGGGATTTGGAGATTGTGTCCCCACACACACGTTCCCGTGGCTGTGTCCAGGGCATAAAGATAACCGTTCGCCGCCGCAACGTAGACACAGTTTCCAGCCACGACCGGTGATGCAAGCGTGACGCCCCCTTCACGCGCGTAAGGGGTAAACAACGGCGCGTTCCCGCATGCACTCCACTTCCAGAGTTCCCTGCCGCACTCCGCCTCAAGGGCATGCAGCGTCCCGCTACCCGTACAAACAAAAAGTCGACCCTCAGCCAGTGCAGGTGTTGCACGGACACGATTAAGCGTAAACGGCGCCTCCCACTTCAATGCCCCTGTTTCCAAGTCGTAGGCTCGAACCGCGCCAGCGCTGACCGTGTAAATCGTACCATCCTCATCAATGACCGGCGTAGAATAAATATCGTACGGATTTCCTCGGCTTTGGTCCATACCGTCTTGCCGATTGTGGCGTCCAATACCATCAGATTCGTCGGTTGTCCATAAAACCCCACCACAATGTATCCGCCGCAGGCAGACGGTGAGTTGGTACAGGGAGGAAAATCGTCCGGCACTAGGTCATCTCGACGCCAAACGACATCGCCGGTTTCCTGATCTAATGCCACGACGCGTGAATTCGCACCGATGTACACTCGATCGCGTACTACTAGCGGCGCGGTATACACCCAGAGCCGAGACGCGTCTCCCAACTCGTAACTCCATAGCCGTTCGCCCCTTTCTGCGGTAAGCGCCTGCACCAAGCCGGTTGTGGTCACTAGAAATAGACGACCATCGCAGTAGGCGGGCGCACGCTTTATGGCGGAGTTGGTGGTATGGCGCCACTGCAGAGCGCCGTTACGCGCATCAAACGCCGAAAGCCCATTGCCGGAAAGTGTATCCTCGTTCTTCGTGGACTGGAAGACCAATCCTTCAACCACCAGTGGCGCGGCAATGTGTATTGACCCACCGGTGCCCGCTCGCCAAGCCAAAGACAACGGTGGGTGCGGTCCGATTAGGGCGCTCCCCGTCCGACGTGCGTTTCCGTGAAATAGGTACCAATCTGCTCCAGGCTCGGGATGTGTTTCCTCAAATCGATGCAGGACACCTGCGACGTTGTCCGCGGACGGCCGAAAACTAATGCCGGAAAAAGTCTCCGACGACACCAGCGCCCGGCTTACCGCATTCAGTTTTCCACGCTCATAGGTGAATAGACGATATGCTCGCGGGCTCTGATCGCTGCCGCCAAATCCGAGGCTAGGCGTATTATAGTGCACGGTCTGCCCATCCACGAACAGCCGAGTGGAGTGCCAGTGTCCGGACAAGGTCGCTATGATTGGGTAGGCTTTCCACTGATCGTAGAACTCGCTACCCCAAGGGTAGTGGTTGATGATTGCCACCGGCTTGTTTGGAGGCTGCAATTCGAGATCTGCACGCATCCAGCATTCCTGGTCTGTGCTGTCAGTACGTCGTCTTCTCCTTCCATCGTAAACGACGAAATGCAGAGGACCGTAGTCGAAACTGTAGTACATTGGTCCCAGCACATCCATGAAATTTGTTCCCCATTTTTCGGCACGATCATCGTGATTGCCAACAGCGTGATAGACGGGAAGCTCGGATTTTGCTATAGCGCCGAGATAGGTTTTGTATTCCTCCCGTTGCCCGCCATCTGTCAAATCGCCACTTGCCACAATGAACTGAGCCTTGTGACCTACCTCCCGATGTATCTGCGCAAGATCTTGTTCCAGAAACACACCATCATCGACCGTGGTGTGGAGATCGGTAATTTGCACAAACGAGAACGATGTACTCTTACTTTCGGGGTGATGCCGTAGAGCGAAATCGAAGTTCGACGTTGTTTGCAGGTCAATGTAGAACCCATCCGCAGCCGCGTACCCCGCGGGTACGGTAATACAAACGAAACGAGTCTCAGAGCAACACGACAGTTGATACAGACCACGGCCATCGGTTTGGACAATCTCCCTACCGTTGGATACCGACACACCTTCCAAGCGATCTCCATTTTCGATAGCGACGTATCCTTGAATCAACCTAGGCATTACAGTTTCTCCGGCTATATATCGCGTGCGTTGTGTTCCGACTTGGTGCAAGATTTTACACATTCCGAACTTACTTCACAAGTGACAAAACCGTACCGAACGACAGAATTTACCAAACACTCAGGTTTCTGCACGCATTCCCAGCGTTGTTCCGATGTGTTCTAGGACCTGACAATCCCTTCCTCGGAATGTCGCACATTTTCCATAAACCTGGATCTGTCGAAACATCCTGATGCAGCTTAAACTATCCACCTTCCAAATCGTCTATGTGGATAACCGGAGTTCAACCCCTCGGAATCAGCAAATCACACCGATGAACGCGCGTGTTCGAAGCACCGTCTCACCTGAATGCTTGAATCCAAGAATTCGCATTTGCGAAAATCCTTGGTTGGATTATTGCCCTAAACTTAGCACAAATTTCCAACTCGCTAAACACACAATGAGGTAAAATGACAGGACTGAATTCGCTGATGATATTGATTTTTTCCGGCGGCATTGCCTTCGCACAAACACCACAGCCTATTGACCCGATGGAACAGGAGGTCACCCAAGGTGCGTTGCGCGTCAAAACCGAAGATGAGATTGTCGAATGTCCGCTGAAGCACACAGATGTCAAAGCGATTATCTCCGGCTTCATCGCTCGCGTGACGGTGACCCAAACGTTCGAGAATCCGTATGACGAAAAGATTGAGGCGGTTTATGTCTTCCCGCTGCCGCATACCGCCGCCGTGGACGATATGACAATGGTCATCGGCGAGCGACGGGTTGTCGGTCTGATTAAGCGTCGGGATGAGGCGCGTGCCATGTATGAGCGGGCGATCAATCAGGGAGCGACGGCAAGCCTCCTTGAGCAGGAGCGACCGAATATCTTTACCCAGTCGGTCGGCAATATCAAACCGGGCAAGGAGATTCGCATCGAAATCTCCTACGTTGATGTTCTCAACTACGACATGGGCACTTATGAATTTCACTTCCCGATGGTTGTGGGTCCCCGTTATATTCCTGGCGCACCGATTTCCAAGAAACCGGAACTTCCGAAAGAATTGAAGGGAAAAGTTGGCGAATTAGAGGGAGCAACGGAAGGGGGCGATCCGTCCGGCACAGGTTGGTCGCCGGACACGACGCGTGTACCGGATGCCTCGCGGATTACACCGCCAGCACTTATGCCGGGCTATCGCACAGGACACGATATAAGTCTTTCGGTGTCGCTCGAAGCGGGGGTGCCGGTTGGGGACATCAAGAGCCCCAATCACAAAGTAACGCTTGAGCGCATCGGAGCATCGGGCGCCGTGGTGGAGATTTCGCCCGCCGATTCGATTCCAAACAAGGATTTTGTGATGAAATACGCTGTCGTTGGTGAAAAGCCGGAGATGGCGGTTTTGGCGCACTCCAAAGGGAGGGACCAAGGCTATTTCATGCTTATGATTCAGCCGAAACTTGACGCTGAACTCGCCAAAGCCCCGCCACGCGAGGTCGTTTTTCTCGTTGACGTTTCCGGTTCGATGGGCGGTCATCCGACAGAGAAGGTAAAAGAGGCGATGCGTCACTTTTTCCGCCTCAGCAAGCCGAACGACACTGTGCAAGTCATCACCTTTGCCGGCTATGCAAACAAACTGTTCGAAAGACCGGTTGCAGCGACGAAGGAGAATGTCAGTCGCGCCCTGAACTTCACACAACAGATTCAAGCCGGCGGCGGAACGGAGATGCTCAAGGGCATCAGGATGGTGCTCAACGAGCCGGTAGACCCGGAACGGGTGCGTATCGTCGTGATGCTCACAGACGGCTACATCGGCAACGAAGCGGAGATTATTGCTGAGGTCGGCAGGCGCGCCGGAGACCAGATTCGCTTTTGGGCAATCGGCATCGGTTCGTCGCCCAACCGCTTCCTGATTGATGGCGTGGCGAAACAGGGCGGAGGAATGTCTGGTGTTATTGAACTCAATACCGATCCGAAGGAGTTGGTCTCGCAGATTGTCGATCGGATTCATCGGGCACAACTCGCGAACATCCAGATTGATTGGAATGATCTGTCCGTCTATGAAATCTTTCCGCGCCGAATTCCCGAGCTGTGGGCAGGCAGGCCGGTCATCCTGTTTGGACGCTATGCGGAGGGCGGAAGAACACAGATTGAATTGTCAGGTGTCGCAGAGGGGAAACCGCTCTCATATTCACTGGACGTAGCACTTCCGCGTACACAACCAAAACACGGCGTTCTCTCCAAGACGTGGGCACGGAAGAAGATTGAGGACATATCGGCGCAGATGTTCTATGCCGATACGCCCGAAGTCATTGAGGAAATTACGCAGGTAGCGCTGACCTATCGACTGATGAGCCAATACACGAGTTTCGTCGCGGTGGATGAGAGCGAAGTGCAGCTCGTGAGTCAACAGGCGAAACCGCCTCGTCGGGTGCTTGTGCCGGTACCGTTACCGACTAGGGTTGAGTTCGATGGCGTCTTTGGCGGAGGTGTTGTTCTCGAAGAGCATGATAGCCTTTTAGGGCAAGCTCCTGCAGCAAGGGCAGCTACGTTTCAAGCAGCATCTGCTTCAGCACAGGCGTCGCGTGGAATCGGAGAACTCCGGCTGAGTTATTCCGCCCGATACAGTCAGCGTACATTGGCGAGGCCCAGGGCTGCACGGCAGCTATGGTCATCTTCTGCTTCCTTTTCCTTTACACCCACAACAGAAGCACCACCGAGTCTTGATAGGAAATCCTTATCCGTTAGCGCGACCAGCGAACTGAGGGAAGATATTCAGATCACTCAGGGGCTGTTCAGTGATGCCCCGCATGACCAACCACGCTTCAGTAGTGAACGTATTCAAGAGATTGGACGTACTCTGTTCGCCCAGTGGTCGATGAAAAGGCACGTAGATGAACAAAAAGCGTTGGCGGAGGCAAAAGAGTTGCGGAAACAGGGTAAACTCGAATCGGCACGACTTCGGTATCAGCATGTGTTGGCACTACAAGCTGACATGCACGGCAGCAATGATGACACTCTGATCGAGGCGATTTTAACCGTGACAGAGGAGATTGGCAAAAGACGCGCCCAAGCCCACCCGCGTTTGAACCGAAAACTTGACCTCGTTCTTCGCAATCAACCGCTTGACGATGCAATTCATACCGTCGTCGAAGCGGGCGGATGTGAACTTGACCTCATGAATGGTAGCCTCGCAGATGTCATTGAGTTGCTGAATCTGCCAGAACTTTGGGTGACATATCTTGACCTGCGCTATGCCACGATGATTCAAGGGCTGGATTGGCTGCTTGCGCCGTACCATCTAACGTGGCAAATGAAAGACGCAGACACAATCAGAGTTGGCGTAACGCGGCGTATACCGGCGCCCTCCGCCTGGGGATACGCTGTTGTCGACCTCGCGATACCTGCAGAGGAGGAGATTAACAATTTCACTTCAGAGGCAGATCTCGAAAACGCGCTGACAGACTTCCTTAATGGAGTCAGAATTGCCATTGACCAGAAGGAGGATTCGGGACTCAATCCCGGCTCTGCGGTGTTGATTGACGTGGGGCGATTGCTCGTCTACGGAGAGCCGCATACCCACGCAAAGGTGAAGTCATTTCTCGAAGCACTGCGCAATGGCCAACTTGATATCGTGAAAGTCGCTGGGCGTGACCTGTCAAGCGAGACGCGTGCATCACTGAAAGCGTTGCAACAATTAGCGGTGAAACGTTGGGAAGCGCGTGCCGACACTCGTGAAAAGGCGACAGCAAAACAAGCACGTGATAATGTCGAAAGAAGTTTAGGTGATGCACCTTGGCAGTTACTGGCAGAGGCGGTTCGCGGCGGCGTTGAACTTGAAGCACTCACCACGCTTCAAATGGCTTGGGACAACCCGCAGATCGAAGGGATGGATCCGCAGCTTGTGACGCGCGCCGCTTGGTGTATCGGCATGGCAGGGCGAGTTGTTCCCAACGACGCAGAACTCACAACTCTTGCCGAAAAAGCCGTCTCAACGGTAAATGCGATGAAGGTGTTGAAGCCAGAGGATAACAATGCCTCCGCCTATCTCGCCGCTTTATACGCGGTGTTACTGCTTGAAGATGGAGACGCCCGTGAGAATCAGGCTGAAGATGCGGTCAAGTCGCTGATGATGGTGGATGAAAACTCCTCGCTTTGGATCACACGTCTCATCGCCCAAGGTTGGCTCTCACCCTCCGTAGAGACCGATCTTTCCTTAATTGAGGCAATCTCGGCGCATCGGATTGGCGGTGATGACGGCGTTCTTCTGACCAGTCTGCTTGCAAAGCGCCGCGGCGGTCAGTTGTGGCAAACCTTCCGTGAGGAGATGCCATCTCTTGTTAGGGCACAGCCGTTGAATGGTCATGTGGTGGTTCTCGTCAATCGGCTGGAGGCATCGCCGTTGGCGTTTGTGTCGAAATAACCGGGAACTGGTCAGACAGAAGTGCTCTCGCCAGGATTTGGGCGTGCCACCGCGAGAATTTGAATCAGATTGGCCAAAAAAGCCTTGCCGGATAAATCCAACAGGGCTTTTTCTATATTGAAATATCAGCGTTTATCCGATGGCGTCGTTGTCGCTTGCGCATCGGTGGATGCATCAGTTACGTGAACCAGAAATCAACGAAAATGTGGTTGATTCGGCGGCAGGTGGCGGCACATCAAACTCCGGAATAGTAGAGTTGGTCCGCCACAACCGGAGTGTACTCAACGGACGATCCGTCGAACGGAATCGCCGGGTTCGTCCAGAGTTCCATCCCGTGTACGTTTAAATTAGAGGTGATGCGAGCGCGGATTCGGGCGCGAGTGTTTCGCGAGGGAAAGCGTCGCGCATCAACTGTATGAGTGTGTCGGTAAATAGTTCGGCTTGCATCATTTCATGGGCATGACGACATAGAGAAAGTTTTGTGCTAATTCAAGGCGCATCGAATCAGTCGGTTCCGGGCGCATCCAGAATTTAACTTCGGCTGCATCGGTCTGCAAAAGCGCTTCTTCAATGAACTTGGCATCGAATGCCGCCGCTAAATCTGCGCCATTTCCTCCGAGGTCGTTCTATCGAATGAAATCACCGGATGTTGTTGGCGCTGGCGCACTAGGTCGATACACCCGTTGTACGCGATGCGAAACAGCCATGAACGTACGGCTGCCGGGTCAAGTAATTCGGACCAGCCTTGATACGCTCGGAGAAACGTCTCGGCGGTCATGTCTTCGGCATCTGTTGGGTTCCCTAGAAGCCGATGAATAAACCGATAGATATCGTCAACATGCAACCCGTACGCTTTAATGAATGAGTCATCCACTAGTGAAGCTCCTTGTTGGCTTCGCGTTCTCAAGGCTATATGACGAAAAAATCGAGTCTAGGCATCGGAAAATCGATTGATTGACTGATGTAGATGCGATATACTGTTCGAACGCGATTTCTGATGACGAATTGAGGAGATTTGTTATTATGATAAAATTAGGTACGATGTCTTTAAATCTCAGGAATGTCGTCGCTGCTGAATTTGCACGGATTGTGTACGATCTCGGTTTCGATGTCATTGAATTGCATACAAGCGCTTTTGAATCCACAGATATCGGGTATCTTCGCGAACTGAAGATGACGCTGATTGAACGGGGGTTGCCTCTCGGCTATATCGGGATTAGCAACGATTTCGGTCGTCCCGTTGATGAACATCCAGAGCAGATTGCGTTGATTAAAAAGTGGATCGATGTCGCGGATTTCATGAGTTGCCCGCTCGTGCGTGTCTTCGGGGCATATATTCCCGAAGATTGCGAAGACGAAGAAGCGCTTTGGGCGCCGATGATTGCCGGATTCCAGGAAGTCGCCGACTATGGCTATGAAAAGGGCATTCTAGTCGGTTTACAGAACCACAACCACAACAATGTCACCCGTACCGGCGATGATTTGCTCCGTGCACTTCTGGAAACGGATCGCCCCTATTTTACCCATATCTTGGATACGGGACAATATGCCGGGTCGCCCGGTGCCAGCGGTCATAGAGGTTCATCTCATCCCGACTACGATTGCTATGCCAGTATTGCGAAAACGGCGCCTTACGCCGTGTATGTTCGCACGAAGTTTTATCACATAGACAGCGGTATTGAGGAGTGGCTTGATTATCCGCGGGTTCTTGACATTCTGCGCGGGGTGGGTTACAATGGCCCCCTCTCCATCGTCTACGAAGGGGAATCGGATCCGATTGAATCTATGCGAAAAGCGGGCGATTACTTGCGGACCCTTATCAATTCTTGATAACCGGCACATCACCGGATTTACGTCAGAGCATGAAACACAGTACGAGCGGGAAAGACTTGAGAAAATCGAGTAGATAAAGCCGCTCGAATCGTGCGGGATAAAACGTGGTTTACCATAGACGGCACATTAGAGCCGATTGACTTCTCCGGTCCGAGTTCTTTCCGGTTTCCACTAGAACTGGCAGAGTTTGTCGTGAACCGATTCTCCAATCCCGGTGACTGGGTTCTTGACCCGTTCTGTGGATTTGGCACTACTTTGGTGGCTGCCCAATACCTTGGACGCCAAGCGATTGGATTCGAGAAAGACTCGCAACGGAGTGTTTTTGCCGCCAAGCGGGGGGTACCTCCAAGTCGTGTTCTTACTGAAGACAGTCGTGGTATTTTAGAACACGACTTGCCACCTTTCAATCTTGTCTTCACGAGTCCGCCCTATTTGAGTCTTCGCGATGGAAAGACCGAGCAACCCGTGCAGGAGTACGTGATTGATCTTGTCAAGATCCTTGAAGAAATTCGTGGTTGCATGAGGCCTCAAAGCAGAATTGCTATTGAATTATCCAATGTTAGTCGGGAGGGTGGCATTCGACCGACGTTGTGGGAAGCGGGGGGCACTTGCCGAACTATTCTGGCTCGAAGACGAGTTGGTGCGATGTAACGCTGGGAGAGAGTTGGCTGGTCCAGGTTACAATCACTCAACATTGCTCATCTTTCGGGTTGACTGATTGGGCTTGTTTGCGTCAATGAATGCCCCCAACCAAGTTGTCCGGATATCGTCTAATAAATTAATTTTAATTAAAAGCGGATATGCCAAACGTCGGAGTTTTGCGTCTGACTGAACGAGCTATAATCGAAAAGGGAGAGACGCGGCTGTGTGCCCAAGTCTGAATCTTGAGGTCCCGGCTGCTTGAGTCATATGAAGCTACTTATTATCGGGTCATGGTACCAAAATCGGTTTGCCGAAGCTAAGAAGACTTTCCCTCAGGTAGAATTTACTGCCGCCAGTGACCAGAATGAGATTCTGCGCGAGATTTCCGATGCCGAGGTTGTTTTCGGGGGTATCTCTCGGGAAGCGTTTCTAGCGGCGAAACAGCTGAAGTGGATTCAAAATTCGGGCGCCGGGGTGGAAAAACTGGCACGAATTGCCGAACTCGCCGAAAGTGATGTGATTGTCACGAATACCCGCGGGGCTCATGCCGCCACAATCGCCGAGCACACCTTCGGGTTGCTGATTAGCCTTGCCCGGAATTTGCGACAGACTTTTCAGGCTCAACAGAATCACGACTGGGGGATTCAATTTGACAACCCTATGGTGGGATTAACCGGCCTGACCCTCGGAATGATCGGTCTGGGAAACATCGGCCGTGCGATTGCCAAAAGGGGTCACGCATTTGATATGAACGTCATTGCCATTGACGCCCACGAAGTGCTGAAACCCGATTTTGTGACCGAACTGAGGCTATCGGATGGACTGGATGACCTGTTGCGGCGATCCGATGTGGTAGCAGTAACAACACCCCATACGCCGAAAACAGCAGGCTTGCTCGGCGAACAGCAACTTGGGCTCATGAAGCCGTCAAGCTACCTGCTAGTGGTTTCGCGGGGTGGGATCGTAGATGAAGATGCGTTGGTACGGATGTTGCGCGAAGGACGACTCGCCGGTGCCGGATTGGATGTGACCGCTACAGAACCGTTACCGGAAGATACCCCACTCTGGGATACGCCGAACTTACTAATAACGCCGCACTGTTCCGGGCGGTCTGTCTTTACCTCCGCCAGCGCTACGGCAATTTTCCACGAGAATTTGCGTCGTTACCTCGCTGGAGAGCCGCTCACGAATTTGGTAGATTTGAAATTGGGATACTAAATCGTCAACGTTGGGATCTTGATGTCCGTTCTTGTCCAAAACATAGGGATAACTATCGTTTATTCTAGGTTCGTGTAAGTTCGTCGTTAATCAATTTGCCATCTACGCAGTTTGTACAGGTGCCTAACATTACCTAGATAACGGGACTGTCACCTACTAGCGATATAAATTGTCACCACCGGTGTTATACTTCATTTTATTATCTGTCTTTTCCCACGTTTTCTCCTTTGCTTGGAGGGCTACCGAGGCATTATGTGACGTAATGCCAAGAGTTACCAACAACAAAGACACTCATTTGCTTGACTGTCCAAGTTTTTGAAATCATACTTGAAGGGAAAAATACCGTGTTAAAAGAATCGATGATCATCCGCGAAAGCGCCGAAATCACCGTTATTGATGTCAATGAAGACCTTCGGAATCATGTGGTAGGAGAACTCAAGCAAACCCTAGAGTCTCAAAACACCTTGAAAATCGTCATGAATCTCAGCGAGGTAAAACATATCAGCAGCACGGCGATAGGGGCCCTCGTAGGTGTGGCAATGCGCCTTCGCCGGAAGGGCGGCGACCTAAAGGTGTATGGCCTCCGAGACAACATACTACGAGCATTTAACTTGGTAGGTGCATCAAGTATTGTCGAGATCTTTTCGACAGAGAGTAGTGCTGCTGCCGCCTTTTAGGCTCTGTATAAATAATGCGCGGCAAAACCATTTTTGGTAAATTGAGAAGGTTCTTTCATGTTTTTGCGTCGCACGCTATACACTTGTAGAATTCCTCTCTTCGATCGGACAATCGAACAATCACTACTATAAACCTGCTGTAAGAGCGATCCTTCGGTCGCGAGCAAAGCTCGCTCCTACAGAAGACGGCGCAGTGAATAACGCTACTATATACTGAACCACATACCCCCAAATCTTAACGCATGAATCTCAGTACAGCGAGTTTCTCGGCGCCCGATTGCAATAATGTTACGAGAGTCGGCATTGTTGCTAGGAAAATCATCTCACCATCGTGCCGGCAAACATCGCGTGAATCTGGACGAAAGGAAAGGATTTTACATTGGAATCTCTGCAGAAATCGGTTCAATCCGTTATCAACGAAGGACGAATAGGCAGCCCGGTGTTCGTTCGTTGTCTATTACAGTCTCCGCTCAAGGATGGGGATACCGTCGGGGCAAGCGCTGCACTCGCGAACATCGCGAATGCTTGGATGCCGTCATCACCTGAACAGATTTATGTGCAGCAGAGTCAGGATGGGACTCAGTCCACGACGATGATTAAATACGCGGGTGGACAGACGGCTTTACTTAGCGTGAATCGCGTTGCAGCCAATCAGGAGGAATCCATAGATTTGGCTCTAGTCGGAAATCGAGGGGCAATCTATCACGAAACTCCGCGTGGGCAGTATCGGTTGATGCGGTCCTCGATTCAACTTGATGACGAAGGAAAACTCTCTGATCTGATTAGTCGGGCGATTGCGTCGGGAGAACCTGTAAACTTGAGGAGTGAGGAGTGACATGGACAGTCAAGAAAAGTACGGTGTACTAATAATTGGCGGGCATCGATCGCACCAGGAAGGATATTCGCGTCTTTTCGCCGCAGACCCTCGATGTCGGCTTATCGCGTCGTCTGATGAGCTAGATGCGCCATCCGATCGTGTTGAACTGAACCGCGCACTCGCCAGAGAATTAGACATTCCTTACATACCGGATTTGGAGGAGGCGTTGGCGCGTGACGACGTGCATATCGTGTGCTCATGCGTAGAGACTGAGCGGCGCGGGCGCGTGGGCGCTCGGTGCGCGGAGGCGGGAAAGCACGTCTATCTGGACAAACCGCTTGCGTTGAACCCCGATGACGCAGCAAAGATTGTAGCGGCGGTGAAGCGATCCGGCGTTCGCACCCAGATGTACACCAACATACACAATCCACCTGCACAAGCTGCGCGTCAGGCATTAGATCGCGGGGACGTCGGCGAACTTCGCGCCATTCACTGCGACGTGCTCTTTGCCAAGGGGCATCCGGGGTCTGCGCCTGCGGGCAACAAGCGCATAGAAAAACCCACTGTGGAACGTTACACCTTTGTCGATGCCAAGCGAGAGATGTTTGACATCGGTGTTTATGCAGTCGCAATGGTGAATTGGTTAACTCGCAAGACGGTCAAGACGGTCTACGCAAACACCGCCAATTATTTCTTCAAGGGGCACTTCGATCGCAATGTGGAGGATTTTGGGGCAATGGCTTTGACATTGGAGGACGGTGTCACCGCGACGGTCTCCGGAGGTCGGATTGGATGGTTGAGCCATCCCCAAGGCGGCATTTGGCGGCTTCACCTCGTCGGGACGCGTGACACATTGACATTTGACCCTTCAAAATCTCACTTGGAAGTTTTCGCAGATGAACCCACTTTTCAGCCGCCTCCGCCTAATCCCTTAGACCCAACGGGAATGTGGGGGAGTACCCAGACCAAATCTACGGGGCCGCCGAAACAGCATTGGGTTTCCGTCAGTGACGGACAGGGTCAGGAGGAAATTTCCTCGTTTGTCGACTGTGTCGACAACGGCGTGGAAAGTGAAATGAACGCCGAAATGGCGGCACAGTCGGTTGCGGTGATTACGGCGGCGTTCCAGTCGGCAGCAAGCGGGAAGGTTGTCCAAATCGGCTAACGAAACCCTGAAAAACCGGACAATGCCTATCTCGGCATTGTTTCCAGACTGGGGGCCCTTGTAGCAAGACATGAGCAAGACATGTAGGAGGAGCTATGGTACGTGTTACATTGGTTGTATTCGCGATGGTATTTGCAGTGGCTACCACAGTTTCTGCACAGCAGGTAGAGGATGTCGTTTACCTTGAGAATGGAGGCATCGTGCGCGGCACGATTCTGGAGCAGATTCCGGACAAATCGCTAAAGATAAAGCGGCGAGACGGCAAGGAGTTCAAATATAGGATGCACGAGATTGTCAGAATATCCAGAGATCCTGCTTTCGGTTCGCGAACTCTTAGCCAGAAGAAGAACCCCATGGTAGCACTCGGTTTGTCGTTTCCGATCGTCGGCTCCGGACAATTCTACAATGGGGAGTACACGAAGGGAGTCGCGCAAATGGGCGCGGCAGTGGTAGGATTGGGACTTGTACTCAGCGCGGTTGGCGATAACGTCGACGAACCTGATGGCAACCTCGACGCGGACAACGACGATTGGCGGAGCATTCCCGGGTATGTGCTACTCCTTGGCGGAGCGATTTGGTCACTGATTGACGCGCCGATGTCCGCCAACAGGATTAATCGGCAGAATCAGCAGGTTTCTTACCGGCATTTGATTGAACTTGATGGTGAACGAGCCACGGTTGGAATCGACCCCGTGACCTCGAACAGGGGAATAGGCACTGTTCTCACCCTCCGATTTTAGATAGTACGTGCGCCTGCTTGTCAATGTTGTCGGGTAGGGCAATAATACCATCACCCTAAATTTGCAATTATAAGCGGTTACAAATAGTGTCGACCGAGTCTTTCCAATGCGAAGCATGAGAATCTCTATCGTCCTTCCTTTCCGGTCGGTTGATCCCGCACCGGGGCCTTGGTGTAGGGTGGCTTGCTGCTATACACCTGAAGATTTCCATCGCACGGGATTTACTATCGCGCTCCTTAATCAGTCGCTTGATCGCCGCTGGCGCTCTCAAAGGCTGGTAAGATCTGTATGGGATTTCTATCGCCTTCGTTATCCA
This sequence comes from Candidatus Poribacteria bacterium, assembly GCA_965222225.1. GTDB lineage: Bacteria > Poribacteria > WGA-4E > WGA-4E > JAJDTR01 > JAJDTR01. The sequence continues at coordinate 5,251,314 of CBDCTK010000002.1, read as the reverse complement.
CTCAGTTGATCGTTAGTATCCGATTCGATACAGGAACTTGACGTTGCGTCCCGGCTCCGGCATTACCACTTTGATTCTCGAAAGGTGTTGCCGGTACTCCGTGTCAAGGATGTTCTCAATAGCAAAAACCGTTTGATGTTGAAGCCCCCAAATCGAGAACATATACTGGCAACCCACGTCATAGGCGATGTATCCATCCGTAGGAAGCTCAAACTCGCCTAACCGGTGCTGCGAATCCGAGAATCGCGCCGACACGTGAAAGTTCGACGATTTTGTCACGTGTCGGATCGCCACTTTTCCGTTTAGAGGCGGAATACGTTCAACTGGCAATTCATTGGTCGCCAAAGTCCCCCTGACATAACTCATGCGCACCTGCGCGTGCAACCACGGGATAATTTCGGCGTCAACGCTCAATTCGGCACCGTCGAGGATAGCATCCTGTCCTCGGTATTGATAAATCCACAACCATCCCACGGCGCCGCTGCCCCACTCCTTTTCGCCGGTGTTAGTCGGAATCAGGTAACCGAAAATCTGGTTGCGAAAAAGTGCGAGATTCAGCTTTACCCGACCTACCGAATAGCGCAGAAACGCCTCTGTTCCCCAGCCGTTCTCGGTGTCGAGTTCGGAGTTACCAATCTCGTAGGAGTAAGCTGCAAGATGAGGCCCATCCGAAAAGAGTTCTTCAATTCCGGGAGCACGAAACGCTTTCATCATCGTCGCCCCAGTCTTCAAACCGTCGCTCCAATGGTAGATGCCCGACACGGCACCTGACACGCCGCCAAAGTTTCTGCGCCGAACCATTCCTGCGCGGGTTACAGTGCCTGTCTTAAACGGCTCGACTCGCTTGATGTCGTAGCGAATTGCTCCTTGTAGTGTAAAGTCGTTGAATTGTCTCTGATTGAAGTAGAAACCCGCGATAGAAATCTCCCGCGTGTGTGGCGTCCAGTAGAATCCGCCCGTCGAATGATCGCGATACTCGCCCCACATTCCCGCTATTGCATCACCCTCCAGATGTGCCAACGCGGACACGTTGGAAGTCAATGCAACAAATTCAACTCCGAGTGTTTTGTTTGATTCAAACTCCTGATGCTGATAGCGCGTATGAGTGGAGTGCAGTTTCAACTTCTCAAGATATGAGTCATTGAACGCATACTCAACGTTGCCTTCATACCGCTGGCGATCGAGTGCGATGTTGACTCCCGAGATGTGTCCTTCCGGTGACCCGGGAATCCCGTAATCGGAACGGTATCGACCCCCCGATACGCCAACGTGACCCCAGTTCTTGACCACGGAAGCACCGCTTGAAAAACTGGTATTTGACAGAGATGTGTTTTCCAAAACGCCAACAGGAGTGTGCGTGTCATTAGCATAGCGACGATTCCACGCCAACCTCCAGGCAAAATCACCGACTGGAACCGTCAACCCTGTTATCGCGGCAATTCCCGAATTGACGGATTCACTCTGAAACTTGAGGTCTACCGTAGGGTGGTTGGGCACGGCTTTCGGGATAGTTTCGCGTTTGACATTTACGACGCCGCCGAGGGTGTTTGAACCGTAGATGAGCGACGCGGGGCCACGGATTACCTTGATATTTTTCGCGGTGCTCGGATCGATTGCAACCGCATGGTCTGCCGCGGATGCAGATTTATCGCCTGTGCGTTCGCCATCCTCAAGAATGAGCAATCGGTCACCACCCATGCCTCGAATGACCGGACGCGCTACCGCGCGTCCCATCGACCGTTGCGCGATTCCCACCTCATCGCTAAGCGCGTCGGCGATCGTAATCCCCATCTTTTCATCCAGTCGCGCCTCAGAGAGCGCGAGATCTGTCGTTTTTTCAAGATTAGCGAGAGCATCGTCGTCAGGCGTGACCAGAATCTCTTCAAGCTGGACCGTGCGGCTCTTCAGCGAAACCGTCAATGCCGGCAGATTCCTGGCGACATCAATTACTCTCTCCAACATTTGGTAAGTGTCGCGAACAAAACGAAGCGTGTATGTGCCCGGTGCAATTCCATCAAACCGAAAATTCCCGTTCGCATCGGTCCGGGAGAGGATTGTCGCTTCTTCTACTACAAGTGTAACTTGGACATCACTAATTGGAAGCCATGTCAAATCATCAACAACCTGTCCCGAAACAGAAGCGGATTGGGGCAAAGCTATCGCTTGTATACTGTTAATTAGGAAGATGGCAACTAAAGATAGGCGAAACCACTTCATGCGGGCTCGAAAGGTATTACAATTGAAGCGCTGGGTAGTGCTGTTTTTATCACCTTCAACGCCCTTTCGAGCGCATCGGTGTTGAGTACAATGGGTGCCACTCTAGGGATTATCGGTGGAGATTAGGGAACTTTTTTATTAAAACACATGCAAACGAAGATGTCAAGAAACAACGAAGGAGGCCCAGCGCCTCAGATGCGGATTGAAAGGAAGAAAGGGAGGATGAAAGAGTGCAATGCACGCAGATGGACATAAATAGGGCAAGTGAAAGGGAAAATCGGGGAGAGTGACTGGAAGAATGGAAGGGTCGAAGGGACGGGAAAACCGAGTATTGAGGAAAAAAGGGGGCTCCATGGGATTACTATCGCACTCGTTGTTACTGGGTCGGTCGGGGCAAGATGCCCCTCCTACTCCTTGTTCAGTTGCTTGATTGCACAAAGGGACTCCCAAAGGCTGGTGAGAACTCTATCGATCAACCGACCGGATAGGAAGGGCGATAAAAAATCCTGCTCACTTTCTGGTCGCTTGATTCTACAGATTGTTATCGGTGTACTACCTACGATTTTCGACAATATAGTACAATACCGGCAAAACGAGCAGCGTCAAGAGCGTTGATGTTATCATCCCACCACTGATAACGATTGCGAGTGGTTTCTGAAGCTCCGCGCCCGAACCGTGGGCAAGCGCGAGCGGCAACATCCCCAGCCCCGTGGTCAAGGCTGTCATTAACACCGGGCTAATGCGTTCTTCGGCACCCTTCATCACGGCATCGTAGAGGGGCATACCTTCGGCGCGTAGGGTATTGATGTGTGTGACCAAGATAATGCCGTTCCTCACGGCGATGCCGAACAGAAGAATAAAACCTACCATCGACGGAATACTCAACACACCTCCAGTGAGAAAGACACTGACAACGCCGCCGATTAACGCCAACGGTAGGTTCAGCATTACCAGTAATGAAATCCGGATGGAATCCATCGCAAGATACAACAGAATACAGATGCCGACCAGGACAAAACCTGTCTGAATTAGAATCCGTTTTTGCGCCGCTTGTTGGCTTTCAAACTGCCCACCGTAGGTCAGAAAATACGCCTCTGGCAGGTCAATGTTCGCGTTAATCTCCCGTTGGACTTGGGCAATAAAGTTACCGAGGTCTCGATTTTGGACGTTACACTGAATCACAATCCGCCGGGAAACATTCTCGCGATTGATGGTATTTGGTCCGAACCCGTAGCCAACGTCGGCGACCTGTTTTAACTGAACGAATGTCCCCGAGGGTGTTCTGAGTTTCAGGTCTCCGACGGATTCGACGGTCTTGACAAGCGTCGGATCAACACGAACCACGAGCGCATATTGGCGTTGCCCTTGGATGACCTGACTGACGGCTTCGCCTTTGAAGGCACTCTCCGTGAAATGCGTCACGTCTTCCACCCGTAAGCCGTAGCGTGCCGCTTCAAGTCGCTTGACCCGAATCTGGAGTTGCTCCACTTGCACCTGTTGTTCAATCCATAAATCGGCTACGCCTGGAATCTCCGAGATAACCGAATGAATCTCCTCCGCTTTCTGCCTGAGCGTGTCGAGGTCTGGGCCAAATAGTTTCAACGCCACTTGCGCGCTAACGCCCGACAAGAGATGATCGAGACGATGCTGTATCGGTTGACCAACGGAAACAATCACGCCGGGGAAGTTTTCCGTCGAGAGCAATGCGCGCACTTCGGTAAGTAGTTCTTCTCGTGTCTTCTCCCGTTCATCGGGCGGAATAAAGTTTACCACGATTTCATGGGTATTCACGCTGTGGGCGTGTTCATCGGCTTCCGCGCGTCCGGTGCGACTGCTAACGCTTGTCACTTCCGGAAGCGTCAAGAGCCTAGTTTCCATCTCACGTCCGATGCGTGTGGATTCTCCCAACGAGGTTCCCGGCGGCGAGAAGACAGCGATAGTAAAAGTGGCTTCATCCATAACGGGCAGAAATTCGCGGCCCAAGCGAGGAATCGCCGTCACTGTAAAGACGATCAGCAACAGCGCCAAGGCTACAACACCCCAACGCAACCGCATGACCACGGACAGAATAGGACGATAAGCCCGTTTAATCCAAACAACAATGGGACTTTCTTTCGAGGCAAGAATTGATGCTTCTCCTTTGCGTCGTCTACCGAAACGCGTTAACAGGAGGTCGCTCAATACGGGAACCACCGTTAATGCGACGAGCAGCGATGCCGCCATTGAAATGACGACAGCCCATCCAAGAGGACGAAACATCCTGCCCTCCATACCGCTCAGGCTGAACAACGGCACAAAAACGAGGATGATAATCAGCGTCGCGAAAACAATTGACGACCGGATCTCATCACTTGCGCGTCTCACAACCTGTGTGGGTGTTTCATCGGTTGCCTCGCCCCTGCTGCGAAGCCGGAAGTACTCCTGCAATCGTCGAAAGATGTTTTCAACGTAGACAATCGCGTCGTCAACCACCATTCCGACAGCAATCGCCAAGCCCGCGAGCGTCATGATATTGAGGGTGCTCCCCTGAGATAGCAGGACAATGAGCGCCATAATTAACGAAAGCGGGATAGCGGTGAGGGTAATCAATGCGGTGCGGATGTTGAAGAGGAAGATAGCCAGGATTACAACGACGAGAATCGCGCCATCACGCAGGGCATCTTTGACGGTGTCCACGGCGCGCCGAATCAGCTCGGCTTGCGCGTACTCGATTTTAATCTTGATACCTTCGGGGAGTGTCTTCTCCAGCGATTTTAATACAGAAACCACCTTGTCGCTGAGACTCATCGTATTGACCCCCGGTTGCTTAACGACCTTTCCCAGGACGGTCTCTTTCCCATTGTGACTGCCTGCCCCGCGCCGTATCTCCGGAAGTTCCCCGATTTTCACTGTCGCAACATCTTTGACGAGAATCGGGGTGCTGTGTCCCCGCACATCAATGACGGCGTTTTCAATGTCGGCGACTGTAGAAATCCGCCCCAATCCGCGAATCATCAACTCTCGGGTATCTTTGATAAGAAGACCGCCAGCAGAGTTTTCGTTGCTTTTCGCGAGGGCATCCGCGACATCTTCCAACGAGAGGTTATAGTTTATTAACTGCTCAGGATCAACGAAGACCTGGTATTGCTTCACGTAGCCGCCGATGTTGATTACATTGGCGATGCCGCCCTGCGATAGCAATTGATAGCGGATTACCCAGTCTGCAAGATCGCGCATTTCCATCTCGTCAAAATTCCCGATTTCATCAACAATCGCGTATTCCAGAATCTCACCCAGAAGGGAAGATGTCGGCAAGATAATCGGCGCATCTACACCGTGAGGCAGATTCGGGGCAACGAGTTGAAGACGCTCAGAGACCATTTGCCGCGCTAGAAAAATATCCATGCCCCAGTTGAATTCAACGAACACCAGCGACAAACCGATCGCAGAGGAGGACCGAACCCGTGCGACATACGGCGCACCGTTCATTGCACTTTCGATAGGTAACGTAACCAAGGTTTCCATCTCTTCCGGGGACCAGCCGTGTGCTTCGGTCAGGATGGTAATGCGAGGTGGATTGATGTCAGGATAGACGTCAATCGGCGCCGAACGAAACATCCGGAAACCAATGATAACTACCACAATCATGCAGGCAATTGTCAGTAGCCTATTTTTGAGTGCAACCTCTGTGATTTTCGACCACATGGATCTTCCTCCTTTGGCGGCTTAGTGAGAATGCCCCGCGTGCGCATCTTGCGCTTCAGATACGTTCACTGTTGCCCGCAACAACTGATGCTGCCCCTGAACAACCACACGCTCGCCCGGAAACAGACCATCTCTTATTTCGATAAACCGGTCATCTTCCGCACCCACAACAATTTCTTGCTTGGTGTAGGCGGCACCGTGCTCCACAAAAACGAACCGGCTGCCACCCTCTTCAAGCACTGCCTTCAACGGTACGCTCAAAACATCTGCAATTTTTTCAAGGACAATCGTCTGCTCTGCGAACATCCCCGGCTTGAGTTGGTGAGATGGATTGTCTACTTCCGCCCAAAAGTGAACGGTACGTTTATCGGGGTCCATTGCGTCCGAAATGTGGGAGATCTTGCCAGGGAAAGTGGTATCAGGGTATGCCGTGACACGAATACGCACCTCACGGCCCACCCGAAATTTTTCCTGAATGAGTGCGAGTATGTCTTCATATGCTTCGCCTTCAACCCAAACGATGCCGGTGTCCAGTATCGAGAAGAGCACGTCGCTTTTCTCAACCGTGGAGCCAAGGGTCACATGCTGCTTAACGATTTGCCCCGAGGCGGGTGCTTTGACGTAGAATATTGGGGACGGCTGACCTGTTTGGGCAATTTTTTCAATCTCCTCAGATGCGAGTCCCGACACTTGAAGTTTCTGGCGAATCTTCTGCAGGGTAATGATGGCGCCGCGAAGCGCTTCTTCCATTTGAAGCATTCCCTCTAGCGCTTCCGAGCTTTCGACGAAGGCAAGGTAGGTCTCAATCAGTTCAGCGGCGGATAAGTCGTTGAACGATACAATCGAATCGGTTCGAGCGAGGATATCAAGAATTGTATCGCTTAAGCCAGCTGCCAAGGCGCGCTGTTTGTTTGCGGCAACCTTGATAGCCGCTATTTTGTATGCTGCTTTTGCATCAACAACCTCCATGCCTTCCGCACTAAGCATCGCATACTTTTCCAGCAAGGTTTCGGACGTACTTTTCATTGTAGGATCTGCATCTAAACTGGCTAGATCCAGTAGCGAAAGGACTGGGGTTTCTCCTCCATCGCTAAGGATGGTTCCCAGCGTCTGTTCATTGATGCCGAGGATCTGAAATTGGCGCTTCACATCTGCCAACTCACTCTTCCCTTTCCTGTATGCTGCCTGTTGCGCAATAAGTTCCTTTTGTGCCGAGATTCGCTTTTCTGCCAAGGTTTCAATCCTTTCGAGTGTGGTTTCCAGTAGCGTGCGTTCAATATCGGCTTTGACTAATCGAAAGCGCATCTGCTCTAACACCGAGATGGTCTTCGCCACTGCAAGCGCTCTGCGTTTCTTGACTGCAAGCTGCAGTTGTTCCAACTCCGAAAGCGATTGCAAATAGTCAATTTGCCGCGTTTGTAATTCCCGCCGAATCTGCTTGGCGAAAACTTCCGTCAATCTCTCCAGTTTGGCGACTAACGATTTCTGCTGAGCTACCGCTTCAATCAGTTCGATTTGTGCCATTTGCAGGTCAAGGCTCTCCAATTCAAGTAGCACATCGCCCTTGTCAGGTGAGTCGCCGAGACTGAAATGGATGTTCCTCACGATGCCACCGATTCGTGGTGTGACATCTATCCGCCCCGATGGATGGGGTATTACATTTCCGGTAACTTGCACTCCTTGCTCAATTGTGCGGACATCGGTTTCGGCAGTTTTCAATCCGATGTTGGCTTTTGCTTTATCGCTGAGTCTCACCGTGTCTTCTTCGGCGTGCGGATGGCTTGAGTCTTCGCCGTGAACGCGATCATTATCTCCGGTGCCATGTGTATGCCCCTCGCGTTCGCCGTGTACATGCGCATCGTCCCCAGTGCCGTGCGAGTGATTCGCTTTTTCTTCATCGACATCTGAATCCTGTGCCCACGTTGATGTACGAGCGACGTTTAGCAAAATCAACCCTGCTGTCACGATAGCAGAGATTACGAGAATTAATATGAGACGAGAGTGGCGTACCATTTTTATTTCTCCTTATATCGTTTGGACAGACAATTTTTCATTAAGAACTCACAGGATTAACCGCGGTCGGCGGTGTGCATTAAACTTTGTAAGCTTCTTGGTTACGGTAATGATTCGATGGATGTGCCAACGGCGGCATCAAGATTTGCGAGCGCCTTGTGGGACGCTGCGAGTGCATCAAGATAGGCAAACCGTGTTTTGATATATTCGTTCTGCATGAGAATAACCTCTAAGAGCTCTGCTTCTCCCAATTCGTACGCAGTGCGCATTAGCTTGAGGTTCTCATTGAGCAATTTCAACAAATCACCCTCATAAAACTCAAGATTTTTTTGCGCGGCAGTCAGGGAAAGGAACGCCGCCGTTACCTCGCGGACAATCTGCCGCTCCTTGTTGCTAATTTCAACTGTGTTGACCTGATGCTCGGCTTTTGCGACATCAATCTCTGATTGATTACGGTCAAACAGCGGCAATGGTACTGAAAACTTCACACCGAACGCCTTCTCATCCGGGCTGTGTTCGGCAATACCCGCGACACTTAGGTCAGGGATGTTCGCAGACCTTGCCAATCGGAGTTCGTTTTCAGTCACTTGCGCGTTTAATCGAAGGGACTTCAGGTCTACACGATGCGCCAGCGCGTGCTTCGTTAAATCGTCAAGCGTAAGGTGCCAAAGATTGTTCAGCGCTTTGTTTTCTGGCAATACATGCACAGCGATAGGGCTTGCTTCAAGTATGGCACCCATCAGATTGTTGATTTCAAGTTGCGCGAGTTGCAATTCGCTTTCCAGTGTAGCTGCCTCGCGCATCGCTGTCTGGAGCTGAACTTTCGCCAGATTTACATGCGTTCTCGAAATATCGCCCGTCTCAAATCGAACCCGAGCGATAGTGGAGAGCTGTTCGTTGTGTCGAATGATTTCTTTAGCGAGTTCAAGTCTCTCTTGAATAAGCACCAAATCAAGGAAGGCGAGTTTTACCGACTTTGTAAGTAACCTAGATGCTTCATCAAGCTCAGTATTCGCTTTGTCAAGTTTTATCTTGGCAATTTGTCTCCGATGGCTCCGTTGACCGCCTAGCTGAAAAGACTTGGATAATTCGATGATTTGCTGACCATCTAGCCCTCCGACGAACTCGGTTTCGAGTTCGGGGTTACCGAGTAACGCGATGCCATTCAGTCGGGCGCGGGCAACCTCGATCTTCTTGTGAATCGTACCGAGCTCCGGGTTTTCGCGCAAGGCTGTCTGAACCGCAGATTCCAATGTGATTTTGGCTTCGGTATGTGAAATGGCGGGCGGTATCTGCACGGTGCCAAACATTAAAAGGAAAATGCTCGCCATCATGATAATGCGGTTGCATGGGGTTTTCATACACTCTGTTCTCCTCCAAGGTACAATGGACGAATGGATTAAGGATTTCTGTCCGCATTCCCCAAAACAATAGCGTGCGTGGTTTTCTGAGTAACTGAGGGCGCTTAAACTGAGATCAGTGCGGGTCAAAACAGAGCCACAGCACTGAACGCTCAATTCGTGATTAAGCGGGGCGCGATGAAACCGGCACGTAAATAGCCTAGGGGAAGGTGTTTAAATGAGGAGCGGAGTGGTACGAAGGGAGATGAGGGGGGGATAATCTATTGGCGGAGAGCCTAAGGGGGGTGTGGTGATTACGATTGTGGAAACGTGGGTTTGAAGCGGCATTACCGCGACTGAAGAAACTGGCTGGCTGGCTGAGATGTTTTTGGAAGGAACAAGATGTGGTTGTTCGCCTAGGGAGAAAAAGACCGGGAGGTCGATGCACGAGCCACAGTGATCTGCTTGCGAAGTGGGTTGAGTAAACAGAACCTCAACGTGTTCTGAGTGGGCGTCGGTACATCGTCCGTTGGCTTCCACTTCAAATTCGACGTGACCATCTGCGCCGATGCACAGGACATAGTTGGACAGCGGCGCCGGGATTACGACGGGATAGATGAGTAGCCAAATTAAAGGAATGAGGATGTTCTTTTTCATCTTCAGACGACATTCCATGTTGTTGAGCATGCTGTCGTGAATGCAAAAAACGTAGAGCGTCGCGAGTACAACTCGCTCCTACAGGTTATTATAAGATAATGTCTCCGAATTGTCAAGAACAACAACTCTAAGGTGGTGTTAGAATCTATCAAGTTTGAGTGCATCCGCCTCTAAGCGATCGAGTTCAAGGTGGTAGATGCCGGTAAGCATGTCGTCCTCGAACCTTGCCCCGACGCGCAACGTACCGTAAAGCGTCACCAGTTCATCTTGATAGCTGCTGATCGTCTTGTTTTTCGGCACCTTGACGTACACCCACTCATTTAGGAGCGGAATGGTACCGAAACAGCACGCCATTTGGTCTTTAAGCAACATAAAAGTTGAAGATTGTCAACCTCACCCTCAAGCGAGAACATAAACCCCTCAATCTCAATTTTCGCGCCGTTCAACACTTTAATTTGCAGTGGAATCCCCTCGTCAAGATTCAGTGTGGCGATATATGCCGGATCGTCCATTCTTCCCCAGTTCGGCTCTTTGATCCGAAAGCTAGCGAGGGTGTCGAACGTAAGCGACTGATACGCTCCTGTGCGCTTGCGGCCCCTTTCGCACCCAACCTCTGGAAGCGGCGAGACAGGCGTCAAGGCCGGCTGCGTACTTGTGCCGATTTCCGGTCTGAAGCGCGTCTTGTCTGCCGACGTGGCGCTGTCAGTAATTGCCCCGCAACCGCGAACGGGGGCGCCCTGCACCTCGAAAGGCTTGGAGTCTGAATTTGACTGCCCGCTCAAACTTCTAAGCGCGCAAATCGGATGCGATTTCGGTACCATTTGAGAAAGGCCGAGTGACAGACCGACGAGAACTGCGCCGGCAATTGCAAAGTGCAGCCAAGAGCTACGTCGTTTCTTAGATTTGAGTTGTTTCATCCCGTTTGTCTCCTAACTAATGTTCGTGATGCTCGCCGCGCCCACCCTCGTTGCCTTCGGGAAATTCAAAGTCAACGTCGACGAAGGGCTGACCTTTGACCACAATCGCCACGATTTCCGCATGGAATTCCGTTGCCCCTATAAGTTCGTCCGATTGTCCTGCGAAGTGAGACGTATCGCCTTGCGTTTCTCCTGTCAGGACATTCGCAACGGCTATGAGTTGCAATGCAACTGTGTGCCCCGAATTCAACCGATCTATCTTGAGTTCAATCGCGCCCTGCGAGGGTCGTACCGGTTTTTTCGCCTCGCCGTCCAGTACGTAGCCAGTGAGTTTTCCAGTTGCTTTCTCCAGCACCAATTCAACGTGCGCGAACTCTTCGCCCAATACGACCAGTGTGCCGCCGTGCGGCGCCGTATGTTCATGAGGGACGTCGCTTTCGTGCGCGTCCTCCTGCTCGCCATGGTGTGATTCTTTTTTCTCACAACCGAATTGGACGAAGGTAATTGCCAGGATTGCTGTCCATGTCACGATGCTGTTTTGGATTTTCATGATGATTTTCGTTGCTGCGAAATTCCGTTAAGAGCCTGGTTGAAAATCCATTTCGGGTTGAGCCATTTGCCCTCGAACCGAGTTTTATCCTGAAAAAGGATTTCTGTCGCACTGAGATTTTTATCGTTCTCGCTGTTCACTCGGTTGATATATTCGCTCTCGCTTGATCGGTTTCTTCCTTGCTCAATCCCGTAGGGTGCGCAGGGGGCTCTATCGCAGCCATTATTCATTCCTTTGATCGCACCCTACAAATGTACTTTTCAAACAGGCTCTAAATCTAACACCAATCATTCCCTGCTTCTCATGTACGATTCACTTGTGCGAAATCTGTTGCCTCCTCAAACTGCCCCAAGACTTCCGCATCGTGGCTAACGGTGAGAAATGCGGCGTTGTTTTCATGGCACATTTAGCGGATAAGCGCTATGGCTTCGTTAGCGTGATGATAATCCAGATTTCCTGTCGGTTCGTCGGCAAGTACCAACTGGGGTCGGTTGGCGATGGTGCGGGCAACCGCAACACGTTGCTGCTGCCCGACGGATAACTGCGATGGTCGATATCCCAACCGATTGCCAAGCCCCACTCGCTCAAGCAGGTGTTGGGCAAAAGTTGCATCAATCCCCTTTCCAAACATCATGCCGAGCATGACGTTTTCTAACGCGGTGTAACCGGGGAGTAGATTGAAGGTTTGGAAGATGTAGCCGATGTGGCTGGCACGCAACCTGTCACGCCCGGACTCCGACAGGGTAGTTATCTCCTCGCCAGCAACAACGATGCGTCCGCTATCGGCTTGCAGAATTCCGGCGATGAGATTGAGAAACGTCGTTTTTCCAGCGCCGCTACTTCCCCTGAGCGCAATCTGCGTACCTTCCTCCATCTCGAAATGGGGAATATCAATGATGGGTGTCTGGAAACCTTCAGGCGAAACGTAAGCCTTTTGGAGGTCAATGATTGTCAGAAGTGGCATAACAGCCCGTAATCAGTTGTCTCGCGTTTTGTGCGTTAAGGTTTGTGCCCTTTACGGGTTTACATTCACCGAAATCTGCAATGCTGCCGTAAAGTCGGGATGGTCCCCGTGCAACAGTTGGAGCTTAATTCCGGTTTGCCCAACGCGAAGTCCTGTCACCTCAAAGGCGAATCCTTCTTCATGGTTCTCACCTTCATCTCCGTGTTCCTCACCTTCGGGAAGGTGAATTTCAATGATTGATGGATCGTACTCGGATAGCGCTAAGCCAAACGCCTCGTCCTCGTCATGGTCATCATCTTCCTCCTCGCCGTGGCCATCGTCGCCTTCTTCGGTCTCAAAGGATATCTCCTCGCTATGCCGGTCTATGAACACGGCGATCACATCTAGCTCATCTCCAACCTTGATAGTGATTCCGCCGGTTTCTGTTCCCTGAAATTGACGATATATTTCATTGCCGTCAACCCAGAGGATAAAACCGTCGGCATCGACGTGAGTCGCTTCTTCGTGGTCGGAATCGTCCTCGCCACACGCAGTAAGCAGCGTGGAAAGAGCAAATAGTAATACAGATAGTTTGAAAAACTGCTTAATTATGTTGTCCTCCGAGTATAAATAGATTGTATTCCCGGCATGAATGCCGATGGGAAGGTAGATACAGTTAGACTGTTATCAAGGTTACCTAGAATCGACCGGGAAATAGGCAGAAATAACTTGGGTAAAGAAACTGAGATCCCGATACAACTGGTGGATTAAGCAGTGGACGCTGGTGGGGCGCGGCTACGGACATTGCCAACAACTGCCGTGGATATAAAAGCCGGGTCGAAAGGGTGATGAATTGAGATACAAGAGTCTAGATTTGGGAGGTCTACAGCTTGGAGCGCAATTCCGAGGTGGTTCGCACTGAAAAAGCAGGCAGAACAATCGTGCGAATCGGAAACCTCGTGTTCATGCACGATCTCGATAAGACCTAACGTTATCAGATAACAACAAATTCCCATCGCAATCATCCAGCCGGTGAGATTGATGTGAATTCGGAGAGTATTGCCATATAGATAGATTTATGATATAATTCCTCTAACTAACCAGAAAGGTCAGGAAGGAGATATTATGTCAAACTGTAAGAACTGTCAAAGTTCGGAAGTCACGAAAAACGGATTCGTTCGTTCCAAACAGCGATACCGTTGTAAAACGTGCGGTTATAATTTCGTTGAGGGAGACGAGAGAACCAACCCTCAAACCACCATCAAGCGTGCTTTTGCAGTAATTCTCTACTCCCTTGCAAAAGCATCTTATGGCACTATTGCCAACTTGTTTAATGTATCGCCAAGTACTGTTCAAAAATGGCTTGCAAAGGAAGCAGCCCTGTTGTCGGAGCCTGAGATTCCAATCAATACCCGTGAATTGGAATTTGATGAGATGTGGCATTTTATCGGGTCAAAAAAAACAAAAGATGGATTCACAAAGCAGTTTCTCGTGAAACAGGCAAAACCGTTGCCTGGGTTATCGGTGGTCGTGATGCTGATACCTTCAGACGGCTATTCGACAAAGTGAAACACTTAAGTGACTGCCAGTATTACACTGACAATTGGGAAGCGTTTGCCAAGGTACTTCCTGCGGAGCGTCATCACATCGGGAAATCAGGGACAGCAACAGTCAAACGTGATAACAGCAATACACGCCATCATCTTGGACGATTCACACGCCGCACCAAAATAGTATCCAAGAAACTTGAGATGGTGGACAATGCCATGAAGTTATGGACTGCTTTGAGCGACCCAGAGGTCTTCCGTCGGTATCAGAAGATTGCCTTATCTATCTTTGTGTGAACACTCTCTGAATTCGATTGTGCCGCAAGACCATTCACCCCTTTCAGAAGTGCGATATTCCAAGATTAGGTATAACATCCTAGCATGAATAGACTTGCTTTGTCCAATTTATTGGTATCAGAATGTAGGGCGATCGCATCTAATTTTGGTTGTAGAGATGGCCTCTACTTCGCCCTGGAAGAGAGGTGAAAAGATTGAGATTGCGACTTAGAGACTGTGGGCAGTGGCCGCCGCACAACACACTCAAGATTAGGGTGTGATTGCCCTTGAATAGAAGGCTTGAGTATCTTGACAAATAGACAGTAATTGCTTATGCTAACGTACAGTTGAATTCTATTACACGAAAGGATGGCAACGCATTGTGTGTCGCTTTATTCCTGTTTTGACGATTGTTTGCATGGTGACGATCGCCAGTTTTTCGATTCTTGAGGACAGCCATGCGGGTGAAGTTGACTCTGAAAAACCTCGTATTCCCGGCTGGTTCCGAGTTGATACCGATAGCTTGGGTACGCATTTCCTGATTGGGGCAACGCATTCGATAGGCGGTGTCTCGCTAGAGTCCAATATTTACATTGACGATACACTCGGCGAGTTTGACCTCGGTGTTTCCATCCCGGCTGTTAAAGGGGAAAGTTTTAGCCTCACGCTGCTGCCCATGCTTGGTCTTGGGTTTGACTATAAAGCGCCGGATGGTCCCTCCGCTATTTTTCCACATCTGTTTGTGTTTCTGCCCGCCGGTAAAATCTTCCTCAAGTCGTGGACGATTGGGTCGCTCTATTCCGTGTTTGATGAGGAACGGGACAACGAAGTCTACACGCGCAATTACCTCACCTATTCCCTTAACAGGACTGTCGCGGTTGGCCCGCAGTTTGAAGCCGTAGTGGGTTTGGGAGATGAGAGAACAGTTTTCAGCCAGATTCTCGGTGCACGGATCAATATCGGATACGGCAAAAATAACACGCTTGGTATCCTTGCCGGGTATGATACCAAGAGAATGGAGGAGCAATCGGGTTTAACGGGAAGGCTGAGCTTTACCCGCAGATGGTAGTGCCATAACGTCATCCGGTCGCAGAGATCTTTAGAAGTAGCCTAAGATTTATAATTGTTGAAATCCGATTGGTTGAATGATTGCAGATTCGATTTAATAATCAAAACTCATACGCGGACGCTTTTTGGGAATTGTCTGAATCACGGATTAAACGGATTACAGGATTTCGCGGATTAAAGACCCTATGAGGAATGCAGATCTGCATTCCCTACGATCTGAGGTAGGTAAGGGAAGAAACCGAGTTTTTAGGAAAAACAATCGGTTTCGCTTTGCTACTATTTTACAATTACCATCCGTTTCGTCCGATCGAAGGTTGGAGTGGACAATTGATAGAAATAGATTCCGTTTGACACGTGTTCACCCCGACTATTGCGTCCATCCCAATAGGCAGCGCGTTCTCGCGTAGAATACTCACCGGCGGTTTGTTCACCTAGATTTAATTGTCGCATGAGTTGCCCTTGGACATTGTAAATGCTAAGTGTAACGTCGGAGTCAGCACCCAAGCGATACGGAATCCAGGTTTCCGGGTTAAACGGATTGGGAAAATTCTGAAGGAGCGCTGTCCGCTTAACTTGAGCTAGCGTCGTCACTCTCAATCCAAACGGATCAACAGCAAACGGCGGCGTTCCAAAATCCTCGATACTACTATAGATATATGCGGCGTGGCCATCGCCGTTGGGTTTTCCGTCGTGGTTCAAAAATGGCCCACTATGGGACGCGACAGCAACCGCGTTCTCGCTCATGGAGATCGCGGAGCCGAAGTGTAAATCTTTGGCGCCGTCCTCCGGTACGACAGTAGCTTTTTCTGCCCAAACACCTTCGGTGCGTACGAAGGAATAGGCGGCGCCTGAACCTCTCGCCGGATCGTCGTGCCCTGGTGCCCCAACAATGACAATTCTTCCAGTGGTGGCAACGCCAAATCCGAACTTAAGGTTTTTCTTTGATTTGTTAGGCGTGAGCTTGGCTTGAAATTTCCAAGCTGCTCCGTCAAGCGCAAAGACATAGGCGGCTCCCGCATCGGTTCCGCGTTCAGTGTCATGAAACGGCACCCCGACAACAATGGTCTTTCCGCTCATGCTAACCGAACTTCCGAAACGGTCGGCTTTCGCGGCATCGGCAGCTACGAGTTTGGCTTTTTCTGTCCACCGATCTCCACTACGCACGAAAACGTAAGCTGCGCCGGCAAATCTCGCGCCACTATGTGTATGTCCATTCGCACCGACGACAGCCGTGTTGCCATGGAAGAAGACAGATTCGCCGAAGGCGTCTCCACCCGCCAGATCCGAGCCAACTAGCTTCGCCTGCTTCCTCCACGCTGCCCCCTCGCGGAAGAATACGTAGGCTGATCCGGAGTCTTTGCCCGCGTCATCGTCCCTCGGGACACCAACAATGGCGGTATTCCTGTCAATCGCTACAGAATATCCGAAATTGTCCGCTTTTGTCGGGTCGTCGGTGCCCAGTTTCGCTCGCTGATCCCAGTTTTGGCCCTTCCGAACAAAAATAAATGCTGAGCCTGAGGTTTCGGCGCCAGCATCGTCATGAGGAACGCCGATGATCAGGCTGTCGCCGCTGATGGCGACCGACCATCCGACACTGCCCTCGTCTCGAGGGATTAGTTCCGCTTGTTTTGCCCAGTTTTTTCCATCGAATGCAAACACTGTCACAGTGTTTTCAGAAATTGATCCAACAATCACAGAGTTTTCGCTTATAGCGGCGGACAGTTGAGATCCGATGTCGTTGTCCTCGTCTGCAATCAGCTTGATGCCCTTTTGCGCCAAAGCGGTGTGAGTGAAGGTTGCTAGGCCAATACCAAGGATTAGAGCGGCTAGAATTAACTTTAAGTGTTTCAAGGAAATCTCCTCTCGATGTTTGTCGATGTCAGGAAGATGCAACAAATGTTTGTCTTTGACCGCAAATAAATGAGTGTTTGGTGAGTATCTCTGATTTGATGAACGAAAGTTTCGCCAAAAACCTATCGTAAAGTAGATTCCCTTCTACAGGACGGAGGTGTGGCATAATACGTTAACACCAACCGAAGTGCGTTAATACTATTTCACGACCAACATTCTCCGCGTGGCTTGGAACGAGCCAGCACGCAATGTGTAATAGTGAATGCCACTCGATACGGTCTCACCGAATTGGTTTCTACCGTCCCAATAGGCGGCTGTTTTTCGTGTCAGGTATTCGCCCGATGTTTGCGTCCCGAGATTTAACTCGCGCGTTAAACTCCCACGGACATCGTAGATGCGAATTTTGACATCGGCGTCGTTCGCCAAGCGGTACGGCAGCCAGGTCTCCGGGTTAAACGGATTGGGGAAGTTCTGAAGCAGCGCCGTGCGCTTGATCTGTCCCAGTGTTGTTACGCTCAAGTCAGAGGGCACGACAGCGAATGGCGGCGTGTTGAAATCTTTGACGCTATCGTAAACGTACACCACGGCGCCGTGGGCTGATTCGGGCCCGTCATTGGGTGCGTTGTGCGCGGAAACTATGACGGTGTTGCCTCTTATTGCGACCCATTCCCCGTAGTTGATCTTTTGCCCCGAATCTCTAGGCAAGACCTTTTCCCGCTCCTCCCAGCGTCCGTTAACCCGCACGAAGGAATATGTCGCCCCTGATCCCGGTCCACCTGCATCACGAGTTTTGGCGCCAACGATGACGATACTTCCACTTGTGGCAACACCAGACCCAAACTGATCGGCTTTCTTTGCGTCGCCGGAACCGAGTTTTGCCTGCTGCCGCCACCCTCCGCCCTCTCGGACGAAAACATAGGCTGCACCGGTATCTTTTCCACGGTCGGTGTCAGTTAACGGCGCGCCAACGATGATGGTGTTTCCGCTCATCGCAAGAGAAGCTCCGAAATTGTCGCTCGGGGCGGAATCGTCGGCTGCGAGTTTGGTCTCTTGTACCCAAGTGTCCCCGTTGCGTTCAAACACGTAAGCCGCGCCGGTGAATCTAACACCGCTATGCGTATGTTTCGGCGCCCCGACAATGATGGTGTTCCTATAGACTAGAACGGCACTTCCGAAGGCGTCCGAGCGTTGTAGATCTGCCGGAGCGAGCTTAACCTGCTGTTTCCATTCGGTTCCGTTGCGGACGAAGATATATGCCGAACCCGAGCTGCTACCGGCATCATCATCGCCGGGCGAACCAATGACGGCAACCTCCCTTTCAATGGAGACCGCATGTCCAAAACTGTCGGCTGGCGCCACATCCGCGCCGACCAGTTTCGCTTGTTCGTTCCATTGGTTACGGTTGCGGACGAAAATATATGCCGCTCCAGCCAGCGATTGATCTGCTCCGGCCCTTGCCGCCCCGATAACTGCATAGTCGGGACTAGCCAACTCATGGGGGCCCGTAAGAGCGACAGCCCATCCGAAAGCGGGAATGCTCCTTTCCACGTCTCCACCGACGGGCTTCACGGTAAGTTCAGCCTGTTCTTTCCATTTTGTGCCACTCCCAACGTAGATTTTTGCCATGCCGAAACCCGCATGCGCTCCAATGATTATGGTGTCCCCATTAATATCGGACGTTAGATGGCCATTTCTGGTCCCCTCCTCAACGGCAACCAACTTGAATCCGGCGGCATTACCTACGGCAGCGAACAGGATGCAGAGCATTAGACAACTGAAGACGGATTGCAACATTTTTGTCATGGTGATCTCCCTCTATTTTCAGGACTTACGCAAAAAAACAGGAACTGTGCGGTGCATTAATGGTGCAAGTCAATTCTATCCAAGGCGGGGCAAGAAAGATCGCAATCGATCAACCGACTGAATAAGGAGGGATCGAGCGAATGAATAAGGAGTGCGATAGAACTCCGATAGAGCATTCTACTCGCTATCCACTAGCTTGATCTACTTCAAAATAAGCATTCTGCGCGTTGCACGGAATGTGTCTGCCTGTAGACTGTAGAAGTAGACTCCACTGGAAACGGTCTGTCCGACATTGTCTCTACCATCCCAATAAGCGGCGGTTTCTCGGTTTAGATAGCCTCCCGCCTTTTGTACGCCGAGATCGAGTTCTCTTATCTGTTGTCCTCGGACATTGTAGATGTGGAGGGTCACGGGAGCATCAGCCGCCAATCGATACGGCAGCCATGTCTCCGGGTTGAAGGGATTGGGAAAATTCTGAAGCAGCGCTGTACGCCTAATCTTCCCGAAAGTTGTCACAGCCAAACCGAACGGCTCGACTGAGTAGGGTACTGCGTCGAAATCTTCAATGCCGTTATAGATGTGAACCGTGGCGCCTTTACCCCATTCGGGGCCATCGTTCGGCCCGTTATGTGCCGAGACAATGACGGTGTTGCCGCTCACAGCGACCCAAGTACCGTAATTAATCTTTTGCCCGGGGTCATCGGGTGCGACTTTCTGTTTCTGCTCCCATACCCCGTTCGAACGCACAAATGAATATGCGGCGCCCGAGCCCGGTTCGCCCTCGTCGCGAGTTTTGGCGCCAACGATGACGTTGTTTCCCTCAATGGCGACACTAGATCCGAACTGATCGGCTTTCTTTGCATCGCTGGAACCCAGTTTCGCCTGCTGTTTCCATCCACCGGCATCGCGAACGAAGACATAGGCGGCGCCAGCATCTTTTCCTCTGTCCGTATCGGCTAATGGCGCGCCTACGACAACCGTGTCGCCGCTTATGGCAATCGAAGTACCGAAACTGTCACTTTTAGCGGCGTCATCGGCGGTGAGCATGGTATGTTCGACCCACTTGTCTCCGTCGCGTCGAAAGACGAAGGCGGCGCCGGTGAACCTGACACCGCTATGCGTGTGCCTTGGCGCCCCGACGATGATCGTGTCCTTTTGAACCAAGACCGAAGTTCCGAGAGCGGCTGATCGGTCTAAATCCTTGGGAATGAGTTTCGCTTTCTCTTTCCATTTTATGCGTTCGAATTCAAAGACAAAGGCTGCACCCGAGCTGCTTCCGGCGTCGTCGTCGCCGGGAGCGCCAATGACTGCAGTGTTCCTGTCAATAGCCACCGCCCAGCCGAAATTGTCCTCTTTGGCTGTATCTCCGCCAATGAGTTTCGCCTGTTCCTTCCATGTCGTCCGATTGCGAGCGAAGATATAGGCTGAGCCAGATAATGCTCCGGCAGCATGGTCCCTTGCTGCTCCGATTAGGGCATAGTCCGCGCTAGCAAACTCATGCGGAGCGGTAAGTGCGACCGACCATCCGAATCCGGGGACGCCTCTGTTTTCGTCTCCACCGCCTTCAAGAGCGGAGAGTTCTGCCTGCACTTTCCACTTTTTTCCGGAACCAACATAGATTTTGGCTAAACCAAACCCCTCGTGTACTCCAACAATCAGAGTATCACCGATAATGTCAGCCGTCATGTGGCTGTTTCTCGTACCATCCTCGGCAGCGACAAGTTTGAATTCGCCAGCGTGACTGATGTTCGCCGACATAGTGACAATCATCAGACTGATAAGGACAAATCTTATACACATTTTCATGACATTTTCCTCCCGATGTCAAACTGAATTCGTCGGTATAAATAACACTGTATATTCATTAATGGGGATAAGCGGCTAAGGGGCAATAGAAAGAATAAAGCACGCTTATACGATTCCATTCTTCCCGTTCTATTTTAAGATGAACATTCTCCGCGTCGCACGAAATGTGTCCGCCTGCATAGAGTAGAAATAAACCCCGCTGGAAACGGTCTGTCCTAGCTGGTCTCGACCGTCCCAATAGGCGGCGGTGTCTCTGCTCAGATAGGTGCCCGCTTTTTGTGCGCCGAGATTCAACTCCCGAATCAGTTGCCCTTGAACGTTGAAGATGTTGATGGCGACCGGGGCATCAGCCGCCAATTGGTACGGCATCCACGTTTCCGGGTTGAACGGATTGGGATAGTTCTGAAGCAACGCGGTATTCCTAACCCTACCAAAGGTCGTCAGCGCCAATCCATACGGATCAACAGCAAACGGCGGCGTTCCGAAATCTTCTACACTACTGTATACAAACGCTGCCGTGCCGTTTCCCCAACCCGGCCCATCGTTGGTGTCGTTATGCGCCGAGACGACGACGGTATTGCCGCTCATGGCGACCCATGTGCCGAAATTGAGTTTTTGCCTTTCGTCGTCGAGGACAACCTTCTTTTTCTCCTCCCAATCGCCATTAACTCTCACGAAAGAATAAGCGGCGCCCGCCGCAGGCGCGCGCTCATGGCGCAACGGCGCGCCCACAACGGCTATGCTGCCCGTAGTGGCAACCCCGAATCCGAACTGATCCTTCGCTCGTAAGCCTTGTGCGACTAGCTTCGCTTGCTGATTCCACCTGTCGCCATCGCGGACAAAGACATAGGCGGCGCCGGTGTCTTTTCCGCCAACAGTATCGTTCAAGGGCGAACCCACAATGATGGTCTCTCCAGCCATAGCGACAGAATGACCGAACCGGTCGGCTTTGCCGGCGTCATTGGCTGTCAGCTTCGCCTGTTGCTCCCACGTGTCCCCGTTGCGCACAAAGACGTAAGCGGCACCGGTAAATCTGATTCCGCCATGCGTGTGCCCAGGCGCCCCGATGACAACGGTGTTCCCGCGAAGCACAGCACACTCGCCGAAAGCGTCCAATCCACCCAAATCCTCGGGGATGATTTTCGCACTCTGTTTCCATTCCTCTCCATCGCGTACAAAGACATAGGCGGCGCCCCCGTCCTTGGCTGCGCCGTCTTCTCCCGGTGCACCGATCACCATGGTACCTCTTTCGATTGAGACAGCGAAACCAAACTGATCTTTCTCTTTCGGATCTGGGGCGATAATCTTATGCTGCTGCTTCCACGTACCTCGGCTAGGAGCGAAGGTATAAACGGCGCCGAATCCTTGATGGCCGAATATTCCTTCTTCGTTGTCACCGCCATGAAGGTCTTTTGGCGCTCCAATGACGGCATAGTTTGCGCTGGCGCGTTCATGGGGAGCAGCAAGCGAGACCGCCCATCCAAAGGCGGGTACAGCCGGATCCCGCTGATTTGCATCTTTGGCAATGAGCTCAGCTACCAGTTTCCATTTCTCGCCGGCGCCCACATAGAGTTTCGCGAGACCTCCTCCTCGCGCGCCGACGATTACCGAGTCACCAATGACATCTGCGGACAGATGATTGTTGTTCGACCCATCTTCGACACCAATCAACTTGATTTCCTTTCCTGCAGTTTGGCCTGTCGCCGTGAACAGGAAATTGAGCAACAAGCTGATGACGATAAACCGTATGACTTTCATGAGTGTCCCCTTTCAATCGGAGCAAGTTTCTCGATTTGTCCTATTGTAGCCATTCACATTCACATTCACATTTAGACGTCTCGCGGTTTACAAACAAGTGAACGACCAGTCGGACGCGAAATAAAAAGAACGAAGATGGACGATTGGACGATCGAAGATTGCTACGACAAGCCAACTGTATGAGCGAGTTTTTCTATGGACGGGAAGTCGTGATTGGGAAGAACTTCCTTGGGAACTATTTAGGACATCAATCATCTACAGATCCCGATCAGAATCTCCTATCGCCTTCGTTAAGCGCTCAGTTGATTGGTCGTTATGAACGCGGTATCGCCCTCACTATTCGTTCGGTTGATTTACGTCGTTCTAGCCATTCGCTTGAGGAATCTCTATCAGGATCTTCTATCGCCTTTGGATCTCTATCGCGCTCATTATCCATTCGCTTGATCCTACTTCAAAATGAGCATGCGCCGGGTGGCTTGGAATGCACCGGCATGCAGGGCATAAAAATAGACGCCGCTGGAAACAGTTTCTCCAACCTGATCTCTTCCATCCCAATGAGCGGCGGTGTCTCGGGTTAGATAGCTGCCCGCTTTCTGTTCTCCGAGATTCAGTTCCCGTAGCAGTTGTCCTTTTACGTTGAAAATCTGAATCGACACCGGGACATCCGACGCCAAGCGATACGGCATCCACGTTTCCGGATTAAACGGGTTGGGGAAATTTTGAAGCAGCGCTGTTCTTTTTACACTCCCAAGCGTTGTTAGGTTCATGCCGAACGGTTCGACGGCGTAGGGGAACGCTCCGAAATCGTCTACGCTATTATAAACGTAAGCCGCAGTGCCGATTCCTTTTTCGGCGCCGCCTTCGTTCGCGGCGGCATAAGACGAAACAATGACCATGTTGCCGCTCATGGCGACCCAGAGCCCGTAATTAATCTTTTGTCCGGCATCGTCGGGGGTGACTTTCACCTTCTCCCCCCATTTCCCATCAACGCTTACAAAGGAATAGGCGGCGCCTGATCCCGGCGCGCCTTCAGGTCGAAACGGAGCCCCGATTATGGCGCTCTTGCCGGTGGTGGCGACGCCCGTACCGAATCGGTCTTTCTCCTTTGTGTCTTTGGCAATCAATTTCGCCTGCTGATTCCATCTGTCGCCGTTGCGTACGAAGATGTAAGCCGCACCGGCATCTCTGCCGCGCTCGGTGTCGTGCAGAGGGGCTCCAACAACGAGCGTGTTGAAGCTGAGCGATATTGCGCTCCCGAACTTCGAAGCCTTGCCGGGGTCATCGGGAGTGAGTTTCGCTTGTTGTTCCCATTTATCTCCGTTGCGAACAAAGACGTAGACGGCGCCGGCGAATCTCACTCCGCTGTGGGTGTGACCCGGCGCTCCGACAGCAAGGGTATTTTCATCCAACGATACCGTTTCTCCGAAAGCGTCTGACCCGCCTAAATCGTCGGGAACTATTTTTGCTTGGGGTTTCCACGTATTCGTGGCGCCGTCTAGAACATAGACGAAGACGGAACCCGAGTTTTTGCCATTATCGTCGTCTTTCGACGCCCCAACCACGGCTGTGGTTCTGTAGATGGCAACAGACTCGCCGTATCGGTCGTCATCCACGGGATCCGGGGCAACAAGTCTGACATGTTCCTTCCAGGTCTTTCCACTGCGTCGGAAGATATAGGCGGCGCCAAATCCCGCGGGCCCGTCCAGCCCTTTGAGGTTGTCTCCTCCATGCAAGTGTTTTGGCGCGCCGATAATGGCGAAGTTTGGAGTAGCAAACTCATGAGGTGCCCCGATAGCGACTGAATAAGCGAAGCCGGGAACATACGGATCTCGAGCATTGTGGTCACGGGCTTGCAGGTCCTCCTGCTTTTTCCAAACTTTGCCGTCATTGACGTAAATTGTGGCGGTTCCTGCGCCGCGTGACGCGATAATGACGGTGTCCCCGATTATGTCCGCGGTCAAATGCTCGTGGTTAACGCCCTCCTCGACACCGATAAGCTTGACTTCCTTTTTTGCCAGCGCGGTATGATTTATGGTTGCCGATACAATGCCGAGCGCAAGAGTGATGAGGATGAATCGTACGGTTTTTCCCATGACACGCTCCTTTCGAGTAGTCTTTAGATTTGCCGGTACTCGTTTGTCTTCATAACTCCTTTGGTAGGCGCGGTTTCCAACCGCGCATATCCCGTGCGGTTAGAAATCGAACCTCCCACACGGCTTGGTTTGTTACCTTTCTTACTTCAAAATAAGCATCCGCCGGGTGGCTTCGTAAGATCCGGCTTCAATTCTATAGAAGTAGACGCCGCTGGACACCGTTTCTCCGAACCGGTTTCTGCCGTCCCAATAGGCAGCGGTTTCTCGTGTCAGGTAGTCCGCGGCTTTTTGGAGACCGAGATCCAACTCCCGCATCAATTGACCTCGGTTATTGTATATGCGGAAGGTAACCGGCGTGTCGGTTGCTAGGCGATACGGCATCCACGTTTCCGGATTGAACGGGTTGGGGAAATTCTGAAGCAGGGCTGTCCGCTTTACACTCCCCAGCGTTGTTAAGCTCATGCCGAACGCTTCGACAGCGTAAGGCAAAACACCAAAATCGTCAACGCTATTATAGATGTAAGCCGCAGTGCCAATCCCCTTTTCCGCGCCGCCTTCATTTGGGGCGGCATAAGACGAAACAATAACCATGTTGCCGCTCATGGCAATCCAAAGTCCGTAATTGATTTTTTGTCCCGCGTCGTCAGGGGTGATTTTCTCCTTCTCTTCCCATTTCCCGTCAACGCTTATAAAGGAATAAGCTGCGCCTGATCCCGGAGCGCCTTCAGGTCTAAACGGAGCGCCGATGATGGCGCTCTTTCCAGTAGTGGCAACGCCCGTACCGAATCGATCTCCGGCTTTCGTGTCGCTGGAAGTCAATCTTGCCTGTTGCGTCCATCTTTCGCCGTTGCGCACGAAGATGTAAGCCGCTCCCGCATCCTTACCGCGCTCGGTGTCGTGCAGCGGGGCTCCAACGACGACCGTGTTGAAGCTGAGTGATATACAACTCCCGAACTGAGCAGACTTTCCGGGGTCATCGGGAGTGAGTTTGGCTTGCTGTACCCATTTATCGTTCTCACGTACAAAGATGTAGACGGCGCCAGCGAATCTTACTCCACTATGCGTGTGCCCCGGCGCTCCGATGGCGAGGGTGCTTTCATCTAACGATACCGCTTCTCCGAAAGCGTCTGATCCGACGAGATCGTCGGGAACTATCTTTGCTTGTGGTTTCCACGATTCCTCATCGAATACGTAGACGAAGACCGAACCCGAGTTTTTGCCCTGATCGTCGTCTTTCGATGCTCCAACCACGGCGGTGTTCCGGTAGATGCCAACAGCCTCGCCGAACCGGTCGTCGAGCATCGGGTCTGGCGCTACGAGCTTTATTTGCTGTTTCCATTTCGTTCCGCCGCGGCGGAAGATATATGCTGCACCAAATCCCCCTTTGCCCGCAAGCGCCGGTTCCCCTCCATGCAGGTGTCGCGGCGCACCGATAATGGCGAAGTTTGCAGCAGCAAACTCGTGGGGCGCCCCGATAGCGACTGAATGGCTGTAAGACGGTCTGGCAGCTCTATCATTGTCGGGATCGCTGGCAAGCAGATCCCCCTGTTTTTTCCAAGATTTTCCGTCAAAGACGTGGACTGTGGCAACACCCGCACCACGCGCTCCCATAATTACGGAGTCGCCAATAATGTCTGAAGTTAAATGTTCGTTGTTGTTTCCTTCCTCGACGCCGATAAGCTTGACTTCCTTTTTTGCCAGCGCCGTATGATTTACGGTTGCCGATGCAATGCCGAGCGCAAGCGTGATGAGGATAAATCGTATCGTTTTTTTCATGGCACGCTCCTTTCGAGTTGTTTTGTTTGAAGATTGGTCAGGAATCGTTTGTTTTCGATGACAATTAATCAATGGCACGAGTCCCGATGTCGAGTCGGCGGCATGAACTGTGCCGTCTATGTCCTGCAACTGGTAGTGCGTGGGAGATTCGCATCTATACCGAACCTCCCACACGCTTTGAGTTTGTCGTTTGCGCTATTTCAAAATGAGCATCCGCCGAGTGGCTTCGTAAGAGCCGGCTTCAAGGGTGTAGAAATAGACACCGCTGGACACCGTTTCTCCGAATCGGTTTCTGCCGTCCCAATAGGCGGCGGTTTCTCGAGTCAGGTAGTCCGCAGCTTTTTGGGTGCCGAGATCCAATTCCTGCATTAACTGGCCTTGGGCATTGTAGATGCGGAAGGTAACCGGCGAGTCGGAGGCTAGGCGATACGGCAGCCAAGTTTCCGGGTTAAACGGATTGGGGAAGTTCTGAAACAGCGCCGTGCGTTTGACCTTGCCAAGTGATGTAATTCTCAATCCTGTTGGATTAACGGAGAAGGACGGTGTGTCGAAGTCTTTTATACTGCTGTAAACATGCACCGCCGTGCCGTGTCCAAATCCGGGGCCATCATTGCCTGCATTGTGAGACGCAACGACGACGGTATTGCCGTTAATGGCAACGGAACCACCGAAGTTGATTTTTTGCTCTAGGTCATCGGGAAGAACCTTCTTCTTCTCTTCCCAGCGCCCATCGGTTCGCACAAAGGAATAGGCAGCCCCTGCGGCTGGTGCGCGTTCGCTGCGCCCTTTAGCTCCAATGATGACGATATTACCGTTGGTGTCGACGCCAAATCCGAATTGATCGTTCTTCTCTCCGACTTCGGGTGTCAGTTTCGCCTCCAGTTTCCATCGATCTCCATCGCGCACATACACATAGGCGGCTCCTGCATTCTTGCCTTTGTCCGTGTCATGCGCCGGCGCACCAATGACTACGGTTCCACTACCAATAGCGACAGAGGAACCGAAACGGTCGGCTTTCGCACCATCGTTGGCTGTGAGTTTGGCTTGTTGGCGCCAGGTTTCCCCTTCGCGAACGTAGATATACGCTGCGCCCGCGAATCTCACTCCACCGGGTGTGTGCGCCGGTGCACCGATCACGGCTGTGCTTTCGCGGATGTCGACGGCCTCTCCGAACGCGTCGGAGCCGCCAAGGCCATCGGGGACAATTTTGGCTTGTTGACGCCAATCAGTACCTTCGCGCACATAAATGTAGGCAGAACCCTCGTTCTTCTTGTTATCATCGTCTTTTGGTACGCCAATGATTGCCATGGTTCGGAAAATAGAGACAGACTCGCCGTACCGATCGTCATCTGTGGGTTCCTCAGCAATCAACTTCACCTGTTGTCGCCATTCGTTTCCGGTACGGCGGAAAATATAGGCGGCGCCTTTTTCTCCCGCGGCGAAGATGCCGGCAATGCCGCCACCTTCATTGACCCCCTCGCCTTTTTCAGGATGCGTGTCGGTCGGCGCACCAACGATAGCGTAGTTCGCGCTGGCAATTTCGTGGACGCCCGTAAGGGAGACCGACCATCCGAAGGCGGGAATACGCGCCTCTTCTTGTTCAACTCGCTCTTGGGCTGTGAGTTGCCACTGCTCTTTCCAATTTCCACCGGCGTTTACGTAGATTTTGACGTAGCCCGATCCGGAAGCACCGATGGCGAGGATGTCCCCGCTGACATCCGTCGCAAGATGTTTATTGTCAATCCCCTCTTCCGCGCCGACGAGTTTATCGACTCCGGCGTGGCTTACAGGTGCGAGACCGATACTGAGGGTAAGACCTATTAAGAGAGATGTTAACGTTTTTCTCATTATATATTCCCTTCTATGTCTATGCGAATTTTTAGTCGCCAGCGTCCGTGCTGGCGTAGTCTCTGTTCGTTGTTAACTGGTGAGTAGGAAATAGAGCCTTCCCATATTGTAGGTTTGTTCTTCTCTTATAAAGGATTTCTATCGCGCGCGCTATGAGGACGCTATCGCGGTCGTTATTCACTTCCTTGATCTATTTCAAAATAAGCATTCGGCGCGTGGCTTGAAACGCACCGGCTTGCATCGTGTAGAAATACACGCCGCTGGAAACGCTTTCGCCAAGTTGATCGCTGCCATCCCAATAGGCGGCGGATTCTTGTGCCCGATAGCTCCCGGCTTTTTGTACCCCGATATCCAACTTTCGCACCAATTGACCTCGGATGTTATAGATGCGGAGGTTTACCGGGGCATCGGCAGCTAGTTGATACGGCAGCCACGTCTCCGGATTGAAGGGGTTGGGGAAGTTTTGGAACAGCGCTGTGCGTTTTACTCGCCCTAGCGTATTTATTTTCAAATCAATCGGCTCGACCGCGAAGGGCGGCGTACCGAAACTTTCTATACTGCTATAGACATAGGCGGATGAGCCGTCGCCGTGCGGCCATCCGCAGTCGGCGCACTTGGTTTTGTGATGGGAAGCGATAGCCACCGTATTTTCATTTATCCCGACCGAAGCACCGAAGTGAAGATCTTTGGATCCGTCCTTGGGCACGACCTTCTCCTTTGCCTGCCAGACTCCGTCCACACGTGCAAAGGCATAAGCGGCACCCGAGGCAAATGCGTCCTCTTCTCGGATAGGCGCCCCAACAATTGCCACGTTTCCATTGGTAGCCACACTGTTTCCGAATTTGTCGCCTTTCCAACCGCCTTCCCCCAATACTTTCGCAAGCTGTCTCCAGGCGTTCCCATCACGCCCGAAAATGTAGACGGCGCCGGCATCTTGTCCGCCCTCGGTATCTTTCAAGGGCGCCACGATGACAACGGTGTCCCCGCCGATAGCGACGGCGAACCCAAATCGGTCCGCCTTGCCCGGATGGCCAGCCGTGAGTTTGGTTTTCTCCACCCATCTGTTCCCTTCGCGCGCAAACACGTAAGCCGCACCTGCGAACTTTACGCCCCGATGCTCGCTCTGTGGTGCCCCTATGATAGCGGTATTGCCAAATAGGGCGACGGCTTCACCGAATCCAGCGGAGGGTGCGGCATCCTTCGCCACAAGTTTCGCTTGTTGGTTCCAGCGCGCGCCGACACGATCAAAGACATAAACCGCCCCGGAGTTGCTGCCCGCATCGTCATCTTTCGGCGCACCCACGAGGGCGGTGTCGCCGTTAATTGAGACGGCATGTCCGAAAGCGTCTCCGTCCGCCGCATCACTGGCGCGGAGTCTCGCCTGCGGGTTCCAGTCTCTTCCGCCGAGCGCAAAAACTCGGGCTTCTCCGGCTCCGTCGTGGGTTGGTGCGCCGACAATTGCAAATGCCGTATTGCTTCGTCCGCGGATATCGGTGATAGCGACAGCTTGCCCGAACGCGCCGCCGTCACCCGTGAGATGTGCCGTCTGCTTCCACTTGTCACCTTCGCCCTCGAAGATTGTGGCGAAGTCTTGGGCACTCCCCGGTGTGCCGAGGATGATGTACTTCGTGCCGATACCGATTGACACAGGATCATTATCGGTGCCGCCCGTGTCGGCGGGGACAAGCCTGACATCTTTCTGAGCGAGGGCAGTGTAACTGATGGACGCCCATACGACGGCGACAGTCAGACCAATCAATACTAAATATGCCGTTTTCATCAAAATCTCCTTATTAATTTATGTTTGAATTGCTGAAATCAGTGCGGGCTATGTGCTTTTATGAACCCAGTTAAATAATCGCGACAGAACCATTTTTGGTTATTCAAGTTGCTATACGCGTTGAGAATCTCTTTGGGAGCTCTAGCGCTACGAGAAATGGTGGGCAGTGCCCACCCTACAAATATATTCTATCGCGCCCACTGTTCGTTCACTTAATCTCATTTGATCCTATTCGGTCTGTTGATCTTTGTTCAGTCGCTTCATCTATTTCAAAATAACCATTCTTCGCGTGGCTCGGAAGTCATCGGCTTGCAGGGTGTAAACGTACAAACCGCTTGACACGGCTTCACCGCGTTGGTCCCGACCATCCCAATAGGCGGCGGTCTCGCGAGTCAGGTAGCCGCCCGCTCTTTGGTCGCCGAGATCCAACTCCCGCACGAGTTTCCCTCCGACATTGTAAATGCGAAGGGTGACCAGGGCATCCGACGCCAACCGATAAGGCAGCCATGTTTCGGGGTTAAACGGGTTCGGAAAGTTTTGATACAGCGCTGTGCGCTTGACTTGACCAAGCGTTGTCACCGCTAATGCGGTACCGTTGGCAAATCCGGGGCCTTCATTCACCGCATTGTGGGACGATATGACAACGGAGTTGTCGCTCATTGCAATTGAGGAACCGAACTTAGAGCCTGTTTGAATAATCGGTGGCAAAGCCATTTTTGGTCATTTGTAGAAAGTTTTTTCATGTTTTCATTGTTGGCTGCTACATACCTGTGGGATCCCTATCGCACTCGTTATCCACTCGCTCGATCGCTGCTGGCGCTTTCAAAGGCTGGTGCGCAGGGGATCTCTATCGCAGTCATTATTCATTCCTTTGATCGCACCCTACAAACTATGTCATTGTCCGCGGCGGTTAGAAACCAGCAATCTTTACGCTTCCATTGCCATATTTCCTCACATAATGTCACATAATGTCACAATTTTTTAATTTATCTTATCGCGCTAAGATCCTGTTTGAAAAAGAAGAAAGTTGTCTGAAGGGTTGATGATTACGTTTACTCATTGGAGCAGTTCATTCTGAACCAATGAAAGGAGTAAACATGAACCGCAAGAGTTATCCCAGTGATTTGACCGATGCACAGTGGGAGAAACTGTCATCGTTTCTGCCAACAGCTCAACGCTTAGGCAGACCTCTCAAGTGGGAGATGTATTTAATCATCAACGCCATCTTTTATGTTGTCAAGTCAGGCTGTCAGTGGCGAACGCTACCCCATGATATGCCACCGTGGCAAACGGTCTATTACCATTTCAGAAAGTGGAGCGCCGACGATACATGGCTCTTGATTCATCAGGCACTTCACGAACAAACACGTCGTGATGTTGGCAAAGAACCATCACCGACAGCAGCTATCATCAACAGCCAATCCGTTAAGACGACGGAATTAGCGGCGACTAGAGGATTTGATGGTCACAAGAGAGTCAAAGGACGCAAACGACATCTAGTAACTGATACGATAGGTGTTCCATTGATAGTCAAAGTCAGTGACAATCAGATAGCTATTGAATTACTAACAGAAGTGTTTAGCTGGTACATAACAATTCAGTTGGTGTGTGCCGATGCTGCCTATCGCGGAGAATTAGAAGACTGGTTATATCTAGCTCATCAGTGTCAACTGGAGATCGCATCTACGCTAGGGCAGCAGGGGTTTGAAGTTGTCCCGTTACGATGGATTGTTGAACGCACATTTTCTTGGCTTGGCTGGTTTCGTCCATTGACTTTGGATTATGAACGCTATCCTTAAGACTCCTGGGACCATGGTGTACAGCGCTTCCATTTACTTGATGCGAAACCGAGTCAAATGACTTTTCAAACAGGTTCTTAAGGATTTCTATAATTTCCTGGCGCCATCTTTGGGCACAACCTTTTCTTTCTCCTCCCAGATGCCTTCGACACGCACAAAGGAATATGCCGCTCCTGCGGCTCTTGCCCCTTCATTACGGGCTGGAGCGCCAACGATTGCGATGTTTCCCGTGGTAGCAACACCGAATCCGAGCTGATTGGAAGCTTCCGCCTTTGCCGGCATGAGCATTGCCTGCTGCTTCCATGAGTCCTCGTGGGGGACGAAGATATAGGCTACCCCGGCATCTTTGCCGGCAGGGGTATCGTGCAGCGGCGCGCCGACGATGATGCTGTTGCCGCTCATGGCAACCGAATGTCCGAACCGATCGCTCTTGGCCGCGTCGTCAGCAGTAAGCTTGGCTTTTTGTACCCACGTCGTTCCCTCGCGGACGAAAACATAGGCTGCGCCCGGAGACAAAGACATCCTCCCCGAACGCATCCGATCCTCCCAGATCGTTGGGGAGCAGTTTCGCCTGCTGTTTCCATGTCGGGCCATCGCGGACGAAGATATAGGCTGCCCCGGAGTTTTTGCCGGCATCGTCGCTTTTTGGCGAGCCAACAATGGCAGTATTTCCGTCAATGGAGACGGCGTGTCCGAAATTGTTTGTAGCGGCAGCATCGTCGGCGGTGAGTTTTCCCTGCTGTTTCCATGTGCCGCCGCTCGGGGCGTAGACAAAAGCAGCGCCCGCGCTGTCGCCACGGTCGCTGTTGTTCGGGGCTCCTACGATGGCAGCGTGCGGGTTACCCCGCAAATGGAGACTTCCAATGGCGACTGCCCATCCGTAACTCCCTTCGGCCTCACTGACTTGTGCTTGCAATTCCCACCGATTGTTTTTCGCGGCATATATTTTGGCGTAGTTTTCGGCGTGCGCTCCTACAATGACTGTCCCCGCCACGATATCGACAGCGAGCTGCCTATTTCCGGATCCTCCCTCGGCGCCGGCTAGCTTGACTTCCTTGGCGTTCACGAAGGATTCCGTTCCCAAGCCAAGGGCAAGCGTGAGAAGCACAAATTGTATTGTTTTTGTCATCATTTTCTCATTTTCCGTGCAGGGGCCAACAAAGTTTCGCCTTTGTGCCGCCCTGCAATTAAATCACAGGGCATCGTATCACATTTTGCAGATTATGTCAACATGAACCAACATCGGTTGAGGGCAGTTGTATAGGCAAAAAGTCACAAAACACAGGCGCGGGAAGTGGTCGCTAAAGGGAGATTATCGGCATTTCATACTTTTAATATCTATGAGGGTAAATGGATCGAGAGCTTTGAGATTAAAAAGAGCGTGAAAGCTTACAGTATGACCGAGTTCGTTTGCATGAACCGTGAAGAGAGCTTGCAACCCGAACATGAAATAGGGTAATATATGTTAAGCATTTCGCCAGAGGATTCACACCACTTTTTTTCCGGGAAATCCGGATAGTTGATAGCCGACAGAAACGTGAAAACCCACGTGGGGACTATTCCGCAGCGCTTAGCACACGGGGGAAATAGACATAGTAACTTAAGAATCGGGGACTGAGATTTTCGTTCCCTATTTTGACGATGAACGGAGGAAAACAGTGGCGACGGAAAAACCGAACATCGCACTTCAAAATGCGTTAAGCGACGATGTACCGGAGGACGGGGCGGTGGAATTAAGGTCGGAGATACGCACGATGTTTGATACATTGGTCGGGGCGGAGCTTGTTGAAGCGGTTGTCGCACGTGTGCAACGGCATGCATTGGAGTTGTATCGGGATTTGTATAGAGAGGAACCCGATTTGGGGTATGGAGGGGACCTAAAGGTAATCAAAGATGAAATCCATAAGGAGTTGGGGCGGTGGGTTTCGCGGTTTATTTCGGATGAACACCGGAAGTTCATTATCCGCTGTCATGCACAGGGAATGCCTAGCTCAGCCGCGGTCTGGGAGTTAATGGTGAAAGACAAGATTATAAACAGACTTGCCCAGAAGGACGCGCTGGGGGCGGAAGAACTTCGAAAAATGTTGATCCAGCGGTTGGCGTATCTGAAACCGGGGACAGCGCGATGGCCTGAAAAGAAGTTTGGTTCAGTTTGGCGTGAAGCGCGGGATCAGTATAGGCGTGTCGTGAGTGACGTTCCGTACACGTCGAAAGTGGAACACGTTGCGCTTTTGGCGAAGAATGCCGACCGAATCAGTCGAAAGCTGGATGAGCCGCTTGAATCGGTACACGATATGCAAGCGCTCACGACTTCTTTGACCAAGACGATGGAAAGTATGAGGAAGCTGTCGGCGACTGAACGCGGAAAGTCAGAGAGTTTGTCCGGGCCTCAGCTTGTTGCGGTATTGGAGCGATTGACACTTGCACTGAAAACCCCGGAACAACAGGCGATTGGCAACGAGGCTGCACAACTAGCGGGGATTTTGGATGGGTTAGCGTTCGCGTTGAATGCGCCCGGACAGCGAACGGGTGGTGGGAATGAAGTTTCGCAAGATACGAGGATTGTGGAGCAGCTAAGGGTTGCACTGAGCACCTCTGAACAGAAGGTGAATAAGGCTGAGGCATTGCCAGTGGAAGGGAGTGGTAATGCCGAAAAATCGGAGTGAGGGAATTGAGAGATTGGAAGGATGGAAGATTGGAACGAAGGAAGGGGAGAAGCTATGACGATAATTTGCTCCAGAGCGGAAAGCGTGTTGCAACACTGAACTGACCTGTCACGATTCGGAGATCGCTCCTACTGCGATTGGCGCGACCGGTTCGATGAAACTCCTTGACATCGCCGAAATTTCAACACTACAATATGCACTTTGCGATGCTGGCTGTTGTCGAAATTCGAGTGCTTCAAGCGTTAAAGCTCAGTAAAATATCCCGAAACCGATTTCCAAAGGATGGAACTAAATTCGGGTGTCGGGGGTAATTATAGGCTAGCGTAGCATGGAGAACTGCGGTATTCTAGGCATTATGATTTAGTTTGTAAAGCACTATCAAGATTTTAGTTGCGTCAGGGAGGACAATTGTGAATAGTTTTTTCAGGATGATTGCTTGTTTAGCAGCGATATGCCTGACTATCCCGTCGTTGGTATTTGCAGAGGCGGTTGTATCGATCAATCCGGCGGTAATCGACTCGCCACTTGTAGGTGAAAACCTTGTAATTCATGTGAATATCTCGAACGCAGAGAATGTCTCCGCCTATCAACTTAATCTCAAATTTGACGCGATTGCTCTCTCGTTTGTCGGCGTGGAGTTCAGTGATTATTTGCCCGGCGACCCGAATATCAGGAACCTTGCGAATATTGAAGTTTTCCTCATCGAACCCAATGGCGTACAAGCCGATTTGGCGACTGACACTGCCACACTCGCACCGCCCATTGCGGCGGCATCCTTAATCGGTGTCGGGGCCAATGAGGGCACACTATTGAGCGTAACTTTTGAGATACTCGAATACAAAGACTCCGCGATTGAGCTTGTAGATGTTGAGTTGTCGACCCCGGACGGCATGCGGTTAGGTGTTACAACCGTTCCCGGAAGGATTGAGGCGCCCGAGTTTACCATCACCGAACACATTCGAGGGGATAAATTCCTCTTGTTGCAAGGAGATATTGCCAAACCGAACGCACCTGTTCAATGTTTCATTCCTATTTGGGAGGGTGAAACAACGGCTGAGGCGGGCACGTTTTTGGAATTTCAGCTGGCATTCCCGGTGGAGAGCGTCTATAGGAGCGGAGGGGTATTTGTTCATACGGCAGAAGGAAACCAAATTGGGGAATCTATAACTGCTATCGACACGGACTGGATGCATTATCGGGTTGCATTGAATCAACTCGCGGGCGAGACAATCGTGGCAATCAGTCTCGGGACGGAGAAACGGGGAGATCGCGCAACATCATTCGGGAAGTTCGGCATGATGGCGGACAATATCCAGATTACCGACGGCACGCACATCCGTGAAGCGATTTGGGTTGGTGAGGATTCGATAAATGGTCAGCGACGTGTGGATGCCCTCCTTGGTGATGCGGTAGGCATTGAAAATTGTGAAGTGTTCGCCGTCACAACGGAGGGAGTTTCTGTCGAGTCAAAAGGGAAACGCGTGACGACGTGGGGAAGCGTCAAGGCGACAAAGTGAGAAGAGAGAAGAATGGAAGGGGAAAAACAGTGGAGAGTGGCAAGCAATGGCAAACGCCAGACGAGCAGCAACGCCGGGGAAGAGGGGAGATTCGTTTACCCTACAAGTGCTTGTTGCGCCATTTCTCGCCCCTGCTCGGTCAAATCTAACCGCCCCGCCTGATTGCGAATGAATCCGTGACGCTCGGCGTTTCGGACTACTTGTTGCGCGAAATCCGGTTCCCAATGGAGATGGCTGCTGAGGTGATAAACGTGCGCCTCCCTTTCCGCTTCGGGCAGCCCTTCGTGGCTGAAAAGATGAATGGCAAGCATTGTCTGCGCGAATTCCCACCGTTGACTAGCGCGGCGGCGAGCGATGGCAACGATGCCGCGATTCGGTGCAAATAGAAAAGCCATGGCAAAGAAAACTCCGGTCATCAATCCCATCGAACCGGCGATTGAGGCATCTTGATAGTGCGCGAACCAGTACCCCGCAATCGCGCTTGCGACACCAATTAAACCGCTTAGCCCAATCATTCGGGACAGTCGATTGGTAAGTAGGTATGCCGTGGCGGGAGGCGCGATCATCAAGGCAACCACCAAGATTGAACCGACCGCATCGAACGCCCCAACCACCGTAACTGAAACCAGTGTCATCAAACCGTAGTGAATGAGTACGGGAGAGAAACCGAGGGTTGCGGCAAGGTTCGCGTCGAACGTAACCAGCTTTAACTCCTTATAGAAAAACGCTATGAAGGCGACGTTGATGCACAGGATAGCGCTCATAGCCCAGAGCGCACGCGGGCCAAAATCGTGTCCGAAAAGCTCGAAGCGATTAAACGGCGCGAAAGCCAGTTCTCCCAATAATACGGCGTCAGTGTCAAGGTGAACGTCACCCGCATGGCGGGCAATAAGTATTACGCCAACACTAAACAGCGCGGGAAACGTGATTCCGATGGCGGCGTCTTCACGTATCAGCCTCGTACGATTCAGTAACTCTACGAGAACTACGGTTAGCACGCCGGTAGCAGTGGCTGCGATAATTAGAAGCGGCGAATTAAGATCGGCTGTAACGAAGAAAGCGAGCGCAATCCCCACTAGAATGGCGTGGCTGATAGCATCACTCATCATTGCCATACGGCGCAATACGAGAAACACACCCGGCATGACGCACGCGACCGCCACAACTACCGCAATCAACTGAATCTCTAACACTTCGGACGACATATCGGCGCTCCGTATACCATTTCTCTATAATTCAAGTGCATTGATTGCGTGTGGCAAGCAAAAAAAACTTGTGTGGAGTTAGATGTCCTGTCGCCGCGCAGAGCCGGCGAGGCAAGGAGATCTCTATGGGAACTCTATGGCACTCACTGTTCGTTCGCTTGATTGGTCGTTATTCACTCCCTTGATCCCCGACTGGTAACATACCGCGCTTGAATAACTCCCTCGGATGTCAACGCCCATTCGTCTGAATTGACGTTTTCAACCCAACCGCGCGAGGCTAACTCTCTGAGACTGTTGCGCACATTACTCCGGTTTGCGCTCATCGCCTCCAAGACCGCGGTGGAATGACTGTGACGGGGGTCTGCGTGTTGTGATGCAAGCGTGTAGAGGTCGTTTAATACGACTTCGATTTGGAGTTTTCTACGTTCACGCTGATTGAGAATCCAATTCCAGACGAGTCCGCGGTTTGGGGCGAAGGTAATCGATAGCACCACAATTACGCTGATAGAAAGCACAATAGTCGGACCTGTGGGAATCTGAACCGCACTGCTGCTTATGACAGTTCCACTGACACCGGCAATCGCGCCAAAAAGCGCAGAGAGAACAACCATTCCTCCGAGCCGATTTGTCCACTGTCGTGCCGCGACAGCGGGAGCCACAACCATCGCACTCATCAGCACCACACCTACCGTTTGGAGCCCCACTACAATCGCAACCACGAGGAGCGTAACTAGCAGGACATCAAGAACCGCCATTGGGAATCCCAGGCTTGCACCAAAAGCCGAGTCAAAACAAAGTAACTTAAACTCCTTCCAAAAAAATAGCATAATGATGATAGTCACTCCGCCGAGCGAAGCCATTGTTATGACATCACGCTCCAGGAGCGCGGCGGCTTGGCCAAACAGGAAGGTGTCCAAGCCCGATTGCCTGGCGGTAGGCATTTTCTGGATTACCGTAAGCAGAACCATCCCCACGCTAAAGAAGACCGAAAGCACCAAGCCGAGCGCGCTATCTTCTTTAATCCGAGTGTTGTTGACGATGCCGATTACGAGCAGCGTGGCGATCCATCCAGATATCGCCGCTCCGATAACGAGGACGAGCGGAGCTTTGCTTTGTGTCAGTAGGAATGCCAATGCGACGCCGGGCAAAGTCGCGTGTGAGATTGCATCTCCGAGCAGGCTTTGTTTCCGCAGCACGGCATAAGAACCGAGAGCTCCACTCACAACGCCGAGCGTCGCCGAACCCAAAGCCACTGTTCGTAGCGTATAATCAAGGAATAGGTCTCTCCCCAACTCCAGTATAATCACTCTCGACCTCCCCCGGTGCAATTATATGAGGCGCGGTTTGTGTTTCGGCAGGTTCATCCTCCCCACGATTAAGAAAGGCTATTCGCCCGCCGTAGGTTAGCCGAAGATTTTTCTCGGTAAACACCTCTCTGACCGGCCCGCTTGCAACGCGCCGCACGTTGAGCAGCGTAACCCAGTCGAAGTAGTCCACAACCGTCTGTAAGTCATGGTGAACTACAACGAGTGTTTTTCCCGCTGCACGCAACTCCTGCAGCAGCGCGACAATCGCGCGTTCGGTTGTGGCATCCACACCCTGAAACGGTTCATCCATGAAATAGATTTGTGCGTCTTGAACAAGCGCACGTGCAAGAAAAACACGCTGCTGTTGCCCGCCAGAGAGTTGGCTGATTTGTCGGTGCGCCAGATCTTGCATTCCAACTTTCTCCAGCGCTTCCAGCGCCAATTTTCGTTCTCTGGATCCGGGGCGCCGTATCCAACCAAGTGCGCCGTAACGTCCCATCATCACGACATCCAACACGCTTGTGGGGAAGTCCCAATCAACACTGCCTCGCTGCGGAACGTAACCGACAAGGCGACGTTGAACAGAATAGGACTGACCATAGATTGAAACGCGCCCGGCTGCCGCACGCACCAAGCCCAAAATCACCTTGATAAGTGTGGTTTTGCCGGCACCGTTGGGACCGACGATAGCCATCAGGACTCCGGCTGGAACATTGAGATCGACATCCCAGAGCACAGGTTGATCCCGGTAGGCTACGGTGAGGTCTTCGACCTCAATCGCCGATTCTCCGGAATAGCTTGGCATTTTTCCCTCCTACGCGACATCAACATGCCGCGGAACGAATGCAATTTACCATCATAGTAGTAACGGAGTTGAATATTTTATGGCTAGGCAGTCGTTCCATGACTAGCTGGAAAAGGACACAAATCGTGATTGTCGACGACTTAGCGACACAGTCTTTGGAACGTGAAGCTTAGCTCATTGGGTATATATCATTTCCCTAGATTCGCAGTGCATT
The DNA here is from genome assembly GCA_965222225.1 of Candidatus Poribacteria bacterium. GTDB lineage: Bacteria > Poribacteria > WGA-4E > WGA-4E > JAJDTR01 > JAJDTR01. The sequence continues at coordinate 5,211,874 of CBDCTK010000002.1, read as the reverse complement.
ATTGGCGTTAATCAAGTCTCTCCAATGCGGGGCAAGATGAGATTCCTATCGCACTCGCTAACCGCTCAGTTGATCGTTCGCTCGATCCCTCTGGGGCTTTTAAATTCTGGCGCGCAGTATTTACCACATGGCCAGATATTAATCGGATGGCGCGAGGGATTTCACAATGGTGTCAATGTTGTGACGAACCATGCCGATATACGTACCTTCAGGCGTTCCCGGATCACCCATGGCATCAGAGAACAATTGACCTCCGATTTCTACGTCGAATCCTCGTGATTTGACCGCTGCCTGTACCGCCTCAATGTTCCGCGACGACACCGAGGTTTCGACGAACATCGCGGGAATACGCCGTTGGACAATAAACTTAGCGAGCTCTTGAATGTCCGCGGTGCCGGCTTCCGTTACAGTGCTGATACCCTGCAGCCCGCGTACCTGAAAGCCGTAAACCTGTCCGAAATAGTTGAAAGCATCATGCGCAGTAACAAGCACGCGTTGATTTTCCGGCACACGCCCCGCTTGGGTCTTTACGTATTCGTGAAGTTCATCCAGTCTCGCGAGATAAACCTTTGAATTTCGTCCGTAAGTTTCCGAATGCTCGGCGTCTGCCTTGACAAGCGAATCGCGAACAATTTCGACCGCTTTTTTCCAAAGCGTCACATCAAACCAGACGTGCGGATCATAAGCGCTCTCAAACTTGGGGGGAGCGAGCAACATTGAGCGGTCGATTCTATCGGTAACGGCAACCGTTTTTACTCGACTCGACATCTGCCGCAGCACTTCGGACATCTTGGCTTCAAGATGCAAGCCGTTATAGAAAATAATATTCGCACCAGTCAGTCGCGAAACGTCTCCGGCGGTCGCTTTGTATAGATGCGGGTCTATGCCGGGACCCATGAGCGCTGTCACCTTGACATGATCGCCGCCGACAACTTTCACGATGTCGGCAATCATGCCAATTGTCGCGACGACATCAAATTGCCCATCGTCGTGCTCCTTGTTTTTGCCCTGTCGTTCACAAGACGGGAGAAACACAGTTGAGGCAATGATTAGGACAATTCCAAGTATACGCATAATTAAAGGCTGGTGGGCAGCGCTCACCCTACAAAGACTACTCAGTTGATCCCTACAAGGTTACAAGACCGGAATATCTTTAGGTTAACCTCACGAAAATATATCCCGCAACTTCCGAACCCAGGATCTTTTCGGAATTTTCGCTACGGATGGTTATCGGGCCATTAAACGGCGCTATATCAAGTACCGTGAACTCCGTTTCCGGGTATAGATTCATCTCGCCAAGATAACGCAATAGCGCCGAATCGTGATCGCTCACTTCGGCAATGATCCCTGTCTGCCCAGCTTCGAGAACCGTCAAAGGGCTTAATGCAGGCATCGCGACGGTTCCATCTCGATTGGGTATTGGCGCGCCGTGCGGATCGGCAGTCGGATGACCAAGTATCGTATCAATCCGATCTTCAAGATCTTCAGAAAGCACATGCTCCCACTTCTCTGCTTCCTCATGCACTTTGTCCCACGGTACGTTGAGCGCTTCAGCCAAGTAAAGTTCAACTAGACGATGGTGACGTATTACCTCCAGAGCAATTTTCTGTCCGGATTCGGTCAAACTCACTCCTTTATAGGGTTCATAGGCCGCCAGATTCATCTGCTTTAGCTTTTTGAGCATACCTGTCGCGGAGGCCGGCGTTACGTCCAAGAATTCTGCTAAAAGGGAAGTCGTGACTTTACTTTTTCTTTCTGCCAGCTTGTAGATTGCTTTGAGGTAATCCTCAACCGCCTGAGTGTGCATCGTGCGCCTCCAGCATGTTCTAAAAATCAGTTAGTCTAGCCTTTTGAAATTATTTAGGCTTGCCTAAATTATATCTTATACCGGGGCTAAATGTCAAGGAAAAGTTATGTAGACGTGGTGGTGAGGAGAGTGGGGAGGTTTCGGACTTTTTCATCTTTGTGAGCGCGTGTTATGGAATCGTAGGGAATAACGGGAAATCTCTATGGGATCTCTATCGATCAACCGAGTGAATAGCAAGGGCGATAGAAAATCCTTTCACTATCCGTTCGCTTGATCCAACAAGATGACGAGGGGAATTGACGATTTGATGAATTGAAGATTGTGCGGGATGGAGTGTTGGGTTTCACTCGTATTTCGGCTCTTTCGGGCAAAATGGAATTTCGAAAACGCGTTCTGCGTGCGCTGTCTCGTGGATTTCCGTTTAACCCAACCTACGTAACACAATCTGTGGACGTGCAATGAATTGCACTACTACAAACCCAAAACATACGGAATAATAGTCGTTGTTTCCTATGATATCAATTCGCTTTCAATAATGGGATGAATTTGTGATTGGCACGCGGGAAGGGGAATTGATCAATCTCCTCAAGCCGAATCCACCGATAATCCACGGGACCGTTCAAAACCACTTCGCGTGCTCGATAGTGACAGCGAAAGACATCTACGCCAATTCTGAAGTGTGAATAGGCGTGATTGATACGCGTAAGGAAATCTACCTTTTCAACAGAGAGACCGACTTCCTCCCGAATCTCTCGAACACAGGCGGCTTTGGCGGTTTCGTCCTGTTCAACTTTGCCGCCGGGGAATTCCCACAACCCGCCGAGCAAACCTTCCGCTTTGCGCCGGGTGATTAAAACGCGATCTCCCTTGTAAATAACGCCCACGGCAATGTGATATTCGGGAGTAGGCTTGGATTTCACTCGTACGGGGAATTCGTCTTGGCGTGCCGTCCGGAATGCGTCACAGAAATCGTTTACCGGACAGACAACGCAGAGCGGGGATTTTGGTCGGCAGATTCTTGACCCGAGTTCCATCATCGCTTGATTGAAACGTCCGGGAGCATCACCGTCGAGTAAAGAATCCGCTTTTGATTGGAAGATTTTCGCCGAGGCATTTTGATTCACGGGTGCACCGATGAGGAACAGTCGGGCAACTACGCGTTTCACGTTCCCATCCACAACCGCATACGGATTGTTAAATGCTATGCTCTGCACTGCCGCGGCGGTATAGTCACCCACGCCGGGCAGCTCTCGGAACGAGTCATAATCCGCCGGGACTTCCCCATCCATCTGATCTACAAGTATTTTGGCAGCTTTACGCAGATTTCGCGCTCTGGCGTAGTATCCCAAACCTTCCCACTGTTTTAGAACATCATCCAGTTCCGCCTTAGCCAGATGTTGGAGCGCGGGAAATCTATCGACAAAATCTTGGTAGTATTCCACTACCTTTATTGCCTGAGTTTGCTGGAGCATCACCTCTGAAACCCAGATATGGTATGGATTGTTCGTCTCGCGCCAAGGAAGTTGGCGGTGATGCGCCTTGAACCAAGCCAAAAGATTACGACGAAATTGTGAGATGTTTTTGGGCGCCATATTAGATAGGGCTGAGAGATGTACGACACATGCCATCAATTTGCGGGAAACGGGTTATGGTCTGTGTCGGGCAAGCTTTAGGGACTCAGCTCGAAGTGTAGGCTATCGAGCCGCCGCCGAAATCACAATCCGAAAGCCGACATTATGCACCCTCTCCGTTGGCTCATAAGCCGCCCGATTGGCGCATCGTGCGGCAAATTCGCCGCGGGGTACCCAGGAGCCGCCGCGAATTACTTTGCGTCTGCCATCCGCCGCACCGCCGGGATTGTCTGCAGGGGCATACTTGTACGTTTCCGGGTGGAACCAATCGCTGCACCATTCGTAGACATTGCCGCCCATGTCGAGGCATCCGTAAGGACTGGCGCCGCTCGGATAGCTGCCAACAGGTGTCGTCCGCTTGAGCCGCATTTCGCCGAAGTTTCCTTTTGAGACATCCCACTCATTTCCCCACGGATATATTCGTCCATCCGTTCCACGGGCGGCTTTTTCCCACTCCGCCTCCGTCGGCAAACGGCAAGACTTGCCGCTAAGTTCATCGAGCCGCATCAGGAACGCCAGGGCATCGTACCAACTGATTCCCACAACGGGGCAATTGGATGCGTTGAAACGCGGATTGTCATGGAAATGGGGAAAATGGTGACCGTTGAACTCGAGGAATTGCGAATACTGCGCATTGGTCAGGGGAAGTTTTCCAATGTAAAAAGCGTCAAGCGTCACCTCACGCTGCGGTTCTTCATGGTCGGTTTTCCGAAAGGCCGTGGGGATTGTTCCCATGAGAAATGATCCTTCCGGGACATAAACCAGCGGGTAATCGATTTCATCAATTGTGACATCTTCGGACTGTGACATGGTGACTTTGCGCTATCGGCTCAGGTTGTGAGCGGAGGATAGTAATTCAAGTAGGGAAAGTGGTTTAAATATTAGGATGGCAGGACAATGACTTCTGGTTTTGGTTGTGGGGGCGCCCATTAATCTATTCAATCAACCCATACAGTATCAGCTAGGAGTTGGGTTTCTCTGTGTTCAACCCAACCTCCAGAATGGTTACGGGTTAACTTACATACCTGTCGCCCCGCTGGGGCTCTTGATTCGTAGTGGATTGGCGTTTCTATACACCTTCAAGATCTCTATCGCACTTGCTAATCGCTCGCTTGATCGCTCCTACAGGAGTTGGATTCACTGTGTTCACGAGTGGTCTAAGCGTTCTATGGGCGCGGGGCGGGCGTTCCCATTGCGTGAGGACCGTTCGTCATGGCTGACTTCCGGGCGAAGTCATAGACGGCATCTTGGACTTCGAGTACGCGAACCGCAGTAAGGATGTTTGGTTCAAAGGTACGTCCTTCGCTTATCGCCGAAAAGGCTTCGCCCATGACGCCCTGGTTACCTCCGCGCGAGACGTTTTCGGCAACTGCAACACCTTCGGTGGTGTGAACTTCAATGACCGCCTGGCCTTGTGTGTCGTACTGCTGAAACACTGACGCCTTCGTTCCAACGAATCGGAAGAAATGATCGCCGGCGCGTACACCCGAAGGATAGCAATAGCCCGACTCGACTATTCCGGTCACACCATCGTCCGTTCGTAGAATACCCATGGCGACATCTTCAACGCAACGCCGGTGCATGGCATTTGACATGACGGCGCCCACGACAGTGATAGGTTTGTAACCCACGAATTGTAGAAAAGTATCGATTCCGTGGGCGGCTTCAACTCCCCAACAGCCGCCTCCGGAGAATTGCGGATCGTTGTGCCAAGACGATGGCGTCGGATCGTAGCGAGAGGGAGGCCCATTATTCAAACGGCTGTTATACAGGACGAGGTCGCCGAGTGAGCCATCTTCGACCATCCCTTGGACCACCCTCACAATTTGACTCGCGCGGTTGGGCAACGTAAGCGCGCTGAACACGCCATGTTTATCGGACGCCTCGGCAACCGGACGCAGACGCGCCGCACAATCGGCAAAGGGTTTATCCAACAGGTACGGCACGCGCTGATCCACACATGCACCTATATGGGAAGGCATCTCGACATGCTTACCTGCCACGAGCGCCGCATCCGGCTTGATAGTATTGAGGCAAGATTCAGCGGTATCGAATCCCGGGCATTGAAAGTCATCGACAAGTCGTTGTCGCGGCTCCTCCTCGGCATCCATTACGCCGACAATTTCGTGGCCAAGTTTTTGCGCTGTCTGCGCCATGCTGCGTCCGTGGTGACTGTAAGAAAGTAGTACCAGCCTCATGTTTCACCTCGTTAGATTTTGTATTCGTACTACAAATGTGTCGAAAATCCTGTGGGGTCATGCCTCCAAAGTAGCGTACCAAGGGGGCGAAGCACCGTCTTGGCGAGCTACCTGTGTTTGCTTCGCGTAGTTCCGGAGCCTGTCTGAATAACAGGTGCCATTCCCCGTAATTTGAGGATGAGCACTATCAAAGGCTGGTGCGCGGTGCGCACCCTACAAATATACTGGCGGGATCTCTATCGCACTCCTTATTCAGTCCCTTGATCTATCCGCTCAGTTGATCCTATTCGCTCGCTTGATTGTCAATGATTTTGGAAACCCAGACTCCGATCAGCCACGGGAAGTTCAATCTTCTCTCCACCGCGCCGGTGCGATTCCCGCAACGCGACTGCGATTTCGAGGGCTTCGCGTCCGAATTCCCCCGGGCAGAGCGGCTCTGTACCTTCGTCGAGATTCTTGACGATTCCTTCGACAGCGGCTTGTTGAGAACTCCTGGGGCGTTTCGGATTTGGAAACTGACGGCGGATGGGTTCGCGTGTGTCCGGGTGGCGGCCCCACATCTCAAAATCGGCGTGTTCGTTCCTGCAACTGAACCACCCATCACGCCCTATAAAGTCAATGTTTAACCAGCCACCGGTGTTCAGGAATCCCCGAATTCCATTCTCGTAGAGGATCATGCCCGTTCCTCGCAAGTCTTTCTCTCCCGCGGCTGCTTCATCGCTGTCCATGTGACCGAACACCCATTTTGCCGGCGCGTCTGCAAACTGGCGGAATAGCGCAAGTGTGTGACTATGTCCGCCGTTAAAACTCCAACTGTAGTTGGCAACCATGGAGGAGAACTCTCCGATGTCTCCCTTCCTGATGCACCGCAGGCACGCCTGTAACCATGGGCTCCAGTTCTTGTGGCACGCCATGGCAAGAATGACGCCGTGTCTTCGACATGCCTCAATCATTGCATCCGCCTCTGCCAGCGTTTGGCACATCGGTTTGGTCGCATAGATTGCTTTGACCCCCGCTTCAGCAGCCGTGATGACTACCTCCGCCCGCTCCGTAGTCTTGGTTGTGACACTGATGATATCCGGCTTTTCCTTAACGAGCATCTCCTTATAGTCGGTGTAGAGCGCGGTGACGTTCCAACGACGCTTGAAATCCTCAAGCTGGTCTTTCGAAAGGTCGGCGCCAGCTATCAAGTCCACGCCCTTCGCTTCCACGTATGCCGGTGCGTGTGCCCATGGGTAGCGAAATTGCGGACGATCGCGCTGCTCGTCGTCGATAGTACTGCCAATCCGGCCGCATCCGATTACAGCCGCACGATAGAATGCCATAAATCTTCCTCCATAAAATGGTATATCTACAACCCCATTCACGCGCGAAGGGAAGCTCGGTTCATTTCAAGAGTGTGTGCAACAGTCTTGAATAGGGCTTGTTCCAATGCGCATGAATCAGGGTAACTTGCGTAAATCCTAATTATTATCTCAAAAGTCTGAAAACCCCCTGAACGGTTCAGTGAGATTTCGCCACGCTTGACACACTCATTGTAGGTGCGCCGATCGCAAATCTCGATTTATTTCGCTTCTCTCCGCCAAACTTCATACGGATTCTCGCGGTTTTCAAGCGGAAAAGACACGCGCGTCCCCAACCGCTGAGATTCGTGAACAGCCATAATCATCTCAAGGGCGGCGCGCGCGGCGCGTCCACTCGAACAATTGCGTACTTCGCCATCCTCTTCTATGGCTTGGATGAGCTCTTCGACAATCATCCGGTTGCTGCGCTGCGTATCGCCCTCCGGTGCATTTTCCCATTCCTCAAGGAGGACACGTTCCCATTTACCGTTTTCTTCGCCCGGAATCCAAGTGCCGTAGGGATAGATGTACATCTCTCCTTTGGGAGAGTTTCGGAGTGAGATAATTCCCTCACTGCCATACACCTCAAACCCGAACCAACGCGCCGCGTCTACACGCCCGGGTGATATGCCGACGTGAGATTCATAGGATGCTCGTATTCCGTTTTTGAAAACGTAATACCCCGATGCGCCATTTCCAGCGAGGAGACCAACTTGCTCATCACCCTCTCGGACATCTCCAAGGCTTATCTCCTTTCCGTTTTGGGTGACGTGCCCATGCGCCCAAGCAACCTCAGAACCCGCGAAAAAACGCATGCTATCCAGGATATGCGTTCCCAAGACCATCAAATCCATAGCGCCCGCGCGGCGATCGTCCTTGCCGTGCCCGCGCATCACGCGGATTTCGCCGATTTCGCCGGCATCAACCAGCTTCTTGGCGTGCTGCTCATAGCCGCTTGCTCGCCGATGCGCCACCGCCATCTTTACTCGATTGCGCTCGCACGCATCAACCATCGCGTCGGCTTCAACCAATGTTCGCGCCAATGGTTTTTCACAGAAAATGCCTTTTACTCCGGCTTCGGCGCAGGCGATCACCATTTCTGCGTGGCAGTCGATCCAGCGCGGGCAAACGCTGACCACATCCAGATTCGCCTTCTCTAGCATTTCTCTGTAATCAGCGTATGATTGCTCAGCGCCTGTTCGCTCAACAGCTGTCTGACGACCGTTCGGATCAGGATCCGCTACAGCTATAAATTTTACATTCGGGATTCCCTCGTAGGCTACGTCCAAGCCGTGACCAAAATCGCCTCCGCCTGTCCTACCAATGGCGCCAGCGCGATAGGTTGTGGTCATATGTTTTCTCCCAAGTATTTAAGATTAACAGTACCAAATTGTCATGGATAACTATGTCGTTGTTTATTATAGGGGACTAAGTGTTAAAAATCAAGAGGTGATGGCTTTTTCTGAGGAGAATCATTTGGTTCTTGGTTGCCGAAGTGTCGTCTACTTTGAGCTGTAACGGAGGTGCAATGAAAAAAGAAGTGGAGAGACCGGTTAAAAAGTGACCAGCACGGGCAATGATGAAAGGCGAGTAGAGAACGCAGTTCTGCATTCCCTACAGTCAAAAGGTCGTAAGTCCTAAAGCGCCGTACACATTTGAAGACAAGGGGAAATTGAGGATTTGATGATTTTCGAGTTTCTGGAATCAGGTTCGGTGGACTTTTTTCTCTTGACTTACTTTATCAACGTAATATATACTCAAACATTTGTGAGTAGTTAACGTTTCTGAAAGTTACAGGTGTTCAAATTTCCCCATTAAGATGGGTGGAAACTCGTTAAAACTCTTTAGGAAAGGATAACTATAAAAAATGTTTACAAGAATTGCAACAATCCTTACCGTGGGATTTCTTCTTGCGGTAGTTAGCCCCATCGCGCTAGCTCAACCACCCATACTTGATTTAGACGCCAACCAAGATGACGATTCCAAGGATGGCTGGACGAACACCGGCAGCGCCGGTGGTGTGGTGCCAACCGGCGATGGAAGACCGGATTGGGAGAGAAATGCGGGACCAGGCGGCACCGCAGCTTATACTTCAACCGAATGCGGCCACAGCTTCTCTACCGCGGACGACGAATTGGACGGCAGGCCTGAACTTTTGGTCGCAAGTTGGACACTCCAAGTTGTCGCGAAACAGAACGGACCCGCAGTTGATGTCAATGAGGGCGGCGGAGAACATCACTTGATCGGTATGGTCGATCAGGGTTGGCCCTTCGGTCAGTGGATTGGGTATCGCTTCGAGCTTGGCGATCCTCCGGATTTCTCGGCGTCGGACCTGCGAATCACGCTCGCCGCAGCCAAATCTGGTGGTATAGACAATAATCAACATCTTTTCCCCGTCGCAACGCTTCCGTTCGGCGAGTGGGCAGTGCTAACCACTACGTTCAACAATGATGACGGCGTAATGAAGACGTACGTCAACGGTGAGGAGCACAGCGAGTTCGAGACTATCCAGGACTTCGACGACACAATCCCGTTTGATGTGATTGGAATTTTCCTGATTCCGGGGGACAATCCTTGCCGCGGCTTTGGCGGTTCAATCGCTAGTGTCACAATGTGGGACAGAGTGGTTGACACTGGTGAGTTTGGTACGGCTGTCGAGGTGAGCGACAAACTTGCCACAACTTGGAGCCGTGTAAAAGCGGGAAGTTATTAATCCAGGTTTCGGTTAGGCTAGGACTCACGTTCTTTAACCCAAGTTTCGACTGCGGCGACGCTGCTTCGAAACTTGGGTTTTTTATATGTGAAAATGCTTTGCTTTTTTGAAGCTTTTTTTTAATGACAGATGACTATAGTCATTTTTCGGGGTTTGAGGAGGGATCTCTAGATTGTTTCTACAGAAGACGCGCAGTGAAATTCGCTGCGACAAATCTAACAGGTAAGTCGCATTATTGAAAGGCAGGAGAATGCGGCGAATTAATATGAAACACATGAAGATAGCACACTTTCTCGGCATGGGTGTTCTGTTGGCAATGGCAGTCCCGATGGCGGCAGGTTATGTCCCCAAACCCATCCTTTATCTTGATGCCGCCGACAATCTGGCACACCCAAATGCTTGGACCAATCTGGGTACGGCAGGCGGTCAGTTGCCCAGTCGCGGAGGGGGAGCAAAATTGGAACAAAATGCGGGGCCAAATGGCGGACCTGCTTACACTGCCGATAAAGCGGGACAATCCTACGGCCAAGCCGGAATATCTCTCTTCTTTGAAGACTGGACTATAGAGATTTGGGTGAAGCGCAAGGGGCCAGCGGTTGGCGGCGGGGAACATCAAATCTTCGGTATGGCGGATCGTCCCTGGCCCTTCAAACAAAGTATTCTCCTCCGATTCGACGGCGCCGAGACCGGTCACATCCGCGCGACGCTCATCACCGAAAAAGGCGGTGGTGCGAATGGTACCGATCATATCGCACCTAACGGTCTCGACATCGGAGCAAAGAGATGGCGTCATGTTGTATTTACTTTCGACAGTCGTTCCCGCTCATTGCAATCCTATATTGATGGCAAGTTTCTCAGCGAAGATCCCACTAATCAAAGTTACGACGATAAGTCAGAGGTGAAGCGTATCACGGCTTTCAGATCGGATGTCGCCGATCCCGATAATCGTGTCCTTAATGGCTCGATTAGTCTTATCAGAATGTATGACAGGGAGTTGGACGAGAACGAGGTTCTCGAAAATTTCAGGCATCCGCGTGCCTCCCAAGCTGTCGATCCTACCGACAAGTTGACGACAACTTGGGGAAGGTTGAAGAAGACGTATTAAGAGATTGTCGTCTTGCCTTAGCTTTTGGATCCGCAGTAGATGTTGGGGTGAGGGAATCGCGTTCAAAATTTAAAAGGGAAAAGTGCGTAAGATGACAAGATAAGGAGACGAATTGGCTAATCGGACTGACAGTCGGCTTGTTACTGGTTGCGACGGCTTTGCCCACGCATGCGCTCGATGAAAGTTTGTTACTTTACCTTACCTTTGACAGCGACACGGGCAGGATTGCAAAGGATACAACGGGAAAGACAAAAGGCGGAAAACTTGTCGGGGGCACAAAAACTATCACATCCGGCGTTCGTTCCAGGGCACTGGAACTCAACGGAGTAAACGGCTATGTGGAGATTGAACTGAGCCCTGAGATGATTGAGGCGGAGAGAGACTCCTTTACCGCCGAGCTATGGATGCAAACTCGTGCACAGGGCATTCCGGAGGCTGGGCAATGGTTTATCGGGCTTGGTATCTTCGGAGGATTTGGGCCCAAAGACCACTTTCAGGGACACTGGACGCTGTTTATGTTAGAGAACGATATCCTGCAATTCAATGTAGTCAATGCCAGTCAACATTCCAATGACGGCAAGGATGGCGTGTTAATAGATAGGCCGGTGGTCAACGATGGTGCCTGGCACCATGTGGTTGCTGTCCGCGACGAGGACAACAAGCAACTCCGAGTTTATATAGATGGCGCCTTGGCGGGAGAAGCGCAGGATATTACGAGAGCGCTCAACAGCAAATCAGATGACCCCAAGGCTCGAAGGAAAATCTGGTTGGGGAATCATCTTGAAGTATTTTGGTCCGTGAAATTTGATGAAGTGCGGTTCTGGAATAAAGCCCTGAGCGCCGATGAGATTTTAAAAAACATGACGTGGTTTTCGGTCAGCGCTTTGGATAAGCTGCCCCTGATGTGGGGCGAGATTAAGGCGCGTCATAAAGACCGTGGTTAATGACTAGTGCAAATTGAGCGCCGACGAGATTGTGGCAACTATAAATTGGTTCTTGGTAAACCTGTTTGGAGAGGTTACCCCCGATGTGGGGAGGAATACAAAGGAATAAGGGGGACAAATGATAACAGCAACGCAGAGTCTATCTGTCGGGATGACGACTCTCATGCTTCTGATAGCAGTCGTTTTGCCTGTGGAAGGCATTGATGACAGTCTTCTACTTTACCTCACTTTTGACAATGACACCGGCAGGGTCACGACGGATGTAACGGGCAAAACGAAAGGCGGAAAACTCGTCGGCGGCACAAAAGTGATTCCGTCAGGTGTCCACGCGAGGGCTCTGGAACTCAATGGCACAAGTGGCTTTGTGGAAATCGAGCTGACTGATGAAATGATTGAGGCGGAGAGGAACTCCTTCACTGCCGAGTTATGGATCCAAACTCGGGCGCAGGGCATCCCCCCGCCCGTAGATCGGTTTGTCGGGCTTGGTATCATCGGAGGGTTTGGTCCCAAAACCCACTTTCAGGGGCACTGGACGATTCTCTTGTTGAATGAGGATCTGCTTCGATTCTTTGTAGTGAATGTGAATGGATTTGTCAACGATGGCAAGGATGGCGCGATAGCAGAGAGACCGAAGATTAACGATGGGGTGTGGCACCACATCGCCGCCGTACGTGACGAGGACAACAAGCAACTCCGATTATATATTGACGGCAACTTGGCGGGAGAGGCGGAAGATCTCACGAGGTCGCTCAACAGCAAACCGGGCGACGATAAAGCTCGGACGAAGATCTGGCTGGCAAATCATCTGGATGTTTTTTATCCCGTGAAATTTGATGAGGTGCGGTTTTGGAATAGAGCACTGACCCAAGAGGAGGTTTCGGCGAACATGACCTCGTTTGCAGTAGACTCATACGGGAAATTGGCTCTGACGTGGGGCGAAGTTAAGAACCTGTCTGAATAATGGGCGGTAAAGACATAGTCGGTCATTTGCGAAGGGGTTTCTTGCAATTGTCTGAATCGCGGATTGAGAGGATTAGGGGATTGCGCGGATTGAATTGTCCGCATCGTGGGTAAACCAGATTCATACAGAATTTCGCGAGTCGATTGCGCTCCGCTGGAGCGCAGCAGTTTGGACATATCCTACTCTACAGACATTTCGCCCCTCCGGGGCGGACGTGTGGAAAATTAAAAACACCTCATCGGTGTCCTAATGCTCCTTAAAGATTCCATCTAAGAGAAAAGTGGAAATCAGGCAGGTAAATAGTTGAGTTCCATTGTGTTCAACCCAACCTACGGGCTAAGGCCAAACCGCGGTTCGTAAAATCTAATAGTACAAAACCGAGGGGGAGTATGTTTTTTCAGGAATATAATCTGTATGAAGCCGGGGACTTTGGATACCATGAGTGCAGGATTCCAGCACTGCTCACCACAGCGAATGGAACGATTCTAGCCTTCAATGAGGCTAGAAAATTTAGAGGATGTGCAGGTTGTTACTACCAAGGACGGCTGGGTCTCCGGCAATCCGGCTCTGGTGCAGGATAGAACCACCGGCACGATATGGCTCTTGTTCTGCAGAAACCGAACCGAGAAAATCTCTACGCTCGAAGTTCCACGCAGCGTCTGGGTGACAAGCAGCAACGATGACGGAGAAACTTGGAATGAACCCGAGGAAATCACCGCTTCGGTAAGGCCTCCCCACTGGGCGACATGGTATGCCACAGGACCCTGCCACGGCATTCAAATGCGAAGCGGGCGCATAGTGATCCCCGCCAATCACAGGGAGATGAAACAGAATGTGGAAGATGAAGATGACTATGACAACTCGCACATCATCTACAGTGACGACCACGGCGCAAGCTGGGAGTTGGGCGGAAGTGCCGACAGGCATACCAACGAGTCAACGGTATTGGAAACCGCCGATGGATGGCTCTATATCAATTCGCGCAACCAATACTGTTCTAGGGAGAACATGACTTATCACCGCCGAGTGGCTTGGAGTAAGGACGGCGGCGAGAGTTTTTCGCCCAGTCTCAGTGACGCCGGTCTTCCGGAACCCAGATGTCAAGCGAACGTTTGCCGGTATACGCTCGCGGAAGATGGACCTCCGGGACAAGAGAAAAACCGCGTGCTCTTCACGAATCCGGGGAGCGCACAACAGCATGATAGGAACCATCTTACGATACGCCTAAGCTACGATGAATGCCGAACCTGGCCGGTATCGAAGGTCATTTGCGAGGGACCTTCATCGTACTCCGATCTTTGCATCGCGCCGGATGGCAGCATTTGTTGTCTCTATGAAAAAGGAAACAGGGATGGCAAAGGGATTAGCACCTACAGCGGGGACATCTCGTTTGCGCGTTTCGACTTGGAGTGGCTGACGGACGGAGCGGATTCGCTATGAGTAAGAAATAATACGTAATGGGTAATGCGTAATAAAACTGTCAATGTAATTCAGGACGGTCAGTCTTAGAGAACTAAGCAAATTGTATTGAATCGAAAGCAGCCATACGCGGTTTCATTCCGGATCATTGTGTTGGGGTTGTTCCTCATCCCAATCAACTGTTACTGGTTAGTCATATCCCGCCAAGACTACGAGTATCAGGTAGTTCCCACCATCATATTTCCCTTCTTCAACGTCATCTTCATCCTAATCGTCGTGATTCTGCTCAACCGAGTGGGGTTTAAGTGAGGAATAGCGGGGATCTCTATGGGAACTCTATCGCAGTCGCTGTTCGCTCTTTTGATCGCTCCCTATTCGCTCGCTTGATCGTTATTCTCTACGCAGAAGGAGAAACCGAGTTTTGAAGAAAAAAGGGATTTCTATCGCCCTCGTTATTCACTCGGTTGATCGGTTTCGTCGCGATTCGGAGATCGCTCCTACAGCTCGGCAAGAAGGCTGGTAAGAGGGGCTATCGACGATTTGATGATTGTCGATAGCCCCTACAGGCACAGCATGTGCGATGAGGTGTTGGGTTTCACTTGAGTTTCAGTGATTTCAGGGGGAAATAATTCTTCGGAATGCCTTCTCCTGCCTGCGACTTCTTATGGATTTCCGTTCAACCCAACCTACGCACACTATGATTTGTTCTTTCAATCCAAGGCAAATTGTTGTATAATCCGGTTTTGGAATATTAACGCTATGCAATTTCATACTTGCGCACGGACATTTGAAACGCAAGGATATGTGCAAAGGCATGTGATAGACGATGAAACGAAAACGCACAAAAATTGTTTGCACGCTTGGTTCGGCTAGCAACTCGACCAAAAAGATACACGCCCTAATCGACTCGGGTATGGATATCGCTCGGCTTAGTTTTTCCCACGGATCGCATGAAGACCACGCTCAACTGATTGCTCGGATGCGCCAAGTGTCCCAACAGCGGAAGATGCCTTTGCCGATTCTGCAAGATTTGTCGGGACCAAAGTTACGAATAGGCACATTCGCGAACCCGCCGGTTGAATTATCCCAAGGTTCACAATTTACTCTCACGACGCGACCAAAAGTGGGGGACGAGGAAGGGGTCTCAATAACGTGTCCAGAACTGGTGCAAGATGTGAAGCCCGGCGATAGCATTTTATTGGCTGACGGGGAAATCGAGCTCGCGGTTTCCTCGACGACGGAGACGGATGCTACCTGCGAGGTCATTGTAGGCGGGGAACTCGGCTCAAACAAAGGAATCAGTGCGCCGAGTGTCGTGTTAAAGCAGGCGATTCCAACACCGAAAGACATCAAAGATGTCATCTTCGGGATTGAACACGGTGTCGATTGGATGGCGCAATCTTTTGTCCGCTCGGCTGATGAGTTGCACGCCTTACGGGAGATAATTCGGCAAAACGGAGGCGACATACCGATTATCGCCAAACTTGAAAAGCATGAGGCGTTAGACAACCTTGATGAAATAATCAAAGCGGCAGACGGCGTCATGATTGCCAGAGGGGACCTCGGTTTGGAGATCCCGCTTCAAGAAGTGCCCATCGTGCAAAAGGAGATTACCCGTGCTTCAAATCGTTTGGGTAAGCCGGTAATTACGGCGACGCACATGCTTGAGTCAATGATTAATAACCCCCGCCCGACGCGCGCGGAAGTTACCGACGTTGCGAATGCGATTTTTGATGGCACGGATGCGATTATGCTTTCCGGGGAAACCGCTGTGGGGAAATACCCCGTGAAGGCAACCCGGATGATGGCTGACGTAGCCTTGGCAACCGAAGCCGGACTCGACTACACGGAACGTCTGAAGCGAGAGGGAATCGAAGAAGAAAAACCCATTCCAAGTGCAATCGCTCATGCCGCGTGCCACATCGCTTTAGCCATTCGTGCGAAGGTTATCATCTGTTGCACGCAATCTGAACAGGATGCACGACTTCTGGCAAAATACCGCCCCTTCGCATCCATAATCGTGTCTAGTTGGAGCGAAACAACACTTCGTAGGGCGTTGCTGTCTTGGGGCACCTTTCCCACCTTAATTGAGCGGGCCGCAAGCCTTAAGCAGTCGGTTGAAAACGCGAAGGCTGCCGTTCTCAATTCCGGGATTGCAGAGCGTGGGGATCGCGCGGTAATCGTCGCGGGGATGTCGACAGGGCTCGCAACACCACCAAACGCGATCGACGTAGAAATCCTCTAGGGAGGATTATACCAAGCCGACGAGTCGATTTTTTGGACACAGGTTCTTCTCGCCTTACAATTGTCATTTACTCCCGATGCAGGCACTATCGCCACGTTTGACAAAGCCTTTTCCTGATCGAAGAGCGATCTTACAGGAGCAATGTGCGCGATGAAGAGTTGGGTTTCACTCGAATTTCGGCCCTTTAGGGCGAAATGAAACCTCGAAAGTTCTCTTTCTATGTGTGATTTCTCAGGGATTTCCGCTCAACCCAACCTACGCACCACATGGGTTTTCAAACAGGATGTGAGGACTAAATTCCGAGTTTATCCAACGGAGATAGCAAATGGATGAATTGGTAAAGAAAGCAGATATCTTAATTGAAGCGCTTCCATATATCCGTCAATTCTTCGGAAAAACCATCGTGGTTAAGTACGGCGGAGCCGCCATGGAAAACGACGCCCTAAAGGATAGTGTGATTCAGGACATCGTTTTGATGAAGTATACCGGTATGCATCCTGTTGTTGTGCACGGCGGAGGAACAAAGATTAGTGAGTGGATGCAGCGGATCGGCAAGGACGCCGAATTTGTGCAGGGGCTGCGCGTCACGGATCAGGAAACGGTTGAGGTCGCCGAGATGGTGTTGGCTGGAACCATCAACAAGGAAATCGTCTCGCTTATCAACGCGCACGGGGGACGCGCCGTGGGGCTTTGCGGCAAAGACGCCAACCTTATTCGCGCACGAAAGCATTTTGCGCACGTTGTCGACGACCTCGGTGAGGCGACGGACGTTGATCTTGGCTTCGTCGGCGACATCGCGCATGTCGATCCCAGCGTCATTGTGTCGCTCGATCGGGATGGCTACATCCCTGTTATTGCGCCGAACGGGGTTGGAGAAGATGGTTGCACCTATAATATAAACGCGGATACGATGGCAGGCGAAATCGCCGCCGCACTCAAGGCAGAAAAACTGATTTTACTTACGGATCAGCGGGGCATCTTGCGAGACTTGGATGACGATTCAACACTGATTCCCACGGTGAAGACAGAGGAGATTGAGGGTTTGATCGCCGATCGGGTGATTAGCAGCGGCATGCTTCCAAAGGTTGAGGCGTGCACCATCGCCATCTTCGGCGGCGTTTCCAAAGCGCACATCATTGATGGACGAATTAGCCACGCGCTCTTGCTTGAGGTTTTTACTTCGGAGGGGATTGGGACGCAGATTGTTACGGATCCCGATGGGTAAGGTTGAGAAGGATGGAAGATTGGATTCCATGCCACGCTCAATCTTCCGGAGCGGTTGATGAGTCTACTTTTATTCGTAACTGTTTAAAATCTGTTCGAATATAGGAAGGAAGTCATTTTCGGCATTTGAGTTCCTACACACGTTTACCTGTCGCGCCGCTGGTGCTTCCAAAGGCTGGTGCGCAGTGCGCACCCTACAAATGGATCATCAAACTGGGGCTACATGCAAGAAAACGCCAACGTTTTCCCGGTTTTGTTTTATGTCTTACGTTTCTATGGAGGGAACTCAATTGCGTAATTTGGTCATAGCAAGCCTTTGCAGCGTCCTGTTTATGCTTCATACCGAGGCGGTGCAAGCCGCCAAAATTACCGTCCATGATAACACTGTCATTGTCGAAACGGACACTTACGAGGTTCGGTTTGAGAACGGCGTTATCAATCAGATTGCCAACAAGATAACAGACGAAGTGTATACCTTACCGCCTGATGCCGCCGGTCTTTCTAGGGGTCTTGGTGGGCAGAGCGGGATATTGAGGAAGCATAACTCCCTATCTGGATATCGGAGGCTACGTTAACCGAAGCAAGAAAAATAGCCCCGCTTGAAGCCGAGATTGTATTTCGGGAGGGACAGAACGAATTCAGGCTGTCTATAGCCGTTGACGAGTCTACAAACGACTTGCTCATTGGACAGGACGGAGTTTCTGATGCACCGGGGGTTTATGGAATCCAGTGGGGCTGCGGGAATCTGGATATCAGAAATCTGGAGCTCATTCTTCCCGCGGAAGGCGGGCAGATTATTGACGCGGCATATCCAAATGCTTCAAGAAGTTTTGGCTATCCGGGCGCTTGGGAAACGCAACTTGCAATTATTCAGGGAAAGCATGGCGGTTTTTTCGTTCGCGGTACAGACCCGACATTTCAGTTTAAGGAACTCCGCTACGAACGGGATTTGGACAGTTTCGCGCTGGGTTTTCAAACGCACAACCAAGCCCCTTTCGATGCGTTAACTTCCGCTAAATCTGTGACGTGGCGATTGAATACATACACCGGCGACTGGCGTGTGCCTGCCGAGCAGTATCGGAACTGGATTGAACAAACTTTCAACCCTTGGCGACTGTCAGAAATGCCAGCATGGGTTGACGACATTGGCTTGGTTATCATCTACGCCGATTTGGACACCCGGTTTTTGGATCGGCTGGCAGAACTAATCAATCCGGCAAAAACCTTACTGTATCTGGTTGGGTGGCGCAAATATGCTTACGATGTAAATTATCCCGATTACGCGGCACGAGACGGTTTTGGGCGTTTTGTTGAAGCCGCACATCAACACGGATTCCGCGTAATGCCTCATACAAATCTCGTAGGAGTCTCGCCTTACCATCCCCTATACGCAAAATTTCAGAACTCTCAATTTCGGGATCCCTGGAATGGGAATCCGATTGGTTGGCGGTGGGGTGAAACAGACAACCCTGGACGCCATGCTTTCATTAATCTCGCTGATTCTTCATTTAGAAAACTATTCGTTAAACAACTGAACGATGTGTGGAAAAAATACGGAGTGGATGCATTCCATTTGGATATCAGTCACGTTGTGATAAATGATGCCAATGGACTGATTGAAGGCTTAAATGCTTCCCAAGGCAACGCACTGCTCCATAAGGAATTGGCGGAAGCGATGCCGCGGGTTGTTTTCAGCGGCGAAAGACTTCACGAAGTCACCTTCTTTCGGGAGAGTTTTTCACAACGCCCGAGACTCTCGCCGGAGGCAAAAGCACATCCGATTAGCGCGTTTCTCTTCTCTCCTTATACATTACCCTACGGCCATTTGTCATTGCCGGAACTAGATAGAAATCCGCAACTTTATCAAGAGCACCTCGACTCCTATGAGAGTTGGGGAGTCTTGCCGACACTTCGCCTCAGGTTGGAACTGTTGAATCCCTCATATACTGGGACACAAACACTGCTCTCGGTCGCCCGAAAATGGCAACAACTTAGTTTGAAACCCGACTTTGAAGGGGCTTGGGAATCGGGAACCCTATTCCAGTATGTCGGTCAAGACGGTGAAATTGCAAGGCAGCAAACGACAGACACTGGTTCTGTGCTTGTTTTACCTCGGGGTAGCGCAGGGTACGAGAGAGTGTTTTCTGGCGTAACGCAAGCGATAACTGAGCGAACCCTACCGCAATGGCGCGCATACAACCAAACCACGATACTCGGGTTGAATCCGAATCAAAATTATCTCTTGAGTGATTTGCCACGCGATTTTTCACAAGTGCATATTAATGCCTTGCCGGAAGGGGTCTCCGTGACAGAGACGCGCGTGACGACGAATGCCGCCGTGTTCCGGTTGGAACGCGTTCGCGGCTCGGACGACATTGATCTAATGTCTAGGTTTCATCTTGTGAGGACAGGAATCATCCTTGACGGGCAAGAATTAACTGGGCAAAGAGGAGCTACCTTTAGGCGAGTCGAAGCCACTGTTGCTGGCACTCGAAAGGCGGCGATTTACGCGCATCCCCCTCACCAAGGGGCTAGCGGCGACACGTTCGGTGAATTTACGCTTGCGCTTCCGGAAAGCCCCAGAATCAATCTAGAATTCAATATCGGATTGCGGGACGGTTCCGAAAACTCCGATGGCGTGACGTTCATCGTTTCCGTGCAAGGCGAAGAGATCTTTCGTCAACACCACCACGAACAGCGGTGGAAGCACATTCTCCTGAACTTAACTCCCTACAGCGGCGAGAACGTCATCCTACGTTTTACCACGAATCCAGGGCCTGCCGGAAATACGGGCTGGGATTGGGCGGTTTGGGGGAAACCCAAAATCGTCGCCGATCCAGTCGATACACACATAACACACATAAACGTAGGGTTCTTCCTGCCTTATAAGCCTATAAAGCGTTTGCCCGCGAAAATTCGGTCTGTCGGACAGGGACAGTATTATCTCGAAACCGCACTGCCAGCGAAAATCCTCCTGTTCTTTGAACCTGTTCAACAAGTGGTGCCACCGTACAATCTTAGAGAGGCCGAGTTTGTTGCCGGGCTTGAGTTTGAAGGTATTTTTCGGCTGGGCAGCGCTTGGAATTCGGGCGCACGAACGGCGGCTACGTCCGGCGGCGTGCGTAAGGAAACCATTTTCGCCCATCCACCTCGTGATGGGGAGACAATTCTTCAGTTTTTGCTCGCTCTGCCCCAAGCCCGAGATGTGACATTCGCTTTTTCAATGGGCCTGGGGGAAGGGGGTAGTCAAAGTGATGGAGTTCTTTTCCAAGTATTACTAAACGGACAATCTCAATTTGAACGATTCATAGACACATCAGGCTGGGTGGATGCCCAGATTTCTCTTGCCGAGTTTGCGGGTGAAATCGTATTGCTGGAATTGGTGACAAATCCGGCTGGAAGCGCAAGTTCTGACAAAGCGAATTGGGCGGATTTGTTTATCACCGCAGAAGGGGTTGAAAGTCAGTCTAGCGAAGATGTCAACCGGGACGGAATGGTCAATATTCTGGATCTTGTGCTTGTTGCACAGGAGTTTGGACAAAAGCCGCCACGTAACGCGCGGACGGATGTGAACAAGGATGGACAGGTTAACGTGCTAGACCTGGTGCTGGTGGCAGGGGCGCTTGGTGAAAACGCCGCCGCAGCGCCCACCGCGTCTGATATCTCCGAATCGAAAGTTGCCACGCCCGAAGAGGCCATTGCTATTAACCAAGCCTTGAACGCATTGGAAGAAATATCCGAAATATCAGGCGGTGTTGAGGCGGCGATTCGGCTTCTACGCCTTTGGCTAACGCACCTGACGCAGACCGTGGCAGAAACGAAGTTACTCCCGAATTTCCCCAACCCGTTTAACCTGGAGACATGGATACCGTATCAGTTAGCCTAGGGAGCAGATGTGACACTATTTATCCATGGCACCGGAGGGCGCCTCGTCCGGCAAATCCCGCTCGGCTTTAAACCCGCCGGGTACTACCTGACACGTTCGGAAGCCGCATATTGGGATGGTCAGAACCAGAACGGAGAGCAGGTCTCCAGCGGTGTGTACTTCTTGCGGTTTGTTGCGGGAAGGTTTTCGGCGTCGCGCAGGGCGGTGATAGTAAAATAGTATCAAATGAGCGGATGGTTGAACGCAGCATCAGACACTAATCGTCTGCGTTAAACGCTTGGCGGAGTTTGTCTTGTGTCACGTTTGGATCTTCGACTATAATTCTGGCGCCATTGATAACGTCAATGAATCCCAGCTCGCGGGGGTAGCGCGGGACAACGTGGGCATGTACATGCGGAATGCTTGCGCCTGACGCTTGTCCGACATTGAAACCGAGGTTGTATCCGTAGGGTTGGTATACGCGATCCAATACTTCAAGGGAGCGACATTGAAGGCGATGCAGTTCGACAACCTCCTCACGAGTGAATTCTCGAACGTCAACAATATGGCGATTGGGAAAAATCATTAGATGTCCCGGGCTATACGGGTAGAGATTCAGCGAAATCGTAAATAATTCGCCTCGGTAAATGTCCAAACGCTCTACCCGTTCGTCTCCTTCGACAATGGCACACAGGATGCACTCGACATCAGGTTTTGCTTTCCCTTTGACATAAGCCATTTTGTTTGGCACAAAAAGATTATCGCGCATAACTTTTGGGTTCTCCGAGTTACAAGAAAATTTATATCATCGCTCAATGAAAAAGGCATCCTCCTCTTCCGACTCGCGTTCTAGTTGACGAAGCCGCCTTCGTTTGTAACGCCAGTACCGAAGGTAGACTAGCATGAAGAAAAGCGCCAGGCTTCCCCAAAAGAGATAGGAACTTGAGAGCATTGCCGCCCAATGGTAGCGCCGGGATAGTGACTTGCGCCATTTCGCGTCAAAGGTGCTAAGTTGTAATCCGATTGAATCTTGGAAGGCGGTATCCAGATCGCTGCCGCTTGCAAGCCGGTCGATAATCTCCCATAGTTTTTCAACACCCTCGGTTTCCGCCAGCCACGCAACGGCGTTTTGGCTTTCCGCGTACGCCAGTTGCGCGAGGTTTCCAGATTTCGGGAATCCGTGCGTGAGCTCGGCAAGCGGAATCACCGACTTTGAGAAGATATGTTTCATCAGCGCATCGTTGCGCCGAGGCGCCCACTCGCCCGAGAAATAAATGGCTATGCCTTCCACGAACCATCGCGGAATCTTGCCGATTGCTTTTTGGGTACGCTGCCCGAAGATAATGTGGACGATTTCGTGGCGGATGACTTGGGATAACTGAAAATCACGCTGAATGATGACACGCGGGTTTTGGATGATTATGCGCCGACTGAGCGGAAATGCGCAGCCGATCGCCCAGTCTTGAATGGGAGCATGAACGGCTGCCTGAAACTCTGACTGCGCCTCACAAACCCAAATCTCGATCTTACCTAGGCGGACATCGCCCATTAAGCGGCGCATTTTGGGGTAGAAATCTTCCGCAATATCAACGATTTTCTGCGCCGATTTGACATTGCCGTGGTAGTAGACCAGAAAATTTTCGCTCTCTACCAAATCCCATGATTCGCGTGCGTCGGCGCGTGTCCCGGACGATGCAATCAGAAATAGAGCGAAGAGGCAGAGGAAAGACGATTTAATCAAAAGGCAACGCCCCGCATTCGTTCTAGGGAGATTATTTAGAATGAGCACATCGGTTGCTTTCAGTATACCTTAAGTTGGTCTGAACTTCAACTTTAGTGTAGAGGTGGGTTGGCTTGCGAGTAGTTAGAGAGTTGGGTTTCACGGTGTTCTATGGGATTTCTATCGCGCGGGATTTACTATCGCCTTCACTATTCGTTCAGTTGATCGTTGTGCACTCACTTGATTGCCACTGGCGCTTTCAAAGGCTTGTGGACAATGCCCACCCTACAAAGTCGATCTTGATTTCAAATTACATTAGGTGGCAATATCGATTATAGAGCGTGTGATTTGGGTAGGAGGGAATTCCGATTCCTGACTTCTAAGGATTTCTACCGCACGGGATTTGCTATCGCCCTCACTAATCGTTCGGTCGATCGCTGTCCATTCGTTTGATCGATTCGGAAATCGCTCCTACAGCGTTTCGCACGGACATAAGGCTGCTTAGATTTCTATCGCACGGGAGCGACCCAGATCTTTTCTCTACACCATCTTCAAAATATGAAGTATACTTTTGACGCCTGCCCAAGAGCGGTTTTTGTGAATTTCTGACACTTTGGTGCGAAACTCAGAGGGGCTTACTGGTGTTTTAGAAGAACACGGTGCATCTAGAGTGAGACCCGCTGCCCTCTTGTTGAGAAATGGAGGTGCGCGTTGCGAACTTCGGACGAAGAGTTGATGGCGAGATGTCGAAACGGCGATATGAGTGCGTTCGAACTTCTGGTCATACGCTACAAGGACTTAATAATCAATTATATCCATCGGTGTATCTACGACTACCAGCGCGCCGAAGATCTGGCACAGGAGACGTTTATCAGGGTTCTGAGTAGCGCGAGCAGTTACGAGCCCAAGTGTCAATTCAAGAACTGGATTTATCTGATTGCGACGAACCTTTGCCGGAACGAGGTGCGAAATCGGCACCGACGCAACACGGTTTTTCTCGACGATCTTGTTTCGGAGGGCGAAGACATTAATTATTCGTATGTCATGCGGGACGTAAGTTATTTGCCCGATGAGCTTTATGAAAAGAAGGAGCAGCAGTTGATGATCCAGCAAACGCTGAATCTGCTCCCGGATAATCAGCGTATAGCGTTAAACTTGGTAACCTATCAAGATTTAAGATACGACGAAATTGCCGAAATCATGAATTGCTCCGTGAGCGCGGTGAAATCATTGATTCACCGGGCGCGCCAAAATATGAAAACGCTTCTGCTTGAGGTTGGAATTGGAGAGAGTTCTAATGCTAAAGTGTGAAGGTATACAGTCCGAAATCTCCGCGTATCTTGACCGCGAGATGCCACTGTGGAAGATTCAGTTGATTAAGTGGCATCTTGGACAGTGCTCAACGTGCGCGCACGAGGCTGTGCGAATTCGACAGACTGACGAAATCCTTCATCGCCTCGACCTCGTCAAAACCTCAGACGATTTCGTCTCAGACGTAATGTACCGGGCGTCGGAGGTCTCCGCAAGCGAGAAATTGCGAACATCTTTAAGACACCGAATCTGGCAGAGACTGGAATCCGCCATGGCTTGGCCTCACAACAGCGTGCTCAAGCGTGCACCGTCCTTTACGTTTGCTGCTACGTTCGCTGTGCTCCTGATACTCGGCACGTTTGCCACGATTTATTATCCGCGTGGCTCACATTTATCTTCGGACAACGCCAAATTCGTCGTACAATCACACACGGAGGACGCCACACTCGTTTGGATTGATATTATCTCTACCGCGCCGCCGAAACGCTATTTGTCCGTTAATCAGCGGTCTATGCCCCCATCAGGAGCAAATTCTGCCGATCGACATAGGGTTAATAGACGGTTATAGAGTGGCCCACGGGTTGACATCAGAAATAGTATGGAATGTTGCGCAAATTACGAATCTGTGTTATAATACCGGTTGTGTCCGAAATTGAAGCGCGAAATTTTCGCCCTTCAAGAAAAAGAGCAGTATTTTGACAGCTAGCCTTGATGAATAAGAATCAGTTTTTTATTCCTACCATTCTATGTTTCCTGCCAAAACACCGCGATAACAGGCACATTTCAATCCACTCTTAAAAACATTAAAGATGGCACAGACAAAACTGTTGTCTGATGACATTTTTCTTTTGCCTTTACCGATTTGGGAGACAAATATGAACATCTACGTAGGCAATTTATCGTTCGATGCCACAGATGATGAATTGCGGGGGCTATTTGCGGCTTTCGGAGAAGTTGACGCTGTCAACATTATCATGGACAAGTACAGTGGTCAATCAAAAGGGTTTGGGTTCGTCGAAATGCGAGAGAAAGCCGATGGCGAGCGAGCAGTTCAGGAACTTAATGGTAGCGAGTTACAGGGACGTGCAATCAAGGTCAACGAAGCACGCCCTCGGGAAGACCGCGGCGGTGAACGGGGACGCGGCGGTGGACGGGGACGCGGTGGCGGTAGCGGTGGTGGTGGTGGCGGTAATAGATGGTAGATGGTAAAAACCTAACGCATTACTTACCAACCACCCTAAAAAAGCACCCATCAATGTCTTGGTTGGGTGCTTTTTTATAGCATTCTTACGGTACGAGTGACTTCCAGTTGGATATAGGGCACAAAATGTCCCAAGAGGAAACGAGGTGAGGGGGAAAAGCACCCGCAAACCCGGGTTGTCTTTTCCCCCGGTGCGCCTCCGTAGAGAGGACAATGCTACCGCAGAATCTGTACATCGAACTCACAGGCAGCCGAAAATTCCCTCGACGATTAGAACACGTGCTATTTAATTAACGTACAGATGAGGATTGAAGCTATCCGTATATTTCCGGTTAGTCGCCCTTTGGTAGGACAGCAGGTCGAAACGAAGTTGTCAGCTCGTGCTACGACTAGAAGTACCCAGTATTCGACGCGCATCATCGGGCGTGGCTACTTGGTGTTGGAGGGTCTCTACCACGTTTGCAGCCATATCCACCATCTGAGCATTGCTCTTAGCTAACACCCCTTTGCTGACATAGATATTGTCCTCAAAACCGACCCGTATGTGGCCGTCCAAAATCACGCCCATTGTAATCATGGGCAATTGATGTCTTCCAACGCCCAAAACGGACCACGGACAGGAGGGCGGCACAAGCCTCTGCATAAGCAGAAGGTTCTCCGGCGAGGCCTGAATTCCCCAACCGACCCCCATGCACAGTTGGAAATATGGCGGGTCGTCAAACAGTCCCTCCGCAACCCAATTGACAGCTTGACGCATGTGACCCGCGTCGAAGGCTTCAATCTCCGGTTTTACCCCGTGGTCGCGCATCCGAGCCGCCGCAGTCCTGCCCCACTCCGGGGAATTGACAAACGCGGCATTCGCGAAATTCACCGAACCGATGTCCAGTGAACAGATTTCCGGCCCCAATGTGACAGGTTCCAGGCGCTTTTCAATGACGTCGTCACCGGTGATATTATAGCCGCTAGTTGTCAGATTAATCACAATGTCGCAGGATTGACGGATTCGATCAACAACTTCTCGAAATAACTCAATCGATGAATCGGGTTTTCCGGTTTCCGGGTCGCGCACATGGATGTGGGCAATGGCGGCTCCCGCCCGGCAAGACACGATGGCAGCCTCCGCAATCTCCTTCGGTGTGTACGGCACAGCAGGATTCATCTCTTTCGCAGGACTGGATCCTACCACTGCCGCGGTGATAATTGTCTTTCCCGCCATTGGTTATCTTACATCGTAACTATTTAGTCTGCCGATTTGTTTCGGCAATAATTGCTGATAAAACTGATAAAACTAAGAAATGTTAGTTAGAAATTTTTAGTCTACCCGGTGAGCGCGCACTCGGAGTAGCTAGACTAGCACATTCAAGTGCACGGTCTGGATTTATCAATCCAGACCGTGCAGTTAGGGAACTCGCTGAATAGAGGAGCACGATGCGAATCTTGATGAATCAAGGTCTTTTGCTGCGCAGTGAATCGGCGTTTCTATATACTTTGAATACTTTGAGAATTTCATCTACGATTCTGCAATCTCAGAGAAATTTCTATGGGAGTTCTATCGCAGTCATAATTCGCTCGCCTCATCGAATTGCCCAGCCTACAAACCTCAATTGGCGTATGTCCTTGAGTTCGAAAACTCTATCTCAAGCAAGGTTTTGTCCCTCATCAAGCTAAACCGCCTTTGATGGCGATCTTGATGGCGTCTCGACCGTCAAGATTGTAGCTGGTGTGCAGGGCATTGAAGCCTTGAGCGACATCCTCTAAAGGAAGAATGTGGCTGACAAAGTCAGTAAAGAGAGATTGGTGTTTTTCGAGCATCGGCACCGCTCGGATGAAGTGGTGCGGTCGGAAACCCCATCCGGCTTCCAATCGCAGATTCTTGCGCATGAGCATTTGGTTGGGGTTACACTCAAACGTTCCGACATCAACGAAGTGGCCATATTCCACGTAAGTGCCACTGTAGCGGATAAAATCCAGCCCTTCGGGAATAGCGGCGGGAAAACCCGAACATTCGTACACGATGTCAGCCCCCTTATTTTGAGGTGTATTCTCACGGACGATTTTCTTCCGTTCCTCGGGATCTGGAACTTCCGCAATGTCGATTGTGACATCCGCGCCCAATCGCTTTGCCATTTCGAGACGCCCCGGCGGTCCTCCGACAACAATCAACCTGCCCGCTCCCGAAACTCTCGCCCAGTTGAGCGCTAGGAGACCGATGGGGCCTGTTCCTTGGATAACCACGGTGTCACCAAACTGGATTTTTCCGCGTGAAATGCAATGCGCGGCACACGAGGCAGGCTCGCTAAGTACCGCAATCTCGGGCCGTAATTCGGTCTTGAGGAACATGGACTCCGCATTCCACAGATAAATGTATTCCGCAAAGCCGCCGCGCAAGTAAGGCGCCTCCTCCGATGGGAGGAAGCCGTAGCCGACGCTCGGGGACAGCACCACGCGATCTCCGACCTTCACTGGATTCCCCAAGTAATCGGTTTCGACGTCTTCACCCAAAGCGTCAATCACCCCCACGTTTTCGTGACCGGGAATGACGTCAAACCCCATGCGTTGAAACTCCCAGTTGTGGAGGTCGGTGCCGCAGATACCACCGAGTTCTTGTCTCAAGAGGACCGTGCCCGGTGCAGGATCGGGTACGGGATATTCGCGTATTTCAAAGCGCTCGCCCACCATCACAGTGGCGCGTCCGGTTCTAGCCATGGCTAATCCCCTTTCTCAAATGTGTCTTGTGAAGAGTTCTACCAAGGTGGATTTCTTTAGGTTATGACAACAATTAGGGCTTCTTTGAATCACGGTGGTAAAACAATTTTTGTTATTTGAGTGCTATTAACCTGTGGGATCTCTATCGCACGGGATTTACTATCGCACTCACTGTTCGTTCGCTTGATTGCGGTAAGAGGGTGCAAGACTGTGCAAGAAAACAATTGAGTTTTCAAGAAAACATTCTGCTTCAATTAGTATGCGTTATGAGACTCAGATAGCCGGATCCGGACCGATTTTCACCTACATCTTACCCAAGTTATCCCCTCTGAAAAGGCCTACGATGGCTTACGCGGCATTTTCTATCCCTTCGAGGATCGTCTCCTTCCATTTCACTCGTCCTTCCTCGATCTATGTGCGCATGCCCTCGTAAAACTGCGGCAACTGATCGGAATAATCGCTGCTGATGAAGCCTTGGAATTTGACTCGTTGGGTATAGAGGTAAACCAAATTGGGGGACCGGGTAGAGGCGTCGTCGAATTCAACTCGGATATCATGTCGCAGCCGATGATTCTGCCAAAACGATTCATGTGATATAACGCCGCCTCAAGGTGATTTCCGCCAACATTGTCGAAAAAGATGTCTATTTTGTCGGGGCAATGTTTTCCCAACTCCGCGCCCAAGTCGTCAACCTTCTTGTAATTGATAGCGGAATCCATTCCAAGTTCATCAACGAGCCACGACACTGTTTTGTCCGCCCCCGTGCTACCGACGACGCGGCATTCTTTAGATTTTGGCTATTTGGAAAACGAGAGAGCCAACCGCGCCGCCGGCACCGGGCTCGGGGATTGACACTTCGACAATTTCAAAATCGTCCTCGGTAGACATGCCGGAAGGCGCACGTTTAATGTGAATTTCACGGTTCACTACGTTACCCATCTAGCTCTCCTTTTCTACAGGTCAGACTAGATTATACGCTCTTGGATCGAAGCGGAATTCGCGTCAAATCTGCAATGTATCCAGCAAGTCGGCGGCTTTTTGGCGTTTTTCCGGATTGTCGTCTCGCATCATTATACGTTGAAGCGCCGAAATTGCGTTTGTGTCGCCGTTTTCACCCATTTCAAACGCCATTCGATCTCGTTCTTCAACGACTTCCGCCGCTTCTGCATCACTCTCCGAGAATCGGCTGGCATAATCGGCGTCGTCCAGATTCCACCCCTTCCAGTAGTATTTGAAGTCATCGGAGAGCCAATCCGCGTAAATTTGCTCCCACGACCCTCCGGCATGCGGCGAAAGATTGCCGGGGCCAATCGGTTCGCTAAGCCGCTGATACCGTGCATCAATCGAGAGGCGCAACCGTTTGCCCGTGCAGGGAACCCCTTTGTGCACGACCATGCTGTGAAAAATGAGCACATCGCCCTGTTTGAACGGATTGTTCGCCCACGAGCCTTCCAAGGATTCGTTAACCCCCATGCCTCCCGCGCCAAGCGCCGGTCTATACTCGTAAATACCGTTTTTGTGCGAACCGGCGGCAATTTGAAGGCCTCCCATTTCAGGGGGGAGATCTTGAAGCGGTATCCAAGCGGTGTAGGTTTCAGCAGTTCCTCGAATGAACACATAGTCCTGATGCGGCGGTGTCGTGAATGCTTCGCGCTGCGGGAAGAGACAGCGTCCGATGACCTTGGCATGGGGTAGCACGGTCTCGCCGAGCATGCGATTAAACATGCCGATGAGATTGGGGTGCTGGGCTAAGGCGTAGAACTCTTGGAGACTTGTCATGCGACCTAGGACGCGCATATACTCCGGTTCCGGTTCGACACCGAAGTCGCTGAGGTCCGCAACCCCATCCTGAAGCGGCGCGTCGGCACTGACCCAGCCTTCTTCAAGCCCGATTTTCAGTTGCTTTAGTCTGAGGTGTTCTACCGTTTCACCGGGCAATAAACCACTGATAAACAAGCAACCGTCCTGCTCCATACGTTTTTGCAGTTCGGCGCCGTTATCAAGAATATCTCTGGAATCAATAAAAGATTGCATGGATTTTCACCTTACGGAACTCGCGCTTGAGACAGTCCATCAAAAAGCGGAGGTGCGAGCAGAAGATTGTGTTGAAGGATTAGATATTTGTTTGGAACGTGCACGATAGTTGTTGCCATCAATCTTGGCTAGAGAGACGCTTGACGATTTTGGCTATGATAGCACAGGTAGTTTGCTTTTTCAATAGTTTTTCGGAGGTAGAACATCGGGCAATTGCATGTAATTTTGGTGGCAAATGAAGCGTGGAGAAGGATGGAAGAACGGAAGGGTGGAAGAGGGAAGTTGCCATACACCTTGTAGAATCCATCAGAGGCATTCGACAATTGTATGAATCACGGATTAAGAGCCTGTTTGGAAATTTGATGTCAAAGCCATTATTGAACTGTTGAGTGATATTACCTGCGGGGAGTTTTATCGCAATCGCTATTCACTCGTTTGATCCCCCTCTGGGGCTTGTGGTCCTGCGAGACCTGTTCTACTATACACCTGAGAATCTCTATCGCACTGGGATCTCTATCGCGCTCGTTATCCACTCGCTTGATCGTTCAACCCAACCTACGGGCTACTATTGGCTAAAAGGCGATTGAGATTGACAATGGTGGATGACATTGATATACTTCCTTTTCATGTCTATTGAATTGAATGGATACAGAGTTAATGGGAAAAGACAAGATGGAAGGGCTCAAAATCGGTGAAAAGACGTATCAATCGCGCCTACTTATCGGGACAGCGGGCTATCCGAATTTCGATGTGATGACCCGCGCCCTTGAGGCAAGTGGGGCGGAGATTGCTACGATTGCGATTCGCCGAGTAAAACCGAGCGAGAATTCCGGGGAGAATCTGTTCGACCTGCTCCGGGAGAGAAATTACACGATTCTGCCGAATACTGCGGGGTGTTTCACCGCCAAAGAGGCGGTTCTTACAGCTCATCTTGCGCGAGAGGCGCTTGACACCGACCTCATCAAGTTGGAGGTCATCGGTGATGACCGAACGCTGTTTCCCGACGTTGAACAGTTGCTAAATGCGGCGGCAACGTTGATTAAAGATGGATTCACGGTGTTGCCCTACTGCAACGACGATCCGATAACATGCAAGAAGTTGGAAGATTTGGGGTGTGCGGTCGTTATGCCGTTAGGCGCCCCGATCGGATCCGGAATGGGGATTCGCAACCCCTACAACATTCAGATTATCCGCGACATCGTTAGCGTTCCTTTGATCGTTGATGCGGGAATTGGAACGGTTTCGGATGCCGCGATTGCGATGGAACTTGGGTGTGACGGCGTGCTCCTCAACACGGCGGTTGCAAAGGCGCGACAGCCGGTGCTGATGGCGGAAGCCATGAGGAAAGCGATCGAAGCCGGACGGACGGCGTTCCTAGCCGGTCGGATTCCCAAGAAACTGTACGCAACGGCATCAAGCCCGTGGGAAGGGTTGATTCGGTGATTCACGTGTTGGTTTGGGGTTGTTCGATAATCGAGAATCGCGGTTACAAACCAGACTGCGCAAGAACTTGGCAATATTGATTCACGCGCATCGTAGATAGGGGGCATAATTTTGACAAACTATATCCACGTAATGAAATTCAAGGCCTCTTTGCTGTTCACGATTATCTTCTTGGGTTTAAACATCTCCATCGGGACAGCCCAACTCCAAACAGATTTTGGCAAGCGCTTGATTCAAGAAAAAACAGAATCGCCTAAAGCAACCGAACCCGAACTCTTGATCGACTATCAAGTCAGTAATGTGTTTAATGATCATATTGAATTCGGTTTGAGTATCGACCCGAACACCAGCAGCTTGGCAGGCAGAGAGAATCCTCAGCTTTCCGGATTGATTAACCGAGCGGGGGTCAATCTCCAGGGCACACTGCCGCTTGGTGATCGTTTTGGAGTCAAGTTCCAATACACTCCGCAGTTTGAAAACTACATTGGTGAAAACGGACAACTCAACGAATTCGACGCGTTGACCGACCTCTTTCTAACCGAGGTGAGTTTCCAAGCAAAGCCAGATCTTCCCGCACTTATCCTCTCTCACCAGCTTCAACGATTAGATAGGGAGGACGACACCTACGACAGCATGCAACGTCAAATGGGACTTCGATTCGGTAAGGTATTGGAATACAACCTGCGGCTGCACCGATTCGATGACGAGCAAACGCGCCGCGAGGATTTCCTTCTCGTTGGTTCGACAAGCCATCAAGGCGTCGCGCGTCTTCAACTGGGTTTGCTGAAACGGATGCTGGGCAAGTTAGAATATTCGATTGAGCGGGAAAGCTACAAAGGTAATCTGAACATTCTGGTGCTTGGGATAGCGGGGATAAAACCCGGGGAATCACGGCGTGACATGCGCCAATTCGGTTCCGCGAAATTAATTCAGATCGCTTCGGATCGCGTGGTTTTGCAGGAGGAGTTCAGTCTATTCATGAATAGTTCAAACGTTGATTTCTACGATTTTTTCAGCGCAGAGGTAGCGTTGAGCGCATTCTACAAGATTGATGCCGGAAGTTGGGCGCGTCTACGTTTATCACGCTTGGGAGTCGAATTTGACGGACGACGTGTTCGAGGTGCGGATGGGTTCATAGCCGACGATGCCGAGAAGCGTATGGACACACAGCTTGGCTTAAACTTTCAACTCAACTGGCAGTTCCACGAACGTGTCACGCTCCTCGCAGACTATCAACTCAACAAGAATGACACGAATGAGGAAGCGGAATTTTATGACTTTCTGAACTACACAAATAACGTTGCTTCAGTCACGATTCGAGCTTCTCATTGATGTCCGACGAATAATCTCATCTATGCCGTGGGTTTGTTCGCGTTTATTCCATCTGACATGGTAGCCAGCAGAGTTACGGTGACAGAGGAGAGTCGCAATAATAGTGCTAATCAATATCGCAGGAATAACCGGTCTATCTGAGAACATACGGGGGCCTTTGGCCATTGAACATTTATTGTTCTCCATACTATTTCGGTATATGATTTCTGAGCGCATCTGGATTCTAAATTTGAGAATCATTATGAGAAAAATAGTTCCAGAAGAGCAATGATTAGAAACTTTTGACGTCTACTTCTGAAAGACAACTAAACATTTCGCCGGTACCTTGGAAAGCGATTGTCTTCTTGGCAATTTCCTCAGCCAGTAGTAACAGGTTGAAGGATGTGATTGCTGCACCCGGTGTGTACTGGGTCAATTCTGATATCCGTTTCAGTTGCGTTTCGTAGGTCCCGATAAATTTACCAGATACAAACAGGAACTTAAACACGTTAATTTCGGAAGGAAAATGCCTCCACCACTTCTGCGAATGTGTTTGGTTCCGTAAGTTGTTTTCACTGACGTAACGTGCCATCTTATCTCGTTCCGATGCGGGAATGTTAAATCCATGCTCGTACGCCTTTGTATCAATGATTACGCCATAATTTTCCCTCAGTTTCTGAGTGAAGATTAAGCCATCCGGTTGATCTGCCCCGCCCAAATGGAGACCATCAAACCCGCACTGATCCACGAGCAATTCGGTCGTTTTCATTTCAAACAATCGACTTTCTTGGTTTGAAAAACTCATGGGTATAAGTATTAGATAATCGTGAGGGACATGGTCTAAAACGGCTCGGCACTCGTCGACTAATTCTTGAACATCGCTCTTTACTTTGTTTTCGCTGGAAAGTCCCGGAATCTCCAGATTCTTAATGGTATCTTGCAGAAAATGCCCTTCTTGTTCCTGCTGAATATTGAGGCCAATTCGTGTCAACCCGCTCAGGTCATTGGAAATAGTTGTCTCAGACTCGTCGAATCCTCTGTCTGCCAACTGCTGCACCAAGGATTGAAGTGAACAAGATTTTCCAGCAATCCCTTGAAGAATTAGTGCTCGACGCGTACGGATATAATCTCGATCTTTTCCCTTGGTCGCCAACATCTCCCAGAAGACGCTCTTTGAGATTCGACTCTGGATATTAGTTCCCAGTCCTCTCCTTCTCGCTTGCAAGCCTACGGCAGTTATTACATAGGCTTGAGGGATGAGATATTCGCATCTCTCGTCCCCAAAAGTCGCTGCTACCCGCTTCTTAGCTTGTGTCACCCAGCCCATGTGCTTTAGCCAGTTTGCAATCATTCGGGCATATTTGTCCGATGTGCCATCCCAATCTGTTAGCATCTTGCTCCTATCACTTGAATTCTCTGTTTGACAAAGAGAGCGCACCAAGATATTTTGAGGCAAACTGGTAAAGCCATCTTCGCCTACAAATCCCAGCTGTTTGCCGATTTCGAACTTCGTCAGGTGCGAACCATCTGCTAGTAGATTCAACACCCGCATCACAGGTGGGTAGGAGAGAAACGCTTGGGAAAGGATTTCTGTTTCGTCGGAGGTTCCCGGTTTTGTTGTCACGTACTGTAGGCCAACTTCGGTGATTGAGAAACAATCTGCGTTCTTATCAAACTGAATAAAACCGAGTGCATGTGCCCATCTCAGGAAATTGTCTGCGGGCCAATCTCCGATGAATTCTCTCCTCTGGCCTTTGATAGCCGCCTGTAAAATGCCATTACAACGGGATTCAGATCGCGGATTAAAAGCGGTACCGACCAGATTAGTATATTTCAATTTAAGAGGAATACGACTTAACTCGGAAAGAAACCGATCTCTCCCATCTTGTTCTTGAACGAGCGCGGGTATACGATTCGCAATCAATTCCTGATAGGTAGATGAACTACGATCGAAAATTTCCACCGTTTTGCGGAGGTTTTCTATTTTACCTGAGTCTTGCACCCATCCGAATGTGCGCGTCGCCATATTTATCTTTCCTTGCGAAAAATTAGAATAAACTGATGTAGTTGATTGGACACGTACGCATACGGATAACCAAAAGGATAGAGTTTCAGCGACTTGTCATACCAGATTTTATAGCCCCTGAACCTGAGATTAGGTATCTGCACCAGCGCATTGACCACATCAGCGTGAATCAGGTTGTGATGTTCAGCGGTCGGTTGAAGATCTTTACAGAAGACTACCACGTATCCTTTGACCTTGAGGAACTCCATTGACTGAACGATAACGGATTTTAGGGCTTCGTAGAACTGTTCGTGCCGCATGTTTCCAAGATCGCCCTCATCGCTTGTAAACGGCGTTGGTGAATCGTCGCCGGTTCTCTTCTTTCGCTCGCCGGTGCGTTTTCTTGAAAGCATATCTCCGTAGGGTGGGTCGGTCAGGATGAGATCGAACAGATAATCTTCCCCATTGAAGATTTTGTCAAGTCGCCTCGCATCTCCTTGGTAAACTGTCTGGAGTTCGAGATTTAAGCTCTCGGACGCCTTACGGTAAAGATTGAGATAGTCTTGGGACAAATCCACCCCCACGCCGTGTCTTCCTGCCATTGAACACCCCAATAGCGTACCACCTACACCGACAAACGGATCAAGCACCCAGCCGTCTTTCTTGGTGAAAAACTCGATAAATCGCTTCATGAGTTGCGGCGGTTTTGGTGATGGATGCTTCTTGCGAATGTGATGCGCATGGCTGTGTCCACCGGAAGTCGGATAAAATGTGTCAACGAGCGGACTCTGATGTTCTGCCCACTGTTCCTCCGACAAGTCGTTGAGTTTTTCGCCTGTGAGGAGATGAGGCTCGCCTTCAATCAGTTCAATCGAGTTCAAAAAGTAGACCCATTCCCTGCCGGTTAAATCGTTAAGCGTGTTGCGTGCATCCATCGTTCCCGTTTGTGTTTTCTTCTCAATTTGTTTGGACATAGAATAAATACTCTCTTACGTTCTTATTGTTACTTAATGTACCGGTTGAATTGCTCTTGAAGCGACGATAATCAATAGGAATTAATTCCGGCATTTCCCCTTTTTCACTTAACACGCTAAGTATCTCAGCTTCGTTCATAATGCCCTCGCTGTTATAACTCACGACGATGTGTTTCGCCTTAGCACGCGAGATTAACGCGGCAAAGGCGCGCAGACACCCCGCCTGAGAGCAGTACGCCGATTTCTCCGCTTCGGAATATGTACGGAGCCCTGTTTTGCCGTAAACGCTAGGATTGTCATATTGAGCGATGGTTTCGAGGAGATGGTAGTTCGTAATGTATTGGCGGGTGTTGTACGGCGGATCTATGTAGAGAATATCGCACTCAATCTTCTCAATGAGACGGTTCGCGTCTTGCCGATGGACGGTATGTTCTTTGTCCGATGGAATTGAGGCAATCGGTTCAAGCGTCAATTCTTTGTAGGTTCTCGCATCCCAGCCTTTTAGATACGCACCGTAAGTCCCCGAAATGTTGGTTACCTTGGAAACCGCCTCAAGGAGTGAGAGCAGGAGGATATAGTATTCGTCTTCGGCGATTAGATTGTGTTGCCTCCACTCCTCAATCTGCTGTCTGACGGCGTCAATCTTCTGTCCGTTTTCGTCGGAGAGATATTGCCGATTGTATTCATTGTCTCCGCCGGGACAGTAGGCATTAAAGATAAAACCGTCGGAAATCCCATCAAGCCGGTTTAGATAACTCAAGACCTTCAGGTAGGTTTCCATTGCATCGAAGAGACCGTATGCGTGAGCATCCGGAAGGTGTGTCAGCTTGGTGAAAGTCGGCGCCTTGTTGCTTTGAATCAGCGCTCGCCCGAAAACGTAGGCGAGGTAAAGCATATCGTTGGAAATGATTTGGAATCCTAGGTTCTTGAAATGCGCCGCAACCGAATGGGTTCCCGCAAATAGATCGCAAAAAACCCCTTTCTGTGGAGTGTTCTTCAGTATTACATCCTCAATGTGTGTAAGGAGATTGGTTTTGCGACCAATATATCTCATGAACTTCGGGACTTGCTTGTTGTTAGATTTGGAACAATCCTTTCACAGGATCTTCTTGGGTGCGTTAGAACTTATGATTTACTTCGTTTATCGCGAATTCGAGAGCGCACAGGAGCACTATGCCACGCTTTCGGCGAACCCTCTCGACGGCAGAGAAAAAGATGTCATGGGCGGCGTAGTTGTTCGAGTTCGACTTGACTAATTCCGGCGCGGTGCACAATTGTACGAGGGACTCAAGTTAGTTTTGGCGTTAGTTTTTCAATCATATCCTCGCACATTCGAGGTAAATTGTAGTCCGGCTGCCAGCCCCATTCCTCTCTTGCCGCGCTGTCATCCATACTATTGGGCCAAGAGTCAGCGATACTCTGTCTCAACGGATCCACATCGTAATCCATAGTGAAGTCGGGAATCAACTTCTTTACCTCTGCCGCAATGTCCTCGGGCGCGAAACTCATCGCGGACACATTGAAAGCGTTGCGGTGTTTCAACCTGCTCGGATCGGCTTCCATTATCGCAATAGCACCCTTGATAGCGTCCGGTATATACATCATATCCAGCTTCGTGCCCTGCTTCAAGAAGCACGTGTATCTTCGGCGCTTTATCGCGTCATAGAAGATTTGCACGGCATAATCCGTGGTGCCGCCACCCGGCAGCGTGACATACGAAATAATCCCCGGATAACGCAACCCGCGTGTATCGACACCAAATTTTTCATAGTAGTAATCGCATAGTAGCTCGCCGGAGACTTTGGTGACGCCGTACATGCTCGTGGGTCTCTGGATGGTGTCTTGTGGCGTATTGTCGGCAGGGGTTGTCGGTCCAAATGCACCAATGGAACTAGGGGTGAAGACTGCACAGTCGTGTTCACGCGCGACCTCAAGGACGTTCACCAACGCATTAACGTTCACCTTCCATGCCAATTGAGGTTCATTCTCAGCTACTGCCGATAGCAGTGCGGCAAGGTGATATACTGTATCAATCTCATACGTTTTGACGACGTGATCAACGGCTTCAACCTCCGTGCAATCCACAATTTCGAAGGGGCCTGAATCTCGCAATTCTTCACTCGGAAGAGTTTTGCGACCTCCCGCAACCACATTATCATTACCATACCGCTCTCTGAGGGCAAGAGTTAGTTCAGATCCTATCTGCCCTACGGACCCAGTGACCAGAATTCTCTCCATATTCACCTCCCGGCTGAAATATGCTCGGATAGGGATATTGACTTATCCATAATTCCCGTGATCAAGGAAACCGAGGAGCCGCCTTAATCTCGGATTAGTGTCCTTGTAGATGTGCTCAGGCATGTTGTAATTCATGAATGGGTAATATTTGTGGCCAATTATCCGGCGACCATAGGTAATTTGTGTGATATAGCGCGTTCTCTCACTCTGATTAACCCCTCCATGATGCCACAGCTGATTATTGAACATGATGACGCTCCCAGCTTTTCCCAAGTTGCAATGGATACTGTCCTCCCACTCCGTGCCTTCGAGTTCGGACGGTGGACTGGCGCCAAATAGATGAGAACCGGGAATTACCTCGGTGGGGCCATATTTGACTTCGGTGACATCGGTCAAGTAGTAGTTCGCCGTGAAGAACAGTACCGAAAGGCGGATGTTTTCGAGAGGCTTCCCATCCGTGACAGTAATGTGCGGGGCATCATCTTGGTGCCAACCCGTAATGCCACCGCCCGGCGGGCTTTGGAAGGAGTTGTTGTGGATGACGTGGCAGTTTGGCGCGACGAGCGCCTCAGCGAAACCGGCAACCGGTTCCAGATCAAACAGCCTGAGATTCGCCTCGCTGGTTTCAAACATGCGGTGTGCCAGCGCAATACGATCGTTGACATTGTTGAGACCGTTTAGGTTTTCCCTAAGCGCCTTATCAAGGTCTTCGCGCATCAGGGCACACCAATCTGGCGGCAAGACATTTTGCAGGAACAAAAAGCCATCACGGTGAAATCGATCGACCCACGCTTGAATCTGTTCCTCGCTGACGCTTTGATTGGCGAGATAGTTTCCGTTTCCTGACGTTTGGTTCATACAAGAGTCTCCTTAGAGTAGCCGTAGAGATGATGGTGGAAGAGCACCGATTTCAGTTGAAATTATTACAGATTCTTTAGGCTGCCGTGGTGAACTCACGCAGCATGAACGACGGCGTCCCCAACCCATGGTCGCTACGATAGACATCTGGTAAATATCACAATACGTTGAATCCTCACTCTTCAGAATCCAATATGGGTAAGTACGATTCTCATCAATCGTGGATTGGCAAGGTGACTTTGCTCTGTTCCTTTGCTGATCGGTAGGTTGCCAACGCAATTTCAACGGCGCGGCGTCCGGCTACGCCATCAACCAACGGCGTCTTACCGTCCCGAATGCAATCGACGAAATGGGTTAATTCTCCGACCACGCCGTGCGGCGCTCCCCGATCAGGAGTGAGAGGAGTCCAGTCGGATTCGCCTATCTTCTTTAGGTAGGCAATGTCCGCTCCCATATCGAGCCGTAGGGAGCCCTTCGATCCGTCAATAATGGTGTCGGTTGTACCGCGGGCACCCATAAAGCCGCCCCAACGCAGTATGCCCACGGCTTTGGTGTCGTAGCGGATTAGCGAGACTGTGTAGTCTTCCCAATCTTCGTTCCCGGAGAAACTGTCCACTTCCGCCGCAACTGTCAAGGCAGTGCCACCAAACCAGTTGATGAGATCGGACTTGTGTATTCCGTTTTCGAGAAGCCCGCCTACGGTACCGTACCATGTTGATGGGCGCTCCCGCGCCGCATTGAAGGCACCGCTATAATCCGTTTCGATGTACACCACGTCGCCGATTTCGCCGCCATCGACCAACTGTTTGCCGAGACGATGCACCGGATAAAAGCGAAGCACTTGCCCTACCATAAGATGCGTTTCAGCTCTGTTTGCCGCGTCAATCATGGCGTCGGCGTCCGCAAGGGTGATGGAGAGCGGTTTCTCGGAGAAGGCGTGAACGCCCGCTTCCGCCGCTGCAACGACAACCTCCCGATGCATCATGGGCGGCGTGGCAACAATGACAGCGTCGGCAATCTCCAATAGTTCGTGGAAATCTTGAAACGCGCGTACATGATGCTGTTCGGCGATGGCTTGCGCGGCTTCAAGCCGTATGTCCGCCACGCCGACGAACTCACAGTTTTCAACGTTTGGCAGCGAATTGCAGTGCGCGCTGCCCATGCCGCCTGTACCGATGACACCAATACGCACCATAGTATTCTCCTCGGATTTCGTTCTATTGGTATATGCTATCCTGCCCTATTCAAAGCGCAGTTTTGTCGTCCTTCCACAACTTAGTTGATCTCCGACGACAATGTTTCACCTCGATCTCTCCAATCGCACTATGTTCGATTCTGCTAACGGTGTCTTAGTCCATAGCTTTGCGGTTAGTAAACATCTATGCCTGTAATTCAAGATGCCTGAACCGGAAGGCAGGTGGACTTCACTGCAGATATTATAACTGAAACCACTACTGTTTTCCATTGCGATTATACGCTGAACACCAACTTTTCCGCATGGGATTCACAGCATATCCTCCAAAAACACACATTACGCCATTGACGTATCTTATCTACTCCATGGGCGCGGTATTTCAGGGTTTGCTGTATCCATCAACATCAGGTAGACGTTTATTAATGAGAAAAATAAGAAATCCACAGTATTCATATATAAGCAAATTTCAATAGAAAAGTTAATCTTCCGCAGCGACTGGGGAAGAATCGAGGCTGTGCCCGTTTCACAAACATGCTGCTCCTCTGGAGCAGAGTATTGAAGCTATCAGTGTTCTACAGACATACCGCTCTTCCGTAGCGAGAGAATTGAAGCTGAATAGCTAGAAAAAGATCTGCTGGATTTGTCACTCCGGCAGGAGCGGGTCAGATCTAAATCGAAGTGGAAGTTTATTCTTAAAAGTTGCTTAGAATCTTTGAAACAGGCACGGGATTATGAAATTAAATACTTTTGCCGTAACAGCAACTCTTACACTGATATTGGTCATTTCTTCAACAACCGAGATAAAATCAGACATCAGCGACAGGGACATCCTCGTCGGAGCAAGTGCGAGAGCGCTCGGGATGGGGAGTGCCTTCACCGCGGGACCAGCCGGGAGCGACAGCTTCTATTGGAATTCATCATCACTCGGGTTTTTGAGCGGAATGGAAGTTTCCTTGGTCGGGTTACCCTTTGCCGAAAACTTGACAAACCGAGAAGGGGCGTTCTCAATTGGCTTAAATCCGGAAAACCTCGGAATTTCTACCAGAAAAATCGGGAATATCTCGTTTGGCTCTTGGTTTGATGGCTGGGGCGAAGATCGGGAACAAAATCGAATCATGCTCCTAGGCTACGGATACTCATTTGGAAAATCGGTTGCCGCAGGCGCCAATATCCGCCATCATCGTCGGAGTCGAGGTGCCAACACACATCTTGGATGGTCTTATGACATCGGGATTCAGGTTTCGCGGAAGTTGACGCGCTTGGGCGATCGAGTCGCTTTCGGATTGAGTTTTGAAGATTTTGACGGCCGACTGTATAGAGATGGACAACTCATTCAAGATTTGCCGCTTGTGGCTCGTTTCGGTACAGCGTATCATCTTGACTGGGGTACGATTTTATCGAGCGATTTCACGCTGCACAATGACGACCAACTCACATGGAAAGACCGATTTCGCCTGCATTTAGGGGTAGAAAAGTGGATATTCAACCGACGATTCGGCATTCGCTTTGGCTATACTGCAATTACAAACCATGAAAATTTCACCGAGGGAGAATGGTCAAGTGGATTCAGCTTGCGCAGTGACACAGGGAGATTTGATTACGCATACCTCAACGGCGGCGAATTTGATGAGGGATCGCATTGGATTGCCGCAACTTTTCGTTGGAACGGCATTCCGACTGTGGCTCCGACCAATCCTCCAGAACTCCCTGCCCCAATCATAATGCCCACCCCTCCTCCACAACATCCAAAAACTATCGATCCGGTAGTTACACTGCGTGAAAATGAAACGGACTTCCGGGTTTCCGAGCGGGTAATTTCGCCAAATGGCGACGACATTAAGGATATTGCGTCATTTAGCTTAACCATTCCCGTTAATGCGAAATGGACGTTGGAAATCCACGATGAGCACGGTGAGACCTTGAGGCGCTATTCCGGAACCGGATTACGTAAAGAGGTACTCATGTGGAACGGACAGGACGATGCCGGTAATCTAGTAAACGACGGCACATACACCGCTCAATTCACGGTGCTCGATTTGCGGAATTATCAGTATTTACAGCGCGAAGTGACCGTTGAGGTAGATACTACTCCGACAGATTTCGAAATCCAGGCGGAACCGCTTTTGATTGAGCCGTCATCGGACGCGGATACCAAGGCGAGTTCAAGCGATTCGCGGACAGCCAACACACCAACAGTACATATACAGACGCCAGATTTGAATCAGATTGTGCAATGGGAACTGAAGATTGTAAAGAGCGGAGGAGATGTCATAGATACACTCGCGGGAGACAGCCCACCGTCGAACACGATTGTCTGGAACAACTGGGAGCGTTCTCAACTGCTCGCGGACTCGGAAGCGGACTACCATTTAGAGATGACAATACATGACATCGCCGGCAATCGTAATTCGGAAACCGCTCCTCTTCAGCTAATCGATTTAACCTCAAAGAAACTGCTAGTCGATGAGGATGCCACGCCCCAAGAGGAGGTTACCTCCGAGGACGTGTTACCGCCTCAGCATGAGGCAACAGAACAGAAACCAGAAGATAGCGAGGTTGTATTGACACTTCCGGGCATCGCTTTTGATACGGGGTCTTATGAAATCAGCGATGGCTATCGGGCGGTTCTAGAAAAATTTGCGAAGGTGATTCTCACGTATCCAAAGGCGCAGGTAAGCATAGAAGGGCATACGGATAGTATTGGCGATGCCGACTACAATCTCGAACTATCGCATCAGCGTGCGGATGCAGTGAAGGACTATCTTGTTCGTGAATTTGGCATTTCCTGGGCACGGTTGAAGACAAAAGGTTATGGTGAGGAAAAGCCAATCGTGGATAACGATGTGGAATCCATTCGCCACAAAAACCGGCGCGTAGAGGTCGTGTTATCCATATCAGGTTCCCTTGGTCTAGACGCAGATATGATTTCCGAAATCTCTAACCGCGTGAAAGAGACATCTAGTGAGATATCTGAACTCGATTTTCGTTCGTCGGCTCGGTTAAAGGAAAATATGCGGGGGAAGTGGACATTAATGGTCAGTTCATTCAAATCCCGTGAGAGTGCAGAACTGCTCGTTGAGAACCT
This sequence comes from Candidatus Poribacteria bacterium, assembly GCA_965222225.1. GTDB lineage: Bacteria > Poribacteria > WGA-4E > WGA-4E > JAJDTR01 > JAJDTR01. The sequence continues at coordinate 5,168,338 of CBDCTK010000002.1, read as the reverse complement.
GAAGACGTTAGATATCGCAGATGATATTCAATCCTCTCGGGTGGTAATCAAATCCCAACCGTGGTACCGAGTGACGGTCGGACGTTTCAAAGAACGGCATGAAGCCGTGGAATTCGCGGAGCAACTAAGGGAATCACAGGGTATTGAACCCATCGTGATTTCTCTAGAATGAACTCCCGGAGTTGTTTTTCCAGGGCTTTTCAGGTTTTGTTGTCGCCTGCCATACACCTTGGCGATTTCCCCGCGACTTGATGATTGCAGAGGAATCTCTATCGCACGAGATTTGCTATCGCACTCACTATGGGATCTCTACCGCCTTCCCTATCGGTCAGTTGCTCCTTCGCTATCCGCTCAGTTGATCGCAGTAAGAGGGGAAATCGATGATTTGATGATCGTCGATCGCACCCTACAAACTATTCGGGGTTTCGATCGTTCAATGCAACCCACAGGTCATGCACAGATTCCCGTGAAGATCTAGACGGGAAAGACCAACTGTTGAGCAGAGAAGACTTGGCTAACGGACCGGTGCTGATGAATTCTTAGAATGGCTTCTGCCAGGAGGGGAGCGATGGAAAGAACCTCAATTTTTCCGTTTGCTTGTTTTTCAGCGGGAACCGGGATTGTGTTAGTCACAACAACCTCTCGAATCGCAGGGTGCCGCAGGCGCTCCGGGGCAGCTCCGGCGAGTACAGGGTGTGTCACGCTAATGTAAGCCGGTTTCGATCCCGCCATCTCTAATGCCGCGACCTGTTCAAGTACGGTGCCGCCGGTAGCAATTTCGTCGTCAACGATAATAGGATTTTTGCCTGCAACATCGCCGACAATACCCGCCGCCTCAACCTCTCGCCCACCGACACCCGTGCGGCGTTTGTGCATCAGCGCCAACGGGAATCCCAGAATATTTGAGTATTTTTCCGCCAATTTCACCCGTCCGGCATCGGGCGCGACAATGACACCGTTATCAATTTGTTTTTGCTTGAAATGATCCGCCAAAGTCGTTAAGGCCGTAAGATGATCTGCGGGAATGTCGAAGAAGCCCTGAATCTGAGCGGCGTGCAGGTCAACAGCAACAATACGATTAGCGCCCGCCACGGTTAAGGAGATCAGCAACCAGCTTGGCGCTAATGGGTTCACGGCCCGTGGATTTCTTGTCTTGGCGACCGTAGCCAAAATACGGTATCACCGCCGTGATCTGCCGCACCGAGGCGCGCTTCATGGCATCAATGGTAAGGAGCAGTTCCATTAAGTGATCATTGGAGGGTTGGCACGTCGGTTGGATAATATAAACATCCGTCCCGCGAATGCTCTCCTCAATCTGAACACGGGTCTCGCTATTGGGAAACGGCGAGATCGAAATCTTGCCTAATTCAACGCCCAGCGTCATGGCAATTTCCTTAGCTAGCTCCGGGTTGGCGCTCCCGGCAAACAGCCTGAGATCGTCACGAACCTCTCCTTGGAATGTCATAACCATGTTGAGTCCTCTATAGATATTATGATTGAACGGTTCAAGAACCGACAGTAATTATTTCATGAGTTCCCAGTCCGCCACGATTTTCGGCGGGAAAACGCCCGATTCAACCTCAGCAATCAGATTTTGAAGCGCCTTTCTTGCCTTGTCCGCCAAATCAGGCTGAATCCAGCCGTTGGCGATAGCCTCTTCAAATTCGTCACTGTCCTGAATCTGATAACTGCCAGCGGGCATTACCCACAGATCCAGGAATAGGTCGGTGATTTCAAAGTGATTCTTAGCCCGATGCATCGGCGTAATGATGTCGCAATAGTATCCCGTGAAAACATCCTCAAGGTTATAAATCTTTCCGACATCGTGCCATAGATTAGCGAAGACAAACCACACCGCCGTGAAATCGTTATCAAGAACGGTTACCCCATCAATAGCAATGGGATTGGAAGGCTTGAGCCTCTGGGTCGTTACGATTACAGAGGCATCCTCATAAAGCAGTTCCTGCTGAAAACGGTTCACGCGGTTCGGTAGGCGTTTGTAAATCAGTTCAAGCGTTCCCATTTTAGCGTTTCAAGCCTCGACGGCTCTCACTGCGTCAATGAATTTTCTGATTTTATTCGGATCCTTGCGCCCTGGCTGCGATTCAACACCACTACTGACATCGACGCCGTAGGGCATGACGTGGCGCACGGCTTGTGCCGCATTGTCCGGATTGAGGCCTCCCGCGATTATGATTCGACCATAATTTTTAGCTTGCAGCGCGAGATCCCAGTCGAAAACGTGTCCCGTTCCTCCCATCTTCCCTTCGACGTAGGCATCCAACAGGAAGGCATTAACATCGTAATCCGAGAGGATTGACAAGCTGGACTCGTCTTTCACGCGGACAGCTTTGATGACTCTACTATCCAAGTTGCGGCAGAATTCGGGCGTTACATCAGCGTGTAACTGAATGGCATCCAGTCGACATCGCTCGACAATCGTCCTTATTTTTTCAGAGTCTTTGCTCACGAATATCCCAACGGTTGTAATAAAGGGAGGTAATTGGGCAATAATTGCAGCAACTTGATCGGGCTTGACAAATCGGGGAGTGTCCGGCACAAACACGAAACCGAGTGCATCAGCGCCGGCTTCGACTGCCGTTAATGCGTCCGTCAGATGGGTGATTCCGCAGATCTTGATGCGAGCCAAAGTGTGTCTTTGCTTTCCTTGAATCAGGGTGTCTTTAAGTCTATCAGATTATTGAACGCGGATCAAGACAAATCTTATCAGTCGCCGGGGGGGGTTGTATCAAATCTTTTGATTGCAGAGGCGTTCTCTACCCCGTTCTAGGCAGGACATGGAATGAAGAGAGTAGAGGGAAAATCAACGATTTGATGATTGAAGATCGCTCCTACAGGCACCAGCACTTGTGGAAATCCACCTTTGATTTGGCGATCGACCATCGCTACTACAAACCGAACTGCGCAAGTCCTGACCGTCTTCCTTCGTTGCTTTTCTCCATCGGACATATTCTCATGTTATATTACGGAGTTCTTCAATTTTCCAGTCAATATTTTCGGTCATGAATTGTGCCAAGAACGCATGGGGTGGCGTGCGCTGCCCTAAGCGGCCATCAAATGGTACAACCCCTAGGATTGGCAGACATGTAAGTCGGGAGATTTCAGCGGGATTGGTGCTTTCCGCCAGCCCTACCATGTCCTGCCGCAAGCCGTTTAGGACAATCCCGTGAATCTCAAGGTTGAATGACCTGGCGAACTCGACTGTTAGGAACGTGTGGTTAATTGTTCCTAGGGTTGGACGGGCAACCACGATCAACGGCAACTCAAAACGTGCGGCGAGATGTGCAACGAGAATATCGTCTCGAATCGGCACGGCAAGTCCGCCAACACCTTCGACGACCATGAATTCATGTTTTCCGCAGAGTTGATTAAACGCGGCATCGACTCTCTCCAGGTCAATTGGCAGACCTTCTAGCTCTGAGGCAACGAAAGGCGCAAGGGGTTCGCGCAGGCATATCGGGTTTATCAACTCAAGGCTATCCTCCACTCGCGCGGCGTGTTTGAGGAAAACCGCATCTTCGGAAACGAGGTGTTGATTGACCTCCCCCACGCTTGTCGCGTGATTTGGAGTGGCGCCTTCGCTTATCTTGCCCTCCGCAGCCATTGAGGTTGAGTCGAGTTCCTCACCGCCAGTGGCAACGGGTTTCATGACACCGACATCAACTCCAATCGACGCCAGTGAAGCGGCTAAGCCGCCGGCAATCACGGTTTTCCCGACACCAGTATCCGTGCCGGTGACGAAGACACCTCGCACGCCGCAATTAACCCTCACTATATTCATCTCCGTGCCTGCTCCCAAGACTCCCATTTCTTAAGAAAACAACCAGAGGCGCCGCAACCAGAGGCAGGACTGTCAAACAATCCAGAACATTCGCCAATCCAAAACGATCTCCGAGCATCCCCACAGGGATGCTTAGGACACCGCCAACTCCCCAAGCACCACCCATCATTAAACTGGACGCCATGTTTTCGCGTTCTAGGAGCAACTGCTGCGCCCAAACAATGTTGACGGACGTTGAAGCGGAAAGAGTCACATTTCCGAGGAACAGCAGGAGGAGAAAAACGGTGCTTGAGCTGTGAAGAGAAAGGTATAGCAGTGGCGGCGAGGCAATCAAGGAGAAGAGCAGCATGCGATGGCGCGCTATTCGATGCGACAGCGAACCGCCAACCACTATACCGACCGTCCCTGCCAATAGAAAGAGTGCAAGAACAGCCGAGCGTGCAACGTTCGAGTACCCTCGTTCATCAAGGAAGAGCGACAGAAAGTTTTCCAACCCTATCGTTGTTAGCGTCCTTAAAACAGCAATCAGATAAAGCGCGAACAGGGGACGAAAACATGGTCTAATCGAATCCCACAGCGCACTCTGCTTCTTGGATTGCAATGAAGGGTAGTCCATTTCCGGCGAGGGCGTCTTTGGGTGACGCAATTCCAAGACTTTGGGAACGAGAGAAGCGAGGAGAAGACCGGGAATCATGCACCACACCAACCTGTTCCAGCCATAACGTACCAAAAACAGCATGATGAAGAAGGGACCGGCGGCTCTTCCCAAGTTACCTCCAGTGAGAAAGATTGAAACCCCCAAACCTCGGCCCTGCTTTGCCAGGCTGGCAGCTTGGACGGTCCCCAACGGGTGAAACGCCGCAACGCCTGTGCCTCCGGCGATTAACAGCAAGAACACTGCCCCGATGGAGGGGGCAGCATTCAGCAGAGACAAGCAAAACGCGGTGCACGCAACGCCAAAGGTCAGGAAATGGATGGACCTTACCCGGTCCTCCAACCAGCCGAAAAAGATCTGATTCAGCGCGCTAAAGAAGTTGTAGACGGAGATTAATGCCCCGGCAAGGCTGTATTTCGCGGTGGTTTGGGCGGCGAGCCTAGTTAACAGTACGGGCAGCAGATGTGGCAAGAGTGTGGCGTAGCTATCAATGACCGTATGGAGGAATGTGAGGAAGTAAAGTTGCTGGTTTTGCGAACGTTTGGGATGGTCGGGCATAAATTTGAGAGATTATTAAGAACCTAAGAGCTCGGTGGGTTTCACACGGAAGCCCCACCGCGGCTGCATGACTGCTACAAATGGAAATTAGAAAATCTCAAGGCTGTATGTCACTTGTGGATCCAATAATCCATTAACTGCTTGTGCCGCTCGGTCACTACTGCACGATACAAGTCCGTAAGACAACAGATCCGAAAAACTCGGCTCACCCATTAAGACCTGTGCATAGTGTTGAATCGTCATTTGCACGTCTGCGGTGTCGCTCGGCTCCACTTCAACGCCTTCCGGCGTGTAGGACACTCGCCATGGCCCACGATTGGCTGGTAGGATCTCGTCCTCAACCTCAAGTGCGAAACTTCCCGAACCTGTCGGCTTGAGCAGAGACAGTGAACGTGGGGCATCCAATACTTGAAACATTGACGGCTTGCGCAACTGCGCCTCAATGCCCTGAGTAAACCACGTAGATAAAAATGGACCATTTGAAGGCTCTGTCCAACTGAGCGTGGCGTGATTGATGGCAACCCCAGCCAAGGTTACGAGTAAGGATTGATACCCTCCCAGAGTGGACCAAACAAATTCTATGACATCCTGATCTCTCGTTGAGGAGATTCGCAGGACAGCGTAGGCTTCACCGGATCGCCCGCAACGAAGACATAGGGCAGACTACCGCTGGTCATGCGAAGTCGCCGCATCTCATACTTTCACGAATAAGCATCCCGGAATAAGCACGCGCAAATCTATCGTAGGCGGTTTTTAACGGCGCCCACTCTTCCTGAAGCAGCAATTCGTTGTCCTTGTTCACAAATTTGAAGTCCGTCAGGCGCATTTGACGCACCGGCAACGTACATTCGAACTGCGGCACCAGTCTGACGGGGCAGGTGATCCGGACTTCACGCCCGCAACTTTCCCAGCCGAATCTGCGATAGAAACTTTCGTGGGAGGCACGTAGATTCCCGACAATCAGCCCGTCTTCACGCCTGATTTCAGCCAGCGAGGTCATCATGACTCTTCCCACGCCGTGCTTACGCGAGTCGGCGGAAACAGCAACCGAAGCAATGCCACCACATGTCAGGGCTGCATTTCTACACGTAACTTCCGAAGGACGAATCGTGAAGGTACCGGCAACCCGACCATTTTGTTCTGCCACATAAACGGTCTCGCTTGATCCCGGAACCGGTCTTTCCGAAGGATAGGCTTCACCAGCGTGGAAAGCCGATGTCCAAATCATTTCATACTGCTAGCGGTCTTCTTCGCGATACTCCCGAAGTGACACTGCCATACAATCAGCCACCTGTTACCGGATACTTTGAGAAAGCGTTTATAGAGAAATACGGCGTTAGCCGTCCGAAATGTGCGGGAAGCGCCTTAATCTATCAAGACATACTATGCCGCACAGGTCGGGCTAGAAGAGATCTCTATCGCAGGAATGACTATCGCGCGGGATCTTCTATGGGATCTCTACCGCCTTCCCTATCGGTCAGTTGCTCCTTCGTTAACCACTCAGCTGATCGCTATTCGCTTGCTTGATCTCCTTATTCAGTCGCTTGATCCCGACCGGTTACGATTTAATCCAGCCGCCGCCAATGACGAGATCTCCGTCGTAAAATACCGACGCTTGGCCCGGTGTTATCGCTCGTCGCGGTTCATCAAATATGACTTTCGCCTCGGTTTCGCTCAACGGGCGTATGGTGGCAAGCGCTCCTTCATCTCTAGATCTCACTTTGACGAGAGCACGAATCGGCTCGTCAAACTGTTGAATAGAAATCAGATTTATTCGCTCTACCAGCATGGTTCGCCGAAGCAAGTCGGCGGGTGTACCGACAACGATGGTGTTGTTTTGGGCGTCTACTTGGGTGACGTACAGCGGGCTGCTGGCGGCAATTCCAAGTCCGCGGCGTTGCCCGACCGTATAGAAAGGGATACCTTGATGTGTACCGAGTACATTGCCATCTTTATCCACTATATCGCCTTCGTGAATCTTTTCGGGCACCCGTTCTTTCAGGAATCGTCTATAGTTGTCGTCCGCCACAAAGCACAATTCTTGGCTCTCAAGCTTATCGGCGGTACGCAACTTGAACCTCCTAGCCATCGCCCGCACCTGATCTTTGGTGAATCCACCCAGTGGCATAAGCGCGCGACTCAATTGCTCTTGTGTAAGCGCGGACAGAAAATAGGACTGGTCTTTGTTGGCATTGACGCCCTTCAGTAAAAGATATCGTCCAGTGTCTCGATCTTGTTCAATTCTAGCATAGTGACCGGTTGCAATGAAATCGTACTCCAAACTATCGACAAGAGACAGAAGTTTTCCGAATTTCAGTTCTCGATTGCAAATCATGCAGGGGCTCGGTGTTCTGCCATCAAGATACTCATTGACAAAGTAATCAATGATGCGCTCCCGGAATATCTCCTCATAATTCACGCCATAGAAGGGAATCCCAAGCTGGGTTGCCACTCGCCGCGCATCCTCAATGCCTTCAAGCGAACAACAATTTGGCTTTCCCGATTCTACTTCGAGCGTATCGGGAGCTCCGAGCCGCATCGTGATGCCGATTAAATCGTAGCCTAACTCAAGCATCAATGCGGCTGTCACTGAGCTGTCGACACCGCCGCTCATCGCGACGACGACTTTCTTCGCTGAAGCCATCTTATGCCAATTCCCTATATTTGCGGCGCATTAATAGCGTGAATCAAGTTTTTCCTATGCGGGGCAAGATGCCCCGCCTACCGGGTTTGGTCGAGGGTAATTGTTGGTATCGGTCCTCGCATATTAGTATGATTGAAAAACATTATACGGAATATTATTCAAACGAAATGGGATTACCTCTGTAATTCGTAGATTTTTGATGAATAAGACTTGCCTACAGGTTATGACCGCGAAAGAATAGCACACTGCTAAATAGGTTGTCAAGAACGGTGGAAGATGGAAGCGGGACGAATGGAAGGATGGAAGGCGCGCAAATTATCATAAGTATTGAAGATTGGTTTTGTCATTGCAAATATCGGAGATGCAATGAATTGCACTACTAAAAATTACGCCAAATAAGGGCGGTGAATATGATGGCAAAGGTAGACTATCGAGTTACGCGCAACCCGAAATTTTTTTTGCACTTTCTGTAACCTTTTCGGATAACTATACGTTTGTATAGCATAACAGACAAGTAGTAGTTTCTGGTTTGATTCATCAAGAGTCCATAACAGGAGAGTATGAATGAATACTTCAGCGGGTTCAAGGGTTACCGATGCCATTCGAGGTATAAAGGAGCAACACTGCGACACGTGCGGTAACCAAGCGAAGGGCTTTACGTATCGCAAAATGCTTCTGACGTATTATTGCCGCAAATGCCTGCGTCAAGAATTCAACGTTAGCGGTCCCATCACCTATCCCGACAGGTCGGCGGCGGATTGACAAATTGCGGCGTAGGGACGTTCCCGTTACGTCCCTACCCCATTGCAACAACCCACCGCAAGCCCCTAGTCTCCAAGCATTTCTGTCACACCCATCCGTTCCAAGCTTGCTTGAATCTGATCGATTGGTGCGACATTACATTTCGGACCGGGCATGCTATGCGCGGAACCTTTGTAGAGGACCTCATCTTCGACGCAGAATCCGAGCAATTTGCCATCGTAGTGGACAAACGCATCACCGAGTTTTGATTCACTTGAACCGATTTGGAATGAAGTGACATTTCCTGCCTTGTCAATTTCAAACGTTCCGACACTGTCACCGATGAGTACGGCGATTTGTCCAACGTCACTATTTCCCGAATAACCACGGGGCGTAACCAGCACGATTGTAGGAAACGATCTGCTCGTGCGACCATTTGCCATTGCGAAGTTGTACGGCGCGTACTCCTTCAAGTCATCGACTGTCCCCATCTCGACAGGCCGCAAGTCGCCCGCGCCCTGAATTTTTATAACAGCCAGCCTTGCCTCCGAATCCCTAGCAACAGCCGGTAGATAATCTGTCATCTTCGCCCGGATGTCCGTGGCATCGGCGACACTGTCGGGAACAAGCAGATGGCCCGTTGAACTCAGAATCACACCCATGAATATCTCGCCGTCAGCTTTGACAAGTAGGAAGGAATTCCGGGCTTCAATCCGCTCATTGGTGAATTCGTTCAGCTTGCGATTCGCCTCGTCGGTCCGCCTGTCCTGTTCCGTCTTGGGGACAGCTTCCGTAAACGCCTTGAACGCCGATCTGTCGCGGATTTCCGAAATCCGATTCGTCATCCCTTTTATTCGCTTCGCCAAATATCCATCATCCAGGTCGTTGTCCATCGCAACCTGAATCGCCTGCTCCCGTTCGCCGCGCCTATTGTGCAGATCCGCACTCAACTCGTGGAGTTTGGCGAATCCGGTTCGCCCGGCGCTTCGGCAAGCAGGGAGGAAATCACCGCGTTGAGTTGGATACCACCGCGCAGATTGTCTTCGCGTATCAGCCCGTTCTTGTCAATGACAGTGTAGTGCGTAATGCAATCACACTGAATTTCACTTGCATCTCTTCGGTCTCGCGGATGTGAATCCACGGCATCTCATTATTCGCGACGAACTTCGCGACTGTTTCGTCATCAAAATCCGAACTGATACTAATGAGGGCGAAATCGGGGTTGTGCTTGTGTCTTTCATAAATCGCCTTCAGCTCCGGTAGCTCGTGGATGCATGGCCCGCACCACGTCACCCAGAAGTCGAGCAGGACGACCTTGCCATGAAAATCCTTGAGTGAGACGGTTTTACCGTTGATGTCCTTCAGCGTGAAATCCGGGGCAGGCTTGCCCAATGTCAATTCTGCGGCGAGGAGCCGGTATTCGGCGGCTTTTTCCCAATTTTCCATGTGTGAGTAGAGTTGTGCCTTCTCCTCATACACCTGGGGAAGAACCGCCGAGTGATCCATTTTGTCTAACTCGGCGAGCGCCTCCTTGTATTTTCCCTCGTGTTCAATTAGCCCAATCTTAATCATCCTTACTCCTAAGGCGTGTTCGATTTGGGAAACGCCTTCAAGAACGCTTCGATCTCAGCGTTGGCTTCCTCTTGCCTGCAGAGTCCCAAAAGACATTGGATATTGTACATCCATGCCTCATCACGCTTCTCGCTTTCGGGATACATGCCGAGAAACCGTTCACTGAGTTCAAACCCGTTTTCAATCCGTTTCGTGAACTGTTCCTTCATCGCTGCCACTTCGGCATCGGTGGCGGTTTCTCAGAGGGTTCCGGCCTCCATAGCACGGCTTCTCTAATCTGTTGGAGCAATTCTTGCTCCTCAACCGCTTCGGCGGGGCGCATAACGCCGATCAGCAATCTGTTGAATTTCTATCGCCCTCCTTATTCAGTCGGTTGATCTTGCATGATTGGGCGAGATGGAAATTGAATAAGTTGGCACGAGCGTCCGATTGTTATTGGTTTTTTCCGAACAAATTGTAGATTCGTCTGCCTAATGGATAATTCGAGATTTCCAATCATGAATGATAATCCGCAGCTCATTTTCAACTAACCAGGATTTTCGCACTACCGCACGGGGGAAAGATGTCCATGCCGACTCAGGAAGCGTTTCAATTTAGTTCTAGCTATGTGCCGATTGGCAACTCCGGATCTGTGCTTGAAACCGATGCCGAGGATTCCCAGCTCGTCGAATGCTTTCAGGACGGGGATTCGGAGGCATTTAATCTGTTATATCTTCGCTACCGTGGTCGTATTCATGGAGTTATTCGCGCCATCATCTCAAATCCTGAAGATGCTCTTGATGTCACACAGGACGTTTTTTTCAAGGCGTATCAGGGCCTCGGGAACTTCAAGAAGGCTTCACAATTCTACAGTTGGATCTATCGCATCACAATCAATCGTTGCATCGACTTTATGCGCCAGCGGTCAAAACACCGCGTGATGAGCGACGATCCGGTGTCTGACGACGTGTTTTACAGTAATGTCGCCAATCGACACCCGTCGGCACCTTCCAAGGCTGTAGAAAATGAGGAGTTCTACGTCTATTTGAGTCGAGCCGTTATGCAGTTGTCCCCAAAGCAAAGAGAGGTTTTTATTCTCCGTTATCAAGAGGAACTCCCGTTGAAGGAAATTGGACGCAAAATGGGGCGGTCTACCGGCACCATCAAGGCGCATCTCTTTCAAGCACAGCGTAATTTGAGGGCGTTGCTTCTTCCCTATCTGCGGGATGACAGAGTCTAAACGTAGTGGAATTCCAGAAAACAGGAGTTTCAAACATTGTAGTATAGTTGGGTTTCAATAACCTAAGGTGAGAGTATGACGCGAGAAGACCCCATTTGCTACACACTTGCGATTACACTAACAATCTGCATGATGGTCGTATCGGGCGGTTTTTCACAAAACACGGAAAATGCGGTCCCACCCCTCACGGATGAGGATAAACGGTCCGATTTCGACGGAGACGGGCGGTTAAGTGAAGATGAGAAAGAAATCCTACTTGAAACGATTACTCAAGAGGCGTTGACAGGAGTACGGTTGGATGAACGTGCAATTCGCGAGATGCGTCGGGGCGGCGGGCCGGGTGGATTCGGAGGCAGAGGTAGGGGACCGCGACGTGCGGAGAAGATTGTCCACCGTTTCGATAAAGACGGGGATGGGAAACTAAATGAGTCTGAGCGCGGGGACGCTCGTAAATACGTCCAAGACAGCCGCGGAGCACCCGGGGCCTCACGTTCATCGGACGAAATATTGGTAAAAACCACGCTTGAAGGCGACCTGAAAACCAGTAAAGCAGCGGCAATCTCGGAGAATGTTGGACTCTATAACGACAACACCTTGCGAACCTTCTATCTACGTTTTCATGACGACGATTGGTATGAACAACTGGGGGATTTCTATAAATCCGATGTCGACGTTCCGGCGGACTTAGTTGTGGATGGGGAGATTTTTCGATTGGTCGGCGTCCGTTTCCGTGGAAGTTCGTCCTATTTCACCGTTGAGAACGAAAAGAAGTCGTTTAACATCGCTATTGACGCCAACGATGAAGAGCAACGTCTTTCAGGGTACAAGACATTAAACTTGCTTAACGGACATTCGGACGCATCTTTTCTCCGAGAAGTTCTCTACTCAAGAATCGCTCGCGATTATATTCCCGCGTCAAGGGCAAACTTCGTCAAACTGGTTATCAATGGAGAGAACTGGGGAATTTACATCAGCAGCCAACAATATAACAAGGATTTCCTTTCGGAATGGTTTGACACCAGAAGCGGCGTTCGGTGGAAGGTGCCGCCCGGTCGCGGAAGCGGGTTGGTCTACAACGGCGACAACCCGGCGGATTATCAGGAGTCCTATCAACTCAAGACAAATGAAAAGGGTGCGCCCAATGCGTGGATTGACTTAATCAACTTATGCCGAACACTCCAGAATACATCCGACGCCCAACTTGAAGCCGAGTTGTCCCGCGTTTTTAACATAGACAGAGCATTTTGGTTTCTCGCGCTTGAAAACGTCTTCATTGACAACGACGGTTATTTCAGCCGCGGCAGTGATTATTCCATTTATCAGGATTCAAACGGTCGATTTCACCTGCTGCCGTACGATAGTAATGAGACTTTTCGCTTTGCCGGGGGAGGCGGTCCGAACTCTTGGGCAACCGATGGACCGATGTTGTCTCCCGTTGCTCAAGAGGAGGACGAGATGCGTCCCGTTATCAAACGCCTATTCGCGATCCCACACCTCCGAGCGCGATACCTATCGCACATTCGTACCATCGTCGCCGACTGGCTTGATTGGGAAAAGTTAGAGTCAATTATCGCAGCTTACCAATCGTTAATTGACGAGGGGGTCAGCGCGGATGACAAGAAGCTTTATCCTTACGAGGCGTTTGCCACCAGCCACATCAAAGAACAGACTCATGGATTCGGACCCGGCGGAGGAGGCGGCACGCCTAGTTTTAAAGACTTCGTCACGCAACGTCGCGAATATCTACTTTCTCACCCGGAAATCAATAAACCGACGCCCGTTACTCTATCCGTCTCGGAGCCGGAAAACCCGGTAGCGGGTGAACGCGTACAGATCATGGCAAAAATCAGCGATGAGATTGCCGTTGATGAGGTAATCCTATACTATGCCTACGCTCGACTGTCCCCGTTCCAGAGCCTACCGATGTCAAAGAATGGCGGGGTATATACTGGTGAAATCCCAGGTTTTCCTGCCGGAACAGAGGTGCGCTACTACGTTGAGGCGCGTGCGGTAGAATCACATGGAACTACGGCGTTTTTCCCCGCCAAGACTGAATTTGAACCGTTGACATATCGCGTAATTTCACCACCTGCCAAGGGTTCGGATGTTGTAATTAACGAGTTGATGGCGAGCAATACGAGCAGTATCATGGACGCTCGCGGAGGGCATGATGATTGGATTGAACTCTACAACGCTGGCGAGCACCCCATCAATCTTGCGGGGATGTATCTTAGCGACGATCTAGCGATCCCTCGCAAATGGTGGCAGTTTCCGAAACAAACAACCATCGCACCAAAAGGATACTTGATTGTCTGGGCTGATTCTGATGACGAGAGCCAAACGGAACTGCACACTAATTTCAATCTCTCGAAGAACGGCGAAACGCTCATCCTCGTCGACACGGACGAACGACACAATCAAGTGCTTGACTCTGTAAAATTCGGAGTACAAAAGGACGATACTGCTATCGGAAGATTTCCCGATGGCACCGGCAACTTCAAAGCGGTTGCCATGACACCGGGCAGCCCGAACCGATAAGAACGGAAATAACGCATGGTGCCACGAAATGGTATGTCAGACGGCAATCAAGTCTTGCGCCTGTAAATCGAAATGCGGAAAACGATAAACCACGAACTTTTCCCTTCGTTACATGTCTAACAGATGAAAATGGAAGAAACCCGTAGGGTTTCTAGCCAACGCGTTTCAGGATGGATGCCATGTACCCCATTTTGGAGGAGGTTTTGCCTGCTGTGCCTCTAAACGCCCAAGTTGCGGACGCATTGACGAAGGAGCAAGAAAAGGATTATGTGATTCGTTGCCAAGATGGTGACAAGCGCGCCATGGAAGCGCTTATTGGCCATTACCAGCATTGGGTGTACAATATCGCGTACGGCATGCTTGGCAATCGGGAAGACGCTTCCGACATGGCGCAGGAGGTCTTTCTCTGGCTTTGGGAAAATATCGGGCAATTCCAATTTCGATCGCGTTTCTCCACATGGCTTTACCGAATCGTGACAAACCGGTGTATCAACGTCAAAGATCAGAAAAAGCGGCGCCAAACCTATGCTATGGAGATTGACGATTCACAACCTTGGGTGCCCATCGACACAGAAACCCCGGAAAAATCGGTGTTGCGCCTAGAACAGCAGGAAATCCTTCAAAAGGCGCTCGCCGAGTTGAAGGATGATTATCGGAAAATCTTGGTTCTGCGTGAAATGCAAGATCTTTCCTATGAGGAATTGGCAGAGGTGATTGGCTGCTCGGTTGGACGTGTAAAATCAAAACTACATGAAGCCAGAAAGGTCTTAAGAGAATTGGTCTTACAATTTTCGTGATAGGAGGTGGAAATCATGAATCACAATCACATTCAAAAACAACTATCTGCATACTTGGACGACCGGATAAGCCTGGAGGGTCGGGCAAGGGTTGAAGCGCATCTGAATACTTGCAACGAATGTGTCGAGATGCTCTCGGACTTCCAGCAGAATCGTCAAAGCATTGGCGCTTTAAGACACGAAGCGCCTCCTATCGCGGATCTTGTCCTACCGCAATTGTCAGATCGCGGAGCGGTTTGCCGAAGTTTCCTTCCGAGCGCGGAGGATATTCGTCAGTGGTTTTTCCGTCCCGTGATGGGTGGAACGTTCGCGGTGGTCTCCGCGTGCCTGCTCTTCGCGATGGTCTATTTTAATTTGACGCCAACTTCTGATTCTGACGATTCGCTCGATCTTTACCTTTCGGAGCATACACAGTATTCCGTGTATTATTCATCGCACTCAGACGGTGCTACCGATTCGCTCGACTCAAATGGAGCATTATCTCCCACAAATGTTGAAGAGGATACAAACTTTTTTCTAGAGGTTTATCTCGGGGACTAAACCATGAAATATCCAATAGGGAAACTGAGCAGTCCGCGCCCAAAAGCTGGACGAGTTAGCAATGGAATTCCGAATACAGGAGGCGGTCCATTGAAAATACCTAGAAATAAGTTAGGAATCCTATCACGATTCGGGACTCACGCCATTGTTTGGCTTTTCTCCACGCTTCTCGTTTGCGGGTTGCTTTTTGGTTCCTCAGAAGATGCTCTCTCCAATACGCCAGAGCAGTTTCTTGAGGTCTTGCGGCGCATAGCGGCCGCCGAAGATGCAGTAAGTTATACCGGTTCGCGGTTAATCACCTTCCACACGCCGCGCGGGCTAACCGTTCGTGAGGACCTTGTAATCCACCATCCGCCAGACGTTAATGCAGTCAAGGTATTATCGGTCGTCGGCAGAGATCGATTCGATAAACACCGTGAGATTGAACGCCTCAAGGATAAAGATCGCAAAGAACGACGACCTAGTCGGGGTGATAGACCTTCTAGTCGAAGAGAGTTCCTACCACGACGGAAACGGATAAGCAACCTTTCTCAAGCAGAGATGCAACTCCTCGCGCAAAACTATCGATTCCACCTGTCGCCCGGAAGCGCTATTGCAGGCGAAGAAACGAATGAAATTAAAATCTATCCCCAGTTCGAGGGTAGACCTACAAAGCGTCTCTTCATTTCACGCTGTAATGGAATTATCCTGCGCGTGGAGGAGTTTGACTACACCGGACACCTTCAATTCATGGGCGTTTTTACGCAGATAGAGTTCGATCGCGAAAAAGTTGAGGGGACGCTAGCCGAATTGAAGAATGACAAGAAGCTGATATTTGAGAAAGCGGAGCGGCGAAGCCAACCTATCAAGGATGTGGAAGCAGAAGAAGCGTTGGGGGTTCGGCTGGTGCAACCCACCTATCTTCCCCCCGGATTTCAGTTGCTGGAGACGCGGTATATCAAACACCGTTCATCAACCGTGTTTCTGCGGTACACCGACGGATTGGCTACATTTTCGCTATTTGAGCGAAAAGGGGAACACAAATCTCATCATCCGGATCGAGGACCGCGTAGGAGAGGCGGTAAAACCATTTCACGTCACGATGTGCCTATACACGTAATGAGGCAACATCACGCTCATATTCTCGAATGGTCGAATTCCGGAGTCGATTTCACACTTATCGGAGAGCTGGATTCGTCCGAGTTGATTAAAGTCGCGGAGTCGGTAATTCTCGCAAGCCAAAAAGAAATGAAAAAGGAATAAACGAATGAAATTAAAGGGTTCATATAGTGGAATTGTCGTAGTTCTGGTGCTCTTCTGTGCTGGAAACCTCATCGCCTACGCGGCGGAGAACGAAACAAATAGACTCGAATGGCACCAATGGCGGGGACCGAACCGGGATGGAATCTCGCCGGAAACGAACCTTCTCAAACGTTGGGCTGACGATGGTCCCAAGGAACTTTGGAGAATTGCACTTGGGGAGGGCTTCTCGGGCGTTTCGATCTCAGACAGACGCGCATACACGATGTACGTCAAAGGTGAGGATGAGATTGTTGTGTGCCTTGATGCGACAAGCGGGCAGGAGATTTGGCGTTACCTTGATGACCACCGTTTTGAAAATCGGCAAGGTGGAGACGGACCGCGTTCCACGCCAACAGTTGATGGTGACAGAGTTTATGTCCTCAGCGCTTATGGCAGGTTGGTTGCTCTTGATGCGCTCAACGGCAAAGAGTTATGGAATCACGATTTCACCCAGTCGTTTTCGAGTAATCTGCCCCAGCACGGCTTTTCGACGTCTCCGATCATTGAAGGCGAGTTGCTTCTGGTTGAGACCGGTGGGGAAACCGGAAAAGCGCTTGTGGCGTGTGACAAACGGAGTGGTAAGATAGTTTGGAGTTCCGAGGATGATGCGAGCGGGTACTCATCGCCCATTACAGAGACAATCTTGGGAAAGCGGCAAACGGTGTTTTTTACGGGTAAAGGTCTCGTCTCGGTATCTCCGAAAGATGGCGAAATCCACTGGCGCTATGATTGGCCAACCCGCTTCAACGTGAACGCCGCTACCCCCATTTTTATCCCGCCCGACAAAATCTTCATCTCTTCCGGATACGATATGGGCGCCGCCGTAGTTCAAATTAAGGAAATTGATGGTCAACTCACGGCTACGGAAGTCTGCACGAGCCGTGAGATGAAGAACCACTTTTCCTCTTCCGTCCTGCACGACGGTTATTTGTACGGGTTCGATAACGCGTTCTTGAAGTGTATTGACGCAGAAACCGGCGAGGAACAGTGGGTCACACGCGGTTTTGGAAAGGGTTCGCTGATTTATGCCGATGGCAGCCTGATTATACTTGGTGAGGGAGGAAATTTAGCCATAGCCAAAGCAACACCTACCCAATATGAGGAGGTGGCTCAGACGCAAATCTTTAATGGACAGTGTTGGACCATGCCCACGCTATCCGATGGTAAACTGTACCTGCGGAACACCGAAGAATTGATCTGTTTGGATTGGTCTGAACGGAGGTAGAAACCGTCCGTAACTCAGCTAGATGTGAGCCATTGGAACAGTGTGAGTGGAATTTTGATTGCGGAATATGTGTTATAGTCAATCACAATCATATTTATACACACTTGTTGGCGATTTTATGATTGAACATTGTTACGATAGACCTACTGTAGGAGATCAAGGGAGTGGTTAACGAGTGATCAACCGACTGAATAAGGAGGGCGATAGAGATCCCATAGAGATTCCTCTCCCGATCGCGACCTCCTGTCGCGAACAAAGTTCGCTCCTGCAGAAGACGCGCAATAACGGGATTTCTATCGCCCTCACTATCCGTTCGGTTGATCGCTACTACAAATCGAACCTAGCAAATCGCACGTGTGTAATTCTTAATTGCAATGACTATAGCGTGCAGCTGGAAGACTTGTGGGTAATAGGAAGCCATCCTCGCAATCTTCCACTCTTTTAACTCTATACCTGTCGCCCCGCTGGAGCATTGTGGTTATGTGTTTCCGGGGTTCTACACACCTGCCGCACCTCTGGTGCTTGTTTCTTCTCTCCGCTCTCCAATTCCCGCCTTCCTGTCCTCTACGCTACACCTCTCCAACCTTTTATCTTTCCCAAGAAAATGCGTTATGCAGATTTTTTTCTAATTTAGCTTGACAACTTAACCCGTGTATAGTATAGTTTCAGTGTATTCGACTCGGGACAGTTTTGTATGGACAGGTTTTGAATGTATTAGAGGGGGGGGTAATTCGTGCAAAAAAAATTAACACATCGACAAGAGAGAATTTACAAATTTATCTGCAATCAGATTCAAGAAGTCGGCTATCCGCCGACTGTCCGCGAGATTGCGGCAGAATTCGAGATTTCGGAGAAGGGCGCTCACGACCATCTTTGTGCTATTGAGAAAAAGGATTATATCCGGCGTGCGCCGGGTAAACCGCGAGCCATTGAGGTTATGGAGTTCCTGTCAAAGGGGCCGGTTAAATCAATCGAAGTGCCAATTGTTGGTCGGGTTGCGGCTGGTACGCCACTTCTCGCATCGCAGAACATTGATGGAACTTTGCCGCTGCCGACCGATATGGCAAATGGCGATACATGCTTTGCTCTGCGCGTCAAAGGTTCGAGTATGATTAACGCGGGGATTTTTGAGGGTGACTTCGTGGTTGTCAGATCTCAGGAGCACGCAGATGCAGGGGATATTGTCGTTGCCCTGTTAGATGATGAAGCGACGGTCAAAAGATTTTTCATTGATGGGGACAAAATTCGTCTACAACCCGAGAATCCCGCACTGCCCCCAATCATCGTAAGTAACGTGCAGATTTTAGGGAAGGTCATCGCGCTTTTCCGCCAGATGTAAAGCGTAGTAGATTGATGAAACTAAATATCGGATAGTTCCGTCGGTAAGAATGCTTTCACTAGACACTCTCCTCGCCTCATTTTATATCGTAGTTAATTAACATCGCTGCGCCCGCCGTGTTCTCGGTTTTTTCCGATCCTACCCCTAGTGCCAACCACAATGTTTCCAATCCTAATTTCGGCATTAAGGACGTTAATAGGTCTGTCAATTCTGCGTGAATATCCGACTAACCTACGTACTACTATGATAGTACGGCAGAAGGAACTCCATAGAACCTCTATCGCGCTCCCTTTTCAGCCGTTTGATTCTACAGTATCAACATCATTCGCATAAATTCCAATCACTCTTTTTTTAGGTACTAGCCCGTCCCCCCTTGATGCTGTCTTCTTACGCATTAACTCCGCGTAAGTTATGCCTTTTCCCAATACAAAAGCGTTGACTTGCCTCGGTAATCTAAGTTAGAATCCGGCTACAGTTGATCAGCTTCACGGTTGGCATGACGGCATACATAGACCGGCACGAGATTGGCGCCAAAATAGAGAATTGAACAATGAATCCCCCTCCCAAATCCGCACTTCTAAGTGAATCGCAGATGGCACTGTATGCCGATTTTTATGAACTGACAATGGCGCAGGCGGACATCAATGACGGAAACAATGCGATTTGTACCGCGAATTACTTCGTGCGCTCAATTCCACAGGGACACTATCTAATCGTTGCCGGGCTGGAGCAAGTCGTTCACTACATCTTGAACCTTCGTTTCACCGATGCCGACCTGACGTGGCTTCGGGAGAGTCAAATGGCGCAGGATATGGACGATGATATTGTTGACTATCTGCGTCATTTCAAGTTTGGTGGTGACATCTACGCCGTCCCCGAGGGCACTCCCGTTTTTGCGAATGAGCCGTTGATTAATATCACTGGACCAACAATTGATGTTCAGATGTTCGAGACCTACCTCCTGAGCGTCATGAATTTCCAAATACTGATTGCGACAAAGACTTCGCGAATGATTCGCGCGGCGCGCGGCGGTGTATGTTTTGATTTCGGCGCGCGGCGGGCGCACGGGCGCGACGCGGGCATTCTGGCGGCGCGAGCGTCGTTTATCGGCGGCGTGGCGGGAACTTCCTTGGTTATTGCAGGGAGGTATTTCGATATTCCCTGTGTTGGGACAGTCGCGCACAAGTTCATCCTGGACCGACCGACTGAATTAGAAGCGTTCCGCGCCTACGCCAAATCCTTTCCACACAATACGGTGTTGCTCATCGACACGTATGACACGATTCAGGGGGCGAAAACCGCGTGCCTCGTAGGAAAGGAGATGGAAACGCAGGGTTATCGTTTGAAAGGGGTGCGGCTTGACAGCGGTAACCTCTTAAGGCTCAGTCAAGAGGTACGAGCGATACTTGATGCAGCAGGACTTTTTTATGTTAAAATCTTTGCCAGCGGAGACCTTGACGAATTCAAAATCAACCAACTTAGGCACCAGAATGCGCCGATTGACGGGTTCGGCATCGGGACACGGCTAGCGACCGGCGCAAACTTCAATCCACTAACGGGTGAAGGCGGGGTGTCCGCATTGCCCGGCGTTTATAAGCATGTCGAGCGTATTGACGGGATTGAAGTAACTCCCACAATGAAACTTAGCGACGAGCCGGGGAAATCGACTTTACCCGGAAGGAAGCAGGTATTTCGTTTCCACGATGCCGACGGCTGTTACGAAAGGGATGTGATCAGCTTGTGGGATGAATCTCCTCAAGAAGGGGAAGCGTTGCTTGTGCCGATTCTGCGTGAAGGGGAATTAGTCTACCATTTCCCTACCGTCACGGAATTGCAAGTCAGAGCAACAGAGGAGTTATCAAAACTTCCCGCGCGCCACCAGGCGCTAACCGATGGTGAAGAATACTCTGTTACATTAAGCCCAAAATTGGAGCAGTTGCGGGCACGATTGAGCAGAGAAAGCAAATCTGTCTCCCGGAATTGAGAAGATGCGCTCTATTTTGATCGGGGGCAATATGAACTACTGTCCAAGGGAGGTAAAAATGTCCATGTGCCGGTTTTTCAGAGTGGTTGTCCCGCCGTTAGTCCTCTTGCTGACTTTCGGGTGTGGAGGAGGAGAGGAAACCTCGACAGAGACCGTGGATGGCGTAAAACCCGACCAGCTCGCTCCCAATTACTTTCCCATGACCGTTGGCAGCCGATGGGTTTACCGAAATCTTGACGGTTATGAGTGGGTGCGCGAAGTTAAGGATACCATGGAAATCGGATTACATCTCTACCGTGTCTTCAACTATACTCCGCCATTAGACGATGCTCAAATTGAGTTTCTCAAAACTCCTGCTTATGCCATAGCTCCCAACCGTCTTCTCCTTCTGGTTGAAAACGAGATTGATGACGCCATCAGGCAAGCAATCCAGCAAGTTGACGGATTCTATCTGGACTTCTACAAGACAAAAATTGTCTCGGAAGGCGAATTAACGGTGCTTCGCCTTCCGCTTTCCGCCGGCTTGAGATGGGACGCGCTTAATATCAGTCTAAGAGGAGGTGAAGGCTTTGGCGGTTTCAAACACTCATTTGAAGCCAACTGGGTAATATTAGGTTCAGCGGGCCTCCATGAATCCGTAGAAACACCCGCTGGCAGCTTTGAGGGCTGCCTTAAAATCCAGTACGAGACGAAAACATCTGTTGAATTCAAGTGGGGAACCGACGAGCGAGGCCGCGAAATATGGGAGGATTTATGGCGAGATCGTGAAAAACCACTCCGCGAAGAGTTGGAAGCCGCGTTTTCGCACCTATCGCCGAACTTAATGTTGGAAACGGTGTGGTTAGCGCCAGGGGTGGGACCGGTAAAGATACAGGGCGCGGAGACAACGGCAGAATTGACTGAGTACCATCTTGCAGAAGAAAGATAATTGGTAGATAATTGGTAGTTGTACATTGACAAGTCTGCGAAGTGACGCGACCTATCTCTCCAATCCCAAGCACACCGAGAACATTCCTCAATCGACATTAGGAGGGAAGAGATAATATGTGCAATCGACTGTTGCGCGGAACGCTGTGCATTCCGATTCTTCTGTTCATGATTATTGGATGCGGAGATGGAGAAGAGGGCATAACAAGGGTAAGTGTCGTAAGACCTGTCGAGGAACCGCCCAACTACTACCCAAATGCGATTGGGAGTCGATGGGTTTACCGGAACCCGGATGGTTTTGAGTGGGCGCGCGAAGTCACGGAAACCGCAGAGATTGGTCTGCACCTTTATCACGTCTTCAATTACGATCCCCCAATCGAAGACGCGCGATTTAACTTCCTCAAGACTCCTTCGTACCGGATAACTCGAAATCGTGTCCTTTTCTTTGTCGGAGATGAGATTGATCGAGCCTACAAGGAAGATTTGGCGGATTTTCTTCGAGAAAGTTATCAGGAGTTTGGAGACATCAAGATTAATGTGAACGCAGTTTCTCAAGAGGAACTCATCTTTTTTCGCATTCCGCCCGCCCGCGGTATTCAGTGGGAAGTCATCAATATGAGGGCGTCCGGAAACGTCGTCTTCCGAGATCAGGGCAATTTCATTCTTCCGTTTGAACTCAATTGGGTGAACACGGGGATTGTCACTCGCTTGGAACCCGTCGAAACCCCGGCGGGTACGTTCGACGACTGTTTCAAAATCCAGTACGATTCCAAAGTTACGGCGGTCGTCAATGAGGAAGAGGAGGAACTACTCCGCACCGAAGTGCAGAACATTTGGCTAGCGCCCGATGTCGGAATGGTGAAAATCGAGGACGAAGACGGGATTACCGAATTGATTGAGTATACTATCGCAGAGTAGCGGCAGCCGTTGATACGAACTCAGCGATAGGTGAAATAGAAGCAGGGACAGGAATTACATCACGGATTGTACGCAGGAGGACCGCCACCCAGCGACAAATCTTCACAATGGAAAACGGGCAATCAGAAGACATAGGTGTTGCGGAAAAGGTTTTCGACGCGATTGTACTCAGTGACGGCAAAGCGGGGCACGCAAACCAATCTCTCGGCGTAATACAGCGTCTTAATGCGTGCCGTCCACAGTGGATAATCGTCAAATTCCGCAGCAAGCGGCACGACAATTTTCTTCGACTGCTAATCTGCTTGCTCGGAGGTTTTCAACTACCCCATTGGTTTATAAAGCAGTTACTCCGCACCGGGCTGCGACCGGAGACGTTCAACCAAATATTCGCCTCGAAACAGGCAGATTTTGTCCTCTCGACCGGTTCTTCCGTAGCGTCGATCAACCTACTTCTCGGGCAATTCTTCGGTGCGAAGAGCGTGACCTGCCGTCGTCCATCCCCCATGGGCACAATCCACTTCGATTTAGCCATACTCCCGCAGGAGAATTGGCCCCGCCGAGAGAAAAAACACGTCTGCAAGACAATCGGCGTCCCTAATCCTGTCTCCAAAGACAAGCTAAATGCGCGGCGCAGACAGTTGCAGATGGAGTTGAATGTGCCGAACCGCCCAAGAATTGGTGTCCTAATCGGCGGTGAGGACCGCTACGATACCATCACCGTGCCAACAGCAACGCGGTTAATAAACGACTTAGAAGGGGTCAGCGGAAAACTCAACTGTCAGATTCTGTTGACCACCTCGCGCCGCACCCCGCCCGCAGTGACCGAGTTAATCTGCCAACGCCTATCGGATTCCGACCTCTCCCCTATCTTGGTGTTGGCGGACAGAGAAAGTCCCATCCCCAATCCTGTTGAAGCGATCCTCGCGCTATCGGATCTGATTCTTGTCACCGAAGACAGCTTTTCAATGGTTTGCGAAGCCGCCAGCAGCGGACGCCGCGCCTTCATCGTCCCGATTGACCACAAAACTCGACGCCGACCCAAGCGATTCCGCGTCTACCCCGAGATCATGCGTCACGCCTCGGTCGGATGGTACAGTATTGAAGCCGTAGAGAAGCACATCCGTCAGATTTTAACGGAACAACACGCACCAATCAGATCTTTATGTGATACCGAGGTTGCAGCAGCGGCAGTCATCCAGATGCTTGGAAAGTAGCCTCCGAATCGGTGTTTCAACCCGCCAAGGCATCAGCCGCCTTCGCCAACTGAAAGTCCAACTCACTGATGCCGCCTACGTCATGCGTCATGAGGTCAATTGTGACGCGGTTATAGACGTTGAACCACTCCGGGTGATGGTTCATTGATTCGGCTATCAGGGCAAGGCTCGTCATGAAACCGAAGGCTTGAACGAAAGATTCAAATTGGAACTGCTTGTGTAACTTACCACCCTCAATAGTCCAACCTGCGACGCCTGCCAAGTGTGTCTCAATCTCCGAATTCGTCAGTTTCTTGGTTGCCATTAAGTACCCCCATAAAATTTGGATTTACTTGATTATAGCGGAATTCAAAGCTGGAGTCAAACAGAGATTCTCATTGACTGATTAGTGGAAGACAGGTAAAATGAGTCGCTGAGATAGCCCGCGATGGAATAACGCTATTGTATTCTTCAAGGTTAGCAAAACGGTCTACAGGCTCTTTTTTGAGAGGGAATATAGACGTTGAATTCGCGCCGTTCCTACGTGATATTCGACGTCGGGGCTAAACGCCATGGGAGAAAGCATGAAAGCTGCGGTCTTGTACGCACCGAACCAACCGGTTGTCGTTGAAGATATTGAGATGGAAGCTCCGAAAGAGGGGGAGGTGCTCGTCAAAATGGCGGCAACAGGTGTATGTCATAGTTACTATCACGTTGTCACCGGATTGCTTAAGCCCCCCTTGCCAACGGTACTAGGCGATGAAGGCGCAGGAGTGGTTGAATAGGTCGGTAACGGGGTCACGTTAGTTAAACCTGGCGACCACGTCATTCTTTCGTGGATGGACTCCTGCGGACATTGCATTTATTGCGTCCAAGGCCGCTCCAATCTTTGCTTAACGGCAAGACAAAAGAAGGAGGGATTCCTTCCGGACGGCACAACGCGTTACAAGAAAAACGGGAAATCTATTCATCATTTCGCAACGGTGGCTTCTTTCGCCGAGTACAGTGTGATTCCTGAAACCTGTGCAGCGCCCATCGATCGGGATATCCCATTGGACAAGGCTGCGCTGATTGGTTGCAACGTTACGACGGGGGGTGTGTGCCGCCACCAATACCGCACAGGTGCGTCCCGGTAGTAGTGTCGCCGTGTTTGGTGCAGGCGGCATCGGTTTGAATGTGATTCAAGGGGCTGCAATTGCTGGCGCGGAGAAAATCATTGCTGTCGATCTGCTGGAGTCGAAACTGGCATTTGCGCGGGAGTTCGGCGCCACACATACGGTTAATGCGGACGAAGTTGATCCGATAGAGGAAATTCATGCCCTGACGGATGGGTTAGGGGTCGAGTATGCGTTTGAAGCGATTGGCACGCGCACGACCTACGAGCAAGTGTTGTACGCTATACGGAATGGGGGAACTGCTGTCTGGGTGGGCGCACCTCCACGCGAGCCACTATCCCTTGACTCGGGGGTGGTGTTCTGGGGCGAGAAAACGGTCAAAGGCTGTTGTTACGGTTCATCTCGGTCTCGATACGATATGCCACGTCTGCTAGCGCTGTATCGCGCCGGTGTCCTCAAACTGGATGAATTAATCACACAAACTTATCGGTTGGAGGAAGTGAATACCGCATTCAACGATATGCTGGAAGGAATGGTCGCACGCGGGATGATTCTGCTCTGAACAGCCACACGCTTTGACGCCGGGAGCAGGGACAGAGGACAAGAGACGAGAACTGATGAAAGAATACAAACATACTCAAGTTGGTTACGTACATGTCATCTTGTATAGCGCAGTTATCCTGTTTATGGGCTACTTGACAGTCATAGGATCCGAACCGTATGCCTTAATCGGATTGATTGTCATGCTGGTAGTTCTGGTGTTTTTCGCGACGTTGACGGTAAGGGTCGGCGAAGGGGTGATTACCGTTCAATTCGGGGTTGGAGTTATCCGTAAACGCATTCAGTTAAGTGACGTTGAGAGTTACGCGCAGGTCAAGAATCCTTGGTACTATGGCTGGGGGATTCGATATACGCCGCGAGGGTGGCTCTACAATATCTCCGGTTTCTCGGCAATTGAACTTACCATGAAAAATGGCAAAACGTGCCGAATCAGGACAGACGATTCTGAAGGGTTTGCACAGGCGCTTTACGAGGGTTTGAATGATTCCGTTGACTAGCAACTCTCTTACCAGAGGCGAAGAGATAGGCGTTCACGTTGACTCGCTGCGGTGTGGTTGAGCTATATAGGAGAATATCATCTCAGCAGGTTTCGGACCTGCCGTTTCAAAATAGGCTGAAAAAAATGCCCTTTGACCTTAAAATCCCAACATAGAGAAACATAATAACCTTTGGTGCTAGTTTAGAGACTGAATTGAGCTATTGACAGAGGCACAAAGCCATCGTCGTCAATCGACAATCCATTCCACTGTACCAAGAGATTGAACAAAGCCATTGTAAAGCCGACTCGCGTTTTGAAGTAACTCCAACGACGGTGTATGACTTTCTTAAAATGGCACACTAGCGTCAACATGGACAAAATCGTTTCTACCAGCATCCGAGAATTCCACTCGCCACGTCGGCACAGACGCAAGTTGGAAGGGAACCAATCCGCTTTGGCGAAATTTACATCGGCAAAAACAACCATCTGGTCACTGACCCCATCAACGAGATGTTGGAAGGCACTCCCATCATGTACATTGGCAGTGTCGCAGTCCCAGTTGACAATCAGTCCGAGATGATTGTGTAGCAAGCAAAGTTTTCCACCTACAATCCATCGTTGGTTGGAAATGCCTTTGCGTCCGATTTGACGTTTAGAGCGCCCTTCTCGGCGCGGGTGAATCAATTCAATACCGTACGTGTCAATTCCACCGATAAGCGAAGGATTCGCCATAAAAACGTCAATGAGATGTTGATGCCCGTCGAATAAGCGGAACAATCGGGTACGCTCGGGTAACTTCGGAAATAAGGATTTGAAATTGTTCGCTATCCAGCGATAGGAGGCTCGATTACCCACACCCTTGAGCGCAAAGAGCATGGCAATGATAACCACTTCAGACGGATAAAGTTTGGCTTGGCTATGCTTATGGTTTTTACCGTGCTGTGAGAGTTTATCATCAACACAACAAAACAGTTCTGTGATAAAATCTACTATGGTCATGAGTCTAGATTTCCTCCCGTTATTTGATAGCTACCGATACTCAAATTAACGGTAGAATCGAGGAAATCGTCTCATGCCCTGATACCTTTCGCGTTAAAGCAAAGCCAAAAGGGAATGTTATGCTTATTAACCTCCAAATTTCAAACTAGCACCATTGGTTAATAGAAAGATGTCCGCTTAATTTGCAAGATTCGTAGGAATAAAACATGCCTGACTCCAAATACCAAACCGTAATTGGGTTAGAGATTCACGCCGAACTAAATACGAGAACCAAACTCTTTTGCAATTGTGAGGTTGCGTTTGGCACAGAAGCCAACACCCGAACATGCCCTATCTGTTTAGGAATGCCGGGTGTATTGCCTGTCTTGAACGAGGGAGCGTTCGAATTTGCACTCCGCGCCGCGGTAGCCATGAACTGCGAGATTTCGCCCGCCTGTACGTTTGATCGCAAGAACTATTTCTATCCCGACCTCCCGAAAGGGTATCAGATTTCACAAAAATACGCCCCATTGGGTCGAAACGGTTATGTCGACTTTGAATTTGAGGGTGAATCCCATCGGACACGTATCCATCAGATTCACTTGGAAGAGGACGCAGGCAAGCTGGTTCACTCGGATGTAACAGGCAACGCGAATCGGAGTTATGTAGATCTCAACCGTGCTTGTGTTCCGCTACTCGAAATCGTCAGCGAACCGGATTTGAGATCGCCGGATGAAGCCATTGCCTATTGGCGCGCGGTCAAGGAAATCCTCGAATATATAAACATCAGCGACTGCAATATGGAGGAGGGCAGCTTTCGATGCGACGCCAACATCTCTTTGCGCCCTATCGGTAGTCAAGAGTTCGGAACGCGCACAGAATTGAAAAACAAGAACTCGTTCCAACACGTTTTGGCAGCACTAAAATACGAAGAAAAGCGCCAAGCACGTATTTTGGATGACGGGGGCGAAATTCATCAGGAAACGTTGTTGTTTGATCTTGATGCAGGCAGAACTTTCCCGATGCGAAGCAAAGAGGAGGCTCACGATTATCGCTATTTTCCCGAGCCGGATCTCGTGCGCACCAATGTTAGTCCTGAAAGAATTGAGGCAACTCGTTCTGGGTTGACCGAGTTGCCTGCAGCCCGGCGAAAACGCTTTGTTACGGCGTATCAAATTCCCGATTATGACGCCGAGTTTTTAACAGCAACACGCCAGATGGCTGAGTTTTTCGACGAAACCGCACGCTTGAGTCACGATCCGAAAGCCAGCAGCAATTGGATTATGGGAGACTTGTCGGGGTTGCTGAACAGCGCTGGACTTAAGATTCAAGATTCGAAAGTCACGCCAGTACATCTCAGCGAACTTATCAATCTAATCAAGGACGAAACAATCAGCGGAAAGATTGCCAAATCTGTTCTCCCGGAAGTTTTTGAAACGGGCAAATCGCCGCGCCAGATTGTTGAAGAGAAAGGGCTTGCACAAATCTCTGATTCGTCAGCAATCGAAGCGATTATCGATCAGGTCATCGTGGACAATCCGGGGTCGGCGCAGGATTACAGGGATGGAAAGAAGAAGGCAATCGGTTTTCTCGTCGGCCAGGTCATGAGAACTACCAAAGGGAAAGCAAATCCACAGATGGTCAACCAGATTCTGAAGCAGAAACTGGAAACTCCATAAAACAGCATTCCTGACACGATTTGTCTATGAAATACTCTGGAAACGCAGGGACGCCGCACGAATGGCGAAAAATCGATGGAAACCTTTGAATCACGGGAAAAAATCAATTTGAAGGGACTAACGCTGCCTGAATTAAAGGCACTTGTCACGGGATGGGGCGAGCCAAAATATCGAGCGGCGCAAATCGCTTCATGGATCTATGGCAAACGTGTGTCGAACTTCGAGCATATGAGCAATTTGCCCAAGAATTTCAGAACAAAACTCATAGCAGAGGCCTCCGTTAGCGAAGTAAGCGTCACTCGCTGCACTGTCTCCGACGCGGATGTTGCCACCAAGTATTTGTTTGAACTGGCAAACGGCGATAGGGTTGAAAGTGTCTTAATGCACGACCAAGAACGTACGACGATTTGCATATCTTCGCAAGTTGGGTGTGCTATGGCTTGTGATTTTTGCGCAACGGGGAAGATGGGATTTTTCCGTAATTTGAGCGCGTCCGAGATTTTAGACCAATTCACCGCTATTGAGAGGGATCTGAGCGAGGGCAAGTCGGTGACAAACATCGTATTCATGGGCATGGGAGAGCCATTAGCCAACTATGAACAGACTTTGAAATCGGTGCGTCTGTTGTCCAATCCGGATGGCTATGGACTGTCCGAGAAACGAATCACCATCTCGACTGTAGGTCTTGTTCCTCGGATGCGGGAATTCGCCAGAGAAGGGTTGAAATGTAACTTGGCACTTTCGCTTAACGCCACGACGGATGCGGTCAGGACTCGTCTAATACCGATCAACGAAAAATATCCCATTGACGAGGTGCTTGATGCCGCGAAAGAATGGGCGCTTGCAACAAAGAGAAAAGCCACGCTTGAATATGTACTAATCCGTGATGTGAACGACACGGACACCGATGCGAAGCGTCTCCGCAAACTGATGAGCCGATTGCCGTGCAAGCTGAACCTTATCCCGTTCAATGAGATTGAGGATTCGGAGTTTCGTCGTCCAGAACTCAATCGCATTGAGCATTTTCGTCAAACCGTTTCACCCGGACATCACGTCACTCCCATCCGATTTAGCAAGGGACAAGACATCGCCGCTGCCTGTGGCCAACTTAGGACAAACTTCGGTAAGCCGGGGGCAATGATGGGCAAAGCGTCTTGACACTTCAGGTCAATCTAGCTATGCCAAATCAAAAATCCAGCGCTGAAGATTCCAGTGCTTTCCTTCCACAGCCAGCCCAGCGGCGTAGCCGGGGGCGGTGTTCAACGATGTTAGCGTCCAGAGCGCAGCTTCATCGGGATTCCATTCTGTGCGCAACAGCGCCGCAGGCTTGCCCGGGGTGATTGAAACATCGAACTGGTACAGCGGCAGTGAAAACCCCTCGCCCTTTGCCTTGATGAACGCTTCTTTTCGCGTCCAGCAATTGAAGAATGTCTGAAGCTGGCAAGACTGAGGGAGCGCTTGAAGTTGAGCGTACTCTCGCTCCGAAAAGCACCGCTTGGCGATTCCGAGCAGATTGATATCTTTGCGGATGAATTCTACGTCAACCCCAATCTCCCGCTTTTGAGTGACTGCGTAGAGGGCAAGATCGTGTGAATGGGACAAATTGAAGCTTAAAATCTCCGTTTCTGTCGAAAGTGTCGGCTTGCCGTAGGGAGTGTATTGAAAGCGTAGTTGGTTCGGGTGTTGATCCAAGTACCTGCCGAGAATAGTCCTGAGCACTCCTCGACCAACAATAAAACGGTCACGGTGTTTCTGGAATCGGAAGCAGTCAGCTCGTTTCTGTTCGTCGAGTGTGAGGGTTTGCCTTAAGCTATCGAGTTCCGACGGATTTCGGTCTAACGAGACCATCCATACGTGGACATCATCATTTGTGAGAGCAAACGATTCTGGAGGTGATTCCCACGAATATCCGGGAGATGTCATAGCATCGACCTCTGAAGTCATCACTAGGATCTGTTCGATTTGTGTCCTATCAGGTGCCGTTTCATGATTAAGCCTTCTACTTCCGGTCTGCTCATTCTAGACCAGAGTTGATTATAGCAAAAAGTGGAGATTGGCATCAATGGAAACTGTTGTTGTAATGGGATAATCGCAAAAGAAGCCGCGATTCAGAAACCTCTCCTACGGGAAATGATGAGATTGTAAGAATTTTCTTGATATATTGGCAGAGATGGTTTAATATCTTCGTTTAAGAAGCGATCTTTGTAAAAACGCAAAATTCTACATGGTAGCTAGTCGAGTTCAATTCCAGCTAGGCGTAAAGGGCTGATTGATTGACTCGACTCTATTCAATGATATTCGATTACAGATTTGGAGGAACCCAAAATGAAACGATTTGTGTGTTTTAACCTTTGCCTCGCATTTGTCGTCGTTACCATAATGCTTGCAGGTTGCGGCGGGGTGCAGATTATTCCAATCGGCGCAAGAGTTCAGAATGCGGACAAAAAATTTGACAAAGCGGAAGCGTATCGTATCAAAGCTGACAAGGACGAAGATCGAGAAAAGTGGCGCGAGCAAGTTGCAAAAAAGAAGATGCTCTACGATGAAGCGCTTAACGCTTATGCCGGAATCATTGAGTCCAATCCCACCGGCAAGTATTCCCAGCGATCCCATTATCAGATTGCCGAAATTTACAAGAAGCACTATGAGTGGGACAAAGCCACCGAACACTATGACGCGATTATAGAGGTAGCACCATCAGGATACTACGGCGGTCAAGCAAAAAGCGGGATTGCCAACATTCGCAAATATCATCAGCTGATCGACGAAAAGCGGCGCAGATACCAAAACTACAGTGCGTTATATAAACAAGACAACGCGCAGGAACACTATCACACAGCCGGCCAAGCGTTGTATGATGTCGCCGACAGCTACGAACAGTTAGGGAACTATCTGGAGGCGATTGCGAATTATCAGCGGATGGTTAATGAATTTCCGGAGCATGAAAAAGCGCCTCCGGCCTTGACGAAGATTGGCTACATCCATTTCTATAAGTTGTACGATTATCAGGGTGGTTGGCCCTGGTACAATAAAGTGATTGAGATGTATCCCGACTCTTACGATGCGACTCAAGCAGAACGGCTGCTGAAAGAAACGAGCCGTAACCTAGATGAAATTGCCCAAAACCAAGCGGAGATTAAGCGGTATCGAAGCAAAAAGGCGACAGAATATGAAAATGCCGGGCGGGTAATATTGTCGAACGAAAGATACGGTTCCCGTTATGTCGACATTGTCGTTCAATGCTTTCAGTTTATCGGGCGGCGTTGGGAGGACCTTAGAAACTATCCCAATGCCATTGTCGCGTATCGGACGTTAGCGAATCAACTCTCTTACAAGAAATTCTCGGCTGCGGACGCTCGTTATCAAATTGGCAGATTATATCAATTGAACGGGCAGTTTGAACAGGCAATTGAAGCCTATCAGAACCTGTTCGACAATAACGCCGAATCTATCTGGCGCGCCGAAGGAGTCTACCAGCAAGCTGTTTGTTACCGAGGTATTCGCGAGTTTGCCAAAGCTTATGAAGCCTTCAAAGCTTACATGAGTCTCGGTCGCGATGTGGCATACTATCGGGAAGCGGAACAGATTGTCCGCCAATTCGAGATAGATCAGGATGGTGACGGTTATAAGTTCTATGTCGAGCAGGAGGCTGGGACATCGGACCGAGACCCGAACGATCACCCCGGCGCAAAATCCTAGTTGAATCATCGGTTGCATCAAATCAAAAAAGCAGGGGACAACGTTCCCTGCTTTTTTCATGATCGAGGAATCACAGAGCCTAGATGTGAGCCCCTAGTGCATTGGGTTTTTGGAAATATCCGCCGACAAAACGTAGGGATTTTGGAATTAATCTACGTAACGAATAACACCACGGATTGGGCGGCCTAACAGATTCGAGCGTACAGTCCGGATTCGTCAATCCGGACCGAGCAGTTACAGAGCGTACCGGAAGCGCAACGAATTGTGCCGCTATAAACCTGAATTGCGTAAGTCCCATCTAGATTAAAAGTTGAACGCGAGAGCGGTCCAGAGGCGACAACGCGGTATTGATGCGCTCGCGAATAACGTCTGGCGTATATCGGCGTGAAAAATGTGTGAGTACAATATGTTCGCTTTCAAAGGCAGCCAATAAAGCCGGCATGGCGTCAAGATGCAGGTGCATTGATTTCTCTGCGCGTTTGCGGTGCTCCGGAGTGAGGAAGGTACACTCACAGATTAAGACCTTGCACTTCCGCAATAGGGGCTGGGCATCAGGCTCGAAGCGATGCGTGTCTCCCAAGTATGCGATTAACGGCAGTTCAACTTGGGCGGTTACCTTAATACCGGATCGGCGCAACTCCGCAATTTCTTTCCCCGGCAAGCCGTGGAACTCCGGTTTGAGTTTCTCGCGGCTCTCACAAATGAGGTACCCGACTGACGGCACTCTATGGTAACCCGGCAACACATGTGCGACTAGATTTTGGCGGAACGGAATCCGATCTCCCGCTTCAACCGGCGTGACGTGGTAGTCCCATACGGCGCCGCAGTCGAGTATCGAAATCCGGTCCAAAATGCTCCGCAACTGCTCTATGCCAGCTTCAGGAACATAAATCTTCCCGGGCGGTATCCCCGCAAGCCAGCGTTGACTGATATATATTGGCAGCCCAAAGTAGTGGTCCAAATGAAAATGGGAGATGAACACATGACCGGTACCGATAAAACTCATCGGACAGCGACCGAGATCGAAAATGAGATCCAATTCCTTCACGCGTATGTATGTGGCAACAGCGGAACCCGATTCACCTTCGATTGTCAAGTCCCTGCACTGTAATGAGACCATCCTTAGTGATAACCTTTCCTTACCATGCCAACAAAGCCTACGCTGATACTAGACCCGAGATTACTCTTTTAGCGTTCGTATCGACAGTTCGCGCAAAATTATATAGATGCATCGCAAAATAGGCAGGGAAATTATAACGTGCAATATATCTATCTTCAAAGATGATTGGAGGATGTATGAGTGTCAAAATTGGGGTGATTGGCGGTAGCGGCTTCTATCAGATGGAAGGACTTAGCGACATAGAGGAGATTAGCCTCAACACTCCCTTTGGAAAACCCAGCGATTCACTAATACTCGGCACGATTGAAGGAAAGCGGGTGGTATTTCTTCCGCGTCACGGCATAGGACATCGCCTACTGCCATCGGAGATTAACGTTCGTGCAAACATCTATGCTCTGAAAAGCCTTGGGGTTGAGTGGATTATTTCCGTTAGTGCCGTCGGAAGCCTGAAATCGGAGATAGAACCGCGCCACTTTGTCGTTCCGGATCAGTTGTTCGATCACACCAAGAATCGGGTGAGCACATTTTTTGGAGAGGGGCTCGCAGCCCATGTCAGTCTCGCCCATCCATTCTGCCCCGTTCTAAGCGAACTAATTTATGAGGGAGGCACTTCGGTTGGCGTGACGACGCACAAAGGCGGCACATATATCTGTATGGAAGGGCCCGCCTTCTCAACTCAGGCTGAATCGAAAGTGTACAGACACCTCGGCTTTGATGTCATCGGAATGACGGCTGCCACGGAAGCCAAACTTGCCCGTGAAGCCGAAATCTGCTATGCGACGCTCGCCTGCTCAACGGATTACGATTGTTGGCATCCGGACCACGACAATGTCACGGCGGAAATGATATTACAGCACTTGCTTGCCAACGTAGAAACCGCGAAAGAGGCTGTCAAAGCCATTATTCGCAGGATTTCCGACGAGCGAACCGGGTGCGCGTGCCCAACCGCCCTCGCAACGTCAATCGCAACCAATCAAAAACTAATCCCCGAAGATACCCGACGCAAATTGGATTTACTAATCGGCAAGTACATTGCGTGAAAATAGGGTATGGCGGCTCATGACACCCATTTGACGAGTTATTCTCGTTGTTCACTTCTCCGGCTAGAGTTGATCGTGCCCGACAATTTCCCCCGTGTCCGGATCAAAAATTGCGCCGTAACTCCCGGGCGGCGCGCACTCAATATCGGTGCACATCGCCAACTTGGAGTTCACATCAACCAAATAGTAGTGCTTATAGTAGGGATGGTTAGGCTCGTTAATTCGCTCAACAGAGTAAGAGTGGTTGTGAAACTGAATGATGTTATCGTAGAAGATGATGAACCTATCGCCGAACAAACTTTGGGATATTTGCGTGACGATAAAAGAGTCAAGTTGCGGCGGTGGCCCCGGATATGCCATGACCGTTAAGCCTCCCAAGCCAGTGATTATCCGTGCTAGTTTACTGTCGCGTTAGAATGATTGTATCGATTCGACGGTTTTTTGCCTTACTTGAATTGTCAATGTCAGCCACAATCGGCGCGGTCTCCCCGAACCCAACAGTCTCCAAACGTTCGTCCGGGGCGCCACACTGTTCCACAAGGTATTCCTTGAAAGCGATTGCTCTCTTCTCCGTCAATCTGAGGTTGGCTTCCTCACTGCCACTGCTATCACTGTGTCCCTCAATTCGAACGTCATAATTTGAGAAATCTTTGATAACTTCAGCGAGTTGTTTAAGGCGGGGTAAAAATTCGGCATTCAGTTTTGCGCTTCCGGAGTCAAAGAGATTCCCGCTAAACCGAATCAGTATTCCGCGCTCGCTTTTTTCAACCTCCGCGAATGAAAGCGCACCGGCTGCCTCAATAATACGATTTTCTACGGCTTCAACCTGCTTGGCGTTGCCAATTGCCTCGTCAAGAACCTCCTGACTCTGCTTGGCGAATTTGATGGCAGATTCGTAATTCTCATCAGTTAGCGCCGTTCTTGCGTCCGTTAATAAGGCATTGGCTCGTTTGTACAACTCCGGAGCAAGATTTGGCACATCCGTCTCTCGTTGACCCTCAATACTTTCTTCTGCCTTGAATATCGCATCCTTTGCCTGTGCAATCTGTTCTTCTAACACCTCTTGCGCCCGTCGTTGACGGTCTATCACCTCTGCAGCCGTATACGCTTGACGCGCCAGGTTTTCCGCTTGCCCCGCCTTCTGCGAAGCCTGCGAGTATTGCTCGGCGTTCAACGAGATATCCGCTTGTTCAAGCGCCGAGGTTGCACGCTGAAAGAGGTCTTCCGCATGTATCGATGCGTATACACTTTCGGCTCGATTGATTTCCGTCTGCGCCGCCGCGATTGAGAGCCTTGCCGTTGTAAATGCCTCCGTTTTCTTCGCACTGGCTGCGCCAGCAGCCTTAACGGAGGCTAGGCGAGCATTTTGCGCTCGTTCCTTGGCTTGACTTGCCAAATCTGCCGCATCATCAAAGGCATCGCGCTGGAGCAGCGCAAGCGCCTCGGCAATCAGGTTCCCAGCCGCCTTGTAGTCAACCGGCGCACGAACCGTAGCGCCAGCTTCGTTGGCAAAATTAAGGACGTGTTTAGCTTCGGAGATGGCTAACTGCGTCTCATGATACCGCATCAACTTTTGGGCAGCTTTCTTCGCTTCATCTGCCACGGCTTGAGCATCAATCGCCTGTTTTTCGGCGCGACCGGCTCTATCCAAGGCACGACTCGTTAGCTCTTCGGCAATTGCTTGGCGGGTTTGTGCGGCCTGTACCTCATGATTTTTCTCCTGTATGATAACATCAAGTATCTCTGCCTTGGCTTGATCGATTTGCAATTGCACAACCGATTGGCGTGCTTGAATTCCTGAAATTTTCGCCTCCATCTGCGCCTGATACGCCAACTCCAAGCTATGGGCACCATCCCCGGCGCGCTGCGCACCTCGTGCGTCCTCAAGGAGCTTCATTGCCCGTGTAATCCCGGTTTTAGCGTAAACTTCGGCATCAAGGCGTTGTGCATCGGAAACAACGCTTTGCGCATTTTGCAAGGAGGTTTCAAGCAAGATTGAATCAACCTTACCCCCGCATCCGACTGCCACCATGCATGCGATTAAAAAACAGAAAACAGATTTAGATCGGTAAGATTGCATTGTGGCTATTCGCCCAGCTTAGGGTTTACGAAGTCTCGAACATTTCCGGGGTGGATTTATGGCGGTGTCGCTTTCAACCGTTCCAATCCGTCCTCCGCTTCTTCAAACTGACGGTGTGCGGCGTCCGCAGCGTGAAGTTTCGACTTCAGTTCTTTCTCAACTTCAGTTACTTGGTGCTCCTTACGCCTCAAGATAGCGATGGCTTCAGCTAGTCTCGCTTTGAGATAGGCGCGCATCCCCAATCGATAGGCTTGGTCATCGTCCCCCATATCCAGCGCCGTTTCAGCTTGAACAAGCATCTGTTCGGCATCCGCCAATTCTTGGTTGGCAAGCGTTTCGGCTTCTACCTCCTTGGCAATCCCTATTTGCACTCTGGCGTCGTAGAGTAGTCCAGCCCCAGGCTGGTTTATCCCTCCACACCCAAAGCTGGCAAGAAGAATCGCCGAACATAATCCGACTACCAGCAAATTCATCACGCGTATGCCTCCGTATGGACAATTTATGCAAGGGGATCAACGCCGCGATAGGCGCAGTCGAGAAGGTCAATAGGGTGCATCACCTTCATTGGCAAATCACGTTCCCGTAAACCGAGTTGAATTTGCAAAATACAGCCCGGATTCCCCGTTGCTACAATCTCCGCCTCGGTATCGGCGATATGTTTCATCTTGCGATCCAAAATGCTTTTAGACATGTCAGGTTGAGTAATATTGTAAATGCCTGCGCTCCCGCAACACCATTCGGATTCATGGAGTTCAACAAAGCGCAAGCCCGGTATGGATTGAAGTAGCTGACGGGGTTGGTCGTGAACATTTTGTCCGTGCACCAAGTGACAAGGTTCATCGTAGGTAACGCTGCGTTTAATCTCGCCTTTGGGTGGTGTCATTTCGATTTCGGCGAGGAACTCACTGATGTCGCGCATTTTTTCGCTGAATCTCGTTGCTTTTTCGGCGTATTCCGTATCGTGCTCCATCAGCGCGTCATACTCCTTGAGCGTCGCACCGCAGCCCGCCGAGTTGATAATGATTGCTTCCAGATTCTCCCCTTCGAACGCGTCAATGTTTTGTCGCGCCAAACCGAGCGCGACATCACGGACACCGTTATGGACATGTAGCGCTCCGCAGCAGTTCTGTTTTCGCGGGGTGAGAACATCGCAACCGTTTTCTTGAAGCACCCGAACGGTTGCAAGATTGGTCCGTGTAAAGAGTTGGTTCATCACGCATCCGGAGACAAATCCGACACGATATTTCGCTTTTCCTTTTGCGGGGGAAAACTTCCGCAGGGAAAATTTGAGGGTAGGGGTCGGAACTTCGGGCATCATGGCTTCCATTTCACCCATTTTGCCCATCAGCTTTAGAATTCCCGTGCGGCGCACAAGCGTGCGAATCCCGAGGCGTTGATACAACCACATCAACTCAAAAACTAAATTGAGTAGCATACGTCTAGGCAAGAGCCCCTTAAAAACCAGGTTTGTCCAGAACCTATATTTCGTTGGGCGTTTGGCATTTAGCTCATAAATCGCCCGTGCCTCCTCGACAAGTTCTCCGAATTGCACCCCGGAAGGACAAGCGGTCTCACAAGCGCGGCAATCCAAGCAGCGGTAGATGTATTTTGCCCAATCCTCATTGAGCGGTGTCGGGTTAACATCCCTAAACGCCGTACTCATCAAATAGAGCCGACCACGCGGCGAATCTGTCTCCAACCCCAGCTCGCGATAGGTTGGACAAGTCGGCAGACAGAGACCGCAATGCGTGCACGCATCCAATTTTTTCTGACTGAAAAATTCGACGCCAATCAGCGGATTCATCTGTTGATTGGATTGAGTATCTTGTCCTAACATCGTCCTCCTTGTTTCAGATTGCGTGTGACCACGTAGCTAAAAAACCTAATGCGTAATTCGTATTATTGGGGAATGCAAATCAGTGCTGTCGCGGGATTGACAAATTCGACAGCATTCGTGGAAGACGGTCTAGATTTGTCAATCCAGACCGAGCGGCTCCAGTGTGATAGTTCAGTTTGGGGTCGGACGTGCAATGAACTGCGCTACTACAAACCAAATTTTGAGGGTTTTATCTAGCTTTTCCCCACCGGAATCTTCAGTACTCCCTCGTTCAAGCTGCCCGAACGATATCCCTGTAAATCAAGGGTGACATGCCGATATCCGAGTGACTTGAAATGCGCGTTGATTTGGGAGCGAATTGATTTCGTCGCGATATTCGGAATTTCCGCGGGTTCAAGCTCTATTCGCGCAAGATCTTCATGATGACGCACTCGAAATTGCCGCACACCCAGATCGTACAGGAACTGTTCCGCGCGATCGACCTGTCGGAGCAGGTCGCGGGTAATGCGTGTCCCATACGGAAACCGCGATGACAAACAGGCAAAAGCAGGTTTGTCCCATGTCGGCAACCCCCATTGCTTAGACACTTCTCGAATGTCGGCTTTTGTCAGATTGGCATCGATCAGCGGCGCCTTAATTCCCATGCTTTTAGCGGCATCCATGCCGGGACGATAGTCGCCGATATCGTCGGGAATTGCGCCGTATACAATCGTGCTGACCCGATATTTTTCGGCAATAGGTTTGAGTTTGGTGAAGAGTTCCGTTTTGCAAAAGTAACAACGATTCGTTGGATTGCTGGCGTAACCTTCCATTTCCAGTTCGTCGGTATTTACGGTCTCGAAGCGAATCCGAATCTGTTTTGCAATATCTTTGGCGGCTTCCATCTCACGTTCCGGATAGGAATCGGAGATTGCAGTGACAGCAAGGGCATTGTCCGCAAGAACACGTCGTGCCGCTTCGGCTAAGAAGGTACTATCGACGCCACCCGAGAACGCGACAATTATGTCTCCGTAGGATTTCAGAAGGGTGTTTAACGCCTTTAACTTTTGATCTATCTTTAACGCGCGAGCCTGTGACATTTTTCTTCCCTATTCATCCTGCGATTGTTGCTGAAGTTTGTGCAGTTTTTTTCGGAGAAGTTGACGCTTGAGACCGCCGATATGGTCAATGAACAGTACGCCATCCAGATGATCTATCTCATGCTGGAGTACACGGGCAAAAAAGCCCTCGCCTTCGACGGAACATTCCTCGCCATCCAAGCTGAGCGCAGTGACGACCACTTTCTCGGCTCGCTTGACATCAGCCGTGACATCGGGGATGCTCAAACACGCTTCTTCATCGACAATCTCCCCTTCAAGGCTTTGAATCTTTGGATTGATGAGCACCAACGGTTTGCTGTCAAGGTCCTCCCTGTCCACATCAATCACGACCAATCGCTTCAAGACACCGACCTGCGGCGCCGCCAAGCCGACCCCATTGGGAATGGCGTATAGCGTCGCCAACATGGAATCCGCCAGTTCTTTTTCGGCGCTGGTAATTGCCTCAATAGGCGATGCTTTTTGTCGTAGCACCGGATCTCCGTAGAGTCGTATTTGGAGGACGCCATCCTCGTGTTTTTGCTCCTGATTTCCTATCGTTGGAGTAGAAGCGCTCGGTGCATGGGCGGAAATATGTTTCCGTCTTTTGCGATTCGCCATCTCGGACTCAGTCCAACCAATTCACGTAAGATTCCCACGGGTAATCATAACATCGGGAATCCACTTAGTCAAGGAGAAATCCTGTAAATCTCGGGGCAATCGCATCTGATTGTTGGTTGGAGGGAAGTGGCCTTTCTTGCTCTAAACTTGACGTACAACGAATGTGAAAGTGAAAATAAGGGGGTGAATCGGGGAGTTGATGATTGTCTAACCGAGACAGGGGGTTTTGGCAATTGTCTGAATCGCCGATTAAGGGATATCTATCGACCTCGCTATCCACGCGTTTGATCGGATTAACGGATTTCACGGATTAAACGCACCGAATCGGTGTTGTTATAAGATGAAAGAGAGGAAATCGGAGAGTTGATGATTGCAGATTGCGCGCTGTGCTTCGCATGTGGTGAATGAATAAGGCTGAGAAGCAGTGGGCAATGCCGACCCTACAATACTCTCAAAATTAGATGCGATTGTCCTGTCTCGTCTAAGGGCACACAATTGACAAGTACCCCTCAATGTGCTATAATTTTTGTATTGGCGTACCCCTTTGCCCTTTATATTCACGCATTCGGGAAAGAATTAGAGGCTGAACAAGTAGCACTTATTCATTAGATGACAAGGCGAACTGTATACTGATGGCTGGTGCCCCCTATGCGATTCAGTTGTTCAGCACGCGATCCGAACTAATCTCAAGGTATGTCCCTCCATGCACTATAGGTTGAACCACCGTCTTAGTGTGACCTAGTAAGGATGCCGGTGCTCGTAACAACTACTCCCAATATGACTAAATCTCGAAAACCCATGCGGAGGAAATACTGAATGCAGATGAAGCACAATTCTTTTAAGGTTTTGGCTCTGCTTTTGATTTTTGGAACAGTATGTCTACTCGGAATGATTGGCTGCGATAAGAAGTCAACGGAAAAACCCTTCAAGGTAGCGTTGTTAGCGCCCGGTTCGGTCAGCGATGCCGGTTGGAATGCTCTGGCTTTCGAGGGGCTTAAAGCCATTGAGAAGGAACTCGGCGCTCAGATTAGTCATATCGAGAGCCGCACACCGGCTGATCAGGAAGACCATTTTCGGTCGTACGCACAGAATGGATACAATCTGGTTTTTGGGCACGGATACGAATATCAAGATTCTGCCAAAGCGGTTGCTCCCGACTTTCCGGGGACAGTGTTTATTACCTCGTCGGGAAGCACAATACTGAAGAACGTCGCACCGATTGTGTTTGAAATGGAGGAAGCCACTTACCTGCTCGGGATTATTGCAGGAATGATGACGCAAACCGGCAAGGTTGCCGTGGTCGGCGGTCAAAACATCCCTTCAATCAACAGCACATTTATGGCGTTTGAAGGCGGGGTGAAAGCCGCGAATCCGGAAGCGGAGGTGCGCCGCGCGTATGTGGGGGATTGGGATAACATCGGCAAAGCGAAGGAAATTGCGTTGGCACAAATAAACGAGGGAATCGACTTCATCTTCCACAATGCGAACGCGGCTGGACGGGGCGTGTTCGAAGCGATGGAAAACGCACGCCAGTCGGGAAAGGATGTCTATTGTTTCGGATCCAACCGTGACCAGAGCCATGTTTCGCCCACAACAATTCTTGCCAACGCGGTTATTTCTTTGGATTGCTTTGTGCGGGTTGCTAGGAGCGTTAAAGACGACACATTTGAAGCAAAATCGCTCTTCATGACCATGTCAAATGACGAGGCGATAAAGGTTGTCTACAACCCGGAACTTGCCGACCGAATACCGGAGCACGTAAAAAAGAAAGTCGAGGAAGTCAAATCACAGATTCTAGCCAAACAAATCAAGGTGCCCCGAATCCATTTCGGTGTGGATGATTTGTAATGCCTATTTCACCATCTCTGTATTAGGTTCTGTTGACATTTGACATCACGTAGGTTGGGTCGAACGGTAACCGTGAAACCCAACGCTCAATCCAACGGAAGCGGGAAACGGGAGTAGGCGGATTAGAGACTGTAGGGGTTGGGTTACTCAACCCATTGGGCGAGGGAACCTCGCCCCTACGATTGGGTATATATCGGCGAATTGCGGGCACAACTCACATAACTCACATAAATGTCAACACGCCCCAGTCAACGAGATAGTTTACACACCGTATTGCTTCCGCGGATTGACAACCTTATCGGTCAAGGCTTGGATTTGACAATCCAAGCCGATCTGCGATTATTAAATCGCAGATTTCCCCTCTTGCAGGAAACAGTTGCAAATGTCTATTGTCCACCTGACCATTACACTATTTCACCATTTCGCGCAACCTCCAGCAACGCAAACAGATCCAAGAAGACAAATTAACCGCCACGCATAGGTGAGATGTTCCATCCACTTCCCGCAGAATACGTATCACCTCGGACATGAACGTACTTGAACTGAACGGCATCACGAAGACGTTTGGGAATCTCGTCGCGGTTGACAATGTGGATTTCGAGCTAAAGAAGGGCGAAATCCATGCCGTTCTGGGTGAAAACGGCGCCGGCAAATCCACCCTGATGAATCTCATCTATGGCTTGCACCAGCCCGATGCCGGGGAGATCCGAATCTCCGGCGAACCCACCCGACTTGGCTTCCCACGCGACGCCATTGCACACGGCGTCGGAATGGTTCACCAGCATTTCTTGCTCATCCAGAACCTGACCGTCGCGGAGAATATCGCCCTTGGATTGCGAGATCAGCGATTTCGGTTCCGCAGAGACGAAGCAAACCGGAAGACGCGGGAGTTGTCCGAACAATTTGGTTTTGCCATTGAACCGGAGGCCTATATTTGGCAATTGTCGGTCGGACTCCAACAACGTGTGGAAATCCTTAAGGCGTTGGCGGCAGACGCCCGAATCCTTATCCTTGACGAACCCACCGCCGTACTCGCCCCTCAAGAGGTTCACGAACTATTTTCCATCCTACGAAAACTACGGATTGATGGTCGTTCAATCATCTTCATCAGCCATAAGTTGAAGGAGGTCATGACGATTAGCAATCGCGTGACCGTGATGCGAAACGGAAGCAAGACGTACGTGACGGACACGGCGGACACTTCGCCACAAGAACTCGCCCGGCAGATGATGGGAGATGAGTCACCGGCTACGCAAGACGATATAGGACCGAGAGAGGAGGTGGCCTCCGAGGATGCCGCGCTCCATCTGCAAAACCCTGTAATTCGTGGAAATCGGGGCGAGATTGCCGTCCAAGGCGTCTCGCTTGAAGTGCGTCGAGGCGAGATTGTAGGGATTGCCGGGGTGGATGGAAATGGGCAAGTGGAGTTGGCGGAAGCGCTTATGGGGCTACGTAAGGTTATATCCGGGGAAATCAGATTATTTGACACGCCGATCACGAACAAGACTACCGCCGATATACGTGGTTTGGGAGTAGGGTACATTCCAGAGGACAGACAAAGCACAGGCTTAGTCGTCAACTTCTCAATTAGCGAGAATCTAATACTTGATGTGCACCAACTTCGGGAGCATCGTAAGCGAGTTTTGCTTGATAAAACAAGAATAGGCGATGATTCGGAGCGCTTGATTAGGAACTACGACATTCGCACGCCATCCAAGGATATTGAGGCACATGCCCTCTCTGGCGGTAACCAGCAGAAGATTGTTTTAGCTCGAGAAATTTCTCGCGATCCGGCGCTGTTAATCGCTGTCAACCCGACGCGAGGACTGGACATTAGCGCGGCGGAATACGTGCATAAAAGCCTGATTGCGCGGCGGCAAAAGTCAAAAGCGGTGCTGTTGATTTCCACGGAACTGGATGAAGCGTTAGCCTTGAGCGATCGCGTGTTCGTCATGTCCAACGGAAATTTGATTGACGCCACATCCAAGCGGAGCGATATGACCGCCCTCGGGTTACTGATGACGGGCGCCGAAACCCACCCATGAACGTCCTATCCAAGATCACATCTCTAAGCCGGAGACAGATTTTATTTCCGGTTGCCATCCTTTTCTCGACGCTCGTCACCAATGGAATCATTCTCACGCTTTGTAATTACAATCCGTGGGAAGCTATGCAGGTTGCGGTCGTCGGTGCATTCGGTGACGGTCGCCGAATCACGGAAACATTGGTCAAGA
Organism: Candidatus Poribacteria bacterium; assembly: GCA_965222225.1. Lineage (GTDB taxonomy): Bacteria > Poribacteria > WGA-4E > WGA-4E > JAJDTR01 > JAJDTR01. The sequence goes on along the minus strand of CBDCTK010000002.1, from coordinate 5,124,039 downwards.
GCGTTCCCTTCCTGCTCACCGGGCTGGCAGTTGCCTTTTCGTTTCGCTGCGGTATTTGGAATATCGGCGCGGAGGGCCAGTTCCTGCTCGGCGCTATCGCATCCACGTGGTGCGGAACCCAGATTGCACCGCATCTTCCACCAACCTTGGCTATTCCGCTAACTCTACTCGTGGGAGCAATGGCAGGTGGAATCTGGGCGTTGATTGCGGCTTTACTCAAAGTATATCGCGGTGTGCAGGAAGTCATCAGTACCATCATGTTGAACTATGTAGCCATCTATCTTCTGAGTTATATGGTCGATGGCGGACCGTTACAGGAGGCGGCGAAGCGCGGTCCCCAAAGCGACATGATTGCCGCCGCATCATATCTGCCGCGTCTAATACCGCAAACGCGATTCCATCTCGGACTCCCGCTAGCGATTGCTCTCGCCATTATATTGTCAATCGTACTGTTTCGCACCGTTTTGGGATATCAGATAAGGGCCGTGGGATCAAATCCGAAAGCGGCACAGGCAGCCGGCATCTCGATTTCCAAGAACGTTATACTCGCGCTTTTCATTAGCGGTTCCCTTGCCGGGCTGGGAGGGGCTATCGAACTCACCGCGCTGACTCGACGCCTGTTTCTAAACTTTTCGCCCGGGTACGGGTATACGGCAATCGCCGTAGCCTTATTGGCGAAGCTCCATCCGCTGTGGGTTATCGTGTCCTCTCTGCTGTTTGGGGCATTGAAGACAGGCTCGGACGCCATGCAGCAGATGGCAGGCATCTCGGCGAAAATGACATTCGTGATACAAGCGACAGTTATCTTCTTTGTGTTAATCTACGGAGTTTCCAGCTTTCGGGCATATCGACGGAAAACAGATGTCGAATAGCGCTCAACGCCTCCGTCACATCAGACGTTATAATATGATACTGATCTCGATGAATCTTGCTCGAACCCTGGCTGTCCAATAATTGGTCGCCGTGTTCAAGTTTCAGACAACTCAGGCGTTAATCTTCATACAATATCAAGTAAACCCAGCCTTCAGAGTACGGCATTGAAATTGCTTGGACATTAACAGTCGAATGTGTTAATCTTTGGCGTTGAAGATTCTGCTACATCTGAATAGCCCTTTATGATCAACAACAGACGCTGAATTAACTCTTTGTGAATTGGGAGAAAGAAGAATGATTCGACGACGTTTCTCGTACTTCAAAGCACTAATAGCCTTTGCTATATTATTGAGTTTTTCACTCACCCACTCGGAAGCCGCATACAACGGCGAGTGTTGGGTAGTTAGCGGCGGTGATACCGTCTACAAAGTTTATCCAAACGGATCCGTGGACTCCTCAGTAATCCCAAATCTTACGCAAGCACAGTCTGCAGAAGTAGATCCGAAGAACGGGGTTGTGTGGATCTCCGTGTCCGCCGCAAACACAGTCTTTAGATACGATCCCGCAGCAACCGATCCCAACGCGGTGTTCAAAACAATTGCGGACATATCGGGCGCGCGGTCAATTTCAATCAATACTAGTGACAGCACGGCATGGGTTGGCGGGAAAAATGTCGTCAAGAAAGTCTCGGCGGATGGCAGTCAAGTCCTCGCCGAAATTTCAGGTGTCCACGAACCCGATGTCTCTGTAAACCCGACGGATGGTAGTTGCTGGGTCACCGACTCTCGGGGTACTGCCACTCGATATGACGCTAACGGCGCGGCTGTTGCCACCGGTCAGTCACAACTGAAAGAGCCGAAATTTGTCGCTGTCAATCCGAAGACAGGCAATGCGTGGGTGGCAGATACCCAAGCAAGCGTTTTGGTCAAACTGAGTCCAACGGGACAAGAACTGCTACGCATCACCGACATTTCCAAGCCAACCTCTCTAGATGTCAACGCCAAGGATGGGAGCCTCTGGTTAGTTGCCAACGCCTCTACGTTAGTTAAACTCTCCCCAAGTGGTCAAAAAACGATGGAAATTCCAGCGGGTATAGCTATACTCGCAATTGGCGTTGACGGACAAGACGGGGGCATTTGGGTTGCTGATCAGCTAGGTTCAACCTTTCAAGGCGAAGTTTCTAAATACTCGGCGTCAGGGGAGAAACTGTTTGGTATCCAGATTCTTATGCCATCTCATGTCTCGGTTGGGAATTGGGCTGGGCAGTAGTAGAAGATTGGAAAGATGGACAGATGGATGGGAGAGGACTTGTCGGCTTGATTATTCCACTCTCATGAGGCTTGAAACGTGCCGTGCTGTAGAGCAGATTTGTTCCAATGGCTGAAAGGCGTTCGACCATCTTTTTCTTAAAAAATGGTGGGTAGTGCCCACCCTACAAGAGTATTATCTCTTAGAGAGTCTCATGCGAAAGCACTACCTTTTCCTCACAGTCACATTCTTCTTGGGTGTTCTCGACGCACATGCTCAGCAACCGGCTCTGCCTGAATTTGCTGTTGATTCCGCAAATATCACGTTCTCCAATTCGGAACCGGTTGAAGGAGAAGAGATAACAATCTACGTTCGTGTGGACAATATCGGGAATGCAGCACCAACACTCAATGAAGACCTTGTAGTCAAGCTCTACGAAGGCGACCCCGCCACAAACCCGCTCCAAATTCTGTGCAAGGATGTCATCCTAAGTCTGGAGCCAGGGAAATCTGACGACGTAAAGGCACAGTGGCGTCCACCTGCCGGTACAACAGAAATTTACGCAGTGATAAATCCGCCCGGCGAAAAAAGAATCCATGAATCCAATTGGGATGACAATATCACTCACACCTCCATAACTGCCACACCCGTTACTTTCCCCCATGCAACGCCCGAACGGATTCAAGCTGCCCTCCAAAACGGTGCAAAGTGGTTAGAATCACAGCAGGGCAAGCATAGTCGTACTTGTCTGCAATGCGGCACCGAAAATCAGCTTATTTCAACTTGCGTGATTTGCGGTGCGACGCTTAAAGGTCTGCCCAAGGACTTAGTCCCCGGTCCGGCTTGGGACTTCGGAGAGGATAGCAAGCAGGAAACCGCTCTCGTTTTACAAGCGCTCTTCGCCGCAGGGTTGGATCAGTCGCGTCCGTCAATAGCGAAAGGACTCGAATTCTTTATGGACGCGAAAGCGGACTGGAATGACTTCACAGTCTATCAATACGCGGCTATCGTGCCGGTCTTGATTGCGACGGACGATGACAAATACCGGCAACGCGCTCAATTTGCCATTAACAAACTTGTGGCGACTCAACTTCCATTGAAGGGTAGCGGCTTTGAAGATCTGAGGGACGATGGCGGTTGGGGGTACGGATACACGGCTGACGGCGCGCACACAAATATGGCGATCTATGCGCTTTACGCGGCAAAGCAGTGGGGATTGGATGTTCCCCAAGAGACCTGGGACCGCGCCGAAAAATGGATTCGCCGGAATCAGACGGACACCGGCGGTTGGCTCTACAATCTTGTTGACGACGGCTCGCCATGGGCAACCGGTGTCTATGGCAGCATGACTGCAACGGGGCTTTGGGTACTTCGCGCCTGCGAGGTGTCTACCGAGGATGCCCAAATTAGGAAGGGGCTAGACTGGATAAAGAAACATTGGTCAGTTACTCGTAACCCCGGATCAAATCTGTGGCTCTACTACTATCTTCTCTCTCTTCAACGTTTCGCCGACATCCCACCGGAGCTAACAACACTGGCAGGTCACAGTTGGTATCAGGAAATCTCGAATATGCTCGTCGCTCGACAGGAGCAGGACGGACGATGGACGGACGATGGCGGCGACTCTTCCGCAACTTGTTTCGCGTTGATGTTTTTGAGTCACCAATTGCCGAAAGCGACTCGCCCAAATCTGGGCGTTGCTCCGCGCAGCCTTCGATTTTCTCCGCCTTCGCCTCGTGTCGGTGAACCAACACGGATCAGCCTGACTTTGACCAACACGGGCGCGCCTTTTGACGGGATTGTTCGCCTTCACTTCTACGACAATGCGCCGGAGGTTGACGGCGAGAAAATCGCGGTTCAAGAGGCAATCTTCTCGCCGAAACTCCGGGAGACTACCGTATCCATAAATTGGGCACCGCAGACTGAAGGAGCACGCCAAATATACGCCGTGGTCGATCCCGACAATCAAATTGAGGACCTTAATAGGGAGAACAACGCCGATTCACAGGAGTTGACTATCTATTCCAAATCGACTAGCGCGACGGATCCAGCCCTAGCACCGCCTCGTGAAATTGGCGAAGGACTTTTCCAAATCGGGGATGTGGTTTACGACGTGAACAAGCGCGAAGTTACGTTAACAGGCGAAATCAACATCATTAACGGCGATACCATTATTGAGTTTTTTGCCTGCGGTAAACTTGGCAAGACCCACGAGAGCGTTCTGATGCTTGATTCTGAACCGATTCACATATTCCTCGCGTTGGGGGCTGAACTCGGAATGAATCCGGGATTGAACCTTACCGTAGAAGGCGATCCGCACACTCCACGAGGCGACCGAGCGGAAATTTGGGTGGAGTGGCAGCAAGGCGGGAAAGTTGTACGGCGGCGAGCCGAGGATTTGATATGGAACGCGATGGAAGGTCGCACAATGCAACGAACGAACTGGGTTTTCACCGGTGGACGCCTCATTAACAACACGCAGTTTACGCCGCAAGTACATCACAACATCATCGCCGTTTACCGAGATCCGGACTCAATTTTCAATCATACGCATTCGGGCGGCACGGATGATCGAACCTACCGTGTCAACGGCGACCTGATTCCAGCCAAGGGTACGAAAGTGAAGGTGATTATTCATCCGATTGCGGAAAAGGTAGGCGGCAGACGTACCGGTGAGCACGAGCGGAGAAACGGCGTGCTGGGAGAAGGTTAACGCGTGACCAGACGCCAGGAAATTATAGAAATCCTTAAGGGCGAAGCGCTCTCGTTGCAAGATCTCTCAATTTTCTTGAAGGTGCATATCAAGGAGATTCTCGAAGACATTCCGCACATCGAGAAATCCGTTCGGCCTCAAGAGCGATTGATTATTGTGCCATCCCAGTGTCAGCGATGTCCGAAATGCAAGGGCACGTGGATAAAGCCGCCGCTCTTTCAGATTCAAGACGCATAAAATACACCGAATTGTAAAAACCGTGGAGGAAGAACACAATGCCACTTTATGAGTACCAATGCAAAACGTGCGAGTCGAAGTTTGAAGTCCTACAAAGCATCAATGAAACAGGTGATGAACTTGCCTGCCCGGAGTGTGATTCATTCGACACGGCAAAAGTCTTTGCCCCATTTGCGTCCCTCGGAACCGAGAAGTCAGCCGCATGCGATACCGGCTCAACCTGATCGATACCCTGATCCGGCAGTTAGGCCGGGCAAAATAACTAAACGCTATTCGTTCTACGGAAGAGTTTTGTAGTCAATCAGGATTCAGATATCGCATCCAACGATTAGAGCGTCAATTTTCTTCACACCAAGCACTCAGTCTTGAAGCGTTCTGTCCTTGTCCTCCTGCCCAGATTCATTCCTCACCTCAAATTTCTTGTGGGGTGGGCACTGCCCACCATCGCCAGCCACGTCCAATGTCCGCAGGGTCTTCCATGCCTGTTTTTGTCTTCTCACGCATAGAGTGCTAACCATGAATTCACCATACCGCGTCGCAATGGTCGGGTGTGGCGGAATCTCCAAAGTGCACGCCAGTGCTTGGAAAAGTCTTCCCGAAATCAATCTGGTTGCCGCTTGCGATATAAAGCTCGAATCTCTCACAAGTTTCGCCGACACGTTCGATGTCAAGCATACCTACAAAGACGTGAGAACCATGCTTGAAAGGCAGCAACCGGACGTATTGGTGATTGCGACCACCCCCAAGGCTCATCTGGAAATAATATTGGAGGGGATACGCAACGGCGTTCAAGGAATACTGTGTGAAGCACCGATTGCCATGTACGCCAATGATTCCGAGCTGATGATTCAAGTCACGGAGAAGGCAGGTGTCGTACTGACGGAAGGGTTGATGTATCGGCATCACCCAGTGACGCTTGCGGTCAAGCACCACATTCTGGATGGGGCGGTTGGCGAAGTACGGTATGCACGATCAGCTTTTTCGACAGCGATGACAGATCGGACGAACTGGCGCTTTCACGGCGATCTTGGCGGAGGTGCAGCGCGAGTTTTAGGCTGTTATTGTGTCGATGTTATTCGTTACTTCATTGACGCCGAACCAAAGACCGTTTGGGGGTGCGGAAGGTTTGAACCCGTAAGCAACGCCTGGGAAACGATGATTGGAACATTGGATTTTGGCAACGGTATCTCCGGTCAATTCGATTGTAGTTTCGATTGGAGCAATCGAGAGTCCTATGAGGTAGTCGGCACGAAAGGAACGATTCTCGCCCCGCGTGCATGGAGCAATGGCGACGGAACTTGCAATTTCATGTTGAATGGAGAAGCCGTGAACCTTACGGGAGTGAATCCGTATGCGGCGCAGATGCTGAATCTATGCGAATCGTTGGACACTGGAGCGACCCCGCTTGTGACAATGGATAATTCACAGCGGAATATGCGGATTATTGACGGCGTGACCGAAGCCGCGCGTACCGGAAAGCGAATAGAGATGCGTGAAATGTGATACGGCGAACGTAAGGTAGATCGAGGAATCGAAAAAGGCTAAACTATGAAGCACGGCGGTAGTCCACAGCTCAGCCTAGCGATAAAACATTGTAATGGAAACCCACGTGTGCTAACATAGCCCCGTGGTGGAGATTTCATCTATTGGATACGAAAGCATGACCACGCGCAGAAAAGTTATTGGGTTTCAATATTGGTTTCGACTCCTGCCGTGGTATCCATAACCCGCCATCCCTTACAGCACTTATACTCCACAACGTGATGTCATACGACCTGACTTTGGACTCAAACTTCGCAGTGTTGTGTTAATTTGAGAATCACCATAGAAGAAAAGGAGATTTATTTTATGCCCCTTACCGAGAGTCAGATAACAGAGTTATCTCAGGCGCTCATGAATGCTCAAGAGACAGCCACGCCAATAACCAACGTGGTCGATCAGTATCCCGACATAACCATCGCAGAAGCCTATGCCGTTCATAAGAAGACGTTTGATACCCGAATCAGTAACGACGACACCGTCATAGGTCGAAAGATAGGCCTATCAGCAAAGGCTATGCAGATAATGTTCAATACGGACAGCCCGGTTTATGGGAATCTCTTTGCCTCAATGCTGGTGTTGGAGGGTGAACCGATTTCGCTTAGCGGCTTATGCAAGCCAATGTTAGAAGGTGAAACCGCCTTCGTTCTCAAAAAAGACCTTAAAGGACCGGGCGCCACGCCGGCAAGTGTTATGGCTTCTATCGCGGGAGTGATGCCTGCATTTGAAATTGCGGACACCCGCGGGGTGGAGAAACCCAAAGCGGCTCAGGATCTGATCGCGGATAGCTGCGGCGCTTGCAAAGTAATTTTGGGTGGACAATTCACGCCTATTGACGGCATCGACTTCCGGCAAATCGGTGTAGTGGTGGAGAAAGATGGGGAAGTCATTGCTACCGCCGCCACAGCCGCGGTACTCGGCAATCCCATCCATTCGGTCGTTAATTTGGTGAATAAACTTGCCGAGTTCGACATAGGCTTATCCGCCGGAGAGTTTGTCATACCGGGTACGCCGCACACCGTGGTATCACCCGAGGCGAGGTCTTGCTATCGGGCGACTTTTGATCGAGTGGGATACATTTCGGCGCGCTTTGTTGATTAGGATGTAGTGATTCGCCACACATTTGAAATGTAGTCGGACAACGGAGAGCTGGCTCTAGCGGATGATTTTCAAATCTGACAACGTAAAGGCACATTGGGACACATGGGCATACTATCATGAGGGAACCTATTATCTTTACTATCTAATTACGGAGCGCAGCGCCGGCGAAGGGTTCGGCGTGGCGACCTCGGAAGATGGCGTGCACTGGCACGATCACGGCTGGGCTATTCGAGAGTCGGAGCGTAATCTGGTATTTCTGGGGATTGGCGCTGTAAGGCTTACGGGTTTGGACGATGACGCTTCCGGGATGGGGAACATGAGAAGTGAAATTAATAACGGCACCTCGTTAGCGGATGGTGTCATTCTGTAGTGCGTATCAAGAGATCTCGACATGCCGGTTCAATGGAGCTGATGCTAGAACAAAAAACCCCCGTACATCCAACATGTACGGGGGTCTTATTTGATTTGGAGTAGCGGTTAGGCGTTGATGTTTCCATCGCCCTATGCAACCGAGTTTATTCATCATCCGAATCTTCTGCGTTTTTATGGTTCCGACGTTCGTGTCGGTCACGGTGACGCATTTCGCGTTCCTCGTCCGAATCTCTGTGATGCCGTCTACCTCGAAATCCGTGCCCTTTTTTCTTGTAACCATCGCCAAAGTGGCGAGCTTTCATCAACGCTTCACGCTGTTCTTTCGTTAGTAGTTTAGCAGTCTCAAGTTTGTGGCGAGTCGCGGCTTGACGAATCTTTGTTCCTATTGCCAGTATTTCATCAGACTTGGCGAGGATTGCGCCTTCATCAAGTTCGTCCGCACTCCAAAGTTGGTTAAGTTCCAAACGCTTGACCTGCATTTCCGCTTTTAGCGGCAGAATTTGTTTCGCGTGATCAACCTTCAGTGACTTCAATTGTTGGCCCTGCTCTTCGGAGAGCATTTTCATCATTTTGGATTTGAGGTGAAATCCCTTCTTGTCTTTTCCATGCGAGGGACCGCCGCGCGAAAACGCGGTTGATGCCATGATGCCTACGGTGAGAAGAGCGATGCAGATGGTGACTACAGTTCTGGTTTTCAATTTTTTTATTCCTTTCCTTATGGATTAAGTTAAACGATAGTGTTTCACAATGTTCTGTCGTAACTGCTTCCTTTGGCAAATGAGTGCGGAAATTGTTCGGAGAAAAATTGACGTTTTTCACATTTTGTTAACGTTTAATTTATGTATCCCAACTTCCGAGAAGGTAAGTAAGGCGGTTGATTTATACAATCCGCGGCAATAGGACAAGGGCTGAAGACAGCACTACTGGGAGTGGATACGATTGCAAAGCGTCTATGTCGGACAAGACATTGCGAATCTACGTTTCGGTCTCTACGAGCGGCGACTAGAGCCAAATTTATTTCGCATCTTTGAACAGCGGTCCATTGAGCAAGTCTCATACCGAGCCGATTTCTGGATTATCGGCAGCAGTCATGTTGTCAACGTGGAAACGGAACAGGGGTCCATGGCAGAGGTCATCTCCGGCGGCTCTAACGTACTCCCTTCGGATGGCAGAGTTAAGCTTATTCGTGCTTTTGGGGACCATTGTTACCATTTTCGGGTCGCCGACGAATTCAATTATCGCGTAGAACTACAACTGTTGGACGCTCCAGGGGGGGATTTTCTACTAAATGAACCGACGCCACCCAATGAGAGCATACTGTTCCGATTGCGCCACTGTTTTCCAACGCGAGAAGATATGGCGGAAACACCTATCACGGTGATTGATGTGCTGAAGGCCGATGAAACTGGGCTTGAGTTGAAGACTTTTCATTCCTATGTTGAGGCGCCTGCCGTAGTGGTTACACAATCGACGATTGAGATCGCCGGAAAGGACGGAATTCGATAGGGGTGAAAGTAGGAGCGATTTCCGAATCGATCAAGCGACTGAATAATAAGGAGCGCGATAGAAATCCCATAGAGATTCCGATAGCCTTTTTCCGCTTTCTTTGATTATCTGTAGGAACGAGCACCGAATCGCTACCGTCGGAAATCGGAGTTCCCTCCTACCACGCGACCTGTTAGAAACCAAAGAGGTTCAATATCCGATCTTTATGACCACGCAGACAGACAACCCTGATAATTCGGAAGTACCTGCCAATACCATCAATGCAAGTAGTAGACGGGCTATCCTGGTACTACTTCTCGCCGTTTCCCTCATTTCAATATGCGCGATAATCTATGAAATCATTATCGCCGCCGTATCGTCGTACCTTCTTGGCAACAGCGTCTACCAATTTTCGATTACCATTGGACTATTCATGAGTTCAATGGGATTGGGCTCTTTCCTGTCAAAATTCGTCGATCGTTATCTCGTAAACCGATTCATCCTGATTGAGACAATCATCGGCGTACTGGGCGGGGTGTCGTCCGTAATTCTCTTCAGCGCCTACATCATCGTTGAGTCTACGGTAGGGTATCTTGCGGTGATGTTCACGCTTATTATGGCAATCGGGACGCTTGTAGGCTTGGAAATCCCGATTCTGACGCGAATTGTCGCCCAATACGAGTCCTTGCGGGTCACGCTTGCCAACGTGCTTGCTTTTGATTATGTTGGAGCGTTAATCGGCTCTATCGCCTTTCCACTCCTACTATTGAAGTACACCGGTTTAATCCAAACCGCTTTCATCATCGGATTGGTCAATGTTCTTGTCGCCGGACTTGTGCTCCTTCATTACTGGACTGATATTGAAAAGAGAGCCGGCGTGGTGGTAACCGTTGTGTTTGCTGGCGGTTGTCTTGCGGTTGCTTCTGCTTACGGTGGCCCCATCGGTGTTTGGCTAGAAAGTAATCTCTACCATCATCGTATTCTTTTTTCGAAACAATCAAAATATCAGAAGATTGTCGTGACAGAGCGAAGCGCGTCAACAGAAATCCTGTCGGAACCGCCAACTGCCGATTCCCGTCAGATAAAGGTCATTAACCGGGGTGGGGATGTCAGACTTTACATTGATATGCAGCTACAATTCAGCTCGGTTGACGAGTTCCGATACCACGAGGCCCTTGTTCACCCTGCAATGACGCTCGCCAACAACCGCGAGAACGTGTTAATCCTCGGCGGTGGTGATGGTTTGGCAACGCGGGAGGTACTTAAATACGCGGAGGTGCAGCGCATCCTCGTGGTGGATATTGACCCCGAGATTACAGAAGTTTGCAGCAGCCACAATGCAATTGTGGCGCTTAATGGCGGCTCGCTCTCGCATCCGAAAGTTACGATAGTCAATGAAGACGCCTACATATTCGTCGAACGCGAACGCGCAAATCAGACATTTGATGTGGTTATCATTGATTTGCCAGATCCAAACGACGAGGGCTTATCGAAACTTTACAGCGTCGCATTTTATAAGCTGGTCGGCGACATACTCAACTCTGGCGGTACGATGGTGACCCAGAGCACATCACCGTTCTTCGCACGTCGAGCGTTCTGGTGCATTCATCAGTCGATAGAAGAGGCGGGGTGGCATACCTACGCTTATCACGCAGAGGTACCATCAATGGGGAATTGGGGGTTCAATCTTGCTTCCAAAATGCCTTGTGATGTCGAAGCCATTCGCCTGACGGTTGAGACGAACTTTCTCACTGACGATTTCGTTGGTGCAATGTTCCAATTTGCGAAGGATGTCGCCGAAGTCGAGACCAAGCTTAACAAGCTGCTCAAACCTATCTTGATGTTCTACTATGACGATGAGAAGTGGCGGTTCTATTAGGTAGGAGGATGTCGGGTATCGGTATGCCCTCCTACAGCGCGGTATCCAGAATTGGGCACCTATGGGGATTCCAGGGATAGGTTGCGAAGGTATTTCCACCCTACCGGCGAAAGCCTGAGATTCTTCACCCGCTTGTCAATAACCAATAATCGTTGGGCATGTGCCAACGGCACCCACGGCGCATCTCTGTGGAATATCGCCTGCGCTTGCCGGTAAAGTTCGGTTCGTTCCGCCCGATCAGTGCTCGTTCTGGCTCGCTCTAGAACATCCTGCATCTCATCGCTTCGATAAAAGGCGATATTAAATGCGGGTTGCTCAGCGTAGGTCTTGCTCAGAAGATAGTAGAAAAAGTTGTCGGGGTCGCCCTCGTCGGCAATCCATCCTAGCATCGCCATATCATGCCCGCCGTTTTCTGTTTTCTCCAGATACGTGCCCCAGTCGTAAGTTACTATTGTTGTCTCAACCCCAACCTTTTGCGGAGGTCAGCTTGGAGCGCTTCCGCCAGCGCCATGCCGTTTGGAATGTAAGGACGCGGAACCGGCAACGCCCATAGCGTTGTCTCAAACCCGTCGGGATAGCCTGCCTCCGCGAGAAGTTGCTTCGCTAGTTCCGGATTGTATTCGTAATCCTCAATAGTATCGTCGTAACTCCAGAGTGCGGGCGGTATCGGATTTTTAGCCGGGATGCCTGTACCTTGATACAAGCGATCGATAATCTCGGTCTTGTTTATGGCGTGGTTTATCGCAAGCCTTACTTTGAGGTTGTCAAAAGGAGGTTTGTGGAAGTTCATCGCCAAGTATCCGATATTCAAACTGGATTGCTTGATAAGTTCAAGCTGCGGATCGCCTTCAATCAGCGGTATCTCTTCAGGGTTCGGGAATTCCATCGCGTGAATGTTACCCCCCTGAAGCTCCATGAGCCTTACGGAGTTATCCGGAATAGAACGGAGACAAACCTATCAAGTGGCGGTCGTCCTGCCCAATGTGTATCGTTTGCCTCAAGCACGATTTGGTCGCCCTTATTCCATTGCACAAACTTGAAGGGTCCAGTGCCGACCGCGTTACCGTCTCCAAAACGATCGCCAAAGTGTTGAACTGCTGCCGGACTCACGATAGAAAACGATGTCCCCGTCAACGTGCTAATAAAGGGGGCATAAGAGGTTTTAAGCTGAACTTGCACCGTAAAGGTATCTAGTGCGATGATCTGGTTGAGGAATTCAGCGTGAAAATCACGCAACACCACCTTTGGACGCGTGAGTGAGAAGACAACCGCATCCGCGTCTAACGGTGTGCCGTCGTGAAATTGGACACCTTGGCGTAGGTGAAATGTCCACGTCAATCCATCGGCGGAACTCTCCCATGCTTCGGCTAAACCGGGCGAAATATCGGTTGTATCAAGCCGATACTGGATACGCGTATCATAGAGCATATCACAAACTTTTGCCGATTCCCCGTCAAGCACCAGTGCGGGGTCGAGCGTGAGTGAGTCACCCCCACGCCCAAAGATGAGGCTTGTAACCGCAGCAGGGTCTGAACTCCCGATTAGGTTGGCAACGTATACCAAGTCTAGGATGTTCACGGTGCCGTCACCGTTGACATCCGGGGACGGCATCTGTGTTGCGTCAATTCTCTCGCCGAAGTGTGAAGCGATAATCACCAGATCCAGGATATTCACGACGCCATCGCCGTTGAGGTCGCCATCTGCGGCGTGAGAATAGTTTCCCGCCAAAAACAAGAGTAATAAACCGACTGTTATTACTATAACGATTATTTTCTTCATGTTATATCCTAAGTTTTGCGTCAAAATGTCGCATGTAGAAGGGAATTCCAATTCCCGACCATCGTGATTCGGAGATTGTTCAACTTTAATTAGAAGGGCGCTTGAGCTGGGAATAAGCCGGATTCTGTTCCCCGATTCGCTTTCGCTCATCAGGGTGATGGTCATTCATCTGGGATCGGTGTCGCCACCGACCTCAAGCGGCTTTACCCGAGGACGAGGCGGGCGCGCCTGCAATGTCCTCCTATTTAGCCTTGCTCCGGATGGGGTTTGCCAAGCTCCCGGTGTCTCCACCGGGACTGGTGCGCTTTTACCACACCGTTTCACCTGTACAACGCGCGATGCGTTGTAGTCTGCTTTCTGTTGCACTTTCCATAGCGTCGCCGCTCCTGGGTGTTACCCAGCATCCCGCCCTACGGAGTCCGGACTTTCCTCATCCCGATTTCTCGAAACGCGATCATCTACCCAACTCAAGCTCCCAATATGATAACACATGAGGATGGAAAGATGGAAGTGGGAAGTAGTGGTCAGTGGTCAGTAGGAGCAATCCCCGGTTGACGACACTGTACTTGAATGGTTGACATTGGCTTTGGTTTGTGGATAGACTAATGCAGGGTAATTGGCATAACGTCAAGGTGCATAGAGAAGAGGAGGAATTCAGATTGGAAAAGAAGGCTATTGTCCTCTTGAGCGGAGGCATTGATTCAACGACCACGCTTGCAATCGCCAAATCGCAGGGATATGAAGTGTATGCAATGAGTTTTCGATATGGCCAACGTCATGCACTTGAGTTTGAGAGAGCAAAACAGATTGCCGCAAGCATGGGTGTGAAGAAACATACCGTCGTTGACATTGATTTGCGATCGTTCGGTGGCTCCGCGTTGACCGATGATATAGAAGTTCCGCGAGACCGTTCGCAAGAGGAGATGGGAACAGGTATACCGGTTACGTATGTTCCGGCTCGGAATACAATCTTTCTATCCTTTGCGCTTGCTTGGGCGGAGACGTTGGAGGCGGACACAATCTTTATCGGCGTCAACGCGCTTGATTATAGCGGCTATCCGGACTGCAGGCCCGAATATATTGAGGCATATCAGCGAATGGCGGATTTCGCGACAAAGGCGGGCGTGGAGGGAAAAACGCAACTCAAGATTCTGACCCCGCTCATCTTAATGACCAAGGCGGAAATCATCAAAAAGGGTGCGGAACTCGGCGTTGATTACGGGCTGACTCTTAGTTGTTACGATCCGGACGATCTAGGTAGAGCTTGCGGCACTTGTGATAGCTGTCTCCTGAGGAAGAAGGGATTCATTGAGGCAGGCATCTCCGATCCGACAGAGTACCAAAGCAGTGGCCAGTGAGGATAGGCACGAAAGGACCGAAGAGGGGAAACGGGCGTTTAATCATCACGGAGGGATTTCTATCGATTAACTGAGCGAATGTCGAATGTGATAGAAATCCCAAGGCGATAGCCTTAATTCAATTCCTACTGTCGGGCATCGGAATGCCCACCTACGGCATTCCCGACCGAATCACGAGATCAGATTTCAACGAACTCAACCTCAACTGGATGAGGAATCACTCCAGATTCATATCCGCGACGAAGCAATTCACGAACCCCGGCTCTACCTGTTTCACCGTAATCAAGGGTATACTCGTTCACGTACATCCCCACAAATTTGTCGGCGAGATCAGTCTCCATGTCCCGCGCGTAGGTCATGGCGTACTCAAGCCCCTTTTTACGGTGATCGAGAGAATACTGAATGCTCTTTTTGAGCAACGTCGTAATTTGCCGAATCTTATCGTCTCCTAGGTCGCGTCGAATGGCGTTAGCACCAAGCGGGAGCGGCAATCTCGTTTCTTCATGCCACCATTTCCCAAGATCCATCACTTTGTGTAGCCCCATACGTGCGTATGTTAGCTGCCCTTCATGGATAATCAACCCGGCGTCGGCTTTTCCTTCCTCGACATGGGTTAAAATCTGATCGAAACGCACTGTCTCCGGTTGAAAATCGGGTTGGTAGAGACTCAGTGTGAGGAAGGCGGTCGTCAACTTTCCGGGAATCGCTATCTTCTTGCCGGCTAGTTCCTCACGATTCATCGGCTCCCTAGAAACAACCAGAGGGCCATACCTGTCCCCGATGCTTGCGCCGCACGGTGTGAGGGCATAATTGTCTGCCACATAAGCGTAGGCATGGGCTGAAATCGCCGTGACCTCAAGCTCCGCATTTAGCGCGCGGCGGTTTAAGCTCTCAATGTCCTCAACGACATGAACCACGTCAATGCCATTTGTCGGGATAAGCCCCTTGGCAAGCGCATAAAACATAAAAGCATCATCGGAATCGGGACTATGACCGATTCGTATCTGTTGTGTTTCTGACATTTGAAACTCCTGTTACTACCTTAGGCGGTGTTAATCACCAGGTTGATTGGCTTTCTTAGATTCCGTGTCATAGAATCCAATATATGTATGACTTGCAATGAAAGGCGGCTTGCCCATCAGATTCTGATTGTGAACGGATAGACAGCAACTCGGGTTGGATGACGATACACTAAAAATTGCACCGTGGTGAATCTAGGAAGGTATGATACCATCTTCCTCCTCGCCCCATCAATAGGAATCTAGATAATGTCCTTGAAGCGGTATTTCTATTTGACAGCTATTCCCGGCGTAGACGCCGAGATAATCAACGCGGAATGCCTCGCCCTGACTGAATCTGCTCCAAATCTGCACGGGCTTGCCATTTCGTCGAAATGCACTGATGTCAGCCGCGGCGCATACGTGAGGAGTTGTTCGGAACTTCTGTTCGAAGGTGGAAGCATTTCGGAAATTTGTACGAAGATAAGAACAGCGAGCCTATACGCTGATGATTTTCGAGTGTCCGTCGTTAAGTTGCCGCACAAATTAGAGGTGAATAGCCTCCAGATTGCACACAAGGTAGGTGCGGAAATTGGCGGGAGACCTCATCTGGACATGCCGCGAGTCACATTTTTGACCGTTGTAACGGACGAGAAAATCTGGTTTGGGAAGTTACTTTCGGAATCGGATGGACGATGGATTGCCCACAACAAGCGTCCACACGTGACCTCAAGTTCCTTGCCTTCCAGGCTCGCTAGAGCGATTGTCAATCTAACCGCCTCACCCGGTGACCGCCTCCTTGATCCGTGTTGCGGCACGGGTACGATTATACTGGAAGCTGCACAGATGGGGATAAATGCTGTCGGCTATGACATCAACGTACGCATGGTGGGAGCAACGCGAAAGAATCTGAAGCATTTCGGTTTGAGCGCGGAGGTTCACCTCGGCGACGCTCGTCTGATAAGCGGGCGATATGACGTGGCGATCACAGATTTCCCCTACGGAATCGGACTTGCCAAGGACATGACGGTAGACAGAGAAATTCTGGGGCGAATTCGTCAACTTGCCCCCAGAGCAGGTTTGATTCACACCCGAGACCTGAACCGCGAACTTGCTGATTTAGGATATTGTATTGAGAACGTTGTGCCAGCGCGCAAACATACGATGGTTCGTAAAATCTTCATCACCTCAACCGGAAACATGCCGAGATTGGGGTAGGACAATCGTATTTAATTTCGGGTTATAGAAGCATCTGCACCTCGGCTCGGATCGGATGTGCAACGAAAAGAAAGGGATGGAAATCAGTGATTTGATGATTGAAGATTGTTGCTATCGTCAAATGGGCACAAGCCTCTTCCGGCTAATTGATAAAGAAATCGTTCTCAATAATCATCCTTGAGGTCGTAAAAGTCAGTCTCGCTCAGCACATCTTCATCGGGTTCTTCCTCTTCATAGGTGTCGTACTCTTTCGCATCCATCAACACATCCAGTTCTTTTGAACTCTCAACGCTCATTTTACAAATCCAGCCATCGCCCTCCGGAGAACGGTTGATGACATCCGGGGCATCTTCAAGGACAGTGTTGACGGCTCTGATTTCGCCCGTAATTGGCGCATGGATGGGGAACGAATCGCCGTCTACAACTTCGACTCTACCGATTACATCGTCTTGCTCAAAGTCCTCGTTAACGGGTGGTAAATCTACGAAAATGATATCCCCGTAAATGAGTTGCGCACGTTCAGTGATTCCAGCAACTCCTTCATTATCTGTAACTTCAATCCATTCATGTGTAGTTGTGTATTTGACCTCGTTCAAGGTTAGCCTCCAGAGTCTACTCATGTCTACATTTCAGGTTGTGGCAATACTGCTTACCTCAATTGTTGCAGCCATTCGCTGAAGATTCGCTTTCAATGTGTCCAATTCCCGTTGGCGGATCTGTAAATAAACAATAGCATTCTCATCATATTCAACATTCAAGACATTTCCCCTGAGTCGACGACACAGGTTTAGAACCGGTCCAATTTGATCGTGAAACACGTGTAGCCGCAGCGTCTGGTATAGGATTCGTGTTTCAATCTTGGCATTCGCCAAGCAACTCCGAGCGCAACCTCCATAAGCGCGGATGAGTCCTCCCACCCCCAGATTAATCCCGCCATAATAACGTACGATTACACACATTACATTTGACAACTCGGCGGCTTTGATGGCTGATAGTATTGGAGGGCCTGCCGAGTGAGTGGGTTCCCCCACGTCGGTCGCATATTCCCTAACCTCGCTCCCTGTTGCAAATTTATAGGCATAACAGGTGTGTGAGGCATTCGGATATTTTTGCCGGACGAGGTTCAGGAATTCCCTTATGGCGTCTTGGCTTTGGAGCGCTGTTGCCAAACCGATGAATCGGGATTTTTTGACTTCGAGTTTTGACTCAGCAATGCCAACAACCGTCTTGTATTGATCGGACATACATCGTTAAGGAGGTTCTCCAAAGCTACTCAGTCGCCGACCTCGCTAATTTATCTTCCAATATTCTGGTCTTTCCTCCACAAAGCCTGATATATCCTTCATCAAGAGCCTTGTCCAACCGAAAAATAGTAGACAACCCCTCCTTGATCTACACGGATTCTCTCGCCTTCCTTTTCGGTTGGTTTTGCTTGAGGCGTATATGTCCCACTTATGCGAAACCGCCCTAGATTATAACCGATACCAAATGTTGGTCCCTCGGTTTTCCAGATTCTTTCTTCCATTTGAAGCGTTTCGGTACGAATAATCTGAACCGGATGCCATCTGTGCTCCGTGTGCCGAAAATAACCAATTCTACAACCAATCCATCCGAGATACCAGATTTCCCCACCAAGGCTTGCTCGCACACCATTTTTGAAAGGAGGATTCACATCAAGGCTGAACTTCAGATCCAATTCTTTATGGCGCTGGTGGTAGACGCCTCCGACAAGAACATCTTGTTCAATTTGATTGGGGATAGAACCGTCCGAAAACGACAACCCGTTACTGAGATTTCTGACTACGGCGTCAATTCGAAGGTGTTCGCCAATTTTTTGGCTCAGTCCGAGATTGTAAGCGTAACCGTGTCCAGCATGTTCTTCGTTCTCGGGCAACTGAATTTTGGAACGCAGCCATTTGGCGTCCACACCAACCGCTAGACCGGCAAAAAGTTCCCTGCTGTATCCAACACCAAGCGCCCAGTCGCTTTGGGGAAAATTGTTAGTCGCTTTCCCAAGATAATCAACACGACTAAACTGTCCGTCGTGTCCACGGGCAAAATCGACACCGATTATGCCGAAGGATCCTATCGGTACGGCGTAATTCAGGAGCTCAACTCCCGACCCATAGAGGTCATATTCGCTATAATCTTCATACCGCTCTGTTTCATTCAGATGGGACACCACGGCAATAGTTCGGGGAAATCGAGCGGTGTAAAGAGCAAAGCGACCGTCGTGAATGAGGCTGAGTCCTGCAGGATTACCGTTCAGCGCATGTGCCCCTATATTCGATCCGACAAAACTGCCTTCCATTCCCTGATGTTCGGCGCGTGCCAGTTGCTTGAGAAAGATATCCACGGTTGCAGGGGCAGTAACCTCGGCCTGCTGGGCTGAAACCAAATGCGTTAGGGTGGCAAAGATTAAGGCGCAATATGCGACTTGTAAAATTTTCATTTCAGATAGATTTCTCCAGCGAATTGGCATTGATTGGAGGCATTCTCAATAGAAATTAATCTCGGGATTGGTGATGTTTAGGCGGGAAAGGTTAATCTAGCGGTAAAGTGCATCTGTCATTCGCGCAACTCGACGCATTGTCTTCACATCGTGGACACGGACCATGTCCGCTCCGTGAGCGATTGCCCACGTTATAGTAGCAGCGGTTCCTTCTATTCGATTGTTTACCGGGAGGTCAAGGATTTTTCCAATAAAGGACTTTCTAGACGTACCGATAAGTATAGGCTTGTTCAAGTGACGAAATTCGTCAAGCCTGCGCAAAATCTCCAAGTTATGGTCAACAGTTTTGCCAAATCCAATGCCGGGGTCTATAACAATGCGATCGGGGGGAATGCCTCCTGTTTCCGCTTCCTCAATGCGACGCTGAAGCCAAGAAGAGACTTCTGACACGACATCATTGTAGACCGGCGAGTGTTGCATCGTCCGGGGGGTTCCACTCATGTGCATCAGGATTACCCCGGCATTCATCTCTACAACAACCTTCGCCATCTCGGCATCTCCTTGGAGCGCCGTAATGTCATTGACGATATGAGCCCCAGCTTCAAGCGACCGGCGAGCAACATCCGATTTGCACGTGTCGATTGATACATGCACAGAGATTTCATCAACAAGTCCCTCAACCACAGGCAGAACTCTCGCCAATTCTTCCTCCGTCGAAGCGGGTGACGCCCCCGGCCGAGAAGATTCGCCGCCAATGTCAATGATATCTGCTCCGTCCTCTACCATCTCCTTGGCATGGCTGATCGCCGCGGCGACATCAAGATAGCTTCCACCATCGGAAAATGAATCGGGCGTCACATTCAAGATGCCCATGATGAGGGTACGCGGTCCGAAACTGAGTTGTTTCCCACGGCAGTTCATCAAGTTATGGGAACAGGCGGCCTCGGTCCGAGGATGTCTTCAATTTCTTTCCCGACAAGTGTTTCCCTGTCAAGCAGTGCATCGGCAAGCGATTTTAGCCCATCAAGATTGGTCTCAAGAAGATGTCTGGCTTTCTCATAACATTCCATAATAATCCGGTGTACCGCCTGATCAATTTCAATCGCCGTTTTTTCGCTATAATCTTTATGATGAGCTAGTTCTTTGCCGAGAAAAATCTGTTCATCGCGGCGTCCGAAAGTCAATGGTCCCATCTCGCTCATTCCCCATTGGGTAACCATTCGGCGTGCCATCGCCGTTGCCTGCTCGAAATCGTTTTGCGCGCCGGTTGTTTGTTCACCAAAGATTAATTCCTCAGCGACGCGCCCACCAAGCGCGAATAGAATATGGGTAAGGATATGTTTCTTGCTCAAATTATGACGTTCTTCCAGAGGCAACTTTGCCGTGACTCCGAGCGCACGTCCGCGGGGAACAATCGTACACTTATAGTTGGGATCGCTCTCAGGCACAAAATGCAGCATCAACGCGTGTCCGGCTTCATGGTAGGCGACAACCCGTCTTTCCTCCTCGCTGACAACCAAACTCCGCCGCTCGGGTCCCATCATTACCCGATCTTTGGCATCATCAAAGCAGTCCATATCAATGTGATCTTTGTCCAGCTTCGCCGCGAACAACGCAGCCTCATTTGCCATGTTTTCAATATCTGCACCGGAAAAACCGGGGGTTGCCTTTGCGAGTACGTTCAAGTCCACATCTTCGGCAAGTTTGTAGGGGTCTTTGGTATGGACTTTAAGGATAGACTCTCGTCCGCCCACATCAGGCAAATCCACGACAATCTGGCGATCGAACCGTCCCGGTCTCAGCAAGGCTGGATCCAAGACATCCGGGCGATTCGTTGCGGCAATAAGTATGACGCCTTCCTGGGTATCGAAGCCTTGCATTTCAACAAGGAGCTGGTTTAACGTCTGTTCCCGCTCGTCGTGCCCTCCGCCAATTCCCGCGCCACGATGTCGTCCAACAGCGTCAAGTTCATCAATGAATATAATGCAGGGCGCATTCTTCTTGCCCGTTTCAAATAGGTCTCGAACGCGAGATGCTCCAACACCAACAAACATCTCAACAAAATCTGATCCGCTGATGCTATAAAAAGGTACGTTTGCCTCGCCCGCCACTGCGCGCGCCAACATCGTCTTGCCGGTGCCCGGTGGTCCCATGAGAAGAACGCCTTTGGGAATGCGACCGCCGAGGCGTTGAAATTTCTTGGGGTCCCTGAGAAATTCAATCACTTCTTGAAGCGCTTCTTTCGCCTCATCAACTCCCGCAACATCGGCAAAGGTAATCTTGGCTTGGTCTTCGGAATGGAGTCGCGCACGGCTCTTTCCGAATGATAACGCCCGATTGCCGGTGCCCTGCACTTGCCTCATGAAAAAAATCATGATACCAACAAACAACAGGATTGGCAGCACGGTTGTTCCAAAGATGAGCAACCATTGAGGAACACTTGATGCCTGATCAACATTAAAGGGGACTTGCGCAGCCATGAGTTTTTCCTGAAGCGGAAATTCGGAAAACTGATCTCGACTCGTTTTAAACTGTCCCTGCCAATCCTCAATCTCGACCATCTCACCCAATTTTAGCAACTCGTCTTGAACGAACCGCGGGTCGCGAAACGTACCCTGAATCCACTCCTTCTTGATGATAACCTCATCTTGAAACAAGCCGTCATCCTTTGGGCCTAATCTTCCGCTTTCTTCTGCCGATTGCCTACGATCCTCCACCAGTTGGTAGAAATTCGATGTCTTAAGTTCATGGACTCGATCTTTGCGGATGATTACTTGGGACAGCGCTAGAACAAAGATTGACGCCATCACCACCCAAACCAAGGTACTTTTTGCGTTCTTATTCACTCCTACCTGCCCCTCTGTTTCAAAAATGTAAGAATTACCACACCCATACCAACCGTACGGCTATGCCACTTCAAGCGGATTAACGACGTTATGAACCGATTAGCTCTAATATCTCTAGTTTTAGTGGAAGTAACCGTCGAAAAGAAGTCGGAACTAGCACCGGTTCAGGAAGAAAAGTATAACAAATGTGTTGCCAAATATCAAAGGGAAATTCTGCCTATCTGTCGCCTATGTCACACTATGTTATGTTAGTTGGCGTGGCACTTAAACAGTGTATTTCGAAATCTGTGAATTCTCCCGGTTGGCGCTCGCACAGTTTTCACTTGACACTCCGCAGCCCTCACAGTATACTACAGAAATATTGGGGTTGGCAATTGGAATTGTTCTTCTTTTGAGAAAACCTTTTAAGAAAGGGGAAGGAGGAGGCATGAAACTGGGAAACTTGATTTCTACTTCCGTTATAATTCTGCTAGTTGCCGCCTCTGCCAGCTTTGCCCATATCATAAATCCGGAAAGTGGCTTGAATTTCCGATATAACGCAGAGTTGGTAGAAGTTTCTCCGGTGATTGACGGTGTTCTCAACGACACGCCTTGGCATGAGACCGGAATACCCGGAAAAATGGACCAAGAAGTCGTTTACGACCAGCAATGGCAAGAATCAAGTGACTTCACGGGCTGGTTTGCCGGGGTGTGGCGGAGCGGTTTCCTTTATATTGCTGTTCAATTGAGCGACGACCATGTGGAGAATCATGGCGCCAAACTTTCCGAAAAAGACCATCTAGTGGTTTATCTTGATCCCGACCATAGCGGGCATAAGAGCGAGTTGTACCGTTACGATTTACCTGTGGGCGAGGACGAACACCAATCTTTTGTACCGCCTCTTAGAGCAGTTGCTTGGGGAGACGATGGGCGATCCTGCGAATTGATGTTTAACCTAGGGGATATCGCAGAAAAAGGAAATACGGTTGGATTTTGGATTTACTATAACGACGTAGATAATGGGCGTCTGGAACACCGGATTAGCTGGGGCCCGCCGGGGTATACCGATGACAATCTGTCTTTACCGGATCTCGTATTTACCGCCAAATTAAAACCAAATTTGAACCAGAAGGTCCTTCAGTGGGGACGTATCAAGAGTTTCTATTATTGATTTGAGGAAGACGCTTTGTGTTTTTTGTCGGCAAGGTTTTAGAACTCATGGGGATAGTTCTTCTTGGAGCCGGGCTGTATTTAGGATGCGTCAACCCCTACGGTTTGAGCGAGGGCAAGTCAATGGGAGTCGAGATGGGATCATTGGTGGTAGGGATTCTTATCTTCTTCATCGGACGCCTTCTTGAGAAGCGTTGAGGACAGATTATAACGCGGTATCCCCATAATCGGGAATACGCGTCGGACTAAATATGCAAGCGGATTTCCCAATGTAATACCACTTGTCATAGCAGGTCGGTAGTCGCCACGCCCTTTTTGAGTGTCCTAGCACGGTCTAAGAATTTTGTGGAATAAAAAGTGGGGTTTTGCTATACTAGCGATTCAGATTTCTTGACGCTAGTACGATAGGTCATACATGAAATCAACAAACAAGGAGGCAACATGCCAATGAAGGGACTAAACAGCTTTGTCTGGCCGAGTTTCGCTGGATTATTCATATTACTGTTATTGACTATGGGTTGCGCAAGTGGCATACCACTGAAAACCCTGCCGCCGATTCAACCGTCCGATAGACTTGATGAAAACACCGTACTAGACGAGAGCAATCCGGAACAATTTGAAATCACGGCAAAGTCACCGGTACTCATCATGACGAAGGATGATATCGAAGTTGCAATCTGCTACTGGCGTCACCACGCCTTGAACCGCAAGTATCACCGTGGAAACACCGTATCCCCATTTTACGCATCCGAGGCGCTCCACCAGGGTGAGAAAACGGACGTTTTCTACGTTAAGATTACGAATAACCGACCTCAGAAAATCCTATTTGATGTCAGAAAATGTAAGATTGAGGATCAGGGAGAAAATTGGTATGGCGCGTTGGATTATGACGACTTGGTGGAACGATTCGGACTTATGAGTCGTGTCGCGGGCATCCCTGTCAAAAACGGATTGGCAGTCGCACGAAGGATTCTTCTCGAAAAACAGATTGGACGATTGGATGACGGGATACCGGCAGGGGAAAGTATAGAAGGATTCCTGCCGTTCTATCAGACCAAACTCAACGCTAGAGAGATGACCGTGATGCTACCAATTGAAAAAGCGCCGCCGCCAAACACGACGAAACGGTTTCAAACAATCGAATTTAACTTTCCTTTCACGCATAGCGAATCAATTCGTCACGCTCAGCCTACACCAATCAAGTATTAATCTCCGCAAGATTTAGGAGATTGAGAACAATTATTGTTATACTCTCGGGTGTTCGCAAACTTCATCTGATGATTGTGCATGGTGGCAAGGAATTCAAGAATTGTTTGCCGTAGAGCTTGGTTGTCACGCGCGGATCAAGAATAACAACCATCCCCGTATCAGTCTTGGTTCTGATGAGACGACCAAATCCTTGTTTGAGTCTGAGAATTGCTTCGGGCAAGCTAAATTCCATGAAAGAATTGCCACCCTGCTCCTCAACCTGCTTAATCTTCGCTTCCATCACGGGGTGTGTTGGGACTTCAAACGGTAGTTTTGTAATTATCACATTGCTGAGCGATTCACCCTGAACATCTACTCCCTCCCAAAAACTTGAAGTCCCGAATAAAACTGAGTCTGTGTCCAGCTTGAAAGCCTCCAACATTTGGCTTCGCGAGAGTTCTCCGCCCTGCTTAAACGAGACGATACCTAGCCCATTCAGATAATCCGATACAACTTCGTAGACCTCATCCATCATCCGGTAGCTTGTGAATAACACAAACGCCTTTCCGTGTGTCATCTTGAGGTAGCGTTTAACTTGGGCGATAATGGATTGAGTAAACTCCATAGATCTTCGCGGATCCGGCATCTTCGAGGGAATATGGATCTCAACCTGTTTTCCGTAGTCGAACGGCGATCCGGCAATCAATTCGCGACACTCCGACAGACCAAGACGTTTCTTGAAAAAGTCAAAATTCTGATTCGTTGCCAACGTAGCGCTCGTCAGGATTACGCTGTTCATGTTGCCGAACAGATACTCATTCACCGTCTCGCTTACATTCACCGGCGTCGCATTTAAGGTCATACGGGAGAATCGCCCCCGGTTCACCGTTTCAATCCAATACACAGAATCCGGATCGCTATGGTTAATCATGAGGTCCAGATCTTCACGAAGTTGACTGCATCGGCGCAGGTGTGAGGCAATCTCCTCTTCATCGTCATCCGTCTGCGCCGTTTCCCTCAACTGTTTTAACTCCGTCCGAAGGGTTGCAAGAGGCGCATCCAGCACGTTTTCAACGAAGTTCTCACAGTCAATTCGTTGTGCGATGCTTCCTCCCCACTTCTGGCTTCCTTGCGTTTCCAACCAATCGGTAATCGCAGCGAAAAGTTTATTTGCTTGATTACGCGCGTCTTCAACAGGCTCTTTCAGATGCGACGCAGTATAACGGACAGAAAGTCCACTCTTACCGTTCGGTTTATCAAGTGAGTCCAAGAACCGTTTAACTCGGGAATTGGTAAGTTCAACGGTTGCGTGCTTGCCCGCAATGGCTTCAAGGTGGTGTGCCTCGTCAAGTATCAGATACTGATAGTCTGGCAGAACCGCGGACTGTACGTCAGCAGATTGCCGAATCGCTAGATCGCTGAACAGCAAGTGATGATTCACGACAAGCAGGTTTGCTTCCTGCATCTGTCTTCGCGCCTTGAAATAAAAGCACGAGTTATATGTCGGACATTTCGATCTCAAACAGTTGTCGCGGTCTGATACAACCTGATCCCAGATGTCGGGCCTTGGTTGCTTTTCGAGATCGGCTCTGCTCCCATCGTCGGTGCTTGCCACCCATTCAACAATCCCCGCTAGTTCTGCGACTTCTTCCTTTGTATCAAACAACCCTCTCTCATAAGTTAGCAAACTGTTAAGTCGGCGGCGCGAAAGGTAGTTACTACGGCCCTTGGCGAGCACGGCAGAAAAAGAATAAGGCAGGACTTTTTGAAGAAAAGGGATGTCTTTTCTTATTAGTTGCTCCTGCAAACTGATGGTGTTTGTTGAGATAACAACCGTTTCGCCCGTGCTGAGTGCAAGGTCTATCGCGGGTATAAGGTACGCAAAGGTCTTGCCTACCCCGGTTCCTGCCTCTACAATGAGGTGTTCATTCGCCTGAAACGCATCAGCGACGGCGTTCGCCATTTCGAGTTGTTGAGGACGGAACTCATACCCAGTAAGACCTTGAGCGATGAATCCCTCCGGTCCAAAAATGTGATTCAAATTTGACAGGCGTTCATTCATGACATTTAGATTGTGCTAGGATATCCAAGAAACCAGAGGCGTTACGCCACAATTATGTACCGCATGGAGATTGTAGAGATGAACAGATTAATGCGCCACTTGCTCACTCTTGGATGGGTTTGACACTGATAACCTTCTTACCCTCGCCATGCGTGATTTCAAGGATAATCTCGGGTTCATTCAGCGCCGAGTGCAGCAGTTCGTCGAATTGCTCCACGCTCTCAACTTCCTTGCCGTTAATCGCAACAATTAAGGTGCCGCGCAAAATCCCGGCGTTCTCCGCCGGTGCACCCGATTTGATGGCTTTAACCATGACGCCTTGGTCACCAGGTTTAAGAAAAGTGTAATTTTCAAAATCGCTTGCCCCCAATTCTCGGGTAACAATGCCTAGGATTTTCCACGATTCTGACGTTGGGGCAACCCATCTTTCCACAAGCCGCGGTGGAATTTCTCCAATTGCAACCTCAAGCGTTTTCTTCTGACCGTGCCGGAGAACCGTAATCTTGGCTTTCTCACCCACTAGCGATTCCGCTATCTGGAACTGGAGTTGGCGGAGGTCGTTCACTTCTTTTCCCTTATATCTTGTGATAATGTCACCCCGCTGTAGTCCGCCGCGTTGGGCTGGCGAGGATGGCACTACTCCCCCAACACGAATCCCGTCCTGCACTTTTCTCATGCGTATCCCGAGCCAACCACGTGTGACCTTTCGGTTGTTAACTAGCTGCTCACAAATCCTCTTGACCAAATTGATAGGGATAGCAAAACTGGCACCCGCTTTGACTACGTCAGTAGCAATCGCGTCGTCCGTTTTGCGGATGACCGAGTTTAACCCGATAACTTCGCCGTAAATATTCAACAGGGGACCTCCGCTGTTCCCCTTACTAAGCCATGCATCCGTCTGAATGAAATCTTGATAGCGAATTATGTTATCTCCCAGTGGCAAAGCGCGTCCTATTCCACTCACGATTCCGGTTGTAATAGTGTAGTCAAGACTGAAGGGGTTACCAATGGCAATGGCAAACTGCCCGACTCGAACCTCATCGGAGTCGGCGAAGGAAAGTTTTGGCAACTCTTCTCCTACGTCAATCTTCAGCACAGCAATATCTGTGCTTGCATCTTCTCCGATCAGCTCGGCATCGTACCATCGACGATTGAACGGACGAACACGTATCGTCTCCGCACCATTCACGACGTGGTCGTTTGTTACGATGTAGCCGTCCGAACGAAAGATAATCCCCGCTCCCCCCAGTTCGGGAAAATGCTGGACTCCCTCCAAGCCATGACCGGCTTTTCGCCTCACGTTCCTTGCCGAAACACTAACAACAGCCAGTTTACTTTGATCGTAGATATTGGCAAACGCGTTTTGAATGGACTCCAAGAGTTGGATATCCGTCCGAGCTGTTAGAGAGCGGCTCGGACTCGTAGACTGAACCGACGTGTTACAGGTCGACACGAGGATACTTAGAGTGAGTAGAGTGAATACTGAGCACATAGTGGCGCTTTTCTTCATCATGGTCTTCCTCTACAATTGGTGGCTAAATAGGAAGTATTTGGGGGCAATTGCAAATAGATTTGAACTTATGCGGCTACTGCAATGATGGTCCGTTTTAAGAGGTGAGGAGATGCGAGATTTGGGAAGCGTGCTTGCGCAATTTGCTAGGGGCAAAGTTTAAAGACCTCTTATTTCAATATTCTACCCGGTACGATTCTCAACTCACCTTGGTGTTCAAATCACCCAACAAAACACGATTAGGTTTCAGGAATCCCATTATAGTGCCCTATTTAAACACCCGTCAAGCATTGAATTTCAACACTACTAAGCGACAAAAACAGATTCCCTATCATTTAACGATTGAGTGTGCCTAAAGAGTTTCAGAAGGTTGCGAATTGCCATCATCCACCGAACTTGAGCCGCTCTCGAACAGCCCCATTGAGGAAGGGGACGTTTCGCCTCCTCCTCACATTTTGCTTGACACCACAAACTCGCAGAAATATCATATACCCAAGTGTGCGGACTTTGGACACAGGACTCGGTTCACATAATCAACCCGTAATGAGGACGTATCTACCACTGGAAATTCAATGCGTGCAAAACCGCAATCCTCTACCGGAAGGTTAGCCGTGGCTTGGGCAACAAGCAGTTTTTAGGTCATCATCATCAGCGGGAACAGGGCGATTTCCTTCTACGTATCTATCATGCCGTATCCGTAACACGTACGTAACGCAGCCAAATCTTGAAATACATACTCTCGTACAGCCATTCTTAAAAGTTTGAGAAAATAAAAACTGGAGAAAATTATGAAACTTATTCAATTTCATCTACCCAATATGGGAAAGCGCGTCGGCATTGTTACGCGCGAGGATGAGGTTATTGACGTTACCAGCGACGAATCTCCGGGCGTCCTCGAAATCTTGGAGTTAGCCTACAGCGAAGGTGTTAGCATAGGAGTTCTGCTGGCGGATATTCAGGAGCGCGTCGTGAATCCGCCGCTCCGGATTCCTTCACGTCCGGGCAGGTCGGCAGAACCCAGAAGCGATAGATTTATATTTGAAGATCTTAATATTCCGCCGGATCCGAATAAACCGCATCTTCTTCTGCCTCTTGACACGCCCGAGGTTTGGGGCTGTGGCGTTACGTACAAGCGGAGCGCGGATATGCGCGATGAAGACAGCGAACAGGATATCTATAGCCGTGTTTACAATGCAAATCGCCCCGAGATTTTTTTCAAAGGAACCGTGCCTCGTTGCACCGGTCCGAATGGCTTCATTTGTATCCGGAGCGACTCTGAGTTGACCGCGACAGAACCGGAATTGGCTTATGTCCTCGGCTCCGATGGCGAGATAGCAGGATACACGATATGCAACGATGTCTCCGCATGGGATTTGGAACGCGAGAATCCGCTTTACTTGCCACAATCGAAGGTTTTTTACGGGTGCTGTGCTCTCGGTCCAATGTTTGTCACCGCATCCGAGATTGATGACCCGTACAATCTTGATGTAAGATGTACAGTCCTGCGGAACGACAAGCCGTTGTATGAAGGCGAGGTCAACACTTCCCAAATTAACTGGAAGTTCGAAGAGCTTACCGAATTCCTTTGCCGAGATAATCCTGTTCCGATTGGAACGGTTGTATCCACAGGGACCGGCATCATCGTTCCGAATGACTTGCCGCTTGCCCCCGGTGATATTGTACAGATTGAAATCGGCGGACTGGGCACGCTCTCTAATCCGGTCAAACAGCTTTAGGACTTGAAGGAAGATTATCAATGGTCATTAATCCCAAGGAGGTAACGTAATGTCCGAGGCACACCCTGATGTTTTCATAGGTATTCCCAAGGAAGAAATCGACACACCCGCCTTGCTCATTGATTTGGATGTTTTCGAAGCCAATATCCGGACGATGGCGGACTTTTTCAAGACTGTCAACGCAGAACTGCGCCCGCACGCAAAAACGCACAAAACCCCAATCATCGCAAACAAGCAGCTTGAAGCCGGAGCAATCGGCATTACCTGCGCCAAACTTGGCGAGGCTGAAGCCATGGTACACGCTGGAATCCGCGATGTGCTCATCGCCAACCAAGTGGTCGGAAGTCAGAAAATTGCTCGATTGATCAACCTTGCCAAGAACTCGGAAATTATGGTTGCCGTTGATGACGCGGATAACGTCGATCAACTTTCCGCCGCCGCGGAAGCGAAAGGCGTGACGCTCCGCGTATTGATTGAGGTCAGCACTGGAATGGGGCGCTGCGGTGCCATGCCCGGAGAGCCGACATTGACTCTCGCACAGCACATTCTAAAATCGAAAGGGCTCAAGTTTGAGGGATTGATGGGGTATGAAGGACACACGGTTGCTAGGCCGGACCTGATCGAACGGAAAATCGAGACCGGAAAAGCTGTTGAGCTCCTGATTGACACCAAGCATTTCCTTGAAGATAACGGAATTGCCGTGGGAATCATGAGCGGCGGCGGAACGGGTACACACGCAATTACCGGATCTTACCCTGAAATGACGGAGATACAGGCAGGATCTTATGTGTTCATGGATAGCACGTACCACAATGTTGAAGGGGTAGGAGAACGGTTTCCATGTTCACTGACATTGTTAACGACTGTCGTAAGCCGCCCGGAGCCTACGCGGGTCATAGTCGATTCGGGGATGAAGGTGCTAACAAAAGAGTTTGGGATACCTCAACCACTCGCTGAAGGACTAGAGATGCGTGGTTTGTCAGAGGAACATGGCACAATGGACGCCGAACCAAGCGTTGACCTCAAGCCCGGGGATAAGGTTGAAATCTTGCCGAGTCACTGCTGTACCACAGTCAACCTCCATGACCGTTACTACGGCGTCCGAAACGGTATAGTCGAATCGGTTTGGGAAATCGCTGCAAGGGGAAAATCGCAATAAATCTTCCAATGCAACTGGAAGCAATTAAAAAACTGTGTTAGGAACTCAATCCATACGGAGGAAATTCGTCCATTTTGAAAGGTGTTATCCTAGCGGGCGGTAAGGGAACGCGCCTCTACCCGTTGACAAAAGTCACGAACAAACATCTGCTTCCCGTTGGAAGGGAGCCGATGATATTTAATCCAATAAAGCAGTTGGTGTCGGCTGGCGTCACGGAGATTCTTGTGGTAACCAGCACAGAGCACATGGGAGACGTTGTCAATCTGCTTGGAAGCGGAAAATCCTTCGGCGTGGACTTCACCTACAAGGTTCAAGAGGAAGCGCAAGGCATAGCGCACGCGCTTTTGCTCGCCGAAGATTTCGCGAAGGGAGAGAGGATTGTTGTTGTCCTTGGGGATAACATTGCTGTCAGGTCAATTAAGCCGTATGTTGACAGCTTTCGGAGGCAGGAAACGGGAGCGCGAGCTCTACTGAAAGAGGTGAGCAAACCGACGGAATTCGGGATTGCCGCATTGGACGAAGAGAAAATAATCTCAGTCGAAGAAAAGCCGGGTAACCCTAAAAGCAATTATGCCGTGATTGGCTACTACATGTACGATGAAAAGGTTTTCGACCTCATTCGACAGCAGAAGCCATCCGATCGCGGGGAATTTGAAATCTCCGATGTCCTCAACGAATATATCAAGCGCTCCGAGCTGGAATACGACATCTTATCGGGTAAGTGGACTGATGCGGGGACATTTGAGTCGCTATTGATAGCGAACGAAATTCTGAACGAGTGTCAGAACGAAATACTGTGACAACCCTTACGGCCTTACGGTTAGACACGCAAATAGGCATCGTTTCACCGTTCGAGTTGAGCCAAGATGTCTACGATAAAGAATGCTATTTTCAAGACTGTTGTGAGGATTGTAATGATTCAGTCAACAGTCGACTGACTTCTGACGACGCTGGATGCGCCGCACACGATTAACGCGGATTCGGGGTAGGGACGTAGTGCCATTATGAACTTTTGAATTGTTTAACCCACGCTAGCCAATCACCGATTTCATCATAGGCTTCTTGCGCTGCTGCAAGACTTGGGAACCTCTCCGTCACGGCATGGGTTTCAGTTTCTTTAGATAAATTCGCTACTAGACATCTTTCCAAAATAAGTACCTATTTGGCTTGATTTCACGTTATATCCTTTCAACATCTTCTATTGTAGAAAGGATACCCATGAGTCAATTTGAAAAAGCAGTAAAGTTGTCAGATGAGCAATTTCTGCGGGCGGTTGGTGTTGACAAGACAGGTTTCAACCTAATTTTGGAGCGTGTGGCTACTCACCTCGAAAATGTTCGAGAAGAACGGCCGATGAAGAAACGAGGAAAGAAATCGGAGGTGGCATTGACCGATCGCCTTCTATTGACATTCACCTGACATTCACCTATTTGCACCACTATCCAACC
This sequence comes from Candidatus Poribacteria bacterium, assembly GCA_965222225.1. Classification (GTDB taxonomy): domain Bacteria; phylum Poribacteria; class WGA-4E; order WGA-4E; family JAJDTR01; genus JAJDTR01. The sequence goes on along the minus strand of CBDCTK010000002.1, from coordinate 5,091,689 downwards.
TTTGCCAGATTAGGCTTGGAGTTTGGTATCAGTGAGTCTTATGCAAATAAAATCTATCATCAGATACTTGATGTGTTAGTTAAAGTGCTTTCGATGAAGAATCGAAAGCACTTATTAGAGAGCAATCTCCAAACAATCATCATTGATGTCACCGAGCGACCCATTGAACGTCCAACAAAAGGACAGCGTGTCTACTACAGCGGTAAAAAAACGGCACACCATAAAAGTTCAATTGATTGCGTGTTTGGCGATGTTAGAAATATTATCGGTTATCTGCCGCAAAGGGAGTGTTCACGATTACAGAATTCTGAAGGAAAGCCGTCTGGCGATTTCCCCCGAAACTAAGAAGTTGGCTGACAGTGGTTATCAGGGCATAGCCAAACTGTATGCCAATAGTTCGACGCCCATCAAGAAATGTCGGAGTGGGCCTTGACTCAGGAGGCAAAGCAATTCAACCGACGGTTGGCAACACAAAGGGTTGGTATTGAGCATATCGTCAGATGGTGTAAGATTTTTCGCATCACCAAAGACATCTATCGAGGCAAACATCGCAACTATGGGAAAACATGGAATGTGATTGCCGCGATTGTTAACTTAAGGCACTCCTCGACAAGTTGCCAAACAGTGTAGTTATTCTAATCTCCAAGATTACTGTAACTACATAATTCCATTTTGGAAAGATGTCTACTATAGTACTGTTTGATTCGAAAAGTTGTACAGATACCACATAATGTGAATTAAGCGTTAGCTTAGACTTTTTACACTTGTAAAATATTGTAGCCAACTCCTTTAATTGTTGTGGATGAGAAGGAAGGGTGGAGTGGGTTCACGCATGAATAATCGTTTCTTTACCAATGCAGTGTTCAAATCGATCATCCCTCCCTCAATATCGGTAGCACCCTCAAGACCCAAGACTTTTATCTTGTACGGGTGATTGAATCAAAATGGCCATTGTTTAGGGCGGTAATTGAGGTCAGGTTGGCGGCGAGCATCCCGATGAGCATGATGGCGGCGCCAAAGTCAGTGTAGCCGAGTTTTTGTTTGAAGTTCTTGCAAACACCTTTTCATGTGAAGTAGGGGTTATTCTAATCGACACTCAAGATTACTATGGCACCCACAATAAGCGTAACAACTATCCAGCCAAGGATTGAATACAACTTAGACATAATGTGTGACATCATTTGTTTATTTGAGTGCAATATCTCAAATTTTATTCTATTGAGCAGCGGTTGTCTCTGATCTCCTAACGTCCAATTGTCATCATCTTCACTATCTTTGAATTCGGACTCTATTCCGATTACTATGTTTCTGAGTGCTTTAATCTCTTTTTGAAGGAACACAAGACGTTTTTCAGCTCGTAAGCGTAAATCGCCAACTTGGTCAAAGGGGGGATTGTCTCCATACTCGGTAAACCATTCGGGATGCTTTCGTTTTAACCATGTCTCACGCGTGTCGAACCTCTGGCAATGCTCCTTTGATGAGCGACTAGCATCACGACCATACTGCCAACACCAATGTCGCAATGCTGTCCTAATCTCTTCATTTACATAAAATAGGTCGTTTTCTATAGCGACATCAAGAAAATTCTCCTTATCTCTTTCAAAGGCGTGCTTTACGTCATCGGGTTTTAAGAGATGCCAGTCAAGTTGATTATAGTACGCTTGCCTCAAAGCAACATCATCGCTGTCTTTTAACTCATCTTCCTCCAATAATCGACCTAAAGCCGTTCGACATTGGCGGTACCAGTCCAATTCATCCTCGTCTTCAGATTTTTCCCATCGTTTTATTGTCTGCCGCACATCTATATTGCCAGGCCCTGGAAACCACTTCTTGCCGCATGGAGTTAGAATTTTGCCCAGACCTGCAAGAACGTATGCAGAATAATAGTTTACCGGTACAGAGGCGAATAGATTCCAAGCGGAGCACCATACATCATAACGCAACCCGAATTCGAGGAAAGAACTATAGGGTGAAGAACCGTCGAATACTTCGTGGAGATAACACAACCCATCCATGCGAGGATTTTGCGTAGTAAAATCTATGGCCCATAGCCACTGTTTTTCCGATAATTCGTCAAAAGGTCTTTGTTTTTCGTATAACTTGAATATTTTTTCATAGGGAATGAATTCATTTGAAAACAACGATTTCACGAATTCAACATTTTCATCGAAAGAAGATAATATTTCCTCTAGGACATCGTCCAACCAGAAATTGGGAAAGCCGATTTCTCGGACGGAGGGGCCAGCTAATAACGCACGCTTTATCGTCGTATCGCTGTTCCTATAAAGGCTGAGTGCGGTTTCGCTTGAAAGCCTGTAATACAATGCCAAACCTAGGTTTATTAAAGCTTCATGGCGCTCTACTAATGTCTTTTCAACTATTTCGCCTTTACTACTAACGAGTTTGGAGCAATGCGATCTTTGCTTTTTTAACCGTTCAAATACCGCGTCTGCATTTGCATGTGTGAGCCAGTAGTATTCAAAAACAGGGTTTTCTAATGCATCATTCTCGATCATGGAGGCCTTTCGTAGGCATATGTGGATTGTAACGGGCGGGGTAAGCCGTCACATCGCTTCAGCGTTGAGTTTACAGTGTTTGGTTAGTGGATTGTCCTAGTATGGATAAATTAGGAAGCGGAGGAAATATTATTTTTTGGATATCTGGCGGTAAATCATGATAATAATCGGACACTATCTCCACAGCTCTCCGAAAGTCGTCAACAGCTCTCGCGCGGTCTTCGGGTGCAGTTTTGTTGTAGTGAAGTTGTCCGCGACGGAAATATGCCCCCGCGAAATTGCGATTTAATTGAATGGCCCGGTCATAATGTTCCATAGCTCTTACCAACTCATTGCTTTGTTCACAGCCTATACCCTTAGAAAAATGCTCTTCGGCAGTACCATGGTAGTGTTGGTATTGGATGTAACCATAAAGGTCGTTATAGATAGTTACGACAGATATGTCATGATATCTGTCTAGGTGTGTTAGCAATTCTTCTTTGAACTTTGACGGGATTTTGATTAGTTCACTTTCCTTGGGTTCAAAATAACCCTTTTCGTGACGCATGAAAATACTTTTTTGGGCATGAACACGATTAACTGGGCCACTAGGTCGCATAATACGGGATTGGTGTTCATTCAGGTTTTGTACGATTACACGCCCATCTTTGTCGAAATGACCATTGCACGCAAAGAAGAGAGCGACGAAGCAACTTGTCGTAAAGTCGATAAGGTTTGTATCACCACCGTAGTGTTGAATTTCAGTAAGTATCGCCCACTCCTGTGCGTCGGACGTTGTATGTCTTTTTGCGTATTCAATTCTTGTTTTCTGGAAGTCTTCGACATCACGAATGTTATGTTTCACACATTCACGCCACAGACGAGACGATACTTTTCCGCCGTGTTTATCTGATTCTGTGCAATTAGGTTCCCCGCGGTAAATGTAGTTTCCATCCTTGGATTTTTCTTGTATTTCATGGAAGATGTCGTGAAAATCGATAAAATCGGTCATAGAGGTCTCCTTATTCAGGGTAGAGTTCGGTGAGTTGTTCTGCTTAACTGTTCGGGTAGGTATCCACACATTTCTGCGGAATACAAAGTGTGGTTATTCACCTGTTCATTGCCCATTGAGATGTGTTTTGTGTTTCAACGAACAAGTGAATAACCAACGACTAGACAAACGGAGGAGTCTTTTGGTCACTAATTGGCCAACGAGGTTTATCCAAAATGGCGGGTTCGTACAACTTGGCAGGTAGAATGATGGCACCGACGCCCCCTTTTCATCAAGACATAGACTATAACCAGTGTAAACGACAAGAAACGACAGGTTTACAACTCAGAAAATCTCTTTAATTTTTTTCACGACTGCATCCCAGCCAGCGATAAAGGTATACACGGCAAATATTATCTTGATTGTCCAGATCACGGGATGGCTACTGTGCGAATTAAAGTCAGCGGTTTTGCTAAATCGCAGTATTATATCAACCACAACCAGCTCTACGACTTGCATTGGCAATACAATTGGCCACAAAGGAAAACGCCAAACATGTTTGCACTGTATTCGGATCGAATAAGAAAGTGTACCGATATATTTCCTTAAATCTACGCAAACATCATCCAAATTGGGAGCGAGTACCGGAGGGCGATCATGTAAAGTTGATATGATGTGACTTATGTGAGCATAGTTACTATCTCCGTGTGCTCTCATTTCCCTTTTTATCTGGGATAGATGGTCAAGTAACCATTCATACGATTCGGCGGCGGTCTGCTCATCATTTAGCATTTGAGTATATTTTGCGAGAAAACGTTTCGCGAAGCATTTATGTTCCGCTAATCTCACTAATTTATAGATTAACCTTGAAAAACCAATGCCGAAAACAACGAGTACTCCAGTCAGATTTAGTGCTGGCAACTCCTGTCCAATTTCATTCAACATCGATTTGAACGACATATCGGATCCTTTTTTTCAGTCCGCTTTTCATCGCGTCATAGACTGCAACCGCCCCGTTGAAATAGAACCCTATGCGACTAACTTTTACCCCACAATGCTCCATCGGTACATCTCACCCTTTTCTATCATTAGTTCGTCGTCCATGCTTGCGCACCTGGCCAGCGTTGGCGTGCTTCTCGTGGTCACTCACATGCTGAAACAGCAACTGGCGAACACTCATGTCATTTCTCAAGCGGTTGAAATCATCTCTTAGGCGTTTCAAGTCATCTCGGTTTATCTTTGAGTTCAATGCCTCTGAGTTCAAAGCCTTGGTGATATACCACTAATGAGCAATGATGCCAATTATCAACCCCCAAACCGCTACTAGAATCGCCACAAGCATTACTGTCGTATTTTCCATTATGTTTACCCTTATTCCAATTTTTAGTCTGTTTTTTATCGCGTCATAGACTACAACAATGAGTGGGCATGCTCAGTCTTTTTTTTGTAAGATGGAAAATTCCAATCGTGCTATATATTAGGGAGAGGAAATATCGATAAAAAACTGGGATGTCTGTAACGCTTCCAGTCATCCCAACGCTCTATCAGTTCATCGAAATCAAAGACTTCGTTTTCGCATAGCCTATATCAACTAGCACAAGTCGTAATTGTAACACCTCCCCACTCTTAATCCCGATTTGCCGCGAGTTTCGCCAACAGCCGCAAAATCTCAATATACAGCCAGATCAGAGTGACCATCAAGCCGAAGGCTGCGTACCACTCCATATATTTCGGTGCACCGCGTGCCGCGCCGTTTTCAATGAAATCGAAGTCTAGCACGAGATTCAGCGCCGCGATGACAACGACGAACAGACTAAAACCGATACCAATCAGCCCGGAACCGTGGATAAAATCCAGTTGACCGATGCCGAAGAGACCAAGAAGGAATGTCACCGCATAAACAAGCATAATCGCGCCGGTCGCGGCAGCCACGCCTAGTTTGAAATTCTCGGTCGCTTTGATGAGTCCGGTTCTGTACGCAATGAGCAGACAAAAGAGTGTGCCGAAGGTTAAACACACCGCTTGAAAGACGATTCCAGGGAACATCGCTTCGAAGATTGCCGAAATGCCACCGAGAACGAGCCCTTTTAGCAAACAGTAAATTGGCGCGGTGACAGGGGACCACGTCTGTTTAAACACGGTAACGATGGCGACAATCAAACCACCGATTCCACCGAAGGTTAACAACGGGTACACTGCTTGGGATTCCCCTCCTGCGAATGTCCACGTCCAAGTTGCAGTGGCTATCGTCAGCACAAGCAAGATTCCTATCTTGTTTACCGTACCCTGAATCGACATTACATCGGAATCCGCATACGTGCGTTCAACTCTCGTGAATGTATTTTCGTTAAGGGCAGGATTAGCCGTTCTCAATATGAATCTCCCCTAAATACGTTTGGCTATGTTCGTGAATCAATACTATCGGGCGCGTAAGGCATACATGATTCATGGCGGCGACGCTTTAACACATTCTTTCCAAAGTCGACGCCGATTGCTCATCCTGATTACGAATCACTGCTAGCCGCTGAACTGCTTTTGGATTCACTACTTTTTGAACTTTTCCCGCTGTCCGATTTCGCGTCCCCGCCAGACTTTTTGTCTCCTCCCTTTTTCTTCTCGTCACTCTTGCCTCCTTCACCCGAAGAAGGCGCTTTGTCCTTTTTCTCCGCTTCCTTGTAGCCATCGCCTCGATAGTCCGTGCTGTAGAAACCCGATCCTTTAAAAATCAACCCTGCCCCGGCGCCAATCAACCGCTTGACCTTGCCATGACAGTGAGGGCATTCCTGAATCGGGTCCTCGGTCATGCTTTGAAATAACTCGAACTTTATTCCACAATCACGACACTGATAATCGTACGTGGGCATTTATGTCCCTTCCTCCTCGTTGCCACGGGATTTTCGTAGTTTATTTATTGTAATAAGCAGGTAAGTTTGATATATTTTAGCGACCAGCAGGTTGCATGTCAAGCCGAATTGAGGAAAGCGAAGTCACCAATCATGCTCATTTTGCCCGCAATCGATTTACGGAATGGAAAATGCGTCAATCTCGTTCAGGGTCGCGCAGAAGAGGAAACAATCTTTTCGGATCAGCCGATAGAAATGGCGAAACGCTGGGAGGCGGAAGGCGCGGAGTATCTCCATCTCGTCGATCTTGATGGCGCATTTCACGGTACGTCAGCAAATCTGCAAATAGTCAGAGAAATCGTTGAGGCAATTCAGATTCCCGTACAACTGGGCGGAGGAATCCGGACGCTCGAACGGTTGGATCTGGTTGTGAATCTCGGCGTTTCGCGAGCCATTCTAGGCACGGCAGCCCTCAAGAACCCGGTGTTGGTGGAGCGTGCGTGTCGCAAATACGGTGCGCAAATTGCTGTAGGAATCGATGCCAAAGATGAATTGGTGGCAACGGAGGGTTGGCTTAAAGTCTCGCACAAACCGGCGATTGAGTTCGCCAAAGAAATGCAGAATCTGGGCGTCCTCACGATTATCTACACGGACATCAAGAGTGACGGTATGCTTAAGGGGCCCAATATGGAGGCTACGCGGGCGGTTGTGGAGGCAGTCGAGATCGATGTTGTTGCTTCGGGGGGAATTACATCAGGCGAGGACCTAAAAACCCTCAAATCTATCGGCGCAAGCGGGGCGATAATTGGCAGAGCGTTATATACCGGAGATCTTGATCTACAATCGGCACTCGCCGCCGCACGCCCTCATTAAATTCTCATCCGCAAGTGTTCTGCGAGGTACGTCAGCCGAATTGCCAAGGTTTTGGCTTTCGAATGCAACCCTATTCGTCCGGGCGAATCCAACTTACAATCTCTTCGGCATCACCAGTCCCGCCTTCTCGCCCGTCACTGCCAAATGAAATCAAATCATATCCGTATCTGTCATGAATACCTGGTCGAATGTAAACGTACTCGTTTCCCCACGGGTCTTTTGTGATTGGGATTTGTAGGTAGGGACCCTTCCAATCAATGGGAAGAGGTGGTTCTTCAGGTTTCTCCCAAAGTGCAGCCAACCCCTGCTCTGTTGATGGGTAATCCCCGTTATCTTTAGCGTAGCGGTCAAGCGCGATGCCGATTTTTTCGATCTCTTCGACGGCCTGGGCTTGTTGCGCCTTGCCAGCTTGACCCAGCAATCTGGGGGCTAGAATTACCGCCGCCACGATGCCGATTACAACGAGAACAATGAGTATCTGTGTGGATGTCAGACCGGATTGTCGATGCGTCATCTCTTTCAAAGGGATGCCTCCGCCATCTATATTTGGCGCCATTTTATCACAATACGCTTACACCTGCAATAGAAATTTCACATAACGAAGGTAGCCCCCGCGCAACAGCTTAGATCCAGGAACATTGCGAGAATTATGCGGATTGGCGAACTTGAAACCCCTGCACTACTAATTGAGCAGCCCGTCTTAAACGCCAATATAGAACGTATGGCGGATTACTGTCGCGCACATCAGGTTAATCTGCGGGTTGATGTCGGCTGCCACAAAATACCGATGATTGCTTGCAAACAGATAGTGGTCAGGGCTTGCGGAATCTCCTGCCGGACGCTGAGCGAGGGTCAGGGATTTGCCGATGCGGGTTTCACTGACATTCTTATCCCACGCAGTGTTCTTAACGTCAGAGAGTTAGAAAGCATGCTAAATCTAGCGAAGCATCTTGAGGTTCATTTGGCCGCAGATTCACTAGCTGCCGTCAATGAAATTTCCCGACTTTCCGAGCGGATGGGTTTGCAAACGTTAATTCTCATGGAAATCGATGATAATGGAAATAAAAAACGACCGAAGACGTCACTCGAAACTTTGGAGATTGCCCGGCGAATCATAGCCCTACCGAGCCTCAAGTTAGCCGGTGTCGTGATTAAACTTGCACGGAATTAGTAGCTTGTAGCTTTTAGACTGACGACAAACATAAAACTTGGTACCCTGTCGTAAATCTTTTCGTCACACGTAGATGTCCATAGTGACTATTCTTCTCGTAGGAGTTTGCTATGGACATTTTGAATCTTATGAAAGAGTTTCCAAATCAAGAATCTTGTCTCAGATTTATAGAGGAAAAACGTTGGAAGGACGGTGTTTGCTGTATCCACTGTGGCAGTGAAAAAGTTGGACGCAAGAACAAAAACGACATTACTACTGGTTGGAATTGCTACGATTGTGAATCTAGCTTTTCGGCTACAGCAGGAACCATCTTCCATGGTACCAAGATACCTCTCCAGAAATGGTTTTTGGCTATCTCAATTCTTTCCAATGCCAAGAAAAGCATATCGAGTTGTCAGCTTGCTCGTGACTTGGACATGAATCAAAAGTCCGCTTGGTATATGGCAATGCGCCTCCGTGAGAAAATGAGTGATAGTGATGAATTGCTGAAAGGGATAGTTGAAGCGGACGAAACCTATGTCGGCGGCAAACCCAGAGCAAAATCTAAGAGAGGTAGAGGCACAAATAAATCTCCCGTCATCGGCGTAGTCGAGAGAGGCGGTCGGGTGGTTGCTAAATTCATGAAGGTTCTATCTGGTGAAAATATCAGAGAATTCATCCTTAGCAATGTCTCACCCGATGAGTCTATTCTTATGACTGATGAATTTCGCTCTTACAATAGTCTGGACGAAGATATCGAAAGACATGTTATCCATCACCAAGAGAGATATGTTTCTGAGGACGGCGTAACTCACACCAACACCATCGAGTCGTTTTGGGCTTGTGTCAAGAGGTCATTCTACGGAACGCATCATCACTACAGCAAGAAGTGGCTGCCACTGTATATCATGGAGTCTTGCTGGAAATATAATCGCAGAAAAGATGATGAGATTTTCATAAGATTTTTTGATGAATGCTTCACCTGAGCCACATGAATTGTTTGGCTATCGGTATATTCTGTCAACGACAACATCATGGTGTGCTGAAAATCCCATAGTGTTGGAAATTAAAATCCCGCAGATAACCCGCAATGCTCCCGCGAGCATGTACAAACGCTTGGTCAACATGATATGCCTCCATTTCTCTCTTATAGAGATGTATTTTAGTGTGAATCAAGATTCCGAACACTGTCTAAAATGATTGTACATTAAGAAGAGAAAAGCAAGCAAATCGACCAAAAAGCAGTTAACTACTAAGTCCCCTTGATTATTCTCCACATGATGTAAGAAGAGGAGAGGACGATTTTTGTGCTTTGTTGAAGCAGGACCTTGAAGCTCTGGGAATCTCGTGCGTTCGACTCAGCGATAATCAGATATGGCATCAGATAAAAGGCGGCGCTATAGTCGACTTTACAGAGGTTGTTAGAGGATTTATACAACGATGCCGAAAACTCTCTCTAACCTTAACGGAACTTTCAAAAAAAATACAGGACCACAATTGTATCAACGATGTCGAGGAGCATTTCTTGAATCTTGTTCAAGATTTCTACAGATCGTATTTGGAACGTTTTGATGCCTACGGTTTACAACGACCAGAAGAAGAAGATTTTGATGGGCTGGTGCAGCGAGCTGTGGAAATCATTAAGAATGGGGAAACGGAATTTCACTATAAGGAAAAGATAGCTCCACACCGACCTCGCACTTGTAACCTGAAGCATGTTCGATATGTGTTCATTGATGAATATCAAGATTTCTCGGAACTCTTTTATCGGCTGACAAAAGCAATTCGTGAGAAGAATACGCATGCACGCTTTTTCTGCGTTGGTGACGACTGGCAAGCAATAAACAGCTTTGCTGGTTCTGATCTCCACTTTTTCAAGAATTTCTGCCAGGCGTTTCAGAATTCTCGCAAACTTCATGTGATTAGAAATTACCGATCGGTTGGGGAGGTTGTGGATGTCGGGAACGCATTGATGCAAGGCCGGGGTAAGTCTGCTCTGGCCCACAAAACGGTTAAGGGAAAAGTTGTGATTGCCGATCTTGACACTTTTCCTTTAGCTCGAATTCTCCATGAAAATTACCCAAACCTCGGAGACTACTCTACCCATGCTTTATTGTGTCTGGTGAGAAAAATTATAGACGATGGCAAGAATGTCGTCCTACTCAGCCGAATAAATAGTGAGCCTTGGAGCATTAATTATGAAAACTGGGGAATGTTGTCAGGTAAACGCGGACTCGATCGCTTTCTTGCAGTGTTATGCAGTAGGCTGTCCAGTGATCATGCGAAAAAAGTCAAAATCTCGACGGTTCATAAATTCAAAGGACTTCAGAAGGATGCAGTAATCGTGCTTGATGCAAACATTAGACGCTATCCGTTAGTGCACCCCAATTGGTTTTTTAATCGCGTTTTTGGAGACAGTGAACGTCTCATTATTGATGAAGAACGCCGTCTTTTTTATGTAGCGTTGACCCGCGCTGTCGAGGAACTGTATATTTTGACTAAGGGCGGCAACCCTTCGCCATTTCTTGAGGATTTGGAAGAAAACATGGAACTCTCCAAGCTAAAATGGTCGGATTATCCCCCTCCGGCGTGCGCCTCGAAAATTCTCATCCGGGTAGGCAACCAATACGGACATGGCTCTAGACCCACGACAGCAGTCAAAGAATTACTTAAAACTGAGGGATACGATTGGGACGATGAATCGAAGACGTGGTATATTCTGCGCCCTGCGGATGGTTTTTCAGTCAAGGATTTCGCTAATCAAGCCAACTGGAGTAATTCTGCCAATGGCATTTACGTGCGATTCTATGACGATTTTGAAAACGAGGTTGCAGTGTATCATGTTGATGAGGGTAAGTGGACGCACATCAATGGAAAGATTCTTAGGCCTCAGACATTTTGAGCGCGAAATAACTCGGTGCTGCCAAGTGCATGCTGAGTTCACTATGAAGGTGGTGCATAATGCTGTCCTCCGTTTATGTCTTTGTTCCCATCAAACTTACTGGAAAATAAGCCCGACATTCTACTTATGATATGCGCCAATTGCAGATTTGAGAATCCCGCACAGTTCAAGTTCTGCGGACAATGCGGTTCGTCTCTAGCTTCACCGACGAGCGCTTTTGAACTCAACCAGACCGATGAACAATCGAAAGAGATTGACGCAGAACGGCGTCAATTGACCGTGCTCTTCTGCGATCTTGTAGGTTCGACCATACTCGCGGAACGATTGGATCCCGAAGAGCTTCGTGGACTACTGCAGCAGTATCAGGCAGTTTGCGCAAGGGCGGTGCGCCATTTTGAGGGGCACATCGCGCGGTATTTTGGAGATGGACTTCTAATCTATTTCGGATATCCGGTTGCGCACGAAGATGCCGCTCACCGTGCAGTACACGCCGCGCTTGAAATCGTAGATGCGATTGAAAAGCTTGAAACACGTATTCAACAAACAATGGAGGTCACGCTTGACGTTCGCTTAAGCATTCACACCGGCATGGTCGTTGCTGGCGACATGAGCAAGGGCGGCGAATTGGAATCAATGGCGGTCGTTGGGCAAATGCCGAACGTCGCGGCACGAATGCAAGAGATTGCCGAGCCGAATACCGTAGTAATAGGACCTACCACACACCGATTGGTGCTCGATTCCTTTGGATGCCGAGATCTGGGCGTTCAGTCACTAAGAGGCATTTCCGAGTCAATGCGTCTGTATCAAGTTCTGGGTGAAACGCTCTTAACGGGGCGCCCTCGTATGACGGTCGATGCCGGACTAGCCCCGATTGTTGGCCGAGAGCAGGAGATTGAACTTCTAATCGAACGTTGGGCACAGGCGGCGTCCGGGGAGGGACAAGCGGTTACCTTAACTGGTGAACCGGGAATAGGCAAATCTCGTGTGGTTCAGGAGTTGAAGCAACATGTTGTGAGCCGCTCAGACGCAACGCTGATGGAATGTTTTTGTACATCCTATTACCAAAACAGTCCATTTTATCCGATTGTTGAACTCTTTCAAAGAGAGGAATTGCAGTTCGATCGTGCGAACTCCGCGAAGGTAAACTTAGGTAAGTTGGAGCATTTCTTGGCGAAATACAGCCTGCCTCTTGATGAAATGGTACCGCTCTTCGCCCGTCTTTTCTCCTTACAACTCGGCGATAGCTATACGCCATCCGATCTGCCTCCGGAGCAACAAAGGCAGAAAACCTTGGAGGGGTTACTCAGGGTTATATTGAAGAAGGCAGCCCAGCGCCCGGTACTATTTTTGGTTGAAGATTTACATTGGGTTGATCCATCTACCCTAGAACTAATCTCTCTATTGATCGAGAGAGCCGCATCTTCCCGCGTTTTTATATTGTTGGCGTATCGTTCGCTCTTCACCCCGGAGTGGGTCGTTCCACCGCACCTTACGTCGATTTCGCTAAATCGACTTACCCAGCGGCAGGTGACAGATATGGTTGTTGAGGTTGCAGATGGAAAGGAATTGCCTGCGTCCGTCACTGAGCAAATCGTGTCAAAGACTGACGGAATTCCGCTTTTCGCTCAAGAGTTGACCAAAATGGTGCTAGAGTCAGCTTGGATGAAAGAGGTTGACGGCCACTATGAGTTGACGCGTTCGTTGCCACAACTTGCCATCCCTGCCACATTGCACGACTCACTAATGGCACGGTTGGATCGCTTGGGCACGGCGAAAGAGATTGCGCAACTGGCAGCTACGCTTGGACGCGAAGTAGATTATGAACTGCTAAAGGCAATCTCGCGGCAAAGCGAACCCCTACTGCAACGCGAAATAACTCGGCTGCTGGAAGCACAGCTTCTTGATCGAGCCGGTGCTTCTCAAATCGGGGTAACATATAGATTTAGACACGCCCTAATTCAAGAAACTGCCTATCAGTCCTTGCTTAAGGATAAAAGGGAGTGGCATCATCTTCAAATCGCCACAACGTTGGTTGAACAGTTCCCCGAATTCGCTGAAACACAGCCCGAATTATTGGCACACCACTTCACGGAAGCCAAAAGCGAACAAGCGATTTCTTACTGGCAACAAGCGGGACAGCGCGCAATTGAGAGGTCGGCAAACTTGGAAGGGATAAATCACCTAATTAAGGGGCTAGAGCTGATTAAGGCACTGCCTGAAACCCCAGAGCGAATGCACCAAGAATTCGTATTGCAAATCACACTAGGGCCTGCTATGGTTGCTACGAAAGGGTATGGCGCACCAGAGGTAGCGGCAATCTACATTAGAGCCCAAGAACTCGCCGAGCGCATCGGCGAAACCACGTCCGAAGAACTGAAATTGCTAAGATTTCCGTTGCTGTTTGGACTTTGGCTGAGTTATTTGGTGCGCGCGGAATTGGACTCAGCGCGCGAACTAGGTGAACGCTGTATTGCACTTGCTAGACAGCAACAGGACGTGGCGCTGATGCTTGAAGCACATCGGGCAATGGGAGCGACGTTATTCTATCTTGGGGAACTTGCCATGGCGCACGCTTACCTTGAAGAAGGGATTGCCCAGTACCAGCCACAGTATCATCGATCACATGCTTTCCTTCACTACATGGCAGAGCCGGGAATGACCTGTCTATGTTATGCGGCTACAACCCTTTGGTTCTTGGGATATCCGGAACGCGCGTTGCGTTATAGTGCGGAAGCTCAGATAATCTCTGAGGAGCTGCCGCATGCTTTCAGCCAAGTGGTTACGCTATTCTTCGCAACCTTCCTACACTATCAGTGCCATCGTGAGGCGGACTCAGCCCAAGCACAGGCAGAGAAATTAATCTCGCTTTCAACGGAGCACGGATTCCCAATGTGGCGTGCCGCAGGGGTAATCTTGCGGGGATGGGCATTGTCCAAGCACGGACAGTTTACGGAAGGAATTGAGGAGATATGCGGCGGATTGGACGCATGGCGTTCGACGGGTGCGGCGATATTCCTTCCGTTCTATCTTGGTGTCTTGGCGCAGGCGTATGCAAGGGCAGGGCAAATTGCGGAAGGTTTGAAGACGTTGGATGCAGCATTAGATACCGTTGCCCAAAACGACGAGCGTCTATACGAAGCGGAATTATACCGGCTCAAAGGAGAACTGCTGTTGATGGACGGCAGCCCCGAAACCGATGCTGAAGACTGTTTTCGGCGGGCAATCCAGGTCGCGCATCGGCAGGAAGCAAAAATCCTGGAGTTACGAGCAGCAGTCAGTCTAGGCAGATTGCATCAGCACAAGGTAAAAACCTCAGAAGCTAGCGAAATTCTCGCCCATGTTTATAGTTGGTTCACAGAGGGATTCGATGCCACGGATTTGAAGGAAGCGGAAATACTGCTAAAAGAGTTGTCGTAAGATTTAAAGCCGGAATACCGTCAATTCTCAAGTCGTTCAAAGAAGGGAATCGGATGAAAACATTGCTAATTCTGCGTCATGCCAAGTCTAGCTGGAAGGACGCAAGTTGGCTAGACCATGACCGACCGCTCAACAAGCGCGGCAAACAGGATGTCCCCCGTGTCGGTAGGCTTATCCTACAACAAGGGTTAGTCCCGGACTTGATTGTCAGCTCAACTGCGAAACGTGCGAGAAGTACGGCGAAAAGGGTTGCCAAAGCGTGTGGCTACGCAGGTGAAATACGGTTCACTCCACAATTCTACCACGCCCCCGCTGGAATATATATCGAAGTCTTAAACCATATTTCAGATGATTATTGGCGAGTGATGGTGGTAGGACACAATCCCGGTATGGAAGACCTCGCCGCGAGGCTGGGGCGGAGTTGCGCGATGCCTACGGCTGCGCTTGCTAGTTTTTCGTTGCCCATTGACCAATGGAGTGAATTAGACGGGGCAACCGTGGGTAAGCTAGAGCATGTGTGGTATCCGCGAGATTTGTTATGAATACCTCTCAGTTCAATATTAAAATCATGTCGAAGGGGAAGTGTTATCAAAAGGGAAATCACTAATTATCATTTATGCAGTCACTTTCAATCAACTTGCCCAACTATCCCAAATCACACTTCCTGTGTATATTGCTACTATTTGGCATTTCTCACACCGCAAGCGCGGTAGAGATTCCGGTGAGCACTGCGCCGGACGGACAATTCATGCCTCGCACGGTCAGCGACGGAAGAGGAGGTGCCATCGTTGCTTGGGAGGATTACCGCACGGGAACGGATTGGGATATCTACGCGCAACGGGTAGACGCAACAGGCAGATTAATATGGGAAGCGGATGGGGTTCCAATCTGTCTTGCCGGGTGGAATCAACGCAGGCTAAGAATGGTGCGCTCCCGTGATCAAGTGATTGCGGTTTGGAACGATCGACGGGACCGGAGTAATTGGGATATCTACGCCCAGGCAATTGATTTGTCAGGAAAAGTACTGTGGCAGACAGACGGCGTGCCGGTTTGCACGGATACCGCCGATCAATCCACACAGGCGATACTGAGTGATGGCGCCGGTGGTGCAATCTTTGTGTGGGAGGACGCGCGACGGAGTGCAGAACACCAAGACTTGTACATTCAACGACTCGATTCGAGCGGTCAACCGATGTGGAAAACAAATGGAATTCCGGTTTTCCCGTCCGACTCTCTTCAGAGCGATCCCATACTCCTCGCTGATGGCGCGAACGGATTCTATCTCATCTGGTGGGATGTAATAGGGTACGAGTCGTGGCACATCATGGCGTTTCGGCTTAATATGAACGGATCTCCTGTTTGGGACGCCCCGGTTGTTGTTTCGCCGCTGGAAGGTATGCAAGGAATACCCCTCGTCATAAGTGATTATGATGGCGGATTCATCGTCGCATGGCAAATCTACGAGAATTTCATCAACGACAACCTGTACGCACAACGGATTGGTCCAGACGGCAAAAAACTTTGGGCAGACGAGGGCGTCCGAATTTGTAATGCGCCTGAAATTCAGAAAAACGCGTCAATTACCGGCGACGGTAACGGAGGGATCATCGCCGTATGGAGTGATGAACGCGATGTTTACTCGGATCTCTACGCGCAACGCGTCGGCGCCTTCGGGACGGTTCGGTGGAAGGACAACGGCGTACCTATCTGTACTGCCGGCGGTCATCAGGATAGTCCGTTCATCGTGCCGTCTGTCGACAATCAGTTCTTGGTTGCGTGGTTGGACTACCGCGAAGACTATGGCGATGCGAGCAGCGATGCGATTTACGCACAGCAGTTCTATCTGGGAGGAAAGGTGGCTTGGAAGGCAGATGGCGTACCAATCTGCACGGCTCCGGGAGAACAGTATCCGCCGTTCGTACTAAGATCCGAATCCGGGGTTCTCAGCGTGGTATGGACAGATGTGCGAGATGATCAGGGAGATGTTTACATGTGGAGATTCTGAGACAACAAACCGATTGGGTTACTTAGACCGATCCAACTTCCTAGGCCCTCCTCCTGCCCGCATCCACTGCGTACAAATTAGCGAAATCAAAGTAAAAACGGCGCCGCCAATGAAGATAATTTGATAGCCAAATGACTCCCACGCCAGACCTCCGATGAGCGGAACACTCACCGCCGCGACGTGATTCATGGTCACGCCCATGGCGAGCGTTGGCTTGAGATCTTGCGGCGGCGTAATCTTATTCAAGTAGGTCATAAAAGCAATCCGACCAACAAACAGGAAATTATCGATGCAGTAGAGCACATACAGATGCGTAACGTTTCTAAGTGTTGCGTAACCGATGAACACGAAGAATAATCCCACATAGCT
Source organism: Candidatus Poribacteria bacterium (assembly GCA_965222225.1). Taxonomy (GTDB): domain Bacteria; phylum Poribacteria; class WGA-4E; order WGA-4E; family JAJDTR01; genus JAJDTR01. Next base: position 5,074,644 of record CBDCTK010000002.1, on the reverse strand, counting down.
AATGCTCAATATGGTTCGCTCACCCAACTTGTCCACCAGTCTGCCGATTGTGGGCGAGAAGAGCAGAACGACCACTTGATTGATTAGAACGAGTTTGATAATGACGCCTCGATCGGTACCGAACACCTTGACGAGTGCAAAAATTGCGAACGTCGTAAAAATCTGTCGCCGACTTCCATCCAGTAAGGAAAGCAGGTAGTAAAGCCAATACTTTTTTCGGAGTACAAATCTGTTTTCGCGCTCGGTCTGTAACCGCCGAGACGCGAAAAGCAGTGCGATGCCTCCGACAGCAACGATATCACCTCCTATCTGGAAGAACCCTCCAAATTCAAACAGATCTGTTGCGAACAAACACAATCCAATCATCGCCAACGTAGCAAAACTTTCCACACTCCGCAACTGCCCAAACCATTTTCCTTTCTCTTCGCCGGTTGAATAGTCGAGCGTCATGGCTGACCGCAACGGCAACCACGCATGAAATCCGATGCTCCATACGAACGATAAAACAACGATTCCGGAAAAACTGTTGACTTGAGAATAGGCTGCCATGCCAATCCCCATCACAATCAGAGCCAAACCGCCAACAATGGGCGGCGCCAGGTAGATGATTATAGCGGTGAAGAGAGCGTTGAGAAATCCGGGCACCTCTCGCAACGATTCCATGTAGCCCAATTCATGAGGCTGGATTCCAATCTGGTCTACGATGAAGTTGTTAAAGAGTGGATTTAGGATTCCGAAAAATGCGCCTACGCCAAAGACACCACAAGCCAACAGACGAAAATCACGGTTCCAATAACGCATAAATACCCTTCGTAATGCACCAATTCAAAATAGGTTTAGAGCCTGTTTGAAAAGTACATTTGTAGGGTGCGCACTGCGCACCAGCCTCTAAAAGCCCCAGAGTGGGATCAAGGGAGCGAATAGCGACTGCGATAGAGATCCATGAAGGTGTATAGAAACGCCAAAACCCCGTGCACCTAAGCCCCAGCGGGGCGACAGGTACGTAGCAGGCAACAATTAAGACATGGAAGAACTTCCCACAAATGACCAAAAATGGCTTTCCTATCGATTATTCAAACAGGTTCTTACAGGTTCTCAATGTGCCGGAAAACCTTCGAAAACTAACCAAGGGATATGGCAATGTCACAGGGGTGACAGCGTTTTTAACCCTTTTATTGACTGATAATCTTTGCATGCTCCCACGGAAGCATTGATGAAATCTGACGCAAAGAAAAACGGCTTGAACCCACATAGTGCACGGATTCAAGCCATTCGGAGAATTTATTGACTACGTTTATCTGAAGCTCTACAATAGATTCAACTTAACGTTTAACCTTATGCCTGCGACAAATCTAACACACTCCGTGCCACCTCTCCCTTTTCGAGGGCATCAAAAGCGTCGTTAATCCCCTCCAGCGGATAGGTTCGCGTGACCAGTTCATCCAGTTTGAGTTTCCCTGCTCGGTACAAGCTAAGCAGCCGATTAAAGTCCACATGGGTGCGTGCTGTACCGTAGTAGGAGCCAATCACGGACTTCTCAAACATCAATATGCGCGCATCAATCTCAACTGGAGTGTCCACAGGGGCATGTCCGATAAAGACGGTTACACCACGGCGTCGAGTACACTGAATTGTCTGCAAGAACGGTTTGCCTGTCAGACCGATTGCCTCGAACGCATAGTGGGCACCGGGACCACCTGTGATTTCCTTGATACGCTCAACGGGATTTTCTCTGGACGAATTTATGGTGTGGGTCGCTCCAAACTCTTTTGCCATCGTCAGCTTGTTGTCGAGAATGTCGACAGCGATGATTGGCTCCGCATTCGCCAAGACAGCGCCTTGAATGCAATTTAATCCCACTCCTCCGCAGCCGAAGATGGCTACTGATTTTCCCGGTGGTACCTTAGCCGTATTGATAACAGCGCCGACACCCGTCATAACGCCGCAACCAATCAATGCTGCCTGTGCTAGAGGGCAATCTTTAGCTATGGGAACAACCACATCCTGAGGCACGACAGTGTAAGTGCTAAACGTGCCTAATCCCGCCAACTTGCTCACGGTTTCGTCGCGCCCTTTAAACTGTGGACGGCGGCTATTATCCGGATCAACGCTGCAGAGATTTGAAAAACCCTCTTGGCACATTTCGCAGTAGCCGCAGCTCCGTTTCCAAGCCAGAATAACATGGTCTCCTTCAGCGACACCCGTCACGCCGTTGCCGACCTCTTCAACGATGCCCGCTCCCTCGTGACCGAGAATAACCGGAAGCTGGATAAATGGCCAATCACCCTTGACGACATGCCAATCGGAATGACACACACCGCTAGCGCACAATCTTACCCCGACCATACCTTGAGTCACCTCAGGCGCATCAAACTCCTCAATTTTCAAAGGTGTGTGGACATCATACAACACGGCAGCTTTCATAGACTCTAACCTACTCACTGTTCAATGGTATAAAGACGACATCTGCCCTTGCATTTACAACAAGACCTGCGCAAAAAGCAGAAGTGACAATTCTCTGGGATAACCTTATGATTGGGGCTCTCGTAGGGAATGACAATCGTAATTTCCTACATATGTATTGCTTCCTACATCGGTATCTCTTTTTACGAATTATAGTCATTGCAACTAAGAATTATACAATCGGGACATACGTTGTGCGGTTTGTAGTAGCGATCAACCGAACGATCAATGGAGCGAATAGATTAACCGAGCGAACAGCGAGGACGATAGAAATCCCTTTATTGTGCGTCTCCTGTAGGAGCGAGCTCTGCTCGCGATAAGAAGTCGCGACCTCGAGAAGATCTCTATCGCACTCACTATTCGTTCGCTTGATCTCCTACAGTGGGTTTGTTGTAACAATCTTCTGTCGTCAAATCGAACATTTCCGTTCTTTTCATCTCGCGTCCGACTAGCCGTTCACTTGCCTGTATACCGCAATATGTGTAAATATGAATGTAAATGACTATAGACAAGTAGGAAACACTGAAAAGCAAATCATCAACACCGAACAATCGGAGCGTGCGCCGATTATTGCGCTCCGGTGCCTGTCTGATAATCTCTTTCCGCTGGGGTAGGTGTTGGCTTTTCGACTATCACCCCATCAAAGAGCGAACGAAACTGCGCTGAGCGCATAATGGTGCGCTCCGCTGTTTAGGGGATCTCTACCACCACATACTTCTCGTCAACCGAGGCGGAATAGGTTTCAGCCGCGTATGGCCCCTTTTCAAGTGTTATACCCTCACTATCTGCACCCTCGCTACAAGGGGGCGGTCCTGATTCAACACTGACCTTGTATTTTCGCGCACGTCTTCTCGCCGGGCTCCACCAGGATTGCCCCGTTTTGACATCAAATTCCCAGCCATGCCAAGGACACCGCAAGATTTCGCCTTTTCGAACATATTCGTATTCTCCCGGCACGTCAGACTTCAGGAATCCAGTGAGATGCCCCTCACAGAGAGGCCCTCCGGTATGTGGACAATTATTGCGAAGTGCATAAAACTCGCCGTCAATGTTGAAAACGCCGACGACTCTCCCGTCAATCTCCACAATCTTCCGTTCACCCGGCGGGATTTCGTCAACGGTTGCAACTACATGCTTTGCCATAAGCGCGTTTATTAGTGTAATCCAGTGAGCTTAGTATTTTGCGACTCAGCCATGATAACGACAATCAACGTGCCAGATCGGCATATATACACTTTTCATTCAGGGCTGGTGCATCGATTTATTTAGAATTGGTACAGGGCACGAGCATTCTCAGCCATGATTCGCCGCCTCAAATTGGGGTTTAGGTTCTTGGGAAGCGCATGGCCCGGCGAATCAAAGTCCCAGTGTGGATAGTCTGTTGCGAACATCAATTTTTCATCGGCGTTGATATGCTCAAGCAACTGCTGAAAATATTCCTGCTTGGGTGGTTCTTCCATCGGCTGCGTGCTTAGCCAGAAATGCTCACGAATATATTCTGACGGGGAGCGTTTCAAATACGGAACTTCCTCCCTCAGCATTTTCCAAGAGCGCTCAAGCCGCCACATCAGTGGTGGCAACCAAGCAAATCCTCCTTCGATTAGCACCACCTTAAGCGTAGGAAAGTGTTCGAAGACCCCCTCGCACACTAAACTGGTCACTTGCGTCTGAAACACTTGGCACATCCCCGCATGGTCTTCAATGTAGTGTGAAGGTTTGCCTGCAGAGGTGATTGAACCAACACCGAGGCCGCCGAAGTGAATCCCAATCGTAAGGTCATGTCGCACCGCCGCCTCGTAAATCTTCCAATAGCGGCGCCTTCCAAGGGGTTCCATCGTGCGAGCGACGAGTAGGACTTGCACAAACCCCGGGTGAGCTCCAAGCCGATCAATTTCATCCGCGGCCAGGTCGCCATCTTCAAACGGAACCAAGATTGACGCTCTCAGCCTTGGGTCGGGCTTGATCCATTCCTCGATTTGCCAGTCGTTAACTGCGCGCGACAGCGCGGCATTGAATTCCACGCTGCGCATATCTTGGAAGATTAAACAGTTTAGAACCCCATATTCGATGTTCCAGTGGTCAAGCAGCTGATCTTGCATGAACTTCAGGTCCGAACCGGGCGCTTTGCCGGAAGGGGGCCAGGCATCCTTTCTAGCCGCGTATGGCACGCCACGCGGGATATAAGAGCCATTTCGAGCGGGGGTCCCCACCATTTCAAGATGCCTTCGCCAACGCTCTGACATATACGGGTGCAGCGCCTTGTGCGAAGGTACGGCATTGTGAATGTCACAATCAATTACGGGCATTTTCCGTCGGGTTGCCGATGGATTCGTGTGTGTCTCAGTTGCCGCCATCTTTCTGTCCTCCTTGGTTCAACCTTCAATCAACCTACTTAAACGAGAAAAGTTTCTGCCGAGTAACTCATTAATCTGGTCTCTGTGTGCCAATTCATGTTGAGCGATGTACTGATATTATGGGAAATAATTGTCATCAAAAGCGATAGAAGTTTCGAGCATTCTCCGCCATGATTTTCCATCTTAGATCCGGCGATAGGTTCTTGGGAATGGCATACTCCGGTGAATCAAAATCCCAATGCGGGTAGTCAGTAGCAAACATCAGTTTTTCATCTGCATTGATGTTAGCGATCAACTGCTGAAAATACTCCTGTTTGGACGGTTCCTCCACTGGCTGCGTTGTCATCCAGAAATGGTCATGAATATACTCCGATGGCAACCGCCTTAAATATGGCACTTCATCACTCAACTTCTTCCAGGCGCGGTCAAGTCGCCACATCAGTGGCGGCAACCAACCAAAGCCAGCTTCAATCAAAACAATCTTGAGCGTTGGGAAGTGCTCGAAAACGCCCTCGCACACCAAACTCGTGACCTGCGTCTGAAACGCCTGCGTCATCCCCGTATGGTCTTCGATGTAGTGTGAAGGACTGCCGACAGCAGTGATTGGCCCCGCTCCAACGCCGGTGAAATGGATGCCAATCGGAAGATTGTGACCTCCCGCAGCCTCATACATCTTCCAGTATTTCCGGCGCCCCAAGGGCTCCATTGTACGCGCAAGTACCAACACCTGCACAAAGCCGGGGTTATCGCCTAGTCGGTTGATTTCCTCAGCCGCCAATTCACCATCATCGCAGACAACAGTAATCGACGCCCTCAGGCGCGGTTCGGGTTCCAGCCACTTATCAATCTGCCAGTCATTCACCGCCCGTGCGAACGCTGCGGCGTACTCCAGATTGGGCATGTCGGGCACGGCGGTAAGACAATTCAGGATTCCGACCTCAATATCCCAGAGGTCTAGCAACTGTTCCCGAAGAAAGTTTAAGTCGGAGCCCGGACGTTCCCCGGAGGGCGGCCATGCGTCGTTCCGGGCGCCGTACGGCATACCGCGAGCAATATATCCCCCGACTTTATCGGGCGTCTCCAGCATTTCGTGATGTCTAAGCCACCGCTTTGACAAATAGGGATACAGCACCTTATCTGACGCTAGGGTGTTATGTACATCGCAATCGATGATTGGCAACTTTCGTCGTTTTGGCGTTGTATTCAATTGTACGGCATCAGTGTCCATTTTCTCAGCAGTTGTTAGTCGTTATATGTCCTCACTGAACTCAGGTAATTCAGCGTCAAAATCTTCAGCTACATGAATGCGTCCTTTTGCACTCCCAAATCCAGTTTTTATCCACGGTTCAAGGAAAATATCCTTCCAGTTGTGTTGATAGATTGGCGTCAACGTGTCGAGCCTTTTCGCATAAAACAGTAGATGGTATTTAACGTACGCCATTTCGAGCAAATAAAAGCACTGGCTGGTTTCGCTGGAAGTTGGTACGAGTTCTGGCTCGCTCTTATCCCAATGCGCAATACGTTTATCAACATACTCCTCAGCAACTCCTATTGCAAATTTGAAACTCCCCAAATCGGCCTCAATCATCTTTGGACATACATGCTGTTCATTAGGGTCTGCATACTGTTTGAAATCTTCTTTGGTCATAGACTCCCTTGGCCGGCAGCAGGTTCAGACAGGATGGAGCAATAATACCTAAAAGACAATTCTTCGGGGTTCTTTGCAAACTCCTCAAGCAGTCCCACTAAGGATATGCTATCTTTATGCGGTTTGATTTGCCGACGTAATCCTGCTAGTGCATGAGAAAGGTATGTCCTTCGAAGATAGCCATAGAAAACATTAGGTTTGCGCATCCGTGGATTCTCACGGATAATGTCCTGGATTTCCAAAAACATGCTTTCGTCGCGAAGGAGCCCCGAAATCTCGTTACGAATCGTCTCCATCCAATGCAGCCACTTCTGAAGTTTCGGACTCTTTTCAAATTCCTGATTCATAACCACATACCTGCCCAGCAAAAAAATCAACAAACCACAAAAACCCTAATTTGAGATGCTTAACCAGATTCACCTTAACAACCGCAACGGCGTCACTTCTCTTTAGTGCTTTCAAAGCCGGTAAAATTCCCTCGCATTTTCAGATAGAATCTTGCGAGCCAATGTCTTGGGTATCTTCGACGGAAAGGCCTCTTCAGGAGCGTCAAAGTGCCAATGAGGGTAGTCTGTCGAGAACATCAATAGGTCCTCCGAATCGAGCTGCCCGATAATCTGAAGCAACTGTTCCGCGGTTGGAGGCGAATCAATTGGCTGGAGTGTCAGGCGGATGTGTTCACGGATATATTCGGATGGCAGTCGTTTGACCCACGGCGTCAACCGTCGCAAGCCGCGCCAGTCCTTGTCAAACCGCCACATTAGCGACGGCATCCATGTGAAGCCTCCCTCAATCAACGCCACGCGCAAATCGGGGAACTGGTCAAAAGCTCCCTCCGACACCAAACTGAGCACCTGCGCTTGAAACACCTGTGACATGCCCACATATTCTTCCAGATAGGTTGAGGGCCAACCAACGGAGGTTGGAGGCAAACCGGGTGCGCCGCCGTAATGGATGCCGACCACAAGGTCATGCCTACAAGCGGCGGCATAAATAGGATGGTAACGTCTGTTGCCGTAGGGCGCCTGCGAGCGCACCGGCAGCATCACCTGCACAAAGCCCGGGTGATTGCCCAACCGATCGATTTCTCGCGCTGCCAGCTCCGGATTCTGGCTCGGTACAATCAGAGAAGCCTTGAGCCGCGGCTCAGGATTTAGCCAATGTTCAATCTGCCAATCATTGACCGCAGAGGCAAGCGCTGCTGCGAGGTCTTCATTGTGTACGCTCTGTACGCGATATGCGCAGGTAAGTATGCCACAATCTACGTCCCAGGCGTCTAGGGCATGTTCGCGTAGGAGAGCCAAATCTGATGCGGGGCGGTCTTCTGAAGGCTCCGTAATTCCGGGTCGCGTTGAGGTCGGTGCGCCAAGCGGATAATCATTTGCATCAGGCCCATAGAAGCCCGAATCCCTGCAATGATCTACCCAGTAGTCTGGCAGGTACGGGTAGAGCATTTCGAGTGACGGTAATCGGTTGTGGAGGTCACAATCAATCACAGGCCAACCCGCCTGAATGAAGCCCGGCTTCCCATTTGCCGTTGCCATGAAGTTACCTTTCAGTCGCTAATTTCTTTATCAGATTTCATCTACGTTCAATAAATTTAGTATAGCTTCCCCATCCGGTTTTGTCAATACAAAACAGGTGCTAGAGCATGGCAGCCGTACCTGATTCTCAGGAATCAAGCGAAAGATCAAGGAAGCGAATAGCGACCACGATAGGGATCTTCTAGTGAGCGCAGTAGAAATCCCTTGGTAATCCTCAAATGGCACATGGAATCTTCAAAGATGTATAGAAGCACCGAACCCCTGCACGCCTAGGCCTCAGCGGAGCGCTAGGTGTATAGTAACTGGGATTCACCACAAAATCAAAGCTCCAGCGGGGATTAAACGAGTGGATAACGATCAAGCAAGCGAATAGCGCGCGCGATAGAAAATCCCGTGCGATAGGGATCCCACAGATACATGGCACTAAAACGATCGAAAATAGCTTTGCCACCATTTTTCAGACAGGCTCGAATAGTCCTCCATTAGAGTCCAATGCACGTCTACGGGTTTCCCAATTCATTTAGGGGATTTCCCTGATTATCATAGTGGGCGGTAATCTCCCTACAGAATAAGCCGAGGCGATCATCCGCGTGACGGCTCGCTCATACGCTCCCGTGCTTGACGAGAAAGTTCTGCCAAATGCCCATCGTTCGCCATGTTCTGCTCCAGATGTCGCATACGTTCCGGACCGGCTGTGCGCACCATTTTCTCCCCATATTTGCGATCAATCCAAAATCGGGCGGCATTCTCCATCTGTTTACGAAGGTCGTCCAACCGATTCTCCGGATAGCGCTGACTCAAATTCATGGTGAACATGCGTCGCCGGGTGCCCCCGCTAAACGCCGCGTGTTTTGTGTTATGATTGAATAAGACAAGGTCGCCGGGTTGCGTCTCTAAGACAGCCGCCGGTATATTTCGCCCGTGTAATCCCCATAGATCTTGACTGTTCCTAATCTGCTCGCTTAACGTGTCTGCATATCCATCACCAAAGAGATGGCTACCCGGAATGACACGCAGCGCTCCGGTGTCACGAGTTATAGGATCGAGGTAAAACGCGATTTTGATGTGCATCGGATCTTCCGGCTTTCGCGCCCCATCGGAATGCCATCCGGTCTCTCCTACGTAGAAGTTGCCGTCGCTACCAGTATAATTAAAGTCATCGCCCAAGATTGAAGATGCAATGCCAAGTATACGTGGGTCGTCCAACAGAGAACACAGCACCTCGCTTTGGTCAATAAACGGAACGATACACGAACGAGCCTTACCATCGTGCGGTTTGCCGTTATGTCCGCCCCCGTGCGCTGTCCAAATAGCCTCGAACTCGCACTCAATCTCTTCGATTCGGTCAGTCATCAGTCCGGGGAAACTGAGATAGCCAAAAGTACGAAAGAAACACATCTGTTGTTCGGTTAGCTCAAAATTCTGATTTTCCATTTCTTCTCCTCCGGAATCCAATTGATAACCGAGCACCTACAGGCACATGGGATACCGACAATCAATCAGTCCTTCTTACGAATTAGATTCTTCACGCTTCCAAAAAGTTCAATCACCAGTTTTCTAGCAACGTTTCGCGCCATGAAAAAGTGTTCGGACGGACCGCCCGCCCGATGCGCCCCATTGACCGGCAACGAGAGATCCCGCCAGGATGCTCATAATCAACGCCAATCCGTATCCCTTTCGACCTGTAGTTCTGTCATCACCATTGTATGTTCTGAGGAGAATCCTGCTTTCTGATAAAGCGTGCCACAAAATGCGCGGAGCTGATTTGACTGAACCGTCAATTCTTGTGTTTCTTCATCCATAGGGCTTACGCAAACTCCATTCTGGTAGCAGGAGATTTAGCTGTAGCCGTAAAAACTCCCTTAACATCCCGCGTTTAACCTGATAAATGGGTTGCCCTGTTTGGTCAGCGACAACCTTGAGTCGAACCCAAGTTAACAATACGCATCTGATATGGTTGCGAACAGTTCGTTTTCGCTTTCGGCATTGACACGGCTGAAGTCCTGTTAGTTGCTTGGCTTTCCGGTGAAATTGCTCAATCCTCCAGCACCAGTTACACACTTGTTGTGCAACTGAAGTGTTGTTTTGAGACAAGGGGATTCCATCTTGATTTGATGATCAAGATTGTTAGTAACGACATAATCCGTACGTCTGGTAGAAGACACAACCCGAAATAATTTCACTTTGTGGTCTCTAGGAAACCCTTTGATTTTGATGCTTTTGCATTCATTAAGTTCAGTGAGGATCTAAGCTAAGTCGCTAATCCGTAAGTAGTGTTTGGTGCCGTTTTAATCATCAACCAAACGATTGGTTTACAGGGGACAGTAGTAGTCTTTTCGCAGTTTCTCAATGTGCAGCATCACCGACTTGGAAGCATACCAACTGTCCATCAACACCGCTTGAAAGAGGAGGTGTTTTTCGTGCGCTAGTAGAGCTAACATCTCTTTGACGTGATTCAACTTGGTCTTCCCATCTCCCACTGGAGTCGAAAATCCGATGGTCTATTATCCAAAACCGGTCTAAGATTGGATTAACATAAACACAGGTAACTACGTTCCGCGCGTGGCGTTGTCCAAAACCGTATCATCAAAGATAACATATCCTCGTTCAGTTTGAACCTGAATGTGTTATGGTATAATTTATAGGGTTGCTCAGCAGATACCGACAGTAAACAGGTCGGGTTGGTTTCGCCATACTTGCCTCTTTGTTCGGTATTTTACTGCTTTTTACTGCCCATGTCTATTTGCTCTGCGTAAGTTCTGTATTTGATACTATTTAAGGATTACCATCCGTCGCACTTGAGCATAATCCCCCGCCCGAATCTGATAGAAATATAAGCCGCTTGCAATCGGCTCACCATACATGTCTTCCCCATCCCAGTAGACCGCCCTACCGCGAGTAGTGTATGTCCCAACGTGCTGATAACCGAGGTTGAACCGACGGACACGCGCACCGTTTGTATCGTAAATTGAGATCATCACCTCTGAATCAGTAGAGAGTTGATACGGAATCCATGTTTCTGGGTTAAACGGGTTCGGATAATTTTGCAACAGCATCGGTTGTTCAGGGAATAGCTCTGTCATTGAAACTTGCTCATCAACCATTTTCACCGGAATAGCTCTAGTCAGCGAATCCGCCAGTTGGAGGTCAACGAGTTGGATAGGAAGTTGTGATGCTGGGGGGCCCGTCTTTTTAACATGAAAAACGAGTGTAGCTAGTGCCCCCTCTATCGCCACACCTCCCAGCGTTCCCTGGCGCGTCTGTGTGAGTTCCAGTTGTGTCCCTTGCTGGGAGACATGCCAGTAACTTTGGTGTAGTGCAGCATCTAAAACGGGGCTTGGAAAGGCAGTAAGGAGTTCTAATAACGCCGGATCGTACTGGATCGAGAAATGGTAACCGTAAAGGTCGTCAACCGCTGTGGTGTGGATTGAGACGGTCAATTGGCGTGTATCCGTCACACTTGGGGTCATGAGGAGACTCAGCTCCGCTTCGGGCGATGCCGAGCGGTATCGCCCAAAATCCGCGGTTGGCGCGGCGTTTATAAATTCTTCGCCGAAATGTTGACCGACAAGCACGAGATCAAATATGTCCACCTTGCCATCTTGGTTGACATCATAAGGGGGAAATTTACCCGTACCGTCTCCTGCTTCGATTGTTAGGGTCAGTGTGTAGATAAAATCCACCCCACGTCCCCCGGCAGTATCTCTAATTTCGGCATAGTAAGGTCCGTCCACAGGAATTTCAATCCCTTCTAGCATTGAATCAAAACCTGGTACAAAGAGCGGAGTCTCTGCTACAAGCTGCAAATCGCTATTATACAGACTCAAAATTAAATTGAAGAACGGATTGGCGGGTTGCCCGCCCACCTTTAACGTAATGATCTGTCCTGCTGTAGCAGTAAACTGGAACGCATCGGCATCTCCGGCAAAACTGATGGCTCCCTCGACAGGTTCCCCCACCGTTAACGGAGTCGGATTCCCTCTTAAGCCCTCGTGGTCATCTTCGGGAAGTTCGCCCTCGGATAACGTCAGCGCATAGGTATAAGTGGAACCGACCGCGCCTCCTATGAAACCGGCAACATCAACACAATACACACCATCGGCAGGGATGAGAAATCCATCAATCCGCACCTCTAAGCCATTGGGAGTGCCCTGAATAGATACCAACGTTTCCCCAGACGCATCCAAAAGACTAAGTTGGGTCACCATGAATATTACCTCTCGTTTAGGCATTTCTACCTCAACGCGCAGGGCAATGACAGTGCCCTCTGACGCTTCAAAGCGGAAACCGTCCGAGTCATGAGGATCACGAGATGCAGGATCGCCGGTAAGAGTAATGGCACCTGTTACAGGTTCATCGAAAGTCAACGGCGTTTCCTCACCACTACCGCAGGCTGCATGGTCATCGGTTTTCCCACCGATTGTCAGCGTGTAAGAGTAGTTCAGACCGCCGAAGGGAACATTAAGATTGGGAAGTGCAATGTTGCTGACAGCGAGCAGGTACGTTCCATCGGCTGGTAACTCTTCATTCACACGGGAATCAATACCACGCGGATTAAGTTCAGGCTCCGGACCGGTGGTCGGCAAGACATCGTCACTTTTAGCAAAGAGATCGCCATCTGGGCCATAGATAACGAGCAGAGAGTCAAGGTCGGAGTTCTTAGTCGTAACAGTGATGTCGATGCGCTGCCCATTCTCTCCTTCAAATACGAAGAAATCCGTATCTCCGTTGAAGTCAATGAAACTCTCTATCGTGTCGCCGATCGACACAGGTGTCGCTGTGTCAGGCGTATCGCCGTGATTGTCCATGATGAGTGCTAGTTTATAATCGTTGGTTGCACCATTAATGCCAGAAACCGTAACGAGATAATCGCCCGGCACTAATTCAAGCGATGTGACATCCTTCGTTTCAAAGGTAACAAGCTTGATACTATTGGGGCCCGTCAATGTTAGCATCAACTCCCCGTAGATGGGTTGAAAATCAAGTCCAAACCCGACCTGCATTGTCTCATCTAAACGGAATTTATAGTAATCATCATTGTCCGCTGTATGGACCGACAGTTCTTCGTTGACATACGGGAGTTTGACCATGGCTGCGGTCTCCGCTGTATCGTTCTCCTCAAAGGCATCAAGTGCCAATTTGGGGCGTGTAAAGAATCCCCGGTTCTCCATAATCCCCAAGATGAGGTCCAAATTTACGCCGCCATTCAGTTCTTGGTCCGCCATAAGAATTGCCGATGCCCCATCGACGAATTCCGCGTCGGGCGAGAGGAAGAAATGGCTCTCGACAACCAAACGGACCGACGCATCGCGTCCAATCGCCTCAAAAATCTCCCATAGTGCTGCCGACCAAATCTCCCCATCGGCGTGTGGGTCACCTACAATGTCTTCGGGATAGCGTTTGTTACCATTTACGGGACGAGTGGCAACCTCAGGGTCTTCTGAACCAGTCCATTCAAAAACGAGCGTGTCACTAAAACCATCGCTTACGGCGCTGAAAAAACTGGCTGCGAGAAAATCACTAAACCCTTCATGTATCGCACCACCTTCTCCTTTGTTAATGTCAGGAACTTGTCGATCAAGGATCGCGTGGCCATATTCGTGGACAATCACTTCGGCATCTTCGGCAACATCGACACCGGCATCTCCGAAATTAATCGAGCCGTCGCTATCGTCGTAGAAACCAGCCCTTGTCATACCAAAATGTACATTCGCAGGAATCTGCCAATTGTCCACGAAATCGAAACCGAGCCCTTTCACATAACGCCCGACTGTATCTACGTGATAATAAACCATCACCTCCTCAAATCGGGGGTCATCTCGGAAGTAGTTGAACACCAGCGTCGGCTCGTTGGCACGATTTTCGGTCAATTTTGTACTCACGTAAGGTCCATCAAGAAAACCACTCCCGTCCAACTCAGACAGAATCACATCCGTGTACGCTGCTTCTGGTATTGCGTCGGCAGAATCGTCCTGATCCACGAGCATAAAATCTTTAAGGGCTACCACGGGATTCGGGTTAAAAACACGCCCCCGTCCGTCAGCAGACCTAAGTAGGTTCCGTCGGTGCAACGGTTCACCCGCGTTGGCATCAATGATATACTCCCAACTTGCCAGAGGTTGACGGGAATGTAAATTTACGCGGTAAGCGAGGCGATACACATCGGCATAGTCACCTATCTGTCCCACATCACGATTCGGGAAAATTACCAAGCTGGCAAGCGACGGCTTGCGCAAATCAAATGCACGGGCATCGGCAATAGCAATGCCGATCGCCTGTTCCGGGGTGAGCGATGCCACTGTACTGATATTGATTTGTGGGAAGTAGTTGCTGTGGATGACCCGTATCTGCCCAGAACGGTTGGTATGGAGGGAGATTGTCGCACCATAAACTTCGATACCGTTGTAGTATTGATGGAATCGAACATGTCTGCCCGTTAAGCTGCTTTGGATATCCGTGACACGCAGTTCAATGCTCGGATCGGTCATCGCAAAAAGGTCACGGTAGTCGTCAAGGCATTGACGCATTGATGTTTCTAGTGTTCCTATCGGGACAGGCAGGGCCAAATTGTAAAGACTGCGGACTGTCCCCCGGTGCCGATGCCATCGTGCACGGACAGGGGTTTCTGAATAGGATTTGATTCGGTGCAAGGCCGCTCCTGCTCTCAGTTGAACCCGTTGTTTTTCCTTCTCTTCGGCATATGCCATAGGAACACATATTAGGGCTGTACAGAGTGCTAGCGCAATAGGTGTCGAAAAAATCTTCCCATTCAAAAAAACTTCTCCTTTCGATTTGAAAACTGCCTCTTGCCGAAACACACTTTAGGGCTAAAGCACCGTCATATACCAACCGTCCGATCAGTCCCCTTTTCATCGCGCCAGTGAATGCAACTCTGATGTTCAACGATGTATCCGGTGATGAAGGATATAATCCACACGCTGGCGACGGCGAGCATGGGTGCTCTGAGCAGCGCGATGTATCCGGCGCAGACCATGACGACATAGACGGCGACGGCTACTGCCAGTACCTTGAATCCGGTTTTGATGCGTTCGCGGGTGGGGGCTTTCATTCTTTTAGTCCCCTTTTCATCGGGGCATAGACTGCAACGCATTTCAGTCCGCTTTTCATTGAGAACCTAGCTTCGGCGGCGGCGACATTACCCCGCCTTCCTGCCCTATCCGCTGTTTTCTTTCTTCGATTGATTCAATATATTTGTCGAACACAAGAGCTTCTCGATTAAAAGGGAAAGACGAGGTAGACTCTATGTACAGGACAAGTTTGTCCGCAATTGTGTTCCAAGTTCCTCTAACAACATTCGAACTGCCGACGCCAGCGGTAAGCACGAAGGAGGTGTCGGTGACTGAATACGTGCCTTCTTCAGATATGATGAAGGGGTTCGTAGGTGAGACTGTCCATGTCCCATCACGGCGGAAGTGCCATGTTGTGAGTTTGTTGATGCCTACCGTCCACCGACCAGACCATTCTTCTTGATAATTCGGTGGGGTGACGCGCTGGCTCACTGCGGTATAGATCGGCATGAAGGCATACTTTCCAATGAGCATCAAAACACAGATCGCCACAACCACTCCGAGAACCCATACGAGCAATCCGAGTATTACCACGAGCAGGCGTCGAAGCACGTTCTGGAGTCTGATTCCTTTATTCATGGTAACTCCTTCCTTTTCTGTGGTTTAGATACTAACTTAGTAATATCGCGCACGTACCAGCCGAATATTGTGGATTCGGTGGCTTTATCGACATTCCTGCCTCGACTTTCAGTCCCCTTTTCATCGGGGCATAGACTGCAACCGACCTAAGATCGCCTGGCATCTACATTCCGTGATTTGACTCTGAAACAGAATACCTTCATTTGTCTCGTTTCAACTCCCATTTCAGGCAATTCTTTCGCAAATAGAGGGGGGTTTTCCGCAAAACATCAATTTGCGAAACCTTTCAATTCCTCGTTTACGTACCTTTGTGCCAAACGAACGCATTCCGATTCCAACCAGTTCCGGCATTCCAAGGTCTTAACGTCGCAACACACTTCCCCGCTATCGTCCATCGAGTAAAGCCTAACCACAACATCCCGCGTCGCTATATGGTGGTCAATCGGCTGGACTTCAATTTCTGTCCACGCGGTTGGTCATGGGGCTATGCACGTCCAGCTACTCGGCATGAGCGCACCGCCGATTCAAATGAATAAAGTATTCGGTTGTAAACGTGGATCTCGCTTTATCGCTTATTCACCGGACTAAGGCGCGATGGAAGACAATCAGACCAAAAGCCCTCATCGGCTTTTTACGCCATGCTCGGCATAAGGATTTGGCATTTCAATTTAGGCTCATCGGGGAGATGGACTCCGATGAGCCTTCTTTTTGTCCGATAATCTGCAATTATCGGACGTTTTCAGCAGTTGACACACAACCATGCTCGCCAGAAGTCAACCATGACGTCAAATACAAACACTAGGCCATAGAATGCTAATGCGGACCATCCGAACCATTTCTTCAATGTAAAGTCTCGCGGCGGCGTTATCTTGGATTGTCCCTTCGGTCGTCCCTTGATGAATAGCGAGTCGTCCACAAATCGGTCTAATATGAGGTAGGTTTCGAACCCAAGTTTTACCTCGATTAAACGTAATATGTCCCATATTGCATGTAATCGTTTTCCACTTCGCCAATTACGCAACATCCAAAACACTATAAAAACGGTGCCCCCAACAATATCAATGTTTCGGCTAACTTGCCGTCAATTGGTCCGTTCGGTGGGGCTAATACCCACAAAGCCGGAGCAAGTGATAGAGGGATCATTACTCGATCGGTACTTATATGATCTTGAGACATCTGACACCCGTACTGAGTTAGTGATTTGTATCCCTCAATTAGGTGTCGTCTCTCATTCTCAGTCATAGTGTTCTCCACGCCTTAGATTGATTAGCTTTAGCTTGCACTAGTGAATCTATTCGCTCTTTGAGAAATCCATTTGCTTTGGAACTCTAGCTGCTAACATAGTCGAGGCTTCCAACGTGCTATCATACAGTTGTTTTCTAGCAGTTAGGAATTGTTTAATGTCGCAATCAAGATGACTTAATTCAGGGGAAGATGCTGGCAAATCAGATTCATCTTTGTCATAGCATTTACAGACTTCGCT
Organism: Candidatus Poribacteria bacterium; assembly: GCA_965222225.1. Taxonomy (GTDB): domain Bacteria; phylum Poribacteria; class WGA-4E; order WGA-4E; family JAJDTR01; genus JAJDTR01. The sequence continues at coordinate 5,057,485 of CBDCTK010000002.1, read as the reverse complement.
AATCCGATTTATAATTTCATATTCCCGCTTAGCCAAAAACCTATAAACCTTGTCAATTACGAATCTTTGATAGCAATTAGGAAAGTTGCACTTATTCGTTTCATAACTTTCCTCAAACTTCGCCATATCGGGGATTCCATCGTTATAACGCGCCGAAACACCATACCAATCACATACCATTTCTATCAATGGAAGAATTGTCATTTCAGTTTCTTCATTGAAGTATTCGCGGTGATGGTCGTTTGAATGCAAATGCCTTCTTGATGTATTCAAACCTCTGTTTGCTCTTTCATTACGGGGCTTCCACTCCTTCGCACCGTATTTAAGATCGGGGCCTCCTAATTCCTCCCATCTTTTCGAACTATTTACATATCCGGAAAACATATCTAAGTTGGCGAATTTGTCAGCATCGTGAATTATTGCCCGTCTTATTAGTTCATCTTTGAACATGATTATAGGAATACATACTTCACCATGCTGCTTCCTATGATGTTGTTCTATAGCATCTGCTATGCTATACAAAGCTTCTCTAACTGCCCCGATGTGATTCCTTTCCCACGTACAAAATGCACCGTATCCGTATCGGTTACGCATTTCTCTTGCCCTTTCCCTTCATCTCATCTTTTTTTGTTATTCACCAACTCGCAACTTGTATTCATTTTGGCGACCTAGCAGCTCTCTAATCGCCTCTTTCAAAATCGTGTCGGACTAACTACCTGATTGTTCGCTAACCGTACCTTCCTAGTATCAATCCTCAAGGTCGTAGCTTATCCACCACAGGAAGCCGCCCATTAAGGCTATGGCTACAAACCGTAAAGACGGTATCCGACTGGGCATATCGGCGCAGGAATTGTAGACGCCATGTGTTATGCCTTGCCACGATCCTTTTCCACACTGCGAAGGCCTTTCTCTTACGGCCCGCTTTTCATCGAGTCTATGTACCTCTGCGCCAAACGCACACATTCTGATTCCAACCAGTTGTGGTACTCCAGGGTCTCAGTGTCACAACCCACCTCGCCACTATCCTCCATCGAGTAAAACTTGACCGCAACATCCCGTGTGGCTATATGATGTTTAATCGGCTGGACTTCAATTCCTGTCCACGTCTTTGTTATCACCCTTGCTTCCCGTATCGACAACATTCTTGTAGAGCAGTTGCCGAATCTCCCTGATGTCCGCTCGGAGCTCAGTGTTTTCCACTTTGAGGTCTGCTTTCAGGTCCGTTATGTCTGATTTTACCTCGGCTATTTCAGATTTCAACTCCGTTTTCAGGGCTGCCATGTCCGATTTCACCTCGGCTATATCTTGTTTGAGGTCTGCCTTAACCTCAGCTATTTCAGCCCGGAGTTCGCTTTTCATGTCCGACATGTCCGACCTCATAGCATTCAATTCAGCTTTCGTCGCCATTGAAGTAGTAAGTTTCCACCACAGACCGGCAATACCAATCAGCGGAGCGATAACCTTAATCCATTCTTCCATGAGTAAATCTCACCTCTCTTTAATCAGGTTGTGATAATCTGAGGATACACTCATCTTGACAAGCTCGGCGATGCGGTTGCGGCCGCGTTGGGTGATGAAGTGAGGTTTTTCGCCCGGGCCCGCCAGTGTGCCGCTAAAAAGATGATCGGGGCGTGGAACAAGGTAAATCTCGCGTATGAGCCACTGCCACGCCGCCATTAGCGCGATGAGAAGTGTGTCGCCATCGGAATCGCTTATTGGAGACGGAGAGGAGGGATACGTGCGAGAGTCGTAGCCGAGTTCCAATAGTACGGCTTCGGCGTTTATAATCTGGGAAGGATAGATTCCCTCGCAGTGTTGCAGGGCGATTAGGAAGGCATCAGCGAGTTCAGATGTTTCGAGTTGTGCTATTTGTTCCACTATCTGTTTCGGTTCGGTGTGTTCCGGTTCTACCTGTTGGAATAGCCGGGTGAGTACGTCAGCCATGATAGACCTCCAATGGTGTTCAGTATACTGTAGGCTGTGATTGAGTTAAGAGAAAAGGGCCATGTGCAGAAGCAGATAGACAAGCGTCATGCTGAGATGAAAGCCAGAAAGTCTCCTAAACTGTCCACCATTGTATTTCACTTCCATCTGACCTAAGAAACCTACACCATCCCTCGCCATCCTTTACATAAAGGGTGGCTTTTTCTTGTCCTTGCTTGTCTGATAGGCTAAGAGTCACTCCGTCTGTCGTGAAGTTTATATGAACATTACCAGAATCTCCCGACATTTGAAATGTGGGATTTTTGGCATTGTCCGTTGACATGAAAATCTTTCCTTCGCCATTCTCATCTTCAATTATCAATTGTCGACACACCACTTTATGTTCGTTCATTATTCCCTCCATAGAAAAAGTTGATTCATTATACCTTCCGCAGAAGAATTGACAATCGACCGTGGCACTCAAATGAACAGGCAACTGGGGTTTGCCCTGTTGGTGATAGACTTTCAGTCCCCTTTTCATCGGGGCATAGGCTGCAACCGATCTAAGATCGCTTGGCATCTACATTCCGTGATTTGACTCTGAAACAGAATACCTTCATTTGTCTCGTTTCAACTCCCATTTCAGGCAATTCTTTCGCAAATAGAGGGGGGTTTTCCGCAGAAACTCAATTTGCGAAACCGCTCCCGAACATTAGTGCCACCAACATGATAACAAAGATAATTAACGCTATTGTCCCGGCTGATGCCCGTTGGAATCTCGTGCTTGCGGCTGTCATCAAAACCTTCCGTTTTAGAGATCAAAGCGAAGTCAACGGCAAGTAATCCTATCTCCCACATTTACCTTTAGGCAAGTGCTACATTCCCCCGAAGAAATCACCCAGATCCTTTCCGTGCGTTCTCGCATTGACATTGGTGTCAATCTTGGAAATCTTTCCTGCTTTGTCAACAACAATCGTAATGCGCTTGCTCAGGTCGCTTGGACTATCGGCAGCGCCGAAAAGCAAGCTCAGGTTACGCCCCGTGTCCACAAGTAGTGGGAAATTCAGGCTATGCTCTTGCACGAATTTCTTGTGCGACTCGGCATCCTGGACACTGATACCGAAAATCTGGGCATCATGCACAGTAAAAACGCTCGACTCATCCCGGAGCGAGCAAACCTCTGCCGTTCAGCCGCCGGTAAAATCCTTCGGATAAAACGCTAACACCACGCTCTGTTTCCCTTTGAACTGACTGAGTTGATGTATTGCGCCATCTTGGTCGGCGGCGATAAAGTCTGGTGAAGGGTGCCCGATCTCCAGTTCGCTAGACACATTTTCCTCAATGAACTTGACGACATTTACGCCATGATTCGCAACGTCTACGTTCTCATCGATGACTCTGATATATCCGGCTTTGTCGATAATGAACGTAACGCGATTAGAGGCGTTGAATCGTTCCATTATCCCACTATAAATTTTGCTGACCGCAAATTCAGTGTCTGCAAGCAGCGAAAAACCAAACTTCTCAGCCTTTTGGAATTTTTTATGCGATTGTACGCCATCAACGCTAATGCCAAACACCACGGTGTCAGTAGCTTCAATGCGGCTCAACTCATCCCGGAGCGAGCGCAACTCCGTTGTTCAGCCACCGGTAAAATCCTTGGGATAAAACGCCAATATGACGTTCTTGCTACCGAGATAATCGGACAGGTTGCGTTCAACACCATCGTCATCCATTAGCGTGAAGTCTGGTGCTACCATGCCAACCTGCATTGATTTGAATTCCTTCATAAACTCCTCCTCCGAATATGCATGCACAGTAAGTAACACGAACGTAGCTAAAGTTAGGACAACTGCGTTTAATGAAGCGCTATACATATCAATCCTCCTTGAGGACTCTCGCTGTAAACCTCTGCGAATTATACGTGTCTGACACTTCACTGTCAAGATTCAAGTGTTGACATATTATTTCGGATTGACGCATTTGAGTAAGTCTGCTATTATCTTTTCTCGACAGTTACAGCCCACCATTTACCAACCATCAATCCTCAATCACCAACCACGTCAAAGTTATCATGCAAAACCGGATTGAAACATCAATCTCCGAAGATTTTCTAATAATTGCGAACCCAATCTCCGGAAAAGGCAAGAGCAAGGTAATTGCCGAGAGAGCTCTTAAGCGACTCACAAGCAACGGACGAAGGGGTAGACTCGCACTGACAACCCGGCGAGGCGACGCACGTCGTCTGGCACAAGAAGCCATTCAGAATGGATGTCGGTGGCTGATTGCATGTGGCGGGGATGGCACAATCCACGAAATTGTTAACGCGATCGCAGCAAGACCACATATAGTATTGGGACTAATACCTTGTGGAAGGGGAAACGACTTCGCTAGGGCGCTCAAGATTCCGAAAGACCCGGATCAGGCTATCCAGGTACTATTGAGCGGCAAACCTTTTGAAGTTGACGTTGGCAGAATTGGAGATTTTTATTTTGACACGATAGTCACGTGTGGGTACGATGCCGAAGTTAGTCGACGGGCTTCGGAGGCGAATGTCCCCTTCTCCGGCACGGCAACCTACGTATATACGGCAATTACAACACTTTTTTCTTACAACACCCCTGCAGTGCGGCTTGAAGGTGATTTCGGCGTGTATGAGGGGGATATTCTCTTGGCGGCAACCGGTATTACCCCTCATTATGGCGGCGGTTTCAAAATCGTGCCGAACGCTGTTATGAACGACGGCCTATTTGATGTTTGCATCATCAAGCCCGTGTCTCGCCTAACAGTATTGAGTATGCTTGTAAAGTTGTTTTGGGGCGGACATACAGCCCATCCCGCAGTCAGTATCCAACGCACAAAATCGCTGACTATTCACACAGATCCACCAACCCTTCTTTACGCGGATGGCGAGAAAGTGGGCTATACCCCTGCTACGGTAGAACTCGTCGAACGCGGACTTACGGTACTTGTGCCCGCAGGATGATAGACAAATTCGCGCTGTGGGAATTTTGAGCGCCCTCTATTGTACAACCCGGGAATTGATTGTCGAATAAAAGTTGGTAAATCTCATGCTTGTCCAAGCTAATCTCGGCTGCGAGCGTGTTGAATCCACGTGTATAATTTACGAAGCGAAGGTTCTGCTATCTGCCAAACTTCCCGTCTCAATGGCGAATGAATCTTTATGTAACTGCAGAAGTTAAACCTCTGTGCCTTATACTGCTCTTTGTGAGCAATTAAGCCGTGATGTTCGGGCGGAGAGGCACCAAAATCTACCCACTCATATCCCCTTGCGCAAGCCCACTGAATGATGTGGTGGAAGATGGCATTGTTCGGACGATATTCTAAATATTGCGGGTCGGACGCTTCACACCATAGCGTTACAGTTCGATTGAAATAAAGATACAACAATCCGGCAATTACAATCCCATCACGCTTTGCGATTGCCAGTTTTCCGATTCGACTTCGGTAAAGAGATTGAATCAGGGCTCGCGGCTTGGGCGTGCCACCCAAGCGTTTGACCGTTGCTAGATAGATACTATAGAACGCTTCCAAATCACCGTCGGTATGCGCGTCGGAAACCCTCACACCTGCTTTTGCTGCCTTCCGCACCGCACCTCGAACACGCTTGTTATACGCTTTCCATAGCACGTCATAGTCCTCTGACGTTCTGAGAAGATGGGTGGAAAGCGTCTTATGTTTCTGATAACCGATTTCGGTAAACCTATGACCATATTCCGCGGTTTGGGCAGGAGAAAGGGTAAAAATAGCCTCGCAAATATTCTGATTGTGTGCCGCATTTGAAAGGTGTTTTTCCGTCAATTCAAGTAACGCCTTGATATCCACCTCTGCATCAGTGACGAGTTGGATACCTCCGAATAGATGCCACGGCATCGAATGTAACATCTTGATACCGGGAATTGGCTTGAAAACGAATGCAGGAAACCCGCCAACCAACGTACAATTCTCTTTAATTAGGTAGTACATTGGCGACAGTTGAGCAAACGCTTGGTCAAGGGCGACTCTCCATGCGGTTGAGTGAAATGCATTGCTACCCGGACACTGTTTTAGAACCTCATCCCACGAGTCCTCACACTGACAATTCAACGGTTCAAATATATACATGCTTATTTTTAACCCAAGTTGCTACCTATAAAAGAGAACCCGATTTTTTGGTTCACGTTCGCTAAATTATAGGTAAATTGGTCTGATTATCGTCAATCTCGTGTTTCCACGTCGGAAAAAACTCGGTTTCTGTGCCCCTGTCGGACAAAGGTGGCAACTTGGGTTTTTTAACAGTTGCTGTAGTCCTTCGATCGTAACACACAATCCACCCGATAGGCCTCGGACTCCTACATTACAGATTCTGTGGTTATCCTAGCAGGTGTGGTTCTTCACATGACTCCTTAATCCACCCGACTGCAAGCATTATATCTGACACTTGGGCGTTCTGCAAGTACATCTAGTTCTTTCAGGGTGGCAAAGGTCCATCATCCCCGAACGCGCTGCCGGCATTGCGCACCCAACGTCTCCTATGCTTGTGTGCACTATTCACTGTGGTAATTTGACTGCATCCTTCCCAATCTCCGCTACCCACGTCAGAGACTTGAAGTGCAAATGCCTGACTTAGGCTCGACTTTGTACAAAAGTACAATTCTGAATTGCCATCTTGTAGGGTGCGCACTGCGATCAAGCGAATGAATAATGAGCGATCAAACGAGTGGATAACGAGTGCGATAGAAATCCCATAGAGATCCTACCAGCCTTTGAAAGCGCCAGCGACGATCAACCGACCGGATAGGGAGGGTGATAGACAATCCCGTGCGATAGAGATCTTCAGGTGTATAGCGCCAGCGAGTTATTTACATCAGCCCCCCAGCGCGAGATCAAACGAACGATCAACTGAGTGGATAACGAAGGCGATAGTAAATCCTATAGTGAGTGCGATAGAGATCCCGACAGGTTGCACAATATCAGAAACCGCTGACGACTTTTTCAATGGTCAACCAAAAAGACCAAATGGTTAAAATCTTCCCCGCTTTTCTTCAACGCTTGATTGACACCGTCTGTTATCCCGCTTAAATGTACAAAGTCGGGTTAAGAAATTTTTGAAAAACAATCTTCTTCTACGACAGAACGTCAATCCGAGATTTGAAAATGTTTTGGGTAGCTCCCGCTGTTTCATACCAACCCTTGGAAGTTCGAATGTTGAAACTACCTAGAATCCAGTGATAGCAAGAGTTCTTACGGTTTTCTGTCTCTACTGGAATCCCTCATTTGGTATGAAAAGTATGAAAGTTCCCAAGATTCCCAAGTGCCGTTTTTCAAGTTGTGTCTAGAGTTCTCAAACACGTCTCATACTTTTCTCTTGAGCAGATTGTCAAGGTGTGATATGATTCAATCGTGATTTCGGATTGATAAATTATAAGTGTTAGGTCAACACTAGTCATGCGTAGTTGACCTGAAAATTCAAGGAATTATATATGCCAGAGCAAAATGGATTCTCCGAACTAGCTAGGTTAATGCATCAGCATCCGAATCAGAAGCATGCGCTAAAGCGTGCCTTGGAGGAGAAATATTCACAGGAAACGCTCATAGAATCCTTAGAAAACCGGAAACCGCTCACATGCCGGGCTGCGGCGTATGCGCTGGGTGAGATTGCTAACGAAGACGCCATCCCATCTTTGGTTGCAGCGCTCACGCATGAAGATCCGGGGACGCGCGCCAATGCTGAACAGGCATTGTGGTCGATCTGGTTTCGGTCTGACGATGAATCGGTTAGCGCCATGATGCAAAAAGGCACAAATCACATAAAAAAGCAACAATACGGAGAGGCGATTCAAGTGTTCTCAGAGGTCATACGGATAGCCGCTAACTTTGCAGAGGGATACAATCAACGCGCAATCGCATATTTCATGAGCGACGAGTTGAGTAAATCGATCGAAGATTGCAAGAAGACAGTTGAACTCAATCCCTTTCATTTTGGCGCGCTCGCGGGAATGGGACAGTGCTACTTGAAACTTGGCGACCTTGCGGCAGCAATGGACGCTTTTCAGCGAGCTTTGGAAATTAATCCGAACCTCTACGCAATTGAGCGTATTATCCTAGAGATTCAAAGTATGTTGCAGCAGCATTTCGGAGAAGAATAGATTCAAGTCGTCTTGGTTCACATGTGATTCTTGAGATGAATGGATTGATACGCTTCAGTATGTTAGAGGATAGGCGTTACTATGCGGACAGATTGAGCCTACTGATGGGTCAATGGACAATGAGGCGAATCCTTATCACGATTACTATACTCGGTCTTCTTCTGTTGGCGGTTAATCAGCTCCTATCGCATCTTAGGCTTACCCACAGTTTGGGCACAAAATTCCTATCAGAGATCTTCTTGGTCCTGATTGTATCTCCTTGCTTTTCAAGTCGCGCACTCGCCAATCAATTCCGTGAAGCTACATCAGATAAACTTCTGGTACTAAGCCGGATACGCCCCGGGAGCACTCTTGGTGCCATTGCGATTAGCAGCCAAGTCCCACTTGTCTGTTTTGCTGTCTTGTCGGCGTCGGCCTTTGTGCTTGTCAATGAATCGAGCCACGATGTGTCGTATGCAACGCTATTTTCCTATCACTTGGTGCTTCTTGCTACTGTTTTTTCGAGTGCATTTATCGGAATGTTGGGCTGGCGGATTTTTTGCCATGAGATTCATGCTGTCCAGTTTGCATATGCCGCATCACTGTTGTTGATTGGTGGAGTTTTTCTTCTTTCACCGCTGAATCGCTACATCGGAACTTTATTGATTGCTGACCAGTTTTCAATTATACCGGTGTTCCTTTTTATGAATCCACTAATCGCTGTGTGTCAGCTACTTGAAATTGATATATTCAGAGCACCACACTTGTACGAACTGACCCCGCTCCCGTCTTACCTGTTTGTTTATCCAAAATGGTATGCCGTGTGCGGTTTTCAAGTTTTGGTCGGGCTTTGCTGTCTCTTTATGGTATCGAGGCTTGGTTTTATCAAGGATTTTCACCACGACAAGGCTTAGAATTTATGGACACTCCCATCGTCAGTGTGTCAGGTATCCGTGGTATCGTCGGCAATTCTCTGAATGCGGCTATGTTGACACAGTTTGCAACCGCTTTTGGCATTATGGTGAACACGGCGAAGCGTCAACGTCACTATGGCGAACAGAATAATTCGAATCCTTCCAAAACTGTGGTGGTTGGTAGAGATTCGCGCGTATCGGGTGAGATGGCCCGCCATGCGATTCTAGCTGGACTCATTTCGACCGGTTGCAGAGTGATTGATGTCGGTATGTGTCCAACGCCAACGATTCTGTTGATGACGAAAGAATTAAATGCGAGCGGCAGCATCGCCATCACCGCAAGCCACAACCCCGTGGAGTGGAATGGCTTGGAATTTGCGCTTGAATCAGGACGACTGTTAAATCGGCAAGAGCGAGAACAATTCATGGAAATCTACCAATCCAAGGATTTTCACCTCGCCAAGTGGAATCAACAAGGGTCGGTTGAAATCTATGAAGGCGCCATCAAGCGACATATAGAAAAGATCCTAGATTGCGACTGGGTAAACCTTGAGTTGCTGCGCGAACGCGCTCTTAGAGTTGCAATCGATTGTGGCAACGGCGCAGGTAGCATCGCAAGTCCACACTTGCTTAGGCAACTCGGATGTCAAGTAGTTGAAGTAAACTGTGTTCCGGACGGCCATTTTCCACGCTCGGCAGAGCCAACCCCGGACGCGCTAAACCAACTTTGCAAAGCTGTCCTTGCGAACAGTGCGGATGTCGGGTTTGCACATGACGGAGACGCGGATCGACTTGTTGTTGTCTCTGAAGACGGTGCCCCACTGAGTAGCGAGTACACAATTGCACTTTCTGCCGATTTTATCCTTAACAGAAGAAAGGGCGATGTGGTTAGCACGGTCTCTACGAGTCTCATGATTGACGATATTGCTGCTCGACATCGCGCTCAAGTGCACCGTACGCCGGTTGGCGTAGGCTATGTTGTTGAAAAAATGCGAAAAACTAACGCAGTTATCGGTGGCGAGGGCACTGGAGGAGTGGTTTTCCCTGAAATTCAATATACAACAGACGGTCTCGCATCTATCGCCGCCATCGTTCATCAACTCGCTGAATCTAACACGACAATTTCAGCGTTGGTTAACTCAATACCGAGTTATGCAATGTTTCAGAAAAAGCTGGAGAGCCCTTCGCAGTCGGTTTCTGAAGCAGTAGTGCAACGTGCCGCGGAGATTTACGCGGAAAAAGGGAAATTGGCGGAGGAAGTGTCACTCGACTTAACAGACGGTGTGAAGCGCGTCTGGAGAGATAGCTGGGTCAACATTCGAAAGTCAGGCACTGAGCCGGTAATTCGGGTGTTCAGTGAGGCTCGAACTTCTGACCGAGCTGAAATACTCTGTAATGAAACAGTTGAAACCTTAAAGCAACTAATGACATACGAAAGCTGAACAAGAACATAACCTCAAAGATTGCCACTATTTAGATGCGTTTGAAATCTACAAGTGACTCGTGTAAATTAAATCCTCTTCCAGATTTATCGCGACAACTGAAGTCATCATCACAGGACTTCGAGTTTGCGCTAAGTTCCTTTTGGCATTGATAATTTGCGGAGAAATTCATGACGGAAAAAAGTGCCTTGAAACTCGCTTGTATCGGCGGCGGAACTGGTTTGTCGTCTTTGCTAAGCGGCATTAAGAAATATACAAGCGCAAAACACGATTGGTCAGAGATTATTGACATGAACAAATTAGCCGCTATTGTTTCTGTCTTTGATGACGGCGGTAGTACCGGAAGACTGATTGAAGAATTTGATGTACTTCCGCCAGGAGATACCCGCAAGTTACTATATGCGCTTTCTGACGCGGACGAATTGCTCGCACGGTTATTTGAGTACCGTTTTTCCAGCAACGGCGACTTGGGCGGACATACAGTCGGAAATCTGCTCTTGATTGCATTAACCGAACTGAGTGAAGGCAGTTTTCCGAAAGCGATTCAGGCGGCCTCAGAACTCCTCGCCGTACGTGGAAGAATCATTCCCGTGAGCCTAGATTATACAATGCTATGCGCGGAACTGGCGGACGGCGAAGTGGTTAGCGGGGAATCACAGATTCCAAACCGTCGGAACCGTGAACCGATTCGACGAGTATTCCTCGCACCGCGCGATAATGGCAAGACCCATCAACACTCGTCAACAGATTCCTATCAATGTGTCGCCCATCAGGAGGCTATCGAAACCATCGTAAATGCCGATGTGATAATCATCGGCCCCGGGAGCTTATACACCAGTATTATGCCGAACCTTGTTGTCAAAGGCATTGTAGATGCAATTCAGGGATCAAATGCAATGAAAATCTACATCTGCAACGTCATGACTCAACCTGGAGAGACGGACGGGTATTCCGTGACTGACCACGTCCAGGCAATCTACGATCACGCGGATGTTCCACTAGACTATATTGTAGTTAACAATCAACCGGCGCCCGACGACCTAATAAAAAGGTACGTCCAGAAAGAACTATCAGAACTCCTGACAAGGATTCAATCACGTGCCGAAGAAGGGCTCTCACTGCTCGAAGATAATAAGGTACGTCCAACAGATTTGGTCATGAGTTTGACGAATTATATTTCTCAACTATCCGATGAAACTCGGGAACAGATGGCTGACACTTCCAAGGTGCAGGTCCTATACGATCTAGAGCATGATAATTTCGAGGAAGGCCATGTTGTCGAAGCGGATCTCATTCGCGATACAGTCGTTGTTGAGAATGGGGTGCAACTGAATGTGATTCGTCATGACCCCGAAAAACTTGCGCGTACTTTAATCAAGGTACTAGGCAATCATCCGAAACTTCAGGAATCTGTTTAAACCATTCGGGATGCAAATCCTTTCCCTTTGCGTACTTTCGCAGGTCAATCTCCACATCTTTCTGAAGATTTGTCCTTAATTTTCAATACCCCAATCGATAATCTCGAACCCGCTGAATATCCGGTTGCGTGCCAATACTACCTCCAATGAACACGCAGCGAGGAGAAGTTTCAGGCCCAACGCCCCTATTTCACGGTCATGCTTCAATAATGTTCTGTGACCTCATCCTAATCGGCACACCACTCGCTCTTTTGCAGTCAGCCGGCGACTCCCTGCTACAGTTATTTACATTCATATTTACACAGATATGAATTATATATTGCTCGATTTGACAATTGGAGATTGTTGCGACAAACCTACTGTAGGAGATTAATCGAGGGGGCAACAAGTACAATAGAGATCCAATCTCCAGATCGAGATTTCCTCTCACGAGCAAAGCTCGCTCCTACAGAAGACGCGCAGTAAAGGGATCTCTATCGCAGTCGCTATTCGCTCCCTTGATCGCTACTACAAACTGAATTGCGTAAGTCCCAAATGTATAATCTTAGTTGCAATGACTATAATAACAGCTTCACTCCTCGAAACTCACTTAAATGGTAGGCTCCTCTAGTGCAGGACAGGTGCATGCACAACGGCCCGGTAATTGCCTTGGGTGACTTATACAACATTCTCGCAGTGTACGCATGGATAGTGAATGTGTTGAACATTTTTGTACACGCGACGACTAGAATCATACGGAAAAAATCTGGAATTTGGTTGAGGTATGCGAGAAAGACGTGATACAATCATCAAGGGTAAGACATAGGCACTAACGGAAAGGAAACCGTGGAATGGGTCAATTTGTGATAGCAGCGAAAACTGATGAAATTCAGGCGGGCCGCTGCATTGGTGTCAAGGTTGAGGGTGTTTTTGTCGGCATCTACAACGTCTCCGGTGAATATCATGCGATGAACAACATTTGCCCGCATTTCGGAGGAGTTTTAAGTTATGGGTTCCTGAGTGATAGTGTAATTACCTGCCCACTCCACATGTGGGAGTTTGATGTAAAAACCGGGAAATGCGTTTGGCCTGGGCAAACATGCATCGCAACTTATCCCGTGAAAGTAGAAGGAGATAATATTCTAGTTGATATCAACTCGCCTGTATACGCGAAGGTAGAAACATGACACTCGTTTACCTGGCAGTTCTGTTTTAAGGACAAACTCCGTTTAAACATCAACTGCCGTACTTATACAAGTCAGAAACCTTGGCAATCAATACGACTCTTTTCTATACTCCTGATTGCACGGAGTGGTGCCTGTGAAAAAGTTGTCAACCGCTGCACGACAAGGAGGTTGCGTCATGGCTTCAACTGTCGTACCACAAGAGACCGTTGCTGGTTCAATCCATATTGAGGATCCGTCAATTGACTATGTAGACCAAACCAATCTCGTGTATCACAAACTATGCGCCGCCCAATCGTTTGAACAGGGCGAAGGTAAACCGTTTCATGTGAACGGTACACATCTTGCTGTTTTCCGATATGGAAGCAAATTTTATGCTGTTGACAACCGTTGTCCGCACATGGGCTATCCCATGTCGGAAGGCAGTATCAGAGACGGCGTACTAATCTGTCACTGGCACCACTGGGAATTTGATCTGAAATCTGGCGGATGTTTTTTGGCGTCCGGTGACGACTTGAAAGCATTTCCCGTTGAGTTGCGAGACGACGGCAATGTGTACGTCGGATTAGCGGGGTGGGAGAAAGAGGCGGCAAAACGTCGCGTGATAGACCGAGGCAAACGTGCACTTGAGCGTGGGCTTAAAGATCGAAGTTCGTTCTTTATTGCGAAGGCGGTCACAGCGCTTAACGATGCAGAAGCAACTCCACAAGAGATTATTCAACAAGGTCTATACTACGGGGCGAACAAGAGCAGCGAGGGCTGGTCGTCTGGCGTCACAATATTGACACTTGCAGCAAACCTTTGGGATGAGGTAAACGACAAGGATCACAACCTATTTTTGGTACATGGGCTGACTCAGATTAGTAATCGAACAACGGGAAGTTCACGTCCCTATCGCGCACCGTTCCCACGCACGGACGAGAAACACGATCTCGGCACTTTGAAGCGGTGGTTCCGGTATTTTGTCGATAAGCGCCATGCCGGGGCGGCAGAACGCATTCTGTTGACACTCCGAGATCGTGGCTATGACAAATCAGTGATTGCCGATTTTGTGTTTACAGCGGCAACGGACTTCTACTTCACAGGCGATGGCCACGCACTTGATTTCGCTAACAAAATGTTCGAGGCGTTGGATTATATCGAATGGGAGGGCGCCCACGAAATGCTGCGTCCAATCGTCGTTGATCTCGCCAGTCGGACACGGCATGAGGAGACATCGCGTTGGGCGGACGCAGTGCCCGTCTTGGAACCAATTTTCGAGCGACTAGATGATATATGGACCGAGAATCAGTCCAGCCACGCTTCCCTTGACACTTCAGAGTTTGCGCAGACGATGCTTGCCAGCGATTTCGTGCCAATTGTCGAGGAAATCGAGCGAACATTACGTGCGGGCGTAAATCCGGTTGAGATTTGCCGCGCAATGACCTACGCATCTGCTATCCGCACTGCGCGTTTCCACCTGAAGAACGAGGGTGATTGGCACGATGTCGCGAATATTTATTCATACGCCCACGCGCTCTACTGTGCCTTCCACTATGCGCCAAGCAAAGAACTGTTGCGAGGTATCTTTCACGGTGCGGTCTTCCTTGCGTACGTCCGCTGGTTAAACATGCCTGCTGCCCGTATTCCAAGGCTGGGACAACGACTCGATGAAGAATTCGCCTCTGTGGATAAAATGCTGGAACGCCTCCAAGAGTTCGCGGATTTTCAGAAGGTCTATGAAGCCGAGATTTTAGTTAGCCAGTATCTTGAAGAGGGGCACGATATACGTAAACTCCGACGCACACTGGCGCACATCCTGCTTCGTGAAGATGCCGAACTTCACATGTTCCAAGTGCTAGAAGTTGCGTTTAGACACTACGACTTGTCAGATGACCCGATAGAAAAACGAATGCACCTTATGGCAGCTACCCGATACATCACAGCGCAAAAACTGATGAAGGGTATTCTGTGGTCAACAGAGAACGCGGAGCGACTAGCGCGCGGTGAGTTGCTCAGTGAGCGTGAGGATGACAACTAGATAGATTTTGAGCGAAACTGCGAGGCCCGGGCAAATAGCCAACGGACTATTCAGTGCCCCACATTTTTCCAGCGCTTAGAACTTCCGCTCAAACTCACGAGAATCGCCCCTTAAACTCTCAGTGGCATAACGCGGAACAATCTCTCGGAAGGTTTCTTCAAGCATCTCAATCTTTATCCAATTATGTTCGAGGAGTGCCAACACGTCTGAGAAATCTTCTGCAGTAGCACGTTCAATTTGGTGAGCGCCATGCTGTAGGGATCGAAATGGAAAACCTCAAGTTTGCCATACTGGGCCAGGAGCTGGCAACGCGTCTCGTAGCCGGACGGCAGTGAGATAAAGCGATCTGGTGACGCTTCCTCTACATTCACATGTAACTCCTCCTTGAGTTCGCGCAGATCCGGATAAAATCAGAGTGGTCTGCAGGATGCAAATCAAAAGTTTACTCAATGTCCAGTATCTGTTTTGAGAATCCTTCATAAACCATCGTTGTCCCGCCAACGAGATAACTTGCCCTGCACCCCTAAAACGCTTTCCAAGTTGGTTGAGGAACTCCTCAACCCGGTGGCGATCCACCGAGTCGCGAAAACTCATTACTTTCCTCCTATTCTTAACTGGGCAAATAGCAAGTCCATCACTTTGAGACAAGAGGCACGCCAGTTGAAGTGATACGACGATCGGCTCGCATGCCAATCTGTGAGTGCATATAGATCGTTCTTGCCGTGTCGGTCTTCAGGTTCAGGAAGGGAAAGTTCCTTGGAATACAGGTCCGGTAGGAGAGGAAAGTCTTTCATGTAGAGTTTTAATCGAGGGATCAAAAACCGCTGTAGGCATACTGCCGCCATATAGGACGTTTTCAGCTCTGTACACGCCGGTTCGTCTAGCAGTTCTTCAACGTCTGGCACAACTGAAGACTTTCTTGGATGCCGAATAAACAAAGCGATAAGAGCTAGCCGAAGGCGCGGGTCAGAGCTTTCTGCGATTCGCTTGATTAAGACTTGCACAGGAATGCGATCTCTAGTTCCCTGTATTATTTCATCTGAAGCTAGGTAACAGATGCCAAAAACTCTCAGGTTTTCGACAATCTGATTTCTGTCATTTTCAACGGCATCAACCATTTTGATGTCTTTCAATGATTGGTAGCTTGGACCTGTTTATTACGGAGGTACATTGGCCACAGCCCGGCTGGTATTGACCATAATTCCGACAGGATAATACTACACTTTTTCGGAAAAAACAAGGGAAGGCATTGGGACGACCAATCACAAGCATCTCCATCCCAAGAACGAGGCTAGTAATTTGACCTCCTATCTCCAAGTATCTTTTACTGTAGGAAATTTTAATGTCAACAACAGAAAATGGAACGCCGACGTTAGACACCTTACCCGACGTAATTGAGAAAGCTCTTCCGGACAAAGGCATTGGCATCGAAACCGTGCGCTTTGCCGCAAGGAGCGACCTTGAACCGGGCGGATCCTTTGGTGAAAGCTGGTTTGTACTGACTGGGATGGACGTGTTAGCACTCGACGCAACAGGAAATATCCTGCATCGTGTCCCGTATAAAGAGGTAACCGGAATACGGGCAGAAGCGGTTGTTGATGGGGGTATCCTTGTTCTGGAGAAGGAGGCGGACGCTGTTGATTTCCTCCGATATTCCAACGGACTTGCGCCTAAGCTGGGATACATCGCACAATTCCTGAGTGAAGAAATCGAATATCGCCAAGGGAAACGAGACGAAGCTCCAGTTTGGAACTATAAAGAAGAAAAGAAATTCTGCCAATCATGTGGCTTGCCACTACGCGATGAGTTTTCACCTTGCCCCGCATGCACGAAGAAGCATCGCGTGCTGCTGCGCATACTAAGTTATTTGAAGCCGTACAAGTTGCCAGCGACGGTGGTAATTGTGTGTGTGCTTGGTTCAATGACCCTTCAGCTTGTGCCGCCCCAATTACAACGCATCCTCGTTGATGATGTGCTTGCATTGAATAATCCGGCAACAGCGGCGCAGGGGGTTTCGGAAACTTGGCTAGGCCAGGTTTTCCGCCAGATACGAACAGCTTCGATCGCCCTCGCAGTCGCTGTCGGGTGTCTCATGATAGTCCACATTATCAATTCCCTCTTTGAGATTCTGCTGGGACGCTTGAGTGCGTGGCTTACGCTACGCATGACAGCAGACATTCGAAGCCAAATATATACTCGACTTCAGAGTCTCGCCATTCGATTCTTCGACAAGCGTAAGACTGGGACTGTGATCTCCCACATCACTGAAGATAGTCAGCGCCTCCAATGGTTTCTGTTAGAATTTCTTCAGTTCGTGGCTGTCGATCTCTTGATGATTTTTGGGATTGGCGTTATGCTCTTCTGGATGAACTGGCGGCTCTCATGTTTTATCCTCATACCAATCCCGCTGATTGTCATCGGCGCGCGCTGGTTCTGGAAGAAGGTACACCATCTGTGGCACCGGGCTTGGCGCCGGAGATCCAAGTTGTATGACATTGTGAACGACTCCATTTCCGGGATTCGTGTTGTTCGCGCATTTGGTCGGCAGACGGGCGAGATTGGGCGGTTCTCGGTCGCGAATGAAGACGCCCGGAGTTACGACACCTACGCGGAGACCGTTTGGGCGACATATTACCCTCCTCTGGCATTTGTCGTGCATCTGGGTTCACTTATCGCTTGGTTCGCTGGCGGACTTCAGGTGATTGCAGGTGATATGACCCTAGGTACACTCTTCGCATTTAACTCATATTTGGCAATGTTTTACGGCCCGCTGCGACATATTAGCCCGATAATCAATTGGGCATCACGGTCAATGACCGCAGCGGAACGCGTCTTTGAAGTCATCGACTCCGAACCGGAGCAAGTCGACGATGGTACGCTCATCACTTTGCCCGAACTTAAAGGCGAAGTCGAATTTCGAAACATGACCTTTGGCTACGATTCACATAACCCCGTACTCCGGAACATCAACCTCCATGTGAAGAGCGGTGAAATGATCGGATTGGTTGGACATTCTGGTGCAGGCAAGTCAACAATGATCAATCTAATCTGCCGGTTTTATACACCCGATTCTGGCAGAATCTACATTGATGGAGACGATGTTACGAAGATTCGGCTTGAAGATTTGCGGCGCCAGATCGGAGTTGTCCTTCAGGAACCGTTTCTCTTCAGCGGCACGATAGCAGAAAACATTGCCTACGCAAAACCGGACGCGACGATGGAGGAAATCATCTCGGCGTCGAAGGCTGCAAATGCACACGAATTCATCGTGAAATTTCCCGACGGCTACGATGCAGAAGTCGGCGAGCGGGGAGGACAACTTTCGGGAGGCGAACGCCAGCGCATCTCCATTGCGCGGGCGATCCTGCACAATCCGCGCATCCTGATTCTGGACGAGGCAACTTCATCAGTTGATGTACAGACGGAGAAGAAGATTCAACAAGCAATCGACCGGCTCGTTCAAAACCGAACCACTTTCGCAATTGCCCATCGCCTCTCGACTTTGCGTAGCGCCGACCGTCTCTTTGTCATCGAAAAGGGGCGAGGCGCTGAATGTGGTTCGCACGAAGAGCTAATGGAAAAGAAAGGGATATATTTTAAGCTTGTCGAAACGCAACGACAGGCTTCTGAAATCCGCTCGGAGGCACAGTTAGTCGAGCGGTAACCGGTATGGCATTCGAAGCAACGACTGATGACAGTGGCGATAACATTTTTCCGCCACCGCCACCAATTACTGCCTCAGTGTCCGAAATCGCCCGCCGATGATTGAATAGATTTGGGAGTAATCTATGGACAGTGAAAAACAGGACAAGCAAAGGGCCATTCCCAGCGGAGACTCAAAATCGGTGCTCGTGCCTGATTTTGATGACGACGACTTCACGCCGAAATACTTAAACCCTGATAAAATACTGTTGTTTCGTTCACCGATGGGATCGCCGCGCCTTGAAATTCGGGACGAGGTATGCTATCCGCGTGTAGCGTTCCGGCGAATTCTCCCACTCAGTGACCCTGAACATTATATTTCGTTTGGCGTCGGAGACGAAATGGAAATTGGTATCGTCGTGGACCCCTCAGAGCTAAATTTCGAAAGCCGCAAAATTGTTCGTGAGGAGCTGGATAAGCGATATTTCACGCCCGTCATAACCAAGATTCACCGAGTTAAAGAGCGATTTGGCGTCCATGCATGGGAGACGGAGACTTCACGGGGGAAAACCACCTTTTCTGTCCGAGGGCTGCACCAAAATATCAAACAGGTCCCGCCAGCACGGATTCTCGTAACGGATGTTCGAGGAAATCGTTATGATCTCCCGGACTATCGGAAACTGGATCCCAACAGTTTTCATCAGATTCAGCGGTACCTGTAGGTGATGCAGAAATTGAATCCTAAACGAAGCGTTCACCCTAGTACACACAACTTTAGGCGTTTTCTCGATTGTTATGAACGAACACGATAATGGAGAAAAATCTCGTTGTTGACAACTTGATGGTCCAACAGTTCAAGCTCGACTAAGTTGATAAAGTTGAATCCTGCCCCCCCAACAGGCGTTGGAACATTACGTCCACCGATTACTCGCGGAGAAAGGGTGAGATAGACTTCGTTGATGAGTTGTGCGCGAAACATAGCGAAGTTGACTTGCCCGCCCCCTTCAATCAGCAATTTCTTCACGCCGTATGTCCGGGCCAGAATATCAACGATTTGTAGGAAATCAACTTCCTCGTCCCCTACAATATGTACTGCATCTGCCACACTGCCCAAGATTTTTAGGCGATTTGAGACGGTGCGTTTCGTAGTAAAGACGAGCGCTGGCGCGCCATTTGGCTGGAACATACGAGCAGATTCCGGCACACTCCCGGTACCGCTAACTACCACTTTGATTGGCTGGGGTGAAATGCCACGTTGGACACGTTCATCCTTGTAGATTCCATGTTCCGTGAATGTTGGATTGTCGACAACAATCGTTCTTGCACCCACAAGGATGGCATCCGATCGAGTTCGGATTTCTCTTAGTCGAACTTTGTCGGCACTGCTCGTAAAGCGAGGGCCCGTGTCATCGCGCGTCGAAATCTTTCCATCAAGACTCATCGCCATGTTCAAGAAGACATGGGGTTTATGGTTTTGGTTTGACATGTGTGGAAAACCAATAGGGATAATTCGATTAATATCTAGTGTACACTTTCTAATTGACAATTTCTCAGCGCAAGATTGCGAGCCTGCCGATCCTTTCGATTTCCCGGTTTTCCGCCCCAACGGTAACCTTGTAAAAATAGGTGCCGTTTGCCAAGCGCC
Source organism: Candidatus Poribacteria bacterium (assembly GCA_965222225.1). Classification (GTDB taxonomy): domain Bacteria; phylum Poribacteria; class WGA-4E; order WGA-4E; family JAJDTR01; genus JAJDTR01. The sequence continues at coordinate 5,037,190 of CBDCTK010000002.1, read as the reverse complement.
TACCATCTTCATCACGCCCATCCCAGTACATCTCATTGTAACCCCGTCTTGCCGACGCGTCTGCAATCGTGCGAACTAGTTTGCCGGCGACAGAGTATATCTTGATGGTAACATGCTCCGGTCTCTGCACGAAATTGTAGGTAAAGAAGGTATTGGTACGTATTGGATTGGGAACATTCCGTACCTCTTCAATCTCTACGGCTTCGTTTAGCTGAAAGCGGATTACCTCTCCTTCGTGGGTATTTTCACTCGTGTCACTGGCGAAGATTTGAATCTGGTACTCGCCGTTAGCCAGACTTGGTGTATAGACAATGGTGCCGTGCTCGGGCTGTGCTTCATCAAACACCAAGTCGTACGCCTCACGCGGAAGCGAGACAAGTTCGTCGCCCACCTTGCCAAACGAGAATTGTATGGTGGTAGAATCTATTCCGTAATTATCGGCAAATCGAACCTCAATCTCGGGCTGTTCTTGCACAATCATCCCATCCGTTAAGATTTCTTGATTTAAGCGGATTTCAACCTCTGGCGGTTCTATATCGGGTGGCTCCTCCACAAAGAGAAGGAACTCACTATATCCGCCGTCGTTTCCAAGCTCATTCCCGTTCAAATCCTTTGCCCAGATTCGATAGAGATAGCGACCTACAGAAAGAACAGGTGCATAGAAAATCGTAACTGCCGTGGCTTGCTTCGGGTTAGTTATTGTGAATTCGGTGATTTCCTTAAATGGTCCCCCATTCTTGCTAACTACAAACCGGAAAGCGTCCATATCAATCCCGTTCAAATCTTCAAGAATCATGGAGATTTGTGGCCGAGATGAAATAACACTACCTGAATGCAACGATTCGCCATCAACCCACAACTTAAGTCTGGGTGAACGTGTGTCCGAACTTGCCATAAGCGCGAACGGATTGAGATCGGATACCTCGGTGGATACTATGCTGACCGTTTTAGTGCTGAACTTGAATTTGTCTCCAAGCGCAAACGGTTCGTCACCGGGGGTAATCAGTGCCTCAATGCCAGGATCGCTCATGAAAAGTGGCTCATTGATTGATCCGAGTACGACGTTCTCGCTAAGCTTGCCATCAGAAAGGGTTGAGCTATCATGAATCTCAAACGTTTGGTTGTCTCTAAAAAGAATCAGCCAATTCCCGGATCGAAAATTATCCTCAGATTCAATCGTTAAATTTAATTCTGGAAACCCATTACCGCGATTGCTATTCCTTGTTTCGGACGCAATCAGACGATCAAACCGATCTAGTTTGGTTTCAAAAGTTAGCACATCCCCAAATTCAAACTGTCTACTATTTTCAATCGCCTCCACCCTTTTGATTTCTAGCTGAATACCGAAGTCGCTATTAACGAAGATTTGACCCGGTTTCCCTAACGTACCTACCTGATTGATGTTCGTGCTACCCGTTTGACGTAGCAGAACCATGTAACTATCCGAATCTATAAAGAGTATGATCCACTTCCCTAAGGGAGTACGCTGCGAATCGATCCGAATCTGTGTAACCTGCAATTCGTAAAGATTTCTGTTTCTTTTTTGCGCTGGCGTCAGAAATCTCTCCTTCAATAGATTCCCGTTCTCCTGATAGTGGGTTTTTGATGGCAAGCGCTTCCAAGTCTTTGTCTGTTCCTTCCAAGCATAGATTCCCATTTTGCTTATGACCTCGTCTTGGTTGTTGGCATCGTCGGGTTGCAAGCTAAGTTGGTCATGAAGGTAATCGCTTTCGAATCGAAATCTAACTTCAATAGGCAGATCAAGTTGCATAACGGTTGACGGCAGGCTGATTTCATAAGCCTGGGAGGCACCGGCCCCTTGACGTATGAGTATGTCTTGCACACCGGCCGGCTGGGGAATAGCCACAAATCTGAGGCCTGGCTGAGAGGAGATTGGTGCCTCTAGTGAATCAACAGAGAGAGTTGTAGGCTTTAATGAACCAACTGTGAAAAAAGCTTCAAATACTCGGTCTAAACTGGCGCATGTGAGTTCACTCGCCGGTTGCAAAGTAAACTCGTTAACATCAAAGGAAAGAGACCCCCTGTTGTCCGCAGAACGCGTTTCATCAAGGGCTCCAAAAACCCCATTCTCCGGATTGCGATCGGGCGGTGTAGGATCGACAAAAACATGTATTTCGTGGTGCCCTCGTGATAGTGGTTCCTTCAAAGTTGAAACAGCTGTTACTTTCTGATGGGCTGTGTCTCCTGGCTCCCAGTCATTTGTATTGACCACTACTTTCCCGATTACCTTTGCGTCCCGGTCAATTTGGTAATCCACATTTCGGTCAGGATTTCCCTCCGTGAACCAGACCTCAACATCTACTGGAACGTCATTACCTCCATCGTTAATTAGATCGACCATCAAGACCGGTACGTTGCCGTCCTCCAAACGTACATAGCGAATAGAAGTAGCGTCAGGTGGATTCGGAGCAATGGCGAGATTGGCATTCGCCGCTACCTTGACAGTTTTTCGCTCTGTTTCCGACGGGTAAAAAACAATATTTTTGTCTTGGTCGGTTGCGAGAATCTGGTAGATGACGGACCGCTCATCCTGCGGTAGTGGAATTGGGGTTTGTAGTCGCCACCACTGTCCTCCGTTGATTACGGGAATCGCGAATTGCGGATCGGGTACCATCGGTGTCGTACGCGTTTTGTACTCAACGGTATCGTTCCAGACCACATCAACGGACTTGATACCAGCCTGCCCCGCATCATCCACAATCTGCACATGGAGATTTAGAGCATTGGCTGCTTCTGTGCCCAATTCTTCTCGCACGTCATGAATAATCGGCTGTTCCGTCCAAAATTCCGTGCCACCTATAGCCGTGTGCTCGCCATCGCTAGCGAAGAGTCGGACAATCCCGCGCCCCGCTGTCACGCCAAGCGGCACGTCAAAGCGAATGGTGCCAAAGTCGCCTTTCCAAACATCGAGATCGTCCTGCCGCCTGGATAGATCGTTGTTTGGATCTTCGTCAAAATTATTTGCGAATAGCACTGCCGCCGACAACCGATCTGTACTGAAGTCAGTGGCTTTTAGGAATCTACTCTTACCCGTTGTTAGGACAATCCCATTATGTCCAATTACATTCTGCTTAACAACTAGTTGCTTTCTAGAATTCAACGAAAAGTCATCCAATTCGACCTTAATTTCCAGATCTGGTAGTGCCAATCGTGTCGCCGGATCTCCGAATAAGGTGTACTGTTCGGCTCCGGGAATCCAACTCAGCCTGTTATTGCTTACTGCGCTTCCAATAAACTTGATTTTCGCATCGGCAGTTATAGCGCCAAGGGTTGATGGTTTCACGTTGAAAATGGAGTTAAACAGATCTTCATCAAACACTGCATTGGCAGTAGCAAAGGTCAGGCGTGTGGCACTCAACGTTCCAAGTGCTCCATATCTTCCCATCATGAATTCTTCACTCAAACAGCGCTGGCCAAACTGGAGAGGCTTGTCAAATTGACCATTGAGACAGGTTGTCGTCACAACAAAAGGAAGGCGTTGGTTTCTTAATCGTTTGATATTTTCAATGCGGAAGATACCTTCATCTGCCCATGTGTCGGACCCACCGTGCCCTGAGTACTCAAGTATCAGCGAACCCTCTTCAATAGCTTTAAAAATTAGCCCGTTTGTCCGGTCAGGGCTCTCTATTTTTCTAAGGTAGATTTCACGCGTATCGTAGGCAACTGGAATAAATTCCTTAATGAGGCGATCGCGACTTTCTTCAAAAATCCAGTCAATGCTGTTACTCTTTTCGTCATCTGCAACTTGGGCGAGTGTACGTTGCCATACCCCAAACTTTGGATTCTGCTCATAATCAATCAGCTTCTTCACCATAGCGTCTAGCTCATGTGCGTATTGAACGGATAATCGTCCAATGAACATGTCTGGCAGTGTATCCTCCCCGCTGACGGTGACAAATCGATGATCCATTGCCGTTTCACCACTTACCGGTGCCCATCCGTGAATTGTGGGGACATAAATCGGATAAAGATTAAAGGTCCTGTTGTCCAGTCGATAGAGTGCGACAGTTGCCCTCTTATAATCGTAATGCGCATCACCAACGAGCAGGACATAAGAAGGAGCCGGTTGTTGCCAACTTGTGTATGCGTAGCGTAAGAACTGTTGGATTGCAAACGGGCTGAAGACGCCGTGATTGAACTGCTCATACACATCGTCAATGTCTACAACAATGACAGAATACCCCTGAGAACGTCGAAACTTGACCAAAGGTTGTATGCTATTGATGAAATCTTTGTGGCTGATTACAATGTAATCGGCTTGATTGGCAGGGTCTCTGAGTGTCGGAGGTTTCGCTGGCACGATTCTAGTGACACTATGGTAAGCACGGTCATCGAGCACAAAATAACTTAATGGTTGCGTGACCATATCCTCAAACGTAATCCGAAAATTTGGGCTGGAACTACCATCAATTCTGCCGTTAACCAGTTTTGCGACGATGCTGCCGTTGTCAATCTTATAGACATCCACTTCGCTGGCACGTAAATTGTCGACACGATATCGCACTATTCCATTAGATTCAGGTTCGGTAGTGGAGTTAAACTCTAGCGCTCCAGATAAGGCCTTAAAACTATGCCAATAATCGACTTCAAACCAATCAACGTAAAACTCTGCCTTGTCTGAAGACAAACGAGCGTTATCTTCAGCAATCACAGTTAATTCATTGGTCGCATCATGGAGGAGAAACTGCCGCTGTTGAAATTCATGAATCGTCAAAATATCGGCTTGTCTTCTCCAGTCCTGAGTTCTGCCGATCGACTTGTTGTTGAGGAGAAACCGCGCTTTATGAGTATACAGGGAGGCACCTTGAAGTTTGACACGAATTGTTGCAAGACGATTTATCAATTGGCGAGGGATGGCGCCCGGGATGTTGATCGGAAACGGCTTGCTGTCGCCTCCTTTAAAACTAGCCCAAAAGTAGTGATCTGCAAGTTCTGAACGGACATCATCCGCCTCTAAAGAATTATGAAAGATGTCTCTTTCAAAGCGTTCAGTCTTCAGGAATGCAACCGGAATACGTGCACTGCGTGTTTTTTGTTGGGCGTCTACAACCCCTACGCGCGAACTTCCAGGGCTATTCCAAGAGAGCCAGTATACATTTGTATCGGTAAATTTGTTCCCAACAAGTTCTTGTCCATAGAAGACAATAGAGTCATCACGATCGAATTTTCCGTCTTCGGCTTTATCAATGACGTACACGCCGACTAAACGCCCCTCAGTTTCCATCTTTAATGTATTTAAATCGATTTTCGATGCGTCTGCACCGGTCCGCTCAAGCCTACTGTAGGTAACTCGATACATACCTGTACGCGTAATCGTGAGTTTGTATCTTTGCTCCATGTTTCCTTCTGCAAACGCAGAGGCAAGTTGAGCTTGAGACTGTCGTACCAACCGCCATGCCTTGGCTTGGTTGTAATTGAGCAGCCTCGTTTGGAACAATTCCTCAAACGGTCTTGATGGCTGGTAGGTGGTAAACGCTTGAGATACGGAGGAAGCTGGTTGATTGAAATCTATTCGGATCTGTAATTCTCGATAAATTTTGAGTTTCGACAACCGGGGATTATATTGAATAGGATGAATCTTGAGTTGCGCGACACGTTGATCTCGGATAAATCCGACCGGTACAACCTCGGCCAAATGTGTCGGATAAAAACGGTTTTGGCGATAGAAATCTGTGTTTGTCTCATACCGAACCGTGGACGGGACAGGCGAATCCTCAGATTGGCGGACAAAATCGGACTGAACAGGCAGGACTTTCTTGGTAGGGCGAATCTCAAATCGGGAATTGATAATAGTGGCGTGAGGAATCTCACGGACCGGTATGCCAATTAACTGTGAATAAGTAGGAAGTTTAGGATATCCAGCTTCCAGCGTGTGTTGGGCGCCATTAAAGGATATTAGAGAGTAGGTTTGCCCGCCACTATTCTCGTCGCTAAACCGTAGCTCGGGCAGCTTGAATTCAACGACGAGGCTCACCGAGTCCGCGTAGACTGTGCGGACGATCGGCTCCGCCCAAGTTGGTACGTTAAAACAGAGGAGGAATATTAATGGATAGAGTAAGCGAAATATTGTGAGTTGGACGCGAAGCGACCTGAACATGGACTCCTGCGAGTTGTACACTGGACGCACCCTATTTTATCGTATTTCGAGCGTAACAGTATCACTGACTCAACTTCTCACGATGATAGAAAAGGTGAATGAGACAGCGAATGTACCGGCACAGTTAATCAGAATAAATATCATCACGGAAGAAGAGCATCATATAGGTCATCTTACTTGGCGCTTCATTTAACATTATCAATGCACACACATCAATCTTAGCAAGCCAGCTAATTTGTGTGCCATGCAAATCCACAGTTAAAGATGCTCCCTTTAAATCATCCCGATTAACTTCTCATCTATCGGTGAATTCCATAGACTGAAGGTTGTGAAATCAAACCTTCCTAAGCGCAGCGATGAATTTGGCTGAATTTGGTTTCGCATGTTTCCGATTTTTTTACTATAGCAGATGCCCGCTTGGTGTCTCAGTTTACTTGATAACTGCCATACGCTTTACCGAGGTGAAGTTGCCCGCCCGGAGTTGATAAAAGTACAGACCACTCGAAACCGGTTCTCCGTTAGCCGACTTTCCATCCCAATACGCCGCCGTGGATTTCAGTTCATAAATCCCTGCTTTCTGATGTCCTAAATCCAAGTGCCGCACGAGAGTCCCCGCAATATCATAGATCGAAATCTTAACCTCGGTATCAACTGCAAGCTGATAGGGAATCCAAGTTTCCGGATTAAAGGGATTAGGGTAGTTGGGCAACAGTTTCGTCTCCTCGACAATTGTGGGCACATGTCGCAACCACCTCCTTAGAAACTGTCGCGCAATCTCTACCCCCGACGGCGGATTGGCAAGGACTTCCAAACTATTAAGCGCCTCGCGCATGTTAGAAAGTTGCTGTTGAGAAAAACGCTGCGCGATACTAGGTGCAGCTGACGATGCGGTGCCTTCGTCAAGGTGCGAAGCAACAAGAGTCAGATCCGAAACGTCCACTAGCCCATCAAAGTTGACATCTGCAGCGGATTGACTAGGCAAGGTTTGACCAAATTCACTAGCCACGATAATAAAATCAAGAACATCAACTGCACCATCCGAATTCACATCTTCAAGATTCCGAAATCTTGATTCGCCCTCAAATCGGTTTGCGGACACCACACCTCGAAACCCGCCTAGGTGGATTCGAAAATCGGGAACAGTTACATAATTGTCGCGATGAGCACACCGTGTAACATGCTTTTCATTCAACCAACAAGCCCCCCGCAGTACACGATGTTTTCCTTCTGCTGGTCCTGTGGGATTTGACCATTCCTGCGAAGTACGGTAGTATTTCGGGTGATACCAGTCGAATACCCACTCCCACACATTTCCCACCATGTCGTATGCGCCATATGGGCTGACTCCCTTGGGATAACTTCCAACGGGTGTTGTTTTGTGTGGTCCTGCCTCCCATGAGTTCAGGCGGGTTGGGTCCCATTGATTGCCCCACGGATACAGGCGATCATCTATGCCTCTGGCAGCCTTTTCCCACTCTGCTTCAGTCGGTAATCGTTTCTCTGCCCATTCTAGGTACGCCAATGCGTCATTGTAGCTAACTTGCACGACAGGATAGTTGTCCTTACGCCGAATTGAGCTGCCATGGCCATGAGGGGCGCGCCAGGACGCGCCTTCTGGGCGAGGCCATTCATTCGATCCTTCCCACAGATATCCCCAGCCCTGTTTCTCGGCATCTGTGACATATCCGGTGGAATCAACGAATTTCTTGAATTGCTTATTTGTGACCTCGTATTTGTCGATGTAAAACGAGTCGATATAAACACGGTGCTGCGGCTGTTCATGTGCAAAGACTTCCCTGAGGGCGTCGGCATCCCTTCGTCCCTGCACGATTCTCTGAAGTTGTGCTTGGCTTGTTCCCATGATGAACTCTCCTGCTGGCACCAGCACCATCTTTCCATTATCCTTCGAGTGCGTGACTTCGGCACCGGCGACCTCTCCTAATATCACAGTATTAAGCCTCTGAAGTCGCACCTCCACCCTTTCACCGGTATGCAATTGAATCGTGGTATCTATTGGAGTATGTCTGAAATTTGCGACGATTATACGATTTGAACCGCCGTCCCTGAATGTGACCGCCTTAACGAAATCGTCGTCTGCCTTCAGCCAGTGAACTTCAGTCTCCGCAATCTTTCGCGTCGATTGAATATCAGTATTGGTAAGAAAATAGCCCTGCGATCGGATAACATCATTCTGTTTATATTGCCGCCGTCTCGATCCGGTCACGTAGTCAATTCGTTCGCTAATCTGCCCATTCCAAAGATTCCTACTTCCGGGTAAGATCTGAAATTGACCGTTATCCGGTACGCTGATAATTCCCAGTTTATTGTCTATATTGACCCATTTGGAATCTATGGTTATGGGATTTGCGATCACCCCCCTAGCGCCTCGTAAGCGAGCGTTGCCTGCCTCCCAATGTACCTGTCTTACACCATTGTTAAAAATATCGTTTGGCAAATAATACGATAATCCTGACTGGCCTGCTACATGTATCGGCGTCTTTGCCACCAAGAGTTCCATCATTACAGCCATTTTGTTTTTTGGCAACGCAGTAAAACTAATGTAGTGATCGATTCCGAAACCGCCCTTCGATTTTCCTTCTTGAATGTGTCCAGTGGTAACGAAGCCATCCTTGAGCAAACGGTTGTTATGGCGTATGGTCGTTCGAGCCATATCAGTGTTTTCAACACTTAGAGTCCCCATCAGATTGCCGTCTGCCCACTCCACCATATAATCGTCTCCCGGTACAAACAAAGCCATCGGATACCTTCTGGATAGATGTTTCCAACTGAATGATGCAAACACATCTTTATTGCGAGCATAAAGAAAATCGCAATATCTGCTGTAAAAGTTGCCTTCAACCTTTTCTTGAAAGTCATAAGCGCTTTCCGCATGAATTGATGGTGCGAATTGATGAAGCAGGTATGCAAGTCCTAGATTCGCATAACAATCGGTTTCATATATCACTGGCCAGCCCGTACGCTGATACCCGAATCTTCTATCGAAAACGCTTCCTCTGCTGTTCTGCTGTTGTTCCCATTGAAGTGCCCCGAATCGAAGTTGCTCAATAAATCGAGCGTCCGCATCGCCAAATTCATTTTGAAGCAACGCCAACATGGGCACGATAAAGTAAGGTCCATAGACATGTCGAGCCCAATCTTTTCCTTGTAGGTAAGCAAAACGCCCCGAGTAGAGATGGGTTTTCTTCAGACTATTCCAAACATCTAACACATGATGAAATAGAGACTGGGGTACGGGCTGTCCATTGCTAACAAACGCGTAATACGCCCAAGCAAGAGAATGCAAAGGAACAGCAATATAATCGAAGTGGTAACCACCGTGTCCCTCAAGCGTGAAATCTGGATGGGCATTAGCTGTATAGACCCATTCATTGACGCGTCTACGATCAACAATAGTTATGTCTCTTTTGTCCTGAGCCACTGAAAACGTGTTCATGAACATCTCTTGTGCCTTAAGCAACCAGTGTCTCGCGTTCGGATGAGTTGGATATAGACTGGCTGCCCAAGCAAGCACCTCGGCGTTCAAGGCATTGAATTCAGCATGCGTATCTCCATACGCTCGGGATGCAGCGCGCTGCTTTAGTTGGTAGTTCGCTTCATGAACCACGACGCGCCGAATAGCATTCTGTTCGTCCCGGGTCAAATCCTCCCAAATAAGGCGTGCCCCCGCTACCGCTTTGGAAATCACCCATGGTGCTATCCACTGATTCGGTTGTTTGCCCCATTTCCGTCCATCAACGCAGACATTATTCCCGGTGACATGAGTCTCCGTAAGATAGCGAAGGGCAGCTCGTGCTTGGGTAAGAAGCCAATCTCGGTCTATTCCAGAGACGGACGAATCGTAATTCGCGTCTGCTTTGAGAAGCGCACACACAAAAATAAAGTTCGCGTGAGATCGCATTTGGTTGTGGTCGTGTCCACCGCTGCCGAAGTACCCAATCTGCGAATCCCCACGATAGTTGCCTTTCCAAAGCGACTTGGCGTAACTCGGAAACTTCTGGAGAAATGAGATAAATTCGGAATTGTCTGGGTAGTCTTTGCCGTAATACGTATGTGGAAGGGGCGGGGCTGCCGACGAATCGGAGATGTAGCAAAGTGAAATCGTGAACAGCACAAAGGCAAGCGTGCGTTTGAGTTTCTGTTGGTTCATCAAGTTCTTAGTGGAATCCCGACGAGCTATACTTCAGTAATGATATGAGGTAACCTGTCATTAAATTATTCGTAACCCGTCTGCAAACAAAAATGTGTATATTGTCGTTTATGTCGAATGAATCCTAAACTCGGCGTCTTGAAGTTGGATATCAAGTATATTCGATTTTTTGGCAAAGATCAAATTCTTTCTCTATCCCACATGTTAAATAAGAGTCTGTCTCCTTAAAACGGGTGCCCCGTTCATTCTACTCCCAATTGTTGATAACACCATTGAACCGTGGAACATTTCGGTTCTCAGTACGCTATTAAACACGTCTAAAATTGACATCTGTGTAGTGTTGTAGTAAAATCCCAAATCACGAGAGACAACCAAATACGGCCTAGAACGGATTCATCCTGACGTAATAACATGAAATCTTCGCTTTTACTCTGTAGAAACTGCACCGCCATGTACCTTGAAACGGTCTGAAAACACTTACCTTCTTCAACGACCAAGATCTTGTTAATGTTGTAGGCGTGGAGGTCAATATATTAGTGTACCGTAATCTGCTGCTCTGCTTACTTTATGCCATCGCCAACCTAACCCAGGCTGCACTTGATGAAGAAGATTCAGCTGCCGGTGCTCACTGGGGTTGTGGTACTCCTATGCTCTGGCGTGAGGAAACCTCGCGACCACCTGTTGCCGGAGCCCCGCAGTTGCCGCACCTCCCCGCTGCCCCTCCCCCCGAAGTCCACGTAGGAAATATCGAACGATTCTTCACGCACATCCCGGAACAGTTGGTCGAAGCCACCTGTCTCGCCATCAGTGAGAACATTTATCTCTATGTTGAGAATCCCTTCTTAGACATGATGACCGCCGCCGAGGCGCGCGAGATTGTCGCTGAGTTTGATTCTCGAATTTATCCGCAAGTTCATCGTTGGGTTGGATTCGAATGGCGGCCAGGATTGGATCTTGATACGAGAATAACTTTGCTAATGCACGATGTTGGTGCAAATAACTCAGGCAAGGAATTCGGCGGATACTTTTCGTCCACAGATCAAGATCCCACTGCGCTTAACAGCAACCGCAAGGAAATAGTCTACATGGACATTTTCCAGTTTAGAGAACGATCGCGATTCACATTTTATAACAGTTTAGCCCATGAATTCGCACATCTTGTCAACTGGTATCAGAACGGTGGAACGTCAGATGAACGCTGGATAGAGGAAGGAATCGCGTCGTTCGTCGAATGGGCAATTTACAGAAATGTCCACGGCATCTTCATTGACGGCTACTTTGAAGACCCGGGAATCTCCCTGACCTCGGGGAATACGTTTGAAACATACTATGGCGCATCATTTATACTCCTGTTATATCTGTTTGAACAGCATGGCGGCGAAAAGTTTATTCGTGAGTTCGCTCGGCAAGATTTCCTCGGCATACGTGGTATTGACGCAACTTTAACATCATTGGGTCGACCGGAGCGTTTCGCCGATGTTTTTCAAAATTGGGCGCTTGCGAATTTTGTTAACAATATCTCGCGCGGAAAATCGTTAGGTTACAGAAACCTACAGAATCGACGGGTAGTTGCTCCTGTCCAGCAGGTATCGAGTTATCCGATTGTCCGCTCCGGCGACGTAGAGAACTGGGGCGTGCGATACGTCGTGTTTCGTAATTTACCGAACCGGATTGAAATCGCTTTGGATGGCACCGGCGATGGCAGCCTACATGCCCAGCTTGCCCTTTTACCCAGCAACGGCACCGCTTCCGTTCATTCAATCAATTTTGATGAGGGCAACAATGGACGAATCGAGTTGAAAAGCCTGAACCCGAGTGACCGAGTTGTTCTCATGGTGACCTCTACCGCTGCTCAATCGTTCCGTTACGCCGCTACTACAGATGGTACGTCTGGTATCGTTGTTGGCCCCCCTCGCCAGATGGATTCATCAATTGCGCTCCCAAAAGCAACTACCCATGCAATCGGCAATCAATCTCAACCAAGCCACAAACGGACCTATGTAGACTTCAAACTGGAGCCGGTATCACAAATACATTTATCAAGTTACTATCAAGATTTAGTTGTCGGTGAAGGACTGGTTTATGCAGTAAGCGACTGGGGATTAGAGGTTTTCGATTTGGAGACTCCAAGCCACCCGCGATTGGTTGGCCAGATCGCAACGCCAGGAAATGCGCAAGGTGTCGCAATCGATAGAGAAACGATTTACGTTGCGGATGGCGCTGCAGGTGCAACGCTCATTGACGTGCGGCGCCCCGATAATCCAAGATTGGTTAGGACCATCGGAAATTTCGAGAGTGTCCGCCGAATCAAGATTGCTAATGAGAAGGCATACGTAGTAGACATCAACAAAGGACTCCAAATCTATGACCTTAACGAAATGCACAATCAGACAAACCCACAGCCAATTGGTACCTTCCAAACAAGCGGATTTGCTCTGGATATCGTGGTGGACGGCGACACGGTTTATTTTAGCGATGATAACCAGGGATTCCAGATTCTCGACTTTGAATTTATTAACATCCCGGCATTTGCAGGCATTGTTGATATACTTGCCCTTGATTTCGAAGTTGTAGATGGATACGCATACGTCGCTTCGGGTAATATGCAGATTGTTGACGTGCGAAATCGCCTTAAACCGAAAGCAATCTCAAGCATTCAAACGCCAGGAATTGCAACAGCTATTAAATTTCTAGACGGGTACCTGTATCTCACCGACATCCAATCGGGTCTTTATGTGGTCGACGTTCGAAATCGTCAACAGCCGCAAACTGTTGCGATTCAGCCAACATCGGGAGACGCAATGGGATTGGACCTATTCAAATCCGATGTGAATGAAACGTTCGGGTACATCGCTGACGGAAATCGCGGTCTACAGGTGATTGACCTCAGCATACCCAACCGCCCAGAGTGGCTACATCGTTACGATGCCTCCGGCGAGGCTCACGGTATGGACATTCTAGAAACGGAGGAGGGAAATCGAATTGCCTACATCGCATGTGGGACAGGTGGGCTCAAGATAGTTGAAATTGAGCGCGCGTCTGATGCCGTTTTTAGGCATCGCATACCACTTATGGGCACTGCAGTGGATGTTCGGGTCGAGAACGCCCACGCCTTCGTTGCCGCAGCCGACAGCGGTTTAATTGTTATAAATCTAAGCAATCCCAACAATCCGCGTATGGTCTCACACATTCGGACCACCGCGCCTGCTTGGGGAATCGAAGTCAACGAAGGATATGTTTTTTTGTGTGCGGACGAGTTAATCGTAGTCGATAGCCGCGAACCGATGAACAGCCGCGTCGTCGCCCGGCGCTCTATGCCGGGAAGTGCTTATCGAATAACAATCGTCGACAACCTCGGATACGTGGCGGCTCTCAACGGTGGATTGCAAATTTTCGACTTGGACGACCCTGCCAACCCTCGAGCAATCGGAAGCTATGAATCACAGGGGAATGCGACAAATATCACTGTCTTTGGAAATAGGGGTTATCTGTTGGATACGCTAGCAGGCGTACAAATCTTGGACTTGAGCAATCCTAGACGCCCCGATTCCATAGCCGAATATCAAACCGACGCGCTGCCAATCGCCGCACAAATTCGTGGAGACCACCTCTTCCTGCTGGATCAGAAACGATTGCAGATTGTGGATGTCCGAAATCGCAATCTAGTCTCACGTCCCAACTTTCAAGCAGCGTTACGATTCCCGTCTGACCTGATTGTTATCGGTGATACCGTTTATGTTACAGATCGCTACGACTTGCGCATGTTCAAAATAAACGAGTACCTCTTTGAACTTTCAGTAGAAGATCCCACCGTATTTCGCAAACCGCCAAGCGTGGCAAAAACTTCCATTCCGCTTTACACCAATCGACTTGGACAGAACTTCCCAAATCCGTTCAATCCTGAAACGTGGATACCTTACGAGATTGAATCAGATACTTCAGTGATGATTCGAATCTTTGACACTAGCGGCTCATTGGTTCGCCATCTTGATATCGGACAGCAAAAGGCTGGAGAATACGTCACACAGGCAAACGCGGCATATTGGGATGGCAAGAATGAACTGGGTGAGTCGATTTCAAGCGGAACATATTTCTATCAGATTTCGGCAGGTGACTTTGTTGCTATGCGGAGAATGGCAATATTGAAGTAGTTTCACATGACCACTTGAGCCCCTGACTTTCAACACGAACTTGTTTGCCACCATATTTCGGCTGTGGTGAAATTTCCCGCGGATAGCGTAAAAATAGACACTATCCGAGACAATTTCACTCCGCTGATTGTGCCTATCCCGTGCAGAGGGAGTTTTTACCGGAGCACACGATAAAGGGTAGGCGCCTTGTCTCTTGAGACATTACCGGAGGGAATTTCTACAATCTCAAACACCTGCTCAGTATCTTCGCTGAAGGTAACGGTCAAGACATCACCAACAGCAAGCTCCTTGCCCGCTTTGGCTCTCTGCCCATTGACCAAAATCTTCCCACCACTACACACAGCATTGGCAACGGTTCGCTGCTTAACGATTCGACTCACCTGTAGGAACTTGTCCAATCGCATTGGGCGTCCTTAAAGCGAGATCTTCAAGCGCTTCGGCGACCTCGTCGTCCTCGGTCAGATCCCCTTCAATTGTCTGAACATCCTTCAAAGCCAAAGCTAAAACTTCGGTGATGTCGGCGACCTTATGGAAACAGATATTGTCGCGAATTTCGTCGGGAATCTCGGGAAGATCTTTGTCATTGTCTTCAGGAATGATGATGGTCTTTATGCCGTTTCGGTACGCCGCCAAGACCTTCTCCTTTAAGCCGCCGATGGCAAGCACATGACCGCGCAGGGTAATTTCGCCTGTCATGGCAACGTCCTTGCGGACCTTCTGACCTGTTAGCACCGACACGATGGCTGTGGCAAGGGTGATGCCCGCGGAGGGGCCATCTTTCGGCACTGCACCTTCAGGAACGTGTATGTGTACGTCATGTTTCTCGAAGAAATCCGGAGGGATTTTAAACAGCTCTGCACGAGAGCGTATATAGGCGACAGCCGTCTGCACGGACTCGCGCATAATCTCTTGCAGTAGGCCCGTCATTGACAACTTCCCCTCTCCCGGCATAGTCGTAGCTTCAACCGCCACAATATCCCCGCCTGCTTGTGTCCAGACCATGCCGGTGGCAACACCAACTTCATCCTGTTCTTCAGCTTTGGTCCGGGTAAACTTGGGGGGACCAAGGTATTCGCTAAGGTTCTCGGTATTGACATGGATCTGCTTATCCTCGCCATCTCCTTCACCATCTGTCGCCAGATTCTTTACAATCCGCTTGGCAACTTTTCGACAGATACTCGTAATCTCACGTTCGAGATTTCGGACGCCGGCTTCGCGAGTATACCGCTGGATAATTTCGGAGATTGCCTCGTCCGAAATTTCTATCGATCGATCTGCAAGCCCATGCTCCTTGAGCTGTTTGGAAATCAGGAACAGATTGGCAATCTTGTGCTTCTCATATTCCGTATACCCGGGCAACTCAATAATTTCCATTCTGTCCTGCAACGCGGGCGGGATTGTAACGCGCGTGTTTGCAGTTGTAATAAACATTACCTCTGATAAATCGTATTGCACGTCCAAATAGTGATCTCGGAAAGTATCATTCTGCTCGGGATCAAGAACTTCAAGTAACGCGGAGGCGGGATCGCCGCGAAAATCGGAGCTCATCTTGTCAATTTCGTCTAAGAGAAAAAGTGGATTCTTCGACTTGGCGTCCCGGAGCCCCTGAATAATCCGCCCAGGTAACGCCCCGATATATGTCCGGCGATGTCCTCGGATCTCAGCTTCGTCCCGGACGCCGCCGAGCGACATTCTTACAAAATTCCGCCCTGTAGCCCGCGCGACAGACTTGCCCAACGAAGTTTTTCCAACACCCGGCGGACCGGCTAGACAAAGAATTGGACCCTTCAGCTTTTCGACCAATTTCAATACTGCCAAATACTCAAGAATTCGCTCCTTCGGCTTTTCCAGTCCATAGTGATCGTCGTCAAGAATTTTCTCCGCCTCATTAATGTCAATCTTATTCTCGGTCCGATCTTGCCACGGCACCGCGAGGAGCCAATCAATATAGGTGCGAATAACACCTGACTCGGCAGACATCGGCGGCATCTGCTGTAGGCGATCGACTTCCTTTAGAGCCTTCTCTTCAGCTTCCTCCGTCATTCCTGCAGCCTTAATTTGTTCACGGAGTTCATCTATCTCGGCAACATCATCGCCCCTGCCAAGCTCATTTTGGATTACCTTCATCTGCTCCTGGAGATAAAACTCACGATGCGTTTTCTGAACAGATTCACGGACTTGTGTATTGATTTTTTCCTTGATTGCTACGAGATCCAACTCTTGAGACAGATCGTCAATGACCAATTGTAGGCGTTTGATTGGATTAATTTCATCCAAAACAGCCTGCCTCTTTTCAGAGTCGATATTTGTGAAGTCTATCATTGTATCTGCAAGCAGCCCGGGCTCCTTCTCTTTTTGTGCAACAATTGCTGCATCAGGAGACATCTGTTTATGGGCTTTCATGTATTTCTCGAAGTTCGCAAGCGCCTTTTTCATAAGCGACGCTGCTTGCTTTGATTGATCCGACTCTTCGTCGATTCTTTTTACTTCCGCTTGCAAAAAGCCATCCTCTTCGAAGCAGCGCAGGAGTATTGCGCGAGCCTTCGCTTCAATGGCTATACGAATGGTTCCGTCGTTTGGGTCGAACGATTCAATGATATTTGCTACAGTCCCAACGCGATGAAGGTCTTCCGGCCCAGCGTTTTCTACGTCTTTTTCTTTTTGATTCACCAACAGTACAATATGGTTCGTGTTTATGGCATATTTCGTCGCCAATACTCCCATACTGCGAGCCACAATCAATGGCTGCCGTACTCGGGGGAAGATGACTTTACCGGGCAACGCGATCACGGGCAATACGGTGCTTTGATCGTCCTGACGGGTGTTAACTGAATCAGGATCCATGGTAGTCTCCTTTTGGACTAGTTTGAATTAGGCGCTAATAGCTTCTCGATCTTCATGAACCAAATCAGGCGGTTTACTGTTCAACACGCAATCCGCGGTAATTATACACTCTCGCACACCTTCTAATGATGGAATCTCATACATCGGATCCAACATGATTTTCTCCAAGATTGCTCTTAATCCTCTGGCTCCAGCCTCTCGCTCAATTACCTTTCCGGCGATTGCGCTCAACGCCTCATCCGTCGCATGGAATTTAACATCTTCATAGGCTAATAGCTGAGTGTACTGCTTGACAAGCGCATTCTTGGGTTCTGTTAAAATACGAATCAGCGCATCTTCGTCAAGCTCGTGTAACGTCGCAACGACCGGCAAACGACCGACAAACTCCGGAATAAATCCGTATTTAATCAAATCCTTGGAAATAACCTGTTCAAGAATCTCGTGGAGTTTCTTTTCGTGCTTGGCTTGGATTGGGGACCCAAATCCCACGGTCTGCTTCCCAAGCCGCTCCTGGATAATCTTTTCTAGACCAATGAACGTTCCGCCACAAATAAATAATATCTTGGTTGTATCAACTTCGATGAATTCCTGATGGGGATGTTTGCGGCCACCCTGTGGTGGAACACTTGCCATTTTACCCTCAAGAATTTTCAGCAGTGCTTGCTGTACCCCTTCGCCGGAGACATCCCTTGTAATGGATGGGTTCTCGGATTTGCGGCTGACCTTGTCAATTTCATCTATATAGATTATTCCGGTTTCCGCACGCTTGACATCGCCATCCGCCGCTTGCACTAATTTTAGTATGATATTCTCGACATCTTCCCCTACGTACCCGGCTTCAGTTAGTGTCGTCGCATCAGTGATTGCAAATGGGACATTAAGAATTTTCGCCAACGTTTGCGCGAGGAGTGTTTTCCCTGTGCCTGTTGGGCCAATCAGTAAAATGTTGCTCTTGTCTAATTCAATATCTGAGTTCTTTTGGTGTTTTAACCGCTTGTAATGATTATAGACTGCAACTGAGAGATTCTTCTTTGCCTGATCCTGTCCGATTACGTACTCGTCGAGTTTGGCTTTGATTTCGACAGGACTAGCGAGTGGCAATTGATCGGAGAAATTGGAAAGAGATTCCTTCTTTTCCTGATTGTACTCTTCATATTCTTCCGCAAGGATTTCATTACAGACGTCTACACATTCATCGCAGATGCTAACGCCAGAGGATCCGGGCGCCGAGAAGAGTTTTCTCCGCACCTCTTCCTTGCTCGTATTGCAGAAGGAACATCGAATTTTATCATCAATGCCACTTGACATAAACAATCTCTAAATGGGTACTAAGTATTCTTTAGGTGAAACAACTAAACTCGACTGTCAAGGATGTATATGTTGCAAAACGGGAATTGCTGCTCGCAACAATCGTGAGAGCGCTAGAGTCATTCCCGTCATGTAGGCGTTAAACTGAAAATTAAGTTAGAGTAAAATTTCCGTTCTATACGACTATTGAGACAGCCAAGCTTAAGTAGCTTTGGTCTTTTCCTCTGTTACCGCGCCACGCTCCGATACAACATGATCAACGACACCGTACTGAAGTGCTTCATGGGAAGTCATGTAGTAATCACGGTCCGCGTCAGCTTGAATCTTTTCCATCGGTTGACCGGTATGGGTTGCTAAAATTGAATATAATTCCTCCCGTATCCGCAGAATCTCTGTAGCGTGGATACTAATGTCGGAAGCCTGACCACTAATCCCTGTGGTAATCGGCTGGTGAATTAGAGCCGTCGAGTGAGGTAGAGCGTATCGTTTTCCAGCCGTACCTCCGGCAAGCAAGATTGCCCCCATGCTGTAGGCCTGCCCAAGACACCACGTTTGCACATCTGGTTTGATATATTGCATAGTGTCATAAATCGCTAGTCCAGCTGGAACCGACCCGCCTAACGAATTTATGTAGATCACGATGTCCGCGTCAGGGTCTTTCCCCTCCAAGAACAGAATCTGAGCCATTACATTGCTAGCAACAGCATCATCAATTGCTGAGCCTATCATAACAATGCGGTCTTCAAGCAACCGTGAGTAGATGTCGTAGGATCGCTCTCCACGGCTCGTTTGTTCAACAACAATAGGAACAAGATTCATGGCAACAGCCTTAAGTAATTATCAAAGATTCCTTTTCAGAGAACTTATCAATCAAGAACCGATAAATCTTCTCGGATCGTATCTGTCCTCTAAACTCTTCTAACCGGTTGCTTGCTTTAAGCGCACTTGTGTACTTCTGTACGTCCCTATTCTGTTGTTCAGCAACCCGACGGATTTCCAAATCCAACTCATCATCCGTAACCCGAATGCCCTCATTTTTGGCGATTTCGTCGAATATCCACGACAGTTTTGTTTGTCTTATCACATCTTCGCGAAGTTGTGAAGGCAACGTTTCCATGTCAACGCCCGCTTCTTCCGGTGTTTGATTGTCCTGTTTCAGTTTTTGTTGAAAATTTTGAATGTTCTGTTCTACATATTGATCGACGAGCGATTCCGACAGCTTGATGTCGGTTTTTTCAATCAACTGTTGTGAAACTTCCTCCCTCTGACGTATGTAGCTGACGGCTTTCTCCTCTTCGACTAAGTTGTTCCAGATGACACCGAAAAGTTGCCCATAATTTTCATATCCCAAATCCTTAGAGAATTCGTCGTCAAGATCGGGAACCTGCTTCTCAGTAATTGCATGTAGAACCACATTAAATAACGCATGTCTATCCGCGATAGCTGGAGGTGAATCACTTGCATCAAAGATTATTTCAATCTCTTTGGTATCACCGGGATGCATCCCCACGATTTCCGCCTCGACCTTTGCATTTAGGTCGCCTTTACCTAGCTCTATGTCCGCATCCTGTTTTGACCAATCTTCTATAAACTGACTATCTACGAAGCATTCTACATCAACTCGCACACAATCTCCTTCTCCAACCGGTCGTTCTTCTTCAACCGGATTATAAGTTGCATGTTGATCTTGCAACACTCGAACGTACTTGTCAACCTGCTCGCGCGGAATATTGGCGGGAGTTTTGTCGACAACTAAATCCTTGTATTTCGGGAGATTGAAACTAGGTTTGACATCGACACTTGCTTCAAAGACAAGAGGATTGCCCGCTTTGACCCTAATCTGATTCAGTGGAGGGGAAAAGTCAGGATTACTCAGTGGGAGGAGTAGTTCAGATGTCAATGCCTCCTCGTAAGCGGGTAGGACAAGATTATGGATGGCTTCCGAGTTGATATGATCTCCAAATCGTGCTCTGATCATACCGATTGGAACTTTACCCCTTCGAAAACCAGGCACGGAAACCTGCGTTCTTAATGCCCGATAGTTGCGTTCGAGCTCTTCGTTAACGGCCTCAACAGGGATTTCAATCTTTAAGCGAACGCGACCATTTTCTAGGCGTTCAAGTTCAACGTTCAAGTAGACCTCCTGTTTACGTGCGAATCCGGAATGATGGGCGAGAAGGGACTCGAACCCTCACGAGGAATAACCCCAATAGATCCTAAATCTATCTTGTCTACCAATTCCAACACCCGCCCACAAAGGAATTTAGTGCGCCGTGAAGGAATCGAACCTTCAACCACCTGATTAAGAGTCAGATGCTCTGCCAATTGAGCTAACGACGCATCAGAAACATGCGTCCGGAGGGACTCGAACCCCCAACTTATAGATCCGAAGTCTATTGCTCTATCCAATTGAACCACGGACGCATACGACGGAATACTGTTCACGAAAGAGTAACGAATTGCCCGGATTCATTTTTGGAGTCGTCACGTTAAGCTTGCGCCCCAATAACGGTAGCCATCCGGTTCCTTAGCGCCATATTCGATATTCTCATAAGAAATGGGGTGGGTGATGGGATTTGAACCCACGACCACTTGATCCACAGTCAAGCGCTCTACCGCCTGAGCTACACCCACCATTGGGGAAGGATATACGCCCGGCAGGATTTGAACCCGCGGCCTACTGATTAGAAGTCAGTTGCTCTATCCAACTGAGCTACGGGCGCGTCAGCAATCAATTTAAGAATCGGGGCGAGAGGATTCGAACCTCCGACCCTCTGCTCCCAAAGCAGATGCGCTAACCGGACTGCGCTACGCCCCGTCGATACAGCCCCAAGAAAAAGCACGCCAAATATACCATATTTGAGGCGGGGTTGCAAGCGAAAATTCCAACAGGTTCGCTATCCGATGGTCAAATGCTAATGCCAACATTCTTAAATCAGGTGTTAATTATTGTACAATGGATAGATTTCAAACTGAAATCATTCGTACCGGAAGGTTGTACTAGGAGGGGGAAATTGCGACGTAAATTCGATGTCAGGTTGATATTGCACACTCGGCGATAGTCTGTTAAAATAGATGACACGAGTTAAGTTTGACACCAACCGGATTACTGAGCTATGACACTTTTGAGCGTTGAATTTCGCAGGCGAATTGATCGGTTACATATTCATTCTCGCGGGGTATTTCGAGGCAAATTCAAAGGGGAACGACGTAGCGCCAACAAAGGAAGTGGTGTAGAATTCGCTGATTACCGCGTCTACGAGCAAGGAAATGATTTGCGCAATGTTGACTGGAACGTATACGCTCGATTGGATCGGCTTTTCATCAAACTGTTCCGTGCAGAGGAGGACCTGCCGGTAAGTATCTTGTTGGACAATAGCAAGTCAATGGACTTTGGCGAGCCAACCAAGTTCTCGCAGGCAAAGCAGGTTGCTGCTGCCCTAGGTTACATCGGTTTAACTGGATTGGATCGAGTTGCTATTCATGTCTTCTCGAATCGCGCACATCCGATAGTTCCCCCAACGTATGGAAAATCCCAATTCCTTAAGATGTCAAAAGCGCTTGAAGCCGTCCACGTTGGGGGAAAAACGGATTTGGCGACATGCCTGAGATATCTAATCACGAATTCACGGCAAGCTGGGGTAGTGGTAATTATTTCCGATTTTCTTGACATGAACGACTACGCATCAGGTCTTAAACAGCTACTGGCTCGCAAGTTCGATTTGACATTAATTCAAATTCTGGCAGATGCTGAAATAAATCCGCAACTCTTGGGCGAATGGCGGTTGGAAGACTCAGAGACTGGGAACGCTAAAGAAATTACGATTGATGAAGGTACACACACCGAATACAAACGGCGACTTGATACCTTCTGTAACCACTTGCGACAATTTTGTGTGAATCGTGGGGCGAATTATTTGCGTATTACCAATCAGACGCCAATAGAGCAGGTTGTACATAAAGATTTGCAGGAAATCGGGTTTGTACAGCGTTGAGCAGTAGGGTCACAGTTGTGAAGCGTTAAAAGCATAACCGTGCTTGTGTGAACACCTCAGTCGAATCCAAGTCGAATTGGCAGCCGCGCGTTGAACCGAAATATTGGTTTTTGGCGAGATGGCATAATTGCCGTGATCTCGTGATGCCGATGCCTCTCCAAGGCCCCGACCTCTATCAGAACCGATCGAGCAGCGGTTCGACAGGTGAAGCCAACACAACCCATGTTGGGGGTAGGAATAATGTCCTTCAGAGTTTCACCAACAGCATCCCGGGAACATCAAGTGCCAAGGAACATTATAGATACGGAAATGGAAGGATTATTGAGCAAGCGAATCGCTGTCTTACTAGGTGGAAAGTCCAGCGAAAGAGAGGTGTCATTGCGGTCTGGGGCTCGCGTAATATCAGCGCTCCAAAATCTCGGCGCAAATCCAATCGCAATCGATCCAATCTCGGATGACTGGATTGACAAAATACGATCAGAAGCCGTCGAGATTGCGTTCCTTGCGCTGCATGGAAAAGGGTGTGAAGATGGCACGATTCAAGGAGTTTTGGACGCCTTTGAAATTGCCTATACCGGTTCGGGGGTGCTTGCGAGCGCTCTTGCCATGAACAAGATTATGACGAAGCGTGTATTGTCCACGACCAATGTCCCTACGCCAGGCTATCTTGCTGTGGACCCGGAGGCCGATCTGCTCAAGCAATGCGACGAAGCGGTTGGCAGATTAGGCTTGCCACTCGTGATTAAACCAACCTCGGAAGGCTCAAGCATTGGTGTATCAATTGTTAAAGAAGTACCGGAATTGAAACGAATCGCCCACAAGACCCAATTCGAGTTTGGAGGGATCTTTTTCGAACAATATATTGAAGGCCAAGAAATCACGGTTGGACTATTGGGGATGAAAGAGAATCTTCGCGCCCTACCAGTGCTTGAATTGGTACCTAAGCGTGAGTTCTACGATTACGAAGCAAAATACACCGAGGGGATGACAGAATTCATCCTACCAGCCAGACTATCAGACCGTCTAACAAGGAGCGTGCAAGAAATTGCCGTCAATACACATAGAGCAATCGGTTGTTGGGGGGCGTCAAGAGTGGATATGTTGGTTGATACGGATGGCTCGCCGTACGTAATGGAACTGAACACGCTTCCCGGTTTAACAGAATTGAGCGATCTCCCGGCCCAAGCAGAGACAGACGGAATCACTTATGAAGAGTTAATCTTCGAAATTCTGGCAAGCGCGGTGAAGAACATCACGTAGTTAGCAATGCCATTATCTTAACGTCCGTGGATTCAGACCGATATCGCATGGTTGATGCCTTGGAGGCGGAGGAAATGGAAAAACCGATTAACCAAACACGAATCAAGCTTGTCCAAGGAGACATCACCAAAGAGAAAGTCGATGCCATCACGAACGCCGCCAATGAGCGGCTTGCGGGAGGTGGCGGGGTCGATGGGGCAATCCACCGCGCCGGCGGTCCAAAGATTATGGAGGAGTGCAACGAAATTCGCTCTCGACAGGGCGGATGCCCCACGGGACAAGCAGTGATTACGACAGGAGGTAATCTCCCTGCACGGTATGTCATCCACACCGTGGGACCGATTTGGCGCGGCGGAAATTCAAATGAACCCGCATTGCTCGCAAGCTGCTATTATGAAAGTTTAGCTTTGGCGCTTCGGCACGGTCTAGGCACAGTCGCCTTTCCTTCAATCAGCACGGGAATCTACGGCTACCCAACTCCCAAAGCCGCTGCCATTGGCTTAAACGCGGTGAAAGAGTTTGTGGGCACACATCAGGGAATAGAGGAAGTACGATTCGTTCTTTTTGACGATGTCACTTATCAATGCTTTAAGGATGCCCTCTCCAACTTGGAAACCTAGTTTGACGAGGCAATCGTCCATTACCATCAACACTCCGGGGCATTCCAAGAACCCGGTTGCCAGCCTTGACGTTGTGCGTTATGACTTCTATCTGACCAAAGCACAAATTCTCTACATGAGATATGGTCGTTACGAGCGAAGGAGCCGCCATCACTTAGCAATAACTCCGAATATCAGAAGATTTATCTACATTTTCGGCAATACATCTTAGCACGAACGCAGATACCGTGGTACTGAGCATAAATTTGGACAAGGAAAAATTCTCCCGCCGTTCGTTAATCTTACCCGTTTATCTGCCAGCCCTTCTACTCGCCTTCGGACAAGGCGTCGTCACTCCGACATTTGCAATTTATGTGAAGTCTTTTTCTCTTTCGTATGGGCTGACTACGTTCGTCATTGCCGTTGCAGTCGTCGGCAACCTACCCGCCGGTATTTTGGTTGAGCGAATTGGTCGAAGACCTTCAATGATTGTCGGCGCCATGCTCGATGCTCTGTCCATGCTCGGTGTAGGACTCGCCACCAATGTTTTTCAACTCATCATTTATCGACTAATTGGAGGAATAGGCGGGGCTTTATGGTCGCTCTCCCGGCATGCCTACATGACAGATGTTATTCCGAGAAGTGAGAGGGGACGATCAATTGCTCTCTTTGGAGGCATCAACCGCATTGGCGCTTTCGGAGGGCAACTGATTGCAATCTTCCTCGGCGCGAGCCTACGCACCCCATTTTTTGTATACTTCGCTGTCGGCGGGTTGACATCTATTTTTTGTATACTCTTTATCTCGGAAACTAGAAATCCTTCTGCTAGTCCTCTTTCTCTGAATTTAGGACGCTTGCCAAGGCTGCTGAAAACACATCACCGAACTTTACTAACAGCCGGTCTCGCCCAAATCTGCGTTCAAACACTTCGCCAAGGACGGTGGGTTGTAATCCCCTTGTATGCCAGTGAATATGTCGAATTGCCGGCGCGTACCGTCAGACTAATCGTCATGATTTCTTCGGCTGTGGATATGTCGTTGTTTCCGCTGGCAGGATTTCTTATGGACCGATTTGGTAGGAGATATTCGGCTGTCCCATGTTTCTTTATCTTTGCTACAGGCATGGTATTGATGCCGTTCACCGAACGTTTTGGCACCCTCCTGGGGACAGCCATTCTAATCGGATTTGGCAACGGTGTCGGATCGGGCATCATGATGACGCTCGGGGCTGATCTTGCCCCAAAGGATGGTACTGGGGAATTCCTCGGTGTGTGGCGATTGCTAGGAGACTTTGGTGGGGCTGCGGGACATCTCCTTGTTGGAAATGTCGCTGATCTGTGGGGGTTGGGCGCCTCTAGTTTTGTTTTAGCGGGAATCGGCTATATCGCAGTAATGCTTTTTCTTCGTGTAGTGCCGGAAACCTTGAATGCTGAACGGTGAACTGGGTAGCAAGGTTGCCAACCTCGTACGAATTAACTCAACGACTATCAACGAAACAGTTGACGCTCGTAGCGTCTCACTGCGAATGCCGGGAAGGGGATTTGAACCCCTACGGGCAATAATGCCCACTAGATCCTGAATCTAGCTCGTCTACCAATTCCGACATCCCGGCACACAAAAACTCCGCTCTAGAGACATATAGAGTGTACACCATTTTTCTTATTCCGTCAAGCGAATTTGACTAGGTTAAGAGACCGATCTCACCCGATCAAGCGACTGAACAAGGAGTGCAATAGA
This sequence comes from Candidatus Poribacteria bacterium, assembly GCA_965222225.1. Lineage (GTDB taxonomy): Bacteria > Poribacteria > WGA-4E > WGA-4E > JAJDTR01 > JAJDTR01. The sequence continues at coordinate 5,011,011 of CBDCTK010000002.1, read as the reverse complement.
AATCCCATAAAGATTCCTCTCCGCATCGCGACTTCGGGAGTGTGTAGAGACACCACCATACATCAAAATCAGACACCATCCCCTGGCAGATTCTGAAGAATGGATTGAAACTACTCCATTGAGTCTGATAAAATAATTGTGACTAATTTTGGCCAGCGAATGTATTCACCAACAACTTTGCTCCAATTTCCTGTCAAAACCAAACTCCATGCCTCAATAGTCAAAAAACACAATCCAACAGAACTATCCACCTAAATCGCTCATGAAAACCTTTCTGGAACGACTCGAAGAACCTAAGCCAATGATTTATGACGGCGGCTTCGGTTCTCAACTATTCGCCAAGGGTATAGAGCTAGTGAACAGTGCGTTAGCCAACGAACTGTACCCGCAAGCCGTCGTTGACATCCATTTGTCGTACATTAACGCAGGAGCTGACGTGGTTGGCACGAATACCTTTGTCGTGTCACCGCTGCATTTGGAAATGGCGGGAAAAAGCGCGGCTGAAGCCGAACAACTGGTAACGGCTGCCGTTAAACACGCTAGAGCCGCGGTTGAAGAAAGCGGCAAACATGTATATATTGCGGGATCGGTTGGTCCCTCTCCCGGAGCAATCGAAGCCGACAGCGGCGGCACCGACTTCGGAATTCCAAACAAGGATGTCAGGAACGCCCACGAGAGGGTTATCTCCGCGTTAGCGGAAGGCGGGGTGGATTTTTTCTGTATTGAGACGATGTTCTCTGCGAAAGAGGCAGCAGTTGCAGTCGATTTGGCTAGGGGAGTAGGGATCCCGATTGCGGTAAATCTGACCTACAAGTATACCAAAGATCGGCGCACCGGTGAGATAATCTATAAAACGGACTGGGGACATTCCGCTACCGACCTACTCAATATTCTGTCGAGCGGCGAGTATTCCGACGGAAACAACCTACTTGATGATGTTCACCTGCTTGGACTAAACTGCGGCGCTGAAACGAGGAGGAGCGAACACTCTGGGATGCCGTATGCCATCAACGGCGTGCGACAGGCACGAATCGCCATGGAGGAGGGTGGAGTGGAGCCAAAACACATAATGGCTTATCCCAATGCCGGCATGCCGCAGCTTGACGAAAATCACCGCACCTACTATTCACAAGCGCCGGAAGAAATGGAAAGCTACGTGCCCGAGTTAATCGAAGAGGGCGCCTATCTCATTGGTGGATGCTGCGGGACAACACCGGCGCATATCAAAGCATTCCGTCGAGCCGTGGATGGCTATTCCCTATAGAAAACACTTGTAGGGTGGTCACTGCCCACCATTGAGATGTGCCAGAGATTCCTCACATCTTCTTAATTCAATCCGCCCAAACACTGTTTGCCAGAAAATCCTCGTACCTAGACTGGGCTTGATTGTAAGTGGCTTCGGCTTTTGTCACATCATCATTCGTCATCTCACCTAATTCCACTGAAAGCCGTGCGTTTTCAAGCGCCTTTCTGTAAATCTCTGCGTTCTGTTTCAGGTAGTATCCTTCAATAACAATTACCGTCTTTCCATAGTCGCGTAAGAATTCCTCATCTACACTTAGTTCCCTTATTGAGCCAGCTCTGTTAATTTTACCAAGCGCGCTACCCAGATTCTCCATCGCGGCCTCATAGGCTTGATGCGTGATATCTTCATTTCGTGCTCGAAACTGGGGCGGAATCTCGCGCATGCTTCGCTTCCAGTCAGCACCAATGATGGATTCCAATGCGTCTTTAGCGGCCCGCCGAACTGCCCAATTCTTTTCGTTATCTATGGACAATCTCGCCTTCAGCGGTACAACCGCTTCCTTTGACTTTAGGTGTCCCAATACCCTTATCGCAGCCCTTACTACCCTGGGGGACTCATCATGTAGAGCATTGAGGAGATCTTGGCTTGACTCCGCGGTGCGAAACCGAGCTAAACTGGCAGCGGCTGCCGCACGTACGTCGGCATTTTCGTCGTGTTTGAGCAATTCCACCATGGGGACGATAGTTTCTTTTTTTCCGTATTTTCGAAGCTGACTTATCGCAAGAATCTTTATCCTGGAGTTGGAATTTTTGAGTGCTTCAAGAAACACCGGAACCAACCTATCATCTCTAGTGTTTGCCATCCTGTAATAGACTCCCGAATCCCCCTGCCCATAACGCACGATTAGCTCTCTTGCCTGTGCCGCAATGTCTTCACCTTTCAGCGCCCCGTTTCCTTGGATTGAAGACGTAATAGAAAAGCTTAACAAGCATGTGCCCAAGAAAATCAACAGTTTTTCTGACATTATTTCCTCCAGTTTTCGGCGTATGAATATTTTCCCACCTGATGCGATTGAATTTGTAACCCTCCCGGGACTGCGGTCATCGCCCCCGCTAGTTTATTGTTAAAATAATCTCATAATGACAATGCCTTGCCATTCGGAGTATGGGAATCAATCCGCCCATCCACTTTTCCCCAAGAAATCTTTGTACTTTTTCTGCGCTTGATCGTACGCGGCATTAGCTTTGGTCACATCATCGTCCGTCATTGTACCTAACTTCTGTGCTAACAGAGCCTGATTAAGGTTTTTTTCCTGTAGTTGTCCATTTTGCTTTAGGTGGAATCCCTGAAGAATGGTAAAACGATTTGGACCGCCGATATAGAACATCTCGCTGTGGATCAACTCATCAATTATGATTGTCGTGTCAATCATAGTAGGCACAGATCTAGAAAAGTAGCGAATTGCGCGTTCGTATGCTTCAAATGTAAACTCTTCATCACGCGTCCGGTATTCCGGCGGAACTTCATGTATACCTTCACTCCAATCCATACCAGTGATGACTCGCAGCGCGTAAGCAGCAGCGCGTTGAATTTCCCAGTCTTTTTCATTGTCGCCTTTCAGCTTCTCCTTCAACGACTCAATCGCTTCCTTAGACTTCAACCTACCTAACGCTCGTATCACTGCTTCCACCACACGCTGTGAGTCGTCGTCCAGCGCATCAATCAGAAGTCGACTAGACTCTGGGTAGGTCAAATGCCCCAATCTTGAAGCTGCCTCCCGACGCACGCCTTCGCTGGCGTCGCTCTCAAGCAACTGTCCTATCGGTGCGATAGCTTCCTTTTTCTTATACCTCGCGAGTTGCCTAATCGCAAGCCTTCTAACTTTGGCGTCAGCATCCTTGAGCGCCTCAAGATACACCGGAAACAATTTTTCATCAATGTTTACAATCAGTAGGTCGTAGGCTTCACGATCCCCCTGCTTATAGCGGCCAATAAGCTCTTTCACATGATTCTTCATGTCATCGTCGGGTCGCCCACTCCCCCGAACCGAGAGTACCATTAGAGAGAATATAAAGCACGCGCTCATCAACGTTAGTAGCTGTTTCATCATAGTTGCCTCCATTTGCGCATACAACACGTTATGTTTTTCGTTTTACAATTGTATCTGTAGGGAACGCAGATCTGTGTTCCCTACGCATAGTTCCGTTTACTGCAGGATCTTAAAATCGGAACAACATGAATTACAATACTTTCCTACCGGGGGTACATCAATCCGCCCAAACACTATTAGCCAAGAAATCCTCGTATTTCTGTCACGCCTCATCATACTCCTTCTGCGCGTTCATGACATCATCCTCTATATCCTCTATCACTTCGTTCAATTTCCTCGATTGCAATGTTTGCTGCAGCGCACCTTTGCAAACTTGTAGGTTCTGTTTCAAATGATACCCCTCAATAATCGTCAGGCGATTCCAATACCCGACGTAAAACCCCTCCGCCGAAGTTAACTCCTCCGTAGTGATGGTGGTATCAATCATCTCTGGAGGCCTCTCTCCGAGATATTCCATCGCGCGTTGATAGGCTTCAAGCGTGATATCAGCATCACGCACTCTGAGTTCCGGGGGGAATTCGTGTATACCTTGACCCCAGTCCTCGCCAGTAATGTCTTGTAAGGCGTCCGAGGCAGCGCGCTGAATTACCCAGTCCTTTTCGTTGTCGCCGCGCAGTTTGTCTTTCAATGGTTGTACGGCTTCACGAGATTTCAGCCATCCCAAACCTCGTATCGCCGCTTCCACCACGCTAGCCGATTTGTCATTCAAGGCATCAAGCAAGTAAGGACTCGACTCACGATATCCAAGCTGCCCCAAACTTGTTGCCGCCGCTGCACGCACCCCTTCATGACTGTCGTGCTTGAGCACATCCGAAATCGGTCCAATCGTCTCTACCTTCCTATAGTTTGTGAGTTGATTTACGGCGAGAATCCTAACGTTCGCGTCAGAATCACGCAGCGCTTCGAGAAACACTGGAACTAACCCCTCGCCGCCTGTAGCATTCAAGGTATAATAGGCATCAATATGGCCTTCCCTATAGCAAGCAATAAGATGCTTCGCCTGCTCCGCCATGTCAACGTCGCTTAACTCATTCCCTTGAATTGAACTCGTAACTGTAAACATGATCAAACACATACTCAGCGTGCAGAATTGCCTTTTCATTTTCCTTTCCTCCATATCGTCTAACGGGTTTATTGAGCTGTGCTTTTGCCTCTGGTGGATTGCCAAATGGTTTTGTAGCACTGCAGTTGACAATCCAGATCGAGCATAAAGGTAGTTAGCATTTGGTTGCCGGAATTCAGTCAATGAAACCTTCATCGCATCACGGTGCAACACTGATTCGTCCTCCCGATGCCACCGATGACTTCGACGGATCGTACATGGCTTCAGCCGTGACAGGTGGCAGTATGAATTCGCCCTGTGTAACGGCTCTCAACGCGTAGTAGAACTTCTGCTCTTTCCTTCGCGGGAATTTGCCGAAGAAAAGGAGACGATCATCGCGGATATCCACGTAGTCCGGCTTGAAACGCTTTCTGGACAGCCATGAAATACCTGCGCGAGATTCCAAGCGCGGGTTTTCAATCTCGAATCCTGCGGGAAGCATATCCACAACGACCACATTCTCCAGATTGGCGGTCAGCGCCTTGACTGAAATCTCCGCTACAACCATATCGCCGTGCTTGAAAACACCGTCCTCAATCGGCTCGCCAGCCTCCGACATATACCGGCGTCTAACCTGCAATTCCCTATCGAACTCTTCAATAGACGAACCCGTCTCGACGCCAAAAGACCGCCATTGGTAGTAGCTGTTTCCTGTGCCCTCAAGGCTCAACCGTACACGCTTGCCGCCCCACTCTTTGCTTGAATACTGTTGATCGCTTGGCCCAAACTCCGCAAGGTGTTCCCCGTCAATAGTGATTGTGCCCGTATACTGTGCTCCAATATCTTGCTTCAGTATCTTTCCGAGCGCGAGGAACGCAAACGCGTTTTCCTGAGTCGTTTGCCACCGACCTTTGCCAGATGCTGCGTCAGTCAAACTCTTTACAAGCTGTGACACCGTCGGGTGGTCGGGATGCACTTCCGCCAGTACATCAAGCATGATAGCCTGAGCCCGAACCGGAGAGTTGAAATTCCCGCCCGATTCTCGCATCTCGTCGCTTGTGGGTGAAATGTCTCTTGGGAGCATTGAAACCGCGGTATCAAGGTCGCCAGATAGCGCGAACGCGCCGGCTAGTTGAAACTCGCTGTAATCGCTGAGGTCCTCCAATCGGTTGTTCTTCAAGTAGAGCATGGTGCTCTTCTCTGGTTGACCCGCTGCTGCCAAGACGTAAACCGCATAGGCAATCCGTTCAAGTTCATTACGCCCCCGCGCCCCGTGCTTGGCTTCCCGTTTCAGCGCCTCCAGCATCATCTGATAAATGCGGTCGGAAACCTGATAGCCGGCTTTTCGCGCTTCAACGAGGAAGTGCGCGGCAAATATGCTACTCCAGTAGTTCGCGTAGTTGCCGCCTGGCCAATAAGCGAAATAGTTGTCCGGCATCATCATGCTTTCTAGCTTGGCGATACCCTCGTTAATGAAATAATCCGCGCTGCCTTTCGCAAAGAGATCCGGAGCAATTGTTTGGGCAATGTTATCAAAAGCTAACAGCGGGAAGACCCCCGCCGTGACCTGTTCAACTCACCCGTAAGGATACCGCAGAAGATACGAGATTCCACCGGCAAACTTTACTGCCGGAAACGATGACAGCGTCAGCCCGAATTCCTCAGTTCCCGCAATGTAGTTCGACGGAAAAGTAAAATCTGCCGTGCGTTCAGCCTTAACCACACCGTAGCCCGATTGTGTCACGGGAGGTGTCGCCGGGCGAATTGGAACATCTGTAATCATCCGTGTACTTTCGCGATTGCCCTTTGCCGAGAGGTTGAACGTGACCTTACCCATCGCATCTTGGGCGGCAAGTTCAAACAACACTTGCCTCTCTTCACCGGTGTTGAGACGAATTGATTGCGTGCTGTCCCCCAGAATCTCAACGGCTCCTTCCCGACTCAGCGCGATGTCAAAGTCACCGTCCTCCACCGTTCCGTTGAACACGCTCACGGGAACTTTGAACCGGTCGCCGCTCGATACAAACCGGGGAAAGGTAGGTGTCAGAACAATTGGATCGCGGACGATGACGGATTCCTGAGCCTTTCCGAACCGATCGCCTGCGAACGCAACCGCCATCAAACGTAGTGTGCCGTTGAACTGTGGTATACTGAATCGAACGACACTTGTGCCCATGTCATCAGTCGTAACAATACCCGACCAAAGCGAGACAGGCTTCACTCGCGTCACGCTGACGGTGCTCAACCGCTTTTTTCGCCCCGCATCAACCCCATCGCCGCCGCCAGTGCTAGACTTACCCGTTGCTGACTCGATTTCCGGTAATACCGCTGAATAGAGATCCAACGTGTCGGTATTCAAACCCCTTCGTCGAAAGAAAAAGCCGTGGGCGTCCGGAGTCTGGAAGTTTGTCAACTGAAGGATACCTTCGTCAACCGCTGCAACCGTGAGTCGGTATACTCCCCTCTTGGCTGGAGACGGCCCCTCTACACGGACGACAACCTCTAGTTCTTGATTCGGACGGGACTTCTCCACCGCGTCAATCTCGACTGCCAATCGATTGACGTCATCGTTCAACTTAAGCGGAACGACACCGAAGGCACGGGCAGGGGAATGCTTCTCCAATGAAGTGGTTGAGCGAATAAGACTGGCGGACAGGTAGACGTTGGGCTTGTATTCAGCCCGAATCGGTATGTCAATGACAGCAGTGTTCTCCTGCATCGTTACCGTTCGGTAACTCAATACCTTCTCCCGCTCTATCGTCAAGATGAGTTTGCCGGCAAATGGGGCTTTAATCTGCGCTTTCGCAATTTCGCCGGGCTGATAGCTCGCTTTATCCAGGTCAATCTCAAGCCGGTCCGGATTTTCCATTGCCCAAGGCGTGTAACCCCAACCGGCGGTGTAAAATTCCGTCGTAGCGGACGCCCCGGAGTCCAAATCCCGAACCTCTATCCGGTATTCGCCATATTCTGCCGGTGCGAACGCATACCTGCCAATCCCTTCTACCGAAGTAAGCGGAATCGATCGAAGTATTTCTGCTTGTTTTTCCGACACATACTGATAATTTCCACTACTATTTCGGCGTAAAATGGAGTTCCAACGGATTTTGTAAGTCGTCAGCTTCAAATTTCGCCCGCCGGACAGGATGCCATCTTTGTCGACAGAAATATATTCGATAGTCGTCTCCTCATTAAGCTTTGCATAACCTTCCGGCGACCGACGAATTCCAACATAATGGGTATAAGGATGAATGGTCACCCCTCTGTAGGCGCTGACTGCTCGTCCTCCAGGTTCGCTGACGGTGGCAACAAATACACCGCTCAGCGCGGATTGCGGCTTTAATTCCGAGGGTATCGGAAGGTGATAGACTGTCTTTCCAAATTCATCCGTACGTGACTCGCCAAGATTAATATGACGCTTCTTGAACTTTAACGTAGCATTAGAAAACGTAAACGAACTCCACTTCTCGGGTGCAAACTCGCTTGCCTCAATATCGCAACTAGCTATAACTTTCCGATTGGCCGCTGGTGGCCCAAAAAGGTTTACCGCCTCAACGTCAACTGCAATCTCGTCGCCCACCGCATAAACCGGTTTATCCGTCGTTAGAGTGACCTTAATCCGGTCGGGCATGAACTCCTCGACCTGAAAGCTGGCACGCCCGATTTCGTTGTCTGCAACATGAATCTTGGCAGTGTACCGCCCCGTCTTGGCGTATTCAGGGAATTTCACGCTTAGCTCGAAAGCGCCTCCCCTGCCTGTCTGCGAACGAAATTCTCGAAAGATGCGTTTGTCGGGCGCCAACACCTGTATCAGCACCGGAAGTGAAGGTGGAGTCAGGTTGCCCTTTCCACGCACAATATTCACTAGGTTCGCAGTCTCGCCAGGTCGATAAACTCCTCGATCAGTGTATACGAATGCTTCATAACCGCTATCCAGATATGGTGCACCGGCAACCCCAAAGTTGGTGGTTGACAGTTTACGGCGATTTAACTCAATAAAGGAAAGGTCTTTGCCTTTCGCCGCGGTAATCATGAATGGGACGAATCCTTCAATCTTTTCAGATACTGAAGAGAATTTCACAACACCGTCGGAATTGGTAGTACCGCTCAGCAGGATCTGATTATTGTCGCTGATAACCTCAATGACCGCGTCCTCAACTCCTTTCAACGTGGACAGTGAATTGACCCACACCCACAATTCGTCTGCCGTCTTCTTCGCCATTATGCCAAGGTCGGTTACCATGACCCACTGAGTTGCGTAACGCCACCGCCTCTCCGATTCGCGGGCAGTCACTTTGAAGATACCGATTCGGTCACCCTCCAGATATTCTGCCAAGGAGATTGGTGTCGTGACCTCCTCATTTAACACCGACTCTATCCTAATCTCTTCGCTGTGTAAAGACTTCCCAAGGTTGCTCGCCCACCGCGACCAACCTTGGGAACTCGCCAGAAAAACAAGATTGTTGGCATACACTTTCTCAATACCAACCTTCACCTTGTTCACGTTAACCGTGGCTAAACCGAGGTTCAGATTACCATCCCTAGGAAGATATAACCCGCCGACGACGAATCTCAGGTTCGGTTGAAGGTTCGGAATCGTAAGCGTTGTTGAAAAGTTCCGCTTTAAAGTTGTCCCATCTTGGGCAGATAGACCTCGACCTATTTTTACAGTACGTTGGTCGCCAGGCTCGAATTTGCCTTCAATCCGCAAATAACGTCGGTGAGAAACCAATTGATAATTTTCCTCCGGCTCGACGGTCAGGAACAGTTGTGCTTGGTCAGGGGCGACCTTTGAATTGAACCGAACCTCCAGATAGTGCCCGCCACCACTATCCCGCACACCTGCATTTTCGACAATCAAGTGCCCGCGTCCTTCCAATGCGGTTTTGTTGATGTAAGCGCTCTTGAGACCAACCCCTCCATTGACACATGTGAATTCTTTCTCAAGCCTAAGTGCAAAGCGCTGTTTATCCTCGCTACGCTCAATCTCGACAGTTTCTAGATCGATTATATCTGATGCTTCCTCGGTCACAGGTTGATACGAAATCGTCTTTCCGTCCTCATACGATATCGTGAGTCTTTCCTTCAGTGCGGCAGGATCGACGGGATAGTTGAATTCAACCGCCGCACGGATCTTTGCTCGGCTCTTTCTGCCCGCCCCTTGCTCAAACGACAGTCTTGATTCTTTGACCTTGAACCGCTCGGTAGCGAAGGAAAGTGTCCGCTTTCCGCTCAGAACTCGATCCGGCGAGTGGCTAACAGTTGGAAACACTTTCGCTGTGTATACGGTAGAAGGAGCAAACGTAACTTCCGGAAAAAACCGAAGCCTATCCGTGTCTACCCAACGAAATTTTCCCGGAATCGCAGGCGAAAACTCAATCGGAGAATAGTCCAGGTCCTTATCGAGTAAGCGCTCTTCGACAACCGGATCGGAAAACGCGAACGTGAGGTTCTCACGCTGCGAAACCGTTCCTTCGGGCAAGATCGATTCTACCGTAAAGCGAGTCGTGTCTTTCACATTCTGAATGGCGATGTAAACTGCGCCTGCTACTATTATCACGCAAAGCATGGCAATGATTATCAGCAAATGGCTGGGGTTCAGTTTCATGATAGATACCTCCTCCGTTCAATATCTCTTTCTTGACGAACCGTGAATGATTTATTGGATAAAATTGCGGATTGAGATTCGATTCACTGAGTAGATGGCACGTTTTATAATCCGTTAGCGTCAGATTCATGCCGCTCATATCAGTTCTAGGTAAGGTTGAGCAATTACAGTGCCAATCGAAAACAAAGAGGTGCAATTGCCGGGTATGAGAAGAGATGTAACCTGATTCGCAGTAGTGACTAAGGGAAATAGTTGTCTGCCCGAGAACCTACACTGCGTGCACAGAACCACAGCCATTGTCTCGACATAACCACATCTCCCCCATTGCAATCGTCCAATGCTACTGATGGAGGGAAGTCTTTGTCCGACAGTTGAGGAAGGAGTCTCTCTGTTTCGCGAGGGATCAAGCGACTGGACAAGGAGCGATCAACTGAGCGAATAGCGAAGGCGATAGAGATCTTATAGTAAATCCCGTGCGATAGAACTCCCACAGAAATCCCACTAGCCATTGAAAGCACTAGCGTGCGATTTCCGATCATCAAATCGAAGATAGAATCTGAACAGGCGTATACCAGCTGAGGCAACAAAACGAATATGCCTTTTTCAAATTACCAGAGATGGCTTCGTCGCCCATTATCCAAACAAGCTCTTAACTCGACTTCATTCATTTTTTGTAGGGTGGGCACTGCCCACCATTTCTTGAACGGATCAAATGACCGAATAGAATCAGGCAAGCGGTTAGCGTGCGCGATAGGGATTTTCTCTTCAATCATCAAATCAGGCTTAAAATCATGCACCATTTCGTAGGGTGCGCACTGCGATCAAGCGACTGAATAAGGAGTGCGATAGAGCTCCCACACGTAATAATATTCAAATGCCTAAAAACGGCAACGCCACCTGTTATTCAAACAGGCTCTCAAACCAATTCGGTTTCCACCGGCTCATCATAATCAACGCCATTCACTTCAAAGCCGAACAGGTTGCGGAAACCGCGCTTAAATCCGGCGTAATCGGACAAATCAAGAAAGTTCTCCGTGTTCACTTCCTCCCAACGCCTCGCCACCTCTACCATGATATCGGATCGAAGTTCACGGTCATCAAGTCTTAGCCGACGATCAGCATCCAACGTAGGCGTCAAACCAGGTCCCAAATGTTCACTGAATAACCTGCCCATCTGGTGAATCGGATCTTCGTTCGTTCCTTGTGCATCCATAATGTCATAAAGCACGCTGATGTAAAGCGGAACAACCGGAATCGCCGATGACGCCTGCGTAATCACGGCTTTATTGACCGAAAGATACGCATGTCCGCCCAACTCGGACGAGAGTTTCGCGTCTAGGGCATTTATGCGTGCCTCAAGGTCCTCCTTGGCTTTCCCTATCGTGCCGTCACGATATATCGGCCATGTGAGTTCATGCCCGATGTACGTATAGGTGACAACCGTTGACTCGGTCGCCAACAAATCCTCCGCCAGCAGTGCCTCCACCCACATTTCCAAATCCTCGCCGCCCATGACTGCGACCGTATCTTCGACTTCCGCCTCTGTTGCCGGTTCAATGAGAACGTCTGTGATGACTTCACGGTTAAGGTCTACTGTCTTGCCTTTGTACGGCTCGCCAATCGGTTTCAGCACGGACTGATGCTCTGCGCCCGTTCGCGGATGATTGCGCCGAGGCGAGGCGAGACTGTAGACCAACACATCGACCTTTCCCAATTCCTGTTTAATCCGACCGATTGTCTCCCGTTTCAAATCATCGGAAAACGCATCGCCATTCAAATCGCTTGCGAAGAAACCATCCGCCCGAGCCAGCCGCCGCAAAGCAAACGAGTTATAATAGCCTGCGGTAGCTGTCCGTCTACCGTCTGCGGGTCGTTCATAATAAACGCCGATCGACTTTGCGCCGTATAGCCACGTCAATGCGATGCGCGACGCCAGTCCGTATCCCGCCGACGCGCCAACAACAAGAGCGTTGAGATTGGCGGATTTCGGCGCCCCTACCGATTTGATATAGTCAACCTGCTCTTGCACAATTCTCTCGCAACCAACGGGATGCGCATTGGTGCAGATGAATCCCCGAATACGCGGTTTTACGACTTGAACCGACATGACAATCCTCCCCCGGTAACCCTATGCGTCAATCTCAACCACCATCTCAACCTCAACCGGAATTCCCCCGGGCAATTGCGACATTCCAACCGCCGAGCGTGTGTGCTTCCCTCTGTCGCCAAACACTTCGACAAAGAGGTCGGACACCCCGTTGACGACGGCGGGCTGATCCGTAAACGTCGGCGCGGAGTTGACAAAGCCGACCACCTTCACAATACGTTGAATCCGATCCAAATCGCCAAGAGCCTGTTTGAGTGTGCCGATTAGGTTGATTGCCACCTGTCGTGCCGATTGATACCCGTCCTTAATCTCCGCATCGGTACCGAGTTGACTCTTATAAATCTTGCCCTCTCCATTCCCCGGACCGTGCCCCGACGTAAACACCAAATTCCCCGTTTGGACGGTTGTCACATAATTCGCCACCGGTGTTGCCGCCGGGGGCAGCGTAATACCAAGCTCCTCAAGCCGTTTCTCTATCTGCATTTCTCGCTCCTTCTGAAGATGAAGTGATGATGTCGCGAATCCTAAAGTATATTAGCACAGTCCCTTTTTTCCGTCAACGCAACTTTTTGCCCAGCCGCAGGTACAACTTACCAATGCGTAGGTTGGGTTGAACGGAAATCCATCGGAAATCACTGTAGGAGCGATCTCCGAATCGCGACCTGTCCTGCCTCCGGTGGAGTGCCATAGCAGCGCGTAGGTTGGGTTGAACGGAAGTCCGAAAGAAATCGCGCAGAGTATCGCGCACAGTAAAGAAGACTTTCGAGGTTTCATTCCGCCCGAAAGAACCGAAACGCGAGTGAAACCCAACACTTTATCGCACACAATCGACAATCATCAAATCGCAGAGGGGATCTTGACGGCGTAGGTCATTGAAGGTGCAATCGTCCCTCGCATGTGCCCATTTTGCGCTTGATTCCCACACCGAGAATGTGCTAAAATACACCGTCTTTAGCCGGAGTGGTGAAATCGGTAGACGCACTGGATTCAAAATCCAGCGGGCCTTGGGTCCATGTCGGTTCGAGTCCGACCTCCGGCATCCGTAAGCCATATAGAACTGACACTATATGGCTTTTTTTATATCCGTTAGCAAAAAATTTTACGATTGCGTTCGTAGGGTGCGATCAAAGGAATGAATAATGACTGCGATAGAGATCCTCTGCGCACCAGCCTTGAAATCTCGAATCAAGAATCTCGCTGCAAACCTAAATTAGGACTTACACAGCAACAGGAGATCGCTCCTACGTGTGTGTCTGTAGGAGGGATCGACCGAATGAATAACGATCAAGTGAACGGATAGTGAATGCGATAGAAAATCCCGTGCGATAGAGATCCATTCCGATTCTCGACAATAGACTGCGACGGATAATCGATTCTACAGACCGAACTACGTAAGTCCTACTAAAGACTTACTAAAGATTCCCTTATGAACAACCAAGACATCCGCTGGATTCAGAGAGCCAATAACTTTGACAAGGTGTTCTCCCAATTGAAGGACGCTGTCGAACTGGCACGCCGCCGCCAACTCTCAAAGCTGGAAGCACTGGGTTTAATACAGCGTTTCAAATACACACACGAATTGGGGTGGAATACGCTAAAGGACTTCCTCGAAAAACACGGGGCACAAATCCTATACGGATCTAAGGACACCACGCGCGCCGCGTTCAGAGCGGGTTTGATTGAAAACGGCGAGATATGGATGGCGATGATTCAAAGTCGCAACCTGACTACACACACCTACAACGAGTCCACCGCCGCCCAGATTGTTAAAGCGATTCTAGAAGTGTATTTTGCAGAATTTCAGGCGCTCCAAGTGAAACTCCAACGCCTGAAAAAGGAGGAATCGGCATGAGTGCCCACCCCCTGCACCAATCCGACTGTGGTTTGCCAGAACCTGTCATCCGGAAAATATGCGATGTCTTCAGACGCTATCCACAGGTGGAGAAAGCGGTCCTATACGGTTCACGCGCTAAAGCGGCACACAAAACTGGTTCCGATATCGACCTGACCCTCCATGGTGGAACAGATCTGACGCTGAACGTCCTGCTCCGCATCGCTAACGACTTGGACGACCTGCTTTTACCCTATACATTCGACCTCTCCGTCTTCCGCGACATCACCGACCCCGATGTAACCGAGCACATTCGGCGCGTTGGGATAACAATGTATGAAAGGATTTCGCCATCAACACTAAAGCGGGAATCAGCCTGAGAAGGTAGTTTACCGTTTCTATGAAAATCAGATTGATTTTGCGCGACAAACAGGGAGAAAGCAAAATGTCAAACATTACGGAAATTCAGCAAAGCGATTCTTGCGCTCCCTGAAGCCGAATACCTTCAATTTAGACGATGGTTCAACGAGTTGGACTGGGCAAAGTGGGATCGCCATATTGAATAAGATTCAGCAAGCGGGAAGTTGGATTTCTTAATCGCGGAAGCGCTTGAAGCCAAATAAAAAAGCACGCTTAAGGACCTGTAGATACATCGAACAACACCCACGCTCAAGCTTATGTTGAGATATTTCCGTAACCCGTTCACTGTGGCGTGATACGCAAGTTGCGTCTGCTTGTGTTATGATTGTAACATAGACTGACACTTGGCAGGTTTTGAATTGCCAGCTTGTATTATGGTTGAATCATTGGTTTGAACGTATATGGCACACCATTATCCCCGACGGAATTATTCCCTCTTCAAGTAACACTCGTTTTTCGCTCTTTAACTGCAGCAATTCTCATTTTGAATTTGCCGAGCGATTGTACCGATTAGAACTTGTCTGAACAGTGGGTCTCAAGTTCATTTTTTGTCATTCTTGGGCCAAAATCATTTGATTGTGTAAGAATTGGCACCTAAATGGACGTTCTCAGCGAATCGATTACTTGATTTCATGCTGAAACAACTCAGAACTGGCTTGGCTCCATAGGGTCTTAGTTCCAAAATGAGAATTGCTACTTTAACTGGCTTTGAGAAAGTTTCCCTTCGTAGAATGGTTTTCACTCCAGCGGAGTGAAATGTCTGTAGAAAAAAGTTGGTAGTTTCTCCCGCTCCAGCGGAGCGGCATATTCTGTCCTCACCAATAACAGCCGTCTCTCTGGCAAACACCTGCATCCAACTCTACGTACATATCGTCTTTGCCGCCAAAGCGAGGCAACCTCTCATCCCAAAACAACACAAGCCAGAACTCCATCAAGATATCACCGGCATCATCACAAACAGGAAACAAAAGGTCATCTAATCAATTCGATGCTCGATCCCATCCATATCCCCATCGACTAAAAAACATATAAGATGATATTTTGATATGAAATATGTTGCGTGTAGCAAGGTTAGTTAATATGTGTAATTGTGCATTCAGTATCAATTATAGACGCTCGTGATTAACTGTGTATATCTATGTCCGTATTGAGACGTGTTTCACTGTCTTGAAATTAGGGCACATAATTCATTTGACACGATGTGATATATTGTGATACAATGAAGGATAGTTAAATCATTTTCGTGTGAGGGAGGTTAAATTGAGCAATGTCATTCGAGAAATTTACACAGGTTGGTAGAGGATATAAGCCCAAGGTGTCAATTACAAAGAGCGGTTTAATTGGGTTTAACCAAGGTGCCGTCAAGCATTTCAAATTAGATCAGTACGACTGGGCAATATTGTATTATGATAAAGACGGTGGTCGTATAGGAATCGGACTAACCAACGATGCAAATAACGAAGGTATATGTAAACTACGAAAGAGGACATCTGGCGCAGACGTATCAGCACGGTCGTTTTTTGAATACTACAGAATAAACTATACAAAAACCAATCGATATGATGCTGAATGGGACGAGAATGAAGATAAATTGGTTGTGTATTTAAAGTGATTTATGCTATAATTGCGAGCGATTTACTAGAGAACCATATGTACAAAATAGAAATATGGTTGTTGCGCAACTAGGATTTGCTGCAACGTACAGATAACTTTGTGCTACACGTCGACAAAGGAATTCTGCTTGTGAGTTTTCACATATTGTAATTGTGACTTAAGTCATAGTATTGAAGGGCACATGAGAGCAGGTGGGACGCCAGTCATTAGCAAACCTGCACCGCAAGGAGAAAAACATGTCAGTCGTTGATATATTTTCCAATAGACAGAAACAGCATCGGGGTGAAGTTCCCGACTTTTACCAGTACGCGGATATTCCCGAAACCCTTCGAGTTCAAATCGTGCACATCATGAAAGATGTGCTTGGCCAACACATCAGTACCAGCAGAGGCCTTATCTGTTCCGAGGAAGCAACCAAGGTATGGGCGTTCATTCATAAGACGGTATGTCGCGAATATGGACTCTTCGAACTTGATAAAGACGCAGACTCCGATTTCGATGCAGTCGTGAACTTTTTCCTCCAGATAGATGAGACGGAAAAGGCAATTGATGTCATTGAACTCTTCTTTCAGCAGACCAACCAACCTGATCCCTACGATAAGCAATCTCCTTTAGTAAGTTTGGAGGCATTACCTTCAAATGAAATTGGTAAGAAAAACTATCAGCAAATGCGTTTGTATAGTATTAAGAAACATAGTCAATATACGAATGCAGTCAATGAACTCAACCAGCGATTCCGTAACCACGGTGTAGGCTATCAGTACGAATCTGGCCAAATTATCCGAGTAGATTCCCAGTACCTTCATTCTGAAGCGATGCGGCCCGCACTCTGTATGCTTTCCGATTCTATGTACCAAGGCGCGAATGCCGAATTCCTGAGTGCCCACGAGCACTACCGGGCAAAGCGATACAAAGAATGCCTGAACGATTGTCTCAAGGCTTTCGAGAGTTGCCTCAAAGCAATATGTGACAAGCGAGGCTGGGTTTACGGTGCTAAAGTTACCGCCAACCGCCTGGTTGACATCGTATTCAAGAACAAGCTGATTCCAAATTTCATGCAATCACACTTTTCGGCGTTGCGGAACACATTGGAGGCTGGAGTTCCTACACTTCGAAATGAACTAGGCGGACACGGCCAGGGGACGCAAGAGATTCTAGTTCCCGAACACATAGCCACTTACGCCCTTCATTTGACCGCATCAAACATTCTCTTCTTGGCGCAAGCTAACGAAAACCTGACGTAGGAATCCACCATGCCAACCAACTTCCACCAAAAACTAATCGACCTCCTCAAAACCGACGACCGTCTCCTAGACGAGGGTGGCGAACTCATTACCGCTGCCATCCACCGCCACGCCAGACAGCTTGACCACGACCTCGTGCGGCTGCTGCTCTCGGAAGACGAAATCAAAGCCAAATTCTTTGAAGAAATCGACGGACACTAGATCTTCAACGCCAACACCTTCATCGAATACCTGTCCAACAAAAATTTCCTCGGCAACTCTTACACCCGCTTCCGCAACAAAATCGGCTTGAACATTGGGGGCAATTTCCTACGAGAACGGGGCGAAGTATCCCTCGTTTGGCCCTACAAGGTTTGCGTCCTGGAAGGCGGACAGACAAAAGACGAAGAAAAACGTAAAGAGATATTCTTCAACGAGATTCTGGCGCAAGATGAGATTAACCGCCTCTTCGACCCGAAGGTGTTGACCAACTGGAAACGCTACACGGTGGAAGGTGAGGAGAATCCGACCGAGATTAAACGCGATGAAAACGGCGTAATACGCGAAAACCTGATTATCAAAAGCAACAACCTTGTGGCACTGCATACGCTCAAGGATCAGTTTCGCGGAAAGGTCAAACTAATCTACATCGACCCACCCTACAACACGGGGAGCGACAGTTTCGGTTACAACGACAACTTCAATCATTCCAGTTGGCTGACGTTCATGAAAAATCGGCTGGAGGTCGCAAGAGAGTTGCTAAGGGATGATGGGGTTATCTTCATCCACATTGATGATCAGGAAATGCACTATATCAAGGTTGCTGCCGATGATATATTCGGTAGAGACAACTTCATTGCAACTGTTCCGAGAAAAACACGAAGTGGACGTAGTAACGTGCCTTATAACTTTTCCCAAGATTTTGACTGGATATTGATGTACACAAGAGGCGTTTGCATATCCCAAAATTGAACGACTTCTCCAGCGAATAATTGAATACTCCACAGAGGAAGGGGACATTGTTCTAGACTACCATTTAGGCTCGGGCACAACGGCTGCTGTCGCTCACAAAATGGGAAGGCAATACATCGGCATTGAGCAGATGGATTACGCCGAAGAGATTCCGGTGGAACGCCTAAAGAAAGTTATCTCCGGCGAGGAAGGCGGCATCTCCGAATTCGTCAACTGGCAGGGCGGCGGCGATTTCATCTATTTCGAACTGATGAAATACAACGAAGCCTACATGGATAAAATTCAAGCCACGCAATCGTCCGAGGCACTTGTCGCACTTTGGGAAAATATCGCCTCAAACTCTTTCCTGAACTACTACGTCAATCCGGAAACGCCCGCGGCTGCGGTGGACGACTTCAAAGCAATCGGCAAAACCGAAAACGGCCTAGACAAACAGAAGAAACTCTTGGCAGAACTACTTGATAAAAACCAACTATACGTCCACCTCTCCGAAATCGACGACGAAGATTTTGATGTCAACGAGAACGATAAAGCGTTGAACAAACAATTCTACGGAGAATGACAATGCAAGCAATTGACAATCACAATAGTCACGAACTGCCAAGACTAACGCCCAAACAGCAACGGGTACTGGAAGCCTTAAAAGACAGAGAAACTGAGGAATACCCGCTGAGTCAGTGGTATCTTGGCGCACTTTACGCTTTGAATAACTTACAGAATCCAGACCGCATCGCACAGACAGCACACTCGTTGCGAGAATTTATCGAAAAACTCCCGCGAGTCGTTGAAGGAAGTGACGTACAAGTCCCTTCGCCCAACTTTAAGCAAAAGCGGGACAAAATGTATAGACGCATTTTGAAAGACAAAAAGCACTATCCTGATGGCTGGAAAGACAAAAAGATTAATCCACATTTGGACAAAACACTTAAGGACTTTGAGGAATATCTCGAGTCTAACCAGCAACCAACTCGGCGGGAACGGATGCAAATGGCGGTAACGACCATTGATCCGATGGCCAATCGATTCCACGGGCAGATTCGAGAAAGAAAGCGCGATGAATTGTATGGATTATGGAAAAAACTGGAAGGTTTTACTCACCATAACTGCAAACAAAACATTAAATCTTTCAAAAAGTGCCTTGAGGGACTTGAAAACACAGTGTTTGACCTTCTAGCTCCCATAACTACGGAAAATCAGAAGGAAATTCAATCCATTCTCGGGAATGCCAATAGGTCTGAAACCGACGTAGAAAATATGTTTTCACTCATTGAGCGGAAGGGTGCAAACTACGTTTTTTTCTTTAAGTACGCCGCAGATAACGCAGATATTGCGTGGTTGTCCCACCTTGACAATGGAGATTACTTTGCCAATCCGCCAAATGCAGAACCAATCGGCGAGGGCATCGCCAATTATCCCTTTTGGTGGCCCATGCGTTACCTGACAAAAATGGCACTACATGCGCGAGGCGATGTTATTAAAATTGTGTTACAACTTCCCGAGACTAATAATCCGCGCATCTATAATGAGATTTTGGAAATTGCACTTCAACTCCCTGCGACTCATTCCGCGAAGCTAGAACCAAAAATACTCGAATATGCAAATCTGGAATACCACTTCTTGGCGTACCGATTCGCAGATCTGTTAGCCTATTGGACGGCAGAGGACCAAACAAGCGCTGCATTAAGGCTTGCAAAAGCGCTTGTTAGTTTTGTTCCTGATCCCCAAGATAAAGCCAAGCGCAAACGCCGGGAAGAAGAGCCGATAGACCTAGATTCACTACTTGCTATGTTAGCGGATACGCGACTTGAGCCATCACCTCGTTTTGGCAGTATGGAATATCGCAGGATATTGTCCGACGGCGTCCGTACGCTTGCAGCGAAAAAACCCTGTGAGGTTGCGCACCTTCTAATCAAGACTGCCGCAGATATGGTCCGTCTTCGAATGCACCAAGAGGACATTGGCAAAGCAGTCGACTATTCCGACTATTGGTATGAACGGCTCACTGAATCTAAGGGTGATTACGAAGATGCTGAAAAATCGCTTGTTTATACACTCACCTTTGCTTGTCAGCAGGTTTACGAAAAAAGACCAGATTCAGTTGACGATCTGGACGACGCATTGCGATCACAACCATGGCGAATATTCAAACGCTTGCGTCAGCATCTGCTTGCTCAGTACCCAACTCAGACGACCAAACCCTGGATTCAAGAACTAATTCGGGAATACGAAAGTTACGATCGGTGGGAGTACAGCTATGAATTTCAAAAAATGATACGCGGTGCTTGTGAACATTTCGGTTCGGCATTGCTTTCAAAGGACGAACTAAAAGGTATCTTCGATTGCATCCGTAATGGTCCCTCGAAAGATGACCTTACCGAGGAAGAGTTTAGGCAAAACCAGCGTCGTTTTCATCGGAAACAATTTTGGCCGTTTGCACCTGTGTTGTTTGGCGAATATAAAACCTATTTCCAAGAATTGGAAGACGAAGCCAATGCGCTGATTTCCGATGAGGACTATCCGCCATTTAAGACAAGGACTGGATTCGTTTCTACCCGTAGCCCACGCTCGCCCGAAGACCTCACAAGCCTCACAGATGAGGAATTACTTTCCTTCATCAACGAATGGGACGAAAATGAAGACACTTTCGAGGGTAACAATCTGATAGAGGTCAATATTCAAGGGCTTTCCCGAGCGTTTCAAACCGTTTTTAGGGAGCAGATTATCTCAGACCCCATGAGGCACAGGTTCTGGATGGAAAATTACCGCAAGATTGAGAGGCCCGTTTTCGTGGAAAGGATTATTAACGTGATGCGAGAGTGCGTTGAAGCGAATAACTTCGACAATCTTGATGAATGGTTGGCGTTCAGCGAGTGGGTGCTTTCA
This sequence comes from Candidatus Poribacteria bacterium, assembly GCA_965222225.1. Taxonomy (GTDB): domain Bacteria; phylum Poribacteria; class WGA-4E; order WGA-4E; family JAJDTR01; genus JAJDTR01. The sequence continues at coordinate 4,989,958 of CBDCTK010000002.1, read as the reverse complement.
CATCCTGACGACATTGAGAACGGAATATACGATAGACACGCCGGTGAATCGCGAGATAAGCCCAACTGGTCCAATTCTCGGTGGGCTGTGAGTGACTTAATTGAGTCATGTTTCCGAAAGGAGATAAACCCGCCCGTTTCCGCACGCGCACAATTGGCAAAACTTTTGGACATATTCTGCACACAATTCGATTGGAGATTAGATCGATATTTGAAGGGAAGTGAACTGATTGATGAAAGCATGAATGCCCCACGTTGTCGCGCGCTAGAAGCGCTGGTCAATTTCGGTTTATGGTTACGGAGAAGCGATCCGGTTGCCGATGTTTCGGAAGTCACGGTGATTCTTGAAAAACGCTTGGCGCCTACCGCAGAATATCCTTTGACACTGCCGGAATATGCCATTCTGGGAAAGAACTACGAGCGGCTTCTTTACCTCAATGAGGCGTGGGCAACTGCACATAAATCAAACCTGTTCCCACGGAGAGATTTTTCAAAATGGTTGGCAGCATTCAACGGTTTTTTAAGCCATAATGGTCCGTCCAAACCCACTTTTGAGGCACTTCAAAACGACTATGTATTTGCCCTCCAAAATCTGACTCAACTCAAAGAGCGCCACATCCGAGGAAACCAATCGGTTTTTCTCCTTGGAAAACACCTATTTTTCCTCTATTTGTGGGAGAAATATCCTCTTACAGGAAATGAAAGTCTTCTTCAAGAATTCTACAAAGCTACAGTCGATAATCCTGAGCCTTGGGCGAGTTTGTTTGAGTATGTCGGTCGTACTTTGTGGGATACAAACGAGCAATTGGATATAAACCAGCGAAACAAAATAATCGAGTTTTTCAATTGGCGTCTAGCCGCTAAAGAGCCCAAGGAACTCCGAGGAATTACCTTCTGGTTGAAAGCCAAGTGCTTTGATGCCCGCTGGCGATTAAGTGCATACTCAAAGGTTCTGGACACATGCAAAGCGGAAGATATGGCGGTCGCAATTCAGATTGACGCTTTGTGCGAGATGCTTCCGGATTATACTGCGGAAGTAGTTGCCTGCTTCACAAAGCTAACAGATGGATTCAGAGATGACGCCATTGACATCTACACTGAAGGAGCAAAAACTATCCTGAAAGCCGGAATCGAAAGCAGCGACGAGAATGTGCGTCGGGATGCGGCCCGCGCCCATGAAAACCTCCTCCGCACGGGCAGGCTTGATTTAAAGGCTCTGGCAGATTAACTGGCAGACAAATTCATGGAATTTGTTGGTCCCGATTGACTCCCACTCTCCGATTACGCAGTCAGCCGCGAAGGAATATACGAGGACAATCGTAACTGTTCGGTCTATTGATTTTAGGCGCGAATACAGGGCGACCGTCTTGTTTCGCAGCCGATGACAATTCCCCCCTGACAAGGGATAAAGCCAATGTACAATGTGTGCGATAGAACTCCCATACAGATCACGTCCAAATCTGCGAACCGCTGCTTTGGCATTGATAACTTTACACCTGTATAGTATAATATGGAGTAATCTGATGAGTGGCGCAGTCAATACGCTACTCTGTAAATCGCCAATCTGCCCTGCCCTAACGGGTTGGGCCTTAGTCTTTTCCCATGCCTCGAATTTACCTTCGCGCCGACGATCTTTTTTTTCTGTTAACATCTTGTTCACATTTGCAGGCAGGTGAACCCGCACTATCAAAGGAAAGTACGAAATCAAACCATGTGAACACCCCCTTGAAATCGACGCTCCGTTCACATTTCTGTACCTATTTTTTCGGGGTATTTTTACAAAAAAATGGGGACAAGTTCACCCAAAACCGCCGCAAAAGGGCGATGGATCAACATTATCATGCACCTTTTCATACGATCAACCGACTGGATAAGGAGGGATCAAGCAAGCGGATAGCGAGTGCGATAGTGATCCCAAGGCGGTAGTAGATCCCATAGGAAATCCCGTGCGATAGAAATGGAATGAGAAACTCTCTACAGCAATAGAACGTAATCGGTAGGCATCGAGCATGCAATTCGCTAACCGAGTAAGGTCGGATCGACGATCATCAAATCGTCGATTTTCCCTCTTTGTGCCCGCCGTCCTCCTTACATGGAACTATGGCTAATGCCATTCGTAGGATGACAAACCGTCATCGCAGCCAAACTTTTTTTCTGTTAGCATTTTGTTAGCATTAGGATTGCTGAGAACCCGCACTACCAAAGGAAACCTCCATTTCAGAAAATGCCAACACGCCGCTTAAATCGACGTTCCGTTGGCATCTCTTTTCTCGCTGTAGTTTCGCTGATTCGCACCGTTGTAGGGGGCGATTGTGGATTTCCAATCAACCTTATGCGACCATCAAATCAACATGGAATCCGTGTTCGGCGACCGTCTTATAACCGGAAATGGCTGTACTGCCTCTTTGTCAAATATGCGCTTAATTCACCCCGTAAATGCACTGTCATTTTAGAGAAATGTTATAAACACTGACAATCAACGTAATCCCATAATCCTATAAATCAAAGTTCAGACAATCACCAAAACGCCCCATAAGCGCTATCTATTTGGAAAATAAACCACACCTTACGCTAAATGGAACATCAATGCCTGCTAATTTCCTATATCAAGACCTCAATTCTGCGATACAATTGGGATTTTTGAAGATTGAAACTCCCGATTGGATCAAGGAGAACCTAAACCCCAAATTCGAGTTGCGCCCATACCAAGGAGAGGCATTTGCACGCTTCTTTCACTGTCTGGACAATGACTTTCCGGGAAAAGAACGTCCCCTGTGGGCATCTTCTCTTCAACATGGCAACCGGCAGCGGCAAAACCCTCATTATGGCAGGTCTGATTCTCTACCTCTACGAAAAGGGCTATCGTAATTTCCTCTTCTTCGTCAATGCCACCAATATCATCGAAAAGACGAAGGACAACTTTCTCAATCCCCTCTCATCCAAATACCTGTTCAATGAACCCATTCATTTCGGCAGCCATCAGGTTTCCGTGACGCCAGTCGCCAACTTTGAAGACGCCAACAACAACGACATAAACATCTGTTTCACTACCATTCAAAAACTCCACTCCGATCTAACAACCGCGAGAGAGAATGCCATCACCTTTGAAGACTTCCGAGGGCAAAGCGTCGTCCTGATTGCCGATGAAGCCCATCACATGAACGTTAGCACCAGATCTGAGCAGGAGTTGTTTGACAGTTGGGAGAACACCGTCGAGCGCATCTTTCACCAAAACCGAGACAACTTGCTGCTAGAATTTACCGCAACCCACGACTACGAAACGCCTGCGATGGTGCAAAAGTATAAAAACAAGGTTATCAACCGTTACGACCTGCTCCAATTCCGCAACGACGGATTTTCGAAAGATGTCGTCATCGTCCAATCCGATTTCGATTTCAACCAACGTACCCTGCAGGCGCTTATTCTCAATTAGTACAAACGGGAGGTGGCTGCAAAGAGCGATTATCGGATTGATCTCAAACCGGTAATCCTCTTCAAAGCGCATCGTACAATTGAACAGTCAATACAGAACAAAGCCAACTTTCATCGCCTGATTGATGAACTCACGGCTGAACAAGTGAGGACCATTCGCCGATCGAATATACCAGCCGTTCAACGGGCGTTTCAATTTTTCGACGCGGAAGGAACCAGCGACGACGAGTTGGCGACGCTCCTGAAACGGGAATTTCAAGAAAATTACTGTCTCTCGGTGAACAAGAAACAAGAGAAAGAAAACTATCAGATTCTGGTCAACACCCTTGAAGATCGGGGAAATCGTATTCGCGCTATCTTCGCCGTGAAGAAACTCACCGAAGGCTGGGACGTGCTAAATCTGTTCGATATCGTCCGTTGCAACGAATCGCCTGGTTCCGCAACTAGTGGCGTCACACAGACTACTACATCCGACGCCCAACTCATCGGGCGCGGCGCACGTTATTTCCCCTTTGTTCTGCCGGACAACGATGAGCGGTTCCGCCGAAAATTCGACGGCGACCTTGGCCACGAACTCCGTGTCATTGAGGAGTTGCACTACCACAGCATCAACGATTCCAACTACATTGGCCAACTCCGTACCGCATTGGTAGAAGAAGGGATGATGGACAGCAGAGAGGTAACCCGTGAGTTAAAGCTCAAGCAACCGTTCAAGCGCACCGACTTCTACAAATACGGCGTCGTCTGGCTCAACGCCCGCTGCCCCAAGGATTACCGGCATGTGAATTCGTTTAACGATCTGGGTGTGACGCGAAGGAACTACGTCCATCGGATTGCCACGGGTCAAGGCGACGCGCAGGCAGTTTTCGAAACAGATGGTCAAGCGTCCGTGCTCCACGACGAGAACCGAAGGGATGTAAAGATACGAAATCTCGGGCGAAACATAGTCCAAGCCGCAATGGCTCGCAATCCGTTTTTCACCTTGGTATCGCTCAAACGCTATTTTCCCCATCTCACTTCAATCCGCGAATTCATCACTTCCGAAGACTATCTCGGCGGGTTGGAGATTACCTTTGAAGGTAACCTGTACGGATTGGACGAGGACCCCGAAGAAAAACTGGCTGCGGTGTCGGGCTTGTTAAGTGAAATTGAATCGGAAGTGCGCGATCAAACAACGGATTACGAAGGCACCCAGGAGTTTCGGGGTAACTGGGTGCGAGAAGTCTTCAAAGACAAAGTCTTGAAATTTGACGCCAACAATCCCCGTGCCGAAGACGACTCACAATTTGCGCACTTCGTGTCTTCCAGAGACTGGTTCGCCAACAACACCATCTACGGCACAAGCGAAGAAAAAGCCTTCGTGCGTATGCTTGATAGGTTCATCATTCAGCTAGAGGAACAGTACGACGAAATCTACCTCCTCCGCAACGAGGGACATTTCGCCATCTATAGTTTCTCCGATGGAAGAGCCTTCCAACCCGATTTTGCCCTCTTCCTGCGTGAGAAAAATGGGGAGATGTCGGTTTACCAACTCTTCATTGAACCGAAAGGGGCGCACCTCCGAGAGCACGATCGATGGAAGGAGAAATTCCTAGCAGAAATCACCTCCCATTTTAAAGGCAGACGATTGGAGTTCAACAATAAGAAATACCGCTTAATCGGTGTGCCGTTCTACAACAACCGCGATGAGAACGAGTTCAGGGAAGCCCTCGAATCCGTATTATCACTGGGCGATGGAAGTTGATTCTCTCATACCCTAGGGGAAATCTTTTGGGTGCCCTATGCCCGTGGAACTCACGCCCTGTGGTTACCTCTCAGCTCAACTTTGTACATTTGTAGGGTGGGCACCGCCCACCATTTCTTGTAGGGTGCGATCAAGCGACCGAACAACGAGCGATCGAATGATCGATTAGCGAGTGCGATAGAGATCTTCAGGTGTATAGTAATGCTGAGGTGCCTCACATCAAAGTCCCAGCGTGAATCAAGCGAGATCAAGGGAGTAGATAACGAGCGCGATAGAGATCTCATAACGCGTGTGATAGAGATTTTCACAGGTTGTACACTATCAACAACCGCCGCCGACTTTTTCAATGGTCTGGCAAAAAGCCGAGAGAATCAAAATCTCGTTCGCTTTTTGGAAACACTTGATTATCGGTGCCTGTTGTGTCGCTTAAACGTACAAAGTAAAGCCCAGAACTTGTTTGAAAAATCATTTTCTCTTTTGAAAAATAGCGTCAATGTGAGACTTGAAATTGTCCTGGGTGGCAACTAGCGTTTCATACCAAAATTTCATACCAACGTTCCTATAGCCTTAATGTCGAAACCCTGCAGAAGCTAGTCATAGCTAAGGGTTATCGCCCTCTTTTAGTTTCCATTGAAAAACCCCATTTGGTATGAAAAGTATGAAAAGTATGAAAAGTATGAAATTTTCTCAGAGTGTCAAACTACATTCTTCAAATCGTGTCCAGGGTTTTCAAACAGGTTCTCAAGGATTGCATGTGGTTTGCCATTAAACCCTTGGCCAGAAACCCCTTCCCTGCTAAACTTTTTTTACCGTCGAACACAAGGTAAAACGATAAACGAAGCATGTTCAAGAATCTGTGCCCTCCGGCAATCGGCATTCAGACCGGTATACGAGAAAACCTGAAACTCGCGAAGTCTGCCGGCTTTGACGGGCTTGACCTCGACATAGACGAAGCAAGCAGGCTAACGAAGCAACATTCGATTGATTACGTCAGAGACCTGTGGGCCGAATTCGGCCTAAAAATGGGCGGCTGGGAATTCCCCATTGATTGGAAAGGGGGCGATGCCGAATTTCAGGATGGCTTGAAGGCATTCCCAACACTGGCACAGCTCGCCGCAGACCTCGGCTGCCACCGCACAACGACACAGGTCTTCAACTGGAGCAATGCACCGTTTAATGAAAATTGGGATTTCCACATCAGACGCCTGAAACCCGCCGCCGAGATACTGAACGCCTACGGCCATTCACTCGGATTGGAATTTATAGGGCCCGCCGCAAGTCGCAGGATGCACCGCTTCTCGTTTGCATACGACATGAATGTTGTTCTGGACCTCGCCGCAACTATCGGCACCGGCAACGTCGGACTCCTCTTCGACACCTGGCACTGGTACACCTGCCGTTCCACACTGGATGACGTGCGGAGGTTGACCAAGAACGAGGTAATTTACGTCCAAATCAACGACGCGCCAGCGGGCATCAATCCCGATGACCAACTTGACGATGAACGCTGCCTGCCCGGGGAGACGGGAGTGATTCCCGCGGCAGAGATACTGCAAATACTGGATCGAATTGGCTACGATGGACCGGTGACGCCCGAGCCGTGCAACGATGAAGTGGAAGCGATGCCTCCGAACACCGCGGCGAAAATCAGCCTTGAATCGTTGGATAAGGTTTGGGTGCAAGCGGACATCTAGGTTCGCCACTGCCCATAAATGCAATTACTGAATGGTAAATCTTTCTCCTCCACCAACCGGTGATTATGCAGAACACTTCATCAGACCGACCCAAAGTTGTGGTTCCGGGCGACAACCCGCCGCAGATTCAGGGCTCACCCCACCTTAAGCGCTTAGACCCCTATGCCGACGTTGTGCTGTACGCCGACCGCTGCCCATGCGCCAAAGAGAAACTCAAACGCGCAGGTGACGCGGACATCATAATCAACTCGCGCGGAATGGTCACATGGCCCTCGGAGATTCTCCATCAGTTGCCAAAATTACGCCTGATTTCAACCTGTTCCATCGGTACAGACATGATAGATCTGGAGGCGGCAAAAGAACTCGGCATTACTGTCAACAACCAGCCGGGGCGCACGGCGCCCGTCGTCGCTGAACAGGCATTTGGCTTGATGTTGGCTATTGCAAAAAGAGCCGCGTTTTTTACGGAATCAATGCGTGCCGGTCGGTGGCCACGGGTGGACCATATCTATCTGCACGGGAAAACCTTGGGGATTATAGGCACGGGAAACATTGGCGCCGAAATGGCGCGCCTCGGTGGTGCGATTGGCATGAATGTCATCGCGTGGACGTACCACCCCTCGCCGGAGCGGGCGGAGAAGCTCGGCGTTAAATTCGTAGGCTTGGATGAACTACTCCGCACGGCGGACGTGGTCAGCATACACGCTAAACTCACCGACGACAGTCGAAGTCTAATCGGGAAACCACAGTTCGATCTCATGAAACCCAACACACTTCTAGTGAATGTTGCACGTGGCCCCATCGTTGATACGAATGCCCTCGTTGGTGCTCTGAATAGCGGACACCTCGGCGGCGCGGCAATTGACGTTTTCGATCAAGAGCCGATACCTGCGGACCATCCGCTCCTTGGCTGCGAGCAGGTCGTACTTACGCCTCACTGCGCAGACATGACCCCCGAGGGAGTGGATCTCCTCAACGAGGGGGCGGTGGACAACGTCATTGCGTTCCTGCAAGGACAACCACGCAACGTGGTTACATAATGAGTACAAAAGCAATAAACCAAGGGAGATTATCCGACAAAATAGATGGAACAGTTACATAACCAAACACTCGTCAAACAACTGAAGGCGTTCTGCGTACAAGAACGCACACGCATAGAGAATCGCCATCGATTCGGAATTAGGGGGACGGAGATAGTCGAAGAATATTCCCGCCTCGCAGATAACGTAATCCAACGAATCTACCAAGCGAGCATACAAGGCGGGATTCTCTCGAAAGAAATGCCGCTCGTCATTCTCGCTGTTGGGGGATACGGCCGAGTGGCGCTCAACCCGCATTCAGACATTGACGTGATGCTGGTCTACGACAACTCCAAACTCTCAACATCGCAAATAGAACCATTCGCAAATCAACTTATTGCCATGCTTTGGGATGTCGGATTTGACGTAGGACACAGTTGCAGATCGATCAAAGACTGCATCAAAGCAACGTATCAAGACCTGTTCTCGAAAACCTCTATGATTGAGGCGCGTTACATCACCGGCGCCAAAACGGTGCACCAACAGTTCCAAAATCAAACATCGAAACACTTCTACAAGCGGCAAATCAACAAATTCATCGCTCAGACGATTCGTGAGTGGAATGAACGTCACCAGTCATACGGTTCAACCATCTATCTGCAAGAACCAAATATCAAGGAAAGCGTCGGTGGACTTAGGGATTTTCACACCGCCATCTGGGTCGCAGCCGTACGATACGGAATTAAAGAGCTGGCTGATCTCGCAAAACGCAAGATTGTTCCTTCGCAAGTCGCGGAAGCATGCGAGGCATCGCTTGATTTTCTGTGGCGACTCCGCAACGAACTCCATTACGTGACGAAGCGCAGGAGCGACCAACTCGCGTTCGAGGTGCAACATACCATGGCTAAAAACCTGGGGTACACCGACGAAGGAAATGTCCTTGCTGAGGAAGCGATGATGCGAGACTACTATCTGCACGCCGAGCATCTATTCGAATTTGCCAAACTCATCATCGACCTCGTGAAGTACAAAGCACGGCCGGGCAGTCGAGCGCTCAACCGATTACGTTCCGTAAGATTGTCTGATGGCTTCCTCGTCAGTCGGAAGGAAATCTGCTTCCAGCCGGGATACTCGGGCTTTTCAACCGATCCGACCCGCATCATGAAGTTGTTCGTTCATAGACAAAGGCTTGGTTATCGTGTTGGTGCCGATGTGCGGTACGAAATTGCCGCTAACCTGGCGCTCATTGATGAGGACTTTCGACGCACTCGTGAGAACGCAAGAATATTCCTTTCAATCTTGGGCAATCCAACACGCGTCGCCGAGACGCTGCGCCGAATGCACCGTTGGCAGGTACTGGACCGGTACCTGCCCGAGTTTGGCAAGATTCGATCCCTCGTCCGTTATGACCGTCCACACCAATACACCGTTGATGAACATACAATGTACGCGATAGAAAACTTGGAGGAGAAAACGCTCGCGGGAATGAAGGACGGCAAGCATTTCATAGAGATGCTGAACTCGCTAGAAAAGCCGGAGTTATTGCGACTGGCAGTCCTATTCCACGATGTTGGCAAAGGAATAGAAGGGCCCGGAAACCATGACGAACGAAGCGTGGAAGCGGCAAAAGCGATGTTGGACCGCTTAGGGCTGCCGGAGCCTGATCGCAAAACCGTGCTGTTCCTGATTGCGCGGCACCTTGACATGCATTATACTTCTCGGCAACGGGATCTTGACGATCCGACAACCATTGAACAATTCGCCAAGCTAGTTGGAAACGAACAGAACGCCATGATGCTATACCTACTGACATTTGCAGATCTCCGCGCTGTCAGTGCTGGCATCTGGACGGAGTGGAGCGCAGTTCTACTGCGAGAACTCTACCAACGTACAGTGAAATTCCTCCGGGGCGAGTCCTATCGTCTAAAATTAGACGAGCTGCAGAAAGAGGTTATCGCACTCATCGGTGAATCTGTTGGGAAAGACCTGATTCAGCGGCACTTCGAGATGATGCCCGATCAGGAATTGGCGGGAAATTCGCCCGGATTTATCAGCAAACAGATTCAACTCGTTCACCAGCTTGGAGATAAACCCATCGCGGTTTCCTGTTTTAAAGAAGTCGAAACTCACACACAGATCGGAATCTGTACTCGGGATAAGCGTGGGACCTTCCGTCAGATTACCGGGGTCCTAGCCTCGGAAAACGCGAATATCATGAGTGCAGAAATCGAAACACGTTACGACGGACTTGTTATTGACGCAGTGAATCTTACGGACGAATCAAGTCGAAAAAGCCTAAGTCCTGAACAGCGCGAACGAATCACCCAGGCACTTGAGGGCGTTTGGGGCGGAAACGTTGATTTTGAAGCCGCCATTCAAAAGCAAGAGGATGAAAATCCGCAAAGCAGGGGACGGCGCAATTTGTCCTCCAGGATTACGATTGATAATAGTGGCTCCTCTCTAGCAACAATTATCGACATCCGTGCGCAAGATCAAGTCGGTTTACTTTACGCTATCTCGGATACATTTTACAATCTGAATCTTGACATCCGAATCGCCAAGATTACCACAGAAGGCTTTACGGCCATGGATTCATTCTATGTCACGGAGCAAGACGGCTACAAGATTACAAATTTACAGCGACTAGACGAGATTAAGAAGTCGTTGATAGATCGTCTGTCCTCAGCGAGATGAGTTGCCGAAGTACTCTCTGAGGCCCAATCGGAAGTTCCGCCGTTGCATGTTAAAATCTGTATCGTAGTTCCAGTATTCGTTGTCCGATTTCTTCGGTCAGCGCAGCAAATTTAGAGTAGGCTCGTTTTTAGCCAGCAAATTCAGAACTAGAATCTTACAAGATCCGTTACACTCGTTTTTGTATTGACAGGATCTTTCTAGTCTACTAGAACCTCGGTGTTTAGTGTTAGTTCACTAAGAATCTGACAGAAGTTGGCCCTCTAACAAACTAAGTTTACAATCATGCTGCTGCGCCATTCGCCGCCGTCAAGTCCGGTATTCGCGCTAGCCTTCGGCAATAAACTTGAGTGCTATTGCCTGCAATCTGTAGCGATCTTTTTCCAAATTCGAGGATGGGCTAGATTACTGCTTAACCCATCCTATTCACTCACGATGTACTAAGAATAAAGGGAGGCCTCGAATATACCATGGACATACCTACAAATTTTACTGAATTCCTGATCTGGCTCCTTGATATCGGCTTCGACATTATCGGAGTGTTTGTCATCATCTGGCTGCTCGCCTATTTCATTCCGCGGCGCGATACGCTGTATCTCGATACGATGAAAGAGGATATGGAGGACAGACGTGAGACGATAAAGGTCTTGCATCATGAAGTAGTGTCATCGCGGGGCCTCATGACCGGACACATGACGGAACACAACAAGACACAGACGAAGTTGCTAAGTGACTGTGTTACGCTCATGCAAAACCTCGTTGCGAAAACCCAACAGCAAGATAATCACGCGCACGCGCTTACAGAGCACATGACCAAACACGACACAACGCAGACTATGCTGATGAAGGAGTGCGTTGACATCATGGCTAACCTCACTGCAAAGGTGCAGGAGCAGTCTGACACTGTTTCGCGTTAAAATCTGTATCGTAGTTTCTGTATCCGTCGCTTCCTCGGCCAGCGTATCAAATCTAGAATGCAGGCGTCTGTAGCCGGCTAATTCAGAGCTAGAAGCTAACAAAGTTCGTTTTACTCGTTTTGCATTGACGAGGCCTTTTTAGTCTACAGGAATCTCGGTGTTTAATGTTAGTTCACTGAGAATATGACAGTATTTGGCCACATACTCAACTAATACCATTTCGCTTGAATAATAGGGCATGTAATGTCTTAATTATGTCGTTCACTTTCTCCGTAGGCGGGGCATCTTGCCCCGCCGACTTTGCGCGGAGACAAGGATTCTTACTCTGCTACACGCAAGTTTATTTACTTAATTCACGTCATCAATGCACTTGCATTTTAGGGAAATGGTACAAGTTCACAACCATGCTACCGTCCTGTCGCCCCTGGCAAGTCCGGTATCAGTGCTAGCCTTTGGCAGGAAACTTGGTGGCTATTGCCTACTGTCACATGGAGTATCTTGCCTACAATCTGTAAACGGTCTTTATCTAATTTTCAGGATGAGCTAGACCGACAGTAAACTCATCCTAATTCACCCATGATGTACTAAGAGTAAAAAGAGGCTTCGAATATACCATGGAGATGCCTGCCAATTTTATTGAAGCCGTATTCTGGTTCCTCGATTACGGCTTCGACATAATCGGTGTGCTTGTTATCATCTTGTTGCTCGTCTATTTCATTCCACGGCGTGATGCCCTCTACCTTGATACGATGAAAGAGGATATGGAGGACAGCCGTGAGACGATAAAGGTCTTGCATCGGGAAGTGGTGTCATCGCGGGTCCTGATGACCGAACACATGACGGAACACAACAAGACGCAGACGAAGCTGCTAAGTGATTGTGTTACACTCATGGAAAATCTTGTTTCGAAAACCCAACAGCAAGATGACCACGCACACGAGTTTACGGAACACATGACCAAACACGACACTACGCAGACTGTGCTGGTGAAGGAATGCGTTGACATCATCGCTAGCCTCGCTGTAATGATCGGGGAACAGTCCCGCGCGCTTGAGAGTCATAGCCCGAACGCACTCGCACAATCTAATCAAGACCAAGAATAGATGCCTCACCCCTCTGTCTGACGTGTCAATCAGAATTCGTTGATTCCAGTTGCGTCAAGGCCCTGAAGATTTCGTCTCTTGTTTAACGAATGCATTGGCGATAAACTTGGACGCCGGGGAGCGCAAGGCGATGCAAGTCGAGTTTCCACAAGGCTTCACCGATGACACTGCCGGATGCATCAGAGCTTTAGCCATCGGAAGTGTGTCAGTGTGCAGATGGAAGATTGCCTTACATTGTAGCCACCTTCCGCTAAACCGCGTCTAGTATAGTAGGATAGCCACACGTGCGTTACGTGCACATATCATATAGAGTTTATAGCCAAGAATTGGGCGAGAACGCCCTCAGTAGCGTTTTCACCCAGGTGCTGTGAGAAATCACTGACTGATGTACAGGGAACCACGTACAGTGAGATAATGGAGGTTGCCAGATGCAGCAATCGGAAAGCCAGGTGCTCGTTGCACAACTCAAAGCGTTGTCTGCAGATGGGCGGGACCGGATCGAAAAATGCCACCGGTTTGGGCTCGGAGGAATCGAAATCGTCGAAGAATACACGCGCCTTGCCGATAATGTGGTTCAACAAATCTACGAAGACGGGGTAGAGCGGGGAATGCTGCCGGAAGATGCGCCACTCACCATTCTAGCATTGGGAGGGTACGGTCGTGCGGAACTCAATCCGTATTCGGATATTGATGTGATGCTGGTTTACGACGACTCCAAAATCTCAATCGGCGAGTTGGAATCCTTCGCCAATCACCTTATTACAGTACTTTGGGATGTCGGTTACGAGGTAGGACACAGTTGCAGATCTATCAAGGAATGCATTCGTGCAACGTATGACGACTTTGTGTCAAAGACATCAATGATTGAATCTCGTTACATCGTGGGCGCCAAAGTGGTGCATAAACAGCTGCTACGGCAAATTGCGAAACACGTCTACAGACGACAAATCAAGAAATTCATCGCGCAGTCGATTGGGGAATGGAAAGAGCGTCACGCGTCGCACGGCTCAACCATCTATTTGCAGGAACCGGATATAAAGGAAAGCGTCGGAGGTCTAAGGGATTTTCACACTGCTATATGGATTACTGCCGTCAAGTACGGGATTAAAGATCTCCATCTACTTTCCAAACGCAAGATTATCTCCTCAAGTGTCGCTGAAGCAAGCAGAGCATCGCTAGATTTTTTGTGGTGGTTACGTAATGAGCTACATTATGTAACGAAGCGAAAAACCGACAAGCTCTCCTTTGAAGTACAGCAGACTATCGCCAAGAATCTTGGATACTCCGATGAGGGAAGTATCTTGGCGGAGGAAGCGATGATGCGAGACTACTATCTGCGCGCCGAACATCTATCCGAGTTTACCAGTCTTATCATCGAACTCGTGAAAGACAAGGAGTGGACGGGCAGTCGGGCAATTAAGCTTTTGCGTTCTATAAAACTTTCTGATGGCTTTTCGATTATTGATAGGGAAATCTCTTTCCAGCCCGGACAATCAGACTTCTCGACCTATCCGACGCGAATAATGCGGTTGTTTGTCCATACGCAACAGCTTGGTTTCCGTATCAGCAGCGATGTAAAGCATGCAATCGTCGCGAATCTCCATCTTATTGATGACGAGTTTCAGCGCACTCCCATAAACGCGGAGGCATTTCTCTCGATTCTAGGGAACTCGACCCGAGTTGCCGAAACGCTTCGCGAAATGCACCGCTTGGAGGTACTGGACTGCTATCTGCCCGAATTTAGCAAGATCCGATCTCTCGTCCGTTATGATCGTCCACATCAATATACTGTTGATGAACATACAATGTATGCAATAGAGAACTTGGAGGCGCAAACGCTGGCAGAAATAAAGGATGGTCAAGCCTTCATTGAAATGCTAAAGTCTCTAGAAAAACCGGAATTGTTGCGGCTTGCAGTGCTGTACCACGATGTCGGGAAAGGGACAGAGGGTGCCGGTGACCATGACCAACGAAGCGTTGAAGCAGCAAAGACCATGTTGGACCGCTTAGCACTTTCGGAGGAAGATCGGGAAATCGTGCTGTTTCTGATCTCCAAGCACCTTGATATGTCGCACACGGCGCAACATCGAGATTTGGACGATCCAAAGACAATTGAACAGTTCGCCAAGTTGGTTGGGAATGAACAAAACGCTAAGATGCTTTACCTGCTGACATTCGCAGATATGCGCGCTGTCAGTACAAACATCTGGACGGAGTGGAGCGCAACACTATTACGTTCCCTTTACGATAGGACCATAAAACACTTGCGAGGCGAACCCTATCGGATAGAATTGGATAACTTACACACGCAGGTCAGCGACCTAATCGGGGGAACTGTTGGGGAAGTCGCAATCCAGCGACATTTTGACGCGATGCCCGATCAGCAATTGGTGGGCAATTCCCCTGCGTTCATCTGCAAACAGATTGAATTAGTCGAGAAACTTGGGGATAAACCCATCGCGGTTGCCTGTTTTCAGGATTCCCAATTACACACACAGATTGGAATCTGCACGCGAGATAAACGCGGGACTTTCCGCCAAATCGCAGGCGTGATTGCTGCAGAAAAAGCCAATATTTTGCGTGCAGACATAGAGACACGCGGCGATGAAATTGTGATTGACACCATCAATTTGTCAGACGAAACAACCCGGCGCGGTTTGAGTGTTGAGCATCGCGATCGAGTTATTCAAGCACTAGACAACATTTGGCATGACCAAGCCGACTTCGACACCACTCTGCAACAGCAGGAGAAAACGATTTCATCAGGCAGGGGCCGACGCAACCTACCTCTTGAGGTTGTAGTCGACAATGGCGGATCGGAGTTGGCAACCATCATTGATATCCAATCTCAAGATCGAATTGGTTTGCTTTACTCGATCGCAGATGTGTTCTATGATTTGAAGATTGATGTCTATATCGCCAAAATCACCACAGAGGGCTTTACGGCGATGGATTCGTTCTATGCTGCTGAAGCGGTTGAGAGAAAGGCTACAAAGACAAAGCCCATTGAAGAAATCAAGAATACTTTCTATGTTACGGAGGCAGATGGCGGAAAAGTTACAAATATAGACCGCATTGAGGAAATCAGAAAGGCGTTGACGAGTCGTCTAAGTGCTGAATAGCAATTCAGTCAGTGCGTCACCCATTTATTCTTCTTGCAATAGAGTATCGCTGGCTTTCAAAACAGTTGCGTTTTCAGATTGCCATGTTAGATAGACACTGTCCCCAATTTGCCAACGATTTTCCTTCCCGCTGCCGCGATTCTGCTCGTACGCGATCACTGATGCTCCGTCAGATGCTTCCACGGTATACTGCATTACTGTCCCAAGGTACATCTCGTCACGAATGGTCCCCTTTATCCGATTGATAGAGTTTTCTGTGGTTTGAGCCGTCAAGAAAATGTGTTCGGGGCGAATTGCCACCGTGGCGGCGTCACCCTCTTTCAAATCTTTGTTGTTTCTACCGACGAATTCAACCTCGGCGTAATTGTGCAACTGTACTCTTGCCTTTTCGCCTTCTACCGCAAGCAATCTTCCGTCAAAGAAATTTGATGTCCCGGTAAAATCCGCGACAAACCGGCTGTTTGGTTCATCGTAGATTTCAGCCGCACTTCCAACTTGGCACACGACACCCTCGTTCATGATGGCGATACGGTCGGATAACGCAAAGGCTTCGCCTTGGTCGTGAGTAACGTAGACGAAAGTAATTCCCACTTCGCGCTGCAACTCCTTAAGCTCTATTTGCATTTGTTTTCGCAATTTTAAATCAAGAGCAGCTAGGGGCTCGTCCAACAACAGGATTGATGGACGATTGATGAGCGCACGTGCCAGCGCCACGCGCTGCTTCTCGCCACCGGAAAGTTCACCCGGCTTTCGATTGCCATACCTCGGCAGGTGAACCATCTCCAGAAATTCGTCAACTTGCAATTCTATCTGCCTCTTGGCAACGTTTCTCATCTGTAATCCAAACCCTATATTCTGCGAGACAGTCTTGTGCGGAAACAGTGCATAATTCTGAAATACTGTGTTGACATCCAAACGATAAGGTGGCGTGCGTCCGATTGCTGTGTCGTTGATAAAAATCCCCCCGGATGTCGGATGATCGAACCCACCAATCATCCGTAACGTTGTTGTTTTTCCACAGCCACTCGGCCCAAGTAGCGAAAAAAATTCACCACCACCGATTTCAAGCGAGATGTCATTAACGGCAACGGTGTCGCCGAAGTATTTTGTAACATTCTTGAGAGTGATATTACCTTTTGACATTGCTCCAAATTGTAGGACAACTAATGTTCCAGGTGTTTCCAGATGGCATTTGTATATGGTGAGTCCAGCCTTTTCGTGATATAATGGCATCGTTTTATTGTAGGCTCCATAATGCACTATTTTATCAGTGATTGAGCGTTTGTTCAATCGGATTATCAGCATCCGGCTATGAGGATGAATCCACAGTGGACAACCCTAGTGGCTGTAGTGGTCCTGTAAACTTGCAACCGCTCTGCTTTACCACAGATTTTCACAAAAACATGCCAGATTCCTATGCAAATCCTAACAGTGTTCTCGAAGGAGAAAAAACTAAATGCCTGAACAAAACCGACAATTCATCTTTGCCTCAAGGCCAGTAGGTTATCCGAAAGAGTCTGATTTCAACCTCGTGGCTTCGCCGATTCCCACGCCAGGAGACGGAGAGGTTCTGATACGCACCTGCTATCTTTCTGTCGACCCCTATATGCGTGGACGGATGAGGAAAGCCAAATCCTATGCCGCCTCCCAAGAGATTGGTGATGTAGTGCTCGGCGGAACTGTAGGACAGGTCGTCAAATCAAAACACTCCGATATTCAAGAGGGTGACATTGTCAAGGCATACTTGGGATGGCAGGAATACGGCGTTGCACCAGGCAATGCGATTCAGAAGGTTGATGCCTCACTCGCGCCGATTTCCGCGGCACTTGGTGTACTCGGTATGCCTGGACTAACGGCGTACTTTGGTCTGCTTGAAATTGGGCAACTCAAAGATGGGGAGCATGTGCTTGTCTCGGGAGCGGCGGGGGCTGTCGGTTCCACCGCGGGCCAAATCGCAAAGATCAAAGGTTGCCGTGTTGTCGGTGTTGCCGGTACCGACGAAAAAGTCAACCATGTCGTAAACGACCTCGGTTTTGACGACGCATTCAACTACAATTCTGTCACGGATTATAACGCAAAGTTGCAGGAGGTCTGTCCGGATGGAATCGATGTCTATTTTGACAACACCGGAGGTCCTGTTACCGATGCGGTCTTTCTAAATATCAACTTGAGAGGACGTATGGTAATTTGCGGCCAGATTTCCCAGTATAACTTGCAAGAACCTGACCTAGGGCCGAGGCTACTGTGGCAGTTGATTGCCAAACGCGCTAGGGTTGAAGGATTGTTGGTGAACGATTTCGCAGACCGGCACGAAGATGGCCTCCGCCAAATGGCGGAATGGGTTCAAGAGGGTAAACTAAAATATAGAGAGACGATTACTGAGGGATTTGAAAATACGGCAGCAGCATTTATCGGCATGCTGAAAGGCGGTAACATCGGTAAGCAACTGGTTAAGGTATCCGAACCGGAATAAGTCGTGGTAAGCAATGCTCTTGTAAGCGCACGCCCTAGATCTTCAATCCCGTGGGAACCGCCTTGTGTCATGAGTATTTCGGTGTCTGTGCCCATAGCGGAAAAGACGGTGTACCGACGCACAAATCGCTTGGCTCGCGGAAATCGGTGACCCATGCCCCTTAGGAGAATGTAGATGGAAGATGGGACATGCACGAAAAACTTCTCATGAGCGGGGTACTGCCGGACATGAACTTTATCTCGGAATGATTGGGTCTTTAGAGGCCATGAAAGACATGATTGAGCGCGGCGAGAAACCGGAGTCGCGATTCGATATAACCGCTTTTATGATTGGCACAGAGTGGTGTCTCATAACCATGCCGCAAGAACCGTTTTGTGAGTACGAGCTGTGGGTTGATGAAAACGCTCCATTCGATCATACAATGGTTTTCGGTTACAAAATGGGCTACAATGGGGTATGTCCCTACGGATAAGGCGCTGGCGCGCGGCGGGAAAGGCGGTTACGAGGCGGGTTCTTGTCTCAGCATTCACGGGCACGCTTTACGTTGCGAGACGCACGCCCCGTTTGCCGTCGGTATCGAAGGCAGGATTCACGATGCCATTGTCTCCCTCTGGAACAGGAACTGAACCTGCTTG
Organism: Candidatus Poribacteria bacterium; assembly: GCA_965222225.1. Taxonomy (GTDB): domain Bacteria; phylum Poribacteria; class WGA-4E; order WGA-4E; family JAJDTR01; genus JAJDTR01. Next base: position 4,971,129 of record CBDCTK010000002.1, on the reverse strand, counting down.
CCAAGGAAATTTATGATAAAACGTAACACTGCTTTTGCTCTGCTTTTCTGTCTTATGAACCTCACCTTCACCAATCTTGCATCGGAGGCAAGTCCCGGACCCAGTGACGAATCGCAAGTCCTTTTGGAAGAACAACAGGAGGGCAGGAGACGGATTGTATTTGATGCAACACTGTACGGGTTGATGTTGTACGGGCCTGGTACGGTCAGTCTATTGGACATTGAATCAGCTCGTCAGGTGGTCGGACTAGAACTGCTCTTTGGCAGCGGTGCATTCTGGAGTGCGCTAAAACTTACGGAAGACCATCGGCTCGGCGCCGGACGTTCCAAACTCATGCGCTGGGGGAGTTATGCAGGCACACTGTTTGGGCTCGGTATCCCTGTATTCTTTGAAACCGAGAACGACAAGGCGTATTGGACAGGGGCCATGCTTGGTACCCCTTTGGGTGGGCTAACCGCCAATATGTTGAGTTCTCACAGATGGTACGAGAAGGGTGAAACGGATCTGCTAACCAACGGCGGATTGGTCGGAGGTTTTTACGGCCTCGCCATCCCGTATCTCATCAACATTGACAACCTTGAAAAGTGGGATGAAGCACAAATATACACGGCATTTGCAATGGTCGGCGTCCCGGTTGGCGTCTGGACAACATCACGCTTGATTCGCGGCAAATCGATTTCACAAGGCCGCGCGCATCTCATCTCACTCGGAGGCGTCGTTGGGGCTGCCTACGCCGCCGGAATAGTCCACCTTGCGGGAGTAGAGTTCGCTGAACATCCTCGCCCTTACGTATCCGCCGCAATGCTCGGTTTACCCCTTGGGGCGTACATTAGCGGTCAATTGACCGATAGCGGCGAGTACACGTTCGGTCGGGCACTTTTGATAACCCTTGGCGGATTCGTCGGTACCCTATCCGGTAGCGGTGCGCTGCTTATTGCTGATGTCAGTGGCGAGAATTCCAAGTCTTATGTGCTGGCAAACATTCTTGGCTCTGCCCTCGGGATGTGGTACACACACCGTTTCACACGAGGTTGGGGCGAAGAACTCGCCTCTGTCGAGGACAATCTATCATCGGTCGATGAGGGATTCTCAATGGAATTGATGCGTATCTCGTTCTGATTGGAAATTGTTACGTTGTAAAGCACATTTTACTCGCGTAGTTGCATTTACGCTCGTGACAGCAGCCGCTAGATGATTAGGCAAAATCCCAACTTATCGCGACCACACTGTCAACTGGTCACAAACGCCACTTCTTCGGCTACTACCGGATTAACCCGTGGAACCTTTCAATACAACACCACCTCGCTCTTGAAACCGACTTGATGCAAATGAATTAGATTGGGCACAACCCAAGAACAAGTGCCAATCCAAGAAACGATTATTCAACGAGGTGTGAACGGTGTTAGTTGAGCGTCTATTTAATATCGTATTTCTAGTTCTGTTTCTCTCGCTTCTGGTGGCGTTACCTTGGCATCTGCTCCGGAAACAGCGAATCATGGGACGTGTTCTATTTCATCTTCCTACACCGAGGTCCCACAAGGTGTCTTTAGGCTTTTTTATTGTGATTTGGATCGCTGTAATACTTTTTCATATCGTGTTCGTGATAAATAGCGGTTGGGAGTCTTCATCGAAATTGTGGCCATTGCTAGGATTAACACTCCCTCTTTTCTCTGCTACCTCCGTGAATCGGTTTCAGATCAGGGCAGCAGGACTCAATTCCCAAGGTAAGTTTACGAAGTGGAAAGACCTCAACGCGTTCCAATGGAAAGAGGAAGGGGACTACAAGCTTGGCTTAGGAAAAGAGGCATATATACTCGGCTTAATCAAGTCAGGTGACAAGTTTCCATGGTGGCTCGAGTGGGACAAGTTTCAGCGATGCCAGCGGGAGAGCGTTGACAAGCTATTGTCCCAGTACCTGCCGAAAGCGACTTGAGACAATCTATAGACTGAATACAGTGGGCGCATTGGTGCGAATGGTTTAGTTTCACCGTTTTCTTGATGGGTGTTGTTTATTTTGCCTTTGATGCTAAAATATTCGCATCTTTCCGAAAGAGGTGACATAATGAAAGATTATCGTACCGTAAGACTCAGTCGCCGTGAGCGGCAGATAATGAATATTATCTACGAACGCGGAAGCGCTTCTGTTGCCGATGTGCTGTCGGAGCCGCCGGACGCACCCAGTTATTCCACGGTTCGCGCGCTTTTACGGATTTTGGAGGAGAAGGGGCATCTCGTCCACGAAAAAGATGGGCCGCGTTATATCTATCGCGCCACGCAACCGCGCCATCAAGTGGGACGTTCCGCGCTGAAACAGATTGTTCAAACTTTCTTCGATAAATCGGTTGAAAAAACGGTAGCAACATTGGTTTCCGACGCCGAAATCTCGGATGACGAACTTGACCGCTTAAGTCAACTCATTGAACAAGCCAAGAAGGGAGGCAAATCCTCATGATGCAATTAATTGATGTGCTCAATTCCAACTCTTGGTTGAGATTTCTACTTAACGCTACGATGAAGAGCCTAGTGATTTTCGCTGTTGCCGGAGTATTGGCATTTCTTTTGCGCAGTAAATCAGCGGCATTGCGGGGGTTGGTTTGGAACATCGCAATCCTCGGATGCCTCATGGTCTCGGTATTTTTTCTCACGCTTTCGCCGTATGAGATTGGCGTCCTGCCGGGAAAGCCGGTCGGATTTGAGACAAATGTGTGGATAGAGGACAATCAGCTCGCCGTCACACCGGTTCCAATGGCACCACGGCCGTTGCCGACAACCGCGGCGTCATTAACCCACGCCACACCAGCGCGAATTCAACCGGAACCCGCGACCGGCGAGAGCAGTGCCCCTCATTTGGACGGGTCGTGGACGACCTTCGTCTCCCTCCATTGGACTGATTGGCTGGCGTTGGCCTGGGCGTCGGTCGGACTGTTTCTGCTCGCCCGTTTGGTTGTTGGCGTGGGTGCCGTTTGGCACATCACCGCCCGCAGCGACGATTTCAGCGGTTCAATACAGGGCTTGCGACTCGGTTGGAAGCGACAGGTTAGAGTCAAAAAAAGCAACGCAGTCACCGTGCCGATGGTTTGGGGGGTTTTCCACCCAACGATTTTGTTGCCCGCTGATGCGAGCAACTGGCAAGAGGAACGGCTACGCGCTGTTCTGCTCCACGAATTGGCGCACATCCAGCGGAATGAGACTGGGAGTCACAGTTAATCGCACACGTGATGTGCGGTCTACTGGTTTAATCCACTCGTGTGGTTTGCGGCGCGTTCGGAGGCGGGTTGAGGCGGAGCGGGCGTGCGATGACCATGTCCTCAACGCGGGGTATCAATCGACCAACTACGCTGAGCACTTACTTGATAATGCGCGAAATGTGAAGGCGGTTGGCTCGGTTTCGCGAACGGCGGTGGCGATAGCGCGTTCATCAAGAATTGAAGAACGAATCCGAACGATTCTCGCCGAAAACTTAAACCGGCGTCCGTTGACGAAGCTAGCCGTTGTCGTCGGATGCTGCATCATGACCTTTTTTGCCGTACAGATGGGGGCGATGCGGGTGGCGGAAGCAGAATTGTCACTTGAGGCGGTTCTTGAAGGTCTCCAATCTGCCCAAACCGAAGTATCCAGCGGCGAATTGGAAATCATCTACAAGCGAGACACAGTTGCAAGAATATCCCAGGCAGAAGCGCGTGGCAAATCACAAGCCGCTATTCATGAGCTGGATGAACGGTTTTCAGAGTTATCACTTGAGGTCCAGAACCGTCCCCGTTATCGCACAAATCACGAAAAAAATATACGGTTATCTCGCCAATATTTATCCCAGGTACTGGCGGGAGAAGAGCAACTCCATGAAAAGTGGAATGTTGCTTTCGAGCTCGCTTACATTTCTGCAAAAACGAAAGCCCGTATCTTTGCGTACCGGTTCACCAGAAAAAATGTCAAAGAATATGCAACTGCGGAAGCCGCGGAATTTTACGGGGCCGGTGACGAAGTCACTTCATTTCTGATGGCCTACACGAACAAGTGTCCCATAGTAGCATGGTCGCCAGGCTGCGCTTACCTCTGATAATTGAGGGTGGAATGTGGCATCTTTTGGGTAGATGGCAAGAGATTGACCTACGGGAGGTAAATATAGAAACCCTTTCTTCAATAAAGGGCAGTCACGGTGAGTATGTTCTAACTTTTCAAACCGGAGTCAGGGGAAAGATGCTCGAGAAGGTGACGATTGATGTAGAAAAGGGATTTGGTATCAAGCGTATGGAATGTTTCTCATCACCGGATGCCGAACTTCCTGAAACGGTTATTGAGTTTCTTGACTACCAATTATCCTCAGGCATTTGGCATCCACGTAAAATCACGCGAGTCGACTATTGGATGAAAGAAGGTGTTCGTCAAATCCGCAACACAGAGGAGTGGGAAATAAGAAAAGCACTGCTTAACACCAGTTTCGCAGAGGATTTCTTTCAACTCGAAGATCAATTGTTGCCAACACGTAAGTATCACCCCTTCGGGCAAAACGTGCTGGGCGCAGCGCAGTAAATCGTTCGATTTCCAAACAGTGTGTCATTCCTGCGATGAATTGAAACTTCAGGTAGCTCTAATTAACCGAATCCAAATGAGTCAACCTCGGGAGTAAATGACGCTATTTATCATAACGAACGACTTCTCGCGGTCTCGTCAGAAAATTAGGTGAAATAGGATGCCTGGACCCCAAGCACCGACTCAATGGTTTATTCGCTAAGAGAATAAGATATAAGGAGTGCGTATTTTGACTGCCGGAAAGCACGACAACGTACAGTAGACAGTCTCACATGGAGGATTTCTATCGCACTCACTATCCGTTCGCTTGATCCCCTCTGGAGCGACAAGACAGTGGGATTCCTAACGTTCTCGTTATTCACTCGGTTAATCTATTCGGGTCTTTGATCGGTTTCGGATGAATTATTTACTTAGCGAAAGAACCACTCAATACCAATAGACTAGATTCGCGCCGCGCTTGAGCGAATGAACATGATTCAGTTGATGGAAAGGAACAGCAGGTAACCAGCGGAAACATTTGATTAGGTGCATGAGGCGGAGGATTTAGCTCACTTGGATAGGAAAACAGCCCTTCCTAGTCGCCGGTAAATCCGAAATCTCTGGCGGAGCATTCATTGTTGCAAGTCCGGCGTTAATTTATCAATCTCTACACCCGCGTGTACGTCAGTAAGAGCGATTCCTTTTTCGTCAGTATTGATTTTGAAGCGCTACGAGTTTGTGATTTAATAACTATGACGAGTGGGGTGGTCGCGATTCGGAGATCGCTCCTACAGAAAGCGCGCAGTGAATGAAAATTGTATCTTCATTTAATAGCCCGAGATTGCTAGTACACACCGATTTGCCTGAGTTCCAAGATTAAACACCCTTAAGACGTCAAATAGTATGTTTTTATTGGGTGTAAGAACCTTCAGTCCTAAAATGTCCGATAATTAACCTTATCGGACGTTCTAGGGCTTTTTTATGTCCGATAAGTGAAACAGCCACTCGATTAACAACGTTCAAACCCTTGTATAGACTGCGTTCACTAAAAATATGTCCGATAAGATACAGCAAATATGAACGATTTTTTGCAGGATTATCAAGACCATCTCTGCGACCACGACAAGTCCGAGCACACCATAAGAGCCTATATGGCAGATTTACGGCTGTTTTCAATTTGGTTGCAGCGCACTACCGGCGAATTGGCTACCCCTGACAACATCACACCAATGGATGTGATTGACTACCGAAATTCGATGCTGCGCGAGCATAAGAGGCCCGCTACGATAAACCGTACGTTGATTAGCATCTCAGGTTTCTGTCAATGGGCACAAGACTGCAATTTAATTCCGAACAACCCGGTGGAAGGAGTGCGCAATGTCGTCGAAGAGCCTCTTGGGCCACGCGCTCTAGACCGCAAAGAACAACTCGCATTGCTGCGGGCAGTACGCAGAACCGGTAAAATAAGGGATTTAGCGATTATTACCGTGCTCCTTCATACTGGGATACGTGTAAGCGAGCTATGTAATCTCAGAGTTTCCGATATTTCTATTTCAGATAATAGTAATATGCTTACGGTGCGTGAAGGGAAGGGCACTAAACGCCGGAATATACCGTTAAATCCGACTGTATCGAGAGTTTTGAAAGACTACATCAAGACGATTGGAAGCCAGAATGGCATAGTAGCCGATATGGCTGGGAGTAAAAACGCCGAGTTTCTGTTCTATGGTCAGAAACAGATGCCACTAACGGATAGAGGAGTTCGATATCTGATAAAGAAATATAGCTATTTATCCAAAATACCAAATGTGTCTCCTCACATCCTTCGACATACTTGTGCTAAGAACCTTATAGATGCCGGAAACCCAATTGATAGAGTAGCGAAAATTTTAGGACATTCCAGTATTAATACAACGTCACTTTATACAATGCCTACAGAACGGGACTTACATATGACTATGGACAGCATTTCATGGGAATAGAATTGCTGTATATACCAAGTTTACTATATCCCATAAATAACGATGAATTACGATTTGCATAGCCACATCTGTATATGGTATAATTATCCGAAGGATAACATTTCAAATTGTGCATTTGGAAGTTTATTATTTTCAGGACTTAGAATTCCCGAGGATAGCCATGAAAGAATATCGACAACCAAAGCATTCGTTAAAAAAGCAGATAAGCATACTAGTGCCATTTGAAATTTATGATGGCGCAAAAAGAGATTCTCAGAAGTATGGCAGATCAATGGCGTACCACATCGTTGAAACCCTTCGATTAACCTATGACAAATCTATAAAGGAAGTACAAGCAGAAAGAGAGGAAGCTGCTAAGGTTAGGATTTTTCAGGAGATGACCCAGGAAGCGCAGGCGACAGGTAAATCGAAGGAATTTTGCGAGACTCTAGAGTCGGTGTTTGGGAACTTTTCAAAAGTAAAGCAAGCGGAGGATTTTACGCCGGAGTTCCGAAACGACGTAATGATGTTTGCACAAATTATGTTGGATTCGGGGAAAGAGGGGAAATAGGGAGGGAACTTTCCAAATTGGCAAGAGCAAGGAGGAATTCAGTCTCTCGTGCCGAGCACCGCGTCCAAAGCGAGGTGTTCATTGCCCCGCAATACCCTGACTTTCACTGGCGTATTCGGAGCCAAAGATGTTACTAGCTTAATCAAATCGTCGTATGTATCAATTGGCGTACCGTTGAAATCCACGATTATATCTCGCCGTAGAATGCCTGCGTCTTCAGCGGGACTTTTCTCAGCAACGCTTGTGACCTGTACCCCCCGGGCATCATGGTGGTCTACCCAGACTCCTAGCCAACCTCTCGGCATTTCACCATGCTTTATTATATGGCTAGCTATTGTTTGGACGGTTTTTATCGGCATGGCAAAACTTATATCCTGCCCCGATAAAATCCTGTTAGACAGGAGAGGTCCATCCGACGATCGGTTCTTGTGCGCAATCGGTGTGTGGGCAAGTGTGGCAGTGATGACACCCACTATCTGACCGGACGTATTCGCAACAGCACCTCCGCTATTCCCGGGCTTTACAGGCGCGTTGATTTGGATGGCTTCATAGTGTGGATTATCCGACAACACCTCAAGCCCATTTACAATTCCAAACGACAACGTTGCGCATGCCCCAAAAGAACACCCGACAGTCACAACCCACGATCCGGCGCGAAGCTGATCGGAATCGCCAAGGACTGTCTTGGTAGGATAGTCATGCTCAACTCGGAGGACCGCAATATCGGAGTAGGCGTCGATTCCCAAGAGCACCGCGGGTTGACGCTGTCCCCCCATGAATTCTACTTCAATCTTGTCCGCGTTCCCAACCACCGCCCCCATCGTTACAATGTGCCCATCTGAATCGATCACGATGCCCGAGCCAATGTTCTGGTGGTGTTGTACGGGAACCGATTTACCGCGGACGGTATCCTCGAAACTCTTGAAGACTGGTCCCAATCTGACTTCAGTAACTTCGTGCGTCGCGATGACCTCTACCACAGAAGGCTTTACTGCGTTTACAATCGTCTGAAACTGTTGTTCCATGGACTGCAATATATTCTGTTCTGCAGATAGGTGGGAAGTTAAGTAGAGTAGCGCGATTCCGAAACCGATGGCAAGTTTAATTCGCAGTGTTCTAAGTCGCATCTTCCAAGACCTTCTCGGTGCCTTTACAAGCCTCCGCCACGGGGCGCAGAGCTATAATTAACCGTTTGTAAGATAAAATTTTGTTGAGTACGCTGCGGGCGCCATTCCAAGACTTCTCTTCCAGAAAAACCTCCACTGCCAAAATCTAACGGAACATTGACTTGATGCACCCGCAGAGCCGATGGCTCCTGAGTATCGATTCTGTCTACACGCCGATAGGCCGGGCTTGAATCAGTCTCAAACACAATTCCGGACGAGGAGGGATTATACCCATCCAGACCGTTCTGGTAAAAGTAGGCGGTAAGTAATCCAACGAGCAAAATAGTGGCAATCCCACTGAATGCCCACACAGGCCGAGTGCGTAGGGAATCAAGGAATTGATGCCAACCGGGAATTCTATCGACATCAAGATTGCCAACTCTAGACTGCATGGAACGGTCAAAGCCCGATGAGGGTTCAATACGCGGTAGTTGATGAAGTAAGTTTACCGATTTACGAAACAGCGCAAATTCACTGCTGCACGATCCGCAATCTGTAAGATGCGCTTCAAATTCCTTTATTGTCCGATAGTCTAGTTCGTCTTCAAGGTATGCGGAGAAGTGCTCTTCTGCCATTAAGCAATTCATAGTGACTCCACGAAACTCCTTAATTTATCCTTGAGCATTAACCTCGCACGATTGATCCGCGACTTGGTTGTGCCCAGCGGTAAGTTCAAAACCTCACTTATCTCTTCGTAGCTCAGACCTTGCAAATCACGGAGTGAAACTGGCAATCGATATCGTTCAGGTAATTCTGCGATAGCATTTTGTACGGTGTGTTGTAACTCCTTTCGTTCCAATTCTATTTCGGGTTGAAACGCGGAATCTGCGGGAGCCGTGGCAATTAAGTCTTCTCTCGCCGATTGACCGGTATCTTCACCGTTCGTTCCAACATTATCTACGAAGAAGCGACCACGTCTTCCCCGATTTCGTAATTCATTCTTACAGAGGTTTGACGCAATATGATACATCCACGTGCTAAATTTGGCTGTACCCGCTTTATAGCGGCTCGACGCCTTGAACATGCGAACAAAGGTCTCTTGCGCCAAGTCTTCAGCGGAATCGCGATTACCGCCAATGAAGTGCGCGATGAAATTTACAAGGGAAACGCGGTGGCGCCGTACAATAAGATTAAATGCGTCCACATCCCCTTTCCGGAAGCGTTTCATCAATTCATCGTCGAGTTCAGGCATAATCAATCCTCCGCGACTCCCGCCGATGTACACACTTACCGATGACGAAGGTTGCAATTTATATTGGGTTTTCAGGGTTAAGTGTGGGAATGAAACTTGCTACGGGAACGCGCGTTTGCCCTATGAGTTCAAGTTAATTGCAATGGTACCCAATATGGTTCTGGAGGCCCCGATGTATGCGCTCTTGACACAACTGCTTGACACTTCCAACTACCGGGTGGTTTCTGCCGTGATTACAACAGATATAGTCATTTCAACCAAGAATTATGCATATAGGATTTACACTGTTCGGTTTGTAGTCGCGATCAAGGGAGCGAATAGCGACTGCGATAGAAATCCCTTTATTGCGCGTCTTCTGTAGGAGCGAGTTTTGCTCGCGATAGGAGATCGCTCCTACAGAAATGTAAAACTCTTAGTTGTAATGACTATATTAAGCGGCGGAAAACCTACAGGACTAAGAGCCTGTTTGAATAATAGGTGGCAAAGCAATTTTGGTCACTTTGTAGGAAGTTTTTTCATGTTTCTGTTCTTGTCTGCTACATACCTGTGGAATCTCTATCGCACTCACTATCCGTTCGTTTGATCCCACGCTAGGGCTTAGATTCTTGGGTTTCGGCGTTTCTATAAACCTTCATGGATCTCTATCGCAGTCGCTACTCGCTCCCTTGATCCCACTCTGGGGCTCACAAAGGCTGGTGGGATCTCTATCGCGTTCCCTATTCGGTCACTTGATCGCAGTGCGCACCCTACGGGATTGCGCAAGAAAGAAACGGTGTTTTCAAGAAAATACTCGGTTTCAGGACAAAAGTTCTACCCGAAATGAATTTTCAAACAGGTTCTAAAAAAGATGGTGGGCGGGGACTTCTATCGCAGTGGGATCTTTATCGTCCTAGGATTTCTATTGGGATCTTCTATCGCCTTCACTATTCGCTCAGTTGATCCCACCCTACAACTGTACAAGTCAAACTTACTCTTCACGAGTCATCATCCGGCGTTTCTCTTATCTCCTTCAAATATTCATGGATTTGCCGCTCTGCACCGATATCCGTAGGCTTGTAGTAAGTTCTTCCTCGTAAGGCCTCGGGCAGGTTTTCTTGGTTTGTCACATGACCGGGAAAATCGTGTGCATACTGGTATCCCTTTCCATAGTTTAAGTCGCGCATAAGCTGCGTCGGTGCGTTCCTCAGGTGCAGGGGTACCGGATATGCGGGCTCTTCGCGCACATCTTTTTGAGCTGCGATCAACGCCATATATACCGCATTACTTTTGCGAGCACATGCCAAATATACCGCTGCTTGAGCCAGGTTCAATTGTGCTTCCGGAAGACCGACGAATTCAACTGCTCTCGCCGCTGCGTCGGCGACTAACAACGCTTGCGGATCCGCATTGCCCACATCCTCAGAAGCTAGAATCACCATTCGGCGCGCTATGAAACGCGGTTCCTCTCCGCCTTCCAGCAATCGAGCCAACCAGTAAACAGCAGCGTCGGGGTCGGAGCCCCGCACGCTCTTGATGAATGCCGAAATCAGGTTGTAATGCTCGTCGCCCGCCTTATCGTGGCGCAACAACCGTTTCTGTACAGCCGTATGAACGATTTCCGCGTCAAGACGCCGGCGGCGCTCGTCGTCAGGCTTACACATTTGCACCGCGAGCTCCAAGGCATTGAGAGCGAGTCGAATGTCTCCATCCGCAATCCGAGTCAGTAACTCCATCCCGTCCTCGGAGAGTTCGGCTTCATACTCGCCAAGTCCACGTTCTTTGTCAGCAAGTGCCCGATCAACCAACCGGCGAAGATGGTTAACTTCCAGCGGTTGAAACACGTAAACCTGCATGCGCGAGAGCAGGGGCGCATTCACCTCAAAAGAGGGGTTCTCTGTCGTCGCACCGATTAACACAAGTGTGCCATTTTCAACAAACGAGAGTAGGAAATCCTGTTGCGCCTTGTTGAATCGATGAATTTCATCTAGAAAAAGGATAGTCCGCTGAACGTTGTATCGCAGGCGTTCTTCGGCTTCGGCAATCCGTTTGCGCAGCTCAGGCACTCCACTCGTACTAGCATTGAGGGGTTCAAAATGCGCCACGGTGCGTTGTGCGACGAGATGAGCCAAGGTTGTTTTTCCGCAGCCGGGAGGTCCCCAGAAAATGCACGAGGACACCGAATCCTCTTCAATCGCAATTTGGAGCGGGCGATCTTTTCCCAACAGATGCTCCTGACCAACGAATTCGTCCAGTGACTCCGGACGCATCCGATGTGCCAGCGGAGCAATCTGTTTTCGCGCATCTTGATAGTTCTGTTCAAAAAGAGCCATGATAATTATCTTTGGTGTTCGGTGAAACCTTCGCTATCACCGCAGTAGAAGCTATTTGGGCTTACGAGCCAATAGAAGTCTGGAACCACCCTCAAGAAATGTCTGTTCAACTTCACCAAAACCGGCTTCTTCCAACCACTCATAATACTCACTCACAGTATACGCTTGTCCATCCTCATAAATATTCAGGAAAACGAGATTGAATACCGCCGTTTCGCTCGGCGATAATCGTGAGTCGTCTAAAATGTGTGCCAGGATACAAACCGTGCCTCCCGGTTCAATGACATTACTAACATTTCCAAGAGCTCCCCGTATTCCATTTCGCGAAAGGGTTTGAGTAAATGCTTTCAACACCGCAAGATTGTAGCTGCCGGTCAACTTTTCATTCACGACATCTGCCGTTAATACGCGAAGCCGATCTTTGGCACTAGACTCATTGACGAATTGTTGAGTAAAAGGGGTTACGGTCGGAAGGTCTACTATAGTCGCGCAAATGTGAGGGCACGCTTCCGTCACTGCAATTGCAAGTCCGCCAGAGCCACCACCAACATCAAGCATCCTGCGACAGGAGGAGAAATCATACCTTGATACAAGGTCGCGTCCGGCTGCTAGCGCGCCCGGATGCAGCTTTCGGAAAAATCGTTCCAACTCCTCCGCCGGCATGTTTCTGTAGTCATGCCGAGCTTGCGGGCATCCTGTCCGTACGGAATCCGCCGTCTTTAGCACCGTGCCTAGCAGATGCGCCCACAGATCGATGTCGCGTCCCCCGCCGATATAGTTTGGCTCACCTCGCACCAAGAAGTGGTTTGCTTCGGGAGTGTTAGAAAACAGTCCGGCGTCCACGGTCAATACTCCCGCGGCAGCAAGCGCGCATAGAAGCAATTCCAGTTTCGACGCATTGACGCCAAGAGCCTCGGCAATGCCTTCGGCGCTCATTGGATCATCTTTGAGTCGTGTGAACAGATCGAGTTGCCGCCCCGCCAATAACGCCAAGGCTGGCAAGAGCGCGCTGTCGTATCTTTCAATCGTATCGGGGCTAGGCGAAGAATTAGACATCAGATAGAATCAGTCTATTCGCTTAAACGGATAATTCGCGTGCCTCACCGGCGCCTCGCGGAACGCGAATATATTCAACCAACTCCTGAATTTCACCCGGAGGCGGAGGGGTTAGAGCCGAAACCGTGATAGACACCACGAAATTGAGTATCATTCCCAAGATCCCAATCCCTTCCGGTGATATACCTAGCAACCAGTGGCCGGACGTGTTGAGTTCGGGTCGAATGAACTTAAAGAACATGATATACCCCGCGGTAAAGGTAATCCCGACAATCATGCCGCTAATGGCGCCGAACTTGTTCATCCGCTTTGAGAAAATACCCATGACGATGGCAGGGAAAAAGGACGCCGCCGCCAAACCGAACGCAAATGCGATGACTTGACCCACGAACCCGGGCGGATTGATGCCAAAGTAGCCTGCAATACAAACCGCCACGCCTGCGGCAATTCGCGCGGCGATCAACTCCCTTTTTTCGTTAATTTCCGGACGGATCTCCCGTTTGAGCAGGTCATGCGCGACCGAGGTGGAAATGACAAGCAGCAATCCTGCGGCGGTGGAGAGCGCCGCTGCCAAGCCGCCCGCGGCGACTAAACCGACAATCCAGTTGGGCAGTTTGGCGATTTCCGGGTTTGCAAGCACCATAATGTCTCGGTCTACGTAGAGTTCATTCTTTGTATTTGGATTTGCGTTCGTGACGACGCGCTCACCGGAAGCCCCCCTGCCACTGCCAAAAATTGGTTTCTTTCCGTCAATTGCCGAACCTGCCACATATTGTATCTTTCCATCCGAATTCTTGTCCGCCCATGCCAATAAACCGGTTTCTTCCCAGTTCTTGAACCAGTCCGGAACTTCTTGATAGCTCTTCTCCGAAATTGTTGTCAGTAGGTTTGTTCTCGCAAACGCAGCTACGGCGGGAGCGGTGGTGTAAAGAAGGGCAATGAATAACAGCGCCCAGCCCGCAGAACTGCGCGCGGCAGCAACTCTGGGCACCGTATAGAAGCGTACAATGACGTGCGGCAATCCTGCCGTGCCGACCATGAGCGCCGCCGTGATGCAGAACACATCTATCGTCGTCTTGCTCCCGTCGGTATACAGATGGAATCCAAGATCCCGACTCAAGCCGTCCAGCCTATCAAGTAAAAACTCCCCTGACCCGTCCGCTAACGTCCCACCGAATCCGAGTTGCGGAATGATATTTCCGGTCATCAACAAGGAGATGAAGATTGCCGGCACGAGATAGGCGAAGATTAGCACGCAGTATTGCACGACCTGTGTATAGGTGATGCCCTTCATTCCCCCCAACACGGCGTAAAAGAACACGATGCCCATGCCGATTAGGACACCCGACGTGATTTCAACGTTGAGGAATCGTGAGAACACAATGCCTACGCCGCGCATTTGCCCCGCGACGTACGTGAACGATACAAAAATCGCGCAGACGACGGCAACCACCCGAGCGGCTCTTGAGTAATACCTATCGCCCACAAAGTCCGGCACGGTATATTTCCCAAACTTTCGCAGGTATGGCGCCAGCAGCAACGCTAGTAACACGTAGCCACCAGTCCAGCCCATCAGATAGACGGAACCGTCGCGTCCTATGAACGAGATAAGCCCCGCCATGGAGATGAACGATGCGGCGCTCATCCAGTCTGCGGCTGTCGCCATGCCGTTTACTACCGGACGCACACTGCCACCCGCAACGTAGAACTCCCCCGTTGAGCCTGCCCTCGATCGAATCGCTACGCCGACGTAGAGCGCGAAGGTAAATCCTACCATCACGAATATCCAAGCTTGCACGGTCATAATCAGCTTCGCTCCTCTTCATCTACATCGTGACTCTTATCCAAGCGATTCATCAACTTGACATAGATGAAAATCAGAACTACGAAGATATAGATAGATCCTTATTGTGCAAACCAGAAACCGAGCCGAAATCCGCCAATCTTGATTTTGTCGAGATAGTCAACGAACAGAATCGCACAGCCATAGGACACAATGAACCATACAGTCAACAGACGAGCTAGATAGTGGAGGTTCTTCCGCCAATACGCCTGATTTTTGTCATTTTGGTGTTCTGCCATGGTATCCCTCCGAGTTATGAGTGCTCCCGTTGAGACTTCGTACTCCCGCAAATTTATTCTATCACGGGCAATTACCCCGATCAACAGAAAAAGGGCATCACTAGCACGGATGGACAAGGTATTCATCAACCCACAGTACCAAATTGAGACGATTACGGTGTATCGTCGTGTCACCATTCTGCCGTGTATCGATTGTTGACAGTGTGATGATGAAGCGATACAATTAGGAACTCCATTTTTGCGATGAATGTCCCATAGAATTTTGTCATGGGTCGACTCACACGTCATGCTAAACCAAACACAGACTTCAGATTTAAACGGAGGAAGTTACCAGTATGGACATGTACTTAATCATTTTCGTAGCATTAGCACTCATGGGTGTAGCAATCTACCGGTTTCGGAAATTTCGACACCAACAAGTCAATGCCATCGCCTCAATCGTAACCGTCATCGGTGTACTTGGAACATTTGTCGGTATCGCTTGGGGCCTGTTAAATTTCGATACAAAGGATATTGAGAATAGCGTGCCCAAGCTACTTGAGGGTTTGAAGGCGGCGTTCTTCACTTCCATTGCCGGCATCGCCGGGGCGATTTACCTCAAATGGTCAAACCTAAACAATCAGAGAAGACATTCTGAATCAACGGAAACCTATTCCGGTGCAACGGTTGATGACCTAGCCGACTTGTTGAGGAATATCCTAGAAGTTGAACAAAAAGAAGGTATGGAAACCAGAGAATCTCTCCAATCTATTGAAAAATCATTAACTGGAGAAGGTGACAGTACCGTTTTGACACAGTTGCAAAAGTTGAGAACAACCTTTTCCGACAAGCAGGATGATTTGGTTCGTGCCTTTAGCGAATTTGCAGAACAGATGGCGGAGAATAATACTCAGGCGCTGATCGAAGCTCTTGAGGAAGTTATGCGAGATTTCAACGCGAAAATCAATGAACAGTTCGGAGATAACTTCAGGCAATTGAACGAAGCGGTTGGAAGAATCAACGACTGGCAGGAACAATACCGGCAACAGATGAATGAATTGGCTGCTCAGTTCCGGATTGCGGCAGAAAGCGTGGAACAATCTCGCCAGTCACTGGCAATTATCGCTGATCGGAGTGATGCCATCGTTTCAAGTGCAGAACAACTTGACCCCATACTTCGAGCACTACAACACCAAATAGGACAACTGGATACGCATTTAGAAGCATTTAGTACACTGGCTGAGAATGCTGGCAGTGCGTTTCCGATTATTGAGGCACGGTTAAACCAGCTAACGGATGGCTTTTCAACTGTTGTCCAAGAGACCATAGACAATTCGCACGCCTCCATGCAAAACCAGAGAGAAGCCTTAGCCAATCAGTCCCAGCAACTTGGGACAACCGTGGAAAACACAGGTAATCGCATTCAACAGCAAACCGAAGCTGTTTTTGAAAGAACCTCCGAACGGGTTGAACAGGTCATTGCTGATGCGTTTCAAGATTATAGAAGCGCTTTAGAAGATCAGTCTCAACAACTTCAATCCACTATCATTACTACGAACCGAGGATTGGAGGACACGCTTCAAAATCAATCAACACACCTTCAGACGATGGTAGAGAACGCGAGCGGGCGACTAGAAGAAATCGCCAATCGCTTTTCAACTGTAGTTAGAGAAGCGATTGACAATTCACATGCCTCAGTACAAAGCCTCCAAGAAGCCGTCAGAGAGTTTTCAGTGCACGTTACGGAGAGCATAGACAATTCACACGCAGATATGGCTAGGCAAAGAGAAGCCTTCCAGAATGTTACAGTTCAGGTCGAATCTGTTATCCAGAATATCTCTCAACAATTGAAACGCACCATAGAGGATTTAACACGAGACTTAGGGAACACAGTACAGGCACAATCAACTCTCCTCCGGTCTGAAACTGAGCGCTTTTTCCAAGGCAGCACAGAGCGTATGGATCAGCAATTCCAACGCTTGGATACCGCTCTTCAACAAGAACTCGAAAAGTCAATAAACTCGCTTGGACGACAGTTAGCTAGTCTTTCCAGTAGATTTGTTGCTGACTACACCCCTCTTACGGAACAACTTCGCCGAGTGGTTCAAATAGCGCGACGCTTGGAATAACTTACAACAAAGCTCTGGAGGAGTGCGATGAACGATAGCATACTAGCCACCAAGCAACAAGATACTGAGGAACACTGGATTTCGATTTCTGATATGATGGCGGGGCTGATGGTAATCTTCCTTTTCATTGCCATCAGTTACATGTTAGATGTCAGCGCAGACAAAGATGCGATAGACAAGATTGTTGTCACTTACGAGCAATTAAGGGCAGATCTGTATGCCGACCTTTACGACGAGTTCAAAGACGACCTTACTAAATGGAACGTTGTCTTAGATGAGGACATGCTATCGATGCGATTCAAAGAACCTGAAGTATTATTTGCAAGGGGTAGCGCAGAGGTTCGTCCACTCTTCAGGAAGATATTGAATGAGTTTTTCCCACGTTACATCAAGATTTTATCCGAGACCAAAACTAATGATGGCGAGTATAAATACAAGGATGACATCGCGGAAATTCGGATTGAAGGTCACACTTCAAGCGAATGGGAAGGGGTAAGAGATATAGAGGAGGTCGCTTATATTCTTAACATGGAGTTGTCACAGGACAGAACAAGACACGTTCTCAATTATGTGCTCCAAATCAAGAATCCACGGATTCAACAAAACAGAAAATGGATTAGGGATAATCTTACTGCTAACGGCTTATCTTCAAGCAAGCTGATCCGTAATCTTGATGGCACGCAAAACCCACAAGAATCGAGACGGGTCGAATTTCGTGTGCGCACTAACGCGGACAAACGGATTTTAGAAATTCTGAAAAGGAAAGAATGAAAATCAAATTACCTGATTTCCTACAGAACAAGGAATTAAATGCTATGCGTCAACAGATGGGGGCGGATTTAGTCCCATGGAATTCTGGAGGCTCTGAATGGAAGCCGATTGACATCTTTGAAATCGAGAAGTCATCATTGTCGGACATTGAAGTAGATCTTGAAACAAAGACGCTCAAATGCGACGGTAAGACGGTTATCGTTTATATCCGAGACCAATATATTGGAGATCAGGAAGTGATAGAACACTTAGGCCCAGAAGATTTGCGTAAGTTTCACATTGCTGACTGTACCACACTGCGGGACATGAGGCGTAAAGGCAAGTTTGATGAAAGATACGTAGTTACTAATCGGACTCATGGAAAGTTTACGGTTAATTTTCTCGAGAGGTTTGGACGAAGGCTAATTAGGGAAGGAATCGAGTGCCAGTTACACGTTTGCAAGAATTGCCTAAGCCTGCTTAATTACCAAGATTACTCCAGTTCTGGACGCAAGAATGAGATTAGGGATACATTCGACCGCAAGGAATTCTTTGACAAGTACGCCTCTCAAATCACGGCAACGCCGAAGTATTCGGTTGGAACAGCACCTCGGAATACCTATACAGAAGATTGGGAACAAGTGTCTCTACGTTTTCGAGAAAAAGCAGGATGGAAGTGTTCAAAGTGTCAAGATTATCTAGGGGAAGATAGTAAGAAACGATTCCTACACGTCCACCACATTAACGGGTTAAAATATAATAACAGCGACGATAACCTTCAGGTTTTGTGTATCATGTGCCACGCCGATATAGACGATCAGCTCAAGCACTCGCCAGATTACGCGAAATACCAGGAAATTAGGCAATTCAGAGAACCAGTATAAACGCACCGAGACGCCCTGAAAGGACAAATGCGAATCGTTGGTCCCAAACCTCAAATTGCAGTTCTTCCGACAATAAAATCGTCACGCCCGCCTGACGCATATTTAAATCTTCTCACGCAAGATGAGCAGGAATTTCGAGAGTATGTGGAGAAGGTTGAATCACAACCAGCCTTTCAGCGTCTCGTTGAATCGGGCAATGTACGGAAAATAAACTTCAAAGGACGCATTCCTCGGCATCTTTACGAAGAATTCCAAGACCAGCAGTTCGTGGAATTTATGAAGGAGTTCGATATTGAAGCACGTGCCGACTGGCAGACAGACTTTTTCCGAGAAGATGCCCGGCGCCATGTCAAGGAACTCGCTCTAAAATATCGGGTTCCACGAGGCAAACTCATTCACGCCCTCGAATACTGCCGCTATCTCAAGCGCGCTTGGGCGGGCAATGAGGACACCCAAGAGAATTACATGCGGCTTGATGACCCGGATTTTCGGGAACCGCCGACATCACAGGATTTTCTCAATTCGGAAGAGGCATATGAAGCACTCGCCGAATTGATGGAGGAGTATGAAATTACGCAATCGGAGTTTGTCCAATATTTCATGGGGGACAATACCGAGCCGGAGCGGATCACGGGTGCGTTGGGAATCCCCCAAAGCGCGGTTCGGGAGATTGTTGACCTCGTAGATCGTGTCCAGATTGCCAGTTCCATGCAGGTGACCGTTGTTGATACGCCGACTAACCCCGCATCAATGCATGAAACGGGGGTTATTGCGACAATTCGGCGTTTTGACAATCCGCCTCGCGCCGAGATTCACGTTGAATCGGGGATTGAGAACAATTCCCGTTACGAGCTTGAATCTGTCGATCCGGGAGCAGATGAGGATGGTGCACATTTGGCTGATATCTTACGCCATATCAACCAGCGAAAAAGCTTGACGTTTCGCGTGCTGATGTTCCTTTATGAATATCAGTACCGTTATTTCGTGAGCGGAGACGCGCTCTACCTTAAGCCGCTAACTCAGGCGGAGGTTTCCAAAGAACTGGGCGAACATGAATCCACCGTGAGTCGCATCCTTCGGCACAAAAACGTTGATACGCCGGACGGCAGCTTTCCACTCAAATTCTTCTGCCAAAGCAAAGGAGATGTCTTGCGGCGCTTGATTGCCGTTCGGGAGCGTCAAGAACTGAGGTCGGGCGCACGAAAAAAGCCCTACAATGATGCGGAGCTCTCCGAAATTCTTGAACGCGAATACGATACCAAGATTGCCCGCCGCACCGTCACCTACTATCGGAACAAATTTCAGGAAACCCCGAAATTTTATACGCGTCAACGCGGGACGAATCAGCCGAGCGAGGTTGAAACACGAAACGGGGAAGAAGTGGTCATCCGAGGACAATAGTACACTCAATGTAAGTGTTAAGTGGCTAGTGGTCCGTGGTTAGTAAAACGAGTGCAGGATAAGGCGTGCGATGAAAATCCAATCTCCCTAGGGGATTCCAATATTACGGACCTGAAAGTAGTGGCTAAGTCCACAAGGGGGCCTCTACGATAATAAGGCAAACGCTTGTTTGCCCCCATACCTGTAAAATCATAAGCGATTGCCCTACATTTGCTCTTGATATTAATGGACTAAACAGTTACCATTCTATCGTACGTTCCACACGCAATCTCTCACGCCCAACCAACTTTGATATTACGCGCAAAATACCTCTTGCCAGATAGCCGCCAAGTCATCGAAAATGGGGCAATTGCTATCCATGGTTCACAGATTGTGGACATCGGCACGTACGGAGCAGTAAGGAAAGGGAACAACTCCAAGGTACGAGATCTGGGTGAGGCGGTTATCATGCCAGGATTGGTGAACGCGCACACGCACCTTGAGCTGACACACCATCAAGACTTAATCCAACGAACTCCACGATTTACAGACTGGCTTTTACAGCTCATCCAGAATCATAAGTCCGACCCGGAATGGGTGGATTCCGCCGTCAAAGATGGGATTGAAATGAGTTTGGCAGGAGGCGCTACGACGGTTGGCGACATTCATGGATTTGGAAAGTCAGCTCACACTCACAAAGATTCACCAATTCGTGCGGTTGTTTTCTTTGAGACGACAGGATTTTCACCTGAGCGAACACAGATTGGCGTTGACCGCATAAACGAATATTTTGCATCGTCACCCCACCCAGACGCATTGTTTCAGCCTGCGGTTTCGCCACACGCTCCATACTCAACATCCGCGACACTCTATCGCCACTGCCTTGAACTCGCTCAATCTCGCAATCTACCGTTGTGTACTCATCTGTCGGAGACGAAAGATGAGATTGAATTTCTAGCATCTGGCACGGGGGAGTTTGCCGATTTGTTAAACACCTTTGGTATTTCCATGAGCGATTGGACGCCTCCCGGATGCTCTCCTGTACAATACCTCAAGGATATCGGCACATTAGAGTATCGCCCGTTACTCGCACACTGCAACTACCTCGCAGACGCCGACATCCAAACCCTTGCCGCGAGTGGGGCATCGGTTGCATTCTGCCCTCGCGCCCACCACCACTTCCACCACACCTCGCACCCCATTTCCCGTCTCATCAAAGCCAGCACCAACGTCGCAATCGGGACAGATAGTTTAGCCAGCAACTGGTCGCTCAGTATGCTCGACGAATTAAAATTCCTCGCGAAAACGCAGGATGACCTGCCACCGGAGACCATTATCGACCTTGTGACCATCAATGGTGCAAGGGCGTTATCGCTACAGCGTGTCGGTAGATTGGAAAAAGGCTGGCACGCGGATGTGATTGGGATTGCCATACCAAATGACGGGCAGCCTGTGATTCAACAGATTCTTGATGAATCAGCACGGAATATCTTGACAATTGTTTCTGGTAAGGTCTGTTTTGAACAAGGGGTCGCGGAGGGCTAATTAGAGACACCGAGTTTTCTTATAGTCATTGCATAGTCATTGCAACTAAGAACTCTGCATACAAGGCTTACGTTGTTCAGATTGCGCGTCTTCTGTAGAAGCGAGTTTTGGTCGCGACAGGAAGTCGCGGTCCAGCGAGGATTTCTATCGCAGTGCACACCCTACAATATGATACAGGAAGTCCATCTTAATTTGATGATCGAGATTGGTATCCACCTTAGAAATGTGCCAAGTTGAGCTCATGAGATACGAAGGAGATAAGTGATTCGCACAATGCCAAAATAAATTTGACTCTTCAGGTCATATACATTATAATTATATTCGACCAGATTAGTCATGATTTTAGAGAAGGAGTAAAGATGCGTCTATCCGCTCGGTTAAAATATGCAGTCCTAGCGATGCTAGAGTTAGCGCTGCAAGATCCTCAACAGTTCGTCTCGGTAGCGGAACTATCGGAGAAACACGGCATTTCGCGCCCTTTTCTTGAGAAGTTACTCCTTCAACTCAAGCAGTCCGGCTTGACCAGGAGTCGTCGGGGGCCCGATGGCGGATACAGCCTGGGCCTCCCTCCAAACGAAATTCGCATCGGCGACATCTTTGAAGCAGTCGAGGGACCCGTCAATTTTACGGAGAGTTTTGACGCCTCCTCACAATGTGACGCAACCAACAGGTGCATGGAAACTTTGCTGCTGGAAATCGAGAGCGGTATTTGTAGCGTCTTAAACGCAAAGACATTGCAAGAACTATGTTGTCAAGCCCGGAAGTTCAAGCAGCTTGCTCGGCCTGTGCACTCAATTCCCTATTCAATCTGATATGAAACTTGCTAACAGCATTATTGATTTGATTGGAAATACCCCTCTGGTTCATCTTAACCGTCTGCGCAGAAAGAATGACGCAACGATTGTGGCGAAACTGGAATCCTACAACCCGGGCGGCAGTATCAAGGACCGAATTGCGCATGCGATGATTGCCGATGCGGAGGAACGCGGGGTACTGAAATCGGGTTATACAATCGTCGAGCCAACAGCCGGGAATACGGGGTTAGGAATTTCGGCTGTCGGCATTGCAAGGGGGTATCCTGTGGTTTTGACTATGCCGGAGAACGTGAGCCAAGAGAAACATACGCTCCTGTCTGCCTTTGGTGCCAAGATTATTTTGACTCCCGAGAATGCGGGGATGGCTGGCGCAATTGGGGAAGCAGAGGAAATTGTGCGGCAGAATCCACGTCACTTTATGCCCAATCAATTCAAGAACCCGGCAAACCCGGAGATTCATCGAAAGACCACAGCGCGCGAGATTATAAAGGCGTTGGATCGTCCGGTTGACTTTTTTGTTACGGGTGTGGGTACGGGTGGTACATTGACCGGGGTGGGCGAAGTCCTCAAGTCACACTATCCCGATGTGCAAGTGGTTGCAGTCGAACCGGACGTTTCACCAGTTATCTCGGGGGGTGAACCGGGGCCAACGCGGATCGACGGTATCGGTGCGGGAATAATCCCGGAGATCCTGAACGTAGACATTATCGATCAAGTACTCACCGTGCCCGATGAAGAGGCATATCGGATGATGAAGCACATTTCCAAAACCGAGGGGTTGCTCGTCGGGATGTCATCAGGTGCAAACGTCCATGCCGCACTAAGAATCGCCAAAGACCTCGGCGAAGACAAAACAGTCGTCACCATCTTACCCGATACAGGGGAGCGGTATTTTAGCTTGAGTGAATTTTTTGAACCCAAAACCGACATTATGAGTTTATTGCCATGAGTGCTCATTCCCAAAAATAGGAACTAACTTTCTTGCAGGATAAGGCTGCTAACTCCGTACGAACTTAACCCCAAACTGCATGAAGAAGGGCGGATATTTTCGTTGACTGAACCCATTCATTCACGAACTCCCATTACTGAAGATCTCTGTTATCAGGTCAATTCGACTGAAGATCCCAAGGAGATCCTCTTTAGTTTATTCAAGCGTTTCGAAGAGCGTGCCGCAATTGTGACGAGTGGACAACTGTCCGGTATGGTGCTGATTCACCTAGCACATGAAAATAACCTCCCGTTTCGTGTCTGCACCCTTGATACTCTGCGTTTATTTCCGGAGACGTACGAGTTCTTTGAACACGTGGAGGCGCGTTACGACATCCAAATCGAACGAATCAAACCGGATTCAGAGGAAGTCGATCGAATGGTGTCAAAACATGGCGAGCATCTGTTTTTTGACAGCAAAGATAAGCAGAACTTTTGTTGTGAGATAAGAAAAGTTAGACCGATGCAACGGCTATTAGACACCATTGATGTCTGGTTCACCGGGCTGCGGCGAGATCAGTCTGAACACAGAGGGCTCACACCCAAATCGGAACTTATTAATCATGGCGGCCGCTCTGTTTTGAAAGTCAATCCGTTAGCACACTGGACTGAGGGACAGGTGTGGCAGTTTATAAGCCAAAACGATGTACCGGTGAATCCGCTACTCAAACCGGATGAGCACGGGGCTTATTTTGAATCGCTCGGTTGCGTTGTCTGTACAACGCGGATACTGCCGGGTGAACCGAAGAGAGCAGGACGATGGCGCTGGCAAAACGCGGCGTCATCCGAAAACAACAAAGAGTGTGGTTTACACTTTGCGATATAACAAATCAACCAAATTAGGAAGGGATTTTACTTCATGGCTGTTACAGTACGCATTCCAACTCCACTTAGGAAACTTACAAACGATCAAGCCGAAGTGGAGGTCGATGGATCTAACATTGAGAGCATCATTGAAAATCTTGAAGCCAACCATGCGGGGATCAAAGAACGAATCTGCGACGAAGCTGGAAATATCCGCCGTTTCGTCAACATTTATCTCAACGATGAAGATATTCGATTCTTGGACGGAAAGATTACTGCGGTTAACGATGGTGACGAAGTCTCAATAATCCCCGCTATTGCGGGCGGGAGCTAGTATGTACTACGTCATCTGAGGCAAAGTAGATTCCCCGTCTAAGATAAAGGTACACTCGTTGGGCCTCAGCACTTTTGATACCCAACTTCCGGCGGTGCCTTATCGGATTGTGTTCAGTATGGAGACATTGATGTGCTAGAGTTGCGGAGCGAGACCATAGATCAAATCTGCGCCCACGCAATGAAGGAATTCCCGAATGAGTGCTGCGGTGCGATTTTGACAGATGGAGTTCAGGAGTTCGTCAGACGCTGCAAGAACGTTCAGAATGAGCGCCATGCTGAAGACCCGGAGTCATATCCGCGCGACGCTCGCACCGCTTACTTGATGCATCCAAACGACCTTATCAAGATACATAGAGAAGTCGGCACCGAAGGCAGGCAGATTAAGGCGTTCTACCATTCACATCCAAATGAAGACGCTTATTTCTCCGAGAAAGACAAAACCGACGCGACGGAGCCTTGGGGAATACCGAATTATCCGGAGATTACCTACGTTGTAATCTCGCTCTACGATCGACAAATTAACGTTGCGCGAGCGTACTCTTGGGATGACACCGCGGAGGATTTCGTTGAAGTTCCAATTAGCCCAGCGGGTGATATTTAAAAGGTTGGGCAATACTTTCAGGCGAGTTGTTCTGAACAAAAGATTCACGCACTTCACACCGTTGCTCCCGACACATTAATTCTCTCTTACCCCATTTCTTCCTGAATTCGCTTTTCTGCGTATTTGTGGTTAGTTTACCTTTCTCCACTTGAGATTAGCGCCATTGAAATTAACTTCCCCACAAACTTCCTCTAAGAGGCAATAGATATGGCTTTCCTAAGAGTACGGTTGAGTTTCCCACCAAGCCGGATCACTGAACCTGTAATTTATAACATCGGGAAACAGTACAATATAGTAACAAACATCCGGCGAGCCAACGTGACAACCGACGCCGGTTGGGTTGTACTGGAAATCACGGGCGAAGGCGATGAGCTTGAGCGGGCGGTGGATCACCTCAGGAGCATCAAAGTTGAAGTTGAGCCCGTTGAGGGAGATGTGGTTCAGTAGTCTTCGTTGAAGCAACGCTGGCAAGGTATTGTTACCCGTGCCATCTCGACACAATGATTAAAAATGAGAAACGGACCATCTTCGGTTGGTGCATGTACGACTGGGCAAACTCTGCCTATGTCACAACCGTAGTCGCTGGGCTCTTACAAAGCTACTTCGCGAGAGTAATTGTAGGAACAGAAGGAGTTCAAATCGGGAATAGCACGATCAGTGCCACCTCTCTATGGGGGTACATGATTGGCTTTGCCGCGTTTCTTGCATTTCTGTTTGCCCCTGTGCTCGGCGCCATTTCCGACTTCTCTTCGGCGAAAAAGAAATTTCTCTTATCCTTTGCCTATACAGGCAGTCTGTTTACCACACTGCTGTATTTCTGTCAGTCGGGAGATATATGGAAAACAGTAATCATCTTTGTTATTGCCCAATTCGGTTATGTGTGCGCAAATGTCTTCTACGACGCGTTTCTGCCTCAGATTGCCTCTGAGGACAAACTTGACAGAGTTTCGGCGAAGGGATTCTCTTTCGGCTACGTCGGTGGGGGATTGCAATTTGCAATCGCTCTCGGCTTGGTGGCTGGTTACAAGATAATCGGAATCGAACAGGCACTCGCCGCTCGCATCGGGATATCAATGGCAGGGCTGTGGTGGGGCGGATTTACACTCTTCACGTTGAAATTACTGAAGGAGGGCGAGGGTAGAAAAGAGATTCCGGAAAAGCACCAATCCAAACCTTTAATCATAGCGTACATTGCCATCGGAGTGGAACGCACGCTCAAAACGGCGAGAAAGGTTCGACAGTTCAAGCATCTTCTGCTTTTTTTGATTGCGTTTATGGTTTATAACGATGGCATCCAGACCGTAATTAGCATGGCATCAATCTACGGAACAGAAGAGTTGAATCTATCTGTTACCGTGTTAATGGTAACACTGCTAGTCATCCAGATTATCGCTGCGGCTGGTGCGCCCTTATTCGGGTGGCTAGGGGGCAAAATTGGAGCGAAGCGGGCGGTGATGCTGTCACTCGTCCTTTGGAGCGGTGTTGTCACCTACGCCTATTTTCTGCATTCCGCCACTGAATTTTTCGTATTGGGCGTCATCGTCGGGGTTGTGCTCGGAGGCTCACAAGCATTGAGCCGCTCTCTGTACGGCTCCATGGTACCAGAGGAAGCTAGCGCCGAGTTTTACGGATTCTACTCTGTGTTTGCAAAATTTTCCGCGATTTGGGGGCCCATCGCATTTGCAGTCATCCGGCAGGTGACCGGAACCGCACGGCTTTCCATCATTTCTCTAATGCTCTTTTTTGTCGTGGGCCTCATTCTATTGAGTTTCGTGGACGAAGAAAAAGCGCGGCAAGCCAAATTCATGGGGGCATTCTAATACCATTTCCCTAGATTCGTAGTGCATTGCTGGCGTCAATCAAGTGTCTCCAATGCGGGGCAATAAGATCTCTATCGCACTCACTACAGGATTTACTATCGCCTTCACTATTCGTTCAGTTGATCGTTCGCTTGATCCCCGCCTACCAGGGTTGGTGTACAAGGTAATGGTTGGCATTGGTTTCTTCATAGTAGTATAATTGCAAAACATTATACGCAACGTTATTCAAACGAAATGGTACAAGTAACGGACGGAATGCCAAATCTCTAGAGCGTATTCACGGCACAGCCAGCAGGTTAAGTCACGGCTGGTGGATAGCAGCAGACGACTTCCATCGGCATGTCACCCGCGTTGACAATGTCGTACGCTGAGAGGCAGGCAGGAATAAAGGCCGATTTTCCACGCTCAATCGGAATATCATCAAACGTGCCACTCAGTTTACCTCGACCTTGTAAGATTACGAGGCAGTGAAATCCTCTCCCCGCAGGCATGTTCAGCTTTGAATCGATGATTAAACGTGATGCCTGAAAATATGGCGTTGCCTCGTCAGGAAGTAGCCGTTCCTCGTGGTTTCCGTTTTCTCCTCGAATCTTTTCCGGCGTCCGCTTGATATAGCCATTCAATTCATCTACCTCAAGCTTGTTAAAATCTGCCGCTTTAAGCGCCAGATCCCAGCCCAGCCCGAGCGTCCCGTCCTCACTCTCATATGGGAATCCCTCCCATTCGGCTAGAATACTCCAGTCAGTTGGCTCTTGCGGCTCAAGAACACACAAGCCGCTGCCGAGCGAATGGATGACGCCGGGTGGAACGTAAATGACCTCGCCAACTTTCGGCTCTAGAAAGTGCATCAAACTGCGCAAAGATTCAATGTCCTGCCCGTGCATCAACTCCGCAAATTCCGCCCTTGAAAGGGTCTCCTTGCATCCAATCCAAGCCTTCGCGCCGGGTCTTGTCCCAATGATAATCCACGCCTCGGTTTTGCCGAACGGGGAATTGAGGTGTTCTTGGGCGAACTCGGGTGCGGGGTGCCAGTGGATAGGAATGTGGGAATTGTCGCCGACATCAAAGATTTTGAGGAGCACTCCCAAATTCGGACCGAATTTATCGACATGGCGCTCACCCAGCGTTTCATTGGGAAACGCCTCCAACAGGTGCTTGAGCAACACCATTTCGCCGCCTGGAAGTTGAATGCGACTAAACCCTTTATCCGGTGGATTATCGCGGCCTGGAGTGATTGCGCGATTTGTTGAAAACATCCATTCTTCAGATCGGTAATCATCTTTAGGTTCAGGTTCCCCCATGAATTCCGCCCGTAGTTTTCCGCCGCCATAGAAATGTAGAAATGTATTTGGCGCCAGAAATATTGGGGCATTCAGAATCGACTTAAGTTCATCTTTTGAGGCCAATGTTAGAATATTCCTTCACGTAGTAAAGATTTTTGGTGTTTTCACAGTCAAGTATTTCTGGCTACTCTTAAGTCCTCTCGGGGAGTTTCGTCTCGCACAAAGAGTGCGTCCACAAATTCCGTTGCAGAAAAATCTTGTAAATCGTCCAGTTTCTCTCCGATGCCAATCAACTTCACGGGGGCACCGATTTCTCCTTTCACGGCAATAACAATGCCACCTTTAGCGGTTCCATCCAATTTCGTGACAGCCACGCCAGTCACTGGAACGGCCTCATTAAAAACCTTCGCCTGGATAATGGCATTCTGTCCCGCTGTTCCGTCAATCACAAGCAACACCTCGTGGGGCGCCCCCGGAAGGTCACGCGCCATCACACGTCCAATCTTTGATAATTCGTCCATCAACGGTCTTTTTGTATGAAGCCGTCCGGCAGTGTCGGCAATCAAGACATCCGCGTGACGGGATTTGGCAGCCTGAACCGCGTCAAAGATGACCGACGCCGGATCCGATCCATCACTGCCACGTATCAAGTCAACATTAGCGCGGTCCGACCAGATTGAGAGTTGATCGGCGGCTGCCGCACGGAAAGTGTCACCGGCTGCAATCAGGACGTGCTTTCCCTCGGACTTGAAGCGATGTGCGAGTTTGCCAATTGTGGTGGTTTTGCCAGCGCCATTCACGCCAAGCACAAGTATCGTGTATGGAGACGCAGCGTCAATATCCAGCGGCTTGTCGTCTCCAAGGATATTGAGAATCTCCTGTTTAATAATTTCCCCCAAGACCGCTGAATCACTCAGCCCTCGAGATTTCACTCTCACCCGAACATTGTCCATCAGCAACAGCGTCGTGTCAATACCGACATCGGCTTGGATCAGAATCTCTTCTATCTCCTCCAGCAGTTCTTCATCAATCTTCCTGCCAACGCGAAGCAAATTCTCGATTTGACCCATGAGGTTGTTTCGCGTTTTCGACAAACCGGCTTTGAGGCGACTTAACCAACCTGTTTTCCCTGCAAGGTCGTCGTTTAGTGCGGGAGGCAGAGTGTCAGGCGGCCCATCGTGGACTTGCCCCATGTCCGATTTAGCAGTAAAATCTGCGTTCTCTCGCTGTTCTCGTAGCGGTTGTTTCTCTTCATCATCCCTTTTTCGTTTGAACAATCCTTTAAGCATCAATGTTCCCTTCAGTGTTACGTCGAATTATTCGTTGGTCCAATGCATCGCCATCAAAACGGTATTTGTGTAAATGGCATATTGATAGGTACTGGTTGTCGAATCATAGAAATTCCTCATTCAATCACCTCAATCTCTAGTTGATTCAACGTCCGCAGAACACCTTCGCCATACTCCAGCATGGAGTCGGATTCCAATGTGCTGCCCGCCAGTTGGATGTGATTGGCATCGGCTTGAAGCTTCCCGAGCGTTGGCTCCATTGCTATCCATTCACCCGCGTAGACCTCGGGCCAGAAATGGTAATAGAACGCATCTCGCTGAAATACGATTCCCGCGCAGATGCGCGCCGGAATACCTGCCGAGCGTGCCAGTGCAATGAAAAGTACCGTATGCTCCGTGCAATCCCCTTCCAAGGATTCAAGAGTTTGTAGTGAGGAACCGAAACCCGTTTGCAGATTTTTGTCGGAAACGTTCTCGTGAACCCAGTGACACAATTTTTTAGCCGCCTTCCACGAGTTGGTTTCCCCGTTCAAGATTTCAACCGCTTTCGCGTGAATCGCAGAATGGTCCGCCTGAATGTATACACTCGGTTTAAGAAATTGCGCAAGTTCAATCTGCGATTCCTCCAAAGAAAGCGGTAACGACGGCGTATTCGAGAGGTCAACCGGTGGAACATTGATTTCCAAAACTCCGATATTAGGATTATCCTCGGCACTGATTATACTCTGTCGGTGGTCAGTCTTCACAGCTTCCCTCAAAATTCCTTTTGCCAATCGTAGTGCGGCTTTCAGATGCGGCGAATTGGCTATCGGTCGCTTTCCTTGTGGATAAATCTTGGTGTTCAAAATCACATCGACTTGCCCTGTTTCTCCTAGTGCGGTCTGCATATCGGTCTTTGTCAGTACCAAAGGGAAACCCGTCAAGGGAATTTCTGTCCGGTACGTCCGACCTTCCGAACTAATCCATGCTACAGTCGTTAGACCTCCCATTATGTCCATTGTATATTCGACCACATAAACAGGCACGCCCTGTCCTTCACAATCGATTTGGTCTTCACGGACGACTTTGACCCTTGTGCCCACAGATTGGAGGAGATCGAGGTTGAAAATCTGTAGTTGATACTCATCCTCAACCGATATGCCTTCTTTGAGCAGGAGATAAGGGATTGTCTGCTCGAAAATAGCGTCAGGTGGAATCGGTTTTTCGGATTGTGTTGTTTTTCCGGCAAGCGTGGTTTCTATGTAGGCAATCCCCTCCTTAACACGTCCTTCAACTCGCTTCTCGGCACCAGTTTCATTCGAGGTCAAAACAAAATGGCGGGGGATGAGATCCATCCCTATATAGGAGATTCGGGTGTTCTCAAAGCGCAACCCCCAGTCCCCTCGTTTCACCTCAATGACCATGTCAATGCGTGTTCGTAGAACATCTTCGCCTTCGTAAACCGCACTATCCATATAAATGTGCGCGTAACCGGCTTTTGTGCCCATTAGTTCTAAATTCAACCAATCATCCTGCGGTAAGCGAAACATTTTCTCTACCTCTGCCGGATCTATGTCTACCGCGCCTCCTAACGATGCCCCTGTCAATATGGCAACGAGACATATAACAATAAATTCAGTATGCTTCATGTGTCAAATTCCTTGGGGTCGCGCAACCAATAGGAATGTCTATCGGTCTCTTCACCAACTATTTCGGCTATTTTGTTCGTGAACAGAATACATGATGCTTACTCTGGGTAATGTATGTTAAAGTGCTGGCAGTACCTTATCAACTCCGATCCTCCAACCAAAATGAATAACGAAAACACATCAGCGCGTGTTGTCTGTATGCATTCTTATCACTCGCATGTGCCAGTCAGTCACTCAATTCTGCCGTTAAATTGATTAATCGCAGTCTGAATTCCGTCTTCTATTAGCATTTCGACCGCGTCCGCAGCCCGTTGAACAACATGGTTTATCCTAACTTGGTCGAGTTCATCAAACTCACTCAACACATAATCAATTTGACTATGGGTTGGCGCACCAATGCCTATTCGCAAGCGAGGGAATTCTTCTGTGTTAAGGTAACGAATAATCGACTTCATGCCGTTGTGTCCGCCATCGCTACCTTTCTTTCGCAATCGCAATACCCCAATCTCCAGGTTAAGATCGTCGTATACAACGCACAAATCGGAGAATGAGAGATTGAATCTGTGAACCAACGCGGCAACTGCCTCGCCGCTGTTGTTCATGTAGGTAGTTGGTTTAGCGTATATTGGTTCGTCCCCGTCCCATTTCGTCGTACCCGCAAGTGCTCCACACATTCCTCTCAACTTCCCAATTCCACATCTCTGCAAAAGCTCGTCAATGACCCAAAAACCAACATTGTGCTTTGTCATCTCGTACCGTCGCCCCGGGTTTCCGAGACCAACAATCAATTTACACGGGTTACATGCTATGACTCTGTTTTTCAGCCGAAACATGATTTGATGGACTCCAGAGATTCACTAATCCAGTAGTGCAACGAAAAGATTTTCTGGTTACTGCAACCCCTTATACGATTGGCCTCGGTCCTCTTGTAGAATTGCCGCTAATGATAAAGGCTTTGAAATATCAACGTGCCCAGCAATCGTATCAACTTCTTGGCCTTCAATGAGTAGTTGCGCATTCTGTATGTCTTCGCCAAAATTTGATTGGACTGTTTTTAGAATTGTCTGAACAGTCAGTGATTCCGCTGTGGTACCACCGATATGCGCGGCGCTTAAGGCGCCCGAAAAATCCAAGTAAGCGGTGGACTGCTCGTCAAGATACACCTCGTATAGAAGCGTCCCCTTGGGGATAGTGTTCATCAAGGTAGGTGGAGGCCCTTCAAGGAGTGCATTGATAATTTGTTTAAGGCGCTCAGGGTTGTCGTTAGATAGACGCAACTCCCGTACAAAGTCAACGAGTTCAAGCGATTCCGGTTGAAAAAAAACTAGCTTGATTTGTTGGAGTGGTGGGGAGGTATTCGGAGAACTTGCAGCAGGTGGCAGCGGTGGTCGAGGTGGCAATACTTCCGCACGGTTAAAAAAGAGAAATGCAGAGACTAGAGCAAGAGCAGCAGCAACGACAGCACCGAGAAGCAATTTGAATTTTAACCGTCCTCGTTTAGACTTATTCGCCATTGTTGGAATTCTGTCCGGTTTTGAGTGCGTTTCGATACTCCACAATTGCTGCCCCAATGCTTCCCGCTATGGCTTCTTGGCTGCCAAAGTCGGTAAGCTTTTCTTGATCTGCTGCATTCGATAAGTAACCAAGCTCAATCAAGAGAGCAGGCATATAAACCTCGGACAAAGTTGTCAGCGGAATCTCTGTCAATGGGGTAAGGCCTTCCGTAGAAGTTTTCAACTGCTCTCGAAAAATGGATGCAAGGCCTCGACTTTGATCCAGGAAATCCTCTTGGGAAAGTGTCGTAATTTCTCTGTGATAGGGTACATTACCGGTAGAAGATGTAGAATTGTCCGATTGGCGGTGCCACACTGAACTATTGACGTATAAGTGAATGCCCTCCGCTTCAGCCGTATAAGAAGCATTGCAATGTAGGCTCAGGAAAAGTTGGCCTCCGCTTTGATTCGCAATTTGTACACGTTCTAGTGGACGTCTCTCATAATCCCCTTCTCGTGTGAGTACAACCCGGATTCCATTCTGTTGGCAATAGGCTTCAACATGCTTAGCTATCGCTAGTGTAATTTCCTTCTCAAGTACGCCGTCACTTCCCTGATATCCCCTGTCTGTTCCTCCATGCCCCGGGTTAACGACAACAAGAAACCCTTCTTGTGGCCCTGCAAGTGGACGTGTATCCTTCGTCTCCACGATACGCACGCGTTGAAGCTCAGGGTTGTAAGCCACTTCAAGATCGTATATGTTGGGAAGTAGTTCTGTAAAAAATGTAATTGGGAGCATTGGTCGTTGGTCGATGACCAACGGCGGGTGGGATAGTGTTATTGGCACTGGCTGCCCAGCAACCGTGGCGGACGGTTTTCCTAGGTGCAACTCGATACGTTTTTGATTGAGAACTAGGGTGAGTTTGCCGGTGAGGTCGTATTTCCTCCTCATGTCGGAATCAACGATTCGACGCAGCGCAATAACTGGCAAATACAGCACTCCGTCTCGGGTGACCGTTTCAACTTGGGCGAGCATCTTTCCCCCTCGATCCACAAAACGAATCGAGGGGGATTGCTGGAAACTAAGAGCAACTGACGTCCACAAAGCGATGGTAGTGTATAAACAACGTCGGCCCAGCTTCATTCTTCATCGTCACTACGTTTACGGGTAATCAGTTCAGGTTCTTCCTGCTCGGGTTCTAGCACCTCTTCGCCCTCAATTTCTTCGGCTTCCACTTCCTCAACCTTTGGTGGGCTGACTGCGATAATCATGGTTTGCGAATCATCCAATACCTGAATCCCTTCAGCCACGGCCAAATCCCCAACGTGGATAATTTCATTCACGTCTAATTCATTTACGTCCACTTGAATCTCATCGGGCAGGAGCCCAGGCAAACAGTGAACTGTCAGATCTCGGAGAGGAAACTCCAGTACCCCATCACTCTCTCGAACACCTAAAGGCGTACCGATTAGAACAATCGGAATAGCTGCAGTTACCGGTTCATCTAAAGACACACGCACGAAATCCGCGTGTAGCAAGGTTCGCTTAATTACGGGATGTTGCTGAATCTCTCGAATCATGGCTGTCTCGGTACCGTGCCCCTTTATGTCCAGGTCGATAAGCACATTTTCACTGTTTTTCCGAAGGAATGTACGGAAAACATGCTCATCAATCCGAAGTGGAATCACGTCGTCGTGACGCCCATATAGCACAGCCGGGATCGAACCCCCACGCCGAAGCGCACGAGCATTTCCCTTGCCAAAGGTATTCCGCTTTTCAACTTCTAGTCTTACCTGTTGCATGTATTTTGCTCCCAGTCATTTTTTTCCGTAAAGATCAAAATTTGCTACAATGCTTCTTGTCCCGCAGACATCATCGGCTCTTTGTCAGCGAAAAATGCCTGTTTTCTTGATTGTGATGATAGCGCCAACTCTAGAAATGATACGCTCATCAAAGGTGGGAACGAAATCGGATTAGCCAGCGCTATAATAACGGACTTCCCTTGGAGTGCTGGGCGGGTAGGACTCGAACCTACGAATGCGGGTTCCAAAGACCCGTGCCTTACCACTTGGCGACCGCCCATTAAGCCGGATACAAGCTAGCACCGCTCGTGAGTGTTGCAGTACAGAATGTCAATCTATCGCAAAATCTAGATGCAACCTGGCGCGCGCTCGCGGCGTCCCGCATGATAGAGAATACAGTCGCACCGCTACCCGACATTAACGCTCCATAGCTCCCGTGGCAACCCGCCAATTTACACTTGAGCGATTCAACATCGGGAAATTTCAGAAACACCGGAACTTCCAAGCAATTGTACATGTTCTCAGCCACACCACGCCGGTCCCCATTCTCAAGGCAACCTCGCAGAATTATATCATCTGCGGATTTGTTAGTCAACGCAAAATGGAGATGCTGGAAGACCCAGCTTGTTCTTACCTCAATCCCTGGGTTTGCCAACAGCAAGTAAGTCTCCTCTAGCGAGGGTAAAGGGGTTAGAATCTCTCCAACTCCGCGACCAATTGCAGCGCCACCGAGTAGGCAAAACGGAACATCCGCACCTAATTGCAAACCTAAGCACATTAAGTCGGTTTGGGTTAATCCGAATTCAAACAGCTGATTCATGCCCCATAGAACGGCTGCGGCATTTGCGCTGCCACCCGCAAGTCCCGCAGCCACCGGTATCCGTTTCTTGATTGAGACTTCAACGCCGCACATAGTGTCGGTATGATTTATCAGTAGTTGAGCAGCTCGATATCCCAGATTTCGCGTGTCACACGGTACCAATGGGTGGTCGCACCGTATTAAAATTTCCCGTCTCGCAAGTGGTCGGAGAATGACATCGTCGTGGAGTTGAATTGAGTGGAAAATTGTTTCAAGATTATGATAACCATCAGGACGCTTACCGGTTACATTGAGATACAGGTTGATTTTCGCGTGAGCATGAATGAGCAATGATTTTGCCATGGCGGTGGGGAAATGCTGCGTTGGCTAGCGGAAAGGCCGACAAGAAAATTGCTTCGACCTACACCGTCACTTCTGAAGCGTCCGAATCGTTGTAGATTCTGTGAGAAATGGCTTGAAGTCAAATTTGCTGTCATTAATCTCAACATTAATTTCTGGCTTGATAATCTTCAATACGACGCGCGTGTGCTCTTTTGGACGTTCAATCTCGACACGGTGAGGGCGGAGTACTCCACCTACATCGCGATAATCGGAAAATTCGACTCGCTGAATTATGTTCTCATCCTGATCTCGAATCTTCCAATGGCTAACAGCGGGTCCACCATCTCGTACTAGGACGGTAATCTCTTCCAGGTGCCCGGATTTGACTCCCGGGCGTTTCACCACATACTTGGCACCAGAGGATGCCAACACCAATTCGTTCGTACGTCCATCAAGGAAGGGATTTGCAAAAATGGCACTGCGAACATCCGAGATTCTTAAATCCATACCGAAAACCTCTCTTAACACCCCATCTTCTAGGCGTTCAAAGATTGCTTCCTGCTCATTGGCAAAGTAGAGCAGGAGGTGGTCTCTGGCAGCGATAGCAATCACTCGTGGTTCGTTCAATGGGCCCAGCGCTTGTATGTGGAGAAAATCGCCGTCTTTCAATGAACGCTTATACCAAAGTGATTCTCGAAGCTCCTCTTTATTGTCCTTGTCTTCAATGGTTACAACCATCTGTAGGATTCGTACTGTTGATGTGAGGTCATAGTTTAATTGAAGGCGGGTGAGGATAGGATTCAACAACTCTCTGTCAGCAGGAGATAATTTGACCGTTTTGCTACCACAACCAACCAAGGTTGAAATAAGAAAAACAATTATCACGACACAGTTATGGGAACGTGAAACATGAAAGGCAATCCGTGATGCCGTATGATTCATCCTGTCAATCCAACCTGACTCCACACGTTAAAATACCTCAGCCATTGACCTCTCAAGAATCGCGACTGCTTCATCAACGTGGCTAATCGTGATATTGAGTGGCGGCAGAAACCGGAGTACGTAATCGTTGGTACAAATTGTGATTAAACCGTTATCTGCGCATTTCGCGGCAAGTGGTTTAGCATCGACAGACATCACCAATCCACGCAATAAACCTTTGCCTCGCACTTCTACGATCGGACATTTGTCTTTGAGTTGTGATATTTCGTATGCCAAATAGTTTCCCATTTCGATGGCATTTGCAGCGAGATTTTCGTCAAGAATTGTCTGGATAGATGCACATGCGGCAGTCGTGACCAGTGGGTTGCCTCCAAACGTCGCCGCATGCGTACCCGGGACGAAGCTGTCCGCTATATGCTTATTCGCAAGCATGGCACCAATCGGGACACCTCCACCGAGAGATTTTGCCATTGTCAAAACATCGGGCACCACCCCGTAGCTCTGATAACCGAAGAAGGTTCCAAGACGG
This sequence comes from Candidatus Poribacteria bacterium, assembly GCA_965222225.1. Taxonomy (GTDB): domain Bacteria; phylum Poribacteria; class WGA-4E; order WGA-4E; family JAJDTR01; genus JAJDTR01. Next base: position 4,934,145 of record CBDCTK010000002.1, on the reverse strand, counting down.
CCCATTGCCGTCTGAACCTCATCAAGAATGAGAAGCAAACCGTGCGCGTCACATATGCTACGCAATCCCTGAATATAGTCTTCGCTCGGAACATTGACACCGCCTTCGGACTGAATTGCCTCTACAAGGATCGCGCACGTATTCTCATTGACCGCGGCTTCCGTTGCCTCCAAATCATCGAACGGAACATAGGTAAATCCGGGAAGCATTGGTTCAAATCCCTTGTGATATTTTGTCTGTGCAGTCGCAGTGATAGTCGCCATTGTGCGCCCATGGAACGAATTCTCCATTGTAATGATTTCGTGAGCGTGTGCCTTGCCTCGATCCGTGGCATACTTTCTCGCCAGTTTTATTGCCGCTTCATTCGCTTCCGCACCGCTATTACAGAAGAAACACTGATCCAAATCAGAATTATCAATGAGTAGTTTCGCTAATTTGGCCTGCGGTTCAATGTAATATAGATTAGAAACATGTAGCAACTTGCCTGCCTGCTCCCGAATCGCGGCAACGACATTCGGATGACAATGCCCCAAACCGTTAACCGCCAGACCGCCAAGAAAATCGAGATATTTCTTCCCATCCGCATCCCATAAATAGGGACCTTCCCCACGCACAAACGCCAAATCGCGCTCACCGTAGGTATTCATGATATATGTGGTTGCCATCTCTTTGATTTCAGCTGTAGTCATTAACTTTGAATCTCCTTTGATCGAATATGTAGCAAACATTTTAAGAAAAGCTTAGTAGGAATTTGATGTGTAGTTATGTGAATCTGTAGGGACATACCTCCGTCTTGCCTCAATCAACCACACGCTATTTCTCCTGAGTTGAGTCTCTCCGCAGTTAGAATTATGTTCAATAGCCAAGTTATGACGAGATAATTTTCAAACAAGAAGCCGTCGGCGCGTTTGCGACCACACCTGTTGATATGAGCCTGCCGGTTTCTTCGTCAATTTGGAATGTGACGATATTGTCCGAATCGTGGTTGGCTGCATAAAGAAAACCGCCTTCCGAGTCCAATGCAAAATTTCGCGGTGTCTTGCCCTGAGTTGACTCGCATCCCAGATATGTAAGCGTTCCCGTTTCTTCGGCAATACGAAACATCGCAATGCTATCATGACCGCGATTTGAACCATAAACGAATTTACCCGATGGGTGGACGTGCACGTCCGCGCAGTGACTCACTCCTTCAAAATCGTCTGGCAATGTTGAGACTGTCTGGAATTCCTTCAGCGATCCGCTGGATTCTTCGTAGGCAAACGCGGTAAGTGTGCAGTCGAGTTCATTTATAAGATAAGCATATCAAAAACTGGATGGAAATCGAAATGGCGGGGACCTGCTCCGGCTTGGACCTGAACCGAAGCCTGGGCATTAGGGATTAGCTTGCCGTTAACCAAATCAAGCTTGTAAATCATGACGTTGTCAATTCCGAGATCGGGAACGAAAACATAACGGTTCGTCGGATCTATCATCACTGAATGCGGGTGCGGACTTGTCTGTCGTTCTTCGTTAACGCTAGATCCTTCATGATGAACGAGATCGCAGATTTCACCCAGTTCTCCATTCTCCCGTATGGGGAACACTGCCACACTCCCCCCAGTATAATTTGCAACGAGCACATATTTTCCGGTTGCATCTACGCTTAAATGGCACGGTTCGGCACCACCTGATGGCTGACGGTTGAGATAAGTCAGTTCGCCGGTGGTCGGGTTAATCCCAAAGGCACTCACCACCCCACCAGGTTGTCCCTCAAACGCATGAATCTCACTTACCGCGGAAAGACAGCGCCCTTGAGGTTCAACGGCTAAGAAAGTCGGATTCTCCAAACCAGTTGCTTTACTTTCATACGTCAAGGTACCTGATGAACTGTCAAGGCGGTAGACGTAAATGCCTTCGCTCTCGTTCCAAGTGTACGTGCCGATATAAACGCGTGAATTTCCCCGATTCTGTGCAGTCAAGATTCATGCCCCTTATGTTTGACTCTCATTCAACCGGCGATGGTGCAAGTACAAGTTACCGATGCCAGCGTCACAATTGTTTTCTCGCCATGACGATGTAGACAGGATCAGTATACGCCTCTACAGGCGGCGTCTTATCCAAGAATGTAATTTTTTGAAAACCGCCAGCTTGATAGAAATAATGTGTCACGAGGTCAACATGTCCTTCATCGGAGGTCATGCGCCAGATGGCTACCGCCTTCGTCGCGAACATCCGGTTAGAGAAGATGACGATGAACGACCCATTCGGTTGTAGTATTCGCTGTACTTCACGAAAGACTTTCACCGGTTTCGTGAGGTATTGCACCGAAGCGATCACAAGGACGCCAGCAAATTCTGCATCGGTAAACGGAAGGTTTGGCTCAACGTTGAGATCGTGGATTACATACTCATCGAGCACTTGATTTGCTTGAAGTTCGACCTCGTTTAATCCCAATCCGACCGCTCGTTGACACGGAAATCCATCAGGCAAATGCGAGAATGCGCTACTCATAAGATCCAGGATTGTCGCATACTTCGGAAGCTGGGATTCGAGAAACGCTTGAATCGACCTAATCCCATTATCATCAATGTGGGTAACAATGCGGGGAACATTGTAAAAGAGGGAATCGGCAGTCTCATCAATTCGCGCGAAATGATTCGGCGTGAGCGAGAAGCCTGTTAACTTCATCGTGTGCCGACCGCGTTAGTGTCGATTTTCGCGAGTCCGTTAGAAGTGCCTATCCAAGCGGTCTCATTACCCAGCTCAATACAATTGACTGTGACTGTATCTCCAATTTGGCCCACGGGGTAACCAATCGAATCCCACCCGCTCTCAGACTTGAAAAACACGGCATCGTTGGTAGCAATCCACAATGGCGGCGATGTCATCATGGCGTCGGCTTGCCCGACTGCAATATATATATCTTCAATAGGTACAATATCCGTTTGAACGACCGGCATCCCCATCCCTTGTAGGCCCTTCCAGTCGACTTCGGCATATCCGTTCTCTTTTTCCTCTTGACTATACCAAGTGAAAAACACACTTTGACCACCGACATCGAAACTTGCAAATGAATTGCCGCCAACTTCGGGAACCATATCGTGCAAGTTTGAGCTACGCCATGATGGATCATATACCAGGTCAAAAATAGCGATTCCGGCGTCTGAAGTGCCTGCCCAGACGGATTCCGGCGTGACAGCCAACGCGACAATGTTGTCAGCGGGAAGTCCATCAGTCGTCCGATCATAGACTATCCATTCATCGTTTGACCGAGAATATCGAGCAACTCCGGAAAACGTAGCGACCCACACGTCGTCAGAACCAAACTCAATGTCGAAGATTTGATTGTGCGGCAACCCGTTCAGTGTGTTGTAATTGACGTGGGTTATACCTGCCGCCGGGTTATAACGGATTACACCTTGATTTAGTGTTCCGATCCACACTTCAATGTCCTCGTCCACTTCTTCGATCACAGGTGGAGAACTTTCATCATTTCCAATAGGGCTTGGCACTTCAATAGTTGGCGCGTAGACTGCTAACGCGCGCACATTGGTTGGTACGTTCGGGTTGAGCCCATTGATTAGTTCAATTCCGTTCTCAGGACGCAGTTGCCACCTACCGAGACCTATGTCGACTCTTGCCAACCCTTTGGGGGTTCCCACCCACAAATCATTTCCACTAACCGCGATGGCTTGGATATTATTGCTTGGGAGATTGTCCGACACGGTGTATATCGTCCATGCACATTCTTCGCGCTTCTTCTGTATAATGGGTATCAACCGCGGATCAGTTGTAATTGCATTAGCTACGGAGAAATCATCAAGAGCTTCTTTGTTCATACGAAGTTGCTGATATACGGAGCCTCGGGCAAGATAAGCATCATCGAGCCATTCGCTGTCCGGGTGTTCTTGCATAAAGGTGGTTAGCGTTTCCACCGCAATCTGTGGTTGTCCAATCCTTGACTGCAACACTCCAATGAAATACTTTGCTTTTTCCAAATCGCCCGATTCGGGGAAGCGCTGCGTCGCTTCTTGCAGGATTTTCAACGCTTCAGCAGTCTCCTGCAACTGCTCCGTCAATATGAATCCAGCTGTATAGCCCGCATGTTCAGCCTCCGAGTGAGTTGGATAGTGATTAAATATAAGTACGTATGCATCGGCAGCCTTGCGGAATGCTTCCGCTGCAAGATAACTATCTGCTGCAGTCTTGATATCCTCGGCAAGATTGTAGGAATGTGGGGCAATCTTGGCAACCCGCCCAAAATAGCCCAATGCTTCATCAATAGCTCCAGCCTCTTTGAGCAGTAGCCCAAGATTATAGTGCGCATCAGCATACTTTGGAAATTCTTCGATTGCCGCCTCGAATTGTCTTTTAGCCTTCTCGTGTAGTCCTAGCTCCAACAACGCCTTAGCGTTACGAAAATGTTTCTCGGCTTGAGCGTCAGGGACAAGACTTAAATCTGTAGCGAAACGAATTGTCGAGATTACGTCTAAATCAATTTTAAGTTTTTTCTCTTGAAAAGCGATGTGAACCACCGTGTCGTCAGATGCCAGCCAGTGTCCTGTAAGACGGTCTCCGTTTTTTAGATAAACAGTAGCAAGCCGTCCTTGACCATAAGCCAAGCATGTGAATAGCAATAGTATTGCTGCAATTACCATTCGAATAGGTACGAGCTTTGTTTGCATGAAATTTCCCTCTCGCTCACCAGTTATCGGTCCGTCCTCATCCGATTTGGATTGGTTCATCTTTGACGCTTCCAGATGATGTTCAACAATAATGGGAGGTCGAACCCAAATGCGCGACTTACGGAAGAATAGCAGGTATGAAACAATTATGTCAACGCGATTCTTTGGAAAATGATTGCAAACCATTTCTACTCTTGATATAATCCAAACGACGCGAATGCCACTTAACGCGCTTATGAGAGGGGACACTTCCATGAACAAGATGAAAGCGGCGATTTACTCAGGGGTTGAGAAAATTGGGATTCGGGAGGTTGACTGGATTAAACCGGCACCGGGCTATATCGTACTAGATACCAAGCAGACCGGAGTCTGCGGAAGCGATCTTCACAGTTATTTTGGCGAGTGGCCACAGTCTGATACGTTGGCAGCCGGCCATGAGACGTGCGGTGTCGTTACAGAGCTGGGCGAGGGTGTCACCAAGTTCAAAGTCGGCGATAAGGCTACGGCTGAATGTTTCTCACACTGCGGAAAATGCGTTTTCTGCCGAAAGGGCCATTATAATCACTGTAAAGCAAGAAAGTGGATCTCACATGAAGCACATGGCGGATTCGCCGAATATACTATCCTTCATGAATCAGGATTATTCAAATTGCCTGATTACATGAGTTTTGAAGATGGAACGCTCGTTGAACCACTCGCGGTTTCACATCGAGCTGTGGCACGGGCAAATGTCAACGCCCGGAGCACTGTCGCAATAATAGGCGGTGGGACAATTGGTCAGCTCTGCTTGGCCGATGCGATTGCAGTCGGCGCTAAGGAGACGTTAATTACCGTGAAATATGAGCGACAGGCGCAACTAGCCAAGGAATTTGGGGCAGATCACATTGTGAACGTTCGCGAGACCGATGTTGCGAAATACGTCGACGATATCACTGGTGGTCTAGGCATGGACGCCGTGATAGAGACTGTGGGGGGCGGTCAGAATTTTGACGCTGCGATGGCGATGGTGCGGCCATGTGGTTTCGTTGTTCTTGTCGCAGGATATTTTAAGCCGCTCGAAGTGAATCTTTCCCGAGTTGTCTGGTCAGAAGCAACTGTCACTGGTTCTAGCTGCTACGGTTTCAGCGGGATGGAAACAGACTTTGAAGCCGCCATAGAACTGATCGACTCGGGGAAGGTTGACGCAAAGAAACTGGTAACGCACCGCTTTCCACTGATGGAGATTGCCGAAGCATTCAAGACCGCCGCAGACAAGCAATCGGGGTCAATCAAGGTGCATGTCTGCCAACCGTAAACCGCGAAACTTCTACAATACAGAATAGCATAACATCCCGGGAGAGTAATATCCCCTCGGATGACCTATAGTAATCAACAAAAAATGCAGACAGATGTCAAGATACTTGCCCATCGCGGCGGGATGGGGCGCGCTCCCGAAAATACTATCTCCGCGTTTCAAAAAACGCTTGATGACGGGGCAGACGCCTTCGAGTGCGATGTCTGTCTAACGCGGGACGAGGTGCCGATTCTAATTCACGCGAAGTTCGACGATGACAACATTGAACCGGTGACGGGCTGTGCGACGCCGCTTCGTGAATTGGACTGGGTAGATGTTCAGAATCTCAATGTACTGGATTCGAAGCAGCCCGTGGCACACCTCGACCAAATGTTGGCGTTTGTTGAAGAGACAGGGCTGCCCTGCTTCGTAGAGCCGAAATGCAGCTCGGAAAAACTCACCTCTATTTTGGTAGATCGGATACAGCGATTTAACCTTGAAGATAAGATAAGTGTGTTGACGTTTTATATGCACCGGCAGGTGCTAACTCACGTCAAGCAAATCGCGCCCAATATCAATACAAGTGCGATTATTCTCAATCCAATGGCAAATTTTCTCAGATCCGCCAAACTCATCAACGCAAACCGAATTATTATCGGATGGAGCGGCTTGAATCATTTTGCTTTATACAACCTGATCACTCGGTCGCTGCCTCGAAAAGTTGGGCAACTCAACGCGGAAGGAATCTCCATAGAAGGCGGATTCGTTCGGAACCGGCGTGATGTTGAGTGGGCACTGAAGAATGGAATTCGAAGATTGTGGACAGACGACGTGCCGCAAACACGGGCGTTTATACAAGATATCGAAACGTGATGTGAATTGACGCATAAAAGATAATCTTTTCAAGAATATTTACCTAATCATAATAAACCGACAAGTAGATGTACTGATGTAAAGAAACGAAAGTTACACTAGCTGATTCTATACCCTCCGAAACTTCGCGATGAAAATCCAACGCGATCTTACCACCGTATTCTACATTGCCGCTTCCGGCGTCTACCTCATCGTCGGGACACGGAGCTTCGCCGAAGCACGCGATACTCCTGAAACAAGCTATTTTTATCTAGTCGGGCTCCTCACTTGGGTGGTGGCAGCGCTCGCGTGGATGCAGCAGCCTGACAATCGTGCTGCACGAATTTCCTACCTGATGAGTCTGGGCTTCATGAGCGCCTGCTCCGTTGACGCAACATTCTCTGTCAATGAAGGAACGTTAAGTAGTCGAATTGTGCCAATTGCGCAATTTGTCGCGGCAGCCATTCTGCCCTGCCTTTTTCTCCACTGCTTTGCCATCTTCCCATCAGAGAAGCGTATAGTTCAGCACCACACATGGTTGTTGAAAATTCTTTACGTACCGGGTGTTGTCCTTGTCTTCGCCATGACGTTTCTCTACTTCAGCGGACAAAACTACGATCGAGAGTTTTTTCTCATACAACTTCCGTCCTTGGAAGGTGTTGCGGTCGGTTTTCTTTTCCTCTATTCGACTATTGGGCAACTGTTACTATTGCATACGTGTTTCGCGGCACCCTCGGCGTCTCAACGCCGCCAAGCGCGATGGTTGTTACTTGGAATCGTTGCCGGCACACTACCACAAGCAATCTTCCTAGCTATACCTAGAGTAACGGACATTTCAATTCCCTCTGTACGGTTCTCTGCCTACACGCTGTGCTTAATTCCAACATGCTACGTCGTCGCAATCATTCGACACCGGTTGATGAATATCGAGTTAATCATCAATCGGAGCGTGGTTTACACGCTGGTAAGCGGTTTCGCGTTAGTCATCTATCTGTTGTGTATTCAAGGCTTAACACTGTTTTTCCATAGGCCGACCCGTTCATGGGCGTTGACCGCGGTATCCGTGCTCACAGCCGCACTGCTTTTTGCGCCCGCCAAGACTCGTATTCAGAAGCTGATAGATCGTGCATTTGACCGTGAAGCATACAATTACCGCCAGACGCTTTTAACATTGAGCCAGACGCTTCATTCCATCCTCGACTTGGAAATCCTCGTTTACACTCTCTTGCGACAAGTAACCGAAGCGATGCATATTAGTCGAGGTGTTTTGATGCAGCGGACGTCTTCCGATGAGTCGCAATTTTTGCCCGAGGCATATGTCGGTATGGAAATGCTACCTACCGGAACACATCTGAGGTTGTCGCAACCATTGGTAGATTTGTTGAAAAGCACGAAAAAACCTCTCGATTTTACAAACATACCATTTGATGAGAATAGCATTGAAATACTCAATATAGAGGCACCTTCGGACGCTTCATCAGACAATCTTCTATCTCTGCTGGGCTCTGCGGTGTGGATTCCTTTTGTGACGCGAACGAAAAATCAAGAAAATCTTGTTGGACTGCTTGTGCTCGGCGAGAAACTATCGGAAGAACCTTACACCCAATCGGATCTCGACCTGCTTGGGATTCTCGCGCATCAAGGCGCCACGGCAGTCGAAAACGCAACGCTGTACGCCCAGTTGAACGCTCGGACAGAGGCGATGGAGCAGGCACGCAAGCAATTGATGGCGACCTACCTAAATACTTACGGGGGTATAATGCCAGCTAATGGGCAATCTGAAACTTGGTTTGGAAATGAAATGGGCAAGGATCTTGTTTCAGATTTCAACAATATTTCCGATGCCCTCAAAGATAGTCACGACCAACTTATGCAGTTGGACCGTCTCAAATCTCAGTTTCTCGACAACGTCTCTCATGAACTCCGAACCCCATTAACGCATATTAAGGGTTTTGTGGATAACATGCTAGATGGTGTTGGAGGCAAGATTTCGGAAAAACAAGAGGATTATTTGCTACGTGTGGAGGAAAATTGCGATCGATTGATTCGACTCATCAACGACTTGCTCGACCTTTCACGCATCGAGTCGGGAAAGATGACGCTGCAGCTAGAACCGCTCCAGCTTCGACCCATTCTTGAGGAAGCGGTTGACGGGATGCAATCGGCGGCAAGTCAGAAAGGGATTTGTGTTAGACTCGACTGCCCTCCCGATGTCATCGCATTGGTGGACACTGACAAGATGAAACAGATCTTGACGAATCTGCTGGATAACGGCGTCAAATATACCGGACATGACGGACGCATTCAAGTGAGTGTCGCAGTTCCATCCAAGCAAGAAATCCAAGTGTGTATTGAAGATACGGGAGTGGGCATTCCCGACACGGATGTGAACTTCATTTTTGATCGCTTTCACCGGGCAACTAATTCCAAAAGCGGTTCTGTCGGTGGAATCGGTTTAGGATTGCCGATTGTCAAGAATCTAGTCGAACTGCACGGTGGTCAAATCTGGGCGAAAAGCGAAATTGGTAAAGGCAGTCGTTTCTACCTCACTTTGAAACGTGATTCATCGGGAGACATGAATCAATCTTCCTCTTCTTCGGCGAATGGAACGATTCCCATTGACTAGGAGTCGAAATCCCGATACAATGTTTTTTTATACCATCTATCTAAAACACTAGTGCATTGATTACGCGGATCAAGTGAAGAAACGTACATGGAGCGGAGTAAGAAGCCTTATCTCCACGCAAAGTCGGCGGGGCAAGGAGATTTCTATCGCACTAAAATCTCTATCGCGTTCCCTATGGGAACTCTATCAAGATTTACTATCGCCTTCCTTAACCAGTCAGTTGATCGGTGATTATCCATACTCTTGATCCCTGGTTATTCACTCGGTTGATCCACGCCTATTGTAGTATGCTCCTGTTACTGTGTATGTCCTAAGAATTATAACGGATCGAGAACCATTTCAATCGCATCAAGGAATGCCGCCTCAGTTTTAATCTCCAAATTCGAATAAATTTTCTTGGTGCGCCGCGAATTTGTGACTCCACTGCGAGCGAGATCATCGAAGTTTATTTACAGTGCACTCGCGATAAACGCGCGTGTCACGTAAGGAGATACGGACATGAAAATTGTGCGCTATCGCGCTGACGGAATCATCAACTTCGGCATCATGGAAGAAGATGGCACCATCCGTGAATTAGTCGGTTCGCCGTTCGAGGCTCTTAATCCAAGCGGCACTTTCACTCATCTGAGAAATGTGCAGTTACTAGCGCCGGTGGAAGCGCCGAGGATTATCGGCGTAGGTCTAAACTATGCAGAACATGCTCGCGAGGTTGGCAAGGAGCTCCCTACCAAGCCTATGCTGTTTATGAAGCCTTCCACTACTGCCATCGGTCCAGACGAGACAATCATCTACCCGCGTCAAGGAAAAAATGTACATTATGAGGCTGAACTAGCTGTGGTCATTGGATCGCCCGCACGACGTGTGTCGGAAGCAAAAGCACTTGACTATGTGCTGGGCTATACGTGCGGAAACGATGTCAGCGAGCGGACAATTCAGTTTGCCGAAATGGAAATGGGTGCCATGCTTATCGGTAAAGGATTTGATACATTTTGCCCGCTTGGGCCTTGCATAACAACCGATTTGGATCCGGGGAATCTTCAGGTGCAAGCTCGATTAAACGGTCAAGTGAAACAGAACGAACGTACATCCGATCTCATTTTTTCTGTCGCCGAGCTGATTTCGTATATCAGCGCCGCCTTCACGATGCTCCCCGGCGACGTGATTATGACCGGCACACCATCCGGAGTTGGCCCCTTCGTCCCCGGCGATGTTGTCGAAATCGAGGTGGAGGGGATAGGAACCTTGAGAAATCCGGTAGTTGCTGAAGAGTGATTTTCCTTATAGCTATAAAGCAATGCGCACAAATTCCAGCTAAACAGACAACGGAGGCGTAGCGAAAACCCTCATTAAAATCTGAAGGTCATCGGCGCACACAGAATCTATGAGACTTAAAAGTAAAGTTGCAATTGTCACCGGTGCTGGGTCAGGAATTGGAGAGGCAACCGCGCTTACATTCGCCAAAGAGGGCGCAAGGGTTACCGTAGCGGACGTGGCGGATAGTGCGGGCAATGATACGGTTGAACAGATTCGTGCCGCAGGCGGTGACGCCATATATGTCCACACGGACGTGACCTCTGCTAGCGATATTCAGGGTATGGTGAGCGCAACAATCAGTAACTACGGCAAACTGGACGTGCTTTTCAATAACGCGGGAATTGCGATGCGTTTGGCTGTTGCCGACTTACCGGAGGATGACTGGGATCGCTGCATTGATATCAACTTGAAGGGGGCATACTTGGGCTCCAAGTATGCGATACCGGCGATGATAGCGAACGGCGGAGGTTCGATTATCAACACGGCCTCAATTTATGGCATCGTCGGCGGACCGAACCGCGCCGCTTATGTTGCATCCAAGGGAGGGATAGTCAATCTGACGCGCGGAATGGCACTTGATTACGCCGAAACTAACATTCGCGTCAACTGTATCTGCCCGGGTTATACAGATACGCCGATTATTCGAAACATCGTTGAGACGCCAGCCAAATACAAAGCGCTTGCAGATCAGCACCCGCTGGGACGACTTGCACAACCGCTGGACATTGCTTACGGGGCGCTGTACCTTGCGTCGGATGAGTCTGCATTCGTTACCGGAATCGCTTTACCTATTGACGGCGGGTATACAGCCGGTTGAGGGCACAAGCCAAAGACAAATCAAATCGGATGTAACTCGTTCTATTCTGCGGTAGTATCAGATAACCGATTGATTAGCGATGCACTGTATCCGGCTCCAAATCCGTTGTCTATATTTACGACCGTTACGCCAGAGGCACACGTATTTAACATGCTCAGCAGCGCCGCCATCCCACCCAAGCTTGCGCCATAGCCAACACTCGTCGGTACAGCAACGACGGGCTTATCAACCAATCCTCCGACTACGCTTGGCAATGCTCCTTCCATTCCCGCTACGACAATTATGACATTCGCCTCAAAGAGCTTTTCGTGGTTACCAAGGAGTCGGTGTAGTCCTGCCACGCCAACATCGTAAAGACGTTCAACACGGTTCCCCATGATTTGAGCGGTTTCGGCTGCCTCCTCGGCAACCGGGATATCTGACGTACCCGCGGACACGAGCAACACTCCCTCTCGCAGTGGACTCTGCGACTGTTCAACGGTGATTGTCCTACCAGGTTCGTTAAAACGAGCGGCTGCATGCACGGTTTTTACCGCTTCGTACATTTCCGGTGTGGCACGAGTAGCTAGCAGCGGTTCCCCGGCATCCAAGATTCGTTTGCCAATCTCTTTCACCTGTGCCGTAGTCTTGCCTTGACAAAAAATCACCTCGGGAAACCCCTTCCGCAGTTGTCGGTGGTGATCTATCTTTGAGAATCCAAGGTCTTCAAACGGAAGATGGCGCAGAGATTGTAAGGCATCACTAATCTCAATCTCCCCGTGTTTTACATCTTCAAGAAGTGCCTTGAGCCTTTCGACATTCATAACGAAATTAAAATCCGGTAAAGGAGAACTTAGGAAAGGCGGTTCCCACGAGTCCCATATTTCGAGGTTGCGGTAGAAAAAAATAAGGACAAAGCACGGAATGATTGCTTTGCCCTTTGCGATCTCTATAGGCCGCCTTACAGTTAGCTTGCGCTTTGCTCGCTGTCTTTGTCTACAACAACGGTCTCGTCATTGCCATCCTGATCGGCCGCCTCACCGGCACGAGAGAGAACGCTACCAATCTCCGCCTTCTTTTCCATGAAGGCTTTTTTGCCAGCGTCAACTGCCGTTCTTACATTCTGCGCCGTATCATGAATCTGTTCCTTTCCGAGATCGACAAATTCGTGGACACTCTCTCTCGCCGTTTCAGTTGCTCTGTGGGCAACGTCCACCGTGCGTTCTTTGGCTTCCGCAGACGCATCATGAATTCTCTTTCGTGTTTCGCGGCCTGAAGTAGGTGCCAAGAGCAAGCCCAAGCATGCACCTGTTATAGCACCCACAAAAAAGGCAAGGAAGGTACCCAATCCATTGTCTCTTCCTTCGTTATCCATTTTATTCCTCCTTGCTAATTGTTAAATGAATCTCTTCACAGATTCATTGATCCATTCATGGTTCATATCTATTAACTGATTCATCCTGTCCATGGTTTCAACAAGTGCAATTTCTGCGTTGAATTTTTGTAAAACCAACAACTGATTGCACCAACTACAGTTTCAACGTGAAATCCTCGGACGGAGACAACCACATGCGTTGCTCGTTGCAAATCATTTCACACACGTACCTCATTGTGGGTTTCAGGAATTACTTCCCGAGTCCGATTTCCCAGCTTTGCGAAACCGGCTAAACATCTCAAATCCTCGTTTAAATCCCTCCCACGCACTGATGATGTCGGTGATGGGAGCAGAGAACTGATCGCGATAATATCCAGCACGCTTAACTGTCTGTTGCGAAAAATCCACAACGACATTAACTAATTCATCCAGCTTCGCAACATTCTGATTTATCGTTTCCGTCATCTGCTGGATGTTCCGCGCCGTCGGTCGGATCTCTGCTTTGCTCATCTCTTGGACAGACGCCGCAATTCCATTGATATTTTCCAGTAATTCCGGCAATTCGTTTTTGACCTCTGTTACAATGTGATTGACATCCCTGATCAAGGTTGTAACTTCCGTATCAATCAAACCCTCTGTCGATTTCATGGTGTTTTGGATGTTCTCAAGAGAATTGCGTATGCTTCCCAAGGCAGAGCACAAATATCCGGCCAGAACACTAAGTACAAGTAACAAGATCCCGACTAACACTTTCCAAAATACTGAAGCCACCATCGACCATTCCATGTTTTTCCTCCTACGAAGCTAAAATCCTCTGACTTTGTTCTATATTGGGTAAATCCCTACGCTTGGTTTGCAACTATCTTGACGACTTCGTCAATTGCGTTCTTTACCTCACGTGTGTCTTTGCATCCGCCCTGAGCGAGATCTGGACGTCCACCTCCACGTCCATCAGCGATGCGGACAACCTCCTGAATGATTTTCCCCGCATGCAATCCGGTTTCTCCTGCAAGATTAGACGTCACTCCTGCCACGAAGGTTGCTCCATCCCCGTCTACCGCCGCGAGAACTACTACTCCCGATACAATTCGCTCCTTCAATTCATCGACAAGACGGCGAAGTCCGTTTCTGTCCGTATTTTCGACGATTGATGCAACAACCTTGAATCCATTAACGACGGCAGCGTCTTGAGTTAGGTCTGCGATGCTTGATTTTGCCAGTTGGCCCTTCAGAACTTCAAGCTGCCCTTCAAGCAACCTATTTTCTTGAAGAAGGGCTTCCACTCGCTTTGTTAAGTGGTGTGTCGGTGTCTTGAGTAAATCCGCAAGGTGTGAAAGCGCATCATCTTGAGAACGGACATTTTGATAGGCTTTCTCTCCGGTTAACGCCTCAATGCGACGCACGCCGGCGGCAATACTGCTTTCATTGACGAGCTTTACCAGACCAATCTCACCTGTCGCGTTGACATGAGTCCCACCACACAACTCTTTGCTGTAGTCGCCAATTTGCACGAGACGGACGATTTCACCGTATTTATCACCGAAAAAGGCAAGCGCGCCTCTGTCCTTAGCCCGCTGCAAAGGCATGAAATCAATCTCAAGCGAATCATTCAATCGAATTTTTTCATTGATGTACGCTTCAATGTCATGAAGCAGGTTGGGTGAAACCGCTTCAAAGTGAGTGAAGTCAAAACGCAGCCTGCCCGGTTCTACAAGTGAGCCTGCTTGTCCAACATGGTCACCGAGTGTATTGCGCAATGCACTGTGAAGGATATGTGTCACAGTGTGGCTCACAGCAATATGCCCTCGACGATCCGCATTGATTTTTGCTTCTACTGTCGATGCAGCGGTAATCTCGCCTTCAACGACCTTACATTCGTGCAGAAATAGGTCGGGCGCAGGTTTACTGGTCGTAACGACTTCAAGTGCCGCTTGTCGTCCTTCGATGGTTCCCGCATCTCCAATCTGTCCCCCTGATTCACCATAGAACGGAGTGCGATTCAAAACAACCGAGACATTGCCACCTTTGGTTACGCCAGACACGAGTTCATTCGCTTGTATCAAAGCGACGATTTCTGCTTCGGCAGTGTGCTCCTCGTATCCGAGGAATTCTGTTTTCCCTGATTCGCTGAGGACTTCGGCGTAGATTTCTTGCCCTTTATCAGCGCCGCCCGCCGCTTTCCAATTGGCGCGACTTCGCTCACGCTGTCGGGACATACTTTTCTTAAACCCCTGCGCATCAACAGAGACCCCTCGTTCCTTGGTGAGTATGCGCGTCATATCTAGTGGAAACCCGAACGTGTCATACAGCTCAAAAGCCCGATCGCCTGCCAGGACGGATTGGTTTGAAGATTTCAAAGATTCAAGCGACGCATCAAGGAGGTCCAACCCGCGGCCCAACGTTTGGTGGAATCGCCTCTCTTCGCCTTCAACAATCCGCTTGACGAAATCTTGGCGTAGTCGCACTTCCGGGAACGTGTTCCCCAGCAAGTCCACAACTTTATCGACAATCTGATAGATGAATGGCTGATCTTTTCCCAGCCGTTTTCCGTATAATACCGCGCGGCGCAGAAGTCGGCGAATCACGTAGCCGCGTCCTTCGTTGGAAGGCATAACTCCATCACCTATCGCAAATGTAAGGCAACGGGAGTGATCCGCAATAACGCGGTGAGGAACCCCGCCATCACCATCAGAGTATTCCCGATCTGTAAGATTTGCGATGGCATCAATCAGGGGCGTATACACGTCAGTCTTGTAATTCGAATCGACCCCCTGCAAGATTGCAACTGCGCGCTCGAATCCCATTCCGGTATCGACATGGGTTTCCGGCAAAGGATGGAGTGTGCCTCTCTCGTCACGGTTATATTGGATGAATACCAGATTCCAAAATTCACGGTAGCGATCGCACGCATTTACCGCACACGTATGCTCTTTGTCCGGAGTTGGACAAGCTTCCGGGCCAAGATCGATATGAAGCTCCGAATTCGGTCCGCAAGGCCCCGTATCTGCCATCTGCCAGAAGTTATCTTTATCGTCAAATCGACGCACATGTCCGGCGCTTAGGTCCGTTTCCTCGTACCAGAGATTTTCCGACTCATCGTCATCAAGATGAACGCTTGCCCATAGCTTATCTTTAGGCATATTCCAAATCTCTGTTACCAATTCCCAAGCGAAGGCAATAGCTTCCCGCTTGTAGTAGTCTCCGAATGACCAGTTACCTAACATCTCAAAGAAGGTGTGATGAGATTTGGAGTAGCCGACTTCTTCCAGATCATTGTGTTTGCCGCTCACGCGCATACACTTCTGCGTATCCACTGCCCGTTTGTAGTCGCGGTTACCAATTCCCAGAAACACATCTTTGAACTGATTCATCCCGGCATTGGTGAACAAAAGCGTCGGATCGTCCGCCGGTATGAGCGGTGCGCTAGGAACCACTGTGTGGCCACGCCTGCGGAAATAGTCAATAAAACTCGACCTAATTTCGTCTGATGTCATTCCTGATTTACCTCTGGCGGCTTTACTCCATTGCTAAGACCTGCCGCATAACTTGCCCAATCGTTTCATGGTTGAAACCACGCCTGATGAGGAAAGCATATAATCTTCGTTTAGCGACATGCGGGGAAAGAGACTTGTAGCGGTTTGCCTGTTTTCTTGCCAACTGCAGTGCTAGGGCCGCTTCGTCCGCATCATCAATCTTAGCCAAGACACGCTCCACCGTGGATTTGTCAACTCCCTGGCCGGTCAACTCGCGCCTCATTACCATCTTGCTCGTCGGTCTTGTACGCCGACGATTGTTGACCCAATTTTTTGCGTATTTCTCGTCCTTTATATGACCAAGTTGTTCAAGGTTTTCGAGCGTCTCGTTGACTACATAATCGCAAAAACCGCCATTTTCCAGCGCCTGAATCATCTGCTCCTTGGTGTGAGTACCGTTCAATAGCAGCCCAAGCGCATAATCCCTTGCTTTTATCACCTCGTCCGCTGCAATGAGTTTCCGGATAACAATCTCTTCAATCTGCAGACCAATCCGCAGCCCCAGCTTCGCAATGAATCCCACCTCTACCGTGGCAAAAGGGACATTATTCATGTAAATAGTACAGTTTGAGGAATCGTCTTCCTCAAACTGGATGTCGGTAATCTTCCTTTTCATCCCAAGAGCCAGGACCAGGAACTCGGAGATTTACTAACGACCCAGTAAAGAACCGGGAGGTGGTTATTCTCCTTCGCTAGGCGCACCTGCCCACAATGAGCCACGTTGTAGAAGTGTGCCGAACGTCTCATGGCGGCATGCGGCTGCATCATGACCAAGCGCGAGATAGAACACGCGCCCTTTACCCCAATCTTTTGTCCACACAACGGGCATCGCGCGTCCTTGCCATAGGGCGGATGCTAAGACATTTACTCGTGGATCGTAGTCTACAATGTACTGCTCATCCCTCACCATGAATTCTACAATTCCTTCGGTGATTGGATGCTCCTCGTTGACGACATTCACCTGATAGTCGCGGTAGCGCGGATGCGTAACGAAATGTCCACCAACCATTGCACGATATTCCGGACACCCGCGAAATGAATCGGCTGCCGAGTGGATGCCGACGTATCCTTTTCCCGAGGCAATATGGTTTAGTAATCCGTTTTTTTGCGCGTCCGTGATTTCACCTACCGTATAGTAAAAGACAATCAGATCGTAACTGTCCAGATTCGGCGAGATTAGTGCGTCAAGATTTTCATCGACTCTTGTAATCTGAAACTCTTCGCGCGGGGACAGAGATTTGACTATTTCGTCGCCACAGCCCTTCCAGTCATGAATTTCACCACCGCAAAACACAAGCGTGTTTATCTTTGCCATATTGTCTACACCTCATTGAGCGTTCAGTTTGCCGCATTATATCACAAGGATGGGAAAAACACAAGCCAACATCAATTGCTCATTCGGGGTAATTCCACCTGATTCTAGGCGATCGACCATCATCAAATCTAAAATGAGATTTTCAGAGTGAATAACAACGCCGATTCGTCACACATCAGAAGCCCCAGCGGGGCGACAGCGAATTGCGATGCCAATCCCACGCGCACGAAAGCGCCCAGAGGGAATCAGCCGAGTGAATGACGAGGGCGATAGCGATCGGCTTGCCGAGTATAGGAAGGACTTGGCTGATGCTGTTAATCCACGGTAAATATAGGGAAATGGCATTGCCTATGGCATTGAATTACCGAGCATCTGTCAATTTCACGTAGATCTTGTCCAATTAACCGGGAAACAACATCATCGAACCCTCGTACCTGGAGCCACCAGCTTGTCAAACGTTCCTAGCACAAGATCTTTCTCTCTAGCGGCAGCCAATACCATTCCCTGTGACTCAATCCCACGTATCTTGGCAGGCTGAAGGTTTGCCACCAAGACAACTTGCTTTCCAATCAGTTCATCCGGCTCGTAGTGCTCAGCAATGCCGGCAACCACCTGGCGTTTCTCGTCACCAAGATCGACGCACAATTTCAGAAGTTTGTCCGCCTGAGGGATTTTCTCGGCTTCAATTATTGTGGCAACGCGGAGGTCAAGATTCTGAAATTCATCAATCGAGACCAAGCGGGTTTCCTCAGCAGGCGGCGCTTGGGCGGCAGAGGCTTTGTCCCGTGCCTTCTGCTTTTTCGTCTCTATGCGTGGAAAAATCGGTTCAGGCTTGCCAATAGCGCCCCCTGATTGCAATCCGCCCCACGCTGCAATCGTATTCAAACCCTGAACATCCGAGGAATCATCAAGTCCGATTTGGCGACAGATACGGCTCGCCGTGGCGGGCATGAACGGCGAAATCAACACCGCGATTATCCGTAAAGCTTCCATACTATTATAGAGTATGGTTCCCATACGTCCTTTTGATTCTTCCGATTTTGCAAGCGTCCAGACCTCCGTTTGATGGATGTAGCGATTCACGCGTCGAACAAATTCCCATATCGCCTCCAACGCCATATCAAAAGCCAGTTGGTTCATCAGCGAATCGACCTTGGAAACCGTTTCCTTTGCCATCTGGATGACTTCATCGTCCAAGCTGTTCGATGCGGTCGGTTCGGGAATTCCGTCAAAATTCTTGGACACAAGACCGAGCGTCCGGTTTAGCAAATTCCCAAGGTCGTTTGCAAGGTCGGCATTGTAACGAGCATGAAGGCGGTTTGGTCGGTAGTCTCCATCGTTTCCGAAACTGAATTCACGCAGTAGGTAGTATCGGAATGCATCTAGCCCATAGGTTGCAATGTCGGTATTCATATCAATGTAGATGCCGCGCGTCTTACTCAAGGCTTCTCCATCTTTTGTTAGCCACCCATGGGCCACAACGCGTTTCGGGAGAGGTAGATCGACTGCCATGAGCATGGCGGGCCAAATGATCGCGTGAAAGCGAGTGATATCCTTCGCCATCAAGTGGACATCGGCGGGCCAGAATGTTCGAAAACGCTCCTCGTCCCCAGCATAACCTAGTGCGGTTACATAGTTACTCAATGCCTCAATCCAAACATAAGAGATGTGCTCGGTATCGAACGGCAAAGGAATACCCCATGAAACTGATGCTCGCGAGATGCTCACGTCCTCCAACCCCGACTCCAGCACACTTAGTATCTCGTTGCAACGGGCTACCGGTTGGATGAATTCAGGGTTCTCATGAATGTGTTTAATCAATCGATTCTGATATTTTGATAGTGCAAAGAAATAGTTGTCTTCCTCTACCCACTCCAAGCGTAATTTGTGGATTGGACAAATTTTGTCCTCTCCCTGCTCCTTCTCGGTGAAAAAACGCTCACACGGACGACAGTAGTATCCTTCATACTTGCCCTTGTATATATCCCCCGTTTCGTAGAGCGTGTTAAGAAACCTTGTTACACCGCTCTTGTGCAACTCGCTCGTTGTACGCAGAAAGATGTCGTAAGAGATATTTAATCTCATCCAAAGCGTCGTAAATGTCGGAGCGATCTGATCGCAGTAGGCTTGTGGCGAGATTTTGTTCTGGTCGGCAACTTTTTGGATATTTTCCCCGTGTTCATCTACGCCAGTCAGGAAGAATACCTCGTCCCCTTTGAGACGGTGGTATCTCGCCAGCACATCAGCAGCAATCGTCGTATACGCATGTCCCGCGTGTGGTTCGGCGTTGGCATAGTAAATCGGTGTCGTTATGTAGAATTTTCCCATGGTTTTGCGTTCTTCTCCTTAAGTTCAATCGCTCATCAGCTTCAGGGTCATTACCTCTAATGCCAGCGTCGCATTGATGTTGCGGCTGAGTGCATTTTTTGTCTCGAAAATAGTCTTGATTGCCGACCGAAGATGGTATCGCGAATAGCGGGGAACAAGCTGTTTGAGCGCATCCACATGGTAAATGTGCGTTAGCAGATCGGCAGGCGCATTTTGATGCAAAAGCAATAGATCTCGATACCATTCGACTAGGGTGTCCAATCGATCGGGATTACCACTATAATGTTCAGCGATCCGAAAAACGGCAAGCTTATCCGTCGAAGTAAGGATTTCAGGAATCTCTTCATCCACAGGTTGATCGGTCTCGGATTCTTCCCCATCGCGGGATTCAAGATGAGTCAAAGCCTTGCCAACTGCGCCACCGGCAAGTGTGGCAACGGACAACGCTTCACGCTCTCCAAGATGAAACCGCTCATTCAAATAAACTGCCAATTCATTGGGTGGCAGCGGATTAAACTTGATAATCTGGCATCGCGAGCGGATTGTCGGGAGCAGTGCGTCAAGATTAGCGGTCAGCAGTATCAACACCGATTCGGCAGGTGGCTCTTCAAGCGTTTTGAGAAGGCAATTCGCGGCTTCCAGATTCATGCGTTCCGCTTCTCTCAGAATAACAATCTTGCGTGCGCCCTCAAGCGGACGGTAGACAATGCGTTTTTGCAGTTCGCGAACCTGATCAATTCTTATCCAGGCTCCCGATGGGCTAACGATTTGTGTGTCGGGGTGATTTCCGACATCGGTCTTTCGGCAGGAAATGCAGTCTCCGCATGCACTTTCACCGAATTCGAGACAATTGATAGATTTTGCGAAATGAATCGCAACCGTTTCTTTGCCCACGCCAGCGGGACCGACGAACAGGTATGCCCCAGCAATTCGGTTCGATCGGAATGCATGGTGAAGTTGAGTGATTATCTGTTCGTGGCCAACGATTGGCTGTTCCATAGGTTTATACAAGGTTGGAAAGTTTTAACTCGTGATGCGTCGGGTTACGAGCTCTCGAATTTCGTCACGCACTAGTTTAAAATTTTGCTCGGAGTGTATCACTCTGACACGGTGCGGTTCCTCTTTAGCAATGGTAAGGTAGCCTTCCCGAACACGTTGATGAAACTCAAAATCCTCCAACTCCAAGCGATCCAACGCACGCCGCCTGCGACGCGTTCGCTCCCTACCGACCTTAACCGGTACATCTAAAACAATCGTCAAATCCGGCACTAATCCGTCTGTTGCAACACGATTTAGGTGATGAATGAGTTCAAGGTCCAGTCCGCGTCCATGCCCTTGGTAAGCAACCATTGCATCCCCAAATCGATCCGAGATTACAATCTGTCCCTCCGCGAGGGCGGGAGCGATGCATTGCGCAACATGTTGCGATCGTGCGGCCGCGTACAACAGCAGCTCGGTGGTACTTACCATCTTGTGATGCTCACGCTCTAACAATACCTCACGAATGCGTTCCGAAATCGGGGTCCCGCCGGGCTCGCGCGTAACCAACACCGAAACCTCTTCTTTTTCTAGGCTCGCGGCTAGTCGCCGGATTTGTGTTGATTTTCCCGCCCCCTCCACACCTTCGAATGTGATGAATAGTCCCCTTCGTGACACAATTCCCTCTCGACGACGCTATGATTAACGCATTTTGCCCTCAACTTTGGTCAACCACATCCTGAACCCAAGAGAGCGCCGCCATGCTTGGAGACCAACCGATGGACGTTACCGCAAGTAGCGCGACTTGCCGCAACTCCTCGGGGCTTATTCCCTGTTTCAAGGCACGACGAGTATGCGAGTGTACTGCCCCCTCCGACTTTGCGCCAACGGCAAGCGCAAGTTTAACGAGCCGCACTGTCTTCTCGTCCAGTGGTCCCGCGTCGCTACACGCTTCACCAAAATCCTGATATGCTTTCCATACCTCCGGATATTGCTTAATGACTCCCTCAAGAAAATCGGGTAGTTTCTCCTTCATGTTTTTCCCTCTGTGGCTTGACAACGCAATTGGTCATTATGACGTTTTCTTTTCGGCTTTCGATTCTTCCTCAACTTTCTCATCTTCCGGTTGCTCACGCATTCCGGCTTTGAACGATGTTATGCTTTTTCCAATTCCGCGCGCAAGTCCGGGGATTCGCTTCGCTCCGAAGAGAAGAACCACAATCAATAGGACAATTAAGATTTCAGTAAGCCCGGGTGCCATCAGTCTTTTCCTCCTTTTGTCTCGGGTGACTATCGCGGTCTAATATTCCGGCTCTCTAGTAGTAAGACTAACGCACATCAATTCAACCACGATTCATCCGGCGCCGGGAATTGTGTTTCCGTCAATGCGTAGTCGGACTAAATGTTTTGAAC
The DNA here is from genome assembly GCA_965222225.1 of Candidatus Poribacteria bacterium. Taxonomy (GTDB): domain Bacteria; phylum Poribacteria; class WGA-4E; order WGA-4E; family JAJDTR01; genus JAJDTR01. Next base: position 4,911,678 of record CBDCTK010000002.1, on the reverse strand, counting down.
ATACAGCAAAATGCAATATTGGCTATCAAAGAGTCGACGTGTCAATCAAGTCGTGCAAATCACTTACCATTGAATCTCTATTTTATCATCCCAAGCCGGCTTTGCGCATGGGTAATCTATTGCCATCTGACAATCGATGATGGTTCACGTCGCTGATCCGCGAGGAAATAGGGTTGACACCACTTTTGCTCGGTGTTATAGTGATATATTCACTGCCCGTAAAATCAAATCGCGATTCTTGGGACTCGACGGTTGTTTTCCGCTACAATCGGGCGAGTCATACGGTCCTCATATAATTCCCTTTTCTAAGTTAAGCCCGTCTATCGGTATTCTACAGGAGTTTCAGTTTGGATAGTAAAGAAAAATGCCTGTTTATTAACAGCCAAATGCCAGAGGGAGGACTGTTCACCGGCGAGCAAAGAAATACCCATCCCGATAGCAACACCGCCTGGCGAATTTCCCCGGAGCCGTTCTGGATTTCTCAAACCGAGCTGGAATGGTTTGATGAACTCGGTGGACATCTATTGCGATTTTATCAAGCATGCAATCTACTTTATTCGCAGAGCGCACGCGGCATTCAGCCTTCGTGGATTGCAGCTTACCTCGATCAGGGCAAGCCAGAAACAGTAGTACAACAGGGGCGAATGAATCGCTTTAAGAGCCAACTGCCACAGGTCATTCGTCCCGATATTATACCTGCAAACAACGGAATGGTCATCACCGAGTTGGATTCTGTCCCGGGCGGGATTGGATTCACGGCAAATCTGGCGACTCACTACGGGCAGCTTGACTACAATGTTACAGGTGGAAGTAATGGAATAATACTCGCCTTCGCGGATATGATTCGCTTTACCGCAAAGCAGGAATGCCCAACCTTGGCAATTGTTGTTTCGGACGAAGCCGGAGATTACCGGTCCGAAATGGAATGGTTTGCGTCTATTCTGCGCGAGAATTGTCTGAACGCACACACTGTAAAACCTCATGAAATAGTTTTTACAGAGCGGGGATTGTATCTTGAAACCGCACATGGGAACGTTCAAATCGACGTTCTATATCGCTTCTTTGAGTTGTTTGATCTGCCGAATATACCGAAGGTTGAGCTAATGATATACGCCGCAAAGAAGCGCACGATTGTGATGACACCTCCTCCGAAATCCTATCTGGAGGAAAAGTCACTATTTGCTCTGTTCTGCCACCCCATGCTTGAACCCTTCTGGCGCAGAGAACTTGGCAAAAAGATCTACCCCTTCTTGCGAGAGGTTATTCCCCAGACATGGTTGCTGGATCCTCGGTCACTCCCACCGCATGCCGTAATACCGGGACTTGAGATTGGTAATCTGCCCGTTACGGATTGGCGTCAGATTATCTCCGGTACCCAACGCGAACGTGAACTGGTTCTTAAGCCATCGGGGTTTTCGGAACTGGCGTGGGGAAGCCGAGGTGTGGCGATTGGACACGACCTCTCTATCGAGGATTGGACAACCGCCGTGGAAAACGCCTTGGTTAGCTTTGAGCAAACACCCTATGTTTTGCAAAAATTTCACAAAGCCAAGCGCGTCCGGATGAATTACTACGATTTTGCTCGAAGCGAAGTGCGGGAGATAGTTGGAAGACCTCTCCTGCGTCCCTACTATTTCGTGACAGGAGATAAGGTTCGGCTTGGCGGAATTCAAGCGGTGGTGTGTCCCGCGGACAAAAAGATTTTGCACGGCATGGTTGATTCTATCATTGTGCCGGGAGCACTTAGACCCGATGCGTAGGAAAATCTGAAGAAACCGAGTTTTGTGGAGAAATCTCGGCAGCATCCATCGGTTTCTCAGGAGGATATTGAAGGTGCGTATTGGATACCAATAGCGTCGGATGGTTGGCAGGGGACCTCTTTCGCACGGGATCTTCTATGGGGATTCACTATCGCACTCATTATCCATTCGCTTGATCCCTCGTTAACCACTCAGTTGATCGCTATTCACTCATTTGAGGGGATTTCTATCGCACTCGTTATTCACTCGTTTGATCCCACCCTACCAAAGTGAGGAAGCAATTTCTTCGATAAATGCAATTATCCAAAGCACAACTTCTTCGGTTCCGAAATGACGGCTGTATCTGCTTCGAGGGATTCTTTACGCCGCGAGAGGCACGGGCGCTTCGGTTTGAACTAGAGCGAATCTACGATGTCGAATTGAAACACGGGACAGGAATCAACTGCGCTGTTCAAGAGAATGGAACAAAACGTGACAATTATGGCGAACGGCAGAACCTCCAAGTAATTCCGTTGAACAATCGAAGCGATCTCCACAAGGCGCTCGTATTCAACGCGAAAGTGCTATCCGTCGTGGAGCAACTCATCGGGGACGATTTCATGTTGGAACTGGATCAAGCCTTTTGGAAACCGCCCAAGGTGGGAATCGGTACAAACTGGCATCAGGACAACGCCTACTTCAAGATTGCCGACCCGCTGCGCGGCACCGCGATGTGGATTGCAATTCATGACGCGAACGTTGAAAACGGATGTCTTCACGTAATCCCCGGCAGCCACCGGGAATCCTACCATCACTACCGAGACCCGTTCAGCGACCATCACATCCGATGCGATCCACCGGAACACCGTGCTGTCCCCGTCGAATTGAAAGCAGGCGGAGTTGTGTTTTTTTGTTACGGCGTGGCGCATTGCACGAAAACCAATCTCTCCGATAAGGATCGGGCAGGCGTTGCCCTTCATTTTCTTCACAACAATTACGGCGGTTTGGAGATTTGGGAGAAGGAGAAAATGACTCGGCCAATGCTGCGAGGTCCCCGCGCGACGGGAGGCGAAGCCGAATTTGGCGAAAAATTTGAAGGTCGATGGGAGGAAATGGTCCACCAAGTGTTGGCGTCGGCGGAGAGTTCTTAGGAGGAAAATTGGTACGAATCGGAATTGTCGGCATCGGATTCATGGGGATGATTCATTACTATGGCATCAGGAAGGTTTCGGGTGCCGAGGTCGTCGCGATCTGCACTCGCGACCCGAAAAAACTTGATGGCGATTGGACATCCATTCAAGGAAATTTCGGTCCGCGCGGCGGTATTGAGAATCTCTCTCATCTTCGGAGATACAATCGAATTGAAGATTTCCTAGCCGATCCGGATGTTGACTTGGTAGATATCTGTCTGCCAGTACAATTGCACAAAGCAGTTAGTATCGCGGCGCTTGAAGCTGGAAAACATGTGCTCGTTGAGAAACCGATTTCGATTCGGCTCGACGATGCCACCGAGATGGTCGAGGTTGGAATAGCGAGTGGGCGGCACTTCATGGTCGCACATGTACTTCCTTTCTTCGCAGAGTTCGCTTATGCAAAAAACGCTGTCGAGAGCGGCGGTTACGGACAATTACTCGGTGCGCATTTCAAACGAGTCACCTCCAAGTCGAAGAAAACATACGATTCGGAAGAATTGGAGAGAAGCGGCGGACCGGGGATCGACCTACATATACATGATACACACTTCATCCAGCTCCTTTGCGGGATGCCCAACGCCGTATTCTCCCAAGGGGTGCTGGCAACCGGCAATTTTGCCGCGTCTCTGACGACGCAATACATCTATAACGACAGAGACCTCTCAATTAGCTGCTCATCGGGAGGGATGTCCCAAAGCGGACGGGCATTTTCGCACGGTTTTGAGATTTACCTTGAGAAAGCCACCTTGCTTTATGAGTTTGCCACGCTCGGCGGTCAGCCTGCGACTTCGATACCACTGACGCTGCTCACAGAGGCGGGAGAGGTTAAGCAGGTCGATCTCGGTGCAGCGGGCCCCATAGACGCCTTCACCGATGAAATTCAGTACGCGGTTGATTCAATCAATGGCGGTTACGAACCCACAGCGCTATCAGGGGTCGGTGCAAGAGACGCACTAGCACTCTGTCACAAAGAAGCCGAATCGGTTAAAACAGGACAGATTGTTTCAGTCTCGTGAGAGTAACGTGAGAAGAAAATTAGGGTTGTAGGAAAACCCGGTTTCTCTGACAAGTCAAATCGTTTGATTTCGAACCAATTCAGCATCACCCCATCCCGATGCACGCCTTTCATGTAGTCAGCGACCTAGGCGAGGTCTTTATCCCAGCGCAATTCAGAGAACTCGCCTCGGACGATACCTCCCTTAGACATTTTTCAGACAGCAATCTTGGGCAACTCGATCGCATCTTCACCCACCTTCGGCGTGGTGGTGTGGCGGTGCTCTCCGGCAAGTGGGATCGGATTGTGGAGGTTTTGGATTATGCCGATCGCAAGAAGAAAGAACTCGCACCAAGAATAGTGAAGCCGAAACGCCGACGAGATTTCAACCCGCGCGATAAACGCCCGAACCCCAGCGAAAGCGTCTCTGCGATGTCACGCCTGATGTGTTATGCGGATGAGGCGGGCAATCTGCAAATCGATCCACCTCCGAATCTCCCGTATTTGCTTGAGTTAGTCGGGGAAAATCCGGGCGCGAACAACCAGCGTCCATTTCTACTGCCGATTGCAATAATTCAGAAACTCAAGACGGCGCTTTGTCAAGAATACCCCATTCCCGCCCTCGGCACCTCGTTAGCCGCGTTCGAGAACGTACTCCCGCCGCGTTCACAGGAGACAATCGCCTGTTTTCAAGATGGACTTCAGGCAATCAAGATGCATCTCCCACAATGTGCGGAAGTATTAGAGATAGGATGTGGGAGTGGATGCTTGACGCTATTGGCAGCGCAGGAGTTGGCAGATTTGGAGGTAAAGATTCACGCGTCGGATCTCTTGCCCGAAGCGGTTGCGACGACCCGAGTCAACATGAGTCGTTGCCAAAATCATGCGGGATTAATTCAGCTATTGCCGTCTGGCGATCTTTTTGAGGCGGTTCCGTCAGAACATTGTTTCGATCTCCTTATTTTTAATGCCCCGTGGGTGGTTTCGCGGGCGCGTAATCGCGCGGAATTCGCCATTCACGACGAAGACCAGCGTATTTTACGCAGGTTCTTCGACGAGGTTCCTCAACATCTAAAGCCGGATGGACGGATACTCCTTGGATATGCGGACGCCTCTGGTCCCAAAGCCATCCAAAATCTGGAGAATATCATCAACAACGCTGGATTTGGCGTGGAAAGCCGGCAAACCAAACGTGTCGCAACTCATCGATCCAAACGTAAATGGGAGCATATTGTGGTTTATGAGCTGATGCCACGTTCGAGACCTTAAACACAGAATTAAGACTACTCGTTAATGCCCCGCGTCGGGCTAGTGCAAGAATGGAGGAAAAATTATGGGAGAACAAAACCTGCCAAGGTTAATTATGAGTAAGGAATACGCCGAAACGAAGATTGAGAGACAACTCGAGAAAGGACGATGGCTCCGTACTGATCGGACAATTGATTCAGACGAGGAATTGGACAAATTGCGTCTAGAAGCTAACAATTGGTCGAGATACAACCTAGATTTATTGGCACGGCTATTCGATAATCCGGACATCGTAGGGTACATTAATTTTTATCACCAATTCTGTACAGAACCATATTACGCGGCGTATCAATCAGATATGGGAGAAAGTATAAGTAGCCTGGAAGGAATTCGAGACCGACTCGAACTATTTGACGCACATTCAGATATTTCCCGGCGCACCCGCAACAACAAGGTTTCAGACAATCCGGTGTGCAACCTTGGAGACGATGTTTTTATCGTCCATGGACATGACGAAGTGGCTAGACTCGCCATGGTGAATTTCGTTAAGACGTTTGACTTAAATCCAATCATACTTGATGAAAAGGCAAATGAAGGCCATACAATCATTGAGAAGTTTGAAGCGCATGCTAGAGAGGCAGGATATGCAATAATCTTGCTGACGCCCGACGATGTTGGCGCGCGAAAAGATGACAAAGAGCAAACCAAACCCAGGGCACGCCAAAATGTTATCTTGGAACTCGGCTATTTCATGGGAAAACTAGGTCGGGAGCGCATTTGTGTCCTTCATAAAGAGGAGGTTGAACTACCTTCAGATATCTACGGAATACTCTATGTGTCCATGGATAGTCCCGATGGATGGCAATTGAGGTTGGCTAAAGAAATGAAGCAGGCAGAATTGCCGATTGATCTAAACAAACTCATATAGGACGAATGAACATTTAGCACCAGAGAAGGAGAGCGAACCTACCCACTCTTGATTTCAAAGGAAAACACCACATCTACACCCACCATCTCACCGTTCCCTGCCAGATACTTGCACCTGACGAGAAACCGCTGCCGCAATTCGCGGGGATTGTGCCGGAACCGTCGTTCTTACTGTCCCCATCACTCAAGCCAAATCTGCCTGAAATATCGCCACGCCGTCGGATGTAATTTTAGATTTTTCACCCGCTTGTTAGTAATCACCGCTTTCTTGGAATGCGCGATTGGCACCCATGGCACATCGTTGTGGAAGATTTCCTGCGCTTTCTTGTACAGTTCAATTCGCTTTTCCCGGTCGGTGATTGACCTCGCTTGATCGAGGATTTCCTGCATGGCGTCACTCCGATAAAAGGAGATGTTGCCCGCCGGCTTTTCGGCTGCGGATTTGCTCAAAAGGTAGTAAAAGAAATTATCGGGATCCCCCAAGTCTGCAGACCAGCCCAGCATGGCGATGTCATGCTCGCCATGTTTTGTTTTTTCGAGGTACGTGCCCCAGTCGAAGGTCACAATCTTCGTCTCAATCCCGACACGCCGCAGATCGGATTGAATCACCTCTGCCAGCGCTCGACCATTGGGGATATAGGGCCTCGGCACCGGCAATGCCCATAAGGTTGTCGTAAAGCCGTCCGGATATCCGGCTTCCCCCAACAATTGCTTTGATTTCTCCGGATTGTAGGCGTAATCCTCAATCCCATCATCGTACCCCCACATCGTCGGTGGAATGGGATTCTTTGCGGGTATGCCCATTCCTTGATAGAGATGTCCGACAATTGCCGGCTTGTTTATGGCATGGTTGATTGCCAAACGAACCTTGAGGTTATCCAACGGTTTCTTATCCACATTCATTGCGAGGTAACCCACATTCATACCAGGTCCCTCAACGACGGCGAGGTTTGGATCTTCGCGGATTTGGGGCAAATCATCAGGATTGGGGAACTCCATGGCATGAATGCTGCCGTTCTGCAATTCGATGAGCCGCACGGAATTGTCAGGAATTGATCGGAAAATGATGCGGTCCAAATTTGGGCGCCCGCCCCAGTAATCCTTGTTCACTTCGAGAACAACCTTATCTCCTCGATCCCAACGCACAAATTTGAACGCTCCCGTGCCAACGGGGTGATTGGTGTAATCCTCCCGCCACTTTTTGACGGCGCTTGGGCTGACAATTGCAAACGGTCCCATGGCTAACGTAGCGATGAAAGGAGCATAGGGATGGTTGAGAACAATCTGGACAGTATAATCGTCCAAGGCGACAATCTTATCAACGGTATCTGCCAACCCGGTGTCCGACCAGTATATGGACGTGCCTCCGACTTTGTGGAACGGGTGGCTCGGATCATGTTGGCGGTTCAAAGAGAATAGCACAGCATCCGCGTTGAAAGCCGTACCGTCGTGAAACTTTACGCCTACCCGCAGGTGGAATGTCCACCTCAGTCCATCAGCCGACGATTCCCACGATGCGGCTAACGCAGGTTCAACCTCCGTGCTTTCGTCTTGATATTGTACCAGCGTGTCGTAGACATTCTCGCAAACCTTGAAGGACTCGCCATCCTCTTCATGGGCTGGGTCCAACCCCACAGAATCCCCGCCGCGACCAAAAATCAGTGTGCCTCCAATTACTGGGGCGTTCTCGGCAGCATCTACCGGATATGCTGAAACTAATAAAACCGCTGTAATAAGTGCCTGAAGGCGTCTATACATAGTTTGGCTCCTTTGCAGTTGACAAATCTCGTTATGTTGTTAGAAAATAAGGTCGGCTTCAACCAAAAATAGTACCTTGTCAGAGGTGCTCTGTCAAACAAATTTCATGATTCACTATCAGCGTTATATGAACCTAAATCCCCGGTTTTCATACGTCGTCCCGTTGGTAGAATAGAGATGGGCGATATGACGATTGAAGATTGTTGTGGCAAGCCTACTGTAGGAGCGAGTTTTGCTCCTACAGAAATGTAAGATTTTTAGTTGTATTGACCATACAACCAAACCTACTGCCGGAACATTTCTGTGTCAAGTGTGTGTAGACGTGTGCAAGAACGCGGGAGCCGAACGGTATTCCGAGAACCGTTGCATGTATTTTTATACCATTTCTCGAATATTCAAGTGCATTGATTGCGCAGATCAAGTAAAGAAACTTGTGTAGAGTGGTGTAAGGTGCTTTGTCACTGCGCAAGGCGGGCAAGGGGATCTCTATTGCACTCCCTTTTCGGTCGTTTGATGCCCGCCTACGGAGAAAGAGAATGATACAATTGAGCATCATACGCACTATTATTTAATGACGCGAAATAGTATTAGGAAAGGTTGCGTGTAAATATGCTGATTAAAATTCCCAAAGGATGGGAGATTCCTGAAAACCAAGTAACGCCGGAATCGGATTACGTTAGCCGACGCGAGTTTATGAAGAATATGGGCTTGGCGGGGGCTGGCGCACTGACGTTAATGAACGGCTGCGCTTGGGCACAGGGAAAAGGTGTGGAGGAGCAACTCAAGGAAGCACAAGCACAGAAAATTGATGTGCCACACAATGAAAACTTTACCGTGGATGCTGAGTTTACCGATGAGGTTGTTGCCGGGTCTTACAACAATTTTTATGAATTCACGTCCACCAAAGATCGCGTGTGGAAATTGGTCGACAAGTTTCAGACACGCCCGTGGGAGATTGAAATCACGGGACAGGTAGAAAATCCAATGACGGTCGACATCAGCGACCTCGTCAAGAAAATGCCCCTTGAAGAACGGATCTACCGCTTTCGCTGCGTCGAGGCGTGGGCGATGGTGGTGCCGTGGATCGGCTTTCCCATGAAGGAGTTGGTCAATTTGGTGCAGCCCAAGTCATCTGCGAAATACGTGAAAATGCTCACATTCCTTCGTCCAAACGAAGCACCTCAACAGAAGCAAGGTCGTTTGCCGTGGCCCTATTTTGAGGGATTGACCATTGAAGAGGCAATGAACGAACTTACCTTGCTTGCTACAGGCATTTACGGTCATGTTCTCCCCAAACAACACGGCGCTCCGATCCGTCTGATTGTACCGTGGAAATACGGTTTCAAGAGCATCAAGTCGATTGTCAGTATCGAATTCACCAAACGTAAGCCGCGCACCTTCTGGAACACGTTGGCGCCACGAGAATACGATTTTTGGGCAAATGTGAATCCGACCGTTCCTCATCCTCGCTGGTCGCAAGCATCGGAACGTATGATTGGCACTGGCGAGCGTCGATCGACGGACATGTTTAACGGCTATCAAAGTTACGTGAGGCATCTCTACAAGGCGTAATTGGGCGATTATCCCTTGATTACACCAATAGGACGCAGCCGAGCGACGCGCCGTGACAGCCCGGCTGCATCAACCACTTTGACAACTTCATCGACATCTTTGTAGGCTTCCGGGACCTCCTCATGCAAGGTTCGACGACCCTCGGCACGCACAAAAATGCCTTGTTTTTCAAGTTCTCGATCAATTGCCCGCCCCTTTGTCGCTTCAATTGCCTTCCGACGAGATAGCATTCTTCCCGCGCCGTGGCACGTTGTGCCCCAGGTTTGTTCCATCGCGGCTGGGCTTCCCACGAGCACATAGGAAGCAGTCCCCATATCGCCGGGGATCAGAACCGGTTGGCCAATCTTCTTGTACTTCTCGGGAATTTCCGGGTGTCCCGCCGGGAAGGCGCGTGTTGCTCCCTTTCGATGCACAAACAGTTCCCGTTTAACCCCATCAACCTTGTGTTTTTCAAACTTACCGATGTTGTGCGCCACATCGTACACCAATTCCAATCCTAGCTCATTTCGGCTGGTGTCGAAGAAATCCATGAACACTTGCCGTACCCAGTGGGTGATGCACTGCCGATTATTCCAAGCATAGTTGGCTCCGCACGCCATCGCGGCAAGATAATCCTGCCCTTCCGGCGAGTTAATTGGCGCAGCTGCCAGTTGACGGTCAGGGAGGTCAATGCCGTACTTTTGCGCGACCTTAACCCACGTCTTGACATGCTCATCGCAAACCTGATAGCCGAAACCTCGCGATCCGGTATGAATCATCACACAAACCTGTCCTTCGGTCAAGCCCATAGCATCCGCCGCCTCCCGATAAAGGATGCGGTCTACCAGTTGCACTTCCAGAAAATGATTCCCCGAGCCGAGTGTGCCAAGTTGATTCTTCCCGCGCTCAAGGGCGCGTTTGCTCGCGGCGGTAGCATCTGCAGACGCGAGACGTCCGTTCGCTTCCGTGAATCCGAGATCTTCAGGTATGCCGTACCCCCGTTCGATCGCCCAACGAGATCCCTTCTCAAGCATCTTCTGTTCTTCTTGAATTGAGAGGCGAATCTTGCCACTAGAACCGACGCCGCAGGGGATATTCTCAAAAAGTCTGTCGACGAGGTTTCGAGTCCTGCCCTTCAATTGGGAAGCCTTTATATTCGTGCGGATCAGACGCACGCCGCAATTGAGGTCGTACCCAATGCCACCTGGCGACACAACGCCATCCGCACGAGGATCTGTGGCAGCGACACCGCCGATTACAAAGCCGTAGCCCCAGTGCAAATCCGGCATGGCTAGCGAGTGTTTGACGATTCCGGGGAGATGCGCTACATTTGCGACTTGCTGCAGTGCCTCGTCGCTCTTTGCCTGTCGGAGCAGTTTTTCATTTGCGTAGACAATCCCATCGACGCGCATGCCTTCCTGATAGCTTTTCGGGATGCGCCAACGGTAATCGTCAATCTTGTTTAATGGTATCTCTTTTTCCATGTTCTTCATTCTCTTTCCGCATTAGGAGAACACATCGTTAGCTCATATGTATTCCAATTAAACTCGACTTTGTACATTTAAGTAGCATAACAAATGGTGTGAATCAAACGTTGAATGCAAGGAGGGAGAGATTTTGATTGTCTAACTTTTTGGTTGACTATTGAAAAAGTCGTCAGCGGTTTCTGATATTGTGCAACCTTAAAGTTCTCTATCGCACGGGATTTACTATCGCGTTCCCTGTTCAGTCACTTGACCGCCGCTGGCGCTTTCAAAGGCTACGGAAGTTGTTAATTTTTTAATCATGAGTTTGTTCACCTTCGGGAGATGACTTTGAACCAGCGAAAACCGCTCAAAACCCCACATTACTCTGTTACTATAATCTGCAATAGCCATTTAGAATTACCGGCTTGTAACAGAATTACCGCTGATGGGATATATTAGGTCTACATAGATAGTTTGCGAAATAAGAATTCTTGGTCTCTCGGCGCCTTGGCCAATTACCCGTGATACTGGAAGACAACTAAACTCAAGAAAGGGATAGCGTAGTTGCTTTCAGTACAGTCTGTCCCTTTGTTTACTGCTATACTATCGCGTTAATGTGGAAACAGCCTTCTTCAGTTCTGCTTTGTTTTTCAATAAGAATGATAACCTTTCAGATAGTTCACCCAATATCTCCCTCACGCTACTGGCACGCACCAAACATTCCTCGTCAGTCAATTCATGCACGCCCTTGCTTAGCGCACGATACAATAATCGCATCGGATTGTGGCCTTCAATCAATAGACTTTCGGGCATGACATTCTTTGCCAAATCAAGCGCCTTACTGAACCGAGTTTCTTTAATAGCTTCACGCAATGTTTTTATCTTAGCCTCAGGTACGCCCATATTCTCCGACACTGTGACAATCTCTCCCAGAATACTATTTTTTTTGTTTTCTACGACCCTTCGATAATAGGTAAAAGCACCAATGCCAAGCCCCTGTGCCTCGCAACGGTGTCCCTTTATAAAGGTGTCACGCTCGGAACCAACAAGCTTAACAAGTTTGGGAGGAACATGGGGGCCATACGGCGGAAATTCGCCGTATTTGTAGCATTCGCCCTTAGGCTCTCCTATTCTGCAAATTCGTGCTGCCAAAGAGAACACTTTTTGCTCTATTTGACAATTTGAGCATTGATATGTGATATAGAATGAAGCAACTTTATCTGTCATAAAATGTCTCGCGTCGTTTGAAATATCAATGCAACGGAAATTCATTGTTCGGGTGCATGAGGCGTGTGTACAGTAAAGTTGCAGCGTGCGAGTGTTTAATTTGGTATAATAACCGAACTGACCACCTACGTATTCTGGTGCCACCAAGTCCGATATCTGCCTAAGTTGATTTGGAGGAGTCTTTTCCAGAAACTCAGCGATTGTCTGGTAGCATACTTCGTTCTGTTTGCGGTGTTTATTGTTGTTGATTTCAGTCATGGACAAACCTAAAGGAGCTTGATGAGATTCGCAAAGTTTGACAATTGGAACTCCTATAGATAGTGCGCGAGGATGGCGTTTTTCCTCTCGGCGGCTTTGTCAATCACCGCCTGAGCTTGGGTAATTTCTGATTCCAATTGTTTGATTTCTGCTACTAACTGAGACCCAACATCAGGCTCGGGAACAGGAATTCTTTCAATTTCTTCCCAAGATGTTCTCGGCAGTTGTTGGCCGATAACAGTCCTAAGCACATCAGAGTTAAATTCTTCAGAGAGAAAAAAGTGCTTGTAAAACACCCCAACGGTTGGTTGAAATGGTCTAAGCACAAGTATGTCTGTTGAGCAAATTCCATCCATGTTCGCCAAATAGACCTTATTCAAATTAGGTCTCAACTTGCCATACAGAATATCACCGACTCGAAAGACATTTTTGTTACTCGCTATCTTGGAAAAATCAGACCGGGGATCGCCTGACAGGATGCCTGTTTGACTCTGAATGTGTTCTAAACCGATATAGATTACGTAGCCTTGTTTTTCTTTCGGATTAACAATGTCCGGTATGCGGTATACCACTTGGTTTAGCGTTGATGTTCTTTCGGCTGAAGTAACTAAATCCTGGATTCGCTGTTTTGTGGTGGCGAGGACCTGGTGGAAATTTTCAGTTTCCCTATCAACCGTATCGCATTCGTCGACAATCAACTGTTGGACGTCAAGTGGGGGAAGAGGGATTTCTACGTGCCTGAGGTTATCCTCTGAAAGTGATGGAGGGTTTGCATTTGAAGAAATTGCGCTCAGACGAATGAACTGTTGAAACACTTCAAGCAAAAATAGGGGCAATAGTGAATTTTGGTCTTTTACAGTTACGCCCATTATATTGTTATCTAATCCACTAGGATGACCGAGAATTCTTTTCTTATCCGTGTGGATAGACATTCCGACTTTCGGAAAAACAATGGAATGCCTTTCAAACAGTGTTGCCCTAATCTGTTTCGTAAAGACCGTTGCATCCACATAGTTGTTAGCTACTGTCATGAACTTATAATTCTCAGGAGTGTTCATATCAGATACCTTGAAAAAAGGTATCTGTGTACAATCCGTATTTCCTTGATAGATTTCTTGGAACGTGTTGCCGCCCTGTAGCTTGCAAATTTCACCGAACTTCGCCAGTGACCACTGGGTTTTGATTTCGATCTTCTCCTTTGGATTTAGATGAATGACTTTGCGAAAATTGGTGCGACCAAAATCCAACATGTCTTCGAGTTTAGTATAGCGACTATGTTTGGGCAAGTCAATGGGCTCGCCGTTAAAGTTCTTTCTAATTGCTGTGTTGATTTTGATTTGATTGTCAAAATCTCTCGGATCGAATAAGGGGGTAACAATATCGTTGACCGTTTCACCAACGTTGTATTTTATGCCCTCATTTCCTTTGGCATCGCTCCACCCGTAGCCTAGGAATTGCTTTCGTTCTTTGTCCGTATTCGGCGAATTGACAATCAGCACACTGTTTTCTTGCTGATATGCCAGGATGAAATACAAGAATTTGTCTTTTTCAATTGCGTGCAAGTAAGCGATAAAACGCGATTCGAGTTCTGCGGCTTGCTCCTTCCCCTTTAATTTCTTGAAAGCCTTCGATTTTTTCCGGTTTTTGATTTCTGTGCTTTCGTAAAAGTCTTGCTGGTAGGCCTTGAAAATGTCGTACTGGAATAGCTCGGTAAGTGGATCTAGGCTGGTTTGGGCGAAGAGCTTAGTGTATTGTTCAAAAGGAACTTCAATATGGCTGCAATAGGCCTCTATTAGGTACATATCTTGATACACGTCGTCGTATTCACCTTCGAAAACATCATTCACTCGATTGGCGTAGTGTTCGGCGGCTTCCGGTTTGTAAGCCTTACGTCTCAAAAAAAGAACCACCGTATTAGTGGTTGTTTTGCCAAAGGTGCCTCCGCCGAGTTCGGCGATGCTTACGACATCAAAAAATTGTAGAAGTAACTCTCGCGTCTGGATATAAATCGCATTAGGATTAGACAAAATGCTGGAAGGGACAATAACGCCAGCCACACCACCGGGAGCCATCAAGTGCTGCATCCGTTCTATAAAGAAGCATTGAATGGTATTGGTATCCCAATTCTGACCGATAGCTTGAATGAGCACAAACTTTTTTTTATCTTCGTCGCTTAGAGTTTGCAAAAACCCATCCACTGAAAAGGGTGGATTCGCCGCCAAGACATCAAAAGTTCCTAGTGGGATTTCGGCATGAGAACCTAATGCGTCAGCATCCAGTATCCGAATATGTTCTTGTCCATGCATATAAGAGGCGACCTTGGCAACCTTTGCCAAGCGATCTTCTTTTTCAACTCCTATGATTTGGCTGTAATAGTCGCTTAAACTGCCTCCGTGTGTATCCACCAATGGCTCTATTTGATGCGCGTATTCATTTAGGAAATGCCCTGATCCACAGGCAAAATCAATGGCTTTAATAGGTTCTGTACTACCTGCAATTTTCTGAGCGAGTGGCAAAGAACTAATAATGAACTTACAGATCGGTAGAGGCGTGAAAAACTGACCTTCGGATTGCTTGATACCGTCGTCGAGAAATAGTTCAAACATGTCGCCCAAGAACTGATTTTGCCCCTCGGTTTTGAGACGTAAACCTTGCCACATTTGTACAATCTGTAACAAAACTTTGACGTTCTTGAGAAATAGTTTTTCATTGTGGGTATCAAGCAACGAAAAAGCTGAATTGGTGAAAAACTTGAGTTCTCGAAAATAGGCTTGAATCTGTTTCTTTGTAGCATTTGGCTTGTTTCTGACTGTCCAGAAACGGAATCAATTTGGTCGTTGCTGATGTAGCTGATTTTCTGTTTGAGATACTTATCCATGCCCTTTTGAAAAAGGTTTTGCAGTCTGTCAAAAAAATCGTAGTAATCGTCATAAGCGATGCCTTTCCAATAAAACTTTAGGTTGGATTTGTTCTCTTCTTCGTCCACGAGTTTGCACAAAAACAGATTAACAAGCACTTCAAAAGCGTTTTCCCGCCTAGCGATGTTGTGTTGTCTCAGGATGGTTCGAAACTCATGGTATTGACCTTTCTGTTGTTCAGCGTCAATAGGTTTAGTGTCGTGGTCATAGGTGTAGTGGTCTTTGCCTATTTGATAGGCTTGGATGTTTTCTTCGAAGATGCCAACTTGTGTTGCTTCCAGTTGGTAGGTATCACGCCAAGCAGCAAAGCGTTCTTCCACAGTATTTGCTTTTTTGAAGGATGGCAATGTGTTGTCTTGTTCTAGAATCTTCTCATTGTCTCGAAGAGAGATTAATTTCTGGGTGATGCGAATGTCGTTTTCCGTTAAATTGGACGCGTAAAGGCATAGGTATTGAGTTTGTGCGATTTGTTGGGCGTACGTGAACAGTTGGCCACCGTTCTCTTGGGTATCTCGCCAGGCCCTGTCAAATTCACGACCTGGCGTTTTGCATTCAATAATTAACAGTGGATTGTTTTCTTGGTCCTTTACCAATATGTCTGCCCGACCACCGCTTGGACCGCGTCCGACTCGCCATTTAGGTTCTAGTTCTAAATGTTTGGGCTTATATCCTTTTTCTAAAAGTCGATGAACACACTCAAACACGACGAAATTCTCGTTTGATCGGAAGTTGCACGTTTGGCGTTCATTGACTATCAGCCCCTTATCTTCAGGGTAAATGACTTGCTGGCTGGCAAAATCAACTTTTAAGTCCGCTTCACCAATGGATTTTTGGGAAACGTCACCGTCCTCGGTGAAACCGAGCGATTTGAGCACATCTTTCAAGTTGGTTTTTGTTATCATGAGTGAGGTATTCGTTGCTGGTTATTTGTCATTTTTCCAAAGGAGATGCTTATCAATAAATCCTCGTACACCATCAATCATCCCCTTAACTTCCTTTTGGGTAATTTCGTTAAAATGGCCATGGTCGGCGTTATTCCGCGTCTTAGCCCAAGCGGTGAGGTAATCATTCTCGGATACCGTGATTACCTTAATCCCTTCCTTCGGTTGATAGAGCAAGCTACTTAATTTACAAATCGTTGAGTGCTGCCGATTGTAATCTAGACCACGCGCGTCGCACATTCGTCTCAACGCGTCTTCAAGAGCGGCACCAGTCAGAAATGCGGCAATCGCAAGGAGCAATTGCTTTTGCGTTGGTTCCTCGCTGTTCTCGGACGCTTTGAGCCTTTCCTCGGCGATGTCGAGAATATCTCCCTCAATCTCGTGAGCGATTGCGAGTGGATGACTTCTCAGCTCATCTGTCTCATATAGGTGAATCACGCCTCGACCAGCGGCGACGAATTTAAAAAAGTCCTCACCATCTCGATTGGCCATGAGCGGATGGTTGGCACCGAGAGTGTCGTAAAGAACTGACCGGACTAGGGCGTCAATTTCATGGTAGACTAACGGGTCGGCGATATCCTTGTTCTCAATAAGGTCTCGTATTCTTTCAATCAGTGCTCCTTTTCCTGTGTTCTTGGCTGATTCCACAGTTTGAAGTCCTCCCTGAATAATCTAAGGTATTCTTACCTCAGATTCGCGGAAATTTCCTAATTTTTGTACATTGCATCAAGCGGATCAAAGTTTGATATTTCAGTGTACGAGCTTACGTCTTTGAAAGTCCGCGACTTTGAGTTCGGTGATTCGTGGGTTAATCACACACCCCGTAGTAGGATGCCGCGTCACTGGACAACTCCGGCAGCTTTTTCCGCTTGATTTTGTAGAGCTTCTTCGAATAATTTGGCAAAACTATCTAGCTCGTCCTGTAAACCTTTCACACGATTGCGAAACTGATTGACTTCTGTTCTGTCCAACGTGAAACCTGTTAACCGGTCGTACAATTGGTGAACAAAATAGTTTCGTTGTTGCAGTATGAATGACAGATGATAGTCAAGTGTGCAGCCTATATACTGAGAATTCTTCAACTTCGTCAACAATCCACCCATCGACGCTTTCTCCAATTTTGAACCATCGGCCTTTGCTTGGAGAAACTTTTTCAGTATTGCCTCGAACCTGCTAGCAGAAAGTACGAATCTTCCCAATTCCAATGCAAAGGAATCATCCGAATACAGCGATTCAAATGCGTTGTTCATTTCATCATGCATTGTGGTTTTAACTCATGAATGGGGTAAGAGGACGTTCTACTTTACCAATCGTTCAATCACCTCGACATAATTGAGAAGACGGAACTACCCGTCGTCAGGTCCATTGGACGGATAAGTAATCGTCCTAGCCCATTTCTATAACAAATCATTAGCATCAACATCGTATCCGACCTCCTTCAATTCGCGGATAAGTTCGAAACGCCAATGCCCTTTCTCGTCATATTGAGTGTACATTATCCCACTAATGTCGCTAGGAATCTCCAACTCATCGCTCTGTTTCAACGTGAATACGCGCGCACGACTCAGTCGCCCAACAAAGTATCCAAGTTCAAGGACGACGTTTTGCCGAGCTCTTAGCTTCGCGGAATTGAGTGAATCGGAGACGGAATATGCTTTGTCATCGGGTGATAATAGAACCACCGCAAATTGAACATCTGCATTCTTCTCAAATTTTTCAATAACAGTTTGGCCGCCATTTGGCTGTTCGTGTAAGATAATGGGGTTTAAACCAATTTGGGATAATGCACGAGCTACTGCCTGCTTCATCTCTTCGTCATGTCCGTGCACTATGAACACGTCATTGGTTTTTGGATCGGTTTTGGCAGGTAGGCTCCCGACGTTAGGCTTCCCTTCTGCAGCTGTCCAGGGATATGACTCTCCGCACTCGTGGCAAAATTTCGGCGGTGTCCGCAATTCTGGGAGTACGAAGAGTGGTATATGTTTATATCCTTGAATTTCAGTATTGCACTCTATGCATTGTGTTATGGTTTTAGCTCCGCATTCTGGACAGCGTTGCTTCATAGCTTCGGGATGCGATTTTGCTTTAGACGTGATGACATGTCCTGCCATGCAGACTTGCATTACATCATACCAAATTCGATCGTCGTATTCTTGCATGTTGATTCTCTTACCTACAACCCAAGTTGTTTACCATTGTTCTCTTGATGCAGATTCTTGGTTTGAACTAGCAGAAAACCCCGACTGGTAAGAGTTCAACACTCTATATCGTGTTCACACCGGCAAGCACCGTGAACTGCATTTTGACCAGAACAACGAAGAACTAGGTTGATTGTCCATCTCCTTTCAAGGTATTTGGCCAGTTCTTGGTTTCGTATTCTATAGTCCACGTGAACTGGAACTGGTCGGTTTGTTCTAGAGTGAATAATGCTTTCGAGTTGAGTCATGTTAGGTCGGTACAACAATTGAGCAAGTCTTAGTCGGTTGTTACTACGTAGTCTTTTTTCTTGGGACACCAAACTGAAACCAACCTTGAAGGGTAATCGTCGGAAGCTAATTTGAATTGCTCCCGAATGACAGGAATTGGGATACGCCAGATGCAGTCGTTGCGACCAAACTCCGAAACAACGTAGACATCGCTCCAATTGCGTGTTTTATCCCGCCAAACGAAACTCATATAAGCATGTATGAACTGGTTTGCAATGTAGAGTGGTTTCTTTGTTTCCTGCTTTTCGTTTTCGAGGTCATAGGTCTCAAAAATCCAACCTTTGTTCAGTTGTGTAACTTCAATTCCTAATGCGGGGCAAGCGTATACTTTCAAACCATAGTCCCGGGTCCGAGATGACACCTTGTTGAGTTCAATTAGCCTCCGAATAATGAAGAAGCCAATCATAAGGTCACGTTCCACAACACAGTGAGCACGCTCTGACCATCGCGGCGGTTTGCGAACCGGTGTAATGGTCTTGGCTATGCGCGTAAGTTCCTCACGCCAATATCGCGATTCAATCATTTCAGTCCATTTCCTTTGGCAGATTTAGCAAAAACCTGTAGTTTGCTTTCCAACCATTTTCGTAGCTTGGGCACCAGGGGGTATCTCGAATTTGGATGAAAAAAGCACCAATCGTCCAGATGCGATTGGTGCTTTTGTGGCTCATCAATCAATTGTGTTTGGGCGATTGGCAAACTATGAATTATGATAAAAAACGGCCTCCTTAATCCATTGAGAATGGTATCACAAAATGGATATTTTTGCAAATTGGAATGGTTCTGACAAATCAAACCAACAAGGTTTTTTGTCTCTGACACGAATCTCTGAACTTACTAATCTCTTCAAGTAAGTGCTTTTTGCACCGGCAGGACACAGTTATGTATCAGTGCAGTGTTAAGGACGGGTGTCAAGGTCATCAGTTGTTTAATGTCTTTGAGTCCCATTTCTAGTTTGCGTTCAATCCGTAGGTACGTGACATCAGAATATCCTTCCAGTGTGATTCTCGTTGAAGAATATTGTCTTGGCTGTCATGCAGATCTGATATCTCAAGGATTGAATAGCGAAAATTCTCGGCATATTTTACTCCCTCATCGGCAAGCAACTTTTTAAGTTCAACGTTCCCGCCGTGCCCATCATCTGCGTATTCCGACCAGCGGTGCCATACTCCGCCTTCGCCGTAGGCGCTGCCGACGTAAAATCTTCCGGTTATGGTATCGGAAATCAGGTATACTCCTGCCACATTGGAGAGCGCGGTGCGCCATGATTCGGGAGCTCTCTGAACTAACAGATCTAGTTGATCTTTCGTAAGATTAACGGCTTTGAAACCCGGAAATTCACCGATAGATTGCTTTTCAGCGTATATTTCACTGAGAAAAATCCGATTGCACCATTTCTCCGCGTTTAGGTACGACCCACGACTAGGCTTGGTAAATGTCACCACCATCCGACCGTTCATTTCTTTGCGGTCTTCATGTTCAGTTAACTCGTACCAGTAATGATGCGTTTGATGGTCCTCCGACCATTTTCGTTCCACACCGGCCGACCGATAGACCCCCGCAAAGAGCCACTTGTACTTTTGGTGTGGTAGATTAATCAAAGATACTACAAATTTCCGTTCAAAGTTCTTCTTACTTTGCCAGCTCTGCCAGTCGTTGAAGCCGCCCGCAAGATAGACATCAAGCGGCTGTTCCACCCCATTCCAAGTTGCGAGGTGCAGTTTGGCTTCCGCCGGATTGAGGTTTGGATTCATGGTTCGCAGAAGATCGAACATGAGCATGGAGCACCTCTCCCAATGAAAATCTTCAGTTTCGACTCTAGCGAAACTACGTAAAAAGATATGGACTCAAGCACATCATGCCGATGTTGAAAATGCCGTGGGCAAGAATGCAGCTTTCTAAGCCGGACTTTTTGAAAAGAAACCCCAATGCTATTCCCAAGGGGAAGATTTGAACAATTTTCACCCATTCAGGGTTGAGGATATTAGCGTGTGCGATTGACCAGAGTCCCGAAGTCAGAACAACAGCGATCCAATACTTGCTGTCGGTGAGTTTGAACTGCTTTGCCAAATAGTTCTGAATTCCGAGACGGAAGAGAATTTCTTCACTGAACGCAAATGTTATGACAACAAGTGCCAGCAGAACCGACGGCTCGTCGCTTATTCCTAGTTTAGCTCCCTGAAGTTTCGTCAGTTCCTTTAGTGACTCCGATAGCTGTGGAGAAGTCAATTTGAACAGAATCACGGAAAACGCAATTCCCCCAGCGATCACTCCTATTACGGCTAGGATGCTGTTCGGTCTCGTAGATCCTCCAAGATTATCGGTTTCACCAGCAAGCCTTTTCATCAATGGAATATCTACAATCCCCAATGTCGAACAACAGTAGATTCCCATGCATGTGAACACTACAATTTTCACGAAGGCGATTACATCCAAGATGAGGAATTGGAGAATGGGCATAGCTTCAAAGAAGCTTGGAACAAACGGTACGATTGCACCGTCGAGAACGATGAGAATGATACCCAGTACAATGCCATACTTGATGTAGCCGCGAATCTCTCTTCGATATCGAATGCTATGAATCAACAACACTATGAGCAAAATAAACATTAGAATGCCATAAATTAGTGATAGCATATTTCGTTCACCTTTATCATTGCTGCCGAGCAACCAGAATACCGTTCTCGTCAAGCGCTTGGAGGCCCGGTTTGTTAGATTTCATCTAGGAAAGATCTCTGCTGATTGGAGATATATCCATCATCATCGGGGAGGATGTTCTCGCTTGCGGCTTGCTTGGAGAGCCTATCGCAGATTTCATTTAATTCGTGGCCCGCGTGCCCCTTAATCCAGCGAAATCTGACGGTATGTTGCTCGCACAACTTCAGTAGTTTTGACCATAGATCCGGATTTACAGCTTTCTCTCTTTTGTTTCTCCGCCACCCGTTCATCTTCCAGCGTTTTGCCCATCCCTTTGTCATGGCATCAGCGAGGTATTTTGAATCGGTGTACAGATTCACCGTACAAGCGGTTTTTAGCGCCTCTAATCCAACGATGGCTGCCACAATCTCCATCCGGTTGTTTGTGGTGAGACGAAATCCTCCGGACAATTCCTTCCGGTTGCCGTTGTAGGAGAGCACAACGCCGTATCCGCCCCTGCCGGGATTCCCTAAACAGGCGCCATCGGTGTATATGGAGACCTCTTTTTCACTCATTCTGGCTGTTCTAAGAATCAGAGTTCAGTTGCTGTGGGAGGTCACAAACTGATGCCGCAGAGAAACAAAACTTTTTTGATTCCGCTGTGGTTAAGTGCCTGTTTGAATAATCGGTGGCTAAGCCATTTTTAGTCATTTGTCGGAAGTTTTTTCATGTTTTCATTGTTGGCTGCTACATACCTGTAGGATCTCTTTCGCAGTCGCTATTCGCTTCCTTGATCCCACTCTGGGGCTTTAGATGCTGGTGCGCAGTGCGCACCCTACAAGAAATGGTGGGCGGCGCCCACCCTACAAATGTACAAAGTCGAGCTAAGGGGGCCATCCTTTCATCGCATTATATAGTCGAATGTTACCACGGCGGTGATTTTCTTGGGAATAGACGAAACATCATCATCGGCTTTCTCTGCAATGCTGCTTGCATCCGCAGACTGGACGCTAAATATGCCTTGACGCGCGGCGCGGAGCGGTCCTAGATTCGCGTCGCTACCTTCAGCCAACGTCTTTGCTCTCATCCGTGCATCTTTAGTTGCCTCCACGAGTAGCGTACTCTTCAACTCGTTGACTCGCGTGTAGTAGTAGCCAGGCATTTCTGTCTTTAGGTTTACTCCACGTCCGAGAAGATCGGCTATTGATGTCGCAATTCTTGATATGTTGTGCACGTCCTTCGATTTGACCGTAATATCCTGTGAAAGCTGAAATGCCTCGGTCTCGCTTGTTTCGTGGCCCTTTTCCGTGCGTTTCTTGTGTTCACGCACTTGGACTGGAATGATTTTAATCTCCTCGGGTTTCACGCCGTTCTCTTCTAAATAAGCTAACACCTTCTTACGATGTGCGGCAAGAACCGGATATGCCTTCGTCATATTTCTGTCTTTCGCTTTGACGGTTATGTGCCATATCGCCAAATCCGACTCGACATCAATTTCGGCGTATCCCCGTACCTTGATAATCTGGTTAGCCATAAGTATATCTCGAACCACGTTTGTAACGAGGTAGGTCGATATCACAAGACCAAGGGAAAGCAGGAAGCCAAGTGGTATAAGTGCTTTAGCGTTGTTCATGATTAGATTCACCTTAGCGTAACTTTGCTTATTTGTGGTCTAAATTAGCAGTGGCACTTCAGAGACCAAAACTTGGTGTAACCCAAAACGCAGTCAAGATTACAACTCCAAGCCTAAACCGAGACCGTTGGCTAGATCGTAGGATTTTGCGGTTGCTGTTCCGCCTGAGATAGCTGAATCCCCCGTATCATAACCTCTGGTTCAATTTCTACACGAAGAACATTAAAGCCTGCTAGCTTGACATTCAACAGTGCAGACCCAATAGCTTCCTCTAACGATGGGGCTTCACGGTGAATGCAAATCTTCGGAATGTCAACATTAGTAACAAGCGTACCATCATCAAAGAATTCGTAAAGTCGATTGGATTCTTCTTCATTTGGATCGACTGTTAAAATGAGCGTGAATTCATGAATTTTCATCTTAAGCTCCTCTCATATCTATTTTCTTGGATAATTCCTCTCTTTAGATATGGGGACAACGGTTAACATACCGACGAATGTCGCGCGCATGTAGTTCCGGATTGCGTGGCGTTGACATGACCCTAATGCGACACCCATCACGGGCGTGTTTCGGACACCATAGTGTGCCCCAGAGGTGTGCTCTAGGACCTGCCTTTGTAACACACTCCAGTTTTTGCTTTCGGCGTAACGAATCGCTTCGCGGATATGTTTGTTGGAATGACTAGCTCTCATTAGCTACAGGATGTTGATTATGTATCTGAACCTGCATAAAACCGGAGAACATGCTGTCAATTGCATCAACGACCAGGCTGGTTCTATTCTTCTGCAGCGCCAATACTGGACAAATACTGAATCGCGCCCGTGTTACCACTTTTCAAAGCGATCCCAAGAGGTGTTTGGTTGTGAGAATTCCTGCGATCGTTTATATCGGCTCCCGCTTCAATCAGGATTTTAAGCGATTCAGCATATTCTTGTTCTTCGCCTTCGCCGCACGCAGATCCGCCATAAGCAGCAGCATGTAGGGCGTCTAGAGATCTTGGGTCGGCGCCGTTTTCAAGGAGCAGGTGGATGGTTGATATTCTCGCATTGTTTGCTGCCCAAGAAAGCACAGAGCAATACCAGTTTGCACGGCTTGCATTGATGTCCGCACCATGTCGGAGAATTTTAAGGACAAGCCGATATCTTTCCCGTCATTGGCGGCGTAATGTAGCGCAGTGCTTCCTTTGACGAATGGCTGCCCGCCTTCATCTGGACTGGGCCACTCCAATTTTGCGATTTCCGGATGAGATTGGAGAATGGCAATCCCTAGGTCCTCTTCTTCCGATTTATATTTCGTAGCAAGTAGTTTGTAGAATGGTGAATCTTCGTCGTACTTCATGGGTAAGTCCTTGCACACTTGTGTCAGATTTATTTAGTTACCCCAAGTTGCTACCCATTCTCGTAGGTACGGGAACAAGTGACCGAATAGGATCAAACGAGTGAATAGCAATCAAGCGAACGGATGGTGAGTAGGATTTACTATCGTCCTCCCTGTTCGGTCGGTTGATCGATAGAAATCCCTTCCACCCGACCCACTTGATGGGAAACGTCCCAAAACGGGAGAATGTGAGTCAATCCACGAGAATTTTCAACAACCGCAGGAGGTTGATTGTGTATCTGAACAACATTCATCAGATGTTGCCGTAGGGTAGCCATCCCGCTTCCACCAATCTAGGCCGCCAATAAGCTCTTTCACGCGAAATCCAAGCTGCGCCATCTTGAGTGCGCCCTTCGTTGAGGCGTTGCAGCCGATGCCATCGCAGTATGTCACATAGAGGGCTTTTCGATCCAGATGCGATGTAGTCTCCTGGTTCATCGTCCGATGCGGAAAACTGACCGCTCCCGGAATATGTTCTTCAGTGAACGCTTCGGTTGAGCGTGCGTCAATTACAACAATCTTCTCGCCATTTTGGATGGCGTCATTAAGGTCCCACGAATCCGCTTCGTGGCTTAATTTGTCTTCGTAGTGTCGGATTTGGTTGTCCATTTTCAATACTCCAGAGCCTAACATTCCTTTGGCGTGAACATATTAACCGAAGGGATGCGGAAACGGGATTGATTCCAAGAGTTTTCTAGTGTTTGTCATTGCAAATAAGGTGAGATTTGCAGGACAGGGGTCTACGGCTAATTATAATCCAACTGCAGAGGGAAATTCAAAGATTTCGTGGAGATCAAGCAAACGATCAACTGAGCGGATAGATCAAACGACCGAATAGGGAGTACGATAGTGATCCCAAAGCGAAAGTATATCCCATAGTGAGCAACGAAACGAGCGGATAGCGAATGCGATAGAAGATCCTGATAGAATAGCAAATCTATCTATGTGCGAATACTCTCGCGGGAATTAGCGTTAGAACAGGAAGTAACGCTGTGCCATTGGTAGGACCTCGGCGGGTTCGCAGGAGAGGAGTTCGCCATCGGCGCGGACTTCGTAGGTCTCGGGATTGACCTCAATATTTGGCAGGTAGGTGTTGTTGACCATTGCCGATTTGTCTAGTTGACGGCAATTTGTCACGGCAACGGTCGGTTTTTGCAGTCCGAGACGTTCCCTGACCTCTCCCTCGACCCCGGCCTGGGAGACAAAGGTAACAGAAGCTGAATACGGCACACGTCCAAACGCGCCAAACATCGGGCGCCCTAGAACCGGTTGGGGAGTCGGAATAGAAGCATTTGCGTCACCCATGGCAGCCCAGACAAGGAATCCTCCTTTTAGCACCAACTGCGGTTTGACGCCGAAAAACGCCGGATCCCAGACCACCAAATCAGCAAGTTTGCCCACTTCAACTGAACCAACATGATCGCTGATTCCGTGCGTGATTGCCGGGTTAATCGCGTACTTGGCAATATATCGCTTTGCGCGGACATTGTCGTTCTCTCCCGTTTCGTCGGGGAGACGCCCGCGCTGAACTTTCATTTTGTGGGCTGTTTGCCATGTGCGGAGTATGACCTCGCCGACACGTCCCATCGCCTGTGAATCGGACGCCATCATACTAAACGCGCCGAGGTCGTGCAGAATATCTTCGGCGGCGATAGTCTCCGGACGGATTCGTGATTCGGCGAAGGCGAGATCTTCGGGGATGGAGGCATCAAGGTGATGGCAAACCATCAGCATGTCGAGGTGTTCATCAATGGTGTTGATTGTAAATGGTCGCGTCGGATTGGTCGAGGAGGGCAGCACATTGCTCTGCCCACACACCTTGATGATGTCGGGCGCATGTCCACCACCGGCACCCTCGGTGTGGTAAGTGTGGATTGTACGCCCCTTGAAGGCGGCAATCGAATCTTCGACGAACCCCGCCTCGTTGAGCGTGTCCGTATGGATGGCGACCTGCACATCGTATTTATCTGCCACAGCTAGACAGCAATCAATCGCCGCGGGGGTTGTTCCCCAATCTTCGTGTAGTTTTAGTCCCAACGCCCCTGCTTCAATCTGTTCATTGAGCGACTGCGGCAGAGATGAGTTTCCCTTACCCAAAAAGCCAAGGTTGATTGGAAATCCTTCGGCGGCTTCGAGCATTCGCGCGATGTTCCACGTACCGGGCGTGCAGGTGGTGGCGTTTGTGCCGGTGGCGGGCCCCGTACCTCCACCAATCATGGTCGTGACTCCCGACGAGAGGGATTCGTCAATCTGCTGTGGGCAGATAAAGTGGATGTGAACGTCAAGTCCTCCGGGTGTTACAATCATCCCTTCGGCGGCTATGACTTCGGTGCCTGCTCCGACCACCATGCCGTCGGATACGCCATCCATAATGTTGGGATTTCCCGCCTTGCCAATCCCGACGATTTTGCCATCACGTACCCCGATGTCCGCTTTGACAATTCCCCAATAGTCCAAGATTAAGGCGTTGGTCAGGACAAGATCGAGGACGCCGTCTGCCCTTGTAGCACCGGGCATCTGACCCATTCCATCGCGCAGCGTCTTGCCACCTCCGAACTTCGACTCGTCACCGTAGACGGTGTGGTCTTTCTCGACCTCGATAAACAGCTCGGTGTCGGCGAGGCGAACCTTATCGCCAACAGTTGGGCCGTAGATGTCTGTGTACGCGCGTCGTGGAATGTCGAGAGGCATTGGTCTTTCTTTACCCTTTATCTATTGGTCCGTTGGTTTCATTGTTCAATCCGTGCACAATCCGCTTGCCTGCTATCTCCGTGAGGGTCACCGTCTTCTCATCGCCCGGCTCAAAGCGAACGGCAACCCCTGACGGAATGTTTAACCTCATGCCGAAAGCCCTTTCCCGGTCAAATTGGAGCGCCGCGTTGACCTCAAAAAAATGGAAGTGCGATCCGACCTGAATCGGTCTGTCGCCGGTATTGGCGACGGTTAGCTCGAGAGTATCGCGCCCGGCGTTGGCGGTTATGCTCCCTTCTGCAAGTATGTATTCTCCGGGTATCATCTCTATTTCTCCTGTAAGTCACCATTTCTACCGAATCGGATCGTGAACAGTGACAAGCTTCGTGCCATCGGGAAACGTGCCTTCAACCTGTACTTCGTGGAGCATTTCCGGGACGCCTTCCATTACATCGTCTCTATTCAGTAACGTCGCACCGTATTGCATCAATTCCGCGACCGATTTTCCCTCACGTATTCCCTCCAAGATTTCGGCGGTGATGAATGCGACCGCTTCGGGGTAGTTGAGTTTCAAACCGCGTGCCCGTCTATCCTTGGCAAGTTGTGCGGCGACGTAAATCATTAATTTCTCTTGCTCACGAGGGGTGAGGTTCACGAATCATTTCCTCCGAGATTAATACTTTCGCAAATCAACGGTTTCTAATCCGAAGTGTTCCAGTTTAATCCAGTTCCAAATTGTTTGAAAAGCGGACTGAATTGCTCCGGGAGTATTAGCCAACATTCGCATGGCGATACCGTTCCGACCCAGTTGTGTTAACCCACCAGTCGATTTGTTCGAGCAATTGAGCAACGGTTCCGCAATCTTACAGAGCGCCTCCCACCACGGCATGTCGAAATCGCCTAGGAGGAACCAACTCCCCCAGCACGCATAGCCGTCTAGCACGCCGTGGGCGGCGAGATAAGGTTGATGTTTGGGTCGTAGACAGCAGGAGTCAAAGAGCAACACTCCATCTGAATCTGACACCTCAAATCGGCTCTGATATTGCGTGAATGCCAACTTTTCGCCCCGCGCCAACCTGCCCGGCATGACAATCTCCTGCATGACCAGCATTGCACCGCGCTCCAAACTGAAGGACACCCGTTGACTGAAGTTCGCGTCACGAAAGAGTATCGTCGGATCGGGGAGATATTCGAGAATCGCGCTCTTACCAATCCGGCCCCGCAGTGATTGCGCCGCGCCTTGAACAGGCATGGCATAAACCTTCGTGGCGGCTTGAGTTGTCAGCATTGCGTGAGAGTGCGGTGAGAGCGCCACGTCAATCTGGTAGTCGTCACCCTGCACTACTCCGCCTGTCGGACTCAGAAGGTACACACACGCACAGCCCGACTCATCGTAACGAGGCTTCATCACCTGCAACGGTACCCGAAAGAAACTCTCCGCAAGTACGGTACTCCCGTATCGCTTTGCGAACGCCAGCTTGAGCACACCGTGCCGCCCGGCGCTGGAGTTGATGTGTGACATCTTAAACGCTGAGGTACTCCTGAATCATACCCTGGCTAAGCGCCTCCGTTTCGCCGTGTGCGACGATCTCGCCTCGATTCATAATGTAAAACTGTTGGCAAATTTCCCGTACAAAATCGAGATACTGTTCTACGATGAGAATCGTCATCCGTTGGGTTTCCACCAGTCTTCGAAGTACCGTTCCAATTTGTTGGATGATGTTCGGCTGTATGCCTTCGGTCGGTTCGTCGAGAATAAGCACCTTCGGATCAGTAACAAGGGCGCGTCCGATAGCAAGTTGCTGTTGTTGACCTCCGGAGAGGTCACCGCCCATGCGTTTTCCCATCTCTTTTAGAACCGGGAAGAGCTCGTATATCTCATCAGGGATTTGTGTCTTTTTGTCTTCCCTCGCAGAAAGCCCTACCTTCAGGTTTTCCTCGACGGTAAGCTTGGGAAAAATCATGCGCCCTTGCGGCACGTATGCCAACCCGGCGCGAATTCGGCGGTGTGTCGAAACGCCTGCAAGCTCACGGTCTTCAATCTGAATTGAGCCGGTCGACGGTTTGAGCAGTCCGACGATATTGTTCATCAGTGTTGTTTTGCCCACGCCGTTCCTGCCCATCACAGAGACGATTGTCTCTGCGGGCACGTGCAGGTCAATCCCGCGCAATACTTGGACTTCTCCGTACGAGAATGAAAGATTTTGGACGTTTAGCATCGGCCTACCTTAAAAGAACGAAAACGGGAAAACGAGACATCGGGAAAACGAGAAGATGTGGCACGCGTTATTCTCTTATTTTGAGTACCCACTTGTCGGGGTTGTTTCCCATGTTTATCAGTTTCCCAAGGATTTCATCATATTTCTTATGCAGACGAGTAGCGTCGTCTCGGCTCATGTATTTGCACTTCACTGCATACTCAAGCCAGACCTGCGTTTCAGCCGCTTCGCCCTCTGCCTCATTCATTTTATTGACGAACATCGCTTGTATTTCCTGCGTCTCCAGCCCTCAGCGATTTGTCCAGAAATCGAACGCGAGGCACAACGGATCTGATTTGTTAAGCTGTAGATTTCCTCTTTCGGGAACTTCGTAGATATTTCGTAAATCTCCATCGCAGCTTCGACGGAAAGTTGATAGACATCAAGTTGCCAGTGAAATTGAATTCTTTGGGTCATTGCAATCTCGCTGCTTCTTTTCTCGTCTTCCCGTTTTCACGTCTTCACGCTTTCAGCCTTTCCCGTCGTCTCGTCTCCTTGTTCTATTGACCTTCACACATCGGTCATCGGTGCCGCTTGGTTGGCTATCTCCAAAATCCCATCAAGCACATCCGATACCTCAGGGTCAATCCCGTCCGAGGGTACATATTGAACGAGGGTGTGGTAGTTTGTCCGTTGCATGAGATTTTCCAGTTTTAGTTTCTTGAAAAAGGTATCAAATAAAGGATTCAGAAAATCGTCGCCAACTTTAGTTTCTGGCGACCATGGCGAGCCCTTGCCGAGCGTTTCAAGACATTTCTCGGTCTCTGAGATGGCTTCCTCCATTGTATGTACCCATTGTCGAGAAAATAGCGGGCCCTCAGTTTCCTCTCCCATGTCTTTCGCCCATGCGATTAACACCTCTTTTCGGCAAAGGTAATTCTCTATCTCACGTCGCTTCCACGTGTATTCTCGTAATTCCGGTGCGTTTTGAAGTTGGTTGTCCATCTGATCGAAAAGGCAGAATCCGACACAATCCGCTTTCGCCTCTCGTATTCCATAGAAATGTTGGCGCGCTGTTCCCGGTTCATTACCAACGTAGTATACAAACGGGCGATCCAATATCTCTTTTGCGGGGTGCTCTAATTTTTCGGCAAACGCCTGTAGAATGGCGAGGTTTGTTGGGCCTTCAAGGTAGAGAATCCAGCCCTTCTGCTCTGCTTGATAATACTGCTCAAAACCGATTTTCCTAAGTGATTTCAGGAGCTGGCTACCGCCCCGGTCGTCAATGCGATGCGGCTTTCCTAGAAAGGCGATGACGACATCACGGTCGGCTGCCTCGTTGAGAATGACTTCGGAATGACTGGCGGCTATGATTTGGCTGTCCTGATTCCTCCCCAACTCGCTAAGAATTTGGTAAATTTGCCTTTGCCGAAGAATTTCAAGGTGTGCATCCGGTTCGTCAAGTAGAAGGACGGATCCCGGACGCGCCGAAATATAGGCGAGCAGGAGTAGCGTTTGTTGAAGCCCAAGTCCGGCTGACGACAGTGCAAGAGAGACTCCTGAACTGTCTCGGTAAGTCATCTCAATCTCGCCGCGTTCCTGAATGTAGACCGGTTCATCAAGCCGAACACCGAACAATTCTCGAATCTGTTGGCAAATCGTTTCCCAAGTTTCTTCGTCTCGCCGTTCATGCAAAACCTGAAAACATAGATTGCGAAGTACTTCCGCGGTGCGTCCCTCTCCAACCCGAACGTTGATTGCCCCGGGATCGAGTCGTGTTTCATTCGACGCCAGCCCCGACATAGGCCGAAGAAAGGCGACATCAAGGTTCGCCGTCTCTTCAGGAATAGACATTCGTTGTAACGGCTCCCCGTCCCCCTCAGTCAAACGAAGGGGGCGGCAGTAAAAGGACTCCTCGTTGGCGTAATCGAATTCCAAGCCACACACCCATTTTCTGCCGAAGGTAATGCCTTCAACGATAATGTCCATCCGTATGTTCTGGGTGCGCTGCTGGTTATTCACCCGCTGGACGTCGCGAACTCGCAAATTCTGCCAGAGCAGCCTAGCACTCGGTATAGGGACGGAAATTAAATCGCGTCGGTTGATAGCAACCCCCGGACGTCTTTCGGGTCTCGGTTTCCCTTTGCGGTGTTCGTTCCAACGCTTGAGACCTACATCCCAAAGCGCGAGTGCTTGTAGAGCCGTTGTTTTGCCGGAGTTGTTGGGGCCAATAAAGACAACCGGGTTGCCCAATTCGATTCGGACCTCCCCAAAGCATTTGAAATTACGGCAAATCAGTTTTGTAAGCATTTCTGCTCCAAACAGGCTTTATAAAATTGGGGCTTGGGCTGAAATCATCGCCGTCCAAACGCCTCTGTTGAATTAGTCTGGGCCATCCCAATTCCCTAGGTTACCGAACGAGCGGTAGCTTGGCACATACTCAACCAAACAACATTTATCATGGATATAGTTGAATGGAGCACTGAGGATCAATTATTGGCTGGCGAAGATGCCCATGAGTCTTGGGCTAGGCGTGTCGACAAGGAGGCATCTCATATCTTGAAGTTGATTGAGCGGGTGAACTCTCGCATAATTCGTGGTCATAGGTTCTTCATGGGTGTAATTTGTCGAGGTTTTTTTTTCAATGGACGCCTCAAATTTCTGTCGGAACTCCCTTACATAAGTGGGTATCACCTCTCATCCGTATTATAGCAGGATTTTACGAACCGATCAACGGTTAAGATAGGCATCGGTACTTCTAAAGAATATAGATGATTCATCTGCCGAGATACGCTTCAATGACCTCTTCGTTCTGCTGTACCTCACGCATCATTCCTTCCGCCATGATAACGCCCTCGTTCAGCACCGTGACGTATGAATCCAGTTGACGCACGAAATCCATATCGTGTTCGATAACAATCAATGTATGGTCATCCTTTAACTCAAGAAGGAGTTCAGCCGTCAATGCCGTTTCCGCGTCCGTTAATCCGGCAGCAGGTTCGTCAACGAGCAGCAGTTTTGGATTCGATAGAATCAAAGTGCTAATCGCCAGCCACTGACGTTGGCCATGACTCAGGTACTTAGCTTCGCGATGCAACTCATCGATAAGTCCTACACGCTCCAAGATTTCCAGGATGCGCTCCTCCTGGTCTTTCGTAGTTGACCCAAACAGGTTTGACCATAAACGGTAATGACCGGGAAGAGCGAGTTCCATATTTTCGTAAGTTGTTAGGCTGTCAAAGACTGTCGGGGTTTGAAATTTTCTGCCGATGCCCCGCAATGCAATCTCTTCCTCCGTCTGCTGGGTAATATCGGCACCATCGAAGAATACGTATCCGGTCGTTGGGCGTGTTTTACCGCTTACAACATCGCAGAGCGTTGTTTTGCCTGCACCGTTGGGGCCAATGATGACACGGAGTTCATTGTGTTCAATGCCCAATGCTTCAATATCTAAGGCTTTGAAACCGTCAAAAACGGCAGTTATATCTTCCAAAAAAAGTAGATATTTTTCTTCGGACAGTCGGTTTTCGCGAGGACTGTATTCTTTGTATTCGACGATTCGATGAGCTTGATCCATACTATAATCGATATGCTCCATTCGTGGGCATAGGTCATTATCTTGCTACTTTGGAGTATCCACCAGACGACGCCATAAGTCAATTAACCCACCGGGGAAGAGTAGAACAACGCCGATGAATAACCCGCCCAAAACAAATTGCCAATACTCCGCTTTCCATGTGAGCAGCCACAGACTTCTCTCCGAAGTAAAAAAGTTATAGAGGAGATTCACCGCCAATGCGCCGAGAATTGCACCGGAAAGCACCCCACGCCCGCCAACCGCCACCCAGACGACGACCAAAATTGACGCGCTCGCCTCCATATTCGTAGGCGTGAAGATGCCCATCTGCGGCGCGTAAAGCATACCTCCCAACCCGGCAATCATTCCGGCTAGGCAGAAAGCAAAGAGCTTGTAGATATAGGGTTTATAACCGGAAAAGCGCAAGGTCGGCTCGTCGTCTCGTATTGCGATGAGGATGCGTCCTAGGCGAGATTTCACGACATGTTGGCAAAGGAGGTAGACACCCGCGAGCGCCAATAGTGTGATAATATAAAGGCTCACTTTGGCATTGGGATTTGTCAGCTTGAATCCCGCAATTCGGTCAAACCGTGTCAATCCGTTTGTGCCGCACAGTTTCATGTTGTTCATGCAGAACACCAACCAACCCGCCACAGTAATCGCCTGAGTCAGTATGGCGAAGTATACACCACGAACTCGGCTCCGAAAACCGATATAGCCAATCGCCAGTGCGGCTAAACCCGGAATGAGCAGCCCCAAGATCGTCGTGAGCGGGAGCGTATAAAACGGCTTCCAAAACCATGGAACGAGGGCGTCTGCCGGGGCTTCGCCGACCTTGTACGGATAAACTACATATAGGCACGCTGGAATCTTCCAGCCGTTGGCATCAATGATTCCCTCTGGACCACCGTGGTGCGCCAAATACATCCCCATCGCATAACCGCCCAGCGCAAAGAAAAAGGCTTGGCAGAGGCTCAGGATGCCTGTGTAGCCCCAAATCAAATCTAGCCCAACAGCGACAATTGCAAACGCCATGTATCGGCCGAGCATATTCACCGTACCAATGGTTATCAGTCCGGTATAGTAAAGCAGCGGGATTACGATTAATCCGAAAAAAACCAGCACCCACGGTACGAGGAATGATATACCGCGATTGTGCGCGGATGACTGTTTTACTATCCGCGCATCCTGTAGAAAATCGCTCAATTGCTTGACTGCGCCATTTCTAAACATCGCTGAGTCTACCTTTCGGTGCGAACAGCCCCGCCGGCTTGAACTGGATAAACCCGACAATGATAATTAGCAGCATAATTTTCGCCCAGATTGCCCCTACCACGAAAGGCCCGATTGTCGTTGGTTCAATAACCTTGGTCAGTACGCCAATCCCCAATCCGGAGCAGACGACACCGATAAGTTCGCCGACGCCGCCAGTAACAACAACTAGAAACGAATCAATGATGAAATTGGTCTGTCCCATATCTGGAGTGACGCCGCCGATTAGTGTCCACGCATAGCCAGCGACCCCGGCGATTCCGGAGCCGAAGGCAAAGGTGTATCGGTCCACGCGCGATGTATTTACACCTACACTGTTTGCCATGTTACGATTCTGCATTGTCGCTCGCATTCGCAAGCCTAGCTTGGTGTGGTTCATCAGGTAGTAGAAGAGTAGGACACACAAGCCACACAGAACGATGATAAAACAACGGCTGTAAGGCACGATGAGGTCTTGCACAACTTCAAGCCCGCCTCGCGCCCATGTTGGGGCGTTGACACCGATGTTGTCGCCATATCGAATGCGCACGAGTTGAATAAGAACCAGCCCAATCCCCCACGTCGCCAACAGTGACTCCAGTGGACGTTGATACAGGTGACGGACAACCAAAATTTCGATAAGGTAGCCAACGAGTGCTGCCGACAGAAACGCGACAGGCAGCGCCGCGACATAATACAAGTCCGATAAATTGTCAGGGGTATGACCGAACACTCTCTGCATCTCGAAGGTTGCGTATGCCCCAATCATCATCAACTCGCCGTGTGCCATATTGATGACGCCCATCAGACCGAATGTAATGGCGAGACCTAGTGCCATGAGAATGAGAACGGATCCAAGCGAAATCCCTCGAAAGATGTTACCGACACCCCCCACAAAACTTTGATAGCCGTTAATTTGGTCGATTGAATATTTGTACGTTTTCCTAGCCTCTTCCTTGGCGGTTTCAGGAAGCTCAAGTCCTTTCATTAAATCATCAAACGTTTCCTGCAACCGCGGCAATCCGCGCATACTCTTCATTTTTCCCAACTCGCGGACAATGGCAAGATGTGCTGCCAAATCTCTTTCCAAGGAAGTCTGATTCAAGCGTATGAGAAGTAGGCTTTCTTTGGAAATATACCGAATTTTTTTTACCGGATCGTTCTCTGACATTACCTCAAGCTGCGAGACCGATTCGATTATGCCAGGCGGGTCGCCGCATTTTTTGGCGCCAGACATGCGGATTTCTTTGTCCGGTGACGAGAGCCTGACGAAAAACTTTGCGTTGTTTGCGAGTTTACGTTCCGCTCGTGATGCCGCCAC
This sequence comes from Candidatus Poribacteria bacterium, assembly GCA_965222225.1. Lineage (GTDB taxonomy): Bacteria > Poribacteria > WGA-4E > WGA-4E > JAJDTR01 > JAJDTR01. The sequence continues at coordinate 4,876,290 of CBDCTK010000002.1, read as the reverse complement.
TTCCTGCACCTCTTCTAATGGGATTCCATACTGTTTCCCGCTTGCATCCAGCATCGGTTCGCCGGTCAATACATCGGCAAGCCGACAGAATTCGTTGTAATTGTCGTCTTCAAACGTCTCTTTACACAAGATGACTATATCGTTCCAAAGATAGAGTTCTCCCAATTTAAACGACTCCAAGATTGCCTCCACGCGCATGTCGCCGCTCTTTGCCAGTGCCATAACCGCTGTCTTGCGAATTGACCTACTGTCGTCGGCAAGTTTCTGGACTTCGGCGCGGATAATGAAATCGTCGTTAGATTTGGCAGAGCCGGGAAACACCAAGCTGGGGAATTGTAACGTGAGGAGTAGCGTGATGAGTAGCGTGATGATATAGAGAATTGTAACTCTTGGCATTTGACTTGTCCCGGATATTGGTCGAAGGCGAGTCGAGAGAGTTGAGCCTTGCTGCAAAGGTTGTTTAAGTAGCACAAAAAAAAGAGTCGCAAAGCGTAAATCCGGATAATACTTTACGCTTTGCAAACTCTATGAAAAAAGGTGAACAGTTAACCAACAACCCGAATTACATGCCAGTGGTTGTTGTTCCCTTGGGGCCGCCGGTCGGGGCAGGGAAATTGCCGTCCGGATGGAGATAGGCGCTGTAGGAATCGGGTGAAACCAGTCCGTCGGATTTGTAGATAATCTTGAACTGGCCGTTTTTCATGATTTCGCCAACGTAAACCGGTTTGAGCGTGTGCTGGTTGTTGGCGTGCATCTTTTTCATACCGCCGGGAGTATCAAACTCCAAGCCGTAGACGGCTTCACGCACCTTGTCGACCTCAAAGGATTTTGCCTTCTCGACCGCTGCCTTCCAAACGTAGACACCAAAGTAAGCGGCTTCAATGGGGTCGTCTGTTACGCGTTTCGAACCGCCAGGCAGGTTTTCTTTCTCGCAAAACGCCTTGAAGTTCTTCACGAATTTCTTGTTTTCAGGAGAATTGATGCTCTGAAAATAGTTCCACGTGGCAAGGTGTCCGACGAGGGGCGGGACATCCATCGCGCGTAATTCATCCTCTGCGACCGAGAAAGCCATAATCGGACAGTCATCAGATGTCAGACCTTGGTTGGAAAACTCCTTGTAGAACGGCACGTTGCTGTCACCGTTGATTGTTGACAACACACAGGCGTCGCCACCGGCGGCGAACTTCTTAATCTTGTCGACGATTGTCTGGTAGTCCTGGTGGTGGAAGGGAGTGTATTCTTCCACAATGTTTTCATCAGGAACACCCTCGGTCTTGAGGAAAGCCTTCAGCACCTTGTTTGCCGTGCGTGGGAAGACATAGTCGGTCCCAAGCAGATAAAACTTCTTGGCGCCGATTTCATCCATCATATATTGGACGGCGGGGACCAACTGTTGGTTGGGGGTTGCAGCGGTGTAGAAAACGTTGAGTGATTGTTCTTCACCTTCGTACTGCACCGGATAGAATAGGAGCGCATTGTGCTCTTCGAAAACTGGGAGAACAGACTTCCGACTCACGGAGGTCCAGCAGCCAAAAACCGTAGCTACTTCTTCTTTAACGATCAAATCTTTTGCTTTTTCGGCGAATAGATCCCAATCGCTAGCCGGATCGACGATCACGGGTTTAATCTGCTTACCCATCACACCGCCAGTAGCGTTGATCTCTTCAACAGCCATAAGAACAACGTCCTTAAGGGAAGTCTCGGAGATTGCCATTGTGCCACTCAGCGAGTGGAGCACACCAATTTTTACCTCGTGATGTGCGGCGTCTACATGTCCGACGCCGAACATACCAACTGTCAAGAGTAGCATACCAATTGCAATGATTCCGCGCAATTTCAGTGCAGTGTGAAACATTTGTAATCCTCCTTAGAAATTTGAGTTTACGTGTTCCGAGTTAAAATGTAAAAAGTGATTCGACGGCAATAATTGTTTCTTCGGCGTCAAGCCGCTGCTTAAATTCTGCGAGAAGTAACCAGTTGTCTGTTACTGCATAAGAAGGGCTAAGAGTGAACTCCGTGCCTGTGGACTCTTTAGAGACTGCATCATCGGCGCTGTTGGATGACTCTTTACTGATACTGATGCCACTGAATCGCAGCGTTACAGCGACCGGCGCTGATATCATATCTGCAAGCGAAACATTAGCCATCCCCAGAAAGTGCATGCCATCGCCCACGAATTCCATGCCTTCCTCGTCCTCAGTGGGCCAATTCTTCAACATGTCGATTTCTCCGGCGAGGGTTAGTGGTCCCCGGGTGAACTGCACCCAAGCGTTGAGTTCGCTCTGTGAGTAGTCTTCCAGTTTGTCCATGGCGTAGCCGACCTTCGCGGTGAGTTGCTCCATGGGAGTCAATGCGATTTGCGCTTCGATACCCGGATTCTTCACATCGGTATCATTCACATCCCAGACCCCAGACAGGAGCGCCACGTAAACTCCCACCTGTTTAGCGGGATTCACGTCAATTCCGATACCGTTTTGGTAAGCGGGATACGGTATTCCCTCGGAAAAGGAGTATTGAAACAGGCCAGTCGGCTCTGCGGCTTCAAACCCCATTGCGCTGAGGAATCGTCCGGCTTTGATGCTCACGCCGGAAACGGTCGATTCGGGCAGCGAATAGGTCACATACCCCTGTTCCAACTTTATTCCTGCGTCTGCACCGGTACTGTCGATGTCAACATACCCGGTGACCGAACCCTGTTCAATCTTGAAATCTAGCTCGAACTGATCGAAAGATAAACCTATTTCTGTCTCATCACCGCCGCTAGTCGTAGTGGATGACATATCCAAAAAGCCTGAAACAGATAGGCTATCAGTCAGTTTGATTTCTGCCGACGCGGAACTGAGCGCGCAGACAAAAGCGAGTAGAACGACAGCACAGAAACACGATTGCGCGCCTTTTAACCTTGAGTTTGATAAAATCATTAGTTTCCTCCATTTTTCAAAATGATGTTGATGAGATGCTGTTGAAATTCCAGGAGAGTAGCCTGTCCACGTCCGCTTTCAACCATTCAATTCACAAACAGACTTCCTCATCTCTTCAGATGGACGGACATATACCGTTCCTCTGTCCGCTAGACAGAGTGACTATCAGCAAGAGAGATGCCAAACCGTAATCGGCGCACTGTTATTGGCAGATGAGGAGTGAAGAATCGGGTAAGTGCCTATATGATGGGGGTGTTGAGAAGTTGGTTGTGGTGAGGCAAGCAAGAAGAGAAGGGGGTATTTCTGATTGGTTTGCCTAAAATTTAGGCATCGGCGCATCTGAATTTTAGGCAACTTAGATAATTTTGGTGGGCTTTAACGTGCTGGTGAGGGATTTCGTCGCACCGGTTCCCGTTACTTCAGCAAAGGGCAGCCAGGGTTGTGACGCGTTTAGACTGCCCCACGTGCGCGCAACATCGACGCGATTTTCTCGTGACCTCGGCGCTCCGCCCAAGCGAGCGGCGTTGCCCAATTTGCTCTCGTCGCATTTGGGTCGGCACCGTTGGAGAGCAATAGATTGACAAGATCCGTATGTCCTTCGCGGGCGGCTATGCCTAATGGCGTAGAGCGGTCCTCCTCGTCAATTGCGTCAATGTCGGCACCTTGGTCGATAAAGAGCTGCATCAATTCTGGAGTGTCGTCTACGTGCCGGATTCCCGCACTTAGATCGTGTAATGGAGTACGCCGATGCCAGTCAGGCAGGTTCGGATCTAGTCCATGAATCAGCAATTGCCGCGTCATGTGCGGTATATGGTAGAGGTAGGTTTTGCACTCGGTAAGCACCGTTGGCATCGGGTAACCCCGCCGCAAGAACATGTTCAGCATCGCCTCATGGGCGTCGGTGCTCTGTTTCTTATCCAATCGGCGCTTGCAACCGCTAATGATGGCGGTATACGGTGTCGTTAGGTATTCGTTCTCCTCGCCCGAAAACGGATCGTCGCAATAGCGCAGGATCGCCGCCAAAGTCTCAAGATTTCCGCTTTGTGCGAATCCCCACGCTGTCCCGGTGCGTCCACCGTATTCATACATGAGTCCGCGCATCGCATCGGACGAGGCACGTATTGCCGGAGCGCCCGATGAGTCAACGTTTCCGTTAGGGTCGGCACCAGCCTCAAGCAGCCATCGCGCCATTTCAACGTCGTTTTTCACCGAGGCGGTCATTAGAGCGGAACCGTGCGGACACATCCGGCCTTCCGGCAGCGATGGATCTGCGCCGTGGTCGAGAAGGAAATGCACAATGTTGCGGCGACCTCGCTCTACGGCGGAAGAGAGCGGGCGCTTCTGAAGTGTCTCACCATCATTAACCGCTGTCGGATTCGCCGCGACGAAGGCACGCACAGCATCCAAATCGCCGCGGGCAGCCGCTAGAGTCGGACTGTCGGCTGCTCCTGTGTCAAGCAACATCTGTAACAATCCGTCGCTTTCCTGTGCCAGTGTCCAATATAGATTTGTCCAACAGGCGTAATGAACCGCACGAAAGCCGAAGTGATCCATGGCATCAATATCAATGCCGTTTGCCAGTAGCGCACGCACCGCCTCGTGATTGTTGGCAATCGCCGCAACGTGCAGTGCTGTCCGCCCTTTTTCATCACGGTGTACACCGATTTCCGGAACCTCGGCTAACAGGCGTTCAACCTCCTCTTGATTCCCGGCTTCCACGGCTTGGTGTAGCCGGAGGTTGGTACCTCGAATCTCCGTGCCGATGGAGGTGCGCAAGTAGCTTGCAACATCAACGCGACCGCGATCTTCCGCCATCCTGATTAGATTTGTGACTTCGTCGTACGGATACGCCTCCCAAAGTAGTCGAGCCGCATCCAAATTGCCTTCGCGGACAGCAAAGTGGATGGGAGGTGTGTACCAAAACTCTAGCCTGGCACAATCCGGCTCCTCCTTCAAGTGGTTGCGAATTGCCTTAACGTCATTACGGATAGCAGCACAGATTAAATCCCAGTATAACCGGCCCTTGTCAGAAGTGATACACCACTTGGGACGAAGGATCGCGTCAATCTTTTCTTGGGACGTGCGGTTGTCTGTGTTAGAATCCGTAGTAGGCATTGTAGAAGTAAAATGATTCGCCTTCGGCATTGGGATACGGTGGGCGACTTCTAGTTTTGAGTCCAAGAATAAAATTTAAGAATAAAAAGGGCCTTAATGCGCATGTATAGAGAATTGACAATGCTTTGGTGTATTCAACAAGGTCTATTTCATTATAGCGAGAAACTACAAGAATTCCAATAGAATCTGGATAGGAATACTTGAAGATTTTAATAAACCCTCCTTTTGAGCATTGAGTCACCGTAATTGGAATTCCCTCTCCCAATTCTGCCCAGGTTGGGTTATTCAGGAGGGGCAAAAAACTGAAAAATATCCGCTAATTGATACACTTTGAAAATAACTCCGAACTTTTGCCATTACTGTCTGTCTAACATCCTGAGCAAAACGCGTCAATCATGCTCAAATCAACCCACTCACATAATAATGGAGGAAATCACCATGTTTCGTATTCTGAAGAAAATGAATCTATCAAGGCAAGAAATGACGCGCCCACTCACGCTTATATTTATCGTGGGATTCGTGTTTACCAGTGCATATTACATCTCCGCACAAGAGGATACGCGCCCTGATCGTTCTAACCGCGGAGAACAGGGTCGCGGAAATCGGGGAGGCGAACAGAGAGGACAATTCAACCTTGAAGAGATGGTCGAGAGACAAACCCAGCGAGCGATTGAGGAGTTGAACCTATCTGAAGATGAGAAAACTGTCTTGGTTCCTAGAATTAAGGCAATTACGGAGCATCAGATTGAACGACGTCGAGACTTGCGGCCGTTGGTAGAGGCGCTTCGTACTGCGGTTGATAGCGGGGATAATGCAAAGATTAAGTCCGCGCTCGACGCCCTCAAAGCGAAGCAGAGCCAGCAGAAAACAAAATCCGATTCATTGCAGGCGGGTGTGGTTGAACTTCTCACCGTGCGCCAAGAAGCCCAATTGACCATTGCAGGAATTGTGAACAATAGCGGAGGATTCGGAGGATTCGGCGGCCGTCGGGGGCGACCAGGTGGCGGTGATGGACGAAGAGGTGACAGAACTCGCCGCAATCAGTAATATCTAAATGTGAGCGAGTCAGCCGGGGGGAAACGATAGCGTTTTCCCCTTATTCACCATATGATTGGACACAAGAGGAGAAAAACGGATGGTATTCCGGAAATTACATATTGGACTTACCTTTGCCATCACGATTTTTGCGGTGTCTGGTTGTGGCAGCACAAAATTGCTAGACATCGAAAAGACCTCAAAAACCTTGCAACTTTCAGTAAACCAGCGTGAGGTGGCTCACGCCAAAATACAACAGATTGAGAAAATCGTTGAGGATTACGAATTAGAGAAAAAAACGTTGGAATCGGAGTTGACGGAGAGGCGAAACCAGATGCGCGGTGGTGCCGCTGGATTTGGTGGCGGTGCCAGATTCGGAGGTAGCAGAGGCACCGGAATGCGTGGCGGTTTGCAAGCGAAGATGCAGTCGTTCTATCAACAACGCAAAGATTATCAAAATCAGATTGACGCTTTAGTTGCAGAAATGCAAGTTATACTTGACGAAGAACAGCGGGAGAAGTTTGCCGACATCAAACTGCCCGAACTAAAATTGCCCAAAATCGGCCGAGGGGGTGGATTAGGCGGAAACCGCAGACGTGGTGGTGGTAGATTTGGCGCTTTTGATGGATAATCAGTCATAATCTCGCAAAAACAAGAAGTAGGATAATCATAATAAACAATCGACAATACATCGGAAAATGCTAGATGGGTATCTCGTTACTGATGATTGCCAGTTTGCTGGTTACGTCAGTCGAGTGTACGGTTTATCCAATCTGCCGAAGGAAGGTTGTGCGAGCTGGGATAGTTTATGTTCAGGAATCTCCGCCAGCCCCGATTGTCGAGAATCCATCACCTAAATCGAGTCCTAAAGCAGTTTGAATTGGCGGGCATTGGCGTTGGACAGGAAGAAAACACGTTTGGGTAGGCGGTAACTGGGAGCGAAGTCCTCGTGGTGCCTGGGTTGCTGGTCGTTGGGAAAGGCGCCCGGGCGGCTAGGTTTGGATCGCGGGCCAATGGCGGTAATCCGATATTCAGGGCGGTCAAAACATTGAAGAAGGCAAAAATTCTCTGCGTGGCAATCTTAGGGTTAATCGCATGCTTCGTAATTCTCGGTGTCGTTTGGCGAAAAGCGGCTTCTGTACCGATTCAGTCAGAGCGACGCATTGTCCCTTCTAGATCTACTGCTTCCAAAGCAGAGGCGGTATTTCCTATAAATCGGGAACCGAAGAATTATGACATTATTGTCGAAAACAATCTTTTTCGTCCCCTTGGCTGGAAACGCGACATCGGCCCGCCGGTACAACAAAACCCAACTCCCATATCTGAGCTTGTTGATGATGCACTGTCCCCATTGCCCACATACGGGCTTGCACTGACAGGAATCGTGAAGAAGGGGCCATACTTTTTCGCTGTCGTAGAAGACCAAAACATAAGGACGGGCATGTTTCTCCGCCGAGGAGAGGCACTCAAAGATACTACGGTACAGGAGATTTATCCGAACCATATTACCTTAGCACGTGGAGAAATGGCCGTACAACTCGCACTGGGGGAGCGTATTGAGTACGGAACAGATGGGCGGGTTATCTTTGGGACGGTCACCAGACAGCAGAAAAAACTTGAAGAGCCGTCAGAAAGCAACAATACTGCACAGGACTTGATTGAACGAATGCGCGAAAAGAGGAGAAACGAATTGAATCAATGACTAACTCAATGACTAACACCATGAGATGGACATTTTCCCTATGTTTTATGCTGATTGTCGTCGGTAGGGTGTGTATATGTGAGGTTGGCGACAATGCAATAGCCGAAAAAGAAGTCGAACCACGACGTATCTCCATGCGTTTCAAAGACGCTTCGGTCGACCATGTGCTTGAATTTCTTTCCGAGGTGACCGGTTATACGGTTGTCAAATCGGCAGATTTGGATATGCGTGTAACCATTATTAGCCCCGATGACATGCCCGTGGAAGAAGCGTTTGCGGTGCTGAACGCTGTTCTAGCAATCAAAGGATACACTAGCATAGTCAACGGAAACAGCGCAAAAATCGTCCCGTTAGAGGAGGCAAAACTAGAAGCCACTCCGATACAGATTGGGAGTGACCCGCAAGGCATTAAGCCGAGCGATACCATTGTCACGCAGGTACTGCCTCTTAGCTCCGCGGATGCCACACAGTTAGTAAAAGACCTTAAGGATTTTGTACCGCAATATGGAGTGATGACCGCTTATGGTCGAAGTAATACGTTAATTATCACCGCGTCGTCGGCACAAATCAAGAGACTGGCTGAGATTGTCCAGCAACTGGATGTGTCGATGGCGGACCGCGTCAAGATTGAGGTGTTTTCACTTCAATATTCGGACGCCGCGAACTTAGCTGAAGTCATCACCAAACTGTATGAAAGACCGAAGGATGCCGCAGCAGCTGCGGAACAGGAGCGACAACAGCGTGGGCGTCGCGGTGGGTTCGGCGGGCGCGGTTCATTTGGCGGCACCCAGAGGTTTGGGGGAGATGGAGGCGGCCAAGCCGATCAAACCAGTCCCACAGAAGGCGGTGCGCTTCAACTGCTCGGTGAAGTCAAAGCGATTGCCGATGAAAACACCAACTCGCTGATTGTGTCTGCTAGCCAACAGAATCTCGCAGTCATCCGAGAGCTAGTAAAAGAACTGGACACGCAACGTTTTTCACAGCCAGAAACGCGGGTGTTCTCCCTAAAATATGGAGATGCCACGGAGATTGCCAATGAACTGAACCAAGCATTTTCCAGTTCAGCCCAAAACGCATTTACCGGCGGGGGATTCGGAGGTTTTGGTGGCTTCGGCGGTAGAGGAAGACGCTTTTTTCTTGAGCAACAGCAGAGGTCTAGTGAACAAAGCGGTCAAGGAGTACTCGGTCTACCGGAGTTAACCGCGGTTCCAGATGCTCGTACCAACTCGGTAATGGTTACAACGACAACCCAGCAGATGGAGGCCGTCGGGAAGTTAATTGAGCAGCTCGATCGTGACATCGCGGACTTCGCCGAGGACACACGAGTTTTTGTTCTCGAACATGCGAACGCAGCCAACTTGGAAACTGTACTCAACGAACTACTGTCGACCGAACTCTTTGAACGTCAAGCGACGGCCCGTACTAATATCGGAGGCGGATTTGGAGGAGGATTCGGCGGTGGGTTCGGAGGACGATTTGGCGGAGGAGCCTTTTCCACGGGCGCGTTGGGATCTGGCGCGCAAACCGCCGATGCCGCGCGAGGACTGACGGGTAACGTGAAAATTGTCGCTGATGAAGACACGAATTCTCTTCTCATTACCACGTTTGTCCGAAACTTCCCCTCCGTTGAAAACCTCATTAAACATCTTGACGTTCTACTTCCCCAAGTACTGATTGAAGCGCAGATTATTGAAGTAACGCTTGACGATGAAAGCGCCTTTGGGGTCGAGTGGATGTGGGAACAGAGAACAACTATTAATAATGAGACCCATCGTCAAAATGGGACAACCGATTTCGGGTTGGCTGAAGAGATTTTCGGTCTGAAATACGGGATTCTCTCCGACAAGCTAGACACCTTGCTTCATGCTCTGACGAAGGACACGAAGGTTAATATCCTCTCCACGCCGCGGATTATGACCAAGAACAACCGAGAGGCGATTATCAATGTTGGACAAGAAGTCCCTTTCTTGGTCAGCACGCAGGAGACTGCTACCGGGGGTGTCTTGACCAGTACGGACTTTCGGAATGTCGGCGTTATCCTCACCGTTACACCGCGGATTAACAGATCGGGGACAGTCTCTCTCGACCTGAATCAACAGATTAGCAGTCTCATTGAGTTTACACTGTTTGACGCTCCGATTATCTCGACGCGGGAAGCGACCGCCTCAGTCACAATTAACGACAGACAAACCATGGTTATCGGCGGGATGATTAAGGACGACAAGACCGAGAGCGTTCACAAAATCGCATTTTTGGGAGACATTCCATTGCTTGGCAAACTCTTCCGACGGACGGACACGCGGGTCGAGAAGACAGAATTAATGGTATTTATCACGCCGCATGTGGTTTACACCGATGAGGGGGCGGAACGAGTGACAAAAGAACAGAGAGCAAAACTTCATTTACAGAGCAACAAACTGGGCAAATAGCCTCTGCGCGAAACCTGCTTGCTTGAAGCCCATGTGTCTCAAGAGTAGGGGTCCGACTGTGGCTTGCATAATCTTAACTATGATACATCAAAGATTTGGATCGAGCAGGGAAAGAAACAACCCCGTACGATTATGGAAGTCGACAAGGAATTCTACCGATGCCTCAATCCATGCAGAGGACATTCATTTTTTTCATTTGTGTGTGATTTCGGCTGCAAATTCACGGCAAATCCAGAATACTTTCAGCCAAGTCAATGATATTAACTCGTAATCGCAGTTGGATCAATTCAAACATCGCGTGTTTTATCCAAACAACGTCCCAGGGGAGCTTGGAAACCCGAACACCATAAGTGGAAACTGGGAGAGAAGACCGCTTGAGGAACGATTCAGTCCATTTCGACATTACAAGGCATGTTGACGTGGGAGCAGTCTTGGTGTCAACCCTTCCGCGATATGCTGTCTCACCCCCAAAGTCATACCGTATCTCAACACCATGCTGGGGCGTGGATGGAAGCTAGACCACGGGGTTGACTTGCTGAATTCTGTGGATGGCTGCGAGGGTTTGAAACTGCACGGCTCCGGCAACTTGACGTTTAACAGTTCCCGTTTTTACGCCTATCAGAATGGACGTATGCGTTGCGGGCTAATAGTTTTCCAGTATGCGTTGACCGACGTTAATCCCGGCGATGATGGTCTCTGCGCCATACCCGGTAGCCACAAAGCCAACTTTGAGGCGCCGGATGATATTATGACGTTGGAAGCCAACCAAGAATTGGTGTTTCAACCTGCCCTCAAAGCGGGAGATCTCGTCATCTTTGACGGGGCGACAACCCACGGCACCCTGCCTTGGAAAGGGAAAGGTGAGAGACGGACTCTGCTTTTCCGATACACAAAGTACCTGAGCTATGTCACCGGCACCTATGAGACCCGATTGCCGGAATGGGTTTCAGGGCTAACCGAAGCACAACAGGCCGCTCTAGAACCACCCTACAGATATCAACACCCGCTGATTGTGGACGACGGTGTTACTGTGTGGTGAGACCACGGCGGGAAGGCGAATGAAAAGCAACTCCATGCTTGCTCTGTTGCAGTGCTAGCAAAGTTTGGGGGTATTCCGCTGTCTGCCAGTTGGACGCTCCAATGGCTAATCGCATGGGGATACTGCGCGCTCATTGATGCGTACTAAGGCTCGCCTAGTGTCAGCCTTCTCAGTTTCAGCTCTGTGTATTCCTGGGCCCCCTCAACAATTCGAATGAACTGATTACAAGCTACTCGCTCAAGGGTCTGCGTGAGACCTGTGGTGGGCCAAAACACCTGAAGCAGTTCAACTTGCTCGGAGTTGCCTAGGCCGATTGTCTGTCGAAGTGGATTGCAACCAAATGTACCGCCACTGTTAACGTGTTTGTAGATTGAACGTCGTGACCCATTCTCGAGTATTCTTAAATGGATGCGTGCACCAATCGCCGATCGATTTGATTGGACGCCGATTAATTTAATGGAAATCCAGTTCCTTCCGAATCCGGGGTTCTCATACAGGGCGTTGCTGTAGCCGTCGCCGGGGTATGCCCCACCCATCTGCTCAAAGATATCCTGATCCCCATCGTTATCGAAGTCGGCGAAAACAACTGCATGCCCCTTCTGTAGGTGACCAAAGCCGGCGGCGTAGGTAACATTTGCAAAACGTTGTCCGCCTTGATTGAGGTAGAGGACGTTTGGCATGAGTTCCATGTAATGCGGCCATCCGGTGCCGAGGTAGAAATCAAGATAACCGTCGTTGTCAAGGTCGCCGAAATTGGATCCCATCGGTGCGGTAGGACTCACCAAGTTGCATTGGTCTGCTACTTCGCTGAAGCCACTGCCCCCGTCCCCGCGATACAAACGTGCTATCCCTGTGTCCACGGCCAAACCGAGCGCATTCGCTGCCACGTGCTCAATGCCGGAAGAATAGGCGGAAACGTAGATATCAAGCGCGCCATCGTTATCAAAATCCCAGAACCATGAGGGGAAACTGCGTTGCGGTGATTGGACGTCAAGACGCTTTGCCTCGTCGGTGAATGTCCCATCCCCGTTATTGCGGTACAGGCGGTTGCCTTTCTTAAGATTTGACACGTATAGGTCAGGCAACCGATCATTGTTGTAATCCCCCCAAATAACTGACTTGGCGAGACGGTGGTTCTGTACTCGCGCCCTGCCTGCAACATCAGTAAAGGATCCATCACCGTTGTTTTCGAAGAGTTGACACGGGGCACTGAATGCTTGCGAAGATTCATTGCCAATATACAGATCTAGGTCGCCATCATTATCGTAATCGCCCCATGATGCGGTCTGGGTTGGGTAATGCGCATCGCCCAAACCGGTTTCAAAGGTGCAATCCGTAAAGGATCCATCTCCATTGTTACGCAATAGAGAATTTGGGTGTCGTCCATTCTTCCCCAGCCAAGCGCCCCGTAGCACCAAGATATCAACATTCCCATCGTTGTCGTAGTCCGCCTGCACTAGGTTTAGTCCACCATATAACCCCAACAGCCCCGCTTGTCTCGTCCGATTAGAAAATGTCCCGTCGCGATTGTTGCGGAAAAACCGGATCTGTCCTTTCACGTCCCAAGTCGAGACAACAATGTCTAGGTATCCATCATTGTCAAAATCGTCAGCGATTGCTCCTCCTGACAAATCAAAAACGTCAAGCCCCAAATTTGGAGCGATGTTCTTGAAACGTGAAATATCCTCCTCAGATTCGAAGGCTTGGGGCGGGATAAGGTATTCCCGCGGCACTTTGTGGGGGTAAGTTCCAATAGTCATGTAAGAAATATTGAGCAACCATCTCGCACCGAGAGAAAAGACAAGCGGAGACTTCTCGGTTGTGCGTTTAAGGACTTCAGTAAAATGCGAAATCGCCTGCCGCGAAGGGTCTTGCTGTGTGTGAATCCCATTACCTTGAATAGGAAGTATGCAACTTTCAGGGGTGTGGCGGAGACAACAATTCTGTGTCTCCGCCATCCTCATGTAGGCAAGGCCAAGATAGAAATGAGACTCGAGCACGGCGTGTGGCGGGACTCCATCGCGGGCTGACCGGGTAAACTCCAGAGCTTCTATGTAGTGGTTGATGGCATCGGCTTCATTGCCGAGACGAAGCTCTTTCTCGCCCGCCTGCATATTAAGCCTCCATTTGATTGGATTTGATGTAGTTGCGGGCAAAGAAGCGATCTGCTTGCGTAGCGTACGAGCAATTTTATCACCAAGATAGGGGTTTTCATCAGGAGTTCTATCGGCAATCCGATCAAGCAGCGCCAACATCTTCTGATGCCCGGCTGACATAGCCGACGCCTTAGCTTGAGTGTTAGCTCTTTGCTTGCTCTGTAGAGAGGCAGATTGCAAGTCAATCGCACTGGAGGTCAACGTCATGAACGCCACAATCCCTAGGAAAAAGAGTAGGTTCAAAATCTTCCATCTACGCTCGATATCCATCGTCACGTTCCCCATCAGGGCTTTCTCAAGCCTTCGCCTTCCGTTGCTATCAGGAATTGGTCAGTCTCAACACCCTCATAGTGTTCAATCAAACCGCTTGGCCAGCGGATTTCAACGTGCGCAGCCACGCCGGATTCACCTAGCCCAAAATGCAACCGCATGTCGCTGTGAGACGGATAGCTCCCGCCGCTCTTGACCTCGCGCATCTGTACGGTTCCGCTTGCCGTTACCTTAACGCGGGCCCCAATTCCGCTACGGTTGCTCCGCGTGCCAACCGTAGCGAAAACCAGCCAGTGATTCTGGTTGGCAGTGTCATTCCGTAGAAGATCTGGGGTCTGGTAAGAGTTGGTGACAAGAATATCAACGTCTCCGTCATTGTCGTAATCTCCAAAAGCTACACCACGGCTCACTTTTTTCAGCAACAATCCGCCGCCCGATGAATCGGAAACGTCGTCGAATGTGCGATCTCCCCGGTTCGAAAAAAGCTGATTTTGTTGCGGGTATGTGGTCGTTGGATTGAGGAGATGTACATTCTCTTCTAAGTGTCCCGTTACCACGAAGAGGTCTAGCCAACCGTCGTTGTCTAGGTCCGCGAAGTCTGCGCCCCAAGTGAGACGTGTCAGGCTTGGCGCACCGATGCCCGAGCGATAGGTGATATCGGAGAAAAAACCGTCTCCATCATTATAGTAGACGCTATTGGGTTCGTCTTGGAAGTTCGTGATCGCCAGATCGAACCAGCCGTTGTTATCAATGTCGCCAAAGACAGGCGCCATGCTGGAGTAGGGCGCTCCCATCTCGTTGAGTGCAACTCCGCTAGTGAGTCCGACATCTTTGAATGTACCATCCCCGTCGTTGCGATATAACCAGTCTTCGACCTTATCATTGGCGACAAAGAGGTCGAGATCGGCATCGTTATCGTAGTCACACCAATTGACGCCCATCCCTTTTCCGTTGGGGTTCCACACGCCAGCATCCTCGGTAACATCAGAAAAGGTACCATCTCCATTATTTCGATACAGTACACTTGCCGTTCCTTGAAAAGCACCGGGGCCACAGTGCGTTCGTATACCTATCGTACCACACTTCGGATTGTTCTCGATATCGAATTGCACGTAATTGGCGACAAATAAGTCGAGGTGTCCGTCGTTGTCATAATCGGCAAAAGCGGCTGAGGCACCCCACGATGAATCTCCGACTCCCGATGGCATCGTCACATCAGTAAAAGTACCATCGCCATTGTTTCGATATAGGGCGTTCCGCCCAAAATTTGTGATGTAAAGATCGGGAAATCCGTCGTTATCGTAATCTCCCACGGCACAACTGAAACCGTATCCCATGTCTCCCACACCCGCTTTATCGGTCACATCAGTAAAAATGCCCCCGCCATCATTGCGATAGAGTTCATTTGTTGGAGTAACATCCGACTCCCTACCGGGAAGGTCTGCTCCATTGACAAAATAGATGTCAATATCTCCGTCTTGATCGTAATCAAACCATGCGGCGCCCGCTCCGAGAGTTTCGAGAAAATAGCGCGCGCCACTTCGACCATCTTCATGACGAAAACGGATGCCTGTTCTCGCAGTGACATCTGTGAATCTCAATTGTGCGTCTACGAAAACACTCGAAAAACAGAGAACTACCAAGCAGGTTACGCACTTTCTGAGACATGAAGAACGGAACATCAAGTGTACCGTGTGATGCCCGATAAATACATGCACTTGAGTTCGACCGCTCACTTTCCGTCCTTTTTTTCCTCGTTCTCGGCTTGTCTAGCTTGCTGGATGGCTTTCAGGCCTTCGCTATAGAGATAATTGTCAGGTTGCAGCACCAACGCTTTTTTAACGGATGTTTCCGCTTCCTCATAGTCTTTGTTGAGGAAATGGAGCCACGAGAGCGTATTGTAACACGCTGCGGAGTCGGGCTTGAGGTCGACCGCTTTTTCTGCCAGTTGTATTGCTTTATCAAGATGGATTCCACGGATTCCATACAGATGTGCGAGTCGCTCGTACGCTTTAGCTGAAGATGGGTCTAGCTTAATGGCGTGATGGTAGGCGCTCTCTGCCTTCTCATATTCATGCTGCCCGAGGTGGATAGCCCCCAAGTAGAAGTATGCGTCACCGAAGTTCGAATCGGTTTTGAGTATCTCTTCAAATTGACGACTCGCTTGGGTGAGTTTGCCTTCTTGGAGGTAGGCTTTTCCGAGCGCAACGCGGATAAGGATTGGAACTTGTAGCTTAGGGTTTAGTTCGATTCCTTTGCGGCAGGCTGAAAGAGCACGCTCATAGTCAGATTTGGTCTGGGATTTTTCAGCTCGTTTAAGCAAGATTATCCCTTTGATGATGTGAGCCTCTGCCATGTTCGGTTCTAGCTGAATTGCCTTCTGTTGTGCTTCAAGGGCGTCGTCAAGGCGTCCCAGCCCAGTATAAGCATGACCTAATCCAATGTACGCCTCCGCGAGGCACGGATTATGCCAGAGCGCTTTCTGGAATTCCCGACTAGCTTCGGCATACTTTTCCTTCTGCATATATCTTCTAGCCAGTCTAAAGAGGGTTATAGCTGTGTCCGGAGCCTGTCTAATCATAGTATGTTGCGCATTCAACTCGGCATAAGCAGCTTTAAGACGTCGAAATTCCTCTAATTCTCTCTTTCCATCGGTCATTTTACCTAACTTAAGATACGCTCGTGCCATCTGATAGTGCGCCGCGGGCATTTCGGGCCGTAGCCGAATTGCCTCGCGCAGGGCGCGTACCGAGTTCTCCCATTGTCCATCTTTATTGTATGCGACCCCTAGTTCGAAATATACCTCAGCTAGTGGAGTGCCCATTTCAATAGCTTGTTGCCAATATGCCTTGGCTTCATTGATACTACCGCGATGTGATGCGATAAGACCGAGAAAGTAGAAGGCATTGGCTGGAGAGGGCTTGATACTCCATCCGTAGCCCCCTGTACCGAATGATGATAATGGCACCTCATATTTGGGTAATTCGGACTTATGCATAAGTCCCAGCGCTTTGTTGAAGGCAATCTCCGCCGCATCATGATTGTGCCGTTCGAAATGTGACATCCCCAAAGCGTGGTACGCCACGTTCCAGTCCGGCAACTTTTCAAGCGCTCGCTGGAAGACATCAATGGCTTCTTCATATCTTGCTTGCAGGAAATACACACCTCCCAACCAAGTATTATCCGCCAGGGGCATGCGGATCGAGGCGTACGACACTCTCAAATTCAGTCTTAGCCTGCTGCATAGAACCAAGTTCCAAATAGGCAAAACCGAGATTCAGGTGCGCGGCTGTTGATGTCGGATTCTCATCAACAGCTTGCTTGGCTTGTGTTACTGTCTCAATGAGGTCGATCTCGAGTTGCCCTTGGGCGACTCCTGAGCAGGATAATGCCAAGAGACCGATTAGAATCAGTCTTGAGGGCCAACCGAAAATCTGTGTTCTGATTTGCGCGTAGTGAAATGAGCACATTGTACGGTCTATTGAAATATTTTGAACTTACGTCATTGAATACCTAAGCTCGACTTTGTACATTTTAGAGACATAGCAAGCAGCGATAATCAAGTGTTGTCGAAACGCGAAGGAGATTTTGATTCTCTCGGCTTTTTGGCAGACCATTGAAAAAGTCGGCAGCGGTTTCCAGTATCATGCAGATAACGTGTTGGGTGTCACTCGAATTTCGGTGTTGCTTGGCGGGGCAAGGGGATCTCTATCGCCCTCGCTATCCGCTCGGTTGATCCCCGCCTACGGGTTTGGTGTTGTACGGCTTTCCGTACAACCCAACCGTTGTATTTTGTACAAAGTCGAGCTAAGAACCTGTTTGAATAGTCGGCAGCAAAGCTATTTTTAGTCATTTGAAGACAGTTTTTCATGTTTGTGTATTTGCCCGCTATATACCTGTCGCCCCGCTGGGGCTTAGGTACGCAGGGATTCGGTGTTTCTACACACCTTCCGCCCCTGTGGGGGGATTTTAGAGGCTGGTGCGCAGTGCGCACCCTACAAACTGTACTTTTCAAACAGGCTCTAAATGTTGGCAATTCGGCGATTTGCTCTTTTACTGCCTGTCACGGAGTCACTGTAGAAGAGTTGTTTTGAGTTAAACCGTTAATTGCGATATAATCTGCGTGTTCGGTAGAAGACGCCAACCGAAATTACTTTATCGTGTGATCTCTGGGGAACCCTTTGATTTTTATGTGTCTACCTTAATTGAACAGAGGAGAACTCGGTGATTTGATGATTTCTAACACATTTCAACCCTGTGCCGATTAACAGTTACCATATCATGACTGAGAAATCCGACGTGGTTGCCATTCGAGGTTAAGATAAAATAAATTGTGCTGTTGAGATGGTATTGACCGGAAGTCAATTCGAGTCGGATCGGGTTTAGCCACAATCGCCTCCGTTTGGCGTATTTTACACCTTTTCATCGTTCGTGTCTAGGTGTTTGCGTAAGCCTCAATCTAATTGAAGCCTACGGAAGGGGGGCATTGTAATGCCGAAATATACAATAATTTTAATGCTGTGGAGCTTCATGTTTTTATCACAACCTCGCCATTCGCCCAAGGCGCCATTAAGCAGGATGATGTCCTTATGGCGTTTACGTTTGCGCAGGAAGTTAGTAAAATCGGCCAAGTGGCAAATGGAATCTTAAAAGACGTCTATGGAAATCGGAATGATCGTTAGCTCTGGCAGGGGCCGAAATGGGCGGAAGGAGTTTGGGGAGCGGGCTTCAGGTAGGGAAGGCAGGGGGAAGCTAACATGCTGTCACGATTCCACATTCAGACGATATAGATCTTCAAGAGTTTGCTATTGGCGCATGGGTAAAGACCGAAAATCTCATCGGAGACTGTTGTAATATGATAGTCAGCAAAGAAAACTGGTTCGCGAATAGAACCCGAAACTATCCGATGTGGATGCGCGATCAGGTGACCGTTGGATTTACGACAACCAACCCGTTCAATGATGTTCAAGTTCGCGGTATACAGATAACGGATGGCAAATGGCATCGCACTTTAGGCACTAATGACGGGAGAGACCTTATACAGTATGTGGACGGGGTAGCCTACGGCAAGGCGCCATTCGGAGGACAAGCTCCGGCTTTTCACCCCACCGAGCGATTACACATCGGAGCCATGGGCCCGGGTGGTGCAAGTCACGGCATGGAAGGAGTTGTCGATGAAGTCGTAATCTTCAACCGGGGTCTAACAGAAAAGGTGGTCAACAACCTCATGCACCAAGGACTGGAAAAGTTGCTGGGATTTCAAGCGGTCAATCCAGACGACGACTGCATGGACTAGGCTCAAATCGGCTAAGTATTAATATCACTTGACTCCATCTGGGAAGACATGGGGAAGAACTTGCGGAGGATGTTGACATCCGGCGGCTTCGTCATAAGTGACACGATAATCATCGCAAGGGCGGAAACCGCGAACACAACCGTTACCGGCATGATTCCGGAGTCACCTATCCTGTAACCGGGTCTTTGCCAACCTCGAAGAAAAAAGAACGTCCAGAGAACCACAACACTCACAATCGAAGCGAACGCACCGTGTTTGGTACTGCGCTTCCAAAAAAGAGCCGCCAGCAAAACAGGAAAAAGCGACGCGAATCCGGTAAATGACCACACTGCAAGTTTGAAGATGCTGCGATTGGATCCCAAGGATAAAACGTAGGTAATGGCAAGCAACCCCACTACAAAGAGTCGTCCGACCAAGACTTGGTGTTTCTCGCTCATCTGGTTATGGAAGCCGTAGTGCCGCACGATGTCGTGAGTAAACATACTCCCGATTGCAAGTGTCTGTGAGTCCAGAGACGACATGATAGCCGCGAAAACGCCGGCAGCCAAGAATCCCGCCAGTATCCCAGGGGCGTACCGCGAGATTAGCTGAACCAGGATTGAATTGGCTTGTGGTCCCTTGAGTCCAGTAATATCGCCACTTCCTAAAACGCCAAGCAACACGCTCGGAATCCACACAACCGCGACGCACACGGGATAGAATATGATTGGATAGCGAAATGTTCGCGCACTCTTCGCTGTGAGCCAATGCATGAATATGTGCGGGAACATCCCCACCGAGATTGGAATGAAGATATATGTTATCAACTCTAGAGGTCTTATACGGTTGGCTTGCATCAACAAATCTCTGTCCACTCTGGCAATGGCACTCGACAGACCACCCATCTTGCCCACAATTGTAAAAAAGGTCACGGCGCCCAAGGTCATGAATACGAGTGTTTGAAGCGTGTTCACCCAAACGGTCCCGCGCATCCCGCCAAAGCAGACGTAGATAACAACCACGCCGCAAACAAGCAACCCGCCAACCCATTTGGGAATTTGACCGTCAGTGATAATTGCAAGGGTATCCCCGCCTCCCATTACGCCAATCAGCAGATACGGGACGACGAGCGCAACCAAAACGGCAAAAAGCAGCAGTCCTAGAGCATCCGAGTTCCACCGTTCTCGGATGTATTGAACTTGCGTGAGATAACCGTGCCTTTTGCCAATCGCCCACAATCTGGTGCCCACAAAGAAAAAGATGGTCGGAATGATGAGTGCCGAAGATGATCCCATTAAAGCGAACACCCCTATCCCTTTGTGATAAGCTTCGCCGGAGGCACCAAGGATGGAAAATGCTGTCATGTTTGTCCCGAAGAGAGACATCAGTAGGACAAATGGTCCAATACTGCGACTGGCAACGAAATAGTCTTCTCCGGTACCGCGAAAAAACCTGTGGCCTGCGGTGCCGACGATTAACACTAAGGCGAGATATGTGAAGATTACAAAAATTGTCATTTGTCTACTGTGTCCTCCTCCTCAATCTCTAGATGGGAGGGCCAAGCGTACTTAGCTAATAGTGCCATCAAAACAGTGACCACGACACAGAATGCAATATGGTAGACCAATCCGACGGGTAATCCCAGTATTAGCATAGGGTTACGCCAAAACCAAAAATCTTTATGAAGCAAATATAGAACAATAAGTGCTAAATAAAGCGTCCAACGAATAAGCAAAATCTTCATTTTATCAACCGAAAAGCCTAAAGTAAGCCAAATCTCGGTGGCAAGAACAGTTTCTGATTTTCCGCGTCCACAATCAATAAGCGGAGTCCATCTAGTTTAATCTTAACAAACGCTTGGTATTCTCTCCTAATATCATGTGCTTGGCGTCATCACCAATATCGGCGGCAATGATCTTGCCGATTTGAGACCGGCAATCTATCAGCAGCATATCCGACCCATAGAGTATCCGATCAGCGCCAGCCTCTGCAACCAGTTCTTCAATTACACCAGGCGTACGAAATGTTGAACAAGTCTCCACGAAAAAATTCGGATGATTTCGGCACGCCTGTATCGCCTGACGACGCCCCGGCTCGGTATTTCCCGCGTGTGCAGCGACGAATTTCGCATTAGGGAACAATGCTGCGGCGTCACCCAAATATTTGGGCTCGGTGGTATCTGGCTGACTACTCGTATGGGAAATGATGGTCAGTTCGCGTTCATGGGCGAACTGATAAACCGGGTGCCACGCCGGATGGTTAAGGCGGTAGGGGGTGTAGATTGGATAGATCTTTATGGCGGAAAACCCCAACGTGTCTATCGCGCGATCTAGTTCGGGAACCATCCGTTCCGAAATCAAGGGGGAAACGTAGGCGAAACCGATAAATCGGTCCGGATGTTTCGCCACAAAGGCGGCTGTGCAATCATTGGCGCGCGTTCCGTCGGGGTGGAAGACATTGAATACACGGGCTCGATCGATTCCTACCGCATTCATTGCCCGCAGCATTGGACTTGGGTTGTCCAACATTCCCAAATACTCCCAGCGTCCTACATGCCCGTGGAAGTCTATTACTGTTGCGCCATCAATCATTGACCGTCTCCTCTCCTAACACTCGCTTGAGATTGCCCTCGCAGATGGCTGACAACTCCGTCTCGGTCAGGTCCATGTGGTGCAATGCGTAGAGCATCGGTCCCATGGCATAGCGCGGGTAGAACGACCCGTAAATTAGCCGTTCCACGCCAAACTCACCCTTCAACGCTTCAACACCTCCCTGAACTTCGTAGCGGCTTAACTCCAAATGAGCGTTCGGCAGATGCTTGAGAAGGGGGTGTACAAGTAGGGCGTGGGTATAATGTGCCCCAAGCAGCACGGTCACGAGATCTGGAAAGCGCTTTAGCGTTGACATTATCTCGGTAGCCGGTGTGTCCGCAAGTGAAATCCATAACGGCGCCCCCTCTGCTTGCAGCCATTCGAGCAGATCGCCATAGAGCCACTCCACAAAGGGAAGTTCTACAGCCGAACTCCCGGATCGCGTACTATTTATACGGGCACTGTTGACTAACCCATCCACATGGAAATCCTGCAACTGCCTTAACGAATCCTACCTAGGACCAACCGTCCACTGTAGATTGAACTGTGAGTTCCCCTCAGCCCAAGCGGCAAGTGCCTCGTTTCCATCCAAACCGCTGATGGATTCGCCTTGAACATGATAGATTAAAGCACGGTCAACGCCATGACGCTGCATCTCATGAAGGAGACCGGCGGCATCATCAAACGGTGCGGGTTGATTAAATTGGTGGCCGACCCCGACGTTAGCGTCAAACACTGGAACTTTGGGCGCGAAGTTCAATCCATCCAAACTATACGAATCCTTCTTACTTTTAGGTTGCCTTTTTACTCCATATCTAGAGAGATTCCATACAAAACCTATGCGAATTGCTCCACGGCACATTCAACGGCACCGACCAATTCGTCCACCTGGCGCTCCTGCATCGGTAACGAAAGCGCGTTAAAGTCCAAGCTAGAATTCAAGAAAAACTCCTTGTCCAATAATGAAAGGAAGATATTGTACGCCATAGCGGAATTCTTTCGAGCCAAATCTCGATAGTTCCGAATCTCTCCGTCAAGAAAATGGATGCTAAATAGTGAACCCATCCCCACCACTTGCGCAGAAATCTGCTTGCGCGCGAAAAGATTTTCGAATTCATCACGTAATCGTTCGCCCAAGCAGTCGAGGTGTGCATAGGCATCCGCTGTTAATTGTTGCAGTGTAGCTAAACCGGCAGCCATTACGACAGGATGGGCGCTGAAAGTACCGCTCTGAAACAAGCCGCCCCGTCCTCGACCGGTACTATCTAACAACTCCATAACCTCCGCTCGACCGCCCAAACCGCCAACCGGGAATCCACCACCGATAATCTTGCCGTACGTTGTCAAATCGGGAGTAATTCCACAAAGTTCTTGGAAACCGCCCGGTGCGAGTCGAAAACTCACAATCTCAAAGTATGAAGATAATATTGTTCTTTCGCAAAATCTCCTCAAGGAATTGAACGAATCCTGCTCGCTGAGGAATAGCATGAGGTTTTGGGTCAAAAAGGACACAAGCCAACTCATTTCGATGGTCAGTGATGAGGCGTTCAACAGCGGCTTCATCGTTGTACGGAAGGATAACGATTTCGTCAACCGCATGAGGGGTGATACCGGCAGCGGAGGCGACTGCTGTAGGTGCAGACTTGGGGCCTGCCTTCTCCAACGGCGGTGAAACACTGATTTACTGATTTCGACCGCATCGTGGCTGCCGTGATATGCCCCCTCGAACTTTGCTATTTTGGGGCGTCCGGTGAATGCGCGCGCCAAGCGGATGGCGTGCAGTGTTGCTTCCGTGCCAGAGTTGCAGAAGCGGATGCAATCTAACGATGGCACACGCCTACACATTTCTTCCGCCAACTCAACCTCAATTCCTGTTGGAGCTCCGAGAGCGATGCCCCGACTCACCTGTGCTTTGATCGCACTGTTCACCACCGTGTGATTGTGCCCCAAAATCTGCGCGGTGTGATGGTTGGTGAAGTCAATATACCGCCTGCCATCAACATCATACAGATAACATCCGTCACCTCGCTCCATTGACAGCGGGTACGGACAGTAATAATATGCTCCTTTAACTCCGCCCGGCATAACCGACTGGGCGCGTTCAAAATACGCTTTGGACCGCGGGCTTGCCGCGCGATACTTCTCCTCAAAAATTGAGGTTGTTCCTAACAGTGTTCCTCATATAGGTTTCCCACTGGCGCAGGCAGATGGCGGAATCAAATGCTGATACAGACATACTTCATCTCGTGCCGGGAACATATTTTGGCGTCTGCGCGTAACAATCAAGTCAAATAATCTTTCGTGTGAGTCCTCCGAAAAATACGTTCCGGTCTAGCATTCGTCTCTCTTCTCAATCGTTCAACAGTACCGCTTTGCCAATTACATCATCTTGCGTTTCCAAATTCCTGTTTGAGACTATCTTATCAATTTTTTTCGTGGGGCGTCAACCCAAATTCATCCTTGAATCTACCTGTTAAATTGACATATAATGGCGCTAACCGCGATGTCGCGGGCTACACCGAAAACACGGAGGGGCTCTTTTGATGAGAGTTGTTACGGGCACAATCTGTCACGAAACCAGCACATTCACCCCGGTTGCCACAACTTGGGAAAGCTATCGTGATGAACATTTCGGCTACTTGCGCGGCGAGGAAATTCTCGAAAAGTTTCGCGGCACCAACACCCCGATTGGCGGGTTCCTTGACGGAGCAGAAAAGCATGGTTTCGAACTCATTCCCACAGTCTATGCGAATGCCCACCCCAGCGGTCCAACGCCACGGCATATTTTCGACACTATTCTCGGCGATCTGCTAGGCGGTATTGCTGTGGCGGGCAAGATTGACGGGGTACTCCTAGAGCTACATGGTGCGATGGTGGAGGAAGGAATTGATGATGGCGAAGGGCATATCCTCGGCGCGGTGCGGGAGTTGGTTGGTTCGGAAGTGCCCATTCTCGCTCAGTTGGATATTCATAGCAACGTTTCACATCGCATGATTGAAATGGCTGATGTGTTAATTGGACGGGAAACTTACCCGGAAATCGATCAGGCGGCAAGGAGCCGAGAATGTGCGGATGTCTTGGTGCGCATTCTGCGCGATGGCATAAGTCCTACGATGGCTCTGCACCAGATTCCGCTTGTTTGGGGAGTGAATCAAGTCACAGCCCATTCTCCAATGCGCGAAGCCATCGCCGAATTACACAGAATCGAGGCGCAGCCGGAAGTGATTTGCGGTTCAATAGCAACCTGCTATCC
This sequence comes from Candidatus Poribacteria bacterium, assembly GCA_965222225.1. Taxonomy (GTDB): domain Bacteria; phylum Poribacteria; class WGA-4E; order WGA-4E; family JAJDTR01; genus JAJDTR01. The sequence continues at coordinate 4,851,504 of CBDCTK010000002.1, read as the reverse complement.
ATTGGCTGACATTCCGGATTTGGGAGCGTCGGTTTACATTGTTACTGATAACAATCAAGATTTGGCGCAGCGGTACGCCGATGAATTGGGAGCATGGATTTGGGAACGTCGGGCAGATTGGCACATCCCGATGCCTTCAACTCGCGAGGTGCTAGTCGAAGCCGAATCCCAAGGGAAATACCCGGTGATGTTTGCCGATAGAAACGACAATACCGGCGGTGGTACGCCCGGTGACAGCACAGGTATGTTACAGACATTTATTGATGCCGGATTGGGGGATGCCTGCATCCTTTACATTGTCGATCCTGAAGCGGTGGAGGTGTGTAAACAGGCTGGCGTTGGGGCAAAAGTGACTCTTGATGTCGGTGGAAAGGCGTCTCCGCTTCAGGGGAAACCCGTAACCATGACAGTTGAAGTGGTCGCCCTCTCTGACGGTCGTTTCTATTATGATGGGCCCATTAAGGCGGGATTGGAAGGTGACATGGGACCGTCAGCGTACATCAGACAAGACGGAATTCATGTGTTGTTGGTAACCGAACGAGAACAGCCATTTGATACCGCGTTTCCACGAACGCTCGGTTTAGATCCTCGACAAATGCGCTACCTTGGGATTAAATCTACCGCCCATTTTCGGCAAGGTTTTGAATCATGGGCGGGCGCGATTTACGTGGTGTCTGAACCAAGCGCACATGACCCCGCCGGAGGCTACATACAGTTCCGTAAACAGAGCCGCAAGCTGTATCCACTGCATGACATATAGGGACTTCCAAGATAAGCGTTGACTCGGGGTGGACTTCACAACATTAGGAGGGCGGTTAGGACACGGCGCGATGGGACAAATCGATTGCGTCTTAAACGCCTCTTCTTTGCAAGAGTGAGTTACTGAAAATGGCAGGCATGTCTTTTCATTCTACACCCAATTACGTTAAAGAGAGTGGTAGTCGGAAGACTAATTGCGCTTCCTGAACCGCGTGCTACCACCTCCCCAAATACAAACCTCGGTTTTGCATTGGCATTGCCACCCGCTTTCCCTTCTGTCGCTGTGAATCCACGATTCCGAAGGTAATTTCGGTACTGATTCGCGCCAGATGGATGTTGCCTTGAGTTTCTCTGCCCGAGTCAATGGCATCGACGATATCTTCGATACACCCGACCGTTCCGCTCTTCCGCTCATAACTTGGAAAATCAGCCTGCCCTATTTCATTGAATTCTCCCGTCCGTTTTCGCAACTGAAATTGGTTGCCGTTATTCAATGACCGCACCACTCCATCAGCGCAGTCGACTTCAAATTCGTAGGCGCTGCCGGGGATACTGACACCGTGCGTACCGTTCTTGAATTTCACGTAACCCATGACAATACCCGGATCGACCTCGGTACGATTATCGTCGAAGTCGGAATCCTCCACTTCCACATTTCCCTGAACATATTCCACCTCGGAATCACCGGAAAAGAAGAGCAGCATATCCGCCGCGTGCGTGTATCCCCAAAGGGCGCCGCCGGATGCGCGGGCGATTACCGACCGTCGCTCTCCAATCTCGCCGCTTTCAACAATTTCACGCATTTTCATATATCCCGGCGTGTATCGTCGTTGCGTACCCAGATTGAATTTCACCCGATTCTTCTCGCAGACTTCGACCATTGCATCGGCTTCCTCCATTGACGCGCAGAGGGGTTTGTCGCAGTAGATTCCTTTCACGCCGTGTTCTGCGGCAAAGGCAGTGATTTCGGCGTGATTTCCCGGACGGGTTGCGATGCTGACGATATCCGGCGCCTCTTTCTCAATCATCTCACGATAGTCCGTGTACCTCGTGGGGATATTCCATTTTGAGCAGACGCGCTCCAGTTTCTCCTCAACAACATCCGCAGCGGCAACGATTGTCGTCCGCTCGCATGCCGTATAACCCGCTGCATGAGAGTAAGGTAGAAGAATCGCATTCGGTCCGCGGCTTACCTCCTCGTCAATGGTGCCGCCCATGCGTCCGCATCCAACAATGCAAGCACGAAATTGTGGTTTCATAGATTTTCACCGTGATGTGTGACAGATTTAAGGACAATCCATTTTGGAGAACTTGAACAATGTTGTAGGAGAGAACGCTGGGTTATAATACTATAAACCTCCAAAGTGAGTCAGACGAAATCATATTTCCCGCCACGTCCTATAGTCCGAACTAATACTCCCTGGACGTGCATATCGAATTTTATATCGCCAGATTACGTTTCGAACCTTAGACATCAATCCCGGCCAGCCAAAACGAAATGCCCAATAACGCCAAACCTTGTAACTCATGTTTACCACCCATCTTGGATACTTAGACGCCCATTGTGGACGACATCGTTTGCCTGGGGGGAAATCTCGTATTCCACGCTTAATTACATCATACATTTTACGATCAATCACTTCATACATCTCACGTAGCTTTTCTTCATACACCTCACATAATTCGGCATCCAGAGGATTATCACGTAGTCCAAGACGGGAGCGCGCAAAACTCAAGCGTTGACGACACACCAAATACTTGACACACAAACAAGTCAACATAGCATGTGCCTCTGTCTTATCTTCCGCCTTTAACCCAAGAAGAGATGACGAGACTATAAATTGGTCAGAAAGAGGGTCAATAATAGTGCTAATAGAAAGTCCAAAATAGTCGTCAACCCAGGATTCGTCCCACTCAACAAATAGTGACGATAAACTTTCCAACTCATTAATGACATATTCATCATCCACAATAACGCGTTCTTCATCCGACATATTTTTATATCCTTCCATTTGCGTAAGTTGATTTAAGCGACGTTGAGTGAAATCAAATTTTGGCAGAGAGCCCAAACCAGTATCCATTTCTGGGCAAGACAATATTGTTCAATGAGGAATCAAAACGTATGTGAGCCATCACTATAAAACTTAAGCAGTTGAACGCTCATAGCTCTGTGTGTGGCGATTTCCTACTGCGGAACTTAATTTCTAACCTCCGATGGATTGGGCAACTACAATTAATTCTTGGGCTTGTAGCGAAGCAATTCATAATCCGCCTTCACGCACAACGAATTCACTACTGCAAACTGAAGAGTGTAACTCCTACATTATTTCGACCAGTTCATTCTCATTGACAGTGTACTTACAAAATGTCAAGTGCTGATTAGCACTTCACGAATATCCACTTGAGTTTCTCTGCTAGTATCAATGATGTCAACGACATCTTCAGTTCACCCATGGTACCGCTTTTTCGTTCGTTAAAATACTTACCGGCTGATTCCCGTTTCCCGGAAGACACTGTTCAACGTGCGATACGTCAACTCTGCCGCCTCTAACGGGTCGTAATCCGGCCGTCCTTGCACCTGCATACTGACTTCAGCGGTGATGTAATCGTCGTATCCAGCCTTCTGCATCAATTTGAGATATTCCACGAAATCAAAAGGACCTTCGCCCGGTATGAGAAATTCATAATCCGGTACCAGTCCACGCTGGTCTTTCACATGGGTGTGGGCGGAGTGCGGAGCCAAAAGCTGCACAACCTGGGCGGTGGACATACCTTGAACCTCGAAGTGGCTTATGTCGAAGTTGAGTTTTAGATAGGCTGAATTGATTTCTTCAAGCAACCACAAGGACCTTTCCGGGGAATTTAATCCATCGCCGACATGCGGCTCAATGGCAAGAACCACCTCACGGGAAGTGCAGTAATCCACTAACGCACCAACCCGCTCAAGAATCAAATTTTGCTGGGAGTTCCACTCATTCGGATTGCTCCCCAATGTGGTATTCAACACCGGTACACCATCTGTGCCAGCAAGGTCAACGCAGAGGCCCGCACTCGCGGTCAGACGCCTCCAATTCTCGGCATGTACGTCATCCTCCGTAGAAAGCATGGGTTGATGCGCGGCAACGGCGGGCAAATCTAAGCCGTGTCGATCTAATAGCTGACGGATACGCTTACGCTCCGCAGAATCCAACGTATCGAGTTCCGTACTAAAACCCGGAATGACGGTGAGCTCGACCCCGTTGAACCCGAGAGCGGCGAGATGCTCTAGGACAGTATCAATGGGTAGGGTAGGCATTCCCCAAGTCGAATAACCGATTTTCATCAATTAGCCTTTCTTACAAGGTGGAAGGTGTGCGGCTACGGGGGTATGGAAATAGATTTGTTAGCTAAACCAAGTTGCCACCTTTGTCCGACAGGAGCACAGAAACCGAGTTTTTCCGATGTGGAACCACGAGATTGACGAAAATCAGACCAATTTACCTATAATTTAGTGAACTTGAACCAAAAACTCGGTTTCTCTGTCATAGGTAGCGACTTGCGTTAGCTAACATGTTGGAACATCATATCTTCTTGTGCCGAAAAAGTCATATTTCATGTTTGGGCGAAGTTCTGTCATGCACTCTTTCTCTGACGCCGAGCACATCAGAATGGAATTTCAATTCTCTGAGGCAGTCCAGTTTGAATTGACGCGGTAATTTTCTCGACCAATAAGGTGGATAGTATGCCGGCGCGAGCCGGCACGTACGGTTCGGTATCGTTACGAATGGCTTCCACGAGCCGTGGCAAACGTTCGAGCGGGGGCGGCGAAAGAGTTTCACCATCGCCGAAAGTGACCTTCTTGAAATGCTCATAGAGCACTGCCGACTGTTCTCCGTCAAAGAACTCGAAGAACCATTTGGAAACCATTGTGTTCCTGCCGGCATCACTCATCAGGAAGGTCGCTACTGAACCGTTCGCAAATCGCAGGGCTGCAGCGGCTGTGTCCACCACCTCCGTGCCTTGCAATTCGTCGGGATGGGTTACCCTTCCTCCCGTGGCATGGACTTCGATCGGATTTGAGTCGTGCATCCAACAGAGGAGATCTAAGGCATGAACACCAACATCAAAAAGAGGTCCTCCCCCTTCTTTTGAATCCCATTGCCATCGGCTCAGGTCCGCTCTTGCCACCATACATTGACCATGGCTCACCTTCGAGGCTTTAAGGCGGCGTTTAATCGCTTGTGTCGCGCCGCTGAAACGAATCGAGAAGTCAATCATGAGTTTCGTACCGGCGACCTTCATTGCCTCGTTAATACGGAGACAATCGACTGTGGTCATTGCCATAGGCTTCTCCAAAAAGACGTGTTTCTTCGCATGTAGGGCGGCAACCGCCAGATCGGCGTGGGAGCTATGGGAGGTTGCAATTGATACGATATCTACTGCGGGATCGGCAAAGATACGCACAGGGTCTGTGGTGTGGTACTCGCCCCCGTATTCTCCGTGAAAACGTCGCGCGGCGTCGGCTCGAGCGTCGGAAAAACCGCGTATCACGACGCCTGGTGTAGACGACGCCCACTGAGCGTGCGACTTGCCGGCACCCCCGCAACCGATTAGCGCCCAACGCATAGGGCGATTTGGACTGAGATTCTTTTCCATTTTCTCGAGTTACCTGCTTTTGATTGATTAGTGAGGAATAATCTCAGAGCCTGTTTGAAAAAGAAAAAAGTTGTCCGAACGGTTGATGTTTACGTTTACTCATTGGAGCAGTTAATTCTGAACCAATGAAAGGAGTAAACATAAACCGCAAGAGTTATCCCAGCGATTTGACCGATGCACAGTGCAAGAAACTGTCATCATTTTTGCCAACACCTCAACCCTTAGGCAGACCTCTCAAGTGGGAGATGTGCTTAATCATCAACGCCATCTTTTATGTCGTCAAGTCAGGGTGCCAGTGGCGAATGCTACCCCATGATATGCCACCGTGGCAAACTGTCTATTACCATTTAAGAAAGTGGAAAGCCGACGATACATGGCTCTTGATTCATCAGTGACTTCATGAACAAACACGTCGTGATGGTGGCAAAGAACCATCACCGACAGTAGCTATCATTGACAGTCAATCAGTTAAGACGACTGAACTGGCAACGACTAGAGGGTTTGATGGTCACAAGAAGGTCAAAGGACGCAAACGACATCTAGTCACGGATACGACGGGTATTCCATTGATGGCCAAGGTCACTGACGCCAATGTGAGTGATAATCAGATAGCTATTGAACTACTAACAGAAGTCTTTAGTTGGTACATAACGATTCAGTTGGTGTGTGCCGATGCTGCCTATCGTGGCGAATTAGAAGACTGGTTATATCTGGCTCATCAGTGTCAACTGGAGATTGCACCTACGCTAGGGCAACAGGGGTTTGAGGTTGTTCCGTTACGATGGATTGTTGAGCGCACATTTTCTTGGTTTGGTTGGTTTCGTCGATTGACTTTGGACTATGAACGCTATCCTAAGACCGCTGAAACTATGGTTTACATCGCTTCCATTTACTTGATGCGAAATCGAATCAAATGACTTTTCAAACAGGCTCTCACGTCTGAGGTGCTGCCTCAATAGAACATGGGGTCAGTGTGTAATAGCGCCATATCTACAGTACTCTTGCGTTAAGTTTACACGGTGCTAACCTAATTTTGCGAGCACCGCTCCCAGCACCGTGCTGACGGCGACGAGCAACAGTATGAGGTCCGCTATCAGACGATGGCGCTTTTTACGCATGCGATTCCCGATGGGGAGGCCTACGCTGTATCCCAAATAAGCGACTGGGAAAAACGCGATGCCGATGGCAACATACTTGAAGAGTTCAACGCCAAACGTCATACCCAAAAGAACAATCTGTACCGGGGTTGATATAGCAAGGACTGCAAAAAGGAAAGCTCGTATTTTGTTTGTGGGCCAGTTTTGCACCGTAGACCATATCACCAACGGAGGACCACCGATGCCGCAAATACCGGAGAGCAATCCACTTACAACGAATGCAAGCCCTGCCCACCCCCAATGCGCCTTTTCAACAGGTCGTGGCCGGCAAGCGAGCTTGACGATGACGATTAGACCAACGATGCTGCCTACCACTAACTTGATATAGTTCACATCTAGGTCAACGATCTTCTTCAGCAAGAACAAACCGATGACCACGGCGATTAAGCGAACCATAGTCGCCGTCAAGGTCAAACGCCAAGGCACTGAGGCACGGAGATGCCGGGCGCCGAACGCCGCTTGTACGGTAGAGCACGTTGATACCAGTGTGACGACGGCAGGCAGCGGGAAACCAATCCACAGAATAAGGGGAGTGGCGAACAGCAGGAACCCAAACCCCACGGCGCTCTGTATCAACGCGGCAAAACCGATGACAACTCCTACCGTGAGGATGTTTAAAAGTTCCATAGCCTACTGTTGTTTGCTTATCGCCTCATCTATAGAATAGGAAAAGGATACCAGATGGTGTCCCGAAAAACAGCGAGGTTCCACTTCACCACGATTATATGCAGGCGCTCTTGACTGACCGACTTGATTCATTGAATGCTACTCCTCAAAGTACACGGGAACATCGACAAAGCACGATGTCATGGTAAGCCAGCATTGAGGTTTAAAATTCGCTGTCTATCCCGTCACTCCGCGAGTTGTAAAGGGAGCATTCTGCGATTTTCAATCGTCAAATTTCCACAACTTCAACGCTGTTTTGCTGAATAGCCATTCTCTGTCTTCGTCAGTCAGGAAATCGAGATGCGTCCGAAAAAGTTCTAGCGAGGGGAGGTACCCGATTTTCTGAAAAACCAAGGGAAAGTTCGTGCCCCACATCAAACGTTCGGGACCGAAAACGTCATATATCCGGCGATACGTCTGAAACGAATCCTCATGCGGGTACGGCAGGCTCGACTGATCCGCTTGCGGCGTAAACTTCACATAAACGTTGGAATATTCTGCCATTCGAAGTACGTTACTCAGGAGCGGATACGGCTCATCTTCGTCAATCGGCGCTCCTCCGATATGGTCAAGAATCACCGGTACGCTTGGAAACCTGCGAATTATCGGTTCGACCGCGGGCAAATGGGAGGCGGAGCCAAACACAATGAAGAGGGAGCCTAACTCTTCAGCCCGCTGCCAAGTGGCGTTCTGTTTAGGTGCCGCCCACTCTGAAGGGTCATCCGGTCTTGCCAGATGTATCCGCAGTCCGCTGAACCCGTCCTCCACGACTAATCGTTCAAGCTGATCCGGCGCATCGTATGCATTCCGATCAACCAATCCGATAGCCTCGAATTTACCCGGAAAACGGCGCAGACAGTCCGCCGCGTATCGGTTGTCGTAAAGGTAGTTTATCGGTTGAACAATGACCGCCTTGTCCACTCCCGCTTCAGCCACGGTTTTATTCAGCAGTTCGACTGAGCCAGCTTCAATACTGGTTCTACCGTCGGCAAACGGATAGCGGGAGATGTCGTCGCTCCACACATGTAGATGCGTATCAATAATCATTTATCAAGTTCCTCCAAAGTCTGGAGGATGCGAATAGGTGGAAAGCATCTGGCACTTGAAACTGACGTTTATGGCGAATTCTCTAGTCATTGCGTTTCCCCACGCATTACTCTACTGCAAGGATTGTGTTTTTCGCTGGCAGACGCAGAATGTCTGAGTATTCGAGCACTGAAGTAATTTCGGTATTTGCATCGTTTACCGAAATCGGAACACGCAAAACAAACTCTGCTAGATCGAAGGTATTGTAGCAGACGAAGGCGACTGAAAAGTATTCGATCTGCCGTTCCACTGTACGCGAGAAATCCGGGAAAAGTAGCGGACCGGTATCCACTTGAAACCGCTTCCGCTCGGGGTGGATGTTCATCGTCTTGATGGGATATTCCACCACAGCGCTTATTCCCTGAGCATCGTCCCGAATCTCGGTTCGCCCTATGAGTAGTAGATCTTTCAGCGTGGCGTCAATGATTTCTTCGTCGTTCTCGAGAACTTGGACGGACGGAAAGGGTTTTGTGGTCAGTCGAAAGTCGGTGAAGTTGTCCTTGATGTATTGGGGTACACCGCTTCCTTGCTTGCGATGCTGAGCTCCGCCAAGTCCGATGAACTCGCTTCGGGACCAGACACCGCAATACTCGTAGTTGGGGGTCTGGAATAGAGTGTCGGAACGATACATCCACTCGGTTCGACACGGCGTGATAAGGAAGTACTCCTCCTCTGTTTCGCCCGTTCCGTTGTTGGTCAACTCGCACCGCGCGTCAAACTGGATGCGGGCGCTGTTGCCCCAAGGCATGTGTCCCGGTTTTCGGCGATCGTTGGGATTGTACGGCGCATCCCACATCATAAAGGAACGACTGTAGTCCAAGGCGTCTGTTATCTCAGGTTTTTCTTTTGCTGACATTTCGTTCTCCTGTCTGATTGAGTCTACCGAGACATTTTCTCTTTCTTGGTGGCTCGGATTTCTAGTTCCCTCGCTTCCCTTTCGCGCTTCATTGCTCTATAAAGCTCCGCTAGATTGGTGAGGCTAGTCGCTACAGACCGGTGGTGGCATCCAAGCGCTTGTTCCCTTATGGACAACGCACGCTTGTATAAAGTTTCCGCTTTGTCGTAATGTCCTTGCTTGATATACAGAAAGCTCAAATTGTTCAAGTTACTTGCTACAGTCGGGTGCTCTGGACCAAGCGCCTTTTCATTTATAGCCAAAGCACGCTTGAATAGTGGTTCGGCTTTGTCGTAATGTCCTTGCTTGATATACAGCAAGCCCAAATTGTTCAGGTTAGTTGCTATGTGCGGGTGGTCAGGCCCAAGCACCTTCTCAAATATATCTAGTGCTCGTATAAACAGTGGTTCGGCTTTGTCGTAATGTCCTTGGTCTTGATACAGCAGGGCCAAATTGTCTAGGACGACTGCCACAGACTGGTGCCAAGGACCGAGCACCTTTTCCCTTATATCTAGCGCGCGCTTGTACAATGGTTCGGCTTTGTCGTAGCGGGCTTGGTCGTAATACAGTCCTGCCAGATTGTTCAGGTTGGCCGCGACAGATTCATGGTCAGGCCCAAGCACCTTCTCAAATATATCTAGTGCTCGTATATACAGTGGTTCGGCTTTGTCGTGGTGTCCTTGAGCTCTATACATCGACGCTAGATTGCCCAGACTGATTGCGATGTCGGGATGGTCTTCGCTGGCGTTTTTCTCGGCAAGCTCAAGCGCTTCCCGCGCAACAACAACGGCGCGTCCATACATACCGGCGTCATAGAGGTCATTTACCTGCTGATTTAGAATCTTCCATTCTAAGCCTGCGCCATCTGCAATTGCACTCGATACACAGAGGTGCAGAAATCCGAAGATTACCAAAACTGACTTTGCCATTTTCATAGTGATTCCTCTCTAAGCAACTTCTATGCCGTTTATTTGCTATGCAATTGATACTCACGGGTTGGCAACAAACCTAACCCACAACCCCTGTCCGATAGTGTATACCGCGCTATCTCCTCTATCTTGGCGTCGCGAACTTTTAGATCCGTCGCTTTTCCCACATGCATCATTACTCAATAAGGCCTTTCCAGGTCGATGAGGAAGTTCGCTACACGCGGATTGTCGAGTCCACAAGCGTTTTATCGATGTTTTCCATTGCCCGCTTGCGTAAGGGCTACGCTTGGCGCAATATCCACGCTCATCATACAGCAATATGCAACAAAGATAGCGCGTTGAGGGTGGTCGGTACCTCAGGGTGAATGGCACCAAGATTTTGTCCAACCACGTTAAGCCCCTCATACATAATAGTCACAGTTTGTTCATGCTTGCCGGCGTAACGTAATTCAACACCCTCCTGATAAATGATTGCCCATTCCATGCTTGCGCCAACTGAAAATACACCCAATTCACTGAACTGTAAAAACGCGCAACTTTCCATCTTCATAGAGATTTCCTTTCTAAACAACCTCTACGTTGAAATAAACTGAGGTTTGGAGAAAACTCGGTTTCTCCAAACCGAAGAGCCAACGGCGTCTATTTTTTCTGTTCGGGGAACGGCTTGCGGATATCGTAGCGTCCCTCCTCAAGTACGGGAAGTGTACCATCCGCCACCATCAACTCAAGAGGCGATTCTCTGGTTTCAAGCGGCATGGTGACGACGTTCTTGATGCGGAGTGACTCGTATATCGCCATCATGATTTCCACGGTATATCGGGCTTGCCGCCCGGTACTGCGGTGTTCGGGAATCCGACCTTCCATCCAATCCAGCATTTCTTGGTACTGAGTTGTCTCCGCCGGCTTCGGCTGAATTTCCTGCCAGCCGCTCGACTTGGGATTTTGAAGTAGGATGACACCGTTTTCGCCGGTAGTAATCTGGCCCTCAGTGCCGTAGATGCGCGGCATTTGGACTATTGGCTCCGGCAGGTCCCCCTCATATATGCCACGGGCGCCCCCTTCAAAGCAAACCAACCCCATGCACAGATCTTCGCAGCGACTGCGGCGTTCCCACCTATCGCTCTCGCGCGCTGTTTGTCCAATTACCCATAGGGGTTCCGGGTCGGATAGAATATACCGCCAACCGTCAATGGCATGCGTGCCGGTGTTGAGTAACCCCGCCATGGGTTTGGCGCTAGTGTAGACCATCGTCGGCTCACCAATTGCGCCATCAGCGACCAATCTCCGGATTTCCGTATTTGTAGGGCTGAATCTGCCCTGATGCCCGATGACGAGTTTAGCACCATTCCTTTCACACGCTTCAATCATGTCGTTGGCGCCGCCCATAGACGCAGCCATCGGTTTTTCTCCGATGATGCCCTTGATTCCGGCGTTAGCTGCAGCAACCGTGATTTCAGCACGAACACCCTGCCATGTCGGGATGCTTACAATATCAAGATCCATTTTCGCGAACATCTCGTTATAGTCGGTAAATACCGCAGGAATCGAGAACTGTTCCGCAAGAATCTGTGCTTGTGTTTCGTTGATATCTGCAACGGCAACGACCTCTGCCGCTGGATGCTCTGTCCAAGCACCCGTATGGGAGCGTCCCATACCGCCACACCCGACAACCCCTACTCTGTACGTTTTTTCCACGATTTCAACCTCTCTTTCGTAAGTGCCCGTAATGGGCAGAACTAGGGTTTTTCTTGGTACCTAGCCCTGTTTCCACGCCAACCCGTGTGAACGGTATCCGATTACAGATACCCAATCACTGAGGACGATTCAAAACCAACTACCCTACACCCAGAGCTTCCTCGACCTCCGCGACACTCGCGAAAGCCACCAAAACGCTGCTAACGCCCCTATTCTTCAACACCCATTGCACCGCCCGTTCTGTACGTGGAATCACCTCTCCGGGAACGGCTAGTTCATGCCAGGGCCGGCAATGATGGGATAGGCAAGCTCCAAATCGTTGCGCATCGCCTCGCCCCGTACAGAAAGCTTAATGATGGTCTCTTTTGGGGCTTTTGTCCAGTCGGTGCGCGTCTTGTCCTTCCAGCTCAACCACTGGCTCCCGAGCGCCTTCATAATGAGCACCCCTTTCCCTGCCTTAGCCGAGAGTTCGATTCCCGGCGTCTGCCAGCGGCAAACATAGTTGTAGATGACCAAATCGGCATCCGCCTCCGGTTCCGGACCTCGTTCGGCGTAGGCTTCTTGGTCGGCGCGTAGATGGCGAATCAGGCAGAGAGATCTTACCTTGCCCGCGCATTTCAGCTCCTCTATGCGCTTGGCTAGCCGCTTGTCCTTGACGAAGGCAGAGTGATGAACGCGGAGGATGTCGATTGCCTCACGCTGCAGGTTTTTTAACTGTACGTCGATCAGCCCTTCCAAGTCCTCGGCTCGTGGAGCACCCACCTTCAGGGAAAAGTGGCGATCTTCACTAGGCCCCTTCAGTTCCTTCGGAATATGCACTTCATCGCCGTAACCCATGTCAAAGAGATTTATTCCCAATTCGAACGCTCGAAGGTATATGCGCCGCTTCTCGTCGGGCGACGGGTGACCACGCACACCCTCGTAGTGCGCCAGCAATCCGCCCAACGCGATAGCGCTCAGTTTCATGTCCGTTTGTCCGACTCTTCGATATTCCATGAAGTCCTCCTTTCGTCAAATTCGTAAATCATTGGCGGACGCACCATTTGATAGAGAAGGGTTTCGCCAATCGAAGATAATCGATAATCTCCGTGATTGCCAATCTTTGACCATCGGGAGCAGACCCAATTCCGATGTACACTATTCAATTCCAAGGGCTTCGTCTATTTCCGACTGATAGTCGTAGACCTGACAGGATTCTACTTCGCTCATCTTCACGGCACGACCCGACTTGGAAGACTCAAAAATGGCGTAGATAGCGGCTACATCCTTCATTCCAGATATAGCATCCACCTCTATGCGCCGTCCATGAAGGATTGCCTCTGCCAGTTCGTAATACTCCAGCGCAATCAGCTTCCAATCAACCGCGTTATCGCCGGCAGCCATCCGGGAGGGGAAGAAATGCTCCGCCAACGGTTCTAACGTAAAACCGTCAGTCGTTTCCAGAATCTCTTCAAAGCTTATTTCCTCCTCCGATCTCCGTTTCAGGCTGATTCTGCCGCCTCGAGTCCCAAAGCTTTGGATGCTGCCCTCCGTTCCCAAGATTCGCTCGCCGCCGCAACTCCCATGTCCACTTAGACCAACTATCCAGCTGACGGTTGCCCCGCTCTCCATTCGGAACAAAGCGACCGACGTATCCTCCGCAGTCGCCGGAACTTCAGGTTCCATCGCTTTGAACCGGTTACGGTAGAAGGTGTAGGTGTCGTGTATACTCCCCGGCTTCCGTCTAGTCGGTTCGACCAATCTTACATTCCCGTAGACCTCGGCAATGTCCCCCAACTGATAGCGAATCATGTCGGTAAAGTGAACGCCTAGGTCAATAATGGGGCCTCCTCGTAGCTTGAGATGTCGCCACGGCGTAATGAAGATGTCGTTCCCCGGACTCAACGAATGAAACAACCCCATGTAAGGCTCACCTATTGCGTTCGTCTCCAAGAGGTGCCGAACCAATCGTGCGGAAACATCACGTCGATAGTTTTCGGCGATTGACAGCAAACGATTATTCCGTTCAGAGGCTTTAATCATCTTTTGGCAGGCTTTTACGGTGATTGCCATCGGTTTCTCGACCATGACATGCAGACCGAGCTCCATTGCTTCGCACGCAACATTGTGATGCACCGAGGGATCGGTCACAATATCAACTGCTGCCAGATCAGGAATCTGATGGGCCATCTCCTCTAAATCCGTGAAAATTTGCGGTCGAACGCCCAAAAGTCTCTCGGCTTCCGAGGCGGCGAGTTCGGCGTTTTCGCTCCGAATATCACAGAGTGCGACCAACTCAACATTACAGAATGGGGTTTGCGATAGCTCCCGCAATCCGTGGAGGTGTCGAGTACCCATGCCGCCGCAACCCACTATGGCAAGCTTGATTTTATCCATATTATTCTGACGAAGCATCCTCGTTTCAATATCGAGTTGTGCTATTTAGATTTAAATGCATCAGGAATTTCGTCTGAACCTGATACCTTATATGCTCAATCAACTCAATCCTGTTGTAACAAGAAATCGCTCGTAAGCGCCGTCCCACTGCCCTAAATCTCGCGGTTCATAAGTCTCCAATTCAAACGATCGACTGATGATTTCGCGAGCCTCGGAAATCGAGTCGATTAAACCCGTTGCAATCGCCTGCACCATGATGTTGCCAACTGCAGTCGCTTCCGTTGGACCGGCTACGACCGGCACAGCCGCCGCATTGGCGGTAAATTGACACAGCAGCCTGTTCCGGGCGCCACCACCGACGATGTGGATAACCTCTATCGGCTTCCCACCGACCAACTCAAGTTTTTCCGAGACCCACCGGTACTTTAGCGCAAGGCTATCCAGTATGCATCTGACGAATTCTCCTTCATCTCTTGGAGGTATCTGTTCGGTGTGTTTACAATAGTAGATGATACGCGACGGCATGTCACCGGCGCCCAAGAAAGTTTCATTATCCGGCTCAATCAAATACTTGAACGGTTGAGCATCTGAGGCAAGCTGCATGAGTTGGTCGTAGGAAATGTCGCGACCTCTCCGTGACCATGTCCGCCGGCATTCTTGGAGCAGCCACAACCCCATGATATTCTTCAGAAAGCGGAATGTATTGGCTACGCCTCCTTCATTGGTAAAATTCAGACTAAGCACCTGATTCGAGATTATCGGATCGGATACTTCAATTCCCATCAACGACCACGTGCCGGAACTGATATAAGCCCAATTCTCGGTTTGTGCAGGTACCGCCGCGACGGCAGATGCGGTGTCATGACACCCGGGGGCGATCACTGGAGTCTCTCCTAACCCCGTTTCATCACACACGGTGGGGAGAAGTGTCCCGATTTGTGTGCCGGGTTGAACGATTTCCGGCAGTAGATGATACGGCAAATCAAGGGCATTACAAATCTCGCCCGACCAACTTTTTTGGCGCGGGTCGTAGAACTGCGTTGTGGTAGCATTCGTAAATTCACAAACTTTATGTCCCGTCAACCAAAAGTTGAACAGGTCCGGTATCATCAAGAACGTCTCGGCGACTTTCAGCAGCGGCGATTCGTGAATCACCATTGAGAGCAACTGATAGAGCGTATTTATCTGAATGAACTGACCTCCGCTCCGTCTGAAAATCTCTTCGCGCGAGAGGCGAGCGAAGGCTTTGTTCAGCATTCCATCTGTCCGCGAATCGCGGTAGTGGTACGGAAAGCCAAGGAGCGACTTGTCTTTGCCGATGAGCGCGAAATCAACTCCCCACGTGTCAATGCCGATTCCCTTGAGGTCCTCCCTCCGTCGTGCGCAAACCGAGAGGGCATTTTTCATCTCACTCCACAAGCGCAGCACATCCCAGTGAAGACTATCCAATACACGCACACCGCCATTGGGAAACCGATGCAACTCCTCAAGCTCGATTCTCTCGCCATCGAAACGTCCTAGCACGCCGCGTCCACTTTCGGCGCCCAGATCAAATGCCATGAACGATTGTGCTTCCGCCATGAGGATGCTCCTTGGACGATGTGGTCAGCCCCTGACAATTGTACAGAGTGTAATGTTCCGCTAATTCGCGGCAACCACCGCATACGTGTAGATCCAGGTGGCGTCTACCATGCCGTCCACCCGCCATCCACCAAGTAATTCTGCCCGGTGATGTAACTGCCGGCATCGCTTGCCAACAATACCACGATACCTTTCAGTTCATCGGGCCTGCCCATGCGCCCGAGCGGCACTTTCTTCTCAAGCCGTTCAACAAACCCTTCTGCCTTCGCTTTCATAGCCGGCTTAGGGAACGGTCCCGGACTCAGTGTATTGACGCGAATATTGTACTTCGCCCAATAAGCCGCCAAATGCCGCGTCAAGTGCACCAAACCACCTTTGAGGGCATGGTAGTTGGGAGCGCTGTTGAGGGGCAACCCTTCGTATAGTGACGGGTAGCTACCTATAACGCCGTACATGCTGCCGATGTTGATTATCGATCCCGGAGCTTGACGCTGGCGCATGTGGAGCATCACATCGCGGGCAAGTAGGAAGTACCCGGTTACGCCAACATGATAGGCTTGATCGAAGTCGTCGGCAGTTGCAGTGTCAATCTCGGGTGCGGTGGCACCATAGGCGTTGTTCACCAGCACATCAATTTTGCCCATCCGATCGACCACTTCGGCAACAAAGTCGGGAATGGTATCCGTCTCGCCTTGGCTAAATCCAAGCCCAAGGTGACCGTCGCCGGGGAGCGTTCCTGCGAAATCTGCCGCATGTGCCGCATCCCGGCTCGTGACGACAAGGCGGGCACCGGCCTCTGCAAGCCCACGACTCATGGCAGATCCGAGCCAGCCGCATGCCCCTGTCACAATGACAACCCTGTCTTTCAAACTGAGCAGATCCATCAGGTGTCGTTCATGGGTGTTCATCTGTGCCTCCATTCGTTACGAGCTGAGAGAGTTGCGAGTGGTATTATGTTAAGGTGATAATTTTCCGTGAAATAATGGTAATAATGCAGGGAATAAAAATCGTTGTTCCCTACGAAAAACCTTAAATTATACGTCACGTCACTTGCCGCCTGAACGGGTCCTGCTTGATTTCGCATTCCAGAAGACTATCCACGTTGCCCGCATCCAATCCGCGCTTGATCACGCGAAAAGCCTCAACCGCGGCTTCTGTCGTCTGTTGAATATCCGCGTCAGTGTGCGCCAGCGTTAGAATGAAACTTGTAGAGCAGTGGATGCGGCGTTTCGCCATTTCTTGGACAAACAGTGTATTTACCTTGCGGCGTAACGTCTCGTCAGAAAGCTCAATTGCCAGTGCCGGGTGGGTATGCAAGCCCGTACAAGTGCCGGTAAGTCCCGAAGCTGCGATGGCATCGGTCAGTCCGGAACGGAGTCTTTCACCGATCTCCTGAATTCGGGCTTCCGAATCTCGGCGCTTCAGTTCTCGGATCGTCGTTAGTGCTGCGACGAGCCCAACATTGTCACTCCAATAGGAGCTTGACACAAACATGCGCCCCGCAGGCTCCATCACTTCGCGCGAACCAACAACGGCGCCCATTGCATAGCCATTTGACATGGCTTTGGCAACAACGGTCATGTCCGGAGTTACACCTAGATACTTCTGTGCGCCTCCAATTGAGAGTCTCCAACCACAGGAGACCTCGTCGAAAATGAGAATTACATCGTGCTTTCGAGCCAAAGTTTTGACGCCGTTCAGGTAGCCCGGCGGCGGAAGTTCTGACCGAAGAGGTTCCATCATAATCGCCGCCACTTCCCCATGATAGGCCTGCAATAATTTCTCTAGTCCCTCAAGGTCGCCGTAGGAAAAGGGGGCGACCGTGCTCGCAAGCGCTTTCGGCACCCCGATGGGTTCAATCCCGGCGAACGGATATTCACCGCTCTCGGGGTCAACGAGGTAGTTTGCGGCTTGATACCAATCGTGCCAACCGTGATACCCACAGAACAAGATTTTGTCGCGCCCGGTCGTTCCGCGAGCGATGCGTACCGCAACGGCGCACGCTTCGCCGCCGCCTTTGGTATATCGAACCATCTCGGCTGAGGGAATGGTATCAATCAACTCCTCCGCCAAGGTAATCTCTAGCGGATTTGACAGGGTGTAGATACTTCCCCGATCAATCTGCGATTTGACGGCAGAGTCCACGATATCATCGGCGTGTCCTAGTACGATTGCGCCGACAGCGTTGACCCAATCGATATATTCAGCCCCATCCAGATCGATGAATCGAGATCCTTTGGCGCTTCTGGCATAGATTGGACTAACGCCGTAGGCGTATTGACTGGCACGGCGACTGATAAGTTGCGTCCATCCGGGAATTAGTTCGCCAGCTCGTTTATAGGTTTCCAAGGAACGCGTAACATTTAAGCCTGCTTCGGACATAATCTAGCCCTCCAAAGGCAAATTTACTTGGATTGAAAAAATCTAGGGTGTGTTGACATGTATGTGAAACACCTACCAATGCGAATACCGCGCCCAACGAGTTGGGAAACCCAACCCCTACGATTTGCAATGCGTCCCCAATGGCAGGAATCTGTTTCTGTAGGGGCTGCGAGGAGATCTTTACCGCCCTCCTTATCCAGTTAGTTATCCCCTTCCGTACTACGATGAGATGTCACCGGAACCTAAGTATTGCAGAACAAATCTTCAAGAAAATCTCATAGTTTTACGATTCATAGCCGCGCGACACATCGTTTGAACGCACAATAAATTGCGCTACGACGAACTTAAGGGCGGAAATCCTAATTGCTAGGAATAACAATCGGCTTCAAACATACCGGCGTAGGTACTTCTGCGACTTGCCCCGTTGGGTTAAGCTCGCCTGTTTCCGAATCGATCCAAAATGTTATGACAGTATTACTCATCTGATTCGCTGCCAATAAGAGCGTTCCCGTAGAGTCAATGGCAAAGTTACGCGGAATCTCGCCCTGTGTTGACTCATGCCCGACAAGTGTGAGTTGCCCCGTGTGCTGGTCAATCGCGAAAATCACAATGCTGTCATGACCGCGATTGGAGCCGTATACAAACTTGCCCGACGAGGAAACGTGTACGTCTGCACAATGGCTTGTGCCATCAAAATCGTCTGGCAGTGTGGCAACCGATTCAATCTCTGTCAGGACACCTCTAGAACTATCATAACGAAAGGCGGTCATCGTGGAATCTAGCTCATTGATTGCATACGCCCATCGGCCGTTGGGGTGAAAATCGAAGTGGCGTGGACCAGCGCCAGCGTGCACGGGAACCCATGGCTGACTGTTCGGCTTGAGCTTCCCGTGAATCAGATCCAATTCGTAAATCATGATTTTATCGATTCCAAGATCCGGTGCGAATGCGTACCGGTTGCCGGGATCGATGTTGATGGAATGTGCATGGGGCCCCTCTTGGCTGTCCGGATTGATACTCGATCCGGCGTGTTGAACAAAATCGGACGCCTCGCCAAGACTTCCATCTGCCTGAATGGGGAGCATAGCCACGCTGCCGCCCGCGTAATTTGCAACGAGAACATATCGCCCTGCAGAATCAACACTCAGATGGCATGGACCGGGGCCTCCTGAAAGTTGGTGATTTAAGAACGTCAACTCCCCTGTATCCGGATTGATGCGGAAAGCGCTCACCCGCCCATTCGGTTTACCGTCAACTTCCCGCACGGCGTTGACTGCATAGAGGTAGCGGTGTTCCGGATGGAGCGCCAAGAAGGTGGGGCTGTCTACACCCGTTGCTTTGCTCTCAAATTCCAGTGTACCAGATGATAAATCCAACCGATAGACGTAAATTCCTTCGCTCTCCCCGTGTGTATAGGTGCCTATATATACGCGGATTTCTTCGCTTTTCCGTTTGCTCACGAATCGTACCTCCTGGAAATGATTCTATTGAAGTGGCGTCTCCTTTACGGATTACCCAACAGCCTTTCTAGCCTGAACGCTGTACATGGGCCAAGCGAAATAAAGCTCATCGCCGTCGCGGCGAATGTCATAAATCGCGCTTTCTTGCACCGACAGTCCCTCAAAAGCTGACCGAATTTGTGTCACCAATTCTCGCGACTTGGTTTCCCGCTGCGTCCACCACGAAAATTGAATCTCGGCATTCTTGGATTCGGTTTCCTTTTCAATTTTGAATCCCGCTTCTTGGATCATCTTCCGCCACTGCGAAGGCGGGTACGCCCAAACGTGAGAATTATCCCGTAGTTTTTCCACCCGATTTTGCCACCGAATCAATCGTTGCGACTCTGGACACACGGTGTCTATCATACAGAGCAAGCCAGAAGGTCGGAGCACGCGATAGCTCTCCGATAGAAAAGCCGACACATTTTGGAAGTGGTGTGGCGCGATTCGGCAGGTCACGATGTCGAACGATTCTGTGGTAAACGGCAGTGATTCCGCAGCGGCTACCTGAAACTCGACATTGGACAAACCGCGCCCGAGCGCAAGTTCTCTTGCCTTGGTCAGCATCTCATAGGTGAGATCAGTGGCTGTGACGTGAGCGACCTTCGGAGCGACCGCAAAGGCGGCAAACCCTGTTCCGGTCGCGATATCCAACACTCGTTCGGTTCCTGTGGGCTGAGCGAATTCGACAATCACCGCCAGCGTATAGCCTTGAGCGTGAACCGGACTCACGGCGTAATATTCCGGATTCTTGCCGAATTGTGTTTGTACCTTATTATGTATGTGGCTCATTTTCTTTCCAGCGAAGCGTGTCCTAACCGGATTTTCAAGTATATCAGATATGCCGAGGGTTGTCACACGGTTTTTTGTAATGCGGCAATATTGAGAAAGTGGGCGGCACTAAGGGTGATAATCACCTTTGCCGGGATTCCCCGCATAAAAGGTTGCAAAGCTCGGACGGAGATGATAATCTCTATTAAAAGTAAAAGATTATTGGAAATTTCAGAGTTTTCAGAGTAAAAGCGGCACTGTCATCGATACAAAAAAGGGGCAAAACCCGCACCGGGCGTGATTTCTGCGGGGTTACATCGGATTGGCACTCTGAATAATACTCAGAAACAGAAATAGCAAGTATCAATCCTTACTTTAGCTTAATATCCTTGAGGGCCTAGTTATTTGGTATATAATATTCAATGACATACTATATCTGGACCATACGCGCGCCACACAGACGCCACTGTTGCTAACTGCATCTAACTCAATATATAGTATGTTATTTATGTATGTATACAATATATGTACTTATTGGTTGATATGGAGGAAACGATGGCTGCAAAGAGAACGAAGACTTCACTTCAGGACGCGCTGCAAGGGGATTTTCCGCAAAAGGGGCAGTCGGAATTACGTTCGGATGTAAAAGCGTTGTATGAGAGGTTGAGCGGCTATGAACGAGTTACGGCGATTATTGAGCGAGTGCAACGTTATGCCGTGGAAACGGTTGGAATTTCCGTAAACCGCGATCTTGGAGATTTGGATGCGGATGAAGTGCAAGAGATCGAGGCCGAAGCGGTCGAGATTGAAGATACAGTCCGTAGGGAGCTACTTCTGTGTGTAACGGGCTTTATCTCGGATTCACATCGTGAGTTTGTTGTTCGCTGTCATGCGTGCGGACTATCCACATCTGATGCGGTTCAGGAATTAATCTTGGGAGATAATACAATAAATCGGTTGGCACAAGACGACGCAATGGGCTGGAAAGGCCTTAGAGAAATCCTGATTCATCGGCTTGCGTACCTGAAGCCCGGGTCAGCCCGATGGCCGGAAGCGAAGTACGGTGCATTGTGGCGTGAAACACGGGAACAGCATAGGCAGGCGGTGAGTGATATTCCATTCACATCTCCGGTGGAGCAAATTGCACTCTTAGCCAGACATGCCGAGCGAATTAACCGTGAGTTGGAGATAAAAACGCATTCCGCGAAGAATTTGCAGTTGTTGACGAATTCGCTGACCAAGACGATGGAGAGTCTGCGGCGACTATCGGCGACTGAACAGCCGGTGCCGGTGAATATGTCTGGCGCACAGATTGTCGGGGTCTTGGAGAGATTGACGCTTGCACTGAAGACGCCCGGACAGCAGATTCTTGGCGGGGGAGCGGAGGAACTTGTTGCGAATCTGGAGCGGCTAACGCGTGCGCTGAAATTCCCTGAGCAGGAGGTAATCGGAAATGGGGCGAAAGCACTGCCTGCAGAAACAAACAATGGCGCGGTCGAGACAGAGTGAAAGGTTGGGAACTTGGACGTGTGGAAGCAGAGACCGGTGTTTTGTGTCTTTGCGGACCTTACGCTAAAGCGTATAATAATAGGTATCGGCAGTTAAATAGTTTTCACGGATTTCACAATCTATCAAGGGAAGGAAAAGATTATGCGAAGAAAAGAGAGTTTGTACGCGGTAATCGGCGGTGTTGTGGGGGCGGTTCTAACGATGGTGGTGAGTTCCGTCATGCCAATCAGAGCGCAGAACGGGGACACAACGTTCGGAGAGATAACCTGTACGGGGCTGAACGTGGTGAGTGCCGAAGGGAAAACTAAAGTATCGCTAATGACCTTTGCAGATGACGGGATGGTCTGGGTCTTCGGCAGGGCGGGTGGCGGTGTAACGCTATACGTCGATGACCACGGCGGGCAGGTCGAAGTCCTCGGTAAAGGAATCGACAAAACACGCGCCGGTATGGGCGTGAATGAATACGGCAACGGTGCGGTAAGCACGTGGGACAAGAACGGCTATCGCTTGGCGACGTTGAAGTGATGTAGGGAATATGAATCAACTAGCGAACACGGCGAAACGCCGAGCTCGCCGATACGTAACGCACGAAGGATTTGATTGGGTGCGGCGTCTCGGATAACACCTCCAAAGCGGATCGCGGGCGTTGAAAGACCTCGAAGCGTGGATGCATGACGGCGAGAACGGATTCCGGATTGACTACAACCGATGAACCGACCTGACAGAGAGGGCGATTGAGATCCTGGCGGACACGGATTAAACGATAGCGTGTTGGCGACATACCTCACGCAACTCCACGATGCCGGCAAATCGCCGGCTACGATTTCACAGGCAGTGGCGGCGGTCAAGTAGACGGCATCACCTGGTCGGATATGGAGCGGGTCGGCGGTTATGCCGAAGGGAGAAAGACACTGGCGGGGCTGAGAGATTCGGCGATGATAAGGCTCATGAGTGATTGCCTATTGCGTATCTCGGAGGCGGTAGCGGTCAATGTTGAGGATGTCGGGTCAGTTCTAAAGCTCCACACCAGCAAGACGGATCAGGAAGGCGAAGGCACCACGCTCTAAATCGGCGAACCCACACGCCGCGTGATTCGGCGTTACTGCAGGCGGGTGGGGATTGAATCGGGTGCGTTGTTTCGGAGAATTCGCCGTGGCGGGCATATCACCGATGGCAGGCTCACCGTCCGCGGAGCGAGGAATGCAATCAAGCGCTGGACGACCGAAATAGGCATTAAAGGCTTTATCAGTGGGCACTCACTTCGAGTGGGTTCGGCGGTGTCGCTGGCGCAGGCTGGAGCGTCGGTCGTGGATATGCAAACGTCCGAAGATGCCAGCACATTATGCACGGGCTGAGCGAATTGGCAGAAGCGGGATTGACGGCTTGGCGGAGAGCGTTTATTATAATTGGATGCTTCTTTCCGCTTTGAACAATTAAGAGGAGATTCAAAGCGATGTTTGGACAAACGCAAAATCTTAGTGACGAAGAACGTGAACGAATGCGTTCCATGGACATCGACTCGTTCACGATTGTGTTATTCCGTTGGTTCAAGGCAAATCTGAACACTTGGGATACTTGGAATTCGTATTCTTTCAAGGGTATAGGACGATACTTATTTCCTGTTTCAGGAGGTGACATCGCTGAAGAAGATCGTGTTAAAATCGCAGAAGCAATCGCTAATCTTGAGAGAAAGGGATTGGTGGTGAAAGTGTACGATGATGCGGGGAGGGCATGTCGCATTTGTCTTAGCTCTATTGGTATAAAGTCACACGTTGACAACGATGTTCTGCTTCTGGTGGACAAACCCGAGGAAATCGTGTCTGCATTAGAACAACAAATCAGCGGACTTGATGATGTCGTCCGACAATACTACCTCGAAAGTCTGCGAGCTTATCAAGAGGAGTTGTACATTTCGTCTGTGATCTGCCTTGGTGCTGCTTCAGAGCGAGCCATACACTGGCTGGCTGACGCCCTAGGCGAGAATGTCCCAGAGTATCAGACAGGAATACAACGGAAACAAAAGAGTGGCTCTATGGCGGGGTTGATTCAATATCTTTCTGATACTGTTGTTCCGAATGCCTTTAATGACGATAAACATTTTGAACAAAAGTTCCGGAAGCGCTTGGAAGGGCTTGCAAATTTATATCGTGAGAACCGAAACGAAGTTGGACACCCAAAAACAGTTGAGCAAGACTGGCTAAACAAGGATCAGGAGATTCTTTTGCTGCATTTTCGTCGGTATATCAAGACAATCTCCAAGGCTGTAGCAAGGAGCAGGATTGCGACAACCACCTAGCACGTTACGAAGGACAGCGCCAACAAGATGCGAGTACCAAGGGTTTTATCGATTTTATCAAATGGCTGAAAAGCAGTCCACGGGCTGACTGGTAAAACGGGGTGCGGTTGCTCAGTTCAGGTGTGGCAAATAAACCACAAGGAGATGAAATCAAGTTGCGTATGAGATATGCGAAGACGCAAGAAGGTGATTTAGTGCTTGCCGATAATGTTGAGCAGTATGGAGACCTAACAAACAGAAATTGGCAAGTCCGGACGACGCTGAAATATGCGCTCTTGCACGAAGGATTCGTAATTTGCGAGTGTGGAGATTTGACGGGATTGTTTGTTCAGTGTTCCGACGGAACGCGAAGGCTTGTCGAATTGGCAGAAAAGCACTTGGACGCACCGGGGATTGCGTTTGGAACGAATCCATACCCGTGGCAAGTCCGGGTGAAGTGTCAGGGGATAGATGAATCGTTCCCCGTTTGTCAGGCTAAACTAGAAAAGGAAGTAGTCCCGAACTTATTCCTTGAGAAACTTGCCTCCGAGTTAAATAAGGCGAACCTGTTGCTCCAGTAAAGTGCTTGTTTCTGTGCGTAAGAACCGGGGCAATGCCACAAACGCAGTCATAGTGCGGATTCCCAAATCGCAAAAATCCAAAATTTTGTATTTTTCACAATTTCAAGGAGGTTTGAGATGAAAGCTATCATGTGTGTTGTCGTTCTGATAGGCGTGTCCGGTTGTGCGCCGATGAAAGATCTTGGGCAATCCCTTGGCGGCGGCGGGATAGAACAGGTAGAAGGCAAATACTATGTGGAACTAAAGTATTATAGAGAATCCGCATCCAAGCATCACTTCAAGAGGAAGTCCCCAACGCAGATAATGAAAGGCATGGCAGATAACGTCTTTTTTAGAAGCCAGGCGAAATATGAGCATACTCGCGGACGAGGCATGGTTTATTATTACTGCATGGATTCGCCCCGATTTGTGCGGTACATCCGAATGGATACTGTTGACCCGATTAAGAACATTGATATCTATGTGTGGGAAGGCGAGACTTGGAGGATAGTGCGGAAATTGAAATCCGAAGTTGACGCCCAAACCCGGATTGACATCAACAGACGCACCAACGCTATCAGCGTTGTTCAAAACACGATTAAAACAGACTCACGAGATCACGTCACCGATTTCGAGGTGTATGTTCAAAAAAAGTGAGGAGGATTAGACTTGGAATTACTTATGGATAGATCCGAGATTTGCTACTATGCGTCTAAATACGATGACAATGATAAGCCCGTAGAGCGCCTGGTGGATGACGTGAAAGGTAAGTGCTATCTGGGAAAGGCAGATTTGTTGACACTCTCGAGGTGGAAGGCGACGAAACGGAACTCTCACAATATCAAAAAAAATGAGGATAGGGTTGTCGAAGAATTGACCGGATTTGCGCTCAAGGCGAAAACCGAGAAGGCGAGAATCGACGTTTTGTACTGTTTGCATGGCGTAAGATTGCCCGTCGCGTCCGCCATCCTGCATTGGTTTCATGACGACTGTTATCCGATTTACGATTGGCGGGCTTTAGAGACCGTCGGGGTAAAGAAGGAGACCAACACCCCACCGTTTGATGAATGGATACGTTATGTCTCGTTTTGTCGGCGTACCGCGAAAGAAAACGAGATCACTATGCGGGAGTTGGACCGCGCACTGTGGCAATACTCAAGGGAACAAAGCAAAAAGCGAGGGCGATAGAAAATCTTATGATGAATCGAAAAGGCAGTTTGTATGCGGTTATTGGTGGTTGTGTCGGTGCGGTACTAACACTGGCGGTGTGTTCCGTCATGCCAATCGGGGCGCAGAACGGGGACGCAACTTTCGGGGAGATAATCTGCACAGGGCTGAAGGTGGTGGATGCCAAAGAGAACGTTCGAATATGGCTGCGCGCCTATGAAGGTGAAGACGGAAGGATCTGGGTGTGGGGCAAAGGGGGGAGTGCAGTAGAACTGCGCGCCAATGAAGACGGCGGGGCTGTCTTCGTCGAAGCGAGAAGATGGGCTGCAGGGCTAAACACCGATGAATATGGCGGGCGGGTCTAGGTCAACGGAAAAGGAAGCAATAAATCGCGCGCCGCCCTGAGCGTGAACGAGCACAGCAACGGCACGGTAAGCACATGGGACAAGAACGGCGATCGCTTGGCAACACTGAAGTGAAGGGGGATCGACTATGAGTGAGAATGAGGAATTATCAAAGGCGGAGTCAGATAGAGACGGCTGTATCGGTGTCATCATCCTCATCATTGTCATTTGGATTGTTACCGCTATCAAGGATGGCATCCAGTCCTCGTCGTGGTGGCAAGAAAGAAAAGCGTGTTCGGAGTGGCACGAGTCTTTCCCCGATAGGCGATTGATTGAAATTGTCAGGAAAGAGGTTGACGGGCAGACTTTTGACCAGATTGGCGATTTCTATGGGGTTTGGGGGGGTTGTGTAGAAAAGCGAATTGACGAAGACCGCGAATTGTTCGACCGGCTTAAAGCACTGTATATCTCCAGAAACTACTGACTAGGCAAGGCGATTGACCGATGACGATATTTCTGGGAATCTTCCTGTTCCTGATTGGACTTACTCTGTTGCACAAATACCGGTTGCTCGGTACGTTTCTGAAGTTGACAGGCATTTGCGCGGCTATAGTGACAGCCTAGGTGTTCTGTGTATTCTGTTTCTTTGGGCGAGATCAGGTTGTTAATGATTACAAGTGCGGTAAACCGTATTGGGGTGGTAGGGGATCGATAGGGATCTCTTAATCCGCGATTCAGACAATTGTCAGGGAGATTTCGATTGTTGCGAGAATGCGATAAGAACGGTCTGAATCACTGATTAAACGGATTACACAGATTACACGGAATTTAAGCGATTTCTCCATTTAGCATGGTTTTATACAATTTTCAACCGTCAAATCGAAGATGAAATTCCTGAACCATCCCTTGACTTAATAGCTCGATTGAATCAGAGACGAAGCGACCTCAAGAATTTAGCTCGACTTTGTACATTTGTAGGGTGGGCACTGCCCACCATTTCTTATAGGGACCAAAAGAACAAATAGCGATTGCAATAGGGATTCCGCTAAGTTTTTGCAAGCCCCAGAGGGGCGGAAGGTTTATAGAAACGCCGAGCGCCGGTGCACCTAAGCCCCGGCGGGGCGACAGGTTATACCATTTCTCTAGAATGCTTGTGCATTGATAGCGTGAATCAGGTGAAGAAACTTGCGTGAAGCTGAACAATAAGTCTTATCTCCGCGTCTCCGCGCAAATTCGGCGGGGCAAGGGGATCTCTATCGCATTCGCTATTCGCTCATTTGATCCCCGCCTACGGAGTATGTGACAATCTAGTTATGACATCATATGCACTATTATTCAAGCGAAACGGTATTACACCGTATCAGAAAGCATTAACGACTTTTTCAATGGTCTACCAAGAAGACTAGATAATTAAAATCACTCTCTCTATTCTTGAACACTTGATTGACATCGTCTATTATGCTGTCTAATGTACAAAGTCGAGTTTAGAGCCTGGTCGGAGAGTAGGTGGTACAGCTATTGTTTGGTCATATGAGTGACAAGGTCATCGGATTTTCAAGGCATTTTCCTCAATAAGGAGTTGTTCAAGAAGGTGTTGAGGTAATAGTGAACTCCTCACTCCTAACGAAACCCCTCGATTTTTCAATTCAACTAGGTAGCAACTTGGGTTATAATAAACATTGGGTTCCGGCAAAACGCCCGAATTCCAGTCGTCAAAATCGTGAGTTGACTGTGGTATAGCAACGCCCACTTAACCTTGGCGTTTTACCCGGGGCGGAGAGCTTGTCCATATAGGACTGAATACGCACGCAGTAGACCGCTTTTCATCGGGTTTGGCGTGGCATACCTTTCACTTCACTGTTCTTGAAGCAAAAACGGAGGAAACTGATGATTATTTCGTCAAATCCAAAATCTGAAGCCTGTTACAGAAGTATAATCGCTGTAATTGCTCTTGTGTTCACATTTTCCCTCGGCTCCGCGTCCGCGGAGATTAAGTTGACCGATGATTTATCGGTCTCGGGTTTCCTAGACATGTCAAGCACTACGACTAGTGGTGGTGATGAGACAGATATAGGTTTGTCTTTTGATCAGTTCGAGCTAGATTTTCACCTAAACCAGGGTTCCGTCGCCGCCCGTGTTGACATTGATAGTACTGCAAGGACAATTGGCGGAAAAGTGGTCCAACTGGAACAGGGGTATGTGACTTACACGTTACCCGAATCGACCGTGTCCGGAGTAAGCATCAAAGCTGGGCGATTCCTCAGCGCTATGGGTTTTGAAGCCGCAGAGCCGACAGGTCTGTTTCAATACTCCTTTTCTGAGGGAATTCCATATCCCGGTTACCATAACGGTATCGGAGTTGATGTGAAACCCGCTAAACAGGTCGGAATCTATGTCGCACTCCTGTCCGGTGTTTGGAATGTGAATGATACCGACGTGAAGAATCCGGGTATCGAAGCGCAAGTTGCATTGACACCAATGGAGCAACTCACCGCCAAGGTCGGCTACGCCATAGACAAAATGGAGGACTATTCACAAAGCGAACTCAACGCATGGGTGCAATTCGCGCAGGGACCGTTGACGCTCGCCGGGGAAATTGACATGTTGACGGACTGGGGTGCTGACGGCAAAAACGGAATGCACTTTCTCGGCATGGCGAATGTTTCATTAGCGGATATGATATCAGCTCCAGTTGCTGTGACCCTTCGCTTTAGTGGTATCAGTCTGGATGATGAAGACAGTTCGACAGAGTTTACCCTCAGTCCATCTTATTCAGCAACGGACAACTGGTTACTTCTCGCGGAATTTAAGCAACGACTTGATGCCGAAGAAACCATCATAGCACTTGAATCGCTCTTCACATTCTAGTCCGCCGATTTACTATGTTGGGCATGGCGTAGTATTGCGAGATGCCTCATTCTGGCGTACCACTCGGCAGAATTTGTGCGCATTGAGACGTGCCCTACATACCATTTCATCATGCTAATCTTCGGGCTGACTTGTCCTTCCTGTTGGAGGATACAACATTTTTGTAGCGTTAAAATTGATTTCAGGGGCAAGGAGTGTTAGCAAGGCACGATGCGACATCTAAAAGCGCTTGACACTCTACGCAGCATCGTTTAGAATGCACTCAATATGGGCGAGAGTACAATTGATGGCTCACGTTTGGAAAGTTCAATTCTGACCAAATCAAATGAAGGGAAAAACTGTAAACGATGAAGGTAGCATATGTATTTGCATTACCGAGGACCGCAAGTTACAAATTAGCTCGGATGATTTTGCCTCAACTTGAGGCTGGTACGCACGGTGTTGAAGTTGTCGGGATGTTCTTTTTCGACGACAACAACTTTGTCTTGCGTAAAGGGGATCCTATAGGAGAACGGCTCGCGAAAGTCGCCAAAGAGAGTGGAATGCTTCTGATGATGTGTGATATGTGCGCTTTGGAGCGCAACTTGGCTGAAGGCGTACCAAGATGGTGTGACGCAGAAGGAACGGGTCGGACGGAACCGGGTGAAATTCGCACTGTAAACACCGTTGAAGGTGTGCAAGTGGGCTGTTTTCCGGATCTGTATGGTGCCCTAGCTGGAAATCCACCTGACCAAGTAATCACACTGTAGCCTTTGCCACGAATCGGTTTTGAAGTTCAACGTCCCAACGGATCCTGGAGTTGCGTTGAAACATATTTGACACAGGATTGTCGCACCGTTAATACAATCACGCGATCGAGTTCCCTCCTTATTCCTTATGTACGTATTCATCTTTACACCTGTGTGTTTCTATGAATTAGCAAGCAAGGAACGCAGATCTACGTTGTCTACAATCGAAATTGCGTGATTTCTAACTACATTATTTCATTGTCCTACCTTCCCACCGTTCCGCCAGACGGTGAGAAGAGCGATTGTGGCATTTTATTTGCTCCGTGCCACTACCGAAAGCAGATACCATCGCTTTTCAATTCAATAAAAAAGGAGTGAAACGATGATGTATCGAGAATCTTGGAAATCCATTCCCCTTTTCCTGCTAATAAGTTTTCTGGCGGCGTGCGCTGCGAGGCCGCGTGTTGACATCTATATAGAACCTGTAGTCGGAAGAGAGGGAACACTGGTTGATAAGCGTACCGGAGCATTAACGACTGAGCAACATGGCGTGGAGATTACGGTGGAGCCTTTGGACGAAGTTGAACTG
Organism: Candidatus Poribacteria bacterium; assembly: GCA_965222225.1. GTDB lineage: Bacteria > Poribacteria > WGA-4E > WGA-4E > JAJDTR01 > JAJDTR01. The sequence continues at coordinate 4,821,033 of CBDCTK010000002.1, read as the reverse complement.
TTTGAGTTGACAAAGCGTCCGGAGATTAACCCTTATATCGGTGTAAGTCGTTGGGGAAACGTTGAGCCGCTATATACCGTCTTTGAGATTACTGTGCAAAACTCGGACAATAAGCGTGTGGAAGTGGGTGAAACTGCGATTCTAATCGATGAGCATGGTGAACAGTACGGATCCCTACCCTACGATTTCTTCAAAGATCTGTACCGAGACGAACCACCGCAGACCGTCGGTTATCACGACATCGACTACTGGCATGACTACCCCTATCCGCGCTCTTACTACCGCAGTCGGTATCGCTACTATTTCCGGCGTCCGTTTTATCACCGGCGCTACCATCCTTTCTATGTCTCACCGTATCAGATGTATCATGTTCAGCCGGATTCGCGTGTGTTGAATAACACCCGCATGTTTACGCGTGCCAGCCTATTTGACGGAAGTAAACTCTTTCCTGGCGCGAAGCGCATGGGGCTATTGGTATTTAATCGACTCAATATCGACACAACGGATATGAAAGTTGTCATTCCCGAGGTACGCATCACGGATAACAGAGGAAATCGGCACAAAGTCGATTTTGAGTTTGATTTTCGGCAGGTTGTTGCTGTAGAAGAGAGATGACTTGACCATAGTCATTGTCCTGATTGAATCTTCGAATTGCCTTTCCAAGCGTTGTGTGGCTTACATTAACATCGCATATAATGAAGTGTAAAATGAGTGCGTTTACGGATTCTTGTCCGTGAGGCAATATGGCTTATGTTAGCCGGAGTTTCCACATTTTTCAAACATCGTTGGTCCCTCTTTTTCATTGTCAGCATGAACAATCACCTCAATCGTTTTTGCTGGCCATTTTGTTGAATCGCGAAGATTTTACATTGCAGGAGGAGAAATATGGAAAGCAATAGTTCATTGTTTTGCGTCAAGACAATGGTTGTAATTCTTGTGTTGTCGACAATTTCAAGTTTTACGCCCGTATGGGCACAGGGAGACGAAGACCCCACACTCCTCGCATGGGTGAATGAAAAGGTTGACGCCGTCCTGTTCTTCGACTTAGCGTTCGGCTCCGTTCAGATAGATGAAGTCAATCGAGATGGAGCGCCGGTTTACGATGAAGACGGCAATCCTAAGAAAAGAGTTGTCGCTGTTCCATTTCTCGTGATGCTGCTTATATTAGGAGGTATCTTTTTCACGTTCTGGTATCGGTGGATTACGGTGCGAGGATTAAAACATTCAATTGACGTGATTCGCGGAAAATTCGATAGACCCGAGGACACTGGAGAAATCTCGCACTTCCGTGCACTCACGAGTGCGCTATCAGCAACTGTAGGGCTGGGAAATATCGCGGGAGTCGCTATCGCGATTCAGCTGGGCGGTCCAGGCGCGGTGTTCTGGATGATCTTCGCGGCAGTGTTCGGGGCGGGTGAAAAATTCTGTACCTGTGTTCTGTCTCAGATGTACCGCAAAGTTAACAGTGACGGCTCGATTTCCGGCGGCGCGATGTACTATGTGGATCTCGGTTTGAAACAGATGGGCGGTTTTTGGAAACCTACTGGAAAAGTTCTTGCCGTGATGTATGCGGTGATGATTATGGGCGGCGCAATCGGCGGCGGTAACATGTTCCAAGTTAACCAGACTGCCGAAGCCTTCAGGAGCACGTTCGGAATTCCTGAAAGTTATAACTGGCTTATTGGAGTCATGATGGCTGTGTTGGTCGGAGTTGTGATTATTGGTGGAATTAAACGCATTGGTGCCGCAACATCAAAAATTGTCCCCGCGATGTGTGGCATCTACGTAATCGCATCACTCTTTATAATTCTCACAAACATAACGAAGGTGCCTGCAACTATCGGCCTGATTTTAAGTATGGCGTTCACCGATAATGCTTTCTATGGTGGTATTGTGGGTGTCTTTGTTTGGGGAATAAGGCGCGCCTCCTTCTCCAACGAGGCAGGGCTCGGCAGCGCGGCTATCGCTCATGCGGCGGCGAAGACAGATGAACCCGTCCGGGAAGGTATCATCGGGATGATTGGCCCCTTCATTGATACCATCATTGTATGCTCCATGACCGCTATAGTGGTGATCATCACGGGGGCTTGGAATGACCCTAGCATTGTCCAAGCAGGTCAGGAAAACGTTGGTGTTGCCCTAACGACAGTAGCGTTTGGGAGTGTTATTGGCTGGTTCCCTTATATTCTCACGATCAGTATAGGACTTTTCGCCTATTCCACAATGATTTCTTGGTGCTACTACGGTGAAAGGGGTTGGGTTTATATCTTGGATCACTTTGGGGGATCAGGTTTGAAGACTGTCATTGTCTTCAGGATTGTTTTCGTTGCCTTTATTCTCGTCGGCGCCGTCAATAAACTATCGGATGTGCTCGCTTTTTCAGACTTGCTGATTCTCAGCATGGCTTTCCCAAACATCGTGGGAAGTATCATTCTTGCGCCCAAGGTACTGGAAAAACTCAGAGATTATTGGAGCCGCTACACCTCCGGGGAAATGAAGCAGGTCCAATAGAACGGCAAGTCAGAAATTTTTCACACTCTTAAGAAACCGAGTTTTTTCCGACGACTCGGTTTCTTAATCCCTCCGCTTATTTCATCACGCATCTCTTGGCAGTGAACGAGATGTGCACCATCCAAAATCATTATGCGCGACAAACTATCACCTAAGACAGCCACGTTTGTGGCAATTGTGTTTCTTATCCCATTGTTGACCTACGGCATGGATCTCGTTCTGCAATGGCTATCGACGCGCGGGATTTACTTGCCGCTGCCATTTGGCAGCAGCAGTGTGCTACGAGTGCTGACAGAACTGTATCTCTATATGTTGCTAGCTGTCGGACTAAATCTCGTGGTGGGGAATTTGCGGCGCCCGGACGTTGGCTTTGCCGCGTTCTATCTCGTTGGCGGATATACGGCGGGTTTATTGATGACGAAATTGGGATGGAATTATTGGATTGTCTTGGTTCTAGCGGCGATTCACGGCGCGGTGTGGGGGCTGTTACGCGCGGCGCTCACTTTGTGGCTTCGAGGGGTTTATTTTGCCGTTGCGACCTTCGCGATTGCCGGAGTGCTTTACGTTTTCGTGAAACATGGCGGTGAGTCCATTGGAGCGGCGGACGGGACCGTGTACGGTATTCCTGCACCAATTATCTTCGGACATGAACTTTACTATAACTGGCAACACTACTATCACATTCTTTGCCTTCTAGCTCTCACGGTGTTCGTTGCTTATCGTCTGTCCAATTCGCGGATTGTTTTGACAGACTCAGGTGAGCGTACGGATGTAGCGGAAAATGCAGAACCACGACTGCGACAGTCTTACTGTTTCGTTGGATTTGCAATCAGTGCGGCGATTGGCGCTATTGGCGGTGCGTTTTTCGCCCAGTTTCGTGCCAACATTAACCCCGACGCATTTGCCCCTTGGGAATCCATCCTGGTGCTGTGCATGGTAGTGCTTGGCGGGAGGGGCAACATTAGGGGCGCGATTATCGGGGCGGGAGTTATTGGGCTTGTGAGCGAGGTTTTGCGGCTGTTATTGCCAATCCAATTCAGTAGCCTGCGTTACCTGGTTTTCGGCGCCTTGACAATTCTCGTGATGCGTTGCTGCCCGGCAGGCGTGTTTTCGGTCAAACGACAATAAGTTTTACGCGGGTACGAGAGACGAATTAAAATCTTTCGTACCCGGGTATATTTCTTTGGCTGGAGTTGGCACGGCTCGAAGAATGTGAAGTCTTACCTAATCTCCTTCCTGCGCTGGATGGGCGTATGCGGGGCTGCCTCCCGCAGCGCTTACGGCTTCCAGGGGCGGAAGTTCCGGGTAATTGCCACGCGCCTTTTTCCAGATAAGCAGTCCTTCCGTAATCATCCACACTTGCAGCGCTTCAACTGTCAAGCCAAACCCAAACAGCAGGTAATTCTTCTGTGCCCACCAGCCATTCGGGTTAAACATCTGCCAGAGTATTGCCCATGCCGGCATAACCAGCATGGCTATCATCGGGAGCACGGCAAACCAGATTGGTTTATTTCGCCGTAGCAGATAGAAGACGATTACCATGAAAGCCAATCCAGCGAGCAGTTGATTAATTGCGCCGAACAGGGGCCAGAGGATAAGCCCGCCGCTCCCGGGGCCACTTGGTCCTGGCATGAGTGCGATAACGCCGCCAACGAATAGCGCAAGGGCAGTTGCGAGGTAACGATTGGTCAACGGTTTAATCTTGGCAGTTTGTGCGAGCTCCTGAATCACATAGCGTTGCAGCCGAGTCGCCGTATCCAGAGTTGTTGCGGCAAAACTCGCCACAAGCACCGCCATGATTGCCACACTCATCTTCAGCGGAATTCCGAGACTGGCAAGGAAATTGGCGGATCCGTCGATAAAAGCGCCCACCTTCTGTCCAAGTTTATGGCTTTTCCAAGTGCCTTCAGTTGTTGTCTCACCATTCGCGTTGATAACTGTCCGCGTTGTGGCGTAGCGCGTCCTCCAGGCTTCTCGATGCCTCAACTGTTGACCGGTTTCGGAGTTTAGAACGGGTTGAAAGCTATAATTTGCTCCTGTGCCGCTTCTCTGGAACAACCCCATTCCGATTCCCGCGCAGCAGGCGATAATCACGATTACGGCGAGTCCGCCTTCAAGCAACATTGCGCCGTAGCCGACGTATTGGGCGTCCTTCTCCGATGCAACCTGCTTGCTAGAAGTGCCGGAACTTACCATGCAGTGAAAACCGCTTATCGCGCCACAGGCGATTGTGATGAAAAGAAAGGGCCAGATCGGAGGTGCGTCGGGCGGGATGTCGGGCGCGACAGCGGGCGCGGACGCGAACAGATCTGCACCACCCGTAAAACCGGCGACAACAATGCCCAAGACTAGCAGCACGAGTGCCAAAATTAATTCATGACTGTTGATGAAGTCACGAGGTTGGAGCAACGTCCAGACAGGAAGGACGGACGCAATAAAACAGTAGACAAACAGAATCAGTGTCCAAACGACCACCACATTCACAAATGTTTGACCGATTTGACCGAATAGTGGGATACCGAGCCATGCCGAGAGATCTATCGGAAGAAGATAAGCTCCCACGCCCATGCCGAGATACATGATTCCGAGTGCAATGATGGATGGCACCAAGATATTTCCACTCCGCCGGTAAATCCAGACACCGATGCCTACCGCAAGCGGAATTTCTATCCACACTGACAATACTGATTCCGGGTAAAGGGCGAAGATGATGGCGATGACTAGACCGAAAATGGCTAAGACCACGGACAATGCCATGAATAGGACGATTAGGAACAGGAGTTTGGCGCGCGGTGTAATCATCCGTCCGGCAATGTCGCCCACGGTTTGCCCGCGATTGCGTAGGGACACCACCAGTGCACCAAAGTCGTGCACGGCTCCAATGAAGATTGATCCGAGGACTACCCAGAGCAAAGCCGGTAACCATCCCCAGAAGACCGCAATTGCTGGTCCAACGATGGGCCCTGTCCCCGCAATGCTCGTAAAATGGTGTCCGAAGATGACTTCTTTCTTTGTAGGTACGTAGTCGACATCGTCGCGTAATTCTTGACTTGGCACCGTCCGGTCCGGGTTTAAGCCAAAGATTTTTCTAGCTAACCATTTACCGTAGGTGTGGTATGCGGCAATAAATCCCACAAAACTCAGCACCGCGATAATTAGTGTGCTCATACGATTCTTTTCTCCGAATAGAGTTGGTATTTCAAGCTTCTCGTTTCAAGATTGATTTTGACTACTGCTTGCGCTGAAGATTATTTCCCCGCTAACCGTCGCTCTGAACCTTGAGCCTATAGCAAGCAGAGGAGGGATTTGGCAACATACTAGACCGGCTTTGGAAGTCGTCTAGACAGCCGGATCAGAAAGAAGATGTCGGAATTTAGCTCTGGCTAGGTGCTGCTTGAGTTCCGCGTAACACACGGCCGGGCATCGCCCCGGTGGCTTCGCCATCTTCAAAAATCACCTCGCCATTGCAGATTGTCGCCGAATATCCGGAGGCATTCTGAACTAAACGCCGTCCGTTCGCCGGTAGGTCATAGACAATTCGAGGCGCGTGGATTTTCAAGTTGTCGAAGTCGATAACGTTAACGTCAGCCTTATAACCCGGCTTCAGGATGCCGCGGTCAAGTAATCCATAAGTTTGCGTCGTCTCGCTAGTCTGACATTTCACAGCCTGCTCAAGGGAAATACGCCGACCGCGCTTACGGTCTCTTATCCAGTGAGTTATAACATGTACGTTGGCATCGAAACATCGCTTATCACCCCGCAGTGGGCGCCACCATCGCTCAAGCCAAGCACCGTTCTCGGATGCTCAAGCATTTCGAGCACCGGGTCCATATTTCCGTACGAGTAATAGAACAGTGGATAACAAATCGTCCCGTTTCCCCCTCTCGATAGCATGATGTCATACGCAAGCGATTCGACGATCGAACGAGTGCATCGCCGCATTCAACATTCGAGACTATCATCCACACCACGCTAAAGGTTAATCCATCGTCATTACACGCTGGTTCAACACGGGAAAGAGTGAGGGATTCGGTCTTTCAAATTTTCATTCTAACACAGGCAAGTGGGAGTCGCAACAAAAATCTCAGTTACAGAATAACATCCGGTGCTGTCTTGTATCTGCTTTCGCGGTTGCCATTTCAACAGGGCATGCTTGTGGCTTGACTTCAAGGAATTGGTTTGATCAAAGACTTTCCATAATGGTACAATAGCATACCCAGCCCGGATTTCAATCACGTCGACAGACGTGGAAGGAGATTAGGATGACAACCCCGCAACGCCTCGGTACTGCTATCAACATTATTGATTGTGATGTTCACCATGAGGTCTCAAGCGTCAAAGACCTATATCCGTACCTTCCAACGCATTATGTGGAGTATATCGAAGACTTTGGCATTATGATGCCCGGGGTCGGTTATACTAACTTGCCGCAAAAGGGCAGGCGTGCGGAGTTGTGGGAAGCCGAGGGTAAAGATCCGCAGGCGAATATCGAACAAACTCGACAGGTGCATCTCGACGCGTACGGAATCGATATCGCCGTGTTGACGGGAGCCACAGTTTATGGTGCCGCGGTTCATCCCGATTCGGATTATGCGACTGCAATGTGCCGTGCGTTTAACGACTGGACATTGAACACGTGGATTGAGGCGGACTCACGGTTCAGGGCGTCGATTGCGATTGCGCCGACAGACCCGCGCCAGGCGGCAGAGGAGATTCATAGGTTAGGCGACAATCCCAGCGTGTTTGAGGTAATCATGCCGGCAGGCGCTCGAATGCCTTTCGGCAACCGGTTTTACCACCCGATTTACGAAGCGGCTGAAGAACACGGACTCCCCGTGTGCGTGCACTTCGGAGCCGAAGGATCGGGAGTGTCCAACGCGCCTACCGCTGCCGGTTACCCTTCCTATTATCTTGAGATGCGTATGTCACGGCCGCAGATTGCGATGGCTCACGTCGTCAGTTTAATCTGTGAGGGAGTATTTGAGAAGTTCCCGCGCTTGAAATTCCTTTTTGTTGAGCACGACACATTCTGGGTGCCGGGGCTGATGTGGCATATGGATGCGGATTGGAAGTCGGTGCGAGATTACACGCCTTGGGTCAAAAGGCTACCGAGCGAATACATCCGAGGACACATCCGTTTCGGCACTCAACCGATGGAGCAGCCGCCAACTCGCGCCGACCTGAAGAAATTCCTCGAATGGCTGCATGCTGACGAAGTGCTGGTCTATGCGAGCGATTATCCCCATTGGGATTGGGACAATCCCGCAACCCTCTTGCCCGGCATCTCCGCAGAACTCAAGCAACGAGTTTTTGCTGAAAATGCACGAGATCTCTATGCACATCGATTGCAAATCACGGATGCAGTTGTGGAGCGTGTGACATAAATTATGATAGGCGAAGATTTCGTGTATGTCGAGATTTGCGATATAAATATTTTGAATCGTTAGCGGCTTATGCCAGTGCTTGTAGGCAAAAAACTTTCTGAAAATGGCATGAAGCGGATTTTAACTGACGGAGTAAATCTATGCCAAATGTTCTCCCTAATGATCGGCTGAATCGCTTGGCGAGAGCCACTAATGCACAGATAAATTGTTGGAAAGAAGGTGTATCCATCCAGAATGATTCTGGACGAGCGATACCCGACTTGGTAAGCAGGGCTGCTGCAGATCGATGGCACTTTGCCTATGAACATCGACACAGCGCAAATAAACTGCTAAAATCTAAACCTCCCCTTTATCGAAGTGCCATAAGTCGATACTATTACTCCATGTATCACGCAATGCGAGCGTGTGTGTTCGTAAATCATCAGGGTGACAATCATGAACAGCACAGCCAGCTTCCACAGTATATACCAGATGGCTTTCCCTCTGGTCACAACTGGCAGAATATGTTAAAAGACGCCCGCGATCTTAGGAATCGTGCGGATTATGAACCATATCCAAAATCGAACACGGCGTGGAAGCCCGATGCCCTTCAGCTCAAAAAGGATGCAGACCTATTCCTATTCACAACTCGTACTAACCTACGAAGCAATGGGTGCATATTATGACACAATTTCAACTCCCGATGGACACAGAGACTATTATTCAAAACCAATTTTCTGAAGCCGGAATTGAAATACAGTCAATCGAAAGGAAAGACTACCCGGAGGAAAGTATCTTCGTTGTGTATGTCACTGAAGATGATTTCGACAAAGCTGCAATGGTTGGCAATTCGCTTGATCCTGAACTTTCCCAAAAAGGATTCAACGGTTTTGTAGTAGTGCGTAAGTTGGAACGAGAAGCAAAAAACGTAGTGACTCGTCTCAAAGATGGAGTGCAGAATCTTAAAGCCACAAAACTTGCCGGCCTTCTAATTGCTAGAGCGCGAACATCGGAAGCACAGCCGAGTTTAGCTTATGTTCCTGATACAGCCCAGAACATATTGACAGCTATCACACCTCGGCATCATCTGATTTTTGGCAGGCGAGGTACGGGGAAAACAGCACTCATGGTCGAGGCAAAACAACGTGTGGAGCGGGAAGGCTGTCTGACATCTTGGGTTAACATTCACACACATAGTAGGGAATCCGTGGAGAGAATTTTTGTGTGGATTTGTCTAAATGTGTGCGAACAAATGCAAGTTTTTTATTCACAAAGAGAGAACATACCTCTAAGCCTAAACTTAATCTCGAAATTACGAGACGATACCGAGAATCTGCACGCAAAACAAAACATCTCCGCTAATGAAGTAAATAAGCTCATACCCTACATGCAAAAAGTCATTCGTCGATTCGCTGATACAAATGGGACCCAATTTTATATCTTCCTTGATGACCTTCACTATTTACCAAGTGCAGAACAGCCTATGCTCTTGGATTTAGTCCACAGTGCGGTACGTGATTCTGATGCGTGGCTTAAAGTTGCAGGAATTAGACACCTCACACGCTGGTTTCAATCAAAGCCACCCCTTGGACTACAAACCGGGCATGATGCTGATCACATTGATTTAGGTGTAACATTGGAAACCCCTTCACGAGCGAAAGCTTTCCTTGAGCAAGTCTTTTTGAGCTACGCAAAGCGCGTTGGAATTTCAACTCTGTCAAATATTTTTTCCTCTACAGCACTTGATCGACTCGTTCTCGCGTCTGGAGCAGTGCCACGCGACTATCTCACTTTAAGTGCCAACGCAATAAATCAAGCACGAACAAGAGAAAAGTCTCGGATTGTTGGTGTCCAAGATGTCGGAAGGTCTGCTGGTGAGATAGCAGAGATTAAGATCACGGAACTAGAGGAGGACGGTGCTTCAAATGAAGGCATGTCAAATAGAATCAAAGGCCTCGATTACATTCGGACATTTTGTAAGGAAAATAGTTGCACTTTTTTCCGTATCGACTTTCGGGACAGAGATGATCAGCCTGATGAATATCGTATAATCAGGGAACTAATGGATGGGAGGCTTATTCATTTGGTTCGTGCAAGCCTGTCTGACATACGGGAGCAAGGACGCAAATATGAAGTATATATGTTAGATCTGAGTCAGTTCTCGTCAGAAAGATTTAAGTTACGGATTAAGACTCTAGATTTTCAAAAAGGGTATATTGTTTTTAGAGAAACTGGAACTACTATGGAGCCTAAAAGAGGTGATACCTCAATACGATTGTCAAATATCTTGCGACGCGGACCGCTGTTTGAGTTGAAGCAACTATCTGATCTGATAGATTGAGGGAGCAGATTTACGATGCAGCGTCATGTGGTTGGAAAAGTGAAGGAGCTGCCTCCCGGCGAGAGAAAACTGGTACCAGTCGGCAGTGACAGCGGGATTGGCGTGTTTAACGTCAAAGGCTGTTTTTACGCGCTTAAGAACCTCTGTCCGCACAAAGGTGGTCCCCTTTGCCAAGGGCGGATTCGACCCCATGTAACTTCGCCCGACGTGTATCAACTTAAGCATGAAGGAATCGGCGAAGTTCTCAAGTGTCCATGGCACCAGTGGGAGTTTGACCTGAGAACGGGTAAAGCGCTTTATGATTCGCGTCTTCAAGCCAAGACTTACCCTGTTACGGTTGAAGACGGCGAAATCGTCCTACACCTCAGCTAGCTAAAAGAGTAGAATCTGCTGGAAGGAATACCGGCTATGTGGTGGGTTTTAGACAATTTATCGCGCCTAGTTTATTTCCCCCGATTTCTGAAATTGAGCCAGAATATGAATGTTCCAATGCCTGTGAAAATTGCTCCCGTCAGGAAAAGACTGTGGTAGCCCAACGCCGTAATGAGATAGCCGCCACTCAGCGCCATAAATGCGAAGCTAACCCCTGCTGCCATCTCCCCGGCTCCGGACGCAATGCCGCGTTGTTCCGGTGAAACCACTTCCATCGTGTAAATCATGAACGTCGGATACCGAATTGACGCCAACACCATAACCGCCACAAATCCAAGACTCGCAGCGCTCCATTGAGGAATAAGCGCCAAGGGGATTAAGCTAATCGCTGATCCCAACGACGACCATAGCGAAGCTCCTCCATTTCCCCAGCGCGACGTGAGTATGGGTATAACCAATGCCGCGGGGACAGCTAGGAGTCTACCAATTGCCAGTATTAGGCCTATGTGCGCGATTGAAACATTCAATTCTGCGTCCAAATAAACGTTGAAGAAAAAGTGCACCACCGCCAAACTGGTGATTGTCAGCATCCGTATGAAGCTCAGCAGCAGAATCAGAGAAAAGCGAGATGAACCACCCTCGCAATGTTTTCCGGCTGACCGTTTCGGGGGAGAGTCGGACGTAGTGGCGCGCACAATCAAGATAGCTGGTAGCAGCAGTAGCGTGGCAATCAACAATGCCCAACGGTAGGGCGCGGGATGTGATAGCGGGACCTCTAGAATCAGGCTGAGAAAAGTTGGAAGTATGCCGCCCGCCAAGTTACCTGTAAAACCAGCTAGCGATCCGATTGCGGCATAGACCGAAAAGACATGATTGCGTTCCTTCTCACTGGTGGCATTCATCAAGAACGGGGCGGTATTGACAAAATATACCGCGGCACCAACAGCAATGACTACATGGGTGGCTATCAACCAACTGTTCCGCCACATACCGGGTTCCAATTCGACCAAAAGCAGTAGTCCATACCCTACAATAATCAAGATTAATCCCGTGAGCATCATCCGGCGGCATCCCCAGCGCTGGGTTAACCTGCCAGCAGGCAAGCTACAGCTGGCGAATGCACACATGCCAATGCCGTTGATTAGACCAATGAATTCTGGTCCGTAACCTAATCGTAGTAGATACAGATTGAATAAGAGGGCATGCCCTCCTTCAAGTGTAAAACCGATTAAACTAGCGGTGATAAAGTAAAGACGCACGTTGCGGCTGGAATTCCTCAGTAGGTGTAGGTAGGATGTGGCGCTGTGCATGTTTGTCGTCAAATTGGGGTGGGTCCGTTCCGAGGAATATTCTTTTTATATTATGCGTTTTGTTATGACATCTTCAACATCATGTAAACATCAATCGGGCGCGGCGCTGGATAAACGGCTTTGGTTACCGGGCGTGATATAGCGTATTTTAGCCCGCATTCGTTGTCCAGTCAACGCGAATTTCTCGGCGATGATGTGAAGTGAAATGAGCTCTTAAATCAAAGCCTTCCGACACAAAAAAGATATGAGAATGCCATTGTCCTGTAACACATTTACTCTAATTATCGTTAGCGGGAGAACTAATACCGAATCAAAGCAGTGCTAATTAGCGAGGCAATCGTTCATTTTAAGGAGTACGCCGCCCATGAAAATATCTCATCTTCACCCGGAACACCCGACTGAAACAGTGATTCAGATTGAGGGATTGCGTCAGTCAGTAACGCTAATGCACGTTACCGACTCGCACTTGAACCTCGCTGATGAACGTGATCCTGAAGCGTTAAAATTGATACAATTGGGGGAGTCGAAGCGTCCGACAGCGCACAAGCACTTCGTTGAAGCACTTGCCCGAAGCAATGAATCGGGAGTTGACGCGACAATCTTGACCGGCGACATTACCAATTTTCCTTCTTGGGCGGCGATTGATGTGATTGCAGACGGCGTAACGACGCTTTCCTCGCCATATCTCTATACGTTAGGAAATCATGACTGGCATTTTCCATTTCTGCAGTGGAACGATGCGACCCGAGACGAATACTGTCCTCGCTTTGCGGGGTTAATTGATGGAGAGCCACAATGCCAGGTGAAAGAGATTGGTGGTGTCAAACTAATTGCCCTTGATAACAGCAACTACCATATTTCAATCGCGCAAATGCGTTTCTTCAAAGACCAGTTGGCAACCGGGACTCCCTGCTTGTTGTTTATTCACATTCCCATCTTTATTCATACGCTCATGTTCCCCGTTCTTGAGCGATGGAAAACACCGCTCATGATGGCGGCTACGGAGGGTTGGACGGAAGAAACGAGGGCAGCCAAACCGGAATTACTCCCAAATGAAACGACATTGGAGTTCCACAGGTTCTTAACAGAGGGAGCGTCTGATAACATAGCCGCGATATTTTGCGGGCACGTTCATTTCTCGCACGCGGACGCCTATCGGGCTGGACGATTTCAATATGTTACCAATGCGGGCTTTGATGGCGCCTCGCGGCTTATCCGATTAGAACCGTATGCGTCCGGTTAGATTCCCTGCCGAGAAGAGTGAGAGTGCTACCAACTGTTAAACTATTACTAAGAGAGACCTATAGACTAGAGAGGAAGACGTATGAGGGGTGAGCCGAAATTGCCTAAAAATGTTATCTTTTGCATCGGCGACGGGATGGGATTTGAGAAAGTGAAAGCCGCCGGACTGTATGCGCATGGCGAGGCAGGCACCCTGTCATTTGAAGCATTTCCTTACCAAGGTGAAGTGACGACGCACTCGGCGGATTCGTCCATGACCGACTCAGCCGCAGCCGCAACCGCTTTGGCTACCGGATTCAAGGTCAACAATGGCGTTCTTAGCACCGCGTTACCTGGAGACGGGCGTGCATTGTACACTCTCCTAGAGTATTTCAGAGATCAAGGCAAGAGTACGGGATTGGTTTCCACGACGTTTATTACCCACGCGACGCCGGCAGCCTTTGGCGCCCATAACCCTGAACGTAGCAATCTGGCGGAGATTGCGGACGACTACCTGAACCACACCCGACCGAACGTGTTGTTTGGCGGTGGTGGCAACGGCGTTTCTGCCGATGCAGCAGAAGCTGCAAACTACACCGTTGTAAGCGATCGACAGGGATTGTTAACACTAGATACGGAAAAGCTTTCGTGGGTTTCCGGTCAGTTTGGCGACACAAATCTCCCTTACGAGTATGATGGGTTAGGCAATCTCCCTCACCTATCGGAAATGACGGCAACCGCTTTGGACATATTGGCTCGAAATCCGGCAGGGCTTTTTCTGATGATTGAAGGCGGCAGGATAGATCACGCGGGACATTCCAACGATATTGAGCGCAATGTCTGCGAGACAATTGAGTTTTCCAAAACTTTGAGAGTTGTTATGGACTGGAGCGAGGGACGCAACGATACGCTTGTCATTGTCACTGCCGATCACGAAACCGGGGGATTGCAGGTTCTGGAGAGCAATGGGGTGGGTAATTTTCCAACTGTTTCGTGGTCCACCGACGGGCACACAATTACGAACGTTCCCGTCTACGGTTGGGGACCCAATGCGCAACGAATCGGCGGCTTGATGGATAACACGGATCTGTTCGATGTTGTACGCAATGGGATAGGCAAAGTGCTGCCGGTGGCGGGGGCTAATGCTGTAGCGCGGGAGATTTGTTTGGACTAAATTTGATGTTTTGTTATTCTTCAGTTGTCGAAAAACTCCGCCTGCCGAGAAGGGTAGCAACCTAGGTTATGTAACGCCTCAGGAAACACGATCGTTACGTTGCATAGATAACATGCAACTGTACAAGTCCGAGAACCTATTTATTGTACTATCGGGGGTGAAAGGAATGTCACATGAGTACCAAGGCTAGCTTCAAAAAGGCAAGCCCATATCTGGACGATGCCATGAACCTTCCTGTTGAAGATTTGGATCAGGCGATACCTTTTTACGAAACCGTCATGGGATTTAAGCTGGAAGCGAGGCAAGACATCCCTCACAAGTCCGCAGTGTTATCAAGAGACGAGGTTCAGATTGGTTTAGCGGAGAATGGCGGCGATCCCTCGAATGAGGGTTGTTTCTTTGAAGTCGATGACGTAGAACTTGCCTTTAGCGAATTGAAAGCTAACGGCTTAGACAGAGAAGAGGCAGACTACCAAGTTGATGAACCGTACGTTCTATTTTTCATCATCGCGCCCGACGGTTTGTGTTACTGTATTGGCGAACGGCGAGAATCTTAGCGCAGGTAGTGTGGATAATGCGCTACGCTATGTCCCGAACCATTGTTGTCAATCATCACCGATCGGCTTTTTGGCAGTTGTGAAGGGCATTTCCCAACGGGTTAAGATTTACGCAAATCGGATCTATTTGGTCGGTTGATCGATAGAGATCCCAGTGAAACCCAACCGCTACCTGCCATAGCTGAGCACTTGCGAATTATCTCATTTCTTTCAAATCTGGACGTTTTGCGTGTTCCAACCGTAGTTATGCCGACAGTGTTCACCTCAACGGCTGTCCTACCGCCCTTTCCAACCGCGCAAATTCGACTACATAATCGTGACTCGCTTGAAGATGATTGACTTCCGCTTGGGCAAGGGCGAGTTGTGCGTCAGTCAACTCGACGCTGGTTAGCATTCCGTTGTCGTAACGTAGATTTGCGATCCGCATACTTTCCTCGGCTTGGGCTACTGTCTCTTTCTGAACATCAATTGATGACTTCGCTTGTATGAGGTTGAGATAAGCCGTCCGTACCTCGAATTCTACAATATTGATTCTTTGATGTTTGGCAAGTTGCACCTGCTCCAATCCGGACTTCGTCTGCTGCACGGTTGCTCGAGTCGCCATGCCATC
Organism: Candidatus Poribacteria bacterium; assembly: GCA_965222225.1. Taxonomy (GTDB): domain Bacteria; phylum Poribacteria; class WGA-4E; order WGA-4E; family JAJDTR01; genus JAJDTR01. The sequence continues at coordinate 4,805,574 of CBDCTK010000002.1, read as the reverse complement.
GAATATTGGAATGTTAATCTGTACACCAACGTTCCAGATTCGGTTCATCTTCGTGAGTTTTTCGTTGTCATCAACTTGATAGTTTGAAAATAGGGAAACATCGGGGCGATTGCCGGTTTTCGCGACATCTAGGCGTTTCCGACCGGCAGCCTCGCTGAGTTCAAGTTGCTGGATCTCCGGACGGTTCTTCTTGCCTAATAGTATAAGAGCGTCAAGTTTGAGATTGGATACCTCTGGAATATCGAAACTCCCGGTCAGGTGAATCTTGTCGGCAAGATTGATGTTGAGCAGGTTTTTGAAGGCATTCTGGGCAACGACTACGCGATTCCGCGACTGTATCAGTTGAGTTTTGGTATTAGCCAACTGTACCTCGGCACGCAACACATCAAAGTTTGTGACGGCACCCGCGCTAAACTTCTTCTGCGCCATATTAAGTTGCTCCTGCACGAGATCGAGCGTTTGCTGCGCTACGTTCGCGAATTCTTGTGCGAGGAGTATCCCGTGAAACGCTTCCGACACGTCCAAAGAGAGTTGATTTATGCCCGACTGCAACTCTTTTTTTGCGGCTTCCAGGTCTAGTTGCGCCCCTTTATAGGCATTGAAATAACGCCCCCACGCAAAGACAGGTTGGCGTAGACCGAGCGTTGCTTGGAGGTTGTGATGCGCGCCGAATTCTATCTCAATGACTGATTGCTCCGAGCCATTCCCTCCGTTCTGCTCTATTCCATCTACCCTAGGAAACGCCGGAAACCCGCTATTACCAAATTCAAGAACAGACCGGGATAAGTCTTTAAAATACGTGTAGTTGCTGGTAACAGACACATTGGGTAGAAGACGCGCCCGTGTGACTCGGACTTGAGCTTCAGAGGCGTTTACTTTCTCTTTGAGTGAGAGAATATTCAAATTGCTTTCGTGTGCCCGTGTGATGCTCTCTTCAAGCGTCAGGTTTAATGTTTGCTGATGGTGAGTATTGTCGACGGTTTCTGATTGGATAGATGAGGCGATGATTACGAGTAGCCAAGCGAGTAGTGCTATCCGTGGATAGAGAAGTTTCACGTTTGTATTCTTTTCCATTTCTATAATAATTCTACGATTCCCGGATTCGAGATGTAACAATGAACGGCGACGCGTTCGGCGCGAAAATTCGGCTAGTCTCGGATTTGGATTCAATAGAAACAAGCTCCAACCTAGGTTTCATCTAGCCGTGTGACGCTTAGATTGCCAATCAAATTTCTGACCTGCGGCCTTACTTGAAAACTGCGAACGGTGTTCAGTCGTCCAGACAACGGATATGGCGCATTGTGTTATTCGGAGATAAGTTGGAGAACTACAGGACTTCAAAGATTGAGTTGCGTATGTTCAATCGAAACCTATTCCTTACGTACCCCGCCCGTGAGATTTTGTCTAACTTTGAGATTCTTCTTGTTTTTTGTTACAGAGGGCTTGGCATCCGATTGCGGCTCATTCTTGGCTGCGAAAGGGTTGTCCTCAACTACCACGGAATCTGCTTGGTGCACTAGGCGAGGCGGCCGTTTTAACACCGTAGGCGACTCCAGCACAGTGTTCGCAGACGTGTGGCGAAAATTCCGACCAGATCCAATTGGTTCTAGCTTGAGCCGTGCCCAGATTGCAAACATTTTACCAAATGGCTCCACAGCCACGTTCGGTGGGTGGGAATCGCGATTCCACGGCTCAGTTGGCGGATTAGCTTTGAACTCTTCATCGTTAGAAAAACCGTCGCCGTCTGAATCCTTTTGACCGAGCTCGTCAGTGTAAACATCGCCGGCAGCGAGTGCTATCGCTTCATAATCTAGGCCGAAAGCGTTTCGCTCCCCACCGCCGCCGGGATTGACATGACAAGCGGCACAGCCAAAATTAGGTCCCGCGCCCGGAAGTTTCGCTATCCTAAAAGCCCGTGCATTGGAGTCGGGAGCCCATCTCAATAGCAAGAGGAGTGAAAAGAGTGTTAGCGAACAAACGTTGAGGTGTCTCATTAATCTCCTTTTGGTTTAGCAGTGTAAAGTTTGAGACTAGAACTGATACAATGTCTTACGCACGTTCAAGTGAAAACACTGACACAATAACAACAACGTAGCCATGCTTCAGACAGGATTTCCCTTGAAATTGTTTACACAAATCAAATCTTCTCACGGATTTTCATCAACTTTTCTCCAACTTCAATCAAAACCGATTCGGGTTTACTGTACATGAACCTCAGTTTTGTTCGACCAAGTTCCGGACGGCTATAGAAACTCGATCCGGGCACCCCTCCAACTCCAATCTCTTTGACAAGCCAATGCGCAAACCGCGTGTCGTCTTCAAAACCGAAATCACCAATTTCCGTCATGATGTAGTACGCGCCTTCCGGGGGATAGCAGTGGAAGCCTGCATCGATCAGCAACCGCAAGAAGGTTTTCCGTCTAGCATCATATTCCTCGACTAGGGTGCGATAGTATTCAGCGCCCAACCCTAGAGCGACTGTAGCCGCTTCTTGCAAGGGGTGTGGTGCCCCAACCGTCAAAAAGTCATGAAATTTGCGAATGGAATCTGTCAAATACTGTGGGGCGATAACATATCCCAGTCGCCACCCTGTCATTGAGTAGGTCTTGCTCAAACCCGACACAGTTATTGTCCGTTCGCGCATTTCCGGGAAAGAGCCGATGCTAATATGCGTCTGATTGTCATAGATAAGATGTTCGTAAATCTCGTCCGTGACAGCCAAGCAGTCAAATTCGCAGCAGAGCGCCGCAATTTCCTTAAGTTCATCATGCCCGAAGACCTTACCGAGAGGATTATTCGGAGTGTTTAAGATTATGGCTTTCGTGTTACCGCTGAAAGCACGACGAAGTTCGTCCACGTCATACGCCAATCCAACAGAGCCATCCGCTCTTGGAGAATCGCGCAACGGAACATAGACCGGCTTTGCGCCGGAGATGATGACATCGGGACCGTAATTCTCATAAAACGGCTCAAAAACAATCACCTCATCGCCGGGATTGATGATTGCCAACATCGTCGACATCATCCCTTCGGTGGCGCCACAAGTGATTGTCACATTTAATTCCGGATCGGTCGGGATGCCGTTGAAGGTCGTCATCTTCGCAGCAATGGCCCGTCGAAGGCTCGGCGCTCCCCATGTGACGCTATATTGGTTATAGCCGTTGCGCACGGCGGCCGCCACCGCTTGCTTGACCTCGTCGGGCGGCTCAAAACCGGGCGTGCCTTGCGATAGGTTGATAGCGCCGTGACGAATGCAGAGTTGTGTCATACCCCTGATGACAGACTCTGTGAAGAGCATCGATTTTTGCGACACCATCGACTTGACATTTCTCATGCTTTGCTAACTCTAAATTCAGATCGAACTTCGTCGTGAAACACACAAGTTACCTAGGAAACGTTTGGTCACTAGCCTCTGTTGTGATGTCCCGATAGATAGCAGATACTCGCACCTCGTCACAATTTCTGTACGCGTGTTGATTGGCGTCTCCTCTTTTTTGTCTTCTTACGCATCACGCCTTAACTACTTTAAACCCTCCCCTTGACTAGCACAATGACTAACTTTTGTCCGATTATTTACTAATACAACTCGTATTCCAGAAGACGGCACTCAATTGGGCCATTGTGCAGAGCAAAACGACGAGATGGACGCAGACCGATGGATTTCACCAACTTCAGGTTGCCGGTAAAAAGGTACGCCTTATAGCCGGTGCATCTTTGCTTGAGAATGTCACCGATTCCTTTATAGAGAGGAGCAAGTGCTTCCACGTCGCCAGATCGCTCGCCGAACGGCAGATTGCAGGCGATAACACCAGTATGTCCAGAAGGATTCAGGTTTAAAACATTTCCTCTCGAGAGACGAATCTGATTTGTCAAACCGGCTGCGCTTACATTCATTTTGGCGATGTTGACCGCTGTACGTGAAAGGTCGTACCCTAGCAGGCGACCGAGAATCTTGTCATGAATCCGATTCCTCGCTTCGCTGACTATCTGCTCCCAGCATTCGCCGTTGAAGTCCCGCCACCGTTGAAAGCCAAAACATCGATTGCCTACGCGCAGAAGCCCGGGAGCATAATTCAGCGCTTTCAGAGCGGCTTCAATCAGGATGGTGCCCGACCCGCACATCGGATCAATAAAGAACCCTTCGGAGTTCCAGTCAGCCAACTCGACGATAGCCGCCGCCAATGTCTCCCGAATCGGGGCCTCCGTTGCTTGACGGCGGTATCCTCGCATGTGCAAGCCATCCCCGGAAGCGTCAAGGCTTAGGACACAGGAATCGTTTGCAATGTGGGCATTGACTCGGACATCCGGATTCCGCGTGTCTACATTCGGGCGGCTTCCGGTATTGTCTCGGATTTGATCGACAACTGCATCCTTGATCTTCTGTGCAGCGAAGTGGGAGTGAGTGATTGCCGAATCCCGACAGTTGCAATCGACAGTCAGTGTTTGTTGTGCAGAAATCCACTCGCTCCAACGAATCTGACGCGCATTTTGGTACAGGACCTGCGGCGTAGGGCATGGAAAGACGGCAAGCTGCATGAGCACCCGGTTCGCTGTGCGGAGCCAAAGATTGGCTCGATACAGGGCCTCCATCGAACCCTCAAAGTGCACTCCACCGCTGGCTGTCTTAAGGTTTTCAACCCCTAATTCCTTGAGTTCCTTGGCAAGGATGGATTCAATCCCTTTAGCGGACGTGGCAAAAAAACGGGCAATCGGCATGAGAGAAGGCGGACACTGGCACCATTATAGTCATTTGCATTTATATTTACACATATGAGCGTTAATTGGCTCAACGTAGCTCACAATCTCCTGGTTTGCAACGTTTCCCATTGAGCGGGTCGGGCTAGAAGCCCGACCCGCTCAATGGGAATGGGTGGGAAATTGGGTATGTTATAAACACATGTGTAATTCTTAGTTGCAATGACTATAGGGGAAAATCCCCCTTGTTTACCAGAGTTTATTAGGATTCTGCAGATTTCGCAAGCCGTGCAATGAAGTATGGTTGCATCGGGTAGTGCTCTGGTTAGACGATGTGGTCGAAATGCAATCAAGACCTGCTACTTTCCGTTTATTGTGGGTAGAAAGCTTCTGCGCTGGTGAACATCGTAGGGACGTTAACCACAGCCGGGACACCTGCGTCTGCGGCTCGTTGCAATGCGGGGCGAATCTCGGCCGGTGTAGTGACGAGTTCACCATGGCAGCCAAGTGCTCCTGCAACACGCTCGTAGCTTACGGACCGAAGGTCTGTAGCAACGGCACGCTCCAAACCGTACCGTTTAATTTGCGGGTGACGAACGATACCCCACGCCTGATCGCTGGAGACGATTGTGATGATAGGCAAATCGTGTTTGAGGGCGGCATCGTATTCGATGATCCCATAACCGAAGGCGCCGTCGCCGGTTATCAAGATACTCGGTTTATCCGGTCTTGCCAACTTACCGGCAAGCGCAAACGGCACCCCTTGACCAATCCCGCCGATGGGACCTGTAGATAGGAAGTGCGCGGGGTGATAGTGGTTGAATGCCATTAAGGAAAACAGCGCGGTATCTCCTCCATCAATGGAAATTGTGGCATCATCACCAAAAAGTTCACGCACCTCTTTGCAAATACGCAACGGGTGCATAGGTGCGGAGTCAGAATTTTCCGCCGCAGACATCCGATGCAAAAATTCCCCACGGGCAAGGTTCAAACGCTCAATCCAGTCACTTGGTCTGTGAAAGTCGTGTTCATCCACCGACTCGGTCATTTCCGTCAATACCGAATTCATATCCCCGACGATGCCGACCTCAAATGAGCGATTCTTGCCCATTTCGTCGGCGTTTATATCGACACTAATGAACGTTGCATCCTTATCAAAGAGGGGTGGTCCGCCGTAACCAATTGTCGTATCGAACGTAACACCCAATGCGAGAACCACGTCAGCGTTCCGAAGTTCTTTCGTGGCGCCTGCAAATCTATTCGTCGCCTTTCCAAAGAAGAGTGGATGTGCGTGATTGATTGCGTTGACATCGCTTTCTTTGGAGAAGACGGGAATGCTTGTCGCCTCGACGAAATCCACGAGGGCGTTGGTCGCACCGTGCCAGTGGATTAAACCACCCGCAATAATCACCGGGTTGTTTGCTTTGGACAGTAGCCTCAACGCGTGGTCAATTGACTCCGGATCGCCACATATCCGCGCGGTGGAGCGGTATTCCGAAGGTTTGGGATAATTCAGATTAGCATCATCAATCTTATCGTACAGAATGTCGTAGGGAACGCTTAGATGCGTCGGGCCCGGGCGGCCTGCCCAAAGCTTTCGAAACCCGCCCGCCACAAATTCGGGTAGGCGCTCCGTTTGCATGACCAGCCTAGCCCACTTGGTTATCGGCTTGACCAAGCCAATCTGATTGTATTCCTGCGAGCCGCCCATGTCGAGTTGGTCGGCGTCGCTGTTGCCGCTCAGCGCAAACAACGGGCAGCCCGCCATATATGCAGTTGCCAAGCCGTATATCATATTGGCGTGGCCCGGACCTCTGGTTACGGCGCTCACACCAGCTTTCCCGGTGACGCGGGCATAGGCATCCGCCATCATCGTGGCGGATTGGTCTACACGCACATCAATAATCTTGATGTTTTCTCTGAGACATCCGTCATAGATTGACTCGATAGTTCCGCCGCAAAGCGTGAACAAGTACTCGACACCTTCCAGTTTTAACGCTTTGGCGAGAATCTGTCCGCCTTCCAATATTGCCATCTCTTTGTATGTTCCTTTTTCGAATTTGCCCAATTCTACTCCGATTCCGATTTTGCTGTCAAGCATTATTCTCCATTGTATTGGGACGATAGGTCTTGACAACCGAAGACCTATTCGGATAGAATCAAACAAAATCCCGACACGGGATTTAAATCGCTATTTTGGAAAGAAGGTGAATCAAAATGCGTATTATGAGGGCATTACTAATCTGCTTTGCCGCAACGGTAGTCGTAACGGGATGCAGTAAGAAATTGGTAGCTCCCGAGGCGTCACCGGCGCCGGCACAGGTACTAGAAACGGCAAAACCCGATCGAGCCGCGGCAGCAGCGAAAGTAGAGGAAGTAACATTGAATCTCACAGGTGTTACGTGAGGAGGCTGCGTAGCTAAAGTGCAGGCTGCACTTACCAACCTCCCCGGAGTCACCAATGTGAACGTTAACCTGCAGACAGCTACCGTTAACGTCGAAACCGGAAAGGTCGCTACTGCCGACCTAACTGCCGCTGTGGAAGGCGCGGGATTTGGCGCCAAGGCTGCCAACTGATTTAGGTGTCAAATTTGATTCTTTTCGAAAGGAGGTGGAAATAAATGCGTATCACGAGAGTGCTGTTGGGCTGCATTTTCACGATTGTTGTGGTACTTGGATGTCAGTCGGAAAAGAAAGCGAGCACTGAGAAAACCGAAACTCCTCAAACACAACAATCACCGGTTACCGCAGTGGAGGAGATTACGTTGTCCGTATCGAACATGACGTGAGGCGCGTGCGTTTCGAAAGTGCAGGCTGTACTTTCTGAAATTGCTGGCGTTACCGATGCGGCTGTTTCGCTTCCGAACAAAGCCGTCGTAAAGGTTGAGTCCGGAAAAGTTGCCGCTGACACATTGGCGGCTGCCGTTACAGATGCTGGGTTCGATGCTACGGTGGAGAATTAAAACCTGTTAGGGAGATGCGAGCATTCGTAGGTGTGCCACTCCGACGATTGCTCGCGTCGATAAAGTATCTCCACGTGAATTATGTGGTTGACGCCTGAGGAATCGAGGTCTTGGGGGTTGGACACATGCCAGAGAAAGGCGTACGTCCAACACCTCAAATTTCTCGACTCGACCGTGCATTGTGGACAACCTAACCTCATCGGGTCGGAACGATAAGAGGAACAGAATCGTGAAACCATATTTATTCTCTTTTGTGTTGCTCCTTTTTCTACTTGGAATCGTGGCAGTTCCCATCCTTGTGGTTGCGATTCGAGGATTCAAAACGCGGCGGCCTTTCCTAATTTCGATGGGGTGGTTTGGTCCAGCATTACTCGCTATTTGCATTCCCTTGCTCTTTGCGGCTGTTATTTATTGTTTCTATATAACCTGCTTTCCTCCAGGCTTATCCACGAGTCAATCCTCCCTTCCTTTATCCGTGTGTAGCCTTGTGATAGCCGTGTGTAGCCTTCTGATTGTATGGATGAAGGGTTACACGGCATTCGGCGCGACATACGCGCCATTCCGTGAAGCGCTAATAGCAACGCTCGAAGAGTTGCAGTTGTCTTACGAAGAGCCCTTTTCGATTAGAAGGCCTACATCCTTTCTCTCAAAAAGACACATAAAGTTGACATCTGTTGAAGCCGACCTGCAAATATCTATGAGGATAGGGGCAGTCCATATCGCAGTCAAGCAAGACGAGCATTATCCCTTGCTAACAGAAATCAGCGATGGGATGAACCAGTATTTTCACGCCGCATCTGTGCGTCCAAGTATGATTCCGTTTGCATTGTATCTGCTCGCGGCGGTGGGGATTCTCACGACAGTCGTAGCAAGTGGTATCTCACTCTATCCAAGGATTTTCTGACCAACCGTCCCGTTTGATTGTCGGTTTTCAGTTGCGGCGTTCGTTCATAAACCTCTCCCATATTCCTATCTGTCAATTCACTTAAAAAAATTGTGAACACTGTGCTTGATGGTTTTCGCTAACCCCGGTTAGAAGGGTTTTGCCCGCGGTTTGATTCTTGTTGTTTTAACAGACTTCTTTCTCTGGAGGAACTGGCACAATGAAGCAAACTGTCATACGATGGATATTATTGTTTTGCCTGTTAACCGTAATTATTGGATGTGGAGATGGCGAGAGTCTAGATGGACGCGGCAATAGCCCTCCCGTTATTGATTATCTAATTGTTCCGGAAATGGTCAACCCAGGTGATAGCGTCGAATTGCAAGTTTTGGCACGAGACATAGATGGCGATATTTTGAACTATGTGTGGGAAGTAGAAAATGGATAACTTGACACAAGGACAGAGCGCACCGTGAACTGGACCGTCCCTTCAGACGCAAAATGGGCAATCGTGAAAGTCTCTGTCAATGATGGTGTGAACAAACCGACTGTCAAATCAAGAAAAATCCCCATCAACCTCCAAAATTCTGCGCCTGTTGTCACGGAAATCGTTATTCCGGAGAGTGTTCATGCGGGTAGCAGTCTACAACTTCAAGCCAAGACTAATGATGCTGATGGGGATACGCTGACTTACAACTGGGACGTGGAGGCGGGCGTGCTCAGTTCGGAGACAACACACACGCCGACATGGACTGTCCCGATTGAGATGGGTTCAATTACAGTCACGCTACACATTAGCGATGGCATAAACGAACCCGCCGCCAAATCGATAACTGTCAGGGTTATTCACTCCTTGATTGTGGAGGGAAAACAAGCCGCTGGCATTAAGTTGGGAGATTCTTTTGTCAAAGTTAAAGCGATGTATGGGAAACCGAGCAATCGTGATGAATCCTTTTTTGCTTATTGGGAACCTGATATTGGTATATCTGGTTTCGTCGATGGTATCGATCTTGTCGAGAGTCTGTTTATCAGGAAGCCCAATAAAGCAAAAACCGCGGGGCGTATCGGTGTGGGAAGCGCCCGCGAACGTGTGGAAGAAGAATTTGGGACGGCCGAAGAGATTAAAGAAAATGGCGAGGCACATTGGTACTGGAATGAGGGTATTCATTTTGATTACGATGGCAATTCTAGAGTTTCCAAAATTCACATTTTTAAGCCAATCAAACGGCATGGAGCCGCTCCTCAGAGATTTGCAGATGTGTTAATTCTTAAACAGGAGTTGGTGAATCTAGCCGCTTTGGATAAATATTACTCTACGGAGTAGACTTACGGGACTTTCGCACCTGACACTATCGAATGCGTATACTGTTAGTGGTCAATTAGGCCCGTTAGAACGCAGGGGCATGGCATTTTTCATCTTCCGTCAATCCGTGACTACAGTATGAGAGAGGCTGAGTCCTCATGCGCGAGTTCACCGAGGCTGAAAAACAGCAACTCCAATCCAAGATAAGAGACCAACAAGAACGGCGACTTAGGGGATCTGAAAGCGAATCACCTAACGCGAAATATTGGCCTTTGGCATTTATTCTTTTCGCAGTCGCATTCAACGTGATTATCCTCCTGTTTTTTCGAAGTTTTGTGCATGAACAATTCTACATCCTCGTAATTACACTGTTGGCTCTACTCGATCATATTGCAACCCACTTCGCTAAACAGGGTTGGAAGAAACGCCTTTTGAAGACAGTTGAATGGGTTTCCATAGTCTTGGTACTCGCCTATGTTGCTTACCAAGTCTGGATCAGATTTGCAACCAAACTAACGGTTACATTGGTAGGAGCGTGAAGGAGTGTATCAAGGACGATTGATTGTTGGACAGCACATACGAGGAGAGCGACTCTCATGAGGCAGTTCACCGAGGCAGAAAAACGGCAACTACAGATCAAGATTGACGATCAAGAGAGGAAACATCGGATAGTTAGAGAAATCGTCCGAAAAGGCAAAGAAACGAAGATAACCGACCTAATTGGGGCTGTGTGGAAATATGGATTCTTGGCGATAATTCTCTGTCTACTTGGTGTTAACGTCATTATTCACTTATATGTCCGGCAATACATTTCTGACCGACACATCACAGTCATAAACCTCGCGGTGGTGTTGATGCTGCTACTGAATCACGTCGCGTTTCACCTTACCAAGACAGGTTGGCTAAGTCCCGTGATGAAAACTGTCGCATGCGTCATGACAGTATCCGGATTGGCTTATACTACGTACGTATATTGGTTGACTGTGCTGGCTGCTTAACCATTATAAATGTGAGGGAGATTCACGGTCGGACATAGAAGTACCATTCGAGGTGACACTGTGGACAGCGACAGTGCCGGTTAATGGGCAATTTTCGCAAAACTCTTAAGCAATTTTCAATGATGAATTTTACATTTTGACAAAGACCACAGCGCACCGGCTACCGACCGCTCCTGCTGGATTGACAAATCAAGCAACTTCTTATCCAGCTATTGGCTTCCGTTCTTTCGCTCCAGAGGAGCAGCATGTTTGCAATACGGGTCTGCTTCCATTCTTCCTAGTCGATGCGGAAGATAAACTTTGGGACTTAGTAGTTAACTGCTTTTTGGTCGATTTGCTTGCTTTTCTCTTCTTAATGTACAATCATTTTAGACAGTGTTCGGAATCTTGATTCACACTAAAATACATCTCTATAAGAGAGAAATGGAGGCATATCATGTTGACCAAGCGTTTGTACATGCTCGCGGGAGCATTGCGGGTTATCTGCGGGATTTTAATTTCCAACACTATGGGATTTTCAGCACACCATGATGTTGTCGTTGACAGAATATACCGATAGCCAAACAATTCATGTGGCTCAGGTGAAGCATTCATCAAAAAATCTTATGAAAATCTCATCATCTTTTCTGCGATTATATTTCCAGCAAGACTCCATGATATACAGTGGCAGCCACTTCTTGCTGTAGTGATGATGCGTTCCGTAGAATGACCTCTTGACACAAGCCCAAAACGACTCGATGGTGTTGGTGTGAGTTACGCCGTCCTCAGAAACATATCTCTCTTGGTGATGGATAACATGTCTTTCGATATCTTCGTCCAGACTATTGTAAGAGCGAAATTCATCAGTCATAAGAATAGACTCATCGGGTGAGACATTGCTAAGGATGAATTCTCTGATATTTTCACCAGATAGAACCTTCATGAATTTAGCAACCACCCGACCGCCTCTCTCGACTACGCCGATGACGGGAGATTTATTTGTGCCTCTACCTCTCTTAGATTTTGCTCTGGGTTTGCCGCCGACATAGGTTTCGTCCGCTTCAACTATCCCTTTCAGCAATTCATCACTATCACTCATTTTCTCACGGAGGCGCATTGCCATATACCAAGCGGACTTTTGATTCATGTCCAAGTCACGAGCAAGCTGACAACTCGATATGCTTTTCTTGGCATTGGAAAGAATTGAGATAGCCAAAAACCATTTCTGGAGAGGTATCTTGGTACCATGGAAGATGGTTCCTGCTGTAGCCGAAAAGCTAGATTCACAATCGTAGCAATTCCAACCAGTAGTAATGTCGTTTTTGTTCTTGCGTCCAACTTTTTCACTGCCACAGTGGATACAGCAAACACCGTCCTTCCAACGTTTTTCCTCTATAAATCTGAGACAAGATTCTTGATTTGGAAACTCTTTCATAAGATTCAAAATGTCCATAGCAAACTCCTACGAGAAGAATAGTCACTATGGACATCTACGTGTGACGAAAAGATTTACGACAGGGTACCAAGTTTTATGTTTGTCGTCAGTCTAAAAGCTACAAGCTACTAATTCCGTAAACTTTTTATATTGAAACTTGCTTAATTTGAAGCTTCGAGGTTGAAATCGAATCAAATGCCCGTCAGAGTATTCGCCTACATCGCAACTAGTTTGGATGGGTTCATCCCTGGGAAAGACGGCGACCTCGACTGGTTGACGATTAAGCGAGTGGATAGATCAAATGAGCGAATAGCGATTGCGATAGAGATTCCATCAAACGCTGTCATTCCGACTGACTAAGATTGCGGCTTCAAGACGTTCTTGGGCTCGGTCGACACAATCATCATGGGTAGAAAAACCTATGAAACGGTATTGTCCTTCGGTGAATCGCCTCATGAGGGGAAGCCAGTTGTTGTTCCGAGTCGTAACGCGATCTCTCTACCGCCAAATGTGCTGAAAACTGTCACGCATTCATCGGACGCACCACAGGATCTCCTCGAAAAAGGCTCCCAGATGAAGGGGCGGAGCGTGTATACGTTGATGGCGGAATTACAATTCAACGGTGTCTTTCCGTGGGTTTGGTCGATGAAATCCCGGGGACGATAATCCCCATTATCCTTGGGGGCGGGACACCGCTCTTCGGCTCTTTAGAGAAAAGCATTAGCTTGGTCCACATGCGTACGACCGTTTTCGACTTTGGATTTGTACAGACGAAATACATGGTAAAGAAGGAAGATTACCGTCCTAGGTAAGTGCCAAGAGTATCTCTAGGTGCACGATGCACAAATCATGATAACTAAACCAGAGGTTACAATACGTCCATTGCAGCTTGGCGATGCCGAAGCAGTACAACGCTACGCGTCGGATGAACGCGTGGCTCGCATGACGACAATCCCCCAACCCTATCCCCCAGATGGCGGTGAGGCCTTTGTCAAGGAGGCAGTTGAAGCGCATGCAAATAGGGAGGCGTTTTACTTTGCCATCCTTGCTGATAGCGAGCTGATTGGAGCTCTCGACCTTCGTTCAATCGATCGTGAAAATCGAAGTCTCGAATGTGGTTATGCAATTGCCGTGTCCCACTGGGGCAAGGGAATTACTACCAATGCCGTTGCGCTCGCGCTCCGTTACGCATTTTGCGAACTCGGAATGGATATCGTTCGATCGAATTGCCTGAGGCGAAACCCCGCATCAGCGCGTGTGCTTGAAAAAAACGGGTTTCGGGAAACCGGTGAATATGTCTCTGATATTCCCAAGTTCAAGGATGAACCGTTCCGCGGATTTCAACTGACGAAGCGGGAGTGGCTTGCCAATCATCCTAAAGAGTGCAGTTGAGGCAATTCCCGTTGATGGCAGCAACGATCGCTATCGACAGTTGCCGTTGCGCGACATTTGTGCGTCGCCCCTTCAGGAAACCTAGTTCATCAGATTGGTAATTTGAAATACTGGATTAATATAACCATTATTTCACCACCCAAGATGAATTTGACTATATGCAAGACCAACCGAACTTGACCCAAATCCTACCCTTGGAAGAGAAACATCATCCTGGAATTCTCGCAGTTGCGGAAAGCCTACCTGAATGGTTTGACGAGACTGCGAGGGCTAAATCAATCCCTGTTGACATACGTCATCAGGAGGGATTTGTTTCAGTTTCTGGCCAAAAGGTGGTGGGATTCTTGACACTGTACGTGGCAGAGGGGCGGCTTCACATCGGGTGGCTTAGGGTTGCCAGGAAATTTCATAAGCCGGGAATTGGCACTAGGCTTCTAGCAGCCGCGGAAATGAAAGCGCGAGATTTGGGAATAGATGAACTTGCAACTTATACACTCGGGGACAGTGTGGACTACGAACCCTACAACTCAACGAGGCGTTTCTATCGGAAGCGCGGATTCAGCGTGTAAAAGCGATCGAAAACAGACAACCCCGGATGTCCAGAAGAGATTGGGATTTCGAAGCGCGTGAAACAGGGGAAAACCGCAACAGCCTGATAAACCGCTTCATGCACCAGTACGATTTTTGTTGTTCTTCCATTTCATGCCGCTTGGCATTCGTTAGCTTGAAAGCAATAGTCATAATGCAGGAAGACTGTTTGCAAAAGACCGGCAGATTCTCTTCTTTGAGCGACCATCATGTTGCTTCGATTGACCCCTCATCTACTTACGTGGAGCGAGATACACGGCGCTTCCCGAAATCAATCCTATCCTTGGAACAGCTTCTTGGTTCATGATGATCAGTCACAAGTGAGAGCCTTGATTGATCCCCTTCCTCTTTCAGATGCTGAGGTCAAGCAAATGGAAGCGCTCGGTGTCCCGACCCATACAATATTGACCTGTGACTATCACGAGAGGAATTCTGCACAACTCAGGCAGAAATGGGGTTGTGAGGTTCTGCTCTATGAGAAGCATATGCAGGGCGCCGAAATAGAGTTCGCAGGTACATTTCAAGATAGCGATGTGCTTTGGAATCTCATTGAGGCGGTTCGTGTACCAAATGTTCGGCATCGTGAGGAGGTCAGTTTTTATCTGATACCGGATGGTGTTTTAATCGTCGGGGACCTTATGAGTGGCGGAAGGAAGGATTGCGGTATTCCTGATGGGGAGTTAGGATTCAAAGATCCGGCATACCTTGTAGACCTCGCCAAAGCACGCTTCTCCCTCAAGAGTCTTCTACATTTTGAGTTCGATGCTTTATGTTTCGGTCACGGGAAACCCATTCTTTCCAGGGCAAAGGATGTCTTGATACGTTTTGTCGAGTGTGACACTACTTGGGAAGAAGTGGGGCGAAGGCGCGAAGAAGGATTTCGCCTAAACCCCGAACTCAGGAGACTGCACAGCTAATAATAGTGAGGTTATCGCCGCGCTTCGTTCACACGTTTCGACTTCCGCATGTGCGGGCGCACAACTGACAGAGGTTGTTTGGTAATTATAATACACAATGTGGGATCGTGCTAATTCCAAAGTAAAAGTGATAATTGACAGACCTATGGGGTCTAGGCATCCTGAACACGGATTCATCTATCCTGTCAACTACGGGTATATTCCCAGTACCCTCGCCGAGGATGGAGAGGAGATTGATGCCTACGTTTTAGGGGAATTTGAGCCTCTCGACTCCTACGAAGGGGTTGTCATTGGAATCATCCTCCGCAATGATGACAACGAGAATAAATTGGTTGTCTCACGGTATGTAGACCGGTATGGAGCAGACAAGATTAGGGCGTTGACCGAATTCCAAGGACGTTTTTTCGATTCCCACGTGATTTCATTTACTCAGATGCCTTAGAAAGAACATATCCGCACGGACGTTTAACATGACTTGAGCAACCAAGAAAAAAAATTCATCTGAAGCGGTGTTTGAAGGTAACAGAACGCCAGGTTTGCTTCACACGATTTCCGCATTATCGAGTATTGTGGCACCGACGTTGGTTTCTTTGCAACGTCTAGCACTTCCGAGGCGGTTAAGCTGCATCAGTTGTTCATCCTTCCCGAATACCAAGGCAGAGGAATTGGATCAGCGTGCATGACACGGATTGCCAACAATGCTAACCTAGAACAAAAGCCCGTGATGCTTCGGGTGCTAAAGATTAACGCCCGTGCCATTGCCTTCTACAAGAGGCTGGGATTTGTCGTCGTCAATGACGATCCTATGCACCTTCAGATGGAGAAATTGCCTAAATAAGTTGAATTGTTGTCCTGCGTTCAACCGTTACATAGGGCAGGCGGTGAATACGTTGGATGGCAACGACGGGAGCGGTGGTTGACGAGCGATGAGTTGCACGCATGTGCCGAGGTGTTACACCATTCGCGTTTCCTGATTAAGTGCTTTGTCTATGAGGCGCAAAGATGCCTGACAAATTCAAGTTGATTGCAACGGTGCATATTTTTCTTACGAACAACGAGGATGAAGTCCTGCTCTTGAGACGTTTTAACACCGGTTATGAGGATGGGAATTACAGCGTGATTGCCGGTCACATCGACGGTAACGAGGAGGTGAAGGCAGCGGCAATCCGAGAAGCGAAGGAAGAGGCGGGAATTGAAATTCAGCCCTCGGACATCGAAGTAGTCGGGGTTATGCACAGGATTGGAGAGGATGAACGGATGGATTTCTTTCTTGCCGCCTCCAGATGGAACGGAAGCATTGTCAACGCAGAGCCGGACAAATGTGATGATTTATCCTGGCATTCTTTCCACGAGTTACCCGTCAATATGGTGCCTTATGTTAGGCAGGCGCTCGAAAACTATCGGAAGGGCAATTTTTTGAAAGTTTCGGGTGGAAAAGACAAGAAGAGTGCGGTGCTGGATGACCGATGGTCAACACGCGCGGATTCAATAATCCGCGGTTGGCGATATGCCACTAGCGCGATTTTGCCCTTTGGATAACCCGTCGACAAGCCCGGTAGCACATTAGCTAACAGCACCTTGACTCCACATTGAATTCGAGCTTTTTCCCTTGAAGAAAACTCAAATCTTCCAACACATGGAGAATAGATATGGAAGTCGGTTCAATTCATGACGCGGCAGCAAGCGGCGATCTTGATGCAGTGAAGAAAATTGTCGAACAACACCCGAGGTTAGTCGATCAAGATGACAAATACGATTGGCGTCCCATCTTTCACGCCGGACTAAGACGCCATTATGATGTTGTCAAATACCTGATAGATTGTGGTGCCGATTTGGCAGTTCATGATGGCTATGTTGTACACTATGCCGGGGAAGTACCAGACAACAAGGAAGTCGTAGCATTGCTCGTTGCGTACGGCGGGTTGGATGCGCATACCAAGCCATCAACCGAACTCGCACGGCAGTTTATCTATGCCGTTTTCTTAGCCAATGTGCCGCGGGTAAACGCCATCCTCAGTGACAACGCAGGGCTAACACGAGAACGCTACGCCCGAGGCGATACAGCCTTGCACCATGCTGCTCGAAACGGTGACCTTGACATTGTGGAACAACTGGTCTCTTGCGGTGCAGATCCGAATGCGATGTCAGATCACGGACACTTTCCCCTATACTGTGCAGCCGGTCATGGACACGTAGAAACCACTCAATTTCTTGTGGAAAATGGCGCAGATATACAAGCTAGACTTAGCGATGGCAAAACAGTTGTTGAGTGGTTAAAACAGTTTGCGGACCATGACCGTCGATTTAAGTCATGTCTGGATTTATTGGAGAAATGATTCGCGCTTGTCGGAACCTTTAGAGATGGCTGACAGAGGAATCGCATCTGGTTTTGGGGTGTGGAAAGCGCTCTACCTCTCTCTAGACGAGATGTGCAATGGGAAGAGAAGAGGGATTTGCAATCGGCAAATCGCAGATGAGATCTTCTCGGTGATTTTCTAATCACCGAAGGAAATCAACGATTTGATGGCTGAGGATTGGCACCACGAGCCAAGCACCTGCCTGTCGCCCCCGCTGGGGCTGGTGTAGTATGGGGTATCAACTACTATACACCTATCGCCCCTCCAGGGCTTCTATTGCAAGCAAGAGAATATTCCATCTAAGAAGGCAAGTTCGCGATTTTATAATTGCAGAGAGATTTTTTCACGCGCCCCATTCGGTGCCTTGATCCAGTCGCACGGTCGATCTTCTACCGTCAGGTGCGATTGCTCCGGAGTGGCTGTCGAGTTAGCTATTGCAACAAGATGATTCTGGCGTTTTTTCTATCTGCCAGACCAAGGAGACATTGAGAGTATTAACCTATGGATAGATTAACGATTTTCTCTTGCTAATAGGGAGGAAATCGGATTCGACAGCGCTCTGTTTTGACAGACCTGTCGCGATTCGGAGCGGTTGAAGGAATCTCTATGGGAGTTCTATCGCCTTCGTTGTTTGCTCAGCGGATCGCAGTGAGTCAAGAAATTAGTGATTTGACGATTACCAATGCCGCGCTACAAGTGGATGAAGCCGAGGTTACAAGACGCGGTTAGAGGAAACAGGACAATGGCATCTGCACAACCGGATACGGTCAATAGTCGAAGTCATCAAGAGAACATCCTGCCGCAATTATCCGATTCTTCCTACGCAATGGCGGTTTCGGCACTCTTTCTGCTTCTCGGAGGCCTTATCGCCTGGCACCACGAAATGTGGAGAGATGAAATGCAGGCATGGCTGATTGCACGGGACAGCGCCTCACCAATTGAAATCCTGTACCACCTTAATCGATATGACGGGCACCCCGGTTTATGGCATATCTGCCTTTACGCTTTAAAACTTATCACGCAGTCACCCATCATCATGCAGCCTTTTCATCTCATTATAGCAACCATCTCGGCGTATGTCTTCTTGAGATTTTCGCCTTTCACGCGGCTGCAGAAAACGCTTTTCGTGTTTGGATATCTGCCCTTCTATGAATACGCTATTCTCTGTAGAAACTATGCCTTGGGAGTGCTATTGCTTTTCGTTTTCTGCGCGCTTTTTCGGAGCTGGAAAACAAGGTTACCTCTTTTAGGCTTCATCCTTCTGCTGATGGCTCATACCAGCGTACATGCGTTGATCATCGTAATATCCATTGGCATTGGCTTATGCTGGGAGATTATGACTGACACTGAGCGACCACCCAGAAAAGAGATTGGAATCGGCTTCGGATTGATTTTGTTTGGGATTGTGACGGCGATTGTCCAACTGAAGCCATCCGGTCCGAGCCAAGGGATTTTTCCGGGGTGGAGGACGGAGTTCGAGTTGAATCACTTTCTGAATGTCCTGAATATCTTGCCCAAAGCGTTCCTCCCGATACCGGAATTCACGCTGCGTTTTTGGAACACCTATCTCCTAGACAGGCTTCCTGCCGCGCATGAAGTCAAATACGTCTTAGCCGTACTTATCCTCCTTTTCGCACTGTTCCTTTTCATTAGGAAACCTATGGCTTTCCTAATGTATCTGTTTGGAACTATTGGTCTCTTGGCTTTGTTTTACTCAAAACGCTTCGGATTTATACGTCATTGGGGTTTTCTCTTCATGGCGTTTATCGCTGCAAACTGGCTGTGCCATTATTGCCGGGACTTTCCAAAGTTGAAATTTGATTTGGTTAATCGCCTAAATGGAATCAGTTTGGGATTGGCTAGATATCTTGGTGTAGTTCTCACCGTGTTCCTCGTGCTTCATCTGGTCGGCGGCGTTGCCGCGGCGATAATGGACTACAAATATCCTTTTTCGGGAGGTAAGGCAGTTGCTCAATTCATCAAATCCGAAAATCTGGACGAAATGATTGTTGCGGCAGAACCGCCAGATGACGTGACACTGGAAATCCTTGGATATTTAGAGAAGGACAACTTTTACTATCCACGGACAAAACGATTCGGATCTTTCATTCCGTGGGACGAGGCATGGGCGAGAGGAAGGGGATTATCTACCGAGGAGGTTCTTCAGGAGATTCAGAGATTGAGTAGTGAGCGGAGAGAGGATATCTTGGTCGTTTCGGGACGGATATTCCCCAAGGAGCTTCAGGCAAGACACTCGCTCACGGAGGTGAAAGTGTTTGAACCTTCAGTTGTGCGGGAAAGCCTCCAGAACTACGTACTGTATCGGATGACGCCTACAACACCAAGAGAGGACAAGATCAATCCGCGAACTGTCGTAGGAATATGGGGTTTCGATGAGGGAGAAGGAAATATAGCCAAAGATTCCTCGCGCAATAATAGCGATGGGGCACTGGTGGGAAATCCTAAATGGGTTGAAGGCAGGTTCGGCGCCGCATTGCAGTTTGACGGCGTAGATGATTATGTGGACTGCGGAAACGCCCAGGTGTTGCGAATTCCGAAAGGGACGATGATGGCATGGATAAAGGTGCACACCGATAAGGATAGCGGTTTGTCGGCGGTCACGCTTCCTTTTGATGATTCGCCGCGTTGGGCTCCTCCATGGAGGAGCTTGGGATTGGGCGCAGTGCAGGGCGAACCCGTTTTTTGGATAGCCATCAACGCCGAGAATAAGGAGTTTCTTTCAGGCGCACTGCGACTGCACCAGTGGCATCACATGACAATCACGTATGACGGCGGCATGAGAAGAGGTTATATTGACGGCGAAGTGGTTTTTGCCTACGTGTTTAATGGAGAAATCAAGTATTCCGGCGCCCCCTATTGTGTGATTGGCACGCGCAGTAAGGATTCACCGGGAGAATTTTTTAACGGTGTTATTGACGAGGTTGCAATCTTTAGTGAGGCACTGAGTAACGACCAAATCAGAGCGGTTATGACAGACGGGATTGCTCAAATCAATCGGAAGTCAGAGTGATGTTTCCTGTTTCAACGGCATATCGTTCACTAACCCCGGAGCGCTCAACCCTTTCGATATATTGTGTAGTTCCGTAGGATTTGTTTGAAATAGGCGGCAAAGCCATTTTTTGGTCATTTGCGGAGAGCGGGTTGTTATCGAGAGCTGGAGCTCGCTCCTACAGGACATATTTCACGGGGAAAAGGCTTTCAAAGGCTGGTGGGCAGTGCCCACCCTACAAATGTACAAAGTCGAGCTTAAATACTCAAGTTAATGAGACTGCGGTTGTTCAGGATGCTTTCCCGCGTCTCCTCGCTCCACCGATTGGAGTCTTCTTGTCCAGCCAATGGCTTGTAAACGTACCGAGGTTCATTCGGGAATCGTTGCTGCCGGGCATCTATCGCAAGGGCAATCATACGTGATCTTTGAATGACGAGCTCTTCGTCGTAGACGAGGTCGGGCTTGTCTTGCCTTTTACGCCGGACATTTAGTATCGAAGATCGGCGGTGAAAACCGAAGTTGAACGTCACTCGCTTGTCGGGCGAGTCATTTGGGAAGGATGCGTGCAACAGTTGGCGGTTGGAAATGACGATGTCGCCAGGATCGCAGACCATGGGCACCGCCCCGAGCAGGCGATCCGATCCATTATTGTCGGCTATCATTTGGATTATGTCGAGTTTGCCCAGTTTGTGTGATCCCGGAAGCACCCAGACACCGTTAGCCGCGGTACTTCCGTAATACTGAAACATGAAATTAAATCCGTGAGTGCCTTCGTCCAAATCATCTTTATCCCAGTGCGTGGTGCCGTCCTGATGCCATGCCACCGATGGCCCCAAGCCCGCCGGCTTTACGATCATCGACTCGGAGAACGGGGTGAAGTCGGAGCCATTTATCTGCTCGGTGATGGACAGCAGATGGGGGTGGCCGTAGAGCCTAAAGCAGGAGTCCAGAAGCTGTATAGGACCGGAGATTCCGGAAATTACGTAATCGGGCGCGTCAGGCGGCGGTTCGGGTACCAGCATTTTGGCGGGGTGACGCCCCATGCCTCCATCGGGATCGCTCAGCGGCTTCGAGAAACGAAAACTCGACCGCTCAGATTCGGTTCCAATGGCAGACCGTCCCCGGGAGTCTAAAAGGGCATCCTTGGTGTACGGGGCACGCTCAAAGGCATGCTCCAACTCTGTCTGCAACTCCACCAGTTCGTCAGCCTTTACGGCGCCCTGAAACACATAGAAGCCGAAATGCCAGTAAGCATCCAAGATTGCTCTGTCTGCTGTGCCATCGGGATTGAATTTTAGTGGACCGCGATTACCAAGCTGGTACGCCATACGCTCGCCATCACGGATGTAAGCGGCACTCTGATCGTGCGCTGCGCTATCGGTGCTCATTTAAGCTGTCTCCCAAGACTAATGCATGGTTCGTCATGCGAAAGAAAACGAAAGCAAGAATGGGGGCGGTGTGGTTGACGATAGTGGAGGTTCTATCGTCCTTGCTATCCGCTCAATTGATTGGTTGAGATTGTCCCCCGGTTGCAACATGAGGTCGCGATCAGGAGATCGCTCCTACCGAATTCGGTTAGTTGATTTCTACGAGTGCACAGAATCGTGCACACGGGTATCGTAGTTGTGTGTGCCAAAAATCAGTCTGCGCTTATCTGCGCAGCGCCGGAACTGTTAACGCCGATGAACAGTTTCGCGGGAGGGCTACTGGCAACAATCTGTTGGCCAACGGAAGCGGTCACAACCACGTCGTAGGGAAGGGTCGCGAGTTCGCGACCGACAAACGGGTTCTGCCTCGCCGTAACCCCGACACCAACAATAATCGGTTCGAGTACAATTGTGGCTTCCGTCTGATCGCCTCCAAGGATGGTGTTCAACTGTTGTGTTCGGATGCCCGGCGGCAAGCCGAGAAGGGCAAGTGTAAGAATCTGCTGTGATCCGGGCTTGCGCTGTGCGACGACTTTTAACGGCACCGGTGTTTCAGGCGCAATGGTTAGATTATCGGGCGAGATAGAAAGAGTGACGATGGGCGGCTCGGTGACGCTAACCACCACGCTTGAGCGCTGTACGGGCAACAGTTGGTTGTTAAGCCGATAGAATTCGATAGGATTCGCCGCGCGCTTAACCAACTCGCCCGCTAACGGTATGACACTTCCCACGACCTGCACCACACGGTGTTCCAACGGTGCGTCAGGCGCGGCAGTCAACGTGATGATACCCTCTCCCATCTCTTTCAAAATTGCACCGACACTCGCTGTTACTCCCGGAGGCAGGTTCTCCACTTCGAGCATAATTTCACCACTAAATCCAACTCGACGATCCGCGGTCACAGTCAGGACAACCGTTCCGCCTCTGCCGATGTTTGGATTATCCGGCGTCATCGAGATGTTAAAATCGGGACGTGTCGGAACCACGCTGAGATGATAGATGTAACCATCTCCTCCGGCGCCAGTGATGTCCTCAACTCGAAGCATGTAAACATCCGGTTCGGGGAAACTAAAGTCAATGCGCGCATCGCGTCCTCCGGCGATGCCGGCGTTGTTCGCAAGAACCTCTCCTCTTGAGTTCAGCAACGTCAGGGACGGGCTTAATGGAGAGCCGAGCCGTTCCGCGGAAAGATCCATTGAGTATCCACCAATTGACGCTAAGAACCCCCAAGGCCCAAAACCGTTCTCAATCTTGATTAGGATCTTGTTGCGTCCCTTGGATAGAGGCAAGGCAATCACGTCATCGGCAGAACGTAGTGCACGATGAACATGATGACTCCATATCAGCTTGTCGTTCACCCAGACTTTGATGCCGTCGTCGGATCCGAGAGATAGAATTTCGGTGCAATCGCGGTCCGATTCAAAATAGGTCAGTGCATAACCGACGACATCATCTTCCGGAACATTCGAAAACACATTGTTTCCCGTACCGGTCGATTGATACCATCCAATCGTTCGTCCACCTTTGCCAACGTATTCCTTTTCAAGGTCGATTTCAACCTCCGGCGGATATATGACATCAAACCCGGTTTCGTTGAAATTGTCAAACGGTTGGATGATCCACCACGGTCCAAGCGTCTGTCCTTCACGGACATCAAACTTGTAGTAGTCGACATCGCCTGCCTCCGAGATACGGCCACTGACTCCCCCAGATACAGAAATCTCCTGTGCGCTGTGGATTTGCTTAGCCATAATTGCCGCCAAACGCCGTGCTTCTGCCTGCACAAAGGCGATAATCTGCTCTGTCTCTTCCACCGAAATGTTGGCATTGTCTTTGGCTACCATGCGCATTATGGTCGTCCGCCACTCCTCCGCAGTGAGGGCCCGATTGCCCGGCGAGCGCAACTCATGGCATTGACTGCACCTGGTTTCGAACATTCTTCGCTCCTCTATATCGGATGTCTCGACCGGTTCCGGTGAGGTATTGATTGGCTCACTCATTGCGACCTCTACGGTCTCCGGCGCGAGGCTTGAGATAAAGGGAAAATTCCCGTAAGGCGTGCGTATCTCCTCTAAACCGGGCTCTCGATCGGCGGTTAAGTCAATCGGCATATCAAGTGAAGCGCTCGAATCCGTCGCAGAGATCTCAGGAAGGTTCTCGCCGCCTAGTACGGCATTGACCGTTGTTCCAATTTTGCCGGCAGGTGGAAAGATATAGGTGTTATAAGGAATGGTGCCCATTGAGAGACGGTATACCGACGACGGATTATTGCCGTAGAGCAAATCTCGAATGCCGAGATAATACGTGCCATCGGTCTGGATAGTGTAGTCGATGAGCGGATCTAAGCTGTAGAAACCGGTATTTCGGGCTAGTTCTTCTCCGTCTGCATCAAACAGCGTAATGACCGGGTGAAAAAACTGCTGGCTTGCATTATTGAGTCGGAAGGCTTTGACCTCAAAGACAAATCGATCGCCTTCATATCCGTCGAATTGGAAATAGTCCGCATCTGCGCCGGAATTGATTAGACCATTTATAACAACCGGAGTCATCACTGGAACCGCATCGTCAATGCTGCTGTTGGGCTCCAGCTCAATCTCCTCGACTTGCTCGCTGATTTCAAAGGGCCAAGCGGTAGAGGCACCAAATCTGCCAACAATGCGTATTTCGCGGACCCCGGGCCGGGTATCAGGCGGGATTGACAAGCGAAGGGTCAAACCGCCACTTGCCGCAACCGCGGATTTAAGATAGGAGACAATCTTGTCTCTGTCCTCAGCCGAGATGGGTGCGTCTTTTTCGCTAATCATCCGATCCACGGTCGCTTCCCATTGAGCGGCTGCCATAGATCTGTTGCTCGGGGAACGTAATTCGTGGCACTGGGTGCAAGCGGCCTCAAACAACTCCTCATGGGTTGTATCGACTTCTCCGCTCGAATCAAATAGCTCGCCGGTTATACCTTTCTCGCCCTCGATTATTAAGGAATGCGCATCCTTAAGATCCGCACCTTGAACGGAAACGTCCACAGTTGTCCCGACTTGCCCGCCAGCCGGGAATAGGGCGTTGATGCGAGGCGCACCCTGCGCGAATGAGGAACGACTCTGAGCGAAGAAGAGACAACCTACACATGCCAGAAACACGACGTACAGTGTTGACGTTTTTTTCATTGTACAATCTCCTCTAATCTGTTTGGGCGGTTCATTTTTCCTGCTCTGTCACTTAGAGCCTGCTTGAATAATCGGTGGTAAAGCCATTTTTGGTCATTTGTAGAAAGTTTTTTCATGTTTTCATTGTTGGCTGCTACATACCTGTGGGATCCCTATCGCACTCGTTATTCACTCGCTTGATCCCCGCTGGGGCTTTTAGAGGCTGGTAGGATTTCTATCGCGCTCATTATTCATTCGCTTGATCGTAGGGGATCTCTATCGCAGTCATTATTCATTCCTTTGATCGCACCCTACAAACTGTACTTTTCAAACAGGCCCTTAATGTGTAATCCTTGTGCCAATATCTAATTTCCCGCAATCGGATTGCGAAACATCCTCTTGCCTCTGAACATTCAAAATCCTTCGCTTCATGCGCGTCGAGTTGCTGTGCATACATCCGTTATTCGGTCAATGCCGCAACCAATTCTCCATTCGATAGATCCCAAATTCGGGCTATTCCATCGCGACCGCCGGCAGCAACGAACCTGCCGTCAGCGCTTAAATCAACCGTGTAGATTTCGTCAGTCGATTGGGCAAACGTGTAGAGGCGACCGCCAGAACGCAAATTCCAGACAATGACCGATTTATCCGCACTGCCAGATACCACAATAACTTGGTTGTCTCTCATGCCGCAGTCAATCGCGTAAACAGCCCCTTGATGTCCATTATAAACCCGAACTAGCGCTCCCTGTGTCTGAAGTTTTCCAGATTCGGTTACCGATTCAGTTACGCGCCACGAACGGAGAACTGTGTCGGCAGATCCGGAGACAATCATATTGTCTTCGGGAGCAAACGCGACAGAATAGACCGCAGCGTCATTTTGGTCGAAGTTCACTAGCACTTCATAGGTCTGAGCATTCCAAATCTTCACTGTTTTGTCTTTTCCACCCGTGACAAAATATTTACCGTCTGTGCGGAAATCAATCCCGAACACGCGGTCAATATGTTGAGTAAGGGTTCGCTCAATGTCACCACTGTCAAGCGCGATCACAGAAACATGTTCATCCATGCTCGCAGTGAGAACTCTGGAACCATCGGCACTCACGGCGACGGCTTCAATCGTGTCCGCATGGCAATCTACGACTTGAATTTGTTCGCCGGACTCAATCTCCCAGACATGGAGTTCGCCGTTCTGTGCCGGCAGACCTCCGCCAGCGAACAGAGTGTTGCCATCATCCGCAAACTTCAGACATCTCACAGCATCAGAGTGTGGTTCCAAATCTTGGATCACTTTGCGTGAACCAAGGTCCCACAGTTGTACCCATTGGTAGCGCCCAACGGCAAGTTGGCTTCCATCAGGACTAAATTGGATTGACCAGATGGAGGAAGTATATGATTCGGCGTTCACCGAGTATGCTATGGCGACGACCAAGAGCAACGTCAGGATTGGAAGAAAGATCGGGGTAGCGTTCAAGCGTTGCATGGCTAGTTACCTCTTTCGTGTCAACCGCAAAATACTACGATTAGAATGATTGACTGGGATTGGAATAAACCGTCTCGGGACGGCATGTCTATCCGTTTTGACGAATAACCGTAAAACCAACGAACCACAGTCTAGCGCATATATCGCTTTGGCAGACGAAAGCAAATTATCGGAAAATGGAATGCATTCATTATAGGTATTAGTATACCACGAAATATGTGCAGATGTAAACTGTCAAGCCCCTGTTCAAGGACGAAAACAGGTGTACTTTTGCAAACTCAATCCCGGATGTCTACAGTTGCGAGACGTGTTCTAAATCGGATTTTTCTTGCTTTCAATGGCGATAGTGCGTAAAATGACATTATACTGTATTGCTAAGCGACTGCATAATTCGTGATATTGGGATGTAATCTTGCCGTTAGTTCGGAGGCAACAGATGAAGGTTTTAATACTAGGAGCAGATGGCTATTTGGGCCCTCATGTAGTAAAAGCGCTGGAATCGCACTACGAGCTGCGACTCACGGACATCAGACCCATTCAAACAAAACATGAGTCCATACGGGTTGATGTCTCTTGTCCGGATGAAGTCATGCGAGCCGCAGAAAACATGGACGCAATCATCAATTGTTCCGTTCTTCGGGATGATAGGCAACTCGCCTTCGATGTGAGCACGCGCGGGTGTTATAACATGATGCGCGCCGCAGCGGAACACGGCATTCGAAGGGTAATCAACACCGGGCCGCACTGGACCGTCGCAGGAGATTCCTATACCGACTATGACTTTGAGTTAAGTCCGGAGGTTCCGTCACATCCCGGCACACTGCTGTACGCTCTAACAAAGGGGCTTGGGCAAGAGATTTGTAAGGTGTTCACGGAAAACTACAACATCTATCTTCTGTGTTATCTTTTTCTCAGTTTCCGTGAACACAATGATGACAGCGAGGGGACCGATCTTAACCCGTTCAGCGTCAGTTGGCGAGACGCTGCAGAAGCATTGCGACTTGGACTGGAGATTGACCTCTCGGCACTTCCGTCACGCTGCGAAACCTTCAATATCTTTGCCGATTTGCCGCACCAAAAATTCTCCAATGAGAAAGCAAAACGGATTCTTGGTTTTGTGCCGAAAGACAACTTCGATCGAATGTGGCATAAAAGAAAAGTAATCTAAAACCGATTGTGAAATTTTCCCTTCTGTTTTTTGACAGCCTTGAGGAGTATAAATTCTTCGGTGATTGTGAAATGATGTGTCTCTAGCGGCGACTGTAGGGTTCATACTGATTATGGCGTATTCAATCTTGGGTTGGGGAGAACCGTTGGTGGAAGTAAGGACAGGACATCTCCCCGAGGCAATGGTTCTGGATACACCTGATAAGCCGGGCAACCTTGACTGCGGCGTACATAATCTTATCGACAAAGGCTCGATTGGGTTTTCGGGAGACATTCTGAACGCGACAAATGCCGCCAGACATATCTTGGCAAATGAGGGTTCGCACAATCAAACAGCTTTAGTAACGGCGGTAGGAAATGACAATTGTATTTGTTCTGAACAGTTTATTGAATGGTTGGACAAACATGGGATTGGCTCGAAAAGCGTACAGCGTGTGAGTCACGGTCATATGGGCGCCTATTTCGAGGGTTATCGTGACGAGCTAGGATCTTTTCCGTATGCACGGTCGGGTGCAGCCTTTGAAAGCTTGACCGAGCGGCAGATTACCAATGCGGCGGGTAGGCATGAGTTGAATTCCGTAGGTTTAATCGTCACCGGAATTACTCATGCCAGAACGAAACGCCGGTGTAGTGTCGTTGATGTGCTAAAGCGCGCCAAGCTTCAAGGAGCAGTCGCATTTTATGCCGTAAATTTTCGGATGTCGCTTTGGGGAGCTCGAGACGACGAGTCAAAAACGAATGCAAGCGGCGGTTTTCGAGCCATAGCACCACATATCGATTTCTGTGTGTTGGGGAAAGAGGAGGCGGAAATTGTGCTGGAAGAGGAAATACAAAATACTCCTCGGTCGAAGCGGGATGCGGCTAAATCTGTCCTCGATTTAGGCGTGAAGCGCGGAGTGGCGTTGACGGGATATCCGGAAGCGTACATGGCGTTGCGGTCAAACGGAGGAGCGCGTTGTATTGAACACTCCGCCTCTGAAAATGAGCTAACGGGGGCTAATACAACAGGTGCCGGGGACAACTTCACAGGAGCGTTTGCCGCGTTCTACCTGATTAGTGGAGATATACCGCTTTCATTTAACGCGGGGTGCCAAATTGCAGAATGGAGTACGACCGTGGAAGGTGGTATCTACCATCCGCGACCAGGGCACATTGAGGCTATTTTAAGCAGACTACATTAAATCGTGAGATATGGGGAGAGACAATCAGCGAAACGTGAGGCGAGATAGCTGCCTGTAATCCCGTCCTTGGTCTAGCGTACTCGAAATTTCGACAATCTATTTGCAGCATAACTAAACTAGCAAGGAGCGAGGAATTATGCCGGAGAGAAACACTGAAATAATTGAGAAACTCAAGGAGTTCGAGTCAGCGACCATCTTTAATGCTATGGTCGAAAAGTTTGGACTTCCCAATGAGGACTACACGAGCCACGACATCCGCTATTTACTGCCGGAGTTTGGGACAGTAGTCGGCTACGCCGTGACGGCGGAGATTACCACCAATGATCCCGACTCGCCGAGGATTAACTGGATTGACTTCTATGAGCACATGCACCAACAAGAGGGCCCGTTTTTCACGGTGATGAAGGATGTCGATTCGCGTCCCGGGCGGGGTGCCGGCTTCGGAGACGGAATGGCAAGGTTGTATAAACGCCTTGGTGCGGCGGGTGCGATAGTAGATGGCAGCGTGCGGGACTTGGCAGGCATCCGCGCTGTCGGGTTGCCAATCTGGGGTTGGGGCACGGTGCCGGGGCACGGCGTTTTTAACCTAACACGTTTCAATGAGCCGGTCACCGTTGGTCAAACACGAATAAGGCCCGGCGATCTCATTCTCGCCGATGCGGATGGCTGTGTGCGCATTCCGACCGAACATGCTGAAGACATCCTGCGCCTAGCCGGTGAGGTTCGCGCACACGAAGCAGATGTATTCGGCTTCTACGATTCTGCGGACTTTACCATGGATAAACTGCGTGAGAAGTTTAAGCGATGAAGGATATTGATGCGAGGTGCCCTGTAACAACGCGGATTAAGCGAGAGAACTCCAGAAATGAAGATTACAGATTTGAAATGCACCGTTCTAGGTCAAAACCCCGTGATTCGCATAACGACGGATGAAGGAATCAGCGGCCTGGGAGAGGTGGAAGCCAGCAAATTCTATCTGAAACCGCACGTCCTGTTCTATAAGCAATTTATCGTTGGAGAGGATCCGACAGACATTGAGCGAGTCATGCTAAAGATTCGCCGATTGGGTAGTTTCAAGCCCTGGGGCAGCTCGGTCAGCGCGATTGAGATGGCGTTATGGGACATTGCGGGTAAAACGGCAGGTCTACCCGTGTACAAACTGCTCGGCGGAAAGGTTCGCGACAGAGTGCGCGTTTATAATGGCGCTGTCAGATTCGAGATGAACGGATTTTCTCCCGAGGACTATGCGGCGGACATGGAAAAGATGAAAGCCCTCCGGGAGGGGTTTACAATCATCAAGCAGGGAATCGCATTTCATAGTCCAATGCCGCACTCGGTGCCTAATTTCTTCCACGGCGAGATACGAGAGGGTGTTATCGGAACGAACCGCGGCTCTTTGACTGAACGAGGGTTGAAGCACACGATTGCTTGTGTGGAGGCAATGAAAGAGGTACTGGGAGATGAGGTGGGGCTGGCTCTGGATTGCGGTCCGGGACTAACTGTCCCCGACGCGATTAGGTTAGCGAAGGCTTTGGAACCGC
Organism: Candidatus Poribacteria bacterium; assembly: GCA_965222225.1. GTDB lineage: Bacteria > Poribacteria > WGA-4E > WGA-4E > JAJDTR01 > JAJDTR01. Next base: position 4,775,115 of record CBDCTK010000002.1, on the reverse strand, counting down.
TGAATGTGATGTGGCTTGAGGATATGATTACCGGAGACTATGTTCCCTATGTGTTTGCTGATCTTTACCGCGAAGTGACGGCGAGCACGTCAACTCCTATCCATACAGGCGAACAGATTTACCTTCGGCAGAATTTCAAAGACCTCATCGAAAAGCGTGCCGTGGACATCATCGGACCTGACCCGTGCGATATTGGCGGTATAGCCGAACTGAAGTGGGTTGCGGAATACGCAGATCTTCACGGAATCCTTATGGCGCCTCACGGTACAGGCGACGGTCTAATCGGTCTTGCCGCCCTCGTTCAGGTTGCGGCGACCTTGCCTGAAAACTATATCGCCTTCGAGTATCCGGTTGCCAATCCGCAATGGTGGTACGACATTGTTGAAGGTCTTCCCGACCCGATTGTCCACGACGGCTTCATAGAGGTCTGGGAGAAGCCCGGAATGGGTGTCGAACTCAATGAAGAGGCAACGCGGGAGTATCTACCAGAGGAGGACGCAGACTTTTTCGATTAAATTGTTTTAGCCACGGAGATGGTGTACACATTGTGCTGCTAACGCGGATTGATAGTCCTAAATCAATAAGAGATTGGTAAACCAAGCTGGGGTATGGAGGAGCAGTTTCCAGAAGCTGACCCGTTACGGAAACCGACTTTCAAAGAAAAAAATCGATTTCAACGCGGCTTGCGTTACCTAACGATCATTACCGATTTGCTTCTCCCATTTCACATTCTGCTCCGCTAGAGCGCAAGAGCGAAGAGTTGCGAGTGTCTATATTCTACTTGATAATTACAGTTTTCTTGGGTAGTTTGAGTTAAGCGGCAGGGGTGTTTTCACTTACTCTTAACTAGATTCCAATTTCGCGATATGGAGGTGCAACATGGTGTTAGGCGAAGGAGATTACAGATACGAACTCGTGGAAGGCTGGGCAAAATTGCCTGAAGGCTGGGTCTTCTCGTTGGTCTCGGATGCGGCAATTGATTCGAAGGGACGCATCTTCGCGTTTACGCGCGGCAAACATCCAATCATAGTTTTTGACAAGGACGGAAATTTTGTCACTTCATGGGGTTACGGCGAATTTGGCATTTCCCCACATCTGGTTAGCCAATCCCATGGCATCTTCATAGGTCCCGATGATGAGGTTTACTTAACAGATGCGTGGCAGCATGTGGTGCGCCGGTACACCCTGCTTGGTGACATGGAGCGCGAATGGGGCACGCCGGGCTTACCGGGCGTAACATACTACAAGCGCGAGTTCAACATGCCTACCGGCGTAGCTATCGGGCCAGATGGGTGCATATATGTGTCGGACGGCTATGGCAATCGCTGCGTCCACAAATACTCAAGCATCGGCGAACATTTGCTGACATGGGGTGAGGCGGGGAGTGGTCCCGGAGAATTTGCCGTGGTGCACAACATTGGCTGTGACAAGACGGGGCGAGTCCTTGTTTGCGATCGGGAGAATGATCGCATTCAGATTTTCGACCCGGACGGGAAGCACATGGAAACTTGGACGGACGTGACCGCACCGGGAGACGTGTGGGTGACAAATGACAATACAATTTACGTTGTCGAGCAGGGAGAAAGCGGTCATGTGAGCGTCTGGTCTCCCGAAGGTGAAATGCTGAGTCGATTCGCCGGATCGGAGGGCGGCGTGTTGGAAGCTCCTCACGGGATTTGCGTCGATGATGAAGGAAGCATCTATGTAGCGGAAATCGGCGGGGACGGCAGGGGAGAACGGCTACAGAAGTTTGTGAGAGTATAGAGACAGATTCTCGCAATGCCCCTGAAGGAAGAATATGTCCACGAAGTATATCAACCCTGAAATTCCGGATTTTGAATTGCCCAAATATCATGGGGAATCGTACGAGGCGATCGTGCCGGATACGTTGGACATCGCTGAACGGGCTAGGCTTGCGCTCAACGCACTCACCGAAACAACGAATCCCGAAGCCGACCACGAGGTTTACTGGATTGTAGTGTTTCGTTCCAACCCGCCACACATGTTTCACAGTTGCTGGCAGAGCACGACTACCGGTAAGTTCATGATGGCTGCATCTTTTATGCGGCTAATAACCGGCAGTGAAATGAACCTGCATGTGGATCGTCGGTGGATGGAGGTGACGCTGAAAAGCCAGGGACCGGACGGTCTAAATTACGTGCCTTTAGAAGGACGACCTTGGGCTTTCGTGTGGTCTCCCGTTGAACCTGAAGAGGCAAAACGTCGTTCCGAGTTCAAAAACCAACTTCTGTCGGCGATGGGAAATAGTACGATGCTTAGTACCATGTCGCACTTCACGAAGCGCGATGGGAGTCCAATATGGCGGGAGGCGTTGAGGCGGGCGGTAGACGGGATGATTAATTTGGCGGTGGATGAAGGCGAGTTGGCGTACTTTTGGCCATCCTTCTGTTTTAGTGTGAAAAATCCGCCCGATTCTGCCCAGATGCCTACAGATCCTTTTGAAGCTGAAACGTCAGTCGCACCCCACAGTCTAGTTCATGCTTATCGGGTATTGGGATATGAGCCGGCGTTGACGACGGCAAGAAAAATAATCAATTACCTTCGTCACAACTTCTATGCGCCGGACGGGAGTTTTATTGCGTCACCGGGAGTCGCCGCGCGCGCCCATTTTCACGCCCACGCCCGTGGTCTGTTAGCCATGCAGGAATATGCCGAAGCCGCCGATGACGAGGAGATGATGGAGTTTGTCGTGCAGGGCTATGAAAAAGCAAGAAACCTGCTAACTAACCAGATTCACGAAACAGGGCTGCGCGTCGTTAAAACGCCCGGGGCTAATTTGATTGGATTCTTTCCGGAATGGGCAAACAGTCACATGGGCGAAAAGGGCGAGACGTGTCAACTGTCGGACATGATTGCAATCGCGTTGCGATTGAGTGAAGCCGGGATAGGCGATTATTGGGACGATGCCGACCGATGGATTCGCAATCACCTAGCCGAAGCACAGTTGACCAATATTGATTGGATTGGGCGCTTACCTCAGGATTTTCCCATAGAACCTTATAGTACCACGGAGCGGGTAGCTGAGAGAAATATCGGGGCGTTTGCCGGAGGACCGGATCCCAATGACTGGTATGCCGGTGCGCACCTTCACGTACTAGGGCACTGCTGTACGGCAAACGGTTCCAAAGTGCTATACTGGATATGGGAACGCATGCTGCGGTATCAAGACGGTAAATTGAAGATTAATCTTCTGTTGAACCGGGCTTCAAAATGGGCAGACGTGGACAGCTATATCCCGTATCAGGGACGAGTCGATGTGAAGGTCAAGCGAGGTGTTGATTTGTCGATACGGATTCCCGAGTGGGTCACTCCGGTAGAAACGCGATGCGCGGTGAACGACAAGGATCGCCGCCTGGAATGGAAGGGGCGTTATGCCAAGGTCGGCTCGGTTAAGCCCGGAGACGTAGTCATTTTAACCTTCCCAATCTATAAGCGAACAGACCACGCACACATAGAAAAGCGGCCCTACACGCTGGTGCGAAAAGGCAATGAGGTCATCTCAATAGATCCGCCCGGTCGTTACTGTCCACTGTACCAACGACAACACTATAGCGACGACGCACCTCGTTGGCGGAGGGTAACACGTTTCGTAAGCGACGAGGACATCAACTAGCCCTATCCATTTGAACAAAGTTCAACATGAACCAGATAGCGATAGCGTCATTGCGTAAACAAACCGTAGCGATTTAAGGCAACCAATCCAGCTTCAACAATCCCTTCGGCGTCAATCCCAAAATGTTCATATAAATCCTGCGGCGTACCCGACTGCCCAAATTCATCAACTCCCAAGGGCATGACAGTCGTTCCGTAAACGCTCCCCAGCCATGCGAGAGTGTGAGATGCTCCGTCCTGCACGGTGATAATCGGAGCATGTCTTTCATTGGGTGGGATGAGCCAATCAAAAGGTCCCGGTTTCTGCTCCCACTGCAACGCTTGCCAAGTTTCAAATAATCGACGCGCGCTCGTAAGGTTCAGTACATTGACCGCGGCGCCTCTGCTTTGAAGCTCCACGGCGGCTTTAACGGCTTCCGGTATCATCACACCCGTTGTGGCGATATGGAGGAGACGTTCCCTCGGATGAACGGGATCCGCATTACGCCAGTCGACCAATCGGTAACCACCGGCTAACACTTGACGCTGCAATTCCTCCTCTCCCAAACGTTCCAAGGCTGAAGAAAACAATTGTTGATCGATTGGTTTGGTGGAGAGCCTGAGATAAGTCGATCTTCCGGAATCTCGGTCGCAACACTGTCGCACCGCGTCTAGCAGGATCCATTCCAGTTCCTGAGCAAAACAGGGTTCGTATGCGTTTAGCCCTGGAATCTCGCCGCATAGCGAAGGTGTTACAATCGACTGATGCGCTCCCCCCTCCGGCGCCAGCGTAATTCCTGATGGTGTGCCAGCGAAAATAAACTTTGCACCTGAGTATTGGGCGTAAATTAGCGCGTCGAGACCTCGACACACAAAGGGATCGTAGACCGTGCCAATCGGAATCAGATGTTGTCCGCAGAGTTCGGTTGACAATCCGAGCATACCAAGAAGCATGAAAAAGTTCATCTCGGAAATGCCTAATTCGATGTGCTGTCCGTATGGACCGTACCGCCAACTTCTGAGTTGGTTGACGTCGGTGTCATATTCGGGCAACTCTTCGGGGGCGTAGACGCCGGTTTTGAGTATCCAACCCGACAGATTGGTGGACACTGAAACGTCGGGCGAAGTTGTCACGATACGGTCCGATAACTTGGGTAGGCGAGATAGCGACATCAACAAACGGCCGAAAGCCTGCTGGGTACTCAGGGTACCCTTTGTCGGGGTCGAAAGCACTGCCGGAACGCTATCCGGGGAGAGTTTCTCGACAGAGGGTGTTGTTTCGGGAAAGAGTCGTGCAGCCACTTCGCTGCATAGTTGTCCCGCGGTACCGTCAGGAGTAAACCGAGACCAATCATCAGCATCCGGTACACCCAACGTTACTCGAAGCACCTCAATTTGTTCCTCTGTTAGGAACATGGAGTGATTCAGGGGGTGGCCGGCGATAGGGGTTCCCCATCCCTTGATTGTGTACGCGAAAATAATCGTGGGTCGGTCGTCATCCCCATCGTTAACTTGCCGCAGTAAGGTCAGCAATTCCTCAAGGTCGTGTCCACCAAGATTACTCAACACAGTCGGCAATTCCTCATCGGAGATGTGTTGGATGACCGATGCAAGTTCGGAATCATCGACGCCGTCCACGGAGATGACACGCGATCGAAGTTCGTCACCCGGTAGCCGAATCAGCGCCTGATATTCTTCGTTGTTCATCTCATCAATTCGGCGATTTAGCGCAGCCCCGCCCGGCTGGTTGAAGAGTCCTTGCAGAACACGGCCATACTTGGCTTCAAGGACGCGCCATCCGCTCTCTTCAAAGAGTTTCTCAAGTTGGCCTGCCCGAATACCGGGAACAACCCGATCGAGACTCTGACGATTAAGATCGACGATCCAGAGCAGATTATCCAAACCGGTGAGGGTTTGTTCGAGAATTGCCTCCCATACGTTGCCTTCATCCAACTCAGCATCTCCGATTAGCCCCACGAACCGACGTGAACTAACTTCACCGAAATGAGACAGAGCGTAACGATGGACTAATGCGCCGAAGGCAGGCGCCACGGCTCCGAGACCCACCGAGCCGGTAGAAAAATCAACCGTGTCCGGGTCCTTGGTCCTACTGGGATACGCTTGCAGTCCGCCATACGAGCGAAACATGGTCAGATACTCCGGAGGCAGTTGCCCCAAGAGGTATTGAATAGCATGAAAGACCGGTGAGGCGTGGGGTTTGATGGATACACGGTCTCCCGACCTGAGAAAATCAAAATAGAGCGCGGTCATAATCGAGACAACAGACGCAGAGGAAGCCTGATGTCCACCAACCTTCACATCGTCGGAACTTGGACGCACTTGGTTCGCATGGTGGATCATCAGCGTTGCGAGCCATAGGACGCGTTGCTGAATCTTGTCCAATGTTTCAATCAGCTCTGGAGAGATAGGTTCATTTCGACTTTCCAAAACAACCTCCCAATGTTTATCACACGGACCAACGAAGATGAATTATTTCTAGAAGCTCTAGAACAGGATTAAATTATATACCCGACTACACCTTTTGTAAAGCAATATCTAGGTGATAGGGAGGGGAAAAACATCTGAATGTAGGGAGATATGGAGGAGAGAAAGAGTCGAGGGGTAGTAAGCGATCTCTATAATCGGACACGATTGCCATGATTATGCAAAATGTGTTGACAGAATTGATAAGATGTGATAGGATGGAAAAGTTAGGGTACTGCTATTTTTGAATTGGTGGTGCCGCTTTCTGTCATCACGCTATTAGCGGGTTTACTGAAAGAGGAATTATGGTAACGACGCCGGACCAGAGACGTTTATTTCGAGAAAATGGTTACATCGTTCTGCCAGAGATGTTTAGCCATCACGAGGTTGGGGTCGTCATGAACGATCTGAAGTATCTGGATACGGAACACTTAGTCGTTGACGCTGCTGGCAGGAACAAGGGGAGTGTGGCGGTCGAAGACGGGGAGACGCCTCGATTGCAGTTTGGCCTACATAAGACTGATTCCTGTTTCGCACCACTATGCAGTCATCCGCGCCTCGCCGGTGTAATGCAGGAGTTGATGGGTGTTCCGCTTTATGTTTACCATAGTAAACTCGCCTTCAAGGCGCCGTTCGTCGGTTCCGTGCAGTATTGGCATCAAGACTTCGGTTATTGGCGACGGAATCACAGCAAGCCAACCATGGGATCGTGCTTATTGATGCTTGATGAACACACCGAAGACAACGCCTGCATGCAGGTGCTTGCAGGTTCGCACCAAAGTGGCGTGGTGGAGCACCGTTACGAGCCGCGCGAATCAACGGGTGAAAACCAATTGGCAATTCCGGCGAGGGAAATGACAAACCACTGCCGTCGTTATCATCGGGTAAAATTTGTCGGGCCGCCTGGAACGCTTGCCGCTTGGCACAGCAACACAATGCACGCCTCTTCCCATAACATATCCGAGAATCCGCGACGCGCGTTGATTGTCGCTTTTAATGCTATTGACAACAGCGACGTGCGTGTAGTAGAAGATACGCCATTTACCGCTCACAGTGTCCAAGCAGTAGAATTGAGTGCGGACAACTGTCTTGTGTAGTTGGCGCTTCACGTCCGACGAAAATAGGAGATTGCTAGGTATTCCTGTTACTACAATCAGTTAGTGAATAGTGAGGAACCATGAATATCAAAGATGCCCTTCAATCGTTAGGTGTGAGAGATGATACCTTATCGGGTGAGGAAAAGCACCGCCTTGACGAGGACGGATACCTGATACTTTCGAACATGCTCTCGGATGCCAAAATCCGCGCGCTTGCCGACTGCTTGGATGGACTCCTGGAAGAGGAGGGAGATAAGGCGGGCCTTGAGGTGCACCAGGAGGAGGGCACCGCAAGACTGGCAAATCTGGTCAACAAAGACCCGATCTTCGAAATCTGTTTTACGCATCCATGCTTGCTTGCGGCTATAGTTAATGTCCTCGGACCAGAACTGAAGTTGAATTCGCTGAATAGTCGAGCCGCGTTGCCAAACGCCGGATTACAGGGATTGCACTCGGATTGGGACAGTCCCGTTGTGCCGGGAGATTATTACGTCTGTAACTCCGGATGGTTGCTAGACGATTTCACTGTGGAGAATGGCGCAACGCGAATCGTTCCCGGGTCTCATCGCAGTGAGAAAAGACCGCAAGATGAATTAGCAGATCCCGTTTCCACACAACCTGACGAGATTCAGGTTGTGGCACCTGCCGGTTCTGTACTGGTTTTCAACTCACATCTTTGGCACGGCGGAGCGCTGAATAAAACCACGGCTCCGCGTCGTGTCATTCATTCGGCTTTCTGTCGTCGGGACCAGAATCCACAAACCAATCAACGCCAATACCTCAGGACGGAAACACGCGATCGATTAAGCGACGCGGCGAAATGTGTCTTGGATGTTTTGTAACGGAGTCCATGCGTATCCCGTTGGTGGAGTAGCGCCACTCTCACGAGGATTTCGGACAAGATTGGGTATTTGGGGCTACAAAAACCTGGACGACTTGTTTTACCGGTGTAGGAGGGTCTGTGGCCCTTCCTATAACAGACTATCACATGTAGTGATAGTCGATTCTTGTTATGCTTGAAGCCTCTTTGTGTGGTGTTGTATGCACAGGTAGGCGATTCAGGCAGACACTTAAATGGGGAATCTTCCCTTCACAACGCAAGTTTACTAAGGAGAACAAATAGTGGCTAGACATGCAGTGTTTCACAAGAGTTTCACACTACTCTTTATCGTGTCAGTAACAGTTGCTTTTGCCGGTTACACCTCATTGGCATCTGCTCAACACGTTACGGATGGACTGGAGCTCTATATTCCTTTCGATGCAGATACCTGCGCGGGCGACACGTGCGATGACCTCGCCGGTAATCACGACGCCGTGTTCAACTTTCCCATCAAGCATGTACCGGGGCAAGTGAATGAAGCGGTGGAGTTTAATAGCGAAAATGGGCATTTTGCCTTGACCGACCTTCTCATTAACTCGAACGAGTTCGAGTCCCTCACCATGGAAGCTTGGGCGAATCCGTATATGGAGCACGAAGCCTTTGGAGCCATGATGGGCGGAGACGATGGCGGTTGGGATAGAGGCTACGGTTATCGAAATGTCTTGTGGGAAATTCAGGTTGGCAAGGGCGGCGAATGGCAGCCAGGTCCTGAAGCCGTGTTGAATACATGGCAGCACACGGTTGTCATTTATACGCCGGATCTCGTCATCTTCTATTGGAATGGCGATCGCTATGAATTCGACGAAGCAGATCCGACCGAATCGATTCAGCCTTTCATGATCGGCGACGACATTCCTTGCGGTCCGAATTGTACCTTCCCGGGCGCTGTTGATGAGGTTCGTGTCTACGGGCGTGAGTTGACTGACGCCGAGGTGCAGCAGAACTACCAAGGTGGCACCGCCGTGGAGAGTACCGGTAAAATTGCTGTTTCTTGGGGTGAGATTAAAACCTTACGGTAAGATCGAGCCATCAAGTCTTTATCCTTTTGCTTCACGTTGCGAGAGAGGTCTCACCTTTCTTGCGACGTGGAGTTTCTTTATTTGCGGCGTTCCAAATCTGCGTATCTATCCGGTTGCCTTGTGATAGAATGTGTTTTGTAACGGTACATCTCCGTTGAAGCGCAGTTTATTGCTCGGACGAGACCTTGATATTCGACTGTGTAAGAGCAAGAGTTTTTTTATCATGAATTTGATGACGATTCAGAACCAATGATTGAAATTACAACCAAAACCATTAGTGTGCTGTTTGCAGTGTCAATCTCAGTGACGCTGTTGGCAATTGTATCGGCAGACGCTCAAAATGTCCGGAAGGGTCTGATCGGTTACTGGTCCTTTGACGATGACACCATCAAAGGCGACAAGGTTGAAGACCTTGCCGGAAACAACGATGCCACCATAAACGGCGCGTCAATCAAGAGCGTAAAAGGAAAATTTGGGGATGCGCTAGAATTTGGAAACCAAAACGGACATTTTGTTGACACCGGCTTGCAAATTACTTCGAGGCAATATGAAAATCTTACCATGATGGCTTGGGCGAAACCCTACAAGAGGCATGTCGCTTGGGGGTCGGTCATGAATGGCGACGACGGCGGTTGGGACCGGGGATACGGCTACCGCCACGACAAATGGGAGGTTCAGGTTGGTAAAGGAGGCGATTGGCAGCCGGGACCAAGAGCAGACTTCAATGTGTGGCAACATACGGTAGTGATTTATACGCCGAATCTGGTCATCTTTTATAAAGACGGAAGACGATTTGAATTCGGCAACGCCGTACCGACGCAGTCCAATAACACCCTCATCATCGGCGATGATATTCCCTGTGGCCCAGTGTGCACGTTTCCGGGTGCAATCGACGAAGTCCTCCTCTATAGCCGAGAATTGAACGACAAGGAGGTTCAGCAAAACTTCAGATCTAGGGGCGGTCAGGCCGTCGAAGCGGCTTCAAAACTCGCTGTCACGTGGGGAAGCATAAAGCGTGCGCGATAGATGGGATACCTCTATCCGGCGAAAATTCCGTAGTCAACAGTCTATCTAGTTCCGCGTTCTGCTGTTACCCCATTCCAATAAACGAGTAGGCAAAAATTCATTCGATTGTTTAATCTCACCAAAGTCCATCGGAATTGCCGTAGATGTTGAATCATCTCAGAATTACATGAAAGGAGAGCAAATGTTGAACGAAAAATCATTAATGCTACTTCTCGCCGTGGCGATTGTTGCGGGTTCCATTTGCGGTGGAACGGTAGCAGAGGCGCAGTTTATATCGGAAGGTCTTGTCGGGCGATGGGCATTTGATGCCATCACCCAAGGGAAGATTAAAGATGCTGTCCGCACAAACGATGGATCCATAAAAGGAAATCCAAAAATGGTTGAAGGCATAATCCGCAATGCTATGCAATTTGACGGCAGCGAATATATTGAAATATTCGGCGCCAAGGAATTGGAACTCAAAGACTTTACGGTTGATGCCTGGATCAAAGCTGATGAGGTGGCGAACGAACAAAAGAATAGCCGAATTTTGACGAAGGGCGTCAGTGGCGCCAACTACGCTCTAACCTGGCACCATACAGACTGGAAAAAGTTCAGCCAAAGCGTTTCCGCGCAGATGACGGGAGGATTTTTCATTTCGTCAAGCACTAGGAAAAACCCCCTTGAGGCGGATGTCTGGTACAACCTTGTCGGTACTTACAACGGCAGAGAAATGCTCATCTACGTGGACACCGAGTTGCGAAACAAGCGAACTTGGGCGGGTACCCCTATAGTTGATCCGACAGATCTCACCATCGGGGCTATGACGGGCGGGGGCGGCCCAGAAGGCTTTGAGGGAGTGATCGATGAAGTCAAGATCTACAATAGAGCCTTGACTCAAGCTGAGATTGTGCGAAACTACGAAAAAGCGCAGGCTCTGGCGGTCGAAAATTCTTTGGAGAAACTTGCCTTCACTTGGGGCGAGTTGAAACGTGCCCGGTAGATAGCGGTCTACCGCATGTGCGACAAAATGTGGAGGGGATATATTTAACCCAAGTTGCCACCTTTGTAGCACAGTCTATTAGATTGTGTTTGTGATGCGCAAACTGACAGATCAAGCGAGTGGATAACGGGCGCGATAGAGATCCCTTGCGCTACGAAATCTCCGCAATTAATGAACTGTTCTCAATTAAAAACGGCGGTGCATGTCTAAAATCTTGTAAGTGGCAACTTGGGTTATTTAAGTGAATTAAACGGTTAAAGGATGGCCGTTGTACGTCCACTCAAACTGTACCGTAACTGACGGTGCGATTAAGAAATCCCATTTTGATGCTGGTTGTTGACATTATTCAACACTTGTGACTTGTGGAAGAAAAGAGACAGCGGAACCGAGTAAGTGAAAGGAAGTCCATTTATGGCAATTCGTGTTGCGATTATCGGATGCGGCGGCATGGCTCGCGGACACCTGAATGCCTATCTCGGAATCCAAGAAGTTGTGCCGGGCAAGGTGGAGCTCGTCGCGATGTGCGATCCGGTGCGGGGAAACGCAGAAAATTTTGCCAGTCGCGTAAAGGACGCCACCGGCAGAATGCCAGTGGTGTATGAGGACACGGATGCCATGCTTGGCGCAGAAGATCTTGACGGTGCGGATATTTGCACGCCACACTGCTATCATCACATCAACGCCATTAAGTGCCTAAACGCCGGAGTCAATGTCATTGTAGAAAAGCCCATTGGCATCACGATTAAAGCCACGCGCGCGATTATTGAAGCAGCAAATGCAAACGGGAGGATCGCCGCAACCGCGGAAAATATTCGTCGCGCGCCAAGTCGTCGAACAGCTTGGTGGCTAATAAACGACAAAAAGATGCTCGGCGACATCACCATGTTCTTCTCCCAGCACGCAAGCCACCAAATTGCCGCCCCGCAGAGCCCCTGGCATTGGCGCCTCGATCTGATGTTGGGAGGAGGCGGCATGGTGATGGATTCCGGCGCGCATTATTGCGACACTCTTCGTTATCTGTTCGGCGATCCCGACACTGTTTATGCCCGCGTTCGCCAAGTGGCAGAGCACAAGATTACAAAAGCGGGGGAGATAGTGAGCGATGATAACGAGGACACGTGGGTTGCAACCATAAATTTCAAGTCCGGCACAACGGGGCTTTGGACATGGAGCAGGGCAGCCCCCGCTCACGACTTTACCCACATTGTGTATTACGGCACCGAAGGTTGTTTGGTGGATAGTGGCGACATCTTCCACGGACCTCATGACGGCGCCGAGGTCATACTTAAGAACGGGACGCGGCATTCCATGGAAGACCTGGTCAAAGAATACATGGCGGGTTTGACCGAGGCTGAGCGAGATAGCCTCTTCCCGCACGGCATCACAGACGGCGTGTTGCTTGAGTGCTACGATTTTGTCGATGCCATTGAGAACAATCGTCCCGTCGAAGTGGATGGCGAACTCGGGCTTCGCGCAAAGGCGATTTGCGAAGCCATCTACGAATCTAACGTCTGCGGTCAGGCGGTCAACTATGACGATGTCGTTAATGGCGAGATTGATGCTTACCAAAAGCCCATCAATGAGCGCTGGGACCTCTAGGGGGATCATCGCGTGCCAAGCCTCTAAAGTTCTATACCGGTTTTTCTCACCCCGCGCGCACATGCCTTCAATCGGAGTCTCTGTGATTGAAATGGAGAACAGATGATCTTCGGACACCGCGCGCTTTCAAATCTCTCCCAGGTGCTTATCCTAAGTATAACGTCTGCAGTGGGCACATTGCTGCTTGCAAGTGGCGTTCAAGCAGAAGCCCCGAAGAAGCAACAGATTGCCTTCTATTCCAATAGGGATGGGAATTTCGAAATCTACGTGATGGATGTTGATGGCAACAATCCTCTACGGTTGACAATCAATCCTGCGATAGATGCGGGACCGTCATGGGGGCCTCGCGGGAAGAAAATTGCCTTTCACTCGAATAGGGGCGGAAATTATGACATCTTTGTCATGGACGCGAATGGAAACAATCAAATCAACCTAACAAACAGTCCCGACGCGCATGACCGTGAGCCTGACTGGTCTCCTGACGGGGACAGCATCGCCTATCAATCGAAGGACACCGGGCACTATGATATCTTGATCGTGAGTGCCAACGGCAAAGATAATCGCAACCTAACAAACAAACCCAACTCCCGCGACCAATACCCGGCGTGGTCACCCGATGGAGCTAGTATCGCTTTTACCTCCAACAGGGGCGGGAATGATGACATTTTCGTGATGCAGGCGAGTGGCAACCGCCCAAGAAACCTAACAGAGAAGGACATCGACGGACCAGAAGGACTAAGACTGGCTAATGCGCGCGACTCCCTCCCGTCATGGACGGCCGATGGTAAGAAGATTGTCTTCAGCAGTGTAAATAGCAATCGTGTCTGGATTATGGACGCGGACGGTAAGAACCGCAAGCAGATTATCCCCAAAGACGGCAATGATCGCGATGCTGCCGTGTCACCCGACGGAAAGTTCGTTGTTTTCCAAGCCAACAGAAATTGCGGCGACGATTGCAAGGAATACGAAGTGTTCGTTGCGGACATAACCAGAGCCAAGGCGGAATTGAAACAAATTACGTTCGGCGGACATCCGCACGGTGACTTTGACTGGTTCGATCCCGCCTATGCGCTTTCTGTTGCACTGACTGGTAAAGTCGTGACATTCTGGGGGCGGATTAAACAAGGAATGTAGGGGCGTCTCCCCTGTGATACCATTTCGATTGAATAATGTGGCATTTGATGTCCAAAATTATACTATTGTGAAAAGATCGATACCAACCATTATCCTGCACACCAAACCCCGTAGGCGGGAATCAAGCGAGTGGACAGCGAGTGCGATAGAGATTTCTTGCCCCGCTTCGGAGAGACTTGATTGACGCTATTAATGCACTGTAAATATAGAGAAATGGTATGAGTACCCGTTTCGGAATACCGTGGCGCACTGAATCGGGTGTCAAGTGTTCCTAATCGTCGAACCTCCTCTAGGCTGTCCGATGTGAGCCCTCCCGATGAGCAGAGTATACCGGATACCACTCCTAGTCATTGTAACTCTCATCCTCACAGGCACAATTCAGGATTATTCCTTTGCTACCAATCGACAGTCCAAACCTGCGGCACTCCCCGAATGGATTCCCCAACCCGTTGACCTAGCCTTGGTATCGGAGCCCCGACTTCTACAAGCCGCCGAGTCTGCCCAAAAAGCGGTGGCGGATGCGCCGGATAGAGCCGAAACCTGGGGCGATTTGGGAAATGTCTATCTCGTGCACGGTTGGGAAACTGAAGCTGCACGATGCTACCAACGCGCCGTCAACATTAATCCCACCGAATTCCGCTGGTTCTACTATCTCGGCTTGAGTACTTACAAGACCGACGCTCAGACCGCCGTAGATGCCTTTACGAAGGCGATAGCGCTTGATTCTGATTACCCTGCCGTTTATGTGAACCACGCCCACGCACTTAGACGTTTAGGACGTTTCGAAGAAGCCCGGCAGCAGCTCGCGAATGTTATTGAATTAGACCCAGAAAATCCGTTCGCAGAATTAGCGCTCGGTGAACTTTCCCTTGCTTCCAAGCAATTCAAAGTTGCTCAGATACACCTAAAGCGGGCGTTAAAGTTAAATCCAGCTCAGAGCGAAGCCCACGCCGCCATGGCACAAGTGGCTTTGGCATTGGGAAATAGGGAAGCATCCAATCGTCACGCCCAAGCGGCACGCAAAACCTCAAAGCACACTGAAATGGATGACCCACTCTGGTGGGAGGTGGTGAAGGTTGGCGTGACGGCGAAACGGTATGCCGAGCGCGGCACCCGATATATGGAGATTGGGGATTTTGCGACTGCCGCAACCGAACTTGCCATAGCTGCTTCAAGCAAACCAAAGGATGCCGAAATCTGGTTCAATTACGGCATCGTGCTGCTCCGCACCAACCGATACAGCAAGGCTCGGAAAGCACTCGAACACGCACTGTTAATCATTGACGAAAACGACCTGGAGGGAGGCATGTCGCCAAAAACGCCAAAAGAGATAGCATTCTTGGAGATCCACAGCAATTACAATCTAGGCTACGTTTATCAGCGAACGGGACAAAGAGTTAAGGCAATTGCCGCATACAAGCGAGCCATTGAACTGAAACCCGATTTGGCGAACGCATATTCGGGGCTTGGCGTGCTTTATGCACAGACAGGGAGGATTCGTGAAGGCATTGCGCGGTGCGAGAAAGCGATTCAGTTAGCACCTGATGACATCAAATTGCAACACAGCTTGGCGACGGTCTATTGGCAGGGGAAATTGTACAGCAGCGCCGCCGAGGTGTACGACTACATCCTCCGCCTCAATCCCGACGATAAGAGAGCGCTTCATCAACTTGGGGTCATCTACATGGGCAAGCGCATGTATCCCGAAGCGCAGGCAAAGTTCAAACGTGTTTTGGAGATTCAGCCGGATGACCCGTTCGCGCACGGCGCATTGGGAACTGTTTACCTCAAGCTCGGAAATCGCGCCGCCGCCATCGCTGAATTTCAGACAGTCCTGCAATTAGACCCGAACAACCGGGCCGCTCAGCGGATGCTAAGGCAACTCACGCGGTAGGTCGCGGGTTTTTTGGCGCTGAAAGATTATTAGGGTAAAGATGAGGAAATCAAAGATGCAAACTGGGCATAGTATCGCATATTTCATTCTAAGTAGGGTTCTTATATTCGGCCTGATTTCGACCGTGCCAAGTTTTCAGGCGCACGCGCAGATTACCTTTACGTCTGAAAGGGATGGGAATAAAGAGATTTACGTAATGGACACCGACGGCCGGAATCTTCGCAATTTAACAAAACATCCCGCAGACGATTGGACGCCCTCATGGTCGCCTAATGGTGAGCGCATTGCTTTCATGTCCAATAGAGATAAGAACAATGAGATTTACGTGATGGACGCCGACGGTGGAAACCCTCAAAGGTTAACGATACATCCTTGGAGTGACGGGTCTCCTTCATGGTCCCCTATCGGCGAGCACATTGCGTCTAATACTGCGCGACTCGGGAACGATGAAATCTACGTAATGGATGTTGATGGTCGGAATCAGCGAAACCTAACGAAGAATCGAGCGGATGATTGGAGTCCCTCATGGTCCCCTAGCGGTGAACACATTGTATTCGTGTCCGATAGAGACGCGCCCAGGGGTGAAATTTACGTGATGAGATCTGATGGTTCGGACGTGCGAAGATTGACACAAAATCGTTCGGGAGACTGGACCCCCTCATGGTCGCCGAATGGAGAACACATTGCGTTCACGTCCCGTAGAGATGGGAACTCAGAAATATACATGATGCGTGCTGACGGTAATAATCAGCGAAACCTAACAAGGGATTTTGCGCTGGACTGGGCGCCCTCATGGTCACCAAGAGGTAATCGAATCGCCTTCGGATCAACTAGGAATTGGAATCATGAAGTCTACGTGATGGATCTTGATGGCGGCAATGTTAGAAATCTCACTAGACATGCCGAGAGCGACGACGGCCCGGACTGGTCCCGCGCAGCTCTAGCGGTTTCTACCGCAAGTAAGCAATTTACGACGTGGGGGTGGCTCAAGAGTGAAGACCATGATGTGCTACCAGCTATAGCCAATCCGGCAACAAAGGACTGAGACAATCGCAATAGTCCAAAGAGAAGGCCGCGGCTTGTGGGCGGCAACGGAGGACGGAGGATGCGACAGCGATATAACCTGAGATATTTCATTCTACCAAGGGTTCTCATCTTGGGCATGGTCCTGTTCATGGCTGGTGTTCAGGCGCGTGCGCAAATTGCGTTCACGTCCATGAGAGATGGAAACCGCGAGATTTACGTAATGAATGCGGACGGTAGTGATCCTCGCAATCTAACCAGAAATTCGGCGCTGGATTGGAAACCGGTGTGGTCCCCTGATTGCGGGCGCATTGGCTTCACGTCCGATAGAGATGAGAACTTCGAAATCTCCGTGATGAATGCTAAGGGGCGGAATCTTCGAAACTTAACGAAGAATCCATCAACGGATGATTCTCCTTCATGGTCTCCTAACGGTGAACACATTGCGTTCGCATCCAATAGAGATGGACCTAAGAGATGGACCAATGAAATCTATGTGATGGACGCAGATGGCGGCAATCCTCAGAGGTTAACCCGACATATCGCGTTTGACTGTTGCGCATCGTGGTCACCTAGCGCTGAACGCATTGCCTTTGGGGCTGATAGAGATCGCGGGAACTGGGAAATCTACTTGATGGACGCGGATGGCGACAATCCTCAGAACCTAACAAACAGTGACGGATTTGACTCTAGCCCGTCGTGGTCACCCAGCGGCAAACGCATTGCCTTCTCATCTAGAAGAAATAAGGCAAAATTTGACGTCTACATGATGGATGCTGATGGTGGCAATCTTCAAAGGCTAACAAGAGATGCCGAGAGCGATTACAGCCCCGACTGGTCCCCCTCAGCGTTGTCGGTTTCTCCCGCGAGCAAGCAATTTGTGACTTGGGGGTGGCTCAAAGATCGGGATTACAACGTAACATTGCCGGCAGACGATTCAGTGACGGATTGAGATAATGGCAACAGTACAACGAGACGGTTCATTATTGCGTGTTGAAACGGATAGCTACTATGCGTCTGTGCAAACCGAGGGCTACGTCAGTGGTGTAAAGGGGAGTAGTTTCGTAGACAAATCCACCGGTGCGTGTGACCAAGGGTTTGGGCTGTGCATTGTCGATTTTTTGCTGGAACCGGGTCATGATGATGATTCGACGCCCTCAGCGCTTCGTTATCACGGAGGCAATCTTGTCCATGGTCAGATTCCGAAGCGCTATGTGGAGTTGCCACAAATATGCACGCAAGCGAAGCAGTTGCCTACCGAGATCGTTGAAGGCAACGGCTTTATCGCTGTGCGGCAAGAATTTACTTGGATGATTGCCCGCCCGCCCTACAAACCGGGGTCTCGCTGGGAGCAGTGGCTCGTTTTTCCCGATGGCGTTCGCTGGTTCCTCGCCTACGACAGGGTGACCAGCGTCAACACAGTAAACGCCCTCATGCTGCGGATCGACATGCCGGGACACATCAGACACAATAGCGGGGACACTTTCGAGCAGATTTATCTGAGCTATCACGGCTGCATCCCATCGCGGACCTTTCTTGAGAACTTCCCACCCGACGCTCGCTTCCTGTATCAGAGGAGGGTAGGCAATTTGCCACAGCGGTTCATCCGAGCGTATCAGTTACGTACCGGACTTTGGTTGGCGGGGATGACGCTGGAATCGTCCGAAGTGTATGAAGCGTGGTGCCATCAACGGGATTACGTGTGCATGATTCAAGAGATTGGCGGCGCGCGAGTGGAAGCCGGTGAGAGTTTTGGGGCGGTACATCTCGTCGGTTGGTTTGAAGATCTTTCCGAAATGGAACAAGCATTTGATGCCAACAAACACGCAACGGCATTGTACGTTGACGAAGCTCAGTGGCGTTTGGAGCGCTAAGTACGCGCGAAAATGGTTCAAATTTCAGTAGCGATTGCCGCGATTGTCATTCTGGGAGCTGCCAACATCGGTATGAAAAATGCATACGATCCAGGAAGGAGTAAGGATATCTCCGTGGTGACAGCGCAATTCATTCCGGATACGATGCCCGAATTGAGGGAGTGGAGATGGCCTCCCGGCGGCCACTATCTAATTGTCATCCGCAATACCGGGAAAACGCCTATGGAGGTAACGGACATCCTCCTTGACGAGGTGTCGGTAGTCAATAGATTAACGACACACGGCGACCTCAAGGCGACTAGTATTTGGCATGGAGAACACCTAACCAAACCATCAGCGCCAACACGAACGTTGATGGATGCCGGCGAACCAATCTGGTACAAAATTAGACCGACTTCGGTTGCCCCTGGCGGGTTGGGATTCCTCCTGATTAGGACAAGACTTTCTCCAAGTCATCCTGTTGAAGTCAGAATCGCCGATAATCGAGGCAACTTATGTACTGCAGTTGTTAAGCCACAAGAACCGAAGGTTCGGATAGCATATGTAGGTTTTGGAGCGAACTGCGAGCAAATGGTTATCTTCGCCAGGAAGCTGACGCCCGAGGATTTAACTTTCGACAGCGTATACCTCGACGAAATTGATATCACTGCTCAGTGTAGGTTTGCATCACCAGATTTCTGGCATGATTTAGGAATTCTGACAGTTGCCCTAGACACGCCGCTCAAAGAGGGGTCACATCATCTGTTGCGGCTCATCACAAAACAGGGCGTCGAGATTGTGGACATGGTCAGGGCAAAGAAGGACTTCTTTCCGGTTGGGGTCTACGGCTGGAGTTCCAAGGGGGCGACAGCCGTTGAACGCATGTATGACTTCTACCGCTCGTTAAAGGCATACCACTTCAACACCGATCTCATCTTCATCTGGCCCAAAGATAGCGCCATTCGAAATTCAGCAGAGGGACGAGAGCTGGCTAGACGCAACGATATCATGTTACTCGACGCAGATGACAAACATTGGTACGTGCGAGACGAAATAGACATCTGGGAGGGTGTTCATCTCAAATCCTTCCCTGAATCTAAACGCCTGGGCTGCATGGCTCAGACTGATGTCATTGAGTTCATGAGAGGCAAGTTAAGTGATGACGCGGCGGCGCTCGGCTGGCTTCAACTTGACGGTTGGGGGCACCCCGCAAATTACTTTATCCACGCCAGAGGAGCAGATATCCCATCGAGCGGGGATTATGCGGGTCAAGGCGCCAAGCAACCCATTGCCGTTTACGATGCGGTGAACGCCTTGCGCTGGGCAGCCATGCCGGGAGCATTCAATACACTCATCTATGCGGCGTGGGAAAAGAGTATCGGCGTACCACGCTTCCCCTCACCTCAGGAAGAAAAGATGATGGCGTATTACTGCGTGGCTTCCGGCGGTAAGGGGCTATGTTACTATACTTATGATGATTCAAAACCGGGAGGGACGGGAGACCACGGTGTCGAGGCGAATCCAACGCTACTCGAAGCGATAGGGCAGATTAATCTAACTGTTCAGACGCTAATCCCGTTGCTCTTGGGTGCGTATCCGTGTGATAATATAGTTTCGCAACACAGCGTGGACACGGCAACCAACTCTGATACATTGTGGCAACAGACGCTCTTATGTGCGGATGGAACGGTGATACTTATCCTAGTCAATCATGACTTCACCTCTGACGTAGAAGGGTTTTCAAATACACCACTGAAGGATGTTCGGCTTGAACTTCATTTGCCGCCGTGGGGACATCATGAAGCAGCGTTAGCCGCGGATGGTAACCGGATTGGAGAACTTGAACTCTCGACTAATGGCGACAGCAACACAAAAACTCTCTATCTTCCAGAATTGAATACAGCAGAATTGATTGTGATTGGGGACTCCGGGGTCGGCAGAGAACTCAGTAGACGTTTCAGGGAGCTGCAAGACCTTGCCCGCCAGCGAACAGAGCGGCTGAGTGCAGCGCTCAAAGCCGAAAGAGCGGATCTGAATCGCAAACGCTTGAACCTTAGGGAGCGGGGGATCCTGCTGGAATCCGGATGTGAAATTGGAGACGGTAGGGACCTAGCCGACTGGCGGGAGGAGGGAGCATGGCCTAGAATAAGTCACCCGGATAAACAAGAGAAACGGAGCGGAGACTATTCGCTTCGCGTAGTAGAACGTAGACAGTATTCACTTCTGGTCGACATACCAGCCGGTGTAACGTGTAGATTAGAGTTCTATGTCAAGTTCACCGAAATTAACACGACTGAACGAATACAAGCCGCAATTGAATACCTGGATGACGAGGGTAATATTGTGGAAACCGCGTCAGTAATCGAAACAGCTTCCTCCAGCGGCTGGCAATTTGCGACTTGTGGAAGCATTGCCCCGCCAGGTACCTCACATGCACAGATAAGGTTCCACAAGGAGGGAACAACTGGCAGCGCTTGGGTGGATGACGTGCGACTCGTCAATGTATCACGTCAGCAGCGTCAATGAGTATTTTCCGGTTGACTGCCTAACCAATTAAAATGATAATATCGGACACCATCAAATTCCCCTTGACTAGCGTGACTGAAAAGGAGAGAATCATGCAGAGACATTTTTCGCGAATCGCTTTAGCTGTGCTGTTGTGTTTGATCGTGCTTGGTTGTGCGCCATCGCCGCAAAACCAGAAGTTTTATATTGCAGAATTGCCATCGTCGTCGGAAACTGCAGGGTCTTTGTCAGCTTCTACAACGGCTGCGAACGCGTCGCCGACATCAGTTCAAGCCAAGAGAGTCTACGCGGACGTACGCGAGCGCATGTGGCTAGATCGGCTTTTCAAGACGAAGCCGCTACGTGAGTTGAAGAGTTTGAATGAACTTGAAGCTGTCCTAGTACCAGAGTACCCTCGCCTGAGCGGCGGCCTGCGGAAGCAACAAAACACAGAACAACCTGATACCGCACTTATTCCAAAGAACTACAACGTCGCTGTTATAACCCATTGCGACATAGAGGTATTGAAAGCGTTCATCGACGTAGGGTGGTGGTCGCTGGTTCTATTGGAGTCAACACCATGGCTGGTCGTTGGCTATGACGAATCCGGATACATCATTTTGGAAGATCCGCGGGGGGGCCACACAAACAGAAAGACTGAGTCCGATTTTGAGCGCCTATGGCAACTCCCGTCTCGAACTCAATGTATGTTGATCCAACTGGAACACCTCGACAAATACACGGTGAAACGGAAGTTGAGAGGTCGTCTTTCAACCGACAAGATCAACAAAATCCACATCCGAACGCCAGCAAGACCACCAGCGGCTCGCAAATGTTAGAGCATCTTGTCACACTAGAACCCACCACAGCACACTGCTGTACGTATGGAGTTAATCGCAAGAGGAGGAATTGACCGTGAGCACCACAGACAATGTAACCGAATCATCAGCCGAAATGGGTGAACAGCCGTGGTACCGGCGGATGTTGGTTGGCTTGGAGTACGGGCCCACTGGCGGAAATGATGGCGATGATGTCTATATGGCTGGCATTACCGGTCGGGAAATCATTGAAAATGTGAGGAGAGCCAATGCCGAATATATCATCGTTTTCATGAAAGACCATGACTTCGCGTATTACAACTCCAAGATGGGAAGAAAAGCGCCGAACCTCGGGGATCGAGATTTACTTCGAGAGTGTATCGACGAAGCCAAGGAGCACGGGATTGCGGTGGTGGCGTATTGTCAGATTCAGTACGATGGCTCTTCGTGGCGCGCTCACCCCGAATGGCGTATGAAGGACAGTAAGGGGCAGGATATTCCAAGCCGCCTCTGCTATAACTCGGGATATCTGGAAGAGCGCAAGCGGTTCGCCGCGGAGATGATGGAATACGAGATTGTCGGTTTCCATTTCGATATGCTTGATTTCGGCTTCGGCCCACCCATCGGGTGCTGGTGCGAGTGCTGCCGGGGACAATTCAGAGAGGCTTACGGTATTGAGATGCCCAATGGCGTCACCTGGGACGACGCTTGGGACAAGATGCTCGAATTTCGTTGCAACTCAAACGCAAATTTCTGCCGGGAATTGGATGCTTACGTCAAGAGTCACAACCCTGAGTTGAGCGTCGATTTCAATTACCACGGTTATCCTCCCTTCTCGTGGGAGGTGGGTGAACAGCCGGTGCAGCACGCGCAGAGCGGTGATTTCGTGACCGCCGAAGGATTGCCGTGGGCGTTCGGCAACACAAATCCCAGTCTGCTTTCATTGTTCATGCTTGCAGTCAAGCCGGGCTGCCCTGTGCAAGGGGTCACCTCACGCTTCGTTTACAACTACCATGACTACACTGTAAGGCCAGCCGCGGACATGACGTGGGAGGTCTTGACCTATCTTTCCCACGGGTGTCAATGCACTATCGTAGATAAAGCCGACTATGACGGTTGCTTGGCGCCGGTCGCCTTCGAACGAATCGGTGAAGCCTTCGGAGAAGGACGACGCAAGCACGCGTATTTTGGTTATCCCGCATTACCGGAGGTAGGTCTCTATTATTCCTGCCGCAGTCGCGATTGGTATGGCCGCGAGGATGGTTCCAAGTATTTTTCCGCGTTCGTGGGGGCACACAAAGCCTTTCTTCAGTCACACATCCCCATGGGCATGATCATGGACGAAAATGTCTCGGCGGAGCGACTACGCCGGTTTCCCGTGGTGTTTCTTCCCAATGCCGCCATCTTGACGGAGCGGGAGGTTGGTCTATTCCAAGACTATGTGGCGGAAGGGGGAAATCTGATTGCAACTGCGATGACGGGGATGTGCGACTCTCGCGGCGAACTGGGCGACACTTGTAACCTTGCCGAACTTCTCGGGATACGATCCGTCAAGGCTTTAACCGACCACCGAGACAACTATCTGCGTTTCCCATCAAGCCTGTGTAATGGCGAATCCGCATCACTTGTAGACGGTCTGCCAACCGATCACCCTATTTTGACATGGGGACCGATTGTCGAGGTGGAGACGAGTTCGGCGCAGGGTTACGGCGAAGTGCTTGCCGCTCACCGTTCCGTTGAAGGTGCCGATAATCCTTGGCGTGACCACATGTCCGCCGGTCGCGTGATTGGTCCGGCGATAACCGTCAACGAATACGGGAAAGGCAAAGCCGCCTTTGTCGCCTGTTGCGTGGATGCTGCTTGGGGCGAGTCGTATCGAATGCCGGAGCATCGTGATGCGATTCGAAACTTGGTGCGATATCTGAATCCAGAGCCGGATGTACTCATTCAGGCACCGCTGAATGTTGAAACCGTCGTGGCAGAGGACAAGAATCAGCAACGTCTACTGGTGCATTTCATTGCGTTCTGGGGCACGACAACTTCCGCCATGGGAAGACAGGGGCAGGGACGAATGGTGTTGCCACCGCTGATGGAAGAGACTTTTGGCTACACGGCGAAAGTCACGGTCAAGAGACCGTTTTCGAAGGCTAATGGCGAAAGTGCGGATTCCACGGTCTCCGTGTCAGGCGATACCGTGACGCTTCAGACTTCGCAGATTCACGAAGTTCTAATCATTGAGTTGTAGGGGTATTGCACCGTAATCGCACTTGTCTTTCTTCCAAGACACAGACATTCCGCTCCTCTGGAACGGAGGGAAAGACATCTCCATAGTACAGACATGGCACTCCGCTGGGGTGAGAAGCATTACCGAATCCAAATAGATTTTCGTACAAGTTATTGGGTTAGTGTACGTAGCATGGTATTTTTCGATCCGAGTCGAAACTGATGGACATCCACATAGGTTTTGTGGCAGAATCTTGACCACAATATCGCCAGAAAGGTGGCATATATGATTAATCTAAAATCGAAGGCACAAGAGGTTCATGACCACGGCTACTGTGTTATCGAATCGGCTTACGACGACCAAGAATGCGAGGGGATGCGTGCTATCTTCGACGCACTGTGTGTGAAAAAGGGGGGACTTTCTGCCGAACAGCCATCCGTCGGCTTTCATCCGCTCCTCGAATGGGGGCCCGAGATGTCGCCCTATTTCGCGAAATCGGTTCTCGTGGACGCGATGGAAGAGGTGCTTCAGGACGATGTTCGGCTCTCGCACAGCGGCGCAGCCGTTTTCAACAACGCGCATACTAACCCGATTTTGACTAACTGGCATGTCCACTACGCTTGGGACATTCCCGACGGAGGGTTGCAGCGCGAGAATTCGGAGCGGATCCTTTGTAACATCTATGTGGACGGTTCCAGCCTTGATGTCGGTCCCCTCATTGTACTTCCGCGGCAGTTGAACGAATCAGTTGACGGGAAAGACGATGTGTCGGTTGATTGGGAGGGGCAAGACGTGGTGGAAGTGCCTCCCGGGGCAGCAGTAATCTTTGACACCGCTGTATGGCACTGCTCGCGTCGTGGGAGCGCTAAAGGCATACGCCGCATCTGGGGTGGGCATTATCAGGGATGGAATAATCCGACGCCCCATCCCGAGGACAACACCTCCGACAATCCAACCCTAACCGGATTCAGGAACGAGTTGCCGCTCCTTCGCTCGCTGTTGCACGGTCCTGAGTAATCCGCCATAAATCCTTGTCTCAAGACCTGTTATTAATTTCGGGCGCAGGTAGGGGTGAATCATCGCTATTTGCGTCTACACACTTCGTTAGAAAGGTGGTACGGATGATTGACCTAAAGTCAAAGGCTCGCGAGGTGGCAGAACGCGGCTATTGTTTGATTGAGTCAGTATGCGATGAAAAGGAGTGCGACCAGATTCGCACGATTTTTAAGGGACTGTGCGACAAAAGGGGAGGGTTCTCTGCGGAACAGTCCACAATAGGATTTCACCCGCTGTTGGAGTTAGGTCCGGAAATGGCGCCTTTCTTCGTGAAATCCATTCTAGTCGATGCGATGGAGGAAGTTCTTCAAGACGATGTTCGACTTGCGCACACTGGCGCGGCAGTCTTCGGAAACGCCCCTACTCAACCTATCTTGACTTCATGGCACGTCCACTACGCCTGGGAGATTCCGCCAACCGGTTTGCAACGCGAGAATCCCGAGCGGATCCTTTGCGGTATCTATGTAGACGGATCCGACCGCGAAATCGGTCCTCTCATTGTGCTTCCACGGCGGTTGAACGACTCAGTTGACGCAAAGGGCGATGGAGAGGCAGTATGGGAAGGCGAAGAGGAAGTGGTTATGTCGCCCGGATCAGCGGTTATCTTTGACACCGCTGTTTGGCATTGCTCCCGGCGCGGGACTGGCGGGACGCGGCGTCACATCTGGGGTGGACACTATCAGGGATGGAGCAACCCAACCCCGCATCCCGAGGACAACACCGCCGACAACCCGATTGTAAACGAACACAGGGACAAATTGCCGCTCTTGCGTGTGATGCTAGACGGTCCTAACTAATTCTATTTCCCTATATTTGCAGTCCACTACTAGCGTCAATCAAATCTTTCCAATCCGGGGCAAGGGGATTTCTATCGACGTGCTATTCGCTTGCTTGATCCCCGCCTACCCAGGTTGGTGTGCAGGGCAATGGCTAGTATCGGTCTCTTCGTATGGGCGATCTGTCGATTGCCAATCCGACCCTACAAGGAAGGAGAATCTATGCGACGTTTTGGTTTAACCTTGAATCTGAAAGACGATCCGCAGGTCATTGAGCAATACAAGACATATCATAGGAATGTCTGGCCCGAAGTGCTAAATAGTCTGCGGGAGGTTGGAATCACGAGGATGGATATCTATCTGCTCGGGAACCGGCTGTTCATGGCGATAGAAACCGTTGATGATTTCGACCCCGCACACGACTTTCCACGTCACTTGGAATTGCATCCACGCTGCCGTGAATGGGATGTGCTCATGCGAGATTTTCAGGAACGGGTACCGGAAGCTAAACCGGACGAATGGTGGGCAACTATGGAGCGGGTTTTCGAACTTTGAAAGAGAAGGAAGTTGAGTCAAACTTCATTGCCGTTTTGAATGGGAGCACGGGTGAATCATCATGACTGCTCGAACGCCGACCAATAACGAAATACTTACACCCGAACAGATTGATTACTTTAAGACCAACGGTTACTTGATTCTGGAAAATTTCGTCGAAAGCGATGTTGTCCAAAGTTGGCGCAACCAGATTTGGGATCATCTTAATTCCGAGTTATCCGACCCAAGTGGTTGGCCGGATCAGTATGTTGCCGATGGATTGAAGATTGAACCAGAGTCACAGGTTTTCGGTCAACTCCCGCAAGTTCGCGCCGTTGTGGATCAAATTGGCGGTGGCATGTTCAACGGCGGCGGCGGACAGGTGCTCGCTCAGTGGCCCAGAAAGGAAAAAGAACCGTGGCAGATGCCGACCATCGGCCATATTGACGGATATGGACCGAACGGATGGAGCGGCGGTTTTATGCTCGGAGCAACGACGTATATGTACGATGTCCAACCGGGTGGCGGGGCGTTCACCTATTGGCCAAAGAGCCATCTGACAACACACACCTATTTCTTGGAGCATCCAACCCACATTGACGGCAGCTTCCGAGATACTGAAGGTTGGGGCTGGGAAATCTTCTCCGACCAATCGCCGGAGCCGCCTCGTGAGTTCATCGCCAAATCGGGCGATGTTATTTTTTGGCACTGTTTCCTCTGCCACACCGGATCCGCAAATGTTCACGATATTCCACGATTCGGGCTTTTTGCCCGGTGGTCATATCAAGAGAAGGAGAGGATACGGTACGAAGTTCCTGAGAACCTCTGGAAATACTGGACGATTTAAGAATGTCACAAAGAAATTACGAGTGGCGATGATTTTAATTTTAGCGTTGAAACATCTGTTGGTTGGGTAGTTCGCCGACGGATTGACGATTGTGAGAGGTTTTGGCCCTTATCTTTGCCCTTGATTTTTGCCCGGTTTTATTTGCTATCAACTTCTGGAGTTGCAAGGAGACATGCTGATGAATCGATTCGCCATAAATGTCGGTGCGCTGGATGTGACGCGACGGTGTCAGCTTGTCGCGTCCCGAATTGCGGCTGAATGGTGGTACCTTGCGCCTGAGAATGTGTGTTCGGACGATGGTTTTCTCATGGTCGATAACTTTGATGTCGAATGGGATGAACCAAATCCTGATGGTTCAATTGAGCATCGTTGGGCAACCAATGAAACGCAACTGGCAATCATGCTTGAAACTCGCACGTTCATAGATCGGGCGGGTGCGATGGAATATGATATCCGTCTGACCCCTCGAAGCAATGGTATAGACATCGAATTTACAATTCGAAATATCGGGCGCACGGTGTTGAGAAGCGTGACCGCCGATTTTTGCCTAATCAACCATGCCTTTCCGATATACCCGTTCTTGAACCCGAGTTTGTTCAAACAAGA
The DNA here is from genome assembly GCA_965222225.1 of Candidatus Poribacteria bacterium. Classification (GTDB taxonomy): domain Bacteria; phylum Poribacteria; class WGA-4E; order WGA-4E; family JAJDTR01; genus JAJDTR01. The sequence goes on along the minus strand of CBDCTK010000002.1, from coordinate 4,747,146 downwards.
ACTTGAGCCAGCGTGGGGTGGTGTTTCATTTCAAGACTGCGATTCCAGCCAGACATGGATTCATGCAGGCGGGACGGTGGTTCCTGCGAATTCTATGCGAATCCAAAGTCCTCCCAAGTGGGTTGTAAAAGGCAGTCACGCACCGGCGTCGTTACTGGATTTTTATAACGCACGTGAAGCAACAGAGGATCCGGTCGACAAGCCCGTAATCTGCCGTTCATCGCGTGGCGGCGAGTGGTCGATCGTCTACGGATGGAAACACGGTTTTCTCGTCTGGCAAAATCCCGCACTTCAATGTATCCACGTAGATCCGGGGTTCGGAGATATTGGTGTCGGCGAAGAATCCGGGGACTTCGGAGCGATTCGGTTAATAAACGCGCCTCCCGAAGAGGCCTGCGCGATGCTGTGCAAAGAACTTAGCCTATAGAACAGTCTAAGCACGTCTTAAGGGGCATGAGGCGTAACGCGTTTTCGTAGCGATACTCTCTGGTAGTTCCCCTGTTTTGCCGTGTAACCGAGGAGACAAGATTTGATGTTGCTGAGCGAGGAACAGATTCGCCACTTTGAAGATTGGGGCTATGTCGTGGTGCCGGGTGCGATTGGAGAAACGGAACTGGAGCCGGTACGCGCCGCAGTCTCCGAGGCTGTTGATCGTAAGGCGCGCCAACTCCGCGCGGAAAAAGCAATCGCAGACCTCCATGAGCAAGCGTCTTTCACACGTCGCTTGGCGAGAATTTTAGAAGATGCGGGGACCGAGGATTTTTCGTGGAACAACGAGGTCTTCAGCCGTGGGATATACGACCTATTGATGTCGTCCGCGGTTCTTGACGTGGCGGAATCACTGCTCGGTCCCGAATTGACGGTCAATGGGGATTATTGGGTGCGTCCAAAGCTTCCCGGCGGACGACGCACAACCCTCCCTTGGCATCAAGATAGCGGGTACTATGGGCCAGCATCGCTTGCCGTTCCAATCCTTAGCCTATGGATTCCTCTGGTTGATGTTGATGAACGGAACGGCTGTCTCAAGGTCATTCCGGGAAGCAACAAGTGGGGGCTGCTTCCAAGCGAATCAAACGGAATGCACCTTGAGCCGACAGAGGATGTCGAAGCGCGCGGCGTACCTCGGTCGCTCCCGATGCGCGCTGGAGACATCTTGGCGTTTGGACAGTATACGTTCCACGCCTCCGGGGAAAACTCGACCGAAGAGGTGCGTTGGAGTATTGATCTCCGCTACAGCCCGACAGGGCATGACATGGATTGGCTATTCGAACGATACCCCGGCTTTATCGCTAGAAGCAGGAGCGACCCGCACTCGGTCGAGTCGTGGGAAACGTGGCGGAAGTACCGTCAAAGCGCCAAGAACGTGACAGACGAACCGGTGGAAGACTGACCAGACCGCTGGTAGGAATCATCCTAGCATCAATCGGCAGCAGCGGCGGTTTGCTTGCGTTGAGCGTGTAGTTCTCGCACACCGTCGCCGTGTTCACGCCAATACTTGTGAAGAATGCTTACGGTCGTTCCCAACGAGAACATGCGGATTCCCATATTGAGCCACGGTGCCGCTTGGTCGAACGTGTTGATTTCAACGATTGGCTCGACTCCCCGGTCCAACGCGGCACGGTGTACCTGCGTCTGTATGGCGATATCTTCGTCCGTGCCCCTCTTTTCCGGCTGCCCCATGCTCTGCCAATAATCGCCGGGACCCCATATTATTCCATCGACGCCTTCAACCTCTAGAATCGAATCCAGATTCTCGACGGCTTCAGCCTTCTCAATCATGAGGATGACCACGATGTCTCTCAGCTGGTCGATATAGGCTTGCGTGCCCCCATACCCGGGATAGAACGCCCGAACCAGTCGAACCGGATTCAATCCATCATCCTCCGGCGTTGAAGCGCGAATAATACGCACGCACTCTTCAGTCTCGGCGCGATCGTGCACGTCCACAAAAACCACGGCTTCAAATCCGGCGCCGATTGCCCTCTGAACGCGGAGTTCCTGGCCAGCGCTATCAAGCTTGATGATTTTGCCGAGGTTGTTGGCTTCTGCCGCACGGCACAGGTTCTCAAAATCCAAGGTTTCGAGCGCGCCGTACTCCGCGACAACCTGGACGGTGTTCAGAGCGGTACAGCCAATCATGTCAATTTCGTTGCCCCATGGACTGTGCATGCGGGTGTCAAGCAGAAGTTCATCCGAGTTAAAAATTTCCCTCACACGATTATATCTCATATCAGTGGTCTCCTAAGTTGAATTTCGGAATTTCCTGAAAACCAAAGATGGTTTTCGCAAAAGGACACAAACTATCCGACAGCGAATATCGTTGACAGAAAACCTCCTCCGATGTATATTTTCAGGTGTGCAAGGCATTATATCATTTCTCGATTATTTTGTTAAGAGCCTGTTTGAAAAGTCATTTGACTCGGTTTCGCATCAAGTAAATGGAAGCGATGTACACCATGGTCTGAGCAGTCTTAGGATAGCGTTCATAATCCAAAGTCAATGGACGAAACCAGCCAAGCCAAGAAAATGTGCGTTCAACAATCCATCGTAACGGGACAACTTCAAACCCCTGCTGCCCTAGCGTAGATGCAATCTCCAGTTGACACTGATGAGCTAGATATAACCAGTCTTCTAATTCTCCGCGATAGGCAGCATCGGCACACACCAACTGAATTGTTATGTACCAGCTAAACACTTCTGTTAGTAATTCAATAGCTATCTGATTGTCACTGACATTGGCGTCAGTGACTTTGACTATCAATGGAACACCTATCGTATCAGTTACTAGATGTCGTTTGCGTCCTTTGACTCTCTTGTGACCATCAAATCCTCTAGTCGCCGCTAATTCCGTCGTCTTAACGGATTGGCTGTCGATGATAGCTGCTGTCGGTGATGGTTCTTTGCCAGCATCGCAACGTGTTTGTTCGTGAAGTGCCTGATGAATCAAGAGCCATGTATCGTCGGCTTTCCACTTTCTGAAACGGTAGTAGACGGTTTGCCACGGTGGCATATCATGGGGTAGCATTCGCCACTGACAACCGGACTTGACGACATAAAAGATGGCGTTGATGATTAAACACATCTCCCACTTGAGAGGTCTGCCTAAGGGTTGAGGTGTTGGCAGAAATGGTAACAGTTTCTCCCACTGTGTATCGGTCAAATCACTGGGATAACTCGTGCGGTTGATGTTTACTCCTTTCATTGGTTCAGAATGAACTGCTCCAATGAGTAAACGTAATCATCAACCCTTCAGACAACTTTCTTCTTTTTCAAACAGGATCTTAGCGCGATAAGATAAATTAAAAAATTGTGACATTATGTGACATTATGTGAGGAAATATGGCAATGGAAGCGTAAAGATTGCTGGTTTCTAACCGCCGCGGACGATGACATAGTTTGTAGGGTGCGATCAAAGGAATGAATAATGACTGCGATAGAGATCCCCTGCGATCAAGCGAATGAATAATGAGCGCGATAGAAATCCTACCAGCCTTTGAAAGCGCCAGCAGCGCTCAAGCGAGTGGATAGCGAGTGCGATAGGGATCCCATAGGTATGTAGCAGCCAACAATGAAAACATGAAGAAACTTTCTACAAATGACCAAAATGGCTTTGCCACCGATTATTCAAACAGGCTCTAAGTGTTGTGAAGTGTGCCTCCATTTCTAGGAAGGTGTCGTGGTACGGTGAAAGGGTAGAGTTGGCGGTAGCATGACTTCAACGGGAGACACCCGTCCGGCGTCACAAATTGTGCACGAGGATAACTGAATGGCAAGAAACAAGAGAAAGTCAAAACCAAACGGAAACGGGGCGACGCTCGGTTTTGAAGCCACCTTGTGGCAAGCCGCCGACAAGCTCCGCAACAATCTTGATGCCGCGGAATACAAACACGTCGTATTGGGGTTGATTTTCCTCAAGTACATCTCGGACCGTTTTGAGGAACGACACGCTTTTCTACTTAAACAATCCGCTAATTCTGAGAGTGAATATTATCTTGAAGAAGAATCCTTTCGTTACGAGTTTGTGGAAGACCGAGATGAATACCTTGCGGAAAACATCTTCTACGTCCCGACAGAAGCACGCTGGTCCTATCTGCAAGCCCGCGCCAAAACACCGGAAATAGGCACGCTAGTTGACAAAGCCATGGGTGCCATTGAAGGAGAGAACCCTCGTCTTAAAGGTGTTCTGCCAAAGAACTTCGCCCGCCCGATGCTTGACAAACGTCGCTTTGGCGAGCTAGTTGACCTGATTGGCACAATCGGTTTGGGAGAGGAGGAGAATCGATCGAAGGACATCTTGGGTAGGGTTTACGAATACTTTCTCTCACAATTTGCCAGCGCAGAAGGCAAGAGAGGCGGCCAGTTCTACACGCCACGCTGCGTGGTGGGGGTGCTGGTGGAGATGCTTGCGCCCTACAAAGGACGAGTGCACGACCCGTGCTGTGGGTCGGGCGGCATGTTCGTCCAAAGTGAAGCCTTTGTTGAAGCGCACGGCGGAGGACGCGACGATATCTCAATCTTCGGACAGGAGTCCAACCCGACCACTTGGCAACTGGCGCAGATGAACCTCGCCATTCGCGGCATTGACGCCAATCTTGGGGTTGAGCACGCCGATAGTTTTCACCGCGAACTTCATCCCGACCTGAAAGTTGATTACATCCTCGCCAATCCGCCGTTCAATAGCAGCGACTGGGGAGGCGAGCGACTGCGTGAGGACAGGCGCTGGGTTTACGGGGTGCCTCCAACAGGAAACGCCAACTTTGCGTGGGTACAACACTTCATCCATCACCTCGCGCCCGATGGCATCGCCGGATTCGTGCTGGCAAACGGTTCGATGAGTTCCAACACTACCAGCGAGGGCGAAATCCGCAAGAATATCATTGAAGCCGACTTGGTCGATTGCATGGTCGCGATGCCGGGGCAACTGTTCTATTCGACGCAGATACCCGTGTGCCTTTGGTTTCTCGCTCGAAATAAAGAGGATTCTCGTTTTCGAAAGCGGAGGAAGGAAACGCTGTTCATTGACGCCCGGAAACTCGGCGCCATGATTGACCGTGTGCACCGGGAACTCAGTGAAGAAGACGTAACCCGCATTGCCAGCACCTATCACGCTTGGCGCAGCGACGAGGGAGCGGGTGAATATTCGGACATCCCGGGTTTCTGCAAGAGCACCAGCTTGGAAGAGATACACGAGCACGGAAATGTGTTGACCCCCGGACGTTACGTCGGCGCCGAGGCTCAGGAGGACGATGACGAGCCGTTTGAGGAGAAAATAGCCCTCTTGACGGAACGACTGGCGGATCAGATGGCAGAGGCAAGACGACAGGACGAGGCAATTGGGCATAGTCTGAGAATGTTCGGGCATAAAAGCACACAATGATTGACCTTAATCCCAAATATCTTGAAACAGTTCAACGCATACTGACGGAACATGCCCCCGAATGCGAGGTTCGCGCCTATGGATCACGGATGACATGGACAGCAAAGGATTATTCAGACCTAGATCTTGCAGTTGTCGGTAGTGAGCCGTTCAGCCTAAGGCGCATGCGTCAGTTGAAAGAGGCATTCGAGGAATCCGACCTTCCAATTCGGGTTGATGTGTTAGATTGGCATGTGCTATCAGATGGGTTCAAGCACGTGATTGCTGAGGAATATGAGGTAATACGCCAAGCGAAGACTGCAGGTGAATGCACGAATTCAAAAAATACCCAGAATCAAAGTGCCAAAATAAATGAGCTATTGTTAAAATCACTACCCCTAGGAGCGCCGCCTACCGGTTGGGAGGTTGTTCGTTTAGCGGACGTAACGTCATTTATAAGCACTGGCGCGACGCCTAGAGGCGGGAAGAACGTCTATAAATCGGAAGGAGTGAGTTTGATCCGTAGCCAAAACGTCTACGATCATGAATTCAGTAGAGATGGATTAGCCCACATTGATGAATCTGCAGCATATAAATTACGGCGGGTAGATATACAAGAAGATGATGTGCTTTTGAACATCACAGGAGATTCAGTTGCTCGTTGCTGCGTTGTTCCAAAATGGACCCTACCAGCGAGAGTGAATCAACATGTTGCCGTTATACGAACTTCTGATAGGTTAAATAGCACTTTCCTTCAAAAATACTTGAGTGCTCCGCGGGTTAAAGCCTACGTGCTAGGTCACGATTCTGGAGGGACAAGAAAAGCGCTTACCAAAGCGCACATTGAATCTTTTCTTGTTGCATTACCACCTCTTCCTGAGCAACGCCGGATTGCCAACATCCTAGGCTCACTTGACGACAAGATCGAACTTAATCGGCAGATGAACGAGACGCTGGAGGCGATGGCAAAGGCAATCTTCAAGTCGTGGTTTGTGGATTTAGATCCCGTGCGGGCAAAGATGGAGGGGCGGGAGCCCGTTGGCATGGACGCGGAAACCGCCACCATATTCCCTTCTGCTTTTCAAGATTCGCCGTTGGGGAAGATTCCGGAGGGGTGGGAGGTTGGAACACTCGGAGAAATTGCACAAAATGTTCGACGTAGTGCAAACGTTAACCAAATCGACTCAAGCGACGTTTATATCGGATTAGAGCATATGTCAAGCGGAGTATAGCTCTCTCTGAATGGCAAACTGCCGACGGAATCGGCAGCAATAAATCTCGATTCAGAAAGGGTGAAATCCTCTTTGGGAAACTTCGACCTTATTTTCACAAGGTCGGCGTTGCGCCGACCGATGGGGTTTGCTCAACCGACATTCTAGTTGTCCAGCCGATTAAATCAGAATGGTTCGATGTTGTTTTGGGGATTGTGTCCTGTGACGAATTCGTTGCTTATACTGACGCTCATTCCACGGGTACAAGAATGCCACGAACCAATTGGAGAGACATGTCAAAGTATGAATTCGTGCTGCCCCAACTTGAAATCGCTCAAAAATACAGCGATTTAATACGACCACTCATTGGGAGAATTATCGAAAACATTCATCAATCACACACTCTTTCCCAAATTCGAGAGGCACTGCTGCCGAAACTTTTGTCAGGGGAGATTCACGTTGATTGACTTTTTCGGCTTTTGCATGACGTTTAAACTTAGGCGGTTTATATCCGTATGACATTGGAGACAAAAAATGGATGAATATCCTAAAATCTTCGCCCAATTACCTGAAATCCCGGAGTGCGTTGAATCGGCATCCGACGCTTATTCAGTAGCATTTGAACTTGCTCGTGCGGGAGATGTGCTTGGGTGGCGTCAACTCATGAAACGAATTAAACCAAGTGTGCTCAAAGCCTTGGTAAAATGGCGAGAAAGGGAGTTGGATGGACAAGAACCGGATTTCGAGAAGTTGTTTCAGATTGTAGACGGTGGCGTCAATGTCATCTCCCCCTTAATTTCTGTTGCCTTAATGGGAGTTGAATCCTGCAAAGAGGAACTTAAGGATCAAAAGTCTTTGATTTATGATTTGATGAACATCCCGGGATGGAACCGTACTAGTAACACAACATGGTCTAACATTCCTGATGTACTAGGGTATGTCTACCACAGTCTCCACGGAGGGCTTAGCCTGTTAACAGGTCAACTCGACCTTGCCCTAGATCTTGCACGAACGAAGATTCCTGTTGCAGATGCATCAAAGCACCTTTATCTATGGCAAAGAAGTGAATTAAGGGGGTACGCCGAGTCGATTAGTGGTAATTCTGGTGGAAATTGCGTAAAAGGTTGGAAATATTTGGCCGGAGCGTATGAAAGGCCAGGATGGGAGTGGTTATCACACATATTCGGCGATGAATTTGAATACCGTGCTTCACTAGTTGCGTATTATCTGGCACTGCATATTCATGAACTAGCGGCAAACATTGCTTCAGGCAATGAGGAAAGTCTACCCTCAAATTTCAATCCCTACTTGGAGATTCCGTTGACATTTGTGTCTGAGGGCACCGAAGTAAACCAACGTGCGATTTCTCTACTAATTCAGAAGCCGCAGTCGCTGCCGATGCTCTGGAGCGTCTTGAATGTGGAACGTGCACAAATGGAGCATGCTTGGAGAGATTGGATTCGTACGTCCGAAATCTGGTTGCGCAGTGCCTATGGAGCTTGGTTCCATACGGAAATTACGCATCAGCATCTCTTTGACTTGATATAATCTCCGCTGTTTGGTGTATCTAGTCCCTGCATCATTTCTTAATCTCTAGATACGTTCACGGTATGATTCAGCCGGCATTCAAGCAAATTGACTTTTCAATCGTTTGTGCTACGGACTAAACCTCATGGGATTAAACACCGCGGAAAAGAGGAGGCAATCAGTTATGAACGCCAATACAACTCATAAAATTAGGCCCGCGGGGCGGCACGTTCTGACTATCGGAAAAGACCTAATTCACGACAATTCTGCGGCTGTTGTCGAACTCGTAAAAAACGCGTATGATGCAGACTCTCCGGATGTGCAGGTGGAATTCAAGAAATCTCCTACTCGCAGTGGATATTCTATCATTATCTCAGATCACGGTCACGGGATGTCGAGGGACGATGTCATCGACAAATGGATGGTGCCGTCAACGCGGGACAAATTTGACAAACGCATCAGTCGTGGGGGAAGGGTAATGCAAGGAAATAAGGGTGTGGGACGGTATGCGGCATCCATTCTCGGCACAGATTTGTTTTTCGAAACTGTGACTCCAGAAGGAGAGAAAACTACGGCATCTTTTGAATGGAACAAATTCGAGTCTGCTGAATATCTAGATGACGTGGGAATTCCCATTGAAACAACGAAGGTATCGGAGTCACCAGGCACACGACTGACCATCAATGGAAATAATCAGCTTCTCGCCGAATGGGATCAGAAACGGTTTGAGGAGCTCCAGTTTGAGTTGAAGAAACTAAAATCACCTGTGAGTAGCGTCTTTAAGGATGATGAATTTCGTATAAACTTGAAAGTTCGGGGTTTTCCGGGCGTGGAGGACTTTGAGAAAGAGATCGAACCCTATTTACTTTTCGATCTCTATGACTACAGGATCTCGGGGAACATCGGAAAAAATGGTAAAGGTTTTCTGACGTACTCATCACAGAAAGCCCGTAACGTTCCCGACGTACAGATCGACTTTGATATAAGGGAGGAAGTGTCATTTGATTTTGAAAATTCTACTGGCTGCGGCGAGTTTCAAATTGAAATCTGTGTGTATGACCGCGACAACGATGCCATTGAATCTTTGATTGGACGAGGACTAAAGGAGGAATCGGGCAACTATGTCGGGAAAAATCAGGCGAGACAGCTTCTGAATGCATACAACGGTATCGGCGTTTATCGGAACGGCTTCCGCATCCGACCGCTTGGCGATGCCGATTTTGACTGGTTGAAACTGAACGCGAGACGCGTACAGAATCCGTCACTCTGTATTGCTAACAATCAAGTCATAGGATATGTGCACATTGATTCGGTCGAGTGGTCCGGCTTGGAGGAAAAAAGCGCTCGGGACGGGCTTAAAGAGAATGAGGCGTTCAATCGGCTGAAGGAAGTCACACTGGCGGTCATCAGGCAACTGGAAAGGCGGCGTTATGAGTACAGAAGAAAAGCAGGATTGAGTCGGCCTGCTATCAAGGTGGAACGGGAGCTGGGACGGCTTTTCTCCTTTGATGCGTTGAAACGGAACATACGGAGGCAACTCACCGAAGATGGGTGCAATCAACCAACCATCGATCGAATTATTGAAATCGTTGGCCAGGTAGAAAAAGATAAGGGCAGGGATGCTAATGAAATCAGGCAAGCTCTTAGGGTTTACCAAGGGCAAGCCACTCTAGGGAAAATCCTTAATGTCATAGTCCATGAAGGCAGCCAACCGCTCAGCTACTTTCGGAACCAAATACCGAATCTCAGATACTGGAGAGAAAGATTTCAGGAAACCGGGGATCTGGGAAAACTTGAAAAAATGCTGTCGATTGCCGATGGTGTTGAGGAAAATATGGAGATTTTCGTGAAACTCTTCGGAAGACTTAATCCACTAGCCGCGGGAAAACGTGCCGCCAAAAAACCACTGGAGTTGAAGAAGACAATAGAGAATACTCTCTCAGTTTTTGAAAACGAGATGAAATCCGAAGATGTATCTACCGAAATCAGAGGTACTGACAGCTTTAAATTCTCCGCTTGGTCTCAAGACATCTACGTGGTTTTCACAAATCTTATCGACAACAGTCTTTATTGGATGAGCCAAAAGAAAGGAACCAAACGGCAAATTAAAATCGAACTCGTGACCGATGGTAACTCTCTGTCCCATATTGACTATCGAGATAGCGGACCGGGAATTGAACCGAGCCTCATCGAAAATGAAGTCATCTTTGAACCTGAGTTTTCCACCAAACCGGACGGAACGGGGCTTGGGCTGGCGATAGCCTCTGAAGCCGCAGAGCGAAACGGTCTTGAGTTGAAAGCCTTTGAGTCCGATGAAGGCGCCTATTTCAGACTTCAGCCCAAGATGGAGAATGGTAAATGAGCAAGTTACGGTTGCTAATCGTGGAAGACGACGAACAAGATCTTGAGGCGTGCAAGGATTCTGTGGAAAGATACGTTGATGAAAAGAATCGAGATATTGAACCGGTTGGATGCAAAACTCTTGATAAAGCATTAGAACTGTTGGACAACTCTTTTGATGGTGCGATTATCGATTTAAAACTAGCGAATGAAGGTGATGAGGGGAATCAGGTTATCAAAAAGATCGAAGAGTCGTTTTTCCGCATTCCAATTGCCATATTTACGGCAAACCCGGGCAATTCAGATTACACTTTGAATAAAAAAATCATGCTCCTTAGCGTTTTCCAAAAAGGGAAAACTCGGTATGACGAACTTCTAGACCGATTTTGGGAGATTTTTGATACGGGATTAACCCACATCATGGGTGGCAGAGGACTAATCGAACAGCGACTAAATGAAGTTTTTCTCAAAAACCTTCGGTCACAGATACAAACCTGGATTTCTTATGGAAAAGAAGATTCAGAGCGAACCGAAAAGGCTCTTCTCCGATACACCTTGAATCACTTATTTCAACTGCTTGAGGAAGGTGACGAACGGTGTTTTCCAGAAGAGGTCTACCTCCATCCACCGTTGTCGAGCAATATCACAACCGGGAGTATTGTGAAAGACGAGACGAGCGATCAGCCTTTCGTGGTGTTGAGTCCGGCGTGCGATCTCGTTTTCAAAAGTAACGGTGAATTCAGGACAGATCGTATTCTCCTCGTTGAGATTGAAAAAGAAAATCATATTGTAGACAAGGCATTGGTTAGTGTTAAGAGGATGCGCGACGAGAAGAGGAAAAGGGAGAAGACGAAAGAAACACTCAAGGCGGTATTCAACAACAATTACACATTTTACTACCACTGGTTGCCGAAAACAGATTTTTTTGACGGTGGGTTTCTTAATTTCAGAAAAATGAACGCGCTGACTAAAAACGAATTCGACGAAAAGTTTGAAAAACCCTCAATCCAGATTTCGCCTTTCTTTGTAAAGGATATTGTCGCGCGCTTCTCCTCCTTCTATGCCCGACAAGGACAGCCGGATATTGACAGTAGCAAATTTGTTGCTCGCTATACTACGCCGCAACAGGGGTAAAACAAATAGTCGCCATGTCAGGGTAGCCATAGAGGCAATTCAGATGCTGCAACAAACCGTTCCCCGCATTGAGTCATTACGCGTGAAAGATTACCGCTCTCTGCGGGATGTGCAATTACGAAAAATAACGCCGCTTTCAGTCTTCTCGGGTCCCAATGGCAGTGGAAAGTCCACGCTACTTGATGTATTTGCGTTTCTCTCCGAATGTTTCACAATCGGATTGCGCCGTGCCTGGGATAAAAGAGGGCGGTTTAAGCATCTGCGAACACGGGGAAGTGATGGAGCAATTGAATTTGATTTGAAATATCGTGAGAAACCGGGAATGCCAATTATCACCTATCATCTAGCCATTGATGAAGGAGTACAGGGCCCCTTTGTGGAATCCGAATGGATGAGTTGGCGGCGCGGCAATCGGGGGAAGCCGTTTCGTTTTCTTGATTTTCGTCACGGCGCAGGACGAGTCATCGCGGGTGAAATGCCAGATGAGGAAGCGGAGCAAACCGATGAACAGTTTGATGATTCGTCAACACTTGCTGCGAGCACTCTTGGCCAATTGTCGCGCTACCCACGTCTTGGGCCCCTTCGTCGTTTCATTACTGGCTGGCATCTCTCCCATCTTTCCATTGATGCCACACGCGGAGTTGAAGCAACGGGGCCGCGAGAGCAGCTTTCAGAAACAGGAGACAATCTGGCGAACGTTATCCAGTATTTGAAAGAACAGCACCCAAGCCGTTTGCGAAAGATTCTCTCAATTATGTCAAATCAGGTGCCACGACTAGAAAAGGTAGACGCAGAACTGATGGCGGATGGTCGCTTGTTGTTGCAGATAAAAGATGCACCGTTTGAGCAATCCATCTTGGCGAAGTTTACCTCGGAGGGCACGTTAAAGTTGCTTTCGTATCTCACGCTGCTACATGATCCAGAGCCTGCCCCCTTTATCGGTATTGGAGAACCTGAAAATCACTTACATCCACGGTTGTTGCCTAGTTTGACAGACGAGTGCCGTGGGGCGTCAGCCTCGTCTCAACTCATGATTACTACCCATTTCCTTATTTTATCAACGAGCTCCACGCCGACGAGGTGTGGGTACTGTATCGAGATGAGGAGGGGTTTACGGTTTGCAAACGCACGGTGGACATGCGCGGAATTCATCAATTCATGGAGACAGGAGGGAAGTTAGGACACCTCTGGATGGAGGGTTTCTTTGAGGTTGGGGATCCGTTGACCAATTCAGGTGGTCCAATACAGGGTGAAAGCCTTCATGTTAACTCGTCACATTAACCCTCTTACAAAAATAAACCGTTAGCAATAATACTGAACGTCAAGAATCAATGAATAGCATCACCGAATCCGACATCGAAACAGCCGCACTGAATTGGCTCGCTGGTATGGGTTATTCCGTCTTGCACGGTCCCGACATCGGCCCGGACACTTCCGATGCTGAACGCTCAAGATACGAGGACGTGGTGCTAGAGCGTCGTTTGCGCGATGCGGTTGGCCGCCTGAATCCGAACATCCCCGCCGTATCGCAAGAGGAAGCCGTTCAAAAAGTCCATTCTCCAAACTCCCCCTCATTGTTTCAAAACAATCGGACATTTCACCTCATGTTGGTTGATGGCATAGAGGTCGAATATCGGGATTCCGACGGCACAATGCACGGTGACCGTGTGCAGTTGTTGGATTTCGATAGTCCCGAAAACAACGACTGGCTGGCGGTTAACCAGTTCACCGTCGTGGAAAATAGTGAACGCCGACCGGATATCGTGTTGTTTGTAAACGGACTCCCGTTAGGCGTGATTGAACTCAAAAATCCGACCGACGAGAACGCCACCGTGTGGTCCGCTTTTCGCCAACTTCAGACCTACAAGCGGGAAATTCCGCGGCTGTTCACGTATAACGAGGCGCTTGTTGTTTCCGACGGGGTGGAGGCCCGCGTCGGCTCTTTGACGGCGGATCGGGAGCGGTTCATGCCGTGGCGAACAATTGAGGGAGAAACGGAAGCCGCATCAACAGATCCGGAAATTGAGGTAACAATCAAGGGCCTCTTTGACAAGGAGCGGTTCCTAAACTATCTTAGTCATTTCATTGTCTTTGAGGAAACGGGAGGCGATACGATTGCCAAGAAGATTGCCGGTTATCACCAATTCCACGCCGTTAGAGCGGCGGTCGATGCTACCGTGAAGGCGTCGCGCCCAGACGGGGACAAACGCTGCGGCGTTATCTGGCACACGCAAGGTTCGGGCAAAAGCCTGACTATGGCATTCTACGCCGGGGGTATCATCCGGCGCCCGGAGATGCGAAACCCGACACTGGTCGTCATTACCGACCGCAACGATTTGGACGATCAACTGTTCGGTACGTTCGCTCGGTGCAGCCAACTCTTGCGACAAACGCCGGAACAAGCGCGAGACAGGGGACATTTGCGCGAACTCTTGAGAGTTGCTTCGGGCGGTGTAGTTTTTACCACGGTGCAGAAGTTCTTTCCCGAAGATGAAGAACTCCGCTTGCCTGAACTGCCCGATCGACGGAACATTGTGGTCATTGCGGACGAAGCCCACCGCAGCCAGTATGATTTTATTGACGGATTTGCCCGTCACATGCGCGACGCGCTTCCGAACGCCTCATTTATCGGTTTTACCGGCACCCCGATTGAGGGAACGGACCGCAACACCCGAAACGTATTCGGAGACTACATCAGCATCTATGATATCCAACAAGCGGTTGATGACGGTGCCACTGTCCGAATCTACTACGAGAGCCGACTCGCCAAAATTGAGCTGGACGAGAACGAGAAGCCCCATGTTGACCCGGAATTTGAGGAGGTGACCGAAGGGGAGGAGGAAAGGCACAAGGAGCGACTCAAATCCAAATGGGCTCAACTTGAGGCACTGGTCGGAACGGAGAAGCGTCTGGCTCTGGTTGCCGATGACATCATCACGCATTTCGAGGAGCGGTTGGATGCGATGGACGGCAAAGCGATGGTGGTCTGCATGAGCCGCCGTATCTGCGTCGATCTCTACAACGCCATTGTGGAAAGGCGTCCGGGTTGGCATGATGAGGAGGACACGCAGGGGATTATTAAGGTTGTAATGACGGGCGAAGCGTCGGAGGACGAGTCGTGGCAACCGCATATCCGCAACAAAGCGCGGCGCGAAGAGCTGGCGGTTCGGTTCAAGAATCCCGATGATGCGTTGAAGTTTGTGATTGTCCGCGACATGTGGCTGACCGGATTTGATGCGCCTAGCCTTCACACGATGTATGTTGACAAGCCGATGCGAGGTCACACCCTTATGCAAGCCATCGCGCGCGTCAATCGCGTCTTCGGCGAAAAGCCCGGTGGTCTTATTGTGGACTATATCGGGATTGGCTACCATCTCAAGCGAGCATTGGCGGACTACACTGACAGCGGAGGAAAAGGGGAGCCATCCATTGATAAAGCCGAAGCCATTGCCGTAATGATGGAAAAACACGAAATCTGCTGTGGGCTGTTCCACGGATTAGATTGGTCGTCGTGGGATGACGGAAACACCGAGGAACGCCTCAGGCTACTGCCCGCCGCTCAAGAGCATATCTTGGGCTTGGAAGATGGCAAAACCCGCCTACTGAATGAGGTCACTGCGCTCTCCAAAGCCTTTTCGCTAGTAGTGCCGCACGAAAGGGCAATTGAAATCCGCGACGATGTCGCCTTTTTCCAAGCGGTGCGCGGTGTCTTGGAAAAGCTGACGGCTAGAGAAGAAACGCAGTCCGAGGCGGCGGACCTGGCAATCAAGCAGTTGGTATCAAGAGCTGTCGTTCCCGAAGGGGTGGTTGACATCTTTGCCGCCGCCGGATTGGAGAAGCCCGATATCTCAGTTCTTTCCGACGAATTCCTCGCGGAGGTGCGGGACTTACCGCAAAGGAACCTGGCAGTCGAACTCTTGGATAAGTTGCTCAACGATGAAATCAAGACGCATTCACGGCAGAATGTCGTAAGATCGCGGTCATTCGCGGAGATGTTGGAACAATCAATTCGCGCTTATCAAAACCGGACAATAGAAGCCGCGCAGGTGATTGAGGAGCTTATCCAAACAGCAAGGGAGTTGCGTGAGGCGGTAGAGCGCGGCGAGGAGTTGGGGCTTTCGAGCGATGAATTGGCGTTCTACGACGCACTTGAGACCAACGACAGCGCCGTGCAAGTGTTGGGAGATGAGACCTTGTGCACTATTGCGGCTGAACTTGTGAAAACTGTCCGAAACAACGTGACCATCGACTGGACGATGAAGGAGAGCGTCCGCGCCAACCTGCGCCGATTGGTGAAGCGAATTCTGCGGAAATACGGCTATCCACCCGATAAACAAGCTAAAGCCGCTGAAACCGTCTTGGAGCAAGCCGAAGTTTTGTCGGAGCGTTGGGCAGCATAAGGTGCTAGTCCGGTTACGGTGAGAAAAATCGTTCCATTGTTCTTGTTTCCCTACAATCTCCGATGTATTAGTCCTACTTTGACAATCCCGACAAGCATGTCGCTCCTACCATGAACCGTCGAACGTTCATTAAGCTTTCCTCACTCGCCCTCGCAGGAATCCTCAGTCAATCATGCGATTCAACATCCGATAAGCCCAATCGGCAAGCGTATGAGATATCCATCAAATCGGACATGCGGGCGGGACATTTAATCTTGGATAGCGCCGCGTTGCCAACAGGGAACACGTTCTCTACGGATTATCTTATCGTGGGCGGCGGCATCTCCGGGCTATCGGCGGCATGCCAACTCCGGGACAGGGACTTCGTCCTCTGCGAATTATCCACGCAACTCGGCGGCACTTCGGCGAGCGAATCTCACGCCGGTGAAGTGTTTTCACAAGGTGCGCATTACGAGTTAGCCTACCCAAACTATTACGGCAGCGAAACCTTAAACTTCCTTGAAGAACTGGGAGTAATTCGTTACAATAAATTGGTTGAGGCGTGGAATTTTGTCGACCGACAGTATCTGATTAATGCCGAGCGGGAGGGCCAAACCCTTACCTCAAATGGATTAAGAGAGGAACTCCTTGAACCGGGGCAACTCAAAACTGATTTCTTGGAGTTAGTGCTTCCCTATCTGGGCGAGATGAAGCTGCCGACGCGAATCATTCGGGAGGATTTATGGTCGCTTGATGAAATAAGCTTTCTTGACTTTCTTGAGCGTACTTTGAGATTAACTCCATCCTTCAAACAGGGGGTTGACTACCAGATGAGGGACGACTACGGCGCCGGCGCGGAGACGGTCTCTGCACTCGCCGGAATCCACTACTATGCTTGTAGACCTTACTACACGCAATCCGTGGAACTGTTTTCGCCGGCGGCGGGGAACACTTACTTTGTCAACAAGATGGCGGCGGTGTTGCCCAGCGATAATATCAAGACAAATCGCTTGGTGCGGCGTATTCAGAGAGTTGAGAACGGCTTCGAAGTTACCGTAATAAATATTGAGAACTCTCGGATTGACCGTTACCTTGCACGAAATGTAATCTACGCCGGAGGGAAACATGCGCTAAAATATGTGTTTCCGCCCGACGCCCATCTTTTTCAAGATAACATATATGCGCCTTGGTTGGTGCTTAACATCGTTCTTAAGGAGAATCTCCGGGCGGAGGCGTTTTGGCAGAACGAGTTCTTGAGCCAAGATGCGACCTTCATGGGATTCGTGGATAGCGCCTCTCAACTTCGCGTAGGTGATTCACGGGTGTTTACGGCATACTACTGCTTCCAGCCCAACCAGAGACCGTATCTTACGAATATTCGGCACAACGCTCAGGAGATTGTCCATAAGACGGTAGAGACGATCGACCTATTTTTTAATCGAAAGGTTAGCAGTTTGGTGGATCGGGTTTTCATAAAGGTGCTTGGACACGCAATGCCGGTTCCTAAACCTCATTACCTATTCAGGGATAAGAACCCGCGTCGATCTGAACCTAATCTAGTCTACGCCGGGGTAGACAATAGCCGATTACCACTGCTTTTTGAAGCGTTAGATAGCGGCATCCAGGCTGTTAAAGAACTCGATAGTCTATGATTCACTGACGGCGTTCCATTACACCCAATGCCCCATTTCGCGCCGGGGTGGATTCAATTGCTTGCTGCCGTTGCAAGTTCAACTCTTGCAACCTCAATAAGATTCGCATCGTTTCTTGGGCGGGAGGTCAAAAAATGCTATGTCCAAATTGTGAACGCAATTCAATTAAATCCATTGGCGACAACCAGTTATTCTGCTTGGACTGTGACTGGGATGATTTGTCCGAGTTATCTGAAATTGGTCTGACAACGCCTGGTTCGCCACATTCCTGCCAGGATTGATGCGAAGCGTTCGACCTGCTGCCAATGATGTGTCCTCACGGACGGAACACGATAGACTGACGGTGTACCCTACGGAAGTCCTATTCACATAGAGGAAACAGAAGGCGGACGCTTCTTCACGATACGGTTTTCCGCGCTGACCGTGAGTGTCGAGTAACGATAAGCCTTCTACGAGGATTCATGTTCTGTGATTGCGGTGGGGTAGATGCCAATTCTTTTAAATTACCTTCCGACGCCAACAATTTGATTGCCGATTCTGCTTCCAAGGCAGTATATTGTATGTGTTCAAAATCAACAATCATGCATAAACTATAACTTCATCAACAATAGGAGGATCTTTCCGATTATGTCCAGTGACAAACTTGAAGCGTTAGAGGAATTTGAATACCAAGCGGAGATGAAGCAACTTCTTCATCTGATCGTTCATTCTCTCTACAGCCATAGCGAAGTCTTTCTCCGCGAAGTGATTTCCAACGCTTCCGATGCTCTAAATCTGGTGCGTTTCAGACAGTTAACGGATAAAAACATTGTAAGTCCCAATGCCCCTTTGCGAATCAGCATCAGTGTTGACTCGAAGACACAAACCTTTTCGATTGCCGACACCGGCATCGGCATGACGAAAGAAGATCTCGTCTCCAGAATCGGCACCATTGCAAGTTCCGGCACAGTGGCATTTTTGGAGAGATTGAAAGAGGAGGGCAAACCCTTCGACGCGAACATGATAGGTCAATTCGGCATAGGTTTTTATTCCGTGTTCATGGTGACTGATCAGGTGGTCATCGAAACCCGACATGCGGATCCAGGGTCAAAGGGGTATCGGTGGGAATCGACGGGAGCGAGCAAATTCACCGTTGAAGAATTCCCGCGTGAGGAGCGAGGAACGAAAATCTCGTTCAAACTAAAGGACGATGCGAAGGAGTTCAGTGAAGAATACCGGGTAAACGAGATTATTAAGAAATACTCCAACTTCGCAGACTTCTCAATTCATGTCAACGGCGAGCAGGTAAACACCATAAGCGCACTGTGGCAGAAAAACAAAAACGAAGTGACCGATGAAGACTTAGAAGAATTTTATAAGTTCATATCCAACGACTTCAACCCGATACTCGGACATCTGCATTTGTCGATTGAGGGGCAGGTTAATTTCAAGGCGATGGTTTTCGTGCCCGAAACCGCCCCGTTCGATTTTTTGAGGGGAGAGGAACTGAAGTCATTGCAACTTTATGCAAATAGAATCTTCATCCAAGACGACTGCAAGGAATTACTGCCTGAGTATTTGCGCTTCGTCGCGGGGGTAGTGGATACAGAAGATTTGCCGTTAAACGTTTCTCGTGAAGTTACCCAAGTCAGCCCGATAATGGGGAAAATCAAAAATGTGCTTACCGGAAGAATTTTGTCGCTTCTGGAGGATTGGGCAAAGAATGACCAAGAGAAGTATGACAAATTTTTCACCAACTTTGGGTTGCTGTTCAAAACCGGACTCAGCACAGATTTTGGAAACCGGGATCGACTGATCGACCTCTTGCGATTTGAATCCACAAAAACCGAAAAAGGGAAACTCACTTCGCTCAAGGACTATGTGGCTGGCATGCAGGAAGATCAGACGGAGATTTACTACCTGACTGGCGAGAGCAGAGCGGCGGTGGAACTAAATCCAAATCTGGAATATTTCAGGAAAAGGGGAATTGAAGTCTTGTTCTTCATTGACCCAGCCGATATCTTTAATATTCCGCAGTTGCATGATTACGACGAAAAACCGATAAAAGGAATCGAGACCGCAGATCTTGACCTTAAGTCCGATGAAGAGAGCAAGGCGGATAGCTTAACCGAGGATGAATCCAAGTCGCTTTTTTCGCTATTCAAAGAAACACTTGGTGATAAGGTAGAGGATGTGGTCGAGTCTAAGCGGCTTGTCGATTCGGCGGCAACCCTCGTGGTCGGAGCCAGCGGAATGGATCGAGAAATGGAACGGATGATGAAAATGATGAACCAAGATATCCCCGGCTCCAAGAAGATTCTTGAGATTAATCCCTCTCACCCGCTGATTAAGAACCTGGCTCACATTCACGAAAACAATGGTGATGAGTCGCTCCTCAAGAGTTGTATTCTGCAGGTTTATGAAGGGGCGCTATTGATTGACGGGAATATGGACTCTCCGACCGAGTTTGTCGCACGCATGACCGAGATTATGGCACATGCGACCCGGTAGGGACCAATCACGGGGTGTACCTATTGAAGAACCTTAGCCAGAGTGGCGCTGTCCACCGGTTTCTCAAATCGCCACCACGTTCCCGGTCTCTACTGATTCGAGAACCGCATCAATCACTTTCATCTGATGAATGCTGTTTTCGGGTGAAATACGATGCGGCTGTCCCGTTGTCAAACAGTCGCAGAGGTGTCGGAGTTGATTCGTGAACTGAAACACCGGGGCAAATTCAATGGATTCTGATCCATCAACTGTCTGTTTCTCGATTGACACGGGTCGTTTCTCGTTGTTCCAGATTCTGTCAAGCCGCAACATTCCCTTTGTTCCGCATATTTCGGCGTATTGTGCCCCTGACGAATTGAATCCGACGGAAATCTGTGCGGTTCGTTCACCCGGGAAGGCGAGTAATATATACATAGCATCATCAACCTCAATTCCCGGCTGCTGAATCGCAAAGACCGTAACAGGATCCGCGTCGAAAATAAAGCGTGCATGATGAATACAGTAGCAACCCAGGTCATAGATGCTACCACCGCCCTTTGCCTTGTTGAAGCGCCAGTTCATTTCCGGACGGCGAGTTTCAGGTCCCCCGCCCTTGCCGCCGGTGCAGAACGTACTGCGCATTGTCTTTACTTCTCCAATTTCCCCTGCATCAATGAGTTCCTTCGCTTTTAGATGCATCGGATGATGACGGAACTTGAAAGCTTCGGCAACGAGCACGCCATTTGCTTTCGCCGCTTTTACGAACTGCTCCGCCTCCGCTGCCGTTGATGTAAACGGCTTTTCACATAGTATGGCTTTGACATGGCGTGACTTGGCAATCTGAATGCCGGTTTCTGCATGAAAAGCTCCCCAGTTGGCGATGATTACGACATCGAGTTCTTCGCTAGTCAGCATTTGATCGAGGTCGGGATAAAGACGCGTCACGCCAAATGCTTCGGCGTAACGATGCAAGGCCTCCTCGGAAATGTCACAAATGGCAGAGAGTTCCGCGCATTCGAGTTCCTTACATGCTCTGCCGTGTGCCTTTGCGATTCCGCCTGTCCCCACGATACCGACCTGGTAAGCTGGTGTAGCAGATGTGCCAGACATGGCTATCCTTTCTTCATTTGCCTGTTTTGCTTAATTCGACCATTATAAACCGCTTTGGAGAAAACTTTCAACGATATTTTCGTGGAGCCATGGATCGTGGCTTTTGTTCTATCACTCTTGTAGGGTGGGCACTGCCCACCGTCGGGAGCATATGTGGTGAGAGCGAAATCGTTCTCCGACTGTTAACAAGAAAACGTGGATGAAGCAGAGATACCTCTATTCGGCTGAATTGTACCCACCTTCTAAATCCTGTCCATTAACAATCGTATGAGATACATGTTTCTAGTTAGCGCTCTGATCTACATGAGTAATGGCCCCCAAGACAAGATGACCACGCCTTTGAAAATTCTGCCTCTTAGTAATGATGCGCCCAGCGGGTTTTTACACGTTTTCAAGATACAAGTATCCGTGTTTGGGATTAGGGTGTATGCCACGGCGGAGACTCCCAATGAGAAAGTGCTGCACGCGGCGCATGTGTTAGCTCAATATCTGGATAACGACGAAGATGGTGTGCCCGACAATCCAATAGTGGTAGCACAGATGCGGCGAAACCGCGCCTCAATTATCATGTTTGCTACCGAGCGTGACCGGGAGGAAACGGAGCTAGAAGCTTACATTCCGGAGCATGTGCTGGACGCGATGAGTTTACAGGATTTGTACGGCGAGGAAACACACCCCAACGGGGCCTCAGAGGGGAGATTCGATGCCGCTTTGGAGGAAATACTGCACTTAATTACTAGCGCGGGTTACGCCGATGTCTATCCCACTGTCTTCGGCGAGAGGGCAAATACAGCCGTTGGCGAGGCGATGGACATCGCTAGAGGCGGACATTTCAGGCAAGTCCCCCGTTCCTATCCCAAAAGTGCGTGGTTTACCTATTACGACGAAACATGCGACTACGGTTGTCAAATTACCGAGTATATTTATTGGGCGTTAACATCAATTTTGGGTGGACAGAATTTCCCTGGACGGGCAGGTGAAATTGGCGATGAATGGCGTCTGTACACGACGGAATTGGTGCGGGAGCGAGATCCGCAGATTTACGCATTGTTGACGAATCCCCAATACAACTTCCCCTCTCGCCTGCCTGACGGGAACTATGGGGAACCGTCCAGATTGCGCAACGACCATTAGCTGACGAGCCGTGAGAGTCGTCCGACAGTGTGACTTGGCTACGCGTGCAAAGAAAGTGAGTGTTTCTCTGAACTTGGTTCTCTAGATGGTGCTGTATCCCAGAATATCTGCGTCCTCAACTCACTAGTTCAGAATTACTGTATTAGTCAACGAGATAGTGTGCACGACGTACCGCTCCCGCGGATTGAGGAGTTCATCGGTCAAGGCTTGGATGTGGCAATCCAAGCCGATCGGGAAACAGCTATGAGTGTCTTCCATCTGCCTGACCATTAGACTATTTCAGAATTACTAACCGCCGCGTCATCTCCTGCGCGTGGGAGGCGTCGCGGTCGGAAATCGTAAATGTGTAGTAGTAGATACCACTGGCGACTGTTTCACCTAGCTCGTTTTGACCGTCCCAATGCCCCGCGTTTGACTTGGTGGAATACAGTCCTGCGGGCCTCTCTCCCAAATCCAGTTTCCTTACTAACTCGCCTGAAGTGCTGCGTATGGCAACCGAAACGTTCGCGGTGGCTCCAAGTGCAAAGGGAAGCCACGTTTCGGGGTTGCCGGGATTGGGGAAACTCTGATAAAGTTCGGTCTTGAGTCCACCAATGGTGACGGCTTTCAAGCCCTCAATTGTGACAATCGGTGAAAGGCTGATTCTGCCCAATAGCCCTCTGTTCTCCAGATAATAGGAATAGGATTTAAGCGGAGATGTGTCCTCGTCAAAGAAGACATAATCGCGTTCGGAGTTACTGTATCCTCTGCCTTTTACCAACACCTCAACCGGGCGGTCAATTGTTGACCGGTATGCGTCAATGAGGGGTTTAAACTCCCCGTCCGGCATCTCGCCGCGGTAGATTCGCCAGCCCAGATTGCCGTATTCTCCCTGAGTTGTCCAGTTCAGACGAATCTGATTGAATTCACGCTTACCCGTAAACGCCGCGAACACGTTTGGCGGCGGGAGGTTGTTGACGTAAACACCGGTGTGTTCCGGATTTGCCTGAAACATGCCCCACTCAATCGGCGCATCCGCGGATTGCCCTTCCAAATCCCAGATGTACACCGCGCCAGGAATAAATGCATCCTCGTCGGGCGCGCGCAGAGAGCCGATGCATAGTTCGATATCACCGTCATTGTCAAGGTCGCCGATGGCTGGTGACGATTGCAGATTTCCCGTGGTAATCAGGGGCCAACCGTCCAGTTCGACACCGCCGGAACTGAAGGCGTGTAATTGTCCAAAGAAACTTCCCCAGTTGGTTGCAACGACGACCTCAATTTCGTCATCACCGTTTATGTCTCCTAGTACAGGAATCGATGTAACCGTCGATCCGAAAATTGAAATTGGCCATCCCGGCGCCAATGTACCGTCTTCATTAAAAGCGACTATGCTTGAAGTACCCAAATCGCCAGCGATGATCTCAAGCTGCCCATCACTGTTCAAATCGCCGACCGCCGGTGCCGCATATGGTGTATATCCTATCCGCTGGGGCCATCCGTCTCGGACTTCACCTTTCTGAGAAAGAACATAGATACTCCCGTTCCTGAACATCACGATAATTTCCAAAAGTCCATCGGAGTTCATGTCTGCCAGAACCGGCGGCGCGTTAGCTCCGGTTCCTGGCCGTGGTTCAATTGGCCATCCCTCCAATGCGGTACCATCGGCTTCCCATGCGTATACATTGGCACCACTCGTCGTGACAACAAGCTCTAGCGAAGCGTCTCGGTTTAGATCGCCTACTGCCGCCGGGGATAAGCCGTAATCCTCTATTTCCTGTGGCCACCCGTCAAGGTCGTCTCCGTCATGATGAAGTACATGCACGCCATCCGTTTTGGTAACAATAATTATTTCTTTGTCAAAATCTTTGTCGAGATCAGTGAGGGTAGCCGCGGCGACAATGCGACTCCTGAAGCGTTTTGGCCATTCCGCGTTGAAAGGTGTGCCATCGGCGCGAAAGATATAAACTCGTTGCTCGACCGGTAGCACAATTTCGAGACTGCCATCTGCGTCTAGGTCGCCCACCGATGGAGTGGCTATCAGTTCGCCATCGGTATCTTGCGGCCAACCGGCAACTGGTGAGCCGTCATGATTCCAAACTTGGAGCAAGCCATCCTTAGAACCTACAATAATCTCAAGCGTGCCGTCTCCATCAAGGTCGACGAGCACCGGTGAGGAAAACACCTCGCTCTCTGTTTGAAGCGGCCATCCTTCTTGGTCGGGAATAAATGTGAAATCTTGCGCCGTGGGAGTGACTTCTACTTCTTCAGAGGGTTCGCTCAAATTTCCGGCCGAATCAAAAGCAGCAACGGCAGCATAGAGGGGCACATCATTGTCTGCTCCCGTTACTTGAATAAAGGTTTGATCTTGCGCCTCAAAGAGCGCAAAATACTCTCCGGGAGTACCACCAAACAAAACTATATAACCGGCAACGTCCGGCTCCGGGTTCGCTGTCCAGCTTAGTCCAACCACTCCATCCGCAGGTGTCGCAATCAAACCCGTGGGGGGAGTTGGAGAAGTGGTGTCTTCTCCGGACGGATTCGCTGTTGGGATAACAATCAGAGCCCTGGTCTTGGCGCTCTCATTCCCAGCAGTGTTAAATACGCTTAACGAAACTACGATTGGTACACCGTTCTGGAGGTCTGTTAACCTAAAGGTCTCGACATTACCAAGGTCAAGTATCTGGTCAGAGATGTAAAGCCTATACCCGGCGATGTTGGATTCAAAATTTGCCATCCAACTTAAACGCACCGATCCATCTTCAGCAACAGCGGTAAAGCCCTGTGGGACTGCAGGAACGTCCAATGATGCCAGGATATTCAGTTGCCCCGCCCCCCAATGTCTGTCCCAGCCCGGATCGCCGCGATCGACAGCACGTTCAATCAGAAGCCGTTGTAACTCTCCCACCGTTCTCCCCGGTTCTTGCTGCAGCATGAGTGCCACCGCACCTGTGACATGTGCAGCAGCAACGCTTGATCCGCGGAGCGCGATATGACTTTGATCTTCAATAACCAATGGCGGATATCCCCAACTCCGTCCGGCGAGAGCTCCAACAATCATCTCTCCCGGTGCAGCGAGATTGGGCTTTTTTTCCTCATCACGACTTGGTCCGATACTGGATATGCTAGAAATTTCGCCCACAGTTGCATCAACCACCCTACTGAAGCCAAATCTGTCCACCCAGTCGTTTCGTGTGACAAAGGAGGTGACACTGATGACACCTCTTGCCGTGGACGGCATGGCGATGGTTTTATTGGCATCGCCCGGGATTAGCCATGTGTCAGGACTGTCTGTTCTGAACCCGCCGTCGATTTGGCCGGAAAAATAGTAAGCGTCGAATGCGACTTCTGGTCCATCAAGCTCGATCGTCATTTCGTACCGATCGAGTGGCAGGCTTATGTCACCGCCATTCCAAAGCCAAATGACGATGAAGGAGAGATCCGGATAGAGGGGATGTTGCTGTTGAGAATCGACAATCAACGTCGCGCCTTCCCACGGGCCTTTCGGGATATCAAAAGTATCCACCTGTCCGGGCGGCACCCACTCAAAATCGACTGTTTCTCCCCGATTGGTTCCCGGGACTTTCACCCGCACGGAAATGGAATCCTTGGATGAATACCAGATGTTCACATACGTGCTAGAGTCATTAAAATCTGGCACCGGAATTAGCTTTGGATAGTTTTCTCCATCCGGAGGCAATAGAACTGCTCCGGCATGGATTGTACTCTCCCCTCTGTTCCCCGCGCTCGCAACAATTGCCCTGCCGGACGTTTCTTCAACAAGTTGATTCAACCCCTGTTCCAAAAGCGTCCGCCCATCGTGCGGTCCTATCTGGTATGCGAAACTCATGTTTACCACCGCCGGTTTTCCAAGCGAATCCGCTTTTTCAAAGATATAGCGCGCTGCATCCAACACCTCATTCTCGAATAGGTAGGATTTCACCACGATGATGTCTGCCTCGGGCGCCATCCCCACAAATCTCGGAGCGGAGCGTTGCACGCCCGTACCTCTGCCGTTACCGGCGGCAATCGAAGCGATGTGAGTGCCGTGTCCATCATAGTCGTTCTGATTCGGTGTTCCCTCGTTAATCTGCATTTGCGTCCATTCTGTCCCATATCCAAAATCTTGAGGGACTTGACCTGTTGCTGTCTGGGTCTGATCCCAGATCCACAAGATTCTCGAACTACCGTCCGGATTCTTAAAATCTTCGTGGGACCAATCAATGCCCGTATCAATGATGCCGACGACGACATTCTTCCCGGTATAGGTGGGATTGCTTTCCCATACCTGATTCGCGCCGGTAGCGAGAGCACTTATATCTAAGGTAGGAGCAGCCAATTTAGCCTGCCGGGCAGCGTGAATATAGGTTACATTCCGCATATTTGCAACTTCGGGTAGTAAATCAACAGGGAGATCCGCTGTGACCAAGAAACCGTGCGAATGATAGTTCAATCGAATAACCGATTGCAACTCCACACCGAGAGTGCGAAGTGTGTGCGGCGAGTCCGACATTAATAGCATCACTTTGATTACATCCGTACCATACCATTCAGAGTAATGTATGAACGGGGAGGCATACCCTTTCTGAGGAGTGCTTGGGTGTCTCATGACAAGCGGTTTTAATACGGAGTCTAGTTTGTGAAGCGAGGTTTGGACTGCCGCGTCCGGAAAAAACTGGGCAATACTCTCAAAACTGCAGATTGTGCCTATGATGATGAAAAATACAATAATTAATTTTCGTGACATAAGGAATGTTTCTCCGCAAAAAGGTTTCTGTTAGACGCGCGATGACATCATGTGATTAGACTAGGCGAGGTAATCGCCGCGGATTATAACACACCCGCCCCAATCTATCAAGCGCTGTGTTTGGTGCAAATGAATCTCTGTACAGGTACGATTCGTATCCTCCCGATAGCTCTACTTGGGATTCCCCAAAGGTCTTGCGTGACTTCCCGCAATGCCTGTGGTATAATGTTATATCACCTAGTG
The DNA here is from genome assembly GCA_965222225.1 of Candidatus Poribacteria bacterium. Lineage (GTDB taxonomy): Bacteria > Poribacteria > WGA-4E > WGA-4E > JAJDTR01 > JAJDTR01. Next base: position 4,719,865 of record CBDCTK010000002.1, on the reverse strand, counting down.
TCACCAACAAACGTATAAAAAACAGACCGGGCTGTATGAATCCCAATCAATCTCTTGACAGCGGCTTGGTCAATTGAAAGGCTTGAACGGAACGCTTTTCGCCATCTAGAGGAGAGAATCAATGACACATGAAACGACCGCAAAAGAAGGCGGGGTTGACAACAAAGACAACTCTGTTGGTTCTTCTGCGGCGCCCACTGACTTTATCCGACAAATAATTAAGGAAGATCTAAAGACGGATAAACACGGCGGTCAAGTGCATACGCGGTTCCCGCCCGAGCCGAACGGCTATATACACCTTGGAAGCGCAAAAGCCATTTGCATCAACTTCGGAATCGCAGAAGACTACAGTGGACTCTACAACCTACGATTCGATGACACGAATCCCACCAAGGAAGATGTTGAGTACGTGGAGTCGATCAAAGAGGACATTCGGTGGCTTGGCTTCGATTGGGCAGATCGCGAGTTCTATGCGTCAGATTACTTCAAGCAACTCTACCAGTATGCCGTGCAGTTAATCAAAAAGGGCGTAGCTTATGTTTGTGACCTAACGGCAGTAGAGATTAGCTACGGCAAATATCGGGGGACATTGACCGAGCCGGGAGTGGATAGTCCGTTTCGTAACCGCTCCGTAGAAGAAAACCTTGACCTGTTTGAGCGCATGAGAAAAGGAGAATTTGAAGAGGGGACTCGCACTCTCAGAGCAAAAATTAACATGGCATCCCCCAATTTGGTCATGCGTGATCCCGTGATGTATCGAATTCTTTACGCGACGCATCACAATACAGGCGATGAGTGGTGCATTTACCCCATGTACGACTTTACGCACTGTATTTCAGACTCTATTGAGGGTATTACGCATTCTTTGTGCTCTCTTGAATTTGAAATCAATCGTCCTCTATACGACTGGTTCCTCAATCAGTTGGATATCTATCACCCGCAACAGATTGAGTTTGCGAAATTATATCTTACCCATACCGTACTCGGTAAACGAAAACTGATTCAATTAGTGGAAGATGGGTATGTTAACGGGTGGGATGATCCCCGGATGCCTACGTTAGCGGGCTTACGCCGAGGTGGCTACACCGCGGAGGCTATCCGAGACTTTTGCAGACGGATTGGAATTGCAAAAGCCGATAATCTAGTCGAAATTTCATTACTCGAATATTGCCTCCGTCAAGATCTCAACAAGCGTGCACTGCGTGTCATGGCAGTGTTAGATCCGCTTAAAGTCGTTATTGACAACTACCCGGAAGGAGAGGTCGAATTTCTAGAGGCTGAAAACAATCCGGAAGATGCGACGATGGGATCGCGTAAAATCCCTTTCTCGCGGGAACTCTATATTGAACGCGAGGACTTTATGGAAGATCCGCCAAAGAAGTATTTTCGTCTGGCGCCGGGACGTGAGGTGCGTCTCAAACACGCCTATTACGTCAAATGCGAGCGTGTCGTTAAGGATGAAAATACCGGTGAGATCGTCGAAGTCCACTGCACCTACGATCCGACGACTCACGGGGGTTGGTCTGAAGACGGCCGTAAAGTCCGCGGCACGTTACATTGGGTCTCTGCTCCCCACGCTATTGAGGCTGAAGTGCGCCTGTATGAACACCTATTCAGCAAGGAAAATCCTAACGACGTTGAGGAGGGACGCGATTTTACTGATTATCTCAACCTCAATTCGTTGCAGATACTGGATTCAGCTAGAGTTGAGCCAAGCCTTGCTGACGCAAAACTTGGCAGCTACTACCAATTCCTTCGGAGGGGTTATTTCTGTGTAGATCTCGACTCTTCTGACAACAAGCCGGTGTTCAATCGGACGGTAACACTTCGAGATACGTGGGCGAAGATTCAGAAAACACAGAAGCACACTTCATAAAATTAAAATTCTGGTGGTTTAGGATACGTACATACAATACAAAGGGAGTTGATTTCGATTACTATGATGGAAGATTCACCAGTCCGGGTGCGATTCGCACCCTCGCCAACAGGATTTCTCCACATTGGCTCGGCGAGAACAGCGCTATTCAACTGGCTTTTTGCAAGGCATCATGGAGGCACGTTCGTCCTTAGAATCGATGATACGGACGAACAGCGATCGACCAAAGAATCGATGCAAGAAATCTACGAATCGCTAAAGTGGCTTGGCCTTGAGTGGGATGAAGGTGCAACTGTCGGAGGATCGCATGCGCCTTACGTTCAATCTGAGCGAAATGTGATTTACCAGGAATATGTGAGACAACTGCTGGATAACGGCAACGCCTATCGTTGTTACTGTTCGCCGGAAGAATTGGCGGAGATGCGCGAACAGGCAAGGGCTGAAAAGCGAGATCAGACCTATACGGGCAAATGCCGCAACTTGACGCCCGCAGATTGTCAGAGATTGGAAGCAGAGGGACGCAGACCGGTTGTACGACTCAAAGTTCCCCCTGAGCCGATTACGGTGGAAGACTTGATTCTTGGCGATATTAGAGTTGAAGCGGACGCACTCCAAGATGAAGTGATTGTGAAATCGAACGGATCACCGCTATACAATCTGACATCGACGGTTGATGATCTGGAAATGGGGATTACGCATGTTATCCGAGGCGCGGATCACGTCAACAATATGCCGAAGCAGGTTTTAATCTTTCGGGCGCTGGGTATGAAGCCGCCTCAATTCGCGCATGTCCCGCTTGTGCTCAATAGCGCAAAGGGTGAAAAACTCAGCAAGCGGCGTCACGGAGATCTTGTCTCTGTGGGAAAGTACCGGCAGGATGGATATCTTCCGGAGGCAGTAATCAATTTTTTGGTGCGGCTAGGCTGGTCTTATGATGATAAGACGGAAATCTTCTCAATTGATGGGCTAATAGAGAAGTTTGACTTGGGACGGGTTGGAAAGACCAACAGTGTCTTCGACATCCAGAAATTACAATGGTTAAATGGACACTACATTATGGACATGGATATAGCGACACGGACCGATGCCGTGATTCCTTTCTTACAACAGGAGGGATTATTATTGAAGACTGACCTTACGCCAACCCGCAGGGCTTGGCTAGAGAACATTGTTGAATCGGTAGGGGATCGGCTCACGACATTAGCAGACATCGTTGCGCAGACGAGTTATTTCTTTGTCGACAGCTTTGAGTATGACCCGAAGGCGGTTAAGAAATGGTGGAAGAAGGATTCGGTGCTTGGCATACTGCAAGGCTTGCGCGATGTGATGGAGTCCCTCAAGACGCTCAACCTTGAAGAGGTTGAATCCGCAATCTGGAAATATACAGACAATAACGGCGTCAAGCGTGTCCAAGCCATGCAGCCTTTGCGAATCGCTCTTACCGGGGTTTCTTATGGGCCAGGTCTATTTGAAATTATCGCCTTACTAGGCAGAGACAAGGTGTTGCATAGACTAGACCGTGCGATTTGTCATGTGAATGGAGGTGCGTGATGGAAGAGATGATTCACCGCATCATAGAAAACCTGCCTTTGTACGCTCTCTTCATTGTCATCGCCGTTACCCTCTACACTCTAAGCAAAGGGGCGGACTGGCTCGTTGAGGAAGCCGTAATCTTGTCCGTGCGCTGGGGAATTCCCAAAGTACTGATTGGTGCGACTATCGTCAGTTTGGGAACAACAACTCCCGAAGCCTCTGTCTCGGTTCTTGCGGCAATCAAGGGTACGCCAGATCTCGCCTTGGGAAACGCGGTTGGTTCAATCATCTGCGACACGGGACTGATACTTGGTACCGCCGCCTTAATCGCTCCCCTGACGCTTAACCGAACGATTGTGAACCGTCAAGGTTGGCTGCAACTCAGTGCAGGTGTTCTTCTGGTTGTTTCCTGCCTTTTTGTCGGCACAGACGGAAGGCATCTCCCGCAATTCATGGGTTTCGCGTTTTTGATACTCCTAGTCGCCTACCTGTGGCAGTCGATTCGATGGGCTCGCAATGCGAATCAAGATTCGGTCGCCGAGGAGGTAGAATCAGCCGAAAGCAATTCCAACGCGTTTTTCGTGCTCGCCAAGCTGGTGTTTGCCATTGCAGTCGTCGTGGCGTCCTCATGGATTCTTATACCCACCGCGAAAGAAACTGCCATACAACTTCACGTTCCCCCAAGTATTATCGCGGCGACGATTGTGGCGTTTGGGACCTCACTTCCCGAGCTCGTTACTGCGGTTACTGCCGCCAGAAGTGGGCACGGTGAATTGGCAGTCGGAAATGTCATCGGTGCCGACATTCTCAATGTGCTCTTTGTCGCCGGGGCATCAGCCGCTGTGACGAGTGGAGGCCTGGTAGCTTCAGGTCACTTCTTCCGCATCCTTTTCCCAGCAATGTTGTTTATCTTGGTCGTCTTTCGGGTCGGTATCTTCACCTCCGGTGATACACTGAAACGACCTTTCGGAGTTGTGCTGATTGCCACTTATCTCGCTGTAATGATTGTGAGTTATGTGTTCCGAACGCCGTGACAACTGAACATGCGGCTATCCAGAAAACAGAGGTGCCCGCGACGGCCGATTCGCTGCAGACGGATTTCAGCGCCCTTGGCGTTGAAGCGGGGATGGTGCTGTTGGTTCATTCCTCCCTGAGCGCCATGGGGTGGGTGTGTGGCGGACCAGTAGCCGTCATCATTGCCCTTCAGCACGTTTTGTGGGCTCCGCCGGAACGCTTGTGATGCCTGCCCACTCAACAGGCCTAAGCGATCCGGGACGATGGGAGAGCCCGCCAGTCTCCGAGTCATGGTGGCGCATCATACGTGAGACGATGCCAGCCTACCGTCCGGATTTGACCCCGACTCGCTCAATGGGGATTATTGCTGAAACCTTCCGAAAGCAAAGCGGAGTCCTCCGCAGCGCGCACCCGCATGTTTCGTTCTGTGCGTTTGGAGCCAACGCGAAGGAAATCACGGACAATCATTCCCTGACATTTGGCATGGGCGAAGGATCACCACTTGCCAGAGTCTACGATTTGGGCGGCCATGTGCTTCTCCTCGGCGTCGGCCATGAACGCAATTCGTCTCTGCACCTCGCAGAATATCGGGCGACTTATCCAACCAAACACATCGTGCAGGAAGGCGCGCCAATTTTCACGTCGGGTGTGAGGACTTGGACCACCTTCGACAATGTAGACTTGGACGCTTCTGATTTTGAGCGCATCGGCGACGCCTTTGTGAATTCCGATGCAGGAAACGTGGTTCACCAAGGGAGGGTTGGTCTAGCAGATTGCCAACTCATGCCACAGCGTGAGGTGGTAGATTTTGCTGTGGATTGGATTGAGGTGCATAGAAGAAAATGAATCTATCACGGATTCGGTGATTCAATGAAAATCCCTCCTATCGTTCTCATCGGCGATGAATCACAGGCAGGAACGTATGTCCTGCGGATTCACCTCAAAGAAGACACCTCATTACAATTCGGACGCTTCAAGAAAGGGAAACTAATTTCACTGCCCGCCGGGGACTATGCCTACGTCGGCTCCGCACTCTCGGAGAAAGGCGCGACTTCATTGGCTAGGCGGCTTATTCGGCACGCAACGCGCAGTGGCGACAGCCAGCCGCACCGGATCCGAGGAATAATGTTGGAACAGTTTGCCAAGTGCAGTTTGGGACATGGGAATCTGCTCCCGAAACAGGGCAAGACCTTGTTCTGGAATATTGATTTCCTCTTGGACTTGGATGCGGCGGAGATTGTGGGTCTTTACATCATTCGCTCGCCTGAACGATTGGAAGGTAGCCTTGCCAAGTGGCTGGAGCTGGATTCACACACGCAGATTATCGAGCGCGGGTTGGGAGCAAACGACGTACCGGGCAACACACATCTGTTGCGTATTCAAGCCGGTGAGTCGTGGTGGTCATCACTCGCCGCAGAGCTTGCCAACATGGTTCAGGATGCCTCATAATCGGACAGTGGTGAACACAGAACCGTGCAGTATCGGCAACATTAGCTTGACCGAATTTACGTTTCGCGAGGGGTTTAACAGTGGATAATATGCGGTCTAGACAGAATGAAATCCTGTAAATACATAGATTATACATATTTGGAAATCAAGGGCTTCATTAAGGCGGAGTGCTTGGCGATATTGTTTGCGCAACATTAGGGCACTGAAACGTCATTGGAAAATGTACGCCAATCAGCGATGCCAATGACGGAACATTGCGAAGGGACGAGAGCGTGATATTTCGAATTTCAACCAAACTGGGCAAGAAGATACACGTGACTCCTGACCAGATTTTGCCGGTTGATCTTAATCCATTTGCGGATTGGTCCGTACATCTGTTCACCGCCGACCGTACCCAATACGTGCCCATTACCAACACAATCTCGCTCTATTCTATGGTGATGTTCGGTCGAGGACTGAGGGACGATCGTATGTTCCTGGAGGGGGTTACAGACTATATGAGTGATGTCATTCGTTCGGCCGGAAATGAATCGATATTTGAGAAGTTCATCGTTCCATCAGTGGATATCGTCCGTTTTTCGAAGGCGCTTAACCGATCGGTAACCGGCTCAATAAACGATTTCATATTGCAGGCGAAGTTCTATCTAACAGAAGGCGGTCTATCTCCATTTGAAGTTTCGTTTCGCTTGAACGAAACACCCATGTCGTACTTGGATTATGGTACACCAATTGAAAAAATAGCTACAACTGCCGTCTATGTGACAGATCAGGAGGCAGCCATCCAGTTTTGGGAGAACAGGTGGGAATTGAAGTCCGAAGAGATCTGCCTATGGGTCCTGAAGCCCGATGGATTGAAATGGCTCCGCCGGGCGCCGATTCCTGCATCGTCATCTACGCGAAAAGCATGATGGAAGATTGGGATGAACGGAAGCCGTCTCTCGGGTTTGAATGCGAAGATATTACAGTAACCCACGAGTCAATGGCTGGGCGAGGAGTAGAATTTTCTCAAGAACCTAAAGAAATGCCTTGGGGCAAGTTCGCCATCTTCTTGGACCCTGAAGGGAATTGGTACAGCTTGCGGGAAAGGGTAAAGTCTACCCCCCCCAACGTGACTAGGCAGGGAGGAAATCCGGAATGAAGAATAGGCACGTGTTGTTTCGCATAATCGTGTTATACTTTATGCTCGCGCCGCTGTGTGGATGTGATATTCTTAAACTAGGCGACGACCGACATGTTGATACCCAATCACAGCTAGATAGCAATCGAAAGAAGTGGGACTCGGAAATGGCGTCCAACTATCAATTTAATTTCCAATGGTTCTGCTTCTGCAGTATTGACTTTGTCGCCCAAGTCAATATCACGGTGCGCGAAAATCGGATTCACAGCGCCGCTTTTGTCGAAGACGATGTTCCAATACCTCTTGACGTCGCTATTGAACGCTACCATACGATGGATGGGCTGTTCAATCTTCTACAGTCGGCAATCGACGCAAATTCCCATACTATCTCGGCAGAATATCACTCCGAGTTGGGGTATCCAACCCAAGTATGGATCGATTATGAGCAGCGAACGGTGGATGAAGAACGCGGGTTCTCAATTCACAATCTAATCCTTGAATTATCATAAACCAGAAGGTCAATGCTCCTCGTCCAAAAGATTGTCACACAAGTTGTCAAATTCCCGTCGCCAGAGCGCGATGTCGTAAGGTTGGATTGGGAAGCCCGGCAAAAATGCCGCCAGCGACTCAGAACCGAAGCCGGACGAGAGGTAGGTCTCGCACTTCCCACCGGGACGGTATTATCTCCCGGAGATATCTTGTATCGGGATGCCGAAGTTGAAATTGTCGTTGAAGGGCTGCCCGAAAAAGTGTTTGTTCTTCGTCCTGAAACGACCGAGAATTACGGTCTTGTCTGCTACCAGATGGGAAACCTGCATCGTCCCGTCGGATTCGATGACGGCGCGATTCTCGTTCCTTATGAACCCGTCCTTGAGAATCAATTCCTCCGGTTAGGATTCCATTACACTATTGAGGAGCGTGTCTTCACACACGTTGCCCGCCAATCCGCTCCCCACGCCCATGTCCACTGATACGTCGATAACGAGCGAGTCCCTGTTGGCTCTCCTTCAGTTCACAGACAGTTTTTTCCCGATAGGCGCGTTTGCCCACTCCTTCGGGTTGGAAACCTATGTCCAAGATGGGCACGTCCACGATCGCGAAACGCTTGAGTGCTTTCTCCGCTCTATCCTCTTTCAGGGAATGCAAACTGGCGATGCTCTTGCGGTTTCGTTAACGTATAACGCGACTGAGATTGAGCAGATTGTCGACCTTGACCAACGCCTAACGGCGATGACGATTTCTCGTGAATTGCGAGAGGCGAGTGTCAAAATTGGAAAACAGTTTCTCCGCAACGCCGCAACACTTGCAGAGAGTGAGATGTTGGACGAATATGTGAAACGGATTCAATCGGGAAAATGCGCCGGGCACCATGCCATCGCGTACGGCTTGGTCGCGTCCGCTGCGAAGATTGACCTGCGCTCGACACTGCTTGGCTATCTTCACGCTTTCGTCGTAAGCCAGGTGTCTGCTGCGGTACGGTTGATTCCACTCAAACCAACGGATGGACAGCGGGTCATCCAGCACCTTCGCGCCAATCTCCTAGAGATTTCTCGGTTCGCACAGACCGCGGACATAGGTAATCTAGGCGGCTTTACACCCGGACTTGATATTCAGAGTATGCGGCACGAAGGTCTATATTCGAGGCTCTTCATTTCCTAATTTAGTCCTGACACCTACGTTAAGCGAACCACTAGACTGAAACCGTAAAGGCAAAACCGTAATGAAACCGCTGAAAATCGGCATCGGAGGCCCCGTCGGATCGGGCAAGACCGCGCTCATAGAAAAGTTGTGCAAGACCATGCGTGATACCTATGAGTTGGCGGCAATAACGAATGACATCTTCACACGCGAAGACGCGGAGATACTCACACGCCTTGAAGCGTTGCCAAAGGAACGAATTCTCGGCGTAGAAACCGGCGGCTGCCCGCACACGGCTATCCGCGAGGACATTTCTGCCAATCTTGAGGCGGTCGATCAGATGAGTAGCGATTTTCCCAATCTGGATATTCTATTTCTCGAAAGCGGCGGGGATAATCTCGCCGCCTTTTTCAGCCCGGAACTCGTGGATGCCGCAATTTACGTCATAGATGTCGCCGGAGGAGACAAAATTCCGCGAAAGGGCGGTCCGGGCCTAACACGCTCCGATCTACTGGTTATCAACAAGATTGACCTGGCGATATACGTGGGGGCGGATCTCGGCGTCATGGAGAGAGACACGAAACGGATGCGCGGTGACAAGCCCTTTGTCTTTACCAATTTGCGTGATGGAGCCGGTATCCATGACGTTGTGTCGTGGATACGGCGGGAGTTGCTTTTTGAGGACTCCAACTCCGCCCACAATTCCAATTAATCCCACCCGATTTTATAGTCATTGCAACTAATACCATTTCTCTAAAATGGTAGTGTATCAATGGCGTGAATTTCGGAGAAAAGCTATCGCCTTCGCCATCCACTCAGTTGATCGTTCGCTCGATCTCCTACGGTTGGTTTATCGCAACAATCTTCAATCATTAAATCCCTGATTTCCCTTCTCTATATCTCTTTAATTTAATTCAATCTCACCCTTTCCACGCCTAGATTTGGCATTTTCACGTATCTCGTTCTCTCGTTTTCGATGCCCCTATGCCGCAAAGTTAGATGCGATTGCCCTGATGGTAGATGACTCAAATCAGCTTGTTATTCAATCTTACTATCTGCTATAATACACGCCGATATATGGTATAGCTTTTGCTAGGGCTTTGGAAAAACGTAGACCAAGATTTGATTGCCAGCGTGCGATGCATATTCTCGCACAACCGGGGTATGCGGCGTTTTTTGAAGGATTCCAGTTATAGGTTCACTGCGAAACTGGTTTGCGCATGTGCTGTCGTGTTTCCTCGCAAAATTGCGCTATCCTTCGGGGCTTTTCTCGGATCTGTTGCTTATCGGTTTGCCTCCAAACAAAGAGCGCTCGCCGAGAAACACATCAATCTCAGCCTTAAGTTAAAGGGTGGAGCTTCCACCAAACGCATTGTCCGCCGCAGTTTCCAAAATCTGGGGAAGAATCTCATTGAGTTTATCCGTTTTCCGCATACTTCGAGCAAGAAGAATCGAGAGATTGTTACTTTCGAGGGCAAAGCCCATATTGACGGCGCATTGGCGCAAGGCAAGGGAGCAATAATCCTTACCGGGCATTTCGGTAATTGGGAACTTTTGGCGGCTAGCCTCGTGGAACAAGTAGCGCCTTTGACGCCGATAGCTCGACGACTTAGGTCACAACGCTTAGATGGTCTGGTTCGTGGTTGGCGGCAAGCCGCCGGTTACTCCACCATTGACCGCGACAGCACAGCCCGCGACATTCTGCGTTGCCTGAAACGCAATGAACTGATTGGTGTTCTGGCGGATGTGGATACAAGCGTAAACGGCGTCTTTGTTGATTTTTTCGGGCGTTCCGCCCATACACCGTACAGTCCCGTAGCGATTGCTCTCAAAACCGGCGCGGCGATTTTGCCAACTTTCATTATTCGGCAACCTGATGATACACATCGCGTGATTGTTGGGCCTCCGCTGGATCTAAAGAGTACCGGCAATCGAGACCAAGACTTCCTGATCAACACTCAGATGTTCACCAAGATAATCGAATCCTATGTGAGGCGCTATCCCGAACAGTGGATCTGGATGCATGAGCGATGGAAAAGGCAGCTCGGAGATTTCATTGATTCCTAGTCGTTTCTTGATTTCAACTCATTTAACTGAAACCAGACACTGGAGCTGGGGGTTCTTGCCCCTTTTAATAACCACCCTCACATTCTGTGGGCTAGGGTGTGACACTGGACAAGGGGATGTCGCGCAATTCGCGGAGGAGATTCCCCAACAAACACTCCACGGGTTTTCGACAAGCCATACCGAGGCGGGGGTTGTAAAATGGGTGCTTGTTGGCTCTGAGGCGACAATCTTAAAGAAGATAATAGCAGTAAAAGAGCCAACTGTCGAAATTTTTGAAGACGGTGAACTGAAGATTACACTTACAGGTAATCGTGGCGAAATCATCAAGAGGTCGAATGATATCCAACTGTTCGGCCAAGTTGTTGGTGAAAGCCAAGATGGGAAACTATATACGGACGAACTCCATTGGAGAGATCAAGACGGCAAATTATATGCGCCTAACATGTCAAAAATCGTGCGTGGGGATTCAACCGCAACCGGGAATGAGCTGGAAGCTAGTCCATCACTAGAGAAACTCACGATGAAGAATACGCTGTTCAGGATTAATCCGAAGGATGAAAAGGTCAATGAATCAAATCGGTGAAATACGGAAAACAACATCAGCCACCATGTGCAGAGCCCGTCTCGGTTTTCGCGCTTGGACCGCGGGAGGGATGATAGCACTTGTTTGGGCTCTTGGTTTTTGCCTCAGTCTCTTCGCATTCTCACACGAAGCATACGCGGAGGAACTCGAAACGACTACCGCCGCACAAGAGCAAGTTGAGTCTGATTCGGTTGACACATCGGATGATGAGGAGATGATCGAGATATTCGCCGAAAACTTTAATCGCGATGAGAAGAAAGGCATTTCCATCTGGACTGGGAACGTTAGGATGAAGCGACCTAACGGTTTTCTAAACGCAGATAAGGTAACCATGCATGAAGACATTGGGACCGGCGAATATTCCAAAACGGTTGCAGAGCGAAACGTTGAAATCCGCGACGAGGATATTTTTGCCACATGCGAACACGCAATCATAAACCACACTGATGATACTGTCGATCTCCGGGACAATGTCGTCGTTCTTCAAAACGCCGATCGATTGGAAGCCAAACATTTTACCTTCAATAGACGCACCGGAAAGCAAACAGCGGACGGTGGCGTCAAATTCAAGGTTAGAATGAAGCGAGAAAAGAAAAGTGCGGAATCGACGACGAAAGACGAAGAGTTACCAAAGCAAAACTAGCTGCGGCAGCACGGTTTTGATTCAACGTATCGGCGCAACACGAATTGGGGTAAAACATATATGTCGAGCCGACTTCAAGCTCGGGGACTTATAAAAAGATATTCGCGTACAGGACCGATTGTTGTCAATCAGGTGGATCTTGATGTTGAAACCGGAGAGATAGTTGGCTTGCTTGGACCAAACGGCGCCGGGAAATCCACCACATTCTATATGGTGGTCGGGCTGATTCGTCCCAACGCCGGACAGGTTATCTACGACGATCGAGATATCACTTTCTTGCCCATGTACAAAAGAGCAAGGCTTGGAATAGGGTACCTCGCGCAGGAAACATCCATCTTTCGCAAGTTGACGATTGAACAAAATCTAATGTCAATTCTTGAGGTGCTTGATATCCCCAAAGACGAGCGCAAACGACGTGCGGGACAGCTTATGGAGGAACTCGGCATCTCTGACTTGGCGAATCGCAAGGCGTATACGCTTTCAGGCGGAGAATGTCGACGGGCAGAAATTGCGCGAGCCTTGGCGGCTTCTCCGTCCTTTATCTTGCTAGACGAACCGTTTTCGGGAATCGACCCGATTGCCGTACAAGATATTCAGCAACTCATCTTGCACCTGCGCAGTCGGGACCTTGGAATCTTGATTACCGATCACAATGCGGAAGAAACACTTGGAATTGTCGATAGAGCTTACTTGATTGCTGATGGTAAAATCACGCTGACCGGTACTCCCGAGGAGTTGGTTGGTAACCAGTTGGCGCGAGATTTATACTTCGGACATAATTTCGAACTCAGAAGCGGCCCCTTGAACCGATGATCTTGAGGAGCGAATCATGAACCTTGGATTACGACAGGTTGCAACCCTGAAACAGCAATTAATTATGACACCGAAGTTGCAGCAGGCGATCAAAGTGCTGCTTATGCCGCAACTGGAACTTAACCAGTTCATGACGCAACAGTTGGAACAAAACCCTCTGCTAGAAGAAGATGAAATTCAAACCGAGGAACTAGATATTGAAGACCTTGTTGGGACAACAGAGTTGGATCCGGATACCGAATGGAACGAACCGGAAAAAAGTTTGGATCAGGAAGATAAGGAGCCGGACATTGACTGGGATGCCGTCTTTGATGATATCGCGAACGTCAGCGAGCAAACCTCATTCCAACAGGCGGACGATGAAGATGGACCACAATCCGATGTTGCTGGGACACAATCGTTGCACGAATTCTTGCTTGCCCAACTTAGCGTCACACTGATGTCGGACATTGAAAAAGCTATCGGTGAGCAGATTATCGGCAACTTGAACGATGACGGGCAGCTGAAGATGCCCCTCTTCGTAATAAGTTCCAAATACAAGAACGACCTGGATGATGCGTACCTCTCCGACGGTTTACGTAAGGTTCTCGAACGTCACCTCCGCCAAGAGTTGTCAAGTGACGAAATTTCGCTGTCTACTAACTCCACAATTGTACTAGGAAAAGAGGAAGGCAAATGGAAGATAGTCGATGAGGAGAACAAACAGACATACACGGTAAGACATGAGAATGGCCGACTAGAAGTCTATAATCTCACGTTTGAGGAGATTGCCGGTGCTATCGGTTGTGATGTTGAACATGTAGAGGAAGTGCTTGAGTATATTCAAGAGAATTTTGAACCGATTGGTATTGCGTTTCGGACAGTCCCTGAAACAATGCTGATCCAAATGAAGGTGAACGAAACGCACAATCCCGTCGCCGAAGCAATCCTCAGGAACCACTTTGAAGACTTCATGAACAACCAGATTCCACGAATTGCGCAGCGGCTTGAGGTGGACATTAAGGAAGTAATTAAAGCAAAGGAGTTCATTGGCCACCTTGCGCCATATCCGGGTCGCTATTTTTCAGACCCTACGGGCAAGTATCTAAGAAACGGTAATAACCCCTCTCGTCTCATCATCCCGGAGGTTTCCATCAAAAAAATCAGTGGGGAATACCAATTCCTTACGAATGACGATGGAATGCCTCGGCTACGACTGAACCCGTTTTATGTAAATATGCTGCGCGGCCAAAATGGGAAGGTTAATGGCGAAACAAAGAAGTGGCTAGAACAGCATCGTAGTTCGGCGATTGATTTTATTAGCAGTATCAATCAACGTCGCAGGACGATAGTAAGTGTGACTGAAGCTATTTTTAAGATTCAGGCGGATTTTCTGGATCAGGGGACTGCAGGATTAAAGCCCTTAACGCTCAAGGAGATTGCGGCAATGGCAGGCGTTCATGAATCCACGGTCAGCCGAGTCACATCAAACAAATATGTCGAGACACCACAAGGAATATATAAACTGAAATTCTTTTTTAGCACGTACTTGCCGACCGACTCGGGAGAGAGTGTTTCCTCAACAATAGTCAAGGATAAAATTAAGGAAATGATCGATGGAGAAAACACGGCAAAGCCACTCAGCGATCAAGCAATCGCCAATGCGCTAGGAAAACAAGGAATTCATGTTGCTAGACGCACGGTCCAGAAGTACCGAGAGGAACTTAATATACTCTCGACAAGCAAAAGAAAACAGGCGTGGTAACAGCATAGATTTTGACACTGTAGTCATCATCAAATTATTTAATTAGAATCACAATCAGTTAACGAGGTTCTTGGTATGCAGATAACTTTTACCGGCCGTCACGTCCAAATCACAGATGACGTGCGGAGTTTTGTAGAGAAACGGGCGAGTAAACTCGAAGGGGTTTTCAACTTTCTTGATGAGTTACAGGTCGTCATTGAACAGGAAAAATCTCGATATTGCACGGAATTGACTTTATTCGCCCGAAAAACGACATTTCATGCGCGGATTGAGACGCACGACGTTTTTGAATCGCTTGACACTGCCCTAAATCGTGTTGAATCGCAAGTGAGACGTCATAAGGAACGGATGAAGGATTGGCGACATCGCCAATCACATCGCGATGTCGCGGCCCAATTGAACGAAGACGCGGCGACATCGTCTGCAGCGGCAGCAAGCGACGATTCGCCTACTGCATCTGCACCGATTGTAAAGGTTACGGACAAATTTGCATCCAAGCCGCTAACGGTTGAAGACGCGGCAATGGAGTTGCAGGTTTCCGAAGATTCGCTGCTACTTTTTGTGAACGCGGAAACATCACAAGTGAATCTACTCTACGAAACAGATGGTGGGGAATACGGGTGGGTGGAACCCGAATTTTCATGACCTCCTGGAATCGCTTCAATGAAACAGCATGTAACGGTACGCAATCTAATCAAATATGCAGGGCATGAACTACAAACGGATGTCGTGGCTGGTGAGGCAGGGTTAGATAGGCAGATTAAGACCGCAGAATCCAATCGCCCCGGCTTGGCACTTTGTGGTTATTACGAACACTTCGGGCACGATCGCGTTCAGATTTTCGGACACGGTGAAGTCGGATATTTAGAAAGTCTTTCCGCTACAGCCCGTTTCGATGTGTTAAATCAATTACTTTCATATCCCCTTCCTTGTATTGTTGTTACGAGCGGATTGTGTCCGCCAGAAGAGTTGATTGACCTTGCCAATCGAAATCAGATTACGGTTTTGACAACAGTCCTTGCGTCCTCAACGTTCACGACGCGCCTGCTCCTTTTCTTTGAAGACGAATTTGGGCCTTCGGAGTATGTACACGGGAATCTGGTTGATGTTTTCGGCGTCGGCGTGTTGATTTTAGGTCAGAGTGGCATTGGCAAGAGCGAATGCACACTTGGACTCCTGCAGAGTGGTCATCGTGTTATTGCTGACGATACCGTGCTACTGAAGAAAGTGTCGGAGCATCGCGTCTTTGGTATTCGTCCTCGACCATTCAAGCACTACATCGAAGTTCGGGGAATAGGAATTATTGATGTTGTCGCACTTTTTGGCGTAACGGCGGTGGGCGATCGCAAACAAGTTGAGCTTGTCGCCACTCTTGAACCTTGGAACAAAGAGAAGGCGTACAATCGAACTGGAGTTAGAGATGATGAGTACATATTTCATAATGAGAGACTGCCACATGTCGTAATACCCGTGCGTCCCGGAAGAAATTTGGCGAACCTGATCGAGGTTGCTGCCATGAGTTTCTGGGGCGATAAATTAGGCTTGGACGCAGCAAAAGAATTTGACAGTGCCCTCGTAGAAATGACACAGGATAAGAATGACGAAGTTGTGCTCGATCAATGGCGACATGAAACCCTCCATCGCGAGATTGTTCATCCGTCAGATGGAAAACGATAAGTCTCCGTCGCGTCTGCATCCGAAAATGTTACGATTGAGACAACCTCTGCTCCTAGCTCATCATGGTATGGGAAATGTTTACCCGAGGCACATCGGGAGTAAATGGTTAGTATCATAATTACCACTCACGGAAAACTCGCAACAACTTTTTTGGATGCTGCAGAAAGCGTTCTTGGCAAGCAAGAAGCGGTCGTTGCAGTTGATGTTATGCCGCAAGAGGGCAAAGAGGAAATCTTGCAACACCTTACGCAAGCCGTCTCTCGTGTTCAGCAACAAGACGGTGTGCTAATTCTTGCCGGTATCTTTGGGGAGAGCGATTGTCAAATGAGTCTTTCTCTGTTTCGTGGTAATGGGGTTCGAGTTGTCACCGGTCTAAATTTGCCGATGTTGCTGAAAGTGCTGGCACACCGATCCGAACTCAATCTCAATGCGCTTGCGGCATCCGCATGTGAAAGCGGCAAAGCAGGTATCATTGATTGTGGATTGGATCCAACTGCGGTTTGACAATTCCAACTTAATATTGGAATGTCACGAGATGATCCGACAGTGTACAAGACCGCTGCTGCCTTATGTGTGGTTTCCTCCCAATTCTCGCTCAACTTGTCGCAGTCGAAACTGTAAGGAGGATGGAACACACTATTAGATAGGTCAATGACGACGGACATCTCTGATTCCTAGTGTTTCATGGGGTTTATTCATGCGCGAAAAAGTGGTTACCGTTCGGAATTCACTCGGTTTACATCTGCGAACAGCCGGAATGCTTGCTCAAACATCCAGTCGCTTTGTGTCTAACATCTATCTTCAAAAAGGTTTGATGAAGGTGAATGCGAAGAGCATCATGGGCATAATGATGTTGGCGGCAGGGGAAAGAACGGAGCTAACCATTACTACCGACGGCACCGATGAAGAGGAAGCCATTGAAGAACTGGCAGCGCTGATTGAAAGTGGATTCATTGAAACATGATTGTCCCACCCTTGGTTTAGTAATTTCCGATTCGTAATGAAATCAAACCGCAATTGACCGTTGGATGCGAGCCAATCTCCAGAAGCAAGCTGCCTACGGCAATGCCTTGAACGTGTTTCGGATTCGACGTTCATCGGTAACGGATAATACCATCCCGGTATAGTCTCAAACCCGTTTCAACCAACACGACTAATCTTTTCCCCGGCTAAAAGGCTATGACATCCCAATCAGCAGAAGGCAATTCTACCGTCCTTTCTGGACTCGCAGCTTCACCCGGCGTCGTTATCGGAGAGGTTTTCCGCATCCACGACCGCGTGGACATCCCTCGTCATAGCATCCCTGCCAACGGTGTTCCGGCTGAAATACACCGCTTTCTCCATGCCGTAAAGCAGGTCAAAAAGGACCTCCGAGCAATTCGTCAACGTCTTCACTTGGATGCGCATAGCGACGGTGCAGATATCTTCCAAGCTCATATCATGATGCTTGAAGATCCAACGATGGTGGAGCATATTCGAAGCCATATAGCAACCCACCACGTCAACGCGGAAGCCGCTGTTGTAGATGTCGGCGCCGAATTCATAGATGTCTTCTCTCAATCAGAGAGCCCGTATTTTCGTGAAAGGTCTGTGGACCTATACGATCTCGTGCAACAGATTGTATCCCTCCTGATGGGAGAGGAGCGGTTGGATCTCTTCAATCAAGAAAACGAAGTTATTGTTGTCGCACACAATCTTACGCCTTCAGATACCGTGCTAATGCGCAAAACCAAAGTTCTTGCGTTTGTGACTGAGGCTGGCACGCGCGTCTCTCACACAGCGATCTTGGCACGCTCATTAGGCATTCCCGCCATCGTCGGCGTTGGATCCGCTATCACAAAAGCCGAAACCGGCGACCAAATGGTGGTTGACGGCACACATGGGCGCATCATCATGTGGCCGGATGAAGAGCAAATTAACGAGTACCGAACTGAGCGAGCAAAGTATGACAAGGTTGAGGTCGATCTTTCCGCGCTACGCGCCGTCGATCTTCAGACGACCGATGGCAGACAAATCGAAATAGCTGCTAACATTGAATTCCTTGAGGAAATTGAACTGATTCGGAAATATGGCGCCAAGGGCGTTGGACTGTATCGAACGGAATACTTTTATATGGACCGGGAAGACTTGCCTTCAGAGGAAGAGTTGTTTGAAGATTACCGACACATGGTAGAACAGGTCAGTCCTGAAGCGGCAACAATCCGCACCCTAGACATTGGAGGCGACAAACTGGTCCCACATCTAAATCTCGGGAGCAGCATGGATTCCTTGATGGGTTTGCGTTCAATTCGTCTTTGTTTGAAATATCCCGATATCTTCATGAATCAACTACGCGCTATACTGAGAGCTAGCGATTACGGAAACGTCAAGATAATGTTTCCGATGATTTCCGGGTTAGACGAATTGCGTGAGGCAAAATGGCATCTTGAGAAAGCGCGGGCACAGTTGGCAGAAGAGCGAATCCCTTTTGATCCCCAGATTGAAATCGGCGCGATGATTGAACTCCCCGCCGCGGCGATTAGCGCCGATCTTCTTGCCAAGGAAGTCGACTTCTTCAGTATCGGGACAAACGATCTCATTCAGTACACGATAGCGATTGATCGGCGCAACGAGGAAACGCTGCCGCTTTATGAACCTCTGCATCCAGCTGTCCTTCGCTTAATCCAAAATGTTCTTCATGTTGCGTTAGACGCGGGAATTGACATTACTGTTTGTGGAGAAATGGCGGGCGATCCTGTGTTGAGCGTGCTGCTAATCGGCATGGGATACGAACAACTCAGCATGAGCCCGACGGTAATTCCCGAGATTAAAAAGGTCATAAGCTCAATTTCCCTTCAAGACGCACAATACCTCGTCGCCGAAATCATGAAACTTTCCACAGCAGGAGAGATTGAAACCTATATTTGGCGGGAAGCAATGGATCGTTTCCCGGAATTGTTAAACTGGGTCTAATTAAGATGGTAAAATGGACGTGTGCCGTGTTTAATCAAGACCACCACCTGGACCGACAGATCTCATACTCACGAATTTATCGTATACCGATAGGAGGCATCATACCCGCTGATGACGGATATCCCGACAACCTATTCTCCGCAGGAAATCGAGGCGAAATGGTATCAGTTTTGGCTGAATGAAAACTACTTCCATGCCGCCGATACATCCGACAAGCCGTCGTTCTCCATCGTAATTCCTCCTCCCAACATCACTGGAAATCTTCACGTTGGACACGCACTCGACAACACACTGCAAGATGTGCTGATTCGCTGGAAACGGATGCAAGGTTACAATGCTCTTTGGATGCCGGGCACCGATCATGCGGGAATCGTTACCGAGATTATCATGGAGCAGAAACTGGCGGATTGGGGAACCTCTCGGGAAGCTCTTGGACGTGAGAAATTTATCGATCGAATGTGGAACTGGAAAAATGAATCGCGCGGGACAATTATTGAGCAACTACGCCAAATCGGCTGCTCTTGCGATTGGGAACGCGAACGTTTCACGCTTGACGAAGGCCTGTCCAAAGCCGTTCGAACGGCATTTGTCAGGCTCTACGACGATGGGTTGGTTTATCGCGACACGTACTTGGCAAACTGGTGCCCCAACTGTCAAACTGTAATTTCCGATCTGGAGGTCGAATCAATTGAGATAGATGGCAACTTCTATCACATTGAGTACCCGATTAAGGATTCGGAGGAGTTTTTGGAAATCGCGACGACTCGTCCGGAGACGATGCTAGGTGATACAGCGGTCGCGGTTCACCCGGAGGACAAGCGCTATCAGCACGCCATCGGCAAAACAGTGCTTCTGCCGCTCGTCCAGCGCGAAATTCCTGTCATTGCAGATGAATATGTGGACCGGGAATTTGGGACAGGTGCGCTCAAAGTGACACCTGCCCACGATCCGAATGATTACGAACTTGGTCTTAGGCACAATCTCCCTCAAATCAATATCTTCAATCCCGACGGAACACTCAATCAGTTTGCAGGCTCGGAATATCAGGGAATGGACAGATTTGACTGCCGACAAGCATTAGTTGAAAATCTACGTGATAGCGGTCTACTCATGAAGGTCGTTCCACACCCACATTCCGTTGGACATCATGACCGTTGTGACACTATCGTCGAGCCGTACCTTTCACTGCAATGGTTCATCAACGTCAAATCACTCGCGGAACGCGCAATTGAAGCCGTCCGAAACCGCGAGGTTGTATTCATTCCCGAACGTGAGGAGAAACGGTTTTATCACTGGATGGAAAACATTCTGCCGTGGCCAGTTTCGCGCCAGCGCTGGTGGGGACACCGACTGCCAATTTGGTATTGCGGCGATTGCGGAGAGGTCATTGCAGCGGTCGAAACGCCTCAAGAGTGTACCTGCGGCTGTCGAGACTTGCGCCAAGAAGAAGACGTGTTGGACACATGGTTCAGTTCCGGGCTATGGCCGTTTTCGACAATGGGTTGGCCCGAATCAACCTCCCTCCTAAAGTCATTTTATCCGACCTCTGTACTGGTTACCGGTTGGGACATTCTTTTCTTCTGGGTGGCGCGAATGATTATGCTGGGCTTGAAATGCCACGGCGAAGTCCCGTTTCGGGAGGTCTATATTCACGCTCTCGTTGCCGATGAGCATGGGCAGAAAATGAGCAAGTCTCGCGGCAACACCATCGATCCGATTGAAACAATCTACAAATACGGTGCCGATGCTTTTCGTTTCGCTCTGGTATTTTGTACGCTTCCAAATCCGTACATGCCGCTACCAGAATCACAAATTGAGGCAGGAAAGCGTTTCGCCAACAAAATTTGGAACGCCTCACGTTTCCTGTTGATGAATCTTGACGACTTCGATCAGTCAAGAACCGAGATTTCAAATGATAATCTGTACTTATGCGATCGTTGGATTCGTAGTCGCTTCAACGCTACAACGAAGAATATGACGGCGTATCTTGAGGAGTTCCGTTTCAGTGATGCCGCGCATACTCTCTATGAATTTCTCTGGCATGAGTTCTGCGATTGGTATATCGAACTGATTAAGCAACGGTTATACTATACCGATGATTTAAGCTCCAAGCAGACGGTTCAGTCCATTGCATCTGATATTCTCGAACGCACAATGCGTTTGTCGCATCCAATCATGCCGTTCCTTACTGAAGAGATTTGGCAACGCTTGCCACACGAGGGAGACAGCATCATGGTTGCGCCTTGGCCCGTTCCGAACCCTACATGGGAAGACCCGGCGTCGGAAAACGCAATGCAGACGATCATGAACGTCATCGACAGTATTCGTAGCATTCGTGGTGAGATGAATGTGGCTCCATCTAGCGAAGTGGAAATCCTGATTAAAGCCTCCAACGCCGAAAATCGCAATCTGCTTGAGACGCACCTTGAAGATTACCTTCCCTCATTCACGCGAATCTCAAGCTTCTCAATTGCCGAGTCCCTAGAAAAACCGGCTGCTTGCGCTACAGCAGTAGTGGATGATTTGATTATTTACGTCCCGCTGGCTGGGGTGATTGACATTGACGCGGAAAGAAATCGTCTACAGAAGCGCCTTAGTAAGTTGACCGCAGATCTGGCTGCCACACAAAAAACACTCGATAATCCGAAATTCATTGAACGTGCGCCCAAGGCAGTCGTGATGCAGAAACAGGACTTGCTCAACAGGTTTGAATCGGAAACGGAAAAACTAGAGTCAAACCTCAATATGCTAGAATGAGCTAGATTCACTACCTTAAGTAAATATGTAGTTACCAAATACAGGACGCATCGAATGGAAATTGAAAATAATGATCGTTGCTTTGTTTGTGGGAAACATAATCCTTTCGGCTTGCAAGTTACTCCAAACATCTCACAAGATGGTGAAACCGTACAGATTGTGTGTACGCCGCCCAATCACTTCCAAGGATGGGCGAGTGTGATGCACGGCGGAATACTTAGCACTCTATTGGATGAAGCAATTACTTACGTAGGGATTGCCAGTTTCGGTAGCCCGGCTGTGACCGCCCAACTTGAGATTCGATTCAAGAGCCCAGCGCCCACGGGGAAAAAGCTATTCATCAACGCAAGACGGGTTAGGAACACTAAACGACTCATCGAAGCTGCGGCGGACATCACGTTGGAAGATGGAACGCTAGTCGCCGACGGAAGCGGCAAAGTGGTAAAGGTGGGAAAAGGACTATGAGTTTAGAAATAGAGGAGATTCGAGTTCATACAGGTTTCATTTCTCTCCGATAAAACACTTATGAATAGCCGACATATACTTCAATTTGACACCTCGGCACTACCCATAATCGACACCGATTTCTTGGTAATCGGAAGTGGGAGTGCCGGGCTGCGAGCAGCGATTCAAGCCAACCAACATGGCAGTGTGCTTCTGATGACCAAGAGCGCACTGAAGGAGAGTAGCACGCGCTATGCCCAAGGTGGCATTGCCGTTGCGATGAATGTCGACGACACAATCGACTCCCACGTTGAGGACACTCTCAAATCGGGGGTAGGTATATGCAATCCATCGGCCGTTCAAGTCATGGTAGAGGAGGGCATTGAACGGGTTTCGGAATTGATTAAATGGGGCGCAAAGTTTGACAAAGAGGGTGACACTCTTGGCTTTACCAGGGAGGGAGCTCATCAACGGCGCCGTGTTGTCCATCGAGGTGATGCTACCGGCATAGAGACAACTGATGTCTTGGTCAACCATCTCCGGAAACAGAAACATGTAAAGGTGGTTGAAAACGCGTTTGCCATCGACTTCGTCACGGAGGAAGAAACTTGCTATGGTGTGCTTGCGCTTGTTAATAACGTGGTACATTGGATCCGTGCCAAAGTCACGATTCTCGCAGCCGGAGGACTAGGGTGCGTTTATCAATGCACGTCGAATCCCGAAGTGGCGACAGGGGATGGTTTCGCTGCCGCGTGGCGTGCGGGCTGCGAGATGATGGACATGGAGTTCGTTCAATTTCATCCGACAACCCTTTTTCTGGATGGCGCACCTCATTTCTTAATCTCGGAAGCGGTTCGCGGTGAAGGAGGAGTTCTGGTGAACATTCGCGGTGAACAATTCATGCGAAGATATCATGAAAATGCGGAACTCGGTCCCCGCGATGTTGTCAGCCGGGCGATCCTGAATGAAATGCAGTCAACAGGTTTTCCGTGTGTCTACCTTGATATTACACATCTATCGCCCGACTTCATTCAGAGACGCTTTCCGACAATCTCCCACACTTGCCAACATTACGGACTCGAAATCACCAAGGACCTCATCCCTGTCCGATCAGGCGCGCATTTCATGATGGGCGGCATCCGAACCAATCTGGATGCAGAGACAAATATTAACGGGCTATACGCGTGTGGTGAAGTGGCATGTACAGGAGTCCACGGTGCAAATCGGCTCGCAAGCAATTCCTTGCTGGAGTGTATAGTATTTGGATCGCGCGCGGCAGAATCCGCAGTCGATTACGCCCAACGACTTGACAATAGAATCCTTGAGAAAGTTCAGGTTCGAACGGAGAATAGCTACGGTACTACCAACTCGTTTGACGTGGAATCCGGCAAGGAAAAGATTCGTCAATTGATGTGGGAAGACGTTGGTATTCTGAGATTGGAAGCGAACCTTAAAGTCGCACGTGACGTTTTGCGAGAGATGGATCAGGCACATTCGTGGTCCAGTGTGGCGACGTTTGAATTTCAAAACATGCTTGACGTTGCGAATTTGATTACCGAAGCCGCAATTATTCGGAGGGAGAGTCGAGGTGCGCACTATCGGGAAGACTACCCCGAGCGCGACGATGTTAACTGGAAAAAACACGTCGTACTTTGCCGGGATAAGCAGCCTAGAATGGTGAGTTGATGCGGGTAAGAACTGTCGGTTGGTTAACCGTTAGGGCTTGTTGGTGTCGAGAAAACAGATGATTGTTCGCCATGCAAGAACGCGTTATCAAGGAAATTGGCTGATGAATAGAGATAGTGCCTTAGAACTTCTTCATGAATATACTCAAAAGGACAGATTAATCAAACACGCCTTAGCTGTTGAAGCATGCATGAGGGTTTATGCCCGGAAATGGGGTGAAGATGAAGAAAAATGGGGGATTGTCGGGCTTTTGCACGATTTCGACTATGAGATGTACCCGTCCCGACCAACACCCAGAGATAGGAGCGAAAATCCTCAAGGAAAAGGGTTATCCGCCTGACGTGATATATGCAATCCGCTCACATGCCGATTACCTTGGACTTGAACGAAAGAGCTTGATGGACAAAACCCTCTATGCTGTCGATGAGTTGGCTGGATTTGTAACTGCCGTAGCACTCGTTCGCCCAAACAGAAGGATTGCCGAAGTAAAGATTTCCTCGGTGCAGAAAAAACTTAAAGACAAAGCGTTTGCGCGCACCGTGAATCGAGGAGACATCCACAACGGTGCAGAGGATGTTGGTATCCCGCTTAAGGAACACATCGAATTTGTTATTGATGCCATGAAAGGAATCGCAGTTGAACTTGGACTAGACGATAGTTGAACCTTCGCAGCATAATTACCTGTTACTACTTTCGCCTCTCACGTAGCGACAGCACCACTAATCTTCTATGCACTGTGAAATTGCGTGTAGAACATCTGAATCATTGATGTCATCGCGGATATCTACTTCGCCAATTCTTGTTGGAAGCACGAGGTTCAGTTTTCCGCGCTTCGCTTTCTTGTCAAGATACATGGCGTCAAGCAGTGTGTCCGATCGTATTTCTTCTGGGAAACCCGTGGGAAGTCCGGTACGTTGGATGAGCCGTTTTTGACGTTCCAAATCGGATAGTGACAACATGCCAAGGTTACAAGCGAGTTGAGCGGCACAGTTCATGCCGATTGCAACCGCCTCGCCGTGCCGATATACATTGTAATTCGTGATGGATTCAAGCGCATGGCCAAAGGTGTGGCCATAATTGAGCGTCATTCGCAAGTGGTTTTCCTTCTCATCGCCTGCGACAACTTCGGCCTTGTCCGCACACGATCTGGCGATTACGCTGATAATGATATCTGAGTCGAGATTAAGAATGGCATCAAGGTTCTCTTCAATCTGATCGAATAACGGCACATCCATAATTACGCCATGTTTGATGACTTCGATTAATCCCGCACGAACATCGCGAGAAGATAACGTTCTCAGCGTTGCTACATCAATTAGCACGAGTTTCGGTTGATAAAACGCACCGATAAGGTTTTTTCCGTTCGGGTGATTGATGCCGGTTTTGCCTCCCACGCTCGCATCGACCTGAGCCTGCAATGTCGTTGGAATCTGGACATACGAAATACCGCGCATGTATGTAGCAGCGACGAATCCGGCAAGGTCACCAATGACGCCGCCGCCGAGCGCGATAAGTGTTGATGTGCGGTCCATGCGATGGCTGACAAGCTGATCATGCAATCTGCCGAACCATTCGAGCGACTTATGCTCTTCGCCTGAGGGAACCTCCGTCATGCGAGAATCAAAACCGGCATTCGATAAGCCCTCTAGGACCTCGCCCCCGTATCGGCGGCTCACGAAGGCATCCGCAATCACGATAGCTTTTTCCGATTTCGTTTGCGATCGTAGTAGTTCACCTGTCTTGCCTAAAATTTCCTGATCGACAATAATAGGATAACTGTTCTCGCGTAGTTCAACGCGAATTGATGGCATTTTGGAACACCTCTATAACTTCATCCGTGACTTGCTCAATTGGTACGCCGTCAGTCTGAATTGTGTAATCGGCTAAAGCATAATATGCCTCGCGGGCTTTAAGCATCTCGCGTATCTTTTCTACGGGATCCGGTGCTCTTAGCAATGGTCGATGTGTTTCGTTCTTCACCCGTGCCCAAATTTCCTCTGACGTTGCCGTAAGGCAGAAAACTAGCCCATTGCGCATAAGAATCGCCAGATTTTCAGTCCGAAGCACAATTCCTCCGCCGGTCGAGATTACGTGCTTGTCCAAACCCGAAATCTTATGAACCGCCTCGCTTTCCAGTTCACGAAAATACGATTCACCATGTTGAGCGAAGATGTCGGTGATACGCCGTCCGGCACTTTGTTCAATAATCTCGTCAGTATCAAGGTAAGGCATCCCCAAACACTGAGACAGTCGCCGTCCTACAGACGTTTTACCTGTACCCATGAATCCAACTAAAATGATATTCGGCATATTTTAAGCTCTACTTGAACCCCAAGCTTTGCCTTAACTTTACAGGCATGAGTGTTGTATAATTGTGCGTGAAACTAGGAACTCAGCTCTTATAGCCATTGCAACTAAGAATTACACAAAATGTTGGAACATGAATGTAATTGACTTACGACTTACGTACTTCAGATTGTCGGGAACGCAGATCTGCGTTCCCGACTTTCCTTACTCAAGGGGTACAGCATACGGAGTATGCCTACTACTGGCAACTTGGGTTAACATACAATCGACAATATGTGTAAATATGAATGCAAATGACTATAAAGGAGGATTGCGAATGCCAAAACAACTCAGGATGGTTCGACCAAACCTCAATGGGTTGCCGGAAATCAAAGTCCCGGACGGGTACGAAATACGAACTTACGAGGAGGGTGATGATGCCCATTGGGTCAATGTGATTAACGCATCGTTCGGTATAACATTCACAACCGCTGATTTTTACAAAGACATTGGCCGTAAATCGTTATTCGATCCTGACGGTCTTTACTTTGTGACTTGCCAAGGTACACCGGTAGGCACTACGTATTCGCGTATCCTTGTCCCCGGAGAATCCGAGATGGGTTCGGTGCACATGGTCGCCGTGACTCCTGAGCACACCGGACAGCGACTGGGCAAATCCGTGACGCTCTGCGTTTTGCACTTTTTCCAACACCGCAATTTCAAGTGTGCAATTCTTGGTACAGACGATTTCCGTTTGCCTGCTATCAAGACCTATTTGAATCTCGACTTCGTTCCCGTGTACATTGATGTTGATCATCCTGAGCGTTGGAGCAGAATTTTCCCCAAGCTAGGTTTGCCTATCATGCCGGATCAATCCAATACGCTTAAGAGCATGTTCTCCGAAGAACTATGGGCAAAGACTTCCGGCTGAAGTGGCTCTTTTTCGGATTTCTGGATGTCCCCGTGTCTTCACACTGGACACTAATCGAGAATCGGCTAATCCATTTTCATGATTACGCGAATTGGCGACATCATTGACGAAGACATGTGTATGCAAGTGGCAAAAGACACAGATTGATACGCAAGGTATAAGGAGAGAAGTCAAAAAGGCAGGTAAGCCGGAAAAGTTTGACACCGAGCAAAAAGAGCTATACGTGAAGCGCAAGAATATCCATTAATCGTCGTCGCTAGTGCATAGTTTGAGAAACTGGTATACCGGCTGAGAAGTAACACGTATGCCTCATGGGGAGGTAGTTCAGATTCGCAACTACTGGGGGCACTATCCTTCAATATAACTCTCGGCCCGAGCGGAGCCATTAAGTATATGATTGTTACATGCCCGCCACATTATCCTCTTGCTTGCCACTGGTTCACTGGCAAGATTTCTCCGTGCATTACTACCGACTTCGAAGGATTACGCTCGGAATCCTGGAGGCTGGTGTGGAGCGGGTTTGTAATAGATCTCTCTATCTCACCCATTAGTCTCCGTGCCGCCGCTGCGGCTTTTGAAGGTCGCTTGATGCT
This sequence comes from Candidatus Poribacteria bacterium, assembly GCA_965222225.1. GTDB lineage: Bacteria > Poribacteria > WGA-4E > WGA-4E > JAJDTR01 > JAJDTR01. The sequence continues at coordinate 4,692,062 of CBDCTK010000002.1, read as the reverse complement.
CTCGGCGATTACGAAGATTTTCTGACAATAGATATTGACACGCTCAACGTCTCCAGCCGAACAGGCGTTTTCAGCGGCATTCAAATAATAAATCGTTGCATTTGACCAGCCTTCTTCAGCCGTCTCCTCGGACTCTCCATGTTTAAAATGGTCGGCTGATAGGACGCATTGAGTTGCAGCCTCTTCCCAAAGTTGTCGTCTGCTCATTGCCTCAGCAAGTTTGGCATAGCAGTCCCCTGCCTTGTTTGCCATTGTTCTAGCACTTCCAGTGCGCTTAGCCGCAACATAAGCCAACCGCGCGCGCGCGTAACAGTCCGCAGCCAATTCCCAATCGTCCGTGTCGATAAAGTGCATAGCAGACTGGACGTAAAATTCTGCAAGTTTCTTATATTCGGAACGTGCGCGTTTGTTTTTCTGTCGCGTAAAGTTTTCAGCCATGCGGCAAATTTGAGCGGCCGCTCTCTCGTGAGGATATTTTGTCTTCTCATGTAGCGACCGCAATACAGACTCTGCGAGAAGTGGTTGCGTTGGGGAGGAATCGGCAGGAGGCGCCAGCGGAAGATCCGAACTGTCGTCCTCTATGTCGCTTCCTGTCGAAACCGGTATATCGTCAGATTGGTCAACGTGGTTAGGGAGCATTCGTTGAGAGAACCAAGTTTTAAGTTCCTCCACCTCATTGGCAGGCAACTGTTCAACTATACGCACTATTTCATCTGCCTTGGAAGGAACTTTGGCAATCGTGAATGCGTCCACTAATGACCTGAAGATTTTCTTTACTTGATTTGAAAGTCCGATTTCCGTCAAGTAATGACTATGCGCTTCTTGTAGTTCTCGTAACGCATCGACCGGATTGTGTTGATGGATATAATATATAGCACGTTCATAGCATGCGCTAGTCTCCTGTTCAAGCTGGTGTCGTTTTTTCCGCTCCTCTTCAATTCGGTGCTGGTAATGAATTTCTAGTTCAATCCAACGCGCCAAATCAGGCGAAAGTCGTAGGTCCTCTCGCATTCTGAAAAGTATTTCATTGGACGTATTTGCATTCGGCGATTGGGCCAACTCTTCGCGCACTATCTTTGCATACCACGTGGCACGAATGGCATCCAAATCGTGATACATTTCCGTAGCGCTCTGATAGCGCGAGTTGACATTTCTGTGCAATACCTTCTGTAGAAAACCGTGCAATTCCTCGGGCACTTCATGATCGAACTCAATTACTGCATCAATTTTTTTTATCTTTATTTCATCATGATTTCGTCCTCGGAATGGATATCGCCCGGTCAGCATCTCATAGAGAACCAATCCTAACGAATAGAGATCTACGCGAGAATCGTATTCTCCGTCATACTGCTCAGGCGCCATGTATTTCCGAGTGCCTGTGACCGTTGCCGCAATGTCGTCCGTTGCTTCAAGTATACATGCCACACCGAAATCGCCGAGTTTCGCTGTGCCATCGGACGTCAAGAGGATGTTCTGAGGTTTGATATCTCGGTGGATGATGTTCTGTGCATGCACAGCGGTAAGCCCTCGACAAATATCTAAGGCAATATTGACTGCACGACTTGGGGAAAACGACTCGGCGGTCATTCGCTCATGCAGTGTGGAGCCGTCTATGTACTCCATAACGATAAAAGCGATATATTCATCTTCACCCGGTTCGACTGTATGAATGGAGACAATGTTTTCATGTCCCCAATTCAACGTCATGGACCTCAGTTCAGCCAACAAATAGCGCAATCGTCCCGACGGATAAACGGATTTGGGTAATGCCTTGATAGCTACAATACGATTTGTAAGTTCTTCCTTTGCGCGGAAAACGGAGGCGAAACTGCCGTTGTTGATTAAATTTTCAATCCGATATTTTCCCAGGACCAATCCGTTGATTTGCATAGTTATATCTCCTCGTCCGACTGAATGCACTCGGATTTTCTTCTCGTGCGAAGGAGAGGGTAACACAAAATTACTTTACTGTCAATGCTAAATAATCGAATTATTGTTGTTATTGGCAGGGCGATGTGCTACAATTAGCGCGGATTTGCCGAAATCGAGGGGTGTGCCTCTGGGGATTCACAAGTTTGAATACGTCGTGTATTCGCGTCCTCAAGCACCCGATTGTCCTCCGCTAAGACGCACGCGGGATTCCTGCCGCATGGAACGTGCAAATCATCGGCATTTCTATATGCCGGCCCATTTTTGACATCCATCAAACATGGAAATTGACCAACCCTTGCCCCAGTTGATAGGATTGGGGCTGCTTCTTTTTCTTTCCGGCTTTTTCTCGGGGTCAGAGACCGCTTTATGCGCACTGACGAAAGTTCAGGTAGAACGTCTTCGGACCGAAAAGAGGAAGAATAGCATTGCTATTGTCAATTTCGTCGATAATCCCCGCCGCTTATTCATCACTCTCTTACTCGGCAACACTCTTGTCAATGTAGCGTTTGCAACGATAGCTTATTGGCTAATTCGTGATTTGCCGTTTTTTGAACACCTCCAGAAACTCAACAATCACACCCTTCAACATGTAGCTGAGTTTATTGTTGGCACGGTATTGATTGTCCCACCATTATTGATTTTCGGAGAGATTGTTCCCAAAACTCACGCCATCAGACATCCGGAGTTCTTTGCCCGCATCATCGCGCGACCACTATGGAGTTTGTCCATAGTGATCTCACCCTTGCGCGCTTTTCTGCGCATTATCGTCGATTTCTTAACGCCTTTGTTTGGCGCTAGCCATACCCCAAAAACAGAACGCTTGACCACTGGCGACTTCAAGACCATTCTTGACATGGACCATGTCAAGGGACTACAAGCTGATGAACGGACAATCCTTAGCAATGTCCTTGAATTGCGGGCAATCGAAGCTAAAGAAATTATGGAGCCGCGAACAGAGATGATTGCACTTGAGATCTCGGCGACAATCCAAGAAGCGTTGGCGAAAGCCCAAGAGTTTGGATTCTCCCGAATCCCGGTCTACCGGAAGCAGATAGACGACGTATGCGGAGTTTTTCAGGTCAAGGACATACCCCTGTGGCGGCGTGTGGACATCCGGAGGATGACTTTAGAGACATTCCTCATCCGACGTCATCTTCTCGCAGGTTCTGAGGTAGAAAACACACTTGTACGTCAACCCGTTTTTGTTCTTGAAACGATGAAACTCGCCGATCTTCTGCTGGAGCTTACGCGGCAGAAGACGAAAATGGCAATCCTTTTGGATGAATACGGCGGTGTTTCTGGTATTGCCACAATCGAAGACATCCTCGAACAGTTGGTTGGCGACATTGTCGATGAACATGACACCGCGCTAAAGTCTCCTAACATAATCTCAAGTCCGGACGACCCTTCGCTCATTGAGGTTTCCGGCAGAGTCAGCGTAAAGTCTACAAACCAACAATTGCGACTAACGCTTGACGAAGACATCGCCGACACCATTGGAGGATATGTTCTTGCTCTTTTTGGTCGTGTGCCGGCGGTTGGAGAGTCTGAGCAGGATGAAAACGGTATCCAATTTGAGATTGCCGCGATGGAAGGAAACTTCGTTGGTGTTGTAATTATGACGCTACCACAACAAACTGAACCTGTTTTAGAAACCACCGAGTAGGCGGAACATTAACGCCAACGCAATATCGGCGTTTGTCATATCTATGACGATTCGATTTCAAGAGTCCTTGCACAGAGAGTGAATTGGCCGCACCGAAGATGTTACTACTATGAGTCGAGTTAATATTTTTAGAATTGCCTTCATCTTGGTTTGTTGCTTATTTCTGGCTGGCGCGACTGGTCCTGGCGGGCTAGAGGCGGCATTGGAAAATAACCTCCTCCGATTCGTTTTTCTCTTGGGTGGTCTGATATTTTTTGTTGTTCTATCAGCTTTCTATTCGGGTTCAGAGACGGCGACAGTTTCTCTTGATAGACTTAAGATATATCAGCTCGCCGAACAGGGGAATAAGAGAGCCCAGATTGTGAAGAAACTGGTTGATACACCTGAGAAGACTCTTGGGATGACGTTGGTCGGCACTAATATCGCGAATGTATTGGCATCTCAGATGGGGTTGTTATTTGTAATTGCACTGCTGCAGATGTCTACAATAACCCAGACAGTAGTAACGAAATTGCGGACAAACGAACAGGCAGCGGCAACCTTAATTACCACCGCGATAATCTTGGTATTCGGCGAACTTCTACCGAAGACAATTTCTCGGGTGAAAGCCAACTCCCTCGCGCTACGCTATGCAGTTCCGTTGAGAATGTCCAATATCATCTTACGTCCAATCGTTAATGGGATAACGTACCTGACTAGCTTCCTTGTCCGAATGGGGGAAAGACAAACGGCTCCGGCTTCACCCGATGCCCAACGTGACGAATTGCGACTGTTAGCATCGATGGGAGAACAATCCGGTGGAATCTTGGAAGACCAACGACGAATGATTCACAGTGTTCTCAATCTTCACAATCGCACTGTGGAGCAGGTAATGGTACCTTTGGTTGACATTGTTGCCGTTGATAAAGACATAGACGTTGACACCTTCTTGAAAATCGCGGCAGAAGCGGGCTTTTCTCGTATACCCGTTTATGAAGATCAAGTCAACAACATTATCGGGATTGTTCACCTGCTCGACGTTATTTATTCGAATGACAACTCCCAAAAACTTGAATCGTTTATTCGACCCGATCTCCAATTTGTTCCGGCATCAAAGCCTACAAATGTCCTTCTTAAGGAAATTCAGCAGAGCCATCATACTATGGTGTTCGTCGTGGATGAATATGGAGGGATTGTGGGATTAAGCACCGTGGAAGATTTGGTCGAGGAAATCGTAGGCGAAATGTTCGATGAACGCGACCAACGGGACGAACCCGAGATTCTCCACGTGATTAGCCCGCGTCTATTGGAATGCGATGGGCGAACAGAAATTGGTGTTCTGTCGGACCAGTATGGGGTGCCAATCCCGCCAGGAGATTACGAGACCGTAGCGGGTTACATTCTTGATCGAACGGGGAGCATTCCAAAACCGGGTGTCAAAATCGAATCGGATGATTTGGTTATCACGATTTCGGACGCTGACTCACGTCGCATCCGGAAAGTTCGGATACGCTGCAAAGCGGGAAACTTCGGGAAATCTGAATCCCAGAGATAAGGTTTAGGGCAAGTTGTGCTCAGCGCACAAACGGCCATAATTACAAGATGCCGAGCGGTGGCGTTACTTTTATTTCCTCGATAACCATACCCAAGGGTTGCTTCGCAACTGACAGAATTGCCGCTGCTATGTGCGTTGGCTTCAACATCTGGTCGAAATCCGGATGTTGATCCATCCCGTCCCAAAACGACGTGTGAGTGGCTCCCGGTAACACTGCTGTCACCCGGATGTTTTCCCCGCGCACTTCTTCCGATAAGACTCTAGTCAAAGCCAAGGCACCTGCTTTAGCCGCACAATAAGCACCTGCAGCGCTAAAGGTGATTTTTGCAGCCACGGACAAAACATTGATAATTTGCCCGGATTTGCGGCTGAGCATCGGTCCAAGAACACATTTCGAGCAGAGAAAGAGACTAGTGAGATTTGACTCAATCACGGTGTCCCAGCTAGCCAACTCGAACTCCATAACCTTCCCAAACTTACCCTGCCCGGCATTATTCACCAAAATATCAATTTGACCGTAACGTTCGACAGCTGAGTGTATTAACCGCTCAACCTGTTTTGACTGAGTAACATCAACAGTCACTGCCAGCGCCTCACCCCCATTCTCGCGGATGCGGTGAGCAATCGCTTCTACATCAGGCTTTGTCCGTGCAGCCAATATAACTTTCGCCCCAACTTTGCCAAATGCAATCGCGGTCTCGGCACCAATACCGCGGGATGCGCCGGTAACAATTGCAACTTGATTCTTTAGTGTCTGTTCATCCATGGACGATCGACTTGCCGCGCATACTACGCGTCATGATTCGTGAAATCAAGTGTGTTCGCCAGCCCATCTTCGCGTAGTTGAATTCATCGCGATACCGTATTCGGCGCAATATTAAGGGGTACGAGTTCGCCTCAAGGATTTCGGCTAGAATTCATGTCGACTGGCAGCTTTGCATAAATTCTGACCGTGTTGAATCTTTATCTCTGAATGCCCCTAACATAACGTTTGTTATTGTCTTGGAATTCTGTTTCTCGACACCACGAATCATCATACACATATGTTGCGCCTCAATGACTACTGCAACTCCGAGCGGTTGAAGTGCTTCATCTAACGTCTTGGCAATCTGGTCAGTCAAACGTTCTTGTACCTGCAACCGGCGAGCAAACATATCCACAATTCGAGGTATTTTGCTTAGACCGATAATCTTTCCGCTGGGGATATAGCCCACATGGCAGTTGCCAAAAAACGGAAGTATATGGTGTTCGCACAAACTGTAGAACTCAATGTTTTTTACGATGACCATGTCGTCGTAGTCTTCATTGAAAATGGCGCCATTCAAAATCTCCTTAAAATCTTGATGATACCCCTGGGTCAGAAAGGAAAGTGCCGTAGATGCGCGACGGGGAGTTCTGATGAGCCCACCTCGCGAGGGATCCTCGCCGATCTGCATCAAGATATTTGCGTAAATGTTTTCCAGTTGGGGATTCGCCAAAGCGAATTCATCTTCGACCGATGCGCTGGCATACGGGTGGTGCATTGCCCGATGTTCGGCGGCTTGTGACGCAGCCTCCTTAGCATCAAGGGCTTCAGGTTCCGACGTGAATTCTGTTTCTGTAGTATCATTCATGGACAATCAACCTCTGGCGATTCGCCGTAATAGTCAAAATGATTCCTAGGCGTTTCTTTCAATCGAAGCCTATGCAAGATAATGGGTTTTAAGGGTTCTTCAAGAAGATTCCAAATCACCTTCACAAAGTTCTCGGAGGTTGGATTAAGAGCCTCGAATTCGGGTGTGTCAAGGTTCAGATGTCTATGGTCGAATCGCGCATGAATCTGTTTTTTAACAAATTCATCAAGGAATCCGGAGTCAACAACCATTCCTGTTTTGGGGTGAGCCTCTCCCTTAATCATGACCTCAAGAACATAGTTGTGGCCATGCCCATGTGGATTGTTACACTTGCCAAATGTTTTCCGATTCTCGTCATCACTCAGGAGTTGGCTGTGTAAACGATGCGATGCGCTAAATTCATAAACTTTGGTGAGATAAACCATCCGTTTCTCTCCAAAATAGTCGGCAAACAGAGCCGTATCTTCGTAGATTCGAACGCGGTGCAAGTTAGTCGATTGTGAACGTGACTCAAACGTGTTCCATACCTCAATTGCTATGTTTTCGGCAGTAGGTTGTAGATGCGAATCGTTTGCAAATACCGGATGTTGGAGGTTTATATATTTATGATCGTAATGAGTGAGAACCTTATCCCTAAGGAGTTGGTCAAGATCCGCGAGATTGATGACCATCCCATCATTGTCAGAAACCATTCCCTTGATCGTCACTTCCACAACATAGTTGTGGCCATGGTCGTTGGCGGCGGGGCCAAACAACTCGTAATTTTCTTTATCGCTAAGTTCGGGGATGCGAAGAGCGTGTGAGGCCTCGAATGCTACTTGGCGGGTGAGATAGTGCATGCAATAAAAAGCTTTGCCTTAAATTGAAACATCAAGAATTTCGGTGCAAAACTTGGCATTGAGGATGAGCTAAATCATCGGCTAGGCGAAAAGAGGACAATCAACTCTTCGTCCCCTTTTCTTGACTAACCCATGGACAAGTTTTAGCGTATGGTCCGACGCAATTGAAACACATTCAATTCGCAAGAAAGCGTATTAGCTGGTTTGTCTAATCAGGTTGAGAAACCATACGCAAATAAGGCTTAACAGTCTTCCACCCATCGGGATATACTTCCTTTGCTTCCTCGTCGGATACAGCCGGCACGATAATCACATCGTCACCCATTTCCCAGTTCGCCGGCGTTGCAACTTTACGATTCGCCGTTAACTGCATTGAGTCAAGGACACGGAGGATTTCGTCAAAGTTACGCCCGGTGGTCATTGGATACGTCAGCATGAGTTTGATTGTTTTGTCCGGGCCAATCACAAATACGGAGCGCACCGTCGCATTGTTGACAGCCGTGCGTCCTTCTGATGTCCCAGGTTCATCGGCAGGTAACATATTATACAGTTTAGCTACTGCCAAATCCGTGTCCCCAATCATTGGATAGGTGACGGCGTGTCCTTGTGTTTCTTCAATGTCCTTTGACCATTCTACGTGGTCTTCCACGGGGTCGACGCTAAGACCGATAATCTTGCAGTTACGCTTTGCGAATTCAGACGCCAGACCCGCCATATATCCCAACTCGGTTGTGCAAACCGGGGTAAAGTCTTTCGGATGGGAAAACAGCACTGCCCAACCGTCCCCAATCCATTCATGAAAATCTATAGTGCCTTGAGTGGTCTTGGCTGTAAAGTTCGGGGCTTCGCCGTTGATTCTTAGTGGCATTTTCACTCTCCTTATTAAATATGTGCCGACATATGTAGGTAGGCGATGTCAACGCGCATCTAGAGATTATTGAAACTTGTACTGACGGTGCGTATGCTCGTTTGTAGACTGCCATTTTAGCGGGCTTTCTCCTACGTTTGAAAGTATAACGCATCTCGTGTCAGAAGGCAAGCGGTACTTTACACATAGCTGCGGTCGCGAAACTCGGTATTGGAGTCATACAATGTGCAGCTGACGCTCAGTAGAAAGGAAATCCTCGGTTCAAGCGTTCAAGCGGATATGAACGGTGTTCGCATGATAAATATGAACTAGGAGGATTTGGCGTCTGACGGATTTTGAAGGCGGATGATTATACAATCATCAAAGGACAAGTAGCAGTTCGGTTTTTAGTCAACCAACCAGAATTCTCCGTCACTGTCAGCTGCGAGCATGGAAAGCATAACGGCACCCGGAAAGTCTTCCGGCATTTCGATTCCCATCGTAAAGATTCGTGCACTCGCAGCCGCTGTTTGCCGAATCTTATTCGGATCTGGAACACCGGAAGTCAAGATTCCGTCACTAAATAGAACAACAACGGTGTGGGGTATTTTCTGAATCTCTTGAATTGCCTCAATCATATCCTTGTCGGCATACGTGTCACTTTTTCTGGGTGATAGCGTCTCGAAGTAAGATGTTCCTTCCAAAACCCCATCGTCGGTTACAGGTATGAACTCATCACGAAGGAAGTTAATTTCGCTGCCGAATGTGATGATGTTGAATCGGTCATGAGGTTCAAGAAATGTGAGCGAATCCTGCATGATAGACAGTATCTTTTTCAGTTTTCGTGGCGTCAATCCCAGCATACTAGACGATAAATCCACGCAATATGCGATCTGTTGAGGCCCTTCTTGTCTTTCGATAAATTTGACTAGGCGGCTCTTAAGACGGGCATCTTTGTTCGGCATTCGCCCAACCGAATTCTCGATCACTCGTCCAATCTGTGGTGTACCCTGATTGAATTCAACACTGTTTGTGTCTAAACCCATGCCGTCACTGAGGTCTAACGATCCTGTTGCGCTAAATTCTGTCGGCGTTGTTGCTGAAACAACCCCGCGCGAGGTCACTGGGGCATTGCTAGTCAGCACCTTGAGTCTAGGTGAGTTAGTTTGGTCGGAGGTTCTCTTGCGAATGCGCGCTCGTTTTGGGGCGGTCTTGCGCTTAAGTTTCGGCTTATCAACCTTCATAAAGACCGCGCTGATGGAGTCTTGCTGATTGGCAGGGCCTGAATCAATCCAAAAGTAAAATCCTATTGCGCCAACAATTGCATGCAACAGTATCGAAACTATTAGTGCTCCGCTCAATTTGGCTCTTGATTTCATTCTCGGGTATGCAGATTACTCTAAGATTTTGCTCGGTTTAACGCTCAACACTAGACAACTTCACGATTCATCTTAGATTTCTTGTGAAATTAATAGTAGAAGACCTACACCTGTATGCTCCGTACATGTACGAAATTGCGGGGAGGTTTTAATTGAATTTATCAGATTCGCCGCGAACGACAGCGTATATCAACCATAAGCCATTTCCGGATGTTTTCCAAGGACACGCAGCAGACGTTCATCGGCACCTTCCAAGACGTGGTCGGACATACGGTAATTTAAGTAGGGCCAAAACCGCTGCGCGACGAAGCGTTGTCCATAGACTTGGTGGAACAGATAGCGAACCCGATTGGTCTGGTTTGGCGCGCCTCGATGCCATGTTTGTCCATTGAGCAGATAAAGGTCCCCAGCTTTCATGAGGAGTGAGATAGGCTCTTTGCCATCAAAGGTTGGAAACTCCGGCCCATCGGGTTGCCTTCCGGAGTAGTGGCTACCCGGAACGAATTGGGATGGACCGTATTTGACATCATCCTGATCGGTCAGGGCAATTTGCACGGACATACGGAGCACAGGCATCCGCAGCCTTGGGTCGTGCCGTTCCATCTCAGGTGTGATAGGAAATTCTATACCATCGTCAACATGAAATCGGTTGATACCTAAGTCTTTTCGGTTGAGGATACAACCTTGAGCAATACAGTGGCAGTGCTCACCTAAAACGCTTTCGGCAATACTAATAATCGGCTCACGCACCAGCAAATCGCGAAACATGAGGTCGCATTCAAAGAGGCGATGCACGACGATAGGAACTTTGTCATCTTGCCGAGTGTCTTTGACATTACGCATCCGCATGAAGTAAGGCTCGGAAAAGATTTCGTCAACACGCGCGACTATCCGTTCGCACTCTTCTCGTGAGAGCACATTTCGGATAATCGTTGCGCCGTTTTGACAAAAATCCTTCAAAACAACATTCAAGACATCGCGAGGTAGAGGTTTGGCGGGAAGTGCTTGCTCTTTGTCCACGGTTCTGAATCCTAGTGCGTAGGTTGGGTTGAACGGTGCTCCGCGTCTTATGGGTATTCCCGGACAATCAGCGGGAGTTTCTCACATCCTCACCCAACTCTAGGCGTACGCCAGTTGAATTCAACATCACGATCGTCCCTGTAATATCGTGAAGTGGAAAATCGCTCTCCGATTGCGTGAATGCAAGAAGCTGTCTTTCATGGCACCCATTTAAGCAAACAACCTTCAATGGTAATAACAGCACATGCGTGCTGATTCTTCACCGCATTGACATTTTAACACTGCCAACTCTTTGGCGCAACACTACTCCCCACTGACCAACAACCCAAAGAGTATCACTATCTTGCGGGCGAACAATTGTGTAAAGGTCGTTGTCAATATCCGTATGTTGCTGCTTCCAGGTTTCTCCACCGTCGGCAGAGTGAAGAATCATCCCTTTGGCTCCTACCGCATAAATATCCTGTTTGGAGACTGCCGCAATGTCGTAAAGGTTGGAGGTTACGCCACTCGGTTCGGCTTCCCACTTAAATCCGCCATTGGTCGTGCGTAGGACGATTCCGTAGCGCCCAACAGCCCATCCCTTCCTTTTGGTGAAGAATGACACGCCGTTCAGGTCGTATCCTGTGTTGGTTTCATGCAGCTTCCAATATTCACCACCATTAATCGTCCGCTGGACAGTGCCGCCGGATCCGACCGCCCAAGCGAGAGGTACGAATTTTGTTTCAACCTTGAGGAGATTTCTGCCCGTAGTGGTTCTCTGTGGTTCCCAGATAGGCCCGCCGTCCCTATTATGAAGGATTTGCCCGTCCTCTCCAACTGCCCAGCCTTCGGAAAATCTGCCGAATCCAACGTCATTCATCACAAAACGTTGCGGGGGATCCTCCTCGAAAAGAGGGGGTCGCATCGGTGTCTTTCCGGCTGACCATTTCTTGCCATCAGTTGTATAGAACAACGTACCATCACGCCTCATCGTCCAGCCCCATTTGGGATCTAGGCTCGCAAAGTGTACGCCGATTATTTTTTGTCGTGTTCCGATGTCCAGAGCTGTCCAGTTCCGTCCGGCGTCCTGGGTCTCCAACAGCAATCCATTGTCTCCGGCAATCCAGCCATTGCCTTCGTCCAAGAAGAGCACGTCATGGAAATCATCAAGCTGCTCACCAAGCTGGCGCTCCCATGTTACGCCGCCATCGTGCGTGTGATAGATGTGCCCGGCTTTCCCGACTGCCCACGCGTCGTGGTCGTTGACATAGTGAAAATTTGCAATTTCCTCGGCCGAGCTAGGGCGACCAAGGCGGGGGCGTCTGGCTCTCGGCGTAGCAACGCTCTCGCCAGAACCACTTTCTGGATTGAGGCCACGAGGACGCGGGGGGCGCCCGCGCTGATGATTCCTGAACGCCTCACCGGCATCCTCATCTAAAGCAGCTCGAATATCTGCAACATCCTGAGATGTGCCGGATGAACCAGACTCGGCTAATTCTTGGTTTGATTCCAAATCTTCCGTTGGTGGCACCGGTTCTTTCTCTCTTGCGGCCAAGTCGACATAAGTATGTTCCCAACTTCTACCCTGATCTCGGGTCAAAAGGATTTGCCCGTCAAGACTAACTCCCCACGCCTCATGGTGGCTACGCATCTTCACGCTGCGAATGCGATTACCCAACTCTGAAGGACGGCGCGTCCAGGTATGCCCGCCATCGTTGGTAATCAGTGAGTCTCCATTTCTTACGATTACCCAACCTGATTTGGCGTCTGCGAAGTGAATTGCGATACCCACTAGATTGGTCTTGGATTGAATCTGCCAATAATCGCCACCATTTGTCGTATGAAGGATAAACCCGCCATCACGCCGTTGCGGAGCAACTGCCCATCCTTCCAGGTTGTTGATGAAATGTAAATGTGTGATGGGTCGATTTGTAGTACCCGTTTTTTGAAGTTTCCAAGTCAATCCGCCGTCTAATGTATGCAGCGTCTGCCCCTGATCTACACCCAGCCAACCTTCCAGTGGCGTCAGGAACTGTATGGAGCGGACGTTGCGAAAATTCTGCAGCATCTTCTGTATGACCTGCCATGTTTCGCCGCCATTCTCCGTACGGAGCAACACGCCACGCCCAATAATCCAGCCGTGTTCGGGGTCAATGAAGGTTATGTGATGCAGATCAATCTCGACGCTGCTGTGCTGAGGCTTCCAAGTTTTTCCACCGTCGGTGGTGTGGGCTATGACGCCACTGCTGCCGACTGCCCAGCCTTTTCTATCATTGATAAAGTAGGTGTCGTTGAAATCAGTCTGCCATGTGGCTTGACGAACAATTTCCCAGTGATATGTAATCTCCTCAACGACCGGAGGAGTCTCAGCTGCCTCGGCAATCTCAATTTCTTCCGCGGTTGGCGGCAGTGCAACAGGCAACTCTTCGGCATCTACGGAATATCGCATGGCGATGCCGCCTTTACCAACAGCGACCATCCCTTCCGGCGAAAGCGCGAACCCGAGGAGGTCATTTTCGGTACCGCTTTCTTGAAATTCCCAGTTCACTCCGCCGTCAGTCGTGGTTAGAATCACACCGTTATCACCCACAATCAGACCGTGTTTTGTGTTGGCAAAGTAAATTTTGTTGAGATTCTCTTGCGTACCGCTCTGTTGGAATTTCCACGTTCGACCACCATCCTTGGTGCGCAGAATTTCACCGAACTGGCCCGAGATCCAGCCGTTGTCACTGTCAACGAAATAAACAGCGTATAACTCATTGTAGGTTTTAGTCGTCTGCTGCGTCCAAGTCATGCCTCCGTTGGTGGTGTGAATCACCGTGCCGGGCCATCCCACAGCCCATCCTTCCTTCTCATCGAGCAAGAAAACGCCTTTGAGGGATTGCCACTCGCCCGGTGTCTGAGGCACCCAAGATTCGCCGCCATCGCCAGTATGAAGTACCGTACCTAGTTCGCCGACAACCCATCCCTTTTTCGGTGTCACGAAATGCACTGCTGTGAGTACATAGCCCCAGCCGCTGTTTTGACGTTCCCACGTCTGACCGCCATCGGTGGTATGAACAATCATACCGCGTTCCCCGACCGCCCATCCCTCTTTATCCGAAACAAAAAAGATATTGCGTATATTATCCCAGATTTCGGCGTCAACTTCCGTCCACGTTTTTCCGCCATCTTGGCTCATGGCAATCGTTCCGCGCTTTCCAACAGCAATGGCACGATTGGCATCCACAAACTGAACGTTCTCCAGGTCGTTGGCGGTCGTGCCACTGACCATGTCCCAAGTCGCACCTCCATCCGTCGATTGCAGGATGCTGCCGTACCAACCGACTGCCCAGGCTTCGTTAGGCGTCGTAAACTGGACGCCGGTTAAATTATTCTCCGTCCCGCTGTCAAGCAATCGCCAATTTTTACCACCGTCTTCCGTGAACGTGATGAACCCGACATCGGCGACGGCGACGCCTCTTTGCCTATCAACAAAATGGATGCTATTAATTGTATCTCGGACGTGCCCGTTAATTAGAGGGATCCGACTGTCCTGTCGATTCCACGTAGCGCCGCTGTTCTTTGTGTGAAAGATTGAACCATCGCTTCCAACGAGCCACCCTTCACCTTGGCTGATGAAAAAGACCTGTTTGTTGTCGTTAATCATCCGATCTCTTTCGCCCTCAAATCGGTTACTTTGCTCGTGCCACGTCTTTCCTCCGTCATTAGTATGCAGAATCCTGTCCTGCTCGCCCACAATCCAACCACGTTTATTATCAACAAACCACGCGCCGCTGAGTGGAAACTCGCTCACGAATTCGCGGCGCTTCCATGTTTTTCCGCCGTCCTGCGTATAGAGGACGTCTGCGTTTTCACCGACCACCCATCCTTCCTTAGAATTTGCAAAAAAGACATCGCGCAGCATCGCCCACGTTCCACTCGTCTGTAGCTGCCAGTGTCGTCCGCCATCATCGGTCGTGGCGATTAATCCTTCATCACCGACTGCCCATCCGTAGCGACTATTTGCAAAATGTACCGCCTTAAAGTCACCGGTTGTGTCAACTTCCTGTTTCTTCCATGTCAGTCCACTATCGTCGGTGTGGATAATCAACCCTTCGAGTCCTACGATCCATCCGAGCTTTGCGTTCACGAAGTGAAGGTCTGTGAAATGGGTTTCCCAATCTGCCTTTCGGGTCACCTCTTCCTTACAACCTAGCAACAGAGTTGAAATCGCAAACCCAATTGCAATTAAACGGAACAAGTGGTGGTGCACCCATACATGGCTCATCCTATTTAGCCTTTCCCACAAAGTGAATTCTGTTAAGTGATAACTAAGGACATAGGTTAACTAACGCCCTTACGTTTTGAAATCCCTACTAGTAGTTTTTCAGACGTGTACTCAACACCTCATCAAAATAGCGTCGAGACCTAGGTTCTTTCTTGCACACTCAGGAATTGGGCAAGTTTCAGCATAAGAGTAAAGTACCAACAACTTCGTTACACCCTTGCACCAGAGGTCATCCTTTTTACGCGGCTGAATTTGGGTCGGTGCCAAGTAACTGCCTAAACGTCTCGTCCACAGATTGGGCGTCGCCAAGGAAAGCCCAAACTTGGCTTCGATCCTGGTAACTGCTCAATCCGGTGCCATCGCCGATTGCCGGTGTGTGATATTCCATTTCGCCGAACTCTCCCAGATCGCCGTTGTCGTTGTAACACTGGACGGCATAACCGAAGTCATCCAAATCGTCCCACGGGACGTCCACGTACTCGGCTGAAGGAGCGACGAAGAAATTGCGCACGACCAATGTTTTCTTCCCGTCTCCTATAGGTCGAAGATACCCTATTCGTCCAATCGTAGACGCGGCACGCACACCGATTTTGTGGGAATGCTTCGCATCAACGCGGAATCGGATAGATTCAGGAGTGACGCATAGATGGCTTGCTCCTACATCCCCAAAGTAGGTCTTCGGGGCACTTTCTCTCACCGTAGGTACAACAATCTCCCCTCCGGCAGGAACCTGAACCAAATTCCAGATTCCAAGACGAATCCCCGGTGCTTCCAAAGAGGTAAATCGAAGCGACGTGAGTTGCTCATAACCAACAAAGTCAAGCTTCCCATGGGACGGCGTCCTGTCCTTTTCATAACGCAACGGGTTCTCTGTCATTCGGATAGTTTTTGCCAGCTCAATCTCACAGGTTTTTTCCTGTCGGTTTAGAAAAACACGCGCTTGATTGGTCAACTTAACTTGCCCTTTGCCGTGTTGAACCGTGTAGTTACCGTGGTCCAGTGATGAGGGAACCTGATACGTCTCGCCGGGATTCTCAATGTCTGAAATGAACAGTTCAACTTCGGGGGCCACCCAAGTGCGGTCTCCTCCGCTATTCTTCCAGCCTTCTTTGGTGAAAAAGGTCTCGGCAGTCGCGATGTGATTAAGATCCGGGTTGACCCAGAAGAAATTATGCCCATCCCGATTGTATAGACCGAGGGTTCTGCCGCCATATGGAAGAAGGAGTAGTGAACCGCCTTTTCCGTACAGTTGGATCGGCGCGTGGCCCGCGGCAGTTAGCGACGCGATTAGTTCATTCATAGAGACCTCTTGGGGTTGAAGGCAAATGAATCCCCAACCGAAACGCCTGGGAGCTGGATTTGGTTTTCACACTGAGACTAATCAATTCAACAGCAATTATGAGACTCGCCGCGCTCAAGTCTTTATGTTTCATTGTGCTATAGCGTCCCGATACGGAGTTAGGTCGATATCTGGATAGGCGTATGCCAGACGTTCGAGCGCTTCCTCGGTGTAGTAGTCGTCGCCGGGCGCGGGCCAGCCCAACAGTTGACGTGCGCGAGGGGTAGTACCGGCTACGAAGTCCACGTATTGTGGAGTTGACCAGCCGGGGATAGGACGAGTGGTGTGACACCAGTCGCCGTTGTCGGCGCGATGAAAGTTGAACCCCATCCAGCCTCGCTGTTTCTCCTTGTTGACAAACGGCTGAGCGGCATGAATAAGATAGCTCGATCGAAATGCGATGCTTCCGGCTTTGGCGGTGACGGGCACCGGATCAGCTAATTCCTCAAACTTGCGAAGGTCGTCCAAACCCAGGCCCCCGGCGTGCCCTCCGCCACGACCGAATAAGGATGCGAGTTGTCTGTGCGATCCGGGACAAACCAACATGGGAGCACCATCGGGGTCAATATCGTGCAGGACAATCACGGACAACACGTAGTTGTACCGCTCCCAGTCCGGGTGTGGCGGCAACTGTGAGTTGGTGCCGTTGTCGAGGTGGAAACCTTCCCAAGGGTGCTCGCTGTGTCGTGAATCAGTAAGTCCTTCGCGGAAGAAGATTTGACCGTAGCCCAAGCGAATCTCGGTTGTTCCTAGCACCTGGCAGAGACAGTCTATATAGTCCTCGTTTTCAATCAGACGATCGACCGCGGGCAATCCGGTCGGGAAATGAACCGCCGCCCCCATTGGCCCGGCTAATCGCTGTATATCCGGAGTTTTTTGATACAATTCCCGAATACCTTCAGGATTATCGCCCCATTTTGCGCGGTATTCGGCGTATGTCAATCCACCATAAGCGTTGCGCTCAACTGCCTCAAGCGCAGGTATATAGCTTTCCGCTGGAAAAACATTGGGCACGATTAGACTGCCGTCACGCCTCCAAGTCGCGAGTTGTTCTTCGGTTAGTTGCATCGGTTCTTCTCCTTTCCAACCGTGTTCCTGAGATCAACACTTTTTGGAAGCAATGGGAATCCGCTCAATCCCAAGGCAGTGCCACATCAAAATATTCGTGAAGCGCTGTCATGGCTTGTTGTTCCTGTTCGCCGAATCGAATCCCCTCGCGCCGATGCAATGCGGTGCGCTCTTCCTCAAGATGGCCCGGCAGGAGCAGTCTGTCAGTGCCGGGTATCGGTTCACAGGTTGCCAGCAGATCCCGGGTGTAGAGATCCACCTCCGCTCGAAAAATCTCCTCCGGGATGGCTGCTTCAATATTGATGGCGAGAACCATCCCACCGAAGCGCGCCGAAGGCCATTCTTCTTGAATAGCGTCGCCCTCAGGCAAAGTGAATCCAGTGAGTCCGCCGCCTAACAGGGAAGAAACTGCCATGAATCCCAAGTTTTTAAAGAACACTGCGGGAATCCGGTTGTATAAATCTTCGTATTCGGGTCCATGGTAAGGCCCGAAAAGGTCTGACCCGCCATCCAGTACTAAATCCGGCTCATTGCCTCCGGGAATTGCAAAACTGATAGGTGGATTCCCTTTGGACTCGTTGCGCCCCGACTGTGCTGAAAAACCGATGCATCCACCGTCGGCACAGATACGGGTGTAATGGCCTGCCGAGCCGTAATGCCCGATGTGCGGCACCAACGCCAATCCCAGAGCGCTCTCTTTTGCGCGTAAGACAGCACTCTCCGCCGCTTGCACCATGGGTAGGTAACCAAGCGTGCCGTCTCCGTCAATCACGGTCGAAACGCCATTTTCCCTCAACGTCCTCACGTTAGGACGTGGATTCAAGTTGCCGTTCACAAAGTCCATGCAGTAGCTATGGGCAATGTGGGTGCCGTGAGAACGGACACCACGCAAATCGTTGTTGACCAGCAGTCGGCTGATGAGACGTGCATGACAAGATTCAAGTCCCGCTTTTTCGAAGCAAGTCATCACGAAAGCCAAGAGCCGCTCGTCTTGAACAAGGACGTATTTTTTGGGCGGTACATTCACGAGAGCATCTCTCTCCAGTTTGCAGCTGGGCAGTTTTCCAAGGCGGTTTCATTTTCGCAGCAATCGGTGTTGAGGTCAAGCGAAAAATCGTTACGATTTGGCGAGTTCAGTGTCAAGACACTCTTGCAGAGACAGGAATAATCTTCGATTTGCGATCAAAGAGTTTCTTTGTCAGGGAGAATCTAGGGGAGCGCTATTCCAGCAAATTAGAAGATACCAAGTGGTAGATAGTGTGCCTCCACTAGGAGCACCGTCACAGAGACGGCGGCGGGAGATTGATTCGAGCCGTTATTTTCTCTGCAAGGATCTTAAAGTCTGTGTAGGCGTCGCGCGCAGCGGCAGCGTGGGAACCGATCGCCCCGTCTGCCGGGGTAAGATGAAAGATAGGCTTTCTGGCTTCTTGTGCCATCGGCACCAGACTCCGGTAGTGCTTAACGGTTGCGAGTGCGTGTTTTTCATCTTGTGAGGGGGTTTCGGGATAGGGACCTTTTTCATCGTCAAGCAGGTTACGTGCGTATTCCGCCGGCATCCGGTTAACCCATTTGTCATATGCTTTAACAGGACGACCCAGTCGAACGCCGTGTTGCTGGACAACGTAGCCAATCGGTTGAATCAAGCCGCTTGGTATGGGTAAGTCAGAGACAGGATTACGATTATGTCTATCCTTCCATCCATCTCTCCAACTTCGCAGCGTAGGTCCGAGGTTTCGCAGCCCTTGAAGCGAGAACAAATCAGCGCCTAATGGGACGACAACGAAATCAGATGCTACTAGGACCGCTCTGTTTAAAGCGCCTAGATTGGGGCCAACATCCACTAAAACAATCTCAGCATCGCTATCGCTTGCCCCTCTTTGCAAAATTCGGCACAGCGCGGAAATCACTCGGAAGGCGCGCGCTCGACGATCAAGACACTCCGGCCATTGGCTCGAAAGTTCGTCTTCCGTGGAAGATAAGGTAAGGTCTCCTACGATAAGGTTCAGTTTCTGAGTTATCTGCTCCAGGTGGGGTTGATTGATATCCCCGGTCCCTTCCAAGAGTGGTTCGAGAGCATTATAGATAGTTTTTCGCGGTTTTTTATCTGGCCACAGTACTTCAAGCCTCTCTTCACCGATAAACATGCTGGTAAGGTTCGACTGAGGGTCAAGGTCGCAGGCAAGCACTTGATGGCCAATGTCAGAAAGCATCCACGCTAAATGATAGACAAGCGAGGTTTTACCAACGCCGCCTTTATTATTGAAGAATGTTAGAACCGGAACAGTCATTGTTATTTGATTTGAGGGTTACTTGAAGACTTAATCGTTACCTGCAAGTGAGTATCATGAATTTCAAATTCCGGGGTTGGATGTCCTGCTTCTTTCAACAGTCTTCGGGCTGTCGGTATTCCCACACCGAAACGCTGAACATATCCGAGGGTTCTCATTGCTTCTGCAAGATTCGGGTTGCGATAATCTGTTAGGCCAGGTTGGCCGAAATTCGCAGCGGTTACCACCCCATACGCGCCGCCGGGACTCAATACCTCAATTCGGTCGTTGAACCAAGAAACACGGACAGGCGCATTCGTTGCTTCATAGGTTTTGTGCATCACGGCGTTGCGTGTAATCTGTTGCAACGCGGGAATGGGATAGAGTTCGGTTCGCTGTTCCAGAACGTCCGTCGTGAAATCGACTGCGATTCGGTTATGCGCAATCAGTTTATCATCCAAACGGCGGAGCAAGTCTGGAACTGGTCCGCGTATATCTTCACTGTCAAGGATTTCATCTGATAGTTCGCTTCCAGCAATTCTGAGAAACTGCACGTAGGCGCCTGGTAGATAGTCTTGTGGACTTTTGCCGAGTGCCAGTATTCCCAACACAGTCGCAACTTGCTCATTGACTGAAACAATCATTTTCGTAGCACCTAGACGTTCTTCAAGAGTCCGTTCATTGGCTGCTAGAATCTCGGGGGCAAACGCCTGAGGCAAATATTCGTTCTCAAATTGGGTAAGATTGAGATCGGATACACTAGACGTAGGGATAGGTTGCAGGTCGAAAGTCAGATTTCCGGATTGACGTTTTTCGTTGAGAATCCTTTCATCCTGTTTTGTAGCAATGCCACGGCGCGGGCCAATGCGGATGTGGATAACACTTTGAATTTCACCGGAGGCGAGTCGGACGGTTGCACCGTGACTACGGCGACTTCTTTACCTCCCAAAACACGCTTTTCAACTGCCAGCGTTGGCGGCGGCAGGATATTTCCGTCGGTTTTCATATCTGCCAACTGCCGAAGTAACTCGTCCGTGACGGATAAGCCTTTGATAGTCCCGTTATTCCTCACTCCTACGAAAACAACCCCCGGTTTTTCGTATTGAGGAAGATCGTTGGCAAATGCGCAGATAGCTTCTCTTATTCTCGTGGGTGAATCGCCCGACAATGACTCTTTGAACTCGGCGCGGTCAGATTCGATGTCCAAAATGATTTCAAGCAACTCCCTATCTGTAAGAAATGGCATTTCAATATCCTACCGTTTTAACATTGCTTTCCGCCAACAGAATTCCGCTCCTTCAACCGATATGAGAAGACCTTTAGAACAATATGTTATGTTTCAACCGAGATCTGTTTTTCATAAGCCTTACGAATTAGGGACATGGCATCGTCGAGTTCACCAACAGAGGAAATTCGGACATCTACATCTCCCAAACCTAAATGGCCGACATGCGTCACGTCTCGGCATAATCCGCGCGGATCATCAATCTCTGGAAAGGGAATGTTTAGCGACAAACGGAGTTGGCTGGCCTGTGGCTCGATGTCCACGAACATTCTGTGAACTTTGTAAACAATAGTATATTTATTGATTTGCCGACGAACTCTAGTATCTAAACTCAGAATGCAACGCTGCAATTGCTCGAATAAATCTAGCATCTTGCCGTTCAGGTGACGATGGTCAGACAACCTCCAGCCTGATGACCTTCCCTGCTGAGTTTCTCGATCAACACCATGGTCCGGCCAGATTTTGCACGCTTTCTCCGCAAGCATCTCCGCCCGCTTTACAATAGCGTCTTCGTCCCATCGCTCCACTTTGCGAAGACTCGCATTCAATCGTAATGGGCTATCACGAAATCCTCCTGTCATCTCCTGTTTTTCCCTGAAGCTAGCATTGCCTAGCTTTTGATTGTAGCCGGTAAGGGTGAGGTTACCTATCGTGTGGAGATACGTCTCGTGTACTTCCGCCCAGTTATCACCTAGCTCTTCTTGCCATTCGTCGGTCAACGTTTGCGGCATGACGTGCTCTGTCGTATACGCATGATCTCCAACAGGAACGAGCTCCTTGCTGCGTTCGTGGTTTTCTAGCTTGTCTAGGAGATAATTGCAAGTGTCAAGGTCATACATGTTTCTAGACTGAAATTCCCGCCGGAATTCCTTATCCGTAGGGAAAAGTTGGCGCCCGGTCATTCGCGAGAAAACGGTTTTCAGACTTTGAAGGTATTTGTCTTTATTAACTCGTCCCATCATACTAGCAAATGTCTTGTTCAAGGTATTTCGTGGAATATCACAAACTGTGCGGCGGAAAACATAACTTTCCACCAAACGAAGAGTTTCTATGACCTCTTCCTTTGGGAGTCGCTTTTCCGCGTAGTCCCCATAGACGCCCAATAAAAACGGATAGGCAACTTCAACACCAAGAGTCTTAATGTCCTTAAAGCAAGCTCGGAGGTCTCGGTCTGGTTCTTGAAGCAATACTATGCGAACATAGTGTTCCGAATTGCGAGCAATTTCTCCTATTTCCTTCTCAAGGGCCTCAGGGTGCCTCTTGTCATCTACATACCTCTTGAAGCTTTCGTAAATCTTTCCTTTATTTGGAATCTGTCCGGTTTTCAGGGTCAGATAGTCTCTAATGAAAAGATTGAATCGCTTTGAGTATTCATCACCAAATCTCTGCTCCATCGGATACCAGTAGGTCTGATACAATCTGGTTTGCACATTATGTTCCTGACCCATGAGTACATAATTCCGGATGAGGTCGGCTTGCGAAAGAGCGAGTCCGGTGGAGTTTAGACTCTCGAAAATCAGTTGCGGTTCATCGGAACCCGACTCTAGTGCAATGCTGACAATCATTAACTTCTGAATCCCTTTATACACTACTTCAAGGTCAGCATTCTTGAGTCTATCCTCAAAGCCTCGGTAATTATCCACCAGCAAAGATATAGCGTCAGAAGCATCTCCTTCTTCCAACAGTTCAGTGAGAGCATCCCTGTCGTGTTCCGTGAGCAACTGTTTATAGCGCAGTTCACCATCTTCCTTTTCATTGAAGAGATAGTATCCTTCTATCTGATTGCGACTGATCGGAAAATCGGCGTTCTCCGCCTCTATGGCTCTACCAAGTACCGAAAGCAGCAGCGAGAGCGTCGTCAATCTCTGTTGCCCGTCAATGACTAACAATCGCTGCACCCTAGTGCTAGCTTCTTCTCTGGAAACAATTGACCCGAGGAAATGCGACTTAATGTTTTCATTCTGTCCGACACGCAACACGTCATCCCATAACTGGTCGCATTGTTCCTTCTCCCAACTGTAGCGGCGTTGATAAATGGGCAGCATGAACTGTTTCGTGCCATCCAAGAATTTTAGCAGATTTTCTTCATTTGCTTTCAAATGATGGGCCTCCTATATTGCTAGCTTTTTGGCAACCTCGAAGTAGTGCTGTTTCTGTTTCACCGCTTTTTGCATCGGACACACAATAGGTATATACTGAGGTTGTGAATATGTCAAGGATGAATTTGGGGTGTTTGGGGAAAACTGCTGGATTTGGCAACCTAGCAGGTGCGATCGAAAGCATGATGTTTTGCGGCTGATAGTGCTAGGTTCCGCGCTTGGATAAGATTAGATGAAGCGTTAAGGTCGCGATGGCGAGGAGAAGGAAGAACCACGCGAAACTCCGGTATCCCCACCACTCTAGCGTTGTATTCCCCCAATCGCCCCATCTACCTGATGCCCTAGTACGGAGGTCGGATTCCGATTGGCGGAGTGCGTTTGATGAGAAGGCGTATCTCTCGCTACCCGTCTCCACCTTATAAATCCCAACGTCCTGAGCCATGAGGTTGACCTTCCTCTCAAGCACGGGTTGGTCACGTATGTCGCCATTGGGTGAAATAACTTGGATGGATTCAACCCCCAATTTCGTACTCAGAACCGCGACCTCGCCTAAACGAAGGTTGGAGCGTTCTAGCCCCGGTGTTTCCAAGGCACGCCACTCAAGTAGATTCCAGATTAGAGCGGGCCAATTCGGCGACGTTTGAAGCGTTGAGAGGTCCGGGCGCAGACGCAGACGGAGTTCATGAACACCGGTGTACCGCTCTGTGTCAGTCAAGAGTGGGACGTTGCCGGCAGTAATGATAGGCACCCCAATAAACTCTTCCGTTGTTCCCGCCCCCCATACAACGCCGTTGAATGAAAGCCCTTCGGTCAACGGGTGTGCACGATTAACGACAAAGGGCCCTAGATAAGCCGACGCTTCCGGCTCTACCACAAGGCGCATAATCCATGCCTCGTTAGCGTCATCCGCGAGTGCTGCTTGATCCAGAAAGATTAACTCGGGCTGTGTTGTTGTGGGTACACTCCTTTCCGTAGCTTCCAGAGCATCTTCAACAAGAAATCGTAGCCGCTGGTCTTGGATTCGGATGTCCACATGCACCGGTTTCCGTATCTGTGGAAGCAATACGACTGTGTTATCGATTGACAGGGAATCATCGCCAATCTGCGCCCGTAATGCCGGCGTTCTTGGCGGCAGACTCAGGACAACCCGATGTGTTTCCATCGGACGGATATCGGGAGTTGAATGGTGAAGACGAGCAGACGACTCGCCGATCACAGTGTCATGTAACTCGACGACGAGTTCTGTTTTTCTTACGCCTCCGGTGAGATTCGTAATCTCGAACAGGCATCGCTCACCGGATTCGGCGGAGGTCCGTGTGGCGTTCACAAAGGCGACGTTGGGTTGAGGGATTCCAAAACCCCACCACTGAATACTGTCTGACTCAAGTGGGTGTGCCGGCGGGCCGTCCGTTACGATTAGCATGAGCGCTTTGGAATCGCCAAGCGCGGCGGCGAAGGATATCGCTGCCTCCAGGTCCACAGACGGCGAAAGACATCTCCAACGTTGAAGTTCGTCAATTGCTTCGCCCGCCGATTTTGCCACCTCGTTCAATAGTTGCGGCTCTGTCCCTGCGAGCACGTAACGTACCCCGTAGCGGGGCTTGGCAAGCGGATTAATACCGTCGGGTGTGAGTAATTCTTCAAGGGCTTTTATCGCCCGGCTTTTCGGGGTATCTTCAGCGCCTGCGAGCATTGAGAATGAGTCATCCAAAACGACAGTCAACGGTATCTGGCTCTTGGAGGTTCGAATAATTGGTTCGGCTATCGCGAGCGCCAGAAAGATGAGGGCAAGGAGTTCCAACAGGAACAGGAGGGGCGTCTGTAAGCGCTCAATCCTCAGACCGCCTTGGCGCGCTTGCTTCTGATTCACCCAAAGCATCAGGCTGGACACTGGGTAACGTCGAGATCGGGTGCGCAACAGGTAGATGCCGACGAGGATCGGGACAGCCAAGAGTGCGAGGAAGCCGAGTGGGAGTGTAAAGGTGGGGATCA
Organism: Candidatus Poribacteria bacterium; assembly: GCA_965222225.1. GTDB lineage: Bacteria > Poribacteria > WGA-4E > WGA-4E > JAJDTR01 > JAJDTR01. The sequence continues at coordinate 4,666,933 of CBDCTK010000002.1, read as the reverse complement.
TAAATCACTGTTGATTGCGTGGGGAACGATTGGCATCTTCTCGTTTTAGATACTTTTCAGGATGCTTGCATGCGTTTATGGGCGTAAATCTCCTTACTGAGCAATCTGAGTCTCCTCACTGATGGATTCATCAGGCAAATTCCCCTCACGGCGCGCCTTGTGCATCCCTTCTTGAGCGACTTTTCTAACGTGATCGTCTGTAGAGACCTCCTCCATTTTTCGAAAGGCTTCGACTGCTTCAGCATACCGCTTTAGTTCCAGATATGTCTGCGCGGTCATGTGATACAATATTGGCTCAGATTTGCGGCTCGGTTTCTTTTGATTCGCCACGGCGGCTTGGAACAACTCAATTGCCGCGTCGTACAACCCGCCTTCACTGCAAATGCTACCGAGTGCTGCCAGTCCCCACATACTCCGATTCCACTGCCCACTACCGTAGCGGGCGCGAGCGATTTTGCCTCCGTTCAACATTGCTTGTGCACGCTCCGGTAGATTACTGTTATTCAAATGTGCTGCAGCGTAGTAAAAACTCCGGACGTTTTCTGGCTGCAATTTACAAACCTGCTGGTAGTTTATCGCGGCTTTTGCATGATCCCCCCGGTTGTAATGGATCTCAGCGATGATTTCGAACAGTGCCGGGTTTTCCGGATTCGTTTTACTGCGCTTCTGTAGGTAGGCTAGAAGGAACTTCAACTTACCCGCATCCCGATAGACCTTGATAATGCTTCGGCGGGCGTTGTCGGCGTCATCTACCGAGAAACCGAATACACTGAATGTGCTAATGGAAGATAGTATCTCCCCCGACTCCCCATGGGCTTGCGCCTCTCGACTGAAGCAGACTTTGGAGCCAGACGCCGTCATGGCTAGATGGAAGGAAGGAAAGCCGTTTTGCGGACTTGCTTGAGAAAGCTGCTCGTAGAGTTCGACCGCAGATTTAGTCTGACCAAGTCGTGCGTAAATCGTCACCAATTCTCTAGTAATCCTTGCTTTGTGCCAACTACGTGTTGGCATTTCTAACGCTTTTTTATAAGCTTTAGCCGCTTTTTCCAATTCGCCTTGGTCCCGGTAATGCTCCGCTCGCTTCTTCTGCATTCCAAACGTGAGGGTACCTTCTTTTTCTGCTTGTTTAAGCTTCTCTTCCAGTTTGTCTTGCCGGAGATAGAGCTGTATAAGCTGGTTTTCGGTGCCATCAAAACTCAACCAATCTTCGTTGTATCGCAGATCTTGGTGAAAAGCCTTTTCAGCCGCCTCAAAGTCCTCTTTTCGGAGATACAGCCGAGCCAACTTTTGGTGCACGCTTCTATCGCCGGGATTTATCTCAATTGCCTTTTGATAAGCACTAATCGCTTCATCCACACGGCCAGTCCTGACGTAGAGTTCAGCCAAATCGGGTAATGCACAGTAGTTGCTTCGGAGTCAATGTACTTTTTCAGAAGTTGGATTGCATGGTCGATATTGCCTGCGGCTTCTTGAGCCGCCACAAGCCCTCTTTGAAACTTCGTGTTTTCCGGATCTGCTTCCAACAACCTCCGCCACTCCGTAAATGCTTTATCAAATCTCTTTTGGCGAGTATAGACTTCCGCGAGTTGGACGCGAGATTCGAGGTCCCCCGGCATCCTCTCAGCGATTTGCTTGAAAAGCTCTATCGCCTCATTCATCTTTCCTCGATCCTTGTAATGCTTTGCCAAAGCACGGCGCATACCGAGATCTATCTCTCTCAACTTCTCAATGGAGGCAACGTCTGTTTTTGACTCACCCTTGCGGGAGTTTATCTCAATGAGATATCGTTCTGTCTGTTGACGAACATATTGACCGTTGGACAGGCGGTCCAAAACCTTCGTATACGTCGCCTCTGCCTCGGCCCACATTTCATACTGGCTATACAGATTTGCAATGTGAAAAAAAGAACCGACTCCACTTTCTACCAAGCTCATAGTTTTCTTTTTCTTGATGTACTCTTTTGCCCTGACCGTATCTCCGGATTTAAAGCAGGCAGCCGCAAGTTTTTCGTACGCCTGTGACAATTCATGAGGAGATCGCAAGTTAGAGGGATGCAGTCTCAGTTTTTGGATTGCTCGATCGAGCACGCGTGCCTCGCGCTCATAATCGCCTGCAGTGCGATATAGCTCTGCGAGATATTCAAACCACCAAAAATACGTCACTGAATCATCCTCTATCAGTTGATTCACAAGGCGCTCCGCGCCGTCAATGTCGCCGTCTGAGAGCCGTATTAAGGTCACCAAGTATATTTGCAACGTGTCCTTGGGCTTTTGTGCCAGTTGTTCTTCATATTCTTCGCGCAAGATATTGAACTTTCCCGTGGCATTGTAAAGCTTAATGAGCCGACGAACCATGTGAATTCGAGAATTCTTGTCTTTTGCGTTGGCAGAATCTGGCGAATCCAATTTACTGCGTAGAAATTTGATGGCTTTTTCGTGCTCGCCTGCCGCTGAGTACGCAGACGCGAGTTGGTTGTACGTATAGCTGTCGGTGGTATCTACCACCAACTTCTCATAAATTTCTGACGCTTCGCGCGGTAGGTTGCTTTCAAGACATCGTTCCGCAACTTCAGTGGCAAACGGGCGGCTGAAGCTAACGCGCCGCGGCGGTCCGAGAAGCTCCTTCGTTAGCGCCACGATTTCATCGACTTTTTCAGCATCGAAGAACGGGCTAATCACTTCACGATGATTATTGCAGGTTCCGCACCAGAAGGCAGCTACATGACTATTGGCGAGGGCATTTGGGTTATGCTTTAACAAGATTGCGTACTGAGCAGCAGCGGCATCAGGCTTTTCTCCGCGCATTAAGATTTGGGCGTATCGTCTCCGCGTTAGATAATGCTTCGGTTTAATGGATAGTGCGGCTTCAAGGGTTTTGGCGGCACCGTCAACATCGTTCACCCCTTCGTAATAGGAAGCAAGGCGAATTTGTGCCTGGAAAGAGGTTGGATTTTTCTCGATCACGGCACGGAGTTGCGCTTCGCGTGCCGGGTTTGTGCGCCAACCGGCTATATTCTGGGGGTGCCGGTAGTTCCATTGGATCGAACCCCGTCCGCTGCGTGTACGTGGGTTGGTAGGATGTCTCAGGTGTTTTGCCAGATTCGCAACTTCATGTCCTCTACCGAGTTCTTCCAACTGCTGACTTAATTGTCCTAGGAAATATGTGTTGTGTTTTCCTTGAGAAAGTGTCACTGCCTTCTTCGCCGCTGCAACCGCGTAACGTGTTAATCCGCTCTTCTGGAGTTTCTGGACAATTCGAAAAAGCGATTCGGCATCCTTTACTGAAGCAAGTATTCTCGGCAATAATTCGCGCACCTTGCTTGTATTTCCGACATGAATGGCGATTTGCAGCATGGATTCATCGTACTGCTCGAGGTTTTGCCAATCTTTATTCGCAAGTAGGTTGAGTGCCGTCATTGCTTCTTCATGTTTTCCGGTCAGGATGGCAATCAAAGCCGTGTGGCGCATCAACGTCAGGTTCTCGGGAAATCTGACTTGGACTTTCGCCAAAACCTCACGTGATTTATCGGGCGACTCCTCCCACCAAAAAAATAACTCAACGCCAGAGCGGGATAAATTTTCTTTGTCCCCTCGGCTCGCTCCAATTTCGCTTGGAACATTGCATACAGCGGTTCAAGTTGATCTTGCGCCCAGTGATAGAGAAATAACGTCCGCAACAGCCTCAACCGAGTACTATCATAGTAGATGCTCGTCGCCGGGAAGTCATTTAGAACACGTTGATTCCAGCTACCTGTACTTGATGTGGTGGTGGTATTCTGAACTATGGGATTAACGCGATCAAGATAATTCCAGAAGAATGTAATGGCTTCGTCAATCTGTCCATTGCGCAGGTATGCATCCGAGAGGTGGTTATACATCGCTTCGTGATACCACGATTGCAGACGATGTGCCATTTTAATCTCGGGATTGATTGGCGGAGAAGCAAATTGTGATAGCAACACCTCCGCTGCGTCCATTTCCCCCAACTGTGTTAGTACCCGAAATACCTCGAATATCACCTTCATATTTGTTGTGGTCTTGTAGGGATCGTCAATCGAGAATCCGGTCCCGGACATTAACCTTTTGGCATCATCTCGCCTTCCTTGGTAGTGGAGTGTTCTCGCCAAGCGGCAGGCATCCCACAGCCGTGTTTCCATGGTGAAAGCACTGAGACGATCAATATAGTTTTTCGCGGTTTCATAATCAAGATCCTTTTGCAGCGCATAGTTGAGTTGAACTCTTAAGTATGTATAATCGTTGGGAGACAGGGCGACAAGTCGGTTAATAGCCCGGACAGCATCGTCACGGTTGTTTGTGAGGATGTAGACCTGTGCTAATTTTTCCAGTGCTTTAAGGTCGTGCGGTTTTAATCCTGCGTTTGCCTTGATGGCTTCGACGAATGCATCAAGCTTCCCTATCTGCTTAGCGATTAGAAAGAGTTGGGTTAATGCACCGGCTTGGGCATCTGCAAAATTGGTTGGCATCCATGGGCTCCCCGCCGGGCTTTGACTCGGAGATTGGATTTTCCGCACAAGCTCTTTGGGACGACGCAACCGATGTGTGTCGGACGGGGACGTTTTCTGGGATCGCGGAGCGGTCGCACGCCCAATAAGGCCGGTATTCTTCCCCATCGCCCGTTCTGGTTCTGACATCGTCAGTATATGCTCGAAATGTCGGGTGGCAGATTCCAGCTCGTTCAACTGCACCAGCAACGCACCAATTTGGTAGCGTCTTTCTGCTGTTTTGACTCTTTCGCCCGCGCGATCCAAAGCGAGGCGTGCCTCATCCTGCAAATCATAGCGCATGAGCAGGGATGCAAGTTGAATCTCTGCCTCAACCGTCTGATTTCTGGCGTGTAGCAACCTTCTCCAGGCTTGAATCGCTTCTCGTTCTCGCCCGGCCTCAAAGAGGAACTCGGCGAGTCGCTGTTGATGCGCTGAATCAGGTTGGATTTTAACAAGCAGTTGCTGATATACAATCGCCTCTTCAGTGTTACCAAACTCGTGATTCATCTCGGCAACTCGGCTCAGCAGATTCGGATTTTCCGGGTTATATTCCAGTGTCTCTTCCAATTGTGATATGGCGGCGGGAAATTCACCTTGCTTTCGGTACAATTCCGTCAACGCCATAGCAGGTGCGGGGTCGGGGGGATGCGCTTGGTTCAGTGTACGGAGTTTCTCTTTGAACGCGCCGCTTGTGCCGAGGTTATCGTAAACCTCCATCATCTCATCGACCAATGAAAGCTTATCATTGAGATCCTTACTTAAATCCCAACACTGCCAATACTGGTCAATCGCCAATCGATTTTCTCCAGCCAGTCTGTACACCTCCGCTAATTCGGCGCGAATGTCTGCAGCATCTGCCTGCAGGCGGATTGCCTGTTTGAGATTTTTAATGGCTTCGGCGTAATTTTCTTGTTGGCGCTCGATACTCGCCAGCAGTTGATGGCCTTCCGGATTTCGAGGGCTGAGCGCAATTACCTGTTTTGCACTCCGAATTGCAGCATTGAAGTTTTTAGCTTTTAGTTGAAGACGTGCTATACCAGAAAAATATTCTCGTGCATTGCCAGAATCGATCTTTGCCAGGTGTTCGTAGATGGCAACGGCTTCTTCTCCAAGCCCTTGCTTAGCATAAAGCGCTGCCAATTCGCGGTTAACGGATACATCATCTGGTTTAAGTGTCTTTGCTTGAATCCAGGACTCGATCGCATTGGTTACGTTTCCCAATTTGATATACATCTTGGCAAGGATCTTCTCTCGATTAAAGGTTTTCGGAGCCGTTTCAACCTTCTCAATCTGCTCTGCCAAGACACCTTGACGCCGAAAAATTTCGACTTGCTGGTCGTTCATCCGCTCGGCAAAATATTCGTTGGGCGCGAGTTTCGACGCTTCGGCGTATTCGGACAGCGCGGCATCGTACTCCTTGTTCTCCATCAACCGCCGTGCCAATACTTCACGATAGCGATACTCCGCTGGCGCCAACGCCGCGGCATTCCGACTAGCGGTTATGGCATCGGTACGGAAGTCATGTATCCAAAGCAATCGTGCGAGCCGGTCATAATTCTCTGGGATAGCTTTGTCCCCGGCGATCATCCGATTCCAGAATTCCACTGCCTTATCTCGTTTGCCCTGGCGCAAGTAATATTCGCCATAATACTGGATATAATCGAGATTATTAGGTGCGAGTGAGGCGGCTTTTTCATAGGCGGCAACCGCATCATCTGTCCATTCATGGCTAGCATAGATGTCGGCAAGGGAAAGGTGAATCCCGGCAATCCCCGGGCCGCGGCCAATCATACGTTGAAAGGTTGTTTTCGCTCGGTTTTCGTCCTGAAGTTCCAGATACAACTCACCGAGCTCACGGTAGATACCTAAATCGTCAGGTGACTTCCACTGAGGAATTCGTACTCCGCCGCTGCCTCGTCAAATTTTTCGGCGTTTCGGAGGACCGTGATAAGTTCAAGGCGTAATGCAGTGTCCGCCGGGGCAAGCTCCAGCGCCTTCCGATAGGCATCGATTCCTTCGTCGAGTTGTTGATTCTCAATGTACGCCGAAGTCAACAAACCGATGAGTTCGGGGTCATTGGGTGCGGTTTGGAGTTTCCTCTGATAGTAAGCGACCAAGCCCTGCCAATTTCCGTCGGAGGCGAACACACCAATGATGCGTCGATGCACATCTTTCCGTAGCCAATTTCCCGGCGTTGTCAGCGTTATGGCAGCGTCGTAGCTTTGGATAGCTTTTTGATAATCGCCCTTCTCCTCCTGAATCTTCCCAATCTCCCGATAACTGAGGCACACACGATACGGATCATCTTTTTCGAGTAGGATGATCGCCTCGTACTGTTCGATAGCCTGTGTATACAATTCTTGTTCGCGGAATAGGTCGGCAAGTTCAGCGCGAGTAAAGATGTTCTGCGGATGAATCTCAGCGATTTTACTCCATGCCGAAATCGCTTCCTCCACCCGGTCTCGGCTGAAATAGGCACTGCCGAGAGTTTTATAGAGGGCGATCAGCTCATCAAGTGGCGCGGCGTGCGATGTTGTTGCAAGTTCAGCCGCCTGTGTCAGCGCCGGAATTGCATCTTCGTGCTGACGAAGCGTGGTATACGCTTGTCCTAGCGCAAAATGAGGATAATAATCGTTTGGTGCAAGTTCGATGGCGCGATTGTAAGCGGCGATGGCATCCGTATATTTGCCCAATCGCTTGTAGATGTGTCCCAAAATCAATTGAAGGTTTGAGTTGTTTGGTTTGGCTTCTATCTCCGCTTGATAATCGGCGACCATCCGCTCAACACCTGCTCCCTCGGTGTAGAATTGGTAGAGACGGTCAAATGTATTGTCCTCCTTCGGCTTCCGTTCCAACATCAGTTTGTAGCGTTCAATGATTTTTTCGTCTGTCGCATCGGCGTTTTGAGCAGGGGCAATTGCCAAAAGCACGAACATGAGGCACAAGAAACATAGGATAGAGAGTACCAGCGGGTATTTACGTCCAAACATGGGGGAACCTCCTTTACAATATTTGGGATGACAATCGATCCCAAATATTGTGACAGGGATACATCAACCTCGGTTCATGTTATCTTGAGTATTTCATCTACAACCAATGCCTCAAGCCGCCAATCGCCAAGAATGTGTTCCGCGACTACTGTCGTCATAGCCGCGCCGGCTTGCTTTGCCGCACGATGCCAATTCTCCTGATGTTGGGCAAGTGCCACGCGATAACGGCTCTCGGCCCCGGCATCCACGAAAATCTCCTGGGCATCGTCCGTTTCCGAATCCACCAACCGGATGTTGCCGCGTTCCATTGGATTGGCGTCCGCCTCTGCCAAAATCTGCACGACGACTCCTGCCGTAGCACGTTCGGCAAAACGGGACATCGTTGCTAACGGGTCACCCGGGAAGAGCAGGTCACTGAGCAACACGCGTAACCCATAAGGACGCCAAGACGGGGGTAGTCTAGCGAATGAAGCCAAGAGGTCTCCACGGTAATCGAAGTCAATTCCTTCCCAAATTGACGCTCGGTTGGTGCCGTTTTCTATCTGCCGAAACCCATCTCCTGCCATCCATGCGGCGTGGGAGTACCCGACGTTTGATGCCGCCATAGCAAAGACCGCCGCAAGCCCGAGAGTAGCTTGTGTTTTGGGGCTGTTCTCAAGCGCCATGGAGCATGAGCCGTCGATTACGATATCTACGTGCGGACTAACTTCGTCCCGGTATAATTTTACCGTCAATTTGTCGCTCCTGGCGAACCCTCCCCAGTCGATTCGTCTCAGATCGTCGCCCGGTTGATATTCACGGTGATCGATGAACTCTAGTGAACTCTCCGGGCGCTTACTCATCTGATTGCCCGAGGCGCCAAAAGGGACGTTCCGTGGTGATGCCAATGCGTATCGTGCTCCGGCACGTTCACCGTCTATGAGGTATTGGCGATAAGCTTCGTTCATCTGAAGATAATGAATAACTTAATGCGTTCGTCAACTGATACAGAACGTGAATCAGTCGGTAATTGAAGAACGAAAATATTGAATGTCATTCCACTCGGCGTTTTCCAAAGTGTTATCTAGCCGGTGAAACATCTTTGTATGAGCCAGAATCTTGCAAGCGTCAAGCCGAAGACTATATCATCATTGTCTACCGCACGGGTTGCCAAGTTGCCTAATCTGTTTGCGGACCGACTGTGGTTTCCTGCCTCGGAGGGTGAAAGTTGATAATCTGCCTTATAAACCACGGCAAGTTAAGAGCGCCGATGAACACCGCGAAAACACTGGCGAGTTGAGCGCTTCCACTCAAGAGCTCGGAATCCCCATTGACGGAAAACACTAAGGGACCGTTTGGGCTACCGATAAGCCATCCTTTATCCCATGTTCCGGAGAGAAGGAATAGAATCAGTGGAATTAAGGTGGTTGCAAAACCTATCAGCACCAACGCAATCAACCAAGTGTGACAACCAGCAACTCGGTTTGCCAAGACGCGTCGTCTGATAAACGACGCCGCCAGCACATAACTTAACGCGAACATCCCTAGAGCTACCATGCAAGTCATGAATTCTTCGAATTCATTCCCGCTCCATATATGCGGGAAAACGCCTGACAATATTGCCACAAACAGTAAGGTCAAAATCATCATCAAGGACGACCACGCCACTCCGCCACCCGCACCGCTGTAGAAGAGGAAAGCAAGCGGACGTATCAACCGTGTTCGTGGAATACTTTGGCGCACCCGCCGCCCCAACGACTCTCTTTCGCTTACGGCGATAAAGAGACCGATGCATTGCAGGAGGACATGAACTGATGCACAAATCCCGATAGGTGCAGCAACGCCGGTAGCGACACTCCAGATGGCGGCGCCGATCCCGGTGACGAGCCAGACTACCGTGACGTAAATCCGTACAGGCAGCGCACGATTCGCGGATAAAGGGCTAATTAGCGCGATAGCCAACTTGGCAAGTAGTCCAATGCAAGCCGATCCCGTGACTAGTACACCCAAGGCAACCGCCAAGAATTCCCACGACCCAATCTGACTTCCGACTCCACGGTCAAGAAGATTGACGCCTGGGACAATTGTTGTTAATGCAATGTGCCAAGGAATGAAGGCAATTATAAGGAAGAACCATCCTAGTCCGAGAATAATCTTAAATACCCGATTCGCAGGAAGACAACCGAGGAGAATAGTGCACTGGATAGCTATAGAGATCACGATGAAATTCAGAGCGAGCAAAACAAAAATAGATGGTAAATCTATGCCCCGCAGCAAATACGTCAATGTAATGAACGGCATGCAAACGCTATAGAGAAGAGCAGTGAAAACCAGAGCGGCAAAGAATTTTCCCCAGATGATAGATCGTGGACGGAGCGTCGTAATAAACAGAAGGTCAACGTTGGCGTCCGAGCGTTCAATCGCCAACCGGAGGCCGGTATAACCGGGTACCAAAATCAGGCATATGACCAGTAACATACTTGCCAGGGTTTTAAAAATATTCCGCCCTGCATCAAAGGACCATGAAACGGACTCATTTGTCAGGAATAACCCCACGGTCAGCAGTTGAATACCGAGAAAGATTAACAACACAACAGCCAGAAATTTTCCTTGCGATGCTTGTCGTAACTCCTTGATAACGATGGGATTGAGAGTATTGCTGACGTTTTCAAGGACATCTGCAACGAATTTCATTGTACCTCTCCTTTGGTTACAGTCATAAACACGGATTCCAAATCGCCGCCCTGCTGTTTGAACTCAACGATACGGAACCCATCTCGAATTAGGTTTTCGAGTAGTTCGCTGCAGATTTCCTCCGAGCCGGCGACTTTTGCCTCAATCTCATCACCCAGCTGGTTCACGGCTGCGACATGCGGCATTAGCAGCAATGCCCTGCGCAGGTCGTCTTGCCGCTCAAGAGGTCGAATCAACACGGTTCGTTGTTCAGTATCAGATGAAGCGATCTCGTGCAATGTCCCGGCAGTGACGATCTTGCCCTGTTCTATAATTACGGCGCCATCGCAGATTTCCGACAGTTCGGTAAGAATATGTGAGCTAATCAAAATGGCTTTCCCTTGCTCAGACAGTACCCTAAGTAATTCCCGCAGTTCGACTCGTGCGCGTGGATCCAGTCCGGCGGCGGGCTCGTCCATCACTAACACTGGCGGATCGTGGAGCAGCGCTCTGGCAAGGCTAACTCGCTGTTTCATTCCCTTTGAGAGCGCATGCAGGGTTTTTTCCCGAATGCCGGTAAGATTTGTGAAGTTTTCAACGCTATCGACCACTTGCCGGCGTTGTTTTCCAGCTAGTCCGTAAGCGCGTGCGAAGAAGTCCAAGTAGTCATGCACAGACATATCGCGGTGCGCAGGCAGAGAGTCGGGCATGTATCCGATTAGCTCGCGCGCAGTTTCTGGTGATTCCACAATCGAGACATCATCAATTGTCGCATCCCCACTTGTCGGCTCATCAAGAGTTGCCAGGATTCTCATCGTTGTCGTTTTGCCCGCGCCGTTTGGACCGACAAATCCGAAGATGTGTCCCGACGAAAAAGTGAAAGAGATGTCGTCAACCGCTCGCGTTGTGCCGAAGTCTTTGACGAGATGTTTAATGTTGACTTGCATAGTATGGGTTTATGATTCAATAAAACCGGTCTTCTTATTCGTTACGGTGCGGCAATCGATCCCTGCTTGCGCTAGTAGCGAGTAATCCTTAATGGAAGACAATTTAGATGGACAACTCTGTTTCTCTTGGGGTGGTCCGTGGTGTTTCACATCATTGGGACGCCCTACAAAGATGCCCTCACTAGTCCTCGTTTAGGATGCCGTAAACAATCGAGCTACAGCTCTTCTCCGTCGTCTTGCGCAGTCCGTCTTCTATAAAAGGCGATGCGTTCAAGGTAGCTATGTAACATCCCGAACTGAGGAAGTTCTCGGGTTCTGTTTTGAGACGATTGATATTTCCTATCCAATCTTCAGAGGCGAATATTCCGCGCAGGCCGATAATCTCCGCATGGATTTTTAGCTGTCGCGTAGATGCGTTCGCTTTAATGGTATAGTTGCGCTCCCAAACCTTATCCGTTAGTTGCCACTCATGACCGGGATTTTGAACCGATACAATGATGTCATCCGAGAGTAGCGCGCCGTGCATTATCATCTCATCTTTCAATGTCGGTGAAATGTTCCCCTTATCCAACTCTGCATTTATGGCGGGATCCCAAAGGTTGAGATCGAAAATTTCGTCTGTCCCACCAAGGCTACGGGGCTGCATTTCTTGACGTGGCTCCAATTCCGCCTCGGATCCGGCAGAAATGCTCCTCCCAAAGTATATTGTGCCGTCAGTGTCTGCCAGCCAAAACTGGTCAATATCGGCGCCGAGGCCATTGACGATGTTTAGACGTGCACCCTCGCCTCTTCTGACAGTGACACGCTCACGCCGCACCTCGGTCTTGCGTACTTTGAAATGCGCTGGAACACGTGCAGCAATCCAACCGCGTCCCAGGTGCTGGTCGTGCGTCCAGTCAACGGTTCGGGGGATAGGTGTGGCATCGAAGATTTGGGGTGTAAGTTCTGTCTGGTAGCCAAAGTGCAATCCGTCACCGGGAGTCAAAGCCGAATAAAAAGCTGTCAAACCTATGCTTGTGGCGCGGTTACTTCTTTGGTCTAAAATCGTTAGACCTTCTGTCCGGATATATCGATTCCATCCTTCGGCAAATGTTGCATAGAGGAACACCGCAAAACAAGTTGTCATTGAAATAACCGGGACGGTCCACAACATCCAAATGCGCCGCTTTTTGCGTGAGAGCACGATGAGGTTTACCGGCCCAATCACGATCGCGAATACAAGCATCAACAGGAACAATCCCCGTACAGGAACACCGAAATCGCTCACCACGGGAAACCGATTATTGGCTTCCGCAACCGAGAGTTGGACTTGCCAAGGAGTCGCGGTTTTTACCCAAGAATGCACGATTTGTCGCCACTGCGTCTGATTCAAACTACTTGTATTCATCTCCGCGCTAACGATACATTCGCCGAATCCGACGCGGCTGTTAGCGATACCAGCGGATTTGTCTGGAATCTCGATTCTTGAAATCCAGTTTTCGGGAAGATTGTCGCCGCCCAACACCAGCAGTGCACCGCCGCATTCCACATACTGCCAAAGGGCGGATTGAACAGCCGCCGGCATTTGCCGGATATCCTCTTCAGTGACGACAACGCCATCGTAACGAGAAAAACCGAGCCAGTCCGTGCTCCACGCCGACACGGGAAATCCTAAATCGATGAGTTCGTAGGAGGCTGAACCAGATGAGCTTGAACTGCTACTACTGGTAACAAAAGATCCGGGTGCCGAGGTAGAAACGCTGAAACCGCCCATAGAAGGAATAGTGTTTACTAGTGTTCCCGCATGCGTGTGCAGCTCCGAGGTGTCCACGTTTCGACTCACCAGAACCTGCAAAGACAACGGAAGTGTTGTGAAGCCCATAGCTCCTAGCACAATATGTCTAGCAAACGAGTGCGACGTATCAGGTGCATGGTTGCCGAGAGATAATGGGACCTCTTTTCTTTGGCTTTGACCATCAATAGCAACTGCCAAGTCATTTCCGGGCAAGGGTACAGGAGGCTGGAATAGAGAAACGTGAGCAGCGGCGTTTGGGCCAACGACGACTGAGCGCGTGATGTCACGGATACGATTTGGGTCAATGTTAAAACTGTTATCCGGTAATATCAGGGTCACTACGTGCATCTTGTCCGGCGAGTGATTCGATACAGAAATCCTGTATTCCGCATATCCGTGGTCACTGTTACCACTTGGACTAACCCCGGGCGTAATCGTGATGTCGCCAATTCGCGTCGTCGCGTAGCCGTTGGTAGCAGCACAGCACAGTGTAATGGCAATTAGAGCAGGGATAGAACGGATTAGAACGGAACTCATTTTGCCTCCTAAACCACGATATGTGATCGGAAATTCGGTTAGATCAGTGAAAGGTTGTGCAGGGAGAAACAGAATCCCGTAACATCAAGGCAATTGCGCCAACGTGTGGTCAAATCGGCTTGGAAAATCCCTCAATTCGAAAAGGAACTGTGGAAAACTTATTCCATAACAGTGATGTCATGAGGCTGAATGAACCTCAAGGTCATCAGGCAAATTGAGATCTGCTTCGTCAAGAACCGTGAGAAGACCATTGACTACGGAGAATGTATCCACGCCATCAAAACGGGCTTGGTAATTGAGAATTACTCGATGGTTCAACACGGACGCCGCTACCGCCTTCACATCCTCGAAGCCCACGGTAGGGCGACCGGAAAGCAATGCAGATGCGCGTGATGCCTCCGCCATAGCTATCGCCGCGCGTGGCGATGCGGCGTATGCAACATATTTGTTGATATCCTCGGTGGTTTCTGGCGCATTCGGATGGGTAGACGCCGCCAAACGAGAAATGTAGCGCGACACCGGCTTGGGAAGGTAAATCCTTTCCATCACGTCAAACAGGTGACGGAGTTGCTCCGCGCTGATTGACCATGTGGGCACAGGTGGTTCCCCGCGGCGGCGAGTCGAGATGATATCGTCAAGCACGTCCACGTCCGCGTTCGGCACAATTAGTTTGAACAGAAATCGATCTAACTGTGCCTCCGGGAGCGGATATGTTCCCTCTAATTCGATCGGGTTCTGAGAAGCTAGAACAAAAAAAGGGTTGGGGAGGGAGCGAGTATTTCCAAGGAGGGTCACGGAACGTTCTTGCATTGCCTCAAGTAGTGCGGATTGAGTCTTTGGAGAAGCGCGGTTTATCTCATCGGCTAACAGAATGTTGGTGAACACGGGGCCCCGGTTGGAAAGCCATTTCCCGTTCCCCCTCTGGAGTTTGCTGAAGGATATGTGTTCCCACGATATCGCCGGGCATCAGGTCGGGGGTAAACTGCACTCGATTGAAGTCGAGACTCAGCAGTTGTCCGATCGCCTTCACAAGAGCGGTTTTGCCGACACCTGGCACGCCTTCAAGCAGGATGTGTCCCTGACTCAGGATTCCTACGAGCACCATGCGGTGTAGCTCGGATCGACCGATAAGGATACGGTCCAATTCCGCATGTACCTTCGACGTAAGTTCAACTGCGGGTTGAAGTTCATCAGGCTGGAGAAGTTTTTCGCGTTGATCCTTGCTTGCCATAATAGACTAGGTGTGACCGTATAGGACTTGACTACACAAACCGAAAGCGGGGTCTTTAATCTTCGGTTGTGAAGGAGCAGGGGGAGGTTGCCCGTGTCTAAAGGTAAGTGATTCGTGACATCTTCAAAGCCATTTCTTCAAAGATGTTTCGTAGAACCAGATCGTGCGCGTTAAGATGTGCGCGCGTGCAATGATATTCCTATCATAAAGGATGGTTCGCTGCTAGGGTGGCTTTTCCATTGTCGAGCATTAAGAGCACAATCTCTTCGTGCAAGAATAGGCACTTGATTTCATCATAAGACGATATTTTTTGCGCGCGTCGTTAGACGCACACGATCTTAAATTACTGTTATTAGCACTTCTTGTGCACGGGTAGGCAGTTCAATGAAAATGAAAAATGATTCGGGGTACAAGCAGTCCTCTCCGGATTCGTCTACAACTCTCAGATGCCCTTCTTGAGTAGCCTCTTCGTCAGGCAAAATCTGGTAAAACTTCCTCTTTTCAAGGCCGTCGCAATCAACGTCTTCGATACAAAGTGAAAATTCAGATTTCTTCACAACTTTTCGTCCAAGAATCTTAGATATTCATGTTTCTTCCGCTAATTCCGTGAACTTCATACCAATTATGATGGTCATCACGGTCTTTCAAAATACCGCTTAACCGCGCCTTTATGACGAGGGAGAACTGTTTGGGTGAAAGAGGATCCACCGCCAGCAGTTGCGCCGTTTAGCCCGCCCGATCGAGGTGTAACACCAGATTTCTCAACCGTTGGGGCAGCACTACTAAGCCCTATTACTTCACTGTCCTCTAAGGATGCGATGTTGGAGAGCGGAAGAACTTCCGCTTTGAACTTCGCGCCGTCGGCAGAAGTACCCTCGCTCCATACCATGGGCACATGACCCGGACCACGGTTGATGGCACCAAGCGCATTTCGACACCACAAACCGACACCTTCCGACACCGCCATTTTTTCCGAGTTCTCGGCGAGAAACGCCGCAAGCCCTTCACTGTTACATTGTCCTAGCTTCTCGCAGGCTTTCAGCGTATCCAACTCAATCAAGTTGACCTTGTTCAGATTCGCCAACCGGTCAGATATATCTCCTTTGGAGAGACGAAGCGCAGCGGAAATTGCCTTGAGTTGTTCGGGGGTTAGTGAACTTAGATCGTCTTCTAATTCGGGAAGTTGTGATGCGAGCAGCGCGTCCTCTTTGGCGGCTTCCTGAACCAATCCGGACAACGCCATCATAGACTCCGCCAAAAGCCCTGTATCCATCTCAGAGCCTTCATTGATGAGCGCTTCGGCAAGGGTTTCTGCTTCGGTTAGGTGCTCGGTGGCAGCCAAGGCATCTTCGGCGGCTTCCTTTGATTCTTGGGAAAGGAGGTCTGTCAAATGGTCTAACGCTTCCCAAGTCTTGACCGGATCTTCGCCTGATGCTTCCGCTTGAACCTCGGCGAGTTTTTCTTCCAGCGTTTCAGCCTGAGTTAACTCAATTATCTCCTCCTCCTTGAGAACATCAATCCCTGCTGCTAATTGGTTTACTTCCTCCCGAATGTCGAGTGGTTGCGCCCTAGAGATTTCAACAAAACGCTCCGGAATGAGAAAGCTGATGCAAACGAATAGGACGGCGCCAGCAAAGCGCGCCCAAGAGACCTTACCGCGCCAACGCAGGCGAGGTGGGCGAACCGGCGATAACAAGTTCGTCCAGCTGCCCAAATCGGCTGTTTCCGCTGCCATCATCAACCCGCCGGAATCACTGTGTTTGTCAAGACTAGCGCGCACGGCGGTTCGTCCCGGCAGCTGACGCCACGCTGCTACGACTGCCCAGCCTACGGCAAGTATCAGCGCGATTCCACCTGCGAGTAGCGTCGAGCGAGGCATTCCGATAGCGGCTCGCAACACAATAACAACCGTTCCCCAGAGAAGCCCCCACACAGTTGCAACGAAAAGTACTTTCCTGAGGATTAACAAAGCAGCCATTTTAATTCGGAACTCACGAATTGCTCTATTTGCGATATTCATGAAAACGCTCCTTTAGATGTGAAGCATTGGAAGGAATAGCAACAAGGGATCGACCATTCAGCATGCGACAAGAAAACTGCACGTATTATATTCTCTCCACTAAACAATTTACAAGCCCTAAAGCGCTGCCGACAGGACAATCCTACCTGATTCTAGAGGATCAAGGGTGCGGATAGCGAGTTCGATAGAGATCCCTTCAAGCGACTGAATAGGGAGCGCGATAGAGATCTATCTTCAATCATCAGATCGCAGATTCCCCATCTTCTCTTCGCAGGTGTAGGTCCCTGTAGGAGCGATCTCCCGGTCGCGATTTCTTCTCCTCTGCGATGCGGAGTGTTTCCAGCTTGTCAGGTGAAAAAGCAATAAGGCCAATGTAGCATTCAAACAACTACCAGCGACAAATCTCGAAGATTGACATGTCGAAACCTGTGAACATGACACCGAAAACAGACGAAGCTATATATAATTGCGCACTAAAGTCAACGCATGCCCTATAGTACTTCAGTCTTGAAGGTTGAGCCATCGAATCTCATCGTTAGACAGTTCAATTTTGAGCGCCTCAAGGGATGAGTCTAATTCATCAAGCGTGCATGGCCCAACAATCGGAAACGTTGGATACGGCTGATGAATAACATAAGCCAGCGCAATTTGGATGGCGGTAAACCCTTTCCTGCTGCCCAATTCCTGCCCGCGTTTGAGCCTTTCAAAATTGTCACGGTTATAGTACACTCGCACCATATTTTTTTCACTCCGGTTTTCACGAGTAAATTGCCCGCTGAAGAACCCTCTCGCTTGAGACGACCAAGACATCAAAGGGAATTGACTCTCCCGATGCCAACGCTGGGCTTCTTCGGAGGCAGAGAGGACACCTGGCCACATCGCCTCCATCGAAACGGCAAGACTCAAGTTTGAGCTGCTGACCGCAAAACCAATCAACCCGTTTTGGGCGGCATACTCATTTGCCTCTTGAATACGTAGATGTGTCCAGTTGGATGCTCCAAAAGCAAGAATTCTTCCCGATTCAATCTCCTGATTTAGATAATCAATAATCGTGGCTACCGGAATCTGAGAATCGTCGCGATGAAGTAGATATAGATCGATATAATCCGTCTGTAACCGGTCGAGGCTCTCGTCTAGATCGCACTTAATCTCCTGAGGATTGAGTCTCGGACGCGGCACTTTAGGCGTGGGGTGGGCGCCTTTGTCGATCAAAAACACTTCCGCCCGGTTGTCGCGTGCCTTTATCCACGCGCCGATTACCCGTTCACTGTCTCCACCGCCATAGGCATGAGCTGTATCTATCGCATTCCCGCCTGCCGCGAAGAAATCATCCAATAGCTCTTCGCCGGTCATCTCTCTGTGCGGAGAAAACACCAAAGTCCCGAGCACAATCCGCGAAATTGCTTTCACTACTCCCGGAATAGTTAAATGTTCCATTATTTTTCCTTTGACGAAATTTCGGTATCCCAAGTTGTCGCGACATGGGAGAAAATCCATTTTGCAACCACACTAATCTAGGAAACAGGTCTCACAGCGGGGACACCATGCTGTTCACTCCAAGCCGCAAGCGGACTTTCTCCTCCGCCCGGATGGTACTCCAGTGTTTTTTGGTACGATTCACCAACAAGGTACTGACCGAGAGGGTTAAGTTTATCCAGTACGTCCTGTGACTGGGTGCGGTAGTCCATAGGCATCACCCATCGGTAACCGTATCCGAACATAATTCCTTTTCGGATCCGCGTCGTCAGGTTCGCCGCTCCGGCATGCCAGGTGCGATTTTCAAATAGCAGACAATCACCGGGTTTTAGACTAGGTTCGACCGCGTTGGTCGGATCGGTTTGACCTTCCGGTATTTTAATCGGTTCAACAAGCTGATTGCTGCCGGGGGCGACTAACGTAGCACCTGAGTTTGGCTCGCTGAGATCTGTCAAATAGTACCCACATTTCAATAAAATTCGCGGAACGCCGTTACCGAGTACTTTGGTCGCGCTTCCGTAGTCGCGGTGCCAACCGGGCGATCGGACGTTCTTTGATGTACCGGGTGGATCGGGGTGTTTATAGATAAGGTGCGAAGTCATTAACTGCAGGTGAGCGCCAAGCAGTTGAACCACAATGGAAAGGATTGTCTCATTCGTCAGCAAAGGAATAAAGATGTCATCAATTGCGACACTGTTTCGGAAGCTGTCGTACAATTCACTGTGACTGACTTGGCGGTTTTCGCGTCTATCGCTTGCCATCAGCCGATCGCTAGCTTCTATGAGTTTGCTGATAGTGGGCGGATCCAATACCCCACGCACAATGAGATATCCCTCTTCGTCAAATTGACGTACCTCTAAATGCGTGAGGGAGTGCCATTTCAAATCTATAGGTGTATCGTTCGTTTCTGTCATTTTCGATCTTCCTGTATATTCGGCTAAGACTCCCCGACTGTATCCGACTAGTACACGTTGGCGGAAATAGTTAAGTGGATTAAACGGTTAAGGGGCGCCTTTGTACGTCCACTTAAACTGTACATTCACTAACGGTGCGATTAGAAAATCGCACCTACCTTTACTGAACGTATAACTCTTACGACAATTATGCCAAGCTGTACTGGTGTGACATCATAGTCCGATTTCGGAATTTTTGGGTGAAAGCATTCCGATGCTTAAATTATATCACAGAAACCGTGAAAATGAACGTATGTATTTCTGCGCATGGACAAATCTCAGAACACGGCAAGGGACCAAGAAGGATTTGCAATGCGAGGTAGCTTGAAAGGCGTGTGTCACACAATAAAAACAAATTTTCTCTTGACAATCTTTGAGCCTGAAAGTACAATAATTCGGTGTCTTTTCTACAATTACACTCAGGATTGTAAACCGGATCCGTTGAGCGGCAATACCACAAACTGCGACGAGGAGAATCGTCTATGAGGAGATTTGTGTTATTCGGTTTGGTGGTAGCAATTTTTGTTCTGTTACCGCATGCGATGAGCGTGGCGCAGGATGGGGAAAACGTACTGCTGCATGAGGACTTTGATTGCTTGGTCTCACTCTATGCTACAGAAATATAGAGGTGATGAAGACAAGCAAGACTTGCCAAACCTGCTGATACCGGCCTGATAAAATTGTTTGCATATTACCAGCGCTGATAACTCTCTTGTCCAAGTATTTCCCCTGCACCAATTAAATACGTTGTTCGCTAGCGGACACTACGATTGCCGTGCGCTACGTTTCCAATGTCTTATGGAGAAACCGGATGCTGGGTGAACTAGGGAACCAGCGTGGTGTCACGCTTCGTGCCGTATTGATTGGCCTCGCGTTTATTCCCATCAACGTTTACCTCGTAGTGCAGTGGGAAACAGTTTGGGACATCCAGGATCCCACCACCCTAACGATAGCTTTCAACGCGGTTTTCTGCCTTTTCCTCCTCATTGTAGTTAACCTTCCAATCCGTCGATACCTCCCGAGTGTGGCGCTGCATCAAGGCGAGTTACTTACCGTCTACAGCATATTGATGGTGGCTGTTCCCGTGAGTGGACACGACTTCACGCACAGTATCATGGGAACGTTGGGGAATGCCCATTGGTTCGCCACGCCAGAAAACGAATGGGCAAATCTGTTTCTAGGCTATATACCCGAATGGCTTGAGCCACAGGTGCATGTCTTGGACGGTTATTTTACAGGGCAGTCGTCATTCTACACATCTCGGCATATCCTAGGCTGGTTACAGCCGATGCTGTGGTGGACGCTGTTCCTGATGGTGTCGTCGTTTGTGATGATTTGCGCCGACATCATCATGCGCAAGCAGTGGATTGAACGTGAAAAGCTAACGTATCCGCTGGTTCATCTCCCTTTCGAAATGACCCGAACAGACGATGCGGAAAGCCTTTTTAGGAACGGGTTGTTCTGGGTCGGCTTCGGCTCTGCTGCCGGCATCTGTCTGCTCAACGGGTTCAGCGTGCTGTTCCCGGTGATTCCGAGTATCCCTGTCTCCTATGATTTGGACCAACACTTCGTAGAGCGCCCTTGGAGCTCCCTTAGGTCGTTGCGGGGGATGCCGATGCACGTGAACCCCTTCGCGATTGGACTTGCGTTTGCGGTGCCGCTCGATCTTCTCTTTTCATGCTGGGTATTTTTCCTTGTGTGGAAATTTCAGTTCGTATGGGGCAGCGCGGTCGGAGTAAATGTACCGCAGTACCCTTTTGTCAGCCAGCAGATACTGGGCGCTTATTTTGGAATTCTTGTAATTGCGCTTTGGTTGGCGAGAAAGCATCTTCGGGCGGTAGTTCACGTCATTGTCGGCTCCCGTCGGGGCGTGGATGACTCTACAGAACCGATGCGCTACAGAACTGCCGCGATAGGCACTGTACTGGGAATCGCCTTGTTGGTTGGTTTCTGTTATCGCGCGGGAATGTCGGTATCGTTTGCGCTATCGTTCTTTGTGATTTACTTTCTGATTCTCTTTGCGTTTACACGGATGCGCGCGGAGTTGGGACCGCCGGCACACGGACTTCCTCATTTTGGCCCGTTCCAACTCATTGTATCAATAGTGGGCAGTCACAGAATACCGGCACAGACGCTTGTCGCATCAGCGCCGCATTGGACGCACACCAAAGGGTTTCAGAGTCAACCCATGCCAGCCTATTTGGAGAGTTTCAAACTGGCGGATCGATCCGGACTTGATACACGCAAACTCTGGAAAGTTTGTCTTCTTGCAACGTTTGTGTCCGTCATCGTAACGTTCTGGGCATTTCTGGATCTTAGCTACAAATGGGGTGGCCCCGGAGCCTGGCGCGGCAATCTTGCGTACAATGTGATCGAGAGATTGCTTAAGCAACCGGCAGGTGCGGACGGTACCTCTCTGATGTCAACCGCCTTCGGTTTTATCTTCGTGCTAGGGGTACAGTCCTGCGATCTCGGTTTCTTTGGTGGCCGTTACACCCGCTTGCCTATCCGCTGGCGGGGTATCACTTCTTCGCGCACCTGTGGTTCCCTTTTTTGGAAAGTTGGTTAATCAAGGCGCCACTCCTTAAGTACGGGGGCATCAGGGCGTATCGAAAGGCTCTTCCTCTATTTCTTGGATTATATTGGGAGACTTTGTTCTCGGGACGATGTGGGGAATCATGGGTTTGTTGACAGGTGAACCCACGTATACATTTAAAAATTGGTGATAAAAGACATGATTGAGATTGACCTTTCCGGTAGAATTGCGGTCATTACAGGTGGTTCGGGGGCTTTGGGGCGTGTAATGGTCAGAACGCTTGCCCGAGCTGGCGCGGATATTGCCATCTGCTATCATCAAGATGAAGTAATGGCAGAACGCTTGTTGGTTGAAATTCAAGCGCTAGGCGTGCAAGGGATGATTGTACAGGCGGATGTAACCGATGCGGATTCGACACTCAGGATGCGAGATGCCGTTACATCCAAGCTGGGACCGGCGAACATCATCGTCAACAACGCCGTCATTCAGTACAAATGGGTTTCGATATTGGATCAACCCGCAGAAGACTACGAGAGCCAATTCCGGTCGTGCGTGCTACACAATGTGTACATGACCAAGGCTTTCGTCCCCGCGATGACTGAATCCGGGTGGGGGCGTGTAATTGGCATTAATACCGAATGTGCTATGCAGAACTTTGTAGGTCAGAGTGCTTATACGGCGGGAAAGCGTGGAATGGACGGTGTCTTGCGTGTATTGGCCAAGGAAGTTGGAGCTTACGGGGTCACTGTCAATCAGATCGCTCCGGGGTGGACAATTAGCGACAAAAGCCCCGCCGGTGTATCCGATGAAAATTATCGAAGCAAAGTGCCGCTTCAACGGCGAGGCACTGCTCAAGAGATTGCCAATGCGGTGCTTTTTCTTGCATCCGACCTGGCTAGCTACATTACCGGCGCTTATATTCCGGTCTGCGGCGGCAATGTGATGCCGACGATTTGACATAAGTCACTAATACAGTGGCGTTGGTTGCGTATAGGTTTGATTTTTGTTTCGTGTTATGACCATGAGATACGTGCCCATTCCTCACGTGATGAAATTACGCGTTCAGGATGTGCACGACTCCGTACAAGGTGACCATTGACACTCGTGAGCGTGGGTTGGCGAGCATCTTGGTAACGAAAATCGGCACTCCATCGAAGTTGGCCCGAATTGTTTTCGCTGCCTTGATGGAACAGTAGATTTTGGAAAATAAGCACGTCGCCAGGATTGAGTTCCATGTTGACAACCTGTCCTGAGTCAATCATCGGATTGATTAGGTCAAAATCGATGTGGAGGTAGTTGTATGATGGTACGGTAACATGCTTGACAACTCCTAGTTTGTGCGTGCCGGGAATAACCTACATACAGCCGTTGTGTCGATTAACGGGTTGAAAAAGTGTCCAACAATTCATATACCGAAGTTGAGAATACGCCTCGTCAGAGGGTTCTAATCTTCCGCGCCCCGCGCCAAGATAACCCGCATCCTGATGCCACAAACTCTCATACAGTTTGTTGGGAAACGCTCGCATGCGTACCACGTAGATTATCACCCGCAACTCATCGTCCAGATAGGATTGCGCCAAATCGAGCATGCGTGGATACGTGTACAAGTCATAGAACTCCGGTTGATGCAGTTCAGACGTGAATTGAATAAGCCCCGATCCCGGTTCGTTTTCGAAGAGTTTCTTGAACCGTAGTTCAAACGGGTCGTCCTTAAAGGCGTGCGGGATGTTTCCGTTGGCAATACGCTCCTCTGCCAGCGCATCAACAATGCGTTCTAGGGCTACCCGGGCATTGTCTATTAACTTGATGGGAACGACGTCACGCAGGATGACGTAGCCATCTTCATCAAATTGCTCTTTGAATGCTTGTGCGTCCACGACAAGGTCTCCTCAGACTACATACGTTATCACCCTGTTTGGTTAAAGGATGATAGCACATGCCGTACCTTTTGCAATCTTTTTCTTAGCCGACACTCGTATCTAAGTAAGACTCAATACCCTCTACAGGAATGGTTGGGATCATAACTGTCAGGTAACCCAACTCATTTGCAGAACAATCTAATCAAAACACAACTTACGGAGTAGCAGAAACGATTACTTTTCTGCAATAATCCCATGTTGCAGCGCTGTTGTAGGGAATAACGAGGGATTTCTGTCGCACTCACTATTCGTTCGCTCAATCGCTCAGTTGATCGTTATTTCCTACATATGTATTGCCCTCTACTTCTTTGTCTCTTTCTGCGAATCAAGCAAGCAGTGAACGCAAATCTGCGTTCACTACAACCTGGATCGCGTAAGCGCTACAAAAGTATCCTGATTCCATTTGAATGTCAGATGAATCGATAAGTACGCTCTCCCAGAATTGTCCCAATTAGCCCCCACAAACTAACCATCACGAACTCTCCCAAAACAAACCCGACGAATAACCTCCCCGCCTGCTGATGTCTTTTGATGCCGCCAAATCGAAGGATAATTATCTTCGCAGCCCATGTGAGGAAAATTGAGAACCATAAGAAATTGAGCGACCATGTCCCCCCGATGATGTATCCCGCCGGATGGAGCGGCCACCAGACAAAGAGCCTGCGCAACATTAGAAACCACATTCCGATACCTAAACCGACTCCCATGAAACCGAGAGATGTGAAGTCGGGGGGCTGCGGATACGTCAGCCAGTTCTGAAGACGCGAAAATATGCGATCGGCGGGATGATAATGAAGGACGTGGTACCGGTAGGTGGTATGGAGATACGCCCAACAACCACCAATGGCGCCAATCACGGCGGCAATCAGAATCCCTGCAATTAGTAGTCTGTTCATGTTGAGATTCATTCTATCGGCGAGTTTGAAGGATTCCAGTTGATGCGGTTGTGGATTGCTCCGTTGCGCGTGGGTAAGAAAATGGAGAAAGGAAAAGAGGGTTAGGTTTTTTGGTCCAATCGTGCGCGTACCGAACCCCGCCACTAACATGTCCTCGGGGCGAAACACGAAGTCGTGCATCGGATAGCCTGCCTCAATACGCACGCGCGTCACAACGATTGAAACTGCGAATAGGATTAAGAAGAACAAAGTTGCCACCCATATTGACATTCCTGCCAAATGGCAGAAAGCAATCAGATAACACATGCTTGCGAGAATCGCGATTGATGCCCACCGATATCGTCGCAAGTCAGCATCTTCGGCCGCATCATCGATTGAGCCATTGCCTTGGTTTTGCGAGGAACCTCTACACTGTTTCTGATTCTGACCGGAAAATGAGTTTGAGAAACTGTCAAGAATCCCTCTTCCCACGGGCCGAAGCCCCCACGCAGCCATAAGCAAAATCGCGGCGCAAGTGCCGATGGATTGTTCTTGCGAGTACGGAAATCTACCCGTGCTAAAAAAGGAAAACGCAACGCCGCCGGACCCGGGCACACCGAAAAAGGCTGAACCGATAAGCGCCTCAAGCCGCCAAAGCCAATAAAAGAACCAACAGGAGAATGCCAGGTCTAACGGCATGAAGTACGCCAATCCAACCGCGAAAAGATGAACGTTAATCTCAAGCCAGCCCATGGTGTTCCAAGGCTTTGTCGTAAGATACGGGTGAATCAAGAAAGGGCGCGCGAAGATCCCGGGGACGTTTGGAAAGAAGTGATTGATTCCGTTAAGGACGTTTATTCCCACTGCGACAGAGAATCCGACCCAAGTGAGAGGTGTTTTAAACACACGCGGACCGTTGCTAATGATATCCAAAGGTATTTGGGCTAGTGGATAGGCTAACTTCTCATGAATTGTCCACTGCTTGCGAACCAGCAGGTTAATGCCAAGCATACACACCAATACGGCAACAATGACACTCGACCATGCCAGGCACGGTACAATCCACGCACTGACGTATTCCGGGATGTAGAACTT
Organism: Candidatus Poribacteria bacterium; assembly: GCA_965222225.1. Classification (GTDB taxonomy): domain Bacteria; phylum Poribacteria; class WGA-4E; order WGA-4E; family JAJDTR01; genus JAJDTR01. Next base: position 4,641,424 of record CBDCTK010000002.1, on the reverse strand, counting down.
GTTGTCGTAAAGAGGTTGACGATCCTTGTAATATCCAAGTAACACTGTGCGGTCGGTGACGACGAGCGCTTCGGGAATGTGGCGGTGGAAGAGTTGCGCCCAATCGTTCTCCAGAGTTGCGAAATAGAATCCGTATCCGATGATGGGGAACAAGCGCTGGATGAAATCGTGGCCCCCAATTGCGGAAGACACGCAAATCATCGCATAAATTAACACCATATCTCTTGACGTTAGCGAGAATTTGGCGGCAAATCGTTTAAGCAGAGGATTGATTAGGCTCAAGACGAAAATGACGCAAATTGCATTCATGAAGAGCGAGACGCGCGTAAAATTTATACCATGTCCTGTAACCCCCGTATCAATTACCCACAGACTGTTAAGCGGTAGAGCAATTAGTCCAATAAAGACCAACATTCAAATTTGACGACTGAAATTGGGATTAGGGGACTTATTGGACATCAAGCACACTGTTACCCGACTGGACATCTGTTATCCGAGTTAAGACCAAGTGAAGATCGGTATACCGATTGGATAGTGTAGGATTGAAGAATCTGAAGAGAAAGATTTGGAGTGCTGCGATGACAATGCCGAGTCAAATTGCCATTCTTAATGTTTCGGTTTGTCTGAGAGCAGCAAAGATTGTTCTATGCGCGCGGCGACGCATGAGTGTGAATCACTTCTTGGAGAGTTGGTTGCAATTGACTAAAATAGGTATTTGCTTGGGAGGTTGACTGTCAGAGGCGTTGAGGTTGAGGGTGTCGGGTGTCAGGAATACCGAGTTCCTCACACCACTCCTTGAGTGGGTTTCGCCCGCCTTCTGACCGATATTCTACGGTTTCTTCAATTTCTCCTCCCAACAGATAACGCTGTAGAGGCGCGAGTCTTGCCAAGAAATCTTCCGATTGCGTAACATAGTCCATGGGAACAACCCAGCGAAATCCGTAGCCGATCATGACAGCTTTTCTAGTGTCCGTACCTCTATGTAGCGCTCCCGCGTGAAAGGTTCGATTTTCAAAGATTAAGCAATCGCCGGGCTGTAGACTGGGTTCGACCACATTTAGGGGATCCGCACGTCCGTCAGGAATATCAGGTCGACCGATTAGATGATTGCTACCGGGAGCGATCATGGTTGCACCGCGGTTCCGCATGGTTAAATCGGTCAAATAGAAGGCGCACTTTACCAGAAGGCGCGGAATCGCCGCGTTCCCCAAGTCTCTGGTTGCCCGAAGATAATCCCGATGCCACCCCGGATGACGACGTGAATCCGGATACTCCTCCGGATCAGGGTGTTTGTAGATCAGATGAGATGTCATCACATGTAGATTGGCGCCAAGCAATTGCACCACTATTGGGAGGATTTTGGCGTGATCAATTAACGAAATAAAGGCATTGTCCAGAGTAACTACATTGCGAAATCCATCGTACGATTCCCCCAAGCGCTGCCTGTTTTCGGTCAGGTTACTGTTAATCAAGCAATTCCCCGCTTCAATCAGACCGGCAATGGATTTGTCGTCAAGCGCTTTGCGCACAATCAGATAACCGTTTTGGTCAAAGAAGTCAATATCTACTTCGTGAGCACAGGTGTTTTCAAACATAAGTCTTCAAATATGTAATTGATGATTCAACTTCCCATTTGTATCGGCCAAGATTCATACGCTAGAGTGACTCGATTTTACCTAAGGAAAGCAAGACACAGCGTTGCCATCCAATATGCGGCATTTCCTAGTAACAACCAAGCGCAAATCTAGGATGTGCCCTAGCTTTAACGGTTCATGATACTAGGGACGCCTGAGCTTGTCAAGTAGATAGATGGAGCGGTCGGATAACCTTTTGTGTTGCGAGTGAGGTTTTTCTATGCTAGAATTCGTATGCAAGTTTTGCCTCTTGATAGATTGCGCGGGGTATCAACTTGGCAGCAAGTCTATCGTAATTTTCTTAATGAGATTTCTTAATTAACCGTTTTGAAAACGTAACTTTCGCAACGTCAATGATAATCGTTCTGATGGGAGTATCCGGATCCGGAAAGACTACGATAGGCGCCCTGTTGTCTGAAGAGTTGCAGTGGGATTTCTTTGACGGAGATGATTTTCACGATTCTTCCAACAAGGAGAAGATGGCGGCGGGAATCCCTTTGACGGACAGCGACAGAGAAGCGTGGCTTAGTACGCTGCGGGACCTCGTTATTCGACTACGGCGAGAAAGAAAAAACGGGATAATCGCATGTTCCGCTCTCAAGCACTCCTATCGGAGATACTTGATGACGGATGCGGAAGATGTGTCTTTGGTCTATCTCAAGGGTGATTTCGAGCAGATTAAGAAAAGACTTAATGACCGGAAAGGGCACTTCATGGGAGAGTCGTTATTGGAAAGCCAATTTTCAACGCTGGAAGAACCCGACGATGCCATTGAAGTAGACATAACGCACACCCCAGCCGAAATTGTTTCCACGATAATAAAACGACAGAATCTCTGACGGCACTTCACCTAACGGCAAGTTTTATCGTTTTTCGGGTCAAGCAAGAACAGCAAACTGTCCAAGACGAATCGCATCACTCACTAATATTTAATGGATGACAGGTCCCTATTATAATCAACGTTCTACGCGTTAAAGGGAAAGACGAAAATGTACAATCTCTTCGCGTTGGCATCGCTTTCATACGGATTCCACGGCACATCAATAGCCGACCAAATTGACCGCTATCAATTTGAACTTGACGGCTATTTCATTGTGAACGACATTCTCTCGGAGGAGGAAATCAATGAAGCCGTTGCCGAAATCGATCAATTGTTGCCACCGGACGCGCAACCACCATTGGTATGCGGCACCGGAGGTGAATTGAACGGCCGCAAAGCGCTCAGAGGGGATTACTGTGAGCCGCGTCTGTCCAATCTAGCGGGTCATCCGCGCTTGATCGAGGCAGCCGAGATGTTGTTGGGCGGTCCGCTACGAATCTGCCACACCTCATGTCCGGTGGTCACGTACAAGAGCCCGCCGGGGGCAGAGCAGTTTGGAACCAGCGATCATGTGGATTGGCCGCACACTCCCCCCGAACCCGGGGATGAGAAATACGTCAACTGTGTGCTACACTTCAGCACCGTCGAACCTAGCGGGGGCGCCTTCATATTACGTCCCGGCAGCCATCATTTTGTCCAGAAGTGTCTCGAAGATCCCGCACTCCACGGGCGGGCTGTGGCACAGGAATTCAAAGAGATGGACGGTCTGCAGGAACGAAAAGCGATGGGGGTTCCCGCGGGTAGCGCGGTGTTTTTTCACGCGTTTATGGTGCACGATCGCTCCGAGAATGTCCTCGACGTGCCGCGAAGGGTAATGTTTGCCCACTTCGTACGATGTGAAGATGGCGAATCGATTGAAGATAGAAGCAGCGCTTTTCACTCCGATCAGGTGCGTTCAATGGATAACCGCATGAGACGGTTGTGCGGAATCCCGCCCGACTCCCAATAACGGCAAGAATAACATTGTGGAATCCATGTCTGATTGCAGGATTAAGCGACTGAGTAAGGAGAAGAATTCACTATCGCGTTCCCGTTCGCTATAGTCATTGCAACTAAGAATTATACATTCGGGACTTACGCTGTTAGGTTTGTAGTAGCGCAATTTATTGCGCGTCTTCTGTAGGAGCGAGTTCCGCTCGCAATAAGAAGTCGCGACCTGGAGATCGCTCCTACCGTAGCAAAGATTCCTATCGCACTGAGATCTCTACGGGAACTCTATCGCATTCGCTATCCGCTCACTTGATCGATAGAACCCGCTCTTGCACTGTCCCAAAATTGTGAGGAATACCCATGAATTCAACACAACTCAACCGCCAGCAATTAGCGGCTTTTGACACATTCGGGTATCTGAATTTTCCCGGTCTGCTGTCTGACTGCGTCGACAAAATAATCGAGGAATTTGAAGCTATCTGGAAAGCACACAAGGGCGGGCACGCTGGCAAGCCCCATGACGGAGTAATGCGGTCGTGTATCTTTCCGTTTCCCGATCTGAGCGAATACCTAAGCTCCTTCTTGGACGATCCACGAATCCATGACATCGCCGCCAGCATCTGCGGCGAGGACTTTAACTATACGAGCGGTGACGGCAACTTTTACGCCGGCGACAGCAACTGGCACTCGGACGGCTACGAGGGGAATCGACTAATGAGCATCAAGATAGCTTTCTACCTTGACCCTCTCACGCGTGACACGGGCGCCTTGCGCGTCATTCCGGGCAGTCACCGTGTTGGCAATGAGTACGCCGATACCATTGAGCGAGACATCCGCGATAGTGGAACGATCTGGGGATTGAGCGGGTGGGAGGTGCCCGCCGTTGCGCTAGAGACAACACCCGGCGACATTGTGGTTTTCAACCACAGCCTTAAGCATGCCGCCTTCGGCGGTTCCGGACGGCGCCGGATGTATACGATGAACTTCTGCTGCCGCTACCCTGAAGAACGACTCGGCGAACTGCGAAACCGGCTTGGAGGCGAAGCCAGATTCTGGATTGACCGTATACACGGCGAAACCATGGTAAGAACGGCGGGCCCTGAGCGAATGGTGCACCTACAGCAGGTCATGGAGAACGACACGCATCTTGCCGAATTAACCAGAGAATTGAAGAAAACGATGTCCGAACCCGCTCGTGGGTGAGAAGGTGGCTGTTCAATACGGCAAGTAACAATGTAGTAAAAAATTGGAGAGTGTTAACTTATGGATAGATTCATGGTGTTCTCTTACAATTGTAGGAGCGATTTCCGAATCGCGACCTGTCAGGAATCGCAGTCGCGATTCGGAAATCGCTCCTACTGGGGGCACGAAAGATAACGAATCTATCAATAATTTATCCCGCTAGCCAAGATTGAGATTATTCGTTGAGACGAACACTGCCTTGAATCGTCGCTAGTAGCCTAGCTGTCTCAGGTAATTTCGATTCACTTGCATCCGCTCCTCATCGGTTCGGTTTTCTACCTCCCCGGGACACGCCGTGATCCAGCAGTTATAACCGATGCTTTTCAATGTTTCCATTATCTGCGGGAAGTCAAGCGACGAGCCGCCACCGATGTCCACCCAATTCACCTGATAATCTCTTCCATTTCCACCCGAGAAGTTCACATAATCCTGAAGATGGACGTAAATCAACTGCTCCTTGTAGCGGCGTATCGACTCTACTGGGTTATAGCCCCAGAGCGCGGAATGCGAGACATCAATACACAACTTGCACTTTCTCAGCAGACTCATATATTTCGCCCAGTCTTCAATTGAATCAACTGTCGTGTTGGTATGGATGTGGTAGCACACTTCCAGTTCGTATTGCGCGGCGTATTCCGCCCACTCCTCCGATACATCCGCCAACGCGGCAATATGATCGTAACTGGCGTTACCATCTCTCGGCTTGGCCGCACCGATGAACATGAAACAATCGGCACCCACCTCTGCGGCGAAATCAATTCGGCGTTTGTTGAGTTCCATCTGTGTCCAATCCTTGTCGATTGGCAAACCCTGCGCGGTCACCACAACAACAGGGAGACCGACGTTTTCGCAGATCCTTCTGACACGTCCCGGTGTTCCCACCCAGTCTAGTGATTGACGCATCTCCCATCCGTCCCAACCCGCCTCCTTCAGTTGAACGAGAAGCGGTTCAAGATCTGGCGTCTGCCAACGTAACGTGCTATAACCGAATTTGAAAGCCATATTTAATCTCCATAACAATCGTGAAGAATACTGTAATAGCGGAGCCAAATAGTCAAAGCTGCTGAAGTCGACTCTTGGGCATTCACCAATCCCAAGAGATTTTGACTTCCGTGAAGAGTTATTAACTCCTTTACTCGCCACTGCTTTTATTGGTCGGTTAATCCCCTGTCATTTCAACCGATTCCCATTCTTCTCCTAAGTGCTCGTTGCACCGTTGCCGAATTCATTCACCCATCGCCGCCCACGCCCCGACGTTCAATAGTCGCCCTTTGCCCAGGTGTTGCTGGTATGCACTCTTCGGAACAGGGGATAAGCTATCGCAGGGGATAAGCTATCGCAGGGGATAAGCTATCGCCCTCCCTATCCGGTCGGTTGATCCTATTCGGTCACTTGATCGCCCCGTTCTATGCCCGCCTTGCGGGGCCACCGCTTAATCAATTGTCAGGTAGCTTCGCAGATATACAACGCCTCGCCTCGGGATCTCTATGGGAACTCTATCGCAATCACTGTTCGTTCGCTTGATCGGTTGCTGTTCGCTCCCTTGATACCTCCTGATTGGTGTTACTCGATGTCACATGGAGCACGCTCCCTCTGACATCGCCGACATTGACCGCGACGACCTCCGAAATACGCAACAGGCGATCGCTCACCAGATTGATCATAGCAGAATCCCTAAACCCCGCCAGTGTTCGCTGTGTGATTGTGCCGACCACATCCAGTCAATTCATGTCCTTGGCTTGCCACTTGACTGCCGCCACGACTTGGGCGATTGTGCCGGGTGCTTTGCCCGACTGGTGGAGTTGCGTGATGTATTGGCAAGCACGGCATCATTCAGATCGGTGTCCAGCCATGCGTTCAGCCCCAACAATACGCTCTACGCTATCAGGGTGTTCTCCGACACGCCGGTTTTAATCAATTCCGCTGCGTCGCGGCTGATAGCCAGTGCGTTGTCCTGCCTGATTGCCAATTCATTCATGATGTAATCCGCCTCACTCCAAACGATGGCCGTTCTTGTCCCAAGAGGAAAAACCGCCGTTTCCGGACTTATTGACGCTCATCCTCGCCCCCGCCCCTTTGCCCCACACGTCCACCGCCCCTCCATCTCCATTGATGCTCATCGCCGCCCTTTTGAGCTCGTTGCCCTCTTTGCCCTCCACGGACACCCTCCCGCCGTGTTCGTCGATGCTCATCGCCGCCTCTTTGAACCCTCTGCCCTCCACGTACACCTTCCCTCCGAATTCGTCAAGGTGCATCGCCGCCCCCCCTTTGGCCTCTTTGCCCCACACGAACACCGCCCCTCCGAATTCGGTGAGGTGCATCTCCGCCCCTTTGCCTGCTTTTCCCACCACGAACACACTCCCTCCGAATTCGGAGAAGTTCAACCCCGCATGGAGATTTCCTTTCGCATCAACCACGTCCAACTCCCTGCAGGTAATCTTCCTCGCGTTCAGGTCTACCGGTTCGTCTTGCGCTACCAGCGGAGCCAATGCCCCCGCCGCCATTGTTAGAACTGTTCCGACGATACCGCCTATCACCGCATACAACATCTCTTTCCTGCGCATTAGATTCTCCTGTTCCGAGATTGATAGTGAATCGAAAAACCAACTTACTTTTGATAAAGTGAATTATACAGTATAAGCAAGATTGAGAGGAATCTTCAGACTATAGGATTGTCCGCCTCAAACACACGGTGCGCGCCGGCAGAAAGTTTTCCTTCTGCCTCTAGGCGATCAGCCCAATGCGGCGGAACACCGTTGGACCACTTGGCGGGAGCTGCCTCGGGATCAGGAGTGCGGAATGCCATCAACAAACCCCATCGCATCTCACTGCCGGGTTTTCGTCTGCCGACATAGTGCGGCATGTGATGGACAAAGGAAACCATGCTCCCCGGCGGTAGGGACAGGTGCACAATTTTCAACGGCTCGCCTGTTATGGGGTGCGTCTTTCCCTTCAACCAGCCAGATCGCATGTCGTCATCTTCATCCGGTCGCTCGGTATTCCATTTATATGGAACGCGATAGAGATGAGCGCCCGGAATAACGGCGAATTCGCCACCGTCATCGGTAGTAGCACCCTCCGGGTAACAGAGAGTTCGGATACATTGCCGCTGTAGAAACTCGGGCGTAACCGCGCTGTCGTCGCCTATGGCATCTTGAACTTCATGCTGCCCCTCCCAATACGGGTGGCCATGCCAACGACGACCCTTTGTGCCGGGACCTCGGTTGAGCATGAGGCAATGGTCGAGCAGAAAGCGATTTCCGAGCACTTTGCGAAACAGATCCATCATCTGCGGATGCGTAGTGGTGACAGCTAGGACAAAGTCATTGTACCCAACCGGAAAATATTCCGGCATGACGCCAATCGAGTCGAATCCGCGTGCGACCAGTGCGGCTCCAGGACCAAGCAGCCCGTATTGGTACATATACAGGCGCGTTTCAGACCTTAGAAAAGGTGGCATTTGTTCCGATCCGCAGCAGCATGATGCCAAGAATTGAGGCGTAATCTGTTCTGGCGGAGGCGGTGACAGCCCGCGTCCTTTGAAGTCAATGGCAGCCCAATCGGTATCCCTGAGAATGCCATCGTTCATCTGTTGCAGTTTCTTTAGATTAGCTGTCCACTGTTTGCAGCCGGCATCGGTGACTACTCCTCCCCATACCCAATACCCATCGCGCTCGAAAGTCTCCCGGTCAAAGGCATCAAGCACTTCAGGGCGAAGCAAGTCGGGTGTAGCGCCTGGGCTTGTATCGTCGTCACTGCCACAATGCGTATCTATGTTCATGGTTATCTGTATCTTGGCGGGTAAGGGGTATTCCTTTAAGCAAGATTCAATAGAAAAGTTTAGCTTCCGCATTGACTAGGGAAAATGCAGGCTATATCGATTTTACAAACATGCTGCAAGAGCTCTATCGCACTCGTTATCCACTCGTTCGATCCTCTGGAGCAGAAGATTGGAGTCATCGGTTTTCTATTGACATACCGCTCCTCTGGAGCGAAAGAACGGAAGCAAAGTGGTTAGATTAGACCCTGCTGGATTTGTCAATCCAGCAGGAGCGGTCAGCCCTCCTAGACGCCATTGTGTTTGTCAAAATGTAAGATTTATTATTGAAGCTTGCTTAATGAGAATATAAAGCTAAACTGTGGGATTACTCAGACAATCGTGGGAGTTATTCCCACGGTTTAAGGATGATTTTCGCGCTTTCTTGTGACGAGGATGTTTCGAATGCTTTCTGAATCTCGCTCATGGGGAATACATGGCTGATGAGAAGATCGAGCAGGTCAGAATTCTGAATGACGTTAACTAACCTTGGGAACAGCGATAAATTATAATGCCACGCGCCGTGGAGAGATAAACCCTTGCCAATCATGTCAGGGCTAATGTTAAGCGCGGTTTCTCTGCCGCCGCTTTGGCCTACGAATGAAACCTGCCCGCGGCGTCGGGTTGCGTCAATGCAGAGGCGGTGCGCCTGCGGATTTCCGGAGCAATCCAGAGCGCAGTCAACCCCGCGTCCACCCGTTGTCAAATCTCGAATCTTTTGGACGGCATCCTCGGCGGTTGGATCAATCACCGCAATCGCACCCATTTTTTTTGCGTGTTCAACGCGCCAAGGGATAGACTCCACAGCGATAACGCGAGCGCCTCGGTACCTCGCATTCGTGATTGCACCGAATCCAACGGGCCCAATGCCTGTAATCAAGACGGTGTCAAAGGAGTTGACCCCCATCTTTTCAAACGCATTGAATGATGGCCCCAACGCGCAACAAGCCAATGAGGCATGTTCGTACGAAACGTCATCCGGGATTTTTGGAAGCAGCCAAGACGGCTTGAGGGTATACTGCGCCATCGTCGCTGCTCCGTCCCTTCTACCCGTAAACTCCTCGAAGTTATAACCATCCTCGCAGTGAATATAATCGCCCGACACGCACAAATGGCATTTTCCACACGGGTACTGAGGCTGCACTACCACTCGATCCCCGACTTTAACTTTCCCCGGTTGGGCAATCGCAACAACCTCCCCTGCTGCCTCGTGTCCAAGCGCATTAGACCTGTGTCCGGAGACAAAGGTATGGTATTCCGTGCACATCGGAGCAGCGTGGATTTTGACGACTGCCCAGTCTTCCTTAGGCTCTAAATCTGGAACATCAATGAGTCCGGCTTGACGTTCTCCAAGAAGTGCGGCTTGCTTCATAAGTTCGATTCTCTGTACATGGCTTGCACACGGTTCGCTCCGAATGGAAATAACCGATAACAAGCTTGTCAGCTCCCTTCATAGTCTTAAATCTGATGGTCGTACACCCTTCTTAAAATCTCCGAATCCGAAAAAGGTCGGCTGAAAAGGCCCAACAAAGTCCACGACACTGGCGTCGGAAATTAATTTTTCCAACCCGGCACACCAATAGCAGGCATTCGCTAACAGCCGTCGTAACCCCTCGCTTTCAAGATCAACGGACGCGCCCATCGTGGTACAGAATACCCGCGATGAGTTCGACTTCTCTCCGACATAGCTCTTAATCCACGCCAACGGCATGGTCGGCGTATCCGGTTTGCGCTCGTCCGTCGGCTTCATGCCGGAGAGAACCTGACCGTGAACCAGGACTTGAGCGTCACCTGTTAGTTCTGTGATGGCGTATACATCGGTTGGCCCCCAGATGTCTTTAACACCTTTGAGAATGGGGTGCCCGATCATTTCATCGTTTATTAGACCGCGCGCACTCTCTTTTCCGTGATGTCCATGATGTGAGATCCACGTTTCGCCCAGCACCTGACGACCATATCCGCCCGAAAACACTTCATTGTCGCAACTGTATTTGGCGTAGGGGCTGTTCAGGCTTCGAGTGTAACTGAAGGCGTGTGTTGCCGTTCGCAAACCCAAAACGGGTTTACCGGCGTTCGTGAAATCGACGATGTACTTCATCTGCTCGTCAGGGAGTTCACGGAAACGTGTGAAGAGTACCATCAAATCGGCAGTCTCTAGGTGATGCATCCCGGGGATATTCGTTTGGTTTACAGGGTCAATCTCTCCAGTATTGGGGTCAACCGCAAAAAGCACTGTACACTTGAATCCGTGGTGCTCCGCCATAATCTTGGCTAATGCGGGTAACGCCTCCTCGGAGCGATACTCCTCGTCGCCGCTAACCCAGACAATATGTACCCCTTCGCCTGGCCCTCGGCCGCCTTCATATACAACCCATAAGTCTTCGTTTGTCATGTTTTCTGTCTATGCGTCTGATTTCTTTCTCTCACTTGGAAGCGCGGGGTAGAGTAATTGGGGGATGTCTCGCTGGCATCACTATCGACGGTCTCGCATTACAAACGGGAATGTCCATTTGTAACCGCGAGGCTGCGAGACGTAGAGAACACCTTCGTGCATTGGGGTCAACTGGTAATGGCAAACGACGTTGCTTCGCTCCATATCGTCGCGCTCTTTAGCCCCCTGATGAGGAATGTGGCTCAAGAAAATCACACAGTCCCCCGCCTTGGGATAGACCACGTCATGCTCTTGTGCTTCGCACCATGCTTCAAATTTGGGACGATCCATCGGATGCAGATGCGGGGGTTCCATCCGATGTCCGTCTTTCACGTACTTGAGATGCCCCAAACCGGGGCCATTGTCCTGAAGGTAGAACGTGGTATTGATGCTTATCGGAGGCACCGTAAGGCGTGATTTCGCTGCGTCGCGCTTCTCCTCCCAATACCCATAGAAATCGAGATGCCACTCCTGAAGATAAGCGCCCGGATTAATGTGGATTCGCAGGCTTCGCAGTTGACACTGTTTGCCCATCATCCCCTCAAGGTAGGGGCGGATTCCGGGATGGCCTACCAACGGCGCGAATGTCTCAGGCTCTCGATCCAGCAGTGTATCAAACCACATGTTACCCACACTGTTTAGCCCGTCAGCCCATCCCATTTCGCGGGCGTAATTGATGCGTTGCCGAACGTGTTCGGTTTCCTCAGAAGACAGAGCCCCTTCTATCAGGATATGACCTTCCTCTTCCAGTTGATCGAGTTTTTGTTCAATGGTTTTCATAATCGTCACAGCTGACTACCTGTGTTCGCAAAACACCGTTTTCGCTTGTCTCGCCTAGCTTAAATTACCAGTTGACTCCCGTTTCTTTCCAGCTTTTGGAGGCGGCGGATTCAAGCACCGCCTCGCATACCTTCTGCGTTTCTAAGGCTTCCCTAAATGTAGGCGAGCAGGGTTCGCCTGTTTCCAAGCTTTGCAGAAAATCAGCCATGTGGTGCACAAAGGTATGTTCGTATCCGAGGCACAGACCGGGAACCCACCACTTATCAATATAGGGCTGATCGCTGTCCGAAACATGAATAGAGCGCCAACCGCGCACAATCGAATCATCACTGTGATCGAAGTAGCCGAGTCGGTTCTGGTCGTGCAAGTCCCATCGGATGGAGGCGTGTTGACCGTTGATTTCAAAGGTATACGAAGCCTTCTGACCGCGGGCATACCGAGTCGCTTCGAACACACCGAGTGATCCGTTATCAAAATGACAATGAAAAATGCAAGCATCGTCAATGCCGACCTCCTGCACCTTCCCGGTTGCCTGATGAACTCTTTCCTTAATGAATGTCTCCGTAACGGCTGAAACATCCGCAATTCCGCCGTTCAACCACATGGCGGTATCAATGCAGTGCGCAAGCAGATCGCCCGTCACACCGGATCCGGCAGCGTCCACGTCCAGCCGCCATAAAGCCTCTCCGCCCTGAGGCAGATCGGGACTGATGGTCCAATCCTGAAGGAAGTTGGTACGATAATGGAAAATCCGACCCAATTTGCCGGAATCTATCACCTGTTTTGCCAAGGTGACTGCCGGTACACGCCTATAATTGTACCAAACGGTGTTCTTCACCCCAGCATCTTCTACCGCGTCCACCATCGGTTGCCCTTCGGCTACCGTCCGCGCCAGCGGCTTTTCGCAGAGAACCGTCTTTCCCGCCGCGGCGACCGCGAGGGCAATCTCTGCATGAGTATTGTTCGGCGCGCAGATATCAATAGCGTCAATATCCTCTCTCGAAACAAGGGTTCTCCAATCCGTCTCAATGGATTCGTAACCCCACTGCTCCGCAAACGCTCGAACTTTCTCCGGAGTTCGTGCGCAGACTGCCTTCAACCCGGGTCGCCATTCGAGATCGGGGAAAAAATCTCCCACCCGTTTGTATGCGTTGGTGTGTGCACGCGCCATAAAGCCCGTGCCGATGAGTCCTATTCTGAGCGTCTTGTTGTTAGCCATGGTGATTATGTCGTTCCGTTGCGCTCAAACGAGCCATTATTCCGCTTCATACCATCCGTGCATCTTCCGAACCTCAATCATTGCTGCCAGGATATCATTCCAGGTTTGCTGTTCCATCATCACCTGATTGGGAAACATGCAGCCATCCCAACAGATGTGTCTGAAGGCTTTGGTGAGGGTGCCATCCTCCTCCCGAAACCAGTGCCCGGCATCGGCTGGGATATCGAGTTTGCCGTTGGGGTCGGTAGCTTGACAGTGTCTGCCCGTTTTGTCATGGGAACCGGTTCCGTGCACCGTGCCATCGTTCTGCGCCACATGAAAGTCAGTAGTCCACGGGCGCAGCGCCGCCGTCAGCTGGCGAAGACCTTCCGTCAAAGCTTCACGATCCGACCAGTCGAAATCATCGGGTAGGATGCGCTCCTCCGGTATGTTATATCCCAGTAAGTATAGCAGGGTGTGTGCCATATCCGCCTGGAACCCGATATTGGGACGGTCGACGGCTTCGAGGGTTGCAATCATGGTTTTCCAGCCGTGCATACCTCCCCAGCAAATCTCGCCCTCGGCTGCCAGCGATTCTCCGTAATCCGCCGCAATATCGCAGGCTTCGCGGAAGGTTGATGCAATCCGCTCCGTGTTCGCCACCGGATCCGCCGTCCAACTTTCCGGATCCACCGACGAATCAATTCGCACAACTCCACTAGGACGGATGCCCAATTCGCGCATCGTCTTGACAATATTGCATGCCTTGCGAACTTGCGTCAAGAAACGTCCTCGCTCTTCCGCGTTGCCCATAGCGGAACCGCCACCGGTCGGCTCCCAGACGGGGGCAACAACACTGCCAATCTTGAGATTGAGCGCAGCAATTTTGTCGGCAAGCGCCTTTATCTCATCTTCGGTGCTGTCAATGTCAACGTGGGGAGCGGCTAGAAAAAGGTCAATGCCATCAAATTTTACGCCGTCCGCATCGGCGGCGGCGGTGAGGTTCAACATAGTGTCCAACGGGATGGGCGGTTCTGAATCTTCACCTTTTCCCACCACCCCGGGCCAAGCGGCATTATGAAGTTTCGGATAATTATTTTCTAACATAGACTGTCATGGGCACGCGTGAAGGAGTGCCGATTCTTAGGTATTGATGACTTCAATCGAATCGTTGCTAATCCAAGTTGCTACCCATCCCGGTAGGTCTGGCTTCTAGCCCGACCTATCAACTCCCCGGTCGAATAAAAACTTGACCAACTGGAATACCTAGCAACATGGGTTAAACATCTGAAATTGAATCAAGCAAATAGGCTCTACTTCCTTATAAGCATCTTGCGCGTCGCCGTGAACTCGCCTGCTTTCAGCGTGTAGAAATACAAACCGCTGGCAACGGACTCTCCACGTTGATTCCGACCATCCCAATACGCCGCGCGGCTCCGATTCTGATAGGTGCCCGCCGCTTGATGCGCTACCTCCAAACGCCGAACCGTTCCTCCGTTCATGTCATAGATTGTCAGCGTCACCTCCGCGGGGACAGCCAACTGGTACGGTATCCACGTTTCAGGATTGAACGGATTCGGATAATTGGGCAGGAGTGCCGTCTCTGACGGGATCATTGAGGCTAACAACACCTCGAGGTTGGCTATGGCTTGTCGGAAGGCGATTGAGCCGTCATCTTGGAGCCGCGCCAGCGCAATCCACGCCTCTATCGCAGCCGAGTCTATGCCCCGAGCTGCTGGCGCAGCAGCTCCGCCTATTCCCTGCGCCACGAGGCTAAGGTCGAAGATGTTGACAACCCCATCTCCGTTAATATCCACCGGTGAGTTGGGGGGTACGCTTCTCCCCAACTGCTGTGCGACGAGAATCAAATCCAAAATACTCACCCGTCCGTCTCGATTCACGTCCCCGGTGGCAAGTCGTTCCTCCACGGTGATGCGTATTTCAAGGGGGCCTGCAGGGATGTTTTCCCCGGTGCTAGAGCCGAACTCGAAGTTCCCCAGCGCCAATTCCGTTTCTCCTCCGATTTTTGCCTTGAACCTCACTTGGAGGATGGTACCGGTGCCACTGACCTCGCGATCCGTAATCCGTGCCGCACTGAGTCCTGTGATTTTGCCCGCCGCGTTGTCAATGTGCCCACGCTGAAAGAAGGTCGCTCCGCCGTCAGTTTTCAGGAAATTTCCTTCACTCACGTCAACCGCTTCAAGGATGGCAGGGTCGAACGCAATATCAAACTGCCACCCCGCCAGGTCAGACACGTTCTCCGCACGCACATCGAAGGTAAAGGTATCATCGATGTGGATTGGCGCGTGCGAAAAAGCATAGCCGATACCAGTGGCCACTGCGTATTCGGTGCCGGGTGAAAATCCAAAAAAGCCATGACCGTTGTCAGCAAGGATAGCAACCGCGACTAACAACACATTCCGTCCGGGCTTCAGCGTGACAGGGACAGCATCCGTGTAATTATCAGGATCGCGCCAATCGATAACCTGGTGAACCAAAACTCCGTTCAGCCAGGTTTTTACCGAATTCTGGCTGCCAACATATATCATTGTTTCCTGTTCTCGTGGTGAATAAAGGGACAGAGATCCGTAGATGGTGCCGTTACGGATTGAGTCTTTCAGCATATGGGAAATGTTATATTTTTTTTGATGCGGGAGTGTGTCTAAGGTCCAGATGCTATCCCTGACCGCTTGGCCCGCCGTTGCCCCATGGGTGGCAACTGTTAACTCGGTCACGGCGCCTCCACTCGCTTCTGATAATAAATCCTTACCGCTAGGCAATTTTGCCCCTGGTAAGAGGAGCCATAACCAAGGCCCATCAATTTTTGGCCCGCCCGGTGGGAAATACGGATTGTCGGACACGCTAAGAAAATCCAAGTTGGGGCGCAACCCGTCTAGCGGAGACAGGTCGGAGATTTCGTTTTGCGAGACATTCAGCCAGGTTAAATTGGTTAAGCGGGCAAGTGCGGAAATGTCCGAAATGTTGTTGTCGAGGAGCTCCAACCGCTTTAAGTTTGATAACGTGGCAAGGGGCGATACGTCCGAGATTTCGTTTCTGGCGAGATCCATGTAGGTTAAATTGGTTAAGCGGGCAAGTGCGAAAATGTCCGAAATGTTGTTGTTGCGTAGGCTCAACCACTCCAAGTTCGATAACGTGGCAAGGGGCGATATATCGGATAGGACATCAATGCGGGACAGATCTAGCCGCTTCAAGTTGGTTAACCCCGCGATGGGGGATATATCCGATATTGAGTTGTGGTGCAGATGCAACTCTTCTAACTCGGTTAATCCCGCCAAAGGGGTAAGATCCGATATGTCTCCGCCGGGAAGATGTACATGCTCTAGTTTTGTTAATCCCGCAAGCGGGGATAAATCGGATATAAGGGCGCCGCTCATGTGAATAAGTTCCAAGTGAATAAGTTCCAAGTTGATTAATCCGGCAAGCGGCGATAGATCGCGTATGTTAGGGTGACTCACAAAGAGTTGCTCTAACTTGGGTAGCCCAGCAAGGGGTGTAAGGTCCTCTACTCCATGAAGAGCTAAAAAAGTCAGATTAACCAATCTGGAAAGCTGTTTCGCGTCATGAATAATGGAAGGCGGATCGGTGAAGTCAATATCTATCCTTTTTAACTGGGTTAGTCCTGCTATCGGAGAGAGATCAGACACCTTAGACCCATCAATCCTTATGCTAGACAGATTTGTCGCAAACTGAAGACCGGTTAAATCGCGGATACCTTGCCCCTCTATTTTGCTCAAGAAAGTCAATCCTTCCATGTCTTCCGCGGTTATCGGGGCATTGACGCTTTTGCCGAGTTCTTCCGCAATAGCGGCACGCAGGTTTGGATCCGGGATTTGAACCTGCCCACCCGGTATCACATCGGGCTGTGTTATGACCGGTGTCTCTCCGACTAACTGCGGGTAATCCAGTGCGGAAATCACGTCACGAAAACTAGATGTCCAGGTGTCACGTTTAATCTGCCCGCCGTCCAATACGAGCAAACCTGCGCTCTGCAGGCCCGCGTTCTCACGAACCTTTGCGAGGAAGGATTCAGTCTCCAACCCAACCACGGCGGCGGCGTATGCCGCGTCCACCGGTCCATGAAACGCCTCATGGAAACGGGAAATCGGTTCAACACCGCCCAACGCACCGCCCGTCTCTTCAAGCGCACCCCGATAGCGCTCCATGTCATCACCCACACGAGCGTCCATGTCTGACTTTTCAACGTAGAGTCGAAGCGCCTGCGCTTTGTCGTAGGGCGGGTTGGTGGTGCTTTCAATCGCCGAACGCACCCGGTCCTCAAACGTCTTCATGCCTTCGGTATGGCAACCGATACACGAAATTCCGTTGCGCACCGTCGGGTCGCTGGCAGCGGGGTTGGAAACGATGTTTATCGGCGCCTCGTCTAGACGGAAACCGGATGCGTTGACAAGGTAATATCCCTGCAATCCGTTTGGAAGATTGAAGATAGCCTCACCGCCATCGTGCGTGAAATTGAGCGGGTGGGTAAAGATGTTCTGTGCCCCGACACTCCCGGCAAAGTCGTAGCTTTTCCAGTACGCTCCATAGCGAGAGGTATGCCGTTCCACTACCCGGTTGTTATTGGAGACGCCCGAATTGTTGAATCCCGCCCGCGAGACGCGAACCCCGGGCGCGTTGATAAGGTTTCGGGCGACATCAACCTCCAATCGGGTCTCCAGCTCCCTATCCGTCAACGGCAGCGAAAGCAGGTCGTGATAAAGCGGTGGAGTCGAGGCGGTTGCAAGAAACCAATCGATATGAACCGACGGCACATCGGTCTTCATCTGAGTCTGCAACCGTCCAAGTTGATTCCGCAGTCCAAGCTGTGCGGGTGCGTCAAACGAAATGTGAAAGGGATACTCTTCTTCTATCTTCGTCCAGGCGTCATTGACATCCCATTCGTAGTGTCGGAGGTCTATGTAAAAGATGGTAGCTTGCGTGTCGATGGGGATTGGGTTGATGACATCAAGTCCCCATGAGAGGCTGTTGACCAGTTTATAGAGTGCTTTGCGGTACTCACCAAGTAACTCCGGAGTTTCCCCTGCGTTATACAGATGGGTAAGTGTGAAGTAGCGGGCAAACGCGCGGTCAAACGCTGAAAGTGTGTTGAGGTGCGTCTCAATGCTCTTGAGTATTTCACCGG
Source organism: Candidatus Poribacteria bacterium (assembly GCA_965222225.1). Lineage (GTDB taxonomy): Bacteria > Poribacteria > WGA-4E > WGA-4E > JAJDTR01 > JAJDTR01. The sequence goes on along the minus strand of CBDCTK010000002.1, from coordinate 4,623,351 downwards.
GCGAGATAAACCGGCTATTGGTCGTGGGAATTGTCGCCCAATCGGGTGCGCCGGCTACTATCCAGCGTCGAATCGTGTCAATCGACTGAGGGGGCAGGGGTGGTTGTCCGAACGGCATCTGTGCGCCGCTTTCGGTGGGGCCAAGCAGCCGTTTATACAACTCGGAGGCATTCGGATTTCCCGGAACGACGGTCCCCCCTCCGATGAGCGCGTCGTGTTCCATGAGGAGCGTTTCTCGATAGGCGCCGTCGGGGCCGTGGCAGATGAGGCAGCTTCCCTCAAAAATGGCATAGGTATCTTGGGCCAACTGCGATTGGGCGGACACGTTTTGAGAACCCACGATGAGGGTCAATAGGCCGATAAGAACAATATAATGCCGAGTTCCAATCAATTTGGAAATGAAATGGCATTTATACATAAGAGAGTATCTCCTTACCAGCAACCGATTTGGCGCCAAGAAAAATGAGGTCACTTCAAAGTTCCCAATCGCTCCAACTTAATATGATTCGAGGCTGCGATATACAACTATACTATTCAAGACTATTCAAGTACGCGCGAGTTTCCAGTGCCAAAATCTTGCGCGAGGGTAAACATCCCACCTTGAGATAAAATCTATCCCCCAATCTCCCCACCTTCCCGACAATTCTACCAAAATCTGGAGGAATTGTATATCTATTTCCGTGGTTTGGCAATTGCTCGCTACTATGTTAAAATCCTACAGATTGTGAACAATGAATCTATGTATCAGCGGGCGACAATTCTGTCTCGTAATTTCTCTATCGTTTTGTCGCCGATTCCATGGACTTCAGCGATATCGTCGACGATATCGAATCTCCCATTGATGTCACGATAATCAATTATTCTTTTGGCCGTTGCTGGACCAATTCCCGGCAGAGATTCGAATTCCTCGAACGTGGCGGAATTGATGTCAATTCGCCCATCTTTGGTACCATGCGGTAAGGGATCAGAAAGCACAGCCGAATCTGCGCCAGCGGGCGGAATTGAGGATTCGACTGCCGGCGTACTCTCATCCGATTTCTGTTGTTTATCCACGATGAGATCCGGCTCGCCAAGGAAAAGCGCAGGATGACGACGTTTCAACATCCAGAATCCGCTTCCAAGCAGTATAACGACGACCAAACTGATAACTATTGTACGGTAATTTGAATCGTCAATGTTCATGTTCGGCCGCTCCGCATGATGGTTAGTCTATCCGTGGCAGGCATACCTGTTGGAAAACAGTTTTGCTCAGCGGTAATCAGGAGGCGTGACAGATGAATATCATTGCCGAGATGGCGCAAGATTACAAAATCGATTGACGAACACATTCAAGAGTTTCTACGAAGGACAACAAAGTCGTACGAATGCGGATTATCTTTGTCCGGTTCGCACCTGATACGTTTGACCTCACACCAATCGCTCAACTCAAACTCCGGGAAATAGACATCCCCCTCAAAGCATTCGTGGATTTGCGTCAGGTAGAAACGTCCTGCGCAATCCAGGAACTGCTTGTACACCGAATAACCGCCGATTATCATCACCTCTTCGGAGTCATTCGCTTTCCTCAGTGCTTCATCAACACCGTGCGTTACAATGCACCCGCCTGCACGGAAATGCGGGTCGCGAGTTAAGATGATGTTGGTACGTTTGGGCAACGGTTTGCCAATGGATTCAAAGGTTCGCCGTCCCATCACCACCGGTTTGCCCAGCGTCAATTTTCTGAAATGCTTCATATCCGCGGGGAGACGCCAAGGGAGACGATTCGCCTGTCCGATGAGTCGATTCCGATCCATTGCCGCAATCAGCGATATAATCATTGAAGCATCTCTCATACTGCCATAGGCGCTTTGATTGCGTCGTGGTGTTTGTAATCTTGCAATTTGATGTCCTGCATCTTGAAATCATCAATCGATTTTATCTTGGGGTTTAGATAAAGTTCCGGCAGCCGCAGAGGTTCTCTTTCCAACTGTATTTCCACATGCTCAAAGTGTTCATGGTAGATATGGGCGTCTCCCAGGGAGTGAATGAACTCAGCGGGCATTAGTTCCGTCACCTGCGCCACCATGTGCAGGAGCAGGGCATACGATGCGATATTAAACGGGACACCCAAGAACATGTCGCAACTCCGTTCGTACATGTGAAGCGAAAGTTTGCCATCGGCTACGAAAAACTGGAAGAACGCATGGCATGGGGCGAGCGCCATTTGGCCGAGCTCGCCGGGATTCCAGGCTGTCACCACATGGCGGCGGCTGGACGGATCGTTCCTGATCTGATCAATCACCTCGGCAAGCTGATCCAGTGTCCGTCCGTCTACGGTTTTCCATGAGCGCCATTGTACGCCGTAAATTCGCCCCAAGTCGCCCTCAAAGCGCGCACGCGATTTCCAATAATCGGCTTCAGCGTTCTGATTCCAGACATTACATCCCAGCTTCTGAAAGTCCTTGACATCCGAGTAGCCTCTCAGAAAGCCCAAGAGTTCGGCTTTCACACCGGTGTTAAACGCAAGCTGCTTCGTTGTAACGGCGGGAAAGCCGTCGGACATGTCGAAACGCATCTGCATCCCGAATACGGCGCGGGTATCGCCGTTGCGGCCGCTCCGATCAACCCCGGTCTCTACAACCTGTCTAAGCGCGTCCAAATACTGTTCCATCTTCAATTCCCTACGGTATCGGTACTCCCAAATCCGCCGCGTGTCTCCGACTCGATTCGATTGACCTCCGACCACTGCGCCGTATCCACCCTGACGAAAACGCCCTGGGCAATCCTATCCCCTCGTTCTACCGTCACTGGATTGGAGCTAAAATTGTAGACCTGAATTCTTATCTCGTCGCCCTCGCCGCAGTAGTCCTGATCGATGACTCCGACCCCGTGCGGAATCAGCAAACCCCGTTTCCTTGGCGTGCTGCTGCGAAGCGTGACCATCAACATATATCGCGGCGGCGTTTCGACGATGACGTTGGCTGGGATGAGTCCTAAACTGTGCGGCTTGATTGCCACGGATTCGCGGCAAAGGAAATCAAACCCCACCGACCCTGGAGTTTCATATCTGGGCAACGGGAGGTCTTTATCTACTCGCTTGATTTTGACTTTCATAAACTTGATTTCGTTCTTTTCGCGTCCCTAGAATCGCGGGTTCCAAGCTGCACAAACGAAGACCTGCAAGCATCTTTAGAATTGAACGAAGTTCGATTTTCCTCCCGAATTAAGTTATCACAATACTATAGATTGATACAAGTAAAATCAGATTTGCCGATTGGCACAGGGAGAACGAAACTGAAAAAAGTGCCACAATTGAACGAGCGTGATAATTGCTAGGAACCTGCTTGTCTGAATCAGGATTCTCTGTGGGATCTCTATCGCGCTGGCTGTTCACTCGCTTGAGGGATTCTCTATCGCGCTCCCTATCCAGTCGCTTGATCGGATTAAACGGATTACACGGTATGTATGGGAGCTCTATGAGAATCTTCTATGGGAATTCTCGCGCGTGGAATCTCTATCGCACGGGATTTGCTATAGGATTTCTATCGCGGTCGCTGTTCGCTCCTTATCCAGTCGCTTGATTCCCCTCCTAAATAGAATAAGGAATGGTGGGCGGTGCCCACCCTACACTCATTGTTCATTCGCTTGGTCGTTTAAGTCTTGATGTTTCGAAGAAATTCATCAATGAATGCGTCAGAGAAATATGCGCGTCCGATTTGGTGACATGTCGTTCGGGCGGTTTGCCGCTGCATTCTTCGCAGAATTTGGGCGTCAGGTTTAACGGGAGCGCCAGCTTTCTGACGCAGGGAGGGCATGTTTGGGCCGAGGTCCGCGGGTGAAACTTCGATGGTAAAGCGCGCCGAATGGGTGAAGACGCTGTCCAAGAAGTCGCTCCATAGAAACTGATCCCAGTCGTCGTGAGCAAGCGGGGTTTCTTTGATCAGATTGCTAATTCTCCGGGTTTCGGGCTTCAAATCCAGGTGTTTCTTATGGTTTAGTTCCTTCTCGATTTCAACAGCGATTTGCGTGTCTCGATTGTACTGTTCCGGCGTTTTTGACAAGCTGTGGGCAGCGTGGGCTTCGACAGCGGAAACAAGGCCATGAAGGGGAGCCACATGAAGGGGAGCCATCGGGTCCGGGGACATCCCCTCGTCACTCATTTGCTCAATCGAATTGTACACCGCATTGCGTACGGCGATTACATAGGCAGAGGAGTATTTGCGTCGATAGGGATGGGAGAGTCGTTTTGTGGCTTGGTGAAGTGCGCAGTCTTGAACGAACGTTTTATGCAAGCAATCGCTGACCTCCAGCTCGGTTGGAAGAGGCCATTCGGGGGCACCCCATGTAATGGATGATCTTTCTCTGGCGGCATACCCCGATTTGAGATTAATGAGCAAGTCGTACAGGTAATCTAACTCAAACTTGGCGAACGTCCAAACTGTGCAGGATTGGTGCTGTTCGTCGCCGCCGCACGGGTGCGCCGCGTGCTGCGCGGGATAGCGGAGTTCACCGAGGTTAACTCGTTTCGGTTTTGCCATTATCTTTTTCCTTTATGATGCCAACCAACTCCATTAGCCAGATGCGCGATACGTTGTACATCAACGCCAACTTGCGCATTTCTGCAGCGTCTCGCGTTTGCGATTCTTTGATTTGCGCCAAGAGTTGCTGGGTTAACTCTTGAATATCTCGCGCGATTTGCAGGTCTGCCTCAATGAATGCTTCGATTTCCGCTTGTTGGCGTGCTGCTATTTCTGAGCGGCGCGGCGGTTTTTCTCGTCGTCAAACGATTTCACTCGTTCTTGCCAGCGGAAATTGGTTGACCAGCGCCCGATGGTTTTCAAATGTCGGGTCTTGCCGCGCACCTGGATCAGGGAAAGTTTGCGCAGCGTGCGGTCTGGCATATCTCGGTAGAGTTCAAAATATTCAAAGGCTAACGCGGTTTCGCCTGCTAATCTTCTGTCGTATTGCATGGTGGTATCCAAAATCTATTGATGTTGCCGCACATGATGCCGACGGAGAATCGATTTAAGCGTGCTTGTTAGCATTTTCTGAAATAGATGTTTCCTTTGGTAGTGCGGGTTCTCAGGAATGACAATGCTAACAAAATGCTAACAAGAAAAAAAGTTCCGCCGCGATGACGGGTTGGCATGGGACGAACATTCATGGCGATGTTGGAAGCCAAAGAGGGCGTTGGGCAAAGACGCCCATTCTCAGTTATCGGATTCCTTGCCAGACGCCTACCGCTGTTGTTGTATTTCTATAGACAGTTGCTTATTCTCTGCTACAATCATACTACACAATTGTATAGTTGTCAATCTTAAGGCGATCCGTTGCGGGAGGAAAGAAATGGGGAAGGATGGAAGAACGGAGGGGGCGATTTGCTCACGAATAAGAATTCGCTATCAGGAGATGGGGGCTATAAATGAGGTATTGGGTTTCACTCGATCGTCCTACGCTTTCGGGCAGGAAAACTATAGTTCTCCCGTTAGCAATGGGGTAATCTCTGCAAAGTCCGTCTCAAGGTGTCTGTTGAAAATCAACTGAAATACGCCTTTAACGGTCGTGCCTTCGTGTAGTCTCAGTGTACCAGCGGCGTTAAACGTCCCTTCAAGCGTTTCTAACACTTTCCTTTTGTATTCAGTGTCGAGGTTACCGGCAAGGTGTTCGCCTTTTGTATCAAATATCAGAACGCGCTTTTCGTCAGCACCTCCATTAGCCAACGCGACAAAGTCCGGGTAAATGCGCCCCTGCTTCCACCCTTGCAGATAGTATTCCCCCTGTTGGCGCGCCGCTACACGATGCCACCATTGCAGCGCACACTGCTCATCAAGATAGTATGCGAATTTTCTTTCCAACTCGTTATCGAACTCGCGCTCAAATACCGGCTCAAACAGGGTTAGCTGCACCGGTTCATAGTTTCTTCTTATGAGAGGTCTATCATTAGGACCAACCTGTATCTCATAGCTTCCTGCCATCCGGTAATTTGGTTGGCCTGTCTCCAAATCAAAGCGAATTTCGTGCTCGTTCAGTTTGTCCCGAAAGACGTCCTCCGCTTGCGTTTCCACTTCGTTTTTCACGTGCTCGCGCAGCACTTGAGCGAGGTAAGCACGACGGTCATAGATATCTGTCTCACTGTAATTTTCCCCTTTAAGACTTTTAATCATCTGCCGCACGATGCGTGCAGCGTGCCACGGGTTCGGGACAACGTCGGAAAGATGGCGTGCGAGGTCGGATACTTTAACTGATTTGTCAATTTGCAATTCTAGGTCATCATGAAAAATGGACGGTCTATCATCAAGATTAACCGTTGCGGATTGCCGTCTTACACTCGCAGGCGCAGATGCATGCGAGTCGGGCGCTTCAATCGCTAACCAGTCTATATACGGTAGGATATGTCGCTGGTAATCAAGTTGAATCCAATTTTCGCCATCTGTATGTAAAACCCTCGGCAGAAAGATATCCTCGTCGCGAAACTGCTCGCGTCGTTTCACGGTTTTCCGAACTGTATCCGCTTGTTCTGCAACGGTCGTTCCTAATACTTCGTCGCCCAAGCCTGTTAATCCTTCCGCTTCCAGGCCGTTTTTGACCTGCTTGACGACGGCGCCAACTTCGGCGTTATGGCAGTAGACGTAACACCGATCCAGCGCTTGTCTCCCAGTGAGATGTGCGTGAGGTTGCCGCATGACTCTGCCGACAAGTTGGGTAATCGCCTTTTGTGATTGCGTGTTGTCTAGCATCACTAACAGGTAGGCGAACGGGCAGTCCCACCCCTCCATCAACGCCGATTTTGTGATTATCCACTTGACTTTAGAATATTCGGAGAGCAAATCTTCTCTGCCAAGTTCATCGTTTTCGGCGGATTTCACGCGAATTGCATCTGAGGACACATGCAAATTCTGTTCGAGATACTGCCGCACATCTTCAGCATGGATATTTTCCCCATCCCTCTGATCTTTTCCTGTTCTCTCTACGCGCACGACAGCGATTGGGCGTATATAACGCCCGGTGTTTTTGCCGAGCGATTCGGCTTCAGCGTTAAGCAGATCCAGCTCTTCCACTGCCTGACTTAGTGTCAACTGCCATTCGGCATTGGGGAATGATGTCACCTGCACCGGCAACTTAATCATCTCCTCCTTCTTGAGATCGGGACCGTCAATGTCAACCAGCAGATTGCTGATGCCACGGTTCGGCGTCGCGGAGAGCTCAATAACCATGCTGGGATTAAGGCGGGAGATGGAACGGGCGAATTCCTCGTTAGATTCCCTCTTTTTCGCTCCATAGGCTTTATGCGCCTCGTCGAGAACCACCACGGGACGCAGTATCTTGAAAACGTTAAACAGGCTCTGTTTGACGTGACCACGTTGACCGTGACACTCCAGATCAGGGCATTCGTTTAACAGTCGAGCATCGCCGAATACATCATCAATCTCGGGGAAAAAGCTGAGATAACGTCCGGAATCTCGAAACATACGAAGGAATTCTTTCCCTTTTTGCCGGTTGGTTGCCGGCAACATCAATAGCATCACACACAGGTAATTGGCAATGTCGTCTCGGTTGAAAGAGTCGTCCTTTTCCAACACTTTGACTCTGCCTGCGCTGGCACGATCCAAGGTTTGGCGGTAGGGGTGTTCCCGATTCCAGAGCGCGGCTTTCGTTTGTTGATAGATTGCCTTGGTTGGAACAATCCACAATGTCAATCCGGTTTGTCGATTGAGACGTCCCAGAGCAGAAGCCGCGAGCAGGGTTTTGCCGCCGCCAGTAGGCACTTTGAAGCATATATGCGGAATTGGGCGGTTCGCCTCGTCGGTGCGGTCAACGTATTCACGCGCATTGTCAGCAACGCCACCGGTTTCCGACAGTTTTTCCCACGCCATTCTAGGATAGTTTTTGACCGCGTCGGGGATTTCGCCAGCAGCCTCTGGCCATGCACTAATGGCGGTTTCGGATTGTTGTTGTGCCGTTTCAAGCGTATCCAACCAACTGGTAAAAGCATCAAGGACGCGGGTCTGGTAAGTTTTCAATTCCAGCATAGTATCATCTGCTTATTACGATATGGAGTCAGAAAAACTCTTACTTCGATTAACTAGGTTGTGGTAAATCCGAATCAGCAGTATTCTAATATGCAGACGGACAAAATGGGATGATCTTACGCGTGGGCTCTGTGTCGAGCAATCTCCCTCCGGGCTAACAAGATGAAGTAAGAATCGCAATAGAATTTCATTCCGACGACTTCCGTTAGAGTGATTGGTTTGAAAAGACTGTCCCTTCTTTCAAGTCGCATCCCTAGTTCCAAATAGTCGGACAGTTCTGTTATGGATGGAAGAATCTGATTCAGTTGAGTTTCAACAGCAAGTTTGAGGTCTGTATGACCGTCCCAGTCACCACTAGCAGCAAATAAGGTCTTTAACGCCTTAAAGAAATATTCAAATGCACTTGCTTCAAGACGTAGGTGAATGTCAATCTTGCTTGTCAACACCAATCCGGTAAGGTATATTTCTAAAGCGTGTCTCTTTTGCTCGGAGAAGCGATTGGGTTTCAGGAGAAAACCGAAAACACGGTGTGTTTCAATCGCATCATCTTCTGTCAAAGCTTGGTGTCCCCAGTCCACACTCAATTGAGGGGAAATACGGACTTTTGGTTCTGCATCATTTTCTATATCCAGGATCTTCTCATAAAACCGCGCTATATCTTTGTCAACATGCCACCAAAATAACCCCATAGACCCTATATTCAATGCGGCAACAAAACTCCTAGTAATTCCCAATGCAGTGTCCCATAGGGCTTGAACAGAAACTCGCTTAGCTAAAGTAAGTTGACAGATTATCTCGTTCTTTCTTCGCTTGTTGGGATTATCAAGTTTCATAAAGGATCTGGCAATTTCATTCCATTTTTTCAAACCCTTTCGTTGAATCGAGTGTGATGCGCTATATAGACGGAATTTTACTTTCCACTTTGGATCATCACCTTCAACTCCCCCTACCACACCTTTTGCCATTTCCCGCTGCAAGATTTCCCTAGATTCTTCCTCACTTTTTTTAAACTCTGCGCGTAGCCATTTAATCCATTCGTGGACGTTTCCCAAGTCGGCTAATTTATCCAAGGAAGTAGTGCTCAAAATTTGACATTGTTTTTCTTTATCATTTGTAGCAGAGTAAAACCAATAAAAGTCTTCTAGTCTTGACTCATCGGGAATATCAGAAATATCGTATCCTTGTTCCAAATTTAGCCGTGATTCGGCGAATTTTATTAAATTAATCGCTTCCTCTTCTGCAACTCTATCTTGCGGAAGTAGTGGCGTTTGTGGATTTGTGTATAGAGATTCTAGGCGTCTTTCATGGACATTCTTAGCAAGACCTCTATATGATTCAATATCTTCTTTTGTCAATCGTTTCTGTTCAATAAGTGGTGTGAAGATAGCCCAAAATAGCTTCTTTACATGGTTGTCTAGCGCAAGATTTGGTTCAATGTCATCTTCATCAAACACGTGCCTTGTAAATTCCACCGCGAGAAGCCCAACTTTACCTACTTCCTCCATCGCAAGCACTGCCAGATGATAGCGAATATGAGCAGTTTTTTTGCCATTCAAGGCTCTCGCCGAGTTGAGCAGTTCTTGGGCGTTTTCTAGGCAAGCCTCTTTTGCCTCGCGCCAATGTTTCATAGTTGCTTCACTTAATTGTCTCATGACTGTATTCCTTGAATCTGACGTACTTCATTCAGAATTCAGATCGGTCGTTTGATACGGTGAGAAAATAGCCGATGGCATGGAAAAACTAGATACAACCATTGTTTGAAGTAGGGAATCCATCGCCTGTTCCTAGTTATCTTTGATGCAGGGCGTGTGGGAGTTGGCAAAAGGTAATTCCCATCGGTGTAAGATCTTTCTGGCTGATGTACTTTCCGGGTGCGTATACAGTTGCCTTCCTTCCATTGCGACAACTAGCGTCCCGAATGCGTTCTGCCTGATCTTGAGTTAGCATCGCCTCATTGCTGCACAGGTAATCAAGATTGGGTTTGTAGAGCATATAGTAATCGACTTTGTCTCCCCTGTAAAATAGACCATCATCGTTTTTCGGTGTCAACCGGCTTTCACCATGTGTAATCCCAGAGGCGGTATGAAGCAGATAGGCAGCGAGTGGTTCATAAGGCGGAAGCGCGTCCCCGGTGAGCATCCCTTCTATCTCCATCGGTGGTCCCAATGTGCAGTAGGTGAACGATCCGCCTAATCCTTCACGCAGTGAAGCGTCGCTGGCATCGGGTACGCCGTTGATGACTCTGCGGACGCGCTCCGCGGTAATCGTGTCGGCGTAATCTTCGCACTCAATGAGGATAAACTTTCGGCTACCGCCATCTTCTTTGTTTAGTGCTAGGACCGCATGAGCAGTAGTTCCTGATCCTGCGAATGAGTCAAGGATGATGGCATTTTCATCGTTAGCCGTGGCGTAATCAATAACACGTTTCATGAGATCTGTGCGCTTTGGATTTGCAAAGGCCACTTTCAATGCCTTTGTCATTGATGAGGATTCATTAACAACCAAATCCGTCCAAAGGGAACTTAGTATGCGTTTATCTGCTGGGGGTACGTAATGCTCCGGCCGATTTCTCGTAGACATTCGCAACAAATCAGGTTTTTGGGGTGACTGAGCAAACCACCACTCGTCGATTTCAGCTTGACTAGGTGTCGGTCCACATTCTTCGAGCATGCGCGCATAGTTGTGTATGGCCGCGGAACTTCTGTCTTCACTCCATCTCCACTGCCCTGTTTCAGGTGTTATGCCCATTAGTTCATATCGCATCGTTGGTCTATCGGTGCCACGCCAGTGATTGTTCCATCCGCCACACTTATCGCCTTCTGTATTAGCGGTCAAATGGCCAAATCTAGTTTCGTGAGATTTGCTGAAAAACATTATATACTCTGACCCTATATTAAGTCGGTCAATCCGATCGAATTGGGCTTGAACATTCTTCACACCCCGCCGGACGGCAATTACGTTTCTGAAATTATTGTCCCCAAAAATCTCCTCCATTAACATTCGGAGGTGGTGGTGCTCGTTATCATCAATTGAGATAAAAATGACACCATCTTCAGCAAGAAGTTCTTTGAGTAGGTGTAGCCTTGGCCACATCATGCAGAGCCATTTGTCGTGACGCTCGAGGTCTTCGTTGTCGACAGGCCCGTTTTCGTTAATCCATCTCTGCATAAGCGGACTGTTTACGTTGTCATTATACTCCCACGCCTCGTTACCGGTATTGTAGGGCGGATCGATGTAGATACACTTCACTCGGTTCGCATAACGAGGCAGTAAGGCTTTAAGAGCGTGCAGGTTATCCCCGTGGATGATGAGATTGTCGTCTTCACTTCCGGTCGGGTTGCAGGAGCATGTTTCGTCAGGTTCAAGAGGCTGGTATGGAACGGAAAGATGGTGGGCGTAGATATGTTGTTTTCCTTTGAAATCGAGTGTAGGCATGCTGAAATCCCTCGTTCAAGGTTGTGTTTCTTTTGGGTATGCTAAAATTACGTAGTAACTGCAATTTTCCTGCGCCCTTGGGCATATTAATCGGCATGGATATTTTATCATAAATTACACTCAGGCGTTCATAGATTATAACTACTGTTAAATAAAGGTATGGTCATCGCCAGGGGAAACGCATTTAATCATAGAGGATGTCTTATGGTAGTAGAATGTGTTGGGTTTCGCTCAAATTTTGGTACATTCAGGCAAAGTAGGCACTCGAAAACTCCTCTAAGACTAGCACTTATTAACGGATTTCCTTCAACCCAACCTACGGGCTTTGATCGCTTTTTCCAGTGCGAGAAGGAAAGATTAGACAGATTGGTAGAAGTATTTCCTCCTGAACTGACAATCACAGTAACGGTGATTGTCAGATTAAAGTGAGATGGGCATAAAGTAGCTTGCCAATCGCCCACAGCGATTATAGCAAAAAGTAGCCTGAGAATCAAGGATTTTGATTTGACCTCATGGGTGGACGTATAGCGATTCAACCTTGGACATTTGGCGGCGTCTAATTTGCTAGGTCAAGAATCATCCGCGCGCTAACCACCGCGCTAACCACATTGGGAGGATACCTGAGTGAGAGTTAAGGAAGAGTTTAAGAGATTCGGTTATTTTTGGCTACCGTGTACACCTGACCGAAAAGTACCTGGAACGCTCTCCATATCAGATGGAGGGATAATTGAACTGGAGGTACTAGAGTCTTTGGACGGTGGAATGATTGGACCTAACGACAATCATGTGAAACGAATAGTGGGCCAGGTTGAAAAAGATGGTCCTGTTTCTCTGGATGATTGCTCTGAGAAAACAAGGACACTTGATTTTAGAGGAGGGATATTGAAATCAATTCTTCATGTGTCTAGAGCGTTTCTGGGGGCTTCCTATGCTGAGGAAGAAATACCCCATTTTAAGACTGTAACCTTTAGCGTAGAAGGCCTTGATGAATGGATCGGAATAACCGGGTTGAAGGTTGACGAAAAATTTCGAAAAAACAAAGCAACTATCTCATATCAACAACCTGCAGAGATTTCAATGAATCTCCAAAAACATCTGCAATTCTCAATCGCGTTCGCTTGGACAGCTCCAGTGACAAATTCGAATGCTAAGGAGGCAAGTATAAGCCAGAAAACTTATCTCAAGTTAGTTTCTACGGAATTGCGCGAGTTAGACCAATTTATACTGATTGCTCATAGATTCACGAAATTTTTGCGTTTCGCCATGAACGAAGCCGTCTGTTTGCATAGTATATTAGCAACTTCACATGGTCCAAGCCAAGGCCCTGTAAAGGATGTCACAAAGGTTATTCCGATTCGCATCTATTATCAGAGCTGGGTGCCCTCTCAGAGCGATTCAAAGAACTATGGCAGTAACATGCTATTCGGATTTAAGATGATACGTGAAGAAGCTGAACGTTTAATTAATAATTGGCTAGATACTTACGAGCAACTTGCACCCACATTAGACTTGTACTTTTGGACGCAAATGCCGGAACCGCAATACGTTGAGGTAAAATTCTTGACCTTAGTGCAAGGTTTGGAAGTATGCCATAGGAGGACCTCAAATGACACACAGATGGACCAATCCGAATTCGAGGACTTAAAGAAATACCTCCTGGCTCAATGTCCGGTCGATAAGCAGAGATGGTTAAATGAAAAATTAGCCTACGGAAATGAGTTATCCTTAAGAAAAAGAATAAAGTGGATTATTGCGCCATTCAAAGAAATCGTGGGAGACAAGAGACAACGAAGCGTGTTGATTCATCAGATTGTGATTATGCGCAATTATCTAACACATCGTGACAAATCTTTGGAGTCTGAAGTAGCTAAGGTGGATTTACCGTCTCTTTATCTGGAAGTAGAGTTGATTTTCCAACTCTACCTTTTGAGGTTAATGGGTTTGGACCGTGAAGAGATTGATTCAATTGTGACGAATTCCATTTCACTCACGCGAAAACGCAGGTTGGCCCTACACAGCGCTGATTGACGCATTATGTATCCTCTTGGGTTTGGTTGACGTTTGAACGCACGACCTGAAGCCGCGGACGAATGATTAGAAAGTGTCGTACAGTCCTTGTGAGAGATGCAAATCTCCTTCATCGCTGTCAAAGGGTGGGAGAAAGTTCACTCTTGCCAGATGAATCTAAATCATTGACAGCGATTGTCAATCAAGAGTATAATTGAACATCGGCGCTAATTCGGAACTCTACGCCTCATAAGAGTGGGTAAGAACAAAAGGTGGGATGATGATGATGTGCCTGGGGCGATTCGAACGCCCGGCCTTCAGCTCCGGAGGCTGACGCTCTATCCAGCTGAGCTACAGGCACGTCGTGGACTTGAATGATAATGTATCCCTACGAAATTGTCAAGAGATTTCGCATTGGCGATTATTGATAGTCATTGCTAGTGGCGCGAGGAGTTTGTGATGTCTGAAAGAAAGATTCAAATGGATCAAGAACTAAAGACGAAGTTGGCTTCCCGATTCCTCCTGTATCGCATGATTGAAGAAAAGGATTTGCCGCCAGTTTTGCTAAGCGGCGATTATAAGTTTCTTGAAAACCTACTGGATGAACATTTCGATGAGCATTGGACTATTGAGGAAGGCGCCGAATACTATTCACCGACCCGAAAGGGAGAGATGATTTACCACAATTTCATTGCACGTTGGTGGGACTTTATCCTAACATACGATATATTTGCCGGTGTAGACTTGGGTGAAGGCGCATTTGCCGATGAAGACGCGGATTGGGAGGCGCTCGACGAAGAGGGGCGGCCGACCTGGGAAGACTTACGAGTAGCCGTATGTATTTACAAACAGAGACTCGCTGAAGGAGAAGGGCACAAGACGGATCTCAACCCTTTCACGATAGCCTTCATGTCGCTTCTCTCCGAAAGAAGAATCGGAATGGAGAAATCGTGGCAATTCGATCTGGTTTCCGACGAGTTTTGGGGGAAGGTTGAAGAGATTGTAAATACAAACCTCTGGCCCGAGGATTTAGCTTATGTTGACGAGGAAACGGGGGACGAGATATCCGGAGATGACGTGATGCTCGACGTGATTGAACGGGGTATTGAGGAAACCAAGAAAAGATGGGAAGAAGAAGAGGATGACGACGACGATGGTGAGTACCTAAATCCGCCCCAATCCATGACGACGCGGAAAGAGGTGGTTGAGGAATACGAAGAGGAAGTGATTGATTATGGATGTGGTTACGATCCATTCTACTATAATCCGTATGCTGTCATCGGCGGTGGTCTTTTGACGGCTGCGTTTATCGGTTCTGTTTGGCTCGCATTCTAGAGGAGAATCTAATGCAAAAAAATTCCGCAGCGCTGATTGGTTGTCTCTTGTGTGTCATGTTAGTGGCTTTGGCAGGTTGCGATAATCGTTCAAAGGACGTTCCGGTCGGCGTTGGCAGATCGCAGGTCTCGGCGAAGATTGACCTGACCGACAAACTTAACCCGGCAATCCTCCCGGATGTGCTTAAGGAGGTCTTTAAAGAAATTGCGCCCACGAAAAAACCCGAGTCCAAAGAATTTCAGCAAAAGGTTGTCCAGAAACTGAGCCAGAAAATCATGGACGACTCGGAGGTGAATTATCGGGTGGATCTCAACGAGGATGGAAAAATCGACCCGCTGCTTGTAGTTCCCGAATCGGTGGAGGGCAAAGCGGCTGTCTACTCGCTCCGTGTTCCGGATCCCGGCAATCATCCCACAGATCCGGAGAAGAATGCGGATTGGCATAAGATCGCACAAGACGGCATTGAACTGGTAGCACTTTCGGTGACCTACGATCAGAAGGCGCAGTCAATGGCAATTAACGCGGAATCGAACAAGTACGTCTACGAGGGACAGACTCCTCACCACAACAGCACCTATCACGCCCAGGGGCATAGTTGGATGGCGTCGTACTTCCAATATATGATTCTTCGCGACATTCTTTTCCGGCCGTACGGCTGGTACGGGCGCGGTTGGTACGGTGGTGGTTGGTACGGAGGATTCTACGGCGGTAGGCACATGCCGGTGGCGACCCGCAGCGTGACGCGCACGGTAACACGCTACAACACATCTCCTGCCTCAACCAGACCAGCCAGCAATGTGGCAAGAAGCAGCAAAGCACAAAGCCGCACTCAGGCGCCAAAATCTATCACGCAGATGAAGTCTAAGCGCGCCATGGCGGCGCGGACGAGCGGCGCCTCTCGCAGGGGCGGATTTGGAAGCAGTAGATCTTCTGCGACGAGATCGTCAGTTAACAGATCCAGTACCTCCTCTAGTAGAAGTCGGACTTCCGGTTTTGGTAGAACCCGAGCCTCTACTCGAAGTGGCGGTTCGTTCAGGGGTGGCAGTAGGGGATATGGAAAATGACGCTGGTCGGAGAATACGGCAAGTCTATATCCGACACGGAAGGGCTTAGCAAAGGCAGGGCACTGTCTACACGGAATAACAGATTGTGGAACTAATAATCGTACTTGCGGGCGTCTTGGTCGTGATAGCTGTTATTTGGGTGCTTTTCTTACGGAAAAAAGAATCTGATCTTGTCGAATCGCCGCCAACCCTGGATGACGTGAAACCGGGCGGAGTCCTTGCTGTCAACGGAATCGAATACCTCGTAGAGCAAAGGGACAGGTATACGGAAGAAGACGGAGAGTGGTTTGAATTAAAGTTGACCGGCGATGAGGGGCGAACGTATTGGCTCGACTGGCAAGATCGCGGAGGTTTGAACGTGAGCCTCACACGAGAAATGCCTTTTGCCTCCCTTGGCTTAACGCCCGAAGATTTAACTGCCGTTGACGATGAGGAAACTGGCAACTTTGACTTTGATGGTGTAATCTACTACTTCACTGCGTCCGGGGAAAGCCAATTTTATGAAAATGACGGTTCCGAGAGCGAGCCGTTTTACTACTGGAATTTTGAGGACGAGGAACACGAAAACGTCATCAACGTGGCGCGCTGGAGTGGAGGAACATACGAAGCCGCAATCGGCAGTTACATCAAGGTTTCAGATGTTGACATCTACAGTGCCAGTGCCGGCCACGATTAGAACTGATTGTTATTTTGTAGGGTGCGATCAACCGACTGATTAAGGAGGGCGATAGAATTCCCCTGCAATCAAACGACTGAACAGATCCGGATAGAGATCCCACCAGCCTTTTCCTCTAGTTTGTTCCGGCTGCTCCCTGCTCTTCTTGGATGTTAAGTTGAAGTTACCTTAAATCCTATCGTCCGGATGATAAGAACCATCCGAACTTCCTCAATCCTATCCCTTAATCTATCAACCTCGCCCGAAACGCTTGAACATCTACCCGCTCCCGGGTTTGAGCAGATTCGTTGCATGCCTCCATCAAAACCCATGTGTCTAAGGCTGTCTCCTGAAGCCAATCGCGATCTGTTTCCGTGATAATCGCGTCATCAAAAGCGTCGAGCTGAATACGGTCGTCCTCGCGCATCCCCGGATGAACGTCCTGCAATTGTAGATTCTGTACACACTTTCCTTCCCTGAAGAATTGTAGATGACCGGCGTCTCGGCGGATATCCTCTTCGACTCTCAGGCACAAAAAAGGCTCTCAATTGATTGAGAGCCTTTTTCCCCGGACAGTGTTTGTTTAATTTACCAAGCCGAAACCTTCTTTACTTCCTCAGCCTGAAAGCCTTTGGGCCCTTGAACCATGTTAAACTCAACTTGGTCGTCTTCATCAAGGCTCTTGAAACCATCCCCACCGATGTTGGAATAATGCACAAAGACATCTTCACCTTCATCCGTGGTAATAAATCCATAGCCCTTCTGGTCGCTAAACCATTTTACTTTACCTTGCGCCATTGAATTGCACCTCCTTTGATTGAATCTACAACCTGCAAATGTCTCGTGAAGCCTGAAAAGCTGAGAGGTACAAAATGACACCATGCCGGGAAAATGCTTCAGTTTTGAACCTAACACTACTTACAGAACTTGCTAAATCCATGCTGCAGTTGCACTAAAATATTATTATACCCGATTCAAATCAAAAATGCAAGCCTAGTATTTCTGAAGGACAATCTCACCTGATTTTCAAGGATCGGCAATCATCAAATCGTCGATTTCTTCTCTCCTCCAGCTCGCGACTTTTGTAGAGTGCGCACTGCACACCAACCTTTGAAAGCCCCAGCGGGGCGATAGGTGTGTAGAAACGCCGATTCACTACGCATCAAAAGTCCCAGCGGGGCGACAGGCAATAGCAACTCAAATGCCCAAAAACGGCTTTGCCACTTATTATTCATACCGGCTCTTAACTCCCTTGCAGGCGCTCAAGAATTAGGTGGCTGCCATCCTCTCTCGCAAGCGTGTCAAAAAACTGCTTGGCTGCAAAATATCCCTCGGGCGAAATCACTGATTGATTAAGTGTAAAACTGAGTTCATAACGAATGAAATTTCCATCTCCACTGAATTGACGATTCACGGTTGCAACACTGGACTCCATGGTAAGTTCGTCGGGTAGTATCGCCATCCAGCCATCCGGTAGTTCAATTGAAATCTCTTTTTTCACTTGCATCGGGTAGCCGAGATTAAGTGCATACTTTCGCGTCGTTGCCGCGAAGAGTTCGGCATAATCCCCGAACTCATCAATCGGGAGAGGCAATAACACCCGCCCATCAATGGATTGCGCGTAATCGTCAACACGGAAACCAACTCTCATCTCGACCGGATTGTCAAGGTTGCCCAAATTGGAGGACGTTACCCAATCCACATGGATCCCCGGAAATTGGTGGCTTAGTTCGACAGCAAGGGTATCTTTCCAATCATTCGGCCTCAATTGTCGGTACCTCAACCGCGAATCAAGGTTGTACTGTCCCCTCGTCCGCATGGTAATCTCCCCATGAACCGCGCCCTCTTCGTCCAATTGCATGTCGGTCTTGAGGATTAATTGATTGGCTTCTGCCGGAATAATCGGAATGTCTATGAATTTCCCGGATTCATCACCGATTAGAAATCCTTTGCGTCCCTGATTAACGTCCGGAAGGTCTCCAAAGCTGCAGGTGTTGGATGTCGCATCTAGCCATATATAATCCCCGTTAGAATTGGGAACCGCAGCTATCATATGACTAAACTGTCCGAGAGATGGAAGGTCGGTATCGATCCGGTCATGAGGCGAAGGGTTGAGCAATACCGGAAAAGCTTTGACGCTAACGAGATCGAGCATTGTTATTAGCAGTGTTGTCTTGTCCTTGCAGTCGCCATACAAGTTATTCATGACGTCCGAGGCGGGAGAAGGTTGATAAGCGCTTTGACCGAGTTCAATCCCGACGTAACGAATCTTGGATGCCACAAAGTTGTAGATTTCACGAATTTTGTCTTCCGTTTTCGGAATGTTCACAGTCAGTTGATCGACTACTGATTGGATGGCATGATCCGCGTGGTATCGATTTTTCGCAAGATCTTTATACCAAGTGTAGACCTCGTCCCACGATTCCAATGACGAATAGCTTAGCCGCATCGCCACATCGTTGACAGCGGGCATTCCTGTTTCCTCATCAATCGGCGGCACATCGGTTGCCGACCACAAATACGTGGTTGTTTCAGATGCTTGTTGTACCTGCGGCGTAAGTTCGCAATTGTGCGTTTTCCACCGAAATTTCAAATCATCGGGGAGGCGCAGGGCATAACGCGCTTCCAAGGTCGGAACGGTCGATTGAAAGTTGAACCCTCCCCAAAACCACGTTTGTTTCCCGACGGATTCACTTGCGATATCTTGAAACGTCACTTGATATTCAATTATTGCCCCCGGCGATAGCGCAGGCATGGAGATGACCTTCCATAGAACATCCGAATAGATATTATATGACAAGAGTCCGGGCGGCGTGACTTCATTATAACCTTCGTCGGAAGGCTGAACAATTGTTCCGTCGGGGGTGATTGTACGTGCAATGTTGACGTTGAGATTTTGCGCATTTGGTTGGTAGGGAATAGCGATGTCGTCGTATTTCTCAATACCACGCTGTGTCAAAAGTTTTACAATCTGATGCGTCGTGTATCTCGACTGCCCGGTGGGGGAGATGTCATGGCTGAACTGATTCAGCAGAATTATCACATCGGCGTCGAGATAACGGTCCCGTTTGGATGCTTCCGCGATGATGCTTTCGGAATCGATGTCTACGATATTCACCGGGGCTACCTCTGGCGAAACTGACGCACTCGTATTCAGTTGCGACAGCGCTTGGAGACGCGTCGGAGCCAGCAGGTTATCTGGGTCAATCGCCAAGATTTTCTGATACTGGAGTTGTGCCTGGTAGTAATGCCCGCGCGACTCATACAGCACGGCTAGTTGCTGACGCGGCCAAACGGCATTCGGAAAAAGCCGAGCAGATTCACGGAACTCGGCAATAGCATCACCAATCTCTTCTCGTTCCAGGTGAATCGCCCCCAAATAGTTATGCAAGTTTTCGCTCTCATTCCTCTGGCATTTAGGATCAAGCTCCAAGACCTTCCGCAGTGTACGTTCGGCCTCATCAAGATGCCCTGTCTGCTTGTACGCCAAACCGAGGTGGTTCAAAGCGTACAAATCCACGGGGTCGTATTTCAACGTACCTTCATATTCTTGAGCCGCCGAGTCGTAGTCATTCAGTTCTTCATAAGTGTACCCAAGATAGTTCCGTACGATGGTGTCTCCCGGCTTCAGTTTCAGATACGCGGCGAAGGCGGCGGCAGTTTTTTCATAGTGCTGCTGTTGAAAGTGAATTTCGCCGATTTTGCGCTGAACCTCGCTTGATGTCGGTTTAATCGCGAGCGCCGCCTCGTATGCCGTGATTGCCGTCCCAAAATCGCCGTTTTGAAATGCCCAATTCCCTCGGTCAATCTGCTTTTTCCACTGCTCGTGGCGTTCAATCAAGGGATCGACAATCTCTTTTTCCGTTCCTTGCTGCGGTCTAAAAATTGCGCATCCACTGAGCAGCAGTAACACCACAACAATGTGGAATTTGTAGGGCCATCGTGTCGACATTGGTATTCACCTCATCTCTAGACTTTAGCGTGGGGATGGTGCGACTCAAAGAAGGTCGAACTCATGTGTATCGGCAACTTAACTGACGCCGGTTGACATCCGCGGGACAACCAAAATGATAACATATTTCGGAGTCAGTTTGGTAGAGTGACTCGTGAAAGAAAAAGCCAATCGCACCTGATATTCATCGGATTTTGCATTGTTAAAATGGTGACCTAGTTGCTATAATTCTAATATGCGGATAATCTTCGGGTAAGTGAAATTCGGAGCAATCTCCCTCACGCTAGAAGCACCTTTACGCCATTTGCTCAAGAATCCGCACGTAAGGAAAAGCCAAAATGTCCCTCCCGAAACTTTCTGTAAGTAATCCGGTCTTTGCAAACCTACTGATGATTATAATCATCGTGTTCGGTACGATCGCGTGGTTCGTGCTCCCAAGGGCGCTAAGCCCCGATATTATGGTACAATCAGCCACGATTACAACCATCTACCCCGGCGCGTCTCCCGAAGAGGTTGAGAAATTGGTAACGGTCCCAATTGAGGAAGCTATCGAAGACGAGGTCAACAAGATTGATCTGATGCTTTCGACATCTTCAGAAGGGATATCTACAATTGCGCTTCAGTTCGAAGAGATTAGCGATAGGGAATACAGCAAGCAACTCCAAAACTTGCGCTCCGCAGTGGAACGCGTGAACGATCTCCCGAACGAGATTTTGAATGAGCCGGAAGTTGTGGAATTCGACATGGAATCAAATTTTCCCGTGCTAACACTCGTCGTTGGAGGATCCATCTCGGAGCCGCAGATGAAGGCTATCGCCGAGAATCTCAGGGACGAGATTCTTGACATCAAGGGTGTCGGATCTGTACGCTTGGCAGGAGTGCGCGAAAGAGAGATTTGGATTGAAGTCGATCCGAACAAGCTGCGGGCATATCAGCTTCCTATCACCGAGGTGATAAATGCGTTGAGGTACCACAACCTCAACCTGCCTGCGGGAACGCTGGAAGTTGGCGTATCTGAATACCTTGTTCGCACCTTGGGCGAATTTCGGAGTATTGATGAGATTCAAGACACGATAATCCGATCGCGAGGTACGGGCACCTCATTACGATTGAGCGATATTGCAACCGTCTCCGATACCTACGAGAAGCCACGCACGTTGTCACGTATTCACGGCACGCCCTCCATCAGTTTGACAATTCAACGCAAGACAGAAACAAATACCATCAAGTTGGTTGAGCAAATTCGCGAACTCGTTGAAGATTACAAATTGGTTGCGCCGGAGGATGCAAAGATTTCAATAGTAAATGATTACTCCGTTATTCTGAGGGAACGGTTTGGTATCCTCGAAACCAATGCTTTCTTCGGGCTCTTTCTTGTAGTTATTCTGTTGTTCGTATTCTTGGGCTTTCGTAACGCGCTCTTTGCTGCACTTGGCATCCCGGTTGCATTCATGGCGACCTTCCTTTTCATGCACTTGACGGGGATCGTGCTCAGCGGTGTCGCTTTATTTGGCTTGATACTCGTCGTAGGTATTGTCGTAGATGATGCTATTGTGGTGATTGAAAATATCTATCGACACATTCAGCGAGGAAAATCGCCGCGCGAAGCTGCCGTCGTTGGCGCCGAACAGGTAGGAGCTCCCGTTCTTGCTGCAAGTTTGACCACGGTTGCGGCGTTTGGGCCGCTGATGTTCATGTCGGGTATACCCGGTCAATTTATGCGTGTTGTGCCTATTGTTGCCATTTTGGTGCTAGTAGCATCATTGCTTGAAGTCTTTATGATTCTTCCCGCCCACGTTGCCGAGTGGGGAAAGGCATCGAATAAAAATACCCGTCGTAACAACTGGTTTAATCCGATAAAGAAGCGTTACGTAGCGGTTTTGAAATTCACCGTGCGATGGCGGTATGCCGTGGTGATCGGAGTATTGGCTACGGGCGTGGTGGTTTGTGCCGCTGCGTTCATGGCACTTGATAAGGAGTTGTTTCCCGGAGAAGACTTTCCCCAATTCTATCTGAAAGCCGAAATGCCTCCTTCGTTTGGGATGAAAGAGACTAGCGTGGTGATTTCTCAACTTGAGAAGGTCGCCGCGTCTATCCCGGCTGCCGAACGGGTCGCCATTGTAAGCAACCTCGGATTACACACCCCAACATCCGGTATATTGGGCAGTACAACATTGCGATCGAATGTAGGCGAAGTGCTGGTTGAACTTGTTCCGAAAGATCAGCGCAAACGCAGTGTAGATGATATTGTGAACGACCTTCGTCCGCAGGTTGCGAAAATCAGCGGCATCGAAAAACTTACCATTGATAAACTGCAAGGAGGACCGCCCCAGGGAGCCGACGTTGATGTGAAAATCAAGGGACCGGATTTCCGTGAATTAAATCGGATTGCCGACCTGCTTAAAGCGGAATTGCGTCAGATGGAAGGCGTCTATGCAATTCAGGATGATTTTCTCGTCGGGAAGTCCGAACTCCGAGTGCACGTGAAGCAGGAAAAGGCGCATCAATTTGGGTTAAATGTCTTTCAAATAGCCTACAATGTTCGCAATGCAGTCGAAGGCAATATTACTACCACCTATCGTGATGCCGACGAGGCCGTAGATGTGATCGTCAAATATAGCGAAGCCGCTCTTCAGACAATCTCAGACCTTGAGGAGCTCCTAATATCTACGCCGGCGGGAGAAATTGTTCCGTTGAGAGACATCGCCGATGTGCAAGAGGAAAGGGGATATGTCGAGGTTCGCCGCTTTGACGGAGATCGGGCGATTACGGTAAATGCTTCCGTAGATTCTGACAAGACTACAGCTGTTGAAGTAAATCAAGCGCTAATTGAGACATTCGCGGGCATAGAGACTATGTTTCCCGGATACCGCCTGGACTTCCGAGGTGAATTCGATCAGATTCAGGAATCCTTTGCCGATCTGGTTCAGCTATTTGTGATTGGTGTTTTCTTGATTTATGTTATCTTGGCGACTCAGTTTAAGTCCTTCCTTCAACCCGTAATTATTCTCCTGGCGGTGCCATTCGGAATCATCGGCGCGATGATTGGACTCTTGGCTGTAGGCGCGACGTTAAGCATGATAGCCATGTTTGGCATTGTAGCGCTCGCCGGAATTGTGGTTAATGACTCGATTGTGCTAATCGACTTCATTAACCGCTATCGCAGAAATGGAAGCAGTCGGTGGCGCGCGATTCTTAGAGGTGCTGGCGTCCGATTACGTCCGATTCTGTTGACAACCATTACAACGGTCTGCGGATTGATTCCGATGGCGGTCGGGTTGGGCGGAAAATCGCCGATCTGGATGCCGTTGGCTAGCACGATCATCTTCGGACTGACGTTTGCGACGCTGTTGACACTCTTTGTTATGCCGGCGCTATACGCGATTACAACGGATATAAACGCGTTGTTTGCAAGAATTCGTTCTCCCGTCCAAAGTCCTGTAATGGAGGATCTGCCGGTAGGAGCAGAGATAAGCGCAGACGACTAGATTGCATATTAACGAGGACGGGTTGTAGGCTCGTTCTCAATCATGCGAAAGGTTTCCAGACAGAGTGAAAATAGCATATTCCGGGTTAGATGTTCTACAGGGCAAGGTGAGATACAATGACCAGATTTTCATGGGGCTCGTCGACAAGTTTAAACCGGCCAAATCCTCACCGTACTATTTCGAGTTCCTATTCGATGACTACGAGGCGGCGCACGCTATAGCCATAGCAGACAACAGTCTTTTGGATCTGCTGATTCTTGATATGGAAAAGATTGAAAGCCGACTGACTAGGGTTGAGGATGCGATCGAGATGGCAGTGCTAGAAAAATGCTTAGCGCATCTTGAGGATGAAAAACTGCTCTGTGATTTGCCTATAAGCGATAGTGAAGCGTCGATTGTCAACGCATTCGGTCTATTGAGTCGCAAGCCTACAGTCGTTTTTGAGGACATATCGCTGGATGCGACTCGTGTATGCTGTGCTATCATGGAGCAAGCAGGCGTAATGTTTTTTTATACCGTCGGCAAACAGGAGGTTCACGCCTGGCTAGTGGAGAAAGGCGCAGATGCCGTGACGTGCGCGGGCCAGATCCATTCTGATCTCGCCCGAGGGTTCATCAAGGCAGAACTCATCAGTTGCAACAACATGCTTACCGCGCACAGCCTGCAGGACGCCCGGTCAAAGGATCTGACGAAGCTGGTCGATCGCGACTACATTATCCCGGAAAACACTATTCTTGATATACGGTTCAACGTTTGATAGATCACCAAGTGTGTTTGTATGCTGATAGACTCACCCTCGTAGGACAGGGAGCGCAACAATGCCATTGGACATCAAGAATTCATTCGCCGAGAACGGTTTTTGCGTCTTCAAAGAGCCCCTCATAAATCTGGAAAGCGTTCGGAAAGCTAGTGAAGGCCTGGACATGATTCGCGAAGGGGTTTATGATACGGGAACGCCTCCGGCGAAGTCCCCGTGGGCACCCGGTGATGCCCCAGATCGTCTCTGCAAAATTGAACAGCCGCAACTTGGCAACAAAGCAATTGGGGAACTTATTCGGTCTCCCGAAATTGGCGAATGGGCTGCCCACGTAACGGGTGCCGAGATGATTCAGGTGTGGTGGGTACAACTGCTCTACAAACCGCCAGCGTCCGATAAACAGCCTACCCCAACCAAGATTGGATGGCACACGGATTGGCAGTATTGGGGTAGAACTTGGGAAGACGGGAGTCAGCTACTCACGGCGTGGGTCGCGTTAAGTGATGTGGAGGCATCATCAGGTCCCATGAAATTCGTGGCAGGTTCGCATCGCTGGAAGGAAATTACCGGCGGCGACTTCTACAGTCAGGACATTTCTGAAGAAGTCTTTGCCCTATCACCCAATCGGAAGTGGAAGGAGATTTCAGCTCTAATGGACTCCGGCGGAATGAGCCTTCACGACAAAAGAGTTTTGCACGGAAGCAATTTCAACCTGTCGAGTGCACCGCGTCAAAGCCTAGCCATTCATCTCCGTGCAGACCGAAGCCGGCCTATTGACGGCAAGCGGGAAGGATTAGCGGGTTACATAGATGATTTAGATACCGCGCCAATCATCTATGGGGAGAAATCGAAAGCCGCTTTTAGTTAGCTTGAAACTGGCGAAACGTACTCCTTAAAGTGCCGGGGATAGATTTCCATTGCCGCTTTAATCAGAGGTTTGAGTTCCATAATCTTGTTGAGAGGCCCATCCGCCACAATCTGGCGTGTGAGAATGGCGTTCATTACGTTAACCTCCCCCATCCAAAAGCGGTGCGCTATATCGCCCGACATCGACAGTTGTACGTCGGGCGACTCGCCATAATCTCCGTAGTGGACGGATTGCTCTCCGTCTCGTGCAACCAAGGTGATAGAGGCCTCTGGCTCGGTGTAAACAAACCTGACGGTCAATTCGGTTGTTTGTAGCAGCCTTCGGGTTTGAGGATGATTACTCATCAACTCAAGAAAGTCGCCTAAACAACGATAGAGTTTCTCGGCAGATTCAAAAACGGGCATTTGCCGTCATTCCCCTTCTAACTGCTCTCCTTCATCTCCTGAGCCGCTCCCTTCAGCCTTCATGTGGTGGACTTTTCATGGCTTCCAAGTCTTGATAGCGCTTTGTAACTGTTGACACCAGAACCGACCAGACTGCCGCCATTACCATCGCCACAACTGAAAAAGCGACACCGGGAATCTTCGCGAATAGACCAACAAGTGCAAACACGCCTGCGCTGCCCCCCTTTGCCGTCCGATAGCCGAAGGTGTCAATTATCTGTTTCACTCGGTAGCGTGCATCGAATGACAACGGGATGTAGAAAATCTCTTTGCCTGCGCGAAAAATCGAATAGTCGAGCGCTTTGAATAGGAGAAAAGCCGTTGACCCGCTCCTTAGCGAAGGCTTGATGGCTAATATTGCGCAAGTGAGAAGATGAACTGCCGGAATCCCGAGATGCACCGCACGTAGCGAAACAAACCTGAGAATCAACGGGACGGCAAGAAATTGCAACAGAAGCGCCACCGTACTGATTCCGGCGTAGAACGAACCGTAAAAAGCCGTTCTCTCGTCCGCATATACCTTCTCAATCTCCACTAACCCGTTGAAGCGTAGATCCAAGACCGTTGAGACGGTTTGCGTTGTCAAGATGAGTAAGCCGATAAGCACCAGATAACGCGACTTAAAAAACAGCGCTATCCCTATGTGTCCCTTTTTGCCACCCGCCTCCTCCACCCTCGGTTTCGGTTCGCCAGCCAGCGCGTATGCGAAGCCGGAGCACACTGCCGCAGGAATAAGCGACCCCGCGGCGAAAAGCAGTAGCGACTCGGAACCCAGCGGTGTTGCCAATTGCCCCACAAGAAGTCCACCGATTATGGCGCCGAGCGATGCAATTCCACAGAATGGACCATTGATTCGACGTGCTTGATCAGAACTTAGCGTGCTGTTGACAAGTGACCAGTATTGCTCAATAATCAGGACGATATAAGCTTCACGAAAGATGTAGATAAAGGCGGCTGCAAGTGCAACTCGCTGCAATAACAAACCGTAGCCACTGCCAATTAGAACCGTGGACAATAACGAGGTCAGCAATAGGGCACGATTTGCCCCTATTTTCGAGAGTATCCGACCATAGACATATAGCAGCAGGAATGTACTCGGCGGTACCGCAAACATTACCCACGGAAGATTTACGGCGCCGTATGCCTCAATAAACAGTGATGTCGATACGGCGCGAATAAATTCGTAACCGAACAGCAAAAAACTGGCGGCGCCCGAAATTGCGAGGGCAGCCAAGAAAAGCCGTTTTGGAATGGGCATATAGAAGGTATTTGGATGTGTATACTCTACCCTGAAGGCTTGTCACCGGTATCCGAAGGTAAGGGTTCCTAATTTACTCGGACAAAGAGGATTCGGCGTAAAGAGAAGTCAATCTGTGTTTGAGATGGGTGCTTCAAACCTCCGCTGGATCTTCAGGCGGTTCCTCTATTCACCTTCTTCATCTTCAGCATAGGAATGACCGCTGAAGATGGCTCGCACCTGTTTTGCAGATGTGGCATTTGCCAGTTTGCCAATGCGGTCAGCTTCTTCATCGCGCAATGCCTGAACGTTTTTCACGACGGCTTCAAGTTTGTCTGCCGGGAACTTGCACGCGCCGTTCTCGTCCATGTGGATAAGCTCGCCCGGTGCCACATCCATCCCTGCGACCGAGACGGGAACGTTAATTGCCCGAAGTGCCATGGCGCCGTGGCCCGGCGTAATGCCACTGAGCAGATACTGAAATTTCATGGGCCGAATCTCATCCAGGTCGCGCGAAGGACCGTTCGATATGGCGCCGATGCACCCAACCGCTTTCATCGCTGAAGTCATATTCCCTCCTGCAAGCCCAGCTTTGTTGGCTATTTCGGGAGGAAACTTTTGCTCAAATACTAGAATGGTTGGTTTCTTGGATGCGTCCATCGCGTCAATGACATCCAAGAACGATAACTCAGAGTAATTTGGATCTGGCAGACCGTAGACACATGTGACAGCATATCCGACGAGCGCTCCCAACTCTGGATACATACAACGAATCGACGTGTCGGTATACCAATTTTCCGTCCAAGGATTATAAAGCCCAAGGCAAGTTTCGGTTCCGGGATAGGTTGCGACAACATTCGTTATTGAAGGTGTATCAAACTCTCGTAAAACTGCAAACATTTCCTGCTCTGACAACTCTGACATCAATACCTCCGAAATAGTGAATCATGAGGATAGCGAGACTAGACTACGGCGTGACCGCACATGAGTTGAACATCGTCGAATTATGTCACATCTCGTTTGTTTTGTCACGGATTTTTTGCCCCGGCATAAGAAGGCAAGAAAGAACGGATTCGACGAGGCAAAATACGTGGCTATCGCTAATTCCTCACCTGTCTTGTGAGCCACGAGCGTTGTGTGGTTTAATAGCGGTTGTTATCACTAGAGAAAAGTGATATAATTCTAGGCTTTAATAATCACCTTGCCCAGTCATGTAGTTACACTTCCCAAATTTGACCTACGCCACTCTAGGCTGAGATCCTTGTGTTCGCCAATTAATCTTTGGCGAACACAACGTTTGTTATCTGATGAATCATGCCACCTCACGTCTACGCGAGTGAGTCTTTGCTGTATTAACCCGCTTCTCCCTTCCGACTGCGCCATTGTGTAATCTCTTCCTCGTAAGACTGGCTATATTATTCAGTGTGCTAATTCGGCGCGTAAAGCTAGCCATACTGTTCCCCAACCCATAACTCTAGGCGAAGTTGTGCCTCAAAAACGTCACGGTGACCAAATGCCCATTATTTCAGTTGAACATTTAAGCAAGAACTTCAAGGTGCATAAACGCCGCAAGGGGTTTTGGGGAAGCCTTGGTAGCACAGTCTCGCGCGAATACGACATCATAAAAGCCGTTGACAATGTGAACTTCACCCTTGAACGCGGGGAATTGGTGGGATACATCGGCGCCAACGGGGCGGGGAAGTCGACGACCATCAAAATGCTTACGGGGATTCTTGTGCCAACTTCGGGTCATATTGAGGTGATGGGGTTGACGCCTTATCTCCATCGGAAGGAAAATGCACGCCGGATTGGCGTTGTGTTTGGACAACGAACGCAACTCTGGTGGGATCTGCCCGTTATCGATTCCTTTGAGTTGCTCAAACACATCTACGAAATTCCCGAGAACCAGTACAAGCAGAATCTTGAATTCTTCAGCGAACTGTTGCAATTGCATCCGTATCTGTCCACGCCGGTACGAAAACTGAGTCTTGGTCAGCGGATGCGGTGCGATCTAACTGCAGCGCTGCTACATAACCCGGAGATTCTATATTTAGATGAGCCGACCATCGGCTTGGATGTGGTTGCCAAAGAGCAGATTCGCCAGTTCCTCAAGCAGATAAACGCTGAACGTCAAGTCACGGTAATCCTGACGACTCACGACCTCAACAATGTCGAACAAGTATGTCAACGACTCATTATCATTGACAGTGGCAAAATCATCTATGACGGCGGGATTGATGCCCTGAAGAAACAGTACGGCAAAACCCGTATGCTCATTGTAGATCTGGCGCAAGCATACCCCGATATTCAACTTGAGGGTGTGAATCTGACCCGACGTGAGGAAAACCGTATCTGGCTCGCATTTGACCGAGATGCGCTGCCCGCTTCGGAAGTAATCGCTCGATTGGCGGCGCGTTACGAGATTCAAGATTTGACAATCTCGGAACCGGAAATTGAGGAGATTGTTCGGCGGATATATAATTTCGGTATGAGTCATTAGTTGCCGGAAATTCACGATGAAGAAATATCTCGTTTTTGCGGCGAAAGCCTTTCAGCGAACGCTAACCTATCGGTTCGAGCTATGGATGGAGCTATTTGTCAATGTGCTCTTTATGCTGATCTACGTCTATCTGTGGAAGGCGTTGTATACAGACCAAAGATCGGTAGCGGGATACGACCTTAATCGAATTCTGACGTATATCGTAATCTCGCAGACTTTGCTGACCTTCAATTTTACCCTACCGGTGGCGCGTATCGTCGAAGAGAAGGTACGCACTGGCGAGATCGTCACGGATTTAATGAAACCGATCAATTTTCAGTTGATGACGCTTGCAACGGCTGCCGGAACCTCAGCCCATACGCTGCTATTTAACATGCTGCCGAAAGTTATTTCGTTTCATGTGATTTTCAATTTATCCCTTCCGCCATCGTTCCTAACTGTGGTGCTCTTTATATTTAGCGTGTTCTTGGGGTATCTCATTCTTTTCAGTATCCAATTCATCATCGGTAGTCTCGCCTTCTGGCTTGTCGAGATTCGCGGAATTAACACCTTTGTCGTATGGGGGCTATCAATGTTGTTTTCCGGTTACTTTTTGCCGCTGGAGTTTTATCCTACGTTCTTAGCCAAGGTGGCGGAGGTGTTGCCGTTTCGCGCTATTATCTACACTCCAACGGCGCTTTATGTCGGTCAATTAACAGGAAGCAGCCTCGTCAGCGCGCTGTTGATACAACTCACATGGGCGATTGTGCTGATGGGTCTTGGACGGATTGGGTACCGTGCGGCTTTCCGCAAACTGGTAGTTCAGGGTGGTTAAGAAGAATGGAAGGATGGAAGAATGGGATTGGAATGATGGACGGCGCGGATTTTTCGTATGCATCTAGCTTCGAGTCTACCGCTCCAGAGGATTGAGGGTGGCATGTAAGAGGACTCTCTGCCCTTCCAATTTTAGACCTCCTAATCGATTCAAAAGATAGACTTTAATACTGAAACTTGCGTAGCTCTATGCAAAGATATCTCAAGCTCTACTTTCTTCTCGCAGGCGCGTATGTGCGCTCTCGACTACAATATCGGCTGTCGTTCTGGATGATGTGCATCGCGATCGTTGCTGGCGAAGCCTGTATGGTCGGATTGTTGGGCGCGTTGCTTAGCAAGTTTCGCGCCTTAGACGGCTGGACACTGGCAGAAATTGTATTCTTGTACGGCTTAGCGAACTTGGCGTACTCACTCATGCAGATATTGGGCAGTCAGTTGAATGATTTTGACCGGTATATTGTTCGTGGCGAACTGGACACGGTGCTAATCAAACCTGTACCTCCACTATTCTACATTCTTGCGAGCCGCGTGGAACTTCATCACGCTGCGCGGGCGCTGACGAGCGTCGCAATTTTCATCCTTGCTCTGAACCTCGCACATATTCGCTGGTCAATGTGCGTTGCCGTGTTTACCGTCACGACAGTATTGTGTGGCGGCGCAATTATGTTCGCCCTCATACTCGTCAGTGCCACCGTGGCACTATGGAC
The DNA here is from genome assembly GCA_965222225.1 of Candidatus Poribacteria bacterium. Lineage (GTDB taxonomy): Bacteria > Poribacteria > WGA-4E > WGA-4E > JAJDTR01 > JAJDTR01. Next base: position 4,592,081 of record CBDCTK010000002.1, on the reverse strand, counting down.
GACGAAATCGGGCAAGTTGACGGACTTGCTCATCACCGCAACCAAAGAGGCGGCGACTTTCCCAATCTCCATCTATCCCCTCGCCGTGCGGCTAGTGTTGACATTTATTCTGCCCGTCGCTTTCGTGACCTATTATCCCGCTCAGAGGCTCCTCCAAAAGGAGGAATTTCTCGGAATGCCGGAACTCTTTCAGTTCGGAGCACCTGTCGTTGCGCTGGTGATGCTCGGCGTCGGCTATCTCTTCTGGTTTTATGGCTTGAGGCGCTATCAAAGCACAGGTTCATAAGAGTTTCCAGCCAAACCCAATTCACGTTGCCACTGTTCTCTCAAAAAAACCCTATCCGATGTAATAATTTGGGAGCGTGCGGCTTCTATATAGACAGTAACAACCATTTAATGACGAAAGAGCACCTATGCATACCGACGACGGACATATCGTTCATCAATGTCTCTCAGGGAACACAGGGGCGTTTGCGCTGCTGGTTGATAAGTATAAGGCGCGCCTTTTCGCGCTTGTGTACGCGCAAGTCGGTCAATTTGAAGACGCCGAGGATATAACTCAGGATGTCTTTCTTAACGCCTATAGGAAGCTGTCAACGTTACGGCGATGGGATAATTTCTATGCGTGGCTGTATTCTATTGCATCTAACCGATACAAGGAATTTCACCGAGCCGAAAAAAGAAGGGTTGACACGGCTTTCCTTTCCGACCAAAGTGAGAATTACCAAGCAGACATGGATGCGCACACGGAAAAACTGAGGAACGAACAAATCCATGAGGCATTGGCTTCTCTCCCTGCGATCCATCGTCAAGTCTTGGTGCTCCGTTAAATGGCTGGCATGAGGAGCAAGGAGATTGCCCAAGCATTGCGGGTATCTCCAAATACCATCAACCAGAGACTCATGCGAGCCAGAACAAATTTGAAAGCTGTCTTGAATGAGGAGGCTATTCCTATGATACCCACCGCTTTTGCCGAACGGAAACTGCATCCGGGATTTACAGCCCATATACGGGATTTACAGCCCATATAATTGAACTAATCAAAGGCACCCAAGTCCAAACGGCGAAACCATTCTATTTTCTCAAGGTGATTCAAGCACACAATGTTGGAGGATTGATGTGAGTCATTTGACGAGCTGAGTGATTCGACCATTGGAATCCCGTCCGAAATACCTCGAACATAAAACAAACCCACTTATTCCCTCGTAGAATCCGCCCTGCCCCAACCGTCGGGAACCGGATTTCGCGCCTACATCAATAGCGTGTTAACCGCCATAGGGCCAACTACATGCCACAAAACAGACGCGACTCTCTTGTGCGGTGAACCAAATTACATTTACAGACCTATCGGTACTATGCTAAACTTCTTCGCGCTATTATTACCGCCGCTTTCCGAAGTAGCTGACCACGCAGTCCTATCCCGATATGGAGGAAGTCAATGACAGCAAACTGGATGTATTTCAGGAAGAACTGAAACTCCTGCCGAAAAGCGCAAGAGTTTCTTGACGCAAAGGGTGTTGAGGTAGAGAGTCGAACAGATGCCGGAAAGGAGAAGTTTGAATCCGGCGCCGTGTGGGAACGCATTGAGACCGCTGAATCCGTCCACGTTGCAAAGGGCAAAAGGGTTGATGTGTTCGACCCGGAAAATAGCCCACAAGACGACATTCTTGCAGCCGTCATGGGTCGAAGCGGCAACCTGCGCGCACCGACATTGCAGGTGGGGGACACGTTCTTTGTTGGATTTAACGACCAGATGTATGACACAATCCCAACGAGTTGAATCTAGTGTGAAACGTTAATGCAAAGGAGGCGATCTTCGACGAAATTGAGTGTGGAGTGAAACGATAGAAATACAAAATCCATCCCACCGGAATACCGAAAATTTTTGATAAAAACCCGCTGCGAAATCGTCTTATTTCATTGGATGTTAAAACGAGGAGTATCTACCTTAGAAGATTGTTATGTGAGGTGTGTACCATTACTTTTAGCCAATGAAATCGTGCACCTTTTGGTACGCTCTCAATTTATCCTAATCTAGTTCTCGGAGGCCATACTCTTTCGAAGAACAGAGGTACCCATTCAGCGCCCAGATTTCTGCGAATCGTGCAGTAAGCTTCCACGAAGTCGCCATATCGATCGCCAACCCCAGCGTATCCCCAATCAGCGATTCCACTCAGGCGACCGTTATGGATCAAGATGTTGGGTAAGCAATAATCACTATGGGTAAACACTAAATCCTCCTTGGCAGGTAGACCTGCTTTAATACTGTACAGTTCATTCCTAGGAAAGGTCCTGGTCTTGCCAGTTGGAATTTGGTTGTCTAGAGCTCCCACTTCAATCAGACCTTCCGCCCACGAGAAATAGCACTCCATGCGCCAATCCAAGGGACATGAATCCATGCGTACTGAATGAATTTCGCGTAAACCGAAAGCGAACTCACCTATAAGAGTGGGAATATCGTTCTTTGCGGATTGGTGAATACCCGAGACACCCGCAATTTGCGTCATCACCAAATATTGAATCTCACACTCTTCATGAACACAAATCACGTTTGGAACGTTGAGTTTGCCCTGCAACCACGACACGGCAATCTTCTCTGTCCGTAGATCCGACTCCTGCGGTGCCAATCGAGTGTTTCTAACCTTAAGAAACAGGCCCGGCTTTTTTGGGTGAGTGTAAAGAAATACGTCCGCGCAGGACTCCGTCTTGAGATTGTACCCATCTGATGTGTAGCCCATCAAATGAGACTGTACAGGCGCCGGAAGATTTTCAACTCTCACTGGCCAACTCACCGATCACGAGAATCGTATTAATGCCTTTCGCATCACATTCTCGCTACGTGCGACACCGCGCAGCGGGTTGCCATTAGATAAAAGGGCGAATGCGAGGTAATATTAAGTGGACGTGTTAGGTGTTGCGAACCACTTCCCTATCCCAGTGGCTTTCCCCAAGTGACTCTTGTTCCTATTTGGAAACTAAGGAATCCCTTATCATCGGCGAAGTCTAACAAGATATGCGATAGCTCAGTATCGAAAGCCCTGACATTTTCTTCGCCCATGTGTTCCTTCCACAGGCTTTCCCTTGAGTGAAAGGATTCAACATAGTCTGCGAGCCGTTGAGAATAGCCAACCGGTTGTGTCCATTTGTCCCCAATCAGTTCGAGGTGCCCTCTATCCACAAGTTCTTTAATCAGATCCATTTCTTCATAGTGCTTGGTGGTGGAATACTTGCGGATTAGTGAAAGTTCTGCGTCATGCCAAGGCGACGCTATAGGACGATCTCCATCAAAGATGGCGAGATATCCATCTGCTGTCAACACTTCCTTGAACCTCGGAAAAACCACGCTCCACTCCATCCAATGGATACTCGATCCGGCCATAATCATATCGTACGGCGGATACAACTGCACCTCTTCAACTCTACCGTGAATCCATTGAAGGTTAGGGTGGTTCCCGTTGACGATCGACTTCCCCACGCGAATCATCTCCTGCGAGAAATCAACTGCATCGACACGCTCTACGTGCTCAACAAGTGTGCGCGCTATCTTACCCTGCCCACAACCGACATCCAAAACTCTCCCGCGCTTATCCCCGAGTAGGTTAAGAAGAATCCGATACATCTCATTCGGATAAGGTGGACGAAGGTTATAGGCTTCCGCCAAACTCCGATTCTTGAACCGAGTTGCGTGATCGTCCCAGAACTGTCTTGGTCGCGGAGATGTGCGTTCCATTTTAGAACACCTTCGCACTAGCTATCCAGTCTTTGATTCGTTGTATCTAGCGTTTCATTGTTTTGCGTCCCTTGAGCCTGTCGTAACATTGTCGAAGGGCAAGACGACTATGCCGCTGTAAGTAAAATTGGCTTACCATCCCTAATCACAACGGTGTGTTCATAATGAGCAGATAGCCCACCGTCGGCTGTCCGAATAGTCCATCCGTCGTCGTCCTCAAAGATCTTCGCCGATCGTTCAGCAATCAGCGGTTCGATTGTAAGGACGAGGCCATCGGTCAACGGCTGCGCATCAGTTGGTTGGAAGACGTTGGAAACGAACGGATTCTCATGAATATGTCTACCAACACCATGCCCTCCTAACTCCTGAATCACGGCAAATCCACCTTTCCTCACTTCTTGCTCAACGGCCTTCCAATACAATGGATAGGCCTACCAGCGCGGGCAACCATGGTCGCTTTTTCAAAAGCTGTTCTCGCACACTGACACAATTGCGCAGTCTTTCTGGAATACGGCGCGAGGGGAATGGTTGTAGCCGCGTCCGCAATGTATCCATCCAACTCCGCGGTAACATCAAGGCTTACCAGATCTCCGGGCTGTAACATACGATTACCGGGAATACCGTGGACTACTTCGTCGTTTACACTGATTAGATTGACCCCTGGAAAACCGTAGATAATTTGCGGTGCCGACCGCGCCCCGTGCTGCCTGAGAACTTCTGCGCCAACACAATCTACTTCTGCGGTCAAAACCCCCGGACGGACGTAGTCCGACATTGCCTTCAACGCCGCTGCGACAGTTTTTCCGACGCGTGGCATGCATCCAAAGTCGGTTGGCGATTCAATCGACATAAGGCCTCCATGAGGAAAACTCTACTGAAGTTGGTATCTGTGAACGTGTATTTGCTTCCGAACCCAAGAATACGCCGCAGCGCGTACGGAACTGTTATCGGCTGCTGTAGTCATTTCCATTCACATTTACACATATTAAGGAGGGAAATTAGCGACTTGATTGTTGAAGATTGTTACAACAAACCTACTGTAGGAGATTAAACGAGCGATTAGCGAGTGCGATAGATAGCTTAGACTAGTAGGCACGCTCCGCCGTCTCGTAACTTGTCCAAGGGATACCGGAGTAACTCATGTCAATGTAATTTGGGACAGGTCACGTTCGCGCGTCTGAGTTGGACAGTTAAAGAGCAATTCGTTCGGTGGGCACAAGCAGTTGCCGCTGGGTATCGGACAATCGACCGAGCAGTTCATCCGTGACATGCACCGGCTCATCCATGGTCGAAATGTTCTGCGATTTCAGGAAGTGCGGACCGTAGCCGACGTGCAACGTGTAGCGTGTCTTTTCAGTGCGGTTGGCAAACCCGCCGTGCCGGCAGGCCTCCGTAAACAGTATACCGTCACCCGCTTTGACAGGTATCCCGACAACCCCCGGCTCATCCTCCACGGACGCAGTGTTAACCGGTACGGGAAATTCGTTACGATGCGATCCGGGAACGAAGCAGGTGGGGCCTTCGTCCATGGAAACGTCGTGTAGGAAATAAATCATCCGAACCATTGTAGATTGAATCTCGCCATCAATGACCTCGTAACGGTATTTCTGCCCCCGTCCATGTGGATGACCCATGTGCATTCCACTTGCGTTGTTGGTGTACCTTATCCTCAATTCAGAGTTGTTGATGCTGATAGCGTTCTGGATGATGCGCCGCACATACGACATGGTGCGATCGTGACCAATTAGCATGTCGAACGCTTCGGGATACAGCCAGAAATCCTCAATCATCAGCGTCTTGGCGGCGGCGGGACCGCCCATTTGCGCAAAATAGGCATATTGTTGATTCTGCCAATACTCGGGTCCCCAAACCGCGCGCCATTTGGGAGAATCGTGTTGGCAGGCAAGCGCATGTTCCTCAAGCTCTACCGCCGCTTCATAGAGCCGTTGCGCTTCGGTCGCCGATAGCAGACCGGGGATATGCAGAAAACCGCTTAGGTCAAAAAGATAACGTTCACAATCATCCATAACGACACCTCAAGATTACAACTGCACCCACCGCCACGTTTCTTGGTTGTAGCTTCCCTTGTCCAAGCCTACGCGAACGCTTAACAGTCGTGGATGCATCACCGTCGGAATGCGGTTACTTCCTGTGGTACTCCGCTTCCCATGCTTCAAAGCTGGTTTTAGGTCCCTTGGAAAGCACGACGAGTGGCCACGTCCTGTTTTTCATGTAGTCAGTCGCCTTTCGTTGTTCAGGGTTCAGGTCTGCGCGATGCGGCGTGGGAAAATAGCGGAAGTCGATGCTCCATCGAACGTCCTTCGTGGTGTTCAGTTTACTGCAATGTACGCACAGATTCGAGAAAAATATGGCGCCTCCTGTTTTGAGGGAAACCGGAACGGGTGTGCCCCGTACCTCCACATCCTCCTCCATCCGGACGTTTGAGTCCTCGCGGCGCGCGCCGTCAAGCAAGCCCCAGCGGTGACTCCCCGGAATGAACCAAAGGCAGCCGTTTTCGACCGTTGCCTCCACGAGCGGCAGCCACACGCTGACCACGTGCAGAGGTTCAGTATGCCGCTCTTTTTTCCCGATTGTCGGCTGGTCGTAGTATTGACTGTCCTGGTGCCACGGAAACGACGTTATCTCGCTGTCGGGGAGTTTTGTCCTCAGGCCCGGGCGCCCGTCGCTCGAGACTTCAGAGCCCAAGAAGAGATTGATGACGCGAATGACGCTGGGGAGGGAATAGAGATCGTAGAATTCTCGACCGAAAATGCCATGCCCCCAACCGCGCGGCTCAATTCTTTGGTCCTCGCAAATAGCTGCATAGCGACGCGTGAAGGGCTCGTGTTCATAGAGAGACGAAAGTTTACCCTCGGCGTATTGTTCATGGGCATATGCGTCTACCCTAGCCTTGATGAAACCTCGCATGGGATCTAGATCGGATTCATCAATAATATTTTCAACGACAACGAATCCGTTCTGTTCGTACGATTCTTTGACATCTTGATCTGTCATAATATTTGAGATGGTGGCTCGTGTCAAGAGTAGGTGTGATTAGCTTCGGGCGTGGAGTGCCTGCCGTGGAACTCAAATTCATCTGTCGTTGTTTCTATTTGGTGAAATTCTCACATACCATCAGCACGAGCAGGCACACAACTCTCATACTGAGGTTACTTTCTGCGATGCACTGCTTCCCATTCCTCAAAGCTGGTTTTAGGCCCCTTGGAAAGCACAACGAGCGGCCGCGTCTTGTTTTTCACGAAGTCAGCCGCTTTCCATTGTTCCGGGTTCAGGTCTGCTCGATCCGGCGTGGGAAAATATCGAAAGTCGATGCTCCATCGAGAGTCCTTCGTGGAATTCAGTTTGCTGCAATGCACGCACAGGTTCGAGAAAAATATGGCGCCTCCTGTTTTGAGCGGAACCGGAACGGGGATGCCACGCGCCTCCACATCCTCCTCCATTTGGACGTTTGAGTCCTCGCCGCGCGCACCGTCAAGCAAGCCCCAGCGGTGACTCCCCGGAATGACCCAGCAGCAGCCGTTTTCGACCGTCGCCTCCACAAGCGGCACCCATACGGTGACCATATGCAGATGTTCCGTGCGCCTCTCCTTCTTCCCGATTGTGGACTGGTCGACATACTGACTGTCTTGGTGCCATGGAAACGATGTAATTACGCTGCCGGGTAGTTTTGTCCGTAGCGCTGGTCCCCCAATATTCGAGACCTCAGGTCCAAGGAGAAGGCCAACCACGTGAAGGATCCCCGGCAGGTTGTAAAGATTGAAGAATTCGCGGCCAAAGGAGCCCAAGGACCATCCGCGAGGCACAAGTCCCTGCTCTTCACTGATAGCGGCATAACGGCGGGTGAAGGATTCCTCCTCATAAAGCGACGAAAGTTTGCCATCCGCGTACTGTTCACTGGCATATTCGTCTACCCTAGCCTTGATGAAATTCCGCATGGGATCCAGTTCGGATTCATCAATGATGTTTTCAACGGCAACGTAACCGTTCTGCTCGTAAGATTCTTTGATTTCCTGATATGTCATAAGACCTCAGATGGAGATTCGTGTCAAAAGTGAATATAGCCAGCCTTGAACACGAAATGTCTGTGGAGAAACTCGATGGCTTGACGGTGTCGGTCTTCGAAGCGTGGCAAATCATCCTCAATTAACGAATTATGACGTCCATTGGACGACCGAGCGTCCATGAAGTCTCCGATAGTTCCCCGTAATTTGCGGTGATGCCCCTGTGTCGAGTTGCTTGAGCGTAAATCGCTTGCGTTTATCCATAGTTAAATTTTCCACCTATTGGCAATACCTATATATTGCCACATATTTGTATAGGTTTGCAATTGAAAAGCGTCAAAGGAATCGGCTCTATATTCGGCATTCTTACTTAACCTAAGTTGTCACCTTTGTAGCACGATCTGTTAGATTGTGCCTGTGAGTGCGCGAACTGACAGTTTGCGCTACGAAATATCCGTGAATAATGAATAATTCTCAATTAAGAACAGTGTCTACACGCCTAAAATCTTGTAAGTGGCAACTTGGGTTACTTTTACCAGTTCGCTTGAATAACAGTGAATGTGATGCTTTAATCCTATCATTCTCTTTCTCCGTAGGCGGAGATCAAGCGAGCGGACAGCGAGGGCGATAGAGATTCCCTTGCCCCGCCTTGACACCACATGATTGACGCTATTTATGCACTGAAAATTTAGAGACAAGGTATTAGTATGATCCCACTTATCGGTATTTAGAGATAACAAGTGGTCAGTGATCCGTTGAAAGCCGGGGAGACGAATCATGAATCAGATAGCGATTCAGGAATCGAAGGCGTTGGCCATCAGTGATTGGACAAAGGGATTGATAATGGTGATAATGCGTTCTGCATTGACGTCCAAGGTAACGGAGTATAGGGCCTGTCTGCTAGTGATGAACCCAGCCTGAGAAAAATTAGAGTTTACCTAGACAACGGCTATCGTCGTTTGGACTGTCGAGTTTCCTTCATAATTACATGGGGCAACAGGGCGGATTTAGGAGTTCTATGAGTTTTATCTGTATTGTGAGTGCTGAAACCCGCGTGGTTACCGGGTATGAAGGATTTAAGGTGCACGTTTATGGGGAAACAGCGTGCATTTTTTTATTGACAGATATACGCATCCATAATAGACTATTACAGCAGTTGGCTACGAAACTGTCAAAAGAGTAAAGCAGAAATCGCTGCAATACTCAACTCAATAACGCTTTCCAGATTTTCTGAGAAAGTTCTGAAGATATAGGAGGAAAACAGTAATGTACACCAAAAAGGCTCTTACTTGCCTTATTATGACGGTCGTCTTGGTCTTCGCATTTGGTACGATGGCTATCGCTTCCGATATAGCCTACTACGTCGGGGAGTTTCAGGGGGGCTCGTATGACGACGAAACAATGGCCTTTGACGTTGAAACGATGATGCAGGAAACTGCAGGCAGGTTCAACGATGTCCAGTCGTTTGATGATGGGGATATTGATGGACTTGGGGAATGGGCAGAGGCAAATATCGGTGACGGCGATCTCGACATTATCTGGCTCAACGGACAGATACCGAGTAGCTTGTATCCAACCTTTAACGAGGAGGAGGATGGCTCGGTCGCTGAAAGATGGCTCGACGACGGAAACATGTTTATCAACGTCGCCGACTGGTTCGCTTGGGCAACCCATGAAAACGGGGAAAAAGAAAGAAACACCCATGTTGCCGCAGGTTTCATACTAGACCAGGACCACACGATTATCCTGGGGGCAGCTGACACCGTGATGTCGAGGACGGCTGCAGGTAGGGAGTATATGCCGAGTCTTGACGATAATCTCCTGTCCAACAGACCTGTCTATCTTGAAGCCTTTACACCTCCTTGGGAAGTTACCGAAGTATTCGCCGTGAGTGCGAGTGAAGGCGTTGCCGACGTAGGCGATGTACAGGATATGGTTCTACCTGCGGGGGTTCTGGCTGACCCCGTAGTTGCTTGCAACACGGAGACAAATGGTTGCTTAGCTATCATAAGTCAATCAAAAATAGGTAACGCGGGTGACAGAGGTGCCATGTGTTCGGAGTTCATCAATAACTGGGTTTTTGGAGGAGGGCTCACCACTTCTGTTGACCCTGCTGATAAACTCTCTGCAACCTGGGGCGAGATAAAGACAAGGTACTAAACACCACAAGTTAGTTTTACTTTGTCAAATTAATCGCCAAAATCGAGTTAAACCCAATACTGACGAGGAATTAAGCGTAATTGAGCGGACCGAATCCGGAATCGCTGCAGATGCCGTATCAGCAATGTGATCCGGTTTTTGGTGTTAATCCCCGCTTATGCTTAATTCCTGCGTTAGCGTAGACTTAGCGGTTTACTTTCTAAGAAAATATGATTAAGCGTCGGTTGTCGGTGCGGTTAGAAACCGCACCGACCGGCGTGGTAGAACGGGTTTCTTGTGCCAGTCTCGTAAGCATTATTTACTTTGCGAATGAATCACTTAGTTCCGGTTTCAACAGAGTTTCGCCACAGTCGAATCAGGACGGTGAATAAAATGGAAAAACTATTGTCGGCAGTCATCATTGTATTTGCTTTTGGACCAATCGCTATAGCTTCCGACATCGCGTTCTACGTCGGGGGGTTTCAACCGGGCACGTATGATCAGAAAACGATGACCAATGACGTTGAGAAGATGATCAAGAATACCGGAACTTTGTTCGACGATATCCAGAAGTTCGATGACAAAGATCTTAATGCATTTGGGCGATGGGCAGATGCGAACACGGGTGATGGGCATCTCGATATCATCTGGCTAAACGGGCAGATACCGAGTACCTTATATCCTACCTTGAACAAGAAGCCGGACGGCTCTCGCGCTGAAAAATGGCTCGACGACGGCAACATGTTTATCAACGTCGCCGACTGGTTTGCCTGGGCAACCCACGAGAACGGGGAAAAAGAAAGAAACATGGATGCCGGCGCCGCAAACATTCTGGACCTTGCGGAGAACATTATCGTGGGGCGAGATGCTACCTTAATGAAGGCGACGGCTGCGGGTAAAAAGTTCATGCCGAGTCTTGGGGACAAGTATCTTTCCAACAGACCTGTTAATCTGAATGCCCTTGTAGCTCCCTGGGAAGCTGCCGAGATATTCGCAGAGAGGGGAAACTTTGTTGACCCCGTAGTTCTTCACAACACGAAGACGAATGGTTACTTAGCCATCATCAGTCAATCAAAAATAGAGGACATGGGTGACAGAGGAGCCGTGTGTTCAGAGTTCATCAATATCTGGGTTACCGAAGAGATGCACTTGCTCGCCGTTGAACCTGCCGGTAAACTCTCCACAACCTGGGGCAGCATCAAAGGGGATTGATAGTCTCTCAAAACAAGGAAGGACAATTGCCCTTCCTTTTTCTTTCCCTGTGACGACGAAAAAGCGATTACCTCAAATCCCGCAAAACGCCAGGTGGAAGAAATGGATTTCGTCGTTGAGTGTAAGTATGACGACTCAATGAATCACTCCAGACAATGTTCGGTCAAGTTAAACAAATGCACGAAAACTGCCATAGGATTTTGACCCACCCCTTAGAACCTGCTATTTGGCCACACATCCTCCCCTAGAATACGTCTTTCTTGCCAGGATCTTAGGTGCGTATCATCCGACCGAATCCGATAGTTTTTCATCTGAGAAATCATACGCGCCATGCGGATTGACGTGCCCCACGCCGCCATGGAGCCATTCCGGACCGCTGTGAGTAATTCCTTTCGCTTTTCTTCGCCCTCGGCTTCGGTAATCTTCTGAGGGAGATACAGATAGTTCCAGCAGATAATCGCATTTTGGATAAGCCTTCGGAAGCTGTCGGCAATCGCCTGTTCAACCTTTTCACCAGAGAGGAATTCCTGATTGTTACCAATGGAAACAGCGCGGGAGAATTTTTTGGCACTTTTGCCCGTAAAGCAAAACGCCAATGCGAAGAGAACAATGTCTACTGAGTGCCACGTTATGAATCCCGATACGAGGATTCGTTTGGGGAATCCACGAACAGCGCACATTTGAATACCCGTTAGGAAGGCAGTACGCATATGAGTTTGAAACCTCGTTGGTGGGAAAACGCTACACTAATGCATTTTACCAGTCCCAAACACAAGGGCCGAACGCTCAAAAAGATCATCGGAATGGTCGACGAGGTCAACGAGTGGGGCTTTAACGCTATTTGCATGGGGATCCCGTACCATGGAGGCGTCCAGTATTCAGGACTGGATGTCCTCGACTACTATGCCGTCGATCCCGCCCTTGGATCCATTAGATGACTTTGATGAACTCGTTACGGCGTGTCACGACAGAGACATTGCCGTCATTGCTTTTCTCAACCTCGGCTACGCCGCCATGGAGTTTCCTCCCTTTATACATGCCTGTGACGATGTGAAAGCCGGCGTGGAGAGCCCGGAGTCTCGCTGGTTCGTGTGGAGTGACACCAAGTCTGCCGAACTGGATCGAAGCCAATTGCCTTTCTTCCTGAATGATGTCGAGGGCAGTTGGCGGTTCAGCGAGAGAGCAGGGAAATACTTTTGGGTCAGATGGTTCGGCAAGTCCGGCGATGGGGATTTGCCTCAGTTCAATTATGGAGAGGAATCGTGGCAGGAGGAATGCCGGAAGGTTGTTCGCTTTTGGATGGAGAGAGGGATAGACGGCATAATGGTTGACGCCGTGCCCGAATACACCAACTGTACTTGGAAAGTGAACAACCGCACGATTACCGACGTGGTTCACGAATATCCAAATACGTTTGTACTTCCCGAGGGAGCCGGAATCCGCAGTGACCCGGTCTCATGGATTACCGACGGGCACTATGACAGCGTACAGGACTACGGAATCGCCACAGGTCGGCGCTGGGAGCAAGCCATCAGGATAGCCTTAGAAAGCGGCAATCCCACCGGAATTGAGATTAAACTGCGGTTGTACGGGGATCGCGTCGTCAAAGCCGGTGGGATAACCTGGGCTAGGGTGAGAGGGTCATGGGGCTCGGGCGATGGGGGCGGCCCCGCGTTGCGGGTGATGGGAGACACGACGGGAAACCTTTCTCCGGCGCAGATGCTGTTGGAAGTGGTGGCGCTGGCGACAGTCGGTGAGTTGTTCGTAGCCAGCGACCGAATCTATGAGCCTATGTGGTCGACGTGGTTCCTATCACAGCACAGAGAGATTATGAAGGCAAGGCAGAAGTATCCGACACTTTGCGCCAAGGGTTCCAGAGGCCGGTTGCCTACGAACAACGATGGTCGATACTACGCATTCCTTCGCGCATCAACTACAGATAATGAGATGCTGCTCGTAGTGCTTAACTTCCAGAGCGAAGATGCGATGATAGAGGTTTATCTCGATTGGGAGACGGAGTTGGTCGATATCTTTAGCGGGAAACATCAAAAGGTGGAGAAAACGCTGGAGTTGCCGCTCCCGCCATACGGCTACAGCATATTCGAGGTGCATCAATAAGCTTTCCCCCTTGTGTTCCTTACTGTCGGGACAAGACTATTTGAGAGCAACGAATTAATTCTCTAGGAGTGTGTCAGATGTCCCCAACCTAGGCAGTGATTGGACAAGAAGATATGATTCGTAGCGCAAACTGTCAGTTTGCGCATCACATGTACAATCTGACAAATCGTGCTACAAAAGTGGCAACTTTGGCTAATTCAATCTAATACTGTATCGCCACGAAAGGTGCTTTTAGCACATTCTGAACAAAGCCAGCGGCACGTTCTACTTTGCCAACCGAAAGGTTCGTATATATTTGAGCAATTAAGGAAATGCACGAATGTTAAAATCAGCAGTATCAAGTCTGCAATCTCTTCTTGGACGTTGGAAGGAGACAGACCTCTCGGTACGAAGAAAAAGAATTCTTATCTCTTTGCTCATCATCCTGCATATCTCGCCGCTGTGGGTATTTAAGTACTTCCCAACCCAGGACGGGCCAGCCCACGTCTATAATTCGTATGTGTTGAGTGTATTCCATGATGAGGATTCAACTCGCTTGCGGGAATATTACAAACTTAATCTTACGCTGTTCCCCAACTGGCTCGCACACATCTGCATGTCGCTGCTGATGAAGATTTTCCCTCCTCTAATAGCGGAAAAAATCCTTTTGAGCGCAATCATCGGCTTGTTACCATTGTCACTTTTCTATTTTCTTGGCGCGGTACACGAGGGTAAGAATCTATACGGTTATTTGGGATTTCTGTTCAGCGATCACTACCTGCTCCACATGGGATTCTACAGCTTTGCCCTTTCTGTGCCACTGTTTTTCTTCGCGTTGGGCTATTTCATAAAGCACAAAGAAGATATGAGCCTGAATAAGATAGCGATTCTCAATCTGTTGTGCATCCTGATCTACTTCAGTCACATCCTCTCTTATCTCCTTCTCATGCTTTCGCTAACTCTCCTGTCTATCACATCTTTTTATCGCAGACCAAAACGGGTTATGGCACTTCTGCTCTGTATGCTGCCGCTCTACTTCATCATGGCAAATTATCTACTCACAAACGTCGTTGCAGACAATGGACAATTGGACCTGAGATGGGAGCGTTTCGGCGACTGGAAAGCGTGGGATTATTTTCTCAGCACCAAGTCGTTGATGTCTTTTACCGACGCTCACCTGATCCCCACACGCATTATGGCGATTATGCTGGGGCTGTTATTCGCAGTCACTTTATATAAAAGAATCCGCCAAAGAAGGATTATGAGCCAGGACAACCAGTTCCTGCTGATTTTCGGCGTTTTCACCGTTCTCTACTTCATTATGCCCGGGGGGATGGCGAGTGGCGGTTGGATTAACGACCGGGTGAATCTGTTTATTTTCCCGATGCTTTTGGCGTTTCTCAGTGAGGATTACCACAAATATATCAAGCGCGGGATTGTCGTTGTCTTGATTATCCTTTCCATTACCCGTCTTTCTATAAGCTGCCGCTACTATTATCCTCTGGACAAAAGTATGAAAGAGTATACATCAGGTATTGAGCTGATTGAAAAGAACAAAGTGGTCTTGGGAATCGCCTCAAATGCCTCTCCCAACGTCAAGGACACGCCGCCATTTACCCACGATGAATTTGTGGAACCGTTTGCTCATGCCATCAACTATTACTGCGTGAATAATGGCTGTATTAGTCTGAGCAATTACGAATGCAAATTCAACTACTTCCCTTTCGATTGGAACACCCAACATTCAGGCGTGATTGATTACATCGTGGCATGGAAACTGGACAAATCGGATCCTTTCGCCTGCGGTGATGATATTATGCGGACTCACGGCCTGGATGTTCAGGAGATCACAGATAGTCTGGACACCGATTACGAAGTGATCCATTCCACAGAAAACCTGCAAGTCTATCGATACCGGGCAGAGCAACCGAGATGATAGATGACAACACCTAGTTGCGATTCAGCGGGATAATCAAGCATGAATCCGAGACAGTGGTGATTCGTGTAATAGTCAGGAGACAATACAACCCCGATGGAAGGAATGACCATGGCCAGTGCAGCAAGTGACAACACCAAAGCGCGTGACAGGTACCTCGTTCTTGATTCGCGAATCATCGAAGAGGAAAACAACGTGGAGCTGACTGTTGGTGTCGCGCACAAAGACAGGAACAATCCGCTCTTCAAGGAAGACAAGCCGTGGGAGCCCCGATACGACAATCCCTACTGTAGTGCCATCTATGACCAAGAGGAGAAGATTTTCAAGTGCTGGTATAGCATATTCACCAGGTCCGAATCTAAAGGAGATCTCCCGGGTGAGGGCATTCCGTCCGAAAAACGGGCATGGGTCAACTGGACAGAGGGCAAACGTAGGTCCGGCGTGTGCTATGCGACTTCTCGGGACGGGATTAATTGGGAAAAGCCTGACTTGGGTTTGATAGACTTCAACGGCAGCAAGAGGAACAATATTGTCATAGAACACTACCGTTTAGCGGTTATGAAAGATCCGCATGAAACCGATCCGCAAAGGCGTTACAAGGCAGTTAAACCGGAAAGGCAAAAGAGTGCGGTTTGGTTCTCCCCGAATGGAATTCATTGGGGCAACAAGCACGATGTCGGACCCATAGATATTGGCGACACGCACCCGAGCGTGTGGTGGGACGAAGATCTTGGGAAGTATGTGCTTATCACGCGTAGTTGGGGCGGTGAGAAAACCACGGGCCGCTACGGATACCAGGGGCATCGGCAAGCGGTAAGGAGCGAGTCGGAGGGCTTTCTGAAATGGTCAAAAACAGAGCCTGTTATGGAAGGGCTTGACCCGCGCATGCAGATCCATGATTTGATCGTGCTCCCCCACGCCGGTGTCTACCTCGGCATGATAGGACTCTTTGACATCGAAGCGAGCAGGCAATGGTGCGAATTGGCATGGAGCCCGGATAGCAAGCAATGGCATCGGATCCAGCCCGGCAAGCCGCTGATTCCGAATGGCGCGGTGATGGGCGACTATGACTGGGGCTGCATCTTTGCGTCCACCCCGATTGTGATGGAAGACGAGATTCTCCTTTACTACGGTGCGAACGACGGTAGGTTCATGGGCTGGCGCAACGGCTACTTTGCCCTGGCTCGGTTTCGGCCCGACGGTTTTGCCGGCTACGAACAGATCGCCGGAGGAAGCAACAGCACCGGGGCACTTACGACCAAAGCCGTATCGATCGTCGGCAATTCGCTCTGCATCAGCGCCGATGTCGCGCCGTCCGGCTTTGTCAAGGTCACTCTCTTGGACAAAGACAACAAACGAGTGGCTGAAGGGAAGTTGGTAACAACCACCGTTTCAGACGCGAAGATAGCGTGGAGAGCCGGACTCGCGTTGG
This sequence comes from Candidatus Poribacteria bacterium, assembly GCA_965222225.1. Classification (GTDB taxonomy): domain Bacteria; phylum Poribacteria; class WGA-4E; order WGA-4E; family JAJDTR01; genus JAJDTR01. The sequence continues at coordinate 4,575,513 of CBDCTK010000002.1, read as the reverse complement.
ATAGACTAAAGGACAGGGAGATTAAGTTGAAGTTCGAACTGCGAGAATCAAAGATCTTCTCATTCAGTTTCCATGAGTAAGAGCCTGTTTGAAAAGTACATTTGTAGGGTGTGCACTGCGATCAAGCGAGTGGATTACGAGCGCGATAGAGATCCCCTCAAGCGAGTGGATAACGAGTGCGATAGGGATCCCACAGTACGTAGCTGGCAACAATAAAAACATGAAAAAACTTCCTACAAATGATCAAAAATGGCTTTGCTCCCGCTTATTCAAACAGGCTCTAAACGCAGGGCAGCGTACGACCTGAACTCCGCAAATCCCTTCAACCGGGAGATTGGTATTGAACGGGACGCGAAAAACGGGTAAAATAGCCTTCGTAATTTCCATGGCAAGCAGCAAAAACTGCCGAATTTTCGTTATTGCCAAAACTGAGACAATCAAGAAATCATCGCTGAAACAAAGAACCAACTCGTTGAGATATATCTGCCTCTGGCTAACGGCTCCGACGGTTTGCGCGGCGCCGCGGACCCGTATATGATGGTTTAAGGAATGGTGAAAACAGTATGACTATAAACAACCTGCCTCCGAAATACTTTCCGACTACGGACACACCGAAATACAACTTCGGCGACACGCTCGAAACGCAGGAGAAGGAGCTGGCGGCGAACCCGCTGCTGGCGCGTATGCACGAGTCGCGGGCAGCTCTGAGCAGTGATCCTCACCGACCAACCTACCACTTCGTGAGTCCCGAAGCGAATCACAACGACTCCAACGGCCTCTGCTACTGGCAGGGAAACTGGCACCTCTTCTATCAGGGCAATCCGCCGGACGGCGACAAACGTGTACACTGGGGACACGCGGTGAGTGCGGATCTGATTCACTGGCGCGACCTTCCGTACGCCATTCATCCATGTCCGGAGCGCCATTGCTTCTCCGGCACCACGCTGGTCGAAGAAGATCGGGTCATCGCCATGTACTACGGCGTCGAGCAGGGCTTGATGGTAGCTACTTCGAGCGATCCGCTGTTGCTCAACTGGAAAAAGCTGACGGGAGGGCCTGTCGTGCCACTGCTGGCGCCGGACGGATCGGCTTTACCATACCGCGTACACGATCCCTGCATTTGGCGGGAGGGCGACACCTACTACGCCCTATGCAACGGACGCGACGCCTGGAATCCGATGGACTCGGTGCTACGCTCCAACGACCTTGAGCACTGGGAATACCTGCACCCATTTGTCGACGACCAGAGCCGCTTAGTTGATGGCGACGACGGTGCCTGCCCCTACTTCTGGCCGATCGGTAGCGGTTCCGTCCAGCGGCACATCCTGCTCTTCTTCAGCCACATGAGCGGTCCGCAGTACCTGCTCGGCGACTACGACGCAGAAGGTGCAAAGTTTTATCCAAATGCCCACGGCAAGTTCAACTTCGGCGCCGCACAACCGTCAGGCCTGCATGCACCGTCCGCCACGCCCGACGGCAAAGGCGGCGTCATCTGTATTTGGAACATGAATCCCGGTCTGCCGAAAAAGGGGTGGGGTCAACTCATGAGCCTGCCGCGGCGGTTGACACTGATCGGCGATAACGAACTCGGTATCGATCCCGCCGGCGATATCGCCTCGCTCCGGGGCACTCGCAAGAGCGTTGGTCGTCAACCAATCCCTGCCAATTGCGAAACGGTGCTTGACGGCATCGAAGGCAATGCCATCGAACTCGAGCTGGAGATTGACACCTGTGGAGCACCGATGGTGGAACTCAACGTGCTGCGATCGCCGGACCGCCAGGAGCACACCCGTATCGTTTTCTACCGCGAACGGGGCTTCAAGCACCCTGTGCGGCAACCGGATTCTCGCGACAGCCTTATAAGCATCGACTCCTCACGCTCATCGATCCTGCCGGATGCCCTGTGCCGCGCGCCGGAGACTGCCCCGGTGGCATTGGGACCCGAGGAGACACTCAAGCTGCACGTATTCATCGACCGCAGCGTAATCGAGGTGTTCGTCAACGGTCGCCAATGCGTTGCCATGCGGGTCTACCCCGGCAGACCGGACAGCACCGGCGTCTCTTTTAGCGCGCAGGGCAGAGACGCAGAGCTTGTGTCGCTCGACCTCTGGCAGATGGAGAGCATCTACGGTGGATGATTTCCGCCAAGCGAGAAAGTCAAGATTGCACCAAGAATGTTGTTGACCCGCGTCGTTCATCTTTTCGAAAGTCCGCCCGGAAGAACGTGAGCGCGATTAGCATCTCGACAAGCTCCTGTCGATTGCTAGATCGACGGTGTACGCCTACCTTCGACATCAGGGGATTAAGGTGGGCAAAAGGGATTAGATTTCTGTATATGATTTTTGGACTGGGTAAACCGCATTTTGTCGCGGGCGAAGTAGATCTCCGGGAGTCGTTCATCAAGCGAACGCTTGTTGGACATTTTACATTCTGTCGTGTCCAGTTTCAATGTATTTGCAATCATGCTATGATTTTGGCTATCCAGATTGAGACTCTGATTGAGAAACGGAGTTAGAAATTGTTCCGGAAATATATTTTCTAACAGTGGGAATGATAGTGAGTGTTGGTTAAGAACACTTTCTTCTGCGAAAAAACTCTCGATATCTCCTGTCAATTACCCCACCAGAAATGCAGCAGCCCCTGCTGCTATCTCTTTTTGTCTCGAAACTGTTATAGACTGAATTTTTTCTCTAACCTCGATGGCACGAGTTTAACACAGACTGTCGCAAAAACTTCTGTCTTTGCTGCGTTCAAAAGGAATACCAAGATGACGAAACATGACTTCGCCGGTGGTGCTTCTGTAGGAAAACTCATCATTATTACGTTGCTGGTAATACATCTTCTGCCGGTCTGGGTCTTCAGTTATTTTCCCACACAGGATGGGGCGAGTCATATTTATAACTCCTATATATTGAAGGAGTATCACAATCACGAAAACTACAGACTACGGGAAGTTTACGAACTGAACCTGACGCTTTTCCCCAACTGGTCCTCCCACGCGTTTCTGGCGCTACTAATGTATGTCTTCCCACCGATCATCTGTGAAAAGATTCTAATCTCCATCTGCATCGGGCTGCTGCCGTTATCCCTGTTCTATTTCCTCAACGGAGTCCAGAAGGGAAAAACACTTTTTGGATTGGTTGGATTTATCTTCGCCTACAACTACCTTCTTCACATGGGTTTTTACAACTTTGTCCTGAGTATGTCCCTTTTCTTTTTCACCTTGGGATACTGGTGGAGACACAGGGATGAACTCACCCTCACGAACATCGGGGTAATATATGTACTGCTAATAGCGACTTACCTCACCCACTACCAATCCTATGCGATGCTTATGATGTCGCTGACGTTCTTCGCAGTGTTCCTATCGCTGTATGAGGCGCTGCATATGAAGTGGGGATTTAGGGAAATATCAGGGGAAAATGAAAATAAACTGGCAAGCGGGCTGAAGAGCTGTGCCGCGAAACTCAAACCGACTTTTCTTTTTCTGGTGTCCATGCTGCCAGCGTATTTCATCATGTTTTCTTACTTTTTGGAAAGGCCTCGTAGGGGTGGCGGACACAGGGGTCTTGAATGGTTGAAGGAATATTTCTTCTCTATGAAGTCGCTGGTCTCCTTCCGAGATGAACACATTCTCATCGGACGCGTTCTACTGGCTATTTTTGCCATAGCTTTTCTGCTAACGCTCATAGACAGAGTCTGGCATGTCTACAGATTCTGCAAATCGTCGGAATCGGAAGATACTAAAGAACGTCTATGGACCAGAATTGTGAGCAGAAGAGATCTGTTTCTGCTAATGGCGATTATCTTGACGGTAATGTATTTCAAATTTCCCTGGACCGGATACGGCGGCGGCTGGATAAACGACAGAATCCATCTCTACATCTTTCTGGTGCTTCTTCCATTTTTCAGCATCAATCTTCATAAGCACATAAAATATGCAACTGCCGGGATCATCATCACCCTATCATTATGGCATCTTGGTTATAATGTTCAGACGTACTATCTTCTGAATAAGGATATAGAAAACGCTACTTCATCCGCTGGTATGCTTGAGAAGCATACGATCCTCACAAGTCGCCCTGAGGAGTGGAATGGCCCATCGGACTCACTGGGCTGGAAACCCAAATACGTGGCACCGTTCGGGCACACAGAGTGCTTTTTGGCTGTGAATAATGGGATAGCATATCTCAAGAACTATGAGGCGAAGACTGATCATTTCCCCGTCCGCTTCAGAGAAAGAGACTTTTCCGCAGAGAGTTTGGCAGGGAGGCGCTGGAAAACACCCTTCACTGCAGACTATATGATATTGTGGCGGACAGAATATGATGAAACAGAGGAGTTGGAAGATGACTTTGAACTGATTCATTCCAACAACTATAACAGACTCTATCGCCGCAAAACGGCAAGCCCCGACGAAAATTTGTGGGGCGGCAGAACCACGATAAAATTTGACATGCAATCCCACAATGGACAGACGGCACCAAATCACATTGCCATATATGACGATACTGTATACACCGATGGGAGATATGGGTGGTTAACCAGGTCGGAACGCGAAGAGTTCATCAGCAAAGCCAACCTCCCGGAACCCTATCGTGACAGTGTGTGGGGTGAAGAGGATGGCGTTTTCAGAGTTGCTCTTCCCAACGGGGAATATGAAGTGACCTGCTATTTCTCAACTGGCGGCTCTGAGCCGCAGGAGATAAATCTCGTTGCCAACGGGGAGAAGAAAATCAAGAAATTGAGACTTCCGACGGGACATGAAACGGTGGAAAGGCGCTACAATGTCACGATCACCGATGAACGTCTGACTCAGGTAATATATTCGCGCGGAAGAAGGCTCAACAAACGCTGGGGATGGAGCGGTTGTGCCATTAAACGGATTTAATCAAGAGCCTGTTTGAAAAGTACAGTTTGTAGGGTGCGCACTGCGATCAAGCGAGTGGATAACGAGTGATCAAGTGACCGAATAGGATCAAGCGAGCAGATAGCGAGTGCGATAGAAGATCCCACCGCGATAGAAATCTCGTAGGGATCCCACAGGTACGTAGCAGGCAACAATAACAACATGAAAAATCGTGTCTTCAAATGACCAAAAATGGCTTTGCTACCGATTATTCAATCAGGCTCTAAAGGGCAAAGGTGGTGAATAGCCGGGGATCAACTGAGCGAATAGCGAAGGCGATAGAAGATCCTGTAGTGACCGCGATAGAGATCTTCTTGCCCCGCCTCGGAGAGGCTTGATTGACGCTATTAATGCACAGCAAATATAGAGAAATGGTATTACTCCCCACAGACGGTTTGGACTACAGCCTGACGGCGTCCTTAGCCGTCAGGCGGCGAAGGCTGCAAGTTTGGTGCAATTGCAGGAATCCGTCGCTAATCGATCCATCCAACGGACGCACACAAATCCCCGCGCCACCACTGGCGAATTTTACGCCAAGAATGGGTGGCGTAAATTGAAGGAGTCATAACATGGCTAAACCGTCTGGGTGGTGGTCAACGCACCCAACTCTGCTGAGCCTCACTGTCCCTCGGGCGTGGGACTCGAACGGCGATGGATTCGGAGACTTTGAAGGGATCCGTCAGCATCTAGATTACCTCATTGATATGGGCATATCCGGACTGCTGCTCCATCAAGTAACCCGGTTTGACGATGACTTCGAGTGGTCGGGACTGGTGGCACAGGATTGGTTCGACGTAGATCCTCTCTATGGAACTATGGAGGACTTCGATCGGCTCGTAGAAGACTCCAGAAAGAAGGATTTCAAACTTCTGGTGATGGCGGTTCCGGAATACATGGGTTGGCACCACCCCGATTATGTAGCCGCAAGGAAAGCCCATGAGGAAGGGAGGGATGACCCTAGGATCTCATGGTTTCAGTGGGAGGACGACGGGACGGTAGCCACGACATGGAATCATCCTGGGCCCGACTTCGCGAATCCCACCTATATGGAGGCGTACCTCGAACACATCGGATTCTGGATGGATCACGGAATTTCCGGCTGGGACGTTGACTCAATTGCCTCGTGGAGGAACCTCAACGTCGAGGTGGTCAGAACGCTCACAGATTATGTGAAGGATCGGGGCGGCTTCATCACCAGCGAGAATATGGCACTGGAGCATGACATTATCCGCCACGGCGGGTTCAACGGGGGCACGGGCTTCCGACGAACCCAGCTCTACAACGAGACAAAAGCGATTCTGGAGCACGACCCGGACTACATCCGGCATGGATTGGTAACAAGACAGGCCTTGATTGACTACGACATGTTTCCGTATCAGCAATTTGGGGACCCCAGGCAGAAGCCTTTCCCTTTGGTCAACAAACTGCCGGCGTGGCGTCTTCAAGTTGCGTTCAACGCGGCACTGCCGGACCAGATATGGGCCTCTGCGAACGACATGACCTACCCCACAAAGCCAATCAAACCCCCTCCCATAGTTGACGAGCCCCGCTCCGGGAAAATCGATTGGGCCGAGATTGATCGTCAGGAGGGCGATCCCGATTCGCCGTACGAGTTCTTCAAGCGGGTATTTTCACTGCGCGCTAGGGAGAAGGCGCTCGCAATCGGTGAGATCGAGGAACTGCCCACTGATTGCAGGAATACGGTCTTTGCGGCATTACGCACGAGCGACGATGAGACTGAAATGGCCGTCACCGTATTCAACTTTGGTGACGCACCGAAGCAGGTGAAAACCTTCCTCGGCGATCAAGCGAAGACCCTGACCAATTATTTCAGCGGAGAGACGATTACGGCGAACGAGAATGGTGAGCTTGACCTTCAGCTCGGGAATTACGGTTTCAAATTCCTGAGAGTTCTGAATTGAAGCTGCAGCAGCGGTCTCTGTCAATCTTTTGAGCTCGCAGGATCGAATTTTACACCGATACCGAATCTCGCGCCTCCACGTTATTTCACCCTCTGAGTATCGTGCCTCCCCCGTCACTGAATATACGTCCAAGCTCACCTAGACCTAACCAAAAAAAGTCGAATCGCATTGGGTCCTTGCAACTTCTTGGGCTAAAAGCCGGCAAACTGATTCGTACGTGCACCTTTTAAACTACAGACATTACCCGTAAAAGGAAACCCTCATCTAATACTACAAATGGTATGATACCGTTTTGATCCGTGCGGGGTTAAAAAGAATTTATCAAAAACGTAAGCAATTTCTTCTTGACCTTTTCGGGACTCTATCGGATAATCTCTAGTGGCCTTGTTCAATCTAACGCCCACGTTATTATTGTTTCCAAGGTAGGCAGCGAAAGCTGCCAAATTTTAATTGTTGCCAAACCTGCTTGGGTCAGTATTCCTCATTACCGCTTCAAATGTAGCTCGGGGACACGACAACCACTAGACGACCGGACACATCCTTACATCTACCTTCCCCACGCATCCGGGGTTAACACAACCGAAATACCACGACGAGCCTTTAGTGTCTGTTATATGGAAGCCGCTACGAAAACAACCAGCGGTGAGACTTGCGCCGTGATTTTTGGCGACGGCGCATTACAACAAGAAAGCAGCGAGTTTACTTTCAAAGGGGAAAAATGAAAACGTATCGCGTCGCTATTTTAGGGTGTCGATCCCGCGGAACATCAGCCGCTAGAGTCTATCACGCCCACCCGCGGACGAAGGTAGTCGGATTGTGCGACTTGATCGAAGACCGACTGAACACTCTGGGAGATGAGCTTGACCTAGGCGCTCGTTTTACGGATTTGGATGAGATGATTCGCCAGACTGATCCAGATATTGTCGCTATCCCGACCGCACCAGCCTTGCATGCTCCCTTAGCGTTGCGGGTGCTGGAACATGGCGTTAACATCGAAGTTGAAAAACCGATGGGAATGGATCTCATCGAGACGGATGCGGTGATGAACAAAGCAGCTGAAAAGGGCGTCCAGGTCGTGGTGCATCATCAATGGCGGTTGAGTGCTTGGAACCAAGCTGTTAATCAAGCTTATCAGGCGGGTCGGATCGGCGAGTTGCGCTACATCTATGCCAGCGGTAAGGGCTATTACGGAGGCTTTGGTCTGATGGAGATTGGCACGCATGTACTGACTCAAGTCATCAAATATGGTGGTCATTGTCAGAGTGTCACGGCGCATGCGACCACCCGTGGCCGCCCAATCACCCCACAGGAAGTTCTGCCTGCCCCACGCGGAAATGGCATTATAGCGGGTGACCACGTCACCGCGACCTTACAGTTTGCCAATGGGGTGACGGGGACGCTGCTCCAACACCAATTTAAGAAAATCGAGTTAGATGCCCACGTCGTTGAACTCTATGGAACAGAAGGGCGATTAATGTGGCATCCGCGAGGGGCTTGGTGGTTGCCCAATCCTCACGTTCCGCCCGCAAATGAGCGGGATGGATGGGAAGTGCTAACACCCATCTATGCGGACAGCTTTGCACAAGCGGTCGAAACGACCCCCGGCAATATCAACTTGAATGAAGGTGATTATTGGTTTGTGGACGAATATGTACGGGCACTAGATGAAGGGCGGGAGCACGAATGCAGTGGTGCCGAGGGGAGTCATGTCATCGAAATCATTATGGGTATTTTTGAGTCAGCGGCATACGGTACTCGCGTAGATCTCCCCCAATCTAACCGTGAACACCCTTTGATCCGCTGGCGCAGAGAGGCTGGATTAGAGGCACCTGAACCAATGCCGATGACCGACCCGGAATGGCTTACAGAAGAAGAAAAACGCTTGGGTAGATAGAGAGGAGCACGATGCAGTGACCTAATATACTGTTGGCTGCCAGACGGGTGGCCCATTTACCAACCAGCGAGTCAATATCTTGTCTTCACTCCACCCCAGGTCGTCGCGAGTTTTGAGGCAGGATCGACGCTTCGCCATTCGGCCCAAGCTGTGATGTTCTGTTTAATCTCAGCTGTGCTCAATGCTCTGTCATAGACACGAACGAGAGCTATCGAGCCGTTGAAGTTCCGAGCGCGTTCACCATAGCTATTCGCACCTATTACGACCACTTCTATAGGCGTCTCCTTGTTGAATTTGGCGCCCTCCATCAGGTTGCGCACTCTACCGTCCTTGTATAGCTTGATCGTCGCTCCGCTAACAAAATTTATCCAGGTCCACACATCTTCCTCGAGCAGAAGCAGATTGTCTCTCGCCCCTCCGAATTGGCCCCCAATCTCACCTGGCTCCCACCAAAAACTAATCCGAATGGCATTGTCTCCTTCCAACTTCTGGGGCTGAAAGCCGGCAATCTGATTCCTAAGTCCAGCTCTGTGGGAATCGTCAATGGAATTCATTCTGACAAGTAGCTCGATGGTCCAGGTTTCGAGAAATATTTTCAGGCCGTCGCCTTTGCCGCCCCAGCACTGACCGGGCTTCCTGTGGGTATAGAACCTCGAGATCGTATCAATACCAAGGGCAGGTATAGCAATTGTGCCCTCTTCAAGTTCCGGCGAATTACCCGCGCCTGACAATTCTCCACCAGCCGTGCCGTGGTTCGTCCAAGCGGTCGGATGCGCGCGATTGTCACGGGCGTCAAGGTAGAGCAAAGCGCCAGGTACCGCGTCGGCGAGCGCTATGGTGCAAACAGTTGGCAGAACAAACAACACGAAGAGAACTGAGACTACTGTTTTCATCAGAATTTCACCTCTGAATCAAAGGATCATCATCGCTCAAACAAAGCGTTTTTACCTCGTCACACATTTGCCATCCGGAAGGATTTAATTTTTGTCCCAGATCAAAGGGTAAGAAAAAGGCAAGATCATTGCCCTACACTGTTTTGAGAGACTCTCATTCTCCTTTGATGCTACCCCAGGTCGTTGAGAGTTTTGAGGCAGGATCAACGCTGCGCCATTCAGTCCAGGCTGTGATGTTTTGGTTAATCTCATCTTTGCTCAATACTCTGTCATAGAAACGAACGAGTGCAACCGAGCCGTTGAAGGTCTGGTCGCGTTCTCCATAGCTATTCGCGCCTATTACGACCACTTCTATAGGCGTCTCCTTGTTGAATTTTTTGGCACCCGGCAACAGATTCTTGATTTTGCCTTCGTGGTATATCTTAATCGTGTCTCCGCTCAAGAGAGTCATCCAGGTCCACACGCCTTCTTCAAGCCCCGTATTAGGTCTGAGCGCCGCCTGCACATTGCTGAATTGGCCCCAAAGCTCACCGATATCCGACTGAAAATTAAGCCGAATCGCATTTTCTCCTCGCAGCTTCTTGGGCTGAAAACCCACAAACTGATTTCTAGGTGAATTCTTGTGAGAATCGCCATTGATTTTGAATAGAAACTCGATGGTCCAGTGCTCAAGAAACAGTTTGAGGTTGTCACCTTGGCCGCCCCAGCACTGACCGGACTTCTCGTGGGTATAGAACTTCGAGATTGTATCAATACCAAGAGCAGGTATCGCGATTGTGCCCTCTTCGAGTACCGGCGGTTTGCCCGCGCCTGATAATTCTCCACCAACAGTACCGAGGTTCGTCCAGGCACCATCATGCGCGGGATTGTCACGGGCGTCAAGGTAGAGCAAAGCGCCAGGAACCGCATCGGCGAGTGCCATGGTGCAAATTTTTGCCAGAATAAACAACACTCCGAAAATTGAAACAACTTTTTTCATCTGAATCTCACCTCCTGAATCAAAAACTCAACGTGATGACTCATGGTTTCGGAAGACTATTGAAACGGTTTGTCTGAAAGATCCTCGCTGCGGCAACCGACGCGTTACGAACCAGCTTCACCGAGCTGGAGTTGCAATCGGCGTGAATTAAGTCTGATGCTTGACGGCTGAAATGGGGCTTTCGGTGCAACGGTAAGACCAATATCCTCGACCTCGAAAGTGTGTCGAATCAATTCGGGCAGAGTGGAGAAGGTTTGGAGGGGGAAGTCAACGGTGACGGGACTATGCCGATTTTGCGTCCAGTTTTTCGGTGGCAGGTCACTCATTCCCACTGCCCCGGAATCAATTGATAGAACAATTCGTCACCTCACTTGTGGATTGGAATAGCATATATTATACCACAATTGCAGAAAATGGGAACAAAAAAGGCACCACAAATAGGGGCTATTCTGTTTTAGGGTTGCGTTTCATATTGTTGTCATGCACGTTCCAACAGCGATATCCGGCATATCGGTACGGGTTAAGAAACCACTCCAAATTCGCATCAAATGTGGATACAGTCCGCCTTGAGCACGGAACGTCTGTGGATTAACTCGGTTGACTCTGCAAATCTCCTTGGCAGCAACCGTTATCCTTTCGTGGAGGAGTGCCGCGTACTGATGATAGAATGCTGCCCAGAGGTGGATTATACTGTGGGTGGCTCGCGTATTTTGACAGCGATATGGGCAAAGTGCAGCCAACCTATGCAATGACATTCCTGTTTACATAGACAGGTCGAAATAGCGTTTGCCGTTGCGGCGGCATCTGTTCCAGCAAATCCGGGTGAGGCCCCCAGTTTGACCACTTGCTGCCGACTATGTTGTAGAGATTGAAGATAGCTGCCCGAGGATTGTCCTTATTAGTCCAGACCCCCGGACTATGCGTAACCGCCTCCGTAAAGAAGAGCACTGAACCTGCCGGGCAACTGTAGGTGTCCCAAAATGACGAATTCATGTCTGTGACTGCCTCTATTGGGGTGGGAAAGGCGGCTTTGTGACTTCCGCTCACAAAGAGTGTACCCCCTTTGCCCTTCTTCACCGGGGCAAGCTCCCACACGGCGCGCGTCAAGATTGACTTTGCCTGGCCCGGAAATGCGTGATAGGTGTGGTGATCGCCGGGCAGGCGCATCATTCCGTTTCCATTGTGCGGCACGAATTTACCTTTGTTCGGAATCTCGGGAGATTCCTCCTTCGCCGGGCGGTATTGTGAATTGGTGGAATCTAGTCGAAAGCCGTAGCAGTGCTCGCTTCCTATGGGACCACTCTTTGTTCCATCGGTGAAGGGATTGTAGACAAACTCGTTCATGAAGCCCACTACCACCGGATGATCTGTTAAGCTAGCACAAGCTCCCCCGATTGAAGAACGATCTTTTTCTGGAATCGAATCAGGATCCGTGTGAAGTCGTTCGATATGCTCCCGAATCGGATCCATCTCGCCTTCCGACAACACGCCCGGGACAAGCAACCATCCGCGTAAGTCAAACGCATATTTCTGTGCGGGTGTCAGTTCGACAATTGGTCTCCCCTCAGAATTGGTGCGGCAATAGGCATCGGCTTTAGGTAGCTGTGGACGCCCAAGATCCTTATTGAAAACGAACGGTATATCGCTATATTTAGGTAACATCAACTGCCTCAACTGTATTCGTAATAGATGTGTTAAGCCACCTGCCACCTGCCACCTGCCACCTGAGAGCATTGCTTAATGCCCCCCTTATGCGCTACTTGCACTCGTGTGCTTATTTCCCGCAGGCCAATCTGCAGATTTTTATTGAACCGTTTCCGCAGGCCAATTGGATCGCGGTCTGACAATTTGCCGCTGTGCTGGAGTTAAGCGTGCTAATAATTCACCCGAAACCTGGTAGTTGTGCCGAAAATTACCCCATGATGGACCATATCGGTACACAACCGTGCGGCGATGACCGGGGTTGCTGCGCTTCAACGATCCATGACAGATAGAGTCAACGAAGAGCAGCACATCACCGGCATTCATATGAATCTCAATTGCTCCTTCAGGATCCTCACCAGCGCGCTCACCCCGCATTTGATAGGTTTCAAGTTCAGGATGAACGAAGTTGGATTTGTGGGAACCCGGTATGAGAAGTGTGCCGCCATCGCCAGTACCGATATCCGATAGCGCCATGAGAACGTTGACTTGTCCGCAATGAAATTTGCCGTTCAAGACGCGAAATTGGTTGCGTATGAGGCCAATATGTCCACCGGAGTGCATCCCGATTGCTTCGCCCGGCGCCCGCAAGTTGGCAAAGTTTTCATCAATGAACAATGGTCCGTGGTTCCAGTCGAACGTGCCTTCGCCCCCAATGAAACATTTGACCTTCTCAATCCACAACGGATGGTCAATCAGGCGCTCAAACGGCTCTCCGGCTTCATAAATTTGCTGAAGGTTCACTCCGTCGTTGTCCCGGTAAGAATGCGCATGCACGTTCCCCCACCACTCTCCCGGGGCTAAAGGCGGCGCCGAGTCCAGAACCGCGTTCATGTCGGCTACCTCTTGGGATGAGAGTGCCCCTTCCAAAAACAGATAACCACGCAGGTCAAAGAAGAATATATCGCGATCTGTTACGATGGTTTCACTCCTTATCGGCACACAGGTGCCCTCTCAATAGAGTATGTCTTGTATCACGTTTACAGCCAAAATCCGAGAGTACGGCATATTGCCAATACGTTGTAACGGCTAGGGGATATGAGACACTCAACGATGGCAAATTCTGCGCTCAATATAAACCATTGAGTGCAGAAAAGCAACAAAAAACCTCTGACCACGCATTCGCCTATGGGTTATCTTATGTGCCTCAAGGATGGGACATCGTTCAACAGAAATCCTCTGAAAAACGGTGGGGCAACGGTGGGCGGCAACCTTTTACTTGGCAGCCAGATGATAAACCTCAATCTCGTTTACAGCCGCTATTGATGGCGCAATGACCCGGAAGTATTCCATATAACGCCCGCCGACCGTCCGCCGAATATGATCTACAATCATGTCATCGGGGTCGGCGATAGGCTTTGAAATCACCCGATCGTCAACGGTCCGGCTGACCTTAATCCGGATAGTATCGGTCTTGAAATTGAGTCGATCGATTACAAATTTGGGTTGGGCGCGCTCGTCCCCTACGCCGCGCCGTTGACGAACAGAATGTGCGTTCTTCCAGGTTGGTTCAGAGGTTTTCGTGTCGCGATAGTCTATATCGAAGCGAAACAGGTTGTGGTTGTGGATGATAATCCTTCGTACCGGTTTGATTGAATCGAACTTGATTGCAAATACACGCTCCTTGTTCATTAACCTAGCGGTGGCTATCGTGTCACGCTTTCCGTCATTCAGCGCTGGATGGGTTGCTTGAGTCCCAAATGACGTGAGCGCAATATTTTCGCTCCATTTTGTTGAAAGCACCGATGACCATACACAACCGGAAAACGTTATGCAAGCTAAGAATACGTAGCACATGTCAAGTTTTTTCAGCTTCATTTTCTTCTCCTCACAGGGGACAAAAGCGGCGTTTGACCTGTCCAATCGGATCTTTGTTGGGGTACTGTACGTCGATTGCTCCTAGGTTGAACTTGGAGAGGAAAACGCAAGAGCTTCTTGATGCAGAAGATTCCCATTGCAAATCCGCCTATGTGCGCTAACCATGCCACAGGCGATCCATGGTAGGAAAGGGAAATGTTCACGACTTGAATGACTATCCAAGGTAAGAGCACCACACTGGCGGGCAGGGAGCGGATAAAAATTAGACACAAGCATCGAATGCGTGACCTTCGACAGGCAACAAAGTGCGCTCCCATCACGCCCGCAACGGCCCCGCTCGCCCCAATGAGGGGAATAGTGGAATCATAATGCACCAAAACGTACAGGAGCGTTGCGGTAACACCCGAAAAAAAGTAAAGGATAAGAAACCTGAAATGCCCAATCCGAGCCTCCAAGTTTGGACCAAAAGCTGATAAATACAGCATGTTTCCGATGATGTGAATCAACCCGCCTTCCATGACCCGGGCATCATGGAGAAAAAGTGAAGTAATAAGACTTGGATGAAGAAGATTGGGAAAAATGACCGGAAAAAATGGAATTGCGTCAATAACGGAGACAATATCCCTAGGCACTGCGCCGTGCCTCATCATAAAGGAAATATCGTCATAATATAGACAGAGCTGGTAAACGCAAACAGAGAGATTAACGAAGATTAGACATTGAACGACCCGCGGTTTCACAGATTGCTCGTCCGAGCAGAAACTACCCAATGGAATAAACAAGATTTGGCACCCTCAATAGATTGGCAATTGGAACGCAAGCGTTTCTAGCTGGACATAGGTCGATGCTCAATCGTGTCACCTGCGTTTACTTCAACATCGGCAGACACATCAAACCGATCGATAATCCCCATCACCAATTCGCGTATCGGAGCATTTTGGATTCCGAAAACCTCTTCAGCCGTCCCTGGACCCGCGCCAACAAGCACGACATCGCCTTCCCCCGCCCCGACATAATCGACAGCGATAGTGGGCTTTCTAACAAGCTGAGACTTTAGGCTCAGTGGCTGCACGAGCAACAGCGTTCGATTTTCATACGCCGCATGTTTGATGACCGACACCACTTTCCCGACGACCTTGGCAATGTACACGCTTACGTCTCCTCGTTACCGGGCAGTCCCTCGGCATGGCTAATCGAATCAACAATCCCGACAATAGCCGCGTCGACAGGCATCTTGCGACCCGGTAACACGCCAACCGCGTCTCCGCCCGTAACCATATAGATAGTGTCTCCACGACCCGCTTGGAAATGAGTGTCTGTCGCGACGATTGGTTTCCCTGTGGACTCACCATTCCCGTCAAGGGGCTGCACAACCAAGAGCCGAGTCCCATTCAGGCTAGCGTCCTTTCGGGTTGCCACAACTGTACCGATGACCTTTCCGATGTCCATAAGGTGTTCAGCCTCTTTTGGATAGTGCTTAAAATCATATAAAGTTGCGGCAACGATGTCAAGCGGTAACGCGCAAAATCTGATGGGGTCTAGTGTTTAATACCATGTTCATCCATTTTGGAATGCAGCGTATTTCGGTTTATTCCCAAAATGTCTGCCGCTTTACTCCGATTCCAGCCGGTTTGCTTAAGAACACTTTCGAACAGCGGCTTCTCGAAAATCGCGCGTATTTTGGAATAAAGTTCACCCTCGGATTCGCCAGAGTCAAGGTTTTGACGTACCCACTTATTCAGAAGTATGCGCAGTTGTCCCTCAAGCGTCGATCCTTCCAAGGCTGACCAAGGAATTTCCCCTTCGACAAACTGTGGAAAATGCTCCGGTAAGAGTACGCGGCCCGAGCACAACACTAGCGCTCGCTTAAGCGTATTCTCAAGTTCCCGGATGTTTCCGGGCCAATCATAAGCCATAAGCCGCTTGAACGCTTCGGACGAAATCGTCGCTTTGGGCTGTGCGTATTCCTCCGCGAACCGAGAAATGAAAAAGTCAATCAGGTCGGGAATATCCGTTTTGCGCTCACGCAGAGGCGGCAGATAGATGGGGATGATATTAAGCCGATAATACAAATCTCTTCGAAAGCTGCTCTCCTGGATAGATTGCTGCAGTTGTCGATTCGTAGCCGCAACGACGCGGACATCGACTTGACGTGTTTCATTGGATCCAACAGGTTCAACCTCCCGCTCCTGAAGAACACGCAGCAACTTCATCTGCACCTCGATTGGCAGTTCTCCAACTTCATCAAGAAAAATGGTGCCTCGGTTAGCCTGTTCAAACTTCCCTTGGCGTGCCACCTCCGCACCGGTATAAGCACCCCGAACATGCCCGAAAAGCGCGCTTTCGATTAAAGTCGGTGGAATCGCGCTACAGTCAACGACAACAAATTCGTTGTCTGCTCTACCGCTATTTTCGTGAATTGCCCGGGCAACCAGTTCTTTTCCCGTTCCACTCTCTCCCATAATGAGGACAGTTTCGTCGCTAACCGCCGCGCGTCCGATAACGAGATACACCTCATGCATAGCCGGGCTTTCACCCACTAGTCGCGTCTCTTTCGCGTCGGCGTGTTGTTGTGGTTCGCCATCCCCCTTTTCTGCTTTAGTATCCGCTTCCACGGACGCCTTCGCTTGGCGTGCCGCATTCGCTGCACGGGACACCATCGACACGACGACATCATTATCGAACGGTTTTGTGAAATAATTGTAGGCGCGGCGTTTGGCTGCCTTTATCGCTGTTTCTGTGGTGCCGTGGGCAGTCATGACAATAATCGAAGCCGTACTATTAATCTCTTGGATATCTTCGATTAACTCTAATCCGTCAGCGTCCGGCATTCTGATGTCGAGAAGGACAACATCTATCGGTTCCGCGTCAAGGCAGGCAAGTGTCTCACTCCCATTGCGCGCAGCGTGCACGAGATATCCCGTCTTCTCAAGAAGTCTAGTTAATGTAAACCGGATGCTGTCGTCATCATCGGCGATTAGAATTGAGTGTTCCATAGATGTTTTTATGGGCATGAATCAGTGCCACCCGAAACAGCATTGTAAGGAGTTCACGCCTTATCAACCTGTGCCGGTAGTGTAATAACAAACGCCGTCCCTTGAGGTTGGGTTACATCGACTTCAATCGTGCCATCGTGCTCCTCGACAATCTGTTGACTGATTGAAAGTCCCAAGCCGGTGCCCTTCTGCTTCGTTGTGTAGAAGGGATCAAACAGTTGGGAGGCTAGTTGCGGAGAGATGCCGCGCCCGGTGTCTTGGATACGGACATGAACCGCTCCCTGTGCCGCATCGTACGACGTTCGGACAGACAAAACGCCGCCGTTTTCCATTGACTCAATCGCATTGCGAAACAGGTTCAGGAAAACCTGTGTTAGTCCGTCGGTGTTAATCGGCACAAGCGGGCAACTTTCATCGTGTTCGAAATCTACGCGGATACGGTTTTGACTGAACTCCGGTTCGCAAATCGAAAGGCTGTCATCAATCAATACCTGAATGCCGTGTGGTTCAAACGTGAGCGTATGCGGATTGCCAAAAGCCAAAAGCTGCTCAATCACACGGTTCAGACGATCTACTTCCTTGATAATCACATTTGTGTATTCGTGTATCTCGCCATTGGATTCATTGTCACCATCGGTCATCTGGAGCAATTGGCTAGCGCCACGGATTCCGCCCAACGGATTCCTGACCTCGTGCGCAACGGTCGCAGCCAACTTTCCCAGCGTCACCAGTCTCTCCGACTGAACCAAGGCATCTATCATCTGCTGAATCTTAACCCGTTGAGCCAAGATGGAGGCAATTATCGTGAGAATTCGAACCTCATCTCCCGTGGCGAACTTGTCCGATCCCTTGTCAATGGCAAGTGTTCCCACAACCTTTTCATCGACAATCAGCGGGATGCACCAGAATGCGATACGATCTTTGGATTGAACAGACCACGCTTTGGGGAGCTCCATCCGTTTTAGCGGTTTGCGAGAATGAGGCACGCCAATCGCTTCTCCGGAGGATAATACGTTTTGCTGGATTTCGTCAATCTGACTGTCGGTACCGCGCTTAATCTCCGCCGAAGTTAGACCTAAGATGGCTTCGGCGCACTTTACCAACTCGCCATTCTTCTCCAGCCGCAGCGTACCACGATAAATGCCCAATCGATCTGCGAGAATCCGTATTACCCGCTGAAACAATTCCTCCAGTTCAATATCGGCGCTAGCGGCTTCGCTAACCTCGAACAGGGTGGATTGATCGCGGATACGCTTCTCAAGATCCGAGTTCGCCGCATTTATCCGACCAATCTGCCGCTCGGTTGTGAGGCGCTGTGCATTAAGTTGTCTGATTGTTCGCACGATGAAATAGGCGATAAAGGGATACAACGTCGCCACTGCCGCCGAGGCGACAACCCAATGCGCCTGTTGATTGATATGGCGGAGGACAAACAACCAGTTGGCTGTTGTCGTGAGTGTCAGCAGGATTCGCTGCCCAAGCCGCGCATCATATCTGGCGGCAAGAATCATCACGACGTAGTAGAGATGTGAAGCGACATCGTAATACTGAGGGATGCGTGACCGGTAAATAAAGAAGTTGATAAATATGACGACGCATGACAGCAGAAAGGTTCTCATTTACTCCGCAAAAAATTGTCGAGCATCTTCAATCCTACTCGACCACTTTTCTCCAGATGAAACTGGGTTGCGATGAGGTTTTGGCGCGCCACCACACTACAGAATTCGACGCCGTAGATTGTTTTGCCGATGACGGCGGTGGGTTGTGCTGGAATGGGATAGTATGAATTGACGAAGTAGAAGTGTGCGGGATTGGGAACCCCCTCGAAAATCGGGTGCGATTCGGTTTGATACACCTTGTTCCAACCGATCTGCGGTACCTTCAATTGAGGTGTCGCTTCAAATTTGTCAACAACCCCCGGCAAAATCCCGAGACACTCGGTGTCTCCCTCCTCGCTGTAATCAAACAGGATTTGGATGCCGATGCATATTCCCAGCATCGATTTGCCGGTTTTGTAGCACGACTTCAACACATCCGAAAGCCCGTGCACGTTGAGGTTGTCCATTGTTGCGCGTGCGGCGCCGACGCCCGGGAAAATCACCTTCTCCGATGACAAAATGGTATCCGCGTCGGCGGTGATTTTGCCATCATAGCCCAAGTAGGTGACCGCGCGTTCAACACTTGTCAGGTTTCCTGCGCCGTAGTCGATAATTGCGATCATTGGGAGTTCTCAGATTGATTAGAGATTTGTCTGGAAGATTAGGAAGTTACCGTTATAATGATGTTGTAGAAGAAAGACTCCCATTTGAGAGTACAGGTGCAAAGCGTCCATTTGGCGAAAGGCGGTTTGCATTCGATGGATATGCGATTCCTTCTCTGCCTCATCGTGACATGGTACGGCAAAGTTCATCGTATTGTCACCGATTTGGGGATACTGATTTGGATTCAAAAGATTCGCACCTCTTTCAGCTTGTGTCATAATTCGAAAACGTAGCCGAACTGATGCATTCTCAATGCTTCTTGTTCTACTGAAGGTCTCCTGTTCGCTGAATATGTCTAACAAAGCTTGTTTCATCGGTTCCGACAACTCCAATTCAAGCTCAGCAAGCCGTTCTTCAAGGGCTTGCCCAAAGGCTTCGGGAATAAGTGTTGAAACGGGAATTGTCTCAAAGAATTTGCCGTGAGACAAGCAGATTTTTATATCCGGAGTCTTTTTGCCGCGAACCAAATAGAATACTTGCCGAATAGGCAACGAAAGTATATCGTTACCCGCCTCTTGCATCTGAGTTCGAATAACGTTCGCTGTACCAATAATTAATTTTCGAATTTCCTTTTCGCCCGTAGGAATGGTCGAATTAAAGGACGCTACCGAATAGGATTTGCTGCTATCCTTGAGTTCAATCAACTCGCCTCCACTAAACAGCCCGTCATCATGATTGAGTTTGATAGCCAAGTCGGGAAACTTGCCTTTGTTAACGCAAGACAGCATTCGCTCATCAAACGGGAATGAATCAAGCGGACTTGCCCATGTCAGTTCGTCGCTCTTTTGGCAGAGGTCGGCGAAGAAATGATAGATTGAATAAGCCATCTATTCTTTCTCAAAGAGTGTCGTCTGTCGGGAGGCTAGCGAATCATGTGATGCGGATATACTCTCTCCCCAAATTCCTTTCAATCCCGAAGTGCATGCGTAGTCCTTTAGAAAGCGTGAAACATCATCGGCCTTCCTTTTCTCAGAAAGCCGATCAATGATGATTTTAACGTTGTGGGAATCTAGATCGATTCCAATAGACTTTCGATTGAGTTGACTAGCGACGACCAATGTCGTTCCCGAACCCGCAAACGGATCAAGAACAACATGCCCGGGATCTGTCGAAGAAAGGATAATCCGAATCAGGAGTTGGATGGGTGACTGCTGCTTGTGCGCACGATTGGCTTGTGTATCGTATAAGGCCTCGTCGCCCGCAAAATAGCCGGAGGTCATCTCTCGAATGTCATCCCACACGTCAGTCACAAACATGCCATTGTCGCGTTGATACTTGTAGCCGGCAGGGAGTGGCGGGTCGATTCTCAGGCGGTTGAATAGTCTCGGGCTTTTTCCTTTCGTCCCAAACGCGATGATTTGGTAGTGCTTGCCATAGCGCTTTATGGCGGGTACAGCGGAGGTCTTCTTTTTCCAAATTATTAGATTTTGAAACGTCCAACCTGACTCGCGCAGACAGCGGAGAACAAACTCACTGTTTTTCTCGCGCTGCATGAAGTAGATTGCGCCGCCATCGGATGTTAACGCATGGACCTCCTTACACACATCCCGCATCCATTGCCAATACTCCTCATCAGGCAAGTTGTCATTCCACGCATTATACTCTTTGTCTTGATTGAACGGCGGATCAAGAAACGTAAGGTCCACATGTCCGATATTGGTGTGTTGCCGAAGAAGTGATGTGCAATCTCCAGACAGAACTGTTGCTTCAATCAAATTCAGTCTACCTCGTCAATCTGCCGATACAGATTTGCCATCTCAATCGCGGTGACCGCCGCCTCTGCCCCCTTGTTCCCTGCCTTTGTCCCGGCACGCTCGATCGCCTGTTCGATGGTATCCGTCGTAATCACGCCGTAGATTGCAGGGACTCCCGTATTCAGGCCAACCTGAGCAATCCCTTTCGCGCTCTCATTGGCGACGTAGTCGAAATGGGGTGTCGCTCCCCGGATAACCGCGCCAAGGCACACAATCGCATCATATCTCCCCTTTTCGGCGAGGCGCTTTGCGGTAGCTGGGATCTCGAAAGATCCCGGCGTCCAAAACACGTCGACATCCTCAAGGTTCACACCGTGCCGCTTTAGCGAATCTAAGGCGCCGTCAAGTAATTTGGTGGTTATAAAGCCGTTAAACCGGCTGACAACGATTCCGATTCTGAGATTGGTACCGATTAGGTTCCCTTCGTAGGTAGTTGGCATTGTTCTCTTAGATTGATCGTAATGTTCTAGGACAGAGTATTTCCTGTATTGTCGGTTGGATTTGTGGATGTCGAATCCTCCGGCTCTAGCACCGGATGAAGCAGGAGATGTCCGAGTTTCGAACGTTTCACCGCAAGGTAATTCCGATTAAACTCGTGTGGTACAGTCTGTAAGGAAACTTGCTCCACAATCTCAAGACCGTGCCCCGCTAAACCTGTGACCTTCTGCGGGTTGTTCGTCATCAAACGCATTTTGCGAACTCCCAAGTCTGTTAAAATCTGCGCACCGATGCCGTAGTCCCTCAGATCCGGCGGGAATCCGAGACGCTCGTTTGCTTCAACGGTATCCAAGCCTTCGCTGTCCTGCAAGTTGTAAGCGCGAATTTTGTTCCGCAGTCCCATGCCGCGCCCCTCCTGCCGCATGTAAAGCAGCACGCCCCGTCCCTCCTTTTCAATCATCTCCTCCGCCAACTGCAACTGCTCGCCGCAGTCGCAGCGGAGAGAACCGAACACGTCTCCGGTTAAACACTGCGAATGAACACGCACCAACACCGGTACGCCATCCGAAAAATCGCCTTTCACGAGGGCAATGTGCGTCTTTTCGTCATTCGTACTCTCGTAGGCGTAGAGCTTGAATTGACCGCGATCCGTCGGAAATGCAGCCTCAGCGACCCGCTTGACAAGTGTTTCAGTCTGTCGGCGATAGGCGATGAGGTCGGCAATCGTGACGATTTTCAAATTGTGTTTCTCGGCAAACTTCAACAACTCCGGGACACGCGCCATTGTTCCGTCCTCATTCAAGACCTCACACAGCACGCCTGCCGGAGCTAACCCTGCGAGTCGCGCAAGATCCACCGTCGCCTCCGTGTGTCCCGCCCTTCGAAGGACGCCCCCTTCTATCGCCTGCAGCGGAAAAATATGTCCGGGCCTGGAAAAGTCCTCCGATACCGAGTTCGGGTCAACGAATTTGCGAATTGTACACGCGCGTTCGTAAGCGGATATTCCCGTAGTGACCTCCTTTGCATCAATGCTCACGGTGAAGGCGGTTCGCATATGCTCGGTGTTGTCCGGAACCATCGGGTCAAGATTTAGGTCGGAAAGGCGTTTCGCGCAAGCGGGCAAACATATTAATCCGCGTCCGTACCTTGCCATGAAGTTAATCGCTTCAGGCGTCACCTTTTCAGCCGCCATAATGAGATCGCCCTCGTTCTCTCGACCGGGGTCGTCCACCACCACGATTAATTCCCCATCTCGCACCGCCTCAATGGCTTCCGGAATCGTATTGAACTTCATGGCTTGTCCCTTTTCAGGCTTTTACTAGGCGTATCCGTGTGACTTCAATAACGCAAGGTCTACCGAAGTAGGCTTTTTTGCTTGCTCCGCCAGCAATCTCTCGACATATCGCCCCAACAGGTCAACCTCAATATTCACGCGATCTCCCACCCGCTTCTTTCCAATGGTTGTCACCTGCTTTGTATGCGGGATGAGCGCGATTTCAAATTCGGTTTCAAATAGATTGGCAATTGTCAGGCTAATCCCGTCAACGCAGATGGATCCCTTGAATACAACATATCGCATCACATCGGGAGATGCGGAGACACGCATCATTGACGAATCGCCTTCATCCCACCAACCACTAATAACACCCACATCGTCAACGTGACCCAACACAATGTGACCGCCCAATCGGGAGTTGAGTTGCAGCGAACGCTCTAGATTGACGCCATCCCCTCGACTTCGGTCGCCCAAGGTTGTACGACGTAGCGTCTCGGCGGAGATGTCAGCTGTAAACCTCGTACTGTCCGCCTGCGTCATTGTCAGGCAGACCCCGTCAATCGCTATACTATCACCAACGTTGCTATCTGTCAGAACATCTGAGGCGTCAACGGCTAGAACCGCGCCTTGCGAAGCTCGCTTTACCTCACTAACGACACCGATTTCCTCAATAATTCCCGTGAACATACGACTCAACTCGGGAGGATCAGCTGATTAGCAACCCGTCCCCAAATACCCCTCAATAAGAATATCCCCATTAATCGACTTGATAGCCACATCACGCAACTCGTGTGCTTCCGCTAGGCGCTGAATCCCCTCGCCGCCAATGGGGCTGGGGGCATCCGTACCGCCGATTATCTTTGGAGCGATGAAGAACATGACTTTGTCTACAATCCCGGCTTTTAGTGCCGAGGCGTTGACCTCCGCGCCTCCTTCGATTAGCACGCTGGTGATGCCCTGGCAGCCAAGGACTTGCACTAGTGAGGACAGACACACGCGGTTTTCTTCTTCCTCAACCAGCAAGACCTTTGCTCCCATTGCCTCCAGACGGGCAATCCGTTCCTCTGACGCTCGTCTGGTAGTGGCGACAATGGCGTACCCATTGCTATCTGGATTTAAAACCCTTGCCCTCGGCGGCGTGCGGCACTCTGAGTCAACGATAACTCGCGCGGAATCTTTCCCATCTCGTCCTGGAAGACGCGTCGTCAACGACGGATCATCGTTTATAACGGTATTAACACCTACCAATATGGCATCCACGGCGTCTCGAATCTCATGCCCGCGTAGCCTTGATGCCTCGGACGAAATCCATTGCGACTCTCCTGTAACCGTCGCGATTTTCCCGTCAAGGCTCATCGCCGACTTGAGGATGACGAACGGTTGATTTGTCCGGATGTACTTTATGAAAATCTCATTTAGGCGCAGCGCTTCCGTCTCACACAAGCCAACATGGACGCGGACGCCAGCCTCCTCAAGTTCCCGAATGCCCTTGCCGCCAACCCTCGGATTCGGATCGACATGAGCAGCGAAAACCTGCGCAATTCCCGATCGGATTATCGCCTCCGTGCACGGAGGTGTCCGTCCATAGTGAGCACACGGTTCAAGCGTAACGTAAAGTGTTCCCCCGCGTGCGGCTGCCCCGGCGTGATTGATGGCGTGAACCTCTGCATGGGCTCCTCCCGCCGCTTGATGATACCCTTCGCCGACGATCTCGCCTCCTTGCACAATGAGTGCTCCAACGAGCGGATTGGGGCTTGTTCGTCCGCGTGCCCGTGCGGCGAGAGCCAAAGCACGACGCATGTACTTCACATCCGGTGCCATCCACCCCGATGCGTCAGCCACTGCCAACTCCTTCGTGATGCGCTACCTACCCCTCGGCCTTCGTTATAATTCCGGAAAGTCATTGAAAAATCTCGGAAATAAAAAAAGCCCAAAAGTCCATCTTTGGGCAGAATAATTCTGTCACTGTCTCTTTCCTTCAGGATTATATCCGTAAGTTTGAGCATCTCGCCAAATCTGTTTCACATTTACGACGCACGGGTTTTCGCCACCGGGGAATTTCACCTATGCTCTAAATTCCCTTAGATTTAATCAAAATCAGAACACCCCGATTGACCAATATTATATCACAGCATCTATAAACAAATCAAAAAAAGAGAGTGCGTCGTCGTTGAACACCCCAGTATCCGAGATTTCTCATGACGACAAGGATCTCAAACAGTCAATTAGATTCTGGTGGTCGGCTAGATCAAATTGATGCGATCCAACATACATGAACTGAATAACCCGGTTCTTATCAATCACAAAGGTTGCAGGTCGAGCGATGTTGTACGCATCAATTCCCAGTCGGTGGTGCACACCGTAACTCTTGATAACGTGGCGGTCTTTGTCCGTTAACAGCGGAAAAGTGATGTCGTGTCGATTGGCATAATTTCGCACCTCCCGGGGCCATTGTCCAACAACGCCGATGACTGCGGCTTGGAGTGCCGCGTATTCCTCTATATGTTCCTGCAAATTCGCCAACTGGCGGCGGCTGTTAGGTCACCACGTTCCCCTGAAGAAAACCAATATGACGTGGTTTTCGCCTGTGCACGATTCGAGATCCACATCCGCGTGCTGAACCGCGCGCAATGTAAACGGAGGTGCGGTATCCCCAATCTTGAGCGCTTTATTTCTTCGCGGCATAATCCATCTACAGGAAATCTACGAAGACCTCATTGGCTAGGAAAAGCCCTCGCTTAGTTAACCGGAGATAGTCGTTTGCCCACTCCAACAGATTCATGCCAATCCATTTGTCGAGAACATCCTCGAATTCATCGTTAATCGACTCGCCGAATCGCCTTTGATATTCCTCTTCCCGAATCCCGTCTCGTTTCCGAAGACCGAGAATGACTGTTTCCGCCTTTTCATCTCGCCCGGTCAATTGCTCGGAATCTGCAATCGGTTTTCTGCCCTGTTTAAGGGACTCAATATAATCCTGAACACCACGGATATTGGAGTAACGCACCCCGTTGATATACCCACACGCACCTGGTCCTAGTCCGATATATGACTGATTGTCCCAGTATACCAGATTATGTTTCGCGGCACAACACGGCTTGGAAAAGCTGGAAATCTCATAGTGTTGATAGCCGTAGTCGGCTAACGTGTCAATGGTGACGTGATACATTTTGGCTTCAACCTCATCAGAAAGCCGCCGAAGTTTTCCCGTTCGCATTGACTCATAGAAAACGGTTCCCTCCTCAATCATCAGATTGTACGCTGAGACGTGTTCCGGCTGGAGTGCCATCACCTCGTTAAGACAAGCTTTCCACTCCTCAACCGTTTGGTTGGGCAGCGCAAATATCAGATCGAGGTTGATGTTGTCGAACCCGACTCCGCGTGCGAGGTCATAACTTTGGACTGCTTCGTCCACCGTGTGAATCCGTCCGATCTCTCGCAGTGTAGCATCGTCCATCGCCTGTATCCCGAAACTCAAGCGATTCACCCCTCCAGAACGCATTACCTCTAGTTTCTGGCGATCTACGGTCCCGGGATTACATTCGACGGTGATTTCTGCTGCTGCCTCGATCCCAAAAACGGCGTGCAAATGCTCGAACAACCGTTCCAACGATTCCACGGACAGAATTGATGGAGTTCCGCCTCCGATGAAAACCGTTTTTAATCCGTCGGAATCAAGACGGTAGAGTTCCATCTCGGTTCGCAACGCTTCAAGATAATGGTGTGCCTGTTCCTTGTGGAAGGCGTACGTATTAAAAGCGCAGTAGTAGCACTTCGTGGCACAGAAGGGCACATGGATGTAAAGCGATTCAACTCGATTCATTGGAATTAATATGGTGCTTCCTTACTTGGTGCGCTTCCTATCCGCTCGGCCTGGATTAACAAATCCAGACGGCACACTCATATCAGCCGCCCCGAAGGTTGGGATGAACTCAAGCACTTGTAGGGTGGGCACCGCGCACCATTTCTCGTAGGGTGCGCACTCCGATCAAACGAGCGGATAACGATCAAGGGAACGGATAGTGACCGATCAACTGACAGGATAAGGAAGGCGATAGAACTCCATAGCAAATCCCGTGCGATAGTAATCCCACAGGTATGTAGCAGCCAACAATGAAAACATGAAAAAACTTGCCACAAATGACCAAAAATGGCTTTGCCACCGATTATTCAATCAGGCTCTAAAGGTTCGTGGTAGGGTAGTTTAATTCCCGTTTCTACGCTTCAATCCCTGTAGGAGCGATCTCCAGATCGCGACGTCTCGTCTATACGTGGCAGGGCAAGAAGATCTCTATCGCGGTCATTATTCACTCCCTTGATCTTGCTTGATCCCTGCCTACCGTCGCGACCTCCTGTTACTGCGTAAGTTCTAGTTTACAGAAAAACGGCAGCCCCTCCATCCGCTCTAGAACAATGAGCTATTAAGGGCGGTGTGAAAGTGAAACTTCCAACCTTCCACTCTTCCAACCCTATCCTTCTTGACGGATTCAAGCAGCGAACCAAAACTCCGTGCCGTAGGTCAAGCCGATGTCACCAGTTTCGTAGAGATTTTAAGGCGGCGGCGCATCAACTGAGACACGCTGTCAATCCCCATGTTGAGCGCGGCAGTGACGAATATGAGTAAAATCACTTTGTCCATATGAACGGCTTCAATCGCGCTATGGATATAAAAGCCTAGCGTATAAACGCCAAGTATGCCAAGCATGGCGGACTCGCGCATCATTACCTCCCATCGATAGAAAAGAAAAGCGAGGAACTGTCCGTATACACGTGGAAGAATCTCATAGAAGTAACGGTCCAACCGTTTATGCGGCGCGTCTAGTCGTAACGTAACGAGATCGGCATTGTTGCTGGTCAGAAAAGCCAATACCGCCCCGTTATGTAGGAGAATAGCACAAACAGCCGGTAACATTGACGGCCCCCAAAGTTGCACAAAGACGAAAGCGAGAATATACTCCGGCGTCGTGCGCAGAACAATTAGCAGATAGTGCGAAATTCGACCCGCGACCTTGCCGGTGAAATGTCGGCAGGCAAACGGAAAACTCAACAGCGTAAACATCCCCGTGCCCACCAATACAATCTGGGTCAATACCACTGTGTTCCAAGTGCCCTTCCAACCCTCTCCCAGGATGATGTCTCGCATCCACTGCCATTCAGGCTGCCAAGCAAACGATACGCCATAGGTGCCCGTCGATACCCCTTCCTGACGCATGGGCCAAGGCAGAATTTCATAAGTGAAGAACCGCGAGATATTTGACCACGACAGGGTGACCTCCCAAGACAGAAGAACAAACGCCGCTGCGACATAGAGCGGTATCAAGCGGGCTTTGACCCAGTATTTCAGCGACGCAACTAGCAAATAGAAAGCATAAAGTAAAGCTGCCGCTTCGGAGTACAGTCCTTCTCGAAATGCGGTCTCCAAGTGAAATCCAAGCGTCGGAAGGCCAATGAATCCAAGAATGGCGCTGGATCGCAACGCACACTCGAAACGGTAACCGGTATAATGCTTCGCATCGGCGTAAATGACGGGAAGGATGCCGTAAACAAATCGGCTCAGGCCTCCGGACCGAGTAGGTACCCCCTCTAGGGGGCGGTGGTCTGACTCTTGGACAATCTCCGCGTAAACCTTGGCGAAAATACCGGCGTAAGGTATCGCGATAGCAAGCACGCCGCAAACCGAGTTAAGCCCGACCACGGGCAGGAAAATGAACGCCCAGAAAATCTCGTGAATGGCGCGGACAAAAGCACAGAACAGCCGAACGGGAGTAAAACGAAAAAAGAATGCGAGCACGACGCCGAATACTACGGCGAGGCAAATGCCGCAAAGTGCAAAGACTACCGTGTTAAGAAGTGCATTCCAAAAACCCCAGACCGCGAGGAAATCTGGAGTTACTGCTCCCTTAGCCATGCGGCCAAGTTCGATCCACGGATTCTGCGTCGATATCTCAAGGTCCGCCAAGAGAAGTGCAACAAGCGCAATTGCGACAAAGAGAAGGCTTGTTTTCAGCATTTGGCGTCCCGGAAAATAGGAATATACGCAGATTCAGCCTCAATGGAAAAACCTCTCATTTAGTCACCGCCAGTTTCACACAGCGGAATCCCTGAAAGTCCTCAATGAAATCTACCGGACTATAGGATCGATGAAAAACATCCAACCCGTGTTCGGCTCTGTGATGCCAAGACCCGCCGCGGGTAACACGAAGGCTTTTAATCGAACGAAGGTCTACGATTGGTGACACAACCCCGCCCGCGATCGGATTCTCGCGCGGGCTGCGCGAATAGAAATCTTCCTGCCATTCATCCATGCACAACTCCCACACCGTTCCCGCCATATCGTACAACCCATAACCGTTCGGTGGAAAACTGCGCACCGGCAGCGTGATGCGGTAGATTGAATTGTAGCTTGCCAGCGACGGGGTCGGCTCCTCGTCGCCCCATGGGTACGGTTTGCCGCTGAGTCCGCCGTGCGCCGCCTTCTCCCACTGCGCCTCCGATTGAAGTGTCTTGCCCGCCCATCGCGCGTATTCCATGGCATTCCACCATGTCACCCAAACAACGGGTTGTTGTGGATGGCTGAACGGGGGCGTTTTTTTCGGCGCCGGGTAACCCGTCTCTTCAACACACTTCTGACACTGCGCATTTGTGACAGGATGGACGTCCATATAGAACGCATCCAAATAGACGGTCTGGATAGGTCTTTCCCAGTGCTTATCATCGTCCTTGGGGCTCCCCATCTCAAACTCCCCGGCTGGAATCAGGATCGTCTCGGTGCCGTCTTTCTCACTCACAATTCTCTTGGGTAACGTTGTCTCTTGGCTACTCATTTTCACGTTACAACCGTATAGTGTGACTACAGCAATCTGTAGAACCAAGACTAATACGATCGTGCGTATCCTTCACCTCCGTACAACGCGTTTCAAGAAACTCTTATCTCCTGTCTAGTCGATTAATCCGACCTCAGATAACGCCTTTCCGCAAGCCATAACGCGCCAAAAGCGATAGCCGTCGATAGAAACACCAGCCGATAGGCGCTGACTTCTTGACCCGTCTGCACATAATTGAAAATGGCTAAGGGCAAAGTCTGTGTCTTTCCGGGTATGTTCCCGGCTACCATCATGGTGGCGCCGAATTCGCCTAGGCTCCGGGCAAATGCCAGAATCGCCCCCCCGATGATTCCGCGGTAGGACAACGGAAGCGTGACTGAAAAAAACACCTTGAAACGTCGTGCTCCAAGTGTCCGTGCCGCACCCTCCAGTAAAGGGTTAACCCCCTCCATAGCAATCACAATGCTGCGAACCATCAGGGGAAACGAGATAACGGAGAGCGCCAAAACAACGGCTAACCATGAAAAGACAATTTCAAGTCCGAACAGGCGATAGAGAATAGCGCCGATAGGTCCCTGCCTGCTAAACAATATGAGCAGCAGATATCCGCTCACAACGGGGGGCAACACCAAAGGCAGCATCACAAGGGTATTGAGTAGCGACTTGCCGCGAAACGCCACCTTCGCAAGCAGCCACCCGACTCCGACACCCACCGGTAGAATACACAGCAAACTAAACAGGGCCGTTTTGACGGATATAACGAGCGCCGCGACCTCTATATCTGTTAGGTTCATTTGACGGCAGAAAATCCGTAGTTCTCGAAGACGCGTTTGACTTCCGGCGTTTCAAGGTATCGAAGAAACAAGCGTGCGAGGTCTTCATGCTTTGCGCCCCGAATCACTGCGGCTGGATATACAATCGGGCTGTGGCTCGATGTGGGAAATTCATAGGCAACTCTGACCTTCTCGCTCACCGACGCATCCGTCCTGTAAACAATACCGAAATCGACCTCTCCCGACTCCGTATACGCGAGCACAGATCGAACATCTGCTCCCGGAATCAGCTTCGGTTGAACTCCCGCCCAAATCCCTAAGCGCTTCAAAGCTTCCGCCCCGTATATGCCCGCTGGAACGGAACTCGGTTCACCGATTGCGATTCGTCGGATAGACGATTGTGTGAGATTCTCCGGTCCTTGGATTTGACGCGAAACCTCAATCGGAGCAACCAGTACCAAGCTGTTTCTTAACACATTGCGGCGACTAGATTCATGGATAGCGCCCTTTTCCTCCAACGCATCCATCTGTTTCGGGCTAGCGGAGATGAACAAATCTGCCGGAGCCCCTCGTTCAATTTGGAGTTGCAACGTCTGCGAACCGGCAAAATTCATATAGATCTTAACATCTCGCTTGGATTCAAACGATCTCGAGATTTTCGTGATTGCTTCAGTCAAACTCGCGGCAGCAAAAACAGTCAACTCCGCCGAACCGTCTGGTTTTCCCTCCGACCGCGCACGGTCCTGTTCTCGATTCGTGCATCCCGCCACTGTGCACATGAAAACAAGAATAAAAACACAAGTTTCGATGGTCCGGACAGCCATTCGTCGAACAGTAAAGCAAAATCTATTTTCATACGACGAAACCGAGTTTTTTCTTGAAAACTCAGTTTCTTTCTTGGGCCGCAGTCGTCGAGTGTACACCGCAATCAAGGAAGCGATTAACTGAGTGAACAACGAGGGTTCAACTGAGCGGATAGCGAAGGCGATAGCAAATCCCGATAGCAAATCCCGTGCGATGGAGATCCTATTAGCCTCTGTTTCTGATTTCTTTTGGGAGAACAACAACGTACCGTCAGCATCGCCTCCGCTGCCCGCTAGGATGTTCATTCTATCGCCTGTTTTCCGACGGCTCACAGAATCTTCATCGTACTCGCGATCATCTGTGTTAATCCATGCCCGCCCTTGGCTCACACTAAAACAGATTAATCCCGACAGACTCGCTCTCGTATAACTTGCTAAGCATGGTCTGAGAAACGCTTTCAGCCGGCAAATCAAACTGGACCTCACCGTCACGTAGTCCGATAATCCGTTTGGCAAACTTTAACGCAAAGTCGATGGCATGTAGTGACAACACGATGGTTTCTGCGCTCTGCATAATCAACTCCATTACCGTTGCCGCCTGATGCGGATCAACCGAGGAGATGGGTTCGTCTGCCAGCAGGATATCCTCGCCGCGGTACATCGCGCGCGCGACAGCTACCCGTTGCTGCTGACCGCCCGACAACGCGACTACCCGCTCGAAAATCTTCTCCTCCATCCCGAGTCTGGACAAAATTGGGACAATCTCATCCAGAATCCTTTCCTGGGGTTTGATTAGGTTCAGAAGGTTGAAAACTGTGGAATGCTGGTCAAGACGTCCGATGAAGACGTTGTGGAAGGCAGAGAGTTGCGGAACGAGCGCGTAATGTTGATGCACGAATGACGATCTTCCCGCGACTCTGTCGTACAATGTGCGAAGCAGCGTAGTTTTCCCGGCGCCGCTGGGCCCAATCAAAGCGACCTTCTCCCCCCTGTGGATTTGCAGGGAAACACTTTTCAAGGCGACATTGTTCTCGTAGGCGACACTTTCCCCCTCCAAAGTGAAAAGTGCGGGTTCGGTGGATGGTTCCATGGTATGTAACCTAAGTTGCCACCTTTGTAGCACAATCTGTTAGGTTGTGCTTGTGATGCGCAAACTGACAGTTTGCGCTACGAAATCTCCGCAATTAATGAATTGTTCTCAATTAAAACCGGTGGTGCATGTCTAAAATCTTGTAAGTAGCAACTTGGGTTATGTAACAAACGGTATGAAGGGTGCGATGTGTATTTTGTAAAAGCAACGAGGTAGAGCTCAACAATCGTCGTTCTACCGCCAATGATGCCCGGTTACTTCCTGATAATTCCAACCTCAATCGCGGTATCTAGGATAGGTTGGTACATGGAATTGTCGGCAGGAATAAATCTTGCTCTCGGGAAGGCCTCAAGTATAGCCGGATCATCAATGTCGGTAATTGCCTGCTGCACCTTCCTGATAAACCCGTCTCCGAACGTCTTGTCCACATCCCCGCGAATTGTCCAGTTGTAATCGGGATACGGTGGGGTACGCCAGATGACCTGTACCTTCGTTGGATCTACCTTACCCGCTTCGACCTCTTTGCGCCATACCTTAAAATTCATGGCGCCGACTTCATAACTGCCCGATTGCACTAAAGCCAACGTTTTGGAATGGTCGCCGCTGAAACCTACCCGCTTGAAGATATCGTCCGGCGATTTCTCAAATGCCTGTCGGATAAAAAACTCGGGCATGAGGCGTCCCGATGTTGATCCTTTCGAACCAAATGTAAAGGTTTTGTCGGCGATGCCTTTCGGAAACTTCTCGGAAAACGCTAATCCCGTGCTCGTATTCGCGATGAAATAGGAGATGAAATCGGGATCCTCTGCTCCCTGAGCAATAGCCACCGATCCCGGCACCCCAAGCCGTGCCTGAACTCCCGAAAGACCTCCAAACCAAGCCAGTTGAACCTCGTTGTTCTTGAACGCCTGCACAGAGGCGCTGTACGACTTAACCGGTATATACCTCACTGCGATACCCAACTGTTCCGATAAGTAATCCGCTATTTTGCCAAAACGCTGCTCCAGTCGGGAGGTGTCCTGGTCCGGTATAGCAGTGAAAACCAGTTCATTGCTCCACGAAGTGGACACACAGAGCGCGGCAACCGTCACAACCACGATGAATCTCAATACCTCATTTAACACATATCTCATTCTAGTTCTCCGTATACCATTTCGTTTGAATAATAGTGCATAAGATGTTTTGATTATTCAATTTCTTTCTCCATAGACGGGGATCAACTGAGCGAATAGCGAAGGCGATAGTAAATCCTGATAGAGATCCCCTTGCCCCGCAGACTTTGCGCGGCGACAGGCATCTTACTCCACGCCGCACAAATTCCTTTACTTAACTCCTGCAATCAAGGCGCCTGAATTTTAGAGACATGGTATTACCCACAAAAATGTCATTCACTAGAACTTATAGTAGAGTGTCACGCGCGTCATCAGATCGGCGTCCGGCTTCTCACCCTCCTCGGGCGAATCGTAGATGACCATGAACACATTCGGTATGATGTGTACGTTCTTCGCCGGGCGGTAATCGAGTCCTGCAATGAGCGTATTCGACTTTGCGGAACCGCTCATTGGCGTATACGTGAATTTTGGCCCCGCGGAGTTTACGCTCAACATCTTGTCAACGCGCCCAAACACCCAAATCTTGTCGGGTTTTACAGCGGCAGCTCCAAAGACGGACAGTCCCTGAAGCCTTTCATCATCCTTCCCTTCCGCCCGACCTCGAATCTGGTGGGCGAGCAGCGCACCAACCCTATATTTTTCCTTTTGGTATCCCACGATTCCCATAAAGGTCATGCGATTCATGTCGAGTTCCCTTGCCTCATAGTCCACATACCCCTGAACAATAACGCCTCCGGAGGGCCTAAGCGTTGTTGACAGGTACCCCTTTTTGCCTTTGTTGGTCTCCGTGCCAGTGCTTGCGCCGTTGCCAACCATCGCGTGATAACTCAGTATGTCCACTCCTGGCACTTTGCCCTTCACTGCAATCCCCAAGTCCCGCGTACTGCCATACTTCTGCAAGTTAGGCATGGACTTCTCAACTGCTCGATAACCCCAGAGTTTGACCAACACTGCATAGGTTGGTGCAGTAGACCGTCCCAGATAGATACTGTGCGACGAGCCCTTCGGTGACACTCTCAAATACGCATCCTTCACATACGGAATATTCTTGCCGGCGGCGTCCGCCTTCAAACCGTCTGGACTATTCATTTCGAAACGCAGGCGCGACGAGAACGTCTCATTCAACTTCTGATCGTACGTCAGGTATACGCGGCGCGTCCAGAATCCGTTGCGCGATTTCCGTTCCTCGTTGTGGTGCGCGGCGATGTAATAATAATCGCCGAAGTAAAGGCCGCTAATTTTTCCACCATCTGCAAGGACCGCCGTGGAACTCATTATCAATACGACAATTGAGATTAGTGCCAGACAATGCCAGTAGCTTATTTTCAACTTGCAGTCTCCTTATCGGGTTTCAAAATACTAATTCATACGTATGAGCCTGTTGTACAAACCAGTATCCGTTATTGTGGTGGCAAACGGATTACATGATTCTATCTCTCTTTGATTTTGTCAAGCGGAAAATGTGTCCAAATAACCTGTTCAGAGGGATCATTCCGTCTGGAACTCGTGTCGTTGTCCCCGCATCCGATCACTATGAATAATATGATACGCCGCAATCCCAAGCGCAACGTGCACATTCAGCGACATCACCTTCCCGTACATCGGGATATAAATCGCCATATCACAGACGGAAATTGTTCGCTTTGCGACCCCGTAATATTCGTTCCCCAGTATTAGGCAAACTTTATCCGGATATTCAACCTCGTAGTAGGGTAAAGAGTTCGAGGCAACCTCTATGGCACAGCTTGTATACCCGCGTTCCTTGAAACCTTGAATCGCCTCCGACGCCGAATTCGAATAGCGCCAGTTTACGCGCCGATGCGTTCCGCGTCCGATGCCAGCAATCGAAGGATGGGGCGGAACCGGAGTCGTCCCTGTCAAAGCGAGTTCACGCGCATCGCAGGCATCTGCAATTCGGAATGCAGCGCCAACATTAACCGGATCCTCCACATCCTGCAATACGATGACAAGATCCGTCCCGGGATGTTCGACCTGCTTCAAGTAATCCTTGAGCGGTTTGCCCCGCAACTGCTTCATACGGCGACTTTCAGATTCCATAAATCCGCTTGAAATTCTCTCCTAGGATGAGTGCCTCCTCTTCGTCGGTAAACCTGACATTTCGGATACCGTTGACGCCGTGCGTAGCCACGCCGGACGGCGCGTTTGACCCGAATACGATGCGATCAGCGCCGACCTGCCCGCCGTGCGCCACACCCTTAACTGAAATCGGCTCCGCTGCCGCGATGAGCGTGGTGCCAAGATAAATCTGCGGATTCTCTACTGCCGCCTGCACGGCGTGCCCAATCCACTCGCGATAACCCATGTGATCCATGATGATTACCACATTCGGATGACGTTTGGCGAGCGTCCCGATAAATTCCGGTGAGCACCCGCTCATGGGAGATCCCGAATGAATCGTTGCGGGAATCCCAAGTGAGTCTGCGAGTTCTATTATCGGATCGACGCAGGCGGAATCAAGGTGATAGCGGTGAGCGGCAGCCATTAACTTAGCTGTCCGCGCCCCCCGATCGACGCATCGCTTCAGGTCGTCGGTTGCAAGAGGCCCCATCGTGGGATTGATGAGAGCGCCGGGAAGAATCCGTGCCTCGCCTTTGACCTCCCTCAGTAGCTCCGCGTTGCCCTCTCGCGGATCGTTTGGCAAGCCGCCCATGAAGACCACGCTAGTATCAATACCTGCCTCATCCATCGTGGACAGAACACCGGGCTTTCCGTACGGTTTTCCGTTAAACTCGGTGGGTATATAGGCTTCAAAATCAGCGACGAATTGACTCATGAATTTCTCCTTCCGATGGGAGGCATCAAAACCTGCCATCAACTGTCAAGAGTGCCAACGTATAATCACTTTCCACGAACCCGGTTGCGTACAAAATTTTTGTCTCATCAATATATGTATAGGTGTTATAGCCGAAGAAATGGTTGACCTCAAACTGAAGCCGAAACGCCCTGCTCAGATCGTAATAAATGCCGCCGCCCCAGTCCGAAATCCGTGCTTGAAAATCAAAGCGCCTATTGTTGGATAAGCTGAGTGCGGCGTTTATGTAATCGTTGCGTATGACATTCAGGTAAAGGAACCCCTTAGCCTCCCTGTAATGGTACGGACGATGATCGCGCGTCACAATCAGGTCAACCTGAATCCGATCATCCCAAAATGTCTGTTTGGATTCGTCATCCTGATTGAAACTCCCGCGAAAATCCTCAAACTCTCGCGCACGATAGAAACTTTTGTCCGACATCCACAGGTAAGCCAAGGTATTGGAGATTGAGCAGCGGAGGTCCTCATTCACAAGGTAGGCGAGCTTGAGTTTGGTGTTCGCCTCGTTCAGCACGAGGCGCTCGTCAAAATCGGCGCCGCTATAAAGGTCGGCGTCAAGATCGTCCTGATTATCAATCTCCGCGTCATGAATCTCGAACGTGTAGCCAAATTTGGCTTCCACATCAAATGCGGACGGAACAAGCCCACCGATAGAAGTAAACTTTCTGAATTGTAGGCTCTCCGTGTCGAGGAAGTACAAATTCCCACTGTAATCAATCGCTTTCAGTTTCAGATGGGTGTGCAACTCGTTTTCTCTGCCGAATCGGATTAGGGTTTTCTCTTTATATTCACCATCCGGCGTGAACCGCTGAACTCTGCGCATCCGAGTCCGAAATACGCGGTACGGTAATCGCCCAAATTGAAACGGATCGTGCTGCCTCCTTGGCAAATCCGACTTGTAGTCTAGTTTATATTTGGCGCTATCGGCAATCAGAATCGCTCCGTCGTCTCGGGCAAAAATGAGGAATGGCGAGACAAACTGTCCTGCCCGATCGCCGTATTGACCAAACGCTGTTAGGTAGTTCCCGTCGGAATCATACTTCAGGACACGATGGGCGGCTTTGTCAACGAGGTAGAGATTCCCATCCCCGTCCACCGTCATATCTACCGCCTTAGTCACTTGTCCGACCTTGGGTTGAGACATCGGGTAGGTCGCAATGGTACGACCATTAGCGTCGAGTTTATGGATAACCCCGGTATCTAAAACATAGATGGCTCCGTTTCGATCAACCGTGAGTAGAAAGGAGCGTTGGGTGTCCCCTTGAGGAATGATAAGTGCATAATTCCCCTCCGCATCAATGCCCGGCACGGCGGACTCAAGTGGCGCTATCCGCTGAGAGAGATTTTGAATCGGATAACTGGCGACAAACGTGCCCTCCGCATCAAATCGGTGGACACAGGGGCCATAGTTGAAGATTTTCGGATTATTTGTTCCCTCAATCGGAGTGAGAATCCAGTCCACCACGTAAATTGTGCCATCTTTCCCGACAGCAATATCCGTAGGGTTGATGAGCGAAAACTGTTCCGCGCTTGTTTGGATCTCAAACTGAAGTTGCCCTTTGGGGTTGAGCTTTTGGATCCTGAAATTGTCGGTGTCCGTAATATAGATTCCGCCTTCTCTATCGAAAGCGATATACACGTTCTCGGCGAACTGACCTCCCTGTTCCCCTTTTCCTCCGAACTCTTGAATGAATTTGATTTCTCGGTGAGCGTGTACGGCAACAGGCATTGCTAGAATTAGAACACCAATCAGGAATTGTCGGAATTGCGTCAACTATTGCCTCCACTGGTTCGCAGGTGTTCCCATCCGGTCATCGTCGACGCAATCTCCTTGATTCGATCCAAAACGCCATTTACAAATTTCGGGGAATCGTCAGTGCTATAAGTCTTGGCAAGTTCAACCGCTTCGTTAATTGAGACAGCGGGGGGTATATCAACGAGATAAAGGAGCTCATAAGTAGCGCTGCGCAGAATACAGAGATCCACGATCGGCATGCGTTCAAGCGTCCAGTTGTCGGCGGTAGACCGTATTGCCGAATCAATCGTCGCCCGATGTTCAAACGTACCTTCGACGAGAGGATTAGCGAATTCTCGCACATGCTCGGGCGCATTTTCCGATTGCCAGAAAAGCTTCTGAACATAGCCAATCGAATCCTGTGTCATCTCGGCTTGATATAACATCTGGAGAGCACATGCCCGTGCTCTGGTTCGTAGTCTCATCATTTTCCCGTTCTTTAGATTGCAATGAATCGCGTATGAGGTGAGTTCCTGCCGTGGCGCAAACGACTAAATTTTAACAAGTGAATCAAATGATGTCAATTCATTTGTCTGTACTGTAGGGAACAACGAGAGATTTCAATCGCACCGAGATCACTATGGGATTGCTATCCGCTCGGTTGATCTATTCGTTCGTTGGATCCCTACGAAGAATCCGCGACACGAGGTTGCTGCCAAAATTTGCCAGTTGAACAACACACCATAATAGGTTAAGATTTAAGAAACGGCATAGGAACTGATGGCAGGACGGCTAAACATGGATCAAAGTGTTGCGATCGTCACCGGGGCGGCGAGTGGCATCGGGCGCTCAATTGCCCAAGCACTGGCTCAAAGAGGCGACCGAGTGGTTGTGGCTGACATCGACAAAGCGGGTGGTGAAGCTGCTGCTGACGCATTAGATGCCCGATTCGTCCAAGCCGACTTGTCTCAACGCGAAGATTGTCTACGCCTAATCGCCGAAACCTTGGATTGGCACGGTAGAGTTGACATTTTGGTCAACAACGCCGGTCTCCAACATGTTGAATCCATTGAAACCTTTCCTCCGGAAATCTGGGACAAAATGATCGCCGTCATGCTTACCGCGCCTTTCCTACTAACCCAACATGTCTGGCAAGCGATGAAAGCCAACGGTTGGGGGCGAATTATCAACATCTCTTCAATTCACGGGCGCGTGGCATCCCCCTTCAAGAGCGCTTACGTTACGGCAAAGCATGGGTTAATCGGTTTTACCCGCTCTGCCGCACTGGAAGGCGGAGCGCACGGCATCACCGTGAATGCAATCTGTCCAGGATATGTGCAGACACCCTTGGTTGAGGAACAGATTGCCGATCAGGCAGAGACACATCAACTCACGCGCGATGAAGTATTGGAACAGGTGATGTTGGCGCCCGCGGCAATTAAGCGGCTTATTCGACCGGAGGAGATTGCCTCGCTCGTTGTTTACCTCTGCTCCGAGGAAGCGGGAGTTATTACCGGCGCCGATTGGGCGATTGACCTGGGCTGGACCGCACGTTAGATTTACGAAGACACCCACATTTAGTACAATCTCTTCTCGTTCTAGAACGTCGATAGACCAACAAGACCAGAAGCGCTTCACATGGCTACTCAACTGAATCTTAATCAACTTAGTCAATGCGGGTTAGACAAATCCGGCGCGTCCAA
Source organism: Candidatus Poribacteria bacterium (assembly GCA_965222225.1). Lineage (GTDB taxonomy): Bacteria > Poribacteria > WGA-4E > WGA-4E > JAJDTR01 > JAJDTR01. Next base: position 4,535,799 of record CBDCTK010000002.1, on the reverse strand, counting down.
GATACTAAAGCAAGTAAATCCCCTGCTCCAATCGCTGCCACCCTCGCAATGCTGGAAACGAATCACCGATGAAGTCTTGACGCCTTCCCATCCATTTGTCCTCCACAAGCTATTGCATGAGTGCGCCTTTTCCGACTGGAATACATCACACGATGGGCCCGCCCCAGCTTGGTTTCCCTCTGATGAACAGGTTCAACGGGCAAATATTACCGGATTGATGAGGGAATTGGGCATTGAGTCTTACGGAGATTTCCACGTATGGTCGGTCGAGAATCGCGCTAGTTTCTTTGAACTAATGGTAGATAGGTTGGAAATTCGGTTCAGCAAGCCCTTCGAGGCAGTTGTAGAATTGTCCTGCAATGCAGAATCTCCGCAGTGGCTCGCGGGAGCTGCGTTGAATATCGCGGACAGTTGCTTCAGGGCATTGGGGAATGCCCCCGCAATCGTCTCAAAATCGGAAAGAACGCCGCTCTCAACATTAACCTACAACGAACTTGATTCTATGTCAAATCGGGTCGCCAATTCACTAGTGGACGCCAGATTCACGGCAGGCGATTCTATCGCGGTTGACATGCCGATGACGCCTGAATCGGTTGCCATCTATTTGGGAATCATCAAAGCGGGATGCACGGTAGTTTCGGTTGCCGATAGCTTTGCGCCGCACGAGATAGAAACCCGTCTCAAAATTGCGGATACAAAAGCAGTTTTTACTCAAGATGTCATTTTTCGTGGCGACACGCAGTTGCCGCTATATTCTAAGGTAATTGCTGCCGGCGCGCCGAAAGCTGTCGTTCTGTGTGCTAGCGAAGAATCGACATTGCCGCTCGAATTGCGACCGCGGGATTTGACTTGGGAACAGTTTCTAAGTGATAGGGACGAATTTAACTCGGTCGCCTGTCACCCGCATGGACATACGAACATCCTGTTCTCCTCCGGAACTACTGGAACGCCTAAAGCCATACCTTGGACGCATACAACGCCCATCAAATGTGCGCTAGACGCTTACTTACATCACGATATTAAGCCCGGAGATGTATTGGCTTGGCCCACCAATCTCGGTTGGATGATGGGACCTTGGCTAATCTACGCAAGTCTAATCAACAAAGCAACGATGGCTCTATATGACGGCTTACCAACGGACAGAGAGTTTGGCGAGTTTGTACAGGATGCCGGTGTCACGATGCTTGGGGTTGTGCCAAGCTTGGTCAGGGCGTGGAAAAATACGGAATGTATGAAGGGTCTTGATTGGCGCAAGATAAAAGCCTTCAGTTCAACCGGCGAATGTTCCAATCGGGAGGATATGCTATTTCTGATGTCGTTAGCGGAATATCGGCCAATAATCGAGTATTGTGGAGGAACGGAAATCGGCGGCGGCTATATCACAGGCACACTCATACAGCCCGCTGCGCCAGCCACGTTTACGACGCCTGCATTGGGCTCCGACCTTGTCATTCTTGACGCGGAGGGAAACCACACTGACAACGGAGAAGTTTTTCTCATCCCACCGTCCATGGGTCTCTCGACAGAGTTATTGGGCAGCGACCACCACGAGGTCTATTTTGAAGGAACTCCGACTATTCCTAATACTGAGCCGCTTCGCCGTCACGGAGACCAGGTTGAACGCTTGGCTGGTGGATTCTACCGGGTTCATGGTCGCGTGGATGATACGATGAACTTAAATGGGATTAAAGTCAGCTCGGCGGAGATTGAACAGGTTCTCAATACCGTGAGCGGCGTTCGTGAGACCGCAGCCATGGCTGTGTCTCCCAAAGATGGAGGACCAAGTCAGTTGATAATTCACGCCGTCTTGCTGCCAGAGGCATATCCAGATAAAGCTTCGTTAAGTGCTGCTCTACGAGTGGCGATCCGCGAACAACTCAACCCTCTTTTCAAAATCCACGATGTGGTGATTCGTGATTCATTGCCTCGAACAGCATCCAACAAGATTATGCGGCGCCTCCTCCGCGACGAGAGTTAGTACCTACGCAGTTGAATACCTAAGATTCGTAGTGGAGTAGTTTAATGCCCGTTTCTACACTAAACAACATGGCAAGCAACGTACAACGATTGAACGATGAGCCGGACGCTTAATGAATTGCGCTACTACGACCTACTGTAGGAACGATGTCCCGATTGCGACCTCCTAGCGCAATATAGTTCCGGGATCGCGCACACAGCTCGGTGCTACAAAGCAGGATTGAGTAACTGAACACGGAGCGCGATAGAGAACCCACAGGTAATAACAACTCGAATGTCCAAGAATGGCTTTGTCATCTTTTATTCAAACAGACTCTTAAATCGGTTCCATTCTGCAACTAGGAGACAATTATGTGCGGCAGATTCACCTTCGCAACCGACCCAATGAACTTTATAAGATTCCTCCTCGAATTCGAGGTGTCCGACGCCTTCACGCCACGTTACAACATTGCCCCAACACAGCCTGTCGCTGTTGTGCCGAACAACGGCATTGAATGAATCGAATTCTTCCGTTCAGGACTCATTCCACCATGGGCAAAAGACCCGAAAATCGGTAACCGAATGATAAATGCACGAGCAGAGACGCTTTCCGAAAAACCTTCGATCCGAAACGCCTACAAATGTCGTCGCTGTCTCGTCCTTGTCGATGGTTATTACGAATGGCGAAAAGAGCCCGGTGGAAGTGCCAAGACACCGTTTTACATCCGGATGGCGTCGGAGCAACCTTTTGCCTTTGCCGGGCTTTGGGAAGCTTGACGACCGCAGGGCGAAGTTGAACCTGTGCTGTCGTGCTCAATCATTACCTGTCCTGCAAACGAAATGTTGGAGCCAATTCACCACCGAATGCCGGTTATCTTGGACCAAGACGCGTATGACCTGTGGCTGGCCCCGGTCGAATGTGATCCCGCTACGCTGAATCACCTTCTCACGTCCTATCCCGCAGAGGAGATGGAGAATTTTGCGGTCTCGCGCCTGGTGAACCAACCAAAAAATGACTCGCCCGAGTGCATTCCGCCCGTTTGAGGAATGCCAACTGGAAAATACAACGCATAATAACTTTGGTCTCGGAATACTTTCGATTGAGAAACACGGACCACATCAACGGAAATTGAAATCCTTGAAGAAAGGAGGACAATCTGTAACAAATAAGGACAATATTACGTGAAGACTGCTGAAGATTCATTTCACCGTAATTATTTGTAGATTCACGTAGCAAGCCGATCTGGATGCGCTTATATGTGGAAACTTCTGGCAATACCGAGTTTGTTTCTATTCGTAATACTCAATTCTACGCTTCACGCCGCGGATAAGGCAGATCCGGCAGGAGATGAAGCGAGTCAGTTCGAACTCCCGGTCATCTCCCTGCTCCACAAATCGGAGAAATACCAACTCAATGACCTTCCGACACCAATTGCTCTGAAATACCTACCCATTATCAGAAACAGTGAAACGCTGAAAGTTGATGGCGAGACACTTGTGCGGGGAATTGATTACCAGATTGACTACCGCGAAGGCGCAATCACCCTCCAACGCGATTTCGCCAAAGACGCGCTCCTTGAGATTACCTACCAAACCTTTCCCTTCGCTATCAAGAAACAGTACCAACGAGATCTTTTCCATCGGGAAGCACCGCGTGAAAAGGCGGGTACCGGCACTGACCGAGATACATCATTGCCTAGGAGAACCCTGGACAGACCGGCTACGGCGCCATCGCAACTGCATGTTACGGGATCACAGAGATTCGGAATTTCTGTTGGAAGCAATCGATCGCTATCTCAGAACCGGGAGTTACGCATAAGCGTTGACGGCAAGGTATCCGAAAACGTTAGTGTGATTGCCTCGCTGTCGGACCAAGACCTGCCGATTCAAGCAAGCGGTACAACCGAGGACATTCAGGATATTGACCAAAAACTCATCCGTATTACAAGCCCAAATGTCACCGCGACCTTGGGCGATTACGAGGGCTCTCTCGGAAACTCGGAGTTCATCTTTTTCCCGCGGGCTTTGGAAGGTGTGCAGGTTGAAGGCGATTTCAAGTGGGGAAAGTTTCACCTCATACCGAGTAGCATTCCAAAAGGGCAATCCACAAGCAAAGTGATTCGAGGTGAAGAGGGGCGTAGCGAGTATCGAATCGACGCCGACGGTGAATTTGTCGTGGTCAAAGCCGGAAGCGATATCGTCTGGCTCAACGGTGAGCGAATGCGGCGCGGAAAGAATAATGATTACGTTATCCGCGAGTACGGTGACCCGACAATCGAGTTCACAAATAAGCATCTGATCACCAGCAACGATGTTATACGCGTTGATTTCGAATTCATCCCCGAAGATCGAGCCTATCAACGAAATCTTTACGGTGCGAGTGGGTCCCTTAATCTGCCCGGAGATCGTGTTACTCTTGGTGCCGCATACGCCGTTGAGTCGGACTTGGACAACATCGAAAATGCATTCATTGTTATCAGCGATCAAGACTTGATAGATTTCCGCCGAAATGAGTTGGATCCTGATGGAGATGGCAAACCGCTAATTCCTCCGGAGAAACACAGCGTATGGGGATTGGACGGAGCTCTCAATCTAAGCGATCAAACCTCCCTTACAGGAGAAGTCGCTTTCAGCGCGCTCGACAAAAACACCTTTTCTGATTTGGATTCGAAGGTAATCAGTCGAGCGTGGAAACTCCTTGCACTTTCGTCCTACGAGAAAATCCGGTTGAACCTTGATGTTCGATCTCTTGATGCCGACTTTGTGCCGGTTGGCGCATCAAGTACCAATCGCTCCCGTTTTCAGTACGAAGAACAATACAAGCAGGAGAGATTCGATGACCTCTACCTGCTTGAGGGAAGAGCGCCGCGGCAATCCTCTGACGAACGATCGCTGGACTTCGACCTCCAATTCAAGCCGTTCACGTGGTTGGGGTTTAACTCCGGACTAGGGCGAACCGAGGAGCGTTTCCGCGCAACTGCACCCGCAAGCGCAAAATCAGAGGGAGACGGCGTGAATGACAGCGAATCTGTCCCACGCACGCCGGGGGACGATATAACAATCCGTGATAACTTGAACTGGGCTGTCGATTTTAGTCCCCTGAAAATCCCTCGACTAAAATGGAATGTGCGTAGAAGTGCATCCAAAATCAGGGGAACTGACCAGTTTCGCAAAGAAAATCAACAGTGGAATCTCGTTCATAGGCTTCGGGCATTAAACCTGAGCGCGGCTACCGAACAGTTGGAATCTTTGGATCTTGATTACACAGACGGTGCCAACCTCAATCGAAGGCGGAATATCTCGACAGGTCGCATGGATGTTGTCAACTTTAAGTGGGCATCGCCTAATTCGTTGTACTCCATTGAAAAATCATTCGGAAAAGAGGACCTTCTCACCGTTGACGGGGAAACATTAGCTTTCTCGGACTGGAAACTTCAAACGACTGCGCGAACATGGACAGTTGGCTTTTTTTCACAACCCCGCAAATGGGCAAACCTGACATCCAACATCTCTCGCCGAGTGTTTGAGGCGCGGCACAAACTGAATAACGACGTAACAACACAGCTAGCCGACATCAGTGTGCGACTCACCCCTTTTAACCGCGCGTTGTACGGTGAGATTACCTATGAACTCGATAAGAAGTTAGCCACGGAACGACGAGAGATATATTCCAACATCAATCCGTTCACGGGAAGAGAAATTGAGCCGGGCGAAGGTTTTTATGTCAAAATTGACGACCTGCACTATAGGGAAGATTCCGAGGAAGGGAACTACATAAAGATTATTCAGAATGTTGACGACAAACCCGTTTCGGCAATTGATGCCAAACTGAGATTACGCTTTCGTCCGCGACAAATTTTTTCCCGGCGAAGACGAGCTGGCCGATTTTCGACCTCAAAAATTGGGATACTGCCGACCGACTCGAAACTCCCCCCTCGCGATGGAAGTAAAAGATTGGGAGAGGAATCACCGGAACATACAACTGCGTTGGAGTGGTTGGCGGAAGCCATCAGCGGCGAAATCCGCTTCGATCTCCGGGAAGAACAGGAAGAAGCGGACTCCGCATCGCTATACCTGCTCCGCGATCTACGTAACGATCGCACTCTTTTTGGACAGGAAAGGCAACGCTATCAACTCAAATTCTCGCCGTCAACCACACTGAACCTTAACCTGAATTACAACCGGAGTCAAACTCTGAACAGGCGTGTCAATAACAGAGAACGATGGCGAAGTAACCGCGATTGGGATATCAATCTGACGCTGAACCCCACACGCCGAATATCATTCGTTGGACGATGGGAGCAGCGCCGCGAACAAGAGCAGTTTAGCCAACTTGCGAATGAAGCGGAGACATCCAATCGAATATCCGATTTGGTGCAGTTTGAGCGAAGGCGTGAAATCGACTTCCGATACGAATTTAACCGCGCTCTTCGGCTTAGTCTTACTGGCGGCTATGAAACGACCTCGGATCTTGAGAAATTGGCGGATGAACCGGAAGCACATACACGGACATTATCAATCGAAAACCGGCTGATTTACTCCCTAATACGGAAGGGCCGAATCGATTTCAATTATCGACTCGGTTTCGGGGATAGCACTGGTGGGATTCCATTCACGCGATATCATTTCCACGAGGGACTAAGCCACGAAATTCGAGCGAACGCGGAATACAAGGTGCGGAAAGTGACAGATTTGTTACTGCGATTCAAATATCGGCTGCTCTCAACAAAGCAGGAAGCGCCTGAACATCGGATCGAGATGGAAATGGTGGCAGAATTGTAACCCATTCTAAGAGCCTGTTTGAATAATCGGAGGTAAAGCCAATCTTGGTCATTTGTAGAAAGTTATTTCATGTTTTCATTGTTGGCTGCTACATACCTGTAGGATCTCTATCGCAGTCGCTATTCGCTTCCTTGATCCCACGCTGGGGCTTTTAGAGGCTGGTGCGCAGGGGATCTCTATCGCAGTCATTATTCATGCCTTTGATCGCACCCTACAAACTGTACTTTTCAAGCAGGCTCTAAGCAAGTGCGGCGAAACCGCGTTTTCTTCAAAACTCGGTTTCTGTAACTGTCCTGTTCATGACAACTACTCTTCCAAACCACTCACCCGCTCTCCCCAAGATCTGACTGATGCGAATGTCAATCCGTGCGCACAGCCAATGGTCAACCATCCGATGATAAACAGAAGTTCTCAAAGAACCTTTGTTGTTATCTAGTCGTAAATACTGGGATTTTCATTTTCGTGTGTTGTGTTTCACTCCATTTATAAATTCAGCTCGGCTTGGATAGACATATCCAAGCCATACTCCCATAGGTGCAGTGGATTTGGCAGTCCACTGCGGGCGGTGATTGACTCGATTTGGCTCACATCCTCCCGGTTTGCAATGTCTCCAATAGGCTACAACTTGGGTAAAAGATGAACGGCGAATCACGTGGAATCCCAGCCGTGATGAACCAATATATCTTGCCATGCTATTGACTAAAGTGGTCCCCTTGTCTAGACCAAAAATAGCAAGAAATAAGTAAGATATTTGAGGTTAGGGTATCGTATTGTGGTCAAAGTAAACCTCAGCCGGGGTTGCATAATCAAGGCTCTGATGTGGCCGTTGATGGTTGTAAAATCGGATGTACTTGGCTAATCCGTCAAACAGAGCATCTGGCGTCTGGTACAGCTTGAGATATACGTCCTCGTACTTGACGCTTCGCCAGAAACGCTCGTTGTAAATATTGTCAATGGCGCGTCCAACTCCGTCCATGCTCATCGAACTACCGGCGGATTCAACGGCTTGGGTGAACGCATTGGCTGTGAACTGCACTCCTTGGTCTGTATTGAAGATTTCTGGTGCTGCATCACTTGAGGCCCGGTGCAGAGCCTTAAGACAGAACTGTCCATGAAGCACATTGGAGAACTCCCAAGCGATGACAAAACGGCTGTACCAATCCAAAATCGCTACGAGGAACATGAATCCTTTTTTCATCGGGATATAGGTGATGTCAGCCGACCAGACCTGATTAGAAGTTGTTACTGCATAGTTACGTAACCCAAATTGCCACCCCTTCTTGTAGGTCGGGCTTCTAGCCCGACCCGCGCAGCCCCCCTCTTGACGTTACCCTGCCAAAAAACAGACAGATTGCGTTAGTCCGACTCCGGTTTCCTCGCAATTAACCTTATGAGCGCCGCTTTTCCCTTGTGCATCCCCTCGTTAAGCTCAGTGACCGTATCCTCGTAGTAAAGAATCCGCAACGATTTGAAGATTTCCAAAAGCTCATTGGGCTTCACAAGGTAGTCAGGATTCTTAGGCCCAAACTTGCTGTGTTTGGGGTGATCGCGCGAATAGGTCTCAAAGATAAAAATGCCGCCGGGTTTCAACGAATCAATCACCCCCGGCAAAATCGATTCGTCAAAAAAGTAAAAATTTGTGATGAGATCGTATTGCTCGCTACCCATATCGTAATCGGTCAAATCCGCGACAACGGAATTAACCACGACACCCCGTTCCTCTGCAAGCCGTTCACACTTCTCAATCCCGACCGCGGAGATATCGACGCCGGTAACATCAAATCCGTTCTCGGCGAGGTAAACCGCATTGCGTCCCTCACCCATCGCCAGAACCAGCGCCTTGCCCTTCTTCAGCAGCGAGAGCTTTTCATTGAGGAACGCCGTCGGTTCCTTCCCATAAATATACGTCGTACCTTCGTACTTTAAGTTCCACCGTTCTTTGTTAGACATTGCTGTCCCTTCCTGTTTCCCTAAAACGATAGTGCTTGTCAGCAAAATCGCCGCGGCAATAATCAAAATTCGGGTTTTCATTGGTTCCCTCCGTCAATGTGTGGTCACCCTCGTGACGTAGAATCTCATGTGTCAGTGGAGAATGCTCTCCAAGAATAGTCGCCCAACGTCAACATTGTAAGTGAAATCCTCTGCCCGCCACGGGCTATTGTAGCCGATGACCGGCACATAGCTTTCGTGTCGAGATCCGTGGGATCTCAAGCTAACCTCCGCCCTTGTTTGTTCTAGCTCGCCGAAGACCGTATCACAATCTGCGAGGACGAAGATGTCACCAATCCGGTCTCGGTGAAGTTTGAACGTCTCTGCTGCTTGTGCAGCGGTGTATACCTCCTCAACTCCCGGCGCATCCTCCAACAACGCAACCGCTCGCGCGCACTCGCCGTCCTCCTTAAGAAAGATATACGCTGCCCCGCCAAGATTTCCGTGATGCGCAACATAACGGTCTTTGATAATTGGAATCGCGCTCGCTCCCACGCCGTGTTCGGTGAGCCAACGCCCCGGGTCAAGAGCATTTGTTTTGGCTGACATGCCGTGATCCGCGGTGATGTATATCTCTCGGTTCGGATCATCGCCCACAATTTCCCCAAAGATCCGATCCAGCTCAGCCATATGACGTTGAGAAACCTCCTCATCGGGCGCGAACTTATGCTGCGCCCAATCGGTTGTTGAACAGAAAACGACATCGGGATTCTCATCACGCAGTACTCTTCGCAATGCCCGAAACAGCCACCAGTTAATTTCGGCTGAGTAAATTGACTCTGCCTCTCCAACCGATTCAACATATTCCGCAGATGGGGCTTCCGCGGCGATCCGAATGTCTGCTCCATCTTCCAGCATCCGTAAAAGTTTTTCCTTTGTCACTAACAGTGCGGTTTTTTCGGCGAATCCTGTCGACTTCGCACGCTCAAACAATGTTGGAGTTAGCAGAAAACGGTTGTCCTCAATAAACTCTCCCCTTCCGGTCTCTCGGTCAACGTGATAATTTGTCGTAATTCCGTGCGTCGCTGGAAAGCACCCTGTCGCGATACTGACGTTGTTGACGTTTGTAACCGACGGTATGACCGAGTTAGCGCATCTGTAGAACCCGGCATCGGCTAGTCTCCGAATATTTGGGATTTCACTGGCGGCAAGGTAGTCGTGCCCGCCCGCATCAATGCAGATGATTAAAACCTTGGGTCTACTCATGCACTTTTCGTCACTCCCTTTGCGGATCTACCGCCACTCGAATCAAATTGCCCTGTTGTGCCCGTTCGAACGCTGCATCAATTTCCCCCAGCGGGTAGGTTGCGCCTATCAACGCGTTGAACGGATAGCGATCGCGTTTCTTCTCAACGAACCGAATCGCTTCACCTAGTGCAGACGGATGATAGTTGTGCAGCCCGCGAATTGTCAAACACTTCGTCACGACTTTCTGAGCGTCTAGTGTGACTTCAGCGCCCGGATATACGAACCCGAGCGTGAGGCAACGACCTCCGATTCCTAACCAATCAAGCGCATTCGACAATGCCGCGCTTGCCCCGCTCACCTCTAGGACGAGGTCGGCGCCATTGCAATCCGTAATCTCTTGGATGGTCTGTCCAACATCCTTCGCCGAGGTATCCGTGAGATTAACGGTGTGCGTCGCACCGAACTGAGCCGCAATCTTCAACCGATCTTCTCGATAATCGACAACCACTACATTCCTGCACCCACTCTCGCGCAGGTAGCACGCGGCATAAATGCCTAACATCCCTGCTCCTTGTACAACCGCATTGTCCCCTGCCTTGACGCCGACAGCCTTCAATCCGTCCAGCACGGTAGCCAGCGCACAATTAAGTGGCACCGCTTCGCGCTCAGTCAGAGCCGCCGGAAGTCGGTAGATGGCAGTGCCGGGTCGGAGCTGGATGTATTCGGCAAACCCACCGCTGAACCCAACATTGGCCCCTCCTCCGGCATGACCGTACTTGAACAGTCTGTCACATTTCTGAGGCAGGTTTTTCTTTACGCAGTTATGGCACCTGCCGCACGATGCGCCAATGCTCCAGGTAATTCGATCGCCCTCATTTAAGCCCCGTCCGTAGGCATCTTGTAAATGTGTCGGCTCGGCAATCACCCCGATGGCTTCATGGCCCAGTGCACACGGTAGCGAAACCGATCTCCGTCCTGAGACAGTGTGCAAATCTGACCCGCAAATTGTCGCTAGCATGACTCGAACCAGCACGTTGTCTTTGCTCGAAACGTCTAGTGGTTGTCTCCTAATCTCAAACGGCTGACCAACACCTCGGAATAGCGCAACTAGCGCAGTAGTGTGCATATGACCTTTGAACGGTGGAACGGCACTCCGGATGGCCCAAGCTTGTAGAGAACAATTGTCAAGCAATCTTCGAGTCTGCGTTTCCACCCTCCTTCCCGCAAGGCGAAACGTGGCACCTATAATAAATCACTTCTGTATATAATTATGCCATAACTTCAAGCACTAATGTCAACCGCATTCAATACCCTTACATGCCATTCGCATCTGATTGTAGCCCGTAGGTTGGGTTGAACACAGTGAAACCCAACACCTGTAGGAGCGATCAAGCGAACGGATAGTGAGTGCGATAGAGTTCCCATAGAGATCCCAAGGCGATAGAAATCCTAGTGAAACCCGACTCCCGGCACAAGCCCAACTATTATTCGGCATAAAAGTTGTAGGGTGGGCACTGCCCACCATTCTTCCGCCCCGCTACCTTTCCACATCCCCATAATCAGACGCAACTACCCTGCACCCAAGCGCTAATGTGTTTGAAATCAACACTTAAAAGGTTGTATAATACGACCATAAAACATCATATCAGTGGTTGGATGATGAAGAGGAATTGACGTTGCCAATACTGACGGCAGAGAAACTGACAGAATCGTGTTTGAAAATCTTTCGCGCACTTGGTGTATCAGACGCTGAGGCCACAGTAGTCACACGCGCAATGGTTGACGCCAATCTTGTCGGACACGATTCACACGGCGTCATCCATCTGCCACTCAAATACGTCCCCGAAATTGAATTCGGATTGATTAAGTTGGATGCGGAGATTGAGATTAAACGTGAATCCCCATCTATGGCGGTATTGGACGGCAATTGGGGATTTGGTCCCGTCATCGCCACTCACGCCGTGAATCTCGCTATCCGGAAGGCTAAGTTCAACGATCTCGGTTCGGTTGTCGTCTCAAGATCAAACGAAGTCGGGAGATTGGGAGGTTTTGCCCTGATCGCGGCAGAATCCGACATGATCTGTCTTTTGACAGTGAACGACCACGGTGCCGGAGGTTGCGTCGTACCGTTTGGGGGAATTGAACCGAGGCTATCGACCAATCCGCTTGCCTGCGCCATTCCACTGCCGGGACGCGCTCCCCTGCTTCTAGACATGTCCACTAGTGTTGTCGCCTCGGGGAAAGTCAGGGTGCAGCAACATCGGAAGGAGGCTGTCCCGGAAGGATGGATTCTCGATTCCGCCGGAATGCCTACGACGAATGTAGATGACTTCTATGCGGATCCGCCCGGTGCATTGTTGCCGTTCGGAGGGATTGCCGCACAAAAAGGATTTGGACTTAGTCTCGTCGTGGATATTCTTTCGGGAGCGTTGAGCGGCGCAGGCTGTACCCGAGAAGGCGAGACAAGACCCGGCAACGGTATTTTTGTCACTGTCTTCAAGATTTCCAGCTTTGTCGAGTTACCGGAGTTCAACGAAGAGGTAGACCGCTTCGTCGAATATGTCAAGTCGGCGCAGAAATCACCCGGTGTCAATGAAATCTTTGTACCGGGAGAACGCGGGTTTCGTGAACGTGAAAGACGCGAACGCGACGGTATTTACATTGAAGAGGATACGTGGGAGCAAATCAAAACGATTGCAGAACGGTATCAGGTTGAGATTGCCGATTAGGAAATGGAAGGTGTGTCTACAGAACGGGATTACCCCAACTTTGCCGAATCGTCGCGAGACCCGCAACAAGAATCGACTAAACACCAAAATAGAGAGAGGAGGTCAATATCAATGAACCACACACGGGCTAAAAACATGCGTTCATCTGGTGCGGTACTGTTGATTTCCTGTTATGAACTGGGACATCAACCGATGGCGGTCGCTATGCCCCTTGGTTTCTTGGATGGCGCAGGCTTCTTACCGGCCGCAATCGACGTTTCCGTCGAACCATTAGACGTAGATAAGGTCGCCCGTGCCCGCTTTGTCGGAATCGCCGTTCCAATGCACACCGCCTTGCGTTTGGGTGTTTATGTCGTTAAGCGCATCCGCGAAATCAACCCGGAAGCGCTGATATGCCTCTACGGTCTCTATGCGGGTCTCAATGCAGATTACCTGCTAAAGAACGGCGTGGACTTTTGCATTGCTGGCGAGTATGAATCACCGCTCCTCGCCCTCATTGAGATGGTCGGCAAGGACAGGTTCACCTTGCCGGCAAATGCGGCAAATCTACCCGCCGGGGTGATTGGCAATTGCGTCGCAGCCCGACCATTTCTCAAACGGTTGTCCTTCTCGCCACCATCGCGTAGTTCACTGCCAGCACTAGATTCGTACGCGCGCCTAGCGCATCGCGGCGAGAACCGGCTGGTGGGATATGTCGAAGGAAGCCGGGGATGCAAACACCTCTGCACGCACTGTCCCATTCCCCCGGTTTATGATGGGCGATTCTTTGTCGTTCCGCAGGAGATTGTACTGGAAGATATTCGTCGGCAAGTTCAAGCAGGGGCAACGCATATTACATTCGGCGATCCGGATTTCTTGAATGGCCCGACCCATTCACTGCGTCTCGTCCGAGCAATGCACGCTGAATTCCCATCCCTAACTTTTGATTTTACGACGAAGGTTGAACATATCATCAAACATCGTGGCGTGTTCCCTGAGTTCAGCCAATTGGGTTGCTTGTTCACGGTTTCTGCGGTGGAATCGCTAAGCGATCGCGTTCTTCAGATTTTGGAGAAAAACCACACGCGACGCGATATTGAGGAGGCAATCGAAATTGTACACACGGAAAACATCGCCCTTCGCCCTACTTGGGTCGCGTTCACACCGTGGACATCGCTGCGTGATTACCTTGAGGTGTTTGAATTTGTGTCAAGCCACGCTCTGATTGACCATGTCGATCCGGTACAATACGCCGTTCGGTTGTTAATTCCGCCGGGGTCATATTTACTAAATCGAGACGCAATGAAGCCCCACCTCCGTTCGTTGGATCAGAGTTCATTTAGCTACCGCTGGTCACATCCCGATCCACGAATGGATGAGCTGCACAAAGCTGTTAGCGTGTTGGTGGAGAGGGATTCCCAAGCTGGCGCGGATCCGGGCGAGACATTCTATTGTGTCTGGGAACTTGCGGCAAGTTTGCAGGGAGGCCCGCCTCCGCAGCGGTACGCACTCCCCGACGATCGAGAGAGGGCGCCCCGTCTTACGGAACCTTGGTTTTGCTGAGCAGAGCCAACGGAAGGTCAGTTGGACCTTCTTCAGACCCAGGATTCGAGGGTGTAAAAAAAGTGGTTGGTAGCTAATGGTAGAGACAAGCACGGCGATTTGCCCCTATAAAGATAGGGCGACTACGCAGGATTGTGTTTACTGAAGCAAGAAACCACGCGAGGTGCGATGCAAGCGTGAGCGTCCACAACGGATGTCCCTACACACCGACGACGCGAGTGGAAATGGTGGGCAGTGCCCACCCTACAAGAAACTTCTGATTTGACATAGAGCACTGGGTAACATATAATTAGGGATGGTTGTTCGCTTAACCGACGGAAGTTAAGGCAGATGTATAGCCCACAAGTCATCGACCATTATAAAAATCCGCGAAACGTCGGGGTGATAAAAGACGCCGACGGTGTGGGAACTATGGGAACACCCGCAAGCGGCGAGATGATAAAGCTTTGGATTAGGATTCACCGTGGCCGGATCGCCAGCGCAAGGTTTAAGGCTTTTGGGTGTCCAACCGCAATCGCAGCGAGTTCTGTCGTAACGGAACTCGTCACAGGCATCACAATCCACGACGCATTGAAAATCACAAATCAGCAAATCGACGATGTATTGGGCGGCTTGCCCCCAGATAAGCAACGCTACGCAATTGATGCACAAAAGGTTCTTAAATCTGCAATTAACGACTATATGTCAAGGGTAAACAAACGAACGAAGGGGAAGGCTTATGATAACTGTCACTGAAAACGCGGCGCAGAAGGCACTTGGTTTAATCTCAGGAGGGGGCCATTCCGCGGAGGAAGGGTTTGGTCTGCGGATGAAGGTCGTTGGCGGGGGTTGTTCCGGTTTCCAGTACGACCTTGAGTTTGGCGAATCCAAAGGTAACGACAAGGTCTTCGAGTTTCACGGACTCAAGGTGTTCGTTGACCCGCGAAGCACCCTTTACCTAGCTGGTTCGACCTTGGACTACAAGGACGGTTTGATGGACACTGGCTTCAAGATTACTAACCCGAACGCCAAAACAGAATGCGGTTGCGGAGAATCCTTCAGCGTATAATCGGGATTCATTGCGGACGTCGGGCAGGATACGCAAATGTCGTATTCTGCCCATTTTTTTGCGGTCTCTTGGAGTAATCACGCCAACTAGAAATTCAATGTTACTCCACTATAAGGAACGATCAAAAGTATCCTTGTGTCTTTTGATTGATCTAACAAACTCTGTCCCCTCGGCTGCCTCTCTCCAATAATCACGAAGGCACATTCTCTACAATCGATTTCGCGAAGGTTACGCATTCCGTGGCATGTGTCACTGCCTCATCAAAGTCAAATTCTTCGTGAGGGCCAAGTTCATCATACCTGAAACCCATCGCATAAATCGTATAGCGATCTGATTCACGGAATGTATCCGGAAGCTCAATATCATTGTCGCTTGCCAAGCGCACTAATCCGGAAATTACGTGCGTTTTCGGATAGTGGATCTGATGAAAAGCCAGAATTGCCTTGAGTGATTTTTCTACAGCTTGCTGCACATGGAGCCCAACTCCCTCCCGATTCCTTTGACTGCTATTTCGTAGAACGGTGGCATTCAATAAATCAATTTCCGCTTTTCTCAATAAGGTTCGAGCCAATTCATGAGATGCCGTGTTCATATAAGACAACCCCCTCTTCCATCAATGACTTTTGAAGCCCGATCTGGAGTTGTTGTTTCTGTTTGTCTTCCTCGGAGCTCCTCAAAAGCACATCCACAAATATTGGGAGCGCCATAAGCGCCACACGGATCTGATGAGATTCGTCTTGATGTGATTTGACCTTGTCTTTCACGACGAGCAAATCATAGTCCGAATCCTCATCGCCATCCCCGCGCGCACGGGATCCAAACAGTACGATTTTCCTCGGACTCGCCACATCTCGAACATATCTAACAATCTCTTGACACATTTTGCCTTCTGAGGGGTTCATCACGGTTTTTACCTTGCAATTCTATCTCGGTTTGCTCACACACTGTTAGACGCTTGCCCGTTTTCCCATATTTCCACAACTGTAACGCATGAATCAAAGAAAACGGGTTGAGTATCATCCGGCACCATCACCCAAAAACTGCGCTTCCACCTCGTCTCCTGCCTTCAGGTTTACGCCCGCAGGAATAACGATAAAACCGTTTGCCAAAACAAGTGAATAGAGAATAGCCGACCCCTGCGGCCCGGTCGTTTTTGCGTAATACTTCCCTTCGCGTTGTGAAATGATTGATCGCATGAAATTGGTTCGTTTATCTCTATTAACGATATCTTCGTCCAACACGGCTCTAAAAGTTGGGCGAAATGGGTTTGAGTGCCCCGCCATCTTGAGGAGCGCTGGGCGAACAAAGAGTTCAAACACAACAAGCGAAGAGACAGGATTTCCCGGTAAGCCGAAGATTGGCTTGCCATCGGCGATGCCGTATGCTTGCGGCTTCCCGGGTTTCATCGCCACCCGCCAGAAATTAATCTCGCCGAGCTTGGAAAAAACCGTCTTGACAACGTCGTGCTCACCGACGGACACCCCCCCGCTGGTAATGAGAGCATCGGAGCGACTCAGTGCATCGCGGAATATGCGCTCGGTTTCTGCTTCATCATCGCGAGCAATGCCCATGTCGATTGGGATACTCCCTGCCTCTTGAAGTTGCGCGTAGATTCCGTAGCGGTTGCTGTCGCGAATCTTTCCGGGTTCCAATGCATTGCCGAGCGGCGTTAGTTCATCGCCCGTAGAAACCACCGCTACCCGTGGACGCCTGTGCACTAGCACTTCCGAGCAATTCAGTGATGCCAACATTGAGCACTCCTGTGGACGGAGAAGCTTTCCGCTAGACATGACGCAATCACCACTCTTCACGCTTTCGCCTGTGAATCGAACGTTTTCCGCCTTTTCCACCGTCTCGGAAATTTTCACGTTCGCTCCATCAAACTGCGTCACCTCCTGCATGACGACCGCATCTGCTCCTGCCGGCATCATCGCACCTGTCATAATTCGTGCGGCTTGCCCCCTACCAAGTCGTTTCTTCGGCGCGTATCCGGCGGCGATTGTCTCAATGACCGATAGCTTTACCGACGCCTCCTCGGAAGCGCCTTGAACATCCTCGGCAATAACAGCGAAACCATCCATCGCCGAGTTATCAAACGGCGGGATGTTCTCCACGGCATAAATATCATCCGCGAGCACATGGCCTAGGCAGTCCAAAATGCCTCGCTTTTCCGGGGGTAAAACGCTGATAGTGTCCAGCATTCGTTTACGCGCTTCTTCGACCGTTAACATCATCAACCTCCTCCATCATCTCAGCTGCTAACGCCTCTCTCACCCTTTCAAAGTCCTCATGTGTGTTTACGTTCTCGAATGAAAGCCCCTTCGGGTCAAATTCTCGCCATGCGTCTGGATGAACCATGCGGACTGAGACCCGATCACAGAGCGCATGAAGGCGTAGTTCTCCTTCATCAAGCATTTGGCGGATGACTTGGGCGCAACGCCGTGAATACACGGCACATAATGTTTGTAACTTCGGATTGGACTCCTTCATCTCCCGTGTATACGGCACAACAGCCTCATGTTCTCCCAAAACCGAGACGAGATAGGTCATTAACTTGGGCTGTAGGAGTGGCATATCACATGCAACACAGAGAACAGCATTGTTTCCCGCGTAACTAAGCCCTGTGTAGACGCCTCCGAGCGCGCCAGCATTGGGAATAAGGTCCTTGTACACCCGCACACCCAATTCGGCGTACAGATTTGGCGCATTTGAAATGAGGATGGCTTCGTCCGTGACGGATTGTAAACGCTTTAAGGTACGGGCAACGAGTGTTTCATCCCCCAAGCACATCAACGCCTTGTTCTGTCCCATTCGCCGACTGCCTCCGCCTGCAAGAATTACTCCTGTTGCCTGCACAGTGTCCAATATGGCATAAACTCCTGTATTATGATTCGATGGCGTGCACCCGCACTGGCGCCAATCATACCACTCGAATTAAAGAACGTCAACGGGAATGCAGAATGATCAAGCAACCGAATGGCGAGCGCGATAGAGATTTTTCAAGCGAACAATTAACTGAGCGATTAGTCCTGTAGGGTGGGCACTGCCCACCAGCCTTTTTCGTACAACATGCCCTGCAGAATCAAGCGAGTGAATAATGAGCCCGATAGAAATCGCATAGAGAATCCCTTTATCCATGATTCGATTACCCTCTTTGCGTTTGACGGAGGACGACCGGTATGTTAGAATGAGATAAGACTCCGAAGGGTTCACATGTTGCGCGAACTGACTGTATGAATACACAATCCCACGCGCTCATCAACATGGCGTTGCTTTCGCGCGCGCATAAACCTCATCACCACGGATGCGCACTGCTCGGCGCGGTATTGCCCGATCTCCCGATTTTTGTCTTCTTTGGCGTTGAGACCCTGTTTTTGGGTCATTCTCAATCGGAAATCTGGTCGGAACGGTATTTTCTTCCCCGATGGCAGAACTTCATCGACCCATTCAATTCAATACCGCTTGTTCTCCTCGGCGTCGGTATCAGCTATCTTCTCCGATCCGACCGTGTCCGTGTGGTGTGTTGGAGTATGCTGCTCCACAACCTGGCCGATTTTTTTCTTCATCGCGAGGATGCCCATCGACACTTTTTCCCATTCTGGGACTACAAATTCAAGAGCCCTATTTCTTACTGGGAAACGGAGTATCATGGGGGAATCGTCTCGGCAGTTGAGATAGTGGCAACAATCGGGGTATCAGTTTACCTGTTTCCACGCCTGAAATCTAACACCGCCAAAGGTGCATTGATTGCCGTGAACACCCTATCCGTGCTCCTCTATATTGCCTTCATCCTCTTTTTTGGATAGTTGTAGGGTGCGCATCGCGCACCAGCCTTTTTCAACCTAGCGTGATATCTTCGATTATCAAATCACCAACTTCCCTTTTCATCGCCAAGGTGTTTCGCAGACGACAACAATAACATTTAAATGACCAAAAACGGTTTTCTACCCATTACTCAAACAGATTCTGAAGGAAAGGATTAACGAAAATTGCACACAACCGTGATTGTCCCGTTTGAATTCTATGCGAGCCACAGCCTCTCCGTTCGGGAGAAACCGCACAACCATTTCTGGGCACTGAAGTTGTACGTGAGGGGCGTTCCAAAGGATGGCATGGTTGTAGACATCCTTAAATTGCGCCAGATAACCGACCCGTATGTAGAAAAACTAGCAGACACCTATCTCAACGAGAACACTGCTTTGACAGAGGAGCAAGCCGCATGTCCCACCTGCGAGATGCTGGCGGCTTACTTCTATGCGCACGTCTCCGAGGAATTGAGTGCGTTTGATGTCCAACTCAGCGCAGTGGAAGTTGAGCTCCGTGAACTCGAAGGCAAGGAGTGGGGGGCGGCACGACTGGAAGCCCTATGAAACTATTAGTCACGGGCGGTGCCGGATTCATCGGATGCAACTTCATCCGCTACTGGCTCCAACGCTATCCTAACGACTCAATTATCAACATCGATCTGCTAACCTACGCGGGCAATCTGAATAACCTCGCCGACATTAGCGAAACCTACCCGAGCCGGTACGCCTTGGTGCGTGGAGATATTGGGGATTACGACTGCGTCGATGACCTCATTGCAAAACATCGTCCGGAGCTGATTGTAAACTTCGCCGCCGAATCTCATAACAGTCGCGCTGTCCTCAACCCCCGTCTTTTCTTTGAGACAAATGTCATGGGGACACAGATGCTGCTTGAGCTTGCCCGCAAATACAAAATCTCGCGATTTCACCACATCTCCACGTGCGAGGTCTACGGCGATCTCGCGCTGGATTCACCGATAAAGTTCACGGAAAACCACCCCTATCGACCGCGAACACCGTATAACGCCTCCAAAGCGGCGGCGGACCACGCTGTCCGAGCCTATTTTGAAACCTACCGCTTTCCCGTCACAATCTCCAACTGCTCGAACAATTACGGCGCCTATCAACACCCCGAGAAGGTGATACCCCTGTTTACCACCCATGCCCTTGACTACAAACCGCTTCCGCTCTATCGGAACAGCCTGAATCGCCGGGAATGGCTCGCGGTCTCGGACCACTGCCGGGCTATCGATCTGATTATTCGGAAGGGAAATATCGGCGAGACCTACAATATCGGAAGCGGCGTGGAGCAGAGCGTTGAAGAGATTGCTGATGGCGTCTTGGCGGCGTTGGACAAACCGCAATCCCTGAAAACCTATGTTCCGGACCGCCCGGGTCACGATCGCCGCTATCTCTTGGATTCGTCAAAGATTCGGCGCGAACTCGACTGGGAACCGCAGGTCGATTTTCAATCCGGACTCCAAGAGACCACGCGATGGTACGCTGAAAATCGCGGGTGGTGGACGGAGATCCGTGAACAGGGCGATTCAGATGCGGTGCAGGAAGATGCGTGGAAAAAGGAATGAGGCGTGAAAAGGAGGAAACTGAGCGCGCGAAAGATTGGAAAATCCTTCTTGTCGACGCACCGTTTCCCACTTAGCTCCAAACACGAATCCATACAGCGTCGCTCTCCTCGCCTACCAAAATAACGCTGCCACCAATCCCGATATTCTTCCCATCGTAGTCTCAGCGGCAAAAAATACTTGAGTTTTATGTTGCTTTAAGCTACAGTATAGAATGGCATGTATAAGGTTCGTTACCGAGCAAGCGCGACAAAGATGCTTCGGTGAATGCCAAGTAACCTCGCGAAGACCGTTATGCGGAAGATTGACCAACTTGCCGCGTCTCCCTATGCACCGAACAACAATGTAACACGCTTAAAGGGTGAACAAGGATACCGGGTCAGAGTGGGAGATTGGCGCGTGCTATGCGAAATCCATGACGATGTCCTCGTCATCGAAATCATCAAAATTGGACCTAGGGGAGGTGTGTACCGATGAACATTGAAACAGTCGAAAAACAGGGACAGGAATATGTCCTCGTACCGAGAGAACAGTACAATCAGCTCATGGAAGATGCGGAGATGCTAAGAGACGTTCGAGAGTTCCGTGAAGCCAAAACCGTTGATGAAGAGACTTTCCCCAGCGAGGTAGTCAATCGCCTGATTCTCAATGAGGAGAGTCCAATCCGCGTGTATCGAGACCATCGAGGCCTCACCCAGCAGCAACTGGCGGATAAGTGCGGGATTCAACGCGCCTATTTGGCGGAGATTGAAACGGGACGTAAGTCCGGTTCCGTCAAAACACTGAAAGCAATCGCCGCCGCCCTTGATGTCGATCTAACCTCAATCTCGTGACCCGTGGAGAGCGGAACTTGGCTCCAGATAAACACGGATAATTTTCAATCCCGCACTGGAGCGTAGGGAACGCAGATCTGCGTTCCCTACAGTATTACCGTTCAGGCTCTTTCCCGCATTCGTCAATCGCCGAAAGGCGTTATTGGACTATTGGATATTCACAACAAACTCCCCGCTCCGTGCCCAACAGGCTCCGTCCTTGACAATAAAGCATTCAATCCAGTGCATACCCTTGTATAGTGTGCTTTCTCTTTTGGCGTGGCAACCGTTCTCAAGAATACCGTTGTAGAAGTTGCCGCGAAGGCCCTTCGCCGCGAACGCTTCACCCCCAGTATTTACAACCTGCCAATGCACTCTATACGGGCGCGGCACTTTTGTCCGCGCTTCAAACCGCAACGAACAGCTTTTTGGCAGAGGCGTTGAATCGTTCTTGAATTGCTCTGGTCTGAATCCTCGACGTGATGCCCAACCTCTAATCTCTACCCAACCCTTTGGCAGCACTGGCCACTTTGGAGCCTGTCGGTGCGGCACATCAAACAGTCCCGGTCTCCGACTAGCACTTGCGGCCAGAGGAGGTACATATCGGCTTTTCGCTTCGGGAAGATTCCGTACTGCTTCGTTTATAACCCGTGCACCCAAACACGGTTTTAGTGATTCCAAAACGCTCGGAATGTCACTCAGTTTCAACGCCTTGTCGAGGCCCTGCTGCACCTGCCTAAGCCACTCATAGAAGTTATGTTCTCGTTGAGGATGTTCCTGCCATTTGTCAGCAAAGTTTTCAAGCGGGTCCACCGGATTGGATATCAAGATCGCTCCATTGCTGTTTTGGATGTGGTTCGGCATACATGCCACAAGATTCTTTAGCGTATCTAGAAGATCTGGCTCATTGTTGTAGGCAAGGCCTGCAAGCGTCGTAATGATAATTGAGATTGGCTTGTCTTCTGGATTCTTGGCGAACATGACATCGCGGTGCCGTTTCAGTACCTGGATAGCCCGCTGTAGCGGCGTTTTGACCTTGTATTCCGGTACGTCCTCAACTTGAGTCCGGCTGGATTCAGCTATAATCTTTCGTCTTGCATTGAACTCGGTCTCCATTCGGCTTCTAAACCAAGCTGCATACCCCTTTGGATTACTCCGAGGCCAGTCAGGATCAATGGACCTGTAATTGGCGAGCGTGTTGTCCGTAATTGCAATCGCAGAATCTGACCAACTAGATAATTGGTGACCTCTTGACTCAAGGAGTCGTTTATACGCGTCAGAGTCTGGAATTGCAGGCAAGATATCCATATGGAATTGAGCACCTTCCGCATAACTTAGCGTCCAGTGACGCCGCCCTTCTCTTGCCGGAGAATTCATGTTGTTAGCACCGGCATAGCCTTTAATTTCTGTTCCGATTAAGTTCTTTAAATGCTCTTGAGTAATCTCGATTTTTCGAAAACTCAATTCACTGACAAGGTCCATGTCGTACTCGTCGGCATCAGAGATGGGTTTTGTAACTGTTCCAAGCACAATAGAGCCCTGTGGGTAGATTTCAGGATTGAAGCGAGCAACGCTGGATTCGTCTCGATTCATCCACTTACCAATGGCTTCATAGCGGTTTACAGCTTGTTCGTAGTGACTGTCAGAGATGTCCAGTGCTTCAGCTATGGATTCTAGTAGTTGGCTGAGTTGCTTTGAATCAATAGACATAAGTCTAAAAATCCTCCTTATTTGTAGAATGCATCAAATTGTTCTGCTGGTTCACCGAGAAAAACCTTGCGGAGTTCAGGTAATGCTTTACGGGCTTCAGAATTCCCAAGACCTTTCAACGAAGGCATTTCCTTCACATCGCCTAATTTGAATCTTCCTGGGGACACCACTGGGTCTATCCTAGTGATATTTTCACCCCCGGCAAGAAGCTTCGCCGTTCCAAGAGCGGCATTAGATTGCGCTTGCATGAACACGCTGAGGATCTTTTTTGCCCAGTATAGTCCTCCCAACGAAAAGTTCCTGCCCAGATTCACAGTTATTGGCTCACACGTACAGCCTAAACTCAAGATTTTTATTGAATCCCTTGGCCAATCAAGTAATGCAATCGCATTGATTACGGCGACATCTATCGGATTGTTTGTCCATACGCCACCGTCTAGCAAAGGCGTACCCGCAGCCGACCGATGTGTAGGAAAGTAGGATGGAGCAGATGCGGTTGCAAGGGCTACATCAACTGCTTTTTCTTTGTAGTCCCTTTCTAACCTAGGATGAAACGCGGTCTTGTAGACGTGAACCTCGCCCGTTTCGGCGTTGAAAGATGGTATGATTATACGCTTCCTGCAATCGCCCAACCTCCGGTCACCAAAGCAACCCTCAAGAGCTTCTTTCAAAGGTGTTTTACTGTACTTCGATCTGCCCAACCACCTAACACAGCGCAACATACGATTGCCTCCAAAGATGCGTGGGCCAGATTCTTCGTAGAACCTCAATATTTCCTTGGCGGATAACCCTAGACCAAGGCCCAGTGCGATGATTCCACCGGTCGAAGTCCCCACGATTAGGTCAAAATAGTTGGCGATACTATCTTCAATCGAATCTTCAACAGTAGCGAGAAATGAAGCGGCGAATATTCCCTTGATTCCGCCCCCGTCAAGTGCTAGAATTCGTCTCTGAGCATTCATCTTTCATTTTCCTCATCTTAGATTTAGTTTCATTGATAGGCTAACGCAACGTGATTTTGTATGGTATCATCGAATCTATGGCGCTGTCAAGGGTATTTTCAATGATTTGATAATATTTCTAGTTTTTTTATGCCTTCACCAAAATAGTAATTTGTGATATAATAATCCTACACGTTAAATGAGGGAAGGATTTGATTAAATCTCAAAACAGGGAGAAAAATAGCGATGAAACTAGGTGAACGGCTCCGACTTATCCGCAAGCAACACAAGTTCACGTTGAAGGATTTGAAGGAACGGTCCGATCTGTCTGTGCCATATCTTTCTGACATTGAGCGTGACGTTGTGAATCCATCCATAGAGACCCTCCAAAAGGTTGCTAAAGCTTATGCCATGACGGTACAAGAGCTGTTTACCGGGGTTGAAGAGATGGGCGAATCGGCACGCGAAACCTATCCCGAAGGATTCTCAGAATTCCTGTCAGACACTGATTACGAAGATGAGATTGATGACGACTGGAAGGAATTTCTGATGAGACTTGACTTTCGGGGTAGAAAGCCAGCCTCTAAGAAGGAATGGGTGGAACTGCATCTAAATCTCAGACGGATTTTTTCTTCGCGAGAGGACTAAAATGCAACTTTCCGTGAAGGACATGAGAACACATGCTCTGGAATTGGTTCGAGACACTGTAAAGAAATACGCTTCAACCCCAATCCCAAGATTTGACGAAATTCAGGCGGGCCTAGGATTGAACACGAAAGAAGTAGAGTTGCGTCTGGAAGTAGACGGATTACTAGCTGAGCGTACAATTCTCGTCAATTCTCGCATTCAGAATGAAGAGCGAAAGCAATTCACTCGATTTCATGAAGTCACGCATCATCTAATTAATGAGGATGGAGAATTAATTTCAGAGATTCACGATGCGACTTTGGACCAAGAGGGTGAATACAAGAGACAATTAGAACGACTCTGCAATATTGGCGCGGCTGAATTCTTGATGCCCAGCGAAGAATTCATAAAGCTTACTGAAGAAAAGGGATTTAATGTCGGACTGATTCCCTTTGCCTCCCGCCATTTCGGAAGTTCGGCAATTGCGACGACGATTCAACTTGCCCAAGTTGCGCCGAATTCATGTATTTCTGCCATTTGTGAATATGGCCTGGTGCCGAACAAAACGGCACCTTCTCAAGGTCATCTTCTTGATGACCAGTATCGTTCGCCCCTACCGACGCTGCACGTAGCTTATTCAGCCTCGTCACCTAGTAGTAAATATCCGTTGGCAAAAAACGCAAGAATTCCTGATGACCACTTGATACATCAAGCGTTTTCGGATTCTGAGGCTATTGAAGAGAAGAGCTATGTCCCTTTTCCTAGCGGCAAGAAGATGCCCTGTCACTGCGAGGCATTACGGGATAAAGACAGGGATAGAGTTTTTGTAATATTTCATTTGACACTTCCGCCAAGTCCTGACCAATTAACCCTCATTTGATATGTTAGGTTTTACATCAGTACCCTGAAATCAACGGGAGAACAACCATTGCCAAAGAACCAAACCGCCTCCGACCCGCCCCAAACGACGCTTGAATTCCCCACCCCAGAGCAAGAGGAGTTAGACATCTCCACGCTAGAGACATGGCTGTGGGATGCCGCCTGCGTGATTCGCGGGGCAACCGACGCGCCAAAATTCAAGGATTTTATTCTACCTCTGATTTTCTACAAGCGGCTCTCGAATGTGTTCGATGATGAATTTGCCGAACAGGTTACCGAATTTGGCGATGAGGAAACGGCACGAGACATCATCGAAGCTGACCATGAGGATGCGCTCAAAAACGAACGTCCCCCGATTGTACGTTTCTATATCCCCCAAAAGTACAGTTGGAAGCAACTTCGCAACCATCCGGCGGATGGCGGCTTGGGCGAGTTCGTCACCGAAGCCATGCGCGAGGTTGCCCGTCTGAATCCGCTGTTGCGCGGTGTCCTTGATGTACGCGACTTTAACGAACAACAGAGCGGACAACGCACCCTAGACGACGACCGGCTGGAAGCCCTGATTGAGGTATTAAGCCGGTATCGGCTTGGGTTGAAGGACACGGAACCGGATATTTTGGGACGCGCCTACGAATACCTGCTGCGAAAATTTGCCGAGGACCAGGGACAGAGCGCCGGCGAGTTCTACACGCCGAAAGAGGTCGGCTGGTTAATGGCGCGGCTCATTAACCCTGAACCGTACACCACCATCTACGATCCGGCGTGCGGTTCGGGCGGTCTGCTCATTAAACCGCGCCTGCTATTTGAGCAAGCCCATCCCGATAAAGAGAGCCAAGCCCCGAAAATCTACGGACAGGAACTAACTCCCACCACCTTCGCCATGGCGAAGATGAACGCCTTTCTTCACGACTTTATCGGAGCGGATCTGCGTATCGGCGACACCTTCCGCAAGCCGGGCTTTGTGGCTAATGATTCGACGCTCAAACGCTTTGATTATGTGCTCGCCAATCCGATGTGGAATCAGAAGGAGTACAACGAGACCTTCTACGACAATGACCGGTGGGGACGGTTTGGCTATGGCGTGCCCCCGAGCTCATCTGCAGACTGGGCATGGGTTCAGCACATGCTGGCGTCCCTGAACGCCAACGGACGCGCCGCCATTGTGCTGGATACCGGCGCCGTCTCTCGCGGCTCTGGCAGTAAACACACCAACCGCGAGCGTGACATTCGCAAGGGGTTTGTGGAAAACGACCTGATTGAAGGCGTGATACTTTTGCCTGAAAACCTGTTCTATAACACTAGCGCGCCGGGCATCGTTTTACTGCTCAACCGAAGCAAACCAATCGAACGCAAAGACCAAATCCTACTCATCAACCTCTCAAAGTATTTTGTGAAACAGGCGCCGAAAAATGCCTTGACCGACGAAGGAATCGATGCAGCGTCAGAGGTTTATCAAGCGTGGAAATCTCGCGAGAAGTTGAGCCGCGTTATCACCCTAGAAGATGCCCGAAAAACCGATTATAACCTGAGTCCCTCCCAGTTTGTGGACGTGGGAGATAAGATTGAATATCGATTAGTGTATGAGATTCTCGCGGACTTAACGGAAGCACGCATCACACGCGAAAAGGCGGATAAGACCTTAGAAGATGTGTTGACAGGGCTTGGATTTAGCGAGGTAGAGTTACAATGCAAGAAAGTACGAGATTAACAACCATGCTCTAGAAGGCAATTGGCAGTTATACAAGTCGATCCTGTCGAGAATTATTGCAATAGTGTGTTCTATCATAGAGAACAAAGGGGGATTGAATTCAAAAAGGAGTTAGAATGACTGGTACACAATATGAGGAGTTATGTCGATTTTTCTTAGCTGATAAACTTGAAATTCCTATTAAGGAAGTACTGTCTGTCAAGATTCCAAATCCAAAACGACCTGATTTGCCAGAGTATAATCATCAGATTGACCTTTACTGGGAAGATGGAAATCAACTCACGCAGTACCTGAATATTGCTAATGCGAAGTGGCGAAGTTCGGGTAAGGTAGAGCAGGGCGAGGTTTTGCTCCTTCAGAAAGTCAAAGAGAAAGTATTTGCCAACAAGTCAATGATGATTACTAATACTGGTTTTACTAAAGGAGCAAAGGCGGTTGCTCAAGATGAGGGAGTCGCTCTTCATATCGTCTGTCCTAGTTTCGATCGCTCCATATTAAGTTCTGGCTTGAAAGATCGAGAGATGATCCAAACTCAACTTCAGAAACTTTCTTCCAATAGCAAGGTTGTTTATTCGCACACGACTGTACATAGAGCCTTTGAATTAGAAACAAGCACAGAAGTGCAATCCTCGGCACCTGTCAAGGAAGTCGTTTCTCCAAATCGAATGAATCGTATGGCGCAACCACCTTCAACTCGTATAACGCCGACAAACACCAAGACAACATCAGGCGGACAAGGACAAACACTTCGGGGATTTACGAGAAACACGAGAGGAGGAGCCAACCGTGGAAGATAGGGTAGGCGCCTAGGATCCTGAAAACGCGAGCAAGAGGTTGGAAAATGCGTCGTCTTGGCTTCAATTGAACGGGGAGGGACTATAAAATAGACGAGATTGAATTGCCGGAACATTGGGAATTGGTTAGGTTGGGAAAACTAGGGCGGTTGGTTCGCGGTGTTTCTTACAAAAAACAAGATGTGACCAACGACGCGATTCTTGGATATTTACCAGTTCTTAGGGCGACTAATATTCAAGATAGACAGCTAATCTTGGATGAAGAATTAGTATACGTAAAAGCTGAAAAAGTTTCTGATTCCCAACTTCTACGGAGAGGCGATGTGATAATTGCAATGTCTAGTGGAAGTAAATCTGTGGTTGGAAAAGCTGCCCAGTTAAATATGGATTGGAAGGGATCGTTTGGTGCATTCTGTGCAGTTTTCCGCCATAATGCAATGGCAGAATCAATTTTTGTTGGTAATGTTTTTCAGACCAAGAATTATCGGAAGCATTTGCTTCGGGAAGCACGTGGCACAAATATCAATAATTTATCGAAGAATCATATCCTTGATTACCAGTTGCCACTCCCTCCACTTCCCGAACAACGCGCCATTGCCTCGGTTTTGGGTGCAATTCAAGAAGCCAAGTTTGCCCGGCAAAAGGAGATTGCGTTAGAGCGAGAGCGCAAATCTGCATTGATGGATTACCTCTTCTCTCACGGCACGAAGGGCGAACCCCGAAAACAGACGGAGATTGGTGAGATACCTGAGAGTTGGGAGATAGTCGGGTTGAATAAAGTATGTCTGAAGATTGTTGATTGTCCACATTCAACTCCAAAGTTCGTTGAGTCTGGAGTTCTATGCGCCCGAAACGTCAATATACGTTCAGGGATTTATGTTAAAGAACCTGCGTCGTATACATCGGAAGACGAATATCAAGAACGCATTAAGCGACTTACGCCACAATAAGGTGATATCCTATTTAGTCGTGAAGCCCCTATTGGCGAAGCATGTGTCATTCCTCGGGATACAAGACTCAGTTTGGGACAAAGATTAATGCTATTGAGAGTCATTCCTTTGATATTAGATGCCAATTTCTTGGTTCAAAGTTTCTATGTGACTGAATTGCGTTCTAGACTGTTGTCACAAGGGCGAGGTGTCACCGCAAAACATTTGAATGTAGGTGATGTTAAGCGCCTAGAAATACCAATTCCGTCGTTCGATGAACAGCAAGAAATCTCAGAGGTTCTAATAGCCTTTAACGCAAAGATTGCCGCCCTCGAAAAAGAAACTGCCCGATTGGACGAACTGTTTCACGCCATGCTTGAGGAACTGATGACCGGGGAAAGGTCCGCCGCTCCACTAATTGATTCGGAAATTTCCGGCTAGCAAGTTCCTAAACACACACTAAGAAAGATTCTGCTTTATCAAGAAGGAGGAATTAAAAAATGGAACTGGATACCAAAGCATACATCGCAGTCATGGAGGAAATTAAACTCAGGATGAATGTCGTACGCTCATTATTAGAGAAAATGATAAGTGTAATTTATCACGCTACCCATGTCGAATCAATGGTGCATCAGGTGCGAATGATTACAGAGCTAGTGGCACTTGCCTCACTGTCCGCATACAAATCAATCTTCGAGAAAAATAGGAATAAATTTGAGAAACAGTGGCATCCGAAAGCAATACTCAAAGATGTAGAACGTTTAAACCCGAACTTTTATCCGCGGCCTATTGTTGAGGTGCCATTGAAGAATTCTCGCGCCAAGAATAAACTCGTTGATATGGAGACTGGATTCATGACGCGTGATGAACTTATTGAGGTTCACGGAAGATGTGGCAAGCGTCTACACGCACAGAATCCGTTCGGAAAAGAAGTGGACTATGACTACTATGAAAAGATGATACCCGAATGGATGGAGCGGATTAGGAAGTTGCTCAATTGCCACCAGATAAAACTGCTGAATGGGAATGGCTTTTATCTAGTTCACATGAAGGAAGAAAGAGATGATCGGGTGCATATGTATACATTCGAGCGGGTAGAGGGCGTAGGTGTGACTCAACGCGATTCGGGTTCTGCGTGTACTTCAACCAAAGCGCTACACGATTGATTAACAAAAGTGCTGCGGATTTGGCAAGTCGCAGCAGGTTAGGGAGATAATGATGTCTGAACATAGTGTTGTTCGAGAACCGATGCTTCGCTATGCCGATCGGATTGGCTGTTCCTAATTGAATTTCAAAGCCTCTGAAAGCGTGACTTTCAAAGTATCAAGAAGCTCCTCATACGTTCTTTCTTGGCAGTTTACCCCGGGGATTTCCTCAATCCATCCGATCCACCAGCCCTCACGTTGTTGGGCAAGAGCGGTATATGTCTGATTCATGACAAACTCCTTTTAGCCCAGTTTATCTTGGTTTTCTCCCTGTTGTACAGTAGAATAACACCTTTGAAGCTAGATTCCGGTTGCTTTGAGGAAAAAGGCTGAACGGATTGTAACATTGCTCTTGCACTAAGAGCCAGGTTGAATAATCGGTGGCAAAGCCATTTCTGGTCATTTGTAAAAAGTTTTTTCATGTTTTCATTGTTGGCTGCTACATACCTGTAGAATCTCTATCGCAGTCGCTATTCGCTTCCTTGATCCCACGCTGGGGCTTAGGTGCACGGGGTTTTGGTGTTTCTATACACCTTCCGCCCCTCTGGGGCTTTTAGAGGCTGGTGCGCAGTGCGCACCCTACAAACTGCACTTTTCAAACAGGCTCTAAATCAAGAAAATCTGATAAATTACTTTTCCCGCTCGCTGCTGATTTCCGTTTGCCTCCCCTCGGAGAGCGTAATGTCAGAACGTGATGCAGTCCAAAATCCCATGCTCAGGTACGCCAATGAAATTGGCTGGGAGTCCATTTCGGCATCGCAGGCGCTGCAGATGCGCGGCGGCAATACCAAGCTGTATTTTGCGGACGTGCTGGACTCGCAACTCCTGAAACTCAACAGGGAGGTACTGGATGAGGGACTCTGCAAGGAAATTCTGCGTCAGTTAAAATTGCTTAATTCGACTCGTGAGGGAAACCGGGAGGCACTGGCTTGGTTGCGCGGCGAGCGGTCAATCTTTGTCCCGAGCCAAGAGCGTGAGCGGAACGTCACGCTGATTGATTTCGATACCCCTGACAGCAATCTATTCCATGTCACTGATGAGTGGTGGCAAAGAAACGCTGTGTACCGAAACCGTGCGGATGTGGTGTTTCTGATTAATGGGATTCCGGTGGCGGTGGTGGAGACAAAATCCGCGCACAAGCGGGACGGATTGGCGGAAGGTGTCGATCAGATTCGCCGCTACCACCGGGAAACACCCGAGATGTTTACCTTCGCGCAACTGTTCGGCGTCACACAACTTTTGGATTTTTTCTACGGCGTCACGTGGAACACCAGCCGCAAGAATCTGTTCAACTGGAAAGCCGACGACCCCGCTAGCTACGAGGATAAGGTCAAGACGTTCTTCGATCCCGGCCGATTCCTGAAAGCCCTGCGCGAGTCGATTATCTTCCTCAGCAGGGATGACGAGCTGACCAAAGTTGTGTTGCGCCAGCACCAAACCCGTGCCGTGGAGGGTGTGGTTGAACGGGTTCACGACCCCATCAAGCGGCGAGGACTGGTCTGGCACACGCAGGGCAGCGGTAAGACGCTGACGATGATAACCATCGCTTCCCGATTGTTGCGCCGCGGCGGGGAAACGGAAAAACCCACCGTGTTGATGCTGGTGGACCGCAATGAGTTGGAGAGCCAGTTGTTCAAAAATATCACGGCTTACGGTATTAGGACACCCAAAGTTGCGGAGAGCAAACGCGACCTACGGTCGATTTTGGCTTCCGACTATCGCGGCTTGGTGGTTTCAACCATTCATAAGTTTGACGACATACCGGCAAGAATCAACACTCGCGAGAGCGTGACGATACTGGTTGATGAAGCCCACCGCACCACCGGAGGCGATCTGGGGAACTTCCTCATGGGGGCGCTTCCCAATGCCACCTACATCGGTTTCACCGGCACGCCGATTGATCGGCTTGCCCACGGCAAGGGGACCTTCAGAGTATTTGGCGCGGACGATGAGCAGGGATACCTTGACAAATACGCAATTGCCGAGTCCATTGAGGACGGCACTACCGTGCGGTTGAACTATGCGCTTTCCCCGTCCGGTTTACAGGTAGACAGCGAGACACTGGAGCGGGAGTTCCTGGGGCTTGCGGCGGCGGAAGGCGTGAGCGACGTGGAGGAGCTGAACGCCATCCTAGACCGCGCAGTCGGGTTGAAGCAGATGATGAAAGCTCCCAATCGGGTTGAAGACATTGCCCGGTATGTCGCAGGACACTTCCGCGACAATGTTGAGCCGATGGGCTTCAAGGCGTTTCTGGTCGGCGTAGACCGTGAGGCGTGCGCGTTGTACAAGGAGGCGCTTGATAGGCATCTACCGCCAGAGTATTCGGAGGTGGTATATTCCCCGCACCATCAAGACGCCGAGAACTTGAAAGCGCATCACCGTAACGAGGACGAAGAAAAGGAGATTCGGAAGCGATTTGCCGACAAGAGCGACCCCCTAAAGATACTGATGGTAACTGAAAAGCTGTTGACCGGTTTTGATGCGCCGATTCTTTACTGCATGTACCTTGACAAACCCATGCGCGATCACGTGTTGCTACAGGCAATCGCCCGCGTCAACCGACCCTACGAGGACAACGAGGGACTGGTGAAGCCGTATGGGTTTGTTTTGGATTTCGTCGGCATCTTCGAGAATCTGGAGAAAGCCCTTGCCTTTGATTCTGACGTGGTGGGAAGCGTAATTCAGAATCTAGACGTGCTCAAAACCCTCTTTGCCGCGCGGTTCGAGGAAACTGCGCCGAGTTATCTGCCCTATGCGCATAGTTGGGACGATAGGGGAAAAGAGCGGGCAATCGCCTACTTTGAGGACAAGGAGGGGCGAGAGGCTTTTTTCAAGTTTTTTAGGCAGATCCAAGACATCTACAACATCCTTTCTCCCGACGCATTTCTGCGTCCGTTCTTGAACGACTATAAAGCGCTCGCGTCGCTCTATGCCTTAATTCGTAATGCCTACGCGGACAACCCCTACGTCGATAAAGAGTTGGTCAAGAAAACGCGCGAATTATTACAGGAGCATACGGAGAGCGACAACTTTGAACTTCCGGGCGCCATCCATGAATTGAACGCGGACACATTGCGGGAAGTCGCCGATAGCGAGTTATCAGACACCGTGAAGGTGTTGAATTTGAGGAAGGTTTTGAGTAAGACCGTCACGGAGGAAAGCCGTTCAAAGCCGTTTCTCATATCTATCGGAGAACGGGCAGACGTGGTCGCGGAGGCTTATGAGAATCGGCAAATGACGACGCAAGAGGCTTTGGCTGAATTTGAGAGGTTTGCGGAAGAGTGCAATCAAGCGACAATTGAAACCGTGCGACTGAACCTTGACGATAACGCTTATGCGATTTACAAGGTTCTTCAGGGGTATGCGGACGACATTTCAACGGGGCATGCGCGAAATTTCAACAGCATATTTGACCAATATCCTGATTATCAATGGAATGAACAACAAGCAAGCCAGTTGCGGCGGAGATTCTACATCGCGCTAAGATCTATCGTTGAGACAAGCAAGCTAGTAGAAACAACAAACACATTGTTGGATTTGCAACGCGTATGAACGCCGAAAGTATATGGAGTGATTCGAGCGATTTGAAAGGCGCGGTCTGGGGTTGGGCTGAGCGCATGGGCGTGACGGTGCGCGAGGTACATCTGCGGGACATGCGGAAAAAGTGGGCATCTATATCCACAACTGGGCGATTGACCTTGAACACCGAGTTGCTGCGTCTGCCGGCGGCGTTGGGCGAATTCGTGATTGTGCATGAGTTGGTTCATCTCCTCGCCCCGAATCACGGGAGGCTATTCAAAAGCTTCATGCACGCCTATCTCCCAGATTGGGAGGAGCGACAGCAAGATTTGGAAGAGCTAGGTGATGTTTCGTAGACAGTCGAAATGCCTAGGTCGTAGACAGCAAAGACTTGGAATTGCGCGGATTTTGCATGGTTCCACTAGCAGTTCACAAATCTCATGACCGGAATGAAAGTTTAAGCAGGGAATTACCAAATCAATGAACAAAAAAACCGTCGTACGGAAAAAGAACCCCAACGAATATGACGTGCCCCAATTTAGCCATTTTTTGAAGTACCGTCATTGGCTGCAAGCTTTAGAATTGTTGGAGTATCAACTAGAAAGAAAAAAAACAAATAGATTTTTCCGGACGCCTGAGATGTCTCACTACGAAAATCTGAGTAAGTCGTTCAACAGGTTGAAGTCGAAAAGGTATTTCAGCACGACAGTTGACAATAACCTGTTTTACGGCTTGAGCAGGGAGTTTGCGATTGTTCCATACACTATCCCAAAATCTAATCTTGGTCTGCGTCGTTACAAGTTTATGACATGCCCTATGCGCGTCCTTTACAACGCCGTGGGAATTTATTTGATTGAACTTTCCAAAGATTATCTGCAAGAAAATTATAGCACTCACGATCGAATCCGCGCCGGCTACGGAGGGAATCTACAGTTCAACGAACAAGGACACATCATTAAAAAGCCGAAGCCCATCAAGGAACCAATCTATCACGTACCACACTATGAAAACTTCTGCAAAGAGGTGGAAAAGGAAAAAGACGAAAACACAGAGCGCAAGGTTGTTATTCGCTTGGACATACAAAACTTTTTCGATGAACTTAGCATTCCGAGACTTCTTGATTTACTTGAAACTCGCGTCAATTACAGTGTAAAGAAAAAACTTTACTTTGGCGAGAAAACATATGGTCAGCTTGTTTCTTTTTTTGATTTTGTGGCGTGCGGAACTTCAGGCATACCGCAATCAGACAACAACATTATCTCCGATTTCATCGGATATCTTTTTCTTGCCTTTGGGGATTCATATCTTGATGATGAACTTTGTCGCAGCAACGAATCAATACAAGATCATGCCATAATCCGCTACGTGGACGACATATATATATCAATCACTTTTAAAGAACAGGATAGTGATTTGAGACCTCTGTTTAATCCGTTAGCAGCCCGTATTTCAGATTGTCTTCACGAAAAATTAGGACTTCGACTCAATCCAAAAACAAAGATTTTCCGACTAAAAGAGAAAAGCGATAGAGATGCACTCACAAGAAATTTGAAAATGATATCTCGAGATGACGACGTAGAGGACAAAACTACCGTTAAGCCTGCCGTTAAAATTGAGCACATCTTTGAACAGTTGGAGAAACTGAAGCGCTTTCCCATAGCACCTTACTTTCGGGAACATTTCGAGCCAAGGAGCGTACAAGAACAGTTCAATGAAGAAAATTTTATGGAAGGGCTCAAGGGGGTATTTGATGAAAACGTCCAAAGGATGTTAGTACGTCCCAAATACAACTACATGGATAGACTTAGAGAATATTTTCTGAGTTCTAACGGCTTTGATTTCGAGTTAGTTAATGCTTATTCAAAGCCGATTATCGTTTTAATCTCGAAATGCAGTGATGTGTCTGAGCAATTTCAGAAATTTCTTCGCCAGAAAAAACCGTTAACGTCAAGGGATATATGTCTCGCGCTACAGTATCTCTGTCAGACTGAGTTTGCCCCGAGCAAATTGCCCCAACTTCTCAAACAAGACCCAGCGATGAAACGAATCATGGATATTTTCAAACGGAAAGGCTTGCCATCAAGACCACTTGGTTATTACGAATTGACAAAAGCACAGACTTTGAAAATAGCTAAACCACATGTTATCGAACAGATTCGATTGCGAGTCTTGTGTGAGCAAAAAGAGGAATATTCAGTTGCGCTTAGCCATTTATTTAACGAGTTTCACGCCAGTTGCCAATTATTGGATAAGAATGCCCCGTGCTCATTAAGAGACTATAAGAAAAAAAACGTAGGTGAATTCCTTAGGGAACGGAAGGTGCCCAGCGAAACGCACGATCAAGTCCTTCAGTTATTTGTTCGACGTCACAAAGACACTGTTTCGCACGCCGATCCGAGTGCTTCGCCAGTGAAAAAAAATGAGTATGAAGAATTTCGTTGTCATGTTGGCAAATGTCTCAAACACCTTCTTTCAAAATGTCATCATGCGTGACCCTTTTGGTGGCGATGGTGCGCAGTGCGCACCCTACAGGAATTCGCAAGAACACAAAGAAGATAGGTCTTATAGGACAGTTCTGGTTTCAAAGGCAAATAACCTTGGAGTGAACCAATGCTAGATTTCAAACCGCCAAAAGAAAATGGGCTCGTAATCGGAAGCGTAAAGTTGCTGCTACCAATCCTGATGCGGCTTACAACCAAGGTCTCCCATGTCGATATCGACTCCGAATCCCTGGACAGGCTGAAATCGACTGAAGGCTACCCAACTATTCTGGTGCCGAATCACCCCTCCCGCGCCGACCCCCATGTAATGTTCGCCCTGTCAACTCGCTATGGTGAGCGATTTCGGTACATGTGCGCACGCGAAACCTTTGACCGCAAAATAGCCGGGTTGAAATTGAGGGGCTTTGTCATGACGCGGCTCGGCGTCTACTCCGTCGTGCGTGGTGCTGTCGACCGCGACTCGTTTCGGATGACACGAGAAACGCTCGCCAAAGGGGCGCGGAAGCTGGTCATCTTCGGCGAAGGCGAAATCTCGCATCAGAACGAGACCATCATGCCGTTCGAGAGTGGCATTGTGCAGTTCGGCTTGTGGGCACTCAACGACATGGAGAAGGCGGGGGACCTGAAACCCCTCTATCTGGTGCCTGTCGGGATAAAGTACATCTACAGGAACGACATGTGGGATCAAATCGAGGAGGCGCTTACAAATTTGGAACAGAGCGTCCTCCCCGACCCTGCCAACCGACCTGCAGACCTGTACGACCGTGTGAAGAACGTGGGCGGCAGCCTACTGGCTATTCTGGCGAGAGAGTATCACCTGCGCCTAGATGAAGGGGGCACACTGAATGAACGCATTCAGCAGATGCGAGAGCACATTCTGTCGCAGATGGAGAACTTCTTGGAACTCGCACCTCTATCAGACCGGAACCCGCTCAGGCGGGTCCGGGCAATCCAGAATCGGATCGATGAGGGGATTTACCGGGATGTGGATGAGATGACGGAGTATGAACGGGGAGTTCACGCGCAGCGCGTTGACAAGTTTCGGCAGTTTTACACCGACCTCCGCCGCATCGTAAACTCCATTGCGATCTACGAAGGCTATATCGGCGAAGATCCCTCTCAAGAACGCTTCCTGGAGGTCATCACGCGCCTCGAAGTCGAAGTTTACGGTCAGTCAAAAGTCAAAGGCCCCTTGGATGCCTTCCTGCGTATCGGAACACCCAAGAACCTCTTGGATTCCTATGAGACTTACAAAAAAGAAAAGAGGCAGACGACCCAGCAAATCACCCTTGACTTGGAAACCGAAGTTCAGAACATTATTGGCGGCATGCCATAGTTTTGACCCGAGCTCATATAGATTGAGGAGGCTACAGTGAAGAATCTTGTTATAACGTATAACGGAAGAAATATGGAAAGAGGGCAACATGTACGTCGCCTACTGCCCAGAGATAGACGTTGTGAGTTGTGGAAAGGACATTGAAGAGGCAAGAAAGAATCTACTAGAGGTTATCGAAATCCAATTGGAAGAAGCAGTTTTGTAGGGTGGGATCAAAGGAACGGACAGTGAGTGCGATAGAGATTCCCTGCCCACCATCTCCAAACATCAGATTCTCAATTTCCTATCTTTGATGGCCCCTCTCCGTTGTGCGTCTTCTCGGTTTGTAGTAGTGCAATTCATTGCACGTTCGATTTGTAGGAGCGAGCTCGCGACGTATCCCTTTTTTCTCGAAAACTCGGCTTCTACCTCCCTTCCAATACACATCTCCAACCTAGAGCAGGCTAACGCTGTGAGATTAATCCAACGTGTGGAACGGTTCTCACGCATCCCCAGCCGCCGCAGCCTGACGCTCCAACTCGCCTCGCCAACCCAGTATTTGCCCCGCCTTGATGTTATTGATGTCAAACGGGGTGTAGCGGTCCTCAAGCGTATCCCCTAGTTTCACGGTCTCTGCCCAACGATCCCAAGTAGTCTTCATCCATTCGTACGGCAACGCCTCACGCACGACAAGATCGAGTTGCCATGCGTTACGCACATCCGACATGGCTGACTCCCCCGTGAAAGGCCCCGACCACTTACTCCAACCGAGTGCCAGTG
This sequence comes from Candidatus Poribacteria bacterium, assembly GCA_965222225.1. Taxonomy (GTDB): domain Bacteria; phylum Poribacteria; class WGA-4E; order WGA-4E; family JAJDTR01; genus JAJDTR01. The sequence continues at coordinate 4,497,456 of CBDCTK010000002.1, read as the reverse complement.
TGTTGCGCTCGCGATCAGGCACAGTGTGCCCTGTGTGGATGGTAACGCCGTTCCGGATGAGTGCTTCCCCGGGCTTTAACCGAATGGCGACCTGATTCGGCAACGGGTCGACGCCGTTCCAACTCGGCGTGTACGGCACTCCCTGCTCCTTCATGGATTTCGGTAGTAGCACATCGTGCTCAAACGGCGTCCGCCACCGATGGTTGCTACCGGGAATCAGTTCATGGCACTCATCATCGGCAAGCGCAAGAAACATGCTCACGCCATTCCGCTCGACAATTGAATTCAAGTTTTCTGCTTGGATTTCTTTCCAGCGGCGCCTCTCAACCTCCTCCGAATAGGCTTCCGGTCCCTCCTGTTCCGGGCGCTGCGCAAAGTAACCCTTTCCAGTGCCCCACCATGTCGTGTCTCGATGCCAACTTGGTCCATTCTCGTTCCTCCTAGGATTGCACCAGAGGAGCATCGGAAGCATGACAAGATCCTCCGGTTGCAAACCGTGGCACCAATCATGGACAAAGCGAAGGTACTCCGGCGAACCATAAAATTCGGCAAAACTCGGCTCGCCGAAAGCCGGATGAATCAATCCCCGAATTGCCCAGGGCTCATCCTCTGCTGCCCGATGCACATAGCCTTTGGAGCAGTCAATCTTACTATAGCCGTTTTCGGGAGTACATGCCTCGGTGACACGCCTACCGGCTTCACGCAGAATCGGAATCCAAGGGCTGCCAACGAAGTCGGTGATAATGACGAAACCGTGCTCTTTCAAGTGTTCCAAACGCTCTGGCGTAGCCCCTGGCGCCGCAAGCTCCGGCTTCGCGTCGGCAAATGCCGTGGCACGGTAGAACTTGGTTGTTCCTTCAGAATCCACCGCTGAAGGTGATTTATAGATATCCATTTTCATTCCTCATGACAAATGCCGTACGTTTCGGTTTCGCACGACGATAGGGATTTCAGGGACACTACATTTTTCAGTGATTGCTAATCTGCCACTGGACTAGAACGGAGAATGCTTTTTCCAGATTATAACAGATACAAACACTGAACGCATACGGAATAATTCAGTAGCGTAGATTGGAATCAAACGAACAATATAGATTGAGGGATCGACTGAGCGAATAGATCAAGGGAGTGAATATCGACCGATCAACCGACTGATTAAGGAAGGATCAAATGAGCGAATAGCGAATGCGATAGCATTCCCATAGAAAATCCCGTGCGATAGAGCTTTTGTAGGGTGGGCATTGCCCACCATATCCAAACGCGTTGCCCACAACGTACAGCCAACCCAGGCCTCCATTGCGACTCCGCAGTAAACCGGTCCGCAATACGAATCTTCAAGGCGCAATACAACACCGATTAGGCACGTTTAATCCGTGAAATCCTTTAATCTAATCAAGCGAACGGATAGTGAGTGCGATAGAGATCCCTTAATCCGCGGTTCAGACAATGGAATCCGTGTTTCTTCTCGAAAACTCTGTCTCCACGTCTCTTCCATCCTTCCATCCGTCCAATCCCCTCTCTTTCCTCCACGCCCTAATCATTGCACGTTCGACCAAAATCGAGGTAGAGGACGCTTTGCATTGCCCTTGACGAAATTACGTGAATAAGGTATTATTCTTGGATAAATTCTGTTGTATATAGGAGTTACGCAGTTGAGTGAAAATAGGTTATAATTTGAGTATGAATCCCCCTAAATATACTGACACTGACTATATTGATTTCTTGGTAGCCGCTCAGAAAAGTTACAGTTGTCTTGAATCGGAAAAAGTTCAACCCCAAGCTGATAATCCTCCGGCTCACGATTCGATAACACGGCTCTTGCATCGAGAGGAACCCGATACTGGCAAACTGTGGCAAGAATCGAGAAATCAGGTGAAATTAGAATCCGGAATTTTAGTTATAGATGACTCGACTCTGGATAAACCTTATTCACAAAAGATTGAACTCGTGACAAAACACTGGTCAGGGAAACACCACCGAGTTGTGAATGGGATTAACTTGGTCACTTTGCTCTGGACGGATGGCGATAGACATATTCCGTGTGATTATCGAATCTATGATAAAGCCAAAGACGGCTTGACGAAGAATGAGCATTTCCGCGCCATGCTTGAAGAAGCGAAAACACGCGGTTTTGCTCCTGAATGTGTGTGTTTTGATAGTTGGTATGCCAGTCTAAAGAATCTAAAAGCGGTGCGAGGTCATGGTTGGAAGTGGCTTACTCGTCTAGCTGCCAACCGACTTGTCAGTAAAGATTATTCCGGTAACCGTCCGGTGAGTACGCTTCCGAGTGAATCAACAGGTACAATTGTCCATCTCAAAGGCTATGGATTGATTCGAGTATTTAAGGTTGACACTCCAGAAGGTGACATTGAATATTGGGCAACGAATGATTTACAGATGGACGAATTGACGCGTCTCAAATATGCCGAATGGTCTTGGACAATAGAAGAATATCATCGCGGGATTAAGCAATTTGTTGGCATTGAACGCGCACAAGTGCGCTCTGCTCGCACTCAAAGAAATCATATCGGTTTAGCGCTGAGAGCCTTTCTGAGAATTGAGCACTATTGCTATCATACCGGTATCAGTTGGTTTGATGCAAAACTCTCTATTGTCAGAGATGCGGTACGGGCTTATTTGGCACAACCTCTTTATACGCTTCAGCCAACTGCGTAACTCCTAGTATATTCGAATTTCCCAACAAATTTGAGTGAAGCCAATGAGCCAACAGAAAACCGTTCTCGTTGTCAATCCAGACCAAAGAGAGCGTGAAACCGTATGCCGCGCGCTTGAGGGCGAGGGACTTCATTTCGTCATCACCCGGAACATGTACGAAGCATTGGATCGCATAGACCGGCTCAAGATTGACATACTGGTTGCGCCGCTAAAGGGAGACCGACTTGACGGCTTGCAACTGATGGAAGCCGCTCGACAGAAGCACCCCGACGTGGGCGTGATTTTCATGACGACTCACGATGTCCTGGAAACAGAAGTAGGTATAAGAGCTATGCTCCATCATGAAGCAAGCTACTGTTTGCCGAAGCCCCCGAATCCCGTCCACTTGAAGGCGCTCCTGCACAAGATTCTTGAAAACCAACGCCTTACCGCCGAAAACCGCCAATTGCAGTCCCAGATTGATGAACGAGAGGGCTTGCTCCGTCTCACGGGCCACTCCCAGCAGCTCCAAGAGGTTCGGGACACCATTGCTCAGGTCGCTCCGACGAAATCGACGGTGATGATCCGCGGTGAACGCGGCACTGGAAAAGAGCTTGTCGCTCGCGCTATCCATCACCGAAGTTTGCGGCGAGGCCCGCTTGTCGTCTTCAACTGCGCCGCACTCAACGAGAATCTTGCAGAATCGGAGCTTTTCGGATACGAACGCGGAGCATTTACGGGCGCCGATCAGCAACGAAAAGGGAAATTTGAGTCTGCTAACGGCGGCACCCTGTTTCTTGACGAAATTGGTGAGTTAAGTTTATCGAATCAGGCTAGGCTGCTGCGGGTGCTGGCGGAAAGGGAGTTTCATCGGGTCGGCGGCAACGAAGTCGTTAGAGTGGATGTCCGCGTCATCTGTGCAACAAATCGGAACCTGGAAAAAGTGGTTAAGGAAGGAAAATTCATGGCGGATCTATACGATCGCCTTGACGTTATTTCGGTATATTTACCGCCTCTTCGCGAGCGAAAAGGGGACATCCCACTCTTGGTCAAGACCTTCATTGAGGAATTCTGCCAAGAGAACCGCAAAGCGCCAAAAGACATCTCCTCGCAAGCGCTGAGGGCGCTCATGAAATTCGATTGGCCCGGGAATGTGCGCGATCTCAGGAACTGTATCGAAGGCATGGTCGTGATGTCGAACAGTCGCGAGTTGGATTTGGCGGATCTCCCGGAGCGCGTTCTTAAGTTCACCGGGATTGGCGCGCCCATTATCGTCTCGGCGCCTACAGCAGTGAATGCAGTGCCGGCTGTAGGCTCCGATCGCCGTCTGAACGTGGAAGTCGGTATGTCGATGGAGGAAATTAAAGAGGAAGCCATTCGAGCAACCCTCGACTATGTCGGAAATAATAGAGCCAAGGCAGCCAAAATCTTGGGTGTCAACAAGAGAACAATCTTTAGGAAAATTAAGGAATACGACTTGTGCAACGAATAGCTAAGCTTTCTCCTTGCGCCTTATCACTGCTCATAGTTCTGGCATCCGGAAGCGCAGAGCTATTTGCCCAAGAAACAGATCCCGCCACGCATTCATCCGGGTTGCTCTCAGCAATTGTTTGGGTCGTTGTTTGGATGGTGGTTTTCGCTGCAATTGGGGCGGGTATCTACGCTTGGTTTGGCAAAAGGCGAAGCAAGTTCACTGGCAGTCTCCGCCACGCATTTCGCGACAGCATACCCAGCGGGGTGCCATCCATCCCGCAGAGATCAGTCACCACGCCCCGGCGCGTAGCAGCACGGCTAGAAGAACCGCAACAGGAACAGACTACTTTCCTCGACATTCAGCGGGATACGCCAGAGGCTCTATCACTTAGAGAATTGAAACAGGCTGCCTCTCTTCGTTCTTCCGATGAGATTTACGAATATTACGATGAAATTTCCGCGATTGTGAAACGCTATGTTGAGCAAAAATACCATATCAAGACGCTTGATGCCACAACAGGAGAAATTCTCGGATCGTTGCCCCATGATCTGACCGACCCGGCACTCGATCACGTTGGCGAGATTTTGCGCACATGTGACATGATTCATCTATCCCGTCATCGCCCAAGCCAATCAGATTTGGACAACATCTATCGCACAACGGAAGAATTCTTTGAGAGTCAGATAAAACAGACTGAGAGCGAAGATGAGAGTGAAGATGATTTAGCGGAACTCACGAAGCACTACAGGCGTATGGTTTGAACGACGGGCTGGAAAAGATAAAGGGATATCTAAAAAGATATTACAGACACGTCAACGCTGACGGCGATAGATGATACCCTGTCGGCACTACAGCGAATTTGCGATTTTTATCCGATTATCGGCGCGCGCCAATGCGGCTTCGGCACGCTCTCGGTTAATCATTGAATCTCTGGAAGCGAGATGCTCCTGAGCGCGTTGACGGGCCGTCTCTGCGCGTTCAATATCTATCTCATGCGCCCATTCTGCCGTATCCGACAACACGGTGACCCCTGTTCGCAACACTTCAAACACCCCATCACTGATTGCGAGTGACTGCGGAGTATCGGTTTCTCGGATACGAATCTCGCCTGTTTCCAGTACCGTCAAGAAGGGAACATGACCGGTAAGGATTTCAAATGAGCCAAGTTCGCCAGGCGCTCGGATACTGCTCACGTCGCCTTCATAGATGAGTTGCTGCGGTGTTCTGATTTCGAGGTGAAATCTTCTTTCAAGCATGGCTATTCACTAGACAAAGAGGTATTGAGTGCTCGGTAGTCGATATCAAGCGCGGCCTCCCGAAGCTCGCGTGTGGTTTAATCGGCAGCCTCTTGTAGTTCTTGGGATTTGGCTTTATCGAACGCTTCTTCGATCCCGCCGATATACCGGAGAGATTGTTCGGGTATTTCATCACACTCGCCTTTGAGGATAGCTTGGCAACCCTCAACCGTATCCGAAATCTTGACGTACTGTCCGGGTATACCGGAGAATCGTTGCGCCACAAACATCGGCTGAGTAAGAAACTGCTCTAGCTTTCGTGCCCGCGCAACGGTCAATCTCTGATCGTCGGAGAGTTCATCCACACCCAAGATTGCGATGATGTCTTTGAGGCCCTCGTATTGCTGTAGCACGGCTTTTACTTCGCGTGTTGTGTCATAGTGTTCCTCACCAATTACATCCGGGTTCAAAATTCGGGAAGTGGAGGTCAATGGATCGACGGCAGGGTATCGCCCCACTTGGACGATAGATCGTTCCAGCCGTGTTACGGCATCAAGATGTCCAAAAACAGCCACAACTGCGGGGTCGGTATAGTCGTCTGCCGGAACATAGACCGCTTGAAACGACGTAATCGATCCGTGTTTCGTAGAGGTAATACGCTCCTGTAACTCACCCATCTCCGTAGCCAGCGTCGGCTGATACCCCACCGCAGAAGGCATACGTCCTAGCAGCGCCGAGACCTCGCAGCCGGCGAGAGTAAAACGAAATACGTTGTCGATAAAAATCAGCACGTCCTGGCCGCCTTCGTCTCGGAAGTATTCAGCCATTGAGAGCCCCGCGAGTGCCACGCGCAGGCGTGCCCCGGGCGGTTCGTTCATCTGGCCAAAGACCATAGCGGTTTTATCTAACACACCGTACTCATCCATCTCAAGCCAGAACCCGTTTCCTTCGCGTGTCCGCTCGCCAACCCCGCAGAATACCGAGTAACCGCCGTGCTGTGTCGCGATATTGTAGATGAGCTCAGCGACCAATACGGTTTTCCCAACGCCTGCCCCACCGAGGAATCCAACCTTCCCGCCTCGTGCAACCGGCTGAATCAGGTCGATTACCTTGATGCCCGTCTCTAGCATCTCGGAAACCGTGCTCAGTTGATCTGGCGGGGGTGGGTGCCGGTGAATGGAGTAACGTTGCTTTGCCTCGACCGGGCCGGCTTCATCAATCGGTTGGCCCGTCACATCGAACACCCGTCCTAGCACTTCATCTCCAACAGGTACGCTGATAGGCTCACCGCGATCAGTCGCGAGTGTGCCGCGCACAAGACCGTCTGTTGTGTCCATTGCCACCGCACGCACCCTTCTGTCCCCTAGATGCTGCTGCACTTCGAGCACCAACCTCGTGCCGTCGGCACGTTCAACTTCCACGGCATTAAGAATATCTGGTAATTCTCCTTCCGAGAAATCAAGATCTACCCGTGCGCCGACGATTTCTAATACTTTTCCCTGATTCATCGTTTATCTTCCTTTCTTAAAATCGTACATATCGTTATTTGTTCCGAATTCTTTTACGTCTTAAAGACTGGGGCACTCCTTGTGGAAATGGGCAACCATTGTATCAAGGTTGTACATTGGCTTCTGTCTAGCGCCCGCCTACGTTCAAGTTCAAATGTGCGATAGACGACATAACGCTTGAGTGGCTGCGCACGAACCACGGATTCCAAGCGCCCACGTCGCTTCCTGATAGTTACAAGCAACTGTTCAGCATCTTCGCTCTCGGCACGAATCTCCTTGTCTACCTCAATCCAACGCGGTGCAAATCCGTTGTCTTTGAGCATCTGATTGACTATGCGGGTGTCACGAGGAACAAATGGGTTTTCTTCCAACGCTTGTTGCTTCCCCATGCCGGCTAAATTCTCGAAGTCGCCCCGTTCCATTGCCTCCTGAATCTGTTTTTCAACATTGTAGGGCATAATGTCTATTCAAACAGCCCTCTTCACAATCCGGCTATTCGTCAAAGTGGTAAACAATTTTGTCGAATCGGTCACATGCGAACGTGAAAATGAAAACTAACGGTTCAGCTCCAGTGCATCGGACCGCGTGTTTGGCGTTGGACGGAATGTAGACGGTTGATCCTGGCCCGATGTCTGCGTCGTGACCGTCGATTTCCATGTGGCCCTGCCCGCTGACGACATAATAGGTCTCCGCGGGTTCGTGGTGGTGAAGGGGCAGCCGAGTACCGACCGGGAACTCCGCTATGCCGTTAACTAGCCCGGCGCTAGGACCTCGCTCGCCGGATATAAGGATTTTCCAGCGAATCGCACTCTTGGCTGCGATTTCTGCGTCATCCCATCCCTCCCACGACTGTTCCGTTTGATTGATGACAATCGGTTTCAATGTGCTCATAAGTCGCCTCCTGCTCGTGCGCTGTAGACACTAACCCGACCATCAGCTTCCAACACCTCTCCTTAATTCATGGCTGCGTCGTAATGACAACGCCCTCGACTATTCGTTGACGTAATCGGATCGCAACTCAAAGGTTAGGACAGACGTGCGACTGCTTCGATTGGGTAACTCTGCATTAACGTCCTGTACGTCTGCAAGCTCTTGGTACGAATTGGCATCTTCGTAGCTATCAAACTCGAACTCAACAAACCGGTGTGGAGACACTCCATAGTAGTTGTCGTAAGATGCTATCCGCTTTACCTCTTCAGGAGCCTGTAGCATCGGCGCAATCGACGCAATCCATTCCAAATACTCCGCTTTGCCTCCAAGCGGATAGTCTACGAAGTAGACGGTTTTAACGTTTCGCGTGGTAGTCTCGTTTTTTGCGTAATCACCACGCTGAACGAACACATGCGTACTTGCCTTAGTGCTATGGTTTGGCAACGCAGCAAAGATCTCAGCGACATCGGGACGGTTCAGGTACGTCATGACATCCGCAAAACTATCAAATTCAAATTCAACGAGTCGGTGTGGATTGGAACCATCAAGATTGTCGTAAGACGCTACCCGTTTGAGTTCTTCTGGCGCTAGCAGTATATGTGCAACGGACGCGACCCATGCGATATAATCTTCCTTCCCGCCCACCGGATAGTCGACTAGCCACACCAATTTGACAGGTACGGTCTCCGTATCGGGTTCCGGAGTGTCGTCCTCCATGGTAGTTTCTTCAACGGGCATCGGCTCCATCACCGGGTCCTCGGGCGACAGCGCGTCTACTACTAAATTTGTGGCCTCCTCACAACCACACAAAGCAATCAATGCTATCAAAGTAGCGAGAAGTGTACCTCTTAATCCAAGTACCATTGGTTATCCTCCTTTGACTAAATGAACTGGTACATCAAACGTTAAGAGCCTATTTGAAAAGTACATTTGTAGGGTGCGCACTGCGATCAAACGAGTGGATAACGATCAAGGGAACGGATAGTGACCGCGATAGAAATCCCATAGAGCTCTTACCAACCTCTCCAAAAGCCCCGGCGGCGATCAATCAAGTGAATAACGAGTGCGATAGAGATTCTCCATGTGCAAAAAATACGGGCATAGTCTCCATTCTTCCCAGTCCATACGGAAGATGAATTTTTGTATTGAAACCTGCGTAATATGCTTTGGCATTACGATATTCGGAATCGTCCTCTCACTCGCTTGAGGTATCAACACTTTCGGTTGTAGGATAGTAGTAGCCCATGATTATCGCCATCTCGTCTTCGGACGTGAATCCGAAAGTGAGCGGAACATTTCTGTCATAGTTGTTATGAGTGCACTCGTAGGTGAGGCCATCGTTTGCGTCAAGAACCAACGGCGGATCAAACACCGTGATTGGCGCATCGTCGTAAGCGACACTTCGGTGGAGCAAACTCCCCGTCGACATCTGAAAAATCTCAAACAACTCGCCATGCCGGTGCATGTGTGACGTAACCATGACGAGGTTCAACCCTGTGCTCGGATCGTAACCACGCCGCTCAATCTCCTCCCTTACGGTTTCCTCCCTCTTCGCCACGCGCGTTGTTCCCGATGGAACGAAAATGTCGGTGTTGGCGGAGAAAAGCTTGACCGCTTCATGCTCAACTTGCTCCGGTGGAATGGTGTAGAGATTGACGTAAACCTCTCCCTCTATCGCTTCGGTACCCAACAAATTCACGAAATGGGCGTTCAGGTCGTATATCGTGTCGCCTGCGAGCTGAAGAGCCACACCTTCAGGAAATTGATAAACGGTTTTTTCGCCGATCTGTGTGCCCGTAATGTAAACGCGATGCACCCCAAAGTTACCGAGTGCCTGTGGATTCACAGGATCTAACACTCGGAATGAGTCTTCGGGATTTACGCCAACCCCCGGCGTCACACCGACGTTGAGTATCTCATCTTCTAATCCCTTATCTGTAATCCGATACAGTATGAAATGATGGCTGCCAGCCGGATAGACAATTTCATATTTATTGACGAATATATCCTCCTGCAAAGGCTGTCCCATTGCGTCGGTGATTTGCCTGGCGTAGAAGACTTCCCGCTCTGTACCGGGTTCAATAATGAAGGGCGGTAAATGGAGCTGATATCCTTCGCCCGGCAGCGGTGCCGGCGGCGGCTCGAAAGTTTGAAGCGGATCGCGCAGCAAGCTGAGATCGCCGATACCGGTAAGTTTATCATTCCGAGATGCCCCCGCAGCAATCCACTTCCGAATTGCATCTATCTTTCCACTATGGAGCGGTCCCGCAGCCAACGGCATACGCCCTCCTTGTGCCGGAGTTGTGGGACCTACCAGCTTAGTCAACAGAAAACTGTTTCCGGATTGCCCGGATTAATTCGCTTCATCCCTGCCGACGCTGCAGCGAGGTTTTGCGGAACGCGCCCAACCAAATCTTGATAGGAAACACTGCTTGTGAGGTTTAGATTGCCGGCGTTAGTAGGCGCTGCGTGACAGTAACTCGTTGCGCAACTCCTATTGAATACATAATCCTGAATATCGTGATAGGTAGAGTTATCAATCCCTGCGGTTTCGCCCAAGCGGTTGGCAACTCGAACAAGGTCGGGAATATTAACGCTGCCGTCACGATTCACACCCGGATTCTGCTCGGAATTCCGATCCACAGGCTGTCCAAAGGCGTTAGCCACGATGACCAAGTCTAGAATGTTCACCACACCGTCGTTGTTGACATCCTCCAACAGAGTCGATTCATCACCGTGACCAAACGCGGACAAGCACCCGACACCCAAGAACGACAGAACAATGGAAGAATAGAAAAACAATTTCAACACAACTATGACTCTAACCCTCCAAAGCCGCTGCTCCACTCACAATCTCGGAGATTTCCGTCGTAATCTGGGTTTGTCGAGCGCGGTTGCGCTGTAGAATCAATTCGTCAATTAAATCTTTGGCATTTCGTGTTGCGTTTTCCATTGCTGCCATCCGTGCCGCCTGCTCCGCGGCGTTGGAATCCAGCAGAACCTTCCACATCTGCATATTCAGGTGTTTCGCCAATACAGACTCGAAGATTTCCTCCTGTCCTGGCTCATACAGATAGTCAAGAAAGAGTTCGTCACCCGTTGGGGCTTCGGGGGTAAGGGGCAATAACTGCTCAACGAGAACTGTCTGTAGTATTGCGGATTTGAAGTTATTGTAGATCACCTCTACTTTGTCAATCTGCAGTTCAGAATAAAGATGCTCAAATTCATGAACAATGTCAACTGCTGATTCAAATTTAAGGTCTCTAAATATGTTGGCATATTCGGCAATGACCTCATAGTCCCGCCGCACAAAGTAGTCTCGAGTGCGCCTGCCCACGCAGATGATTTTTACAGCAGCGCCACCATCTTGATAATGTTTTGCTCTTTCCGCCGTCGCCCGTATCACATTGCTGTTGAAACTTCCACACAACCCCCGATCGGCGCTGATAGAAACGAGACAGACGTTTTTTAATTCTCGATTTTCCAGCAACGGATGGGTTGGATTTTCAATCTGCGCAATCAAGTGGCTTAAAATCGCGTTAAACTTCTCCGCGAACGGTCGCGTCGCCAAGATGTTTTCTTGGGCGCGGCGTAGCCTCGCCGCTGCAACCACCCGCATCGCTTCTGTTACTTGCTTGATATTCTCAACACTTGCGATACGCCGTCTGATTTCTCGTAATGTTGCCATGGCAATCCTCTGGACATCCCTTTAGAGCTCATTTTCTTCAATACCGGCTATTTTCATAAGATGCCGCTGCAAGCCTTGCTTGAGAGTTTTATTCACGTGAACTGGAACCGAGATTCGGATAGTAACTCCCTCTTGGCGAAAATGTAATGACTACCCTTAATCCGTTTTAACTCCCAACCCCACTTATCCAGCAAGCGGCAAAACTCTTTAACCGTTAGGGATTTCAAACGGCTATTTCCATGACTGTATCTCTTTCGCCGATATCAAGGTCACTGATTTCCACAGATAAACAGCCCTCCACCGCTTCAGAGATGTTCTCAATCAAGGCGCCAAGTGTTTCTCCTTGACTCACGCACCCCTCAATTGAAGGCACCTCTGCCCAATATCCGTCCTCTTCCGCTTCGTGGAGAATAATCTTTTGCTTCACCTCGTCACCTCCACGTTTCATTCACTCTTGAACTGTGCCTTGAAACTTTTAACCGCTTCGTGAAGACTACCAATAAGCTCATCGCTCAGAACACCTGTCTCTGCAATCTCCTTTAGGAATGCTTCATGATTCCTGTCCATGTAGGCAAGAAATTCAGATTCAAATCTCGAAACATCCGCCACTTCAACGTCGTCCAGATACCCCGTCGATCCGCAGAAGATTGAGACTATCTCCTTCTCGACTGGCATGGGCGCGTATTGCGGCTGCTTAAGTAACTCCACCAACCGTTCTCCACGGCGGAGTTGCGCTTGTGTGGATGCGTCAAGATCGGAACCAAACTGCGCAAATGCGGCAACTTCACGGAAACTGGCTAAATCCAGCTTGAGCGAACCTGCCACCTCATCAGCCTTCATGGCTTTGGTCTGCGCATCGCCGCCGACCCGGGACACCGATGTACCGACATCAATAGCCGGTCGCACACCCTGATTAAACAGTTCAGATGTCAGATAAATCTGTCCATCAGTGATTGAGATTACATTGGTTGGAATGTATGTCGTCAGGTCTCCCTCAAAAATCTCAATGATTGGCAATGAAGTCAGCGAACCGGCGCCTAACTCGTCACTGAGTTTAGCCGAACGTTCCAGTAATCTTGAGTGGAGGTAGAAGACATCACCAGGGTAGGCTTCGCGACCCGGCGGTCGACGCGAGAGCAAGGACATCTGCCGATACGCCCACGCGTGTTTGGTGAGGTCATCATAGATAATCAAGGCATGTTGTCCCTTGTCACGGAAGTATTCTCCCATTGACGTACCTGTATAGGGCGCAAGATATTGGAGCGGAGACGGCTCACTAGCCGGCGCCGAAATAACAATGGTGTACTCCATTGCGCCGTGCTGCTCAAGCGTGTTCACAACCTGTGCAACCGTCGATCCCTTCTGTCCCACAGCCACGTAGATGCAGAACACGTCCGTGTTTTTCTGGTTAATTATCGTGTCAATGGGAATGGCGGTTTTGCCCGTTTGACGGTCACCAATGATCAACTCACGCTGTCCACGCCCAATTGCGGTTATGCTGTCGATTGCTTTCAAACCGGTGTACAGCGGCTCGCGCACGGGCTGACGTTGGACAATGCCCAAACCTTTTCGCTCGGCAGGAAGTGTCTCGCTGGTACCGATTTCTCCCTTGCCGTCGATGGGTTGACCAAGCGCATTAACGACCCGCCCGAGCAACTCCTCACCGACGGGAACCTCAAGCAGTCGATTGGTCCGTTTGGCGATGTCGCCTTCGTGAATCAACCTATCTTCGCCGAAAAGCACGCAGCCGACGTTGTCTTCCTCCAAGTTGAAAGCCATGCCGAATACGTCGTTCGGGAATTCAATCATCTCACTCGCCATGACATTGGCAAGCCCATGCACGCGAGCAATTCCGTCACCAACATCCAGGACTGTTCCAGAATCGTAAACGTCTACTTGTTGATTGAATTGCAGCAGTTGTTGTTTTAGAATATTTGAAACTTCATCGGGTCTAACTTCTCTTGCCATATGCTATTTTCTCCCTCATTCGACAGCAAGCCTTAATTGCTGCTTTCCGGTCTAACCCCTTGCAAGCAGCAATCTCAGCCGTTGCAACTGCGTCGTGACGCTTCCATCAAATACCGTGTCTCCCAACCGCACAATGATGCCGCCCTTGATTGCAGTATCTTCACTTAACTCGAGTCTCACTTCGGCGCCAGAATAATCGCTTAGCTGTTGAACAAGACTGGCTTGTTGTGCATCGCTGAGCGTCACGGCGGATGTCACCTGCGCGACGAGACGTCCTGCTTTCAAATCCACAAGCTTGAGAAATGTCTGTAAGATTGCTACTAGGAATCTCTCGCGTTGTTTCGATGCCAGAAGTAGCAGAAAGTTCAGTGTGAGCGGTTGGACGGCTTCGGACAGGAGTTGTTGGAACATCTCACTCTTGAATTGTGGCGACAGAATCGGATTGCTCAGGAACCCTTCGAAATCTTCTGATTCTTGTGCTAGGCTTATGATTTGGTTGGCATCCCCTACGATGCGACTCAAAGCAGCCTGCTCTGCCGCCGCATCGTACAACGCTTGCGCGTATGGTTTGGCAATGCGAATATCTCTCATCGGGTATACTCTCCGATCACTAATGGATTGCGAAAAGACCTTACGTAAGGGTTGTTGTGCCTACAGTTTGATAGCGCGCAGTATCTTCCCTACGGCTTTCCTGTAATTTCGTGTTTCAACTCCTGTGCGGAAGTTCCAAGGCATCAAGCGCCTTGGGCAGGCAGGCGGCGAATTGACTCATCAATGATGTGCTGATGTTTTTCCGCATCAAGTGCTTGATCGATAATCTTGCTCGCCGCATCAATCGCTACTTCCGCGACGGTTCCTCGCAACTCAAGGATCGCTTCATCTTTTTCGCGCTGGATTTCCGCGCGTGCCTTTTCAAGTTCGGCGGACACTTCTTGACGCGCCCGGTCAAGAATACGCTGCCTCTCGACATTACCTTCATTGATTGCAGCTTGAATCTTGGCTTGTCCCTCTGCCTCAATCTCATTCAGCCGTTGGCGAGTTTCGGCGTTCAACCGATCCAACTCCTGTTGGTCCGTCTCCAGCTTTTCCATGCGTGAAGTTATCTCGTTCTGTCGTTCTTCCAACAATCCGCCAACGCGACCAAAGACGAATTTCCAGAGCACAAGCAGAACAATAAGAAAGCCCAGTGCTTGAAGGATGATTGTCTTGGGGTCGAGTCCGATAGCGCCCATTAGCCCGCCACCTCCGGAACCGTCGCCAGCAGCAAGCGCACACGGGACTGATATCAATGTGTTAATACAGATTAATAAGACTAAATATCTATATCTTTTCATGATGACTCGTAATGTTGTCAACGCTGAAACATAGCGCGCGACCACTACGATCGCGCCGTACGTTTCATGCTTTATTATTCTTCTAATGATTGCGATCTTCTTCAGCCGACGCGGCTTGCATTATCTTTTCAAGCGGGCTGATCTTTTCACCTTCAGCCGGCGTAACGTCCGGGAGTTTTCCCATCAGCAGGAAAAAGATCAGCAGCGAATAGATGACGAGTGACTCAATAAGAGCCAAACCGATAATCATCGCCGTCTGAATCCTGGGTGCAGCCTCGGGCTGACGTGCAATACCTTCAAGAGCGGTACTCGTTGCCTTTCCCTGTGCGGTCGATGCCGCAATAACCGCAATCGGCAAACCGAGCGCCACCCCGAAAGCTAAAACTGCAAGATAAATCATTGAATTTCCTCCTTTGATTATTAAATACTACCGAAATTAAAACACTGAAAAACAGTGTGAACGAACGAAAATAGTCGTTCACTAGTTAGTGATGTGCCTCCGCACCATGCTCTTCGTCATGATGCTCAAGGAACGTAACGATGTAGATTGATGTCAACATCGAGAACACAAGCGCTTGCAAGAACCCGCCAAATAGCCCAAAAAACAGCATGGGCACCTGAATCGGCACCCAAGGTATCATGCCGCCAATGGCTGGAATTGCAAGCCCTAAAAGGGTCAGATTGATGATGACTGATTCCTCGCCGAAGATGTTTCCAAAGAGGCGGATAGCCAGCGACCCGGCGCGTGCAATCTCTCCGATGATGTGTAGTGGAAGCATTAAAGGCCCGAGCCACCACGGATCGCCAACAAAGTGTTTCAGATAGCCAACGACGCCATTCTCCTTGACAGCAATGATATGAACACCGATTAACGCGGTAATGCCGAGCGCGAGCGTTGTGTTCAAATCCGCTGTCGGAGACTGAAAGCCAGGAATCAGGCCAAGATAGTTTAGAAAAAGGATGAAGATAAAGTAGGATCCCACAAATGGAACATATTTTTTCCCGTGTTCGCCCAGAATCCCGCCGAAGAAGTCTATCAACCCGCCAACAAATAGCTCTAGCAGTGCTTGTCCCTTGCCTTCGGGGAGTCGTTTCATCTTTCGTGTCCCAAAGATGAAAAGGATGGCGATAACCACCACCACGAAATAAGCGTTTGGGATCAAATCAGGCTGTTGCCAACGGAGGGGTTCCGGGATAATTTCGTCCGGCAAAATTCTAGACAACGGATGCAGCCAGGAATAGTGGGGATGTGCACCGCCGCCGCCATGTTCACTCTCGCCGTGGGTGTCGTGCGAGGAGTCATGAGCATCTTCAGCCGCGAATCCAAAGTCGAAACCAACTCCAACCAGAATGAGAACCAAAACGGTTAAAAGAAAACAGTTTTTTTTCATTTCAATGTTATCAAGTATCTTTGGTTGTTTTGTTGCTGAATAGAATTCCTGTCATAAGTTTGATGGCTTTAAGGATTATCACGATTTGCACTACGCCGATCCCGGCTGCAAGGGCATAGACGTTTAGCCAATCTGCCTTCATCAACAGATAAAAACCGCCAAAAATCACCGTGTATTTTCCCAATAAAATGAACCCGATCCAACGTTTGGCTCGCGACGGACCGCCGGGCTTAACCAACCGACGGACGACAAACTCTAATGACAAAATCGCGCTTAAACTGAGAAAACCGCCAATAGCGAAACTCAACCCCTCCGGCGTACCGCAAACTGCCCCGAGAATAACCGTACCAATGACTGCCAACACAACCGTCAAGCGGTAGACTTGGCGCAGGAAGTTGCCATCTACTTCGAAAGGCGATTGAGAACTCACCCTATGAATCCTTCCCTTTGTCATCTTGGCGGGTTCGATTCGCTCGATCCTGTTCTTCCATCCGCCGATTCCAGCGAGACACGGCACGAAACATCTCTATGAATCCCGCTGCGGTTCCTATGACAAAGCCGATGATTAGACCGACCTTTTGGTTGCCCACTTTTCCGCCGATCCACCAACCCAACCCCGATCCCATGCCAATTGCAAGCACAAGGGTGATGCCGATTGACGCTAGGTCAAAACTGTTCCACGCCTCCGGACTCCGCTTAAGTCTAGCCATCATTGGTTCTTCTGCCACATATGAATCCGCGCCCTAGAGTCTGCATCTCTACGTAAGTACAAGTCTAGAAGAATTGCGTGCTGATTTGAGCTGGCCCCAAGAAATACGACGGCAAAACCCCAATCAGAACAACGCCGATTGTAATAATCAACAGCGCAAATACTAATAATTTTGGGTAGGCGTGAAAGTCAAGCTCTTCTTCAGGCTCCTTCATATACATCGTCACAACAACGCGAAGGTAATAAAACGCTGAAATTGCGGTGTTAATCGCCGCGATGACGACTAACCAAATTTGGCCCGCATCCACGGCAGATCGGAAGACGTAGAACTTCCCGACGAAACCGGCCGTAGGTGGAAATCCTGCAAGAGACAGTAACATGATGGTCATAAACAACGCGAGTAGCGGTTTCCGGTACCCGAGACCGGCATAATCGGCGATCTTGAGATTTTCGCCATCTTCGGTTCTTGCAAGGATAACAGCGGCGAAAGCGCCGATATTCATCACGCAGTAGATGAGCAGATAAAGCATGGCGCTAGAAATGCCATCTTTGTTAGCCGCTGCTAACCCGACCAACACATAACCTGCGTGCGCAACGCTCGAATAAGCCAACATCCGCTTGATGTTGCTTTGAGCCGTCGCGATCACGTTGCCTACAGTCATCGTCAACGCGGCGAGAATCACAACCACGACATTCCATTCCGGTTGGAGGCTTTCAAGTGCACCCATGAAGATTCTGAGAAACGCGGCGAAACCGGCTGCTTTTGGTCCCGCCGAAATAAAAGCGGCGATTGTCGTAGGCGCCCCCTCGTATACATCAGGTGCCCATTGGTGGAACGGCACAAGAGCAACTTTGAAACCGAACCCGACAATCAGCAGGAACATCCCTGCGAGCATCAGCGGAGACTTTCCGCCAGCTTTCAACTCGGACGCAATATCGGGGATACTCGTTGTCCCGGCGGCGCCGTAAATCAGCGCGATGCCGTATAGGAAGAAACCGCTAGCGAACGCGCCCAGCAATAGATACTTCATCCCGGCTTCGCTCGACACCTGTACGGAGCGAAAATAACCTGCCAACACGTACAGGGATAACGACATCAACTCTAAGCCAAGGAAAACGACAATCAACTCGTTGCCCGATGCCATCAACATCATGCCCAACGTTGCCAACAGGATTAACACATAGTATTCCCCTTGCCGCTTATCCTCTCGATCCAAGTAATTGATGGAGATAAGCGTTACTAGGATAGTCGAGACGAGGAAGATGATATTGAAAAACATCGAAAAACGATCGACGCGAATCATGCCGTTGAATTCGTTTCCGATAACCCCTGCATTGAGCATTTCTGCGGATGCCCACAGCGCGATAGCGCTCCCGATAATGGTCACCCAGGCTAGAACCGACTTTTGAATTGACCTGATTAGATCAAAAATCATCACGATGACAAACGTCATGACAATGATTAATTCGGGCATCAGCATGTGCCAGTTAATGGAGGGGACTGTCATGTAATTCCTCCGGCTTTAACCAAAAAACACCAGTGTTATGATGACAAAGAGCGGCAGTAAGATGCCGACTGACCAGAGCATATATCCGAAGAAACTCGGCATTCGAATGCCGCTTGATTCCGCTATACCTCTGACGAGAAAATTGGGGGCGTTCCCAATGTAGGTGTTGGCACCCATGAACACTGCTCCGACAGAGATGGCGGTTAACAGTTTGATAAATTCAGGGTTCGCCGCCGCCCCGACGAGTACGTCGTGTGCCATCGCCTCCGTCATATGGAATTTCCCGAGTGCGGTATTGAAGAACGTCAGGTAGGTCGGCGCATTGTCAAGAAAACTGGATAGCACGCCCGTGATCCAGAAATAGTGCCACGGTTCTTTCACTGCACGAATCAACCCACTTAATGCCCCCTGCTCACCGGCTTTGAGAATCGCAAGTGCCGGAATAATAGTCATGAAAATGGCGGCGAATAGCTTGGCGACTTCGGCAATCGGTTCCCATTCAAATTGATTCTCACGCCTCAGCGCACCTGCGAAGGGCGCAAACTTCAATGAGAGCAATCCCATCGCGACAATAACCAGATCGCGCAGAATATTTTGCCATGCGACGTGCACGGCGAGCACGTTAATCTCTCCCCACTTGAAGGTGCCGCTCATCAACACGCCAGCGACGATTCCGGCAAGGCATATCAGATTAAACAAACCTGCAACACGAATCGGCTCTTTCTCGCCATCATCCGGAACCACGCCCCCCTCGCGCTTGAACAAAACGGTATCAACAATGAAGAACAGCACTAGCAGCAAGACGCACATGAATAGCATATGTGGCAGAAGCGCTGTCGTAGTCCAGAAAAATGGTACACCGTGCAGAAAACCCAAAAACAAGGGCGGATCGCCCAACGGCGTCAAGGAGCCTCCGATGTTGCTTACCAAGAAGATGAAAAAGATAATCAGGTGCGTCTTGTTTTTGCGATAAGCGTTGGCTCGAATCAGCGGGCGAATTAGCAACATCGACGCGCCGGTCGTCCCGATCCACGAGGCGACTGCGGTACCAATCAGCAGCAGAACGAGGTTCACAACTGGGGTACCACGTAGTGTGCCGCGCACGACAATGCCACCCGCAACCGTGAACAATCCCCAAAGCAGAATAATAAATGGGATATAGTCAATCAAATAGATGTGCAGAATATCGTAAAGCGCATGCCCATGAAAAAATATGAGGTATGGTATGGCGAAAATCAGCGCCCATGCGAACGATATTTTGCCGTAATTATGATGCCAGAAGTGCGGTGCGATGAGTTGCCAAAATGCGATGGACAGCAAAATCCCAGCGAACGGGATGATGCTCCACAGGGGAAGGTCCGCGCCATCAACCCCGTGATGTTCGGAATGTGAAACGTGCGAACCGCCTTCATGCGCTGCATCATGTCCCTTTTCGGCTGAAAGACCAACCAAGGGAAGCAAGAAAAAGAGCGCACTAAAAACAAGGAGAAGAGGGGCGAGGTTGTTGATGGTTCTCTTCACCTACTCACGCTCCCCTTTGAGCCCTGCATCTACCACTACAGCGTTTTTCGAATCGCCAATCGCTGCCATTGCCTTGGTGTGCTGTTTCAAGACGTGATTGACGGATTTTTCTATTCGACTCAGGAACGGCTTGGGATATACACCAATCCAGACAATAAACAGGAGAATGGGAAGTAGCACAATAACTTCCCGCAAGTTCAAGTCTTTCAACGCTTGATTTTCCGGTTTATCCAGCTTCCCAAACATCACTCGTTGAAACATCCAGAGCATATAGACAGCGGCTAAAATGACACCGGTTGCGGCAAGTACAGCGTGCACTTTTGAAAAAGCCCCTGAAATAAAGCTACCGAGCAAGATCATGAACTCGCCAACGAACCCGTTCAATCCGGGTAAGCCTATTGATGACAATGTAACAATCAGGAATATCGTCGCAAAGATGGGCATGCACTTCGCCAATCCGCCGAAATCCGCAATCATTCGCGTATGCCGACGCTCATAAATCATGCCGACAAGAAGGAATAGCGCCCCCGTGCTCAACCCGTGGTTGACCATCTGAATGATTCCGCCCTGCACCCCCTGACTGTTAAGCGCAAACAGTCCGAGTACGACAAATCCAAGATGACTGACACTCGAATACGCCACCAACTTTTTGAGGTCGGGTTGCACCATGGCAACCAGCGCGCCGTAGATGATGCTGATAACCGCAAGCTTGGAGATGAGCGGGGTAAACGCTACTGTCCCTTCAGGAAAAAGAGGAATGCAGAACCGCAGTATGCCGTAGGTTCCCATTTTGAGCAACACGCCCGCAAGAATCACGCTGCCAACCGTCGGCGCTTCAACGTGTGCGTCTGGGAGCCAAGTGTGGAACGGAAATAGCGGCACCTTGATAGCGAATGCGATGAAGAATGCTAAGAACAGCAGCCGTTGATGTGCCAAAGTACCGGCTTTGTCGTACAACGTCATGAGATCGAAACTGTTATCATTCTGAAAATACAGATACAAAATTCCAACAAGCATCAACGCGCTGCCCGCCATCGTGTACAGAACAAACTTGACCGTCGCGTATATCCGACGCTTGCCGCCCCAAACTCCAATCAGCAGGTACATCGGAATGAGCATAGACTCCCAGAATACGAAGAACAGGAAGAGATCCAGCGCACAAAAGACGCCGAGCATCCCTGTTTCCAGCATCAACAGTGAAATCATAAACCCGCTGGTGCCTTTTTCAATCGATCCCCAAGCTGCCAGGACGCAGATCGGGGTCAAGAAAGTTGTCAACAGCACCAACCATAACGAGATGCCGTCAATACCCAATTGGTAGCTAATGCCCAGCTCCGGAATCCACGACTTCTGTGCCATGAACTGCATGGCATGCGTCGTCTCGTCGAATCCGGTGTAAAGCGATAGGGAGAAGACAAAAGTCAGCAATGCAATTACGAGCGCGATGCCTTTAATCGTCGACGCGCTCACAACCGTCCTCGCTAGCGCGATGACTATCGCTCCGATGAGTGGTAGAAAAATAACTGCGGAAAGTAGCAAAGTTAACCCCCGATTAGCTACCTATTTAACCTATTGAATAAAAAGGTAGTACGCCAAAAAAATGATGATTCCGATAACCATTGACAAAATGTACGATTGAACAACCCCTGTCTGAAACCGTCGCAGCGATCCTCCAACTGTACGCACGACAAAAGCGGCGCCGTTCACAAATCCGTCAATAATTGAGACATCCATACCTCGCCACAGGACGAATTGAGAGATGTTCTTGATGGTTTGAACGAAGACGGCGTTGTAGATTTCATCAACGTAGAACTTGTCCGCAGCCAGCTTGTGAATTGCTGATCGTGGTTGCGTCAGTGGCGTCCAATCCCGATACTTCACCCATGCCAAAGCAATTCCGGCAATACCCACAATTGATGAAATTACCATGAAGAGCGGCACATTGTCGGCGTGACGGGCTGCTTTTTCACCGTGGTGAGAAAAGACGCCGCCGATGAAATGATGGAACGCACTGCCATGTCCCTTCCAACTCAATATGGCAAGACCGATGAACGCCGACGGAATGGCAAGGATTGCCAGAGGTACCCACATGACGGGCGGCGACTCGTGCGGATGAACTTGTGAATCGACACGCGATTTGCCGTAAAACGTCCCAAAGATTAGGCGAAACATATAGAACGCCGTGAGGAAAACCGTCACCAATCCTATCACATAAATGATAGGATGCCCCTTCTCCCAAGCGCTGTGTAGGATTTCATCTTTGCTCCAGAAACCACTCAGAAGTGGGAATCCTGAAATGGCGAGTGCCCCGACAAGAAATGTCACGTGCGTGATGGGAAGTTTCGATCTCAGGCCTCCCATTTTTCGCATGTCAAGTTCGTTTGACATGGCGTGCATGACGCTGCCAGCCGTTAGGAACATCAAGCCCTTGAAAAAAGCATGTGTCATGAGATGAAAAATACCGGATGCATAGGCGCCAATGCCCACACCCACGAACATATAACCGAGTTGGCTCACAGTGGAATACGCCAGCACCCGTTTGATGTCGTTCGCAGCTAACGCCATGATGGCGGCAAAGATAGCCGTGAGGACGCCAACCCATGCAACCACATCACCTGTACCGGCAAGCTCAAACAGCACCGAGGAGCGCGCCACCATATAGACGCCCGCTGTGACCATCGTCGCGGCGTGAATGAGTGCACTCACGGGTGTTGGCCCCTCCATCGCATCAGGAAGCCAGACATACAGAGGGATTTGCGCCGATTTCCCCACGGCGCCGACAAAGAGCAGCAAAGTTGCAACGGCGAGCGTACTTGCCCCGAACACTTGGTTGAAACCGCCCGATTCGGCATGTTCAAAGATGGGAACGAAATCCAAGCTACCAAAGGCGGCGAATAAAGTAAACATTCCAAGTAGGAAGCCGAAATCACCAATCCGGTTGACAATGAAGGCTTTCTTGCCGGCGTCTGTTGCGGACTTTTTCTCATACCAAAAGCCGATCAGCAGATAGGAACACAGTCCAACGCCCTCCCAACCGACGAACATCATCAGGTAGTTGTCCGCCAAGACGAGAATCAACATCGCAAACACAAAAAGGTTGAGATAGGCAAAATATCGCGTGTACCCGGTATCCCCATGCATGTAACCAATCGAGTAGACGTGGATGAGAAAGCCGATACCCGTAATAATCAGCAGCATGACGACCGTAAGCGAATCCACATGAAATCCGATTGTGAATGCGAAAGATTCCCCGGCAATCCATTCGTAGAGCGTTTGGTTTAGCTCCGCACCGCCTTTGACGTGGGTAAATACGATCGCCGAACAGATAAGTGAGACTAGGACGGCAAGGCACGCAATCCAACCGCTCAACTTCTCGGCATTCCTCAACCATTTACCAAACAGACCGTTGATGAGAAATCCGATTAGCGGAGAAATTAGAAGTAGAATTATGAGGTTTACGGACATATCAAACCCTAATGTCGAGACTGCTCATCCCTTGAGCGAATCAACCTCATCAACATTCACCGTTGCACTGTGCTTGAATACACTTACGATGATTGCCAGTCCAATGGCGACCTCGGCAGCCGCAACGGCCATCACGAAGAAGACGAAAACCTGTCCGGATGGATCCCCCAATTCACGTGATATGGCAACAAAGGCAAGGTTTGCAGCGTTGAGCATCAACTCAATGCACATGAAGATAATGATGGCGTTCCGTCTAATCAGCACACCGACCACCCCAACGGTGAAGAGTAACGCGCTTAAACCTAGATACCATTCCAAACTCATATCTCAATCCTCAGCAATCCCAAACCAGGGTTAGGAGGCCCCTTTCGGTTGCTCCCGTTTCACCAGTGCAATAACCCCAATTAGAGCAGCAAGCAAGATTAGGGAAGTCACCTCAAAAGGCAGAAGGAACTTGCTAAACAACACAGAACCGATTCGTTCGGTTTTGCCCATCTCCCCCCGAAGTGTTTGAATCAGTTTCTGCGCCTCAACCGCGGTTAGACTTTCTAGGGCTTTGTCTGCCGTGGCAACCTTAGGAACGTATTCGGTGTTAATCTCATCACGCGTGAGCTGATAGGTTGTCTGTATCTTGCTTATCTCTTCAAGCTGTGCCGTGGTGATTGCCCCTTCGCCAACATCGCTTTCCTGTTTTACTCGCGCGACAGCCGTGCCTTTGTACGCATTTACGGCGATATACACGCCTTCAAGCGCAAAAATAATTCCCAAGACAATCGCCGCACCTTTCGCTATTCCTGCTTTAGGGCGATCCGCGCGCACGCTGCCAAGGTTCAGCAGCATGATTACGAACAGAAACAACACCATAATCGCGCCCGCATAGACGATGACTTGTACGGCGGCGACAAAGTGTGCACCGAGCAGAATAAAAAGCCCTGCTTGGGCGAAAAATGTGACGATTAAGGCAATAGCGCTATAGACTGGATTCTTGAACCCAATGACCGCAACCGCGCCAATGAGGGTGAGTGCTCCGAAAGCGATGAATAGAATCGGTTCAGCGTTCATCTCTCTCCTACCTGTGCAGAATGCCGCAACCCTTCGCTATGTCCTTTTAGATGAGGAACCTTCCATGAAACTAGGTGCCTGACGTTCAACCTGCTCCGGTTCGCGGCGCATCGCCAACGCACTTGCCACGATGGCGACAACAATAAAGGCAGCTACGACGTTGGACACCCCCACCAACACTTTCGACTGCGTCCCAATCCATACTATCGCCGTAACAACGATTGAAGTCAGGGCAACGGGCATCAGGAATTTCCACCCCAAATTCATCAACTGGTCATATCGGAATCGGGGCAACGTCCAGCGAACCCAGATGAATACAAAGAGGAAGAGCGCGGTCTTGACAGAGAAGATTCCGACTGAAATCACACCGCTCCAGATGGGGCCGCCGAGATTCTCTAACCCGAAGAAGTGCCAACCGCCGAGAAATAACGTCACGGCGACGCCCGAACCGACAATCATGTTCATGTATTCCGCCATGAAGTACATGGCAAACTTCATACTACTATATTCGGTGTGGTAGCCAGCAACAAGCTCCTGCTCGGCTTCGGCAAGGTCAAAGGGCAAGCGATTGGTTTCCGCAAATGCAGCAGTCGTGAAGACGAGGAATGCGGGGAAATGGATCAGGAAGTTCCAATTCCAGAGATTAGCCCCTTGAGCTATAGCGATGTCTCGGAGGCTAAGTGAACCTGATAACATAAGGATTCCGATGATAGCGAGTCCCAATGTTAGCTCATAGCTAATCATCTGTGCCGAAGACCGCAAACCACCCAGTAGAGCATATTTATTATTCGATGCCCATGCACCCAGCACGACGCCGTATACGCCTAGCGAAGTAATCGCCAAAATATAGAGAATACCGATGTTTATGTCGGCAATCTGGAGTGGAATCTGATAGCCAGCGATTGTCATCGAACTTCCGAACGGAACGACAGCACAAATTATGAGTGCAGGAACGAGGAGCATCGCTGGTGCAAGCACGTATATTGCTTTGTCCACATGGTCGGGAATCAAATCCTCTTTCATCAAGAATTTTATGCCATCGGCAATAGGCTGCAAAATCCCCCAAGGTCCCACTCGGTTCGGCCCATGCCGATCTTGCATCCAACCACTGACCTTTCGCTCCGCCAGAATCATCGCCATGACGCCAATTAGCAATACATGAACGACGACGACAATCTTGATTAGCGAACTAATGATCAGGACATGTAGTGGTAAATCCATATTTCGCCCTTTTCAGGTTTTGTGTAGTGCTCAGGCAGCTGCGAGACACTCACAACTGTTTCCCGCTCGGCTTGGATTGCCATCAAAAACCGTCTTCTTTCTTCAATCCTTCCCTGTAATCCGACAACCCTTCCTCGGCGAGTTGTTGGTCCTCTTTAGCAAATTCATCGTAAAGCGCAGCTAGACGTATTTCATTCCTCAGCTTATCCAGCCTATCATCAATAACCTCGGAAACAACCTGCTTCACAATTTCATAAAGCTTCTGTTCCCCAATATCCAGTTGCATCGTAATATCCTTCGCGCCAAACAGAAGTACATAAGTCCCACGACTAAGAACCTGTTTGAAAAGTCCGAATCCGTCTTAGAGGAAGGCTATTTTGGGGTAAATGCCTTGAAAATCCAACGATTTTGAGCCTCAAAAGACCAAACAATGACTTTGCTACCTACTTTTCAAACAGGCTCTAAGAGATTTCCCCTATGGTCTTCTATCTCCAGCTCATACCTCTTGAAGTTTTATCCCGCCATCCCCAATCTGTTGATGCGTTGTTTCAGAGTAACCGGGTACGGTGGATGCAATCTCCACCGCGATCTCTCCTGCGAAATGATACTCAAATTCGCCAGCTAACCGTTTTGCCACCTGCTGGATAATTTCCCAGTCAATGCGCGCTTCACCGGGGGGATCCGTGGCTTTGTGAATGCGCTGCACCCAGCCCGCTGAATTGGTGAAGCTGCCATCCTTCTCCGTGAAAGTTGTGCTCGGGAGAACGACATCCGCGAGTTGTGCAACATCGGAAAGGAAAATATCTTGCACAATGAGGAAATCCGCGTGGTCTAAAGCGGCTTTTTCCGTCTCGGTCAGAGGACGTTCCGGGGCGCCGTTAACGAGGTACACCACTTTTGCATCGGACAAACTCTCCCAGAGCTTATCTCCCTCTATAACGCTTCCGGCCGTCCCGTTCCCATTTGCGGATGCGCCTAGCATATCTCGTGCGCCGCGTGTATTAGGATTTTTGTCTGCCTCAATCGTGAATTGCGGGAACTTATGTTCCTCGCCCGCTATACGCCCAAATAAGCCAATCCGATCTGTCTTGAGCACGTCATGCGCCAGCTTCTTCAACAGATAGTTTTCCTCATTCGTGCCCTGCGCCGACCCTATAACGACGATAGACTCCGCTTCCGCAGCTGTCAGCTTTTCCGCAATCAGTTGCAGTACATCTTCCCAAGACGTTGGACTAAGCCCGTCGTTCTCTCGTTTCATCGGAATCTGGAGCCGGTCTTCGCTATTGACGTATTCGTATCCGAGCCGACCGTCGTCGCACATCCAGTGCTCGTTGATATCCGCGTGAAAACGCGGTTTCAAGCGGTAAACGCCATCCTCCTTGAATTCAACCGTAATGTTACATCCCACGCTGCAACCGGGACATACGCTGTTCACCTTCTTCATGAACCATGGACGGGACTTGAACAGGAAATCTTTACTAATCAGTGCCCCCACTGGGCAGATATCCACGACGTTTCCAGCCAGTTTATTGTCCAACCGTTGCAGAGGCGTTCCATCATGCGCGCGTGGAATATCGATCTCATCGTGCGAACCGCGTTGAATTAGACCAAGCTCTCCGCTACCCGCTACTTCGTCGCAAAACCGGATGCAACGGGTGCAGACAATACATCGGGTGGAATAAAGAAGAACATCAGGCCCTAAATCTTTCTTGGGCGGAACATTCTTAACCTCAACGTACCTGCTCTTGTCATGCCCGTGCCGGTAGCTGAAATCCTGGAGGTCGCACTCGCCAGCCTGATCGCATACCGAGCAATCCAATGGATGATGAACGAGCAAGAATTCAAGGATATCCTCGCGCGCCTTCTTTACGCGCGGAGAATCTGTCTGCACGATGTAGTCAAACTTGCCATCAAGCTTCCGATCGGGTGGCGCGGATCTAATTACGGCGGTGCATCCCGTCGCCAACTGACGGTCCGGAACAACCTTGCCGGCGGGCGGGAAAAACACGTGAGGCTCTACAAGGCACATGCGGCAGTTCGCCGGACGGCTCAATCCCTGATGATAGCAGTAGTGCGGCACCTCAATGCCGTGCAGCCGTGCTGCCTCGACAACATTGATTCCATCAGGAACTTCAACTTCAAGGTCATTCAATTTGATAAGTGCCATGATTTCCTCAAAATCTGGGACGAAGAGAATGATACGTGGTGCGTGCTAAGACGAAACCGAAAACTGAAAGAAAGTAGCTCAAGCATGAGCCTCCCTCTCCTGTTTCTTGTTAAAAGCGTGGATGAAGATTAGAAATCCAGCGGTGACTATGACGATGTAACTCCCGATATAAAACCCTAAATGAAGCTTATACATCACAAATTGGATCGCCAGGACGGCGCCGAAAAGGAGTTGAGTGCATATGAATCGAATCAAGATCCAAATTTGCTCCATATTCCATCCACTTTGGATATATTTCTCGGAAAGCGGTAGCCCGGAACTCGGTTTTGGGTAGCAACCAACGTAAACGAGCAAGGCACTTAAACCCGGTAATAGATAAAAAATTCCCCAAAGCTCTCGCCAAAAAATTGTCGCCAATGTCAACAACAGCAGCGTATACGGGATAACTATATAAATGAGGGTTGTCGCCAGCGTGCCTCGCCATAAAGCGTGTGGAACTGCTAATGGGGCGCAACGAAACATCCACTTGGCTTTCCAATGATCCGAATACTGAATCTGTCCCAGAAAAGAACTGACCATAGTTGAACAGCCAAAGAAGAAAAAAGCGGAGATGCCGAGTGCAAGCCAGATGGTAAAAGGTTTCCCAATCCAGTCCCAAACAGGGTTGTCTTGAAGCAAAATGACGAGAAAAACAACGGGAGTGCCAAGTGCGGAGAAGACCCGGAGTTGCGTTCGCCTATCTCGCCGCAGGTATGCGAAAACAAAGTCAGCCCCAGCGCGGGTTTCCCGTCTTTTAAACAAGCGTGAAACGAGCGACGCTCTCAGTTTGAGTTGGGGCTTCTGCGCTCTCCTTGATTCCAACAGGGAAGTCAAGTATTTCGTGTAGCCCTTTGCCACGCTGCGAAGCGGTCCCGCCGCTAACAGCACCGTCACCGTAATTGCAAGCGCAGTTAATATCAGAATGTGGCGGCTCACCTGTCCTAGCCCAAGAGCCACCATCCCCGCAAACCAACTATTGGGAAGTAGATAGAAAGCGGTAAGGAAAGGAAGCAACTTATCCGACACTAACTTTAGTTCCGGTAACAAACGCGGACCAATCAGATAGACAAACGGAAAAAGAATGGGAAAAGCCAATTCCGCATACCTGGAAATATTTCGCAGCTTCTCATACGTGTGTAGTTTTGCCACACAGCCTGTAATCACCGTTAATACACCAACGCTGAAAAACCCGGCGATGAGGGAGATGGGCAGGTATACAATTGGAAATAACGGATTTCGTTCCCCCGTCCAGCATCCGGCGATAGCCGGTAGCAGATTCAAGCAGCCCAACATGACTACAGTAGACGATAGCAGCCGCGTCAACTTCGCAAGGAAAAAAGTGCGCGATGAAACCGGCGTGTGCGCCAAGACGAGATAGTCAGTCGGGTTGAAGATAAACTCAAGGCGCGAATAGCTCAAAAATGCTATCATCACCATTGTGTACGACAGGGCAATAAGCGCGTAGTCGAACGCCTCCACGGGTGCATCCAACAATCGAGAAAGCAGTATGAAAGCAACCGGAGTTCCCATAAGGACATGGAAGCAGCACGCCAAACCATACGAGAGATTGGCAAACCCTTGTTTATCGCCTTTGGCGCGCTTGGTCACAGTCTTATCCAATTTGAGGAGTTGCCGGAAGTGCGCTGGGTCTACACCGTAAATTTGCGCGATTTTGTCAAGCATCGGTGTCTCCCATCACAATCCGAACCGCATCCTCGGTTCTTTGATTGATTCCTCTGACAGTGTCGGTGAGTTGCGCGAAGATTTGAGCCAACTCCGTTTGACTTGTCATCCGCCGCAGTTCATCAACATTGGCATCGGCGATTAGTTTTCCTTCGTTGATAATCATAACCCGGGGACAGAGTGTTTCCGCCACTTCAAGGATATGTGTACAGTATAGAATCGTTTTACCTGCCTCGGCGAGCCGCTGTAACATCGTTTTCATGAACGTGACTGTCATCACATCCAGATTGGTAAAGGGTTCGTCAAATAACAGAACATCCGGATTGTGCAGCAAGGCGGAAATAATCAGCAGTTTCTGGCGCATTCCTTGTGAAAAGCTGCTTATTTTCTGTTTGGTATACGACGCCATGTCAAAAAGACGAGCGAACTCAAGGATTTTCTTGCCGATAAGTGCCTCTTCAACGTGGTAGAGCCTCCCCGTTAACTGAAGATGTTCAGCCAAGGTTAGGCTCTCAAATAGCTGTGCATCTTCGGGAACGTATCCGATGCGCTTTTTGAGTTCAAGCATTTCGGTCGCCGCATCACAACCGGCGACTGAGATGTCGCCTGCGGTCGGTTCAACCAAACCGACAAGCATTTTCAGTGTTGTGCTTTTTCCAGCGCCGTTGGGTCCCAAGTAACCAACAATCTGCCCCGCTGGAACCTCAAAGCTGATATCATCAACGGCGATGCTCGTCCCATATTTTTTTGTGAGATGAGAGACGCGAATCATTTTGAAGCATTTCGCCGGCTAAACTCGGGCCTAGCGCATCGGGTTCCCTGCAGCAAGCATCTTATGCCATTTCTACATGTGACAGATAATCTGAAACGTGCAATAGATTGCGTCACATTTCACGTTTCAAGCACCTTTGGGATAATCCGCTGTTGGAACGCATAATTTTCTTCGGGCGGAACAGTTGCTTCATCAACCGAAAGAGTAACAAGCTCCCCCTCGCGAATGCAAGCTTCGAACTCAGGACGGAACTTGCGCATGTAACTCACGGCAGGCCATGAGACGGCTATGCCAAACACACAGATTGTATCCCATGTCATCGTGTCCACATTTGCGATATTGTTCGCGACGCTTTCCAGCAGGTCAAGATCCTCATAGATTTCCTCCGTCTCCCTTGTGTCGCCCCATCTGCCACTCTCCGTGACACCAAACTTCGGTCGGGTAATCGTGGATTTACGCCCTTCGCCATCTGCGATGCGTTGAACGATGTCTCGCACCCAAGGCGTTCCCCAACGGCACGGTGTACACTGTCCACACGATTCGTGCGCATAGAACTTCATGATGTTTAGGAGGCAATCGACGATATTCCGCGACTCATTCATTACAATGATGCCCCCGGAGCCGAGCATCGACTTCGCCAAGGTCAGAGCGGTGAAATCCAAGCGCGTATCCAGCTCATAGTGCGTCAGAATTGGCGCTGAGCTACCGCCCGGGATGACGGCTTTCACCTGAATTCCCCTGAGTCCGCCCGCAACCTCAATCAATTCTTCGCAGGTGAGCCCGAGGTCTAGCTCGTAGACGCCAGGCTTGTTTACATCTCCACTGATGCAATAAAGCTTTGTGCCCGTGTTTTGGTCAGCCTTGGGCGGATGGAATCTTGTATCGCCATAGGTTGGCCCCATGCTCGTATACCATTCGACGCCCTTATCGACGATGAACGGCAAATTGCACAAGGTCTCCACATTTTGGACGACGGTCGGTTTGTTGAATACGCCGGACACCGCCGGGAATGGCGGTTTGTTGCGGGGTTGGCCCCGTTTCCCTTCAAGCGATTCAATCAGCCCCGTTTCTTCACCGCAGATATAGGCTCCGGCTCCCGGGTGAGAATACACATCCAGATAAAAACCCTTGCCGAGGATATTCTTTCCCAGATATCCGTGCTCATAGGCTTCTGCGATTGCCTGATCGAGCATCTGCTTGCCGAGAGTAAATTCACCGCGAATATAGATGTATGTTGTATGAATCCCCATCGCGTAGCAGCAAATCAGAATCCCCTCAATGAGCAGATGCGGGTTTTTCTCCAAAACATACCGGTTGCTAAAGGTGCCGGGTTCACTTTCATCGGCATTGCAGCACAAGTACCGCGGCTCAATATCGCGTGGCACGAAACTCCATTTTAGACCGGTCAAGAATCCCGCGCCGCCTCTGCCTTTCAATCCCGACTTCATCACCATGTCCGCAATCTCGTCCGGCTGATACTCCTCTAGCGCCTTCTCGAAGCGTTTGTAGCCATCGTACTGACGAAACACATCAAAGGTGTTTATGTCCGGGACATCAAGGTGTTCGTAGAGTATTCGTCGTTCTTGAATCATGGTTTAGCCCGCACCTTACGTTAAGCCGTCCAAGAGATCATCGACTTTTTCTGGTGTGAGGTTTTTGTGTAGGTCGTCGTTGACCATCATCACCGGGGCAACATCACAAGATGCTAGGCACTCCGATTTGAGAATGGTAAATTTCCCGTCATCGGTTGTCCCCTTCGCCAAGTTCGTCTCGGACGCCACATCTGTTCCGAGTTTTTCTTTCAGATGATCCAGCACCAATTTGCAATCGCGTAGAGCACAAGGCAGCGTATAACAGACACGAATAACATATTTGCCCACAGGCTCCTCGAAGAACATCGGATAGAACGTCACCACATCCTTGACCTTCATCACGGACACCTCTAGGAGCTCTGCGACGTGTTTCATGACGCCCGGAGTGATGTAGCCCGCCTGCTTCTGCGCGATATGGAGAACCGGAAGCATAGCGGCTTCCTTCACCGGATACCGCTGGATGAGTTCATCAATTTCCTGTCTATTTGATTCAGAAAACTGAAATGGTGTTTCGATATGAATCAACTCATCAGACATCCGCTAATTCCTTCTGAGCCAAAGTGTCTGAGGTGCCTAAAAGCACCCTTGCTTACTGCGGGCATTTCAATTCACACCCGATCCTACAATCCCCGGGGGTATCTTAGACACGATAATGAAACAAGGCTTAACCGCGTCATGTTTTACCCGCCCTTTCCCACTTAAAATCACCTAGGCTTGACAATTCGCAAAAGAATCGAACCCACAACTCTTTACGCGTCTTTACGCGAGCGCGAGACAAGTCCACATCTTGTAGGGTGCGCAATGCGCACCAGCCTTTGAAAACGTCAGAGGCAATCAAGTGACCGAATAGGGAACGCGATTGAACTCCTCAAGTATATAGCAACTCAAATGACTAAAGATGGGTTTCCCACTTATTTAGGAGTTACGCAGTTGGCTGAAGCGTATAAAGAGGTTGTGCCAAATAAGCCCGTACCGCATCTCTGACAATAGAGAGTTTTGCATCAAACCAACTGATACCGGTATGATAGCAATAGTGCTCAATTCTCAGAAAGGCTCTCAGCGCTAAACCGATATGATTTCTTTGAGTGCGAGCAGAGCGCACTTGTGCGCGTTCAATGCCAACAAATTGCTTAATCCCGCGATGATATTCTTCTATTGTCCAAGACCATTCGGCATATTTGAGACGCGTCAATTCGTCCATCTGTAAATCATTCGTTGCCCAATATTCAATGTCACCTTCTGGAGTGTCAACCTTAAATACTCGAATCAATCCATAGCCTTTGAGATGGACAATTGTACCTGTTGATTCACTCGGAAGCGTACTCACCGGACGGTTACCGGAATAATCTTTACTGACAAGTCGGTTGGCAGCTAGACGAGTAAGCCACTTCCAACCATGACCTCGCACCGCTTTTAGATTCTTTAGACTGGCATACCAACTATCAAAACACACACATTCAGGAGCAAAACCGCGTGTTTTCGCTTCTTCAAGCATGGCGCGGAAATGCTCATTCTTCGTCAAGCCGTCTTTGGCTTTATCATAGATTCGATAATCACACGGAATATGTCTATCGCCATCCGTCCAGAGCAAAGTGACCAAGTTAATCCCATTCACAACTCGGTGGTGTTTCCCTGACCAGTGTTTTGTCACGAGTTCAATCTTTTGTGAATAAGGTTTATCCAGAGTCGAGTCATCTATAACTAAAATTCCGGATTCTAATTTCACCTGATTTCTCGATTCTTGCCACAGTTTGCCAGTATCGGGTTCCTCTCGATGCAAGAGCCGTGTTATCGAATCGTGAGCCGGAGGATTATCAGCTTGGGGTTGAACTTTTTCCGATTCAAGACAACTGTAACTTTTCTGAGCGGCTACCAAGAAATCAATATAGTCAGTGTCAGTATATTTAGGGGGATTCATACTCAAATTATAACCTATTTTCACTCAACTGCGTAACTCCTATTATTATTCAATTAAACTCTTAGAGCCTGGTTGAAAAGTACAGTTTGTAGGGTGCGCACTGCGATCAAGCGAATGAATAATGAGCGCGATAGAAATCCTACCAGCCTCTAAAAGCCCCAGCGTGGGATCAAGGGAGCGAATAGCGACTGCGATAGAGATCCTACAGGTTTGTAGCAGCCAACAATGAAAACATGAAAAAACTTCCGACAAATGACTAAAAATGGCATTGCCACCGATTATTCAAACAGGATCTTAACGCGAGCGTTAAAAAACGTGTCAGAGAGACTTGGTTAGCAGTTCCCCCAAAACCGAATCCGGTTTCCTTCGGGGCCCCTAATGTCGAAAATTGCTTGACCATCCTCGTTCTTTAATGGTCTTAATTGCAACCCCTTAGCTTCCAAGTTCCGATGAACATCGTTTACACTTTCGACGTGAAAGACAATCTTTTGTCTTCCGCCGTTAGGCTTTCCCGCTTTGTGAAGGCAGAGTTTACACTACCCGGTGTTAAAGCGGAAAAAACTGTTAGCCGGAAACGGCTGTTCTACATCAGGGTGCAATCCGAGGCTATCCCGATAATACGCGATAGCAGCCTGCATGTCTTTGATGAAGAGTATGATGCCCCCAAGATTCACGTGGTTCCCCTGGAATGTCCTGCATTCTTAAGCTGAACAACGGCGGAAACTCTATCAATCCTACCGATCCAACTCCCCTGCAATGATATTCATACTTCCCAGCACAGCGACAATATCGGACACCATACCCCCCTCAACCATATGAGGTACAACCTGATATTGCAATAGGCTCGGCGGACGAATGCGAATCCGATAGGCGGTGCCGCTTCCATCGCTGACGATGTAGAACCCGAGTTCACCGTTGGGGGACTCGGTTGCGGAATAGATCTCACCACACGGCGGCTGAACACCGTGCCCATCCATAATAATCTTGAAGTGGTGAATCAGCCCTTCAATGTGTCCGTAAGCGTCCTTTTTTTCAGGAAGAATAATCTTGTTATCCGGAACATTCACGGGGCCTTCAGGTAGATTGGCCATCGCTTGCCTAATGATATGACAACTCTGCACCATCTCCTCCATCCGAACCAGATAACGGTCATACACGTCGCCATTGTCGCCTACTGGCACGTCAAAATCGAAATCCTCGTAAGAGGAATAAGGTTCAGCCTTTCTTAGATCATGCTCGACTCCAGAGGCGCGTAGACAAGGTCCCGTCAAACCGTAGCTGATGGCATCTTCGCCCGAAATAACACCAACCTCTTTCGTCCGATCCATCCAGATCCGATTCCGCGTGAGTAGGGTGTGTACCTCCTTGAGCGTTTTCGGAAAAGCTGAAAGAAACGCGTTGACATCTTCTTCAAACCCGTCATACAAGTCTCTCAAAACGCCGCCGACACGAGTATAGCTCGTGGTTAAACGGGCCCCTGTTGTCTTCTCGAAGATACTGTACAGTTTTTCACGCTCTTTGAATCCATAGAGAAACGCGGTGAATGCGCCAAGGTCGAGAGCGCCCATTCCCAGCCAGAGCAGATGATCGGCAAGACGAGACAACTCCGCCATGAGAACCCGCACGTACTGACCACGTTTAGGTATTTCTAAGCCTAGGAGTTTTTCAACGGCAAGGACGTAACCAAAGTTGTTGGATAGAGGAGAGAGATAATTCATCCGATCCGTAACAACAATATACTGATTGTAGTCTAGGTGCTCGCCGAGTTTTTCAAAACCGGTATGGAGGTAGCCGAGATGAGGTGTGGCTTTGACAACGGTCTCGCCATCAAGTTCTAACACGAGCCGCAGTGTACCGTGTGTCGCCGGATGCTGAGGGCCGAAGTTCAACATCATTTTTTCGCCTGCGACACGTTCCATATCTGCGTGCATATCCCGTTTATCTCCCCTTGTCAAAGTCGGATGTAACTATTGAGGCTAGGCATTTTGACGTTCAAAATCAAAGGTTTCACGCTCGCCGCGACCACGCAGCGGATAGTCCTTGCAAAGCGGATACCCTTCAAAATCATCCGGCATCAAAATTCGTCGAAGATCCGGGTGGTTCTCAAAGGTAATTCCAAACATGTCATACGCCTCTCGCTCAAGCCAAGCCGCGCCCTTCCAGAGTGATGTCACTGATTGAACCGACAATTCCTTTTCATGCACCGGCGCCTTAAGGCGTAAGCGATCACCCGTTTTATAGGAGTAAAGGTGATAGACTACCATGAATCGAGCGTAATCGTATTTTGTCAGCACATCCTCCATCTGAGAGTAATCAACCGCAGTGACATCAACGAGAAAATCGTAAGAGAGCTCCGCATCAGTCTTCAGAAATTCCAAGATTTCGTAGACAGAATCCTTGCGCACGACCAATGTTAACTCGCCAAACTCCTTCGAGAAGTCAAGGATGCCATCTTGAAACTGCTCCCGTACCTTCCCAAATACGGACGGCGATTCATCTGAATTCGTCGTGTCTTTTTCTTCTTCGCTCATGATGATTTATCCTACAGCGGCAGGGCGGTCTGCGTCAGAAAGCGTACCCTTGGGCAGTTCACCGGAATCAATTTGGCGTTGAATCTGCATCACGGCATCAATCAAATCTTCGGGTCGTGGAGGGCAGCCTGGGATATACAAATCAACAGGCAGAAACTGATCTACGCCCTGAATCATCGTATAGGTATCGAACACGCCGCCGCAAGATGCGCACGCACCCATTGAGATGACCCATTTGGGCTCCGGCATCTGATCATAAATCTTCTTTAGCACCGGCATCATTTTGAGGGAAATCCGACCGGAAACAATTAACAAATCCGATTGGCGCGGCGAAAACCGAATGGCTTCTGCCCCAAAGCGAGACAAATCGTACTTAGACGCGAGCGTAGCCATCATTTCAATCGCGCAACAAGCAGTCCCGAAGGGCATCGGCCAGAGCGAGTTTTTTCGTCCCCAATTGATTATCTTGCCGACAGTGGTGGTGATGATATTGTCGTCGGATCTATTTTCTAATCCCATGTCAAACCACCTTTCTTCCACGCGTAGATGTAACCTAAAAAGAGAATGCCGATGAACACCAGCATCTCAATCAAAATAAAATAGCCACTACTCTCCGAGAATTTCTTGAAAACAATCGCCCACGGATACAGAAACACCACCTCAATATCGAAAATGATGAAAAGCATGGCGATTAGATCGAACCTAATGGTGAACCGCTGGCGCGCGTTCCCAACAGGTTGAACCCCGGACTCGTAGACGGAAAGTTTCGATCGGGTTGGTTTCTTTGGACCTAGGAGATGAGAAAGGGCAAGGTTGATAGCCGCAAAACCGACGGCAAAAACCAATAACAGCAGAATAGGCAGGTAATCAATTAGCATTCGTGTGTGTTGAATGATTTGCTCAAATCAAGATATTTGGAGAATTGATGCGCTTGTGAAATTTTTCACATGCTCAAGCCAAAAAGAATTGGGCAGGTTGCCGCCCATTTTCTAGCTTCAAAATCCAATTCACAAAGGACGAATAAACGTCTCAACTGGGTAAATCCTAGTTCCATCCAAGAGGCAAAGACATTGGACAGGCGCGGCATCCAATCGTGCGGTTCACTGGCGGAACAATTTGGGTCAACTAAGGAGACGAATTGTAATAATCCATCTTGCATGCTACCTGCCAATGAGTGGAAAAACGATTATATTGTCACATATTTCAACAACTGGTGTCAAGCCCTTTTTTTCAATTTTGAATCCTGTCCAATCTGATGCCCGCGGTAAAACGTATCATGGTGACAGCCGTTCGATTTTCCAGTGTCTACCGGGATGATGCGTATAGCGGAGTCGGTCGTGCAGGCGGTTGGGACGCCCCTGCCAGAACTCGAACCAGTCGGGTGATAGACGAAAACCGCCCCAATACGGCGGAAGTGGTATCGCTTTCTGTCGATAGGTCTCCATCAATTGCTTGAACTTGTACTCTAATTTCTGCCGATCGGAAATGACCTCGCCTTGCTTTGACGCCAAAGCTGCCAACTGACTGCTGACGGGACGGCTTCGAAAATATTTTTCCGATTCTTCACGGGAAACCGTACTGACGGTTCCCGAAACTCGGATTTGTCGGTCTAATTCTCGCCAATAGAAAACCAAAGCGGCATTTGGATTTTCCGCAAGTTCCTGTCCTTTTTGACTCTGGTAGTCGGTGTAAAAAACGAAACCGCGTTCATCAAATCCTCGGAGCAGGACTATTCTCGCCGACGGCATCCCATTCTTTGACACGGTTGCGAGCGTCATGGCGTCCGGTAAATCGATTTTAGCGTCAAGCGCGTGTTGAAACCACAGTGCAAATTGCTCAAAAGGGCTTTCAGCCGCATCTGATTCGCGCAACCCGTCGGAATTGTATTCTCGGCGAAGTTCATCTGTTTCCATCTTCCATCCCGTCTTTTCTCGTAATGACCACACGGGTCATTTTCTCCACAGCTCGGGGGCAAACAGAACGAGCACAGTATACAACTCCAAGCGTCCTAGCAACATACAAAAACTGAGTATGAACTTCCCGACTGTCGGGATATGGGCATAGTTGTCAATAGGCCCCACGCTGCCAAGTCCGGGACCTATGTTCGCCATGGTCGCTATGGTGGATGCCGCGGCACTGACGAGGTCCAGTCCGAGCGCTGCCATTATGCAAGTCACTATGGCGAAGATGCCAATAAAAAGAAAGAAAAACCCGAGCACATTTGTCATGACCTCCTGTGGAACAACCCGATTACCGACTTTGACAGGAAGCACCGCGTGTGGAAGTATCAACCTTTTTATTTCCACATATCCCTGTTTTATTAGGAGCAGGAATCGTATCTGTTTTAACCCGCCGCCCGTTGATCCGGCACACCCGCCGAAAAACATGAGAATCACCAGTAGAAATTGCGAAAGCGCAGGCCATTTTTCGAAATC
Source organism: Candidatus Poribacteria bacterium (assembly GCA_965222225.1). GTDB lineage: Bacteria > Poribacteria > WGA-4E > WGA-4E > JAJDTR01 > JAJDTR01. The sequence continues at coordinate 4,458,650 of CBDCTK010000002.1, read as the reverse complement.
AAAAGTTCCATAGCCGGTCGTTGTGATGATGGCGCCTACTTGGAAAGAGGCATAGCGCAGGGCATCTCCAAAAGAATCATAGACGACAGTGTCTCCCACTTTCATGCTCATCGTGTTCCAAACGATTAGCCCTGTGCACAGAAGGAAGATTAGTCCGTAAAAGCGAAATTCGGCGTCTTTGAGATAACTGGCAAAGTTTCCGCGAAGTGCGCGGTAATGCAGAGCAAAATTGGTTCCGGCGAGGAACATAAAGAAGGTAACCACCACATCGAAATAGACACTGTCATACTGACCAATGCTCAGATTCTTGGTAGAAAAACCGCCTGTTGCCATTGTGCCAAACGTATGACAGAGTGCGTCGAACAACGTCATACCCCCTAACCACAACAATAACACTTCGACCGCTGAAATGAGCACGTAGACGCCCCAAAGTAACTTCGCCGTCTGGGCGATACGCGGCGTCAAGCGCTCCGTCTGAGGCCCCGGCGCTTCTGCACGGAATAACTGCATCCCTCCGACACCCAGCATCGGCAGGATGGCAACGGCTAGAACAACAATTCCCATTCCTCCAAGCCAGTGAGTAAAACTGCGCCAGAAGAGTATCCCTTTGGGAACCCCTTCAATCTGTGTGAGGACGGTCGCTCCCGTGGTGGTAAACCCGGACATGGATTCAAAAAAGCAGAATGAAAACTCGACAAGAAAATTTCTGTCAACGTCGCCAAAAACGTTGTGGAAGAAATAGGGAAGGGCTCCAAAAATAGCGCATCCGGTCCAGCCAAACGCCACAACTGCGGCTCCCTCTTTATTGCGCAATTCTTGCTTGAACTTGGCGGTAAAGCGCAGGACAACGCCTATCAGGCATGTAATCGCAAAAGAAGACAGGAACGCCCAAAGGTCTGTGTCGCCTTCAGTCCCCCCATAATACAGGGCTACGACGAGAGGAAGGAGCATTGACCCGGCGAGGAAAATTAACAGGTTGCCAAGTGTGTAGAGAACTAATCTAAAATTCAAGATTGGTTATAGGGTAGGAAATTGGCGAACCATTGGATCGCGGAGTACCGTTAAAAATGCACAGGTAGTGGGTTTTGTGTGCCTGCGTTAAATCCCGATAGCTGCAGGCGTTCTATTTCGCCGCGCGGCAACCGAACCTATTTGGCTCCCTAACATCTTGAAGTCCACTGCTCTTAAGCTACCGTGCTGTAAAGAGGTTTTCGATTTCAGGGATTGCGTGCGGCATGCTAAAGATAATGACGCGATCTCCGACCTGAATAACGCTTTTCCCTGTCGGTACTAGCACTTTGTCGCGCCGTACAATGGCACCGATGAGTGCATCATGAGGGAATTTTCGTCCCAGCGAAATCAAATCTTTGCGGACGATTTTAGAATTGGCTTCTGCTACGATATCAATGACTTCCGCGTCGATCTCTCGAAGTGATGCCACCGAAACAATGTGCCCTCTACGGACAAGGCTCAAAATGCTTCCGACTGCGGTCAGATGGCGGCTCACCGCCGAATCAAGTGTGGGAATGGCTGCGAGGATAGGTAGATAACGCGGTTGCTGAACCAGTGCCAGAACACGCGCGGCGCCACTCTGCTTTGCGGTCACACAAGCCATAATGTCATTCTCATCGTCGCCGGTAACGGAAACGAACCCGTCGACTTCTTGAACTCCGGCTTCCTCAAGAAAGCCGGGTTTAAGGTAATCGCCATGAAGAACAGTTGTGCGTTTCAGAGTCCTTGACGCAATCTCCGCCTTTTCTCTATCCACCTCAATTAGCTTGACGCTCACACCGTCTCGCTCAAGGGTCTGTGCAAGATATATCCCGATGCGTCCCGCTCCGGCGATAACCACTCGATTCAGTTTTTCATCAAGGGAAACCCCTGAACGCTCTAGCAGGATTGCAACGGCTTCTTGGCTGCCTATTGCGAATATCTCATCGCCTTCGTGAATAATGTCATTACCTTTGGGAACAACCGTTGTACCATCCTTGCGCTTAATTCCGGTGAATCTCAGATTGGAAACCAACCCTTCGCTCCCTAGCTGAATCATCGATTTTCCCTGAAACGGATTCCGTGATTTCACGCGGAACGCAACTAATCGGACTTTGCCATCCTCAAATTCGACGATTTCACGCGTTTCAGGTGTATTAAGGAGACGGTAAAATTCCTGTGCGCAGAGCTGTTCCGGATTAATGAGAAGATCTATTTTCAAATCTTCCGGACGCAGGCTGCCTTCCCCTTCAAAGTATTCTGGAGAGGATACACGCGCGACTTTCGTTCGGACGCGAAATTGCGCCGCAATCGCGCACGCCAGGATATTAATCTCGTCGCTGTTAGTCACGGCAATTAACAGCCCTGCATTTTCAATCCCCGCCTTCTTCAATAGGGTTGGCGAGGCACCCGATCCTTGCAGGGCGATTAGATCCAACTGTTCTTGGGCGCGTTGACAGACAGCTTCCGACCGGTCGATAAGCACAACATCGTTATCCCTTTCGGCAGTTAACACCCGCGCGGTGTGGAATCCAACTTCCCCGGCTCCTATGATAATTGCTTTCATTTGGTTAGGCGCCTACAACCGTGGTAAATCTTTAATGATGAATCGAAGGATTCATCTTCCGTATGAATACATTTGTAGGGTGGGCACCGCTCACCATTTCTTGTAAGGCACCATCGAAGGTAGCCACCTGCTTTTCTCATCTTCAAAGGCGTATGAATTGTCAGATCCCCCACACATTGATAGAAAATCCCGTGCGATAGAGATTCACAGGCATCAGGCATATAGTAATACAAATGACCAAAAATGGCTTTGCCATATATTATTCAAACTAGCTTTAAATCTATAAATACGAACCTGTCGATTCAACTGCCTTATGAGTCAATCGAAGGACAAGCGCAGATCAACGTTCGATCTCCTTGTGCTTCATCAATCCGTGAAACCGGTGGCCAATACTTATTTTCGCGCGTCCAAGGTGCGGGGAAAGCGGCTTTTTCCCGTGTGTAGCCGTGCGTCCACTCTGATTGCGTAACATAGACTGCCGTATGAGGTGCGTTCTTGAGAACATTGTCCGTGCGATCCGCTTCCCCGTTTTCAATTTCGGCAATCTCTTGGCGGATTGAAATCAACGCTTCGCAGAACCGGTCTAATTCCTGTTTTGATTCACTCTCCGTGGGCTCAATCATCATCGTCTCATTGACAGGCCATGACACTGTTGGAGCATGAAAACCATAATCCATCAGGCGTTTCGCGATGTCAACGACCCCGACACCAGTCGCATTCTTTATGCCACGAAGATCGACAATGCATTCGTGTGCAACAAGCCCGTGACTCCCCTTGTAAAGCACTGAATAGTGTGGTTCCAAACATCTTGAAATATAATTGGCGTTTAGAATAGCCACTTCACTGGCTCTCTTCAAACCTTCAGCCCCCATCATAGCGATATACGCCCACGAGACTGGGAGAATACTCGGACTACCCCACGGCGCGGCGGAAATCGCACCCACTCCATCTTTTCCGCCAACAGATACAAGTGGATGTGTCGGGAGGAAGCGAGTGAGATGTTCTTTTACCCCGATAGGCCCCATTCCGGGACCGCCGCCGCCATGTGGAATACAGAATGTCTTGTGAAGGTTCAGGTGGCAGACATCCGGTCCAAAATCCCCTGGACGACATAAGCCCACCATGGCGTTCATATTGGCGCCATCCATATAAACCTGCCCGCCGTGTTGATGCACAACCTCGCAGATTTTCTGAATTCCTTTCTCAAAAACACCGTGAGTGGAAGGATAGGTAATCATGGCAGCCGCGAGATTATGACTATGCTCCTCGCTCTTCCTTCTCAGGTCAACGAGGTCAATATTGCCCGCATCGTCGCAATCAATTACGACAACTTTCATCCCCGCCATCACCGCACTGGCGGGATTCGTCCCGTGCGCGGATTTGGGGATTAAACAAATATTTCGATTCCCTTCATCTCGATTCTGATGGTATTTGCGAATCACCAAAAGCCCCGCATATTCGCCTTGGGATCCGGCGTTAGGCTGTAAGGAGATACCGGCAAATCCGGTGATTTCGGAGAGCCACGATTCAAGTTGCGAAAAAAGCGTTTGGTAGCCGGTCGTCTGCTCGCGAGGCACAAACGGATGCGCCTGTGAAAACTCGTTCCAAGTCACCGGGATCATTTCGGCAGTCGCGTTCAACTTCATCGTACAGGAGCCGAGCGGTATCATCGAACGAGTTAGGGAGAGGTCCTTCTCCTGAAGTTTGTGGATGTACCTCAACATCTCTGTTTCTGAATGGTAGGTGTTAAAGACAGGGTGTGAAAGATACGGGGTATTTCGCTGCAATGCTGCCGGAATTTCCGTTGTCGAAGCGGTGCCTTCCAAGACCAAACTCTCAAATTCAGCCGGTTGTTTTCTTCCAAGCGCGAAAATATCAAGCAGTTCTTGAACATCCTTGGTTGTAGTTGCTTCGTCGAGCGAAATTCCGCCACGAGCGCGGTCAAAAATTCTAAAGTTTATCTTCACTTCACACGCCGCTTCTAACAGACGTTCTAGATTGACCGAACCAAACTCGACACAAATTGTATCAAAGAACGCCCCCTCACCAATCGTGTACCCCAATGATTCCAGCCCTCGTCGCAAAACCCCGGTTAGTTCATGGACGCGCTTGGCAATCCGGCGCATCCCTGCCGGACCGTGGTAAACGGCGTACATGCCCGCCATCACGGCTAACAGCACCTGTGCTGTGCAGATATTACTCGTCGCTTTTTCTCTACGGATATGTTGTTCTCGTGTCTGAAGTGCAAGCCGGATCGCCGGTCGCCCCTCGGTGTCATGCGAGAGTCCGGCAATTCGCCCGGGCACCCTGCGTTTAAATTCTTCTTTTGCCGCCAAGAATGCTGCGTGCGGACCGCCGTAACCGATAGGCACCCCAAATCTCTGCGCCGAGCCAACCGCAATGTCGGCGCCAAACTCGCCAGGCGGAAGAAGCAGAGTCAGCGCAAGGAGATCGGTCGCAACAACTAGCAATCCGCCAGCTTCGTGAACCTGATCCGCAAAATCACGATAATCGTGAATCACTCCATCGCTGGCAGGATATTGCACAATTGCCCCTAGAATAGGCAGATCAAATTGCACTTTGAGATGATCGCCAAAAATCAACTCAATGCCCAGCGATTCTGCGCGCGTGCGGAGGACGGCGATTGTCTGAGGATGGCATGTTTCCGATATGAAAAACGTCGGCGTGTTCCGATGTTTCGTTGTGGCGAGGCACATTCCCATGGCTTCAGCCGCTGCGGTTGCCTCGTCAAGAAGTGAGGCATTGGCGATTGGTAATCCGCTAAGATCGATAATCATCGTTTGGAAATTTAACAGGGCTTCTAGACGCCCTTGCGAAATCTCCGCTTGATACGGTGTATACGCGGTGTACCAGCCAGGGTTTTCAAGTATGTTCCGTTGGATTACGGGTGGAAGGATACAATTATAATAGCCCATTCCGATGAATGAGCGATACAGGTCATTCTGCGAGGCAATATCTTTTAACATCCGCAAGGCTTCGTGTTCGGTATACCCAGCGCTGATGGCTAGCGACTGGTTTAGGCGGATGTGCGATGGGATGACATCTTCAATGAATGTGCTCAGAGAACTGTAGCCAAGCTTTTCCAACATCAGTTCAATGTCGTCCGATCGGGGACCAATATGCCGATCTACGAATACATCAGTAAAATCGAGAACTTGGGCTGCTTTATCTCTCGCTGATTCCATCCTACGCTTCCAGTTCAGCCTCAAGTTTCGCCTGATATTCATCGACAGATAGAAGGTTGTCTAGCTCGCTAGGATCGCTCAAGTGAATCTTGATTATCCACCCAGCGCCGTAAGGATCTTCATTGATACATTCCGGACTGTCCTCAAGTTCTTCGTTGATTTCGACAACCTCGCCACTGGCGGGAGCGGAAATGTCGAACGCCGCTTTGACAGACTCGATAACGCCGAACTCCTTTTTTTGCTCAAGTTCTTGACCGATTTCTGGGAGTTCAACGTAGACAACATCTTGAATTTCTTGCTGGGCATAGTCGGAGACGCCCACGGTAATCACATCTCCCTCATTTCTTGCCCATTCGTGACTCTCCATATACTTTAACTCTGTCGGAAACATCCAATCTCCTGACCCATTCGTAAGGTTTTACAATAAGTGACGCCTAATTTGACGATTTATAAAATGGGGTTGCCACCACCTCCGCAGGATGGCGTTTCCCTCGAATCTCGATGTCGATTTTCGTCTTTCTCTCACTCCATTCTATCGGCAGGTAGGCAAGCCCGATATTGCACTCTAGGCTTGGTGACGGCGCCCCGCTGGTAACTTCACCGATTGACAAATCTCCATGATAGACTTTATGATGCGACCGTGCAATTCCACGGTCTAGCATTTTGAATCCGGTGAGACATCGCTTGATCCCGCTGTTACGCTGCTGGATTAATGCGTTCTTCCCGGTGAAATCCCCTTTGTCAAATGCCACGGTCCAGCGCAGACCTGCTTCTAGCGGTGTAGTCGTCTCGTCAATGTCGTTCCCATACAAACAGAACCTCATTTCTAAACGCAGCGTATCTCTCGCTGCGAGGCCTACAGGTTTTCCGCCTACATTTATTGTAGCATCATGAAGGACGTTCCACATGTCCTCGCCACGATTCGCTGTCACATACAACTCAAATCCGGCTTCCCCCGTGTATCCGGTGCGCGAGATGACGGATGGAATACCGCCAACCTCGCCTTCCATGAAGGCGTAATACTCAACCGCTGAGATGTCAACATCTGTCAGCGCCTCTAGGATATTTGGGGCATTTTTGCCTTGCAACGCAACGAGGACAGTTTCATCGCTCAAATTGGAGACTTCTGCACCATTACTATTATGGACATGAATCCAATCACAATCCTTATCAATATTTGAGGCATTAACGACCAGCATGTACCTGGACGCGCTGAAACGATAAACGAGAAGGTCGTCCACAATTCCGCCGGTTTCTGTACACATCGGGGAATATAGAATTCGTCCATCACTGAGCTTCGAGGCATCATTGGTGATGAGCTTTTGGATCAGAGGTAGCGATCCTGAACCTTTAATCTCAATGTCTCCCATATGCGACAGGTCAAAAATACCAACATTTGACCGAACCGCTAGATGCTCTGCAACTATGCTACAGTATTGAACTGGCATTTCCCAGCCGCCAAATTCAATCATCCGCGCGCCGAGTTGTTTGTGGATTTCGAAGAGTGGGGTACGCTTTAGATTGTCTGACATGGCGGTGCAGAGAAACGTGATGCGTGAAAAAACAAAGCAACGAAACCTCGCACCATTCCTAATTTCTTATTCAATTCGAGAAACCTGATTCTCACTGTTGCTGGATTACAATCCCTCTGCCCTCAATCGAGCTAACGGAAACGGCCTCGTCTTCAAGATAATCCCGATAACTGTTGTAGGCTTCGGTTGCTACTGACTCACTGGGGTAACGAATGAGAAAGGCAACCGTTGTATCGGTCCAATGCCTATTACTGTTCTTTTTATGCACGTAGGAGGCGGAGACGCCTGTTGCGTTGGCACCCAACTGAATGCCATCGCTTGGTAGGAAATTATAGATTTTCCGCAGAGTGGTATCATCAAAGAAGTATTTTACACTGTACGGAATTTTGTTTGGCGGAAGTAACTCCAAAAGGTAGGGTTTTGTTGGTGGATCGTCGATACGGGTCGCTACTGACTTCGCTAGTTCAACCATCCCCTCCTCAACCTGGGTGGCAAATTCGTACCCTTCAATCTCAACAAAATACTTTCCTTTCCAAAACCGTAAGAATTTACCGGAAATGACTGCTCGATTGCCAACCCACTCGGATTCCGCTTCCGGATACTGGTTGAAACTATATATCCCGAAAGCGTTTTCTGGGGTGCGCATGTCAAAAATTTCAACACGAATCAAGGGGTAGGATCCGAGTAAAGGTGTCTGGTATTCCACTTCGGCTTGCTCAATAACGCCATAAGCCTGATATAACTCGGGCTGCCCCCCAAGGGTATCTTTATACAAATCTTTCGCAGTATACCCGCTAGGATCGCGTGATCCGACCCAGTCAGTGACATCACCATCAACGGGCAGCAGGTCAGCGGGTTTTAGAGAAGTTTCAATCGGTAAAGACGGGATTTGTTCCCTTTCCTGGGCACCTGTCTGAGTCATCTGATCTATTAGTTTTGTTGCAACTTCCTCCGAATATGTATTCCACACGCCAAAGAGGTATTGTCCTTCTCGGAGGAGGGCGGTGTGGTGCTTTTGATCGGCACTGCAAGAAAGTAGAATTACCATGCAGCATACGAGGAAAGCCGCACTTGACGCCCTCATTAAGCAGTTGCCTCCTCGATCTCACCATTGTTCCGCGAGCAGTTGAAAAAGATCGCCAACAAGCTCATCGAAAATTTCGGTACGCGCTCGTTGCACCGTTTTCGGTTCTTCATCTCTGCCTGAGACGATAAAGAAATCATAAACTTGAAAATAACTATCATCCTGATCGATAATCTTGTTATTGACACGGTCTATAAATCTATAATCAACCTGCAAACTCATGCGCAATTTTTCAGCTTGATTAGTAGCACCGAAGTCAACCTCTCTCAAATCGTAGTCCATGATTCTAACTTCAAGCACTGCGTCGTTTCCGTCGCGCCACTTGCGGGTAAAACGCTCTGTCAGTTTTTCTTGAAGGATTTCATCATAAGGTCTATCGGACTGGATATCGTATGTAATATCGGAGTCCTCAATTTGGACTGGAGCAATTTGAACGGTCTTGATGTGCTCGAGGTAGGAGGAGGTTGAAACGTAACCACAGCCTAGTAGGAGGCATGTCAAGATCGGGAAACACCTATGAAGGAGCATAGTGCGCATATGGCAGTCCTCCGGCGTGCGTTATTCAATGGCCATTGATTTGGATTCAACTGCTGTCAGAAAATGGAGGAAAGAATTGATAGGAGAGAAATTACACAGTTTGGGTGACGCTACAACCGGTGCGAATGCGAATCGGTTTGCGAAACTTTGGTATTCAAACCCTCCAAGCATCTCTTTCAGACCGAGACTGGCGGAGAGTGCATCCTTTGCACGTTGTACAAAGTCCTTCGCGTACCTAACAAGTGCGTCCTGGTATCTCAACGACGCCACAAGAACACCAATTAGCACTATCAGAATTAACACCAAGAGATAGGTTAACCATTTCTGATCTAGTAAATCGCCTTTTGATAGGCGAGTTCTCCTTGGTACGCGGTTCCTTGCTTGCATCGGAATAAACTCTCGTTAAAATCCATCGACTGAAAGAGATAGAATAGAAGATGGGGGGCAGATGGCGTAAAACCACTTGTTCTCCCGCACCGATTCAACTTCACACGAAGGCCCTAACTCGGTTGTCGGCACCAAACACTTAAAAACGTCCCTTCGGAATGCGTGGCGATCTCCGATTACGAGAATCACGCGAATTATCACCGCGTCCCGGTCGGCTGTTTCGAGGGTCGCGGGAGGAGGAACGTCCTCGATCAGCATCGCGGGGTGCACCACGATCTCCTTCGCCTGTCGGAGAATCTGTTGATGACAACTCGGCACTTGCACCGGCGAGAGCAAGATCTACCCTCCCCTGGTCATCAATAGTGATTACACTCACTGTAACCTCATCCCCGACCTGCATCACATCTTCAACTTTTCTGACGTATCCATCACCCATTTGCGAAATGTGCACTAATCCATCCTGCCCGGGAAGAATCGCTACAAAAGCACCAAAGGTCGTCGTTCGCACAACTTTTCCGTTGTATTCTTTGCCGACCTCGGGCATAGCGGTGACTTCACGGATCATCTCCTCCGCCTTTTTCGCTGCTTCGGCGCTCGTTGCGGCAATTTCGACGCTACCACTGTCTTCAACGTTCACAGTGGTATTTGTTTCTTCCTGAATCATTTGAATAACTTTCCCGCGCGGTCCAATGAGATCCTTGATTTTGTTCGGAGAAATCTGGATGTTGTAGATGCGCGGCGCATACACGGAGATGTCGGATCTAGGTTCGGCGAAAACTTCTCTCATTCTGTCAAGCACGGCTAAACGCCCCTCTCTCGCTTGATAGATAGCCCTCTTCATCAAGTCCGGGGTAACCCCATTAATTTTGATGTCCATCTGTATCGCTGTGACACCGTCGCGAGTCCCCGCAACCTTGAAATCCATATCTCCGAGGAAATCTTCTGTGCCAAGCATATCAGTCAGAATAACCTCGTGATCGCCTTCCTTGATCAATCCAACACCAATTCCGGCAACAGGTTTTGTGATAGGGACGCCAGCGTCCATAAGCGCCAAAGTCGCGCCACAGACAGTTGCCATTGATGATGAGGCGTTTGCTTCAAGAATTTCGGACACAACTCGAATCGTATAGCGAAAATCATCTTTGGATGGAATGACCGGCTGAATTGCTTTTTCAGCAAGCGATCCGTGACCTATCTCCCGTCGACCGGGCCCCATCATTCGCTTTACTTCTCCGGTGCTGAACGGCGGAAAGTTGTAGTGAAGGAAAAACGAATGTCTCGTTTCACCATCAAGTCGGCGTTGCAGGTCTTCATCTCCAGCCGTTCCAAGTGTCGTCGCACTGAGAGCCTGAGTTTGTCCGCGTGTGAAGAGGGAGGAACCGTGTGCCCTCGGAAGCACTGAAACCTCTCCTGAGATCTGCCGAATTTCTGTTGTACTGCGCCCGTCAACGCGTCTCCCCTCATTCAGAATGGATTGGCGCATCTGCTCTTTTTCGATGTCACCCAATATGGAGATGGTATCCTTCTCCATCGCGACAACACCTTCCTCTTCGACATCATCATCAAGGATTTTCGAAAGCACATCCACTTGGACTTGCTCCAGATAATCCTCTCGAGTTTTCTTGTCCTCCATGCCGATTGATTCCCTAATCTTTGAGGTAGCCAGGCTGCGGATTCGAGTGTTCAACGCTTCGCCAATCTTCTTCGTTTGGTATTCACGAGTCGGTTCCCCACAGAGGGCAATCAAACCCTCTTGCAATCTGATGATTTCTTTAATTTCCTTGTGCGCCACAATGATTGTGTCAATAACATCATTCTCTGGTATTTCGTGTCCGCCGCCTTCGACAGACATGACCGCATCCGCCGTACCGCTGACAAATAGTTCCATTTCCGCCGATTTCAGTTGTTCGTAGGCCGGATTGATGACTAACGATCCATCTAGCTTACCGACGGTAACCGCTCCAACTGGTCCACTGAAAGGAATATCTGAAATACATAACGCCGCAGAAGTTCCAATCAGCGCTGGCACATCAGCCGGATGCACCTGATCTGAAGATAGAACATTGCACAGAATTTGCACCTCTACCTTAAAGTCCTTCGGAAACAGAGGCCGAATGCAGTGATCAATTAAGCGTGAGACCAACTGCTCTCCTACCCCCGGGCGTGGTTCACGCCTTCCGTAAACCGTTGGAATTCGTCCAGCGGCATATGCGCGTTCTCGATAATCTACCGTTAGCGGAAAGAAATCGAGATTGCTTTCTCTCATTTCGGCAACGACTGTCACTAAGACGACCGTTCCACCGTATTGTACCCAGACAGCTCCATCTGCCTGCTTGGCAACCTTCCCCGTTTCAATTGAAAGTTGCTCTCCTCCAAGTTGCATTTCTACTTTCACTTTGTTTCCTCCTCAACACTCCTACGGTGGATGTTCAATTCCCTCTTGATCCTAGTGTGTCCCGTATTCCGAGTTGATTAATAAGATGATAATATCGTTGACTGTTCTTCTTGTAAAGGTAGCGTAATAATCGACGTTGTTTTCCCACAAGTTTGAAGAGTCCGTATCTTGAATGATGGTCCTTCTTGTGCGTGCGAAAATGATCGGTCAATTGTCGAATCCGAGTATTGATTAATGCCACTTGGGCTTCTGGCGACCCGGTATCCTTTTCGTGCTGCCTGTATGTTTGGAGCAGTTCGCCCTTCTTTTCTGCGTTGAGTGCCACCTAGATTCACCTCCTTATCCAGTAGATGCTTCACTTCTTTCTGCATGGTTGGTACATATTGTGATTATATCACACCGTGTCACAATTGCGAAAGGGAAAGATCGACAGCTTGCTGGACAATCGCACCTGATTCTAGCGGTGAGGAATCTGCGAGTATCAAATTGAATATGGCATCTTTAGCTTATTTTATTGGAACTCGAATGACCAAAAACGGCTTTGCCACTATTCTTGTAATAGTCAGACAGACGCGAGACACTCATAGCTGTTTCCCACTCAGCTTGGATTGACAAATCCAAGCTTTGGCCGATGAGGTTGTCAAACCGCGGGAACAGCACACCGCGTAAACCGCCTAGCCGACTAATAAACTGTGTCACCAGTATTCAAACAGACCCTTCAACTCCAATTCATCGGGATTTGTATTGTGTCACTCTGTTCGGCGTCTCCCTAACTGCTCGGTCTGGATTGGCAAATCCAGACCGCACACTCGGATTCGCTAGTCCGATGTTCCACGTGTGCTCTCACCGTGCATATCAATTTTTTCAGTTTCTTCTAACATCTCCTAGTTCTATCAGCGAAAATTGCCAAGACGAATACTAGGTGACATCCCTCACGTTTCGGCATCTAGAATGCCGTGTGCAATTTCGACATCCCGATCAATCTGCTTCACCAAGGATTCCAGGTCAGGAAATTTCCGTTCATCACGGACATTCTTGATGAAAAAGATTTCAATCTCCCTGTCGTACACATCCTCATTAAAGTTGAATAAGTGTGCCTCGATTTGAAACTTCAGTCCATCAACGGTTGGTCGCATCCCCATATTCAGTATTCCCCCGCAGAGCCTGTCCTCCAGTTTAGCCTGAATGGCATAGACACCGTTTGGAGGATGAATCTGATTCTCGGCGTGAATGTTAGCTGTCGGATACCCGAGTTGGCGGCCTCGACCATCGCCTCGAACAATTCTGCCGATGATAGAGTGAGGGCGTTCAAGCAGCTGTGCGGCAAGTTTCATTTTACCTTGTACCACAACTTCTCGGACACGGGTGCTATGGACCGGCATACCTCCAACCATTGTTGGGGGCATAATTGTTACATCAAGGTTATTCTGCGCGCCTAGCGACTGCAAAACCTCTGCATTTCCCGACCGACTCTTGCCAAATTGACACGCGTATCCGACAATGACCTGCCGGGCACGTAATTTGCCAATAAGTACGTCTTGGACAAAAGTGCTTGGTGACATCTCTGCTAAATATGCGTCGAACCGAACAAAGATCGCGATGTCAACGCCCAACTCTTCAAGAAGCTCAAGCCGTTTTCGTCGGGAAGTAAGGATTGGCGGGCATCTTTCGGGAGCGAGAAACGCCATCGGATGGGGATAAAACCCAAGCACGGTACTCGAAAGGTCACGAGCGGTTGCATCTCTGACTACTTGGTGAATGACAGCTTGGTGCCCGAGGTGCAATCCGTCGAACACGCCGAAGGTCGCAACCGAGTCTTGATTAAATACAGGAATATCTTCCAGATTGTAGTAAATCTGCAAACTTCAGTCCCTAAGGCATCGGATTGGAAATGCCAATCACGACCCGGAAAAGTACGATTCAAGAGGAGCGCTTCTATGCGATACGCATTACTAGCCGAGCCAAGATTCCGGTGACACTAAACACTTAGCGATAATCTGTGTTTTCTGCCGTCTTGGCACCCATTTCAAACACAGCATCCATTGGGATAACAGCCTCGTAAACTTGAGATGACTGCTCCTCAAGCCAATCAAGCGTATGAGACGATTCGAGCGTGAAATCCCCTGAACGCGTGCGAGTTAGCTGTGAGAGATGAGCCCCGCACCCGAGGGATGCTCCAATATCCGCAGCGAGGACACGAATGTATGTGCCCTTCGAGCACACGACTCGGAATCGAACATCCGGCGGACATACCGATAAAATCTCAAGTGATTTGACGCGAACAGTTCGCTTCGGCAATTCGTCCAACGCGACGCCTTGATGAGCCAACTTGTACAACCGCTTGCCTTTGTGCTTTACGGCTGAAAACATGGGGACCGCTTGCTCAATCTCGCCTACAAATTGTCGAGCAATAACCCGGATTTCTTCCGCGGCAACCTGTCCAACATCGGACACCTTTTGGACTCTGCCACTGGCATCAAGCGTATCTGTCGTAATCCCCAACCTAAGTGTGCCTTCGTACTCTTTGGTTCCCTTTTGTAGCCAATCGAACAACTTCGTTGCCTTGCCCAAGCAGACGAGTAAAACGCCTGTGGCATCGGGATCCAATGTGCCTCCGTGTCCAGCCTTCGGGACTTTCAGGACATGTTTCACTCGATCGACGGCTTGTCTGGAGGTCATTCTTGGTGGTTTATTTAGATTAAAGACGCCGTCTACCTGCATAATGACTATCAGCCTATACCCGGAGATAGCCGGTTAAGACCTACGGCACTGCCGAGTTACTTCCCAGAGTTACCGTTTGTGGTGGACTTTATTCGTTTTTGAGCGTTTGCAACAAGTCGTTCAACTGCCAATTGATGCGGTGCATTGATTTCGCACCCGGAGGCGCGTTGGTGCCCGCCTCCTTCAAACTCAGCGGCGACTTTGCCAACATCAACATAAGCCTCGCTTCGCAAACTGGCTTTCGATGTCCCATCCTCTAGTTCGCTCACAAAAATCGAAACCTCGACAGTATCAATCGCGCGAATGTGATTCACGAAGCCCTCTACGTCATCGGGAGTGGTGCCGGTTTTCCGAAACATCTCTCGTGTTGCACATAACCACCCGATTTTGCCGTCTGGGGTCAGACTCAATGTGTGCAACACCTCTGCCAAAAGTCGCATCTTCCCCAGCGGAACCGATTCATACACCTGGCGATATACCACATCTACGGGAAAACCGCCCTGTTCGATGAGCTCTGCCGCAATCCGATGCGCAACTGGAGCGGAGTTGCTGTATCGAAAGCAACCGGTATCGAACATGATACCGGTATAGAGACAAAGCGCGCGATCTTTGCCGATAGGCATCTCACGATGTTTGATTAGGCGATAAATAATCTCTGATGTTGACGAGGCGGTTGTCTCTACAAGGTTATAATCACCGAAACGATCGCCGGTATCGTGGTGGTCTATGTTGACGACCGCTTTGGTCGGAACGAGCGTTTGACACAATTTGTCACCGATTCGGCGTCGGGTACTGGCATCAAGAATGACAAGAACCTCGGGAGAATAGCCCTGAACGTCGTCAGGACCTTGAATGACTTCGCTGAAAGGGAGAAAGTGGTAGTTGGCGGGAACCACGTCCGTATTGAAGACTCGGACCTGCTTTCCTAGATCTCGGAGAAAGGAATAGAGTGCCAGCTGTGAGCCAAATGCGTCCCCATCGGGATTGATATGGACTGACAGGGCAAAAGAGTCGTGTTGGTCGAATACATCTAAAATCGCTTGATAGTCTTCCATGGCTACTCGCCGGTTGTCACGTGCCCATCTTCTTCCGTGTCTTGTTGTACTTGCTTAAGGAGACGGTCTATCTTCATTAGATGGTCTGCGGATTTGTCCAGCGCGAAACGGAGTTCGGGAGTATAACGCAAGTCGATTCGATTCCCGACTTCACGCCTCAGGAAACCACTGGCGCTTCTCAAGCCCGCAAGCGTAGCCTGCTTCTGTTTATTGTCGCCCACTACGCTAACTAAGACATCGGCATATTTCAGGTCTGAGGACACTTCGACATGGCCCACGGTGCAGAAACCGACGCGCGGATCCTTAAGAGAACGATGGATAATATCGCTCAACTCTCTTTGCAGGAGCGCCCCCACACGATCCGAACGTGTATATTCCAACATTTCGACTCACCCTCTCAGGTCAACTCAATTTCGTAGTCGGTCAATTCTGTTGAGGCGGTATCTTCAATATAGCTCACGACATGTGACAAGACACGGTTGACGTGTCTAGAATCGTTTGAAACGGTCACGGCTCCGAGAACCACGGTTTGATGAGAATTAAGAGCATCAACTTCCGCAATTGCGACATTGAACCGATTCTTTACCCGGTCAATAATGCTCTTCACGACCTGACGTTTCTGCTTTAGAGACTGGTTTTCCGGGATTCTCAGGAAAATCCTGCAAACACCGACTCGCATGCGTATTCTTGATTATTCGACACCCTGCGCGGATACTCCGTCTCTACTTGAGAGAGCGGCGAATGTGTTCGTAGACATAACATTCTAATACATCGTTAACCTTGAAGTCCGAGAAGTCATTGATACCGACACCACATTCGTAATTGGCTTGGACTTCATTGACATTCTCTTTGAATCGACGGAGCGAACCGACCTTGCCATCATAGACCAGACGGTTATCGCGCAATACTCGCACCGGCTGGTTATGCGCCACTCGTCCCCAATTGACATAGCTACCCGCAGCGGTTCCCACCCGCGGCACATTGAATAAGTCTCGCACCACAGCTCTACCGATGACCACCTCACGGACTTCCGGATCTAATAGTCCTTCCATGGCTGAGTGAACATCGGAAATCAGATTGTAGATGACGTTGTAAGTTCGCACATCAATTTTCTCGGTCTCTTTTAGTTGCGCAGCTCCCGTCGTGGGATGCACGTTGAATCCGACGACGATCGCATTCGAAGCCGAAGCCAACAAAATGTCCGGTTCTGTAATTCCGCCGACGGCTTGGTGGATGACATTAATCTTAACCTCATCTGTGCTCAACTTGTTTAATTCATCGGAGACCGCCTGCACCGACCCTTGAACATCACCTTTAACAATGATGTTCAATTCCTTGATTTCACCCTCTTGAATGTGTTGGAACAGGTCTTCCAAGCTGACGTGGCTATGTGATCCGAGCTGGATTTGTCGATGTTCTTCCTGTCGAGAATCGCTAATCGCTTTTGCATCCTTCTCGGATTCGACGGCATAGAATCGGTCCCCCGCCTCGGGAACCCCCGTGAAACCCAAAACCTCTACCGGAGTTGACGGTCCTACCACTTTGATACGATGTCCAAGGTCGTCCATCATCGCTCGAACTTTTCCATAATAGCGTCCGGCGACGAATGCATTCCCTACTTTCAACGTTCCGTTTTGCATAAGCACGGTTGCAACAGGACCGCGCCCTTTATCCAATTTCGCCTCGACAACAGTGCCGCGTGCGGGCCCGTTCGGATTTGCCTTTAATTCAAGCAATTCGGCTTCTAGCAGTAGCATCTCCAAAAGGAAATCGATACCTATCTTCTCTTTGGCCGAGATTTCAACGAATACCGTCTGCCCACCCCACTCTTCAGGTACTAGATTTTGATTTCCTAACTGCTCCTTCACATAGTCAACCCGGGCGCCTGCCACATCAATTTTATTGATTGCAACAACAATTGGGACATCGGCTGCTTTTGCATGGCTAATTGCCTCAATTGTCTGTGGCATAATGCCATCGTCCGCAGCCACGACAAGAACAACGACATCCGTCACTTGCGCCCCGCGCGCGCGCATGGCGGTGAAAGCCGCATGTCCCGGCGTATCAAGAAAAACGACGTTTCCAGTTTCAAGCTTTACATTATAGGCGCCGATATGTTGGGTGATATTCCCCGCCTCGGATTCCATGACGTTCGACTCTCGAATTGCATCCAGTAGAGAAGTTTTACCGTGGTCTACATGACCCATAATCGTGGTTACCGGCGCGCGTGGAAGCATGTCTGCCGGATCATCCTCTTCATCCACTAGCAGCTTTTCTGCTAACGTCAATTCGCGGACAGCGTCGAAATCAAACGTATCACCAATCGCTTGGAGGGCTGCATAACTCAGACGTTGGTTCACATTTGCCATTATGCCCAACTTCATCAAGCGCATAATCATCTCCGGCGGTCGGCGGCCCAAGGTTGAAGCCAAATCCGCAACCGTGACGTTCTCCTGAATTTGCAATCGCCCAGATTCATCCGGTTTAGGCTGTTTCGATTCGATAACTGCCTTGGCGGGTTTGTCACGAGAAGGCTTGGAATCCGGCGTTTCCTTTTCTTTAGGCTTTTTTGGCTTGGCTGATTCCGCTCCTTTGCGCTCGGCTTCGATAAGCGCAATCGTCTCGGCGTCAAGAGAACTCATATGATTCTTGACTGAAATGCCATAGCGTTGCAGGTCTTCGATCAGTTCCTTGCTAGTTATCCCATACTGCTTTGCAAGCTCATAGATTCGGAGGTTCTTCGTTTCTTCTGCCGGCTTTTTAGTGGTGGATGGTTTCTTTTTCTCATTGCGTTTTCTCATTGATGTCCTCCCCCTCTTGCGCTATCTTGACTCACCGAATTTAAAAGCTCCTGTTTGAACTGCATAACAATCTCTTTCGAGAAATTTCTTCGCAACAGCGAATTGACCCGCTTGTGCGACTTGAATGCCTCCGCAATACAAACCTGTGATTCGCACACATATGCCCCACGCCCGGGAAGTTTACCTGTTCCATCCGCTCGGAAGCATGAATCTAAATGGCACACGAATCGTAGCAACGTTTTCTTGGGAAATTTTCCTCGGCACCCAATACAGGTACGTAAAGCAATAGCAGCCACGCTACCTCCTAGCGCTAGAAACTTCGTTGATTCTCTCTTTAAATTCCTCTAGGGCCCAATCAGCTCCAATGCGGAACGTTGAATCTTCTCAGCCGTCTTGACGCCAACGCCAGGGATAGATGACAAATCTTCCAACGAGGCCTTGGCAACAAGTTCTACGGTTGGAAACGCGGAATCTTTAAGGACGGCGGCAATTTTTGCGCCGACTCCGTCTAACTCGGCCAAGTCTAGCTCTGTATCTGCGGAGGTTGCCTCGGGCTCTGTTCCAAAGAGTTCACCAACAATCTCTTCCTTGAATTGCAAACCTGCTTCAGACTCACTCTTGATATCAATTTTCCATCCCGTCAACCGTGCTGCAAGCCGGGCGTTCTGTCCGCGTCTCCCAATCGCTAACGAAAGCTGATCGTCCGGAACAATAACTTCTGCATTGCCGTCTTCACCAATCGTGACGCGAGTTACCTTGGCGGGCTGCAGCGCATTGGCTATAAACACTTTGGGATTCTCATCCCACTCAAGGAGATCAATTCTCTCGCCATCTAATTCTCGCACAACCGTTTGAACGCGAGACCCCTTGACTCCGACACACGTTCCGACCGCGTCTATATCGCCGACAGTCGCGGTAACGGCGACTTTCGCGCGATCGCCCGGATCTCGTTCAATAGCTTTCACGAGGACGAGCCCATCATACATCTCGGGAACTTCCATCTCAAATAAACGGGCAACCAAAGTCTTGTGAGTGCGAGAGAGGACAACCTGCGGTCCTTTGACACTATCTTGAACTTCCAAGATAAGGCACTTCAAAACGTCATTCCGCTGGAAATTGTTCGGATGAGGCATTTCGCTAAACGGCAACACCCCTTCCGTCCGTTCCAAATCAAGGATAAGACTCCCGCGCTCCATGCGCTGCACGTGTCCCGCAACAACCTCGCCCTCGCGGTCTTTGTACTCCTCATAGATCTGTTGTCGTTCCGCTTCCTTGATTTTCTGAACGAGGATTTGACGTGCTGTCTGAGCCTCAATTCTTCCAAACTCTTTAGGATCTACTTCAACCTCGAGCATGTCGTCGAGTTGGGCGTCGGGTTTCAGTTTTACCGCCTCCTCAATCGGAATCTCTTTAGCGAAATTCTTCATGATTTCGACGACCTTCTTGGGCACATAACATTCGATCTCGCGTAACTCGGGATCTATTTTGATTGAAACCCCGTGTGTTGAGCCGTAACGTCTCTTCGCTGCGGAATAGAGCGCAGCTTCTATTGCTTCAATGAAGGTCTCCTGCGGTAATTCTGTCTGATCCATGATTTGACGAACAATCATCAACAAATCATTTGTCATGATTTATTCTCCACTACCCACCCAATATGTTACCACATCAGTTGGATTTGAGCTCTAATGATGGTTGAAATTTGAAGTTCGGTTATTTTCCCAGATTCATCAAGGCGAACTATTCCGCCCTTGACATCCATCACGGTCCCACTCAATTGCAGTGATTCTCCTGTTGCGGAGGCTGTTTCTATCTGAACTGCCCGTCCAATATTCCTGCGAAAATCTGCCTCGGTGGCAAGCGGTCTGTCAATCCCCGGTGAAGCAACTTCAAGGGTTACTCCGCTATCTATCAAACCGTGAACTTCAAGGATTGGATGAACCATGCGACTCACCCTTTGGCAATCTCTAACAGTTGTACCGCCGGGCTTGTAAATCAGAAACCGTACCGTCGTTGTCCTATTTTTACCCAGAAGCTCGGCATCAACTAACTCAATTCCCTCCCGACCGAGCACAGGCGACAACAGTTCGATCATTGAGGATTTCAACAAAGATGTCATTTTGAAATTCGGGTGCTAAAAATAAAAGAGCGGGAATAACATCCCACTCTCGAAATAATGCCACTCACCAAGCTTGGACGGACGGCCAAACGTACAAAGGCACTTCCAGCACGCCATTAACGCGCTTTCCGCCTGTTATTTCAGGCCTCTCCACATTGGCGATAAAACAATTGTCAGCGGTGCCAGACGCACAAAAAAACCGCGATGCTTTTCCCTGTACTCATGGAAAGGTTCTTCGCGGCTGGATTTACATGGTATCATAACTTGAAGGATTATGCAAGCAAAAATTCTAAACCGTCTTGCCCAATTCAGCTATGGAAGTGCGTAAGTCTAATTTTAGGAAATCAAGCGAACAAATCACGACCCGGTAGGAGCGAGCGATCTCCGAATCGCGACTTCCTCTTGCTGCGGATGTGGTTTACTTGCATGTGCATCGAACCCCAGTGTTTTCTTGAAAACCGGGGTTCTTTTTTCACACCCTCTCCTTTTCTCAATGCGCGTCACGCCTAGAACGACGTAAGTAACGCTTCAATAACCAAAAATTAGATACTATCGCCCTCAAACGGAGAAATGGACTTTCAATCCCTCATGACCTTTATCCTACTCAACTCCCATCCCCTTCAAATTGCTCAAACTGATTCCCAAACTCTCAAATGGATCGCGCTGGCAGGTGTCCTGCTCAACGATGTACCATTGCACGCTCGCCTCTTTACACGCCTCAAGAATTGCCGACCAATTCAGATTGCCTTCTCCCACCTCGGCAAAAAGTTGAGTGCTCCCCTGCATCTCCATATCCTTGACGTGAATTGTTGGAATACGCCCTTTTAATTTGCGAATCCATGCCGCCGGATCGCCGCCCCCGTGTTGAATCCAGTACGTATCAAGCTCACTCTTGAGGAGATCCGGATTGCTTTCATCGCATAAAATTTCCAAGCCGGTACGTCCGTCAAATCGCTCTAACTCAAAGCTGTGGTTATGATATGACACTACAAGTCCACCTTCGGCGAGACGCTGCGCCACTTCAGAGGCTTCCTTGGCGAAACGCGCAAACCCTTCGGCGCTGCGTTCAGACCCGGGCATGCTGCTAATCGCCACATACTTACAACCTAGAAGTTGATGTTCATCAATGACGGACTGGGGTTCAGTGCGCATTCGCTCATAGTCGGCGTGCGTGGCGCAAATGCTCAATCCTTCTCCATCAACCAGTCGTTTCAATTCGGCTGTCTCGATTGGACCAAGTGCTGAACATTGAACGGCATCGTATCCGAGTTGCTTCACCTTGTTTAGCGTCTGGGCGATATCAGTCGGTGTTTTAGTGAAATCACGCACGGTATAAAGTTGTGCTGCAATTTGTGATGTAGGCATAATTTGACTCCTTTCGCGTATCATTTTGACGCGATTGCATTATAACAACTTGGCGTCAATGTATCAATCCGATTCGAGTGGAATGAGGAAATGAGAGATCGAATAGGCTGGAAGTGCGTAAAGGTTACGGTGGCAGCCTTACATGATTCAAACCGCCGGCAACTTGGCAAGAAACTCCTCCTCGGTGAGGATTTCAACCCCAAGCTCCTTCGCCCGATCGTATTTTGAGCCGGGTGACTCCCCGGCAATCACACAGTCGGTCTTTGGTGTAACGCTTGACGTGGTTTTGCCGCCGTACTCCTTTATCTTTTTTGACGCCTCCGAGCGTGCCATCTGCGAGAGCGTTCCCGTCAAGACAAAGGTTTTGCCTGCAAAGAAACTCTCTTGCGGGATGGCTGAAGGTGCGCTTTCATCTCTAGCCCATTGCAGTCCTGCATCCTTCAGCCGTTGCAAAAGTTGCTGATTGGCGGTTTGTTGGAAGAAATGGCATACGCTTTCAGCCAACTTGGGCCCTATGCCGTGGATGCCTGCAATCTCCTCGACACCCGCGGCGGCAAGTTCATCAATCGACGAAAAACGTTCAAGTAGCAACTCCGCGACGCTCTGCCCAACGTGCATTATCCCGAGCCCAAACAACACCTTGGCGGCAGGCACATCCTTGCTGCCCTCAATCTCGCGAATCAGGTTGTCCGCCGATTTTTCCCCCATCCGCTCGAACTCAATCAGGTCGGCTCTCTTGAGATCGTAAAGATCTGCAACACTCGCGACCAACTCGGATTCCACAAGCTGAGTTATCACCGCCGGCCCCAACCCCTCGATATTAAGCGCATTGCGTGACGCAAAGTTCTCGATTCGACGCTTTAACTGCATCGGGCACGCGCTATTCACGCACCGAACAGCTACCTCTTCCGTTGAGCGTTGGACGGGAGAATCACAGGCAGGACAACGGTAGGGCAAATGAAACACCTGCTCCGTTCCATCCCGTCTCTCCTGAACCACAGAGATTATTTTCGGAATGACATCTCCGGAGCGTTCAAGAACAATAGTATCCCCGACGCGAACATCCTTACGATGAAGAACTTGCTCGTTGTGCAAGGTCGCGTGTGTAATCGTCGCCCCCGCCAACTGCACAGGTTCAAGGATGGCTCTGGGCGTTAGCACCCCGGTTCGTCCCACCTGCACATCAATCTCGCGGACTCGCGTGGTTGCCTGACGAGCGGGAAACTTACACGAAACTGCCCATCGCGGGCTTTTTGCCGTTGAACCAAGTTCGCTCTGCTGCGCAATAGAATTTACCTTAACGACTATGCCGTCAACATCATAGACGATATTCTCGCGTTCCGCTGTCTGGCGGTGGCAATAATCGATGACACCCTCGATTGATGGAAAGCATTCGGTGGAGGGGTTTACTTTGAATCCCATCTCAGCCAATAAAGCCAACGCTTCAGAATGTGTCCCGAACTCGATACCCTCGGCATAACCTAAGGTGTATATGAATATATCAAGCGGGCGCGACGCAGTGATTGACGCATCCCGCAATCGAACCGATCCGGCGGCGGCGTTTCGTGGGTTCACGAAAGGCGCCTCTTCGTTCTCTATCCGTTCCCTATTGATGTCGTCCATCCGCTCGCGCGGTATAAACACCTCCCCGCGCACCTCCATAATCGTAGGGCTGCGATCTATTGAGGCAATTCTTAACGGAATAGAGCGAATTGTCCGCAGATTGGCGGTCACGTTCTCGCCATACTCCCCGTCCCCGCGCGTTGCTCCGCGAGTCAAGATCCCATTCTCATAAACCAACGAAACTCCCAAACCGTCAATCTTCAACTCCGCAACATATTCAATTTGCTCCTCTGGCAGCATCTGCCGCACCCGGCTGTCGAAATCGTATAACTCCTCGGGACTGAAAGTGTTGTCCAAGCTCAACATACTGCCGTAATGCTGAACCCGCTCCCCAAATCCGACTGCTCCGCCGACCCGTTGCGTGGGCGAATCGGGAGTAATCAACTCCGGCGCCTCCGCCTCCAGCGCCTCCAGTTGCTTCATCATCGAATCGAATTCTTCGTCGGAAATTTCCGGCTGATTCTCGACGTAATACTTGTGTTCGTGATAGCGAAGTTTGTCTCTGAGTTCTTCTATCCGGTTTTCGATTGATTGCGTGGTCATATTCTACGGAAATCTAACGTTACAATGTGAAGCCTGAATCGCGCAACTCCAAATCTAGCGCCAACGACAGCTAGGTCTTTTTCCACATCATACACCAAAGATTTATCATGAGGCAACAGATTTTGTAGGATCAACCAAGTGGATAGCGAGGGCGATAGAGTTCCGAAAGAAAATCCTGTGCGATAGAGATTCCAGTGAAACTAAACTCCGAGCGCGAGATAGCACAATCTGAAATCATCAAATCACCGATTTTCCTTCTCGGGTTGAAACCGAGTTTTTCCTCAAAACTCGGTTTCTTCCCTCCACACCCTCGTAGGATGAAATCTTCAATCATAAAATCGAAGATAATCCCGAATAAGACTTGACAACGAACTCGGCACGACTGAAAATATCCTAAGAGAAACAACCCTAGTCGAGGACAAGAAATTAAAGTAAACACACCAGCAAATGGAACCCCTTTTGCCTCACGAAGAGGCAAGTATCCACCAGAACTACCGACTGAAAGTTGCCACGGCTATCCCGGTAGGCACAGGCGCCATGAGTTCCACCATGGCACTCAATACGGATCGGGGTAAATTGTTTCTAAAACGCTATAAGCCTGCGTCTGACCTTAACCTCAACCCATCTACGCACCGCCCTCGCATCGCCTTCACCCATGCGGCACAGGATTATCTTTGGGATCGGGGTTTCCCCATCCCTCGCCTCCTCCGAAACCGTGACAGCGACACACTAACGAATGAAGGAAGTGAAATCTACGCGATTTCCGAATTTGTGGATGGGTACAATTACGACACTGCGAAACCTACGGGAGCGCTGCAATCTGCGGGCGACATCTTGTGCCGAATTCACGATGAATTGCGCGGCTTTCTGCCCTCAGTTGACTTCAAGTGGGTGCCAATGCACGACGAAGTCATCAACCTGTTGCGCCTACGGCTTGAGCGAATACGAACCGCTGCCTCGCAAACCGCAGGCTATCCGGTATCGGAGAGTCAGATTGCTGAGTGGAAGACCGAAGTGGAGAGATTAGCTGCGGAACTTCCCGTGCCGGACGAGGGAGATTGGATTATCCACGGCGATTACCGCGCACAGAACCTGAAATTTCATGCCGAAGGAAAGGTGAAAGCTATCTTGGATCTCGACACCGCACGACCCGCCAATCGCACCTTCGATCTCGCGTATGCCCTGGTCTTTTTCCCCGCCGTCTACCAAAACACGCCCCTAGCGCCCCACCAGAAATCCGTTTTTCTTGATGCCTACGAAGCGGTCTGTCCCCTCACGAAATCCGAGCGAAATTCACTGACCGCTCATCTCAAACTTGCCTTCCTCCGCGGCATGACGCTTTGGTTGCATCTACATGACGCCGGTAGCATGCGCGAGCGAGTACGCCCATGGATCCAAGCCTACCTCAACAACGACGCAACGCTAATGGAGTTTTGATTTACATCAAATACGTGGTAATCCAGCGGTCCCAATAGGAGCGATCTCCGAATCGCGACTTTAATTCACGCCATTGATGCATTGTCATTTTAGAGAAATGGTATTACACGCTCAGCGTTAGCGGCTTTTGTGTTTTAATGAGGGCCTCCATCAAATCTGGTATATCCATCCGTCGGGCATGTTGATTCTGTATTGTTCCTTCTTGGCTGGCAATCCAACTTAACACTTGACTGATATCGTAGGCATTGCGCACGGGAGCGAAAGAGCTAAGAACTGGATTGGTGTATTGGGATTCATGAGGACTGGGGAGGTCCATCCCTTCTCTTGCAATGCGGTACACTCTTTTGGCTGAATGTTCTCCCCATCTCCTAGCGACGAATCGCTTTATCCAATGTTCAATTTGGCTTGGACTAGGCTTCGCATGGGATAACTGCTCGAAAGAAACCTTGATTTGATACCACTCTCTGAATCGTTGTATGTCCTCTGATGCTTGAGCAAGTTGCTCTTCTAAGAATCCTTTAATGACAGATTCAAGTGATTTCGACGATTTCAGGTGAATTTTTTTCAATCTCGCATCCCGACGCGCCAACATTCCGGTTTGGGAATTAAGACTATACCACCTTAGGTTAATCTCCAGTTTCGTCGTTTTATCCACAGAATTCAATGCATTCACTTGTAAAACATGGTCTTCATTGCCGAGATTAAAGGCGTACGGAGAATCGTTGGGCATAAAGAAGCTAATCTGCATGCATTCGCCATACTCTGTCAGGGTTAATCCGACTTCAAGACGTTCTGGGTTCAGACCAACTCTTTTCAGCGCCATTTCTAATGACATTACTATATGACGATGTTGAACTAGCTTGTACCGTTTTGAGACGGTGGCAACGGGAATCTGCAACTCCTCTTGGTTGTTGCTTGGGAAAAGGAATCCTTGACCTTCCTTGAGAGGTTCCCTTACTATGAGTCTTAGATATTTATTCTCCCCTCTGTCTTCTACGCTGAACGGAGCTTCCGCAAATTGAGGTATCTCCTGCCTAAGATCGCCTATCTGCCCGTTACCTTCCAATATCGATCGGCTATTCCATTTCAGTCTGTCATTTCGTTTAAGAGCCATACGAGATTCTCTCCATCAAAAAGCACCAAGTTCAGTACACCCTTTCGCTCACTGCACCGCTGGTTAATCACCACCCATGCAATCTGTCCAAGATATGTTGAGTTGCTGATTTGTTTGGTTTTAAAGGACAAAAAACCATCGTGAATTGACAAGTGTTCCACTTGGATTCAATCATGGTTTATCATCTTTTCCCAAGAGCGTTTGGACTTTCTGCAAAACCGTGTCCACTGTGTTCATGGGCAAGGAACAAATCAACTCGGAATTTCTTACTTGCCAATCTGCG
Organism: Candidatus Poribacteria bacterium; assembly: GCA_965222225.1. Classification (GTDB taxonomy): domain Bacteria; phylum Poribacteria; class WGA-4E; order WGA-4E; family JAJDTR01; genus JAJDTR01. The sequence goes on along the minus strand of CBDCTK010000002.1, from coordinate 4,431,894 downwards.
CTCTTGAGTTGATCCGCAAGAATTACGCCTGTTACCTCCAGTCCGGGAGGGATAGCCACCTCAAAGGGATACCCCTTCACTTTGTTGGTAATTGGGCACAAAATTGCTAAACCTACAGTTCCGTTATAAGACTCTGGTGAAAGAACTACGGCAGGACGACGACCCGCTTGCTCATGCCCAGCTTGAGGATTAAAGTCAACCCACACCGCATCACCGCGTCGTGGAACGTAGTTGGTCAGTCTTACCATTCTTCACGCCCCACCGGAGATCCGGTGTCTACTTCACCATGAATCTTGTATTCTGTCACTTGATCCAGAAGCTCATTCAGCTTTGTGGGAGACGATCCGTCCTTAATCACCAACCACGTCACCAACTCAAAGTCCGTCGTGTCGCCAACCTGCTCTGACTCGAGTGGCAAAACCCCACCGCGACCGGATCGCAGACTGCTGAAGGCGCGTTTCTCGTACGTATAAGAAATGGACCTCACGGCTTCCCGGAGTAGTTTGTCGTATTGCGACATGTCGCCGCCGTCCTCCGTATGCTCGTCGAACAACGCACACAACTCGTCATACGGGCTAGTTTTCGTCGCACACAGTTGCCGGTACATCTCAAGAATCTGCTTCGGCTGCGCAAAGGTAAACCGCACGACGCCATCCTCCCGAACATAGACGAGGAAATAGGGTTGGGTAGGATTCAACTTTTCGTTCTCCTCCGATTCCGTTTTCTGTCGCAGGCAGAAGATGACGCCGGGTTGAATTATTGGATCTCCCGCAAGCGGCGGCACAACCGCGTAAAGTCCGAAGGGTGCCTCTTCAAGTTTCTTCCTGTTACTTTCAATATACTTGATTAGTTCCATGCGGAAATCGTCCAGCGTGAACTCGTTGAGGGCAACGCTTTCGTTAAACTCTTCAAGGTCAAGGATTTCCTCCTGAAGTTTTAGGAGTTGCTGGTCGCGGTACTTGAGGTCACCCGCAATCACGTCGGGAAGTGCGTCCGGATCGAGCAAGTTGTCTCCCTGCGTAGCCGTGACATCCACCAACGCCATCCGCGCTTCAACCCGATTTTTCAGGTTGATGTAACGGTTTAAGTCGGGAGTGGGCCAGAAGTTTACCAAGTGTACGCTCTTATTGACGCTCCCGATACGGTCAATCCGCCCGAACCGCTGGATGATGCGTACCGGATTCCAATGAATGTCGTAGTTAATCAGGTAATCGCAGTCTTGCAGGTTCTGTCCTTCCGAGATACAATCCGTGCCGATGAGCAGGTCAATCTCGGCTTCTTGGGGCATGGAATCGTCGTGCGCGCGGTTCTTTGCAATGGGCGAGAAATTGGTGAGAATGTCGATGAAGTTGGTCTTGCCAAGCGTGGTTCTGTTGGGCATGGCGCCCCCCGTCACCATCCCGGTGCGGATGCCCAATTCTGCCTGTGCCCATTCATGTAACTCCCCGTAGAGGTAGTCGGCGGTATCCGCAAAAGCCGTGAACACCAGTACCTTCCGATTGGGATTCCCATTCTTGGTGATTGTCGGGTGCTTAACCTTAGCCTCAATTAGTTCCTTGAGTTTCGCCAGTTTGGCATCGCGGACAGGGCTGACTTTCTCTGCCGAGCGGTACGGCCCCTCAAGTTGCTCCCTGTCCTGTTTCAAATCCTCTAACCACCGCTCAACATCAAGGTGCGCCATCTTGAACACTAGGCTCTTGCCCACCTCGAACGCCGCCTGTAGTTCTTCGTCATCATCGGCGTCAATCTCCATCTCCGCCGGATCCAGGTCGGGATTTCCGGCGCGATACTCCTGAAACCGTCGGATACGCGCCTCCAACTCCTCAATCTTATCAAGCGTACGCTTCAACGTAATCCTAAAGGAGCGAACGGAGCTTTCCAAGCGTTTGAGGAAGTTTACCCTCATCATGCCGATTAGAAAGTGCTCGCGGTCGCTCTGCGTAAAGTTTCTGACGGGCTCTAGGTCATATTCGCACTGGTATTCGGGTCGGAGATATTTGGTAGGATTGTACAAGGAGAGTTGATACTCGGAAATCTCCTCGTTAAGTTTGTCGTAAGACATGAACTCCCCGAGTGTATCAATAGGCGGAGAAAGCGAAACTGGCTTACTGCGTTCCGGGAAGCCGCCAAGTTCTCTCAGCGACTTGGGATAATACTTCTGAATCTGCTTCCGCGAACGGGCAATCGTCAACCCGTCAAGCAACTTGAAGAAGGCAGTACTCAGTTCCTCCAGCAACTTCTGACTGTTACGCGCACCGTCCTCTTTCGCCCACTTGTTGAACGCCGTTTGGGCGGCTGTGATAGTCTCTCTCAGGTTGGCGACACCGAGTGAGTCCTTGAAAGCGTCGTCGCGTTCCTCTGTAAGAAAATAGAGTTGGTTCCGCAAATCTCGTAGGTCGTTGTTCACCGGCGTCGCCGACAGCAACAGCATCTTGGTCTTTACCCCGCTCTTGACAATGTCCTCCATCAGCCGCTTGTAGCGGCTCAAGCGTATCAGGTTGCCGTCCCGATCTTTTTTTCCAGGCGTGTTGTTTCGGAAATTGTGCGACTCATCTATAACCACCAGACCGTAGTTGGCCCAGTTGAACGACGAAAGGTCGATATCCCCCGACTTGCCTCCCTCCCGGCTCAGGTCGGTATGCGACAGCACGGTGTAACCGAATCGGTCATTGGGGAACGGATTGAGTTTGTTTCCCGTGTATGCTTGGTAGAGCGTCCAATTCTCACGCAGCTTCTTCGGACACAGCACCAGCACGTTGTCGTTACGCAGTTCAAAGTATTTTATCACCGCCAATGCCTCGTACGTTTTGCCCAAGCCCACACTGTCCGCGATGATACACCCGTTATGCGTCAAGATTTTGTTGATTGCCCCCTTCACGCCATCCTTCTGAAATTCATAGAGCGCTTTCCAAATCTGCGTATCGACCAGTTGCGCCGGTTCGTCCAGCAATCCCCGTCCCTCCTGATCGCTCAAGAATCGCTCAAAAATATGAAAGAGCGTCTTGTAGTAGACAAACTCCGGCGCGTAATTCTCATAGAGTTGGTTAAGGTAGGACAACACCTCCTCCTTAACATCCTCGACCCGTTTCTTATCATTCCACAGTTCATCAAACCACAACTTCAGATCGCTCCGGTCGCGGTCGTCCGCCACCTTCAGATTCAGTTCAATATTGCTGCCTGACTCACTCAATCCCAAGCCGCGAACGGTAAAATTCGAGCTGCCGAGGATGGCGTTTTCCACGCCGTTCTTGGCGATATGGTACATCTTCCCGTGCAGCATATTTGATTCACGGATTGACCGAATCTCCACCTTCTCCTGAATCCACTCGGCGCATTCCCGTGCCACACGCTTGAGTTGGAGCTGGTTCTCCAACTGCAAACCGTCGCTATCTATGACGAAGGATTTCTTTTCCGTTTTGTCGGGGTCAAGCTTTTTGATGAATCGGGGTTCGCCGAACAGAAAGCGAAGGTCACTGATTCCAAGTAAGGACGATTTCAACGCCTCGAAAGCGTAGATTGTAAAGTACGCCGAGACAACCGAAAGCGACGACCCGTTCTCAATCTGCGATTCAAGGAACTTGCCGACCGTCCCCCGCTCGCGGTTGTCCCGGATGCCGGACGGGAATAGTGAGGGGTTTTCTGTCATGTTTTTTTCCTTTATGGGATGTCGTTAATTTGAGCAGCCATTGGGCGTTTGCTGATGGTGGGCAGTGCCCACCCTACTGCAAGTGTGCCTGATGTGAGGGCTCGTCCGCGGTTTACTCAATCTGACACTTCATCTAACGCGGCTGCGGTCATGTGATTTTCAGAGTTTTCAGAGTAGACGCGAGAAACGAAGCGTCACAGGAAACAGGGAGAACCCGTTCCAGGACTAGTTTCTCGGCGGTATGCAGTGCATGGACCTCGGAACAACACTCTGAAACCGGATCGATCCCCTAGCCGGTTCAAGGGTACTAGAGCGTGTTGACATTTGCCAAATTGAACCCATCTCCATTCCGAGAGTTTTCGCCGCGATACATGTCGAGACGACTCGGTATGTATGGAAAATGACCGATCGAACGATTGAATAGGTCAAGTGGCTAATCTATTCGCTCCGTGGATTTATTCTGCCGCTTGGCGGCGGTGTGCACTCGAAAAGATTTTGCGATAAAGATCGCGGGTTTTGAAGTAGAAACTCGGATTCAAGTGAATGCTTCTAACGAAGGTTACGTGACAAAACACGACACAACTTGACGAAATTTGACGAAATAATGCCTTTTTGTCAACAATCAGATTTGGAAGGGCGCGGGATAAACACTGTCGAACGGAAGGCGCTATGGGGGAATTATCGCCTTAAGATCTCTATGGGATCTCTATCGCCTTCATTAATCGCTCAGTTGATCACTCGCTAATCGCTCGTTCGATCTATCCGCCCAGTTGATCGATAAAAATTCACTAATCTGCGTATTCTGTTTAATCCGTGATTCGGACAGTTTTCCATCCCTTCCTCCACAATTACCTCGGAGGCGCAACGGTCTGTCAAATCTCAACCTGCCGGTGGCGTAAGCATCGCAACAATGTCTTCCGGTAATTTCACGTTATTCTTCTGCTCAAAATCCTCAACGCCTTTGTAGCAAATACGAAAGGGAGCAATGATATCTACGCCTTTATCCTTTGCAACCATTAAGTCTGATTTCGCTTTCTCCCATTCACGTAGGTGCAACCGCGCCTCGCCGCGATTACAATAGGCTCCCGGCAAATTCGGATTGAGTTGAATCGCATTGCTGAAGTCTGCTATGGCAGGGCTAAATTTCCTTTGGTTTCTGTAGGCAATACCCCGAAGATGATAGGCGTTTGCAAAATTGGGATTCCGCTTTACGGCCATGTCAAAGTTTGCGATGGCGTGTTCGTATTCTCCGTTGTTGTTATAAGCGATACCACAATTGTAGTAGGTGATGGCATTGTGGGGGTCCAATTGTATCGCTGCGCCAAAGTCTATGATAGCACGATCATAATCACCTATATCACTGTAGGTCTGTCCGCGATTAGAATAGGCCATGGCATCATTGGGATTGAGTTGTATCGCTGTATTAAAATCTCCAATGGCTAGATTAAGATTCCCTTTTTTGGCCTGTGCAATACCACGATTAGTATAGGCTCCGGCATCATTAGATTTCAGGTCTATCGCCGCATTGAAGTCGTCGACGGCGCGGTCATAATCCCCTTCATGAATGTAAGCACTTCCACGATTGTTATAGGCTTCGCCAAAATCAGATTTCAGGTCTATCGCCACGTTAAAATCCACGATGGCGCGGTTCAAATTGCCTTTATGAACGTAAGCTAGTCCACGATTGTTATAAGCACTGGCATGATCTGGTTTCAAGCCTATTGCCGTGTTCAAGTCGCCGATGGCACAGTCATAATCCCCTGCATGAATTAAGGCTAGGCCTCGATTGGTAAAGGCTTCGGTGTTATCGGGTTTCAAGTCTATCGCCGTGTTCAGGTCAGCGATGGCGCGGTCATAATCCCCTTTATGAATGTATGCACCGCCACGATCCGCATAGGCTTCTGCAAGATTGGGGTTCAGGTCTATTGCTGTGTCCAAGTCGCCGACGGCGCGGTTATAATCCCCCTTATGAATGTGAGCACCGCCACGATTGCAATAGGCGTTGGCAAGGTTTGGCTTGAGTTCTATGGCCACGTTAAAGTCTTTGATGGCGTGGTCATACTCATTTTTGCTGTTGTAAGCTATGCCACGATTACAATAGGCTATTGCATGATGCGGGTCGAGTTGTATCGCCGTCGTATAATCCTCAATGGCACGGTTAAAATCTCCTTTATTATTATAAACTAACCCGCGATTATTATACGCTCCGGCATAATTGGGTTTGAGTTTTATTGCGGTATTAACATCTGCGATGGCACGGTCATAATCACCTGTGTCCCCATAAATGCCCCCGCGATTGGTATAGGCTACGGCATCATTGGGTTTAAGCTCTATCACTTTGGTAAAATCTGTAATGGCGCGGTTAAAGTCGCCCTTTTTCTGGTATGCAACCCCGCGATTGTTATAAGCCTCGGCATAATTTCGGTCAATTTCAATTGCGTGCGAATAGCTTTCTATTGCTCTGTCGGTTTGTCCAATCATCATTAAGTCGTTACCGTATCTGAGTGCCAATTTAGCCTGTAGTTCTTCTTCAGATGTCCCGGATGATGTATCCGCTTGAGCTTGCATTTCTTCAATAACTTCTCGAATACCATCCACTACATTCTGCCATCCATCACTCTGAGGTTTCCATTTGTTTATGGCTTTGCCTTTGTCCGGAAGAGCTCCGAAGCCGTGGAGTCGGTCATTCAGCCAATCACAACTCTCAAGGATGATGGGGATAACACGTCTGTTGGCTCTCACTGCCTCGGTCAACTCTCTGTTACAGTTTCCAGATGCAAGGCTATCAGTAGAAACGAGATAAAGCAGAATATCCGAATCAGCAACTTCTTTAAGAATGTCTTCCTGACGCGCTTTGCCGCCCGGGTTGATGTCACTATCGTCGCGAATTGTCACCTCGCCTGCCCGCTCCATTACAGCAAGACACGTCCGCAATTTTTTCCTTTTCTGTTCGTCTTTATGCGAATAGGTGATGAAACCTTTTAGAGGTTTGTTCATTCTCTTTTCTTCACAATGGAAAATTATCGGGCATCTTCTGATTCACGGATCGAATCCAGGTTGCGGAGTGCCTTGCGTTTAATCCGGTCAAGCGAATGGATAATGAGTGCGATAGAGATCCCCTAATCCGCGTAATCCGTGTAATCCGTGATTCAGACCGTGTTTTCCTCCACAATAGCAATTTCTTCAGCAGTCAGATTGTACAACGAGTATACCACCTGGTCAATGTCACTTTCAAGTTCGGATACATCGGCGTCCGAATCGGCACGTTTGGCGTCGAGAATCTGATCGACTAAAGAGATAAAAGAACGCTGTTCTGTAGCAGAAATCTCAATAACCGGGAGCTCTTCTAGGGCATGTTTGTTGTATTGATATCCCTTATTGCCGAGCACAGTACCACCGTAGTATTGTCTGTATACAAATGTCAATAGCGTGGAACTCAACAATCCCACTAAGATTTTTAAATCGCTACCAGTTATCATAAAACAGGTTTTCTCTATGAAATGTCGCTCTTCATCGTAGAAAAAGTTAGCAGCGAGAGTTGTTTCGGGATAAACAACCTTCTCTTCTTCAAATTCGGCGTAGTAAGCACAAGCTCTGAGATTCCACCAGTTCTCGCCTTGGTCGTCCCTATTGAATAACCCTTTACCTTTTGCCTTTATTCTTCCAGATTCTATCTGTTCTCCTACGGTTTTGAGGTGATTGTAGATAGCGGGATACTTTTTTGGAATATCCAGATTGTATTGGGTTGCCAACATGTACAAGCCTGCCCATTGAACATGATAGCGTTTGATGTCTCGGCCGCGCAGAAATGGCTTGATGATTTCGACTGACCTTGGGTCCTGTGCAATCAGTTCTTCACGCTTTGCTTCATTTATGATGAATGCTTCATTGCAACCTGTTTTTATCCCATAATGGATGTTTATATCCCAGTCTTTGAGTGCTTTTCCAACACCCTCTATTTTGCGTTTCAGGGCAAGTTTTGCCGGTGAAAGTATCGTCCACGGTTCGCCGTTGGGCGGTAGTTCCATGGTCACGCCATTGTTCTTCAGGTATCGGGCTATGTTCCCTACTTGTTTGTCGAAATCAGATTTCATGGTACAAGCTCTGAATGCCGTGCGCAAATCAAGTGCGGAATTTCGCAAAAGCAGGATATTGGCATCTACTGTGGCGTCAAATACATCCGGCCCATATCCAACAGCTGAATCGGTTGGGTGTGTTTAATGAGATAATCTCGTAGCTTTTTGCCGTACCCTGCACGCATCCATTTGTTGGAAGTAATAAAGAAGACATGCCCACCGTCATTTGACAATTGAATTGCTTTCTCATAGAACAGACAGTAGATATCCCCTGTTTTTGTGAAACTATCAAATTTGCATGGTTCATACAAACGCCCTAATTTTCCACCATCCTTCTGCAACTGAATATACGGTGGATTCCCTAGCACCACATCAAAACCGTCTTTAACACCAAACATTCCTTCCGCATCAAAGAACTCGGCAGAGGAATTCTGGTCGTAGGGCACCCATCCGGCGATTTTGCGGGCCTCCTCAAAGCGAATGTTCAGTTCTCGCTCAAGTCGCTTGTATTCGTGTCCTAGTTTTTCCCGTAGTGCCTTCCGAAGTTCTTCAGTTGGAAGCTGAGCAACCTTGTGCTCTATCTGTCTTTTCTGCTGCATGACCCATGCAACTTGCTGTTTATTCAATGCCTGTTCTAATTCTCTGCGACACTCATCTTCCTTGTCAATTTGTCCGAGCTTTTCCTTTCGAGTGCTTGCCAAGAAATACTTTTCGCGTATTAACTGAATTTCGGATTGCTTTTTTTGAACGGTGTCATTTTCCAGAAATAACTGGATTTCTGTTTTTAGGCCGATTAACGTGTTCGCAGCAATAAAGCGCGTCTCCAAATTTGGCAAGGGCTTGATACCAAAGTTGTCCACTAAATCATTCGGTTCCTGCTCAATTGTAAGCGAGATAAAGAAACGCAGTTTGGAAATTTGGCAGGCGATGGATTGAATATCCACACCGAAGATGCTGTTCTGAATCAGGTACAACTTCCGACCAAAATCCGAATCGCGGTATCGCTCGAAAGTGTCGCTGATCTCTGTCAATTCCGCATCCCGTTCCTGTTGGTCTGAGGTATCGAAAGCCGCCGTCGCTCGTTGCCCCGCGCGTTCCTTCTGCAATTTCTCCCACCGGATATTGTCCGGGTCGAGCCGGCGTAGTGCAAGTGTCAGTTTGTGCAGCATCCCCATCGGGAAGGCACCGGACCCCACCGCCGGGTCCAAAATCTTCAAATCTGAGATTTTCCGGACAATGTCGTTTAATTCCCGGTCATCGAACCATTCGCTCGCATCATCGAATGCCATTGCGTAGTCCAGCAAATAATGCAACCGCTCACTCCAGAACTCCGCATCTCCATCTGTCGGTTTCACCCGTTCTGCAAGCGCCGCTACCAGCGCTTCCTCCACCATGTAGTCCACGATAACGCGCGGCGTGTAGTAGGAGCCAGTCTGTTTGCGCGCGGTTGTGCCGGTTTGCGGATTATATGCCGCCAGCAGATTCTCAAACACCTTTCCGAGCAATTCAGGATCCAACGCGACCTCCTCCTCTATCGGCGTGTTTTCTTCTACAGTGAACTTGTAGTGGGTCAGAAGGGGGAACAGACCACGAGTCTCGTTAAAGAACAGACTGTTAGGAACACTTAACTTCCAGTAATGCTCATCCGAAAAACAGTCAATGCGGGAACCGCCCGCTAGTATTGCTTTGTAGTCATCAAGACAATCGAACAACCCGCCGTTGATGAATGGCGTTTGGGAGAAGAGTGTCAGTAAAGCATCAGGGTTGCTTATCTGATCTTTGTAGCGATACAGTGTGAAATTGCGATGGTCGTCCCTTGTCATTCTGCTAAACCGACGCTCCTCAATCTCGGTGTTCAACGTGGCAAAGAACAGGTTCTGCAGCACCGCACGGTAGTAAGAATCCCCACTGTCACGGTCATAGTCTTTCATCAAACGTGCGACTTGCGTGTCGTTGAACAACTCATCCGCAACCAGTCCTTTCTCCTTGATGAACCAGACGAAAAGCAAGCGCGTGATTAACCGAATAACGTGTTCCTCCGGTTTCAAAGTGCGTTTCTCACTCTCCGGGAATCTTGCCTCACATACTGCCCACTCAAACCATTTAAACAATTTCTGGTAAAACTGTCGATTGAGTTCCTCGGTATCTAGTGTCCCTCTCCACGCTTCATGAAGTTCCGGGAAATTTTTGAACTCGTGCTTCGCATATAGTTCGTCAATTGAGAGGTCAGACAAAATGTCAATGTGCGCGCGGTGGGGATTGGCGAAGTTGATGTCTTTGATGAGGGTTGTCTTTAGGAGAACATCTTTAGATTCGTCGAGTTTGTTGAGACGCCGGTCAATCACTGCGAAGGTGAGTGCCCCGCCATGTTGGAAGAGAATCATGGCGGGCATGTCGAAAGGTTTGTTGATTTCGCGCGTAATTTGGGAGAGTTGTGTCCGCGTGTAATGGTCACCGCTTAGCTTAATGGCGAAAAAGAGGTACGACTCCATGCGCGCCTCGTCAATGCCGCCGTCTCCGAAGTCGATCTCAAGATTGGGATTGTTACCGATTTCCTCCTCCGTTAACTGAAACAGAAGATCTATTGATTCCCATTTCGCGATCAGCGCTCGTTCGGGGTTGAAACCTTGATTGTCTTGGAGATTGAAGGCGGAAAGGAAGCTGTCTGCGGTGTTGGGGTCAAGGTTCATCGTCCTCTCGCTCTCGTAGCCGAGTTCTTTGAACAACTTCTTGGCGTTCTCGGAAAGGTCACCGCTGGCGAATTCGTGCAGGGCTTTTTCAATGGCCTTTTTTGGTCCGTCCATGTTCTATTCTCCGGTTTTTTGTAGCCCGTAGGTTGGGTGGAACCCAGTGAAACCCAACTTAGAACTTGCTTGAATAATTAGGTGGTAAATCCACTTTTTGACATTTGAGTTGTCATATACTTGTGGGATCTCTATCGCACTCACTATGGGATCTTCTATCGCCTTCGTTATCCACTCAGTTGATCGTTCGCCTGATCCCCTCTGGGGCTTTTAGAGGCTGGTGCGCAGTGCGCACCCTACAAACTGTACTTTTCAAACAGGTTCTAAAGGATTTCACAGGTTAAATTCCCGTTACAAAGTAGGACTAGTCTTTAATCCGATCAAGCGAATGGATAATGAGTGCGATAGAGATCCCTAATCCGCGTAATCCCCTTAATCCGCGATTCAGACAATCTCTTCCATCGCCCTAACCGCTCTCACTTCTTACCAATAAAATACACCGCCGACGCCAAAATATGCGCATGTCTATTTCGCATCAGAAGATAATCCAACCACACCGCCGGAAACGTAATCCACCCCACGACTAGCGAAATCAGTTTTGCCAAAAGCAGATTTCCAAAGGAAAAGAGCAACCCCACATACTCCCGGAAAATCCAGTGCAACGACGTCGTCGGTCCCGCACACGCTCCCCCCTCAATCCGCGTAAACGCCGAAAAAAGATGATTGAATCCGGGAACGGTGTAGCGTTGATAATCGTGCGGCGATGCGTGGAAGCCTTGCAAGAACGGCACCGCGGCGCAAACGTACCCGCCCGGTTTCAGAACGCGATGCATTTCCGAGGCAACCCGTTTCGGATCTTGCACATGCTCAAGAACCGCTTCCGAGATGACGGCGTCGAAAACCGCGTCCTTGAAGGGAATGCAATGCCCGTCGCCGACGACATCCACATTCGGCGTGGCTTCGATTTCGAGGTTGATAGTGTTGGGTGTGCGTCGATCAAGCCCCGACCCGAGATCTAGGATTTTCGCTTCCTGACCGAGATCGCGCAAGACCTTCTTTACGGCTTTCTCCCAGCGCGGCGCCGGGTAGGGGCACCCCATGAAGATTGAGAGAAAACGAGATTGACGCAAGCGATGTTTTATCTTGGAGATTCGGTCCGATGGGAGGGTCGGGTTGTTCATGAAGAGAGGATCGAGGACAGGGTGATTAGCCCATTAGGGATTATTGAGGACAAAAGGCTGGTGCGCGATGCGCACCCTACAAAGGCAACGAAGTCCGAAAGGCTGGTGGGCCAAGGATCTTTATCGATCAACTGAGCGGATAGATCAGGGGAGTGAATAACGACCGCGATAGAGATCCCAAGGCGATAGTAAATCCTGTTCATTATTCATTCCTTTGATCCCACCCTACGATTTGGATATAAATCTAACGTTATTTGATTCGGCAGCAGTGATGAGTTCCCGAACGATTTGCACCGTTAGTTCCGCCAAGTTTCGAGCGTAGATTTCATTATCTCTTTTTGAATCCGAGGATTCGCGGTATTTTCCACTGCGTCGCGAACTGCCAGCCAAACGCTGACTTGCCACGTTTAGCGCCGTTGCAACGAGTTCAACCGGCGCATCAATGGGAGGCAGATCCGCCTCCTCCACCGGGATGGAGGGCGCCTCAGACTTGAATGCTGCCGCAGCCGACGAGTTATTTTCTAGCGGCTTTCCCGCCAAGAACGCCTCTTGACGTGATTCTAAAATCTCAAGCACCTGCTTCGCCGCAATCTGCTCCGCGAGACGTTTGGAGCCGCACAGCGGTTCTGGCGTACTATGCCGTGCTTGACCGTATTTGACCTCCACACCCCAACGCGGCTCGTTCGGGCTTCCGAATTGCGTAACCTCGTACGACGGATCACCGAGATTCCTCACATGACAGTATTCTTGCAGTATGCCCTTATAATTTTCGACGATTGAATTGGTGGTATTATCGGACATTTTACACTAAAGATGAGATTGGAAAGATGAAAGATTCAGTCCATTCCGACCATAAGCTGGTAGTATAGGCTGTTGTTAGGAGACAATTATAATTATACCAATTTATTGAGATACACTCAATAGTAAAATCGAATGGGATGCCAAGTTCATCTTGTCACTCATGCAAACAACGGCGACATAATGTCGCCCATCAGACCTAAAGCGCCAATGACGACATTTTAACACCATCATGGGGCGTGACAAAATGGCACCCACTTCACCAAAATCAATCATCCTGTATTGGCACGGCTCTTGCTAATAAATCGGTGAACTAAAACCCCTTGCCTTGGAGCAAGGGTGATTTAACCTAATCCTACAGTTTCAGAAACTGTGTCATAAAAATGCCTATAAGGAGGAATACTTATAATGGCACTTGTACCGCTTGGAGATAGAATTCTCGTTAAGCGTATTGAAGAAGATGAGCAGAAAACTAGGGGCGGAATCATCATCCCCGACACCGCCAAAGAAAAGCCGCAGGAAGGCGTAGTTATCGCCGTTGGCAAAGGTCGCCTGCTTGACAATGGCGAGCGTCAAGCTGTGGATGTCGCCGCTGGGGATAATATCCTGTTCGGAAAGTATGGTGGCACCGAAGCCACTCACGACAACCTTGAGTATCTGATTCTGCGCGAAGACGATATCTTGGCAAAAATTACCTAAATCTTAGGAAGGAGGCAGAAACATGGCAGCCAAACAATTGGCTTTTAATGAGGATGCCCGTAATGCGATTAAGCACGGCGTTGATACGCTTACCGACGCTGTCAAGGTCACGCTAGGTCCAAAAGGGCGAAACGTCGTTATTGATAAGAAGTTCGGAGCGCCGACCATTACAAAGGACGGTGTCACTGTCGCCAAGGAGATCGAGCTGGAAGACCCGAACGAGAATATGGGCGCACAGATGGTCAAGGAAGTTGCTTCCAAAACCAGTGATGTTGCTGGAGATGGGACAACGACGGCAACCATTCTTGCCCAAGCAATCTACCGCGAAGGTCTCAAGAGCGTTGCCGCGGGTCACAACCCGATGGCGCTCAAGCGCGGTATTGAAGAAGCTGTTGAAACCACGGTCCGTAATCTGCACGACATGAGTCGAGAGATTGGCGAAAAGACGGAGATTGCGCAAGTCGCCGGAATTTCAGCGAACAACGACCAAGCCATTGGTAATCTGATTGCAGATGCCATGGACAAGGTTGGCAAAGACGGCGTCATCACGGTAGAGGAAGCTAAGAGCCTTGAGACGACACTTGAGGTCGTTGAAGGCATGCAGTTCGATCGCGGGTACCTCTCCCCTTACTTCGTCACGGATGCCGATCGTATGGAAGTGATTCTAGAAGATCCATACATCCTCATCCATGAGAAAAAGATTAGCGCCCTCAAAGACCTCGTGCCTTTGCTCGAAAAGAGCGCACAACAGGGCAAACCGCTGCTGATTATTGCCGAGGATGTCGAAGGCGAAGCGCTGGCAACGCTGGTAGTCAATAAGATTCGCGGCACAATCCAAGCTGCAGCCGTCAAGGCGCCGGGTTACGGCGACCGTCGGACAGCCATGCTTGAGGATATTGCAGTGCTTACTAACGGTCGCGTGATATCCGAGGACTTGGGAATCAAGCTTGAGAACGTTACGCTCAATGATCTGGGAACCACCAAGCGTATTGTCATCGACAAGGACAACACGACGATTATTGAGGGTGCGGGCAGCAAGGAATCCATCCAAGGGCGGATCAACCAGCTTCGCAATCAGATTGAGGACACGACCTCCGATTACGATAGCGAGAAATTGCAAGAACGTCTGGCGAAACTCGCCGGTGGCGTTGCTGTGATTAATGTTGGCGCGGCAACTGAAGTCGAGATGAAAGAGAAGAAGGCTCGCGTTGAGGATGCGATGCACGCCACCCGCGCTGCTGTTGAGGAAGGTATTGTTCCTGGCGGTGGTGTTGCTCTCATTCGCACGCTTTCGGCGCTTGATAACGTTGAAGTTGCCGATGCTACCGAGGGACTTGGCATTTCGATTGTCCGTCGGGCACTCGAAGAGCCACTCCGTCAAATTGCGCACAATGCGGGACAGGAAGATTCCGTCGTGCTTGCGAAGGTTAAAGATGAAGGCGGAAACATCGGTTACGATGCGTTGAGGGATAAGTTCAGCGATATGTTCGAAGCTGGAGTCATTGACCCGACGAAAGTCGTCCGTGTGGCGCTTCAGAATGCTTCGAGCATTGCCGCATTGATGATCACGACCGAGGCGATTATCTCGGAGATACCCGATGACACCCCTGCAGCTCCGCCGATGCCCCCGGGCGGCGGTGGAATGGGTTACTAAACCGTTCAGCAAACCCAAAAAAGGGAGTGAAGGCTATAGCCTTCACTCCCTTTTTTTGTAACTAGTTTGGATCTGTTGACATTGAGGCACCAAGCCGATCTGAAGACCCAACCCTACGGATGCCGGTGCATGCCGACCAGGGGGGCTTAGTCCCCTCGTTAATCCCTGCCAACGGGAACCGGGTTGAGGTGTGCCTACATGTCAAAAAAAACGTACAAATCGCAAACAAAACCCGTAGGGGCGGGGTTGGCCCGCCTTGGCTTTACACAAACTCGGTTGCTTTGACCAATCTGCCTATATGACCGCATCTATCGTTGCACTATTATAAAGCACGGTGCTTATCTCATGCACTACGAACTTGTATTAACCCACTTCCTCTCCATCAAGCCTACCGACATGCAGGTCGATTTCATCTCGCGATTCAATCTTGCTCACCCGCCCATCCGTCATATGGAAGATCCGGTCAGAAACATCAAGCATCTTGGTGTCGTGTGTGGCGGTAATAACTGTCACGCCGTTGTCCTCGTTTAGTTTCCTGAGCAGCGAAATAATCTCTAACCCCGTTCTGGTGTCCAAGTTTCCTGTTGGTTCATCTGCCAACACGATAGCCGGATCGTTCGCGAGTGAGCGCGCAATGGCGACACGCTGCTGTTGACCTCCCGACAGCTCTAGTGGCTTATGCTGAACACGCTCGCCTAGACCGACGAGGGTCAATAGGTCGACCGCCTTGCCGCGGCTTTCATCAGCCGACATACCCGCGAATATCATCGGTAGGGATACATTCTCAAGCGCGGTCATCACTGGAATGAGGTTGAACGACTGGAAAATGTACCCGATTTTTCGGCACCGCAACCACGCCAATTCGTAGGCATCCAATTGAGCGATGTCGACCTCGTCAATATAAACCCGCCCCTCTGTTGGCTTATCCAATCCGCCAATCATGTTGAAAAGGGTTGACTTCCCGGAACCCGATGGTCCCATGATTGAGATGTATTCGCCCCGGGCGATTTCAAAATTCGCGCCCCGCAATGCCTCGACGACTGTCGTGCCCATTTCATACTTCTTGATAAGATTCCTCACCCGTACTGTGTTTTCCTTCGGCAAATCTCGCCGAAATCGCGTTGGAACTTTAAGTGGAACAGAGTCGCCGGGGGGTTGAGATGTTTGAACTTCTGCCATGCGCTATTTCTTTCCTCCCTTCATGTCTTTCGGTACAGCAAATCCGATTATACCGCGTTTGCCCAATTGACGCATATAGGTGAACAGGGATGTCTCCGCCTCTTTGCGTGTCATCTGGTAGCGGTTGCAAAGTTGCTTCACGACGTGACCGACGGTATTCTGTCCATCACAGAGCAGCCAAACATAAGATCCGACATCGTCAAGAACTATCACACGCTTATCCGGCAGCGTAAAGAGTTTCGAGGCGATTCCAACCCAAAACCTCTGTTTCTGAGGTATTATCAGTGACACCTCCTGTTTGTCATCAACTTCCCACTTGATGAGCTGATTCCGCAGCGGCAAAGCCTTCAGCACATCCCGGCGATTAAAATCGGAATCCTGCCGCTTCTTTAGCCTCAGCTTATATAGAATTGCGTTAAGCATGCCTCGGAGACCCGAATTCCTTCTGAGAATATTCGCACATAGATAGATTTGTTATATTCCTAGGATCTCTATTGGTGTTCTTTCGCACGAGGATTCCCATCGCCCCCCTAAAGGATCTCTATCGCCTTCGTTATTCACTCAGTTGATCCCTAATGACACTTTATGCTTCCCGCCACATCCTCGCCAATCTTGGCTGCGTCACGTTTGGCGATAGCCTGCACAACGTAAATTCGATTTGAGAGATGACAACGCCAAAGATACGCCGCGAACACTTGACGGCGCATCACCTTATCCACCGCCAATACAGGGGCGAAGGGAATGCGGTCGGTTACGCGCGTTTGTTCGCCAATCAATCTAAGGTGTTCGTCCCCGTCATGCGTCAGTGAGGTTATTTCAAAACCGTATCCACGGATGGCTTTCGCATATTTAGGGCGGAACCACGACTCTAGGTCCTGGTCTTTAAGGGTCACATCTGCCACGCCATACCGTTCAATGCTGATTTTGCGACTCCCATCGGCAAATGAGAAAAGCAGATATCCGGAAAGTAGTTGATGTTTCCCCAATCGATACCGGCGCGGAACCTCTACATTCAGATTATAAGCGCTCCAAAGCACATTCTGTGTCGCTGGGTGATCTTGCACCGACTGCAAAACTCTCACCGTAGTCGAGCGCAGATTCTCTTTGAGATGCCCCATAATCTGCACAATTGTAATGCGCTTACACGTTTGGCAGTGGAAGATGATACCGTTTGCGCGTATGTCTCCTTTCCACGTAAAACTGACGACCTCGCGTCCTTCGAACACAGATTCATCATTAACCAGGTTCACATTCCGCTGAATGTGCAACTTGGCCTCTTTACGCTTGTAATTCTTGCGTACTAGCTTGAAATACTCATCCAGAACACGGCCAAGGTCCGGTTTTTTCTTCTTCGACTGCGCCCACTTCAGCTCCAGACGCGGCATCTCCTCGCCGTCTAACCGTAAGTATCCATCTTTGTCATCTCCTGATAATCCGCTCAACTCCCAGTTGGAAGGAATCTCAAGCCTAATACCCGCCCAGCCAAATGTAGTCCAATCCATGGTTGGTTTAGAGTCTGTTTGAAAATTCATTTCGGGTAGAGCCATTACCCTCACCCCAAATCAGGATGAACCTTTGCGCCAGCCTTATAAGCCCCGGAGGGGATCAAACGAGTGGATAGCGAGCGCGATAGAGATCTTCACAGGTTGTATGGGTATAAGAAACCGCGGTCAATCAAATAAGCCAGATAATCAAAATGTCCCTGCTTCTCTTCAATGCTTGATTGACACTGTCCGTTATCCCGCTTAGATGTACAAAGTCGAGCTAAAGAACCCGAACCTTCAAAAAAAACCCGTTTTCTCCGCTCATGAAAGTGCATCAGAACGGTTTCACAATCACCGCTTTCGAAACCAAAGCAATTGCCACCGTTGCCATGCCGATAAGGCCTACTCCGCAGGCGAAGCCGGCAGCTAGAACAGGATTGAACATAAACCACCGCTTCAACCCGAACTGTTTAATCATATAGAATCGACCAATTACCGCGCCGAGAAGTCGGGGTATCATCATACCCGGGTCGCCGCCGATTCCACCCGCGATCCCGTAGAACCACATACTCGGCATCTTCGCCACCCACAACAGCCCGTATAAAGCAAGGGTGGATGAGAACCCGGCGGCGACATAATCACCCCGAATCGCCTGTAACATCTGACTATTTCCATCGCGGAGCGAAGTCTTCCAGAGCGCCTCATTGGTAGCGTGGATTGGCCACCATGTTTGTACGTAAGGATATTGCGAGGAGGGTATCGGCGCAATCTTCCAGATGAAATGATAGACAACAATACCCGAGACTAGCAGGATCGGCATAATCAGTAGTTGAGCTGCGATGTTACTGGTGAAGGTCGTCCCGGTCAACTCAAGCACCCGCCAACCTTGTGTTCCGCGCCCGTAGTCTTCGTCGGGTAGTGGAACGAACCAGATGTCAATCTCCTCGTAGCGGCTGAGGATAAACGTAGCCTCATGGATATAAGGGATTTCAAACAAATCGCGTCCTAAAATTCCGAATGTGCGGGCAGTGATGTAGGAATTAAGCGGGGTGTACAAGAAAGCAAATCCGAGGAGGAACATCAGCGGAAAGTTTGGAACCATCCAGTGCACCAACGCCACGAACGTCACCATACCAAAGAGCCAGAAGATTCCCATCAACCAGATTGGAAAATCTCCGCGTCCGGGCGGCGGACGGAGTGAACCGCGCTGCCCCGCCTTCTGAGGTTGTGACTTCCTGAATTTAATCAGCATCGGGATAGATGCCGCCATTCCGACGATCGCGAAACTGAAGGACTTGCCCATACCGTAACTTATCCAGAAGTCGAGTCCGTTAAACAGCCCGACACCGCGCACATCAAGTCCCGATTTCCACTGATGGAGTACCTCAAAACGGTACAGAATCTGTGGATTCACGATGAACTGAGTTAACATCGCGGTAATAAATTCCGACATAATTATCGGGAACGGCATCACAAACCCCACGAGCATCTGTCCGAAATCCGTTGAAAGCGCAAACACCCCTGTTGGGGCAAAACCTTCGATGCTAGGAGTAAAGTCAATGAATGGGATTTTCAGGATCTGAATCGGTGTCGTCATCATGACGCCGGTAAGAGACGGTACACCGATATAGATGAATCCCCATATCAGACCCGCCACCGATCCGATTGAAAACACGCGCCAGCGCCAAGTTTCGGTTCTTCCGGTCGTTTCAGCCAATGCCGTGGCGCCCTGTGCATCTATGGGAGCCAACGGAAAGGGCAGCCGCTCCAGATCGGCGGTGAGGCGAAAGAGAATGTAACCGGCGCTGATACCGCGGATAGTTCCTAGCAGTTTGAATATTAGGAAGAAGGCGATGGGCCAGAACCAATCCATGTGCAAAAGCGTTCTCTCGGCAATGGCAATTGAATCTCTCCCTGGCGCGATCCAGAAGGGAATCTTGTCTGCAATCTCATATGATTCCGCTTGCGGGGTATTGATAAAATAGGCGTACCAAATGAAACCACGATACTGAGTGCCGGCTCCAACGGCAGCCCCGGTTAATCCAAGCAGCATATACAGTTCTTGCCGCCGAGCGGTCGTAAACGAACGACGTGCCAATTCCGTAAACAGAATGACAGCCACCCACGGCGCTGCCCCCGCGCCCGATTGTCCGGATACGTAGCTAAGATAAATCGACCCCGGCATCATCAGCAGCCCGACAAAAATCGCGCCTATGAAGACCTTTAACGTCAACCCCGATTCAAAGGTTCTGATTCCGCCATCAATATCATACCGCTGCGCCCAAGCCTGCCACTCGTCTGCTTGAGATACTCTCTCTCTCGCCAAATGTAGTGTTCTCCTTTCTGTTTAGCTTGACCAAGCCATACAAAACAAACCGATCCGCCCTTCGGAGAATTAACGACTTCTCTCAGTCCATCAGCATCGTTGCCTACCTGAATTGCCGTGTTGGCCATTGCCTCTTACGGCGCCGTAGGGAGACCTGCCTTTCTCGGTTTAGAGCGAATCCACATCTCTATAGCCGACTTAGCGGCTCAAGACCACAACTCCGTTACACGTTGCAGTCAGCGTGTTCTATGTTATTCCTCTTCGTCTTTGTTCTGGGAACCTCCCTCCCATATGTGGGCAGCGATAATGCCGACAATCACTATCGCCGCGGAAAATATCTGCCATTGCCACCGTGCCTCCATGAAAAGCACTGCGGCAAGCCATATAAGAGCCCCAACAATGATAATGAAGCTTATCAACCTTTCCATAACTCTCGAAATCCCCCTTTGAAAGCAGCCCAATCCCTCCTAAAACTAAACGCTCTTAATTAGCCGGTTGGGGTGCTAGTTCTGGAACACCAGTAGCGCCTTCATTCGCTTCGCGTTCTTGACGACCACGTTCATGAAACTCTCCGCGAATATCGGCACTGAACGTCCGCCATATTAGGAGTTGTTTCCGCACGAGATTCAAGAAACGACGGTTAACTCGTTTCCATGAAGCGATTTCACCGCTTTCCCGATGCACATCAAGCGTAATATTGTATAAATCCTCCTCTTCTCCGCCTACCGGGGAAGTGATAAATCGTATCGATTGGCTGACACCTAGATCGTAGGGGGCGAGCCAAACCATCATGCCGATCGAATAGGAACCTTCCTCTTCGCCATTTCCTCCCTCGCTCGTTTGGTTGAAGGTAACCTGATCAGTGTAAAAGTCGCTCGCGGATTCATCCGCATGTGCATCGAAATAGTCTCGCATGAAAACATTCAAGCCAAGTGATTCCTCGGACAAAACGGTAAACGGAAGATTGAAGTGCCATTCGTCCCCCTCAGGCTCCGGTAATTTCCACTTACGCTCGATATCGGGAACCGCCATGCGGGACGCTTTGATTGCTGGATAAAGCGTACTTCCGATGACCACGATCATCACAATGATAGTTGCGACCACCGTTGACATAGAGGAATAGTTCAAAGTCAAACCGGCGAGCCATCCAAAATTAACCATGACCGTAGCCGTAGCTTGCCCCAAAAGGTAACCTAAAACGGCTCCGATGATTGCATAAACGCAAGCTTCCGCGAGGAAAAGGAAGGCGATATGAACGGGTGCAAGCCCGACAGAACTATAAATCGCGATTTCCCTCACGCGTTCGTAGACAGCTCCGAGCATCGTATTCAGCACAATCAACGCCGCGATGAGAATAGGTATGAACAAGTTTCCCATTCCGCTAAAGGAGGTCATGCCGATTGAGCTGTACAGGTACGTATCTCTATCACGACCAACGAAGAAGTCAAGCGCAACTCGATTCATCAGAGGGGACATTATCAAATCGAGTTTATCGATCCCGCTAAAGATGTTCGAATCGCCTTCGAAGGGGTCCATATTGACAGCAACGCTTCTTAGCGTACCGCCCTGATTCATGACCACTTCATAGGGTAGAATAGCGATGCTGTCCGGCACTAAATGGAGATACTTCTGCAACTCACCCTCTAGAGTCTGGTCCCCTTGGGCGCCGCGAGATTGTTGCTGTTGCATCAGTTGGTAATCGACCGGTGTCATCTCTTCGCCATCGTTATCGGTCAAATCCTTGAATCCGATACCAAGCACTCCGACAACGGTGAAATTGGCGCCGTAGACGGAAACCGTTGCTTTACCTACATCAGTCTCCGTTATCTTCAATACATCCGCTATCCCTTTGGGCAGCACGCAGGCATAGGGCCAAGAGGTGGGCCAAGAATCTTCATCCATTGGATTAAACCATTTGCCATATTGAAGGTGCAAATCAATACCCGTGGCAGCAGGCTCGTTAGGTGTCATTCCAATGAGCATGCTCGCAGCGTAGGGCAATAGTTGACCGGTCTTCGGATCTAGCGGTGGCACAGGATCCGCCGGATTTGGTGTGCGCGTCAACTGCACGAACGATTGGTCGCCTGTACCGGAAGATTGATACCATGCGCGGGGTGCTACTACATTGTGAACGGCGAAAAATCGTGAGCGCTCGCCCACACTCGTAGACGCCGCAACTTCCCGCCGCTGGCTTCCCGCAACAGATGCTCGTATAGTTGTCGCACTGCCCGAGGCCGCCCCAAGCTTCGGGGACTCCTCAGCCGTCTCAATATATGAATCCAAAAGCGAATCAATCTCGGCATCGGTCTTTCCTCTCCTCTTGAACAGAAGCCGTGCATCTTTCTCGGGTATCTTAGTCTTGCGCATGTCGTTCATGACGGAAGTTAATACGGGCTCCTCTAGTGGACGCCAATATTGGTCACGAATCAACAATCCGGTATAACGTGGTGTGACGGCAGGCAGGCTAGTCTTGTTAGGGTGCATAAAGGTTCGGACCGACGTGAATGAGATAACGGTGAACGTCAGAATGACCAATGTCACGCACGTCAAGATTGTCCGTCCGCCCCTCTTCCTCATATTCGAAATTCCGAGGCTGAACGCCGCCGCTGATGCCGATAACCTTCCCACATCAGCCTTATATACGTTGCTGCCTTCCTGTTTAATCTTCTCAAGTTGCTCCTCAAACTTGCGGATGATGATTGAGATAACAATCACTGTTAGAGCAAGCACGATAAAGGCAACCAATATGATTATCGGGGTGGTCGTAATTTGGAAGGCGGGATGCACCCGAGAGAGGAAGAAAAAGACGGTTAGGAAGATAACCCCTGTCCACATAATCTGTTTATTCACGCTTGGGGAGGCAAATAGCAAACGTTCCAAGAAATAGGCGAACGGAATCAGGAGTGCGAGGTAGAACATCACGCCACTAACCACATCGTTACCGGTCTTCTTTACATCGGGATAAGCGCGGGATTCATAGCCCCACGCCGCACGAGCGAGTTTCAACGCCTGCTGATAGTCCTTCTGCTGGAGCGCCAACTCTGCCTGCTCGAGATATTCGTGGGCAAATTCGTGAAGCTTGTCAAGTCTATCGCTCGAAATGCCGAACCGCTTGTAGAGGCGCGATCGATTCTCATCAAGCCACCACATATCCCGCACAACGACGTAAGGCGTCACCCGAATGCTGCCGTTCTCTCGTACAACGAAACCCTCACCCGTGTATAGCGTCGGATTTTTCATCCCGCTTTTTGTCGCTTTAATCAATAACAAGCGTTTCCCAATCTGCCCATACGCCATACCGATTTTGATGCGTTCATGTGGCTCGGAATAGACGAGCGCAATTGGTTCGGCAGCGGAAACGCCCTCCTGCTGCCAAGGTTTGGAAATCCCATATTTCTCCGGAGCGCTATCCGATGTGGCTTCGTAGACTTGAAGTTCACGTAAGGTGCGCAGATAGCGTTGATCGACTAAATCGTAAATCGTTGTTGAAACACAAGGAAACACCACGACGCGGCAACCGCGGCGGCGAGTGTCAATCGGCACTTTATTGGGCAGTAACTTGGCTCCGTAGTTGCCAAGGTCCGGCGCGTAAACAATGTCCCCGGAATCGGGATCAAGAAGATATGCCTCTACCTCCTGCGTACCCGCGATTCGATTCGTCGCACGCCCCTCCATTGCCAGTCCGGCGACCTCAAAGTTCCCCTTGTTGTCTCCCATGGTGAATAGGTCGCCTCTTACCCCCATCATCGTTTTGTGCTTACGTCGCAATGTCAAGATCGGATAAGGAACCGGTTTATTGGGCAGAGCGCTCTCACGCGCATCAAACTCTACTACATCGCCGAATAGATTACAGTAAAAGTTTCCGACCTTCGCGGCTGTTGGCATCTTCGGGTCGCGCATCGCTTGTACCAATATGGCCGCCAGTGTTTTGACCTGTTGGTGCAGATTCCCATCTTCCTCTACATGCATTCGATCGATTGTATCCAAGGGGGTATCAGTGAGGATACGCGCATCTTCCACGGTGGCAATGGCAATACCCGTTTTGCCGGTCAACGTGGCAACTTCGCTGTCAAAAGCTATCTTGCCGGGTATGTAAGTCTGCCAAGTTTTTCCGCCGCTAGCAGAGATTGCATTCACGAAGTTTGTCTCCCCGCCGAGACCTACGAGTCCAATTAGGGTCTTAATGTCTTCAATCTCATCCTGCGATAACGTTGAAGCATCTTCGCACCTGAGTTGCAGCATTGCGTTAAGCCGATTCAACAATCGGATGCTATTTTTTCGATCCTTTCTCGCCGTCCGAACATCGTTGCGGATAAATCGCTCTACCTCCTGGCGAATGTAGTCCATATCCTTGACCATATCCTCGGACGGTTCCCCGCGATCTCGCATCTGCTCAAACTGCAACTTCATCAAGCGCGATACTCCGGAAAGCGCCGTGAACGTGTCAAAGTGCTCACTGATGAGCGTCTCCAGCGTCTTGCCTTCAACCGCCGCTTTGGATTCAATTGTTCCCGCAACAGTCCACTGATTGTTCAGGACGCCTTGACGAATCTGATCATCGGTGAAAGTCCACAGATTCCGGACGCGCGCGCCGAAATCCGCGTCTTCCGCATACTCGGCGAGTTTGTTGCCGATGGACGCAAACTCTCGTCGCAGAACAAATTCAGGCTGTTGATTGTAGAACCAACCTTTATTGAAAACACCGAATTTGTCGCTCTGGGTAGAAAGGTCTATTGAGATGAATAGGGAAGTGTAGTAACGATTGAAGAGATCTTGAAGGGTTATGGATTGCTCCATCTGGGAAATCTTGCGGTTGTACTCGAACTTACTGATTCGGGTTATCTTTTCGATGCGACTTTGAAGGTTACGAAATCGGGAATTCCTGAGCGTGAGCATGTTGTCGCGCAGAAGAATCTTTGTTTCCTCGCTCAGGTCACGATCAAGCGTATCCAATCGGTTCAAAAGGTTGTTTAGTTCAACAACGTCATTCGCAGCCTTCCTCTGCACGTAAGAAAGAAGCATCTCTTCGGACAAGTGGGCAAAGATTTGAGAACGCGCTTCAACCGCCTGATCCACTTCATTCTTCGATAAATAGTGACGAAGCACCAGTTCCTCTTCTGCGAGATACACACGAACCAGTTCCCCGTGATTTCGCAGTAAATTCCGGATCCGGTTCCTCTCCAATCGCGCATTTCGCAGTGCCGCCTCAAAGATGGACTGTTTGTCCTTGACGAAGTCCGCGACTAGAATCGCATGCGAGGCATCATCTGTTTCGGTCGTTTTGGCTTCTCTGAGCTTTTGCTGAAGCCCGGTCTGTGTGTGATCCAAGCGCTCAACGGACGGTTGACTTAAATATTGTTTTAGTTCTGAAACAATAGACGGTGGATAGTATGACGGGTCGGTAGCAAGTTTTGTAATTGCTGATTTAATTAGGTTTTCAGCGTCACTGCTTTCGGGAATTTTCGCCAATGCGCGTTCAAGCATCTGTTGCTCAAGGGCGATATAGTTAGCCAACGGTTGAGTGGCTCGATTGACAACCTTCCGAGATCTATTTATGCGCTGGAGACCGTGAAAATCTAGGTGGCGGTCAAGCAATTTTTCCGGAGTAAATTGGAGTGCAAATTTTCGCGAATCGCCCAGTTCCCAGTTTTCAAGATACTCTGATAGAATCTTGACTTGCTCCCCGAGGTGCGTATCCCCGGCTTCGGCATCGATTGGAATTTCGTACCCGTCGCCCACCATTCTAGGCAAAACGTAGGATTCTGAGGGTTCTCGCGAAAAACTGTCCGCAATCCGCTTTGCCTCAAGGTCGTTTCTCAGCTGCCGAAGCGCCCAAATGTCCAGATGCGCCATAGGTAGTGCCATATTTTCAAGCAACTCCCGCTGGGCTTTCCGAGATTCCTTCAAGGCCTGTGAACGAAGTCGATCTACCCGTATTACGAGGTCTCGCAGAAAGTGAGTTGTTTGCAAGGAATCTTTTTTGAACGAAGTCAGATTTGTTTCAAGACGCGACTTTTCCTCCGCGGTAAATCCCTGTTTCTCACGTTTCTTCGTTGTTTCAATTTTCTTCTTCTGTTTCTCTTTGAAGTCGCGCTGGGCATCACGGAGAGAACTGATTTTCCCCCGAGTGTCGGACAGAGCCGCCAGGGTTGTCGCCAGTGAATCAAGGTCTGCATCAATTTTGTGGACATCGTAATAGAAATCCGGAGGCAAGTCGACCAAAACGCTCCGGTCAATGGAGAGTAACAACTTCCGCCCTAGTTCCTGAAATTCAAAGAGGTCTGCGGACAGCCCGCGCCGTAGACCATGCATCGTGGGAGTCCCCGGCGAATCCGTAGCACCGCCGACGGTATCTTGGCCAATTCCCTCCATGAAAGACCGCATACCGGCCAAGCCTTGGAAGTGTCCATCGGTCGCAACAAATAGCATGGAACGTCCGGGGCGGAATTCTTCGTTGCTGAATATACGCGCCAATTCAAGCAGTGCGGCAATGCCGCCCGTCGGATCGGCACCGGGAGCCATCGCGGGAACGATAGACATTGAATCGTAGTAAGCGGTAAGGACTATTAATTCGTCTTTTAATACGGGGTCGTTGCCTTCAAGGAAGCCGCGGATATTCTGGCCAATACGGCGTTGCCAAGTCATGGTACAGGTTAATCGAGCGGAGATATTTTCCTGCGCCATCATCGCTTTGAGTTCCTCTGCGTCCTCCTTGGAAATCCAAAAGCGAGGTATATTGGCAGGAACAGTCAGGAATTTGTTCTCTGCTTCACCGCGGATAGTGGCCTCCGGTTCGATGAAAATCACCGCTTTGGCTCCCAACATCGCGGCGTTAATCCAGCGGGTGCCAGAATTAAAGTCGACTAGGACAATACTGCCTTGTGGAATAAAGATGCTGGATTCACCAGCTGCCACAAACTCGCCCGGCTCATCGATTTGCCCGTCTCTATTATTGTCTATAGCGTCTTCGTCATCACCGGGGACCTCGTCCGCGTACCCGTCACCGTCATTATCAATCCCGTCGTTGCCCCAACGGACGATTTCTTCAAGCGGCGGAATTTCTCCATATTCGTCGACTTCTGTGTCTTCGTCATTGTCAATTCCGTCTTCCGTCTTCTGGAGGTGACCATTCAAAACGTCATCGGTAATGCTTCCTCGACTCACTCGGAACCGGTGCGAGATGTTTTCGAGCGTGTCGCCGGGTTGTACATCGTACCAAATTCCACCAACATCCAACCCGTTAAAATCAACAAGCTCGGCATCACCAGCGTATAGCAACGGCGCCGTTAACCCGCCCGTAGGAACGAAAACGGTATTCCCCTCAATTAGTGCAAATTCGCCTGTTTCATCAATGTCGCCGTCACTGTCATTGTCACGACCGTCAGCACCCTGATCTTGTA
Source organism: Candidatus Poribacteria bacterium (assembly GCA_965222225.1). Classification (GTDB taxonomy): domain Bacteria; phylum Poribacteria; class WGA-4E; order WGA-4E; family JAJDTR01; genus JAJDTR01. Next base: position 4,404,707 of record CBDCTK010000002.1, on the reverse strand, counting down.
GATACTGATTGTGGGGATTGGTGAATATAGATTGAACGTCGACTTGGTAGGATTGAGCAATCTCTTCGAGAGTTTCATCGGAATTGACAAGATGCTTGATTCCGTTAGGGAGAAGGGAGGTCCGTACGAGGTTGGGCCAACAGGGAGATATTTTGACGCTCTTGGAAACCGTTCCATCCGGCGAGAGTAACTCAAGTTTTCCATCCTCTGCGTCAATCGGCACGGTTATTTCAAATCCGCGTGCCTCAATATTTTGCAAGCCGATTTCAACAAAACGATCGAAAACATATTTGGCACCGTTCGCTGCCTCGTCATAGCCGGTAACTCGAGTGGAGAGACTGGAAAGTCGAGCGATGTCTTTCCGCATGCCGCCCACAGAAACTTCGCCACGAATTTCCACCGCTGTCTCGAAGAGTCCGAGTGTCTGCTGCCCATCAGCGGAAACGCCGGCGGGCGCAAAGGCAAATAGGGTTAATAAACAAAATGACAACATTGCACAAACTGTTGCTACTCTGACCATCTAGCCTCCTCCAAAAACACTCTGAACGCGGTAAGGATTTTGATTCGCTTTTTCCGAGTTATTCAGATTTTATCATAGTCGTTAAGCCTTGTCAAGACACAAAAGTGATGGGCACGCAAAGATTTCACAAAAGGCCCACTCAAGACGAATACTGTAGCCCATGCCGCATTGGCACGGAAGATGTTAGACACCCATGACTATTCCCGCTCGGCTTGGATTGACAAATCCAAGCCTTGACCGATGAGATTCTCAATCTGTAGGAGCAGTACGGTGTGTAAACCATTTTGTTGACGAATACACCATGCCGACCAATGCCTCTCGACTCCGTCGACTAAAGACTACATCCACGAAGAATCCACCGGAATCGACCGCGCGAAAATCTCGACTCGCCGTCAGAAATTTGAACCCGCACCGAGCACTATTGAAACCGCTCTGCGGTGCGAGGCTAACATTCGCATGCTAGCACATGGACGCTTGTTTATTGAAACCTACTGACTTTTGCTGAGGAATAAACACGGTGGCGGGTGGGCCCCGTACGAATTCCTCGTATCGTTTGCCCAATTTTAACGTTGTAATAAGAAAAAGTTGGCATGTTTGAATTTACATCACATCCGTTAGCATTAAGTCCGATTGCGGACGAATGGATTGATGTTCTCCGCGAAAGGAACTTCCGATGGAAACTGTTGTTTCACGGATTAGAAAACGTCGTCGCGAACTTAACTTGACGCAGACAGGACTTGCGAAGGCAGCTAATATTACGCCCGCGGCGATTTCACAATTTGAATCGGGTGCAAGAAAGCCCGCATTTGACACAGTTCCGAGTTTAGCCGACGCCCTGAAAGTGACGACCGACTACCTATTTGGCAAGCCGCGCAATCGTTACGACGATCTATTGGCAGATCCCAAAGTCGGCATGATGCTTAGAGGCATAACCGAACTACCCGAAAAAGACAAAGAGACAATGTTCGAGTTTTATCAATTTCTCCACCACAAGAACGCTGCAAGCAATCGCCGAAGTAACAAAAACAAGGAGAATTAGATTTATAGCCACTCCAACAGAAAATCTTACATATGGGACTCACACAGTTCGGTTCGCGGATCGTCAAATCGAAGATGCGATTTCAATTGGCGTAACTCCCTGTAGGAGCGAACTCCGATTCACGACCATAGGAATGTCTGTTTTCTACAAATAGCGAACTCTGTAAGCTTGACTTTGTACATACGTAAAACGGTTGGGTTGAACTGAAAGCCGCGCAATACCAATCCCGTAGGCGGGGATCAAGGGAGTGAATAACGACCGCGATAGAGATCTCCTTGCCCCGTCGTTCCACACCAAAATTCAAGTGAAACCCAACACGTCATCTGCATGATACCGAAAACCGCTAGCGTCTTTTCCAATGGTCTACCAAAAAGACCGAATGGTTAAAATCTCCTGCGCCTTTCTTGAACGCAAGAAATCGCCCCAAACTGAAAGCGTTGTCCACACGCATCAGTCGTGCGCTGTACAAAGCATAGCCGGTGCATAGCCTTCAAGGAACGCCTCACGGATGATATTCTTGGGATCGCACTTGCCGGGGTACTTGAGTAAGCCTGTTTCTTTATCAATTTCATGGAATACAACCCCGGCAGGTTCACGGAAATCCTCAATGGGCCCCCTTGCCCCTTCAATCATATATCTTGCCCAGATTGGTAAAGCGGCTTTGGCGCCTTCCCCCTGACTTCTTTTGTTCTTCTTTTTGGATTCGTCAAACCCTACCCAAACGCCGGCAGCAAGCCGTGGCGTATAACCGACAAACCAAGCATCTTTGTAATCATCAGTCGTTCCGGTTTTGCCAGCCGCCGGACGCTTTAAACCACTTCGAATTGCTCTATTGCCGGTACCATTCTCGATGACACCCTTCATTAAATTGGTAATTACAAAGGCTAGGCTCTCCGCAACAACCCTTTTGGGTTTCATTTCATTCTCAAATAGAAGTTCGCCGTTACGGTTTTCGATATATTGAATGCTGCGTGGCTGCGCTCGCATTCCACCGTTGGCAAAAATCGAGTAGGCTGAGGTGAGTTCCAACAGCGTTACATCCCCTGCGCCGAGGGAGAGCGACGGATATTCCGGCAGTTTGCTTTCAATGCCCAAGCGTTTGGCGAAAGCAATTGTCCGCTTAATCCCATCCTTCTCGTCACCGAGTTTAACGGTTTCGGGATCATTCATCAACTTTGCGGTTGCAACATTAATTGACTTTTCGAGAACTGTGCGTAATGTGACATCCCCGTGGTACGTATCCGTGTAATTTCGTGGAGTCCATTTCCTCCATGATTCGCTAATGGAAGACCACGCCTCATCTCGGACAATGGTTGCAGGGGTTGCCAAGGGGACCGGGAGGTTGAAGAAAGCTGCAAGTACAATCGGTTTAAATGCGGATCCGGGCTGACGGAGGGAATTTACCGCGCGATTATAAAAGTTTATCTTTCGACGAGTGATGTAGTAGTCACGTCCTCCTACCATCGATCGAATATATCCTGTTTGGGGTTCAATGGCAACCAGCGCCGCTTGCAAATAATTTTCTTTCGGATCGATTCCGTTGGGATCAAGTTTGTTGCCATCGTAGTCGGGCAGATTTGAAAAACCCTTATCCAGCTGACGCAAATGATCAGCCACCGCTTGTTCAGCGACCTCCTGCATGGACATATCAAGTGTCGTATAGACCTTCAACCCCTGGTTGTACAACTGATCTTTAAGGTGCTCCATGTCCTCCAGTTGTTGATGCACGTATTCGATAAAATGCAGGGCTTCCCGCCCTTGCTTGTCCTCGGGCGCATCAATGGCGAGGGGTGTAGCCAAGCCTACTTCATAGGTATCTTGCGAAATGCAATTCGCGTTCCGCATCAGTCCGAGAACAAGATTGCGGCGGTTCATTGACTCCTTGGGGTTGCGGATGGGTGAGTAAAGCGTTGGGGATTTGGGAATGCCGGCAAGCGTCGCGCATTCTTGAACTTCAAGCTCCCAAACGGGTTTTCCGAAGTAACTGTTCGCGGCTTCTTGCACACCGAACACTTCGCGGGAGCCGTAGCGTCCGAAGTTAATCAGATTAAGGTACCGTTCAAATATCTCGTCTTTGGAAAAAGCCTTCTCAATTCGCAGGGCAAGAAGCGCCTCTTTGATTTTTCGTAGAATCCGCTTCTCTCGCGAGAGATAAATATTCCGAGTAAGTTGCTGTGTAATTGTGCTAGCGCCTTGTAGCGTCCCATCCTGTATGTTTCGGAGTACTGCGCGGCCAATAGCTATTATGTCAACACCCCAATGTTGGTGAAACCGCTTATCCTCCACGGCAAGGAACGCCTTCAATAGTGTGTCCGGCATCGCCGATAGCGAAATAAGTTCGCGTGCTTCATCATCCTCGCCGTAAAGCTCACTAATTAATTCCGGCTGTAAATCAAAGCTGGGCAGATATTCGCCCAAATCGTTGCGGATAGATTCAACCTTTCGATCTCGTACCGCGATTTCTACCCTATACGGCTTCCGATCCGCATAAGGGTAATGGAAACCCAAGAGATATATCCACATGATACCGGAATACTGCGATGAACCGAAAGTCTTGGTATATTGCCCTGGAAGGCTGGGTTTAATATAGCCCTGCTGTGTTTCTTCATAGCTCAAGCGCTGCAGTTTCCTTAGCAGAAAATCGATCGAATCTTCCCGTTGTACAGTGCAGATTGAAGAGTATATTTCAAGATGCTGCTGCCATGTGTCAACATCTTTGCGGTATTCAAGTTGCTGTAGATTGACGTTCTTGACGACTTCCCAAGATTTAAGCACTACCCCGCCAACGAAGCCAATCCCAAAAAACATCGCTCCTAAAAGGACAATTAACACAATCAAGAAAACTGCTAGAATAGCTCGAAAGATTCGCATTGTAACACCCTTTTTATTCTCAATCTCATTCAAACCATGGATTGAGCGACCATCAATGCCTTTCCCAAAACGCTGAAATGGTCAAGCAGATGTGAGGCAATCATAGTTGCGTCTCGATCGGCTTGGATTTCGAAGCCTTGGCCGACGAGGTTGTCGACCTGCCAGAGCAGTACGTCATGTAGAATATCTCGGCGACTGAGACCTTTTTCGCGAAACAGGAGAAAAATCAACAGAATCCGGTTATCTCTCTATCATCCATTATCTTGCGTGATTTCGTCTTCATCGCAAAAAACGGTTTGCCGATCTGCGGCGGAATAGCACACGATCATGGTTACCGGTTGCCACCCGGTATTCACCGCGTTGTGTTTCACGCCGCGCGGTATGCGTATCATCGTTCCCGCCTTCATCGGAAAAGTATCTTCGCCAAGTCGGTGATTGCACTCCCCTGATAGGAGATATAAGAGTTCTTCACAATTCGGGTGAAAATGCAAGGGGTTCGTTTCACCCACGTTCAGAAAAACCAATCCGAAGGTCATTTCAGCCTGCGAATCAATTTCATCGTTGCAGAGCCATTTGATCGCGCCCCAAGGAAATTGAAGCGACTCGCCTTCGTTAACGTCTGTGAGCGTTACTGTCTTCATGTGACCTCCGTCTCCTTGTGTTCCTTCCCTAAGTAGTTCATTCGCTAAATATTTGTTATTTATGGAAACTTATTGATATCGAGTTTTTTCTTGAAACCTCGGTTTCTTCCCTAAATCCTAGTGGCTTCAAAGTACGGTTTAGTCGGCTCATCACTGGCAACTAAACACTGACAATCAAGGTAATCCCAAAATCTTATGAATCACAGTTCAGACAATGTTAACTACCGACCCCAAACACTTACCAAATATTCTTAGAAAATAAACCACTATAGTCATTTAGATTCATATTTACACACACTTGCTGTCGATGTGATGATTGAAAGTTATTACGAAAGATTTTTGTAGGAGCGATCTCCCGATCGCGACCTCCTGTAGCACGCAAAGCTCGCTCCGACAGAAGTCGCGTAATAAATTGCGCTACTACGAACCGAACCAAGTTGATCTCACGTGTACAATTCTTAATTGCAATGACTAAATGACTATAAGTTGGAGAGATGATATGGGATTCGTTCATTCCGATCTCTATTATCTTGCTTATCTAACGGTTGATTTGAGTTTCAGACCTCGCTTAAGTAATCCACATATTTGGATTGAACATTCTGGTCGGTTTCGTGATACTATAATATCTCTGCTTTTCCTACTAGCTCAGTCAATATGCCTATCGGGGGCTCCAGCGGTACAATGCGCATCCCGACGAATAAATCACGCCAACTTCATTTGGACTAAGACCTCGGAGTTTGAAAAATGAATGAGCAACGAGAATTCGAAAAGAAACTAAACGTCGGTCTCGTCGGAGTAGGTTCGCACGCCTACCGCAATATCCTACCGACGATGACCTTCCTGCCCGTGTCACTTGTAGCGGTGTGCGATATCGATTTGCGGCGGGCAAAATTGACCGCTTCACAATACGGCGCATCGGGATATTACGCCGATGCTAGGAAAATGTACGCCAATGAGAATTTGGATGCCGTCTTTCTGTGCACACCGCCTCAAACATTCTTGAATTTGACGTGCGACGCGTTTGACGCAGGTCTGGATGTCTGGCTTGAAAAACCTCCCGGCTTGAGCGTTTCAGAGGTCGAGGAGATAATTCGCTGCCGCAAAGACAACATCGCTGTTGTTGGATTCAAAAAAGCCTTCATGCCATCTACTGAAAAGGTCATTGAGGTCTTCTCGACCAAAGCCTATGCGCCGCTATTAAGCCTTTTGGCAGTTTATCCCATGACCCTACCCGAAAATGGGGTACAAATTCTCCGAGAGTTTCAACACACCAACTGGTTGCAAAATGGTTGCCATCCTCTTTCCCTGCTTCTCGCTGTTGGTGGCAAAGTGTCCGCGGTGACCGTTCACCGTGGAAACTCCTCCGGAGGTGTGTGCGTACTGGAGTTTTCCGGCGGCGCCATCGGTAACTTCCACCTGGCTGACTCACAGCCCCTAGAAAACTACAGTTTCTTCGGAAATAGCTGCCATGTTGTCATTGATAGCAATTTGAGCGTGACCCTTCAACGGGGCATCATCCCAGACCTTGGACGGACGACAACCTACGCGCCGGAGGGTTTCGACAGCGGCGCCATCGTCTGGGAGGCGCAAAATTGTGTTGCCACCCTAGAAAATAAAGCGCTGTTCAAGCAAGGTTTCTATAACGAGATGCGGTATTTTTGCGACTGTGTTCTCGCTTCGACACCTGCTGAAAAGGGCTCCTTGGAATTCGCGCTTGAGGTCATGAAAGTGTATGAGGCTGGGCTCTTGTCAGAGGGGGATCGAATCGAAATCGACTGAAAACGGAGCGTGATAGAGTTCCCGTAGACATCCCTCGTCATTCCCTACGGCGAAATCGCCGAACTGGGTGGATTTGAACGACGTACTGGTAAACCCAATCAAATTGATCGACTATCAAACCTACGTCCCTACTTCAAGCCGCTTCAAGTACATTCTCTGGGAGATTCTCAAGACGGGAAAGCCAATAACTGACATCGAACTTGTCATCTCCAGTCAAAAATCGCCAGAACTTGATTCGATTGACAATCTCCAGCCGCACCTCATTGCCGTACCATTCGTGATTGCGACTGAGAATACCGGATATTGACGGGTCATCAATATCGGCAGTGTCCCACAAGCAAAGCTGCCTTGACGTTGGATTGAGCCTGAGTTTGAACATGTACCGCGTTTGATTGGTTAGATTCGGCTGGGCGCAGTGCCAAATGCCGTGGTGAACAACAACAAGTGTCCCGGCTTTGCAGACGACTGGCAACTGCCCCAAGAAATTCTGATATCGTGCCACATCGGTTTCGCACACACGACGGTAATGACTGCCGGGAAGTATCATAGTGCCTCCCATCTCGCGTGGTGTATTGTGACAAAAGTAGAAGAACTGAACGTCAAAGTGCAGTCGAAGGTCAATTATGGCATCGGCATGCCATATCTGACCTATCTTGTGATTAGGCTGTACGATATGAACAGCATGGTGATCGTAAAGTGGTTTTGGGCCAACCAGGCTATTTATTATGCCGCGAATTTCAGGTAGACGAAAGACATCGCCGACAGCGGAATTTTCGGACCATGTCTCATCCAGAACAGTTCCGGCCCCCTTCGTGGTGATGCTGCCAGACTCCATCTCGGCGTGGGCGGCTTCGTTCAACTCTGTTGGCACCAGCTCATCGAAACGAAGGTACCCGTCTGCCACGAAATTCGCCATCTGCTTGGAATTGAGCAAGTTCTTTTCGTCAGCCATCAATCTCCTCCAATTTTTCGAGAATGTACTCAAATCTGAGATAAGCCGTTTGGTATTCCATACCCGGATAAGCCGGAAATTGTTGGGGAAATTGAATCACTCTCCAGCCGTCTTTCATGGCATCAAGAACGGAACCGTAAGGCGGTTCATCGCTGTCGCCTGTCATATGTCGTTCTTTGCCTGTTCCATCAAAGATTGACCATGCAACGACGCGACTCTTCAAGTCCGGGGTATTTAGATAAAGTACAAGGATTTTTTGTCTCAATTGAAGCACTGTAGGACTCTTTGTGCAGACTCTGATTCTCGGATATAATTTAGAAATAGATTCTATCGCATTCCGCGCGATAATGGAAGGAAAAAATTGATTCTCCCCTAAAGGAGTTACGCAGTTCGGTTTGCAATAGCGCCACTCACTGCGCGTCCTCTGCGGGAGATGGCTCCCACGGGTGTCGCTTGTAGGAGGGAATTCCGATTGCCGACAATAATACTTGTAGGGTGGAATCAAGTGACCGAATAAGATCGACTGAGCGAATAAATCAAGCGACTGACAAAGGTGCGATCGACTGAGTGGTTAACGAAGGAGCAACTGACCGGATAGGATCGAACGGCCGAATAGGGAGTGCGATAGTAGTTCCCACGCGCTAGAGTTCCCATAGAAAATCCTGATAGAGATTCCATTCAGACAATTACCAAAATACCCCTACCTTATACATTATTCTTTTAGCGAATAGACCACTAAAGCCGCCGACAGGTTCAGCATAATATAGATGGTGAGCAACTCGGCTTGACCGAATGCGAACTTGGAAGAGAGCTTCTTCAGCGGAACATTTGCCGCCGTCAAAACGAGGAGATTGCAAATTGTGCTGTAAAACAGTGAATAATGGGTCGAATGCGCGGAGTAACACACGGATTCCATTTGCACAATCCAGTAGGAGTTGCTGGGAATCAGTACAAGCCCCTACAATACTGCACGTCTTGTGACGACTGTCTTTTGCATTATCGCGCGGCTAAAGCTAATTCATCCTCGTCAGATATTCAGGGAAGTCCATTTGGCCTTTTATCCCTTATTCGCATCAAGCAGTTGAATTTCGACCACCTAAAACTGTTTATTTCACTTCTTCCTCGTCACTGATGGCTTTCTGAATGGCCTTTAGAACTTCCCGATACAGTGGCTTCTCGGGTTGCAATGCCAAAGCCTGTTTCATGGCACGTTCAGCGCTGACATAATCTTTCTTGAGATACGCCGTACGCGAGAGTGTATTGTAAAGATGTGCGAGTCGCTCTGATGCTTTGGCAAAGGAAGGTTGAAGTTCAAGCGCGCGCCTGTACATCCGGTCCGCTTTTTCAAACTCCTCCTGTTCAAAATAGACTTCCGCAAGAAAGTAATGCGTATCCGCTCTTTCGGATCGGATCTTGAGCGCCGCTTCGAAATGTTCGATGGCTTCATCATATTTCTTGTGGTGGGCAGCGATGAATCCTAGATTGTGATGCGCTTTGATGAGGTTGGAATTTCGCTTGAGTGCTTCCCAAAAATGGTAAGTCGCCTTTTGGAATTCTTCTTTCCGTTTATAGATTTGCCCGAGAGCCATGTGCGCACTGGGAAGATTTGGCTGGAGTTCTGACAATTTCTGATACGCAACTTCGGCTTCTTTATCCCGTGATAACGTTGAGGCAATATTGCCGATGTTCCGTAGCGCTTCCGGAAGATCGGGCTTCAACTCCGCCGCCTTGCGATAGGCTGAAAGGGCCGATTCATAGTCATCCTCACTTTGAGAGATTTCTGCCTGCTTCAGCCGGGCCATTCCAAGACCGATATAGGCTTCCGCCATCCCCGGCTTCAATTCAAGCGCTCGTTGCTGAGCGGCTATCGCTTCCTCAAACTGTCCGCGCATCGCATAGGCAAATCCGAGTCCGTTGTGTGCTTCGGCAAGATTCGGTTCATGCCACAGAGCCTTCCTATATTCTCGGATTGCAGCATCGAATTTCTTTTCATTCAAGTATATTTGGCCAAGGTTAGAGAGTACAGGTCCCTTTTTCTTGTTACGCATCGTGCCGACGCGTTGTTCGAGAAGTTGCTCTTCAGCCTTGTTAATCTGCTGGGATTGTTCCATCGATTCCGTTGCCTCCTGCACCTTGCCGCGTTTGAAATAGAGTAACCCCAATTGATAATGCGCACTCGCCAACTTGGGGGTAATCCGAATTGCCTCTAGGATCGAGTTCTCGGCTGCATCCCACTCCTTCTTTTGGAGGTAGACTAACCCGAGTTGCATGTGCGCTTCGGCAATTTCAGGATCCAAGGCAATCGCTTGTTGGCAGTATTCGGCGGCTTTGGCAAAATGACTTCGTGAAAAAGCGATTAAACTCAGGTAGTATGCGATATTTGCCTGAGACAGCGGGGCTACCTTATTTTTCCAGTCCGGATCTTTCGCGAGAATTGTAGGTGGAGCAAATTTGTAGCGGTGGGGCGGTGACGACGCAATTAGCGAAAGAGCTTGCTCGAAAGCGGTTTCCGCCTCATCATAACGGTGAAGCTGATAGTAGCACAATCCCAATTCTGCGTGTGCCTCTCCCCAGGTTGGCAGCAGTTGTATCGCTGACTGAAAAGAAGGTATGGCGTCGTCAGATTTCGTTCGAAGGTAATCAAGCCGCCCAAGCCAATAGTATTGCTCCGCGGGCATGACATCCAGACGGAGCGCCTCCTCGAACTCAAGTATCGCTTGGTCCATCGCTGCCAACGCAAGATAGACGAAACCGAGATTCATGTGTGCGGCAATTGATGACTGGCCCTTCCTGACAGCCTTTTCATATCGTGGAACGAGTTCATTGAAATCAAGCAACTCATTCGCTTGGGCAATTGCGACAGCGTGAAGCAGAAAGAGGAGAAGCAGTAGAAAGAACTTAAAAGGAATATCTTGCGTCCCGTGCGGCGCCCTAGTGGGGCGTTTGCTGGCATTCCTGCCCCTCCGGAAATTGCCCCGAGCTATGATAAGCATCCAAATCACCCCCCTTGTCATCGTCGGACAAATAAAATAACCCCATCTCAAATGTGTCGAGATGGGGTTATTTTATTCTGTTATAGGCTGATAGTTCGACTTCAGTTTTCTCGGAGTTTTAACGGCAAACCTCGGAACGATAAAGCTATGTTAACGCGAGGTCTTTATCCTCCCCCATACCGTTGCGGTTTTGCCCTTGGAATCGACGTCTTGCGCTTCCTCAAATCCTTCGTTCATGATTCGTTGAACTTCCTCTTGACTCAGCGCCCTTTCAAATACAAACGCTTCGTCAAGTATACCTCGGTAACGCCGTAATTCATCAAATGACGCGGCTCCGATGCGGAAATTCGTCTCGGTAGCATTCACGGGATTGTCATTTCCAATATTAATGTAAAAATTGCCGCGCTTTGGGCGATCGGGCTGGCCGTTTTTGTACCATGTCCCTCCTTTGCCCTCGCGCACGAAAACCAGATGAGTCCATTCATCCTGATTAAGCCTGGCAGAGTTTCTCGGATTGCCCAACCCCTCCCAATTGAACACTCCTCCGATAACCATTCGATAGCTATTGACAGCGTTTTCGTACTGTGCAATAGCAATGCCTTCGTCCGACGCATCCGCGGGCCGACCGGAAAGCGGATTTTGGTGCCAGTGCTGCGGGGCACCCGGGAGCATCCAGCATCCGATGCTAAAATCAACGGAGTCTACGACGACCGGACGCTCAATGTCTACCCACTGGTTGTCATCCGCACCTGCGAATTTCAATCCTGTTCCAAATTTACCAGGTACCCATTCGGGCTTTCCAGTAAACTCGCCATCGTGGCCATTGCGGGCAAAATCGTTTACTTTCTTACCCGTGCCTTCGTCAAAAAGCCAGATTGCCACGGCTTTTCTCAGAAACGGCTGTGAATGAGCGGTGCTCGTAAATATCAAGCAAACGAATAAAAAACTGATGCCGAAAAGCGTTACTTTAGAGCCTGATCGAAGAAACATCTTCTTTTATCACCATTCGCTTAAAACCAAGTTTATCATCAGCACTCTTGAAGCGCGCGATCAAAGGAATGGATAGTGACCCCTGCAATTAAGCGTGCGAATGAATCACATGACCGAACAAGGAATGTGATTGAGATCCCAATGCGATAGATATCTTCTAGGTAAATCGGAGGCGACTGAAAAAACATAAAAACGCCCACCCTCAAACCACCGGTAATAACATCGGAATTAGTAGCTTGTAGCTTTTAGACTGACGACAAACATAAAACTTGGTACCCTGTCGTAAATCTTTTCGTCACACGTAGATGTCCATAGTGACTATTCTTCTCGTAGGAGTTTGCTATGGACATTTTGAATCTTATGAAAGAGTTTCCAAATCAAGAATCTTGTCTCAGATTTATAGAGGAAAAACGTTGGAAGGACGGTGTTTGCTGTATCCACTGTGGCAGTGAAAAAGTTGGACGCAAGAACAAAAACGACATTACTACTGGTTGGAATTGCTACGATTGTGAATCTAGCTTTTCGGCTACAGCAGGAACCATCTTCCATGGTACCAAGATACCTCTCCAGAAATGGTTTTTGGCTATCTCAATTCTTTCCAATGCCAAGAAAAGCATATCGAGTTGTCAGCTTGCTCGTGACTTGGACATGAATCAAAAGTCCGCTTGGTATATGGCAATGCGCCTCCGTGAGAAAATGAGTGATAGTGATGAATTGCTGAAAGGGATAGTTGAAGCGGACGAAACCTATGTCGGCGGCAAACCCAGAGCAAAATCTAAGAGAGGTAGAGGCACAAATAAATCTCCCGTCATCGGCGTAGTCGAGAGAGGCGGTCGGGTGGTTGCTAAATTCATGAAGGTTCTATCTGGTGAAAATATCAGAGAATTCATCCTTAGCAATGTCTCACCCGATGAGTCTATTCTTATGACTGATGAATTTCGCTCTTACAATAGTCTGGACGAAGATATCGAAAGACATGTTATCCATCACCAAGAGAGATATGTTTCTGAGGACGGCGTAACTCACACCAACACCATCGAGTCGTTTTGGGCTTGTGTCAAGAGGTCATTCTACGGAACGCATCATCACTACAGCAAGAAGTGGCTGCCACTGTATATCATGGAGTCTTGCTGGAAATATAATCGCAGAAAAGATGATGAGATTTTCATAAGATTTTTTGATGAATGCTTCACCTGAGCCACATGAATTGTTTGGCTATCGGTATATTCTGTCAACGACAACATCATGGTGTGCTGAAAATCCCATAGTGTTGGAAATTAAAATCCCGCAGATAACCCGCAATGCTCCCGCGAGCATGTACAAACGCTTGGTCAACATGATATGCCTCCATTTCTCTCTTATAGAGATGTATTTTAGTGTGAATCAAGATTCCGAACACTGTCTAAAATGATTGTACATTAAGAAGAGAAAAGCAAGCAAATCGACCAAAAAGCAGTTAACTACTAAGTCCCAATAACATTACTACCGATTATTTAAGCGGGCGCTTAGCAATATAGTCTTCATGAATTTTTTGAGGGGAAGATTCAGAAATAGGTGGGCGCTTCCACGGAAACCCAATAATGTCAAGATACGCTTCTTCCGTGAGGCAAGACATATCAACTGATAGGTCAACGGAACAGACGTAACACATAAACTATCCCGATTTCCTGTTACCAGTTAATAATTAATGTCGACTTCAGATTTCGAGGATTCTTAACCGCAGACTTGAGCACGGAAACATCTGCCTAACGCGACGATTTTATTCTGCCCCAGACAGTTGCGGCTTTGCCCTTGGCGTCCACATTTTGCGCTTCTAGGAATCCTTCGTTCATGATGAGTTGAACCTCCTCTTGACTCAGCGCTCTTTCAAATATAAACGCCTCGTCAAGAACGCCTCGGTAGCGCCGGTTTTCATCAAATGCGGCGGCTCCTATGCGGAAATTCGTATCGGTAGGTTTCGCAGGTCTATTGGAACCTGTATCAATATGAAAGTTCCCGCGTTTCGGGCGATCGGGTTCGCCGTTTATATACCATATCCCGTTCCTACCTTCGCGCACGAAAACCAGATGCGTCCATTCATCTTTAACTACCTTGGCAGTATGCCTGGGATTTCCCAACCCCTGCCAATTGAACACGCCTCCAATAGCAATCCGATAATTATTGGTGGTATTTTCGTATTGCAGAAGGGCGATTCCGGCGTCCGATATCTCTCCGTCTCGACCGGAAAGTACATTTTGGAACCGCTCTTGCGGGTTGCTTGGAAGCATCCAGCATCCGATACTCAAATCAACCGAGTTCACGACGACCGGACGTTCAATGTCTACCCACGTATTTTGGTCTGCGCCGAGGAATTTCAAACCTGTCCCAAATTTGGCAGGAACCCATTCGGGTTTTCCAGCGAACTCCCCGTCGTGGTCATTGCGGGCAAAATCGGTAACTTCTTTGCCCCTGCCTTCGTCGAAAAGCCAGATTGCCACCGCATTTTTCAAAAAAGGCTGGGAATGAGCGACATCCGTTAAGGTTAAGCTTACGAATAAAGAACTGATAGCGAAAAGTGTGAATCTAGCAATAATCATGTTCATAAGTTGTTTTCCGGGACGATTCAGAAATAGCCGGGTACTTTTATGGAAGCCTATAATGTTAGGGCACGCTTCCTCAGTGAGGATCGGCGCGTGCCAACCTGAAGATTAACAGAACAGACGTAACACATGAATCATCCCGATCTCCTGCGGCAAGTCTCCCGTGGCACGTTGATCGTTTGTGTCGACTTCAGATTCCTAAGAATCTTTAACAGCAGGTTTGGGAACTAGAAAATTGGCTAATGCCGCGACTTTATCTGTCCCCAGACCGTCGCGGTCTTGCCCTTGGAATCGACGTTTTGCGCTTCCTGAAATCCCTCGTTCATGACCCGTTGAACTTCTTCCTGACTCAGCGCTCTTTCAAACACGAACGCCTCGTCAATAATGCCTCTGTAGCGCCGTGCTTCATCAAATACAGCGGCTCCTATGCGGAAGTTTGCCTCAGAAGGATTCGCTGGTTTCACTGATCCTATATCAATATAGAAATCGCCGCGTTTCGGACGATCGGGTTCGCCGTTTTTATACCATATCCCGTTCCTACCTTCACGCACGAAAACCAGATGCGTCCATTCATCCTGATTTATTCTGGCAGCGTGTCTCGGATTGCCCAACCCCTGCCAATTGAACACGCCTCCGATAACAATTCGATAGCTATTGACCGCGTTTTCGTACTGCGCAAGGGAAATGCCCGTATCTGACCCGTCTGCGTCCCGACCGGCGAGTACATTCTGGTGCCAGTGCTGCGGGGCGCCTGGTAACAGCCAGCATCCGATGCTGAAATCAACGGTGTCTACGACCACCGGACGGTTAATGTCTACCCACTGGTTTTCGTCCGCGCCGCTGAACTCTAATGCCGACCCGAATTTACCCGGCACCCAATCAGGTTTGCCCTCAAACTCGCCATCGTGGTTATTGCGGGCAAAATCGTTGACTTTCTTGCCCCCGTCTTCATCAAACAGCCAGATTGCCACGGCTTTTCTCAGAAAAGGCTGTGAATGGGCGGCGCTCGTGAATAATAAACCTACGAATACAAAACTGATGGCGAAAAGCGTTACTTTAGCAATTATTATCTTCATGAGTTTTTTGCCGGGAAGATTCAAAAATAGGTGAACACATCCTAAGTTGACTGACGTTTATAATGTCAGGAATATGCTTCTTCCGTGAGCTCAACACGCACCAACTGGAAGTTCAACGGAACAGACGTAACACATGAATCATCCCGACAGAGACCTCCTTTGCTGTTGATGTAATGTTTAAGGGGCCACGTCCTACGGCCCACTGGGTTATGCAACCCGAAAGGAACTCAATACAAACTCCTCAGGGCGTTAGTTAGGTTATTGATGCCAGGATTTTATTTTTCCCCAAGTCGTAGTCGCTTTGTCTTTGGGGGAAACGGCTTGTGCGTTCTCAATGCCCTTCTTGGCGATGATGTCAATTTCATCGGCACTTAACGCACGGCTAAAAACAAACGATTCGTCAACCTTGCCGTTAAACTCCCTAGTCCCGAGCACCCAATTGCCAATTCGAAAGTCGGATGTTGCAGCGACAACGGGATCATCCGAAGCCAAGCCGAATTTACCTTGGATTTTTCCGTTCAAGTACCATGTTCCGTTTCGGCCTGTGCGGACGAACGCCAAGTGATTCCAAGCACCGGTTTTTAGTTGGACTTTTCCTGCCCCCGCCCAATTTATTCCGTCGCCAATAGCAATCCCGAACACATTGAGGTCGTTGTTAATCATTTCAAACGAAATACCCCGGCGCGGCGGCTCTTGGTGGCTGGACAGAATATTTGTCCACGTCTTTTGTTTGTTCTCGGGGTTCGCCCAACACCCCATGCTGAAATCAACCATCTTTTCGACTGTCACGACAGGAGTATCCATTGTCACCCAGCTATTCTGTTCAAACTCCAATGCCATGCCGAACTTCCCATCCACCCAATTGGGGTTGCCTTGCGCAACTGCCCCGTTATTGTCGTTGCCGGAGAAATCCTCAATGTTATCCCCTCGTCCCTCGTCAAACAGCCAAATCCCCAAGGCGCCATCAAAGTCGAGTTGCGCCACAGCGATGTTTGCCGAGAGAAAACAACCATAGCCAAGCAGGAGAACGAAGAGGAAAAGTCTTAGATTTGTGACTTTTATCATTTCCTAAAATCTTCCTATAGGAGATGTGAGGGCACATGGAACTCGTGCCCTCACGGATGGATGTTGATTACCCAAGAGAGTTATCTGCTTGAAGTTACCTTCGGGCTTTAATCTCTCCCCAAGTAACCGATGCCTTGTCCCTCGGATCAACGAGAGTTCCACCGCCAGCAAGTGCGGCAGCAATACCGTTCGCTGCGATATCGGCAATGTCGTCGGCGCTCAACGGTCTCCCAAAGATGAAAGCGTCGTCAACGGCTCCGTTGAATTCGCGGCCCCCGAGTATCCAGTTGCCAATGCGGAAGGGTTTGGTGGCGGCGACAACCGGATTGGCGGATGCCAATTCAAACATGCCTCCCGGCATCTCGAATTCTTCGGGCACGCCATTCCAATACCATGTGCCAATATTGCCGGTACGAACGAAAGCCATGTGGTTCCACACGCCGGTGTCAAGCTGAACGGTACCATTCCCGGCCCAGTTTTCACCGTCGCCAACAGCAATACCGAACAAATTGAGATTGTTTTCAATCATCTCAAAGGAAATACCACGGCGCGGCGGCTCTTCGTGGCTTGAGAGAATGTTCGTCCAAGTTTTCTGGGAGTCGCCTGGATTCACATAACAACCCATCGTGAAGTCAACGCTATCCACAACGACCGGGGCACCCGTTTCTGCCCAGTCGCCGTCTTCGGCGTCGCCGCCGTTAAACTGCAACGCGCTGCCGAATTTACCGGCGACCCATTGGGGAGCGCCTGATTTGAATTCGGCATTGTTGCCGTTGCCGGAGCTATCCGCGGCTTCTTCACCAGCATTTTCGTCGAAAGTCCAGACAGCAAGGACATCGTCCATTGTGACGGCGTCGCTAATGTTTGTAAAGGCTAGGCACGCCAAGAGCACACCTAGGCATAATAGGCTTGATCTAACAAAACCCATATTCATGTCAATCTCCTTCATGTTTATTAATTTGAGGGGAGGAAGCGGCGAAGCGCATCTCACCCGTATACATTTACGGGATTGCTTTAGCCCGCAAACATCATTCCGGGTTCCATATACCCGGTTCTTAGTTTCCCCCTACGACATTTCAACCGTTTTGGGAGAAAACCATCTATCAATTTACACGATTATCACTCAACTGTGGCATCAAAAAACATCATTGCTGCCTTCTCCGACAACTTATAACTGCCAGATTACCTTAATTATAGTTAAATTCCCGTGGTGTGTCAACAGTTTTTTTGCAGCGAAAAGAAAAAATTGCAGTTGCCGATTTCGAATCCGACAACCCCAATCCCATTAACGAGGGTGCGAAATCTGACTATGAAACTTACGTACTCAATAGTCCACGGTTACAGATTCTTAGCTCGACTTGTACAAAAATACAACGACTGGACTGAACGGAAAGCCGTGCGACACCGAATCCGTAGGCGGGGATCGAGCGAGCGGATAGCGAGTGCGATAGAGATCCCCTTGCCCCGCCCACAACTAACCCGTAGGTCGGGTTAAACACAGTGAAACCCAACACCTGTAGGAGCGAGTTTCACTCGCGACTCCGTAGTGTCAAGTGACTGAATGAAGATCAATTGAGTGGGCAATGAGCGCGATAGAGATTCCTCTTCCCACCCTGACTTAACACCAACTCGCGGTCACATAGTCCAATTTGTTTATATCAGCGAACCAATTTATGCCTCCCTCAATCATCTAGGTAACGATGATCTGTCAACAGAACCTAAACAATTTCGAGAAAATTGAGATTAAGCGCCTGTTTGAAAAGTACAGTTTGCAGGGTGCGATCAAAGGAATGAATAATGACTGCGATAGAGATCCCTGCGCACCAGCCTCTAAAAGCCCCAGCGGGGATCAAACGAACGGATAGCGGCTGCGATAGAGATCCTACAGGTTATGTAGCAGCCAAACAATGAAAACATGAAAAAACTTCCTACAAATGACCAAAAATGGCTTTGCCACCGATTATTCAAACAGGCTCTAAATCAACCCCCTTCATTCCTCCTTTATTTCAATCAATTTACTGGCATCAAGAGGACCCGTAACGACCTGCCTTTTGCCCGAGGGCCAATGGACGTCAATCCGATCCACTTGGCCTGCGTCGTCTAATCCGAAGTACAGAGGATATAGGCTCTGTGAAAGGTAGCCCGACTGTCCGTCATGGACTTTAACGTAGGACTTCGCACCAGCGGTAACCGTAACCTTGGCACCCAATCCATCTCTGTTTGAGTCTGTCCCGATCAGCTTCACCTTAAGATAATTGACTGTTTTCTTATCGGACAAATTGTTGATTAAAACCAACGGCTCAGAGTTGAACTCGTTCGTGACGATGTCCAAGTCACCGTCGTCATCCAGATCGAAGATGACGGACGATCGCGTCCCCAATGCCCCAAGCACCGTAATCCGCCCCGTTTGCCCCTTGCAATCCTTGTGTCCCCTATCCTCGCCTGAACAATCGAGCTCAAACCACGGCTTCGTCGTTCGTCCATCTCGACGAGGTTCAACGCCTACGATGAATTCACTATCAAGAAACATTCCACCGCGATTGTTCAGCAGCAGGGAGTTCACACCGTATCGAAACGGATAGTTCATACTCGAGGTTATGAACACATCGTCGTACCCGTCCGCATTCAGGTCGCCGACACTTAATCCCCAGGGCCAATAGTTCTCGGTGCCTATCTCGTCCGAGACCTCTACATAATTGCCACCGCCCTCGTTTTTGAAGAACGCATTGCCGAAGATACTGTTACCCCCGGAGCGTAGTGAGGACTCGGGCCACTGCATCCGGGATTTCAACTTCTCGCGCGCCGGACCAATATCCTCGGACATGTCCGAGTGCATGTCCGAAATAATGATGTCCAGCAAACCATCATTGTTATAGTCAAAAACCTTGATTCCCATTGAGCCCCACGGGGTTTTCGGGAAGACTTCACGGCTCTTCTTCACAAAGGACTCGCCCTTAACGTTCTCGTAATATTCATCATGGCCCTGCATGTTCAACACATACAGGTCCGGGTAATTGTCGCCGTTGACATCTATCGGCGAGGCGTCGCCGCTCCAGCTTCCATCAATCAAGCCGGTTTCTTCGGTGACATCCTCGAAACGATTGTCCCCCATATTCCTGTAAAGAATGCTGTTTTCGGTGCGATCCGGCTTTAAGTGACCGGTGAAGGCATCCCTAAGCCCGACCCAATAGCCGCCTCGCCCCTTGAGCGGTATGGTGTAGACGCCCACATTGGTCAAAAAGAGGTCTAGCAGACCGTCAAGGTTGTAATCGAAGAATATGGCGCTGGACGAATGTCCGACATAACCTAGTCCCGATGTCTCTGTGACATCCTTAAACACGCCGGTTCCGTCGTTTTCAAATAAGAGGTTGCCCATTCCGACCGTGGTGACAAAGAGATCCGGATCGCCGTCGTTGTCAGTATCGGCAAAGGAAGCGGTGACGCTGATGCGGTCCGCTACCGCCACACCTGCGGATTCCGTAATGTTTTCAAATCTGCCGTCCCCTAGGTTCCTCCACAACTCGTTGCTTCCCAGCTGATTGATAAAGTAGATATCATACAGTTCGTCCTTGTCAACGTCTGCAATTACCACCCCATTGCCATGGTCGTAATGAACCAACTTATAGGCTTTCCCGGCATCATCCACTATCTGGTGAACAAATTGAATTCCGCTATCCATGACGCGGTCAGTAAACTGAAAATCATAGAAAACCTTGAACTGATCGACTGTCTCCAACTGCGCCTGCCTACGGCTTTCCAGCCACGGTGGATTGTGCGCCTCCTCTGGGACGGGAACTTGTTTCGGCTCCGCCGCAACAACGGAAAGCACCAGCAGAGTTGGCGCGGCAACGGAACAGAGATAAAAAATAAGCGTTAAGCCAGAGTGAGACTTCGTTGCTTTCATCGGAAATTCTCCTTGTGGTTTATTCGGTTGCATTGCATCGCAATAACTCTGAAGTTAACGCTCCTTCAAGCCGAATTGTGACGCCCTGTTTCATGAGCGTAAAGCCGTCTATTTCGCAGGTCTGACCACTATTGTCCCAGGTCACGAGATAGCGTTTGGAAACATCCAAGCCGCGGAAGCGTAAACAATACTCACTCTCTTGCGGCGCCGACAGTTGAAATATGCCCGCAATGGCACGTCGGCGATCTCTTGATGCAAGCTCCAGCACACCCCAGCCGGTAGGTTCGGTACCTTCAAAGGCAGGCGTATGGTGATAGATTCGTCCGGTGTTCATGAATGGTCGAACGAAGTGTTTGTATAGGTTAATGAAATGCCGAATGCGTGCGAGCTGATTAGGATTCCAACTCGCGCCGAGCGGATGAAAGAACGCCAGCGTAGGTCTGACGAAGAGCAACAACCGCCACTGAAATTCGAGTTCTGCGACAATGTGTCCATTCTGACCGGCGACGAGACGGTCTACGTGTTCCGGTGGCAGTGCCATCGTCATCCCGTTGGTTATGGAAAAAGAACGCGGAGCAATCTGCCAATCCGTGACCCAAGAGTGACTAAAGCGTCGCACCATGCCAATATCCGTGCGTCCCCCTCCGCCGGCGCAGCTTTCCAAAATTACGTCCGGGAATCGTGCGCGCAAACGATCATACATCGCATAGAGCGTTTCGTAGTATCGCCAATAGAGGCTTTCCACATAGCCGTTGCGTTCGGTTTGGCCGCCTTGACGAATCCCCCCAACGTTGTAATCTAACCGGTAAAACTCCAACTGATTTTCAGAAATGACTCGGGTAATTTGCTCCTCCATCCATTTCGCCGCATCCGGATTGGATAAGTCCAGCATTCGTCCCAGTCTTTGTTCGCCATCGTAGGCGGTTGCCAACCATTCCGGGTGTTCCACCGCAATTTGACTTTCGGGCCCAATGCGCTCGGAATCCATCCAAAGCCCGAAGAGCATCCCGTGTTCATGGCACCGATCGCGGAACGGTCCGATTCCGTCCGGAAAACGTTGCCTGTCCACCTCCCAATCGCCGACTGTAGTCGACCAACTCCCGTAGGGCGGTGCATACCAACTGGCGTCGATAAAGAAAACCTCGCTGCCCCAAGCCGCCGCGTTCTCTATCTGATGAAAGACATAATCGGTAGTGATTTCAAGCTCGGGACCGATTCCGGACTCAATCCACCCGCCGCGCCCTCTAGGCTGCGGCATGAACACGCTGCGTCGCAGATGATCATGCATCGCTTGAATACTCGCGTCCAAGTCGCCGAACACCATACCCAAGTGAACTTCAGGCGACGTGACCGTTTCCCCGGGCGCAATGACACGATGTGGCGGTGGCGCATCGGGTCCGGCGCGGAAAAAGAGGCTATAAGGCCCCACATCGCCAACAGGCGCATCAAGATCAAACTCGAACGAGAAACCGCCCGACCAAGCGAGTTGACAGATAAAATGTTCGCCGGTGGCGTTATTCCGTAGGACAAACATCGGGTGGCGATGCCGATCTCGGCGATACCGTCCATCCACGCGGTATCCCGCTGTTGGAAGCGAGTGCCATTTGAAATTCCCTTCGTCACCCCAAGCGGAATTAGCCATGTATCCGATAGAATAGAGATCTGACATGTCTGTCGCTACCGGTACGCCATGACTTCCCCATTGGCCCGAAAATTTCAATACGCCGCTCCATGGATACACCGCCGAGAGTGCTGCATGTTGATCTCCCGTGTTGGTTATCTCAAGCCATCGAGTCATAACCGGCGTGGCATCTAACAGCATGTGGACCTTCACCGTCACCGGACGGACCGTATGCCTAAGCGTCACTATAGTGTGCAGACAGGTACATTCGCCGTGAGATCCGTGTCGAGTCTCCTCGTTCTTCTCAAAATCGACCCATTCCCAGTGTGATGCAAGGAGTTGCCCGTCTATTTCAAGCCAGAACGACTGAGGCGCGGCGTGTTGAGCCGGGTCAAGCCGGACATCCTCCCAAGCGTTGACGTAGCCCGACCCGTTCCAAGTTCTGGACACGAAGCCTCCCTTGATGAGCGATTCTTCATAGACAACCATCCCTGAACGATAACTCAACGTTGGGTGAGGTTCTTCGGCGAAAAACACATCGGACCAATGGTTTTCGTTAGAAAAATCTTGTTCCATTCATTGTCTCCTTTAGAATTATATTTCCTCAATTTTCGATCCTTTAGATCCTGTTTGAAAAGTACATTTGTAGGGTGCGCACTGTGCACCAGCCTCTAAAAGCCCCAGAGGGGCGACAGGTGTATAGAAACGCCAAAACCCCGTGCACTTAAGCCCCAGAGGGGCGACAGGTCCGTAGCAGACAACAATAAAAGCATGAAAAAACTTCCTAGAAATAACCAATTATGGCTTTGCTACCGATTATTCAAACAGGCTCTTAAGAATCTTCGCTTCCTCGATTGTCGTGCTGAAATCAAAGTGCTTTACTGTTCGGTCTAAGTCACCGCTGCTGCCAGCCACTGACGACTATGGAAGTTTGTCGCGAGCAAATGAGTCTATCAACTTATATTCTTTTCCATTCATGTTTACACATAATTATGGAGGGAAATTAGCGATTTTATGATTGGAGATTTTTATGACAAAACCTACTGTAGGAGCGATCTCCCGACCGCGACCGCCTGACGCGAGCAAAACTCGCTTCTACAGAAAACACGCAATAGACTGCGCTACCACAAACCGAACTGCATGAATCCTATATGTGTAATTCTTAGTTGTAATCACTAAAAATGTGATCTCCGAAAGATGGCAGGCAGTGCCACCCCGCAACACGTTCATCGACTTTTAGCCGACATTACCGATTGCCATTTGCCGAGTCTCCACCTCCGCACTTGCTTCTGCCACGCTGTCGAATCGTCCACGTGCCACCAGTGCCAATATTAGCAAACCCTCCATCGTCTCTTCGGATGTCGCGGATAGACGAACGGAACAGTCAAACTGCTCAATAATCAATCTGCGCAAAATGTCGCAATTTCCTACAAGCCCGCCCGAAAGTACTAAACCATTCCAATCTTCTTCCGGCGAAAGCCGAGAGGCGCATACCTCATAGTTGTTCGCCATGTTATCGAAAGCCGCGCGAAAGAGCGTGCCGACATTTAAGTTATCAACTGTGATATTGCGAATTTCGCCACGGCTGCCCATGGGTCCCTCGAAAAAAGAAAGGTCAACATTGAGGTCGGTCTCCGCGGCTGCCGCCGCCTTCGTGATGTAGAGCCAAGAATCTTCAACCTCAAGCCCCTGAGCATGAGGAATCTCACTCAATAGGTCAACCAGCACGTTTAACGATCTGCCAGCGGGTAAATGAGTCAGCGTTTTGAGATACTGTCGATCGAAATAGGGGCGAACTTGGTAGTCGCCGGGTTGATAGTCGTCAGCCAATAAGCTAATTTGCGAACCCGTCGACACGTTGATGGACAACTCGTTCTTCCGCAATCGCATTCCGACCAGGGCGCATTGATGGTCTCCGACCGACGGATAAGATGGAATCACATTACCGTGCACCGCCATCTCACCTACCACGTGATACGGATCTGTCAACTGTGGCCAGTGCAACTTTCCGATGCCCAACTCGTTGAACGCCTCCCGATGCCAAAGACACGTTTGCATGTTCAGGGTGCCGAGGGCACTCGTGTATTCGGTCCCCGGTTCCGCATCAAAGAGTCTCATCGTAACATAATCGGCGAGAGCCAATGGAATCGCTGAATCGGGTAGTTCCCCCTGTTCCGCTAACCAAAATAACAAGCTAAACGCAGAGCCGGGTTTGCAGTCGTTGCCAAGCTGCTGCATTCGTGTTCGAGTTAGCCGCTGCTCAAGTATCCGATAGTAGCTGCCGTCACCGGAGGGATATGGCTCCAGCATACGTTGGTCGCGCCAAGAAATATAATTTGTCAGCGCGTTGCCCGCCTCGTCGGCTAAAATGACTCCGCCCATCTGCCCCGTCCAGTGAATACTCGAGACATCCGGAGCTATCTCCAGCAACTTGACGAGGACACTTTCGACCGTCTCCTGAATTTGAGAAGGCTCCACCTCGAAGTATCCCACTGGTAGTTCCGAAATTGGTGCGGGAAAATCCTCCCTGATAACTTCCCCCACGGCGCAATCTTCAAGGTTCAATACCGCCCCTTTGATGCTTGAAGAACCAATATCAATACCAAGACACTGCATGAACCCGCCTTGTCCGCCATCACGAAATACGTGATGCGTGAAACGTAATTCTCTCGGAGCCAAGCTAATCTTCATTCATTGAAGATTGTAATGGAAAAGCGATTTAAGGGAATGTATGTGGGCGATGCCGCTCAGTTATGCGTGCGCAATGGTCGGAAGAACTCCCGCAGATCCGCCGCCATCTCCTCCGGACGCTCGTGAATCGCGAAGTGTCCGCCTTCCGGATACTCGTTGTAATGCACTACGTTATAGTATCGTTCCGCACGCTTTCGGACAATCGGCGCCAACTCGTGAGGATAGGCGGCAACTGCTGTCGGCACTTCGATTCGCTCACCCGGCGGAAGCTCCCACGGGTGATAGTACGACTCGCTATAGAGCCGTATCGCTGACCAGAACGAGTTGGTCACCCAGTAGAGCATGACATTGGTAATAAGCATATCACGCGGAAATAGTTTCTCGAAATCGTCGCCCCAGCCACACCATGCACGCCATTTTTCAATAATCCACGCTGCAAGGCCCGCTGGCGAATCGGTCATACCGATGGCAAGAGTTTGAGGGCGCGTCATCTGTTGGTGACAGTAGGCGCCTTCATCGATCCAGTACCTCTCAACGTTCTTCCAATAACGGAGCATATCGGGATCTTTTGGCTTGACGGGCGCCCACTTCATGCCAAGTCCGCGCAGGATATCCGGATCTTTGTCTTCCGGTTCTCGTTCATCTCCCAGCCGCGGAAACAGGCAGTTGAGGTGAATCCCAATCAAGTTCTCAGGATGGTGGTATCCAAACGGAGCGGTAATGAAACCGCCCCAATCCCCGCCTTCGATTCCGTAGCGCTCGTAACCTAGCCCTTTTGTCATCAGTTTGTCGTATATGCTCGGGTGATGCTGGAACCCAAAACCCCGCTCATTGGGATAATCCGAGAATCCAAAACCGATAATGGACGGGATCACTACAGTGAAAGCGTCTGCCGGATCCCCGCCGTATGAGGCGGGATCGGTGAGCATCGGGAGGATTCTCAACAACAAAATTAAAGACCATGGATACCCGTGCATCATGAACAACGGCATGGGATTTGGCCCCTTGCCCTCTTCATGAATGAAATGGATACCGAGCCCGTCAACGTCCGCTTTGAGATGTCGATACCGATTGAGTCTTGCTTCCTGTTCACGCCAGTCGTATTCTTGAATCCAGTAGTCAATCAAATCTTCCATGTAGTCGAAGTCCACACCTCGACTCCAGCCGGTCCCCGACACCGAACCCGGCAAGCGTGTGCGTTCCAATCGCTCGCGAAGATCGTCCAACACGTCCTGCGGGACGTTCAATGAGTAGGGTTGAATAGCAATTGACATAAGACTAATCGATTATAGCAAGCCCTTATTCAATTTTCAAGAATAAACTTACTTGCCGATTGCGTCCTGACCCGTCCTGCTGGATTGGCAAATCCGGCAGATTTCATGCCTGCATTAGCTTCAAACCTGCATTAGCTTCAAATCTTTCACTCCAAAAGAATCAACTGGCCGATCAAGTGACCAAATAGGGAACGATCAAAGGAGCGATTAGCGACTGCGATAGAATTCCTTCAGGAATCGTCCATTTGTTGACGTTTCACACATCACGTTTTCACCCTATATACACGCTCCGTCTAGAACCAGACAGAAATACCTCTACAACCAAAAATCTGATGCGATTTCCCTCAACAGGAATTGTCTTGACCATTTCATCACTCCTTGATAAAATACGAAAATAGTGGTCTGCTCTGAAAGCGGCTTCCCCGCTGCGGATGCAGTAAAATCAACTGCGAGAAAAGAGGAAAACTATGGAAGTTCTAATGATACCCCTCCATGCGAAAGAGCAACACGTGGACGATGTAATCCGCGAGGCAATACTAAACGCCAAGACTACGGTAAAAAGCGAACCCGGATGTCGTCGCTACGATGTCATTCAAGATGAGAACGACCCGACAAAGCTTGGTCTGTGCCAAATCTACAACGATATGGGCGCATTTTACGAACATCTGAGCCTTCCTCACTACCAAGGGTTTTCACAAACCACAAAGAACTGGACAGCCGTGCCTCCCCAGTATGCAAAGTATCGCCCCGTATTTCCTGTTGGCGACGCATGTTGGGATTCACAACGTGCCTTCGCAGTGGAAGACGAAGCCTTTAACGGAGGCCTGTTTGTAATCCATGCGCCGCTAAAAATCAAAGAAGATCATGTGTCCGATTTCATTGACTCCCTGCGTCGTGATGCGATTGGATCGGTCAACGAAGAACAGGGATGCCTAAGATTCGACATCTACCAAAACCAAGAAGATCGATCCGCACTCTATCTTTATGAGGTTTATGTTAACAAGGCGGCGTTTGAATATCACAGAGGCACCCCTCACATAAAACGATGGGTTGAGGAAGTCAAAGACTGGTACGCCCCTGGTTTCTCACTAGCGGATAACAAGGACAAAGTTGTCGGCACCAATCTTTGGCCCCCCGACAATTGGAACTGGAGTTCCGGAAAACCCAACCGCTGATTTGCTCCCGCGCACATTTAAATCCCGTTTAAGAATTCATTTCGAATAGAACTATTTGTACCGAAACCGAGTTTTTTCTTCAAAACTTGGGTTCTTAATTCTAGGACCCCCACGATGAAAACTTACCGCATAGGTATTGTCGGAACAACACATCTAAGTTCCCATGTCTCCGCCTTGAAGGCTGCGCCACGAGTGGAACTGGTCGCAGCCGCCGCCCATACCGACACCGAAAGAGACCTGTTTCAAGAGCACGGCGTTTCTACGATTTACTCAAGCTACGAAGAAATGTTAGCCCACGCCGATCTGAATATTGTCGAAATAGACACCAATCCCATCCAACGTTACGACATGACGCTTGCGGCAGCCGAGCGGGGCATCCACGTCTTGGGCGAAAAACCCATTGCCACTTCATTGAGCCATGCCGACGAAATGGTTGCGGCATGCGATCAAGCGGGAATCCAATTTGCTATCTACAATATCAGACGATGCGACCCTTACCACATCCGAGCGAAAACCCTCCTAGAGGAAGGATACATCGGCGACCTCTTGGCGATTCGGGCGATATTGCGGAATTCGTATCCAGCGGGACACGGTCTAATCAATCTCGGCACTCACCTTTTTGACACTGCTCGTTTTTTCGCCGGAGATGTGGAGTGGCTTGATGGTTACGTGACAACCGAGGGAAAAGCGGCGACGACGAAAGACATTCAACCCCATCCCGGCGGAATGGGACCCATGACAGGCGACAAATCGACGACCATTCTGGGATTCAAGAACGGCGTTACCGCGACGGTCGAGTTCTGGAGGGCGGAACCCGATTACTTCGGCATTGAATTGATTGGAACAAAGGGAGCCTTGGGGTTACGAGTCCCGGAGTCCCCCTGTCCGCTGATGCATCGTACGGATGCGCTGTGGTCCGCCAACCCTGAGGACAATATTTGGCGACCGATAGAACTATCGACGACTGAACTCGCCGGTCGAAGCCCCGGTAGTTGGGATTCGGTCTACCGAATCGCCGTTGAAGAATTCATTCGGTGTATCGAAACCGGCGACGAGCATCCGTTAAGCGGCGTCCAAGCGGTAAAAGCGCTTGAACTCATTCTCGGCACCTACGAATCCCATCGACTCGGCGCGAGGGTAGCAATCCCGTTAACGGAACGGAGACACCCCCTAGACGTGTGGTTGAAAGAGTAGTGATTTGCGCTTCAGGCAACTAGAAACCGAGTTTTTTCCGCAAAACTCGGTTTCTTTCTTGCGCTTGCGTAATTTTGTAGGGTGCGATCGACAATTGTCAAATCAACGCTTAATCCCCTTACTGCGATTAAGCGAATGAATAGTGAGAACGATAAAGACCCCACCACCCTCTTACAAGCCCCAGAGGGGCGAAGGGTGAATGGCAACAATAACTTGCCATCTATTATTCAGAGCCTGTTTGAAAAGTCCGAATCCGTCTTTGAGAGAGGCCATTTTGGGGAAAATGTCTTGAAAATCCGATGATTTTGTCCCCCAAATGACCAAACAATAGCTTTACCACCAACTTTTCACGCAGGCTTTCACGTAGCCTCCGACTCACTAATGAAAAAAACTCGCTCCTCAAAATTTAGCCTTGCGCTCGTTATCGCACTCCTTCTACAAAGCGGTTGCTCTCAAGACTCGCCTAAACAGAGCGCATCCGAATATCAGAAAGCGTCCGACCAACACAATCCACCCAATCAATGGGGTTTGCCGGAAGGCGCCAAGATGCGTCTAGGCAAAGGTTACGCATCCGAAATCACCTATTCTCCAGATGGGGCACGGTTAGCGGTTGCAAGTACAATCGGAATCTGGATTTATGATGCACACACTGGCGCCGAAGTCACACTTTGCACCGGACACACAAACGGCATTGCATTCAGCCCAGATGGAGACACGATTGCTGGTGGAACTAAAGGCGGTACCATCCGCCTGTGGATTGCTAACACAGGTGCACACAAAATGACTCTTGCAGGGCATTCACCCGGCGTTTTAAGCGTTGCATTCAGCCCGGATGAAGACACGATTGCAAGTGGGAGTTGGGACGGTACCGTCCACCTGTGGGATGCTAACACAGGCGCTCACAAGAAAACGCTTACTGGCCACTCAGACCGCGTTTACTCCGTTGCTTTCAGCCCTGATGGAAGCACGATTGCCAGTGCGAGTTGGGACGAGACCACCCGCCTGTGGGATGCTAACACAGGTGCGCACAAAATGACTCTTGCAGGGCATTCACCCGGCGTTTTAAGCGTTGCATTCAACCCGGATGGAGACACGATTGCTAGTGGCGGTTTGGATGGAACCCTCCGCTTGTGGAATGCTAACACAGGTGCACACAAAATGACTCTTGCAGGGCATTCAGGTAGTGTTAGGAGCGTGGCATTCAGCCAGGATGGACGAACGATTGCCAGTGCGAGTGGGAGGAGTACCTTCTGCTTGTGGGATGCTAACACAGGCGCTCAGAGACAAACGCTTTCCGGTCTTTTAAATAGTGTTGAGAGCGTGGCATTCACCCTGGATGGAGGCATGATTGCCGGTGTGAATACCAGCGGCGCCCTTCGCCAATGGGATGTTACCACCGGTGCCGAGAAACAGACGTTTTCCGGTTATTTACAGAGTGTCGGGAGCGTGGCATTCAGTCCGGATGGAGGCACGATTGCCAGCGGTAATGGCGATGGTTGGGGTGGTTCTATCCACTTGTGGGACGCTATCACCGGCACGCGCAAGCTGAAGCTTCCCGGTTTTTCTCATGACTTTGAAAACGTGGCATTCAGTCCAGATGGAGGCACGATTGCCACTCGTGGTAGGAGAGGCATTGAGTTGTGGGACTCTGTCACAGGCGCACACAAGCGGACACTTTACGCGTCCTCCGACGACAATGAAAGCGAGGCATTCAGTCCAGACGGAGGCACGATTGCCGGTAGTAGCTACGACTATACTATCCGACTGTGGGATGCAGCAACAGGTATACGCAGGCTAATCCTTACCGGGCATACAGACAGCATAGAAAGCATTGCCTTCAGCCCGGATGGAGGCACGATTGCCACTGGGAGTTCCGACGGTACCGTCCGACTGTGGAATACAGCAACGGGTGAATCCAAGCAAGTACTCACCGGGTATACCGGTAGCAAAACCGGTCTTGACACAGATGTGCCCCGAATATTCACCGAGCATATCGACGATGTGAACAGCGTGGCATTCAGTCCGGATGGGCGGACGATTGCCACTGGCAGTGGCGACGGTACTGTCCGTTTGCGGGATAGCGCCACGGGTGTCCATAAGCATATACTCACTGGTCATGAAGACCTAGTCAAGAGTGTGGCATTTAGTCCGAATGGTGGAATCTTCGCCAGTGCGAGCTTGGACAAAACCATCCGGCTTTGGGATGCCACAACGGGAGAGCACAAGCGCACATTCACTGGGCACACAAGCTGGGTTGAGAGCGTCGCTTTCAGCCCGGATGGAACGACACTCGCAAGTGGGAGTCATGACGGGACGATTCTGTTGTGGGATGTTTCCGGAGAATAACTGGCAGTCTACAAATAGAATTGGCAGATTTCCTGCACGATTATTCATGGAGGTCTCAATAGTGTGCTAATCGGGATAACCATGGGAGATGCCTGCGGACTGGGCCCCGAAATCCTCTTGCGCTCAGTTGCGAGCAATAGTCTGCCCCAGCCATTCGTTGTTTTCGGTGATCTGGAGGTGCTGGAATTCGCCCTCGGCAAATTTAACCTCAATCTCGCTCTTAATCCCATTACCTCACTGGAAGACATCAAACCTGAACACCTGAATGTCTTTGACTGCCGACAACTCCAACGGACGGAGGTCACAATAGGCAAAATATCGGCGAAAGCTGGGGCTGCCGCGGTTAACTACGTTCAGGTCGCTACCGAACACGCACTAGAAGAGAAAATCGACGCCATTGTCACACTCCCGATCAACAAGGCAGCCTGCCGCCATACCTTCCCGAATTTTCAAGGGCACACGGAGCTCATCGCCGACATGTGCGGCGTGGCAGATTACGTGTTAAGCCTGGTAGCGCCCAAACTGATTGTCACGCACGTGTCAACCCACGTTTCGTTGAAAGAGGCGGTAAACCTCGTGAATCGCGAGCGTGTGCATTCAGTGCTCCACATGACCCGCGCAGCCGCTGGGAAGCTATTCCCCCGCGCGAGGATCGCCGTCGCTGGACTCAATCCCCACGCGGGCGAGGGTGGCGCTTTCGGTAAAGAGGAGATAGAGGAAATTGTACCCGCCATCCAAGAGGCGCAGTGCCAAGGCATTGATGCGCACGGTCCGATCTCCCCAGACACACTTTTCATGAAAGCCCTGGCAGGAGACTATGACGCCGTGGTGTGCATGTACCACGACCAAGGTCACATCCCGATGAAACTGCTCGGCTTCCACGACACCGTAAACGTGACGCTCGGCTTACCCATAATCAGGACCTCTGTCGATCACGGCACGGGATTCGACATCGCCTACAAAGGAATTGCGTCCACACAGAATTTCTTATGCGCATTTAACCTCGCCGCCAAACTCGCTACGTCGAAATAACGGCAATTCCCCAAGCCTGACGAAGGTAAGGGAATAACGATTGTCATAGTCATTGGCACTACGACCTCGCACTTTTGTAGGGTGGGCACTGCCCACCATTTTTTGTGGAGTGCGGTTAACAATCATCAAATCCCCCTAATCTTCCCTTTTACTGAGATGAAGGGAATGGACAATGGACTACGATAGAGATCCCCTCCCGATTGCGACTCGAACGCAATGGAATAACAACCGTTACCCCCAAAAGAAATCCTGTCGTGATAGAGAACGCTCATAAGAAACTTACCGCCAAAAATTGTTAATTTATTCACCCGGTTCAGGAGGAACCTACCTTGACAACAGAAATCCTATGCACAACCATGTTTATGGCAACCGTCCTAGCTACCAGCAATGTAAGCTGGGGAGAGGATGAAGAGGTCATCGGTCAACGCCCTTATGAGATGGAATGGGCAAATCGCACCGAGGATACCCACCCGCCTCTAATCGATTTTGAGGATTTGACAGGATGGCAGGTTGAAACGACCAATGCGAATGCCCAATTCAAGCGCTCGCGAGAGCAACAACTCTGGGGAAAATACGTTGCCAAACTCACTTACCGCGAAACTGGAGCTGATCCCGAAATCCGTACCAGTCCGCCAGCCCCCATCCCAATCCAAAACGGCTTTGAGGTCGTCTCCTGCTGGCTTTACGGCAAAGAACGCCATCGCCCAAAGATTACCGCACTGTTCAATGCTTCGGATGGAAGTGAGATGCGTTTTCCCATGCGTGCGGATTGGGATAGCTGGGGGTGGTTTCTCTCCTATTATCGCTTGTGTCCCGATCAAATCAAACTCGTCGCCAACGGTTCCACTTTCATCGGGCTCACCATTCACGATTCCAACGATCCGGAAGATCGGTTAATCTGCTTTGACAATCTAGCGGTCTTCACTGAAGACTTCAAACCGCTGTATTTCAAGCCGCGTCCTCGACGCGGTATCCCGATGTTCCCCGGACAAGGAATAGGCACGAATACTGGACCCGGGGAACTCCCGTTTCCAACACGCGAGCAAACCATCTTGCCCGACAACCTGACGGACAAGTTCACGACGAGCGTCCAAGCCGAGGGCGACGGTTTCACGTTTCGTTATGAGGGCGTGGACGGCACCCTCATCTACCGGCTTGAGCCTCGTACCGGCACATTGGGTGACATCAGCGCCGAATGGGAGGGGCGAGGCGGTCCAATTCAGCCGTGCGTCGATGGTGGCGTATATTTGGCAACCGACGCGGATTCGCCCTCCCCGGCGGAGTCCGCCGAGCATCTAGGCACCACCATCCACGATGAGAAGGTGGTCTCCCGATGGCGGTTGAAAGCCAAAGGGGTAACCCAGGACGTAATTTATCTGTATCGACTTTGGAATAAGTCGCTTGTAATTGACACGCTTGCCCCCGGTGGCAACGTTGCCGAAGTAAGATACGGTAAGGCTGTCGGCTTGGAGAATCCACGCTTGGTGTCCAATCCGTTTTACACCTACAACGGCTACCTTCCGGATGGACGACCGGCGGTCGTCGTCGCCGGATCACAAGATGCCCCATTGTTCTTGACCGGAAACACGGATTGGTATCTATCCAACGCCTCAATGCTGCTGCCCTCGCCTGCACTAACGCCTGACGGCGTTATCTACAACACGGGAACGCGGTACATCCCCAAAACCGACGGTGTGCGGGTTGATTGCTACGAGCGGTTCTTTATCACGGTTTCCCCGCGTTACGAGGAGATGTTACCCACTATCCCAAATCCGAAGTCCCCGTGGCTAAAGGATGTGGGAACCCGACTCTGGAAGTCGCATCAATCCGAAAAACCGCGAGAAGACGGCATCCGCTTCTTTAGGAGGCTCCACCGTTATGGCATAACCGAAATGACCATCGCTGACCATGAAGGCGGCTGGCGCGATAGCGGTGAAAGTTTCACCTTCCGAACCCACGGCGCCCCGGAAAAAGGCGGAGATGACGGATGGGCGGCTTATTCCCGCGCTTTACGGAACGAAATCGGTTACCTTTACGGACCTTACACACAGTTCCTTGATATCGCGGCCGTCAATGAATACTGGGACACTGATCTCATCACGCGTACGCCGGACAATCGGATGCACGGGGGCTGGCGTCGCTGTTACCGAGCCAAGCCCGCTCGGTCACCCGAATATTGTGAGATGTTGTCGCCAATTATCCAAGAAAAATTCGGATTCAACGCGAGTTACCTCGACGTGCACACACTCCACACTCTGGATTTTGTAGATTACGACTACCGAGTGCCCGGCGCTGCGACCTTCGCTGCAACCTTCTACGCCTACGGAGAAACCATGCTGATTCAAAAGGAAGTATACAGCGGCCCCGTATTCTCCGAGGGCGGCCACCACTTCATCTTTAGCGGTATCATTGATGGGAATTACGCTCAGGACCGTGCAGGCGAGGTGAAGTTGGCGTGGGGACCGTGGTTAGTGGACTTTGAGCTTCGGAAAACCCACGATCTCTGCTCCAA
The DNA here is from genome assembly GCA_965222225.1 of Candidatus Poribacteria bacterium. Lineage (GTDB taxonomy): Bacteria > Poribacteria > WGA-4E > WGA-4E > JAJDTR01 > JAJDTR01. The sequence continues at coordinate 4,370,453 of CBDCTK010000002.1, read as the reverse complement.
TATCGGCATGGGAGAGTACGGCATGTTCTATCGGGGAGAGGAGCCGGAACCTAGTGGGCGCTCGGGTGAAGATCCACGCAGCGATCGGCACATTGCCGCGACGATTGCGTTTGGACACGTCGGCATTCTCCAGTACGAAGACGACCTACGCCGCACCTTGCGCATCTACTACATGCTACAGCAATTGCAGAGCCGCTATACGCTTTCAAGCGTGGCGGAAATACGATATGCAGACGCGGCAGGAAATCTGTTGGATACGACGACCGCCGTGGCATCCGGCGCCTACAAGCGCTCCCAGATTGTGACGCGCTACCGGAACGGATGCATCACCGTGGTAAACGGCAACGCAAATAACGAACCTATGGTCGTAACCGCCTACGGAAGGGAAGTAGAACTGTCCCCGAACGGTTACGCTGGCTGGACTGAGGATGGGGCAATTGAGGTCTTTAGCGGTGAGATTGAGGGGCACCGAGCCGATTATGCGGTCACGCCCGCATATATCTTCATTGACAGTCGCGGTAGGACTATACGGTTCGCTAAAGCGGCAGGAAATGGAGTCGGAATCTGCCGGATTCTTCCAGAAAAAAAATACGAGGTGATTCTGGTGGATGGTTCTGAGTGCGGTTTTGCAATCGATGTGAGTCAAGCTACGGCGCTAGATGAAGATAGGAAGGAGATAGGGCCAGCGAAACTCCTGAGGTCAGATGGCCTTACGTATGTGGAACCTGTGCCAGGCGCCTTTAGTTACTTGCTTAGTCCCGATAGTACTTCAAAATAGCTACAAGTCGCTATAGAAACCGCATTAACGATTACATATATTCGCCGCCGTAAAATATCAGTGGCTCTCCGTCCCGTGTTTCTCCGGCGACCGGCTCACCGACAAACATGTCGTGATCCCCGCCGGGAAGGATTTCAACCAGTTTGCAATCTACAAAAGCAATTGCATCCACTAAAATCGGAGCGCCGGTGCCTGCCGTGGTCAGATTCAACCCCGAAAAATCCTTGGGACCGGAGATGGCAAATCGACGCGAAATCTTTTCCTGGTCCGTACGCAGCATATTTAGGGCGAAGCATTTACCCTGAATCAGGCACTCGTGCATGGAGTTCTCCTTGTCAACGGCGACAACAATCAGCGGCGGCTCAAGCGAAAGTGACATTACCGCGTTCGCCGTCATACCCAAGATCTCTTCGTCAAACCGCGCGGTCAAAAGTGTGACGCCGGTTGCAAAGCGGCCCATGATCTGTCGTTGCAGTTTTGAATCAAACGCCATCATTAGTCTCCTAACTCACCTGTTTTGCACTAGGTGATTTCCCATAAACGGCTTGCGATTGCCCGTAAGTCTGCAATGCGGCGTGGTGTACCCCACACGCACATCAAATGCAATTGATTTCGTTTAGAGAAGTGTTGCATCCAACGCCATAACAGTATATCATATTATCTCAGGTTGATCGAGAACTTCCTTCAGGGCAATCGCACCTGATTGTAGGGGATCAAAATGAGCGGATAGCGAGTGCGATAGAAATCCCTCTTCAATAATCAAATCGAAGGCGATCGGGGATTATCAAAGGTGTGTAGGAATCCCGATACCCCACGCTCCCAAGCCTTAGCGGGCGACAGGTGTAGGTCCTGGTAGGAGCGATCTCCCGGTCACGATTTCTTGTGGAATCGGCGCTCATTAAATCGTCGATTTCCCCCTTCTCTTTTCATTGCACGTCCTGTCTAAAGCATGGCAGAGGAGGCCTCTACAATCAAAAATTGGATGCGATTCCCCTGGAACTTCCTTTGACATGCGTAACTCGAGATAGATTCAGCCAAGAATAATTAAACCGTGAACAACCAAAAAGGAGGCAGCTAGAAAGTGTCACAATCACAAGAATCCATTCGTTTGACAATGGCACAGGCACTCGTCAAATACCTACAAGTACAATTCAGTGAACGCGATGGCAAATCCCGTCGACTGATACCATCCATCTTCGGTATATTTGGGCACGGCAACGTCGCCGGTCTCGGTCAAGCACTGTACGAATACGGCGAAGACTTGCCGTATCGCCAGCCCCGAAACGAACAGTCCATGGTGCACACTGCTCTCGGTTTCGCGAAGGCTAACTATCGACTCGCTACCCTCGCTTGTACCTCGTCCATAGGCCCCGGAGCAACGAACATGATTAGCGGAGCAGCCACGGCTGCCACCAACCGGCTGCCCGTTCTACTGTTGCCATCCGACTACTACGCCACGCGATATCAGGGAGTTGTGTTGCAGCAACTCGAACACCCTGTCTCCGCCGACGTCAGCGTCAACGACTGTTTTCGACCTGTTAGTCGGTTTTTCGATCGCATCACCCGACCGGAGCAACTCCTGACCGCGCTTCCCGAAGCCATGCGGGTACTGACAGATCCTGCCGACACGGGCCCCGTCACCATCTCACTGCCGCAGGACGTGCAGGCTCATGCATACGATTACCCCGTGGATTTCTTTGAACGACGCGAATGGCGAGTAGAACGGCGCGTACCAGATCCGCAGCGCATTATCGAAGCTGTGAGACTGTTACGGGCGGCGGAACGCCCGATGATAATTGCCGGCGGCGGCGTCCATTATTCGGAGGCGTGGAAGGCACTTGAGGACTTCTCCACCAAATTCGGTGTCCCTGTTAGCGAGACCTTTGCCGGAAAAGGAGCAATGCGCAACCCATCTCCGCTGCTTCTGGGAGGGCAGGGCGTCAGTGGCACACCTGCCGCAGCCAAAATCTCGAGTCAGTCAGACTTGGTTATCAGCGTCGGATGCCGCATGATGGATTTTGCGACCGGCTCTCAAACGGCGTTCAATCACCCTCGGGTGAAATTTGTCAATATCAATGTTGGAGGACACGACGCCTACAAGCAGAGCGGAGTGCCCATAGTCGCAGATGCGCGAGAGGCGCTAGTGGCATTAACGCAAGCCGCTGAGGGCGTGGGGATTCAGCCTGACACGGCGTACACTAGCGAAATAGAACGCCTGAATCGGGAGTGGACAGAACAACTCGGCGCCGCTGTGTCGGAGGAAGTCGCCGGCGAGGCAATGAGCCAAGGCAAGTTAATCCAAGTAGTAAACGAGCAGGCTCAGCCGGGGGACACGATTGTCGCTGCCGCCGGAACGACGCCCGGAGATTTAATCAAGATGTGGGATGCCACAGGCGGTCGGAAGTGCCATCTTGAATTTGGCTATTCATGTATGGGCTACGAAATGCCTGCGGGACTCGGAGTCCGCATGACACAGCCGGAAGGGGAAGTTTATGTGTTTATCGGTGACGGCACCTATCTGATGAACCCCACGGAATTGGTAACGGCGATGCAAGAGGGCTTGAAGCTTACCGTGATTGTGTCCGAAAATCACGGTTTCCAATCCATCAGCGCTTTGCAGATGCTCCGCGCAGGGCGCAGGTTTGGCAATGAGTTCCGGGCACGGGATGGTGAGAAGAATCGGCTTGAAGGCGAATACACGAAGATTGACTTCGCGCAAAACGCGGCGAGTTTTGGTGCGCGCTCATGGCATGTAACAACACCGGATGGCATGCGCCATGCCTTGCGGGAAGCCCGCGGCGAGCGTCAAACCTGTGTGATAGTCGCAGATGTTGAGCCCCATCACTACCTACCGGATTCTGGCGTGTGGTGGGACATCGCGGCAGCAGAGGTGAGCGACGATCCCGAGACGCAAGAACGACGGCGTGAGTACGAGAAGGGACTTCGCCTGCAACGCTTCCATTATTAGTAAGAATTACGCCCACGGATGACAAAAACCCGCTTTTTCTGCAAAGTAAAGATTGTTCAGGCAGAATCGGGAGGTCATTCGATTTAATTTCCATTCGCCGTAACAGTACTGGCCTTGAAACCGATATATGATTGTCGTAGCCCTGATTTGTCCCTTACACTCTTTGCACGAACATCACAAGCCCCAGAGTGGGATCAAGCGACCGGACAGGGAGCGCGATAGAAATGCCTTTTTTCTTGAAAACTCGGTTTCTTCCAAAAGTCATACTGGCTTCAAGAGTCCGAAACGCGCAAGTTCAATGTCATATATTGATAGCGAGAAATCCTGTTAGCGACCAGAGAGGCCAGCGAGCGCAAGTGGATCTCTACGCTTCGCGCCGACAAGCGCTCAAGAAGAATATCCGTTGATTACTCGCTCCATCCCGGATGTTCTGCTTATAACGCAACCACGCCGGCGTATTTCACGCCCGTCAAATAAGCCATATCGCGATTCCAAGTGGTAAGGTCGTCCGCACAAAACTGATTTAGATGCACGTGCCCACAGGCACGGGCAAGCGTCTGCATCAATTCGGTTGCCGCGCCGAGAAAGCGGTTGAGCCGCGCAGCCGCCTCGTCCACGATGAGGCGCGCCCGAAGACTCTCCTTCTGCGTCGCGATCCCTACCGGACAATTGTTGGTATGGCAAGCTCTCATGCCCACACAACCGATCGCCTGCATTGCCGAATTTGCGATTGCCACCCCGTCCGCGCCTAGTGCGAGCGCCTTCGAAAAGTCCGCGGGACTCCTCAGCCCGCCCGTTGCAATCAAGGTAACATCGCTGTTCCCAGTTTCATCCAAATACTTCCGCGCGCGCGCGATGGCGGGCATTGTCGGCACCGAGATGTTGTCCCGGAAAATGAGCGGCGCTGCCCCTGTCCCGCCGCCGCGACCATCGAGAATGATGTAATCGGCCCCGACTTGGAGAGCCGCTTCGATATCTGCTTCAATGTGCTGAGCCGACAACTTGAAACCGATTGGGATGCCGCCTGTCTCCTTGCGAACCTCGCTGGAAAATCCCTTGAAATCATCCAAACTATCCCAATCCGGGAATCGAGCGGGCGAGACCGCCGGTTGCCCGACAATCAGACCACGCACCTCGGCAATCTTCCCTTGCACCTTCTCACCCGGCAGGTGACCGCCGGTACCTGTTTTGGCACCTTGCCCCCCTTTGAAATGAAAGGCTTGCACAAGGTTTAGTTTATCGAACGAAAAACCGAACCTGGCCGAAGCCAACTCGTAAAAGTAACGGCTGTTCTCAGCCTGTTCCTCCGGGAGCATACCACCCTCGCCGGAACATATCCCTGTACCCGCCATCTCTGCGCCCCGTGCTAAGGCGGTTTTCGCCTCGGCAGACAGCGCGCCAAAACTCATGTCCGACACAAAAATCGGTATGTCAAGAGTGAGCGGTTTCCCTGCTCTTGGCCCAATGACAAGCTCGGTACCAACCTCGACATCATCCAACTGCGGAAACTTGTGAAGTTGGGCGGTAACGAATTGCAGGCCATCCCATTTTGGAAGTTGGTCCCGTGGAACGCCCATCGCATCCACCCGGCCGTGATGCCCCACCTTGGATAAGCCGTGACTTGCGAGGTGACGGATATAATCTACATACGGCTCGTCGGGCGTACCATGTATATCCTGATATTCCCCCTGATACTCGTCACGCTTGTACGGCTGAGGATTATTCTTCTCCCACCTGAGAATCTCATCTTCATCAACTAGAACCCTATCATCCTCAACCCACGTTGTGAATTTCTCCAACCGCTCTTCGTTATGGTATTCGCTGATTCCCGTGTCGTAGCGATAGTCCCAGTTGTGTACCCCGCAAATTAGATTGTGTCCATCAATGTGACCGTCGGCAAGTAGCGCACCGCGATGAAGGCATCTGCCGTACAGTACCGAGATGTCATCATTATACTTGACGACTACCAGATCCACAACGCCGACCAGCGCGTGAATGGGCTGTCGATCTTCCAACTCACTGAATCTAGCGATTTGAATTCTTCTCAAGTTACCACTCCTTCTACTCGGATAGAATAAGGAAACAGCGAAGGTGATTTCTCATCTTCTCCTCTACTCGATTGGGGTCTATCCCTCATCGCTACAGGCAATTCGTCCCATGTCCGTCCCTGAAGTTCCCGTCCCGCTCGTTTTTTGCGCACGCCGCCCCACTGTTTGAAGAAAAATGGAACACCGGACGCTTTGCAGTTATCTTGGATTTCCAGCACCCAATCCTCCTTCATCGGCCTCGCACCGGGCCCCGACTCGCCTCCAACAATCACCCAGTCGATTCCCGTAAGATCCAATTCCAGAAGGGGGCCAAGTAAGGGTTCAAGCGAGAGAAACTTGAAGCGCGCCTTGCTCTGACGCAGCAAATCTATGCGAAACTGATAATCGCCATTTTCGACGCTCACACCCATCCAAATATTGTCGGACCACTCCAGTTTACGGTTTAGTTCCAGTAAACGCTCTGCGCGTTTCGTCAACACTTGGAATTGATGCCAAGTCGCTTGGCGCATCACGTCAAAGACTTTACGGATATAGGCAACAGGCACTGCATCATGGAAAAGATCGCTCATAGAATTGACGAAAATCAATTTGGGTTTTTTCCATTTCAACGGCTGTTCTAAGAGGTGTGGTACATACTTAATGCGATTTGTCCAGCGCGGTCCAGCCTTCGTTTGAATAGCAAGTCCCTCATAGGCTAAACCCTTGCCGGCGAAACGTTGGGCGATACGTTCCGCGTAGCAGAAACGGCAGCCTTCCGAGACACGAGCACAGCCGCGTACCGGATTCCATGTCGATTCCGTCCACTCTATTTTTGATTCCGATGCCATTTTTGATTACGGTTTCAAGATGTCTTGAGCAATTTTTACAGCAGTTGAGTTGCCCGCCGCAAAGCAGAGCAGGTACAGTGGATTATTCCGGCTATTGTATAGGCGCAGGGGATTCTTCGCAACTTCCGTAAAGACTGATTCTAGACGCCTAATGAAATAAGTTTCAATTGAATTGAAATCTGCAACCTTCTGTTGTCCCGGAAGGTTTTCAAAAAGGGAGGGTGTTTCATCCTCCCTGTAGAACTCTTCAAACCAGTCTTCGGCTCCAAAAAACTCGTTGAGTGTATTCTGTACAGCTAGATCAATTTGGCCATCATTCCGCAGCAGCCTGTTTACAGCAATTCCGAGGGGAAAAAGTAGCCACAAATCAATGGCTTGGGTATTCGCGATTGCTTCTATTGTTTTCCACTTAACCTCCATTCCATAGGGATCAAGGAACAACACGGCTCGCCGTTGCCCACGGAGCCAATTGTGACCACACAATTTTTGAAGGTAGGTATTCGTCTCATCCTGAACGAGTTCAATGTCCGCTTGCAGATCTGAAAACTGTTCCTTTAACTGCTGCAGTTCGCTAAAGTGAGTTTCGTCTTTCTCGATAAATATGTATTTGTCAAATCGAGGGGTAACCTCAAGCGCAACCCGCGCGGAACCATTAAGGAATTCCTGCACCTCTTCCTCAAACATTTTAGGTAGCATCAATTCCGTAGCATTGTCACTCTCTTTGAGTGTCCTATACCCCGTCCCGGCAAACGCATCAATATAGGCAAAACGGAAATGAAAGCTATTCATTATAGTTGTGTAAGCACGGAGATACTTGCGTACGTGCTCTAGTTTTACATTCGTCCAACCACCACCAAATTTATGTTGAGCCATTACTTTTTCTTGCCCTAATTATACTATATATGTGTTAAGCGTTCAACTGTTTTTTTCAGAATGGTTCATAGATCGCGTCCTCCGCTTCTTGTACCTTTCCAGGGCACAATAGAAGACTGTCTATAAGTCATTACAAACTAAGAATTTTACATATAGGACTTACGTTGTTCAGTTTGTAGTAGCGCAATTAACACGCGTCTTCTGTAGGAGCGATCTCCTGATCGCGACTCTGATTCCAGACAGGACGCAATTCGGAAATCACTCTTACGGAGGCAGGAATTAGAACAAACCTATCTACGTGAGAATACGCTCTCCTTTTTATCCAAGCCGTCACACCTGATGATGGCAATCAAGCCGACGACGCCTATCACACCGCTGATAAATATGTAGAAGAACCGCCCCCTTGGTTTCCTTTGATACCTTCCTCATTTTATGTTTGGACTACAAACCAATAATCATGTCCATTCACTTCACCGTTTTGCGAATCTCAGGATTGGAAGACATCTGCAGCGCCACATCGTCTCCAAGATTCCGGATGGCTGCCTTCACCGCACCGACAAAAGCTCTCCTTCTGGAGTCAAACAGAATCCCTTTAGCCGTAGCTTTCCCTTCTCCAGACGCCGTAACAGCGGCGATTTCTATCATTTCAGGACTGTAAAATGCCAGTTTGGCAGTCAGAGACCTGCTAGCCTCGCTGCTATTTTGGACACCGTCTCCCCGATAGCCAAGCGATCCTCCTCCCGGCAAAGCGTGCGCTATGATGACAAGGTTAAGCCGTCTATCGACTATCAACTCCGGCGTTGGACATGAATCTAACACCTCAACGGAAGCGAAAATGCGCCGAGACGCCCTAGCAAGTGCTAATACTACGTCTTTGCCCACGCGTAAATCGTCTTTCACATCCATGACAGGATAGTGATAGGGCTCAAAGGGCATTATTAGAGATCGAGTGCCTTCAGTGAAAAAAAACCCTACCCTCAGATCCATCCGATCCGAATTATCGGCACACCCGGCGATGACAAACGCGGTAGCGATGGGTAAAATACTGCGGCAAAAATCAAACACAATTCCGCCTCTCCTTCCGAGTTTGAAAATTGAGTTTGAAAACCGGAAAAAGCCCAGATTCCACTATCTGAGTCAGACTCGCCCAGAACGATTGTGTTTGGGCTCTGCTACCGGGATCTCGCCATCCGCTGCTGCGATTTTCGAGCGTGCAATAGGATGCCGTCCAAATGCAAATGTGTCGCATACCCAACCAAACTCGCCGTGTAGAAAGGGAGTCCTGACCGAAAAAGATCCAGATTCTGGGACGACTTCAAGTTGTCGAAACTGACCACAGTGCCCTCAAAATAAAATGGTAGTATGAGGAATACGGCAGGCAAAAGCAGCATCGTTAGTCGGGAATGTGTCCAACCGCGGTGTTTACCGAGAAGTGGCAGCATGGCAAAAATCCCCAAGACTGCCGATTGGAAGTACTGCTTTCGAAGAATCAATATGGTGCTAAATATGAGGAAAATTCGATAAAAAATCTGCTGACTCCGGCTTTTGATGTCCACGTCGGGCCAAAGTCCCGAGAGCACCGCAACCACAAAACACGCTCCAATGCCCCACGGATTGAAAGGGATTGTGGGATTTCGCTCAAGCGGCACCTGCATCGCGAACTGACCGAAGATTGAAGCGCCGAACGAAAGTACGAAGAACAGCGTGTAGGCAATTAATCCGCCGATGTAATGCTCGCGGAACATGCTCATAATGGAAACTTAACCCTCGGAGGCTTTCGCTGAAAAGAGTTTTGTGTTTTCCCGATGTCGGATCTTGTCACGCTTGGTCTTCTTTTCAATTGATTTACGAAACGCCTCTTCCAAATCCACCCCCGTTTGATTCGCCAAACAGACGAGCACGAACAGCACATCCGCCATCTCCTCAGCCAAGTTGACCGACTTGTCAGATTCCTTATAGCTCTGATCGCCGTACTCGCGAGCCGCAATCCGCGCCAACTCTCCTACCTCCTCCATTAAGATGGCGATATTCGTCAACTCGGAGAAATATCGGATACCGATGGTTTGAATCCATTCATCTACTAATTCTTGGCAATTCTTGAGTGTATACTCCATTTCATCCTCTATGAAACTAGAATCATAAAATGCGCTCTCTATAAACAGTCCTAGCCTAGCGAATCATATCACCTTGTCCCTAGCCTGTCAAAGGTTTTCCGACTTGACAGACAGTGGTGGCGGTAGTAAACTAACCCCGAAATTCTCAACACTCAATTCATAAGGATAGTTTCATTATGCACAAAGAACTTTTCAATCAACTGGTGCAAGTCTTTGCCACGCTGCGAAGTGAAAACGGCTGTCCGTGGGACCGCGAACAGACTCACGAATCGATTAAACCAGATCTCATTGAAGAAACCTATGAAGTTGTTGAAGCGATTGACGCCGGAAATTCAACGAAACTACGGGAAGAGCTCGGCGATCTCCTTGGCAATGTCATGCTGCACGCACAAATCGCAAGAGATGAGGGAGAATTTGACATCGGCGATGTCATCAAGATACTTACAGAGAAACTCATCCGCCGCCATCCGCACGTTTTCGGCGACCAAGACGCGAACAATACGGATCAGGTTTTTAAGAACTGGGAACGGATTAAGCGAAGTGAATCGGGCTATGAAGATCGCAAATCCGTTCTTGACGGGGTTCCTGACCACTTGCCGAACCTGCAACGAGCGCAGAAGCTTCAGCGCAAAGCCGCCCGCGTGGGATTCGACTGGAACGACATTTCAGACGTGCTCCCAAAAATCGACGAAGAAATTGCCGAATTGAAGGCGAGCATCCAAGATAGTAACCCTAAAGAGATTGAGTTGGAGATTGGCGACCTCCTATTTTCGATTGTCAATTTGTGTCGATTTCTGGATGTGCAGGCGGAGGAGGCGCTACGGAAGGCAAATCGCAAGTTTGTCGGTCGTTTCAAGGCGATGGAGAAGGAACTGGAACGCCGCGGCGATTCATTCAAGGATTACGATTTGGCAGGCCTCGACGAAATCTGGGATAAGGCAAAGGAGAGTGAGAAGTAATTCACTTGGTTGTATTTCCCTTATACACAATACGATGGTTTTGCGAGGTTTGTTTATTGCTGGATTGACATTCCGTCAATTTCAGTAAAGAACGACAACCAAACTAAGTTCGCACGATTAGAAGGAGAAATGTTATGAATTTTGCGTTGGATAAGACACAGAGGGAGCAGTGCACTATAGAGGAACTTACACGAGTTATTTTTTGCTTTTTGAAAAAAGAGCGGCATCTACCCTGTATCGGCTTAGAGGATTTGCAGAATCAACTTTGCCCCCGGAAGTCTAGGTATGGAAAGGAGGATGACGATGGTAGTTATATCAAAAAAAATAAGTCGTTTCTTTTTAAGTTTTACGAAGCAATTGGGCGGCTCAAGCAACGGGGATTGCTGATGGAGGCAAATTAGTGGTGTTGCGAAGGTTATGTTCCCACTGTACATGGTAGTGTTCGTCTCACGTCCGTCGGTGAAAAGTCGGAGTTTGATGACGGGATAATGATTTTAGTGGATGATCCCTATGAAATTGTGCAATCACTTGAGATTGTGCAATCACTGAAAAAGGAGATTCCCAATCTCGATGGGGTTGTGGAGCAGTATTACTTGGAGAGTCTGCGTACTTGCCAAAACGGAAATTATATTTCCTCGGTTATCTGTCTCGGAGCAGCGTCCGAGAGAACTATAAAGTGTCTTGCGGAAGCGGTAATTCTATGCAATCCGCAATGCAAGGGCGATATTGACAGCAAGCCCAATATATCCGCATTAACACGTCACTTAGTGGATAAGGCAACCGACTTATTCAAATCCTTGGATCCAACATTGCGAAGTGAACTCAAGGGGAAGTTGGAGGGATTGGCTAACATATACCGCCTAAATCGGAACGAAGCGGGCCATCCAGCGAATGTACCACAAGACTGGCAGAGAGATGAGCAAGAGTGTTACCTAAGTCAATTTCGAAGGTTAGCGCTGACTTGTTTTAAGGCGATTGGCGTGCTAAACAGCTAAAGCGCAGGTAGTATGCCAGGGCAAAGTTCTTAATAGACCGCATCTAGTTGGAGTCTAGGTGATTACGGTTATTTATAGTTGAAGAATTATTGTTTTCGCATGAAAGGATAAACGCATGAAAGCAAAAGAGCGGTTGTATGCGGTAATAGGCGGATGTGTTGGAGCGGTGTTGACGATGGTGGTGTGTTCGTTTTTCCCGCTTGGAGTGCAAGGTCAATCGGATAGGTTTGGGGAAATAACTTGTACGGGGTTGAAGGTGATTAATCCTGCGGGGCGTCCGATGGTTGAGCTCGGTTCTGGGGAAACTGGTGGCATTGTTGGAATCTGGTCGAACACGCCTACGTATCTCCGCGGTGTGTTTATGGAGGCTGGTGAGTATGGAGGGCATATAATGTGCTTTCCCCGTATGGAGAATCGTGATGCCGCCTCTGTTAAAAGCGTACAATTGGGATTTATGAACGGACAAACGCGCGATGGAACAGTCGAAATTTACGGCAACCTTCTAAGAAAGCATGTAGTTATAGGGGTTAATGAGCACGGTGGACATCTCTCGGTTTATGGCAAGGGAGAGAACAGAGGAAAGGCATCGGTGGAAATCAACGAGCAGGGCGGTTTCCTAGGTGCTGTGGGCAAAGAGATGGACACCGGCGGGGCGATTATTGGCGTCAATGACAATGGTGGATTCGTCTCCGTTCAAGGCAAGGGAGATTCAGAAGGACAAGCGATGATGGCCGTGAATGAGTACGGGAACGGCGCGGTTGGCACCTGGGATAAGAATGGGTATCGATTGGCAACGTTGAAGTAAAAGAGGGCGAATTATGAATCAACTAACACGAGTAGAAGCAAACATGCCGGTATCGGTAGGTACGGCACATCTGATTCGGGCGAGTGTGTCGGATAACACGCTGAAAGCGTATCGGCACGCACTGAAGAAGCTGGAAAACTGGCTGGGGGGTCGGGGTCTTGATGATCGGCTGTTGGCGGAATATTTTGCAGAGCTGCATACTGCGGGGAGATCGCCGGCGACTATCGCTCAAGCGGTTGCCGCGGTCAGGTGGACGGGCTAACGCGGGTGGGCATGGAGCGCGTGTGTTCGTTTGCGGAAGCGAGCAAGACATTGGCGGGGCTGAGGGATTCGGCGATGATGCGGCTGATGAGCGATTGCTTGTTGCGAATCTCGGAGGTGGTCGCGGTCAACGTCGAGGATATCGGCAAGGTGCTCACGGTTCGCGCCAGTAAGGCGGATCAGGAGGGCGAAGGCGTGGCGTTGTATGTCGGAGCTCCGACTCACAAAGTAATTCGGAAGTATCGTAAAGCTGCCGGGATAGAGGAGGGCGCTCTGTTCCGGAGAGTGCGCTGGCAGAAGCATATCACACCAGATAGGCTTTCGGTGAACGGAGCTCGGAACGCGATTAAGCGCCGGGCTGCCGAAGCGGGTGTTGCGGGATTCATCTCCGGACACTCGCTTCGTGTGGGGGCTGCGGTGTCGTTGGCGCAAGCTGGGCCTCGGTGGTGGATATGCAGACGGCGGGGAGATGGAAGGGTCCAAAGATGCCGGCGCATTATGCGCGGGCGGAGCTGGCGGAACGGGGGGCGGTGGCTCGGTTCTTCTATGGGAAGTGATGATGGGTGATGGTTTCCCAGTATCTTTGCCTTCCCTTTTCCCAGTCGGCAATCTCAGAGCATCAACCGTGTCGCGCCAAGAGATGCGATCCCCGATCTGGGTACCCTTGCGATATTAAGCCTTGCCTGCACATAAATTCACACAGAATTTTTTCAATTTTCATTTCTCACAGAACATTTTCACTTTGTCGGCGCGTAAACCGGGAAGTCTAGTGTCTGGTCATTTCGCTTGCTCCCGGCGTATAGTTCGCAGGCTTGTCTAGGAAGAAGGCTATCTAGAGACTGGTGCGCAGGGAACCTCTATGGGAGTTCTATCTCATTGGGATCACTATCAAGACTTTCTATCGCAGTCATTATTCATTCCTTTGATCCCTCGTTATTCACTCGGTTGCTCCTTATTCAGCCGCTTGATTGGTTCTTTAGTGAAAAGTAGCAATGGATAAAAGTTTTCGGTATTGCTTTATGTTCTTCGATACCGTAGATAGTCAATTATTACTTTAGACAATCGCAATTTTAGGTTGTCGGCTGACTCGCTGGGGGTTGGTAATGCCATCGTTCGCCCAGGAGCATCATCATGTTAAAACAAGGAGATTCATTATGGAAAGGATGGTACACCCTGATATGCCTGAGGATAGTGACATTGAAGAGGCTATCGTTCGGTACGTTGCAAGGGGTGGAGAACACAGATGTAAGAAAATTGTGGATGCGTTGGCAGAGCAGTTTACCCTTACCACGGAACAGAGGAATAGGCGTTACCCGAATGGGGACAACGTTTTCTACCATCTCTGCAATGCCCCATGTAGATCTCTTGTCAGGCGCGGGCTACTGGAGTCGCCAGCCACAGGGTATTACAAGATAACGCGATAACGCGGCTTGGATTGAGCGCTCTGAAGAGCTAAGAAGATTGATTATGCACATGGCGGGCGCGTCCAGGTCTTTTGCCATGTACACCAAACCGAGCCGCAACAGGCGTTAATGGGTTTGGGAACGGTGCGGTAAATACTTGGGACAAGAACGGCTATCGCTTGGAAACGCTGAAATGAAAGGAGAAGCATCGTGAAATACCGAGAGAAATTGGGATATATCGCGTTGGGTGGGTTCTTGATGTTGGTTGGCATGTTGGCGGCGGGGTTGACCTCTCCGAGCGGGGCGTTTAATAACGCTCCGGATGCGGTGTTCGGAACGATAACCTGTCGGGAGATAAAGGTGGTTGACGCGGAGGGAGAGCTCGGCGCGGAAATGCGCGGTGATGAATACGGCAAGGGCGGTGTCGTCCGCGTTTATAGCAAGGATGGAAAAACCGGCGCGTCAATGGTCGTTGATGAACATGGCGGGCGCATCCGCGTGGTTGGCGAGGAGGGAAAAGCCAGGGCAGAAATGGGAATTTATGGCGGCGGTTACATCCACGTGGCTGACAAGGATACACTAACCAGCGGCGCGTCGATGCGAATCTATGAATATGGCGGCGCTGTCAGCGTGTCTGGAGGAATATCCGGCGCGTCGATGTTCGTTGATAAAGATGGTGGTGTCGTCCGCGTGGTTGGCGAGGATGGAAAATCCGGCGCTGCAATGGGTGTTAAAGAAGACGGCAACGGAGAGGTGACGACGACGGACAAGAACGGGAAGTTGGCTACGTTGGACTGAAAAAATCTAGCTCTTAAAACTAACGAGACTATCGAGGAAATAACACGCTGCATGGAGGTGATGGAATCATGAAGCCAAGAGTGCGACTGTATTACAGGATAGCAGGCGGCGTGCTGGTCGGAATAATCATCGGGACCTGCATTTCGCTGCTCAACGAACCGAGCGCAGTTGAGCAAGTAAATCCAATGCCAGAATCGGATACCACCGGCAAGAACTTTGCGGATATGGACCTTGACAAGTGGTGGGACGAACACCCGGACGGACAGGACTTGGCGAGCCGTCTGATATCGGGCGAACTCTCTATCGGCGATGCGGAGTTCATCTTCGACGAGATGGGCGAAGGGCATACCTACAACGAAGCGCGACAGCGGATTGGGCAAGGCACGGCTAGGCTGCGCCGTTACGCCGACGCGCCCAAGCGGTTCGGCGAGTCTGCCATCGAGGGGGATTGGAGACCGGTAACGAAAGAGTGGTGGGAGACCCAAGAGAAACGTGCCGGCAGGAGCGGTATGGTCGGCGCCGCCGTGATCGGTATGGGGGATATACTCGTCAGCAGTGTCCGAGCCGTGACCGAAGCGGTACCGAAGATAGTGGAAGGACGAGAAAGTGGCGGACAAGCATTTGGCTTGCTCGCCATTGTGCTGCTGATGGTGTGGGTAACACGGCGATTAGCTAAAATAATAGAGCGGGCGGAACGGGGCGCGATCGCCCGTTTCAAAGATGGAAAGTAAAGGAGAAAACAGATGAAACAAGACGCGATCTATGCGGCGATAATTGGTGGCGTTGTCGGGGCGGTTCTGGTGATGGCGGCGGGTTCGTTCGCGCCACTCGGAGCGCAAAACGATGTGAAGGATGCGGAGTTTGGGACGATAACCTGTGATGAGGTTAGAGTGCGAGGTGCGGACGGCTACGCCAGCGTTGTCATCAATAGCGAAGAACACGGCGGGAGTGTCGTAGTATATGGCGAGAAGGGCGTCGCGATCATGACCATCGATAAAACCGGAGGGCGAATCAATGTCGCGGGACACAAAGGCGACGCTCGGATGTCGATCGGAGGGCATGGCGGGTTCGTCGCGGTTAATGACAAGAACCCATCGATCGACCGCGGCGCATTGATGGGCGTTGACAAGAATAACGGGTTTGTCATGCTGAACGGCAAGAACGGACAAATCTGGTTGTCGGATTAACGGGGGGGGGTGGATCATGGACGCATTGGCAATCGGGCAAAAGAACGCAGTCGCAATCAGTGTGGACACGAAGGAGTTGATCAAAGCCGGCGTATCGGATAACACGCTCAAAGCGTATCGAAGGGCGTTAGTGGAGTTGAACGCATGGCTGTATGCAATGAAGCGAGCGAATAGCGAACCTCTCAAAGACGCCGTGGTTGCCGAATACATCACGCAACTCCACCAGTGCGGCAAAGCCCCTAGCACGATTGCTCAAGTTGTGGCGGCGGTCAAGTGGCAAGCCAAGAATATCGATCGTCCGGATGTGGTAGGGGCAATCACCTTGCGGACACTGGCGGGGATACGGCGCGAAGGCAAGGAACGCGGTCGCGGTCAAGTGGACGGGTTGACATGGAAGGATGTGGAGCGGGTCTCCAGTTTCGCAGAAGCGTCTCGGACGTTGGCGGGGCTGAGGGATTCTGTGCTGATTAACCTGATGAGCGATTGCCTGTTGCGTATCTCGGAAGTGGTTGCGGTCAATGTCGGGGACATCAAGGGGAGTACGCTCCGGATCAAGTCTAGTAAGACCGATCAGGAAGGTCGCGGCGAGGCGTTGTATATCTGCGAATCCACGCGGCGGGTGATTAAGCGTTACCTGCGGAAGTCGGGAATCGATCGCGGCGCATTGTTCCGGAGAGTGCGATACCAGCAACACCTGGGCAAAGGCAGATTGACGGCAAACGGAGCGAGAGACGCAATCAAGCGGTGGTCTGCCGAAGCCGGCGTGGAAGGATTCATCAGTGGACACTCGCTCCGTGTAGGGTCTGCGGTATCATTGGCACGGGCGGGGGCGTCGGTTGTGGACATGCAGACGGCGGGCAGATGGAAGTCTGCGGACATGCCGGCGCATTACGCGAAGGCGGAAATGGCGGAACGGGGCGCAATCGCCCGTTTCAAAGATGGGAAGTAAAGGAGAGGAGATTCATTATAGTCGCAAAATGTTAGTAGTGTATTGTCGGGGAAGTTTTGTTGGCTCAACGGGAATTATAAGTAATGGTGGTTGAGAGCGTCAACATAAAAGTATACGAAAAATTACGTTAATTCTAACGGTTTGCACTGGAGCGAGGGATAGGGTAAAATGGAAGGGCGGTAAAGCCGGCAACGGAGACGCGGGGGAAAAAACGAGCGAGCCAATACGCGGACGCCCGAAAAAGGAAAAGGACGAGGTAATGAAAGTGTGCTCTCTTCGATTGCCGCCGCAAGTGCTCGAGGAGTTACGCGAGGTTGCCGAGCAAACCGACAGGACCGTTGGTCAAACGATGCGGCGAATCATTGAGACTTTTTTGGCGGACTATAAGCAAAGCGAACGGATCGACACGGACGGACGACGACAAAGATCCGTCCGATTATATCCTTGCGCTCCCTGACAAGGGTATCGAAGTAACATCGGTATAAGTTAGCAAAAGGGGAGGGTGAGTCGAGAAAGAACGCAACCGGCGTTGATCGTACTTTCGGTG
The DNA here is from genome assembly GCA_965222225.1 of Candidatus Poribacteria bacterium. Lineage (GTDB taxonomy): Bacteria > Poribacteria > WGA-4E > WGA-4E > JAJDTR01 > JAJDTR01. Next base: position 4,352,941 of record CBDCTK010000002.1, on the reverse strand, counting down.
GAGCATGGCGTGACAGTGATCGCACACGGCGGTGAGGTCAACGTCTTTCTCTCGACCGCGGCGCTTGTCTTGGCGTCTGACGCTCTGAGAACGGAGACCGATCATCACCTCCTTTTCTTCGTTGTTCGGATGAATCGCGCATGAGAGCGGCGAGGTCTTGAAGTTTACTCATCGATGTTGTTCCTTTTGCCTATCCTCACTTTTTCTGGACGTATACATCAAAGTCCGTAATCCTGTCCATCGGCTTTCGTCCCAGGTCCACGGTCTTTTGGACAACACGAATAGCGCTCGTGCGCCTATTGATGCCGATACGAGTTTTAGCGCTAATCGGTTTTGACAGTTGACGGACAATCACCCAGTTCTCCCCCTCCCAGACATAGACATCGATGTTCTTTATCGGGGCTGCCGTATGTAGCTGGACATAGCGAACAAACCGGGGTGAGTCAAGGCAGTAATAATACGCCTGGGCGCGACCACGAGAAAGATATTTCGGCTGTTCTCTAAGAAAGGCATTTTCAGAGAGATTCTTCATAACCTGTGCGGGGGACTTCCCCTTGAAGTGGTGTTTGGTCGTCGATTCTTTAAAATACGTCAATTCTATGTAGTATTTGCCGTCGACGGGTTCCACCCCGCCACCACCAAGGGCTTGACCAAGATTTTCAATTGAAGCGCAGGACGACAGGCTTATCAAAGCGGCAATGAGTAAAAGTAGTTTCATCGGAAAATCTCCTTACCTTCTATAGTTGGACTTGAATATCCGGCTCGGTTAATCGAAGCGATCCGCCCTTGTATTTCATATCCGCGCGAAAGCGTGCGTTCTCCTGTAGCCACTTGATGAAACTCGGAATAGCCGTCGGGGCTTGCCACCAGTCCGAAAGGGAGTGTTTCAATCGTGTCAGTGAGTACAACGAGGGTCATTCATCGGACGGCGGTGCGTGCAACCTTCCCCAAATCGCTTGCCATCTATAATCCGTGATTTGACTCCGCAACTTAACCAACGACAGAGTAATTCATTACGGGTTGCAAACGGAGCAAGGCGAATACCCATTTTTCTCCGTTTTTTGCGGTGTCAGCATTTTGATGTCGTGTTTCAGGTAGCGACACCCCTTCCTATGATATTTTTTTCCTTTTCCTGTAATGTATACACTTTCGGACGAGGTGCTTTCTTGTTGGGCTTGGCCGACGTGTTGTCTTGTTACCTTGCTAGTTTGCCGTGCGGTGTTGATGCTTTTGTCCCATGAAGGCTTTTGTCCTCCGTTGTAGGGTTTGGCGAGACCAGATTGTAGAAGGTAATCCGCAAGATTGATTTCGCCGACCTTCACATCAGCAACCATACGTCCGGCATATTTACCTAACTTTGGATTCTCTACGCTAAATCGATTACTGTTGGTTTTAAGCACGTCAATTACAAACAACCTTGCCTGCAATGCCATGTTCTTTTCTGCATCACGACTAGCTTTTGTCCTTGATGTACCATCGCGGGATTTTAGACTTGGGCGTATTTCCGGGGTATCTATCCCATTTATGCGTAAATCAAACTTGACATAGATTCCATCTGGACGCTTATAAACCCCCGGCCACACTTCACCATACGCAGTAGACGCATCCGAGACTTTAAGCATTACATCTTGAATGGTGTCACCATCATACACCTGCTCAGCGGAATTTATTGTCACCGGATAGATTTTACCCGTTTGCGCAATCGCTAGATTAAGTGCTGTAACCACTACAACAAAAGTAAACAAAATCCGTTTCATCTCTATCTCTCCTTATTCTAACCCAATTCATTCGCTTGGCTAAACGTCTCGAAAGTCAGGGCTCAGTTCTCTAGGAGTGTCCGCGGGTCGCCAAGCAGTATCGGGCCCATCGCGCACTGGAAATACCACGGAATTTGTCCACGTTACTGTACAGTCTTGTAATTAACCACAATTCATGTCTGTCGGAGTTAAAAAAACGAATCAGGATCGCAAGGCCAGCGAATTGCAGTTTTTTGAGATTATAGATGTAGGCCGGTCATGATGGCGATTGAGGAATATATTGCTTCGTGTTTGTAGTGCTTGTTGCGGATTATCAGCGGGATTTTAACGTTACTGAATGTAACGGCGCAGGCTTTGATGCTCCAGACTCCAAGCGAGAGGAAGCCCCGTGAGTCCTGGTCACGTGTGCGGCGGTGACTCCTCTAAAGCTGAATTCATTGTGCCTCTGTATAACGAGCTGGTTATGTCGTCGGAGAAGTGTTCGCGCCAACTACAAAAAACAGAAAAACTACTATGGCAATCTCCATCAAATAGAAAGGAATTAACGTCCTTGAAAAGGTTGTCTTTAACCAACGTACTTCAGTGTTGTACCTACCAACACCCATATTGTAATCCGTGTCGCATTCGCCTCTAATCTCGTCGTACAATTTTCTAAACAACCTTTCTTGCTGCAGGAAATATCCGTCCAAAAACCAGAATACTAGGGCGGGAAGAATTAGGGGAATGACAAAATATGGGTTTTCCACATCCTTCCTCGCGACCAACACCATAGCCACTATGAGCGTCATGCTCCAGCCTTTAATCAAGAGACTGTTCCATGCCAATCGGTTTATGACGGTTTGAATCATCTTCAAATGCTCCAATACAGTTTCACGTCACACATGATTTTTGGCGACTACTAGTTTGCGGGTTGTAGGTTTAATGCGAACGTATGTTATCATAAAGAATGCTAATGGGAATAGGTGAAAATGTGCAAACGGTTATGCCACAGGCAGATGTAACCGAACAACACAGGGGAAACGTGATTATCAAAAAACTCATTAATCCTTAGTGCTTTCCTATTTGCATTATGGTAAAATTCCCTAAGAGGTTAATTGCAACTGTTATACGCTGTTGCTGCAATAGGGAGGTTGTTATGGGAAGGGATGATGCTGGATTGACATCGTATTCACTGGCAATCTGACTGATAGTTTGCTGATTCTTGATAGCTTCAAACGCCACTTGCGCTTTGAATCGGCCATCACGCTGTTTTCTACGGGACATGGTGGAGAAACGCCTTTCTTTTTCTTGGGGTTTCGAGTCCTATTTTCGCTCATATGATGACCATTTTTCTAGTCGAATTGATCTCCTATTCAACTGTCTAGTTTTGGGGTAATCACACATATATCCTTATGTACTCGCAGGTGAAGAAAAGCATCTCTCTATGCGCACTTTCACCGACAAAATGAAGCGAGAAGCGTACGAGGGGCAAAAAGGCATTTGTCCGTTCTGCAAAGGCGAGAATAAGAAAGACAAGTGGGTAAATGAAGATATGGAAGCCGATTACATTACCCCTTGGCATGAGGGCGGAAAAACAACAGCAGAGAACTGCCACACGTTGTGCAAGCAAGATAATCGCATCAAATGTGGGAGATAAATATGAATAATAATTATCCAAAAGGGTCAGAGTGGAGAAAGTGGGACCTACAAATCCATGTCCCTGGAGCTAAACACGCAGACCAATATAAGCCCGACCGTGGCGTTGATGTCTGGGAAAGGTTCATTGAATATATCAAGAAATCAGATGTATCAGTCTTTGGTATAACTGATTATTTTTCTATTGCCAGCTATATAGCGTTGAAAACAAAGATAGAGGACATCGCAGAACTAAAAAACAGAAGGTTTTTTCCGTGTGTCGAGCTTCGGCTAGATATAAGCGTGAATAGAGTTTCCGAGCAACTTCAGTGTCATTTGATTTTTGATGATGAGTACGATATTACCACAATCGAGGATTTTCTTACTCGTCTTCCCTTAAGGGATAGGATGACAAATGGCGCGGTGGCCTACTGTACGGACGCTGATATCACCGCTTGTGGCGGATACGATAGCATATGCGTCACGAAGAAAGCGTTGGACGATTCACTAAAAGACTCTTTTGGGAATGACAAACCATTTCTTATTGCTGGTGTAGCAAGGGGAATGGGCAGTAACCGCGCAATTGCAAATGCAAACATCAAGAAGGCACTATCGGACGATTTTGATGAATTCTGTGATTTATTCTTCGGCCACGACGAAGACAGGGGCTATTATTTCGACGAAGATAGGTATGAAAATAAGGACAAAAAAGCTAAGCCAAAACCAGTGATTTCCACATCCGATTGCCACACTTTCGATAATTGCGAAATTCAACTCGGTAAGAAATTCACGTTGCCGGTCCAAGAAAGCAACGATGTTGAGAGATACGGCTTCAGCTGGATAAAGGCTGATACAACATTTGAAGGGTTAAGACAGACAATTTTTGAACCAGTTGATCGCGTTGCCTTCGGTTATGAAAAACCGGAACCGAAAAAGTCCTACCATCTCATTGACAAAGTGCAATTTATAGATAACACAGGCAACCATGATTTTCCCTCGGATCCTATCGAGATCAATCAAAATCTAGCGACAATAATTGGCGGGAAATCAACTGGAAAGTCCCTACTTCTTTACTACATGGCGAAAACTATCGATAGACACGAAGTAGAATACAGATTTGGCGACCCTCCTGCTGTTACTCAATACAGATTTGACGAATTGCAGAAGTTTGATTTTGAAGTCGAATGGGCTGATGGTGACATTACCCGCCTAAAGCGCGTTGAGGGGGAAAAAGATGCGGGAAACAGAAAAATCCTTTATATACCACAAAATTATCTCAATAAGCTGTCCGAGAAGGATGTTATAGGCCGAGATACACTGAATCAGTTTGTTAGAGATGTCCTGTTACAAGATGAGAATTTACGCGAGCATTACGAAATCATTCTTACCAAGATTAAAAGGCTATCAATATCAATTTCAGCAAGCGTTGCCAATCTTTATCAGATGAAGCAGGAAATCGAAGAGATAGAGCAAAATATAAAACAATTAGGTGAAGAAAAGGGCATAAAAAAGTACATTGCCCAACTACAGAAGGAGGCCGATGGCATCAAATCAAAATCCGGCCTGTCCGAGCAAGAAATTAAAGATTATGCGGCTCTGTTAGAGAAGGAGAAAGGCACAACAACGATCATCGCTGTATTATCTGATGACAAAAAGAACCTTACTTCTTTCAGGCAAGATTTATCCCAGCAATTAGAGAATTTAGAGGAATTGCGCGATGTGCAAGCGTCGTATCTTGGCAACGAGGAAATTAAGAATGAGTTTACTCAAGGGCTTGCTGGGATTGGTCAAATAAAGACAAACCTTTTGGCGGGCACTGATAAGATAATTACTTCTGTTGACGCAAAAATAAAACTTCATCAAAAGGAACTTGAAAAAATTAAGAAAGACCTCGCGCCATTTATGGCAAGGGTTAAATTGCAGGACGAATTGAAAAAGAAAAATGAAGCCATAAGCAACGAGCAGAAAAAACTGGACAAGATTGCGCTTGAAAAGAAAAGCTTGGAATCAAAAAAGAATCTTTATGACAAGGAAAAGAAATCCCTTATTGAAACCTACAGAGAAATTTTTAGCGGCTACGATGCGGCAAGAAATGAGTTTGAGAAGTATGAAAATAGTTTTGAAGATATATCTATATCGTTGGATGTCTCGGTGGGTTTTAATGCGGAGCGATTTAACGACGAAGTTATACAGAGTGTTCTAAACACGTCGGACATAAAACGCAACATTAGCGATGCACATTGGAAGGATGAATATGAATATCAATTTGACCCAAGCACACATGTCAGCTTTATCACAGAAATTCTAAGTGGCGTTGTAGACGGAAACATAAAAACGATAAAAAACAGGTCCGCGAAAGATGCAGTGACGAAGATATTGGACGATTATTTTGATTTGGATTTCGAAATAACCTACAAGAATGATCCCTTGGACAAGATGTCTCCCGGCAAAAAGGGGCTTGTACTGCTCCGGTTACTTATTGACTTGAGTAACGAGGAATGGCCGATATTATTGGACCAGCCAGAGGACGACCTGGACAATAGATCGGTTTATGATGAACTGGTTTCGTTCGTCAAAAACAAGAAAAAGCAACGGCAAATAGTTATAGTAACGCACAATCCTAATTTGGTTGTTGGCGCGGATGCCGAACAGGTAATCGTTGCGAATCAAGCAGGACAACAGAAAGGGAGGGACAACAAACAATTCAAATTTGAATATGTTTCTGGTGCCTTGGAAAATAGTTTTGAGTTATCGGAAGCTAAACAAGAAGCCATATTGTTTAGGAAGGGACAACGTCAGCACGTTTACGAAGTGTTGGAGGGTGGAAAAGAAGCTTTTCAGAAACGCGAACAAAAATATAGTTTTAGTACCTAGCCCCACCCGCCATCCTTTGAATTTGTAGCCCCGGAATGGATTTTCAGGGCGAAGCCCAAGCAGGCGGGCAAAAAAGGAAGGAGTCTGGGTGAAGGAATCTTTGCCCTCCTTCTCACCGTGCCGAAGCGGCTTCCTTCCAACATACAATTTGGCTCCAGCGTGGAAATCCGACCAGAATTAGTCGAATTTTATTTCTTAAATCACCTTATTTTCTATCCAAATCATGGGGGTAGGTTCGCTACCCGCCTTTACAAATATCCCAATCATTATGCGATTCCGCGCTCGCGGTCAATTCAAATTGAGACCGACTGCTCGGCTGCCTAGTTTCTGTTTGTATCGTTGTTCCCACCGAATGACCTCAGTGTTTATCGTGCTCTTGGGCAAGATCTGAAGCACCGAATATCGAAACGACTCTGGATATTCTCCGTTCGCGTCAATCATCTCCTCAAGTAATGTGTTTCCTCCGTGTCCATTGGCAGCATAGTCCTCCCATCGCCCCCAAATCCCGTTCTCACCGTACGCTGATCCAACATAAAGCTGTCCGGTGGTTTCAGCGAGAATCAAATAAACGCCTGCTACCGCCGACAAACTTGCTTGCCAATCGGCGTGTGCGACCGGATTCTCTATCATGCCCCTTAGTTCCGCATGAGATAGTGTAAAATCCAGATAATCGGAAAATGGCTGCAATATGCGCGCTGCCCGGCTCAAAGGTAATATCTCAAGAACAGGTTTATCTTTATCCGGATAAGATCCTTGTACCCACGATTGCGTGGCTTTACCCCAGTCAATAACAACGCGCCCATCTAAATCCGCATATTCGGACAGATGTTCAAGTTCATAAAAGTATTCATAAGATTGCCAACTCTCTTTATACGGGCAGTTTTCCGGAATGTCACGCGGTCTTAAACCACGCATCTCTAATACACTATAGATTCCAAAGAGCTTGGCTCGTGTCCCGCCATCGAAGACAAACACTACGATGACATCGCTATCACCATAAACAGGTTCAACTTGAATAGCCTGGTATAGAAGAAACCAGGGACTCGCGATTAGCGCATTTCGATCATACCTTGTGGGATCAGGCGCGTGCCTGACAAGCCTAAATTTACTGTGCAAATCAAAACCGTGTGCCTCAAGCACGTCGCGTATTCCTAATTTGTTCTCGCCAGACACCGCTACAGTTTTATTGTTAATCATGATCGCCCATCTCTCTATCTTCATGAATACGTCAATCAATGAGATCCGTTCTGTTGATGATTAGGTCTTTCATTTTTAATTTTCCCCTGGCTTCGGCTTGGTTCAATAAAGCTATTCTATCTTTGAGAAAATCTTTCAGCTGTTTATAGAATTGAACTTCAAAATCACTAACTGACGTAAATGGTTGGATAGAACTTTTATCGTAATTAACACAACCAGTGAAAATGATTTTAATCAAATGTGTGTCATCTTTAGCTATGAAATCACGAGTTCGTTCTATCACGAATCTTTGGTAACTGTTAAATTTGTATTTACACAAATTGACATCGCAACTTTCTAGAAACCTATCAAGCGGACTGTCATTACTGTAAGCAGTAGCACCCCACCAATCACAGACCATTTCAATTAGCTGTATAAATTTCATGTCATTGCGGTCGTCGTAGTATTCTGGGTGATGATCGTTAATCTCTTTATGACGGCGTAAAATATCTAGCCCCTTACCTGCCTCTGAATGTAATTTGCGATATGCTTCAGAGCCGTACTCAAGGTCCGCCCCACCCTGACCAAAAAAACAGTCGCACCACACTGTGCATTCGGCAAAGTGGCGCGGAACTTTTTTCCCCTCGATTATATGGTCGTCTTCACACTTATCATTGTCATGAACCAACGCCCTTCTAATCAATTCAGCTCTGGTGATGTTTACATAATCATTGTCGTCACTATCAATTTTCTTTAGAGCATTTTCTATGGAAAACAGAGCTTCTTGTACGCGCTTAACATGATTTTTAGCTCTTAGGGCAAATTCTATATACATTGTCTTCCTCAATGCTATTTCTAAATCTTTCTGAAGCCCACCATCCGACTTACTTTCTCCCACACAAATATCTATAGACCTTCTTAAAACAACTCCACACCTTATCGATGAAAATAATAGTTGCCGCCACGGAAAGTGCAACAGGCACGATAATACCCATACTGACGTCAATGATTTTGGGGCCGGCTATCAGCACCGAGGCCACAACAATCGCGACAATCACTAGCCTAGCACGTAGGTGTGATAGGTGGTGTTGCAAGAAGCTGGCTTTTATAAAGACAGTCATCCTGATATGTGCACTAAAACCGAGCTCCCGCTCTATCTCTTGCATCCACTTAAACCTTTTATCCACGCGGTCACTATATTTTTTGGATAGAACAAGCCATAAAATTACGACTAGTATCGAGGCGACGACTCCAACTATTATCTGTATGTTGGACGGGCATTCGATCTTCGAAAAGATATACGCAATTCCACCAATCACAGATATAGGAAGTGCATCTATGGCAAGATTAACTTTGCTTTCGTTATCATTCCAAAAGTTGAGAGAGTCGTATTCCTTAAGACGCAATTGATCGCGGCGCGATAAAGAGGTCGGTGGCGTGTTTGATTTTTCTTCAACTGGCATACAATCCTCGCAAAATATGCTTGAAAAAACAAAACAGAATACGACTAAGCCGATGATTTCGGCGAATCTTCCTCAGCCCACGTCTCCCAAGTCCAAGTCAACTTGCCGACATTCGATGAACTAGGCCTCGAGCAAGCGTGTTCCGCCGGCGTGATGTCCGAAACCTGCATTTCATCTGCGGCGGCGGCGAACCAACTCATGCTCGTCCACATCCGACTCGATTCGGCAATTAACTATGAACGCACGATTAGGCGTCATAGGTCTGTTCCTCACGGGATAAACCTTTCTATGAATAGTACCTCTACGAGCCTTCTCATCCGCAGTCAAAGGGTGGCGGGGGCTGCTCGGGTCAGAACAGTGACTTTCCCCCACCTGAAAGGTTCACCATATTATAACAGAGAGTCTTCAGATTTGGCAGACTGAAATCGACTTGGCTCCCTAATTCAGCGTCCCCAGCGGATCGTATAATCCGCTCAGGTCCGGATCGGCTTGTAGGTTACTGTGCAGCACCTCAACCACTTCGACCATCGCTTCCTGGAGGTTTTTCGCTTCCTTCAGTAACTCCACTATCCCCGTCGTCACGTCCGCCGCGCTCCCCACCCACCACAGCGTCCGCTCCATTGGACCCATAGGAAAATCCCATACTATCTCTCGCATCACGTCCGCTCTCTCCGGTCCGATTCCGGCATATCTCGATATGGGGCGAGTTTGGCATTCTTACCGGCATAAAACAGGATAGTATCTGTTGTAGTTCCCCATGTTTTGGGAGCGTGTTGACTTCCTTTGGTTACGCTAGAGTGTCGTCTCCATGTAATCTCATTCCGAAAAAGGTTCTTTCCAAACAGGCTATCCATAACCAGTTTCAAGTAGTGGCTGGCGGTCGGATCGCAGTGTAGATAGATTGAACCGGTGCGCTTGAGGATGCGTTTCATTTCAAACAGTCGGACTGCCATTGCCATGAGGTAAATCTTCATGGATTTGTCGTAGACGGTTTCGGATGCCTGAATGATCTGATAGAGCTCCTCTCTCGACTTCGTCGATTAGCAAGGGGCGATGTACTACCACCTTCTCGGCTTCCAGATCGTGAACCGACAACAGCAGCAGGTACTTCCCCGGTGAGTTCAGTGGTATTGACAAACTCCCGTGTGCCCAATGAACGCCTTCCGGCGCGACCTCCCAAATCCCCTTCTGAGGCGGGAATATGTCCTCGGCTTCTGTGTCGTTATGAGAGATAGCCGACGCAACGACTTTAACCTTAGGATGAGCGCCGGTGTGGTTGCTCATGGTGAGGGCAATGGGAACCTCCCCCACAATCTTCGGGCCGATTCCGACCAGATATGCCCACCGGTGCGAACTCGGATCCACGTCAATGGCGGTAGCGGAGCCATAAGCGAGGGGGTCGCCAAATTCGGTGGCTAGAGGATTATATTTGCTGAGTGGGGTAGTGGCGTCCTGCGGGTCAAAGTTTGGTACCCAAACAGTGTCATCAAGCGCAAAATTGACTCCTCAAGTTGATTCCCAACCGGGCTGCAAACCGCTTCTATCGGTCGGCTCGAAAAACGCGAGCGACGCAAAGGGAATCGCAAGCTCCGCACTCCAAAAACTGTCTCCAATGTGCGCGGCGCTCCGCCAAGGAACTTTCCACCACGGAGTCCCCAGTAGGTCTGAAAACCGACCGTTAACGGGGTTGACGGCAAATCGGAATATTTTTGGACCGGGATGCGTGTAAAACAGAGCGTCCGGGTCTTCGGCAAGACCAACATCGCGCCGATAATCCAACAGTGGATCCAAGAACACCGGTGCGGTGTTCCCGTCGAACATCTTATCCGGTTTGAGGTTTTTGACGGCTGTTACTGATTGTGGGTTGGGCAATGGGCACCTGAATCCAACGAAAAGATTTTCATCGTCATAGGCGAGCTGAACCGAGGCAGATGATTCGATACGGGATGAGCCGTTAGACCGCCAGAAATCGGTCGCGGCTTCGGCTTCTAGCCAACAATCGTCTGTCAATTTTCCGTCAATAACCGGCGAAGTCGTCACCCGATACGTCTTAATAGAGGGAGCTGTCTCGACCAATTGGGAATTGATTTCCTGCCCGACGCAAAAACTAAGTGCCGAGAATGCCAGAACGGAACCAAGAATGTGCATACTATACCTTGTCGCCGGAATCTGTGAGAGCCAAAAATCCGGAACCGTCTTGACATGTGCTAGTACCCTATTGCCCTAAGGTGAGCGTCGTAGTTGTCAGGAAGAGGGGCTGGCGGCAGATTGACATGACGTGCAGCATAGTTCAGCAAGTTCCGCAGCAAGCGTTCTGCTACCGGGTCGCCCCCAAGATTCTCAAGGATACGGAGGGTGTTGACCGTAAACCTTCCCTCACCAAGGTTGTAGATTGCCAAAGAGAGTCCGGAGCTATATCCTAGACAGGTGTTTATCGCTCCAGCGACTACCTCCGACGGAACGTCCTGTCCCGAAAATGCTTTCGCCCCAAGTATTTCGCGATAGAATGTGTGATCTAGCACACAACCCGCCGGTAGCCCTTCGAAAATCGGATGGATTTTTGCCCAGTCGTCCTTGTGGTATAACATTACAGTCAAATCGACGACGGCTCCTTTGTTCGTTAACGGCAGCCAGCGAGTGCGGTCATCCCCTTCGTGAAAGACTTCCGGCGACAGAAACACGGCGTGCGAACCTCGGGCGATTTGTTTCACAAGCTCTCGGAACGCTTCTGCTTTGGCGGCGGGAGGGCTAGTGCCCACGAGAAGGACATTTCGCGAATTATCTGCGCTCGGGTCAAACTCTTGAGCCGCGATGCAATTGGCATCCAGCCAATTCGCAAGATTGGGGTCGTCGCCCCAAAGAACTATTTCGTTCTTGACTTCGGGCATTCCTGCCGCGTCTGCGGCATAGAACTCCATATCTCCACCGGCTGCTGCCGCATTCTTCTGAAAAGTGGCTAAGAATCGATACTTCCCGGGCGGCCCGTCAATCGCTACTTGCTCATCAAGCACAGGTGTTGCGAACTTTGGCTCAGGTTCGGTCTTGGTATCGGCAATTGTGACCGTCACCGTTTGGTCAAAGACAGAGGCATTTTGGGGACCTACAACTTGGAACCGAACCGGGTAGTCCCCCGGCGAGAGCATGTCTTCATTCGCCAATACGGCTTCTATGCGTATCGGTTGCCCGCAGTAGACCTGAACTGGTTCGACAAACAAGCACCAGCGCAACGGGGCAAAAGCGTCGAACATGGCGTCTATAACCCCGGGTTTAAGCTCTCGAAACGTACTGGATAGCATTCCTTCGCCTGTTGTGCTGGGGTCAACCAGTCCCGTGATATTGTGGGCGATCAAGTTCGGATTGGCGCGAAGCGCATTGGCAGCCAACTTACGCAGTTCTGCCATCCAAGCAATGCACTGGTGGAAGTAATCCTCGGGATTGGGAAAGGTATCGCCGAGATTCCAGCGTTCCCAATCGGCAGTGAACTGGTCTAATACATGACGCACCACGGCGGCGTCTTCGCAGGATGTACTTCCCAACTGTTCGTAATGGCGTGTGAGACGCACGACGTCTATAGCACTGCCGATTCCTCCCTCCGAGTGAAATATGGGTTTGCCGTCTTTATCCAACGTGCGGAGCTCTTGGATTACATCTGCGCGATGCGGCACCGTTTTGTAGGGGTGAACGTCGAGGAGCGTCGCCTCCCATTCTTCTAGCTTTGAATTGGCGATGGTTTTTCCGGTTTCGGCGAAGTCGCCACTGTTGAGCAGGACGACACGTGTATCGTCGAGTTCCCGAACATACGGCAAACCTGCCAAAGCTTGGTCGTAAATGGGTCCCTTATGCGTTTCGTTTAGCATTCCCCATATGACGACGCTCGGATGGTTTCGATCGCGTTTTACCATGGCTTGCACGGACCTGCGAAATCGGTCGGGCAACTGCGGTGATGGTTCCATTCGCCACGCGGCGGCATGCTCCTGATACACGAGCAATCCGATTTCATCGCAGAGTTCTATTTGATAGCGCGGAGTTTGACCTCCAAAAGATCGGATCATGTTGTGCCGAGTGGCTTTGCAGTTGATTAAGTCGCGTCGTGGCAGGTCGGGATCATGTGCCACAAGGTGCCCAATCGGAGCTCTCGCGTCGGTCTGAGCACACTTGACGAAGATGCGGCGTTCATTGAGGCGGAAGTAGCCGTCCTCGAATCGAAAATCTCGAAAGCCACAACGGGTCGATTGCTCATCTATTGACGCTGATTGGTTCTCGCGGGCGCTGACGCTGACACGATACATGTAGGGATCGTTGAGTTCCCAGAGATGCGGAGTCCCCACCGTCAACTCGGCTTCGACAAGTGTCTCGCCGGATGGAATCTCGCGGTGCAGTTGCAGTGAATTCAAGGTACTCCCGCTGATGGAAGGTGCGATGGAAAAGAGGAGTTCTGCCGAAACCGTCCGATTTCGAGCATTGTATAGACTCGTACCCACGTGCACGTTGCCGGTTTTCCAGTCTGGCTTAACAAAAAGGTCGGTAACCCGAACTGCGGGTACGATGTGTAGTTCCACCGAGTCCGTAATCCCGCCGTAATTGAGGGCGAGGCCCGGAGTACATGGGATTCCTCTAGCCCAGACGGGAGACTCCATCAGGGAGATGCCGTCGATCGGTTCATTCTTCGGGTTCAAAACACGCACGGCAACCCGGTTCACGGCACGCGGCAGGATCGGTTCCGTCACGTCGAGGGTAAACGGGTCTCCCGTACCTTCATGCTGCCCTACGTACTTTCCGTTGACCCAAACATCGGCGAGGTAGTCCACTTGCCAGAAGTTCAGCAAATATCGCCCATCTTCATGGGGATTGTCCGGCGGAGTAAACTCATGCCAGTACCATACAACGCCGTGGTAGGTTGGAAAGGTTTCTTGGAGGATGCCGGGGACGCGCGTAGCCTTTGCCTCACCTGTTACCTCATCATACCATCGTAGATTTCTGCCAACGTTTTCGGGATCCGTGCTCAAAAGCCAACTATTCCCGTCTAGGTTCATCGTCGCACTGGAATTCATGTAAAGACTCCTCCGCTTGGGCGGAACCCATTGGTCAAAAAGGGTGTTAATCTACGGATAAATTTATGATTTTTTGCAACTGTAGGAGAGATCTCCGAATCGCGACTCTACTTCCCGACAGGTTGGGATCCCTATCGATCAACTGAGCGGATAGCGAAGGCGATAGGAAATCCTACTCGCTGTTCACTCCCTTGATATATCCGTTCGCTTGACCCCTCTGGGGCTTTTAGAGGCAGGTAGAATCTCTATCGCGCACCTTGCCCAGTCGCTTGATCGCAGTACATACCCTACAAATGTACATTTCAAACAGGTTTTAGGCAACTAGGCGCTGTTCATACGGGGTAAGATCTATTCCTGGATACCAAGCGGCGAGAAGGGAGAGCGTTTCGCGCGTATAATACGGATGTCCGGGCATGGGCCAACCAAAAACTGATCGGACGCGGGGCGTAGTCTTTGCCCAGAAGGCGTGCGTGAACTCGGTCTCTAGTCCGCGTTCGCCGATATGGCGTGTCATCCAATCGCTTGATGCCGCGGAACTGACCGTGAAACCCCACGTCGCCCGCCGGTTACGTTTATTTCGGAAGGGGACGGCGGCGTGTACACCGTATGAAGATCGCAACAAGACGCTGCCGGCTTTACCCTTCGCAGGCACCGGCGCCGCAAATTCCGGGATCTCGCGAATGTCTTTAATCGCGCACCAATGGCTAAAGATTCCTTCTTCTATTAGACGCGGTATCAAACCGGGAATCTGCTTATGCGAACCGGGTATGATGTGCATGGGAGCATTGTCATCTTCGATATCATGAAGAAGCGCGCCGGCAATCAGATAGCAGTTAAAATGTGAATCCTGTGTATGCGGCAAATAGCAGGCTGTATGATGGTCGGTATGATAGCCCTGCCAGGAGTGTTCGATACCGGACCCACCGGGAACGGTGTCGGTCGGACCTGATCGGAGAAACAATCCGCCGAAACGGAACCTTATTTGGTCTGCGCCCAGAAGTGCTCCCATCAAGTCGAGAAGGTAGTCGTTTTCTATTAGGCAATCGAGAGAGTCTTTGCCGCAAGGAAACTGAAACCCGTAAGCCGACTCAAGGGGCGCATTTTCTCCTGCCTTGTCCGACTTTGCCAAATATTCCTCGAAACTCATTCCATAGAATAAGCTCTCCATGTCCCGCAAAGCGGCTGCGGCGCGATCCGGATCGAAAACGTCCGGTACGACGACATAGCCATCGCGATTGTAAGTATCAATGTAGGTCTGAATTGCAGTCATCAGTTTTTCCTCCGCAAAGTAGTGATCGGTATAACCCCGACCGTTTTAGCTGGTAAATTAGGCGGATGTACTACACAAAATTATTTGCGTAGGTACGGCGTCATTGACCATAGGAGCACTGTACCATCTTGGCTTCCGCTGGCGAGCGTCCCTCCATCCGGGCTCAAGGCTACGCTGGTGACCCAACTCGTATGCCCTTTTAAGGTTTTTTTGTGGGCGCCCGTGACCGCATCCCACAAGAGCAGCGTGCCATCGTAACTTCCACTGGCGATGGTGCCTCCGTCCGGGCTAAATGCTACACTTGAGAGGCCCCCCGAGTCTGGTTTTCGGATCCATTTGTGGATGCCCGTGCTGGCATCCCGCAAGTGGAGTTCATCGCTACTCGTACTAGCAAGTGTCTTCCCATGCGGACTAAACGCTATGCTAGTAACCTCATCTGTATAACCGGTGAGCACTCGCTTGTATTGGCCCGTGACGGCATCCCACAGACGGACGGTGTTGTCATCCCCACGTCGAAGCGCGTATCCACTCCCACTGCCAAGCGTTCCGCCATCCGGACTAAAGGCTATATGCTATTCACCGAACTTGTATGTCCTATGAGAACCTGCAACTGAACGCCAGTAACCGCGTCCCATATCCGTATGGTTTTGTCACCTCCAGATAAGCTAGTACGTTCACCCCCACTAGCAAGCGTCCTCCCATCCGGACTGAACGCAAGACTATTAACGTCTCCTATATGCCCTTTGAGCGTCTGTTTATGGACACCCGTGTGCGCATCCCACAGACGGATGGTCC
The DNA here is from genome assembly GCA_965222225.1 of Candidatus Poribacteria bacterium. Classification (GTDB taxonomy): domain Bacteria; phylum Poribacteria; class WGA-4E; order WGA-4E; family JAJDTR01; genus JAJDTR01. The sequence goes on along the minus strand of CBDCTK010000002.1, from coordinate 4,336,941 downwards.
AGTCCCAACTCCCGCTTGCGAGAGTCCCACCATCCGGGCTGAACGCCACGCTATTGACGCATTTCCTATGCCCTTTTAGGGTTCGCTTGTGAGCACCCGTGACTGCATCCCACATCTGTACGGTCCCAAACCAACTCCCGCTGGCGAGCGTACCCCCATCCGGACTAAACACTATACTTGAGACCCAATCCGTATACCCTTCAAGTATTAGCTTTGGCACACCGGTGAGCGCATTCCACAGCCGGACGGTATTGTCACTGCTGCTGGCGATCGTCCCGCCATCTAGGCTGAAGGCTATACTGTGTACTGGATGCATATGTCCCTTTAGAGTCTGCACCTGTGCACCTGTGACGGTGTTCCACAAGCGAATGGTCTTGTCGCCACTTCCGCTCACAACTGTCCCGCCGTCTGGACTGAAGGCTACGCTACCGACCCAATCCGTATGCCCTTCGAGAGTCTGCACTTGTGCGCCTGCAACGGCATCCCACAACCGGATGGTCCCGTCCGAACTCCCGCTCACGAGTGTGCTCCCATCCGGACTGAAGGCTATGCTACTGACTAAATCTGTATGCCCTTTGAGAGTCTTGCTGTGGGCGCCTGTGACCGCATTCCATAGCCGGATTGTGTTGTCACTACTTCCACTGGCGAGCGTCCCGCCATCCGGACTGAACGCTACACTATGGACGACACGCATATGCCCTTCGAGAGTCTGTTTACGTGCGCCTGTGAGCGCATCCCACAGTCGGATGGTCCCGTGCAAACCCGTGCTGGCAAGCGTCCTGCCATCCGGACTGAACGCTACGCTAGTGGTCCAATCCCCATGCCCTTTGAATGTTAGCTTTAGAGTGCTTGTGGGCGCATCCCACAGATGGATAGTACCGTTGTCACTTCCACTGACGAGCGTCCCGCCATCTGGACTGAATGCAACGCTAGAGAGGCGTCCCGTGTGCCCGGTAAGTAGAGCGAATTCGACGCCCGTGCGTGCATCGTAGAGCCAAATGCCCACGGAACTGGCAACAGCGAGTCGAATACCATCCGGTGAATACGCGATATTGAATATTTGACCCTTGCCGAGACGCGCCGTGGCGCCTTCCGGCAACCCCCATCGTGTGTAATCTTGGGCGAAAGCGCTTTGTGGCAATAGGACTGAAATGAACAGAAGGCTAAGCTTGCAACACAGGAGGATTTTCATCAGGTTTTACCTTAGGATTCACGCAGTTCAGTGTGTAGGCGATCGAGGGTGTCCGTACCATAGGTTAGAGCCGATTGGTGTTGGGGTTGTCCATCACTACACCAGCTTCTCGACGCTCGGATGCCTCCTGCTGTACCTGTAGACTCCATGCCTCGAATTCCGGCGTCATGGCGCTGTCGTGGAGTGTCGCTCGGATGCTGTAGGGAACATAGTTTCCTATATGCCACAGCGAACTTCGATAAAGAGCAAAATCACCTGCTTCCAGGTGCACTTGGACGCCGCCGGGCATGCTTCGACAGTATTCCAGACAGATTTTCTCCCGCTCTTCTGCAATCTTGTCCTCCAGATTTGGACCGCAGATTGGGCGGTCGGGAAACCGTTCCGCTTCGCAAGACAGATCGTGCCGCAAGTGGCTACCCGGCACGAGCCACGTGCAACTATCGTTGTAGAGCGCACAGTTTATTTGATTGAAGAGGTTCATATCTTGGAATCGCTGATTCCATCGTTCCAGCTTTAAACCTCGCAGGTTATCACGCCAATCGCGGTGCCACGCTGTACAGTAAGGTTCTTCCGCTGGCTCAATTAGGATTCCGAGATGGTTTCTGTTACCGTGTCGATGACGCGGGGATAACAACTCGGTGAATGCCTTTAAGAGATCCGGCAGTTCAGCATAGTCGACGAAGGGTTGTTGATCGATGTCGAAGTTTCCGACTGGCTGAAGCCGTTGAGTTTGCGGTCCCAGTCGTTCACGGGCAATTTTTCTCGCGGTGTGGCTCACTTGACGAAGATCTCGAATCAGGGATGTGGGAAGAATCTTACGAAATACCGTGTATCCCAACATATGAAAGTCTTCAATGTGTTGGTCTGTGAGTTGGAATCCCATATTTCTCCGCTAGTCGTTATACTATTTCGCTTGAATAATATTGCGTATGATGTTTTTCAATCATACTGTTATGAAATTACCGATACCAACTATTACCCCGCACACCAAACCCGTAGGCGGGGATCGAGCGAACGGATAGTGAGTGCGATAGAGATCTTCTTGCCCCACATCGGTAAGATTTGAGTAACGCTATTAATGCATTTCAAATATCGGGAAATGGTATTATCTGTCCCCGTGTTTTCCCGATTTCGGATTCGTTCTACAACCGATCGGGATCGGGCTAACCGCCCGAATACACCGTTTGGGACAAGCCCTGCAGGACATCAATCCCGTCAATGGTGTGGAGAAGTATGGATTTGATTTTATGGGCTTCGTGATCCCAGTTGAGCCGCTCTTCCTCGTGGCCTATACAGCGCAGCCAAGCCCAGAGCTCCGGATTGATTTGTGCAAAATCCGCATCCCAGTACGCGAAGTATTCAACGTCCGCCTCTCTGGCGGCTAATAACCAGTGCTGTCTTCTCTCTTCGCCAAGCGCGTGCATGTATTCGCCATCACCCAAAGTGAACTTGCAGTTATGCGCTTTGCCGAGCGAAATGTAATCGCTGTCGATGCCGTATATTCCACGTTCGGGATCATTGCCTCGAGAGACAACACTATCCAACAGCCCCGCCTTTATCCACGCTTGAATATCGAGTCCTTCGTCAATCGGGCGTTTCCCGAGCCAAACGTTTTGGTCATGCGGCCAAGCCCAGACTGACAATTCCAGTCGTTTGCCCTTCTCGGCGCCTACTTCATCAAGCGTCTGACGCACCTTGTACATAAAGTCCGTCATAATGCCGGCGCGAACCTCAAGTAAGCGCGGATCCTCGGGATCCACGCTGCGGGCATCCTCGCCATACTTGCTAGTAAAGGCATCTAGTATCGGTTGCTCATACGAGAGAAATCGGGGACCGCGGGTATAGCAGAGATTAATCCCATCAGCGTCAATCAGGGTTGTTGCCTCTCGAATGAGATTGAGCATCAGTTGCTGCACCTCGGGGAAAGCGTAGCTGGCTTTTTCAATCACCGTGCCGTCTCGGAGCACTTGACGGTACTCGGGGTGCACGGAGACAAAATCGCCCCTGTCGGGTTGCCGCGGAAGATTTCCGAGGATGCCCATGCGAAACATCAAATCGAACTTGATGCCCACCCCCATGCTATGAACGTGGTCGGCAGCCAACTGCTGGGGGATGAGCCCGTCGACAGCCAAAGTTCTGAGCGTGTTCAACGTCTGTTTTTCGCCTTGATGCCTAGACGTGATGCCACGGTCACGATCGCTATAAGCCTGATCGAGAAGATTCGGCCATGCACCTTCTGCCCGATATTGCGCCCCTTTAACCGAAGTGGGATAGTTGGTGAGTGCGCCGTAACAGACTGCCCAGAAGATTCTCCCCACGTCGGAGTTGCGATAAGGTTCGACAAGAGAGAGTATGTCATTGGGGCTACTAAACTCGCACAGGTGAAGGTAGCTGGCTCCATCAATACTGACGGCTAGTTTTCGCGTGCACCTATCCGCTCGATCTTTGATGACTCGGTCAATCTCCTCGGCGCTCATGGGGGCCAACTTGACATACGCAAAGAACATCTGTTTGCCCAAGATACCGTTTGACTTGCCGATTACCAGACTTCGACCGGTAAGGTCCGCGTAGTCAAAAAACGCTTCGCGCAGGAAGGTGGAATCCTGCCTGTCGGCGCTCACGTCTTCATGAAAGATACGAAAAGCCGGTTGGTCACTTAACTTGACCTTTATAATTGCGTCGTCCTCGTACAGATGGGACGGATTCCAGTAGCCAATGTAGACCTTGTGCCAGCCGGAAGCATCTAGCGGTATGGTGAGATTGGGGGCATTGATGATGGGCGGCGCCCCGACCATGGTACCCTTCAATTCCTCGGTTTCGTACGTTATCAGTTGCCATTTGCCCTGTTCCATTCTATCCGAGAGAGCTTGTTGGGGCTGACACATGTCCATTTGGGTGACGTAGCGTGCATTTGGTGTGTCAATAAACTCTGAAGCCACGGCGCTGTTTACCTCCGTTCCCATAATGAGACTTGGTATCACAAACAAACTGGCTACGATTACGACATGAAGAGTACAATTCTTTACAAGGCCTCCACATTTCTGATTCTCAGGCAAATCCGGTAAAATACCGGTTTGCGGACCGAAGCTGTCTTCACCTCGACGTATGTACAGAGGATTGACAACTGTTGGACAGATACCTCTTGCGATTGCTCTGTCCATTCTAATGTGCGTGGTCCCCTTGATAGAGTAGTTGCCAGAAACGTCGTAGCACTTCTCCGTGGTATCATTGAAGTGGTGCACAGGCTGTATGACGTTGACATTATAGACATGTCCTTAGCGGCTGTCAACAGCGTTCTCGTCATCATTAAGTCTCTCGCACGAATTCAGGCTACAGCAGTGGAGGGGAAACAACGCTGGGTCGGAGAGGGTTGGACAAAAGGGATGAACGACCCCATATTACGGACTCGCATTCAATCACCTTGCTACGAACCGGGACACGGGTCACATCCCGGGTAGAGGGCGGACGTAGTTTAGGGTGTAACGGCTGCCTGCAACATAGCAGTGGTACTTCGGGCGAACACTGAACAGACCTCCGTCGGCTGTTTCCCCCGGCTTCAACTTGGTTACTTTCGGTAACGTGTATACGGTGAAGATTGTGCCATCATCAAGTTCAATTGAGGGGGGACCGCACGGGGAAATCCAGGGACCGGGAATCACGTCGTCTCTCAAGATTTTTTCATTTTCGAATTCGTAGGTTTCCCCTTCATCGTAACTCAGACAGGATCGTATTCCGCCGGGAAATAAGCGATGGCAATAGGTGCAAAGTATCCCCCCATCCCGTAGTTTGAGTAGTAGGAGCGGTTGACCACGTATGGGCGTGCGCTCCGCCGCACTCCACGTCAAGCCGCCATCGTTGGAATTTGTCGAGTAGATATAACCCTCGCCAACGTCGCATCTCATCATCATGTGCACTCTACCGCCGGGGAAAGCCACCATTGAAGTTTCAGTCAGGGACAATTCAGGATCGGCAGGTATCCTGACTGTATGCCAGTTCACCCCGTGGTCGGTTGAACGGAGCACGTAAACCGACCGCATCTGCTCATGAAGTTCGCATCCGTAAAAGAATTCGAGTCTGGTACCGTCGGACAGCTCAAGGCTTCCATTAGGGACGGGCCCATGTCCGAAAATCGGTAACCCTTGAATGTCCGCATCGGCCCAAGTCCTCCCACGGTCTGTAGAATACCACCCCTTTATCGCTCGTGCGTGAACCGCGGCTTGCCCTTCGGGAATGGTCGGATGCTCGTCGAAAACGGAATATCCTTTTGCCTTGAGTTCGGCTGCCATTGAATCGGGGTAGATTAGCCAACCTGACGGCCCGCTGCCGAGGGTTGTATCGTATAAATGCCCAAGCCCGGCAGCCTCCAATCTCCGTTTTCTTTCCTGGTCTTCTTCGTTCGTGAGGGCGGAGTATGTGGATACATCGACCAATATGTCATCAGAGGAGCTCGTTGGTTCGCTCGCAAATCGTTCGTTAGAAGTTTCCTTCCAAGTCAGGCCGCCATCAATCGAAGACAGTGTGACTGTGTCGCTCTCTTCCGCATACCAATCATCGTAGTAGATATCTTCCGGGTGTGAAATACACTGGATGAGAATTTCGTCCCCAATGAGTTTGGGACCCCCAATCCACGGCGTTGACCAGCCGGGACGATCATAGATTGTCACATCCCATTTCCACCCTCCGGGTTTGTTGGCCTTGGTCGGTCCTTTGCTCGAAGCTTCAGTCACGGATGAGGGCGTATTTGGTCCGGGAGTATCGGTTTTGGCTTGTAGTAAAGATTGTGTTAAGAAAAATATGACTCCAGTCATGGTAGGTTGGCTCCTGATATTGACAGTTGCGAGAGTGGGTTGCCCCGTATCTCGCGACACGTTTCGGTCGGTCCCCATAGCGCCTTTTATCAGTGGATAATCGGAACACACAACGTGTGACCGAAATCTACGCTAGATAGGCCTGTCGGTCATTTCGGGAAAGATTGTGCCGGTATACGGATGCTGTGCCGCGACTTCCTCGTCCAATTCAACGCCTAAACCGGGTTTGTCGGAGGGTATGATGTAGCCGTCTTCCCATCTGATGGGTTCTTTGAGAAGTTCGGCATGAAATCCACCGAACGATTCGATGCTTTCTTGGATAAGGAAATTGGGGCTGCATGTTCCGAGTTGTATGTTGGCGGCGGCTTCAATGGGACCACAGTAAAGGTGGGGGGCAATTTGCGCGTAATGCGCCTCCGCCATACCCGCAATCTTCTTTGCTTCTAGAATTCCTCCAACTCTTGCAAGGGCGGGTTGAAGAATCGCGGCGGCTTGCTTTTGGAGGAGTTCAACGTATTCGTATTTTGTAGTCAAGCGTTCGCCGGAAGCCACCGGGATGCTGGTAGATTGCGCGACACGCGCCATTTCAGATTTATTTTCAGGCGGTACCGGCTCCTCGAACCAGAGCGGGTCGAACGGTTCTAATCGTTTAGCTAGACGAATCGCGCTGGACGTGGTCATTTGTCCGTGAGTGCCAATGAGGAGGTCGCACCTGTTTCCGACCGCCTCGCGAATGTTCTTTGTGACAAGCTCGGCGTTGTCCAGCACTTCTAGAGAAAGCTGTCGCGGATCAAAGGCAGACATTCCCAAAACGGGGTCAAACTTAAGGGCGGTAAAGCCTTGCTTAACGTAGGCGGCGGCTCGTTCCGGCGCGAGGTCGGGGTCACTGTGCAGGTTGGTAGGTATCCTGCGGTCATGGATGTTATCGGTTGCGGGAGCCTCGTCGGATATGGCGTACAGGTAGGTGTAAGAGCGGAGTTTCTCGTGAACCTGCCCGCCAAGCAGGTTATAGATGGGTTGGTTTAGGGCTTTGCCGATTATATCCCAGCAGGCTATCTCAATTCCGCTAAGCACTCCTACCAACGTTAGGTCGGGGTGTTGCGTGTACCCGCTGGAGTAAACTATCCGCCAGAGTTTTTCAATCTTGAATGGATCCCATCCTATGACGTATCGTTCTACAACGTCCTCAATGAGTTGGGCAACTTTGCCGGGTTGGAACGGCACGCCATACACCTCTCCGAAGCCATGCACGTTGTCATCGGTGGTCAGTTTCAAGAAGACAAAATAAGGACCGCCGCGGTGGGGAGGCGGATTGGCGACTACGTATGTCTTGAGGTCGGTTATTTTCATAGTGATGTAGTCACGGAGTTACGATTGTGTATGAATGCAGGGATGGTGGGCAGTTCCCACAAGGGACACCCCTACAAACAGAAGATAATCACGGGCGTTTCGCGATGGCGTGCAGTCAGCTCTCTACCATATTGACGATTGGCGGACAGACTGCTTGCTGACCAACATTCTCCGAGTGGCAGTGAAATCGCCCGCGGTTAGCGTGCAAAAGTAGAGGCCGTTGACAACCAATTCTCCTACGAACAAATCACGCCGACTTACATTAAACACGGTCTTCAATGAATGCGTAACAGAGCACGTGTGTCATAACGAAGAAGCAGTCTTCTAGGTGACCCATGTGTGAAGACGGAACGAGAAGCGGGATGCGAGCGAGATCTTTGAGCTTCCCGCCTTCTGCGGTGGTACACGCGATGGTAATCACGTCGTTGGCGTAGCTAGTCATCGTAGCGATAGTATTGGTCAGTCAAATGCACTATCCTGTAGGATGTGCACTGCGATCAAGCAAATGAATAATGAGCGCGATAGAAAATTCCGTGCGATAGAGATTCCACAGGTAATAGCACTCGAATGCCCAAAAAAGGCTTTGTTATCTATCTTCAAAACAAGCTCTTACGCAGTCCTAGAATGTTTACTGCATAATTCCGAGTACGTTCTTGTCGGCTGCCAAGTCCCACAGCAGAATGGTCCCATCCCAACTTCCACTTGCAAGCGTCCGACCGTCTACGGAAAACGCGACGGAATGGACACTATCTGTATGTCCTTCAAGCGTCTGAAGGTGTTTTCCCGTCTCCGCGTCCCACAATCGGATCGCGGTGTCGTACGATAGATCGGGCATGGCTGCAAATCCACTTGCAAGTATACGGCTATCGGGGGAAATCGCAACAGATCTGACCACACCCGTAGGGACCTCAAGGCTCCGCTTACGTTGGCCTGTGTGGGCATCCCACAACCAAATGCTACGGTCTAAACCTGCAACACTTGCAAGGGTGCTTCCATCGGGAGAGAATGCAACACCAAGAACAAAATCCGTGTGCCCATTAAGGGTCCGGATGTGTTTCCCAGTGTGAGAATCCCATAACCGAATCGTCGCATCTGCACTTCCACTAGCTATTGTTAAACCGTCGGGCGAAAAAACAACCGACGATACACCGAGCCTATGCCCCTTAAGCGTGTGCCGGTGTTCGCCAGTTTGGACGTTCCACAACCGAATCGTGTCGTCTTTCTCAATGTGATTCCCAGTACTCCCGCTCGCAATCGTTAAACCACTAGGAGAAAACGCAACGGACGTGACACGACCGGTATGACCCTTAAGCGTGCGTTTGTGTTCCCCGGTATAGGCGCCCCACAACCGTGTCGTCGAGTCCCAACTCCCACTAGCAAGCGTGAAACCATCGGGGGAAAACGCTACAGTCGAGACGGCATCTGTATGCCCCTTAAAGCTTCGTTTGTGTTCCCTAGTTCGGGCATCCCATAACCGAATCGTGTTGTCGCCATTCCCGCTGGCAAGCATATACCCATGAGGCGAAAACGCTACGGATTTCACGCCACCCATATACCCTTCAAGGGTGTGTTTGTGTTCTCCAGTACGCGCATCCCACAACCGAACAGTGTTGTCTCTACTTGCGCTGGCAAGCGTGACACCATTAGGAGAAAACACAACCGATGTAATACTATCCCCGTGTCCCTTAAGCGTTCGCTGGTGTCCGCCAGAAGAGACATTCCACAACCGTATCGTCGAGTCCCAACTGCCACTGGCAAGCGTAAGACCATCCGGAGAGAAAGCAACGGACGAAACGCTACTGGTATGTCCTTCTAGCGTCCGCACGTGTTCCGCAGTTTGGGCATTCCACAGCCGAATCGTTCTGTATCCTCCGCTAGCAAGCGTATGGCCATCAGGGGAAAACGCCACGGAACCGACCGTAAGTATATGCCCTGGAATGGTCTTCTTGTGTTCTCCCGTTTGTACATTCCACAACCGGATCGTTCTGTCTCCTCCGCTAGCAAGCGTACGGCCATCAGGAGAGAACGCTAGGGAAGTGACGTCATTTGTGTGTCCTTGAAGGGTTTTCTTGTATTGTCCAATGTGCACATCCCACAAATGAATTTCTTTATAGGATCCATAGGCAAGCGTGGTCCCATCTGGGGAGATTGCCATGGAATTCTTATTATGCCATTGATGAGTCTTCTTATCCTTAATGGTCTTCTTGAGTTCTCCATTACGCGCATCCAACATACGAATTGAGTTATCCTCGTCACTTCCACTGACAAGCGTAGTACCATTGAAAGAGTAAGCAACAGAGCTGACAGGTGCTTTGTGCCCGGCGAGCAGGGTGATTTCGGCGCCGGTGTCCGCATTATACACCCAAATACCGATGCTACCTGCCACCGCTAGTCGCGCCCCATCCGCCGAGAATGCAATATTTCCAGATATTTGACCCTTACCGAGTCGCGCTCTCGCACCTTCGGGTAGTCCCAACTGGGTAGGATCCTGCGCGGAAATGTCTTGTAAGAACAGAACAGATACCAAAATTAGACTAAAACTAAAAAGAGGCAGGCTTTTTCTTATCATGCAGATGACCTCATTCACTCCAGTATGTGCACCGCGCATCTGAAGTAGGTATTGCACGTCGCTCGTGTTGTATAGCGCAGAGACCGTTTCTGTACAAGCGACATTCTCCCGTGCATGTTACACCCGATCTTCAATGAATGCGTAGCAAAGAACGTGCGTCATAGCGAAAAAACAATCTTCGAGGTGACCCATGTGTGAGGACGGGACGAGGAGTGGGACACGGGCGAGATCCTTGAGTTTTCCACCTTCGGCGGTGGTGCACGCAATGGTGATCACGCCGCAGTCGTTGGCGTATTCAACGGCACTCAACACATTTTGGCTGTTGCCGCTACCGCTAATGGCGATGAGAACGTCGCCGGGGGTTGCCCAGTTCTTGAGTTGCTCCACAAACACCGAATCATAACTCACATCGTTGGCGTAGGCGGTTATCGTGGAAATGCTATCGGTTAGTCCAATCATCTTGATACGACGGGTCTGCTTGCCGTAGGAGCCACCTTTCACGAGATCAACAACCATCTGTGAAGCGATGCTTGCGCTCCCGCCGTTGCCGCACGAGTAGATAGTGCTTCCTCGGTCGCGTGCATCTCGCAAAGTTTCAACTGCGTGCTGGACTTGGGAGGCATCGATTGCCCGGAGGACACCTGAGAGAGAATCAAGGTATTGGAAAGCAAATGACGGTTTATCCATACTGTTATTCCTTTTGCTGCTGAATCCAAAGACTTAATCGGTCCGGTAACTGGTCCGGGCGCGCGACGCCGGTCGTAGCGAGTTGTTGGATGGTAATTGATGCGACGAGGTGGGCGACGACCATGGCTTCGGCGAGGGAAGCGCCGGCGGCAAGAGCAAGGGTGGCTCCGGCGTTGAAACTATCCCCAGCCCCGGTGGCATCAATTTCGCCGTCTATTTGTACACATGGCACCCACATCCATTCGGGATCGCTAATTAAGACGCCCTTGTCGCCGCACGTGACAACGACCGGTGCGCCGTTTTTCTGCCGGAGTATTCGCGCTTCATCATATACTTGATTCAAGTCAACCGTTGTTCCCGGCGGAGGTTGTTTCATGCCGAGGACTTCGTATTCATTTGATTTTAGCGTCATGCGTCGGAAATCGTGGACGCGCTCTCGGCTATCCACCCAGAAGACAACTCCCGGAAAGCGCCTAGCGCGCTCAATGGCGGCATCACGAATGGCGGTAGAAAGCACGCCGCCTACGGCCTCCTCAACCTGGTCCAAAATGATTACGGCGTCAAGCTCTGGCAGGAGCACGTCAAGCGCCCCAACAAGTCGCATTTCTAGTTCAGGAGACATGACATCTCGGTTTTTTGTGTCATAGCGGCATATTTCTCCGGCTAAACCCGGGATCGAGTTATTTCTCGGCTTGAGGTATGTGGGCGTGTTGTGCGAAGGCGACCTGATTAGACGATCGGTGGTACAGTTGCGTGCAGCCAGTCCGCGCCGCAATTCAAAGGCTTCACCGTCGTCGCCGGTGATGCCAATAGCATGGAGTACCCCCGGATTTAGGGCGGCTAGGTTATTGATGACCGTTCCGGCGGCGCCCGGACTGCAACGGATACTAACGACTTGATGAGCTTCTTTGCCGGTTTCAACACTGGTTTCCACAAGCGTCGGATCCGTGTCTAAGTATTTGTCCAGAAAGAAATCGCCTAGCACGGCAATGCGACAACTGTCGAAGCGTTTGATGAGTTGATGAAGTCGATCTTGGGATAGTAATGCGGTATTCAAGTATTAACCCCCCTTGTGAGTTGCCGCAACAGAGCGAGTAGGAAGTCTCGGTTGTCTGCTTGAAGATATCGCATTGTCCCGCCCATCCTGCTAAATGTCTTGTTGTACCTCAAATAGTAGGCGGGATTTTCTTCCGGCGGCTCTCCTTGTGACCAATCCCAATCTGACTCGGCGAGATCGTTCACCAAGATGAAATGGTCGTTGATGTATCCGCCGTTCTGGATAGCTAGATTCTGCGCCATAGATAGCGATTTCTCGAAAATCATTGGGCTCATGATTGCCGAGCCGACAGATATATAAACGCCACCATTCAAACGGCTGACGCTTTCGGCGAAGGTCAAAAAATCGCGTTGAGCGGCTCGACCGAGACTGGCACAGCAATTCATCGGATGGTTATAGATGATGTCGTGTCCAATCATGGGGTGACCGGTGAATGGGATGCCGTGACGGAAGGCGCCTGCTTGAATACTGAATTTTTTCCACGGATGGGGAATGTTTAACGCACCGCTCGGAAGGTCAAATTTCTGCAGTACTCCAAGCAGATCGGCAGCACCGGCTACCGCCTCGGGCTGTTGGGCAATCTCGCCCCGGACAAAACTCTCCAATTCGTCAGCTGCCGGAATGGATAACCCCTCGTTCTGAATCAGGGCACCGACTGATTCTCCATATCCCTTGCCTTCATAAGCGCCAACGTTGAGCGCAAGGTTGATATAGAATCCGGTTTCTTCCCAGTTGCCGAACCGCCCCTGCTGCACCATGAGTGCTACATCTTCGCAACTCTTGCCTTGAAATGCAAACTCCCAGTCGTGGATAATCCCGGCGCCGTTGGTCGCCAAATGGGTGACCCATCCGCCCTCTATCAGACGCAAGAAAACGGGTGCGAGTCCATTTTTGATGGCATGGGCACCGAAGGCAATAATCACCGGACGATCTTGTCGTCGAGCCTCCCTTACACGCTCTGCGCATTCGCTAATCAACGATTGAGCAGTTGTACTCAACTGCTTCGGTTCAGCATCGGCAGGGACATGGTCGCGCACGATGTGCTTCTTGTTTATCCTCGCTGAAAGCGGCTGCATGCGGACAGCAAAGCGATCTAATTGGGGAAAAGGCATGTGGAAAAACAGTGGTCAGTGGTTAGTAGCCAGTGGTCAGAGAATTTGAACGCGCAAAACTTCACGGATTGTAGTCAAGGCTTTCACCTGCACGCGGGTTGAATTGCACTACTACAAACTAATCAGTCAAATACGATTACACTGCGCGCGACCTTGCCTTGGTTCATGTCATCAAATGCCTCGTTGAGTTCGTCCAGTGGCCGGTAGCGCGAAATTAATTCGTCGAGTTTTATTTTCCCTTGGTTGTAGAGGTCGAGCAGCCAAAGAAAGTCAACCCGAGCCCGCGCTGCGCCGTGCCAACCTCCCATTAAAGTACGGTCCAGCAATAGGTGCCAGCCGTCAACAGAAACATCTTGACCCGTCGGCTGCACGCCGACCACAACAGCCGTCCCGGTTGTGCGAACCGAGTCGATTGCCTGTCGAACTAAGGCAGGGAAGCCGACAACTTCAAAGGCGTAGTCTGCACCACCGCCCGTTATCTCCTTGATTCTCTGGACGGGGTCCTCGTTGGCAGCATTGACAAAATGAGTAGCACCGAATTGTTCAGCTAGCTCCAACTTGTACGGAACTTTGTCAACGGCGATGATTTTTCCCGCAGACGCCAAGACGCCGCCTTGAATGGCATTGAGTCCGACGCCGCCGCAACCGAATACGGCCATCGTGGCTCCCGTTTCGACTTTCGCCCTGTTTACGACCGCGCCTATACCGGTAATAACTGCGCAGCTAATGAGACACGTCTTTTCTAATGGAGTATCGCTTGGAACTTTGACGCAGGCATTGGCCAGGGCTATGGTCTGCTCCACAAATGTTGGCCTGATGTGGTAAATCGGTTGCCCATTCTTCTTCATGCGACTGACAGGGACATCTGGATGTGTCTCACACAGTGCGGGACTCCCTTGGCTGCAGTTGCGGCAGTAACCACACATTGCGTCGAGGGAGAGAATGACCTTGTCGCCGGGGGTGAGGCTGGTGACACCAGGACCGATCTCTGAGACCACGCCTGCGCCTTCATGACCCATGACCCATGGTGTTACCTCACGTTTTACGTGGCCATCCACGAAGTGGTAATCGCTGTGACAAACACCCGCGCCCACAATGTCAATTAGGACTTCGCCTGTGCGCGGCGCTTCAATTTCGAGCTCCTCAATGGACACGGGAACATTGGGTTGGTAAAACACTGCTGCTTTCATGGCTTTCTCCGAGTTGTGTATTGGTGGACGTTTTCTATCAACTTTACTTTACTGCTCGCTGGAGCATGTGCTCAAAAGCGATCGCGATTATCTATCCTCTTATGTGTTACCTTCAGGCTAGGCGGAACGAGGCCGCACCGAGGTATCAAATTAACGGGACGGCCAAAGGTATTCAACCAAATCTTCGTGGTGGCGAAAGTCTGGCACGATCAAATCGGCTCCGACCCCGATTAGTCTTTCACGTTTCCAACTATCGGGTTTGCCGCTGCGCCCGGATTCGTCGCTTGCGACACCGACTGCTGTACCCCCTGCCTCTTTCACGTTCAGGATTTCGACGTATCCGTCGCCGAAACCCACGAGCTTGGAAGGCACAACATTCTCATTGTTGAGAATGCTACGAATGACGTGTGCTTTTGAAAATGACTGGTAATCATCAATGGCGCCGTAGATATTTTCCCCAAAGTACGAGTCGATTTCCAGCAACGCAGCTTCCTCGCGTACGTAGCCTTCGTCGGTGCCGCTTGCGAGATACATTTTTACGCCCTTCTGTTCGAGAGCGTTAAGCAAATCCAAACTTCCGGGGACAAGCATATCAGTAGGCGTATTTCGACCAGTCCGGAGACCTTCTCGCCGCGAGTTTATGCGCTCCATCAAGCGGTTGTGATACTCATGTTTGTACTCAAGAGGATCTGCCGGATTCCCTCCGCGAAGTGCTACTTCCTCCTTCAATCGAATCATCTGATAGATTGTTTGCTTGCCCGTTAGCTCGGTCACAAATTTGTAAACAAGGCTGTGCAACTGATCTCGTGATTCCTGGGTTCCCGTTTCAAGCAGAACCGTGACCATCATCGGGATCATCACGTCCATCCACCCCTCGCGTACGAGGCTCAACGTGCCATCAAAGTCGAACAAGGCATATTCGGGAGGATTGGTGAATTCAACCGGGCAAACTATCTCAATCGGGCTTTCGTGTAGAAACCGAGTCGGCTCATTGTCGGCGACGATCGGAGTGTAGTCAGCTTCAATATTGTCGTTGCTATTATCTCGTTGCGTCATTACATGAATAACTGGTAAGACATAGGCGTATGGAACAGGAATTGTCAACCACGTGAGGGTTCGTCCATTTTGGCCCGCGCCTGACGCGACATTTCGGCAAGGTGTCCATCGTTTGCCATCACCTGTTCAAGGTGTTGCATACGCCCGGGCCCTGCGGTTTTCACCATTTTCTCTCCATAGACGCGTTCAATCCAGAAGCGGGCGCCGCCACTAATGTAGTTGCGCAAATCTTGTAGACGGTCCTCAGGGTGCCGCTGACACAGGTTCATAGTGAACATACGGCGGCGACCCCCGCCGCCAAATGCCGCGTGTTTGCAGTTGTGATTGAACACCACAACATCTCCCGGTTGGGTGTTGAAGATAGTGGCGGGAACATCACGCCCGTGAATGCCCCATAGATCTTGGCTCTGCTTGATTTGCCCACTAAGGGCGTCCGCATAATGGTCTCCCAATCGATGACTCCCGGGGATAACTCGTAAGGAACCCGTGTCCCCAGTCAGGGTATCGAGGTAGAATGCGATTTTGATGTGCATTGGGTCGCCGGGACCATGTGCTCCGTCAGAGTGCCAGCCTGTATCACCGACATAAAAGTTTCCATCGCTTCCCATGTAGTTGAAATCGTCGCCCAGCACTGTTTTGGCGATAGCAAGAATTCGGTAATCATCAAGCAGCGTGCAGAGCACTTCGCTTTGATCAATGAAGGGTACAATGCATGAGCGGGCGTTGCCCGCATGCGGATTGCCGTCATGTCCACCGCCGCGCTCCGCCCAAACGTTCTCGAACTCTTGTTGAAGTTCTTCTATTCGGTCGGCAACTAACCCGGGGAAACTAAGGTAGCCGAAAACGTCAAAAAAGTTAATCTGGTATTCTGTAAGTCTAAAACTTTGGTCTGCCATTCTCTAATCCTTTGATATCGTTGAGACTTGGGCAAAGAACCGCAAGCGTGAGCCAATTGAACGTCCAAAACACCTAAATTCGCCGGTATTCTGTCCCGAATCGTTCGCGCGTAGGTCCGCGCCAAGCGAAATGTTAGAGTGTAAACTCGGTACAACAATCCGCCTATATTCTCGCTCCGAGATCACTTCACATGAAGTTCCGTCCTTTACTATAGCGTCGCAAGTTTCCGAAGCATCTAATCCCGATTATAGCACAGCCAGCTAGTTGGCGGAAGAAAAATGTGAAACTGTAACCACAAAGAAAGTGGGGTACGGGGATGAAGGCACATCGCAAATCAAGAGTCGTGCGCGGCTCCCGCCACAAGGGAAAGCTGCGCCAGACTAGGTGGGAAATGTGAGGTATATCTGTTCCGTCAGAATCGGTGGTGATTTCGTTTTGGTCGCAACCGCCAAGTTTGACAGGGCACTTCTCGAGTGATATACTAGCTCGCGTGGGAAATATTAGCCCCTTGTCTGAACAATCTACTAAATAGGAGTGATGAATAAGCCATGCCGAAGATGAAGGGCCCAGCCATACTGCTTGCCCAGTTTATGAGAGATGAAAAACCGTACAATAACATCGAAAACATTGGACGATGGGTCGCAGGTTTGGGATACGTAGGTGTACAAATCCCGACGTGGGACAAGCGGATTATCGATCTTGACCGGGCGGCGCAATCGAAAACGTACTGTGATGATTATAAGGGCAAATTAAAAGAAATTGGGCTTGAGCCATCGGAGTTAGGAGGCTATCTCGCGGGACAGGTTCTCGCGGTGCATCCGGCTTACGAGGTCATGTTTGAAATGTTCCATCCAGAGGGCTTGAAGGGTGATGCCAGAACCGAATGGGCATCGGGAGAATTAAAGAAATGCGTTTACGCCTCGGTCAACATGGGCACCGATGTCATCCCGGCGCTATCCGGCGGGTTCGCATGGCACATGGTTTATCCGTGGCCTCAACGCCCCGAGGGGATTATTGACGAAGCGTTCAAGGAATTGGCTAAGCGGTGGCGCCCGCTTCTCGATTTGGCACATGACAACGGAACTGTATTCGCGTACGAGTTACACCCCGGCTCGGACATATATGATGGCGCTACGTACGAAATGTTTCTCGATTTCACGGACAACCACCCGGCAGCCTGCCTGAATTACGATCCGAGCCATCTTCTGCTGCAACAACTGGACTACCTCGAATTTATCAGGCTTTATGGCGAACGCGTAAAGGGATTTCACGTCAAGGATGCTGAGTTCCGACCAACGGGGCGAGTGGGTGTTTATGGAGGATATCAGTCGTGGGCGGGACGCGCAGGTCGGTTCCGTTCGCTGGGTGACGGCCAAGTCGATTTTAGGCGAGTTTTCACGCTCTTGTCGGAGGCCGGCTATGAAGGTTGGGCTACACTTGAGTGGGAATGTTGCGTGAAAAGCCCCGCGCAGGGGGCGGCGGAAGGCGCACCCTTTATTTCCGATCACATCATTGAAACTACCGAAGTAGCCTTTGATGACTTTGCGGGAGGCGAGGTGAATCTTGAGCGCAATCGAAAAATTCTTGGTTTGGGCGGATGAGTTAGAGACTAGATGGGAGGTAGGGACCACCCGGATGTATTGCTTTTTACGGAGGAAAATCAATGGACTCTTGGAACCGCAGATTACGAATGGACATGGTTGGCAGTGGCCAGGTTGCATTTATCGGCGGTGTGCACCTTTGAGGGAGGCGGGAAGGGCGTGCTCACTATCAGCCAGGCAGCTACCGGTAAAGAAAATGGACTGACGCTCCGCGTGTACGACGAAAAGGGGGCGATTAAGTGGGCCACGAGACTCCAAACTATCTTGAACTCTATCGTTATGGCAAGCCGAGGCAGACACTTACTCGCGGCCAGGGGTATCTTTCTGAAGCGGCGGTCGTGAGCGCACGTATCCCACCCGGACATCCGGAAGGGTACTTGGAGGATTTCGCTACCATTTACGTGGGTGTCGTTGAGGCGATACGGCGACGCATTGATGGCAGACCTCTGTCGAGAGCGAGGAGTATGACTTTCCGACGGTTTATGATGGCCTCCGAGGCATGCGGTTCATCTATAAAGCGGTAGAGTCTTGTGCCAAAGGATCGACATGGGTGAGTATGGAAGGGCTATGAATCTTCAGACGGTAATTGAATCCGAGGAGGTATATTCATGAACGATAGTGTGGCTGCTCCGCGCAACCTTGATGGTTTGATCGCAGTGGTGACCGGGGCTTCCCAGGGGTTGGGTTTGGGAATCTGCGAGCAACTCGCCCGCGATGGCGCAACGGTAATCATCGCCGACCTGCAACACGACAAGGGTAGGACTGAAGCCGCGCGGCTGCAGACAGATGGCTTAAAAGTGCAGGCAGCTTACTTGAACATTACCGATAGTGCCGGAGCCACTGCATTTTTTGATGATGTGATAGACGAACATGGACGGATGGATATTCTTGTCAATAATGCCGGCGTCGGACAGAATATCGCCCCAGTCGTTGCCTTGAGCGATGAGGAGTGGGATCGGGTTTTGAGCGCGACATTGACCGGGACGTTCTACTGTTGTCGCGCGGCAGGGGCAATTATGGAACAGCAGGAGTCGGGGTGCATCGTAAACCTCGCATCAATCAACGGTCAGAATCCAGCGGCGCTGGTTGCAGCTTATAACGTAGCGAAAGCGGGGGTAATCAGCCTGACCCGAACCTTGGCGATAGAGTTGGCGGCTTACGGCGTGCGCGTAAATGCCGTGAGTCCAGGGCCCGTATACACCGAGTTCAATAGGCAAACCATGGCGCAACGCTGCCAGAGCTTGAACATCACCGAGGACGAGATGATTGAACGCATCCGTACGGCAATTCCGTTAGGACGATGGGGCGAACCGATCGACATCGCACGGGTAGTGACCTTCCTATGTAGTCCTCAGGCGTCCTGGATAACCGGTGAGGTCCTCAGAGTCAGCGGAGGTTTGGAAGGGGTGTCTGCCGCCCCGCCGAAACGTGCGTAGAATCCGTAACGGGGATTGCCTTCACTGGCCACTTTTGCACTATTTCTTGAGGCACGCCAAATACCTTGAGAGGCACCGATATATACAATGACGGTTACTCGTCAAGAAGACGCACGATTTGGATACCTCAATTGATAACCGGCATTAGCAATTCTATGGAGGACAGGCAGGTGAATTGGCTTTCTGTTGTTGTATCCAACCCCAGTACAGATTATCGCGCTGGTTGCCGGCTGCCAGATACTCGGCTTTCAGGCGTGACAGCTCGTCGTTCCGGTAATCTGCTATCGGACGGCGGTTCACGTCTAATTCGATGCCGTATTGACAGGCGGCGTTGACGCCAAAGATAGCGGTTTTTACTGGACCATCTGGGGGGCCTAGCGGTTCAAAGTCGTATTTTTCCTGTATATCGGGTGGAATTTCAATACGTCGGAATGCCTCGATTTGCCATTGCGGCGACCCCGCCCAGATTGAATCCGTGCCCCAGAGGACGCGATCGGCTCCGAGCCCTTTGACTAGTTTTGCCAGCATCGCGGCGGCAATCCTGGGATGCGTAATAGCCAAGGCGCCGAACGAAAGCCCGATGTCGGCATACACGTTCGAGACGCCGTATTTTTCGGGTATTGCTGCCATCTCGTCAATCCACTCCAGCCGTCCGGTCCTTTCAAACTCTTCACTGACGCTACGAGCGTCCCGCCACATTTTCAAGCCGGCGTGATAGATGTGGAAATTTAAGTCGGGCCAATCCTGAGCCGCTTTTCCAACATCATCCACCGAGGCGTAATGCCAGTTTGGGATTGTCTCGTAGTCGATTGGCAAGACTCCCTTGTGTACGCATATGGTTCGGACACCTAACTTACGTGCCTTTTCGTAGGTTGGATAGGTCAGATCTTCGTCGTCCATGAGCCAAGGTTTTTCAAAACTCGGTATTTCGCCGAGTATATCTCCAACAGTGTAGCCTTTCCACGAATCCACCTTCAGTTCCGTGGCGGCGCGCTCCATCGCCTCCGAATACTCGGGAATACTTGGCCAGATAATCCCGTGGGCAAACATCCGCCGCGTACCGGACAGGCGATTGACGAGGTTTCTTGTGGCGACCATCTGATCATCGGATAGAAGCCTTTTATACGGATCGACTGCCGGCGACGTGCTTAGCAGGGCAACCGTGGTATCGCTATCGAAGAACATGTCCTTGAGATAGTAGTCGAACTTGTAATATTTGAGATCGAGTTCCAAGTCGGTAAGATCCGGGTTCCACGGTTTCTTTGCTTGGTTGTTTCCACGGGCGGCGTCACGTAACCAAAGTATGCCCTCCCAACTGTAATCGTCGTGTACATGATGGGTATGGACATCAAAGATAAACTGATCTGCGGTTTTGTCATGTCGTTCGCGCGCAGCAGCGTGGTCTTCGGCTTCGGCGGGGTCGATTTCGTAAACCTCTCCGAATACCTGATTCATGGCGAGAAATGCGCTAGCCATGCCGCTGCGAGAACGTAGGTAGGATTGACGCTCCAAACCCTGACGACGAGCATATATGTGAGCATTTTCCTGAATCAGCGACTCTACCTGAACCTGTTGACGGGTTTGCGGCGGGGGAAAGCACTCTCCGCTGGAGATAACCTGCGTTGGCACAGGGGACTCGATATTCTTTTGGTATCCGCGCCGCAAATGCTGAATTTGCTGATTCGTAAGCCACATTGACATCTTGTTACTCCAACAGGTAAAATTGAAACTAGTGGGGAATGTCGTCGGACGGGTGGTTGCAAAGTGGCGCTTGACCGGTCGCGCCGAACAATCTTTTCGTTGTAATGAGGTTTTTCAATGTACAATCGAATGCGGTAATCTAGACAGCGGCTTCCCTATTCACGACATCTCTCGCCAAATGCGGGAAAAGCTGGTCATGAATCTTTATTGGTCCCCGGAGATGGGTCATCCGATCTTCACTAGCAGTATCTATCATGAGTGGAAAATACATTCCCGCTCCCGTGGCATTATTTCCAGTGCCGGGGGAATGACGCTGCACATATTGGCGTACCCCTTCCTCTTCGTCTGGC
The DNA here is from genome assembly GCA_965222225.1 of Candidatus Poribacteria bacterium. Lineage (GTDB taxonomy): Bacteria > Poribacteria > WGA-4E > WGA-4E > JAJDTR01 > JAJDTR01. The sequence goes on along the minus strand of CBDCTK010000002.1, from coordinate 4,315,935 downwards.
GTCTTGGGACAGATGGTGCAGTTCATCGTGAACATACGTCTTCTTGTGGTGCCCCTAAAGGAGGCATGGTAGACATCGTGATTGAAGATAGCAATGTCGCCGGGATTCGTTTCGACGGCTATACTGCCGGGAAGCTCCGAGGGCGGCACGCCAAAAAGTTCTAGCGAGTTATTGACATCCAATTTTTCTTTCCGAACGAAATGGTCGGGGTGATGACTACCCGGAATGAGACGAAGTGCTCCGGTGTCACGAGTGAGATGGTCCAGATAGAAAGCGGTTTTCGTTGCAATGAGCCGCCCCCAGCCTCCATCAGGGTGCCAGCTCGTGTTTCCGGTATAGTAGTTGCCGTCACCCCCACAATAATAGAAATCGTCGCCCATTACGCCTCCAAGGAGGCCAAGTATCGAAGGGTGGTCGAGAATCGCGCACATCTCAGCATGACGCTCAATGGGGGCCCCAAACATAGTGCGACGGGAACCATCATGATCTTTTCCACCGCCACGATTTTGGATTGACCATTCAAAGTTTTCAATAATCTTCTCCGTTTCTTCCGGGGAAAATAGCTGTGGTATCAGCAGGTATCCGAACGTCTCGAAGAAGTTTTGTTGTTCTTGGGACAGTTTCATTTAGGATATCTCCTTGGAATTCTAGCTTGGGGGCAGACATAACATGCCCTCTGGAAGACCAAGCTCTTCAGCTTGGGTCAACAGGTAAAGATATTACGCGATGCCTATGACCGCGTATAAACTAAGTAGAGGCAGGATTATCTGTCGTTGTGGAACAGATAGGACATAGGATTGCGCATCCTTCGTTTGGTACCGGATGCCGTTCGTTGTCAAGCTTATTTGCTGCTCCACCCATTTCATGCCATAAAATGCATTGCCGTTGGAATGCCGTATCTATCCCCTTTACATATTGGAAACAGAAGACGCGGTAGTCGGAGCCAATCCATTGTTTGAGTTCATCCTTAAGGGCGCCAGCATCGGCGCGCTCAATTCGTGCCTTGTAGTGGGCGTATGCTTCAGTTTCTTCAATTCGGCGAATCAGGTAAACAGCGGGTGTTGTTTGGGTGACGACTGCGTCAATCACGTTTTCGTCTAGTTGAAATGGGCCTTCCATTCTAAACCAAGTGATAATGATAATGGCAATCAGAAGGGGATTTTCCTTCTGCAGGTCAAGGAGCACGACGATACCGCGAATATGGACAAGCACGGCGAATACAAGGACGGCTTATGCAGGATGCATTTCGATTGCCTTACCTGTTTCGAGTGATTCAAAGACGGCGTCAATTACCCTAACTTGACAGATACTGTTATTCAATGAAATACGGACAGGAATACCCGAGCTTAGGCAATCGCAAAGGTGTTGGAGTTGATCGGTGAACTGGAATGTCGGCTCAAAGTCAATGTTTTCGGTTCCCCGGTTTGTTTGAAGTTGGAGCGTAACGGGTTTGTCTTCGTTGCTCCACGCGCGGTCCATACGAATCATTCCACTTGTTCCACAGATTTCAGTGTATTGAGAATCCCAAGAGGTGTAGCCGACCGAGATTTGAGCAGCGTGGTCGCCGGCAAATTCGAGAATAATATAGGTTGCGTCATCCACTTCCACTCCGCGTTCTGCGACGGCGAAGACTCGAACCGGTTCGGCATCCAAGATAAACCGTGCATGGTGAATGCAGTAACACCCGACATCATAAATGCTTCCCCCGCCTTTTTGTCTGTTCCATCGCCAATTCCTGTCAGGGAGAAGCTTACCATCGTTTACCTCCAGCCGAAGCACCCTCGGAGGGGTGAGAAGTGTACTGCGGATAGATCGGACTTCGCCGATGACACCGCTATCCACCAACTCTTTTGCGCGCAGGTGCATGGGGTGATGACGAAATTTGAACGCCTCGGCAAGCAAAACACCGTTTCGGTGTGCCGCTGCTGCCATCCGCTCAGCCTCGCTAGCGGTGAGCGCAAAGGGTTTTTCGCAGAGAATTGCCTTAACGCTCTTGGATTCCGCAATTTGTATGGTAGTTTCGGCGTGCGCCGGGCCCCAGGTGGAAACGATAGCTATGTCGATTTCCTCGGTCGCCAACATCTCTTTCAGGTTGGTGTATCGACGAGCGACACCGAACTCATCGCCGAATGATGACAACGAATCTTCCGATATGTCGCAAATCGCCCACAATTCGGCGGAATTGACTTCGTTGCACGCTCTACCGTGCCGTGTTGCAATGCTGCCCGTTCCGACAATTGCAACCCGATATGGCTGATGACCGGCGCCCTGCGCCATAGCTTGGATTTCCTTTCCTATAAATGTGGTATGAATTCAGTCAGGTTTGGCTGAGGTCTACCCGATGTCATCCGGCATCCGAGGGTGAGATTAACGCGATCCACGACCAATGGGATGTCACACTCTCATTGAAGTGCAGCCATGAGTTAGTCGGGGAGGCGTCCAAGTTATTCGTACGAAGTTTTTATCCTTCCCCACGACGTGGCAACTTTGTCATTTGGATTTACGGATCGGGCACGCTCTAGACCCTGATTCATGATGGTTCTTATCTCTTCTTCGCTAAGCGCCCTCTCGAAGATAAAGGCTTCATCGACAATTCCGTTCCATCCGCGACTACCGAGCACCCAATTGCCAATTCGAAAGTGTGAAGGGGAAGCAACAACCGGATTGTCCGAATCCATCTGCTTTGCATTGTCCATTTTCCCGTTAAGATACCATGTTCCTGTTTTCCCTTTTCGCGTGAAAACCATGTGATTCCACTGATTGGTTTTGAGTCGTACGAAACCTGCGCCTCCCCACGTTTCGCCGTCACCCATAGCAACTCCCATTCGATTGACATTATTATCTAACTGTTCGAAGGAAATTCCTCGGAGAGCATTATGGCTAGAGAGAATGTTCGCCCAATTTTTTTGACTGTCCCAAGGTTTCGCCCAACAACCCATTGACCAATCGACCGTGTCCACAACAACCGACGCATTCATCTCGACCCAACCTTCCTGACTGAACTCGAGTGCTTGACCATACTTTCCATCAACCCATTTTACTCTTCCTCCTACAAATCTTCCATCATGCCCGTTGTCAGACGTGTCAATAACCTGATCTCGTTCTCCTTCGTCAAGCAGCCACATTGTAACGACTCCTTCCATGTCCAGTTTCGCGTCACAGATTTCGGCGAATGTCGAGGCGAGGAAGGATAGGAGCATGAAGAATAGTCCCAATTTAGAAACGAGAGATTTGTTCATGTTGCAACCACACTAGCGTATAAAAAAGTTAAAAATTCGATTTCTCGTGACAAGCAACTTCGATGTGAAGCACGAAAGGCTTGAAGCGGTGGTAGCGCAGTATAGCGTGCTCTCACAAGTTGAGAAAGAATCAAAAGAGAATACGTCTTCGATTCATCAATGCCGATATTAAGTAGTTTGCTATGATAGGACAGCAATCCGTAGTAATCAGTTGCAATCGGTTCGCCGGATGTCTAATCTATTATGTTCAACCATCATAAACGAACTACGAGAATGTGTCAAGTTTTTAAGCCGATATTTCACGGCAATCGCATCTGATTTGTCGGACGATGTTTGCTAGAACGTCTATTTAAGAAACCTAAGTTGGCACCTTTGTAGCACAATCTGTTAGATTGTGCTTGTGATGCGCAAACAGACAGTTTGCGCGACGAAATCTCCGCAATTAATGAACTATTCTCAATTAAAAACGGTGGTGCATGTCTAAAATCTTGTAAGTAGCAACTTGGGTTAAGTATCCCTTGTGCATTGAGGCGTTGAGTCATCTCTTTCGCACTACAAATGTAAAGCTGCGAATGTCGAGCCTAAAGCGGAATTGTCGATGTTTAATGATACTTGACTCATTCAGGTTTTCGTGATACCTTGATTAGGGTTACAGATCGGGCCGTTACAACAGACTAAACTTACTGGTTCATTGTACATTCATTGTTGTACTTGTCGGCGGGAGAATCCGAGAAATTTGATGGGGGAGCGTATGGAGCCTCTAAGACTTCTGGTATTTGTTGGTACGGAAGGTATCTATCACAACCATGCGGGGCAGGGAAGTTTCATTGCCGAAACAGTGTCGAAAGCCGGCGATATCACAGCGGATTTTTCTCGGGACTATGATTTCCTGGCAGACGGACTTGACGACTACCGTTCCGTCCTCTTTTATACCGATGTAGGTGACCTCACGGACGCCCAAGAAAACGGTTTGCTAAGCTATATAAAGCGGGGAGGAGGGTTTTTCGGACTTCACACGGCTGCGGCGTCTTTCCATGCCTCCGAGGGATACCATGGCATGTTGAATTCGTTCCTCCTCGGTCACAGCAAATACATGGATTTTACCGTCAACATCGTTGATGCGGAGCACGAAATTACGCGCGGACTTTCTGATTTCGTGGTGACGGACGAACTGTATTATCTGAAACATGAGTCGTCGACGTCGCACCATGTGATGCAAGCGTACGATCCAACCTGCGATGAAACGCTCGTCATGGCATTTCATCACACCTACGGGGATGGGCGTGTATTCTACTTTGCACTCGGGCATGACATGGCAGTTCTTGAGAATCCAAATTTCCAAGAGATTATTCGACGTGGCGTGCTATGGGTGGGTAAACATATGTAATACAATAGCGAGTATGGTTAAGGGTGGAAGATTGAAAACGTAAGAGGATTCAGGGTTTAAGTCCCTTTCATTTTGCGTTTCACAAGGATATGTTTTTCATTAGCCTCGGTCGAGTATTTAACTGGTATAGACATTATTTTGGAGGACATTATGGAAAAACTTCGCGCTGCAGTTATCGGATGTAGGGGGGTTGGGAGAATGCATGCGTCCGGTTTGGTGGGATTGCCCAACGCCGAATTGGTCGCCGCATGCGATCTATTGCAACCTGCACTGGACGGCTTCCAAGAAGACTGGAAGGACACTTGGCCCAATCTTGGTTTGTACACAAACCATCGTGAAATGTTGGAAAGGGAAAACCTCGACATCGTCACCGTGGCGACCTCGGATCACCGGCATGCGGATCTCGTCGTGGACGCTTCGAATGCGGGAGCAAAGGGAATCTTTTGCGAAAAACCGATGGCTACCAATCTAGTTGATGCGGATCGGATGGTTGAAGCCGCCGAACGTAACGGGACAATTCTGTCCATTGACCACACGCGCAGGTTTAATCCCTTGTGGCGCCACACGAAAGAGGAGGTAGTCGACGCAGGCGAGATAGGTGCCGTGCATTATATCATTGGCACACTTAACGGCCCCCGCGCGATGCTCTTTCGTAACGGGACGCACATGATTGATGCGATCTGCTACATTGCTGATTCCCATCCGGAATGGGTCTCTGCAGAACTCGAGGACGGCTATGAAGATTATTCAGAGTATCGCGGGGATGGCGGTCACGATCCGAAAACCGAGCCGTCCGCCCACGGTTACATCCACTTCGCTAACGGCGTCCGTGGATATTACGCCGGCGGTCCCAAGACAGCTTTTTGGAGTGGAGTTCGGCTTGAAATCGTGGGTGCTACCGGCTACATCTTAATCGGAAATCACGGCGCCACCATCTACCGTGAGGATGCCGTTGAATCGATTCAGCCACCCGAATGGGAAGTGGAGGGAATCCCTGCGGGCGTCCGGGAACTGGTGCGCTTAATCGATGAAGGTGGTGAACCCAAATCACCCGCGAGAGCGGCACTCAACGTCGTCGAAATAATGATTGGGTTCTTGGAGTCGCAGCGCCAAGGGAACGGGAAGGTGACGATACCAATTGCGCGAAATTGAAGTACCTTATTCCAAGGGCTTAAGTCCAATGTTTACAATACGTTCATCGCACACAATCGGCAATCATCACCTCGTCGATTTTCCATCTTTGGTGGAATCTTCTCTTCAGTTCCCGGTGCTGATGGACATACCCGTTGACACCGACAGGTGGGTATGCTATACTGCAATCTGCGTAAAGCAGGTCGGACTGCATAACGGATTCTACGATGTTCGTTGACTTGGGCACCACGAAATGACGGATTGAAAACCACCGACCGCTCCGAGAACGAGTTTAGGAAACGCATGAACAGGGAGATAAAGCTATGACAAAGATGTTCGATCTTTCGGGTCGAGTTGCCGTTGTATCGGGAGCTGCTAGCGGGATGGGGCGTGCCATGTCGCTTGCACTGGCGGAAGCCGGCGCGGACTTGATGCTTGCCGACATCAATTTGGAGGGCGCGGAGAAAACCGCTGGTGAAATAGAAGCCATGGGGCGCCGCGCGGTTCCGGTAAACTGTAATGTATCCCGTCCGGACGAAATCCGAGCGATGTTTGCGCAACTGGACAACGAATTCGGTCGCGTTGACTTTCTGGGAAACGTCGCCGGCGAAGCGGTACGAGCCAAACCGGAGGTTATCTCCCTAGAAGACGTTGAGTGGACCTGGCGTAATCTTGTCTACGGACGGTTTTGTTGCTGCCAAGAAGCCGGACGGCGGATGCTTGCAGCGGGGAGTGGTAGCATCGTTAGTCTCGGTTCACTTGCCAGTATCACGGGCATGGGCAGGGGACACATTGCCTACAGTATGGCGATGGGAGCAGTTGTCCAAATGACGAGGGAACTGAGCACCGAATGGTCTGGACGAGGTGTGCGTGTTAACGCAATCTTGCCTGCACAGGTTTTGAATGCAGGATTGCAGAAGCGGATTGACACCGATCCACGTATCAAGGAACGATTCCTTAGCGGCATTCCGAGGGGACGATTCGGCAGTCCTGACGACATCCGTGGCCTCGCCGTGCTGCTAGCATCAGATGCGTCGTCATGGATTACGGGGGCAATTATCCCGATGGACGGTGGCAACCTCGCGATGAACGCCGGCGGATCGGTCGGTAGCGAAGTATTTAAGGAGTGAGAATGGCAGCACAACAAGAAAATTCGGGCTTAAACAAAGCCGCCGTGCTTGACTGTTATCGCACGATGCAGTTGATTCGGCAGTCTGAAGAACAACTCGCCAGATCCCATCAGCGTGGTCTGGTACACGGAGCATGTCACACCTATGTCGGAGAAGAGGCTATTGCAGCGGGTGTCTTTGCCCATTTGCGGGTAGACGATGTTGTCTTTAGCACGCATCGTGGTCATGGCCATGCGTTAGCCAAAGGGCTGCATCCGAGAGAGCTAATTGCGGAATTGTACGGGCGAGAAACGGGCTGTTCCCAAGGACGCGGCGGCAGTATGCATCTGTTCAAACCGGAAATAGGACTAATGGGGACGAGCGGTATTGTTGGGCCGTGTATTCTGCAAGCGTGCGGCGGCGGATACACATTCAAAATCAAGAAAACCGACAATGTCGCGGTGGCGTGTTTTGGCGATGGCGGCGTGAACAACGGCGCGTTCCACGAAGGATTGAACATGGCAAGCATTTGGAATTTGCCTGTTATATTCGTCTGCGAAAACAACCAATTCGCCACCGAAGTGCCGTTTGAGTATGCAAGCGGAATTCCCGATGTAGGTCGACGCGCCTCAAGCTATGGAATACCCGGGTATGAAGTTGATGGGAACAATGTCTTGGAGATTTATCGAATCGCGGGAGAGGCGATCAATCGAGCTCGTAGCGGCGGCGGCGCTACGTTAATCGAGTGTAAGACCTACCGGACGCGGGCACATGCGGAAGGCATGGGAGATTTCACTTATCGCACGCGAGAGAATGTTGAAGAATGGAAGGAGCGATGTCCCATTCAGCGACTGCGACGAACGCTAAAAGACAAAGGAACGGCCGATGCCACGGAGTTGGATGCCATTGACGAGGAGATTCGCGGGCTAGTTGCCGAGTCGCACCAATTTGCCGAGGCGAGTAGCTATCCGGATGGAAAAACCGCGACTGACCATGTTTATTCCGGGGCTGCGACGGATTCAATTTCGGAGCCACCTTCGAAAGGAGATCGCGAGACGACGTTCGTCGGTGCGACGCTTGAAGCACTTGACGCGGCGATGGCGGCAGACGATACTATCTTTGTCATGGGAGAGGGGTCTGGTGTCCGCGGCGGCAACTTTATGACAACCTACGGCTTATTCGAGAAATATGGCGCAGACAGGCTATGCGATACGCCAATCTGCGAGCGCGGATTTGTCGGACTTGGCGGCGGCGCTGCAATGTCGGGCACTCGACCTGTCATTGATTGCATGTTTTTTGATTTCATTAACGACAGTTTCGGGGAGCTCGTCAATCAGATTGCCAAAATGCAATACATGAGCAGTGGACGATTGAAGATGCCGATTCTCGTGCGCGGCTGCGTCGGGATTGGGCACTCGGCGGCTACCCATCATTCGGGCAACTATCACTCCATCTATTCCCAGATTCCAGGGCTGCGCGTTGTAATGCCGGCCACCCCGTATGATGCCAAAGGTTTGTTCACACATGCGCTTCGGTGCACGGATCCGGTACTGTTTCTTGAGCATCGGGAGTTAATGGCAATAAAAGGCCCAGTGCCCGAGGAGTCGTATGAGATTCCGTTTGGAAAGTCAACCATTGTTCGAGAAGGCACGGATCTCACAGTTGTCGCCTTGGCATTGATGCGCCATCACGCGGAAAAAGTTGCAGCACGGTTGGCAGACGAAAGTGTATCCGTGGAAATCATCGATCCGCGGTCAGTTTCGCCGCTCGATCTGGAGACTATCTTGGAATCGGTGCACAAAACGGGACGTCTTCTTGTTGTCGACGAGGTTTTTGCTCCGTGCAGTATGGCTTCTGAAATCGCAGCACGGGTAGCGGATGCCGGCTTCGACGACCTTGACGCGCCGATAAAGTGCCTGAATGGCGCATTTGCCCCAACGCCGTATAGTCCGACGTTGGAAAAGGAAATAGTCCCCAACGTTGAAAGTATTGAGCGTGCGATTCGAGACTTGCTCGCCGAATGATGAGGTGAATTGATGGCAATTGAGATTGTTGTACCACGTCTTGGTTGGTCTATGGACGAAGGTACGTTTGTAGAGTGGCTAAAACAGGATGGCGAGAAAGTTGAAGCGGGTGAGATGGTATTTGTCCTCGAAGGCGAAAAGGCGTCGCAAGAAATTGAATCATTTGATGCAGGGATTCTGCGAATACCACCCGATGCACCGCAACCCGGTGACGAGGTTGTGGTGAGCCAGTTGCTTGCCTACTTGGTGGAGGAGGGTGAAACCCCTCCGTTTGAGTTGGAAGGAGTCGCCAAGCCGAAAGCCCCCGAACCGCCTCGTCAGGAGGAACCGGTAGCTCAGTCCGCAACACCTCCCTCCGTGCCAAAAACTAAGCTGGCTGAACCGGCTAGCCCGTCCCCCAAGAGAACTGCGATTACTCCCCGCGCACGTCGTGTGGCGCGCGAACTTGGAGTTGATTGGTCGGGTCTCCGTGGAAGCGGTGCTGGAGGGCGCATTCGAGAAGAGGACATCAGGTCAGCCGCTCTCGATTCGAAGGCGCCGGCGCCAGTAGAAGTTCCGCCTACAGCAGTGCGAGGAAAGACAGTCCCGATTACGCGAATACGGCAAACGATTGCCGAGCGAATGGTCGCCGGTGTGAACGAGGCAGCCCCAGTAACCATTACGACAAAAGTGGATGCATCCGGCTTGGTGGCACTGCGCGATAGATTCAAAGACTCAAATCAGTACGAATCCTCTCCAACCTACACAGATATGGTTCTGAAACTCGTGGCAATTGCCGTAGGTGAGCACCCGATGATTACGGGACAATGGCGCAACGACGGTATATTCATTCCCGAGAATATCAATATCGCCTTCGCCGTTGACACGGAGAGTGGCTTACTTGCACCGGTCATTTTCGATGTTCTGGAAAAGAGTTTATCGAAAATTGCCGGGGAATCGCGGCAAATAGTTGAAGCCGCGCGAAGAGGCGAGTTGAAAGCCAATCAATTGCAGAACGGCGTCTTTACGATAACCAATCTGGGGGGTTACGGTGTTGATTCGTTTACTCCGATCATTAACTTACCGCAATCCGCAATCTTGGGTGTTGGCCGTATTGTCCGCGAACCGATTGTTGTGGGCGACGAGGTTGTCACCGGCGAGATGATGTCGTTGAGCCTAACGTTCGATCATCGCGTAATGGACGGTGTCCCGGCGGCGCGGTTCTTGGAAAGGGTCTGTCAGCTTTTGGCAGAACCTGTACTGTCATTGATTGGATGATTATGTGGCTGGGGCGAGAGACCTTGTTGAGGTTTATAGTCCTAGCCTACATCCCCATCTGCCGCTATCAGTCTTCATACATGAGATTCTCCGAATCCAAGAAGGCTGGTTGGGATTCTATGGGAGTTCTATCGCGGTCATTGTGCATTCACTTGATCGCGCACTATGCGTTTGCTTAATCGCAGTGCGCACCCTACAATGATTCGGGTATTCGGTCTGGAAAGGTTTTAACGAGCGCTCGTTCGCGCAGCCGAGATAACCACTTGTCGGTAAGGCTTTGACGTTCTTGGCGTTCAGCGTCTTTTTCCACGCGCCGGCGTATCCTATCTTCTTCAAATTCTGGTTGGCGCGCCTCACGATATTCTTCCTTCCGAAAGATTAGGTAATACTGCTCTCCCTCAACTTCGATCGGGAAAACCGCCTTTACCATTTCATCGACTTCAATCGCAAAGGCGGCATCGGCGAAAGCTTTTGCCCGCTCAATATATGATGCGTGTGTGAAGAAACCCGTATCACCCGGTTTTTTGGGGTTCGACCCCGGTCCCACCGCCAGTTCCCCTCTGTCAGACAGTTCTATGGCAATCTCGCTTATTTCTTCGCCATCCCGAATTCGTGGGAAGACCTGTTCTGCCAACTCCTTGCTCCGGAGTGTTATGCATGTGAGACGTACTTTCTCTGGTTGAAAATAGTCTGCCTTGTGTTTCTCGTAGTAGCGCCGGTAGTCTTCCTCGGTGAGTTGGAGATTCTGATCGACTTCCAATTCTGTGGCTTTGTCAATTAGTATTTTGTGTTGATGGTCTCTCACTTCCTCAATAATATTTGCCTCTTCATCAATCTTTCGTTCCTTGCCAAGGCACAACATTAAGCGACTCTCAGCCATGAGATTAATGTATTCCTCAATTCCTGCCTTATCCTCATATTTCTTTCTCGCAAATTTAGGGAGACCGTTAAGTTCATTTTGTACCTCCGCGAGCGTGATTATCTGTTTGCCTCCGCACTCAAATTCGGCAATTATCGCCGTATCGGTTTCGTCACATCGGATTTCTCTCTCGCCCGATTGGACGCCGTATATGGCTGACGGAGCAGGAAGGCGATCTGAATAAATGACGAATTTGGCATCCTCGCGTACCGCACTCATCCACTGCGCAAAGCCTAGACGTTTCTTCTGGTCTTGGACTTTCCGCTCAACGTCATCCTTCACTTCATCGTAGAGCTTTTGCCGTTCGGGTATATTAGCGTCTTTTCGGAAAATCATGTAATAGGTCACATTGCTGACTTCGCTTTCAAAAACTTCCTCAGTCATTTCGCCGATATCCAGCGCGAACACGGCGTCTGCAAACTTTTTCCAGCGTGGATATTCGGTTTGGGCAAAAAGTCGTGTTTTGCCCGGGTCGGATTCGGTATCACCGGGGCCCCTCAGCTCCCCCTTTCTTGAAAGTTCTATCGCCAATTCCGCGATATCTTTTCCGTTTTTTATGTCATCTAGTACCTCTTGAGCTCGGCGACTATTGGTGAGACTAATACAGGTGGCGTGCGACTCGGCTTTCGCCAAGTAATCCTCTTTGTGCGCATTGTAGTACGCCTTGAGTTCTGCCTCGGTATAAGCCATTTTCTCATCGACTTCGATCTCTATTAAGCGTCGCACCATCCGCTGCTGTTGATATTCCTCTACCGATTTTAGCAGAGATGAATCCGTATCCAAGTTTCTGCCGATGGCGTCCCGGACTTTTAGTTTTTCATCCGTAAGTTCCTCAAGATATTCCACCACGTTCTTTTTAGATTCAAGTTTGTCACGACGATTTCTCGGCAGTTTCCTTATGGCGGACTTTAGGTCGGCGAGCGAGATATGATATTGGACGTTGCCCCACTCATATTGTGTCACAATGACTTCGTTTCCGTCCGGATCTTCGTCTGCATGTGCGAGCCGACAGATGCCACATGCAGTTAACCCTATTGCCAGGAATACAATCAAAGCAGTAAGAGTTTTATCCATAGTAGGTATTTTTCTTCGTGAATATCCAAACCTTGTGATGTGATTAAAATCACCCCTAAGCATCGGTGAGTGGGTCAAACGAAACTCCCAGGATTTCGGCATAGCTCAGCCGGGAGCATTCTGGGTTTGTTAGTCGAGATCGGGCGTGTAACAAGGTTTCACCAATTTTCAAATCACGACGGAGTCTGAATTAGGCTTTTCATGAATCAAATTCACGGTTACGCTGACTAGCCACATTCAAAGGACTAGGGGTTTGGCGGTGAGGTACAGATCAATATCTCCAACGTCTCGTCGCCGGTGTTCTCAATACCGTGCTCGCACCATGGTGGCAGGTGGATAAACGTACCGGCTTCTACCTCTACTTTTTTATCTGCCAGCGTCATTGTTCCTTTGCCTCTCAGGATGACGTAACATTCCTCTGTGTGGTGCCCCGTGCCCGGTTCTAACTCGACATGGGGCGGAACATAAAACATCACGAGACTCATGTTCTTAGCGGGCGCTTTTGGATTGCTGGGATGGAGAATCCGTACGCCGATGCCTTCGCAGTTTCGGTATTTCACGGGCATTCCATCTTGGACGGTGACGATATTCGGCAGCACTTTCTCTTCCGGTTTGGGAAATGGTGGTTCCGTGTCATAACCTTTGTACATTTCGATTTTTGCCATAATCTATCTCCTTGTCTTGAGTAGGTAGAGGATTAAGTTCATGTCATTATAACAGAAAGATTGCTACCACCACTTTAAAAAATTATAGGTCGGAGTTTGGAATACCACGCCGAAAAGCGCCCAGAATCCGCCTACGACGAAATCGCCAAGAATCATACCGTAGAACAGTGGTAGAATTCGACGATGCAGTTTTAGTCCACCGTGTTTTAGAACTAGCAGTTTGACAAGCCAGGCGAGAAAGAACATTGACCATAAACCGCGCATTCCGTAGGTGCTAGACACGGCATAGCCGGCGGGATGAAAGGGCCACCAAATGAATCGAAGTCGCATGACCATAAGAAAGAGTCCGATTAACAGACCATAGGCAAAGAAGCCGACCCCGGCGAGGTCTGTCGATTTTGAGTAGGTGAGCCAGCCACTCAAGCGTAGGAACGGCTCGCTTCCGCTCCACGCGCTTCCAAATCTGTACGAAGCGTCAAGGATTGCCCAGAAAGCGACAAATGTACCAAAGATTGTTGCAACGAGCATGGCGATGAGAACACTACGCTGATTCATGCGTGCACGATCTGCCAGCTTGAAGCCTTCAAGTTGGTGTGGCATGACGTCACTGTAGTGCGCACGTGTCAAGAACCAGAAAAAGGACATCACGGTCAAACTGCTTGAACCTAATTTGCGTGTTCCAACAGCGTCTACCATCAGATATTCTGGCCCTGCGAAGTGAAGGTCGTGGATAGGCGACCCGACCTCGGCGCGAATTCGCGTAATCCCTATTTCGGTCATCAAGAATAGTGCGAAGAAGACAACCGCCGCCCACATCGACATCTCCGCATACCAGCAGAAAATAACGAGGAAGGCGAAGCCTAAGACGAGTCCAATCACCGCCGTACGGTATCGTAGCGGCTCGGTCAAGTTGTCATTGACACCAGTCCGAAGATCTGCATTCCACGCAGATTTGAAGAAGCGTATCAGGTGGCGTCTGCCCGTCCACAATGCGATAGCAGAGAGCGCGATGTATGCGCCCATGCTCTGTTCGGGAAACTCCGGACGTTCCCTCCAGCCCAAAGCGCTCGCTGAAATCAACTGAGCCTTCCAAAAAAAGAAGAAGAACCAACAGGAAAAAGCGATGTCAAGGGGGATGAGAAAAACTAGTCCCAAGATGAAAGGCCTAATCAGAAGTGCAGTTTTGCCCAATGCGTTCCAAGGTTTAGTGGTAAAGTAGACAGCTAGGTCAAGCGGCGGCGTGTTACGGAGAAAGGGGACGTTGGGAAAGAAAAAACTCAATCCATTGACGATTCCGATGAGTCCGACAATGGAAAAACTGAGCCAAAACAGTTTGCTGCTAAACAACCCAGTCCCCGACTTCGTCATCTCAAATGGCAGTTGGGCAATCGGATATGTGAGCTTCTCTCTATCCGTCCACTGCTTGCGGATGATGATGTTTATACAAAGCATGACAAACATGAGCACAACAACGAACACAGACCATGCGAGAACCGGCATAAGCCACGCTTCAATATTTCGCGGCAAATAAAGTGTTGGCTCCCCCTTCTTCACGCCTCTGACATATCCATCAAGCGCTCGCTCGTCGCTGATAGCAAGCCATTGTGGGATGTGTCGCCAAAACAAGTCGTGCCAGTCATTCTCCGGCGTGGCTAAAGCCAAGGGGGCCGCCATCGTCGGCGGCAGAACTTGTAACATACTGTGACCAACGAGAGCGGAGGACAAACTCAGCATCATATAGATAGTGAGAAGTTCCCCTTGGTTGAAAGCCAAGCTCGGAGATAGCTTTCGTAACGGGATGTTCAGCAATATTAGGATTAGGATATTACACACGACGTTGAAGAAAAGAGCGATTAGCGTCGAGTGCGCGGAGTAGTAGACCGCTTCCATCTGCATAATCCAGACGGCATTCAGTGGGATGAGGAGGAGACCTATAATGACCGATCGCCATGTGACGTTTATCCTTTGGTTTGCTGCCTCGACGGCCATACCGAATGCTTTCCCTTTTGATTCATCGGTTAGGTGGGTGAGGGACGGCCTCACTCCCCCCGATTATATCATAAAGGCATGACTTTCTGTTCAAAGAATTATGGAGGCACAGGGCAGCGGTAAGGGTTCAGTGATTTTCGGTGACATATTCAGATACTGATACGTAGCTGGCACGAGAAAAGGTGTTAATCCGAGGCACGCCTAAAGGATGATTACTAGGTTCTGTTGACATTTGTGTTAGGCGCATGCGTAATTCGACGGAGGCATCCAAAGGGTTGGGAGACCCAACCCCTACGGTTGCCGGTGCATGTCTAACCAGGGGACTTGTTTTTCGGTCGTTCCTCAAACGAGTAAAGCTGTGTCCACATGTCAAAACACGTGCAAAGCAGAAACAGAACCCGTAGGGGCGGGGATCAAATGAGCGAATAGCGAATGCGATAGGGATCTTCCTGCCCGCCCTGACTTACCACAAACTCGGTTGCTTTGGCCAATTTGCTCATCTGAGCAAACTTACTTTTGCCTCCTTCGATCATCAGGTGACGACGAAATGTCAACGGCGCCTAGATGCCCTTTTCATGAATACGATCTAGCCAACGGTTTTTGTTGATCTGAGACGCAAAACGTGTTAGAATGAAATAGCCGTTTTTGGGTATTCACGTTGACACAGGAGGATCAGCTTATGAAAACATTAATTCTGGGCATAATGGTTGCTTGCTCTGCCGTTCTGTTTGTCTGGAGCGTAGACGCAATACAGGAGGAGTCACTCGTTCTTTATCTTCCCTTTGACGAGGGTCTGGGCACGAACACGAGAGATCTAAGTCTGAATGGGCACAAGACGACCTTGGTGGGAAAGGGCGTCAAATGGGTGAAAGAGGGGAAGTTTGCCGGCGCGCTGGAATTTACGGGATTCAAGGGGCACGTCGAGGTTGCGGACCACGATAGCCTCTCCTTGGATATCGGCGACAAAGGAAGTTTTACAATCATGGCATGGATATTTCCGAAGGTTATCGACAAAGAGTTCTACTCGATTATTGACAAGAGCTATTTCAAGGAGGGGGGGCTCGACTGGGACAACACACCGACTTATCGGCTCTCATTGACCAACAAGAACCAACTTGCTTTTCAATCAAGAGCCGAAAACGCCACCGCAAACGGACCCGAAATCAAGCCGAACAAGTGGTACCATGTGGTCGGGGTGCAGGATGATAGGAAATCCAATAAACGCTTGCTCTACGTGGATGGAAAGGTTGCGGAGGAAATCGATCTCGTGCCTAAAGTGGATGCGAATGAGACAGGGCTGAAGATTGGCGGGAGAAATTGGGTCGGCGGCGGTGTTCAACAGTGGTTCAAGGGAATTATCGATGAGGTCGCCTTCTTCAGCACCGCTTTGACAGATGCCGAAATCAAGCGTGCGATGCGGGGATCCCTGAAGCGATTTTTTGCAGTCGAGGCGTCGGGGAAAGCGGCAGTTACTTGGGGAGAAATTAAGGCAGGAAATTAAGGTTGCGTTCAGAGGTATAGGGTTGTCCATAAAAAAACCAGCCGACATCAATTCCCCGTACCCCTCATGTAAACACTTCGGAATCTCGAATACTAAAAGGCTGGTGCTCGGTGCGCACCCTACGCGGAGGATTCGCACAGGTGCAGTTCTTACGGTGTCGCATCGTAGTAGGACTTCAGTGTGCCCCACGTTGTTGTGAGTTTGCCTGTTGATTCGACATGCATCGCCGCCTCCACACCTTTGGAAAGCGCGTGAATTTCGTCTGTGCCTATTGCTTTCTTGAATATGACTACCTCGTCTAGAAGTCCCTTAAAATTGCGACCTGCGCAGCAGGCGCTATGGCCAAAGAGAAAATTTCCCTGGCTGTCGTCAACTGGGTCGTCGGAGATTTTATACTCGACGGTTTTCTTCCCATTCAAGTAGTGTTTGACAGTAACGGTATCGCGAATGACAACAAAATGGTTCCACTTCCCGTCAGCCAGCTTGGTTGAGGGACGATCCGCCCATGGTCCTCCTTGCCATGTGTCATTAATTTTCATGCCAAAGTAGAAGTTGTTGTTCTCGCCGCCCCGTTGTTCAATCTCATATCCGCCGGGTTTACCGTGATTGCCAAGCATGTCCGCATGAGCATTCTGCGTGGCGCTCGGATTTACCCAGACCGAGATACTATGACTCGTCCCGAGCCTTCCCACGTTTAGCGGGTCATTGACCTCTACGTACTGCGACACTCCATCAAAGCGAATCGCTTTACCGAACTTCCCATTAACCCACTGGGGACCATTAATCAATTCTCCATCAAGGCCCTTTCCTGCCATCTCCTTGGCGTTCTTACCTCGACCTTCGTCAAGAAGCCAGATTCCGACGGTGTCTTCAACTCTTAATTGCGCTGAAATGTCGAATGCGAACAGTGCACCAATTCCAAGAAAACTAACGCAGATAGACAAGAGTTTCGTTTTCATGTGATTAGTCCTTGAGCCTTTCGTAACGGTGAGGCAACTGTATGTCCGGCTGTTGCTTTACTGCATCTATTAACAGGTGAGTTGAGACACTCAAGATAATCGTACACGCAAATTCGGTATACCAAATCTGCCAATCTAAAACGAACGAGGCACACAGTGTTTTCAGATACTACGAGAAAACAGGAAAAACGCAACTTGCGATCTTATAGTCATCACACAATTAAGAATTACACACGTGGGATCAACTTGGTTCGGTTCGTAGTGGCGATCAAGGGAGCGAATAGCGACTGCGATAGAAATCCCTTTATTACGCGGCTTCTGTCGGAGCGATCAACCGACCGGATAGGGAGGGCGATAGAGATCTTTCTCCCGATCGCTCCTACAAAAAACATTTCGTAATAACTTCCAATCATAAAATCGCCAGCAAGTATGTGTAAATATAAATGCAAATGACTATAACAGTAGGACATGAAAAAAGGGATGGCTCAATGTTTCAATTGAAAGCCATCCCTAACTTGAATCTGGTTTGCTTTACTTCAAGGGATTGTGGTTTCCTTGTCGAAAGCAGTCTATTATTTATACTGTGACTTGAGTTGGCCCCAAGTGGTGGTCATCTTACCGGCGCTATCAACGGAAGTAGCATTCATCAATCCTCCCGCAAGGGCGGTGACATCTGCCTCAGTTAGTGCTACCGTAAATATGGCGACCTCATCCAACGTACCAGTGATGGTACGTCCTTCGCCACAACAGGCACTGTTACCGATGAGAAAGTTCGAATCGGTGGTGTCCTCAACTCGTTCCGGGTCAACGCCGTATTCCACAGTTTGGTCGCCGTTCAAATAGTGTTTTACGGTGTCGCCTTCGCGAATGACCACGAGATGCTCCCATACGCCGTCAACGAGTTGAGTTGACGGACGTTCTGCCCAAGGTCCACCTTGCCATGCGTCGTTAATTTTCATGCCAAAGTAAAACTTGTTATGTTCCTCTCCCCGCTGTTCAATTTCATAGCCGCCGGGTTTCCCGTGATTACCGAGCATATCGGCGTTACCATTTTGTTCTGCGGCGAGATTCGCCCAAACCGAAATGCTGTGACTTGTGCCGAAGTCCCCAACATTCATCGGGTTGTTCAGCTCAACGACAGTCGTCAAGCCGTCAAACTTGAGCGCCTTGCCGAACTTCCCATCAACCCATTGAGGGTCGTTCATGAGTTTCCCATCACTTCCGTTACCGCTGGAATCAGCGATTGTGTTGCCCTCACCCTCGTCCATGAGATATATTCCCAAGGCATTGGCAGGGTCAATCTGCGCTGTACTGTTCGTTGTCATTAGCGCAGCAATGCCGATTACGCTTGCGCATATTAGAACAAATCCCGTTTTCATGTGTCTACTCCTTTTCGCCTTGAACTGTTGCATTTCAAAGAGGAATGCCTTGTCTGTGTGCAACGCACAGATAGGCTGATAACACATGCGTCTTGAAATGTGTTACTAGTTTACATGAAAATCAGATCCGATGCAAGAAAAAAATCAAGAGCCTAAAAAACGCCCATGAAGAGAGATGACACGTTGTGCGTATGGTATCCGCAACGTGTTAATTCGCCGCACCCAAGGGACGTGGAGGAGCGGCTTTTGGGTGAACAAGCGCCACACGTTCGTGGAGCTGCGAGAGATGCCGAAGTCGCTCCGGGGTAGCCGTATCAAGCATCACGTCGGTGTACATGCTGAAATGGGAATACATGTTGTTCTTGCCGTTTCCCGTGAACTTCCCGCCGATACGGATTCCGCGTGCCAGCGTGCCGTGATGGCGGAGGTATTCATCTATACGTGCCAATTCCGCTTCTGTTTTGCCGCGTTTGTGCAGATTCATTGTGAACATCCGTCTACGATTGGCGCCGCCGAAAGAGGCATGAAAGGTGTTGTGGTTAAAGACCACAAGATCGCTCGGCTTGGTCTCTAGCGCAACGTCACCAGGTACCTCTGATGACGGAATTCCCCATAACGCTTCGGCATCTCTGGGCTGCATACCTTCGGTTCGCCAAGCGGAGTCCGCACGATGGCTGGCCGGCAGTACGCGGAGACAGCCGGTATCACGGGTCAGCGGGTCCAAGTAGAACGCTAGTTTGATCGCGAATAGATCGGGATAATTTCCGTCGGGATGCCATCTGGTTTCACCAACATAGAAGTTGGCATCGCCACCGGCATAATTGAAGTCATTACCCAGAATGGCGGAAGCAATACCGAGAATGCGCGCGTCATCAAGCAGTGTGCAGAGTCGAGCACTGTGATCGACCGCCGGCACGGTTCCGGTATGCTTCGATCCATCGTGGTCGCCCCCGTGAATCTCGACGACCTGCTCAAACTCATCGGTAATCCAAGATATCTCATCAGGGGCAAAAAGTTCGCGAATAGCCACAAAGCCGAAGGTATGGAAGTGATTGAGTTGCTGTTCGGTCGGTTGCATGAGGAATCTCCTTTCAACGTCTGGGTGTTTCGGTGTTATCGAGCCGCATGAACCAGAAACTGTAGTACACATTATAGATTCGGTTAGGACATACGCAATTGAACGCCTAAAGGCTCTGGTGGGACCAATCTCCCGATGGCGACCGCCTATTCTTGGCGGGGCAAGAAACTCTCTATCGCACTCGGTATTCGCTTACTTGATCCCTGCCTACCGTAACGATTTTCTATTTTTGCGTCAGTCCTAATGTTGTAGCGTTCACGAAAGATTGCCAGGCGCCGATCGGTCCCAAAGGTCGAGGCCTAACAATCTTCGTCCTAGCCATGTAAGATCGGGTGGTCCATAATTCACCGCTTCCCAACCGCGTGGATCAAGGGTATATGGGCCTTCACCCAGTGCTCGACGTTCTTTCCAGAGGGTAATGCGTTCCTCTCGCCGTTGTTCATTCATTGGGGCGGGAGCGGGATAATAGTTCATATACTGTGCGAATCGTGGCTTGTCGGAGGTGTTCGCCCCATTTCCATGCGGCAGCGCCTGATGCCAGATAAGCATCGATCCACCATTGGCGGGAATCGGCACGAATTTATCGGGTGTTAACTCCGGAATTGACGGATGTTCTTCGTCAATGAGTGATTTATGCGCTCCGGGGCAACAGACGAATGAGCCTTGATCGGCGTCCGTGTTCCTCAAATATAGCACGCCCTGTGTCCCGAATCGAATTGGCAATTTTGATGTGTCGGCATCCCAATGGTACTTTGACCGGCGCATCCATTCCGGATAATCGGGGTGTCGAGGCGGTTTCATATTTACGCGATCAATATGCACCCAAAGTCGATGGGTGCCGTAGACCTCGCTGTATATCTGATGAATCCGTGGATGCTGGTAGACGTTCCACATCGCTTGATGCCAATACATGCCGACCATTCCAACACCCGGACGTTCCGGCGGTTTGTGCGGCAAGCGGTACCAATCGTCCGGATCGTTCGGATCTATTTCCATGAACGCCCAAATCGCAGCGACAACCGCATCGCAAAGGTCAATTGGTACAGCATCATCTACGACCATGTAGCCGTGTTCATTGAAGTGATCGTGATGTGCCCGCGTAAGGATTGGCATTTTGGGCTTGTCTTGGATCCACGTGCAACTTAAATCTCAGAGTTAACAAGGCAATAAATGACTCGTGATGCGCGAAAAGAGGAGGTCAAAAGGCTGGTGGGCAGTGCCCACTCTACAAAACTATGGGGTTACGTCTAATATCGCAAGTTTGGTTAGAGTTGGTAGTTTACCTTCCAGACGTTCTCGCAATCCGGTACAAAGAACGAAAAATAGACAAATTGGCGTCGGCCGCTGCCGGTGTATCCATTGACGCTGTGGTAGGCGTCGTTACTATTCAGACCAAGTACCAGCCGCCCTGCTTTTGGCTTAACCGCGCTCACGAGCCGAATGTCTTCAGGTTTAGGATAGCGCGGATAGTCGCCAATATTGCGACTGCCCCGCGATTCCCAGAAGCAGGTTTGACCGCCTTCTTTCTCCGGGACATCGTTAAAATAGAGCGCCCCGAAGAGAATTTTGTACCTGTTATCCGAATGTACCTTTACATCATAGCCACGTTTTGCGATTGATAAATGGAAATCTGGAGCAATCGTGAGTCGAGTACGTTCGTTGACGAACTGTTTCTTCTTAACGGACAACTGTGCGTCAGGGTTGAATGCAAGATTGGTCGATACTATTCCTTTGTATTTTAGGATGTCAAGATTTTCAAGGATACACTGATGAAAGAATACCTCGGTGCGCATCTGTAACCAGAGCTTGAACAGATTGGGACAGATGTTTAATATTTTGTTGAACGTCTGTGCCGCGTTTTCCTTTTCGTAGGAACGATCGGGGTCGGGTATCCCTTTGCCGTCGGGAATAAATGGTAAATTGTTTGAGAAGTTTGCTCTCGGGTTGTCGGCTAGGAACGGCTCCATTATTTCCTTGACCACTCCAGATCCGAGTTCGTCAGAAATACATTTAGCAAAGGCGCAATCAAGAAAATCGTCAAGCGTTACAAAAGACGGGATTCCGGGGTCGGTCGCTGGGAACTTGATCTTCATAGATGTTATCTTGATAGGCTATGTATTGTTGGCCGGTAGAGGCCGTGGCGGGGCCGCATTCGGGTGAACAAGCGCCACACGTTGGTGTAACTGTGAGAGATGACGCAGCCGCTCTGGCGTCGCCGTGTCAATCATCAGGTCAGTGTACATGCTGAAGTCCGCATACATGCTGCCTGGTTTGCGTCCGGTGAATTTACCCCCGATTCGGATGCCACGAGGAATTGCGCCATGATGACTGAGATACTGATCGATACGCGCAAATTCCGCATCGGTCTTGCCGCGTTTGTGCAAATTCATGGAGAACTGTCTCCGTCGATTGTCACCGCCGAAAGAGGCGTGGAAGATACTGTGGTTGAAGACCACGAGATCTCCAGGATTGGTCTCTATCGTGACATTGCCCGGAATCTCCCACGGAGTGATACCCCAAGACGCCTGTGCCTTACCTAGGTGCATATCCCCGCTTCGCCAATAGGATTCGGGCAGATGACTGCCGGGGAGAAAGCGCAGACAGCCGGCGTCGCGGGTGAGAGGGTCCAAATAAAAGGCAAGCTTGATGGCGAAAAGATCCGGATAGTTTCCATCGGGGTGCCAAGCCGTATCACCAACCCAAAAGTCGCCATCGCCACCCGCATAGTTGAAGTCGTCGCCTAGTATGGCGTTGGCAATTGTCAAAACACGTGTGTCATCAAGCAGTGTGCAAAGTCGCTCGCTGTGATCGAGCATCGGGACAATTTGGGTACGCGTAGAGCCGTCATGGATAGCGCCATGAGTATGAAGTACTTGCTCGAATTCCTCCGTAATCCATATGACCTCGTCTGGACGGAGAAGTGCAGGAAAAACTAGGAACCCGAACGTGTGAAAGTGATTGAGTTGCTGCTTTGTCGGTTGCATACGTAATCTCCTACCCGTTCTGGAGTTCCGTCTTATACGTGATGACGGCGGCGCTTGGCCTATCGGGGATTGTGACGATCAATTCGCATACTGTTAGTTTGGCGCCGGTCATCATCTTGCTTTCGGCGTCGTCAAGGCCCTGGTGCGATTCTACCTGAGTGCTTTGTATCTGATTACGACGGCACCGGGTTGGTCCGTAATGTCAATAATCAGTCCATCTTGCATCAATTCGCCACCTGTCAAGCTCGTGGTTCCGGGAATGTCAAAATTGGTCAATTCGTATTGAGTATTCGGTTCTAATCCGTGGAGTCGATACAGGCAGGTAAGGATGTTACTTTGAGTCCGCCGAAAGGCTTGCACAATGCCTTCCCCGAGATCGGGGCGATCGAATTGCCATGCCATCCAAGCGTCCTCTTCTAGGTTGTATCGGCAGAGCGGATAGTAATCGCCGTAAAAGCAGTGACGGATGGAGAGGTACTCCTCAGATAGTGTGCGTGCGAGCTCGACATCAAACTCCTCTTCCGACGGAGCGGACGGTGGAGTGGTGAAAAAACTTTCAACGACAACTTCAAAGGTGACTCGCAATCCGGCGCTGTATGCGCTTCGGAAGGCGTAGGCGCTCAATTGGCGGACACACCCGCTGGTTAGCGGCGCCCACGACGATACCCCATGCGTTTGGCCTTGCATGCCGGTGGGATTGAATACGTTCTCGGGTTCGTGGATGCCGCCGCACTGGTAGTCGCAACGGTGGAGAAAGACGCTGCGTTGGATGGTCTCAAGGTCCATATTTATGGCGCCACCGCCACAGCAGTCAATGATGAGACTGTAGAAACGCTCTAACAACGCATCCCAAAACTTATAAAATCCTTCTGCTGATCTTGCCCAGTTTACACCCCGTCGATTGTTATCGGTGTCCGGGGGTGGAGTGCTGCGGGAGTCCCAGCGAAAGATGTCGATACCGAGGTTTTCAATCTGCTGCCCATAGTGATCAATCATCCATTGGTTAATCATGGGGTTGCCGTTATCAACACCGGGAAATTCATCCGACAGTAATTCGGGGCGATACTTCCGGACGCGCTCAAGGTAGGGATAAATCGCCTGAAACCGACAACGTTCATCGCCGCCAAACCAGAGCAAATACTTGACACCCCGTTTATGGGCGGCGTCGGACACTGCTTGAATACCGTTGGGAAACAGTTTTTCGTTGACGACATCATCGGCTAGGTGCTCAAAAGCTTCCTCCTCCGTTGGTGCCCGCTGCCAGCCGATATCCATCCAAAAATCCTCGATTGGTATTCCATTGTCAAGATGCCAGTTCATGATTGCAATGTTCTGTTCTCCGCTGTGCCACTGGGTTGCGGCGCCGAACGGCATTTTGACTAACTCGCCGTCGGGTCGAGGCGAGTAATGGTCGAGCAACAGTCGACGCCAGCGATTTTGGGCGCGAAGCCGATCTTGACTCCAGAACAACATGAGTACCCGGGGTATGCGGATACGTTCACCCGGTCGCAGAAATAGATGTGCGCCTCTCATCGCATCCGCACGCCAAGGTGCTACCCATTCAGTCATGGCGACACTTACGCGTAGCGATCTCTTATGGTTACGAACGAAATCTGCCCGCCATGGCGCTGTCCATCCAATACCGGCGATGATTCCTTCGTTGGGCCATTCAACATTGAAGAAAGGCAGATCGGGTTGAGATGAAACCCCGCCGATAGTCAGCTCCTGCCCCGGTCCCAACTCCTCGTCATGCGGCTGGAACGCCCAAAAGGAATGTATGCCCCCGGTGGCGTGGTGTACGACAAATTCGCCGGGCTCCCGGTGCACCGCGACGGTTTCGGCTTCTCCCTTCCACTCAATCCATCGTCTGACGTAGGTCGGATCTCCTGGGCCTGGACGGGTGAATGACACGTCCATTGCTAGGATATTTTCGATGAGTGGGGTATCCCGGTCACCGTTGTTTTGGAAATACACAACCCATTCGACAGCGGGATAGTTGGCGTAGATAACGGTTTCACAGCGAACCTGCAGGCCTGTAAGCGGGTCGTCATAGGTGAGACTGTGTTCTGTCCGTCTCTCGTCCAGTTTTATCTCTTCCCGCTTCAAATCCCATGTCCACTTCGATTGGTCCGCCGACGAAAGAAAGTCACGCGAGGATACACCGTTGTAGGTGAAGGAGAATGGAAGATTTGGTATTAGCCCATCAATTGCGTCCGCTATCCAGCGCTGAGCTTTCTTCATTTCCTCGGGCGTTGCAGAGAGTGTATCAGCCATTTGAAGAAGTTCTCCCCTTCAAGGCAAGGAAATCATTTTGCAGCACATCCAGTGAGATGATGTCTGACCTCCGCTTTCCAGTGTTACGCTAAAATCAAACTAACTATCCCACGCGTTTCGCCCACGATTGTCGAGTTGTAGGTTTCTTCTCGAAACCTCCTTAGAGTGTTGGCAATTCGCGCGGTATTGTGTCGTTAGGGTGCACCACGGCGTGGCGTTCATGAAACTGGGTCATGTGTCTCAGGCGCTCGGGTGTGGCGGTATCAATTGTTAGGTCGGTGTACATTCCTCCAATCTTGAATCCGTGTGCCGCTGGACAATTTGTAGTGAGATACTCATCGACACGAGCGATTTCCGCCTCGGTCTTGCCGCGTTTGGTTAGGTTTAGCGTGAACATACGACGACGATTACCTCCGCCGAAGGATGCGTGGAAAATGGTATGGTTAAAGAAAACCAAATCGCCCGGATTGGTTTCTAGCGCGACGCTCTCGGGGATGTCGGATGGCGGAAGCCCCCAGACGGCTTCTGCGTCGTTAAGATTAATGTGGCCGCGGCCATTTCTCCAATCTGGATCCAGACATTTGTGCCAGTAGGAATCGATTCGATGACTTCCCGGAATGACGCGCAAGCAGCCGGTATCTGGTGTCATCGGGTCTAAGTAGAAAGTCATTTTGATGGCAAAGAGTTCTGGCCAGCTTGAATCGGGGTGCCACGGGCTGTCGCCGACGTAGTAGTTGGCATCGCCTGCACCATAGTTAAAGTCATCTCCGAGGATTCCTGAAGCAATCCCAAGAATACGATGGTCATCGAGTAGGGTACAAAGTCTTTCGCTGTGACCGTAGGATGGCACGATCATTGTACGCCTTGAGCCGTCATGAACATCGCCGCCGGCGTGGTTCTGAAGGATGTTCTCGTACTCTTCAATGACCCAAGCCATCTCCTCGGGACTAAAGAGTTGGGGAATCATGAGGTAGCCAAAATTATGAAAGAAGTTGATTTGTTGGTCGGTCAGATTCATGTGTAGAACCCCCATTCTGGCAATTGTTTGTGTAGACCGTATATTCAATCAATAAACACGGGCGCGAGCAACGAGCGGCGGTGTTGAGATGTAAGGGAAATAACAGGAATTGTCTCATATTTAAGAGTTCGTGTCAAGTAGAAACAGGAGCGAAGGAACATGCAAATACCTGGATGCCTGTGCACAGTCGACATTTTAACCTTATGCCCAGTCCGCGAGGCGAGACATCCTCGTGTGAGACACAGCGCGTCATCGCGAGAGAAGAAACATGAATAAGCGGTAGGTGTTGTGATTTTCTGCTGACTCAATAAAAGCTGTAGACCGAGGTGCGCAGGACAAGACTGATTATTGGCCAAAAGCAGCCGAGGAGGGCCTCGCCGAGGACTAAGCCAACAAAGAAGGGAATCGCGCGCCGATAGGCTTTGACTCCGCCGTGCTTGAGTATTAGCCACTTGGCGGTCATTGCGATTACCAGTGGCAGCCAAAGTACATTGATGATTAGGGTGCCGGGGGCAACGCCGATGACGTATCCTGCCGGGTGCAATGGACACCAAACAAATCGGGTGCGGAGAAACATGATACCCAAATTTGCGAAAAATGTTAGCCCGAGAATTGACATCCCAAACCAATCTGTAGATTTGGGATTGACCAGCCATGCGGAGAGGAAGTTGTATGCTTCCGATCCGCCGGAGTGAATCTGCTCGGAGCCGGAGACGATTCCTTCGTCGTAGACAGCATAAGGAAAAAGAATTAAGGTGGATACGACGCCGACAACGCTGGCAATTACCAAGGCGACGAACATTGCCCGGTTGCGTATGCCGGTTAGTTCTGCCAGTTTGAAGGCTTCGAGCTGATCGGGCATTGGATGAGTTCGGAATGACGCGTAGCTGGCTCCGCTGAGCCAGTTCATCAGGGACAGCATCGTCAAGTTGCCTGGCCGCAGACGTTGTGTGCCAATCATAGCGATCATCAGATACTGTGGAGTAGCATAGCCGATAGCGTGTATCGGCGGCCCCAACTCCGCGCGCATTCGGGTCACACCGACGACAATCAATAGATAGATAGTGATAAAAAGCGCATACCCCCAGATTGTCATTCCGCCTTTCACGCAGATGACCATCAGTAGTGCTATGCATATACCGAATGTCACGACCGCGGTTCGATACGAGATGGGTTCGCCGGCGTCGTCTTCACGGCTGGAATGAACTATGCTGGACAAAACCTTTAGGAGGTGCTTCCGACCCGTCCAACATGCCACGGTAAGCAGGGCAAACAGTGCGCCCGCTCCTTGTTCCCCCAAGAACGGATATCCCGGTAGGGTCGCGACGCCGACCATGCTGCCCATCAACATCTGCGCTTTTGCGACGAAGTAGAAAAACACGCAGGAAAACGACAGATCTAACGGAAGGATAAATGCGAGACCGATTAGGTAGGGATGAAATCGAAGCGGCATGCTGCCCATCGCGTTCCACGGTTTCTGCGTGAAGTGGACATTTAGGTCATATTTTTTCACTGGCATCGACGGGAGCGCCGGGAAAAAATATTCTAGACCGTTGAGCACATTGATACCTGCGGCAATTGCGAAACCTATCCATAAGAGTCGGTTTCTGAAAATGACACCAGATCCGGCACTGACTTCAAGCGGGATTCGGATGATGGGATATGCCAATTTCTCGTTTTCCACCCACTGTCTTCTAATCATTACGGTCAGGCAAAAGAACATCGCTATCAGCAGGAGGATAACGACCGACCACGAGAGGATGGGAACTGCCCAGTGCCGCCAATAACCGCCCGCTAAGAAACTGACCTCTCCTTCATATAAATCCTTGACCAATCCCGCGTCGGCGATGACGAGCCATGGGGGCAGATGGCGAAACAGCAATGCCTCCCAATCGTTTTCAGGAGTGGCGAATCGGTAGGCGTAGGACATCACTCCCATCAAACGGGGCATTGAGTCGTGACCGGAAAATGCGCTGCCCACGGCGAGCATGCTGTAGATGACAAGCAAATCGCGCTGACTTAACGCTGCTCTCGGAGCGATGGTACGCACGCCCATGTTTAGCCACGTAATCATCAAAATAGCGAACAGGACGTTAACTGAGAGCGCAACAGTTGTCAAATGGGCTGTGTGCCAAATCATTTCAATGTAGGCAAGCCAATAACTATTGGCAATGATTAGTAGCACACCGGTTAGGATAGCCCTTTTCGTGATGGGGGGTGGCAGAGTTTTTTTCACGTTATCAGGAGTGGCAGCGGAACGGGTTGGAACGATGATGAATAATGCGTGAGAAAAGCGATGGCTGGTGATTAGTGGCTAGTAGCCGGCGATTCCTGATACGTGATGCGTAAGAAAAGCAGTGGTTGGGACAAGACTCGAAATCTGGTGGGTAGCCCCCATCCTACTGACTCTTAAATGCCGGCATCACGTCTGCGGCGAAGCGGTCGAGTTGCTCCAAGATGGCATCCTCGGGCATCCCGATTGTATTGTTGAGAGTGATTTGCTCAAGACCGGGAAGTCGTTTCTGAACGTCCATCAATTTTTCAATGATTAACTCGGGCGGACCGCATAGCCAAGAACCGGCTTTTATGGCGTCCTTGAGCGTAGGGAGCCCCGCGCTTTTTATTCGTAGTGGATCCGCTGTGGCGGCGACCTGATCCTCGGTTAATCCACCTACGAACCCAAGCGGAGCGAACATCTTCACGTTCTCTTCAAAGTATTTCGTAGCCTCCTTTATTGCCTGTTCTTCGGTGTCGGCGATATAACAGGTGAATCCAACGTTCAGGTCACCGCCGCGATGCAGTTCTCTACCGTGATTTGCTTGGACGCGCTGCCATGCATCCACGACTTTGTCCGCCGCGCCGCCAGCTGCAGCTCCGCCGCCTATCATGCCTTTGATACCGTACTTCGCCATCAAGTTCAGTCCGCGATCGCTGGCGCTGACGATGGGTTGCCAGCACTCCACAGGTAGTTTGAGGGGTCGCGGGACGAGTGTAATGTCTTCCAATTCGTACCCGCGATAGGGCACCTAGGCGGAATGTCGTAATACTTACCATGGTGAGAGAAGGAAGGCTCATTGAATGCCTTGAAAATGACCTCTATCTGCTCCTCGAACAGCTCGCGGTTGGCATCTTTATCAAGCAGCGGTGCACCGAATACCTCGACTTCACGTGTGTGGTAACCGCGTCCTATTCCGAAGATGATGCGCCCATTTGTAAGAATGTCGGCGGTGGAATAATCCTCGGCTAGGCGAAGTGGATGCCACATAGGCGGAATGTTGAAAGCGCTTCCGATTTTCAGTTTTTCCGTTAGATGCGCGAGATGGACTGCAAGCATCATGATGTTTGAGATGCACTCATATCCTTCGCGCTGGAAGTGATGCTCCGCCAACCAGAGTGTGTCGTAACCGGTGCGATCCATGAACTTTGCGATGGCTTCCGTTTTAGCGTACACGGTGGCTAGGTGTTCATTGGACAGCCAGTGCGAGTTAACGGGGGGAGCGCCGTATCCTACCTCTGGCAGGTCAACATGGCCCGCAAAGAGTGTACCGAATTTTGTTATCATCGCTTTCTCTCCGGAGGAGACGTTCCGGGTTAACGTTCTGGATTTGTCAATCCAGAACGAGCGGGGCATGGGCCACCACTAGACAGGAAACTGAAAAAGTCAATCTAGCAATTAGAGGTCGTCCCAAATGTGCTCAAAACCGGGATGCGTTACAGGGCCCGTCAGCAGCAGATCGTTTGTTTCCTCCATGTGCGCCCTCAATTGCGTTTTGAAGGACTTCGCAGTTTCCTCGTAATCGGGATGACAGGGCTTCCAGTCTGACAATCCGGTGAACCCCATGTTGCCGAAACCAAACATCTTTCGTGTACATGCGAGATTATTCTGCTCGTGTGGATCAAACCGGAGGTCGTATAGCTCCTCGATTCCTTTGAATCCCGTTAGCAGTTCCGTGAGCACTTCGCGGGCGGATCTATTTTGCGGGTACAGCAGATGCTTGTGAGAATCGAAGTTCATAAGATACTTGAAGCGCTCCGTCCTAATTCCTCGTATCGGGATATACTGACCGTGCCAGGTGTTTTCAGCATAGATGTGATCTCGTCGTTGATAAGCGCGGTTTTGAAGCATTGGAAGGAAGGAGCGTCCGTCAATGTCATTCGGCGCATGGCCGCCGGCAATCTCGACAAGGGTGGGCAGAAAGTCAACATTGCTTAGCAAAGCATCATTCGTCTTCCCCGGGTGGAAATTGTCGGGATAGCGCATAATCAGGGCACACTCAATGCCCGCGTCGTAGAGGGATCCTTTGGCGCGCGGCACCTCGATACCGTGATCTGTCGTGAAGATGACAAGTGTGTTTTTGTCCAGCCCGGTGGCGCTAAGTCTGTCGAGGATTCGTCCGACCGCGACATCAATGACGCATGTGATGAGGCTATTCAGTTCCGCGATGTCTTCGCGAATCCCACGTCGGTCCGGGAGGTATGGAAGCGCCTGAACTTCGTCCGGATCGTAGTCGCGAAAATAGGGATCGCACGGGTTGTCAACGGGACAGACTATCTGACCCATGTACTTAGAGGCATCGACACGGTGGACATACTTTGGTTTGAAACGCGGCACGGGTAGGTTGTCGGGCCAAGTGTCGAACCCGCCGCGCGGGGTCATCGAGTGCGCCTCCGTGAATCCGACATCCATGTAGAAGGGGCCATCTTCTTGGCGATGACCGTCGAGAAACTGTTGAACACGCGGCGCTACATCCATGGCGCTAATCGTGGCGTTTGGAAAACCGTATTCGGTGTGCTGATAACCGAGTTCTTTAGGATCGATAGCTTCGTGTTGAAAACCGAAGAGATAGGTATCATAACCGAGCGCGTTCATGTACATCGGCAGTGTTTGAAGCCCATCGTTCATTTTCCAACCCAAGTGCGTCTGACCGATTGCACCGTGGTTGACGGGATAAAGTCCTGTCATGCGGCTGCATCTGCTCGGGGCGCAGTACGGGGCCGTTGAAAAATACCGATCGAATCGAACGCCTTCACCTGCCAGGCGGTCGATGTTTGGTGTTTCGACGCCACGGCCGTAACAACCGAGATGCCGACCAAGGTCGTGGCAGTGGATGACCATGATATTAGGGCGATGTTGAGAAGGATTGGACATCGGAAGTGCTCCCCGAAGGAAATGATGTGAAAATCGTTGAACGCAAATACGCGGTGGTTAGTCGCTAGCGAGAAGAACTAGAGAACAGAGATTGAAAAGAAAATTGCGCAAGAGAGACATTGATAGACGTAAATTAGACACGGGGAATATAGTGCACGATTCAACCGAAGCGTGGGGCAACTCCGGAGATATTGGCGACAATGCTTTCAAGTCGGGCTAACTCCACAGGAGTTAATTGCGCATCAAGCGCGCCGATATCTTCCGCCAACCGATTTGGGCGCCGGGTTCCGATGATTGCCACACTTACGAGCGGATTGGTGAGCGTCCATGCCAGCGCCAGTTGGGAGAGTGTCAACCCGCGTTCACTTGCGAATTCATTCAACCTCTCCACTACGGTCAAATTCGTGGGGAGGTTTTCGGGGGCGTACAGATTGTTATGTGTTCGCACGTCGTCCGGCGGAAGTTTGGTGTCGCGGGTAATAGCGCCGCTGAGGAGTCCCTGAGCGAGCGGACTGTATGCCATAACACCGATACCTAGCTCGGCGCAAGTTGGGAATACGGTCTTTTGCCAATAGCGATCGAAAAGGCTGTAACCGAGCTGATTGGTAGCCAGTTCTACCTTGCCAACGGATGCCTGTAGCATACAGCTATCCCAATTGGTGACGCCCACGACGCGGGCTTTGCCAGATTCTTTTACCTGAATTAACCCATCAAGGATGTCGTCCACGGAAGTATTCGCATCGGGAAAGATTACATAGAGGTCGGCGTAATCTGTGCGTAAATTTTTTAGGCTGCCTTCAATGTTGGCAAATAGATTTACCTTTGTGTAAGGTCGACTCTGAGACTTGGTGATGAGGAACACTTCGTGGCGTCGAGAGCGAAATTCCTCTCCGAACCACGTCTCAGTCTGGCCATAGTACGGGGCGCCGTCAATGAGAGTGATGCCGAGGTCGAATGCTGTGCGCATGGCGGTCACCGCCGTGTCCCGGTCAACGGCTCCGTAAGCTGCTCCGCCCAGTGTCCAACCGCCCAGCCCTAGAACGGGTACTTCAATCCCGGAATTACCCAACTGACGATATTGCATGTGTTTACGTTTCCTTGGTCAAGAATCAAAATGAGGCGTGAGAAGAAGCTAAGAAAATAATACGTAATACCATCTCGATTGAATAATGTTGCATTGGGTTTTCCCAATTATACTATTGTGAAAAGACCGATACCAACCATGCCCTGCACACCAAAACCGGTAGGCGGGGATCAAGCAAGCGAATAGCGATCAAGCGACTGAACAGGGAGCGCGATAGTAAGTCCCGTGCGATAGAAATCCCCTTTCCCCGCCTCGGAGAGACTTGATTGACGCTATTAATGCGCTGTAAATATGGAGAAATGGTATAATGCGTAAAAAAAGCAGAATAGTACGCACCGATGCCGACATGACGAATAACGCGGAAATCACTATTGGACGCCGCTGATTTTGAGCCGAATGCTGTAGATTGAGGTTCTGGCTGCGATAAAGAGTGTCTTATGGTCCGGCCCGCCGAAGGCGCAGTTCTCCGGCAATTCAGGGGTGACGATGGTTCCGAGGTGCTCACCTGTCGGAGAGATAACCCATGTCCCGCCTGCGCCAGTGACATAGAGATTACCGGCGATATCTACCTTCATTCCATCTGCGGCGCCTCGCGCATCGGCTGTCATATCGATCAAGATACGCCCGTTGGCGAGGGAGCCGTCCGATAAAACGTCGAAGGCGCGGACATGCTGGTGCCTTGAATCGTCAATATACAGGATACATTCGTCCGGTGAGAATGCCAATCCGTTTGGAACACCGAAATCTTCGACAAGCAGTGAAATTGTCCCATCCGCGGCGATGCGGTAGACGCCCTGAAAATCAAGTTCACGTTCCTGGGATGCGGGGAAACCGTAGAACGGATCGGTGAAATAGATGCTGCTGTTCGATTTCACCACCACATCATTGGGGCTATTCAAGCGCCTGCCGCGGTAGTTGTCTGCGAGGGTGCTGATAGTGCCGTCAATTTCCATGCGGGAAACGCGACGGCTGTGGTATTCACACGCAATGAGCCTGCCTTGGCGATCGAAGGTTAATCCGTTGGCACCGCCGCTGGGTTCGCGATAGATTTCCGAAGTGCCGTCGGGCGTCAATTTAAAGATTCGATGTGCCGGAATGTCGCTCAAGAAGAGATAGCCATCGGGGTGCCAGACGGGGCCTTCCGTGAATTTAAATCCGGTTGCAACGAGTTCCGGTTCGCCGGCAAGTATATCGGAGGTTGTCATATGTGCGAATCTCTCCTAGCTGTTAGCCACTGGCTTTCGCATTCGATAACCTGCTCTAAGTGACGCATTCGTGCGGGAGATGCGGTACGGCGCATCAGTTCCGAGTGTACACTGGCGGATCTCGGATGATAACGAGGCAATCCATCGGGACGACGGATGTATTTGTGGAGCTCTTCGATTTCGGCCTCGGTTTTCGCCCGACGTGATACATTCAAACAAAAGTGGCAACGGGCGGTGCCTCCACCGTATGCAGCATGGAGGATATTGTGATTGAATACCACGATGTCACCGGGTTCGGTCTCGATGGCGGCACAGGGAACGCCGCTGCCCGGGATTCCAAAATTTTCGTTTGATTGGCGACCACGTTCTGCCTGATTCCGCCATGGTCCACTTAGGTGGCTGCCGGGAATCACGCGGATACAACCGGTGTCGCGCGTCAGCGGGTCGAGATAAAGATGAAACTTGGCGTAAAGACCGACTGTATGAAAGCCGTCGGAATGCCAGTTTGTGTCGCCGCTGTAGAAGTTGCCGTCGCCGCCGATATAATTGAAGTCGTCTCCAAGCAGCGACGTAAGTACACCGAGCACTTTGGGATGGTCGAGTAAAGTACAGAGTCGCTCGCTCTGATCGCTGAAAGGCACAATCTGAGAACGCCTGCTTCCGTCATGTACGATTCCCTTTTTCTCAAAGACTCTTCTGTGTTCCTCAATTATCCAAGGAATGTCTTCGGTCATCAAACGCGGCAGAAGGATGTATCCGAACGACTCAAAGAACGAGCACTGTTGTGGGGTCAATGACATTTTGAGGTTTCGTCCTTGGATTGTGGCGCACGATGAGAAACAGATCCCCTTTGGTTTGTATAGGACTTACACGATTGAACACTCAAAAGCTAGCGGCAGAGTAGGTTAATTCCTATTTCTGCGCACAATCCCTGTAAGATCAAGCGACTGGATAAGGAGCGATCAAGCGAACGATCAACTGAGTGAATAACGAAGGCGATAGTAGATCTTGTAGTGAGTGCGATAGGGTTCCCATAGAGATCCTCTCCCGATCGCGACCGCCCATGCGTGGCAGGGCAAAAACATATCTATCGCACGCGCTATCGCTTGCTTAATCCCTGCCCACCGGAGCTGCCTCCTGTTGCTACGTAAGTCCTATTGGTAGATGGTAAAAGACGCACAAACGACAAGGGATAAACAAAGATAGACAAAACTCAAAGGCGGGTGCGTGGTGCTCCCTTAATTTATTGCGCTGCGTTTATATAGTACTGCTCGCGTTGAATTACCTGTTCCAGATGGACATACCGCTCGGGAGAAGCCGTATTGCGCATGATGTCTTGTGCGCCGGGCGCATATTTTCCGGGCCAATGCTTCGGTCTTCCGCCCGGGCGTAGGTAGCTGTCAAGTTCGTTGATTTCGGCTTCGGTTCTTGCTCGGCTCGTCACGTTGAGGCACATGTGGCGGCGAGCAGTGCCCCCACCGAAAGAGGCGTGGTAAATGTTATGATTGAACACAACAACATCGCCGGGTTCGGTTTCAGCGGCGATGCATGGAACATCGCGTCCCGGTACTCCTAATAGTTCGTTTGGCTGACGAGTCCGCTGAAGGTGGTCTCTCCACGGCCCGATAAGGTGACTGCCGGGAATCACGCGAATGCTTCCTGTATCCCGTGCCAGCGGGTCAAGATAGAGATGAAATTTGGCGAAGAGACCGACTTGATGCCCACCGTCGGAGTGCCATCCGGTTTCGCCGCTGTAGTAGTTCCCGTCGCCACCCACGTAGTTGAAATCATCGCCGAGTAGGGATTTCAGCGCACCGAGTACCTTCGGATGGTCTAAAAGCGTGCAGAGTCGCTCGCTCCGATCGCTGAATGGGACGATCATAGAGCGTTTTGATCCGTCGTGATTGACGCCCTTCTGCTCAAAAACCTTCCGATGCTCCTCAATTATCCAGGCGACGTCGTCCGTCATCAAGTCCGGTAGAATCAGATAGCCAAATGATTCGAAGAAGGTGCATTGTTGCGGAGTAAGAGTCATTTTAGGGTTGCATCCTTTGTGTTGAATATCAAAGCGTAACGGGAATGGCGATGAAGCATTGCGTAATGCGCAAAACATCTCACATGCAAGTTCAACGACTGGTGGACAGTGCCCACCCTACAATCACGGAGCGTTGTGAAGATAGTTTTCGCGTTCTATTACCTGTTCAAGGTGGCGCATTCGTTCGGGAGAGGCGGTCCCGAGAATCATGTCTTCTGCTCCCGTTGGCTCCTTTTGCCGTTTGAAGCCTTCTATAATCTTGATGAATTTGTCGAGATCTTTGAACTCGGCATCGGTTCTCGCTCGACTGGAGGCGTTGAGGTCAAGATGACGACGTGCCGGCCCGCCGCCGAAGGAAGCGTGATACGTTGTGTGATTCAAGACGACGACATCGCCGGGTTCGGTTTCAGCGGTAACACACGGGACATCGTCTCCTCGAATCCCCAAATCCTCGCTGAACGCCTGAAGGCGGATTTTATGTAGCTGGTCCCTCCATTTGCCATCTAGATGGCTGCCTGGGATCACTCGGATACAACCTGTTTCGCGCGTCAGTGGATCGAGATATATATGAAACTTGACGAAAACCAGACCTCCGATGCGATGTCCTCCGTCGTCGTGCCAATTCGTGTCGCCGCTGTAGTAGTTGCCGCCACCCCCTACGTAGTTGAAGTCGCCCAACAACGAGCTGAGCACCCCGACGACATTGGGATGATCGAGGAGAGTACACAGATGCTTGCTTTCGTCAATGAAAGGGACAATAAAGGAGCGCTTTGTGCCATCATGAACGACTCCCTCCTGCTCAAAGACTTTTTGATGCTCCCGGATAATCCAATCAATGTCATCCGTCAATAAACCCGGCAGAATTAGATAGCCAAATGATTCGAAGAAAGTGCATTGTTGGGGGGTAAGCGTCATTTTAGGCTATGTACCTCATTTCGAAAATTGAACAGCCTTTCGCTCCAGCGGCGATTTGCTGCTTGCCGATTCCGCCTTAAACCAATAACTATTGTGTAGCTTCCCATGCCGCACGATCGAGGTTTTCGCGCTCAATGACTTGCTCAAGGTGGCGCATGCGCTCGGGAGTAGCCGTGCCGAGCATAATGTCTTGTACCCCCGGCGCGTATTTGCTGGGTTTCTCTTTTGTTCGTTCTTTCGGTAGGATGAACTTCTCAAGGTCTGCGAGTTCTTCTTCCGTTTTTGCGCGACTTGACAGATTGAGGTCAAAGTGACGACGTGCCGGTCCGCCCCCGAAGGTTGCGTGATAGGTGGTGTGATTTAACACAGCGACGTCCCCAGGCTGGTTTCCAATTGCGACACAAGGAATATCGCTCCCCAGGACACCTATAGTTTCGCTGAACGGTTGCAGCCAGATGTTCTTCCTGAGTTGGTCTCTCCATCCGCCTGATAGGTGACTGCCGGGGATGACGCGGATACAGCCCGTATCGCGTGTCAGCGTGTCAAGATAGATATGGAATTTCGCGAAGGTGAGCCCGCCGGGCCGATGTCCGCCGTCATCGTGCCAATTTGTGCTGCCACTGTAGTAGCTGCCATCGCTGCCGACGTAATTGAAATCATCGCCTAACAGAGATCCGAGCACCTCAAGCACCTTGGGATGGTCGAGTAAGGTACATAGCTTCTCGGTTTGATCTATGAACGGCACGATGAAAGAGCGTTTCGTGCCATCATGGACGATGCCGTTCTGTTCAAAAACCTTGCGATGTTCTTCAACCATCCAATCGACATCGTCCGCCAGTAAGCCGGGCAGCACGAGATATCCGAATGAATCGAAGAATTCGCATTGTTGGGGTGTGAGTGCCATTGTTTGTTTCCTCCTTGAGTTGAGGGGAACGAGAAGTCAGAAGGGCACCGATTAACACGAATAAATACAGTAGGATTTTCGTAGTTCGACACCGATCGCGTCCTTCTATCGCGAGTAACGTTGTTGGTTCGCGAACAGAACTAACTTCTCCAAAAAACGCGCAATGAATTGCGCTACTACAAACCGAAGTGCAAAACCCGAGGATGGTTAAAGGCTGATACGGAGTGCCCACCCTACACGGCTAATCAGTCGTCTTCTACGTGTTGCGTTAGCTCTTGCATCATGGGCGAGAATTTGTCCCGGACGCTGCGTTTATGGAGGCACCATCCCAGAGCCGGATCGGTGGGATCCATCCACCGTGCATGATAGGGAACGGGGGCGCCAATACGTTGGTCATCTTTCGTCGTGTTTGACCAAGCGGCATGCCAAACCGGACCATTGAGCACGACAACCGATCCGGCGCGTCCTTCGATTGGCACCAAATGCCGGTAGTCTACTTCGGCTCTAGGGGCGATTCCGGCGTGATGGCTGAAAGGCATCACGCGCGTGGCACCGTTTTCCTTAGTGAAATCGTCCAACATCCATAGACAGTTGAGCAGAAAGCACACCTTGGGGGTGGGGAACGGAGTCTCACGCCTCGTCAACATCGGCAAATCGGCGTGGAGTTTGCCGATTGTCGCACCGGGTTTGCGCCAGAGTGCTGCGACCGTGTTGAGTTGAAAGCCATCGCCAAGTTTGTAGTCCGCCAATTCAAGGAGAACGGGATTTATAACTATCTGCTCAAAAAGATCGAACTCGCTAGGGTGCAGAAAGTTGAAAACACCCCGCAGGTGTTGACTCGTTTCATTGGCGCCGCTGAAATCGTGGGAATCGGGAATCTGATCCATGATTTCCATCAGCCGCTTTGCCATGTGTCGGGCATCCGGTGCCGGAATCAGGTCGGGAAGAACTACGAAACCGTACTCGTCCAGTTCTGTTTTTAACGCTTCAATGTCCATCTTTTTTCCTCTTAGCAGGTGATGCGCGATTCAAAAAAGGGAGTAGATCGAGGCGAATAAACGTGGATTCTAAAACCCGTGCTACAAGTTCCTAATCTTACCTGTTAGGAAGAAAGGGCAGTGCGCTCCGTGTAAAACGAGTCATTGGTCGGGAAAGCGCAGGAACCGTTTTGCCGTTCCGCCCATGATGTCGCGGTATTCATCCTCTGTTAAATCGGGCATTAATTCTTTGATGATAGTTGTTAGTTTGCCGTAGCCCGGGTCTTCAAGAATCCACGGGAAATCGGTCGCCCACATGAGACGTTTGGATCCGTAGATGCGTAAGAGGCTGCGATGCCAGTTCGTAAGATCTCGATATGGGAACGGCTCGTTGCTGAATGCGTACTGAAGACACAGCAACATTGCGACGTTCTCGAATTGTGCGAGACGCCAGGTCGTGTGGAACGCCGGATTGTACATCGGTGTTTCTATTCGCGGCCAGCAATTTGTACCCCATGAGAGCTTGCCTTTACCTGGACATATACCAAGGTGGTTAATGACAATTCTGACCT
The DNA here is from genome assembly GCA_965222225.1 of Candidatus Poribacteria bacterium. Classification (GTDB taxonomy): domain Bacteria; phylum Poribacteria; class WGA-4E; order WGA-4E; family JAJDTR01; genus JAJDTR01. The sequence goes on along the minus strand of CBDCTK010000002.1, from coordinate 4,277,107 downwards.
GGGGGAATTCGGTAAGCAGATAAGGCAGTAGATGTGCATCGCGCGCTTGGAGAATCAGCCAGAGCACATAATCTTTCTCTGCGGCGTGTTTCCAAATGCGATAGGCGCGGAGCTGCTTCACACTTATCTTTTCAAAGGGATCCCGAGGACCGCCGATTGTCGAAAGACGAAAACCGATAATCCCGGTCCCATCTGTCAAGGTGTCCATGTGGGTTTCAACGTCGGGAAGATCGGGAGATATAAGTCCAATGCCCAAAAAACGGTCCGGGTAGGTTCTGAGGCAGTGCAAAAGATAGGCGTGACGCACAATCTGCACGCCAGGGTGTTGCACCAACACCGCTTGGTCAATCTGATGCGTTTCCATCTCAACTAGCAATTTTTCCACGGATTCTTCCCGCTCAGCGGGCCAGAGTTCATTGGTTTCCCTCGGAAACTCTGTGGACGCCTTGGTGAAAACGTGAAGATGAGCATCAATTCGGGGCATCACCCCTCCATTGCTTCTTTATACGGCGTTAGGTCCATCTCCGGATACCAGTGTGCGAGGAATTCAACGGTCTCGGGCGTGTAGTAGGGGTGTCCCGGCTTGGGCCAACCGAAAAGTGACCGCACGCGCGATGTGGTTGTCTGCCAGAATGGAACGGAAAACTCCCGTTCCCTCCATAGGTTCGACAATTTCGTGAACTGGCTGCTATCTCCGCGGCAGAGTGAGAGTGTCCAATATCCTCGCTGTCTACGCTTGTTTTTGAAGGGGATCGCCGCGTGAACACCGTAGGAACTATTGAATCGGACGCTGCCTGCCTTGGCAGTGGTGGCTACGGGTGGGGGAAATTCGGGGATTTCCCGGATATCTTTAATTCCTCCGTGCCCGGTCCAGTTATCCTCTTCAATAAGCCGGGGCAGCAGATCAATAATCTGGCGATGGGTGCCGGGGATGATTTGCATCGGGGCGCCATCGTCTTCAACATCGTGGAGATAAACGCCGGAGTTAACATAGTTATATAAATCCACCTCCTGGCTAGGCGGCAGAAAGCAGTTTGTTGAATGGTCAATGTGATATCCTTGCCACGGGTGTTCGGCGTGTCGCTCGTCGGTGGGGCCTGTGCGCAGAAACAGGTGGCCGTTGCAGTAACTTATGTCCGATGTTCCGAGGCATTGCTCATACATGTCAAGATAGTCATCGTTCTCAATGAGGCGATCGAGTGCGTCAATGCCTGTCGGGAATTGGGGGCGCCCGTGTTTTGTTTCGCCGTAGTGGGCAACTGCCCCCGTATGGGTGGGGTCGGCGGATTCCGCTTCGCCGGTGGAGTCAAACTTCGCAAGGTAATCCTCGAAACTCGTGCCGTAGAAGATCTTTTCCATTTCGATTCTAGCGGCTTCCACATCCTTCTTGTCGAAAACGTCTTCCACTATGAGAAAGCCATCTTCGTGAAACTTATTGAGTTGCGCTTGTGTTAAAGCCATTTTAACCTCTCCTTCCTTAAGTTAAGGCTTCGGTGTCGCGGTTAACTTTCGACGATACTTGAGGAGCGAAGTATAGAGTATTCTAGCAGTTATCGGACGATTGATCAACAGAAAAGCGGTGACTAGTTGGCTAGTGATCAGTGGCTGGTAAGCGCGGGCACATTGTTGTTCTTTTTTGAGGGTGAAGGTCATCCGACCCCCTAGGATGTCGTGGCCACGGTAGGAGAAGCGTTTTTGCCTCAATAATCGCGAGCAGAGCTCGCTCCTACTACACGCTTCTAGGAATCCCAGGTGGCGATGAAGTCCTCGACTTCAAAATTCGGAGGCATGTCGTAGAACAGGTACTTCGTGGGACCGGTCTGGAAGCCGGGAACGTATTGGTCCTCTTCCGACTTGAGTCTATTGTCCATATCGGCGAAGCGATGCCACAGGAGATTAGTTTCATCAATGGTGAAGCGGCGAGCGATGTTCTGAAGGACATCGACACATTCCCATGGCCATCCAATCTGTCCCGCCTGTGCAGGATCGGGGAGCGTCGCTACCTCGGGCTGGTTGAGCAAGTGGACTTTGTACGCCAGCTTAGTTAGAAACATGACACAGATCATCCGATGCTCTTCGCCGGGGTGAAGCATTGCAAGGCCTTCGAGAAAGGCGGTTTCGTCTTTGTCGATGACCGCACGGAAGGTCTGCGCGATAACGTCAAACTCAGCGGTGAAACGACTGGCGAACCGCTCAACAATCCCTCGTCCCCACGGAGACAGATGTTTGCTGAAGTCAATCGTCCAGTTGAGATAGGGCCGGTATGAAAACAGGTCACTCCCATACGCACGGAACGCGAGATGGATTGTCCGTCTCAATTTCGTGCTGTAGTTGCTGCCCCAGTGGAGAATCGCGTTGGAATAGACCACACCTTCGCCTGCCTTGAGTTGCACTGGGATGCTATTGGGGAGCGGCACCCGCGAACTTTCCAGCAGTGTACGATTCTCGGCATCGGTGTTGCGGCGTCGGTGGCTGCCTGGGACTATCCAAAGGACATCGTCATCGTAGAGCGCAATGTTCCATTGCACAGTACCCACACCGTTCGCCGCCATATCCGCTTGTAAACCGCTCAGCGGACCGTCGCGATAGGGTTCGATATCACGATGCCACCCTGAAGGACCATGATCCCGCAATGGGCTGCACATCATTGTAATGTACTTGAGGATTGTTTCAGGTGCTTGCATCACTTGACAACTAACGCCTAGCGTGTTCTCTTGCAGACAGAATTCAACGGCATTGGCGGTTTCCTCGTCAATGAGTGGACTGAAGCTGACCCTCGGCTGTGCACCCGTTTCCCAGTGACCGCCTGGTGGGTCGTCGGGATTGCGTTCCCGCGCCCATATCTCTTTCTGGCGTTCAACAAGAACCTCGAAACTGTTGCGTAACTCATCAAGGCGATTCGGGGGGACGCAGTCTGGAATAATGATGAAACCGTCCTCCCACAACTGTTTCGGATTTACCTGCATGGTTATTTCTCCTCCTGAAGTAATTACGATAGGTATGCCTATCTTCTAAAGTCACATGTAAGGTCGGAAGGATGGGGATGTCGTTCCATCCATATGTCTTTAGTGGTGAATAGTAATCTCCCTATAAGCGTTTGTAGACTATCAGGGCTGCGCCCGGCTGTTCCTCAATTGTAATTGATAGACCGTTTTCGGTCAAATCCTTGCCTGAGATTTTCGTTGTACCATCAATGTCCATATTCGTAACGGTGTAGTGTGCCGAGGCGTCTAACCCGCGCAACTTGAAGCACATCTGTGTGATGTCGCTATCTTGACGACGGAATGCTTGTACCATCCCCTGTCCGGATTCGGGCCGATCGAACTGCCAAGCCGCCCAGACATCGTCCTCAGTGCGGTAAGTAGTGAGCGGATAGTAGTCTCCGTAATAGTTGCCCGCTACTTGACGCCATTCCGCCACCATCCGGCGCTGGAAAGTGTAGTCCACATCCCTGCGGCGCAAATCCCAGATGCAGCACAAAGCCGGCGCCATCTGGCTTCGGAAGGTGTACGATTCAAACGCATTCGTCCCGGTTCCGAAGAAGGGAATCCACAGAGACATGGCACGAGTCAGGTTCTGCATTCCTGTTGTTTCGTAGGCATAGTCGCTTCGCCACAACGGGACGGCGCGGCGCAGTGCTTCAAGCGCGTTTCGAGCCCCGCCGCCGGCGCAGATATCCATCAGCATGTCGGGGTGGCGACGCCGTAATTCATCCCAAAATGCCAAAACTCCCTCCACATGACGGATTTCAGTGATTCCTTGGCGGTCTTCCGTGTCGTTTGCCCGCCAATAGGGGAGTGTGGAATCGCCATCCATTCGGAAGAGATCGACTCCTTGTTCAACTATAAGAGTGTCGAAGTGATTTAGCGCCCACTCCCAAGCATCGGGGTCCCCAAAGTTGAGCAGTTTCCTGCCTCCGTTGATTCCCAGTAGCCATTCGGGACGGTTTTCGTAGAGCCATTCGCCGGGGTCCGTTCTTTCAGGCACGAACCAGAGGATGACTTTGGCGCCTTTGGAACGAACGTGATCTGAGACGGGACGAAGACCGCGTGGAAACCGCTCCGGATCCGGTGTCCATGTTCCCAAGCTTAACCAGTATTCGCGGAAGATGTGCCATCCGGCATCCATCCACCAGTAATCAATTCCAATCTTTTCTTCAAAGTATCGATCAACAAACTCTACTTGGTTTTCTTCGGTTGCCAGAGACATTTCAATATACTGTGCTGAGCCGCTTGCTTCCAGTTGCGGCGGTGGCAGCTTTCCGCCCGGCCGAGGCAGGTTGTGGCGAATCATCCAGCGGCGCCATAGATTCTGTGAACGAATCCAATCGCCTTCCCAAAACAGCATCGCAATGAGAGGGGTGCGCACCTCTTCGCCGGGCAGCAATTTGAAGTGGGTTAACTCCTGTCCCGCACGTATTCGCAAGCCATATGCATTATCTCGGATGAATTGTGCCGCCCACTGTCCAAGCCAACCTATGGCAATTATGGCGCCCTCACCGTTACATTCCACATTAAAATACGGAAGATCGCCGCCAGCCGGTAATCCTTCCATTGCCAGAAGATGTTTCTCTGTTCTGGGAGTAAGTTCGGTTTCCCGCGGAGCGTATTGCGTGGGAGTTTGCGGCGCCAAGCCGGAGTGAGGACTCCCGTCGCCGTGATGCAGTCGAAACTCGCCGTCTCCACCGCGTTCTAATTGCGTGTCGATCGCTTGAATGTCCTCAATAATTGGAGTCGGCCGCTCGCCGGTGTTTTTGAAGTATAGCGTCCACTCCACGACGGGAAACGCCGAATACATCTCGGCAACGCATCGCACCTGCAAACCGGTAGACGGATCGGTGTATGTGGTTGTAAGTTCCGTTCGGTCTTCATCCAATGCTCTCTTGTCACGCTCAAGTTTCCAACCATCAAGAAAATCGCCGGAGGGTTGACCCGCATAGCGGAATGAAAAAGGGGCGTCGGTTGAATAGGATGCGCGTAGTGGGGCAGTGGGTAGATCATCCAACCATACGGTCTCCCCGTCATCCAGATTTACTCGTGCTTCCGCCCAATCCACTTGGTTGAAGTTAACTCTTTGGATTGTTCCTCTGCCAGCATCGATCAAGCCGAGAACGAACTCGGTTGCCCCGTTGAGTTGGATAGTAACGGGAATCCCCTCTATTCCTTCGTGTAGCACGTCCGAGCGAAAAACCTCATTTCCATTGACATCGACTTTGGCAATCACAGTGCCACGACCCGCGTTGGAATAGAAACCGGTAACCCGATTGCTGTCCACTCCCAGGGTCGCTTCAAAGGTTTTTGCGGGTTTAGGCAGATGAACCACTACCTCCCCTTCGGACGGAAAATGGAGACCTCGTCCATAGTCACGGTCAGCGATTCGAAGCGGCCGGCTGGCAATCGCGTAGAGTCCGTATCCGGTAGTAGTGACTTCGCTCCTTTGAACCCTGCCCGCAGTCAAATTCACCGTCAGGTAGCCTTCATCCGGTTTCGTCTCTGCTACTCCTCCAAATTTTGCCTGTGTCCACTTTTGGGCTTTGTCAAGTTCATCGGCTGTCGCTGACGATGCTAATTCATCTATGTTTGAGGAATCATTCATATGTGTACCCCCGTGACTGTTTTAGTGGTCTCGATAGTCGATGTGAGTGTGTTAAGCTGTGGTGGCGCTAAGGAATTGGGATTTTAGTTATTGCAACTAAGAATCATGCAGATAGGATCTACCAAGTTCGGTTTGCAGTAGCGCAATTTATTGTGCGTCTTCTGTAGGAGCCATCTTCGATCATGAATTCGAAGATGGAATCCCCTTTGCTCGCGATAGAGCTCCCAGTGAAACCCAGCTATTTAGCTAATCAGAATTATTCTGCCATCCATTATTCAAACAGGCTCTAAACTCGACTTTGTACATTTGTAGGGTGGGCACTGCCCACCAGCCTTTGAAAGCGCCGGAGGCGCGGCAGGTGTATAGCAACACCGAGTCGCACCACACCAAAGTCCCAGTGCGAGTTCAACCAAACGAATAGCGAGGACGATAGAGATTTCACAGATTGTATAGGAATTAGAACCGCTCGGGGCGGACTTTTTCAATGGTCAATCAAATAGGCCAGATAATCTAGGCCAGATAATCAAAATGTCCCTGCTTTTCTTCAACGCTTGATTGAGACCGTTTGTTGTGTCGCTCAAATGTACAAAGTCGAGCTTAAAGTGGATCGAAAAACGTAAGGTCTGCCCCAAAATTTTCCATTGCGACTACCGTGTCTCCTCCGAGTCGAACGCGAATATCTCGGGCTGTATGCTTTAGGATCATCTCACGCTCCGACAGCGGAAAGCGAATCCCAATAGGGCGATTCACCGGCGGTTGAGGGAAGAAAGCATAACCATTGTTGAGGATTGGCGTTTGGTCTGTTCCCGTAACGACTAGCTCTCCTGTTTTCACCCACGACGGAATTCGTACAAATAGAGGTCCACTCCGCTTCAGTCTAACATACAATGCTTCGTGTGTATAGGGAGATTCAACCTTTATGGCATCAGTTTCGTGGTCGAATAGCAGGTTCACCCGGTGTCCGGCTTCAGCAAAACGCGTGATTGATTCATAGGCGGCGCACAGCGATCCGACAGTGCCTCCTACAACGTCCAGATTGAAGCAGATTCCGTCGACGCCTAGTGAGGCGTGGCCGTATGGCGCTGGAAAGCCGAATGCGCCGTATAGTCGATTGGGAACGTCATGCAGTCGGTCTTCGTTATTTGGATTTTCCCCAACCTCACAAAAAGAGATGTCGCGGAGTTGGGATGGAAGGATATGACACCGAAGGATTCGCTCGGCATCTTCATAGTATTGCGTAAAACCCCAGCTTCCTAGAATGAGTGCGGTTTCCAGGATGTCGCCGGTGGTGTTCATCTCCCCCATGTCGGGCCTATCGCCTCCTTCCGCGTGCTCACTTGCCCAGCCGACCTGGTCGCGAAAACTCCAAAGGCCGTTGTCGTAGAACGTTTTCACGCGGTTCATTAGCGCCGGATCTTGCAACAGATCTGCCAATTGCGCCAGCGAAGTCATCGACGATGTAATCGAATGCGCATGGTGTCCGAACCGTTCCGCATCGTAGCATCCCTCTTCCCAGAAGCAATCTTGAAGCATTCTATCTTTCAGCCGCAATGCCAACTCAAGCGAGGGACCATAGCCTGTTGTGCGGTAGTATTTCACCAGTGGCCCCACAGATCTTCCTAAGCCGATAAGTATGTTCCCATCTCGATAGGTTGAGCCAATCGTTCCCCAAATCTTTAGTCCGAATTTTCCCTCAAGGTAATCGCCTTCCCAGCCATCGTCAGGATCCCAACGTTCCAGAATAATGGCGATGCTACCTTCGGCAAGTTCCCTAGCACGATTGCAATCACGGTAACGCACGAGGGCATGCAGCGCGTGGAAGCCTTCGCGGACGTTGTGTGAAAACAGCTTGATTGGCACACCGTCCATTGTTTCCCTGTTCAGAGGCAATGGCATCGGACCGGAATAGGCAAAGAATGCCGCTCGCGCGTGCTTTTCAATAACCTGCTCATCAATCTCCACACCGGTGATGCTTTCTGCGGCCAGTAGTGCGTTGAGATGCCTGCCGGGAATCTGCGCCTCCTCGTGCAAGTCGCTCCAGACAAGAGCCGGTGGATGGGGACGCACGTAAGCGCCGAAGAACGGAACATCATTGTCATCCGCATTGAACACGTTGGACATCGTGCGGCAGCCTAGTCGAATTGCGTCGCGAATATCGGTGGTATTGATGTCCTTGAGTTTCGCCATAGTTATTAAAACGTAGTAGGAACGAACAGGAGAGCGAATAACGAGTGCGATAGTGATTCCAAGGCGATAGAAGATCCTGATAAAAATCCCTTCGTCGTGCTGTAATCTACGCAAGGGGAATTGGAGTGTGTCTGCTACTGGTAACCTAGGTCAACCACGCCACGGTGGTACTGTCCATGTATTGAACCAGTTCCATTTCCAGAGAATTTTCTTTGCCGGCATTTCTACCTCGTATTGAACCCCAGCCGTAAACGGGAGCACTTTGGTTCTGTCCCCTACCGTCTCGCGAATCCACTCAATGAAAGCCAAGACATCGGTGACATTTGGGGGCCAGGTACCGTGAGGGATTGGATCGCTGGCGCTGTCTGTCCTGTAATGCGTGGGGATGAGGTAGCGAGGTTGTATGAGGTCGAGACAGTCCAGGAGATTTTGCGTGTAATTCGGACCTTCCCACTCCGTCAAACCCAGCTTCATGTGGATAAGAAAGTCGACGCGTCCCTGTATGTTTTTCAAAGCTGGATACGGTACATGCATGTCCCCGGTGTGCAGCACGGAGATGTTTTTTTCCGTGTGGGACACGAGATATCCACATGTCGGGGTACACGGGTCAGAATTTTCCCCGCTTTCGATTGTCTCGACCTTTAATGCCCCGAGATCTGCCTCAAATGGCCCCGGGAACTTTCGGGTGTTCACTTGGCTATCGTCGAGATATTTGGGATAAAGGACTTGAACTTTCTCTACCGGCAGATACTTGGTAATTGGCAGATCGCGCTCAAAAGCAGCATCCCCATAGTTTTCATCAATTGGCAATACAGGGTAAACGCAGCCGGGGCTAACGAAGAGTTTCTTGAATCGGTCGCCTTGACAAAGTTTCAGCAGGGTCGGGGGATTGCAGTGATCGAAGTGCTCGTGCGAAATGAAAATATAATCGTAGATCGGCTCGGCGGATTCCAGGTTTTCGTTGAAGAGGTATGGATCGAAGGCAATATTGACATCGCCCAAGATGAAATCAAAGGCGCCGCATCCCCACCACCGCATGAACGCGTTTTTCATGGTGTGTTCCCTACACGTGATTTTCGGAAATTGAGTGCGTCATTATATCACTCATACGGGCTGGAGACAATACTTTACCCACAGATGCCTGCCCATAACATGAAGGATGATGCGTCTTGGTTTGACATGCGAAGATTCGCTTGGGGACATTGTGATACTGAAAGAGTTAGATTTCTTCCAGGGATTGTACGTTTCCGAAGGTAGGTTTTGGTCCGTTTATGGGAGCGGTCCACCGCACGGCGTTAGCGATGACACGTGAAACGTTGGCGTCGTAGTAAATCGGGTGAGTCTCATGGCCCGGCCGAAAATAGAACACCTTCCCCCTGCCGCGATAATAGCAACACCCGCTTCGGAACACCTCCCCGCCGGAGAACCAGCTAATGAATACCAGTGTGTCCGGATCGGGTATATCGAAGGGTTCGCCGTACATCTCGGCATGTTCTATCTCGAAGTATTCATCCAATCCATCAACAATCGGGTGCCCCGGTGCGACAACCCAGAGCCGCTCCTTATCGCCCGACTCTCGCCATTTTAGGCTACAGGTTGTGCCCATAAGCTTCATGAAGATTTTGGAATAGTGGGCTGAGTGGAGACAAATGAGGCCCATTCCGTCCAGCACGCGGGCGTGGATTCGGTTGACAACATCATCCTGGACCTCGGTGTGGGCCGCGTGTCCCCACCAAATGAGCACATCAGTGGCAACCAAGACGTCCGTCGTCAGACCGTGTTCGGGTTCGTCTAACGTGGCTGTCCGAACCTCAAAGCCGGGTTGTCTTTTCAGATAATTGCCGATGGCGTTGTGTATTCCGCCTGGATAAATCTTGCCTATGTGGTCGTCACTCGTCTCGTGTCGGTATTCGTTCCAGACTGTGACGCGAATGGGTTGGTTCATAAATGAATACTGTGTAATATGCGATTGTGACAGTCAATCAATCAAAGGAGGCATTTCGTGACGGGAAGTTCATGGTCGTGGCGGATTATAGGAGCTCAACGCTGACACGGGTCAAGCCGTGGTTTACTTTCATGGTTTCCGGATAGTGAACCTGAAGTTCAATAGAGCCGGTATGGCGATTGTAACTTCCCCAGCCGTAGCGGAAAATGGTTCGATTGTAGAAACTGTTCCGCCACTAGCCTACAATTCGAAGCCCAGGTTCAAGGACGGGTCAGACAAAGCTGGAACTGATGGGGCTGTTTATGAGATGACTGCTACAGGTTTAACGGGCATCCCGCGCGGCGTTCAGAAGCTTCATGTACTCCCGCATCCAGTGTGCATTATCGTGAAAGGTGCGGGCAGTCACGATATTTCCGTCTACCACCACCGGCGCATCCACATAAGTTGCCCCGCAAACCTCGGCATCAAAACGGCATTTGGCAACGGTTGTTACCGTTTTGCCTCTGATGACGCCAGCCTTAGCCACAATCTCAATGCCGTGGCACACGGAGGCGATAGGTTTGCCGCTTTCGCCGAAGTGACTAGTGATTGCCATCAGGTCCTCGTCGTAGCGGAGGTACTCTGGAGCGCGGCCTCCGGAAATCACCAGTCCCAAGTAAGTTTCCGGATTGACCTCCCGGAACGCAATGTCTGCGGCGAACTCGTATCCCTTCGACTCCACCGTTATATCCCACTCCGGATGCGCGTCGTGCTGCACAAGGTGATAAGTTCGTTTCTCGGGTGCTCCAACCCGTACCTGATAGTCGTCTTCAGCGATTCGGTAGTAGGGATAAAGCGTATCAGTAACCTCGGCGGCATCGCCAATGACCAACAGAACCTTTTCCATCGTATTGCTCCCTTTTTACAGTGCGATTCAGCAGTGGGGTAGTGCGCACTCTATACCCAATACCCATACCGTTCCACCCTTCGCGTGGAATATCGGTGACCCTCAATGTCGCTCTTACCTACCAGATTTTGTCAAAATTCCACAAGAATTCGGAGGTTATTGGAACATGCATAGGGTCAAAGCCGAAGATCCTTCAAATGGTAGTCTTTGACGATGTTTTCCCGTGCGGCTTCGTTCCAGCGGTTGGCGTCCTCCTGTCCGATAAAAGGCTGGTAGACGTATCGCGATTCGTGGGGAAAACGCTGCTGGCGGGCATCAATAGCCACGGCAATCAATCGTGCTCTTTCGTGAATGTATTCCTCGTCGTAGACCACCGGCTTTTCGAAGAAGTGGGTCGTGACATTGAGCACCGAGGCGCGGCGGTGAAATCCGAAGTTGAACGTTACGCGTCGATCCGGTGAAGTATTGGCGAAAGAGCAGTGCAACGTTTGACGGTTTGCCATGACAACATCTCCTGCCTCACAGACTAGCGGGACTGCCCCTGGGAGACGGTCGGAACCATCGTTTTCCTGAATCATATCTTTGATATTGTGCCTGCTTCCCTTGTGCGATCCGGGGAGTACCCATACGCCGCTGCCGCCAGAACTTCCGTAGAATTGAAACATGAAATTGAAACCGTGTGTTCCCTCGTCGAGGTCAGGTTTGTCCCAGTGTGTCGTACCGTCCTGGTGCCAGGCAACTGATGCACCAAGTCCTGGCTGCTTGATGAACATCGCCTCGCCGAACGGGGCAAAATCTGGCCCATTAATCTGTTCTGCTACGGATAAAAGCTGTGAATGGCCGTAGAGCCGGAGGCAGGAATCCATAATCTGTAGCGGACCGGTGATTGTGTACAGTATATATTCCGGGGCGTCGGGAGGTGGTTCGGGTTCTTCCATTTTAACATGGTGGCGCCCCTGGTTTTTTGAGGTTCCGCCGACGGGATCGCTCAACGGCTTCGCAAAGTTGAAAACCCGATGAGAAAATTCGGCTCCAATCGCGGGTCGTCCTTTCGCGTCAACAAGCGCATCTTTGGTGTGTGGGACGCGCTCAAGCATGCGTTCTAACTCAGTCTGTAAATCGTTGAGTTCTTCGCCTGTCACGACATCTTCAAACACATAAAAGCCGTAACGCGAGTAGGCATCTAGAATTCTGTTATCCAGTAAGCCGTCTGAGCCAAATTCGATCGGACCGCGGTTGTCAAGTTCGCGTGCCTTTCTCTCGCCTTCGCGAACGTGTGCAGCTATCGCGTCGTCATCCTGATTTGTTATACTCATAAGTGAGTTCCTATATGTCAGTTTTACTCAGAATCTATTGTAGAGCCTTGATTTTACTTAGGGTCTCATTTTGACAACCGGCCTGTACGGAATGAGAGTCGTGCGCTAACAGATGCCGTTGTTACGGCTTCACACCAGTCTAGGCTTTTGCCTTGTGTGTCAATTCGAGAGATGTTACAATCTTGATGAGACGGCTTTCAATCCTGACATAACTGATGTTCTAGTCTTAATTTCTGGCAAATCTTCTTCGTACCCTCTAAACGTGGATGCAGTTCAAGGGCTATCCGCAGCATTTCTTGGGCTTTGGCAAGCCAGTTAATTTCGCAATAGAATTCCGCAAGTTTTTTGTATACCCAGGCGGTCTCACGTTTTGATAACTTCAGCGCACGGATCTTCTCTAGGTTATTAGGAATAGATTCAATGTGCACCGGATCGGCTAAGGCATAGCAGTAGATTCGTTTTAACCGGTCTCTAATCTCGTCGGCAAAATGATGAAAAACAGGTCGGCGTTTTTCCAACGCAAGCAAAGATTCGTAAATACGTGTTGCTTTCGGCAGGTCACCAAGGGTTTGATAGGCTTCAGCGATAAGGAACTCACAGTCCCTGCTATTTTCATAATCTAAAAAGTCGTCCATGCGGAACTTCTTATTTCCTCGTTGCAACTGTTCGTAAATCTGGATACCAGCTTCATAGTTCTGAGTTAACAACTGCTGAAACATCAAGCCAAACCTGTATTGGGTGTAATGCCGATGCGTGAAGCCTTCATGATAGGGGCTCCGAAAACTCGCGTTGCGTGTTGCGGCGTTTAGTGTTAAATCGTATTTGAACCTCTCCGCCGGGTCACGGAGGACATCGTATGCGGTAGAAATCTGCCGAAACATTTTTGTGGCAAATTTCTCGCGCGTCGGATTTTTGTCCGGATGATATTCCTTAGCCAACCGACGGAACGCCTGCTTAATCGCTCCCGCTGCTGCGTGCCGATTGACTTCTAGTGTCTGATAGTGGTCAGGTGTTGACATCTGAGTCACGGGCCATCAAGTAAGTTTGTTTCTTGTGCACGTAAGGAACGGTTTTTTATATTCACATAGCGCCTAAGATTTGTCAAGTTAAACTTTTGAATAATTCAGTCAACCAACGACTCGTTGCCACTCGAAGATTGGCCTTGCAACCAGTTGAGTTAACGTTTGGATTCCTGTCATGATTTGTCTCGTTTGACTTGACTATCTATTGTAATTATGGAAGGCGGTTTGCAAAGACTAAGCGCTCCGAACCGCCAGAATCTCTAATCAAACGGTTGAGAGATCTCGCTTTGATTGAGCATGCTTCACAGGTTAACAACATGCAACCTTCAATTTCCATGAGGCAGCTTTCCCTCCTCCTTCTTACCGTGATAACGGCGTGTTTCTTGACAAAAACTTCCACTGCTAAGGCAACCAACCCAACCTTTGGGATTCGCCAAGCTGTGGAGGAGATAAGCACGCAACTTCCGCAAGATGATACCTTTATCGCACTTATCCCACTGACTTCCAACCAAGCTAACCTTCAGCCCGTTTGCGAAATCCTTACACGTCTGCTAGCTGCACGGCTAGTTGTTCATGCCGGCGAAGACTTCATCGGTATTAATGGGATTGATTGGCGTGATTTCCCTACGGACAATGGACTATTGTCGATTCCTCAGACATGGAAGTATGGAAAGATTCTTCGGTGCAAGCAGTTGCTGACGGGGCGAATAATCCAGAGCGACCCGCATCAACCAATGAAAGGTACTTTATTTCTTTGGGATGTAGCTACAGGATATCTCAACCATTATGCCGAGTTTGAATCAACCCTCTCGGTTCCGTCGCCGTCTTCCTCAAATCACACGTCGCAAGGAATCAACAATCTTTATCACTTGAGATGGAAAGGGCTGCCAGACAAAAATTTAGCAGTGCTCGCCCTTGATGTCGCGGATGTTGATGGTGATGGCTACAATGAACTGATGTTGGCAGAGGCTAAGCAAATAAAAACGTTACAGTGGAACGGTGTTGGTTTTGACAAACGTACTAATCTGGCGGACATCCAGTATCAAGAAGACGAATCACCCATCACGGACCGGGAGCGCCGGACAATGTTCTCGGCAGATCAGGATGAAAACGATCGAGACGAACTTTATATTAGTTCTCCACCGGATATTACCTGGCGAGTCGAGTGGATAGAGGACAACCGAGCGTTAGTGTCAAAACATTCGCCGATGTTGGTCGCCCATGGCGCAGATTTTTTCCTTGCCGCGAAAACCGAAACGGACTCGTCGAACTACGAAGCAAATTCGACCGTCTTCTTAGTCAGAAACGCGAAAGGCGATCGGGGCACTCAACCGTCCGCCCTTCACGTCAACTATCATTCTGTTGCCCCTCGTATACTAAGCGCAGACTCGTCAAATCGAAGCGGTGAGATTGTTATGATTGATTCCGACGGCCACCTTCGGGCATATCATATCGACCCCAAAACAGCTCGACTTCTCTGGCAAACGCCGCCGCTGTTTGGCGAGGGAATCGCGATCGGAGATTTGGATGGCGATGCAATATTTGAAATTGCTACGAGCCTAAGCGCGCCTGTGGAGCTGCCGAGCGGCGAATTGCGGGATCAATTTGTGGTTCTTGAAAACAGACACGGGGTGTATACGATCGTTTGGAAGAGTCCGCTACTTGACGGAAAGATTGTCGACTTGAAGATTGATGACGCGGATAACGATGATAGGAATGAAGTAATCCTCTGTTTGCGAAACCGAAGCGGCACTCAAATTCGGCTATACGTTGCTACGGAGTATTTAGACTAGGAACAAAAGTTGAGAACTCATAACTGAACTGAACGGCAAATTAAGGCAACTCCACTCGGGCGCCGACATTATTTGGTTGCGTGACAAAGCAACTACCGCCGTCTGGCAAGGAGTCAAGAAAGGCTTCGGTCTTCCTATGCAAGGCAGAGAGATTCTCGCCTACAGCGAAAATCGCGGGCCCCCAGCTGCTGACTCCGGCGCCAATCGCGCCACTCTCTCGGAGAAAGTCAAGCGTCTGTTGAAGTACGCCCCGTTGAGCATCAATCTCAACCTTTTTCCACCCGAAGGTCTGAATTCGATTAATCGCATCGCCAAAGGCGTGGAGGTTCTCTTCATGAATTGCTGGCAAAAGTTTCATCAGGATGATATGTGAAAGCCGTTCTGCTGTCGATTGCGGTTGAGGGCACAACGTCTGAAACGGATTGATCTCTGCTTTGCCCGAGATATGTTTGCAGGTCGGACTAACGATTAATAAATCCCAATTTGGGAAGGGGTATCGAAGAAGAACGGGTGGCGGTGGAACATTGCCGACAGCCGAGGAGGGGAGAAAAGAGGATTTCTGATCGGGGAAGAGATGACCGCCATCAAGGACGAATCCGCCATGTTCAAATGCTGCAACACCTATTCCGGATGTTCCCCCGCGAGCGGCAGCGAAGGCGAGGTCCAGGATGCTGAGATTAAGGTTGTAAAGAGTATTGACAGCTTGACCAAGTCCCAGCGCAAGTTGCGTTCCCGATCCGAAACCCGAATGCGCGGGAATCTCGGATAAAAACTCCACGTGCAGACCGGGAAATTCGAATTTCGCCTGAAGACGTCCAAGTATGGTGTATGCCCGCTGCTGGTATTGCCATGACTCGATTTCAATTCGGTTTGAAGGTTTAGCGATTAACTCGAAGATTGGATCGTTGATCGCGAGTCCAACGCCACCGTCAATCCTGCCCAACGCACCGTTGAGATCAATTAGCCCAAAGTGGAGGCGAGCGGGGGTTATTACTTTTACATGCCTCATAGTTATACCGAATTGCTAGTGCTAGTAGATGATTGATAAGACCGCGAGGATTCCTATTGATTTTGACCGTGCTTAGGCAGCTTCAAAGGCATCGCAAGATGAACTTGGGTATAATGCTTACACTATACCGCTTTCATGGACTTACCGCAACACCATAACGCTCAGCCCTACAAAATAGTCCAGAAGTTTCCTTGTCGCGCTCCACGGAAGCCCGGACTCGACTGTGCTACTTGACAATTACCAATCGCCGCATCGCTGAGAAATCACCCGTTTGGAGTTGATAGAAATACGTGCCGCTCGCAACCGGCTCACCTCTCATGTTTCTGCCATCCCAATACGCCGCAAGCCCTTTATCAGCGTAAAACCCCGCTTGCTGATGCCCTAAGTCCAACCGACGCACCAACATGCCGTTCACGTCGTAAATCGCGATCATGACATTGGAGTCGTTGGCGAGATGATACGGAATCCATGTTTCCGGGTTGAACGGATTTGGGTAGTTTGGCAACAATACGGTCTCTTTGGGAGTCAATGCCACCAATAGACTTTCTAAGAAGCGAACTCCCTGTTGCAATGATGCGTCCGCAGAGGATAATCCTCTTGTTAAGTCAAGCCACCGTTTCACATCAATTGCAGAAAGGGACGGCTGCATATCAAAAGACGCTGGAGGCGCACCTGCGCCGTTCCCTATTGCGCCGGCTGCCTTAACCAAGTCAACAATATCAACAATTCCATCGCCATTCACATCGGCATCGTTTTGTCCCGCCTGAACCAAGTTCGAACCTATCAGTACAAGATCCTGGAGATTTACTACGCCATCGCGATTGACATCGCCTGCGATTCCTGTTTCGTCCGGGGATTTTACCAACACTTGCCCGTTTTCGATGTGAGGAAAATGACGCTCCCCGTCCGGAGCCACTAGAATTACTTCAGATAGCGTCAGACTAGATTCTTTGAAAGCAAGAACTTCAAAGGTGAACGTAACAAGCGTTCCCTCTCCGCTATTTACACCGGCGAGGGATGTCGCTGTGACCGTAACACTATTTCCCTTATCGACTGGTGGCGCGGCAAAGACACCGCCAAGGAAGTAGTCGCCATTAATGTTCGCGACAAAGCGGACCGCGGTGGGGTCAAATTGAAGGGTTGCTTGATAGCCCGCCACGTTTTCGGTTTCCGCAATGGTGAGTGCAATGGCGAACTCTGCTCCGAGGGCAGGCAACCGCACCGTAGCAGGCGAGACTCTTGCGGTAGAATTGATGTTGACAGAGGGGATAATCCTCCATAAAAGCACTGTGCCATCTCCACTGCCACTGGCGAGCGATCGTCCATTTGGACTAAATACAATGCTTTTCACCTGCCCCCTATGGTCTTCAAGGGTTCGCTGGATTGTTCCTGTTACGGAGTCCCAGAGATGGATTTTATGCCCGTTCCCACTGGCAAGCGTGCGCCCGTCCGGACTGAATGCCAAGCTATGCACCTTATCCCTGTACCCTCGAAGAGTCATGAGCTGTGCACCCGTGACCGTATCCCACAATCGTATAGTATGATCATCACTCCCACTGGCAAGTGTACTTCCATTTGGACTAAACACTACGCCATTTACCCTGTCCTTGTGTCCTTCCAGTGTTCGAGCATGCGCACCGGTCTCAGCATTCCACAAACGGACGGTCCCGTCATCGCTCCCGCTGGCGAGCGTTCGACCATCCCGATCATACACAACGCTATAGACCGAACGTGTATGCCCCTTTAGGGTTAGTTTCTGCGCTCCCGACACGACATCCCAAAGATGCATGTCACGCCCTCCACCACTAACGAGCGTTCTCCCATCCGGACTGAACACCACGCTCTGCACCCAAGAGCTTTGCGGAGTGAGAGTTTGCTGGACACTACCTGTTAGTGGATCCAGAATGCGGACATGGTTGTTCGCTATCCAAGGGAACGGATTTCCACTCCCGCTAGCAAGCATTTGACCATCCGGACTGAAGGCTACACTCCAGACCATCCCCGTGTGCCCTTCAATCGTTTGCTTGTGGTCACCCGTCGCCGTATTCCACAGGCGGACGGTGTAGTCCCAACTCCCACTGGCAAGTGTTTGACCGTCCGGACTGAAAGCGATGTTCCTGACCCAAGACGAATGTCCTTCAATCGTTCGCTTGTGGCCGCCTGTCATTACATCCCAAAGACGGACGGTGCTGTCTTCACCTCCACTGGCAAGCGTCCGACCATCCGGATTGAAAGCAACGCAGGCAATCACTCCGGTATGTCCTCCAAGAGATCTCTGGAGATCGCCTGTCTCCGCATCCCACAAACGGATTCTACCATCATAACTGCTGCTAGCCAGCATGCGCCCGTCGGGGCTGAACGCGACGCTAGTAACCCAATTCTTATTTTCGGTTAGTTTAAATTTTTGCCGCCCCGTGCCTATATCCCACAACCGGACGGTATCGTCCCCGCTTCCTGAGGCAAGTGCGCGGCCATCCGGACTGAACGCCACGCTAGTGATGCTGGACGTATGCCCCTCCAATGTCAGGATGGGAGCTCCTGTCGCGGCATTCCAAAGACGTACCTTCTTATCGTAGGTCGTCCCCGCAAGCGCTTTACCGTCAGGACTGAACGCTAAACTGCCGCCACTGAATGCACTTACGTCTAGCGTCAACTTGTGTGCGCCCGTTGCCGCGTCCCACAAACGGATGGTCCTGTCAGGCCAATCACCGCCACTGGCGAGCGTCTGGCCGTCAGGACTGAACGCTACACTAGTCACGCCGTACGTATGTCCGGTGAGTAGGGAGAGTCCGGCGCCCGTATGCGCATCATACAGCCACGTCCCAATAGAACTGGCAACTGCGAGATACTTACCATCTGGTGAATATGCAATCTCCCAGATTGCACCTTTGCCGATACGCTGAGTAGCCCCCTCCGGCAAACTAATTTGCGCGAAGGTGTTCCATGAAAAAGCGACGAAAAGAGTCAGTAGCACAAGTATCTTCTTCATGATGCCCCCCTTTTACAACGTTTGAGTTGGGCCATCCGAAACAGAGCGTTTCGATGGCGGTCAAAGGTTATTTGCAACTCTTTTTGTCTTTCCCTCAGTGGTGGTTGGGTTGATGAGGCAAATCAAGATTGGGGATTCAGACGAAGTGCTAGGCCGGTCACTCAAAGTTACACGCAATTATTATGCCATATCTACCGACAAGTTAGCAAATCAGGATTCGGCAAAAGTGCCTTGGAATCTGAACGAATTCGTGCAGAGGTCGTAGTTGAATTGGACGTCTTGGTGCAGGAATTTTTGAGGTGAGCGCATTCACAACGTAATTGTGAATATCTCATTCAATGGGAGGTTAAACGCACGCGAATGAATTGGGAGGAATAACGAAACTCAGCAGAGGTAAGAGGCGTCGATTTTTGCTGTGCTAAAAGTAGAGTAATCTCACTCTTCAATCTCCGGAGTTTCAGACTCCTCATTCCGTCGCTCATCTCGTTCAATCAGCCCATCTCGAATATGGAGCACACGCCTCGCGTGTTGGGCGAGCTCTTGTTCGTGCGTGACCATAATAATTGTATTCCCCTTTTCATTAAGTCGGTGGAAAATCGCCATGATTTCGGCACCCGACTTGGAATCGAGATTTCCCGTGGGCTCATCAGCGAAGATGATTGACGGATCCGCTACAAGCGCGCGTGCGATTGCCACGCGTTGAATCTGCCCACCGGATAGTTCCGTCGATTTGTGCCGCACACGATCTGCCAATCCAACCGCTTCAAGCGATTCAAAAGCGCGACGTTTGCGCTCTTTGCGCCCAATTCCGGCATAAATGAGAGGTAACTCAACATTATGTTGGGCACTTGTGCGCGGCAGTAGGTTGAAGGTTTGGAATACAAACCCAATTTTCCGATTGCGAATCTCGGCGAGCCGGTTGTCGGACAACTGCCCGACCTCCTCTCCTTCAAGGTAGTATTCGCCTTCGGTCGGCTGTGCGAGACAGCCGAGAATATCCATCATCGTGGATTTCCCCGAGCCAGAGGGCCCCATAATCGCGATGAATTCGCCGGATTCAGCGGTGAATGTCACACCTCTGAGAGCATTCACCTTAACATCGCCCATTTGATAGACTTTTGTAAGATTGCGAGCATCTATAAGCACGATAACACCCCACCTGTTGACGTGGCAGGCTACTTCCCATCCTGCCGTGTAAGCTGCTCCATGGAAGGGACAAAGACTCGATCTCCCGCGTCCACGCCAGCAAGAATCTCAAAATGGCTGGCATTGCGCTGACCGACTTCTATTCTAGTCTTTACGCCCTTCATCTCGTTGTCTTTTCCCTTTTTTCGCTTAGACTCTTTGGTTTCAGTATCAAGTTGCACATAATGCTGCTTGGTACTACCAATCCCCGCTTGCACGCGCGAGATTCGATTCGTGTCCGAAATTAATATGCTGACTTCAGCTGGCCCCGTTCGTAGTCCACGGGGAGTACCATCAAGTAGAATCTCCACGTTCCCGCGTGAAGCATTTGCTCGGATCTTGCCAACTTTGCCGGTGAATTCTTTACCAATCAAGTTTAGGATTTTGAGTTCCTGATTTGGGCGAAGGCGTCTAAGGTCGCTCCCCGTCACTGTTGCTTTTACGGTTAATACCTCTGAATTGATAACAGCTTCAATGGGCAGTTGGAGAACATCCTCTCCCTTGAAAACGATGATATCTACATCTGCCGACATGCCAGGAAGGAGTTGAGATGTCGCTTCAAGTATTTCGACATCTACTTCGAAAGTAATAACGGTGTTTTCCACACCCTGTTGAGGGACGATAGCCCCTGGCGATATTTCGCTAACGCGCCCTTTAAAGACTAAATCGGTGTAGGTTTCAACTCGAACCTCCGCTTCTTGCCCAACTTCTACCTTAGAGATTTCGACTTCGTTGATTCGTGTCTTGACAATCATCTTGGAGAAATCTGCGATTGTCATCAAGGCTTCACCGCGCGAAAATGCGGAGCGTCCCGAGGTGACGATTTCTCCTTCCTCAAAGAATACACGTGTGATGGTACCAGAGATTGGCGCTTTGACGGTAGCCCATTCTAGCCGCTTTTCTTGTGCGGCAAGGGCGCTTTCGGCCTCAAGCCAAGTTGCTCGTGCGCTCACTTCCGAGTGTATCGTTAGTTCTTTCTCCGGCTCGGTTGTTTCTAGTATTTTCTGAAGCCGTCTACGGGAATTTTCCAATTCAGCGAGATATTCTTTCTCTTGCGCCGCTCCCGAGTCCGTGATAGTGATAAGTCCCTGTTCATGAAGTTTTAGGGTTGCTTTGCGGCTCTTAATTGCTTCCTCTCTCGCCTCAATATATTGTTTCCGGGATTCAACGGATTGCAGTTGTGTTTCAACATCTTTCTTTGCTGTTTCGTATTCGAATAGGGCATTCGCATGACGCGTGTCGGATTCCTCCACCGTTCGTTTCGGCACCAACTTTTTCTCATAAAGTTCCTGGTTGCGCTTGTAGTCCGCTTGGACGGTTTCAAGCTTAACCTTCGCCGCTTCAGAGGCGCCTTGCGCGCGTTGATGGGCAAGTTGTGCCTGTTCTAACGCAATCTTGGCCTGACGCAGCGCGATGTCGTCTTGTGCAAGAGAGTTGTAAGTTGTCGAGATACGAGTTTCGGATTCGGTGATTCGTTGGCGTATAGTCGGTTCTAGCGATTCCAGACGCCCTTCCTTTATTTTTACAGAATTTTCGGCTTGGGCAATTTCACTTGCTTGCTGTTTTTTTTTCAGCTCGATCCGTAGTTCCGCCTGTTTGTGCTGCGCTTTCTGTGCGTTGCGGTATGCCTCTGCCTGGTTCCGCTGCTCGGAGATTTGCTCATCGTCAATTTTGAGCAATTCGTGCCCTTCTTCAACAAGCGCTCCCGCCGTCACAAAAATCTGCTCAATTTCTCCCTCAACGTTTGAACGCACTTCTACAGAAAGCAAAGCCGCAAGATTGCCTGTCTCACGCAACTTGACAACAAACTCGCCGCGCCGGACAACTTCCATTTTCTCTTCATCGTCATCTTTACTCTTCCCTTTAATTTTAATGACGATAATCACAACCGTGGCAACCAAGAGTACGACTAATGAGAGTATAATGCTGTGTTTCTTGTTGAATCTCAATTTAGCGTTCCCATTGCACGCTGCAATGCACTTTGCGCAATCTTGTAATCATAAAATGACCGAACCTGATTGGTCACAGCTTGTGCATACTCCGTTTGCGAGTCGAGTAATTCTAGCAGAAATGCTAGCTCCTGTTGAAATCGTCCGCGAATTACCTCAAGACTCGATTCAGCGTTTCTGACTTGAGTACCGGAAATATCTAGCGCCCGTTCCGCACGTTTGAGGTTAAGGTATGCTTGCCGGGCTTCCAGTGCGATAGAGCGTTCCAAATCCTGAGCGTCCTCGCGTATTTGACTTAGCAGTATGCTAACTTCCTGAACAAGCCGCTTAGTGACCCCGCCATCGAAAATAGGGAAATTCAACCGTGTCGTAAAGTCCCAACTTCGGAACTGATTAAAATCCTCACGTTCGTGGAGGTAATCATCAAGGTTTATGGAGTAGTTGAAGTCCGCGTCCAGTTGTGGCAATCGCCCCAACGTTGCGAGTTTCATATCTGCTTCACGCTGGGCAAGGAGGGAGTTAAGTTCTTTGAACTCCGGACGGTTCTCATATGCCAACTGGATGGCTTCTTCGACCGCCATTTCCGTGACCTCAATTTCGCCGCGATCGCGATATTGAACATAATCAGCGTCTTCGGCAAGGATGATTACAGTGTCCGGTTTCATGCCCATTAACCGTGGCAAAGTCGCCAAGGCGATTTTGAGATCGTTCTCGTTGCTTAAGAGACTCAATTCGTCATTCGCTTCTCGTACTTGGGAAGTGGCAATATCAGCGGGAATCAGATTGCCGACTTGAACATGAACCTTCGTTGCCGCAGTGTTTTCTTGCGATCTTGCCAAAATTTCCTTACTTACCTTGACAAGCTCCTGCGATTTGAGCACATCGTAATAGGCTTGTGTGATTTGAAAAATAAGGCCCTGCTTAACTCGCTCGTTTCGATTTTCAGTCGCATTGCGTGTCTCCTTTGCCTGCGAGTAAGTTGCCGTTCTCTGGCCGTGATCCCACAGTGTATATCTTCCCGTGACATCAAGATCGTAATTTGCGCGTTTGAATCCGAAATCAGCCCTTTCGGAAATTCCATATCGTCCACCGAGCAAAACATCGGGCAGAAATTGTGCTCGCGCATTTTCGACTCGGAGGTCTTGAATGGCAAAATCTAGTCGTGCATTACGCATATCGGACGACTTCTCCAGTGCAAGTTTGATGCACTGTTCAAGTGTGAGAGGTCTGGAAAAGTCGACTCCAACATCAGGCTCCTCTGCGTCCGTAAATCGGATTGAAAGCATCAGCACGATTGCCAGCGCGAACCACGTTCTCCGTCTAATCATTAGCATCTCCTTGAGTATGTTGACCTGCTCCATAATCCATTTAACCGTATTTTTTGACGGAAGTTGGAATTGAAAGTTTAGCGGTAGCCTAGATGCTGAAACGAGTCGAGAAGTGTTAGTTGTAGTGCTCTGCGTCCTGTCCCAAGTCTTGCACTCAAAAGTGTAAGGCTTGGTTGCCTCTGAAGGGTATCGGGAGCGCCGTTGGCTATTCTGTATCAAACGGACGTGGTATTGAACGAAAACAAGCCAAAGGTTTCATCCCATTTCCAACCCGCCGGTAACACTTATTGCCAATCCGGTGTGATAGCCCGACTCGGACGAAGCGAGGTATGCCGCGGTTCGATCAACATCAAGACCTTGAGCAATCCGACCTAGAGGTACATCTGAAGCTTTCTTCTCAACTATCTGCCGTCGTTTTTCCGTAATTGTTGAAGTGCCGGGCAGCTGTCTTGCAACAGAGAAACGTCCCCTTGACATTAACAAATTGTACTCGATCCCAGACCGCCTCATCCAGTCCAGTGACGGAAACGCGGTCCGGTCCCGCGAGTGCACCGGCATTGTTTACCAGAATGTCAATACGTCCGAACTCTCCAATCACCTTCCGGACCATGTTCTCGACTTGAACTGCTTTAGAAACGTCGGCCGTAATTCCAATCGATCTGCATTCCAACGCACGGATTTCATCGACTACCTGCGGCAACACAGCCCAGTCCGATCCGCTGTCGGTATACGGAGACTCTGTGCGAGGTCGCTGATAGCGAAGTCGGCGCCATCCTCGGCAAGTCTCATGGCGATAGCGCGTCCTATTCCGAACTCTCCTCCAACACCTGTGACAAGGGCTATTTTTCCGCTTAAATTGTACATTGCCCTTTCCGATACAAGTCTTTGGATCCATCGGATAGGCTTAAACTCCGAACCAAAATCAGTAATCCGTTGTAAGCTTGGTGCCATTTATTTTGCTGCCTCAGGCTGAAGCCAAATGCCTATGATGTCAGACTCGGAACAGATGCACAGTATTCCACGCCAAGAGGTTGACAGATTTTTGACGGGAATACGGTTGACTCTGGTATACTTGTAGGGTATCATATTGCGCAGTTTTTGGCAATATTCAAGTAGGCGGATTCTACACTGCTCGTTTTTCGTGATAAGCAATAGAGACGCGGTTTTGAGAAACATGAAAACAGATTATTACTTAGAAGGAGGGAAATTATGGCTGGGAACGTTTTTGAAGTCACTGATGAAACTTTTGAAGAAAGTGTTGTAAGTTCCGATACGCCGACGGTGGTTGATTTTTGGGCGGAATGGTGCGGCCCGTGCAAGATGATTGCTCCAATTCTGGAAGAACTTGCCGATGAGAATGTTGGGAAATTCTCTGTTGGAAAGTTAGATGTGGATAACAACCGCGAAACAGCGATGAAATACGGCATTCGAAGCATCCCCACACTGCTCGTTTTCAAAGATGGTGAAGTTGCCGAGCAAATTGTCGGTGTCATGCCGAAGGATGCATTGCAGCAAAAAATTCTAGGCGCACTATAAAGTGCGTCGCGACACACGGCACGGAGTGACATGGTACAATTATTTGGCTTCTCTTGTAATGAAATACGTGTAGATTCTATATGATTTGGGAATCACTCTATAACGCGATAGGTGTTCCGGCGCTATTCGTTGGTTTTCACACCGCAGCGAAATTCGACAATAAGGTCCGGGAGGGCATCGCAGGTAGGCGTGATGTACTGAGAAAGCTGAAAAGCCAGTTGAATTCGGCACGGCAATCGGACTGCACTGTTTGGTTTCATTTTACTTCGG
This sequence comes from Candidatus Poribacteria bacterium, assembly GCA_965222225.1. Lineage (GTDB taxonomy): Bacteria > Poribacteria > WGA-4E > WGA-4E > JAJDTR01 > JAJDTR01. Next base: position 4,252,097 of record CBDCTK010000002.1, on the reverse strand, counting down.
TCGGAGAATTTGAACAAGCTAAACCTCTAATTGAGGCGATTAAAGATGATTCTCGAATTGTACTGACCTACTTCTCGCCGTCCGTACACCCCAACGTCGCGCGATATTCTTACTGCGATGCATCGGGTTACCTACCGCTTGACACGCGTCACAATGCGCGCGCACTTCTTCAGATTATCAAGCCAACACTTCTAGTCTTTTCAAAATTTGATACTTGGCCCAATCTCGTGTGGTCAACCGCCCGCCAGAAGGTACCAATCATTCTTATTGCCGGGACACTGCACGCAAAGTCAAAGCGGATGTCATACCTAGTGCGCCCGTTTTCCAGGAGTGTGCACCGCCACATCACACTCCATTGCGCCATCTCGGAGGCAGACGCGGAACGATTCCGTCAGATTTGCCCGCCTGATGCCCGAATTGAGGTGACTGGCGACACACGTTTCGATAGGGTCTACCAACGAGCGCTAACCGTTGAGGCTGACGCCGAATTCTTTCCGGGACAGGCTACGTTAGCCCGCCAGGTTCTGATTGCCGGAAGCACCTACTCGGAGGATGAGCGAGTATTGTTGGAGGCGTACAAACTTCTGCAGCAGGAACCATCCCGGATTCGACCCCACCTTATTCTTGTTCCTCACGAGCCGACCGAGAACCGCATCCGCCAGATTCGAGAAGTGTTAAATCTACGCGGCTTCTCATATTTCTGTTTTTCCGATTTAACGGACGGGATTAATCTGAAAGACACCGATGTGATTATAATCGACACCGTTGGATTGCTCGCGAAACTCTATTTAATGGGCGATGTTGTATTTGTGGGAGGAAGTTTTCACGGCAGCGTTCATAACGTGATGGAGCCGGCGGCAATGGCGAAACCCATACTATTCGGGCCAACCGTCCACAACGCTCACGAAGCGCACATGCTCCGGGACGAAGGGGCAGCGCAATTAGTCAATAATGCGACTGAAATGGCTTCCGTGCTCGGACATTGGTTCAATAACCCGAAAGAACGAGTTCGAAGGGGATTGATTGGAAAGCGTGTTATTGAAGAGAATCTAGGGGCTGCAGAGCGGACGTTGACTCACCTGCGCCCCTATTTGGAGTAAGACGGATTTCAACCTCTTCGCAATAAGTTGGGCACGTTGAAGCTGCCAATCCAGATGTGAAAACCGTATTCGTAATGGCTAGCGAATTAATCTTGGCTGCTATTTGCTTCGACATATTTCTACCGCAACATGAGGAAGAGGTTGCTCAATCGGAGGAGACAGCTTCTTAACGGTTATTCGGACTTCATCAACCGGGAAACGGTTCAAAATTCCTGACGCCGACCTTTCTGCCAGGGCCTCGATTAAATGGAAGGATTTTTCCGTCCCGATTTCGACAATTAGGTCGACGACATCGGTATAGTTAACGGTGTCGTCGAGGTCATCCGTACCGCCGGCTGTAGCCAAACTGCATATCAATTCGACATCAACCTCATATTTCTGTCCCACTTGTCTCTCGGACTCAGAGGTGCCATGGTAACCATGGAATCGAATACCTTTGAGGATGATTTTGTCTCTCGCAGACAACATATTCGACCTGTGGGAAACACTTAACTCTTTTCATCTCTCTGTTTTAGGAACGGTGTGAGGAGATCGATGGGAATCGGAAACACGAGAGTTGAATTTTTCTCCGCGGAAACCTCAACCATTGCCTGCAGAAATCGCAATTGGATTGCGGTTGGCGTTGCGCTCAAGATTGTCGCCGCATCTGTCAATGCGTGGGCAGATTCCAATTCACCTTCTGCGTGAGTGATCTTGGCACGCCGTTCTCTTTCCGCCTCCGCCTGTTTTGCCATTGCTCGTTGCATCTCGGCAGGCAAGTCAACATGCTTAATCTCCATGGCAAAGACCTTGACACCCCACGGTGCACAGTGTTGTTCAATGATTGTTTGAAGGTCTTGATTAAGCTTCTCCCGCTCTGACAGAAGATCATCAAGCTCAGCCCTACCGAGTACGCTCCGGAGTGTCGTCTGCGCAACCTGCGCGATGGCGAACCCAAAGTCCTCCACTTCAACGACGGCTTTGTCCGCCGCCACAACTCGAAAAGAGAGCACCGCATTCACACTCACCGAGACGTTGTCCTTCGTGATCGCATCTTGAGGGGTGACATCCTGCACAACCACCCGAAGGCTAATTTTCTGCATGCGTTCAACCCAGAATGGAATCAACCAAACCCAGCCGGGACCTCTTGTTCCACTGAGTCGCCCAAGGCGAAAAACAACAGCTCGTTCGTATTCTTTCAGAATACGAAATGAGGTCGTTAAGGCTATGATGATGGCAATCCCGCCAATCGTGTGAGGTATTCCAATTTCCGGCATTCAGTTGCCTCCCTTATATTTTTACGATTTTTGCTTCTCTCTGGCCAGTTTCGACAATTCGATTAAGCAACGGTCGGACTTTGGTAAACGCCCTGCTTTCAAATGCACTCTCAATTAGGGTGAATACAGTCCTATGTCTTTCCGTAACGCAGAAAGGTTATCATAGCATATCCGGAATTACTGCGTCAATCAAATTGATGCCTCTAGGACGGGAATGCGCCAGTGCCGGGATATTTAAGTGAGATACATGAGAACCAGCAAATAGGCATAGACGTATTCCTAGTTAATGTAGGGATGTTCCGTACAATAACGGGGTGTAGAACAGGTCGGGAAAACATGCGCCTCGGTAATCAATTCTTGTTGTAATCTTGACGTCTTGTAGTCATGAGGCGTTAACACGTAACATTAATTATGGGACTTAGTAGTTAACTGCTTTTTGGTCGATTTGCTTGCTTTTCTCTTCTTAATGTACAATAACTTTAGACAGTGTTCGGAATCTTGATTCACACTAAAATACATCTCTATAAGAGAGAAATGGAGGCATATCATGTTGACCAAGCGTTTGTACATGCTCGCGGGAGCATTGCGGGTTATCTGCGGGATTTTAATTTCCAACACTATGGGATTTTCAGCACACCATGATGTTGTCGTTGACAGAATATACCGATAGCCAAACAATTCATGTGGCTCAGGTGAAGCATTCATCAAAAAATCTTATGAAAATCTCATCATCTTTTCTGCGATTATATTTCCAGCAAGACTCCATGATATACAGTGGCAGCCACTTCTTGCTGTAGTGATGATGCGTTCCGTAGAATGACCTCTTGACACAAGCCCAAAACGACTCGATGGTGTTGGTGTGAGTTACGCCGTCCTCAGAAACATATCTCTCTTGGTGATGGATAACATGTCTTTCGATATCTTCGTCCAGACTATTGTAAGAGCGAAATTCATCAGTCATAAGAATAGACTCATCGGGTGAGACATTGCTAAGGATGAATTCTCTGATATTTTCACCAGATAGAACCTTCATGAATTTAGCAACCACCCGACCGCCTCTCTCGACTACGCCGATGACGGGAGATTTATTTGTGCCTCTACCTCTCTTAGATTTTGCTCTGGGTTTGCCGCCGACATAGGTTTCGTCCGCTTCAACTATCCCTTTCAGCAATTCATCACTATCACTCATTTTCTCACGGAGGCGCATTGCCATATACCAAGCGGACTTTTGATTCATGTCCAAGTCACGAGCAAGCTGACAACTCGATATGCTTTTCTTGGCATTGGAAAGAATTGAGATAGCCAAAAACCATTTCTGGAGAGGTATCTTGGTACCATGGAAGATGGTTCCTGCTGTAGCCGAAAAGCTAGATTCACAATCGTAGCAATTCCAACCAGTAGTAATGTCGTTTTTGTTCTTGCGTCCAACTTTTTCACTGCCACAGTGGATACAGCAAACACCGTCCTTCCAACGTTTTTCCTCTATAAATCTGAGACAAGATTCTTGATTTGGAAACTCTTTCATAAGATTCAAAATGTCCATAGCAAACTCCTACGAGAAGAATAGTCACTATGGACATCTACGTGTGACGAAAAGATTTACGACAGGGTACCAAGTTTTATGTTTGTCGTCAGTCTAAAAGCTACAAGCTACTAATTCCGTTAATTATCGCTCTTGTATAGTCTCCTCCTCTGGCATCATCAGCTCAGGTTCCTCTCTGAGAGTTGGTATTCCTCTGATCGCAGCCCATGATGTTGTGACAACACGCGCGTTCTTCTTTACGGCTTTGGCAGGGGATGAGATGTGCCTTGCATCATTTGATTCGCTGAAGAATGTGAGTTTTACCAAAAAAACCGTCAGCATTAAGTAGAATATCATCGCGGTACAGTTAACGAGTGCCGGGTGAGGGTTGATCTTCAAAGCAAGAATAAGGCGGGCAAACGGGTTTGCAAAAAAAGCGAGGCGACTGCGACGATGTTCCTTGGCAATCTCTTTCTGAATGCGCAAGGCAAGATCTGGAGGTGGCGCGGGATCTGGCAGGCTTTCAAGAACTGCTACCGCATGCAGCATCTCCTCATATTCCGCCTCACACTTTGGGCACGTCTCAAGGTGCCGTTTCAATTCAACATTCTCTTGCAGTTGGAGCTCTGAACTTAAGCGATTCACATTGATAGTTGTCATGAAATCTTCACAATTCAAAATAGTACCTCCTTTCTATACGTCGTCACCTCTACAGATTCTTGAGCATTGATTTGAGGTTTCTTATTGCCGCGTTCAGGCGTGAAGCCGCTGTGCCTTCCGAACAATCTAAAACCAGTGCAATCTCTCGATATTTCAGATTTTGAGCATAAAACAGAACTACCACGGCTCGTTGCTTTGGCGGCAATTGGTCGATTGCTGCTTGTATTAAGCCATCTCGCTCGGTTTTCAATATCATCCGCTCCGGAAAATCTGCGATGTACTGACGGTCCTGCTCTCGCAGGCTATTCGTGTAAGACATCAACGTGCGGCCCCGGGACTCGGACTTACGAATGTGCTGTTGGCATGTATTGATTGCTACTCGATACAACCACGTTGAAAACTTCGATTGAAACTGGAAGGATTGAAGCGATTTATAGGCTTCCAAAAACGTCTCTTGAGTTGCGTCGGATGCATCGTCCGGATTACCAAGCATACGGCAAGCCAGCCCATAAATCTTGGCATAGTGACGTTGCACAAGTTCGTTGAACGCACTCCCATCACCTTCAACCGTTTTGTGAACGTAGACATCATCAGGAATCATAAGGTTAACCACGAAAAAAAACTCAATGACCAATAAAGCTTTAGTGGATTTCCGCATTGCGTTTCTTCAGTTCGGCACGGTTGATTTTAATGAGTACCGACTCTTGGTTGATTAAATGTATAGCGGGCAGTTGCGAAATTCCGCCATCTTTGCTAAAATATCAACGGTGTATCGTGATGGGCGCCACGTCACCTATATGTATGACGTAAGCCATGATGCCCGTGTACAATTAAATCTTTACGATCATCCATTGCGTCACAATTGACATAACATGCACGGAGCCTACCAGTGTGATTGAAGTCCAGAATTTATCCAAATCAGTAGAAGGAAACGTAATTTTCGCCGACCTAACGTTCCGTGTGGAATCGGGCGAGAGTCTTGCTCTTCTCGGCGCAAACGGATCGGGCAAATCGTTACTACTCAGAATTTTGGCGACCTTAACTGAACCGACTAGCGGAACGGTCAATATTGCCGGACATGATGCATTTACGAATCTACGCGAGGTCAGGCCTCTTATAGGCTATGTTCCGGAAACATTCGATGGTTATCCACACCTTTCGATTGTTGAATACCTTGATTTTTTTGCCGCCGCGTACAAATTGGACAAAAGCGGACGCGCCACCGCAATTGAAGACGTGTTGAATCTAATGGACATTGCTGCGATAGCCCATCGGAAGATTGCATCTCTTTCTCAAGGCGAGAAACGGCGGCTTTGCCTTGCCAAAACATTTCTACATGACCCGGAAATCTGGTTGTTTGATGAGCCTTTTTCCGGATTGGACGTGCGTGGACGGAACGAGCTGAGTACGCTGATACAAGAACTTTCCGCAATGGAAAAAACGATTGTAACCACCACGAACCGACCTGGGGAGGTTGCTCCCATTTGCAGTCACGTCATAATCTTGGCGGAAGGCGGCTTGGCATTTTCCGATAGTATAGCGGAGATTGAGATGAACTTAGAGGATTTGTTTCTGCAAGTCACAACTCCCGACAGAACGGATGAAGAAGGTGATGAACCGGCTACCCCAACCGATACATCGGACGAGGACTCTGTTTAGAAAATGGCAGAACAGATTCACGGTAAATCAACAATCGGTTGTCTCGTTTGTTTAAATTCTTTTTCTCTATCCCGCCATCGAAATTAGAAACATTCCAAACACTATCAGGGCTGCCCCAGCTAACCGTAGCCTTAAACCGGACTCGTGTAACTTGTAACTGCCGAGAAGCACCGCAAAGATTACAGAGCATTGTCGAAGCGCAACGATGTAACTGACCTTTTCGGTCATCAGGAGGTAAAGAATCAGTGTGTACGAGACCATCGCCAATGTAGCCGCCGTAATCACTTGCTTCCATTCTCGTCGTCCAATTTCAGCAATTTGTCTCCATCGAAACTGAAGAAAAATGTAGGTATTGTACAACACCAGCGCAATACATCCCTCGGCAAGATAATAGGTCATCGCGTCCCAAATAGCCGATTTATTGGAATATGCGTGGAATACCGTCATTCCTTGCTTATCAATCAAGGAGTATGCTATGACCGTGCCAAGTGTCGAAAATGCCCAGATTGAATCTGGTTTCCGTGCATATTGAAGGATTGATTTGAGCATAATTTTATTTCCCCGTTGCTGGAAAAGATAGATTGCCAACACCACACAGAAGATACCCACCAGTCCCCGTGTGGAAATTGATTCGTCCAAGAACAGGAACGCTAAGAGCGGAACAAACGCGGGCGCCGAGCGCGCGATTGGATAAACAAACGAGATCTCACCCAGCATGTAGGCGCGACTCAAGGAGAACCAGTAACCGAAGTGGACTAGACCGGATGTAATAACATACACCCAAACTTGTGAAGGGATAATAGGCGATCGAATCGCGAACGCTGCGAGTGTCAAAAAGAGTGTGAAGATACCAATCCAAAAGAAGAAAATCTGGGTAGATTTACTGGATTTTGCATAGTAATTCCAAAGGGCATGAATGAAGGCGGAGAAAAGAACCAGAATGATAGTTAAAAGTGTCATAGGTGTCTTTTGGGTTGAATCGACACGATTTTACATGTCTGCGGGATTCCTGTCAACGCTGTGGGGGGATTTCAGAGCGCGTATCTAAGACTTTATCCGTCGAGTTGTTTTTGGCAGCTTCCATTAAGCCGAAATGCTTGGTATATGTGTTAATTGAGGTTGTACAATGAAATCAAAACGTGATATCTTGTCCGGTAACGACATGGCGTAATTCGGATCAAAGCTAATCGGCATGGATCAAAAGTCTTTGGCAGAGCTGATGGATAATTCTGAGGACGATATAATAATTATGGAAAAACTTGGTGATTGCTATCTCGATTCCGATTCTTCGGACATGCTGCGACTCGTATACGACACCTGCCAAGACTATCGGAAGAATGCCAAAGCAATTGTCGTGCTCAACCAATCAAGTTCAGCTTGGACTAAAATCAAGATGGCAGTACACAGAGAGGCTGAAACGGGATCTTTGAGATAAGGATTGCTACTTGGACGGCTACGACGTTAGCTTTTCGTTCTCCAGAATTTTCAGTGCATGCGTCCCATTTTAATTGAGTTGGGTCAAGATAAAGAGGAGGAGATTATGGCGAAAAAGAAGAAATCCTGTTCGCATAAGGAGCAGAACTCCGAGATGAAGGATAGCCAACAGGTTGCAAACGAGGAAACTCACATAGTAGGAGAGAATCCCGCCCAGAAAGAAAAGGCGCTAAAGCGAAAATTCTATGAAAAAGAGTTAGCGCGGCTTCAGCTTGAGTTAATTAAGTTGCAGGAACACATCAAGCACAAGGGGTTGAAAGTTGTCGTAATCTTTGAAGGACGCGACACCGCGGGAAAGGGAGGCACAATCAAGCGGATTACCGAAGCTTTGAATCCCCGTATCTGTCGAGTCGTCGCGTTAGGGACACCAACGGAACGCGAAAAAAACCAGTGGTACTTCCAACGATACGTCGCCCATCTTCCAGCATCTGGAGAGATGGTACTGTTCGACCGGAGCTGGTACAACCGAGCTGGTGTTGAACGCGTAATGAATTTCTGTACCGATGAAGAGTATCAAGAATTCCTGCGTTCGTGTCCGGAGTTCGAACGGATGCTGGTGCGTTCAGGTATTGTCCTGATTAAGTATTGGTTATCCGTGGATTTCGAGGAACAGGCGCACCGCTTTCAGGCTCGGATTGAAAATCCGAGCAAGCGGTGGAAAATTAGCAAGATGGATTTGGAGGCGCGCAAGAGGTGGGTTGACTATTCAAGGGCGAAAGATGACATGTTCAAGTATACAGATATTAAACAAGCTCCATGGTTCGTGGTTGAATCTCACGATAAACGCCGGGCACGCTTGAACTGTATTGCCCACCTGTTAAGACAAATTCCGTACGAGGATTTACGGCTTCAACCGATGGAACTTCCACCCCTTCAGTCCGACCAACATTATATCCGCCCTCCCAGATCCGATCAGACGTACGTGCCCGAAATATATTAATAAGTTGAACCTAAAGAACGTCGCTTGATAATGCTAAGAACTTTCATACTTTTCATATTTTTCATACCAAATGAGGGTTTCGATAGCGTCCAAGAAAAGGTGAGAACTCTTGTTATCAGCGGCTTTTGGGCAATTTCGACATTAACGTCAAAGGGGTGTTGGTATGAAATTTAGGTATGAAACCAAAGTTGCCAGACAAAGCAATTTCATTCTCCAATTAATGCTGCTTTCATAGAGGAAAATGGTTCTTCAAACAGGGTCTAAATTCAAGTGGTTTATTCGCTAAAAGAATAATGTATAAGGCAGGGGTATTTTGGTACTTGTCTGAATCGCGGATTAAGGGATCTCTATGGGAGCTCTATCGCGGTCACTGTTCGTTCCCTTGATCCCTCACTATAGGACTTACTATCGACTTCGTTATCCACTCAGTTCATCGTTCGGTTGATCCCTCATTATCAGCTAAATCGATCTCGGTCAATCCATTTGCTCGCTTAATCACTTGAGGTCTGAACTCTATTCATTGAGCACCACCCCAGGTTCAACTGCCTTGAGTTGTACCCAATCTCCGATTTGGTATGGGCAGCGGTAATCGGTCTGCACGAAGTAGTCTCTGCCTTCGACCTGCACCCGATAGGTGAGGTCGTGCCCCTTGAATTCACGCTCGACGATTTTGCCCAATTTGGCATTCTTTTCGCCTGCGGTAGCGTGAATCATTGTCAAATGTTCCGGTCTTATTGAGAGCAACACCCTACCTTGAGCGTGACAATCAAGTTTGAATTTACCTAAATCGGTTTCGGCACAGTCTCCACGAGCGGCGCCCGAAACGAGATTTGTCTTACCGAGGAATTCTGCCACAAACGGGGTTTTGGGTCGATTATACATGGCTTCGGGTGCCCCCGTCTGTTCAATTCTACCGTTTTCCATGACAGCAACGCGATCGGCAAAACTGAGAGCTTCCTCCCGATCATGTGTGACCAACATGGCGCTCATCCCGGCATCTTTAAGCAGTTGTCGCACCTCTTTGCGGGTGGCTTGACGTAACCCGGCGTCAAGATTGGAAAACGGTTCGTCCAGAAGAATGAGTTTGGGGCTTGGAGCGATGGAACGAGCCAATGCGACGCGTTGCTGTTCGCCGCCGGAGAGGTCGTGAGGCGTTCGGCCTCGGAATTCGGCAAGTTCTACCATCTCCAGCACTTCCAACGCCCGATCGAATCGAGCTTTCGGGGGTAATTTCTTCAAACCGAACGCGACATTGTCCAAAACATTTAGATGCGGAAAAAGCGCATAGTCCTGAAAAACGAAGCCGATCTCGCGCGACTCGGGTGGTGCATGGATTGACAGGCTTTCGATGCATCTGTCTTCTACGTGAATTTCTCCTGAATCGGATCGCTCGAATCCCGCAATTAGGCGCAAGGTCGTCGTTTTGCCACACCCACTAGGTCCCAATAAGGCAAAAATCTCGCCGGCGTTCATCTCGAAGCTAACATCATCCACCACCGGCGCTGGAAGTGGTGAGAAATGCTTGGTCACGTTGTGAAGGTTAAGCAGGCAGTTCATGCACGCTCCTTTCCCGAACAAGCAGGAGTCCAACAAATAGCCCGGCGAAGATTATCATAAGTAGAGCGTATGGAGCCGCTTCGGCAAAAAAGGCTTCGGAGGTGTTGCTCCAGACATTCAACGCTAACGTCTCATATCCTATAGGGCGGAGTAAGAAGGCAATTGGAAGTTCTTTCATAGCGGAGAGAAATACAAAAGCAGTGCTTATGGTCAGCCCTCGGATAAGTATGGGAATGGTCACTTTGTAAAAGGCCTTTAGCCTCGAAAAACCGAGGGAACGCGCCGCTTCCTCAATGTTGGTCGAAGCTTGATAAATGGTGCTGCGTGCGGGACCGATTGCTTCAGCCATGAAATGTAACGTGTAACCATAAACTAGAAGCCATAACGTTTGATAGAGACCGGGAATTACCCGCTGTACGAAGAAAATCAAAGACAGCCCGAATGCCAACGGCGGTATGGCATAGCCGATGTAGGCGAGGCGCTCCAACAGTCGAGACAAAGCGGAAGGACGACGAACTCCCAAGTACACTAGCGGTAGCATAAGGCTAGTACTCAGAAAAGCGGCTGGTACAGCAGCCCCAAGGGAGCCAATCACCGCTTTAACGAGGTTTTCCATAGACACCGAATCAAGTCCCCTGATCATCCATAATACTATCGTAATAGTTGGAACCGCGATACAGCTGAATATCAAAACGCCGAGATAGAGGTAAGAGAGTTGTCCCCATCCTTTGAGTGGGATGAGGTTTCTTTGATGAATGCTACCAATTCCCGCCCGATGAAAACTCTTGCCTCGCAATAGTCGTGCTTCGACATAGACCAGGCATCCGGCAAAAACGAGGAGCATCAGCGCGAGCCATGCCGCGTAAATGCGATCGAAAGAGGCTAATTGCAAGTAGATTGCGAAACTAAATGTTTCATACCGCATTAGCGAGACAACCCCGAAATTACCCAATACGTGTAGTCCGACGACCAGTCCGCTAGCGTAGAGCGCCGGGCGTAGCTGGGGGATAAGGACGTAATACAACACTTCCCGCCGCCGATAGCCGAGACTGCGGGCAGATTCCTCAAGCGCCGGATCGACTCCGATCAATGCTGAACGTATATTTAGAAAAAAGTAAGGGAATGTATAAAAACTAAGTGCGGTCAATGCCCCCCAATATCCACTCAACCGAGGGAGGCTTATACCGAACAGTTGAGCAAATGCCCCGTCTTTGCCGCCCAAACCCAGAATAGCGTATGCCATCACGTAACTGGGAATTGCCAGCGGCAACACACCCATCAGCGTAAAGAAACGCTTAGCCTTAACATTCGTGTGGCTGGTGATCCAAGCGAAAGGCAATGCCAAAGCGATGTCAGCGACGACAACACCGACGACGAGCAACACTGTGTTGCCAAAGAGGAAAAGAGTTCTTGATCGAAAAACAACCTCGATCAACTCCGCACTGTCTGCCTCAGCGGCCCGTAAAACAAGGTACGCTAAAGACACGAGCACACTCAAGCTAACAATAAACGTCGGGAGGAGGAAGAAGAACCACTGTAGAACCCGACCAATCTTGTGAAATGTCACAAGATTCCCACCTTCCTTAGAAGTTTGAGGGTGCCGTCAAGATCGTCCAAGTCTCCAAGATTGATTTTCGGTGTCCGCTCCAGTAGTTCTGCAAGCGGCACTAGCTTCGGGTTTGGATTTGGAACTGCGTTATTGGTTATAGGATACTCAAAGACTTCACTGACGAAAAACTGTTGTGCTTGGGAAGAGAGCAAGAATTGGATCAGGGCGAGAGCTTCTTCGGAGTTTTGGCTGGTTTTTAGATGTCCGATGCCTGAGATATTGACGAGATTTCCCGGGTCGTCGGGTTTAAAGAAAGCTTGTTCGACCGGGAACTCGGAATCGGTTTTCTTGAATCGCAACAGGTAGTAATGATTCGGCAGACCCAGATCGATCTCGCCCGCTGCGAGCGCTTTGATGATCGGAGTATTCTTGGCATAACCTTTTGTTTTGTTCGCCTTCATTCCACGCAGCCATTCCTCGGTCTTTTCCTCCCCGATTCCAACGCGCATCGCCGTCACAAATGCCTGGAACGAAGCGTTCTGCGGTGCCCATCCAACCCGTCCCTGCCATTTTGAATCCGTCAACTCAAAGATGCTGTCGGGCACGTCCTCAGCTTTAATCTGGTCGGAGGAGTATGCGATGACACGAGCACGTCCGCTGGTAGCCACCCACATTCCTCCCGAATCGCGGAATTTTTCAGGCACTTTCGAAGGGATTGTGTCAGGCAGTTGTTGAAATAGACCACGCTTACTGATTGCACCGAGCGCCCCCGCATCTTGAGCCCAGAAGAGATCGGCGGGACTATTCTCCCCCTCCTCCAACAATGCAACTGCAAGCTCCGCTGTGCCGCCGTAACGCACCTTCACCTTAATTTGCGTCTCATTCTCAAATTGCTTAATTATCGGTTCAACCAGACTCTTGCTTCTACCGGAATAGAGAACCAGTTCTTTTGCGTCTACGGCACCGCACGTCGCCACAACCGTTAGAATACTGATTGCCAGCACGAGGAATTTCAACTCTGTATCCTCCATTCGCTTGATTTCGATTGGTCATTGGTATTAGTTGAACACGCGCGAAGACGACTACGTTTCTGCGGGGTACTTGGTGAATCCACGTCAACCAAGATATCACCTCCGCTTACCTTCAAAGGATAGGTAGCCAATTCACATTCGCCGGGCCAGATGCATTTCCCTGTTTTCACATCAAATTTCCACTCATGGATTGGACAAACAATAACACCGCCTTCCTGTTTGCCCGCGTGCAAAACGCCGCCCACGTGAGGGCAGATATTATCGATAGCGTAGTACTCGCCATCAACATTGTGTATTCCAATGAAATTACCTTCCAACTTTACGGCGACACTACTTCCCGGGGTCACGTTGTTGGTCTCTGTCGCTTTTACGAATCGAGATTCTTCTCGATTCACCGATGCTGTTTGGATTTGTAAAGGCATATAACTATGTCTGGGAATTCCACTCGATTCGGACACAAGAGGAATCAAAATCCCGAAATTACTTTCCCTTGGCCGGTCTAGGTCGAGTGTACAGAATTCTTACCTCCCTCACTTTTGCTTGACATCGCCCACGTTTCTAAACTATGCTTTAACTGTGTTCGTAGTCTTACAAGCTTTACATTAAATCTAATTTATACCAAACCGAAGAGGAGACCAAATTGTACGGCCATCCCGACATCATTGAAGCACTCAACGAAATACTGACCTCTGAGCTAACCGCAATCAACCAATATTTCGCTCATTCGGAAATGTGCGAAAATTGGGGTTATGAGCGCCTGCACGCCGCGATTCGAGAACATTCCATCGGAGAAATGAGGCACGCTGAAAAATTGATAGCGCGAGTTCTCTACCTGGATGGTTTGCCGAACATGGCACGATACTTTGAAATCAAGATTGGCAAAACCGTTAAGGAGATGATGGATAACGATTGCGCCCTTGAGAAGGAAGCTATTGAACGGTTGAACGAATTGATTCAACTTGCGCATACCCTGAAGGACTTTGGCACGGAGGAACTGTTTGAAGAAATTCTCCGAGAGGAGGAGGAACACGTTGACTGGATTGAGGCACAACTGGACCAAATTAGCCAGATGGGCATTGAAAACTACCTCGCGCAACAGATTGACGCCGAATAAGACGAAGAGAACGCCTAATTTACTTTGCACCGAATACACAGATGGCAATGCGATTAACGAAGAGGTCTAGAGATATGTTTCAACCCAAAACGTATTATATAACGCTTTGCCGCAAGTGAACCAATCAAGTGACGTGCAAGGATTGGATGCCTAGAATCTACAGGTTAAAAATATTATTGCGGATGAATTCGGTTTTGACCGTCACGCGGCTGCAAAATATGATATTGAGACTCAGTATCATGCATTCTCAAATTAAATCCCGATGCTATTATATACCACTAGTTATTGACTCTGAGACTCAGTCTCAAGCCAGCCACGCGTGTTGCGCGCTATTATATCTTATGGTCAAGGGATTGTCAATTCTTTTTGCAAACTTTTTCTAAACCGCGACATTTTAGGAGCTGTAGTATATTTGTAGGGTGGGCACCGCCCACCATTTCCTGCAGAAAGCCCCACAGCAGGCTGAGGCGAGTGAATGTTGAGCGACCGGATAGAATTAACTGTGCGGATACTAAGGCGATAGTAAATCCCCCGCGATTGAAATCCTCCTTATCCCTACGGTGAAATCTCCGAGTTAGACGGATTTGAGGGCTCAATTGTGTACGTCCTATCACATTTGTTCGCGTACACAACATTCAAGTCCTGAGAATTAAGGCTTCTCGTTCTTTGCGTAGTCAAAATCATCAGGAGATTTCACTTTATCCACTATCTTTGTAAGGTGATACGAATACCGTCCGACATCCTGTATCTCGGTGCCACGATCCTCCAACCCAACCTCAAGCGTATAGATGTACCCCGGCTCAAAGTCGAAGCCTTGAATAACATCGTAGAAAAAGTGCCAGCGTTGCGCTTCCTCGTTGTATTCCATAAAACAGTCTTGCTCAAAAGCCCCAACGCACCGCTTGGTATAGGGACCAAGCGTTAGGACCTCGGTGTGCTCTTCGCCGCAAGCCACCAATAGCGCCAATACAACGAATATTACGAATCTCATTTTCGCCTCTCCTAAATCTACCTGTGACGAATCATATTCACGGGATGGGTTGCATTTGTGTAAGTCTTATCACACCTATTCTCATGCACCAGATTCAAGATCTGAAAGTTGGGGTTTCTCGTTTTTCGCGTAATCAAAGTCATCTGGCGCTTTTACCTTATCCACTATCTTTATCAGGTGATACGAATAGCGTCCCACATCCTGAATCTCGGTGCCGCGGTCCTCCAACCTAACCTCAAGCGTATAGATGTACCCCGGTTCAAAGTGGAAGCCTTCAATACCGTCGTAGAAAAAGTGCCAGCGTCCCGCTTCCTCGTTGTACTCCATAAAGCAGTCTTGCTCAAATGGCCCGTAGCACTGCATCGTGTAGGGACCTAGGGTCAAGATTTCAGTGTGTTCTTCATGTTTGTCATTTTCTTCATGTTCCCTAAACTCCTCGTATATCTCGGCGCAAGCTGTCAATAACACCAACATTAAGATTGCTACAATTCTCATTTCGTTCCTCCTAGTTTACCTTTGACGTTCTCTTTGTGTATCCGAATACAAGTCCTAACGAATCAAAGGACACAGCCGTTGACAAAATGCGTTTGATACTAAACCTTCCCAAGGTGGCTCGCACGATTTCGTCTCCGTTGTCAAGGTCGGAGGCAGTCCAAACTTGATTGTTTGCTTGACTTGAATCGAAAACTGTACGATTATAGTATGGGGATTTTCAGCGGGGCTTCTACCGTAGGACGGATCAAGCGACTGAATAAGGAGTGCGATAGAGATCCCCTCCGATTCCCGACTCCCAACTTACAAAAAAATGCATTGTGAGAACATCTATGCCACATGACCTCCCCGACGAACAAAGAATCCACGACATCCTCCAAAACTTCCGCGGAATCAAACCCCTCAGAGAACTCTTCTGTACGGAATTGAACTACGATTACCAAAACGCCCCGATTTCCCTTGGCGACAGGAACCAGTCAAACACTTCTCGCACGGCTGAAGACCCGCTCCTATTTGCGACAGGCGGAAATGACTCCGATTTTCACCTCATCTATACCCGTCTCGACTCGGACCGCCTGCCCCTGACCGCCGAACGACCCATCATCTCTCGTCTCCTGAAAGACTACCCCTACGCCCTTTTCATGTTCAGCAACCGGGAGCAAACCGACTGGCACTTCGTCAATGCCAAATTCGACGAAGAACATCCGGAGAAACGCCGACTCTACCGCCGCATTACGATTAGCCCGCGTGAAAAACTTCGTACCGCCTCAGAGCGGATTGCGATGCTGGATGCAGAATCCTTAGACTCGCCGCTTGAAATTCAAAGCCGTCACGACAAAGCCTTTGACGTTGAAGCCGTTACCAAAGGCTTCTTCGACGCCTACAAATCCGTTTTTCAGCGTTTGCAGGATGATTTGGCGGATCAGACGGATGACAACCAATGGGCGCACGATTACGCTTTGCAGTTTCTCAACCGCTGTATGTTTCTCTACTTCATCCAGCGGAAAGGTTGGCTTGGTGACAACACCGACTTTCTACGGACGTTCTGGGAGTCCTATCAGACGACAGATCAGCCGGTCGACTCGTTCGTTGAACATTGGCTCAACGTCATGTTCTTTGAGGCGTTCAATAACAGATTCCACGGCGGACACCGCCATTTCCCGGACGAGATTCGAAGGGCGTTAGCCTCAGCCCCTTACCTCAACGGCGGGCTGTTCACCGAGAACGACCTCGACAGCCAACACGACTTTCAAATCTCTGACTCTCGCTTTAAGAGTATTTTCAATTTCCTTGAAAGCTACAACTTCACCATCGCCGAAGACAGCCCGCTCGATCAAGAGGTCGCCGTCGATCCGGAGATGATTGGAAAGGTGTATGAGAGCCTGGTCAACGTCTCGGAGGAGACGGATAAACAGGGTGATGCCGGCATCTTCTACACCCCTCGCACAGAAATCGACCTGATGTGCCGACGCGCTGGTGGACAACCTGGCAAATCACTTGGGAGAAGAAAATAAATCTGCCCTCTACAAAGCCGTTTTCGCCTTTGAACCCGACGAAAGAACACGTGCAGATCAACAACTCCGAGAAAAGAACCTCTGGAATCAGCTTGATGAGCGTCTTAAAGGACTCGCCGTCGTCGATCCAGCCTGCGGTTCCGGTTCATTTCTGGTCGGGATGCTGCATATCCTTGACGATCTGCAGGATAGAGCAAATCGCGTACTTGGGTATGAACAATTGAGTTTCGATCGCAAGAAAGCCATCATCGGGAAGAATCTCTACGGCGTGGACGTAATGGAGTGGGCGTGCCACGTGGCAGAACTGCGACTTTGGCTGGCACTCATCATTGACGCCGATATTCCCCGCGCTGAACTCCAATTACGAATAGAGCCTCTCCTCCCGCACTTCTCGTTCAACATCCGATGCGGCGATGGCCTCCTTCAAGAAATCGGCGGCATGAACCTCGTCCAAATCCGCGCCGATTTCAGTGGGATACCGAGATCATTAAAAGCACGTACCACCCGTCTCAAAACTGAAAAACTCAAATTCTTCAACAACGACAAAACCTGTCGCTACAGGTCTAAACAAGCGCTAGAACAGGAAGAGTTGAACCTTTTCCGAGATCTCGTGGATACACACGCCGAAGATGTCAAAAAGCAAATTGACGACCTAAAGGAGCTTATCAATGATCTCAAAGCACAGCAGATCACGATTGAAGGGACAATTGATGAGACAACCAGCCAGAAACTCAAACGCCAAGAAATAGAATGGAGCAAACAGATTGAGGTGTTGACCATAGACTACGACCGTCTTGTAGAGGCACGGGGCGCTCTCGCGAACGCACCTACTTCGCCATTTGTCTGGGACATCGCCTTTGTCGAAATCTTTTCCGACGATAAACGCGGATTCGATATTGTCATCGGCAACCCGCCGTACGTACGGCAGGAGAACATCGCTGATCCGAAGCTCCCGCGCGAAGACATTACAACCGCTAACAAGAAAGCCTACAAAACAAAACTTGCCCGCGCCGTGTATCAAGCCTTCCCGCGTTTCTTCGGGTACAAACGCGAGAAGGATATCAAACCGGACAACCCCGCCGCTGCTGTCTCCCACAAGCTCGACGCCAAAAGCGACCTCTACATCTATTTCTATTTTCACGGACTTTCCCTCCTCAATCCGAAAGGCTCGTTCTGTTTCATCACCTCCAATTCGTGGCTGGATGTCGGCTACGGAAAAGACCTTCAGGAATTCCTCCTCAAGCACTGCCACATCAAGCAGATTATTGACAACCAGTCGCGGCGCTCCTTCGCCTCCGCCGATGTGAACACCGTCATCTGCCTCTTCTCCGCACCCGACGAAAAACGCTGGTCGGGATTAGATGAGATCGCACGGTTTGTGATGTTCAAAACCCCCTTTGAGAGTGTGCTGTCACCGGTTATTTTCGAGGAGGTTGAGGAGACTAGTGAACGAAAGAGCACGGAAGAACACCGCATTTTCCCCGTCTCCCAACGCGCGCTCCTGGAATCAGGCGGAGATAATCAAACCACAGATAAGTCTGCCACGGCAAAGTACACCGGCGACAAGTGGGGCGGCAAGTACCTCCGCGCACCCGACATCTACTGGACAATTCTGAAGAAGGGAAGGGACAAACTGGTGCGTTTGGGCGATGTTGCAGAGGTGCGACGTGGTTTTACGACGGGAGCAAACGAGTTTTTTTACCTTGATGCCGACGCCATCCGTCAATGGGAAATCGAGGAGGAGTTCCTGAATCCTGTCATCAAAAGCCCGCGAGAATGCAAAAGCATCCTAATCGACCCAAGCCGGCTGAAGTTTAAGCTGTTTATCTGCGGGAAAGACAAAGAAGACTTGGACGGCACGGCAGCGCTGAAATACATTGAGTGGGGTGAGTCGCAAGAATTTGATGAGAGGCCGAGTTGCCGAGGTCGGGCGCGATGGTGGGATTTGGGGCAACGGCGGATTCCACACCTTGCTTTCAACTACTTGATTTCTTCAACAGCAAGAACACTTTATGCTCCGGACAGTTGTTTCGCAAGCGACAACTTTCAAGAGGTACACACGGATTCAGGCTTGACATTGCGTTTGTGTGTCTCCGTGAATTCATCTTTGTTTCAACTTATGGTGAATATGGCTGGCCGTTCCAATTTCGGCGGAGGATTGCTGAAAATACAGACCTATGAAGTTGCGGAATTGTTTTGTCTAGACCCAACGACAATCGTGTTTGACGATGAAGCCATTTTCGCATCATCTTCATGGGAGATGCTGGAACCATCTGATGACCGCCGCGCCCTTGATGCAATCGTCTTTGATGCCCTCGACCTCACGCAAGGGGAACGGGACGGGGTTTATGAGGCGGTTGTGAATCTTGTCGAGGCGCGGTTGAGTAAGGCGAGGAGTTTGAAGTCTATCTGAATCACGAATTTAACAGATTACATGGATTAGAACCGCGTGCTATGGAAAGGTTGTGCCAATGTACGATAGTGTTTCAATCCGAGGTCAGGAACCGAATGTAGATAGCTGTATGTTCTCCGAATCCCTATCATAATAATAGAGCACTAGATTTACCACCCGTGCCAATTGATGTTAACTTTATTCCGCCTAGAAAAATATTGGCTTGATCTGAAACAATACTGCATCTATAATGGGAGAATATAATGCGATCATCTTTGAATCAAGAACAGAGAGAACAGATTACCGTTGCTGAACTTGCAAGGCTTGTTTTCCGTCTAGTGAAAGGAATAGAGCAAGACATGAAAAAACAAGCCGAAAATCGAGGAAATCAATTAGAAGGACCTATTCGCTTTTCTTTACCCCATCTCCAAAAGCAATTATGTGCTGAAAATGAAGTTCAAGGAGAAACCAAGGATCCGAGTTTTTTTCTGAAATTCTATGAAGCGATTGCGCAACTTAAGCGACGGGGATTGTTGATGGATGCTTTGGATCCTAGTTATTCCAACCGCCCTTGCTGTTGCTTCACCTCCCTTGGCGAAAAATCTGACGATCATAATGGCATACTTATTCTTTTTGATGATGCTCACGACATAGTCAAGTCCCTCAAAGAGAACATACCCAACCTTGACTACGTCGTTGGGCAATACTATTTGGAGAGTTTGCGAACTTGTCAAGAAGGTTCCTACATCTCCTCCGTGATCTGTTTAGGCGGAGCGTCCGAACGAGCTATCAATTGTCTGGCAGAAGCAGTTATTAGGCATGATGCCCATTATCAGGAGCCTATTGGCAAACATCAAAGCATATCAGCACTAACAGGCTACTTGTCGGACAACGTCAACCAAATTTTCAAGCCAATTACAGATTCAACATTTCGAAGTGAACTCAGGGATAAGCTAGAAGGAATCGCCCGGATATATCGTCTCAACCGAAATGAGGCTGGTCACCCCAAGGCTTTGCCACAAGACTGGCAAAGAGACGAACAAGAATGTTACCTAAACCAATTTCGTAGGTTCGTGCTCACTGTATTTAAGGTGATAGATATCCTCGACACCACCTAACCGGAAGAATACCAAATACTTCTCTGAATATCGGAACACGCTCTTTATACAGGATACATTCAGGTCGCCTTCTTGTATAGACTTTATCCGTAAAATGCTTTAATCCACGGTTCAAAAAATCGCCAACGAGTTTAGTTCTGTCGTTCCCCTATCTTTCTGGAGGAGTAATGATACACTGTTACTAAATTATTCCAAAATTTTCTTGAAATACTAAACATAAGTATAGTATAATTTAATCTGGTCCTTCTTTGATGAAAAAACCTGCGCATAAGATTCGAGACCCGATTCACGGTTTCATTGCACTCTCAGAAAAGGAAGTTAATTTAGTCAATACCAGAGCTTTCCAAAGGCTTCGTCGGATTCGCCAATTGGCGATGGCGTTTCTTGTGTATCCCGGAACCTTGCACACCCGTTTCGAACACTCAATCGGTGTAATGCACATCGCCGGACATATCTGCAATCGGCTCAAGATAACCGATAAGGAGCGCGAACAGATTCGGCTTGCAGCGCTGCTACACGACATTGGTCATGGACCGTTTAGCCACGTTTCCGAATACCTCTTGGATCAGCATGCACCAAACGAAGCGAGTGAAGGTTCAGACCGGGAAAAAATCCACGAGAAAGTTACAATTGACATTGTTAACAATGACACTGAGATTTGCGCGATCCTTAGTGATGAAGAACGCGATTTCGTCGTTAACATGATTAAAGGGAAGGCAACGAAGGACTTTCGGCGTGACATTGTCTCCAGCGATCTGGATGCAGACAAAATGGATTATCTACTTCGGGATTCCTATTTCGCTGGCGTAAAATATGGGATTTACGATCTGGAGAAAATCATTGAGTCATTCCAGGTACACTACAAAGGGCATGAATCAGTTTTGGCAATTAGCGATGAAGGTATTCTCGCCCTTGAACAACTTCTACTTGCAAAACACCACATGACACAACAAGTATATCACCATCGGGTAAGATCAATCTCTGATGCGATGATTGTGCGCGGAATCGAACTTGCGATCAGAGAGAAGAATACGGAACTGGAACGACTTTACAAATATGATGGAACATCCGAATTTATAGAAAATTACATGAGGTATCATGACGAACGGCTGATTGATATCCTAAAAGGGTGCGCCCAAGCAAATGCCCGCAACATATTTGAACGACTTTATGAAAGAAGATTGTTCAAGATGATTGGTGAATTATCATTAAACAATATACAGAATCCGATAGACAACAGACGACTCCACCAAGCAGATGGTGAGCAAATACGGAAATGGGAAAGACGAATTGCAGAAGATCTTGAAATCGACCCCGATGATGTAATTGTTAACAAGCTCCACATCCGGAACCCCAACTACGGAAGTCAAAGCTATAGCCTCGATCCAGAAGCGATTATAATTTTCGATGAAAAGCAAGGTGACTTAAGAAAACTTAGTGACTATGAGATCATTTTAGCCCGCCTGCCCTCTGATGCAACTGACTTGGTAACCATTCAAGTTTATGTCCCGCCGGAGGGTTGGAAGAGACAACAAGATGAATTGCAGCTTCAAGATATTCTGCTTAATCTCTAACAAGGGAGAGTCAAGGGACATTGTCCCTGAAAAAAAGGAGTGTGTATGCACATTCAAGACTTGATTTTGCTTATCATTGGAAATGAGGAAGGTAAACGCCTTCAGGGGCGAACTATCCTCCAAAAGAAACTTTATTTTCTTTCGGAATTAAAGGGAGTCGACTATGGGTTCCGCCCACACTACTATGGGCCTTATAGCAGTTTAGTTGCAGAAAATTTGGATATTCTCGTCAACGCACGTTTCCTGAACGAGGAAAAAGAGACTTTTGAATCAGATCAGAATATCTTTGGCGAGATCCGCCGCCATACGTATTCTTTAACTCCTGATGGAGACATCGTAATGATGGAGATAAGAAAGGAGGCTGGATATACGGATTGGCAGAGAGAACTTCACACGCTGAACAAGGGAAAATTGGCGCACGATTTTAACATGCTCTCAATCGCTGCAAAAGTTTGTTACATTGTCAAACAGCAAAGAAGTACCACAACAGAGCAGATTCGACAAATCGCTCAAGAGTATGGATGGAATCTCAATAATTCACAGATCGAAAAGGTATGTTCGTTTCTTGAAGATCTTTCCCTTATATCTGTTTGAAAATCCACATTGCCGCAAGGGAAGTAACAATTCCCAGCGACTGGCGTGTATTTTGCCTTGCGTTAAGTATCCGCCTGTGGCTAACTAGGCACGATTCTTCTTGAAGTAGTGAACGCTCGAAAGAGAATTAACCCTAAAGACGCCACGAGATTTCAAGTGTTCGTGTTGAAGGATTAGCCCATGAATGGCACAGAAAAAGTCGTAGAACACTTGAAAATAATCCAAGCCGTGATTGACCGTCTAGGACGCAACAGCTTGTGGGTCAAAACTTGGAGCCTAGCTCTTATTATCGCGGCGATGGCACTCATCGCTAAGCACGATGTACAAAACCCGTATTTTGTCTTGGCGCTTGTTCTTCCCGTTCTAGGCTTCGGGATTCTTGACGGATATTTCCTCTGGCAGGAAAGACTGTTTCGAAAAGTCTACGACGACATCAGAATCCAATCTGACACTGACTTTCAGATGGATCCGCTCAAACACAGAAACAAACCGAAATGTAACTGGCTATCGGCAATCTTTTCAGTCACGCTCGTAATCTTCTATTTGTTGGAAATTGCCTTCACGGTTTTTGTGTTCTTCATAGTTGATGCGAAAACACTTCCAGCTCCCTAACCAATCCGGTCAACACATTATCAATGAATACACGGCGCTAAGTGGCATCATTGTAGTAGGCACTCCCCGTGTGCCGTAACCCCCGTGTGCCGCAAACCGCCTACGCTACCCAACTGCCGGCAGGACAGATCAAGCCAACAATCAACTGAGTGGATAGCAATCTACCCTCGCCCTGATTATCGGGAAAAGGGTTTGCCTCCCACTGCCTCCCTTCTTCGGTTATCGCACTATGCATGAGGCGGTTGTGAATCTTGTCGAGGCGCGGTTGAGTAAGGCGAGGTGTTTGAAGGGTCAGGCGTGAGGTACGGATAAGAGCAATCCCCTCAGGTCTAGTTTTTACACCCCAACGATCCAATCTTCTACATGTCGTGGGTATTTTAACATTTTGTACAAATTATGGCGATGAACTCCGATTTCGACTTGCATTCCCAAGTCACATCGGGTAACATACGATTGTAACTTAAACAAACTTTAAAAAGCAGTGGAAGAGATGCAAGACTTTGATCTTACCTTGTCGTTTCCCGCGGCAAATCGACTCCACACCGAAGAATTAACAAGACTTTTTGAATCACCGAAATATTCGGTCGTTTGGCAAGTATGGCTGCTCCGATCTCAGAAGTTAGGGCAATCGCACAATAGCCGTGAGTTGTAGGCAATGATGAACATCTTTTAACAGGAGGCGAATCAAATGGCAGAATCAAACGCCCACAGAAGGGCAAAATCGAAGGCAGCAGGCAAAAGTGGCAAGACTGAAGCCCCTCTTAAAGGTGGCCGTCGGCTTGATGCCCAAACCAAAAATAGAGCCACGGAAATCGAACGCAGTGGTGAGAAACAGAAATTAGTAAAAGCCGCTCAAAGGTTGAAAGATAGTAAGAAGCCGCAGAAGGTATTGCAGGTCCCCCAAAAGGACATGCCCGAAGCGATTGAAGCAATGAAAACAAAAGAAGTCAGTGGAACTGTTAAGAATATGTCTGGCACAAAAAGAAGATCTGTCCGGTGATACGTTTTTTTTGGGCAATCTGGTTCTCCGTGATTCCCCCTGGCAAAACCTATTGACCTGAACCACCGAGTTAGCCTTTCTTATACTGTTTTCATTCTAGCTTGACATGTTTCCGGCAATCCGACCAGCGCATGATTCTCAGAATTCCCAACAGAAAACTTCAAGGACGTGAAGAGGACGATTACCATGGCGCGCAGAGTGTTCTTCAGTTTTCATTATCAGAATGTAATAGACTTTAGGGCGAACGTGGTCAGGAACCATTGGCTCACTAAAGCAGATCGAGATGATGCGGGCTTTTTTGACGCTTCGGTTTGGGAAACTGCGAAAAGGACAAGCCCTTTGGCAGTGAAACCACTAATCAACAAGGAGTGAGTAAAAACATGGCTACATGCGAGGAACTAGAAATTTACAAACAGCGCTACGAAACATTCCGCTATCTCGACCGATTACGTTGGCAAATGTTGCAGATAGTCATGATACTTGGCCCGTTGTCTTTAGCCTATGTAAAAGCAGAATGTGAATCAGTGCAATGGGTGTTCGCAGTAGTGGGCACTTTATTTGTCATCTTTGGGGCGACCATATTCAAGATTAAGCACGGGGTCGATATGAACAACAAGGTTCTTCGTGAGGTCGCTTCTAAGATTGGCGACAATAACATTCCGCCTAAGTCGAGGTTGTGGTTTAGTTTTGGGTTTATTGTTCCTCTGACGTTGATTCTTCTAGGTGTGACATTTATCGTAATGTACTTTTCCCGCACATAATTCTTGGAGGTATCAATGCATAAGACCTTTATCAGTTACCATCATGCTAATGACCAAGATTACCAGGAAGAACTTGTTCGACTAGGGAGACGATACAGAATTTTTATTGACCAATCTGTGGACACGGGTGACATCTCTGAGAATCTTAAAGACGAAGTAATCAGAGAAAAAATCCGTGACAAGTACCTGCGTGATTCGACAATTACTATTGTGCTTATAGGGTTAGAAACTAAAGGAAGGAAACACGTAGATTGGGAAATTTATTCGAGTATGATTAACGGGAAAGTTAACAAAAAATCCGGGCTTCTCGTGGTAAGCCTGCCATTGACTAATTCCCATTTTGTTACAGCTCCCCATGATGGCGAACATGCTCTTTATCCTGAGTTTCCTAGTTGGTACAGCATTGACCATCGGTCAGAATACGAGCGTCGTTAGCCTTACGTCCCCGAACGAATCATCGGCAACTTACTAAACCCGAAGGCAAAAATCTCAGTTACTAAATGGGAAACAATTGCAAACAATCCGAAGAACCTTCGCTTTCTGATTGATGCTGCGTTTCAAGGTCGAAGCACATGCAAATATGATCTTAGACGCGAAATGAGAAAACACAATTCTCCAAGGCAGTTAGGATGGACACCGGCGTTTGCAATGACGTAACAGTATAGTATAGAGACCGAGGCTTTTCGGCGAACGTTAATTGCGGCCACCGGTGCTAAGGGAGTGCCTTCTCACCAGGCGTTCCCTTTTCTTTTGCAGGAACTAGAAGTCAAATGCTAGCTATCCCCAAGTAGTCAGGACTATACGTTGTTATGAATGCTGGTTTTTACTTTTTCGGTCAGTTGTCGAATTCGTTTTGCCAAGCCTTCCAAGATTCCTTTAATGGATTCTATCTTCGTTTTCTTCAGAGTATATCCTCAAGGAGGTTTGACTTATGAATTATCGTGAAATAGCCATAAGTCGGCGCGAACTAACTCAAGAAGAAGTCGAAATGATTCTAAATGAACGTAGGACCGAAATCAACCGAATAAAAGAGCATCTGTCAAGAACGAAACACTTTACCGAATTAGAATCACAAACGGCGATCGAGTTGTTTGAAAACGATACAGATCTTCTTCAACTTCTATTCTCAAAACTAGGGTACAACATCTAAAAGAATGCTTGCCCTCTTTTGAACTTACGCCCAGCAATTTGACCAGGTTTAGTCGGTTTTCATTACTTAAATCTCGTCATTTACTGTCTAAAGGATGGGGGTAAGTTAAGAAGTACAATTCAAAATGTATACATTGCGGAGTCACCCATTAGGAGGTAGGTTTGAAACTTTCAAAATGGCTTTCCATTTCTGGGCTAGAACTTTCACAATTGAAACTTAATATTCATGTGTTAAAGGCTGAATTCAAGCCCAAAGAACATGACAAGGAAGCAGCTTGGGAATTGTACATTGAATTACTGACTAGAATCACAACTCAACCACTCCCGATTGATGTTGGAGATGATAAAACAGCACTTACTAGCGTTTATTCCTTATTTCAAATAACACGTGATATTTTGAAAGACAAGGGTTCTGGATCTATTCAGTTTGCAAAAATCGCCATACCTGTATTAAATCAAGTCATACGACCATTTACGGCGAAGTGGCACAAACTATCACTAGAAGATGCATTTAATGATGAGGCACTAGTGAGACAGTTCAGGTGTGAACTTGAAGAATTACAAGAAAAACTGCGTGGTTACGCAAAAGCACTGTCTTTAATGGCAGAAGTTGAAGACTTAACCGAGCTTGAGAATATTCAGTAAATCCACCTAAGCCTATCAGGGTTTTCTCCCAGTACCATTACGAACGCGTTCTTTCGCCTTTAGTTCATAATCTTCACCCTAAGTCCGCCCCCGCCCCCGCACACCCTAATCCACGTCATCACGTAATCACTGAAGTAAAAGTACATGAAAAAAATATTTATCACTGATAGAAAGCCTTAGAACCTGTTTGAAAAGTACATTTGTAGGGTGCGCACTGCGATCAAATGAGCGATTAGCGAATGCGATAGAGATCCCACCAGCCTCTAAAAGCCCCAGCGCGGGATCAAGCGAGTGAATAACGAGCGATCAACTGAGAGTGGTTAACGAAGGCGATAGAAGATCCCGTAGTGACCGCGATAGAGCTCCCATAGAGATCCGACAGGTGAATAGTGTGCGTGTGACGACAAGAACATGAAAAGCCCTTCCTCAAATGACCAGACATGACTTGACTATCTATTATTCAAACAAGCTCTTAGGTTACTAATCGCTGAAGAATTTTATCCGCGTAATCCTTTTATCCGCGAATATCCGTGATACAGACTTTGAGACAGAATTCCCGCCAATCCCTAATTCCCAAAACTCGCAGCCACATCTCGCCCGGTGATGAACCTCGCCGATTGAACCCCATTCAGCCGCCGTCTTCTTAATCAGAAGATTTACCCTGACAAACTTAACATACATGTCGTATCATTCGTCCAGCTTATTCCCGGCAGCACACGTAGTTTTGAGTTATAAGATTCATCGGGCACAACATAGAGATTACATACAGATTCCACCCAACGGGGATCTCCTCGTCCCGCAATGGCAACATCTCACAACACCATGCCTGCACGGAAAATATTGCAAAACTGTGTTACAAGATTACAAGGCGGTTTTCTGCGTTGTTGAAGGGGCTTTTATTGGATAAACCGCCGAATTTGGGGTATCATCCATAATCCAATCCCGTGGCTCGCCACTAATTGCTTTTTGAGGAGGAAAACGTGAATAAATTACAAAAGCCGCTCGATTTTTCGAAAGAGGCATTTGTCTGCGAGTATATCATACGCAGGTTTGCCGAATGCTGCACAACCAACCAGGTTCTAGATTTGTTGGAGAAAGTGCAGGAGCACGTGACCGATAAGGAATTCCACCTGAGCCGCGATCAAATACGCGAACGCATTCGCACGATGAATCCCAACAACAAAAAATTCAACCGTGCCAAGTGGGGTGAAATCTACCAAGAATGCAAACAGGAATACCTCGCGAACTTGCATAGTAAAATCGACAAAGCGACCGACCGTTTTACCGACTGCATTATGCAAGCATTAAATAACGCGAAGGTGGAAATCACAACCGTTAAAGACCTCCGCGAACTCTTGACCATGACTCAGTCACTGAGTACGTTCGCACTCGAGCGTATTGACTCACCCGATATTGCAACCGCGATTACGCAACTCCGCGGAATCCTCGCACAATTTGGGGGTGGGAATCACCCGTCTCTTGCCCATCCTGGCAACGAAGACGGAGATGAAGTGGCAGCGCTGATTCCGGGCACGAACGGGCACACAAAAGCCTTGGAAACCTCGTCCAACAACTAATCCGCTCCCTGCCCGGTGCTTTTCCAAACTTAGCATGTCGGGCAAATCCTAAGATCGACTTTGTACATTTGTAGCATGAGATTAAAGGAGTGAATGGCGATCAAGCGACTAAATGGGTAGTAATCAAATAACTTCAAACGACCAATT
The DNA here is from genome assembly GCA_965222225.1 of Candidatus Poribacteria bacterium. Taxonomy (GTDB): domain Bacteria; phylum Poribacteria; class WGA-4E; order WGA-4E; family JAJDTR01; genus JAJDTR01. The sequence goes on along the minus strand of CBDCTK010000002.1, from coordinate 4,223,649 downwards.
AACCGAATGGACGACGTAGGCGATAGTATGTCCTGATAGGTGAAAGGCTGTTCGAAAAACCACCGGCGACCTTTCCCGATACACCGCGGTGGGTGAAACAGGCATTCGCGTCCACAGGGTAGACTTTCTCAATGGTCGGCAAAACAGACCAAATTGCTAAAATCTCACCCGTTATTCTGAATGGTTTGATCTACACGGTCTGTTAAACTTGCTGAATGCAAAAAAGTCGAGCCAAGGATTACACTAGGAAATAAACTGAGAATGAACTAGCCCGATATATCGCCAGCTTCTAAACTTGATACTGGAGTAAAAAACCACGAACTGCACTGAAAAGGCAGTCGAGAATTTGAAAATAACCCATTCTGTCATAAACCGATTAGGAAGAAACAGTTTCTTGGTAAAAAGTTGGAGCATGATAATTATTGTGGCAGCCATGGTGTTGATCCCTAAACACGAGGTTGAGAATCCCTATTTTGCTTTGGCGTTGATTCTCCCCGTTATGGGCTTTTGGATCTTGAACGGATATTTCCTTTGGCAAGAAAGGCTATTTCGAAAAGTATACGACGAGGTCAGAGTCCAATCCGATACCGACTTTAAGATGGATCTTCTCAAACACAAAGACAAACCAAAATGTAGCTGGGTATCGGCAATTTTCTCTGTCACGTTCGTTATCTTCTACCTAATCGAAATTGCCTTCATCGTCTTTGTCTTTCTCATATTTGATGCGCCTAGGTAACGCGAAGGCAGCACCAGTGTCCTAACCAATCCAATCAATGCAATTTCTGAGAATGCAGCGCCCAGTAATTCCGATTTCGAATCGAGGATGGAATCCCCGCCAATCCGTGATGCAGATAATAGCGTATTCATCTGGAGAATGAGCGATGTTCGACAGTCTGACCGACCTCATTGAAAAAATATATCTGGGAGAAGACTCAACGATTGAATTCAAAAGAGAGTTGCATCACAGAGAGAGTCTCGGCGATGAAATCGCTGCGTTTGCCAACGCGAACGGTGGCGTGATACTAATCGGCGTTGACGATGATAGTGAAATTGTCGGTATTGACCGCCAGAATCTTGATAGGACAGAGAAAACAGCAGTTGAAATATGCGGAGACAACATTGACCCTATGGTTCACATTGTTACAGAAAAACTGCAAGTTGATAATAAAAATCTCTTAAAAATCGAAGTGCCTCGGAGCCCGTTTGTTCATAAATCATCTAACGGTTATTTCATCCGCCAAGGCAGCAGTAAAAGAGAGATGGCCACCGAGCAGTTGGCGCGATTGTTACAAAGCCGATCACAAGCACATAGAATCTCTTTTGATGAGCAGTTTGTCCCGAACACTCGCAAAGAAACATTAAGGGAAAAGCTGTATCAGCGATTTATCACAGAGGATGCGGCTGATCGTGAGAAGATAGAAGATTTACTACTTAAAAGACGATTGCTGGTCAAAGATGGTCATGAATACCGCGCCTCGGTAGCCGGTCTGTTGATGTGTCATGATAGCCCCGACGATTACCTCTATAACAGTTTCATTCAAGCCGTATTTTACAATGGCGTGGAAAAGGATGCGAACTACCAGATTGATGCTAAGGATTTTAGGGGACCGCTGGATCGCCAGATTGTGGATGCATTCAAATTTGTTGAAAGATATAACCAAGTCTCCGCTCGCAAGGAGATTGGCAGAATAGAACGATCGCAATACAGCATGAGAGCTGTTTTTGAGGCACTGGTTAATGCAGTTGTACATAGAGATTATTCAAAAGCCGGATCGAAAATTCGCCTGTTTATGTTCACGGACCGGCTAGAACTCTATTCGCCGGGTGCATTGGCAAATAGCTTAACGGTGGACGATTTGCCCTACAACCAAGCGACGCGTAACGAACTGCTCGCTCGCCTACTGTCAGAAACTACGCTAGACGATAATATGAAGAAACATGTAGCAAGGCGACACTTTCTGGAGCGTAGGGGTGAGGGGGTCGGAATTATTCTCAATGAAAGCAAGGCGCTCAGCGGCAAAACCCCTCTATATGAACTCTTTGGAGAAGAATTACGTTTGGCCATTTTCGCCGCAAAATCGTTGCAAGATAACGATAAGACCTAAAGAGGAAGTATCTCACCGAGTCAGATGAAAAATGACGGTATGCTGTCTAGGTCTATCCATCTCAAACGAATTCAATCCGCGTAATCCTTTAATCAAATCAAGGATGGAATCCCCGCCATTCCGCGATGCAGGCAACACGCTCCGATCCCTAGTTCTGTAGGAGCGATCTCCGAATCGCGACATTCTCCCGAAAATTTGTGACAATATGTGACAATATGTGATGATGCGAACCCACGAGTCGGGGTTTTGAGCTTCGGTTGCAGTTTGGTTCGGGCGATCAGAGCTGCTAGGGAGTTAGAAAATGAGCAATTATAGACGCTTCAAAGGCTTTCATATTGAACAACTACGCGATCCGGAGGACGCAAAGATATACCTTTCCGTTGCGCTTGAAGATTATGAGAAAGACGAGGACATAGAAGCGTTCCTTCTTGCGGTACGTGATGTAGCAGAGGCGCTAGACAGCATGGCTAAAATAGCGGCGTGAATCAAACAACCCCGCGGCCGCCTTAACCGCGCAAGGTATGCTATAATTTACACGGAGAATTAGCCCTGCTTCGCAGTTTAAGCGAACTGATAAGGCGTATCGGCGCTTCAGGCAAACTCAATCCGCGTAATCCCTTAATCCGATCAAGCGAGTGGATAACGAGTGCGATAGAGATCCCTGAATCCGCGATTCAGACAAAGTGCACAGAAAACGGAAGGAGAAATGTATGCGCAAAACCGAGTTAAAGCAACGTGCGATAATGTTAATTGAGCAACTTTCCGCTGACAAACTGAAAATAGCGCATGACTATCTGGCATATCTTCAAGATAAAGAAGCATGGGAAGCAACTCACGAGTTAATGAGTGACCCGGAAGTTGCCGAGAGTCTGAAACGTGCGGAAACGGATGTCAAGGCGGGCAGGCTAAAGCGTTGGGCTGATGTTGAAAGCGATATTTAATGTGCTATTCACCGCCGAGGCGGAGAAACACTATAACGCGCTTGATACCAATATGAAGCGCCGAGTAAATCGGGCGATTGCTCTGTTAGCCCAGAATCCACTGTTCGGACCAAACATCGTCAAATTGAAGGGCAAGTATCGTGGACAATACCGATACCGCGTCGGAAGTTATCGGATTGTCTACAGTGTAGACACAATGAACCGGGAGTGCATTATTAGAACCATCTATCAGCGTGGCAGAGCCTATCGCTCCTAGTCTGAACGGGAAAAGCCAATACCATGGGAATTACGCATTTAGCATCGTAAAACAGACCACTTCTCCCTCGGATTTGGCAAACGGAGGAACGATACCGTGCGAAAAGCGGAATTGCAGCAGCAAGCCACAATGCTAATCGAACAACCTGAGGATAAATCGGCGCCACTACCGACCGAAAAAATGCGAGTGCTCAACGCCTTATCAAGGCAATGCAGCAACCGCCGTATGTCACTCTTGGAGACATTGAGTACCTCATCAAAGTGATCAAAGCAGCAAAGAAATCTACACGAATATAGCGTCTGAGGTAAATGATTTTAGCACACGAAGACAATCAGAAAAACTTAAGGAGACGCCATGATTATTAATCGTCTCGTCGCCAAGAACTGGAGAAATTTTCGGGAGATTGATGTTCACCTCAGCGAACGTCAATTCATCGTCGGCGCAAATGCGTCCGGGAAATCGAATCTTCTTGACATTTTCCGTTTTCTCCGAGATGTCGTAAAGTCTGAAGGCGGAGGTTTTCAAAAAGCCGTCAAGGACCGGGGCGGCCTCTCCAAAATCCGAAATCTAGCGGCGCGGAGAGATCCGGAAATTACGATTGAGATTCATCTTGCAGACGATGCGGACACTTCCGCAACTTGGCGATACTCGTTAGGATTTCGACAAGAACCACGAGGTCACCGCCACACCTATCTCACGCATGAGTGCGTGTGGAAAAACGGCGCGCAACTCCTAGCTAGGCCAACCGAAGAAGATGAAGCCGATCGTGATCGACTGACGCAGACCTTTCTTGAGCAGATCAATGTCATCGCCGATTTTCGCGAAATCGCGCGTTTCCTCCAAACGGTGACTTACCTTCATTTAGTACCTCAACTCTTGCGGTTTGCTAATTCGATTCAGGGAAGAGCCATTGAGGATGACCCGTTTGGGCAGGGATTTCTTGAGAGGGTTGCGGGCATCACGCCAAAAACGCGTCGGTCACGCTTAAAAACTATTGAGCAAGCGCTCAAATTTGCCGTGCCTCAGCTTGAGCAGTTGGAATTCATCCGTGACGAATCTACCGGCCGTCCTCACCTGCAGGCGCTTTACTCCCACTGGCGTCCAAATGCGGGCTGGCAACGCGAAGATCAGTTTTCTGACGGCACACTTCGTCTTCTGGGGCTACTTTGGACGCTTCTTGAAAGTGAGTCCGTCCTCCTACTGGAGGAGCCCGAACTTTCCTTGAACGCCGGCATTGTATCGCAACTCGCCGCCCTGATTTCGAAGATGCAACGAAGACGGCGACGACAGGTGTTCGTGAGTACTCATAGCGACGCATTGTTGACTGATCAAGGGATCGATGGCAGGGAAGTTCTCCTGCGCACCCCTGCAAAAGAGGGAACGGCAGTCGAGATAGCCTCCGATATTGCCGATGTCAAGCCGCTTCTTGAGGAAGGGTTAACGGTGGCAGAAGTCGTGCTTTCGAGAACCAAACCCGAACATCCCAATCAACTGAGTTCACTCTCATGAGCTTGAACAGCGTGATTCTTGCGGTTGAGGATACTTTAAGAACCTGTTTGAAAAGTACATTTGTAGGGTGCGCACTGCGCACCAGCCTCTAAAAGCCCCAGCGTGGGATCAAGGGAGCGAATAGCGAGTGCGATAGAGATCCCGAAGGTGTATAGAAACGCCAAAACCCCGTGCACCAAAGCCCCAGCGGGGATCAAGCGAGTGAATAACGAGTGCGATAGAGATTGTCCATGTCTGTAGCCTAGGAGTGTCTGTCTCTCCCGCTCCAGAGGAGCGGAATGTGCATACCTACGATAACTTGTAAAGTAGATAATAGCGCTGGGAATGTCTTTGCAAAAATAAGGTTGACATACGTTTAACAATACGCGCTAAAATCATAAGCGATTCCTCGCATCATTCGAAAAACCGTTAGACTAAACAGTTGCCGAAAATGAAATCGACCATAACAAGCGGCGATGTAAGATTGAACCATTCACCTCTAGTCTTACAGCGGTCAGTATTCAAGTTTCGTTGAAGGAGCACACAAGATGGAAAAGTACGATGTCGCCCTTTCCTTTGCTGGAGAAGATCGCCTCCACGCCAAAGAATTAGCTCGGCTTCTAAAATCGGGAGGTTACCGGGTCTTTTACGACGAATATGAGAAACCTAACCTCCAAGGGAAGAATCTCTATGATGAATTGTCATCGGTTTATCAAAATCAAGCGCATTACTGCGTGATGTTCCTGTCCGAACACTATGACCGCAAGTGGTTGCCAAAGCATGAACGCGAGAGTGCCCGGGCAAGAGCTTTTGTCGAGAAATACCGAGAGTATATTCTACCCGTCTGTCTTGACGATACAGAGATTCCCGGGTTCCTAATGACAGTCGGATATCTTGATTTGCGCTCCATGACCGTTGAGCAAGTTTATCAGGTTTTAGAACAGAAATTGGCGGGTGTCAAGACACCGAAAAAATACAAGGATAAGCCGCACTCCCGTGAGGACTTCATTGCTATAGCGCGAGAACATGCAAACATAGGCGGGTGGTACGATGAATCTATGCTTGAGGAAATCGGACGAGCTATTTACAACTCTTGGCAAGGTGAGGAAATCCTAGAAAACTATGATGAAGCATGGACAACTTTGGGCAACCTGTGAGGTACTTGAAAGCAAATGCCACACGACATCATCGACAACCGCAGCGAAAAATTAGTCGATCACATCAGCCTCATTCTTGACTCAACCGAGAGGGCGAGGTTCGCAGTCGGATACTTTTTCCTCTCCGGTTTCCAGAGTATTGCCGAAGAACTCAAGGGTGTAAAAGAACTCCGTCTGTTGATCGGCAACACCACGAATCTGGAGACGCTGGAGCAGCTTGCCGAGGGGCATCAAAGGTTGGAACAGGTTGCGGAAATTGCCGAAGCCCAAGTTTACCCCAAACGGGCGAATCTCCGGCAGATGGCGGAAGACACCGCGGAAAACATCAGCGAATCCGTTGAATTCATGGATCAGACTGACCAAGCCGAAGTCCTGATAAAGTCGCTAGTCCGGATGATCGCCGAGAAGCGCCTTTTAGTGCGCGTCTATACCAAAGGACGGCTACACGCCAAAGCCTACATCTTCGACTATCGCGAAGATGGACGATACGAGAAGGGCGCCGCCATTGTCGGGTCGTCCAACCTCACGTTGTCCGGTCTGAATCACAACAGCGAGCTTAATGTTGTCGTGCAGGGAAACGCCAACCACGCCGAACTGGGTCGCTGGTTCGACGAACTCTGGGACGACTCGCAAGACTTTGACGAGTCCCTGATGGAGGCGATGAAGGCCTCCTGGGGATTCGCACTCGTCAAGCCCTACGACATTTACATGAAAACGCTCTACGAATTAGTCAAAGACCGACTGGAAGGCGGGGATGATCGGGAGCTACTCTGGGCGGATGACCTTACCAGACAGTTGGCGGACTTCCAAAAGGTCGCCGTCCGACAAGCGGTGCAGATTATTCGCGACAACGGCGGCGTCTTTGTTTCGGATGTCGTCGGTCTCGGAAAGAGCTACGTCGGCGCCGCCATCATCAAGCACTTTGAATGGACGGAGAATGCGCGTCCGTTGATTATTTGCCCGGCTCCGCTGGTCGACATGTGGGAACGCTACAATGAGGTCTATCACCTCAACGCCCGCGTGCTTTCCATGGGAAAGTTGCATGAGCGAGTCGGTGAGGACATAGATGGAATACCCTCCTCGATACTCGATGATGTCATGTACCGCGACCGCGATTTTGTGCTCATTGACGAAAGCCACAACTTTCGCCATTCCGATACACAACGCTATAAGGTCGTCCAGTCGTTCTTGGGGACCGGGCGGCGCTGCTGTTTCCTCACCGCAACCCCGCGCAACAAGAGCGCGTGGGATGTGTTCCATCAAATTAAGCTCTTCCACCCCAACGACATCTCCGATCTGCCAATAGACCCGCCCGATATACGAGAGTATTTCCGCAAAATTGAGAAGGGTGAGCGGAATCTGCCCGATATACTGAGCAACATCCTTATCCGACGCACACGAAATCACATCTTGCGATGGTACGGTTTCGATGCTCAGACCGAACAACCCGTTGATCCGTCCAGATTTCAGCAGTACCTAAACGGCAATCGGAAGGCTTACGTCCTCGTCGGCGGAAACAAGCAATTCTTTCCCAAGCGTATTTTGGAAACCGTATCCTACAGCATCGAGGACACCTATCAGGGGCTCTATCATGAGTTGCGCGGCTACTTGGGTAAACCGCGCCGCGGAGATTCAACTTCAATCGCGGTAGGCGAGCTTACCTACGCGCGTTACGGACTGTGGAACTACGTGGTTGAGTCTAAACAGAAGCAGGAACCCTATATCAACTTACAGAGTTCGGGCGCAAACCTTCGAGGCCTGATGCGAGTGCTTCTATTCAAACGTTTTGAGTCAAGCGTGTACGCCTTTAGGCAAACGATTCACAGACTGCTCAACCTACACCGACTCTTCGCGGAGGCACTCGAAAACGGAATTGTCCCGGCGGGTGACGCGGCTCAGGCGCTACTTTACGAGCCATCCGCCGTGGAAGAACAGGAACTCATGGAGGAGTTAAGGAAGGCTTCGGGACGATACGAGATTGCCGACTTCAATGTCAATCTGCTCCAAGAACACCTCGGAAACGACATAAAACTCTTGAGTGAGATTTTGGGACTAGTTAATCCGATTACGCCCGACCAAGACGCCAAACTTCAAACGCTCAAAGACCGCTTAAGCGAGTCTCCTCTTCGCGACGGGAAACGCCTAATCTTCACGCAATATGCGGACACGGCGCGTTATCTGTTTGAAAATCTCAACCCCAATACCGAGCGAGACGATATTGATGTCATCTTTAGCGGAGATAAAAGCAAGGAACGGGCGGTGGGACGGTTCGCGCCGAAAGCCAATCCGGAATACCGATTCCAACGCGGCGAATCGGAGCTGTCCATGCTCATCGCGACCGATGTTCTGGCGGAAGGATTAAACCTACAGGATGGGAACAAAATCATCAACTACGATCTCCACTGGAATCCCGTGCGGCTTATCCAGCGATTCGGGCGAATTGACCGTATCGGTAGCGAACACGATGAAATCTATGGATTTAACTTTCTCCCGGAAACCGGCATTGAACGGAATTTGGGGCTGCGAGAGAAACTGCGCTTCCGCATTCAGGACATACACGACACCATAGGCGAGGATGCCGCTATCCTTGACAAATCCGAGCAACTCAACCCAGATGCGATGTACGCCATCTATGAACAAAAAGGCGATCAGTTGAGTCTGTTCGATGACGATGAAGAGTTGATGGACCTTAACGAGGCGGAAGAAATGCTGAGGCAGTTGCGCCGAGACGATCCGGAGGAATTTGAACGAATCGCGAATCTTCGAGACGGAATCCGCGCCGCCATGCCGAAAAGTTCAAGAGGCGTCTATCTGTTTTGTCAAGCCGGTCGATTTCAGCAACTCTTCCTTTTGGACGAGGCGGGCGAGATTATCTCGAGAGATATCACCCGAATCCTCAACACCATCAAGTGCACTCCCGACCTCCCGGGTGGCAGGCTGCCTCCCGATTACAACGAGACCGTCATGCGGGTCAAGCGGATATTCGCTCAAGAAATCAGACATCGCCAAACCGAACGGCGGCATAGACTTTCGTTGACGCAGGCGCAACGCTATGTGCTTCGGGAATTGCAGTTCATCTTTAAGGAGGAACGCGACGAAGACGTTCGAGAGGGCATCAAGGAGATGGAGGAATCCTTCCGCGGCTCGATTTCGGACGCCCTCAACCGAGAACTTAATCTGCTGCGCCGAAACGGGGTGACGGGAACCGCGCAGCTCAGGAACTTGAGCCATCTCTACCGCCAACACAACATGCATGTGCGGAATACGAGGCAACAGGAGACCCAGAATGCCGACCTGCCAAAGATTGTCTGCAGCGCGGCGCTGGGTTTAAACTGGCTGCGTAATTGTAGGGTGGGCACCGATTAAAGGAATGGATAATGACTACGATCGAAATCCCCCACCAATTCGAGCCTGAAAATTAGGCATTAAAGCGCAACCGTCTGTAAAAAAATACGCTAATCGCCGCCGAGTCCGCTAGTATCCCAAACTCGGATGGTACCGTCCTCACTACTTGCCACGAGCGTTTTACCGTCACGACTGAACGTGACTGAATTAACTATCCTCTGGCATCCTTCAAGGGTCATCACCTGCGCGTGTGCTGCCATATCCCACACACCGACCTTCGCCTCGGCCCCGGCGGCGAGAAAACGACCGTCCGGACTGAAAGCGAGTGCTTTGCACCATCCCTGTGTGTTCAACGTCCCGATTAACTTCCGTTCCGCCGGGTGCCATAAATGGATTTTTCTGTGAATTCCGGCCGAAGCCACCGTCTTCCCGTCAGGGCTGAATGCAACAGCATATATGTCGCTATATTCGTCCAGTTCTCGTGTGAAGATTTCCCGTCGTTTCGCTACGTTCCACACGCGTACTTTATTGTCAAACCCTCCTGAAGCCAGCAATTTTCCGTCCGGACTGAATGCCACCGACTGTATGGTGCTCACGTATGGGTCAGGATAGTCCCTGAAAGGTTCTATGCTTATGAATCTTGCATACAATCTGTCCCAAAAAGTGGTAATTTCGCGTGGAGGCTGTTTCCCCAACACTGCGATTCTTTTCTGCCGTTTCGTGTCCCAGAGTCGTATGCAGGTGTCATCGACACAGGCAAGAATTTTCCCATTTGGGCTAAACGCAACCGATTCCACGATCGCTCTGTGCTTGAAAACTGCGATCAGCTGTCCCTTGTGGACATCCCACAGTCGCGCGTGCTCTCTCTCGCCTGAAGCCAGTAGCGTCCCATCGGAACTGAATGCCACGGACTTCACCGTTGCGATGTGACCCCCCAAGGCTGCGGACAGCTTCTCAGTGCGCATATCCCAAAGCGCAACAACACCATCTTGACGCCCTGACGCGAGCAGCATTCCGTCCGGACTGAGTGCCGCTGATTCGATCTCAGCATTATGGTGCCGCATTGCGGCAATCTGCTCGTGTGTCTTCACATTCCATAGGCAGAGAGTCATGTCTCCACCTTTGTGCCTTGCGGATTCTGCATCCCCGCCATTCAGCGACACAAGTGTTTTTCCATCCGGACGAAACGCGATGGAAGACACGCTGCCGGCATCTGTCTCTAACACTCCAATCTGCTTCAACGTTTGAGTGTCCCACAGTAGGATTTTACCGTCATCTCCAGACGATGTCAGGAGGGTGCCGTCCCGGTTAAAGGCGACAGAGTTAACACCTTGATATTCTTGATTTGGATTACTCTTTGACAACTTTGCGACTAGCCTCCCAGTCGCTACCTCCCAAAGTCGAACTGTGTTATCGAAGGCGCTCCCCGAAGCCAAAGTCTCTCCGTCTGGACTAAAAGCTACCGTCGAAACTTCATGATTGTAGGGTTTCTCATTATGTCCTTCAAATGTCGCCACGAGTGCATGTGACCGCACGTTCCACAAACTGATGCCGGCATTTTTATGCCCTCCCGAAGCCAACAACTGCCCGTCAGGACTGAAGGCTAAAGCCCACAAGTAACGTGCAGGCGTGTTCAGCCGCGCGGTTTGTTGTTGTGTACCGATATTCCACAAACCAATAACTCCATTCGCATCTCCATGTGCGTAGCCTACAGCCAAGGTTTTGCCGTCAAGGGCAAACGTTAAGGCGGTCGCTCCCCAATCATCTGCGCACACCAAACGTCCAACCGGTTCTCGTGTCTTTACATCCCATAGATGAACAGTCCGGTCTGACCAATGTCCTGACGCCAAAATTCGTCCGTTGGGACTGAAAGCGATATATCTCGCGCCTTGTGCTATCCTCCCGACTTCCACGAGTGATTCGGCATCATAGAACCAGATTCCAATTGCGCCCGCGATGGCAATCAGGCTACCATCCGGGGAATAGGCTATTTCGCGAACTGTAACGTTGCCGAGACGTGCCATCGGTTCATTGAGGCTACTTGATTCTACATCGGTCTGGGTATTCAGAGCCTGCACATCATTCGTTTGTCGTGAATTCCTTTCCAAATCCCTCTTCCCATCGCCACTCGAAACAACCGACGACTTTGAAAGCATAACCACATCCACTGGAATCTCGCCGACCTCCGCGATTCTGGTTTCGCTTAAGATAGGCGCTCCGACTAGTTTACCAATTGCCGGAAATTGATCGATGGAGACGAATAGGTACAACATTGATAGCGTCAGTAGGCTGACTACGGCAATCCCTATGGGAATGACGGGTACTTGCGGATTCGGTTGGATTTGCGTTCGTCGAATTATCTCAACGATGTTTAGCGTGAAAGCGGAATGAAGTTTCTGTCCGTCAAAACTAGAATGCATCATCGTCAACATCTCCTTCCTCAATTTAGCGCGGGCGCGGCTGAGTCGCATGGCAATCGCATGGGGAGAGATTCCGAGAAACTGCGCAATCTCTCTGCAACTCAATCCTCCCAAATAGTGAAGGGACAAGACTTGCCGATGTATCTCGGGCAATTCGGACAAGGCTTCCCGGAGCGTTTGATGGAGTTTGTCCTCGTGATGAGAGTTGATTGAAATCTTGTCCAAGCGCTCTTTTTCTTGGTCGGTAACGTACTCTCCATCGGGACGGCTCGCCTTGGAGCGCAAGAAATCTTTGCACGAATTGGAAGTGATGGCATAAAGCCATGACAGAAACTTGTCCCACCGTTTCAGCGTACGAAGTTTCTGATACGCTTTGAGAAATACTTCCTGGGTCATGTCTTGCGCGTCGTGAAAATCGCCGAGCTTGGCGTAAGCCAATCCGTACACACTACCTTTGTACTTGTCTACGAGCAAGCCAAATGCGGCGGCGTCTCCATCAAGGCATTTTTGAATGATATGACCATCTTCCGTTCGCATGGATCTCTACCTCAGCCATAGCTGTTTGGATGTTAGACGCATATTATCGGCCTAATCTCACCTACCAAGCAAAATTATTTAGTTGTTCAGTGGGATTGATACTGAAAAAGGAGGGAGCAATGCGGCAGGAAATCTCCGCGCGCTGATTGCGCAGTGGCCACCTAGATTCACATCTGGCCATATTGCGGTCTAAAGGCAACTAAACGAGTGGTTGGCAGCCAAAGCATGGGAATGGAGCCGGGCGCCTGAATTATTGAAGCTCGTTACGACGAACCAACTATAAGCGCAAACTCTGTCGGCGAAAGGTCCTCGCGATTAGAAGATCGCTCTATAGAATACGCACACTAAGTATCGCTAGCGCAAACCGGACAAATTTGGTCTCATACGTGAGGTTCTTAGTCGCAATGACGAGACACGAACCCAGCGTCTAATGCTACTGATACGGGACTTTGCCGATGAGGTGGGCCTCCGTACGTGAGCCTTACTCCGAAACGAAGGAAAGAATCGTGGCTGCCTCCATGGCATCCCAATCTACTTCCAAACCAAGACCTGGGCCAGTGGGGGCATAAGCGTAACCGTCGGCTTGCGTGCGAATCACGTCCTTCATGCCGTACTCATACGGCTCAAAGGGCACTGACTGCTCAAAGTAGGTACAGTTGTCGTGTGCCAACATGAGGTGCAGGTTGGCTGCCGAGACAAGGCTGTAACCCCACGACATGATTTCGCACTTCATTCCGGCGGCTTCGGTGAGGGAAATCGCTTTGTTCGTCTGTGTTATTCCGCCCATCATCGCGGCGTCCGTACGCGCCCGTCCCCAAGCTTTTGAACGGATGGCTTCACTAAAAGTATGTAAATCCTGAAACCAATTCCCGGACGGAATAATGGGAATCTTCACCCGGCTGGTCAACTCTCTATATCCGTCAAGATCCGAGTCATGCAGGGGCGCTTCAAACCACGTGAAACCCATCGCTTCTAGCTCTTGGGCTACCCGCAGCGCCCCGTCACGGTCGTAATTGTTCTCGGCGTCAAGCATAAAGGCGACATTGTTGTCGGGGTACTGTTTGCGAACGGCGCGAGCGAGTTCAAGATCGAGTTCGGGGATACACCACGTATGAAACTTGATTGCTTTGAAACCTTGGGCGATGAGCGCTTCTGCATTTTTCAGATAGGATGCCACATCTTCAAAGAGTGGGGTGCTTGCATAAGCGAGGATGGATTTTCTCGCGCTTCCCAGCAGACGGTACAGGGGCATGCCTGCCACTTTTCCTGCGAGATCCCACAGTGCGATATCGATGGCGGCGAGCGACTGAGGCGGAAGAGGAAACACCCGCGGCCGGATTTCATGCCAGATAAATTCGCGCAGGAGCGGATCCTTGCCCACCAATATCGGCGCCAGATGACGTATTGATTCAGCGGTGTAGCGCTCGAAATCGTATGATGTCGCATTCCAGACGCCGGCGACTCCCTCTACGCCCTCGTCCGTGTAGATTCTGACGACGGTGTTCGTCGAGTATTGATCCGGCAGATCGTCCGACCATGTAAAACGGTCAACCGGTGGCGCCACGGCACGCACTTCAACTTTGGTGATTTTCATCTGGGGAACTCCTTGGACGGGTTCGATTCAACCGCGGAAATCCTTTAAGGAAGTCTCGTCGTTTTCCCAGTCGCTTATGCACACATCAGATTGGCTGTTGAAGGTTTTAGGACAGTAGGTTTGCTCTCTATTGGACTAGGCATTGGCCTTGAGTTCATCAAGGATTTCGGTAATTTTGTCCCATGTTTTGTGCTCTACAAAGATGCCCTCGTTCATTCTTCGTTCTCTTTCACGATTCTCAGGCTCCCCGGGTATGAGAATCTCTGTAAATCCGGGCGCCACCCGGCTAGACTTGACGTAATTCAGGAAGTCCTTTACCTCGGTTTCAAATTCCTGTTGTCCGACAAACACCCCCGGATTGATTGCCAATATGAATGTGGCATTGCCCCAACGATCTGTATCCGGACGGCTACACCCGCCGCCGCTTAGCGCGCCTGAAAGTATGTCCACAATAAGACCAAGTGCAAATCCTTTATGTCCGCCCACAGGAATCAGACTGCCGGGCGGAGGCCCTTCAAGCGCATTGGGATCCGTCGTCGATCGTCCTTCGCTGTCCACAATCCATCCCTCGGGGACGGGCTCGCCTCGCAGGGCTTTGACCGCTACTTTTCCGGCTGCGACAACCGTCGGTGAAATGTCAATCATAACGACTCCATCGGAAGCCGGTACCGCGTAGGACATCGGATTCACCGAAAGCCGCCGCTCCAGGCCGCCCCAAGGCGCCACGCCCTGTGCACCGCCATGCCCGTTCACGGTTACGAATCCGACTAGTCCCTGATCTGCAATCATCTGGCTATATTCGCCGAGACGACCGAGGTGGCTGCAATTTCGCAGGCTTACCGCGGCAAGTGCGCTCTGCTTCGCCTTATTGATGACCAACTGCGCCGCCCGCCAGCCCATCAGTTGACCTACCCCCCAATTACCATCAAGCACCGCATGGATGGGACTTTCCGTAACAACCCCCAAGTCGGCGCCTAGCACGATATCACCTCGCCGAATCATGTCCACATAGTTGGGTATAACCCGCACCCCGTGCGAATCGTGACCGGCCAAGTTACTATCGACCAAATGATCTTGAAGTCGCCGCACTTCGTCCCCCGTGGCTCCCAATAGCGAGAACACATCGTGCACGGTCTGTTTTAACTCCGCTGCGCCAAAAATCGGCATAAGTACATTCCACCTCCATGGTTATCGTAGCAATTCGGGATGCATCGCAAAAGATTCGGGAACAAAGCATCTACTGCGATGGTAAATGATAGCCGTCTTTCATAACGTTAATCCGGTAAAGAGCATTCCCTGCCGTGACGTACAAAGTTTTACTTTTGTCGCCTCTGCCAAATGCCACATTCGTTGGTAGCACACCTGTTGGAATATGCGCCAATTCTTTTCCTGATGGCGAGTAGACATTTATGCCTGGCCGGGTAACATCACGCACAGCGACGTAAAGATTTCCGTCAACATCAACCACCAAGCCGTCTGGTCCATCCTGTGGGTAGTAATCAACCAATACTTCCCGAAATGCTGCGGTTCCGTCTTCCGCCAAGTCATACGCCAATAGTGCCATCCGTCCCTTATGGGTCGGCGCACCTGTGGGAAGACGATCTAAACCGGTCGCGCCGTTGTCGTTACTGACAACGAAAAGTGCCCTCTGATCCGGCGACACAGCCACTCCGTTTGGTTTTCCCGCATCCGTGATTATACGGTGAATTGAGCCATCCGGGTCGATTCGATATACACCCATCACGGGTTGATTCACCGGTTCATGTCCGAGATAGCGCGGGTCGCTGAAGTAGATGCGTCCCTGCTCATCAATCGTGATGTCGTTGGGCGCATTAAACGGCTGCCCTTCGTACAGTCCCGCGATGATTTCACTCTTTCCTGTCGCCATATCTGTCCGGGTAACTCGACGTCCGCCAAAGTCGGCGCCTTCGGCGACAATCATCCGACCTTGAGCATCAAATTTGATGCCGTTGGACATTCCGCTAGGTGAGCGGTAAACGGTAGTTTCACCGGTATTGGGATTGTACTTCCAAATATGTCCTGCCTGCATACTCGACTCATAGGTAAAGGTGATATCGCTAAAGTAGACCGTACCGTCAAACGAAACCGCGGGCCCTTCCGTGAAATGTGCTCCCTCGAATAACTTTTCCAGCTTGGCGTCAGGGGATAAGATGCTCGCATCCCCGCTCGGCAAGGATTCTGCCGCATTCGCCGTCAACATCCCTGCAATCGTGAGACTCATTATGAGAGCAAACATGACATAGCAACGGTTGGATTGACGCAGACAATCGACTAACATATTGTGCTCCTTCCTTCTGTAAAATAGTATTGAATTAAATTCTAACAGATGCATTCAAACCCATCAAGGCAAAAGTCTCGGTCTATGCTCAGGATTGTCGTAGGGAAAAGGTAGGACAGATTATGCCGTCGCGCCCGACATCGAATCAAAGCCAAGCAGCCGTCTGAGTGTGGGAGTTGCGCGGGAAATCACTTCGTCCGAAGCCAGTTTGAGGTGGTCCTGCTGCGGTTTCATAAACGAGCGACAAAAGAAACCGAGCAAACCGACGCGATCTCCATCTGTGTGATTTGCCGACGAAGCGTGCCAAAGCGCGCCGTTGACAATCAGTACCGATCCTTTTGGACCGCAGACCTGCACTTCATCATCGAATTTGACCCCGGGTTCCGGTCCGCCTTCGAGCCGAAGATGGCTGCCAGGTACGCACCGCGTGGCTCCATTCTCTAGTGTGAAATCATCAAGTAACCAGACGCTGTTGGCAACAAGAGGGAAACTGGGACGCGGGTCGGGCATCAAACGGAGGGGATAGTCAATATGTAGTCCTCCGTCATTAGCTCCGGGGTTAATAATGTTCACCGTAAACGAGCTTAGCGTACAGTCCTCGCCTAGCAGATATTCCATCGCAGCCAAAATACGCGGATGCTGAATTGCCCGTTCAAACGGTGCACCTTTGTTGACCAAGTTCCAAACCCGTTGAGCGCGATCGTCCAGATACATCGCCCCGCGTCCTGACGCCCTTTCATCCGCAGCAAGCGTCACCGACAACCGACGAAGTTCATTGACCTCATCAGTTGAAATCACGTCCCGCAGACGCGTAAATCCCTGTTTATCCAACTGAGCTTTCTCTGTGTCTGTTAGCATGTATCAACCTTGTAATAAAACAGTGCGGAGGATTGTCTTCTCTTAAGTAACCAATACGCCTATGGTGAGCAATCGATATAACCATACAGAATCAGTTTAGCAACAGGCATAAGATAAGTCAAGCCCAGAAATGACGTTGTGGTATGGTACAGTTCATGATAATATGATGAAATGTTTTGCCAGTTTCAAATCTAGGTCGGAAAATTCGTTTCATCGTTTATGCGTTCAAACAACCGTAATACTAGATACTGCAATATTACACTCAACATTGGAGCTGAAATCGGAACTTGATTCTTGTGGAGCGTGAAAACATTCCTATTGGAGAAAAGCTATGAAAACCTATCGTTCTGGAGTAATTGGTCTAGGTCGCATGGGTAGCACTTTTGATGATGAAATGACCCGTGGCGGCAGTTTGTTCCTTCCCTATTGCCATGCCCCGAGTTACCACGCCGCTCCGAATGTCGAGCTAGTGGCTGGCACAGATATACATGACGAACAAGCCGCCATCTTCGGCGAGCGTTGGGGACTTGCCTCCGACCATCTGTATAGTGACTACAGAGAGATGTTAGCTGAAGAACGGTTGGACATTGTCAGCGTGTGTACAACCGCGCGGCTCCGCCCAATCATTGTGCAGGATGTTGCCCGTGCCGGAGTAAAGGCTATCTGGGCGGAAAAGCCCATCTCGTTGAGTTTGAAGGAAGCGGACGACATGATAGATGTCTGCAGAGAACATGGGGCAGCGCTAGCGGTGAACTGTGCGCGCCGCTGGAACCCATTCTTCAGCGAAGCTCGACGCTTGATTGACGAGGGTCGGCTCGGCGACATTGTGCAGGTGACCGTCTACACGGAATGCGGTCTCTCTCACAACGGAAGCCACGCTATTGATATCTTGCGCTATATGGCAGGCGGCGATGTCCAGTGGGTTTTTGGGGAGATGGAGTCGGACGAAGCTGCCGCGAGCGATAACGATTTGAAAGGAAACGGATATATGGCTTTTGACAACGATGTTCGTGCTTATTTCCGTGGCACGCCGTGCGGCACGGCATCTTGGGAAGTTGATGTCATCGGAACGACCGGACGTGTTCGGTCTCTGAACAACTCGGAGGAGTTCGAGCTGATTCAGATGGCACCCAGTGCTTATAGTGGTGCAAATATACCGGCGAAAGTTCCTTTCCCTATGCCGGTACGGATACAGGGTATGGGGCTGACAATCGTTGCCGATCTCATTAACGCTATTGAAACCGGCGAACCGCCTAAGTGCTCCGGTGAGGACGCGCGACAGGCGTTAGAAATCGCGATTGCAATGCGGGAGTCGCATCGCCACGGCGGCGTGAAAGTTAGTCTCCCGCTTTCGGATCGGAGTTTGCGCATCCTATCGCTAGAGATTGGTGGTGACTCCGTGCCTGCCCGAATCCGTCGATTGCAAACTCGCGCGTAGTCTGAGGAGTAGAAAGACTCTCACAGATATTCGTCAGAGTGCATTGTAATGAATTGGTTGGAATATGCCTATGCAATCGCCGGTACAAGGCTTCACGCCTTGCGCTTTTGAGCATACAGACTTAGTTCGTTTTTTAGCCGTTGCAGCGGCCAATGCTCTTGCAGCGCTTGGTGCATCATCTGTTGCGCTGTGAAAGGGACATTACCACCGACGGGCGGATCCGAGTCCAAGTTGGTCGGAAACGAATAGCCGTCTGCTACCGCCGCGATGATGTCTCGTACGGTGCGAGACGGGATGGCGTCCTGTTTAGTCTTGTCTAGGAGGATAGGATATATCTTCTCTATCATAGCCTGTCGATTGACGGATTCCATCGGGCGCCCAAACGCGGATGATATTTGAACCAAATTGGCAATCCGATCTTTATCGGAAAAGTTCGTGCCAGCCGCATGAAATAACGCAGGGCTAAGGAAGACGACATCTCCTTTGTTGAGTGGGACTTGCGATTTGTTCTCATCAAAAAAGGCAGAAAAATCTTCCTCATGGAAGGCTAGATACCCGGCCGGGTATTGATGCGAGAACGGAAGGAACAGTGTTGGCCCCGATTCAGTCGGCATGTCAGTGTGGGCGATACTTCCCTGCAGCGTCAGGAATTGCGACATGAGGTGCGCATGAACGGGGAATTCCGCCGCAGTCTTGACGGATTGAAAGCCTAGATGGTAGTCACGATGGGGCGATTGCGCTTTTCCACCCGGTTTCACATTATTCACCTGAGCGGTGATTTGGTAGCAAGGACCTAACCAGGCATGAACAGCGAGAGAGAGCAACGGATTGCCGTAGTATTCAATGAACAATTCGGGAGCGGCGAGACAAGCCTTTTGAAAAGAGTTCCAAATTCGTTCGTTGTCGCCAAAATGATCGCCTACTCCTACAAGCGATGATTTCTCATCTGCAATAATCTGCATGAAAACGGCTGTCATACAATCAATGACAGTTGTATCGGAATATGCGCCGCGAATAACAAATATTCCCGGCCCGTCTCTCAGGCAACTTCCCAATTCCGCCTTGAGTTCAGAGTCTGCGCCGGCATCAGCCATTCCCTCTCTCAGTTTGTCACCCTGATAGATGACAATGTTCTGTTCGATGCCGTCAGCAAATCGGTACAATTCCAAATCTGCGTTTTGGTCGCAGATGGTTTGGAATTGTTCAAGATTAATATCTTCCGAGCTGAAGTATTGGGACAATTGGGCCCCAAAGATGGGGGATGACACGCTTCGATTCACCTCAATTCCGAGGCATTATTCTCTCCAATAATTCTTATGGACATATCGGTAAGTTTCTAACCCTTCAGCAGGGAGGTCGTCAAACTAATCAAACGGGGCAGGAGGGGAATATACAAAGGCTTCTTCATCGTCGGGTATATAGTTGGCTTGCTTCCTCAGTTCGATACATGCCCGAAGAACATCCTGTTTCAGAGGGATATATTCCGGCACATGCGGTCCGTGTGCAGTTTCAACTCCAGCGGTTCTAAATTCATAGTATATGACTCGTCTCAGCCGTGGCGAAGTATTAACAGGCGAGCCGTGCAGAAGTCGAATTTCATGAAACAGTACATCACCGGGCTGCATGTAAATAGGCTGTGATTCGGGCAAATTAAACTCTTCGGTTCTGAAGTATTTCATCGCCTGTTCTTGACTCCATCGATGGCTGCCCGGAATTGCCCACACGCACGTGTCATGATCTGCCTCATCCAGATAGAAATCCACGTTGAAAATCGGAATGTCAGTGGCGCAGTCAACTGCGGCGTCACGGTGCCAAGGAGCGCTGATGCCCTCATGCGGCATTTTGTAAATCATGGCATCCCACGTGGGAATTAGGTCCGGTCCGGTGAGTTTCTCTACAGTCCGCAGGATATAGGGGTGTGCCAGCAGTACCCGATACGTGGCGTCTTTGTCCACCACATAGTCAATCCGCTTTAGAGTGCTCTTTCCCGTTCGCCTTCCGGGTTGATACCCGTAATCCGGGGCGGGTTGTTCCGGGTTACCGTTTATCATCAGCGCATGCGATGCATCCCGAAGGCGCTTCTGTTCTTCCGAACTCAAAACATTCCTAAGTATCAGATAGCCGTTCTCATTAAAGAACTGAACTTCCTCGTCAGTGACAACCTTTTTCGTCTGAATACCGGTTGATGAAACAGACATGTTGAATCCTCCATACGTAATAAATTTGAGTTTTTTGCAATTCTGAAATCGGTAAATTATGTTGACTTGAGAGTTTCGATAAGGCTATGTTGTTTAATATCTGCTGCTTTGCATTTAAGCGCGACATTGGAATTTATTCGGACGGCGCATCTCCTACGTGTTTCCTAAAGAATGCTTCAGATTTATTCCCGCCCCAGCCGTGTTCACCGGGATGCAAATCTAGTTCAAGTTGATCGCCCGCCTCTGCCGCCTCGTAAATCTTGGACAACTGCTGGTAGCATTTTATTGCCGTATCAATTTTGAAGCATGTGTCGTTCACGCCGATGTCGATTAGTAAAGGTCTGGGAGCAATCAACCCTTGTAGGTCCGGGAGATCTACATACTTGTAAAGGCTGGGCGCAACCTGCATCCCGCAGTAGTTGACATCGCGGATTCCGAAGGCAGCCCAGAGATCACTGTAGCAGATTATCTCCGTAGCTTTGATTCGTTCATCGCATAGCGCCATCCACAGTGACATGGTGCCGCCGCCGCTCAACCCCATGACGCCCAACCGCTCTTCATCGACAGGCTGCGTGGAAATCACGACATCCGTAGCCGCTTTGCCGTGCGCCACGTTGATTGAAATTGACGTCATTCCGAGCATGGTTGCGTGGAGATAGTAAAGATTACACCAGTCCCGCCCTCCGGCGACCGAGTTATGGTTGGGTTTGTTTTTGTCATTTCGCTCGCCAAAGCCAATCCAATCAATGGCATAGGTAACGAACCCCTTCTGCGCCATGACTTCACCGTAATTATAGTTGTTATTGGCGATTGCCTGACGCAGGTCGGGACTGGAATCGTTACCCATCACCGGTTCTTTTCCATATGCGCCGTGACCATGGCAACACAGCAGCGCAGGTCGTTTTTCGGTTTTCTTCAAATCTGCCGGTAGGTTAACGAGTAGCGTCGCCGAAAGATGTTTCTGAACGTCAATAATCCAACGTTGCTTGATTAATCCCTTGTCCTCCCATTCAACTATCATCTCAGGGTTTGCATCAACTGCTGGAGGTGATTCACCTAGGGTCGCTAGAACTTTGGGTAGCGTGCTCCTTTTCCAGTCCAAGAAGTCCCTTTGGTCCTTTCCGGAAAATTGACATTCAGGTCGGTGTTCTTTAACCAGATCGATGAACATCTGCTGTGGGCTTAAGTTTCTCGTGGTCATGTTTTAAAATTCCGGCTTTATCAGGGCAGTTAAGTTTTTGATCCGTATCTTGCTCCAAATACTCGACTTGGTCACGGCGGGTTTAGTGCGTCGAGTCCGAATATCGTCGCAGCCCGCGCGGCAATCCCTCTTGGTCAAAGGGTAGTTTGAATGGTGCTTCACATGGCCAACACTGGCCGCCTGTATGTTCGTACACTTCGCCGGACAACCAGCAGAACATTTCGGCTGCCGCAATGCCGCACTTAAACTGCTCAAAATGTGGATTATTATTGAATGTGGGCCAAGAAAAATCAAAGTCGGGATCGACAATCCAATCACGACAAGATTGGGATGTCCGCCAGTAGTTGTATTTGAATAGGTTGCGGAAACCAGTGGTCGTGCTTTTGGATTTGCGGTGCCAGATAGAATACACCGTTATAAAAATTGAGCCTGCTGGCGCGGCGGTTGATTCGGCTAACTTCACGCTGCGAATGTGTCCCATGTAGTTCGCCTTGCTTCGCATAAAGTGTGATCCCGGAATCACGTCGGTCGGTCCCGACTCCTTCGGTGTATCCTGAGGGTAGTAGAAAACTTGGAGATAATCGAGCCTCGGCGTGTAGATTGATCCGCCGTCTCGATGCCAACCTTGTGCTGGGGCAGGGCACTCGGCACGGTGATTACACAATGTCTGGGGAAGTTTGAAG
Organism: Candidatus Poribacteria bacterium; assembly: GCA_965222225.1. GTDB lineage: Bacteria > Poribacteria > WGA-4E > WGA-4E > JAJDTR01 > JAJDTR01. Next base: position 4,201,129 of record CBDCTK010000002.1, on the reverse strand, counting down.
TTCGGACCCAATAATGAGCGTACAGCCCCCGCTGCCTGCTGATTCTTAATCACACCGTCAACGAACCAATCTTCACTTAGGACTTGGAGTGGCTGATGTTCCGGATGCGCCTCAACGAAAGCCATCATGCGCCGATTCACTGCATCTTCAACGACGCCTTCAAGTATCATGTAACCGTTGCGGCAGAATTCCAACACTTGCTGGTCGTTAAGTGTTGGTTCGCAATCGTACACACTTCCTACGTGTGGCGGCGGTGGTGTTAGCGTGCCCACGGAAACATCCTCTGATTCACCAAGTACGGCAGTAGGTTCACTCCAATTTCTCAAGGATGAATTCGCAGCCGAGGCCAAATGTTTTATCCTCCTGAAGAAGTAGCGCCATTTCGGGGAATTTGATGACGCGCCATCCATCGTCTATTGCCGAAATCACTGAGTTATAGGGCCACTCCGCGGGATCTCCCGGCCCCTCAAAGATTTGACCATTGTCCACTAGTGCCATGGCAAGCACTTCGGAATCTACGCCAGTCGTGCTCGTGTGCAAATACAGCAATTTCTGCTGTCTTTTTCTTTCTCGGGGCTGATCGTTCAAACGGTGCAACACCCGTTGGAAATCATCTTCCGTTAGCGTTCCATCTCGGAATTTCTCCAGCCATTCCTGTATCTGCAGTTTGTCAACGGCCATAGCGCTCTTGAATCAAAAGTCGTGCGGTCCCTATAACCCGAATAACCCGACTCGAAATAGCTTGTTAATACAACTGATAGTAACCCAGATGACAGAGGCACTCACCAGCTTGCGATGAAATCGTCGAGATGGAAGTCGGCCGGCATCTCATTGAAGTTGTAGCGCATTGGTCCCGACTGAAAGCCCGGGGAAAAGTGTTCTTCATCTTGTTGCAGTGCGGCATCTAGGCCCTCGAACCTTGCCCAGAGCGCGTCTGCCTCCTCCAATGTAAAGCGATCCGCGAATTGTGGCCCCCAATTGAGAGTCAGCGAATGCGCCCGCTTTCCCCGATTGCTAAGGTCTTCCGGTACAATTGGGAGATTGGGGCGTTTCGTGCAATGAATATGAATGGCGGCTTTACACAGGAAAACTGTCTGCAGCCTTTTTCCATTTTCGCCAACACCCGGGTGTATTCTCTCAATACATTGTCGAAATGTGGTTCCGTCTTTGGAAATTACTGCACGAAGCGCCGCTTCAGTGCAATCCTGTGCCTCTGCGCTGCGGCATGCCCACCTTTCGATGGTTTCGCGCGCTCCGAGATTAAGGTACTGCGCGAAGTCCAGATTCTCGTAATAGGTCCTTCCCCATCTTGCAAATCCACCGTGGATAGTACGACGTAGCTTAGTGCTGTAGTTACTCCCCCAGTGAAGGATTGGGGTAATGTAGACAACACCATCCCCTGCTGCCAAGTGCGTCTGAATGCCGCTACGGAGCGGTGCATGCGGATTTTCCAGTAACTGGCAATTCTCCTCTTCGGTGTTGAGTCGGATGTGGCTGCCGGGCACAACCCAAAGCACCTCGTCATCATAGAGCGGAATGTTCAATTGTACGTAGCTAGGTCCGTTCTCCTTAATGTCTTCAATATAACCCATCAGCGGTGCGGTGTCAATTGGATGGATGTCTCGGTGCCAGTTTGCAGGTCCACGGTCGCGCACAGGGTTGCACATCAGGAACATCTCGGTGACTGCGGCGTCGTTCACGTCCATCAATTGGCTGCTGACGCCCTGCGTATTTTCATGAAGCCAGAACTCCACTGCATTGGCAGTCTCACGGTCGATTAGCGGTGAACCATTCTCTCTTCCGGAATTGAGAATCAATCGTGGCTGGGGAGAACTCTCCCAAACGCCGCCGGGCAGGTCGTCAGGCAATCGATCTCGTGCCCATATTGCCCGCTGGCGTTCCACGAGAATCTCGTAACTTTTTCGCAATCCCTTCAACTCATTTGGCGGGACGACGTTTCGAAGGATTAGGTACCCCTGTTCCAGGAACCGCTCTCGATTTACCTGCATTCGTGTATTCCGTTATGTAATCCAAAAGGCAGTGTTACATTTTGGAGAGTATTGCCATATAGATAGATTTATGATATAATTCCTCTAACTAACCAGAAAGGTCAGGAAGGAGATATTATGTCAAACTGTAAGAACTGTCAAAGTTCGGAAGTCACGAAAAACGGATTCGTTCGTTCCAAACAGCGATACCGTTGTAAAACGTGCGGTTATAATTTCGTTGAGGGAGACGAGAGAACCAACCCTCAAACCACCATCAAGCGTGCTTTTGCAGTAATTCTCTACTCCCTTGCAAAAGCATCTTATGGCACTATTGCCAACTTGTTTAATGTATCGCCAAGTACTGTTCAAAAATGGCTTGCAAAGGAAGCAGCCCTGTTGTCGGAGCCTGAGATTCCAATCAATACCCGTGAATTGGAATTTGATGAGATGTGGCATTTTATCGGGTCAAAAAAAACAAAAGATGGATTCACAAAGCAGTTTCTCGTGAAACAGGCAAAACCGTTGCCTGGGTTATCGGTGGTCGTGATGCTCATACCTTCAGACGGCTATTCGACAAAGTGAAACACTTAAGTGATTGCCAGTATTACACTGACAATTGGGAAGCGTTTGCCAAGGTACTTCCTGCGGAGCGTCATCACATCGGGAAATCAGGGACAGCAACAGTCAAACGTGATAACAGCAATACACGCCATCATCTTGGACGATTCACACGCCGCACCAAAATAGTATCCAAGAAACTTGAGATGGTGGACAATGCCATGAAGTTATGGACTGCTTTGAGCGACCCAGAGGTCTTCCGTCGGTATCAGAAGATTGCCTTATCTATCTTTGTGTGAACACTCTCAGATTCGGTTTGTAGTACAGATTCTGTCAATGAGTCGTAAGTATGGCCGCCAATATTTTTATACTATCACAAGCCTAGCATATCGTAAAGTACAAAAGTTGGATATTGCCTGCCACCCTAGTTGATCATTCAACTAGGGTGTTCGTCATTTTCGTTAAGTAGGCACAATTTCAGTTTGGCATTGATCGTGATTTCAAAAAACAGGAATTCCCGCAACCTTGCACCTTACGCGATAAAGTGACGTCTTAGCCGCGATGTACAGCGTCTTCCAGTCAGACTCCCCCCAAGCGAAATTAGTTGCACCTTCGGGTGTTTCAATGACACCTAGGTGCTTCCCGGATGCATCGAAAATCCAAACACCACGAGGGCCTGTCGCATAGACATTCCCTTCTTGGTCCGCCTTCATTCCATCAGGGGCTCCGCCCTCACCCACGACATCAGCAAAGAGTCGTCCGTTTGCGATTGTACCATCGGGCTGGACATCGAAAGCCCTGACATGCGACCGACCCGATGAATCGTTGATGTAGAGAATTGACTCATCTGGAGCGAAGCAAAGTCCGTTTGGGCGATCGAAATCATCAATTAGAAGCGCTTAGAAGCGCTAAATTATCGCCGTCAGGCGAGAGTCGATAGACTCCTTGAAAACCTAACTCCTGTTTTCCTAGCATCCCGTATTCTGCGGTTAATCCGTAGGGTGGATCGGTGAAATAGATACTGCCATCCGACTTTACAACAACATCGTTCGGACTGTTCAAACGCTTGCCATCGTAATGTGATGCGATTGTGACAATTTCTCCGTCAACTTCGGTTCGTGATACGCGACGATTCGCATGTTCACATGAAATAAGCCGTCCTTGCCTATCGTAAGTCAAGCCATTGGATTTGCCTGATGGCACACGGAAATTGATAATCCCGGATTCAGGCGTCCACTTCTTCATCTGATTCGCGGGAATGTCGCTGAACACCAGGAATCCACCCATTGAATTCCATACCGGTCCTTCGGTGAATTGACAACCTGTGCCCAATTTTTCTACCTGCGCGTCAGCATCAATAAGATCCAATACTTCGTCGGCGCAAACGTCAATAGCCATAGACCCTCCCCTTGGTAAGTCGCACATCGTGTTTTTGAAAGTGTATTGTGACAAAATCATTCTCGTAAACGTCTCCCCAACGTTCCACTATGGTGAATCGATGGTACAACGTTTACCGAACTACGAAACTTGCAGATAAGAACAAGCATTACTTTGCCATGTTAGCATCCTTGACTGTCCAATCTTGGCACTGCTTGGCACTGTATGCTTGCCTCAAACTCACGTTAGTATACCAAAATCAAAGAGAAAATCAATAGATATTGCCCAGACATCCGCAACTAATACGAGGAAACCAAAGAACACCGGAATTGGTGCGTAGATTCTCATTTTTCTTGATTATTTAAATGGGATCGATTAGAATACATTGATGTAGAAAGTGTTGGCAATATCTCCACGATGGTTCAACCGGCTTGGGAACTATATTCGCAAAAAAATGCGTCTATCAATGGGTGAAATCGGAAAAATTACAATCACGCCGTAACACGTCGGATGCCTTAATGAGTGTTGAGTAAGAGGGAGTGACCACGCCAAAATCCATCGTTCCACGTAAATCCGAGGATGATTCTGAACCGTATGCACTCCACGGATAACTTGAGGTTTCGGTTTTCAGCGAAAAGCGTCATATTACTCGACACTTTCCATACTATCGAATTGATTCCCCATACCATTGTTACAAATGAGGCAGTCAAATCATGTATAACTCAGTCAAAGTGGCAGCCATCTCACTCAAGCCTGCGAAATGGGATAAAGTTGCAAATGCCGACAAGATGGAAGCATTCTTTGTTCAAGCGGCTAAAGCGAAGCCACATGTGATTCTGACCACGGAGGGTGCACTGGAAGGTTACGTGATCATGGATGTAATCTACCATCCGGAAAAGGCGGAGGCGATGCTTGAAATCGCTGAACCGATCGACGGTCCTTACATCCGGCGTTTCCAGCGTCTTGCCAAAAGTCTGAATACCTGTTTATGCTTCGGTTTTGCCGAACGCCTAGGTGGCGATGTTTACAACTGCGGCGTGTTTATTGACGACAACGGCGAAATTTGTGGAAGGTACCATAAAACTCAGTTGGCTGAAGGTACTCATCCATCGTGGAATTTCAATCGCATTGGTAATACGCTTCGCGCGTTTGACACTCCTCTTGGTCGTGCCGGCATTGTCATTTGCAATGATCGTTGGAATCCACTAATCACGCGCACGCTCGTGCTTGACGGTGCCGCCCTAATTTTTATCCCTTCGTACGGTTCCAAACTCAAAGCACAGAACGAAACTGTTTTGGCACGGGCGCGGGAGAACGGCGTGCCGATTGTTGAAGCAAATGTAGGACTGAATCTCATTATCAGCAAAGGAGAGATTGTTGCTTACAAGTGGGGCAACGATCAAATCACCACTGCAGTCATTGATATACCGATTCCTCCTTCGCTTGAAGTGGCACGGTCTTCCGAACAAGAATATTTGAAATGCCAGGTACCTGAGATGGAGAAACGCTATAATAAAACCCAAGAAAAGGTTCGCAAGGGAGAGAAATAAGTGACCTTAGTGGTGTAAATTTTACGTGAAATGTCTTCTTGGTCTGTTTCAAACTCCTAGAGGAAGACACCCTCGGAAACGCATGATGAAAAAGGTTGGTGAACTTGGAAAAACGGTACCATCTTCAAAATTGACACGTGGGTCCCAAAGCGCGAATTTACTCCACTGTAACTATCATTTAACTTTGTTTCGAGTCTGGCAGACTTCGATGAAATAATTGCAAAAGCATCTCATTTGGACCTCTCAAGAATGACAGACGAATTCCGGTGTCTCCCGCATCGAACGGTTCTTCTTCAAGTTCTACTCCCTTGTCCTTCAATTCCTGGGCGCTGTCGTCCACACTGTCAACCTTGAAAGAAATGTGGTGGAAACCTAAATCCGCTTGGGTGGTTTTTTGCGGCATGAGTTCTAGGATGATGTCTCCTGCCCTAAGAAAGGCATAGTCGTCATCGTCTTCGTTGGGGAAGCGTTCCATGACTTCAAGCCCCAATGTTTGGGTATAGAAGTTGACAGCAGCTTCGACATCGTCTGTCACCAAAGCTATTTTGTGGATGTTGTTGATTGCCATTCGTCCTCCTTGTTGGCTGTTGCCAATCTGCTAAGAATGTTGGTTAGAAATAGATTCTTGTTTTTGGTTCAGGCTTCCGATTGAGGTGCTACAGGCAGGGCAACCTTACCATTTCTTCTCTTCGAATCCGTTTCAATTTCGTGTTGCCGATAGCTTAGAAGGATGTTCCGAGATTTACATGAATCTTGCCTTGAAGCGCGGAGCTGCCTTCCGCAAGTCCGTAGTCTATACGCAGCAGACCCCCTCGCGATTCCAATCGCATGCCGAAACCGTAACCAACGCGAAGCGGGTCGAAGACAGACGGTTGGTTGACCTGTGTCACAGATCCAAAATCGACGAACATGAAGATTCTTGAGGCACGCTCAACAATTAATCTGTATTCAAAGTTTGCGTAGACGCGACGTGGTCCCGAGAACCAATCTTCGTCATAACCGCGCAGCGTGTTCGCACCACCAAGGTAAAAGAGCTCCGTCGGAGGGATGTTGGCTCCCCAAGTCGTAGCAGCATGCACACCAATTGCAATAACCTGCTTTCGCCACGTTGGAAGGTACTGTTGGAAATCCGCCCACAACTTTTGGAGTCTAAAGTCTCCTCGCGAAAACTCAAAAGCCACCGAATCTCGGCGCCCCCGCGTAGGATTCAGAAAGTAATTCCTACTGTCGCGCATGAGACTGAAGGTGACACCGTACTTGACGCCGTTCTGTGCCTTAACGTCAAAAGAGTCGTTCCGCGGAAACTGGGAAAATGAACGGTTGGAGCTAGGAAGCAAATCAACCGGACCTGTGGGCACGGGTAGCGAAGGGCCCACTGCCGCGGAATTAATTCGCTTATAGGAGATTGCCAACGCACCTTCAAAAGCCTCGTGGATCTGTGTGCTAATTGTCAGACTGCCGGATTGTTCCTCGGATTCCGCGTCGGTGAATTGATTCCGTTGCTTCAGTTGAGCGTATTCCACGCCTATACTAGCGGGTTTTCCGAATGCCCAAGGCTCCCGATAGCCAAATCGCAGCGTTTTGAGCAGGCCCGATTTCCAAAAGAAGTTTGCTCTGCGTCCAGTGCCGAATAGGTTGTTTTCGCTTGCCTCAATAGTCCCGGTTAGCCTTGGGGCATCGTCAACCTCCGATGAGGGCGGAGCGTAGCCGATAATACCACTAAACCGACCGGTGCGTGCTTCCGTCATTTGCGCGTGAAAGATTATTGTGTCTTGTGTTTTTCCCTCTTCAAGCACCAAAGGATTCACTTCGTAAAAATATCCAAGATTCGTAAGGCGTCGAAGACTTTGGTCAATCTTACGCTGATTGAAAACATCGCCGACTTCGATGGGTAACTCACGCAAAACAACACTAGACTTTGTTTTCTTTAGACCTGTGAACTTGATTTCACCAATACGAACTTTATCCCCTTCATGTACGTTTAGGTGAAAATCAACTTTGCCGTGGTCAGGCAAGAGTTGAAATTCGGATAAATTGATTTGTGCCTTCGGGTGTCCGTGTTCACTATATAGTGCTAGAATTCGGTCAATTCCACTTTCCAAAGCAATTTGACTAAAAGGTGTTTCATGCTGTAGGTTTAGCTCACGTTGCAGATCCGAGGTGGGGAACAACCTATTCCCACTCATGGTAATCTGTCCCGTTCGGATTTGATCGCCCTCGTCTATTTGTATTCGGACATGTACCTGATCAATGGACACTGGTACAACTTCGGGACTAATTGATGCGAACACAAATCCGGCATTTTTGTATGTGCTCATGATTCTCGTCAATCCCGCCATTACTTTTTCACGGTGATAGGGTTTTCCAGCGAGTACGCCGAATACCCTTGACAACGCCTTTCGATCAACGTTCTTATTTCCCCGGAAGGAAATTTGCCGAATCAGATATGTAGTCTTATCATCAGGAAGGACAGGATTGGTCACATCACATTTCGCAGCATGCTGAATGAAAATGAGCAGAAAACCAAGTAGGCAACTCGGGAACAATTGCACATACAACCCGTGCAAAACGCCCAATGGTAGATGTTTCGTATGATGCGTTGTTTTCTCGGTCCGGCGCCGCATCTTCACTTGTCTCCTTATTCGGCACAACTAATGCTAGAATTCTAACACATTGACCAATCTCCAACAAGAAATTTGTCTTGAGATAATACGTAAGTTGTGATAACATGTATGATGTGGTTGTGTGCAGCAGCAGAAATTTGATTCGGAGACTGTGCATTTCGTTGTTATTACTTTGCGAACCTTTTCATTGAGTCGTGCGAAAAAAATCTGGACGCTACCCCTAATTCCTTGTGACAATGTCGTTTATATTATATGAAAGCCTACGTCTTAATGTAATCGGTAACAGCTACAAATAAAACACTATGGATACGAAATCCGTGAATTATCCGTGAATTATCAATGTATTGACCCCCTAATCAGGAATGCCCAGCGGAGTAAAGACGCATTTCCGGACCTAGTAGAACGTTATCAACAGCATGTCGTCCGAAATATTCGCGCCTTCACAAAAAACAGGCACGACATTGAGGATTTAGCGCAGGAAACATGGATTAAGGTCTATCAAGCAATCGGAAAGTTGAAGCCGCCATATCACCTTGAAGGTTGGATTGCCAGGATTGCCCGAAATACTGCAAAGGATTGGCTAAAAAGCCAGCAGTGCAGAATCTCACGATTGACCCACGAGTTGAAGTCATGGAATCTTCAAGAATCGGCAGTGTTGGCGACGCTTCACCGCGGACTTACCGAGAAAGTTCGGTACGCTGTTGATGCGCTTTCCCCGAGGTACCGCCAAGTGGTCTACGAGTTTTACATGTGTGGCTATTCCGCATCCGAAATCGGTCAGCGGCTGAATATTCCAGTAAGCACTGTATACAGCCGCCTGAAAGAAGCAAAGAAACAGCTCGGCAAACAGTTTGAAGGCAGTGTGGCTAGAGTATAAGTTCCGGACTTCACTAACAAGAATTGATATAAATTATTGTGTACTGTGTACACAATTGAACAGTAATTGAACTAGCGATTTTCACCTTTTGGAGAAAGATATGCGAAAAGCCCTATTTGTTTATCCGGAATTCCCTCCTTCGTACTGGGGATTCAAATTTGCCCTTGACTTTGTAGGCAAGAAATCCGCCATGCCACCTCTCGGACTACTAACAATTGCAGGCATGTTCCCGAAGGATTATGAACTCAAAGTTGTTGATATGAACGTGAACCCGTTGTTGGACGCTGATTTAGAGTGGGCAGATGCGGTTTTCACGTCCACGATGATCGTTCAGAAGGATTCACTCTACGAGGTAGTTAGGCGATGCAACGCGGCAAATATTCCCATCGTGGCTGGTGGTCCGCATCCAACGTCCTATTACGACAATATTAGAGAGGAAGCCGATGGAACGGTCGATCACTTTCTTTTCGGAGAAGTCGAGGATGTTTTCGAAGATTTTCTAACAGACTTTGAGAGCGGTTCAGCAAAAGAGATATATCGGGAAACAAAAAAACCGGATGTCACGAAGACCCCGCCACCGAGATATGACCTGATTGATTTGAAAGCGTACGCATCAATGGCGCTGCAATTCTCGCGCGGCTGTCCGTTTGACTGTGAGTTTTGCGACATTACAAAGCTGTTCGGACGAGTTCCTCGGACGAAATCGAGTGAACAGATGCTGACCGAGTTTGACATGTTATACCGCCTCGGTTGGGAAGGCTCGCTTTTCGTAGTTGATGACAACTTTATCGGGAACAAGCGCGACGCTATGCGACTGCTTCCCGAAGTTACCAAATGGCAAGAAGAAAGACAATTCCCATTTTCGTTGTACACCGAAGCGAGCGTTAACCTCGTCGAAATCCCTGACATGCTGGATGCCATGAGTGACGCCGGATTCAACATGGTCTTTTTGGGAATTGAAAGCCCCAATGACGAGGCGCTTGAGAAAACGGTTAAGAAACAGAACACAAGCAAAGAGGAAAATGCAGAGAATTATCTGCTCCAAGCCGTACGAAAAATCCAGGAGTGTGGCATCGAAGTGACTGGTGGATTCATCATTGGACTGGACGGCGACAAGGAGTTTGATTCGCATATTCGGTTTATTCAAGAAGCGGGGATCCCCATGGCGATGGCTGGGTTGTTGACAGCGCTAAAAGGGACAAATCTGTATCAACGGCTTGAGAATGAAGGCCGCTTACTCAATGAATCCACCGGAAACAACACGGATGTTATGTTGAATTTCGAACCGGAGTTACCGCGAGATCATCTTATCTCAGAATATCGACGCGTTGTATCTACGCTCTACGATCCTACCCTAAGCAACTACTTTGAGCGATGCCTCACCATGTTGGAACATCTGAAGCCCACAGACCACACCGTGAGAAAAATCGGAAAAACAGAGGTTATGGCTTTTATGAAATCCATTAGGCGGCAGTTGTTTTCTCGACAGGGCCCTGCCTACGCCCGATATATAGCTAAAGTCTTAAGGCACCATCTGTCTCTGTTCCCTGAAGCAATGCGACTCGCCGTCATGGGTTACCACTTTGAGAAAAATACGAGACAGACCGTAGCTGTCGATGACTTCAAGCAGTACCTTGAGATGGAGTTCAACACCTTTAAAGAGACTGCGGCTCAACTCGCCCAATCGCAGAGCGATCGAATTGGGGAAGTTAGTCCACACGTTCATGACCTTCTTGCTCGAGTCCGTACCGCGTATGAAGATATCCACAAGGATTTCAGATATAGCGTACAAGACAGACTTGATTCGTTCCAGACATCGGTTTTCAAAGAGTATCTGAAAACTGAACTAGAAGCTCTCAAGGCGATAATCTCGCGATTCGCCAAAGTTCAAAGTCATCGTGTTGATGAAATCAAGAGTTATGTACATAAACTATTGGAGCGTGTACACATACAATACGAACACTTGCACGCAGATCTCAGACATAATGTGAATGACTCCTTAGAGACATTTCGCGATGCCGTGAAATCGAATCTCGATCACGTGACAATCCCGCAAATGGAAGGTCTCAACTAGAGAAGATAAGTAATCGTAAGAAGATTTCTCGTTCCCGGAATTACGCAAGAGGCTCACGGAGTGAACTGATTGCGGAAATTGCGTCGAGACTTGCCATCGTAACAAATCCAGAATATTCTCCATCCCTCAGATTGGACGTGCAGCTACATGCCTAATGCCCTCTTGGTTTACCCGGAATTTCCTCCCTCCTATTGGGGATATAACTACGCCTTACAATTCATCGGCAGGAAATCCAACATGCCCCCGCTCGGATTACTGACCGTAGCTGGGTTGTTCCCTAAAGATTATTGCCTCAAAGTCGTTGATATGAATGTCGCACCTCTACTCGACGCAGATCTTGAGTGGGCGGATGTCGTTTTTACCTCCACCATGATTGTCCAAAAAGACTCATATTTTGAGGTCGTTGAGCGCTGCAATCGTGCAAATAAACCTGTCGTTTCGGGTGGACCTCATCCAACCTCCTATCGCGAGGAGATTGTGAGTGCAATGCAAGAGCGCGGCGGTTGGGTAGATCATTTTCTTTTCGGAGAGGTCGAAGAAAGCTTCGATGGTTTTCTCACAGACCTTGCAAGTGGAAATGCCAAGGATGTATATACAGAACCAAGAAAGCCGGATGTCACGAAGACGCCACATCCGAGATATGATCTCGTGAATCTCAAGGACTACGGCTCGATGGCGCTGCAATTTTCTCGTGGTTGTCCATTTGACTGTGAGTTCTGCGACATTACCAAACTATTCGGGCGAGTGCCTCGGACCAAAACGAGTGATCAGGTGTTGGCGGAATTCAATTTGCTTCATCACCTAGGCTGGCGTGGCGCAATGTTCCTCGTTGACGATAATTTTATCGGCAACAAGCGTGATGCGATACGGCTTTTACCAGCCATCACTGAATGGCAGGAAGCTAGGGACTTCCCATTTCAACTTTACACCGAGACAAGCGTAAACTTAGTTGATATCCCTGGTATGCTAGATGGTATGGCCAACGCAGGCTTTATCATGACGTTCTTGGGAATCGAGAGTCCGAATGACGAGGCCCTACAGAAAACGGTTAAACAACAAAATACTAGTAAGGATGAATCGGCTGAGAGCTATTTGCTGCGCGCCATAAGAACGATACAGGAGGCAGGTCTCGAAACCACGGCAGGATTCATTGTTGGCCTTGACGGAGACAAAGAATTTCAGTCACACATTGATTTCATCCAAAAGGCTGGAATTCCTAGGGCAATGGCGGGACTTCTTACTGCATTGAAACAAACAAATCTATACAAACGTCTTGAAACGGAAGGAAGGCTCCTCGGCGAATCAAGCGGAAACAATGTCAGTGTTGAGTTGAATTTTGTCCCCGAACTTGACCGTGAGGTGCTCATAAAAGAGTACAAGCGGATTCTAAACGTGCTCTATGAACCCAGTCTAAGAGGTTATTTTGAAAGATGTTTAACCTTGTTCGAGAATTGGCGGCCCAGGAGGCGAACCGTTCGTGTCGGGAAGATGGAATTGGGCGCATTGTTGAAGTCATTGCGGCAGCAACTGTTTTCGCGCAAGCAAGGGCCGACTTATCTCTGGTTCTTGAGCCAAGTCCTCATGCGCTATCCTCGGCGACTACCCGATGCAGTCTTGTTTGCAATTCTAGGATACCACCACGAGAAGGTCACAAGTCAGCAGATTGCTGTAGACAGTTTCAAGCAATACCTACATTCGGAGTTAAGAAGTTTCAGGGATAGCGCATCTAAATTCGTGAAATCACGAGCTAATCGTATCGGTGAAATTGGCGTGCATGCCCAAGCACTCTTGGCTAAAGTACGTGCCGAATATGAGACTGTGCACAGAGATTTCAGGCGTGGTGTGAGGGATGCCCTTGAAGCCTTCCAGAAATCCGTATTCATAGTGTACTTGGAGGCGGAACTACGTGCGTTTAAGGAAGTGGTGTCTCGATTTGCCAAAGCGCACAGCGAACGTATACCTGAGATGCGGGATTATGTACACAGTCTCATGAACCGTGTGCATACACAATATGAACATGTCCACCACGATTTTAGACATCATGTCGCCGAGCCGCTTGATGCCTTCCGAATTACGATAAAACAGTATCTCGAAGAGCTCTTTGGCACTCTCCCATTTCAAATTGAGGGTCTAGATTAGGTTGAATGGATGAGCCAAATTGAGATTAGAGATGCGAGTTTTACCTACCCAAGTCGCAGTGAACCGAGCCTAAAGAAGATTAACGCAGAAATCGAGCGCGGCGAGTTTATCCTCTTGACAGGCCCCACCGGGTGTGGCAAATCCACCCTGTTACGAACCTTGAACGGTTTAATCCCTCACGCGTCAGGCGGCGTGCTGTCTGGCAATGTCACTATTGATGACACAAACCTTGCCGACCAACCTCTAGCAGTAATCTGTCAACACGTAGGTTTGCTATTTCAAAATCCTGACGATCAGTTTTTCTGCACGGTTGTTGAAGATGAAATCGCCTTTGGTCTAGAAAATCTTGGCGTTCGCTCCTTTCAGATTGATGCCCGGATCGACACCGCCTTGACACAGGTCAAGCTGCCATCCGGATTTAGGGCGCGCGCAATTTCGACACTCTCCGGCGGTGAGAAGCAACGAGTTGCCCTCGCTTGCTTATGCGCAATGCAACCACGCATTCTCCTGCTAGACGAGCCAACCAGCCATCTCGACCCAACAAGCACATGCGATATTCTGGAAATCCTCAGACAGCTGAACCGCGAGAATGAGATAACGGTTGTAATCGCGACCCATCGTGTCGCTGAAATTGCCCCGTTGTGCGATCGCGTTTGGCTGATGAATCATGCTGAAATCGCCTTGGATTCGCCCGTGGATCGAGCCTTTTCAGACCTCAGCTCTTATCGTAACTTGGGAGTGGAGGTTCCCGATTTGGCTGAAATATCGGAACAGTTGGGACTACCCGAACGCCCTCTCACTGTCGATCAAGCTGTGCAAATATTTATGCATGCCGATAGATTTCCAAGCAAATCTGCCCCAATATCAAATTTGTCAGGCTTGGCTAGCCACGATCAATCACATCAAGATTCGCGAAATGTACTAGCCAGTATCGAAAATCTCACGTTTCAGTATCCACGCACTGCGATTCCTGCTTTAAGCGATGTCTCATTTGAAATTAGTAAAGGTGAAGTAATCGCGATTATGGGGGCAAATGGATCCGGAAAAACGACGCTGCTTTTATCTGTTCCCGGGCTACTTCGTCCCACGACCGGACGAATTCTCATTGCAGACATAAGCAGAGAGCGCTTGAAGCTTCACAACTTGGCGGGAAAAATCGGAATTGTCTTTCAAGATCCCGATCTCCTGCTGCAAGCGGCAACCGTAAGCGATGAAGTCGCTTACGGTCCTAAAAACCTTAAACTATCTCGTTATGAGATTGAGGAGCGGACCGAGGAAGTTATGTCAGCATTCGATTTGGACAGTGTCGGTAATGAAGCTCCCTATTCCCTTTCGCGAGGACAGCGACAGCGAACAGCAACCGCCGCAGCCTACTCGCTTCTCCCAAACATTCTTCTCCTTGACGAACCTACCGCGGGACAGGATTTTAGTCATCTCCAACGGTTGATGGGTGTACTTTGCGATACTGTCGAAAAGCAAAATAAAACGCTGATTTTTTGTACCCACGACGCCCAACTTACTTTACAATACGCGAAACGTATGTTGTTATTACGTCAAGGTGAACTGATTTTCGACGGGAAACCAAGTGATGCCTTTTCAAATCCGGATCTTCTGGAGTATGCTTCGCTTATTGCGCCTCTAAAGACTCAATTGAAATGGCGGTTAGCGAACAGCCAGACCAATTTGACATGTCGATAACACACCTCGATCCGCGCACCAAAATCCTCATGCTAATGTTCTTCGGGGCTCTCGTTATCATGCTTGATAGCGCGACGTCGTTACTGTTCTGCTTTCTAATTAGCATTGGGTTGATTGTACTCTCTTTTCCATCCTGGCGCCAATACCGACTGCTCATTTTATTCATTTTTTTTGCCACCTGGGGATTGATATACAGTCAAGCCATATTCTACAATGCGTCTCCGCGTACAGTATTTTTCATCCTCGTAGGACGTGATGTTCCGATAATCGGCAGCATGACCGGAGGCGTTCGAGTGTATCGCGAGGGTCTTCTACACGGTGCAATTCAGTCGCTACGATTCAATACAACCCTGACAATCGGGTGCTTCATTGTCTGGTCAACTCAACCACGCGATCTGCTATTGGCTTTTGTAAAGTTGCGTGTGCCCTACAACCTAGCGTTCATGGTGAACACCGGCTTGCACTATATCCCGCTGATAGCAGCTGAATCGGCAAATGTGATTAGATCACAGCGATTAAGAGGATTTCGTTACTTCCAATTCAACCCACTGCAGATTATTCGTGGGCTTCTCAACAGTTTTCGCCCGATTTTGACCAACAATATTCGCCGCGCTACACATCTCGGGGAAGCTGTAGAAAGTCGAGCGTTCTCACCCGATATTGTCGGAAAACAGCGTACATATTTACGATCTCTGAAGATGCAACCCCGGGACATACTCTTAATAACGACCGGCGCTGCCATTCTTGTCGTTGTCATCATGCTAAAGACGATGTATTTCTGCTACGCAAATGGAATTTATTACGCCTTCTGGATGAGAGGTATGTACACGTTTGTACGTGAAGTATTGTAGTTGACGGCAGATAAATTGTCGTGCTTGAATGGAGAGAAACGGCTATGGAAAAAGAAAAATTCCGCGTCGGATTAGCTCCCAGATTCTTAGACTTGGATGGTAGATTGCGCTTCAAGGACATTGGGCTTGATTTACTTGAGAAGCAACCACATATTGAATATCACTTTATCAAAACAGATCTACCTTAGTTCCCCTCAAGGAAATGTGCGGGCTTGACGCATTCATCGCGTTTGGTGGCGTTTACACGACGGAGACTTTTGAAGGCGCAGACCATCTGACCCTAATCGCAAGGCATGGCGTCGGTTACGATAACTTCGATCTCCAAGCGGCAACTGAAGCAAACGTAATGATTGCGATTACGCCGCGCGGTGTGCGGCACCCGGTGGCAGAAGGGATTATCTCCCTAATGTTTGCGTTGTCGAAGCATGTCATCGCAAGGGACAAAGCTGTTCGTAACGGGGGAATGGCGTACGACCCCTACGCTCCAACCGAACTTGCCAAATCTTTGAACGTAGAGCTTACGGACTTGCAATCGCTACTTGCAGAAGCAGACTACGTGTGTGTCTGCTGTCCACTTACCGAGGAGACCCACGGATTAATCGGTGCTCGTGAATTTAGACTTATGAAATCCAGTGCCTTTTTTATCAATACTGAACGTGGACCCATAGTCGATCAGGGGGCGTTGACCGAAGCTCTGAAAACGAAGGGCATTCGAGGGGCAGGAATTGACGTGTTTGGAGAGGAACCGGTTGACCCGGACGACCCACTGCTCACGCTTGATAATGTCATACTCACGCCGCACGCCATTGCCATGACCGACGAATGCTACCAAGACATTGGCCGCACCAACTGCCAACGAGTTATTCAGGTTTCACAAGGTGAAATTTCGGATGATATTGTCAACAAAGAGGTCTTGGATCGGAGAGGCCTCCAAGAAATATTGGCGAGATACCGTAACGGGTAGGACGCATCCCCGTAGAAATCTGCCGCAATTCCATTTCAGATGATTGAATTCAAACGGGTCGACCAATTTGACAGACGCCTTATCTACAAACTGCTTTGCGTAAGTTATGCGAGCCTGTTGGAAGCGAAACCCAATTACAAACACGGATTCGAGGCTACTGACGACGATCTGTTTGATGGCCCAAATTCAAGCGGCAAAGCAGTGAGTGATAAGTACCTTCGACGATAAGCCGATTGGGTTTGTATCTTGGTACGCAGAGGGGGCAGAAGTTGGATCATTTGGTCACAACTGCATTGTGCCGCTCCACCGTCGCAAAGGATATGGGAAGGGACAGGGCCAAATGGGGTTGGATGAATTGCTGTCCCAAGTACATCGCGCCAAGGTGACGACCGCATATCACCCGTTTTTTCTACCTGCTCGTAGAACATACCTCTCGTGCGGCTTAATTGAAGTTGGGCGGAGTCAAGCGGATGCATACGGAGGATTGGAACTCATTCATTATGAACTCGCACGAAAATAGAGCATTTGAATCTGCAACCTCTTGACACCACCAACCCTCAAGTCTGCCCTTCAGCGTCCAACTTCCCATGCGAGGTGTTGTAGTTCTGGCCCAATGAGTTTTTCCCACGCCAGTTGCACTGCTGCGCTTGAACCCGGCGTTGAGATGATTACCTTCCCATGATATACTCCCGCCGTTGCGCGTGAAAGTATCGCTGCCGCGCCGACCTGTTCGTAACTAAACACACGGAAGAGCTCCCCAAAACCGGGCAAGGTTTTCTCCAGCTTGCGGCTTAACACATCAAAGGTCGTGTCACGAGGTGCGATTCCCGTGCCGCCGTTAAAGAGGATAACGCGTGCGTCTGTCTCCGTCATCTCATCCAAAACTGCCTCCACCTGAGCCGGTTCATCCTTGATAATACGATAAGCAATCGCGCTGTTTCCACCATTAGCTATTTGTTCGCGCAGATAGGCGGCGTTCTTGTCCGTTTCCGCAGTACGCGTGTCACTCACGGTTACGATTGCTACTTTGACTGGCCCCTGTTCAGCTGCGGCCTCTCGATGCTGTTCGGTGCTTGCGGACGATTTTTCCGACATCGATTTCTCCTGTATGATAGGATTTGAATTTTGGTCAATAATGCTTCAAATACGACCTATTCCGCATCATTGGTACGGGTATCTCTTGCTCAGGTGATTGGACATTGTGAACAGACGACCACCGGTTCGCTCGGCAAGTGCGAGTTGAAATACGTCAGTAGGATCACCAATCACATACGCTTGTATACCGAGCGATTGACAGACTTCGATTGCCCGATCTTCTGTAAGACTACCGGTGCTTGGCTCATCCGTCAGAACAAGAAGAACACGAGCCGCATTAGGGCGAAACTCAATCTTCGGCAACCCCTCTACGATAGCATCAATCAAATGCTCGTCACCGCCGAAAGGAGCTTCCAGAAATGTCTTGATTTGGGACTCCGTAACAAAGCCTTGCGTGACAACAGTCCCGTCGACAGACTTGATTGCATCTTTTGCTTCGGCAAAACGGATGAGTTGAATTCTATAAGAGATTGAGAGAAGATCGAGCCTGCCAATCAGTGTACTGATTCCGAGCATCACGGCCTCGGACTTTCCGCCCATGCTGCGACTGTAATCCAACATGATTACAACATCCACAACACTTGGAGTTGAATGCGATTCTACGCTATGACCAAGATGAACGTTCAGCTTGTCGTTAACTTTTCTTATCGTATAAGAGGTTTGACCGTCAAGAATCAACCAGTTATGACCTTTCCCATTTCTCTTGATGTACGCTTTCGCGGACAGAGGTCTACCATGTTTCTTGAACCTACGTAAGATACTGTTCGAGATCAAGTTGCCCTTAGCATCCAAGTCATGCTGGAACTCCACGTCCATGCTAAACACAAGGATCCCACTCTGCCGAATGTCCTTGACGATGTCGCGAAAAACTTTGAGGAATCTCTCGTTAGCTAAACGTGAGGTCGGCAAAGACGCTACCTGAGGTAATCCGCCAGGGATTTTTTGCCAAAGTCCGCCTGTTTCTTCGGCAATCTGCTTCTGGAATGGCTCGGTGAAACCAAGTACGTTCGTATGGATTTCTTGGCTCAGACAATCGCGGATTATCCTCGCGCGCATGTCTACCGTCGCGTTCTCCAGTGCCAAGCTTGTCGTGGCACGTTCGTCCGTGACTAATACCAAGTGCTTGTCCGCGTCGGGGTGAAATTCCATATAGTTTAAAGTATCGACAAGCGCATCAAGCGCATGCTCATCTCCGCTAAGTCGCGCGCGTTGCATATTTCGACGAATCAGCCCTACATCAGGTCTTAACGAAACTGTCTTTAAGCGTTGGCCATCGCGCCGGACGCTGAATTCGGACATTCCTAGATAATATTCCAGCTTGATGGTATCAAATTCATCAGTCATTATGTTCAGGTGGTTGGCGACCTGTTGGATGTTGTCCCGCATACTTGCGCTCGTATCGACCACGAAGACCACGTTAACCTTGTCCGTTTCTCTTGTGCTTATGACGTGGTCGGCAATGCGCTTCAGTGCATGGGCAAAAGGGTTGTTCGCGTTGATCTTGCCGCCGGTGCCACCTTGGCCCGTCCCCGGTTGATCTCCCACTGTCCCAACATCCGAAGCACCCGTTGATTCGACGGAGTGAAGTCCATTGGCCCCCTCTCCGCTCACTCGCTGACGATAACTCTTAACGCCATCTGCATCATCCTCCTGAAATCGGCTTGCAACAGATTCAGGGATTGATACCTCACGACTGTAGATACGTTGTGTATCCGTCATAACGTCAGGAAGCTGATCTTGCGGATTATCCTGATTCGTAGTCGCGTTCCGGAACAGTGAATTGGGTAGGCGGCGCGCGGTTTCGTCAATCGGATTTGAGGATGCAATTAACTTGACAGTTCGTGGTTGATCGCTTGTCGTGGATTGGGATTTCCGCAGTGTCAGCAGTTGTTTGGGTAGAGGGGGCTTAAGCAACTTCCGGCGCGGCTTCTGAAGATTGTCTTTATCAAGAAATTCGACGCCAATTGCGTCGTCAAATTCTGCTTTTTCACTATTGTAAAACAGAAAAGTCAACACAATCATGAGGAAAAGATGGACAACCGCTGATATGAGAAGCGCTCTTGCAGCACGTGTTTTCTTAGATTGACGAATCATAATTAAGCCTCAAGCAGTTTCACATACGTGCATTCAACTACTCGTTTCCGCCAGCCTGTGTTAAAACAATGATTTTACATGGAAATCTGTAACACAATATGGGAAGTCAATTCCATAACCCCCTACTTCCACGTCACAATAGACCAACACTCCAAGTCGATCTGAAAGACAACATACGTTGTCGTTAGCTAACTCAAAAAATCTAGGATGTAAATTTTAACGCCCTCACCATTGTGTCAAGCACTGACTGCGCCGTTACAGGGCAAATTTTATGCCAAATGTGGCGATAGCCCAAGACAGCGGATTTCATGCGGCATAAACGGCTTTCCAGTGGCATATATGAAACAACTGAACGCATTTGGTGCAGAATATCTTGATGGGATAGACGCCTTCGTGCAAGATCCTTCAGCTAAGTTGTTACAGCGCTTTACGGCTTCCTGCCCAAAACTGACAATTGCGATGAGCTACAGGCTTGACGTTCTTTTAATATACGTAGACTTGGGTAGAATCGTCAAAACGGTTTTTCAAATCCTAATTCGTCGAGAATTCGATGGACTCAATTGATGCGAGGGAGTGGGGACGTAGTTACTTTAGCTTGAGTTTCCCGACTTGTAGTGAGATGAAGAAGGTTTCACCGGCAAGTGGATGCAGGTGCAATCACATATATAGTAGTAGCGATAATTAGCATGGATAATGAATGGACTCGCCTGTTGATAAGACTAGATTACCCCACTTCTTGGCCCTTATACTGAAGCTGATAAAGCCGATAATAGACACCCCGTTTTCGCAAGAGATCGTTATGTGTCCCCATTTCACGAACCTGCCCCTTGTGCATCACAATAATCTTGTCGGCATTCTGAATGGTCGAAAGTCGATGCGCAATCACAATTGAGGTTCGATTTGCCATAAGGCGACTCAACGCATCCTGGATTAGAAGTTCTGTCTCGGTATCAATGCTTGATGTCGCTTCGTCAAGAATTAGAATATCGGGATTGAAAACCAACGCGCGCGCAAAAGCGACTAACTGCTTTTGACCGACTGACAAGCCGCTGCCGCCTTCCTGCACACTTGTGTCGTAGCCATCCGCCATTCTGCTTACAAACTTGTCAAGATGTACTTCTGTCGCCGCTGCAATCACTTGTTCGCGGGTAACACTCTCGTTCCCGAGCCGGATATTCTCCTCAATGCTATCGGAAAACAGGAAGATATTTTGCTGCACGATACTGATGGCACGTCGCAAGTCGTTCAGACGCATCTGCCTGATATCCACTCCATCAATCAAGACGGAACCTTCGTTAGGTTCATAAAATCGGCACAGGAGATTAATGATTGTCGTCTTGCCCGAGCCGGTGTGACCAACAATGGCAACCGTCTCTCCCGGTTCGACCTTGAAAGATACATCATGCAGCACGTAATCGTCCTTTTGGTAAGCGAAGCGGACATTTCGGACCTCAATTCGACCTGTGAATTGGTTGACTTCCTTAGGTGCGGCAGCATCAACGATTGTCGGTTGAGTGTCCAAGAGTTCGAAGATTCGCTCGGAGGAAGCCATTGCTGATTGAAAAATCGTGTACTGTTCGCTCAAGTCACGGATGGGCCAAAAGAAACGTTGTGCGTATTGAATAAAAGCAACGAGTACCCCGAAGGAAAGGGCATTCTGTAGAATCTGTCCACCTCCGTACCACACGATTATCGCGGTTGCAAGAGAACCAACTACCTCAATAAGTGGGAAAAACATGGAAAAATAGATAGCAGTCTTGAGACTTGCCCGCAAATATTCCCGGTTCCGCTCATCAAATTTGAGAAAGCTACGACGCTCCTGTGTAAAGAGTTGCACCGTTGTCATGCCGAGAATGCTCTCGTTCAAGAAAGCATTAATCCGTGCAAGATGCTTACGTTGATCTCGAAACGCCCTACGGGAATACACTTGGTAAACTGTTGTTGCAGCGAAGATGATTGGCAGAACTGTCAGCGTCACCAATGCAAGTTTCCAATTCAAGAATAGCATCATCGCCATAATGCCAATGATATTCAACAGATTCGCAAAAACCGTAATTACGCCCGATGTAAAAAGTTCGTTGAGCGCCTGAACATCCCCCATCACGCGGGTCATCAATCGCCCTACGGGGTTTCGATCAAAGTAACTTACATTGAGCCTTTGCAGATGGGAAAAGATTTGCGTCCGAATATCATACATGATTTTTTGCCCAAGCATCTGCATCCTATACTCATTTACATAGCTGAACACAAGTTCCGCAACCATAGCCGCAATCATGAAAAAGGCGATAAACTCCAAACCGGCTAGTTCTCGTGGCTGAATGTATTGATCGATTGCAATCTGAAGAAGGATCGGACCTGCCAACTGAGCGAGCATTACACCGACTACGAGAAATGCCAGCAATACAACCTCAACACGATACGGTTTCATATACGAAACCAACCGCCTCATTAGTACGCGGTCATAGATTTTGCCAAGATCTTGCTCCTCTTCACTATAGTCATGTAAATTACCACCCATGCCAAACACAGGTAAATCCTCCGAATGAAAACTATGAAGGCCATTCTTACGGGAGTTGCTGGGTAGAGGTCGTCAAACTACAAACCTAGGGCAATTCAAAGTCCTTCCAGCTCCTCTTGTAGCAACTGCTTCTCATGAATTCCCGCGTAAATGCCACTATGCGCTATCAGGTCTTCGTGGGTTCCACGCTCCACTATTTCCCCGTCTTTCAAAACGATGATGAGATCCGCTCCCTTGACCGTCGAAATTCGATGCGAAATGATGAGTGTCGTCCGATTCGCCATGACCCCCTTGAGACGGCTCAAGATAGTATCCTCCGTGTGCGTGTCAACACTTGCGAACGCGTCATCCAAGATTAGGATACGTGGGTTGACAAGTATCGCGCGTGCCAACGCGGTGCGTTGTTTCTGTCCACCCGAGATTGTTATGCCGCGTTCCCCCAAGAACGTTTCCAAGCCATCCGGAAACTCCTCTATCTGTGCTAACAAATCGGCGGCGTGGGCAGCGTCCTTGATTTCAATCTCGCTCGCGTCTTCATCGCCAAACGCAATATTACTGCGCAGAAAGTCGGAGAAAAGGTACGGTTCCTGTGATACGACCCCGATGTTTGAGCGAAGCACGTCAATGGGAATGTCTTGAATGTCCACTCCATCAATGAAGATTGTTCCGGGATCGGCTTTATAAATCCGTGGAATTAAGTTTACAAGGGTTGTCTTGCCGCAACCTGTTGGTCCAACGATGGCAACCGTGGCCCCAGGTTCAATTCTGAGGTTAATGTCTTTGAGAACGGGAACTCCGTCCTGATAAGCGAAATTGAGATTTTTTAGCTCGATTGCTCCTTGAATAGTTTGGATTCCTCGGTTGATACTTTCACTATCGTAAATGTCCGGTTTTTCATCAAGAATTCTCGAAATACGTTTCATGGAGGCAGCGCCTCGTTCGAAGGAGTTTACCACAAACCCGAGCATAATCATCGGACGGACAAGCATTGTCAGATAAGCGCCAAAGGAGACAAAATCGCCGAGCGTAATCCGGCCATCAACGACACGCATGCCGCCTACCCACAAAAGGACAACACCGCCAATCCCGGGTAGAAAACGAAATATCGGAAAAAAAAATGCCATCAGTCGTATCTGTACCCGATTGCGGCTTACGAAGGTCTGGTTGAATTCTTGGAATCGAGTTTTCTGAGCGTCCTCAAGCGTATATGCTTTCACCACGCGTACACCTGATAAGTTCTCCTGTACCGCAGTGTTCATATCCGAGAAACCTTCTTGAATTTTCTCATGGCTTTTATGAATTCGCGTGCCGAGTTCTCGGATTAATACCGCAAGTACCGGGTAGGGGAGTAGCGCATATAAAGTTAAGGTGACATCAATATTCAACATAATAATCAGTGCGAAACCGAAGAACACAATTGCGTCAAGCGTAAATGAAATTGATGTACTCAGCATCATCCGAACAGCGTTCATGTCGCTCGTTGCTCGCGCCATCAAATCTCCCGTTTGAACGCGGTTGTAATAACTTGCCGAAAGCTTTTGCAAGTGGGCAAAAAAATCGCTGCGCAGGTAGTATTCGGTTTTTCGCGCTACACTCTGGATTGTCTTCCGCTGCGCGAACCGTATTAGACCGCCGACCAGCGCAACTCCAAAGATTAGAAGAGCGTATAGCAAGAGTTTCCGAGGGTGAATGGATCTTTCCAGATCGTCAATAGTCCATTTTAAGATTTTGGGACTAATCAACAGGAGGGCATTGGTGATGAGAACGGAAATCAGGCTGATAATTACTGCAAACCGATGGCGGGCAATGTATTTCTTAAGGCGTAATAAACTGCGAATATGGACTCACTCCCTTCTTACACGGTGGGCCAAATCTTTCTGTGAAAGTTTAACATGGATCTGATAATCAGACAATCACATAAAGACGAATGGCAATGAGTTCTTCAAACTCATGGGCAAAGAATTAACAAGATCAATTGTGTCCAGCTTACGAGCGGCATACTTGTGCATCAGTGAATCTCCCCTGCTGTTTCCGGTGACAACTTGTGTAAACTTGATTCACCACAATAGTACTGTCCCATCATGACTCGCGCTGGCGATTGTGCTACCGTCCGGGCTGAACGCCACGCTTCAAACCCACCATGTGTGTCCACTAAGCGTGCGTTTTGTCGTCTGCGTGACAGTATCCCAAAGACGAATTGTATTGTCATGACTACCACTGGCAAGGGCACTACCGTCTGGACTAAACGCGACACTACTTACCTTGTCAGTATGTTCGGTGAGTGTTCGCTCGAGCGTGCCTTTTTTCGTATCCCATAGACGGATGGTTGTATCAAAACTCCCACTGGCAAGCACGCGCCGTTTGGGTTAAACGCCACACTATTCACCCCATCGCTATGCCCTGTAAGTGTCTGTTTAAGAACCTGTTTGAATAGTCGGCAGCAAAGCTATTTTTAGTCATTTGAAGACAGTTTTTCATGTTTGTGAATTTGCCCGCTATATACCTGTCACCCCGCTGGGGCTTAGGTTGCACGGGGTTTCGGTGTTTCCACACACCTTCCGCCCCTCCGGGGCTTTTAGAGGCTGGTGCGCAGTGCGCACCCTACAAACTGTACTTTTCAAATAGGCTCTAAGAGTGCCTGTATTCGCATCCCAAAGGCGATGCTTTTGTCCGCACTTCCACTCACGATCGTGTTACCATCTGGGTTGAACGCAATCTTTTTGATACCTCGGGTGTGCCCGGTGAGTGTCTGGATGTGTGCACCTGTTTCCACACTCCACAGACGGATGGTACCGTCACCGCTCCCACCAGCGAGGATGTAACCATCTGGGCTAAATGCTACGGTTTTAGTGAGCGCTTGGCCCCTGAAAAGGTTAATTTCGGCGCCACTATGAGCGTCATATAGCCAGATACCAATAGTTGCCGCGACTGCAAGGCGAGACCCTCTGGCGAGTACGCGATATTCCCAGACAGCCCACCCTTACCTAATCGTGCTTTGGCACCTTCAGGCAAATTCCATCAGGTATAGTCCTGCGCGAAAGTATTCGACGAAAACAATACAAAAACGAGCGAAACGCTCAACCAAAGTAGCAGTAATCTTTTCATCTGATTATCTCCGCAGAAATCGTTTTTCATACCATATAGTAAAGGCAACCCAATGGCATGGGCCTCCATAGATACCTAAACGCTGAGTATTTTGCATGAGGTCTCATGGTGCATCAAGACTTGCCAAGATTGACTATTAACAAATCGCCTGTCCAGTATCGCGATAGAAGAAATGGAGTCGTTCAGGTACAAACGCCATATTGAGCGTTTGTCCAATTTCGACATTTAGGGTAGCCGACGCTCGCGTTCTTAGAATGAGATTTGCACCTTGCTCATTCTTTCCAATTATTAGTTCGACAATGGTCTCCGCACCCAAGGGTTCAAAACTGTAGATCTCTATGGATGTGGCACCGGGCATCGCTTGATGGTTTACAATCACATCTTCAGGCCTCACGCCGAGAACCACGCGTGCATCCTTGGCTGAGTTAGTCAAGGTACGAACAGTTTCGGAGTCAGTAATCAAGAATTGGAACCCACCCGCAAGTCTCCCGAAGAATTGATCTCCATCAGCGACAAGGTGACAGGAAAGGAGATTCATGCTCGGGTTGCCGATGAAACCGGCGACAAACAGATTGGCGGGGGAATTGTAAATGTCTATCGGTGTACCAATCTGTTGAATACTCCCTTCCTCTAACACAGCCACTCGATCCGCCATCGACATTGCTTCAATTTGGTCATGCGTGACGTACAACATCGTCGTGCCCAACTGCCGTTGTCTCCACTTGATTTCGGCGCGCATCTCGCTGCGAAGTTTCGCATCCAAGTTGGAGATAGGTTCGTCCATCAAGAACAATCTCGGACGACGAACCATCGCTCTTCCAAGCCCGACACGCTGTGTTTCACCACCGCTCAATTGACCGGGTTTTCGTCCCAAAAGGGGTTCGATATGTAACATAGCGGCAATCTCTTTGACGCGTTTGTCGATCTCGTCAGTCGACAGTTTACGCGGGTGTAGCGGAAATGCCATGTTTTCGTAGACGGTGAGGTGCGGATAGAGAATGTGAGATTGAAACACAAAGGCGACATCACGCTCCGCAGGGGAAAGGTCGTCAATCCGCTCGCTATCAAAAAAGATTCCCCCTTCTTCGGCATGTTCAAGCCCGGCCACACAGCGTAACGCTGTGGTTTTGCCCGCACCGGTTTGGCCAAGCAGCACGAAGAATTCTTGGTCGGCAACATCAAGGTTGATGCCGTCAAGTGCGATAACGTCGTCGAAACGCTTTGTCAGGTTCTCTAGCTTTACGGATGCCATAGTGAAACCGACATGTTCTCCAATCAGCTATGCCACAGCGGTTTGTTAATTGCCAAGTTGATTATTTCTTTACTGCTCCAAAGGTAATGCCGCGTAAGAGATGTTTCCTCATTAGGAATGTAAACACTGCAACCGGTAATAAAAATACAAATGTCGCCGCTGCAATTTTACCCCAGTCCACGCCCCCGGATCCTGTCGCACTCGTAATTGACGGCGGCGCGGTTACAGCCTTGCCACCCACCTCCGTCAAGACTAGCGCAAACGCAAACTCATTCCATGCAGTGATTAGACAAAAAACGGCGGTTGCGGCAATTCCTGTCACGGATTGAGGTAGGACGACTTTGATGAAGGTTTGGAAGCGGGTGTATCCGTCGACAAGAGCCGCATCTTCGTACTCTTTCGGGATTTCATCAATGAAACCCTTCATCAACCAGACAGCAAAGGACACATTGAAAGTGGTATACAGCAGGATAAGCCCGGCGTGTGTGTCGCGCAATCCGAGTGCGCTATACATCAAATAGATAGGGATCACTACGACCACTGGCGGTAGCATACGTGTACTGAGAATAAAGAAGAGCAAATCCTCTTTTCCCGCTGTTTTGAACCTCGAAAATGCGTAAGCGGCAAATGTTCCAAGGCCAACTGCTAGGATGGTACTGCCAACCCCGACAATGAGACTGTTTAACAGTTGGTGAAAATACTTTGATCCGCCGTCAGCCAGAGATATACAGATGGCAACCAGCGCAAACACCGACACATTGATGAAACCGAAACGCACCTGGTGCTCCTTTGCCACGGCTTTGGAAATTACGCAATATGCGGCTCCCACATAAACTGCCAACAGTAAGAAGTGGTAATTCAGCGTGGAAACGACAATGTAGAGGCAGGTGAGTGCCAAAAGACGGTTCAATAACAATGCGGCGTGTTGTCTAATAGTGGGGGTCTGGGATCTTGACCATAGTCGCCCCGGCAGCGCGAAGAGGAGAGCGCCTACCAACGCTTCGACAAGGAACATATAAGTTTTTCCGGGCACTTCAGCCGGCATCAATTTCCGATAATTGTCTAATGTTAACCGGAACAGAAACTTGGGCATCTTCGTCACAATGTCGCCTGGTGCTTTCAGGGACGTGGCAACAATCCAATAGATTGGCATGAGATATACGATGACTGCAATCCCGATTACAGCGAGTATGATGTAATGACTCAAATGCTTGCGTCCAACGTCCCTCATGATTTTTAGGTTTCCGCCTTGACCTTGTTCAGATATTTCACGTAGATGTTGCTTAAAGCGACAATGATAATTAGGAGAATGTACGCCATGGCACACGCCTTGCCGGTGTTATAGTTCCGAAATGCGAGTTTGTAGAGATTCATGGACACTGTTTCTGTAGCCGTTCCGGGCCCGCCTTCTCTGGTAAGCACATACACGATATCAAACATCTTGAACGCATCCATTGTCCGAAATAGCAGGGCAATAAGCAATAGCGGTGAAACCAATGGTAACGTTATCCATCGAAACTTGAACCAATTTGAGGCGCGATCAACGTCCGCAGCTTCGTAAAGATACTTCGGGACAGCAGATAGCCCGGCTAAAGCGATCAACATCATGAATGGAGACCACATCCAAGTATCGACAATCACAACGGCAATCATCGCAATCTTGGGGTCCGTTGTCCAACCGATAGGCGCACTTAGGAATGGGCTTAGAAAAAAGTTGAGGAGTCCGGATCTGTCGGAAGCCAAGATAAAACGCCAAAATAGTCCGACGACAACAGGCGAGAGCATCATCGGCAACAGCAGAAGCGTTGTGATTAATCCCTTGTTGCGGAACTCACGATTGAGTAGCAGCGCTAACCCAAAGCCGATGAGGAATTGAGCGGTAACGGCGAGCAGCACGAAATACGCGGTTGTCTGGAAATATCCCCATATTTC
The DNA here is from genome assembly GCA_965222225.1 of Candidatus Poribacteria bacterium. GTDB lineage: Bacteria > Poribacteria > WGA-4E > WGA-4E > JAJDTR01 > JAJDTR01. Next base: position 4,172,433 of record CBDCTK010000002.1, on the reverse strand, counting down.
CGGATCTGAAAGCAGGCGAGCGTAGTTCTGAACCCCGATAAACTTCGGCGGTCGCCCTGGCATTGAGGCCTTGTATCGGTGGAAACTTAGATAAAGCGACCAGAGAAGCGGGAAGATATTCATCAAGATGAGTAAAATCATCGTCGGCATGATGAACATCATCTTGATTTGGTAGTCGCTTAATCCGCGCGAAAAACGGGTGGGTGGCATCTATGTCCCAAAGAATAGAGAAGGGCAGAGCGGTGATTCTGCCCTTAACAGTTTGTCCTTGATTCCGAGTTTATTCGTCGTAGTAGCCAGCATCCTCAAAGATGGCTTCATGCTTCCTGGCAATTTCATCCAGGGCGTCCTTCGCCGATTTCAAACCTACAATAGCAGCGTTCCAGTTTGTCTGACAAGCCTCCAATAGCTCCGCGTATTCCGGCACTGCCCAGAAATCGCGCAAATATGGGCAGCTCGCCGCAAATGCCTTATTGAACCGCGTGGCATTCAAGAAGGTGTCGGATTGCAAAACCTCTTTGTGGGGTGTAAGCCCGCCAAGTATCGCCCACTTCTCCTGTACCGGCTTCTGCATGAACCACTTCATGTACTTCTTGGCGGTATCTTTGTTTCTTGAGTAGGACGAAACCGACATCCCTTGCCCGCCGATGCTAATGTAATGCCCTTTGGGACCGGCCGGTGCAATGAAGAAGTCACTTTTATCGTAATACATCGGATTCTGCCCCGGATCTAACGCGCCGGGGAAGAACGCGAAATAGTCCATCGCCATTGCAACTTTTCCCGATTTATAGGCATCCAGTGTTTCTTGCCAATAGTAATTTGGAGCATCGGGTGGAGAAAATTTGGTGAGTTCAATATAGTATTCCAATGCCTTGATGGAATCCTCGCTGTTGATAAAACCATCGACCTTGTGCGTCTCCGGATCGCCGTATGATCCCCCAAATGACCACATCACCTGCTGGAACCCCATTGTAATGCCATCATATTCTTTGCTGAAGTAGGTCGCTATCCCGTACAGATCCGGCGGTCTGGTAAAGAATTCAGCGACATCTCTCATCTCTTTGTAGGTCTTGGGTGGAGCTAACTCGTAGCCGTATTTGGCTTTGAACGCATTCATTTCCTGCGGGTCGTTAAATAGGTCTGTACGATAGACGTAGCCGTTGGCGTCCACCTCGGCGGGAAGTGCCCAATACTCTTTGCTCCCCTTCGGATATTCGGCAAAGGCGGTCATTGCCGGGCCGTAGATTTCGTCTACCGCGATATTATCGTTAATCCAATCCGTCAACTCAACATAGTGCCCTCCCACAGAATTCCTTCCAAGCCACTGACTATCACCTATGACAATATCGTAGCGGTTACTCTTGCCGACAAATGCCGTGAAAATCTGATCCTGAAAACTGGGCCAGGGAATTTTAACGACTTCAACCGTAATCCCTGTTTCTTCCGTAAAATCCTTGGACAATTCCTGCAGATAATCCGCTGGCGGCCACTCTGCCCACGCAATGGTTAACGTTTCATCGGCGTCCGCAGATAAAGTCATCATACACAACGCAATAACTAAGCACGGGATGATGATACGTAGTTTCCTCACGATATTACTCCTTTCAATTTTGTTTGATAAACTTGGGTTATGTATCTGACAATGCCTTGTTTTGGGGGTTTCGATTATAGCAAAGCATGATAATATTGACAAGCGAAAAGGCTGCGAAGAGCTTTAGCTTGACTTGTACATTTAAGTGGCACAACAGATGGTGTCAATCAAGCGTTGAAGAAAATGGAGGAGATTTTAACCATCTGGTCTTTTTGGTTGAGCATAGAAAAAGTCGGCGGCAACATGTAGTGCAATACAGCCTGTCGCCCGTTGCCCTTTCAAAGGCTGGTAGGATCTCTATCGCGCGGGATTTTCTATCGCCCTCGCTATTCGCTCGGTTGATTCCACCCTACATATAGCTGGAGCGCGAAGATTGTGCGCGTTTCCTCTCTACAGACATGAGGAACTCTATCGCCTTCGCTAATCGCTCAGTTGATCGCTATTCGCTCGGTTGATCGCTCCTACAGGGCGAAGTGGGTTAATCTCACCTTACGTATGAATACCTCCGTAATGAGTAATGTGTAAGAATACAATAGATTATGTGTTGCGCAATAGTTTTACAGTCTCACGACGGGGTTGCGGTTGAATCGACGAGCTGCAGATAGATCGACGCGTTGTTGCGCGGTGGTCGTGATGCGAGAGCGACAGGCGCCTTGGACGGCGTCGGGTGCGTCGTTATGGTCGGCGGTTGGGAATTGGCGAAACTGTTTCCAAAACTCGCCCGGCAAGTCTTTCTCGTTAAACGCGAGCCAGCCGTTTGCTATCGCGGGTTCAAGCGTACCGATTCGATCTTCTTTGTTCTGGTGCTGTTTGTGATACATGATTCTGCGTTCAAAGCGGTGGCGCTCGTTCATCGCACGGAACGCATGGTCGGTTGACATCTTTATTGTGCCGTCTTTGTCGGGCCGCTGTTCGCAGACGAAGTGGGATTTCGGGTACGCGGGCGCCAACATCGCCTCGGCGCGCTGTGCGAGGAGGATGGCGTGCTCCATTTGCTCGGTCAATGCGACGCGATCCATCCACGCCGACAGGATATATCCGTTTACGCCGGAGAGGGAGTCGGGGTTCATGGAACTGCCGCCGGGCAGCGGTTCCCACGCCATGACGACAGCGCAGGCGTAGCTGTTGGCAACCGCATCGCGTCCGCCCATGGTGTCGAGGTAGGTGGTGAATCCGCCGATGTCGTGCCACGGAACCACATGCCCGTCGCTGCGGCGAAAGCCTTCCTTGATGACGGAGAACGTGATAGCACCATCCATCTTGAAGAGCGACATCGCGGGGTCGCGCGCGTCGTTTTGGAGTTCGCGCATGACGCGGTGATAGCCGCGTTCGAGAATCTCTTTGCGAACGTGGATGTACGACAGTTTTTCCGGCCACAACATCTTCACGCCGCCGGACATCTCATCTTGATGTTTCGCGTAGAACGCATTCGCGTTCTCTTCGCGTTCGTCGTCGTCAAGGGTTGTATCGCTATAGAATCCGTCCCACTGTTTCCAGAGGCGTTCGGCGGTGGGGTGGTAGATGTCTTCAGGATGCATCACCGCTTCAAACCGCAGTGTCCGCCAACCGGGGAGGGCGCGGAGGTGTTCGGAGAGGGATTCGGGGTGTTTTACGGTATCGACGATGATGGTGTTGGAGTGTTTGCTCCCCAGGTCGCCGGCGTACATGAAGTCGGTCATGAACCAGTCCCTGTCTTCTTCTCGGAGGTCGGGATTGAGGCAGCGTTTTGGATCTTCGATGTCGTCACACAGTTTCAACGTCGGACGGACATCGCCGAGGAGGGCGCCGCGGGGGGATGAGCCGCGTCCGAGAGGTCTCAGCCCGATGCCGTTGCGGGTGTCGGTTTCGGTTTTTGTCCACGGGGAACCGACGAGGTCGCCGAAGTCGCGTCGGATGAGGGGGTTGTGTTCGAGAACGTCGCGGATTTCGGTTATGCGTTGGCGCGCTGCACGTTCGTTACGACCGACAATGAGGATAAACTCCTCCGGCTGTCTATCCATGGCGAGATCGAAGTGTTTGTAGCAGATCCTCCAAAGAGGGATTAGACCGTTAACGAGGGTCGTCTTGCCGGTGCCGCGCGGTGCTTGGACGTTTATTTGCTTACCGTACACGCCCGGTTTGATGGCGTTGAGGATTTCGATGTGGAAATCTTTGAGCGCGAGCAGTTGGTAGCTGGTGTTTCTGATGTAGTAATCGACAAAGAGATTGGGGTAGACGTAGCCGGCATGGGCTCTGAGTTGGCAGAACGCTTCATCATCCTTCATCTTCCGTGAGTTCGTCAGCCAAGTCTTTGTAGCGGAGCAGCCGATCGACTGCATCTCGGTTAGTATTGCGGGCATGGGAGTTACTATGGTCATAATCTATCTCTTGTAAGGCCTTTAGCGCTATGTCCTTAAGGGGGTTGATAGCGCGAGAGAGATGAAGCAGGTCGTGGGCGTTGTCAATAGGGACGTTGGTAACGTTTGAGCGCACACTTTCAACAATCTGCGAAATTGCGCTTGAAGCCTTGCTAGCTATGGCTTCAAGTAGTGCGCGGCGTTCTTCACGATAGTGCGCTAATGTGCGCTCATATATTTCGCGGTATTCGGTTGAAAATTTGTTAGACCGAGGATTAGAAACGCGTGCGGCATCTCGAAATATCTTGCGACCAAGATGTGCCCACCGGGGATATTTCTCCATCCAGGAATCAACAACCTGCGAGGTCCCCCAGCTTTCGTAGACGCGGTTCACTATTGCATCTAGGTGGTCTTCGTGTGAGATTTTGAGTGTTTCGTTTGTTTCGCACATATTCTAACTCTCCATATAAAGCAGTTGCCGGCGGACAGCGGCCGGTAAGAACCAATATATCCTTTTGGCGCTGCTGATCGCTAACCACGGGAGTTTTACGGCCAGCCACGACTACCAAAAAAAAAGCCCACTGATGGCTTTCTGTTGATTGACAACAGGTAAAGCCACCAATGGGCTGAATGAAGGCGTGAGACTTGGTTCAGCGCGGTTTCCCGGATATCATGTCTAGGGTGGAACGCGCGCGCATGCCTATGAAATTGTGGAAGCGGATCAATGCCGCGTGGTGCAACTATCGGGGATTATATCATGTTAGGACGGATTTGTCAAGCGTTAATAAGTTTTTTACATTGGGGTGAGCGTGGGAAGTGGAGGGAGGTGAGGGGATTGTCTATCGCAGTCGCTATTCGCTCCTTTGATCACTCGCCAATCACTCGCTTGATGGTCAGGGGGTAGGGAGGGGTAAATGGGGAGGAGAGGGGATTGTCTGAATCGCTGATTACACAGATTAATGGATTACGCGGGTTAGGATTCGCTTAGTGACATCTCTTGTAGGATTAAGATGGAAGGGCCATGTATGAGATCTCTATCGCACTGAACTTACCCCCATCCTTTAGACAGCAAAGAAGGAGATTTTTTTGAGTTGACATGAGCCGTGACACCCGTATATGATAATCATCGGCAGATTCAGCGACTGATGTAATGCCGTTCTTGCCTGCAGGTACTGCGAATACCTACAAGCAGAGGAACGACATAGGCAACGCAAAGGTACGCGAGTGGGAAACTCGCTTGCGTCACCCGTTGCTTTTATAACATCTAACTAAATATCTGTCAATGATCCCGAATGGATATTCGGGGGGCGCAAAGGTACTGCGTCAGTACAAAACAAAGGGAGATCCTATCATGAGCAATGAGTTTATGCCATGTAGGACTGCCTCAACAGTGGGGCAGCCTATGTGGGTTGCCCCTCTTTTCATGGAGGGGAAAAATGAGAATCTTGATGTTGTTGCTCGTAATAGCAGCGTTTCTTACTTGTATCATTTTCGTTTCAGATTTCACGTTTTCTCATTCTGGGAGAACGGATAGAGATGGAAGGCATATAGATTCGGCATCTGGTAAATATCACTTTCATGATGAGTCTTCTCAAGTCACAGAGAAGACGGATAGACGATATTTGTTGCTTGTCGAGACCAATCGCGTTGCGGCTGAAAATGAGATCAATCTACCAATATACGAAAATTATGACCTTACTCATCTTTCTGCAACCATGGCTGGAGAGGAGATGATCTATACAATTGTAATGGTAAGGAAATAGGTTGGTAGGAATCTGAAGCAAAGACGCTTTTCATGCTGACGCTATCACTATGAGAACTCTATCGCGGTCATTGTCAAGGCGTTTGATCTGCTGTGCGGTGCGATGGCGGGAGGTGGGCCAACCGGCTGGTTCTGCGCTTTTCTACGTATGTTAGCTGTTCCCGTTGTTGTTTACCTATGATTAAACTGATTACTTGGCTATTCTAATGGCACACATTTTAGGAGGTTAGCAAGATGGCCATTCCTGTTGATGGATTAGACGCTCAACGTCGCGAAAAAGAAAAGGCGAAAGATTTGGCATTCCTGAAAAAGCGGCGTGAACAGCTAAAGTTCGTGCGTGAATTCACGAAGTGCGCGCGGCTGCGGCCGACGGTGTATATACGAGGCTAAAACTCATTTGCCACGAGAACAAGATCAAACACATTAACAACGCCGTCGCCGTTAACATCGGCGCCCGGTCGATCGCCGCCGAACCCCTGTGCCACCAACGTCAAATCCAAGATATTCACTACCCCGTCCCCGTTCACGTCCGCTGGATTCTTCGGCGTCACCCGCAAAAAAATATCGCCGTCCAGGTTAAGCACGGCATGTTCCGTGTTGCTCAATCCGCTAGCTACTGATTGTACATCTTCCGGCAATGTCACAACCTGCGCCGCGCCGCTGTGGTTGTATACCGCCCAACCGTTCGTGAATTCACGGATGTAGAGACCTGGGCGGTGTTCATAGAGCTGCAAAGTCTCTCCGACGGGGCGTCCGAGGTCGGCATTCCAGAAATCGTACCAAGGTCCTCCTCGTAACGGGAAAGCAACATAACCGTCGCTAAACGTGAGCGCCAAAGTGGTAGTCGCCCGCATCCACCGCATATTCTTTGGGTTGTCTGGCGGTTCGTCACGGTAGTTGCTTCCTTCGAGTCCGGTGATTCGAGGCTCCAGCAGTGTGGTCTCAGCCCATCTCAGCGTATCCTCTAGTTCCGACAGACGTTCTTCAAGATCTTCAGGTGAGTTGCTATCGCCCGGAAAGCCGGATTCCAAAAACAGTCCGTTGATGTAAGGTGCCGACACCGGTGCTGTCCAGGTATTTGTGTTCACCATGATAAGAAAATCGTCCCGCACCCTTTCGCGTATCCCTTTGAGAATAGCCACCTGCCCCGGTAGTTGCCCGCGCCGTTCGTTATGCCATTCACTCCAGCCGTCGATGAAAATCCCGTCGTACAAACCGCATTGATCTATAGTCGCCGCTATGTCAATCATCCGCTGCTGCCAACCCGGATGATTAAGATTCATTAAGCCCATATCCCAGGCTGGAAGTATGTTCCCTTGTTCATCACGCAGCCACCAAGGAGAATCTTCGGGCAGGGAGTCCAGCTCATGCCAAATTACAGATAGTCCGTGCAAAAATACCATAGTCGGGTTTTGTTCTAGGTAGCCGTCGCGTATCTGAACCGGTCCATCCCACGATGAATGCGCGGTACGGAATTGAAAACCGTCGGCCGTTTCAACAAGCCAACTCTCGAACCGAGGGCAGCAGAAGATCAAATCGTATGCCGAGTATTTATTCCGATCGATCCAGGCGGAAAAGAGGGAGGGGAAGTTTCTATTCTCTATACGAGGCTCCAAAGGAAGCGGCGCCATGTCGCACGGCGTTTCGAGGTCATGTGTAAAGTGTTCCAACGACAATCCATCAAGTGGACTGTGGTCTGTTATACGGTTGCCCTCTATTGTTAATGTTTCTAATCGACGCAGGCCCGCCAACGGACGCACATCCACAATGCCATTGTTTTCGAGGTTGAGGAGTCGGAGTTGCGTTAAGTTGGCAAGAGGTCCAACGTCGGTGATCCCATTTCCGGCTAATGACAGTTTCTCAAGTTTAAGCAAATGTGCAACTGGGCTTATATCGGCAACGTTGCAATAGTTCAGACGCAAATTTATCAGATTCGCCAGATTCGCTAGTGGTGTAATATCCGAAATCGGTGTCCCCCACATGTACAGCAGTTCCAACTTAGTTAGTCCGGCGATAGGACTGAGATCGGTTATGGGGTTGCCCCAGATTGATAGTTCTCTGAGGTTTTTTGCGAACTCCACACCGGATAGATTTTCAATGCCGCGGCTTCCAGGACGAAGCTTAATCAACTGAAGCATAGCATCACGCGTAATCGGTGCGCCATTTGGAAGATCAAGAGATTCGCGCACTGCGGTGCGTAGGTTTGGGTCGGGCATGTTGACGGGTTGGGCGTATACCCATGTCATCAGGCCTAGGAGCAAGGCTAGGATACAAATAAAGCGTGTCATTGGTTTATCCCTTCTTTTATCTTCATGTGTTGCATGTATCGAATCAATCGCCACTGTGTTGCAACCGCCCCATTATACTATACCTAAGCCAATAGAGAAGCGCTATAATAAATTCGCTGTTGTGTCGTGTGCTGTTATCGTATGCCACCCTTCCCTGATAGCGGATGAACTTCTTGATACTTACCGTATAATAGCACGTTTATGTGCAGGTGTCAGAAAATAACTACACTCCCACTCATACGTATACGTGCTTGTTCAATATTGCCAGTCTCTAACTACCAACTCCGTAAATCTTTTGCACTTGAGAGAGCGGTGGAGAGTGGGGAAGGGGACGGGATTGTCCGAACTAGGATTCATGGAATCTCTATGGGAACTCTATCGCGCAGGATCTACTATCGTCCTCCCTAATCAGTCGGTTGATCTCAGTGGATCCTTCATTATCCAGTCAGTTGGCCATTCGCTTTATCGTTTTTCAATCCATCAATATGTTCGATCAGTTGGTGGCGCAGGGCGGCGCCTCGGCACGACACCAAAGCAGCCCGCATCGCTTCGAGGGTTGCCGTTGCCCGTTGCTTAGGCGTATTTGCGCGGCGCCGGCTGGAGGGGATGTCTACCGCACTCGGTATTCGCCGGCTAGCTGGCTTGATAGCAGTGTGCAGCGTACCCCACGCCACGAACAGCGGGCGCGTCCGCCGGGGGATTGCGACCGTAGAAGAGGGGCTACAAGGGCGGCGGGGCTGAATTGGAAAGGGCTTGATGTTTTCGGTTGTTAAGTTATATAAATCCTGTTATAATACATATTACGTGTTGAAGTGTTTTGCTCATCAGGAATTAAAAAACAGAGAGGTCTATGATTATGGCTAATAGGACTAGGAACGGGAAAAAAACTATTGAACTGAGAAACGATTAGATTATATTTCGATTTCCGGAGATATACGGATTTGCCGAGCTCGCGATTGAATTCCAGCGTACGCTGCGGATTCCGGACGACAACCGAAAACATTATTTGCCGCCGGGGCTTGGGAGATTCCCGCTGAGTCGAGTGGACGACTACCCGGATAACTTGCCGGAAACGTGGAGGAAACATGGCGGGGTGTTCACCCCGATGTATCAAGCGGAGGCGATGTGGATCTGTTTCCACGGCGACTATCCGATGGCGGTGAAGATAGCAGCGGGCAAAGTCAACACGGTGACCGGGGGGGCATGGGAGGAGGAGCTCAGCGGGGAGCGGCAGGATTACTTGGTGGTGCCGGGTCAACCGTGGTTGGACGGGTTCTGCGTGGAGAAGGGGCTAATTCGGCAGTTCGTGGCGATGCCGCTGGGTGAGGGTTTCACGGCGGAGGAGCAGCTAACGGGCGAGGCGGAGCACGGCGGGCTCCAGATTGCTGTCTATCCGATGAAGCGGTCGATATACGAGGAACTGCCACTTGATAAGAACCTGAGCAGAGCAGACTACTATGTACTTCGCGAGGAACCGCGGATGGGGTTGGCGCCGGGCGGTCTTATGCGGCAGGAGATATACGAGGACGAATACGGCATCGATGCGTGGGACACGTCGACCGGCTCGCGCTGCTTCGTTCATATCGTGAATAGCGCGTGGAGCTCCTCAAAGTGACGGGTTGCGAGCCGCCAGGGAAGCCGCCGACGGCTCAGGATTACACAAACGCGAAGCTGCCTTGGTACGAGTACTACGGGGGCGATCTGAAGGCGGTGCAAGGGGCTAAGAAGCTGGCTGAGTTGGACAGTGTTGCGGCTGTTAAACTAAAGAAGGGAGAGGGATTCCTCCCGGACAACGATCCGGTGACGCCGGCGGTGGTGAAGAAGTTGAACCGAACGATGGTAAGGGAGGGTGTGTTCTAAGAGCCTGTTTGAATAATCGGTGGCAAAGCCATTTTTGGTCATTTGTAGAGAGTTTTTTCATGTTTTCATTGTTGGCTGCTACATACCTGTTAGGATCTCTATCGCAGTCTCTATCAGGGATCCCTATCGCATTCGCTATTCGCTCATTGGATCTCCCTTGATCCCACTCTGGGGGCTTTTAGAGGCTGGTAGGATCTCTATCAGGACTTTCTATGGGATCTCTACCGCCTTCCCTATCGGTCAGTTGCTCCTTCACTATTCGTTCAGTTGATCGCTTATTATTCATTCGCTTGATCGCAGGGGATCTCTATCGGAGTCATTATTCATTCCTTTGATCGCACCCTACAAACTGTACTTTTCAAACAGGCTCCAAGGCAGAAAGGTCGAGATTCCTCAACACTGGCTGTATGTAACGATATTCGTGTTGCCATGTTCACTTGGGGTGCCAGTTATGCTCGACGGCTTGGGCGGTCGATGAATATGGCAACGGTGGTATAAATCTGACGAGGGGTTTATCATGAAGCAAGGCAAGGAATCGGATAGGGGGTTGCGAATCGCCGCGGGTACGGGGCAGGAGATTCGGGCAAACGTGGCGGATAACACGCTCAAGGCGTATGAGCACGCGAGCCGCAAGCTGGAAGCTTGGCTAGACGGACGTGCCCTATCGGATGCGGTGCTGGCGGAATATATCAGGTTTCTGTATGCACAGGGGAAATCGCCGGCGACGATCAAGCTGGTCGTGTCCGCGGTGAAGTGGATGGCGGAGTACCGTGGGGTTGGCAATGTGGTTGGGGACATCACCGCTCGCGCATTGTCTGATATCCGCGGCGAAGGTAAAGGGCGCGGGCGGCGCCAGGTAGACGGGCTTACGTGGCACGAAGTGGAGCGGGTGTGTGCGGCGGCGGAATCGTCAGATACCGCGGCGGGCACCCGTGATGCCGCCATGATTAGGCTGATGAGCGATTGCCTGTTACGCATCTCGGAGGCGGTTGCAGTGGATGTGGAGGATGTTAGAGCCGAGGGGCTTCAGGTCTACGGCAAGAGGACAAGCGGGGAGGACCAGGGCGAGAATCTGTATATCTGTGAATCGACACGGCGGTTGATAGAGCGGTATCGAACGAGAGCGGGGATTGCGTCGGGGGCTTTGTTCCGGAGGATACGCTTCCAGAATCATGTGACTGACGATCGGCTGGGGGTGAAGGGGGGGCGCGCGGCGATACAGCGGCGGGCGGCGGAAGCGGGAGTGACGGGATTGATTAGCGGACACTCGCTTCGTATCGGGTCTGCGGTGTCGCTTGCAGAGGCCGGGGCAAGCGTGAAGGAGGTGCAACGAGCGGGGCGGTGGCAGGAGCCGACGATGCCGGCGCGGTATGTGAGGGAGGCACCGTCGGAACGGAGTCCAGTGGCGCGGTATAAGGCTGGGAAGTAAGAAGGCGAGAGCGGAATACGACGAATTTGAACAGTATCGAATCACGCCCTACTGGCGCCAAAGGACTTTCTATCGTACGCGATTTGCTATGGGAGCTCTATCGCGTGGGATTTTCTATAGAGATTCCTATCGCAGTCATAATCCATTCCTTTGATCGCTCCTTATTCAGTCGCTTGATCGCAGATTCCACCCTACAATAATAGTCATCAATCTGATTCATCAGATTGAAACTGGTCACATTGATTGCTAGAGTTGGATTCTGATGTCCTCCAGTTTCTGCTGAAGTTCTGCCGGGATTTTCGACTCGACGAGGGGGGCAACGATCTTCTGCACTAAGTGCCAATAGTGTGCCGGTATACCGCATTGCCACAGATAAATCAATAACTTCGCGACCGCATCGGGATGGCTCAACCATGTACTATTTTTCACCAGAGAAGATAGAATCCTCGTACGCTCCAACGAAGTCGATGGCATCTGGACAGCAAGCGCGACGGCATCGGGAAATACCGCAGTCAAAGCCGTCAGCCAATCGAGCATGAGTTTAGCTTCGCTAGACATAAGTGGGGAGGGCACACCTTCCAGGCGATTCTGCCAGTAATCCTTGAGCCAGTGCTCCCACAACTCCCGCTGCTCGGTTTCAGGCATATTCCGTAAGCGGCTACTCATAACTGATGCAAAGATCTCCGCAATAGATCGATTGGCGCGGGGAAAAAGCGTAGGTTCGCTATCGGCAGAAGGACTATCTTGGCTGCCGTGATTGAATATCTTAGGAATCCATTCGCTGAGAGGGTCTTCGGCGATATAAATGGAATCTATGAGCATAGCGATGTAGTGTTTTACGAATGAATCACGTTGGTTGAAGAGGTCGGTGCCGATCCGCGTAACTGCCTTGAGGAATAGATCAGTCATGGCTTTAGCGACCGAAGGATTGAGCTTTCCCCATTTTACGAAACCGTCCCACGCACTTTGGAAGTCATCGCTGCACGGGTCAAAAAGCGGAAGAAGATATTCACGTGTCCATACCTGGTCAGCGTCCAAGAGAATATGCAATTTGCTGGCGAGAACCGTCCGCCCGAGCGTACCTGCCGGCGACCGGTCCACCACAATGTCGGACAGCGCCCTACGATAGTCATCGTTGAGAATTGTAGGTTTAGGATCGTGGTGCTCGCGCCAGAGTGAGAGTGCAGATATCCAGAAGTAAGCCAGGAGCCCTGCCGGGTGATTCATGGCGGCGAATAGCCAGTCTCCTCTTGCATCGATTGGCGCGGTCCGGTCAAGATGGGGCCACAGTGCCGAAGCGATTCGCTGGGCTTGCGGGAGTAGTTTTAAGGCATAGGAGGGACCACCGTTCTCTACCAGTGCATAGAGCGCATTGGCAATCGCGTGACTATATTTTGGATACAACTCAATTCTGACAAGCCTCTGGAATACTTGACTATGTTTAGCTTCATCCCACGCTGCAGTTTGATTTGACAGTAACTCGTGTAGTTGATCGGCGGAAGGTGTTGGCGGTAGTTCTTCAGGGGGCGGAGCACTTTGCGGCGCGATTGGACCTGATATGCCTCCTTGTGTCGGAGGTTGAGGTACCATCGACTTGAATTCTGGGTACCGCGCCAACACTTTATCCAACGCTGCTTTAGCCAAGAGGCAGTCAGGAACACATCGATGGATGCAATTAAACCAGTCGAATTGTTGCCTTGCCGCATGCTTATCTCCGTCCGAAGCTGTTTCCTTAGGCCAACGGTAAGTCCACATGGCTTCAATAAGCGAGCTTCGATGTGCCGGGCAGGCTTCGGGATAGGCTTGCTGTAGTAACGGGAACACTTCGGCGCCAACCGACAACCCAATCTGATTTATGTGTGTTTGTAACCAATCAATTTTGTCGTCTGCTGTTAAATCTTCGCGTTTGTACACCCCATGTACCGCAAGTCTGCGTAGCAGAGTTACTCCCGAACGCACATGCCGATTACACCATTGTGTCGCTGTTTCTACCTGATTGGAAGCCAGCCATAAGAGGCAATCGCGGGCCGCATTGATCATCACATCAATCGATTCGGTATTACCATCCCCTTCTTCAGGCTCAATGGCAGAACGTCCCTCGCTCATTGGATCCCATGTGCCGTGCACCTTTCCCCAAGTACACAGTGTGAGATATTGTCCTTCTAGCCGCCTGATTACCCGATCGAGTAACGGCTTGGCTACTTGAGGTAGCTTAGGCTTCAGTCCCACTTCCCACAGTTCATTCAATTCGTGTTGTTCGCTAATTGGAATTAATTCAGCATCAACAGAGGGTATTTCCCTGTCATCGTCGGCAGAAGGCCACGAGTATCCTTTGTTAATCCGAATGCGACTTTCCATCATCCAATCGAATATCTGCAATAAATCATCCAGCATTTCGTTTGCTATGCAAAGTTCACCCATCTGAGGCAGGAGATAGTCCGTGTCGACATGCATCAGATCGTTCATGCTTATTTTCTCTCGAAGAGAGGTAAGCAACAGTGAAAACCAGCGGCGAAGCGTGTCTTTATCAGAAAAAACTTCACCATTCCTCGCAAGTTTCCAACCCATATCGCGCCAGAGCTGCGGATGCAAGCGCATATTATGCTTACCAATGAGCAGGAAAAGTCTGTTTGCATGGTTGAAAAGAAAGGGACTTAGTAGTTAACTGCTTTTTGGTCGATTTGCTTGCTTTTCTCTTCTTAATGTACAATCATTTTAGACAGTGTTCGGAATCTTGATTCACACTAAAATACATCTCTATAAGAGAGAAATGGAGGCATATCATGTTGACCAAGCGTTTGTACATGCTCGCGGGAGCATTGCGGGTTATCTGCGGGATTTTAATTTCCAACACTATGGGATTTTCAGCACACCATGATGTTGTCGTTGACAGAATATACCGATAGCCAAACAATTCATGTGGCTCAGGTGAAGCATTCATCAAAAAATCTTATGAAAATCTCATCATCTTTTCTGCGATTATATTTCCAGCAAGACTCCATGATATACAGTGGCAGCCACTTCTTGCTGTAGTGATGATGCGTTCCGTAGAATGACCTCTTGACACAAGCCCAAAACGACTCGATGGTGTTGGTGTGAGTTACGCCGTCCTCAGAAACATATCTCTCTTGGTGATGGATAACATGTCTTTCGATATCTTCGTCCAGACTATTGTAAGAGCGAAATTCATCAGTCATAAGAATAGACTCATCGGGTGAGACATTGCTAAGGATGAATTCTCTGATATTTTCACCAGATAGAACCTTCATGAATTTAGCAACCACCCGACCGCCTCTCTCGACTACGCCGATGACGGGAGATTTATTTGTGCCTCTACCTCTCTTAGATTTTGCTCTGGGTTTGCCGCCGACATAGGTTTCGTCCGCTTCAACTATCCCTTTCAGCAATTCATCACTATCACTCATTTTCTCACGGAGGCGCATTGCCATATACCAAGCGGACTTTTGATTCATGTCCAAGTCACGAGCAAGCTGACAACTCGATATGCTTTTCTTGGCATTGGAAAGAATTGAGATAGCCAAAAACCATTTCTGGAGAGGTATCTTGGTACCATGGAAGATGGTTCCTGCTGTAGCCGAAAAGCTAGATTCACAATCGTAGCAATTCCAACCAGTAGTAATGTCGTTTTTGTTCTTGCGTCCAACTTTTTCACTGCCACAGTGGATACAGCAAACACCGTCCTTCCAACGTTTTTCCTCTATAAATCTGAGACAAGATTCTTGATTTGGAAACTCTTTCATAAGATTCAAAATGTCCATAGCAAACTCCTACGAGAAGAATAGTCACTATGGACATCTACGTGTGACGAAAAGATTTACGACAGGGTACCAAGTTTTATGTTTGTCGTCAGTCTAAAAGCTACAAGCTACTAATTCCGAAAAGAAATCGATCTGCCAACCACCAAGACAAGGTTTTGGCTTGCGCGGTGAGTATATCGTCGCGGAATAGCGCGGTCAAATGTCCACGCTCGTCGAGCCAGTCAATCCAATCAGGATCTGAAGCCGCTTTTGCAAAGAACCTTGTGTTTACTTCATCGCTTAGCGCGTACTCAATGAGATCTGCCTTATTCTCGTCAGTGGGAGGCGGAACTTGCGCTATATTGGTTATTTCATCATTCCAAACAACAACGCGTCGCTGTACAAGTTCGGCGAGGCCATGAATGCTTGTGTCGAGTTCACTATAGTCATTTTCGTTAGCCTGAGGGTAGACTATCGGTTCAATCCCTAGTGAACGCCAATCATCAGAGGGTTTCTTGTCTTCGGAACCGGTCAAAATGAAACGTTGGTATTCCGAACCGGCAGGAAGCGCGCGGGCCAGATAATTCATAATCGTGTCGTCATGACTGTAGCCAACAAAGAGGATTCGGAAATTACTGAAAAGTTCGACGAGAAAGCGTCGAGCCCAGCCATCGGTCAGATAAGCGCGAGCAAAATCTCTATCCGTAAGTAACATCTCGTTAGGGCGACGGACTGAACCGTGAACATGAACAATGCCGTCGAACTCACGTCCCAAAGGCAGCGCGGGTGCCCGGAATACTTCTGGCGAACTGTCGAATATTTCCTCGGCTGCCTGCTCAAAGGCTGCCTGCTCAAACAGGGGATCGAAATTAGTGGTGACGAGGCGAACGGGCGCTGTTTTAGGATAGAGTCTAAGAAGATCTTGATGAAGGGCCGTAGCCTGCAAACCTTCTTGAGAAAGCGGTCGCGCAGCGCGCACATGCACTTTTACGCCTTGGTCTTTTAATCTTCCGAGGAATTGCTCAGGCGTCTCGCCATCGCGCGCCGTTTTCCCGGTACCTTCGGCGATAATATTGGTCAACGATCTGAAACTGGGCAGACGGGCAGGTTTACCGATTGAAACGCCAGCCCCAGCGAACACTACGAGTTCGTTGTCATGCAAGGCTTCTATCAACGGTTTGGGAAAGTCGACGTTTTCAATTCTCAAGTTTTTTCCTTCACGGATTGGTTTTGCCGCGGGAGTCGATTAGTCGATAGAACGTATGATAAGACACATTGGGTTCGATTTCTGTCAGCAGCGCGCCTCGTGAAACCGACGATGGCGCTAAATTGCTCTATCGCTTATTTGACAACAGCTATTGTACCGAAGTAGAATAGCGTGGCAAGTATAGCACCGAGGAAAGCGAACAAGCAAATAGAACTACTGCAGGGCGTTTGGCTATAAAGAGGAAGATTCGATTTGCTGTTGGAAGTCAGGCCGTCATGGAAACCCGGTCGTGATTGCTATGAGAAATCTATCGCGCGGGATTGGGCGCGGGGGGATCTCTATAGGAATTCTATCGCGCAGAATCTACTATCGTCCTCCCTAATCAGTCGGTTGATCGTTATTCACTTACTTGATCCTTCCTTATCTAGTCAGTTGATCGCGCCCCTACGGAGACCACTGTTCACTCGTTTGATCCTTATCGAATCGCCATCCTACCGACATTGCGCTCCTTTGGAGCGCGAAGATTGTACGCATTGCAGTTCTATCGACATCGCACTCCGCTGGAGTGCAAGGCGCGACGTTTAACTTCATTTTAAGAACTCCATCGCAGTGGGAAATACTATCAGGATTCCCTATCGTATTCAGTGTCCATTGGTTCGATCACTCCTCATTCAGTCGCTTGTTCTCAGCTGGAGTGCAAGACGGGGCTATCGGTTTGCGACAGACATGGCGGATCTCTATCGCGGTCGCTATTCGCGCCCTTGATCCTTTTCGGTCACACGATCTATTCACTCGCTTGATGGATTATTGGATTACGTGGATTAGGAACGGCGGGTTGAGTCGGCGGTGGGAGGAGCATGTGCCGTTTATTGGTGTGGCGGAGGTGTGGGGTTGGCGGAATGGACGCTCTACCGCACGGGATTAGGGTGCGCAACAGAATGGGCGAGGAGACCTCGCCCCCACGATCTGGTTTGCTTGAGGGATTTCTATCGGGATCGGCTATCGTACCCCATAAGAGATGGTGGGAAGCGCGTAGGTTGGGTTGAACGGTAACAAGCAAAAACACCAAGCATGACACGACGATTGTGGGACGCTATTCGGAATAAATTCTCGGTGATCCTAGTGAAACCCAACGTTTGCCGGGGAGGTGTCCGATGACGTAGGGGGTGAAGTTGGGTTTCACTCTTTCCTTGATGCTATCCGACGGGTCAGCCAGTTTGAGGAAGTTTGGTGTGTCGACACCGGAATTCTCGGTTTCGTTCATCCCAACCCACGGGCTTAAACAGGCGGTTAATCGCACCTAAGAAAAATGGTGGGCAGTGCCCACCCTACATATGTACTTTCCCTCAACTATCCTTCCCGGTTCGCTACCCCCCACCGTCTTTCCCGTATTTGAAGCGTGCAATTGCTCCTTGCTCTGCCAACTCGGCGCGGGCATAATGCGCCGGCATCCGAGGGGATTTCCACCGCCCCGCAACCTGCATATTCACGACAGACGCTCCGGCTTGCGCAAGCGAGACCGCGAGGCCGCTCCTACGGGTGCATAGGAAGGCTGGTAGGAACTCTATCGCGCGAGTACGACGAAAAGGCTGGTGCGCGGTGCGCACCCTACATATAGCCTCGCAGGATTGTGGTTCGCAATGGACTGGGCGTGGTTGGATATAGGGATTTCTGCCGAAAGGGAGCGGGCGAGGAGGGATCTCTATGGGAACTCTATCGCCTTCGCTGTTCGCTCAGTTGATCATTCGCTATTCACTCACTTGATCCCCTACGGAGAATTAGGAGTGCAAGATAACGGATTTCCACACATGAATAGAGACAATTGCTCCGATTTACGTTTTTTATGTGATTGACAGCAACCCACCACCGTGCTATATTGGATCGATATTTTGGATGCAGTAATTTGCTAGATAGATAGGACTTACGAAAGCAGTCTCAAAATGATTCGGTCAACACGATTGTTGGCATACATAACATCAAAGGAGATACCAATATGCCACTCGGAAGAAAAATACGTTACGGGATGGTAGGAGGTGGTCCGGACGCGTTTATTGGTGCCGTCCATCGGCAGGCGGCGGCACTTGACGGCGAAATTGAGCTAGTCGCGGGTGCGTTCTCCTCATCCGCCGACAAATCGCGTCAACAGGGCGAAGAGCTTCTACTTGACGCCAGTCGAGTGTACGGCTCGTATAAGGAGATGGCAGAGAAGGAGAGCCAACTACCTGAAGGAGATCGAATCGATTTTGTATCTATTGTTACACCAAATAATATTCATTTTGATGCGGCGAAGACTTTTCTCGAAGCGGGATTCCACGTCGTTTGCGACAAACCAATGACAACGACGGTAGAGGACGCGGAGGAATTATGTCGGCTAGTGACGCAACACGATGCCGTCTTCGCACTTACCCATAATTATACCGGCTATCCGATGGTCAAGCAGGCACGCGAGTTGGTTCGAGGCGGACAGCTTGGAACGGTTCGAAAAATTGTGGTCGAATACCCGCAGGGCTGGCTGTCAACTCTCTTGGAAGCGGAAGGTACCAAACAGGCTGTCTGGCGCACAGACCCCAATCAAACAGGTGTTTCTTCTTGTATCGGCGACATTGGTTCGCACGCGGAAAACCTCGCTCACTACATCACCGGCTTGGGGATAGAAGAAATTTGCGCCGATCTGACGACGTTTGTGCCGGGACGCAAATTGGAAGACGACGGAAACGTCTTGGTGGGTTTCGAACACGGCGCGAGAGGAATCCTCTACGCATCTCAAGTGTCGGTGGGAGAGGAAAACAACCTTCGCATCCGTGTTTACGGTACTGACGCTTCGTTAGACTGGCATCAAGAGAACCCGAACTACCTCTACGTTCGTTTTCCGGACGGCCCCGAGCAAGTTTACAAACGAGGAAACGGCTATGTCGCCGAAATCGCGCAGCACAACTCCCGCATTCCGTTTGGCCACCCCGAAGGATTCATAGAGGCTTTCGCGAATATCTACGTCAACGCAGCACGCACAATGGCGGCAAAAATTGCTGGCGAGCAGCCGGGTGAATTCGATACAGACTTTCCGACGGTGCAGGACGGGGCGCGCGGCGTTCATTTCATACATAAAGCGGTCGAAAGCGGTACAAAACGCGCCTGGATCGACGCTTGCTATACACCACCTTCGTAATCCGACATTTGGTGTTTTTGGAAACCAACTTTTCAATATAGCGTTGACCGTTCAATTTTCTGAAGGCGATCCTTCCAAAAAGAATACCATATATTAGAATCAAAATATTAGAATCAAAGGAGGCAGCAAAATGGCGAGACCTGTTACACTGTTCACTGGCCAGTGGGCGGATTTGACACTGGAAGATTTGGCGCAGAAAGCAAGCGACTGGGGTTTTGACGGCTTGGAACTAGCTTGCTGGGGCGATCACTTCGAGGTTGACAAAGCTTTGGAAGATCCCGATTACTGTCAGGGAAAACACGACCTTCTGGCGAAGTACGGACTTAAAGTCTGGTCAATCAGTAATCACCTTGTCGGTCAGGCGGTCTGCGACAATATTGACGGCCGACATCAAGCCATTCTTGCTCCAAATATCTGGGGCGATGGCGATCCGGAAGGCGTCCGTCAACGCGCCGCCGATGAAATGAAGGCAACTGCACGCGCGGCGGCAAAACTGGGAGCAAGCGTGGTTAACGGATTTACAGGCAGCAGCATCTGGCATCTGCTTTATTCCTTCCCGCCGAACGATCCCGCCCAGATTGATGCGGGATATGAGGACTTCGCCAACCGCTGGAATCCGATCCTTGACGTATTCGATGAAGTGGGTGTCCAGTTTGGGCTTGAGGTTCACCCGACCGAGATTGCTTTCGATATTGTGACCGCCGAGCGGGCAATCGAAGCGCTTGACGGTCGTGAAACCTTCGGTTTCAACTACGATCCTAGCCACCTTGGATATCAGGGGGTTGATTACGTCGCGTTTATCGAGCGTCTCGGCAGCCGAATCTACCATGTCCACATGAAGGATGTCTGGTGGTCATCCACGCCGCGTCTTTCCGGCGTTTTCGGCGGAAACCTCGATTTCGGAGATGGTCAACGATACTGGGATTTCCGTTCAATCGGCCGCGGGAATATCAACTTTGAGGAGATTATCCGAGCGCTCAACCGCATTGGGCACGATGGCCCCTTATCGATTGAGTGGGAGGATAGTGGCATGGACCGCGAGCACGGCGCGCGCGAATCATGCGCCGCGGTCAAAGCGTATGACTTTGAACCGTCAGACATTGCGTTTGATGCGCCATTTGAAGACTAACCTAAAGGGCTCGTGTTAAGAAATTGCGCAAGAGAGACCGAGTTATTCGCAAAAACCTCGGTCTCGACGGATTCGGCAATGACGGGCAGAGGCATATTTCTGAATCTAGTTGAGCGTCTTTATGTCCGATAATCTGCGTTTATCTTGATATAGTCGTAGGAATAGTCGCACGTCCACATCGTCGCCTCTGCATCACCTGCGGCAAGATCTATAGTGATTACAACCGTGTCCTCAGAGAAAAGCTGTGTAGCCTTCTCCTCATCAAAACCCGAGTCCATGCCTGCCTTCACCAGTTGGTAATCACCCAGCCAAACATCCACTTGGTAAGGATCGAACTGCGCTTCAGATTTTCCAACCGCCATCATTATACGTCCCCAGTTGGCATCCTTCCCGAAAACGGCAGTTTTTACAAGCGGGGATTCGGCGGTAGCTCGCGCTGCTAATTCGGCTTCTGCCTCGGTCTTCGCATTCTTGACAACCACTTCAATCATCTTTGTGGCTCCTTCTCCGTCCCGCGCTATCTTCTTCGCCAACTCAATGCAGACAAACTCAAGTGCTGTGTAGAAGGCATCAAAATCGTCGCCTGATGCTTCGGTGATTTCAGAATTGCGTGCCGATCCGGTCGCCAAGATTTGTACTGTGTCGTTGGTACTTCTGTCTGTGTCAACCGTTACCCGGTTGAATGATTTATTGACCGATTTCCGGAGAGCTTCCTGTAACGGCGCAGCTGCAATATTCACATCCGCCGCCAGAAACGCAAGCATCGTCGCCATGTTCGGCGCAATCATGCCCGAGCCTTTTGTCATTCCCCCAATCTTGACCTTTTCTCCGCCAACCTCAATCTCCACTGCAATCTCTTTCGGCACGGTGTCAGTGGTCATAATGGCTTGTGCCGCATCGTATCCGCCATCTTCGCGCAACGTATCGGCAGCACGCTCAATGCCCTTTCTGATTGCATCCATCGGCAATTGTACACCAATCACACCCGTTGAAGAAACCAATACGTTTTTCGACTCCAAGTTAAGCTGCTCCCCAACCAAGGCTGCCATTTTTCGAGCATTGTCGAGTCCTTGTTCCCCGGTGCAGGCGTTTGCATTGCCACTGTTGACGACTATTGCTTGGGCGACCGGATCTTTCAGGTGTTCACGGGAAAGCAGAACTGTTGCGGCACATACACGATTTCGCGTAAATACCCCTGCTGCCACTGCCGGCGAATCCGCAACAATCAACGCGACATCTCTCTGGTTATCCGACTTTAAGCCGCCGTGCGCGCCCGATGCCCGAATACCGGGAACAGCCGTAATTCCGCCACCGATCAGTTTCATAAGACCTCCAGTTCGTAATCATATATGTGAAATAAAATCTTGCCTATATTTTTGCCCAAGGCGCCAATGCTTTGTCGGGCGATGAAATCTCAGTTATCGATTTGAAGTAGTACCGCTCCCATCCACAGCGGGGTAAGCCAGTGAAGACCATGAGGTTGAGTGGGTATTCATCGGAATCGGCGGCACCCCGAAAGTCGTCGCGGAATAGGAATGTGGGCTTTCCGAGCGCAATCGCGATTCCTAATTCGACCATAACCCCTTCGTCGGGCGGGACACCGTTCACGACGGCAAAAATCGCGTCCGCTTCAACGACATCATTCTTGTCTCGTTGTCCAATTCGGTATGCCCAGCCGGGTAACGAAATGTCTTCATTGTTGTTTCGCTCAAACGGCTCCCATACCTCTAAGCCAATAGCTTCCAGTGCCTGAATCAGGGCTGGTAATAGGTATTCCCGCTGTTGCTCCGAGAAACCGTAGGGATTCGCAAGGTATACTGTCTTTCGTCTCTTCATGGTCATCTTCGAGAATGCTCCCCTACCGCGCGGTCAAACTTCAATTCTCTCAAAATTTCTATGGGGATTCCTTCCGATGAAAACAGTGGTCATAAAAAAGCAGCTAATGAGGTAGAATCTGGGAGAGAATTTCCCCTGCGATTAAGGTTTCCAAATTTCATTGGATAACCAAGAAATCAAAGAGAGGTCTGTTGTTCTTCAAATACAGGAACGCCTGAGGCGGTGTGAAATTGTATTTCGATTGCAAACTAGCCAACGACACAGGTGTGATTTCCGTCACCTTGCGATGGGAATAGCATATCCCAACTTATATCTTGATAGGTATTCAATTACGGGCTTGCAGTTGCCAAGCTTCTGTTCCTCTTCTTCCGGCGAATCGATAAGTGGTGTGTCGAATCGAATGATGCCACTGATACATTTTACCGGTGACATTAAATAGACAAAGGCTATTGTTGGTCTTTTTCTAAACTGGATACGGTACTCGTATGTATTTTCACTCGATAAGATTCCTTCGTATGATTCCGGTTACAAACTCAGAACGATGTAGTCCTCTTCTTTTAAGTTTGTCTCCTCCATTTCTGGTCCATTGTAATCAAGCTCTAGCTGTTTGTAGTGCGCCATAATCTCTCGGATTAGCTCAATGCAACGTGTTGCTTCATATACGCGTTGCCGATTGAACGGGGCCTTGTTAGATGTTGTGGATACCGTGCTACACGAGGAAAACGCATCACGTATTCTGCTCGTTCCAGATGCGTCTACGTTTCTTGATAACTTAAATGAACTTCATCCCATCCCTGTGTAGAGGATTTTGTTTCAGGAGAGCAGAAGTATATCCCAGAGGAGGAAAACGGTAAATGCGATGACCGGAATTAAACTGAAAGAGGACCGCAATTTCCCTTTTATGAACGGTGCGTCTTGAACCAACATCAGAGCGCCCCCTGCAATCAAGACTATATCTAAAATAACGCAGGACGTATTTCCAAGTCGGAAATCTCTATAGGCAGATAACCCCAAGAGGTTTATGGGTAGTAGCATCACAAAAGGTCTAATCCATGCCGGTACACTCTCATAAAAGAACAGAACGAAGAAGAAGGTAAACAGGATGCCCATGCGAATTGTGTTTTCGATGTTTCCGTCAAAGGATTGTCTATAAGCGAATAATCCTCCTACATTCATGAGAAACATTGCCTTAATTGCTGCGAGCGGTTGGGATTGGAAAAATATGATTGCACCGCCCCCAATCATGGCTACGCCTAGCATCGCTAAGGAGACATCGCCCACTCTGAAATCTCGATAAACTGATGACCCTAGGACGATTAACGGTAAAGTCAGGGCAAAAGGCTTAATCCAATGTTGCAAATCGTCGTAGAAAAACGTTAGGACTCCAAATAATACAAACGCCATGGCGGTTAACGCAGCGCGGTATATATCTCCATTAAGGAATTCTTTAAGCGCAAACATCCCTCCAACGATGATGAGATATCCCACGGTGATTATACGATTGCGATTCACTTCGTCTGTATCCTTCCCTCACGGATAAGAACGGAGTAGTGATTTGTACGGGTGCATATTCCGACCCTAATTGTACGGCCAAGAGCCGATTGAATAATGCGATACCGCCTAAATATTGAGTCAATCGAATGTCTCACCATGTTAGTAATGGGGAGCTAGCTTCTTGACTGAACTCACAATTCTTCAGTAGATGACCGGTTTGGTTATGATACAGTAACTGTGTGTGCTCGTGGGTTCTTCGAATTTTCGTGATGCCGGTGTTATTGTGTGGGAAGCGCTCTGGAAATTCGTTTGGCAGTGGCATCCCTAGCAGGGCTCCGATTAGGATTGAGCCGGAGCCTCCGTGTATAATTGCTCCGATCTTCTCAGCTTCCCCACCGTGGTGTTGCTCCAAATGCGCGATGAACCCACGGCAGTTTCTGTGAATCAATTGGAGCATCTGCGCATAGTCCCATGCCGATACCGGTTTATCATTGACAGACGATGGAAACCACCAACCGTTGTCTGTCACATCATTTGGTAACACCACTTTTGGACAGAGATCGCGCAACTGCGATCGTGTTAGTCCCGGTAGCTGATCCATACCACCATCAACCCGATCTTCCCAAAGGCCGCCCCACTCGTGAATTCCCACGAATACATGCGGGGCATGTCCCAAGTGTTCTCCAACAATTGTGGCGGTTTGCACCGCACGGAGCATCGCGCTGAAATAAAGGCGCGTGACACCCAAGTTCTTCAACGCCCGTCCCGATCTGTCCGCTTGCTGCTTTCCGATCTCTGTCAGCGGTGTCTCAGGAACACGCGCATCTCCACGGTTGTTGGTCGACTGACCGTGGCGAATTAGGTACAATTCCATAATCTGTTATTTCCTTTCAGCTTGAAAACGGTTCCGGCAATCATGCACTGCTTTATCACGGTATCGGATTTTAGCATCTGTTTCAGGTGGGGATTCGATGCACTGTTTTTTCAAATAATTCCGTCTAGGCGGTGTTGGTCATTCAGTACTCGTTTCACCAAATTACCATGGGAGAACTGGCTTCTAGGTCGAATTCACTCTCTTTCAATAGATGGCTGGTCTGGTTTTGATAAAGCAACTGGGTATACTTCGGAGTTCTAATAATTTTCGTGATTCCGGCGTTGTTGTGCGGGAAGCGATTTTGAGTTTCATTTGGTAGCAAACCAAAAAATGCACCGAGCAGCATTGATCCGGATCCACCGTGCAAAATTGCCCCGACCTTTTCATGTTCTCTTGCGTGGTGGTGGTGGTCCAAGTGGGCGATGAATCGAAGGCAATTTTCGTGTGCCAAGCCCAGCATTTGTTCATCGTTCCCTCCGTACGCTAGTTCGTGGGCGTCGAATGCTTGAATGCACCAACCTTCGTCCGTTACATCATCTGGCAACACGGCTGTCGGACAGGCATCGCGCAACTGCGATCGTGTTAGTCCCGGCAGTTGATCCATACCACCATCAACCCGATCTTCCCAAACGCCGCCCCACTCGTGAATTCCCACGAAAACATGCGGGGCATGTCCCAAGTGTTCTCCAACAATTGTGGCGGTTTGCACCGCACGAAGCATCGCACTACATTAAAGGCGCGTGATACCCAGGTTTCTCAGCGCCAGTCCTGCTCTGGTCGCTTGCTGCCTCCCGAGCTCCGTCAGCGATGGATCAGAGACACGCGCATCTCCACGGTTGTTGGTCGACTGACCGTGGCGAATCGGGTACAACTCCATAATGTGCTTCTTTCTCCTTCGCACCGGCCTACAGCATCTGTTTCACGTGAGGATTTGATGCGCTGTTTTTCCAGATGATTCCATCAAGAATGTAATGAGTGATTTGTGGCAAAGCCAGTAGCGCATACGCAAAAGCAATCGCCAGTGAACCTTCAAAGAGACCGATGAAATAAGCCGGAAATAACTCGCCTCTCTCTCTAAATAGCAGCATATCCCAGCCAAACTCCTCAATATATGCCAACAATATAGCTCCAAATACAACGGTGAAAATCATTTGGAATATCGGCACAGATTGATTCAAACTCGCGTTTTTCCTTATGTTATACCAAACAACCAATGTCATATACGGTAGACCGTGCGCAACTACGTTGGTAACGGAGAAAACAATGTCGGAGTTGAAGTGTACAATCCCGAAATACCAGTTGAACGCGGTGACCAATACCCAAGCGATTTTGCCATAAGCTATCTTGCCGACCTGTTTGACAGAAGTAATGCATTCCTCTATTAACCAACCTGCCAAGATCGTCCAGTACAATACATTGGTAATGATTAGTTTTTGATGCGGTAGTTGGAAGTGCTTAAGAAACACGAAATCGCCCGACACAAACCATTCAAATGACCTGTCTTGAGCCAAATGCCAGTAGACGACAGGATAAAGAACCGCTAGGTAAATTGCTAGTTTGTCCGGAATACGTTTGCTAATTCTTCCCTGTCTGATTCGGTAAAGAGCGAGAAAACCGAACTGCTGTTTCGCGAAATGAGAAACAGCGAGATATGCCAATAATCGCCAAAACACGTCAATCGACAATGAGCATACGACGAAAACGGCAAGAAAAGAGAGGAGCGGGATCGACCACGCCTTTCGTCCCAACCTCTCGGTTTCATCCTTGTCGATGTAGGTTCGGAACAACGTGCTCCAAACATGGCTTACATCAAATCCCAGGATGAATACTGCCCATGCCCACAAGGGCAAATCGTGGTCAAGGACGGAAGACGGCAACAGGAATATTACCACCCAAATAACGATTAGGGGCAAGAAAAAAAAGCTTAGATCGGCTTTTTGAGAGATTAACCAAGGGCTACTCATTATCTCGTTATGGGTGTTACGATTCTTCTGTCACCTCGCCGATGTTATCCCACCGACAAAGGGAGTCATTCACAGCCGTAGCACCGTGTTGGGCATAGAATTCCTTATATGGGCTATGCTCTGGCACATGCACACAGACGGACGCGACGCCTTGCTTCTTGAACCACCTTGCCAGATTCCTAAGCAGGTTTACTCCCGCTCCTTTTCCCCACTGCGGTTTCAGGACGTTCATCGACTGAATCTCGCCTTGCGGATCGGGTTGAGAGGTCAGATGTCCGGCGATGTATCCGACAATATTCAGCTTAATCATAGCAACGTATATCGTCCGATGAACACTGATCGTTTCGGTGTGGCTGGTGCGATTAAAATAATCGGTCCACCAACGGTAGCGAGTATCGAAGCCAATCTGATGCTTCTCTCGACAAGATGGATTGGATTGGATCTCCGATCGCATCTCGATTTCCACAATTCGCTTCAAATCGTCTGTTTTCGCCATTCGATATTGGTACATATCAACTTATTCTTTGCTCAGTGGTTGCGCTACAGTTGACAAAACCTCAACGAGTTCATCAAGGTGAACGTGCCGGAAAAACTCGGTGAGTCGATTCTGTTTCGGTTTCGTCGGCAGCAAAACAAAGTCTGACCGTCTGGATCGGGTGAGTTCAAACACTTTGCGATAAGCTTGGCTTGTCGCGTATCCGACAATCAGCTTGTAGTGATTGGCATACTTCTCCAGATAGGCGCAGAGCCGATCCGCACCGAGCTGTATTTTCGCGGTATTTCTCGGTGACAACTGAAAATCGTATCGGAGGACAGCTTCTTCAGATTCATATTCCTCCGGCACGGGTCCGTAAAGTCCCGAAAGGGTAATTCTGTGGATGGAAGTTCCCGCTTCACCGAAGGCCGTCTGAAGTTTGGTATTGACAATAGCGTGTGTGCGCGACAGTGAATACGGCTTTTTCCCGGCACACGGAATAACCAGCAGTACGTCTTTGTCCTTAGGGGGAGCATAATCATCGGGAATGGAAAAGGAATCAGGTGTATAATTGAGCGAGATTGATCGCGATTCCTCGCCATTTCCTTCCGCTGTCAAGGATCCCGTGAAGAGTTCGAGTTGATACGGATTCCGCCCAATTGGAAGGGCGGATTTGCCCCGTGAATCGGTGGCCTCAAAGACAGTTTTCGCCATCTTACTGGCAAAAATCTCATCATTCTCAAGCAGCCAGCCTACTGCTCTATTGATGCCTCGTCCTACCTGCGCGTGACGAACCAACTCTTCAAGCGAGTCTTCGCTCTCAATAGCTTCTTTCATACGGGAAAGTAACCCCGCTTCCATCTCAAAGTTGTGCAAAGCGATGGCGGCATAGTATTCGCTCTTGTACTTCCCGGTTGAAGTCTTCCTATAACTTACTGCATCCGACAGGGCAAGGTGCATTTCATCAAGCGACACCTCGCGGCAGATGCGGCAAGTGCACACCGTTTCGTCTAACTCCATAATTTTCTGCTTCCGCCGCGTTTCGGGATGGGAATAGTTGAGGCCGCGAGCAGCTTGAATGTAACTTGTGCTGTCAAAGCTATCAATTCCCATGTAAGCGAGTATGGGGGCAAGTTCACCTGAAACGCCGAAGGCGTGAATCGGCGTCCGATGTCGCTCCGATTCCGGTATTCCGTTTACCACTCCCAATATCCGCTCCAATACTTCCGAATCCTTTTTTCCTCGCAGCGGTACGAGAGAGCCAACCGCAAGTCCAAACGATGGTAAGACTCCCAGAAGCCTGTCAAAAACCTTCTGGACGTACTCTTCAATGTCAACCCGGGATTGTCCATGACAACAGATGTACAGATATGGCGGGTTACGGCGATCGGCGATGCATTCCGCTACCCTAAAGGCATTTTTCAGGCTGCGGTTCATCCGCCTTTCGGCTTCCGATCGATCCAGCCCCGGTGGAAGCGGGTAGTCCAGAGAAGCAATCATGTCCCCACCCATGTCGTCCTGGAGTGCGAGTATATCATCCGCTTCCGTTTCTGCGTTAATGCCGAACTCAGAGAGATCTAGCCCCGTGTTATAAAGCAGTTTGAATCCGCCGGAATCGAGCAGGAGCGGCGCTTCGTATGGTCCATTGACCTCACGATACCACTCACGAACGGTTTTACTTCGCCATTTCGCCAAACTCTTACCGTTGATAGGGAAATCCAGAAAGTGCAGGACTTGCGACAACATCGGCACATCGTTCTTCATGAAATCTCGAAGTAGGTACTTCCACAAACCCCCGCCGCGCGGCGTCGAACCGGTCATGAATGAAACTACGGGGTACAAAATCGGTGTTGACAAGGGTGGGATGGCTGCGCCATTCCGCTCCAGATGCAGTTTGCCGATTTTGCCCCTCTCTAGACCAACCTCCGCCGCTACTACAGGATCTACTGGAGTTGAAGTTTTACTCTGGGTAATGGTCTGGAAGGTTGGTTTTGTGTCCATCGTACAGTGTTTGTCGCCGGTCTGTTGGTAGGGTTGGCGATTCCTCGTGATTCAAAACGGAATATGTTCTAATTGTCAATTCAACGCATCTGTTTTTGCGCGGATTTTATGTCTTCAAAGCGACGGAAAAATGAACTGCTTAAGGAAGGTGGTTCTTGCGTAAAACGCTCGTGACATACTACCATGTCCAGGCCCCTTTGTCCTTGGTTGAATATATACCCCCATTTTTCCGGTCAAAGCCGAAAAACCTTTCGTGCGGATTGTCTCTCTGACTAAATCATAATCCGCTTTAATTTGACTGTATATCTTGGGATTGTCAAGGTCAAAGGTTGTCACAATATGAAGCACAGATCGTTCTTCCTGCTGACTCTCCCAGATTCTGGCAGCAACTATTAGTTTCCTGAGTTTGGTGAACAGATGGCTATCTTGGAAATCGGTATGTTCAACATTGTAGGCATCAATCATCGTAATTGCCATTGTTTCCTTGATTGTCAACTTTCCACTTTTTAGATACTTCGGAGGAACTACCTTCAATTCCCAAGAACCAAAGTTTGGTGCTTGAGCAGAGTTGATTGGTAAGTTAAGATGACGCTCAAGAACGTGCCATGCCCAACCCTTATTTGGTTTGTCTCCCTTGAAAACCGTTACTTCATATTGATTCGCAAGAAAACGCAGGTCTTGGTTGATAAGCTCTGACAGTTTCGAGAGTGCTTCCTGCCTTTGCATGTCAAACTCCTCTATAATGAACACTCATTATTCGCCGGCTAACTCTTCAAGTCGCCGTCGAGCAATCTGATTATAGAATTCTTCTTTCTCAATCATCACCCATTTTCGATTGTTCTTTTGTGCACCAATTCCGGTTGTTCCGGTTCCGGAAAACGGATCTAGAATCAGGTCGTCTTCGTTCGTGCCCGCCAAAATTAGCCGTTCAACCACTGCTAGCGGTTTCTGTGAAGGATGTTTTCCGTATTTTCGTTCAGACGGCTTCGTCAGCGGGATTTCCCACATGTTTCGCATCTGTTTGTTATTATTCATCGCCTTCATCTCATGATAATTGAATGTCCAGTTTTTTGCCTTTTTACGCTCATTGTTAACTGCCCAAATAATGAATTCAGTTGATTCCGTAAACATGCGACAGGTGATATTGGGCTGTGCATTCGGCTTATACCATACAATCTGGGTGATAATGCGCCGATCAAATATGTTCTGAAGGATAAATCCTAACGTAAAAATACTGTGAAACGATCCGAAAACAAAGATATTCCCGTTCGGCTTGACGACTCTCAGAACCTCGGAGACCCAATCGAGTGTGAACTGGGAATATTCGTCTTTTGAGAAGATATCCCACCCTTCCTGCATCGTAATATGGGAACTGAACGCCCAGCCCAATCCTTTTTTTTGTGACATATTGAACGGGGGATCGGCGATACAACAATCAAAAACATTGCTAGCAAGGGAAGGAAGTACATTTAGACAATCACCGGCTAAGATTTGGTTTATGGGAAAACCATTCTGCGTGGCTGCCGGAGATATAGGTGAATGATTCTCAACTCTTGGAATAACTGTCTGTACCTTTTTATTCGACCGCACACTAGATTCGGCAACGTGCCGAATCGGGTGCACGCCGGTTGAAATATATTGGATGAGTTGGGCTTTATTTAACGATTAATATCCCTTCAGTCCACGCCTTTTCATTTCTTCCCGCAGGGCTTTGCATTTCATTTCGTGGAGATTCATTTCCATACTTTCGTCAGTGAACAAACGGTTTTGTTGTCTCGGATTCCTGGTTTAAATCCGTGTGTTTTGCCGTCTGAAGCGTGCCTTAATAGACATGGTGGGCGATAGGCCACCTTTATGGGTAGGAACTCTGAATATCAAATACGACTACCATGAATGGGCTCCGGCTGAAGTCAGTCCATGTTTCGGAAGTCAGGAACTTCAACCGGAGCGCCACCATTGGCAATCGACTGCTCAGAGACCAAGCCCGGAACCGTAAAATCCAGCGCCGTATAGACATCCAGCGGCGGTTCAGTGTCCTTGAGGATGCAATCCACAAAGTCCCGTAGCTCGAAGTAATCGCCGAGTCCATCGGTTAGATGTGCGGCTTCTTGAGGCGGGTTTTTCCATCGCTCGGGCAGGAATTCTTCCTCAACCGCTGAAAGCGGCATCCACTCATCACCACGACCTGACTCTTCTAACCAAATTTTCGGCTGATCTCCAAGGCCCCGTGTGCCTTCATAACAGCCTTTTGTGCCTTGAAGACTGTAGTACGAGTTGGCAGGACGGTTGGATAACATATCTACTCGGATCTTAATGAGTGCGCCGCTATCCGTCTTGCATAGCATCATCACTGTATCTTCCATTGTGTGTTCAGGGTCGGTGTGCACACCGGTTCCCAAGCAACAAACGCTTACGACCCGTTCGTTAAACCATTGCAGCACAGGACCGAGGTGGTGTGTCGCGTAGTTACAACGATTCACGCCCACTTGCCAGTAGTAGCGCCACGTTGGATTGCCTTCGCTATCGTGATGAAGCGATTTGATACTATGGAGGTATTCCCCTTCGCCAAAATATATTTCCCCGAACATCCCCTGCCGCACCATGTTGCCAATCAACACATTTGATTTGAGGTAGCAGTAATTCTCAGCCATCATATATTTCGTGCGGCTCTGTCTGACCGCCCGAACCAATTCCGCACACTGATCGAGCGATACCGCTGCCGTTACTTCACTGATTACATGCTTTCCCGCGTTTAACGCCGCGATGGTCTGTGGGACGTGGAGATTTTCGGGAGTCGCCAACACCACAATCTGTATATCGTCGTCCTCAAGTAGCTTCTCATAGTCCGTGAATTGTTTGGCTATGCCGTGCGCTGTCGCGACGGTGTGAAGTGTTTCCTCATTCAAATCACAGAGCGCAGCCACCTCCGTTTCAGTAATCGTGCTAAACGGTAGAATGTGCCCAGTGCCTCGACGGGCTCCGACAATTCCGACGTTAAATTTCATTTCCATTGGCATACTCTTATTACGCGGTTCTGGGGAATTGGGAACTAACAAATCGTCAATCCAATTATACCAATTTGCTTAGGGGTGTCAACAGCAAAAAACGGCACAGCCACCGGCATTATCGCTTAGTTCTTTGTCACTTTGGTCAGTACCAGATGGTATTAACTCTTACTTCTCCGAAACTAGGTGCAACTTTCAGGGACCAAAGGTTCGGTGTTGGATTCTGGTCCAACGACGTGTTATAATGATTTTCCGCATCCAATGCGCGTATAGATTCTAGGCGCAAGGGAGATACCTTGTGACAATCGATTTGCAGACCGGCGATTGCTAACGTTGCCATTCTCCATTCATAAAGGAGCAACAGAAGTGAAGATAAAAGATATTCGTGCTGTTGCAGTTAACCTTACCCCCGAGTCCAAGACCGAACCTCGTGTTCCCCGCGTTGAGACCGACGGGTTCACCAGTCCGATGGCGCGATACTCCGAATTCAAGAGAAGTGATTGGACAGCCGATTGGACGCGCCTCGCCTGCGTTGTGACTGCCGAGGACGGAACCTGGGGACTGGGAATGACAACGAATAGCGGCCCGGTACTCAGCATCATAAACGACCAACTTGCTCCTTTGCTTACCGGCCAAAACTGTGTTGCCACCGAGAAAATATGGGATTTGATGCGTCGAGGTTCTGCGCCGTACCATAGCGCGGGGTTGGCTAGCTACGCTATCAGCGCCGTGGACAACGCCTTATGGGACCTGAAAGGCAAATTACTCAAGCGCCCTGTCTACGAACTTCTCGGCGGACCCCAAAAGGACAAAATATTCTGCTACGCCAGCAATACGGATATATCATACGGTACGGAGAATAGTATCGCGTGGTTCTTGGAACTGGGATTTAAAGCCGTCAAACTTTTCGCGCGACATGGGCCTGAATCGGGAATCGAAGGAATCCGAGCGACGGAAGAGTTGGTTGCAAGGACTCGGGAGCAGATAGGCGATGATGTTGAACTCATGCTGGATGCGTGGATGTCGTTTAATGTGGAATACGTCGTGAGGCTCGTCGAAGCGTTGAAACCATACCGCCTGAAGTGGCTCGAAGACTACCTGCTGCCGGAAGATTTGGACAGCTACTTCAAAGTGCGAGAGCGGGTGCCGTCGCAGATTCTCGCCACCGGCGAACATTGGTACACTATTCACCCATTCGCATTGGCGGCGGGGAAAGGATTGGTCGACATATTGCAGCCGGATATTCAGTGGGTCGGCGGCGTCACGGCGCTGGTACGGATTTGCCACATCGCCGAAGCGCACGGTCTGAGTGTCATCAGCCATGCCGGCATGAATTACCCTTACGGGCAGCATGTTTCGTACGCAATGCCCGCCATACAGTGGGGTGAGCGCTCGGAGGGTGTGTCACCGCCGGGAGTGCCACTCGAAGAACAGGTCGTTTTACCGGGGACACCCGTCATAAAAGGGGGTTACCTTACGCCGAGCGACGCGCCCGGATTCGGAATCGAGGTGACAAAGGACTGGCTCGAAAGCAAAGCGGTTTAGGGGTTTCGACTATAGTCGCTATAACTAAGAATTTTACATATAGGATTTACGTTGGTCAGTTTGTAGTAGTGCAATTTACTGCGCGTCTTCTGTAGGAGCGAGTTCTGCTCGCGATATGAAGTCTCGGCCTGGAGAAGATCTCTATCGCAGTCGCTATCCGCTCCTTTGATCCCCTACAGTAGGCTTGTCGTAACAATCTTCAAATCGACAATTTCTCTCTTTAATATGTGTAAATATGATGGT
The DNA here is from genome assembly GCA_965222225.1 of Candidatus Poribacteria bacterium. Lineage (GTDB taxonomy): Bacteria > Poribacteria > WGA-4E > WGA-4E > JAJDTR01 > JAJDTR01. Next base: position 4,138,470 of record CBDCTK010000002.1, on the reverse strand, counting down.
AAAATGGCTATAAATCTGGCAGCCAATCGGTTCTAATCCGCATGAGCACATTTTTCATTTGAATTAAATCAGTTTCAAACAATGCAATACGTCGAGTAAATGTGCGATTTACTGGAGGTTCAACGCTAATCTCTTGATCCTGCCCCAGATTGTAATTGTGATGCCTACGGAAGTCACACCAAGCGATGCAGGATCAAACCAGTCAGGATCGTAATCTCCACGTTCGTGCAAGTCGCTGAGTTGTTTGAGGTACATTCCGTCGGCAGTCATCAAGTGGATTTTGCTAAGGAAGTCTTCCCCTATCCACGACTCGTATGCAATCATCTCGCCGTCCGGCGACCAAGCTGGACTCCAGTCGTGCCTTCCGTCTGTTAACCTTGTCCGATTCTTGCCGTCGCTATCCATCACGTAGATTTGAATCGAGGCAAAATTGTTGAGCATGAAAGCGATGCTTTGCCCGTCAGGAGACCATGAGGGCTCACGCTTATTCCCGCCATCGTGTGTTAATCTCGTCTGATTCTCGCCGTTGCTGTCCATCACGTAGATTTGAATCCTGAAACCACCCCTTTGCGATACGAATGCAATCCTTTGACCGTCGGGCGACCATGACGGGTGTCCGTCATACCTCGGACTATCTGTTAGTCGGGTCTGATTTCTTCCATCGGCATCCATCACGTATATCTCAGAATTACCTTTCGCTGGAGAGGACTCGAAGGCGATCTTTTTTCCGTCAGGAGACCACGCTGGATTTGTGTCCCATTCTCCATTTGTTAACCTAATCAGATTCTTTCCATCGCTATCCATCACGTACATTTCACCGCCAATACTAATTCTATTGGAAGTGAATGCAATCCGCTCCCCATCGGGAGACCACGAGGGATGACGGTCACTCGCCACATGTTTTGTTAACCTGATTTGGTTTTCTCCATCGGCATCCATCACATAGATTTCAGCATTCCTATCTTTTATAGAAGTGAATGCAATCTGTGGTTTGTGGTGCGAGGTAAATCCGGTTCCCACCAATAGCTCCCCACTCACCAAGGATGTGCATAGTCCCATGAAAAACAGAAGTTTACTTGAGAGTATTGCCATATAGATAGATTTATGATATAATTCTTCTAACTAACCAGAAAGGTCAGGAAGGAGATATTATGTCAAACTGTAAGAACTGTCAAAGTTCGGAAGTCACGAAAAACGGATTCGTTCGTTCCAAACAGCGATACCGTTGTAAAACGTGCGGTTATAATTTCGTTGAGGGAGACGAGAGAACCAACCCTCAAACCACCATCAAGCGTGCTTTTGCAGTAATTCTCTACTCGCTTGCAAAAGCGTCTTACGGCACTATTGCCAACTTGTTTAATGTATCGCCAAGTACTGTTCAAAAATGGCCTGCAAAGGAAGCAGCCCTGTTGTCGGAGCCTGAGATTCCAATCAATACCCGTGAATTGGAATTTGATGAGATGTGGCATTTTATCGGGTCAAAAAAAACAAAAGATGGATTCACAAAGCAGTTTCTCGTGAAACAGGCAAAACCGTTGCCTGGGTTATCGGTGGTCGTGATGCTGATACCTTCAGACGGCTATTCGACAAAGTGAAACACTTAAGTGATTGCCAGTATTACACTGACAATTGGGAAGCGTTTGCCAAGGTACTTCCTGCGGAGCGTCATCACATCGGGAAATCAGGGACAGCAACAGTCGAACGTGATAACAGCAATACACGCCATCATCTTGGACGATTCACACGCCGCACCAAAATAGTATCCAAGAAACTTGAGATGGTGGACAATGCCATGAAGTTATGGACTGCTTTGACCAACCCAGAGGTCTTCCGTCGGTATCAGAAGATTGCCTTATCTATCTTTGTGTGAATACTCTCGTTTATTTATCGACTTGATTCGCATGTTCTCCCTCCTTTAATGTGGTAAGCTTGCCGCACGGATGTACCACCAATGAACTAGGTAGCGGAGCGGCACGCCGCAATCCCTTCGATTTCACCGATTCGGTGTGCAAACTACCGCAGGTTGACCGCCAATTGCTTTATCCTGCCCCAAATTGTATTCTGGCTACCTTCCGGCGAAACGGAGAGTCCTCCGGGATAGAGCCAATCCGGATAGTAATTCTGGAAGCCGGGATCACTTGGCAAAGGGTCGACAGCGCCGATAGTTACATCCACCGTGTAAATCCCAACAATTCCAGGATCCCTTCCAAAAGAGTGAAACGCGATGGATTCGCTGTCCGGTGACCATGTAGGGTGTTCTTCCGTAACATGCCACGTGAGTTGCCTCGGATTCTCTCCGTCGCTATCCACCACCCAAATCACGTTGTCGCCACCATACGCGATGCGCTTCCCGTCGTGTGACCATGATGGCAAACGTTTGTGCACAAAGTCATGCGTTAACTGCAACCGATTTCGTCCGTCGACATCCATTACGTAAATTTGAGAGTCGTCACCAGGATTTTTACCGGCGATAAATGCTATTCGTTTTCCATCGGGCGACCAGGACGATTGTGAGCCTCTTGCATTCTTAACTAACCTCTTGTTGTTCCCATCCGCATCCATTACAGCAATCCCACCGGGTGCTAAATTATGGTCCTCTGGAACAAGATAGGCGTCGTACACAATTTTCGTGCCGTCTGGCGACCAATCCGGATGAGTGTCCACCAACCCGTCCGTCAGTCGAATCGGGTTCTTCCCGTCGGCGTCGATCACCCAAATTTGCCTGTGATCTTTGTTTACATTGTTTCGATTGGATTCAAACGCAATCTTTTTCCCGTCGGGAGACCATGCCGGATATTCGTCCCTTGCCGGATTTACCGCTACTCTTCTCTGGTTTCTCCCGTCGCCATCCATGACATAAATTTCCAAATTCCCGTCACGCATAGAGGAGAAGGCGATCTTGGTTCTGCGAGAGGCGTAACCGTTTTCTGCAATGTGCATCTGTATTAACAGAGACATGACACGCGCTGCCACGGACAAGCGTCTAGCTTTGAATGTCATTTTTTCCTCCTTAGTCAGAGCAAAATTAATATGCGAATTACAATATTCTAGACATCAACCGACAGTTTTTAGCGCAAGGGACCTCTATCGGTCAAGTGAGTGAATATCGATCAAGCGACTGAATAAGGAGCAAGACTGGCTATCGCGTTCGCTTTTCGCTCACTTGATCGATAGCAAATCCCGTGCGATAGTCCATCCCACTCGCTGTTCACTCCGTTCATCCCTTTTTTCTTATAGACTAGGTTTTTTCCCTAATTCCTAGTGGCTGCAAGATGCGGAATAGTCGCCTCATGACTCGCAACTAATCACGTACAATCAAGGTAATCCCGTATTCTCATGAATCACAGTTCAGACAACGTTAACTGCCACCGACCAAGCGCACCCCTCACCGGAGGCTGAGCGCGGTACTCTTCATCCTGCCCCAAATTGTAATCCGGCTACCTTCCGGCGAAACGGAGAGTCCTCCGGGATAGAGCCAATCGGGTCGAGATTAAAGAACGCGGGATCAACTTGCAAAACGTCGACAGCGCCGTTAGTTACATCCACCATGTAAATCCCAGTTCCACGATCCCTTGTAAAAGAGTGAAAAGCAATGGATTCACTGTCCGGTGACCATGTAGGGTGTTCTTCCGTAATTATATTGGTGAGTTGCCTCTGGTTCGCTCCGTCGCTATCCACCACCCAAATCACGTTATCGCCCACATACGCGATGCGCTTCCCGTCGGGTGACCATGATGGCAGACGTTTATGCACGAAGTCATGCGTTAACTCTATCTGATTCTGTCCGTCGGCATCCATTACGAAAATGTGACTGACTTTTTCATTTCTACCGGAGACAAATGCTATTCGTTTTCCATCGGGCGACCACGACGCATGTGCGCCTTCACCCGTAAGTAGTCTCTTGTTGTTCCCATCCGCATCCATTACAGTAATCCCGGCGGGGGCTACATGATGTTCCTCTGGATGAAGATGGGCGTCGTACACAATTTTCGTGCCGTCTGGCGACCAATCCGGATAAGAGTCCACCAACCCGTCCGTCAGTCTAATCGGGTTCTACCCGTCGGCGTCGATCACCCAGATTTGCTTGTGATCTTTGTTTACGTTGTTTCTATTGGAAACAAAGGCAATCTTTTTGCCGTCGGGAGACCATGCCGGATATTCATCACTTGCTGGATTTACCGTTACTCTTCTCTGGTTACTCCCGTCACCATCCATGACATAAATTTCAGTATTCCCGTCACGCGTAGAGGTGAAGGCTATCTTGGTTCTGCGAGAGGCGTAACTGCTTGCTGCAATGTGCATCTGGATTAGCAGGGAGATGACAAGCGCTGTCCCCGTCAGTTGTCTAGCTTTGAATGACATCTGTTCCTCCTTTTTTAAAAAAAGCTGCAGTTTCAAGCGCGCCGTACACATCAACGGAGAGCCGATGTTGGCTTTTTAATCTCGCCCCACATGGTAATGAAGTTTGCGGCGGGAGACACCGACCATCCTACCGGAGCATACCAATCGGGATCGTTATCCGAACCATTGTGCTCCTCACTGAGTTGTTTAAGATGATTTCCACGGGCAGTCATCAAGTGAATCGTCATATTTTGGAAGGGAAAGGGCTCTACTGACACGTAGGCAATCGTGTCGCCATCGGGGGACCATGCAGGACGCCATTTATTCGGTGGATTGTGTGTTAGCCTTTTCGAAAGACCGCTGCCATCGGTTTTCACGAGAAAGATTTGAAATTTGCTTTCTTCGTCAAGAGATTCATACGCAATCCATTTACCGTCGGGAGACCACGATGGATGGCCCGGAATCACCATGTGTAGGGTGATTCTTTCCTGATTATTACCGTTCTTATCCATTGCGTATATACCGGTCCTTCCGTCCCTAACGGATACGAAGGCAATTCGTACCCCATCAGGCGACCAGGCTGGGTGAAGGTTCTTGCCTATTTGAGTCAAACGTGTCTGGTTTTGTCCGTCGTCGTCCATTACCCAAACCTGACGTCCTCCTCTGCTGCGAGTGTACGCAATCTTTTCTCCGGTGGGAGACCACGTCGGCTCCCGATTTACCGCTTCGTTTGTCAGTCTCATCAAATTCCGTCCGTCAGAATCCAAGACGTAGATTTGTTCAACTCCATTGTCTCTGTTGGAGACAAACGCAATCCTATCGCCATTCGGAGACCACGACGGATCATAGTCAATCGCCGGATCATACGTTAGTCTTACATGATTACGTCCGTCAATATCCATGACGTAGATTTCGCTGTTTCCATCTCTCGTAGAGCTGAAGGCAATCTTGGGTCTCTGAGCGGCGTAACCGCTTTTAGCAAACTGCATCTGGATTAACACGGAGACGACAAGCATTGTAGTCAAGAATCGTCTAGCTGTGAATGACATCTGTTCCTCCTATTTTGAAAATAAGCGGATGTGTCAACCGCGTCGCACACATCATCAACGACCCAATGTTAGCATTTTGATCTTGCCCCAGATGGTGACAAACTTCGCGGCTGGGGACACAGCAAATCCTAGCGGGCTAATGTCGGGGTAGAGATCGCGCGCATTACGGCCATCGCTAAGTTGCCTAATATACCTTCCATTGGAGGCCATCAAGTGCATCGTGCTGCGAAAGTTCCCGGGCCAGATGCCCTCCGAGAGATAATATGCAATCGCCTGTCCATCGGTAGACCATGCGGGGTCCAAATGATTCTCTTGATTGTGCGTAAGCCTCACCCGATTTCTACCATCCGCCCCCACCACATAGATGTGATTGAATCCTTCGTGCTCGGACATGTATGCAATCCGTCCCCCGTCGGGAGAAAACGCTGGTCTGAATTTAGGCGCTAAATCGTGCGTCACCCTTTTAAGCCCCCGTCTGTCAGCGCCTATCACGTAAATATCCCAGTTCCAATCATCTCTCCAGGATGTGAATGCAATCTCACCCCCATCAGGAGACCATGATGGCTGCATCGCGTGGTCTTCATGCTTCACACGATTATTTCCATCAGCATCCATCACGGCGATATGATCTAACCACTCTTCTTTTTTCCAATCTGCGTTGACGGTGAATGCAATCTTACCCCCATCGGGAGACCAGTCTGGATCCCGCTTCCACCGCGGTCCATCTGTCAGTCTAATCGGGTTCTTTCCATCGGCGTTCATTACGTAGATTTGAGAAACGCCGTCTCGGCGGGAAACGAATGCAATCTTCGTCCCGTCAGGGGACCAATCCGGCTGGCCGTCATACGCTGGATTGTTTGTCAGGTTTTCTTGGTTTCCTCCATCGGCATCCATTACATAGATTTCCTTGTTGCCATCTCTCAGGGATGCAAAAACAATCCGACTTGTGTTGAAGGCGAGCGCGTTTCTCGCGACCATCGCCTCAGTCAATAGAATGGCAAAAAGTCCTGCGAAAAACAGCAGTCTGTAGTTCGATTTTAACGGCATGATTCCTCCTATCGAAAATGGGGCAATCACTTGTAAAGGTCACCGCTAGCCGGATGCTAATCTGCCGAGTTACCCCGGAAAGATAAACGTGGCTTCAGAAACGGGAGGGACTGTGCACAAAGACGGCACCTCATTACCCGGTACTTTGATTTGTTAATTTCTGAGCAGAGGAGAATCAGCGACGGGTATCGATCCGGCTTCTTACAAATCGAGCGTGACTGAAAGCGTGGTGCATTGGAGGGTTAAATCGTCAGTCTGGTTTGAAGCATTTCGATCCGCCGCGAATTCAGGTAGATTTCTTGGCAATACCAACCGATTCGAGGACATTATGGACTGTGACTTCGAAGAGCAGTGGAAAGGAATCAGCGATTGCTCTGTTCCATGATTAACGATTCAAGGACATGACTACTGTGCGGAAACGCTGTAATTATACCATAGTTCATGATAGTCGATCCACAAGAAACCGTAGGCGTCCCGAGGGTTGCTCTCAAGTCCCGCAACGCAGCCATGAATGCTCCTACAACTGAATCCCGGACGGAAGTGGACTTACCAATAGATTTCGTCGCAGCCATAACACACTTCTACATCCACTACAACCGGAGGATTGCTTTGCTACTCACTACAGCACATATTTTTCTATTGCTTTTTTCCCACCGATAATATATAGTTGACACCTGACTCGCTAGGGGTTTTCCCGTGGCTGCGTTGATAAGATTGATGAGACGAGACAATGGCATTCACCGTTCGTAAACTGACAGAAAACATCGGAGCCGAGGTACAGGGTATTGACCTTACTTCGCCAATTAGCCAAGAAACGTTCGCGCAACTTCGCACCACGCTTGCTGAACACGCGGTTCTGATCTTCCACGATCAAGAAATCACGGACGAACAGCATGTCACGTTCACGGAAGGCTTGGGCAAGATAGAAATGACGATGCGGAATGATCCCATCGGCGACGGCGGCCCCGTCGGTGTTCTTACGAACCTCGATGAAAATGAGGAACTCATTCCGCCAGAGGACCCCCGGATGGTCTATCACCGGGGCAACGGACTTTGGCATTCCGACGGCTCGTTCAAGCGCGTACCGTTGCGAGGATCACTGTTAGCGGCAAAGGTCGTTCCTCCGGACGGCGGGGGGACCGAATTCGCCAGCTTGTGCGCCGCCTACGCCACCTTGTCCGAGGAAAAGAAGGCGAGCCTTGAGGGGTTGGTCGCAGAACACAGCTTGGCACACTCACGTGATCAGATTGCGCCGAACTTGATGAGCAAAGCCTTTCTGGAGGAGACACCGTCTCAGAACCAAGTCTTGGTGCGGACAATTCCGGAAACGGGAAAAAAGGCGCTGCTGGTGGGTTCCTATGCAACGCACATTATCGGTTTGCCCCTTGAAAAGGGCAAAGCGTTGCTGAAGGAATTGCTGGACTGGTCTACCCAACCACAGTTCGTCTACAGCCACAAATGGCGCGCGAATGATCTCGTCGTATATGACAATATGTGCTGCCTGCACCGCGCTCGACCATGGGATGGAAACAAATACGCACGTATCTTGCACCGTACCACACTGGTTGGCGACGGCCCCACGATAGCTTAAGATAAAACCGAATCGCGCAATTCCTGATTAAGTTACAATCGGACTTAGATCGACTTTGTACATTTGAGCGAGACAACAAACGGTGTCAATCAAGCGTTGAAGAAAAGCGGGGGAGATTTTAGACATTTGGTCTTTTTGGTTGACCATTGAAAAAGTCTCAAGCGGTTCCTGATACCTTGCAACCTGCCGGAATCTCTATCGCACTCACTATTCGTTCGTTTGATCCCGCGCTGGGGCTTATGTGCACGGGGTTTTGGTGTTTCTATATACCTTCATGGATCTCTATCGCAGTCACTATTCGTTCCCTTGATCCCTCGTTATTCCCCACAAAAGCCCTGCAATATGAGATTGTCACAGAAATTAGCACTTCTGCTTTTGCGTAAGTCTTGAACAGTTCAAACTGTATTGCCTGCATCGCACTTAACATAAATTGTGTAACGGGAGAAAACCATCATGAGCGCTGAAAACACAGCAAAACCAACCGCTGAAGAGATGGCATCGGGGAGAGAGTGGATCGCCTTAAATCTAGGACGAGATGCGTCTGTTCCGCCTTTCTCCTTCAAGTACGGCGATAGGACATCATCCGATTTTCTCAAAGATTGCGACACCGAAGACGCTTCCGAGGAATTGGACGAATGCCGCACTAGGCGGACACTCACATACACGGATTCACACACGGGCTTGCAAGTGCGATGCGTGGCGGTTGAATACGACGATTTTCCAGTGGTCGAGTGGACGCTCTACTTCAAGAATACCGGGACCTCGGATATCCCCATTCTTTCAGACATTCAAGCCTTGGACATAGGTTTGAATTTCGGGGCAGAGGAAAACGAGGACAGAGTCGTGCTGCACCACTTTGCGGGCGGATTCGCCGAACCGAGCGCTTACAGGCCCTTCCAAGCGGTGATGCAACCCGGCACAAACAAGCGCTTTAGCGGTGCCGGGGGACGTCCGACGAATACGGACATGTCCTACTTCAACCTTGAAGGTAGAAAAGATGAAGGCGTTATTGTGGTTGTTGGGTGGCCCGGTCAATGGTCTGCCGACTTCAGTTGCAGTTCGGATAAGACAATGCACGTCACCGCCGGTCAGGAACTTACCCACTTTACGCTGCATCCCCAAGAAGAAGTTCGCACGCCGTTGATTGCGCTTCTGTTCTGGAAGAACAGGGACTGGATCGATTCGCAGAATGTCTGGCGGCGGTGGATGATGGATCACAATATGCCCAAACCCTACGGGCAACTTCCCGAACCCCGTGTTCTCGGTTCCAGTTACCGCGTATACGGCGAGATGGTAAACGCAACCGAAGAGAACCAAATCATGTTTATCAATCGCTATATTGAGGAGAACCTGAAACTCCAATATTGGTGGATGGATGCCGGCTGGTATCCCTGTGATGGTGGCTGGGGAAACGTGGGTACATGGGAGGTGGACACCGAGCGTTTCCCGAGAGGATTGCGTGCCATTAGCGACTACGCTCATTCCAAGGACATCAAGACGATGGTTTGGTTTGAGCCGGAGCGGGTTTCCGCTAATACCTGGCTCACCGAGAATCATCCCGAATGGGTGTTGGGCGGCGCGGATGGCGGACTGCTCGACCTCGGAAATCCGGACGCCTTGAACTGGTTAACCAATCACGTTGATGAACTCCTGACCCTGCAGGGCATTGATGTCTATCGGCAGGATTTCAATATGGATCCCCTAGATTACTGGCGGGGAAACGACGCGGAAAACAGGCAAGGCATCACCGAAATCAAGCATGTGACCGGGTATTTGGCATATTGGGACGAGTTGATCCGCCGCCGCCCAAATATGCTCATTGACACCTGCGCCTCCGGCGGACGGCGGAACGATCTTGAGACCCTTCGCCGCGCCGTGCCGCTTTGGCGGACCGACTATCAATACGAACCCGTGGGAGAGCAGTGTCAGACCTACGGCATCTCTTTTTGGATTCCCTACCACGGTGGCGGCAACGTCGCCGATGCGAGCGCCGACTACGGCGGAGCAGGCCATACATCAGTAGAATCGTACGCATTCTGGAGCACCTGCTATCCGAGCATTAACAGTGCAATTGACATACGTGTCAAAGAGATTGACTACGAAGCGCTGCGAAAGTTGCACCGGCAGCGGCGGGAGATTGTGGATTACTATTACGGTGATTTTTATCCGCTTACCCCCTACAGCCTGGAGAACAACGTCTGGATAGCCTGGCAGTTCAACATGCCGGAGTCGGGTGAGGGGATGGTGCAGGCGTTCCGCCGACCCGAGAATGAGACCGACACTTGCATCTTCACCCTTCATGGATTAGTACCGGAGTCCGACTACAAACTAAACACTTTTGATGTTGCTGGAGAAGCGGTCATGAGCGGGAGGGAATTGATGGAAAACGGTTTTACGATTCCTATCAAGGATTGCCCGGGCGCGGCAGTAGTAAGGTACAAGAGGGTTGACTAACTCGATCCGTCCACAGTTCTAGATTCGAGTTCTCCAGAAGGAAATATCATGTTCGTAGAACCCAGTTATTGTAGGGTGGACATTGCCCACCATCTCAAAACGCGTTGCCTCTACCGCGCATCAAATTTAAACCTCCATTCCGATTCCGCCGCCGATTGATTCGTAGTTGAAATCTTCAATCATCAGATCGTAGATTGAATCCTCATGCGTTGCCCATCAGTGTCTGTCGGGTTTGCACTAACCACTAGTCACTGAACACATAAAATGGATTTTGCTGAGTTATCCAGAAGGGAAATATCATGTCCGTAGAGCCAGCATCGGAAGAAATGACGGCGGTAGATTCATGGATTGCGGAATGTTTCTGTCCCGAGGCAACGCGACGAGCATTCTCTTTTGTCTACGACGGGCATTCCTCCGAAGATTTCATCAAGAGTTGGGAGACCGTATATAGCAGAGAAACGCTTGATGAGGAACGTACCGCACACACCCTCACCTTCACAGATCCCGATACACGCCTCGAAGTAAACGTAGAGGCAATCAGTTATCGTCATTTTCCCGCCATCGAATGGGTTCTGAATTTCAAGAATGGAGGCGCAACCGATACTCCAATCTTGGAGCAAATCCTTCCGCTTGATGCGAACCTGCCGCTTGCCGAAGAGTCAGCCGTCTTGCACTATTCCAAAGGCGCCCTTTGCTGCATTGATGATTTCGCGCCGGTAGAAAAACCGCTTGAACCGGGAGAACAGGTACACCTCCAACCCGGCGGAGGCAGATCGTCCAGCGAAATACTGCCGTTTTTTAACGTTGAGTCAGGATCGAATGGATTTGTTACGGGAATCGGCTGGACGGGTGAGTGGGAAGCTACTTTCTGCCGGGAAGGAGAAAACGCGCTGCGGCTTGGTGCGGGCATGGCTTTAACGCATCTGAAGTTGCATCCGGAAGAAACTATCCGAACACCGAGCATTCTGATGTTATTCTGGCACGGCGCACGCATCAGGGGAAACAACTTGCTCCGTCGGTTTATTCTTGCCCACCACCGACCCCAACCTAACGGCGAACCTCTCACCTTGCCCGTCATCCTCGGTAGCTGGGGAGGAACGCCAGCCGCCGAACATCTGACGAACCTCCAACGAGTCGTCAAGCACGAACTACCCATTACGTGCTATTGGATTGATGCGGAATGGTTCGGCAAAGGTTCATGGTGGAGCATGCCCGGAAATTGGGAGGTGAAAAGTGACCTCTATCCCCAAGGTTTCCGACCAATCTCCGATATGTTGCATCAATCCGGTGGTCAATTTCTGCTCTGGTTTGAACCGCACCGCGTTTGCAAAGATACCCCTTGGTCTTCGTTCAAGGCGCGCCCTAACTGGCTGCTGGAACTTGGAAACGGAGAGGACAACTACAAACAGTGGAAAACAAACGGCTGGCCCATCCCCCACGACGACCCCAGGTGGATAGTCTATGAGAGCCGGCGCAGCCAGATGAGCGCCGACGAACTGATGTTCAACATGGGCAACCCCAATGCGCAAGCGTTCTTGACCGATTTTATCTCTGACCGAATCGTTGAATTTGGACTTGATTGGTATCGTGAAGATGCCAATATTGCGCCGTTGGAATATTGGCGACATGCCGACGCGCCCGACCGACAGGGCATAACGGAGATTCGCTATATTGAAGGGCTTTATGCCTTCTGGGACAACCTGATACAACGACACCCCCATCTGATGATAGATAACTGCGCGAGCGGGGGGAGGCGCATCGACCTCGAATCAATTGGTCGCAGCACCGCACTGCATCGAACAGACTGGGCTCATGACAGCATCCACGCCCAATGCCACAGCTACGGCCTCTTTCAGTGGGTGCCGCTGCACATGGCTGCACGTGGCGCCGTTTTGAAAAAGGGAAATGAATACGAATTTCGTAGCGTCATGACCGCAGGATTGATGACTCAATTGTGGGAGGAGGCCGACGGCGATCAGGGCGAGGAGGCGAGATGTCTGCTAGAGCAGTACCTCGACATTCGCAAGTTTTATTACGGCGATTATTATCCTTTGACATCGTACAGCCAAGATAAAGGTGTTTGGATGGCGTGGCAATTCAACCTGCCCGAGGATGGCGAAGGAATGGTACAAGCGTTTCGACGCGAAGAGAGCATCTACGAATCCGCCCGGCTGCACTTACACGAATTGGTTGCAGACGCGCGTTACCTCTTAGAGGACATGGACGCCGATACCTCACGCGAGATGACTGGGCGTGAACTGATGGAAGAGGGCTTGGTTACCCGGATCGCCGAGAAACCGCACGCTGCGATAATCACCTATAAACGGGTCGAATAGAAGGGAAAAAGGCAATATGTGGATGGGCGAATTCAGAACCATGCTTGAGGGAGATGTGACGGAAATGTGCTCTAGTATTCCGCTCTCATTCAGGTACGGGGATGCCCGTTTCAAGGCGTTGCCGCACACGTCCGAAGGCACCAAAGAAGAAGCAGCGGACGGCGACCAATTTCAGATTGTGAAATCCCTCAAAGAACCCGATACCGATCTTGTGGTGACGTTGCAAGTTAAGGTACATCGCGGCTTCACTGCCGTAGAGTTGGTTGTTTACTTCGAAAACGTAGGCGAAGAAGATACGCCCATTCTAGAAACGATTCTGCCACTGGATATTGCCCTGTCAACAGAATCCGATGAACCGGTGAAGCTCCATCAAATTCATGGTGATGCGTGCAACGAGCAGAGTTTTCTCCCGTTTGAAACACGATTGGACGCCGGTCAGAAAGTCGCGTTTCAACCTACGGGTGGACGATCGTCTAACAACGTATTTCCGTATTTCACTACGGAACATCGGGGTGAGGGACTAATCGTCGCAATCGGCTGGACGGGTCAATGGAAAGTTTCGCTATCGCGAACGCAACCGGGAAGCCTGAATCTGCAAGCCGGGATGGCACACACCCACTTGCGGCTTCATCCCGGAGAGAAGATCAGAACGCCTAGGATTCTTCTAATGCCTTGGTCTGATGGATTGGCGGCAGCACATAATCAATTTCGCCGACTGATGTTTGCGCATTATGTCCCGAGGGTAGGCGGTGAGTTGCCCGATGTCCCGATTGCGGAGAACAACTTCGATGTTTATCACAGCCACCCGACCTGGCCCACGGAGGCTGGCCAACTTGATTTCATCGATAAGGTTGCGCAGTGTGGAATAGATACCTATTGGCTGGACGCGGCTTGGTTCGAAGGAGATTTTCCGCACGGCGTCGGTAATTGGTTCGCCAAACCTCGGGAATTTCCACATGGGCTAAAACCGATTGCAGATGCCGTTCATGAGAACGGGATGCGATTCCTCGTGCGGTTTGAGCCGGGGCGTGTCCATGAGGGAACCGAGGTTTGGGGGGAGCACCCGCAATGAGTGCTTAGGTTGTGGGATCAATCTCACGGTGTTTTTAATTTTGGGATTCCCGAAGCCCGGCAATGGATGACAGAACGAATCGGAGGGTTGATTGACGAATTTGGAATAGACATCTACCGCGAAGATTTCAACATTGACCCGCTGGGTTATTGGCGTTCTAAGGATACAGCGGACCGGCAGGGGATGACCGAGATGATGTGGGTTGCGGGTTTCTATCAGTTTTGGGACGACCTTCTCGGTGCGCGCCCGAACTTAATAATTGACAATTGCGCGAGCGGCGGTAGACGAATCGATCTTGAGACCTGTATGCGCGCCATTCCTATGTGGCGGAGCGATACGAGTTGCGGTTCCGATCATTCAGACTGGCGCCAAGTGCAGACGATAGGATTGAGTTCCTACATTGTGTTGCATCTCGCCTGCACGCATAGCCACGAGACTTATCACTGCCGCAGTTCCGCAACCATCGGAGGCGTTTCACAGTGGCAGTTGTTGGACGCCGATTTCCCATTTGAATTGGCGCGAGAAGCGACGGCTGAATTGAGAGTCAATCGCCCCTACTGGTTGCGCGATTTCTACCCGCTAACGAAACCTTCATCTGCTCCCGAGGACTGGCTCGCGTTTCAGTTGCATCGGCAGGATCTGGACGAGGGAATCATCCTAGCCTTCCGACGGGAACAGTGCTCCGCCTCCACGCTTCAGGTGTTGCCGCGAAGACTCAACCCAGATGGAAATTATTTTCTCACCTTGAGCGATGAATCTCGAAACCGGACCAATCGGCAAATCAGTGGGGCGGAAATGACCGAAGGGTTGTCGATCGACAAACCCGTACCGCGAGCAAGTCTTCTCGTGACATATCGAGGACGTCAATGACACGTCGATTGTATTTCCCGACTGAGTTCTTGGCGTGTAATAAGACTCTTCCCAAAGCGTATAGATGGCGCGCACGCCAGTGAAGGACATCACAGAAGGAATTCTCAAGGAGGGCAGTTTGTCGCTTCTGCAATCTACAGAAGAAAAAAACAAAGTCCAATCGTGGATAAATTCTCACCTGTCGACAGAGACCCTTCCACCATTTTCATTCACTTATGGTGGCACACCCTCCGCTAACCTGCTCAAGACCTGGGAATCCAGCAAGGAAACGACGCACCATGACGACGTGAAAACAGCGGGCTTGCTGACTTATAGAGACAGCAAATCCGGTCTTGTTATCCAGTGCGAATGGGAAATCTTCTCGGACTTCCCGGCGGTGGAGTGGGTTGTTAAGTTCAGGAACGAGGGCGCTACGCACACACCCATCCTTGAGGACGTGCAGGCACTAGATACCGTCTTCACTCGCAACGGGGAAGGCGAATTTGTTCTCCATCGTGCCTTGGGCAGTTCGGCCTCCCGAAACGATTTCGCCCCCATTACAGACGTATTGCACGCCAACACGAAGATTGAACTTGCGCCGGTAGGCGGACGATCCTCCAATACGCGAGCACTTCCGTTTTTCAACACTGAAACGCCCGGCGGAGGCGTGATGCTGGGGATTGGCTGGTCGGGGCAGTGGTCGATTAGCTTTCTCAGAGACGACGCGGAGAGTCTGAGGATTCTATCCGGGATGGAATTGACCCATCTGAAGCTTTATCCCGGCGAAGAAATTCGCACACCCCGGATACTTTTGCTGTTCTGGGAGGGTGAAGATCGAATGCGAGGCCACAACCTGCTGAGGCGTTTCATCTTGGCTCACCACACCCCTCAAAAGGACGGTAAGCCCGTGACGACGCCTTTTTCAGCCAGTGGCTCTCCCCTAAACGAATCGACCGAGTCCAATCAGATTGCATTTACCCAACGTTACCATGAGCTGGGATTGAATGTCGAGAATTGGTGGCTCGACGCGGGGTGGTTTGATGGCGGCTGGCCTAGCGGCGTTGGGAATTGGACCATTAGAGAAGATCATTTTCCCAACCGGCTTAAGCCGCTTTCGGATGCCGCCAAGAACGCTGAGATGAAATTCCTTCTCTGGTTTGAACCGGAGCGCGTATATCAAGAATCGTGGCTCGACCGGGAACACCCCGACTGGGTTCTTAGGATTCCTGACAACCCAAACGGATTGTTAAATCTAGGGAACCTTGAGGCGAGGCGTTGGCTCATAGAGCACATCTCCGGGATGATTACAGGACAGGGAATTAGCGTCTACCGTCAGGATTTCAATATGGATCCGCTTCGTCATTGGCGCACGGCAGACGCTCCGGACCGCCAGGGAATGACGGAAATCCGACATATTGAAGGTTTATATGCGTTCTGGGATGAACTGCTGAATCGACATCCTGGGTTAATCATCGACAATTGTGCCAGCGGCGGACGGCGCATTGATCTTGAAACCACCTCCAGAAGCGTGCCGCTCTGGCGCACTGATTACGACTACTATGAACCGAACGGATACCAGTGCCACACGTATGGATTGCACTACTATCTGCCATGCAGCGGCACCGGTAGCAACAACCCAAATTCCTATGAATCACGTAGCGCGATGAACAGTGGATTCGTTCTTGGCTGGGATGTCCATTCCCCGAACTTCCCGGTCGAGATTGCTCAAAAGACGGCAGCCGAATATAAACGAATCCGTCCCTTCTTTTACGGAGACTACTATCCACTGACATCGTACTCGACCAATGATGACGTTTGGATGGCGTTCCAGTTCCACCGTGAAGACTTGAAACAGGGCATGGTCTTGGCATTTCGCCGTCCGCAGAGCCCTTACCTTTCAGCTCGACTGAGTTTAAGGGGGCTTGATCCAAAAGCACGGTACGAACTCAAATCCGAAGATTCGCGCGATGTGGAAACGGTCACAGGCAGTGCTCTCAGCGACGGGATTGAGGTGACAATCAACAAAGCGCCAGGCTCGCTGTTGATTACTTATGCGCAAATTTAATTGTAGAGAACGACAGGAGTAATTTCGGACAATCGCCCCCATTACGCGGAGAATCGAATAACTACCGCAGGGAGTTACTACCAAACAATCCATAAAGAAGGAGCATATAGCAAATGGCACCAACTGTTGTAATTGCATATCCCGGATTCGGCGACATCCGGATAGAGGAGGAAATGTTAAGTACGATTGACGCAAATGTGTCACATCTAGGTAGTCTCGACACACCTGCCTCACGTGAAGTCGTAGCACAGGCTGACGCACTGATGGTCACCCTTCAACCCGTTCCTGCCGAGCTAATAGCCACCATGGAGCGTTGCCGGATTATCAGCAGGGTGGGAACCGGACTTGATGCCATTGATATCGATGCAGCCACCAAACACGGTATTTGGGTGACCTACGTCCCCGACTACGCAGTTGATGAGGTTTCGACTCACGCCATCGCGTCCCTATTGGCTCACGCACGCGGTTTCCCACGTCTGCTCGAATCGACTCGTAGAGGTGAATGGGGAAACAAGGTCGTTGCGCCCATTCGCCGACTTCAAGGACAAACGCTCGGTTTGTTGGGTTTCGGGCGTATTGGTCGAGCAGTAGGCAGTAAGGCTCGCGGTCTCGGTCTAGAAGTGGTTGTTCACGATCCCTACCTGGATTCGTTGCCCCCTGAATCCTCCGACGCTCAGTTGGTTGATTGGGAGACGCTGCTGCGCACATCGGATTATATCTCTCTACACGTGCCGCTAACAGAGGGAACGCGGCACATCATCAATTCCAAATCGCTTTCATTGATGAAACCCACAGCCTTCCTAATCAACACCGCTCGCGGTGCATTGATTGACGAGGATGCGTTGCTTGAAGCCGTAAGGTCCGGACAGATTGCAGGAGCAGCGCTTGACGTGCTGTCGGCTGAACCTCCACCGGTTGACCATCCACTTCTGCACGAAGAACGGGTGTGGATTACGCCGCACAGCGCCTGGTATTCGGAAGAATCGATGGAAGATATGCGAACGAGAGGAGCGGAAGAGGTAGTGCGTGTTCTGCAAGGTCAGAAACCCCGCAGTCCGGTAAATCAAATCAACTGATCGGATAGCGAAGGCGATAGAGATCCTTTCAGAATGGATGATTATCGGAACGCCGGAGGAAAATCGCAGAACATGACCCTTGACAAACCAAATCAGGACACTGCTGTGACGTGGCGCGCAATACTGATCGCCATTCTGCTGATCCCGCTAAACTCATACTGGATCATGCAGATGGAAGCGATCTACTATTCCGCCCACTCGACACTCGTTGCGCTCTTTTTCAACGTCGTCTTCAACCTACTCATCCTAATCGTTCTTAACATCCCGCTGCGAAAAATCTCTCCCAAACTGGTTTTTCGCCAGGGCGAACTGGTCACGCTCTACATTATGCTGAGCCAGTCGGCAGCGCTGGTCGGTCACAGCATGATTCAAATCCTGCCGCCGACTATGGCTGCCCCGTTTGGCTTGGCCACCCCGGAGAACGAATGGAGCGAACTCTTCGGCCGCTACATTCCCAAATGGCTTGCCATCACCGACCAGTGGACTCTGGATGGGTACATCACAGGGGTAAAAACGGAATCGTCCCTTTATACCGCACGACACATCGAAGCGTGGCTAGCGCCGGTACTCATATGGTCTGCCTTTATATGTGTATTGATGTTTGTGATGATCTGTGTCAATATAATCATTCGCAAGCAGTGGTCGGATCGGGAGCGATTGTCATTCCCGATTGTTCAACTCCCCTTCCAGATGACGAACCCCGCATCCAAACTGTTCACGAATAGGCTGTTTTTGATTAGTTTCTGCGTGGTAAGCCTAATCGGAATGATTAACGGGTTTCACTTCTTCTTTCCCTCGATTCCATACCTTCGGTTCAAACCGATTAATCTAGGCACTCTATTTACAACAAAGCCGTGGGATGCCATAGGTCATATGGCGCTGACCTTCCGTCCGTTTATGTTGGGGCTCATCTTTCTCATTCCGCTCGACATAGCTTTCTCCTGCTGGTTCTTTTTCTTCTTTTGGAAAGCACAGTTAGTCTTGGGCAGCGCGATGGGCTTTCGCCAGCGTCCGGAATTTCCGGAGCAGAGCACGGGAGCGTACATCGCGCTTTTCGTCATCGCCTTGTGGATCGGTCGAGGGCATTTGGCACGACTATTCAGATCGATACTGCATCTTGGTGCGCGAGAACACAGAGATGCTGGGGCTGCGGAGCCGCTTCGTTATCGAACCGCCGTGCTTGGGTTGATATTTGGCTTTGCTTTTCTAGTGGTGTTCTGCTGGAAGGCGGGCATGTCCATGTGGGCAGCGGGAATCTTTTTCGCACTGTACTTGATGACGGAAATCGGCATTACCCGGATCCGTGCCGAGGTAGGCTCCCCTATCCACGACCTACACTTCGCAGGACCGGAATACCTCATGGTAGGTGCAATGGGCACACGAAAATTAGGCCCGGGTAACCTGTCTGTTCTATCTTTCTTCTGGTTCCTCACCCGTGCCCACTACAGCGATGTCATGCCGCATCAACTTGAGGGATTCAAGCTTGCCGATCAATCGCGGATGAACAACCGTCGTGTCCTTCTCGCTATGCTGATTGCCACGGTGCTTGGCACGGTGGTCGCCTTTTGGGCGGTATTGGATTCGGCGTATCAACACAGTGGCGTTACCATGACTTGGGCCGGGCTAGAACCGTTCAAGCGTTTACAGGGATGGTTGACCTATCCGACATCAACAGATTTTATGGGCATGGGATTCTTTGCATACGGTCTGTTGTTCGGAATCTTCCTGATGGTTATGCGGTGGCAATTCCTCTGGTGGCCCTTTCACCCGGCGGGGTACGCAGTATCCAGTACATACGGAATGCGGGATCTTTGGTCGATGTTCTTCCTGGCGTGGCTGATTAAGTGGCTGGTTTTAAGACACGGCGGATTGAAGTTGCATCGACAAGTGCTGCCCCTATTCTTCGGCATGATTTTGGGCGAATTTGCGGTGGGGGGTTTCTGGGCGCTTTTTGGAATTGTGTTTAAAACCCAGACCTACAACTTCACCGCGTGGTGGTAACGGGGAGAGAACCAGGCCTTACGCCGAAAAGCAGACAGTGGTACCTCGGCTGGATAGATTTGGAGTAGTGTCAAGCATGAGGAGGTTAATCTTAACGATTATGACTTGGTTGAACCTAGCTTCTCGTCAATTGAGAGACTACGGCGATTTTTTGACCAGAAGCGGCTGCATCAATCGGCTAATTATTGAGCGCCGCCAACGGTTGTGACGACGGATCGGACGATTGAATTTCTGACAGCGGGCGGAACTTTCCGCGAAGACCTGTACTTTTGCCTCCGCTGCGTGAGCGCAAGGGGAACATTCCTTTGCTCGTATCCCATTTCCTCAAACAATCCGGCAATGCGCTTGGCAAAAAACGCCTACGCCTCCACCGGAGCTCTTTACGCTGCTTGGGACCTACCACTTCCCCGGAAACATCAGAGAGCTTGAGGCGATGGTGCACGACGCCGTGAGTCAGCACAAAGGCGGCGTACTGTCCACAGAACCTTTTCGGGAAGCGATTGACGAACAAACTTCTGCTTTGCACAAGGACACCGTGACCGGAGCGAGGGAGGTCGGGTTTACCGAGACATTAGCTCGCGCGCGAAACCTGCCCTCGTTGAAAGAAGTAGAACCACTCGTGATTGAGGAGGCGCTTAAGCGCGCCGATGGAAAGCAGACCATTGCGGCTCGACTCTTGAGTATTTCAAGAGAGGCGTTAACCAAGCGCGTAAACCGCATGCGAAAGTCTGAAGGCAAAGCCTGAGGAGGTGTTTGCTTTTCCCAACTTCACTTGCTGTTCTATACGCATTCATTCCTGCCGCGCGACCACTCGTCTCAAAAGGGTGTGACAATGTGGCTTTTGGGGACATTTTGTCTGATTTTGCTTGAAATCCTTTGCTGGCAAGAGTTGAAACACCTCTTAAGCCCATTTTCCCGAACTGACTCGACAAAACATCCCACCCCTTTCTGCCTTGCCGTAGGATTCCGTCTCCCTCGCCTGAAAAGTTCCTGAACCCGCACCATGCCTAGACGCAACGGCTTCACCGGCGTCAAATTCGTGTCTGTTTTCGGTTTTGGCATAGGGTTTGCGGTAATACATTAACGAAACGTGAGTCGATAGCCGTTCCGCATGAACGGATGGTTATCTCAAACCGGATTCTTTGCTTTGCGGAGAATCGTTGATTTGTCATTAATGGATCTCGGTGCTTCAATTCCACTCAGTGAGAAAGGATCAACCGACCGAATAGGGAGGGCGATAGCTAATATGGTTTTCGTTAAGAAGTACTGCCTATATGCCGGCGTTCTAGTTGTGTTGCTTTGTGTCGCGCTAGGTACATTCTTGGTATGGCGTGCGAGCCAACCTGTCGAACCCAAGACGGTTTATGCCTTGCCTAAGCCTAATCCGGAGCGTGCCGAGATCCTCAAGCGTGCTTTGCAGCCACCAAAGCGCGCCTATGCACCGAAGGCGTCCGGTGATGAATCTACAACGGATAGTACAACCACCGCCAGTCTCGAATTCGCCAGCACAGAGTCGTTAAGCCAAGACAACGACTTTGATGATACAGATTTTGAAGCCGTGTTGCTGGCGCTTGATGAGGAAGCCGCCGAGGAAAACAGCGATTTCCCACCCGTTCCCGAAGGTTTTCCCTCACACCTCATACCCGTCTGGTTAGGCATGCCCGGCTACAAAAAGGGAGACATGCCCGAACACGAGTTGATATGCCGTGTCTTGATAAAACTCTGGAATCAGGGAGAACGCGGTTTTATAGATGGCGCTTTCGGACACAACGATGGCAAAGTCTATCCTATCTACCCTGATGTACTGTATGTCCAATGGGCAGACGAGATTATTGATAATGGAGATGGAAATGTCGTCACATTCAGGATGATTGTATCTTCATTAGGATCGCAGGCTAGGCCATTCGACACTGACGATTTCATCACGGGAGAGTGGAAGAACAAATACCCGGGTGTGAAATTTGTTGATTATGCAGATGCCGGGTATTACCCCGACACCTTTCTCGCTGAGGAAGATTAACATCTTTTAACAGAAGGAAAAATACTATGAAGAAACTCATTATGTTCGCTATTCCAGCCTTATTCCTGGCCTTCACAATCGTCAAAATCGCATATTCATGGAGTATTTACCAAGGTGCAGGATCACAAACAGCGGTAGTGCGCCTAGGACTTATGCAGACGCTTATGCGTCTAATTATGGGCTTAACAATGGATTTTGGGAGGTGTATGCAAGAGTTGGTACCGACAAGGACAAGGACAAGGAGGGTTGGAACTATGCTAATGGCGGCGGCACCATTACTGCCCATAAACATAAGAAGCACGTAAACACCGACGCTCATGCGTCATCTCACGTCGATGGATGGCGCACCATTCAACACCCCGACGGTACAAGAGAAGAAATAGAGGAGGAGGCCAATGCGTGTGAGAATCATTTTCCCTAAAGATGGGGCATAACTTGGTGTCTAGTAAACGCCTTGGCGTACCGAGGCGTTTACTAGATGGCCTTGGAGGCAATAATGTTTACACCTACAACCCCTCGCTATTTTACGCTAGTTGTTGCCTTTGCTGTTATCCTACTGTCTTTTGGATGCAGCGACGAACCAATCGACAACACCAGAACCTCGGACGAGGAAAGTAGTGACGACCCACCCTCCACGATTTACTTCCCCATGTCTACCGGTAACCGCTGGGTTTACCGAACCCCCGACGGCTCCGAATGGTCGCGCGAGATCGTCCAGGTCCAGTCGGAAATTATTGAGCACAATTCCTACCATTCTTTCACCTACAATCCGCCACTCGCAGACAAGCATCCCGATTTTATCAAATCGCCTACCTATGTCGTTGCACCAGACGGCATTTTCCTCCTAAACAAGAAAAACGACATAAACGACGCTGTTTGGCAAACTGTCCTGCAGAGCCTGGGCACGGGCTGGGGATTTTCGCAGAAATACAGTAAAGGAGTGTGGACCACACGACGAGAGCACGAAGACATGTTAGTCTTCCTGGGTTACTCCAGAATAAAGGTTACTGAGCACAGTGATTTTGCTTTGCTGCATTTCCCGTCCGATTACACCCATTACACCCAAACGAGTAAAGTAATCCGTATGACGATAAGTGGGAACAACGACGACGACCACGACCCTAGGAGTTACGTCCACGGTTTTGAAGCTAAAGTGCGTATATGGAATACCACATCTTTTGAGCCCGTGGTAACGACGTCCATAGGCAGATTCGAGAACTGTCTGAAACTTGAATACAGCGTGGAGGCAACGCCTGTCGAAACGCTGCTGTATGAAATAGGCGGGCGGAATGCCCGCTGGGATGAAGGCAAACACAAGTCGCTTCTTGAGCATTTAGAAGATGAGCTTAACAGCGAACTAACAAAGCTTCTTACGAGTCTAATGCAAAACCTCAATTTGCAAACCATGTGGCTCGCCCCGGACGTCGGTCCCGTAAAAATCGAAACTCCTAACGGCATCGCCGAATTGATTGACTACCAGATAGCACCCTAGAGTGAGATGCTCCATCGCACCCCGTTTACACCTACAGTTCCTCGCTGTTTTACGCTAGTTGTTGCCTTTGCCGTTATCCTATTGTCTTTTGGCTGTGGTGACGAACCAATCGACAACATCAGAGGTACAACCTTGGGCGGGGAAAGTAGTGCCGACGCGTCCACCATTTATTTTCCCATGTCTCTCGGTAACCGCTGGGTTTACCGAAATCCCGACGGCTCCGAATGGTCGCGCGAGGTCGCCCAGTCGGAAATTATTGAGCACGATTCCTACTATTCTTTCACCTATAATCCGCCTCTCGCAGACAAGCATCCCGATTTTATCAAATCACCTACCTAATGTGGTTGCCTCAGACGGCATTTTCCTCCTAAACAAGAAAAACGACATAAACGACGCTATTTGGCAAACTGTCCTGCAGAGCGAAGACGATTCCTCGGGCTTTGGAAGACGCCATCATGTATACATTAACGGAGTGTGGACCACACCAAAAGCACACGACAGCGTCTTAGTCTTCCTGTTTTACTCCAAAATAAAGGTCATTGAGCACAGTGATTTTACTTTGCTGCATTTCCCACCCGATTACCCCCAAAAAAGAAAAGTAATTCATATGACGATAACTGGGTACTACAACTTTATCCCTAGAAATTACATCCACGATTTTGAAGTTGACATACGTATATGGGGAACTACGTCTTTTGAGCCCGCGGTAACGACGTCCACAGGCAGATTCGAGAACTGTCTGAAACTTGAATATAGCGCAGAGGCAACGCCTGTCGAAACGCTGGTGTATGAAATAGGCGCGTGGAATGCCCGCGATTATACTAAAGACCAAAACAAGGCGCTCCTTGAGCATTTGGAAGATGAGCTTAACAGCGAACTAACAAAACTCCTTCCGAGTCTAATGCAAAACCTGAATTTGCAAACGATGTGGCTCGCCCCAAGTGTCGGCCCTGTCAAAATCGAAACTCCTAACGGGATCGCAGAATTGGTTGACTACGACATCAAATCAGCGCAGTAAGCATCAAGTAAGCCCTACCTTTACCATTTCAAAACGACACACCTTCAATTCACGTTCCCGATTATAGTCAATTCCATTCATATTTACACATATTTCGGTAGGCAATCAACCGAGTGAACAGCAAGGGCGACAGAGATCTCTTTCCAACCGCTCTACGAGACTGGATAAATACCGGTTCGGTTAGGAAACCGAACCTACCACAGTGTATTAACAGTTATTGATTTCACTACAAAACCTGATTCACCGCCAGCCGCGCTGCCCAGCCAAATCACGATTTGGTGAAGACACGAACAGTTTGTCCGGCTCTCCCACCAGCCGTCCATCTTTTACCCACTCTAGATCGCGGCCATAGAGGTTCTGAATTAGCAGATCTGTTAAGCGCTCGCGTACATCCGCATATTTGGGGAAATCGGAGAGGTTGTACATCTCCTGCGGATCCTTTTCGAGGTCGAAGAGTTGAACTCGATTGCCGGTTGGATACCAGATGAGTTTGTACTGCTCGGATCGAATCATTCGCATGGCTCTCTCGTCTTCATAGTGTTCGCAGTAAAGATGATCGCGCTGCTCGTTCGACGCCAACGAATACCCCTCCACCGTCCCCGGTATCGGGATGTCACACAGATCCAACAGCGTGGGCATCACATCTCGTAACTCCGCTAGACGATCATCTCTCCGGTGGTGTCCGATACGATCACAATCGGCTGTTGGCATAAGAACCATTGGGATTCTCGCAGACCACTCAAACATTGGTGGTTTCGCCCACAGATTGTGGTTGCCAAGCATGTCGCCATGATCCGAAACCAACATAACGATTGTGTTGTCCAATACCCCCTCTTCGCGCAGTGTTCCAATCAAGAGTCGAATCTGGTGGTCAATATAGGTGCACTGCGCATAGAATCCCATCCGAGCCAGAATCGTCTCGGTAGGATTCGGGGCAGAGATTCTCTCAATATGCATCTTGAGCGCATAGGGCAGCTTATCGAAATTTTTTGCCCAATCGCCGACAACAGGTTCGTCTACACCGGGGCGTTGATACATGTCGAAATAGTCGCGCGGCGGAGTTATCGGCGGATGCGGTGCCGTGTAGGAGCAGTACCAGAAAGCTGAGCGGGTGGGATCGCGGCGATGGATGGTGTAACACATTTCTCGCGTGGTCCAATTGGTTGGGTGGCAATGCTCCGGCAAGTGCCACGGACGCGTACAGTATTCGTTGCTGCCCATCGCGTGGGTAAATTCGTATCCTGCGTAGCCCTCCCGTTCAAGAAAACGCTCGAAATCGTCTACCACCCCGCCGAATTGATGCCTCCCCTCCTCGCAGAGAATTACTTCGTCAAAACCGATGCGATTGCGTTGCGGGTATACGTGGAGTTTACCCACTGCGTACGCTTGATAACCCGCGTTTCGGAAGGTCTGCGGCATCGTTGGCAGCTTGGGGTCCATTGGGAGGTATTCATTGAAAACCCGATCTCCGTGTGTTTGGGCGGTAGTGCCCGTCATCAAGGCGCGCCGGGCCGGGATACACGTTGGCGTCGCGGTATAGGCTCGCGTAAAGCATACGCCATTGTTCGCAAGTTCGTTGAGCGTTGGCGTCAGAATCCGATCGTGTCCCATAGTCCCCAACAACGGTCCTGGCCAATGATCGGTGCAGATAAGCAGTACATTGGGTTGTGCCATCGGTTCTGTCCTTCCCGAATTGTCAATCTTTGTATCGTAACAGGTGGCGAAAGCGCCGAAAAACTTAACTAATGTTCCACCCAGTGCCGGAAGAGTGGCTGGACGTTTGCCGGGAGCGCCTCGTAGACACGAAGGGGAACCGGCAGGACTTCATTATCTTGTCGCCCTGTTTCGTCCACCATGCGTCTTCGCTCCACCGAACCGGGCCTCAATACGTCCAAGACGTCCAAGTTCAGCCACCATGGCGCGTATCGCACGACTAGTCCGACCCTCGGTTTGTCACTGTGATTCACTGCTGCGGCGTGCCACATCCGGCCCTCGAACATCACACACTCCCAGCATTTCCGATAGCCTGCGTCTCCGCCGGATACTGTTCGAGGGGATCGACTCCGTTGTTTCCGGTGGGATTGTTGTTTGCTCGGTGGCTGCCGGGCACGATTAAGTTAGCTCCCGTCTCGGTAGTGAATGGCGAGAGCATCCATATCGTCAGTCAGGTGCATGACGACGTCGGGATAGGGCGCAGGGATATGGCCCGCATTATTTTGATTGAACGGCCAATCTGCGTGCCAACCGCCGCGCGCATTACCGGGAAGGTTGATGTGGGTAGTCGTAAAGGAGATTCGTACGTGTGGCCCGAACAATGCCGCTGCTATCCCCAAGATACGCTCGTCGGCAAGACAGGGAGCAAACGACTGGTCAAAAGCCAACAGTCCCTTGCAGGCTGCCACTCCATCTGCCCTAGTCTTGATGCCGTGCGCGTATGTCGTTTCCTCAACGTTTTTGCGTATGGGGGCGATTTGAACTTGAGGAATGACATCCGGTACCACACACCATCCGTCAATTCGCAGACACCCCAACATCTCTTCAATAACCATTTGCGCAGTTCAAAACTCGTGTCTCAGGACACGTCCCGGCAAGGCTCCTGTCAGACTGCCCTCCTCCACAACCGGCACGCCGTTGACCAACACCCAGTCAACGCCGACGGGTGGTTCTATCGGGTTCTTCCAAGTCGAACGGTCTGAAACGGTTTCCGGATCGAAGACAACCACATCCGCCGCCAACCCCTTGGCAATCCTCCCACGGTCCTTTATTCCGAAACGTTCTGCCGGAAATCCGCTCATTTTGTATACGGCTTCCTCCAACGAGACTAGCTTCCGTTCACGTACATAGCGCCCGAGATATTGCACAAAACAACCGTAACCACGGGGATGAGGGTGAGGTATGTTATAAACCCCATCACTCGCAATCATCATTCGAGGATGTACCGCCGTCTGATCCAGGGTTGACTGAAATTCTTCACGTGGTGTCTGCCACGGGAAGATTAATGTCTCTACTCCGTTTTCTTCAATCGTAAGATCGTAAGCAAACTCTACCCACGGCTTATTCTCGCTCTCCGCTGCTTCGGCGAGCGTCATGCCGATATAACGACCGGAAGCCGTATAACCGATAATCTGATCGCCACGCTCTCCTAGGCTTTCTTGGAGGTGGGGGAGGGATTCTTGTCGCGTCTCCGGCTGCTTCAAAACTTCCATCCGTGCTTCCATGTTTCCCACCTGAAATCTCAGCGGCAACATCATCGAGAGGTGCGTCATTCCCGCCGGATAAAGGTAGGATTCAAAGGTCAGGTCGATGTCTTCGCTATCCACGCGATCCAACAACTCCGCAGACTCTGCATCCACGCGCTCATGCGAAATATGAACGGGAATCCCGGATTGCTTAGCCAACTCGATAGTCTCTTCCCAGGCTCTCTTTCGACCAATCTGCTGGTAACGGATATGCGCGGCATATATCGCGCCATAGGAGGCGGCAAGTTTTGACAGCGTCACAAGTTCCCTAAGGTCCGCGTTCGCGCTAGGCTGATAGTCAAGCCCCAGACAGAGACAACCTGCCCCCGCCTCCAACCATTCGCGGGTAGTTTCCTCCATGCGCGTTAAATCTGCGTCGGTCGCAGGTCGCGGATCCCACCCCATCGCTTCCAAGCGTACGGCACAATGCGGCACTTGTGGATAGAGGTTCGCGGGAATGTTCCCCGGAAAAATACCCAGGTAATCCTTGGCACACTTCCAATCGAACGAAAGTTCTGCATCCCCGTAAGCAAACTGGGTGTAATGCCATAGCTCTCTTATCTGTTTTGGGGGAAGAGGTGCCCATCCAAAACCGTCGGGTGCGCTAAGTTGCGTCGTTACCCCCTGACGGACACTCCCCATTTGGTCCCTTCCACCCAATAGAGCAATCTCGGAATGAATGTGAACGTCGATAAACCCCGGACTGACAACTTTGCCCTGTGCATAAATTATACGTCTCGCCTGTGCGGCATCAAGTTTCCCGATAGCGGCAATTTCGTTCTGAACGACTCCGACATCCGCTGGGAACGGGTCACGTTTGCCGGTACCGTCTACAACGTTCCCGCCTTGGATGATGTAGTCAAATTGCATTGATTACTTCCTTTGTGTTAAAGATTGAGATTTGGGGCGTGAAACACGAAAGATGTCTCCGGTTCGATTCCGCTATACACCAAGCCTATGAGGCATTCCAACGTTAGAGGTACCGTCAATCCTATGGATTCGGTTTTAAGAATTGGCTCGATAAGGCTCAATCCAATCCGCGGCGATTTCCATGCCAAAGCCCGGGGCATCCGACGGAATCACATCGCCATTCACGGGCATCGGCACCCCCGGAATCGGGCACACTTCGTCGAGCGGAACACCAGGATCCGAACCCATCCAGAACTCTGCCATCGGCGATTCGGGCATGGCAATTCCGAAGTGCTGTCCCCAAGGCGTGCCGGCTCCCGTATGCGGGATTGTACTAATACCCGCGGCTTCCGCGATGGTGTAAATCTTGATAGCTTCGGACAACCCTCCACACCAGGCAATATCGGGCTGGACGATGTCTACCGCTCGGTTCTCAACCAACTGTCGGAACGTTTGACGCCTGTGATGGTGCTCTCCTGTGGCGAGAGGTATCCACGTAATTGCACGTTTTAACTCGATATGACCTTCCAGATCGCTCGGAATTAAAGGCTCCTCCAGCCAGCGCAACCCGTATGGTCTCAACCGCTCAGCCAACCGAAGCGTAAATTCGACATTGAAGGACATCACCGGATTAAACATTAACTCGGCGCTTGGTCCAACCTCCTCCCGTGCTTTCGCGATTTTTTCCTCCAAGAGATCCAAGCCTTCAACTCCCATCTCATAATTCACGGGATTGCTGATTTTGAACGCCCTGAATCCCAACTCTTTCGACCAATCAAGGTCATCCGATGTGCAGTAGAGCGCCACTTTTTCTCGCGAAGGACCGCCGAGTAGCTTATACACCGGCTGATTGAGTATCTTCCCTTTCAAATCCCACAAAGCCAAGTCGATGCCGGACTGAGCCACAGCCGAAATTCCGCTTGCCCCGAAGAGTTGCGTGGAACGCCACATAAGGTCGTTCAAGTATTCCAACGCCATTGGGTCTCGACCTTCGATCAACGGTGCAAAGTGCGAGTCAATCAACGCGGCAACAGGTTCTCCAAAACCGCATCGTCCTAACCCCCACGTTCCATCGTCCGCAGTCACCTGAACCCAAACAGGGGTGTTGAGTTTGGAGCCGGGCGTAGTTGTGTGAAATCCGGAAAACTCCGGGTATTTGTTAATCGGGAATGCGCGAGGGGCGCGTTCGTTCCAACTGGGACGCCGCGCCGTCGATTTGGGAGAGGGTGTGGGAATCTTGACGGATACGGTGCGTAGCTGTTTTATCTTCATTTAGGAAATCGGGATTTGAAATCCAATTCGAGCGAGAAGTGCCTCGCGCCCCCTTACCGAGGCCCCTTGTACAGAAATCACATCTATTTCAAACGGATTTCATCGCGTTTGGTAATATGATAGTCGTGCGGACGCCACGCGACCTTTAGCAAGTCTCGTGTTTCGGGAGGCAGTCACTCAAGAAACTTCGGCGCCAGATTTTCGGGCCAATCCTCCTCAAGGTGAAATGCTTGTTGATACTGAGACGCGTATCGCCTAACAATAAACCAATGATCTCCATCCTTGGGTTCCCATTGCAGGGAGCCGTGAAAGACCGATTCGGGAGAAATGATTCAATCTCCAGCGTTGCGCGTAATGTTCACCACTCCGTCTGAAAGATCTTCGGCAGACGCATACGTCTTCTGCTCATAAGGCAACTCGAATTCAGCTTTGTGTAATCCGACCACCACTATGAAACCGCCATCGCCGGGATTAACGTCGGTCAAATACCAGAAAGCGTCAAATAGTTCACAGTAAAGGTTGCCTGGATTTCCGATGCCGCGCAGACTGTTTATTCCATCGGCATTGTTTCCCAAAACCATGGTGTGTCCGACTCCACCACCGTGAAGCGGAAAAGGGGTATGCTCGCCTGTATCCACCATCAAGTTGCCGCGACAGAAGCAAGGTTTGTTTCCAGTCATCTCTTTGACAATGGGCCAGACCGCCGGGTGCATCGTTAGGTGTTCCAGCGCCCTACCAAAGGCAAAACCGCGAGCAAACCATCAATGATTGCCGTGCACATCGCACTCGCCGAATCCAATCGGCATTTCTTCGGGCGGCGAATTGATGTAACGGTCCGCAGCTTCTTGTGCCCTTTCTAATTCCTCCGGGCTTAAAACGTATCTCAGGTGGATGAACTGGTCGTATAAAACAGGTATCGTTGCACTGGCGTCATAATATCACAACCTCTCCATTCGGGGATTCGCCTCACCCATTGTACTATGTTTAACACATCACACGATGAGGTCCCGGACGCGGACTCAGATTGCTATTTCCATTCTATCAAAAACCGAGTGAATTGTCCATCCCACTTTTCGCGCCGACGACTCTGGACGCTTATACCACTTCGCTTGAATGATATTGCGTATAATGTCTTTCAATTATACAACTATAAAAAAACCGATACCAACCGTTATCTTCCACGCCAGGCCCGGTAGGCGGGGATCAAGCGAGCGGATAGCGAGTGCGATAGAAATCCCCTTGCCCCGCATTAGAAAGATTTGATTGACGCTACCAATGCACTGTAAATATAGAGAAATGGTATTACTAATCTATAGGCCTCTCCATTCTGTGCGTCCGGTCAATAAATTATTGCCTCTTAGCGCCGCCGAAAATAGCCTTTAATATCCTTCCTCTTCCTCCGCCATGCAATCCTCACACGCCTCATCGGTCCGCTTAAGCTGTTCAATCCAGCAAGGGGCAAAGTTTTCCGAAAGCGATTCTCGAATCTGTTGTAAGTGCCGATCGCAAACATTGAACGGTTTACCGTAGGCTTCTCGTTCGGTATTCCAAATTCTGCAATGAAAATTTAGCGCCTCCACGATTCGCACTCCGTGTTCATTGATGTTGACGTCGTCAAGAATTCATCTTACAACCCGCCTATGCGAGAGGAAGCAGCCAATCAAGCAAATAGCGTTTTCTTCACCACACGCCCGCACTTCAACTATCATCGTCTGTTGACCAGATAGATGCCGAAGGCAACAAGTGTGGCACCGGCAATCAGACTGAAACCGAGTTCGTCAGCCAATAGTAGGTGGCTGAAAATTATTCCCGAGATCGGTGTCGCAAAAGAGAGAACCACCAATTTGCTTGGGCTATGCTTTTTCAGAATAGAGGTCCAGCAAACAAAACAGAAGCCCGCGACGATGAGTCCTTGATACAGGATGGCGGCGATCACCGCGGGCGAGAATGCGTAGTTGGACTGATCTTCTAGAAGCAGACTTAATCCGAAGAAACAGGGTAAGCTAAAAATCATCAACCAGATGAGTAAGCGATAAGGGTGAATGGACTGTATCAGACGCTTAGTGACAACTGTTCGAAATCCGAGAAGGCTTGCGCTTATCAAAACAATCAAATCGCCGACGGGATAAGAGTGAGCGCCAAGTTGGAGGGCTGGGGCGAAAGTGATGAAAATACCACAAAATGCCAGTCCGATTCCCATGATTTTTATAAACGATAATCGGTCGCCCGGCACCCAATAATGCGCAAACAGTGCTGTGAAGAACGGAAAAAAGTTAATCATGATTGTGGAGCGCGCTGCCGACGTGAAACGTGTGCCGACATTTAGGGTGATAATTTGCAGGACGAATGCTATCCCCAATAGGATAAGTGGAACCAGTTCTCCGCGGCTCAGACGGATGGTTACACGTTGGCTGATAGACCACGCTGTGACCGCCACGAGCGCGAGCAGGAACCGAAACCCGGCGAGTGCCAACGGTGGTACACCTTGCAGCCCAATTTTAATCGATACCGAATTTCCACCCCAAAGCACCGCAAGCATCAAAGCGAAGGCAATCATCTTGGCATTCGGCTGCTCGTTGGGAATTTCAGGGTTTTTCATCCGTACAAATTATCCATTTCTTAACCCTCTCGTTTCATCCAGTTTCAATTGGGAATTACGCGCGTCTGTTCATAGTGGCGCGATTCATCAATCATTCGGATAAAAACCACTTTGTTTCGCCTTATGTCTTAAGCTGGGGGTCGAGAACATCGCGTAAGGCATCACCGAGTAAATTAAACCCCAAAACAGTGAGGAATATGGCAATACCCGGTGTCATCACCGTCCAAGGGGCACGGCGGATGAGTTGGCGATTTTCATTCAACATTGCCCCCCATTCGGGTTCACCGACTTCAGCGCCGAGACCCAAAAAGCTGAGTCCAGCCGCGACAAGAATTGCCTCACCCATTCCGAGCGTTGATTGGACAATCAGTGGTGCTACGCAGTTGGGTAGGATTGCGTTCCATAGGATTCGAAAGTCACTCGCGCCGACCACCCGTGCCGCAGTTACATAATCCTGTTCGCGAATTTTGAGGACGGAGGCGCGTAAAATGCGTGCGTACTGGGGAATATACACAATCGAAACAGCGATTATCGCATTGGTGAGACTTGTGCCCAGAATTGCTACGATTACCATCGCCAGCAGGATGCTCGGCAGTGGAAGCATCATATCCATCACACGCATGATGGCGTTGTCGAGCCAACCACCGTAATAGCCCGCAAGAATTCCCAACATCGCGCCGACGGAGATAGACAGCGTCATGGCAACCAAACCGATTTTCAACGAAATTTGGGATCCATAAATTATGCGGCTAAATATATCTCTCCCAACGCCATCTGTTCCGAAGTAGTGATCCGTAGACCAGCCTGCAAGGCGTGTCGTTACATCGGCTTCGCGAGGATCGTGTGTGGCAATTAGTGGAGCAAAAATTGCTATTATCACGAAAAAGAGTAGTATGGAAGCTCCTGCCACCGCCGATTTGTGGTTCACCAACCTTATTATCATCCGTCGACCACGATTGCTCACGCGTTTTCTCCCACCCTGATTCGCGGGTCAAAGTAGACGTAGAGCAGGTCTACTACCAAGTTCACGGTCATAAACACGGCAGCCACAAAGAGTACGCCTCCCTGAATGGGACGAATATCGCGGGCTTCCACAGAAGCTCGCAACCATGATCCTAGACCGGGCCATGAAAAGATATGTTCTGTTAGAATGGCGCCGCTCATCAGATATCCAAACTGTAGACCGATAATTGTCAACACAGAAATCATACTATTTTTTAATGCATGTTTGAGAACAACGACCCGCTCGGGAAGTCCCTTTGCACGGGCAGTCATGATATACGGTTGGTTTAGCACCTCAAGCAGGCTCGAC
Source organism: Candidatus Poribacteria bacterium (assembly GCA_965222225.1). GTDB lineage: Bacteria > Poribacteria > WGA-4E > WGA-4E > JAJDTR01 > JAJDTR01. The sequence continues at coordinate 4,104,728 of CBDCTK010000002.1, read as the reverse complement.
CGCGTCATGCGTGCGATAATCGCAAGTGGTACGGTGCCAAGTGTGATGGCGGGTAGTATAAGGTGCGAAAGCGCGCTGCGAAACGCGGTTAAATTTCCGGAGAGGAGTGTATCAATCAAGTAGAAGTGGGTCCGGTGCTGAACACCAAGATCTAAAACCGCGTCCAGTCGTTGCGAGCTTGGGAGAATCGGAAAGGTATACGCGAACAGGAGAATTAGCATCAATCCAAGCCAGAAAATCGGCATTGAGACACCGGCAAGTGAGCCGAACATCGTGGCGTAATCCCAGAATTTGCCGCGATTAGCGGCAGCAATGATTCCGGCAGCCATTCCGAACAGAATCGCAAACGCCATGGCTGCCATTGTCAATTCGACCGTAGCGGGAAAATAACGTTTAATTTCATCAACGACCGGCTGCCTCGTCTTAAACGATCTGCCTAGGTCAAGATGGGCAAGATTCCACAGGAATGCACCATATTGGTGGTAAAGGGGTTTATCAAGGCCCATCTCTTGCCGAAGTTCCGTCAACGCCTCTTCCGTTGCTCGCTCGCCCAAAATCGCAAGCGCTGCATCCCCGGGGATGAGGTGAATCATGAAGAACACGAGTAGCGACACACCAAAAAGAGAAAGGAACATCGAAAGTAAGCGCTTAAAGATGTAGGTGAGCAAGGTTGGTCCTTATATCATGACTCGGATACGATAGTGATTGCGAGGTGGATGGTAAAGTCCCGGAGGCCGAGGATTCAGAACAGGTGCACACCGTCTCATGCCCAAGTAATCTCCTAACTATCTTGTACCATTAAGACGGTTGGAACTTCTCGTAATTTTTCAAAACTGAAGATTAAGACCGACTTCGACTGTGGTTTTTTGGATGGTTTCAAAATCGGTCAAACCATCCGCGTCTTCCCTCTGACGAAAACGAAACTCACGGACGACTGCTACTACGACGGGCTTATATAGCTCGTATTCGACGCGAACAATTAGTGCGGATTTTTCATCAAGGTGGAACAAATCTTTGAGGAGGCTTGGGTCCTCGCTGCCTTCGGTGTCGGGGTATCCGATATCGGGTTCACCAAGGTCTCGCTTGGTATAGAACGCCCGGAACGATATTTTTTGAACTATACCGGATTCAGTAATACCAGCGTACAACTTCGGATAGCTGATATTGTAGTCCTCAAATGCCCCCAGTATATGGAGCATCGGGATCGGTTGCCAAGCAAACATGGAGAAATACCCGTACCTCGCCTTTCCTTTATCTACGTCTGGCCCTAGTCCGAGGAACACGGGAACGGAATCAACGGCGGAAGCTTGGTAGGAATAATCAAATACCGTCGGGATAAAACCCGCGGTAAAGGTACGGTACTCGACTTTGAAGAGCGAACTAGGGAATGTCAACCCGATCCCTATCGCGTTCCCGGACGGAGGTTCAGATTCTGCTAAATCCTTGATGCTTGATTGCGTGTTGAGGAACGCGAACTCATCGTATAAATCCAACCGGAACAGCTCGTTCTCAATAAGAGGGAATCCAACATCGACGCTCAATGCTATCAATGGAACTTCATCGATTGTATTCTCTTTGCCGGGTGTCTCGTCATCGGGAATGATATCCGGCGTGATGTCGGTCAGGTAAGTCGCACCGAGTTCCAATCCGCCGAGCATTGATGCCGTATTAATTCCCTGTAGCGGTCGGATGAATAAACGACCTCCAAATATCCTCGGATTTACGAGGTCATTGATTACCGATTCGGCTCCAATTCTACGTGATTCGGTTCTGAGATTGGCTCTAATGCCGCGGCGGACGTAGTTAGAATACCCGGACATGATTAACCCATGCCCGATCGTCACGAAACCCAATTCACCGAGACGTGCATAGAACGGGTCGCGTGGCTGCGCATAACGTATGTAACGAATGGCGCGCAGCATCGTGCCGGGATTATCCCACATTTCCGCATCTTCAGCAAGTATCTGATCCTCTCCCTCCTGCGCATCCGGATTATAGAGCAGCACGAAACCCAGCCCAAATCCGACCTTACCGATTCCGATATCCGGCTGAACTTGGAAACGAACGAACGGATCGCCGTCAATGAATGACAAACCACCTCCGGTTAGCCCTCCCTGCCCCATTGCCAATTCCTCAAGATCCGGGGGACCTTCGTATAATTCAGCAAATGCTCGTCCATGGACGAGTAAGGTGAAAAGGATTAACAAAATACTCATCCAAGCCGTGTGACGATGCCTCGATTCACTGTTTCTCCATTTCAATATTTGTCCATGTCTAAGGTATGCGTTTCCTGCGACCCCGATACTCGTTTCCAATTCCTTTTATTCCGACACAATCCGGCCGTCTTTCATCTGGACGATTCGGTCGGCATCTTTTTTCAATCCTTCGTGGTGTGTGACGATTGCAATTGTTGTACGGTGCTCTTGTCTCAGCTCTCGGACGAGGCCCATAAGGTTTTCGCTTTGGCGGCTATCCAAATTAGCGGTGGGTTCATCGGCGAAAACTATCTTCGGGTTGTTGGCGAGTGCGCGCGCGAAAGAGACACGCTGTTTTTCCCCTCCGGAAAGCTGTGAGGGACGGTGCCCTAAACGATCTCCCAATCCTACCTGCGCCAGCAACTCCTTGGCGCGATTCTCGGCTTGATCGCTCTTTTTGCCCGCAAGATCCATGGCGACTATAACGTTCTCAAGTGCGGTCAAATATGGAAGGAGATGAAAGAGCTGAAAGACGAAACCAATTTTCTCTCGTCGGATGACGGAAAGGTCCTGATCGGGATGGTTAATCTGTTTGCCATCAATCCACAATTCGCCTTCGCTGGGGGTGAGGATGCAACCTAGCAGGCTGATTAGGGTCGTTTTACCGCAACCACTGTCTCCCATCAACATCACCAACTCGCTTTCTTGAATGGTGATGTCAACACTGTCAACAGCGACCACGCCCGCCTCGCCTTCGCCAAAGCGTTTGGTTAAACCTTTTCCTTCGACCACAATTCCCATCTGAATTCTCCCCTCAAATCTCGCCTCTGAATGCGAGCATCGGGTCAACCGTGACCGCCTTTCGCGCCGCAAGATACCCGCTAAAGCAACACACTATAAAACTGATCCCTGCTACGATGATGGATTCAAGCAAATGGATTGAAACAAAAATTGGAGCAGCCGCGGCGAAGATGAATGCCAAGATTAGTCCGCACAAAACGCCGACGATGGATATTAAAACTACCTGCTTGAGGATTAATTGCATCACGTACATATTGGATGCTCCGATCGCTTTCAGTACACCAATCTCCTGTGTTTTTTCGAGGGTTGTTACATACGTAATCATCCCGACGAGAATTCCCGCTGCCAACCAGAGCATCACGCGAAGAAATGTAACCGCTCTCATTGGGCTAACAACGTAGTAGTCGATAATGTCACCGATTGTCTGCTGAAGCGTACGTACTTCGATTTTCAACGGGGAATACTCAAACTGTTTAACAACTTGCTCCGGGGTAAACCCCTTTCCGCTCTTTGCAATCATCATATTCACCCGAGGATAGTTCCCAAGCAGCACGTTTTGGGCGGTTCGTACGTTCATGAATAGTAGGGGGGTATCCAGCACAAACATAAGGCTCTTGACTTTACCAACGACTTTGAGTTCTTTACCGCCAATAACAATTCGCTCACCGATTTCAAGCCCCATTTTCTCATCGACAACCACGTGTAGATCTGGCGTAGCCTCCGGGCTGTAATTGGTGAACTTGCTCTTGGAAAACATTATTCCTTCGAGCACCTGAGCCGGCCCCCCAAGTTTCCCGGGCTGATAACCAACGACAATCGCTTTGCTCGGTTTACCTCGAATGATAGGACGCGCCTGCGCAAAAACAAGTGGGGAGGCCGAGTGTGGTTCCAAACCAGGAGCCACGCTAAGCGAAGCCATGTACTCCTCAATCAGCATCGAAAACCCGATAAATGCGCCTCCGGAACCTTCAGCGGAAATCCAAATATCGGCGCCGGTTGATTCGACGTACTGTGTGGCTTGAATGCGCATCCCGTTCATGATTCCACCGAGGAACAGAATCAGCAGTATCAGGACGGTAATTCCGATTGCCGTCAACACGACTCGTGTCCGACGGTATGCCATGTCCTTGAGGAAGATACTCTTCAAAACTCGTCCCTCCTTATAATCTTCGGCGTTCAGCCATCAAGCCTATAGTAACTTTCAAAATCACCCGCGTTATCAATCGAAGGCTGGCAAGTGACGTGATTGTTTATTAGGACTTACGCAGTTGAACACATAAAAGGTTCACCGCACGGCAGTTTATTGTCCGCTGCTGCGCTATAATCCTTGCAGGAGCGATTATGCGAGTGAATAAGGTGCACGATAGAGATCCGGCCCCCTGTTACTGAGTAAGTCGTATTTATATTATACCTACAGAGATACCGTATTGCCAACGGATTGTGTTCACATTCACGACGACCTCAAAGCATTGTGAATATGAGCAACTCCGCCTTCGTCCGCGGCATCCTCGGTGACGGTGAAAGACCAGCGCTACGCGATTGAGAAACTGAAGATGTGTCAGCTCGTCGGTTCGATTTTAGGTAAATTGATAATTGGATCTTGGTATGTTATAATCGGCATGTGTGAGCCTTGAGAAAAACAGAACTTTTAAGCTTGTTCCCTCCAGTGTCAATGGCGCGGCATGGGTATAGTGACGACGGTACCACGAGTATAGCAGCACTGTGAGATATGCGAATGAAAAATCCCGTGAATTACTTGACTCACCTCGAATGCAGTAAGTGTGCTCAAACCTACAACCATGAACAACCACAGAATCAGTGCACATCCTGTGGAAAACCGCTGTTTGCACGCTACGACTTAGATAAAATTGCCCAAGCATGGGGCAAGTCTGCACTCTTGGAGCGTGTTGCCTCGTTTTGGCGGTACACGGAACTGCTCCCGTTAATTGACCCCGCTCACACGGTTTCACTTGGCGAAATAATGACACCGCTTATCAGGACGCAGCGTCTAGGCAAGTTGTTGGGGTTAGAAGCACTTTGGGTCAAGGATGAATCGCCTCTTCCCGGCGGTAGTTTCAAGGCGCGTGGTCTGGCAATGGCTGTTTCCAAAGCAAAGGAACTTGGATTAACGAAGTTAGCTATTCCGTCCGCCGGCAATGCGGCAACGGCTTTGGCAATCTACGCGGCAAGAGCCGGGATGGAAGCGAATATCTTCATGCCGCAAGACACCCCGGCGTTCAACCGAAATACCTGCCGTATGGCTGGGGCATCGGTCACGCTTGTCGACGGGTTGATTACAGATGCCGGCAAGATTGTCGCGGAGCGGAAGGCAGAAGAAAACTGGTTTGATGTCTCCACGCTCAAAGAACCGTACCGCGTCGAAGGAAAAAAGACCATGGGACTTGAGCTTGCGGAGCAATTTGATTGGCAGCTCCCGGACGCCGTCATCTATCCGACGGGTGGAGGAACCGGGATTGTGGGGATGTGGAAGGGATTCCAAGAATTGGAAGCGATTGGCTGGATTGATGACAAACGTCCACGTATGATTTCGGTGCAAGCTGGGGGCTGTGCCCCAATTGTCAAAGCGTGGGAAGCGGGTAACGCGGAAGCGGATCCGTGGATCGGCGCTCATACTATTGCGGCGGGATTGCGTGTGCCGCAGGCAGTTGGTGACTTTCTAATCTTGGACGCAATTCGGCAGAGTGGCGGCTCGGCGGTTTCCGTCACCGATGAAGAAATTCTGAATGCGGCGCAACTCTTAGGGACGAATGAGGGTATCCTCGCCTGCCCCGAAGGCGCGGCGACTGTGGCAGGGCTGATGAAGTTAGTAGAAGCCGGACAGGTAGATAAATCGGAACGAGTTGTGCTCTTCAACACGGGAGGGTATCATGCAGAAAGTTGCGACCAATCATGTGTTTGAGCTGGTGGTGAATTGGGTTCGGACAGACGGGATCTATAGCATGGGTGTGAATATGTATTCGAGAAATCCGTATCGGCGATTTTACGAAAAGTTGGGAGGAGAATATCTCAGACCGAGTTCACTGCTGTGGAAAGATCTAAAGAATTGGATGCTCTAACAAGCACGAGGTCTAACTGACGGAAAAAAACGGCACGGTTTCCAACAACTATTGATAGCGTCAATGACTGTCGGTTCGACTATCGAAATTTTCTGGGAATTCATACTCTTTAGGCATCAATGCTCACAAAGTAACATATGCGATAATCGGGGTTCCTGACAACGGAAACATCATTAACACCCAAAATACTCTTACAATCCACGGCGGAATTCCAAATTTATAGGGACTTAGTAGTTAACTGCTTTTTGGTCGATTTGCTTGCTTTTCTCTTCTTAATGTACAATCATTTTAGACAGTGTTCGGAATCTTGATTCACACTAAAATACATCTCTATAAGAGAGAAATGGAGGCATATCATGTTGACCAAGCGTTTGTACATGCTCGCGGGAGCATTGCGGGTTATCTGCGGGATTTTAATTTCCAACACTATGGGATTTTCAGCACACCATGATGTTGTCGTTGACAGAATATACCGATAGCCAAACAATTCATGTGGCTCAGGTGAAGCATTCATCAAAAAATCTTATGAAAATCTCATCATCTTTTCTGCGATTATATTTCCAGCAAGACTCCATGATATACAGTGGCAGCCACTTCTTGCTGTAGTGATGATGCGTTCCGTAGAATGACCTCTTGACACAAGCCCAAAACGACTCGATGGTGTTGGTGTGAGTTACGCCGTCCTCAGAAACATATCTCTCTTGGTGATGGATAACATGTCTTTCGATATCTTCGTCCAGACTATTGTAAGAGCGAAATTCATCAGTCATAAGAATAGACTCATCGGGTGAGACATTGCTAAGGATGAATTCTCTGATATTTTCACCAGATAGAACCTTCATGAATTTAGCAACCACCCGACCGCCTCTCTCGACTACGCCGATGACGGGAGATTTATTTGTGCCTCTACCTCTCTTAGATTTTGCTCTGGGTTTGCCGCCGACATAGGTTTCGTCCGCTTCAACTATCCCTTTCAGCAATTCATCACTATCACTCATTTTCTCACGGAGGCGCATTGCCATATACCAAGCGGACTTTTGATTCATGTCCAAGTCACGAGCAAGCTGACAACTCGATATGCTTTTCTTGGCATTGGAAAGAATTGAGATAGCCAAAAACCATTTCTGGAGAGGTATCTTGGTACCATGGAAGATGGTTCCTGCTGTAGCCGAAAAGCTAGATTCACAATCGTAGCAATTCCAACCAGTAGTAATGTCGTTTTTGTTCTTGCGTCCAACTTTTTCACTGCCACAGTGGATACAGCAAACACCGTCCTTCCAACGTTTTTCCTCTATAAATCTGAGACAAGATTCTTGATTTGGAAACTCTTTCATAAGATTCAAAATGTCCATAGCAAACTCCTACGAGAAGAATAGTCACTATGGACATCTACGTGTGACGAAAAGATTTACGACAGGGTACCAAGTTTTATGTTTGTCGTCAGTCTAAAAGCTACAAGCTACTAATTCCGAAAGTTAATAATAAATGTAGACTAATATTGAAAGTTAGTTTGTCGCGAGGCAGCGCTTTTTGCAGCGGACACTCCCAACATTGGGGATTCTACTCAATCTTTGGGACAATGTCAAGATGTCGGTAGGTTGTGAAGGAATAAGGGGTAACCGTTCGGGCGGGTCTGCCACAATTTGTAGCTATATCAGTCCCATGTAGGTTAGGTTGAAGGGCGTCAACGCCATAAAAATTACTCACACGGCGTTCGAGGTTCAATACAACTGGAAACTCCCACGTGTAGTGAATCCGAACTTGATAATCAACACGTGGGTTGGATTGAGGTGTTGGGTTTCGTTCTATTTCGGTTCAAGTCTGCCTCATTGAAGAACAGGACCTCATTGTGCTTGATAGCGATTCGCATTTAATCACTCAACCCAACCTACGGCATTCGTTATTCACTCGTTTGATCCCGCGCTGGGGCTTTTAAAGACTTGAGGTGTCGGCGTTTCTATACAGCTTCCGCCCCTCCGGGGCTTGCAAAGGCTGGTGGGCAATGCCCACCCTACAGGATTGTGCAAGCGAAAAACTGAGTTTTCGAGAGAAAACGAAGATCCCATCTTGATTTGATAATCAAGATTGGTTTCAGGGCAAATGACTGTATCCGAAATGAATTTTCAAACAGGTTCTTAGTGAATTGAAAAGGTATAGGGCGGGATGCGGAGAATGATGCCGAGCGCACTCCAAAAACTACCCACCACAAATTCGCCGAGGACTAGCCCCAGGAAGAATGGAATGGCTTTCCGATGGGCTCTCAGCCCGCCACATTTGAGGATTGCCCATTTTGCCGCGGAACTGATCACCAAGCAGAACCAGATATAGTCTGTGCCAAAGTTGATGGAGAAGGCATAGCCCGCCGGGTGAAATGGCCACCAGAGGAATCGGTGGCGCATCGCCATCAGCGCCAAGGTAAAACCAAACCCTAGCCCCATTGTCAGAACCGCACGATAGTTTGTTCCTGATGGGTGAGACAACCCTTTATACATCGCTGTGAAGCCTTCCCTGCCGCTGAACGCAAAAGGCGCCCCGCCTTCGTAAGAATAATGCAACAGAATCCAAAAGGAAACTGGAATTGCCACAACTGCTGCCAGCATCATGGCAATCACAAGATATCGCAGGCCTATATTCGCTTGCTCGCCGATTTTGAGATTTTCCAAATATTCCGGCATTGGATGACTGGGATAATTCCGGTTGAAGAACCGAAAAAGTGCAATCACACTCAGATTAGACGCTCCCAATCGGCGAGAGCCAAAGATGTTGAACATGATTTCCCCCGCGTTGACAGCCCACAAGTTCTGGTGAGCGGGGGCACTCTCCGCACGCGCTCTTGACAATGCGAGGAAAATCGCGTAGTCGATGCCAAAAAACACCAGAACGACCCAAAGGGACATCCCGGCATAGTATGAGAATGCAATGATAAACAACATGCTTGCCACCAATCCTACAATTGCCCACCGCTGATACCGACCTTCCTCCCAATCCGAGGCAGTGCGAGGTCGGAGCATTCCTCGGAAGACCGACATAAAATGTCGGCGTGTGAGCCACAACGCCAGAACCGCGATACCCAACCATGCGCCTTGGGCTTGTTGATCGAAAAAACGGCCGCTACCTCGCGGGTAACTATGGCCACCGACAACCGCTACCGGTACCTGCAGTATCTTTCTAAAAAGATAGAAAAACCAGAGAGAAAAGGATAGATCCAGCGGCAAGAAAAAACTCATGCCGATGATAAAGGGATTGAACGAAATAGGCGTCCAGCCGATAGCGTTCCAGGGTGGGTCCATGAACAGGGGGCCGATACTGCGCATTTTGACGTGCAAATAGGGCATAACCGGGAAAAGGAAGTGCAGTCCATTGAGGGTATCGATTCCCGCGGCAATGGCAAACCCTCCCCACAGCAACTTCGCCTTGAACACTCCAGACTCCCGATGTGTCATTACTAGCGGCACTTGGATGACAGGATAGGCGAGTTTTTCACTCTCGACCCACTGCTTTCGGACGATCACACAAAGGCATAGCATCCCTGTGAGGAGCGCAAGGATGAATAGCGACCACCAGAGGACGGGGAGCATCCAGGTGAAAAGGTGAGCGTGGGTGTAAAGGGTGGACTGGCCCTCGAAATATCCCTGCATAACACGTTTGTCGCTGATTGAAAGCCAGGACGGCACATAAGGGTGAATGAGTTGTGCCCATTCGTTTTCGGGGGTTGCAAACCAAAAGGCATAAGGAATAATCGGGACAAGCAAGGGGAGGAAGTGATGTCCGGCAATCGAAGTTGCAACGCAGAGCATGGCGTAGACTGTCAATAACTCATCGCGCTTCATTGCCCTTAGGGGGACAATCTCTTGCAGTAACCGATTGATCAGCAGGAGGACGAATAGACTGAAAACCGTGTTGAAAAATAGCGTTGTAAGCGTCGGATGTCCTGCATTCCATATATCCTCCGACATGATAACCCAGTAGCAATTCAGCGGTATAAGCACCAATCCGACCGCAATAGTACGCCAAGGCGTGAGCGTGGAGGCACTACGTTTCTCCGAGGATGCCCGGAACTGGTTTCGTTCAAGCGGCATAGCAGAAACTCCATTTGTTGCGATTGACGCAAACAAGCACGTTTCAGTATTGAAATTTATCTTCTGAAACGACTAGGAAGAATGGGATTGGAAGGATGGAGGAGTGGAAGGTTCGCTTCCACGCTACCCTTAATCCTCCGGAGCGAAAGGCTCAAAGCGAAATGGATACATAAATAGCGGCTGGATTTGTTAATCCAGCAGGAGCGGTTTGGAGGTAGACCGAAATTTAAGTTTATTCTTGAAAGTTGCTGAAAGTTGCTTAGTGATTGATTGAATAATAGGGGCAAGCCGTCCTTGGTCATTTAATGTGGGCTTGAAACCCAATGTCCGAAACCTGTCGCCCCGCTGGAGCTTTCAAAGGCTGGTGCGCAGTGCGCACCCTACAACATGATCATGGATTCCATCTTGATTTGATAATCACAGGTTCCTACACATTTAGAATTAGGTGCGATTGGTCTGCCACAAATTGTATTCATTACTGCACTCTTGTACAAAGTGAAACTTAGAGATTGCCATTATGTCTGAAAGGACATAGCCGGGCGAGAACAAGGATAAAATGACGCCATATAATCGCGGTGATGAAGCAAAGTGGTTTGAGCAGTTGAAGGAGGCATTTGATGAAGGGAAGCGTGTGCGATCGGATGCTACCGCCGGTTCAGAAGACAGCCGAACGCCAATAAAAGCTAGATGACATTAACGATGACTCCTAGCCATAACCGAGATGATGCCTGCCTACGGGGACGCATGGCTAATATAGTGAGCTTCAAGAGAGGGCGGGCCTTTCGGTGGGGCAGTTTGAGCGCGTTGGCACCTCGTTTCTTCTCAAGGCTTAAAGTATCGAATTATTCAGATTCAACCGCAGGACGTGTCGTCGAGAAGCGGACGCAGAAAATCGCGGAAGCGGATTGTTTCACTCAGATTGTCTGCTCGATTGCAGCCCTCCCAGTCGACCCATACATACTCCAAGGCGAGGTACCCGTGATACCCGACTGACTTCATCACTTTCACGACCCGCGCGAAATCGATTGTGTTGTCTTGGAATGTTGCTTGGAGCCTTCCTCGCCGGGCGCCGCGGACGTGAAAATGACTCGCATGGGGAATGAGGGGTTCAACCTCGGCATCGGGAACGCCAACGCAGGTGAAATGTCCGTAGTCAAGAGAGAAGGTCAACCCCGGCACTTTGGATATCAGCCGCAGCGCCGATTTGGGACGGGAGGCAATCGAGCGGATGTGCGGCTCTACGCCCATGATAATGTGGTAGGCGCCGGCACGTTCTATCCGCCACGAAAGTTCGTCACAACCACGCGCCCGCGAATCTGCTCGGGTTTGATCGCTGAAAAAGACGCCGGGACTAATCGTCACATGCTTAGCGCCGCATGCAGCCGCGTAATCCAGTGTGCGCTCAAACCAGTCGCGAGCCTTGCGACGGCGCGAGGCATCCGGGTGATTGATGGCGTAAGACATGCCATCGTCGTCAACTTGAAGGAACACATCCGCGAGATTCAAGCCCTTGGAATTCAATGTCTTTTTCAAGGCTTTTGCCGAACGGGTGACGTTCTCGAATTGGTCGGACGGCTGCAGATGCGACCGATGCTCGAACAAGCCGATATCCACGTCGCGAATGCCAAGCATAGCAATCAGTGTCAGAACGTCATCGTGCGGTAATAATGGAAATGTATAGTCAGCGCAGGCGAATTTAAGTTTCATGGCGCCGAACTCTCCTCTATGATCACGTTGCCACCGGTACGCGCCGACTCGCACGCCGCTTCAATCAATTTCATGGCACTGAATCCCAGCTTGGCAGGCGACTGGTTGGGCGCAGCGCCTAGCGCGACATCTACCAAATTATTCGTTGGCGCATATATTGGGTAAACGGCATCGTCGGGAAGATTCGGATAGTCGTGCACACAGCCCGTGCGAGAGTGGTACTGCATTACTCCCTTCCATAGTTCCATGAATATCATGCCTTCGCTCCCGAAAACGCGCAATTCATAGTTCCGATCGGTTGGCATAGTGGCTCCGGTGCTGGCAATCGACACAAGCGTTCCACTATTCAGTTTGACGTTCAGTGTGTTATACACATCAACACGTGTACCATGATTGTCAAACCGTGCGAACACCTCAATGGGTTCTTGACCGGTGAGAAATGCCAAGTGTCCGCCGACGTGTGAGACTTGGTTGTAAATCTGACCGCCACCGCACACGGCCGGGTCGCTGCTCGCCGCCGGTTCCGGTTTCAGGTACGGTGGTTGCGCGGTCTCAAAGGTGTCGGTATCCGCGAAAATCTCCTCCCAGGGCAGCCCGCGAAAAACCCCCAAACAGAAATTCGTCATCAGCACACTAATCATCTTGATGTCGCCAATCGCACCTGATTGGATCAAACGGCGCGCCTCAACAGCATGCTCGGTGTAATGCCAGGGGCCGCTGATTAGAAACTGCACTCCCTGCTCATCCGCGAGATCGACCAGCGTCTTGGCTTGGGTTGCGGTGAGTGTCATCGGCTTTTCGATTAGCACGTGAAGCCCGTGTTCCAACGCCGCTTTGGCTTGCGGATAGTGCATATTTACCGTGGAACTGATAACCACCGCGTCAAGGACTTCAATCGCAAGCACTTCGTCCACGCAGGACACACCGAGAGGAATTCCAAAATCGCGGGCAATTCTTCGGCCAATGTCTTGGTCGCGATGATGTACGCACAACAGTTCTGCTTTGGGGTGCCGTAGTAACGCGGGTATATGAGCGGCGGTGCCCCACCAACCGGCACCAATGACTGCGCAACGAACTTTGTTTTTCATGGTGAACTCAAAATCGCAGGGATTCAACGCCGATAGCGTGCTATCAACATGGGGAATGCTATGGGAACTCTATCGCACTCCCCATAGGGATCAAGTTAAGCGTTTTAGGGTGTAAGTCATGCGGATTCAATGTCTCAAACTGTTAATCTCCACGTAGACTTGGGCGAGGGAATACCAACCCATTCATTGATGGGGCCGCCACAGAAGATGATTTCATGGCGCTCGATATCCGTAGGGGCGGGGCTGGGTGCGGTTGGAAAGGGATCTCTATCGCACGGGATTTGCTATCGCCCTCGCTGTCCACTCGGTTGATCGTCATTCACTCGTTCGATCTCCTCTGGAGCGGGGAACGCTACAGAATTTTGAAAGAAAGAAACCAATCAAGCGAGCGGATGGTGGTTGCTCAAAACTTCTGTTTGCTGAATACAGTACGGTTCATTCGGCAATAGAAGTGGGAGAATTATCCGCTTCTTGAGAAGGGACGGCTAGAAGGGATTGAGGCACGCAGGTTGTGTAAAATCCCGTGAAACGGGATTATTAACATTTATCGGAGTGACAACGGTGGGGTGCACACGACAAACCAATTGGGTGTTGGGTTGACGTGCGCACCCCACCGTCGATGTTTGAATCAACACGAAAATCCGATATCATTTGCACCCGAACTACCGATGGGCTGCAAGCAGGCCTAATGGTCAGCTTTTATCTGACCCCAGATTAGCGGAAGTTTCCCCACGGGTTCAACGGCAGTGACGGCGGCTCCGCTCATTGCTTGAGCAATTTGTGTTTCGTTCAGAGCTCCCCTCCACGCGCGAACCTCGTCGATCAGACCGTCAAACCAGCCCCTATTCTTGTGGCTTCTGCCAAGATACAGATTGGTGGTGTTATCAATCGAACCAGCAGCTGCGGCTTCTTCAATCTCGTGGTCGAGTACACCATCTATCCAGAACTGGATGATTGATGTATCCTTCCGAGTCACGACCACATGATGCCATTCGCCATCGGCAACCGAGGTGTCACTACCCCTAACGAAGCCTTCGTTGGCGAGGCGTTCATCGTCCGGGACCCCATCATTAAATATGGTATCAAGCTGGCCGCCCGGCTCAATAGTAAGCCGGTATCCCCTACAGCACGGAGTCTCCGGCGCCTCCCAGGGGCCCCACTTATTAAAGATGTAGGACTGTTCCTGGTCAAAAGGAGTCTTAACCCAGGCTTCCAAGCTAAGATCGCCAGTGCCAAAGTTTGTGGCGGGATCCGGGAAAATTTCAATGGCTTGTTCATCAGAACGTGTAAACTGAATCGCGTTTCCATGTCTACCGGCAACCACGACGGGACCATTTTCAAGAATTCCCACCATGCCATTGACATCCATGGTTTCGTCACCACTTATTTCATCCATGGTGAAGTGGAATGCTACTTCGGGGACTTCGGCGCTATCTCCCACGACAGGCAATACGCAGACAAATGCGACGACAAAAAAGCGGATTGCGAGGTGTTTCAATCTCAGCATTTTAGTTTCCTCCTGTCAAAAGCTACAATGTTAAGTTACTTAATTTACCAGCTATTTGGGGTACTTCAAACTCAGACGATTCGAGGGGTAGAGCGATTCTTCCCTCAGTTCCTGACATTCTGACACACATGGCTTACCGTCCACATTATCTAAAGTAGCTTATGCGAACGAATGGATATCAGGCATTATAGGGGTTGATGTTTACGAAGTCAAGCAAAAACATTAAGGTTCTGTTTGACTAGTGGATGGTGCCAATCAAGTGTTGGAGAAAAACGCCAGATATTTTGGTCGTCTAGCTTCTTGGTTGACCATTGAAAACGTCGTCAGCGGTTTCTGATAACATGCAGATGGCGTGTTGGGTTTCGCTTGAATTTTGGTGTTTCACGGCGAGGCAAGGGGAACTCTATGAGATTTCTAACGCGGGGATCTCTATCGCACAGGATTTTCTATCGCGTTCCCTATTCGGTTACTTGATTCTGTCCAGTCGTTTGATCTCCGCTGGAGCGGGAGAGGTCGCGATTCGGAGATCGCTCCTACAGATGACGTGTTGGGTTTCGCTGCGCTCAACCCAACCTACGGGCTGTACAAAGTCGAGCTTAGCATGGCGTTCGATGGTAGCTTCAACATCACGTTACCGTACTTCGATTTGACGGATCATGGCTTTTGTCTTATCGGCTTCCGGGAAGTTCGGCGAAAGCTCCAAAGCTATCTTGAACGCCTTCAGCGCATTCCGAGTGTCCCGATTTCCAAAATATGCCATCCCGAGATGGTAGTAAACCGTCGGTGAATCGGGGATAAATTGGAGGGCGAGCGTGAGAGTTTTCAACGCGGCAGTGTAATTGCCTCGCTTAAAATAAACCCAGCCCAGCGTATCGAGAGACATGGGATGTCCCCCATCCTCGGGTCCAACTTCCGCAGCTTTTCGGGCAAGGTTCAGCGCTTCGTCCAAATTCCTGTCGTTTTCGGCATAGTAAAATGCCAAGTTGTTCATTGCTCTAATCGACGTTGGATTGAGCGCCAAAGCCTTTTGCAGAGACAGTTCAACCAACTCCGGATTACCTGCTCGCCCATGAGCGATTGCCAAACTGTTATAAATCTTCAGCAGGTCTTTTTCGTTCTGATGGTCGTTGTCGCGGCTAGCGGACAGTGCACGCTCCAAGGTTGCGGCTGCCTCCTTGTAACGTTCGGTTCCAAGCAAAGAGACGCCGTAGAGATACCAGATTAACGGGTTTTTCTCCTCCTCCGAGACGACCTCAGCCAATTCTTCGACCGCACGCTCAAAATCCTTTGCCATGAAGTATTGCCGTCCACGCCGCGTAAACCAGTACTTGCTAACACCGGCTTTTTCGACCTCCCGATATAGCGGATCGGGCATCTCATTGTATTTTGTGGGCATGTGCGCCGCTTGAGCGTGCCGATTGGCGGCATTCTTGTCGCCTAGCGCCAAGTAGATTTGCGCAAGTGCGGTGTGCACCTCACTCTGTTTTGGATTCAGCGTCAAGGCACGTTGCAGGTGGTCACGCGCCGTCTCGAACTGCTTGGCAGAGAGCGCAAGTTGGCCCAATCTCAATTCGGCATACGGGTTTTGCGGCGCCAGTTCCAAGGCGCGCTCGAAATGCCGTTGTGCAATCTCGAACTTGCCTATATTTCTGAGGGCATTGGCGTAGTGAATATGAGCGGGTGCGTATTTCGAGTCTAAATCGATTGCTCGCGCCAGCACATCAGCCGCCTCGACAGGGGCATTTTGTATGGCTCTACCGAGGTAGTACAGCCAGCGAAACGCATCGGGGTCAATCTTTGCCGCGTTTCGGTAACAGCGGGCGGCATCGGCGCGCCACTCGTGAGCCAGATAGACATGGCCCAGCCGTCCCCAAGCGGCGGTGGATCCGGGATTTTTAGCGAGAGCGTTTTGGGCGGATTCCACTGCCTGCAGGAGCCGGTCATTGGAGACTTGTGCGAGATCTTGAGGCTGAGGTATCCCGTCCGGTGTGTTCGGCTGGGGGATTGCCGCTTCAATGCCGGTAACACCAACACAAACGGCGAGTATCACGAAGAAGAGCTCCTTCATAATGCGTCCCCGCTTCCTTTACGGACAGTCAGTTCTCGGTCAACTCCGGGTACCGTGAAACGTTCCCGGTTGCCATCTTGCCACTTTACCTCAATCGACTCAATTAGCTCCGTTGTCCCGAGTCCAAAATGAGCGCGTAATTCGCTGCTACTGAGATAGCTGTAGCCGGGGAGTATAAGTCTGACATAGTTAGCCTCCGCCGTGACGACCATCACTTCGGCGCCGATTGCATCTCGGTTTCCATCTATTGCTCGCACGCGCAGCCAGCGATTGCTCGGTGCAGGGGCATCATTGCGGAACACCCGCATCCCACCGAGGTTTCCAACGACCAAATCGATGTCGCCATCCAGATCGGTGTCACCGAAGGCAAGTCCGCGACTGACTTCAACTTGGTCGGCGAAAGCGCCCGCGAGCGAACTGATATCGGTGAAATTGCCGCTGCCATCGTTTTGGAACAGCAGGTTGGGTTCCGCGTACAAGTTCCAGAATTCGCCGAGATTCCCGCCCGGAAACTTTGATCCGCGCCTGACGCTGCCATTGACGAGAGCGAGGTCAAGGTCTCCGTCGTTATCATAGTCGAAGAATCCGCAGCCGAAACCGGTGTAACCTCGATCGATTGCCGCTAAGCCCGAAGTTTCCGATGCGTCAATGAAAATCCCATACTCTGTGGCAATATAGAGCGTGTTGGTTTCATCCCTCAGGTGTGTCATGAACAGGTCGAAGCGCCCGTCGCCGTTTACATCACCGGTGGTCACACCCATGCTAGCTTCCGCCTCTCCGTAGGCGTTGAATGCAACGCCGCGTATAACGGCTTCGTCAGTAAAAGCACCATCCCCTCCGTTGACCCAAAGGAGGTTTGCCTCCTGATCGTTGGCGACATAGATGTCGGCCCAACCGTCGCCTGTCAGATCCGCGCAGACTACACCCAAACCCTTGCCCGGTAAGGTGATGCCAGCCTCTGCAGTTACGTCGGAAAAGCTACCGTCCCCGTTATTACGATAGAGCGCGTCAAGCACCCCGTCGAAGCTTTGGGGGCCGCAATAAACCGGTCTGTCAGTTCTGCTACGACATACGATGCCGGAGTCGAATAGAAGATAGTGTACGATGTAGAGGTCAAGATCTCCGTCGCGATCGTAGTCGAGGAATGCACCCGACGAACTCCAATGCTCGCCGGAAAATCCGGCGGACACCGTGGCGTCGACGAAGGTGCCATCTCCGTTGTTCAGGTAGAAAGCGTCACGTCCGAAGTTGGTCACGTAGATATCCAAGTCGCCATCGTTGTCAGTGTCTCCAACCGCGGCGCCCTGTCCATAACCCGTGTCGTCCAAGCCAGCAGTGGATGTCACATCCAGAAACGTCCCGTCAGGCTGCTGTTGGAAAAGCCGATTGGGCGCCGGTAGGTGAGGCTGACCGGGCGGAGGGAAGCGTATCTGGAGGAGGTCGAGATCGCTGTCGCCGTCGTAATCGAACAGGGAAACGCCACCGCCCATAATCTCCGGCAGGGAATACGTCCCGTCGGGCAGCAGATTGGGCGCGTCGTTCAAGAGCAACTCTGAAGTGATTTCGGTGAAGAGCGGTTTGATCGCATCGGTGGTCGTGGGTTGAGGATTTCCTATTGCAACGTGGATTGCCGTGGAGAGGCAGAGAAGATTAAGAGCCGTCGTTCTGAGGAGGGTTGTGGTTTTGTGCATCAGTACAGGACGTGCAATGAATTGCGCTACGACGAACCTGAAATCAGTGACCAATGCCACTTGGGGTACGCGTATAATGATAAGGCGAATGCATGCTGTTCTCAGCCTCCATAGAATCGAAGGTGATGGCTCTGCATTCGCCCTAGGAATAAATGGACTAAACGGTTACAATAGTGGTAAGCAATTATCAAGAATGAGAGCTGAATTGTTGGGTTTCGCTGTGCTCAACCCAACCTACGGGGATAGCAGTAGGCCGAGCAAGATGCTCCGCCTACCATTATCGGGCGAGGGAACCTCGCCCCTACGGGCAATGGACGTGAGTTGGGGCAACAGGATGGCTATCGCGCGGGATTTCCTATCGCACTCCGTATTCGGTCGGTTGATCGCATTGCGCACCCTACAGGGGCTCAACCCAACCTACATGTTTTAGCAAATCGCAGTGTGCGGTCTGGATTTGGCAATCCAGACCGAGCAGTTAGGAAATACGCCCGAGTAGAAAAGATGGGAATGTGTCATGGTCTTGTTGGGCTGCCGTCGGGCAGTCGGGTTTGTGTCCAGCCTATCACTTCGTCGGTACAGGGATATTTCGCGGCTAATTCCTCGTTGACATCAATCCCCAAGCCGGGTTTGTCGTTGGGATACATGTACCCGCCGCGAACTTCGGGGGTGCCGGGGAAAATCTCATATACAGCCTCGGAGAAACGGCACCACTCTTGGATGCCGAAATTCGGCGCCCACAGATCGAGGTGCAGGTTGGCGGCGTGTCCCACGGGCGAGGTGTCGCCGGGACCGTGCCACGCGGTTCGGATGCCGTACATATTGGCAAATGCGGCGACGTTGCGGGCGGGGGTTATCCCTCCCATCTGGCTGACGTGCATGCGGAGAAAGTCAATCAGCTTGTCGGCAATCAAGGGCTGCCACTCGCGCGGACTATTGAAGAGTTCGCCCATGGCGATTGGGGTGCTGCACTGTTGACGGATATGGCGGAACCATTCCAAATCTTCCGGCGCTAACGGATCTTCCAAGAAGAACAGTTTGAATCGTCCGACATCTTTGGCAAATTGGACGGCGTCAATGGGATTCAACCGCTCGTGAATGTCGTGCAGGAGTTCAATCTCGTCGCCGACTTTGGATCGCACGTGTTCCATCATGCGCAGCATGTCGCGGGTGTAGGCTCTGGGATCGAAGTAAGCCCCCGGCGGCGCGCCTTCGGGTTTGGCGAGTTTTTCGGCTTGACCGCCGTAGCCGCCCATCTGGATTCGTATGTAGCGGTAGCCTTGTGCCATGTACTTTCGGACGCTGTCCTCGACTTCATGTTCGTCCCTGCCATCAGCGTGACCGTAGACCGCAGCCGCCTCGCGGCATTTCCCGCCCAAGAGTTGATAGAGCGGCATGTCGGCTTGTTTGCCTTTGATATCCCAGAGGGCTTGGTCGGCGCCGGAGATGGCGTTGTTTAGCACGGGACCATTGCGCCAATAGCCGTTGACCATCCCCATCTGCCAAATTTCCTCAATGCGGGAAACGTCTCGTCCGATGAGGAACGGTTTGAGGTGCTTTTCGATCGCGGTGTGAACGGCGTGGAAGCGTTGCGTGAAGGTGGCGCAGCCTAGCCCGTACAGCCCGGGTTGCGAGGTGATGATTTTCACGATGATTAATCGTGAGCCTTCGGGTTGGGTCAAGATTGTTTGAACGTCTTTGATGGTTACGTTAGCCACTTTGCGTTTCCTGTAAGGTTACGAGAGATTGATTCTATACCGATAGTCTATAGTCATTTACATTCGTGTTTACACGTATAAGACTTACGCGGCAACGGGAGAGGTCGCTACCGTTGGGCGGGCATCTTGCCCTGCCAGCATAAGTGGTCACGACCAAGAGATCGCTCCTACAGAAGACGCGCAATGAATTGCGCTACTACAAACCGAACAATGTAGGTCCTATATGTAAAATTCTTAGTTGCAATGACTATAGAGTCGAATCAGGATACTCTTGCACATGGCGTTTCAATGCGTGTTTGTCGACTTTGAGAGTATGCTTTGGGTGTGGTTTGGGCGACAGGTCATCTAACGCTAACCAGTTGTATACTGTCTTACGACTGACTTCAAACCGACGAGCGGCTTCTGCCTTACTGCCACCCGACTCAACGTAACTCACGACTCGCTTTCTTAAATCTACGCTATAGCTCATAATAGTTCATATAGTAACATACAATCCTAATATGTGTAAATATGAATCTAGACGACTATAGCGGGATCTCTAGGGGAGTTCTATCGCACACTACAGGCTACTTTGTTTATTATCGCGCGCGCGGGTCGGGCTGGAAGCCCGACCTACCGAAAATGGGTAGTAACTGTGGTCGCGACCGGGAGATCGCTCCTACAGACCGAACTGCGTAAGTCCTATTTTTATATCAATCCGCTGCGTCAACTCAGATAAGGCACTTGGGCTGAGGCCGCCGCGGACAAGGGTGTCCCAGCTTTGAACCGGCGGCGCTTTGAGTATCGTCAAGAGGTGCGCCCGCAGGTCTTGGATAAGCGGCGGGACTGTCTCGTCGTGCGGCTGCAGATTGGCAAGGCGGGTCAACGCATCGGAAGCGAATCCGACGCAGATGGCGTTCCGATCGTTTTGCACCAAGGTTTTTAGCGCACGTATCGTCGGCTCGAGTGCATCATCCATAATTGCCGCGCCGTGTGAGCATAGCATGACGACGGACCATAGCGCGTTTTCACGGACTGCCGAGCGTACCGGCTCAAAACCTTCACGATCGGCTTGTATAATAAGACTGCCCTCACACACATCGCATTCATCCGTCGGGCGTGCAAATTTGACGCCCCGATTTTGCGCCAGGCTCATACACAGCCGATTCTCCTCACGCTCCAAGCTCGCCGCTAGCGCCTCAAGGCAGGCGGGAATCAGTGATTTGCCGACGCCTGTAGCGATGGCGCGACGCCCCAAACACCCCAGACTCCCAGTGGCAACGGAACGGACATAGACCGACGGGTCGTCCTCCAGACACGTTACAACGGCTTTCAAAACCTCATGGTTGAGCGGGCTGGCATCGCCCAGACCAAACACTCCCGCCTTCCGAACCCATTTGAGCGGCGACGTTGCCGCCTCAAGAAAGACGCCGGTAGCGTCCGGTCCAACGGCAACCGGCCCATAGGTAGCGGCTCGCCGCACGCTCTCCCGCTCGTCATACAAGGCTTCGGCAAGCAGCCTTAACGCCAACTCATTGTCACCAATGGACGCAAGTCTATACGCCGCGCCGATTCGTGCGGGCTCCGCTTGGTCGTGTTTTGCGTAAAGCCGCTCGGATAATCGTGCGGCCTCTTTTTCCCGTTTTTCAGCCGCCAAGGCAGCAGCATCCACTCGCGGTGGAGGCGGTTGACCGGTGTGCAGCCAGTGATAGTGATGCCGCCAGACGACAGTCAGGTCGTTGCTGGCTTGGGTCAGATCGGTGCGGGTCAGGAGGTCTATGCTCAGCCCGTTCCAATCAAGCTCGGGCGGCGCGCCGTTTTCACGACTAGGGTCGGGATCGGTGGTGCGGTACAGCCAGAATCGCCACATGAAGCGCGGGTGATTGTTCCAGGTGCGCCAATCGTCGCGCCTGTGGTTGCCTCGATGGAAGATGTTGTGAGAGCACAGAATGACGGTGCCGGCGCGAAGCGGAGCCACTTCAAACTGCTGGACAAGGTGCCACTTCAAGTTGGTAACTGCATCTCTCATCCGAATGTCGTGCGCCGTGCGACGGTGAATGATGTCGTCTTCGTCGTATACGGAGTTGGGTCCGCTGACATGTTGCTTTCCCATCGCTTCCAGCATGTAGTTAAAATCAAGATGGTCCGACCCGGCAAAATTGTCCTGATTGTCTTCGTGATTAAGCGTCCAGTAGTGTGAATAGGGCGCGATCGCCGTTGGGCCCATGTCTTCAGGAACCGCCTGCGGGTAATACAGTAACTCAATTTGCACAGCGTGATGGTGACGCTGTTTTCTGCCGTTCGCGGGGCTGTTGTCGTCCTTGTGCCAGAGTTGATCGCTGGCGCCGCTGGAAATGGGCACGGCGGTAAACGGAACAATTACCCAGCGCTCGCCGACGAGTTGATTGCAGGCCGCGACGACGCCGGGCGCATTGATTATCTCCAGTACTTCGGGAACTTGGAAAAGTGTGGCGCGTGTCGGGGGCTTGACCGCTCGCTTCTGCAGCTCATAGATGCGGTCGTGGGTATCAAGCGGAATCCCGAGACTTTCCAGCGGCAGCACGACCAGCCCCCAGCTGGCGAAATCGTGGATTAGCCGGTCGGGCGGGGTGTATGCCAGTGGATTTGAGTCTAGGGCATAAGAAGAATCGGTTGTGTTGTCGTTGGTCAATGGGTTGGTCCTCGGATTTTGTGCGGGTTACGGCATACGGAGTGTACCTATTACATTCAGTCGGCAGATCGGTTTCGGGGAAAATAACCTAATCGTCAGGTGCCTTCAGATGGTGGCAATTTGATATTCGTCTTCGTAGATGATTTTGCCCGGAGCGTTTTCGTGATATTCGACCTCAATTTTCCAGCCGTTTCGTTCGATGATAGTTTTTACCTGCTCTATTTTCTCAATCATCTCTGCCGTTGTTTCGTTTAAACCAGGTAATGGCTTTCCGGGGGTTGGATTTCTGGTAGAACGGAGGATTGGGCAAATTGTCCTCGAACCAGTTCTCGATTTGTTGGATCTCTTCTATTTCTCTCTGGGTGAGGCGTCCTTTCTGTTTCATGTGCCAAGCGACGGCAAAAATACCGCTAGGCTTGCCGGTTTTGCCGCTGTTTTTGGTTCCTTGATATCTGAGATATCTGATGTACATTTTTGTTCTTAAAACGTGGCGGCTACAAGTTGTCGTGGGACGGCACAGGGGCCGTCCCCTACAAACGGACGCGGGTAGGAGGAAGATTCGTCGCGATTTGGAAATCGCTCCTAATAAGACGTATACCTGTAACCCTCCGGGGCTTGTGGTCTTTGGGGTGCCGCCCTTCTACACACCTTCGGGATCTCTATGGGAACTCTATCGCGTTCCCTATTCGGTCACTTGATCGGTCGCTTGATTCATTCCTTCCTTTGATATCCCTTGATCTTTCCCCAGGTAGACTTCAACTTACCTGGAGGCTCCACCGCCCGTGCAAAACGGGGATCGAACCAAGCCGGTTCGCTGTCCGTAGCGGGATTGTTTGTCAGCCTAGTTTGATTCCTCCCATCGGAATTCATGACGTAGATTTCAAAGTTCCCGTCCCGCCTAGACACGAAAACAATCTGTTGACCGTCAGGTGACCAGGCTGGATAGTTGTCATCCCTTTTATTGTTTGTTAGTCTGAGTTGATGCTCGCCGTCGGGATCCATGACGTAGATTTCTTTGTTGCCATCACGGGTGGAGACTAAGGCAATCTTTTGACCGCTAGGGGGCCACGCCGGACTTGAATCAAACGCTCTAATTTTATTGTTTGTTAACTTTTGTTGATTGTTACCATCGGCATCCATGACGAAGACTGTAGGGCGCCCACGCCACGTGGAATGGTAGACAATCTTTTGGCCATCAGGGGACCATGCCGGATCGGAATCAGCCCATAGATTTGTTGTTAACCTGCGTAGATTGTTCCCATCGGCGTCCATGACGTAGATTTCTTTATTCCCGTCCCGATTGGAGTGGAAGACGATCTGCGCTAGTTCGGTCTCTTGCGCCGATGGATTTATCATTATCACAATACCACTCAATAGCACGAAAACTGCTGACATTGTAAATGCGAATTTCTTCATGGCGAAAACCTCCAGCGTACGCGTACGCTTCTATTTTGATCCTCGCTCTACACTTTACTGCTCCGCTAAAAATCGTAATGCTTTTCGCTAGTCGCACAAACACGTTACCACGCAGCGAAAAAGATGCAAATAACCTTTTCATTATCACGATTTGCTTTCAGGTGCAGAAAAACCCAAAAACGGAACAAACACCCCCTTGAATCGCATCTGAATGAGGGAACGTTCACGTCTTCATGTGATTGTATGATATACTGTTGGTCACGTCAATAGAACGATCGCCAATTCGTAGGGCAGTCGTCTCCGATTTCAAGGTTTCAGTGATTCGCGTGGATTGTCGTGCGGCGGAAATCGTATACAATGATATACTTAGCTCGACTTTGTACAAACGTACAACGTTGGGTTGAACGGAAAGCCGTGAAGCACCAAACCCGTAGGCGGGGATCAAACGAACGATCAACTGAGTGGATAGCGAAGGATCAAGGGAATGGACAATGACTGCGATAGCTAATCCCGATAGTAAATCCCAAAGTGACTGCGATAGAAATCTCTTCACCTCCGCCGATGTCACAAACCTAAATAGGTACTAACGGTAGGTGCGATCAAGTGACCGAATAGGATCAAACGACCGAATAGGGAGTGCGATAGTAGATCCCACGCGATAGAGATCCCTCTAACCGCACCGATGACACAACCCCCCGCGACGCGCAGTTAGAAACAGCGCCTACCACAGGGGAAGCAATCCGGACAAGTTGCATAGTATCAGGAACCGCTGGAGACTTTTTCAATGGTCAACCCAAAAGAACTTGAAGTGCCAACGAGAATTTAGACCACAACTAAGCAAAGTTAAGACAAGTATTGTTGCTCAAATTCAACCGGTGTCAAATAACCTAACGCCGAGTGAGGTCGTTTCCGGTTATAAACTTGTACAATAAAATGACCGATTCGCTCTCTGGCATCCATTATATCATCGTACTCATTGAGATACACTTCTTCTTCCTTGAGGGTTCGGATAAGTCTTTCAGCATAGCCGTTCTCCCACGGACGCCCTCTATGGGCTAAGGAAATGTCAATTCCATGTTCAATCAGAGTTGAAATATAGGCTGTTGAAGGATACTGAACGCCCTGGTCACTATGATGAATTTCTGGATTGCCTTGACTTAATGCCTTTTGCAACGGTTGCAATGTGAGCGGTTCTGTCAAGTGTTGACTCAGTTGCCAACCTCTTACCACTCGACTGAAAACATCCATTAACACCGAAACATAGATGAATTGTCCCTTGAGTCGGACATAAGTAATGTCACCGACCCAAACCTGATTTCGGCGACAGATGTTAAGGTTCTCAAGCTGATTGTCCCATTGACTATGACCGCGCAACGATTGAGTGGTTTGACAGGCACGTTTGACAGCAACTAACAGATTCTCTTCTCTCATCAGTCGGGCGACGCGTGTGTAACCGACCGAGTAGCCCATGCGCAACAGCAGATGAGTGATGCGTCTATAGCCATACTTCGGATAACGGGCTGCCAGTTGCTCAATCTCATCGCGTAGCACCTGTTCAATGGGGTCATGCTTCGGTTGATAATAGAGACTACTCCGATTGAAGCCGAGTACATCACAAATGTGCCGAACCGGGTAATCGGTGTGCAAAGCTTCAACCATCTGTCGCTTTTGAGACCGATTCAATTGAGCAAAGTCAAGGCTTTTTTTTGGATGTCTAACGCCAAACTCACTAGGGATCCCTATCGCACTCACTATGGGATTTGCTATCGCCTTCGTTATCCACTCAGTTGATCGTTCGTTTGATCCCAACAAGCTGCTCCAGTTGAGCAATCCGTTCTCTATAATCAGTGGATTGCTTGTCAGTGGATTCAAAGAGAGTCGCTGCGTTGTCAAGAAGTTGGTGTTTCCACTTTGATAATTGCTCTTGGCTGAGGTTATGCCGCCGACAAAGTTCCGCTTGTGAACTTTGACCGGTAAGTACCTCAATAACGACTTCAGCCTTAAATTGGGATGTGAATCTCCTTCGTTTAGCCATCGGAATCTCCTTTCAATCTGATTGGAAATTGTATCACAATCTTGGTTAAGATTATGGCCTAAATTTCCGATGGCAGTACAGCGTTATCATGAACCTCAAATTGAACTGATTGACATTCCTCATTACCCAAACCCGGGGCGTCCAACCAAAGAACAACTTCCGACACGAATCGGTTTTCAAGTCGTTGGTCAGGTTGTTGAACAGCCACAGGCAATTGAACAAGCCAAGAACAGCAAAGGTAAGTTTGTGTTGGCGACGAATGAATTGGATGCCATATCTCTTGATGATGCCACGATACTTTCAGCGTACAAAGGTCAGAACGTTTCGGTAGAGCGTGGATTCCGATTTCTCAAGGACCCGTTATTTTTTGCCTCCAGTCTATTCTTAGAAAAACCGCAACGCATTATGGCGCTTTTAATGGTGATGGGGCTGTCGCTACTGGTTTATGCGCTAGCAGAGCGTTGGATTCGCTCTGAACTGACCCGGCAGGGACGAACCATTCCCAACCAAGTCGGCAAGCCCACGCAACGCCCAACGCTACGACGCATTTTTCAAGTTTTTGAGGGCATCGACCTCTTATTGATACACCAAGCCAATCAAACACAGCAATCAGAGAAGAACAGAGCCAAGCGTCAGAAGTAAGTATCGCCCGAAACCAAGGGGCTGAAAAACGTCGGCGTCAGAATCGCCAATATTAGACGGGGAAAGGAACTTTCGTACACCACAACTGCTTCGATGGTTTGGCGAGATGCCTTGGGACAGCTCAATTGCCATCCAGAGCCACGCTGCCATGGCTCTAATGCTTGGCGCAGTTGGCTGGCAAGCCACGC
Source organism: Candidatus Poribacteria bacterium (assembly GCA_965222225.1). Classification (GTDB taxonomy): domain Bacteria; phylum Poribacteria; class WGA-4E; order WGA-4E; family JAJDTR01; genus JAJDTR01. Next base: position 4,077,869 of record CBDCTK010000002.1, on the reverse strand, counting down.
AAACGAGTCATAACTCGACATGGCCTGCCATTCGTGACGCTCTGCTTCGTCCAGCGGCATCGTCACCTTCAGTGGTCGTCCCCGACACAGTGCCGCTGGTGTCGATACCATCGCATTCATTCAAATATGCCGACAAAATCTGGGAGGAGTGAGAGGTGAAAATTCACCTATCACTCATCACTCGTCACGTAGCTTCTTACGTCGAACTCACGTTAAATTAACCCCGGAGGAACAGATGAGAGCTGCACGTTTTTATGGAGGTAAAGATATTCGAGTCGAAACTGTGCCAAAGCCGGTGCCGGAGGAGCGCGAGGTACTCGTTGAAGTCCGAGCAACCGGCATCTGCGGCAGTGACCTGCACGGTTATCACCATCAGCCGGAAAAACCACGTCCACCTGCAACAGGCGGACACGAACTCACGGGACGGGTCGCCGGGGTTGGGGTGGCGGTTCATCAATATCAGATCGGCGATCAGGTCGTCGTCGAGCCGACAGTCCCATGCAACAATTGCCCTGAGTGTCTAAACGGCAATTACAATCTGTGTTCAAAGCTCATTCATATCGGCGGTTCCAGAGGAAAACGTCTGGGCAATGTTTTCAGCGGGGGATTTGCCGAGTATATGGTTGCGCCGGAAGATAACGTCTACGAATTACCTAATCGGGTTTCGTTCGAGGCGGGAGCAATGGCTGAAGTTTACGCCGTAGCCGTCCACGCCTTGTCGATGGCGCCAGTCCATCCGGGCGATAGCGTGGCGGTCATCGGCAGCGGTCCGGTCGGTTTGGCGCTCGCGCAGATGGCGCAACTGGCTGGTGCGGTGTCCGTCGCTGTCTTGGGCAAACCGGACGCGCCGTTACAAATTGCCAAAGAGTCGATCGGCATCTTCCCGATTAACGTAGACGCAGCCGACGCGGTCGAGGCAGTCCAAGCGTGGACGAACGGTCGCGGCGCGAATGTCGTCTTCGAGGCGGTCGGCGGAAGGGCACAAACGCTTCAGCAAGCGACGCAGATTGCCGCGATACGGGGGAAAATTTGTATGGTCGGTGGACACACCGGCGCGCTTGAGTTGGACACGCGGTTCGCAAGGGGTCGTGAATTGACCCTCACGTGGTCATTCTGCTACGGTCGGCGAGATGGAAAGCGGGAGTTTCAGATTGCGCTCGACCTGATGGCGGCCGGCAAACTCGACCCAATGCCGTTAATCACTCACCGTTTCCCACTAGATGAGATTCAACAGGCGTTTGCCGTCGCTGCCGGACGTGATGAACACGGCTCGGTGAAGGTTTTGGTATTGCCCTCCGACTCACACGGAGGTCACTGAAAACTTCGAGAGGCAAGGTGCACAGATGACAGAAAACTTCCGAACATTGTTTTCATCTTAGACCATTTCCCTATATTTGCAGTGCGTTTTTAGCGTTAATCAAGTCTCTCCAATGCGGGGCAGGGGGAGTTCTATCGCGGGCGGTGCAAGAAAAATCTCTATCGCGGGGATCTCTATGGGAATTCTATCGCACGGGATTTACTATCGCCTTAAGATCTCTATCGCACTCGCTTTCCACTCCCCTGATCCTTATTCAGTCGCTTGATTCTCCGCCGTGCCGTAATCTGCACAAGGGTTACGGCACGGCGGAGTATGCCTACTACTGGGAATCCGGCAAGAGCGGGGACGGCGCGCCGTAGGCTATGGTCAAGATGTGAGATTTGTTATTGGAAGTTGCCTATTATAGCACACGTGAAAATGCCTGTATACAATCCGCTGTCTAGCTTGAAGGCTTCGGTGATACAGGTGGTTTGTCAGGTGACAGAAATTGTATACAATGGTATACTAGAAAGGAGCTGAATAGTTGGGTTTCACCGGATCTCTATGGGAACTCTATCGCGGTCATTATCCATTCCCTTGATTACTTGTTATCCACTCGCTTGATTGTTCAACCCAACCTACAGGATGTCGCCATTCGGAGATGGTCGCGATTTGCGGTCAACTCTCATTGCAAAAGGAGGTTAGTTATGAAGCGATTGAACAGGAATCTTAGCGTCGTCATTGGCATCGCGTTCCTATGTCTGCTCCCGTTGACTCGGATACTCGGGTTTGCGGAAGAGCCGGAGCGGATCGCGCCACTAGAACTCAAACGCCTACTTGACAGTGGAGCGAAGGTAGTAGTGGTGGATGTTCGCAGCGAACGGGCATACAGAGAAGCGCATATTCCGGACGCGGTCTCTATTCCGCTTGCGCAGCTTGAAATGCGACATGCGGAGCTTCCCAAAGAGGGGTTGATGGTGTTCTACTGAAGCTGACCTGCGGAAGCGACAAGTGCCCGTGCGGCACGATTGCTAATGGATGAATTCGGATATGCGCATGAGCGGTTGAAAGTGTTGGAAGGTGGAATAGCGGCATGGGATGGAGCAGGCTACGCACTTGGGAGGACGTTGGCGGTTGCGCCCAAAGGAAATCGTCTGACGCAGTGGGGGCGGATTAAGTCTGGTGGTTCGCGGTGAAGGGGAACGTATCTTTTGTGTCGGAAAGGGGATGGGTTAGGCGAGTAATGCGTAAGTGCGTAATACGTAATACGTAATACGTAATGGGTGAACCGTCCTAAATAATGTAGACACGTATCGGAGGGATCAAGCGAATGAATAATGAGTGCGATAGAACTCCCATAGTAAATCCAGCTTGCTAATCGCTCATTTGATCTATCCACTCGTTTGATTCTATTCGGTCGTGCGATCACTCATTATCCATTCCCTTGTTCTCAACGCACCGGCACCACGGCGACATCCGCAACCCATCCCTTGGTCGTGGCGGGTTTATACTCTCCGCCGCGCAGGTAGTCGGAGGTGTGCCATAGACAGAGTTGTTTCCCTCCGGGCAACCATGTAATGGAGGTGAGAACCCCCGCCGCTCGTGCAACAGCCCGCTTCCGATTCGTTTCCATATCAAGTATCCACACCTTCCATTGCAAGCCCATACAATCCTCACGCTCCATATAGGCGAGGTACTTTCCTTGGGGCGACCATGACGGCGACGTGTGTTTGAGAATCCTTGTGCGGCTTCGTTCATTGACATCCGTGACGTGAAGGCGTTTGTCCAGCAATCGGTCGGGGCGAATACTTCCGAGCAGCACATAGGCAAGTTCTGTTCCGTCCGCCGACCAATTGATCTGCTTGACGCGCTGATGCTGGGTACGTATCTCTCCGAGCCTTGTTCCGTTGACGTTCTGCAATCGAATGCGGGCGTACCCCGACTTGTAGTGCTGGTGATCCAGCCCAATGGCGATTCGCTCTCCGTCCGGCGACCAAGACGGCTTATCCAAAAAACTGAACGCGCCGACCCTTCCTTCAATCGGGATACGAGCAATTGGCGCCAAGCCGGTTGTATCGCTGTTGATTCGATACACGACATCGAACCCTTTTTCCCACCGCCTGAACGCGAGTTTGTTCGCGACTGGCGACCATACCGGTGCATCGCCGCTCACGAGGTTGGTTAGACGCGCGGTTTTCAGATCAAATGTCCATACTTCGCTCTCACCCTCTTTACGTGCCTCAAACGCGAGCAGATTGCCGTTGAATGTCCATGACAGGTGTGGATTGTAGAACCTCCCCTCGCACAACTTCCGAAAGCGCTTCGCTTCCCTATCCGTAATCCAGATTTCGCTCGCTTTCCAATATTGACCGGAGAGATTCGTTCGTTTGAAAAACGCGATTGCTTTTCCGTCGGGCGACCAGTACGGATATTCACCACCCTCAATCAGTTCCAAGGTACGGATGTTGGAGCAAATCGAGGTATTGAATTGCACGTCGTCGGTTTCTTCAAACCTACCGATGGCAAATTCGTCCATCCACCCGGATTCGCCGTCCGGAAGTTCAACTTGATACCAACCACCCCCTTCATTCAGAATGGGGAGTTTGACGCCGTCGTTGAGGTGAAGTTTCACGGGCGAATCGGAGTCTTTGGCAGGATAGACAGGCGCCTCATCGTGCACCACGATTCCAACTTGCCGTTCATCCGGTTGCGGGGATTCCGTTGTCCGATTCTCGAAGGCGTATACATAGCCATCATGGGACGTGACGAAAAGCAAGCCATCGGAGACCGCAGGAGCCGCGTCAACAAACCCCCGCGTCTCGTATGACCAGACCTTCTTTTTCGATGCAGCGTCGATGGCGTGGATATGATTGTCTCGCGCGCCAATATAAACCACGCCATTGGCTCTGACAGGAAAGCTGTAGGTGTAATCCACATAACTCCGCCACAACTCAGCTTCGTGTTCAGGAATAATTGGACGCAATTTACCTTGAGCACAGCCGAATTCAATCCCGTCAATCTGCACGCGATTTCGGCGTTTTCCCTCCGCTTCTCCCGTTGTTGCGTTAATGACGTGAATCGTGCGCGTGAATGCACCGATGTAGACCTGCCCGTTGGAGATAATTGGCGGTGAATCTATCCAAGTCTCCGATTTGAATTTCCAAACGAGTTCGCCGGTTTTGGCGTCGAGGGCGTACACATGATTGTCTCTCGAACTAAAGCAGACGTGATTGTTCCACACCGCCGCGGCATAGCGGATGGCATCGCCGCTCCGGAACGTCCATTTCACCCCCCACTGCTTTGCATCAAGCGCGTACAGTTTGCCATCCGTCGAGCCGACGTAGACCGTGCCATCGACAATAATGGGACTTGCGTGGATAGGACCGCCGGTCTTGAATTTCCAGCGCGGCTTTAGCGGCGGCTTGAGCGTCTGATCCGGACTCTTACCTGAAAAATGCACATCGTGCATGAACATCGCCCAATCTTCGGGGCGGGTCTGGGGGGCGCTCAGCTTTCCGGTTGACTTGGGTGAGTTTTCAACTGGTGACTTCGTGCTCTCGGAATCTTGGGTATTCCGGGAATCTTGAGATTGGCACCCGAGCAGCACAATGAAAGGCACGGACAAAATAAGGATTAGACGCCAAGCCATTGACAGTCCTCAAAGATTGTGTGGGAGACGGCGCCGGTGTTTCAGCGAAAGAGGGGCGCTCGTCAGAGGGAAGGATGCGACTAGACCTAGCGGCAGTATAGCATTCGCGAAAACGCGCGTCAACGAAAATCTCGTGCCGTACCGAGGCGTTCGCACGTGATTCTAACGAATCTTCGATTGTCAGAATTCACATCATATAGATAGATTTGCGATATTTCGCGTCTTCCCATTCGTTCGCCTAATCTTACCGACAAACCGTATCCGTAGGAGGGGCATCTTACCCCGACTGCAGGAGTCGCGATCTGGAGAGGGATCTCTATCGTACGGGATTTGTTATCAGGATTTACTATCGCAGTCGCTATTCGCTCCTTTGATCCTTCGCTGTCCACTCGCTTGATTAATCCTACAAAAGTGGGCGCAATAACAAGATCTTGAGATAGTCCGGTTTGTTTAGGTATGTCGCCTCTTAAGAGAAGGAAAAACGGTCTGGATTTGTCAATCCAGACCGAGCAGCAACGGGACGCCGATGGAGTGCCAAGTAGTCTGTTTCGATGTGCTAAACCTATCCTGCGGGCTGTGCGATGCGCCGGATATTTTACTTGAAACCGCCTAGTATCTGTGCTACAGTTTTTTTCTTGGACGATATGAATTGCCCGCATAATAAAGATGGGACTTGCGCTGTTGAACAGGCAAACGTTGGTAGTAAGATTTTCAATCGTCCGTCAGATCGAAGATTGCTTAAAGCCTGTTTGAAAATTCATTTCGGGTAGAACTTTTGCTCTGAAACCGATCAAATGAGCGAATAGCGAATGCGATAGAAATCCCTTTTTTCTTGAAAACTCCATTTCTTTCTTGCGCAATCCCGTAGGGTGCGCACTGCGCACCAGCCTTTGTAAGCCCCAGAGGGGCGGAAGGTTTATAGAAACGCCGAAACCCAAGAATCTAAGCCCCAGCGTGGGATCAAGCGAGCGAATAGTGAGTGCGATAGAAATCCTGACAGGTGTATAGCAGGCGACCACAAAAACATGAAAAAGCCGCGCCCAAAGTGACCGAAATTGCTTTGCCACCTATTATTCAAACAGGATCTTAGAGCCGCCGTAGAGAATAACGATCGTTGAGGGGATTCCATCTACGATTTGATAATCTCAAATCCTTACAAAAGCCCCGCAACATGAATTTATTGCCAAAATTATCATTGTTCGCTGTTTGCGTAAGTCCTGCTGCATTATCCCGTGTTCAGCACGTAGGCCTCCTTTGGTTACCCTGTGTCGGCGTTGGAGTGCGCGCACTATGCCCCGAAAATTTACTGCGCCTAGCCACATCCCCTACAAACGGAGTTCATAGGAGCTATGTCAATGAAAACACAACTTTTTCGATTCACTTTTCTCCTGTCAATTTTCCTTACTCTACCGCTAACCACAGCAGCACAAGTCGTGGATATCCCCGACTCCAACCTCCGCGCTGCGATTGGGATGGCGCTCAACAAAGCGTCGGGTGCCACAATCACCGCCGCCGAGATGGAAACGTTGGATCGCCTTGAAGCCAGAAACGCCAATATTAGAAATTTAACAGGGTTGAAGTTTGCCATCAACCTGACAAACCTGAACCTTGCGAACAACATGATATCGGATATATCGCCTGTGGCGGGCTTAACCAACCTGATTTGGTTGTCTCTTGTGGGCAACACGATATCGGACCTCTCGCCGCTAGTAGCAAACTCAGGGCTGGGGAGTGAAGACAAAGTTGGTGTGCATGGAAACTCACTCAACTACGCATCCATCCGCACACACATTCCTGCCTTACAGGAAAGAGGGGTTGAAGCAATCTTCGACAACCGAATGCCCCGGACAATTCGCATGGTTTCAGGCGATGACCAAGAGGGGTCGCCTGACGCAGTACTTGCAAGCCCGTTTATCGTTGAAGTGCAGGATGGGAATAGTGTTGTGTTTGAGGGGGTGCCGGTTACATTCTCCGTCACGGCGGGCGGCGGGACACTCAGCAGCACTAACACGACGACAAATGCCAACGGCAGGACGGAAAGCGTTCTTACGTTAGGGCCAGGCGCGGAAACAAACACCGTTGAAGCGTCTGTTGCGGGGATTCAAGAAAAACAAATCTTCAACGCCGAAGGAATCCGGACATCCAAGAAACTAGAGATAATCTCGGGCGACGAGCAACAGGGACCGCCGGGCACGGCGCTTGAAAAAGCGTTTGTGGTGGAGGTGCGAGACCAATCCGACCAACCCTTACCAGAGGTTCAAGTGACATTCTCGGTTAGCAGCGGGGGTGGGACGCTTAGTGCGACAAGCGTCACGACTGATGCCAATGGCAGAGCAGAGAGTAGGCTCACGTTGGATCCCGAACCGGGAACGAACACTGTTGTGGTGACTGTAACTGGTGTTCAGGGTGAACAGACGTTTACCGCCGAAGGCGTCCGAGTACCCACGTCATTGGAGATAATCTCGGGCGACAACCAACCAGGGCGCGCCCGGGACGGCGCTGGCAAAAGCGTTTGTGGTGGAGGTGCGAGACCAGTCCGGCGAACCCTTACCAGGTGCGCAGGTCATATTCTCCGTTACGGCGGACGGCGGGACGCTCAGTGCGACAATCGCCATGACCGATAGCAACGGTAGAGCGGAGAGTATCCTAACATTGGGACCAAATCCGGGAATAAACACCGTTACTGTATCTGTAACAGGGATACTGGAGGAGCAGTCCGTTAATGCAACTGCCGAACCTCCCCCGATTCCGGAGGATGTGAACGAGGACGATGTGGTGAATATCTTGGATTTGGTGTCGGTGGCGTCGAATCTCGGCGATGCGGGGGCAGACTTGGCGGCGGATGTCAATAGGGATGGCGTTGTTAACATCCTGGATTTGGTGTTGGTTGCGGGTGCGTTTGGGAACGCGGCGGCGCCGTCCGCAGATCCACGAGCACTGGCGATGCTGACGGCTACAGAAGTGGGACAGTGGTTGGCTCAAGCGCAAACGCTAGACTTGACGGATGCAACGACCCAAATGGGTGTGCTGCTGCTAGAGTAACTCAAGGCCACCTTGACACCAGAGGAGACGGCATTGTTGCCAAACTATCCGAATCCGTTCAACCCGGAGACGTGGATACCTTACCAACTCTCAAGAGATGCGGAGGTCGCTCTGACGATTTATGATGCCAGTGGTTTCATGGTTCGTCGGCTGGATTTGGGGCATCGGTTGGCGGGGTATTATGCCGATCGGGGGAGGGCGGCGTACTGGGATGGTCGCAACAACTTCGGTGAAGGGGTGGCAAGTGGCGTGTATTTCTATCACTTGACCACAGGGGATTTTTCCGCTACGCGGAAGATGCTGATCTTGAAATAGAAAAGGAGCTAACCTCCCTATCGGTGAGTTGGGAGATATTCGCAGAAGTAAAAAAACAAGTGTTCGAATTTACAACCGACCCGACTGCTTTGAGTAGCGTCGGTTTTGCGAGTGGGCGGGGATAAAGGGAGCGAATAGATCAACCGACCGGATAGGATCAAATGAGCGATTAGCGAATGCGATAGAGCTCTTAGGGCGATAGCGATCCCATAGAAATCCCGTTATTGCGGGTCTTCTGTAGGTTGGGTTGAGCAATCAATAACCAAGTTCTATCGCGTTTCAAAGGAGAATTCGGCTTTCCAGTGCCCCACTCGTCTTCACGAATATAGCGAAACCCAACTGCTGCGTGTGCGATAACGTGTTGGGTTTCACTCGAATTCCAGCATTTCTTTGGTGGGATGAAATCTCGAGAACCTTTCTTCCGCGTGTGATTTCTCATGGATTCCCGTTCAACCCAACCTACGCACGTCCAGTGGTTCAAGTCTCGAATTTTTATCGGCGGAACGGCGCATTGGGACTGCGCGATGCGCCGGATATTTTACTTGAAACTGCCTAATATCTGTGATACAATTTTTTCCCTCCGGGATGGTATGAATCGACCGCATAATAATCGTTAAATTTTGACGATTGAAGATTGTCGTTGACAATAGGATGTTTGCCGTAGAATTGAATCCGGAAGCACGGTGGAATATTGGAAAATTTGATGGATAGGTCGCTCCACGAAGTTGACCCCGAACTTGTCGAAATAACGCTCCAGGATCTGGAACGCCAGCAGAATTGCCTCACCTTAATCCCTTCCGAGAATTACGCCAGTATAGCCGTGATGCAGGCACAGGGCAGCATCTTGGCGAACAAGTATGCCGAGGGTTATCCGGCAGCGCGTTACTATAACGGTTGTCAGTTCATGGATGGCGTCGAATCCTTGGCGATAAATCGCGCCAAGCAACTCTTCGGCGTTGACCATGTAAATGTTCAACCGCACGCCGGCACTCAGGCGAATATGGCTGCCTACCACGCGATTTTGGAACCGGGCGACACCATTCTGTCGCTGAAGCTCGATCACGGCGGGCATCTGAGCCATGGGCTGAAGCAGAACTTCTCGGGCAGGTACTACAATATTGTTCACTATGGCGTTGATCCCGAGACGGAACGCATCGACATGAACGCCGTCGGGGAACTCGCGGAGCAGCATCGCCCGAAGCTGATTGTGGTTGGCGCCACAGCTTATTCGCGCCGGTTCGATTTCGCGGAATGGCGAGCGATTGCCGATTCCGTGAATGCGTATCTCTTGGCTGACATCGCCCACATCGCCGGGCTTATCGCCGCAGATGTCCATCCCGACCCGGCTCCGTATTGCGACGTGATAACCACGACAACGCACAAAACCTTGCGCGGACCGCGCGGCGCTATGGTGATGTGCCGGCAAGAATTTGCCGAAGCCATTGATCGGGCTGTGTTTCCCGGGTTGCAGGGCGGTCCGTTCATGCACTCCATAGCCGCCAAAGCGGTTGCCTTCAAGGAAGCGATGGAACCCGCCTTCAAAGAATACCAGACGCAAGTGGTCAAGAATGCGCAGGCGATGGCAGAGACTCTCAATTCGAACGGACTTCGTTCAATCACCGGCGGCACGGAGAATCACTTGATGTTAATCGACCTGAGCACATCGTATGAGAAATTAAGCGGACGGCAAGCGGCAGACCATCTTGAGGAATCGGGAATTATCGTCAATAAGAATACAATCCCCTTCGACAAGCGTTCAGCCGTGACAACGAGCGGTATCCGCCTCGGTACCCCGATGGTGACGACACGCGGGATGCAGGAGACAGAAATGAGGGTAATCGCCGATTTAATCACCGAAACACTCGAAGGCCGGCGCGACTCGGAAGTCAAGAAACGTGTCAAGGCTAAGGTTTTAGAGCTTTCCCACCAGTTCCCCGTCTATGAAGATCTTCGTCTCTTGCCGTAAACTGTACGCCGCACGATGTGCCATTCTTTGCGTTTCACATGATGTTGAATTATGAAGAGGCACTTGCCTATATCAATTCCTTTATCAACGCCGAGAGAAGTCCCGATTTCTCCAGACTAGCACGCCTTTATAACCTCGATCGTATCTCTCGCCTCTTAAATCGACTTGGGAATCCGCACCGCAATCTCAAGGTGGTTCATGTCGCCGGCAGCAAAGGCAAAGGATCCACGGCTACATTCATCGCGTCGATACTTAGCCATGCCGGTTTCAAGACGGGCTTGTTTACCTCTCCCCATCTGGTGACCCCGCGCGAACGCTGTCGCATCGACTCGAATCTTATCTCGGTGGCCGCGTTCGCCTATTGCGTGAATCGGCTCACGCCGGAGATAGAGGCGGTTTCGGGGATAGACGGAATCGGAGATGTCTCTTTCTTTGAAATATATACGGCGCTTGCGTTTACCTATTTTGCCGACCAAGGGGTAGATTTTGCGGTTATCGAGGTCGGACTCGGGGGGCGCCTGGATGCGACCAACATCGTTAATCCGCTCGTGAGTGTCATCACCCCAATCAGCTTGGAGCACACGACAATCTTGGGGAACACGCACGAAGCCATTGCGAAGGAAAAGGCGGAAATTATCAAGCCGAACCGCCCGGTTGTGCTTGCGCCGCAGTCCGAGGAGGCGCAATCGGTTTTTGAAGTTGTGGCCGCAGATCGGAACGCGCCTATCTCTCTGGTCGGACGGGACGTAACATGGGAACACGGGGTGCACGATATTCATGGGCAGACATTCGATGTCCGCACCCCGAAGGAATCTTACCCAGACCTCTTTTTGCCGCTATTGGGGGTGCATCAAGCAATCAACGCGGCGACAGCTATCGCATGTATCGACAGGATTCAAGCGTCGGGATATGAAATCTCCACAGCGGGCGTATACGGCGGGTTGAAGGAGGCACGTTTACCCGGTCGTTTGCAGTTGGTTGGGGGCGCACCCGCTATACTGCTTGATGGCGCACACTCTCCGGCGTCGGTGGAGATGTTATGTGGCACAATCGGAGAAGTTTTTCACTATGAAAAGCTAATCCTCATCGTCGGATTCATGAGGGACAAAGACTTGCGAGGAATCGGGCAGTTGCTATGTCCTATGTCGAACACAATCATCGCGACCGAGATGTGGGACAACCCTCGCGCTGTCGGCGCTGACGAAATCGTCCGCACGTGGTCGGACATTGGAGCTGATCTCCGAATCAGTCAATCGGTTAGCGATGCGATTGCAACAGCAAAATCAGTCGCGAGTCCAAGTGACCTGATTTGTATAACGGGGTCGATGATACTTGTTGGGGAGGCGGCGCAGGCGTTGGGGCTAGTTTAATAAACGTTAGGATTTGCGCAGTTGAACACCAAATGGTTTGTAGGAGCGATCTCCGAATCGCGAGCTATCGTCGGGAATTGGAATGCCTTCGTGATGTCGGGAATCGGAGAGGATCTCTATGGGAATTCTATCGCGGTCACTATCCGTTCCCTTGATTCCTCCCACGGGAAGCACACTGGTAGGAGCGATCTCCGAATCGCGACAAATTGCACAATCTTATGCAATCTAGAAACTGTTACTTTGGTGGGGCGATCTGTCGCCCATTGAGAGTTGTTTATACCACACTTTAGAAAAAGGAGTTGCAATGTCAGAAAATCCTCAACGAAAGTGGTGTCGTCGGATAAACCGGCGATGCCTGATATTTCTTGTCTTATTGTTGAGCATGGTCGTAACCAATTTCGCTCTTGCCCAAACGGATGGGAAGCTTCCGCCTGTGCCGGACGCTTGGTGGATTACGCTAATCGGTTCGATTGTTGCTTTGGTGTTTGCGTTCGTTTTTTACAAATCCGTCATGAAGCAGAGTGAAGGAACGGATGTCATGCGTGAGATTGCGCAGGCAGTGCGCGACGGGGCGATGGCTTACCTGCGACAACAGTATAAAGTGGTGACAATCGTCTTTATCGTGCTGTGCGTCATTTTCCTCATCATGGCTTTTGGGCTGCACGCTCAAAACAAGGTCGTCCCGTTTGCGTTCCTGACGGGAGGATTTTTCTCGGGGCTTTGCGGATTTCTGGGAATGAAGACCGCCACTAACGCGTCTGCCCGCACAACGTGCGCCGCAATGGACGGACTCAACGCGGGGCTGCGAGTCGCTTTTCGCGCGGGCGCTGTGATGGGATTGGTGGTCGTCGGTTTTGCTCTATTGGACATCGCGGGCTGGTTTCTAATCCTCTACTATCTGTTCCCAAAGATTTTCCCCGGCTTCTTGGGAGAAAACCCTCTACCCCAAATCACCGTAATCATGTTGAGTTTCGGTATGGGGGCTTCAACGCAAGCACTCTTCGCTCGTGTGGGCGGCGGCATCTACACCAAGGCGGCTGATGTGGGCGCCGATCTGGTAGGCAAGGTGGAGGCGGGCATTCCCGAAGACGATCCGCGCAATCCAGCGGTCATCGCGGACAACGTCGGCGACAACGTGGGTGATGTCGCAGGCATGGGAGCGGATCTCTACGAATCTTATGCCGGCTCAATCTTGGCTACCGCCGCACTCGGCGTCGCTGCCGTAGCCGCCAAGGATCACGATAACATCGCGCTTCAGTTGAAGTACCTATCGGCGCCGATGGTACTGGCGGGTATCGGCGTGATTCTGTCCGTGTTGGGAATCTACATGGTGCGCACCAAAGAAGGCGCGAGTATGAAGCAGTTGATGGGGGCGCTCAATCTGGGTATCAACGGTAGCGCAGTTGGGATTGCTATACTGGCAATCCTGGTGCTGATGTATTTGGACCTGCCGAACAAATGGCAAATTTGGGGCGCGATTGTGGCAGGTTTGTCCGCGGGCTTGATAATCGGTAAAGTTACCGAAGTCTACACATCCCACGACTACAGTCCTACGCAAGGCATTGCCAAGCAATCAGAAACTGGCCCAGCGACAGTAATTATTGAGGGAATCGCCGTGGGTATGCAGTCAACCGCCATTCCCGTACTAACAATTATTGCGGCCGTCGCTGTCAGCTTTTATCTGCCGGGCGGCGCCGATGACACCTTAATGGGATTGTACGGCGTTGGCATTGCAGCGGTCGGTATGCTCGCAACACTCGGAATTACGCTTGCGACCGATGCCTACGGACCGATTGCCGACAATGCGGGGGGTAACGCCGAGATGGCTGATCTCGACCCAGCCGTCCGTCAGCGGACAGATCAGTTGGATTCGCTCGGCAACACGACTGCCGCAACCGGTAAGGGGTTTGCCATCGGTTCCGCTGCGCTGACCGCACTTGCACTCCTCGCCGCCTACTTAGAGGAGGTTCGGTACGGCTTGGTGCACCTTGCGGGTAAAACGCACCTCGACATCCCTGGCGTGGGCTCAGTAGATACTTTAGAGGTGAGTATTTCTCAGTTCATGACTTACTACGACGTGACGTTGATGAACCCTCAAGTCTTGATTGGCTTGTTTATCGGGGCGGTTATGGCATTTTTCTTCTGCGCGTTGACCATGAAGGCTGTCGGACGCGCCGCAGGAGCCATGGTGCAGGAGGTACGTCGGCAATTCCGTGAAAACCCCGGTATCATGAAGGGCGAAGTAAAGCCCGACTATGCTACATGTGTGGCAATCTCCACAACTGGCGCACAGAAAGAGATGATTTTCCCGTCACTCATCGCGATTATCGTGCCTGTAGCGGTGGGACTTGTCTTCAACGTCGCGGGAGTTCTCGGTCTACTCGCCGGCGGGCTTACGACCGGATTTGTCCTCGCGGTGATGATGGCGAACGCAGGCGGCGCCTGGGATAACGCCAAGAAATATATTGAGCAAGGCGCATATGGCGGCAAAGGCTCCGAAAACCACAAAGCCACCGTGGTAGGCGACACCGTCGGCGATCCGTTCAAAGACACATCCGGCCCTTCGCTGAATATCCTGATTAAACTGATGTCCATGGTTTCCGTCGTATTTGCCGGGTTAATCGCCAAATACGGTACGGTAATCGGCGATTTGTTGGGGATGAGCTAGTCAGCCGGAAACTTGGAATCGACGCCTCTTCGTGTTATCGCGGCAATTTCCCTTCAGATGTGCCGATTCCAAGTTTCCGTATGAAACAGTTTTCCAATTGTTCGGGATTGTGTCAGGACATACGCAGTTGAACACCCGGTAGGAGCGATCTCCGAATCGCGACTTTAATTCACCCCAGGGATACATTGTCATTTTAGAGAAATGGATTGGTTGCCGGAAGTACGCAAGTTATACCACTTTTGGGCAAATAGCGCAAGAACCGCCGGAAAAATTGCCATGCGGTTGAATCCGCATGAAACTGCTACACCAATAGGAAAAAGTGAACATCATGTCAAGTAAACTCAAACGCCAAAGCTATGTAATTACCGACGGACCGGATAGAGCGGCTGCACGGGCAATGCTAATGTTCGGAGACGGCGGATTGTCCCCCGAAGATTTGGACCGTCCAATCATTGGCGTTGCCAATACGTGGATTGAAATTGGTCCGTGTAATTTCCATCTCCGGCGGCTCGCGGCAAAGGTTAAAGAGGGGATTCGAGCCGCGGGCGGAACACCGCTGGAGTTTAACACCGTCAGCATCTCGGATGGCATCACGATGGGCAGCGAGGGGATGAAGGCTTCGCTCGTTAGCCGCGAGGTTGTCGCGGATTCCATTGAGCTAGTGGCTCGCGGGAATATGTTCGACGGCGTCGTTGCCCTCTCCGGATGTGACAAGACCGTGCCCGGCACCGTCATGGCGCTGGTGCGTCTCGATATTCCGTCGCTGGTGATCTACGGCGGCTCCATCATGCCCGGCAGGTTTCAGGGGCAGGATGTCACTATCCAAGACGTGTTCGAGGCAGTGGGTAAACATGCCAACGGAACGATAACCGTTGAAGAACTGGATGACCTTGTCAGTAAGGGCTGCCCGGGTCCGGGAGCCTGCGGCGGTCAATTCACAGCCAACACGATGGCGACGGCAATCGAAGTGCTCGGCATTGCGCCAATGGGGAGTGGAAGTGTCCCGGCAACGCACCCGGACAAAGACCAAGTCGCTTTCGAGGCGGGGAAACTTGTCATGGATATGCTGGAACACGATCGCCGACCAAGTCAAATCATAACTCGTAAGTCACTTGAGAATGCAGTCGCCTCAATTGCGACGACCGGCGGGTCAACCAACGGCGTGCTTCACCTGCTCGCGATTGCAAGCGAAGCGAATATCCCATTCGAGATTGACGATTTTCAAGAAATCAATTCCCGCACGCCGACTTTTGTCGACCTCAAGCCCGGAGGGCGTTTTGTTGCCGCCGATTTGCATCAGGCGGGCGGCATTCCCTTGGTGGCTCAGAGGCTGCTTGAGGCGGGACTTCTGCACGCCGATGAACTGACGGTGACGGGGGACTCCATCGGCGACGAGGCTTCAAAAGCGCTGGAAACGGACGGGCAAGAGGTTGTTCGCCCGATATCGGACGCTATCAAGCCAACGGGCGGGCTGGTCATCCTGCGCGGCAACTTGGCGCCGGACGGTTGCGTCATAAAGGTCGCCGCCAGCGAGAGAACGATTCACCGAGGACCTGTCCGCGTTTTTGAACGTGAAGAGGATACGTTTGCGGCAATTAAGGGTGGAAAAATCAACCCCGGTGATGTGGTGGCTATCCGCTACGAGGGACCGGCGGGCGGTCCCGGTATGCGCGAAATGCTTGGCATCACCGCCGCAATTGTCGGCGCCGGACTTGGGGAGTCGGTGGCGCTCTTGACCGACGGAAGATTCTCGGGCGCCACACGCGGCTTTATGGTTGGTCACGTTGCTCCCGAAGCTGCGCGCGGCGGACCGATTGCGGCGCTGCGGGATGGCGATATCGTCGTGATTGATGTGGAGAAACGGCGAATCGACGTGGAACTGTCGGATGACGAGTTGCGTGCGCGGCTCGACTCCTGGACTGCGCCGGCACCGCACTACACCCGCGGCGTATTTGCAAAGTACGCGAAGAGCGTTTCTTCCGCTTCCGAAGGCGCGGTTACGGGATAAGGTTGTTATCAACTATGTCAGCGAGTGGAAGGAGTTCTTCCAACCTTCCACTCTTCCAATCCTATTCTCATTAGTTGTTCAGAAGATGAACCTTAATACCAAAACTTGCTGAACCCAGTCAGGAACACGCACGCATTCTAATGGATAATCATCATACAACGTCAAACCCATATGCAATCGTCGGACGGAATTCCGTGTTGGAACTCTTGCGTGGAGGTGAGCGTGAGATTGAGCTAATCCAGATTGCGCAGGGACGAGACCACCCACGGCTTCGTCAAATCACCTCGCTCGCTCAGAAAAAGGGAATCCGCTGTGATTTTGTTCCCCGCATTGAACTAGATCGACTAGAGTCAACAATCCCTCATCAGGGAGTTATCGCCATTGCCAGTCCCAAGAAATACTTGGAAATCGGAACGCTGCTTGAGCAAATCCAGGACGAACGGGGAGACCGCCCGCCCTTGATTGTAATGTTGGATGGGGTTCAAGATCCGCACAACCTCGGCGCAGTCATGCGCACAGCCGACGCTGCGGGCGTGGATGGGATTGTGATTCCAAAGAATAGAGCGGTGGGGGTAACGACAACCGTCCATAAGGCATCGGCGGGCAGCGCGGAATATATCCCGGTTGCCCAAGTCACGAATCTCGCGCGAACTATCGAGCGTATAAAAGACTCTGGATTTTGGGTTATCGGAGCTGAGCAGGAAGCGCCGCTAATCTACACACAAGCCGATTTTGCGGTGCCGCTTTGTCTCGTCTTGGGCAATGAAGCGGCGGGACTGCGAAGGCTCGTGAGGGAAAAGTGCGATTCGCTGGTTCGTCTACCGATGCACGGTCATTTGCCGTCTTTGAACGTGTCGGTAGCGGCGGGAGTGCTATTATACGAGGTTCTTCGGCAAAGGACGCACGAGTGAATCTATACACCTGTCATAGTCATTGCAACCAAGAATTATACACATAGGACTTACGCAGTCGAGTCTGTAGGAGCGATCTCCGAATCGCGACCTGTCCGGAATCGGAAGGGATCTCTATCGCCTTCGTTGTCCGCTCAGTTGATCCCTCCTACGGGGCGATTGGCTCTTTCCGTTTTCGCCGGTGTCAGCAAATTGCTTTATCTATCTCTGCACAAATACTCCTAAAAACACAAGACTTTCTCATCAAATGCCTCCTTCCTCCTTCAAGCTCGTATAGACTCCATCCCCAATGATGATGTGATCCAACACGGGGATTTGAATGTGATTTCCCGCCGCGATTAACTCCTTTGTCGCCCGAATGTCTTCTTTGCTCGGAGCGGGATCGCCGGATGGATGGTTGTGAACCAGAAGAATTGCGGCTGCCGCCTCCTCAATGGCGAATCGAAAGACCTCGCGGGGATGGATTATGCTGGCGTTCAAGCTGCCCTCAAAGATTTGACGCCTCTTGATTACGTTGTGCTTGGTATCAAGGCAGAGAACGTACAACACCTCCTGTTTGAGATCCCGCATGGATGACATCATTAGCCGCGCAACGTCGGATGGCGCGGAGATTTGATATTTCTCCTCAAAATACGACGCCATTCGTCGTCCCAACTCAAAAGACGCTTTGATTTGAGCCGCCTTTACCGCCCCCAAGCCCTTGACACCCTCTCCCAGTTGCTGCGGAGTCTCATCTGCGATTCGTTTCAGGTTGCCATCGTACTTTTTCAACAACTGCTCCGCCACCTGCACGGCGGTGGCTTGCCCGGTTCCGGTGCGGATAATGATTGCCAGCAACTCCGACGTTTTCAGTGCCTCGGGGCCATGCTCTCGGAGACGTTCCATCGGACGCTCGTCTGCCGGAAGATCTTTCAACCGAATGTGATACTCAGATTCCATTTTTCCCAATATGCCTTACGCGGCATTGGTCGAGGATTACAGGTTAATCTGCTTTCCCTGGGCGAACGATTCACTCGCCGCCAGCGTAACTTCCAAGGTTTTCAGCCCTTCGGAATAAGGAGCGAGAATCTCCGACGAATCTCCGCTCTTTACGGCGTCAATAAAGATTCGATCTTCGCGCACAGAGCCGTTGACATCATTGTCGAGCGATTCGGTTTCCCCGGCGCGGTTGACAGCGGTGTCACCGGAATTGACTTCGACGACGAGTCCGCGGCAAAACACTTCAAGCTTTACGCGCCCCCAACCCTCTAACATACAGGCAGACGTAATGTTTGCAACGGCGCCACTGGAAAAGTGAAGGTTGACAACACTCATGTCGTCGACGTCGTAGTTTGGAACGTCGGTCATACTGCCTTGGGCAGCGAATCCGTGCACGGCGGCGACATCACTCCCGACAAGATAGCGGCACAGATCGAAAATGTGGGTCGTCTGCTCAACGTGTTGTCCGCCCGACTCGGCGCGAACGCGCCACCACGCAACTCCCGGCATACCGCCCATCCAGTAGCCTAGCGCGCCCACTACGCTCGCGCCTTCCAGAGCGGTTTTTGCTTTGCTCGTGTGACCGTGATAACGCCAATGATAGCCGACGCTGGTAATATTGCCGCTGCTTTGTACGGCTTCATGAATCTCTTGTGCCACGTCCCTACAAGTGCCGACCGGTTTCTCGATAAAAAATGGAATGCGTTTTTCGCACGCAATCAGCTCCTGTTCCCCATGCACGAAGGGAGGAGTACAGATGTATACGGCGTCCAACTCCTCCTTTTCGTACATTTCTTTGTAGTCGGTGTAAGGGGTGCCTCCATATTCTTGAGAGGCGTTGTTAGCCCGCTCCTCCGAGATGTCGCACATGGCGGCAAATTCGACATCGTCGAATCCCGCCAAATGCTTCATGTGGCCGCTTGCCATTCCGCCAACGCCAATCGCGCCGATTCTTACTTTATTCATTTTTCCCTCCGTTAATTCCGACTCTTGCGCATCTCGAATCGAATATAGGACTTACGAGTTCGTCGACCAAGCGTCATCGGAATCATCTCTAAAGCCACTGTTTCATATACGTCGCCGATTTCGGGAGTTCGACTTCACCGGGGCCCGGGATGGCGCATTCCAACGCCATGTAGTCCCGATATCCGATTCGTTTCAACGCTGCAAATCCGGCAGCGAAATCCGTGTGTCCATATCCCGGAAGTTCACGGGTGCTGTCCGCCAGATGGACGTGCCTGATGTACTCGCCCGCCGCCTCAATGCTCTCCGGAATGTTTCTCTCCTCAAGGCTCATGTGAAAGAAGTCCGCCATAATCGCCACGTTGGGGCTGCCCACCCGCTTGCAGATTTCAACTCCGTCGTTGAGGCTCCTGATGAAGTGCGTTTCATAGCGATTGAGGGGTTCAAGCAGCACAATAGACCCGACTTCCTCGGCATAGCCCCCGAGATCCTTCAGAATTTCAACGAGAAGTTCGGTTTCGAGTTCCGTCGTCGTCTTATACGGGCTTAAGTCACTGATGCGCGGCGCGCCAAAAACAGGCACCATAATCAGCCCGACAGCGCCGATCGCCGCCCCAACCTTCAGCAGAGATCTGATTCCCGCGATCGCAAGCTCCCGTTGCTCGGGATCGCTGTCCAAGAGACAACCGGGATAACCGGCGCAAATTGTACTGGCTTTGACGGGATGATTCTCGGTTGCTTTGACTATCTCATCCTGCCGTTCCCCCAAACTGTTACCCCCGAATTCAATCCCCTCGTAACCGTATGCCGCCAGGTTGTCAAGTTTCTCTCCCAGTTCCGCTCCGGGCACCATCTTCTCCTGACTTGAAAGTTTCATCCAGTGTCCTCCCTTTGGTAGAACGATATAACCGTATCACCGTACCGTTCCTGTCGTTTCAGTCTCAACTCGTCAAACGCTACAGGCGCAGCGCACTCTCCCTTCCGTTCTCTCCGCCGCTCCACGATAACTTGACCGAGGGGTAGCAGCATATTGTTCTTATCAATCTGTCTCAGGCAAGCTTCATGGATGTCCGAATCGTAAGGCGGATCGAAGTAGATTAAATCAAATCGGGCGTTGCGCCGAGCGAAAAAAGCGATTCCCTTGAGCATATCCAGCTTGACGATATTTACGTGAGGTTCGTCGCCGCTCACACTACAACCCGAAAGATTGGACTTAATCACGCGGATGCAATGAGGGCTCCGATCAACAAAGGTCACAGATTTCGCCCCGCGGCTCAATGCTTCAAGCCCAATGTTGCCCGTGCCCGCGCAGAGGTCCAGGAAATTTGAATCGATTATCCTGTCGCCCAGAATCCCAAACACGGACTCTTTTACACGATCCGAAGTCGGTCGCACCGTGTTCGCTTTGACCGAGGTCAAGCGTTTGCCTTTGAACCTTCCGGAGATGATTCTCATCAGATTTTTGTTCCGTAAGCATAACCTGAAAGGATTCGTGTGTCAATCGGTTTTTCGGCTTGGATTGTTCCGTCAAAACGTGGGCAGTATAGAAAGCGCCCAATTATTGGAATGGTCGAATGGTGCAGGGGTAGGAGCATCGGAAGATGCCTTCAAAACCGTATTTCCGCCGAGATAAAATCCGACGTAAATTTGTCTTCGTAGATTCTGGCGTAGTCGATGCGTCCCCATTTCCAATCGTAGCCGATGCCGCCCGTCCAATCGTGAGCCGAATAGCCGGTGCGCAGATATAGGAACGGCAGGGCTGACCACTCGATACCGAAATAGAGGTCTGGGCGCCCCGAACGCGGTATGGCGATGTCCGATGCAAACAGCGCCTGCCGAAACTGGAATGCGGCGCCTAGCGTTACCCAGCGAACTCCGCGCGTCTTGGGCAGGCGTCCCGCCAGAAGACCGAACTTAAGATTGGCGCTAGGCTTGAGGAGGAGAGCAAAATCGTAGGAGGGATCCGTACCAAAGAACTGGTAATGGTCGCTCGGATGTGCGCGTTGAAATTTGACGTTGGCGCCGCCCGCAACGTGCGAACTTATCTGGTAGGCAAACCCGTAGTAGTTGAAATCCGGGGTTCCCGACTCGACGCCCAACGCGATTTTGTTGCCCCAGAATAAGCCGAATCTACGATAGGAATAGCCGATGCCCTTCGGATCGAAGGCGTAATCCGAGCGGTCATGCAATTTGTTGACGCCAAAGAGTTTTACGCCTGTCCACTGAATCAATCCCGCGGGATTCCAGAAGCCCGCCGAAGCGTCATCGGCGACAGCGGTAAACGCATTCCCCATTCCCAAGGCACGCGCCCCGGTATAGTGCGGTCGCGCTTCTTCAAACGGGAATTCGGCGGAGAGGGCGAGAGAAGAGGTGAGCAAAAGAACGGCAAGCGTTAATGTGAGTCTAAAGAGGTTTGGGGGGCTAACAAGCGAAATGAAGCGGGGAAGCGTTACTGTTATCGCCTCATTAATTGACCTTCCCATGAAACTGTTAATCTTCAATTGTGAAGGTATACGGAATGGTTATCCTCTGGGGAACGATTTCCTCACCCCGTTTGGCAGGGTAGAACCATGAGGATTTCAAAGCCTGAATGGCGGCTCTTGCGCAGCCAAATCCAACCTTGTCCTCCTTGCATGCGACGCCGTTGCATGTCCCCCAAATGTGCTGTGGAATTGTCCTGGCTGGATTTCATTGCTTGGCCTCGTTCAAGCGGGCCGGATGTGGTTTTTCTAAACCGAGGCGCGGCTATAGGCTAAGAGGGTTGCCCAAGAATGAATTTCGGGTTCAATTTTGCCAATAGAAAAAAGTATGACGCATCGGAGTGCCTTTTAGTCTGCTTTGACAAACCTGTGGAAACACTCTCTCTACCAACAACCGACTTCGACTATCTTCACGAGATCGCTCTCAATGGACGTTCGCGGTGACCTGTGGTTCACGCGCGTTTGTTGACGGTTCGCGCGAGTCACTTCATCTTCCAACTTGAACTGATAGGGGATTGCTATTCTGTAGGGGACAATCTCGTCACCCAGTTTGCCAGGGTTGAAGCGTGAGGATTTCAAAGCCTGTATGACGGCTCTGGCGCAGCCAAATCCAACCTCGTCCTCCTTGACCTCAATTTCTTTGGCTTTGCCATCCACGTCAATGGTAGCCATCAGAACAACCTTACCCTCTTTCCCGGCGCGCTTCGCCTCGCTCGGGTATTTCGGCTCGACTTTTTTGCGGAAACTGGGCGGTCTCGTAACTTCAAGAGAGCTGAAAGCGTCGCGGCGAATTTTCTCATAACCAGGAGTAGGGACAAAATTTCCCGATGGATTACCGCCCATGCACCCCAATCCCGAGGGAACCGGATTTGGCGTTCTTGAAAATTGAAGAGGTGGGAGACTGCGTGCTCCGATACCGCAGATTGAGTGGACAATTTCACCGTTTTTCGTCTCAGCATCAAGACGGGCGGGTTTAAGAACATAATAGGATCCAAGCAGTACGGCGATTAGGTGAAGCCCTAAGCAGCCATTACGGACACGCGTTTCGGTGTCATGATTTGATGCTTCTGGTCGACATGCGGTTGGACGTGCAGGTCGGAAAGTACCCTCTTTTGGGTAGGGTTCAACGCCATGGCTTTCAAAGAGACATCAACCGGTTTACCGACTTCAATCGCTCGTTGACGCCGAATTCGCCTCATGCGACGCTGCCGTACGGTTTCCAGATGTGCCACAGAAATCCCTTGGCTGGATTTCATTGTTTGACCTCCTTCAAACGGCGGGATGTGGTTTTGCTAAACCTAGGCGCGTCAATTTGGGTCCAAAGTGACCTGTGTTTTACGCGTTTGTTGACCGTACCGGCGAGGCGTTTATTCTTCAATTTTGAAGGTATACGGAACGGATATCCTCTGGGGAACGCTCTCCCCACCCCGTTTGGCAGGGTTGAAGCGTGAGGATTTCAAAGCCCGTATGGCGGCTCTTGCGCAGCCAAATCCAACTTTGTCCTCCTTCACCTCAATGTCTGTAGCCTTGCCATCCACGCCAATGGTAGCCATCAGAACAACCTTGCCCTCTTTCCCGGCGCGCTTCGCCGCGCTCGGGTATTTCGGCTCGACTTTATTGCGGAAACTGGGCGGCCTTAATATCTCCGTGGGCTTGAAGGCATCGCCGCCGGTGAGGTCGGCGTCGGGAGTATTCTCAAGGTCTGGCGGCTCACCAATTACACCCAGACCGTCTTCGTCGAATGTTGGTCGGAAACTCTCCGTTGGATCGCCGGTATCAAATGTCGGTGGCTTGACGGGTCCTAAGTTATCTATAATACCGCCAGTGTTTATGTTACCACCCGCGACGAGACCTGAATCAACAAGACCTCCCATACTAGGGTCTCCTAAGCTGCCTTCGCTGTCTGATGTGATTGGACGCACCGGCACTTTCGGTACCGGTAGGACTATTGGCTTAAGCGGCTCGGTAGGCAGTGCTTTCTGCTTTACTACCTCCTTCCGTATAGGCGGATTGCGTTTTTCCAGAATCTGTTGAAAAAAGTCGACGCTGACAGCCTCGTCATCAACTTGAGTGGTTCTGACGACGTAGAATGCCGCAATAAACACCATAATCGCGTGAAGCCCCAAGGAAGCCAATACGGATGCCCTGCTTCGCTTCGCGCCCTGATGTTTCTGGTCGCCGTGAGCGTGCAGTTGCAGCCCGGAAAGTTCCTTCTTCTGTAAAGAGTTCAATGCCATGGGTTTCAAAGAGACATCAACCGGTTTACCGATTTCAATTGCTCTTTGACGCTTCATTCGATTTATGCGGCGGTGCCGCATGTTTTCCAAATGTGCCGCTGAGTTCTGGCTAGATCCCATTGTTCACTCTCGTTGAAACAGTTTGGGGGTGGAGTGTTTGTGCCAAATAATTGCGCATTACCTTTCAGTTTAGCACATCTGCCAGTGGATTTCAATCTGAAACTCCCGTAATTTCGGGGATTTTCTACAAAATAACAAAGAAAAAGCGATGTTTATAGAGTTTCGCGGCTTGTAGATTGGGGTGAGCGATCAAAGGAACGATCAACTGAGCGGATAGCGAAGGATCAAGCGAATGGCTAATGAGTGCGATAGTGAATCCTAATAGTAGATCCCACAGTTAGTGCGATAGACATCCAAGTGCGATAGAAAATTTTGATCGTTATCCGATCGCTATCCGATTGTTTAATCCTTACAAACGTAAAACGTCGAACTTAGGACTTACGCAGTGACGCATCCAAAGGATTGTAGGAGCGATCAAGCGAACGGATAGTGAGTGCGATAGAGATCCCTCTCCGAATCGCGACCTCCTATCGCGAGCAGAACTCGCTCCTACAGAAGACGCGCAATAAAGGGAATTCTATCGATTAACCGACTGGATAAGGATGGATCAAGCGAATGAATAATGAGTGCGATAGAACTCCCATAGTAAATCCTGATCTCTATTTAAGATCCCTATCGCAGTCGCTATTCGCTCCCTTGATCGCGACTACAAACCGAACAGTGTAAATCCTATATGCATAAATCTTGGTTGAAACGACTATATCTGTTGTAATCACGGCAGAAACCACCCGGTAGTTGGAAGTGTCAAGCAGTTGTGTCAAGAGCGCATACATCGGGGCCTCCAGAACCATATTGGGTATCATTGCAATCAACTTGCACTCATAGGGCAAACGCGTGTTCCCGCAACAAGTTTCATTCTCGCACTTAACCCTGAAGACCTATCCTGTTCGCTAATCGCTCGTTTGAAGGGATCTCTATCGCATTCGCTATTCGCTCATTTGATCTCTCGAAGTTTTCAGTGATCTCCGTGTGAGTCGGAGGGCAATACCAGAACCTTCACCGAGCCGTGTTCATCACGTCCGGCGGCGACGGCAAACGGCTGTTGAATCTCATCTAGTGGGAAACGGTGAGTGATTAACGGCATTGGGTCGAGTTTGCCGGCCGCCATCAGGTCGAGCGCAATCTGAAACTCCCGCTTTCCATCTCGCCGACCGTAGCAGAATGACCACGTGAGGGTCAATTCACGACCCCTTGCGAACCGCGTGTCCAACTCAAGCGCGCCGGTGTGTCCACCGACCATACAAATTTTCCCCCGTATCGCGGCAATCTGCGTCGCTTGCTGAAGCGTTTGTGCCCTTCCGCCGACCGCCTCGAAGACGACATTCGCGCCGCGACCGTTCGTCCACGCTTGGACTGCCTCGACCGCGTCGGCTGCGTCTACGTTAATCGGGAAGATGCCGATCGACTCTTTGGCAATTTGTAACGGCGCGTCCGGTTTGCCCAAGACAGCGACGGACACCGCACCAGCCAGTTGCGCCATCTGCGCGAGCGCCAAACCGACCGGACCGCTGCCGATGACCGCCACGCTATCGCCCGGATGGACTGGCGCCATCGACAAGGCGTGGACGGCTACGGCGTAAACTTCAGCCATTGCTCCCGCCTCGAACGAAACCCGATTAGGTAATTCGTAGACGTTATCTTCGGGCGCAACCATATACTCGGCAAAGCCCCCGCTGAAAACATTGCCCAGACGTTTTCCTCTGGAACCGCCGATATGAATGAGCTTTGAACACAGATTGTAATTGCCGTTTAGACATTCAGGGCAATTGTTGCATGGGACTATCGGCTCGACGACGACCTGATCGCCGATCTGATATTGACGAACCGCCACCCCAACGCCGGTGACTCGTCCCGTGAGTTCGTGTCCGCCTGTTGCAGGGGGTCGTGGTTTATCCGGCTGATGGTGATAGCCGTGCAGGTCACTGCCGCAGATGCCGGTTGCTTGGACTTCAACGAGTACCTCGCGCTCCTCCGGCTCTGGCTCCGGCACAGTTTCGACTCGAATATCTTTACCTCCATAAAAACGTGCAGCTCTCATCTGTTCCTCCGGGGTTAATTAAGCCATGTATCCCGTCCTGACATTCGCCGAGAAACACCTAATCGTAGGGGCGAGGATCAACTGACTGGATAAGGAAGGCGATAGCAAACTTGACAGTATATCCCATAGGGAGCGATCAACCGAACGAATAGTGAGGGCGATAGAATTTCCATAGAGATCCACACCGCGCCCTCGTTTTTCCTGTACTCGAAAGAAAATCATGATAATGATACGGCAATTCATATCTTCCTCGCAACGTGGAAAAGTGTTTGCCAAGTGACAGAAAGCGTTAGAATTAATTTAAGTTGCTACCCATTCCAGTCGCTTGATCTCCCTTCGTTTGGTCACTTGGATGCCTACAATCAGACGCGTTTCCCCTGATTGCCATTGTTCTTACTCTTGACGGCGTTTCCGGTTCATGATAGTATAACTTCATCATGACGAAGAAGGAGTGGCGAGTCAAATCCCCCGACATTGAGAAGAGTTCCGCATTGGCGGTGAGGCTTGAAGTGTCCCCACTCGTCGCGCAACTGCTGGTCAATCGCGGCATTGAAACGGTAGAGACGGCGCAGACGTATCTGTACCCAACTCTCTCCAATCTGCACGATCCGTTCCTGATGCACGATATGGAGAAGGCTGTGGATCGAATTCACGCGGCAAGAGAAAAAGGCGAGCAGATTTGGGTCTACGGCGACTACGATACCGATGGCACTACCGCTGTCGCGCTGCTGTTAAGCGTCTTTCGCGAGCTTGATGCGCCCGTGCGCTACTACATTCCTGATCGGTTTAGGGAGGGGTACGGTCTGAACCAAGAAGCCGTGAAGGATCTAAAAGCGAAGGGGTGCGATCTCGTCATCACGGTCGATTGCGGGATTACCTCAGTAAACGAGGTGAAACTCGCGAATGACGTCGGAATGGATGTCATCATCACCGATCACCATCAAGCGCCTCCGGATGCGTTGCCTTCCGCGCATGCCGTCATTAACCCCAAGATGGCGGATAGCGAGTACCTGCTCGATGGCTTGGCGGGTGTCGGTCTGGCGTTTAAGCTCGCTCACGGCTTGATGGGAGGCGGCGAACCTACGCAACCGCTCATTGACCAACTCGATCTCGTCGTCCTCGGCACTGTCGTCGATATGGCTACGCTGACGGGGGAAAATCGAACGCTCACCAAGCTGGGACTGGCGGAAATCAATAATAGGAAACGTCCGGGGATTCACGCGCTATGCGAGGTCGCCGGTTTCAGCGAGAACAAGCCTATTGTCGGACATACACTCGGATTTGTGCTTGGGCCTCGCATCAATGCTGCCGGACGTATGGACACGGCTTCAAAGGTCGTTGAACTGCTCACGGCAGAATCCTATGAAGCGGCACTTCCTTTTGCCGAGGAACTTGATGCCAACAACACGGAGCGACGGGAAGTCGAAGGCAGAATTCGTGAGGAGGCAATCGAGTTGGTCAAGAGGTCGGTCAATCTCGATGAAGCCAAGGGGTTGGTGTTAGCTCGGGAGGGTTGGCATCAAGGAGTGGTCGGGATTGTTGCCTCACGCATTCTGCAGATGTACCATCGCCCGGTTTTTCTGTTGGCAATCAATGGCAGTGAAGCGCACGGTTCCGGACGCAGTATTGAAGGACTGAATTTGGCGGACAGTTTGAATGCCGCTACGCATTTACTGGTCAAGCACGGCGGGCACCAAGCCGCGGCAGGATTAACGATTGAAACGGAAAAAATCGAGGAATTCAGGGAGTGTTTCAACGAGTATGCGTCCGAACACCTATCGGAGGAGGACCTCGTTCCCAAACTGGATATAGATTTCGAGGCGCAAGCGTCTTTCCTCGCGTTGAACGCAATTCGGGAGCTAAATCTGCTGGAGCCCTTCGGCCAAGACAATCCCGCGCCTCAACTGGCAATCCGGGGACTCGTTCTCCAGCGTCCGCCGCTCCGGATGGGCAAAGAGAAGCAACACCTAAAATTGTATGTGACGGATGGACGGCATGCGCTGGATGCGGTAGGATGGGGGATGGCAGATTACGAAATCGCGTTGAGAGGACAGAACGTATGCGTCGATCTGGCTGGTGCACCTCAAATCAACGATTGGAATGGACGGAGTTCGCCCCAGTTGGCAATCAAGGACATCCGCAAAATCGACCGTCACGAACGTCAAGTCGTGTTTCCAACGGAGGATACGGATAGTCCCGTAAAGCTGGTTGATCGGCGGCACACGGACAAAAAGGCGTATCTCTCGAAACTCCTCGAACAAGAAGAACCTATCGTTTTCTATGTGCGGGACGGAAAAGCGATAGACCGATTCTTGGACTTAATCGGTCCGCAAACAGAATTGATAGGTAGGTGTGATGATGCAACGTCGGAGTCGGAAATCGAAGGTCTGGTAGACACGCTTGGAAATGGAAAGTTGCTCGCAATCGTCACAAGTCGGACGTTGATGGCGGCGTCTCAAAGCGCGAAACATCTCGTGTTTTGCCATCCGGTGTCCACACCTCTAATCTTCTTTAATCGGTGTCAACCGGCGTTCAGATTTCCGGAAACGACCTATATCCATCTCATCTACAGTGCGAAAGATGCCGATTCCATGCACACCTTGCTATCGTGGCAATATCCGGACGAAGAGACGCTGAAGAAATTGTATCAAACGATAACATCCTTGGGTTCTCAGAGCGACGCGCCGATCCGGTTGGACGAGGTGGTTGCGGCAGCCCGCACGAATTCGATTCCGCCCGATGCGGTTTGTAACGGGATAGGCATCTTCGAAGAATTGAAGTTGATTAAAAGTCGGGAACAATCTTCCGGGAAGGTAGTGCAACTCTTGCCAACACCATCCGAGAAACGCAAGTTGCATCAATCACGTACTTACCTGTATGGGGAGCAACTCAAGCAGACGAGCGCAATCTTTTCGGAATTTCAGTTGAAACAAACTGTCCAAGAGATTTGGAAAAGGGCATCGTATGAGTGTCGAAACTCTAATTAATCGCATCGGGGGCTACAATTCCGACGCCGATTTTGACTTTCTGCGTCAAAGCTATGAATTCGCCGAAAAAGCGCACAGAGGGCAGTGGCGCCAGTCGGGGGAACCGTACTTTACCCACTGCATCGCCACGGCGAACGTCCTGACCGAACTCAAATTGGATGTTCGCACGGTTAGTGCCGGTCTTCTACACGATGTTATTGAAGACACCTCGGTGACACGCGATGAACTCGCAAACCTGTTTGGTGAAACCATCGCGCAGTTGGTGCAGGGAGTCAGCAAGATTGGAAGATACAAATTCAGGGGCGGGGCGCAGCAACGGCAGGCGGAGAACTATTTGAAACTGCTTTTGGCTACGGCGGAGGACATCCGAGTTATTCTAATAAAATTGGCCGACCGCTTACACAACATGGAAACGCTGTCATTTTTGTCCTTGCTCAGGCAGCAGGCGATCTCCAAAGAAACCCTTGAGGTCTATGCCCCGATTGCTCATCGTCTGGGCATTTGGCGGATTATGAGCAGGCTCGAAGATTTGGCGTTTAAGCACCTCTATCCTGCCGAGTACAGAGACATTGCCGGATTGCTCGCCGAGAAACTCACCGAACGAGAAGCGTATGTGGACAAGATGGTAGCAACTATTGAGAAAGAACTCAATCGATTCGGCATCAAGGCGAGTGTCCACGGGCGCACCAAGCACATCTACAGCATCTACCAAAAAATCCACCAGAAGGGAACGCCCTTTGAAGAAATTCGAGATTTGATTGGGCTACGCTTGTTGGTCAGTTCCATTCCGGAGTGTTACGCCGCTCTGGGCATTCTGCATACGAAGTGGCATCATCTTCCCCAGCGGCTCAGGGATTGGATTGGACCAACGGCGAAGATTAACGGTTACCGCTCCTTGCACACAACGATTTTGGACGGCGGGCGCTCCGTAGAAATCCAGATTCGCACGCATGAGATGCACAAGGTGGCGGAAGACGGAATCGCCGCGCATTGGAGCTATAAGGAGGGAATACCCTTAACGGAGGAGGGACAGTCCATTTTTGCGGGGTATAAGCAGATGCTGGAGGATATTCAGGAATCCAAAGATTTGCCCCACCAATTTATCCAGTCGATGAAACGCGAATTGTTCCCTGACGAGGTCTATGTCTTTTCGCCCAAAGGCGACCTGTTCGCGCTACCCGCCGGCGCAACGCCAATTGACTTCGCGTACAAAATCCATACCGATATCGGGCACAAATGTTCCAGCGCGGAGGTTAATGGCGCTCTGTTGTCGCTCCGGTATCGCCTCCAAAACGGCGACCGCGTGAAAATCTTTACCAATCCCAACGGGCATCCGAATCGCAACTGGCTGCAATGGACAAAAACCGCGCGCGCGCGCAGCAAAATCCGGCAGTGGTTCAATGAGCAGGACAGGAAGCTCGCGCTGGAAGTCGGGCAGCGCTTACTGGAGAACGAAATCTGTCGGCACGGTCTTAATCCGAAGGTATATCTCCAATCCTCAAGTCTTCTCGAAGTTGCCACGAAACTGGGGGCAGGCACCACGGACAACCTGTTAATGCAGATTGGTAACGGCAAACAATTCGCCACCAAGGTTGCAAGTCTGCTAAAGCCGGATGCGGACAAACCGGCGGATGGGGGCTACGAAGCGACCACGGAGCTGATGCCCGCCGTTCAACTTGAAGATGGGATTGATGCGGCGATGGTTCGCATTATGAAATGCTGTACGCCCATTCCCGGCGATAGAATTATCGGGTATATTACGCGAGGGCGGGGAATCTCTATCCACAAGGAAGATTGTTTGCGTTTAGCCAATGAACCGGAACGGACTGTCCAAGTTGAATGGAAATCCGCCGATCGGGTCACCTATATGGCGCGCATCTCCGTCGAGTGCGAGGATGCACCCGGTAAGATCGGGGAGATCGGGATTGCGGTCGCTCAATGCGGGGTTAATATACAAGCGGGGAGTTTTGGCGCCGGCAGGAGGGGGGTAGACGGCAGGGTTTCCAATCTGTTGACCCTAGAGGTAACCGGTGTCGAACAACTTGAAGAGGTGATGGGAAAAATCCTGCTCTTGGATGGGGTGAGGCGCGTAAAACGCGAAGCGTAACAACCGGGAATTGTCACGCCGCTTGCGGTGCGCCTGACACAACTTTGACGATTCTTCCGGATCGAATACACTTCACACACACACGCACACGCTTGTGACCTACGTGGTTTTCGCCGAACCGGATTTCAATGCGCACACGCTGCAAATTGGGAAGCCATCTCCGCTTCGTATGATTGCGAGACTTACTTATTTGGTTGCCAGCCATCGGTTTTTTGCCGCACACATGACAGACACGAGCCATATCGTCCACCTCCTTTCGTGCATTCCACACTACTATCCGAATTGCGCGCTTAGAATATCATAACGCCTTGGTGAAATGCAAGTTTTTTTCTATTTTGTAAGGGTCAACGATCGTTGACCCTATCCGTGTAGGGACAACTTCATGTGGTTGTCCTATCATTAGTTCAGAAGGGAATTCCGTTTTCCGACAGTAGATGAAATCCATAATCTGTATACGATTTTTCCTTACAATCTGCCTGACGGTTCTCTTCATGGGATGCGGCGAGGATTCGGCCGTTACGCCCGTGGGACCGGTTGAAGCGGTCGGGACGGTGTCCGGCACAATTACCAACGCCAGAACCGGGCGCCCGGTGTGCGGCGCGGTTGTTACGATATCCGGGCGGCAGTGGGAATCGGATGCGGAAGGGAAATACAGCTGTGCCCAAGTCGATTTTTCGGACGCGATTACCATCACGGTCGAGGCGCTTGATTATGCGGATGAAATGCAGACTGTCGCTCTAAAAACAGAGAGTTTGGTAGTGGACATATCTTTGGCGCCGCTGACGAATCCGGCGCAAGAGATTCGGGGCTTGCTGGATAGATTTTCGGAATTGATTGACACGGTGGACATCAATAAGCTTGAGGAGTTGTTTACGGCGGGTTACCTCGCATCAGACGATTTGGTCACTCGATTTTTTGGACTGAACACCGGTGTCATTCCGGCTAATCGCAACGCCGTGACTCCGGTTTTTACAGCGCTATTCGAGGAATTCAGTCTCGTCCAATTTCGATTCCGCGATATTGAGATGGACGTTCCCCATCCGCATCAAGCCTCCGCGATATTGGGTGTGGTCATCATTACGGAAAAGGGAGCGCGCTCGGTTCGGAGAGAGATTGTCAGCAGATGTGAAATGTACTTTCGGAAAGAGGAATCGGGTTGGAAGATTTTTTTCTGGCAGTTTCTCGAAGCGGATGTTCGTTTGTAATGCGGTGCGTAGGTTGGGTTGAACGGAAATCCATCAGGAATCACACACAAAAGAAGGCTTTCAAAGTTTCATTTCGCCCGAAAAAATGAAATTCTAGTGAACCCAACACTTCATTTACAGGAAATGTAGCATGTCCAACAGTTTACGTGAATCCGAAAGTAGAGCCGTACTCAAATCCTTGGAATCATCCTACTGCCCCAAAGCGATACAGGAGGCACGCGACCGACAGGATGAAATCCTGATTGAGAGGTTCCAAGGTCGCCGCTACGCCATTGCCGACGTCGGTTGCGGCACCGGGTATCACGGTTCAATCTTTGCCCCGGCTTGCGAGCTGTATCACGGCTTTGAAATCTCGGCTCACATCGGCGAAATCGCACGGAAGAGATGGCAGGAGGAGGGACTAACCAACACGGCGTTGTTTCTGGGCGATGCGACTGAAGTGACGCCACAGCGCAATTTCTACGATTTGGTCTTCTGCTTGTACTTTACGCCGGGGAATTTTCGCCAAGCGTCAGCAGATTTGAGCCTTTATACAGACGCTTATCTCGATCGGAATCCGAGTTTTATCGCGATATTCTCGCGGTTCTATCAAGCGCTGAAGTCGGGCGGGTTGATGTTTTTAACAATCTACAAGGATGTTCCCGAGGCTGAAGCCGCACAGATTGAGTTCTATGAACACACCGACCAGCACGTAGTGACGCCGCGCGGCTCACGATTTGTGGCTACCGCGGAACATTTCTGGTCGGCGAGGTGGGCGAGGGAGAGCCTCGCCTCCAACCTAGAAGCGTGCGGGATTGCCCAGCGAGATGTAATCTGCCACGACCTGAATCACATCGCATGGCTGGTTGAAATCAAAAAGCATAATGCGTAATGCGTGAAAAAAGGGCGTTATGCATACGCATTGAGGACTCAGACATTACGTCGAAAGGAGGGACGCTATGGAGGGAAAATTGGTGACCGTAGATACCTTTGACATGCCTACGGAGGCGCACCTTGCCAAGGGGTTGCTCGAAGCCAATGGGCTAACAGCTTTTCTCGCCGACGAATTGACCGTGGGAGTGGCATGGCATCTGAGCAACGCCGTCGGCGGCATTAAATTGCAAGTACCCGAAACCGATGTCGAGCGTGCCACCGGCATTCTTGCGGCGCGAGAGGATTCGTCCATAGACGCGGAGGAAGGGCTTGCGGACCTCCCGGAAACTGAAGAATCCGAGAATGAACTTCCTTCATCTGCGGGTGACAACGCCGTGGATCGAGCGTTGCGTGCCGCCTTACTCGGATTGATTATCTTTCCTTTTTTCCCTCTTTATTTTTACTCGCTCTGGCTGCTTGGACGACTGCTGTTCTCTGGAGAAAAGGTAAGTCCTCATAAGCGTCGGAGAATGTACCTCGCCGTCCTGCTCAATTTGCCGATGCTCGTTATCTTGTGCGTCGTCGTCCTATGGCTCGTCCAACGGTTTTGATGTGCCGCGATATGGTTAAGGTCTTGTAGGGTGCGCACTGCGCACCAGCCTTTCTTCGCGCAATATCCCTGTCTACTCATAAATGTCCTGAAACTGCTCCAACGCCGCCGCCAGATTCGCGGCAATCTCTCCCGCCAATTCATCGGGTTCCGGTAGATTCTCGGTATCCTCAAGACTTTCGTCCCGCAGCCAGAAGATGTCCAGACTCACCTTATCCCGCTGCATCAATTCATCGTACGAGAACGACTTAAATCGCTCGCTCTCTTGCCGATCATGGCGGTTATCGGGATTGTAACAGGCGATGAAATCGTGAAGGGCGTCGTAACGCATCTGCTTTGTTTTCAGCGTGAACCGCTTATTGGTTCGGAGGTCGTATATCCATAGCTTTTCCGTCCACGGGGTTTCGCTGGCGGGCTTGCGATCGAAGAACAGCACATTTGCCTTGACGCCTTGCGCGTAGAAGATACCCGTCGGGAGTCGGAGCAGCGTATGAAGATCGCATTCGTGCATCAATTTCCTGCGAACCGTCTCACCGGCGCCGCCTTCAAACAGGACGTTATCCGGCACGACAATCGCCGCTTTGCCGTTGATTTCCAGAATTGTCTTGACGTGCTGAAGGAAGTTCAGTTGCTTGTTGGACGTGGTCGCCCAAAAATCCTCCCGCTCGTAGATGAGCGAGTTCTTTCCAGCCGCTCCCTTCTCATCCACAATCGTGATGCTGCTCTTCTTCCCAAACGGCGGATTCGTCAACACCATGTCAAAACGCTCACCCGTATTCGAGATTAGGCTATCCCCCGTCTTCACGGGACTCTCATCGCCGCCGACGCCGTGAAGGTGCAGGTTCATCACGCACAGCCTGACCACGCTGTCCACGATGTCCGTGCCGTGAAACGTATCGTATCGGAGAAATTGTTTCTGTACCTGTCGAGCTGATCGCTTCGGGCGGACAGATAGTCATGCGCTGCCAGAAAGAAACCGCCGGTGCCGCACGCCGGATCGCAGATGGTTTGCATCGGTTCCGGTCTCATCACTTCCACAATGGCTTGAATCAGCGGGCGGGGGGTGAAGTATTGACCCGCGCCGCTTTTGGTGTCCTCGGCGTTCTTCTGCAGCAAGCCCTCGTAGATGTCTCCCTTCACATCGGCATCCAAGCCGCTCCACGTCTCATTGTTGATGAGTTGAATGATCCGCTTGAGTTTGGCGGGGTCTTGAATCTTGTTTTGGGATTTTCTGAAGATGACGCCCAGCGTGCCGCTCTGCCTGCCCAATTCGTCAAGGATGTGGCGGTAGTGGGTTTCGAGGGCGTCGCCGTCCTTCTCAACCAGGCTCTCCCAGTCTAGCCCCGCGGGGACGACGGACTCCTTGCTGAACGGCGGTTTGGTCTGCTCGTCCGCCATTTTCAGGAACAGCAGATAGGTCAACTGCTCCACATAATCGCCGTAGCTGATGCCGTCATCGCGGAGGACGTTACAGTAATTCCACAGTTTTTGTACGATGGCTGATGAATCGTTTGGCATTATCTAGATGAATCTCCCTTTGTAGGAGCGATCTCCGAATCGCGACCTCTATGTGGCTGCATAAGGCCTAACAGTCTAAATCATTGATATTAAGCGTTTTATTGAAAGAGGTTTCTCAATGTTGTAATAAAACCCTCCAATAAAACGGTGTCTGACAGCGAGCAAATTCCGCCGAATTCACACTTGTTGCTAAAAAAGGCGCCGTAAATGACAAGATTGTCACCGGATACGCCCATCGTCGCGATGCCGTTACCCGGCCGCCATTCAAACCCAAGACTGCCATCCTCTGCCCAGCCAATGTCTGGTATGGGGACATTACGTTGAAGTATCTTCAGTAAAACACGCGCGTCATCATACGCAGAGTTGGGTACAGGGTCAATTTGGTCATCCGACGCATAAGCTTCTTCAGCCTCTTGGCGTGTTTCCTCTAGTTCTAGCAGGGCATCTTCCAGCGAGAAGAAATCTGAGGTGGCGGCTGAAGGCAGGTCAAGCATTTCCTTCTCAACCGCTGCCTCTTTAACGAGTAACTGATCGGAATTGGGTTTCTTTTGCTGTGTTCGCATAACGGGTCACCTATTCCGGGATTGAGAAATGATTACATTAAACGCGTCCATCGGGGCGTTTCGCCAAATTCCTTATTCATCGTTGTCTTCTTGTAGTTCTGCCAGCAGTGCGTCTCCGATATAGTCGTCGTGGCGTTCACCTATGTCTGTCACCTCACATTCGAGTGTGCCTGCCAATGCAAGGAGTGGATCAGCCCCCTGCGTTTCCAGGGATTGATTGGTGTTAGTATTCCGAATCGTCGCTGGCATCGTGTTTTCTATGTCTGCGATTTCACACTCAAGTGTCCCGGCTAGCGCAAGGAGGGGGGCGGTAGCCCGCGCTTTCTGGGTTTGTTCCATGTTTTCTTGCCTCCCATGTAAGGTGGTTGCAGTAGATAATTTTAACCTAAATTTTTGTTAAATGCACTACGATTTCTCTGCCCTGATTCCTTCAAGCAAGACGCTGGCAGGATCATCGCTTGGGTCTTGCGGCACCAATCCCCCGGAGAAGGCTTTTTTGAGAATCGACTGACGCAACTGCTCGGTGCGTTTCAACTCCGCCGCAACGGTCTTCTCCACTTCATCGGCGACGGAGAGGCGACGGTTTATCTCGTCGGCGAGTGCGTTTTGTTCAGCTAACGGCGGAAAAGGAATTGCCAAGTCTCTTAAAGTTGCTAAATTGATGTTCTTTTGAGCCGTAGCAGGAGCATATCGCTCTAGATCTTCCTTAGCGGTCCGTAAAAAGAATTCAATAAAATGAATTTTACAGTGACCTTGTTCTGGCAAGAAGCCAACCATGCTATCTGGAAAACACGCATCAAATCCAAGAATTGCGGTATCAGCTATATTTGCAGCAATAGTAATGCAAAGCGTACCGGCAGGCCATAAACGACTCTGCTTAAGCCCTTTCTCACTATATGTTAGGTTATGGTGTCGTATCAAACCCGTAGCATGTCTAATGTCTCCTGTCTGCACGAATGGATATGGACCACCGTATAAAACGGGTGCATTTCTGGGACGATGTTTTGACTTCCCACGATTCAATTCACCAATTTGAGGTAGCGTTGCCCACAACCACCCCTTTGGCAACTTGGGTAGTTCACTTGTATCGGGGGGAGTAGGTTCTTCATACTTCGCCTTCCATTTGTCATCTTTGGGTACTTCCCCCTGCGCCTTCATCTGCCCAAACTGCTCTGCCTCCCACTTCTCACGTCGCTCTTTGAGAATGCGCTCAAGAAGCACAGAAGCAGACTCAATCTCGTCCTGATGCTCTGCTCGCCACGTTTCCGTGAGTTTTCCTTCAAAGGCGGCTTTCAGGACGGATTGGCGATACCGCTTCAGTTGGGCTTGTACCTTGTGGAGGGCGTCAATGCCTGCGTCAAGTTTGGTGAAGAGGTCTTCAATCTTGGCGACAATCCGGTGTTGTTCGGGGAGTGGGGGAAGGGGAATTACAAAGGTTTTGAGTTGATTTCCCGTTATCGCGTCGAAGGTTGTTCCAGTGCCCTTTCCCGCAATCTCATCCTCAAATGTACGCATCAAGTACAAAATAAAAAGGGGTTCAATTCCACCTAATCCCCTAATTGCCGCAAGCCCTCTACCCACGCAGGATTTTTCTGGACAGATGTTCGTCGGTCCAACCGGAGCGCGAACAGAGATTAGTATATCCCCGGTTTCGGCGATTTTCTTTGGAGCGGTACACCATTTTCGTGGCGTGGGGTAGGTCCCGCCAAATTCAAGTTTGCCTTGGTAAAAAGGAAGTCCTTCTCCTTGAGTATTATAAGTCGAGGATGGTGGCGATTGCCCCAATATAATTTTGCAAATCTCCTCCAATGTCGTCCACACCCACCCATCGGGTAGTTCAGACAGACCGACATCGGTTTCGCTCATGTTACCTGTTTCCCCGGGTTCATTGATTTTGTTCGTTCTGTCATGATTGTATTGAATATTTCATTCGCAACAAACAGGCGATTTCGCTGCCTCCCGGTTATTTCCACAAGTATGCCTTTTTCGATAAGGTAATCCACTCCCCGTTTAACCGTGGGAAACGGCATCTTCCACGTCTTCGACAACTGTGAAATTGAGACAATAGGACCGGTAAACAGATGGTCGATCAAGCGATTTACAATCTTCGGCACTCTTTGACCGGTTGCAACCTCCCTGTATTGTTTCTGCAGGTCAAGCAATTTTTGAATCGTCGCAAGGGCATCTTCCGACTGTTGACGCACCCCGTTTAGGAAAAACGTAAGCCACGCTTTCCAGTCGCCTTTTTGGCTTACAGTCAACAGCAATCTATAATATTCATCTCTGTGTTGTTCGAAGAAATCGGAAAGATAAAGAAGAGGCTGCGAGAGCAGTTTCCTTTCCAATAGCATAAACGTTATCAAAAGCCTGCCAATCCTTCCGTTGCCATCGACAAACGGGTGAATCGCCTCAAACTGATAATGAACCAGGGCACATTGAATCAAAGCTGGCTCTCTTGCGTCGGAATTGATGTATTTTTCCAAGTCTGATAAACATTCTTTCATCTCGGGGAGCGGCGGAGGAACATAGGCGGCATCCATCAACGTGCACCCGGGGCTACCGATCCAGTTTTGGCTCCTCCGCATCTCCCCCGGCGTTGCAGAGTCGCCCCGCACTCCGTCCATGAGAATTCCGTGTATTTCACAGATCAGTCGTGAACTGATCGGCAACTTCGCTAATCGTTTGACGCCGTATTCCATGGCTCTAACGTAGTTGATAATCTCATTCACATCGGACCCAGAGGGCGGTTCCCCGTCATCTGCCTCAAACAGAAAAAGATCATCCAAGCCGGATTGGGTGTTTTCAATTCTCGAACTCATCACGGCTTCACGCCGGATAAACGGTCTAATCAACAGATGCGGATTTGGAAGCAGTTGGCCCGCACCGGACAACTCGCCAAGTTTGGTGCCTGCTGTTGATAAAAGATTCGCCAACTCCCAATCCACTTCAATCTTCGGCGGAAGCGGATGTGGCACATAAGCCCAATAGGCTGGCTCACGTATCGTGCGCATGCATTGACCGGCAGTTGAATTCTTGAAGTCTTCAGGATTCATTTTAAATGAAATTACGTTAATAAAGTACAGCGTAATTAACGTTCTTTGATATTAACGTTAATAAGATGCAACGCTATTAACGTTTTGTCAAGTTATTTTTAGGTGATTGTCAATAAGATACGATGTTAGTAACGTGAGCTGTGAATTTGCGCCAATGCGAGATATCAGATCAGACATAGATGCCAAACTCTGAAATAAGTTGCATCCGTGAAATCGGCTTTGGTCTAAACCATCGATTCTTAGTAAAAGAGATAAAGCATATACCTTACGCTGCCAGCCGTTCATTCAGCTCCGCCAGGATCTGGGTCAACTCCTCGCCAAACAACTGATGCACCCTAATCGCCCCGCCCTTTGCCTGAAACGGTATTTCCGCAAAATCTTCCATTTCAATATTTAGCGACGTGGCAATATGGTCTTTAATCATCTCCAGCCACGCCATCTGTTCCGCCGAAAACTGCCTTTCCTGATCGGCGAGCCATCCCCGAAACCGCCGATTTACGGATTCTCTGTAAGGTTCAAGCGTCTGAGTCTCCTCAATCGCAAAACGCACCAACGATATGATGTCGGTCAATAGTTTTTGCGCTCCCGCCCCCTTGACTTTCGATTGTTCCAACTGTTGGTAAGCCTGCCACAATTTCTCTTGCGTGAGTTGGTACGGCGGTCTTTCGATGGCATCGGCAAGCTCCTTAACCTGCTGATAGGTGAGATTGCGCTGTCCGTAGGGTTTGCTGTAGATAAGCTGAATCGCTGTCAACTCGTCTCTGTTGTCTTCAATAAACTGCTTGAAGCCGTTCACGAGGCGCTCCGCTCGCTCCTTAGCCGCTTCGTCAAATTCCGAGGAGATGACGCTGTCTTGGCTTACGATGTCAATCGTCTGCTCGTGTTGCCTTCTCAGTTCAACGAGGGTGTTACGCAATTCGGGATTGTCGAAAGGTTTGCACGCCTCGGTAACGAGTTGATCCATCCTCTCCCGAATCAACTCCGGCGTTAGGTATTCCTCGGTCGATTCCGTCAATATAAGGGGTTGCCCGTCTTCAGGCTGTTCGTCCGGATTGGTTGCCTCAAATAAGTTTTGAATCATATCGCGCAGGGAGACGCCTCCCGACACTTCGGCAATCTGATGCCGCGCATCACCTTCGATCTGGCGGTCCAGACGCGCCAGCCTGCTCGCCAACGTCGTCAGGGTATCGGAATCTCGGGCACCGAGCGCGACGGATTCAAGCAGTTTATCAAGCGGCACACTGCGTTTCCGCTCAAACGGTCGGGAATCGGTTTTGTCATTCTCGCAAACGCCGACCGCATCGACAATCACGAAATGGGTTTTATGAGCGGTGTCAGGTGTGACCGCCCGCAAATCTGTTGACGATATCGTGCGGGTGCCTCTGCCCTTCATCTGCTCAAAGTAGACCGCTGATCTGATGTTTCGCATGAAGATAATGCACTCCAGCGGCTTGATATCCGTCCCGGTAGCCACCATGTCCACCGTAACCGCGATGCGCGGATTGTAGGAGTTTCGGAAGCTGGCGAGCAAATCTTCCGGTCTCTCGCCGGTTGTCTGGTAAGTAATCTTCTTGCAGAACTCGTTGCCCCGCGCGAATTCTTCGCGGACGATGCGCATGATGTCCTCGGCGTGCGAGTCGTCCTTGGCGAAGATTAGCGTTTTGGGCACATCAGTTCTGCCGGGAAAAATCTGCGTAAACAGATTCTCTCGAAATGTTCGAATCACGGTGCGAATCTGGTCGGGCGCCACCACAGCGCGGTCAAGCTGATTCGCGCCGTATTCCATGTCCTCATCAAGCTGTTCCAATCGAGTTGCGCGGGTACGTTTGTCCAGTTTGTCAACGTAAAAGCCAGCTTCGACGACGTCGCCCCGCTCCGTAATCTCTGTCTTGATGCGGTACACCTCATACCCGACGTTGACGCCATCGGTAACCGCGCGCTCGTGGCTATACTCCGTGACCAAATTCTGATCGAAGAATCCGAGCGTCTGCTTTGACGGCGTAGCGGTGAGACCCACGATAAAAGCGTCAAAGTATTCCAGCACTGGCCGCCAGCGGTTGTAGATCGAGCGATGGCACTCGTCGGTGATGATGAAATCAAACGTCGAGATGGGGATGGCGGGGTTGTATTCCACCTCGGCGGCTTGATTCGCCAATCCAAGGTCGTACAACGAACGCCCCTCGATCTGCTCATCCACATCCGGCTCTCCTTTCAGCATCGAATACAGCCGCTGAATCGTAGTGATACAGACCTTACTCACCTCGTCAATCCGGTTGGCGGCGAGATGTTGCACGTTGTAAAGTTTCGTGAATTTCCTACCGTCGTCCGGTGTGGTATACTGCTGAAATTCTTTTAGCGTCTGCCTTCCAAGATTGCTGCGATCAACGAGAAACAGTATCCTGTTGGCTCTTGCGAACTTGACGAGCCGATAGGCGAAACTCACGGCGGTGTACGTTTTCCCGCTGCCGGTTGCCATCTGGATTAGCGCGCGAGGTCGATTGTCGACAAACGACCGCTCCAGGTTCTCAATGGCTTCGATTTGGCAGTTTCGCAGTCCATGCACATCCAACGCCGGCAATTCTTTGAGATGGTGCCGCAAGGTGCGCCCCTGTGCAATCCACCGCGCGAAGGTTTCCGGTCTGTTGAAAGCGAAAACGCGGCGGGAGCGGGAATCCGGTTCGCGCAAATCACGGAAGAAGGTTTCAACCCCGGTGCTTTCATAGCCAAACGGCAG
Source organism: Candidatus Poribacteria bacterium (assembly GCA_965222225.1). Classification (GTDB taxonomy): domain Bacteria; phylum Poribacteria; class WGA-4E; order WGA-4E; family JAJDTR01; genus JAJDTR01. Next base: position 4,036,198 of record CBDCTK010000002.1, on the reverse strand, counting down.
AGGGCGTTGATGGCATGGAAGGTTCGCCGGAATCCCGGTGAGGTATCGCTCGGTTTGTTCGGAGACGCCGCCGAGGGTGGTGCCTTCGGGTTTGGCTTCGACCGCTCCGGCAGCTTTTCTGTCGATGAATAGCAGGTAGTCCGCGGGACCGGACGCCATCTGAAACTCGCGTACCGCCACGCCTTGCGATGCGCCAAGGTTCATCTGTTCGCGGTGCTGAATCGTCCAGCCCGCTGCCGTGAGTAATTGGTCGATGTTTTGCCGCGCTTTTTGCTCGGGTGTCATGTCTTCGTTATCTGCGGGAAAGTGAAATTACCGTTCGTTATCGGACGCATAAATTCTTGACTCTATAGGTTATTTTACCTGAATCTACGGCTAGAGTCAAATGTGGCCTCCACAACTCCAAGACAATCGTACCTGATGGCAGAAGATCTGCGATCATAAAATCGCTGATTTCCCCTAGAAACCGAGTTTTTTCTTGAAAAGGAATCCCTATCGATCAACTGAGTGAATAGCGAAGGCGATAGAAGATCTCATAGTCAGTGCGATAGGGCTCCCATAGAAATTCCTGTCACTATCCGTTTCATTGATTGCTACTCCTCACTTAATCCCACTCTGTGGCATTTAAAGGCTGGTAGAATCTCTACCGCACTCTCTAATCGCTCGCTTGATCGGTTTCTTCCTTCCCTCCTTCTAGCCTTCCATTCTTCCACCTCCAACGAAAAGCGCGAAATCACAGAAATCGCTTGCCTTAGTCGGGGAATCGGGCTATAATGTTTCTCATGCCGTCGGAGTTTTGCTTCCACGCTTGCCTTCAAACGTACTTGCATCCGGAAATAATTCAATCCCGAAATCACAGAAGGAAACCACACCATGCCCAAAATGACAGGAGCGAAGTTCCTCGCAGATACCGTCCACGGATATGGGATTACCCATGTCTTTTTTATGCCCTATATCGGTCCCAGAGCGTTGATGGAAATGGAGAAGTTGGGGATTAAGCGCGTGCAGACGCACGGGGAGAAGGGAGCGGCATACATGGCGGACGCCTATGCCCGCGTGAAGCGCGGTCCCAGTCTCTGCATGTCTCAGTCCGTGGGCGCGGTCAATCTCGCAGCCGGGTTGCAAGACGCCTATCTGGCGTGCTCGCCGGTCATTGCCATCACCGGGCGCGAGAGCCAGATTAGCCAGCTTCGCCACGCGTATCAGGAAGTGAATCATGCGAGTCCTTTCTCCGCGGTGACCAAATACAGCGCTCTTGTCAATTCAACGGAGCAACTCCCAATCTATCTGCGACAAGCCTTCCGTTCGGCTACCTCGGGCACTCCGGGACCGACGCATCTGGATCTGGAGGGACTCGCGGGGCAGGTGGTCATAGATCACGAGGCGGACTTGGATGTTGTGATTGAGGATATGTTCTCGCAGCTCCCGCCTTTCCGACCGGAAGCTGAGGTAGAGAAGGTGACGGCGGCACTTCAGCTTCTGAACGAAGCCGAGCGACCCATCATCGTAGCTGGCGGCGGCGTGACCGCTTCGGGAGCCCGAGCCGAACTCATCGCATTCGCCGAAAAGCTGTCCATCCCGGTAGCCACGGCGCTAAATGCCAAAGCGATGTTCCCGCACGATCACCCATTGGCGGTGGGCGTGCCCGGCTCCTACTCTCGCGACTGCGCCAACCAAGCCCTATGCGAAACCGACCTTGTGTTCTTCATCGGCAGCCACACCGGCGGACAAGTGACCAACGGTTACACGATTCCACCTCAAGGGACGCCGGCAATTCAGCTTGATATCAACGCAGAGGAACTGGGACGCAACTATCCAATCAAGGTCGGACTCCAAGGGGATGTGAGGGATTCGCTGCGCCGAATGATTGAGCATTCGGAAACGAGTGAGCCGCGAACCGCATGGGTCAACCGAGTACAGGAATTAGTGCGGGCGTGGAAAGCGAGCGTTAGCGACAAAGTCAATTCCCAGGTGCTGCCGATGCGTCCGGAACGCTTGTGCCGCGAATTGAGCGACTATCTGCCTTCCGACGTGATTCTCGTCTCCGATACGGGGCACTCGGGTATTTGGACGGGCACCATGCTCGACCTCAAACACCCCGATCAGACCTTCATCCGTTGTTCGGGATCGCTGGGTTGGGGGCTGCCCGCCGCGATGGGCGCCAAGTGTGCCGCGCCGGATAGACCGGTGCTCTGCTTCACCGGCGACGGCGGGATTTGGTACCACATCTCGGAATTGGATACCGCTGTGAAATCCCAGATCAATGCAGTCATTCTGGTGAACAATAATCATTCGCTCAATCAGGAGCAGGGAGGCGTTGAATCTGTCTACGGCGGACGAACGGCGGGTTCGGACGAGCTGTGGCTCTTCCCCGACGCCGATTTCGCCAAGATCGCCGAATCGATGGGCTGTTTCGGGATTACAGTCAACAAACCGAGCGAATTTGCAGGGGCGCTGGATCAGGCGTTTGCCGCGGGTAAACCGGCGGTCGTTGATGTGAAGACACACGTTGAGGGTATCGCGCCGCAGGCTTGGACACCCTAGTGAAATGTTTGAGATGGTTGTTCGACATGGCGTGAATCCTTTGCCGTTGACATTATTTAGCGACCATACCTAACCCAAGTTGCGACCCACCCCGGTAGGTCGGGCTTCTAGCCCGACCCGTAAGCGGGATTAATAGACAAAAACTCAGATCCCGAAATTTCTGATTGATGGCAACTCCGGTTTCCTAAGTATCCTTATGGAAAAAGTTCCATTATGCGCGACGATCCGTATCCAATGAATGACGCTGTGAGAAGCATCGCACTCGGGATAATTTTTAGCATTCTGACGTGCGGTATCTTTGGCATTTACTACGAATACAAAATGGCGAGTGGGGTCAACGAGATTCAGCATAACAACGATTGGCGCGTCGCCAATAATTTAGCAGTTATCTGCGTCTTGCTCGCGATTTTTGGTATCGGTATCGCATCTCTGGCAATCCAACAAGCGGAAATCAACAAATCCTACGGTGAGCACTCCGACTTTTAATCACGTACATCTTGCGCGAGTTTTCCTGATTGGGCTTGTCTTTGTCGGTATTTACGCGGCATGGTCAGGGTTATCGATTGGCAAGCTTTCACTGATGCCATGTCCATTTCGCCTCGTAACGGACATACCGTGTCCCGGCTGCGGTATGACTCGCGCCTGTGTTTCTCTCGCGCAAGGTAGATTTTCCACGGCTTGGGGCTATCATCCGTTTTCGTATCTTATTGTCCCGTTAGCCATTGGCACCTTATGCTTTCCGAGGAAACTTCCGAAGGCTTGGCTGAAAATCCCGGCACCCATCCGAAATTGCCTTGCGGGGAGTGTGTTCGCTTTAGTTCTGGGGCTTTGGGTTTGCCGCTTGATCCCGTTCTAATGTACGATTGTTGTAACGGGATTACGGTCAACAAACCGAGCGAGTTTGCGGGGGCGCTGGATCAGGCGTTTGCCGCGGGTAGGCCGGCGGTCATTGATATGAAGACACACGTTGAAGGTATCGCGCCGCGAGCGTGGACGCCGTAATTTGCAGAGTAGAACTTAAGCAATCTTCTGTAGGAGCGAGTTTTACTCGCGACAGGGAGAGAACCTCTATCGCCCTCGTTACTCACTCGGTTGATCGTACCCTACATAATGTACTAGCGCGTGTTGACATTTGACAAATTGAACCCATCTCCGTTCCGAGAGTCTTCGCCCTGATGCGCGTCGAGACGATTTGGTATAATCGCAAATAACCGGCGTGTTACGTGACCGTATATCGTAGGGGCGAGGATCAACTGACTGGATAAGGAAGGATCAAAGGAATGAATAATGACTGCGATAGAACTCCCATAGAGATCCCCTCCTCGCCCCTACAATTAGGTATTTCTCGGCGAATTACAGCGCCGCCTCAGATATATGTTAACAGGACCTAATCATTTTAAGTATAAAGGGCAATAAGATGAGTCAAGCAGGAGCCGCACCGATTGCCGCGCCGGGTTGGACCGCTAAACCCAAGGATGGCGTTGCGATTGTCGACTGCGATGTGCATCACAACTTTCGAGATCCTCGCCAACTGTTGCCGTACCTGTCGACATTCTATCAGGAACACCTCCTGGATCAGGGGCTGCACCTCGGCACCTATGCCAATGTCCCGATTCGGCGCGTTCGCACGGATCTGAAGGGACGCATCCCCAAGAGCGATTTCGCCGAGGAGGAGTTCTCCGGCGGCGATCCGCGGGATTTCAATTTCAAGCTGGAGTTTCTGCAAGAGGAACACCTTGACCGCTGGAATATTGACGTTGCGCTGCTCACCGGTCCCCCGCCCTTCTACGGCTACTCAGGGCTGCCCGATCAGGATTGGGCTGCCGCGTTGTGTCGGGCGTTCAACGATTGGACAATCGAGCATTGGCTTGAGCGTGACGAGCGTGTGGTCAACGCTATTCTGGTGTCACCGTCGGATCCCGCCCAAGCTGCCGAGGAGATTGATAGATTGGGAGATCGGGCGGACACCGCCGCCGTGATGGTGCCGTTGGGTACGAGCATGCCCTACGGCAATCGTTTTTATCACCCCATCTGGGAGGCGTGTGAACGCCACGGGCTGCCCGCAATTTCGCACGTCGGCGGCGGCGGAGGCGCCACTAGAACAACCCCGACCCCGGTCGGCTATCCCACCTACTACATGGAATCCCGAATGAGCCGACCATACGCCGCCAGCGCTCACGCGGCTTCGCTGATTTGCGAGGGCGTGTTCGAAAAGTTTCCGAAGTTCAAGTTTGCCCTCATCGAAGTCCAGCAGTTCTGGGCGGTGCCCGTCATGTGGCACATGGATTCCGACTGGAAAGGGCTGCGTGATCAGACGCCTTGGCTTAAACGTCTGCCGAGCGAATACTTCCGAGACCATATCCGAGTCGGCACGCAGCCGATGCACGAGCCGGAAAAGCCCGAGCAGTTGTACCAAATGTTGGAGATGCTGCACGCGGACGAGACGCTCATCTATTGCTCGGACTTTCCTCACTTTGACTGGAACGACCCGGTAACAGTCTTTCCCAAACTCCCGGAAGAACTGCATCGGCGTATCTTCGCCGACAACGCGGTTGAGATGCTGCGACTAGAAGGGAGGTAGCCTTCTATGGAGCACGTCGTCGTTGCCAAGGTGTCGGAGATTCCGATAGGCGAGCGCAAAATTGTCTTGCCGTTTCGGGGCAGGGCGGGCATCGGCGTCTTTAACGTCAACGGTTCATTCTACGCGATTCGCAACATCTGTCCACACAAGCATGGACCGCTCTGCACGGGAGAACTCAGCGGTCGGGTTGCCACCGAGGCTCCGCCCTCCGTTCAGAGTGCGGAAATTGCTGTCGATGGATTGGGAGAGGTCTTGCGCTGTCCATGGCATCAGTGGCCCTTCGAGATTGCCACCGGAAAATGTCTGACGGATTCGACCGTTCGGGTCAAGACCTATCCGGTGAAGATTGACGGCGATGATGTCGTCGTCGAATATGAAAGCTGAAACAGTATCCTTTAGGGAGGCACAATGAGTCTCGAACCGCAGAATCGTGGCGGGAAACCGGACAACAGGATTGTTCAAGAGAATCGGCTGCCGGGCAGTCCCTCTACCGAGTGGGATATTAACGGTCCCGGCGATCCGACGATTCAAGGTTTCGGTCACGATATCAGTATCAATCGCGGCGAGACTATCTTCTTCAAGATAAAAACCGACTCGATCGACTATCGGATTGACATCTATCGAATGGGTTACTATGGAGGGTTGGGGGCTCGCCTCGTTGACACGATTGAACCGTTGGTTAAGCTGCCCCAACCTCAACAGGAAGGCATCAGAGATCCGGAGACGCGCCTCTATGATTGCGGTAATTGGGCGGTCTCAGCCTCTTGGAAATCCCCTTCGGACGCGGCGTCGGGCGTCTATTTTGCTCGTTTGGTGCGGCAGGATTCAGATCCCGCGAGTTGGCGTGCGGACAACGGGCAGCACGGTCCGGCAGCGCAGCCTGTTCCGTCGGCGCACGCCTACGGCGCCTCGGGACGCGGACGCTTAGCCAATGCGCTGCGCGAGCCGCGAGCAAGCCACATCTATTTCGTCGTTCGGGACGACGAAGGATGTTCCGATCTGCTGTTCCAAACGTCGGACACGACGTGGCAGGCATACAACCGCTACGGCGGGCACTGCACCTATGCCCGTTTCAATCCGGACAATCCGCGCATGCACGGGGGACACCCCCGCTCGTACAAGGTAAGCTACAACCGTCCGTTCGAGACACGCTATTATCGGGCAGTAAACATGGTTTTCAATAGCGAGTATCCTTTCATCCGATGGCTTGAAGCGAACGGTTATGATGTTAGTTACTTTACCGGTGTCGATAGCGACCGACGAGGCGAGGAGATCTTGAAACACCGGCTGTTTCTGTCGGTCGGTCATGACGAATACTGGTCTCTTGACCAAAGAAGACATGTTGAGAGCGCGCGCGATGCGGGAGTGCATCTCGCTTTTTTCAGCGGCAACGAAGTGTTTTGGAAAACCCGATGGGAAGCCTCTATTGACGAAGAAGGGGTCTCTCACCGAACGTTAGTCACGTACAAGGAAACTCACGACGACGCCAAGATTGATCCCGTTCCCGATCTTTGGACCGGAACTTGGCGGGACTCGCGACCTTTCAATCCAGAGGGAGCACAGCCGGAGAACGCGCTAACGGGCACGATTTTCACCGTGAACGCGTGGCGCAACGATCCGCTCATCGTGCTGGCGGAATACGCCAACTTGCGCTTTTGGCGCGACACGGATGTCGCACAACTCAAGCCGGGCGACAAGGCGGTTCTGTTGAAAGGCTTACTTGGGCACGAGTGGGATGAAGACATCGACAACGGGTTTCGCCCACCGGGTCTCTTCCGCTTGTCCGAGACGACCATTGACAACGTTACCTACATTCAAGACCACGGCACGGTTTTCGACTCGGGCACCGCAACCCACCACCTGACGCTCTATCGTCACGAGAGCGGCGCTTTGGTCTTTGGCGCGGGTACGGTACAATGGAGTTGGGGGTTGGACGCGCAACATGACAACGACACCGGCGTTCCCCCGGAGCGCGCCAATGAGTATTCCACCCGCGTCGGCGTTGACCCGCATGCTCCGGATAGGAATATCCAGCAAGCGACCGTCAATCTGTTTGCAGACATGGGGATACAACCCGCGTCGCTCCAAGAAGACCTTATCCCGGCGAGCGCCTCCACCGATTTCGAGCCCCCGAATTCGACGGTTCATGCGCCCACGGATGGCGCGATTCTGCCATACGAGGCGTTGATTATCAGAGGCAATGCCGTGGACAGAGGGGGCGGTACAGTTGCCGGGGTCGAAGTATCGGTGGACAACGGTAATACGTGGCATCCGGCGAACGGACGGGGGGTTTGGAGCTTTGAATGGGCGCCGACGGAGGCGGGAAGCGTCACAATCTCAAGCCGCGCCGTCGATGACAGCGGAAACTTGGAGCAACCGAGCAAAGGCGTAACGGTGACAATTGCCTCATAACGCTATTTTCTAGTTGAAGCAGAGCGGTGAGTGACGAGTTTGCGGTGCTGACCACCGCCAAGTGCCTTTCCTGCCTAATAACGAGATCGACTGAGCGAATAGCGAAGGATAAACGAAACCATCAACTGAGTGGATAGAAGGCGATAGAGATCCCTTTATTGCGCGTCTTCTGTAGGAGCGAGTTTTGCTTGCGAAAGAGATCGCGATTCGGAGATCGCTCCTACAATCCTTTGGATGCTTCACTGCGCAACTCCTAAGTCAATTTCATTTCCACACTTAACTCTGAAGAGCCTGATTTTTCGAGCGTCGTTTCATGCCTCAGTCGATGACAATTCTCCCTTGACAAGGGGCTAGGGAGGTTGGGACTTTCGTCGCCTGTAATACGGCTCCAGGATTTCTTTCCTAACTACTATTCACTAGCCACTAATCTGATACTTCTGATCGATAGAGATCCCGTAGTGACTGCGACAGTAGCCTTACTCCTTGTTCAGTCGCTTAATCGTCAACCAAACGCAGACGACCACGCCGTCATCAAGCATATGTCACGAAAAAATGACAACAACGCAGCATATTGCCAAAATCGATCCTTTTGCTTTACGTCTGTGTATACTCCAGAGTATACTATTTACCGTGTACAATAATTGGACGCTTAACTATCACAGTCGCAACGCAAGGAGATATAACAATGAAAACCAGTGAAGGGACACCAACAAAACCTATCTTGACGGAGACAGTAACAGTTGCCCCTAGAGAATCAAAAGCTTTGTCCGAAACTGAGGAGATACTTAATAATCCTGAGGCAATGGAAAGCCTAAAAAAGGCACAAGAAGATCTCAAGTCTGGCAAGTATGTCAAATGGGAAGATGTCAAGCAAGCAGTTTGAGATAAGATTGATTGGAAACTCATCCAAGCAATACAATTCGTTAGATTCCAATATGAAATGTAGAGTTAATATTGCCATAGAGTCACTATCAGCAAATCCACTTCTACTTGGCAAGAAGCTGGATGGGAAATTGGCTGGTCTTTACAGTTATCGTGTTGGAAGCTATCGAATAATATATGATGTGGACATTGAGAGCAAAATATGTAACGTGCATGGAATCCCGCATCGTGGCAAGGCATATAAGAAGTGATATGTTGCTGCGTCAATTTAAGACTTACGTAGTTGAAGATTCGAAGCCAAGCAGTTCGGCGATTTATCGCCGAGAACATGTGCCGTGGCAAGAGGGGAAGTCAGCGATTTGATGATTGCCGATGGATTTTTATTGCGGTCATTATTCATTTCTTTAATCACTCGTTATACACTCTTTTGATCCGTCTGAATCCGGTTGCTTGATTGTAATTGACACTTCCTAAGAGCCTGCCTAAGAGCCTGTTTGAAAAGTCCAAATCCGTCTTCGAGAGAGGTCATTTTGGGGAAAACGTCTTGAAAATCCGATGCTTTTGGCCATTTGTAGAAAGTTTTCTCATGTTTTCATTGTTGGCTGCTACATACCTATGGGATTGCTATCGCACTCACTATCCGTTCGTTTGATCCCCACTGGGGCTTAGGTGCACGGGGTTTTGGTGTTTCTATACACCTTACACCTTCATGGATTTCTATCGCAGTCGCTATTCGCTCCCTTGATCCCACTCTGGGGCTTTTAGAGGCTGGTGCGCAGTGCGCACCCTACAAACTGTACTTTTCAAACAGGCTCTAATATGGAGTTAGAAGGACAGAGGATAATGTGATTTCTAGGTAAGAATTTTTCAGTGGGCTAGAACGGGACACAGGTGGAGATCGGGGCGTGATAGTACAGCGTAACAAGAAACCGCTCATTACGTTTATATTCGACAGATGTGAAAGTCATGCCTCCCCGTGTTCATCTGTTGTGTAGGCGAATTCAAACTCGCGTTATTCGGAACCATTGCACGCGATTCACGCAAAGGAAGAAGGAAAAATGGCACATCTTACCGCATCCCAAGTGGCGCACTTTGAGGAACAGGGGTACTTGGTCGTGGAAGATTTGTTTGACCCCGAGCAAGATATTGATCCGGTCATTGAGGAATACGCGACCGTATTGGATCGACTCGCCCTCGAATTAGAGGAAAAGGGTGAAGTCTCCTCCACCTATGACGACCTGCCGTTTGGCGATCGACTGACCAAGATTTACGCCGAATCCGGCAAGGTGCACGCACAATATTTCGACTTTTCGCTGCCGCAGCGGAACGTGCAGACGGATACGCCGATGTGGGTGGGTCCCGCGGTTTTCAGGATGCTGCGAAACGAGAAACTCCTCGATGCCGTCGAGTCGTTGATTGGACCGGAAATCTACTCCAATCCGGTGCAGCATGTGCGGCTCAAACCGCCGGAGCATTTATGCCCCATTAACGAGGAGACCGGGAACGTTCAGCTAGGTGCGACCCCGTGGCATCAAGACACCGGCGTTGTCACGCCCGAAGCCGATGAGACCAATATGTTGACGGTGTGGTTCTGTCTGTGGGAGGCTACGATTGAGAACGGCTGTTTAGAGGTTATTCCGAGGAGCCATCGCGAGGGATTGCTCCAACACTGTCACGCGCACAAGGAAATTTCGAGAGGATTCGGTCTCCACATTCCGGACAAATACCTACGATCGGCGGATAGCGTTCCGCTTCCCATGAAGCGCGGATCGGTGCTGCTTTTCAATCGCCTGAACTGCCACTCTTCGCTGCCAAACAAGAGCGACAATATTCGTTGGAGTTTTGACCTTCGTTATAATCCAATAGGTCAACCAACGGGGCGCGGCGCATTTCCGGGCTTCGTCGCTCGCAGCAGATCCAACCCGGGGAGCGAATTACACGATCCGATTGAGTGGGCGAATATGTGGTATGACGCCCGCAGCAAACTCGCCGTGAGTGAAAATCCGACTTTCAACCGATGGACGGTAGACAGTCCCGCCTGCGCCTGAGGGAAGATTGAAATCTATTTCTCGCATGGTTGCACCGCCAATTAAGATGGCATTAAATGCGAACGGAGACGATTCATTATACGGTATCGCTAGTGATCACTCCACGAAAGTCCTCCTGATGAACTACATTGACGAAATTTCGAATCCGGACGACGAGGATTATGAAGACTTTTTGCACCAACATACACAAGAACTTCTTGGCGAGTATGACGACCACTGGGAGCAGTATTTTGATGACGATATTACCTATTCTATCATAGAGGACTATTATCAGGACTATTCCGAGCAGTATTGGGACGACGAGTGGGAGCAGCGTCTGTGGCAGCAAGACAAGGATTACATTGAGCAATTGACGTATCTTCCAAATTACCCCGGTACGGATAGTATAGATACAAGGAGATTTATGTTCACCAAGAGACAATCCGAAGAACACTTAAATCAATTAGACCGGTTTGGTGATTCCGTCGCATTGATTATGAATGAAGTTAGACGGCAACGCGTCGATATCCAAAATACCTACACTGTAATTGAAAGCGCCAGTGACGTATTGAATACTTTACAGCGACTTAAAGGGGCGCTTTTGGAATTATCATACACGAAAGAAACACATGATGATATTCCTTTTTAACCATAGCCCACTAAGCCAATACCGGCATACGGCGATTTGTAGTTTCTTTGCACTTGGGACATTATCCTCTATTTCCTCAAAATCAAACACATCCGCTAGCCCCATACCTAATTAACCATCTACCCATAAAAGAATATTACGATGTACACAGACGCAGGGATTGACCAACTAAAAACGATATAGACATTCTACGCAACTGTTTGGTGGTAGGAAGAAGTGGTTAGTCAAATCCTCACATGGCTACGGCAGCCTAACATACCACTTCGCTGCAGTACAAGACAGACCAACACTTAACTACAGAAGTATAACATACCTAAAGATGTTTCGCTCCAGCGGAGCGACATTTCAGGTTGTCGCGGGTACAGCGATTCTTTAAACGCCAAATAAGAAAGTAACCAGGCGCAGTAGCATTAGAATATATACGACTTGTAGGCACGAGTGAGCTTGACACGGGTGATACGGTGTTGCTCTTCGCTTGTACGGTATGCAGCAACTCTGATGACAAATTTGGCTTAGTCACTGTTATTCTATTAGGCTCTAACTATAATTCACATGGAAACGGAATCCGATAGCAACCCACTGACTGCTACTTATCCCATCAACCAATTAAAACAGGATGACCTGCCTCCTGTCCATCATTTCCCCATTCATCAACCATGACACGTTTTGGAGCAACACTGACACATACGCTTATTGGGAGTCTAGTATTATATTTGTTCTTGACCGCGGCGGCTGATAGCTGGTCAAACGAAGCGAATCTCCAACTCAAGCCGCTAAAGACCGCCCCCCAGACTTCCATGACTCCTACCTGAAGCGCCTGACCTGGCGAAGGCGCACCGCTTCGGGGAAGCGGTATTCAGACCACATGGGCGATTTCTTGGCGTTATGTCGACACGGAGAAAGATCGTCCGCGCTGGCGGATGACGTTGAATTATCAGTTCCTAAGCAGGGGTCAACTTGGTCTTGAATATAACCCCGCGGCATCGGAAATCTCTCCGCTCTTCAACGCATTCCTCCTTACGGAAACGGATACCCGACCTGCCCTCTTCATCGGAACAAGCTCGGACCGCATCGGCTCACCCGCTGGGACTCAAGCCTACTTTTTCACGCTTGCCAAGCGCTTGCCGCGCCTTCCGCTGTCGTTATATGCGACCGTGAACTATTCCGAATGGGATGACGGATTCAATTATCCTTTCGGCGCCACGGTTGATTTTGGCAGAGGGTTCTCCGCTCGCGGGATGTATGACGGAGATCGGTCGCACCTGATGTTCAACTATTTTCGTAGACAGCACGGCGTTAGTCTCATGTACATCTGGCTTGAGCGGTTCGGAATCGCGATGTCCACGGCGTTTTGACCCACCTTCCCAATCCACACTAGGGTTACGGCATACGGAGTATGCCTACGACCTTGGCGGCGGTTTCTGATATTGGTAACTCGCTGGTGCAATACACCTGAAGATCTCAATCGATCAACCGACCAAATAGGGAGGGCGATAGAAAATCCTTATCGCTATTCGCTCTTTCGATCCCACCCTACAAATGCACTTATCTTCTGGTTTGGCGGTTTACTGGGGTGCGGGCAACGGTTTCACCACGAAGTCATTTCGTTTTGACCGATCCGTGCCCCGCATTAGGAACAGCGATCGCGGCTGCACTCCTCCCTCAATGTCGCGCTCGTAAACGGAGGTGGTGGGAAAAAAGCGCAGCGTCATGCCGCGGCGGGATTTACCGGAGGTGTTGGGTTCCGAACCGTGCACCAAATAGACATCGTGGAGCGAAACCTGTCCCGATTCCAAGGCAATGTCCACAGCGGTGCTTTCGTCAAATTCGGATCGCAGGAGTTCAAGCGAAAGAACGAGGTCGTCGCTGGGGTTGCTTTCGTGCCTGAATAATTTCCGCGATTTGTGCGAACCGGGGATAATCCGCAGGCAACCGTTCTCGGTGTTGGAATCGTCAATCGCAATCCATACGGAGCAACTTGCGAGAGGGCTAATGGGCCAGTAGCGTCCATCTTGATGCCAAGGCACCCTTTTCCCATCATGTGCAGGTTTGCCAAAATAGCTGGAATTCCAAACGGCTATATCTTCTCCGAGAATTTGGGTCACCATGTCAAGGATGTCCGGGTTCCTCGCGTAATTCAGGAAGGTCGTGTCGTAGGTGAGCAGAGACGGGCAATTTTGCCGGAACTCGGGGTACCGCATCAGCAACCGCTCAAAGTCGTCCTTGATTGACTGTATGGTTGAGGCGGGCAAGCGAAAATCCGGAATCACGAAGCCCTGTTCATGGTAATGTGTTAGTTGCTGCGGCGTTAACATAAGGGCTTCCTAAAAGGCAGTGATTAGTGGCTAGTGGTCAGTTAAGACTCGATAGTCAACGGGCAAATGTACTTGCCTATCAGATAGCCACTTCTTCAATTACTGGTTAATGGCTTGTGCTACTATGACCAAGTCTAGGATATTAGTAACGCCGTCACCGTTGACATCGTGCGCGTCGGTGCCAAACGCATTTGCCACGAGAACTAAGTCTAGGATGTTCATAACACCGTCACCGTTTATATCTGCAGGGTTAACCGGCGCTACGCGGAGGTAGATGTCGCCGTCAAGGCGGGAACAGCGTGCTGGGTGTTTTGGACACCACTTCGTACAGATTGCACGCGCTCAGGTAATGTGACAACGTGAGACTTACCGCTCCGATTATACACTGTCCAGCCCGTTGTGAACTCACGAATGAATAGACCTTCCGTATTCTCATGGAGCTGGGCTTTCGGACCTACTGGCTGACCAATGTCGGCGTTCCAGAAGTCATACCATAGGTGTGCGTGGTGAGTACCAAATGGAGCGTCTGCAGAGGGATCGCCTCTTTGACCATCGGTGTATATTACGTAGCCATTGGAATGAGTTAGGCTCAAGGTTGTGAACATCCGCATCCAGCGTAGGTTGTTCGGGCCATCGGGTGGCTCTATGCTCATTCCCGCGCCGTATAGACAGTTTATGTGAGGTTCTCTGAGATTATTCTCAGCCCACGAGAGCGTATCTTCATGTGTCATAATCCATTCGCGGCTGTACCCGCCCGGATGGTCTCTGAAGGATTCCGTGAGCACGCCATTAACGTATTCGGCGACCCGCGTCGGTTTAGTCTCGTTAACATTCATCAGTATGAGAAAATCATCACGAGCTTGGGCCCGAACAGCTTTAAGTATATTCATCCATACTTGGATAAGTTCCTCGTCACTCGCGTCGTATAAGTGTCTTCCCGCAAAGGCTGTCCCATGGTGGAAAAATTCATCTAGAAACACACCATCAAACACCCCACAGCGTTCAATGGCAAGAATCCGGTTTACGAAGAGATTCTGGACTTCGGGTTCGAAAATATCGACCATGGGATAAAGGTTACCGTCAGAGTCTAGCCTCTTTGCAATCTCTCCATTGCTGTCTCTAAGCCAGAAGCGCGAATCAGGAGGGAACTCTTCTTCCGGTAATAGGCTAAGAATGTGAATATCGGCGAGAACTATGGTGTCCGGATTCAACTGCTGGGCGCTTCGCCTTAGGTCATAAGACACGCCCGGCACTCCTGCCAGTTGAGTAGACAGTCCTGGCGTTAGCGCAGTCGGGGTTATATCCCATTGTATCTCAAAGTGAGGGGCCGGATTGAACCAGAGATCGTGCAACATGCCCCTTTCTATGGGAGAGAGGCGATCCTGTCCGACAACATCATCCCAGGCGCGAACGATAGAGGGATAGCTGCGATTGTTCAGACGCTCCTCCAGCGGAAATAGAGGTGGAATATCGCATACTTGGTCGTATCGGAAATCGGTTAGACTCAACCTATCCAATGCTGAAAAGTCATCGTCCGGGTTTGCCTGTATCCATAGCGTCTCAAGGTTAACGAGATTGGCAAGGGGACTGAAGTCGACAATTTGGTTGCTATCTAGGCGCAAATCGGTAAGATTGATTAATTCAGCCAATGGACTGATGTCCAAGATTTGGTTATTCCCTAAGACAATCCATCTCAGATTCTTCAAGTTACGGAGTGGACTCAAATCAACAATGCGGCACCCCCAGAGATGTAATCCTTCCAATTTTGCAAGATGGGCTAAAGGACTAATATCTACGATTGGATTGTGGTAAAGCGCGAGAGATTGGAGGTTGGTTGCGTATTCCAGTCCCGTTAGGTCGGTGATTCCACGGTCCCCACCGGCGTCCAGTCCTGTCAATCGTAGCATCTGTCCTTGTGTAAGAGGCACCACTTCAGGGAGAGACAGCGTTTCTCGCATCAACAGTCTTAAGTTCGGTTCGGGCATTTCGACGACGAGGTTGAATCCCTCATCTATTTCAATGTCCAGTTCTACCCCTTCAAGTTCAAAAAGGGGACTAAAGTCGTGGAAGGGGTTGTCAGCAATGTAAAGTTTCTGTAAGTTGTTCAATCCAGTCAGTGGGGCGAGATTTGTAATCGCATTTCTATTGAGCCACAATTCTTCTAACCGGGTGAGATTGGCAAGGGGACTGATGTCGTGAATCTGATTTGTGTCCGAGCGCAAGCGAGTAAGTTGTGTCAAATTTGCGAGTATTGTAATATCTTCAACCGAATTTTGGTCTATCAAGAGTTCCTGAAGGTTAACAAGGTTTGCAAGGGGGCTGATGTCAGAAATTTGGTTCAATGAGAGATTCAGATAAGTGAGATTCGTTAGTTCAGACAGCGGACTGAGGTTGGAGATTTGGTTACTCCCTAATACAATCCAACTCAGATTCATCAAGTTACGGAGTGGACTCAAATCAACAATGCGACACCCCCACAAGTTGAAACCTGTCATCTTGGTCATATTAGCCAAAGGGCTAATATCTTCGATAGGGTTGTCATAGAGGTTCAGACTTACGATGTTGGTGGCGTATTCTAGTCCCGTGATATTTAGAATTTCTCGGTTACCTCCAGCATCAAGGTCGCGTAGCTGGAGCATGTGCCCACGCTCAATTTGAACGTTGTTCGGAAGTCGAAGTGTTTCTCTGACAAGCTGTTCTAAGTTAGGGTCGGGAATAGTAACAACCTGTGCGGCGGCGGCGTTGACGAGCAATGTTAAGGCGACGCATAATGCGTGGAAACGTGTGAATCTAATCATTTTGTGCATCCTCCGTACTCCCTATCCGGTCGGTTGAGGGAATCTCTATGGCGTGAGATTTTCTACGGGAACTCTATCGCAGGAATGTCTATCGCGCTCGCTATTCGATCGCTTGATCCTACAGAATCTCCCCCTAATCGGGCAGGTCAAATTACGTTTCGGCGATCAATTCGCGCAGGTGCCGAGCCGCCAATCTGAACGTCTCCCTGTCATCGCACCGGTTGACATCCTCCCCTTCAAACGTGATGGACATCACGCCGTTGAAATCCGCAGATTTCAGAATCTGCACAATGCGGGCGTAATCCAGCCATTCCTCGCGACCGCTGTCGATTTTGTAGATTTTTGCCCGAACGTAGGATGCGTAGGGGGCTGTCTGTTCCATATAGCGATAAATATCCACGTTTGGATCGCCCACGCCGCGGTTCCGTCCGGGTGAGCCAACCCACTGACCGGTATCCAAGATAAAGGTAAAGTTTTCGCGGTGCGTATCTCGCAGTATACGCAAGATGTCGTCGCCCGTGCACGGATGATTTTGCAAGCCTACCATAATCCCGGCATCGGCGGCAAAATCGCACACTTCTCGGAAGCATTCAATTTCACTTTCACCGCCGCCCTCCTCCGGGGCGCCGCAGAAGAGCCGAATCATGGGCGCTCCCAAGAACGCAGCCATTTCGACATCCGCTTTGGTTTCGTCAACTTTCGCTTGCAATTCCTCCTCAGCTCCCACGAAATGACCGCCAGACGCCAGATAACCGATGGACAACCCTGCCTTCAGGCATTTTAGTTTGATGTCCAGCAGATAGTCGGGATCTCGGGAGCTGAATCCGACATCGGCGCGGAAGTCGATGGCATCCAGCCGCAATTCATACGCCAGATCGATGAAGGATTCGACATCCGGGAACGCTTTGGGTTCGTCTTTGCCAAAATATGAGGCGTAGATGCCAACTTTTATCATAATGACCTAATTTGAATAGCAGGCGGCAAAGTAGTGCTTGGGCACATGGGAAGGGGACTGTTCGTGTTTTTGTCGTTGTTCGTTATACACCTGTCGCAGCGCTGGCGCTTTTCAAAGGCTGGTGGGCGGTGCGCACCCTACAAAGTAAGCGTCGAATTTAGTAACCTTTGCGCTTGTCTATCACGCTTAGGAGGGGTTTGCCCACCAAGAAGCGTTCGAGGTTGTCGCAGAAAAGCCCGACCGTCCGATCGAGTCGAATGGGCGAACCGCCCGCTACGTGGGGCGTGACAATGACGTTGGGCATATCCCAGAGCGGGCTATCCTGCGGAAGGGGTTCTTCCGGAGTTACGTCCAGCCCGGCGCCGCCAATCAAACCATCCTCCAGTGCGCGGAGCAGAGAAGGCTCATCAACGATTTTTCCACGCGTGACGTTAATGAGCAGCGCGCTCGGTTTCATCCGCCGGAAGGCTTCGTCGTCGAACATGCCGTGGGTTTCATCCGTCAGCGGAGCGCAAATCGAAACGATATCCGATTCGGCAAGCAAATCGTAGAACCGGCTCATCTCCCAGACCTCGTGGACGAATGAGGGGGCGTCTACATCCTCCGGGTCAACCGCAATCACGCGCATGTCAAATCCCTGCGCCCGTTTAGCCACCTCAATGCCGGTGCCGCCGAGTCCCACAATTCCGAGGGTGCAATCAGCCAGCTCCCACGTTTCGTTGCGGATGGACATGTGGTTTTCCCAGGTGCGCTCGCGCACGGCACGACCAACACCGCGTATCAGACCGAGAATCAGCGCCCACGTCTGATCGGCGAGATGGGGACCGACAAACCCTTTCGCGCTTAGCAAAACGACATCGCTTTCGACAAATTCGGGGAAAAGCAGTCCGTCAACGCCGGCGCCGAGAACCTGCACCCATTTCAGTTGTTCAGCCGCCTCGAAAAGCGATCGGTTGAAATTGCCGAACACAATATCCGTATCACGAATTTCCGCGAGCCGGGCGGCCTCATCTTCAGGCTCGACGATTCTGAGCGTATTAGATACGGATTGAATCTGTTGGCGATGATCGTCTGTAAGCTTCGTGTTAATTAAAATCTTCATCTTTCCCCCTCGCGACTGTGTGAATGTGGATACGCAAGCGCTTTACTCCACCACGTATTTCAAGATAATCCCCAGGTTACCGACAATCCAGCCCTTCTTCGGACTCGTCATATGGATTGCTTTCAAGTCGTATCGAGTTTCACACCATTGAGGACGCCAATTCTGACCTCCATTGGTAGTGTGCAGCACAACGCCCTCTCCGCCTACAACCCAGCCTTCGTTCGTGTCAAGGAAAAACACGTTGTCCAAGAAGTTCGTTGTGTTGCTTTGCTGCCGCTCCCATGTGTTACCGCCATCCCCGGTGCGCATAATCGTTCCATCAACCCCGACTATCCAGCCGTGGCGAAGATCGGCAAAGAAGATGTCGTCAAGCCATAATTCACCGAAGTCTTGTTGCTGCACCCAATTCATTCCGCCGTCGGTTGTGTGCAACAGAGTCCCGTCAAGACCGATAACCCATCCGGATCTGACGTCAACAAAGTGAACCCCGAACAGGTTGTATTGCACGCCGCTATCCTGCGAAGTCCAGGTTTTTCCGCCATCGGTTGTGTGGATAATGGCGCCGCGCTGACCAATCGCCCATCCCGTGCTTTCGTCGACAAAAAAGACGCCCAAAAGGAAATATGCCGTGTTTGTCTCCTGCGATTCCCAGGTTTTTCCGCCGTTTTGCGTGTGCAGAATCGTTCCGAACTCCGCAACCGCCCATCCCACTTTTTCATTGATGAAGTGTGTTCCGCCAAAACACTCGGTCGTTCGGCTGTCCTGCGACTCCCAATCCTTTCCTCCATTATTTGTATACAAGATCTCGCCGCGATCGCCAACCGCGTATCCAACTTTATCGTTGACAAAGTGGAGGTCGTAGAGTAGATAGCTTTGCGAGGACTGTAGTTGCCACGTCACGCCGCCGTTGGCTGTTTTGAAAATCGTCCCGGATTCGCCGACCGCCCAGCCAACCCGATTGTCCACAAAATGCACCCCGAGCAGAACATTGTCTCCTCCAACATGGAATCGGTGACCTCCCCTCTGATGTTTCCACGTCGTCCCGCCATCGCTTGTGTGCAATACCACGCCCAGGTCGCCGACAATCCATCCGTGATTCTCGTCGACAAAACAGAGGTCGTACAGAAGGAAACTGTGCAACGGTATACCCTCCATGCGGAGCGGTTGCCCGTAGACCGTTCTGTGTCGATTGTTTGTACCTTGTGTCAAATAATTCCAGGTTTGCCCGCCGTTTACGGTTTTTAAGATTGTCCGTCTGTCGCCAACGATCCAGCCCGTGGTTCGATTAACGAAATGCACATGGGACAACGCGTAACCTACGCCCGATTTCTGCGTCCCCCAGGTACCTCCACCGTCGCGCGTATGGTATATCAAACCTGCTTTCGTGACAATCCAGCCGTATCGCTCGTCGAGAAAATATACCCCCCACAACGAGTCTCTTTCACCCAAACCAAACACCCGCTTCGTCCAGGTTTTCCCTCCATCGCGGGTATGCAGCACGGTACCCCAATCGCCGACCGCCCAGCCTTCCCGCGGTGACAGGAATTGAATATCATTCAAATCGCTGAAGGTATTTGTCCTCTGCCTCACCCAATCTTTTCCACCGTTTTCCGTATAGAGAACAACCCCGCCACCACCGGCAATCCAGCCCCTCCGAGCATCGACAAAATGTATTTTCCGGAGCGGTTGCTCATAAACACCGCTGCTTTGAGTTATCCACGTCGTACCGCCATCGGTTGTATGCGCGATAACACTCTCCAGTTCTTCCGTGAGAGAACTCCCCTCGTGATTTCCTACCGCCCATCCGGTATTCTTGTCGATAAAAAATACATCGTAGAAGCGTGCATCCCAATCCGCACGCCGGACAGCTTTCCAGCGCCCCGATTTCGATTCGCGACCGGTCTCGCAACCACACATGACAAGAATCGCAATCCCGGCGACAATCGACAGGATTCTAGAAAATGGACTATGGAACGTATCGGCACGATGGCGCTTCATCAAATCACCTGTTTTGCGGCAAGATATTCCTAGAACAGAACTTCCGAAATGTCATGCAACCCCTTCGGCGCATTCACCACCCACCGTGCGGCGCGGATGGCGCCTTTGGCGAATGCCTCTCGTGTGTGCGCCCGGTGCGTGATTTCAATCCGTTCTCCGGCGCCGGCATAGAGCACCGTGTGATCGCCCGAAATATCGCCACCGCGGATAGCGTGTATCCCAATCTCTTTCTGCGACCGAGCGCCGACCATACCGTGCCTGCCGTAAACGCCAACCTCGGCGAGATTTCTATCAAGTGATTCCGCCAACACTTCGGCGATTCGCAACGCCGTCCCGCTAGGGGAATCCGCCTTTTGGTTATGGTGCGCTTCAATGACCTCAACGTCATAGTCATCGCCAAGCGCTTTCGCCACAAGTTGAATGGCTTGGAGCATAACGTTGACACCGACGCTCATATTGGGAGCCATCACGCACGAGATCTTTTCGGCTAGTTCGTGAACCTCCGCAAGCTCAGCCTGCGTGAATCCCGTCGTCGCAAGAACTATTGTTTTACCGGCATCGACGACGTTACGCAGATGTTCAATCGATGCACTGGGCGCGGTAAATTCAATGACCACGTCCGCTTCGTCCAGAATTTCGGATAGACTGTCACTAATCGAAACCCCGAGTGTTCCTACACCGACAAACTCACCCACATCCTGACCAATTTGGGGATGCCCGCTGTATTCGATGGCGCCAACCAATTGCATGTCACTTTGTGTTACCACACCTTGGGTAATCATTTTCCCCATGCGTCCGCATGCGCCATCGATAATTACAGAAATCATGATTCATTCCTTTCCACAATTCGCTTCGTAATTTATCTGCCACATTGCCACACCGTTCTCAACCGTTCCTTGACTCACGAAAAAAGCCCTACTCCCCATCTCCTCTGCTCCCCAACCCCCAAACTATTGGGGACGAGGGGTTAGGGAGATCGAGAGGAGGGCTTTGACTGGAAAAACGGAATGATTAAGGGATGCGCTGGCTCCTAGGAGTCAGCACCTCCCTTGACCATTCCGCTAAAGTCGGCTAGCAGAATGATCACCTCCTTCCTGTCCCAATGTGGACAATGCTACGCCGTTTAGCATAGCACTTCTCCAAACGTTTGTCAATAGCGATCAAGCGAGTGCGATAGAAATTTTAGAGCCTGTTTGAACAATAGGTGACAAAGCAATTTCGGTCACTTTTGGTGCGGCTTTTTCATGCTTTTGTGGTCGCCTGCTATACACCTGTCAGGATTTCTATCGCACTCACTATTCGCTAGCTTGATCCCACTCTGGGGCTTACAAAGGCTGGTGCGCAGGGGATCTCTATCGCAGTCATTATTCATTCCTTTGATCGCACGCTACGGGATTGCGCAAGAAAGAATGGCGTTTTCAAGAAAATAGGGATTTCTATCGCATTCGTTATTCGCTCGTTCGATTTCATTGCGTTATGATGGCACGAGCCAGTTCATAGAGTTCTGCCAAGTCTAACCGGTTGATGTTCTCTTCTCACAGGGCGCTCAGAGCTATTGATATTAACCTGGACTATGTATAAAGGTACAATCCCGAAGGGAATATATGGTAAAATCAGGGGAAGAGGCACCATGCTACGGACGAGCGGTGTCAAGTTTCGCCATTATATTATCGAATTTCCTTGACGATGGCAAGGGAGCGTTATTGTAGGGATCAAGGGAGCGATTAGCGAGTGCGATAGCAAATCCCGTGCGATAGAGTTCCCGTAGCGAATGCAATAGAAATTCCTCGCAATTCCCTAGAAGAGTCCTGCAATATAAGATTCTCGCGGAATATCATCATTTCTGCGATTTGCGCAAGTTCTGAACATTTTACAATACGGGAGGTATTCACTTTTGATGATACCCAATGACTATGAGGAGCGCCTATACGCCGGCGTTCTTGGCAAGATAATCGGCGTCTACCTGGGACGCCCCTTTGAGAACTGGACGTACGACCAAATCATGGCTGATCTCGGAGAAATCAACTACTATGTCCACGAACGGCTGAACAAGCCGCTGATTGTCACGGACGACGACATCTCCGGCACCTTTACTTTTTTCCGGGCGTTGGCGGATTATGGGGACAACAGCGAACTCACACCGCAACAGATTGGTCAGTCTTGGCTCAATTACATAATTGAAGGGCGGACTATCCTCTGGTGGGGAGGCATGGGCAATTCAACGGAGCACACCGCCTTTTTGCGCCTCAAGGCAGGCACGCCCGCACCTCAAAGCGGCTCAATCGAGTTGAACAGTCAAGTAGTCGCCGAGCAGATTGGCGCGCAGATATTTATCGACGCCTGGGGGATGGCTTGTCCCGGCAACCCTGAACTCGCCGTTGAATTTGCGCGCAGAGCCGCGAGCGTTAGCCATGACGGCGAAGCCATTTACGGCGCACAAGTCGTCGCCACGATTGAGGCGCAGGCATTCGCGGAATCCAACATTGACAACCTGTTGGATACGGCGATCGGTTTCATTCCCAAAAATTCGGTTATATACCGACTGATTGATGATCTTCGCGACTGGCATCAGCGGGACGGCGACTGGCGTCTGACGCGTGAGCGAATCGCAGCCAATTACGGTTATGACAAGTACGGCGGGAATGTGCACATGGTGCCGAATCACGCCTTGATTGTTCTCGCTCTGCTCTACAGCGAGGACGACTTTCAGCGCGCCCTGACAATCGTGAACACGGCGGGGTGGGATACCGACTGTAATTCTGGAAACGTTGGTTGCATTATGGGAATCAAGAACGGATTGGCTGGAATTGACGCCGGTCCCGATTGGCGCCGCCCTGTTGCGGACCGGCTTTATATTTCTGCCGCCGACGGAGGGCGCGCCGTCACGGATGCCGTGCGCGAGACATATACAATCAGTAAGGCAGCACGGGCGCTGGCAAATCAGCCGATTGAATCGCCCAAGAACGGAGCGCGATTCCACTTTGAACTTCCGGGGTCGGTGCAAGGGTTCACGCTTGAGGAAAGCCCGGAAAGCGACGGAACCGCGGTGATTGAAAACGTCGTTGGCAATAGCGTTAGCGGCACCCGAAGCCTAGCCATCCGATACAATCAACTGGCGGTCGGCAGAATGGCGCGCGTGGCAACGCCGACCTTCATTCCGCCCGAAGCCATTGATATGCCGGGATATCAGTTGATGGCGTCGCCCACACTCTATTCGGGGCAAACAGTTCAAGCGCGCCTAACCGCAGACAAGGAAAACTGCCAGACGGTGACGTGTACGCTTTACATTCAGGTCTACGGAGCGGATGACGCTTTGGTCATGCGGCGAGGCGAGACGCACGAGGTTTCACCGGGAGGCGAGGCGTTGTTCAACTGGAAGGTGGATCCGACGGATGGCGCCCCGATCGCGGCTGTGGGAATCGAGGTGAGTTCGGACGCCGGAGCGTCCGGCGTGGTATACCTTGATTACCTGACTTGGAAGGGCACGCCGGAACTTTCGCTAATCAAACCGTCTTCGGGTGGCACGATGTGGAAACGGGCATGGATCGACGCTGTCGACAACGCGATTACCAGCAGAGCAGACGTAGCGGCCTATCGAATCATGCAAAATCACGACACGGGTTTATTTATTCAGGGAACTCGCGAGTGGGAGAACTATTCCTTTTCAGCTTTAGTCAATCCGCATCTTGCCAAGGAGGCCGGAATCGCGGTGTGTGTTCAAGGCCTCAAGCGATATTACGCCCTCCTGCTTTGCGATGACGGGAAACTGCGCCTAATTAAGGAACTTGACGGACGGAGGAAAATTGCCGAGAAAGAATTTGCTTGGAACTGGGATACGGACTACGAACTGCGCTTGGAGGCGGCGGGTTCAAACTTGATTGCCTGCATTGACGGCAATGTCGTCTTCGAGTACTCGGATACAAATCGTCCACTGTTAACCGGCAGCGTCGCTCTGGTTTGCACCGAGGGCCGCGTTGACTTTCGGGATGTTTCCGTTCGCGGGAGATAGTAAATAGCCCGAGAACTTGGTCGGATCATGGGAAATTCCCGTTTAGACTTTTAGAAGGAATAACGATTGTTATTCCCTACAGCAAAATCCCCATACTATTCTGCTTTCGCTCCGGAGGAGATCAAACGACTGAACAGGGAGTGCGATAGCAATCTCCATGTCTGTAGAGACCCAACCTGTCATGCCTGCGCTCCAGCGGAGCGCAATATCCATCGCAATGCCTGACTCAAATACTAAAGTCCAAGCGTGGCGACACAATCGGAGTCGCGATTCGGAGATCGCTCCTACATAGATTATCTTAGTTTGTAGGGTGCGATCGGGAATCATCAAATCGCCGATTTCCCCTCTTATTGCGATCGAGGGAATGAATAACGAGTAGGATTTTCTATCGCGGTCATTATCCATTCCCTTGATCGCTATTCGCTCCCTTGATCCCACTCTGGGGCTTTGACATTTGGTGAGGCCCGACTATACACGTGTAAAGGTAGGAAATGAGGGTGGCGATTGTCGATCGCTCCCTACAAGAAATGGTGGGCAGTGCCCACCCTACAAGAGCTTGAGTTAGATAATTTAAGCCGTCAATCAGCTTATTCTAATCTTTTTACGCTGACTTCAATCTCTTTGCCGATAGGGACACTGACAGTTTCCATCAGAGGGTGATCCGCCAATGCTTGAATATACTCGTCCGACCCCTCTCTTCCGGGAATAACGTTGTCCGCCACGAGCAGCCCGCCGGGACGCAATTTGGCAGCGATAAGGTCGAGAAGCTCCACATACAGCGGTTCCCAACAATCTAGCAGC
Organism: Candidatus Poribacteria bacterium; assembly: GCA_965222225.1. Lineage (GTDB taxonomy): Bacteria > Poribacteria > WGA-4E > WGA-4E > JAJDTR01 > JAJDTR01. The sequence continues at coordinate 4,011,125 of CBDCTK010000002.1, read as the reverse complement.
ACGAAGTCTAGGGGTCCTTCCACAGAAACTAATGTCTCGCGCGCATCTCCCGAAATGTGCGTGACGTTATCCGTCAATCCGGCTTCCGCCACGTTCCGCTTGGCGATTTCAATCAACTTTGGATTAACCTCCAAGGAGGTGAACTGTCCTCCGGTGATACGCGCGGCATGAGCCAGCCAGACGGTGGAGTAACCGTAGGAGCCGCCAATTTCCACCAATCTCTGGGCACAGATGGATTGAACCATGATGTGACACAGCCGTGCAGTGTCAGGATGGAGGGTTAGCATCGGTTCTTGGCTTTTCTCTTTGCCCTGCTGGCTGCGTATGCGCCGATCCTCGGTGTCTTCCTCTTCCATTCGATGAATCACACGTAAAACATTCTCTTCTTGTATAGCGACCATAAACTCCGTTGCGACGATTCCTGATACCTGTTCCTAATGTTGGGAGGAACGCCGCCTCTCCTTTGTGTGGGTATGAATTGGATTAGAAAAGGGTTATCATTGCTTGTGGGTTGACTGTAGGGCAGATTTCTAATCCGCCTAACTCATGGCATGAGTTCAGATTTCTGATATTAATACCATTTCTCTATTTTTGAAGTGCATTAACAGCATTAATCAAATCTTTCCAATGCGGGGCAACGGGATCTCTATCCCTTGGCCCACGCCTAGGGTTTGGTGTTGTACGGGTTTCCGTTCAACCCAACCGTTGTACGTTTGTACAAAGTCGAGCTTAGAGTGGCACGCAGCTAATCCCGGCTCGGTTGCGGATGGATAAACCCCACTTAAATTTCCACTCTTACCGGCCTTCCCGACGCTCCCGAATCAATGAGGGCATTCAGGATAGCCAAGACATGCAGGTTGTTCCTGCCACTAGTCTCCGGTTCGGGTCCTCCGTTTACCCAATCGGCAAATGTCACGGCAACGTGTTGATCGAGTTGATCATCGGATAGCCCGGGATCTATTTCTAGCGGCTGCAATCCAACGCTGCGGTCAGTCCCGACGAGCAAGGTTTCCTCTCCACCAAAAGCCCCCGTAGAGTGCAAGACGATGGCGCCGCGTTCGCATTCAGCGCGGAACTCGTTGCCCTCGGCACGTGCATCGGACGTGGAGACGATCGCGAAGCGTGCACCGCTCTCGAAGGTAATCTCGGCTGTGGCGGTGGATTCACGGCGCCACGTGGTTGCCGGTGGACGGTAGGAATGTCCGTACACTTCCGCGACATTCTGGTTCACCATTGCGATTAGCGCGTCAATCTCGTGGACGGTCATCTGCCAAAGTTGCGAATGTTCGGAATCCGGATATTCGCCGCCGCGGGCTTTGTAGGTCACCATGTGCCCGGTTTGGAGTTCGCCGTAAGCCTTCTCCGTCATCAAGCGGCGAATCGTGCGTCTCCCCGGCATGTAGCGCCACTGTTGGGTGACAACGATTTTCAGACCGCGCGCCTCCGCCATCTCCGTCAGTCGTCGGGCTGGGGCGACCTCAAGCGTGAACGGCTTTTCCACCATGATGTGTTTGCCGGCTTTGATCGCCTCTTCAACCAGTGGGTCATGGCTACGCGCCCACGTTGCGACCACGACGCCGTCACACTCGGACTTCTCCAACGATTCGGCGAATGAGGTGTAGGCAAGGTCTGCTGGCAGGCCAAGATTGTCGATTGTGGCTTTGAGCCGCTTCTCGTCCATGTCTACCAATCCAACCAGTTCGAACTTGTCAGATAGCGCCAGCATACTGCGGGCGTGTGATTGTCCGCGGCCGCAGCCGACGACAACCATTCGGAGGCGGTTTGTTTCGATGTTTGTGTTCATAGGGTTTTGTCGGCGTCTGGTTTAGTTATTTGATGAAGGCTTTCTTTATCTTTAGAACTTTCGCAATTGAATTGCCCATAGTCTTTTAGTCCGACGATTCATCGCCATTATGTTACCACCTTATAAGGATGATTGTTTTAGTTATCGGGAGATTCTTTCACCTTTAAAGGACTGTATGGGCTGTTGTCCCATTCAGTAACACGTCCGTTTCGGAAATATACTTCAGATAAATCGTATCTGAACCTCCTACCTCTATCGGAGTCATCCGGTGTTCCTATGCGGTAACCGTCTGGCGTTCCTTGTACAGTAAGAACTTCGTCTATCGTCGATCCAATTGTGAAATAACCTCTGTTAGCAGTATTTTCATTGGGAAGAAGCTCTACTTTCAATCGCCGTGTATGAAAGCTATACCATCCTGTAACGCGGTTATCGTTGAAAGATACGCGGGAAGCAGAGTACCAGAATGTATAATCGTCTTGGTAATCTGGTGTTCCATGTATAGCAAGGACTTCCTCTTGGGTTGAACCAATGGTGAAACAGTCCCCAGAAAACGGTTTTGTCTTTAACGGATTGGAAGTCTCGCTACCCCATCCAATGACGCGGTCATTTTCAAAGTATACCTTGGAGTGTTGTGTCACTTCATCAGATGAACCGTAATAGAAAGTGTCATGGCCAACAAACATATCTGGAGTTCCTTGTACTGCGAGAACTTCGTCTTTCGTAGATTCAAGTGTGAAGGAATCCGTGTTGATTACGTTTCGCTTGGGAAGCAACTTCACCTTTAACGGATTGGAGTCCGAGTTCCACCAGTCACTAACGCGTCCATTTCGCAAATGTAATTTAGATGAACCATATTGGACTACTGTCCGTCCATCGTAATAATCTGGAGTTCCTTGTATGGCGGCCACTTCGTCCATAGTGGATCCAAGTGTGAAGTAATCTTTTTCAACGGTATTTTTCTTGGGAACTAGCTTTACTTTCAATGGAATGGTTCTGATGTCCCAACCAACAACCCTTCCTTTTTCAAATACGACTGAACCACTTTCACTGTCTATATCCCCGTATATAAACCTATGAGTTTCCCCTAAAACCTTATATCTATAACGAACAATATAATCTGGTCTCCCCTGTATTACAATAACTTCGTCTTCTGTTGCATTATGCGTAAAATAATCCTTGTCTGTGTCAAAATGTTCAGGAAGCAACAAATAATCCTTTCTGAACGAAGTTTTCAACGGATTGTCACGATAGTGTCGCCAACCGTGAACGCGCCCGTCATCGACATTGATGTCCACTTTAGATTTTCCGTAATTGTATGTAAAACTTGCGTCCACTTTTTTAGAATGATGATCGAGTTGGAAAGAGTTAACAACAACAGAGTCCGGTTCTCCTTGTGCAGCAACAACCTCAGATATGGTTGACCCAAAGGTGAAACGATTTTGATTTTCGCAATCTGCTCCTATCGGGCAAAGCCAAAGAAATCCGAAGGCAAGTATTGGGTTTATGATAAACAGTCGGGTTGTCCAAGTAATGGATCCTTTCATGGTGTTAATTTCTCACATTCGGGGCTGAGTAACTTGTGCCACGTTGCCTCTTGGGCTCAATCAGTTGTTTAAATCCAGCACCGGAAAATACGTTGCCGATGCCATAAGAACCGAACTGCTACCAACCGAAATACATATCTAAATGTCTTTTTCTCTTACACTATACCTGTTGTGGGCTAGGCTTACGTGTGTTGGTGCTCAACGTTTCTACACATTGGTTGTTCCTCTGGAGTTTGTAGAGGCTGGTGCGCAGTGCGCACCGTACAGGAAATCCGCCCACTATACGGAGGCTTACCCCTCCGACAACCATTCTAGCGAGAATCGCGCAAACGTAATCTTCTCGCGGGGCTGCTCCTCCCCACGCTCGTAGAAACATCCGATACTGTTATCCGGCAAGACCGTTAGACAGGAGTAGGCGGACGGACCGGGATGCAGCATTTTGGAGGTGGCCCAAGTCTTTCCCTCGTCGTAACTCACGCGGACGGTCATATGGTCGCGAACCGTGTTCGCCGGATTGGAAAAGAGTATCGCATTTCCACTCGTGTGACGGAATATACTCGCTTGGCAGCGCGGATCGATGAGCGCTTGATCTTTTCGCACATCGCCCCATGTGGCGCCACCATCCGCACTGCGCTTTAGGACAAGGTCAATGTCGCCGGTATCGGAACCGGTCGTCCTTCGCGCCTCGCAAAACGCAAGCAGCCCCCCCATCGGGCGCAACGGCGACGGACGGAATGCGATAGGTATGCGAACCGTCTTGTCCGCGGATGAAAACATCTGTCTGTTTTAGTTGGGATGAATCACTTGGAGGAGTGGAATCTATAGGCATGAGTGTATGATTAATCTCTTTTACGTAGTTTTACCGTGTCGCAAGCCGCCAATTTGAGTTTCTCTATTGTCACCTTGGTTAGCTAATAATGGGACGACACAGGCGCCGTCCCCCGTAAGGATCAACCTAAGAGAGTTCGTCTGGTATTTGTGGGGTTTTCCGTCGAAAAACCCTTAACTTAGTCCCTATTGGGCGGGGAGGGCATCACTATCGCCCTCGTTATCCACTCGGTTGATCGCACCCTACAGGATTGTGCGAGAAAGAAACCTAGTTTTGAAGAAAACACTCGGTTTCGAGACCCATGATTCTACTCAAAATGACTTTTCAAACCGGTTCTAATAGGTCGCCTTGACTTTGCCCCAGGTCGTCGTTAACTTGCCGACGGATTCCACGGCAGTGGCAGGCCCAAGCTGAACCTCATCCGCGCTCAGCGCCCGGTTATAAACTCGAACCAAGGAAAATGAGCCGTTGAAGTTGCGCGCGCGTTCCTCATACATTCCCGCGCCTATGGCGATGTCATCTATAGCGTTATCGCCGTCGAAGGGAAGAGGGGTGTCTTTGGCAATTTCCACACCATCTTGATAGACTCGGAAGGTATCCTCATTGCTTGTAATCACGATCCAGGTCCACTCGCCTTGATTGAGCCTGAGTCCGTAATCTTCAGAACCGCGCCACCATTCCTCTACATCCTCCACCGCCGGTCCGACATGGGGGGGCGGATGCGCAAACCAGAGTGTGCTACCATCGGATATGGACATATAGGTACCGCCCCATAGCGGCTCGGAGCTATGGAATCCAAAAAACTGATGCTCCGGGTCAAACCCTTCGCCGTTGCGCTTAACGATGAACTCAAAACTCCAGTGCGTCACCTTCACTTCCGGATTCGCGCCCACGGGGCCGCCCCAAATTTGACGGGTTGCCTTCGCGGTGTAGTATTTCGCGTTTGGCTGAACGTACCCGAGCGCCGGGATTTCGATTGTGCCCTCTTCAAGCGCGGGGGGGTCGTCGTTCCCCAGAAAGGCACCGCCAGCGGTACCCAAGTTTGTCCAAGCGTTTGGATGGTCCGGGTTATTGGAGGCATCAAGATCTATTACCATATCCGCCTGACTGACCCCGATAATGCAAGTAACTGTCATGAAAAAGACCATGCAACACATTGCGACCACTCTTCTCATTTTTTTCCTGCTAGTTTCAATCACAGTATTGAGTTATAAATTTTATCCGCTTCTCTTTGCAGATGAGTGGAAGGTTGAATTATTGAAAAAGGTTGAAAATAACTATCCGTACCGCTTACATGCGGGCGGGTGTTTCAGGCTCGTAGACCTAAAAACTATCTGCTTGATTCTACCTCCTTTCATGCGTTAGCTTGTTGAAACACGCATACGATAGAACCGGTGAGTTATGTTTCCAAATCACAGACAAATGGTGCTATGGGGCCGCCTTGACGCTTCCCCAGATTGTTGCCAGTTTTCCGCTCAACGAGACAGCTTGGGGTATCCTGGGTTGTACAAAGTTCTCGTGGATTTCCTCTTCGCTCAACTGCCGGTCGTACATTCTGACAAGACTAATCGAGCCGTTTAGCGCACGCTTCCCAAATTCGGTGGTGAATATGGAGTTATTCTTCATTTCGCTCTCCGGGCTGAACTTCTGCCGAAATTTTGTTGAACGTCCGACCTGTTTGCCGTCAATAAAGGATTGAAGCTCACCTCGATCGTTGTCGTATGTGAAGGCTATCTGATGCCATTCCTTTAAGCCTACGTCAATGTTGGTGACAACGCGCTGATCGTCGTTGACCGGCTCCCTTCCGATAACTGCCAAGAAAATTCTGTTATTGTTGGGTTGTTCGAAGAAGAAAAGAACGGCTTGCCTGGGCCACGGCGGGGTATCCATAATGCCGAGAATCTGGTGCTCAGCATTGTCGAATGCGGGGCCTTCACGTTTCAACCAGACTTCAATTGTCCAATTCTCAATTCGTGGCGCGGGCGTGATGTCGGGGTGGAGTAATCCCCACGCATTTTTTCCGTAGCTTTGCCCCTCCTTTTTGGCTGTATAAGCGGGACCACCATCCGGTCCGGCATGCGGTTCAAGCACGGGGACGCCCTTGGCGCTAGCGACTAACTTTCCTCCGGCGGTGCCAAGGTTTGTCCACGCCTCCGGATGATCAGGATTGTCACTTGCGTCGAACCAGAGCTGGGGGTCGGGGACATAACCGAGCGTTGTTGAAACTCCAACGACTAGGAATAATACGGCGCTGAGAATGAAATTTGCTTTTTTGAGTACCATGTTAGATTCTCACGAGCCTAGTTGAAATATATGTAGCAAAGCCACTCCCGATCGATTGTGTTGCTATACACCTTGAGGATTTCTATCAGGATTTTCTATCGCCTTCCTTATCCAGTCAGTTGATCCCTTGTTATTCGCTCGGTTGATTTATTCGTCGCTTAATCTCGCTCCGGGGATATTAGAGGCTGGTGGGCAGTGCCACCCTACAAATGTACCAAGTCCATCTAACGTAGGTAAATGGGCTGGAAGATTGCCATGGCTGTAGGCTGACGTCAAGAACGAGTGCACAACTAACCTGTTGGCTAGGTATCCACCTCATGTTGAGCACAGAGTATATAATAGAGAGCGTGGTGCAGGCAAGCGAAAAATGCCAATCTGTCCCCTGAACAACACGGTTGGCTATGTCCCATGTCCTGCCGTCGAGTTTCATTGCATCAGTAAAGAAATCGGTACATCGGACGTTGCACGATAATTCCGATAAGGCTCCACAGGCTTCCAATGACGAACTCGCCCAATATCAGCCCTAGAAAAAATGGAATCAGTTTTCGGTATGTTCTCCTGCCTCCATGCTTCAAAAGAATCCATTTGATACCGGAACTAATGAGGATTGAGAACCATAACACATCCATTGACCGACTGTAGGACATGACGTAGCCTGCGGGATGAAAGGGCCACCATAAGAAACGCATTCGCATAAACATCAGGAACAAGGTACTGATGAAACCGAGCACCATCGCAATTATCGCGGGGAAATCGGCGAATTGTTGGTAGGGCCAACCCAGCCAGCTTTCGAGGCGATGAAAGGTGTCGTATGCCAACCAGTCCCGTAAGCCTTCGACGCCCTTGATATAAGAGATATGGTAGAACGCCCAGAATGTGGCAAGCGTCCCTGCAACAATTGCAATGAGCATCGCGATTAGTAAGCGACGGTTGTTTGTTCCGGTTCGTTCGGCAAGTTTGAACCCCTCGAGTTGATGCGGCATGGGGTGGCCACGGTACGCACGATTGAAGGAATAGAAGAAGGCGGAGATGGTCAAGTTTTGGGGACCGAGTGCGCGGGCGCCGAACATGGCGGGCATAATCTCGTCGGGGCCAATATAAAGCAGTTCGTGTACCGGGGCGCCGAGCTCCGCCCTCATGCGGGTCACGGCTATCGAGATGGCGTAGTAGGTGCCAAAGAACACCATCACCACCCAAATCGACATTCCCGCGGCGTTGCAGAACAGCATGATAAATAGCATCCCCGCAACGGTTCCGAGTGTCGCGGTGCGGTACGACATCGGTTCATTTGAATCATCAAGCGAACTGTCATTTGTAACAGCCTTCCGTATCGCTAGCGCGAGATGTCGTCGGGTCACATAAAGCGCAATCATGGCGAGTCCTATGCACGTCCCGAAGGTTTGGTAAGTAAGTGCATTATTCGGCAGCATCTTCGCCGCGTCATCGTAGACTATGACCACTTTCCAAAAGAGATAAAAGAACCAACAGGAGAACGAAAGATCCAACGGAATAAAGGATGCCAATCCAACGGCAAATGGATAAACCGCCACGGGTGTCCAGCCGATTGCGCTCCACGGTTTTTCGGTGAACAGCGTGCCGATGTCATACACTTTCCCGCCCAAAGAGGGCAACGCGGGATAGAGAAAATGCAGACCATTGAGAAGGTCAACCGCGCCAGCGGTACAAAACCCAATCCACAACATTCTACTGGTTAGGATACTTGAGGTTTCTCGTCCCGTTGAAAGCGCGAGCGGGAGTTGAATGATCGGGTACGAAAGTTTCTCGGTTTCAATCCACTGCCTTCGAATTATGCTGTTGATGCAAACCATCAGGAATAACAGGACGCATACGAAACTCCCCCACGTGATTGTTGTTATCAGCCATCCCCGTATCACCTCCCAATGATAAAAACTGGATTCCCCGCGGTAATAGTCCGTTAAGAACGCTTTGTCTTTAACGGCGAGCCAATCCGGGATGTGGCGGTGAAACAGCGCCGCCCAGTCATTTTCTGGCGTGGCATACCAGAAGGGGTGGGGAATCATCGGGATTAAGCCGCTAAGCAGATCGTGCCCCGCCAGCGACGAGGCGATCGCCAACATCGCATAGATGGTCACCAGTTCGCCCGGTTTGAGCGCCACGGCCGAGTGGATTCGCGCAAGTAGAGCGTTTAGGCAAGTGATGATGAAAATGCAGAATACGACATTAAAGTATAGTGAGACCGTGGTCGGATCGCCCTGCTCTGCCGAATCTGTAACCCAGTATACGTTTGGAATGATCAGCAGCGCGCCAACGATGATAGCTCGCCATGACGCGCCGATGTGTGGAGGGGTTGTAGGGGGGCTAGGTTGCACAAGATGTCTGGTGGGGTGGTGGGGTTATTGTAATGGGCCCTCATATTCGGGACGGGAGTTCAGCTAAAAATCATGCTCAATATACCGCCGCAATTTGAGAATTGTACATGTCGACTACCGAAAGAGATGTTGATATTATAGCAATTTCAGGGGGTTGGTCAAGGGGTAAACAGTCAGTGGTGGGCGTCCGGTGGTCAGTGGCTAGAAAAGACCAAAGAAAAGGAATCGTGGAAATGGCAATTGAAGATGTCACGCCAGGCTTTTTGGTAATTGTCTGAATCACGGATTAAACGGATTACTCGGATTACACAGATTTCGGCTCGGAAGGAGCGGACGCGCTTCAAACCCTCCTCCGATTCTTGACGTTGGAATTGAGGAGCAAGCCGCATCGTTTTCTCTTTTGGAGGTGACTGGGATGTTATTCTTCCCAAAAGTCGTCGACAGGAATTGGTTTACTGCGTCCTTTGTATTTTAGCTTAACATGTATGGTGCCGGATGGACGAGGTGGCGGTTTTTCAATTGCAATATTCCAGTAAAGGATGTCTTCTTCGTTGTAGCAGGGCAAGGATTTGTATTTATCTTCGGTTCGTGTAGAGTCCGCGTGCTGATTTGCCATGATTTCGCTCGAAGTACCTTTCTAAATTATGTTGTCTAATGGATCAGATGTCCCTCTTTCTTCTACTTGGCGTTCCTGAGCCATATTGTCGCCTAAGTGATTATTAATATGCCAGTCGGAAATTCATCTGATTTAACCTGCTAGTTTTTGGGGTAAGTTCACCTAATCACGCTGATGCTGAATTCATCTTGACAATATCTTCCCAGCGAATGCTGCCGTCAGCGTCGCAGAATGCCGTGATGAATTCGCCCGTAAACCTGTTGAGGACTTTGTCATACTCTTGACCAAACTGCTCATTTTTCTCTTTGGCTCGATGCCCAAGGGGTTCAATGATGTCGGTGTATAGGTTGTCATCTCCCGAGATGAATTCCCAGAACCGCTGTCCGCACAACTTCAAATAGTCGCCCTTATCCTGAACCTGATTTTTCCCGTAGCAACAGCCATTGACAGCGATAACGTTAATCAATGATGTATTTGTTCTGAGGATCCGTTTTGCCTTCCCGAAATTATCCAGCATCTTGGCGATTTGGCTGCTGTTTCCCCAATTGGGGCCGGATTTGATTGATACAATGTACCTTTTATCGTCTTTCTCAAATTCTAAATCAATCCCCACTGCAGAGGACTTCCGACCACCATATACCTGTGCACAAATGAAAACCGCAAGTTCTTCCAGAAACCCGCCAAAAATCCCCTCTTCTTGCGAAGATAGAAAAGCGTCTAGGATCGTCTTCACATATTCCGACGCCGCGTTAATGTTTTTCGCTTTGAATAGATAGGGGTTTTTCCGTTTGACGACATCCATCAACTTCAATTCTTGAAGTTTATCTAACCTTCTCCGGTGAAACGTCTGAATGTTCGCCTCAACGTAGTCAACGATTTCCTGTTGTGTAATGGGTTTCATCTTGGGTCTCTTCAAATAACAGGTATTGTGTCGGTTTGATATTGTCTTTAGCTAATTGGTAGTATTGGGGCAAAATCTCAATACCGGTAGAATTTCTTAACAATGTCTGAGCGACCTGACACGTCGTGCCAGCGCCCGCAAACGGGTCAAGCACCCAATCGTCTTCCTTCGTAAAGAGTTTGATAAACCATTCAGGCAACGATTTGGGAAAAACCGCGCTGTGATTTCGATTGCCCGTTTCTGTCGCCAAGTGCAGCACGTTTGTCGGGTAAGCCATCTTCCTGTCAACCCAATTTGAAACGTTCTTGCCGAAACCGCTCCCGACTTTCGACGTATCCCGACTCTGATCGACTTCGCTGAGATGCTTCAGTCTTTTTTCCGCCCAATCTCCCATCGGCACCATTACTGCCTCTTGGTACATATTGAACTCTTTGGTCTTATTGAATTGTATGCACCTTTCCCAAGCATCTCTGAACCGATTTGGCCATTTTCCCGGATAGCAATTCTTCTTGTGCCAAACGAATTCCTCCGTCCACAACCAGCCCTGCTTTTTCATCTCAAGTATCAACTCAATAACGTAGGTATGGCGTTCGCCGTTAACGGCTTTCTCCTTGATGTTCAAGATGAAGGTGCCGGACGGCTTTAATACCCTCAGGAACTCCGCGGCTCGAGGCAAGAACCACTCGACATACTGATCCGGTTTGATTCCGCCGTACGTTTTTGAGCGTCTGTCGGCATACGGCGGCGAGGTAACGATCAGGTCAAACGAGTCGGTATCAAATTTTGAGAGTACCTCTAGGCAATCGCCAAGGTAAAAATCTGTCTTTATTGCGTTCATTGGATCGCGAGTTCCGTAATGTCCACGTCACTTCGTAGATTTGTCCAGTTGCCCCTTCTCAAACAAGCGGATAATCGTAGAGCCGATAGCGCTTATGGATTTTGGCTCCCATGGTTTCGAGCGCTCGGTTCATGAGACGGTTGTCTTCCAAAATCCACGACAACTCTGCGCGGCGGTAACCCTTCTTGACGCTTGCTTGAAAGGCTTCATAGTATAGGAGCGCATCAATGCCCTGCTGGCGGTGCGACTCCTTGACGCCAAACGCCACCATGCGGGCATCTTTAATCTTTCGAGCGTGCCAGAGGATCTTGAACAAGCCGAGTGGAAATAGGCGTCCATTGGCATGTCTCAGCGCTTGATTAAAGTCGGGCAGGGCAAGGATGAAGGCAATCGGTTCGTCCTCGACTTCGGCAAACAGCACAATATCGGGGTCAACAATCTGGATGAGTTCGTCCGCCAGATAATCAATCTCCCGATCGGTCATCGGTACAAACCCCCAATTCCTCTCCCATGCGGAATTATAGATTTCTCGGATGCGTTCGATTTCTCGATCAATCTGTTTCTTTTCAAGCGGACGCACCACAACCTTTCTTCGCCTCTTGATGCGCTCAACGATTTTGCCCAGCCGATCCGGAGCGAATGCCTCATCCGTAACCTCGTAGGCTAACAGGTCTTTTGTCTTCTTGATCCCGAACCCCTCAACGAGATCGCTGTAATACGGTAGATTGTACGACATCATGATTGCCGGTGAGAAGTCGAATCCGTCGATGAGTAGTCCACACTCGCCGTTGGTCGAGTAGCTCGTCGGACCGCGCATCACGTTGAGATATCGGCTTTTCAGCCAGTCGGCAGCCTTGGTAAACAGTGCATCCGCCACAGGTTGATCCTGAATACACTCAAAGAACCCGAAGAACCCCACACGTTCGTCATGGAAGATGATATGATTCTCGTTTTTGATTGCGGCAATTCGTCCGACGACACTGCCATTCTGCCGAGCAAGGAAAAACTCCACCTCGGCGTAATCAAAAACCGGGGATGTCGATCGGCTAAGCCGTTCCTTGAGTTGGCTGCGCAATTGCGGCACCCACTGCGCGTTGTTGCGATAAATTTGCCAAGGCAACTCGATGAACGCTTTCAGATCTGATGGAGACCGGATGGGTTTAACATCAACTTGCATTGGAAGGGTACCATTGGATTTACGCACTCGGATTGCAATAGGGAGTTCGCGGTGTACGCGATTCTTAAGTAGTGCAATTCATCCCACGTCTTCGCGGGTGCGCCCGACTATAATGTTAAAGGATTAAGTCCAATGTTGCAATGGGAAATGATGTTTGGGGGAGGATGTTGTAGGATCGAACGAACGGATAGTGAGTGCGATAGAAGTCCCATAGCGAATGTGATAGAGTTCTTACCAGCCTTTGAAAGCGCCAGCGGCGATCAAGCGAGCGAGTAGTGAGTGCGATAGAAATCCCGGCAGGCTGCACGGTATCAGAAACCGTTGGCGATTTATTCCGATGATGCACGGGGTTGGATGAGACTCCGGTTCTGGTCTACGGATGCGACTTTTTTCAATGGACTGGCAAAAAGCCGAGAAAATCAAAGACTCCCTACTTTTCTTTAACGCTTGATTACCATCGCCTGTTGTGCTGCTTAAATGTACAAAATCGAGTTTCGACAATGCGCTACTGCTCGAAAATTGATTCGTCCACTTCCGCGTTGATTGTCACTTCGCTAAGGGTCACTTCGGCAGCTTTCTCGCCATTATCAATCGAGACAACATGAAAAGCAATCTTCACTCCGGAGATGTCTTGATAATCGCCGGGGAATTCCTCGCGCTGCACGGGATCGCCCTGTTGACCCAAAGCCTGAAACGCCTTCTTGACGATATATTTTGACTCCTGATCGATGAAGAGTTTGATGGAACCCGCGGGCGTGTCACTAACCAAAACCGCATCTGCCATTTTCCCGTTTACGTCTTCTTCGCCGAGGTATTGGACGGCAGCATCGGTATTGGAAACATGGGTAAGCAACTGGGAATCCAGTCGAAAAAGTTCATTCCTGCCTTCCTCGGCAAAAACTTCCGGCATCGTTTGCGTGCCTTGGGGAGACGCCATCCACGCCGATTGCTCACCGAGAACCCGACTCATTGTCATTCCCATCCCTTGGAAAGTCACATCATATCGTGCTTTGCTAGGTAGCACGACGGTAACTTCTCCATCCAGCGTCATCGCTCCGCCCGGCGTATGCATAACTATCTCTCCGATCGACACGATTGTTTTCACCTGCTTGAGATTCTCCAACCCGCCGTGTGCGTCAATGGCAGCGGCGAGGATCTCTCTCGCTTTGGCAACATCGCCTTCACCCGCTTCGGGCACAGGCTCCGGCGATGGACTCGGAATGGTAATATCAATCTCGGCCACCTCGCCCAAGGAATCAAGGGGCTTTTCGAAGTCGCTCGCTTTGCCGACCGCCAAGATAGTGAATTGGTCGGGATGCATATATTTGGCGACAACCCTCTTCACGTCCGATTTTTTGATATTCCGAATCCCCGCCATCAATTGCTCGACAAAATCTTGAGGGTAATCATAATACGCGTATCGGAGGGCTCTCGACAAGATCTCGCCCTTTGAATCGTAGTCAAACACGGACGAGTTCATGAATCCATCAATCGCCTGCTTCAACTCTTCGTCCGACACCTCTTCGACGCGCATCCGTTCGACTTCCGCCAGAATCGCCTCGGTAGCCGTAACCGTGCTCTCCGACTTGGTTCCGCAGGAGATAAGAAAAACGCCGGGAACATCGTAGCCCGCGCCGTAATTGTTGCCTACTGAATATGCCAATCCTTTTTCGACTCGAATGCTGTTCACCAATCTGCTGCTGAAACCAATTCCCAAGATTTGACACCCCACGACCAAGGCGGGGTAATCCTCATTGCTGCGCAGCCAGCCGACATGCCCCATCCTGATGTTCGTCTGATTTACGTCGTCTTTCGTTACCAAAGCGATTCTTCTCCCCATTCCCTCGGGCACCTTGGGCTTTTCGGGAAGGTCAATCTCCCTCGGCTGCCACCCTTTGAAGGCCTCTCTAATTTTGCCGAGTATCTCCTCGGAGTCGAAGTCCCCGAGCACCCCCAAGATGGTGTTGTTCGGGCGGAAATACCTCGCGTGGAAAGCGACAAGGTCATCCCGCGTGATGCTGTTGATGGTGTTGTATTCCGTTGTGCGGGCATACGGGCTGTCCGCACCGTAGATTAGCTTCCGGAATTCTCTCGACGTGATACTGCGGGTATTATCATTTCGCCGGGCAATACCGCTGCGATGTTGAACTTTTTCCAAGTCGATTTTGTCTTCCCGAAACGCCGGATTCATCAGCACGTCCGCGAGGATTTCCAGGCCTGTGTCGAGATCTTCTTCCAGTACGGACATTGACGCCGTCCCGGAATCACCGCCTATCCCCACTTCAACGGAGGCGGCGAGATTCTCCAGAATCTCGTCTAGCTCGTCCCCCGTTTTACTGGTGGTTCCGCCGGTACGCATCACGGCGCCGGCGATCGCGGCTAATCCGATTTTGTCTTCCGGCTCGTAAATCGCCCCGGTGCGAATTCGCGCCGAAATGTCGACAATGGGCAGCTCATGATCTTCCAACAGATAAATGATCATGCCGTTGTCCAATTCGACCCTCTGAGGCACGGGCGGTTGAGGTTGGTTCAGTGGGGGAAACACAAGCCCTTCGTGCGGCTTTTTTGAAAGAACGTCCATCTCTTGAACGCTCGATGTATCTGTCGCGACCGCCATGATTGATTCCTCAAGCGCTTCCGGCGGTCTCTCGCCCCAAGCGGCGACAACGAAAACGCAACTCCAGATTGTCAAATAACACAAGAAATTCTTCATTCACCCGCCTCCATGTCTTCTTTCGATGCTTCTTCCGTAACGATTTCTGCGACAGAACGATTGCTATCCACGAAGTATTCGTTCGCGACGCGTTTGATGTCTTCCCGGGTTATCTTCTCAATCTGTTCCAACAGGTTGAAAATCTCGCGCCAATCGTCGTGGATAAATTCGTAGGTGCACAACTGCGCGGCTAAGCCTTGGTTGGAGCGCAACGATCGGATAAAACCAGCTTTCGCGTTCCTCTTGACTTTCTTCAACTCGTCTTCTGTCACATGTTCGGTCTTGAGATTCTCAATCTCAGCCATTATCATCTCTTCGTTTTTCTCGTTTGAATGTCCCTGCGCCGGGAAGGAGTAAATTACGAAAAGGCTGGCATATTTGTCGCCCGGATACCCCGGAAAAGCGCCGATAGAGATTGAGGATTTCTCGTCACGGATTAACTTCTTGTGAAAGCGCGACGTGCGCCCGGAGGACAGAATGTCCGCAATGGCTCCCAGGACAATGTAATTGGGATGCCTGACGGCTGGGACATGGTAAGCGGCAATGAAAATGGGTTGTGATTGCTCCAGAAGTTTAACATGCCGTGTCCCCAACTGTTTCGGCTCCGTGGTCTCGACAAGGGGCGGATTCGCACGCGACGGGATTTTGCCAAAATATTCTTCCGCCATTTGCATCACTAGATCTGCCTGGACATCCCCGACGATAGCCGCCACCATATTGCTTGGCGCATAATATTGCTTGAAGAATGCAAGCGCCTCGGCGCGCGTTGTTGTATTGATGTCCGACATGTGACCGATGATCGGACGACCGTAGGGATGCGCCAGAAAAGCCACTCCCTTCAGTTCCTCAAGCAGCCTGCCGATAGGGCTGCTGTCCACGCGGCCTCGGCGTTCCTCCTTGATGACATCTTTCTCTTTGAAGAATTCCCTCATCACCGGGTCGAGAAACCGTGACGATTCGAGCGCCATCCAGAGTTCAAGCCGATTTGACGGAAGACTGTAGAAATATTCGGTGGAATCCGCGGATGTGGTTGCGTTGAGACCGACAGCGCCCTCTTGCTCCAGAAGTTTGGAATATTCCTCACCGTCGGAGTGCTGCGATCCCTTTTCTTGCAGGGTGTCAAACTCCGCCTCTAACTGCTTCAACTTCTCGGGGTCGGCGCGATCGCCTTTTACCCACTCGTTTCTAAGTTGGTCGTACACCGCATCCATCTCGTCCATGGTGGTTTTTTCTTCTTGGTAGTTCTTTGTCCCGAGCGTTGTCGTTCCTTTGAACGCCATGTGCTCGAAAACATGGGCGATTCCGGTGTTCCCTGTAGGTTCGTCAACGCCGCCGACATTGACGTAGATGTATCCCGAGAAAACGGGCGCCTCGTGCCGCTCTAGGATAATGAACTTCATTCCGTTGGACAGCACGTGCTCTTGCACCTGAGTTTCGATGTCTTCGAATCCTGCCGCGTATAGTGCTGTCGCGTATAGGGTCAGCAGCAGGCAAGCAATTGGTTTAAGTATTTTCATTATCTTTGTGTTAGTGATTATCGGTTGTCGCATCACATATCTCCTTGGGGTGAAAACCTGCTAGTTTCAAGATCAAGCGAGCGGACAAATCAAGCGACTGAACAAGGAGCGCGATAGAAATCCCTCTCCGAATCGCGATTCTAATTCACGTCATTGATGCCTGTCATTTTAGAGAGATGGCATAACTAGCAAGTTACTCCTTGAGTTCTTCAAGCAAACCAACGAGTGCGAAGCGAACATGTGAGGACAGCGCCGAATTTTCCGCGCGCAGATCTGCCCCTTCTTCATCGGGATACATCACATGAGACGCCACCGCTTTTTTCACCCATCTTTCCGCACGGTCGTCATAGGGAACGTATTTCTCCTTTGGCGCGGTACATGCGGGGCATTCGTCGGGTGGTCCCGCCGCATCCGTCCATAAATAGCCGCAAGCTGTGCAAACAAACATTTGTGATCCTCCTTATATTGTATGTCAAAATTCGATAAAAATTGGTGCGGTTTAGTACTTGGAAAACCTTGCGGAGTTTAGCACACGCCAATGGAAAATGCAAGGAAGAAATGGGGGGCTGGTTGCGGGCTGTTGCAATCGGAGTTCAGGGGCGCAGAGAGCTATTTAACCTAAGTTGCCAGTAGTAGGCATACTCTGTATGCCGTCCCTTGTGCACGTTACGGCACGACGGAGCGCGCCTACTACTGTTTCCCGCTTCAGTTGGATTGGGTGTTGGGTTTCACTAGGATTTCTATCGCAGTCGCTATTCGCGCCTTTGACTGCTCGTTATCCACTCGCTTGAAGGGATCTCTATGGGAACTCTATCGCACTGCCAATTCGGTCGTTTGATCTATTCGTTCGGTTGATCGGGCGGGATTCGGAAACTCAAGACGCACTGTTGTGCCAGCCCCCTCCGTACTCGTCACGGAGATTTTGCCGCCGTGATCGGAAATGATTCGTTGCACAATCGCCATGCCCAAGCCGGTTCCGGTTTCCTTTGTTGTGTAGTACGGGGTAAACATTTCCTTCTGTGTTTCCGGCGACATTCCCATACCCGTGTCCTGAACCTCTACCGCAACCCCGCTCCCATCAATTGGCAGGTTTGAAATACGCAAACTTCCTCCGTCCGGCATGGCTTCAACGGCGTTCTTGATCAGATTCTGCAAAACTTGGGCAATCTGTTCCGGGTCGATGGAGATGCGAGGCAGGTCGGGGTGAAGGTCGGCCTCAATCCGAATCTGCGATAACGATTGGGAGTACAGATTCAGTGCGTGTTCGGCGATTTGATTGAGATTGGAAGGCTTTCGGTCGGGAAGGGGCAGCCGAGCGAATTGATGGAATTCGTCCACCATCCGCTGGAGTCGGTCGACCTCTTCAATGATGGTCTCGGTGCATTCGTCGCATATCTTATCGAAGATTTCGGGCTGCGAGCGCGCTTTCTGAAGGTTTTCGATTGAGACTCGAATAGGAAACAGCGGGTTCTTGATTTCGTGGGCAATTTGGCGCGCCACATCCTGCCACGCGGCGACACGTTCAGCGCTAATTCGTCGCTCCAAGTTGGTTTTCAGATCTGTCGCCATCCGGTTGACGCCTTGCATAAGCTGTCCGATTTCGTCTCGGGTGCGGACATCCAGTTGGTGGTTAAGCTCCCCGGACGCGATCCGGCTTACGCCTGACGTGAGTTCGTGAATGGGTTTGGTCATCCGGAGTCCGATCAGGTAGCTGGCAATATAGGCGAACAGCAGTCCGACCGCCGCCACGACAAAAAGAATCAGTGTCAACTGGCGCTGCAACCTGATTTCGTTTTGGTGAGAATACGCGATAATCAATTCGACGGGTGAGCTTGACGGCAACGTCGGCAGCGCTACCGGAATAACGCTGTGCGGCATGTTATCAATTTTGATCTTTGAGAACCTGCCGGTTTTGTCCGTGCCGGCAGCCTGAATCAGCTCATTTTTCTCGACCGGAACGGAACCTTCCGATCGATTCAGAGGGATTAGTTCGTCCGCTTCCCGAAGAAAAACCGTATGTCGTGATTGGTTGCTCAGCGCACGACGAAGTCGATCTCGCAAGAAATAGCCGCCCGTGACAAAACCCAAGATTCTCTCGCCCGCCTTGATTGGCAGCGTGACCTCGATTGCCGATTCGGAGGAACCGATTTCGCCGCGCCGCGTGTTTCTCAGCCGAATCGCGGATTTGGGGGCTCTGTTTACTGCGCGATCCCGCGCTTCCGAATCAACCTCTCCCCGGCGAAGATCCAGATCCAATCGACTGGCGATGATTTGCCCGTCGGCGTCCCCGTACTCCAGAATTTCCAGCACGGTGTCTCTAATCGTCGTCGGCCGTGTTTCTTGGTTTCTGATGGCGCGCACGACATCGGGGTCGGTTCTTTCAGTCTCGACCTTCTCCTCAATGTCCGCAACCAAGGAATTGTGCGTCTCCGAGATACGAGTTCTGAATTCTGCCGCTTCCTCGCGAATCTGCCCGTCAAACGCGGCGCGTATAAAATAACTCGCAATCGCGAATATCCCGCCGATGGTGACGAGGAAGAGCGACGTGTAGGTGAGGAAGATTTTGTGGTGGAGTTTGATGGTCTAGGAGTCCTTTCGTTTTGAACCTGTTTGCAAACTCCAAGTGTGACCTGAAAACCCTCGTTTAGTACACCTCGGAAATTTCATAATTTTCATACCAAACGGGGGTTTTCGGTAGAGACAGAGAGAGGGGTAGAACTCATGCTATCACTGGATTCTACGCAGTTTTCATGTTAAAGTCAAAAGAGCGTAGGTATGAAATTTCGGTATGAAGGCATGAAACCGAAATTGCTACCCAAAATAACTGAACTTAGCCCCATCCTTTAGACAGAAATGGAGGAGATTTAGGGTGGAGAATCTAATCAATTCGGCAACATGCAACCAGCTTCTCAGTGTCTTATCATCTCACAGATGACGAGGAATAAAGCGACTAACGCGGAAATAGGTGAGTTGTCAAGCGTGTGGAAAATCTGGTTAGGGAATTATAACGCGTGCCGATGTTTCGCGCAATTGAAAAGGGGCTCCCAAAAAAAGGATTTGACTTTGGCAATCTTATGTTGTATAATTATTGTTATAGGATATAAGTGGATTCTGCGCGGCTTTCGCAATTGCTTTTGCAAACTCAAATAAAGAGGTGTTACGAAAATGGCTAACAGGACCAAGAAGCGAAACAAGACTATCGAACTGAAAGACGATCAGCTTATATTTCGATTCCCTGACGTACACGAGGATGCGGAGCTCGCGATCGAATTCCAGCGGACATTGCGGATTCCGGACGATAATCGGGAACATTATCTACCGCCGGGGCTGGGGAAATTTCCGCTGAGCCGCGTGGACGACTATCCAGATGACTTGCCGGAAAAGTGGAGCCGACATGGCGGGGTGTTTTTACCGATGTTCCAAGCGGAGGCGCTGTGGATTAATTTTCGCGGCGACTATCCGATGGCGGTGAAGATTGCGGCGGGGAAGGTGAACGCGGTGACCGGAGAGGCATGGAGCGAGGGACTCAGCGGTGAACCGCAGGACTACGTGGTGGTGCCGGGTCAGCCGTGGTTGGACGGGTTCTGCGTACAGAAGGGCTTGATATGGCAGTTCGTGGCGATGCCGCTGGGGGACGGCTACACGGCGGAGGAACAACTAACGGGAGAGGCGGAGCACGGCGGACTTCAGATCGCCGTCTACCCCATGAAGCGGTCAAATTACGAAGAAAGGCTAGGTGAGGTACTATCATCAACGAACAGCGAGACATCGCGGGAAAGCTTGAAAATAATTGAGGAGATGGGGTTGGCGCCGGGGGGACTCATGCGGCAAGAGATATACGAGGACGAACACGGTATCGATGCGTGGGACACGTCGAACGGCTCACGCTGCTTCGTGCATATCGTCAATAGCGTTCAGCTCTTGCACTTGACGGGGTGCCAGCCGCCAAGTGAGCCGCCGACGGCTCAGAATTACACAAACGCGGGACTGCCTTGGTACGATTACTACGGGGGCGATCTAAAGGCATTGCAAGGGGCGAAGGAACTGGCTGAGCTGGACAGTGTTGCTTCCGTTAAACTAAAGAAGGGCGAGGGGTTCCTCCTGGACAATGATCCGGTGACGCCGTCGGTGGTGAGAAGATTAAGTCGAACGATGGTCAGGGAAGGCCAGTTCTAAGGCAGGCAGGTCGAGATTCTTTGGAGCTGCCTGTAAATAACGACGTTCGTGTTGCCATGTTCACTTGGCGTGCCAGCTATGGACGGAAGGCTAGGATGGTCGATGAATATGGCAACGTAGGCGTAAGTCTGACGAGGATTTTATCATGAAGCAAGGGAAGGAACTGGACACCGGTTTGCGTATCGCCTCTGGTACGGGCGAGGAGATTAGGGCAAACGTGTCGGACAACACGCTCAAAGCGTATGAGCACGCGACGCGCAAGCTGGAGGCATGGCTAGAGGGACGCGCCCTTACCGATGCGGTGTTGGAGGAATATATCAAGTTCCTTCATGCAGAAGGGAAGTCACCGGCGACAATCAACCTGGTCGTTTCCGCGGTGAAGTGGATGGCTGAGTACCGTGGGGTTGGCAATGTGGTTGGGGACATCACCATTCGCACATTGTCGAGTATCCGCGGCGAAGGTAAAGGGCGCGGGCGCCGTCAGGTAGACGGGCTGACATGGCACGAAGTGGAGCGGGTGTGCGCGGCGGCGGAATCGTCAGATACAGCGGCGGGGTTGCGGGATGCCGCCATGATTAGCTTGATGAGCGATTGCCTGTTACGCATCTCGGAGGCGGTTGCTGTTGATGTGGAGGATGTTAAAGCCGAGGGACTTCAGGTGCGCGGCAAAAAAGCAGATGCGGAGAAGCGGGGCGAATTCCTGTATATCTGCGAATCGACACGTCGGTTGATAGAGCGGTATCGAAGGAGAGCAGGGATTGCGTCGGCGGCTCTGTTCCGGAGAATACGCTTCCAGAATCATGTGACTGACGATCGGCTGGGGGTGAAGGGGGCACGAGAAGCGATACAGCGGCGGGCGGTGGAAGCTGGCGTGGAGGAATTGATCGGTGGACACTCCCTTCGTATCGGGTCTGCGGTGTCGCTTGCCGACGCCGGGGCAACAATGAAGGAGGTGCAGCGGGCGGGGCGGTGGCAGGACCCGACGATGCCGGCGCGGTATGTGAGGGAGGCGCCGGAGGAACGGAGCCCTGTGGAGAAGTATAAGGATGGGAAGTGAAACACCGTATGATTTTGAAAGGAGTTTGATAGGCTAGTAGTCCTATCCTCTGTCTCGTTTTTGGGGTAATTACACCGTTTCGCTAATATAAAATTGCGTATAATGGATTTCAATTATGCTATTATGAAAAAGCCTATACCGACCATCACCTTGCGTACCGAAACGGTAGGCGAGCATCTTGCCCCGCATTAGAAAGACTTGATTGATGGTAGTAATGCACTGTAAATAAAGAGAAATGGTATTACACCACAACGCGTTGTTTTGGTCACGGTTTTCTCAAGGCAATCAGCTAGGTTGCAGCATTGCGGCGATGTCTTCCGGTAACTTCACGCCGATTTCTTTTTCTAAGTAGGAAATACTTGCATAGCGTTCACGAAATGCCGCCACAATATCCATGCCCTTGTTCTTTGCTGTAGTCAAGTCAGACTCGGCTTTCTCCCAGTCTTCCATGTGTAAACACATCAATCCACGATTGTAATAAGCGGGGGCCCAATCGGGTTTTAATTCTATAGTCTTGTCATAGTCTTCGAAGGCGCAGTCCCGCTTGCCCATTTTCTCGTGTGTGATTCCACGATTGTTGTACGCTGCGGCATGGCTAAGTTTGATGTTTATTGCACTGTTAAAGTCTTTGGCAGCGAGGTCGTATTCCCGCTTGTGGTAGAATGCTAACCCGCGATTGTTATGGGCGTCGGCCCAATCGGGTTTCAGTTCTATCGCTTTGTTAAAATCTTGAATGGCACGGTCATATCTGGCCTGATCGTTATGACTCAACCCACGATTGTAACGAGCCTTGGCATAATCAGATTGGAGTTCAATCGCTTTACTATAGTCTTTGATGGCGTAGTCATGCTTGCCTAACTTCCTGTAAGCAGTTCCGCGACTGTCATACGCTTTGGAATCGTTGGCATCGCTATCTATTACAATGCTAAAGTCCCTGATAGCAGGTTCATATTCGCCGTTGTGGTAGTGAGCCAACCCGCGATTGTATTGAGCGTCGGCCCAATCGGGTTTCAGTTCTAACGCTTTATTATAATCTTGAATCGCATGACTATATTCTCCCTTGTGGTAATAAGCCAGCCCACGATTGATGTATGCCGTGGGATTATTTGATTCGAGTTCTATCGCCTTGCCAAAGTCTTTGATAGAGTAGTCATGCATTCCTATCTCACCGTAAGCGACTCCGCGATTGTTACAAACTTCAAACAATTGCGGGTTTCGCTGCAAGGCCTCAGTGTAATGCGCAATGGCTTTGGGATAGTTTTCATTATCGTGACATGTCTTACCTTTGAAGAACTCCGTGTAAGCGCTTTGATGGCGATTCTGATTTATAATGAATCCATGAAGGTCGTTATAGATGGTTTCAGTGGAAATGTCGTGGTGCTTTCTCAGGTAGTCTAATATCGGCTTTTTGAGGCTGCTAGGAATATCAATTTCGTTGCTTGGATCAATGATGCCCTCGGGAGGTTGAACGAATTTGCTTTTTTGAGCTAAGACACGGTTTTGTGGAATCCGGGGTGTTGTGACGCCATATTGTTTCTTGATTACCTCAGTTTCTTTCAATAGGAGAATTCTACCGTCTTCATCAAAAGAGCCATCACAAGCGAAGAAGAGGGCAACTAGGTAATCAGTAGAAAAATCTATGAGATTGGTTTTTCCGCCGAAGTGCTGGAGTTGAGTTAGGATTTCGAAGTTAGTGCCTTTCTCGGCATAACGTTTGGCATCTTCCAACATGTTATCTTGGGCAATTTCTATCCGGAAATGTTCTGCCTCAATATCACCTTCGTAGTGTCGGTATAGGTTTGACGATACTTTGTCATAATATTCAGGTTCACCGCGATAGATATAGTCGCTACCTTCCGAGGCTCTTGCTATCTCTCCGATTTTCTCAAGGACGGTATCAAGATTGGGAGCGGGTTGATTCTGATGGATGACGTTTCTAGCGTCAGTTAGTTTTTGTTCACCTAGCGTCAGTAACTCATCAAGTACCGTTGCCAACGCCGAAGTGTTAAATTGGTGGTTTCCGTCTTCCAACGCACTTTCCATCCCGTATTCGTTCATGTAATTGTCAAGATTTTTCAATAAATTGCTGTTGTCGTTTCCTGTCTCCCTAATCCATCCCTCTATTGTGCTTTGCGTCTCCTTTTGCAGCCTCCTGTGTGTTTTCTCTACGCCATCCTTTTCCCTCGGCCATTTCGCTTCGGCAACTAGCAGCGAGTTGTACGCCAACTGAAATGCCAAGACTGTACAGACATGCGCGACGTTCAACTTGTGGAATTCGGGAGAGTTGCTATTCTGGCGCTCTGCACTTTCGCTATTCAACTGTTCCGCCAATTTGATCCATTCGCGGGCATCGCCGAGCCACCTCTGCGCAGTGTCTAGGTCTTCTTGGCGTTTTTTCGTCTCGTCCGTGTTCGTGTTGTTGTCCATTTGGTTTTCGTCTCCCAGATTTATTTGAGCGTTTCCAATAGATATTATTGCACAGACGAGGAGGGATTTGATAGGGAGAAATGAAGTTGTGGCGGCTAAGCGGGTATTTGGGTGATTGCATACAACTGTCGGCGAGGTGGAGCTTTCAAAGGCGGGCGGGGAACATCTATGGGAGCTCCATCGCATTGAAAGCTATATCGTTCGATTGTGGTGGCGGAGTTGGGTTTCGCTCTGTTGTTTAGGCAGGTTGGTCATTGAAGAGGGGAGTTCTTTTGAGTTCGGAAATGACCGCTCAACCCAACCTACTGTTCTGCACCTCAAGAGGTCGGGGCAAGATGAACGGACTACTATCGCACTCGCTATTCACTCGCTTGATCGCCGCTGGCGCTTTCACAGGGTGGTGGAATTTCTATCGAAGTGTGCACTCTACGTAGATGGTGGGCGATGCCCGCCCTACAAATGCACAAAGTCGAGCTTAGACCTGAAGTTTAAGGAATTGATACTATGCAAATGATGAGCAACGTAATAGCTGCTATACTTGCATTAATTCCGCAACTTGGTTGTTTAGCAGCCTCGTGCGATAATGGCGGCCGAAGATCGAATGGATTTGAGGATTGGTCTGTTCGTTACTCCGGACACGAAAGCCTTTGAGGTTGTTGATTAAGTGGTCATGATAGTACAGATGTTGTCGTGATATGGAAAGGAGTTTGCAGCATGAAGAGATTGGTTATCAGTTCATGCACAAGCGATAAGCTAAATTGTGAAGCACCTGCTGCAAAGATGTATACCGGACTTCAGCATAGGCGTTTGATGGAAGGGCTGAAACAGGTTCGGCAAGTTTATGGAGAGCAAGCCGTTGATTTAGCAATTGTTTCCGCGAAATATGGTTTGCTCAGTGAATGCAAAGTTATAGCTCCTTACAATTGTACATTTCAAGGTCTCAGGACAAATGAAATCTTAGAGCGTAGCCACAGCCTTCAACTTCATGAACGGACAAAGGTGTTAATTAGGCGCTATGATTTAGTTTTCTTCTTATTGGGTAAAGAGTACGTTCAAGCGTTAGAACTCCCTTTTGGGGTTACAGATGCGGTCACTCAGATTTTTCTGCTTGGCTCGACACATAGGAGGCTAATTCCTAATTCGCCGAATGTCCATTTCGTTCCCGCTGGCAGCGAATTAGCTAAAGAACTCAGTGTCATGGGTATTGCCCTTAAAGGAGTTGTGTTCAAAAAATTGTGTGACGCTGTATGCCGTGAGGGATTAGAGATGTTTGAAAGGGTTTGACAGAATCCCCAAAAGATTCTTGACTTGGTGCGTGATGGAGAGGGGTAAAGCGTTGGGGTTTACTTGGTAAGACTTGATAGCCACCCAATGTAAGCGAAACTTGCCCTAATTTCGCTTATTTGCGGTCGGGTCTTCAGGGTTAAGTGTGGGAATGAAACTTGCTACGGGAACGCGCGTTTGCCCTATGAGTCCAAGAGTCCAAGTTGATTGCAATGATACCCAATATGGTTCTGGAGGCCCCGATGTATGCGTTCTTGACACTTCCAACTACCGGGTAGTTTCTGCCGAGATTGGAACAGATATAGTCGTTTCAACCAAGATTTATGCATATAGGATTTACACTGTTCGGTTTGTAGTCGCGATCAAGGGAGCGAATAGCGATCAGGATTTACTATCGTCCTCCTTATCCAGTCGGTTGATCGATAGAAATCCCTTTATTACGCGTCTTCTGTAGGAGGGAGTTTTGCTCGCGATAGGAGGTCGTGATTCGGAGAGGGATCTCTATCGCACTCGTTAACCACTCGCTTGATCTCCTACAGTCGGTTTGTCATCACAATCTTCTATCATCAAATCGCACATTTCTATTCCATTCATTTTGCGTCCGTCTGGTCGTCTGCTTTCCTGTAGACCGCAATATGTGTAAACATTAATGTAAATGTCTATACTGTTGACAGTGTATACCAGCTATGTTACCGTGACAATCACAATCTCCCGAGAGGCGCACGCATAGCCCGTCCGTCTTACCCGGTGACTTCCGCTTTTTGAAGCAAAAGGCTATAGATTGCACCAACCATAACCAGCCGGGGAGATTATATTTCAACGGATGAGTTTAAACGGCATAAGTTTCACTCCCTGCCGCGGCGACGGCTAAAGCGAAGCGTAGCATTGGTCGTCTCCCTTAAGGTCTATTGACCCATCGCAGGAAAGGAGAATCAGGGAAATGGTGTTGACATTTTTGAACAAGCATAGGCACACCGGTCTTTTAGTGCTCCGCATCGGAATCGGGTTGATGTTCATCGTTCACGGAGCGCCCAAACTATTTGGCGGCGCGGAGAAATGGACACAGATTGGCATGGCAATGGCGAGTCTAGGCATCGGGTTCTTGCCGGCATTCTGGGGATTCATGGCAGCGATTTCCGAGTTCTTTGGCGGTGTCTGTCTAATCCTCGGCATAGTTTTTCGACCGGCTTGTATCCTCTTGACGATAACCATGCTGGTTGCTGCTGTTAGCCATCTGAGTCGAGGTGATGGTCTGAGCGGTGCCTCGCATGCCATCGAACTCGGAATCGTTTTCTTGAGTTTAATCGTGATTGGCGCGGGAAAGTATAGCGTTGACGAACAGTTGCGCCCCCATCAAGACGAGAGCACCTAATCTGAATGGCGAAATCGCCAAGTTAACCCCGACCTTAGTGATTACAAATAGCGCGCACTTCATCCCCGCGTCTGGAGTTTGGGTATCCTCGCGCACTACCTCCGATAGGTAAGACTGCGGGCAGCAACCACAGGGGCATCTGCCGAAGATCGCAAGTGCATATTAACGCGGCGGGTTACGTGGTCAACTCGTTACAGGACGCGGCAACAGGATCTCAATAGCGCGGGATTTTCTATCGCGCGCGCTATTCGCTTGCTTGGTCTCCTTAATCAGTCGCTTGATCGCACCCTTCAAGAATGGGTGGGTGATGCACGCCCTGCGTCCCAAAGTTGCCATCGTTGGTACCAACGAAATATAGATTCAACGTTTCGGGGTGTGGCAATTCGCCAAACAACTCCTTAGCATTGAATTCGTCAATTGCGTAGGGGTTTTCCGGGATTCGATCGTCGTTCTGGCACATAAAGCAGGGCTGATAAATACTAAAGCCCTTGCTAAAGACGGGCTGTGCCTCATATTTGTCGATCAGGGCGAATACGGGTCTAAATCAAGGACATCGTACCATTTGGGACAACAACAGTGTGTTTGCACAATACACCTCCTTTGCGCGTGCGAGAACAGGACGCAGCATGTAATGCAGTAGACGTGACGCGATGCATCGCGGGATTTGATGAATAGAATGTGATTTCAGGAGTGTTTTTCTTCGTCGCTCATGTGGGTGAAAAGCATTTACCGAATCTCTAGCATGTCAGCCTTGAGTTCTTTGATATCCTCATTTGTGGTTACGCTGGTGGTAAGTTTCCATCATAAACCGGCAATTGCAATAAGCAGAGGGATTGTGGGTTGAACTTACCCCTATCCTTTAGACAGAAATGGAGGGGATTTAAGGTGGAAATCTGCTTGAGCCTGGCACGTCTAAAGTGCGTCTCAGTGTAGCATTATCGCATAGGTAATGGCAGATTTGTCTGTTGGAAATACACCTTATTCGACCGGCTGGTTTTTTGGGGTAATCGCACTCCTAGGCAGTTCGCTCGTCAGCATATCAGCGATATGTGTGGGCAGTTCAACATTGATTTTCTTCTCAAAGTCCTTGACGCTTTGGTAGTCGTTCTGGAATGCAGCAATGATATCCGTGCCCTTGCCTTTAGCAATCTTCAAATCCTCGTGGGCGTCCTCCCATTGGCTCCGATGTAACCACACCTCAGCACGATTGTAGTAGGTATCACCATCATCGGGGGCCAGTCCTATTGCTTTGTTATAGTTTTCAATGGCAAGTTCCGTCTCCCCCATGTGGAAATACGCAACACCACGGTTACTATACGGCTTGGCTAACTCTGGTTTGAGTTTTATCGCCGTGTAATAGTCTTCGATAGCACGCTCATGCTCGTCCTTGTCACTGTAAGCATTTCCGCGATTGTTGTAAGGCTCGGCATAATCCGGCTTTAGCTCAATTGCCTTGTTATAGTCCAAGAAGGCACGGTCATAATTCCCGTTTCGCCGGTGTACGTTGCCACGATTGTTATAGGCCTGAGCGAGACTCGGATCGAACTTTATCGCCTTATCGTAATCTTCAAGAGCATGATTGGAATCTCCTGAATTGTAGTACGCTAATCCGCGATTGACATACGCGATAGCGTAATTCGGTTGAAGTTCTATAGCCTTGTTAAAGCCTCGAATTGCTCTACCAATCTCGCCCTTCTTGCTCAATGCAATACCGCAATAAACATATGCTTCGGTGTAGTTAGGTCTAAGTTCTATCGCTTTGTTATAGTCTTGAATTGCTCTATCAAATTCGCCTTTGTAGTCATAGGCAACCGCCCTGCTGTTATATCCCTCGGCAAAATCAAATCGCAATTCTATTGCTTTGGTAAAGTCCCGAATTGCAGAATCATAGTCTCTCATGGTGACATAAGCGAGGCCGCGATTGTAATACGCCTCGGTATAATTGGGATTGAGATGTATTGCTTTCGAGTAGTCCCTGAACGCCTGATCGTGGGCTCCTTTAGCATCGCGCGCAACGCCGCGATTGCAAAAAGCCTCGAAATAATTCGGATCTAGCTGAATTGCTTTGGTAAAGTCCTTGATGGCACGGTCCAAATTGTCTTGTTGATAGAATACAAGGCCGCGACTGTTATAAGGTGTGGAATAATATGGTTTCAATTCAATGGTCTTGTTAAAGTCCTTAAGAGCTTTATCGTGGTTACGATTGATACGATGAGCAACACCCCGGTTATGATAAACCTCTACATAGTCGGGCTTTCGTTTTAGCGCTTCGGTATAGTCGTGAATTGCGTAGTCAAATTCGCGGTTATGGAAATGAGCAATGCCGCGATCGAAATAGATTTCCACGTCATCGGGTCTAAGTTCAAGCGCTTTGGTGTAGTCTTCAAGAGCACGTTTATAATCGCCTTGTCGGAAGTAAGCAAAGCCACGGTTATGATGCGCAGTAACGAGAGTGGGGTCACCTGGTTGTAAAAGAGCAATGGCTTCATTGAAATAGGCTATGCTTTGTGAATTCATTTTTTCTCTCCTCGTGGCTTTGGCGCTTCAATCGAGGTAGCTTCAGGTAATTGGGGATCACGCAACGGACCTACATCGGGGGACGGGGTACTCTCATCCCGTTTTTCTCCTTGGACCGCCTGCATTCCTTTTTGCAATATGTTTAATGCGTCCGGTTCACGATACGGCTTATTCCAAGCATGTTGGCTGACAAAACCGTCAAAGTCAGGATAAATGCTTGCTTCGGAGATACCTGATATTCGATATAGATCTGTTAAAAGTTTTGGGACTTAGTAGTTAACTGCTTTTTGGTCGATTTGCTTGCTTTTCTCTTCTTAATGTACAATCATTTTAGACAGTGTTCGGAATCTTGATTCACACTAAAATACATCTCTATAAGAGAGAAATGGAGGCATATCATGTTGACCAAGCGTTTGTACATGCTCGCGGGAGCATTGCGGGTTATCTGCGGGATTTTAATTTCCAACACTATGGGATTTTCAGCACACCATGATGTTGTCGTTGACAGAATATACCGATAGCCAAACAATTCATGTGGCTCAGGTGAAGCATTCATCAAAAAATCTTATGAAAATCTCATCATCTTTTCTGCGATTATATTTCCAGCAAGACTCCATGATATACAGTGGCAGCCACTTCTTGCTGTAGTGATGATGCGTTCCGTAGAATGACCTCTTGACACAAGCCCAAAACGACTCGATGGTGTTGGTGTGAGTTACGCCGTCCTCAGAAACATATCTCTCTTGGTGATGGATAACATGTCTTTCGATATCTTCGTCCAGACTATTGTAAGAGCGAAATTCATCAGTCATAAGAATAGACTCATCGGGTGAGACATTGCTAAGGATGAATTCTCTGATATTTTCACCAGATAGAACCTTCATGAATTTAGCAACCACCCGACCGCCTCTCTCGACTACGCCGATGACGGGAGATTTATTTGTGCCTCTACCTCTCTTAGATTTTGCTCTGGGTTTGCCGCCGACATAGGTTTCGTCCGCTTCAACTATCCCTTTCAGCAATTCATCACTATCACTCATTTTCTCACGGAGGCGCATTGCCATATACCAAGCGGACTTTTGATTCATGTCCAAGTCACGAGCAAGCTGACAACTCGATATGCTTTTCTTGGCATTGGAAAGAATTGAGATAGCCAAAAACCATTTCTGGAGAGGTATCTTGGTACCATGGAAGATGGTTCCTGCTGTAGCCGAAAAGCTAGATTCACAATCGTAGCAATTCCAACCAGTAGTAATGTCGTTTTTGTTCTTGCGTCCAACTTTTTCACTGCCACAGTGGATACAGCAAACACCGTCCTTCCAACGTTTTTCCTCTATAAATCTGAGACAAGATTCTTGATTTGGAAACTCTTTCATAAGATTCAAAATGTCCATAGCAAACTCCTACGAGAAGAATAGTCACTATGGACATCTACGTGTGACGAAAAGATTTACGACAGGGTACCAAGTTTTATGTTTGTCGTCAGTCTAAAAGCTACAAGCTACTAATTCCGAAAGTTTTTGCTTGGCACTTGGTAAAATAATGCACTCTGCTTCTACCGGAACGTCTGCACTGCCAAAAATAAAGACGGACTCCTGAGCTATGATGCGGTTATTCTGGTAATTGGGTTGCCATTGATAGAGCGGATACCTCTTGTTTTCTTGCTCGAAAAAATCCCCAATTTTCGCACAGCGTCGTTGTTCGTCAGAAACAACTCTGAACTGGGAAAGATTGTCGCTCCGTACCGCAAACACTTTGCCTTTTGCTTTTTTCTTTTTTTTGTCTTTTTCTTTTGTGCTCTGTTGACTCGCCATCCAGAGTGCAACCATCACGTCGCGCGTGAAGTCTATTAGGCAAGTAGCCGCTCCGTAGTGCTGGAGGTGGGCGAGTAGCTCTAAGTCCGACCGGGGTTGACCTTCATTCCGATCATGCCCTAAAGACCGCGCACTATCTATTAACTCTTGAGTAATCGTGAGGAGTTTACCCGGATCCTCTCTGTCTTCTTTTGGCAAGCGTCGATAGGCAGATGCTTCTATTTTATAGGTGTCATTTGAGACGCCTCGAAAAAGATATTGTCCATCTGTGAATTGTATTGCCCATTTCATAAAACTGCTCAGGGTTCTAACACGAGCGTGCTTCTTTTCTGCCATACTTTGTTTCTTCTTAGGAGTTACGCAGTTGAGTGAAAATAGGTTATAATTTGAGTATGAATCCCCCTAAATATACTGACACTGACTATATTGATTTCTTGGTAGCCGCTCAGAAAAGTTACAGTTGTCTTGAATCGGAAAAAGTTCAACCCCAAGCTGATAATCCTCCGGCTCACGATTCGATAACACGGCTCTTGCATCGAGAGGAACCCGATACTGGCAAACTGTGGCAAGAATCGAGAAATCAGGTGAAATTAGAATCCGGAATTTTAGTTATAGATGACTCGACTCTGGATAAACCTTATTCACAAAAGATTGAACTCGTGACAAAACACTGGTCAGGGAAACACCACCGAGTTGTGAATGGGATTAACTTGGTCACTTTGCTCTGGACGGATGGCGATAGACATATTCCGTGTGATTATCGAATCTATGATAAAGCCAAAGACGGCTTGACGAAGAATGAGCATTTCCGCGCCATGCTTGAAGAAGCGAAAACACGCGGTTTTGCTCCTGAATGTGTGTGTTTTGATAGTTGGTATGCCAGTCTAAAGAATCTAAAAGCGGTGCGAGGTCATGGTTGGAAGTGGCTTACTCGTCTAGCTGCCAACCGACTTGTCAGTAAAGATTATTCCGGTAACCGTCCGGTGAGTACGCTTCCGAGTGAATCAACAGGTACAATTGTCCATCTCAAAGGCTATGGATTGATTCGAGTATTTAAGGTTGACACTCCAGAAGGTGACATTGAATATTGGGCAACGAATGATTTACAGATGGACGAATTGACGCGTCTCAAATATGCCGAATGGTCTTGGACAATAGAAGAATATCATCGCGGGATTAAGCAATTTGTTGGCATTGAACGCGCACAAGTGCGCTCTGCTCGCACTCAAAGAAATCATATCGGTTTAGCGCTGAGAGCCTTTCTGAGAATTGAGCACTATTGCTATCATACCGGTATCAGTTGGTTTGATGCAAAACTCTCTATTGTCAGAGATGCGGTACGGGCTTATTTGGCACAACCTCTTTATACGCTTCAGCCAACTGCGTAACTCCTACTTCTATACAACACAACGATTTCTTGAGGTCGAAACCGTAAACCTTAATCAGAAATATCTCACTTATGTCTCGTTCTTTTGGTGTGGGCGGGGACATCACTTGACCCAATAAGTCTTTCGCGAAACTCGACATTTGCGCGAGAGTGAAAAACTCACAATTGGAGTATCATTGTGCTCGGGAAACGCACCTGAACTTGCCTTGTCCTTGAAACGAAATTGAAGGGAATTCAAGGCAGGAAATCTGGACAATCTATCCTATCGAAGTACAAATGACTTTTATGTGCCATATTATCGCACAGATGACAAGGGATTTGCTAGTGGGAAATAGACTTTTTAAACTGTCTAGTTTTCGGGTGTATTACACTCAGGAAAATGAGGGGTTGACGGTCTGTTTTTCAACCGCTTCCAATGCCTGATCCACGAGAGCATCGACTTCTAGCGCGTCCTCTGCGGCTTGAACGTCGTCAATCGCCGCGTTGGTGGCAGGGTGGTCGGGCACAAAAAGCGAGCAGCAGTCCTGATGCGGCAGTGTCGATATGTCAAAGGTGCCAATCTGCCGGGCGAGATTGACAATCTCTTCTTTGTCATCGCCGATGAGCGGACGC
Organism: Candidatus Poribacteria bacterium; assembly: GCA_965222225.1. Lineage (GTDB taxonomy): Bacteria > Poribacteria > WGA-4E > WGA-4E > JAJDTR01 > JAJDTR01. The sequence goes on along the minus strand of CBDCTK010000002.1, from coordinate 3,977,906 downwards.
AGAATGGGCAGCCCCGCCGCATCTTCGATTACCTTGAGATTTGCAAGGGTTTGCGAGGCGACTTGCCCGAGACTTTCTCCCGTAATAAGCGCTAACGCTCCTTCCCGCGCCGCAATCCGCTCTGCAATCCTCACCATCATTCGCCTATAGAGAATAACGCGAAACGGCGCCGGGGTTTTTGTCACAATCTCGCGCTGAATCTCCGCGAACGGGACATAATAGACCTGCGTTCGATAATTCGACTTCGCCAATATCTCCACGAGTTCCGCCGTCTTCTCAAGCGACGCTTTGTCCGTGTAGGGATAGCTGTAGAAGTGAATAAATATCGCCTTCGCGCCGCGTTTCATCATGCGCCACGCCGCCACGGGCGAGTCGATGCCGCCGGAGAGCATGACTAGCACCTTGCCGCTGACACTGACGGGCAATCCGCCGATTCCTCGAATCTTGTCAGTGTAAATGTAGGCTGATTTCTCGACAATCTCAATCCAACACAGTAGATCGGGGCGGTGCATGTCCGCCTTGGCACCGGTGTGCTTGAGCAAATAGCCGCCGACCTCGGCGCTAATTTCCGGGGAGGTCAGCGGAAAAAGCTTGTTCGCCCGCTTCGTCTCGACCTTCAGTGTTTGAAATTCCCGTCCCCGAATCCACTCAAGCGCCCCGTTCTTGATTGCCTCCATATTCTGCTCGGTAACGCGGCAATGCTCAAAATGCGCGATGCCCATGACTGTGCCCAAGCGTCGTTGAATCTCGTGGATATCCGAACTTTCCTCCAACCTCACCAGAATCCTGCCGTAAATCCGTTGGACATCCACGAATTCCGTACCTTCGAGCGCTTGCCTGATATTCCGGACGAGCCTGTTCTCAAAGAAGGACCTGTTTTTGCCCTTCAGCCCGACCTCGGCGTAATGAACGATGAATACCTTTTGCATGTCTATCTTTCAACTCATTAAGCAAGTTTCAGTATTAATGACTATCTTCCGGAGCGACCAGCAGGAAGAATGAGATTGGAAGTATGGAAGTATGGAAGTATGGAAGGGAGGAAGATTTCCTTTCCATGTCAGCCTGAACTTTGAACTTACCTCCATCCTTTAGACAGGAATGAAGGAGATTTAAATAACCCAAGTTGCTACTTACAAGATTTTAGACATGCACCACCGTTTTTAATTGAGAATAGTTCATTAATTGCGGAGATTTCGTGGCGCAAACTGTCAGTTTGCGCATCACAAGCACAATCTAACAGATTGTGCTACAAAGGTGACAACTTGGGTTAAGTAATAAAATCCGACTAATTCTGGTCAGTTTTCAACGCCTGAAGTTATTGGAAATACACCTCGTGGGGATCTCGATGGGAACTCTATCGCGCTCCCTATGCGGTCGCTTGATCCTTATGTTATTGTGCCATCTGTCGAAGGCGATGAAACCGAAAGCGGTTTCCATCGTTTGTGTCGTTACTTGATATGTAGGATTCCAGCCCACACACATGACTCGCCGATGGTAGAACCGAAAACATGAAATTCGCCGCGCGGACAGATATAGGAAAACATCGCACGCTCAACGAAGATTTATATTTCGTTGACGAAGAAATCGGTCTGTTTGTTCTCGCGGACGGGGTGGGGGGCCACGATGCGGGTGATGTGGCAAGCGGTATCGCTGTCGCCGTTTTCCAAGAATGGGCAGATGAACTTGACAATTTGCCCGCGGTCAGCATGAATACCAGCCCCGCCGGAAAACTGACGACGTTGAAAGAGCTTGTCAAAGAGGCGAATCACCGGATCTACGAGAGATCGTTAACCAGAGATCATAGGAACGGGATGGGAACAACCCTTATCGGGGGCTTTATTACGCCATCCGAGCTAATCTATGCCCATGTCGGAGACAGCAGGCTCTACATCTTGCGATACGGCGTTCTTGAGCAGATAACTACAGACCACTCGTTAGTCCAAAAACTGGTGGATATCGGGAAATTAACCCCGCGAGAGGCCCGTGTTCATACCAATCGAAATATTATCGATCGGGCAATCGGGTTTGAGCCGTCTGTAGAGGTCGATTGCGAGGTTTATCCTCTCACCTCCAACGACATTATTCTTGCATGCACGGACGGTTTGCACGACATGATAGTTGACGATGAGGAGATCGCCCGGATAATCACGAACGCATCAGACCTTGATGCCGCAAGTCGCGCACTGATTAACAAGGTTCTTGAGTACGGCGGAAAAGACAACGTGTCTCTAGTTCTAGCCGCACCTTGTTAAAACGCATAAGGTTCTGACAGTCAAGCCATTTATCTCCTTCCGTTTCATCGCTTCCCGCGCTCCCTTCCACGAGTGGCTTCCTCCAGCACAAACAGAAAACAGGAACTAACGCCATGTCATAGTGGAAACTTTGGCGTAACCCCTGCTCTCACCGTATTATACAAACAACGCCCTGAAGTTGCCAATCGAAAATCAGAAAACGGGAAGACCAGAAAACGAGAATGTAGACTTAGAGCCTGATTGAATAATCGGTGGCAAAGCCATTTTTGGTCATTTGTTGAAAGTTTTTTCATGTTTTCATTGTTGGCTACTACATACCTGTCAGGATTTCTATCGCACGGGATTTCTCAGGGAGCTCTATCAAGATTCACTATCGCCTTCCTTAATCAGTCAGTTGATCGCTCATTATTCATTCGCTTGATCGCAGTGCGCACCCTACTGTACTTTTCAAACAGGCTCTTAGGTGCGGCTACCCTGTTTTGGGGCGGGGATTTTCTTGACAAAAGCCAAAGATCTCTGATAAAATAAAGTGGCAATTTTGGTGGGATGGCTGAGTGGTCGAAAGCGGCGGTCTTGAAAACCGTTGTGCCGCAAGGTACCGTGGGTTCGAATCCTACTCCCACCGCCAATGTTTGGAACACGTGTGGAGAGGTGCGAGAGCGGTTGAATCGGGCTGCCTGCTAAGCAGTTGTGCCTCAGTGGTACCATGGGTTCGAATCCCATCCTCTCCGCCATTAGTTGCGCCTGTAGCTCAGTGGATTAGAGCATCTGACTACGGATCAGAAGGCCGGAGGTTCGAATCCTCTCAGGCGCTTAGCGCAGTAGGTAGACTCCGCGGCGCCGTAGTCTGCACAAGGGTTACGGCATACGGAGTATGCCTACTACAGGTAGGCTAACGCCGCATCATAGGGACAGTTGCCTACACTTAACTTCGCGTTTGAGTATGTCAGATGAGTTCTGGATGCGTGAAGCCCTTGAACTTGCGCGGCAAGCATCCAAAATGGGCGAGGTTCCCGTTGGAGCCGTAATCGTCAGAGAGGGCGTTGTTCTTTCCCGTTCGCATAACTTACGCCAACAGTCGGAGGATGCGACGGCACACGCGGAAGTGCTTGCCATTCGGTCAGCGTCGCGGTGCGTTGGGGATTGGCGGCTAACGGATACGACGTTATATGTCACCTTGGAACCCTGCCCAATGTGCGCCGGAGCGATTGTCTTGGCGCGAATCCCGCGGGTCGTTTACGCGGCTTCGGAGCCGAAGTTCGGCGCTGCAGGCACCATATTTGATATATTACAAGACAAGCGGTTAAATCACAGAGTGAATGTCGTTAAAGGCGTGTTGGACGAGGAAAGTCGTGCTCTGCTTCAATCCTTCTTCCATGAGCGTCGTTGAACCTGCGGAGAGATGCAGGAGTGGTTGAACTGGACAGTCTCGAAAACTGTTGTGCGGGCAACTGCACCGTGGGTTCGAATCCCACTCTCTCCGCCATTTCCGAACTGGCGGTGTGCATTCGACAAAATTCGAACTGATTTTGAAGGCGGCGGATGCAATTTTCGCGCGCCTGCCACCGCCAGTCGACCTGCCGTTTCTAAAAACTGCCAAAGAACCTGAAAAAATATCGGCTCGAACTTTCTTTTAGCCAAAAGCGAGATTTTTCTCATTTTAATCATAATGGACTTTTAATGTTATTAAGTTTTGGGTTTGTTAGTGGTCTATTCGCTAAAAGAATAGACATTTGTCATAATAAACTCAATGTAATGGACAAAATTCAGGTGGCATCGGAGTTCTGACGATTGGCATTATTCCCAAGCCAATTAGAGCAAAGGCAGACGCCATCGGGGTCCGAGATTATTTTGGAAGGATGTCTAATAATCTTATGACCAAAAAAGGAATCGCCACTGGCGTGGTACATAGAGTGCCAGCGGATTTACGCGAGGCCCTTATTTCTGCGAACGCGGTGCGAGACGCGTGGAATGACCTTACATCACTCGCGCGTAATGAATGGATTTGCTGGGTTACAGCCGTCAAGAAGCCGGAGACGAGAAGATGTCATATTGAGCGAGTACGCACGGAGCTAATAGAGGGAAAGCGGCGACCTTGTTGTTGGCCCGGTTGCCCTCACCGTTGAAACAAGCAAAAGTCAGCGCGCAGCGTCAGTTGTTTCGTTCAGAATGGGTTCGAGCAAAGATTGGTAATTCACCGCCATATGGGGCAGTAGCTCAGATGGGAGAGCGCATCCCTCGCACGGATGAGGTCACGGGTTCGAATCCCGTCTGCTCCATTCACAATCCTTCCTAAGATCGGCGCGAGGCTCGAATTATCGCGACGGTGCAGGATTGGTCGTACCGAAGTGAGTTGCGATTCCCGACAATACGGCGTGTTTGGTCGAAACAGAAGAAAGAAGATCCAATCATGAAGTGCATAACAATCCTGTCCCTACTGCTTCTGACATCACCAGCCTTTGCTGAATTGACGAAGGCGGATCTGCGAGCTGTAATCCAAGAAGAAATCGCAGCGTTCGAGAAGCGCACGAGGGAGTATATCGATCTTAAAATTGACGCTGTGAATACTAGAATTGACGCTGCGGAAAAAAACCTGAATAACAGAATTGGCGATTTACAACTCCTGCAGATTGCGCTCATTGGTCTAATAGCCGCCGCCGTAGCAATCCCCCAAATCGTTATTGCCTATAAGGAAAGAGACTGGAAGGAAATCAGAGCCGAAATTCAACAACTGCGGGAAAAAGTGGAAGCGCTGCAAAACGCTTCCTCATAACCCCGTCCCCGGTTTCTCGCCTATTTGCATAACGGTCCCTTCAATACAATCCGGTATGGTCTAGACAATGGGACCACTTTATAGAACAGCGCAACAGAAAATCTACCGTGGTCACTCTAAGGCTTATTACAAAAGTTTTTGGAGCCACTGTGGATAAACTATTAGCCGAAAATTATATGAGTGAAGAATTATTACAACGGAATCTTGTAAAAAGCCCGGATAAAATCGGCAAGTGGGATTTTTATAATATAGGTGCTACGTCCGTCAAATCTCTCAAAGAATACGGAATTATTCGCAACGTTGATTATGGAGAAGTTGAAAAAAAGAAAATAGATGCCTTGATAGCACAAAGGAAAAACATCATCGCAGTTATTGAATATAAAAAGCCGTCTGACTTTAGAACAAACGTCCAAAAACAACAAGCGGTCAAGCAAGAGATCGAAGTTGCACGAAAACTCGGAGCCAGAATATTCATTGCCACCGATACTAAAGATGGAGTTTGGGTGAATCCTGCCACAGAAAATAGAGTAAAGGACTGGGCTGGGAATGAGATCCGAACACCATTCGATCCAAAATCAGAAGAAGTCATTGATTTACTTGAAAAAATATACGATTCAATCAATGAACTTAATGATAATATAAAACCAAAGCAACTTATTAACCCAACCGATTTAGCCAAAAGTATTTGGCAGGATATTTGGTCAGTCAGTGGAGCGACGCCTGAAAATTGTTTGTATACTTTTGTTGAGCTTTTTATATTCAAATACCTGAGCGATCTAGGTGTACTCAAGGGAACGCATAATTTCTATACACTTGCAGAAATGTACAATCAAAATACAGAAAATGAAGTTTTAGAGCATTACGCGGATACTGTGAGAAAGAAAATCAAAGATTTATTTCCAGAAAATCCAGTTGACAAGACAACAATTATTAACGGGACAATTTTTGTCAGTAAAGATCAAAAAGCAGTAAAGGGTTATAGCACAACATTTAAAACTGTTTTAGAAAAGTTTATTAAATACGAAAAACTTGAACACATCGACCTCGATTTTAAGAGCAAACTTTTTGAGAGTTTTCTCAAGGAGAGCATTAGTTAAGAAAAATTGGGGGCAATTTTTCACACCTCTAAAAGTGGTCCGTGCCATCGTGGAGATGGCAAAAAGTGAAATTGAGAAGGGCAAAAAAATCTGCGACCCTGCTTGTGGCGTCGGGAAATTCCTTCTAGAACCGCTCGCTACGAGACTTGATGAACTCTATAAGATTGATAAGAAAGGAATACACCCTCAGATTACAATCGAAGGTTTTGATAAGGGATTCGATAGAGATGAGCAAAAGACAATCATATTGGCAAAGGCTAATATGCTCATCTATTTTTCAGACTTAATAAAGGAAAATCCCGGACTTACTAAGGAATTCTCAGAGCTATTCAACAAAACTTTTATGCTGAAAACAAATTCCATTCTAGGGTCGCTATCAGATCCAGTAGAAAATGGATACGAGTTAATTTTGACAAATCCGCCTTATGTCACCAAGGGAAGTAGTAACTTAAAAGAAGAAATTAAAAAGGATGGCAAACTTGTAAACTATTACAAAATAAACGCCATGGGTGTTGAAGGCTTATTTATGGAATGGGTCGTTAGAGCTCTCAAGCCCGGGGGCAAAGCTTTTGTGATAGTTCCAGATGGGATTCTTAATCGACAAAATGACAAAAATTTAAGGCGCTTCATTTTAGACGAGTGTTTTATTGATGCAATAATTTCACTGCCAAAAGACACATTCTTTACAACCTCCAAAAAGACGTACATTCTTGGTATCACCAAAAAGTTGAAACCAGAACAGCAAAAAGAACCTGTATTTACATACTTGGTCAGTGAAATAGGTGAAACGCGGGATATTTACAGATTCAGTAGTGAGCAAAACGACCTTCAGGAAGCAGTAACGTTATTTTCCTTCTTTAGAGCAAATAAGAACCGTTTTGAGAACATAAATTCTGATGATCGATGTAAAGTTCTACCAATTGAAAAATTCATCAGCGGCATTGAAAAAGATTGGCTGGTAGATAAATGGTGGAGCGAGGAAGAAAAAATTAAACTCGGTATTCTGGAAGAACAGAAAACTATTGCCATCGATAATTTCCCCCAGCTATTAGAAGATGTAGCTGATCGTATTTTTGAATACAGAGAGGAGGTCGCAGACCTTATTGATAGAAAAAAGGACTTTTCGTATAAAGAGAAAACCATTGATGAAATTTTTGATGTAGTCTCTGGTTTCACTTTCAAAAAGAGTCTGTTCACGGCAAAGGAATCAGATATCCCCATAATACGGATTCAAAACTTATCGGGGAAAAATCCAAAATTGGTGCGTTATCCAAAGAATATTGAGATTAACGATAAATTCCGTGTAACGAAGGGTGATTATTTACTCCCTCTATCCGGTTCGTTTTTCAGGCTAACTAAGTGGAGGGATGAGGGGAAATTTTATTTAAACCAAAGGATTGCCAAATTTTCTTTGAAGGAAGAATTTAGGAAAAATTTAGATGATGAGTTTTTGCAGACAATGCTTAATATTATTGAAAAAGAAATCGGGAATATGGGATATAGCGCAAATAATAACCTGAGGATTAACGACATAAAGAAAATAACAATATCAATTCCAGTCGACAACGATGGTAATTTTGATATGGTAGCCCAAAGGCAAATAGCAGAACGATACAAGAAAGCCAATGAAGTTAGGCTTGCTGTATCCCGCGAGCTTGATGAGTTTTCTGGTTTGGATATAGTGATTGAATAGTACCGCGAAAAATTTCCGCCCCGAAGCGAGGATGGCGCAGCGAATCAGTGCGCGAAGTCCAGCGGACTTCGCTCATAGGTCGTTCGAACTTCGTTCAAGAAGCACCGCCATATGGGGCCGTAGCTCAGATGGGAGAGCGCATCCCTCGCACGGATGAGGTCACGGGTTCGAATCCCGTCTGCTCCATTCACAATCCTTCCTAAGATCGGCGCGAGGCCCGTGTTATCATGATTGTTCGGAGTCGCGATTCGGAGGGGATCTCTATCGCACGGGATTTTCTATCGCCTTCACTCGAAGAACTCTATCGCGGTCGCTATTCGCTCCCTTGATCCCTCCTACCGTCGTGAAGCCTTGATTTGACAATCCCCACATCACGAAGGAATTTGCTAAATCCTCCAATTTTGCTCTTTGCGCAAGTCTTGCAGGCGTCAGATAATCCGTCCCTTTTACGATGGCTCACCTTGATACCCCCCTTTTCTTGTTGTTATTCATTAGCATTCCGCTACTGCTGATTATCCATCGCGGCACGCGAGTCGTAGCGTCGCGATGGCGAAAATCGACCACGCTTGTTTTGCGAACGATTGCCGTACTGTGTTTTGTTCTGGCGCTGGCAGGTTTGCACAGGAATCACCGCGAAGAGATTCTCGCTGTCGCCTTCCTCTTGGATGTTTCGGAGAGCGTGCCAACGGGAGAACAGCACAGGGGAATCGATCTAATCAATGCGGCAATTGATGAGTTGGAGCCGACCGACCTGTATAGTGTCATTCCGTTCGCCGCGCAGTCGACAGCCTCCACCCCCATGCGCCCGAAGATGGAACAACCGAATTTCACCCCCGACACCTTGACGGAAGCGGCACTAGATTACAATGCGACGGACGCCGCAGCCGCGCTCCATTTAGCCTTGCGTATTCTACCGGACGATCGACAGAGACGAATCGTGCTGCTGAGCGACGGATTGCAGAATACCGGCGATCTGGAGCCGCTCTTGGACCTCGCGCGGGCGAGTGGGAGTGAGATCTTCACAATCCCGTTGAATTCCGAGAGAGCCGATGAGGTCTGGGTACGTGCCCTGCATCTTCATTCGCATGTGATATCCGGTCAAACTTTCGCCGTGCGTGCGATTGTCGAAAGCACGGGAGCCAAGCCGGTGGAGATTCATCTGCATCGCGATGGCGCACCGGTTTCTGATCCGCAGTCCATTACGCTGAAACCGGGAAAACAGGAGATCAGAATGCCCGACCAACGAATCAACGAACAGGGGAGCTATACGTACCAATTCAAAATTTCGGTGCGTGATGCCATTCTCGAAAACAATGAGGCCTACGGCTATGTCAGTGTGATTGGTCAACCTCACGTGTTGTATGTAGAGGGTGATTCGGGACAGACCGACGTGCTGCAGCGCGTCCTCAAATCCAGCGGTTTTGCGGTGGATGTCGTATCGCCGCATGAATTCACGACCGAGTTAGCCGATTTGCGAAGCAGTGCGGTGGTGATTCTGAATAATGTTTCGGCTGATGATCTTTCAGATTCCCGGATGGATCTGATTGAGAGCTATGTCCGCGATCTCGGAAAAGGATTGGTTGTAATCGGCGGGGAACGTGCATTCGGAATGGGCGGCTATCACGACACACCCTTGGAGCGAGCGTTGCCTGTCGAGATGACGCCTCGGCAGCGTAAAGAATCTATGGCACTGATGTTCGTTATCGATACATCCGGCAGCATGGCAAATTACGTCGGAGCGGATCAGAAGATTCAATTGGCGATTGAAGGCATCCGAGCGGGCGTGCGCGAGCTTGATAAGGAGGACAAGGCGGGTGTAATCGGTTTTTCCACCAAGATTGGGTTGGATATCTCACCCACAACGGATCATGAGAGAATTATCCGCGAAGTTGGCGGACTAGCCCCAACCGGCGGCACAAAAATGTACCCCGCACTCAAACGAGCGTACGAAATGCTCAAGGCGGTCGATGCCAAACAGAAACATCTTATTCTTTTGTCCGATGGCAGGTCTGACGGGGATTTTAACACACTCGCGGAACAGATCGCGGCTGACGACATCTATGTGACGACGATTGCTATCGGCGATGCGGCTCAGAACCTCATGCAAGCGATTGCGGAGCGAGGACAAGGAAACTATGTGGCTGTTCACAATGTAAATCAATTGCCGAAGATATTGGCGGATGAGGTCAGGCAAACCCAAAAATACATGATTCAAGAGGCTTTTCAACCGATAATTAGCGAGAAGGGTTCGGCAATCATGGCGGGTATTTTCCGGCTTCCACGACTGCACGGTTACATTGCAACCTCGGAAAAGGAATACAGTCAGGTTTATATCCGTTCTCACCAGGAGCATCCGATTCTCGCCACATGGCATTACGGTTTCGGCAAATCCGCCGCCTTTACCTCAGATGTGAAACCCGGATGGGCGGCGGAGTGGATAGAATGGGAGCAGTTTGGCAAGTTTTGGGGACAAGTGGTCAATTGGGCGGCGCCCGTTCATGGAGACAGTAGGGATTTTGACCTTGATGTTTCTCACCGCGGCGGTATCGGGCGGATAGTAATCGATATTGCCAACGCCGAAGCTACCTCTGGCGTTCAGAGGTTCGATGTCCGCGTCGCGCCGCCGAAGGGAGCGGGGGAAATTGTCGAAATGCATCGGGAAAAGCCGACACGGTTCAGCGGGGAATTTTCTATTGGGGAGACCGGAGTTTATTTGGTCACCGCCCAGATGAAGCGGGACGGTCTCGTTAGCGGATCGAGGCAGGCGAGTTTCGCGCTTTCATACCCTGCGGAGTACGGCGAGTTTGAAACTAACCATCAGCTTCTGGGGGCGCTCGCCAGCCGCACGAACGGCATTTATGAACCTACACCCAAGCAAATTGCGAAGCATACCGGTAGTTCAGTCGAAACGCCCGAATCACTTTCGCATACACTTCTAATTGCGGGCATTCTTATCTTTGTGCTTGAGATGATTCTTCGCCGATTTAGCGTGGCAAGCGGTTACTTCACGCAACTTCGGGAGCAAGTTGCGGCGTTTCGTCGCAGCGAGAAAGGTGAGTCAACCCGAACGATGATCCGATTGAGCGCTCGCAAAGGGGAATCGGCTGGAATATCAAGAAGCGCGCCAATACCTCGGCAGGCAGCCGCCATAAATCCGGTGTTGATAAAGGAGAGTAACGCTTCAGCAGCGTTTCAAGGCGAGGGAAACATGGGGCGGTTGTTGAGAGCGAAACGCCGAGCCCAAGGCGGCAGTTGACCCTCACTCCCCGAGACCTTGACGCATTCGATGAATTGTAACTGTTTAGAGCCTGTTTGAATTTAGGAAGAAAAGCCATTTTTCGGCCATTTAAGTTTCTATCCATCTGCCGCCCCTCTGGGGCTTTGGTGTGTGGTGAATCCACGTTTCTATACACCTGTCGCCCCGCTGGGGCTTTTGATTCTCGTGCAAAGAGAAAAGGGAAATCGGTGATTTGGCGATCGTCGGGGAATTCCATCTGCGATTTGATGATCGCGGATCCTCTAGAATCAGGTGCCATTGCCCTGATGGGACACCCTTTTATCGCTTCTATTAACTGAACTAAACAGTTACGATGATTTGACTTGAGGATTTACTCGTCGCTAGAGGTCTTTTTTTGCACAAACCCGTAGAGTTCGATCTCTTGTGCGGTAGGGTAGCCGCGCTTGACTTGTCGGTTTTTTACCCTGCTTTCTTGGTAGGAGAAATCCCCTGCAAGTCGTTTGTCGTCGGAGGTTTCTCCAATCTTGAATCGGATGCCGTCTGTCACCACGCTGACTCGCATGTCAATCGTTGATTTACGGTTATTATTAATCTTGTCGATTCTTTTCCACTCCCCTTCTCCGCCGATATTCTCATAAATAATCAAATCTTCAATATTTGTTTCCCGAATGACTATCCGGTGAATCGGTTTGCGGGTTGGCAAGGTAACAACGATCCAATGTTGATTGGCTGTGCCAACGGTTTCCAAATTGCCGTCAGCCATTGCGGGAACGGAGCAGGTTGCTCCCTCAAGAAGCGCGTAATTTTCGCTCCACTCTTGCGGTGCCACAAGGGCACTCATGAAGCCGGCTTTGCAGCCTGCAATGAAGCAGGACAGGACTAGCAACGGTATGCAGAACTGACGTTTCATCCTAAGTATACCTCCAATCCAACGCATAGGAGCGTCTTTCCCACTAAACAGAATTGCGTTAAAACCCTTGGTACTCCTTCAATCCGGGTGCTTGAACACTGGTTGTTGGGGGAAAGTGTATCAAAACTCTTGATTCTGTTTCAAGGCAAATTTGCGCGTGCGGGAGGGAAATCGGCGATTTAACGATTGGCGATTCCACAGGAAGTCGCGATCGGGAGAAGGATTTTTACCGGAACTCTATCGTACGGGATTTACTATCGGAGTTCTATCGCACTCATTATTCATACGCTTGATCCCTCCTTATCCAGTCGGTTGATCGATAGAATTCCCTTTATTGCGCGTCTTGTGTAGGAGCGAGTTTTGCTCGCGATAGGAGGTCGCGATTCGGAGATCGCTCCTACAATCCTTTGGATGCGTCACTGCGTAAGCCCTAAGTTAATTTCATTTCCACATTTAACTCTGAAGGGCCCAAGATTTTAGACATGCATCACCGTTTTTAATTGAGAACAGTTCATTAATTGCGGAGATTTCGTGGCGCAAACTGTCAGTTTGCGCATCACAAGCACAATCTAACAGATTGTGCTACAAAGGTGGCAACTCGGGTTAGATAGTACACCACGAAGGTTTCTTAAGACCCTGTTTGAAAAAGAGGTAACAAAGCGATTCTTGGGTATTTGAGTTGTTGCTACCTGTCGCCCCTCTGGGGCTTATGATGAGTAGTGAATCGCCGTTTCTACACACCTTCCGCCCCGCTTGGGCTCACAAAGGCTGGTGCGCAGTGCGCACCCTACAAGAAATGGTGGACGGTGCCCACCCTACAAATGTACAAAGTCGAGCTAAGAACTCAACTCTGGTGCTTTAAGTTTTGCAACAATGTTTCGGCAAGTCGTGTGGCGAAGGCGTCATCGTTTATGTTGTTGTCCATTTCAATCACCGTGACATTGTCCGCCACGTTCGCCTTCAAGTTCTGAGTCCACGCCGCCCTGGCTTCCGGCGAATCGAAGGGCTGTCCTTGAGCGTCGATTGCGGAGACTCCCCGCTTGGGTATTATCACGGTTGTCGGTCCCTTTGCCCGACCAAGTTTTTGCGCCATGATTTTCCCTAGCTCGGCGTTCTCATCCACGGTGGTGCGCATGAGGGTGATTGTCGGGTTGTGTTGGTAAAACTTCCTGTCCTTAAACTTCTCGGGCACGGTATCGGGGGGACCGAAATTCACCATATCTAACGCTCCCGGGGCGATAACCTGCGGAATTCCCTGATTCCCCGCGGCTTCAAGGCGGTCCTGTCCCGCGCTCAACACCCCGCCAACCAACTCATCGGCAAGCTCGGTCGTTGTGACATCAAGCACGCCCACGATAAATCCGCCCCGGACCAAATCTTCCATTGCCCGTCCGCCGGTGCCCGTTGCATGGAAAACAAGAACTTCATACCCAGCCGCCTCAAGAATCTCGCGTGCCTTGGTCACACATGCCGTTGTCACCCCAAACATTGTCGCGGCGATTAAGGGTTTATCATCGGCTACGGGCACCACTGCGTTGATCATACCGGCAATCGCCCCCGCGGCGTTCGTCAGAATTTGGCGCGAGAGACGATTGACGCCCGCGATGTCCACGACGGAATACATCATCGCGATGTCTTTCGTGTCCACATAGGGACTAGTGTCGCCGGAGGCTAACGTAGAGACCATCAACTTCGGAACGCCGACGGACAGCGCGCGCATTGCGGTCGTCCCGATGGTTGTTCCGGCGGATCCGCCGAGCGAAATGATACCATCAATTACTCCATCGTCGTTGAGTCGCTCGACAATTTGAGCGGCTCCGTTCGCCATTGCGGCGACGCTATTGCCCCGATCACTCTCGTTCCTGAGTGTGGTCAGCGATGTCCCACCCGCCTCTGCCACTTGCTCGGCGGACACACTCGGTTCAAAATACGGATCTCCCAGAACCCCTGTGTTGATGACGAATGTTGCGACGTTATTCGCCTCTACGCGCTCCTTAAGAAACTCAAATTCCGGACCCTTCGTATCCAATGTCCCTACCAAGCAAGCCGTTTTCGGCATGTTTCAATCCCTCCGTCGGTTATCGACTCCATCAAAGCGGGTCAATAACCGTGAGTTTCATTATTGGGTAGGCATTATAGTTTGACCGGACAACAGTGTCAAGGACAATCTGTCCCGACCACGCCGCACAGTTATCCTGATGCGAGATAGGGTTTTTCTGGACACGCTGGACACGCTATGATACACTATCGCATTAGCTTAAGGAAAGCATCACCGAAATTTTCCAGCCATTCTTCTATTAGTCTTATCAGTAACTCCATGCTGCCATTCACCATAAAAGTTACTCATCACCCGGTCGAGCGCCTGTGCCGAATTACGGCGCGCAGCGAGCAACAGAACGTTGATGTCGACGTTGACATCCACGCGCACTCGCGAGAGTTTCTTCCTCTGTTTGCGGACAGGTCGAGCGCGAGTTTGGACACTGAAGTATTGAATGAAGCAATGGAGTTTGCCTATGAAGCGTTTATCGGGTTCTTACAGCGCATCGCTCAGCCCGACATTTTTCTGCCGATGAACCGCCTCAATCGATATCCTCAACGTCTATACTGCCTTCTCATGTCCCCGAATCGTTCTCGTGAAGTGTTTGAAATCTATAACGCGAGCGCTGGAAACTGCCTGACATACGGTGACTATGAACTTGTCGTGAGCCGCAAGACACAACTTCAAGATACGGAAGCCTACTTGATTGCCCCGAACAAATATACGCTCTTTATGCGGCAGGCAGTTGAGTCGCGTGCGATTAATGTGTATCGCAGCGATTTCATCGATTTGGTCACGAACACGCCGCCTCCGCTCAATCTTCACGCTCAAGATATCATTGACACACTTGAGAGCAGTGTTGCCGCAGAATCCGAACGCGCCATGGAAGGCGAGCAACTTCTAATGTTCTCACCAGACGAAGTGAAAAAGGAGAAGGAGAAGGAGAAACAGACGGAATGTCCGAAATGTGGGGGACCGATTCAAAAAATAGGCGTGGGAAGATACTTCTGCCTCGACTGCGAGTGGGATAATCTTCCACCGCTGAGATGAGGGAAACCGAGTTTCGATGTTCTGGCGATCAGTTCCTGCCCAATTGCCGCGACACTAGCCCTGTCATTCCCGCCCTTAAGATCCCAAACCGATTTCAACACACAATCGAAGAACAACGACGGTGTTGATAAGCGCAATGAGTGCGCCAACAACCGTTTGAACGAGCGTATGTCTCTTCCGTCGAACTCGCGCCCATGCAATGAGTGGCACCAAGAGAAACAGCCACGCAAACCTCGCATCATGAAGAATCAGCACAAGCACAGTGACACAACCGGTAAAGACCCCGGTGTGGAAGCTGATTTTCCAGACTTGTGTAATGGCGCCGAAGATGACTCCGTTTGCGATATAGGCGATCCCCGCCCAAATTATCTCGCGCGGGGCGCCGATTACGTAAAAAATGCCTAGCCCGATGCATGCCGCTCCTATGACAAAGAGTAACGGTAACGTGCGTTGCTCTTTGACCTCAAGGTTGAGGTTACTCACCCTCCCTAGGCGAAAGAGGATAAAGATAAAAAAGACCGGCAATAAGGAAAAAAAGTGAAAGCAATCCCCATCCACAACAGCATCACGCGTGTGGTTGCAGCGTAGTTTTCGGCAATCACTAGAGCAATCATTAGAGTTGTCGCAATTGGCGTGAGAAGTGGGTTGAAGAGAACCGAAGTTGCAGCCGCTATTCGATTGTGCATTAACGTGCCTAATTTTGAGTTGACCGATTCATCTATTTTGAATCGGGGGTGAAAGTAGGGTCTATGGATTGGGATATCCTGAAACGTGCCGCTCGGTTGAGGGGATCTCTGTAGGGATTTACTATCGCCCTAGGATCTCTATCGCACGGGATTTCTATGGGAGTTCTATCGCGGTCATTATCCATTCCCTGGATCGCTTGAAATCTACCACAACTAGCGGCGGTTTGCAAGTAGATTTTCCAACTGTGCAAGTGCCGCATGCTTCAGCGCGGAGCCCGACTTATACTCGTAATAGCGTTTCAACACTTTGCCGGCATATCGATCGGCTCTTTGCGGTATTGAGCCGCTCTCCCGTACTTTGGCGGGACCGACAAAATACGCAGCCAAAGTACGAACGTAGCTGCCGTCGTATCTTTTTAGCTGGGTTGCCAAGTACGCAACCCCCGCCTCCATATTCTTGCGTGGATCGAAACGCTCGTCTACCCGCTCGTCGTGGGTTGGCTTTAGGACATTACTATATTTGGGCACGTTAAGACCGAGATCCCGCGCAGTTCCCGGCATCAACTGCATTAACCCAACCGCCCCCGAACTGGAAACCGCGTTGGGGTTGAAGTTCGACTCCACTCGAATCACGGCGAGCATCAACTCAAACTCGACATTATGGCGAGCCGCAAGCTGTCGAATCGAGGCGTTACTCTTCCCCTTTTTCCGGTCAGACGAGTCTGGCTGAGGCCAAATACGGCGCTCCGGCTGTTGTTTGCGCTGCTGTTGAGGTTTTCCTCCGAATGTCCATCCAATCGAAACGAGGTGTTTGGAATTGGGATCCGGGCGAGTCACGTAGGCGTAATTGAGCTGCTTGCTCCATCGACTCAGGGTAAGCCCTAGGCTCCAGTGAGGCGTTGGCTCCGGCGCGACGAAATCGAAGACTGATCCAAACCGGAACGCGATGTCGTGTGTCCCAACCTCGGCGCCCATCGCCATTGCCTTGTTCGTGACGTTGAATGCACTATTGAGTCGCAACTGTCGAATGGGCGTCCACGTGCCGCCTATGGCAAACTGTTGGTCGAAACTTTGAAGAGATATGCCGTCGCCATCCGTAATGACGACGCCAGCTATGTCGCGAATGCTCGCCCCGACCCTCCAATGTGGATGTAGTCGTCCGACAATCCCCAAGTCATAACTCGGAATCCACAGACTGCCGTGGTAGGGTGCCCGATTATAACCAAAATTGGCGCCGATTTGCCATCTTCGGATCCTTGCAGCGTAAGAAAGTATGGCTTGGTTGTTTCCAAACTCAAATGTACCAATCGGGTTGTTGGGTTTTTCTATGAAGAAACGGTCCGCACCATTGAGATCGACCAGACTAAGCCCCAATGTGCCGTATCGGCTGAGGGGTAACGCAAACGAGAGTGCGCCTTGGGAGAGGTCGTAGACCAGACTTCCGTGTTGTAGACTGGCGAGCCCCGCCGGATTCCATAGCGCACCGGTTGACCCGTTGGCATTACTGATAAACGCGCCACTCAAGCCGAGGGCTCTTACTCCAATCTCGGGGCGCGAATCGGCTTGTGTCGAGAAGGAAGAACAGCACAACCACACACCGAGGCATACATAGAGTGAGCGTAACCGCAGGCTGCGACTATTGAAGGTGGATGGATGACGACGGGTTGACGTCTTCACTGTTTTGTCCGGATTCGGATTGGGTGGAGGGACGGTGGGCAGACCATTGCGTGCAAATACAGAGGTATCGTTGGGTGATTTGGAAGTTTTCGAGAGGGGACGGCAACAGAACGCTATCCCGCCAGTATGTGAAAACCCTCGGCGCATTAGCGAGTCAGCCGATTTGCCAAGTGCGTTTCAATCCGGCGAACCCCAACTACGTCGTTGCCACGGTTAGGAGTATGGTTTTCGTCTCGGTAGAAACCTTTGTGTCGGTATCGATTCCCGATTCTTTAACCGAGACGACTCGGTCAAACACCGTAACAACGAATTGGATGACCTCTAGCTGAACGCCATCCGTGCTCGAGATGGTGGGAGCAACCCACGTAGCGCTATTGGGACTTGTGACAGAAAGCGTTCCATGTTCGGTGACGTTGATCCAATCAAGCAGGATACGGTAGCCTTGCACACCGTCAACTGTTGCGGTTAACTGCACGCTTTCGCCCGGTTGAACGACAGCCTGACTGACATTTACCTTTACATTCAGGGGATGCGGATTATCGGGGCCTCCTGACGTGAGGGAATCCTCGTCCGGATCGGTTTCTTTGACGGGGTTTTCAATGTTGCTACCGCCACAACCTGATATCCATATAGCAGAAGCGAGCAAGAAGACTTGCAAGAGAGCGAGCAGTCGGAAAGGTTTAATCATGTTCCCTGCCTCCGGTTAAATCTGAAACAACGCATGGATTGCACAATAGAGAACGTAACCCCCATCGTCCGGTTTCAATAAATGGCGGGTGAGGATTGCGTTCTATTCAGCAACCGCGCTCTGCTTGGATAGACATATCCAAGCCGCACCCGTATACGCACGGTGTATTTTCCGATTGAAGGCCGCCGTTACAAACCCAGTGTAGGAGCGAGCACTGATTGCGACAAGTCGCGACCGGGAGGTCGCTCCTACAGAAGAGACGCAGTGAATGAGGATACGATGGTAAATCCGAGATTTGGTCGTTGAAGATTGCTACGCCGCTAGAATCACGTGCGATTGACCCGATGACTTCAGGTTCACCAATTGACAATGAATCTCGGTTTTGCTATACTTATGACGATGAATCCGGTAGAGTGGGAGTATTCTAGCCACTAGGGAGAAAATATGAAAATCGCATATTTTGATTGCTTTTCGGGCATCAGCGGCGACATGACGCTCGGCGCGTTAGTTGATGTTGGCGTCGAACCGGGGGTGCTGAAGGCGGAGTTGTCGAAGCTAAAACTTGACCCCGAATTCACCTTGGATTTTGTGAAAGCCAGCAAACACCATATTAGTGGCACGCGAGCAATTGTACGGACGACCGAAAGCAGGCAAGAGGACGTAAATCGGACCGCCGGATCATCAGAGGGAACAGATGCTCATAGCCACTCGCACGACCACGCCCACGAAACACATCATCATTCCCATCACGAGTACGCTCCCAGCCGGCATTTATCGGACATTTTCGCTATTCTGGAGGGCAGTAACCTCGAAACGCCGATAATTGATCGGGCGAAACGAATTTTTGATCGGTTGGCGGAAGCGGAGGCGAAAGTTCACAATACCCCCAAAGATCGAATACACCTGCACGAGGTGAGCGGCATCGATTCAATCGTAGATATTGTCGGATGCGTCATAGGCTCGAATCTGTTGGGAATTGAAGAACTCTATGCCTCGCCGCTTGCGCTCGGGGGCGGCTTTGTGCGTTGCGCTCACGGTCTAATGCCTGTGCCTGTACCGGGCACGATGGAACTGCTGAAAGGGGTTGCGGTGCGGCAAACGCAAATTCGGAAGGAGTTGGTGACCCCCACGGGGGCGGCGATTGTCACTACACTCGCACGCGGGTTTGGCTCTATGCCGGAGATGGTCGTCCACCAAGTCGGTTATGGCGCCGGCACGCGCGACCTTGGGGAGCAACCAAACCTCCTACGAATTTGTCTCGGCGAGAAAAAGGAGAGCGGTCTTGAGAACGATCAGGTTTACCTAATCGAAACCAATCTTGATGACATGTCCCCGGAGATTTCGGGCTATCTGACAGAGTTGTTGTTTGAGATGGGGGCTCTTGACGTTTTCCTCACGTCAATCCTTATGAAGAAGGGGCGTCCG
Source organism: Candidatus Poribacteria bacterium (assembly GCA_965222225.1). Classification (GTDB taxonomy): domain Bacteria; phylum Poribacteria; class WGA-4E; order WGA-4E; family JAJDTR01; genus JAJDTR01. The sequence goes on along the minus strand of CBDCTK010000002.1, from coordinate 3,958,379 downwards.
GCGACAAAACTCAGCCTCCTTGCCACATCCGACCTTCGTGAGAGCCTCATGCAAATTGTTCTCAGGGAAACCACAACGTTCGGGGTCAGGTGCCACGTTGTCGAGCGATCCAAACTGGCTCGTGACTTCATTGCGGTGCGGACACAGTGGGGAACCGTTCGCGCCAAACGCGGCTATATGGATGGGGAGCCAATCAAGACTGTGCCGGAGTATGAGGATTGCAAACGCATCGCCGAGAAGCACGGCGTCCCGTTTCGACAGGTGTATCAGGAAGCGATGCGGGTGCTAGGTTGACGGGTAGGAGTGATTAACTACTTTACAAAGACATGGGCGAAACTGGATTTATCAAAATAGCGGCATGCAACCTGCGGGTGATTTGAAGATTGTAAATCCTAAAATCCCGTTTGAATAATAGGTGACAAAGCAATTTCGGTCACTTTGGGTGCGGCTTTTTCATGCTTTTGTGGTCGCCTGCTATACACCTATCGCCCCGCTGGGGCTTACAAAGGCTGGTGCGCAGTGCGCACCCTACGGGATTGCGCAAGAAAGAAACGGAGTTTTCAAGAAAATACTCGGTTTCAGGGCAAAAGTTCTACCCGAAATGAATTTTCAAACAGGCTCTAAAGATCCATAGGCGGAGAAAAAGAAAGGCAACTCCCCTAGTTCCGCTCCTCAGAGGGAATTGTCTATTGAAGAAACGGTGTATTGATTCTTTATCTCCAATCATCAATAAGTGCTCCTTTGGAAATGATAACCCTCCTGTAGTAGAGGCACTAGGCGTTGGTTAGATACAAATCATCGACTTTTTTGCGGTTGTCCATATCGTCGTTTCATCTCTTCGGCTATCTTCATACGATGTGCTTGTGTTCCTTGACGATATCGATCTACTATCTTGCGGACATTACTCGGCAAATTTCCTTTTGAGCGCAAGCACGGGTGCTGTTTGGACGCGCTCGACGCTGGCGAGGTTTTCAATGACCCACCCCGTCGTCTAGCTCCATCATCAAAAATCCAAGTTTATAAGATATTTGTGCAAACTAACGGTGGTTGAGCTCGAGTTTCTTCAGCCTACCCCAGGTTGTGGTTTTGTTGGAAGTGGGGGACACAGCTAGTCCTACCGGGCTAAAGTCGGCTTGAAAATCGAACCCATCATGAACATCGCTAAGTTGCTTAAGATGTTTTCCGTCTGCGGTCATCAAGTGAATCTTTGCGTCGAGGAAAAAATTTCTATTGTTATTAGAGCTCGCATATGCAGTCGTCTTTCCATCAGGAGACCACGTGGGGTGAAAATGATGCTCTTGATTGTGCGTAAGTCTCATGGGATTTTCACCATCCGCCCCACCACAAAGATGTGACCGAATCCTTCGTGCTCCGTATCGTATGCTATCCGTCGTCCATCGGGAGAAAACGATGGGTTTTGTTGGCTCGGGAAATCGTGCGTCACCCTTTCAAGCCCCTGTCCGTCAGCGCCTATCATGTAAATTTCATTGTTCTCATCTCTCCAAGATACGAAGGCAATCTTTTGCCCATCGGGAGACCATGACGGCTGCATCGCGTGGTTTTCAAAACTCTCACGATTCTGTCCGCCAGCATCCATAACGGCGATATGAGGAAACCAATCGTCTTTCCAATCTGCATGGACGGTGAACGCAATCTTTTGCCCATCGGGAGACCAATCTGGATCTTGCTTCCGCCGAGGTCCATACGTCAGTCTAATCTGGTTTTTTCCATCGGCATCCATCACATAGATTTGGTCAACGCCGAAGTTTCGATTGGAAACGAATGCAATCTTCGTCCCGTCGGGCGACCAATCCGGATCGTTGTCATCCACAGGATGGTTTGTCAAGTTTTCTTGGTTTTTTCCATCGGCGTCCATTACATAGATTTCATAGTTGTCGAATCTCACGGTTGCAAAAACTATCCGCGACTTCTGTGTGGCGAGTCCATGTCTTAACCACAGTTCCCCACTTAACAGCATCACGGTTAACCCGATAAACGACACAAGTGTGCGCCTGAACTGCATTTTTTCCTCCTTAGTTGTAGATAAAATGAGAAGTAAAGTAACTCGCATTGAGCGGGTACGCGGGTACTGTTTGGACGCACTCCCAACCATTTCATGACGACCTCGCGCTAGTAAGGTGTTCGATGACCCACCTTGTCGTATTGCCCCATCACCAAGATTCGTAGTTCATGTGGTCGCCACGCAGCTTATCGGTGGTTGGGCGTGAGTGTCTTCACCCTACCCCAAAGTGTGGCTGTGTTGGAAGTGGGGGACACAGCTAGTCCTAGCGGGCTAAAGTCGGGCTGGTAATCGAACCCATCATGAACATCGCTAAGTTGCTTCAGATATTTTCCGTCTGCGGTCATCAAGTGAATCTTTGCGTCTTTGAACCAAAGATCTTTATAGACCACATATGCAATCATCTGTCCATCGGGAGACCACGTGGGATGCGAATGATGCCCTTGATTGCGCGTAAGCCTCTTGAGATTCTTACCATCAGTGTCCACCACATAGATGTGCCTGAATCCGTCGTGCTACTCATAGTGTGCAATTCGTCCTCCGTCGGGGGCAAACGATGGGTTGTGTCCACCCAATAAATCGGGAGTGACCTGTTTAAGCCCCTGTCCGTCAGCGCCTATCATGTAAATTCCATTGTTATCATCCCTCCACGACACGAATGCAATCTGATGTCCATCCGGAGACCATGATGGTTCACTCGCCTGGTCTTCATGCCTCTTACGATTATTTCCATTAGAATCCATCACGGCGATATGAGGTACCCGCTCTTCATCTTCGATGTGATCTGGGTAGACGGTGAATGCAATCTTTTGCCCATCGGGAGACCAGTCTGGATGGGACTTCCGCCGTGGTCCATATGTCAGTCTAATCTGGTTCGTTCCATCGGCGTCCATTACGTAGACCTGATATACGCCGTCGTTTCGGTTGGAAACGAATGCAATCTTCGTCCCGTCAGGCGACCAATCCGGATCCATGTCGTCCACAGGATGGTTTGTCAAGTTTTCTTGGTTTCCTCCATCGGCGTCCATTACATAGATTTCATAGTTGTCGAATCTCACGGTTGCAAAAACAATCCGCGACTTCTGTGCGGCGAGTCCATGTCTTAACCACAGTTCCCCGCTCGCCAGCCAGACGCATAGCCCCGCCATTAGCAGAAATCTAGGTATCAGCTTGAATCGCATTTTCTCCTCCTAAGTTGAACGTAAAATGAGCGGCAAAGTACGTCGCTTTGAGCGGGTGCACGAATACCGTTAGATCGCGCTCCCGACGACATAGTGACGGCTTTAGCGCGGTGAAGTTTTCAATGACCTACCCCTTCGTCAATCATCTTTTGGAATCATATTCACACATACTTTTTGTCAATCTAGTGATTGCAAGCTATTACGGAAGATCTTTTGTAGGAGCGATCAAACGAGTGGACAACGAGCGATCTACTGTGATCAAGCGACTGTATAAGGAGATCAAGGGAGCGGATAGCGACCGCGATAGCTAATCCCGATAGCAGATCCTGATAGAAATCTCTTTTCAACCGCACCTATGAGACTGGATAAATACAGGTTCGGTTAGGATACCGAACCTACCGCAGTGTACAAATAATTACTGGTTCTGGTACAAAACAATTCGGTTCTCGGGCATACATTCCACGGTTTGAATTGTGGTGAACGCGTCGATTTCATTGACATCGTCATTGGTTGTCGGTCAGTTTGAGAACTCCCCAAGATGTCGGCAACTTTCCGTTTGGGTTGACTGCCAATGGGCTAGGCAACCAGGAAGGAGATATGTTCTCGGTACCGGGAGGGCTTGCCGTGAGTTTGACAACGTTCATCCCGTTGGTGTCCATCAAGTAAATATTAAAATCTCCGTCACGGCTTGACGCAAAGGCGATTTTTGTACCATCCGGCGAATAGGCCGGCATCCTGTTAGTACCCTCTACCGTAAGTTGCTTTAAATTTTTCCCTTCATCAGTGATCACGTAAATGTCATGACCCTCGAAGACGCGCTGCGACTGGAAAGCAATCTTGCGTCCATCTGGCGACCAACTCGGCTTGACATCCTTCATCTCGTGTTCTGTCAACCTTGTCCGATTGGCTCCATTGGCGTCCACAGTGAAGATGTCGCAGTTGAGTTTACAGAATGATGTAAAGGCAATCTTCGTGCCATCCGGCGACCAACTAGAGCGGCCTTCATCAAAATTGTCCTGGGTGAGTCTTACCACGTTATTGCCGTCGCTGTCCATCACATACAGGTCAGGCGTAAGGCCACGTCGCGATGCGAACGCTATCCTTCGCCCGTTCGGCGAGCCGGCAGGATTATTATCAGATGCCGGGTGGTTGGCGAGTTGGACAAGATTGTTGCCGTGTACGTCCATAGAATAGATGTCCCAGTTGCCATTCCAGTTGCCATCGTGGTTTGATGCAAAGACGATTCTAGGTTCGAACCTCTGCGCTGTGCCGTGTGACGTAACCATTAACGCCAATAGCAGTAGAAATAGGCATCTTCTCAAAAATGCGCTGATTTTATTCACCGGTCATATTCTCCTTTTTTGGGTTCTTCATTTGTAGAACATTCTCTAAATCCTGCGCAATGACTTGTAAGACCGGGTACTCGTTCATACAGGGGAAAATCCCCTTAGTAGCGAGGTCTAAGACAAATAGGGTTGGCAGATGTATTCCACTATCCCAACCATTAAGTGACACTCTCGACGCTGGCGAGGTTTTCAATGACCCGCCCCTTCGCATTGCCCCATTATCAGGATTCGTAGTTCAAAAGGCTATCCTGCATACTATCGGACGTTCGACGCACTTTTCTTAAGCCTGCCCCAAGTTGCGGCGGTTTTGGAAGTCGGGGACACAGCTAGTCCTACCGGGCTAAAGTCGGGCTGAAAATCCTCCCCATCATGGACATCGCCAAGTTGCGTAAGATATTTTCCATCGGCGGTCATCAAGTGAATCGTTGCTCCGCCGAAAAAAATATCGTTAGAGATCATATATGCAATCGCCCCTCCATCGGGAGACCATGCGGGGTGCGAATGATGCTTTTGATTGTGCGTAAGCCTCTTGCGATTTCTACCATCCGCCCCCACCACATAGATGTGATTGAATCCTTCGTGCGAGGCATAGTATGCAATCCGTCCCCCGTCGGGAGAAAACGATGGGCTATGTTGACCCACTAAATCGTGCGTCACCCTTTTAAGCCCCTGTCTGTCAGCGCCTATCACGTAAATTTCATTACCCCCAGCTCTATTGCCCACATCTCTCCAAGATACGAATGCAATCGCACCCCGATCTGGAGACCATGATGGATCCATCGCGTGGTCTTCATGCCTCCCACGATTATTTCCATCAGCATCCACCACGGCGATACGATCTAGCCACTCTTCTTTAAAATCTGGGTGGACGGTGAATGCAATCTTTTGCCCATCGGCGTCCATCACATAAATTTGACGTCGGTCACCGCCTCTAGCGGAGGAGGATGCAATCTTCGTCCCGTCAGGAGACCAATCCGGATCGAAGTCATTCGCTGGATTGTTTGTCAGGTTTTCTTGGTTTCCTCCATCGGCATCCATTACATAGATTTCATTGTTGCCATCTCTCAAGGATGTAAAAACAATCCGTGACTGCTGCGCGGCGAGTGCTTCTCTTAACCACAGCTCCCCGCTCGTCAGACTGACGCACAGCACCGCAAACAGTAGAAATCTCGGTGTCAGTTTGAATCGCATTTTGCCCTCCTTGGTTGTGGATAAAATGAGAAGTAAAGTAACTAGTACACGTTGGCGGAAATAATTGAGCTAAGTTGCCACCTTTGTAGCACAAGGGATTCTATGGGAGTTCTATCAAGACTTTCTATCAGGATTTACAATTGCACTCATTAGCCATTCGCTTGATCCTCCACTGTCCATTCAGTTGATCGGTCGCTTATTGTGAAATGGCTATCGACTCAAGTTTCGTTGATTACTAGAGCAAACCCTATGCCAAAACCGAAAACAAACATCAATTTGGCGTTGATGGAGGCACTGGAGCAAGGTACGGTGGGAGTTTAGGGGCTTTTTAGTTGAGAAAGGTGGCATTCCGTGGCGAGATTGAAAGGTGTGAAACGTTTTGTGTACACAATTCGCAAAAATCGGCTCGAAAGCAACGTGAAGCCTTACCACGCAAGAGTTGTCGCGATGTAAACACAATCTTTACAAAATTCAAAATGTGTCACGCCTTTTTAGGGATAGGAGGCGGGTGTACGAAGCGGGATTGTACGGCTTGGAAAGCGAAAGCAAAGAATTGAACGACTTTTCAGGTTTCGTAGGTTAATTTTCGGTGGCGGCTTAACCGATTGTGCAACGCTTGTCTTGAAATACCCAAGATTCTAGCCGCGATAGTCTGATTTCCATCGGCGCGCTTGAGGGCCTCGGCAATCACCAGCGGCTCTATCTCTTTCAACGGGGGCAACTTTTGCGCGCTAGCCAATGCCTCGGCAAATCCAACCTCCCCCACTCCCGTCACGGTGTTCGCGTGAGAAACGAAAGTTTGCTCGTCAATCTCTTCCCGGGAAGATTCGGTGGAGAGAACGCCGCCTTTGTGTCTGCCAACGGCATCACGCACCATCCCCTCAAGCTCTCTGATGTTTCCGGGGAAGTGGTAGGTTGCAAGCAACGTAAAGAGTTCGGGTGGAGGGACGGGTATTTTCTTTCCAAGCGCCTCCGCGGCTCGTTTGAAGAAATGCGATACGAGTATGGGAATCTCCCCCTTTCGCTCGTACAGCGGCGGCAGGTTCACATGATGGGTTCGGAGGCGAAAGTAGAGGTCGTCGCGGAATCTTTCATCCGCCTTCAGGGATTCAATTGTCCGATTTGTCGCCACAACAATCCTAACGTCGCTTTGAGTGGGAGCGTCTTCACCCAGATGACGGTATTCTCCATCCTGTAAAAAGCGTAGGAGCTTAGTTTGCGATTGCATGGCGAGGTTGCCAATCTCATCAAGGAATAGCGTGCCGCCCGACGCTTGTTCAATCAAACCCATGCGAATTGAATCCGCATCGGTGAATGCCCCTTTTTTGTGGCCAAAGAGCGTGTCCGAAAACAGGTGGTCGTCAAACCCCGCAATAGTGACCGGAATAAACGCCCCCGATCGCCCGCTCAGTTGGTGGATTATCTCCGCAATTGTCTCCTTGCCGACGCCCGTTTCCCCCGTTATCAATACGGACTGCCCGGTGACTGCGACGGATTCTACTTGTCGGAAAATTGAGTACATCGCCGGGTCTTGGGTGACAATGTCGGAAAACACTTCGGGGCGTTCGGGTCTGTCGGAACTCAGACGCTCCTTCAGTTGGCGATTTTCGGAGCGCAAGTCGCCGATTTCCACCGCACGGCGGGTGATGTCGCGCCAATCAAATTGCGCTGAAGTTAGGTTGCCACTCTCGTTGCGGACGGTTGTGGCATTCAAACTCACATCGATTTTCCCCCCATCTCTTTTCCGCAACGTCTGTTCGGCGTCGTGTATTTCACCGATCTCCGTGATAACACGAAGCAGTTCCTTTGCATCTTCGATACAATCTTGATGATACAACTTAAAGATGGAATTTCCAACAATCTCCGCTCTGCTGTAATCCAATGTTTCCATCACGGCCCTATTGCACTGGAGGACTTTTTCCGTCTCCGTATCGACAGAGACAACCATATCGTGGGCGTGGAAGTAGATGTCGAAATACTCCGTCACCGACTCCTCGTATTCGTCTAATACCTGCGCCATTAGCCGCTGGTACTGGACTTTGTCCTGCCCTAGTTCCGCCACGCGCCGCTGCAATTCATCAATGGGTTGCTCTTGGGATTTAGCCTCGTTTTTCATGTTCTCATTCGTCGCCGGATTGTCGCCACTTACGGACGCGGATTTCTATGGCTCGGATTGTTTGCGAATCATGTCTCCTAAAATAACACAGCTCTTCAATGGTGTCAACCGTTGAGGGTAGGGGAATCGGGAGGAACGCATCTATAGTCATTTGCATTCACATTTACACATATTGCGGTCTACGCGCAAGTGAACGACTAGTTGGACGCGAAATGAAAAGGATGGGGGTGGGCGATTTGATGACAGTTACGACAAACCTACTGTAGGAACGAGTTTGCTCGTGACAGGAGGTCGCGATCGGGAGAAGATTTCTATGGGATCGCTATCAAGACTTGCTATCAGGATTTACTATCGCACTCATTAGCCATTCGCTTGATCTGTTAGATTGTGCTTTCCGCAAACTAACAGTTTGCGGTACGAATTCTATTCAAAATCACCATCCCATCCTTCCCATCTTCCATCCTTCCGCTCATTACTCCATTCCAACTCTTCACTCACCATCAACAACCAAAAATCAGATGCGTTTCCCCTGACCGCGGAATCGAATGGAGTTTTGGGGTGTGAGGGCGCCGCCTCAACCTCGCCCCGGATTGGGCGTGTAAATAGGGTGAAAACGGGACACGTGGATCGTGAAAACGCCAAAATATGTAAAGATTTGTAAAAGTCCCAATAGATTTGGTGCCAGTTCACGGCTGCGGCGGTTCGCTTTCCACAAGACGAATACTCGAATCGCACATGTCGCAACTGCCGCAACGATAGTCCACCTCAACCGGCTCGCCGAAATATTCGCGCACCAACCGCCCCCGACAATTCTTTTCCCGTGCGTACCGTTCAACCTGATCAATCTGCCGGTATCTGCGCTCTTGGTAATCCGCAAAACCTAGCTCGTCCGCAGAGGTTGCCGCCAGCAAATCGCTGTCTTTAAACAACTCAATGAGCAGTAAATCCTCCGCTCCCCAGTACCTCAGGTATCCGTCGTTCTGAAAATCGATGAGTTGTTCCATGAGGGGGTGCGGAAGCAAGCTGAATTCCCGACAAAACTCGAGAAAATGGATGGGAGATTTCCGTTTCAACTGCTGCAAAATTGCCCGTTGCGGCTCGTTGACGAGATTTGCGGTGCGGATATTTGACGAGGATAGGCGTACATTGAGGCTTGAGGGAACATTGTACCGCCACCTGAGAAACCCGAGTTTTTCGAGATAGCTGATTCCGACTCGGATTTTCGCCTCCTTGAAACCGCTCAACCATCCCAGTTCCTCCGCCGTCCCCATGCGAAAGTGTTCCACGGAGGGAAGCGTTTCAAGTATTTCGAGGAGTTTCGCGAGATCGGGCTTATTCAGGACGTTTTCCTGATTGACGAACCATTCATGGAGTTCTCGGTCGTCGGGGCAGTACAGCAACACGCAGTGAGAGGGTTTCTCATCCCGCCCGGCGCGTCCGGCTTCTTGATAATATGCCTCCAAAGCGCCCGTCATTGTCCAATGAATAACATAGCGGATGTTGGGTTTGTCGATTCCCATGCCAAACGCGTTTGTCGCGACAACAAGGTCCACCCCGCCTTGTCCGTCGTTGAAGAACCGGTCCTGCACCTGCTTGCGCTCGGTCGTCGACAGACCGGCATGATAAAAATCAGCCTGATATCCTCGCGTTCTCAGATGACGTGCGATTTTCTCGGTCTCGCCGCGCCTACCGGCATAAATGATTCCGTTGCCTTCAAGCTGTCGAAGGCAGGTTTCAAGGTATTCGTACTTTTTGGCATCGTCGGCGGCCTCATACACACTGAATTTTAGGTTGGGGCGTTGAACGCTGCGCGAGAACTTTCGGCACGTCTCACCATCGATTCCCAATGCGTTGAAAATATCCTCTCGAACTTCGGGAGTAGCCGTAGCGGTAAACAGCGCGACTGTGCGCGGATGAAGCGCCTGAATCGCATCACGCAGCCCCAAGTACGCGGGCCGAAAATCGTGTCCCCACTGCGAGATACAGTGCGCTTCGTCGATTACGAATAGAGAGATTGAAAGCGACTCCAGCAGATCCAGAAAGCGGCGGCTGCGAAGACGTTCCGGTGCAATGTACAACAGCTTGACTTCCCCTCGCGTCAGGCGTCCAAATTCCCACTGGTATTCATCCAACCTGAGGCTGCTATTTATCAGCGCCGCGTCGTGAACGCCGCGCTGCTTTAATCCGTCAACTTGGTCTTTCATCAATGAAATCAGGGGCGACACGACGACGGTCAACCCCGGCAACATCAGTGCGGGCAATTGATAGCAAAGGGATTTTCCATATCCGGTCGGGAAAGCGGCGAGTACATTGTCCCCCTTTAGAATGGCTTCAATAATCTCCCGTTGAGTTGCTCGAAAGCCGGTGTGACCGAAGTGTCGCGTTAGTGAGGCGAGCAGTTCATCCTGTTCGATTGCGGCGTCCGCGGGTTGGTCGCCTTCCGGGGTGGAAGATGGCTTGGGAGTGTTCGGGGGCGATTCAAGAAGCTGGTCGATTTCTTGGAGTAGCGCCTGAAAGTTCCTCATGGGGCGGGGAGCGTCAAGTCTTGAAGGCAGTCGTTAGGTTTGAGCCGAGATTTTGGGAAAACGATACAAGAACAGGGGCAAACGCGAGAAAAACCGGTTGAGGAAGGATAGAATTGGAAGGGTGGAAGAGCGGAAGGTGGAAGATTCCGTTCCATGTTGCCCTCAAGATGTGAAGTTTATTCTCTAAACTTGCCGGGTTATTACCTCACGACTTTGTCCTTGGAATCAATCCTTGAATCGAAAGCGAATAATATGAAAGATAGCGGCAAGCCCATCTTTCCAACTGACGGATTTACCCTCTTGGTAATCGCGTCCATGATAGGCAATCGGCAGTTCGACGACGCGGCATTTCCGCCGAGCGAGTTTTGCCGTGATTTCCGGTTCAAATCCGAATCGGTCCGAGCGCAACGGGATTTCCTTCAAAATAGAGGTTTTGATGACTTTGTAGCAGGTCTCCATATCGGTAAGATTGAGTTGGGTAAACAGATTGGAGAGGTAGGTCAAGACTTTATTGGCGATAAAACTGCGGAGCAGAGAGTGTTGCGCAGACGCCATGAAACGGGAACCGTATACGGCATCGGCTTCTTCATCCAAAATCGGCTGAATCAATTTGGGGTAGTCCTGCGGATCATACTCCAAATCCGCATCTTGGATGATGGTAATATCTCCGGTAACGTGTTGAAAGCCGGTCCTCAGCGTAGCGCCCTTGCCTCGATTAACGGCGTGGTAGAACACGCGCACCTGCTCATCGTCCGATTGCTCAATCTTTTTGAGTATTTCGCGGGTGCCGTCCGTTGAACAATCATCCACGAGAAGGATCTCTTTCTCCATACCGATGTCAACGGCTTTGACTTGCGTAAGAATCTCCTCCAAGGTCGCGATTTCATTGTATATTGGAATAACAACCGATAGCTTGTGTGCCATACAATTCCACCAATCTCTCGCCATTAAGCAGTTGAGCCGTAGGTAAAGGCAACTCGTACCTCTAAGAGCATAACACACGGCCGTAATCGATTCAACCCTTTTCGTGTGCGTGACGTGGCGAGGGTTATTGACAGCCGGTTTTGGTTATATGGGAAACTTTATGCCGTCGCACCATTCAAAGAATTGTGGAGATTTGGCAACCGTGTTCATCGCGGACGAAGAAATCTCCTGAATCAGGTGTGATTGCCCTGTCTGTATCCCAAGGGAAAACGCATCTGAATCTAGGAGATAGACCATCATCAAATTGAAGATGAGATTCTCAAAGTGATAGCAACACCGATTCGTCACACATCGGAAGCCCCAGCGCGGGATCAAACGAGTGCGATAGAAATCCCGGAAGGTGTATAGCAACGCCAATCGTAAGCACGCTAAAGCCCCAGAGGGGCGACACTTAGGTAGCAACTAGAAAAAATCGGAAAGTGGCTAGCTCGGTGGCGGTTGTAGCATTCTCGGTTAAATTTCGATTCGCCCAAATCCGCCTATAATCGAAAATTCGTCTTTAATTCGGACGATACATCCGAGACACAACCAGCCCTGTCGGGATCTCTATCGCACTTGCTATTCGCTCGCTCGATCCCCTCTGGGGCTGTAGGGCGGAAAACATAGGAAGTTAAAAACAACCATCGTGGTTATTTACAGCGTGAGGACGATTCGATAGATTTTAGATGCATTTCCCCTGTCTGTATCCCAAGTACATCTAGCGGCGTGGCTCAAAATATGATAAAATCCGATTTGTCTGGAAGAAAGGAGGCAATAGACAATGGCAAGTATAAAGGTGCAAGGGTTCAATCACGTCGCTGTCTGGGTGAGCGATGTACGAAAGTCTGCCGATTGGTATATCGCTCATTTGGGACTGGAAGAGGGAAGTGCTTCAGAGAATCGCATCTTCTTGCGTTTGGCAAACGGAGAAGTGTTGGCATTGTTCCAAGCATCCGATCCGGCGCAAATTGGCGCGGGTGTGCATCATCTTGCGCTCAATCTGCCTGATGGAGCGGAAGAAGAGGCGCTTGAAACGCTTCGCCAAAGGAATATTCCCCTCACGCGGCGCGGTCCGAGTCTGAGTTTTCAAGATCCTGATGGGCATTGGATACATTTTGCGTAAGTGTTTGGTGGTAGAAGTTAGCGGTTGGTAAAGCCCTGGCGCCAAGAGGTGCAACGGAGTCGGGGCAAGAAGATTTCTATCGATCAACTGAACGAATAGTGAAGGCGATAGTTCATCCTACTCGTTATTCACCCGCTTGAGGGGATCTCTGTCGTGTGGGATTTACTATCGCACTCATTATCCATTCGCTTGATCCCTCCTACGTCTTGGTTGAAGGGAGTTCTATGGGATCTCTATTGAGCACAATCAGGGGATTTGAAGCGGAATCGAATCGTTGGCGCTTGACGTTGGTTCTTGACATCCGTCGTTCTGAATGCTACAATTTTTCATCGGTCACGGAGGGTTTAGTCTCACTGATATTCTAAAATTAGGCGCAGCATGACGAGGAGCGCGAATCTCAATGGTAAAGGTTGGCATTGTGGGGGCGTCAGGTTATACGAGCAGCGAATTGTTGCGTTTCCTGATCAGTCACCCGGGCGAATTGAAAATCGAGATGGTGACGTCGGAAACGTATCCTGGCCAGCGGGTAGACCGGGTAATGCCGAACCTTCGCGGTTTGATCGACCTTGATTTCGAGCCGTTGGAGATTGAGACGCTCAGAGATCGGGTGGACGTGGTTGTTCTTGCCGTCCCCCACAAAGTTGCCATGTCGTACGTACCGGAGATTTTGAAACAGGGTCTTCGCGTTGTTGATTTCAGTGCAGATTACCGTTTGGACGATCCTGAAACGTATCAGGGATGGTATCATGTCGAGCACTCGGACCCCGAGTGGATGGAGCGCGCAGTTTACGGTTTGCCGGAACTTTATCGAAGCGAGATTCGCACGGCAGAGCTAGTGGCAAATCCCGGGTGCTATCCGACAAGCGCCATTCTCCCCACGCTGCCGCTGCTTGCCAGAGATTTGGTTGAACCGAGTTCCATCATAATCGACTCGAAGTCCGGAATCTCCGGCGCGGGACGCACCCCTAGCGCAACAACACATTTTCCCAATCGAGAATCAAATTTTATCGCATACAACATCGGCACGCATCGCCACACCCCGGAGATTGAGCAGGAGTTGAGCAAGATCGCTGGCGAGACTATCCGCGTGATCTTTACGCCCCACATCGTTCCGATGACGCGGGGAATTCTGAGCACACTCTACTTCCAACTCAAAGCCGATATTTCAACTGAGTCGTTATTGGCGATTTATTCGAAATACTATGAAAAAGAGCCATTTGTGCGTGTTCTCGATCAGGACGAGTACCCGCAGACAAAAGCGGTTGCCGGAACCAACTACTGTGACATCGGACTTGAAGTCGACGTGCGCACAAATCGAGTCGTCGTGTTGTCTGCGATTGACAACCTCGGCAAGGGCGCGTCAAGTGCGGTTGTGCAGAACCTGAATGTGATGTTTGACTTAGACGAAACCGCAGGGTTACGCATTCCGGGTATGATGCCGTAGCGGATATACACATTGAAGAATTCCCTTGATTTATTCACTCGGTTGAAGGGAACTGTATCGCACGGGATCTTCTATGGGATTGGCTATCGCAGTCGCTATCCGCTCCTTTGATCCTTCGTTAACCACTCAGTTGATCGTTATCCAGTCGCTTGAGGGATCTCTATCGCCCTCGCTATCCGCTCGGTTGATCCCTAACGAAATGTGAGTGTGAAACAATGCCAGCGATTCTGATCGTTGCCGGCGAGCCGTCCGGCGACTTGCAGGCATCTCAGGTTGCAGCTCAACTCAAAACCCTCCGTCCCGAGATCGAGCTCTTCGGAATGGGCGGCGACCATATGGAAGCCGCAGGGGTTTCACTCGTTTATCACATTCGCGATTCGGCGGTGATGGGCATCGGAGAGGTGCTTTCGGCGATTCCGGCGTTCCTAAAAAAACAGCGGCACTTAAAACGGCTCATTCGCAAGAAACGCCCCGACGTGGTCGTGCTCGTCGATTTCGCAGAATTTAACATGGGGCTTGCTGCGTGCGCGCATCGACTGCAAATACCGGTCGTCTACTACATCCCGCCGAAAGCGTGGGCGTGGCGTGGGTATCGCGCGAAGAAAATCGCGAAAAGAACTAGCGCGGTTGCCTCAATCTTTCCTTTTGAGACGGACTTCTACCAGCGTGCGGGTGCGCACGCACAATTCGTCGGTCATCCATTATTGGACTACGCCAATTCGGACCTCGCTATAGCCGAAGCCCGTGAGAAACTTGGCTTGGCACCAAATGCGCCTGTTCTCGGTTTGATGCCGGGCAGTCGGCGGCGAGAGGTGGAAGCCTTGTACCCCGTGATGTTGGAAGCCGCCGAACAGATTCGTCGAATCCTACCCGATTGCCAGTTGATTTTACCACTGGCACCAAGCATCCCCCCAGAAACCTTGCCCGAAGCGCCAACGGTCAAAATTGTCAAAGATGCAACGTACGAAGCCATGCGCGCGTCCGACCTAATACTGGTAGCGTCGGGCACAGCCACGCTTGAAGCCGCATGCCTCCTGACGCCGATGGTCGTTCTCTACAAATTGTCCCGGCTCAGTTGGTGGACGGCAAAGCGATTCGTTAAACTCGATTCGAGCGCGTTGCCGAATATTGTCGCCGGGCGCCAAATCGTTCCCGAACTTTTGCAAGATGATGTAGAGGTTGAGCGGATAACCTCAATCGCACTCGATCTACTACAAGATTCGGAAAAACGAGAGGAACAACGCAAAGCTCTTTGCAGGGTACGTGAGCAGCTTGGAGATTCCGGGGCGGCGGAACGAACGGCTCAGTTGGTATTGGGCTACGTCGAATCATGAAAAACTACCTTTACTTCGTTATCACGCGGAAAGCAACGGGTTTTGTTCCCACTCTACTGCTAACCTTGCTAACACCGTTGAGTTATGTCTACGCGGCGATTGTCAACTTCCGCAATTGGCTCTACGATTGCCGCCTCCTCAAATCGAGGCGGTTGCCTCGCACCGTGATTGGCGTCGGCAACATTGTATCCGGCGGAACGGGCAAAACGCCGGTAGTCATTTGGATTGCCAAGGCGTTGCAAGAGGCGGGCTACCGTCCAGCCATCCTGCTGCGCGGCTATCATCGTGAGGAAAAAACACCGGCAACACATGTCGTGTCCGATGGCCGCGAGATTATGGCGTCCGTTGAGACGAGCGGCGATGAAGCCGTGATGATCGCGCGGGAACTGCCAAGCGTTCCGGTGCTTATCGGGAAAGATCGCTATGAGACCGGCTGCCACGCCTTGCAGCGCTTGAAGTGTGACGTACTCATTTTGGATGACGGTTTTCAACACCGAAAATTGCCGCGAGATCTGGATATCGTTGCCGTGGATGCGACGCAGCCGTTTGGAACGAAAAGGTTGCTCCCCGCGGGGACGTTACGCGAACCGATATCGGCGTTGCGACGGGCAGATTTGATTATGCTTACGCGGGTTGACATGGCGGAATCCGCGGATGAGATACGCGAGGATATCGCCTCGTTGGCGGGGGATACGCCGATTGTAGAGAGCCGCCACAATCCGACGCGACTCTACCGGCTAGGTAAAGACGAGGACGTTGATTTCAGTATTTTGAAGGGGAAGAATCTATTTGCCGTGTGCGGGATTGGCAATCCGGACACGCTTGCGGAAACGCTGCGCCGGTATGAGCCACAGTACATCGACTTGCTGCCGTTTCCCGATCACCATCAGTATTCTCGTGCGGATGTCGTCAGAATTCAGACTGAGGCACAACAGGCAGGGGCTGACTTTATCATAACGACCCGCAAGGATGAACTCAAATTAGCAGCTTTTTGCACGGAGGAAGGCGACAACGCCGCCACTCGTGACTACCTGCCCATTCTGGTTCTCGCGATTGAATTGTCAATCACCGCTGGAGAGTGTTTGTTGACTCGGTACTTGCAGGAATGTTAGCCGAGCGAATGGCTACAGCGGTGAGGCGCAGGTAATAACGTTGCCGGAGGAGGAGCAAGGCGTCGCCAGCGGTTTGGTGAACACGGAGCATGCGCTGCCGAATCTGGACGGGGAGATGTATCTGAGGGTGAAACCGAAGAATCCGGCGGATGTCAACGGGGACGGGGTGGTGAATGTGTTTGATTTGGTGTTTGTGGCGAATCAGTTCTGAAAACCCACGAATTTGCGTTTTAAGGGCATTGTTTTGGGTTGTCGGGTAAAGGTTTTCCTATCCGGCACACAAAATACCTTGACTTCCCGTCGCGTCATGCTAGACTTTTCTGTCTACGCCTACAGAATCACGGTTTGTCAACATCTTCCGAAGATTTTCGGCCAGACCTGCCCCGGAGTGCGGTACGGTTATCGCCGCACCAAGCCAATTATGACCCTTTCCTGAAAGAAGATTTACGATGTTACATCGCGTTTTAGCCACCACCAAAAAGCAGTGGTCAGTGAAAAACAGAAACTCGTCTTTGTCTTTACTGACCACTAGCCGCTGGCTACTGGTCACTGCCTTTCTACTGGTTGCCTCTTGGGTTCATGCCCAAGTCGTTCATTTTCCCGATCCAAATCTAAAGGCTGTCGTCGTCGAGGCGAGCGGAGCGAATCCCGACCGTATCACGGTCGTTGCCTTGCGGCGACTTGAGCGGTTGGACGCTCCCGGTAGAGAGATTGAGAATCTTGAAGGGTTGCAATATGCTCCCAATATACGGCTCTTGGATTTGGCAAGAAACAGCATTTCCGATATATCCCCGCTCGCCAACCTTCACAGTTTGGAAGAGTTGGGGTTGGACAGAAACGCAATCAAAGATGTTTCTCCGCTTGTCGGATTAACTTCTCTGCGCTTGTTATTGCTTCGCGACAACCAAATAGCCGATGTAGAAGCGTTACGCGGTTTGACCGGATTACGGAAACTCGCCATTGAGGGAAATTTTATTATGGATCGCTCTCCGCTTGACGGTCTGTCGCTTACCCGTTTTACCTACGATCAGGTCTGTGATACGCCTCCATTTGAACTCGAATCCAGGTTGAAAAGCAGAAATTATCCCTCAGTGTTTGCCGCATGGGCCGGGACTCTCAATCAACCGCATCTTAGTAATGTGGAGAAATACGCTCAACACGATTTGTATATATCGGCACTAATATTTGACCAGCGTTTTTTTTTGCACGGGCGAAACGTGGGAAGTACGGGGCGTTCCCGGACGGGGTGAGCAACTGCGTGCTGAGTATACAGCGATTAATCCGGATATGGTTTTCATTGTAAGTATTCCAATGAAAAGAGATTATCTCGAAAACGTGCCGGAGGACTCGCCTTATTGGGTAAAAGGCGCTGACGGCAAGCCTGATCGCAATCTTCCCTGCCTGGTGCTTACAAAGTCGATTTTACACACCCCGTCGCCTAGGAGATAATCATTAACCGAGCGCTCGCCGTGTCAAGGTGCGGTTTGTACGACGGCGTTCTTTTTGACCATTGGGCGGAAGATGAGGACGCCACGATTGTCGAGCAACGCGCTCGGAGCAACATTCTTGAGCGCATCCGCGCCGAGGCTCGTCCGGGCCCATTGATAATGGGCAACACCAACGACCGCAAAATACCGAGGACAGGCGAGCATATCAACGGCGGGTTTATGGAAACGGGGGTGCCGCACGATAAAACCGGAGAGCGTCTAGAAGCGGGGTTAGCCCAGATAGAGAGCGCTTTGCTCTGGTTGGAAGCCAACCTCAGAGAACCGCAGATTAACGGCTTGGAAGGATGGGGTATTCCCACGGGACCGCCGGATAGCCCGGCGAATTTACGCTGGATGCGCGCTTTCACTGCATTCGGCCTCACGCATTCCGACGGTTACGTCTTGTTTAACGACGGCATTCAGCACGAGCATTACTGGTACGATTTCTGGGATGCCGACCTCGGTCGTCCGGTCAGCGAAGAAAAAGGTCAACTCTACGAGAACCGATCTAGGGAGCGAATAGCGAGTGCGATAGAGATCCCAGGACTTTACATCCGCGAATTTACCAACGGTTGGGCAGTCTACAATCACAGTGGGTAGGCGCAGGTCATCACGTTGTCGGAGGAGGTACAGGGCGTCGCCAGCGGTTTGGTAAACACGGAGCACGCACTACCGAACCTTGACGGGGAGATGTATTTGCGGGTAAAGCCGAAGAATCCGGCGGATGTGAACGGGGGCGGGGTGGTGAATATCTTGGACTTGACGCTGGTGGCTCAGGGGTTTGGAACGGATAGTTTGAAGGGAGACGTGAATGGGGATGGGGTTGTCAATGTGTTTGATTTGGTGTTTGTGGCGAATGCGTTTTAATGCGTGATGCGTGATAGGATTTCTATCGCCTTCGCTAATCGCTCAGTTGATCGGATTAAACGGATTAAAGGATTTCACGGATTTGAGGCGGTGCAAAGCGGACGAAGACGCCTTCGTTCATCTCAAGATATCTACCGCGGCAGAATTGTGGACGTTATTTGAAACAGAGATGTTTGTGGCTGCTGTGGTCGGAACATCCGAATAAGGAGACTTATCCTATGCAGAAACGAAAGACCTATACTATATTCGCGATAATCGCACTGGCATTGACGGCACTCTGCGCCGATACTTACGCCCAGCCATCAAGCGAGCAGATAGCGAATGCGATAGAAGATCCGGTCCACATGCCCGACCCGAATCTGCGCGCCGCGGTGCGAGAAGCGCTGAATCTCCGTCCTGACGCACCCGTTACGACTGCATTTATGAGGCGATTGCAACGCTTAGACGCCGCCAACCGAGGGATAACAGACCTCACCGGTTTGGAATTCGCCGTAAGCCTTACTTGGCTTCACATACCGAGCAACCCGATAACTGAACTTACGCCGATAGCAGGACTCACGACACTGGAGGAACTATTTATCCAAGTGACTCCAATCTCCGACATTAGTCCGCTGGCGAATCTTACAAAATTGAGAGGCTTGGCTGCGCAGGATTGCCGTATTTCCGACATCAGTCCATTGGCAAACCTAACAGCACTGACCGGGCTTTATCTCCAACGAAACGCAATTACAGACATCAAACCACTGGCGAATTTTAGTCAACTAAAGAAGTTGCGATTGCACTCAAACCAGATTACCGATGTCAGTCCACTGGCGAATTTGACTGAATTGGAATGGTTAGAAGTTAAGGACAACCGCATTGTTGATGTTAGCCCGCTCGTCAACCTTACGGCGTTAACGAAACTACTGCTGGGCAATAACGATATTACGGATGTTACTCCACTTGAAAATCTCACAAATTTAGAATATCTTGACACTCAAAACAACCTCATATTCGACGCGAACAGTCCGGTCGTCGATATCCCCGACCCCAACCTGAGAGCCGCTATCCGAGAAACTCTCAAGCTCCCCATGGCGTCCTTGTCAATCGCGCATTTATGCGGCAATTAACACGGTTGGCTGCAGCAAATAGTCAGATAACAGATCTCACCGGTTTAGAATTCGCCATCAATCTCACATGGCTCAACATATCCATCAATTCATTTTCCGACATCACACCGATAGGGCATCTAACAAATTTAAGCACACTTAAAGCAGCCGACTGCGAGATTATCAACATCGCCCCCTAGCACGCCTATCGAAACTTCAAAGGCTCAATCTCGAATACAATGACATTCATGATATCAACGCTCTCGCCGCGTTGACTCAGTTAGAATACCTGGAAGTGCACGGCAATCGTATTTCCGACGTCCGACCTCTCGCCGGACTAACAAGACTCGAACACTTGGCAATCCACCAGAACCAAATTGTAGACCACAGCCCGCTGGACGACCTCCCGCTTACCCATTACTTTTACGACCAGACCTGTGACCTGCCGCCCGTGCCACTGCAACCTCGATTGGAGAATAGAACGTTCCCATCACTGTTCGCTGCATGGGGCGGCCCAGGTTGGATTCGCACCTTGAACCGACCTGAATTATCAGATATTGAAAACCTCGCAACTCACGATTTGTGGTTTAGCGTTCCGCGGTTTGAGACATACTTCCGCGAAACGTCGGACACTATCCAAATGGTTACCCCCTACGGTCCTAGCTAGGCTATAGAAAATCGCGACGCATTTCTCGCCCACAACCCCAATATGGTCTTTCTTGTACAGCTTGCATTTCGCGCCGAACCGCCTCATGAATTTCCCCCCGACTGGCCGTATTGGCTGCGCGACGCCTCCGGCAACCTGGTTGGCGCTGGGGAAGGCGACGCATTTATTAATTTTACACTCCCCGGCTTTCAGGATCGAATGGTCGCCCAAGCCGTAGCCGTCTCCAAATGTGGTTTGTTCGATGGCATCATGATTGACTGGTGGAACGACAATTCACCTCTTTTAGTTACCCGCAATCCGCGCACCGAATATGTTGGATACGAAACTGAAATCGAAGCGAAAATAAACATACTGGAACGCATCCGCGCTGAAACGAGGCCTAACTTCCTCATCATTGGAAACACCAATCGTCGCAAAATCCCCAAGACCGGTAAGTATCTCAACGGCAGCTTTATGGAAACATTAGTGCCGAGTGAGGCGCCTGCAAATCATTTGGATGCGCTGCTCGCTGAAATAGAAAGTTCTCTGTTCTGGTTAGAAACTAACTTGAGAGAACCGCACATTAACAGTCTTGAGGGCTGGAGCGTCCCTACAGAACCACCTGATAGTCCAACGAACCTCCGCTGGATGCGAACGTTTACCACGCTGAGTCTCACACACTCCGACGGTTACGTATTATTCCAAACTGGCGGAGGTCATCACCATTACTGGTACGATTTCTGGGGCGCGGATCTTGGGCGTCCCGTCGGTCCGAAACGTCAGTTGTACCAAGAGACAGAAGGGCTTTACATTCGCGAATTCACGAATGGTTGGGCGGTGTACAATCACAGCGGGGCGCCACAGGTCACACGTTGCCGGAGGAGGTGCAGGGTGTCGCCAGCGGATGGGTGAACACGCAGCACGCGTTACCAAATCTTGACGGGGAGATGTATTTGCGGGTGAAGCCGAAGAACCCAGCGGATGTGTACGGGGATGGGGTGGTGAATATTTTGGATTTGACGCTGGTGGCACAGAGGTTCGGGACGGATAGTTTGAAGGGGGACGTGAATGGGGATGGGGTCATTAATGTGTTTGATTTGGTGTTTGTGGCGAATCAATTCTGATAAAAGCAGTGGCCAGTGGCTAGTGAAGAGTGGCTAGAAGGAGTGAATCGGCGATTTGATGAGAGATCTCTATGGGATTTCTATCGCACTCACTATGGGATTAGCTATCGCATCGCTATAGGAACTCTATCGCGCGGGATTAGCTATCAGGATTCACTATCGCCTTCCTTATCCAGTCAGTTGATCACTCGCTATCCACTCGTTTGATCCTTATCCAGTCGCTTGATCGCTCAGTTGATCGGATTACGCAGATGAAACGGATTGGAATCCTGTAGAATTAATCTCCCAGTCGCGAGTAAAACTCGCTCCTACAGAAGACTCACAATGAAGGGTTCTCTATTGGAGTCGCTATAAGACATCTGAGAGTATTGCCATATAGATAGATTTATGATATAATTCTTCTAACTAACCAGAAAGGTCAGGAAGGAGACATTATGTCAAACTGTAAGAACTGTCATAGTTCGGAAGTCACGAAAAACGGATTCGTTCGTTCCAAACAGCGATACCGTTGTAAAACGTGCGGTTATAATTTCGTTGAGGGAGACGAGAGAACCAACCCTCAAACCACCATCAAGCGTGCTTTTGCAGTAATTCTTTACTCCCTTGCAAAAGCATCTTATGGCACTATTGCCAACTTGTTTAATGTATCGCCAAGTACTGTTCAAAAATGGCTTGCAAAGGAAGCAGCCCTGTTGTCGGAGCCTGAGATTCCAATCAACACCCGTGAATTGGAATTTGATGAGATGTGGCATTTTATCGGGTCAAAAAAAACAAAAGATGGATTCACAAAGCAGTTTCTCGTGAAACAGGCAAAACCGTTGCCTGGGTTATCGGTGGTCGTGATGCTCATACCTTCAGACGGCTATTCGACAAAGTGAAACACTTAAGTGATTGCCAGTATTACACTGGCAATTGGGAAGCGTTTGCCAAGGTACTTCCTGCGGAGCGTCATCACATCGGGAAATCAGGGACAGCAACAGTCGAACGTGATAACAGCAATACACGCCATCATCTTGGACGATTCACACGCCGCACCAAAATAGTATCCAAGAAACTTGAGATGGTGGACAATGCCATGAAGTTATGGACTGCTTTGACCGACCAAGAGGTCTTCCGTCAGTATCAGCAGATTGCCTTATCTATCTTTGTGTAAACACTCTCAGACATCTATCGCATTCACTATATACATTCGCTTGATCTTCCTTGATCGCTACTACAACCGAACTGCGTAATTCCTAACAATTATCGCGCTATTCAATGATTTCACGCTCGATATTTTTTAATCGCTCAATCAAGCCCGTCTCAAGATCTCGGTTATGCTCCATCGCCCACTTCTTCGCATTGTGGCGATTTCCCGAATAGAACCGGGAACCCACCAGAAAGATTCCCACCGCATCAACGTAACGCTTATCGACAACCGAATCCGTTAACAGGTAAAAAAATGCGGCATTGATTCCTAAAGAGATAAGACCGTTGCGGGTCTTGCCGGCGTAGATTTGCCCGCTCCCGGGGACAACCGTGGACAACAGTTGGGCAAGTTTCGGCGACTTTAACGGCAACGGTGTATTGGCGAGGGTTGTGTCGGCAAGTTTGGTAGCGGTTTGTTCCAAACGGGCGTCTAAAGTTCCAGCCTGACGATTCTCCCCGCGCAGTTGATGGACGTTGCGGAATTCTGCTATCGCCTTAAACCAGTTTCGATCGTGTACATAGCACCATCCGCGCAGGTATTGGGCTTGTACCAACAAACGTTCATCTCCATTTGCTTGCAGAATCCGAAAGAAAGTAGATCGAGCCGTGGCGTATTCTTGGTCGTCCAGGTGAGTTTTTCCGAGCATTAGCTGGGCGTGGTGATACAGCGGAGATTCGGGAAAGGTTTCCATGAATTCCCCGAAAAGTTGCCGGGAGTATCCGCGGTTACCTTGGTAGTAGTGCGCTTGGACAATGCGATAGCGGGCAAAATCCGCCATTTCGGTATGTGGTTGGTAAAAAAGGAAACGCTTGTACTCAAGAATGGAGGGACTGTAGGTACGGGCGTCGAAGAGTTGCTCGGCATAGAGCAACTGTTTTTCTGTAGGTTGGGCCTCACTCGGTGGTACATCTACCGAATGCCCTAATGAGCAGATGGAGGTCAGAAGGATGGCGAGGATTGTGTACATAAAAGAGGCGCTGTGTATGCTGTCGGATGATTGGCGATATCGTCAGCGGGAATCGGATTCGCCCTCCAAACGGGCGGGTTGGAAGCTAGGAATACGATTTGTCTTAATTTGCCGGGCATTAGAGGTGTCAATCAAGTTTTTCCAATACGGGGCAAGATGCCCCGTCTACGGAACTTGGCCTACGAGTAATGGTACATCTTTCCAATGCGGGACAAAATAGTCTCTATCGCAATCAATTTCAATTCCCTTGATCGCAGTGTGCACCCTACAAAAGACGGTGGGCAGTGCCCACCCTACAAACTCCCGCTGACTGACAATCCGATCATTCCGGGTTTGCCAATCCAGACGGAGCAGCCAGAGAGGGCACCGATTAGAGAATGACTAATAGCCCATGAGTCCGCAGCAGCGACGGCATACGGGCATAATCCCGTCCGAGCTGATTGAGGTCCTGAACTTCCGCGCTTTTTCGTTGTTCCACATGTCCATCACGGTGTCGGTCTTGATGTTGCCGATGATGTAGTCGTGGTAGTCGCGGCAGAGGCTGACATCGCCGTTGCTGTCAATCTCCATCGTCATATAGATGCTGACGCATTGATTGTAGTTGAAGGTTTCGTTGTGATCCGTATAGTAGGTCTGAATTTCTTCGCGCGTATTAAGGTGCGGCATCATCAAGGGAGGGCAACGCCGTTGCGTCTCCGATAGTTTCTCCATTTCCTCAAATCGATTAAAAATCGCGCCGTGATCGAAATCTTTCCATGTACCGATCCAGCCGTAATGGGTTTGCGGCTTGAAGCCGAAGCGCCGTTCAAAATCCTCCGTATGCGCCTGAGCGGAATGCGAGTCCATCCACCATGTAAGATAGAAGATTTGCGCATCGGCAAATTGACTTGTAAATTTATACAGATCCACGACATCGTCGATATTGTACATGGTGATACAACTCAACGGAACGATATAGGGAAACGCCACATTCCGACGTTCCTTCTCGGCGCTCAAGGTCTCCAGCGCTGCTTTTACGTCCGTAAAGTTGTCGTAATTCTCGGTAACTCCGGGGCGTTGCATGTTGTGAATTTCCTCGTTTGGTCCGTCAACGCTCAAATAGATGATTTTGCAGGTCTCCAAGATATCATCGGCGCGTCTAGCAATGTTGGTGGCATTGCTCACGAGCGAAATTGTCATGCCGCGTTCGGAGATGTAGTGCAACAGTTCAATCAATCCGGGATAAAGCATCGGCTCGCCGCCCCAGATGTACCATACAGGCGACCAGCCGGCGTCAACAATCTGATCGACCAGCTGCTTATACACCTCGACAGGGACTTCGCGCTGTTTCAGCTCTTTAAGAGATTCACCGAGCAGGTAGCCGTTATCACCCCACTGTCCGCAGGAATGGCACCTGAGGTTACACATATCCGTGATTCGCAAACTGACCAGTTGCACGCTGTCTCCCTTTCCGTGTTTGCCACCGAAGGGGTGTCTCAAGTTGAAACTTTCTTTGGCAACCTGATACTTGGCGAGCGAGTAGGCGGTTTGCCAATCATCGGTTAGGGCGGTTGCGAGTTGGTTGACGAAGAAACGTGGTGAAATTCGACTCCGTGTTGGCATTATTTTTCCTTTCTGGAAGCCAGAGATTGTTAATTTTTGTCAGATACCGTATTAGGTTCTGTTGACATTTATGCTAGGCGTGTGCGTAATTCGAGGGAGGCACAAGGGTTGGTAGACCCAACCCCTACGGATGCCGGTGCATGCCTAACCGGGAACTCTTATAGTCATTGCAATTAAGAATTACACGTGTTGGATTTGCTTGGTTTGATTTGTAGTAGCGCAATTTATTGCGCGTCTTCTGTCGGAGCGGACTTTCCTCGCGACCTCCTGTCGCGAGCGAGAGACGGATCTCTATCGCACTCGTTATCCATTCGTTTGATCGCTCCTACCGGGTGCTCCACCGCGTAAGTCCTAACGAGATAATTATTTCACTCTATGCACTGCTATTCAAACGAAATGGTATTACTTGAGAGCCTGTTTGAATAATAGGTGGCAAAGCAATTTCGGTCACTGTGGGCGCGGCTTTTTCATGCTTTTGTGGTCGCCTGCTATACACCTGTCAGGATTTCTATCGCACTCACTATTCGCTCCCTTGATCCCAGCGCGCACCCTACGGGTTTGCGCAAGAAAGAAACGGAGTTTTCAAGAAAATAGGGATTTCTATCGCATTCGCTATTCGCTCATTTGATCGGTTTCAGGGCAAAAGCTCTTCCCGAAATGAATTTTCAAACAAGCTCTG
The DNA here is from genome assembly GCA_965222225.1 of Candidatus Poribacteria bacterium. Taxonomy (GTDB): domain Bacteria; phylum Poribacteria; class WGA-4E; order WGA-4E; family JAJDTR01; genus JAJDTR01. The sequence continues at coordinate 3,932,375 of CBDCTK010000002.1, read as the reverse complement.
AATGTCAATACGTGCATTTATTATAGGACGTACGTCCCTTCACGATTGTGGGGAACGCAGATCTGCATTCCCTACTACTATGCCGCACACAATCATACCGATCATTGATTGCTAATATATGCATGATAACTACTGATTATCTTCCGTCTTATCCGTAGCGTCGGAGACGCGGCCCAAGACCTGACATGTGGTCGCGGAGAGAATTTTGTACTGCACGCCGCCCCAAATAATTTTGTCCTGAAACACGGTGTACACCGCGTTCAACCCCGCAACAAACATCGAGATTGGCGTGACGAATGAGGACATTCTGATGTTGTCGCGAAAGCCGTCCATATCTCTGAGCACTTTGGGTAGATTCAATGCGAAAATGCGATAGGTCTGGATTTCAATGAGTGGTATAAGAAGAACGAGCCACAGGTACCGCTGATCGAAGTAAAACGGCAGGAGCGCAATAGACGCAAGCACGATAAGCGCCTTAGGGAGCAAGGCCACCAAACTCAAACCCCACTGTGCACGTAACGCCATTCTGTACGTCATGATCATCTGGCGGTTTGTAAATTCCAGAACTTGCCTCCATGTGCGATTCATCGTATGTGTTATTACGACGCAGTCCGGAACAAAATGCACCTTGAGTTTTGAATCTCTCACGGCATGAGTTAGATTGTGATCTTCGATGGCGGCGTTTTCCCAGCGCTGCAGGACGTTTGCGTCCCTAATTAAATTACGGCGAATCGCATTGGAGCCACCCCATACCATTGTAAAATGGTGGTCGCCTTGCGTCGAAATCTGAAAGTTGACCCAGATAGCTTCCACGAGTGACGGGAGATTGAGAGTGTGGGGGTAGTAGAACCTTGCTCCTACGGTCGCGCCGATTCGCGGGTCCTGGAGGGGTTCGACCAACAGCCTCAGCCAATCTTCCCTGACGGTCACGTCTGCATCAACAAAAGCGATAATCTCAACATCATCGGGCAATTCCGTTATTGCGGTTATGAGGTTCTGCACCTTTTGGGAGCGGGGAAGAGCATTGTCGATAACATTAGGCGCCAAGAGTGCGCGTACATGGAGGTGTTCTTCAGCGAGTCTGCCGAGATGCGAATATGAAGGGTCGCAGTCCAACTCGCCAACGGCGTGAGTCACAAAGAACACCTCATATTCGCCCGCATAATCTTGAGTTAGCAACGGTTTGACGCTCTCCTCGGTTTGGGCATCCCAGCCGTAGTGGGGGGCAATAATTGCGGCTTTCGGCGCATAGTGTGGACGTTTCGTTTTTCGCTCTCGGCGTGCATATAAAAAGGAGTGGGTGACCAAGGAGAATTCTACGATGAGAGAAAAATACGCCAGGATAATGATGTACGGGATTATTGCATTGTGATTAAAGCCCGGGAACTGCACGATCTCGTCGCACTCTCCTCAAACCTACTTTGGTTGGTGTGTTGTAATGACAATCTAAATTCTAACACAACGCCAAACAGGGGTCAACCGATTTTGCAGGTGCAACCGGATACGATTCTCTGTGTTGAAGGCTTGACAAAAGGTCATATATCCTTTAGAATCAGCGATGGAACAAATACCGTGGTTTTAGTGTTTGCAGGCAATAACACGTGATAGATGAGAGACGCGGTGCTTTCGAAAGACTTGGACAGGCGAAGAATTCGCCGTTTTACGGAAAGGCAATCGCACAAACCTGTGTGTCTATCTTTGTTACATTTCAAACTTCAACGCAATAAATTAATCGACTTGGCAACTTTTTCAGGAGGGCAAAAAATGGCAATTGACGTGGCTCAAGAGGATGGCGTTATAATTTTGAAGCCCAGCGGCAAGCTGATTGGAAGGGCCGTTACGGAACTCAGACAGACAATTGATAACGAGCTACCCGACAGCGGGGAAAATCCAAGGCTGTTGATCGATTTCGCCGATGTGACAATGATGGACAGTTCGGGACTCGGAACGTTGATGGGAACCCACGTATCAATCGCAAAACAGGGGGGACGAATCGGTATCATCCACGTCGGCACAAATATCAAAAGCCTGATTATCAGAAGTCGCTTAATTAGCACTTTCGAACATTTCGATAGCGAGAAGGCTGCGGTTACAGCGCTCGCATCCTGATTCGAGAGGGTGTTTCGTTTGATGGTGTGTATCGGTAGTGCATCGCCGAGAACAGATTATTCGGGGTCGCTAACGTCGTAGAAACGCGATAGCTGCGGCACGCTTAGCGCCTAATGTCTCGACAATTCTTTACAAGGTGTGCAGATGAAGTATGCTTCCTCCGAGGAAAGCATGAGTCGACTGCTTTCATTCCTGTCCAAACTTGAACAAATTGGTGAAACATTCATTTCTAGACAGGATGGATTTGAGTGCTTGGATGAAGCATATCTACGGCTAACTCTGGATGCGCTGGAAGCGAGAGAGGGAGCAATTCTACGCCTTGACCCTGCCAAGAGTCACTTTTATGTCGAATCGTCAATCACCCCCCGCTCGAAATCGGTCATCATTCCGGTCACATCAGAGGAGATTGGCGCAATCCTTCAATCGTCGCCAATTCATCTCGCAAATCTACCGAAATCTCTGACGGCACTTCGAGACAGGATGATGCGACAACTGCATGGGCTCGTCTCGGAGATATGGGTGGCATTGCAGACCGATGGGGAATTGATAGGCATTATTGCCCTCGGGATCCCTTCAATGGAGATTGAAAAACAGGCATGGGTTGATGTATTGCTGAATACAGTAGCCAACCGTGTTGCGACCGCAATGGCGCATTCGCGTGCATTGCAAGAGATGCGTGCCGCCAAGTTGCGCCTTCTTTTGCTGTCCGATGTCACGGCTCAGATTAGTAAACTTCTGGATGTGGAAAGCATTGAGAAGGCGGCAATGAATCATGTTGTCCCTCTCTTGGACAGCGGGATGGGCTACCTTATGCTGACTGCTCCCAATACGAGAAGACTTGAGGTGAGGAGCCATGTCCTGCTTGATACGGAATTTCCAACCAATCTGCAAGGCGTTGTTGTCGATTTGGAGGTTCAACAGGACGGGGCGCCCGCACTTTCGATACTTCGGGACGTAGCTATTTCCGGCATTTCGCAGATTTGCAACGATGCGAATCAGGTCTCGCCGTTCGGTAGAAGGAATCTCATCGCCGTTCCAATTTTCAGGCGAGAGATTTTGGGAGTGTTGGCGGTATGCGACAAAGCGGGACAGGACAACGCCTCTCTTGATTTCGTCGACGAGGATCGGATTCTGCTTGAAGCCTTTGCCCATCAAATCGGCGTCTCGATTGAAAATGCGCGTCTTTACCACGAAGCTCTTGAAAAACGCCGATTACAAGCGGAGATGGAAGAAGCGGCACAAATCCAGGCGAACCTGTTGCCCAAGGCACAGCCCGATATTCCGGGCTACGAGGTCGCCGGATTAAGTATCCCGCATCACGATGGCGTAGGCGGAGACTACTTCGATTACATTCAGGAGCCAGACGGGAACTGGGGATTTGTGATTGCCGACGTTTCGGGCAAGGGGATGCAAGCTGCGCTGCTGATGGTAATGCTTCGGACCTCCTTACGATCGGAGGTTGCGAGACAGAGCAACTTGCTAGCCATGGCAATACGGTTAAATGCGCTCTTGTATGAGGGCAGCATCAGCGATGCCTACGCAACCCTTGTCTACGCCCGATTGCACATGGAAACAGGCGCGTTGACATCAGTGAACGCAGGACATAACTATCCAATCGTCATACGTCGAGATGGCAGTGTGACGCGGCTGGAAAAGGGTGGATCGGTTGTCGGGATGTACCCCGCCGATATCCTGGCCGACATTGCGGAATATCAGCAGGAAACAGTTCGGCTACATAGCGGAGATACCCTTTTGCTTTACACCGATGGCGTGACCGACGCAGTGGACCCCAATGGCGAGCAGTTTGAGGAGCAACGATTGCATAATCTAGCGAAGGGCATACGACATGCGTGCGCGAACGAAATTTGTACCAAGATTCGCGACACCGTGGCGGAATTTCAAGGAGACGCTAAGCAGTTTGACGATTTGGCATTATTGGTTTTGAAAAGAAAATGAAGAGAGGAAAAAGTTATGAACCGTCCCAACGGCATCTCCGAGCGAGAACGCTTTTTCACACTCTCGCTAGATATGCTGTGCATTGCCAATTTTGACGGCTATTTCGCTGATTTGAATCCGGCATGGGAGCGAACACTCGGTTTCACAATTGAAGAACTCAAAGCCAAGCCGTTTATCGACTTCGTGCATCCCGACGATCGAGAATCGACAATTGCCAAATCCCAGACGATTATGGCAACGGGCAGCGATGTCGTTTCCTTTGAAAATCGCTATCAGTGCAAGGATGGGGGGTATCGATGGATACTATGGAGCGCCACAATATCTCTCGAAAAACGTCTGTACTATGCCGTCGGGAGAGACATCACGCGGCGAAAACAAACGGAAGACGCCTTGGAACAGGAACAGAGCCTATTGAACACGTTCATGGACAATACGTCCGATCATATTTACTTTAAGGATATGGCAAGTCGATTTATCCGAATTAACAAAGCAATAACCAAGCTTTTTCATCTCTCCGATTCCGAAGAAGCAATCGGGAAGACGGATGCCGAATTTTTCACGGAGGAGCATGCGCAACAGGCATTTGCAGACGAGCAGGAAGTGATAAGGTCGGGCGCACCGATGGAAGCGAAGGAGGAAAAGGAGACCTGGCCCATCGGGCAGGACACCTGGGTATCATCGACAAAAGCGCCGTTATTTGACAAGACCGGGGAAATCATAGGCACCTTCGGCATTTCCAGAGATATCACGGAGCGTGTGCGTGCACAAGTAGAATTGCAGGCGGCGAAAGAGGCAGCCGAATATGCGAACCGTGCGAAGAGTGATTTCCTCGCCAACATGAGCCATGAGCTGCGTACACCACTGAACGCCATTATCGGGTTCGCGGAAATCTTACGGGACGAGATTATCGGACCAATAAAGCCGGAGCAGAAAGAGCTTGCGACCGATATCCATACGAGCGGGCGCCATCTCCTTGACATGATTAACGACATCCTCGACTTGTCCAAGATTGAGGCGGGGACGATGGATTTAGACTTTGAAGCCTTCTCCATCATAGAAACTATGGAGGAGGTGGGTATGGTCGTTAATGCCTTAGCCCGCAAGAAACGGATTCAACTCACTCGGGAATTCAATCAAGATATTACAATAACAGCGGACAAGACCAAATTCAAGCAGATTCTCTACAACTTACTTGCCAACGGCGTCAAGTTCACGAATGAAGGTGGTCGGGTGACTACCAAGCTTGAGATTTTGGACAGCTCGTTGTTAATTCGGGTGATTGATACCGGCGTGGGTATTTCACCGGAAGATCAGGAGATGCTATTTCACGCATTTACCCAAGTTGACACATCGAAAGCGCGTGCGCACGAAGGCACGGGCTTAGGGCTCGCTCTGACAAAGCGACTGGTTGAATTACACGGTGGAGAGATATGGGTCGAGAGCACTGTCGGTGAAGGAAGTACCTTTTCCTTCACACTACCGTTGCAGCAGCATGTAGCTTCAAGCCCCGCTCCAATTCCCGCGAATCTCCCTTCCTCTGCCGATAACCGAACTATCTTGGTGGCTGAAGATAATAAACAGGCTGCCCATCTGCTGGGAATTTATTTGATGGAGGCGGGTTATCGCGTTGAATACGCAACAGATGGTGAAGCGGCAATTGCCAAAGCGGCGGAAATCAAGCCGTTTGCAATAACCCTCGACATCATGCTTCCGAAGAAGGACGGCTGGCAAGTTCTAAAAGCACTAAAGGCGAATTCCGATCTGCAGTCAATCCCCGTTATAATTGTCTCTATCACCGAAGAACGTCAATTGGGATTTGGGTTGGGAGCGGTGGACCATCTTGTAAAACCGATTGATAAGACCGCCCTTCTCGCCTCGTTGCGGTCATTGCGCCTTCCGGAACAAAATGGCAGCGTCCGTATCCTCATAATCGATGACGATCCACACGCGGTCCGATTGTTATCTACCGTTTTGGAATCCGAGGGATATGACGTGCTAAAAGCCTATGGGGGGCAGGAAGGAATTGATTTGGCAATTGCCGAGGCACCGGTTCTCATCATCCTGGATTTGGCAATGCCCGAGGTAGATGGATTCCAAGTTGTAAAACGTCTGGCGGAAGATACTGGGGCGTGTGACATTCCAATTGTGATTTGCACAGCGATGGACCTCACCGACGAGGAAAAGGAACGCCTCAACGGACAAATCCAATCCGTGATTGAAAAAACAGGGGATGTGAGACAGAAGTTATTGGATGCAATCAAGCGAATTGAGCGTTTTCGGATGCCGAGTACACCATCCGCTGATGAATAGATATAGATAACCTAAGTAGTTTATTCGCTAAGTATTTATGTATTATCCGGACATCAAAGCCCCAGCGGGGTGACAGGTGTATAGAAACGTGGATTAGCCACACGCTAAAGCCCCAGAGGGGCGACACTTGGATTACGTCCCAATCGAAAACATCACAAAGCGAGAGCTAGGCGGCTGCATCAATTTGGACCATCTACGCGAGACACAACCGACCTGTCGGGAACTCTATCGCGCTCCTTATCCAGTCGCTTGATTGCTCGCTTGATCCCGACCTACGAGAGGGGTGGCAATTTGGGTTAGATACTGCAGTGGATTTGTCAATCCACTTCGGGCGGTGTTGGCTTGATGAGGAGATTCAACACGGAGACGGCAGATAGTGGGGAAAAGGAAATTCACACGTGAGCGCCAAAAGTGTTTTAGTCGTTGAGGACAAAGAGTTAAATCGGAAGGTCGTGCGGATTGTGCTGGAAGCGGAAGGATATGAAATGCTCGAGGCAACCACCGCGGAAGAAACCCTTCAGATACTGAACACGAAAACACCGGACTTGATTCTGATGGATATTTCCCTTCCCGGTGGAATGGACGGAGAGGAATTGACTCGGCAGATTAAAACGGACCCCCGATGGCAGCATGTTCCAATCCTTGCCTTGACCGCGGCGGCAATGAAAGGCGACCGCGAACGGATACTTGAAGCCGGGTGTGACGATTATATTAGCAAACCCATTGATACCCGCGTTCTGGTCAATCTTGTGGGTAAGTATGCAGGAGAATCCGGGGAATGAGCGCGCGCGCAACACCCAAAATCCTCGTTGTTGATGATGACGAAATAAACATCAAAATACTTCAGATTCAGCTTGAAGCAAAGGGCTATGTCGTGCTTACCGCCACCAGCGGAAGCGAAGCCCTAGAACTGATAGCGTCAAACCCTCCAGACTTGGTTCTGCTAGATATTCAGATGCCGAGAATGGATGGGTTTGAGGTGTGTCGGCGAATTCGCGCGGATGAATCAACACAGTTTGTCCCCGTAGTGATGGTTACGGCGCTAAGAGATACCGCCGATCGTATCCAATCAATTCAAGCGGGCGCGGACGATTTTATCTCCAAGCCGTTTGATGGGCACGAAATCGTGGCGCGCGTCGGCTCGCTGCTGCGCATTAAAGAATACCGTGATGAACTGGAAGCGCATAATGCCCGTTTGAAAGCCGAGTTAGAGATGGCACGGCAAGTCCAAGAAATCTTGATGCCACAAAACGGACTTGTCGATTTGGCAGGATTCCGGATTGTGTCGCATTCCACTCCGGAGATAGAGGTAGGCGGTGATTTCTTTGATTTCTGGGAAATAGAGCCGGGTCGTTTGGGGATATTCATTTCCGACGTAATGGGGCATGGCGTGTCTGCCGCGCTCGTTGCCGTGTTCATGAAAACGGTTGTCGGGGAGATTAGAGATCGGATGGGAAACGATCCCGGACTACTGCTTACGACCTTAAACGCTCGGTTTAACAATACAATCAGTTCGCAGATGTTCATGTTCGCGACCGCGTTCTATGCAGTGATAGATTTGCCGAATGAAACGATTTCCTGCGCAAATGCGGGGCACCCGTATCCACTCCTCATCCACCGACACCACGGTACCTGTGAGTTGCTTTGTCAGGGAGTCGCTGGAAAGGGACTGGGGCTGTTAGCAAACTCCATCTACGAAACCGCCAACTACGACTTTAACCGTTGCAGCAGGATGTTGCTCTATACGGATGGCGCGTACGAGGCGAGAAATCCGGAGAGAGAAGAATTTGGCGAACGCCGACTTGAGGAAACTGCCGTTCAAGAAACGGATGAATCCGGGGGTGCGCTTGTCAGTCGGCTTCTGGGTAGCATCGAAAAGTTCAGAAACGGGATTCCGACGGATGACGATTTGACATTCGTCGCCGTTGATGTCGTCGAGTCGGATGTCAAGCCGTTCCGACCGAGAAATCATTGATTGAGGGGGCGTGAAGGAATCTTCTATCGCGCGGGATTAGCTATCGCACTCGCTATCCACTCGTTTGATCTCTACAAATGTACAAAGTCAAGCTGAGACTTGCCTAACGGGCTGGTTAGGTGGAGGGTGTTGTGTTCCGTGGGCGCAGTTCATCGGTTGGGAGGCCAAAGCTAACTCGAACATCCGTACCGCCAAATGAGTTTGGCTCCATTTTCACTTCGTCCGATAGTTTTTCTACCATGAAGATTCCATGTCCCCGTTCTCGGTCAGGCGCACGCCGTTGATATATTTCCTTGAGTTTTTCCGCTGTTAACCAATCCCCTCTGTCTTGTGTTCCTTTGTCCCTGACAAGAATATCAAGTTGGTGGTCGTTCACATCAATACTGATAGTGATTCCCGTGTCATTGCCTTCCGATCCGTGTTCAATTGCATTCCCACAGATTTCATCAATCGCAAGCTGAATGTCCGCAATGCGCTGTTGGCAGAATCCAAGTTGTTGAGCCAATTGCTTGAGAAGGGCGAGAACCGGCTCAATATACCACAAACGGCTGGGGAACTGGATTTCAATATGCTCTTGTCCCATGTTTTTACCGCGAGTTGTTGTGCTGAGGATGAATTGTTACTCTGATTGTAACGCATATATTATCGCCACGGAGACAAGTTCGAACCAACCGCTTAGAACATTTAGTGTCTCGAAAATCATGCTTTCAGGCTTTGGCTCAACGTTGAATCGGGCGTGTCATTGAACGCATATCAAGATTAAAACTGCGGTGCATAAACGCGTTTAGGCAATCTAGGGAATTGTGACTCGGCGTCAAAAAGCGGAAATCGCGCTGCTTTCCGACTCATAGATTTCGACGACGCTAGAAGCGCCGGTGAGATCGAAAGTTCGTTTAATGTTGTCCGAAAGCCCACACACTTTTACATCACCGCCCCATTGGCGAATTCGCTTTGCCGCACCAACTATCGCCCCGACGCCCGTACTGTTGATATGTTGCACGTTTCCCAGGTTTACGATGATTTTTTGAGTTTTGCTCATGAGAAGATCTTCAAGGGTTTCTCGCAAATCCGAAGCCACATAGCTTCCAAGGTCTTCTTGAACATCAATAACGGTTACATCGGAATTTTCTCGAACGGTCATGGATTCGTTTGCCATTTTAATTTTCCTCTCATCACACTAAATTTCGTTATGTATCTTAAACAGATATTGCCAGCTTATTGTAGCAGAAAGGGAAAAGAAAAGTCAAAGCAAATCAAATTCGCAATTCCTGTTTATTCAGCGAAACTGAAAGAAATCATCCGAGTTAACAACGAAGGATTATACGATCGAATTGCGATTGGAAATGTCTATGAGAGCTCTATGGGATTTCTATCGCCCTGGAATCTCTAAGGGAACTCTATCAAGATCTACTATCGCGCTCCGATAACCAGAAACAATTAGATGCAATTGCTCTGATTGAACCAAAGTTTGCATTTGCAAGTCAGTATTCGCGTATGCTATACTATACAGGTTTTAATTGATTCTGGGCGGTAACGACCTATCCCGAGGATAGATCCATGACAAAGGAGGAATCTGGTTGAGTTGGATTAAGTATTATTTTACGTTTTCGGATAAAGCCAGATAAGTTGATGAACGAGGATTCACACAAAGAAGGGGCAACTACAGATCAAGATACTAGCTTGATGGAAGCAGAAACCGATACCGCAGAAAGCCTTCAGGACGAGTCTCAAGGCGACCAACCGGAGGGCAGCGTGCAGAGCGCCGTTGAGGACGACACCTCGACAGGTGACGCAGAGGATACTGACACTTCTAAAAATGTAGAGGAAGATGCCGCTATTTCTTCAGAAGCCGCTGCGCTTAGCGAGGTCCCGGAGGATTCTCAGCAGTCGGTCTCCGAGACGCCAACTGCGGACAAAGAACCAGATGCCGGCGCATCCCTATTTAGCGGCGAGTCTCTCGAAAAGGCGTATAACAACTCGATCAAAGCTTTTACCGAGGGACAGATTGTAAAAGGCGCCGTTGTGGAGTTTGGTCGTGACGAAGTCATGATTGACATAGGGTTCAAATCCGAAGGATATATTCCGTCATCCGAGTTTGAGGCAACAGAAGATGGTCTGCCCCAAGTACAGGTTGGCGAGGAGATTGATGTATACATTGTCCGGAGGGAAAATTCCGACGGTCAGCTTATACTTTCAAAGAAACTTGCCGATCAGACTCGTATTTGGGATGATGTCGCCGTGGCATGTGAACAGGGGCAGACAATTGAGGGCAAGGTCGTAGAGAGAATCAAAGGTGGGCTTCGTGTCGATATCGGGTCCTTACGGGCATTTCTTCCCGCCTCACAGATAGAATTGCGCCCAATTCCAAATCTGGATAAATACGTTGGGACGACGCTTGAACTTAAGATAGTTAAACTCAACAAACGGCGTCACAACATCGTGTTGTCCCGGCGGACGTTGCTGGAAGAGGAACTCGTCGCACGCAAGACGGAACTTCTTAGCGGCCTTGAGGTTGGACAGACCCGTACCGGAGTTGTCAAGAATATCACTTCTTTCGGTGCCTTTGTTGACTTGGGTGGCATTGATGGTCTCCTCCACAAAACCGATATGTCGTGGAAGAAGGTAAATCAACCTTCTGAAATCGTTTCCATCAGTGACGAGATTGAGGTGCTCGTCATAGGTGTTGACCACGAAAAGGAGAAAGTGTCATTAGGGTTAAAGCAGAGGACGCCAAATCCTTGGGATGGTATTGAGGTAAAATATCCCATAGGCTCCACCGTCAAAGGAAAAGTGGTCAACATTGTCAATTATGGGGCATTCTTGGAGCTGGAAGAGGGTGTTGAGGGACTTATTCACGTCTCGGAAATGTCATGGACACGGAGCAATGTCGCACCTTCCAAGTTTGTCACAAAAGATGACGAGATCGAGGCAATAGTTCTTGATATTACCAAATCTTCGAAAAGGGTTTCTCTTGGACTTAAGCAGTTAGAGCCCAATCCGTGGGAAATGCTTGAAGAGAGATATCCGATTGGGACAAAGGTTACCGGGCGCATACGCAACCTCACAGATTTCGGCGCTTTCGTGGAGATTGAAGAGGGAATTGATGGACTAATCCACGTCTCGGATCTTTCTTGGGTCAAGCGCGATGTTCATCCTCGCGAGGTTTTGAAGGAAGGCGCCGAGGTTGAAGTCGTGGTCTTACAGATTAATCCCGCCGAACAACGCGTATCGCTTGGGTTGAAACAGATCGAACCAGACCCTTGGTTGCAAGTCACGGAAAAATATAAGATTGGCTCCGTGGTGACCGGCGAGATCATGAACTTGACGAGTTTCGGTGCATTTGCCAAGCTAGAAGATGCCGTTGAAGGTCTTGTACATATTTCGGAACTAGCTGATCGAAGAATTGAAAAGCCGGAAGAGATTGTCTCGATTGGCGATCAATTAAACCTAAAAGTAATTCATCTAGATATCAACGAGCGTCGGATTGGTTTAAGTTTGAAAGCTGCGCTAGCTGAGCAGGAACGGGCATCAACGATTCAATATCAGGAAGAGCAGTCTGAGAGTAGGGATGAGGAACCGGCAACATTTGGCGCTTTGCTCCAAGAAGAATTAAATAAGCCAAATTCGGATGGCTAACTCCCTAACCGCAACAGCACGACAAGGGATTCTAGAAATCTGTCATTGCGCATTCTTCAAAATTGATCCCGCCTTCGTTATGGCGCGTCCAAGCGGGCGCGGCATAGCTTGGATTCCACAAACCGTCGGGTTTAGCATCCGGCGGTTTCGTCGGACTCAGGCTTTAATCGGAGGTTAGCGGCTCAATATTTCAATGGACCATTCGGCTATTGTCTATGCCCATACGCTTGTCATTGCGGTAATTTGCCTTGGCAAGGCTGCCATTTGGGTGTCATATATGCTGTCCTGCCCTCATTCTGTTTTTCAAACCTCGCCTAAATAAAGTCGGTTGATGAAAGCCCTTCCATCAGATCACGATAAGTCGGCCTATCTCATTTCCGTCCCCATATTCTCAAGAGATTATGTGAATTATCGTATATTCTCGCTTGGCCGTTCTGCGTATAACCGTAGTAAATCACAAATGTGTAAGATTGATAATCTGAAGGTTTTGAGGCGTTCAATTGACCAATTAACCGAAGTCAAAATCAAGACAAACTATCCGCGGTGCAAAGCAGCACATCATCAAGATTGAGACAAGTTTAGGAAATAGAATTTACATTTCCAAGATGGCGTGGCAGGAGTTCTCCAACCTTCCAATCCGTAACTTATCAGACGCCTCGGAAGATGAGCTTTAATGCTGAAGATTGCTCGTTATGCCCTTTAGAGCCTGATTGAATAATTGGTAGCAAAGCCATTCTTGGTCATTGGTAGGAAGTTTTTTCATGTTGTTATTGTTGTCTGCTACGTACCTGCGGGATCTCTATCAAGATTTACTATCGCCTTCCTTAATCAGTCAGTCGATCGCACCCTACAAATGTACTTTTCAAACAGGCTCTTAAATAGCCCAAGTTGCTACTTACAAGATTTTAGACATGCACCACCGTTTTTAATTGAGAATAGTTCATTAATTGCCGAGATTCCGTAGCGCAAACTGACAGTTTGCGCACCACAAGCACAATCTAACAGATTGTGCTACAAAGGTGGCAACTTGGGTTAATATAATACACGAGGAGACATGAATTGAGCCGAAACTATTTGTTTACTTCAGAATCCATAACTGAAGGACATCCGGATAAGGTTGCGGATCAGATTTCCGATGCTGTACTCGACGCAATTATGTCGGAAGATCCGATGGGCCGCGTCGCCTGTGAGACTCTCGTGACAACCGGGCTTGCACTTATCACCGGTGAGATTACTACGCACGCCAATCATGTGGATTATCCGTCGCTTGCTCGGAACGTAATAAAAGACATTGGCTATATTGATGCCAGCTATGGATTTGACGGCGATCACTGCGCATTATTGACGGCGATTGACGAACAATCTCCCGATATTGCGATGGGGGTCGATCGCCGAGGCGCGGGCGATCAAGGTATGATGTTCGGCTACGCGTGTAACGAAACGCCGGAATTGATGCCGATGCCCATTACTCTGGCACATAAACTCACGCGGCGTCTCGCTGAAGCACGGAAAGCAGGTATACTTGAATTTCTTCGCCCGGACGGAAAATCTCAGGTGACGGTCGAATACCAAAATGGAAGACCTGTTAATGTGGGCACAGTGGTCATCTCTACCCAACACCATCCGGACGTGCCCGACGGGGTGTTGAAAGAGGGTGTGGTGGAAGAGATTATCAAACGTGTCATTCCCGACGATCTACGAGGTGCGGACATCAAATATCACATCAATCCGACCGGCAGGTTTGTCGTAGGAGGACCGCAAGGTGATTCGGGCTTAACCGGGAGAAAGATTATTGCCGATACGTATGGCGGGATGGGCAGGCACGGCGGCGGAGCGTTTTCCGGCAAAGATCCGACAAAGGTTGACCGGAGCGCATGCTACGCCGCTCGACATGTGGCAAAGAATATTGTTGCCGCCGAACTCGCGGATCGATGCGAAGTGGAGGTTTCCTACGCCATTGGAGTGGAAGAACCCATTTCAATCATGGTAGAGACTTTCGGCACGGGCAAAATTGAGGATGAGCAACTTACAACCCTTGTTCAGAAACAGTTCGATTTGACACCATACGGAATCATCCAGCGACTTGATTTGCGAAAGCCAATCTACAAAAATACGGCAAGTTACGGACATTTTGGACGGAATGAACCAGGCTTTACGTGGGAATTAACAGATTACACCGATTTGCTTAAATCGGAAGCCGGAATTTGAAGGAGAAGAAATGGACTGCGATATTAAGAGTCGCAACTTGGCAGCAGAAGGAAAACGACGTATTGACTGGGCGGATCGCTTTATGCCTGTACTCCGCCTGATTCGCGAGCGTTTCGAGGAAGACCGTCCGCTGGAGGGGATAAGGGTGGCGGCGTGTTTGCACGTTACAACGGAAACCGCGAACCTTATGCGAGCACTGAAAGCGGGCGGAGCGGAGGTGGTTTTGTGCGCCTCGAATCCATTGAGCACGCAGGATGATGTGGCGGCATCACTGGTCGTGCACGATGGAATACCGGTGTTTGCCATCAACGGCGAAGACACCGAAACCTACTATCAGCATATTGATGCCGCTATCAATTCGGGACCGATGATCACCATGGACGACGGCGCGGATCTTGTCTCTCGACTTCATGCCGAGGATATGAACCCCGGCTTTGTCGAAAATGTGTTTGCGGGGACCGAGGAAACAACAACGGGAGTGATTCGCCTGAAAAGCATGGCGAACGAAGGCGTCTTAAAGTATCCCATCATCGCGGTGAATGACGCCAAAACGAAGCACTTATTCGACAATCGGTACGGTACGGGTCAGAGCACGCTGGACGGCATCATTCGCGCAACGAATCTGTTAATCGCGGGTGCAACGGTTGTCGTAGCCGGCTATGGCTGGTGCGGCCGAGGATTCGCCAACAGAGCGCGCGGCTTGGGCGCAAATGTCATCGTCACCGAAGTCGATGCCCTTAACGCGCTTGAGGCAGTAATGGACGGTTTCCGCGTTCTACCGATGACCAAAGCCGTGACCGAGGCGGACGTTGTAGTGACCATCACGGGAGACATACACGTTCTTCGACGCGAACATTTTGAAGTGATGAAGGATGGCGCAGTCATTTGCAATTCGGGTCACTTTAATGTCGAAATCAACATTGACGATCTTGAGGAACTAAGCGTAGAAAAGAAGGTTGTGCGGAAATATGTCGAAGAGTACACGTTGAGGGATGGGCGCAAACTCCATCTTCTGGGCGAAGGACGACTCATTAACCTCACTTCGGCGGAGGGCCACCCGGCGAGTGTCATGGACATGAGTTTTGCGAATCAGGCTCTGTCGGCTGAGTATATCGTAAAAAACCACGAAAGCCTGGAGAAAAGCGTGTATGTTGTTCCGGAAGGGATTGATACATCGATTGCCGAGATGAAACTTCATGCGCTTGGTGTTGAGATTGACGAACTTACGGAAGAACAACATACCTATCTGAGTTCTTGGACAATGGGTACCTGATCCAATGGCGAGTTTAAGCGTTAGCAGCTAGAGATTGATTTGGAGGTTTTGCTCTCATGAAAACGTGGGATCGTTGGGAAAATTGGATACTGCTCGTGTCGGCTGTCGCGCTTCTTCCAATCTGGTTGGCGCAATCAAGAGAGGTTGACATGCCCAGCGGGGTACTTAACCTGCTTCGGGTATTGCAATTTGTCGTGCTCGTTGTACTTGTTACAATTCTGATACGGCGTGTTCGGAGGATGGTGGCGGCATTCCGCGAAAACAGAAATCGCTGAGACGAATTTTTCGGTGCGCGCCCTCACTGCTCGGTCTGGATTGGCAAATCCAGACCGAGCGCGTAGTTTGCTAGTTCGCTCGTTCCCATGCAGACCAGTTTCTTCCATCATCTCTTAGAACCTGTTTGAAGAATCGGTGGCAAAGCCATTTTTGAGATTTTGAGAAAGTTTTTTCATGTTTTCATTGTTGGCTGCTACATACCTGTCAGGTTTCTATCGCACTCACTATTCGCTCCCTTGATCCCACTCTGGGGCTTTTAGAGGCTGGTGCGCAGGGAATCTCTATCGCAGTCATTATTCATTCCTTTGATCGCACCCTACAAGATGGCAATTCAGAATTGTACTTTTTTACAAAGTCGAGCTAAACGCACCGCGCTCTTTCATCATTTTTCTTGAGGTTTCATCCAGATGAGTATCTTGGTTGTCGGATCTGCGGCGCTAGATTCGGTTGAAACACCCGCTGGTCGAGTCGAAGACGCCCTCGGCGGATCTGCGATTTACTTTTCAACTGCCGCTAGTTTCTTTTCGGATTCCATACGAATGGTCGCTGTCGTCGGCGACGATTTTCCACAGGAGCATCTCGCATTCCTTGAATCGCGACAGATTAACATTGAAGGGTTGGAGCGAGTGGAAGGCGGGCAAACTTTCCGTTGGGGAGGGCGCTACACCGACGATCTGAATTCGGCATCTACACTGTTTACCGATCTCAATGTGTACGGAGACTTCCAGCCAAAATTGCCGGAGTCTTATCGGGACACTCCATACGTTTTTTTGGCAAACATTAATCCGGAGCTACAACTCAACGTTCTCGGACAGGTCAATCAACCGAAACTAGTCGTTTGCGACACGATGAACCTCTGGATTGACAACAGTCGTGCAGCGCTGATGCAAACGCTTGGGATGGTAGACATATTGATCCTAAACGATGCCGAGGCACGACTGTTGACCGAGGAAAACAACTTAATCTCCGCTGCCAAGAAAATCCTTACTTTTGGACCGAGTCGAGTGATCGTCAAAAAGGGCGAGCACGGCGCCATGTCCCTCACCGAGACGACCTTTTTTTCGGCTCCGGCTCATCCGCTTGAATCGGTGTGCGACCCGACCGGGGCGGGTGATAGCTTTGCCGGCGGATTCCTTGGTTATGTCGCTTCGGTCGACGATATCGCCGAGGAAACCGTCCGACAAGCCATCATGTACGGCACAATCGTTGCGTCATTCAATGTCGAAGACTTCAGCTTGAATCGTCAGCGTATCTTGAAACGTGCGGAGATTGACCGTCGGTACCAGGAACTACGGGAATCAACGCGGTACTGAAACCTCGCAAGGATTTCAAGTTACCATTAACCGCATCGCGGTTGAATTGCAATGGCAGTTTGAACTCGGTATGTGGTGAGAGCAACGCGGTATGGAAATGGTGGGCGGTGCCCACCCTACAAAAGCTACGATTTGGTGGTCGCGATCGGGAGATCGCTCCTACAGAAGGCGCGCAGTTGGGTTTCGCTACATTTTTGTACTGAAGCGGAGCATCGGAAAAACAGGATTCTCTCGAAGGATCGATCAAATTCAGTTGATGTCCGCTCAACCCAATCTACGATGTTACATGATGTGAATTGCGCGATTGTACGCCGCTTCAGCCGATTCCATAACAGACTCGCCGAGGGTCGGGTGAGCGTGGATTGTGTGAGCTAACTCTTCCACAGATGCCCCCAAGCCGATTGCCACAACGGCTTCGTGGATGAGATCGGATGCGTGCGCTCCGACAATATGTACACCTAGGATATCTCCAGAATCGGAGTCGGAGACGATTTTAACAAATCCGTCTGTTTCGCGCATGCCGATCGCTTTACCGCTTGCGGCATAAGGGAATCTTCCCACCTTAACCTCGTACCCTTCCGAGGTTGCTTCGTTCTCGGTCATCCCCACTCTCGCGATTTCGGGAATCGTGAAGACGCACCAAGGGACAGTGCCATAGTCCATTTCGGTCTCTTCCCCGATGCAGTTTCGCGCTGCCACAACCCCTTCTGCCGATGCCACATGCGCTAGTGCGTAACGACTACACACATCACCTACAGCATAAATGCCCGGGACGTTAGTTTCCATCAGTTCGTTGACAAGAATCTTTCCTTTTTCCGTCCGAACTCCCGCGTGCTCCAGCCCGATGTTCTCGGAGTTCAATCGTCGTCCTATGGAAATCAACATTTTTTCAGCCGAAAACTCTTCGCCGGACTCCAGCGTAGCCTTAACCCCGGCTTCCGATTTCTCAACATGCGTTACGTTGGCTCCGGTTTTGATTACGATGCCTTTTCGTTTCATCGACTGTTGAACATGCCTGACAACCTGAACATCCTCGGCGGCAAGAATGGTCGGCAGAAGTTCAAGGACGGTAATTTGGCAGCCCAGTCCATTGAAAATGGACGCAAACTCGCAACCCGAAACACCGGCGCCGACTATGATTAGACTTTCCGGCAGCTCGGGCAATTCCAACATACCGGTTGTAGTCAACACCTGCTGCTCATCAATTTCGAAGATCGGAATATTCGCCGGCTCGGAGCCGGTGGCGAGAATGATTTTCGACGCGCTAATCTGTTCCAGCGACCCATCGGCTTTGTTCACTTCAATCGTGTCAACACCGGTCAGCCTACCAAAACCGTTGATTGTGTTCACCCCATTCCCTTTCAGCAGTTGCCCGATGCCCCTTGTCAGTTTCGTGACGGTCTCATTCTTGTGAACCAAAACTCGGGGATAGTCAATTTCGGCGCCCTGAATCTTGATACCAAACCCCCCAGCGTCGTGAATTTGGGTCATCAGATTGGCGACAGCATAGAGTGTTTTGGTCGGAATGCACCCGCGATTCAGGCAGGTGCCGCCCCAATCCCCCTGTTCAATCAAGCAAACCGTGCCGCCCAATTGCGCGGTTTTAATCGCCGCAACATAACCTCCGGGTCCACCGCCAATAATAGCAACGTCAAATGTGGACATCTCCGCCTCCGTGAAATTAGATTCCTAGTAGAATGTACGCGGGCTATTATATAGCGGCACGGGAATAGTGTCAAGGTGATTTGACGGAGCGCGGATTGGTGGCTTGACAATTGCGCATCGTGACTTCTCCTCGCGTTGCACGTCCAATCGAGGCGATGCAGAGGACGCCTTTACAATCAAAAATTAGACGTAATTGCCCCGCAAAAACCGGTGAATCCATTTGACAATATCCTGCGGATGTGATATGATTAAATTGCTTGGATGGGGAATATAAACCAAGACATTCGTGAACTCATCTTGGCGCAAAAGGCTCATTAGCCTTGGCAATAAATTGACTACGGAGTGTTTGTGAAATGACCTACGTGATTACAGAACCGTGTATTGATGTTAAGGATACTGCCTGTGTTGATGTGTGTCCCGTGGATTGCATTCACCCGACGGCATCGGAAGACGATTTTGAGAACGTCAAACAGCTCTTCATAGAGCCTGAAGAATGCATTGACTGCGGAGTGTGCGAACCTGAATGTCCTGTAGAAGCGATTTTCATGGAAGAGGATGTTCCGGAGGAATGGACTCACTTCACGCAACTGAACGCGGACTATTTCCAATAATTTTCCATCGGATCTCAAGCGGACACCGAGTTTGACCGATGACCGCGAAACGGGGATGAATGCCCGCCGGGGAGTTGGTGTGACCGCGTTGATGAAATTGGCATGAACCAACATGACTGTCGGCTTGATCTGTCAACGGTGAGGTTGGGGTCGTCCTCTGGTGGGAATCGCCGATTATGCCTTGTCTTCCGAGCGTAACCGGATCGTCGCAAAGGCGTTGATGTGCCTTTTCTGCCGTTTTCTTGTGTTTGTATCCGTTAATCTTGTTTTGCGGCGACAAGAGGTAAGAGGATGCCGTGACACTGCGTGCGCCGTTTCCCGTCCTCCGCAAAGCGGTAATCACAGACTCTTGGCAGCGTTGGCAACTCAGCCTCGTGCGCTATTCTCCTCAAATCTCTTCCTTTGAACACACCTTAAAATTCTCTACCGCGGAGCAAAACACAACAACTTTCGAACCGTTTCGCAACACGAGTTTGATTTCATTCGGGCTTTCCCAGTCCACGCTACCGCGAAAAACCTCGCCTTCACGCATTGTCACTTCGATAGGAACTCGGTCTTCACGGGCTGTCACAAGTTGCAGTGTGTCAATTTGAGATCCCTCCTCGACTGAACCCGCTGGTCCCAGTTTTAGGTCTTGAATCGTTTCGTCGTAGTGGAGAATTGCTTGCAATTTGCCGGCGTCTTGAGCTTTATAGCAGAATTTGAGGTTTTTCCTTGAAACTTCAAGATTTTCGCCATCAATTCGGAGTGTGAATTCGTATTTATTGAATCCTTGAATAGTTCCCGAGATGAATTGGTGGTCGTACAAGGCAAAGATCATATCGGTTTGAAATTCAATCTGTTTCTGAATGTAGAGATTGCCGAAAGTTGGTCGATTAACGCGCTTTGATCTCAGTTTCGGAGCAACGGCAGCGCTGGCATGTTTCTTTGCTCCCTCATTGATTCGGGATTCAACATCTTCAAGCGGGACCGGCTGAAGAGACATACCGTCTACCTGCGATCCAGTTTCTTCAACATCGGTAGCTTGGAAAGATTGATTTAGATTCAAACTCTTTTCCGGGTGCTGCGACAGGGTGCCCAGATAATCGCGCGGGATGACGGCTTTGCCTTGACGAAGCCATTTCCGTTCGATTGCAGAAAGCAAGACTTCGACATCTTGAGCGACCAGTCCCCTTTTCCCATCGACGATGTCATATTCCACGCGTTGTCCAATCCGAAGTTCATCGTCTTCCCAGTATTTCACTGAAGAATTGTGTAAAAAAACATCCGCATCTCCACTGTCCTGTGCAATGAATCCGAACCCTTTTTCAGCATTATAGTATTTGATTCGCCCCGTCGGCATATTTCCCTACCTCGGCAATATCTTCAAGCATGAAATCGTGTGTGACTGTATCGTTATTTTCTTAACTCATTCGGTTGCAATTACGCGGTGTGTGACAAGGTTTAGAATCCCTTGCCAAATATCCTTGGATAAGAACGACAAATTGGTGTCGAAAGATTCAAAGATAAAAATTTAGGGAATCGATGCCTTAATGATGCCTTAATAAAGTAAAGATGGCGACTATGCGGAAAACGGTTGCAGCAGTTAGTCAAAAACCCAGAGCGGTAACAGATTCGGACGATCTTAGCTTTTTGCGGGATGCGGTTGCTTCGATTGTAGCAGGCTCGTTACCGATTCAACAAGTCGTGTTAGTTACGGTGACTTCGTGGACGAGTGATGCGGGTAGACTGCATCTGATCTCGAAAGTAGGGGAACGATGGCGCCCGGAAGGAAGAACCATCCCCGTGATGTTAGGTAGAAACGGGCTGGGATGGGGGAGCGGTATTCACCGCACAGTTAGTAATCCGCCTCAAAAAGCGGAAGGGGACTTAAAGGCACCGGCGGGGGTGTTTCGACTTGGAACAGCGTTTGGCTATGATACAGAGCCGCCGACAGGCACATCGATTCCATATCAATGTATTACGGAGGACGATTATTACGTCAACGATGTCGAATCGGAAGATTACAATCAATGGGTAACACTCGACGAGAAGGCGGGAACCGCACAGCAGATGTGGAATTCATGTGAAAAGATGAAACGCTCGGACCACCTGTATGAGTTGGGAGCCGTTGTCGAACACAACACTGCGCCAGTCGTAAAAGGCAGGGGGAGCGCGATTTTCTTCCACGTGTGGAAAGCGAGGGGGGTGCCAACAGCCGGATGCACAGCCATGGCGAAGAACGATCTCGCAGTCCTGATTCGATGGCTGAAGCCTGTAAAAAGTCCATGCCTCATCCAAGCCCCTATTGATGAGGTGGATCGGTTGACTCTCGCCTCGGAAGCATGATATAGAGAACGGATAGAAACGCCGATGGAGTCAGTCTATGCAGATTGGTTTGTCATAGAGATTTACAATCATCAAACCAATTTGCTTGACCCGCTATAGTTTATGGTATAGTATATTTTGGAAGATTCTAGGTAAAGGTAGGGCAAGTTGTCACCTTGAAGTGCCCCCATCTTTCCCGACATGAAATTGGTTATTCATAAAGGAGATACTCCCTATGCTTAAACGTCATTCTATCTCTTCTCCGGTTCGTGCTCAGAATCGCGTTACATTTATCTACCTATTGACCTTCATCGTAGGCTCTCAACATGTGTCCGCCCAATCGCAGTTAGCCCAAGATACCTATGCCATTTTTGAGGGGAGCTGCCTCATCTGCCACGGTCCCGACGGCGCTTATCGAGAAACACTCCTGATGGAACACAGCGAGCTTATCGGAGGGGGCACCGTTGTTCCGGGGAATCCGAATGCCTCCGAGCTGTATAAACGGCTGCTAGGCCCCACCGAAAGCGGCGCACAGATGCCGTTCGGACAGCCCCAGTTGCCCCCTCAGTCGATTGACACCATTCGACGCTGGATAGTAGCCGGCGCACCCGATTGGGCGACGACTCCCACGACCAATAGCCGGTTTATCTCGCTCGGCGAAATACTCAAGAGCATTGACACGCACCTCAACACACTTTCAGCGTTTGCCCGCCACTTCACACTTACCCATCTCCATAACGCTGGATCAAGCGACCGAATAGGGAGCGCGATAGGGGTTTCTAGGACTCCGGAGTTACTTGGTGGGTACCGCAAAGCACTCTATAAATTGGTTAACAGCCTCTCATGGGGAGTAACAGTCATCAACCCAATCCCAATCGACTCGCAAGTAACCATCTTCTACATCGACCTCCGACACTACGAATGGGATGTCAACGATGCCTGGACGAAGATAGAAGAGGAATACCCCTACCACATCGCCTTTGATGCATCCGCACAGTCCGCCCTGCGGAATCAACTTGGACGGTTGCAGACACAGATGAAGACCGATGTGCCGTCGGTTCATATCGACTGGTTCATTGCAACGGCATCCACCCCACCGCTGTATCACGACCTGCTTTCGCTGCCACTAACGGATAGGGAGTTGGAAACCCGACTGGAGGTTGATGTCGCCCGTAATCTGATTAATGCACCCGGGGTTCGCGTCTTGCGGGCGGGTTTCAACAATTCGGGAGTCTCCAATAACAACCGGGTAGTGGAACGGCACACCTCTCGATACGGGGCGTACTGGAAAAGCTACGACTTTGCCGGGAGTGTCGGGGCACAGAACATCTTTACCCACCCGCTTAATTTCACGCACGATGGCGGTGAGGCAATCTTCAATCTGCCAAACGGGTTGCAGGGCTACTACCTTGTCAATGCGTCCAGTTTCCGTCTAGACGAGGCGCCGATAAACATTGTTTCCAACCCCGCAGCCAGCGACCCGACGGTGTGCAACGGACTTTCCTGTATAGGTTGTCATACGGAGGGAATGAAGACCCTTGAAGACCAGGTACGTTCCGTGATTGAGAGCAATACCAACCCGCCTTACAACAAAGCGCAGGCGTTGCGACTCTACGTTGAAAAGTCGGACATGGACGCTCGTGTGGGTGGCGACATGGAGCGCTATCGGGAAGCGCTTGTAGAGACGGGCGGTGCGATTGGCGGGGTTGAGCCGATTTCACGTTTCCATGAGGCGTTTCAGGGACCGGTAGACGCCGCATACGCCGCTGCCGTGGTTGGTTTAGAAACCGAAGTCTTTCTCGAAAAGGTTCGTGAGAACACGGGACTACAGAACATAGGTTTGTTGGCGTTAGAGGGTGAGAACGGGAGCGTGCAACGGGACACCTGGACATCGAGTTTTCGAGACGTGATGTATGCGCTGGATTACCCGGGGCAAGTTGGAGAGCCCCCGGTAATAACGCAGCCGGATGTAATACCGGGTACGCAGGTTTATATCCCGGATCCGAACCTACGCACTGCCATTGCTGAAGAACTTGGCAAAAGTCCCAATGCCCCGATAACCGTGGAAGACATGGAAGGATTGACTTTCTTGAGCATAATAGAGGGCCAAGATATCCGCGATTTAACCGGTCTTCAGTTTGCGACCAATCTGTCTAGCATAAATGGTAGTGGGTCTAAGGTGTCCGATCTCTCTCCGATAGCAGGACTAACCCAGTTAAAAGCTCTAGATATTGACTTCATCGATTCACCTTCCGTTATTCATGACGCGAAACAGCTTTCCAGATTGGTTAATCTAACTTTTTTAGCTCTTCATGGAGTAGAGGACCTTACACCCCTTGCTGGGCTACCCAAGTTAGAGCAACTCTTTGTGAGTCACTCTAACATACGCGATCTATCGCCGCTTGCCGGATTAGTCAACCTGGAACTCATTCACATGGGCACATCCGCATCCGATTTATCGCCCTTGGCAGGATTGACAAAACTGAGGCATTTATTCTTCCCGGTGGAGATATATCGGATCTTACCCCTTTGGCGGGCTTGACGGGCCTAGAAGAACTGTATCTATTCGGCAACGACGTAGCGGATATTTCACCCCTTGCGGGATTAACCGATTTGAAACGGCTAGATTTTTCACGTAATGATATATCGGATATATCATCCCTTGCAGGGTTATCCAACTTGAAGTGGTTGAACCTCCACAACAACATAATCTCAGACATATCGGCGCTCGCCGGTTTATCCAATTTAACATGGCTGGATGTCTCCGTGAACGAAATCTCCGATCTTTCTCCTCTAGACGGGTTACGTCCCAATATGAAATTCCTTGGGACGTACGACAATCCGGGTTTCCCACAAGGAGGTCCAAAAATTGGGGGACCTTGGTTATGGGTCTTGTTACCGGACACCATACTGGATAGCAGTACCGATTTACTATCAGAAGCCAGTGACGGTACGGTGACAGAGGTGGACGTCGCCACACAGGGGGCAACAGTGGGAAAATCAGTTGGCGATGACGTGTGGACCTCCCACCAACTCCCGTCTACGGATCGGAACAACATCGGAGGTATGCTGAGCGACGGCGTTATCTACGGCACTATATCCCTCTATTCGCCACGGGAACAGAAGACAAGGATGCACGTTGGCAACGACGAAGGACTAAAGGTCTGGCTCAACGGAGATTTGGTCTACGAGGTGCTGGGTGACAGGGCGCTGGAGCTTGATTACAATGATTTTTTCCCGGTTACGCTTCAGCAGGGGAAAAATGTTTTGTTAGTTGCGGTTTTCTCGCCTAGTTTCGACACCGGCGCTTTCTTTGGATTTGAGCCCAACACTGAATATACGGTGGGAACTGGCGTCGGCTACGCCTTTTCCGAGACGCCAATTCACATCGGCGATACCTTTAGCCTCGACATCCGAGCAGAAAATGTGTTCGACTTGGCGGGGTGGCAGTTTGATATCGCCTTTGATTCTTTCGTCCTTGAAGCGATTGACACGAGCGAAGGCGATTTCCTGAAGACGGATGGAGGAACAGTCTTCTTTCAGGCTGGGCGTATTGATAACGCAAATGGAAAAATCATGGGACTCAAGGCTGCGCTGCTTTCCGACAGTGGCGTCAGTGGCAGCGGTCCCCTGCTTCAGGTAAGGTTTAAGGCGAAGTCTGAAGGCGAAACAGCAGTGGCGCTGGGTAACTTCCAGCTTGGCTCTTTCACTGGTGAAAACATCCCGGCGGGGCCGCATGAAATCACTTTCATTGTGGAGGAACGGCTGATGACCGGGGATGTAAATCGTGATGGAGTTGTCAGTATTTTGGATCTGATTCTGGTTGCGCGGCAGTTAGGGAGAAGTGTGCCCGCCAACTCGAGCGTGGATGTTAATGGCGATGGGGTTGTAAATATATTCGACCTCACTCTCGTCGCTCAGGGAATTGGCGGAACTGCCGCGCCGCCAGCGCATGGGTTAGAATCCAAGACAATAGAGACGTGGATTGCCCAAGCACGACTCGCAGACGACGGCTCAATCGCCTTCCGACAAGCCATAGCCAACCTCGAGGTGTTGTCAGCCTCGATGATCCCGTCAGAGACGGCACTCCTGCCCAATTATCCGAATCCCTTCAATCCTGAGACCTGGATAGCGTACCAGTTGGCAGCTCCGGCAGAGATCGCACTGACCATCTATGACATCGGGGGACAGCTAGTGCGACGTCTTGATGTGGGGCATCAAGCGGCGGGCATGTATCAGAGCCTAGGACGTGCAACGTATTGGGATGGTCGGAATGGGCGTGGCGAGTCGATCGCCAGCGGTTTATATTTCTATACGCTGAGGGCGGGTGAATTTGCGGCGACACGGAAGATGTTGATACGGAAGTAGCCGAGTTGTATGTGGGGCGCGGAAAAGGCTAACGAGATTGCCTATCGCCTTGGGATCCCTATCGCGCTCCCTTGATCTCAGTTGATCGTTCGTTAAGGAGTGTAATCAGATGTTCGAAACTAGTATAAGTCAATACAACACCCCAATCCTTCGAGTAAACGGCAAAATAATCGGCAATTCCGTTGATGCGCTCCGCCATGAGATGAGGACACAGATTGAGCACGGTGGGGGGCATCTGATTCTCGATTTGACAGATGTTCCGTTGTTGGACAGCTCCGCCTTGGGCGCTATTATCGCGACATTACAAGCGCTAAAAAAGAGTGATGGAAGGCTGGTGCTACTGAATCCGCAAGAAGCGGTTCAAAATGTGTTAGCGGTTACCCGATTGGACACGGTTTTGGAGATTTATCAGGACGAGGTGGACGCGGTCAACGCTTTCAGTCGAGGCTAAACCAGAATCATGCCAAAACGTTTATCTTTCAAAATGGGCTTGCGAGGGCAGCTCGTTCTACTTTTTTTGCTAGTCTCGTTTATCCCTCTGCTTATCGTCGCCTTTCTGGCGCGAGAATTTGGGGTAAAAGCGCTTGAGAAGACTATTGGCGAGAACTTGGAGCGACTTGCGCAGGAAAAGTTGGATCAGGCGGATTACAGCATTTTCACTCCATTAAACGCCATTCGGGGAGAGCTAAATGGCGTGCGCGATGCCGTTGTCTTGGCATCAAGCCGCCCAGACGACACAGCAATACAAAGGCGATTGACAAACAAACTGAAACGACTAGAGGATCTCGCCGGTCCAAGAAGCGAAATAATCATCACCAATTCACAGGGTCAGGTCATCCAAGCCAGCAACCTAGGCTTGCATCGTCGGAAAATTGATGCGGAGTGGTGGAAGCGCGCTTACAATGAAGGGCTCGGACACGAGTATGTCGGTGACCTTCAGTATGACGCCGACATGAAGGTCCATGTTCTGCCTGTCGCTTTTCCGATTCTCACTTCCGCTGGCACCAAAGTCGTGGGTATCTTGAGAGCCATTATCACGCTTCCGAATTTTTCAGATGCGGTTAGTGCAACCCAAGAGCAGGACAGTACGGGTCAAGGACTTGAATTCGCCCTCATGACTAAACACGGTCGAGTGATTACGTCTTCGGCGGAGAATGCGTACACGTTCAGGGAACACATCGAGATGACCGATGCGGCGATGGAGGCAATTAACAGTGCGAAGACCGATGACCAGTCCGCCGAGTTTTTCGGCTACGAAAGGGAAAGCGGAATCGACATACAAGGTGATAAAAGGGTTTACGGCTGGGCGCGAACTCAGCGATGGCGCGGCGAACCGTGGAAGGCGGATCAAAACTTTACCAATTGGACGGTTCTGGTTTCACAACCGGAGTCCGTGGCTTTCTACGAGATTAATTTACTTACCGAGAAAATCCTTACTTTTACGTTAATCTCCTGCGTGATTGTCATTCCAATCGTATGGCTGGTTTCACGACGTATCGTTAAGCCGATTATGCGCATAGCGCTTGCCTCGCGCGCTATCGGTAAGGGTGATTTCAATCACCACGTACCGGTTACGAGCAACAACGAAGTTGGCGTGCTTGCACAAGAATTCAACTCAATGCGCGACGATCTCAAACATGCGATTGAACTAATAACCAAAGAGGAAAAAAAGATGACCGCGATCGTGAATAGTCTGGCTGAAGGACTGGTTCTGGTCGACGGGAATCATCGGGTACTTCACATCAACCCCGCCGCCGAACACCTGCTAAACGTTGGAGCGGACCAAGTCGGCGAGGAGTTAACGCTAATCGTGGAGGACCTCACGTTAGCCAGAGCGCTCAAGGAAAGCCAGGGACAAATCTCCTTGAACGAGACGGTCAACTTGGAAGTAACTTTGGATCAGCTAGGCGAAACCTCCACACTCCGTATTGTCGCCAGTCCTTTTCTTGATGAGGCGGGAGCCGTTCTTGGAACCGTATATGTTTTTGACGACATTACGCGTGAGAAGGAAATCGATCAGATGAAGTCCGACTTTGTTTCGCTGGTTTCTCACGAATTGCGTACCCCTATGACTTCCATTATCGGTTTTGTGTCGTTGATTTTGGATGGCAAGACGGGACCGATTAACGACAAACAGCGCCGCAGCCTGGTTCGTGTCCACCATCAGGCGGAGCGTTTAGCCGCCCTGATTAACGACTTGCTTGATATTTCCCGTATTGAAGCGGGACGCATTCAGATGAAGCGGGAGGAAATATTGGTCTCGGAGATAGCCAAACAGAGAATCGAAGAAATCAGTCCGCAAGCCGACGCGAAGTCAATCGAGTTGCGCTTGTTTGCTCCCGAATCCTTGCCGCATACCATCGGCGATCAGGAACGAATTGGACAAGTTTTTACCAACCTCATTGGCAATGCAATCAAGTTTACCCCCGAGAGCGGCAAAATCGCCGTAAGAATTAGCGCCGACGGTACACTGTCCGGCAAAGCGGATAGGGCGTTACATATCGAAGTCATTGATACGGGAGAAGGGATACCCATCAAGGAACGTGAGCAAGTCTTCAATCGATTCCATCAACTTGGAAACATCAACACCCGTCAGGAGGGAGGTACCGGCTTGGGACTGTCGATTGTAAAAAGTATTGTAGAATCACACGGCGGCACCGTGTGGGTTGAGGACGGGTACGAAGGACGCGGAAGCAATTTTCAGTTTACTCTGCCGATAGAATTGACAAAGGACGTTGGCGTTTGATGGCTCAAACAATCTTGGCAGTCGATGATGATGTCGATATTCTCGATTTGCTCGAAATAAGCTTGGACTCGGATGGGTACAATGTGATTACGGCGGTCAATGGGTTGGATGCCATCGAGAAAGCCAAATCACACGTGCCCGACCTCATCCTATTGGACCTGATGATGCCCAAGATGGATGGCTTTGAAGTCATTGACAATCTTAGAAGCAATTCGCAGACTCGCGCAATTCCTGTCATCATGCTTACGGCACGAGCGCTGATTAACGAGAAACTCCAAGGGTTGGATGCCGGCGCGGATGACTACATCACCAAACCGTTCGATTTGAAGGAACTTACGGCGCGGATTAAAGCTGTCCTCGGAAGAACGCAACCGACAAAATATATCAACCCTCTAATTGGCGCAATGGGAGATTGGTTCAGCGAAACCGGGGTTGAACAATTGGCGACTCACCTGAAAACGGCGGCTACCATCCAACAGCGGCTTCTACCTCAAGCGCCTCCCAATCTCCCCGGATTTGACATCAGCGGTGTTCTGCGGAGTTCCACGTCGGTCTCCGGAGACTTCTATGATTTCATCCCTTTTGATGATGGCTGTTTGGGGATAGTCATAGCGGATGTGCGGGGAAAGGGAATTCCGGCAGCGTTGTTGATGGTAATGATTCGTACCGCATTACGGCTGGTTTGTCGCCAAGAATCATCGCCCGCAGCGGTTATTAAAAGCATTAACGATCTTCTCGTAATTGACACGGAACCCGATCTTTTCGCGACTATGGTCTACGGGATTTTGGATCCCAAAACACTGAGCTTCACCTATTCAAACGCCGGGCATTGCCACCCACTGCATTTGAAGGATACGGGGGTTCACAACAAGCGAAAACTGGGAGTTAAGGGCACGAAGTTGAAAATCCATCAACTCCGCACCGGCGGAATGGTGGCAGGCAGTTTTGATTTCGCGGAGTTTGAAAACGAAACCGTCCAGCTTGAGTGTGGGGATACAATTCTTTTCTATACGGATGGTTTCACCGAAGCAGAGCGTGAAACGGACGGCGCTTTTTACGGAGAGGAACGGCTTTTGGATGTTATTAGGTCTAGCAAGAATCTATCTGCCGAGATGATTTGTAAGACAATCGAGGACAATCTCGTGGACTTCATCGGCAGAAAGCAGCAGACCGACGATCTCACGCTTGTCGTCCTGAAAGTGACCACAGACTGAGAAGAAGGACATTAATATTCATCGGAGAGACAGTTTCCGACAGTCGCGCTAACCTTGATTCCCGGATACCTGTTGGGAGCCACACAGTGACGAAGACAACCGACCACGTTATTCATCTTAACCTGCCAAGCTCAACACATTTCGTATATGTGATTGATGCCATAATATCGGAAATCGTGAGTGATATGGGCTTTGACAAGGAGGAAAGCGAGCAGATTAATCTGGCAGTGATTGAAGCGGCTGTGAATGCCATCAAACACGGAAACAACGAAGATTCGGGCAAGAGAACTCGCTTTGAATTTATCTTGAGCCAGGAACAACTGACGGTTGTTGTCGAAGATCAGGGGGCGGGATTCAATCGCGAAACCGTGGCGAATCCTCTAGAACCTTCCAACCGTCTCAAAAGCAGTGGGAGAGGGATATTTCTGATGGAGACTTACATGGATTCGGTGACTTATGAGGCGTCGGGAAAGATTGTCAGAATGGTAAAATCCAAGCCTTCCGCCACTTAACCTACGTCAGCCATCGCCGGATTTAGCTCGAAGGCATCGCTACCTCGGGGAGTTTTTCATGAACATTGATGTCCGCCAAACGGGAGGAGTAACCGTTCTAGACATTGACGGGAGAATCACCGAATCCGAAAGCCTCGCGCTCAAGAATATCATTGATGAAGAGATTGGCAGCGCAGAAGATGGCGACGTGAGAATGCTGCTAAACATGAAACATGTGCGGGCGATGGACAGTTCCGGTCTTGGAATCGTCATCGCCGCCTACACGTCTGTCCAACGCAGGGGTGGACGCATCGCCTTGCTGAATGTCAGCGGGAACATCAACAGCCTGATTGTTATGTCGAAACTGATGACTATCTTTGACCGATATGATAATGAAGAGGAGGCAATACGATCGTTTCAGGAAGGGTGATAATTTTACCGAGCATGCGTATTATACCATTTCTTTAAAATGCAAGTGCATTGATTACGTGGATCAATTAAAGAATCTTGCGTGGAGCGGAATAAGACGCCTTGTCTCCGTGCAAAGTCGGCGGGGCAAGGAAATCTCTATCGGGATTAGCTATCGCCTTCCTTATCCAGTCAGTTGATCCCGTCTACGGAGAAAGTGAACGATATAATTCAGACATCATATGCACTATTATTCAAGCGGAATGGTATTAGCTGATGAAAAACCGATTTCGTGGAGACGCCAGTGAATCCAGCAACAGAACATAAAGAAAGCCCCGACGGGTTATGGCATAAGTGCGATGGTTGTGATGAACTTGCGTTCAGGCAAGCGTTAGAACGCAATCTGTACCTCTGCCCCTCGTGTGGGTACTATCTTCCTTTCCCGGCAGAGCAACGTTTGAACCATATATTTTCAACCGACTTATGGACAGACCTTTTTCCTACCTCCGCACCGCCATCATTGCTGGAATCCCTCGATCTTACGGATTTGGTTGCTCAAACCGTTTGCCCGGATTTGCCGGATCGCATTATAGCCGCTGGCGAGGGGGAGATTTCAGGATGCCCGACCATTCTGACTGTTATTCATCCTCTTGCGCCCCCACAGCGACTTCATTTCGTCACACTGCTCATTGCGATTCGTACCGCGCTGCTGAAGGGGTTTCCGCTGATATGCGTTTATTCAAACGACGCCGTGCCGAAGTTGAATGCGACAGATCGAACATCTGCCTCCGAGTTGTCCTTCGCCGAAATCACTTATCTATCAACCGAAATGGCGAAACTGTCGGAAACAAGGCTGCCACAGATAACTGTGCTGACAGACGCGAACGCCGGCGCACTCTCAACCAGATTTCCGACAGGCGATATTGTATTGGCTGAAGGCGCAAGTCCCTCTGCCCTCACCCTTACGGAACAACGGCTTGTCGCCGCCACACAGACGAGGATGGAAAGCATCCTGGACGCACCGAATTGCGACGCGTTCATCGATCGCTACATTCCGCGTGAGGGCTTGCCTGAAACACTGGGAAAGCTGCTCGGTTTCTTCGCCAAGGCACGTGGAACCTCCACCGAGTGTTCGTAAGCGAATAGCTATAAGAATCCGATTGAAAATGTACTTGCGGTGAATCCTAGTTTTTACTTGAAAAGGGAATCTTAGAGCCTGCTTGAATTATCGGTGGCAAAGCCATTTTTAGTCATTTGTCGGAAGTTTTTTCATGTTTTCATTGTTGGCTGCTACATATCTGTAGGATCTCTATCGCGCTCATTATTCATTCGCTTGATCGCACCTTACAAACTGTATTTTCAAACAGGCTCTTATGGAATCTTACTATTCCCACATATTCAACTAAACCTAACCTACATATTTTCCGTACAAAAGGCAGATATATATGAATTACAAGCAGAAATCGGGGTACATTGCGCTCGGCGGCGTGCTCATGTTAATCGGCATCGTAGCAGCCACCACGCTCACGCCCAACCTGATCGCGCAAAAGAGTCTTGATCTTTCGAGCGAGATGGAATCCGCCCTAGGTTGAAGCCAATCGTCGGGAATCGGAATTCCCTCCTACCTATGACACTAAAAAATCAACGAAAGGAAGCGTTTCTCGCGTCCAAAGTCCTATGAAAAAATATACACAACTCGGCACAGAAATTATAGCGTTCCTACTACTGGCGACAACCTTGGGATGTTCCGCCCTGCAACCCGTGCAGATTGTCCCACAATTTGACGCGGAGGCGGTCATTCTTCCACAGACTGGCACTGTCATTTACGAGAAAGACGGCATCACGGCGATGGCTGTGCCGCTGAACGATGTGAAGGCAGTTGACGCATTCGGTATTTTGATATTTAACCGCACTAGCAATTGGGTTTCGTTCAAACGAAAAGATTGCCAGTTGCTGGATCAGGCTGGCAACGTAACAAAGCCGATTGACAAGTCCCAAGAGTCGTTCTTCTTGGGCAAAAATTTTAAGCCGAAGTTGCCTCCCGAATTTGCGATGGAACTCTTTCGACATGACCGCACACTTCGCACGGAAGGAAGCTCGGTCGCGCTTCCTCGAGAAGATATCGAAAGAACGACGATCATGCCAAATCATCGGACGCAATTCTTCCTCTACTTTCGCAAGCGGAGCATTAAATCTACAAGTCTACGCGTCATCGTGCCGAAAGTTAGCAACGACTTCGAAGATACGCAAACCACTTTTGTCTTCAAGTTTGAAGTCATCAAAGGTACACTTAAGTGATGTATCGGAGATGGTATCCATTACTGTATCTTATTGTCTTTCCTATATTCGCGAGTTGTGCCTCACCGCGACAAGCCGGCAATCAGTCGGTTGCCGATGGTCATGCCATCCTCGAAAATCAATCGGGAACGTCCCAGCTTGTCCGGAAGATTGCTTCGCCTCAAATAGTCCCATCCACGCGCATTCAACCCTCCCCGCAAATACTCGGCGTAAACTATGTCGGGACGATTGGCGGCCCCGGTCAAGGCGCCGGGCAGTTTATTCAGCCGTTCGGATTGGCATTGGATCGGCTCGGTCACTTGTACGTCGCAGATTCGGGAAATAATCGCATCCACGTCGTTGATTTTGACGGGAATTTCATCACGGAATTCGGTAGCCGTGGATGGCGAACCGGAGAGTTCGATCAGCCGACCGCCACCGCCATCAATTTTCAACGCACAGAGATTCTTTACGTCATCGACACGGGAAACAGCCGGGTGCAGTATTGCAATCTTGTGGATCGTATTTTTCATCTTATGTTGGGTGATTACCCTGGTGGCGACTCCGGAAACTTGAGTACGGGCGCGCCTATCGAGTTGGATCTGCCCAACGGGATCGGAATCGGACGGAATGGGGAAATCTACGTTGTCGATACCGGAAACAACCGTTTTATTCAGTTCGATAGCGAAGGTCGCCCCGCCCTAATTCGCGGAAGTTTCGGGGGCGAGAACGAACAGTTTCGAGATCCGACGGGCCTCGTTGTCGACCCCTATGGAAACATCTATGTCGTCGACTCGGGCAACCACCGGGTCAAAAAGTATGACTTCAGCGCCAATCTCGTCCAAATATGGGGGGGCGAAGGCACGGCGCTCGGGCAGTTCCGAGAACCGAACCAAATTGGCTTGGACCGCTGGAACTCCCTTTATGTCACCGACCGCGGAAATCGGCGGGTGCAGATCTTTACGCCAAACGGCGAACCCCTGACGGAATTTGGGAGCGACATACTCGTTGAACCCGTTGGCATCGTTGTATCCAGAGACGATCGAGTTTTCGTCAGCGATTTCGGGACAAACGACATCAAGGTTTATCAGGTTATTTTTCGACCGTGACCACCCCATTTCCCGCGGAAATCGGTATTTCTTCTTTGTCGCGCCTTTGCATACACCTACCAAATTACAAGCCCTGCTCAATTAGACTTAGTAAACTCGTCCAAAAAATGAACACTTGATGTGTCCATCAAGATGTGCTAGAATTATCGTGCGTCCGATGTCAGCCCGTTGCCGCGGGTAATATTGGAGCCAGGAGAGTGGCGTGGAAGAGAATCTTCCATTCTTCCATTCTTCCAATCCTACTCTTCCTAGTCGATGTGGGAAAAACTTTTGTGTTGAAACGTGCTTGATGTGAGAGTATAGTGAGTCTTCAAACGGTTCTGGATCAGCTTGAAGGGAGGCAGGTCCTCATCATCGGTGATGTCATCTTGGATGAGTACATCTGGGGGGATGTCAATCGGATTTCGCCGGAAGCGCCCGTGCCCGTGCTGGAGATTGCCTCCGAAACAACTCGTACCGGGGGCGCCGCGAATGTCGCACAGAATATCGTCAATTTGGGTGGACGGGTCGACCTGATTGGCGTTGTCGGGGATGACGACAACGGAAAGAAGTTGATTCAGATGCTTGAGCAGATCGGGATAGATGCGAGTGGAATTTGCATTGACGCGGATCGGCCCACGAGCACCAAAACCCGCGTCATCGCGCGAACTTCGAGCACCAGTACATCAACCCATCAACAGCTTGTGCGTTTGGATCGGGAATCAAATGCGCCCGTAAAAACTAAGATCCACGAGCAGCTGATGAAAAATGCCCTCAGTCGCGTACCGTATGTCGATGCCATTGTTTTTGAAGATTATGACAAGGGCGGCGTCAGCGGTAGATTAATCGAGGGAGTACTTCGTACCGCGCGACAGCACGGAAAACCGGTTGTTGTCGATCCGAAAGTTGAGAATTTTTGGAACTACAAAGGCGTGACATCCATCACTCCGAACCATAAAGAGGCGGGGCTTGCTGTCAACAGGAAGATTTCTGATGAGAAAAGCTTGGTTGCCGTCGGCGAGGAGATATTGGATAGACTCAATCTTGATGGGTTGTTGATTACGCGCGGCGAGCAGGGAATGTCGCTCTTTCGGCGGAGCTGCGAGGGGGAATTGCGCGTAGATCACATTCCCACACAGGCGCAAGAGGTGTTCGACGACACGGGGGCTGGCGATACGGTCGTAGCCGTGTACACGTTAGCTCTTGCCGCAGGAGCCGACATGCTTGAGGCTGCCCGGCTTTCCAATCTTGCGGGAGGCATCGTTTGCGGAGAGGTGGGTTGCGTTGCCGTGAATCAAGGTCAACTCATGCAGGGCATCCACCCCGGTAGCGCCGAATGAAGACGGTGTTTCTTGATCGGGACGGCGTAATCAACCGTAATCGCGATAGTGATTATGTCAAAAGTTGGAGTGAGTTTGAGTTTCTGCCAAACTCTCTGGAGGCAATCAGATTGCTCACTCATGCCGGCTATCAACTCATCACCGTCACAAATCAAGCTTGCATCAATAAAGGAATTCTGTCACTCAAGATGCTGAACGAAATCCACTGCAAGATGTTGGCTGAAATCGAGGGCGCCGGCGGTCGTATCCACGCCGTTTACTATTGCCCCCATCGTGATGACGAGAATTGCACGTGCCGCAAACCTAAACCCGGTATGCTGTTGCGGGCGGCATCGCAACATGAAATTGATATAGATAACACCTACTTAATTGGCGATTCAAATAGCGACATTCAGGCGGGGAATGAGTTTGGCGTTTGTCCGTTGCTTGTATTAACAGGGAATGGTCACAAATCGAGTTTGACTAATGATGTGGGTGCTGCTTCCCCAATGCAGCCCCAACGGGTATTCGCGGATATTTATGCGGCTGCGGAATGGATTGTTTCTTCTAGTGATACAACCATTCGGAGATAGTAGGGATTGGAAGATCGTTCCTACGGATAATCAGAGAAAGCGGGAAAAAGCTGTCGCACTCACTGTCAGTTCGGTCGATCTCGTTTGAGGGAATCTCTATCGCACTCACTATGGGATTTACTATCGCCTTCGCTATCCGCTCAGTTGATCGTTCGCTTGATCCTACGTTTCAAAAAACAATCGCAACTACTGGAGGCCTAAAATGATTCAGCAAAATATAAAGATTCAAATCGACAAACACCAACTTACTTGGATTCTTACTGAATTGCTTGACGAAAAGGAGATAACCAGCCTAAAAACCCGATGCGGTATCCGTGACGCCCCCGCGCAGATGGACTCTCGTTCTGTCAATTGGGTTATCGAGAATCTAGCCGAGGCTTTTTTTCGTCAAGAGACCGCTCAACAGGTCGTGCATGAGTATCTCGTGCAGAAGACGGAAGGAGCAATTCGCCGGGTCGGCTATATGGATTTGCAGGAGATTCAAACTTTCCTAAGAACTTGCACACTTTTGGTCGAAGGAGGAGACTTCACCGAGATTGTGTGGGCACTTTTGACTGATTCCCGCCAAGACGTCCAACGGCACGGACAAAAACTCCTCAAAGAATATGAGCAGTCTGTCCATGAAATAGCCAATTTTGGCAGCTTGACGAGATCCGAACATGACGCAAAAACTAATGACACCAATCGCGGTGTCCACTCGCCGAAAACTAGGACAAATGAAAGCATCAATGCAATTCAAGCATTGGACGTTGGTGCGGACGTACTGACCGAGAAAATCGCACAGGCCCCAATTCCAAAGGAAGATCCCCATCTCGAAACTAATCGGAAACTTGTCCGACTCCAGCAAACGGTAAATCAACTGAACGATGAGTATGCCGCTCAAAAAAAAGATAATGAAGACCTCAAACGGCAACTGCAACAGTCTCTTCAAGAAAACGAGGATTTCCGGGAAAAAGAACACCGATTCATGGAACAAGATATACATGTTCAACAGCTACAACTGGAGATTCACAACCTCAAACGGCAGGTTGAAAAACTGTCGAATCAGTCTGCGGAAATTCAATCCTTTCAGAAGGTTACGCAAGCGGAGTTTGCTGTTGAATTGAAATCCTTT
This sequence comes from Candidatus Poribacteria bacterium, assembly GCA_965222225.1. Classification (GTDB taxonomy): domain Bacteria; phylum Poribacteria; class WGA-4E; order WGA-4E; family JAJDTR01; genus JAJDTR01. The sequence continues at coordinate 3,895,118 of CBDCTK010000002.1, read as the reverse complement.
GAGGAACTCGTTTATAAAGGTAATCAAACGATTGAACGAATGCACTCGGACTTCCAGTCGCAGGTATCAGAACTGAGCAAGTTCTCCGAGATGTCAAAGTCGGCACTTCTACGCACCCGCGACAAAGTGGAACAATTTTTTGGTCAACACGATTCCAGACAGAGTTTGCAAAATAGGGTACTGAAAGAACAGCCGAGTGTTGGTGTTTTTGTGGATGTTCAGAACATGTTCTACGCCGCCAAAGACCGGTATGCCGGGCGAGTGGATTATATCAAACTACTCGATCTCATCGTTGGCCCGCGGCAGCTTGTCGTGGCGTATGCCTATGTCGTCCAGATTCCCGAGATAAACCAGTCGGGATTTTTGTCCCTTCTTGAGCATAATGGATATACCATAAAAAGCAAGGACTTGCGTCTCCGAGGAGATGGTACAGCAAAGGGGGACTGGGATGTGGGCATCGCAATTGACATCGTGTCAATGCTAGGAGCGCTTGATGTCGTAATTCTAGCCAGCGGCGACGGTGACTTTTGCGCGCTTGCGGAGCTTATAAAGCAACAAGGCAAGCGAGTCGAGGTTGTCGCTTTCGAGCATAATACATCCATGGACCTGCAACGAATGGCGGATCAATTCTTTCCAATCGGCGACGAGCTTCTCATTTGAGTTCGGTTGGCAAGAATCCGTTTGGAAATCTATGCAGAGCAACGCTATTTCCCCCGAAACCGAGTGTTTTTTCCTCAAAACTCGTTTTCTTTCTTCCGCAATCCTGTAGGATTGACCGAGTGGACAACGAGGGATCAAATGAGTGAATAGCGAGTGTGATGGAGTTCATAGAAATCCCAAGGCGATAGAAAATCCTACTCGCTATCCACTCGGTTGATTGATTCGGAGATCACTCCTACCTCACAACGATGCATAAATCCTACTCGCCCGCACACAACCCCTCTCTAAATTCCGCTAGTCTTCGCCAAGGCGAAGACTCTCGTCTTTCACGTGCGGAACCCCATCCTCCAACTACCACCGTGGCAAGAGATCAGTGTCTTCTGGGAGATTGGTATTTCAATGAACGGCACTATAGCCTTGCAATCCTAACGTACAAACGTGCGCTGGAACTGGATTCGGAGTGCGCCGCTATTCATCACAGATTAGGGTTGGCATACTACAAGGAGGGGGAATTCGATGCCGCCAAAGATTCTTTCCAAAGGGCAATTTCGCTAAATCCGTTGAGCGCGCATTATCACTATTCGCTGGGGCAATTACTCCAAGACTACTACGATCTTGACGGCGCGTGGCAGGAAGCAATCCATGAATTCACAAGGGCAATCGAACTTGATCCGTCTTATGTCGAGGCGCGGTACGATCGCGGATCGCTCTATGACAAGCGGGGCGAGCTTGAAAAAGCGTGCCACGATTTTCAACAGGTCGTGGCGCGAATGCCGAATTATGCCGCGCGTTATAACCTTGCTGTGCTATACATCAAACGGCAGATGTGGGCCGAAGCGCAACAGGTGTTGGAGGAGATTCTTAGCATCGAACCCAACGACTCCGATGCTTATTATCACCTTGCCGATGTCCATCTGAAACGTTCAGGAGATTTGAGTCTTGCGATTGACTGCCTCAAAAGTGCAGTTGAACGGGATCCCGACCATCTGGATGCCCGTTTTGCGCTAGGGCTGCTCTATGCGAAGAATCGTTACAATCATCCCGAGTATCGTCAGGAAGCAATCGATCAATTTGTCCAATTAATATCAAGAAATGAGATGTTGAAGACCTTTGATCAGATGGATCAGGTCTATTTTATTCTGGGAAGTCTTTACGACGATAATCCTGCCGACGCGAAATTGGCGATTTCCGCTTATCAAACGGGCTTGGAATATGCTCCCTCCGCTCAGGTAAGAAATAATCTCGGGCTCTTGTATTTGCAAGAAAAGCAGATTCAGAAAGCCGCCGAGGAATTTCGCCAAGCGATCCAACTCGAGCCGGATTATGAAGCCCCATACCACAATCTTGCGAAACTCTACTTTTACGAGCATGACGAGGAACTTCTAAAAGATCTCCGCGGCTGGCTAACATTCCGTCCACAGGTTGCCGCAGCGATAATCTTTCGACTTTCTCTCTCACTTATTGATGTCGCGCGCGCCGAGGGGCACCAAAGCCTGATTTCCCGTTTGCATCGTGTTAAGAACCTCGTTAGCATTAGCGGTGTACAGCTCCGATCGGCGTTGCGCCAGTCGGACCCTGCCTCCAAGCTGCATAGCATGCTCAATCGAACCTTGACTCAACATGAGGACTCGTATAATCAGTTGACCGAAATCCTGGACACACTGCGAACAGAAGCGCCGGTCTCGGAACTGGTTGACATCAATAGGCTCATTGAGAATCTGTTAATTAAACTGAGGTCCGTTTGTACAGCCAAAAGAATTGAGTGTCAACCGGATTTAGCGGCGAATCTCCCGTTTATCAAAGGCGACTCGAGCCAACTGAAAGAAGCGTTTCATAACGTCCTAATCAACGCTTTTGAAGCGATGGAAGACGGGGGTGTCCTGCAGATTCAAACCGAATATCAGTCCCAATCCTCGAAAATTCAAATCTCCTTCGCTGACACAGGGGAGGGTATTCCGGATACACTTCGGCAAAAAATCTTTCAGCCGGGGTATACGCGCAAAAAGGGAGGCAGCGGGTTTGGTTTGACTATCGTTCAACGAACGGTGCGCGATCACATGGGGAGTATAGATCTGCGCAGCAAGGAGGGAGGCGGAACGACATTCATAATTCATCTCCCGGTAAATCCGGACGCCGTTCCGATAAAAACAAACCTGCAGATGCGGCCAATCTTTTACGAGGCGCGAGGCGATCTTGCTTTTGAAGAGCTGGTGTAATTGCGACAGTGTGGCACACGGTAGGGAGGTGAAAATGCCAGAACGCATCTTGGTTGCCGATGATCAGGAAGAAATACAAGACTTGCTACGAGAGATGCTCGCGAAACGAAGGGCGGAGGTCACTTCCGTCGGTACCGCCCAAGAAGCGCTCGACCTCATTGTTAAAGGTAGTGACGCCTTTGACCTTGCCATCCTCGATCTTGATTTCGGCGAGGGTCAAATGAGTGGACTCGCTTGTCTGGAGGAAATTAGAAAAAGGACAACCGCACTTCCAGTGATCATCTTGACCGGCAAGGGTACCGTCTCAACCGCTGCAGAATCGATTAAGCTGGGGGCGGAAGAGTTCGTCGAGAAGGATTTTTACCTCGAAGAAAACATGGAACTAGCCCTCATGCGGCTTGATAACCTTATCCGCACAACGATCGACAATAAACGCCTACGTCAAGAACGCGAATTCTACCGCGAAGAATTGAAAGGCAAGTACAATATTGTTGGCAAAAGCCCCCAGATCCAGCGATTAATTCAACAGATTCAGGAGGTTGCGCCAATACCGCGTCCCATTTTAATTCGCGGTGAGCGGGGAACAGGGAAAGAGTTGGTCGCGGCAGGCATTCATCATGATAGTCCACGAAAGAAAAATGCCTTCATAACCATCAACTGTGCCGCTTTGGCGGAAGGGCTCTTGGAATGCGAACTGTTCGGACAGGAGGATAACGCTTTCACCAACTCTTCGTTCCGGGAAGGACGTTTCGTGTTGGCAGATAAAGGAACGCTCTTTTTGGATGAGATTGGAAACATGTCTTACGAGTTCCAACAAAAGATTCTCCGCGTACTGGAATACCAGCAGTTTGAGCGGGTTGGTGGATCGAAGACGTTAAAAGTAGATGTCCGTGTTCTTGCCGCAACGAACAGCGATCTTGAGTCGGAAATGCAGCAGGGCAAATTCCGCGAAGATCTTTATGATCGACTCGCGTTCGAGACAATTTGGCTGCCCCCTCTACGTGAGCGCCGCGAAGACATTGAACTCCTGTGTTACCACTTTATGGAACGCTTGTCTGCCGAAGTGGCAGGGGTTAAGCCTAAGAAACTGTTGCCTGAGACACTTGATTGTATGAACGCTTATCACTGGCCCGGTAATGTACGTCAACTCAAGTATGTTATTGAACAAATCACTTATAAAGTTGAAGGAGACGCAATTTCCATACATCATTTGCCGCAGGAAATTCTCGCGGCGTATACAGCAGAGACTGATGGACAATCGTTAACTAATAGACTACGGGAGTTTGAAAAGCAACTCTTGACGGAAGCATACGCGGAATCCCAAGGCGACTTAGAAGCCATCGCACGACAACTCGGCATTCCGCTGGAATCCGTAAAACAGCTTGTAGAGAAACATCAGATTGTGTAATGGTTAGGTAGATAGCATAGGCTCGCAGTTTTTCACTCCTGCGCCTCGGAAGAGCGCCCTGTTTATAGATGCACTTAGGGTTTTCAAACAGGCGTTCAAGGCACCCGCCGAAGATAAATGTCCGAGGATTCACCGCGGGAGTCCGTCCACACAATAACAGCGCCATCATCGCCGTCCGCTACAGCTCTCGGTGTCGTCTGATTGCCATCGGCAGTACACACAGGAACGCCACTTAGCGTCCATAAGGAGGTTCCATTTCCATCAATCCGCTGTGCGTAAATTGCGTCGTGGGTAACATTGCCGTAGTCTTCGCGATAATCAAGCCAATACACAATGGCGCCGTGCGGACTGGCGGGGACTAAGAATGGTTTGCGCTGTTCGCCTTCCGCCGCACAGACAGGAACGCCGTCGTTATTCCATATGCGTTCCCCGTTCGGATTCATTCTTTGAGCGTAAATGTCCGAAAAGATATCGCGATCGTCTCGCCACACGACAATCAAACCCCCTGCCGCGTCACTTATACCTTCGGGCACTTGCTGGTTTGACGGTGCATCGCAGAGCACGATACCGTCCTTCTGCCAGAGAGTTTTTCCCGCCGCGTTAATCCTCTGTACATAGATGTCGGCGCTGCTCAACAAGCCTGGGTCGTTTCTATAGTCCAGCCAAACTGTGAGCGCTCCTCCCGCTCCATCCGGGAGCACGAACGGAGTGCTCTGATGTCCGGCAGCCGTACACACAGGAACAGCAGTCTCCGACCAGACCGCTTGCCCCTCCTTATTCAGTCGCTGCGCAAAAACATCCCAATCGTCAGTGCTGATGTCCCACCATACGACGATGGCTCCGCCTTCATCGTCTGCCGTTAGAAACGGATCGTACTGATCCCCTTCACCTCGATATACCGGTACACCGTTGTCATCCCACATCGGATGACCGCTGACGTTAATTTTCTGGGCATAAATATCTTGATTTCCGTTTCGCCAGTCCTCCCAGACGACAATTGTGTTACCTTCTCCATCTGAGATAGCTCGCATATCGGTCTTTATTGCGGAATGAACGCAAACGGGAATTCCTTCCTTTTGCCAGAGCAGATTTCCACTTCCATCAATGCGTTGAGCATAGATATCTTGATGTCTATTCCTTCCATCACCAAATATGATAATCGCTCCGCCGTCGGCATCGGACACTACTGTCGGCCAGATCTGTTCACTCGGCAGGCTACAGACCTGAACGCCATTTGCCATCCATAACATTTCACCGTTTGCGTCAACACGCTGCGCAAAGACATCACGATTCTCGTTCCGCGCATCCTGCCATGCGATGATTATGCCTCCCTCACTATCAGATACCAAGTCGGGAAAGTGTTGCTCATTCATCGCGGTACAAACCGGTCTACCCTGAGTTAAATCTTCAACCTGTTGGGCAGAAAGGGATAGCACAAAGAGAATCGAAAGCATGGAGACTGCGCAAACAGCCTCAACTGTAAAAGGGATTCTTGGTTGGGGATGTGAAGAGAGTGACATTTAATCTTCCACCGATGAAATAGTATTCATTGGGGCTATCCGGTTACAACGAAACCGAAATGAAAAAATGGCTTTGCCATGAAAAATCAGGGACAGGCCAGAAATTAGTTTTTGCTTGCAATGAATGTCTGGAGGGGACACATCAGGAAAAACCGGACGGATTATTTCTTAAAGGAGGCAAGGGTACGTTGATAATAAGTTGATAAATGGGAGAGACGTAATTCAGGCGTGGGTCAATGAAACCAAGATTTGGCGGCTGTGAATTCGGGATAGCCTTGAAAACTCAAGTGCCTAGCTACGAAAAATATGATAGTTTTGTAAATTGTGAGAATAGCGAAAAACCATCTGGCGTTTGAGTTAACCTATGCCTACCTAGGACGATTCTAGGCAAACCGCTGCAAACTACTGACCGGGCCAATGACCAAAGATAGAGTTCACCGGATTAATCCAGCGCCCTTCCTTGGAATCCCAAATCTCATAGTCTTTCTCGGTTTCCCAGACCCCATAATGCACGTGATATCCGGTACTGCGACCACTGGTACCCACATAGCCGATGACTTCCCCACGTGCGACTTTTTTCCCGACGCTCATATCGTCAGCGAACTTACTCATATGGCCATAAACTGTTTCCATTTTCGCTGAGGGGTGTTTAACTCTGATCATATTTCCCAAGAGCCTGTGGTAACCGCGATATGAAACAATTCCGTGTGCGGAGGCTATGATGGGCGTATCCTTTTTGGTGGCAATATCTAATCCGGTATGAAATTCACGTCCCCGCCTCGTTATTGGATTTGGACGCGGGCCATATCCAGAAGTGTACCAGTAGATTTTCTCTTCGCCATCTTCCGGCGCAATTATGGGGAGGACAGAAGGTGTTTCATTCAGTCTCTTTTCTTCCTTCTCTACGTATTCGTAAACGGGTTCAATTGCTGCCTTCGCCTTCGCGACTCGCGTGCTTAACGAGTCCGGTTTTTCACTAGGGTAGGCTTCTAAGTGTGAAGTAGAATGCGTGTCAACGATTGCCTCGCTCGATTCAGAATCCTCAAGTGAGTTGGCGCCAAATCCAGATCCGCCTTGTCCGAGCACTCCTTCTTTTTCCGCGTCTATGCCCAACCCACTACGCACCTTGTCCGCCATTCTCTTAATTTCGTCCATTGTGCTCTTTTCAGAATCAAGTTTGGCTTGTAGGGTTTGCACCTTCTCATTAAGGTTGGCGTTCTTTTGTTCAATCGCCTGGTGGCTGGATTTAGAGAAAATCCCGTAACTGATCCCCCCGAGTGCGCTGATTATAACTGTAAAGAGGAAAATATATAATAACTTCAAGCACCACCTTCCGACCGCTATCTGCCGCACAGATCTACCATCCGGGGACATAATGGCAAGTATGTATGTACTTTTCAACGTCAACCTCCTTAAATGTTGTTTTCTTACAGGATTTATGGGAAGGAAATACCCATTCCCTACACTTAACAACCTTAGTATAGCACGATGTATAGCACGATTTAGAAATTGAATCAAGCGTTTTGAAAATAAAATATTAACCTTTGAAGCGAATTATTTGGTGCATGATTTTCAATGACATACTACATCTGGATTGTATAATGTATTAGGCAGGCAAAACTGTTGCTAACTGTGTATATAATATCAGTATATAGTAGGAGTTACGCAGTTGGCTGAAGCGTATAAAGAGGTTGTGCCAAATAAGCCCGTACCGCATCTCTGACAATAGAGAGTTTTGCATCAAACCAACTGATACCGGTATGATAGCAATAGTGCTCAATTCTCAGAAAGGCTCTCAGCGCTAAACCGATATGATTTCTTTGAGTGCGAGCAGAGCGCACTTGTGCGCGTTCAATGCCAACAAATTGCTTAATCCCGCGATGATATTCTTCTATTGTCCAAGACCATTCGGCATATTTGAGACGCGTCAATTCGTCCATCTGTAAATCATTCGTTGCCCAATATTCAATGTCACCTTCTGGAGTGTCAACCTTAAATACTCGAATCAATCCATAGCCTTTGAGATGGACAATTGTACCTGTTGATTCACTCGGAAGCGTACTCACCGGACGGTTACCGGAATAATCTTTACTGACAAGTCGGTTGGCAGCTAGACGAGTAAGCCACTTCCAACCATGACCTCGCACCGCTTTTAGATTCTTTAGACTGGCATACCAACTATCAAAACACACACATTCAGGAGCAAAACCGCGTGTTTTCGCTTCTTCAAGCATGGCGCGGAAATGCTCATTCTTCGTCAAGCCGTCTTTGGCTTTATCATAGATTCGATAATCACACGGAATATGTCTATCGCCATCCGTCCAGAGCAAAGTGACCAAGTTAATCCCATTCACAACTCGGTGGTGTTTCCCTGACCAGTGTTTTGTCACGAGTTCAATCTTTTGTGAATAAGGTTTATCCAGAGTCGAGTCATCTATAACTAAAATTCCGGATTCTAATTTCACCTGATTTCTCGATTCTTGCCACAGTTTGCCAGTATCGGGTTCCTCTCGATGCAAGAGCCGTGTTATCGAATCGTGAGCCGGAGGATTATCAGCTTGGGGTTGAACTTTTTCCGATTCAAGACAACTGTAACTTTTCTGAGCGGCTACCAAGAAATCAATATAGTCAGTGTCAGTATATTTAGGGGGATTCATACTCAAATTATAACCTATTTTCACTCAACTGCGTAACTCCTATATAGTATGCATTTTTAGGATTTGAATACAAATATACCAGTACCATTGTTATTACTTTCGAAACGCTGATTATGAACGAATTCTTAAGGCAATTCCGAGTGTCGAATCCTTACTCAAACTATATCCGTTTGACTACCTAACAGCCTGCGAATCTCTGTCGTTCAACTAATCGGATAGCGGCGGATTAAGCAACTGAACACGGAGCACAATAGAAATCCTACCGCGATAGTGAGTGCGATAGAGATTCCATAGATAATCCTGCTCGCTATTCGATTGCCCGGTGTCTACAAATGTACCAGTCGAGCCAAGATGTAGGATGATATATCTTTTGGAAAGATACACCCAGAACGCACTCAAAACACATTTCTGAAACTTACGTACACTTCACAAACGATGTTATCTAGCGGTCGTTTCATAAATTTTATATAAATCGGCGTTTCACAGCACTTTTTTGAGTTTTTTCTGAAAATCTATTCGGAGTTGCGCTTTTGCCCCGATACCGAGCTTATTCATCGTTTGCCCGGTTTTCCTGATACGAAGCTCATTAGACATCTTTCCAAAATGGAATTATGTAGTTACAGTAATCTTGGAGATTAGAATAACTACACTGTTTGGCAACTTGTCGAGGAGTGTCACAAGTTAACAATCGCGGCAATCACATTCCATGTTTTCCCATAGTTGCGATGTTTGCCTCGATAGATGTCTTTGGTGATGCGAAAAATCTTACACCATCTGACGATATGCTCAATACCAACCCTTTGTGTTGCCAACCGTCGGTTGAATTGCTTTGCCTCCTGAGTCAAGGGCCCACTCCGACATTTCTTGATGGGCGTCGAACTGTTGGCATACAGTTTGGCTATGCCCTGATAACCACTGTCAGCCAACTTCTCAGTTTCGGGGGAAATCGCCAGACGGCTTTCCTTCAGAATTCTGTAATCGTGAACGCCCCCTTTGCGGCAGATAACCGATAATATTTCTAACATCGCCAAACACGCAATCAATTGAACTTTTATTGTGTGCCGTTTTTTTACCGCTGTAGTAGACACGCTGTCCTTTTGTTGGACGTTCAATGGGTTGCTCGGTGACATCAATGACGATTGTTTGGAGATTGCTCTCTAATAAGTGCTTTCGATTCTTCATCGAAAGCACTTTAATAACACATCAAGTATCTGATGATAGATTTTATTTGCATAAGACTCACTGATACCAAACTCCGTGCCTAATCTGGCAAAGGTTGGATAGTGGCGCAAATAGGTGAATGTCAATAGAAGGCGATCGGGCAATGCCACCTCCGATTTCTTTCCTCGTTTCTTCATCGGCCGTTCTTCTCGAACACTTTCGAGGTAAACAGCCACACGCTCCAAAATAAGGTTGAAAGTTGTCTTATCAACACCAACCGCCCGCAGAAATTGCTCATCTGACAACTTTACTGCTTTTTCAAATTGACTCATGGGTATCCTTTCTACAATAGAAGATGTTGAAAGGATATAACGTAAAATCAAGCCAAATAGATGCTTATTTTGGAAAGATGTCTATTTACTGTTGAGTGGAACTCAATCTGTGTGCTATGCTAAAGTTTTGGTGGTAAGAGAACGGACACGTCGAAAAGTAAGCTAGCGGCACCCGACATTCCGTAAGGGTTTGTCACTTTTCTTCACGAACGTAGTCGTCCTACTGCTTCTCACTACTCCAAAAACTTCTCTCTCGCCTTCGGATACGGAAAACTCCACTATGAAAATCGTTGTAGCACCGGATTCGTTCAAAGGAAGCCTTTCCGCTTTGCAAGCTGCCGAAGCCATAGAACAGGGCATGAGAAAGGTATTTCCCGATGCAATGATAAAAAAAACGCCGATGGCAGATGGTGGTGAAGGCACCGTCCAATCGCTTGTTGATGCAACTGGCGGTCAGCTTCTAGTTGAGCGAGTTGCGGATCCGCTTGGGAACGAAATCGAGGCGCAATATGGCATCCTCGGAGATAGGACTACGGCAGTCATCGAAATGGCAGCGGCTTCCGGTTTAACGCTTGTGCCATTTGATCGACGTAACCCGCTGGTAACAACGACGTACGGGACAGGGCAACTCATTAAAGCCGCCTTGAATCGAGGGTGTCGGAAGCTAATCATCGGCATCGGAGGGAGTGCGACGAGCGATGGCGGCGCAGGGATGGCGGAAGCTCTCGGCGCGAAGTTGCTGACATCGGATGGTAAACAGATTTCACCCGGTGGCGGGGGGTTAGGTGCACTCAACGCAATCAATCTGGCCTATTTAGATTCGCGGCTTGCGGCAACCGCCACCGTTGTCGCTTGCGATGTAGACAATCCGTTGACGGGCACGAACGGGGCAGCCTATGTTTATGGACCGCAAAAAGGCGCGACGCCCGAGATGATCGAAACACTGGACGCAAACTTGGCGCATTTCGCCTCAGTTGTTCAACGTGATATGGGGAAAGTTGTTGGAGAGATTCCGGGTGCGGGGGCTGCTGGCGGGCTAGGCGCGGGTTTGATCGCTTTTATGAATGCTGAATTGAAATCCGGCGTGGAGATCGTGATTGACGCCGTGCAACTCGAAAAGCAACTTGAGGGCGCGAGCTTCGTCGTGACTGGCGAAGGAGAAATCAACTTTCAAACCGTTTTTGGCAAAACGCCTGTCGGTGTCGCGAAGCTTGCAAAGAAGTACGGCATTCCCGTGATCGCCGTTTCCGGAAGTATCGCCGACGGAGCCGAGGGCGTTCATGGAGCGGGAATCGACGCCATAATCGATATTGTACCAGCGCCGATGCCGTTGGAGAGTGCGGTTGAAAACGCTTTTGACCTTACGGTTGAGGCTGCCGCGCGTGCGGCGCGCTTCATCTCGGTTGGGATGAGCATCCCGCAATGATGGTGAATCAAACCCTATCATGAACGAACTAAAACGCAATTCTGTTGATTCCCGATAAGCTACTCCGGAAGAAACCTTACGTGCTATTTTTGTATGACGATCTTCCGCGTTTCTTGATAACTCCCGGCATCAAGGGTGCACCAATATACTCCGCTTCCCACCGGCTCACCGGCGTCGTTCCGCCCGTCCCAATGCGCTGTACGGCTGCGACTCTGATATACACCGGCAGGTTGATGTCCCACCGCCAGCGTTCGAACCTTCCACCCATTCATATCGTAAATCGTGAATGTCACTTCTGCGGCTTTCGCCAATTGATACGGCATCCTCGTCTCCGGATTGAACGGATTCGGGTAGTTTGGCAAGAGCGACGTGTTCGTCGCTCTTGACACTGCGGCTAAACGTGCCAACTGTAGCAATCGGATCGTCGTGTCACCACTCCCCCTGGCAAGTATGGTACCATCAGGAGAGAACGCCACGCAACGTACCGGGCGCGTATGTCCTGCGAACAAGTTGATTTCGGCACCGTTGGCGGTATCATATAGCCAGACACCGATGCTGCTCCCAACCGCGAGTTTCCTGCCATCTGGCGAATACTCTATATTGCCGGTTATCAAACCTTTGCCGAAACGTGATTTGGCGCCCTCGGGCAACTCCCATCGGGTATAGTCTTGGGCAAAACTGTTCTGCAGAAACAGAACAGAAGTGAGCAAAAGACTAAAACCCAAAAATTGCGCTTTTCTCATCACAAAAACCTCCTTTGCCAGTGCCGCCGTTTTCTTCGCACTGTTTCACTGTCTACTTTTCTCGTATTCTCGAGCACACGAAGAGACCACCAAACATTTTCCGCGTGCGTTGCAGCGCGAGTGACTGCAAAGCAACAAAAAAGCCACTCCTCATGTGACCAGACATGACTCTTCTATCCATTACTCAAACTGACTCTTGATGTCGTAGGTGGGTTTATCTTTATACCTATACTCTTGGTTTGATTGAACTCGTCAGCTGATCGCACCCTACAAACTGTACTTTTCAAACAGGCTCGTAGCCCGTTTTGTTCAGGTGTAGAAATCCCGCCAGCCTTTGTAAATTCCAAGGTGTTGAAACCGAGATTTTTCCTGAAAGGGATCTCTATCTGGATTTTCTATCGCCCTGGGATCCCTATGCGAACTCTATCGCGGTCATTTTTCATTCCCTTGATCGCCCCCTGTTCGATCGCTTGATTTATCCGGTCGGTTGATCGGTTTCTTTCTCCCGTGTGGTGCACTTTTTCTGTAGGGTGACATCGGTGACCATCGAATCCCCGGCCTCCCTCTCCGCTACTTCTCTATTCACCCTGTTCCCTCCTTCCACTCTTCCGTCCGTTCAGCCATTCCCTGCTTCTATCCCAGCAAATGCTCTTGATCTTTTATGAATTTTGGTGTATACTTCCTGATTACGCTGTTTTACAAGATGTCTTCTCGTAGGTCGGCAGGTACACCCGACAATCGCTTTGTGTAGAGGGCAAAATCTTATCCTATAGGCTAACTCGCGGTAAGCCCCGCACTCGGTGATTAGAGCCATACTGTGAAATGGACTACATACATAAGGATTTCTATGAATATCCGATTGCTCTTGAGTCGCTGATTTTGTCGTTACGCGAGCTGTTGCCTTCGAACATGATTCATTCACCTGACAGCGATTCATACATTCAAATTGGAGGATCGAGACGATGTCAAAAATTCGTGTTGCTATTGTTGGTCTAGGAAACTGCGCTTCTTCGTTGATTCAAGGAATTCATTACTATCGGGATGCCAAAGGCGACGAATTCGTGCCCGGCCTTATGCACGTAAACGTGGGCGACTACCACGTAAGCGATATTGAGATTGTGGCGGCATTCGATGTGGATAGCAACAAGGTTGGTAGGGATGTAGCCGAGGCAATTTGGGTTGAACCGAACAACACCATTAAATTCTCGGATGTGCCGGAGACGGGCGTCACCGTTCACCGCGGACCGACGATGGATGGATTCGCCAAATACTACCGCGAGACGGTGGAAGAGTCGTCCGCCGAAGTCGTTGAAGTCGCCGCCGTGTTGCGAGAAAGTGAGGCTGATGTCCTCATTAACTACTTGCCCGTCGGCAGCGAGGAAGCGACCAAATGGTACGTGACGCAGGCATTGGATGCCGGTTGCGGTGTCGTGAATTGCATGCCTGTTTTCATCGCCAAGAACGATCAGTGGCGTGCCAAGTTTGAGTCTGCGGGCTTGCCCATCGTCGGTGATGACATCAAGGCACAATTCGGCGCGACAATTGTTCATCGCGTCCTGACAAAACTGATGTGCGATCGTGGATTGAAAGTTGACCGCACCTCTCAGCTAAATGTAGGCGGGAACATGGACTTCAAAAATATGCTTGAGAAAGAGCGGTTGGAGTCCAAGCGAATCTCCAAGACGGACGCTGTCGTCTCTCAACTTAACCACGACATTTCGCCAAGGAACGTCTACATAGGCCCGAGCGACTATGTGCCGTGGCTTGATGACCGAAAATGGTGCTATCTCCATCTGGAAGGAACAGAATTTGGCGACATTCCGGTAAGGCTTGAGTTGAAACTGGAAGTCTGGGATTCGCCAAACTCGGCGGGTGTGTCGATTGATGCTATCCGCTGCTGCAAGATTGCGCGTGACCGAGGAATCGGCGGGGCTCTCTACGGTCCAAGCGCCTACTTCATGAAATCACCCCCGAGGCAGTATCCCGACACGGAAGCCAGAGAGATGTTGGAAGCGTTCATCGGAGGGCGTTAAACTAGAACGGAGTTGCGAGGTACGGAATGCGCTTGAATCGAGCGTAATCTTCTATTTCGCAGCGCACGTCCATTGCTGATTGTGAGGAGTTAACATTTATGCCACGTTTTCGTGCCATTCACACGATTGAACTGAAACCTGACGTTGAAGGGGAGTTGTTTGAGGATTTCATGTTGCACGAGTTTTTGCCCTCGATTCGCGCGCTGCCCGGCTGCCTAGGGGTAGAGTTGCTGAAAGGATACCAAGGCGATCTTGACGCCGTGGCACATGCCGAGTCCGATTACGGTTGGTTGACGCTCTGGGAAAGTGTAGAAGCCAATAATGCTGCCTGGTCTAATGAGGGAACTCATCACACACCCGACCAAATTCAGAAGGTGAATTCTAAACTCTATCAATACGCCGCGAACTATTCGTTGGTCGGGGGATTTACGGTTTCATCGGCGGTCTAACGCTTTCCGGTAGGTCGGGATCAAGCGACTGAATAAGGAATGCGATAGGGATCTTTAACTGTCGGCAATCGGAGTCGCGAATCGGAGGGAATTTCTATCGCCGTCCCTGTCTGGTCGGTTGATCACTCCTTCATGCAATTGCGATTGTTTCGCCACGTCCCATTCAAGCAAGTTCATGACCCTGTCAACTACAGTGCCTGCTTGAAACTGTCCCGCCTCAATTCCCCCCAAATTGCCATTCCCGCTGCATAGAACAAGATCGCCAACGGAATGAGTACCCATATCGGCAATAGTTTTCTGAGAACAATCAGTCCGCAGCCCATCAGAGCGGAAAGCACGACGGCTTTGAACCCATACCGTATAGTAGTCAGCGTTGCGACGCGCCGAGAAATGTAAACGAAGCCGGCAACGAACAGAAACGATTCGCTAACAATCAGCGACACCGCGGCGCCGATATGGCTGTGCCGAGGAATGAGCAGATAGTTTAACCCGATGTTTATGAGCGTGGTTGCTCCCATAAGCAGCGTGAGCTGGGTGCGTTTATCCGCCGCCCGCAGCAACGTGATGAGGGTTGTCGTCAAAAAGGCAAGCCCGCCCGACCAACTCAACAACTGCAACGCGGGGGCGACCCGTGATGCCGCGTATTTGTCCGGTGGCAATATGGCGACTATTTGCCACGCTAATGCGGCGATGCCAACAGCAGTGGGAACCCCGAGCAGAACCATCCATCGGGTCGCGTAGGTGTACGCCGCGCGAAAGTCGCTCTCGTTGTCCTCGAAAGCGCGAGCCATCACCGGGAACATCGCGCCCAAGAATGCGCCCGGGAGGATTGTGACCGCGTTTACGAAGGTATGCGCCAAGCCGAACCAAGCGTTTGCGGCGATGCCGTCCGGGCCCAGCCTTTCAAGCATGATGGCACCTATCCGAAGATAGACGAGATGGAACATGTTGCCGAGTGCAAAGGGTAACGCTTGGCGCATCAACACGCTCCAGATTGCCAGATTGAATCGAAAACGCAACCCGACAAACTTCCATCGGACGAGCACGACACTCAGGGCAAGGTTGATGCAACTCGCGATTAGGATTACGACGCAGAAATCGTAGAGATTCACGCCCAGGACAATTAACACTCCACCAACGACGCAAACCACAGACCGCTCAGCAATAACGGTGAAGGCTTCATATTTCATCTGCTCGAATGCCCGAAAGACGCAGCGGTACGACTGCGCAACCAAGTTAAGAATCTCCGCCAACCCGAACAGTTTGATTATCTGCATGGTGGCTGGCGGATAATTCAACAGACGTCCCACCCCAAGCATCAATCCGAATGCGACAATTGATAGCAAGGTTCTAATAATCAAAGCATTTCCAAGGAAATGCCGCGCTTGATTCAAACGCAGGGCCATTTCACGAATCAGCGGAGCATGCATACCCAACTCAGTCACACTAGCAATCAAGTTGGTGAAATACATGGCGAGAAAGTAGCTCCCCATCTCCTTTTCTCCATAGTAACGAGTCATGAGCAAATATGTCACACCTAAGGAGAGCAAGCGAGTGATGAGATGGGCGCCTAGAAGCGCGGATGTGTTTTCAAAGACACGGTTCATGGGTTGTAAGGCGAAACGCGTGAGATATAGGAATGGAGGGGAATCTCTCGGGTTTGTTGCGACCTACGGACGGGTTTCTTCACTGATGTTGCCGTAGTCACATGATATGGAAGTTGGGTTTTCAGGCGGGTGGGATATTAATATTCCGGTTTGCCATACAGTCCTTTCCGGATATAGTTCGGGATCAATCCGAAGTAGTCGTCCGATTCGCCGCGCAAAAGACGTTCGCGCCCGATTCGAGCGATGTTTGTTCCACGCGGCACATTGAACGTCGAGTCGGCTAAAATCACATCGGCGCCGAATCTTCCTCGCACCGCTTCGGCATACCTATCCAAACCGTCACCGACGAAAACGGCGGAACCTTCAACGCGATTTAGCAACTCTTCAATTGAAACACAGAGGTCTTCGCACCTGCGTTCCAGCGTCGCCCCACCATGAAAAACCGCGCCGTAAACTTCCTCCCGACGCGCGTCCAGTATCGGGCAAATCAAACCCTCGGTATAGCGCAGATTATAGGCAATCGCCTCTAGCGTTGAAACACCTATAATCGGTTTTTTGATGGCATAGCAGAGAGACTTTGCCGTACCAACACCGATTCGGACTCCGGTGAATGAACCGGGACCTATTCCCACGGCACAAGCATCGAGTTCATGAACGGTGTGATTGCCCCACTTCAAAACCTGATCAATCGCCGGCATCAACCGCGACGAGTGGGCTTGCGTGATGTTCAACGTATGTTCGGCGATAAAATCGTCCCCCTCGATTAAGCCAACGCTGCCAATCGGGGTCGAGGTATCAATCCCAAGAATTTTCATCCGCTGTGTCTACCACGGCCTCCCCCTTGGGTTCAACGCCGCCGGAACGTCGTTTTTCACAGCTTTGACCGTCCTTAGGTACGACCAAATAGCTTTAAGATCCTCGTCACTCATCTCCGAATAGTTTTTCAGGGGCATCGGAGGAAAGATTTTTCGATTGCTCTCGATCCCCTGATGGCGCCCCGTCCGCATTGCGCCAATGAACATCTCTTCCGTCCACTCCCCAAGCCCTGTTTCCTTATCGGGGGTTAAGTTCGTGGCGAAAGTGGTGCCGAAAGGCGCCGCAAACGCAGTCATGGTTTGCGCGGTCACCATAAAAATCCCTTGCCCCATCATGGTTCCGAAGTCATACTTCGGGTAGGGCGCATTTGCGGGGTGTCCGGCTAGATACATGCTCATGTCCGGTCCCGCGCCTTTACGCGGCGTGTGACACTGTCCGCACGCGCCAATCGTATCGACGAGGTATTTTCCGCGCCGTACTACATCGCTCTGCCCCTGAACCCTGTTTAGGCCGAGTACTGTGAGAATCAACACCGAAAGACTTATGAATCCAATGAACCAACGTTTTTTGCGCATAGCATACTCCTTGTCCGTGTTAGTTGGAGGTTTATTATATCACCGCCCCAAGGCATTTGCAACGAATCACCGATTTCCTCCCCTGTCTCCCGGTTACACATATTCATTGCAGGGGACGGCCCCTGTGTCGTCCCATGATTCTAGTGCGTAGGTTGGGTTGACCTACAGTTAAAGCCAACATCCGTGTCCTGAACCGCTCTTGAAAAAACTTGAACCAACACGGAGATTCTGTTAAACTGAATCGGTATTGGCAAACCCAAATTTAACAACGGCATCGCCCTGAACAACCAAAATTTAAGAATCGGGAGGATTGCGAGGAGATAATCATGGACTGTATTTTCTGCTCGATTATTTCGGGCGATATTCCTGCGATGAAGGTTTATGAAGACAGTGAAACCCTAAGTTTTATGGATATTAACCCCGGTAACCCCGGACACCTGTTGGTAATTCCGAAGCGGCACTACCGTAATATCTACGATATTCCTCCCGCGACCGCAGGGAAAATCATGGAAGTCGGGGCGAAACTTGCCGGCGTGATTAAGGACGTGTTGAATCCGGACGGGCTGAATCTCTTTCACTCCAGTGAATCGGCGGCATTCCAGTCAGTCTTCCACTTCCATCTGCACCTTCTCCCGCGATGGGAGGGTGATTCTTTACTTCTGCCCTGGACGCCCAAACCGGGCGATATGGATGAAATTCGCAAGGTAGCCGCCCGACTTCAAGAACATCTGTAGGTGCGATCTAACGAGCGGATAACGATCAAGCGAACAGATAGCGAGTAGGATTGTCTATCGCCTTCGCTATTCGCTCAGTTGATCATTCACTATGGGATCTACTATCGCACTCGCTTGATCTCATTTGATCCCCGCCCTTGCGGGTTCTGTTTGTGATTGGCACGTTCTTTTAACATGTGAACACAGCTTAACCCGTAGGAGGAACGGACGAGGGAACCACGCTCCCGACTAGGCATGCACCGGCATCCGTAGGGGTTGTGCCTCCCAACCCGTTGGGCGAGGGGAAGATCCCTATCGCATTCGCTATTCGCTCACTTGATCCTCGCCCCTACGATTACGCACACGCTTAACATAAATGTCAACAGAACCTAGTATCTCAGGGAAATCATACTTGATTCTAGAGAGCTTCTTATCGTCAACTTGCAGATGGCGATTTTTACAGAGATAGAACAAGTGACGAGGATTCATTCATACAACACCGCAACCAAGCGTTTCGGACCATGGACGCCAAGTGTCAACGTAAACTCAATATCCGCCGATTTGCTCGGACCGCTGATGAGGTTGAGGTTCGAAGGCATAGGTACTTCCTTATTTCGCGAAGCCGTCCAAATAAATATATCCGGCACGAGGCACGAAACGGGAACAAGCGCGATATGCACCGGCGGCAGTAGCGTAGCCAATCGACTCTTTCCAACCCCACTGTGAACGACGAGGCTGCCCGTTTCCGCCAACGCCGCCTCAACCCCGGAAAGCCCCGCGTCCGCGCGCGCGCAGAACCCCCGCAAATCGCCCTGGGTTTGTCCGACGACATACCATTCACGCTCCTGCCAACGTTCCTCCAACCCCACCTCGGAAAGCGGCGTTTCATTGTTGGCGACGACGCTTTTTGCAGAAATCTCATTTAGGATTGTGTCAACTTCCACCAATGCTGCTTCCAGGTTCTCCGTGCGGCGAACCTCTCCCCGCACTGCCGTTAACGACGCCGTAAAGCGCTCCTCCAAATCCGGAAAATTGCGCTGTGATTGCCATGCGCCGGGCATCTCTACTTTCGACGTTCTTTTTCTCAAGCGCTCCAAGATTTCGTCTCGCTGGCTCATCGTTTCTCCTCCAACTCTCCGGATTTCCACATGTCCCGAAAAGAGCGCTTCGCCAGCGCTGGCAATTGACGCTCAAGCGCCGGATTCAGACGCTGAGGCAGACGCAGCCTTCCATTTCGCGCGAACGGACGTTGTGCCAATCGAGCCGCGCTTGTCATGAACCGCATCAATTTCTCGTGCTTCAACACAAACGCGCCCGTCTCCTCCGCCTTCCTCTCGCTCCAAGGTATGGCTTTTTCCGCTACCTGATCCGCGCGTAGCTCAAGCAGCATCCGAGGCAGATCTATCCGCACCGGACACACCTCTTTGCATGCTCCGCACAGCGAGCTCGCATGAGGTAGCGCTTCATAGTTCTCGCGCCCCAACAACAGCGGAGTGACGACGGCGCCGATTGGTCCCGGGTAGGGGCTATCGTACGAATGTCCACCCGCTTCACGATATACGGGGCACACGTTAAGGCAAGCGCCACAGCGAATGCATTGCAACACCTCCTCGTATTTTGTGCCGACGAGTTCACTTCTGCCGTTGTCCAGCAGAACGATATGCACCTCCCCTGTCCCATCAGGGTCGGCGGCGCGAGATGGCCCGGTGATGACGCTCGTATAAATCGACAGTGGTTGCCCCGACGCGCTCCGTGCCAACAGCGATAGCCAGATGGCGGCGTCATCCCATGTCGGTACTATCTTTTCTATTCCGACCATAGCGAGGTGCACCGGCGGAACGGATGTGACCATTCGCGCGTTCCCCTCATTCGTCACCAAGACGACGCTGCCGGTTTCGGCAACAATCATGTTGCCGCCGGAAATTCCCATTCCAGCAGTCAGAAACCGCTCGCGCAACAGCTTTCGCGCTTCGCCGGTGAGCGTGGTCAGGTCGTCCGGAGACAGCGATCTCCCGGATTCTCGGCTTAGCAACTCCGCCGCTTGATGGCGAGTTTTATGAATGGCTGGCGCAATAATGTGGGAGGGCGTCTCCTCAGCCAACTGAACGATATACTCGCCCAAATCCGTTTCTATCGCCTCTACGCCGACTTCAGCCAACGCCTTGTTGAGGTGAATCTCCTCTGTAGCCATTGACTTGCTCTTCGTTACCAGCTTTACTCCATGCTCCCGAGCGATTGAGATGACGATTTCACGCGCGTCCGCGCCATCCCGTGCCCAATGAACGTTGGCGCCCGCTGCGATGGCATTTTTCTCGAACGTCGCTAGATGCTCTGCCAAATTCCTCAATGTCGCCGATCGAATCGCTTTGAAGTGGTCGCGCAAGACATCAGAGTTGGGAAGTTCCTCGAACGCAAGCCGGCGCTGCTCCCACAACTTGCCCGTTCCGCCATCCAATGCCCCTTGCAGCCGGGGGTCTTCAATCGCGGTTTTTGCGCGTTGACGAAACTCGGAGAATGTCGCTGTCATCGTGTCATCTCCTCCAGCACAGTGGCGATATGCTCAACCTTTATTGAACTTCCCTCCGCCAGTCCCCGCATCTGCGTTAAACAACCCGGATCGGATGTGACAAGCGCCTCCACGCCCGTGTCGCAAGCCTGATGCAGCTTCTCGGCAGTCATGGCGTTGGACACTTCCGGCATTCGCACCGAAAATAGTCCGCCAAACCCGCAACACCGCTCCGATTCCGACATTTCGGATATCCGTCCGCCGACACGCTCAAGCAACTGACGCGGCTCTTTTTTCACGCCCAGCAAACGACACATGTGGCACGAGTCGTGATAGGTTAGATTGACTTCCTCAAAATCACCTTCCGGACTCCATTCGGCGCGGTTCACCAAAAACTCGCTCAATTCATACGTCTTTTCCGCCAACTCGGTCGCGCGGTGGTGCCACTCCTGCCACTCTTCCAGCAGATGCGGATACTCGACCCTAATCATCGTTGCGCAGGATCCGCTAGGCAGGACGACCGCTTCAAACGGTTCAAAGATTTCTATGGTCCGCTTTGCCAAATCAATTGCCTGATCTCGGAATCCGCTATTAAAAAAGGGCTGCCCACAACACGTCTGGGCTTCCGGGAAATCGACCTCGTAGCCGGCGCGCCTCAATAACTGCACCGACGCGACGCCCACCTCCGGTACGACTTGGTCCACTAGGCACGTTACGCATAGGGCAACCCGTTTCGATTGTGTCATTTTCTACCCCACTCTTCCAATTCGTCTTCGAGAAACACAATCTTATTCTATACCAAACCCAACGAGTTCACAACCGATATTAAAGCGCTATCCTCAACCTCGGTAGGGCGGGATCAAGTAATCGAAAAGGGAGTTCGATATAAATCCCCTCAAGCGACTGAATAATGAATAAGGAGCAATCAACCGAATGAACAACGAGGACGATAGAAATTCCTCATTGGTACGGTGTTCGCATTGGTGGGTGTCTCACATAAATGTCAACACACCCTAACGGGTTGAGTGGGTTCAATGCGCTTCCAAAAGTGAATTGATGTAACTCTCAATGCTCGACGAACGATTTATCAGAACACCAACCTCTAAAGGCTTATCTTGGTACGTAAAGTCGTCGTATCGTGCTCTTCTGCTCGCTCTATACAACGCAGCATACTGTCTATGTATACTTCCAAGATATTCTTGCACGCGCCGATTTCTTTCGCGATGCCCTTGTGGATGAATCTTCAACTCGGCAAAATAAGAATCAACCGAGTGCAAGGCTTTGTAGAAGGCGAGAGTCACAATCCAGTCGGCGTGGTGAAGACGGTTTTGAGACTGTTTTGAGACTGTTGAAGATTAAAGAGGGCGAGCTGAGCCTTACTTTGTTTGTTTTGGTGCGCTTGTGTCGTTGGCATGTGAGCAATTCTCCGTCCCCATCTTCCGGCAGGGAATACTAGAGATTTGGGAACGGGCTAGGGGAGAAGTCTAATAAAAACGTACAAAGTTCTTCAAATCAAGGTTATCTTCTGAGGATTCATATTCTACGAAGAAATAGAGTGGACGAAATTTTAGATTTATCGCCAGATCGATTTCAGCCAACTGTTCAATTCGATCCACAGATTCTTCTGAAAGTATGATGATGACAGCCGCGTAATCCGGCATGGAAATGTTGATGTAGACTTTTTGAACATAAGAAAACCCTTTCAACCTTTCTCGGTAAAGTTCTTTTACCTCGTCCCAAGCAGCGGGTTGAATCTCAACAATAATTTGTCTGAGAAAGGTATTCTCCTGGGTTGGCGAATCGGCATTTCTATCGGCAGACTCCCGCGCGCCATTGTAACACGCTACAATCTTCCCACACAAGTCCGAGATTGCCGATTTCACGTCCTCGCCTTTGCCGCTCAAATCCAGATCGTCGTAGTTGGCGGCTACAACATCCCCCTCCCTTTCGATTAAGATTGGGATTGGCTGGCGCAGGTGGTAAGACGGGTGCCTAAGATTTTGGATCCAACGTGTTTCCGGGAGTTGGCGAATCTCCGAACGGATAATCTCTTTTACCTGCAAGGGTTTCAACTCCTCGGCTGCCATTACTTCCTCCTATCTATCCATACATAGACAGAATAGTCGCGGATAATCACAGATTCCATTATAACAAATTGGCAGCCCAAGGACAATCCAAAGAAAAAAAGCCCTAGGCTGAAATCTTTTTTCGTTGACACGCATTTTAGAGAGGTGCTATCATCAGTTTCGCCTCATCGCTTGATGGTATTTTTTCTCGGACTGTACGTCCACAGGTGTATCGGGTTGTCAAATCAGGAACAGGTTATTGTCTGTAATTAAACTCATCGTTGCTTGGGCTCTAAAATACTGGCTCTGGATTGTCATTCTCTCCGCTCTGACGGCAATCTTAACTGTCATAGGCTTCTCCGCATTCATCATCTCCCTCCCTCCGGACTATTTCAGGCACAAAGCTCATATAAATCGCATAAAAAACCCCATTCTCAGAAGTTCTCTGCGAGTTCTGAAAAACGTCATCGGTGTGATTGCCTTGATCGCGGGGGTGGTAATGTTATTCACGCCCGGTCAAGGTACCGCCGCCATTCTCGTGGGTGTCATTCTTTGCGATTTTCCCGGCAAGCAAAAATTGGAACGCAAGCTGATTGCTCGTCCGCTCGTGCTGAACACGCTAAACAGAATTCGTTCTCGTTTCAACCGTCCTCCAATTGAATTGTAGAATAGCTGGCTATATAACCTGATTTGCTCCCCATTGAAAATCCATCGGTTTTCCATCAAGGTTGGAATGCTCAACCTTTCGCTGCAGAGGATTGAGGAGGTATGGAAGCGAATCTTCCAACCTTCTACGCTTCCATCCTTCCAATCCCAAGATGCGGGATTGAGGCGTGTCCAAACGGATACTGTGAAAATTTGCCACAGTATCAACGGGTTTAAAACGTGTAGGAAGTAGCAATTTCGGAGTTGTGCCGAAAAGATGAGTCGCGGGCGCATATATGCGCAAAGAGCGGGCGCTCCGCGCATTCTCGACCTATGAAAGATTGGATCCGTGCAGCTTAAAGTTGTCCCCACCCATCCGAAACAGTTGGCATGGCGTTTGCTCAAAATCTCCATAAGCGCATTTGCGTATATTCGGCTCAAAGGAACACCGCAGGAGAGAATTTAGGTGAGTCTGCAATCGTGTTTTGTCCGTCGTTCTTTTTGTGCGGAGTTGTAGCGGCTCCCCAAGAAAACAGGGCGCTTTATGCTAGGCGCAAAGGAGCAAAAAATGTGTGGCATTATCGGATACATCGGTAAACGGCAAGCCACGGACATTCTTATTGGCGGCTTACGCCGGTTGGAGTACCGCGGATACGATTCCGCAGGTCTCGCGGTTCTCAATGATGCCGGGATATTCGTTCAGAAGTCGCAGGGAAAACTGGGACAGTTAGTCGATCAACTTCAATCGGAGCAGTGCATCGGGAATGTTGGCATAGGACACACCCGATGGGCTACGCACGGCATCCCGAATAAAATAAACGCCCATCCGCATTTCGATTCAAATAAAGAGATTGCGGTCGTACATAACGGAATCATTGAGAATGTTCGCCACATCAAGACATATCTCGAAGCCGCCGGGCACCGATTTCAATCTGAAACCGACTCGGAGGTGCTGCCCCATCTGATAGCGAGTTTCTACAAAGGCAACCTCCTTCAAGCGATTCAACGTGCCTTGCAGCAGGTTGAAGGAAATTACGCAATCGCCGTTATCTCGGCAAACGAACCGACGTGCATGGTCGCCGCACGAAAAGGCAGCCCGCTGTTGATTGGACTCGGAACGGATGAGTTCCTTGTTGCGAGTGATGTCACGGCAATGCTTGAGCATACCAACGAAGTCGTTTACGTTGAAGATGATGAGATTGTTGACATCACTATGGATAGCGTTCGAATCTCAACGTTAACCGGTAAGTCGATTCAACGCACCGCTACGACTGTTAATTGGGACATATCGCAAGTTCAAAAAGAGGGATATCCCCATTTCATGATTAAAGAAATCATGGAACAGCCGAGTTCCCTGCGGCAAACCACCAGTGAACGCATCCAAGCAGGCAGGGTCGTTTTCCCGGAGCTCGAACTTCTCCGCGACAGCCTTGGGAATCCCGATAAGATTAATCAGATTGTTTTCCTCGGTTGCGGCACGGCATATCACGCAGGTTTTGTCGGAAAATACACCATCGAAAAGTTCGCTCGCATCCCTGCGTCGGTAGATATGTCGAGCGAATTTCGATACAGTTCACCAGTCATCACCCCCCGTACACTAGTCGTTGCGATTTCTCAGTCCGGTGAAACCACCGACACGCTGGCGGCGGTTCGCTACGCCAAAGAGCACGGCGCGACGACAATCGCGATAACCAACGTCATCGGCAGCTCCATTACGCGGGAGGTCGATGTCACCATCAACATGTACGCCGTTCTCTCCCTCTTCGCGATTTACGTGGCACACCTGCGGCAGCTTCTTGGTGTCGATGGGACCGAAGCGCTCCTACACGACATACTCAATTTGCCGGCGCAAGTTGAGAAGGTTCTGACCCAATCCGCTTCTATCGAACACATCGCAAAACGCTACTTGACATTCAATCATTTTCTCTATCTTGGGCGGCATATCAACTACCCTAGCGCGCTAGAGGGAGCGCTCAAGCTCAAGGAAATCTCCTATATCCATGCCGAGGGGTATCCCGCCGGAGAGATGAAGCATGGCGCCATTGCACTGATCGATGAGGACATGCCCGTCGTCTGCATCGTATCGGAGTCGGATGTTCACGAAAAAATGCTATCCAACATTCAAGAAGTTCACGCGCGAAAAGGAAGGATTATCGCGATTGCGACGAAAGGCGATTTGGAGATTGAGGGATTGATCCAAGATACCATTTACCTGCCCCAAATTCACGAATTCGCCAGCCCGATTCTCATTGCCGTGGCGTTCCAACTGTTCGCCTATTACGTTGCCGTGCACCGAGGACTAGACGTTGATCAGCCACGTAACCTTGCCAAGAGCGTTACCGTCGAATAAGAGGAGACGGCATGCCAGCCCATTCCCGAGGGATAGTGTTTCCCGAGGCTCTTTTTGAACTTGCCCGGTTTGAGCATCGCGAACTATTTGATGGGGATGTCTATGTCTGGGAGGCGCTGCTTCGACTGGAGGAATACATCACCGGCAAAGTGGCGAAATTATCGTCGTCTCCCGGTGCGCATGTCATGCAGGGGGCGGTTGTCGGGCAGGATGTGATTCTCGGAAAAAACGTGGTCGTCGAACCGAACGCCTATATCAAGGGTCCGGCGATCATTGGTGATGGGGCAGAGATTCGGCATGGGGCGTATGTTCGTGACCATGCCGTAATCGGTAGAAACTGCATCATTGGCCATTCAACCGAGGTTAAACATTCCATACTGATGGACGGTGTTAGCGTGAGCCATTGGAATTACATCGGCGATTCGATACTCGGTTCCGACGTGAATCTGGGGGCAGGCACAAAACTCTCGAACAAGAAGATCGTAAAGACTGAGGTCACGATTCGAGATCTTGATGGAAACCGATACCCGACCGGGCAGCAGAAACTCGGCGCAATCATCGACGACGGTACACAAGTCGGATGCAATTCGGTTTTGAATCCCGGTACACTTCTTGGCAAACGATGCTTGGTTTACCCACTCGTTTCAGTTCGGGGAACACACTCCCATAATCAAGTCATCAAATCCTAGCCCTGCTCGGCGCACTCCCTAACTGCTCGGTCCGTAGTAGCGAATTTTTTCGCGCCTTCTGTCGGGGATCAAACGATGGATAGGGAGTGGGATTTTCTATCGCCTTCCTTGTTCGGTCAGTTGATTGATAGAGATCCTTCTCCCGATCGCGACCTCCTGTCGTTAGCAAAACTTGCTCCCATAGTAGGCTTGTTGCAACAATCTTCAATCTTCAAATCGCCGGATTCCTTCTTCTCTTTCCCCAACCATGTTCAGCCGCATCATCTGCGCAAGTCCCAACTACTTCAAAATCAGCATCCGTCGCGTAGCCTGGAACGCCCCAGCTTCAAGCGCGTAGAAATAGACGCCGCTGGAAGCCATCTCGCCCAATTCGTCCCTGCCATCCCAATACGCAGCCGTTTCTCGGGACAGATAATCACCCGCTGTTTGCCTGCCCAGATTCAACTGTCGCACCGGTTGCCCTTGGATGTTGTAGATACGAAACGTTACCGGTGCGTCTGTCGCCAGACGATACGGCAGCCAGGTTTCCGGATTGAACGGATTGGGGAAGTTTTGATAGAGTGCAGTGCGTTTGAGGTGAGCCAAAGTTGTGACCTTCAAACCAAATGGCTCGACGGCGAAAGGCGGGGTATTGAAGTGCTCTGCTCCACCATAAACATACGCCACTATTCCGTTACCGACTCCGACGCCCTTTTCCGGTCCGTCTCCGCCAGTGACAATGACAGTATCGCCGCTTATGGCGATCGCGGAGCCGAAAAAGAGGTTTGGATGTGCGACGTCGGGCACCACCGTTGCAGCATTCTTCCAGACGCCGTCAACATTCACGAAGGAATACGCGGCACCCGCGCTGGGTCCGCCCTCTTCCCGGAGCGGCGCGCCAACGATCGCGATATTCCTGCTCGTGGCAACGCCTGTTCCGAAGTGATCCCCGTTTCGCTTCTTTGGCCCAGTTAGCTTTGCCTGCTGTTTCCAAGTGTTTCCGTCGCGCTGAAAAATATATGCGGCGCCGGCGTCTTTTATGCCGTCGGAATCGTGCTTTTTGGCTCCTACGATAATAGTGTCGCCTTCCATGCCAACCGAAGCGCCGAACTGGTCACCGGCACCCGCATCGTCAGCCGTGAGTTTGGCTTGCATCCTCCACGTATCGCCATCGCGGACGAAGACGAAAACAGCGCCTGCGAATCTTTCGCCGCCATGTGTGTGCCCGGTCGCCCCGACAATAAGGGTGCTCGCTTGGATCCCGACCGCATCACCGAATGCATCCAATTTCGCCAAATCTTTGGGGACGAGCTTGGTGTGCTGTTTCCATCCGTTCGCATCGCGGACGAAGACATAAACTGCCCCGGAATTGTTGCCGGCATCATCGTCCCCGGGCGCGCCAACCACCGCGGTTGTGCCATCAACCGAGACCACATACCCGAAAGCGTCTCTCTGCCCCGCGTCGGCAGCGGTAAGTTTCACCTCCTGTTGCCAGTCATGCCCGTTGAAGGCGTATATGTAGGCTGCCCCGGCGTTTTCTGCGGCTTCGTCATCGCCCGGCGCTCCGATAATGGCATAGTCCGCGTTTCTGCGTCCTGGCGGCGCGCTGATTGAGACAGCGTATCCGAACCCCGGCTGCCCCGGATTCGGTATATTCAGTTTTCGGTCATGAGGGGTAAGTTCCGCGGTCAGTTCCCACTTATTCCGATTCAGTGTGTAGATTCTGCCGGCGCCCGGAAACTTGTCGTGGTCCACATTATGCACGCCGACGATTACGACATCTCCCACAATATCGGCGGGCATTCGACCTCTATTGCGTATTCCGGCCTCAGCTCCGATGAGCTGGATTTCGCCTTCGGCGGCGTGACTGGCGCTCCCAATGGCGATGCCAACAACAAGACTGATGAGGAAAAACTGAGTCAATTTCATGACCATCTCCTTTGAACTTTTACCAAGTAACACTTTCTCAAAGCTAGTCATAGAGTGAAAAATGAGTGTTTCTTGATGAGGGAAATATTCCGACAGGGATAATGGCACGCTATAGATAAAACATCGGGGCAATGGGATCTCTATCGCACTCACTATCCGTTCGCTTGATCCCCTCCTACATAAAAATGTAAGGCAGAGTGCCCACCTTACAAATGCACAAAGTCGAGCGTAGTTGGGAACGCAGATCTGCGTTCCCTACACTCATTAAGGAAGTTTCAACTACTTCAAAATCAGCATTCGTCGCGTGGCTTGGAACGCCCCAGTTTCAAGCGTGTAGAAATAGATGCCGCTAGAAACAATCTCGCCCAATTCGTCCCTGCCATCCCAATAGGCAGCCGCTTCTAGGGACAGATAATCACCCGCCGCTTGGCTGCCCAAATCCAACTCTCGCACCGGTTGCCCTTGGGTGTTGTAGATGCGAAACGTCACCGGAGCATCTGTCGCCAGACGATACGGCAACCATGTTTCCGGGTTGAACGGATTGGGAAAATTTTGAAAGAGCGCGGTGCGTTTGACCTGTCCCAGCGTTGCGATCTTCAATCCAAACGGCTCGACAGCGAAGGGTGGTGTGCCAAAGTGCTTCTCCCCGCTATAAACGTATGCCGCTGTACCATTACCGAATCCGGCAGCGACTTCAGGGGCGGCACCGCCAGCAACGACAATCGTATCGCCGCTTATGGCAAGCGCGGAGCCGAAAACGAGGTTTGGCGCGGCGCCCTCGGGCACAACCGTTTCCGCATTTTTCCAGACGCCGTCAACGTTAACAAATGAATACGCGGCACCCGCGCCGAGTCCGCCCTCTTCGCGGAGCGGTGCGCCAACGACGGAAATCTTACCGGTGGTGGCAACCGCTGCACCGAAATGGTCGCCCTTTCGCTTCTTCGGTGCAATCAGTTTTGCCTGCTGTTTCCAGTTGTTTCCGTCACGGACAAAGATGTAAGCGGCGCCGGCATCTTTCTTACCGCCAGCATCGTTCAGCAGCGATCCGACGATGACAGTGTCGCCTTCAATGCCAACCGAAACTCCGAATCGGTCGCTAGGTGCCGCATCGTCGGCCGTGAGTTTAGCTTGTTCCTTCCACGCATCCCCATCACGCACGAAAACGTAAACGGCGCCGGCGAACCTTACGCCGCCATGAGTGTGCCCGGGCGCCCCGGCGATTACGGTGTCCCCTTGAATGTCGACTGCCTCACCCAGTGCGTCCGATTTCGCCAAATCTTTGGGGATGAGCTTCGCATGCTGCTTCCATCTATTCGCATCGCGCACTAAGACAAAAGCTGCCCCCGAATTGCTGCCGGCATCATCGTCCTTGGGCGCGCCAACCGCCGCAGTGGTCCCATCAACCGAGACCACATACCCGAAAGCGTCTCCCGCTTCTGAGTCCACAGCGGTAAGTTTCACCTCCTGTTTCCAGTCTTTCCCGTTGAAAGCGTAGATGTAGGCTGCCCCGGCGTTTTTCCCGGCGTCGTCGTCGCCCGGCGCTCCGATGATGGCATAGTCCGCGCTTGTCCTCCCGGGACGACCGCTGATGGAGACGGCGAACCCGAATCCCGGCTGCCCCGGCTTGGCTTGATCTAGATTGCGGTCGTGGGCGATGAGTTCCGCGGTCTGTTCCCACTTTGTCCGATTCCGTGTGTAGATTCTGCCCGCGCCGGGAATGTTGTTGACATCCACATCATGTACGCCGACGATTATGACATTTCCGACAACATCGGCGGGCATACGTGTTCTATTGCGTGCTCCCTCCTCAGCTCCGATGAGCTTGATTTCGCCTTCGGCGGCGTGACTGGCGCTCCCCATGGCGATGCCAACAACAAGACTGATGAGGATAAACTGAGTCGTTTTCATGACCATCTCCTTGCCGTGCTATATTGTTTGTACGTAACTGTTTAACTCGACTTTGTACATTTAAGCGGGATAACAAACGGTGTCAATCAAGCGTTGAAGAAAAATGGAGGAGATTTTAGACATTTGGTCTTTTTGGTTGACCATTGAAAAAGTCTCAAGCGGTTCCTGATACTATGCAACCTGTCGAGATCTCTATCGCACGGGATTTGCTATGGGACTTCTACGCTCCCTATCCAGTCGCTTGATCCCTCGTTATTCACTCGTTTGATCTCGCGCTGGAGCTTTCAAAGGCTGGTGCGCAGTGCGCACCCTACAAGATGGCAATTCAGAATTGTATTTTTGTACAAAGTCGAGCTTGGCGGGTCAACTGCGTGGGTGCTACTATTTCAAAATTAGCATCCGCCGCGTGGCTTGGAACACGCCAGCCTGAAGCGTGTAGAAATAGACGCCGCTCGAAACAATCTCGCCCAATTCGTCCCTGCCATCCCAATAGGCAGCCGCTTCTAGGGACAGATAATCACCCGCCGCTTGGCTGCCCAAATCCAACTCTCGCACCGGTTGCCCTTGGGTGTTGTAGATGCGAAACGTCACCGGAGCATCTGCCGCCAGACGATACGGCAACCATGTTTCCGGGTTGAACGGATTGGGGAAGTTCTGATAAAGCGCCGTGCGCTTCAGCTTGCCTAGCGTCGTCACGGTTAAACCAACGGGTCGAACAGCGTACGGAGGTGTGTTGAAATCCTCTATGCTATTATACACATAGGCTGCCGTTCCGGTACTTCTTCCGGCGACGGGGTGCGGCGTCACCCCGGCAGACGCAACGACAGTGTTACCGCTCATGGCGACCCACGTGCCGAAACGGGTGTTTAAACCGGCGTCCGCGGGCACGACCTTGTCCCTTTCCTCCCAGACCCCGTCAACATTTACGAAGGAATATGCCGCACCTGAGGCGAGCGCGTTTTCTTCGTGCAAATTCGCTCCAATGATGGCAATTTTTCCGGTGGTTGCGACGCTGGTGCCAAAATGGTCGTTCTTCCGTGTGCTCTTGGCTTTGAGCTTCTCCCTCTGTTTCCAGAGGTCGCCGTCGCGAGAGAAAACGTAGGCGGCGCCCGCGTCTTTTCCTGCCTGCGTATCACGCAATGGCGCCCCAACGATGAGGGTGTTTCCGCTCATGGCGAGGACATTTCCGAATCGATCGCTGGCTGCTGCGTCGTCTGCCGTGAGTTTGGCTTTTTGCAGCCACGCCACGCCTTCGCGTACGAAGACGTAGACGGCACCTGCGAATCTTATTTCACCGTGCGTATGTCCGGGCGCCCCGATGATAACGGTGTCCTCTACGATTAAGATTG
The DNA here is from genome assembly GCA_965222225.1 of Candidatus Poribacteria bacterium. GTDB lineage: Bacteria > Poribacteria > WGA-4E > WGA-4E > JAJDTR01 > JAJDTR01. Next base: position 3,863,381 of record CBDCTK010000002.1, on the reverse strand, counting down.
CCTCTCCGAAAGCATCGGATCCGCCCAAATCTTGCGGCACGAGTTTCGAATGTTGCGTCCAACTGTTCTCATCGCGCACGAACACATAGGCTGAACCCGAGTTGCTGCCGGAGTCATCGTCCTTCGGTGCACCGACGACCGCCGTGGTTCCGTAAACGGAGACGGCATACCCGAAAGCGTCGCCAGCTGCTGCATCATCGGCGATAAGTTTCACCTGCTGTTTCCAGTTGTTTCCGGTGCGGGCGTAGATATAAGCCGATCCGGACTTAGCGCCGGCAGCATCGTCCAGCGGTGCTCCGACGATAGCATAGTTCGTGATGCCCCACCAACGGATGCGGTCAACGGCGACCGACCATCCAAAGTCGCCAGCGCCGGGGTTCGCCGGGTCGCGGTCACCGGGGTGAAGTTCCGCTGTCCGTTTCCAGCTTTTCGCATCCCATGTGAAAATTGTCGCGAAGCTGTCCTTCATGTTGTGCGCCAATATTTGGCCCCCGAGAATGATGGAGTCTCCGATAATATCGACGGACATGTGGCTGTTCGTCGCACCTTGATCGACACCAATCAGCTTGACCTCTTCGCCCGCAAGGGGTGTTACCGACACGAATCCGCAGACAAGACCGATAAGGATGAACGTTAACGTTTTCATCATGATAATCTCCGTTCAATCTTCAAATCTCTGATTCTCTTTCTTTCTACAATCGTTATTCTCATTGCACGACCGTCCTGTAGGGCGCGCAATGCGCACCAACCCTTTTTTTGCAGGGCGCCATCAACGATCAAACAAGTGGAGAACGATCAAGCGACTAGATAAGGAGTGCAATAGACAATCCCGTGCGATAGAAATCCTCTTCCGGCCACGACTTTCTGTCGCGAGTGAAACTCGCTCCTACAGAAGACGCGCAATAAAGGAATCTCCATCGCAGTCGCTATTCGCTCCCTTGATCGCTCCTACAAACCGAATTGCGTAAGTCCTTCCAACTTAACACAAGCCTTACAAGATCGCGGTAAACCCTTGTCGCACCAACTCCTGCGAATCAAATTTGGCACGCGCCGTGATGACGAGCCGTTCCGCTAGTTCATCCTGATCGACGCTGGTGAACTGACGCCCTTTCTGCACCCAGTCCGATCGAATTCCCTTGATGCCCTGATAAGCTCCGGCGATCGCCCCGCCCATAGTGGAAATCGTGTCCGCATCGCGTCCAAAGTTGGCACCGTAGGTTACCATTTTTTCCACATTCCCTTCAGCGAGGCGGAAAAGTGCCAGAGTCATGGGAACCGTCTCCCGCGAGTCACAGGCAATCCGACGGAAGAAATGCCCCTCATTGGCGTATACAGTTTGCCGGAATGTCCTGTAATCCTTCGTCTCACTTGCTGTTGTCAGCGCCTTGGTGATAAGCTCCAACATTTCCTCGCCACTTACCGGCACTACGGCGTTGAGCGCCGCGTCAAGAATGGAGTCAACGCTTGCTGCCGGATAAAATGCCGAGGCGACCGCAGCAGCAATCGCAGCCGCGCCATCTTGGCAAAATGAGACATCGTGGATGTGGATGAGACTTGCCAAGTTGTAGGCTTGCTCCGCTGCTTGCCGCGGGTTGCAAGCATTTACAATCCCTACCGGTGCGATACACATCGCCGAACTCGAACTGGGCATGTTACCCAGCGCTGCCATTCTAGGGATACAGTGGCGACGTAATTTAACCGCAGTATGCAGCACTGACTGGAAAAATTTGTTGACCTTAACGCCAAAAATGTCGTCCCATTGGTCAAGCCAGACCTGAGCCCAATCGTCATAGGTCGCGTACCCCTCGGTGCGGATAAGCGCCTCTGCCAAGAGGTATTTCATTACCGTGTCGTCGGTTCCATCGCATTCAAAATCCGCTACCCAACCGAACTGCTTTTCAATTTCGGGATAACGCATGTTCTCAGTCGGTGTCCCTATGGCGTCTCCGATTAAGCCACCTAACAACGATCCGAGCGCCTTTTGGAAAAACACGGTGGAACGCAGTGCCTGTTTCATCTCGCTTTATCCTGCCAATCAATTTGATTCGCGGCTATGCAACCTGCCGAGCGGCTGCACAACCCCTTGTTCAACCCCTATCTGCGAAACTGCCGCTTTCTGAAATTTCCGCAACGCGGCTTCAACTTTAGCCATTCTGCCGTTGAGCTCGGTCAACGCGGCGTCCTGCTTCCGAATCACCTCCTGCTGTTCCTTGATAGACTCCACCAACAGGGGAACCAGACGCGCATAGTCCACCGACTTGGCGTCATGCCCGTTTTCTTCGTACACAACCACCTCGGGTACCACTTCGCCCACTTCCTCGGCAATCAGCCCGATGTCCTGCTTTCCATCGGCGCGCCAGTCGAAAGACACGCCGCGCAATCGCCGAACTTTGTCCAACGCACCGTCAAGGGGCTTGATGTCCGTCTTCCATCGTCTTGAGCTGTATGTCGTCCACCCATCCGCGATGGGATCCGTCTCGGAAGACCGCTTCATGGTGAGGAGGTTCTCCGGACGAGTTTCGCCGATACCGATATTACCACTGGGGAATATGACGTGTGGGCGCGCATTGTTCGGAAGAATGCGCATGGCGTAGACAAGCTCATTGATTTCGCCATTGAGCGACATCAGCGACAACGTGCGGGGCTTCTGGGGCCGGCTTGGTTGCGCCCAGTTGGCGCCGATGTTGAGATCTCGCACCCCTTGACCGTAAAAATCGTAATTCCACTGAATGATATGGTTCGCCAACGGTACGGTGGTCTGGGTTCGCTGAAAGGACATGAACTCATCCTGAATGTCGAACTCATGCCCCGGTTTACCGTTCCCGTTCTCCCAAACCTCGAAGAATAGCGCGTTGTGGTCGGCGATAATCCGCCAGTAGCCGTAGTCCGCTCGGTAGCTCTGTTGATCGCTTTCCTTTAACCATAGCGCGGGTCCTCCGCTCTCCACCTGAAGAACGTTCCCGAAGATGTGCACTTTATTCTCCGGATCCGTCGTCCCAATGCCGATATTGTCATTCACTTCGACAATTCCTGTTGCGCTGATTGTGCCGGGTGTCGTAAATTTCGGCACGTGGTTGACCGAGGCTTTGCCCACAATCTCGACGTTCTGCTGATGGGCTTCCACCGCACGACTCAGTAGTGGTATTCCCGACAATATGGCGAGCGCCAATAGCGCCCCAAGTGTGATTTTGCTGGGTTTATTTTTCGTGTGCATTGTCTATCCTTTAGCGTATTTCATAGGACTTAAATAGCTGTAGGTTGGGTAGAAGAATCAAGCGACCGAAATAGGATTGACTGAGATCAAACGAACGATCAACCGAGCGGACAGCGAGTGCGATAGTAAATCCCATAGCGAAAGCGATAGTAAATCCCGCGTGATAGAGGTCCCGTGAAACCCAAATCCGTTTAGAATCTCCTAGAAACGGTGAACGGTAGATTATTACAATGATTTGCAAGCTAATCGAACGGATATTTTTCAGCAGGCGTGCCAAGTTCTCGTGTGAAATTCTCCAATTGGAAACACCTGCTGCCGGTCAGCACCGGATGATACTCCTCGGGAATCGTCTTCAAAAATTCCTCATTCGGCTCATACCCTTGATGCGGTTGGAACATTGAGGGCCAGTACCCGCCAAGAATAAAGACGCGCTCCTTACCCGAAGTGCATATTCCGCCCGAATGCAAGAGGGATTCAAAAAGTAGGAGTGTCGATCCCGCCGGAGCAACGACGTGATGGATCAGTTTTTCGGGATCTTGCAACCCTACCTCGATGATGTCCTGTCGTTGGATTCCGCACAGCTTGTGACTACCCGCAATAACAGCCGTGCCCCCGTCTTCCTCGTCCAAGTCCGTTAAATTGGAGAGCGTTTTGATGAACGGACAGTGGTACAGACCGTTCGTCGTGCGGCCAAATTCGGCGTGCCACCCGCCGTGAAATCCGTAGTTCTGCCGCTCCATCTTTTCCGGCGGATACCGAATAATATGGGCATCGGATTGCAACAGCCGGACGTGCGTGCCGACGATTTCTTGGGCAAGCCCGACCAAATACGGATCGGTTAAGTATTCGAAGAAACACTCGGCAATGTGCGGGAGATTATCGATACGGAAATAATTCGGATCGGTTTTGCTGTGCGCATTCGCGACGAGCCCGTACGGATACTCTCCGGTTTCGCGAAAGAAGGTTTCAATCTCATAGATTTTATCAAGCAGTGCGGCGACTCGTTCTTCCGACAGCGTTTTTTCGATGACAACGTAGCCGTAAACCTCAAGATGCAGACGTTGGGTGGGCGTCAAAGCCGGGAATGGTTTCCGAAAGTCTTGCATAATCAGTCCCCTCGGTGCGTATTATAGATCGGTTGTTGGATTCTGCCGTCCCGCAAGATTATAGCAGAAAACCGCTTAAGGATGAAACCAACAATCTTCATTAGATGATAGCCATTTCACCCGGATTGTACGCCCGAATCAACAAGGATTGTTGGGTTAGAAGTTCAAAAACCCTTAGTTTGATGGGCAAAAAAACGGCTCAAACCCGATATTCACTGGATTCAAGCCGAATAATAAACGTCTAGAAAACGAGGGTTGACGAAGGAAATGCCTCAATGAGCCTACCGTCAACTTATAACTCCCTTAAGTCAAAGCTGTTTAATAGCTATTCTAACTAACCTTACCATTTCATCCACATGCGCAGAACGCCTGAATCCTTGCACTATCCACGTTGAATTTTTGGACCTGCCTAGGTGGCTAGTTGTGTTCTTCGGGGGCGAAAGCCCTTCACGTTTATAACAGCCCTTGTTAGCCTTATATCTAGCTCATTGTTACCTTGGAAGTGAGCTACTTCTTTATCTTTATAGAACACACAGAGCAAATCGGAATCTTTCCATAGATTAACATAAACGTCTGGTATTAAATTAAGCTTCTGTGTCAGCTCTTTGCGCAATCCTGACATAACACTGGCCTCCGCATCAATGATGAATACCTCAAGCACAGATCTATCAATCAGCACGAGCCGCTTTGGCGTGCAGAGCGGAGGTGTTCATCTCAAAATCCCTATTATTGACCAAATGAGTACAATTTGCACGTTCAACTAAAGGCTATCTTAGAACCTGTTTGAATAGTCGGCAGCAAAGCTATTTTTAGTCATTTGAAGACAGTTTTTCATGTTTGTGTATTTGCCCGCTATATACCTGTCGCCCCGCTGGGGCTTAGGTACGCAGGGTTTCGGTGTTTCTACACACCTTCCGCCCCTCCGGGGCTGTTAGAGGCTGGTGCGCAGTGCGCACCCTACAAACTGTACTTTTCAAACAGGCTCTTAGGTTTGTATCAGATGACCGCCCGTGTAACCTACCCCAATGTCTTCACGCCAATTCAAACCGTTCAACAGCGAAGGGCGGGACGTGTCATGTCAGTGTGGATGGCTGGGCTGGGCGTTTCAAATCCCTATATGCTTCTTGAGGAAAGGCAGCGTCTTTCGGTTGCTCCACGCGTGCGGTCCGTCAAAGAAGTCCTTTTCCAAATCCCGACGGGCGTCGAGGAGATTATAAACCGGTTCCAAGTCCGAATACGCCCGTCGAGTGGCTTCAATCGGGAAGATGGGATCCTTCGTGCCGCTGATGACGAGGAGCGGCCGAGGCGCAATCAGGGCGGCGACCTCCCGCATCTCGCCCCATTCCAGCATGTGCGGAACGCAGTTGCATAGGCAGTGATGAACAGAGTAAATGGAATCGGCAAAGGTGCAGTAGTATCCGGCGACGATGGCGAGCCTGATTCTCGGCTCAATCGCCGCCCAGAACAGAGCGATCGTACCGCCGCCCGACAGCCCTGCGACGCCGATACGCGACGAGTCGACGGCTTCCAGCGTCCGCAGGTAGTCGACGAGACGCGAGGCGTCCCAGCATCGCAAGCCGACGGGCGTCATGCCGGTAAGAAAGCTGTTCATTACCATCCGCTGACAACCACTTCCTTTGTGACTGACACTCTCGGAGGTCTCATTCCAACCGCGCTGGACGGGGGCAATGGTCACATATCCGTTTTCGGCAAAGTAGGGAGCGTAATCCAGATCGAGTTTCTTGGACTTTGCCCGCTGTTCTTCGCTTCCGTCGCGAATGTAAGGATATATACCGCTGTGACCGTGCAAGCAAACGATGGCGGGCGCCGCGTCACGCCGATGTTTCGGCAGAAAAAGGTATGCCGGCACCCAGTAGTGTTCCTCGGAACGGATGTAGAGTTTGCGCCGCGTGAATCCCTCTGTCTCCACTTCTTCGACACAGTCAACTTGGAGAGGCACTGCGGGGGGTGTACGTCCCAAGAGCGTACGCAATCGCCGTGCAAAACCCCGGCGCCACGCCCGATGTTCTTCAACGGAAGTCGCCTGCCACGCCAGTTTTGGGGCTAACGACGGCTTTTGCTCCATGAAGTGTTGCAGGAGGTCGCTGTTGCGTTTCATGTTAATTCCTCCAGGGTTGTAGGAGCGAGCTCCAGCTCGCGACCATCGTAGGTTGGGTTGAACAATCAAGCGATTGGATAGGATCAAGTGACGGATTAGGGAACTCTATAGAGATCTTGTTAAATTCAACTCAATGCTGCGCTCCAACGGAGGTCACGGGCGGGGCAAGATGCCCCGCCTACAGGAAATGGGGATGCCGGAAAGGCACGATGCTCCGCACACGGGAAATGAGGATGTGGGCGAGGCATTAATTGTTACAGCCTTAAATCCAGCCGTGGTTGCGGGTTACGGGCGAGCCAGACCGTTGATTGCTCCAGCCAACATCTTCCAGCTCCATCTCCATGCCCGTAATCGCCGATTCCTCCGCCGCGAACATAATCTCCATAATGTGGCGACCCCATTCCCCGTGCGTTGGCGGCTCTATGTTCTGCTCAATCGCTTCGGCAAACGCTTTCCACTCGTTTTGGAACTCAAATGGCGGATCATCAAATGGCACGTCTCCCCATTTATCGCCCTTTCCGACCTTGACAAACTTTTCGCCGTGTTGACTGAATCGCAGCGATCCGTTGGCGCAAATCACATGGCATTCGTAACTCGGCGCGCCGTCAGCGTAGCCTACTGCAACCGCGACACCCGCGAGACCGTTCTTGTATCGAATGAAGGCGGTGGCGGAATCGTCGCTTGCCTGATAGTGCGCGCGCGCACCGATAGACGCCGATACGGACGCCGCCTGCGACGCCATCACCCACGTAAGGCGATCTACCACATGAACGCCATTGGTGATCCACATACCCCCGCCGTGGTAGCGGCTTCGGTACTGCGGACGGCGCCAGGAGTAACCCCAGTTCTTGGACATATAGCAGACAGCGGTGATTAGCGGACCAAGCGCGCCCGAATCGAGAATCTCCTTTGCCTTCAGGCTTGTGCCATAAAAGTGTTGTGTATACCCAACCATCAGCTTGACATCGTTGGCGGCGGCAGCCTCAATCATTTCGTCGCACTGTTCCAGACTAATCGCCATCGGCTTCTCTACCAATACGTGCTTGCCGGCGTTGCAAGCATCCACAGTGAGGCGATGATGGAGTTGATGTCCCAGCGTGATAGCCACGGCGTCGACGTTGTCGTCCTTCAGCAACTCGGTGTGAGACGCATACCCCTTGGAGACATTGTACTTCTCCATGCTTTCACGTCGCTTCTCCTCCAAAAGGTCGGCGACAGCGACGACCTCTACATTGTCAAGCGCCGCTATGGCGTCGCAGTGGGAATCACCTATTCCGCCCAAACCAATTATACCAACTCGTAATTTACTCATTAACTCGATAAATCTCCTTCGTTGCGAATCTGCAATCGTAGAAACACTTCGGACTGGACTCCACGTAGAAACCGAGTTTTTTCTTGAAAACTCAGTTTCTTATCCACTATTTTGTCGGCTCATAGCCAGTTTTTACATCGCTGCGAAGAGCGTCCCCGTATCACTTTGCGCGTCGTGTCTACGGGTTGAGATAGGCTTATACCCGTCCGGGGAACGATCTGCCCCTCACCGACTTGAATGGGGGCATTTTCGGCGCGTCCGTTACCGATTCATCTTTCCATGAAGCCGCGCGCATATAGTGTATCGCGTAGCCGCGCCGCCGCTTGCCCGAGAGGTTGGCGTTGCTCATGTGCAGCGTAAGACTGTGATGGAAACTGATGCTGCCGGGGGTGAGCGGCGCCAGTACGATGGGCCACTGCTTCCCGCCGAGGTCGTCCAAAAATACCTTAAGCCGCTCGCCTCGCACCATACCCCAGCGATGCGTCCCCGGGAGAAAGTTCAAACACCCGTTCTCCTCGGTGGCATGGTCTAGGGAGGTCCACGCACTCACCAGATCCATGGGAAAGATGTCGCGCCAAGAGGCGGAATCCTGGTGCCACGGCTGCGCGGAGCCGACTCCCTTGGGCGATTTCATGAAAAACTGATCGCCGTACATCTTGATGTCATCGGTGCCCAGCAGGTCGGCAATGATGTCCACAACTTTGGGATTGGTGACATGACTCCACATCACGTCATCATACACCGCCAAGTTATATAGTTTGCGTACCGATAAAACCTGGTTTTCGATAGGTTTCCCGTTCTTGCGAATCGCCGGTTCAATTTGAATGCTAGTGTCCGGGATATTCTTTGCCTTGCCGGCGGCAATAAGGTCACTATGCGCCGCGAGAGTTTCCACTTCTTCGGTTGATAGAACATTCTCAACCGCTAGAAAACCGTTGAGTTTGAATTGCGCCACCTGTTCCTCCGTCAGCGTGCGCAACTGTTGCATAGACATAGATTACACACTCCTTTGTTCAAAATCCGTGGTTTAGGCGAATATAAAGTATACCACATCCACCGTCCGAACCTCAATTCACAACGTTCTCAGGACAACGCAATAGCATCTATATTCATTTACGTTAATATTTACACATATTGCGGTCTACAGGCAAGTGAACTACCAATCGGATACGGAATGAATTGCGTTACAGCAAACCTAGGGTCGCGATTCGGAGATCGCTCCTACAGCAAATAAGATATACGATTTAAGCAGCAATTCTAAACCAGCCATACAATTTCACTAAGAAACGGAGGTTGATTACTATCTTTCCACCACGGCTCAACCCCTCCCGCTAGCCGCCTTGGCGTCAATTTCCTCCAGCTTTAACCGCACACTGACCACGGACTGTTTCTCAGGTCCCGGTCTGTACTTGACGTACGTCGTCACGACAAGCGTGTCGTCCGGCAAGAGTTCCACCCCGGGATAGCCGGTGTCATGCTTTTTCACCTCGTCGTAGCTGTGCAGCAGTTTGAGACGATACTGCCCCGCTCGGCAATTTCGCAGATCGTCATACGTTCCCACCCATGCCACAAAGTGGCCCCACGTCGGGCTATTCAACGTCCTATCGCGGAAGGGGATGAGGAGACGTCCGTCCGACGAGTAGCGCGGTTGGTGGCGGTCACCCGTCATCGTGCGGTCAAGCTCCACCGGATCCGTCCACGTTTCCCCTTCGTCCTCGCTGAACACTGCGAGAGAGCGGCATTTCATACTGCTGCTGACCCGCAACACACACGCGATTTCCTTCCCGTCGGGCGAGCGCACAAACGCCGGCTCGCACGGCATTGAATCGGGGAACTTCCCGCCGCTCTCAGCCAGAACCCGTTCGGGCGACCATGTCAAGCCGCCATCGTCGGAGAAGCTGATAAGCGTCGATGGCTTCCGGCTCCATCCACCCATCAAGCGGTTCCCGGAGATTTCGATAATGGTGGTGAAGGGCATTGCGGTTTTCAGTCCGTTCTCCTCGAACGGCGTCCACGTCTCACCGCGGTCAAGAGACACGGATTGGCGCATCTTTCCCAAACCCTCAAAAACAAACAGCCGTTCCACGCCGTCCGGCCCGACAAATCGGAATATGGCCGGGCAGTTGGTAGCCGTCTTCCAGTTCTCCGGGACGGGCAGCGGATCCGACCACGTCAGACCGGCATCGTCGCTGCGCTGGAGCACCGCGGAAGGTCCTCCGTGCCCCAACGGATAGACGCAGAACATCGTTTTTTGGTCCGGCATCAGCAGCGTCGTAGGGTGCCCCTTGTAACTTTCAGCCGTGCCTTGGGCGATAATCACGTGGCGGTGCGTCTCGTCGCACAGGTCGATCATTGGGATGTTAAAAGGTATCGATTCTGACATGTTTTACTCCTTTGGGGTTTCCGTAACTGAATGTCTCGAAATACATAATGCGTAATGGGAAAGATTTGCGTAGGTCCTATCCGATTGGATTCATGAAATTCGGTTGTTCGTGGCAATATTCCATCATCCGCGCATTCTGCCTAATCCGTTAGATTTTGGAATCCGCAAACTAACAGTGGGACCTTCTATCGCACAGGATTTTCTATGGGATTTCTATCGCGGTCGCTTGCCACTCCCTTGATCACTCGCTATTCACTCGCTTGATTCCCGCATACGGGGTTTCGCGTGAAGGGAAACAGTTGTCAAAATAGACCATGGAAAGCACTATATGCACTGTTATTTAAGCAAGATGGTATAACTTCTCAGCGATATTTCGTAGGTCGGGTTGAACGGAAACGAGCAACAAACCCCTAAACCTTCGCGTACGTTCCGGTGCTTGATGGCGCTCATAGCCTCACCAAGCATAGAGAAAACCGACAGATACGCTACTCGGGAAATACGGTGTTGGGATTCACTTTGTCTATCCACAGGCGGATGTTGTTGTAAGTCAGATTCTCCCTCCGCTTTGGCACGGATTCGTGTTTGACCGTTCAACCCAACCTACAGAACCGCGTTACCGCAAACCGAGGGTCGCGATTCGGAGATCGCTCCTACAGCAAATTAGAGATACGAGTTAGGCGGCAATTCTAAACCGATTCCAAGATTTTGTTTTGAAACGGGGGTTGATTATGGTCTTTCCCATGGTTTAACCGCGCATGCTCTTCGCCTTAGCGTCAATCTCCTCCAGCTTTAGCCGTACACTGACCACGGACTGCTTCTCAGGACCGGGTCTATACTTGACATACGTCGTCACGACAAGCGTGTCGTCCGGCAGAAGTTCCACACCAGGGTAGCCGGTGTCATGCTTTTTCACCTCGTCGTAGCTGTGCAGCAGTTTGAGGCGATACTGCCCGGCTCGACAGTTGCGAATATCGTCGTACGTTCCCACCCACGCCACGAAGTGGCCCCAGGTTGGGCTGTGCAGCGTCCTATCGCGGAAGGGGATGAGGAGACGTCCGTCCGACGAGTAGCGCGGTTGGTGGCGGTCCCCCGTCATCGTGCGGTCAAGCTCCACCGGATCCGTCCACGATTCCCCTTCGTCCTCGCTGAACACTGCGAGAGAGCGGCATTTCATACTGCTGCTGACCCGCAACACACACGCGATTTCCTTCCCGTCGGGCGAGCGCACAAACGCCGGCTCGCACGGCTTTGAATCGGGGAACTTCCCGCCGCTCTCAACCAGCACCCGTTCGGGCGACCACGTCAAGCCGCCATCGTCGGAGAAGCTGATGAGCGTCGGTCCCTGCCGGCTCCATCCGCCCATCAATCGGTTCCCGGAGACTTCGATAATCGTGGTGAAGGGCATTTCCGTTTTCAGTCCGTTCTCCTCGAACGGCGTCCACGTCTCGCCGCGGTTGAGCGACACCGACTGACGCATCTTTTTCAAACCCTCAAAAACAAACAGCCGTTCCACGCCGTCCGGCCCGACAAATCGGAAGATCGCCGGGCAATTGGTCGCCGTCTTCCAGTTCTCCGGAACGGGCAGCGGATCCGACCACGTTAGACCGGCATCGTCGCTCCGCTGGAGAACCGCCGAAGGTCCGCCGTGACCCAGCGGATAGACGCAGAACATGGTTTTTTGGTCCGGCATCAGGAGCGTCGTGGGGTGCCCTTTGTAGCTTTCAGGGGTGCCTTGGGCGATGATCACATGACGCTCTGTCTCGTCGCATAGGTCAATCATCGGGATATTAAAAGGTATTGCTTCTGACATTTCTGGTTCCTCTCGCCCGTCCCGGGCATCGGAAGAATTCTAGTTAGACCGGATATACGGTTTACATCATAATCATTTCGATTCGAATCGACAAACATTGCGGAATAATTGAAGGTGAACGTCCAATCAGACGCACAAGGAAAAAGGCTGGTGGGCAGTGGAACTCTATCGCGGTCGCTATTCGCTCCCTTGATCCCACCCTACATATGGCTACCATGTCTGGAAGCCGTACAGTTTGGCGTTGCGCAGCCGAAATCTCAGACGCGCACGCTTACTGTTCAGGCTGACAAAGGATTCATCTGCCTCCCACGCCACTTGACCGTCAGTGACGGTATCAACAATAGGTTGGATCGCCGCCAAGCACTCGTTCTCCTCATTAACTACCTCAACGTGAACCGAGCCGCCATCGTCCACGTCGGCGGTTACCCCAAGCGTCTCCCCGTCGAAATCCACTAGTTCCGTCGTAACCACCGCCGTGCTTTTAGCAGCGATTGGCTCGTATCCCGCCCAGCCATCGGGTCTGAGCGTCGCCAGCGCGAGGTAGCCGTTCCGCCATTCGAAGAAGTGCCAGTCGCCCGCACCGTAATAGATTCGGACCTCATCGTCATGGAAGATCGGCGCGGCGGCGAAGATGGTGCCCCAGTCGTAAGGTGTTTCCCCGTACCGTTCTTTCTCGGCGGGGCTGTGTCCGATAAACGGAGTGCCCTCCTGTATCCGGTGCCAGGTGACGGTGTCAGGGCTCCACGCCAGTTCGGCGTGCTGCTTCACTCCACGATCGGAATCCTCCTCCGGAAACACCATCACCCCTACCAATCCGATGTACAAGCCGCACGTCGGAAAGACAATCATGTCGTGGGTTTGCAGTTGCTGAGTCGGTCCCTCCAGAATGCTCCTCTCCCGCCTCCAGGTCACAAAGTCGGACGACTCGGTCTGCGTGACTTGGCGCCTGCCGAGATCCGAATTGCGTCGGGTGATTACGACATACTTGCCGAGATGCGGTGACCAGAACGCGCTTGGCCGATTACCGCCCTCGTGCCCCGGTACGGGAATTTGCTCGCCCCAATGCAAGCCGTCCGGAGAGAACGCCACGAACGTACCCCTGCTCGCGGAGAAAAACATCTTGTAGCGTCTCGTCGGATCGGGATCGCGGCCATCCTTGTAAATGCCTGCGACGCCGCGGCGGCGCGTGACGATGTTGTTCCTTTTGTCCCCCTCGAACTCAGCCATGCCCAGATTCGGTTTTTCCCAATGGATTCCGTCCTTTGAGACCGCATAGCATAGCCCTATCTCTCGATCCGTCGGTTTCACATCGTTGTACTTTATGATGTCGGGATGGCGCCGTTCCGGAGGCGTGCTGGTCACCCGCGCGTCAACGATAAACGGGTTGTACCAACACTTATAGGTTTTTTCGTCGTCGTCATAAATGACATCGGCGTAGACGTTGTCGTAGCGGGGTTCCCACGGTTTCTCCTCGGTGAAGAGCGGGTTCGCAGGGTGTTTTGCCACTTCACCAAGCGTGAGTTTTGCCCCCTCAACGTCGGCGATGATTCGCGAATCCAGGACAAGGTAACGTGTTTCTTCCGCCATCTTCAAACCCTTCGGATGCGGCATCATTCGATTTGGTTAAAGTCAATGCTCTCCATCACTCTTAGAGCCTGTTTGAAAAGTACAGTTTGTAGGGTGCGCACTGCGCACTAGCATCTAAAGCCCCAGAGGGGCGGAAGGTGTATAGAAACACCAAAAACCCCGTGCACCTAAGCCCCAGCAGGGCGACAGGTATGTAGCAGCCAACAATGAAAACATGAAAAAACTTCCGACAAATAACTAAAAATGGCTTTGCCACCGATTATTCAAACAGGCTCTTAGAGGTGATTCCATATGACAAATGCGGGAGAATTTTACCCCGCTTTCGCTTCTCGGTCAACAACAATCGCTACCAACCGTAGGAGCGATCAACTGAACGAATAGTGAAGGCGATAGTAAATCCCGTAGTGAGTAGGATACTATCGTAGTCACTGTCCGTTCCTTTTATCGATAGAGATCCTCTCCCGGTCGCGATTTCTTTTGGAATGAACAATCGTCAGATCCCGAATCTCCCCCCTTCGGTACGATTGTTCTGTCGCTTCCGCTGAATTTGCTTGACAGTACGACGGACATTCGGCAAGAATTAACACGGTTCAAGGATTCATCCGTTACTAAATTCAATTTAGATGGAGGTGAGGCAGAATGAAAATCAGGTTTGCACAATACGGCATCTCGCACGACCACGCCAGCGGAAAGGCGAAGACACTGAAAACAAACGACGATGTCGATTTCGCGGGCGTTTATGAACCGTCAACGGAAGTTCGCGCTACACTCGGCGCCAATGAGGCGTATGAGGGGGTTAACTGGTTCTCGTCCGCGGAGGAGATGTTGGAGGATGAGAGCATTGTGGGGGTCGCGGTACAGGGACGGGTGTCCAAAAACCTCGAATACGCACGCGCGGCGGTTGAACGTGGCAAGCACGTCTGGCTCGACAAACCGGCAGGCGACGACCTGGAGGCGTTCCGCGCGGTTCTGGACATCGCACGCGAAAAGGGGCTGTGTGTCCAACTCGGCTATATGTTCCGATATAACGCGGGATTTCAGTTCCTCCTCGATTGGGCAAATTCCGGGAAACTGGGCGATATATTCTCAATTCGCGGACGCATCTCGACGCGCCGTTCGGACGAGGCCTCGTGGACACGATGGGATTCCCGCGGCGAACGCGAAGGCGGCATTATGTTCATTCTCGCATGTCACCTTCTCGATATCATCGTCGCCATACTCGGGCGCCCCGAACGCGCGACATTTTTCTCGCAGAACTTGGACCATACCTTCCCTTGGTTTCGTGATAACACCACGTCCGTCCTCGAATATCCGGACGCAATGGTTACGCTCGAGTCGACCGCATCGGAAGTGTCGTCGAGTGCATCAAGACGCTTGGAGGTCTACGGAACCCGCGGCAGCGTGATACTCGAACCGCTCGAACCGCCGGCGCTGCGACTGTGTCTTGACGAAAATCGGGACGGTTATGCCGAAGGTTGGCAGCGAGTGGACGTGAAGCATCAACCGCGCTATATCGACAGCCTCCGGGCGCTTGTGGCGGACATCCGCGGCGAAAAATCGCCCGACCGCTCGCTAGACCACGAATTTACCGTACAGGAAACGGTGCTCCGCGCAGTTGGGCTGCTATGAACCACCACAAGTTGGACGTAGGTTGGGTTGAACAACGCAAATGAAACATATCAAGTATTACATTTGGATTCTGGGAGTGAAACCCAACATTTGGTTGTAGTTAGATTGAGTTGGGTTTCACTCTATCGTTACACATATGGGGTGTCCATTTAAGGACTGCCATCCTCTTGGCGTAGATAGAGATTGGTGTTTATTCGTTCAACCCAACCTACATTGCTGCGTGAGTTCCATTATCTTTTAGCATTGAGCCATCTCCGTGACTAAACTCAAATCTTATGGAGGCAACCCTGAATGAAATTGAGGTTTGCACAGTACGGCATCTCGCACGGCCACGCCACCGGCAAGGCGATCGCGATGAAATCAAACGACGATGTCGATTTCGCGGGCGGCGCTTGAGCGCGGAAAGCACGTCTGGCTTGACAAACCGGCGGGCGATGATCTGGAGGCGTTCCGCGCGGTTCTGGACATTGCACGCGAGAAAGGGCTGTGCGTCCAGCTCGGTTACATGTTCCGTTACAACGCGGGATTCCAATTCCTCATTGATTGGGCGAATTCCGGGAAACTGGGCGATATATTTTCAATTCGCGGACGCATCTCGTCGAGCCGCTCGGATCCCGCATCATGGAAACTGAAGGATTCGCGCGGCGAGCGCGAGGGCGGCATTATGTTCATCCTCGCGTGTCACCTTATCGACATTGTCGTCGCCATACTGGGACGGCCCGAACGCGCGGAATTCTTCTCGCAGAACTTGGACCATGTCGTCCCTTGGTACCGTGACAACACCACATCTGTCTTCGAATACGCTGACGCCTTGGTGACCATCGAGTCTACCGCGTCGGAAGTGTCGACGAAAGAATCGAGACGCTTTGAGGTCTACGGAACCCGCGGCAGCGTGATAATCGAACCGCTGGAACCGCCGGCGCTGCGGCTGTGCCTTGACGAAGATCGGGATGGTTATGCCGTAGGGTGGCAGCGGGTGGAAGTAGAGGATCGACCGCGTTATGTCGAGAGTCTCCGGGCGCTTGTGGCGGATATCCGCGGCGAGAAGTCCCCCGATCGTTCGCTAGACCACGAATTTACCGTGCAGGAGACGGTGCTCCGCGCAGTCGGGCTGCTATAGGACTTGCGTGATTGAACACCTAAGAGATTGCCGTAGGGCAGCTTATTCGCTGTTTCGACGCTACAATACTTGTAGGAGCGACCTCCTGTTACTGTGCAAGTTCTATTATCTTTTAAAATTAAGCCACTGTCCGTCACTAAACTCAAATTTTATGGAGGCAAGGCAGAATGAGACTCAGGTTTGCACAATTCGGCATTTCGCATGACCACGCCCCCAGCAAGGCGCGGACGCTGAAGACAAGCGAGGATGTCGACTTCGTAGGCATTTATGAACCGTCCGCGCAATCTCGCGAAACACTCGGCACCAACGACGCGTTTGAGGGCGTTCACTGGTTGTCGTCCGCGGCGGAGATACTGGACGACGAGAGCATTGTGGGAGTCGCGGCGCAGGGACGGGTGTCCGAAAACCTCGAGTTTGCGCGGGCAGCGGTTGAACATGGAAAGCACGTCTGGCTCGACAAGCCGGCAGGCGACGATTTGGAGGCGTTCCGGTCGATATTGGACATTGCACGCGAGAAGGGGCTGTGTGTCCAACTCGGCTATATGTTCCGCTATAACGCAGGATTCCAGTTCGTCCTTGATTGGGCAAGTTCCGGGAGACTGGGAAAGCTATTCTCCGTTCGCGGACGCATCTCGACGCGCCGCTCCGATGAATCCCTGTGGGCGCGGTGGGATTCCCGCGGCGAACGCGAGGGCGGTATCATGTTCATTCTCGCCCCCCATCTTATCGACATTATCGTCGCGCTGCTGGGGCGACCCGAGCGCGTGACATCTTTCTCGCAGAACCTGGACAGTACCTTCCCCTGGGCACAAGATAACACCGCCGCCGTCTTTGAATATCCGGACGCAATGGCGACCATCGAGTCCGCAGCGGCAGAGGTATCGTCGGGTGAATCAAGGCGATTGGAGGTTTACGGGACGCGCGGCAGCGCGATACTCGAACCGGTAGATCCGCCGGCGCTTCGGCTGTGTCTTGATGAAGATCGGGATGGCTATGCCGAAGGTTGGCAGCGGGTAGAGATTGAGAAACGACCGTCTCATATCGGCGATCTCAAGGCGCTTGTGGCGGACATCCGCGGCGAGAAGTCTCCCGACCGCTCGCTAGACCACGAATTTACCGTGCAGGAGACGGTGCTCCGCGCCGCCGGACTACTATAACAGTCGCAGATTGTGATACAATGACAGTCTGTAGACTGGGATCAAGCGACCGGATAGGATCAAATGAGCGATTAGCGAATGCGATAGAGATCCCATAGCAAATCCCTTGCGATAGAGGTCCCCGCCCCACCATTTCTCTGTAGGAGCTTCCGCGACTGTTGTTCCGTACTTCAAAGCAATAACCACTAGCAGAGGATGTTTGAACGTCAAACCTCCAATCCCCTCTTTTCTCTTACTGCTAATTCCAACCCACAACACGAAATAATTGAAAAGATAAAAAGAGTGTTACCATGACACACACAAGGTTAACATTGAGCCTATTCTTCATCGTTGTATTGGCATGACCGATGACGCTCGCTCAACTGTCCTTGTTGTTCTATGACGCCAACACACAGGTACGCGAGGATAAGGCGCGGGTAAACGCCGTTCCGCTGGCAGCGCGGTGCCTCAAACCGAGGAGGCGCCCAAGCTCGAAGAGGGAACCGTTGACGTTGCCGGCAAGTCCTTCTTATCGAATTATTACGCAGTTATAGTCATTTATATTTACACATATGAGCATTGATTGACTCGACTTAGCTCACAATCTCCCGGTTTGCGACGTTTCCCATTGAGCGGGTCGGGCTGGAAGGGATCTCTATCGCCCTCACTATTCGTTCGGTTGATCCCGACCTACGGGAATGGGTGGGAATTTGGGTATGTTAATAAACACATGTGTAATTCTTAGTTGCAATGACTATAGTATCTTTTTTTCCTGAACCTTGACAGTCCGTAGTGCAATGGATTATTTTAATCCGCTACAAACGAGAACGCCCTGACACAAAGCCGTGGCGCACACAATCATCGTTCGGTGAACAAGACCGAGCAGCAATAAAGGTCTGTCCTTATGACACAGGATACAGCGGATTACCCAAGTAGTCAACATAAGGGGTGGTATCGTCTCGGTTTGAATTCGTCTCTTTGAATCGGGATTATAAGATGTGGGCTGGTCAGACGCCTATCGTAAAATCCGAATTAGATAGTAATTGGGAGAAACCGACGTATGGGGCAATACAAGAAAAGACAATACAAATCGCACGGCCTGGCCCACTTCGACGGCATCAGTCTGAAGATTTACTTTATTGCTGCCGAAGGTCGTGAAGACATCAATATGCGCTCTGTGTTGGAATACGCGGCTCCGGCACTTGCCAAATCGCCCATTCCGTGGATGTCGCATGGAGGGTTGGGCTACCTCAACGATTTCCTCAAGGACCGGTACCACTAAATGCGCGTTAGATTGGCTAATCAGCAAGACGCTGATCGTTTGCTCGAACTCATGCAGGAGCTTGCGAGGTTTGAGGACTATATCAACGAGTTTGCCGTGACACGGGAGAGCATCCTTCGGCATGGTTTTGGCGATGCGCGTTTATTCACCGCATTTGTTGCTGAACAAGACGATGATCTCGTCGGGATGGCTGTCACATATCCGATTCTTTGGACCTACACCCTTCGACCAAAGCTCGTGCTCAAAGAACTGTTTGTTGTTGAGGCAGCACGACATATGGGAGCGGGAAAGGCCTTGATGGCGGCAGTGATTTCGCATGCCAAGTCCATTGGTGCGGCTGAACTGATTTGGACTGTCATGACCGGGAACATCGCTGCCGAGGAATTCTACCGATCCCTAGGCGGTTTCCCGGATCGCAAATGGAACAACTGGGTTTTGGGCATCGACGAATTGAGGTAGTGCATTAAGAATTGGAGAAAGTGTTTAGTGACTAGCAAAAACCTTAAGAGCCTGTTTGAATAATAGGTGGCAAAGCAATTTCAGTCACTTTGGGCGCGGCTTTTTCATGCTTTTGTGGTCGCCTGCTATACACCTATCGGGACTTCTATCGCACGGGATTAGCTATCGCCTTTCTTATCCAGTCAGTTGATCGCAGTGCGCGCCCTGCAAATGTACTTTCCAAACAGGTTCTAAACTCGACTGAAAAAGTCGGTAGCGGTTTCCAGTATCATGCAGATAATGTGTTGGGTGTCACTCGAATTTCGGTGTTGCATGGCGGGGCAAGATGCCCCGCCTACGGGTTTGGTGTTGTATGGCTTTCCGTACAACCCAACCGCTGTACGTTTGTACAAAGTCGAGCTAAAGCGACAAGCACTAGCGTAGGATTTGTGAACGTCAAACCTCCAATTTCCTCATTTCTCTTACTGCTAATTCCAACCCTCAACACGAAAAAAGTGAAAGGATAAAAGGAGGTTTACCATGACACACACAAGATGAACATTGAGCCTACTCTTCATCGTTGTACTGGCGTGCCCGATGGCGCTCGCGCAACCGCCCGTACTGTTTTTTGACGCCAACACACAGGATGACGATGCCGAGACGTGGGCAAACAGCGGTTCCGCTGGCGGCGCAGTGCCGCAAACCGACGACCATCCCAAACTTGAAGAGGGCACGGTGGAGGTTGCCGGCATGTCCTTCTTCACGAAATATTACACAGTGCCCGATTCCCACGCGGTTTTCGCCAACGATGAACCCCTTGACGAGGCTCCCGTGGTTTTCCTTGAGAATTGGACGTGGACCTCGTTGGTGAGAATCAACGGCAGCCGGTTTCCCGGCGAGGCGGAGGAACATCACATGTACGGCATCCATTCCAATGCCCCGGAAGAGAACCAGACCATGCGCGTGATGCTTCCCTTTGACGAGGGCGATTGGGGATGGATTGACAATGTGAATATCATGCAGCCCGTCATCGGCGTGCGGGAAGATCACGAGTCCATCGCGGATACCGGTTTGGATCTCGGTCAAGGCCGTTGGCGTTTCATGCACGTCGCCTTTGAAAGCGGGATTGTGGTGACGTTTTATCTTGATGGCGAGATGACAGGTGAAGTGCCGTCCGAGGTAACCTTTGACCCCGAACGCCCGATGAACCTGCACGCGTTATTTGCCAATAGTGCAGGAGAACAGGTTCAAGCGTGCAACTGTTCGGCGGTCAATTTCAAGATGTGGGATCGGTGGCTCAGCGCGGACGAGATCAACGCCGACATGGCCCAAACGGTAGGCGGCACCACCGCAGTGGAGTCTATTGACAAACTCGCTACAACGTGGGGACGGATAAAGCATTCTCGATGAGAGCCGCTCGTGGGCGCATACGAGTTCAGGGAACGCAGATCTGCGTTCCCTACTTCTATGACGAACCTCTGTAGCAAAGCCGTTAGCGCGGCTATACCCCAGTTATGTAGGTTAGGTTGAACGGAAATCCATACGAAACCGCTAACATTCAAGTGCGGGTTTCTTGGGTTTGCAAATCTCCATGCTTGTACATGTACAGGCTAGCAATACTGCGGTATGGTTTCCATTTCTGTGCTACTTTCTTAGCACCTTCGAGGTCTTTGACGGTCAAACCGTAAAGAGAGGACATTGATTTCCGCAGCGCGAGATCGTTCACGGGAAACACGTCAATCCTGCCAAGACCGAAAAGCAAATACATGTCAACAGTCCAATCGCCTATACCTTTCACCTCCTTGAGGAGGCGTCGAATAGTACAATCATTCTTTTCCTCGAGTGTCGAGAAGTTTAGCTGTTGCGTTTCGGTTTTGTGCGCCAAATCCATTAGGTATCCGCACTTCCGATTCGATATGCCCGCATCAAGTATTTCCTGCTTTGGTAGAGCCAGGAGTTGCTTTGGCGTGGGATTTCCGCAGTCAAAAAGTTCATGAAAGCGATGAATTATCGTGTTGGCGGCATGTTTTGAGAGTTGCTGACGGATAATGGCATCGCACAAGAAATTGAAGGCGGCGCACCCGGGAGCTAGGGTGCACGCACCAACGATATCAATGACCTCGGCGAGTTTCTGGTCCTTCAGGCGCAGTTGGTCGCATATGAATTCTATATTGATGGATTGGGACATTGTATGGCCAACTCTATTCACATTTACACATATTTCGGTAGGTGCGGTTTCCAACCGCACCTGCGACACTGGATAAATACCGGTTCGGTTAGGAAACCGAACCTACCTCAGTGAATAAATAACTATTGATTTTACTATAAACACACGTTAAACACACGTTGTTTTGGTGTTTCTCTCCGGAATTTCTATTGTTAATCTGTCCGATTTAACTCACCTCAGGCCTTGCATTATTGTCAAACTGCGGCGCCTCTTCCTCTCAAATCACCAAAAATCGCTTCGCCGCCCATCACAAAAGCAGGCTCTCGGAGCGTACTCTTAGCCACTTTCATCCGGTTAATTGGCTAACCGACAACGCCCCATCTCCAAAAATTCGCGAATACGTTAGCCCTTCGCTAGACTTCGTTTCCGCGGGCATGTAGCACACGCTAAACGCTCGGCGCGGCACATCGCTAGAATTCACCCCGGAGCTGTGAAACATCCAATTGTGCAGCAGCACGACATCGCCCACTTCCAACTCAAGCGGAATCGACTCGGACTCCGCTACAATCCTCTCCACCTGGGCGCGGCGTTCGTCAGGTCGAGTCAGGGGGACAAGGTTACGATGAGAGTTCGGAATAATCCGGACACAACCGTTCTCCGCCGTCGCCGGGTCAAGCGCCGTATAGATGGTAAGTAACGGCTCCCGGTCAAGATGCGACCATCGGTCTTGATGCCAGTTCAGCTGAGTGCCTTCACGCGCCGGTTTGTTCATAAACATCGCTCGATAGCAGGTGATGCGAGTTTCGTCGCCGTACACCTTCGCGCACGCCTCGCGGAAAACCGGTTTCTGCAAGTATGAAAGGAAAAGCGGATCGAACTCAAGCGACTGAATCTTTCGATACGACAGCGTCGCCCCTTTGTGACCGTTAGTTTGAGGTCCCGGCCCCTCCGTGCCCGGTTCACGGTCGAGTTGCATCATCAGCCGGTCATAGTCCAACGGCGCTTTGCCGAGCATGATATCATCAATTCGGCTTTGGAGCGCTGAAAGTTCCTCATCAGTTGCCACCCGACCAATTCGGGCATACCCCTCCTCGCGGTAATGTTGCCATTTCACCTTCGAAATATAGTTCGCCATACATAATCTCCGTTCAAATTCGGTTTCTACTGTCCACTGCCATGATCAGAATCGATTTGCCACAAACACTAAATCAAATACATTGACAACCCCATTCACGTCCGCCGGATTCTTGGGATCTCTATCTCCCTCGTTGTCCTCTCGGTCAATCTCTATTCTTCCTAGTCCCTTCAATGTCGTTATCGTAGGTTTTCGCTTGGCGAATTGTTCCACGGCGGCGGCTCGGCGTCCCCGTTGTAAACTGGTATAAATGGCGCCGTGACATCCCGCGTCTGCTCGACCCAACGACACCAATCGGTGCTTTGCGTGACGTGCGAGGCAATCAACTTCCTGACATCCTCCGGCAACTCGTCGTAGCAGGGCCAATACCAGATAGTGAGCACCGTGCGCCGTTGGTCGCTTTGATTGGCGTGGGCGGAGTGCATCAGACGCGAGTCGCCGATGACGACATCGCCTGCCTTGACGGGCACATCGACTTCGCCTTCGGTGTACCGGAAGGCGGCGTGCTCCAGGTTAGCCGCGCTTTTGACGCCGTCGTCATCCCTCGGAAGCAGGTCGTGTAGCGCGTGACGTTTGAGGTGGGAGCCGGGTACCAGGCGCAAACACCCGTTATGACGGTTCGTGTCAACCAAGTAATACATCATAAAATATTGCTGCGGCTGAACGGTGTAACTGATGGGGTGTTCCCACAGCACGCCGTCTTGATGCCAGAACAGTGGCGGCGCGTGCGGCGGTTTGCTAATCACAAATCCGCTCCAGACCGTGGGATGGTCGAATCCGAGTTCGGCGAAAACCTCAATCGCGCGCGGATAAACGATTGGCTCGGCAAAAGCGGGGTGGGGATACCGCCAGTAGGGAATGATACATCCCTGCGCACGGTACTGATCGAAGTGACCCGGATCCTCCTGCGCGATAGTCCATTCGCTCATTGCGTTTAGCTTCGTCAACATCTCCGGCCCCAACACGTTCTCGAAGATGCAGAAGCCTTCGCGAATGAGTTGCTCGCGTTTCTCTTTAGCGGTGATGGGCATGAATCTTCCCCTTTTCGACTTCATGTGTAGTAGGGTGGGCACCGCCTACCATTCCGTGAACCGCAACCTACTTCGGCTTTTCCGGCGGGATGACGACATCGGGCCAGGTATCCCCGGTGCGCTCGCACCAGTCGCGCAAGCCATCCCTCAGCGATGCCAGCACGTCGGATGCCGCGGGATCGTCAATCAGATTGCGGCACTCATGCGGGTCGTCGGCGAGGTGATAAAGCTCGTGATCGCCGTGATACGACTCGACATATTTCCACTCCTCGGTGCGCCACATACGTAACGGTCCAATCGGATTTGTCCAGTTGCAGGAATGAAACTCGGTGACCACGCCCGCGCGTGCTCGGTCAAGCTTTCTCGTGTCGGGAGAACCCTCAATTTGCGGGCGCAGCGACATCCCGTCCAAGCCGGTCGGAGTTTTCGCGCCGCACCAGTCGAAAATCGTGGGCATCAGATCGATGTGCGAAACAAGTCCCGGGTCTACGCCCTCCGAATCGAGCCCGCCGGGCGGCACGACGAGCAGCGGTATTCGCACCAAGTCCTCAAACACCGCCGCTCCCTTCAACAGCATATTGTGCCTGCCCATCATCTCGCCGTGATCAGAGGTAAAGATGACGAGGGTATCATCAAGTTGTCCGGTGTCTATGAGAGCGGCAACCAATCGCCCTACGAGGTGATCGCAGAAACTCACCTGTCCAAAATAGGCAGCCACAATCTCCCGCATCTCCGACTCGGTGAGACCCATTTCGTTTATCTTCTTGAGTTGATTGTCCTGGCGCCGTTTGGTGTGCGGATGGAATGAAACGTCGGTAAAGGTCGGCGGCAGCGGCATGTCCTCGGGCTGGTACATCGTGTCAAACGGTCGCGGCGAGACAAATGGCGAGTGCGGCTCGTGCGTGCTGTAGACGAGCATGAACGGATCGTCGCTGTGCTGTTGCCCCTGAATGAATGTCATGGCGCGATTACACATGAGCGTCGCCGCGTGATCCGCAAGGGGCATCAGGCTAGGACCGACCCGCGTCCTTTCGTTAAACGTCGCCGGATTCGCCTCGGTGCCCTGCCGCCTGCCGGGAAGTTCAATCCCGATAGCGCGTGCGTGGGTTATCGCCTCGTTTTCTTCCGGGGTATCCGTATCGAAATCGAAGTGGCGGGCTACATAGTCGCCAAAACCCCGCCGGTCGCTGCCGGTGCCGAGGTGCCATTTTCCGGTATAGCCGCAGGTATAGCCCTCCGGTTTCAGATAATCGGCGATTAGCTTGACATCCGGGCTGAGGTGCATCTGATCGCATCCCGGTCGAGGCTGATGATTTGCTACCATTCCGTGCTGATGTGGATACATCCCCGACAGGAGTGACGCTCTGGCGGGCGAACAGATTGGCGTGGCGCAAAACGCTCGCGTGAAGCGGACTCCGCGCTGGGCAAGCCAATCGATATGCGGCGTTTCGATAGCCTCCTGTCCGCCGCAGTGGAGCGTGTCGTAACGCTGCTGATCGGTGATAATAAGAAGTACGTTCGGTCTTTTTGGCATTTGCTCCTCGAATTAGTTTCTACTGTAGGGATCAAGTGACTGAATAAGGAGCGCGATAGAACTGTCTGCGCATCCTCCTCAAGTGAAGCGCTCAACATACACGCCTCACGACTTGGCCCACTCCTGTTCCAAAAATCGGTCAAGCGCGCCCTCGGGCAACGGTTCGCTCACCGCTCGCGCGTTCAGTTCCAACTGTTCGATGTTCAGGCTGCCGATGGGGTTGCCGTGGATGCGCTCCTCCCGCAAGCAAAACCCCAGCGCCATCGCCAATAGGCTGTAGCCGTTGTCAATGCACCACTGACGCATCTTGATTGCCCGATCGACCTCCGAATTACTTCGATCGCGTCCGGAGAGATCGATTCCCGTCAAAAGCCCCCGTTTTATCGACCATCCGTTAAGCACGCCGATGTCTCGTTCCGCGGCGGCGGGAAGAATATCATCCGCGGCGGTCGTGCCGAACAGATTGTAGTCGTTGAACGTGAGCAGCACGTCCACCTCGCCCGTTTCCATTGCCGTGAGATGGAAATCGTGCGGATTCATTGCATACCCGATATTACGGACGATGCCGCGGGATTTCAACTTCTTGAGGCATTCGAACGTTCCCTCCTTCGCCAAGGTCGGCTCGATTTCGACCGGGTCGTGGATAGACATGGCGTCGAAATGGTCGGTTCCCGTTAGCTCCAGCTGTTTCTCGATATTTGCCATAGCGTAGTCGGAGGAATAGTCGGGATCCTTTGAATTCCGCTCGAAATCCGTTCCGTTCCACTCGTATGTGAAATTACAACAGATTCGCGCGCTTAGGACGATCTCGTCGCGCCTGATGGCGCCGCTCTTGAGCGCGACGCCGACCTTGCGCTGCGAGTCGCCGTAGCAGAGCGAGGTATCGAAATGGTTTATTCCGATATCTATCGAGTGCCGCATGAGTTCGCAGGCTTCGTCGTCGGTGACATGACCAAAATTGTTGCCGAATCCCTGCGTGCCGAACGGGATGACCGGAATCGAGATTTCGCTTTTGCCCCACCTGCGTCGGGGGACGTTGAATGATTGGTTCACGAGTTAACTCCTTTGCTAGTTGTACCTCTTGAACAACACATCCAGACTCAGTGCCGATTTTGGAGATTCGACGGGAATCGGGCTATATGCCATATATCCTGACATCTAAAACATTTGAGCAAGTTTCAATATGGAAGTTCATCTTACGCATTGACTAGGAAGAATAGAAACTGTGCACATTTTACAAACACACTGCTTCTCTGGAGCGAAAAACCGGTAGCTAAATTACTGGGGCGACATCAAAGAATCCTATTCATGCTATTAAACCGTCTCTCTTCTGTACCACAATCTGTTAGATTGTGAACGCACACAAACAGTTTGCGGTACGAGAATGCTACTCATGCTGTTGAACTGTCTCTCTTTCTGTAGCACAATCTGTTGGATTGTGGCCGCAAACTAACAGTTTGCGATACCGTGAAAGCCCCGGAAATAACTCCACTGCCACTTTTCCCAATCCTTGATTAAACCCGCTTTTACAGGGTTATTGAGAACGTAGGTGACAATCCGTTGCCACTCGCTTGTGTTCCGCACACTATGATCGTAACTTTCATGGTGCCAGAATGCGTTACTGCGCCCTAATACACGATTAGCCTTCCACGCTGTGTAACCTTTGAGCGATTGCATAATGGAGGCAAGTGTGTTGTACCGCAAACTGTTAGTTTGCGCCTCTTCGGAAGGTTGTATTGCAAGTGGAGCAAACACAACATGTACATGATTTGCCATGATGCAATAAGCGTCCAAGCGGTATACTTTCCCATCTCGGTAGCGCAGGCTCTCTGCTACCTCTTTAGCAATCCGCTCGTCTTTGAGCCATAGAGGCCCACTTTGTGCATTATCCAACGCTGTTTCAAACTTTCGGAACCACCGCCGGTTCCATTCACGATGTTCCTGTTTTTGCTCAGATGTTATATCTCCGACCACCTCGAAATGAGAGGCACCGTGCAACTTTAGAAGGTGCGATTTTTCTGCGTCAAGTTGGCGTTTCTCTGCGTTCCGCTGCTGCAGTACGGCTCGTGGTAGGGAACCTGCAAGGTTGAACGTGACGAAGAAAGTTGCACCCGGCGGTTGTATATGCGGCAGGTTACGCTGGTAGAACAGTTTGCGATCAAAATGGCTCATCCGTTTCTCTATTCTACACGGAATGTAACACAATCTGTTAGATTGTGAACGCAAACTAACAGATTGCGGTACAAATTTCATTTCTTGAAGCTGCAAAGAAGCATCTAGCTGAAGGCAAGACGTTCCGTTGGGAAGACATCAAAAGAGATGTGTAGCCTGTGGGTTGGGTTGAACACGGTGAAACCCAACTCTAGCTAGCTTGACACATTTAGTTAGGCTTTATCTAGCTTTTGGCTCCCATGATGCCGCTCCAGAGGTTTGAGGGCCCCGTCGGAGCGAACCTTCCACTCTTCCCCTCTTCCATGCTTCCAACCCCAGCCTTCCTAGTCGCTTCAGTAGACCAACCTTAGTATTAAAACTTACCTACATCCTTAGCATTGCCGCACGAATATCGGAGGGCGGGCCCTTAAACCCTTCATAATAAATCATCACGAAGTTTCCATCGCCCAAGTCCATGATAGAGGCATACGACACATCGGGCCAATTCATGCCCGAGTCCGCGTGACCGTCCGGATCGTTGGGACTCATAACCCCGCGGGCGTGGGGAATCGCCAAGGCAGGCTCCCATTGGAGCGTATCCGGATCGAACACGCCCATAATCATGCCCCTTCGCCGTTCTCTGCAGAGGTCATCCGCGAGTGGTGTGTTGGGATCTTCGAATATGGCTCTGGTCGCGGTTACCAGCTTATCCCCGACACGTCCGATAGCGGGTCCATTGTTCCTGAAACCGAGTTCCACGGCGGTCTCCCATTCACGATATGGGGGCGAAGCAATCTTGATCTCCGGCTTGTCGTGTTCATCGTGCCTTACAAAAGCAACCAACCGCTTGTCCGGTAGAAAAGCCAGCGCGCACTCCGTCGCCCGATTTTCGTCGGAAATGATGCCAACCTTCTCCCATTCTAATCCGTTCGTACTCCGCCAGAGTTCCGTCCACCGAAAATAATCGGCGCCTTCGTTCGCCGTACCCGCACCGTACACAGACCCATAGAGTGCGTCGGGACCAGACGATACCCACCAGATGACCCGATGCTCCGGCAAAGCCATTTGCGGTTGCGTCCAGTTTACGCCATCGCTGCTGCTGACGACGTAGCTTCTCATACTAACGAGGCGCCGCTGCTTTTCCCCCTCATGCAGCTTGCGTTCGTAGGACATACTGACAAGGAATAACCGATCATCGCAAACGAATACAGCCGGATCCCGGTCGTCGATATCGGTGTCGATGACCTCCTGCGGCTCAGACCACGTCACCAGATCGCTTGAATTCATGACAATGAGGCGACCGTCATCGGATTTGTGAGAGGCGCCGTTTCTGAAGGCTACCCAGTATTTGTCATTCCAACGCACCATGGACGTAAACGCGTTGTGTTTGCCATCGTGATAGATGACTTCATTCGATAGAAGTTGCAAATCATGATCTCCTTTGTTAGATATCGTACCGAATTCCCAGCTTAATGCTAAGCTCCGGCGCTTCGTCGATTTCGCGGTAGGCTTCAGCCGATTCGTCGAAGGTGACGATAGGATGGATTAAACCCTCCACCGAAAGCCGCCCCTCCTGCAGCAGCGCAAACGCCTCTTGATGGATGCGTTTGGAATCCCACAGCGGATGGTCACGAAGGGGCTGACTCACATCTCGACTGGAGATAATCGTGAGCCGATTTCGGTGCCATTCGCCTTCAAGACTCAGAGCGTGGGAGTCGCCGGTATAATACGCCGACGAGACAATCGTCCCGCCATAACCCGCGGCACGCAATGCATCGTTCAAAGCGGCATAGTTCCCGCTCGTCTCAAGGGCAACATCTACGCCGATTTTGTCCGTCTGATCTTTGATGACGAAGCCCGCGTCTTGAGCGACCGGATTAACGACAAGATCGGCGCCATGCTTGTTGGCGAGCTCACAGCGCAGCGGGATTGGATCGGTTGCCGCTATCCACCGCGCGCCTTGAAGTCGAGCAAGCTGCAGCGCCATCTGCCCGATAGCGCCGAGTCCGTGCACGGAAACACGATCGCCGATACGCAGTTTGCTCTCGCGGATGGCTCCGAGCGCTACTCCGGCCGGATCCGAGTAGACGATGGCTTCGGGTGCCATTCCATCGGGCGCTTTCTTCAATCTCTGCGCATCAACGGTATGGGTTTCACGGATGGGCAGGTATCCGAATACGCGGTCTCCTACCTCAAAATCGGTCACCTCTCCCCCGACTTCAACAACGTGTCCTGCCGTCATATTCCCCAATTTCATTGGAAACGTCGGGGATTTTGGTGTTCCGGCATGGAGGCGCCGCTCTTTATCAAACGGCTTCGAATAATCTTTGGTATCCGCCCGATAGGTGCGAAGGTCACTCCCGTGTTTGGGCGCCGAGAAGAGGCTTCTTATCCTGACCTCTTCGGGCTTGAGTTCCGACTCCTCATACTCGCGGAGGACCGGGTTTCGTAAAGAGATAGCAACAAGTTCTCTTGGCATATTGAAGTTCCTTGATGGTTTTTTTCAATATTGAATTTGAGTAGGTTATTACTTGGTGCGTAGGTTGGATTAAACTGAAATCCGTGAGAAATCATACAAGAGGGCATTCGCGCTTTCATTACAACCAGAAATGACTTTCCACTATTCAAACAGGTTCTTCAGCCTCGCCCAGATTGTGATTTTGCTGGAAGCGGGGGACACAGCTAATCCTAGCGGGCTAATGTCGGGATTATGATCGCGCGCATCGCTAAGTTGTCTAATATATCTTCCATTGGCGGCCATCAAGTGAATCGTGCCGTGAAGATTTCCCTCCAAGATGCCGTCCCAGACGTAATATACGATCGTCTGTCCATCAGGAGACCATGCGGGCCCCCAATGATTCTCTTCATTGTGCGTAAGCCTCTGTAGATTCTTTCCATTGGAGTCCACTACATAAATGTGAAGGAATCCTTCGTGCTCCGCAATGTATGCAATCCGTCGTCCGTCGGGAGAAAACGACGGTCTGTGTTGACCTACTAAATCGTGCGTCACTCTTTTCAGCCCATGTCCGTTAGTGCCTATCACGTAAATTTCACCGTTCCCGTCTCTCCAGGACACGAATGCAATCTGTTTTCCATCCGGAGACCACGATGGCCCCGACGCCTGGTCTTCAAGCCTCTCACGATTATTTCCATTAGCATCCATCACGGCGATATGATGTACCCAATCGTTTATCCAACCCGGGTTGACGGTGAATGCAATCTTTTGTCCATCAGGAGACCAGTCTGGATGTGACTTATGCCGCCGTCCGTCCGTGAGTCTAATCGGGTTCTTTCCATCGGCATCCATTACGTAGATTTGAGATGCGCCGCCGTTTCGGTCGGAAACGAATGCAATCTTCGTCCCGTCAGGAGACCAATCCGGAACATGGTCGTACGCTGGATTGTTTGTCAGGTTTTCTTGGTTTCCTCCATCTGCATCCATTACATAGATTTCAGTGTTGCCATCTCTCAGGGAAGTGAAAACAATTCGACCTGTGTTGAAGGCGAGTGCGTTTCTCAACCACAGTTCCTCACTCGTCAGACAGACACACAGCACCGCAAACAGTATAAGTCTAGGTGTCAGTTTGAATTGCATTTTGCCCTCCTTAGTTGTGGATAAAATGAGCGGTGAAAATCTGGTTTAGAGCGCAATAACGTGAGTTGTTTGGACGCACTTCCAACCATTAAGCGACGCCCTCAACGCTGGCGAGGTTTTCAATGACCCGTCGCGTCGCTGGCGCTTTCAAAGGCTGGTGCGCAGGGGATCTCTATCGCAATCATTATTCGTTCCTTTGATCGCACCCTACAAGATGGCAATTCATGAAGTGTACTATTGCACAATGTCGAGCTTAAGCCTCCCCCAGATTGTGATTTTGTTGGAAGTGGGGGACACAGCTAGTCCTATCGGGCTAAAGTCGGGCTGATAATCGTGTGCATCATGGACATCGCTAAGTTGCTTAAGATATTTTCCATCGGCGGTCATCAAGTGAATCGTTGCTCCGCCGAAAAAAATATCGTTAGACATCACATATGCAATCGTCTGTCCATCAGGAGACCATGCGGGCTGCGAATGATGCTCTTGATTGTGCGTAAGCCTTTTGCGATTTCTACCATCAGTGTCCACCACATAGATGTGATCGAATCCTTCGCCTTCGTGCCAGGCATAGTATGCAATCCGTTGTCCGTCGGGAGAAAACGATGGCCTGTTTTTAGGTTCCAAATCGCGCGTCACCCTTTTAAGCCCCTGTCTGTCAGCGCCTATCATGTAAATTTCATTGCCCCCATGTCTCCAGGATACGAATGCAATCGCTTCCCCATCGGGAGACCATGATGGCTCCATCGCGTGGTCTTCATGCCTCACACGATTATTTCCATCAGCATCCATCACGGCGATATGAGGTACCAAATCTTCTTTATCTGGGAGGACGGTGAAAGCGATCTTTTGCCCATCGGGAGACCAGTCTGGCTGCTTCTCCGACAGTTCACTTGTCAGTCTAATCGGGTTCTTTCCATTGGCGTCCATTACGTAGATTTTAAAACCGTTGCCGATTCGGGTGGAAACGAATGCAATCTTCTTCCCGTCAGAAGACCAATCCGGATCGAAGTCATACGTTGGATGGTTTGTCAGTCTTTCTTGGTTTCCTCCATCGGCATCCATTACATAGATTTCATTGGTGCCATCTCTCATGGATGTAAAAACAATTCGACCTGTGTTGAAGGCGAGTCCGTTTCTCAACCACAGCTCCCCACTCGTCAGACAGACACACAGCACCGCAAACAGTATAGATCTAGGTGTCAACTTGAATCGCATTTTTTCTCCCCTTCGCCCAAAAAGCGCCGAAATCCGAGTGAAACCCAACACTCCATCCCACACAATCCGTGATAATCAATTCGTTTGACACCGTTTTCGATAACTGCTATCATTGTATCAAACATCGCCTGCACTTACAAGAACCATCCTCGCGGACACACAGCCATCGTTAGGTCATCGCCGCCGCCAGTCAAGAGGGGTTCATTGAATTCTGTCACATTTCATGACATCGTCGCCGCACGTCGGGTTGTCTACCGCTTCCTTAAACCGACCCCTTTAGTCCGCTACTCGGAGTTGTCCGACTTACTAGGTTTTAACGCCTATATCAAACACGAAAACCATCAACCGACAGGAAGCTTCAAAGTTCGAGGCGGCTTAAATTTCATGAGCCAGCTTCCGGAACCGCAGAAACGGCGAGGCGTGATAACCGTTACCAGCGGGAATAACGGGCAATCCATTGCGTATGCGGCAAAACAGTTCGGCGTTCATGCAACCGTTGTCCTGCCGTACGGAAACAATCCGGAGAAAAATAGTGCAGTGCGTGCCCTTGGCGCCGAGCTAATTGAGAGAGGCGCCGATTTTGATGAAGCTCGCGAGTTGTGCGGGGAACTGCAAGCAGAACGAGGGCACTACTATGTCAACCCGCTCAGCGAACCGGCGCTCTTCCACGGCATAGGGACATACTCTCTCGAAATCTTTGAGGAACTCCCGGATGTGACCGCGATTATCGTGCCGATTGGCGGAGGATCGGGCGCTTGTGGAGCGATTACGGTGGCTCGCGTGGTCAATCCAGACGTAAAGATTATCGGAGTGCAGGCGGAAAACGCACCCGCGATTTACCTCTCATGGAAGGCGGGGAGGAAGATTCAGACTGACTCGTGCCAAACCATTGCCGATGGATTGGCGACGCGCGTGCCGTCCGATTTCCCGTTTTCAATTCTCAAAGATGGAATTCACCAAATCGTTTTGGTTAGCGAGGAGGAAATGCGGGAGGCAATTCGGATGATGCTGCGATACACACACAATTTAGTTGAAGCGGCAGCCGCGGCGACACTTGTCGCCGCCTGTAAACTCAAAAGCGACCTTGCAAACGAGGATGTGGTAATGGTGGTGACCGGAGCAAACCTCGATACCGAAACTCTAAAGTCGATACTGAGATAACCCAAGTTGCTACCAATTCAGAGATTCCGGGATTTTCACTTTTCGAGTATTGTATTTCGTTCTAATTACCAGTTTCCCGCACCTAAGGCAGTGGATTTGGCAATCCACTGCGGGCGATATTTGACTTGATTTCGATCGCATAGTCTCAGTTTGCAATGTTCCTCGTTGAGTGGGTCGGGATAGAAGCCCGACCTACGAGAAAGGTTGGCAACTTGGGTGAGATAACAAGAATTGAGGAGATTACCCATGGCAGCAGAAAATACACTACAAAACTATATCAACAATGAGTGGCTGACACCCGCCAATCATGAATTTCTGGATGTCACGAATCCGGCGACCGCTGAGGTGTTAGCCAAGGTGCCGCTATCCCCGGCGGCGGAGGTGGACA
Source organism: Candidatus Poribacteria bacterium (assembly GCA_965222225.1). Taxonomy (GTDB): domain Bacteria; phylum Poribacteria; class WGA-4E; order WGA-4E; family JAJDTR01; genus JAJDTR01. The sequence goes on along the minus strand of CBDCTK010000002.1, from coordinate 3,829,868 downwards.
TCGCCGCACAAGCAGCCGCGTCGGCGCTTGACGAGTGGCGGCATACGCCACCGACGGAGCGAATACAGTACCTCTTCAAGCTGAAACAGTTGCTCGAAGACAATCTTGACGACATTTCCCGCACGATTACCATGGAATCTGGGAAAACGCTCGTCGAGGCTAAGGGTGAGATGCGCCGGGCAATCGAAAATGTGGAAGTCGCCTGCGGCATTCCGACAATGATGCAGGGCACGAATTTGGAGGACATCGCCTCGGGAATTGACGAGTTCATGATTCGGCAGCCGGTCGGCGTGTGTGCGGCAATCGCGCCTTTCAACTTTCCAGGCATGATTACGTTCTGGTTTTTGCCGTATGCCATAGCCTGCGGAAATACGTATATCGTCAAACCGTCCGAAAAAGTACCCATAACCATGCAGAAGGTCTTTCGCCTACTGGAACAGACAGGCTTGCCCATGGGCGTGGTGAATCTCGTAAACGGCGCCGCGGATACTGTCAATGCCATCCTCGATCATCCCACTATACGGGCTATCAGTTTTGTCGGGGCAACGGCTACCGCCAAGTATGTGTACGCGCGAGCAACGGCGAACGGCAAGCGCGCCCAATGCCAAGGCGGCGCGAAAAACCCGATTCTTGTCCTTCCCGACGCTGACGAGAAGGAGGTCATCCATGCCGTGGGTGAAAGCGCTTTCGGGTGTGCGGGACAACGGTGTCTGGCGGCGTCTCTCGCCGTCACTGTCGGTGAGGCGAAGGGTTGGTTCACGAACTCCATCGCCGATGCGGCTGCGTCTCGAGCCGTCGGATACGGGTTAGAGCAAGGTGTTGAGATGGGGCCCGTGATAACGCTAGAAAGCAAAACTCGTATCGAGGGGTTGATTCAGCGGGGCGCCGACGAAGGCGCCGACGTGTTGGTGGACGGGCGGCATCCACTCATCTCGGGCTTTGAGGGTGGAAATTTTGTGCGTCCGACGGTCTTGCAGAACTTGAATCCGGATGGCGACATTGCATCCACCGAAATCTTTGGTCCCGTGCTAGGTCTCATCCATGCGGAAACCGTTGACGATGCGATTAAATTGATAAACAGCGGAAAATACGGGAATATGGCGTGTCTTTTCACCAGTAGCGGGGCTGCGGCACGCAAATTCCGCTACGAAGCCCAGATTGGAAATATCGGGATAAATGTCGGCGTCGCAGCGCCGATGGCGTTCTTCCCGTTCAGCGGGTGGAAGGAAAGTTTCTTCGGCGACCTCCACGGTCAGGCGGGTGACGCGATTGATTTCTTCACGCAGAAGAAAGTTGTGGTCGAACGCTGGTTTTAGAGTCTGTCTTGAGCCTCATAGGCTTATGTCGATTGGTTCTTTGGTCAAGATCGGGAGAACGGATACATCAAGCGACTGAACAAGGATTGCAGCGTAGAAGCGGGAATGTAATCTTCTACTGGAGAATCGCCAGCTTTCGATGCCGCCAATATGTATTGCCTTTCGCGAGGATTTCGAATCGACAGACATAAATTCCTGTTGCTGCCTGAAGACCGTAGACAATCTTTCGGTTCCACCACGCACGCCAAAGTCGCGAATCCGCTCGATCGGGAACTCCGGTAATTCGCTTTACCAGCGTGCCGTCCGACGAATAAACGAACACCTTCATTTCTTCAATTGGCAAATTTGCCTCCGCCCGGAATACTACCAATTCATCCGTCTTCCGCGACGGATTCGGAAAGACGAGTGCACTTTCCCATTCAAAATCGGGCTCGAATACGATAGTCTGTTCAACCGAACGAGCGCCCAGCGCATGTATTGCCGCGACACGAATTTGGTTTGCTCCGGCTTTCAAGGGAACTGTTGCCGTGAAGGTACTGCTCTCCCGATCAACTTGAGCCGCTATGTTGCCCGGATGCACGATGATGTAGATTGGAAAAGGGGCTTCAAATTGACCGGTGATTTGCATTGGATTCTGCCTGACCAAGGGTTGCGGGTCGACCATCACTCGTGGCATTGCCGCATGGGGTTCGGATGGCATGCTTGCCAGGCAATTTAGTGTTACGAGTGTAAGTTGAGCGACTTTTTGGACCAGTTCGACGTTCACGTTGTCAACGGTATCGTCTGGCGTGTGATAAAACGGATTGGCGCGATATCCTTCTGAATCGATCCGTGGAATTTCGCTCTCAGTGAGCGTTATCGCGCGGTAGTCGTTTGCCCAGAACGATGTGTGATCTCCATTTTCAGCCAGTTCAGCCCGTGCATCTCGAATCTCCAATCCAAGAGCATACCATCTGTTAGCAAGCCGAAACACATCGCTAAGCCATCGGGACGGAGCGTCCTGGACGACCACAGCCTGATCACTTTTCCAATTGAAACCGATCATATCAAGGTTAAGCGCTGCCATAATATTTTGGTTCGCCTCCGATGCATGTCGGGCATGGTATTTACTACCTAACAATCCGACCTCTTTTCCGGCAAAAGCGATAAATCGCAACTCGTGTTCATAGTCGAACTGGCTTAAAACATGCGCAATCTCAAGCATCGCCGCAACTCCCGTTGCGTTGTCGTCCGCACCCGGTGCGTCTGAAATCAAGGGATTCCACTCGCGGTCACGATCCGCCTTTGAGTCGTAATGAGCGCAGAGGACAAAAATCCGATTGCTTGTTGGTTCGAGGCGAGGGGGTAATGTGGCGACAACGTTCTTCAAGCCACCGACATCTTCAAAGCTAACATCTAGCTTGAGCGACCTCTGAAATTGGGAAGCGATATATTCGGTGGCGTTGTCCGAAGCTTCACGATTATAGGCACTCCGTGTACGGAACGCGATTTGCGACCGTCCCTGTTTTATATTCTCCTGTAGCGCGACGATGTGGGCTTCGAGAGCTTCAGGCTGGATTAAGGAGAGTATATCATCACCCCTATCGGCGTGAGCCGCGTATGAGATTCCAAGCGCGGCCAAGATAATCACGCACGCTAACCTGAACTGCATTTTAGTAAACATGGTGGGGATAGAATCGTGAAAGCAGAAATAAGTTCATGAAGGGATCAGTAACTTGAATTGTGAGTGTTCAATGGCGCTTTCAATGCCGACGTGTGTTCATGGATTCGCTGGCGCTCAAGATTCGCATGGGGGTCTGCGCGGCGCGTTATACCGGTAATCGAATCAACGGATTCATCCGCCTTAAACCGCATGTACAATTTTTGTTCCTTCGCCGCCATTGACGAATTCTTCAGGGCACGATAGCAGAGCATCATGTTGTAGTGCGCATTCAAATCTTCCGGGTCAACTGCTACCGTCTTCTGAAATTCCTCAATCGCTTCCTCGTACTTGCGCTGTAGGAAGAGCAGGCGTCCAATTTCATTACGCACGGTTCGGTCTCGCGGGAATTGCGCCGCGGCGATTCGCAAATGCCGAATCGCTTCATCATAGTCACCGGCGGCTTTTTTGGTGAGCGCATAAAAGTAATGCACCTTTGCGCGATGCGGGCTGTGCGCAGGCAGCGTCTTCTGAATCTCAGAGGCTTTGAGAAGTACTTCGTCGGCACCCCTCATATCCCCTTCCCGAATTCGGCATCGCGCGATGTTGACCCACCCGTCCATGTAATTCGGTTCAAGTTCCGTAACTTTGGTAAACACGGCTTCCGCCCCCTTGAGATCGCCTTGAAGGAATAAGCCGATTCCGTAATCGTTCCAACGCTCACTCAGCCCCTCTCCGGCGGCAACCTCGTCCTTGGGCTTGATTGCATCGGCGCCGATAACCGTTAGCGTCGTTTTGTCTTCCGCCATGACAACAATCGGCAAATTGGGAATCGCCTTGATTTTGCCGCCAACATCCGATGTATCGCCGGTGAACACCCATCGCCCGTCATCGTATCCCTTATCGACCTGAAAATCGGTGTCCTCGGGATCTCGAACGCCCGCATACGCCCACTGCGTATGCCACCAATTGAATTTGCGATAGTTTAATTTCGCGTGGAGATAAATCTTATCACCGCAGTCGGGCGGCACCGCTAGGCGATAGTGCACCGTATCCGCCGCCCCCGGAGGAATCGTTCGCGCGTAAAGAACCGTCCGCGTTGCCCACGCGTTGCGTTTGTTGATTAGATTTCCATGTTCATCCAACATGTACGCTCGATAGAAGTGCGCGCTTGGGTCAACCGGACCGTCCCCGTCTTTGGCCTCCACCTGTCCGCTCCAGAAAATAACTCTCCCATTTTCATCGGTCGCCTTCAGCTCCAACCAGATATCGAAAGCATCAATTGTTCCGGCTGGGAAGCGATGGCCCACCCCCCTCGTGCGAACCACCACGTCTACTCGAACCTCCTCGCCACGCTTCACTGTTGCATTAGATTCATCAATCGGTGCGACGATTGTCGATATGTCCGTTAGCGTCCCGGCGGCATGTCCGTGCGTATCTTCCTCTCCTGTCATACTTAGCACGGATGGACGATTTACTGCACGATTCTCTTTTGCGAGCTGAATCGGCGTTGCGCCACTTAACGCAAAGATATCCACAGTCACCTGCTTATTCTGCAAGAACTCCGTAACGGTTTTCAGTTGCTCATCATGCTTGTTTACAAAGGGCAGCGCGGTGTTCGCACCTGGAAAGCGATGGTTGTGGACTTTGCCATCAACGTTTCCCGCATCTGTCGACGCGACAAGCGGCATGTGGCAATCAGTACATTTCTTGGGGCTTTCAGGGTAATAGAAGGACAACGCCCCCTGATGGGAGACGCCGCTGGATTGCCACTGGTCGTAGTCGTCAAAACCGCGGAACCAACGGAAATTGTTAACCGGTTCATCCAGATGCACCTTATGGCAGGTAGAGCAGAATTCGGCGGTATTCTCGCGATGGAAGGGCTTCAGGAAACTCTTCCTGTGGGGTTCCGGGTCGAGACGGATAAGATAGTTATGGAACTTGCGGACCAACGGGTTTTCGCTGGCTGCTATCTTGTGCAACGGCGGATATTTCATCACGTATCCGTTATTGCCCATCGTGTCTTTAACCTTTTCGATGGAGTGGCATGCCACACATGTCAATCCGGCTTGCGCTGCGGGCGTATGCAGATTTTCCCGAATCGGTTTATCCATCACGCCGTTGAGCAGGACAGCGAGGTCATGGCACCCACCGCACCACTTCGACGGTTGAATGCCGTTCACGTCTTGCATGTACATTATCGACTTGCGATACCATTGATTGTTGAAGGAAGCAAAGTGATGCGCCGATTCATTCCACTGGTTGTAGATGTCGGTATGGCAGTTACTCTCGGCGCAGGTATGCGAAGTTAGGAAGAAATCGGTGGGAATGAGGCCTCCGGCGTAGGTCTCGACGGAGCCGGGGAAAAAATGCCCACCGCTGCCTCCGCCCTCTTCATACATGCTGGTTGGGGGTGAAGATGGATTCTTTACGAGATAGTCGGGGTTTGGGCGATAATGTCCCGCAATCCTTGCGACGACGGAAAAAAGAATGCAGATAACGAGAATTGCGCCCGCGGTTTTTGCGGCTTTTTGTAGGGAAATTGTCGCGTTCGGTCGCCTTGATAACGCAATTAGGTGGACGATGAACAGGAGCACGCCAAGCGTTGTTGTGGCGATGTGCAAGATAAGTAGCCACCGATAGGGCCGTGTCGCGCCAACAACCATCAGGTATCCGCCGGAGATGACGCCGATCGCCAAACATGACGCACTCGCCTTGCCAAGGATTGGCATACCCGTGATATATCTGCCGACATACACGACAAACGGAATCACCAACACCAACCCGATCACGACATGGAGTAGGACGTTGAAGATGTAAAATAGGGTCGGCTCCCCGGAACTGATGAGGTAAGCGCTGTTAATCAGCAGAGCGAGAAACCCGATAAACGACAACTTCGCCCACGTTTTCATCGTTAAGACTTCGCAACCTGATTCTGATTAAGCGTTTCAATTTCCTGTTTCAGGTCCCCGATCTCCCTTTGCCAGTCGGCAGATTTTCGTTCGCGGAAAACAATGATTATGTGTGGAACGACAATCCCCACGGTGGTTAAACCAACAAGCGCAATCGCAATTCCAAATAGCATGTGTAGATGTTTACCTAGTCCCGTAGACTGATCGTCAATCGCCAACACTGCGACCATCAAGGGCAACATCAACCCAGCCATGAAAATGATGATTGCCGGCAATTTCCAAATTTTCTCTTCCCACGTTGGCATTTAATCTCCTAGCTCTCCGATTCACTAGCAAGCCGTATTTTACACCATCTAATCTTCGATGTCTACTTGTGCCGTTTGATTCTGGTCATTTTCAGGATGATTCACATCCTCGCTCAATTGTTCCGATTCATTGTCGGTGCTCGTCGTCAAGCGTAGAAAAACCTCTTCAAGTGTCATTTCGATTGAGCGCATCTCCAGTAAACTCCACCCGTTTCGAATAATCGTAGCGGCGACTTCCGCACGAACATCCGTCTCCGCAGTGTAACTCACGTGAAAGACGGGATTATTGCTTTCACTCGTTCCTCGGTTTTCTACTCGATTCACACTCGGCACAGATTCGAGGGCGGTCGTGGCCTCTTCAACCGGTGCGCTAACCTCAAGGTAGAGCGTTTTCCCCTCAATGAGATTCGATTCAACATCCGCGCCTGTATCAACTGAGATGGGCCTCCCCTCCGCCAATTTGACATCGCCCGCGATTCGCCCCTCGTTAATCACAATCAAACGTTCACAGGTCATGCTCGCTTCCGGCAGAATATGCGTACTGAGGATGATTGTATGTTCCTTGCCAAGTTCCTTGATGAGTTCCCTGATTTCGATGATTTGGCGAGGATCCAAACCGGATGTCGGCTCGTCGAATATCATCACATCCGGATCATGAATCAAGGCTTGTGCCAAGCCAACACGCTGTCGGTATCCCTTGGACAACTGACCGATAATCTGATGCCGACGTTCCGTCAAACCGCAAGCCTCAATCGCCGTATCCAATCGATCTGCACGACGGCTGCGCGGCAACCCCTTAATCTTCGAGATGTATTTGAGATACTTGGAAACGGTCATCTCCGGATAGAGCGGTATGTTCTCGGGCAGATAGCCGATACGCTTGCGAACGTCCAGAGATTCCTTGAAAATGTCGTATCCGGCAACAGCCGCTCTCCCGCTACTCGCGGGCATAAAACACGTCAAGATACGCATGGTGGTGGTCTTGCCTGCGCCGTTGGGACCGAGAAAACCCACCACTTCTCCCTTGTCTATACGAAACGAAACGTCCTCTAATGCACGAAACGGCCCGTAATTCTTCGTGAGATTTTCAACTTCAATCATCGGTTCTCTCCGCGTGAAAGTTGACCTCATTCATTCGACAAGTTGAAATTATCGCATATTCTACCTGATTCTGAGGTTTCTTTACCAAGCAAAAATGGCAAGTTAAATTGTTGGGTTTCACTGTATTCAACCCAATCTACGGGATTGGTACCCATGCTCTTGAGATGAGGAGCATCATTTTGTGATTGTCATTTGCTAGATTCTGGAAGATAATATCTAGACCGCGAGCCGCCCACGGTAGCACGCGAACCAACGATAGCGAATATCTAACGAGAGGAAGACTGCCTTATGAAACAAGCTGAAACGGCAACACAACCCGACTACATCTCAAAAGTTCCGAAATATACGTTTGCCACCACAATTGAAGAGCAGGAAGCGCAACTCAAAACCAATCCGCTGATGCTGAGGCTAATCGAGGCACGCAAAGCATTCTCCGGGGACAAGCACCGACCAATCTATCACTACGTCAACCCGGAGCACACTCTCAACGATCCAAACGGCATCTGTTTCTGGAAGGGACGCTGGCACCTTTTCTATCAAGCCTATCCTCCGGAGGATTCGCGCCAACATTGGGGGCATGCCATCAGCGATGACTTAATCCACTGGCGAGATCTGCCCTATGCAATCTACCCCAACCCTGAAAGATGCTGTTACTCCGGCTCTGCGTTCGTTGAGGAAGATCGGGTTATCGCGATGTATCACGGAACAGAGGTGGGCAACATGGTTGCCGTGTCCAGCGATCCCCTTTTGTTGAATTGGGAGAAGGTTACCGGCAAAGCTGTTATTCCGAACAAAAGCCCCGACGGGTCGCCGCTCCCGTATCGAGTATTCGATCCGTGCATCTGGAAAAAAGATGGAATGTACTACTCCCTTTCGGGCGGGACGCTGCCGAACGGTCCCGGCGGCGCGTCTGTGCGCGCCAATTTCCTGTTCCGCTCCAAGGACTTGGCAACGTGGGAATATCTGCATCCGTTCGTCGAAGACGACCGCTTCACACTGGTGGGAGATGACGGCGCCTGTCCGTATTTCTGGCAAATCGGCGATCGCCATATCTTACCGTTCTTCAGCCACATGAGCGGCGGACAGTACCTATTGGGCGATTACGATAAGGATCGGGACAAATTCGTCGTCACTGCCCACGGTAAATTCACTTTCGGAGCATCAACCCCTTCCGCATCGCACGCGCCATCAGCTACCCCAGACGGCAACGGTGGTCTGATTATCATCTTCAACATGAATCCGGGCAGAGACACCAAAGGCTGGAATCAAATTATGTCGTTGCCGCGGCGTTTGACGTTGATAGGAGAGAACGATCTGGGGATGGAACCCGCGGGAGACATCGAATCGTTGCGATACAACCATCAGCACGTTGGCAGGACGAAACTCCCTGTCAATCAGGAAGTTGTGTTTGACGAAATCCGTGGAAATTCAATGGAACTCATCGCTGAAATCGAGCCGACAGACGCACCAACAACCGGTATGGTTGAGCTCAACGTCTTTCGGTCACCGGACAAAGAGGAGTTTACTCGAATCGTGTTCTTCAGAAACCGAGGTTTCAGGAATCGGGACACAGGAGGAAATCTGCGCCACAGCATGATTACAATCGATTCGTCCTATTCGTCTACGCTTCCCGACGCACGTCCTCGGCCTCCCGAGACGGCGCCCGTGTTAATCGGAACAGAGGAGTCGCTCAAGCTGCGCGTGTTTGTTGACAGAAGCGTCGTCGAGGTATTCGTCAACGGCAAACAGTGTGTCGCGGTACGCGTATATCCCGGGCGGGAGGATAGCACCGGCGTCTCGATACGTTCCCAAAGTCAAGACATGACGCTGAATTCGCTCGACGCGTGGCAGATGAGGAATATCTACGAATAATTCTTTGTCCGGTTATTCGACCAATGCGCCGCCGCAGGACGATCCGCAGCCTGCCGTGCATCCGAAACAGTGGAATTCCGTTTGAATCGCTCGATTCATCAGCAAGTGCGAATTGAACTCTTTAATAGTTTGAGGAAGTCCCTCACCTACAGGCAGTTTCAGCGCGTAATTGAAATCGCAATCGTACAACCGTCCATCCCAGCCCACATGAATCTGGTGACGGCACATCAATCCGTCCAATGTCCCCGGATTAAAAGAGTCTCGAAGCAGTCGGTTATAATCTTCGAGTTTATTCTCCCGCTTCAAATCGCTGCGAAATTGACCGATTGGCATGTTCGTAATGGTCAGCAGACGGGAAAATTCGATCCCGAATCTCTCCCGCAGTTCATGCTTATAATCCGCCTCAAGTTCGAGGGAATTTGGCGGGAGCGTGCCGTCTATCGGATTATAGACGAGATTCAAGGGCAGGTGAGCGACTTTGCCGTATCCGCAGCTGTTGAGTATTCTTAGCGCTTGGATGCTTTTTTTGAAAATTCCGGTGCCGCGTTGTGAATCCACGTTTTCCTCCAAGTAACAGGGCAGCGATGCACAAAGTTCGACCTGATGGTCACGGAAAAACCCCGGCAAGGTCTCAAACCCGCTTTCAAGCAAGATTGTCAGATTCGTCCTCACCATTACGGGTAGGTTCTTTCCGCGCAACGCAGCAATAAATCGCCGGAAGTGAGGATGCATTTCCGGGGCGCCTCCGGTTATGTCGACGAGCTTGGCACGCACGTTCTCCGCAGCCGCTATCACATGCTCCATCGTAGACCAATCCATCGCCTCCTTTCGACGTGGAGAGGACACGACGTGACAATGGACGCACTCCAAGTTACACCGTAGACCAATATTGACCTGAATCGTATTGATGTCTAAGGCACCAAGTCCGTTTCCGTTGTAGCGTGCAATTTCCTTTTCAAATGCATTCATCAATTCAATCTTGCCTCACAATCCTACGTACTCATTGCTTTACCTTGGGTGATAGGTTGTAATAGTAGCGCAATTGCGCATTTGGCAGTGAAAACAGTTGGGTTTCACTGCGTTCAACCCAACCTACGGCCTGTATCACTCAATAGGTTATCGATTTCGTTGATTGTAAACCGTCGTTTCGGGATGGTAACGTGCCCAAGCGAACCAGTAAAGGTTGATTGAAGGCAACCGTTCCAGCTGCTTCTCTTTGTACTTACCCTCTGTTGCAAGACCGGTGATGAGGTTCCAGATCGTTTCGGAGCTATCCACGGCAAAATAATCTTTGGACCACTCGAAGACTAACGGCAATCCATCAAGTGTGCGTTTGTACACAGCGGTAGCGCCGGAGTTTTGATCGTGAAACACCAGTATCGGGATATTATTGATATCGTCATTGACGATTGGCTTAGGTTCAAACACCGAAAATGGGTAAGCCCGGTGCTGGTCATGATGTTTCACGGCTACTACCAGTTCCTTATTGTTTAGACGGGTGTCGGAATACTGCATACCGCTCACGCCTGTCTCTGGACCGACGTGATATTCCGCGTAGCTGTCGCGCCTTTGTTCCTCAATCAAGAAAGATTTATCGGAATAATTGACCGGCACAGAAAGTACCTTTGTCGCCGGGAAATTCAAGCGCCATGTTTTCCAGCTGATTTTGGGCATCGCCGCCAATGTCTTTAGGCTTTTTCCTTTTAGTTTTCCCTGTATGGCTTCGCCCGTGATGTGAGACCAAAGCGATCGAGTTTGATGGTCGTACATGACAAGTGCATCACGCCAGAGTTTGCCGGAGACACCGAATGTGTAGGTTTGTCCGTCAAGTTCGCGGCTATACACGATAGCCGAATTACACAACGGTCACCACGTGGTCGCAATCTTAATTCCGCCGACAGCATCGTTGACAATTTCGTGTCCGTTTAGCAGATAAATCGAGTAGGCATGCTGCTCGCCGTTGAAATTCACTCCGATAACCGGAGCATCATCGCCCAATTTCGCTTCATTCGCAGTTACAAACCGTGGATTCCTGATTGCCGGAATCGCATCAAAAGGTAGTAGTGTCTGAATGGAGTCCCGTGAATAATCTACTTCTGCCGCGATGGCACGGATGTCGCCCGCACTTGGGATGCGCCCAAGCAACAGAAACAAGCTAATGATTGGTAGAGCGGTGAAATTCCTATCCATTTCTCAAATCTAGGTCCCGTTCCGTCGAAGGTTTTAATGCTAGGTGAATCAGCGATTTATCCCCGGAGAGCAGAATTACCGATGCCTGATGAATTTTAGCACATCAACAAGCTGCTCTGCAATGTGCGGTGACATGCCCTGCGCAAAATCCGTAGAAATAAGAGCATGGTGAGATTGGCGCGAGGTTGATCCAAAGAGGAGAAACCCAAAAGACAAGAAGTCGCGAATTTGATGATAGCAAGGCCCCCATCTTAATGTGGCGATCCGGCGCGCATTTCACGGGAATGCGTAAGAAATTTGAATTGCTAACACCCGGCTTTGGTGGTATAATGCGCGAGAAGTCAATCATGCGCCACATCACACGGGACGGTGTCTCCGTCGACGGGTTTAATCGGGTAGTAACTTTAAGTGCAAGGGCCCGCCCGCTGTGCAAACGACCTGATTAGGAAGGAAAGAATTTGAGTCGTCCGAAAACTGTCATTATTGCCGCACTTCTTATATTGGCTATCCCCCACCTCGCAGCTGCCACACCCAAAACACAGACACCACTTCCCTCTAATTCCGTCGCCGTGAGTGACGATTCGCTGGCAACCGTTTTCAATCCTGCGGGGCTTGCCGTCAGCAGAGGGTACAGTTTATATTACCTGCGCACCTACAGCGGCGCCTCAAGCGGGGATGATGCCTTCTTAATCTCCAGCCCAAATATGGGGTTCGGCATAGAGCTCGCAGGTGCCCCTAGAAATGTTGATTTTACTCGATATACCGCTTCTAGCGGAAGCCGCCTCTGGGGCTCACTTTATTGGGGAACGGGTTATAGTTGGATAAATTCCGATGAGGAAAGCTACGACAAGTTCTCTTCCCTGTCGCTCGGACTGATGTTGCGTCGCCGATTTCTTTCGCTTGGTTTTGTTGCGAGAGATTTGAATCGACCGAAGCTCCTCGACAAAAATCGGTCGTATGATTTCGGATTGGCAATCCGACCAAGGACTTGGCGCGTAACCCTCTCCTTTGACGCTCGCAAGACGGAGAATGCCAAAGGTGTGGATCTTGACTACTCCGTTGAACTCCGTCCGATGCAAGCAGTGCTAGTGCGAGCGAGTCTAAACAGGCATGGTGCCTTCGACATCCGTTTCGGTTTGACGTTAGGTCAGACAGGATTGGGAACCTATAATCGTTTCAATGACAATCGGGAACATCAAGACGGCCTTGGCTACATTCACTTCTCCAACGTCGATCAAAACAAACCTCGGATGCGAAGCAAAATCTTCCTTGAGACTCAGATGCGCGATGTCACAAAAACACTGAGGATTGCAAAGCGCGATCCTGACGTCGCGGGGGCACTCATCAGGATTGGGAGCAGTGACTACGGCGTTGGGCGGTTGCAGGAGATTCGCGACGCGGTTATGAATTTCAAAGCAGCTGGCAAACGTACGATTTGCTATGCGCACAACTATTCCACGGGGAGTTACATTGTCGCCTCGGCGTGTGACCAAATCATCCTTCATCCGTCTGGAGAAGTACGGTTAATTGGGCTGAGATCCGAGAGTTCGTTCTACAAAGAAACACTGGACAAGCTGGGCATCCGAGCGAATCTTGAACACATCGGCGACTACAAATCGGCATCGGATCTTTTTACTCGGGAGCGCATGTCCGATGCACACCGGGAAGTCCAAAACTCGATTCTGGACGATCTGTACAGTCAAGTGTGCGACTCAATCGCCGCCGATCGAAACTTAACGCAAGACCAAATAAAGGAACAAATTGATCAGGGCCCCTTTACGGCAAAGCAGGCGGTTGAAAATGGTGTCGTCGATCGGCTTGTGTATCGCGATGAGTTGGAAGCCATAATAGAAAAATTGACGGGCAAAACGTATTCACTGGTGAAAGCAAAGGCATATCTGAACACCGAGATATACCAACCCGACTGGGAGGTCCCATTGCCCAAGATCGCAATCATTGAAGCCCACGGAACGATGGTTACCGGCGATAGTTTTTCGGATCCGTTCACGGGAACCCATGCCATGGGTTCCTCCACAATTGCGCGTGCAATTCGATCCGTGCGTGAAGATCCTTCAATCAAGGCGGTTGTTTTGCGGATTGACAGCGGCGGAGGGTTGGTCATCGCAGCGGACATTATCTGGCGGGAATTGACGCACCTGAAAGAGGCTAAACCGTTAATTGTCTCAATGGGTGATGTGGCCGGATCGGGCGGCTATTATATCGCTGTCCCAGCGCATGTTATCATTGCCGAGCCAGGAACAATCACCGGCTCGATCGGCGTTATTGGCGGGAAATACAGCCTCAAAGGTTTGTACGACAAGATTGGCGTTCACAAGGAAATCATCAAGCGCGGAAAGCACGCCGATTTCTACACGGACTACGGAGACTATCCGCCGGAGGAACGCACCATTGTTCGCCAGCAGATTGCCGAGATTTACGACGACTTCGTCATGAAAGTGGCGGTGGCTCGAGACATGACAAAGGAGGAGGTCGATCATATTGCCAGAGGTCGTATTTGGACAGGCAAACAAGCGCTGGAAAATGGACTCGTTGATGAACTGGGCGGGCTGAATCTCGCACTCTCGGTCGCACGGAAGAAAGCCGGATTAGAAAAACGAGAGGTTGAACTTGTCCGATTACCGCGCGAAAATTGGCTTACCCGATGGATCACGGCTTACAACTCCGCAAAGACATTGGTTAGCAGTTCCGATGGCAGACAGCGCAGATCTCTTTTGGGCCTACTGCAAGGACACCGGACCTTCCTCTTGACGCCCTACGCAATAGAGGTCAATGATTAGAGATTGTCTAAACAATGATCGGCAAAGCCATCTCTGGGCAATCAAAGATGAGATCTTCTGTTGTAGGAGCGATCTTCGACCATCAAATCGCCGAGAAGATTCCATAGCAGGGGTAAATCGACAATCTACTGCAAACCGAAGTGCGTAAGTCCCGAGGTGATGACAATGCGCTTCAATGTCCGAAAGTCCCGGAACACGCCTCACGTCGCAGAGAATAACTATGCCAAATTAAGGCACAAGATGGTTCGTAAGCAGATTCACGATCGTGGAGTTGCCAATCCACGCGTGTTGGAGGTGATGAGCAAGGTTCCTCGACATCGGTTTGTTGAGCCATCGTTTCTGAGCGAGGCTTATGCCGATCATGCCTTGCCGATTGCTGACAACCAGACCATTTCTCAACCTTACATCGTTGCTCAGATGACAGAGCTTCTCGAACTGCAGCCGGCTTTCAAAGTGCTCGAAATCGGCACCGGTTGCGGCTATCAAACTGCTGTGTTAGCGGAAATCGTTGAGCAGGTTTACACCGTAGAAATCATAGAGAATCTCGCGAAAGATGCGCAACAGCGTCTCAACACGTTTGGTTATCAGAATATTCATCTGAAGATTGGCAATGGCTACTACGGATGGCAAGAGCACGCACCCTACGACGGGATTCTTGTGGCAGCGGCACCAAAGGAAGTTCCGCATCGGCTCATCAATCAACTTGCAATCGGCGGCAGGTTAGTACTCCCGATTGGTACTTTGAATCAAGAGCTTGTCCTGGTTCGAAAGACGGAACGGGGAATCAAACAGACAGTAATCACCGGAGTCCGTTTTGTGCCGATGACCGGAGCGAACGCATAATCATCAGTTACGATTTCCGCACGAGATTGTGGGAGACGCCACGCCACAATCTGTGAAGATTTAGGATATCCACGCAACATAGTCGCGTATAGAAATACGTTGAACCTCAGTTAAGGAGCAAGACATGGCGAATTTGAAAGTTGTCGTCTGTGCAGTTGGCTTGATCGCCTGCACCTACACGTCGACCGCTCTTGGTGCATTCCGAGACATTGGAGTGGGTGCCCGTCCTCTCGGACTGGGAGGAGCGTTTGTTGCACTTGCGGATGATGGCAGTGCGGCGAATTATAACGCTGCGGGGTTAGGTTTCATTGACAAAACCTACGTCAACGCAACGTTAGCCCAACGGTTCCAGGGGCTGATAAATTACCAGTATTTCGGTAGTGTCCTACCACTCGGCGGCGCGGGTACGCTGGGAGCAAGTATCGGAATTCTGAGTGAGAACTCGGAAATTTATACTGAACGGACTCTGCAATTCTCCTACGGGAAGGCTTTTACCGAAAAATTCGCGATAGGCTTGAACCTGAAGTCTTTCGGAATCAACTTTGACGAGTATGAAGAATTCGTGAGACAACTGTCTGCGGGAAGCGGCACATCTGCCTCCGCTTTCTCCGCGGATGTGGGTGTCATCGTAAAATCGTCGGCAGGTTTAAGTCTCGGTTTGTCAGCGGAAAACCTAGTGCCCGCGGATGTGAGCGTTTTTGATTCGACCAATGCGGATAGTGTTCCCGTCAGTTTCCGAATCGGTCTCGCATACAACCTTGCGGGGATAGCCGATAACACTCAGCAGGAATCTCTGCGTGAGATTTTGAGGTCGGGGCTAGGGCTTGTTGAAGTAGAGATTCGGAACGGTGAAAATCACGTTCGCGCCGGCGCGGAAGTATGGTTAAACAAATCCGTCGCCGTTCGCGCTGGCTATGGCATCAAGAACACCATCAACAGCGCGACGACTCTCGCTCTGGGTGGAAGTGTGAAAATTGCAACTTACGTGCAACTTGATTATGCGTTTCAAATTCTCACGGGCCACCTTGAGGACAATACGACACAGCGCGTTTCATTCAACCTGATATTTTGACAGAGAAGAATGCACAATCATGAGGGGTTTACGGTTGGTTTTTAGGTTTGGTTTTTCGGCAATCTCTAATCTCGTATAGTTATCAAGGGGAAATAAATGACGAAGACACAGCGAGAATCCTTCACCCGCCTCATCCCAATTCTAATGCTCATAGCCGTGACAAGTGGCAATTCCGCAGTCACCTCGGTGGGTGAAATCAACGTCGTGGGCGACGATCAGGGGGTCGTGGTTGCAAATTCAACCGTGGCGCTGATAGTGACGATGATCATTGATCGATCTCAGGCGGAGCCGGGAGAGGAAATTCGGACTATCGACATTTTACTGCCAAACGAATTTATCGCTGAAACAGCCGATATTCGGTGGATTCTGCGCGATGGAGAGCGACAGACTGTAACTGCCGAATTCAGCGGGAATTCCCTGCGGATTGTTTTCGGTACGCCGATTGCCGATTTTAGTAACTCTGTATATCAAATTGCCTTTGATTGCCAGACACCCAGTCCGGTCACCCAAACGGTGACTTTCAAGGCGCGGTTGAGAAACCCGGCGGATCACCCTATCGGGGAGTTCATTAAACCGGGACAAGCTGACGGAAAGGTGAATAATGATGATTTTACCCTCGAAGTCATTCCCAATGTACCGCCCGCCGCCGTCCAAGGACTTACCGTTAAAAGAGATGCACCAGGGGAGAATGATGTTATTGCCAACTGGAGAGAATCGGAAGACCTTGATGTGATTGGATACTTTATTTATCGTGACAACGAGCTGTTAATCAATATTGACGATCGGTTGTCAACTGTTTTCCGCGATATTGATGTTTCACCCGGTCTCCACGCGTATGCTATCGAGGCATATAAGACTCCACTGTTACGATCTGACCGCTCAAGAAATAACAACATCACCGTTCGTCCCGATACCGCTGCCCCCCAACCGCCTGCAAGGTTGAATCTTGTTAGCGCCGGCAATGCAATCAAAGTAACATGGTCTCGTAGTCCAAGCCTTGACGTGACAAGATATCGGGTTTCTTTCGGTTCGTCGATTAATCAGTTAACCCCGCTAATCAACGGAGAAATTCTTGCCGACCCGGACAGGACAGAATACGAGGTTTCCGACAATCGTATACTCGGAGTCGGTATCTTTTTCTATGCTGTCGAAGCCATTGACGAGGCGGGAAACGAATCTCCGTCGAAGGCTGAGCAACATCGCATCCTTGATTCTCCCGCGCCGAATCCGTTCCTGCCGTTATCGGATAATTCCGCCTTCAACCGCATTGTGTTCCCCGCCCGTGTGATTGAGGGGGCCGAGGGCGAATTCTTTGTACTGATTTTCGATATTGACGGAGCAATGGTCAAGGAATTGAGAGGAGGTCCCGACGACAACGAATTGGAATGGGACGGTAAGGACGAAGACGGCGAGGTCGTTGAAAGCGGCGTGTATGTATACCAGATGCAGATCGGTGACAGCTTCAAAACGGGTACGATAATCGTCGCCAAATAGCATTAAGGGACAGAGATTGACAGTCGTCAAATCCTCCTTCGCCCTTTCACTCAACTGTCGAATCTCTCTTCTGCGATTTGATGATTGAAAATCTCCTCCTAAGAAGGGAAAAAAAGTTGGTGGGCAGCTTACTACTGTGTGATTCGCGTCCATTCTTTCCTTCATATCGTTCCCGTTTCTCAGCTTCCATCCTTCCACCCAATATCAGACGCGATTGCCTTACTACTAAGGTTTTTTTGCGTTGACACTATTTTTGAATGAGTGCTATACTAAGGCAAAAATTAAGGAAGGGGTAAATTCTAATGATACACCAACGGGGATGGCTTCAAACCGGAGCCATTATATTGCTCGTAATCAGTTGCGGATTCTGTTACGCGGAGGGAGAGTGGGGTGTGATGCAGAAGCAGGACCCCGAAATAAGGGATTACTTCTCGATCGCGTTCACTGGTTCAAAAGAGGGATGGGTAGTTGGAAGTTCTGTCTTTGACATGGACTACCCGGGGTTCATCGGTCACACGAAAGACGGCGGCAGAACATGGTCGAAAGCCGAGGTTGATGTCAATAAGAATTTGTCGGCTGTCTACTTTTACGACGAAAAACACGGTTGGGCGATTGGCGCCGAGGGCACGATTGTCGCCACCAAGGATGGCGGTGAGCGCTGGGACATTCAAACTAGCAAGGTTGGTAACGACCTCTACAGCCTCTTTTTTGTGAGCCCGACGAACGGTTTCGTAGTCGGAATGGGCGAAACCATTCTTCAAACGACGAATGGCGGCAATACGTGGAAGATTCTTCGCGGCGGTGAAGCTGGCAGCGGAGTCGGCGAAGACGATACAAGCGTTTTCAATGTGATTCACTTTGCCGATAATTCCACAGGCTGGGTGGCAGGCGTGAGGCTCAGTCCGCGTACGGGAGGCCAAGATGGCTTAATCCAAAAAACGGTCGATGGCGGCCAAAATTGGGTAGACCAGCCAACCCACATTGAGGATATCCTGAAAGACGTTTTCTTTATTAACGCTTCAACAGGTTGGGCAGTTGGGGAGAATGGCGTCATTCTTCACACCACCAACGGTGGAGATACATGGGAGAGCCAGAGCAGCGGCACAGAGGAACACCTTCTGAGTGTCCAGTTTGCCAGGGACACCGCGGGGTGGGCAGTTGGTGGAGATTTCGGGGTTAGCGTAATCATTCACACCATGGATGGCGGTAAAACATGGGAAAAGCAAGATATAAGTGACCCCGACGCTTCCAAAGTCCCCGTAAAGGACATTTTCGTAAGAGGCGAAAGAGCTTGGGTTACCGGTAACAACGGCCTGGTTATGCAGTATAGGTAAGCCTCTTCAGAATTTGACCGCCACGAAAACGGACAGTCGGAGATGGCTCTGCGTTTGTCGTGCCCGCGAGATCAAGTCTGTCATGGTTACCTGAGTCATTGCGGCTACGACCTACATTCATAAATTGTGTGAGGGGGAAGACAACCAAATGAATTTTGCGGCTCGTATGGACCGTCTGGGGACTGAGTCGGCGTTCGAGGTACTCGCCAAAGCGAAAGCCCTTGAAGCCCAAGGACGAGATATTATCCACCTTGAGATTGGGCAGCCCGACTTCATAACACCAATGAACATCTGTGAGGCAGCATTCAAGGCAATGAAGGATGGGCATACGGGCTACGGTCCGTCTGCGGGATTGCTGGAGTTTCGCGAAGTCGTGGCAGAACATATCTCGGAAACTCGAGGTGTCGAGATTCATCCGGACGAGGTTACGGTGACACCCGGTGCAAAACCGATTATGTTCTTCACCATCTTGGCGTTGGTTGACGAGGGCGACGAAGTCATCTATCCGGAGCCGGGATTTCCAATCTATGAGTCCGTTATCAACTTCATTGGCGCCACCCCCGTCGCGCTCCCGCTCCGCGAGGAAGTTGATTTCCGTTTTCGTATTGATGACCTCGTTAGTTCTATTTCAGACAAGACAAAACTGCTAATTATCAATTCGCCCCAAAACCCGACGGGCGGGATCCTTTTAGAGGAAGATCTCGACGCGATTGCGGAGTTGGCAATCAAACACGATTTCTACGTCCTCACCGACGAAGTCTATTCTCGCCTACTCTACGAAGGCACACACGACAGCGTAATCAATCGTCCCGGCATGAAAGAACGAACAATCATGATTGAAGGGCACTCGAAGACTTACGCAATGACCGGCTGGAGGTTAGGCTACGGCATCGCGCCTAAGCCCATAGCCGATAAGATCACCCAGTTGACAATTAACTCCACTTCCTGTACAACCACGTTTATTCAGATTGCGGGTATTGAAGCCCTAAAAGGTCCACAAGACTTTGTGGCGAATATGGCTGCCGAATTCAAGATTCGTCGCGACGCCATTGTCGACGGTCTAAACGCACTTGAGGGAATCAGTTGTCGCAAGCCGCTCGGGGCGTTTTACGTATTCCCTAACGTGACGCAACTCCCGCTTTCTTGTCGCGATCTCGCCGACCATCTGCTCAATGAAGTTGGCGTCGCGCTTTTGCCGGGAACGGCGTTCGGAAAGTTCGGCGACGGGTATTTACGACTTTCGTACGCAAACTCCTTGGAAAATATCCATGAAGCCCTAAACCGTATGGAAGCAGGGATTGCAAAAATAACCTAGGTGTATGTCTCGTAAAGCGATTGCGCGTATCCCTGCTAGTACGACCAACCTTGGCCCCGGCTTTGACGTGCTTGGGCTTGCGCTCCAACTGTATAGCAGTGTCGAGTTAGAAGAAACGGCAAGCGGCAAGGAAGTTGTTGTATCCGGGATCGACGCGGACAAGATTCCCGGCACTAGCGAAAATATCAGCTTCCAAGCGGCAGAACTAATCTACAAACGCAGCGGAAACCAACCCAAAGGGCTTAGATTATCTCTAACGAACGGAATTCCGGCAACCCGTGGGTTGGGAGGTAGCGGGACTGCCATCCTTGGCGGTCTGTTGACGGCAAACGTGCTTTGTGGAGAGCCATTCTCGAACTCCGAACTCCTCAATTTCGCGTGCGAAATTGATGGGCACCCCGATAATGTAGCTGCCTCGCTGCTAGGGAGTTTGGTTGTTTCCGTAATGGACTCGGATGTCGTCCACACGCTCAAGTTGGATTGCGGTACGGATCTCCATGTTGTGCTGGCAATTCCGGACTTCCCACTGTCAACCAAGGACGCACGCCGGCTTTTGCCCAAATCGGTCGAATTCAACGATGCGGTTTTTAATGTGAGTCGTAGTTCATTGCTGGTCGCCGCCGTTGCGACGCGGAACTTCGAGATGTTATCACAAGCGATGAACGATCGACTCCATCAGCCCTACCGAATTCCGCTAATACCCGGTTACGATGAAATCGCGGAAGCGGCAACGCAGGCAGGTGCGTTTGGCGTTGCGCTGAGTGGAGCAGGACCGTCGGTTGCCGCCTATTGCACAACCGCGATGCATGAGGTTGCCGAGAAGATGTCTCGGGCTTTCGCCCGACATCAAGTTGCTTGTGATGTCAAGATTTTGCCTATTGACGCAACAGGGGCAACGGTACGACTCGTCCAATCAGTGCATTGAGTCAACGAACTCGCTTTCCATTGATTTCCCTCGCGATGCCAATTCTAATCCATGTTTTCTAGCGAGGTAGAGGACTCTCTTCTTGGCCGAAGCCAGCTGCGATTGCCCCGAACCTATCCGCTGCGTTTACGCCATTCAACTAGCTTTTGATTAGGCGTCTTTCCAAAATACTTCTGCAGCGCGACGCATTCCTTTCTGTGCCAACAGAGTCAGCATTAGTCCCAAACCAACCGTTCAAACGATCGGGCTTTCACATGAATTATTCCGTCCCGACGTTGCACAAAACCGCGCACAGACACGAAGGGTGAAAGTTTGAAGATTGAGCGATACTGTTGATAGACCTGTGGCGTAATAACTACATTCAGTAAGCCGTTCTCGTCCTCTAGTACTAGAAATGCGAACCCCTTGGCGGTAGGCGGCCGCTGCAAACAGATCACGAGCCCAGCCACACATATCCTGATACCGTCCCTCAGTGCCTTCAATTTATCACTCGGACATACGTTGTTCTTGAGCCTCGCTCGCATGAGTTGCATTGGATGAGAGCGCGGTGAACACCCCTGAGCAGCGTATTCCCAATCGAGTTCCTCCCAAGCGTCTAGTTTCGGAAGGTCTGGAGACGCGAGTTGTGGTTCAATGGCGAGGTTGTGTTCACGCCAGCGATCGAGTATCCAGAGCTGCCAGAGCATTTTCCGTCGGGGCAGGTTAAAACCGTCGCAGGCACCGGCGGCAACCAACCGTTCAATTACCGCACAATCGAGTTCGGTGCGTCGCACAAAGTCCTCTATGGACACAAATTCCCCCGTGCGACGAGCAGTTTGCACCTGCTGAGCCTTGGGTAAACTGAGTCCTTTGACGCAAGTAAGACTCAAACGCACAGTTCCCTTGCTTTCGACAGTACAACGCGCTTTGCTTTGGTTCACGTCTACAGGCAAGATTCGAATGGATCGGCGTTTTGCATCGTTAATGAGCACATCGGTCGGATAAAAGCCGAGCGGCTGATTGTTCAAGAGGGCCGCGAGAAAAGCGTCAGGATAATAATATTTCAGCCAGGCGGCTTGATAAACGAGATGTGCAAACGACAGTGCATGGGACTTGCAAAATCCGTATCCCGCAAACCCTGCGACATAGCCGAAGATCTCTGTGGCGTCGTGGCGTGATACGTCATTCTGCATGGCTGCCGCGACAAATGCACCTTGCATTTCGGCAACCGCTTTCTTAGACCGAGTCTTGTTCAAATTGCGTCTGAGATTTTCTGCTTGACCTGGCGAATATCCGGCGATGCGACAGATGACTTGAAGCACTTGTTCCTGAAAGAGGATTACTCCCAAGGTCTCCTTAAGAATACTCTCAAGTTCCGAGTGTGAATATCGAACCGCCTCTCTGTTCGTTCTCCGGAGGAGATAGGGCGACACCATGTTCCCCTGTACCGGCCCTGGCCTGATCAGCGCTATTTGGATTGCCAGTTCGTCTACCGATCTTGGTTTGATGCGCGGCAAAGTGGACATCTGTACGCGAGATTCGACTTGGAACACGCCGATGACATCAGAAACCGCGAGCATATCATAGACGTTTGGGTCGCCGGGCGGGATGGCGGCGAGGTCAATGTCAACGCCGTGGGCATCAGCAATCAAGCCCACGGTCTCCCGCACGACAGCAAGCATGCCCAAGCCGAGGAGATCAACTTTGATCAGGCCTGCGTCCTCAATCATATCTTTATCCCACTGACAGACGCGCCGACCTTGCATACGTGCGGGTTCTAACGGCACGAGCGTTGAGAGATTGCGGGAAGTAACCACCATGCCTCCTAGGTGCATCGACAGGTGGCGAGGTGTCCCGATAATCGCTTCGACATGCTCCCGAAAGTGTTTCCAGATCGGGCGACTAGCGTAGGACGCAAATTCTTCTAGTTCATCAATCTTATCAAAAGCGGAGGACACATTCTGCCCCTCTGCCAAGCGTGACATCTTGTCTAAAATACGATTGGGAATGCCGAACACTTTTCCCACTTCCCGAATCGCCCCGCGCACTTGGTACGTGATGAAGGTGCACGCCAACGCCACGCATTGGAACCCGTATTTCTTATGGACATACTGAATGACATCTTCTCTATCAGCGAGGTGCGCGTTCCGCGAGGCGGCGAAGTCAAGATCGATGTCGGGGATGGTGGTTTTCGCGTCGTTCAGAAATCGCCCGAAGAACAGATTGTACTTGATAGGGTCAACAGGCGTGATATCAAGGAGATACGCCACCAACGAATTCGCTGCGGAACCCCTGCCCTGAACGGGGATTCGCTGTAACCGTGCGAACGCCACAATATCCCAGACCACGAGAAAGTAACCCGCGAGGCCGAGTCGTATAATGAGACTCAACTCCTCCTTGAGCCTTTCCTTAACCTCAGCGGTTACTACAGCATATTTTCTGGGGAGCTGCTCCTCGCACAAAGTTATCAAATAAGATTCATCGGTATTCCCTTCCGGCGTCGGGAAGTCGGGGAATCGGTATTCGGTAAAATCCAGGTCGAGCTGACATTGATCGAGAATGTGTCCTGTGTTTCTTAGTGCGTTCGGTATTTCAGCGAACAGCTTTCCCATGGCGTTAGCACTTTTGAGATAGCGTTGGTGGTTTTGCGGACGGATGGCATCGGATTTATCCAGCGTCACTTTGTGTGCAATACACCGTAACACGTCGTATAGCGTGGCTTTATCCTGGCTGGCGTAGCGAACGCCGTTTGTGGGAACACATTCTAAGCCTAATTCGGACGCTAGTTGATACAACTTCCTACACCGAGCAAAATCGCCAGGTTCACGGTGGTTGACGAGTTCGACATAGAGCCTATTGTCGCTAAAGATTTCACGGTAGATCTCGATGGCTGCGCTCGCTCTTCCTATCTGATTGTCTAGGATCAGCTTAGGGATGTTGCCTTCCTTCCCGCCCACGAGGCATATCAGCCCTTCCGACAGTTCGTTGATTGCCTCAAGCGTCGCTCTGGCTTCGCCCTTTGGTCGGGCGTGTCGGGCGCGGGTAATCAGTTGCGACAGATTGTGATAGCCCGTCAGGTTCTGACATAGCAGAATAATATAATCGTCATTGTGTTGCCCTGTCTGTGGCTCCAATTCCGTGTTATCCTGTCCTACTGTAATTGATGCTCCGACGCAATATGGCAACCCGAGTTCTTCGCATTTTCTTACGAAGGGTATAACGCTGTAGAGCCCGTCGTCATCTGTTAGCGCGAGGCCTTTCAACCCTAGCTTAACCGCCTGTTCTACGAGTTCGGCGGGACTGGATGTCCCATTCAGGAAGGAGTAATGGCTGTGACAGTGAAGTTCAGCGTATTTCATAGAGTCCCATCTTAGTGTATGTACCATTCGCCATGGTCAAGATCGTGGCAGAGAATGGAAGTTGATTTTGCCCCCAATTCAACTACCTCGAAGTATTCGCAATTTGTTCTTTGCTCCGTCCACCATCGATTCTCGATTGTCCAGAGGTCGACAATATCGGTAATAAAGACTTCCATGCCATTAATAAGAAGTGACTGTGGATAACCCGCGTCGTCAGAGACAATGGTTGTTGGGGCAGGTTGCCGATGAGTTTCAGTGCCTTCTCGACTGTCCCATATGCCCATCTGCCACATGCCTTCGTCCGCGTCAGCGGGTGGCCGTTGGGATGGCAGCGGCGTCGAGTCTATTCCCCGCGCCAATTCCGACATGAATAGGAGTTACGCAGTTGAGTGAAAATAGGTTATAATTTGAGTATGAATCCCCCTAAATATACTGACACTGACTATATTGATTTCTTGGTAGCCGCTCAGAAAAGTTACAGTTGTCTTGAATCGGAAAAAGTTCAACCCCAAGCTGATAATCCTCCGGCTCACGATTCGATAACACGGCTCTTGCATCGAGAGGAACCCGATACTGGCAAACTGTGGCAAGAATCGAGAAATCAGGTGAAATTAGAATCCGGAATTTTAGTTATAGATGACTCGACTCTGGATAAACCTTATTCACAAAAGATTGAACTCGTGACAAAACACTGGTCAGGGAAACACCACCGAGTTGTGAATGGGATTAACTTGGTCACTTTGCTCTGGACGGATGGCGATAGACATATTCCGTGTGATTATCGAATCTATGATAAAGCCAAAGACGGCTTGACGAAGAATGAGCATTTCCGCGCCATGCTTGAAGAAGCGAAAACACGCGGTTTTGCTCCTGAATGTGTGTGTTTTGATAGTTGGTATGCCAGTCTAAAGAATCTAAAAGCGGTGCGAGGTCATGGTTGGAAGTGGCTTACTCGTCTAGCTGCCAACCGACTTGTCAGTAAAGATTATTCCGGTAACCGTCCGGTGAGTACGCTTCCGAGTGAATCAACAGGTACAATTGTCCATCTCAAAGGCTATGGATTGATTCGAGTATTTAAGGTTGACACTCCAGAAGGTGACATTGAATATTGGGCAACGAATGATTTACAGATGGACGAATTGACGCGTCTCAAATATGCCGAATGGTCTTGGACAATAGAAGAATATCATCGCGGGATTAAGCAATTTGTTGGCATTGAACGCGCACAAGTGCGCTCTGCTCGCACTCAAAGAAATCATATCGGTTTAGCGCTGAGAGCCTTTCTGAGAATTGAGCACTATTGCTATCATACCGGTATCAGTTGGTTTGATGCAAAACTCTCTATTGTCAGAGATGCGGTACGGGCTTATTTGGCACAACCTCTTTATACGCTTCAGCCAACTGCGTAACTCCTAATGAATTGGCCCTCCCGTCCGAATTGATTTACGAGTTCACGGACATCAATGCGTGCGACCTGACCTAATGTCCGTAGTCCCAACATCCCCAAACGTTCTTGGTTCTTGCCGGAGATTGGGAGATATGAAACGCTTTGGTCAGCCAGGAAGGCCTCAAGCTGCACCGGCGATATGAAGAGAGGCGTTTCAACGTCGACAGCGTGGGCGGCGACGAAGCTGGCAAAACGCGAGGGGGCAACACCTATACGGGCTTGCATCTCCCTGAGTTTTAGTTCATAAATCAACACTTGAATTCGATCGCCGATACTGCCGAAATCTGTATAGATGACGCCACCATCCCCAAGTTCCCATTTTGATGAATAGAAAGCTAGTAATTCGCCGATTTGAATAGAGCACTCGTCACAATTATAAATGAGCAGGCACGCGAACATAACCAATCTCCGCTTTAAGCACGTGTAAATATGGTTGTTTTCCCTCCACTCCAACCAATAATACCGACACAATACCATACATACGTTAAGTTAGTCAAGAAAAAATTCGGCATGAATTTTTGGATGTGCTATAATGAATTCCTCCGGAAATAGATGCGCTAAAAAAAATAACAATTATTTCGACCAAAACAGAGATGCTTATGTGTGGACGTTACACGCTCGCAGCGACACCTGTTAGCATAGCAGAGATACTGCCTGAATTCGATATTCCCGACGAGTTTTCGCCGCGTTATAATATCGCGCCAACCCAGAGCGTCGCGGTAGCCCCAAACAACGGTGAGAACAGAATCGAGTTCTTTCAGTGGGGGCTGATCCCTGCTTGGGCAAAAGACCCGAAAATCGGGAATCGAATGATCAATGCGAGGTCGGAGACACTTGCTGAGAAGCCTTCCTTCCGAACTGCATATAAACGTCGGCGTTGTCTCGTCCTAGCCGACGGTTATTATGAGTGGCGACAAGAGTCGGGTCGCGAACCGAAAACACCGTTTTACATCCGAATGGCATCTAACAAACCCTTCGCATTCGCTGGGCTTTGGGAAGCATGGCGGCCCCCGGGGGAAGAAGATAGTCTGCTGTCTTGCACAATCATCACCTGTCCGCCCAACGAAATGTTGGAGCAGATTCACCACCGGATGCCAGTAATTCTGGACGAAGAGGCATATGAGTTGTGGTTGAATCCGGCCGAACAAACTCCTTCCAATCTCGATCTCGTTCTTGAGCCATATCCTGCGGAGGAGATGACTGCCTACACGGTTTCACGTCTGGTTAATCAACCGAGGAACGACTCACCCGAGTGCATTCTGCCTGAAAAAGACTAAACAACCCACCCTTCTAGTTGAGTCAATTATGCCAGACTGGCACACTCAGACCATTCCACACATTTTACACGAGTTCGGGACAGATCTTGAACGTGGGCTTACCAATGATGCGGTAAGAACCCAACGCCAAAACTTCGGCGATAATGAAGTAGACCCGACACCTGAATCTCGCCTGCCTCTACTCTTCCTGAAGCAATTTGCGAATATTCCCGTGTTGCTTCTGGCGGTTACCGTTGCCGTGCTATGGTATTCTAAACAGGCGAGCCGCGAGGCGATTGTGATCGCTGCTATCCTGGGATTCCATGTCCTTTGGAGGTTTGCCCAAGCCGCCAAAACTCGAAATCATCTACAATCCATCCATAAACACTCCGACATACACCTCTCCGCCATTCGCGGCGGCTTACTAACCAAGATTATCCCCAAAGATGTTGTACCGGGAGATTTGCTCATTCTTGACGAAGGAGACTATATCCCCGCCGATGCTCGCATCGTCGAAGTGGATTCACTGGTTGTTGATGAAACACCGTTGTTCGATGGAGCCGTATCGGTCCCGAAACGTGCCGAAGGCATGCCGGAAGCCGTTGCCGTACCACCTGAGAAGCAAAGAAATATGGTTTTTGGAGGGACGTATGTGACCGCAGGCAACGGACGGGCAATCGTAGTGAAGACGGGCAAAAATCTCGAGCTCCGTAAGATTAGCAAACGGAAACTTCCACCACCGGACCGTCCGACGGAAGCTGAGCGACAGATGCGCTTTTTCTACAACTGTTTCAGTTTTGCCGGTCTAATCATTGCCACCCTTGTCATCGCGATTACTTGGGGGCTGAATAGAGCCGCCGATGTCTCACCGGAATGGCCCGAGTTGCTTCTTCTAGGATTGGGGTTTGCTATCGCTTCCGTTCCGGACGGCATCGCTTTGACCGCCCGATCAATTCTTGCCGACAACGCTAATAAGATGCTGAGAAAGGGAGTTGCGATTCAGCGTCTGAATACGCTGGAGGCGCTGAATAACCTCACTGCCGTTTGTGTAGACGAAATAGGCGCTATCACGAAAGCACGGCTCTCTCTCTCTCATGTGTTCGTGGACGATCAATTGGTCGAGCATGCCTCCTGGGAAGAGTGGCTCGCAATGCTAGAGACGGCATCCGGCGAAGCGGATGGAAACACGCTTCCTGTGCCGCCGTCGGAGTCTCAAGTACCGCACGGATTTCCACTGTTGATATTGGCGGCGAGCCGATGCGCGAGCGGTAGGCAGTATCAATACGGCAATTCGCATGGCGTAGATGTCTACACCGCGCTTAAAGAAGTTGCCCTCCGGATCGGTTACGATCTCGCTCGTTATGACACGGAGCTACCATTGGTTGATGAAATCCCCGAGACACCGAATCATCCATATAAAGGATTCGTGTTCGAAACCGGAGGCGAGAAACAACTCGAGATGATACTTGGTGAGCCGGCAATCGTGCTGCAAGCTTGTCGATCCATGCAAAATCAAGGATCCGTGCACGAGATTGTTCCGGATCAGGCGGCGTTGATTGGGCAGGTAGCCGAACATCTATACAATAGGGGCGCCCACGTCTTGGGCGTAGCACATAGGATTTCAGGCGTCGCCGATTCGCAAAACGAAATGAAATGTAGCGCCACGTTTTTAGGACTAGTGGCGTTTTCAACATCCGCCCTTGAGAGAGCGAAGGCGTCCGTTGAATCTTGCATGGACGCGGGAATGAAGATAGTAATGATCACGGACAAGAATCGACAGATGGCTGCCGAACTCGCCAAGGAAACCGGTATTACTCAGGACAGAAACACAGTCGCGGAGAGAGCCGATTTTGACGACCACGGGGAAGATTACGATTTTATTATCAGTCGTTGCTTGGTCTATTGCAAACTTTCGGCGGCGCAGCGGCTCAGGGTTGTGCAATATCTCGGACGTCATGGTTATACGTTGGGGTTTTTGGGGCGGCGACCTCTGGACACGCGCGCCATGAAAGCCGCCGACGTGGGTTTCGCTTCGGCATCGCATGCCTGTCACGTGGTACAGAAACATGCGGGTTGTTTAATGCTTAAGGAGGGCTTTGCGGTAATCGAGGCTTTGTTGCACCATACCCGGGAAGCGTATGACAACCTCAGAAACTCGATGCGGTGGCTGCTCTCATCTACGCTTGCTCAACTGATCACGCTTGTCGCGGGATTTGTCCTGCATCAGTTATACGGTCTGCCGATGCCGCTGACTCTGCACCAGATTATCTGGATTCACTTCCTTGTTAACCTCGTTCCGCTCATCTACTTGGGCAGTGACCGGATCCAAGAACGATACAGATACAGCAGATCTCGGAAAGTCCCTCCGTTCCTGCACACATCTCACCGCTCCGATCTGTTCCGCAGTTTGTTCATCAGCGGTCTCGCAATTGTCGGTTTTCTTGTAATGGTTGGGGTTACCTCCGGGAACTGGGCAAAAACCGAGACGGTTGCTCAAACCACGGCGTGCACCATTCTCATTTTCACGCAATTATTCTCCAACTTCCAGTATCGCCGTTACGCTTGGGAATCCCTCCCTCAAAGGATAGCGGCTAACCTCCCCTTGCTCGTTATTATCCTTGTTTGTATGGGACTGCATGCGGCGGTTGTTTACTTGGAACCGGCAGCCAAGATTTTCGGAACAACTCCTCTAATGTTGAGGGAGTGGCAGTGGATTGGCGCGTCTTGCGTCCTCGCGGTGCTGCCGTTAAACCGGCAAAAAGTCAAGAAACCGTCAATACGTTAAGGGAGAACTGCCGGCAATCGTCAATCATCAGATCTCGGATGATAGGCAATCGTTAAATCACCGAATCTTTTCTCGAAAAATCGGTTTCTATAATTCCCCGCCCGGGTGTTTACTGGCTACAGGCAACCAGCCACTGACTACTGCTTGTTGCTTGACGAATTAATGTCAGCCTGCCATAATGTCCCATGAATTTCTATAGTCATTCACATTCATTTTGACATATTTTGCCAGTAGTAGGCATACTCCATATGCCGTAACCCTTGTGCACCTTACGGCACGACGGAGGGATCAAGGGAACGATCAACTGAGTGGATAGCGGCCGCGATAGAGATCCTACAGAGATCCCAACGCGATAGAAAATCCTACTCGCTATTCGCTCGCTTCAGTTGGGTTGGAACGTTGGATTTCACTATACAGCCGAACTGCGTAAATCCTGTATGTATAATTCTTAGTTACAATGGCTATAACCGGCACGAGATCGCCTTTACGTTAAAGGCAACCAAAAAGACACTCTCGTCCCCTTCCCCTCTGAACTTTGGATGGTCACTCCTCCGCCGTGTTGCTCCAGAATCCGCTTTGTGTTCGCCAGTCCAAGTCCTGATCCCTGCAGCTTGGTCGTGAAAAACGGTTCAAACAGTTGCTCCAAATCCTTGGAGGCGATGCCAGTTCCGGGGTCAACCACATCAACTTGAACACGGTTGTCATGGCGTGAGGTCTCTACCTCCACGGTACCGCCCTCTGACATTGCCTCCATCGCATTCAGCACGATGTTCATGAACCCCTGTTTCACTTTGTCCCGATCAAACCGAATTGGAGGGAGTTCCGATTCAAATTTCTTGACAAGCGTGATCTGGTGATGATTTAAGTTCGCTCCCATAACATTGAGTACTTCTTCAAGCGCTTGGTTGAGATTGTGCGTTTCAAGTTCAAGCGCTGCCGGCCGGGCAAAATTCATAAATCCTCTCACGATGACATCGATCCGTTCTATCTCTTCAAGGATATAGCCTACCGACTGTTCGCGCTTTGAGACCGGTAAATCTTTCCTCTGCATCAACATTTGGGCTAACATCCGCATAGAGGACAACGGATTCCGTATTTCGTGTGCAAACGACGCCGCCATTCTTCCAGCGGTGGCAAGCCGCTCGGCGCGGATAAGTTCGTTCCGTGAATCTCGCAAGTCGCGAGTCATTTGATTGAAGGCGGTGGTTAAGTCACCGATTTCATCGTCGCTTTTCACGTTGCACTGGCCATCCAGCCTGCCCTCGGCGACCTGACGTGTAAATTGCACCAAAATTTTGATCGGATTTGAGAGATTTCGCCCAATTAAATGGCTGGTAAGCGCAACTAATGAAATGACAACGACGGCGATTCCCGAAATCAACCACGTCAGTCGGCGCTTCCCTTCCGCTATGTCGTCCATCGGTCGGAGCAAGCAATACAGCCGTCCCTGTGCCAGGGAGTCATAGATGACCTTATAGGGCTTGCCATCAAGAACGACGTTTTGCGACACCAGCGCGTCGCCCGATTCCGTAATCTTCTGTCGGGCTGCCCGCAATTTCATATCGGTTGTCAAATTAACCATACCGTCATCCGACAAGTCGTCGAGTGTGGTGAAGTTCAAAGCGTTGCTTGCGCCGAAGACCATGACTTCCACGCCGTACGCTTGTTGAACTTGCTCTGGCATTACGACGTAACCCGTGGTTTTAATGACCTTTAACCATCCCTCGGTTTCACGGCTGAACTGCCTATTGTATGTTTGATCGAAGAGGGCAATGGTGATAAGCGGAACAACGAGGAGAACGGCGATGAAAAGTACCAGGAATGGCAAGACAATTTTGTTCTGAATGCTATATCGAGGCATGGGACATGTCAAAACAACTCGAATGGCAAGATTCGTGCCGGAAGGGAATCGGATTGATGGGCAATATATTGGAAAGCCGCAAAGTTACTTCATTACGGGAGCTCGTGCATTCAACCCTACCTCTGAGTGCCTATAATTGTTCCGAATTTCGGAACGATTGTTCGATCTAGGTGTTCAATTAGGGGACATCTGTTGACCAACGAACTTGTTCGAAAACTCGACAATCAGGGGATTTGACCGGTATTAGGGAGCAAAAAAGTGGCTAATTCCAATCGTATATCCGTGGTCGATTTACCGTTGGATCCAAATCCTATCGACGAGTACGCACTTATTGACCGATTCCAGTGCGGCGAGCGGAGTGTCTTCAATGAATTGATCGTCCGATACCAAGGCAGAATCTACAGTTTGGTTTATAAACACGTGTCCAATCCCGAGACTGCCAAAGACCTTTGTCAAGAGATATTCATCAAAGCGTACCAAGCCCTACCCAATTTTAAGCAGGAATCGGCATTCTATAGCTGGATCTATCGGATCGCAATCAATCGTTGTATTGACTTTATTCGTCAACAAAACCGAAAGCGAACCGTATCGTTTGATGATTTGAACCCGACAATCGCCGAAAACGAACTCATTTTCAACGATTCAAGACCACGTCCGCCGGACCAAGCGGAATCAAGCGAACTCGGTCAAATTATAGGCAAAGCGGTTAGCCAGCTTCCCCCGGGGCAACAACGGGTCTTTAATCTTCGTTATCATGAAGGTCTCCAACTAAAAGAGATTGCCGCTCGGTTGGATAGGTCCGAAGGAACAATCAAGGCACATCTTCATCATGCGCACCGCCGCCTCCAAACCCTCTTACGCCCTTATCTGCAAAACGAGCCGTTGGAATGGGCAGTCAATGCGTAATTACCCTCGCAAAACTGATTCTGTGAGATTAACTACGCAATTCCGCTAGCCTGACTTGACTCCCGGCAATTCTCGCATTCCGTCCATCGCCAGCTTGATTCCTAAATTAATGGGCGTGGTGTTCCTTCAGCGCCTGCGCCCTTCGAACCAGTTCTGGAATTTTGGAAAACCGCCGGGTAGAGTCGATCAAAAGGTCGATGTGCGCCGCCATATCCTTCTCCACCTGTGAGATACGGCTAATCAGGTACGGCTGGTCACTTTCGTAAATTGCTCTTTTGATAGTAGAGAGCAAATACATGTAGATAGTGTCCGCCTCGCTGCCTTCAATAGCAATGGCAATCTCAAAAGCCCCATTCAGCGTTATTCGCCCACCATCAACTTGCTGCTCATGCTCGCTCAACGCGTCAGTAATCTGTTGAATGGGCACCCCGGGAAGCCCTACGGCAGGCGCGTCCAAGCCAATTGTCTGAGCGCATAGTGACCGACCAAAGTCGACGAGCATATAGTGTTGCCACTCCTCTGTACTCATCTGCTCCCAAAACCGGGCGATGCGTTCGTCGACTTCGCCCAAGAGTAAGGATAGCGCGGCGTACAACTTTGCTTGTCTCAGCTCAATATCCTGACATGCGTTAAATACCTCTGCTAGGGTCACAGGTTTATGCCTTTCTGCGGTTCCAGATGAAATGGACGTATGATGGAACGCACGGAGGGTAGACCTCTACATCAAGTGTAAGTATAGCAGACAAGGGGTAGCAAAGCAATAAAAAGCTGCCGGCAAAGAAAAGGCATGAAAATTGCCAATCAAACTGTGATATTCTAGCAATAGTGCATAATCAAGAAGGAGAAAGATGGGAAGGCTGAAAGAGTGGTCGAATGAGGTGGGTGCAATCAATCATAGCCGACGATCCGAATACGACAGATCCGGTACAAACAAACCTAGGCAAGAATTAGTACATGAGACATGCCGATGCTGAAAATTAAGCATAGCGTGCAGTTTGTCTCGCTCACTATGATTGCTTATGCTGAACTCTCCATTGCTACACCGGCTAAGACAGACAACGCTGTAGATTCCGTGCATAAATCCTCCTCAACCGTGTGTGTCGAGGAAGCATCACCGCTCAATGGCAAACTGGCGTTGAACGGTTCTAGTGTTCCTGAAAGTGCACCTTACATCGAATCGGCTCCGCACTCGAAAGCTGGAAATCACGAATTCGATTTCCAACCCGGAGAAACAAGCATCCTCTGTGTAGGGGACATTATGTTGGTGGGCAGCGCTAAGCCGATAATCGAGCAACATGGCGTTGATTACCCGTTCGACGGCATGCGCGCAATTATTGCGGCGGCGGACCTCGCGATCGGAAATCTTGAGATGCCCCTCGGCGTGACCGGCGCCCCTTTACCGGAAAAGGATTTCACGTTTATCGGTGAACCCAAGCTTGCTAAGGGCATTGCCAACGCAGGTTTTGACGTGCTTGCGCTCGCCAATAATCACATGGGCGATTATGGGGATGATGCACTGCTGGAAACGCTGGAGGTTTTAACCACCTTCAAACTTCGGTATTGTGGCGCCGGACCTAATCTCCAAACGGCGAGACTGCCCGCAATTGTGAAATCAAAGGACACACAAATTGCGGTTCTGGCGTACTCCAAGACATATCCGTTTGAATTCTTTGCCGATGAAGCTAGTCCGGGGACAGTAAATGGAGTAGCGGAGATTTTTGTTCCCGACATCAAGGCGGCGAGGGAATGGGCGGACCTCGTCGTTGTCTCCTTCCATTGGAGTGGCGAACTCGTTACCGAACCGCGCGAATATCAAGAATGGCTGGGCAGGGGGGTCATTGATGCCGGCGCGGACCTCGTTTTTGGTCATCACCCTCATGTCTTGCAGGGGATTGAGGTTTATAAGGACAAAATCATCGCCTATAGCTTGGGGAATTTCGTGTTCGGATCTTGTAGCAAGAGTAAGCACACGGGTGCAATCCTGCGCGTTACCTTTAGGGATGGAGAGACAAAACGGGGGGAGATTATCCCGATAAACGTTAACAACCGTGAGGTGCAATTTCAACCGCGACCGTTATCGGGTGATGCGGCAGGGGCTGCGATTGATGAGATGCGAACGCTTTCACAGAAGTGGGGGACAGAGATTATTGCGGAGAAAAATCTCGGAATTATAAAACTGTAATAGTCGGTTGCCTCTCACCAATGCTTTGTATCAACCCGGTTTTTCAGTCTATCTCGACCAATATATAACAGATAACCCTTTTCACGCGCATATTCGTGCAATCGCCGCGTAATTTCGACATCCTTTCGACAGTATTCTGTCACCAGATCGCGCTTACCGGCCTTCCACCATCGCAGCGACTGCAACCCGTCGGCGGATTTAGCCTCATTCAGCGTCGCACGGGCTAAAGCATCCAAACTCAAACGAAATCCGAGTGTACGAGTGACGTGCTCCAGCATATCGAACGTTGGCAGTCGCCAGAGCGGAACCGAGGTATATGGCGAAAGCACGGTATAATCGAATCGATTGACATTGAAACCGACGACAAGATCCGCTCCCGATAGCTCTTCAACTAACGCATCCGCTGCCTCCTCGTAGTATGTTTCATACCGCCCCGAGGCGGTGCTATAAGTGACACCGACAGCGAGTCTCATGCGGCGGATATTCGTCCAACCACCGACTTCGGCGGCGCTCTTCTGCGTCTCAAGATCGAAGTAGACGATGTTTGAGTCTGGGGAATGGAGGGCTTGCTGCAAGAGTATATCCTCTTTTTTCTAGCTCGTTTAATCAGATAACACAGTGAATTCCGGATCCGTTCTTGGGATGAGATTTACAGAATATCTTGCAGCAAAGAAAAAAGCGAGCGCATGCGCTCGCTTTCGGATATTGCCTTATCACAACCATACACCCCGCCAGCTTCTAACCAACAATCCTCCCAAGCGAAGCTCTTGACACCTCATAAACGGTGTTCCAGAAACCGATAACCAGCGTCGGCACAACGAACACAATCAGCAGCGCAAGATTGCCGCGCGAAAAAGAAATCGTCTCCGTCTCATCGGAGGACTCCAGAAACATCGCCTTCACGATTCGTGCGTAGTAGTAAAGCGAGACAACCGAGTTCAGCAAGCCGATAACCGCCAGCCAGTAAAGTTCTTGTTTGATGACTGCCGAAAAAAGCAGCCATTTGCCGAAAAATCCGGCAAAGGGAGGGAGGCCGGTCAGCGAGAATAGAAAGATTGCCATTGCTACCGCCACGAACGGCGCACGGGATTTGAGATTCCGGTAACCGTCAATCGTTTCACTCCCCAGCTCGTTCGCGACCAGGATAACGACAAAGAATGCCCCCAAGTTCATAAACAGATAGACAATCAGGTAAAAGAGAATGGCTTGGAGGCCTTCGGGCGTGAGCAAAACTGCGCCCATGAGTAGGTATCCGCCGTGCGCTATGCTTGAATACGCGAGCAGCCTCTTGACGTTCTGCTGCGGCAGTGCGGCAAGATTACCCACAGTCATCGTCAGTGCGGAGACAATCGCCAGCATAAGCGACCAATCGACAGCCCCGACGATATTTGACTCTCGGAACGTCGAATAGAAAAGCCGAATGAACAGCGCGAACCCGGCGGCTTTCGACGCCACCGATAGGAACGCGGTGATAGGAATCGGCGCGCCTTCGTAAACATCGGGCGACCACATGTGGAACGGCACCGACGCCATCTTGTAGCCGACGCCCGCAAGGATAAACGTGATAATTACCAATACGACAAGCGGATAAACTTCGCCCGCGCTAAACATCTCCGTTAGTCGGCTGCTAATCTGCACCACATCCCCCGTGCCCGTCAACCCGAACAGAAGTGAAAAACCGAACAGCATTGTCCCCGATGCCACTGCCCCAAAGGTGATATACTTGAACGCCGCTTCGCTTGAGCGCGGGTTATGTGTCAAGAATCCCGCCAAGATGTAGGAGGTCAGACTCACCGTCTCTAGCGAGATAAAAATCATCAACAGATTCGTTGACGACACCATGAGGAACATCCCGAATGTCACGGCAATCAGGAGCGCGTAGTATTCCCCTTTCATTCGCGCGTCAAGTTCCTCCGACTTGATGGAGAACACAATCGTCACCGCCGTGGCTGTCAAGATGAGGGTCTTGAAGAACACCGCGAAACTGTCGAGCCGAATCATGCCGAGGAAGAGCCGGTGTTCCGACGATCCGACGGCAATGACCGCAACCAGCGTCGCCGCCACGCCGATAAGCGCAAGATAAGCGACCCGCTCGGTGTTCTTGCCCTTATTCACCAGATCGAGCAAAATGGCGCTCACCGCAAAAACCACGAGAATCAGTTCGGGAATAAAGTAGGGAATGCTTTGGATATTTGTCAACGGCGACACGTCAACCTCCCCGCTACGGCACGAGCGGTAACATGCTTACCGCCTGACTGAACATGTTAATTAGAAGAGACGGGCAAACACCAAAAACAATGGTGAGAATACCCAGCGGTACGAGCGTCAGGATTTCTCGCCCGTTTATTTCGGAAATACCCTCATACTTCGGGTTTAACTTACCGAGAAACACCCGCTGCAGAGTCCAGAGGAAATAGGCGGCGCCAACGACAATACCGATTGTCGAAAGGATTGTCAACACCTGATACTTGCTGTATGCCCCCAAAAGGGCGAACGCCTCCCCGACAAATCCGCTCAGTCCCGGCAGCCCAAGCGATGCCATGAACGCCAATGTGGTGATGCCGGTGTAGATTGGCATTTTGCTTCCAAGCCCGCCGAACCCGTTGATTTCGCGGTGATGCGCCCGGTCGTAGACGACGCCGACGAGTAGGAACAACATCGCGCTAATCACGCCGTGGTTGAACATCTGCAGAATCGCGCCCGTCACACCGCTCACGTTACGCGCGGCAAGTCCCAATATGACGAATCCCATGTGCCCGATACTGGAGTACGCGACGAGCTTCTTGAAATCGGTTTGCGCCAGCGCGCAGAATGAGCCGTAAACGATATTGATAAAACCGAGGATTGCCAGCCCGTACCCCCATGTCGCCGATCGCCCCA
Organism: Candidatus Poribacteria bacterium; assembly: GCA_965222225.1. Lineage (GTDB taxonomy): Bacteria > Poribacteria > WGA-4E > WGA-4E > JAJDTR01 > JAJDTR01. Next base: position 3,792,097 of record CBDCTK010000002.1, on the reverse strand, counting down.
GCGCCAATGCAGCGTTTGGGTCCGTGAAAAAAGCCATCCCTGCTGGCAGCATGGCAAAATTGACCCGAATAAGCCCGTAAGTTCCCATCTTCAATAGAATAGCCGCAAGGATAACACTGATGGCTGTCGGCGCCTCGACGTGCGCGTCCGGTAGCCACGTGTGGAAGGGAAATATCGGGACTTTGACGGCGAATCCGATAAAGAAACCGAGGAACACCCAAATCTGAAACACGGGGTTGGCGAACAGGTGTCCCTTTTGCTGAGCCAACTGAATCAGCGTCGGAATGTCAAATGTCTCCCCCTTGAGGTAAACAGCGATCATCGCAATAAGCATCAGCACACTGCCAAAGAGGGTATACAGGAAGAATTTTATCGCCGCATATTCGCGTCGAGGACCGCCCCAGACGCCGATAAGGAAATACATCGGCAACAACGTCAGTTCGAAGAAGACGTAGAAGAGGAAAAGGTCGAGCGCCGCGAAGAATCCAATCATTCCCGTCTCTAGCAGCAGGAACAATGCCATATAGGCTTTGATACCCTTTTCGATATTCCTCCAAGATGCAATCACGCATATTGGCCCTAACAGCACAGTCAACAGTATCAGCGTCACACTCAGTCCGTCAATTCCGACGTGGTAGTGGATATTGAACGCCTGAATCCATACGACGTCAACGGCGTACTGAGGGGCTACGCTCTCCCGATCATACCCGGCAAGGAGAATCACTCCCAATATGAGCGGGATTAGCGTGAAGACAAGCGCTGTGCGTTTAACTGTTTCCTCTGAGTTCCTCGGTAGACATAGCACGACAACCATGCCGATCAGCGGAACAAAAATCATCAACGTTAATAACATCTAATAAATACCTCCCAATTACACCACTGCAAAAATTGAAATACATCCTCTTGTCAGGTCTAGTTCATTTCCCTTAAGAGCCTGCTTGAAAATAGGTGGCAAAGCAATTTCGGTCACCTTGGGCGCGGCTTTTTCATGCTTTTGTGGTCGCCTGCTATACACCTATAGGATTCCTAATCGCACGGGATTTCTATCGCGCTCCTTATTCAGTCGCTCGATCGTTATCCACTTGCTTGATCCCCGCTGGGGCTCACAAAGGCTGGTGCGCAGGGGATCTCTATCGCAGTCATTATTCATTCCTTTGATCGCACCCTACGGGATTGCGCAAGAAAGAAACGGAGTTTTCAAGAAAATAGGGATTTCTATCACATTTATCACATTCGCTATTCGCTCATTTGATCGGTTTCAGGGCAAAAGTTCTACCCGAAATGAATTTTCAAACAGGCTCTAAGTCTGACCGACACATCTCTGCGCCCGTCGGATTGCCAAGTCCGACGGTCGGTCTGGATTTGGCAATCCAGACCGACCTTGATCATCAAATCAAATCGAAGGTGAAATCTTCTCTGCTTCGTGTCTGGTTTGTAGGAGCGAACTCCAGCTCGCGACAAAAGCCCCTTTCAAATGACCAAACAGGCTCTAAACCAGATATTCCCCACCTACAGAAACCGCCGGAAAATCAAAATCAATAGCACAACACCGCCCAAAACGACCAGCAGATAATTCTGGATTGCTCCGGTTTGAAGCCGTCTAACCCTCCCGCCGAATAACCACGTAATCTGCGCCACCCAATTGACAAGCCCATCAACAAATTTGTTATCGAACCAACCCGTGAACGCGGCGACCACCGCCCGCGTGACAAATCCAACCAGATTCACAATGCCGTCAATCACGCGCAGGTCAAAGACCTTGAGAGCCCCTGCCCAGGCGACGAAAAATGCGACAATCACCCCGTTATAAAATTCATCGAAGTAGTATTTGTTCCAGAAGAGATTGTATAGCGGACGTAAACGCGATGCCACGCCTTCCGCGGAGAATACCCTCAGATGATAGAACAGATAGGATAGCAAAATGCCGCAACCGGCAACAATAATGGAGAGAACCATCGCAATCTTGTGAGCGGGGCTGTGAGCATGATGGTCGTCCGAGGCGTGTTCCCCGTGCGCCGCGCCATGTTCGCCATGCCCGGCGTCCTCGTCGTCGGCGTACGCGTTGGAAGCACCTGCCAGTGCGTATAGGACCGGACGCTCGTCGCTCGCATGTGAGGGAGCATGCACGTGGGGTTGTTTCGGCGCCTTCACATATTTGTCAAAAGACCACGGATTGGAGGACCACGTGTTGACAATCGGAAAACTGAGAACCGCCAGGATAATCAACGGAACCGCCATGACGCCCGGCGATTCGTGGGCATGGTCGTACATCTCCCGGTTGCGCGGTTTGCCGAAGAAGGTCATGAAGATGAGACGGAACATATAGAAGGCGGTAATGCCCGCGGCACCGAGCGCGATTATGAAAAGAATGTAATAATGCACTGAATCCCATCCCATCGCCCTTTCCAGAACACCACCCAAGATGGCGTCTTTGCTCCAGAACCCGGAGAACACGAACGGCACCCCCGAAATTGACAAGGTTGCAATCAGCATCGTGAGGAAGGTGATGGGCATCTTGCGCCGAAGCCCGCCCATGTGGCGCATATCCTGTTCAGCCGGAATACCGAAACTGTCAAACTGCCCATGGTCATGGTGTTCGGTTTCATGGTGCTCCGATTCATGTTCGTGCTCGTCATCGTGAGAGCCGTTATGAACAGCCAACGCATGGATAACGCTGCCAGATCCGAGGAACAGCAGCGCTTTGAAGAACGCGTGCGTCGTGAGGTGGAAGAGACCCGCAACATAACTCCCGGCGCCGATTCCCAGCATCATAAATCCCAGTTGGCTAATTGTCGAGTAGGCGAGCACCCGCTTGATGTCAAACCGGACAATGGCGATTGTGGCGGCGACTATTGCCGTGATACCTCCGATGTAGGCAATCGTGAGAGAGGAATCGGGCGTTAGAATGGGAAACATCCGCGCCGTCAAGTAGACGCCGGCTGCCACCATCGTCGCCGCATGGATGAGCGCGCTGACGGGTGTGGGGCCCTCCATGGCGTCGGGCAACCACGTGTGCAGCGGAAACTGCGCAGACTTACCGATAGCCCCGCAAAAAATGAGAACGCCCGCTATGGATAACCAAACGATGTCCCCGGACCCTAATCCAGCGACCAATGCGAAGATGCCGCCATCGCCGTAAAGTGCGAACGTATGGAATTTCGTGAACAACATCATCATGCCCACGAACATCCCCACATCGCCCACACGAGTGGTCAGGAACGCCTTCTTGCATGCGTTCGCGGCGGAGTCCTTCTCAAACCAGAACCCGATGAGCAGATACGAGCACAATCCGACAAGCTCCCAGCCGATATAGATGCCCAACAGGTTGTCGGAAACGACGAGGAATAACATTGAAAAGGAGAACAGCGAGAGGAAGGCAAAGAACCGGGGGTAACGGGTATCGCTGTGCATGTAGCCGATGGAAAAGATATGAACGAGGCTACTGACAATCGTGACGACGAGCAACATCATCGCGGTCACGCTGTCGAAATAGAAGCCCATCGACAGTTTGATTTCGTCGATTTCAATCCACGTGAGCGAGATGGGTTCCGGGCGAGAAGAAATCTGCGGCAGAAGGAGGAAGGAGCAGATTGCGGCGATAAGCATTGCCGCGGTCGAGATGAGATCTTGGCGCGAATAATTTCGACCGGTCAGTGATAGTAGCGCGAAGAACGCGAACGCCGCGAGCGGACAAAGCAGAATAATGCTGATTAAAGGTACGACCATACGCCCCTTTCCTTATTCAATCTCCGCGATGATACGATTTGGATCTCTTGGATACAACCTCTGGGAAACACAATCCACGACAAACTCAAGTTCTTCAAGGACAATCGCGCCGATAAGAGCTGTGTCTCGGTCTGGCTCGACAATAGCGCGAAACGTGAATTCGCTGCCCAGGAGTGCCACCCGGATATTTTCGACGACCTTGCGTGTTCCCGTCCGTCCGTCCGCATAACGAATTCCCACTTCGCCAGTTTCGGGCAGCCCCAACTGTTCAGCCACTGCGGCGGTAATTACCAGTCGCGCCGCCCCGCGTGAGCTGTTGTCTGACGAATGTGCTCAGGAGGCAGATCTTCTGCACGGAGCATATCTTGACTATTTGTCAGCCTGAGGTCAACCAAAATCCGGCACATCTTATTACCCCTTCAACGTATCCGTCTCATTGGGCTGAATGGTGCCAAACTCCCTGTAAATCGCCAAAATAATAGCCAAAAACACTGCCGCCTCCGCAGCGGCAAGCACAATCCCAAAGATGGAGATGATTTGGCCATTGATGTCTTCGGCAGGCGTTACAAAGCGTGAAAACGCCGCGAAGTTCAGGTTGCAGGAATTCAGGATTAGTTCAATCCCCATCAAGATACTAATGGCGTTTCGGCGGGTCAAGACAGCAAATACGCCAAGCGCGAACAGAGCCGCGCTGATAACCAGATAGTGCTGCAGCGTCATTCTTCGTCTCTGACCTCCTTGCGAGAAATCAATGCGGCTCCAATGAGCGCCACTAACAGAAGGATTGAGACAGCTTCAAACGGCAGCAGGAACTCTCCCTGCATAATCATCTCGCCGATATGGCGTGTTGTCGGTTCCAAGGTTGCCCCGTCGTCTTTAAGCCCGTCCCATTGAGGCGTGTTCGCAATCACGCCGAGCAGCAGCAGCAGAATCAGGAGCGCGACCAATCCACCGAGGATTAACTGTCCCCGCTCAATTTGAATCCTCATCTGGAGGCGGCCGCTCGTCATCATGACGCCGAAAAGGATGAGCACCAAAATTCCGCCGACGTAGACAATCACCTGTGTGGCGGCGAGGAAGTCCGCTTGTAGAAACACATAAAGCCCCGCAACGCCAAAAAGTGTAATCATCAACGAAAACGCGGCGTGAACGATATTCCGCACGGTTACCACGAGCAGCGCGGATACGACCGTCAACAGAGCGAAAGCGTAGAATATCAGAGATTTAATGCCGACGAAATCCATAATCTGTAAGTGTTTGGTAAATAGTAGGTCGAAACCGAGATTTTTCTTGAAAAGGGAACTTTATCCCGAGGGATTTGCTATTAGGATTCACTATCAAGACTTTCTATGGGATCTCTACCGCCTTCCCTATCGGTCAGTTGCTCCTTCACTATCCGTTCAGTTGATCGCTCCTTTTCCAGTAGCTTGAGGGAGTTACTATCGGGATTAGCTATCGCGGTCGTTATTCACTCGCTTGAGGGATCTCTATGGGAGTTCTATCGCGGTCGTTATTCACTCCCTTGATCACTCGCTTGATCGTACATATCGGGCTTGGCGAACGGAAATATCAAGTCCATTCTGTCAAACGTTGAATACGCAATGCCCCTCATCTCATCTATCATTATCAAGCACTCCGTCGGGCAAACCTCGGTACAAAGCCCGCAGTACATGCAGAGCGACATATCAATGTCAAACTTGTCAAGATAGAAGATGACAGGTTTCCGTTCGACGACACGATTTATATCGTCGCTCGGGATTGTCAGTGTCTCCCCATCGCGAGTTTTAACGGTAACCGTTGTGTTTGGAGCAACCTTTTCCTCGCCTTCGACGAAACCGACAACCTCCGTGCGATCCGTAAGATGGAGCACATTCATGCTATCCCAAAGCCGTTCGCCTTTGGGAAGTTTTTGGGTCGTGATGGCGATGCAGTCAACAGGACAGATCATTTCGCACTTCTTGCAACCGATACAGTCCTCAATCCGATTGAACAGTTGTCCCCGATAGCCCTTGGGAATCTCGCGTACATTTCGCTTTTTCTCGAACGGATGTTCATAGGGATATTGGTGCGTAACTGCGTGCTGGAACATCTGCTTAAACGTTATGCGCATGCCGATGAGCACCGTATAGAGCGCTCTATAGATATTAAAGAAATACTTATTCATCGTGAACCATGCCTCCCTATGTTATGCCGAACTCGGCTGAGGTTCGGGGCGTTTGGACAGACTCTTCCCCGCCACGGCGTAGGTGACGATAATCCCCGCAAGGATGAGAACCATGCTGATGATTATGCTTAGCGTGGAGTCCTCCGGGAAAATCAATCCCCATATCCCGACTCCCAGAATATTGAAGAATGCGATTGGCAGGAAATATTTCCAGCACAGGTTCATCAGTTGGTCAACTCTCAGCCTCGGCAGCGTCCACCGCAACCACATCATAATGAAAACCAGGAACAGCGTCTTAAGCACAAAGCCCGGCATTCCGCCGAGGAAGTCGTATCCCGGCAGGATGCCCTCCCAACCGCCAAGGAACAACGTTGCCGCAATGGCGCTCACGGCGAACATGTTTGCGTATTCCGCAATGAAGAAAAGCGCGAACCGCATCCCGCTGTATTCGGTGTGGAAGCCTGCGACGATCTCCGATTCCGCCTCCGGCAAATCAAAAGGAGTGCGATTCACTTCGGCGATTGATGAGATAAAAAAGACGAAAAAGGCGATAAACGTAAAGGGCGTGCGGAAAATCAACCAGCTAAACAGTCCGTCGGATTGACTGGCGACGATGTCCTGCATTCTCAGGCTCTGAACCAGCATCACAACAACCAGAATGGAAAGCCCCAGCGGGATTTCGTAGCTCACGATTTGCGCGGCGGATCGGAGCGCGCCCAAAAGCGACCATTTGCTGTTGGACGACCAGCCCGCCATAATGACGCCCATCACAACCACGGAGGAAATCGCCATAATATAGAAGATGCCGATATTCAGGTCGCTGATTAGGATTCCCTGGCCAAACGGGATGGCGGCGAACGCGGCGAACGAACACGCGAAGATGATGTACGGCGCGAGGACAAAAAGTAGTTTGTCGCCCTGAGGCGGGACGAAATCCTCCTTAAAAATCAACTTAACCCCGTCCGCCAGCGTTTGAAGGGTTCCCCACGGGCCTACGCGCATGGGACCTGTCCGGTTCTGAATTTGGGCGGAAACCTTGCGCTCCGCCAATACCAGAACTAGCGGGATAAGCGGCACAATGGCGGCAAAAACGGCGCAGGCTCCAAACATCACGAGAATCGTGCCCAGCGAAACCGGAAAGTGTTCGGCGACCCCCGCCGGAACAAACGGGAGATGTTCCAAAAGCGGAATCAATCGGTTCCGGGCAAATTCCTCCGCCCAGTTTCCCGCGGCTTGGGAGGATACTCGTGAAAAACTCGCAATAATTTGCTGTATCGCGTCCAACACTCAACTCCTAGTTGGAAGATATAAAAACAGTGGCTAGTGGAGCTCTATCGCACTCCTTGGCGAGTTAAATCGGTTCTGCGCTCTTCACCGGTTTTAGCGGTCAACCTCTCCCATCACAATATCGATACTTCCGATAATCGCAATGATATCGGCGAGCATCAATCCTTTGCTCAATTCCGACAATGCGCTCAGCGCACTAAAGCACGGCGACCTCGCCTTCAGGCGAAGCGGTTTCGGCGTGCCATCGCTCACGATGTAGAATCCCAACTCACCGCGCGGCGCCTCGCTCCGGTAGAAGATTTCCCCCTTGGGTGGGCGCACCGCTTTGAATTCTGCCACAATCGGTCCATCGGGAATGCCGCCCTCAAGTATCTGTCGGACAATCTTAACGCACTCCTTCAACTCATCCATCCGCACCTTGTACCGATTCCAGCAGTCACCTTTGACCGCGCCAATCTCTGGTATATCCTTGCCGACCGGGATGTCGAAGTCGAACCGGTCGTAAATTGAATACGGCTCATCCACCCGCAGATCCCACTGCATTCCGGCGCCGCGCAGGTTTGGCCCCGTTGCTCCGTAGTCGATCGCCATCTCCTGGGACATCACCGCGACCCCGGTGGTGCGTTCGGTAAAAATACTGTTGCCCGAAAGAAGGTCATTATAATCATCAATCTTCGGCTCAAAGTAATCAATAAATTCTTTCACTTCGTCAAGAAATTCAGGCGGCAGATCTCTGGAAACGCCGCCGATACGGACATAGTTGTACGTCAAGCGTGCGCCGCAGACTTTTTCGAAGAGCAGCAGAATCTTTTCGCGGTCCCGAAAGGCGTACAGAAACGGCGTAAAGGCGCCAATATCCATGCCGTAGGTTCCAAACGCCAGAAGATGACTTGCGATTCGATTCAGTTCACAGATGAGCACACGCAAATATTCCGCACGTTCGGGGACTTCAAAGGTCTTCTTCTCATCCGCCGCCATCAGCTTCTCCACCGCCAAGCAGAATCCCCAATTTTGGTTCATGGCGGCGATGTAGTCCATCCGATCGGTAAACGGGATGATTTGCGGATAAGACAAGTTCTCGGAATGTTTCTCAAAGCAGCGGTGCAGATAGCCGATATGCGGAATGGCTTCCCGGACAACCTCGCCGTCAAGTCTCAACTCAAGCCGCAACACGCCATGCGTGCTCGGATGTTGAGGTCCCATGTTGACAATCATCTCGTCACAAAACGGCTGTAGTTCTATGAATTTGCTTTCAAGTTGTGGCGCTGCCATGGTGAACTCGTTTAGACCTTATGAAACACGTTTAGATTTGTGAAGATTGTGCGGCTGATTCGGCGAACTCTTCAGCAGAGGGCCAAATCTGCAAGATTTTTTCAGTTATCCATTGACAGCGTCTTTGAATGGCTGCTTCATCCCAAACACCGGGGGCATCATCAAGTAATGTCTTGTTAAGAAACAGACTGCTATGATTAGCCAGCGTTAGCCGTTTTTCATGCCATGGGCCGTTCCTTAGGATTTTATTTAATTTTTCAGACGTCAGAGTTAGATTTCCGATTTTTTGTATAGCTTCGTCTCTGGCGCTTTCAGCTTCATCTTGATTTGAATTTTCAGGCCACAGCGGCCAGTGCTCCGTCTGCCACGTCTGTGGCATAACATGTTCAATCTCTAAATTACTGGTTGACCCGAGCTGCTCAGATCTATCACTTCGCAAGTGTACTTCAATGGCTTCTAGTACCATCTTCTTCCAAGGAGAATTACCCTTCATTTGACTGGTAGTAAGATATTCGCGCAGCATACGATCATTGGGCCATATACTGCTATCAGCGTGCTGACGTCTCAAGAAGCGTAAAACAGTCATGTCGGCGCAATCCGGCCCCTCACTGTCAAGCACCTGAAGTAAACCGATAAAAACCTTATTCAGGCCTTGGGTCTGCAAGCCGCAGAGTTTCCGCCTCACCCCGTAGCTTTCCAGTATCTCAATGCAGCGCTGCTGTCGCTCGTCCGGTACCTTGGATGTGAATAGCCATAAAAGCACAGGGGTAACTACGCCTAATTCAATGGTTTTCAGTCGTTTGAAGAAAATCTCCCTTTCTGGATTTTTTCGGAAACCTCGAAAATTTCCTTCTATTAGCACGTAGCATGCTCCAGCCATTTGGATATCTGAGGTAACAGTCTTAATGGATGATTGTGTGGCTCCTAAGTAGTTTCTGAACTCCGACGCGACTCTATTTGCGGTAACATCTTTCAACGACCGCATGACCATCCAGTAGCGAAGGAATCTGTCGATGTGGATTGTGGGTGATGATCTACTTTCCTTGCTATCTTGTTGCCACCATTCGTGGTCAAAGAAGCCCCAAAGTTTTTTCGCTTGCTCGTCATCATCTATGACATTTGCCTCGTACATAACTATGTTTTTAATAAGGTCTGATTGCTTTAGCGGTTCACCCCTAGCGTTCAGAGTCTCAAAAATGACGTGAGGTTTTTCGTCTTCGTCCAAGTCAATTACCGCTATTTTTAGATGCTGAGTCAGCGCTTCTTCGAACGCATCGGCTCGGCCGTTCATGCTTTCCGGGGCGTAGTTTAGCCAGTTGCTCAGTTCTTCTTTGAAGTAACTTAAAGCATTAAGTGCCCACGATTGGTTCTCATCACCAATATGAGGTGCCGCGATAGCTTCGTGAAATGCTTTCTGATCGTTGAAGTTGGACTGCTTGATTTTGGTCTTGTTGTCACCGCCACCGGCGCCCCAATGGCTGTTCTGATTAATTATTAGTGCGCGCAATCGGGAGGCTCTTACCGGATCCTGTTGAATTTCAAATACCTGTTCTGTTGCCTTTATAAGAAGTTGCAAGGTAGTGAGTCGCTGTTGCCCATCAACTACGAGTCTTTTAGTTACTTCACCTGTATTGCTTCTCTGTTGTTGAAGTACGATAGCTCCCATGAAGTGCGGGAGTATTCTGTCGTCCTCTTCCCTGTTGAGAACGCGTGCAGCAAGACTAAGTATGTCAGCCCAAAGGGGTTTCCATTGGACCTCTTCTTTCCATGCGTAGGGCCTCTGGAATTGGGGAATTCGATAGGAGACCTGTTGATGGAATAGTTTCTGTAGATTAACTATATTTGCATCCATATCTTCTGTCTTGTTTAACCGCTTTCTAACTCAACTAATCTGAGAGAACTGGGGTCTAGATGACATTACCTTCCCTCATACTGAGGGTTTACCTCTTTAATAAGGTTGGTAGAATACTCCGGTTCATCCTTCCCGTACGCTTCTCCCAAGCCCCGAATTGATAGGCTCAACCATGCCTCATACTCATCATCCTTCACGGGATCTCTATCGCACGGGATCTTCTATCAGGATCTACTATCGCCTTCCTTAACCAGTCAGTTGATCGCTCCTTATTCAGTCGCTTGATCTCCCTTGATCCCACCCTACAATTGTACTATGAATTTGCTTTCAAGTTGTGGCGCTGCCATAATAAATCCGCTCGATTGTGTTTCTCAATATTAGCGTTTCGTCAACAGTGTAATGATTTGAAAGCACCACTTATCCAAGCTCGGGTTTGGAGTCTGGTGCGATTACCCCGGTCTGTGCCTGTCTTGCAGTCCAAGTTACTTTCCGATTATCATTTTCCTGGTAGCCGTAAAATCACCGGCAGTTAACGAGTAAAAATAAACGCCGCTTGCGATAAACTGGCCGTGTCGATTACGTCCGTCCCAGTATACGGCGTTGCTTCTATCGGTGTAGAATCCAGCTTCTCGATGTCCCAAGTCCCATTGACGTACCATCGCGCCGTTTGTGTTGTATACCGCAATCTGCACGTCGGAGGCACTGGCGAGGTGGTACGGAATCCATGTCTCCGGATTGAAGGGATTTGGAAAATTGGGTAACAGCGCCGTCTCTTTCGGGACGAATGTTTTGAGGAGTTGCTCCAAAACGAAAATGCCTTTCAGCGAAGTGGGATCCGTCAGACCGAGCTGCGAGGCTTGTGTCAACCATTGCTTCAGCTCTGTGGCAGTGAATCCCGCAAGAACTTCTTGAGCGAATGGAGGAGCTCCCAGAGGAGTGTGTATGGCAGAGGCAACCCTTACCAAATCAACGACATCAACGACACCATCTTTATTGACATCCGCATGATTCCTCCCCCGGACCCCAAAATTGGTGAAAACAGATCGTAAATCCAGAATATTTACATCACCATCACCGTTTACATCTTCTTGGAATCCCAGTGGGCGCGCCCATACCTTCGCATGAGATACAAGAGGATATGAACGACCTCCATCTGGATTCACGAGAATCGCTCGGGACAGAATTAGGTCGGATAGTACCCATCCATAAGGCTTGAAAGCAGTAACTTCAAACTTAATTACAGCAAGTACGCCATCGTCATCCATTACCTGGGGGAAGCCCGTTGCCGCCAATGTCACCTGATTTTCGCCGTCTATTTTACGTGCGAACTCATCCCCTCTGAGGATGTAATCACCCTTCAAAGCCTCCACATATTTAAGAACGGAACCATCAAATCCTACGGTTACCTGAAAACCTGCAATGTCCGTCCCGTTGTCGATTTTAAGAGAAACATCAACTGTGTCGCCAATATTCCAATTCGATCGCCGAGGGAGAACAAGGCTCACAGTCGGGGGATTCAATTCTGCGACGAGTTTCTTGAGTTCGCTAGATGGAACGGCGAAGTTGATATTTTGAGCCCTGTCATCTGAACTTGATGCGACGGAAACACCTATTACTTCGCCTCTGTTATTAAGTACGGGGCCGCCACTGTTTCCGGGCGAAATCGGAGCTGTCATCTGTAACCTCTCCACTCCATCATCCCAACTTCGACGGGCGCTAACAATACCCTCGGAGAAGGTCCCCCACCAGTAACCCAGCGGATTACCGGCAACATAAACTGTCGCGCCGATTCGTAACGACCTACTACCGCTGTCGCCGATGGGAAGCGGTTCGACATCCGGAGCTGATACTTCGAACAGCGCCAAATCTTGTTTTTCATCGCTCTTAAGAAGCTGTTTGAGGGTATACGATTTGTTTTGAGCAACGCGACGGGCGGTGCCTCGGTGTGTACCTTCAATCACGTGAAAGTTGGTTGCAATAACATTCGGTAAAACAAAGAATCCGCTCCCATATCCGATTACTCTATCGTCCGCATCTCTCATCGTTAGCAGAACTGTCGCACTTAGCGCCTTCTCGGCAATCTCTTCGGTCGTAAGGATGTTGGCCACGGCGGTTCTTCCCAGCAGAAGAAGGGTTAGGCATAGTAAAATAGCGATTAATGATGTTTTGCGCACCATGATATTCTCCTTTCGGAAACAAGGAATAATAACATTGCGACTTTGGCGGTTGAGGCCTCTTGGCTTCGTAGCTCGGCGATTCATTGAGGAAAAAACACAACTATTTCGTGTTGGTGATTCCCGATTAGTTAATCCGTCGGCAAGCCTATAATTTCTTCCTAAGGTATTGACGAACCAGCAGTCAATATCACAAAACGTTCCCAAATAGTGGTGGTTTACCTCTTCAATAAGGAATGGTGGGCGGTGGATCTCTATCGCAGTCGCTATTCGCTATTCGCTCCCTTGATCCCACCCTACAATAGGAGTCGCAACAGCAATCCTCATTCATCAATACGGCACGCGCATCCCCCGATAGAATTCGGGATCCTTGTAATCCTTGCGTAACGGGTGCCCCTCCCAGTCCTCCGGCATCAGGATTCGCCGCAGATCACTGTGTCCTTCAAAGGTTATTCCGTAGAGATCGTACGCTTCCCGCTCGTGCCAATTTGCTGTCTTCCAGATATCTTCGACGGAGGGAATGTGCGGATCTTCCTTGGGTAGGTTAACTTTAAGGACGATTGTGTGACGGTGGGTCATTGAGAAGAGATGGTAGACGATTTCAAGGTTCGATTCTTTAATGCTCAAGTCAACCCCGCTTAAGCACATCAACGAATCGAACGCCAACTCGCTATCTTCGGCGAGAAAACGGGCAATCTCGGCGATTGCCTCGGGTGCGATGAGGATAAACGAATCTAGAACGACCTCCTGAATGGACAGGACAGAGTCTCCAAACACCCCTTTGAGTTTTGTGTAAATTTCTTCCGATGTCACAGATAAATCAACGCATTTGGAACTGGAAACCAACCTATTGCGTTGCAACTCTCCTTTCGCGCTTCATTCGGGGTGTTTGTCAGCTAGTCGCTTCTTCCTTCTCCTCGGCGCCTTCCTCCACCGCTGCCGCAATCTCTTGATCCTCAAGATCGGTTTTGGTATAGAGCCTTCGCAGGAACGGAATGTACGACCGCTTGGCGACGGTTTGTGTTTTAATCTTCTCCTGGAGCTTCAGCAAGCCTTCGATCAAGGCTTCGGGACGAGGAGGACAACCGGGCACATAGACATCAACAGGGATAATTCTATCGACGCCCTTGAGCACATGATAACCGTGCTGCCAGTAGGGACCGCCACTCGTGGCGCAACTCCCCATCGAGATTACGTATTTGGGTTCGGGCATCTGTTCGTAGAGCCGCTTAATTCGCGTTGCCATCTTCAGGGTGACGGTGCCGGAAATCACCAACAGATCCGATTGCCGTGGAGTCGCACGCGGGACGCCCGCCCCAAACCGATCCAGGTCATAGTTGGAAGCCGCCGTTGCCATAAACTCAATCGCGCAACATGCCAGTCCGAAGGTCATGGGCCACAATGAGGAAGCCCGCGCCCAATTCGCAACGGCGTCCACAGATGTGACGAAAATGTTTTTGTCAAGTTTCTCATCAAAAATCATAGCGAATCGTCCTCCGCGCCCGGCTAGGCTTCAGTTTCTTCACGCTTTTCCTGAATCTCCTGCTGAATCGAACGAATCCATTCAAGATCCCCCTTCGCCCAAACGTAGGCGAGTCCAACCAGCAGCACGGCGATGAAGATTAACATCTCGACAAACGCAAGCAGACCGATTCCGCGGAAAACAACCGCCCACGGAAACAGGAATACCACCTCAACGTCGAAAATCAAAAAAATGAGGGCAATGACATAGAAGCGGGTATTGAACTTGATGCGCGTATCGCCAATCGGATCCTCTCCACACTCATACGGGATAAATTTCTCCTCCATGAAAAGTTTCGTTTGAAGCAGGCGAGACACGGCGAGGTTCAGCGCCACGAAAACGGAACCGACGATAAGGAAAATCAGTACATTTGCGAAGTTAAAAAACATTGTCCCTGCTATCTTTCCAAGTGATTGTGAAAAACTTCACAAAATCGGATATTGAGAAGCCGTTTGCAAATTGAAGCAGGTTAAATTATATATCAGATCTATATTGTTTGCAACAAAAAATATGCGTTTGAGCAAGACGCAACACACAGTTGATTTCTCGCGACGCGAGACAGAGTTGTAGAAGCGAGCGCTGCTCGCGACAGGAAGCGGTGACCGGTAGAAGACGTCTATAAGGACTCTATCGCATTGTCTGAATCGCGGATTAAGGGATCTCTATCGCAGCCATTGTCCATTCCTTTGATCCCCTGATACGTGTCGCGTGAGGAATTTCTATCCTGAGTTTCTATCGCCTTCACTATTCGCTCAGTTGATCGCTCCTTATCCAGTCGCTTGATCGCACGGGATTTTGTATCGGGATTCACTATCAGGATTTGCTATCGTACGACAGAAACCAAGGGCTGGTGCAGGATCTCTATCGGGATCAGCTATCGCCTTGGGCTCTATCGCGCTCGTTATCCACTCGCTTGATCCTTCCTTGTTCAGTCAGTTGAACGTTCCTACAACGTTTGGGTTTATGGAATCGCGACCTGGAGATCGCTCCTACACATAGTCTCGGTTAAATGCACCTCTGTTAATCGGGGCAAGATGACCCGACTATAAATCGGTTGAAGCGTTGGCGGGGATTTCTGTTGCAAGGAATGTGCTATCATACGACAGAAACAAAAGGCTGGTGCGCAGTGCGCACCCTACAACAATCGCCTTCCTTGTCCAGTCAGTTGACGGCTGCTTGGTTAATCGGGGCAAGATAAAAGAATTTCTATCAGGATTGACTATCGCAGTCATTATTCATTCCTTTGATCACTCGCTATTCACTCGTTTGATCTCCTCCCACATCGGGTAGTAGCCGTTACAGTCTCACGACGAGGTTGCGGTGGAATTTGCGGGCGGCGGACAAGTTTACCCGCTGCTGCGCGGTGGTCGTGATGCGAGAGCGGCAAGCGCCTTGCACGGCGTCGGGCGCGTCGTTGTGATCGGCGGAGGGGAATTGCCTGAACTGCGTCCAGAACTCGCCGGGCAAGTCCTGCTCGTTGAGCGCGAGCCATCCATTGGCTATCGCGGGTTCAAGCGTACCGATTCGATCTTCTTTGTTCTGGTGCTGTTTGTGATACATGATTCTGCGTTCAAAGCGGTAGCGCTCTTTCATCGTACGGAAGGCGTGGTCGGTTGACATCTTGATGGTGCCGTCTTTGTCAGGCCGCTGTTCGCAAACGAAGTGGGATTTGGGATACGCGGGCGCCAACATCGCCTCGGCGCGCTGTGCGAGGAGGATGGCGTTCTCCATCTGCTCGGTCAATGCGACGCGATCCATCCACGCCGACAGGATATATCCGTTCACGCCGGAGAGTGAGTCGGGGTTCATGGATCCGCCGCCGGGCAGCGGCTCCCAAACGACGACAGCGCAGGCGTAGCTATTGGCAAGCGCATCGCGTCCGCCCATGGTGTCGAGGTAGGTGGTGAATCCGCCAATATCGTGCCACGGAACCACATGCCCGTCGCTGCGGCGAAAGCCTTCCTCGATGACGGAGAAGGTGACGGCCTGATTCATCTTGAAGAGCGACATCGCGGGGTCGCGCGCGTCGTTTTGGAGTTCGCGCATGACGCGGTGATAGCCGCGTTCGAGAATCTCTTTGCGAACGTGGATGTACGACAGTTTTTCCGGCCACAACATCTTCACGCCGCCGGACATCTCATCTTGATGTTTCGCGTAGAACGCATTCGCGTTCTCTTCGCGTTCGTCGTCGTTGAGGGTGGTGTCGCTGTAGACGCGTTCCCACTGTTTCCAGAGGCGTTCGGCGGTGGGGTGGTAGATGTCTTTGGGATAACGGACGGCTTGGTAGCGCAGCGTCCGCCAACCGGGGAGGGCGCGGAGGTGTTCGGAAAGGGATTCGGGGTGTTTTACGGTATCGACGATGATGGTGTTGGAGTGTTTGCTGCCGAGGTCGCCGGCGTACATGAAGTCGGTCATGAACCAGTCCCTGTCTTCTTCTCGGAGGTTGGGATTGAGGCAGCGTTTTGGGTCTTCAATGTCGTCGCACAGTTTCAGCGTCGGTCGAACATCGCCAATCAGCGCACCACGAGGTGACGAACCGCGACCCAACGGACGGAGCGCGATTCCGTTCTTGGTGTCGGTCTCTTTTTTCGCCCACACATCGCCGACCAAGTCGCCAAAATCTTGGCGGATGAGGGGATTGCGTTCAAGGACTTGGCGGATTTCGGTTATGCGTTGGCACGCCATGGGTTCGTTGCGACTGACAATGAGGATGAATTCTTCGGGTTGCCTGTCCATGGCGAGATCGAAGTGTTTGTAGCAGATCCTCCAAAGAGGGATTAGACCGTTAACGAGGGTCGTCTTGCCGGTGCCGCGCGGTGCTTGGACGTTTATTTGCTTACCGTACACGCCTGGTTTGATGGCGTTGAGGATTTCGATGTGGAAATCTTTGAGCGCGAGCAGTTGGTAGCTGGTGTTTCTGATGTAGTAATCGACAAAGAGATCGGGGTAGACGTAGCCGGCATGGGCTCTGAGTTGGCAGAACGCTTCATCATCATTCATCTTCCGTGAGTTCGTCAGCCAAGTCTTTGTAGCGGAGCAGCCGATCGACTGCATCTCGGTTAGTATTACGGGCATGGGAGTTACTATGGTCATGATCTATCTCTTGTGAGGCCTTGAGCACGATGTCCTTAAGGGGATTGATTACGCGCGAGAGATGAAGCAGGTCGTGGGCGTTTTCAATAGGGACGTTGGGAACGTTTGAGCGCACACTTTCAACAATCTCCGAAATTGCGCTTGAAGCCTTGACAGCCGTGGCTTCGAGTAGTGCGCGGCGTTCTTCACGATAGTGCGCTAATGTGCGCTCATATATTTTGCGGTATTCGGTTGAAAATTTGTTAGACCGAGGATTAGAAACGCGTGCGGCATCTCGAAATATCTTGCGACCAAGATGCGCCCACCGGGGATATTTCTCCATCCAGGAATCAACAATCTGCGAGGTCCCCCAGCTTTCGTAGACGCGGTTCACTATTCCATCTAGGTGGTCTTCGTGTGAGATTTTGAGTGTTTCGTTTGTTTCGCACATATTCTAACTCTCCATATAAAGCAGTGGGCAGTGGCTAGTGTCCAGTAAGAACCAAGATATTCTCTTGGCGCTACTGATCACTAACCACCGGAGTTTTACGGCCAGCCACGACTACCAAAAAAAAAGCCCAATGGAGGCTTTCTGTTGATAGACATCAAAGAAAGCCTCCATTGGGCTGGAAAATTGTGATATTTAGTTCAGCGCGGTTCGTGTTTGGGGGATTTACTATCCCGAGAGATCAACTATCGCACTCACTATCCGCTCGCTTGCTCGTCGTGCTCCGTCGCTTGTTTGGGCCAATGCTTGCGAAGAGCAACTGTGGCACATTATATCATGTTAGGGCGGATTTGTCAAGTGTTAATATGTTTTTAACATTGGGGTGAGCGTGGGAAGTGGAGGGAGATTGTCCGAATGGGATCTCCATGGGAGTTCTATCGCGTTCGCTATTCACTCACTTGATCCCTCCTTATTCAGTCGGTTGATCGCTATCCGCTTGCTTGATGGTCAGGGGGTAGGGAGGGGTAAATGGGGAGGTAAGGAGATTGTCTGAATCGCTGATTAAGGGATCTCTATCAGGACTTTCTATCGCCTTCACTATTCGTTCAGTTGATCGCTCATTATCCACTCGGTTGATCGGATTAGTTGGAGGTCTCACCTGGCGATTGGGAGTACCCCAACATGTTAGCGATGTCTTCGGGTACGGCTGCGCCGATCTCTTGTTCTAGGTGGGAGATGGTGGGGTATCGTTCATGAGACATCGCCACAATGTTCATACCGAGGTTCTTGGCTGTTGTGAGGTCGGACCTGGCGTCGCGCCATTTTTGCAGATGCATAAACGCGAGCGCGCGATTGCAATAGGATCTCGACCAACCGTGCTTTAGTTCCATCGCTGTGCTATAATCTTGAACGGTGTGGTCATGTTCGCCCTGGCAGAATTGAGCCCATCCACGACTGACGAGTGTTTCGGCGTCATCTGGATTTAACTGTAGCGCCTTGTTAAAGTCGTCGATAGCCTCTTCCGGCCGACCAAGCTCAATGCACACTAATCCGCGCGATTTGTGGGGCTTATATACAATCCTAACCAAGGTAACCGTGTAACACTTTATTGCCGTCAACTACAGGCGCTTGGTTATTCGTCCCGTTTGCCTGATATAGCCCCGTCGTTCTCGCGCTTTGGCTTCTCCGCTTGATTCTTCACTGTGTCCCTCATAGCACAATTGGGATCGTTCATGCGTCGATTCGGTTAGCTTTCCCGCCATGGACGGACGGCTCGGCGCACCACTGCTTCCGCAGCAGCTCCAATCCTTCCTCCAGTCCCGGGTCGAGTTGCAGCACGCTCGTGATTCCGAACAGCAGCGCGCGGTCGAGTGCCTTGCGTGTTTCGTCTCGGTACGCCTCGTTCGCGGGCAGAAGCGATCTGGCCGCGAAGTCTTCGAAGACCGCGTGGCAGTGATCCACCTGGTTGTTGGTCAAGGTGCGGGGGTCGAGCACGGGAAGGTCGGGAATAGCGGTGATCGTAATACGTGCACGCCCCGACTGTTGGCGCGTGCCCTTCCACCAGTACATCAGCAGGCCCAACGTGGAATTGCACCACAACAGCAGCGGGATCTCGTGACGCTCGTCGGCCGGAATGACATTCGGCCATGCGGTTCCGCCGAGGCACTTGTCCGGCGTGACACACATGGAAAGGCTCTGGGAGTTTAGTTGAAAATCTCGGTTCGCGTGGAGGCGGGAAGCCGCGGAACTCCAACGCTGGGCCGCTCGCGCTTCGTCGTCCAGACGCGGATCTCCGCAGGAGTCGGGCAACACCACGAACTTCCGCTCACGATCAGCGGAATGCGCCCAGAGCATTGGATACGTCGGCACCTCGCCCGATCGGATGGGACGCTTTTTGAAAGGCCCTCGCGGTGGGCCGGTATTGTCGCGATCCGTGGGACCGCCGTTGATGTCTCGATCAACAAGGCCCCGCGCCGCTACGGTGCCGAGTGTCACCATGGGCAGGTTGACCGCTTCCACCTGCCGCGGCAATCGGAGCTTCCTCGCCTCTAAGGAGCGGGCTGCCTCAATGAGGCTCATGGACCGAACGCCTGCTGTGCCCGCGTTGAGGATGTCGCCCAAAACAGCCTTTCCCCTTGCTTTCTTCGCTCCCACAGCAGCCTCCAGGAGCGTCGAGGGCCTCGCCGTCAGATTGGAGAACCTGGCTCGGGGATTGCCACCTGCGCGCTTGGTTGCCACGACAAGGCAGTCGGCCATGCCGGTGTCCGCGGAGAATGCCCGTGTCGTCGAACCACTAGCAGCAATGGACGTGACATGAACGTCGCTGTAATTAGCGTGCAGTGCTTTTCGCGCACGGTTCCACGACTTGCCTCGGACAAACGCGAAGGGAATAACCAAGGCGAGCACGCCGCCGTCTCTCAGCTTGCTGTGCCCGAGGTCCATGAAGTTGGACGCGAGGCCAGCGTTTCCGCTGCTGAACAAGCCCGCCGTTTTCTTGAGTTTTTGTCTCATCGCCTGCTGCTCGTCGTGCGAAGTGTTGAAGCCTGCGAACGACGGAACCGGTATATCGGCGTGGCTTGCTTCGTGGTTTGTGGGTCGCGTGAACGGGGGATTCATGATGACCAAATCGCATGAGTTATCCTCAATCCTGACGGAGTGCACGCTGTGACTGTCCGATTGCGTGCCACCTATGGACTCACCCGTAGGGAACAGGGAATAGGCAGGCGCGGAATCGAGAAGGTCGAGCGCGCCGATGTGCGTCCCGTCGTCGTCCATGCCATACGGCATCGTGTGAATATGGGACTCGCCGTAGGCCCGCGAGGGATGGGAACTGGACAGCATGGAGCAGGTCAGATGTGTTGCGGCGGGCATGATATCCAGCCCGGTCAATACTCCCTCCATCACGGCCCGGTGCAAGTCCCTGTCATTGTCGCCGGTCCTGCGGCAACGCCGATAAATTGCTCGCTGCGCTGCCGAGAGCAAGGCTCCGGTGCCGCAAGCGAAGTCCGCAATCCGAAGTCTTTCGATCGCGGCCCGGTCTGACCAGTCCACCTCCAGCCGCTCGACAGCGAGTTCCGCGAGCAAGCAAGCGGACTCGGGCAATGTATAGTAGGTTGCGAGGAATTTGCGATCGGTGATTAGGGTTTGGAACATTCTGCCGGTGAGGTCGTGATAGGTCGTCGCACCTAACTGCGCCAGGTCGGAGATCGACGCCGCGATGCGGTCCATGACCGGAGGCACGACCATGACCGGCAAGTCCATTACGACATCGCGGGCGATGCTAAAGATCGGCCAGTAGTTCACCGCGAGGATTTCGTTCCACGTGTTGACAAGCGTTCTTCTGTCAATCGATCCCGCTAGGGGGACGGGCGGGATGTTATCCTGATCTTCGATCGCTGCGTGAAACACGAAGGCCGAGACGCAGATGGCCGCAGCCATGCGGTCGGTTTGCTCTCCCGGGCTCTGGTGCAAGTCTCTGGCGACCCTTGCTAGGGAACCTTCTCTGGCAGACCTGGCCAGTAGTCCCGCCGCTTGCCGTACCACTTGTTCGAGGGCTTCCGTCCCTCGTGCGAGTTGACGTTCCGAAAGCGACAGCCACTCGATGGCATCCGCGAGATCGCCCACACCCCCTTCAAGCCACTGCTGTTCTGACGGCCAGCGGATGCTCTCACCCTCGGCGTTCAGGTAGTGCGTGGCATATCGAAACGTGGCCGTGCGAACGGTTTCAAGGTCGCCTGTCCTTAGGCTTTCCGGCAAGACGACCGACAGCACGCCCTCAATTTCCTCCCCCGTGCTGTGCAAACGCGCCCCCAGCCGCGTGATCGCATCCTGCTCGACCGTCCGGGCAGGGGCGAACTCCGTCTCCACGATCACCGGCTGACGGCGAGGAGGTGCGACGAGAATATCGGGCCTCATTCCCATGCCGGACTCGGCTTGGTGAATTACGTGGGTCCGCTCGGCGTGGACAGTACTGTCGCTCCAGTCGGGATTCTGTCGTCTCAGCGCACGGGCAAGCGCACCGTTCGCTTGCGGTTCCGTGTTGCGCGGGCCACTCATGCTGTCATAGTCCTTCTACCCGACTTAAGGTTGTTGCGCATGACCGCGAATGTACTCACTGACGGAGTGCGTTACGGCCTCGTCCGTATAGACAGTCGCTCTCAGTTCTGCGTAGTCCTTCACGAACACTTGTAAGGTTTTCTTGGTGGTTAACACTACGACCTTGGCCGCAACCTGTCAATTCCTTGTAGACATGGTTCGGTTTGTTCTTCCGCTTGCCACCGATGTAGGTCTCGTCAATCTTGACGGGGCCGCCAAACAATCCCTCGCCCGATTCCTAGTCTCGCGGATGCGATGCGCCAAGTGCCACGCCGATTTCTGTGTAATATCTAGATCCCTGTGCATCTTCATGCTGGAGTCTGTCCCAAGATTCGTTCTCAGCATGTAGGCTTCAATTACCCACTTCTGAGTGCTCAAGTTCGGGTTCTGCATGACGGTGCCGGCGCGCACCGAGAAGAACTTGCGGCAGCGATAGCTCGTGTTCGGATGCTTTGTCGTCAGGGAACATTCTGACTAGCTGGACGATGGACAAGCTCTTGCGACTGGCCTTGCCCTGCCCTGGATGATTGTGTTTCTTGCGCCCTATCATTACATAAATATCATAAGCGATCCAGCAATAGATTTCAAGCAGGGCCAACGAATTATAGGTTCTTTTCTTGGGTTTTTCCAGACATTTCTTCTTTCCTTCAATGCGGCGATTCAGAAGAATCGCACCAATGGCATCAAGTAACTATTCAGCAGGATTGGTGCGGCTTTATGGGGATTATAGCACTAAATAGGAGCGAAGGTGGCGCAAAAACAGGGGTTTTTCTAGATTTACACAGTTCGACTCCGAAGCACTTATACTTGACAGTGATGATGATTCATGAAATGATGGTGAGAGACTATACCGGTAACGATCGCGGGGCTGATTATCCACATGTCCTTGTGATGGCATGTGAGCAGACTGTGTATGTGAGTGTGGAACCGACTCGGATTAGTGAGGGGGCTCTGGCGAGTTGGCGATTCAAGTCAACATCTATTGATATCCAAGCATAAATACACCTATGAGTACCAAGTATGTCAACGTATTCGTCTTAGGAGCAGGGGCATCGGTAGATTACGGATTGCCGGTGTGACGTGAATTGCGGGAGCTTCTAATAGAAGACATAAAGAAAAACGGGCTGAGTGGATTCTCTCCTGGTGCGTCAAACCGCTTCTTAGACGAATTGGAGCAGATTGGACCGGGCAAAACATTTGAAACTGTTGATGAAATGATTAGTAATTTCGAAGACGATGAGGCCGTATTTCCCGAAACCACGGTAGCGATTTTCGAGGTGGTGAAAAAAGTATTTAAGTCAAGGGCAGTGGCTGAAAGTGCGGAGTGGATAGAAACATTCGTTAATCAAAATAATATGGAAATCCTTTTGACCAACGAGGTCTCCAATTATCCCACAGTTTTTATCAACTTCAACTATGACACTCTGCTATTGTCCAAAATTGTTCAGTTCTTCAAACACAAATGTGTGAACGCCTCTAAATCAGAAATTAAACAGTGGAGGTTACAACACGGAGCTGATTCTGATTTTGGGAAACAATTTGAACACTGCGCGAACGACATTTTTCATCCGCACGGCATACTATACCTGTGCGAGAGTGATGAGGTGAGGATTGGTCGGAAAACGTCCTGTCACCCAACATCCAAAACCTTTAGAAACGCCCGGACACGTGGAGCAAGTTTAGATGTATCTTATATTAAAGTTGGAGTAGACAATGCTATTTCATGCCATGATACCCAGGAACATTTTACATTTGCTGATATAAAAAAACGAATTAATAATCTGGCAGGAAGTGGTCAGCGAAATGTGGAAATGAGATTGATACTTTTGGGTGTTGGTCCAGATTCTCTGGCGTTTAACTTAAATAAAATATTTGGCGGACAGACATTTGATGTCAAGGAAATTCACTATACCTGCACAAAGGAAGATGATAAACACATTTACGAACGATATTTTAATGAGTTCCGAGCAACATCTCAAAGATATGAAAATTGCCAGGAATTGGTAGAAAAAAACACTTTCATTCCGTTTAATTAGCACAGTGTTTCCGGCTCAGACAGTTCCGCAGAGTCGAGCGACGTCAATTTTGGTTAAGATGATGGTCTAAATTTCGAATGTTGTTACACTTCGTTCCACACCCAACCTTAAAACTAAACTCACAGTCATGGTAATTCCAATGCCCAATATGTTTCCTTTCTGTCTTTCTGACGGCATGTGTCGAGCCGCACTGAACTCTATCGCCCTCGTTGTTCACTCGTTTGATCCCCGCTGGGGCTTTTAGATACAGGAGTGCTGTGCACATACTACAACTATTATCTATTGATTTTCAAGGAAGGAACGCAAAGGTGGAATTTGGATGAGTGAAGGGAAACTAAACCTAGATGTTGGACCTTTGCAGGAGGAGGAGCCGCCTGGATTTAAAATTGAATCCTTGACAACTTACTTTGAAAAGCCGTCATTTACGGTGCTAGTCCGCCGTATGGATTGGAATAATGTCCCCTTGCCCTTCCGAATTAACTATCCTTCTTCTGAGCTCAAAGGGGTAGTCAAATACTCTAGGAAGATGCATTCTCCTGTTTCGGCGACACCGACAGATGATATACAATTGGGAACTCCGTCGTATTTCGAATCTTCCAATTCCAAGGGTAACTCGGAGTTAATGGCTGACGATAGAGAAAGCGCGTACACTGAGAAACTGGATTGGGGAAGGGTTGGGAGTCCAATAATGGAGAGCACGAAGAAACACCTGAAGTCATCTCTTCACGGTGTGGCTGATAATATTCAGCTGAAAATAAGATGGGCTAGTGATAACGTCTTTATGTATTGTACTTCAATTACGCCTGACACAAGCTACAAGAGAAAACTGCAGCGGGAGAGTCTTTCGGCTGATTATGATTTCGGGACACGCATTGCAAGCCCATCTTGCTTCGCCACACAACTCGGTTACGAGTTAGGCAAACAAGTTGACTTCGAGAACAATCTCAGATCCGATCCCCCGGGATGTCACTTGATTACCGCATACTTGCGACGACAGTCGGAGTGCTTGGGCGAGTATCTTATTACGGCCGGTCATGGACCGGTCGTTTATTTGTCGGAAGAGAGAATTGAGATGGCCATGAATAGAGTAGCGGGCACAGACTCAGAAGAGATTCTGCCATTCTTAAAAAGGACAAAGTACGAAGGACAGCACGAGTACCGGTTTGTCCTCAGTGCCCAGTTTCATAGAATTGTGAATCATGGGGATCCCAAGAATCACACGCTCATGGTTGCAGTTTCCGATGATCTCAGAAAGCTTCTGGCGCCAGCATGATACGACGTGGACCTCGGCGAAGGATTTGAAAAATTAGTGATTAGCGGGTGGTAAGACGGGACATCGGTGGTTTGATGACTACCAATCTCGCCCCGACACCTATGAAAACTCGACACAAAGGATGTCTCACGGATCGATTTGATAGGAAAAAAATGTTTACAAAGCTAGCAAGTGAGATTGACTTCAACGACATCGAGTCGTTCTGCAGTAAATGGGGTGAAGGTGTGCGGGTTGAATACAAAAGCGAAATTGCGCATATACCCAAGATAATTTCATCTTTTGCCAATACTCAGGGCGGAATCTTCATTATCGGTGTTGAGACGGACCAGAACAACAAGGTCAAATTTCCTATACAGGGAATACAGAACGACGGAGGTATTGAGGAACGGATTGTGCAGAGCGCTCTCACCGGGATTCATCCGGCAGTCACGCCTGAAGTCATCATCCGTGAAGTGCCAGGGGAAAAGGACAAGGTTGTCGTTGTCGTGCGGGTGGAAGAAAGCCAACACGCGCCTCATGCGATTCAGAACTCCACGAAAGTGTACGTCCGTGAAGGCAGCATCACACAGCCATATGAACTCGCGGACATTGGCAGAGTCGAGTATCTGCTGAAACGGCGTGAAGAACCGCAGAGAATCAGCCGGCGGATACTCGACCGAATTGACGAGCGCGTACGAAAATGGAGTCAGGGCTCTCAGTCAAAATGTCCCAATCTCGCAATGTTTGCGCGCCCTGCATTTCCAGCCCGTCCAATTATTGCACCATCCGAGATTTATGAATTCATGGTATTGCACCCATTCATTCCGTCTACGGAGTCCAACATCAATTTAACCACAAGGAAAGTTTCAGGTGGGGCGTGCTTTATGCAAACAGGAGATTCCTTAGACTTCTGGGAGTTGAATGAGTACGGCATCATATATCACAGGACGGGTTTGAGGCGTGAACGGTTTCGGGGCGTTCGTAGTTTTGGCGATGTCGATACGGGCGAAGGAGAGTATCTCGATTCCGAAGACATTGGCAGCAAAGTTTGCAAATTCCTCGGTAACGCAGAATATTTTTATCGGAGATGCGAGTACCTCGGTAACATTGAAATTACCGTGAAGTTGCGACGGGTTGACGGAGAGAAAATCGTGTTTCCAGAGGATCGACACCCCAGCTTTGCAGAGGAGAGGAAATCAATGGAACCGGCGGTGTCTGCTACTACCCAGTGTTTGCCGCGGGATCTGAGCGAAACCGACTCGTATGCAGATACTCTCATAGGGTTGCTGAATCGGCTGTTCTGGGTGTTTAACCTCCGAGAGAATGAGGGGCAGTGGCGAGATTGGTGGCGAAAATATGCGGCGAAGAGGGTAGGTTAGCGAGTTATAGGATTTGCGTTGATGCGAGGGCCGTACGTCACGAGATTTACTATCTCCCTCCACAATCCGTCGCTTAATCGTTTCTTTGATAGATGGTGATTCCCTAGAGTTTGGCTTGGTTATGTTTACGGTTCTTGCCGTGCTGTGAGAGATTATCATCAAAATAACAGTTTTTTGGTAAAATCTTCTATGGTCATGAGTCTAGATCGCCTTTTGTTGATCAATAGCTACTGACGCTCAAATTAACGGTAGAATCAAGGAAATCGGATCATGAACATGACACATTTCGCCCTCAAGCAATGCCAAATTATGTTGTTATATCCACTAACCTCCAAATTTCAAACCAACACCATTGGTTAGTATTCCGTTATATACGAACGAGGGTATTTCGTTGCATTAACAGGTAGGAATTTGTCACGGTGTAGAAGGGGACGACCGTCACACCTAACAAGGCGCTGCCTGATTACGTCACAACGCCTAGTTGGGCTTAATCCATGGCACGCTGAAAATGTCCTTCCAGTCCGATTGATCTTGAGGTTTTACAGTGATTGAAGCAGCATTGAACAAGTGGTAATATTTCTCATACATCTGTTGCAGGAACTCTAGTGCTGAGTCAAGGTTCTTCTCTAAATCCTCAAACGTCTGTATGTATTGCGGGGCTCGCTTATCGCGATGGGCAATGCGCTTATCGGCATAATCTTCACACGCTGCTACGGTTGTTAGGAGATCGCACAGATCACGTCGTACCATCTCTGGACAGACATGAGTCTTGCTCGCATTCGCATATTTTACGAAGTCATCCTCGATCGGAATGGCTTGTCTAAACTGTGAAGAAGTAGTGATACCGATGTCAGTGAGTTGCTTCTGACCCTCAGGTTCTATTTCGTGAAAATCCGGGGCGTCGGGTTGATGACAAAGCAATCGGTAGTAGCTTCGCGAGAGTTCCTGGGGGTAGTTAGCAATTTCCTGGAGCAATCCCACAAGAGAAATGCTATCCTTATTCGGCTTGACTTGACGCCGCAAGCCCATTAGAACATGAGATAAGTAAGAGTCATAAAGATAACTATAGAACGTGTGCGGTTTTTGGATACATGGGTTTGAATTGACTATCTGCCTAAGTCGGCGGAATGCCTCAACATCACCAAGCAGGCGCGAAATTTCAATTTCAATTGTTTGCATCTGACGGAGCCACTTTTCGAGTTGTAGGCTCTTGTTGACTTTCTTTCTCATGTCGTTATCCCAAGATTAGCAGAAACCGCAATTTGCGACACCATGGCCTGATAAGGAGCATTCACATCATAAGGCAATTCGAAGAATTCAGTTAATCGAGGGAAACCCACACTGGCATGAGTCTCTGTCGTGCGAGGACAAGTATGCTGCACACCTGATTTGCGGGAACAGGGAGGTTTAAACTCCCGTAGGATTTGACAATTGAAAAACACGTGCGGGGAAAGATGGTTTTCGGTGCACCTTTTTTTCGATATTCTCTCTTATCGGCCGTATTTAGCATTTACATGCACGGACAATGACGTAGATCAACACAGCCAAATATAACAGTACTGCTAACACAAAAAAAACAATCTTTAGTGTAAAGTCTTTCGGGGCCCAGTGGGGGGCTATCGTATCTAGCACTTTGCCGATGCCGGGGACCTCAAAGCCTTCCTCAAGGCAGGATACTTTGTCCCACGTTTCATATAGCCTTGCCCGACTTCGAATGTTACGCATTATCCAAAAAACTAATAATAGAAAGCCGCCGAACAATATTATTAATTCGGCTGGAAGGCCGGCCTCTCGTACGTCCAATGAGGTTAATACCAAATAAGCTGGGACAAGCGATATAGGCATTAATATTCTATCATAATTTAAATGATCTTGAGACATCTGACAGCCGTACTGAATTAGTCCTTTGTATACCTCAAGTTTCACGGTCTCCTTTGGATCCTTGGAGCCGTTCGCATTGTTCTCACTCATAAGTCCTCCACGCTTTACATCGCCTAGCTTTCGCTTGCGCTAGTGAATCTATTCGTTCTTTGAGAAAATCATTCAATTCCCTATAGAATTGACCTTCGGCGTCCGAAGTACACGGTGGGATAGAATCGTTATGGTAATTCGTACACCCTTCGTAAATGATTTCAATCAAATCACTGGCATGAGTGTCTATGAAATCACGAGTTCGTTCTACTACGAATTTCTGATAGCCGTCAAAACCATAATGACAAATATTCTTGGCTGAATTTGTTCGAAACTTAGGCTTCGGATCTCCATGAGGATAGGCAGTAGCGCCCCACCAATCGCATACCATTTCAATTAGTGGAAGAAGTTTCATGTCGGTTTTGTAGTCATTGTAGTACTCCGGGTGATGGTCATTGATCTTTTTTTTGTGATTATCTCGAGCGTTTAGTCCAGCGTACCCCTCGGTGTTGATCTTATGATATTCTTCAGAGCCGTACTCGGCATCCGCAACTCCTTTACCAAAGACATAGTCAGAGCCCACAGTGTATTCAGCAAACTGAAAAGGGACTTGTTGCCCATCAATGATAACGGCTTCCTCGCACTTATCATTATCATGAATCAACGCTCTTCTAATCAATTCTGCTCTGAAGATGTTTACATATTTATTGTAGTTCGTAGTAATCTTTTCTAGAGAACTTTCTATAGAAAATAGAGCCTCTTGCACACAGCTTGTATGTTCCTTGGCTATTAAAG
Organism: Candidatus Poribacteria bacterium; assembly: GCA_965222225.1. Taxonomy (GTDB): domain Bacteria; phylum Poribacteria; class WGA-4E; order WGA-4E; family JAJDTR01; genus JAJDTR01. The sequence goes on along the minus strand of CBDCTK010000002.1, from coordinate 3,763,112 downwards.
CAAATTCTATAAACATTGCCTTCCCCTATTGTAAAAATCGCAGAGGTTTTCCAAACCCTGCCTTCTAGGCGATTTACCAATCCGAGGCAATTTACAGCGTTTTTGACATTCACTGCGTGTGTGAGATTTAGCTACCAGTTGCTTTTCTTTTTCAACACAATAGTATACGTTATCGCTTTTTCGTGCGTACAACAAGTAGAAATCTGAAGTAACTCATAGTCCTCTCTCGCCCACTTTTCCAAACTACTCTCTACGACTGTGTGATCGGTGTCACTGATGACTTTGTATTCTGGTTCTGATTTCAGACTACCTGCACCACCCAACCCGGAGTAAATTAGATAGATTTCAGCAACTACAATCAGAGTGAGTATGGGGCGGTAAACAATAAATCGTGTCACCATTTCCTTAAATCGTGTCACCATTTCCTTAAATCGTGTCACCATTTCCTTAAATCGTGTCACCATTTCCTTAAATCGTGTCATCATTTCCTTAAATCGTGTCATCATTTCCTTAAATCGTGTCATCATTTCCTCATTGAAATAAAGAGTATCTAGGGATTCCTAGGAACTCGATTTGGAGCAGGCGTCAAACACCCCGTAGTGCCCTCACCCCGATATTATCTGGAGAATGGGCAGATTGCCCATGAGATTTGGTAGTGCCTCTATTCCTTTTATTACAGCTGGGAACATAACTATCAAATAACCGAAGAAGAAACGTCGTCTTATCTCTATATCGGTTGGCAGTACTTTCGACTTACATTCTTCTCGCTTACAATTCGAGCTCTTACGGGGAAAGACGAGTTCGTATGTCAACTTCGCGGAATCATAGTCCATATGTGCACTGAAGCGTAACTGTTTTTCTATTTCATGCATTAAGAGAAACCTGTGCTTAATTCTGGCTTTATATCGGATAGATAGTAACAGCCAGAAATAGAGCACCAACCCGCTGCCCAAATATACGGCTGGATAGGCTTCACGCGCTTTCACTAATGTCAATAGGCATGCCCCTACCGATGCCGTTATCAGGAATCTATCAAGATTGATCAAAGCTCCATCCTCTTGGATGTTCCATCTGCTTAAATCTTTGTATCCTTCTAGCAGATATGTCTCTCGTGCCAAAGTGCTTTCCCTTTCGCTTATCATTCGCTTTCAACTCCTTTTCTCAAGATACTTTTCTCTTACTGCGGCGGATTACATTTGGTGCACGGCGAATAGCGCTCGCGGGCGTCCGACAAACGCCGCATAGGCAAAGTACATTTGCCTGCGTCCAGTAAAAGAGCTGTCGTCACCATTAGTCCTTACACACTCTGAGAAAAACTCCTTCACTTTCAGGGGATGTCCATTTAACAAGTGAACGCACGAGCAGTGTTTAGAGGAGAATGTGGTGGATGTAGGTTGGAATCTGCACAATACCTTTCCGGGAGAATAATGTCACATCGCTGCCCGAAACCTTGTTGTCCAATGTCGTTTTACTTTAACTGCTCGGCAATTGGGGCTATATCTTTCTTCGGTATCAAAGACAGTTTCATGAGATTGAAAAGATCTGCACCTATGCCTTGGAGGGTCATCTGGTCAGGTCTTGCCCTCGTAAGTCGGTGAATTGTAGCGCCGTAATCCATATGTTCCCCGATATGAAAATTCGCTTCACCCCCGAAGTTAATATATTCCTTGTTATAAAGTTCAGCACACTCGTAAAGTACCGGATAGAGGTCTTTTCCGAAATCATCATGATCCCGGTAGTCTTTGCCACGCAGCCCATATTCATCTTTCACGACAGAGAGCTTAAGAATGCATAATTGTCGGTAGGTAAGTTGCTCGGCGATCTTTGTGAGTTGGTGTGCCATTTGTGCGCTGATTTCCGGATTGAAGGCGATGCTTGAAAGAAAATAAGCCATGTACGGGAGTTTCATTTCTTCCGGCTCTCTCTGAACCTTCAATAGCACGCTCTCCGCAACTTCTTCTGCATCGGGTCTGCCCGCTTGTTTCTCGTCGAAGAAGCCATCCATGCGTACACTTTCACCAGCTTCTATACGCCGGCGTATTTCGGCAATCACGACGTCAAGCACAGTACCTACGCGCATTCTCTCTGGCGTGCTCAACTGTCGCGCCCAAATCTCTTGGAAAACTACCCTCAACGCAATTTCAATGACCTTACCTCCCGCGCCCCCGCACAATGCTCCCACCAAAACTCCGGCTGGACCGGCGACTAGTAATCCCAAATACGCACCTGCTACACTGCCACCACCGCTGCCGGCAATTTCTAGCATGTATTTACGAGACTGTTCGTCTCCGTGGTTCTCCTGTGCTGCGTTTCCCGTTTTCTTAGACATCGTAGAGCCACCTCTTACATTTGGCATGTAGCTCAGGGATTTTTCAACCTTAGTGAAGTTAGTGTACATATCAATATTATAAATTTTGTCTTCATGGTTGGCTCCTACGGTGAATGTTAGTAAGTTTCTGTTTTCATAATTCAATCCGAACATGTTCAACATGGTCGCAGTGTGAGATTATGGCATAGGTGCCGGGGAATTGCCAATGGGAAATGGGGTTGGGTCTGTAATGAGGTTTGGGGGGAAGGGGAGGATGGCTAGGGAATTTCTATCGCACTAAGATCTCTATCGCATGGGATAGCTATCGCGCTCCTTATCCAGTCGCTTGATCGCAGGGGATCTCTATCGCAGTCATTATTCATTCCTTTGATCGCACCCTATAATTACTATCCGCTTCGTTGATGGGTCGCGACCGGGAGGGGGATTGCTATCGTGGTCGCTGTTCGCTCGCTTGACCTATCCACTCGCTTGATTGCTCCTACAACGTTTGGTTCTACGGAATCGCGACCTGGAGATCGCTCCTACAACATCCAGTTGCTTGAGGGAGTTTTATGATTTGCGATTCGGTCGTATGTTTGGTATACTAAATCAACAACAAAACCTTTATGAAGGAGATTGAAATGGCTGAGTTGCAAGACGATCAAGAACTGGTTGAGGCACAACCAGTTGAGGCACAACCAGATGAGACACAACCAGATGAGACACAACCAGATGAGGCGGATGACGGAGAGTACGCTTTAGAAGAAGTCGCTGATAATCTGGAATTTCTCCGTGACAATAGCGACAATCTCAACCTGTACCAAGCTTTCCAAGCATACCATGAGCACCGCGATTTCGAGAACGCGGTAAAGAAATTCAAAGCCGCTATTGCATACGAGAAGAGACACGGCGTATCCGCAAAAGCGGGGAGTGACGAAAACCCGAACCCGACGCTCCTTAAGTGTCTTTACTGGTTAGCAGAATCCCACAATAAACTTGGACAGCGCAATAAGGCGATAAAACAATTTGGGAAGCTCGTGAAAGATTTTGATTATCACTATCTGGGAATGGCTGCCCAACGACGCGTGGAAACGCTAAAAGCGGAAGCGTAACGATTGGGATACCGACGGATGGGTCAACTCGTGGTTTGGATAACCGTCTTGATTGTGCTTGGCTTGATGGTCGCCATAGTCATCGGAATGCTCCGAATACCCCAAGCAACTCTCAAGACGTATCCCGCCGATAAGGGGCAAAATTACGTTGATGTCTCAGGCTATCCTCCCAAGATACGGGAATACTACCAACTGTTCGCAAACAAATGCAGCCGGTGTCATACGGTTGCCCGCCCCATCAACTCTGCCTTCACGGCAGAGGAGTGGAAGAAGTATGTGCAGCACATGATGAGAAAGCCCGGCTCGGGATTGACACCTAAAACTGCCAGTCAGATTACGGAGTTCCTTATCTACGACGCTCAGGTCAGAGAGCGCTGAAACTGGTTGTAGTTACCCCAAAAACATAGCTGTTTCTAGCAGGGACTCTATCGCACGGCATTTACTAAGAGCCTGATTGAATAATAGGTGGCAAAGCGATTTTTGGTCACTTTGGGTGCGGCTTTTTCATGCTTTTGTGGTCGCCTGCTATACACCTGTCAGGATTTCTATCGCACGGGATTTCTATCGCGCTCCTTATTCAGTCGCTTGATCGCTATTCGCTCGTTTGATCCCACGCTGGGGCTCACAAAGGCTGGTAGGATCCCTATCGCGTTCCCTATTCGGTCACTTAATCGAAGGGGATCTCTATCGCAGTCATTATTCATTCCTTTGATCGCACCATACAAGAAATGGTGCAGGATTTCTATGGGATTTCTATCGCGCGGGATTAGCTATCGCACTCGCTATCCACTCGTTTGATCGCACCCTACAAACTGTACTTTTCAAACAGGCTCTTAAGCATTTCATTTCACTAGCCACCTCCTTCTGATTCATCCAACAATTCCCAATATCCAACAATCCCCAATAGTGAAGTATAGCCATAGATTAACCCCCGGCAACGCTGAGCGCTGCCGTACATAAAAAGGAGAATCTATCATGTCCGAGATCAAGAAACACGGATCCTTCGTCCTAGTCTCCGTTATCATATCTTGTTTCCTGTTTGGGGTATTCACACTGTACACCGCCAGTGAATCGGGCGAACCCAATACCGACTACAACCTACCCGCTCCCAGTTCCGAAATCGAAAGCTACTTGCGCAGCATCACAAGCAGCTTAAGCAGTATCCAAAGTACCTTGAACAGTATCAACAGCAATTTAAGTAGTATCGAAAGTACGTTAAACAGTATCGAAAGCAAGTCTGGGAGCAGCAAAAGCTATCTATACGATATTGAAAGCCACTTAAGCGAGATGGGAACCGATTTAGACGATGTCGAAACCTACTTACGACGAATTGCGGATAACACCGACTAGACATAAACACCTCCGAGGCAACGTCCGCAGCGATGATTGCAGATTGTTCAACTCAACCATTTTTCTAATTCACGTTCTGTCCTCGGAAAAGGGGCGCGGCATCCGGCAAGACGCATGGCAAACAGGTGATCCCGCAAAAACCGCAAGTCGGATGGCGTATCAACATCGTACCACGGCGGCAACAACCCGAGTTGTGCGCCGGTTGAGTCAACTTTCTCAAGTGTCTGTCTAAGGACATGCTCCGTGCTCCACGCAATGTCCTGAAATATGACGGGGATTGTGCGGTTCGCTCCGCTTTTGGAAAACCCGATGAGGTAATATCCGCCATCCGTGCTCGGACCGATGACAATATCACGGGATTCCAATAACTCCATCGCTCGCTGAATGTACGCTATCGGAAGGGTTGGGCTATCGGAGCCGACGAGCAGGAACGTTCCGTAGTCCTGATCGCAAGCCCATCGTGACACCGCGGTTAACCGTTCACCCAATCCTGAATCTCCTTGGGGGATGTAAATCGCCTGCTCTCCAATCAAAGTTTTCAGGTCGCCTAAACCGTCGGGTGGAGTGTAAGCTACGACCAAATCGATCGTCGGGAGCGAGGAAAGCGCATTACACCAGTCAACCAAGAAGGCTCGGTAGAGTGATGCCACTTGGTCGGGCGAGAGGAGAGGGAGTAGGCGGGTCTTTACCTGACCGGGCACGGGATTCTTGGCAAATACAATGGTGCAGCAGGACATATTGTGTTCTTGGATTCAGAGAATCATTTTGCTGTCCCGGACTCGGCGTTCCTAATGCGCGCATCCGGTTGTACCGGGCTGGGCTGAGACTGTTTCCACCCGACTGCAAGCGCAAATAGGGCGAGAATTATGGCAATCAGAACAACGGGGGTTCCTTTAACCCCGCTGTCCTCAGTGATAATCCTGTATGCCCCGAGCAGCGCTAGTCCAATTGCCAACACGGAAAGCACGGCGCATGCATACAAAGGCAATTGGATGAAGGCGGCGAGCAACGAAACAAGCGAAAGCCAGAGGCTGAATTTTGCGATTTGGGGGACTTTCGCTTCAGCCGAATTGGTTTCGGGGTGTTGGGTAGCGGGATGCGACTGATTTGACTCACGGCGGCGTTGCCCTCGTGGCGGCGGAACCTCGCTGTAGGTGGATTCGACCAGACGAATGAACTCTGCCATCAATTTCTTATACTTGAGCCATGCGAGAAGTTCCGGATATTCATGCCTGAGAAGAATCGGGAATTCTTGGCGCTGTGCGCTCAGGTCGGTGAATTCCTCCCAACGGTCCTCTTCAACAATGACGTAAGGCTCGGGACCGACATGCAACTCATATCCGCGCCCGATATAGTGGATAATCGCTCCGATGCCTTCCCGTTCCGCAACCGTAACCTCCTCAAGGGCGGGAGCCGTTGCGTCCGGTAGATTGTTGTCGCCATCAATCGCTTGGTGAGAAGATTGATTTTGCTCCCACTCATCTTCGTCCGAACGGGGTGTTGTACTTTGATTATCCGTAATGACCAAGCCAATTCTGCTTACAAGCTCAAGCGCATCTACTTGATGTTCCGGCGCAACAAATAAGGTTGTTTGACGCAACTTTCGATCGTAGACCGGACGACACCGAATCTGTTGGTTTTGCAGCGTTGCCTCGATTAACTTAACTTCCCACTCGTCGCCTGTCTTGTAAATCTCGACCCAATCGTCCGTACTAAAAAGTTCGTCCGAGTGATGTGCCATGGGTATGCCTCTCCTGGGTTGGGTTCGCAGCGTGGAGAAATTAGATTTTAATTAGGGAGTTGGGCTTCGTTATGTTCAATCCAACCTACGAGCTCTTGGTTAATCCGCCTGCCGGTATTTGTCGAGGAGGGGGTGCCGGTGAGCGAACGGAGGGGCGCTCTGTCTCGATTTCTGACCAAACACCGTCCTGAGACAGATACCGACTGCGATGGCGTTTGCGGCTAGGAACATGGGTAAACCCACGTGTGGGATAGAAGTTGCCATGAAATAAATCCAATAGCCCGCAACCACTGCCACAACCTTTGGTTGGTTGGAAAAGATTGTTTGCCCCATTGATAGGAAGACTGCCGTCTTGCCGTAGATTGCTATCGGAAGCAAAATTGAGATAAACAACAGCACAAACGGGATACCGACTATTGAAAGCACCAACACCGCTATGAGACAAGGGGCGACGATCATCACTATGAATCCAAGCAGCGTGCTGCCTATGGGACGGTGAGAGATTACGTGTGCCATGGTATTCAGCCGTTGAGGGAATACGGCATAAACCGTAATGTGAACCAAAGTTAGCGCGATGAACACCAACACGCCCCACCCAAATTTCGCGGACTTCCCCATTCCCCACGCCTCCTGTGGTCGCATGATAAGCCATGCGGAGGCGGGGATAAACTTCCAGCCGTTAACTTCTCTGTGAATACCCTCTAGATACTGCTTTCCCCGAATCTCACCTAAAACCGTGGTAACGCTGCCTAGAACCACTGCCCCTTCTTGCACCTCAACGTCACCTTTTAGAACCAGCACGTCGTTATTGACCTTGCCTCGAAGAGTCAAATTGCCGCCAATCACAATCAAACTCTCGACAGCTTCCTTGGGACTGAGGTGATAATTTCCACCAATCTGCACAACCTGTTGATTCGCCTCCACACTGCGAGCGATTTCTGATGGCTGATTATCCGGCTCCGAGTCGTTCGCCGGTTTCTCTTCGGGGGCGTCGAGAGGCTGAGTCTTCTCGGCGGAATCTTTCGTTGGTTGTGCCGTAGTTGATTGTGCTGGAATTGAGTGAGGGAGAGCCAATTGCAAGCCAAACCACAAAACGATGAAGAGGAACGGAATCTTTGTCATCTGAAATCTCTTAAAAATACTTAATATGGGAGGACGGTGAAACTACAAAATACCGAGGGGTGATGCTAGTATATATTGTATTCAAACACAAATTACATACTGTATACCGACACGCTAAAATACGCGGTTAGCAACGGTTTCACATGCCTAACGCGTTAATAATCCAGATATCGTATGTCATTGAAAAACATCCACCAAATCAAATAGTACTATACAGAGTTTTGTGAATTTTGTCAACTAATTGTGGATTATTTTTCGTTTGTTTTTTCGTTTGTTTTTTCGTTCTAGCTAGGGAATCGTATCGCAAATCGGGGGGATGAGACGGGAAATTGGGGTTTTGACGATTGTGCTGGAACGAAATGCGCATTTTATTGACGGGAATAGGGAAGGTTTGCTAAGATTGAAATACAAACCCGAGAGGATATCTGTAGGAGCGATCAAACGAAAGAATAGTGAGTGGGATTTTCTACCGCCTTCGCTATCAAAGATCGCTATCGCACGGGATTTACTATAGGATCTCTATCGCGTTCACTAATCGGTCACTTGATCACTCCTTTGATCTCAGTTAATCGATAGAGATTCCCTCCGGATCTCGAAAATCGCCCAATCGCAATCTATCGTCGCGAATAAAATCTTCAAACCGACTCCAAAGGCATTAAACTTGCGAGGTTGAGGTGAATTATCATACGGCAAGGAGCAAGACTTCGTGCAAACACGCATCGTGCCTCGTCTATAAACCTGGCCGCCGCACCGAGGGGTGCAGTCGCGGTGTTCCAAATGGTGCGGATGGGTTGCGATATAGTTGAATTCTTGAGAAGACGGTGCAAGAGGAAACACTTGAATGAATGAGAAGAATTTGAAAATCATTGGCGTTCTCGCACTGTCAGTGATTGTTGTCTTATTACATATAAAATTGTTTCGGTTCGCCGAGGTGGTGCATCACGGCGCTTTAAGGAAATTGATTTGCCTTGGACGTGTTGTCAATGTGAACACGAGTGAGAACGTAGACCAGATTCTGACGTTTCGCATTCTCTCCGGACAATTCCGTGGGGAAACAGTCCGCGTAGACAACGTCTGGATAGGTCGCGATTTCAGTGACCGCACGATCAAAAAAAGCGATGTACTGTTTCTCGAAATCCCTCTCAGGCGTCAGAACCAAACCACAATCAATGAAGTTCGCATGGGGGCGTACTTTCGCACGCCTTTTCTCCTCTATCTAGCCTGGCTGCTGGGGACTTTGATAATCCTCGTCGCCGGGATGAAAGGGATACGAGCCATCCTGACACTCTTTTTCACAGGATTAAGCGTGCTCTACATCCTTGTTCCTCTTATGGTGCGCGGCTATAATCCGATTACCGTCGCTTTGGGCATAGCTGCGTTCTTGACCATAGTAACCTTCGTGACCATTACCGGATTCAGCCTCAAGGTTATCTCCGGCGTCTTGGGAACGCTCGGGGGCTTGGCTGCGGTCGGGATTCTTTCTATTATCAGCCAAAAAGTTATGGTTCTCACCGGTCTGGCAGAGGAATTTGGATTCTTGGAACTCGGTATTGCGCTCTGGCGGACGGAGGCCTCACACGGTTGGAATTTCGCGGGTATACTGTCCGCGGGCATCATCCTTGGCGCCGTCGGCGCGATGATGGATGTCGGAATGTCCATATCCTCGTCAGTGCATGAGGTGAAGCAGGTCAACCCGAATATCACGGTTCGCCAAGCCATTCGCGTCGGGCTGAACGTGGGTAGAGATATTATGGGCACGATGGCGGACACACTGATTTTTGCCTACCTAGGCGCACACCTAACCACCATGTTGCTACCCACGATCGAGTTTCCCGAAGTTGGCGTGCTTTACCCTTTCCTCCGGTTAGCGAATGACGAGGCAACGTCGGTTGCCATTATACAGGCTATCGTGGGAACAATAGGCTTGGTGCTGACGGTTCCAATCGCGGCTACCGTTGCCGGAATCCTGACGAAATACAGGAAGGTAGAATTGACTGAGATTCACGAAGACGCTCCGTCTGCCGAGGAACTTGAGGAACTCCTGCAAACTGATAAACCCGGCAGCAAGGGGCGATTCGCTGTGCCAATTGCCATGATTGTCGTGCTGCTCTGCACCGTTGTGATTTATCACAGACTGAATAACACATCCGCAACAATCACCGAACAACACGATGAGCATGGGAACGTCGTTTCCAAGTCCGAGTATGCAAAGGGGAGGGTCTTGAGCCTTCTTGAATCCAATGCGAGGTTTCTGTTTGAGTCGGAGTTGGAGTACACGGAAGATCTGGAGAATCGGGAGATTCCCGATGGTTTGCGAGTCGAGTTTGAATTCAACGGAATCCCTCTCTCGCAAAATGTGAATGTCGAAATCAAAGCGTGGAAGGATAGCAGGTGGTTAATAACCGACAAAGACAGAGAACAGACGTACGCCGTAAAAAGAATCGGAGACAGCCTGAACATCTACGGGGCAAATTCGGAACATCATATTCTTGAGATTGAGATGTTGTCGGGACTGTATAAGGGACACAGGTTGATGCTGCGAAACATTGTGAATCACAACATGCCTCTGTTGAGTATTCCAGCCACGCCGGGTGATGTTGTACTCTGCCGTGTTGGCGGCACGCCCGATCAGATCAGCTTGGTGAATATCGTCCAAGAGTATGGGCGCGACGGTTTTTTGGCGCTGATGGTGGGACTGATGTTTCTGCTGATCATTGTCGTCGGGCGAATTGAAGGTGTACGTACCGCCTGCGCCATGATCATCTCGGGGGTCATTATCTATTTCTTCATGCTCCCCCTGATTTCGGGTGGGCACAATGCCGTCTTCGTCGTCACGTTGACTTCGGGCATGGTTGCGTTTGTGTCGCTTGTATTTGTCATTGGACCAAGCCGCAAGACGTTCTCCGCCGTTTTGGGAACGATGGGCGGAATTCTCGTGTCGGGCATGATTATCATGTTCGCGCAGAAGTACCTTCACTTTTCCGGGTTGGAGAACGCCATGTCGGCGGATATTGTCGAAGCCATGCGGACGCCGCCTTTCGACTTTAACCAGTTGCTGGTTGCGGGCATGTTGATGGGGGTGCTGGGAGTCGCCGTGGACGGCGCAATCGAGGTGTCCTCCTCAATGGAGGAGATTCGTCGGGCGAACCCGAACATCCCGACGTGGCGGCTAATCGCCTCCGGGATGAACGTGGGCACCGACATCCTTGGAACAATGGTCAATACACTGGTGTTTGCCTACCTTGGAGCACGGTTGTTGTTAGTCTTGGCAGTGGCAGCGCCCAACGTGGATCTATTTCAATCTCCGCCGGTCGAGCTAATGAGTGTGGGCGTCGTCGCCGCCGAGATTGTGCGGTTACTGGCTGGGACGCTTGGTCTCGTGTTGGCGATTCCGATGACAGCCTTGGTCGCCGCCTTCTGGCATTCAAAGGCTTGAAATCATTCGCGGTAACAGGGTTCCTGAATGTTCACGAGGGATTTTGGCTTGCATCTGCCATCCGAATATGCTAGAATACAAGGCAATCTCTGTTTACCGCCCGTGATTGAGATGTTGGAAACCACAAATCTACTGTAGGAGCAATCGCGCAGTCACGGTCTTCTGCTTACTAGATGATGTCTTAACGTCATGCATTAATTTCTTTGACGGATAAAAGCCGGTCACGCACATGGAGGTGTGAAAAATACAGCATAGAGGTAGACGGCTCCCAAAAAAGGGGCAGCCGCAAAACAAAGTAAACCGCCAGATTCGGGCAAAGGAAGTCTTGGTAATCGATCAAGACAATCAACAGCTCGGCGTCATTTTGACCAGAGAAGGCGTAGAACGTGCCGAAGCGGCAGGAATGGATTTGGTAGAGGTGTCGCCCAACGCGGATCCGCCTGTTTGCCGAATTATGGATTACGGCAAGTTCCAGTATGAGAAGAGCAAACGGGCGAAAGAAGCCAAAAAGAAACAGGCAAAGGTTGTCTTGAAGACAATCCAATTGCGATCTGATACGGCGGAGCATGACTATCAATTCAAGAAACGGCACGCCGAGGAGTTTTTGTCCCAAGGCTGGAAAGTCAAGGCTGAGGTCAGATTCAAGGGACGTGAGATGTTGCACACAAGTCTCGGAAGGTTGAAGTTGGAGCGGCTTGCAAAAGATGTTTCCGAAATAGCCGACGTTGAGCAACCGCCTCGGATGGAAACGCGAGTTATGCTTATGATTCTTACGCCAAATTCATCACAAAAATCACCCTAGCAGTTGAAGGCTAATTGAGGATAAGCTGAATGCCAAAAATAAAAACGCATAAAGGGGCAGCGAAGCGATTCAAATTAACTGGCACGGGTAAAATCCGTAGACATCGCGCCAATTCGGGCCATCTGTTTTTGACCAAGACGACGAAACGTAAACGGCGGTTACGGCGGAGTACCCTTGCCGATGCTACAACTGTTAAAAGGCTTAATCGCCTGATCCAGGGATGAGGTTCAAATCGTTCTACTGTTGAGGAGTTAAGAATGGCAAGAGTTAAAACCGGAAGTGTCCGCCGAAAAAGCCGCAAGAGGATTTTGAAACACTCGAAGGGGTATCGCGGCGGACGTAACAATCTGAGGCGATCCGCTGTTGAGGCGGTTGAGAAGGGTTGGAATTACGCCTATGCGCATCGACGCACTCGCAAGCGAGAGTTCAGACAACTGTGGATTGCGCGCATTAATGCCGCCGCCAGAGCGCATGGAATCTCGTATAGTCGCCTGATAAACGGCTTGAAAAAGGCTGGAATCAATCTGAACCGAAAAGTACTAGCGGATCTCGCCATTCGCGATGAGAAAGGATTTGGTCGGATTGTAGAGATGGCAAAAGGTTAGTGTTCAGAGCTATAGAAATGGAAGGGGAGGTCGCGGCTTGGAGATCTTTCCTACAAATAAATCACGATAAAGGCTTTGAAGGGACACAGTAAGCGGTTGGAGAGTCTCGACTAGGGAGGATGCGTCATCGGCTGAAAGCGCATTTTCGAGACCGATCGCCGAATTTCATCCTGGAGCCGCCGAGTTGAACGTCAAGATGGCAAAGTAGGCTCGCGCCGGAAGGTCACTGTTATTGACCAATCAACGAAGTGAACAGATTTTGAAATCTGTTAATTAGGGTGGTACCGCGGAAGTTGACGCCTATCGCTTTCGTCCCTAGGGACGAAAGCGATAGGCGTTTTTTATTGCGGCGCTACAGGAGGTGAGTATGCAAGAAGAGTTGAAGAAAATTGAGGCGGAAGCGCTTTACGAACTCAAAGCGGTAACGAACTCAGTCGATCTTGAGGAACTTCGGATTAAATACTTTGGACGGAAAGGGCTGCTATCTACCGTAATGCGGGGAATGGGGAAACTCTCCGAGGCGGAACGTCCGATTATAGGGAAACTGGCAAATGAGGTGAGGCAGAATCTGACGAGGGCTTTTGAAGAGGTTGGCGAAAGTTTAAATCAACAAGACCGTGAGAAACAGCTTGCGGCGGAGGCGATCGATATCACCTTGCCAGGGAGACGTCCGCAGTCGGGGAAAAAGCACCCCATCACGCAAATTCTTGACCGTATCCAGCAAATCTTCCGAGGGATGGGGTTCCACGTCGCCGATGGACCGGAAATCGAACACGAATATTACAACTTTGACGCGCTGAACACACCGGCGGATCACCCCGCACGGGATTTGCAGGACACGCTCTACATCACGGATGAGGTGCTCTTGCGAACGCACACCTCACCGGTTCAAATCCGCTTCATGGAGAAACATAAACCGCCGGTGCGGATCATTGTACCCGGTAAAGCATATCGACTTGACTACGATGTGTCGCATACACCGACCTTCCATCAAGTTGAAGGGTTGCTGGTTGACCATCATGTAACGTTCAGTGAGTTGAAAGGCGTTCTCCAGTCTTTTGCGCGGCAGATGTTCGGCGATCAAACCGATATGCGGTTTCGTCCGCACTTCTTTCCTTTCACGGAGCCGAGCGCGGAGGTCGATATCTCCTGTACGGTTTGCAGCGGCAAGGGTTGTCGCACTTGCTCCGGAACCGGGTGGCTCGAGATCTTGGGCGCGGGGGCTGTAGATCCGAATGTCTTCGAATATGCAAACTACAATCCGGATGAAGTGACCGGTTTTGCGTTCGGAATGGGGGTTGAGCGCATCGCGAGCCTGCGCTACGGCATTCCGGATATACGCGCGCTCTATGAGAACGATTTACGGTTTTTGCGACAGTTTTGAGAGGGTTGGATTGGAAGGATGGAAGGGCGGAAGGTTGGAAGATTCCCTTCCATGCCATCCTCAATCCTCTGGAGCGGATGATGGACTGCCCGTTGTTTATAAACATCGGAAATACGAGGGGAAAACGGAGATTTGACGATTGTCGAATCGTCAATCCCACCATGCAACTGTAGGAGCGATCTCCCGGTCGCGAGTGAAACTCGCTCCTACCGAAGAGCGGTAAGAAACCGAGTTTTCAAGGGGAAACACGAATTTGACGAGTGTAAGTTCTATTGCGAAGTATGATTCCAAAGCGGAGAAGCGTCACCTATGAATGTATCAATAAACTGGTTAAAAGAGTACATTGATTTTGACCTTTCTCCGGAGGCATTGGCAGATCGTTTGTTGATGCTCGGGGTTGAGACCGAATCCATCAAACAACTTGGAGAAGGATTGAATGGCGTGACCGTAGGCAGAATCAGAAAAGTCAGAAACCATCCGAATGCAAACAAACTGGTTTTATGTGCTGTTGATGTGGGACAGGATGCCGATTTGCAGATTGTGTGCGGCGCTCCGAACGCGCGTGAAGAGTTGGTCGCGCCCGTCGCTCTGGTTGGGGCTCAATTGGCTACCGGCTTGAGGATTAAAGCGGCGAAAATCCGTGGGGAAGAATCGCACGGAATGCTCTGCTCCGAAAAGGAACTCGGCATCGGTGACGACTCCTCGGGTTTGATGGCGCTTTCCGACGATGTCTCTATCGGCGCGCCGTTAGCTGAAGCGTTAGGGCTGGACGACGCTGTTTTGGAACTGGAAATCACGCCGAACCGCCCGGATTGTCTCAGCATGATTGGCATCGCACGAGAGATCGGGGCGGAAACGGGCAACCGTCTAAAACTACCGCCGGTCCACGTGCAAGAAGGCGTCGCGAATGTCCAAGACCTGACGAGCGTGACAATTGACGCCCCGGAGTTATGTCCGCGATACGCGGCACGGGTTATTCGAGGCGTCAGGATTGCGCTGTCACCGAAATGGTTACAGCGGAAGCTCGAATCAATCGGCGTTGGGACAATCAACAACGTCGTTGATATTACCAACTTTGTCCTGATGGAATGGGGTCACCCGCTGCATGCCTTCGATTATCACAAACTTGCCGGAAATCGGATTGTCGTGCGACGGGCGGCACCCGACGAAACCCTCACAACAATTGATGGAATAGAACGCAAGTTCACATCGGACATGCTGGTCATTGCTGATGCCGAGAAACCGGTTGCGCTGGCCGGGGTTATGGGCGGAATTGATTCGGAGATCTCCGACCAAACGGTCGATGTGCTGCTTGAGAGTGCCTACTTCCATCCGCCAAGCATTCGAAATACCTCAAAAGCGCTGGGTATGCACACCGAAGCCTCGCACCGTTTCGAACGCGGTGCGGATCCGGAGGGAGTTATATCGGCTATCGACCGCGCGGCGCAGCTAATCGCGGAACTCGCGGACGGAGAAATCGCGGTGGGAATCCTTGATGTTTACCCGGGGAAACGGCAGCCGGTGCAAGTGAAGTTGCGCCCGGAGCGTGCCAACTTCGTACTGGGTACACAAATCTCCTCCGACGAAATGATTGAAATTTTATCCCGCCTCGGATTCGACGTTTCGCCCACATTTGAAGTCACGGTTCCAACGTTTCGCCCGGATGTCAGTCGTGAAATTGACCTAATCGAGGAAATTGCGCGCGTGCACGGCTACGAGAACATTCCGACAATGATGCCCACGGGCGACATTCCTACGCCTCCATCGACATCTAAGTCGGAGTTGCGGGAACGGGTGAAGACACACCTCATCGCGTCGGGAATGACGGAAGCTGTAAACTACTCCTTCTACGACCCGCGAGGACTTGATCGCATACGACTCGAAGCGTCCAATCGAGCCAGGGATGCGCTCACAATCCGGAATCCTTTGAGCGAAGACATGTCGATTATGCGAACGACGCTGATCCCCAGTCTGCTTGAGAATGCACAGCGAAATCGAAACCATCGCGTAGAAAATATCCAACTCTTCGAGATGTCCAAAGTGTTCGTGCCCAGCGGAGATTCCGACTTGCCGAACGAACCCGAGCGCGTATCAGGTGTCATTGCTGGCAATCTGGGGGCTGGTGTTCATGGTGACCCATACCGAGCGGCGGAATTCTTCGACATCAAAGGAGTTGTCGAGGGCATGCTCGACGCCTGTGGCATCTCCGATTACACGCTCGTCCCGGCGCGCCATCCACTCTTTCATCCGGGTCGAAATGCGTCTGTCGCCGTGGACGAGCAACATCTCGGGATTTTTGGAGAAGTCCACCCGGAGGTGCTAGAGAACTACGATCTCGGGTACAAGGCGTACCTGTTCGAGTTTGATTTCGAGGTCTTGGCAGATGTGTCGGATATGACGCGGCGGGTTGAGCCAATTTCAATCTATCCGAGCGTCAATCGAGACATCGCCATCGTGCTTGATGCGAATATTCCTGCGAGTCGTCCCGTTGCGCTTATCCATTCTGCCGGCGGCGCTTTGGTCAAATCCGTGCGCCTGTTCGATCTGTATATCGGAGACCAAGTGCCGGCTGGCAAGAAAAGCCTCGCGTATGCCATCGAATACTCCTCCCCGACGGAAACCCTTACGGATGAACAGGTGGATCGCGTTCACGAAAAGATAGTCGAGAAACTCAGCGGCGAGTTGGGTGGTGAGTTGCGTAGCTAATTAGGTTTCAGCTAAATAGTTGAGTTTCACCGGGTTCTCTATCGCACTCTCTGTTCGGTCGTTTGATCAATAAAGGTTCCTTCCGATTCCCGGCACGTCGCGATTCGGAGATCGCTCCTACCAACCGAACCGCGTAAGTTGTAACGACAATATCGTCATGAACAAGGCAATCTACGTACACAAGATTTTCTCTGGCATAGCGCGGCAGTACGATTTCCTCAATTCGCTCTTGAGCCTACGGTTCGATCGTTCATGGCGGAGGTTCACCGCTCGCGCTAGCGGCGTAACGCCGGAAAGCAAGGTGCTTGATGTCTGCACGGGCACCGGTGAACTCGCGCTCGCTTATGCCGATGAAATGGGAACGAATGCGGGGGTAATCGGGACAGATTTCTGCTTTGAAATGCTGACGGTCGGCAAGCAGAAGGTGGTGAAACAGAACCGTCCGAAGGTTTTTATCCCCATTGAGGCGGATACACTCACACTCCCCTTTGCGGAAAACACATTTGATGTGGTGTCCGTCGGGTTCGGTATTCGCAATGTTGCGGACCTTGAAAGCGGGATCAGGGAGATGGTGCGGGTTGCTGTCAGCGGCGGACGTGTCGTGATTTTGGAGTTCACGCAACCGAACAATCGGATATTTCGGGGGTTCTATTACTTTTACTTTACGAAGGTTCTGCCCTTTATCGGGAATCTGGTCTCAAAGAACAGAGACGATGCTTACGGCTATCTCCCGAAATCTGTGATGCAATTTCCCGACTGTGAAGAATTGGGACGGATAATGTGTTCATGGGAACTGGAGGATGTCAGGTTTTATCGGAAGACGCTTGGCATCGTCGCGATTCATGTGGGACGGAAAAGATAAGCGACCAGTTGGGGTAGGGAATAACGATGGATCTCTATAAGACTTCTATCGCACTCCCTGTTCGGTCGTTTGATCGCTCGCTGTCCGCTCGCTTGATCCCTACAAATTGTGCAAACACAAGATTGGTTTCAAGGGAAATAGAACAGAGTTATGGTGGGCGGTGTCCACCCTACAGAGCTAAGGAAATGTGGAGGGAAGAAACCGAGTTTTCGGGAAAAAACTCGGTTTCAGGGGTTATTTCACCTCTTTTTTACATGGCCTTTACGAGCTGTCCCACATGCGCGACGATTGACTCTGATAATCCCTTCAGGCTGTATCCACCCTCCAACGTCGAGACAATCCTGTCCTCGGCTGTTTCCGCCGCAAGGTCAACAACAATTGAGGTGAGTGTCGCAAACCCTTCGCCGGTCAGATTGATTGTGGCTAACGGATCTAACCGGTGGGCATCAAATCCGGCTGAGATGAGTATGAAATCCGGCGAGAAGTCCAGCAACGCAGGTGTAAGCGCCTCCTTGAAGGTTTCCACATAGGTACCGATATCGCTCCCCGGCGGTACCGGCGCGTTGAGCGTTGTGCCGACCGCATTGCCGGAGCCGGTCTGGTTGGCTGCGCCCGTGCCCGGATATAGCGGTGATTGGTGAATGGAGAAGAAAAAGACCGACGGGTCGGCATAGAAAATGTCCTGTGTGCCGTTGCCGTGATGCACATCCCAATCGATAATCGCTACCTTGCGGATACCGTGCTCGCGTTGTAGATAGCGAGCCGCAACCGCGATGTTGTTGAACAGGCAGAATCCCATACTTCTGCTTGGCGTCGCATGATGTCCGGGCGGACGAACGAGCGCGAAAGCGTGACGAACCGTTCCCGCCATTACCGCGTCGACTGCCCTCAATAACCCGCCGGTTGAGAGACGGGCGATATCGAAAGATGCCTTCACGACTGGCGTATCGTAGTCAAGGTTGATTTCTTGTTCACAGCATCGGTGCACATGGTTGATGTAGTCGCTGGCGTGAACATACCGGATTTGCTCCACGGTGGCATGGGTTGGCTCAATGTGGCGCAGCTCTTCCCAATAGGTTGACGCCTGAAGTGCCTGAATTCCTGCTCTTATGCGATCCGGACGTTCGGGGTGCCCCGCTCCCGTGTCATGGTTGGCATAATCGGGGTGATACGCCAAACCGGTCTTTCCGCAACTGTTCATGTATCTCTCCGATTACCCGCCGAGGACCTCATGAGTTGTCTTGAACGTCGCTCCCATCTCCTCCATCAGCGCGATGGATTCCTCTCCCGTTTCCTCCGTGACAGCCGCGATAGCATCTTTGACCACCGTTACTTTATATCCGCGTTCTAGCAAGCCGACGGCGGCAGCCTTGACGCAGTAATCGGTGGCGACACCGTAAACGACGTATTCATCGCCACCGGCGGCATCAAATATTCCGGGCGCGCTGGGATTGGTGAACACGTCATAAGTTTGTTTCTCCAACAGAATCTGCTTGGCGTTTTCAATGTCGTCCGCCTGCGCCGCGTCTGAATCGTCATTCTTAAGCACAACCGTAGCCGCTGTAGATGTTTCTTCGATTTTCTTTTGCCCCGGAGTATCTTGGACACAATGAGGCGGGAAAACTTCAAACTCTTTGTCATCCGGGACGTGAGCGTCCGCGGAGGCGATAATCTTGATGCCGTTCTTCAAGGCGTAATCCGTCAGTGTTTTTAAGTTTCTTCGAATTTCTTCGGCACCGGGCACGGAGAGCGCTCCGTCCCGACTGATAAAGTCATATTGGGTGTCGATGTCTACGAATACTTGTCGTGCCATGAGAGTATCCTCCATCGGTTTAAGGCTGGAAGAGTGGAAGGTTGGAAGATTCCCTTCCACGCCATCGTCAACCTGTTTGGACAATAGATGTCAATGCCATCTTGCTTCATTTGGGCTGGGCTTTTTCCATGTTTCTTGTCCCATGCGATACGTCTCGAAAATAAGACCGGAAATTGGCGAGTAGATGACTGTCAATCATCTTCAATTGATGGCAGGGCTTACGCAACGAGCAGAAATAACAGTTTTCTGCGATAATCCCATGCTGCGGGGCTATCGTCGGGAATAACGATTGTTATTCCCGACCTCTTTGTTTTTTTCTATGAATCAGGCGAGTAGGGAACTCCTGCTGTCGTTCTTATCCTATTAGACATTCCATCAACAACTCTTCGGAAATACCGCCGTGACGGAGAATCTTTGGAGGCGACACCGAGAGATCCAGCACCGTCGAAGCAACTTTCGT
Organism: Candidatus Poribacteria bacterium; assembly: GCA_965222225.1. Lineage (GTDB taxonomy): Bacteria > Poribacteria > WGA-4E > WGA-4E > JAJDTR01 > JAJDTR01. Next base: position 3,743,411 of record CBDCTK010000002.1, on the reverse strand, counting down.
GATGGTGTCTCCGCCGTCTACAATCAAGTTGACGCGACCTCCAAGTTGGGCCCCCACTTCCTCGGCAGATGTTGCCGGGTTCTCCCCGGATCTGTTTGCGCTGGTGGTAGCGATCGGTCCCCCAAAGCCGCGCAGAAGTTCTAAAGTCAACGGGTGATCTGGCATGCGGACGCCCACGGTACTTCCACCCGCGGTAATTTCCGGTGGTAGCTCTCGCGTTTCAACGATGAGTGTCAACCCTCCGGGCCAAAATCGATCGGCAAGTCGAGAAAAGGTTCTTGAAGGAGTCTGAGCGACCCGCGCGACATCTTCAATCGATCCGACAAGAATTGCAATCGGCTTGTCTTCCGGTCGACCTTTTATCCGATACAGTCTGCGCACCGCTTCCGGCTGAAATGGATCGACCCCGACACCGTATACGGTATCGGTTGGAAAGGCGACAACACCGCCGTCTCTCAAAATTTGGACGGCTTGATTCAGCAGCCGAGGAGAAAATGAATTCACGGATATAAATATTTGGAAATGCGTGCTGTGAGAGAACGATAAACCGTTTTACGGGGCGGTCCGCTCCTGCCGTTCTACAATCGACCCGGCGGCGGAAGCGTTAAGGTCAAGCGCATCCCTCTGTCCCGTTTGGTACTGGTGATATGCGATGCCGGCAATCATTGCGCCGTTGTCGGTGCATAGGTTGATTGGCGGATAGTAGACCTTCGCGTCAAGGCTGTCCGCGGCTTCGGACACAGAGGTGCGGAGTTGGCTATTCGCGGCGACACCACCGGTCAATGTAATTGCTTTTGCGCCTTTTTCTTTTGCGGCGCGAATTGTTTTCCGGACAAGAACATCTACTACGGCGGCTTGAAAACTAGCCGCGATATCTTCGATGGGAGACATCGTCCCGGAAGATTTTGCCTTTTCTACGTAATATCGAACGGCGGTTTTTATTCCACTGAAACTAAACTGATAATCGCCGCTGCCGAGCATCGGGCGCGGGAACTCAATCGCCGCCGGATCGCCCTGCTTTGCCAAGTCGTCAATTACTTTCCCACCGGGGAAACCGAGACCCAGATACTGCGCTACCTTGTCATACGCCTCTCCAGCGGCATCGTCCAGCGTACCTCCTAGAATCTCATACCGCCACCCCGCTTGCACTTCGACCAGCAGCGTATGCCCTCCGGAAACCGTCAAGCAAACATGTGGAAAAGGAAGTTCCTCGTGCACCATAAAGTTCGCGTAGATATGTCCCTCAATGTGATTAATGCCAAGCAACGGAAGGTCATGGGCGTATGCCAGGGATTTCGCCGCGGCAACCCCGACGAGAAGCGCGCCAATTAACCCAGGGCGATTTGTCACCGCAATAGCCCCGAGGTCGTCAAAGCCGGTTCCCGATTCGAGCAGCGCTTGATCAACGATGTAGTTAATCGACTCGACATGCCTCCGAGACGCCAGTTCGGGTACAATCCCACCGTACTTCCGGTGCAAATCAATCTGTGAAGAGATGATGTTGGATAGAATCTCTCTGCCATCGACGACGACAGCGGCGGCGGTTTCGTCGCACGAGGTGTCAATACCAAGAATGTTCATCTGTGTTGTCGTTTATGAATCAATACCAGAATTATCACTCCTCGGGGTTGTTTGCCGTGCCCAACTTTGCATCGCGCTCTTGAATCAATTCGGCAATCGCCGGTTCAAGGGAGTTCCCGCGTAGGTTCGCTTTGCGAATCACGCCTTCGTGATCAATGAGGAAAGCCTGCGGAATCGCCATGACTTTATACTTTTGAGCAATGTCGTTTTCCCCTGTTTCATTGAGGAACTGAGGCCAAGTGACCTCCTGCTCCTTGATGTATTCCAGTAACTTGGCTTTATCATGATCCAAGCTGACACCGATTATTTCAAATCCCTGATTTTTAAATTCTTCGTATGCCCTCTTCAGATGAGGCGTCTCCGCGCGGCAAGGGGCGCACCATACCGCCCAGAAATCGAGCAGTAGGACTTTGCCGCGGTATGTTTCTAACGAGAGGTCGCCCCCATTCACATTCTTGACATCGAATTCGATTGCCGGTTTTCCGACCAGCGCGTCCGGGGAGCCCATTTGGAATCTATTGGACGGGATTTCGCCGTTGCGCGACTCGCTGTCCAAGGCTAATATCCTCTTTGCCGTCTTGGCATAGGGACGAGAACCGTACGTGGGGTGATCGACAAGCTGTCGATAGGCGGTGTCGGCTTCGTCATGCCGCCCCAGTTTGTCATAAGCTAACCCCATCTCCAGCCAAGCGTTCCCGGGAAACGAATCATCCGGATAATTCTTTGTGAGGAGTTGATACGTTTGGACGGCCTCTTCGGTGCGATCGGCGCGGGACAGTGCATTGCCCAAGATATAATGGATTCGTGCAACTCTTTTATACCCGGAATACTCATTGACAAATGCGGTCACTTTATCAATAAGCGCGTTTAAGTCCCCCGATCCGCTGCCTTCGAGCATCTTTTTGTGAAGTTGCTTTATCTCTTGATACTTATAAGCCGGCTGCACTGAGTCCGCGTTGACATAGGTGGCATACATCACGATTGTGAATATACAAACAACTGGGACAAACCGTCGATAGCAACGCACGCTTCGAAGATTCATGGTATAGCCTCCTCGGGTGAGATTGAGTTATATATAGTGGAACTTACACAGTTCGGTTTGTAATACCAATTCCCTATATTTGGAGTGCATTAATAGCGTTAATCAAAACTTACCGATGCGGGGCAAGGGGATCTCTATCGCGGTCACTATTCACTCCCTTGATCCCCGCATACGGAGAAAGAGAATGATATGATTAAAACATCATATGCACTGTTATTCAAGCGAAATCTATTACTTGAACTGAAAAGAGTAGAGCTTGGCGTTCTTGAAGTAGAAACGCAGCTTTATCGGCTGGTTAGCCAGAGCGCTCACGTCGGAACTGCCATTCCACGAGACAACTTGAGAAGTACCGGATTCCGTAATCGGGTCGGCATCGTTGAAGCTAAATCCGGGCAATTTCTTATGGTTTGCCCTTAAAATTTCAACCCGCACCTCGCCGGGACCCGGTCCGGCGGCGATCGGTGCCATGCTTGTGTTCAGGTACAGGCGAGACCCGGAGAACCCAAACGGGCGGGTCGTCATCTGACCGAAGGACTCAGGCTCTTGGAAAATTTGCCCCTCGGTATAGATGTGTTGTAGTTCCTCCTCAGATCTGTTCTTGGTAACCCAACCCTTCCCACTGTCGAGAGAGACAAATCCGTCCAGGCGTGAGACCGCCAACCCAATCCCTTCCACAGACTTGTCGCCTAACTCCAAAGCAATTTCAGGCGATCGACTGTTTGTGCCGATATAGTAGGTGAGGATGCGGTCCCCGTGAACGATGATGGTTTGAACGTATACGCTACTTGAGTCAAAGTCCGATTGCGAACCGCCACGGGGTATGAAGGGTTCCCGGTAGTTTCGCTGAAAGTGGAATCCATCCCGGCTGAAGATGACTTCCGGATGATGGGTCACGTTGGTGGTGCGGAAGATCCACAGCAGTCCAACGTAGATACCCTCGTAGGCGATGACCGGCAGGCTATAGAACTCAGTGTCCGGATAGTCGTGCTCGTCCGGCACAAGGATAATCTCCGGCTCACTCCAGTGTATCATGTCCGGACTCTCTGCCCTGCCGACAAGCCGTTTGCCGTAAGGTCCCCGCCAGTGGTGGCTGGCTTCCATTGTGACGTAGTATGTCTCGCGTATCGGATCCCAGCCTTGGAAACGACCCGCCCAACGTCCCAATTCCTGTCCGGTATCAATGACGGGGTTATGTTCGTAGGGAGTCCAGTTGAGCGCATCCGGGGAATAGAAGAGATTGTATTGCATCCCTCGTGTATGCGTGCTGCCGATCATGAGCAGTGCCTTGTACCGTTTGGCAGGATCGTTCTCGTGCAGGTCTAGGAAGCCCGGCGCTGTCGGCAGATTTTCTTTTTCGGGGAGGATGTTATTGTCCGTCGAGCCGTCGAACTCAACGAGTCCCAACGATGGTCGTTCCCAGTGAATCCCATCCTCAGAGGTCGCCAGACACATCACTTCGCCTTGGGTGTCCCAGACAAGGCCCGAAGCGCCACCGGGAACCGGCTTCCCGTTTTCGAGGCGTACGGTGACGGTTGAGGCGGTGTACCACATCTTGAAGATTTGATCGGTTGGGTCAAAAATCACCGTGAAGGGCCGCATGAAATTTCCTTCCCACGGACGCTCCGGGCGGAGGATAGGGTTGTCATCCACCTTTACTGCGGGGTTGAGTCCCTGTTTTGCGTTGGCCAAACTTTCAATCAGGAAATCATCAAAGAAGAGCTGCTTGGTGGGTCCAATGTCAATCATCGCCATTGTTATTCTCCTTCACCGGTTTCGACAAGTGTATGTTCGTGCGGGACTCACGCCGCTGAGTCACTTAATGATGATTTCATCTTCATGAATAGGTGTTGTTGTTCAACCAGTCCGCTATTCAATCGCACCTTTCGATGTTCAAAAGCCCAATGTAACATCCCGTCCACAATGGCTTGGTTTTTCGCATAATCGTAGGTGCGGAGTTCGTGTCGTTTTACAGCTTCCAAAGCAACTGATGCACGTTTCCAGCTTTCAATCCACTGTTGAGCGTTTTCTTGAGGTGAAGTCTCCATAAGAATTTGCCCTATCATAACGCAAGTTGCCGCATGTCGTCCCATTGAGGCCCGCGGTTTTTCGGTCGTTAGTATGCTATACATTTGCGGAGTGAGCGACGATTTCCCGCTTCTCCCTGCACCAGCCTCTTCTTCGTAGGGAATGACGATTGTTATTCCCTTCAGTTTTCATCAGAATTGGTTCGCCACAAACACAAGGTCAAACACATTGACAACCCCATCCTCATCTCCCTTCAAACTATCCGTCCCGAATTCCTGCGCAACTATCGTTAAGTCGAAGATATTCACCACCCCGTCCCCGTTGACATCCGCCGGGTTCTTCGGTTTGACGCGCAGATACATCTCCCCGTCAAGGTTGGGGAGCGCATGCTCCGTGTTTACCAACCCGCTAGCGACGCCCTGCACCTCCTCCGGCAGCGTGATGACCTGCGCCGCGCCGCTGTGGTTGTAAACAGCCCAGCCGTTCGTGAATTCGCGGATATAAAGCCCTGGGATCTCTATCGCACTCGCTGTCCCCTCGCTTGATCGCCCCTCATAGACCTGCCCCTTCTCCCCGACGGGGCGTCCGAGGTTAGCATCGCAGAAGTCGTACCAGTGGTAAGAGTCTCCTATTATATTTCGGTAAGCGACGTACTCGTCGGAATGCGTTAGGCTGAGTGCAGTGAAAGCCCGCATCCAGCGGAGGTTCGTTGGGCTATCGGGTGCTTCGGTGGGAACTGCCCAGCCTTCTATTCCGTTGACACGCGGTTCGCGCAGATTCTTATCTAGCCAGAACAGAGAATTGGCGTCGATATTTATTTCCCGTGTGACATCTTCCAGATCACGATCAGCCGGTACCACTGTTTCCATGAATCCACTGTTGACGTAAGGTGTGGTTCTAGGAAGTATTGCATTATTCACATTGCCCGTTATTAGGAAATTCGGGCGGGTTGCCGCGCGGATGCGTCTCAAGATCTCGTCACGAGCGCGTTGTTCAGCTTCCATACTGCGCCAGCCCGAAAGAACGGGCCATTTCTCGGTCCAATAATCGAAGAAAATGCCGTCGTACAAACCGCACTTGGATACTGCAATGGCCTGTTGGACAATGCGATCTTGGACAAGTGGGTTAGTAAAATCGTTCAGGAAAGCGTCGGGCCAATCGCTTACTCTTTGGCCATCGGCGTCTCGTATCCAGCCCGGCCAGTTCTCGGGAAGGTCCCATACCCACTCTTCTCTCATCCGGATATCAACAATGAACACCATGTTTGGATTGATAGAAAGATATTCATCGCGTCTTTGCACCGCCTCGTCAAGAATGCCGGCTATCGCAAAGCCGTGAGATGTTTCTTGGAATTCTAAATCAAATTGAGGGCCGTCGTACCATAAATCATGAAGCGCGGTATTTTCCGTCAAGGATACATCGGGACGATTGTCAATTCTAGAAGCGCCGCCCCATCGCGTAAATACCGAAGGGTAGTTTCTATTCGCTAATCGTGGTTCAAGGGGAAGCGGCGGCATCTCGCATGTTTGATCATACGTAAAATGAGACAGTGCGAGCGCGTCCAGCGGGCTATGGTCGGTTATTTGATTGTGGTGGATTTCTAACCAGTCCAGCCTTGGCAAATTGCTAAGTGGAGTGACATCAGTAATACGATTATTATCGGCATGTAAAGATTTAAGTCGTTTGAGATTTGACAGCGGACGAATATCGGCAATGTTGTTCCCTCTGATATTAAGCCCGACAAGTTGGGTTAACGTTGCTAACGCGCTAATGTCGTCAATAATACATGCTGCAATGTCAAGACCTCGGAGACTCGTGAGATTGGACAGTGGACTAATGTCGGCATGACGAACCGCCCACATTGATAGGTCTTCCAACTGGGTCAACCCGGCGAGTGGACGTAGGTCAGATATTGGGTTGTCGGCAATACGAAGGGACGTGAGATTTATTGCGAACTCCAAGCCGGTTAGATTGGCTATACCTTGGTCCAGAACGTCAAGGTGTGTCAGGCGATTCATATCGTCTTGGGTGATGGGAGCGCCACGCGGGATGCCCAACACATCGGCGATGGCAGCGCGAAGGTTGGGGTCGGGTATCTCAACGACTTGGGCGAATGCGGCGCTGCACATCGCGATATAGAGTAAAAGATATAGTGTGATTTTCTGTCGGAAATTCATCGATTTCTCCCTCAAATCATGGATGGTCTCCCGACCCAACAGAACAACCGCTCCATATACTAGACACAAAACTCTCGTATCCGAGGGTTTTTCAGGGCGACCTTCAAATCTGCCTGCTTTCAGGCAAGGGCATTTCGGCAGGAGTAGTCAAGCAGGAGTTTAATCTCCTCGACCTGCACCGTTTGCAAGAACTGAACGACCTCCCCCTCGGTATGCCCGGCGGCGTCTTGGCACCAATCGATAAATTTCGGGGCATCCCAGTTGTCCTTTTGCTCGATTGCCTCCATGTAGCGAGCAAGCTGCGTCGATTGGCTTGGCTCAGCATTGAGGGTATCCAGAACGCGCTTGCGCAGCGCAGGGAAGACGGGATGGTTCCCCACTCGGGCGAACCAATATTTGGAATTGCTATAGTCCGGTTCGCGCCGGTGCATAATACCGTGCCAATAACTGCCCGTCTTGGAGGCGATTCCCTGAGAGATGTTGTGAGAGTCGTCCAACGCATCATTCCAGAGCAGCAGTCCGGATTTCACGGCATTTGCCAGGGATGAATCTTTGAGTGCCCGACCGTCAAAGAGATCTGTTATTTTGGTTTCTTGAATCCGTTTCGTCAGGTCGGTATCCCACTCCTTCTCCGGCGCGAGTGGGGGCAGTGGTTGACGCGCATCAAGTTTCTGAACGAATTCATCAATTTGGGGAGGGTATTCTATGCTCATGAAACGCTCCTTGTAAGCAAGTTTCATTACTAAAGTTTATTTTCTGAGGCGACCGGGGAAAGTGGGCAGGAAGGATTGAAGATTTGCTTCCACACCACCCTCGACTGTACCTGTGGGTAATGAGGTTGTTGGGTTTCACTCTCTTCATCCACACGCTAGTGGCATCAAAAAGCAGGCACTTTATTGAAACCCTTGTAGAGCTTACACTTCCCTTCAACCCAACCTACTAGCTACCGATTTTCCGGATAATTCAATCCTGCTCGGCTTGGATAGATATATCCAAGCCATACCCGTACGCACGTAGTGGATTTGACAATACACTACGTGCGATTATTGACCCAACTTAACTCACGTCCTCCCGGTTTGCCGCGTTCCTTTTAAGCGACAACCTGGGTTACATGTCTTCCACTTCCTCATTGGCACGTTTTACAAGCGCATTCATATAGGCAATGGTATAGGCTGTCCCGACCCGACCGTCGTCCGCCATCTGAGGAATATGGTCCGGAATCGCCACCCCCTTGAAATTGACCTTCCGCATGACCTTCATCACTTGATACATGTCCATGTAACCGTTGTCCACGAATGACTCCACAAAGTGCGGCAGCGGTTTGTCCACATTGCGGAAATGTATCTTAAAGATTTTTCCCTGCTCGCCGAAGTAGCGGATGGACTCCAACACATCCTTCCCCATCATTTCGCCGCCCTCCAACCAGCAGCCCACACAGAAACACATCCCCACGTTGGGGCTATCGGCGATGTCAAGAGCGCGTTCATACCCTTCGAAGCTGCTAAAAATACAGCGCGGAACGCCGCCTAGACTTGGCCCGGGTGGATCGTCCGGGTGGATGCCGATCATGACACCTGCTTCCTCCGCGACTGGAACCGCCTCCCTGATGAAATGGGTGAAATTGTCCCAAATCTCATCCTCGGAGTATTCGCGCCCGTGGGTTAGCCGCGTCTGATTTGTCCCTTGGCTCCTGTTCTCGGCTTTGGCTAGATCAAAAGCGCGCGCCTGAGCGCCGCCACGGGCTTGCTCGGGATTGGTGCTCCAGACGCCGTTCGCCATATGGGCGTAGGTGGTGTAGGGAATTCCCGCTTTACCCAAATCGCGAATGTAACGTTTGTACTGTTCAACCTTTTCATCGCGGTTGGGCAGGTTTAACACGAGCGCCGCCTGGCAGTGCACATCGCCGTTGCCGAAGCCGTATATTTTGAGGCCTGCATTCTCGAAAATATCGCGACGGCTCATGAAATAGTCATAGTTTGCGTGCGCACCGTCAGTCCACAATACAACGTATTCGACGCCCATCTGTCGAACAAATTGTAAATCTTCTTTACTTGGTTCGGGGGACATCTGGGCGGCTACTTTTATACCGGATTCTATGTTGTCCATTGGGTTTTCTACTGCCATTGTTGGTCTCTCCTTCAAGGGAAGCGGAATGTGGTTACCGAAGCAGAAGCAAAGTTGCAGAGCAGAAGTTCAGCTCGTCTGATTGGGGCCCCAACTTCGGACAAACTCAAGGATAATGAAACTCCGTGCTTTGAAGTTGATATTCCAAAGTCCTTGTGTTAAACTCAAGTCATTGCCTTGGTAAGCCTGCTCCTCACAATACAATGAATTTTACTGGGAAAACGGCATCCAAACTTCTCAATTTTACTTTGACTCGGAGGATTTAGCAATGAAAAAGACTTTGAACGCTTTCAATACAACTTACTGGTTTCCACTATTTCTGATTGGACTCGTCATGAATTTGGCGAGTTGCGGCATGCTTCAGGATCTATTCAATGGAGCCGACGCTCCAGCTTCGCAACAAGCGATCGCGATAATTGGTCCGACGAGCGGAAGTAGCGTGACTGGGGCAGCGACTTTTCGACAGACCGGCGATCAGATTACGCTTCTCGTTGAAATCAACAACGCGTCCCCGGGGCTTCACGCCGTTCATATCCATGAATACGGCGACTGCAGCTCCCCGGACGGAAAGTCGGCAGGCGGGCATTGGAATCCCACCGGTGTTGCACACGGAATGTGGGGCGAAGGCGGATTCCATCTTGGCGACATCGGCAACATCAACGTCGGCGAGGATGGGACTGGCAGTATTGAGTTGACGACAGACCTTTGGGAAATAGGCACCGGTTCCAACGTAGATATCGTTGGACGAGGCATTATCGTCCATGCGGGCGCGGATGATTTTACCTCACAACCGTCGGGTGCCGCTGGAGCGCGAATCGGTTGCGGGGCGATTGAATTGGCAGCGCAACCGTGATACCCGATTAAATGTCACACACTCTAACTCAATGGGCGCCGTACACGTTGAGCGTTTCCGTCCATTTCTTGAGGGCAGGGACGCGCAGTTTGGGATCAGGGCAAATCTCGAATGGGCGTCCTCGTGTATCCACGACTAGACCGACCACACCCCCGGTCACCTCGGATTCCAGAACATGGCCACGTTCGGCGCCCACGTCGAAACGACGGTCTGGCTGTAACTTAACCTGCGCTTTTTGTCCAACTCCGAGCGGATACAATCGCAATTGTCCAAACGGAACATCTTCAATAATGGTCTCTTTTTCCGACTGTTCCACGCGGATAGAGAGACAGGCACCGCCGGGATTTGCGGCTCCTACGGGAGCAATACAGGTGCCTAGATGGACAAGGCAATCACGTTCAAACACCTGCGTTGCCGCCTCTTGATTGACTTGTGCGAGTACACCGAGTTGCGGCATCATAAAGATACTATCGACGGCGAGGCGCGTAATTCCCTCCGGCTGAAAGGCATCAATCATCATTAGCATGGCTTGCTGCCGTCGGGGGGCGTGCGAAAGTACGCCGCCGCTGCCGACAATCATGTCTAACCCAAGCATGTTTACAAGCGTCCCCCCGCCTTCGGATTGAGCGAAGGCTTCGGAGATTGTACGCTGTTGCTGCGTACCCCGCAACTCAACGGCAAGTTGCTTGTGCTGTTCAAAGGCGAGCCGCAGCGCTTCGCGGGCAATTGCCTGTTCAACAATCAGTTCCTGAAGGGTTTGTGGGATGGTAGTCGGACGGATGGTCTTGTTCCGGATTCGGTTGCGCAGGTCGGCTTGGTCGATTTCGAAAGGCACCCAGCGCAAGATGTTTTCCAATCCCGCCTCGGCAAGAACATTGGAAATGCTGTAACTCATTCCGAGGTTGGCGCTCACGGTTCGATTGAACGTTGCACTCCCTTCGCGATTCTTAAAGACGGAGAATACGTCCGTTGTTGCGCCGCCGATGTCAACACCGACGACCTGAATCTTCTGTTGGTCTGCAACAGTTTGCATAATCGCGCCAACGGCGCCCGGCGTCGGCATAATCGGCGCATCTGTCCAGTCAATCAACTTCCTATACCCGGGCGCATGTGCCATAACATGCTCCAGAAACTGATCCTGAATCTTCAGACGAGTGGGCATTAGGTTTTCATGTTCCAACACCGGGCGCAGGTTGTCCACAATCTCAAGCGACATCTTTCCTTCAAGTTCCTCGCCAATTAGATTACTGGCATCCTTGTTGCCGGCGTAAATGACTGGCAATTCGTAACCGATTCCCAAGCGTGGGGTCGGATTGGCAGCCCCAATTATTTCTGCGAGTTCGGTGACGTGGGAGGTCGTGCCCCCGTCAACACCACCCGACAAGAGAATCATATCCGGGCGCAGGGCTCGAATACGCTCAATTTTCTCGTGGGCAAGGCGCTTATCGTTCGAAGCGATGACATCCATCACAATCGCTCCAGCGCCGAGCGCCGCACGCTCGGCGCTTTCCGCGGTGAGATTTCGGACGACGCCCGCCACCATCATCTGCAACCCTCCTCCAGCGCTACTGGTTGAGATATACAAATCGACTCCTGCGCCATCTTGCTGCGGCTTGATGATTTGCCCGTTATCCAAAAGCTGGCGTCCGGCGAGTTCTTCAACCTCCGTAATTGCGTTAATCACTCCGGCGGTGACATCTTCAACGGGCGCTTCAACAGTCGTCGGCGCTTCACCCCGGATGATAAGCCGATATTCATCGCCCCGTTTTTCGATTAGGATTGCCTTGGTTGTCGTACTGCCGCAATCCGTCGCAATAATCGAACGGATCTCCTTCGTTACGTTCGACGATGTCTCAATTTCTTCGGAGGCATTTACCGTTTCTGGCACACTATTTCTCCTCTTTGTCTAAATCTTCGATTAATTTGATTAGGGATTCAACGTTCGCGTCTTTTTCAATAATTAATGCAAACTTCTGGTAATCGGCGGAGTTGAAGATTGATTGAACAAACGGATTGAAAGCTATGAGGGCTTGACTACCCAGAAAGTTAAGGGGTTTACAAATTTCAAGAGCCATGATGGCGGGCACAGTCAATCGCCGCTTCACAATCTGTGTCGCAACTTTTTCAAGCAACGCTTGTTGATCGGACTCGGGTATTTCGTCAAGCGTCATTGGGAGATTTGCGTTTAGGTCAAGCATTATCTGTAATGTCTTGTTTGAGTTAGCTGATAGCAGATTGAGTGGCAAGAACCGTCGCCCGCCGTTTTACCGTAGGGCCACTACGCATCGTGTCGCTGTTGGCACGTTTGCTACGATTGTGTGTCCCCAATCGTTTTTCGCATGATTACACCGCGTCGGGCATATCCCTCAGCATTATCTCGCATACGTTTGAGATCTTCCTCTGTCGGCTCCCGTCTGACTTGCGCGGGCACCCCCATAGCTACCGAGCGTGGCGGGATTTCCTGTCCCTCGCGGACAAGAGTACCTGCGGCAACAATTGCCTCCTCACCGATTTTTGCTCCGGAGAGAATAATCGCGCCCATTCCAATCAAGGCTCCGTCACCAATAGTGCAAGCATGGATAATGGCGGCGTGACCGATAGTAACATCATCTCCGATGATAGTCGGAATACCTGTATCGAGATGGATGACGGTGCCATCCTGAATATTCGATCTGGCTCCGACCTCAATTCTATCAATATCTGCACGTAAAACACAATTGAACCAAACTCCTGAATCTTCACCGATAGTGACATCGCCGATAAGCATTGCGCCGGGAGCAATGAAGACGGTGGGATGAATTTTCGGTGACAACCCTTCAAAATCTATTAGCATACGACCTCCAAGACGGAGCTGTATTAACGTCGTTCAAGTCAGGAAGCTCTCAAATTCGCCTTACAAGCAATAAAGCTGTGTGTTGATGAGGTGTGTAACCGTGCCAAGGCGACGCTTTAATCTTGACAGACTAGCTTTCAATGGCGCCGGCGCTGCCAATCTAAGCCAACACCCTTTTCAAAATGCCTCTTCCAGCGAAATATGAAACCACCCAAACGAGTGCCAGGAGTACGAACTTAGTAGTCGTTTCCGACATGACGACAACCGTTACGTTGACGATGATTCCTCCTGTCATGGTGGCTATACGCAGAATTGGCTTTCTTGTTACAGCACCGTTTGCCGTTCCAGTCTCCGCGACCCAAGGCAACAATCCGAGGGCAGTGTTGAATGCAGCGGCGGTAGTTGTAACCAAGGTCGTTACAGCCAGAGTCGGCAACCAGTAACCTAATGGGGCTTCAAAAAAGATTAATCCTAAAAGCATCCAAGAATTTGCATAGATTGTAGCACAGGAGGCAGCAACAAGGAGCCTACTATGAAAGAGTAAGCTAGGGGAGGTTGGAGTTGACTTCAACAACCACCATGTTTTCCCTTCATTTTTAAATCCAGCCCACGTGAGCCCAAGCGTCATCATGGCACTGTAAAGCATCGCTTGGGTTCCAAGCCTTGATAACGGGGCGTTGAAACTTTGATGGAGGAGATTGCTTTGCCGCAAATCGTAAGTTAAAAAGACCAACGTTACCAGAAGGATTAGCGTTAGCATTATTATCATGGTCAACCAGCCCCGATGCTTGGCAAAGACCAAGAAATCCTTCGCCATCATCGAACGAAGCCTTCCTCTGCCCAAGGGGGAGAGCCGCGCCGATTTATTAGCCTTCCGCTTGGGAATCACTTCCACATGTTTGGCACATTCCCAGCTTCTTACATAAATCTTTGAAGCCAACAGCGCCGCGAGAACCGGTAAGCCGACACTTCCGCCCAGAAGTGGTCCACCCCACCGCCAAAGTTCAAGGTCGGCATCAGGGAGCCAACCCGTCAATAGGTTTGCAGCCCAAACATGGGGATACCAGCTTGAAGCAGGAGTATGGAATTGGTTGAGGAGGAACCGTGTGATTTGATCGGCTCGATCCAATGCCAGAAAACTTGTAGACAGCAGAAACCCGGCTGACACCCCTATCAACACACCAGTAATCTTAAGAATCCTGATTATGCCGTTGGACGAAAAAAAACGGGTGATAATCATCATTCCTATTGTGACCTGACTAACTATGATGATGTGCAAACAAAAACACACTGGAACGAGGGCAAGATAGAAATGCCATGGCAGATGGAAAAACTGTCCAAACGCAATCCACGGCGGAATCAACCAGACGACCATACTGAATAGATTGGCGACAATCAACTCCGTCAGCTTGCATCCAAATACGGTTAAAGGCGACAACGGGAGCGACAATAGCAGAGAGGTTTCCGGGGCTTCATACAGAAATCGTAGTGTCTTTTCCATGGCATCTTTTGCCAGGACAAAAGCGCCAAGTGCCATGAATGCATTGATAACTCTCAATACCACTGAGAGATTGGGACGGCTCAGTTGACTCAGAATAGCGTGCCCCATCAAGTACAATGCTGTAACAAATATCGCAAATCCGACCACTTCGATCAGGCGCTTGCGTTTGACTTCCGCACGATAGCGAATGCCGTTCAACCAGCTCTGCCAGCTAGCGCTTAACAGGATTCTGAAGGTGTGTGTGCCGGGATTTTGGAGCAAGTGGGACTCGGGCATTCTTTAGTTTTAGCTTAAAAGGAAGCGGGATATAGAAACCCTATTCTTGACCGACTGGAAGCGTAATTCCCCCAATTTAAGTTGTGCCCGTTCAAACCAATCGACACGAAGGGAACTATGATACCCCGTCTCCTTTCCCAATCTTGTTATATTCAGCATCGTCAGTGAGGCCGAGAAAAATGTCTTCGAGACTTAGGTCAGATGCAGCACTGTGTTTGCGTAATTCACTCATGGTTCCAACAGCAACCAATCTGCCTTTATTGATAATGCCGATTCGATCACAGATTCGCTCGGCGATTTCGAGGATGTGTGTTGTCATGAACACCGTGCAACCGAGGTCGCATTGTTCACGTAGCATCTCCTTAACTATGCGGGCGCTCTTGGGGTCAAGACCGCTTGTGGGTTCGTCCAAAAAGAGAACACGGGGTGTATGCACCAGCACCGCTACCAAAAGGATCTTCTTTTGCATCCCGTACGAATAGCTCTTGATGAGATCGTCGCCTGCGTCTCTCAAGTCTAGCATGTTGAGCATGCTCTCCATGCGTTCCTCGGATTGCTTTGGAGGGACCTCATAGATATCCGCGATTAAACGAACAAACTGCCTGCCGGTTAAGGTCTCGTATAACTGCGGCGTATCCGGCATTAGCCCGGTCATTGCTTTTGCCTGCAAAGACTGAGCTTGAACATCATAGCCGCAAATTGTCGCTACTCCGGAGGTTGGCTGAATCAAGCCGGTGAGCATGTTTATCGTCGTGGTCTTTCCCGCTCCGTTCGGGCCGAGGAATCCGAAAAGTTCGCCCGATTCAATTTCCATCGTCAAGCGCTCCACGGCGGCGAGTTTGCCGAATCTCTTGGTGAGTTCAGAAGTCGTAATCATAAATAGAAGTAGACATATTCCGTATGCCGTAACAAAGCAACAGTAGTAGGCTCGTTCCACCACGCCGTTATAGGTACGATGGTTACGGCACACGGCGTGTGCCTACTACTTTAACTGATACAAAAAATACTCGCCATTCGAGAGATAGCTTGGGTTTTTCATTATATATTGTTGGATTGCGCAGAACTGTTCAGACGATCGGACGAGGTGATCGAAACTTTCTTCCTGCCAAAATCGGCCGGATCGCTCAAGCAGTTTATTAATCTTGCCTGCACTGAACTTTTTCCACGAGCGGCATTGCTTCAGGAGATCTGTATCGCCTAGCAAACAAACCAGCAAGTGAACATGGTTGGGCATTATCACAAAGTCACCTATTTGGTACCGATCGCCATTAAAGTATAACAAACTGTCCGCTACAATCTTTGATAGTCTTGGTCGTTTCAGATCGCATCTTCCCAGACCATTGTCTAGGTATTCCATAATATTGCCGTGAAAACGTATGATGAAAATTTTTGCGCAATCCTTCTGGAAGTTCTGCAAGTTTGTCTTTCCAATCTGGCATTGAAATGGAAATTCCGTGTTGTGCAAGCCAAACCGATCGTTTGGCGTACCACCGTCGAACTATATGCCCAGGGGGTGAATCCTCAGTGCGAAAGGTAATAAAGTAGGTTGCTTGCGGTTGAAACCAATGTGGCAGATTTGAACCTTCTGTAATTTGGAAGTCACTGTTAGAATCGAAGAGTTTGAACATGTTACTAAGGGGTAGTAGGCACGATCAAAGGAACGGATAGCGACAGAGATCCCTCCGCCGTGTCGTAATAAGCACAACCGTTACGGCATACGGAGTATGCCTACTACTGTGGTTAGTTCACGTTAATTGTTTAAATTGACACAAAGAAGCTTTTCCTTGGCGGGAGACCCCGCAAAGCTCCGCACCACGGTTGAATTATACCATATCTCGCCACATTTTGGAAGGACTGCGATTGGTGCGAAGGGCCGGAATGGCATTTTCATTTCGCCTAAATCGCCCGGCGATGGACATTAAACGAGCGCAAAATTCTCCCCTTTTCTTTGACAATAGGCTCAAGGATGTGATAATATTTTATTCTAAAGGGACTTAGTAGTTAACTGCTTTTTGGTTGATTTGCTTGCTTTTCTTTTCTTAATGTACAATCATTTTAGACAGTGTTCGGAATCTTGATTCACACTAAAATACATCTCTATAAGAGAGAAATGGAGGCATATCATGTTGACCAAGCGTTTGTACATGCTCGCGGGAGCATTGCGGGTTATCTGCGGGATTTTAATTTCCAACACTATGGGATTTTCAGCACACCATGATGTTGTCGTTGACAGAATATACCGATAGCCAAACAATTCATGTGGCTCAGGTGAAGCATTCATCAAAAAATCTTATGAAAATCTCATCATCTTTTCTGCGATTATATTTCCAGCAAGACTCCATGATATACAGTGGCAGCCACTTCTTGCTGTAGTGATGATGCGTTCCGTAGAATGACCTCTTGACACAAGCCCAAAACGACTCGATGGTGTTGGTGTGAGTTACGCCGTCCTCAGAAACATATCTCTCTTGGTGATGGATAACATGTCTTTCGATATCTTCGTCCAGACTATTGTAAGAGCGAAATTCATCAGTCATAAGAATAGACTCATCGGGTGAGACATTGCTAAGGATGAATTCTCTGATATTTTCACCAGATAGAACCTTCATGAATTTAGCAACCACCCGACCGCCTCTCTCGACTACGCCGATGACGGGAGATTTATTTGTGCCTCTACCTCTCTTAGATTTTGCTCTGGGTTTGCCGCCGACATAGGTTTCGTCCGCTTCAACTATCCCTTTCAGCAATTCATCACTATCACTCATTTTCTCACGGAGGCGCATTGCCATATACCAAGCGGACTTTTGATTCATGTCCAAGTCACGAGCAAGCTGACAACTCGATATGCTTTTCTTGGCATTGGAAAGAATTGAGATAGCCAAAAACCATTTCTGGAGAGGTATCTTGGTACCATGGAAGATGGTTCCTGCTGTAGCCGAAAAGCTAGATTCACAATCGTAGCAATTCCAACCAGTAGTAATGTCGTTTTTGTTCTTGCGTCCAACTTTTTCACTGCCACAGTGGATACAGCAAACACCGTCCTTCCAACGTTTTTCCTCTATAAATCTGAGACAAGATTCTTGATTTGGAAACTCTTTCATAAGATTCAAAATGTCCATAGCAAACTCCTACGAGAAGAATAGTCACTATGGACATCTACGTGTGACGAAAAGATTTACGACAGGGTACCAAGTTTTATGTTTGTCGTCAGTCTAAAAGCTACAAGCTACTAATTCCGATTCCAAATGAAGCAACTGGATGTTCTTGCCTCTTAAACCGCCTTATGGATTTACCGATAGGAGCTTCTATAGGGGTTCTATCGCACTCACTAATCTTTCGCTTGATCCATCACTATCCGCTCAATTGATCGGTTCATTTCGTAAATCCACATAGCGTTTACCAAACGACAACTCATCTCAAATTAAAGCAATAGTAAACCGACTTGTGTCTACAAATCAACCGGATTTACCCGCCCCCACTTTACACAAATTGCTCATGTTGACTTTGTAAGGAGGAAATCCCGATGGGCACGGAATTGGCTGGCGAAACAAACACCAAATTTGTGAAGGAAGGATTGACATTTGACGATGTTCTATTGATTCCTGCCAGGTCAGAGGTGCTACCTGATGAAGTTGACACGACTACGCGGTTGACTCGCGGAATCCGTTTGAATTTACCAATCTGCAGCGCCGCAATGGATACCGTGACAGAGGCGAAGCTTGCGATTGCAGTTGCGCGAGAAGGGGGCATCGGGATTATCCACCGCAACTGCTCAATTGAAGAACAGGTGCATGAGGTTGACAAAGTCAAGCGATCTGAAAGTGGAATGATTTCTGACCCGATTACGTTGACCCCGGACAAAACTGTTCGAGACGCGCTGGAGTTGACAGCACGTTATCGTATCGGTGGCGTTCCAATCGTAACGGTGGAAGGTTATCTGGTAGGCATGATTACGAACCGCGATCTCAAGTACGAGGAGGATCGCGAACTTCCTGTGACGGAGTTGATGACGCCAAGCGAAGAGCTTACCACTGCCTCACCGGGTATCACGCTTCAAAAGGCTAAGCAGATTCTTCATCAGATTCGCAAGGAGAAACTCCCAATCGTTGATGAGAAGTTCCGGTTGTGCGGGCTGATTACGATAAAGGATATTGACAATGTCCAACAGTATCCATCGGCATGCAAAGATGAATCCGGCAGACTTAGGGTCGGTGCAGCCATTGCACCATCATCACCTTTAGACGCGGTCGACCAACTGGTTGCGGCAGAAGTCGACGTGCTGGTCATAGACACAGCCCACGGGCAAGCTAGAAGTGTCATTGAGATGACACGGCAGGTTAAGGAACGCTTTCCGAGCGTTGAAGTGATCGTCGGTAATGTTGTTACCGTCGAGGGCACTCGCGAACTGATTGACGCCGGAGCGGATGCCATTAAGGTCGGTATGGGGCCGGGATCGATTTGTACGACCCGCGTAATCGCTGGAATCGGGGTGCCCCAGATTACAGCGATTTATGATTGTGCTCGCGAGGCGGACAAATATGATGTCCCAATTATCGCTGATGGGGGCATTCGGTACTCGGGAGACATTGCCAAAGCCATTGGTGCGGGGGCAAGCTCAGTGATGATAGGAAGTCTGTTCGCCGGTACGGAAGAAAGCCCGGGCGAAACGGCTATTTTTCAAGGACGAACATTCAAAGCGTATCGAGCGATGGGATCTTTAGCCGCCATGAAAGAACGCGGCGGACGCGAAAGGTACTTCCAGGATGACCAACTTCCCTCAAAGCTGGTGCCTGAAGGAATAGAGGGGCGCGTCCCTTACAAAGGGGCATTGAGCGGATTTGTTTATCAATTGGTCGGCGGACTCCGCGCCTCAATGGGATATTGCGGTACCCCGACGATCAACGCGTTGAGAACGGAAAGTCGGTTCATCCGGATGACGGGCAGCGGCTATCGTGAAAGCCATCCTCACGATATTGCGGTTACCGAAGAGGCGCCCAATTACAGTACAGGCCTTTAGCCACTGCGGAATCGGAGCCTTGCGAGTTTGGTTACGTAACCTAAGTTGCTACCTATTGGACGTTGTGAGATTTTCACTTTGCGGGTATTGTATTGCGCTCTAGTTGCCAGCTCCCGCTCGGCTTGGAAGACATATCCAAGCCGTACTTGTACATGCTGCAGTGGATTTTGCAATCCACTGCAAGCCAAGCATTGATTAGTTTGATTTCGTTTACTTCTCACAACGTGCGATGTTCCCAATCAGGTGGGTCGGCCTTCTAGGCCGACCCACCTGATTGGGTGGCAACTTGGGTTACGTAATACTTGACATAAACACACAATCGTGTTACTATCAATATGCGCGAAAACCGTATTCGACTATCGTACGGTTTCGGGGTGTTACGAAAATACAGATGAAATTCCCTTGACGAGAGTGAGTTTTCGGAGGGATGTGCGGAATTATTCTTAAGGAAGGTGTAATTATCGTTTGTTATGAAGAAAGTTAATGAAGAAATGTCGTTTTGGGACAGGCTCTATATTCCGGCGCTGGTCAAAGGGATGCTTACGACTCTGAAACACATTCCGAAGAAGAAGTTCACCTATCAGTACCCGGAAGATTCGCGGGGCGTCAGCGATCGAAATGAGCGCTATCGCGGCATCCATAAACTTACAACCGATATAGAGGAACATATCAAGTGTGTTGCCTGCTTCCTGTGCGCCACGGCTTGTCCTGCGGATTGCATTACAATTAAGGCGGCTCCTGCTCCAGAGGGATGGAAAACCAAGGAAGGCTTTCAGCGCGAGAAGTATCCGGACGTTTTCGAAATCAATATGTTGCGTTGCATCTTTTGTGGGTACTGTGTGGAGGCCTGCCCTGAAGATGCCATTCAGATGACAGGCATTACTCTACCACAATACTTCAGGGAAAATCAGAAGGAAGGTGAAATATTGGGACGCTCGCGTAGCGATTTCATATTTGATCGTGACAAGTTAGTGGCAAATAATGATATTCCTCAACAAGGGCTAAACGTTAATTCTTAATAAAATCCCAATTAAACGTCTACTTTGTAGGTTTTTCTCAGGCAAGGATCTCCCATGTTTGCACAAATATATGGGTTAGGAATTGCCTTTTTTTTATGACTTCACACCTAACATAGTGTTCACAGTCATGCTGGAGGACTGAAATTACTTCAACCAGATGCAAGACCTATCGCTTAATTTCCGTTCTGACTCACTTTTCGCTTTAACTGACAAGATTAAATCAAGCGTCGAATGTCGGATGGATTGGGGAGATACGTTCGGCGTGGGACTCGGCGCCAAAACGGATAAATATCTACTTGTATGGACGCCCAAGAATTCATCAGAATCGCAAATTCTTCCCGGTTTCGACTCCGAAGATGGCAAACTCAGACTAAAAATGAAGGGACGCCCCGGAGCATGGGCATCTTGGGTTGACGAGGCAAAAATCGCTGCGGAGACAAGTGACGATTACGAGCGCGTTCGGAAAAGTGTACAGGAGTTGGAACGTAATGCCCGCCAAGTCGTGGATTTCGCCGATGGTGTGCTGACAGATATTACGGTTCAGCACCTAGGTAAGTCGCTGACGTTGTCCGAGTTATCTCAAGAGGTTTTGAAGGTTGAGCTGGCAGTACCAAGTTCTGCCAAAACCGGAAGCTACATCCTCACAAATTCCGCCGACGGGGCCTCAACTACGGCAAAAGTCATTGTCCCTGAACAAACGAACATTCATCAGGTACATCTAAACGAGGATGAATTGTTCGAATCAATTGCCGCGACCGACTGCGATGCGCTCCTAGTTGTGTTTCGCACACACGCTCGACGTTACCCCGATCTTGTTGATATCCGTTACTGTCTGACGCTTGATGCGCATTTACGCGGAGGTTCCGAGCAAGACGACATTGTATCAAGCATATCTCCTTTAAGATCGGCAGAAGATGCATCTAGGATCCAGATTTTGCCGACAGCGGCAGTCTACGACCCGCTGGAGCAGGATGTTATCCAGTTTGCCCCAATCGCCCTTGACGGAACATCCGAGCAGATAGACGAAGCTATCACCGAATGTTCGTCAATGATTGATGGCTATGTGTCAAAAGCAAGTCAACAAGCATTCCAACTAATGTCCGCGTTTCAACAACGCATTGAGACTCGACTCCAAGCCTTTGTTCTCCAACCGGGGCAGCGTGTTCATGATAAAGTCTGGGATGAACTTGTCAATCACGATCTACGAAATCGGATGCTTGAGTTTGCTAAATTCTTCGGTGAATACGTCGACGAACATTTTGATTCGGAAATAGCAGATGCAAAACAGGATGAACTCCGGAATATCATTGACCCGATGATTGAGTCATGGCAAATCTACGACTTGCGTCAGACTACACTCAAAAGCATCATTTTGTCGGGATATAAACTAGCGAATCAGGTGTTAGACCGGGCGACAGGCATACTCTACAACCTTCTGTTCGAGAGGTACTTCATAGAGTCCGGTTATGTTCATACGATAGAAGCCTTTATACTTGAGAACGGGGAGTTGGTTGACGAAGTCCATTTGCCTTCATGGACAAAGAAAACAGTACGTGAACGCCTCCATCGTTTCGCTCTGAATGCCTCGGTGCATCCTAAGCAAATTGAGCGCCTACGAACCCTCTGGCTAGAACTATTACAAATCGCTAACTTCGCGAGTCGGTACCGTCAGCAGTTTGAAACCGTTATTCAGCCTTTGGTAGATCCCTTAATAATGCCGAAACAATCGGCATCAAGCGGTAGGTTGCGCCGAGCGTCAAGAGAAAAAGATATCCAATTCAGCGGATTTGAAATTCCGGATGAGGAATTCCGGCACGTCGTTAATCGACTCAAAGATAACTTCCCTGTCATTAAGCGCTGGATTTTGAATTCACCAAAGGAGCGGAGTTCACTTGACCAACATTATGCAACGTTATGGATGATACTGACAGATGGAAAAATTAGAGAACAGATTATCCAGAACTTCCGCCCTCTATGCGACATTAATCTTAGTATTCCGCTAGAAGCAAAACGGTTGATTGATTTGGTTTTGAGCGGCCAAATCATCATACGTGACGAGAAGGACCTCAACGGTCTGAAACGAAATCTCGATCGTGCCCTTCTATCAAAGAGTGGACGGGGACTACGCGAGATGACAACGCCCTCAATATTGGAAATTCATGGGGATACTCTGTTCTGCTTGCTACGGGAGGAGCTTTTAGAATATCAGCGAACTTTAGACAAACGCGCTTTGCGGATTGCAAGCCCTAAAACCCAAAAGAATCACAGCGGTAAGAAAAAGGGACAAGCTAAAGCTAAGGGAGCATTGTCCGAGTCCGTGGCGGAAACTCTGGGTTGGATTGAGGAGGAGAAGCCAAAGGTCGCTGAGCTTATCGAATTTCTCACACCGTATACAAATGCGGCTCCGATCCTGGTTGAGGCAGGCATCGATTCCCAATCTTCCGAACTAGACCAAATTAGGCGGCATCAGGTGATGAACTTCGATTTACAGGAACTGCCGCCCATTGAGAAGACATGGCTGGAAAACGCCAAATCGGTTGATGATTATCCAAATCTGAGAGCATTCTTGCTTGAGTACCAGTTGCCTATCTCCACCACGGGTCGTTTCTTGATGAATCTGAGAAAGACTTCATCTTCTGCCTCAGAGAACGGTGATACAGCGGCTACGTTTGATGTCGCATTGGATCTGGTTCAAGAATTGAAGAACCTTCAGGACGCGGGCTATAAGGGCGATGTTTTGAAGCGATTCGAAAATTATATCTCTGAAAAGCTATGGCGCTGGGAACTCACCCAAATTACAGCGGATGAACTCCCCACATTGATTAAGGAAAAGGTGCTTTCGACAGTAGTTTGTTATGACAAGGAAGTGGAGTCCTTGTTGGAGTACGTCGAAAGATACGATCAACTCCTCGAAACAAAAATTTCGTCCCAATCTGAGATGGACCACCAGAGGAAAGTACTTGAGCAACAGTTCCAAGGCGTCATAGATACTATCTTGTAAGTTTTATTTGGTAATGCTGCCTCCTAATCGACATGAAAGTAAGTATTCTTGGTCAAGGTGATTCAACACTTGCTGTTGCCTCCGAGATCTGTAAATCCGATGTCGTTTCGGAGGTCGTGCTCGTTGATGTGATTCGGGGGTTACCTCGCGGGGCTGCACAGGAATTGGAAGCGTCATTGGCTATTGGAGGACATGACGCAACTATTTCAGTTTCTCGCACTTTTGCTGCACTTTCTGATTCTGAAGTGGCGATTTTGCTTTCCCCTTCTTCCCGCGCTACCGTCTATTCAGGGCAGACTAACCGAAATGCCAATCTGGCATTTGCGCGCGATTCTGCCAAGTATCTCAAACAACACGCCCCACAGACGCGAATTCTCGTTGCGATGCCGCCGGCGAATTTTCTGGCGCACCTGATACACCAAGAACTGGAATCGGAACCGGGGCAAGTAATTGGACTTTCAAGTATTCGGGCAAGCGCCTACTTGAAACATCAAATCGCCAATCATTTTCGCGTTTCGGCTACGGACGTCGCTGCACTGGTAGTAGGAAATGACGAGAAAGTTCTAGTTCTACCCCAGTATTGTCGCATTAGTGGTATTCCCATTGACCAACTTCTCGGCGACACAAAGATTCATGATCTCACCGCAGGCACAAATGAACGGCACAGGGCGCCGACACAGGCAGATTGTTCCTACAGTCTTTTAGCGTGTCTCCGGCAAATTGTCGATGCGATTGGGTTAGACAAAAAGAAATTAATCAGTGTGAGCACGCTGATTCGGGCGAGCGCTTCATCGGTTTATTTGAGCGTCCCCGCTAAAATTGGAAGCTGCGGGGTAGAAGAGATTATCAAATTGGAATTGACCGACAAACAACAGCGGCAATTTACTCAGTTGGTGTCAAGAAGCGTTACCAACCAACAAGCGAAGATGCGAAATTATGTACGGGGATTGAGGGAATGAGAGATATCTATACGAAAATCCTAAACCTCATTGAAGCACAACAGGTGGGGGCGTACTGCACGGTCGTCGAGACAAAGGGGTCAACACCGCAAAAGCCCGGTGCCAAGCTGCTCATCTTACCGGATCTGCGCAACGTTGGGACGCTCGGGGGCGGGTGTGTGGAAGCGGAAGCACGCCGACAGGCGATCGGTTTGATGCAGGGAGGTGTTCCACGTCTGCTTAATTTCCAGTTGGATAGTGACTACGGTTGGGATGACGGTCTCATTTGCGGCGGCAACATGAAGATATTCATAGATCTTCCGAAAACCAAAGATGAAGCTGTGATGTTTGCCCGTTTACAGGAATTGAACGACGAGAAAGTGCCACTCGTTGTCGCAACAGTTGTGAAAAGTGAAGTGGAAGATGTCCAAGCCGGCATGAAAATGATCCGTGCCGTGAATAGTGAGCGAATTGGTTCGTTGGGGAACGGGGAATTGGAGTCGGAAATCGAAGGCGAACTCGGCAAGGTGTTGGAGGAGAATTCGCCGGGCGTGTTTCGCTGGAAAGACGACGATGTGTGGGTTTATCTTGACCCGGTACAACCGCGGCCAACGCTTCTCATCGCCGGTGCAGGTCATGTCGGACAAGCGCTTTGTCACCTTGGCGATTGGTTGGACTTTGACATCGCCATTGTTGATGATCGCCCCGATTTCGCGTCAACGGAGCGCTTGCCGGAAGCAAAAGAGATTATCATCGGTGACATTGCCGAGGCGTTGCGGAAATATCCTATCAATCATCTGACTTACGTCGTCATTGTTACCAGAGGACATCAGCATGATGAGGAGGCGCTCCACAGCGTTGTTGAATCCAACGCCCGTTTCGTCGGCTTAATAGGTAGTCGCCGAAAGATTAAACTGATTCTGGACGATTTAATGGAGTTTGGTATTTCGGAAGATAATCTCGCTAGGGTTTACGCCCCTATTGGTTTGGATATAAATTCAAAAACTGTTCCCGAAATCGCTGTGAGTATCGTTGCTCAATTGATTCAAGTGCGCAATTGCGCAAAGCCGGAGATTCGGTTTGACGCGCAACCGGCGCGAATGCCCACAGTTAAATTGAATAATCAATAGTCCCGTCGCCACGTGGTCACAGTAATGGATAGAATTCAGTTGGATTCCAACGGCACTTATACGGTGCCGGAAGTTACCGAGTTTGTTAAGATAGCGCTGGAGTATGTTGGTCGGGAATCCAAATCCAATCCGCTAAGATATTCCGCGTCGGATGTTTATTGGATCTTACACGATTTACTCAGATATGTGAACGCGCGTACGGAGGGCGAGTTTGTGCTCACGCGGCTCAAGAAAGGGACATGGCGACTTGACTATCAAACTGAAGATGCTGCTTCGAAAAAAGCGAAGGCACATCACGCGCGGGAACTTCGGGATACAGCGGACTATATCGAAGATTTGAGCGGGCGCCGTCCACCTTGGGGCTAATGCCTCTTGTTGAAAGTTCCTTCCCCTTTTGTGCAACGTCTACAGTGCCGACCCATCAAATTCACTTTCTTCCTGTGCTCGGTTCCGCCCCCCACACATCCAAATCATCCCTAAAAAGCGATTGCCATTAGAGATTGCCGGATAGACCTTCGTTCGAAATCGAACCGGGCGTCAATTTACAAATTTGCCGTTGGGGCTGCAGCTAGAATGCTTTCGACTTCACCTTCGTTGAGTATGCGAATCGCTTCCGCCAACTGTTTGTCGTTTGGCAAATCTACAAGGTTGTAGATTCCGAGGTTAACGTCGAAAATCGTACTCGCTTTAAGCCGGACCGATTTCTGCAGGTTTGCCACAAATTCTTGTCCCAGGGACGTAATCAGGTCGGGAAGTTCTGCTTCAAGCGCCATAAAGTCGGCCTCTGTAAGGGTTTTTCCCGCGCTTTTCTCCTCCTCTTCAATCCACTTCTCTACGAAATCCTTGATAGATTTATCAACATGTACTACTTCAGTTGTCCGGTTTTCGACAACCACGTGCGGCGCGATACTTTTCGTGTGAATTGTAGCCCCGCTCGGCGTGAAATATTCCGAGATTGTTAGTGAAATAGAACCACCGCCATTTTTCAGTGGGAACCGTTGTTGGACAAGCCCTTTCCCGAACGTGTCGGTGCCGACCAGCACCCCGCGTTTGGTATCTTTGATTGCCCCGGCAACAATCTCGGAACCACTGGCGCTATACTCGTTAACCATTACCACGAGCGGAATGTCAGGGGGACAAAGTAGACCGCTGTGCGCGGGGTATTGTTGATTGAATCGATGTCCCCGCCCCCTTGTCGAGACGATGGGCCCATCGGAAATAAATGCGTCTACGACATAATTGGCTTGCTCGAGCAGTCCGCCTGCGTTGTTTCTCAGATCCAGAATGAGCGCCATCATTTCTTCTTCTTGCAACTCCGTTATAGCCTTCTTGAACTCGGCGTTAGTTCTTCCGGTAAAACTGTCTAATTGAATATAACCAATCTGGTTTTCCAGCATTTCCTTTTTGACGCTTTGGGGCAAAATTTCCTCTCGTGTGAGGGTTACATCAAATGATTCCTGTAGCCCGCGGCGTTGTACGGTGATTGTAACCGTTGTCCCTACACGTCCCCGCAAGATGTCAATTACGTCGTCACGTGTCTGTCCCCCAGGCCCGCCAATGTCAATTCGCACGTCGTCGACTTTGACAATGTAATCTCCAGCCTGCAATCCCGCTTTGATGGCGGGAGAGTCGGGCAATGGTCTGGCAATTTTTATGAAACCTTTATCGACGTATATTCGTATCCCCAGTCCTCCAAATTTGCTGTGGTAAAGATCTTCCTTTTCCCGTTTTTGCACTCTCTCAGGTAAATAGTAGGTGTAGGGGTCTCCCAGTGCGGCGAGCGCTCCTTTGATGGCGCCCTCATACATCTTTTTTCGATCTATTTCCCGATAGTAATATTCATCAGCCTTTTTGACCGCCTCCACAATGGCTTTGTAAAACATCGGACTGGTGATGCGTTTGTCTCGATTGCTTAACGCATCTTCGCCAGCCACGGGCACAAATCGCAGCGATACTACCACAATAGATGTCAAAAAAATGATAGGTAAGACATGTTTCCTACTTGGATAAATCATGATAACTCCTTCATATTGTGATAGTGCTATGTATCTTGAATAATTGCTCCAGAAAGATTTCCCCTTTTGATGGAGAGAAATCAGTAACTGGGTACCCAATATTGAGTGCATTCTGAATCGGAATTCTTCAAATCATACAGCAGAACATCCACACATTGGGAAATCCGATTATGAACACACATACTGAATTTTCCTGCGATGGGCAAGTAATTATAACATGACCTGATAGACCTCGCAACTGAAATAGCCGTCAATGCCTCTCCAAGGGGTCGCGCTGTTGGCGCTTCGTCTGCCAACCCGAATCCGGCAAAGTTTTCCATCGATTGTGCATCCAAAGCCATTGAGCCGGATATTGACGGATGTATTCCTCAAGACACTTCATCAACCGCGCAGTATTCGTCTGAACATCCTGTTCAAAATTATCGGACTGCTCAAGGGTAATTTGTGACGAGATATGCACATGGTGTCGATCATCGGGCTGCCGGATATTTAGAGAGAAATGTAGTGGCGCCCCTGTTTTGAGGGCAAAAGTAACAGGACCTCGGACGGCAGAGGCGGGACGTCCAAAGAAATTCACAAATACACCCTCTCGTCCGGCATCCTGATCCGCGAAGAAACCGACAACATAGTTGGCTCTCAAGGCCCGGAGCGTTTCTCTTACCGCTTGTTGGCGAGGGATTAACTTCAAACTCAGATGTTCCCTATACTTCCAAACCAACGCGTTAAGCCATTGATTTTTGAGGGGGAAGGCAAGCGCTTTTGCCTGATCCGGGATGATGACACCGTAAACCAACGCGAGAAGTTCCCAATTACCGAAATGCGGAAGGAAGACAACCGCGCCTCGCCCTTCATTTAGCGAGTGCGCGAGGTGTTCCGTGCCTGTTACAGTTACCTCTCGCCAAATATTTTCACGAGTCAGTTTTGGAAAACGCAGAAATTCGATTGCTGTTTTGCCGACATTGGCGAAACTCTGCCGGCATATCTCTTGGCGTTCGAGGTTTGACAAGTCATTTCCAAACGCGATGTTCAGGTTCTCTAAAGCAATTTGACGGCGTCTTTTAAGTGCCCGATACAGAAATCGACCAATCATGCTGCCGAGAAGCGTTGCCAATTTCCTCGGCAAGCGACGCACGAACGAGCCGAACGCGATAATGGTGAAATAGGGGATGTTTTCAATGATTTTCATAAATTGAATGTCACACGTTTAGGCATGAGTTCATCGAAATGATAGCATATCCTTCAACCCAAGCGCAATTGTGCGCACCGGGTGCAAGACAATCCCAGACCGAGTGTGCAACTTCAACCTGTTCTTTGGTTCTCAAAATGCTCTTGATCGCCCTATGCGCGCGGGTTATAATAACGGCTATAGATGAGAGGTTTATTCCCGATTCTCGAAGAACGAAAAAAGCTATCCAGCCCAAGATTAAGGCATTACGCGCTTGCTTGAAACAACCGACGCCAATCAGGTGAAGGATAAAGCGCCCCGAAACGTGAGGAGGAATTCCAAGATGATTCGCGAAGCAATCCAGAAAGTGGTTGACGGGCAAAATTTGACCGAAACTGAAATGACTGATGCCATGAACGAAATTATGTCGGGCGAGGCGACGGATGCCCAAATCGCCAGTTTTATCACCGCACTTCGGATGAAAGGTGAAACGTTGGAGGAGATTACCGGCGCTGCTCGCGTCATGCGGTCAAAGGCGACACCGGTCATGACCAAACATGCTTTGGTCGTTGATACCTGTAGTACGGGCGGTACACGTTTGGACTCGTTCAATTTCTCAACCACTTCGGCCTTCGTGGTAGCGGGCGCGGGGGTTCCGGTGGCAAAACACGGCAATCAAGGAGTGACTCGTACGAGTGGGAGTGCGAATGTATTGATGGCGCTCGGTGTAAATGTCGAGATTACGTCGGAACACGTCGGTCAGTGTATTGACGATGTCGGCATTGGATTTCTTTTCGCGCCGATGTTGCACGGTGCGATGAAATATGCCATTGGGCCTCGTCGAGAAATTGGACTCCGTACCATCTTCAATACGATTGCTCCGTTGACCAACCCGGCGGGTGCACGCGCGCAGGTGCTCGGGGTCTACGCGCCGGAACTCACGGAAACCCATGCGAACGCGCTCAAGAGTTTCGGTAGTAAGCATGCCTTCGTTGTGCATGGCAACGATGGATTGGACGAGATTACAACAACGACGACCACACGGGTTTCGGAGTTCGTTGATGGGGATGTGAGGACCTACTCACTTGACCCGACCGAACTGGGAATTCCGAAGGCGCAGCCTGCGGACCTCATCGGTGGAACACCTGAGGAAAACGCCGTAACGATTG
Organism: Candidatus Poribacteria bacterium; assembly: GCA_965222225.1. Classification (GTDB taxonomy): domain Bacteria; phylum Poribacteria; class WGA-4E; order WGA-4E; family JAJDTR01; genus JAJDTR01. The sequence goes on along the minus strand of CBDCTK010000002.1, from coordinate 3,713,545 downwards.
TGCGACTTTTCAATGGTGAGGGAGGACCGAAGCGGGATATCGTCGTGCTCAATGCAGCGGCGGCGATTGTCGCCGGCGGCAAGGCGGGAGATTTGGAAGAGGGATTGACCTTGGCTGGCGAGTCGATTGATTCTGGGAAGGCGTTAGAAAAATTAGAGGGGCTCAAAGCAAAGTCGAATGCATAAGATGAAAAACAGTGGGAGAAACCATTGATCCTAGATACAATCGTTGCGCACAAACGGGAAGAACTCAAGCGGGACAGGGAACGAGCACCGCTCCAAACGCTGAAAAGTCGAATTCCCGATTTATCGCCGACGCGGGATTTCGGAGCTGCATTGGCGGCGCCGGGTGCCGTCAACCTCATCGCAGAGGTAAAGAGGAAATCGCCAAGCAAGGGGATTATCCGAGAGGACTTTGATCCGCTTAAGATTGCCAAAACCTACGTGCAGAACGGTGCATCGGCGATTTCCGTCCTCACCGATCATGAGTTCTTCGGCGGCGATCTCTCTTACCTGAGCAAGATTCGTAACGCTGTAGATCTGCCGCTATTGCGAAAGGATTTCACAATCGACGAATACCACATCTATCAAGCGCGAGCAGCGGGAGCGGATGCCGTTCTGCTCATCGTGGCAATCTTAGCGCCGGATCAGTTGCGGGGATTCATCGGAATTGCGCGGCGTCTCAATCTCGCCGTCCTTGTCGAAGTGCACACCCAAGTGGAATTGGAAATTGCCCTTGACGTTGGCGCAGAGATTATCGGCATCAACAACCGTGACCTGAAAACCTTCCACACTGATATTGCTACATCCTTCGACCTGCGGAAATCAATTCCCGGCGACAGAATCGTTGTTAGCGAAAGCGGGATTTATACTCGCGAGGACGTAATGAGACTGCGCGCAGCGGACGTGGATGCAATTCTCGTGGGCGAGTCGCTGATGAGGAGCGCAGATATCGGCGGGAAGGTTCGGGAGTTGCTCGGATTAGAGGAGGCATCGTGAAATTAACCAGGCAAGCTGTCGAACAGTTTCAACGAGAAGGTTATCTCAAAATCAGTCATCGCGTTTTAGCCGATAACCACCTCGCAGCCGTGCGAGAACATTACGATGCACTATTTGCGCAGAAGCGCGGAACAATCGGCGAAGGGCTACGCAACCTCGCAACGATCGGTGAGTCGGTCGACGATCCGGAAGCTGACCGCTCTGAGGAGATGCTGCAGATACAGCAAATGTGGCAACGCGACGAAGTCTTTCGGGAGTTGCTGCATCACTCGCCATTGCTCGCCATTGCCGAGAGTCTGATTGGGCCGAATATCCAGGTTTTCTTCGACCAAGCCCTCTACAAGCCCGCGAACCACGGCGGTGCGGTGCACTGGCATCAGGACAACGGCTACTGGGGTTGCGTCCCTCCGAATCTGGTAAGTATCTGGATGGCGCTCGACGACGCCGATGAGGAGAACGGCTGCATGAACGTGATTCCGGGCAGTCACCGCGAGGGGCTTGCGGCACATGAGCGGGCAATGACGGAGAAGGGCAAATTGCCCGCTCTTCTGGCAGCTAAGGTGGATACCGAACACGCCGTGGCGATGCCGGTCAAAGCGGGGCATGCGATGGTACATCATTGCCTGACGCTGCATCAATCGAACCCGAACACATCGGCGCGAGAGCGTCGAGCGATGGTGATTCACTACATGCCTACCGGGACGCGGAGCCGGGAGGGAGAACTGCTGGTTGAGCAGCCCGTAGTGTGCGGTGAGTTGACAAGTTGAAGAGGAGAGTGGAGATGAGGTCGGAGTTTGATGATTGGCGATTCCACAAGAAGTCGCGATCGGGAGATCGCTCCTACAAGTCCCTAGTTTTTTGGGAATCCATCTGGGAGTTGATGATTGTAGATTGTGTGCGATGAAGTGTTGGGATTCACGCGAATTTCTATGGGCACTATTAGGGATTCTATCGCGCTCCTTAATTCAGCTGCTTGATCGAAGATTGTTAATCCCAACCTACGCGCTCAGGAATCTTGTGACGAGTCATTAGTTTCGATATCCGCTTCGCTCATGACGTGGATACCGTGTCTGCGGAGCAGCGCTGCCGTCACCCCATCACCATTGCCGAGTTTGCGGGTAAAGGTTCCATCGTAGATTTGACCACAGCCGCAGGATGGGCTTTTCGATTTGAGAACGGCGTGCATGGCGTTATGTGATTTGGCTATTTCAAGCGTTTGATATGCGCCGCCTAGAAATTCGCTCGTCTTGTCCTCGCCATCAACGGTAATTACGGAGGCGGATCCATCTAGAACATCCGCTCCATCGCCACCGACGATCTCTGCGGGAGGGCGTGGGGTTGACAATCCGCCGAGTTGTTCGGGACAGACCGGAACGAGTTCATCCCCTCCAAACCTTCCCATCACCTCTTCGCTCTTGCTATCGCGTCCGTTGTGACGGCACTTCACACCTAACAGGCACGCACTTATCAACACTCTCTTCATGGTCTGTACCTGGATGCTTTGGCGGGTTTGAGACGAGTTCACTCCACGGTGGCAATAATGACGCGCTCAACGCCGGAATAGTCTTTGATGACTTGACATCCGCTATACGCCGAGTTGGATTGGACTATGCCTTGGACATCTTGGCTATGATTGTGACCGATTTCGAGTCCGACCCGTCCACCCGGCTTGAGGAATTGGGGAGCGCCTTCTAGAACGGCGGTAGTGACATCAAGCCCATCGGTGCCCGCAAGAAGTGCAGTCTCCGGTTCGTGGTCGCGCACATCTGGCGGCAGGGAAGAGTATTCGACCGTGCTTACATAGGGCGGGTTAGAAACTATCCAATCGAATCGGGGATTCGGCAACCCCTCTAAAGGTTCAAACAGATTGCCTTGCAGGAAGGTGAGTCGATCAGCGCATTTATGCGCGACCGCGTTTCTTTGCGCGACTTCAAGGGCATCAACCGATATATCCGTGGCTAATACTTCCCACTCGGGACGGTTGACCGCGAGGCTAATGGCGATTGCGCCACTGCCCGTACCGATGTCAATTAGCTGACACGGTGCTTCTTGGGCTTGTAGAACATTTTCGACCAATACCTCCGTCTCCGGGCGAGGGATTAATACCCGGGAGTCCACGTAAAAATCAAGAGAGAGGAACTCTTTTCGGCTTGTAAGGTAGCTAACGGGGGAATGAGCGGCTCGTTTCTTGATGAGTTTTCGGAATGCCGCGAGGTGTTCAGGCAAAACCGGCATCTCGAACCGCAAATAGAGTTGCAATCGGCTTGTTTCCAAAATATGACTGAGCAGCAACTCGGCATCCAGGCGAGAGGTGGAGATGTCGTAACGCTTAAAGTATTCGGTTGTCCACTGGATGAGATCTATGACGCGCCAGGTTTTCACGGCTGCAGTGTCTTTAGCTTTTCCGTCTGGTCGGCGGTCGTCAGAGCGCCGATGAGGGGGTCAAGTGCTCCATCTAGAACGGCGTCAAGTTGATGAATGGTTAATCCGATTCGATGATCCGTGACACGGGTTTGCGGGAAATTGTAGGTGCGAATCTTCTCGCTTCGGTCACCGCTGCCGACCATTGTTCGGCGGGTTTGGGATCGTTCGGCGTCTTGCTCAAGTTGCATCTGCTCCAACAGACGAGAGCGAAGTATTTTCATCGCCTTCGCTCGGTTCTTATGCTGCGATTTTTCATCTTGGCAGGTGACGACAAGATCTGTCGACAGATGGGTAATCCGCACCGCCGAGTCGGTCGTATTGACGCTCTGACCGCCGGGACCCGAAGAGCGATACAGGTCGATGCGAATATCCGACGGTTCAATGACGAGATCGACCTCTTCCGCCTCGGGCAGTACGGCAACGCTAACGGCTGACGTGTGAATCCTGCCGCTGCCTTCCGTTGCGGGAACCCTCTGCACGCGGTGAATCCCGCCTTCAAATTTCAGTTTGCTATAGGCGCGATCGCCTTGTAAAGAAAAGATGACTTCCTTGAAACCCTTGAGCCCCGTTTCGTTTGCACTGAGAATTTCAATTTTCCAACCCTGACGCTCGGCATATCTCGAATACATTCGGAAGAGTTCAGCCGCAAATAGGCTCGCCTCTTCACCCCCAGTGCCGGCACGAATCTCGGTGATGACGTTCTTTTCGTCGTTCGAGTCTTTAGGAAGCAAAATCAACTGAAGTTGTTTTTCCAGTTGCTCCTTCTGCTCCGTCAGTGATTCGAACTCTCCCTTAGCCAATTCAACAAGGTCTTCTTCTATCTCTTCTTCAAGCAGAGATAGAACCTCATCCGCTTCCGCTATCACTTTTTGGTATTCTTTGAATGTCGAAACGATTGGGGCGAGTTCCGCATGCATCTTCGCGAGGCTCTGCAACCTTTGCGGATTGGATATCTGCGTTAGATCGGACAACGATTTCTCGACCTCAACGTATTTGGCTTCAATATCTATCAATTTGTCAAACATCTTTAACCCGTACCTCGGCTTTTCGCCTCGCGATTCATCGCCCTTCCATCAGTTGATTGGTTCGAAACACCTGTGCGCTTTCCGGGCGCCATGGCATCTTGGCCTCCGATGCGACATGGCGAATTCCACTTTTGGCTGCGCGGGCCACCTCACTCTTTCGCCGTGAGACCGTAGCGCCGGCGGAAACTTTCCACGCGTCCCGCAGTATCAACAACGCGACTCTGCTCCCCGGTGAAAAACGGGTGGCACTTGGCGCAAACGTCAATTCCAATTCGAGACTTTGTGGTAGTCGTTTTGAAGGTTGCACCACATGCACAGGTAATCACACAATCCATGTTCTCCGGATGGATATTCGGTTTCATGATATGTCCTCCACGTCTGAAACATTAAAGTGTAAAAATCAGCAATTCTGGAATAGCATTAGAATCGCGCACCGCGCGACGATCCATTTTTGCTCCTATTGTTGTTTACCATCATTTCAATGAATTCTTCGTTTGATTCGGTTTTGCCCAGTTGTTCAACCAAAAGCTCCATTGATTCCGCGGTGTTCATCTGGCCCATGAATTTTCGCAACACCCATACTTTGCTGAGTGCTTCCGGTTTGAGCAGCAGTTCTTCGCGCCTCGTTTTCGATTTCTCGATATTGATGGAGGGGAAGATGCGTCGATCCAGAAGTGAGCGTTCAAGATGGATTTCCATGTTCGCGGTGCCTTTGAACTCCTCGTAAATATGTTCATCGGCGCGACTTTCCGTATCAATCAATACTGTTGCCATAATTGTCAAGCTGCCGCCTTCTTCGATTTTCCGGGCGGCGCCACAGAAGCGCCGTGGTTTGACGAAAGCGAGCGCATCCAAACCGCCCGACAATGTCTTGCCACTGTGCGGTGCCATAACATTGTGCGCGCGCGCCAGCCGCGTCATACTATCTAAGAGTATGACTACGTCTTTGCCGTATTCCACCCAGCGCCGCGCCTTCTCGATTACCATATCGGCGACTTGGATATGTCGTTCCGGATGCTCGTCAAACGTCGAACTGATTACCTCTCCGTTGACAGATCTGGCGACATCGGTCACCTCTTCCGGACGTTCATCAATCAAGAGAAAAATTAGCTTGATTTCCGGATGGTTCGCCTCGATTCCTCGTGCGATATTTTTTAAGATTGTTGTCTTGCCGCTGTAGGGTGGCGCGACAATCAACCCACGTTGTCCTTTGCCTATGGGTGACATCAGATCGACAATGCGGGTAGAAAACTCGGAGGGATCGTGTTCTAGTTGCAATCGCTCAAAGGGATAGACCGGAGTAAGATTGTCAAAGAGAATCCTCTCCTTGGCTATATCGGGATTTTCTTGGTTGACGGTTTCAATCTGCAGCAGAGCAAAGTAACGTTCCTCTTTGTTCTCGCTCTTCTTGGGCGGGCGAATCTTCCCCGCGACCTCATGGCCGGTGCGAAGATCGAACCGACGAATCTGTGAAGGAGATACATAGATGTCATCATTACTTTGCAAGTAATTGTAGCGGGACGATCTAAGGAAACCGTATCCCTGATCCCGGTCATGTAAAATCTCGAGCACACCTGATCCGGATAACGCGTCGGTGTTCTCTGCTTTGGCTTCAAGAATTCGGGTAATCAACTCCTGTTTGCGAAGTCCGCTGTAGCCTGTGATCCCGAGTTTCCGGGCCATAGTATTCAGTTCGGAGATTCTCATTTCTTGGAGTTTACCGATGTCCAAATTCTCCATAATCTTCGTTACTCCTCGTTTAACACTAGACTTTCATAGATTACTCAGCGAATACAGGATTCATTCATGAAGATGCAATCCGTTCTGTATTCAATCTATGGATGGTTTTATACCGACAAGACACAGACTCAGGGGAAGCTCACCGAATTGGAGGTAGAAACAGCTATTCACTTTGGGGTGCCTTCGGTTGAGAAATGGAGGGGTTTCCTTGGAAAGTTTAACCTCATTGTGTAGGTAGCTTTAACGCCGCGGACAAGGTTACCGTCACCCAGCGAAACTATTTAGAATCTCCTGACTAGGTAAAGATACCTTTCGGCGCAGCTCTAATGGATATGATGAATCAATTATTTATATGCCCTCGGTGGATGACTTCACTTGATCGAGTTTGACTTAAGGAAAGCCGCGTTCCCTGAAGTACCTTGGGGTTCGTGGTTGGTTGGACTCTGGTTTCACACATTACCAGACGATTTAACGCAATAGACGAGATCTCACATCAGAAATAGAAGGGGATAACAATTCCTTCACTTCAAGGCGGGGGTTCTCGGCTCTTCTAGGAATAATGTTTGAGTGCTGTGACAATTATACACTATTCACACAGCGTTATCTCAAAGACTCCGTCTAATCCGATTGAAAGCATCAACCTTGGATGGGCTTAGGCAGCGGAGGGACAAATCTTCACAATCTGCTTTGAATCACCATGATTTGTTCCCGGTTCAACCTTGGGGCTTGCGATCCGTCTGACGAAGTAATCCTCGCTGTGGATAATTGCGGGTGGGAATGTCAATATCGCAATTATACATTAGCCGTTGATGATTCGTCAAGGCTATCTGTACACAAATAACGCCTGCCATACAAAAATGGTTTCAACAGCAGCATGAATTAGCGATTTCTTTCGGTGACTTGGACACCCGATTGACGTGTTCCGGTTCATTGTTTTTGAGATGCGTGCGACAAAGGATTGAAACCGGAGGCGCAGCACTGATCGAGGTTGACACCTCGCGACTCCCAAGTTACAATGGTAGCATTCCTTCCCGCAAAAAATCACAAACCAATATGATTCCAAATCACCGCGCCGCCGCACTCACAGCCATCCGAAAATTTGAAGTTGTCACGCGCCGATTTCCATCTTTGCAACCGAGCGAGGCAATCGTTCGCGTGGAGTGCGTCGGCGTGTGCGGCACCGACATCGCGCTATTCTCCGGGGATTATGCGGTACCTCTGCCGCTGGTGCTCGGTCACGAGCTAGTTGGCGAAGTTGTGGAAGTTGGATCCGAAAACAGCCATCCTTGGATTGGGAAACGGGTTGCCGCGGAAATCAACAATACCTGCCGTGCTTATAATCGTGAGGTGTTCTGCGCGGCGTGTCGACGCGGACTGTCCAATCACTGTATGGAACGCACCGTCGTGGGTATCATCAACTATGATGGAGCATACGCTGAATACCTGCGGGTGCCGATTCTGAACCTCCACCCACTCCCCGATAGAGTCTCTTGGGAGGAGGGTGTTTTCATTGAACCGCTTGCCGCAGCCATTCAGACATTCGAGTTGACGCCGATTTCCCCATCAAGCCAAGTTGTCGTTCTTGGCGTCGGCAGATTGGGATTGCTAATTTGTACGGTTGCCGCCCTCAAAGAAGCGCGGGTGTGCGCCGTTTCTCGTTCGCCGGACAAACTCAAGCGTGCGCTGGCTTGGGGGGCGGTTGAGGCTATCAACGCCAATCAACCAAAATGGATCGAAGCCGTGCGCGAGTGGACTGAAGGCATTGGCGGCGATGTCGTGGTTGACACGACCGGCAACCCGGAAGGTCTCCGTCTCGCCACAGAAATCGTGCGCCCGCGCGGCACCATTGCGCTGAAGACCACCTGCGGCTTGCCCGCAACGGGCATTGACGCTACCAAGTTGGTCGTTGATGAGGTGCGGATTCAAACGTCCCGTTGCGGGCCATTCGCAAAGGCAATCGGACTCCTGACGAGGGAGAGTTTACCTGTGAAATCGTTGGTTTCGGAGGTCTTTCCACTTGAGGACGCGACGCTGGCGATTGAGGCAGCGAAATCATCGGCCAAGGTGCTAATCCAACCGAATCGCTAGAAGCAGTGGCCAGTGGCTAGTGTGGCACCGCCGCACGACGCAGCCGATAAAGGCACAAGTCCCGTAAGCATTGAATAGTTAGGGAATAGACCAAAAGCGGTGGTCGCGCTGGTTAGTGGTCAATGAGCGCTTGACATTGGGAAGAAACCGAGTTTTCAAGAAAAAAGGATCTCTATAGGAACTCGATCGCGGCCACTATGGGACTTCTATCGAGCTTTACTATCGCCTTCGTTGACCACTCAGTTGATCGGTCATTATCCATTCGCTTGATCCGCATGTTCCGAGGTACTGCGGTTTTCGAGCGTTTCGATAACACCGGCTCCGACGCTGTCGCCCCAGACATTAACAGTTGTTCGGAATCGGTCAAGCAACCAATCAATCGTCAGAATAAGCCCGATACCTTCAATCGGCAGGTCAACGGCTCTAAGGACGATGACCATAGTGACAAGCCCGGCTTCCGGAATTCCCGCCGCGCCAATCGCTGCTAGGGTGGCTGTCAGAAAGATAACAGTCTGTTGGGCTGGGCCGAGCTCGATCCCGTAGACCTGCGCGATGAACATCGCCGCAATGGCTTCGTAGAGGGCGGTGCCGTCCATGTTGATTGTAGCGCCGAGCGGCAGGACAAAACTCGCCGTGCGGTTAGAAACCCCATTTTCCTTTTGGACCGCCCTCATTGATAGCGGAAGCGTGGCGGAGGAGGAAGCTGTCGAAAAAGCGTTCAGTAGCGCAGTACTCATGCCCTTTAGGTACTTCACCGGATTTCTGCGGGCAATCAGCAGGAGGATAAGCGGCAATACAATAATGCCATGCACCCCAAGTCCAAACACGACGGTGAAACTGTATTTCCCGACTGCCATCAGTTCCGGCAAAAAGCTTTTGAATCCCCCAGCGTCACCAATACGTCCGGCTATCAGTCCAAAGATGCCGACCGGGGCGAGAACCATAATCCAGTGCACCAGTTGCATTACGGCATCATTCAAGCCGGAAATAACTGATATGGCGGGTCGCCCCCGCTCGCCGAGAACTGAAAGCGTGGCGCCAATCAGTAGCGAGAAGAATATCAGGGGCAAGATATCCATTCGCACCATCGCATTGAAGACATTGCGTGGAATCATACCCTCTTTTCCGGTCGATTTGTCTCCGAGCAGCACCTCCTTCAACGTGCCACCCATATCCCGTTTCTCTTTACCACGAAGTTTCTGGGCGACGGGCAACTTGACCTCAAGCCCTGTTCCATTCTGTAAAAGTTCAGGCTCGGCAGAAACTACCTCTCCGTTCACGCGGCGGAATGGCAGATGCTCGCCGCTATCGGTTGCGATGTGGAATACGCCTTCCACCTTGTTTTTCCAGGATTTCACCGTCGCCGACTCCTCGGAGAGGGATTCTATCTCGCCCTCAACCTGCTGATCCGACAACATCAGCATGTATTTTTCGCTGTATCGTGTCCTTTTCCATGTGCCGTTTGTCAGATTGACGGTGCGGTCCCCATCGCCGCTGAGGGTATACGCCAACTCGGGGCGTTCTTCGCCGTGCGAAATGCCTTTTCCCGGTTGAATGACATTGACCAAGATAATGCCAATCAACACCGAAATCCCTGTTGTCGCCATATAGTAGAGAACGGTACGTCCGCCAATGGGACCTAGGTTCCGTATATCGCCCAAGCCGGTGATGCCAACGATCATTGAGAGCATGACGAGCGGGACGACAATCATCTTCAGCGAATTGAGGAAGATTTCGCCGAGAATTGAAGTCTTTACGGCGACGCCCGGCAGCCAGCCACCGACGATCGTTCCGAAAATAATGGCGATAATGATACCAATGAGGATTTTGTGACCGCCACTTGTTTCGGCAGGTGCGTCGTGATTCGTTTGATCCATTTGCTAGTCTCCTATGTTGAATACTAAGGCTTCTGATTCGGCGAATTAGCGGTGGTGCGCACATGTCCAAGCGCTTGATGAATCGGAATTGATGCGATTTTCTAAATTATACCATTTCCTTCGCCAATTGTAACTAAAATCGGACGGGAAATGGGAGTCGGTTTGAGTAATCGGTAGCGAAGTCGTTATTGGTCATTCGGTATAGAGACTTTTTCATGTCTTTGTTGATGGCTGGGACACACCTTGAAGATAAGAAGGGGAAATTGGCGATTTGATGAATTCCTGTCGCACCCTACGAAACCAAAGGCTGGTGGGCAGTGCCCACCCTACAACAACTATCCGCTCGGTTGATCGCTCCTACCGAAGAGGGGTTAGTTTTGAGGAACGATGTAGGCTAACTCGCGCTCCAGTAGCTGCGGGTCGCGGCATACATGGAAACCCTACTGTCCGAGTTCGTTCCAGTTGTTGACGGCGGACACCCATCGTCTTGCGCCTTCATGTTTGGCGCGGTCTTGTTCGGTTTCGTTGCCCTTTATCTCCACGATTAGGTTGACATTGTTCTTGAGTCGGACGATGAAGTCTGGCTCGTAGCTGTGGGAGATGTCGGTGTACTCATACGGAATGCCAAGGCCAAGATGGTCGTTGCGGACATAGTAATCTACAACATCAGACCGCTCCAGCCGGAAGCAGGCTGAACTCTCCCACGTCTCGGTATCCAGAACGACTTGGTTAATCTGGCTGCGCTCGGTGCCGTGGCACGGGCGGGTGGTCATGAAATCCACTTCCCGCGATGTTACGATGGGTTTGTACCGATTCAGGATGGGCAGCAGCGGGGTTTCTCCTTCCACTTCGTTTGGCTGGATAGCCGCCATCAGGCGCTCCACGATACGAGTAGTGTACTTCTCGTGGCCAATCTCACACGGGTTACACCCGTGGAAGTCGACTTTTGTTCCGACGTAAGCGTCAACCAGCCTGTACACTTGGGGGAATAGACGGTGTCGAGATTGCAACCGCAGCTTGGGATTACTACTGCTATCGGGTTGGAGATTGCCCCCGCCGACCAAATTCAGTACAATTCGCCGCGCAATCTCGAACTTGATGGCTTGAATGTGCGTTGTGTTGTAATATTCTTGGCGGTTTTGCTCTTCGAATTGACCGGGACCCAAGGCGGAGGGATTGCCGGTGTCGTAGCCGACGGCTGGTTTGACGAATACGGCGATTGGCGTTCGCTCAGGTTCAACGAAGAGCAGTTCCATGGCTTTAATATCCGCCTTGATTTCGTTCTTTCTTAGGGCAAAGGCGTATCCCTCGACGACGGGGAAGCGTATCTCAAAACGCTCCCGCTCCGGCATTGCGCGAACATGATTCTTTGGCTGATCGGGTTCAGAACGGCCCGGCGTTCTTCCCTTGAACGGGATGACGGAAAACGGGATGCCGTACACATCAACGTACTCCTCGGTCAGCAATCCCGTCTCGGGGTCGGGAGTGTAGTTCATGCGCCGCAAACCTCTGCCAACCACCTGTTCGCAGGGGAGCTGGCTCGTGAAGGCACGCAGCCCGAGGATGTGTGTGACGTTGTTGGCGTCCCAACCCTCGTTCAACATCGCCACGGACACGACGCATCGCACCTGCTCGCCAGGCTTGCCGGGCTTGCCGATGGTGGCGACAATCTGGCGCAGGTCTTCCGCCGCCTGAGCTCTGTTCTTCCCCGGGTCCTCGCTTTCCGCGTCAGCCAACATCTTGCTGTCAATTCGCAGCGTTCGCAGCAGGTCTTTGTCGTTGGATAGCAGATCGGAAAACACGGCTCCCTGTCCGTAGACTGTTCTGGTGTCCTTTCGCCTTCTGCGCCCCCGGTTTCCCCCATTTTCTTCGACATTCTCCACCTCGTCTTCGCCGGAGATTTTTCGGAAAAACAGTTCCGCAATGTTGGTATTGTCGCAGACGATAATCATGACGGGCGGCGTTTTGTCTTTGGCGTCGGATGCCTGTTCGATGTATTCAAAGCGTTCCACCCACTGGCTGGCGAGGGTGTTGAGCGCGTCTTGGGCTTCACGATAGACGGCTTCCGGTTTGGGTTTCTTCCCCTTGCCCGGCAATCGATCGCCCGGCAGGATTTGGTCGTTAACCGCGCGCCAGAGACGGAAGTATTTTGGCTCGGGACGCCCGGTGGTGTCGCTTACGGGCAATCGCGGAATCTTGGTGATGCCGCTCTCGATGGCGTCCACCAATCCGAAATCGCTAACGAGCCAAGGGAAGGGGGTACCCTCCGGGTGCCCGCTGGCGTGAATGTAGAACGGCGTGGCGGAGAGATCGACGCAGAAACGGACACCGCAGGCGGCGTTCATCCGGTCCAAGCCGGAAATCCAAACAGTGGCATCTTGGCGTTCGGACTTCTCGGTGCGGGAAAGTTTTTCTTTTTCATCGATAGGCGCGGGTCGGTATGCGTGGTGCCCCTCATCGTTCAGCACCATGATTGGCGCGCGTTCATGGAGTTCGCCCAACACGCGTTTCGCAAAAGCGTCGGGCGTCTCCTCGCCTTTGTTCACGACGGAGTAGGTGGAGCCGCCCTCTGCCTGTGGGGATTCCAGAGCGAATTGGTGCCAGTTGGTTACCAGCACTTTCCCGCTGTTGAGCAGCGGGCGGAGTTTTGTCGGGATAAGTTCAAACGCATCGTAGTAGTTGTCCGACAATTCGGGGCGCAGCACCTGAAGGCGTTCTTTGATTGTCAGGTTGGGGCAGACGACCAGCGCGGCTTTCGGGAAGCGGTCGTCGGAGGGCACTTTGCCGCGGTTGCAGAACGCCCACGCAATCAACATCGCCATCACAACCGTCTTGCCGCTGCCGGTCGCCATTTTGCACCCGTAACGGATTAACTCAGGGAGGTCTGTTAATTCAGGTGCGTCAACCAACTCGTTGAGATTTTCATCGGTGAATTGGGGATTGAAACCAGTACGTTTGCCTGCGCGGCGAATTTCGGCGAGCCAGATAACCGTCTCAACGGCTTCAAGCTGGCAGAAAAACAGTCGCCGTTCTTTATCCTCGCGCGTCCAATGGTTTAGCAGTTCGCGCGTCACATTGGTGGCGTTCCGGTAATTCGATTCACGCCACCTCTTGATATCGGCGCGTAACGCATTCACCAGAGGCAGGTCGTCCCGCTCCTCTTCTTGAACGAAACGCATTTGAAGTTGCTCGGTTCCCGTGCGCTCAGTTTTGTACCAGTAACCGGCTTCGCGCCGTCCGGGATTCTGACTGGCTTCACCGGTTTTGGTGGCGTAGACCCAGTGGGCGCTCGGTTCTTCGTAGGGGCTGCACAGGATGGGGCGCTCAACGGGTTGGATTGGGATGTCGAGTTGGTTTTGGTTCATGGTGCGTCCTAGTTTATTGGTGAAGTTTGGGTGACAGTGTCTCCGCAGGAGTGATTAGGTTATACCATTTCTCCAAAATGACAGTGCGTTAATGGGGTGAATTAAGCGCCTGTTTGACTAATAGATAGTACAGCCATTTCCGGTCATAAGACGGCTGTCGAACACGGATTCCATGTTGATTTGATGGTCACATAAGGTTGATTGAAAATCCACAATCGTCCCCTACAATGGTGCGAATCAGCGAACCGACAACGTGAAAAGAGATGCTAACGGAGCGTCGATTTAAGCGGCGTGTTAGCATTTTCTAAAATGGGAGTGTCCTTTGGTAGTGCGGGTTCCCGGGAATCCTAATGCTAACAAAATGCTAACAAGAAAAAAAGTTTGGCCACGATGAGGTTTTGTCATGGTACGAATGGCAATAGCGGCAGTTCTAGGTAAAAGAAGGTGACGGGCAAAAAGAGGGGAAATCGACGATTTGATGATCGTCGATCCGACCTTACTCAGTTAGCGGAACCCATGCCCGATGCTTATCAATGCCGTTCTATTGCCGTAGGGAGTTTCTTATACCATTTCGTAAGTGTTTAGTGGCTAGTGATTAGTGGTCAGTGAAAACCGTGAAACCGTAAGACGGGCAATGAATGGGATCTCTATCGCCTTCGCTATCCACTCAGTTAATCGGTTTCAATATGTGTCAAATACTTAGCGAGAAGACCACTTAAGGGAAACAGTTCATATTGTTGCCGCGTCGTTCTGATATTTCGCTTTTTTCAGTTTCCTCAGTTTTTTCAGTATTTTCTGGCGCCACTTTTTTAGGGTAAGGGTAGCGCACTAATCACACAGTATCGAAAATCGGGCTCCAATGCTTGCCGGACGCCGCTTCAAGCATGGTATGCCCCGTTTCACGAAAGTGCGCTAAAGTGCGCTCACCGAATTGGGGAGCCTTCCCTTGAGTGATGCTTTTCACGCGGATCAGAGAGGCGTCTCGAGGCCACCAGCGTAAAGTATAATGCCACATCGGATAAAGTTCAATGCGCGACGAATGCAGAAGCGAAAATCTTCGAAGGTGAGAGTATTTTGGAGTAATCTTCATGCAAGCTACGTGTGTTGAGCAACTCAATATTCCAATAATCGGAAACGTTCCAAACGGTGGAATGTGAGACAATTGGCATCCGTCGGCGCTGTGATGTCACAAATTGTCAGGGGAAATAGGTTTCTTGGGCGGCAATAAGAGAGGAGATCGCCAATCCAACCCTACATCTAAATGCCTTATGTGTGTTAAGTATATCACATATTGGCTCAAGCTGCAAGTGTAAATGATATTCGTCCGCGACGATTCAGTGACGCAACTCGGCGAGGTTGTGTACGCGCATGACCTCATTCCCGCGGCGATCGATGACTTTGACGGCAACGCGTCAATGTTTACTAGCGAAAACCGGCAAAGAGGTCGTCCCGCTGCTCTTCTTGAACAAAACGCATTTGAAGTTGCTCAGTTCCCGTGCGTTGCGTTTTGTACCAGTAGCCTGCGTCACGGCGTCCGGGATTCTGGCTGGCTTCTCCGGTCTCGGTGTCGTAGACCCAGTGGGCGTTCGGTTCTTCGTAGGGGTTGCACAGAATGGGGCGCTCAACGGGTTGGATTGGGATTTCGCGTTGGTTTTGGTTCATGAGGAATCCTTATGATTCGGCGTCGTCAGTTGTGTGTTGTGCTCGCCAATTTGCTGCAAACTCGGGGTCGTACTTTTCCAATGCGTCCAAGCATTGCCTTTTCACCTCAGGCATCCCACTCGTTACGTGCTTGGTCAAGATTTCCTTTATTCCTGCAGAATCGTTGAATCTATCAAAATATTCAACCAATTTACTTAGGTCTTCGTATCCAGGATCCTGTAAATGGGGCATAGCCGATTTCAATATAGAAACCGAGTCTCTCATATTCAATTCAATAGCAGCCCGGCCAAATGCAAGAACTGTTGCCATTAAAAATGAATCCTTATGTTTCGGACTCTCTGTCAATAAACGGTTGAGAAATCTTTTAAGCCCCTGATAAGATTCAGGCGTGTGTATACGTGCAAGCGAGTTGATAAATCCACACAAGGAATTCTCTGTTTGAAAATCAATGTGTGAGTCTGAATCCACAACTGAATTTAAGATTTCCAGCGTAGGAGAAACTAATCTGGAAGATTTTCGTGCGGCTAAAATTTCTACGGCTTTATATCTGAGTTGTAAATCAAGATTTGCGTCGTCATATCTTCCATCGGTAAGTATCTCCAAAAGAGTTTCTTCACGGAGTGCTTTAACTGGTTCAGGATGGTCATGTTCGTCCTGTAGGAACCAGCCGCGCAAATCCTGCAATATTGACACTGTATGTTCTTTTTCCAATACTCCAAGTTGATTTTTCAGTAGGTCCAACTCTTTCAGGCCTTTTTTAAACCCGTCTAGGCTCTTTTCAACTCTATCCGCTATTAATGATTTGAGCGAAAACCAAACAGCAGTGCCGCTAGCTACTGCAATAAAGCTAAGAATACCAAAAAGCCAATAACTCCAGCTCCTCATTATCAATCCTCAGCTCTCGCTTGAATTTCTCAAACTCTGTATTAACAAGCTTAGCGTTAGCTTCGGCAAGTTTTGCATTTGCCTCAGCGAGTTGTGCTTGTAACTCTATCTTCTCAACATTTTCCACAGTCCGAAGTTGCTTTTCTAGCTTTGAGACTTTGTTCTTGAGAAGTTCGATTTCTTGGACTAGCTGTTGCGGGGATTGATTCTGTTGGGCGAATAACGGAGGTGGCATCATCCCCAAAAAAGCTCCCAATGATAAATAGGCAATAAATTGTTTCATGTGTCCGGACCTTCATTTGTGTTGCAAGGTGTTCACAGTGTGTACGACGTTAATGGGGTGTCTGAATCGCGGATTCGCACGGATTACTGGATTTCACGGATTTTTCGTCCAAAGGTCCAATCGGATTTTAATCCGCGTCATCTGCGTTATCCAGTTAATCCGTGATTCAGACAAGGAAGCATTGCAACACGTGCGTTATAGTGGAATGGCCCCTGTAAAAGCCGACCTAGCGGGCGAGTTAACTATAGAGTAGGTACTCCTCCAACGCCTTATCTCAAGCGAGATGGTTCCTTTGACTTTGCCCCAGTGTTCTTCTCTTAATCCCGTTTTTGTTACAAGACTTCTACTAGAAGAAATTGCCGTTGCACTCACTCAAGGCCAGAAAGCCATATTCCATTCATCCCATCTCTTGGTTTTGCCGGTTGCTAAGGGGCCGAACTTGGCACGGTCGCGAACGCTTTCGCTGTATATTGAACTAGGCCACGGGCGAGGGACTCCCGCACCAGAACCCCCTATGTCTGTAATTTGGTAATAGTCCACGAGGTCACGCAGTGCTGGGGTTTCCCATGCGAGCAGGTGCGACAGTATGGAAATGAGAACACCAATTGGAGTGAAATAATAGACTTGATTTTCGACGGAGGTTGTATGTGCAATATACGAACTCAATGCTACGCCATGCCGCGGATATTCTTGAGGAAACGACCATTCATATCCGGGAATCATCCATGGAGCAAAAAACGTCATCTTAGACATTGTCCACGAAGCAAGATCGGCAACACAGAGCACATCAAGGCTTAGCCGAGGATGAGACACGTGCAATTCGTCAGCCTTCGACAGTTTTTGCTCAATATTTTCTTCAGGCGTTGAATTCTTTCCCTTCCAAGAATGAGAATGTGCCAACAACCCATATACAATGGGCGCGTGTAATTCCTTGTAAGGCGTGCCTTCCCGGACCGGATACAAATTCTTGATCTCTACACATCTCTTCACGGCTTCCTCAATATGTGATGCCTTCAGCGTGGTTTTGCATTCAAACGCGGCGGCAACACCTGCAGCGAGATACAATTTCTTGTCGAGTAGTTTCTTGGGATACACGTCCTTTAGCACTAAAACATCAACCTGAGGGCTTGTGCGGCCATCTGAGCTAATGATGCGTCCTTTTGTAGCAACGTGATAGGTACGGGGAAGCCATTCGCTCAACAGTTTAGCCCAGTTTTCTTCGCCTTGGTCTCCAGCGGTCCCTGGGTCCTCGGCTGCTCGCTTTTGGATGCGTGTATATTCTGCAGCCATCTCATCGCTTAACTGCTGCATGAAGTCATATAGATCGTGGGATTTTTCTTTAGACATTATGTTATTTTTGTCCTATTTGTGCCACGTGATGTCGGCTTCGCTAGCTTCTCTGCCACAAGCGCGTAAAGACTGATTCCCGCTTGCGCCGCTCCATTTGTTAATTCATGATAAAGTCGGGCATCAACGGGAACGTTGAACGGCCCTTCGTATCCTTCCCGTGACGGTGCTTTAGGGACAGGAGCGCCATCCTCTTGGTAGCATTCTTTCATCAATTCCCAAGCTGCTTTCAATTCAACTAGTGCTTGGGCAGGCGTTGGTCCGAAAGCCGAGACATTTGGGAGTTCGACGAGATGCGCAAGATAATCGCCATCTTCATCAAGGAATAGGTTGACGGTGTAGCCGTCAAAGATGTCGTGGTTTTTACCCATCCTGTGCTTCCTCGGCTATCTTAATGCAGATTGCTATCTATCGCCCCGCTGGCGCTTTCAAAGGCTGGTAAGATGGCTATCGCACTCGCTATCCACTCGCTTGATTGCAGTGCGCACCCTACAAAAACGACCTGCAGGTTTGCCTGAACCACATTCTGCTCCGCTAGAACGCAAAAGAGAAAAACTACAAGTGGCTGCATTCTACGGGATCATCACAGCATTTCATACTCTTCGTACGTAATATGCAGAATTGGGAAACTTTTACGGGAAAAAAGGCGCGAAAATACACGCTATAACCGGCTTCTTAGCAAGTTCTGTATGAATTGCACGGGAAAGTAGGTATGAAAAACACGGTTGGCATCTATCCATACAAAATGGTTGGGACGAGGAGGTTGTTCGTACAGCCCAATCTACGCCGTCTTAATGTGTTTGATTCTTGCGATGTCACGAATTGTCACAAAATATCACAAAATGTCACAAACATTGGATTTTTTTGGGGTAACAGGCAACCCAGTAAACTTCGTGTAACAGTCCATCGCCAGAAGTCTTTCACGGAAAATATTCGCAACAGTATCGTTACACCTTTACGCATCGCCACGTCGTGAGCCCAGCGGTGGGCTAGGAGTTTCACGTTTGCGTAGTCCTAATCAATATCAGGAAACCATGGGATACGTACGGTTAGTAGTCGGAGATGGTGGGCAGTGCCCACCCTACAATTAGACACATTACACACGTTAAGTATATCACAATCCGGCTTACGGCGCAAGTGTGAATGATAGTTACGAGACGAGATCTCAGTATCCCTGCTCGCCGAGGTTGTGTACTCGCATGACCTCATTTCCGCGCGGGTCGATGACCTTGACGGCGACGCGTCGATGTTCACCCGCAGGAAACGGCAAGGAAGTGGTACCGCTGAAGTTTTCAAAACGCTCCGGATCGATGACGCCCTTCAGGGCGCGGGCAATTCTGCTCCAGGCTTTCTTGTCGGGAAAAAAGGCTTGGGTGATGCAGAAGGTCCTGCCGTCGTAGTCGGAATCAATGAACCACGCCGCCACCCTGTCGCTGCCTTCGGAGGTCACCATGTTGTCGACGGGATTGTAGACATCGACGCCCTCCATCGTGACGATGTACTCGTCGTCTTCCGACATTTCAACTTTTGTACGAGGCTCGCCGAACACGGTGAAGAGCTGACTGGTTGGCGTCTCTTTGAGCAAGCCGCCCATTGCCACGTCGGGGTTGATGTGCGCCATGTGGATACGGACTCTGGGATTCGGATCGTCGCCGATAGCGGCTTGGGCGGCGCCATCGAAACCGAAACCCGCAAAGACTAGATCGTCGTAGCCGCGGCGAGATGCAATCGGCAGGCATTCCTCAACCTGCATCGCCGTCACCGGACCGTGTTGAGGCCCGAATACTACGGCAATAAGTCGATCTTCGGTGTCGTCTTTCCAAGCGCCTTCGGCATGGAGAACGTCAGCTTCAATCGGGTCAAGCCGATCGAATTCCATGGTTCGGTTATCGGGAAAACGGACGCC
Organism: Candidatus Poribacteria bacterium; assembly: GCA_965222225.1. Taxonomy (GTDB): domain Bacteria; phylum Poribacteria; class WGA-4E; order WGA-4E; family JAJDTR01; genus JAJDTR01. The sequence goes on along the minus strand of CBDCTK010000002.1, from coordinate 3,693,945 downwards.
GTCATTTCGGAGCAGACGAATCATGCTGTCAAGATAGGCTTCGGCGTTTGCCGATTCGCTACCGCTGCCTTCGGACTCGAACGTGTCCGACATGTCTTCAGGTTCACCCCCAATCGGTGAATCGTCGTGGAGCGATTCTTCGGCGGGTTGCACCGCCTCCACGGTGAAGGGGCCACTCACCCTCAGTTTCTTTCTGTCCACCTCTGGCTGATCGACCAGCTCCTCAATGTCGGACGCGGCAGCGATGCATTCGTTCACTTCATCCATCTTTGCCCGCCACGCCTCGCGGTAATCGGTTAAGGCTTGCTGCAACTCTGGGTGCCAATCGGGATCGGTATCAAACGGCACCTCCCACCCCTTCCAAGCGCTCCCCGAGAGTTCCCAGCGCCGCCGGTCGGCATCGGTGACGGCTTTCTTCCCTTCGCGTTTCCCTTTTTCCACGAGTTTGGCGTGCAGCGCGGTGCGAATCTCAGGTGTTACCGCCTCCAAGGTACGGTTCAACGCCTCCAACTTCTCCTCAAGAACCGGTTCATGCTTTGTGAAGATGGGGTCAAGCGCTATGTTCTGAGCCATTCCCTTGAGCGTGATATACGCGGCACTTCTATGGATGAAGCCGCCCACAACGCCTGCCGAATCATCTTTGAGTTTGTAGTAGTTGAAGGTTCCTGTCAGAAGGCGTTGACGCGCTAGGGCAATCGCGACGCGGCTGGTATCAATGGTTATCCAGCGCCTGCCCCAACTCTCTGCGACGTAAGCGGTGGTACCGCTTCCGCAGGTGGGATCGAGGACAAGATCGCCGGGGTCTGTGGTCATTAAAATGCAGCGCTGGATGACTTTTAGACTAGTTTCTACAACGTATTTTTTATTGCTTGCAAACCCTGAGATGCTCGTATCCGTCCACATATTTGTCAATCGTTTGCATAGGAAATCATCAATATATCGAATGTAACTCAACGTGTTTCCAAAACGGTCAATCCTACCACTCTGAATAAGAATACTCATGCCAGTTTTGCTCGTTTTCCAGCTACCTCGTGCAATCCTAAATGTCCGCCCCTCGAATTCGACAGGGAACTGTCCACTCTCGCCTCCACTTTGACTTTGCAGGTTGTCGTATCTGAATATACGACACTTCCTAAGGAAGGCACTTCGCCCTTCGATATCGGAGTTTGACATATAGCGGCGCGCTCCATGTTTGAGTTCAAGATTCCTATAGGCCTTATCGGGCTTTAATTCTTTTTCCAGCCAAATCGTACGAGTTTTTATTTGGGAAATGTCTTTGCAGTACCAAATAAGATAATCACCAGTGGTTTCCAGATTCTTATTTCCGAGACCAGAGGTTGTTGTGTAGCTAATCATACTGACAAAATTCTCGCTCTCAAACACTTCATCCATCAAACACCGCACGCGATGGACATTCTCATCACTAATCTGAACAAAGATACTCCCGCTATCAGTCAGCAATTCCTTGGCGACAATCAGACGATCACGCAAGTAGGCGAGGTAGGAATGCACGCCCAGCGTCCAGGTGTCACGGTAGGCTTTAATCTGTTCCGGTTCGCGGGTTAGGTCGCTCTCCTTGTCCTTCACATCACGCTGAAACACGGTGGGCTGAAAGTTTGAGGCAAACTTGATGCCGTAGGGCGGGTCGATGTAGATCATCTGCACTTTGCCGGCGAGGTCTTCGCGATGCGCGAGGGAACTCATCACGGTGAGGCTATCGCCCAAGATGAGGCGGTTAGACCAATCCACGTCGTGCTGGTAGAACTGCACCGCCTCGTGATACGCCTGCTGCGGGTCGGCGAAGAGGTGGCGTTGGACATCTTGGCGTCCCGCGGCTCGCATAATGGCTTTTGCGCTCACGCGCTCGTGGATATGCAGCGCCACCGGATCGACGGCGAAGGATTTCGCCTCCTGTTTGCCTGCCCATTCGAGCCAGGGGGCGCGGTCTTTCAATGCGTCGGCGAGGATTTTGATTTCGTCGTCGGAAAGTCCGTTCTTCGCCTTTTCGAGGAGTTCGGGGAGTTGGTCGGCTGCTCCGGTCTCGTTGAATCGGAGGACAGGCGGCAGGTGGGGGTTGTAGGCGTATTCTCGCTTTGGTTTTTCGCGGAGCCCCCCGTGGGAGGCGATGCCGGCGGGAGGGTTGTTTCTTCGGGTGGCGGCGTCGTGTCGGTAGTCTTGGATTTCGGGGGTGCGGTTGTTTTGTGGCATAGGTGGTTCTCCTTGGGCGTGTTTTGGGGTTTCTGGGCGTAAGGGGGAGTTATTGATATGAGGATAGGGATCTGGACCGTTAGAATTTAATACGTGTCGGTCCAGGGCATATTCGTAATATAGGATATGAAATTGCCGGAGCCGATGAAACAACTAGATCGCGTCGTATAGAGGGGAGGGGCAGCGCACCCCTCTGAAGGGAAAAGCGCGCTGATTGTTGCGTCTAGCTTATTCGCAAAGTTTGCATCGGATCTGTTCCAAGATGTCTTTTGTTAAACCGAGCGCAGCAGTCTCGGAAGTTTGTTTTCTTCGCTCTTCCTTCTCATAGAAATTTGGGAAGAAGTGTTTTCTAATCTCCTCTATTGAGTGAAACACTTTTTCAGGGGGTTTCTTCTTAGCCTGTGGAGTTTTTCTTGTTCGTTGATTCTCGGCTTTCATCGTTTTCAATCTCCTTATAATAGTTCGCAAAAAATTGTTGGTTTAAATCGCGGTCAAAGTAATGTTTCCGTTTTATCCAAATAAAACCATCCCCCTTAGAAATAACGGCTACATCAATTGGGCCGCCTACTGTTTCTTCCTCCATTGAAACCCTTCTCTTGAAGGAAGTCAAGTTAATGAGTGATTCCGCCATTGCGGCAAGCTCATCTTTGGGAAGCATATGAACGACCGTCATGATAGGTTCCACGTAGAATTCACTTCGATGACTGCGCAACCGATCTCTATATTCAGAAAACGTCTCATCCGAAATTGCTTGTAGTTTCGCCTTCAATTCATCCTTCTCTTGAGTGCTGAATTTGTCTATACTGTCTACAAGAATCTCTGGGTACGACGTAAACAACTCATGCAGGCCTCCTTCTAGAGCTGTTTGATAGTTTGGGTCAACACCTGTCATAAAGGTTGCTACCATTTCCCCTTGAGCAAATGGAATAATCGTTGCGTTATTCTCAAAGTCGATTCTTGTAGATTCTTCTTCATTCTCTTTATACTTCAAAATATCACACACGTTACCCTCAATTGAATATGACACAAGGACAGGAAACATGTCTTCTGTACCAAACCCAGCAATAACAACGCCGGATGTACCTGAATTAAACACACCCTCCGGATACTTTACGAAAAGACTAAGCGCAATCTCCGTCAGTTGCCCAGATAAAACATCTGATATATTCTCAAAAGAGCGTTTCTTGGCTTCTTGTATTAAACTCCCATATTTTGTCTTGAGAATTTCAACGCAATCCGGGGGAACTTGCGGAAGTAAATCTGTGTTCTCCCACGTCTCGAAGTGGTCCTGGATAATTTGAGCAATTATTTCCTCTACCTGTGCCTTCTCTTGTTCGCCCTCTGATTCGATGATTGGCTGAAGTTTTTCACCGACCTGGTTCACGATGAGTCTAAAGTAACCATAGACGGAATTCCTTACATACTCTTCTTCTTCTAGTTCCGAGACAAATAACTTTCCTTCGGTCAGATAGGAAATAAAATCAGCAGCGTAATCGTTTATTGACGGAAATGCTTTCTGCTTTAATTGACTTCTGTAAGCCTTGATAACTGTTTCCCAAGGAACGCCCATAATACTGGCGTTACCATAAACCATTACGCCTACAGGGTGGTATTTGGACAACGTGAAGATTTTGCTTGCGGAGGGGAAAATCTTCTGTCCTATTTCATCACGAAATGTAGCAGCGCTGTCTGCTGCGAGGGCAATTGCTTGCTTATTCATCACCGCAACTTCAGCCGTCATGATTTCCTTCCAGTGGTACGTTTTATTCTAAAACTGCCAGTATTTATAGTAAAGTCAAATCGTCGAAGCAGAGACAAGGCAGGTCGCCATCTTCACATTTACGAACCTAAAACGCCGCTTTGAAGACATCAGATTTCCGCGAAGGTTAGCGTATCAACGTTGATATCATACCCTTTTCTAGATATTTTGGCTAGTGGAAAATACCGCGTAGTTTCAGATCGAAAACTGGCTTGGGTACTTGCCAAATCCTTCACGGTGGGCGATGCCTACCTTACAGTTTTTACGCACCTGAAAGATGAAAAGGGAATTCGAGGATTTCATGATCCTCCGAGTAGACGGTCTTCCAGCCCAGGCAAATTCTTGACTTTGACATTCAGATGCCCTGCGAGTTCTTCAATTGAACACCCTCCTTGATGATATTTGCCGAAAGCGAGCTCTAGGAATCTGTAGCCTAAGTAGATTGCACGGGTATTGTAATAGTCTCCTCCGCCAGATCTCTTGCTCTCCGCCACTTTTTCAAGGCTAGATTCGTATACCTCTTTCCATTTTTTTATCTTTATGTTCATAGTCGGCTGGTGTGAAGATGTTTTGCTCGATCAGTTTGAGCAGTATAACCGGACGACTAACTTTATAATGACTTGTCAACTCCCCAATTGCAGTATCATCGTAATTTGGGAAATCAAGCCGCGTTTCCAAATCGGAAGATGGCACCAGAAATTCAGCGGCAAATTGGTTGCAAAACCGCTCAATTCTCTCCCCTCCAATTTTGACGCCGCGTGTGATGCCATTCCGCCGGAACAGTAAGTGAGCCAACTCATGAAAGAGTGTGAAAATCTGTCTGGAATGGGGCATACTATTGTTCAGATAGATAACAGGAAACTCATTATGGACTAGACAAAAACCATCAACAACGTCGCTCCGGAATGCGTCTTTGAATACGAAGATGCCTTTTTCCTCAATACGGTCTCGCCAGATTTCGAGGGCCTTCGTCGGGTTGCTCCAACTTGCTTGGGTTTCAACGCTCACATCCAAATACTCCCGGGTTTGGCGTGCTATGTCCGCTAAAGGGGCATCAAGTTGGGCATGAAGATCGCGAAAAATTCTTGTTTCCGCAGGATTCACGCCCATATTCAGCTCCATCAATGAAATCTGTCTAGCGGCTGCTTGACGCAATAGCAGATGGATTTTTGGACTCAGTTTCTCAATTTCCGAACTTCGTAACGAAAACTGGTTCACGAGATTGGGTTCTTGTGGAATTTCTGGGAAGAAGAACAGAGCGGTGGGACGTTTGAATTTGTCAGCCAGTTTTTCAAGCTGGGCATAGGTCGGTGCGGAACTCCCGGACTCCCAGTTGGAGATGGTTTCAGCGTCCTTGTTGACGGAATCGGCGACTTCCTTAAGCGTGTATCCCGAGCGTTCTCTCGCCCACTTGATTATGTCGGGATTAATCCCTTTCATGTATTCAGCCATGAAGATTATCTCAGATATTGGGATTGAAATTGTTCGTTGGTCGTGAGGGTAAAACGCTGGAATTAAGCGGTAAAATCATGATATTATACTACAAAATTGAAAGGAAGCTCACCATGAAAAACTCTCAGCAATACTCTATTTTCGTTCAAGGGGTCAAGACTCACAGGAAAACTGACATGGAAATACTAAAAAAACCGAAAGTTGACCATCAACTACTATTGGAATTTTACCGTTTAATTGAGGAATACGAACGCGTTATTGCTGCATCGGGGAGTGGCGTTCGCTTGAGAAAGCAGGGGGCGGATTACAATTTAGCGCACCCACTCGCACGCAAGGACATGCCTACCGATGTCTATCACCGCGGAAAAAGAGTGCGCGAAACCGAGCGCGCATAATAGGCGACACGGCGTTGTTAGTGGGGAATGTTTATGCTACAAAACCAAAGGCTGATGGGCGGTAAGAGAAGAAATCTGCGATTTGTAATCGCAAATCCCACCCTATAAAATCAAACGCTGGTGGGCGATGCCTACCCTACAACAACTGTCGCGTCATTGGGGCTTACAAAGGCTGGTGCGCAATGCGCACCCTACAAAGCAGGACACCACCGCATGAGTTATTCCTGCTCCAGATCCACTTTGATTGATAATTCCTCCAACTGCTCGTCGGTGACTTGGGAGGGGGCGCTGGTGAGGAGGCATAAGCCTTTTTGGGTTTTCGGGAAGGCGATGACTTCGCGGATATTCTCTTCGCCGGTCATCAGCATCAGGATGCGATCCAGCCCGGGCGCAATGCCGGCGTGCGGCGGCGTGCCGTGTTGCAAGGCTTTGATGAAGTAGCCATATCGGCTTTCGACTTCCTCGGGACCGATGTTCAGGAGTTCCAACACTTTCTGCTGAATATCCCAGCGATGGATTCGTACGCTGCCGCTGCAAATCTCTATGCCGTTGATGACGAGATCGTAGTGCTGCGATTGGGCGTCCCCCGGATCGGTCTCCAAAAGCGGAATGCTGTCGTCGGTGGGCGCGGTGAAGAGATGGTGGAAGGGTTCGTAACGGTTTTCGTCTTCGTTCCACTCGAATAGCGGATAATCGACAATCCACAGGAAGTCGAAACGGCTCTCGTCGATAAGACCGAGTTGCCGTCCGAGCCGAAGTCGGAGATTCGACAGGGCGTCGGCGACTATCTTCGGCTTATCGGCGACGAACATCATGATGTCACCCGGCTTTGCTCCCATCCGTTCCGCCACCGCCTTGAGCGTCTCCTCGCTGAAGAACTTGACGATGCTGGACTCGAATCCCTTCTCTGCGACTTTAATCCACGCCAATCCCCTCGCTTTGTAGATTGCGACAAATTCGGTCAAGTTCTCAATCTCTTTTCTGGAAAACACCGCTCCGCCGGGAACGGCGATTCCCTTGACCCGCCCCTTTCGTTCCAAGGCACCGGTAAACACCTTGAAATCACAGTCGGCGACGAGGTCGGAGAGCTCGGAGAGCTCCATCCCGAAACGGGTGTCCGGTTTGTCGTTGCCGAACCGCGTCATGGAGTCGTGGTAGGAGATACGCGGAAACGGCGTTGGTACGGGAATGTCCGCAGCTTCCTCAAACATGCGTTTCATCAACCCCTCTGTGACTTCGAGAACGTCATCCACCGTCGCGAAAGACATCTCAAGATCGAGTTGCGTGAACTCAAGTTGGCGGTCGGCGCGGGTGTCCTCATCGCGGAAGCAGCGAGGAATCTGGAAATAGCGATCGACGCCGCTCATCATCAAGATTTGCTTGAACTGCTGCGGCGACTGGGGAAGCGCGTAGAAGCTGCCAGCGTTGAGTCGGCTTGGCACCAGCACGTCCCGTGCGCCTTCCGGCGTGCTGTTCATCAGGATTGGGGTTTCGATTTCAAGGAACCCCTGTTCATCCATGTATTTCCGGGCGGCGAGCATGGCTTTGTGTCGAACCGCCAAAGTCTTTTGCATCTTGGGACGACGGAGATCGATGTATCGGTATATCATGCGAATCTCCTCGTCGGTGTCGATATCATCCTCAACGGGGAACGGAGGCGTTTCGGCGCGGTTCAAAATCTCAAGCTGAACCGTTGCCAGTTCGATTTCGCCCGTGGCAAGTTCCGGATTGATGGTGCCCTGATAGATGTGGAGGGCATCGTCAACGACTTTGGCCGCGTAGGTGCGCTTGCTTTCATTGTCGGTGATAAGCCATCGGCTTCCGGCTTCTCGAACGGAAATCGTCACATCCGCCGAGAGTGAATGTCTATCGTTCTCGAAAGTGGATTTCAATTCTTCGGAGAGATGCCCGGCATCAAGGTCGGCTTGATGCTTCCGATCGGTCAGCGCCAATAAATCGCCTTCGACGCGCTCGCGCACGCTTCCGGCGACGCTCAGCACAAATTCGTTCCGGATCTGGTGTGCTAGTTGGTGCGGCTCGGGGTCAATCTCGGGGTCAAAGACGACCTGGGTGATTCCCGTCCGATCCCGCACGTCGACGAAAATGACGCCGCCGTGATCTCGACGGCGGGCTACCCAGCCGGTTAATCGGGCAGATTTTCCGGCATCGGCGAGCCGTAGTTCTCCGCAATAGTGCGTCCTTTTCATTTCAGGCATTTTGTGTATTTCGTTTCTCCTTGTTGTATGAGTAGGTCAGAGTTTTATTCATGAGGTGCACTGAAAAAGGGAAATGGGCGATTTTATAGTCGAAGATTGCTGCTACAAACCGATCTGCGGTGGAATCACAATGAAGTTTGAGTTGGTTTGCGGCGCGATCAACGCGTTTGGGAATGGTGGGCAATGCCCACCCTACCATAGGAGCGCGATAGAGTTCCGCAGAGACCTCCTCTAGGTGGCGCGACCTTCTGTCGCGAGTGAAACTCGCTCCTACAGTAGGCATGGGGTGAATTGCGCTGCCATAAACGATGTCTGCCTTCCGATGCACGTTGATTCGGGACATCATAAGGGGAATAACGATCTTTATTCCCTACAAGGATTTCCTAGATTAACGCAAGTTGTCACCTGTGGGACTTCTATCGCCCGCGCTGGGGCTTAGATGCGTTGGGTTTCTGCGGTTCTATAAACCTTCATGGATCTCTATCGCACTGGGATCTCTATCGTCCTCGCTATTCACTCGGTTGATCTATTCGTTCGCTTGATCGCCTAGAGGGGATATTGCATGGAAAAAAGGCTGGTGGGCAGTGCCCACCCTACGAAAGCTCCCTAGATTTACTGTTTCCTAAGTTCGTCTACTAATCGATCGAACGCGATGGATTGTTGGTCGCCGGTCTCCATATCGCGAATTGTCGCCGTTTTGTCCCGAATTTCATCTTCACCGAGGATGACGACATACCGCGCATTCAGCTTGTTTGCTGTCTTCATCTGGGCTTTCAAGCTGCGTCCGGTGTACTCAAGCTCGGTTCTGATGTCTCCCACCCGAAGGCGTTGCGCCAACTGAAAGGCGGCGGGCATCGTCTCTTCCCCGAGCACGGCGATATACACTTCGACGGGTGGCTGCGTCGGAATCGCAACTTCTTGCGCCTTCAAGGCGAGAATTATGCGGTCAACGCCAAGCCCGAACCCGATGCCCGGTGTCGGCTTATTGCCGAGTTCTTCGACAAGGTAATCGTAGCGTCCGCCGCCTCCGATTGCGTTCTGTGCACCGAGACCGCCCGCGGTGAATTCAAACGTGGTGCGAGAGTAGTAATCCATCCCTCTCACGAGATCCGGATTTTCGGTATAATCAATCTGTGACACCTCCAAGTAACTCTTGACCGAGTCGAAATGTTCACGGCACGGTTCACATAGGTAGTCCACCAGTCGAGGCCCTTCATTCAGGATTTCGCGGCAGCCCTTCTTGCAATCGAAGAGGCGTAACGGATTGCGTTCATAGCGACCTTGGCACTCTTTGCAGAAGAGGTCCAGGCGGCTTTTTGTGAACGTCTTGAGTTCCGTTACATAGTTTGGGCGGCAAGCGCGATCGCCGATGGTGTTGAGGCGTAACATCAGATCTTTGAAACCGAGCGTCGAGTAAAAGTGGTGGGCTAGTGAAATAACTTCCGCATCTACGGCGGGGTCCGCAGCCCCGAAGACTTCCACTCCCACCTGCCAGTGCTCGCGAAAACGTCCAGCCTGCGGTCTTTCGTAGCGGTACATTCGTCCATTGTAGTACAGCTTCAGCACATTCGTTCCCTCCAGCAGCCGATTCTGGAGAATCGCGCGAACTACCGGCGCCGTGCCTTCCGGACGGAGCGTGATGCTGCGGTTGGCTTTGTCGTTGAAGGTGTACATCTCCTTTTCAACGATGTCGGTGGTATCGCCTACGCCGCGCACAAAGAGTTCGGTGCTCTCGAAAATCGGCGTGCGAATCTCTTGATAGCCGTAGGTCTCGAAAATCGACCGCGCGACTTTCTCCACCCACTGCCAAGTTTGGATGTCTGAAGGGAGGATGTCTCGCGTCCCCTTTGGTGATTGAATCTGCATTTGTTACCGATAGCTCCTTTTTACTTCCTGAATCTCTATAAAAAAGCAAAAGTATTTACAGTGATGATTCTCAATAGGGTTTAAATCGACCAAAATGACAGCCAGAAGACTTCTATCGCATCGCATCCTGGATCCGTCGTCGCTGCTCCTCAAGTTCCGGAACATCGGGTACGAGGCGGATTGCAGACGCATTGGCTTTCAGTGCGTCATCATACCGCTTTTGCGAGAAATATAACGCTGCCAAGTCGGTGTGCGGTATCGGTTCATTGGGTGCGAGTTCGATTGCCCGTCGATAGAATTGAATCGCTAACTGAACCCGAGCTTGAGCGGCATGAATGCTACCCAAGAGATAATGGACGCGCCATGAAGTTGCGTCCGCCTCAAACGCCCGTTGAGCGTAGTTAAGCGCTTCGTCGTGCTCGTTCTTTTGATGCTGGATTAACGCCATCGCCTGCAAGATTGGGGACGGTAGGTTTGCATCCACTGTTTCAAGCCGCTGGTAGGTGCGCAATGCCTCGTCAAAGCGATCTTGCCGCTCATAGATGGGTCCAAGCAGTAGGAAGAAATGGACTTGATCCGGCGCGAGATCGATTGCCTGCTCCAATGCTTCGCCTGCCTCCTCCAGCTTGCCTTGCCCTTCGTAAATGACTGCCAGTTGGAAATAACCCTCGGCGTCTTTGGGGTCCTTCTGCTGCGCCTGTTTCACGAGTTGCTCAAGTTGCTTGAGTTCCCCTTGGTATTCCTTGTTGAAGAGGTCCGCGACAACACGGAGGTTATAGCGAATCGTGTCATCATCCGGATTGATGGCGACTGCCTGATTTAGCAAACCGGCCGCTCGGTCGTATTGTCCCTTAGCGTACTCAATCTGTCCGCCAATCAGTTTCTGAGTGGCATTGAAGTATACACGAGACTTACGTCTGACCTCCGCCTTTTCGCCCATCGTGCGTCCGTAGTTGTCCAAATAGGAGGTCACCCGTTCGCGGTGTTTCGTCATCCCGGCGACGTTGGCAGCTGTTGTATTCGCCAAATCTTGCGTACGGAAAAATTCCAGAAGCGGGTGGTTGTCTGTATGAATGCGCCCCTCCCCAACATATTCGAGCACCCGTTTCTCGCCCATCATGAACGAGTCGAGCAGTGACATACCGTCCAAATCATCGTGCGCCAACCCTTCACGGATGCTTGGGATTTGGGCGCGCGCCAGAAAGTCATTGTAGTTAATCCTGAGTGGTCGAGGCGTGCCGATCAAGATGACAAAATCAGGGGTATATTTGTACCAGAGCGTTGTGTGGGGAAACACCTTGACGAATGTTCTCACGATTGTCTTGTAGTGTTCCTCGGGCACGCGGTGCAGCGGCACCCATTGGCACATGATTCCGTCGTCGGTTAGGATCCGCTGGCAAAGTCGGTAAAAATCCGCCGTGTAGATGTTTGAACTTCCCGCACTGACCAATGGATGGATAATTCCGGTTGAGATCATGTCGTATTTCCGCTCGGTCATCAGAATATAGTTCCGTCCGTCATTGACTGAATGGCTGAAGAGCGGATTATCAAGAACGTCGTGGTTCACATGGCTGAAATGCGCTCGCGCGGAGTCAATTACTCCTTTCGAGATCTCGACGGCGTCGACGCGAACACCGTGCTGCGTGATTGAGTAGGAGGTTACGCCCATGCCGAATCCTACCACAAGCGCTCGTTTCGGGTTGGGATGCAGGAGCAGCGGGAGGTGCGCAATGACGCGATGCGATGGCGAATCCCAACGGGAAGCATCGGCTGCCTGATTCGTATCCACATATAGCCGGTACACATCTTCATCGTCCTTAAGCGTCGTAACTGTTGCGTCAACCTCTTCTTTGTAATCAATGACGGTGTCGCCCGGTCGCTGTGTGCGGAAAATGGCACTTTTGAGAAAGAGCGGTTTGTTCGCTACGAAGAGGATAATTACGGCAATCCCAACGGTCAGGACGGTCCCTCCGACCGCCGCGCCGTTGAAGAATCTCGATCGCTTTTCGTTCCGCAAGATTAGGACACACCCGGTGATGACGTTCAGCATCGCCATCAGGACGATGCCCGGGCGGATACCGATTAGAGGAATCAGAATGAACCCGGCACAGAAGGCGCCAAGGATAGATCCGACGGTGTTGAGCGCGTAGACATTCCCGATGCTGCGACCAAGTTTCGCCGCATTAACCGTGTAGATGCGAGCGACGAGTGGAAAACTGATCCCCATCAATAGCGTCGGAACGCTCATCACGATGACGCAGGCGACAAATGACCAGAACCGCCCCCCTCCGAACATGGATTGGAGCGTGCTGCTGATGTCGTATAGTCCTCCGAACGCGGGGATTAGCGCCACTGCTGCTAACCCGATCCCGATCTGAACCAGACCGAAGAGGTTGACAAGGGCTTTCAGGCGATCGGCAACCCACGCAAAGATGAAACTCCCTAGCGCAATTCCGAAGAGAAAAGCCGCCAGCATCGTCGAGAAGGCATAGGTCGTGCTACCGAGGAAGAAGACGAGAATCCGAGTCCAGAAGACTTCGTAGGAGAGCGCACAGAACCCGGATACGGCGAAAGCCCAAAGAACTAGACGGAAAACCGGGGCAGAGCCGGTATCGGCAGGCGCTGACTCGGAGGCGGGTTGTGTTTCGCTCATCCCATCGTCGCTTGGCTTCGCAGTCCGGATGCTCTTTCGGTCTAGCAGAAAAGCGGTAATGGCGACACCAAAATTTATCGCCGCGGCAAGGTAAATTGACGCTTGGACTCCCAGGAACTGGATTAAGAAAAATCCCGCCGCGACACAGCCGACAACGGCGCCGAAGGTGTTTAACGCGTAAAGCGCACCGACATTGAGACCGAGTTTTTCCAAGCGGTTTACAAAGAAGCGGCTCAGGATGGGGAGTGTTCCGCCCATCAACGTTGATGGAAGGAGCAGCACGAGGAACGAAAGGACAAAACGGATCAACGATAGGGAGTAAAATTCGGCATCAAGGCCTCGATACGCGAGAATGTATATGGCGTTCAACACGCTTAATAGCAGGGGCCAAATCAGTGCGAACACCCCAATTCCGACTTCGAGGAGGGCGTACAGACGCAATGGGCGTTTCTCGCGGTCTGCCAAGCGTCCGAAGTAGTAGCTTCCAAGTGCCAATCCCGCCATAAACGCCGTCAAGACTGTGCTTGTAGCGAACACGGTGCTGCCGAAAAGCAGCGTGAGTTGGCGCGTCCAGATGACTTCATAGACGAGGCCGCTTGCCCCGGACAAAAGGAAAATTAACCAGACGATGAGTTTAATCTTTGACACGTTATGCTCCCGATTTCAACAAAAATTAGCGGTTAATTATATCACATCCGGCCTCCAGATGCGATAGACAATACATGCGAACAAGGGCAATTGCATCGAATCGCAGGGGATGAGGAAGGATGGAAGGGTGGAAGAAGGGAAGGATGATGGGCGGTAAGAGATGAAGGGAATTCGACGATTTGACAATCGCCGATCCCACCCTACAATTCCGGGACGGCACAGGGGCAGTCCCCTACACTAGTCGCAGGCAGTTTGGCTAGCTAAACACGATAGGGTTGGAACGATGGGCTGACTTGCGGTATACTGCTCCGCAACAGATTCGATCGACTGGGTGCTCACGCCTATGTTCCCTGAATTGCCGCGTATTATTCCAAAGGTTGCGGATCTATTTGGTAAGTCGCCGGAATGCCTGCACGTCGCGCCGATAAAGCACGGCAGCGTCGAGAGAAACAGCCTCTGGCGGGTGATAGTTAATGGACAGAGCTACCTGCTCAAACAGCACTTTATCACACGCCCCATCGGGGATTCGGCGTTTACGCCATTTGAGGTAGAATCGGCAGTGCTTTCGACGCTGCGCGACGCCGGTTGCAGTGTCCCAGAGATTGTGTGGCAATCGGATCCGGATTTCTGCCTGCTGTTGGATTGGCGCGGCGAATCAACGCTTGACGATTTGGCTCAAACAACGCCCCTTGAGTCGCTGAAGGAAGTGATAATCAGCGCTCTTGGTGAATTTTGTCAAATAGAGAAAAGTTTCGCCGACCGCCAAACGGATTTCGCGCCGTATGTTTACCCGCTGGACTATCCGACCTATCTGCGTCAGAGGATGCAGGAGATGCTAGACCAAGGTCGAAAAACGATGGGCTATCTAGCTCAGTCGATCGGCGAGACGGAATCATCGGATCTTGACAAGTTTTGGTCGAAATTCTCTCAAGCCCTCCATAGGAACTCGGCGACGCTGGGCACGCTCGACTATAATGCACGCAACATCGTGATGGACGCAGGAAAAAGCACCTTCGTGGATTTTGGGAGTGTGGGGTGGGATTGGAGTGAAAGGCGAATCGTTCAGTTCTTCAATAGCCTGGGCGCAAACCGTGAGGGTGGAAACTTTATCAACTTGCTGAATCGAGATGTCATTGGCGCTTACGCAAGCCGGGCTGTCACATACCGGTCAGGCATCTCTGAGGAAGACGTTTTCGCGCAGCTAGATTACCACAATATCCTCTTCTACCTTTCAGTTGTCCATCGGTTGTTGGCGGCGGCGGCTCAGCCGAGAAGGGAGAAAAACAGAATGCTACTCAAAGCGTGGGGAGATGCGGAGGCTAGATTGGCTCGTGCGTTGGAAGGCCTCGTAGATTCCGACTTGAGTGATGATTTGACCGCTCGACAGATTCGGGAGTTCGTGCGGAGATTTCGAAATGGCGCCGCAACAGGGTAGATGCTATTTTCGGCAGAGATAGATTACCCCAGGATAAGGGGCAATCGATCCGATGTAACGTTCCTCTTCAATTTTTAGGTTTGCGTTCGTGATAAGCTGCCGCCATGCCTCGGGAGCGCGATAGTTAGGTTGCAGCTGCGCTCTGACTCCATAGGTCCCCAACCAAAGCTTAACTCTTTCCTCCAGATTTGCGTATCGGTACTTCCACCGAGGGGTCGTCGTATTGTCCTTGATGAGGAGAACGCCGCCCGGACACAGCGCATTCGCGCAATTCGCTAGAACATGCGCTTGGGCGTCATCGGCAAAAAGGCATAAAACATCGATTAACAGGATGGCGTCGCTTGGGGGAAGGGAGATTTGTGCGATGTCCTCGTGCTGAAAGGTGACATTTGGGATGTGTCCGGCCGTGGCTTGCCGCGCAATCGCGAGTCTTGAGGGCGAGGCTTCAACCCCCAAAATCATTCCTTCCCGTCGCAGCGCGGTGAGAGCGCTCACTAGTCCGTAACCACTCCCTAAGTCGACCAGCCGCTCGGTGGAAAGAGGAACGTGTTGCTCAATCGCTCTCAGTACAGGTTGCAAGCAAATCAGGCGTGCCCACACTTGCAGTTGTGCGGCTAGGGGTAGAGAGGAATAGAGGCGGGTTATCAGCCGAAAATCCTGTCGGGTTAGCGGTCCCTCGCCAAAACAGCGCGATGCGGTGTGTAGGATTTTGTCAATCAAGTAACTTTAACCAAACCACGTTTTCGAAGGATCAAGGGAGCGCAACCTAGAAAGCTAGAGACGCAAAATTGGAGGTTAGTTACTGTCTTCAGGGGGAACTGTAGCCTCAAGAATCGTGAGGAATTGTACAGTCTCGGGAGTTGACGGCTTTGTGTTCTGAAATCGGTCTTGATAATCCTTGAGCACACGGTGGAGTTCCACTAAGTCCACACGCCACTCGGAGGTTGCGTTTTGAACCTTTTCAAACCGGCGTTCAACATCCGTTTTTGAGATACCGTCGGGCCGATTTTTCAACAGATGCTCTTCCACTTCGCCTAGCGCCCGTCCCGCCATCCAGAATCGCGATCCTTCAATACCGCCAACTTGCTGGTAGAAGATAAAGCACGCCGCTAGAAGGATGACGGCGATTGCAAACAGAAAAAGCAGTATCCGTCGATAACATCCCTGTAGCATTTTGAACTCTGCCATTTATCGCAACTTCCCCCGATTGCCGAATCGAGTCGACCTGCAAATCTCCGCTTCTAGCATTACACGCCGCGCTTGTTCCCCCAGATATCCACGTGTACCCGCGGCGAATAGCGGTATCCCTCTTCCTTACAAATCTCCACCAGCCATTCCTGTTTGGGCTGTAATTCTTCGGGAGTCATGCCCTGGGGCATGAGTAAAATAGTCTCCGCCGGAATGGGGATTTCGGCTTGCAAGGTCTTAATTTCCTCAAGGTCTTCGGGACAATCAACAACGAACTTGACTTGGCACTCGTATTGACCGAGAAATTCGCGTATGACATCGGAACAGATGCGTCCTCGTTCATGACGCGTAAAGAACCGGTTGTCGGGGGTGGGGTTGGAGTTTCGGAGTTTCGGGCTCATCGATATTAGGTTGGCTGCAACAGGCGCAAAGACGGTAGCATTCGTCTCCACGGTAATGTGATGCCCTCGTCGATTCAGCTCTTGACACAGTTGCGTTAGTTCCTTGACTTGGATAAACGGTTCTCCACCCGTGATGACGATGTGCCTGCACTCATACTGAGTGATAGCCTTGACAGCTACATCGACAGTTATGTCTTTGTTCTCCGGCGTCCAACTCGTATAAGCAGTATCACACCAAATACACCTAAGGTTGCAATAGCTTGTCCTGAAAAATACAGATGGCACGCCGACGAATTTTCCTTCGCCCTGAATGGTGTAGAAGAGTTCACTGAATTTCATATGGAGCCGTAAGGTGTGTTGACATCTGTGCAAACTAGGAGCGCTGCATCAGTTCGATCTGCACATTGTCGGGTCCCGCAAAGAAGGCGATTGGATTTCCGGACGGTTTGATATTTTGAGCTTGTGCCCCTCTTGCTTTGAGTTCCTCGACCGCGGTATCAATGTCATCCACGAGAAACGCAAGTTGGTAAACGCCCCAACGCGCGTTTCCGCTCGTGGGTTCGACATCAATATCGCCAAACTTTGGGGAAAGAAAGAGTCTCTGTCCGCCTACCTCCATGCGAACAATAAGCATACCACCAAGTTCCAAACGCTCGGTAATCTTCCCATTGAGCACATTTTCATAAAAATCGATAGCCGCATCCAGATCTTCGCAACGAAGGTGTACATGATGAAATTCGTATTCCACTGGCAAAATCTCCTTATAGAACGTTAAGATGGTTCGTTATGATTAACTACAGATTCGGATTTGGGTAAGCCATTAACTTGACTGTTAACCGCAACTTTGTGCCACAAATTGAAGTAGCCTTGGGCATAGGGCGCAACCTAGATGTCACGGTTTTTGTATTGATATTATTGATATTATAGACTAGAATCTTGAAGAATGTAAATGCAATTCCCAACGTGCGTTCACCAGTCGGAAAGTACGGGCTATTTTGAGATGGGTGCCGACCTTGTGGGAAAGAACAGGTATCGCCGCGGGAGTTGACGGTTTAGAATCTCTTTCCCTGCGTAACTCGACCGCATCTTAACACCCCATCTTCCGTCTACTTTGGTCAAAATGTAGAGCGCGTCAAAACTTTCTATGGGAGTACGATCTTTTCGGCATCTCGTGAATTGAACATTCACGTGCACTTTTGTGTCGGACGCATGGATGATTTTTCGTCGTGTCCACTTGCTATAATGCCAGCCCCTCGCTGCAAGGCGTGTGAATGATTCGGGGTCCTGAGTGCCCGGTTCAGGCAGCACACGCATCTCTCCGCTTGCCAGACCCAATCGATAGTGCGGGAAATGGTATGTCCTTTCCCAAGCCTGCATGTCTCGTCCGCGGAATGTCCCCTGCCACTCATCATGCACTCTCATGACCTCAGCTTCGATGGTCGGATCGCATGAGTTCATCATTAACCTCCCTTGTTGACGCCGAGTCCCATGGTTTTACCTGGACCGTTGTGGAGATGTAGCGGGGCATGCTCGTGTGTATCGCAAATCAGGTTCGCTCGGGCGAGACACGGTTTATTTCCGGTGAACTCTTTTATAATTTGCCAAACTGATGGATGAATCGTCAAGTGTTCGAGCGCTTGGTCGAATGCGAACCCGCGCAGATAGTGTTTGTGCTGTGCCCGATTCCTGAAACTAAAGCCGACTGGCAGTTTTTCGGGTGGCGAGTTGATATAACGGTCGACAGCTTCCTAAGCGCGCCGCAACTCCTCAGGTGTGAGAACGTCCTCCAAGTGAAGGATCCGATGGTGTCAAACTGATATCGCTGTTCAGGCGTCATTCTTTTATCGTCGCTTTAGGTAAACAAGACGTTTGTTGGTCGACGAAGGGATGGGAAGCGTCCTTTGGCATTGGCGGGCTATTCTGAAATTTCGCGCAGATTATATCAAAAACGTGGAACTATGCGAAGTGAATTATCGACATGCGGAGCAATCGAGAACTTGATGATTGTCGATTGTTTGCGACGATGTGTTGGGTTTCACTCGAATTTCGGAGTTTTTGGGCGAAATGAAACCTCGCAACTCCTCTCTCTGTGTATGATATGCCATGGATTTCCGTTCAACCCAACCTATGAGCTTCGCGCCGGAGTTGACGTGCGATGAAAAGAGAAGAGACCAAAATCGGTAAACACATTGGCTTGTGACAAGAAAAAACATGGGACTTAGTAGTTAACTGCTTTTTGGTCGATTTGCTTGCTTTTCTCTTCTTAATGTACAATAACTTTAGACAGTGTTCGGAATCTTGATTCACACTAAAATACATCTCTATAAGAGAGAAATGGAGGCATATCATGTTGACCAAGCGTTTGTACATGCTCGCGGGAGCATTGCGGGTTATCTGCGGGATTTTAATTTCCAACACTATGGGATTTTCAGCACACCATGATGTTGTCGTTGACAGAATATACCGATAGCCAAACAATTCATGTGGCTCAGGTGAAGCATTCATCAAAAAATCTTATGAAAATCTCATCATCTTTTCTGCGATTATATTTCCAGCAAGACTCCATGATATACAGTGGCAGCCACTTCTTGCTGTAGTGATGATGCGTTCCGTAGAATGACCTCTTGACACAAGCCCAAAACGACTCGATGGTGTTGGTGTGAGTTACGCCGTCCTCAGAAACATATCTCTCTTGGTGATGGATAACATGTCTTTCGATATCTTCGTCCAGACTATTGTAAGAGCGAAATTCATCAGTCATAAGAATAGACTCATCGGGTGAGACATTGCTAAGGATGAATTCTCTGATATTTTCACCAGATAGAACCTTCATGAATTTAGCAACCACCCGACCGCCTCTCTCGACTACGCCGATGACGGGAGATTTATTTGTGCCTCTACCTCTCTTAGATTTTGCTCTGGGTTTGCCGCCGACATAGGTTTCGTCCGCTTCAACTATCCCTTTCAGCAATTCATCACTATCACTCATTTTCTCACGGAGGCGCATTGCCATATACCAAGCGGACTTTTGATTCATGTCCAAGTCACGAGCAAGCTGACAACTCGATATGCTTTTCTTGGCATTGGAAAGAATTGAGATAGCCAAAAACCATTTCTGGAGAGGTATCTTGGTACCATGGAAGATGGTTCCTGCTGTAGCCGAAAAGCTAGATTCACAATCGTAGCAATTCCAACCAGTAGTAATGTCGTTTTTGTTCTTGCGTCCAACTTTTTCACTGCCACAGTGGATACAGCAAACACCGTCCTTCCAACGTTTTTCCTCTATAAATCTGAGACAAGATTCTTGATTTGGAAACTCTTTCATAAGATTCAAAATGTCCATAGCAAACTCCTACGAGAAGAATAGTCACTATGGACATCTACGTGTGACGAAAAGATTTACGACAGGGTACCAAGTTTTATGTTTGTCGTCAGTCTAAAAGCTACAAGCTACTAATTCCGAAAAACATTGGTGAATGGAGAGTAGGGAACACAGATCTGCGCTCCCTACTCTCCATGATTCATAGAAAGAGACAAAGGCGTAGGAGGTAATACGTACTTAGCTCGACTTTGTACAATCAAGCGCGAAAACAGAAAGCGTCAATCAAGCGTTGAAGAAAAGCGGGGGAGATTTTAACCATCTGGTCTTTTGGTTGACCATTGAAAAAGTCGTCTCCGCAAACTGGACCTGGTGTCTCACCCACCCCAGTGCATCGGAGAAAGTCGCCAGTGTTTCTGAGATCAAGTAGCCTGTCGGGATCTCTATCGCACTCGTTGTTCACTCGTTTGATCCCGCGCTGAGGCTTTGGTTTAGGGTGACTTGGTATCGCTATACACCTGAGGAACTCTATCGCACTCGCTATTCGCTCGCTTGATCGCCGCTGGCGCTTTCATAGGCTGGTGGGATCTCTATCGCATCGCTATTCGCTCATTTGATCGCAATGCCCGTCCTACAAGAAATGATGCGTTGTTCCATCTTGATTTGATGGCCTTAGTTTCTTATACCTTAATCAGGTGCGTTTGGCCTGACGCACCTCAGTATTATACTTTTGTACAAAGGCGGGTTTAGTGACGCGTCCTAAATTACATTGACATGAATTACTCCGGTGAACTCCTGAGCCAAGGATGAGCCGTCAGCCGGCAGTAATACGAAAGCAGTTCCGTCCATCACTGATCCTCCAAGGAGGGTTAGAGGTATTTGGATCTGGAACTGGTATAACGAGAGACATGGACGAGACCGTTAAATCCACAATTTTGTTGACATACGATCTTCCACCCTCAAACCGCATCAATCCACACCCGGGGCGGATCTTGGCCCAAAAGACGCTTGTTTTGCGTCCCCAAAACATCCGTTTTGGCAAATTCCCATAAAACGGTGTTTGAACGTGTCAACCCGGCTGCGGGTTTGAGGGGTATGTCAAGTTGGAACTGAACCCCTGATTTTACTGGATTGTTGCCCCTGAACCCCGTGAGACTAGCAGATTAGGTCTATGGAACGGTCACACATGGACAGCTCCCATCTAAAGCTGGAATTTTCTTGACAGTTGGGCTAAGAGTACGGCATAATTTATGTGAGAATGTGTCTGCGGTGAATAGTTACCATTGTGCAGGTCGTAGAATCGACCTCTTTAGTGCAGAAGTCCTGCAATGTTGACGCTTAGATTTTACAGGGCTTGCAAAACTTGAATCCAAAACTTAAGAAGGAGTTTATCATGAGAATGCAAATGGGAACGAAAGCTACGTGTATCGCGCTAAGTTGCGTGCTACTGTTCAGCGTCGCTGTGCTATGTATAGACGCACAAATGATTGCCTGGATGACCAATCGGAATCAGGACATTGCGGTATCAGATAAGGACTCCGACATCTACGTTGCGAATGCTGACGGGAGTAACGAACGAAGGCTAACAGACAATGTGGCCATGGACGGCTATCCAGCATGGTCTCCTGACGGTAAAACTATCGCCTTTTCCAGCGATAGGATTCACGACGGTTGGCTGGCTGAGATCTGGCTTATAAACGTCGATGGTAGCAATCTACGCAAGGTAACGGACAGTCCGACTGTGGGTGACCTGGGCCCATCGTTCTCTCCTGACGGCAAAAGTGTCTGCTTCGAGACCTATGCGCCTGATGAATTCCGTCAAATCGTCAGTGTAAATATTGATGGTAGCAATCGACGTGAACTAACAGACAGTGAAGAAGGGATCGGAAACGTACAGCCAGACTGGGGGCCTGACGGTCGTATCGTCTTCTCCTCCGGGCAGGGCGGGAACGATGATATCTGGGTTATGGATGCCGATGGAAGCAATCAAATCAAGCTAACAGGCAGTCTCGGCACTGACCGGGATCCAGTCTGGTCTCCTGACGGTAAAAGTATCGCCTTCTGGAGCAATCGAGCTGATGGGCTGCAAACCTGGGTTATGGATGCCGATGGCGGCAATGAACGAAACCTGAGTGCGATGATCAAAGAAGCCTTCCCCGATGGACCTGGAGGTGGCTGGCCGAGCGACTGGACTCCTGACGGTAGGATCTTGATCAACGGCGGGGGCCATACCTGGATTGCGAATGCCGACGGTACTTCCGAGGCGAGCGAGCTGATAGTGGACGCAGGGGAGTTAAATGGTGTCTACTTTGATCCTGCTTTTGCCCCGCCGCCCACATCTGTCTCCCCTGCTGGCAAGCTGACAACCTCATGGGGAGAAATCAAGAGCAGTCGATAAGCTAGAAACTGTATTGGTCAACAAGATGATTGGCAGTGCGCCGTTAAATACGCACAGTCTCTTGACGCTGGATGCTTGACTTCAGTCGAGACGGCCATCGCCCCCGACTGAAGTCGGGCATCCAAATGGGGGTGTAACTCATCATCTTGACCAATACACGATAAGCTGAAAACCAATAGTTTTTTCAAATGGCTCAAATTCAGTCCAACTCTGGATTTGAGTCGTTTTTTGTGTCCCCTATCAGGAAGTTGTATCTTTTAAATTTAATCGCGCTCTGAAACCTTGCATCCCGCCAGTTTATTCTTAAACAGAACTAGAAATCTGTCACCAGGAGGATGCAAGATGTTACCCCCTTTACGGACTCATGATGAATGGGGTGGACACTTTTGTTCCACCCTTTCGTAAAGGGCGGTTAGGGGGATTTGACGAGGAGATTCACATTTCAAAAATTCCCCTAAATCCCCCTTTGGATGAAGTTTAAATAAATATTTCGGTAATTCTATATTTCCCCCAGGCCCGGTAGGTCCGGTTTCCTAACCGCACCTACCGGGCTTCACCAAGAAATTACCGAATTAAATTGTTAATCTTCATGAAAAGGGGGACTTGAAGAGTCGCAACTTGAAATACCCAGAATGCTATGCTTTCCCAGAATTGTCTGCCCCCTGAACCGTCAGGGGGAGGGAATGAGGCGCCTTGGTGGGCGGGCCCGAGGAAAGCGGAAATAACCCAATAAACTAATTTGGTTGACCACTAGTGTGTTTGTAGGGACAGATTTAGTCTTGCCAACCGGGCGTTCATTGCAGATACACACTTCATTGCACTGACTCGGCGTTCTCAAAGGAGAAACCCAAATCTGCCTTGGGCGGGTTTCCGCCATATCGGGTGTATTGACGCCCTTGTTATGACACGCAATGCCCACCTGACATTCGGTTTCTGTCATAGAGTAAACCCGCCCCTAAATGCGGTTCTAGTATGAATCATTGAGTTAATTCATTTTTACCGCGAAGGCACAGAAGCAACACAGAGAAAAGAAAAAACTCCGTGTCTTCGTGCCTCTGTGGTTTTAAAAAATGGTAACTGCTTAGAGCTTGTTTGAATAATAGGGGGGAGAGCCATTTTCGGCCATTTGAGTTTCTATGCACATGTCGCCCCTCTGGGGCTTGGGGTGTGTGGTGAATCCACGTTTCTATACACGTGTCGCCCGCTGGGGCTTTTGATGCTCGTGTAAAGAGAACGAGGAAAATCAGTAATTTAGTGATTGCAAAGAAGATCTCTCCAGCTCTAGAATCAGGTGCGATTGCCATAATGCGGTGCTCTTTTTCCAGTTCCATAAACTGAACTAAACAGTTACAAAAAATGTTACCCTAACCGTCTAGTATTCTTTGTCAATTAGCGAACGCTGGTCGAGTAGGAACGAAGCGACGTATTGAGACCAAGCGAAAAGAACCGTCACTGTTTTCATGTAAGGCATCAGAGCTCCAAGGAGGTTTACGATGAAAAAGAAACTTATGCGTATCGCGCTAAGTTGCGTCCTAGTGTTGAGTGGCGTTGCGCTATCTATACCCGCACAAGCGCGCGAAGAAGCAAAGATCGCCTTCCAGACCTCTCGGGACAAGGGCAATCTTGATATCTTGTGGGGTATGAGGATCTACGTTATGGATGTCGATGGGGAGAATCAACGCGACGTAACGGGAGGTGACTTTTTTGAAGTTGAAGTCAACGAGCCCTTCGACCAAAATCCAGACTGGTCTCCTGACGGTAAAAGTATCGCCTTTTACTCCAGTCGGGGTGGGGACTTTGAAATCTACGTTATGGATGCCGATGGGAAAAATCAACGCCAGATAACCGACAATGCCCCGAGTGACGGCAATCCAGCCTGGCATCCTTACGCTCAAAGGATCGCCTTCTGGTCCGATCGGGACGGTAACAAGGAAATCTACGTTATGGGTGCCGATGGGAACAATCAAACCAGGCTAACGAACAATCCCGCGACTGACAGTTCTCCAGACTGGTCTCCTAACGGTAAAAGTATCGTCTTCTACTCCGAGCGGGATGGAAACAGTGAAATCTACGCTATGGATGCCGATGGAAAGAATCAATACAGGCTAACAAACAATCCCGCGAAGGACCGGGATCCAGACTGGTCTCCTAACGGTAAGAGTATCGCCTTCCACTCCAAGCGAGACGGGAACGAGGAAATCTACGTTATGGATGCCGATGGGAAAAATCAACGTAGACTAACAGACGATCCCGCGAAGGACGAGTCTCCTGCCTGGTCTCCTGACGGTAAAAGTATCGCCTTCCACTCCAAGCGGGATGGGAACTATGAAATCTACGTTATGGATGCCGATGGGAAAAAGCAACGCAGACTAGCGGCAGTTCCTGGCTCTGACAAGAATCCTGCCTGGTTTGATCGTGCTCGGTATCCTGTCTCCCCTGGTGGCAAGCTCCGAGCAATATGGGGCTGGCTTAAGCAGAAGAGCGAATAGAAAAGGCTCTTTGACATTTACTGTGCTAAGAACTTGTTTGAAAATTCATTTCCGTTAGAGCAATTTGTCCTGAAACGGCGTTTCTTCTTGAAAACTCGGCTTCTTCTTGCGAAATCCTGTAGGGTGCGCACTGCGCACCAGCCTCCAATAGCCTAAAAATTCTTTGCCGCCCATTATTCAAACAAGCTCTAAACAGCGTCTGCGCGTCCGCATTTCTCTGCGCACGCAGGGAGAAATGCTTCAGATTACGATACCCAAGGCCGCTGTGCTTTCTTAGCTTCAAGTTTACCTTTTGAAACACCCTCTGAGACCTCGCGGTTTCGCTTGAGCCGCGACCGGAAGATACAACTTAGTACTACAACCGGATCTATACACATTAGTGTGTTTGTGGGTGCAGATTTGATCTTGCTAACACGGCGTTTATTGCAGATACACACTCCATTGCACTGACTCCGCGTTGTCAAAGGAGAAACCTCGAATTTGTTCTGGGCGGGTTTCCGCCATAGCGGGCGTACTGACGCCCTTGTTATAGAACGCAATGCCGACCTCACATCGGTTTCTGTCATAGAGTGAACCCGCCCCTACAGAGGTCCTCGCCACTGAATGCGGTTGTAGTATTAGGGAGGTACATTATAATACCTCTAACGGTTGAACCTTCTTATAGTATCGGACTACCAAAGGTAGTGCTTACGGTTCGCATAATGCGAAGTTGAAAAGTTGAAGTAAGACGTTGAGATAGAGTATGACTACTCGATTTCAACGCAATCAAGAAGTCGTCATCGAATGACTTGAGGACATTCCGTTATTGATATCGCGACAACAGCATCTAGGTCTTGATAATGTGATTGACGAGGCGATAAATCGTCACTGGTTGCATCAAGAACTATCAATTGGGCAATTGGTCATCGGTTGGATCGCCTACGTCCTTTCAGAAGGAGATCGCCGAAAAGTGGCTGTTGAGGATTGGGCGGTTGAGCATCAGGATATTCTTTCCGAATTGCTTGGCACACCGCTCCGCCCTACCGATTTCAGTGATGATCGACTTTCTCAAGTGCTAATACCATTTCTCTAAAATGCAAGTGCATTGATTACGTGGATCAAGTATCAAGTAAAGAAACTTGCGAGGAGCGGAGTAAGACGCCTTGTCTCCGCGCAAAGTCGGCGGGGCAAGATGCCCCGCCTACGGAGAAAGTAAACGGTATAATTCTGACATTATATGCACTATTATTCAAGCGAAATGGTATTAGCTACTTTGCAAAAGAAGAAGCTTGGCAATTCATCGAACGTTATCTTTTGCAAAATAGCCTGAGTGTCTACCGACTCATCCCAGAGCGAGCAGTGGGACTCAGAAGTCCGTGGGTGAAATGGGAAGGAGTCGGCGGCTCTTCTAAGCTACCGTACATCACTTTGATGCCCTATGGCGATATACCGTGCAAGAAACCACACATTGATTTAACCGGCGAAGAGAACAAGGTATACTGAGGACCACGTTATGAATCGTGATACGAAGATTCGTTTTGGGAAATTCACGGACGGAGCCCATTTGGGCGCCCGTTAGGGAGGGAGTACACATATGAGTTTGAAACCCCGTTGGTGGGAAAACGCTACACTAATGCATTTTACCAGTCCCAAACACAAGGGCCGAACGCTCAAAAAGATCATCGGAATGGTCGACGAGGTCAAAGAGTGGGGCTTTAACGCTATTTGCATGGGCATCCCGTACCATGGAGGCATCCAGTACTCAGGGCTGGATGTCCTCGACTACTATGCCGTCGATCCCGCCCTTGGAACCATGGATGACTTTGATGAACTCGTTACGGCGTGTCACGACAGAGACATTGCCGTCATGGCTTTTCTCAACCTCGGTTACGCCGCCACGGAGTTTCCTCCCTTTATACGGGCCTGTGACGATGTGAAAGCCGGCGTGGACAGCCCAGAGTCTCGCTGGTTCGTGTGGAGCGACACCAAGTCTGCCGAACTGGATCGAAGCCAAGTGCCTTTTTTCCTAAATGATGTCGAGGTAAACTCAAGTAGTTGGCAATTCAGCGAGAGAGCAGGGAAGTACCATTGGGTCAGATGGCGCGGCCGTACCGGCGATGAGGATTTGCCTCAGTTTAATTATGGAGAGGAGTCGTGGCAGGAGGAATGCAGGCGGGTTGTTCGCTTTTGGATGGAGAGAGGGGTCGACGGCATAATGGTTGACGCCGTACCTGAATACACCAACTGTACTTGGGAGGTGAACAACAGCACGATTACTGACGTGGTCCACGAATATCCAAATACGTTTGTGCTTCCTGAAGGAGCCGGAATACGCTGCGACCCGGTCCCGTGGATTACCGACGGGCACTATGACAGCGTACAGGACTACGGAATCCGCGATTCGCGGGTTGGTCGGCGTTGGGCGCAGGCCATCAGGTTAGCCTTGGAAACCGGCAATCCCACAGGAATTGAGGTTAAACTGCGGCTGTACCGGGACCGCGTTGTCAAAGCCGGCGGAGTAACATGGGCTGGGGTAATGGGGGGCATGTCAGGGCCGGCTTTGCGGGTGATGGGGGAAACGACGGGAAACCTCTCTCCGGCACAGATGCTGTTGGAAGTGGTGTCGCTGGCGACAGTCGGTGAGTTGTTCGTAGCCAGCGACCGTATCTTTGAACCTATATGGTCCACGAGGTTTCTATCACAGCTCAAAGAGATTATGAAGGCCAGGCAGAAGTATCCGGCACTTTGCGCCACGGGTTCCAGACGCCGGCTGCCTACGAACAACGATGGTCGATACTACGCATTCCTTCGCGCATCAACTACAGATAATGAGATGCTGCTCGTAGTGCTCAACTTCCAGAGCGAAGATGCGATGATAGAGGTTTATCTCGATTGGGAGACGGAGTTGGTCGATATCTTTAGCGGGAAACATCAAAAGGTGGAGAAAACACTGGAGTTGCCGCTCCCGCCATACGGCTACAGCATATTCGAGGTGCATCGATAGGCTTTCCTCCCTAACGCTTGAACCTTCTTATACTTGGCAACGGCATAAATTCCGCTTTTGAGCTGTCCTGCTACTGCCACTGCTACTTTCACGTTGCGCTTCAGACGAACTGCTGTAAAAAAAGCGCAGTTTTATGCGACGCTGAGTATATAGTACCGGCCTACCAAAGGTAGTGGTTTGATAATTCAATCAAATACTGTATCGCCACGAAACAAGCTGGTAGCATATTCTGAACAAGCCAGCGGCATGTTCTACTTTGCCAACTGAAAGGTTCGTAGATTTTACAGGGCTTCCACAACTTGAAAAGGCGATTTACCATGAAAAAGAAACTTGGGTATATCACGCTAAGTTGCGTGCTACTGTTCAGCGTCGCTGTGCTATTTACAAACGCACAGGCACTGACAGAACCAATGATTGCCTGGATGACCCAACGGCATCAGGACGATGAGGTGAGGAAAGCGATGAGGAATGAAATGCCCTCATCAGAAAGCGCGTATTGACGCAGAAAGCGTAGGTTTCGCGTCGCCTTCAGCCGTCTATCAAACCACGGTTTGCTAGACGGCTGAATCAGATTCTTACTCGGTTGGCAATTCACTTTCAAGACCAAGTCACTCTATACCTGTAAAGCATGCCACCTGTGGAGCTTGTATCTGTTTTCAATAGACCCAACGTCAGCTTGTTTCGTCCAATAAACAAGGTGATGACAGTCGGGGTGCGGTGACAGTTCAGTCCGATAGGGGAGGGAGCAAAAGAAGATGCAACGGAAATACAATCTCGCATATTTCGTTCTAGCTAGCGTTCTAGCCTTGAGTCTGACAACTCTGATGGCAGGCGTTGACGTACAAGCACAGATTGCCTTCAGGTCTGAGAGAGATGGTAACCCTGAAATCTACGTGATGGATGCCGATGGTCTGAATCCTCGAAACCTCACAAACAATCCCGCGTCTGACTGGTTTCCCTCATGGTCGCCTGGTGGCGGAACCATTGTCTTTGCATCCCAGAGAGCTGGGAACCCTGAAATTTACGTGATGGATGCCGATGGTCAAAATCCGCAACGGCTTACAGACAATCCCTTGCCTGACGGGTGTCCCTCATGGTCGCCTGACGGTGAAAGCATTGTCTTCGATTCCGAGAGAGATGGGAACTCGGAAATCTACGTAATGGATGCCGATGGTGGGAATCCCCGAAACCTCACAAACAATCCTAAGTCTGACCGTAATCCCTCATGGTCGCCTGATGGTGAAAGCATTGCCTTCGTGTCTGACAGAGATGGAAATGATGAAATCTACGTAATGGATGCCGATGGTGAGAATCCCCGAAACCTCACAAACAATCCTAGGTCTGACCGTAATCCCTCATGGTCGCCTGCTGAAAGACGCATTGCTGGTGGTAGACGCATTGCCTTCGCGTCCTATAGAGACGAGAACTGGGAAATCTACGTAATGGACGCCAATGGTGAGAATCCTCGAAGGCTAACAAACCATCGCGACCATGACTGGACTCCCTCATGGTCTCCTGATGGTAGACACATTGCCTTCTCGTCCCATAGAGACGACAACTTTGAAATCTACGTGATAGGTGCTGATGGTCGGAATCCTCGAAAGCTAACACACAATCCCTTAAGAGATGCTGACCCTGACTGGTTTAACCCTTTTTTTGTGGTATCTCCTGCAGGCAAGAAAATCACGACGTGGGGGTGGCTCAAACGACTTGTGCGGTAGTCTGGGAAATTGGGTGAATCTTACACAAAATTCTTGACAGTCTCAGCATATCTCGCTCGCTATGAGGTTTTGACCGTCCAGCAAACGTTGGTATTATAGACACAGAAAAACGGCTCAAACCCAAATACTGATTGGATTCGAGCCGTCGTGGTAAATTCTTCTACTTCACAGGTCTTTAGCGGTATCAGATAAGGACTACGAAATCTACGTTGCGGATGCCGATGGGAAAAATGAACGAAGGCTAACAGACAATGTGGCCATGGACGGCTATCCAGCATGGTTTCCTGACGGTAAAACTATCGCCTTTTCCAGCGATAGGGTTCACGACGGTTGGCTGGCTGACTTCTGGCTATAGACGCCGATGGTAGCAATCTACGCCAGGTAACGGACAGTCCGGGTGTGGGCGACCTGAGCCCATCGGTGTCTCCTGACGGCAAAAGCATCGTCTTCGAGACCTTTGTGCCTGAAGAAGCCCGTCAAGTCGTCCGTGTAGATGTCGATGGTCGCAATTGACGTCAACTAACAGACACTAAAGAGGGGATCGGAAACATGCAGCCAGACTGGGGTCCTGACGGTCGTATCGCCTTCGCCTCCGAGCGGGATGCGAACAGTGAAATCTACGTTATGGATGCCGATGGACGCAATCAAACCAGGCTAACAAGAAAACTCGCCCATGACCGGGATCCAGTCTGGTCTCCTGACCGTAAAAAGATCGCCTTCTGGAGCGATCGAAAGGGGATACTGCAAACCTGGGTTATGGATGCCGATGGCCGCAATCAACGAAACCTGAGCGCGAAGATTGGGCCGGACTGGGGTGGCTGGCCGACCGACTGGACTCATGACGGTAGGATCTTGATCGCCACCAAGGGTGAGGTCTGAATTACGAATGACAACGGTACCGGAGATATGATCCAGTTAACACGGGAACCGGGCGCTGACGAGAATGGTGCCTGGTTTGATCCTGCTGGGTATCCTGTCTCCCCTGGTGGCAAGCTCCGAGCAACATGGGGCTGGCTTAAGCAGAAGAGCATCGGCAAGAATTGACAGAATGCAGTGATACTAAGGATTATTTCCCCCGATTTTGAGAATCTTGCCTACACTTGGCTTAATAGATACTGACTAATACCATTTCTTGATCTCTTGGCTACTAATAGATATAATATCTCCAACTTTCAGGGGCATTGATATACTCCAACTCTCAACTTTCAACGGCCAAGTTCGGACTTTTTCCATGTGTTCAGCTGTGATGTTGAAATTGGGCGTTTTTGCATTTTTTGTTGTCGATTGCCGTGCTTGCGACCATCAAATGCAGGAGAGAAAATGGCGAGACAAGAATTTGACCTTGAACAACGACTGCTCGACTATTCTGCTCGAATCATTCGATGGGTCGAATCCCTTCCAAATACGCGTGCCGCAAACCATGTGGGTGGTCAGTTATTGCGATCCGGGACTTCTCCATGCTTGAATCACGGTGAAGCTCAAGCGGCCGAATCCATCAATGACTTTGTACACAAGATGAGAATTTGCCTCAAAGAACTTCGGGAGTCACTTCGTTGCCTAAGAGACTAATCAAAGCCATACCGATGATTAAACCGCCCTCGAAAGTCGACCCACTGCTGTCTGAAACGGAGGAATTGATAAAGATATTCTTCGCAAGTATAAAAACATCAGAGAACAACAGAGCAAGGCGCCAGAAGTAAGAAGTTGAACGTTGGAAGTTGAACGTTGAAAGTTGAACGTTGAAAGTTGAAATCGCGGGTCTCCAATGAATAATTAGTGGTCTATAGATCGGGAATTGGTATAAGACTTCGGAAGTCTAAAGATTGAATTAGATTTGTCCAAGCACTTAACTGATGCCGCTACACATATATTTGAGCAATTAAGGATATAGGCGAATGTTGAAATCAGCAATATCAAGTCTGAGTTCCCTTCCTGGACGTTGGAAGGAGACAGATCCCTCAGTACGGAGGAAAAGAATTCTTATCTCATTGCTCATCGTCTTGCATATCTTGCCGCTATGGATCTTCAAATACTTCCCATCCCAGGACGGGCGAGCCCACGTTTACAATTCGTATGTGTTGAGTGCATTCCATGATGAAGAATCAACTCTCTTGAGGGAATATTACAAACTCAATCTCACACTTTCCCCGAACTGGTCCTCATATCCCTTCATGTCACTGCTGATGTATATTTTCCCTGACAAGGCACTAAGCGCGGACGAGATTCGGGAAACATCGACACCACCTTTGCCGTTGAGCCTGCTTCAAAACTTGCGACAACCTGGTGGGCAAAGTGAAGGCGGTAGTGCACTACATGTGGAATGTAGTTGACAAGAAGCCGAACATTGAGACAGCGGATATCTCGTTTGGCCAGAAAGTCTCTCTCGTTCTCTAAGAAGCTTGCAAATCATATCGGCCCCATCAAGTATTTCATTTGCCACTGTAATCTTCAAAGAGCACTACATCTATAGAGCTACCAGAATTAAACCCGGAACATATTATCCTTCAAGAAAGAAGGTCTGACCCACGATGCGCATACAAAGACCCAAATGGAAGATAGACCCCTTTTTGGTTGTCATTGTCCTCGTTGGAATCGCCGTGCTATCGTTTAAGTGCAGTATAGTATACCCTATTGAGTATATCGGGGGTACCGATGAAGCGGCGTACATCGGCATGGCGGTTAATCTGGTTAATGGCAAAGGGTTCTCTAACGACCACATGCAGTATTCGTATTTCATGTCTCGGCTGAAATATCCTGAGATCACACATCCGGAAGCCCATTATCCTCCGTTGTATTCCCTTCTAATCGTACCGTTCTTCCTGATACTGGGAAAGACCGCCTTTGCAGCCAAATTGCCCGCCATACTGATTGGTTCCATCTTCCTGCCGGTTTTCCTTTATCTGCTCACAAAGCGATTAAGTCGCAGCCGAGTAGCGGGGCTCGCCGCAGGATTGAGCGCGATGTTTTTCCCGGTTATCTTCTCATCTTCGCTGCGGGCTGACAGTGATTTGCTGTTCTCCTTCATGATCCTGACAAGTTGCTTTTTCATCATAAAGGCGCAGGACTCGCCGAAGTTCTTTTATCCTGCGGGGGTCTTCATCGGGCTTGCATATTATGCAAAGGGCACTGGGCTCTGGATCATCCCCGCTTATTTTGTATTCTGTGTTATTTCGGGCGGCTTCAAAATCCTGCGAAGCCGGAAGGTGTGGATCTGTTTTGCTATCGTATTCTTAGTTATGCTACCGTGGTTTGTCAGAAATACCATCCATTTTCACAACCCTATTTTCAGCACACAACAATACGCGGCTGGCCACATCGGCTACAAAGATTGGGAAGAAGGTTCATACTCCCTCCACTGGGGCAAGGAGATGCCGTTCCTGTTTGACAAGTTCAGAGAAGCGGGATTCAAGAGAGTCTGTGAAAAGACCTGGGAATTCTACGGACGGTATTTCCGGTGGGCTTTTGTGGATATGGACATGAGGGGCGGTTCCTGGAAGGACTTCGAAGCGAAGGATTTCCTCGCCTATTATGCAGGCATTCTTGCCATCTTGGGGCTGCTGTTGTTCTTCCTGTCCTGTCTATGTTCGCTGCTGCGCCGCCCATCTACAGAGAAGGAATATGAAGAGCGGGAGATAGGCAAGTTCCTCGTGCCCTGGCACAATCGAGACCTTCATATTTTGTGGTTGTTGAACTTCTTTCTAATGACATTTCTCGCAGTCTGCTGGTCTCCCATCTCGCGTCTAGCGTTCCCGTTTGTGGTGATAAATATGGCTATAGGCTGGACAACCTACGACGTGGCAGCAAAACAGATATTCGCAAAGACAAAGCACTCACATACAATAGCTTCATGTTTGATTGTGACATTGATGATGCCTGTGCTGTGTTTATCCGCGGCCGAGGTATATGGCGACCATAAGCGCCGCGGCTGGCCATATGGAGAAGCTAATGAGGAAAGGATGGAAGCAGGGAAGTGGCTCAAGGAGAACGTGCCTGGCTCCGTTGTGATGTACCGTGAGCCGGGGGGCGTGTGTTTCTATTCGGAGGGGAAAGTAATACAGATACCGCTGGAAGAGTTGGACAGAATCATCATGGTGATGAAATTCTACAAAGTTACGCACATCATACCGTATGCTATCCCGGGCCCCTTTGAAGAGTCCATACCGTCCTGGGTACTGCGACCCGCTACGAAACCATTGGTAGAAGGTGAAATGCCCGGATTCAAACTGGTTTATGACAGGGGATTGAAGATATACGAGATACAGTATGACCTCTTGCCAGCGGTGGATATTGATTTCGAGGGCTTCGGCAGAAGTAGTAGGAATGCAATGCAGTAAATTCTCCATTTCGAGAAGCGCCTGCACTCCATCTGAAGCTGAGTTTTCCTTGACGGTACTGTCAAGTAAAGAGTCAATTATTTTCTTGTCCTTCTGCTCTTGCCATTTGACATAGAGACCTATATGTGTCTAACCTTGTCAAGGAAAGAGCGAATTCTGAGTTTGAAGTGCCAACGAGAATTTAGACCACAACTAAGCAAAGTTAAGACAAGTATTGTTGCTCAAATTCAACCGGTGTCAAATAACCTAATTCAGCGTGAGGTCGTTTCTGGTTAATCTGGTGTCTTGAGCAACTAAGGACATGAGCAAATGTTGAAATATGCAATCTCAATCCTGCGTTCCCTTCTTGGACGTTGGAAGGAGACAGATCCCTCGGTACGAAGGAAAAGACTTGTTATCGCTTTGCTCATCGTCTTGCATATCTTGCCGCTGTGGGTTTTTAAGTATTTCCCAACCCAGGACGGGCCAGCCCACGTCTATAACTCGTATGTGTTGAGTGCATTCCATGATGAAGAATCAACTCTCTTGAGGGAATATCACAAACTCAATCTCAGACTTTTCCCCAACTGGTCCTCACATGCCTTCATGTCACTGCTGATGAAGATTTTCCCTCCTTTAATAGCGGAAAAAATCCATCTGAGCGCTATCATCAGCTTGTTACCATTGTCACTTTTCTATTTTGTTGGCGCGGTACACAAGGGGAAGAATCTATACGGTTTTGTGGGGTTTCTGTTCAGCTATCACTACCTGCTGCACATGGGATTCTACAGTTTTTCCCTTTCTGTGCCACTGTTTTTCTTCGCATTGGGCTATTTCATGAAGCACAAAGAAGATCTGAGCCTGAATAAGATAGCCATCCTCAACCTGTTGTGCATCCTGATCTACTTCAGTCACATCCTCTCTTATCTCCTTCTCATACTTTCGCTAACTCTTCTATCTATCACATCTTTCTATCGCAGACCAAAACGGGTTATGGCACTTCTGGTCAGTATGCTGCCGCTATACTTCATCATGGCTAATTATCTTCTCTCAAACGTCGTTGCAGATAACGGTCATTTGCACCTGAGATGGGAGCGTTTCAGCGACTGGAAAACGTGGGATTATTTTCTCAGCATCAAGTCGTTGATGTTTTTCACCGACGCTCACCTCATCCCCACGCGCATTTTGGCAATTATGCTGGGGCTGTTATTCGCAGTCACTTTATATAAAAGAATCCGCGAAAGAAGGATTATGAGCCAGGACAACCAGTTCCTGCTGATTTTCGGCGTTTTCACAGTTCTCTACTTCATTATGCCCGGGGGGATGGCGAGCGGCGGTTTTATCAATTACCGTGTGAATCTGTTTATTATTCCGGTGCTGTTGCCGTTTCTCAGTGAGGATTACCATAAATACATCAAGCGCGGGATCATCATTATCATAGTCATTCTTTCTGTTGCCCGTCTTTCCATAAGCTGCCGATACTATTATTCTCTGGACAAAATTACGAGAGAGTATACATCAGGTGTTGAGCTGATCGAAAGAAACAAGACCGTCTTAGGACTCTGGTCAGACGCCCGTCCTGGTGTCAAGGACCCGCCGCCGTTTACTCACCAGCCGTATCACCATGTGCGCCCGTTTGTTCAGGCTAGCAGCTATTACTGCTTGAGTAACAACTGTGTCAGTCTGAGCAATTACGAACCCCAGTTTGATTACTTTCCTCTGGATTGGAGAATCAAACATTCAGGAGCGGTCGATTACATAGTGGCATGGAAGATGGACAAATCGAAATTTTACAGAGGTGGTGGCCCTTCCGGCGTGCATGTGCGGGAAATAATAGATAGTCTGGATACGGATTACGAACTGATTCATTCCACAGAAAACCTGCAAGTCTATCGACACCGGGCAGAGCAACCGAATAGAGTCGAATGAGGAAATAGACATCTTTCCAAAATAAGTTCCCGTGTTGTTTGAACTTACCCTCATCCTCTAGACAGAAATGAAGAAGATTTAAGAAATAAAATCGGGCTAATTCTGGTCAGGTTTAAGCTTGGAATTAGTGGTCAAACACCTCATGGGGATCTCTACCGATCAACTGAGCGGATGCATCAAACGAACGGATAGCGAGTGCGATAGAGATCCCAAGGCGATAGCTAATCCAGATAGAAAATCCCACTCACTATCCACTCGTTTAATCCCATTTTTTTGTTATGCAGGCTGTTGTTTGTTAAACTCAACACAGTTTTAGCGTTGACCAAACCGAGTTCTATCCATTTATGAGAGCGTTTGAGTACATAGATCACACCGGCGATATTGGCATTCGAGTTCGAGGAGAAACGCTGCAAGAACTCTTTACGAATGCGGCGCACGCCTTGCTTGACACGGTCGCGGTACTAGATACCATCGATCCCATTGCACAGTTTCAGATCCATGTCGAGGCGGAATCCGTTGCGGAGTTGATGGTCGCTTGGTTGGCTGAGCTAATCTTCAGACATGAGGTCGATGAAGTGTTCTTAAAGTATGTTGAAATATCGGAACTTTCCGAGACATGTCTATCCGCATGTGCCTACGGTGAGCCCATAGATTTTACAAGGCATGTTGTATACACGGAAATCAAGAGTGTAACCTATCACCAACTGGATGTCCATCAGTCCTCTGACGGAGGGTGGAGGGCTCAGGTCATTTTTGATCTCTAAAACCTGAACAGGTAGACTGTCGGAGATACATACCCATCACCAACCGGATTACGCAACTATGCTCCTACGTTTCACGCAACAGGTATTATCTCTTACATTTTGCTTTTCATCTATCCCGTTTCGTTCGTTTGTTCCCGCCGCATTGTTGACTCGTTGGCGCCCACCCGGAACCTTGCCCTAACCGAGGAAAAGATGCACCAACTCATTGCACACATGTCCATTGAGCAAAAAGTCGGACAGTTGATTGTCGTTGGCTTTGAAGGTACCCGTATCAACGCCGACATCAAATCGAACATCAGCCAACACTTCGTCGGTGGAGTAACGCTTTTCGCACGGAATATCCAATCCCCTCGGCAGTTAGCAAGGTTGACCACCGACCTTCAAAAACTGACACAGGAAACCGAACACCGGATCCCGCTTTTTATCGCGACCGATCAGGAAGGGGGTTGGGTCGCCCGGTTAAAAACCGGGGCAACGGTTCTTCCGGGGAATATGGCACTGGGCGCGGCTAGGTCGGCGGAATTGGCAGAGCAGGCGGGGAAAATTACCGCAATCGAGCTTGCCGCTGTCGGCATCAACCTGAATTTTGCGCCGGTTATGGATGTCAACAACAACCCGCGTAACCCTGTAATCGATCGCCGCTCCTTTGGTGAAGGTCCGGACTTGGTCTCGCGCTTGGGGAGTGCATATATCAAAGGCTTACAGCAAAATGGCGTTCTTGCGACCGCGAAACACTTCCCCGGACACGGTGATACGACAGTTGACTCTCACACGGATTTGCCCACAGTTAGCCATGATGTAGAACGCATTCGAGCCATTGAACTGAAGCCTTTCCGTGCAGTGATTGAGGCGAAAGTCGCAGCAATTATGACCGCTCATATTGTCTTTTCGACGTTGGATGCGGATTGTCCGGCTACACTTTCACGACCGATATTGACGGATTTATTGCGTGAGGAACTCGGATTCGATGGATTAATCATCACGGACGACATGGAGATGAAAGCCATTGATAGACGCTATAGAACGGGTGAAGCGGTGGTGATGGCAATTGCGGCGGGAGCGGACATGGTGCTCACGCTTTGGACGTACCAAAATCAGCTTGAGGTTTTCGATGCACTCGTTTCAGCCGTAAAGAGTGGAAGAATCTCCGAAGACAGAATCAATCAATCGGTTGAACGCATTTTGAAGTACAAGACAGCGTTTGGGGTATCTGATTGGGAAGATGCTACCCCCTCGAAAGCGATTGAGTTGGTCGGAAGCGAAACGCACCGGAGGATTGCCGCAACCATTGCCGATCAGGCGATAACGGTTGTCGAAAACCAATCCGGAATCATGCCGCTAAACACAGACACGTGTCCGCTGGTTATCAGTTCATCGCCTTTACTATTTAACTTGCTCAGGGTGCGATATGCGAACAGCATCAGCGCGATGATTCCGGTGGAACCGAATATTGAAACGGTTTTGCCGATATTGGCTCGTCAAGCCGAAACGGTGAATGTTGTCATAGCAGGGATTTCAAATCACCGACAGGCAGAACTGATTTACCAATTCGGCACCAAAACAGAGACACCTATCATTGTTGCGGCGTTCGGATCGCCGTATTCTCTTCAACGTTGTCCAAACGTTTCGGTGTCCCTCGCCGCCTATGATGCACACTACGAATCCGTGTTGGCGGCGGTTAAAGTGATGGTCGGCGAAAGCGACGCGCCGGGAAAACTGCCGATTCAGCTAACACCGGACGCTCGGTAGCCTGTCGGTTTCTCATGGTAGGCTTTAGCCGCTTCAAATTCTGACTTTCTCTGCTCTAGAATGTTGTAGAGGACGTCCTTACATCCCAAAATCAGATACAACTGCCCTGACTGCGCAGTTATTTTCTCTTGACATGCGCCTATGTGAATGTTAATATTCACGGGGGTTTTTTGAGTTGAAGGTTGGACGGGGCGTGGCGCAGTCCGGAAGCGCGCTTGAATGGGGTTCAAGAGGTCGCTGGTTCGAATCCAGTCGCCCCGACTTTCGAAACGAATGGGGCGCCAACCCGAAACCACAGTAATTTTGGATTACTCTAGCATCTGATAGTGATTATAGGTCTCTTTCCTAACAATTCAGTCCTATGGCGTTGACTGCTCGCTTTCCTGAAGAAGAGTGATTGCCATCAAGGGCACCGCAATCTCCGATGCCAACCCCACCTCCATTTATCCATCGGAATCTATGGGCCAGCTACGCTGTTAATGGACTAATTGGTAATTGACGCTGATCTTGCGAAAACGATGCTAATCGGCAAATTCGTTTTACGGGAGGGACTGGCGACACTTGATTGAAATAGGAATCGTACATTAGTGGACAAATCCAGTGTCAATGTTGGGCTGCTTGGTTGGGGAACTGTCGGTACAGGAGTTTCCAAGATTTTATTGGGTCAAAGTGGTCTAATTTCACAAAATGCGGGCGTTGAACTGCGATTGAAGAAAATTGCAAAGCGCACACTCCCCGCCCTGCGTGATGGAATTGACTTACCTGACGACTGTTTAACCACGGACCCTAGCGAGGTGGTTGACAACCCGGGAATTGATATTGTTGTTGAACTCATTGGGGGTGTGACCGACTCACGGGATCTTATTAGCAAAGCGATTCGAAACGGCAAACACGTCGTCACCGCAAACAAAGCTTTGCTGGCGGAGCACGGGGGAGAGTTGTTTCGGCTTGCCGACGAACACCGCGTCAGTCTCAACTTTGAGGCGAGCACGGCGGGGGGGATCCCAATTATTAAGATATTGCGAGAGAGTTTTGCCGCGAATCGTATTCAATCGCTCTACGGCATTATTAACGGTACGTGTAATTATATCCTGAGCCAGATGCACGAAGGTGGCGTGGATTTCGAGGTCATTCTGAAGGAGGCTCAAGCCAAAGGGTACGCGGAAGCCGACCCAACGCTTGATATAGAGGGACATGACGCCGCTCAGAAACTTCTACTTCTTACCGCTCTTGCTTACGGCATGAATACTCCCTCGGAACATATTCACGTGGAGGGAATTACGAAAATTGCCCAGCAGGATATTCAATATGCCCGGGAACTCGGATATGTCATTAAACTCCTCGCCATTGGCAAGTTGAGTTCGGCAAAAAGGGTTGAGGTTCGCGTTCACCCGACGCTGCTGCCGATGCAAAGTTTGCTGGCAAACGTCGGCGGCGCTTTCAACGCCGTATGCGTTATCGGCGACGCTGTTGGTCCTACGCTGTTCTACGGTCAGGGCGCGGGAGAAATGCCAACAGCAAGCGCGGTCGTAGCAGACATCATTGATGCCGGGAAGTCGATTTTGGGCGAGAGGGATTCACGGGTTTCACGTGCTTGGCAAACTGACGCTAAACCGGAAGTCTCGCTATGTCCTATTGACGACATTGAGACACGTTACTACGTTCGCTTGGTTGTGCAAGATAAACCGGGAGTTTTGGCACAAATCAGTAGTATTCTGGGAGAACATCGTATCAGCATCGCATCGGTTATCCAAAAAGAACGCTATGAATCCGATCAGACGGCGTCCCTCGTCATTGTTACTCATATGGCATCTGAGAAGAATATGCAGTTTGCGATGAAGGAGATTGACGCACTCAATGTCGTTAAAGGGGCGAGTCAGCTCATCAGGATTGAGGAAGAGGTCGCGTTCTGAGGTATTCGCCGTTGTAGCATTGAACAACGGATTCACGTCGGAATCCAACTGGAGAAGAGAATACTAGGCGTGGGGATTATCGTTCAGAAATTTGGTGGCACGTCCGTTGCCGATGCAACAAAAATCAAAAACGTCGCCAAACGCATTGTGCGGACACATGAGGAGGGACATCGAGTCGCCGTTGTAGTCTCAGCAATGGGGGACACAACCGATCGACTGACTTTTCTGGCTCATGAAATATCCGCCAATCCCCCTGACCGTGAACTCGCCATGCTCCTATCCACGGGCGAACAGGTCTCCATCGCGCTACTTGCCATGGCGGTATCGGAGCTTGGGTGCCAAGCCATTTCGCTAACGGGGACGCAGGTCGGCATAATTACCGGCGGTTTCTACAGCGAGGCGAGAATTCAGCATATCAACGACACGCGAATCCTTTCAGAACTGGATCAGGGAAAAATCGTCATCTTGGCGGGGTTTCAGGGCGTGAGTATTGACAACGAAATCACGACGCTTGGACGTGGCGCCTCGGACACCACGGCTACCGCAGTTGCAGCCACGTTGGGCGCAGATCGTTGCGAAATCTACACGGACGTCGACGGCGTCTACACCGCGGACCCTCGTGTCGTCCCGAACGCACGGAAGTTGAACCGGATTACGTATGATGAGATGTTCGAGATGGCGCAACTCGGGGCGAAAGTGCTACATTCTCGATCGGTGGAAATTGCAAAGAAATTCGATGTTCCCCTCCATGTTCGATCCAGTTTCAATGAAGATGAAGGTACGATGGTTATAAACGACAGTGACATGATAGAGGAAGTTGTTATTAGTGGTGTGACATCAGATAGGAATCAGGCAAAAATCTCGCTGCTTGGTTTGCCGGATACGCCAGGAATCGCCGCGCGGATTTTCCAAGAAGTTGCAGGTGCCAACACCAACATTGATATGATCATTCAAAACGCGGGCCAAGACGAGACGGCGGATATTTCATTCACAGTCACCGAAAAAGATTTAGCCCCAACACTTAGAATTGTAGAAAAGTTGAAAGCGGACATAGATTTTCGGAGTATCAGCACCGACAAGACTATTGCGAAGATATCGGCAATCGGAATCGGGATGCAGAGCCATGTTGGCATTGCCGCGCGGATGTTCAGCGCACTTGGCAAGGAAGGCGTCAATATTCAGATGATTAGCACTTCAGAGATTAAGATATCCTGCGCGATTGATGAGCAACACACGGAACAAGCAGTGCGTGCAGTGCACGACGAATTTGAACTAGGAATTGTCGTACCATGAAAGGGTTAGAGTTCCCTGTCAACGAGATTCCCGATGGCGATCTTGACATCCGCGAACTCCAAGTGTCGCCCTCAGAGTTTGCTTTGGAAGGCGAGGATTTCAAGATTGTTGCGCCGATTGATAGTTATATTCAGTTCTCACGGCATAACCAAAGTGTCTACACAAAAGCGGAGTTTTCGACATCGCTTGTGGTTGAGTGCCGCCGGTGCATAGAATCGCTTCAAACCGAAATTGTAGCGGCGGTGGAGTTGCAATTTTGCCAAGTCGATGACCCGGAGAAGATGGATCCGAGGTTGATTGATGCTGGGGAGCGACACTATTCGGGCGATGTGATAGATTTGTCGGAAGATGCTCGCCAGGGGCTCATACTTGAAATTCCGGAGTGGCCGCTCTGCTCGGAGTCATGTAAAGGTTTGTGCGCTAGTTGCGGCACCAATCTCAACATTGGTGAATGCAACTGCCGTGAACCCGCAGAGTCGTCGTCGCCATTTTCCGCGTTATCGGAATTGTGGTCCGAGATAATGGAGGGTGAACAGATCAAGTGAGCGAATAGCGAACGCGATAGGATTCTATGAAGATTAAGCGACTGAATAAGAATCAACTAAGATTAACCGAGTGAACAACGAGGGCGATAGCGATTCCCCAGCGACCACGATAGAAATCCTAGTACGATAGGGATCTTTGATAGCGATGGCGATAGGAAATCCTGCTCGTTATTTTTTTCGTTTTCTCATTTAACGTTGTTTTGAAATGAGATTCAGTATGTTTTCATTATGAGTGTTATGATAAGGAGGTAAATTGGTTCATCCTTGAACCGTATAAAAAATGGCACATCCAAAACGCCGAACTTCAAAGTCAAAGAAAAAGATGCGAAGGAGCCATCACGCCTTGCGAGGGTTCCCATTCTTCAGTTTTCCGACATGCCCAAACTGCGCAGAAACGATTATGTCCCATCGTGTGTGCCCTAGTTGCGGCTATTACAAAGGCAGACCAATCGTTAAGGAAACCGTTGAGGAGTCAGCATAGGTAGCGGAAGGGCAGTTGATTGCTCATGGAGAGAGTAAAGGTCAGGCAGTAACGCAAAACACTAACCCCGTATTGCAACCATCTACGGATAACAGATTACAAATACAGGTTGAGGAATCATCAGAATGGCTCGATATGCTGCGATTGCCGGGACCGGTTCGTATGTCCCGGAGACAGTTTTAACGAACTTCGATCTTGAGAAGATGATCGATACGAGCGATGAATGGATTCGGAAACGGACGGGGATAGTGGAGCGACGAATTGCCGATAACGACATGGCTACGTCGGATCTGGCGGTTCGCGCTGCCCGGCAAGCCATCAAAACGGCGGAAGTGGATCCTCTCGACATTGATATGATTATTGTTGGGACGGTGACGCCCGATACCTTTTTCCCGGCAACGGGTTGCTATGTGCAGCAAGGGATCGGCGCGAAGAATGCGTGTGCTTTTGACCTTTCGGCAGCGTGCGCCGGTTTTGTTTATGGACTTGACCTCGCGGATGGTATGATTAAGTCGGGGCGTTACGAAACCATCCTAGTCATCGGTGGCGAGGTCTTCAGCAAAATTCTTGACTGGACAGATCGAAGCACTTGTGTACTCTTTGGCGATGGCGCCGGTGCCGCGGTGTTGCGCGCAACGGACGAGCCGAAGGGAATAATGGCATCGTATATTGGGTCGGACGGCGATAATGCTGATATTGATTTGCTCGGCATACCAGCCGGCGGGTCTCGTTTGCCTCCATCGCATGAAACAATCGATCAAAACCTGCACGCGATAAAGATGCGCGGGCGCGAAGTTTTCAAGCTAGGCGTTCGCATCATGCCCGAATCCGCTCAACGCGTCTTGGAGCAGTCGGGGCTTACGATTGACGATATCGATCTGTTGATTCCACATCAGGCAAACCTACGCATTATTGAAGCAGTAGGGGAGCGACTCGGTATTCCTCGCGAGAAGGTGTACGTAAATGTTGACAAATACGGGAATACCTCCGCAGCAACGGTGATTATCGCGCTTGACGAAGCCATCCGCGAGGGACGGGCAAAACCGGGAGATAACATCCTTCTAGTGACATTTGGAGCAGGGCTTACGTGGGGAAGTACGCTGCTAAAGCTCTAGGCGGCTATGTCGCAGCCCCTGATTGTAAAGCTGTTGTTCTGGAACGATTCACTTCTCGCCCACGCCTATTGGTGATATGCCGAAATTTGCCTTCATTTTTCCAGGTCAAGGGTCGCAGCAGGTAGGGATGGGATTGGAACTCGCACGAGCCTATCCTGCAGCGCGCGCTACGTTTGATGAAGCGGACTCGGTTCTAAACCGGAAATTAAGTCAATTGTGCTTTGAGGGACCTGAGGAAGCACTTCGGCAAACCGAAAACACGCAGCTTGCCGTTTTAACATGCAGCATCGCAGCGTTGCGTGTCGTACAGGAAATAGGAATTTCACCGCGCGTTGTGGCGGGCCACAGCCTAGGGGAATATTCCGCGCTGGTTTCGGCGAACGCGCTCAGCTTCCGGGAGGCATTGGAACTTGTGCAATGCCGCTCACGTTTCATGGCGGAAGCCTCTAGGCGCCAAGCATGCGCCATGGCAGCGATTCTGGGACTGAATGAGGATACCCTCAATGATTACTGCGCGGAAGCACAATCAATCGGGGTGGTCCAAGTTGCAAATTACAATTGCCCGGGACAGTTAATCATTTCGGGCGACGCGGCGGCTGTACAGAACGTTGTCGAAAGAGGATCGGAAACGGTTGGTGCCAAGCGCTGCCGTTTGCTCCCCGTTAGCGGTGCGTTTCATTCGGCATTGATGAAACCGGCGGCTATGCAGCTCCAGTCGGTGATTGGCGATTTCGATTTTCAACCCCCTCAGACAGAGTTTGTCGCAAATGTCACGGGCTATTATGTGCCCTCACCCGGTGAGATTCGCCAACTGCTGGTCGACCAAGTTATCAGCCCCGTGCAGTGGGAAAAGTCGATTCGATTGATAGGTGACTCCGGTGTTTCACACTTTGTGGAACTGGGGCCTGGCAAAGTCCTTTGTGGATTGGTTCGCCGAATCCTTGACAATGCAATTTGTTCAAATGTCGAGGATGTTAAGAGTCTTGAGAAAACCTTAGAATCAATCAATTCCAACTAATTCAAATGCAACTTCACGACAAAGTCGCAATAGTTACAGGTGCCTCACGTGGCATTGGCGCGGCAATTGCCCAAAAATTTTGTGAGGAAGGAGCGAGCGTAATGCTTTGCTCGCGTTCCGAAGCGTCAGTTGGCGCGGTTGCCGAGGCATTGGTGGAAAAAGGTTATAGCGCGAAACTTACGCAAGCAGATGTGTCGCAGAAAAGCAATGTCGAAGCATTAGTGGATCTGACACTCAAAGAGTTTTCGCGCATAGATATCTTGGTAAATAATGCGGGCATTACCCGGGATACTCTTCTGATGCGCATGAAGGATGAGGACTGGGAAACCGTCCTCCATGCCAACCTGACGGGCACGATGTACTGCGCTCGTGCCGTACTTCGGACGATGATGCGGCAGAAAAGTGGCAGAATCATCAACGTATCCTCGGTCATTGGACTGATGGGCAATGCAGGTCAAGCCAATTATGCGGCTTCTAAAGCCGGCATTATCGGTCTGACAAAATCAATGGCAAAGGAGATTGGCAGCAGGGGCATCA
Organism: Candidatus Poribacteria bacterium; assembly: GCA_965222225.1. Lineage (GTDB taxonomy): Bacteria > Poribacteria > WGA-4E > WGA-4E > JAJDTR01 > JAJDTR01. The sequence goes on along the minus strand of CBDCTK010000002.1, from coordinate 3,649,157 downwards.
CTGTGAACGCGATTGCCCCCGGTTTTATTACCACGGACATGACTGCCAATTTATCCGAGACGGAACTGGAGCGAATCCGAGCCATGATTCCGTTAGCCACATTCGGCACACCGGAAGATGTGGCGGAATTAGCCCTGTTCTTGGCTTCTGATGCATCTCGATATATCACAGGTCAAGTCATCCAGGTTGATGGCGGAATGGTTATGTAAACCGGTTGTCAAACAATCGGAAATTAAAATCGGTTCTTGAAGCCGTAATTCTCAACACCCTTAGGAGGTTAAACCGGACTGATGGCATTAGAAACGGATAGAATTGTCACAATTATTGCGGAACAGTTGCAGATTGACGAAGATCAGGTCACTCCTGATGCATCGTTCATGGATGACCTGGGAGCTGATTCTTTGGACACGGTCGAATTAATCATGGCGCTTGAAGAGGAATTTGACCTGGAAATCCCCGACAGCGAAGCTGAGAAGATTCGAACCGTTCAAGATGCACTCAATTACATGAAATCACACGCTGAATAGCGAAGTGCGTTGATTTTGCCCCTTGTGGGCACCCTCGAAAACGCGAAACTTTGAATTGGCATCTGTCGATTGTAGAAGGGGTATAGCCTGTGGAGCGCGTAGTTATTACTGGATTTGGTGTCATTAGCCCGATTGGCAACTCCAAGGAGGAGTTCTGGGCGTCACTCGCAGCGGGCAAGAACGGCATAGATCGCCTAACGCATTTCGATCCGACGGACTTTCGGACACAAATAGGCGGCGAGGTCAAAGGGTTTGAGCCGGGGAGGTACCTATCGCCGAAAGCCGCGAAGCGTTTTCCCTTGGTCATCCAGTATGCACTTGTTTCGGCAATAATGGCACAACAGGATGCAGCACTTGACCTGTCCGATTCTGATCCTTACCGTGCGGGTGTTGGTGTGGGGTCCGGCATCGGAGGCATAAGCGTCCTTGAAGACAATGCACGACTACTGATGGAAAAGGGACCTAGCCGTGTCAGCCCGTTCTTCGTGCCGTATGAAATCATCAACATGGCTGCAGGTCAAATTTCTATCCACCTGAAGCTCAAGGGACCCAACTTCGCATCGGTCACCGCCTGCGCGACGTCGAACAATTCGATTGGCGAGGCGTATCGGATCGTCCAGCGAGGTGATGCCGATGTGATGTTTGCCGGGGGTACGGAAGCCGCGATTACTCCATTGAGCTATGCTGGCTTTTGCAGCATGCGTGCGATGTCAGTGCGCAACGATGAACCCGAGCATGCAAGCCGTCCGTTCGATAAAGATCGGGACGGATTCGTCATGGGCGAAGGCGCAGGAGTATTGGTACTGGAATCTTTGACCCACGCGCTGAATCGTAACGCACGTATCTACGCGGAGATAGTGGGGTATGGCATGAGTTCTGACGCCTATGATATGGTGCATCCGGGCGAAGATGGCGAGGGTGCCTCAAAGGCGATGGAATTCGCCTTGAAGGATGCCGGCGTCGAGCTGGAGGAGGTTGACTACATCAATGCCCACGGAACTTCAACGCCGCCGGGAGATATTGCTGAAACGTTGGCAATAAAGAACCTATTTGGTTCTCACGCAAAACGGATTGCCGTGAGTTCCACCAAATCGATGATGGGACACCTGCTGGGAGCCGCGGGTGCAGTAGAACTTATCGCTACCGCGTGTGCGCTTGAGAAAGGTTATGTCCCTCCCACCATAAACTACGTAACTCCTGATCCCGACTGCGATCTGGATTATGTCCCCAATGAGGGACGACGTGCCGATATTCGAGTTGCACTGTCTAACGCTTTTGGTTTTGGCGGTCACAACACGTCGATCGCCATTCGCAAATATGTCGATGCGTGATTTGGGAGACACTTCCTGACCTTAGGGAACGCAGGTTTGCGTTCCCTAATTGGCTGAGATCGCTAGGCGTGGTGTCACCAAACGTGCAAAATAATTCCTTCCTCAACAAAATTCGGTCGCACGATCGTCCAACCCAACCTACAGGATGTTTTTTTGCGATTGGGGCAAGTCTTTCCGTGTTTCTGGTAAAAAATTTCTTTCCGTCCAAACTCGTGCCCCGTCCCTCTAGGCGTCAAGATTTTGCGCGTTTGCTTGCATTTCGGCATGGCGCAAATGAAACGATGAATAAAATCCATCGTTTTGTTTAGTAGTGAATGTCCTCCGCCAGCATTTCACTGGGGTGAGGGCAAGTTCACCATATAGTAGTAAATTTGTGAGTTACAAGAGTAAACGGGAATACCTCCAGCGAACACTTGACATCCAACCTCGCACGGGAACCGAACCTGCGTGCTGATCGCTGACCGTCTATCCGACTTTGGAAAACCCTATTCCAAGCCACCCGCGGTCTCCGTGGTATGGGTAGTATATCCCGGATGCTCCTCTTAACACTCACGCAAACGGGGACGCAACAATGAGAGTAAAAGCCCCTTACTTTTGGATATGGTTATGCAAAACGCACGGAATTGGGCCCAAAAAACTCGCTTCCATCGCGAAGATCTTGCATAAGCATCAGCGCCAACCTGAAACTCTTCCACTGAATCCAACCGAGTTGTTGTCTCAATTTCCACAATTAGCCAATATCCTCAATGGCAGGATTCGCGTAGAGGATTGCCAAGAAATCTATAACGAATATCTGAGACTTAAGGATGCGGGAATCACTATGCTGTATCCGTCGCATCCGAATTTCCCGCAACACCTGCTTGAAATTTCGCCGATTCTGTTTATCAAAGGACAACACAAACTCCTGACATCGGATGGAGTTGCAATTGTTGGAGCAAGGGACGTTTCGAATGAAGGAATCCGTGCCGCACGAACGATTGCCACCGGGCTTGCGAGAGAAGGAATAAATGTCGTATCCGGATACGCCAAAGGTGTGGATTCCGAAGCCCACTCAGCCGCGTTGGCGTCAGGCGGAACAACGACACTTGTGCTTCCGCACGGCATCACCGGATTGCGGCAGAAAAAAGCATTTAGGAATTTCAACTGGGGACGTGATGTGCTTGCTGTCTCGCCATTTGCACCTGATGCCAAGTGGTTAGCCCGCCACGCGATGATGCGGAACACATTAATTTGTGCGCTTTCTAAAGCGGTTGTCGTGATTGAATCGGGGCCCGAGCGAAATGCGAATGGCAAAATGAGCGGCTCCTTTGATACTGGGAAGGCAGCGCTTAAGATGAATCTCCCGCTCTTTATCGTTGATCCAGAATACTTCGTAAAGCCGCCAGAAGGAAACACCGATCTGATTCGGTTGGGTGGCCGCAAACTAAATCCGCGAAATGGTGTGCTGGATATCCTTCGTTATCTGAAAAAAACGCCGCCCGAAGAACCAAGCGGTTCTTCTATTAATGCTAGGGATACATCATACATCCAAATGAGCTTGTTAACTGATTTTCAAGTGTCAACCGAACATAGTGCTACGGGTTCATAGTGTGATCTCCTGCCACAGAATCCAGGTTTTTGACTGTCCACGTTTGAGACAGGAGTATTTATCACGTCTCAAACTAACATCATGTCATACGCATACATCGGATTCGGATCTAATGTTGGGGATCGTCAATCGTATATCCGCCAAGCCTTGGACTACCTATCTGGTGAACAATGCACTTCAGTGGTGCAAGTTTCGTCCATCTACGAGACTGAGCCTGTAGGCAATGATGAACAAGACTGGTTCCTAAACGGTGTCGTGCGGGTGGAAACGGATTTGCTGCCGCAAAGATTGCTGGCGACATTGCAAGAAATCGAGAGGAAGGTTGGGCGGCAGCGGCGCATTCGCTGGGGACCAAGGGAGATAGATCTTGACATCCTCATTTACGATGGGTTTTGTGTCAACTCGCCTAGGCTAGCCATTCCCCACCCGGAAATGCATCAGCGCCGATTCGTGCTTGAGCCCTTTGCGGAGATTGCGCCGGATGTAATCCACCCAATCTTACAGGAACGAATTGATGCCTTACTCCGTCGGGCGACTACTTGGGCAATTGTGCGCGTGTTCTCTCCTCCTCCGACAATCGGCACTGAATGTTAATTTCTCCTGCTAGTAGCGCATCCCTAAAACCTGACGATTGCTTCACTTTCTCCAATCAACAACTCGATTGGCAATCGTGAAATCGCCGATTTCTTCCCTTAGATAGGCTCCCAATCATTGCCGGTCTATGCCTTCAGGGTTGTTACTAATCACTAGCCATTCAACACTTACAAAAAACAGATGCGATACAATCCTCAGAATCCCATGATTGTCCAAAGCGATCGGACTGTTCTCCTAGAAGTCGATAATTCGGCTTACGAGTCCGCTCGTGATGAATTGGCACGTTTCGCCGAGCTTGAAAAGAGTCCTGAACATATCCACACCTATCGGATTACGGCACTTTCGCTATGGAATGGCGCCGCTTCAGGAGTTCAGGCGGATTACATCTTGGATACGCTTGAACGGTACACAAAATATGATGTGCCACAGAACATCATTGCGGAGATTAAGGATTATGTCTCTCGGTATGGGCGCGTTAAATTGACCGAGCAAGATGGCGGTCTAGTCTTGTCTGCAGATGAACCGGCGCTTATTACTGAAATAACGCATAGTCAACCAGTAAAGAATCTCTTGGGCGAGCAAGTGGATTCTCATACCGTCAGGGTTCCGGGTCATCTTCGGGGGCATCTCAAACAGGCGCTGATTAAGATTGGATTTCCAGTCGAAGATCTTGCCGGTTATGTTCAGGGCAAATTTCTCGAGATTTCGCCACGAGAGGTTACTCTAGCCGGTCTCGATTTCAGTCTTCGGGACTACCAGCGCGAGGCCGCAACGGTTTTCTACGCGGGCGGCGATAGTCGCGGAGGGAGCGGTGTTATCGTCCTGCCGTGCGGCGCCGGCAAAACGATTGTTGGGCTTGGCAGCATATTCAAGACGAAGTGCTATACGCTGATTCTTTCAACCACCACGATCGCTGTGCGCCAATGGATTGAGGAACTTCTCGACAAGACGACCATCCCTCCGGAAGATGTCGGTGAATATAGCGGTGAACGCAAGGAAATTCGACCAATCACTGTGACCACGTACCAAATCCTCACGTATCGCAAAAAGAAATCTGACAACTTTGTGCACCTTGGCCTGTTTTCGGAGATGGATTGGGGGCTGATTATCTACGATGAGGTACATCTCTTGCCGGCCCCCGTGTTCCGCATGACCGCCGAGATTCAGGCGCGGCGACGGCTTGGGTTGACAGCGACGCTTGTGCGTGAAGATGGGCAGGAGGATGAGGTGTTTAGTCTGATAGGCCCGAAAAAATATGATGTGCCTTGGAAGGAGCTGGAAGCGCAAGGATGGATTGCTACCGCGGAATGCACGGAGATTCGTGTGGATTTGCCGGACGGCTTACGCATGGAGTACGCGATTGCGAGTTCCCGACAGAAATTTCGCGTCGCTTCCGAGAATCCGCGAAAATTCGAGATTGTGCACGCACTTATTGAACAACATCGAGACGATCAGGTGCTCGTCATCGGTCAATACATAAATCAGCTCAATGAAATCTCGACGCGTCTGAATGCGCCGTTGATTACAGGGCAAACATCCAACACCAATCGTGCTAAACTGTACGGACAGTTTCGACAGGGCGAAATCGGACTTCTTGTTGTGTCGAAAGTCGCGAATTTCGCCATTGACCTTCCGGACGCCAACGTTGCGATACAAATATCTGGCACCTTTGGATCGCGCCAAGAGGAAGCGCAGCGGCTTGGACGAATCTTGCGTCCCAAATCGGATGGCTCAATCGCGCACTTTTACTCGATTGTCACCCGAGATTCGCGAGATCAGGAATTTGCTATCAACCGGCAACTGTTCCTCACTGAGCAAGGGTATCGCTATACGATTCGATATGAGGATGAATATTGAGCAAGTTTCAAGGTAAGAGTTTATCTTCCGCATCGACTAGGAAGGATAGGATGGGATTGGAAGGATGGAAGGTTTCCTTTCACGCCACCCTCAATCTTCTGGAGCGAAAGATTCCAAGCTAGGAGCCGGCTTGAATAATAGGTGGAAAAGTCTTTTATGGCAATCTGAGGAAGAGCGTTTTCATGTTATTGCTGTCACCTGATATAAACCTGTGGGGTCTCGATCGCACTCACTATCCGTTCGCTTGATCCCCGCTGGGGCTTAATACGGGGAACAGGACTACTACAAATAGACTTTCAATCAGGCTCCAAACCTGCGATGAAAACAATACCATTCATAAATCCTAATTAACGTGTCTCGTCCCTTTACACCGTTCAAATAGCAAATCAACCTCCCGATACTAATTTGCTGTGCGCCTCGTTCCACTTAGCCGCCACGGCTATCTCGGCATTGCGGTGTACATATCCCGCCGCGTCCTCTCCGTCATAACAATCTCGATACCAACGTGCCATGTTCCGAACCCATTGCCCGACAGGAGGGGTGGTAAATCCTAAGTCCTGCTCGGTTTTGGTGAGGTAATGGATACACGGGTAGTCGCGACTCAGACGTCCGGCATAATTCTCAAGCCCATTCTGTCTATGTATGAATTCCAGAGGAATGGGCGTGAGTACGGATTCAGTGCCGGCCGCGTCAATCACAAGCTTCGCCCACTACTCTATCGTGATAATCTCCTGAGAGGCGATGTGGTATGTCTGGTTTACAGCGTTAGGCGACTTGATTGCGCGAATCCACGCCTCTGCAGCATCAGCCGCATACAGGCAGCGGAGCACGCCACGATTTTCTGCGGGCACGACGATCGAGCATCCATCCAACGCGCGTTGCGGCCATCACGATCGTTCTTCATTGTCATCTTCGCCCAGCATTGAGGGAATTCTGACAATAGTGTATGGAATCGGGTTACTTTCCTGCAGCCACTTCTCGGAGTGGCGCTTGCCCACACCGTAGGGATTTATCCCATCGGGATAGGAATAGTCAATAATACTCCAGTCCACATCCGTCTCTTTGAAGGGGCAGTGCTTAATGAAATCGAAACCTATGTCGAAATATACCGAGCCGGTATTTACGAAGAGATAGCGACCAAGGTTGCCCTCAAGCGCCGTCACCGCTGATTCGACATGCACTCTCACAAAAGCTTGTGTATCAATGACGGCATCAAAGGCTCTTCCCTTCAATTTTGCTTTGAATTCTTCAATCTCGTCTCGATCGCCTCGGATATGCTCAACCTCATTCCACCAGTCGGGCTTGGTGTTCCCGCGCGAGAAGATGGTGACTTTGTCACCGGCATCAAGCAGTTTTCATACGGCGAAGCGGCCCATGAACCGTGTGCCGCCAATCATCAATACGTGCCTTCTGCCTCCACATATTGAATTGAGTTTTGAAATCTAGACATGAGCTGGGAGAGATGTGCCGACGGGAGTTGGTGCACTGCCACCCTAGTTTGCTCGGTCGAGCGCCCGATAACCGATATCCGTTCGAAAGTGGGCTTGATCGAAGTCAATTTCGCCGACCCCTTGATATGCACGATCTACCGCCGATTTTAGGTCACTCGCAAGCGCCGTAACTCCAAGGATGCGCCCGCCATCAGTCACAACCTGGCCGTTTTGCGCTTTGGTAGCCGCGTGAAAGACTGCGATGTCCTCCAGCGCATTGGCGACATTCAACCCCGTGATGACCTTTCCTTTTTCGTAGGCGTCCGGATATCCGCCCGACGCCATCACAACGCAAGCCGCCGAACCCGGTTTCCATGCCACTTCAACATCGGCTAGAGTCCCATCAATACACGCTTCCAGTATAGGTACAAGATCTGTCTCCATCCGCGGCAAAAGGACTTGTGCTTCCGGATCTCCAAATCGGCAATTATATTCGACGACCTTCGGTCCGCCGCTTGTTATCATCAAGCCGATATACAACACGCCTTTGAAAACTCGTTCCTGCGAACGCATGCCGTTAATTGTCGGGTAAACAATTCGGTCCATTACATAATCTTGAAGCTCGGGGGTTATAACGGGCGCCGGAGAATACGCACCCATTCCTCCCGTGTTCTTGCCCTGATCGCCGTCTAACGACATCTTGTGGTCTTGTGAACTCGCCAAAGGGAGGCAGTCGCTCCCGTCAGTGAATACAAAGAATGAGGCTTCCTCACCGATTAATTCCTCTTCGATAATGACTTGGTCCCCGGCATCATCGAACTCGCGGTCAACCATGATTGTCTTTACCGCCTGAATTGCCTTCTCCACTGTTCTGCCGGGAATTGCGCCTTTGCCTGCGGCAAGTCCGTCTGCTTTGACGAAAACGGGGGAACGAACCTCTTTGATATAAGCGATTGCTTCGTCCGGATTCTCGAACGTGCGGTGGACGGCTGTTGGGATTCCGTTTTCGACCATCAGATTCTTGGCGAAATCTTTGCTGGCTTCAAGTATTGCCGCCTTCCGGTTTGGACCAAAAACGCGAAGTCCGCGCTCGTGGAAGGCATCGACTATGCCATTCGCCAGCGGTGCCTCGGGACCAACAACGGTCAAGCCGATTTTCACGGATTCCGCAAAATCCGCCAGTTCGCCAAAGTTATCTTCCCACGGCATCGATCGACATTCGGCAAGTTCGGAGATTCCGGCGTTTCCCGGAACACAGTAGACTTTGTCGACAAGGTGGCTCTGAACAATCTTCCATACCAGCGCATGTTCTCGTCCGTTTCCGCCAACAACTAAAACGTCCATCTTGTTCCTTTCACAACACGGCAGAGATTTACGGGAAGAGAGACTAAAGGACACATCACCTGACCGACGTGATGCCTCCGAGGAAAGTGAGTTTTAGGGGAATACCGTCGCCTAACCTTTTTCCGCTTTCCACTTCGTCATCTCTTCATTGATGAAGTATTCCACGAGGTCGCTGTAAATTTTCTCAATTGCGTCCGGAGAAAGCCCTTCCTCTTCTGCCCAATGCCTGCGCTGTCTCAGCATGGATTTTACCCGGTGCATATCTCGTACGCTCGTATCTTTCGCGCCCTCCGCGCTGGTTTTGAATCGTGCCGCCGCTTTCACATATTGAAGGCGTTTGCCTATTATCGCGATGACCTCTCGATCGATACGGTCAATTTCCGCACGTATGTCCGCCATATTCGCGCATTCATCTGGTGCTTTCATTCGTGCCACTCCATAATGTGTTTCGGTTTTGGATTCGATTCTGATTGCGATCTACGTAATCTTGAACTTAACGCGATTAGGATTATGCCTAAATTGTTTCTTTGACTAGCCACGAACCTTGATTTCCGCGACGTCATTTATCGGTTTTGCCATAGGTGCTTTATGACCTCATCTTCGTCCAAGTCTGTTCCCCAGCCGGGCTTTGTCGGCACTGTCATGTAACCCTCAATAATCTCGGGAGGGTCGGTCACAAGGTCATCCTTCCATGGGACATCGTCAATGTCAATTTCCATGATGCGGACATTCGGCAAGACCGCGCATAGGCTCGCGCTAATGTATGAAGCGAGATGGCTATAATAATTGTGAGGGGCAATGTTCGTTTGATACACTTCGGCGAGATCGCCCATCTTCTTGGACTGTGAGAATCCGTTCCACGGAACATCAATCATCAGTACATCCGCGGCGTGCAACTCCAAATATGGGATAAATTCCCGCATGTAGAACAGATTTTCTCCTGTACAGATGCGTGTCGTCGTTGACTCCTTGATTTGCAGAATAGCTTCGGGATCGTACATGTCAATTTCGAGCCATTGGAGGTCAAACTGTTCCACCACTTTGGCGATTCGCAGGCAGCTTTCCGTCTTGAAGTTAAAGTTGAGGTCTAAACACAAACCAATATCCGGACCTATGGCATCCCGATATGTGCCGAGAAGTGTTTCGATGTGTCGCAAGAGTTCGGGACTAGCGACTTGGTCGGTTGTTCCTGCACCGCTCCCAAACCCACCCCAATGTAAGGAAGCGGGTTCTCCCGGAAACACGATGTTGGTTTTGAGCGCCGTGAAACCTCGATTAACGACTTCGCGCCCGAGATCAGCGATATCCTCCATTGTTCTGAGCGGCGGCACGCCGATGAGTTCATAATTCCGCGCACGAGATGTGCCACAGTGAGACCAATACACGCGCACGCTATCCCGGGTTGGGCCGCCGAAAAGTTCGACGACAGAAACCCCGAGCGCCTTTGCCTTGATATCAATGAGCGCACAGTCGATTCCGGCGATAGCCTTGGCGGCAATCCCGCCGGGACTCTGTCGTGTGGCTCGAATCATGTCCCAGAAACGCATCTCGAAAGCCCTCGGATCTGCACCGATTAACCTCGGTTTCAAGTCCTCGATTGTTCCCACGACCCCGTGAGGCGCCGAACCATCGCTGCACTCGCCGTACCCGGTCACCCCTTCATCCGTCTCAATCTTTACGAATGTCCAGGGGCGCCACCCTGCGTCCACAATAAATGTTTCAATGTTGGTAATCTTCATACGTTATACTGCCTCTTACAAGAGTAGATTGTTAGTTTCGAATAAATGTGCGACGTACCTTCAGCCAGTATCACCGGGATTTTGGATTCGTACAGGCTTCACAAGGGAGGAATTAAATACGGGAAACTCCTTACGATTGAGACTCGACGTGACGTGAAGAAGCGGAAATTTGACGAAGGGTTTATTGTTTGTTAGGAGTGAAGACGATCCGCGTAAATATCGTCTCAGTGCGCTTCTGTAATTCCCGATTCGCTCTGGACTTGCACGGCTGCTTCCAACAGCGCGTTTGCAAGGAACTGCGGGTTAACCTCATCTATGCCACGAAATGTCTTAACTTTCTCGCCGCGAATCTTCAAGACAGCAAGCTCTTTGCCGCCGAGATGGATGCCCACTTCCGCATTTCGGGTTTCGCCGGGGCCATTAACCTCGCATCCCATGACAGCAACCGGAATCTTTATCCCATGCTTCTCCAACAACTCTTCGGCAGCGGCAACAATGCCTTCGTAATCGGCTGCGGGATCTCCTCTGCCGCAAAATGGACAGGAGACAACGTCAAGGATATTCTCAGTCAACCCCAACGTGCGCAGCAATTCTTTTGCCGTGAGCACCTCCTCGACCGGATCGCCGGTAATTGAGATGCGGATGGTGTCTCCGATGCCCTCCATCAGCAGCGTGCCGATGCCGAGCGTCGATTTCACATGGGATCTGCGTGGCGTGCCCGCTTCCGTAACTCCCAAATGCAATGGATAGCGCACCTTCGCAGAGAGCATGCGGTTGGCTTCGATCATGCGCAATGGATCGCTTGATTTGACGGATATGGCGATGTCGGTGAAATCGTGGTCTTCGCAGATTTTGACATGGCGCATAGCGCTTTCAACTAGGGCTGCCGCCGTTGGAGAGGGATATTTCTCAAGCAAATCTTTTTCCAAGGAGCCTTCGTTAACACCGATGCGGATGGGGATATTCGCCGCTTTTGCCGTGCTCAGCACTTGCGCTATTCGTTCCTCACTCCCGATGTTGCCGGGGTTGATGCGCACCTTGGCGATATCGGAGTCAATCGCGTCAAGTGCGTAGCGGTAGTTGAAATGAATGTCGGAGACAATCGGAACGGGCGCACGCTTGACAAGCGTGGAAAGCGCCTTCGAGTCCCGTTCTTCGGGCACGGCGACGCGGACGATTTGAGCGCCCGCCTCCACACAGCGGTCAATCTGGCGCATGGTCGCGTCCGTGTCGTGCGTGAGGGTGGTGGTCATCGTCTGAATCGAAATCGGACTCCTTCCACCGATCGGCACGCCGCCAACATTGATTTTCCGGGTCAATTTTCGATTGTCGAGTTGGAGTAGCTCATTCATAGATGACTACCTGTCACTGTCAAGAATCAGAGTTTTCAAATGTTGTTAAGCACCTGCCGCGCCGCTGGATTTTGGCGTGTAGGGAAGTGAATGCCGTATACAAGACTTCTTTAGAAACCGAGTTTTTCTTGAAAACACGGTTTCAAGTTTCTTTAGTTCAATACTTCCTGTAATGTTTCTATGAACCGCTTATTTTCATCGGGTTTGCCAATCGTTATTCGTACGGCGTTGGGGAAACCGTACGCTTCCATAGGTCGCACAATGACGCCTTTTTGCATGAGTGCGTCAGCCACCTCTTGTCCCGACCTTCCGAGTTGAACCAAGATGAAGTTTCCTTCTGTTTCGACATACTCCAGCCCGAGTTGTTCTAATGCCTCATACAGGTAAATCTTCCCTACGGCATTCAACTTCAAACTGCGGCGAACATGATTCGCATCGTTGAGCGCGGCACGCCCCGCGACTTGGGCAATTAGATTGCAGTTGAATGGCTGGCGCACCCGATTCATCATTTCGATGGTCGCCGACTTCGCGATGCCGTAGCCTATTCGCAGTCCCGCAAGCCCGTAGATTTTCGAGAACGTCCGGGTGATAATCACGTTGCGTCCCTCCTCCACGTACGGGAGCGTCTGCGGGTAGTCAAGACGCTCAACGTATTCATAGTAGGCCTCATCAAAGACTACAAGGACGTCGTCCGGAACGCGTCGCATGAAACGCTCGGTCTCATCCTTCGTGACCATCGTGCCGGTAGGGTTGTTCGGATTGGCGATGAAAATCACCTTCGTGGAGTCTGTGATTGCATCCGCCATGGCATCCAAATCGTGGGCGTAATCACGCCTCGGTGTCACGATTGATTTCGCGCCGCAGATTTTGGAGACTAGCATATAGACGACGAAGGCGCTCTCGGAATAGATGACTTCATCACCGGGCGAAATGTACGTCTCACCGACAATCTGGAGTACATCGTTGGAACCGTTACCGAAGATGAGATAATCTGGAGAAACCCCCAAATGTTCGGCTAGTTCGTTTTTGAAGTAGTATGCGTTTCCATCCGGGTATAGATTGACCTCTGCGGCTGCCCGCTTGATTGCCTCCTTCGCCAAGGGTGAGGGACCGAGCGGGTTCTCATTGGAGGCTAGTTTGATGATGTCGTCAATGCCAAACTCGCGTTGAACCTCTTCAATCGGCTTTCCGCCTTGGTAGGGGTGGATGGTTTCAATGCCGGGTTTGGGGTTCATTGTGTACCTAATCTATGTTGTTATTCCTCGGTTGTCAACACCTCAAAAAATATCATGAACTAGGGTTAATGTCAAGGCCAAAAACAGTAGCTAGGGGTGAGTGGTTAGACGCGAAACTAGAGCGGGCAATCTACGTGTCACGACAAAAAATCCTAGGGTGGCAAAATCACAAACAATTGCAGCGGAAACCCATCTGATTTTTCGGAATCGAGTTGCCAGAATATGGTATAATATTGACGTATATTAAGTCTTGGATCTGGGGTTTTCCTCCACAATAGTATCATTTTACGCAAAATCTCTTTAGAATCTTTTGGACAGAAAATATGAACATTGCCAAACAGTTTTGTGTCCTTGCTTGCTCGATAACGCTGTCGGTATCTTTAACAGTCGTTGCTGACGAGAAAGCCGAAGAGAGTATTGTGATGGAAGAGGTCGTGGTTACCGCTCGCAAGCGGGAGCAGCGGTCTTTTGAGGTGCCGCTCTCCGTTTCGACTGTCCGGGGCGAGAAATTCGACGCCTTGCGATCGTCGGGCATGGATGTCCGTTTTTTGTCAAACCGCACGCCAAGTTTCCAGATGGAGTCGTCGTTTGGACGAGTCTTTCCGCGCTTTTATATCCGCGGGCTTGGCAATACGGACTTTGACCTTAACGCTTCGCAGCCGGTTTCGGTTCTCCACGACGGGGTTGTGCTCGAAAATGCTTTGTTGAAAGGATTTCCCGCCTTCGATCTGGATCGGATTGAGGTGCTGCGAGGACCGCAAGGCACGCTTTTTGGACGCAACACGCCTGCGGGCACCGTAAAGTTTGAGTCGGCGCGTCCCACCCAGAGCCTAGAGGGATACGGACGGTTGAGTTACGGGCGGTTCAACAGCGTTAATTTTGAAGGTGCCGTATCGGGCCCGCTCGTGCCATCTGTGCTTTCCGCGCGGCTTTCGCTGCTCACCCAGCGGCGGGAGGCTGGGTGGATAACGAGTACACGGACGAAGAAAATGCGCTAGGAGGACATCGGGACTTGGCTGGACGCCTACAGTTGCTGTGGACACCTATACCGGAGCTGGAGGCATGGTTCAAACTCCATGCTCGCGATCTTGATGGCACCGCTCGCCTGTTTCGTGCCAATACCTTGATGCAAGGAGAAGGAGATTTGGTGCAGGACTTTGCCCGTGACCGCATTGCGCACGACGGGCGCAATGAGCAAACCCTGAGAACGCACGGCTTGGCAGTTGAAGTGCGTTACGACATCGGGAACTTCCTTCCAACTGGTTTCGTTGACGGGACTTGAGCGGCTCACCAATTTTTCGCGCGGAGACATTGATGGAGGGTACGGTGCTGCGTTTAGTCAGCTCAGTGGCCCCGGCGAGATTCCTTTTCCGTCTGAAACCGCGTCCGGCATTCCCACGCTGCGCCAGTTTAGCCAAGAAGTCCGCCTGATGAGTGCGGGAGCGCGCCGCCTCGCCTATCAGTTCGGATTGTATTATTTCCGCGAGTTCGTGGAGATGGAGGATATCAACTACAATACCTTGGCTGGAGGTACCTTGGATGGGATGGTACGCCAAGAGCAGGAGGCTACCGCGCGGGCGGCATTTGCGGCGATGACTTTCCAATGGCTCGAAGAGTTGGAATTGAGCGCCGGGCTACGATTGTCCGATGACGCAAAGGACTATACGGCATGGCGAGACGAAGCGCCTGCTGTTACGGGCGCGGGCCCGCTGGGTCCCATTCACCAGAACCCTCAGGACACGGTATGGAGCGGAGACCTGAACCTGCGCTATCGCGCGGCGCCGGGCGGGCGTGCAGACGTATTTGCGTGCGGCGCGAGGGTTTCGGACGCCAAGCATTCAGGGACGCTTGCTGTTTGGCGACGCCGTCACGCTGGCGGATACGGAGACGATTCTTTCCTTTGAAGGCGGCACGAAATTACGCCTTTGGGGACAACGGTTGCACCTGAATATGGCTGCGTTCCACTACTTCATGCAAGATCAACAGCTCACCGCAGTGGGCGGCGAGACCAATTTTAATCGGTTGGTGAACGCCGAGAGCGCCATTGGACGCGGCTTCGAGACCGAGTTGACCATTCTACCGATTACATCATTGGAGGTTTCAGCCGGGCTTAGTTACAACCATACGCGTATTGACGATCCGCATTTGGCGGTGCAGGGCTGCGGTGCACCGTGTACGGTTCTGGACCCGCCCGCTTCCGCTGCTTCCGGGACTTTTTCCATTGACGGGAACGGTCTGCCGCAGGCTCCGGGCTGGATTGCAGATGTGACTGCGCGCTATATTGTCGCGCTTCCCGCCGGGGGCATTGACTTTAACAATCTGACCGGCTATGTCAATGAACCCCGGTATTGGAGCCTCGAATTGGTACGGCGTTTTTGAGTAATACCAATCTTCAATCCGTAGGTTGGGTTGCAAGAAGTGAAAACCAACAGCTCATAGTCAACCCAACTAGGGAAGCTTCCCTTTCCTATCCTAGATTCTTCCTGATTTGGAAGATTGACTTCAATGCGCTAACTTGATAAACTGATTTTGGTACAAACCAATTAACACAAGGAGATGAAAATGGCAGAATTTCTACACACTCGCGTCCGCGTGAGCGATTTGGATCGGTCTATTAAATGGTACGCCGACCACCTTGGCTTCGTGATGAAAAGCCGGAGCGACAAGTCACCGGCAGGTAACCAGATTGTGCACATGGAATTACCCGGCAACCTGCACACGCTTGAGTTTACCTATTCCTCCGATTACGACCTCAATGTTCCGGAGGATTTGATGCACTTTGCCATCGGTGTCCCGGATCTCGTGTCGTTCTGCGATAAGCTGGAAAAAGCGGGGCTTGAAATTTGGCCCGATGGCTGGCGTGAACAATTTACTTCGGATGGAATGAAGATGGCGTTTATCACCGATCCGGATGGTTATGAAGTTGAACTACTGGAAAGATAGAATCTGGATTTCTTAGCGTGACATGAGCAAGTTTGGAGAATAGACTTTATATCTCGAAGGTAGTATGGAAGAGAATTTTCCAACCTTTTACTCTTCTATCCTTCCAATCTCTTACCCAATTGGCGGATTCCGCATTAGTGACGAGTTCCATGGTTTGTGGAAATCTGTTGAATTTTGAAGAAACAAAAAAGCCCTGTGTATAAATACACAGGGCTTTTTCAATCGGGAATTCAAGTCACTTGGTTACAGTCCCTCTTCACGCTCCTCTGAATCCACTACAACATTTGTCCCTTCAGCGTAGTATTCGGTTTGAACAGCCTCATCCAAGGCGTCTCCATCCGCCGCAGCCTCATTGGGGTCGGTACTGAAGATTACCAGTTCGTCGGAATCCTGTGCAGCCGGATCCGCAATTCTGTACCCGATTTTTCCTTTGATGAGTTCTTCCGAGGCAACTGTCGCAGGTTTCTGCGTCGCTGAGCTAAGAAGCGCAAACTCCCTTTCATTCAATTGGCGCGCACGTTGAGCAGCCATGTTCACCGCCAAGTATTTGTTATCAACGATTTTTAGTACGTCCTCAAGGTAAATCATCGACATTCGGTATACTCCCGCCTTTCTTGAATATTTCTATTTGGAACCGTAAACGACGTTACCAGCCATCACACTCTAGAACAGAAAGTAGGCTTAATGGTACACATTATTCTACTCAGAAGTCAAGTGAAAATTCAGTGGCTAGAAAATCAATCCTTCAAACGTAAGAAAAGCAGCCGTTACTAACCCAACTACTGCCGTGAATGTTGCGATTAAGACTTACTGCTTATTCCTTCTGGCTCCAGATTCGGCGGATGCCATCCTTAATCTGTCCTTCAATACCCGGTCGGCAAGCTAGACGACTCGCGTACCCCAATGCTGCCGCCAAACGGGGAAAACGCGCCGCCTCATAACCACCTCGCACGCCTAGTTCCAAGTCTTTGTCCGTCGGAATGTAAGACTCGCAGCCGTTGGTGTAGCCCCAAGCCACGGTGCGCACAAATGGAGATACCTCCTCCATCCAGAGTGCGTAATCACAGAATACCTCGTGCGGCATGGCTACCAGACACCACTCGTCGCCTAGCATCACCGCCGTGATACCGAATCGCACTTCAGGTTGTTGGTTCTTTTCTATCTTGCTCCGGAGCGACTTCAGACAGTTGAGTTTGTTTTCTACCCCCCATCCACCTCCCTCTTTTTGAATCTCCTCCTCCAATTCGCTAATAACTTCGGTGCACGATTGGGCGCTCGGTAGTTCTTCGCACGGCAACCGAAGCGTCTCGGAGGTAACCCTAAACGTGTCCGCTTCTATCGGAACACACTCTTCGACGTAAATTGCCTCCAAGACGGCATTGCCCAGCTTTACGCCGGCATCCTCCGCTTTGGCATGTCCACTGCGGAGAGGATGACCGTTGATGTTGCCGGAACACCCTTGTGCAAAGAGAGGCAGCACACCTTCTCCGAGCTGTTCTCGAATGACATCCACCGTTACACCACAATAATCGGTGCTGATAAGCCTACTTGCGGCGTGCACGATAACCGGATGTGCGGCATAGGTGAAAAGCACTGCAAGGTTATCGCCCCCCTTTTCTACAACCTGAAGAACATCCACCCAAGGCGTTTCCTGCCCATCCGGATTCGGAGCCATAACGATGCCATTTTCGGTCATGAGGCGCCGATTCGCGCCAATCTTTACCGGATTCCGCGCCGCGTGTAAACTCACGGGCGTCATCCGCGCTGTCGCCTCCTCGACAATGCCCGGTATCGCCGCACGCAGTTCGTCACACCATTCGGTTTCCTCCTCACAATGCGCTTTCCAGCCGTTGAAACTCCACGGCATCGAGAATGGCGACGAATGGGTGTGACTACAGTTGATAAGCACCGTCTCGACGTGAGTTCGCCCTCGAATCAATGCAATGAGTTCATCGTTGAAGGCGTGGGACAATCCGACGAGATTCAGACACTGAATCGCCACTGCTTGGTTGCCATCATTCAACACCAGCACTTTCGCGTAAAGGTCGTCGTGAACGCCGGTACTACGAGCCACAGGGCCAAGCAGCCATCCGCCAACCGGCGGTGTTATAATTGTACTGGCGACGCCCACTTCCATCGCATTGTTATCCCCAATTGGGTTAGCCCTCATAGGTAATCCTCCAAGGATTCGTTACGGAAGTGCCAAGAATTAACCTCACATATTGAACATGGGATTTTCTTAATCCGCGATTCGATTTCCCCGCTTCTCTTTCGCCATTCATGACAATCCGTATTCCTTCGCTCCTCGTGTCTTTCTATTTCTTCCCCTCACAGATCGCTGCTTTTCCCCTGTGCGTCCATTCATTTGTTAAGACAACATTTCTTGTACTTCCGTCCACTGCCGCAAGGGCAAGGATCATTTCTGCCAATCTTCAATTCTCGCGGCTCTTGGTTTAAATTGTCGCTATTCAACCCAGATAAAACCTGCCGGACCTCCTCGAATAACAGCGGGCGGGAAGTTGACCGCTCTTTTCTCACGTTCAAGTCGATCTCTACATCTTCAATATCTCCCACTATCGACAAATCAACCCGCCCGTTTTCGAACGCTTGTCGTATCAAAGGCAAACGGTCTACCGCCTGCAACCCGACGAGACCGCTAATCAAGAAACCGTTCAATGTCGAAGAATTGTATTGAAATTATTCCAGTTGTGAGTTCAATACCTGAACGCATTCCGATTTGGCATCCGGATGCGTCTTACCTATCTCTTTAATACAGTCTACTACCGAAATGCCAGACATTACCTCGGCAGAATTCTCGGACAAATTCCCTGCCAGTGCCGGAATAGCTTTTGACCCTATCATGCCATAAACGGTCAGAAACTCCGATAGCACCCAATCATCATCGAAATCTTCAGAGAAATCAAACAGAGCCAACAACGGCTCGATTGCTTCTTCTGCTTGGAGTTGCGCGAATGTGCGCCAGGCGTGCACCGGAGCCTAGACTTCCAGACTCTCAGAGCTAGTCCAGTTAAGGTCTTCGTCAGTTGCCATTTTTATGAGTTCAGGGACATGTTCCTCCGTGAACCCAAGCGACAGATAATCTGGCCATTCTGTTTCGTCGCGGGGATCTCCATAGGTTAACAGTAGCGCCACAGGCTCCGTGTATTCTGAATCCACCACATTTCCTCCAGTGTCGTTTTAGGATGTCTGCCCGGTATGAAACTAAACAATCAGCAGGGATAACGCGAGATTGTAGTTGCAATCTTTCAATGGCGGATTAAGGATGATTTTTGCTTTCTGTGGGTGTGCTGCATTCCTCTCGAAATCAATCGCATTATACGTTCCCTCTAGAAATCCGTCAAGCCCAAAGCCGTCGTACAACGGAACAACCGCACCCAATTCTAGAGAATCTGTAATCATTAAATCATTGATTTCTTTTCGTTGCATGCCCGGTTCGTTGCATGCCCGGTTTGGAGCGACGAAAAGAACGCCCCTACAACCAAAAATCAGGTGTAATTACCTTCACGTGAAATCACAAATCCTTTCCGTTTCACGCTATCCTGTGTTATACTCAATGCTTTTAGTACCATCGCTTTTCCCCGGTCTCCGTCAATGGTGGAGATTATTTACATTTTAACCGATGCGCGGGGGCGGAGTTCCCCAACCTTCCGCTCTTCCATCCTTCCAATCCTATCTTCCGAGTCGTTTCGCAAGATAGGCTTTAATACCAACATTCGCTTTGAATTGGAAGAATTCTTCGGTTCGTCGAATCCACCGGCACCTTTGAGGAGTAAAATACATGGCAGAAAGCCATAACTTCCAAGCCAGTCACCTTCATTCGATTGCCCGCCGGTTGTTTGTCGCAGCCGGCACGCCGCTCCATATCGCTCAGGACGTAGCTCAGATTCTGGTCAATGCCAACCTCGCCGGACACGACTCGCACGGCGTGCTCCGGATTCCCGTCTATTTGCACGGCATTGAAAACGGCGGCTTAAACCCTACGTCTGAGCCTGTGATTATCAAAGAAACCGACACGACGTTGATTGTGGATGGAGGAAACTGTCTCGGTCACTTCGCTGCGCGGCAAGCGATGAAGTGGACAATCGCCAAAGCGAAGAAGGCGAATTTCTGCGGTCTAAGCCTAGCTAGTACGGGTCATATCGGTCGATTGGGGGAATATGTAGAGGCTGCAACTCGTGAGGGATGTATCGGGGTTGTTACGATCGGCAGTGGATGTGGACAGGCGGGCGCTGTCGTGCCGTTTGGCGGTTTGAAGGGCGGTCTTGGAACGAATCCCATCGCCGTTGGCGTCCCGACGGGTGATGACTCGCCGTTCATCATTGATTACGCGACGAGCATGATTGCGCAGGGCAAAATTCAGGTGGCGCAGAGCAAAGGGATTGATTTGCCGGAAGGCTCTATTTTGGATAAACACGGCAACCCGTCGATCAAAACGGCGGATTACTTTGACGGCGGTTCCATGTTGCCCTTCGGCGGTCACAAAGGATACGCGCTGTCATTGCTAGTCTGCATGCTCGGAGGTTTGTCCGGGAACTTCAATATTGAAAGCGGATCAATGCACGGCTTCTTTATGCAGGCAATCAATATAGAGGCTTATACCCCTTTGAAAGAGTACCAACAGGGGGTGCGAGCCTTCCTCGATGGAATGAAGCGGACTCCCCCGGCGCCGGGATTCGACGAAGTGTTAGTGCCGGGCGACTTTGAATACCGCGCCCGAACCCATCGTCTCGTTCACGGAATTGACCTGCCGGACACTATATACCGGCAGATATGTCAGTGTGCGGAGAAACTAAACGTCTCAATGGACGACGACGCTACCGAAGAAAACGACCGGAAATTCTACGTTAATTGACAGAGAGATAGCAAAGATCTAGAGTGTAAACACCCCTACAATTCTGCCCGGAGGTACCGTTGAATCTTAAGCGGAAGGCAAAGTTCGTCGCCGACACATTGGAAGAGACGCTTGGCGCCTATGAGGGGCAAGCCGAAGACAACGTCTTGGACTGTTTGATGCGCACCGTTCTCTCCCAAAACACGAACGATGTCAACCGTGACAAAGGGTATGCAGCTCTTAGGGACAGGTTCCCCACGTGGGAAGATGTATGCAAAGCCGAAGTCGAAGAGATCGGCAAGACAATCAAGATTGCGGGGCTGCACACGCAAAAAAGCCGCACCATTAAGGACTTTCTGACGTGGCTAAATACGGAACGTGGAGTGTTGGATTTGGAATTCGTCTGCGAGATGGAGACCGAGGCAGCCCGACAATACCTCTGTCAACACAAGGGGATTGGCATCAAGACGGCTTCCGTCACCCTCGCCTTTGTTTGCGGTCATGACGTGTTCCCCGTGGATACCCACGTGCTGCGCATTAGCAAACGACTCGGGTTCATTCCGCCAAACTGTACTGCGGACAAAGCGCATCAGTTAATGGGAGAAATTATTCCCAAGGGAAGGGCATTTCCTTTCCACATGAACCTGATTCAGTTTGGACGGCAGATTTGCAATGCCCGAAAACCGAAGTGCGATGAATGCGCCTTGACAAAGCACTGTCTGTATTTCAAAGGCAAGCTATAGAGAAGGGGACGTGAATTGCATACCTTTGATGATGGTCTCATCACGTGCCGTTCTTCTGTTTAGATTACGAGGATTTGCGCAAAAAGCAGAGCTAAAGAGTTTAGACGATACTTTCATGATGTAGGTCGCTTGAAAGGAATAACGATCAAGGGAGCGAACAGCGACTGCGATAGCAAATCCCGTGCGATAGAGCTCCCTCGTTGTTTCCCCCGGTACCTTCGCCAAAAAATCATTTTGACGAACCTTAAGGAGAATTGAATGATTGCACCACATGGATCCGAGAAACTAAATCCACTCTATGTTGCGGATGATGCCCAGCGTGCGGAATTGATAGAGGAGGCACAAAACTTACCGAGTATCATCATATCTTCGGGAGCGGCATCATCCGCGGTAATGCTCGGTTCAGGCTATTTTAATCCGCTTACCGGGTACATGAACATCCCCGAAGCCATTAGCGTAGCCGAAAACATGGTCACTCCGGACGGGCTGTTCTGGCCCGTGCCGATAATGAACATCGTTAAGGCGGATCAACTTGCAACTGAGGCAAGGGATGCCAGCCGGATTGCGTTGCGGGATCCGAATGTGGATGACAATCCGGTTCTTGCAATCATGGATGTTTCAGGGATTGAAGTCCTCACCGCGGCGCAAAAGGGGGCACTCATTGAGCACACTTTTTGTACGACTGATCCGGAGCATCCGGGAGTCGCCGCTTTCAGCGCCATGGGAGATCGGGTAATCTCGGGGCAGATCCAAGTGCTCAACTTCTCCTATTTCAGATCCGATTTCGCCGATACATTCCGTACCGCCCCCGAGATTCGCGAGGATATCGCAAATCGGGGCTGGAACAAGGTTGTCGCTTTTCAAACGCGAAACCCCATGCACCGCGCCCACGAAGAATTATGCCGCATTGCCCAGAAAGCGGTCGGCGCAGACGGAATCCTGATTCACATGCTGCTCGGCAAATTAAAACCGGGGGACATTCCGGCTCACGTGCGCGATGCATCAATTCGGAAGATGGTAGAGCTATATTTTCCCGAAAACACCGTTTCTGTAACCGGGTACGGCTTCGACATGCTCTACGCCGGGCCATGCGAGGCGCTCCTACACGCCGTATTCCGCCAGAACTGCGGCTGCTCGGATCTGATCGTCGGGCGAGATCACGCCGGTGTTGGCGATTACTACGGTCCATTTGATGCTCAGACTATCTTTGACGAGATACCCGAAAATGCCCTTGAAATCAAAATCTTTCGCGGCGACCATACTGTCTGGTGCAACAAGTGTGATGAAATTGTCATGATGCGCGATTGTCCACACGCGCCCGAGGACTATCTCTTCCTGTCAGGCACAAAGGTTAGAGAGATGTTGGCAGCTGGCGAGATGTTGCCCGAAGAATTTTCGCGTTCCGAAGTCGCCGAAATTCTGATGCGGTATTACCAAGATGAAGAGCGCGCCTAGAACACAACAGTCAATCACCAGTTCCCGTAAATCAAGTGATTGTAGAGATTTGCACTCGTCAAATCGCAGATGAGATCTCCAAGGCGTATAGCAACACCAATCCATCACACATCAAAAGCCCCAGCGGTGCGACACTTGGATAGCGACCAGATCTAAAAAATGTTAAAAATATCAGAAGGCCATAGCGGGGGGTTGTTGTAGCACTCTTGGCTGAATTCCAAGGCGTCCAGTTCCGCCCATAATCCGAAATTCGTCCTTAATTTGGACGATGCCTCCGAGACACCACGTACTTATTGAAGATTCTATCTTCGATTTGATGAATGATTTCTATCGCCCTCGCTAATCGCTTGGTCGATCCCACGCACCAAGTTTGGCAAATATCATGCAGGCAATTCAATACGTCAAAAGCATCCCGCGGTATTTGGCTGTTCGACTGCTGGGCAAGCACATCGGCGGATTGTACACCTCTGGAGTTTCGTGCATACATCTCGCTGAAATCAGTGAGCCACAAGTGATTGGCGCACAGTGGGTAAAAATCAAAACGCGCTTGAGCGGGATTTGTGGCTCCGATCTCGCGACGATTACCGCGAAGGGGAGCCCATATTTTTCCCCCTTCACCTCTACCCCATTTGTGTTGGGACACGAAGTCGTTGGGGAAATCGCGGAAGTCGGCGACGAGGTTGAAGGGTACGCTGTCGGCGATCGAATCGTCATTGAGCCTGTGTTATCCTGCGCTATCCGAGGAATTCAGCCGTTTTGCCATCAGTGTCAGCGTGGACAGTTTGCCAATTGCGAAAACATTACGAAGGGAAATATCTCCTCGGGAATCCAGACCGGTTACTGCCGAGACACTGGCGGCGGTTGGAGCGAATACTTGATCGCCCATCAGAATCAACTTCATCATGTTCCCGAAGAGCTTTCCGATGAGATTGCCGTACTCGCCGAGCCGTTTGCTTGTGCGCTGCACGGCGTTCTCAAATCGGATTTGGATGAAAGAGATGAAATCCTGATTATCGGCGCGGGGACCATGGGCTTACTCACAGTGGCAGTCATCCGCGCCCTCGAAAAAACGAACCGGATCCTTATTGTCGCCAAATACCCGCATCAACAGAAACTGGCGCGCGAACTTGGCGCCGACGAGGTTATTTCACACGATAAGCATCTATACGCCAATTTTTGCCGCTTGACGGGGGCGGAAGCCCATCAACCGGAGTTGGGCAAACCCGTTTTGCTTGGTGGCGCCGATGTTACGTTTGACTGTGTCGCCTCGTCCACCACGATTGACGATGCGCTGCGCTTTACTCGGGCACAAGGACGCGTCCTCGTCGTCGGAATGCCGGCTATTCCCAAGAATATTGATTGGACATCCATCTGGTACAAGGAATTGAAGGTCAGCGGGGCTTACACCTACGGCGTGGAAAACTATAACGATAGTCGGATTCGGACTTTTGAGCTTGGGATTCTGCTTTTGGGACAGATGGGGAAGCAGCTACTGCCCTTAATCGGAGATCGATTTCCGCTGCAAGATTACCGAGACGCGATTGAGACAGCGCTGCACACGGGACGTTCAGGAACGGTGAAAACAATCTTTGACCTCCAGAGATGAGCATTGGACGGAGTAACTTGCCGTTGCTCGCAATATTGGTGTGCCTGCGAAGGAAAACAACCTATGAAATACTTGACCTATTTCGGCAATCACCTTATCAACGCAGAATTGCCTGATAACTCACAGATTTACTATGCGAAACCGCCAATCGCCGGCATCAAACGCGCCGACATTCCAGCCCGCGTTAAAAATGCTTTTGAAAATCCGTTAGGGATGCCGCCGTTGCGCGAACTCGTTGATGGAAACACCAAGATTTTGATCGCTTTCGACAACAATTGCCAACCGTTTCCAATGACGAAAAAGCCCGACCTGCGCCAAGTCATGATTGAAACGTTGATTTCAATGCTCTACTCCTACGGCGCCGAAAAGGCTAACATACAACTGGTGTGTGCTGGCGGGCTCCACCGCAAGATGAAAACGCCCGAGCTAGCCTACATGCTGGGCAAGGAAATCATGCGTGAGTTTTTCCCTCATCAGGTGAGAAACTTCGACGCGGAGGATCCCGACAATATCGTCAGTCTGGGCAAAACGGAGCAGGATGAAATCGTTGAAACCGACCGCGCGGTTGTAGCGAGCGATATAGTCATCTATGTGGATACCATCCAGATCCCGCTTAACGGTGGGCACAAGTCCGTTGCCGTCGGGATGGGCACGTACAATTCGATTGCGCCGCACCACTCGCCGCACATGACCGCGGAAAACCCGCACGTTATGCAACCTGAGCATTCAAACATGCATGACTGCATTGAGCGGATGAGCCGTGTCGTTGAGAAGAATAGCAAAATCATGGTGCTGGAAGCAGCCATGAATGACGCTATCTATCCGCTGCACCTGCGCTATCTGGGCAAGCCAAACAACCGATGCAACCTCTTCGAGCGGGTCATAAAAGCCTGCACACCGGGGACGATGTCAATGTTGCCGGAGGGATTGAGGTCTAATATATTCAAAAGCATTCGCACCGACTATGAACCTGTCGAAATCAACGTCGGAACGATTGATGGCGTACACCCGAAAACCCTTCAAGTCATGAAAGACCAGTTGATGATTGATGTCCCGCGCCAATACAGCACATTGGTCTTTGGTCTTCCCGACTTGACACCGTATGCCATCGGCGCACGAATCAACCCCATCCTGGTCGTCAGCGACATCCTAGGGTATATATTCAACTGGTTTTATAACAAGCCGTTGATTAAGGAAGGGGGCGTCGTGATTATCATGAATCCGACATTCGAAATCTTTCATGAGGAGTATCATGTGCCCTACCGGCAATTCTTCGAAGAAGTGCTCAGCGAAACTACCGAACCGTTTGAAATGCAGAATAACTTCCAAGAGAAATTCGCCCATGACCCCTTCCTAATCGACTGTTATCGCAACAAATTTGCGTATCACGGGTTTCATCCATTTACGGTTTGGTATTGGGCGACCTACGCATTGAAATATCTCTCCAAGGTTATCCTCGTTGGACCGAAGGATGGCCGCGTTGCCAAGCGACTGGGCGTGGATTGGGCAAGGAATTTGAACGACGCCCTCGGTATGGCGCGAGAAGTCTCCAGTGAAGATGATGTTGTGGCGTTGACAATGCCGCCATTTATGTATGTAAACGTCCAATAAAGGTGCAACAACAGTCGACTCGTAGTTCTCAATCTTGATAGACGATTACGATGCCGATATCAGAATAAGGAGGATTGAGGACGGGATTATGGGCAGCGATGCCGTTTATTACGATAATCGCGATTGTTGGGATTATCGCGGAACTTGTGAAGTTTGTGGTCAAGAACCGCACCAAGTCGAACACTGTAAGTGCAGACGAAGTAACTAAGTGTCGTAATCTAATCTCAAACATGCAAACGAATCTCGACCAAATCAAAGCGGATTTGAGGACGGTTGTCATTCAAATGGATGATTTCAAGTTGTACAAAGCAAATCCGTCGGTCGTTGAAAAAAAAGATTAAATGACGATGCAAATTTCAGAGTC
Organism: Candidatus Poribacteria bacterium; assembly: GCA_965222225.1. GTDB lineage: Bacteria > Poribacteria > WGA-4E > WGA-4E > JAJDTR01 > JAJDTR01. The sequence continues at coordinate 3,622,586 of CBDCTK010000002.1, read as the reverse complement.
CCTCTTGAAAACTAGGTTTCTGTTAGGCTATAAGCACACAACGTTAAGCTCCTTTTAGGGATTTATGGAAATAACGAATGGTGATTAAGAATATGTCAAATCAAACGGACAACAAAAAGATTCCAACTCCGGAAGAACTTCAGAAGGAGTTTGAAGATTTGGTCAAGCAAAAATACGGCGGAAACGTGCGCCTCGTTATGGCGGGCGCACAACCGGCTCCAGCGAAGACGACCGATGAAGAGCCGCCTGAACCCAAGCGCGCCTTCGATCCGAAATTCGATCTCAAACCTAGAGAGATTAAGCAGCATCTCGATCGATATGTAATTCAACAGGACGAGGCAAAGAAGGCGCTGGCGATCGCAGTCTGCGATCACTACAACCATGTGCGCGCATGCCACGAGGACCCGAAACTCGCGGATGCCGATTACTCGAAGCAAAATATCGTCATGCTTGGTCCCACCGGCGTAGGCAAGACATACCTCATCCGTAATATTGCGAAACTGATTGGCGTGCCGTTTGTCAAAGCGGATGCGACCCGTTTCAGCGAAACCGGATATGTGGGAGCCAACGTCGATGACATGATACGCGATCTGGTCACTCAAGCGGATGACGATGTCGAACTCGCGCAATACGGTATCATCTACCTTGACGAAGCCGACAAAATCGCTACACCTCCGAATATCATCGGACGCGATGTCAGCGGGCGCGGCGTTCAGATAGGGCTGCTCAAGCTGATGGAGGAAACCGAGGTCGATCTTCGGAGCGGGCACGATGTTGCCTCTCAGATGCAAGCCATGATGGAATTCCAACAGAAAGGCAAAGTCGACAAACAGATTGTCAACACTCGCCACATTCTTTTCATCATCAGCGGTGCGTTCACCGGGCTGGCTGATATTATCAAGAAACGAATGAACCAGAGAAAACTGGGATTCAACGCATCGGTGCAAAGCGAAGGGGAGGAAGAGGACTACCACCAATTTGTGACACCGCAGGATTTTATCGAGTACGGGTTTGAACCCGAATTCATTGGACGCCTACCGGTCCACGTCATCTGTCAGAATCTATCGGTAGACGATCTGCATTACATTTTGAATCATTCCGAAGGGTCAATCATCCGCCAATACGAGCAGGCTTTCCGTGCGTACGGAATCAACGTGACGTTCTCGGACAAGGGGCTGCGTCAAATTGCCGAAAAGGCGTATGTCCAGAAAACGGGAGCGCGTGCACTGATGACCGTGTGTGAGAAGGTGCTCCGCGATTACAAATTCGAACTCCCTTCCACCTCGCTTAAAGAGTTTGTCGTCACTGAACGGGTGGTTGGCGATCCGGCGGGAGAGTTGGAACTCATTGTGGGAGACACTGCTTATAACCGTCAAATCGTGATGCACGAACAAATTCGTCAATACGGAGTGCGGTTCAAGGACGAACATAAGATGCAAGTGTCCTTTGACGATGAAGCGACAGATCTCATCTGCAAAAAAGCGGAAGATCGGGAGTGTCCCCCTGACGAGATCTGCGAAGAGATACTTCAGAGTTGCCAGCACGGACTCAATCTGATTAGGCAGAATACGGGGCGGAGAGAGTTCGCTTTCACCAAAGAGGTGGTAGAGAATCCTGATGACGTACTCGAAAGTTGGATCCGGGAATCCTACAAGACGAAAGCTGGCGAAGCTGAGGAAATAGAAGGAGCACCGTAGGAGCGATTAAACGAGTGGATAACGATCAGGATTTCCTATCGATCAAAGGAACGATAGTGACTGCGATAGAATTTCCTGCTCCCTATTCGGTCGGTCGGTTGATTGATAGAGAGCCTCTTCCGAATCGCGGCTCGGATTCGTCACGGTGGCTGCGGGCAAAATGGTGCCTGATGAAGCCATGCAACCCCTTTACCGTTGCAAAAGGATAAGATATGCGAAAACTTAGTATTGGTGTGGTGTGTTCCCTGACGGTGTTCGCCATCGTGTTCGGGTTGATGGCGCAGGCGCAGAAAGACGATGCGGCGGCTGAAGATAATGTCACTCTAGCCGAACTCGGAGTGACGGAAGCCCAGAAAACTCAGGCTAAAGCGCTTTGGGAACTGAAACGTCAAGCCCATATTCAGGCGCTCAACAATCTGAAAATCCTGAACCGATTAGCCCGAGACAAAGTTGCCTCCGAAGACAAAATCGGAGAGACACTCACAAAACTCCGTCAACAGCGGCTAACAAAGAAACAGGAGATACAGTCCGTTGAAGAGGCGCTGATTGAAACCTTGCCCGTGCGCGCCCAACTTCACCTCACTATCTTGGGCGTATTGGATAACGGCTTGACTCGTCGAATCGGGCGGGGACGGGCGCGAGATGGGGGCGAGAACTCAAAGACGAAGGATGGCGAGGTTCGGGAGAGTAGCGAGAAGTAGTGAATTTTTCCTTGACGCGGGAGACAATCCGAAGCTGCGGGCAAAAAAAATGGTGGAGGATACCAGGCTCGAACTGGTGACCTCTTGCATGCCATGCAAGCGCTCTCCCAACTGAGCTAATCCCCCACCTTATTGATATTGTACTCCATCATCTGATGGAGTGCAAGAGAAAAATCGTGAGAGCCTCTTTTAAGTTGGGTTTCACTCGGACATGTGAAAACTGAATGAAGTAGGAGCCCTGTAAGGGAAGTCTTGTTCTTGGAACATCTGATTCTTCGTTTCAACCCAACCTACAAAATTTTAGACGGTTCACATTGAGCCAACGTCACTCCATGATCGAAAGAACGCGCTCCAAATCTGCGGGCACATCTACACCGATCAACCGATGCTCCGTCTCAACGACGCGAATCCCGACACCGTGTTCCATGAAACGCAACTGTTCCAAGCCTTCCGAACTCTCATACGGCGCGCGCGCCCACTTCGTGAAAGTCAGCAGGCACTCTTTCCGATAGGCGTAAAGCCCGACGTGACGATAAATTGGATTGGTTTCTATCCAATCGTTCGAGAGGTTTCCGGGGATGGACGCTCTGGAGAAGTACAGGGCGAATCCGTCCAGATCGGTGACAACCTTCACAACATTGACATCCCGATATTCCGCTTCGTTATCGACACGCTGTTTTAGCGTGCTGACCTGTACCTCCGGATTGTCCTGAAACGGCTGAATCATCTGGTCGAGCATCATCGGTTCGAGCAGCGGCTCGTCGCCTTGTAGGTTGGCGACAACATCGCACCTCAAATGTTCCGCCACATATGCCACCCGATCCGTCCCTGTGGGGAACTCCGGCGTCATGACCACTTTCCCACCAAAGCCCCTAACCGCGTCGTGGATACGCGAATCATCGGTGGCAACCACAATCTCGTCTAGCCTCTTGGCGCGTGAGGCCCGCTCATAGACATGCTGAATCATCGGTTTACCGCGAATGTCCACCAGCGGCTTGCCTTCAAATCGACTTGACGCGTACCGCGCGGGAATTACCCCTACGGTTTTCATGCTGTTACACCTCTTCTTCTTCACCCCTAGCCCCATTGAACGGCAATCCTTGATAGGTTTGGGCTCCCGTCAGCAGCGCAATCAGGAGAAAGAGTACCTCTGAACCGCAAAACTCCAACGACAGTTTGCCAAAAGCAAACAGGCTACAATAAACAAAGACCGAACCTTGACAGCCAACGGTGTATCCACGGCACCAATTGGCGAGATTTTCAGGTTCGGAATGTACGGCGTGAGGGATGAGCACAGACGTTGTAACGATGCGGGTGTGATTGCATCTTATCACGATTCCGGTCCGAATGCAAGCGGAATTTAGTCCTAGCACAGTGTGGCGAACATCGAAAAAACTACCCGTGTTGCCACCGAATCTACCTAGTAATTGCCATTTCGTCATTTGTAGGGAACGCAGATCTGCGTTCCCCATTGCTACGTTGTTCCGTCGGAGCGAAATGCCCGTTCGGATGGGATTCCCGCAAACCGCACTGGGAAATCCCGTTGACACACTTTTTTGCGATGTGCTATGATTTACCCAATCCAAGGAGGAACCCACAATGCCAGCACCCGATTTTGCCCGCACGGATTTCAACGGTTTGACAGACCGAGACGTACAGTTCCTCATTGAGAATTTTCCCAAGCCGGGACATAGCTATGAGGAAATCGCCTCGTTGATTCACGAGCTCCCGGCGGCATTGGAATCAAGATTGAATAGCGAATCCCTATACGACAGGATTTGCGACCCGAGTGAACGCATACTGCAGATTTCGCCATTCCTCTTTTTCAGCGTGCTGTTGCGGCGGAGCCTCACCGATTGCCGTATCCTGGGCGACCGACGGGTAGTCAACTATATCTCCAATCTGCTAAGCATTTTTGTTCAGACTAATCGGCTGTACCGGATTTATCAACACGATCAACAGACGGTAAACTATCTGACCGACATGATTGAGGAAGCGCAAAATTCCGATCCCCGTCGCCAATTCCTGATCTATTCCCATATCGGCAATTATTCCCTCTATGTAACGGGACTTTTCCCCGAGTCAATCGAATATCGGCAACGCTACACGAATCGTCCGGTTGGGGCGCAATTCTACATAGATTTTGGACGCGAATACTATGAACATGCCTCCGGGCATACAATCGCTCGCGAATATGAGCTGGACGAAGTCTTTTTCCGGCTCTCGATTATGTTTGAAGTCTACAAGGATGCGCTTAACCATCTTGCCAAACAGTATTTAATTCTGTCATAGCTGACTTCACACGCTCGCATGCATGCCGTAGACCATCGCAGAAATTAACCAAATAGGGGAAACACATGTCGAAAAATCAATTTGACGCCGCTAGACATCCAGAGGAGAGTGAGCATGACCGACGGCAATATTCGACATCTGGACATGATTCCGAATCAGTTGTTAGCCCAACGCCAACCGTACCGGACATCGGTCACGAACTATTACATGTGCGGCGCCGGAACGCATCCAATGGGCGAAGTTATGGGTGTTCCGGGGCACAAAGGGGCACACGCCATTCTCAAGGATTTGAAACAGGGGACTTCCTAACGTGAAAATTCAGAATGTTAACGTAATCCTTTTGCTCCCCCTCCTTGTGCTCTGGCTTGGTTGCCAAACAACCACACTCAATATCGCAGATGTCGGCACGAGCGCGAGTCCGCTTGAAAAATCAGGTGAATTGGTAACAGACGAAGTTTGGGCGGGCAAAGTCCTGGTTTCCGGGGATATTCTTGTAGCCGAGGGCGTGACATTAACTATCCAATCCGGCGCGGTTATCGGTTTTGAACCCGCTGATCCGCCCTATCAGTTGATTGTGCAAGGCGCGTTATATGCCGAGGGAAAGCCTGACAACTTTATCACGTTTGGCTCACTCGGTACCGTTGATGAAGATTCGAAACCGGGGGATTGGGCGGGCATCTTTATCGACGCCGCAAGTCAAAATGCGCGTCTCGGTTACTGCCGTATCCGAGACGCTATAAATGGCATCATCTGCCAATCCGACGCCACACAGATTGAAGACTGCCTATTGAGCAATAATGAAGCTGCCATCATTTGTGACAACGCCTCGCCAATTGCCAGCAGGAATCAACTTGATGCGAACGGCACCGCCATCAGGTGCCTCGGCAATGCCGCTCCGGAAATCACACATAACGAAATCAGGGCGAACGAATACGGGATCAGTTGCGATGACGATTCGAGGCCAAAGATTCAGCGAAATGAGATTATCGCCAATTACCGTGACGCAATCCTATGCTATTCCTCCGCTTCGCCTGAGATTATCGCAAACAATATCATCATGAATGGCGGGTGGGCTGTGTATGATGGCGGGCGGCTGCGCGACAATTTTATTCGCGGCAATAAGGCGGCCGGAGTGGATGTGGTAGAGCGGGGAACGGGACGAGATGGGTTGCAATTTTACGGCGTAGACGAAATCTTCGATCCGCGGTCATCCCCTGTGCCCGATGCCGGCATTCCAAGAGAGGGTTATTAGGCAGCGAGATCGCGAAGGAGCGAGTCGATGCAAGAAGATAAATTGACATCTTCACCAGGGACAACCACACCGCTGACCGAAGACCAGATCGTCGCTGCCACCGTCGGCGAGCGAAAACCCTTCAACAGCACGGTTTACTTGGCTCCGTACGATCCGGCGTGGCCGTCGTTATTCAATCGGCTAAAGAGACAAATACGTGAAGCACTCGGAAGTAATGTACTGCTGTTGGGGCATGTGGGATCAACCGCGGTAGCGGATTCTAGCGATGAGTCGTCATATGTCAAACCGCTGGAGAAAAAGGGATATACACTGAGGAATCGGGAACCGGATTGGCATGAACACCGGATGTAGAGGGCAAACTGCATGTTTTCTCCGCTGGGTGTGAGGAGATCGGGCAAATGCTGTTGTTCCGCGACCGGCTGCGGAACAATACCGACAATAGATTGCTTTACGAAGAAACAAAGCGCGAATTGGCAGCCCGAACTTGGAAGTACAGGCAGAACTACGCGGACGCCAAGTCTGAGTTAGTCCAAGAGATATTGGCACGCGCACGCCGCAGCCAGACCTAGATGACACAAATCATGATACACAAAACTACACGAGACACACCTCTGTCTTCTGGAGACTCAATATGCACCAAATACTAAACATGAATCGGTTCCTCGTAAAGGAACACGTCGGGGTGTTCAAGGCGGCGAACAATTACGACATCTACGACCCTGAAACCGGAAGAATGGTCATGGTGTGCCGAGAGGACGACCTCGGGTTCGTTACGAAGCTCCTACGATTTACGGATTTGAAACGGAACACACCCTTCAATATTCAGATCAGAACTTCCGATGGAGAGCAACTGATTCGGGTTACGAGAGGGGTTGCCATATTCTTATCGACCGTTGACGTTCACGATGAAAACAACACTGTCATCGGCGGATTTAAGCAGAAACTGTTTTCCATCGGCGGCGCTTTTGATATACTCGACGCGTACGGCAGCTCTTTGTGTGGCTTGAGAGGAAAATGGACAGGATGGGATTTTCGGTTCGTTCATAACGACATCGAATTTGCGCATGTCACGAAGAAATGGGCTGGTATCGGAAAGGAACTCTTTACAAGCGCCGATAACTACATGCTCGAAATATCAAGCAGCGTTCCGGCAAACCATCCGATTCGCCAACTCATTCTCGCGGCGGTCATGTGTATCGACATGGTTCTCAAAGAGTAACCGCCGTTTGTGGAACATACTTCGGGAACCCGCCCTCTCGCCTCAATGCGTACAGAAGGGGCGGGCTTCCCGTTACTATTCAATCTTGTTAAGGAGGCTTAGATGAAACTTAATAACGGTCTTCGACTGACGTGGCTGGGACATGCCACGGTTAAACTCGAGTATGGGGGTCAGACAACGCTAATCGATCCATGGGTGATGAATAACCCTGTCTGCCCCGACGAACTGAAGACATTCGATAGAATTGATACCATGCTCATCACGCACGGACACTTTGACCATACCAGTGACGCGGTGGAACTGGCGAAAAAAAACTCGCCAACCGTAGTCGGGATGATTGAGGTCGCGGGATGGCTTGAGCGAAAGGGCGTCCAAAATACAATCGGCATGAACAAAGGCGGCACTGTTCAAGCCAACGGCGTCAAAGCGACGATGGTTCACGCCAATCACAGCAGCAGTTTTACGGAAGACGATGGTACGACCGTCTACTTAGGGGAGCCTGCGGGATTTGTCGTCGAATTTCCAAACGGGTATAAAGTCTACCACGCCGGCGACACTAACGTCTTTGGCGACATGCAGATTATCGGCTCTCTCTATCAGCCCGATCTGGCGCTATTGCCCATCGGCGACCACTTCACCATGGGGCCTCGCGAAGCTGCTCATGCCGCCGAGTTGCTTGATGTTCCGGCGATTCTACCGATTCACTACGGCACGTTTCCGTTACTTACCGGGACGCCGGATGCCCTGCGTGAACTAACCAAATCCTTGGATGTCGATATCGTCACACTTCAGCCCGGCGAAACTTTGGATTAACCATAACCTTGCTGAAACTCTGTCATATCAAAGTTTTCCCGTATGAAAAATCTATCTGTTATAGTTCATTTGATGTTGTTGTCTCTGTCCCTGTCCGTGAACGCGGATCAGGTGTACTACCAAATCAAGATGTCGGGCAACCCCGTCGGCTACATCTCCTATGAGGTGAAGTCCGTCGGCGACGATCTGGCGATGCAAACGACCGTGCTGTTCAATATTGGTCAAAGCGAACTGAACCAGAAGATCAAGCTGGAAGCCAACACCCGCCTCAACTCTCAAACGCAGTTGCCGATTGAATACCACCTTTCCACTTACATCAATGGGTTTACTCAATCGACAGTTGATACCAAGTTTGAGAAGGACATCGCAACTCAACAAATTGTCGCTGGCGGACAGAATTTCGACAACGAGATTTCCCTGTCCGCGCCGACGTATCTCGTTGACGACAATTTCAGGATTGACCACTACAATGTCCTTCTCGGACAGTTTGACTTCAGGAAACGCGGCACACAGTCCTTTCATATTCTTATCCCGCTAGCCGTGCCGCGTCAGCCCAAAGCTGTCGAATTACGGTTGACGTGGGCTGGCGGCGAAAAGCTTACGGTTGGGGAGGTTACCTACCAAACCGACTGGCTGCAAGCGCATAATAGTGGGTTGGCGATGGATTTCTGGTACGATAGACAGAGTCGGCGGATTGTGAAATGGGATATCCCTTCACAGAGGACAGAAATTATACTTGCGGACAACTCCGTGCTGCCAATGCAAGATGTAATCGAGAGCCGTTTGGCGGCACTGCGTCAAAATCCCGATTTGCCTCGCCTCACCGTCAATCAAGAACTTGGGGCTGCGGCTGACCTTGTCGCGCTGCAAATGCGCCTCGACCTCCAAGTTTCTGTATCAGGTAAATTGGGGCTTGATGTTTCCAATCAGTGGTTTGAGGGTAAGGCGCACCCAGGCACTGACACCACGCATATTCTCGGTGTCCTTAACGTCAAGTCGTATCAACGCTCTGACCGGGCGCCAGGCCCGAGACCGATTCAAGATGACCACGCAGACGAATCTCTGGGACAAATCCAAGCGAAAGCAAAGGAAATCGCCGCCGGAGTGGTCACGAGCTACGATGCGGCGAAAGCGGTTGTCCATTGGGTGACGCAAGAAATCGCCTACAATCCGAGGACGGTTTCTGTCGATGAATGCCTCTCAAACAAATCCGGCGATGCACTGTCGAGATCCCGGCTTGCGGTCGAGTTGATTCGTTCGCTTGGGATTCCCGCGAACGTTCTCGGGGGGCTATTGTACACAAATAACGGCGTATTTGTTCAACATCACTGGGTGGAGGTAAGCATTGGGGGCGACGAAGGTTGGATGGCGATGGATTCCCTTACGGGCGAGACCGGAGGGGTTGGTGCGGCGCACGTCGCCTTGTGGCGAGGAAATGGACAACTAGCAACGAAACCCGGCGAGATGGAAGTATTAGACTTTCAGAGCGCCATGATTACGTGGCAAGATTTTATTCCGCTGCAAGTCGGCGAACGAAACCAATTTTCGTTTGAGCGTGACGGACAACCTATTGGCAAAAGCGCGAGTCGCGTCGAGCGAATTTTGACCTATGACGGCATCCAATGTTATGAAATCGAGGGGGCATTATCGCTTAATGATGACATCTTCGGTCAAATCAATGCACAATCAAGTCTCTATCTCACGCTTAATGGGAAACCCCTGTTTTATCAATCGGAGATGGAGGTAAACGGCGAGAAGATGTCCTATGAATATACCCGCGAAGGGACTCGTCTTCGATTCAGGAAGGGCGGTGAAAGATTCAAAATGTGGGTCGAGAAGGTTCCCCATTTCATTGAGGACCTCTCATTTTGGGGGTGGGACCTACTCTTCCGTCAACAGGAACTTTCGACCGAGTTGCAGTGGGAAGTGAATCTGCTCAATCCGCCGGATGCGACGCTTCGTTCGCTCCAAATCATCGTCGAAGATGCCGAGGATCTTGTCGTCAACGGCCAAGAGCTGAGTTGCTTTCGACTAAATGTCGAAGGTCAATTATTCTGGGTATCCTCCGTCGGACGCCTCATCCGCTACCACGACCCCGAACGCAATCTCACCGTCGAATTAGACCTCTAGTACAATCCTGTAGGGTGGAATCAAGCGACTGGTTAAGGAGTGCGATAGAGATCCCCTGCCCACCATTTCTTGTAAGGTGCGCATTGCGCACCAGCATTTAAAAGTCCAGCGCGGCGCAGGTGTGCTGCAAACCGAGCCACACTACATCAAAGCCCCAGCGTGGGATTAACCGACCGAATAGATCACGGGAGTGGATAACTACCGCGACAGAGATCCCAGTGCGATAGAAATCCTGCTTCCCCGACGTGCCACACCTAAATCCGACTGAAACCTAACACGTCATCTGCATGGTACCGGAATCCGCCAGCGACTTTTTCAACGGTCAACCAAAAAGACCAGATGGTCAAAAATCTCCCCTGCATCTCTTGAGGGCTCTCGAACTTAGGAGGACATCGAAGCCATGATTGATTTATCTGAAGCGCGTTCTTTTCCAAAAAATCCCTTCTCTACAAGTCCAATACCGGTAAAAAAACCGGGTATATACGCAATGTATGATCATAATAACTTGCTCTCACTTGGCAAAGACGTACCGACGAATCCTGATTACACGCAAAACGTAGCATACGTTGGTAGTAGTAGGAACCTTAAAGAACGAATCCGAGACCACATAATAAGACGAAATTCCAGCGTGGTCACCGGCGTATCGGCTGCTGTGCTTAACCCGGATAAAGTTTCCCATATCTGCTGGTGGTGTCACCAAGACTTTTCAGATAAAAATCGTTTAGGGGCAGCGGAAATTGTAGCCTTTGAAGTGTTCAATCCCTCATTGCGTAGCCTCGCGCCAGTTGCTAAAGCAGCGCAAGGTGTTCTTAAGGATGGAGATTTCTGCAGGATAATGAAACAGGTATTTAAAGGTAAGCCAGACGGGTTATACTACCCCATGACCTTTGATAATTTGGTGTATTGGACACAGAATATTGAAGGTGAAGTACCTAGTTTGGGTTGAACGGTAAGAGGTGAATGTTTGCCACGGTCAAATAGAGCCATTTTTCTTCCAATAAACTGACCTACCAGATATCGCTAGTGAAACCCAACACTCCTTCGCACACACGGCTCCTGTAGGAGCGAGCTCTAGGTCGCGACCCGTCTGCCGTCGCGAACCTCAATCACAACTTAGTCGGTGATTCGATAATCGCCGAACGGTGCTTAGGGACGGCACAGCGGCCGTCCTCTGCGAGTGTCTACCAGCATTTTCGTAGTCCAGGACGCCCTTCCCTCAGTCTATCACCCAGATTTTTACCTCGCAACAACGTTCATGACACATGGTCTATGAAAGATTGACAGGTATACGCGGACTGCATATAATATGGAACATGGGGGAGTTGAAGACAGGAAGGATGCGTCATTCGTTACGAAAGCCAATCGTCCCCGGAGGATAGGGAGGATTGGAGCAATTCGGCAGGAAGCGATGCCTAGTCGAGTGCTGAAACGGCACTTCGGAAAAGACCTGTCGGGCTCCGTGCTCTACCCAGTTTCCAATGTTGCAAGGTGATAACCAACTATGGCACTGAAGAAATCCCAAATCTACGCCTCGCTCTGGCAAAGCTGCGACGAGTTGCGCGGCGGCATGGACGCCACCCAATACAAGGACTACATCCTGACGCTGCTGTTCATGAAGTATGTCTCCGACAAGTACGCCGCCCAGCCCGACGCGCTCATTGACATCCCTGATGGCGGCGGTTTTGCCGACATGGCTAAACTTCAAGGCGACAAGGACATCGGCGAAAAGATTGACGTGATTATCGCCAAGTTCGCCGAAGCAAACGACCTCAAGGGCGTCATCAATCAGGCGGACTTCAACGATCGGAGCAAACTCGGTACCGGCAAAGAGATGTCGGACCGGCTCTCCAAGCTGGTCGCCATATTCGACAGTCTCGACTTCCGCGCTAACCGTGCCGAGGGTGACGACCTGCTTGGCGATGCCTACGAGTACCTCATGCGCCACTTCGCCACGGAATCGGGCAAGAGCAAGGGCCAGTTTTACACCCCAGCCGAGGTTTCTCGCATCATGGCAAAGGTGATTGGCATCGGCGCCGACACCCGCCAGGACCAAACGATTTACGACCCCGCTTGCGGCTCCGGCTCGCTGCTGCTTAAAGCTGCCGACGAAGCGCCACGCGGCATCACCATCTATGGCCAGGAGAAGGACAACGCCACCTACGCACTCGCGCAAATGAACATGTTTCTGCACGACAATCCGACCGCTGACATTTGGCACGGCAACACACTATCTGACCCGTACTTCAAGAATCAACGCAACGGCTTAAAGACCTTCGACTTCGCGGTTGCCAATCCGCCCTTCTCCGACAAAGCATGGAATACCGGCTTCAACCCTGCTCACGACGAGTACGGACGTTTTGTGTACGGTATTCCGCCCGCTAAGAACGGTGATTACGCCTTTCTCCTGCACTTCATTGCGTCGCTTAATAGCAGGGGCAAGGGCGCCATTATCCTTCCCCACGGCGTACTGTTTCGCGGCAACAAGGAGGCGGATATCCGTAGAAATCTCATCCGGCAAGGCATGATCAAGGGAATTATCGGCTTGCCCGCGAATCTCTTCTACGGTACCGGCATCCCCGCCTGCATTCTGGTCATCGACAAGGAGAATGCCCATGCCCGTAAAGGCTTCTTCATGATTGACGCCAGCAAGGACTTCCTCAAGGACGGCAACAAGAACCGCCTGCGCGCCCAAGATATTCACAAAATTGTGGATGTCTTTAACAAGCGCACCGAGCAGGAAGGCTATTCCCGTATGGTGCCGGTATCCAAGATTGCCGACCCTGCCAACGATTACAACCTCAACATTCCGCGCTATATCAATACCAGCGATCCGGACGATTTGCACGACCTTGACGCTCACCTAAACGGCGGCATTCCCAATCGTGACATTGACGCACTTGGGGACTATTGGGCAATCTTTCCCTCGTTACGTCGAGAATTGTTCAAGGGTAACGGCAGACCAGGCTACAGCGACCCTAAAGTGGAAACACGGCACGTGAAAACCTCTATCCTCAATCATCATGAATTCAACGTTTTCCAACAACGCGTGTACACCAGCTTCAACGCGTGGCGGGATGCCCATGAACCAATGCTGTTAGACATTGAGGTTGGGGCGTCCCCCAAAGAAGTTATTCATGCTCTGTCGGAGGGACTGCTCGCGTGTTTTGCGGACCTGCCGCTGCTCAATCCGTACGATGTTTACCAGCGCCTAATGAACTTCTGGGACGAGACGATGCAAGATGACGTCTACCTCATCGCCGCGGACGGGTGGCTCCAGGCAGCCCAACCTCGCGATGTCATTGAGGACAAGAACCGGAAGATCACAGAAACCCCGGACCTGATTATTAAACGCAAGAAATACAAGATGGACCTAATTCCGCCAGCCCTGATTGTGACACGCGACTTCGCCGCTGAACAGGACGTCCTTGATATGTTGGGTGCGGAGCAGGAAGACGCCAAAAGCACGTTGGAGGATTTCTTTGAAGAGCACACCGGAGATGAGGGCTTGCTGCTGGACGTAGTAAACGACAAAGGCAACGTCACTCTGGCGGGCGTGAAGGCGCGGCTGAATGAAATCACGCCGGATTTGGTGACACCCCTTGACAAGGAGAATACCGACGAGGAACGGGACATCCTTGAACGTTGCCTGTCCCTGTTAGAGACCAAGGCAAAAGCGGACAAGGCGGCTAGAGACGCCCAATTTGCACTTGATACGAAGGTGTTGGCTCGCTACACCACGCTTACTGAGGCGGAGATCGAGACGATCGTCGTCCAAGACAAGTGGTTTGGGAGCATCCGAGCTTCGATTGAAGATGAAGTGCAACGCCTGACACAACAACTCACCGGTCGCGTAAAAGAGCTAGAAGAGCGCTACGCTCAGCCATTGCCGCAACTAGATGGTGTAGTGGAAGAGTTCAGTGCAAAGATAAACAGACATATGAGGAACATGGGAATTGAGTGGAAATGAGTATCCCAAACAAACATTCACATATACTGAATGATTCTCAACACACAGTTGACAGCAATGCACGTTTGTCGAGGTTTAGCGATGCATGGAAAAAAACAAGCATGGGAACCATTGGCTCGGTCTACGGAGGGTTGTCTGGTAAGAATAAAGCCGATTTTGAAGGTGGTAACGCACGATATGTAACATTTCGAGGCATTTTAGAAAACGTCATTCTTGACGATCACAACACGGCCTCTGTTCATGTTCGGTCTGGCGAATCACAGAACTCGGTTCTGAAAGGAGATTTGCTATTTAACGCCTCATCGGAGACACCGGGCGATCTTGCAATTGGTGCGGTGATGGGTCAGCAATTAGATAATCTATACCTAAACAGTTTCTGCTTCGGCTTTCGGATTCATGATAAAAAGGAATATCTTCCCTTGTTTCTAGCGTATTATTTCAGAGGATCCGTGGGACGCGACATTATGAACGTGCTCGCGCAAGGCTCTACACGCTACAATATGTCAAAAGGGCAATTTTTTGCCCTTGAGTTATCTATTCCGCCATGGGCTGAGCAACACGCCATCGCCGAGGTGTTGTCGGATGTGGACGGGTTGATTGGCGCGTTGGATGCACTCATTGCCAAAAAGCGTGCAATCAAGCAGGCAGCCATGCAGCAACTCCTAACCGGCAGGATACGCCTGCCGGGGTTCAGCGGAGAATGGGAAACGAATCAAATCGGCGACGTGGTAAGTCTATGTAGTGAGAAGAACAATTTAGGCACGGATATTCCGGTTTTGACCTGCTCTAAGCATCTGGGATTCGTTGATTCGCTTAGTTACTTCAAGAACCAAGTCTTCAGTAAAGACCTGAGTAGCTACAAAATCATCAGACGCGGACAGATAGGTTATCCCATAAACCATGTTGAAGAGGGATCAATCGGACTTCAGGATCTCTATGATGTAGCTCTAGTTAGCCCAATTTATGTCGTGTGCTCACCGAAGGAGGGCATTAATAGTTTCTTCCTCCACAGATTGCTGAAGCTTGATTCCTACCGCCAACAGTTTGCTAATGCTACCACGTCCTCCATTAATCGCCGGGGTAGTTTAAGATGGCCAGCATTCTCAAAGATTCGTGTCGCTCTTCCACCCATTGACGAGCAAGTCGTCATCGCCGCGGTCCTCTCTGACATGGATGCCGAGATTGGCGCGTTGGAGCAGCGTTGGGACAAAACTCGTGCCATCAAGCAGGGGATGATGCAGCAACTTCTCACGGGGCGTGTGCGATTAGTGAGGCCTGACGTGGGTCCCCAATGCGATTAGACAATCAAAAGTTAAACTACGAACTCCGGGCTACCAAATTCTGAATCCAACCGAATGGATGGCTGAATTTGAACACCCGTAAAAACAAAAAAGGGAGACAAAAAATGAACGGCAATGGTGTCATGTGCAAATACAGTATGAGCATAGATGACGTGTTGAATGTGCGAGCGATTTACGGCGGTACAGTATCCATTGTGCCCGATGAACTTTTAGATGAATTCTCGGAAGAAATGCATTGTCAGTCCCTCGATCCACCCCACCCCAAGTCTACCAGAAGATGCAAGGTTCGATTCAAATCGGTAGATGATAGCGACTACAATAAAGCGATGGCACTGTTTTTAATGCTTCCTGCCGAGGAATTGAGAGCTATCTATAAACCTCGGGCCCCCAAAGCCAAACGCACTTATTGTTAAAAAAAACGCCTTCAAAGAATCTTTCAGGGCAACACGAGCGTTTCTTAAAACGTCAAAACGTCTATGCATATTACGTATTCAGATCAGGAAATCGCAGCGTTGATACAGGAACGCAAAGTTTTGCCTGTAAACTGGCGCAATACGCTACTCAAAGCAAACAATAAGAAAAGGGAATTGATTGTCACCGGTGACAACGAAAACAAATTCCACATTATTGCCAGACGCAAAGACATCCAGCCATTGGATTTTTCAGTAATCTTGACAGTTGTCGTTCCCCTGTCAAATCGACAATTTCGACTCCGCCGTTACAATGGGTGGACCAATCCTCACTACAATTCAATCGAAAAAGAGGAGATTGATGGATTTCACATTCACTACGCGACAGAGCGATATCAGCAACGTGGATTAGCTGAGGATGCCTACGCACAAGTAACGAACCGGTACAACGACTTTGATAGTGGCCTTCAGTGTCTAATCGAGGACGCAAATTTTGAAGAACCATCTGAGTTACAGTTGACTCTTTTTGAGGAGGTGTAAGCAATGCCCATCAACATCATAGAACAAGACTTTATGGCTAAAGTCTCGGCAAAGGTTAGGCTCTCAGCCGATGGCGAAGAGCGTTTCCGCGTGTTTACCCCCTTTATGTTCGAGGATGGCGATCAGTTGGTCATTGTCCTGAAGAAGGTGGGTAGTCAGTGGATACTTACCGACGAAGCGCATACCTACATGCACCTCACCTACGAGATAGATGAGAAGGCTCTTCATAGCGGTACACGCGGGGAAATTATCTCAAGAGCGCTCTCCATGTTTGAAGTGGAAGACCGTGACGGAGAATTGGTAATTGATGTGTCGGATGGTCGTTACGGCGATGCGCTGTATTCGTTCATCCAAGCACTTCTCAAGATAATTGACGTTTCATACTTGTCGAGGGAACGGGTTCAATCCACATTCTTAGAAGACTTCCGTTCTCTTATACATGAAAAAGCGCCAGAACAGCGCACGACTTTCGACTGGTTTAATCCACGTCATGATCCCGAAGGAACTTACAAAGTAGATTGTCGAATCAACGGTATGCCGCAACCACTTTTTGTATACGCTCTTCCTCATGATAATAAAACTCGCGATGCGACGATCGCATTGTATGAATTCAAGCGGTGGGGAATATCGTTTCGTTCTCTCGGCATTTTCAAAGATCCGGACGCCACTAGTCGCAAAGTGTTTGCACGCTTCCGCGCTGTATGCAACGACTACTTCATCGGCATACCCGAAAACCACGAAAGAATTGGAGAATTTCTGGATGAGAATATCTCCGGATAAAACAAGTTGCCAGGGGCGACATGCGAGGATGGCCATCAACGGGGTCCGCAACAAGGAAAGCGACATTCAGCCGCCTGTGGAAAACCTGCAAGATTTATTATTGGCATGGCGCGAGTAATCCGATGAAAGCAGTGCAATGAACACGATAGGGCAACAGGAATTCTTTACACAGCGGCGCGTGATCGCGTATTTTCAAGGCGTCCTCGGCTACGACGGTCTTGGTAATTGGAAGGAGCGTCCCGGCAATAGCAACGTTGAGGATGAATATCTTACTGACTGGCTGCAGGGACAGGGGCACAGCGAGCAGATTGTGCAGAAGACTTTGTTTGAGGTACACAAGACTGCTGACTTCGGCGGGAGCACGACACTCTACAGCGCAAATCTTAAGGTGTATGAACAACTCCGATACGGCGTAAACGTCAAAGTTGGACAAAGCGATCACTACCAGACTGTCCGGCTCGTCGACTGGAAAAACCCAGCAAACAACCACTTCGGCATCGCCGAGGAGGTTACCGTTGTTGGGGAAAACACCAAGCGACCCGACATAGTGCTCTACGTCAACGGAATAGCGCTCGGCGTGCTGGAGTTAAAGCGTTCCACGGTGTCGGTTTCCGAGGGTATCCGTCAAAACCTCGACAACCAGCGGGGTGAATTTATCTGTCCCTTTTTCTCGACGGTGCAACTCATCATGGCGGGCAACGAGACCGAAGGGCTGCGCTACGGCGTGATAGAGACACCGGAGAAACATTGGCTTCGCTGGAAGGAGGTTGACGACACCGACGACGATAATCCGTTGCTCCGGGAGTTGCGCCAGTTCTGCGGCAAAGAGCGGATGCTTGAAATACTGCACGACTTCATCGTATTTGATGCGGGGACGAAGAAAATCTGTCGGCATAACCAGTATTTCGGCGTGAAAGCCGCACAGGCGCGCGTCAAGAAGCGAGAGGGCGGCATCATCTGGCACACCCAGGGCAGCGGAAAGAGCCTGACCATGGTTTGGCTGGCGAAATGGATTCGTGAGAACATCACCAACAGTCGCGTGTTAATCATCACCGACCGCAGCGAGCTGGATGAACAGATCGAGAAGGTTTTCACAGGAGTCAACGAAGATATCTACCGTACTCAGAGCGGCGCCGACTTGGCAGGCGCGCTCAATGACCTTGCTAAATGGTTGGTCTGTTCGCTGATCCACAAGTTCGGCGCCTCGGGAGATGTCAGTGATCGAGACGTGGAGGAATTCATTGAGGACATCAAACACAATCTGCCAGCGGATTTTCACCCCCGCGGCGAGTTTTTTGTCTTTGTGGATGAATGCCACCGCACACAGTCGGGCAAGCTGCATAGGGCGATGAAGGCTATTTTACCGGGAGCAATGCTAATCGGCTTCACGGGCACCCCGTTGCTTAAGCGCGACAAACTGCAGAGTATTCAAACCTTCGGTCCCTACATCCACACCTACAAATACGACCAGGCGGTTGAGGATAATGTCGTACTTGACCTACGCTATGAAGCGCGCGACATCGACCAGCACATCACCTCACAAGAGCGAATCGATCAGTGGTTTGAAATCAAGACGCGAGGGTTAACCGACCTGGCAAAGGCGCAACCCAGACAGCGTTGGGGCACGATGCAGAGGGTGCTGAGTTCACGAAATAGGTTGAACCAGATTGTCGATGACATTCTGATGGACATGGAGACACAAAATCGTTTAGCAAGCGGCCATGGAAACGCCTTGCTTGTTTCCGATACCATCTACGCGGCATGTCGGTTATTCGAGATGTTTCAGGGATCCCCACTGCAGGGCAAATGCGGTATCGTGACCTCTTACGAGCCGTCTCCGTCTGCCATTAGAGGTGAAGAAACCGGCGAGGGATTAACCGAAAAACTGCTCAAGCATAACATTTACCGGAAGATGCTCGCGGAACACTTCGACGAATCGGAAGACACCGCGATGCACAAGGTCGAGCAGTTCGAGCAGGAGGTCAAAAAACGTTTCGTCGAAGAGCCGGGGCAGATGAAACTACTTATTGTCGTGGACAAACTGCTAACCGGTTTCGATGCCCCGCCAGCGACGTATCTCTACATTGATAAGAAGATGCAGGACCACGGTCTGTTTCAGGCGATTTGCCGGGTCAACCGTCTTCACGGCGAGGACAAGGAATACGGCTACATCATCGACTACAAAGACCTGTTCCGCTCCTTAGAGACGTCGATTGCGGACTACACCGGAGAAGCCTTCGCAGACTACGACCCCGAAGACGTGAAAGGCTTACTCGAAAATCGACTTGAGAAGGCACGTGAACGGCTTGAGGAGGCACGCGAGGCGGTCAAGGCGCTTTGCGAACCGGTTGAGTTGCCGCGCGATACAGCGGCTTATCTGCGTTACTTTTGCGCCGTCGAGAGCGGCAACGCCGATCAACTCAAAGCCAATGAGCAAAAGCGCCTAACCCTTTATAAGTCGGTCGCGGGGTTGCTGCGGGCGTACGCCAATCTGGCAAACGAGATGAGTGATGCCGGCTACAGCGATGCCGAAGCCCGGGAGATTAAAGCCGAAGTCGATCGCTACGAGAGAGTGCGGCAGGAGGTCAAGCTGGGGAGTGGCGACTATATTGACCTGAAGGTCTATGAACCCGCCATGCGACACCTGTTGGACGCCTACATCCGGGCAGAGGAGAGTAAGAAGCTTTCCGAGTTCGACGACCTAACGCTTGTGGAACTGATTGTCCAGCGCGGTGAAGCCGCGATTGATTCGCTGCCCGAGGGAATCAAGAAAAATCGCAAAGCTGCGGCCGAGACGATTGAAAACAACGTCCGTCGGGTAATTATTGACCGGACACCGGTCAATCCTGTTTACTATGAGGAGATGTCAAGGCTGCTTGATGCCCTGATCCAGCAGCGAAGACAGAATGCAATAGATTATCAAACCTATTTGGCAAGGATTGCGGCGTTGACTAGACAGATTGACACATATCAAACCAGGGTATCCTATCCTTCGGGGATAAACACCGCATCGCGGCAGGCGTTATTCGACAACATAACAATATCCGATGCATCGGATATTGCAGAGACAGAAGGTCAGAATGAAAACCCCCCGAACCGAGAAATCAGAGCGCGGGTGGCAGTTGCACTGGATGAAGCTATCCGCGATTCAAAGGAAGACGATTGGAAGGGACATAGGCTCAAAGAGCGAAAAGTACGCCTAGCCATGTCAAAGGTCGTCGCGGAAGAATTTGGCGATTACGCCGTTGACGTTGACGCGCTCTTTGAGATTGTGAAGAACCAGCATGAGTACTGAGATCAATAGTCAGCGTATAGAAGTCCGGGGAATACCGGTCGAAATCGTCCGCAAGGAGATCAAGAACCTCCATGTCGGCGTTTATCCACCGAGCGGTCGGGTTCGCGTGGCGGTGCCTTTGCGCCTTGATGATGAAGCTGTACGCCTCGCCGTCATCTCACGCCTCGGTTGGATACGCCGGAAGCAAGCGGAGTTCGAGGGACAGATACGCCAATCTCAGCGCGAGTTCGTAACCGGTGAGAGCCACTACTTTGAAGGCAGACGTTACCGGCTGGATGTGATTGAGCGCGACGCGCCGCCGACAGTTAAACCGCGCAACAACACGAGGCTTGAATTAGGTGTTCGCCCGAACTCTGACCGAGAGGCGCGAGAAGCCGTGCTTCATCGCTGGTATCGCCGCCACCTCCGCAATCAGTTGCCTCCGCTCGTCGCCATATGGGGACCGAAGCTGGGCGTGACCGTCGAAGATGTGCGAATCAAGAAAATGAAAACGCTCTGGGGCTCCTGTAACGCTGAAGCCAAACGGATCTGGCTCAATCTCGAACTGGCGAAGAAACCCAGTTCCTGTCTGGTGTACATCCTCGTTCACGAAATGGTACATCTGCTTGAGCGCCACCACAACGACCGGTTTCGCGAGTTGATGGATAACTTTATCCCCCAATGGCGAACCTATAGGGACGAACTCAACCGTGCGCCGCTCCCTCACGAGAATTGGCGATATTGATCGCCGTCGTCGCTCAATACTTGCGGACGGCACAGGGGCCGTCCTCTACGAGCGTCCAACTGCACAGATCCCATGATAATCACATTGGACATTCCCGGCGGTAGAAATTCGTTTCTGAACACACCTCACATAATCTTCATCAGCTTCTCCGTCGCCTTCAACCCGGAACCCGTAAGTATCGACACAACCGTATCACCCTTACGGATAATACCCTCTCCCACGAACTTGTCGAACGCTTTAACCACAACCGCGGAAGTCGGTTCAACGTAGACCCCCTTTGCCGCAAGGATTCTAACGCCAGATTTGATTTCCTCTTCATTCACGATGGTGAACCCTCCATCTGATTCTCGCCGGGCTTCCATTATCATTTCCCCCCGAATTGGATATTCCGCCGCAATTCCCTCGGCAAGTGTCTCATGGGTCTGCGAGGTACGCTTAATCTTCCCATTTTCGCTGCACGCCGTGTAGATTGGAGCGCACGCCGCCGACTGCACGCCCAGTAGCCGCGGAATCTTCTCAACGACTCCCCCCGCATATAGCTCGCCGAATCCGATGTATAAGCCGAGGAAGACACTCCCAAACCCGATAGGGCAGATTACATGGTCAGGCGCTCTCCAGCCAAGCTGTTCGGCGATCTCGAACGCAACCGTCTTCGTACCCTCCAGAAAGAACGGATTCCAGTTGTGGGAGGCGTAATAGGTGGTCTCCGCCGCCTCAAGCACAGCTTCGGTGGTTGCCGCGCGGTTGCCCTCGATTAGCTTCAAACGTGCTCCGTAGGCGCCGATCTGCGCGAGTTTTCCCTTCGACGTGGACGCGGGACAGTAGATGGTGCAGCCGATTCCAGCCCTCGCGCAATAGGCGGCTATTGCGGCGCCGGCATTTCCCGATGAATCCTCAACGACTTCCCGGATACCTAGTTCTTTGAGTTTGGAGATTAGTACCGAAGCGCCGCGATCCTTGTACGAACCGGTGAGCGATATGAAGTCCAATTTCAGGTAATGTCCGCACGCGCCATCATTGAACGGAACAAGCGGCGTCATGCCTTCGCCAAGCGAGACGATTGATGCATCGTGGTCAACGGGGATGGCTTCGCGATAACGCCAGAGCGTACTGCGTCGCCTCGGAATCTCGTCAAGTGGGTAGGGGTTCTCCCCCTTCTTGAGATTCAGCACGCCGTCACAATCGCATTTGTAGCGGAGGGTGTTTATGGGATAGGTTGTGTTACAAACGTAGCAACGATATTCAGTCATTCAGTCCAGTGTAGACAACCAAAGTTTAAGATGCCTGTTTTAAAATAGATGGCAAAGCGTTTTTAGGGCATTCGAGTGTTGTTGTCTGTGGGAGTTCTATCGCACGGGATTTACTATCGCACTCCCTATTCAGTCGCTTGATCCCACGGCAGAGGCACGCCAAGCCTCTGGCTAACCGCACGCGCCGACTGCTGCTCCTCCTCCCCGTAGCGAATGCCTTCCCGGCGGTGCATCTCCATCCGCTCCGCTTCAATCGCGCCCGGGAGCAGCGCACGATCGTATCCCGGCATCGGTTCGTATGTTTCGCGCACATCCCGTACCATCCGATCGACCTCCGCATTGAAAACCGCCTCGGGCACCACAGAATCAATGTGAATAGCGAGAACCATTCCCCCCAATTCTGCTCCATTCCATTTGGCAGTGTCCTCCGGCGGCGGTTCGGTAAATCCGGTTAACGCGCCGCCCAGCAAACTGGCAACCGCCGTGTATCCGATGCTCTTGAAAAACGCCGCCGGGATCAACGACAGAAGTTCATCGAATTCGGGACCGCGTTGGTAATCCGCCAAGATGCAGGTTGCGGCATCAAGCACAACCGATGGCTCCTCTCCGGATGGTATGGCAAAGCAGATGGGCGGATTACCGAAGTAACCGAGTTGCGCCCCCGCCTCTCTGGCTTTACCCTGATCGGAATACCCCTGCACCGAGAACCCAATGCACCCCGCCTCGTTACACAGTCGGGCATAGTGACCTGCCGAGCCGTAATGCCCGATATAGCGCACAAGTCCCATCCCGATACCCAACTCTTTCGCCTTCTCAATGGCGCGCTCCGTCGCACGAACCATCGGGAGATAGCCGAGCGTACCGTTTCCATCAAGAACCGCCGCGGTTGGCGACTCATGAATAACGCGGATGTTAGGTCGGGGATTGTGACTGCCATTCTCAAAACCGCTGCAGTAGCTATTGGTGTTCCGTGTTCCGTGCGTGCGTACGCCGCGCAAATCCGAGTTCACAAGCAGTCGGCTAATGAGCGCCGCGTGATCGTGAGTCAATCCGGCTTTCTCATAACAAGCCGTTGAAAAAGCGAGCAAGCGGTCTTCTCGTACTTGCACAAATGATTCCGGGGGTCGATTCATGTATACTCCTCGTTAAGTTGATATTTATTTGACGGTTAATAGGATGTACGCGCTTCGGTTCGTAGTGAATCTTCAATCCTCAAATCAAAGACAAAATCCCCTAACTGGTAGCTTTCTACGAATTTCCGAATTATACAGTTTGGGCTGGTAGGCGTCAACTGAAAGCCGGTTCTTCCGCTCCGCTGCTATGAACCGAGAGGCGCAGTTCCTAACTTCGATTGATTACTCTGGATCCGAGACCAAGCACTGTTCCTCAACGAAGTACGGACAGAGTGGACAGTGCCCTCTGTTTTTTTCGAACTTCCCCCTCTGAAGGACCTCAATCCTCTCAATCCACTGCTGTTCAATCCTCTCCAACTCGTCTGCGGTCAGGTTCATTGGATGGGCTTCGGCAAGCGAGGTAAAGCAAATTGTTGCCGGTATCACTCCCTGTTCCGGGTAAAGCCGATGAACCAGCAGCGCGTACAACTCAACCTGTGGACGGTAGAAGTCTATCCACGTCTCAATCTCCGACGAGTCGAATTGATTGGTTTCATAATTGATAATCTGCCATAGCCCATCCGAGCCTTTGAAGAGACGGTCTACTACCCCGTGGATAACGTGATCGCCTAGCAGCGCGTGTATCTCTTGTTCGCAGTAGCTTTCGTTGGCGGCTAACGCCAGCTTCCCTATATCGGAATCCAAGAAGTGTTTCACGTGGAGAGCCACCTCATCCTCTGCGAGCACGGCTGACACAGATTTCACGACAGTGTTGATTAACTTGCTTAAATCTCGCTTGCAATCCGCACTTGTTCTTAGTTGAGCAAGCACGTTGCGAACTGTCCGATTTTTTGGACTGCCATCGAAGTCTTGCGAATCCGACTCGTCTTCCTCCGGGACGAGTATGTTCCTGTCCGGGAGACCGAGGCGATGTTTAAGGTAGAATTTCGTCGGACAGTGGCTGTAGCTCAGGAGTTGCGGGACAGACAGATTTTCGCCAGCCAGCGTGCTTTCCACCGGCTCTATGTGAATCTCGGGAAAGTCGACGGGAGGTAACGAAAGTGTCGGCGTTTCGCCGGAGAGATTCATCTCCTCAGTGGAATGGAATATTCGAATGGGAATATTGAACGAGATTGACCTTCGCGAATCTTCGGTCAAGGCTTCAATTGTCACGGGAAATTCGATCTGAGATTCGTTAGGCGCCTTTGTCAGCTCAAGAGCGTTTAGCAACCACTTGAAACAACAATTACTAGGTGGCTTACTGCTTAAATCAATGGATCCCGAGAGGATGAGTCTGTCGCGGGCGCGGGTCGCCGCCACATAGAAAAGTCTCTTTTCCTCAGCGACAGTTTTTTGTACCTGACGGGTTTTCATGACTCTGGCAATTGATGGACGGCTGCCCTCGTAGTTCTTCTCGGGCTTTGCCGGACTGAAACCGATGCCAATTTCATCGTCAATGAACGGTTCCGGGTCGAATTTGAATTTTCGGCTTAGATAGGGAAGGATTACCACCGGAAACTCCAGCCCTTTCGCAGCGTGGATGGTCATCACTTGAACGACGTCCTCCGAAGACTCGATCGTTGCCTGACCTTCGCGGCCCTCCTCTTCAATCAGCAGATTCAGCCGTTCTATGAAACCGGAAAGTTCGGCAAATTCCAATCTGTCAAATTCGCGTGCTATTGCCAACAGTTTTTCGTAATTTGCCCATCGCTGCCCGCCGGAAAGCCCCACGGACAACGTTCCAATCATTCCCGTATCATTGATTATCCGCCGCATGAATGTCGCGATGGGCAATCGGCGACAAATCTTCAGATGTTTTTCTAAAGTCTCGCAGGCGTAAATGAGTAAGTCTGAAGCCTTCGCCTCGGACTGCTTGCTGGAATCCTGTGCTTGGCTGTGGTTATCGCCGGTCATCGCGGATGTGCCGCTATCAGCCAGATAACTCTTGCCCCTCTCCCAAAATGAACCTTGTTCGGAATGTTGTGAAATCTCAAATAATTCCGCATCGGAGATACTGAAAAACGGTCCCCGCAGGATTCCAACCAGCGCTACATCATTAGTCGGATCTTCCATAAACTGTAGGTAGTTGCAGATATCATAGATTTCCTGCCGCTGATAAAACCCAATCCCACTCGCGACGGAGTATGGGATTCTCGCTTGGAGCAGTGCAGCCTCGATTTCCGGGAGTCGAGTGCGACTTCTGATGAGGATAGCGATGTCGCCGTATCGCATTGGACGCGGCTCTTCGGTATCGCGATCCCAAACGAGTTCATTGGACTGAATCAAGTGGCGGATGCGTGAGGCGATTAGCTCGTTTTCTTGAGTGCCCGACTCCCGTCCGATGAGCAATTCTACGTCGCCGGACGCCTCGTTTCTCCTTCCCATAATCAACGGCTCATACGCCACCTCAAACTCATTGGACCTCTCATCCCCCATAATCCGCCCAAAGACTAAATTGACAAAACCGACAAGGTTCCGTAAGAAGCGGAAAGCCTCTGGAAGGCGAATGTCGCCATGTTTCTCCGATTCCTTCGCTTGAAGAGTTTCGGTCTCCCACACAATATCATCGGTGATTCCCGACTGGTGCGCGGTCATGCCCCTCAAGGTTTGAAGGAATACCCTCACGTCCGCACCCCGAAAGCCGTAAATGCTCTGTTTCCGGTCTCCAACGATGAACAGATTGCCCGATTCAAAGTCGGAAACTAACGGTTTGATGATGTCGTACTGCAAACGGTTGGTGTCCTGATATTCATCTATCATGATATAGGAATACTGACGAGCAAGGCGCCTCCGGATCGCGTCATCTTGCAACAGATTCTTGACCTCGATTTGAAGGTCTTCAAAATCTAATGCGCCCTGTCGCAGCTTGTAATTCGTGTATTGCTCGTGTATCAGATCATAGATAGCTAACAGCGGATATGTGACACGGATAAGAAAGGCATCGTCATCGGTAAGGGAGGGAAAGGACTGGAAGTGTTGCGCCGCTTCGGTGAGGAACTGGATGTCAGCTTCAACAGGGGTGGTATCAATCCCTCTACCAAGGAAATTCTGTTTGGCAATATCCCCTGTTCGTGTCAAGATTAAGAGGGAAATCTCGGAGAGAATCGACAGCGAGGCGCTCGTGCTCCCCGCGTTCTGAAGCTGCTTCGTCAAATCACTGACTTTGGACGCATTTTTTCCTTTCGCAACGTCCAAAGCAGCGTTTAGAGATTTCAGCCATTGGTCAATCGGAAATTGCTCTCTAAAGCTTCGTCCTAATTCCGCTCCTAGAAATTCCTCCCACGCTGCTATGATTTGCTCGTCCGATTCACGATACAAGGATTTAACCAAGCTATTGGTCGCATCGCGATGGTTTAACAATTTAACGAGGATTCCTTCAAGTTTCCTCCGACCGAATATTCGCAGCAAATTGGCGAGTTTTTCCCGTGTTTCATCTCCCCGTGGACGATTGGCAATAAATCTCAGCGTTGAATCGACCGTGTCTCGAAGAACCAGCCATTGGTCGACGCCCTGCAAAATGTCGAATCCTGAACCGACGCCTTTAATCGGATATTGGCGCAAGATTCGCGCACAGAACTCGTGAATTGTCGAGATGGGTGCAGCGGTAAATTCTTCACGGATGGTTTCTAATTTCGCCAACAGGCGATCGTTCCCGGCGCTTGAGACTGTCTTCTCGGCAATCTTTTTGAGCGCCCGCACTTTAAGTTCGGCGGCGGCTTTCTCCGTAAAGGTAATGGCGACGACACCTCGCACGGAGACATCGGATTCCAGCAGAATCTTGAGGTAACGGTTTGCCAACACCTCCGTTTTCCCCGATCCCGCTCCGGCTGTTACACTGATGTGCCGATTTATGTCGTGGGCTTTCTTCTGATTTGGCGTGTATCGCACGACCGGTTCTCCTCAATTTGCGGCTTAATGACGCTGACTGATGAGCTTGCTGCCGTGGTCATTTGTGCTTGAATGGATAGATATTGGCGTGTACGCCTCATGCCGCTGCACGGTGCGGCAAGTTTAACGTGAATGTTTGGATGGGGCCTTCCCATTGGGTTCTATTTGGATTGAAGGCAAATACCTCTATTCTGTCTGCTGCTGCGCGTCACGAGCGGGCAACGGGATAACATCTTCAGGATGAATCCAAAACTGAAGCGCATCGCCCATCTGTTTGCCATGGGTACTGGGGTTGTGGAGCACGGCTTTTATTCTGACATCGTCGGTGATTGAAAGTTGGTATTCCTCAACGCGCCCCAGATAGGTTGCATCAAGCACCTTGGAATGATACTGATTCGGCGTGGTCGGCGGGATTTTCTCGGCTGGGTTTATTGCCTCCGGACGAACTGAGCAGATTGTTTCTTCACCGGCGACAAAGTCATGGTAGACCGACGCGGAATGAAGAGTGCCAATCGGTGTTTCAATCTCAGCCGACCCGTTGGACAGAGAGCGAATCTTGCCGCTGATGAGGTTGGTTTCACCGACGAAACTGGCGACAAAAGCGTTGACAGGGAAACGGTAGATTTCACGCGGCGTGCCCACTTGCACGATTTCGCCGTCTTTCATGATTGCCATGCGATCCGCGAGAGAGAGCGCCTCGGCTTGGTCATGAGTGACATAGACGGCAGTGGTTCGGGAACGCGAGTGAATCTGTTTAATCTCGTGGCGCATCTCAAGGCGTAACTGCGCGTCGAGGTTGCTCAAGGGTTCGTCAAGCAACAGCACACTGGGCTCAATGACCAACGCGCGTGCCAGCGCGATTCGTTGCTGCTGTCCGCCGGATAGCTTGTTCACGGGACGATCAGCGTACTCCGGCATCTGCGCCATCTCTAGCGCCTCCGCTACACGCTTTTCTCGCATTGCCTTGTCAACCTTGCGGAGCACCAGACCGTAAGCGATATTCTCGGATACGGTCATGTGCGGCCACAGCGCATAGTTCTGGAAGACCATTCCCGTGTTACGTTTATGCGGCGGCACACCGTTCATCACGCGATCGCCGAACATTAATCGACCGGCATCGGGTTGATAGAAGCCGGCAATTATCCGCAGACAGGTCGTCTTGCCGCACCCCGAGGGACCCAGAAGGAAAAATAGCTCGCCTTTCGCAATCTCAAGGCTAACATCATTGACCGCCTTCGTGGTATCGAATGTCTTGACAATATGATCTAAACGAATTTCCAAGGACAACTCAAGGCTACCTTTCGCTCATCACTTTTGACTTCCATCGAACTCCGAGCGAATTAACTTGACGACACGATTGAATCGGATTCTCTTTGGAATATCCCAGATTGCCCACGGCTTACCCTGTCTGCCGATGTGGTCGTACGACCAATAGACCATAAACGCCTGTCCCTTGACGTTTTCGAGCATAGCCGGACCCCATGTTCTGCTGTCGCTGCTCTGATCTCGATTGTCGCCCATCGCAAAAACGAAACCTTCGGGAAGCGAGAACGGTTTGCCATCCGGAAACTTGCGGTAAAATCGATCCGGCGAAAGCTTGAAATCGGCAAACGCTTTACCGTCAGGTATATACTGCGGTCTAAGGAAGGGCGGAAAATCGCGTCTATGATAAGGGAAGGACATATGTTTGGTATAGTTGCTATCATCAATCGCTTTGCCGTTCACACGAAGTGTATCTCCCTTCGTTTCTACGGTATCGCCTTCAATGGCAACGACCCGTTTGATAAAATTCTTCGCCTTTTCATGCGGCGGGATGAACACGAACACATCTCCGCGGGCAGGCTTGTGAAAATCGAAGAGTTTGATATTTGTACCGGGGATTTTAATCCCGTAGATAAACTTACAGACTAGGATGCGATCTCCGATGAGTAGCGTATTCTCCATTGAGCCGGATGGGATTTTGAACGGTTCGATAATAAAGGGGCGGATAAACCCAAAGACAAGCACAAAAGCAACAACGGCAACTTGTATGTATTCCCAAACAACGGTGTTTTGGAATCTTTGCCAACGGCTCGGCTGCTCGGCTGTGTCATTTTCGGGTGTGTTCATGAATGTCTGACCTCCAACACCGGAGAAAACCTTGGATCAGAATAAAAAAAAGCAAGTCTAAGCATTACGATTGTCTGCCGACACGGCTACAAAGATTGGTGATTTTATGAATGCCAATTGTTGCACACTATTCTCATTCTGTAAAGTTCATTCTTGAAACGTGCTGACAATCTGTCCCTCTACTCAAGTGCTTAATCGTCTACTGACAAAACCGCCATGAAAGCCTCTTGAGGCACTTCAACGTTGCCAATCCGTTTCAGGCGTTTCTTGCCTTCCTTCTGTTGTTCCAGCAGTTTTCGCTTTCGTGTGATGTCCCCGCCGTAACACTTGCCAGTGACGTTCTTTCGCAAAGCACGCACGGTCTCGCGAGAGATGATTTTGTTGCCGATCGCGGCTTGAATCGGAATCTCGAACATTTGGCGCGGAATCAACTCACGCAGTTTGTCGATACATGCCTTTCCACGTGTATATGCCATATCTCGGTGGAGAATGCTTGATAGCGCATCCACCGATTTGCCGTTAAGCAGGATGTCCAATTTGACGAGATCCGCCGTTTTATACGCACCCACTTCGTACTCGAGCGAACCGTATCCGCGCGTCACCGATTTCAATTTGTCGTAGAAGTCCACCAGGATTTCGCTTAGTGGGAGATCGTAAAAAACCTGCACCCGTGTTTCATCAAGCTGATTCATCCGAATGAACCCACCCCGTCGCTTTTGACAGATGCCCATTACATTCCCGATGTAGTCCCGCGGAACAATAATATCAGCCGTGATATGAGGCTCCTGGATATAATCGATCTGGTCGCGCGGCGGCACATGGGCGGGATTATCAACTTCAAGGCAGTTCCCGCCTGTGGTGTAAATGTGGTATTTGACACTTGGAACGGTGCGAATAAGAGACAAACCGAACTCCCGCTCAAGCCGTTCCTGAATCACCTCCATGTGCAACAGCCCCAAGAAGCCACAGCGAAACCCAAATCCGAGCGCAACGGAGGTCTCCGGCTCAAAGTTAAAGGAGGAGTCGTTGAGTTTAAGTTTTTCCAGGTCTTCGCGCATCGTGATAAAATCGCTTGTATCCGCTGGGTAAAGTCCACAGAAGACAAGCGGTTTCGTCTCCCGATATCCCAGCAACGGACTGGATGTGGGACGATTGGCGTGCGTGATCGTGTCGCCAATCTTGGCGGTTGCAATCACTCTGACACCGGCGATTAGGTAGCCAACGCTGCCGGTGTCGAGTTGGTCGACCGGCGTCATGGTTGGCAAAAAGACCCCCACCTCTTCCACGTCAAATGCCTTGCCGGTTGCCATCAACTGTATCCTGTCGCCCGGTTTTATGGCATTATCGAAGACGCGGACGTACATAATGACGCCTCGATAATTATCGTACATCGAATCGATAACCAGCGCCTTGAGCGGCTCATCCGCTTTGCCGCGGGGAGGCGGAATGCGGGTAACAATGGCTTCCAACATCTCCGCAATTCCCAGTCCCTCTTTCGCGCTCACCAGAAGTGCATCCGCCGCAGGAAGACCGACAATGTCTTCTATTTGCGCCTTCACCTCATCGGGACGAGCGGTCGGCAAGTCGATTTTGTTGATGACGGGGACGATTTCGAGGTCGTGGTTCACCGCGAGATATGCGTTTGCAAGCGTTTGTGCCTCAACCCCTTGTGCCGCGTCAACAATGAGCACGGCGCCTTCGCATGCGGCGAGGCTTCGTGAGACCTCATAAGTGAAATCGACGTGTCCCGGTGTGTCAATCAGATTAAGTTCATAGAGCTGACCATCCTTGGCATGGTATTCGAGTTTGACAACCGTTGCCTTGATTGTAATACCGCGTTCTCGCTCAAGATCCATCTGGTCGAGCACCTGCTCTCGCATTTCGCGTTGCGTTAATGTGCCGGTGTATTCGAGCAGGCGATCACTCAATGTGCTTTTGCCATGATCTATGTGGCCCAGAATGCAGTAGTTTCGTACCCTCTCTTGGTCGGTCATTTTCAGTGTCTAGTGACTAGTGGTGAGTGGCGATCAGAAGACGTTACTCTATACCGACCACTATTTTCCATTGGTTGCATTTCCTCGGAAAATATGAAGGAAACGGGTGAATTAAATGTGCTGAATTACGATACTACGAATTGCTCCGTTGAATGAAGAGATAATGACTTATGCGGTGTCATCTGTTGCCTCCTCTGTTGTACCTTTGGATGGCGGCGGACGGTTTATGAGGAATTTTCTCAATTGATACTTCTTCAGGCACTCGTCAAGTAGATTGAATAAAATTGCTAGGGTTACAGAAATAACAATAAATGCGACAACAATAGTGACAAAAATCCACCACCCGTTACGCGAAATCGCTACCACCAAATTGATTAGTACTATAAAGCCAAGGAATACTGTGAACAACATTGGCATGAAAAGGCAACTACCAATGCATCCGTTCACTCCGGTTACAGCCTCGTCTCGCTGTCGTTTCCATTCTTCCCTAGCTCTCTTCTCTCTATCTGCTCTTTCTCTGGCTTCTTTCTCTGCTCTTGCCCTTTCTTGCTTTTGCCTGGTTTCTCTTTCAGCCCATTCTCTAGCGGCCCTTGCTCTGGCCTCACTCGTCGCTCTGTCCCTATATTCCCTTGCTACCCTCTCTCTTGTTTGTTCTTGTTCCTCGGTGGTAGAGATAGATTCATACGCCTCTTGAACACGCTGAAAGAGGTACCTAGCATTCGGGGCCGGATTTTTGTCAGGGTGTACGGCTTTTACGAGCTGGCGATACTTTCTCTTCACCTCGGTTGGTGTTGCGTCGGGCTCCAAGCCTAAGATACGTAAGGCTTCTGCGCGCGTCATTGGCGCCACTCCCTGAGTCACGGGTCGCTACAGTATTGGATTTCCTGTAGGACATTTTTTGCCGCCTCGCGTGGATTATCAGCTCCTGTGATGGGACGCCCGACAACGATATGATCGGCTCCAGCCTCTATTGCTTCCGCCGGTGTTGTAACTCGACGTTGATCTCCCGCCGTCGCCCACCGAGGTCGAACACCGGGCGTAACAATCAGGAACCGCTCGCCACAGACACGGCGAACAACCTCAATCTCCAGCGGCGACGCGACTACGCCATCCAATCCCGCTTTTTGGGACAATTCCGCGAGATAGGCGACCTGATCGCTCAGTTTCCGTTTTGTGTCGAAGTCGCGCTGAAAACTTCCTTCATCAATGCTGGTGAGTACCGTACAACCGAGCAGCAGCGGTCTTGGCATTTCCAGCTCGCTGGCTTGCGTGTTGGCTGATTCGCTCGCGGCGCGCATCATTTCAAGCCCACCGGATGCGTGCATGTTTATCATGTTTGCCCCCGTTTTTGCCGCTGCGGCGACGGCGCCAGCCACTGTGTTCGGGATGTCATGAAATTTGAGGTCCAAGAAAATCTCTTTCCTCAAATCACGGAAGGTTTCAACAGAGGCAGGACCGGTTGTGGTGAAAAGTTGCCCGCCAATCTTGAACCATGTTACGAGGTCGCCAAGTTGGCTGACGATGTCATTCGCCGTATGGAGGTTGTCGAAATCGAGTGCGACGATGAGCTTATCTTTGAACATACTTCGTCGCCTTAACTTAGCTGTCGGTCTTTTTAAGCGGCGGCAAAATTTCAACCCGAACCTTTGTCGTGCCCGTAAAGAACATGCCGAGTTTGCCCGCCGCTCGACGCGAGAGATCGATAATCCGTCCTTCGATAAATGGCCCTCGGTCATTAATTCTGACGACGACAGATTTTCCGGTTCTCAGATTTACCACCCGCACCCGCGTGTTGAAAGGTAGTTCTTTGTAGGCTGCCGTCATAGCGTCCATGTCATACACCTCGCCATTTGCCGTTTTCTTCCCGTGAAAATATTTGCCGTACCATGAGGCGTAACCTATAAGCGTCTTTGCGTCCCTGATTTGCACCTCTGCGACGCCGCGCTTGAGGATACCGAGTAATCTCGCTGCGCCCCACGAGACAACAAGTGACCTGTCGCTCCTTTGCGGACAGCGGTCATTGACCCGAACAATAGCCATTTTCCCGTTCTTCGGATTCACGACCTGAAGATAAGTGTCAAAAGGTAGTGTCGGATGTGCCGCGACAAAGTCTCTGTGGTTGTGCCTCTCACCGCTGGCTGTCCGCTTGCCGTGGTACGATTTATTCTGCCACTTCACTAATCCCTTTTCCGGTTTCTCGCTTGATGAACCGTTAGCGGCAAGACCACTTCCGCAAATCAGTATACAAATGACGATCCAAGCGTGAAGTTTTGAATATATGTCAGTCATTTTAAGTGCCTATATTCCGTTTTTTTCAAAATTTGCAACCGATATCGGAAGCCATGGTAAGTAAATCAATTGCCACGTGGCTAGTGGTCGGTAGAGAGAGTTGCTCGCCCACGGTCGCCGAGGCGTGATTCCCGTGCGGATCTCGCAATTCTCACGTCCAGCACTGAGAATCGACCTTTGAAATTGCTTTTCCTGCAATGACTTCCTCAATAATCTGATGCGTCTGTTTATATGCAACGTTAATTTGTTCTTGGCGCAACATAATTTCTGCATCGACATCACTCAGTTCAGCTTCAAATTCAGATGTCATTCGCTGTACCTCGGCAGGGGATGTTCCGCCCAAACTTAGGTTGCAGCCAAGTACGAGTTTGGAATCGAGAACCCCTTGAAGCTGCGACGTTGAGAGGATGACACCTCTGAGTTGTAGTAGCTTCCGGGTCTCTTCCAAATCGTCGAAGGTCGCCCCCTTTTTCACCAAATCACCAACGATGCCTCCAACAATTTCGTGACATTCACGAAACGCTATTCCATGCTCCCGTACCAGATAGTTTGCCAATTCTGTTGCTGTTGCAAAGTTTGCATTGCAGAGCTCCGCCATTCGATCGGTGTTGAAGTGGGTCGTTTCAAGTAAACCGGGGAGGATGCCCAGGCAGGATTGCACTACGTCAAAAGCGTCCCAAAGCGGGGGTTTGTCCTCCTGAAGATCGCGATTATAACCTAGCGGAAGCCCTTTGAGATTGGTCAATAGATTTAGCAGTTCACCATAAACACGTCCGCAACGTCCGCGAACCAACTCGGCGATATCCGGATTCTTCTTCTGAGGCATAATCGAACTACCCATTGCGTAGGCGTCGTCAAGGACAGCTATGCCAAATTCATGGGTCGTCCAGTAAATTATCTCCTCTCCCAGTCTTGAGAGGTTCGTCATTAGCAGAGACAGGGAAAATAACGTTTCTGCGATAAAGTCCCGACTGCTAATAACATCCAAGGCATGTTTATGAACGGTGTCGAATCCGAGAAGTTTCGTGGTTAGATGGCGATCAATAGCGAAAGACGTGCCGGCAATTGCGCAGGCACCCAACGGATTCATATTGGCGATCCGGAAAGCGGCATCCAACCGCTTCAGGTCGCGGAGAAGCATACTGACGTATGCTGTTGCCCAGAACCCGAGGCTGATTGGTTGGGCATGCTGCATGTGCGTGTAGCCCGGCATCACTGTATCGGCATGATTCGACGCAATTTTCAGAAACGCACGGCAAAGTTGAGACAGTCCGGTTTGTGTTCTGAGAATCTGTTCGCGGATATAGAGATGTGCGTCAACCAACACCTGATCGTTGCGGGAACGCGCCGTGTGAAGTTTTCCACCGTACTCAATGCCGGCGCCGTCAATAAGGTAAGATTCCACATTCATGTGGACATCTTCCTTTTCGGGTTTTAGGACAAAGGTGCCATTGTCGTAATCTTCTTCCGCCCTACGGAGCCAAATTAAGATTTGTCGGAGATCTTCATCGGAGATTATTTCACCCCGCGCCAGCATGATGGCATGTGCTTGACTCCCCCAAATGTCGTAAGCGACCAGACGTGAATCAACATCAGTAGACTGAGTGAAATCTTGGGTTTCAGTCGTTATCTCTGAGCTAAATCGTCCGCCCCATAGTTTTGTGGAAGGTGTGATTGACAATATCCGAAGGCTCCCCGCTCGGCGAGTAATACGTGAACGAAACGCAAAAGGTATTATAGCACGTAGGGATGGGGCTTGGCAAGTTGCCCTGACTGAAGTCAGTTGTAGGGTGGGATCGGCAATCATCAAATCACGGATTTCCTGTTTTACTTCCCACCATTCTTTCACATCCCGCGTAATCAGATGCGATTGCCTAGAATAATTGGCATTTGCTATTGACATCAACCTCCACCTGCTATAGACTCGCTTTTGCATCAGGAAAGGAGGCATTAGAATTCGTGATTAGCTTTCCAATCGTGGACACGCATGTGCATCTATGGCATCCAGGACGCCTGCGATACCCTTGGCTTGGGGAAGTTCCAGCTATAAGTGAACCTTATCTCTTGGATGACTTTAGGGCTGCTTATGGATCTGTCAGTATCGAGTCGTTTGTTTTTGTCGAATGCGATGTCCATCCAGACGAACGTATGAGTGAGGTTGAGTGGGTGACGTCCCTAGTGGGGGATGAGTCGCGAATTAAGGGAATCGTGGCGTCGGCGCCACTGGAAAATGGGGAAGGTGTACGACCTTTACTTGAGAAGCTGACAGGAAACCCATTGGTCAAAGGCATCCGCCGCCTCATTCAGGCGGAATCCATCGACTTCTGCTTACAGCCCGCTTTCATCAAAGGCATCCGACTGCTGGCGGAATACGGACTAAGCTTTGACATTTGCATTGTCCAACCGCAACTTGCCAACGTGATTGAGTTCGTCCAGCAGTGTCCAGACACCCAATTCATGCTGGATCACATCGGAAAACCCGACATTAAGAATGAGGTTTTTCAGCCATGGGCGCGCGAAATCGAAACGTTATCAAAATTCCCTAACGTATTCTGCAAAGTGTCGGGCGTTGCCACCTCGGCAGATTTTGAGACCTGGAAGCCGACAGATCTGAAACCCTATATAGATCATGTTATCGAGTGTTTCGGATTTGATCGCGTCGCCTACGGCGGGGATTGGCCAGTTTCAACGCAAGCAATCGACTATCCACAGTGGGTTGAAACCTTGGCGTGGGCGGTGGATGGGTGTTCCGAAGACGAAATGAAGAAACTGTTTCGTGAAAACGCGATTCGCTTTTACCGATTTGACGGGTGAGATTCAAATTACGCCTATCGCTTTTCGCTGAGAGCAGGACTCGTGCAATTCAGATTGTAGCAAGTTTGTAAGGTGCGCACTGCTTTCAAGTGACCGAATAGAATCAACCGAACGAATGGTGCGGGCGATAGGGTTCCCTGCACGATAGAGATTTCCTCCAAATTCCGACTTTAGTTCACGCCGTTGATGCACTGTCATTTTAGAGAGATGGTATAAGCCCCAAGTCACAATACCCATTTTACGAGTTGCTCCCCAGCAACAGATCGCTATACGAAACCGGAATCAAGTCGGTGGTCGCAATGTGAAGTGTTTCCTTGAGGTGATTATGTTCCGCTTGAGCCTCTGCTTCACTCTGATCCCGAATCACGGTTTCCAACTCAACGAACTCACCGAGGTTGAGAACCTCATCCAGATGAATCCGTGTGTTTCCGTAGGTCCATAACTCACGGTTCTTCTCAACAATCACCTTCACCCCAAGCACATCAGACATCATCTGTTTGAACGTCGCGTGATTCGCAATATCACAGAGTTGGTAGTGGCTGTACCGCGATTCCGCCGCGTCCGGGCGTTCATAGTAGACCAGTGTCCCCCCGTAATCTTCAACTTCACGCAGTTTCAATCTCCCCTTTGGGACATGAAAGTAGGTATCGACCTGATACAGCCTGCCTGAACATTCCGCTTCAAGTGCCTTAAGATTTGCACGTAGGAACTCGAGCGACTCGGCTTCCGCCTTAAACTCTAGGTTTCGGTGTGGTAACTCTGACATTTTCGAATCGGTTCTCCCGATTTAGCAGTTAATCCCTATCTTTGGGTATCATCAACCCCGCATTGCACTCCGAATCTAATACCCAAGCGATTCAATTATATCGCACCGCCAAAGTGAACTCAAGAATTATCCCGCGTACCTGACTGAGATTGTCTTTGCTCTGTCCGGTTCAGGGGATATAGGGAACGCAAATCTGGGTAAAGAGCTCTATGGCACGGGATTTTTGTCGCGCTCGCTATTCATTCGCTTGATCCTACGATCAGATGCGTGTCCTCCGGACGCAATTTGGTTTTGCATTGACACCAATCGAGCGATTCCCTTATACTAATCTTTTACCCAATTTTCTCCGCTCTATGTTTGTCCGCAATCAATGCCAATTGCGGAACAATCTTCGGCGACGACCCGAATTTTGGGGAACACATGGGGTATTGCACAATGTGTTGACTATGGAATCCATTTAGGGTAATTGCCACATTCCTTGCCCCAATGATGTTTCATACAAGGAGTAGATTAAATTGAACACCATCTCCGAGTTTTTTCATAACAAAACTATCCTGATTACGGGCGCTACAGGCTTCTTGGGCAAGCCGGTGGTCGCCAAGATACTCACGGATCTGCCGGATATAAAGCGGATCTACCTCCTCGTCCGCAGTCGAACCAATCCCAATGGCAAAGTGAGTTCTGCCGCTAATCGTTTAGAGGATGAGTTCTTCACGTCGAGCGTCTTTGCAAGACTCAGGCGGATCCACGGCGACGCGTTCGACAATTGGATTCGTGAAAAGGTGCACGCTGTAGACGGTGATTTAAACTGTGAGCGGCTCGGAATGTCTACCGGAATCTATCAGAAACTACAGAATGAAGTGCATATCTTCATTAACAGCGGCGGGCTAGTTAAATTCGATCCGCCGATTGATATGTCGCTGCACAGCAATGTAATAGGCGCAAAACATGCCGTTGAGTTCGTCCAAGGGTGTAATGACGCCGTGCTTCTTCACGTATCGACCGCCTATGTGTGCGGAACTAAGCCGGGTAGATTCCCGGAGGAACTACACCCACCGTACGAAGTTTATGCCCAGAAGATGGCTGACGAATCGGGAGGAAAAATCCCTGACTCGCTTGAAGCAGAAATCGAAGAAGTTCTACAAATTGCTGAAAAGATAAGAGCGGAAGCGGATGAATCTTCACGAGACGACCAGTTCCGGCGAGAGGTATTGAAACAGGTAGGATCAGAACAGGAAAGTAGCGATGATTATCGTCGGCAATATGAAAGTACTCGCGAGAAATGGATTGAACAGCGTTTGGTCGATGAAGGGTTGAAACGAGCGCAGTCACGAGGCTGGAATGACACGTATACCTACATGAAAGCGCTTGGCGAGCAGATGGTCGCCAAGACGCGAGGTGATTTGCCGGTAGCAATCATCCGCCCTTCGATTATTGAGAGTAGCCTTGAAGACCCGCAACCGGGTTGGCTTGATGGGTTACGCATGGCGGATCCGCTTATCGTTGGTTTCGGAAAAGGACGATTGCCCGATTTTCCTGCAGAGCCGGATATTATTCTTGATATCATCCCTGTGGACTTTGTTGTGAACGCTATTTTAATCGTGGCAAAGCAGACCTATCAAAGGCGCGGAATTGAGGTCTACCATGTGGCAACCGGCTCCCAAAACCCATTGTATTTTCGAGACATAGTGGACGCCTCCCACGACCACTTCGTCAAGTATCCGATGCTGGATAGTGGAAAGCCCATTCCACCGCCCATATGGAAGTATCCCGGTCTTGAGGAATTTCAGCGCAAGTTGTCACGGAAGTTGGGGGCGCTCAAAGCCGCAAGCCAGCTGCTAGATCTGATTCCGCTAAGATGGTCGAGGCAGCGGAACCGTCGTATCGCCGTGATACAAAATGCACTAGAAGGTCTTCAATACTACATTCGCATCTATGGTCCGTATACGCGCCTTAACTTCGAGTTTGAAACCTCCAAGATTGGACAACTGTTCGCATCGCTAACCGCATCCGATCAGCGTCGCTTCGGCCTTGATAT
The DNA here is from genome assembly GCA_965222225.1 of Candidatus Poribacteria bacterium. Lineage (GTDB taxonomy): Bacteria > Poribacteria > WGA-4E > WGA-4E > JAJDTR01 > JAJDTR01. The sequence goes on along the minus strand of CBDCTK010000002.1, from coordinate 3,583,205 downwards.
CTCACAATTCGACTGGCAGCACTATCTTCAGAATATCCATATTCCGGGAATTAAGCGATTCATTCTTAAAATGGGTGCCGATCCGTCGGTGAAAATGCTCAAAGAAATTGAGCGTTCAAACGCCATACGTCACGATGCTTGTCCGCGCGAAAAGGGTTCAATACAAAACTGTCAAACGATTTTGGATCTCGTTGTGCGACAAGCAGAAGCGTATTCGGATAAGACCGCCTTGCAGATTGAACGAGATGGGGAGTGGATACGGTATTCCTACCGTCAACTTTATGACTTATCGCGACAGATTGCGTTTACATTATGGGAACGCGGCTATCGCAAAGACGATAAGATGATTCTCATCTCCGAAAATCAACCCGAGTGGGGAATCACCTATCTAGCCGCTATCCAAATCGGTGTCATTGTTGTGCCCATAGATCCACAGACTGCTAGAGTCGAAGTGATAGCGCTTGCCGACTTTACGGAAGCAAAAGGGATTCTCGCGTCCGATACACTTTTTGAACAACTGTGCTCTATCTCCGATGAGAAGGAAAAGTTGGACGTGCTGAACCTAAATCAGCTCTGCGGACCTTCGGGCGCCAGGCAAGTCGAGTCTCCGATTGATAAGATCCCTGACGATTTTCCACATGTGGACATCCATCCGGAGGCAACTGCCTCAATCATCTTCACAATGGGGACGACGGTAGATCCGAGAGGCGCGATGTTGTCTCACAAGGGTTTTGTCGCCAACCTCCACGCCGTCGCACAGGTGCTGCCCCCAGCCGAAACAGACCATATCCTATCCATTCTACCGCTATATCATGCCCTTGGGTTCTCCTGCAGTTTCCTGATGGCTATTTATGGTGGTGCCACTGTCACCTACGTGAATACATTCAAACCAACCGCAATCTTGGAGTCCATGCGGAAAACGGAAACGACTGCCATTATAGGGGTTCCACGCCTGTACAAATTGCTCTATGACGCGATTGAAAGGTATGTCCTGCAAACTCCGATTGAAACGGACGAGGCAGTTGGCTCAGGGGTGATTGAGCAAGTTAAGGAGGCTTTGGGAGGGCATATCCGTGTCTTTGTGAGCGGTGGTGCGGCGTTGCCTCGTCAGGTTTACGACGGGTTCAAGCGTTTCGGTTTCACAATCCTTGAAGGCTACGGCATGACGGAAACAGCACCCGTTTTAAGCGTGAATCCTGCCGGGAAGAGCAAAGCGGGTTCCGTCGGGCCGCCGGTAAATGATGTGGAGTTTCAGATTGTAGATCCGGACGCCAACGGCATTGGCGAGATTGTGACAAAGAGCCCGAGCACGATGGCGGGCTACTACCGAAATCCAGAGGCGACTCAGCAAGTCCTCCAAAATGGGTTGCTTTATACCGGCGATCTCGGCTACATTGACGAAGACGGCTATCTCTTTCTTACGGGACGTAAAAAAGATGTCATCATTGGCGGCACGGGAAAAAACGTCTATCCGGTCGAACTTGAGGAGCTATATCGACATAGTCACGATATCTCCGAGATTTGTGTCGTCGGAATAGACCTACCGGACTCGTTTGGTGAGGAAGTTCACACTGTGATTGTGCCGAATTGCCCTGAGGAACGCTCACAGGTTGAAGTCCAAAAATCGATTCAGAAACATCTGCAGACATGCGCGCGTAGCCTGCCCACACATCAGTATCTCCAAAAGGTGCATTTCTGGGAGGCGGATTTACCCAAAACTCCTGATGGCGCGATTGACCGTCCGCATGTCAAGGTGCTACTATTCAAACAATTATTGGCAGACGCCGCTCAACCGGTTGTGTCCGCCGAAGAAACCTCGACAGATGCGACTATCGGAGAGTGGGAGCCAGGCAGCCGCGAAGCTCAAATTGTCGGCGAGCTGGGGAGATTATCACGCGTTCCGCCAAATCGCATCCGTGCGGATAGCGCCCTAGACACGGATCTCGGATTGGATTCGTTGACCCGCGTTGAACTGCTGTTGCTACTTGAATCCAAGCTAGGTAAACAGGTGCCGGACGAGGCCGCTGCGAGGATTCGTACAGTCGGAGATGTGATTGATGTTGCCAGCACGTTAGACTCACAGATCACACCGGATGCCGTCGATACTTCTCTTGGTTCCTCAATCGCCGCGGAGCATGGGGAACTAGACTCGCGTCCGAGTCATTTGGCTAAACCCATTCGCTTCGGCATTCGGATGATTTTCCGTCACCGCTTCTCGCTTCGGTGCGATGGATTAGAGTACATCCCATCCGGAACACCGTACATAATCGCGGCAAATCACAGCAGCCACCTTGATACTCCGGCGATTATAACCGCTCTAGGGGTAGAATCAAGAAAATTACGTCCTCTTAGCGCAAGAGACTATTTCTACAACAGTCGACTGAAAGCGTGGTTTGTTAGCCAGTGTCTCAATACCTTGCCGTTCGATCGGACGGATAATTCCCTCCAAAGCCTACGCGTTGCACAAGAAGCGCTTCTCCGAAACGAAAACTTGCTCATCTATCCGGAAGGCACCCGCTCACTGAACGGGGAACTTCAGCCATTCAAGCTTGGTCTCGGCTTGCTTGCATACGAAGCTGGTGTACCCATTGTGCCCGCGCATGTAAGTGGCACCTATGAAGCATTGCCCAAAGGCAAGTCGTTACCGCGCAAAAGCAGGGTTCGCGTCGTTTTCGGGGAACCAGTTGCTCCCGGTTTCCCGGAAGAATCTGCGACGAAAACGAGCAAGCGAGAAATCTACCGGAAAATTGCGGACGAAGTGCGAAGCCGAATTGAACAGTTGCGTGACGCGACCCATGAATAGCCCCAATGTGACTATGGAGTCTCACGGTGCGACGGAATGCACAAATGGCAATGATGCCAACCCGCAGGTGGCTGCCTTCTTCGACGTTGACGGAACCCTTGTGAATTCGACCATCGTTCACTACTATGTGCGGTTTAGGTTGCTGCTGCTCCACCCTCTGATACGCCCGTTTTGGCTGGCTGGCTTCCTTCTGAAAATCCCTTACTACCTCCTTTTGGACCGCGTGAGCCGCACCAAATTTAATCAGGTTTTTTACCGGAACTACCGAGGGATGGAGGTAGAACGGCTGAGATGCTTGGCTTCAGAGACATTCGATGCCCTGCTTGGCTCGAAAATCTATCCTGCCGCGGCGGATCGGATTCGTGAACACAAAGCCAAGGGCGATTTTGTCGTGCTCGTAACCGGTTCGCTCGATTTCATTATGACTCCGCTTGCAGACTATTTGGGTGCAGACCACATTTTGTCCATGTCTCTCCGTAAACAAGATGGGAGGTTCACGGGTGAGTTGATGTCGCCGCCACTGGGCGAGGAGGAAAAGGCGCGGGTGGTGAGAGCCTTCGCTAAAAAGCATGGGATTGAACTCGCCGGGAGTTTCGCTTACGGTGATAGTCGCGCGGATTTACCGATGCTACGTTGTGTCGGCACACCCGTTGTCGTGAATCCGGGCAAAGCGCTCCGTCAAATAGCAACTGAGTCGGGTTGGAGGATTTGCGAGTGGAGTTCTAGAGTTAATTAACCCGAGTTGCCACCATGATTAGAACAATGAGTAGAAACCGAGTTTTTTCCGACGGAGAGGCGCGAGTTTGAGGGAAATCTAATCGATTTGCCCACAATCTAGCGCTCGTTAACCAAAAACTCGGTTTCTTTGTTATAGGTAGCAACTCGGGTTACTTAACTCATCGCCCGAATATGGGGGGACCATTATACACCAAACTTTTACTTCCATAGGAGGTCGTCATGTTCAAATACACTGTTTCACTCTTGGTATTGGTCCTATTCGTTGGCGCTTGTGCCGAACGAGTCGACTATATTGGCACATCCTATGAGGGTACCACCCATGTTGACCTTTACTTTTCAGAGGCCGATGTAGAGGAAGATTATGTAGTGATGGGACGTGCCATTGCACACGCGGGTACACGTATCAGCACAGAAGAACTGCAGGAAGAATTATTAGAAGAGGCACGCGAGAAAGGTGCTGATGGAATCATTATCCACGGATTCGATCGAGTACAGATCGGAGAAACAACCACCTACAATGAGGGAACAGATCAGGGAAGCACAACCGGTATTGCTACTACGAATGTCCAAGAGGAAAGACGGATCGAAGCGACTTTTATCAAGTATAAGAAGAATCTGTAAGGCTTGGGTCGGTGATATTACTTAGGTCCGGCTCAAGGGGCAATTCGTCTGTGTTTCGGTGTTAATTGATGTGTTCACCCGAATGGTGTAAGAGGTAGGCGACTGAGTCGGCACTTGACAGAACCGCTCACATTGAGACCGTTGCAACAGGCATTGATCCAAAGCGTTCCGGAAATCCACCTTAGTGACCAAGGGGATTAGTATCTGTCGACAGCTTATATTTCCATCCTCATTGGTCATGGAATTGAGATTTCCTTGGCGCATCGGGGGCGTCTTTGGGAGAACGGCTATGCCGAAAGACTTATCCGAACCCTCAAGGAAGAAGAAGTCCATTTCAATGAATACAATGATACAAACGACGCCAGAGAGCGAATCGGTCATTTTATTGTACAAGTTTATAACCAAAAACGACCTCACTCGGCTTTCGGTTATTTGACGCCGGTTGAATTTGAGCAACAACTCTCGTCTTAACTGTGCTTATTTGTGGTCTAAATTAGCGATGGAGCTTCAAGTCCCTCATATTTTGCTTATGTTCAGGAGAGAATTTGGGACTTAGTAGTTAACTGCTTTTTGGTCGATTTGCTTGCTTTTCTCTTCTTAATGTACAATAACTTTAGACAGTGTTCGGAATCTTGATTCACACTAAAATACATCTCTATAAGAGAGAAATGGAGGCATATCATGTTGACCAAGCGTTTGTACATGCTCGCGGGAGCATTGCGGGTTATCTGCGGGATTTTAATTTCCAACACTATGGGATTTTCAGCACACCATGATGTTGTCGTTGACAGAATATACCGATAGCCAAACAATTCATGTGGCTCAGGTGAAGCATTCATCAAAAAATCTTATGAAAATCTCATCATCTTTTCTGCGATTATATTTCCAGCAAGACTCCATGATATACAGTGGCAGCCACTTCTTGCTGTAGTGATGATGCGTTCCGTAGAATGACCTCTTGACACAAGCCCAAAACGACTCGATGGTGTTGGTGTGAGTTACGCCGTCCTCAGAAACATATCTCTCTTGGTGATGGATAACATGTCTTTCGATATCTTCGTCCAGACTATTGTAAGAGCGAAATTCATCAGTCATAAGAATAGACTCATCGGGTGAGACATTGCTAAGGATGAATTCTCTGATATTTTCACCAGATAGAACCTTCATGAATTTAGCAACCACCCGACCGCCTCTCTCGACTACGCCGATGACGGGAGATTTATTTGTGCCTCTACCTCTCTTAGATTTTGCTCTGGGTTTGCCGCCGACATAGGTTTCGTCCGCTTCAACTATCCCTTTCAGCAATTCATCACTATCACTCATTTTCTCACGGAGGCGCATTGCCATATACCAAGCGGACTTTTGATTCATGTCCAAGTCACGAGCAAGCTGACAACTCGATATGCTTTTCTTGGCATTGGAAAGAATTGAGATAGCCAAAAACCATTTCTGGAGAGGTATCTTGGTACCATGGAAGATGGTTCCTGCTGTAGCCGAAAAGCTAGATTCACAATCGTAGCAATTCCAACCAGTAGTAATGTCGTTTTTGTTCTTGCGTCCAACTTTTTCACTGCCACAGTGGATACAGCAAACACCGTCCTTCCAACGTTTTTCCTCTATAAATCTGAGACAAGATTCTTGATTTGGAAACTCTTTCATAAGATTCAAAATGTCCATAGCAAACTCCTACGAGAAGAATAGTCACTATGGACATCTACGTGTGACGAAAAGATTTACGACAGGGTACCAAGTTTTATGTTTGTCGTCAGTCTAAAAGCTACAAGCTACTAATTCCGGAGAATTTTATGAAAGTCTGTGGGGACAACAGTTAGCCCTCGGCAAGCTTGTGTTAGCTTTGGTTACATTCATACCTCTTTGCTCGGCAGCACAGGAAACCAAAGCCGAAGAGGACACAGGGATGGAAAAAGAGCGGATCGGGATTTATCCAGCAAACCCGCGTTATTGGCAGTATAAAGGTGAGCCGATTCTGCTAATCGGCGGATCAGTCGAGGATAATCTATTTCAGATTCCCAATCTCAAAGAGCATCTTGAACTGCTGAAGTCGGTCGGTGGTAATTATGTACGGTCTACGATGAGTTGGGTTGATGAAGGCGATGTGCCGCCATTCAAAAAGGTCGGAGACCGATTTGACTTAAATCAGTGGAACAACGAATTTTGGAGACGTTTTCGTGCCTTCATTACATTGACCCGCGAATTAGATATTATCGTCCAGATTGAGGTGTGGGCAACCTTCAACTATTACCGCGAGCCTTGGGATGCTAATCCTTTCAATCCCAAAAATAATAGTAATTACACTGCAGAGGAGACAGGGCTACCCACTGTTGTCAAAAGCCATCCTGTTGCGTCGGCGAACAATTGTTTCTGGTCTGTGCCGAAAGAGCGCAATCAGCAGATTGTCTTAAAATATCAGCAAAAATTTGTGGGTAAACTTCTGTCTGAGACGCTTCAGTATGGGCATGTGCTCTACTGCATGGACAACGAGACCGCTGTCACTCCTGAATGGGGCGAGTACTGGGCAACGTACATCCAGAAACAGGCAGCAGCGGCCGGCCGCACCGTTGAGACTACGGAGATGTGGGGTCCGTGGGATATATTCGACGAGAAGCATAGAGCAACATTCGACCATCCTGAAACCTACTCGTTTTGTGATTTATCACAGAATAACCATCAGAAAAGGCAGAGGCATTGGGATAACGCCCAAAGATATCGGGAAAAACTCTCGCCGATCCGTCCTATCAATAATATTAAGATTTACGGCGCTGATGGAGGACGATTCGGCAGTACACAGGATGGGTTGGAGCGGTTTTGGCGAAATATTCTCGGCGGATTGGCGTCAGCCCGGTTTCACCGTCCTGACGGCGGGATCGGTCTGAACGAAACCGCACAAGCACACATCAAAACTATGCGAAGCCTTACGGACAAAATGGATATTTTTACGTGTGAACCTCACAATGACTTGCTTTCCAGCAGGGCAGAAAACAGCGCGTATGCCATCGCAAACCCGGGACGAGAATACGCTATCTACTTTCCGAGTGGCGGTTCGGTCGATATCAATCTGGGTGCTGGTGAGAGGACAGATACCAAAACGCTAACAATCAGATGGCTAGATATCGGCAAAAGCGAATGGACACGGAAAAAGAAAATCCGTTTCAGCGATAGCATGACATTGTCTGCTCCGACCGAAGATCATTGGGCAGTCTTGATCCAATTAAAATGAAGTTCAAGTAAAATTATAGGACGATCAACCGAGCGGATAGATCAAATGACCGAACAGGGAGTGCGATAGAGATCCCAAGGCGATAGAACTCCCTCATTATTCCCTACCGGGAACCCGCAAAGTTCTAATCTTAAAATAGTATAAATTGACGGATGTCAATTTTCAATCTACAATAATTCGTGGAGGCGGTATGAAAGTTGTGCGTTACTTTGAATCTCTTTCTCAACCGAAGGACACAATGTTTGTCGAGATCGATAGCGAGTATCGATTTACACGACGAGGAGGAGATTGGGGAAAATTTCGCCAGGATCTCATCGAACTGCTCAAGCAGACGATTTCGGAAGAGTTGGCAGATCGATTTACCGAGAACACCCAAGACTGGGTGTCTGACAATCCCGCTGAGATATAAGACACGGATGACATATGCGGAAGGATTTTCTCCTAAACAAGGATAGCGTACGGTCTTCGCTGGATGAACTTATCGGTCATGCCCAAACTTTGACTGATGAGGGAGAATTGGCAAGTGCGATCCAAGCCTATGATGCTATCATGCTTATCGCGTCCGAGACCGATTTGCTCGCTCAGGTGAATTTTCAGCTCGGTTTAATCTATCGAGAATGGAATGAGATTTTTGCCGCGCAAAGGTTTCTTGGCAAGGCGCACCAACTCAGTCCCGGGGTTACGGAATATAAAGACGAGTTGAGCGTGTTAAACCGACACATAGCGCAAAATCAGCAGGTAATTTTTGAAGAAAGGGCGCGGAAGAATAGCGACCAGATTGTCTCTCTGTTCCGAATTGCGACTGGCTTGAAGCTTCTTCAGATGGATAAAGGGGTGCAAGCCTACCCCCTCATGAAGAGCCGTACAAAAATCTACCCGAACGCGGCTGTCGCAAAACATCTACTTACCGAGGTGATAATAACCAACGAGGAGAAGAATAGCGCGATTGAGTTCCTAGAGGAACGAGACTGGCTCGCAAATACGCGATCCAATCTCTACACGATTCAAGAAAGTGGGCTATGCGTTTTTTATACCGAGCTGGCGAAATTGCACGTCGTCAATGAAGCCTATGCCGAAGCCGCCGCCTGCTACGAACAGGCATATTGGTTGGACGATTCAAACTCGGATTTGCTGTGTCACAAGGTAATCTGTGATGCCAAGGCTCAGTCATGGGAAGATGGATTATTGGCGCTTAAGCAGATAGGGGACATCCCGCCAGGAGATGTGGATCCTGCCGACTATAATCGCGCAGTCGCGCAAATTTGCGGGGTTGCATATCAATCGGAGGGAAATGAAACGATGGGCAAACGCGCAATTAAGGCGTGTCAAGAAACGCTAGCAATATCTGGGAAGGACAAAGAGATCTCACATTTGCTCAAGTCGTTGGAGTCCACTGCCGGCCAAGAGGTGGTAGGAAATAAATCTCGGGGCAAGAGGTGGTGGCAAAGGTAAAGCCCGCGAGGTGCGGGTTGAAAAAGATGTGATTGTAAGGCCTCCTAGTCAAATCTCTAATTTGATAAGCGTCATGAATCCGACCTAATGCACGCCCCGATTGGCATCAAAAAAGATCGGATCCGGCTTCACCCACTCCTCTGCGCCATTCTCCCAGATTTCGCGTTTCCAGATTGGCACCACCTGCTTGAGCCGATCCATGGCGTATTTGCACGCCTCGAATCCGTCACTGCGGTGTGGCGATGCAACGGCGACCGCAACGCTCACCTCGCCAATTTCCAGCCGTCCGACGCGATGAATCATAGCGACGCGCTCCAGCCCCCACTTCTCCTGAATCTCTTGGCCAATCTCCGTCATCTTTTTTTCCGCCATCGGCGCGTAGGCTTCATATTCAAGGTACAACGTTTTGCGTCCGCCCGTGTTGTTCCGCACGGTTCCCATGAAATGCACGATTGCTCCCGCATTATCAGCTTCTACGGCACCAATGACACTTTGAGGGGAGATAATTTCACGAGTAATCTTGAACATCTTAACCTCCCGTCACGGGCGGAATCAGTGCGACCTCATCTCCCTCTGAGAGTTCGGTGTCCTCTGTTGCATAGTCCCAGTTAACAGACATCTGCATTACCTGATAAAACTCGGTAATCTCGGGCCATTCCTCCTCAAGGCGATTCAGAATATCTCTTAAGGTCGCCCCCTCTGGCAACTCCATCTCCTCTTCCTCTCTCCCCAATTCTTCGTGACACACAGCAAAGTATTTTACTGTAACTTTCATGAACTCTCCTTGCGCAGGCGTACTGTTGACATATCCCATGGTCTGATCGGCTGCCATTGAAAACAATTATACCCCAATAGAAATTTGAACACAAAAGAAAATGCGGAAAGGCAGTGGATAATGGCGAGTGACCAGTTAAGCAAGGAAAGGGTAAGAGGGTAAATCGGGGACTGGCGATTCTCGGTCAAACCGTGTATAGAATCAGTTTAAAAAGCCATTTGAAGTAACCCAATTTACCTTGAAAATAATCTCAATCATCAAATCAAGATAGAATCCTTTCCCTTGGTCGCAGTGCGTGCCCTACAAGTATGGGGTCAACGATTGTTGACATCTACGCCGCCAAATTTAGATTTTGCTTTTGACTTTGTTGAGGTCTCTAAGCTATACTTAAATACTTGGCTAGCCGAGGGTGATTCATCATTCAAGGTGTGTGTGACACCTATCAAATTCGTTGTGGCAATCGGTTCTCCTGAGTCACGTTGATGTTTCGGATCAAAGCCCTGCCGTTACGCAAACGGTCTGAAGTTCAAGAGATAACCCCGAGAATATGTGGCACACCCACCCCTTCACTCTCCTGCTCCCTTCGGGCAACCCCCTATAGTCAAAGGAAAACCCGTGAAAAAGGGCGGAAATTTTCTCATCCTTTGACTGACCTCACTTAAACACTTCTGTCGAATGCCCGAAAAACGGTTCACACGTATTTTTGACATGAACCCGCAGATGCGCGCTTTTCTCAGAGAACTTGATTCGCTACGCACCTCTGGTTCCAGTTTTTTGTTCAGATGGAGGTTTAACCCGCATAATGCAAAGAGTTAGTGATTTGGCTGTCACGAGGCAAGGTGGTTCCGTCGTGGCACAAAACAAACAGTTTCAAGTAAAGTTCAATCTCTCAAAGGGTACATGGGACTATGTAGATCAGACAGGACATACGATTATCAGAAATGCTTACACGAGGATTGTACTTCAGGATGGGACAGCGCTCGCCACTTCAGAGTCCGATGGAACTCGTGAGTTCCTCGCGGATGCCACCCAAGAAGATGAACTCGGCGTTTATCAGCGGGTGAAATTTTCCTGCCAATCGAGGGCGAAGGGTATACGGATTAACCTGTATTTGAAGTGCTATAGCAAAGCGCCTTACATTATTCTGACGGTCGGTGTTGAGAACCTAGGTGATGCTGACATTACGTTGGATCGGATCACTGTTATCGGCGTGTCCTCGCACAATCCGGACGCGCGTGGAGGGGTTTACTTGGGAAGTGTCCCTTCGGATTACCATCTTTTTCTCAATGTGAATCCGTCTCTCAACCAAGGGGTAAAGAAGATATATGACGGGTTCAGCATCAACAAGCAAATCTCGTCGCAGGCATGTTACGACGGCGTCCTCTACGATACAAACAGCCAACGTTCTCTAGTATTCGGCTTTATTAGCGCCCATAAGTGGTGGTCAACCGTTGATGTCGGATACGATTCTCAAACGCAAAAGGATCAAAAAGAGAAGGGGATTGATAGTTGGGCGTTGCTTCATCGGTGTGAACATCAACCGTGTGGACCGGGGAAGGAAATAAAGTCGGAACTCACGTACCTCAATTTTTGTGCGCCCCCCATAGACTCCTATCAACTTTACACTGAAATGGTCGCAAAACGCATGAATGCGCAAAAATCGGAAAGTGCATTTTCCGGATGGAACGCCCAGCGTAATGGCAAGAAGAAACAGGTAGATGCAGCCTATATTCTTGGTCAAGTCAGCCAGATTTCACAAAACCGGTTGTTCGATCCATCGCAGCCGGGGAGTGTAGAATACATCCAGATCGAAGATGAGTGGCAGCAGTCCATTGGGAGCAACGCGGTGCACCCGCAATACTTTCCTGATGGCATGAAACCTGTTGTAGACAAGATCCACGCGAAGGGCTTGAAAACCGGAATCCGATTCGATCCGTTCAGCGTCGCCGCCGACTCCAACTTAATTAAACGCCATCCCGAATACTTCCTGAAGAATCGTGACGACAAACCTGCCACGGTAACGCTAGAAGGCGGTACGACGGTCGCATTACTTGACGTTTCTCAGCGCGAAGCACGAGCGAATATACAGAAGCGCCTCCGACAAATTGTTGATGAGTGGGGTTATGACCTCATCAAGGTGAATCTGTTGTCTTATACAATTGGACCATTGGCAGAATTCGGCGATTTTGTTTGGCACGATAAATCGCTCACCTCTGTTGAACTATACCGCCTTGGAATCCAATTATTGAACCAAGTCATTGGCGAGAGCCCAAGGGAGGTTCTCCTCGAAGGACACAATACGTGCTCGACGCCAAGTATAGGTGGCTTCTCACTGAATTATCCACTTGCGACCGATGGCGACCATCTTGTTAGTGGGCTTTGGAATGATTCGCGCGGGTTGAAGCACATAATTAGTGCCCATGCCGCGTATATGTCAATGCACAACACCGCGTGGACAAATGAGTTCGGCGCAATAACAATCAACGAGCCGCGCCCTATGAACGAAGTCATTGTGGCATTGACGGCGGCAGCCTTAAGCGGTGGGATTATGACATGTGCGGACGAGTTTTCATCGTTGAGCCCGGCACGTGCGGAATTGTTGGCGAAACTGTTTCCGCTCATCGGAAAGCCAGCAACACCGATAGATCTTTATCAGACCAGGTTTCCGCAGATTTGGCATATGCAAGTAAAGGCTTCCTTCGATTCTTGGAATATCTTGGGGGTGTTCAATTGGAAGGACCAGGTCGATGATGTCAATTTGGATCTGGGCGCACTCGGTTTAGATTCGTCCAAATTCTATCTTGTACACGATTTTTGGAATCGACAATACCTAGGCGTCGTCCGGGGAAGGGTAGCCGTGTCGGATATGCCGTCACGTGCGGCAAGACTCCTCTGTTTACGTGCTGAACGAGATACACCCCAACTGATTTCCACGGACATTCACTTTACTCAGGGCGGCGTGGAGATTCTGTCTGCCGGCTGGGATCGAAAGAGTCAAAGTTTCCTCGCCGTCTGCAAATTGCCCCGACACGGCAAGGGCACACTATTTATTCATGTGCCGGAGGGGTACGTCCCCGCAGGGACATCCTGTTACGGCGCAAACTATCAGTACAGTTTGAATGCCCCGATTTTCGAGTTGACCTTCAGCCCAACAAACGAATTGATACATGCTAGTGTGCGATTCGAGAAAACGTCGGGTTAAACGCGGGAATGAACTTAGATTGCTGGCTAGAAGACGAGAGGAACGAACTAGAGCAGGCTGGGCACTGGCGCTCACTTCGCTTCATGATGAGTGCCCCGACGGGGCGCGTCCTTCTTGATGGTTGTGAGGTAATCTCGCTTGCCTCGACCAACTACCTCGGCTTGAGCACGCATCCTCAGGTAATCAAGGCTGCGTGCGAATCGGTTCAGGAATACGGTACCGGCGCAAGCGGGTCACGACTTATCGCGGGCAATAGCCACCTTTACGAGGAACTTGAGTCGAAGATTGCGGCGATGTTGAACACGGAAGCCGCACTGGTTTTCAGCTCCGGCTACCTCGCCAACATCGGCACAATCCCTGCCCTCGTTGGGGAGGAAGATCTTATTCTGAGCGACGAACGCAATCATATTAGCCTTATTGAGGGTTGTCGCCTCAGCAAAGCCACCAAGCGAATTTATCGGCACTGCGATCCGGAGCACCTGAAAGAGCTACTCTCCGAGTCCTCAAGATTTAGGCGTCGGCTGATTGTGACCGACGGCGTTTTCAGTATGGATGGGGACTTTCCGCCTCTTGCCGAAATCTGCGAGATAGCAGAGGCCCATGATTCCATGTTACTGGTGGATGACGTGCACGGTTTCGGGATTCTAGGCCAGTCTGGCGGCGGTCTCGTGGATTACTTGGGAGTGGGAGATCGGGGGATTATCCAAATCGGGGCGTTGAGCAAGGCGGTGGGAGGCGTCGGGGCGTTTGTGGCGGGGAGTCAATCCCTCATCGATTTTTTGATTAACCGGGCACGCGGTTTCATCTTCACCACAGCTCTTCCGCCCGGCACATTAGCGGCTGCGTCGGCAGCGATCGATTTAATCCGCTGTAATTTCGAGTTTCGCCAACGTTTGTTCGCGAATGTCCACACCCTCAAAACCGGGCTATCAGAAGCCGGATTTCAACTGCTTACAAACGAGACTCACATACTGCCGCTAATCCTTGGAGAAGCGAAAACGACGACGCAGTTTGCGGAGGCACTGCTAAACGAAGGCGTTTTCGCCCCCGGCATACGCCCTCCGACGGTGCCGATGGGTACGAGCCGCCTGCGGATTACGCCGACGGCAAGCCACACGCGTGAGGAGTTGGAGGAAGCGCTTGAAGGGTTCATCGCGGCACGCACTGCCACGGAACGGTCTTGCTAAATTGAGAAGCTAACCTAGCAGACTTTCGCAATCGGGCTACATCGCCACGAAAAAGAATTACGACCTCGGACTTGCCGGTGGTTACGAAGCCTTCCTCAAACACCGGCTGCCCCCGAAACCGTCCGTCGAAGGGCAGATTCACGAGTGCATCGCCCGCCTCTTGTCGGAATTGAAATCTGCTAACGGATAGAAATCCACGTCTTCTTTCCCGCCTTTTGGTAGGGAGCACACACCCTACAATCCTATTCACATAACCACGGCAATTCCTTTATTGTTTGAATCGCGGATTTTCTCGCCGGTTACTCAGTTTGTCAACATTGTGGCGATGTCTTCCGGCAGTTTCACATTATTTTTCTTCTCAAAGTCCGCCACGCTTTCGTAGTCGTTGTGGAATGCAGCGATTATATCAACGCCCTTGTTTTTGGCAATCTTCAAATCCTCTCGGGCTTTGTCCCATTTGCTCAAATGTAGCCAAGCCTCGCCACGATTATGATAAGCATGGGCATCATCCGGCTTGAGTTGTATCGCCTTGCTGTAATCACTGACGGCGCGTTCATAATCGCCTTGATTGTAGTAAGCAATGCCGCGATTATTATAGATATCAAGTTCATTGGGTTCCAGTTGTTCCACTTTGTTAAAGTTTGCAATGGCAAGGTTAATCTCACCGTGTTTGGCGTAAGCCAGACCGAGATTGTAATATGCCTCAATATAATCGGATTTATCGTCGGACTGTAGGTTTATCGCTTTAGTAAAATCTTCAATTGCGGTTTCAATCTCGCTTTTTTCGGCGTAAGCAACTCCACGATTGTTATAACCTTCGGCGAAGTCGGGTTTGACTTCTATGGCTTTGGTAAAATCTTCAATAGCACAGTCAAACTTGCCTTCGCTCATGTAGGCAATACCGCGATTGCTATAGGCTTCAGCGAAATCGGGTTTGACTTCTATGGCTTTCGTAAAATCTTCAATGGCGCAGTCATACTCGCCTTTGTTGTTAAAAGCCACCCTGCGATTGAAATTTGCTGTGGCAACGTTGGAGTTCAGGTCCATTGCTTTGGTAAAATTTACGACGGCACTCTCAACCAAGTCTTTGCGTTCGTAAGCTACGCCGCGATTGTAGTAGGCTAAGGCAAAGCTAGGATCTAGGACTATCGCTTGCGTAAAGTCCGTGATGGCACGGTCAAAATCGCCTTTGTTGTTGAAAGCCACCCCGCGATTGTAATAAGCAGTAGCATGATTAGGTTTGAGTTCTATTGCTTTGTTAAAGTCTATGATGGCACGCTCACAATCCCCTTCATTGTTGTAAGCATTGCCGCGATTGTCATAGGCTATGGCATAATCCGGTCTCAATACTATCGCTTGGGTAAAGTCTTTGATAGCACGATTATAATCGCCTTTCATGCCGTAAGCAGTACCACGGTTATAATAGGCTTTGGCATAATCCGGATTCAATTCTATTGCTTTGGTAAAGTCTGCAATGGCGCGTTCTGAATCACCTGCGTTATGGTAAGTCTCTCCTCGATTGTCATAAGCTATGACGTAATTGGGATTGAGGTCTATTGCTTTAGTATAGTCTTGGATTGCACGCTCGGAATCCCCTTTTTCCCTGTAAGCTACGCCTCGATTGTAATAGGCTTCGACAAAATCTGGATTCAATTCTATCGCTTTGGTGAAGTCTTCGATGGCACGGTCAGAATCGCCATTTGTGCCGTGAGCTAGACCGCGATTGTAATAGGTATCGGCATAATCCGGTTTAAGTTGAATTGCCTTTGTCAAGTCTTGGACGGCACGGTCAGAATCGCCTTTAATGCTGTAAGCTAGGCCGCGATCGCGATAGGCTTCGACATAATTGGGCCTGAGTTCTATCGCGCTAGTAAAGTCTCCGATTGCCCGGTCAATCTCACCTTTGTCAAGGTAAGTCTTGCCTCGATTAATATAGACTTCGCCATAAGTGGGCTTCAGGTCTATTGCTTTGTTGTAGTCTTCAATTGCTTGGTCATACTTGTCCTTGCTTTCGTAAGTAACACCGCGATTGGAATATGCTTCGGCAAAATTGGGTTTCAGCGCAATTGATTTGGTAAAGTCTGCGATGGCGCGGTCAAAATCACCAATGCCGAGGTAAGTGTTGCCCCGATTGAAATAGGCTGTGGCATAGTGGGGTATCAGCTGTATTGCTCTGTTGTGGTCTCTAACAGCGCGATCATACTCGCCCTTCCTCTGGTATGCAACGCCACGACCGGTATAGGCTTCGGCGAAATTGGGTTTTAGTCTAATGGCTTCATTGTAGTGTTCGATTGCCTTATCGAGACGATCCAATTTCGTAAGGGGTTTCATCTTCTGTCTCTCTTTCTTGTTGGTAGGTAATCGCTCTATAATACTCCATGTATGCCCCTTCGTGCCTGTCTTGATTAATGATAAACCCGTGAAGGTCGTTATACAGGGTTGCGGCAGATATACCGTGATACTTTTGTAGATGGTCGAGCATGAACTGTTTGAGGGACTCTGGAATGTCTATTATATCGTATTCTTCCGGTTCAATGTACCCTTTGGGCGGTCGAACAAATATGCTCTTTTGAGCAATTACCCGGTTTGGCGGATTTAGCGGTTCCTCAATCTGGTATTTTGCAGTCATCTCCTCTGTTTGTTGTAATAAGATTAGCCTACCGGGTTCGTTAGGCAAGTTATCGCAGGCAAAGAAAAGTGCCCTCAGGTAGTCGGTGGTGAAGTCTATCAAGTTGGTCTTACCTCCGAAATGTTGGAGCTGTGCCATCATTTCAAATCCTGATTCGGTGCCACGGGCATAATTTTCAGCGTCGTTGAGAATCCCATCTTGGACATAATCTATATCAACAATCTCTATATCAAATTGCTGCTCCTCACTCATTTTCCTAAATTGACGCCATAGGCTTGAGGACACTTCTTCAAAGCATTTAGGTTCGCCGCGGTAGATGTAGTCGCCATCGGCTGATTTTTCCTCTATCTCATTGATTTTTTCTTTAACCCCGCTCAGGCCGTTAGGTGTGCTCATGATTTGTCGTCAATGATAGCTACATTCTAGTATTGATTTAAGTTGACTGCCAAAAGATTTTTCTGGCGATTATCAAATGATACTCGGTAACAATGCAAAAAAGGCGGCAGAAACTAGACCTAGCTCTGCCGCCAATATCAAACACAACATTCGTAAAGACTTCAACGACAACCGAGAAGACTTCAACGACAACCGAGAAGACTTCAACGACAACCGAGAAGACTTCAACGACAACCGAGAAGACTTCAACGACAACCGAGACACCTGAGCCCCGGTTATATAGCGATTCCATGCCGATACAATCCGAAGACAAAAAATGAACCTAGTACCTTAAGGGGTACCACGCTTCTGCTCTTTTTCCCAGTCCTTGGCACCTTCCCGTGTTGCGGCCCTTCCAACCTTTGTTACATGAACATCCTTTCCGTATTCTCGCTGGTGTTCATCTTCCCGCCGGTCTAGGTCATTAGTAATACCACTACGAATAATTTTATTTCCTTGTTTCAGATGATACTTGTAGGTGTCGCGCGCTGCCATGGTTCTCACCTCCTTTTATTCTATGGGACGCCGAATTCTAATCTTCAGCCGCACACATTTTAACATACGCTTAGAGGATTGTCAAAACACAATCGCTTTGATAAGATTAATCAACTTGGCCACCTGATTCCTCCACAATCGCGATTTCTTCCAAATTCAAATCGTACCGATCGTACCGTAAGTATACCACCCGATAAATCCTATTTTCAAATGCGGTAATGTTAGGGTCTGGGGAGGATGTAATCAGCCTGAAATCCGTACACCTAAACAACACGGACTCCGACCGGCAAAGGGATTTCTATGGGATTACTTTGCACAACGCAGCGCGAGGTGGCAGAGGAGTTTTCGGTGGGAAGCTTATTTGCTCTCGATTTCTTTTTCTACGTCAGGCAGAGGGAAAAGGATACGTTTGCAGCTTGAACACTGAACAATCTTTTCGAATTTACGAGATTCTTTGAGTGCCTGGGGTGGGATTGCAATTCGGCAACCGCCGCACGCATTATTTGCTACTATCGACACGAACGCTGTCTTGCGACGCTTAACCCATGCTTGGTAACTATTCATCAAATCTTTACCTACGCTGGGCGAAAAACGTTTGCGCTCCTTTTGCTGCGCCGCGACTGCTGCCGCTAAATCTCTCTCCTCCTGCGCATATTTGGCTTTTTGGATGCGGACTTTTTCCTTCTCCGCGTTAAAGGAAACCTGCCCTTGGCGAAGCTCCTCTTGAAATCGATCGATATCCAACATGATTCCGAGGATAGCATCTTCGACTTCCGCTTCCTTTTCCTGTTGAAAGCTAATCTCTTTATCTAATGCTTGATATTCCTTGTTGGTTTTAACAATTCGCAGTTGAGTTTCGTATTTCTTACGTTGCTCCTGTTGGTCCGTGAGCTCCGCATTTTTTGAACGTAATTCTCTTTCTGTCTCTGCGAGCGCTTCCTTTTTCGCATCCAATGCTCCTTGATGTACCTGAAATTCCTCCTCCAGCTTTGCAATCTTAAGCGGTATGGCTTGTCGATGCTGGTGCAGTGACAAGATTGTCAATTCAATCTGTTGAAGCTGGTAAAGCAAGCCAAGTTGATCTTGGAGGCCGGAATTAGGCATAGGTTTCAGATTCCCGTTCGAGGAGAAAGGCGAAAAAGATCCCGAGTTGATATAATACAATGAGCGGAACTGCCATCAAGAACATGGAGAGCGGATCCGCAGGGGTCAACAGTGCCGACATGACAAAGATTCCGACGACGGCGTAACTCTGTTTTTCACGAAAACCTCGTGAGTTTACAACACCGATCCAAGACAGAAACGCCATGACAATCGGGAGTTCAAACGCAATGCCAAACCCCAGCAGTAGTCGGGTGATAAAGTTCACGTACTTTTCGATGTCCCAACGATTTGCCATGTTGGGGAAGAGGTTTGCAGAAAAATGGAGAACGGTCGGAGTGACGATTAGGTAGGCGAAAGTTACGCCAACCACAAAAAAGAGGACGATAATGAGGAAGAGCGGCAGAGCAAACTTTCTCTCTTGTTGCGTCAAGGCTGGAAAAATGAAAGCCCAGATTTGATAGAGCACAAGCGGAGAAGCGAGCAACAAGCCACAAGTAATGCTAATTTTGAGGTATGCCATGATTCCTTCAACTGGCCCAATCTTAAGCAATTCGGCTTCAACATTCGATGCGCTAGCCTTTAAGGACACCGAGAGAAACCCCATCATCGAACCCTCTTCGCCAACCGTGCGGTCAATGATTCCTGCTAGTATCGTGTTGATGGAGGTCTCCATCGGAAATCGCAGGACTGCCTCAATCGGGCGGCTAAAGGACAAACTCAGAAAAGTGAAGGCGCCGATCGCGATTGCAATCACAATAAGTCGCCGTCTCAGTTCTTCGAGATGTCCCCAAAAAGTCATCGACGTGTCTTCGGGATCAGACATGATAGCTGTTTGTCGGCTAGGTCCTTTTGTTCTCCGGCTTGGTTGAACCGGCGTTAGTGTCTCTAGCTGCCGGTTTTGCCGAATCTGCGTTAGGGTCTATCGATTCCGTAAACTCTCTTTGAACCTCTTTGCCGGCACTCTTGAATTCTCGAATAGCCTTTCCAAGAGATCGTCCCATCTCCGGGAGGCGTTTCGGCCCAAAGATCACAAGGACAACCACGAGGATAATAATCAACTCCCATCCGCCTAGTGAACCTGGCATTGTTCCAACTCCTCCTTAAGTCGTATTTATCAACCGAATTGCCTGACTAGAGTACTGACTTCCTGTGTAAGGGATATTGATATTATAATGGATTTCCCCAGGAATTGCAATGGAATTGTCATCCACAACTCGCCAAAGTACGTAGGAGCCGGCGTAACAGTTGCTCTTGATTTTACGCGCGATAGTTGGTCTGGCATCTATGGTTCAATGGCAAACTCTAGTCGATGATGCGCTTTTCGCAGGGCAGTTTCAACATCGTTGGCAGTTTCGCCACGCGCGAAAATGAAGCCAAGATATTGCTTCCCCTCCGGTAACGGTACAACTTCCTGACCGATGGGAATCGTGATTGTAACCTCCTCAATCCCCTCAACTGCCTCCGCTTGTGACTGGCCGCTCACTTCTCGCAGGATTCCAGCATGCGGAATGGGAATCATCATCACGCCTGCGGCTTTCTCTTCTCGCTCAAACGAATTCACGTCGTGACCAATGGCATGGCGGATAATCAATTCTTCCAATGACATTCCGGTGCCGAAGCGAAGGGTTCGCGCGCACAGACCGCCAATCGATCTGGGGGCGATTTCGAGCATCCAAGCGCAACCGTCCTTTATCCTAAGTTCGGCATGCACCGGTCCTTCTCTCAAACCGAGCGCCTTCGCCGCATCCGCCGTGCACGAAGCAATCTCTTGCTGAACGTCGGCTGAAAGTCGGGACGGCGTGATGTAGAGCGTTTCCTCGAAGAAGGGGCCATCCAGCGGATCGGGTTTGTCGAAAATGGCAAGCACCTTCAGTTTCCCTCGTACCACAATGCCTTCAAGCGCAACCTCGGTTCCGGGAATGAAGCCTTCAACGAGCAGGTGTTCCGCTTTGGCGTGATGCTCATCTTCCTCGCTTGATGATTGGAGGATGGCAACCACCCGATCAAAGGCGTCTGTGAATTGCGCTAGGTCATTTGCCCGAATAACGCCGCGGCTCGCCGAAAGGGATAGAGGTTTTAAGACGCAAGGGTAATCAATCTGATTCGCAATCTTCTCCGGGTTTTCATTGACGGACAACAATTTAAACCACGGCGAGTGGAGGCCCGCCTCGGCGAGGGTTTTTCGCAGTTGATGCTTATTCCGCGTTGCGTAGGCGGCTTCAATTGTATTGTGCGGAAGAGACAACTCCTTTGCTGCCATAGTGGCGAGGATAGTTGTGTCATCGTCCACCCCGACAACGGCGTCAAGCGGGTAGTCTTTTGCAAATGCGGTGATTTTTTGAGTAGCCGGTTCCGGACAACGAAAGTCTAGCGAAAGTGACTTCAACGGCGAAAGTTCGGAGAGCGTTTGCGGGTGGTCTGACGCGATAACAACCTCTACATCTAGTTGCCGTGCGGCAGACAAGAAATCATTCGCGCGATATGTCCGCGTCGGCAGCAATAGAAGAACGCGCGGTTTTTGGTCGACAAGGTTGAGTTTCATTATTTTAGGAAATGGTACACGGCGTAAGAGATTAGGCTGAGATAGGTCGCCCATCTCACAATACGCTCAAACTTCGATGTGATTTCGCTGAACCGATTCGTATCCATACGATTTCAACATCTCAACGTTACACCCAATCCCCCGTTCTTGTCACTCACGGATTACGAATTAGTTTCAAATTCTTAAAGCCATGAATTGAAGTGGGGGGATTACTCTTGACAGCCAATCGGTTTTGTATAAAGATACGCCAATTCCATTCATCCCATCGTACCAACGCCAAATGTGATTATGATGCGTATCCTATACCTGAGTGGTTCGATCTTCGGCGGCGCCGAGCGGCAATTACTTTATCTCGTTAGCAATCTGGATCGGAGGCGCTATCAGCCAATTGTAGTTTGTCCCAATGATGGCGCGTTCCCCGACCAACTGCGTGCGGCAGGAATTGATACCGTCATTCACTCCCTTCCGGCGTGGCGAAAATGGAAACACCTTCTTTATCGCTATGCCGCAGCGTCTCGACTTGCTCAACTTGCCGCAGAGCGAGAAATTCAACTGATTCATGCTTCCGATTCGTGGCACAATCCATACTCAATTCACGTCGCCCGGCAGTGTGGGATTCCGACCGTTTCCCATGCTAGGGCCCCTATTCGTCCCGATCAGGTCAGAAAGTACAGCTTCCACGACATGTCCACGATTATCTCAATCTCGGAGCAATTTACGCCTCCTTTTCTTGAAGCAGGTATTCCATCCGACAAGATTAATGTGATTGTTAATTGTGTGGATTTATTCGCATTCGAATCAGCAGGAGTTAAACAAAATACCCTCCGCCAAGAATTTTCGCTGCGGAGATCCGTTATAGGAATGGTGGGTCGAATCGAGCCGTTTAAGCGGCAGAAGGAATTTGTCAAGATAGCATCACACGTTGTTCAAGAGTGCCAAGATGTGAGTTTTCTGATTATTGGCGGCGCACAACCCAATCCTGAGCATCTTGCGTACGAGCAAGAACTACACCGGTTAATCTCGGAACTGAACCTCACAAAGTATATAACCTGCATGGGTCATCGTGAGGACATGCCGGCAGTCATGCAGGGATTGGATTTATTGGTTACTGTCTCCGCGGGAAGTGTTATCCCCGAAGCCATGGCGGCGGGCAAACCGGTCATTGGCACGCCGGTTGGAAGCACCGCAGACATGATTGATGATGGTAGAACAGGATGGGTTATTCCGCTATTCCCAATTGAAGATATCGCAGCCAAAATCGTGCACCTGATACAAAACCCGTCGATTTGTAAGCAGATGGGAAGGGCGGGGAGAGCGCACGCGGAGCGCCATTTCAGCATCGCCAAGCACGTGGAGCAGGTGCAAGTGGTTTATGATCGATTTATTTGAGTTCCGGCGGACAACCACAGGGGATCAACTGACTGGATAAGGAAGGCGATAGAAAATCCTGATAGAAATCCCTTTCCCGTGCCATCCCAATGAAGCGCATACCAACCTTGTGCACCGATTCAAAACGCTGACAACCAGATTATATATCCAAGGCATCCGGAAAAAGGGTTGGGAACCATTTAATGCAAAATTGTGGCAACGCTCCTTTTACGACCACGTCATCCGAGACGATGAATCATTGGATGATATCCGTGCCTATATCAAGAACAACCCGTTGAGTTGGGCATTGGATGAAGAGAATCCGGCTAACCGGACGACGCATCCAAGGTGAAGCGGGGAAAAACAAGGGATCTCTATCGCACTCACTAACCGTTCGCTTGATCGTTATTCCCCACGCATTCGGCTGAATCGGGTAAGAGCGTTCCCGATGTTGTCTTGTAACGCACGGCGCGGATTGGACGAGCCAACATAATGGCTCATTAGCATAGCAAACGCGAGGATTTCGCGGTCCGCCGTCATTGCATACCCGGCGAGGGTTGTTACGCCTCTCATAGTGCCTGTTTTGGCACGCAAAACTCCTTCAGCCTCCGAATCTTTCATCCGCCACGAAAGCGTTCCATCAACACCTGCGATCGGAAGGGACATTAGATACTCCGGCATCACTGAAAAATCCTGGAACATGTACACCAGCAGGTCCGTGAGCATTGAGGCAGATAACAGATTGTAGCGTGAGACGCCCGATCCGTCAGCCAGTGTCGATTGAGTTGTAACAATCCCTGTTTCGCTTAGAAACTCGTTAATCACTTGCAACCCTTTACCCGATGTGCCGGGTGGGCCAATCGTCTCCGCACCAATCGTTTTCAACAGCAACTCGGCAATCAGATTATTGCTCCGCTTATTCATGCGCCGGACGATGAGGGAGAGTGGCGGCGAGGTGTGAACCGCAATTTCGAATGCGCCATCCGGAACCACCCCAAGCCGAATTACCCCTTGAATCGAGATGCCCTTTCGCGCAAGCGCCTCCTTAAACAACGTGCCGCAAAAAAGCGTGGGGTTAACGATGTCCACGTGCCGACGCACCTTCTCTTGGCTGATTGGCATGAATCCGCGAATCGTCAGCACATTGGCTGGAACGGGTTCTGTTTGACGTTCGACGGGCAAGGTTGTACCCACAGAAGCAGCGACTGTTACCGCATCGTTGACAACCTTCAAGTATTTTGTCGGCGGATCAAGTTGCACACGCACCGGCTCTCCGATTTCGGCGCCGGGCGATACGATAACCGTCACACCGTTGTGATTAATTGTCAACGCACTCTGATGTGAATAATACCCGCCAATCGGACCATCATCCCACATCCAACCCTTACCCTTGGCAACGTCGTCAAAATAGGTGTCATCGACGACAATATCACCATCAATCTCCTTGACTCCGGATTGGAAAAGCGTTTCAACCATGTCTACCAAATCTTCGATGGCGAGTAGAGGGTCACCTCTCCCTTTGAGATAGACATTTCCTCGGACGCGTACCCCTTCAATGCCTTCCGCATAAAGCGTTGTGTGGAAGCGATAGTTTGGTTTTAGTTTCACGAGGGCGGCGGCGGCGGTGAGTAGCTTCATTGTCGAGGCGGGATGATACAACTTATCGGCGGCGGCGTCATAGAGAACTTCGCCCGTTGTGACCGACACCACCTTTATGCCGACATTTGAGGGGGCAAGTAGCGGGTCGTCCAGAACCGTCTCGATCTCAGCCTGCAATTGTTGGAGAGCGTAACTCTCTTCCTGTAATTTGGGAACTTCGATCGCGACAGGTTTTCCACAACTGTTCAGGAGAAAGAGGCAGAGAAGTAGAAAGGGGGATACCGGAGAAACAACACCGCCCGTCCAACGTGAGATGTGAGGTTTTGCCTTGAACAATGCTCCGATCCTCCTCTCCTCAGACGGCGCCAACTCGTCGAAGATTGGCGATGGTGGTTTCATCAAATCCTAGTACGTTGGCAAGGATTTCGTCCGTATGCGCTCCGAGCAGCGGTGGTGGGAGGCGCATCTGCACTGGCGTTGCCGAGAGGTTGAGCGGCGATCCCGCCAACCGCATTGTGTTGGCTGTCGGATGCGGCATCTCTACCAACATGTCCCGTGCCAGTGTCTGGGGATCGGCGAAGACCTCGTCAAGTGTATTCACTGGACCTGCAGGCAGATCCGCCTCACCGCAGAGCTGCAGCCACTCGGCGACAGTTCGTTGCTGAAACAGGTTTTCTAGGGACGGGATTAAATCGTCACGGTTGGCGACCCGCCGTGAATTCGTAGCAAATCGTTCATCATCCCCCAAACGGTCAGCGCCGGCTGCCTTGCAGAATCGCTGCCACTGACCATCATTGCCGATAGCCAACACAAGGTAATCATCGGCTGCCTTGAAGGCTTGGTAGGGCACGATACCGGAGTGTGCGTTTCCCCAGCGTTGAGGTACTTCACCCGAGCAGAGGTAGTTGCTGCCAACGTTTGCCAGCAGCGCAATCTGGGAGTCAAGCAGGGCGATATCAAGGTGTTGTCCTTCACCCGTGCGTTCGCGTACAAACAGCGCGGCGAGGATAGCATTGGAGGCAAATAACGCCGTGGCGACATCGGAGACAGCAACCCCAATCTTTGTGGGAGTGCCATCACGCTCCCCGGTGATAGACATGATGCCGCCTCTAGCTTGAATCATGAGGTCGTAGCCGGGTAGTTCCCGATCAGGTCCCGTGTGTCCGAAGCCGCTGATGGAGCAGTAGATTAAGCGCGGATTCACCTGTCTGAGTTCATCATAGCCGAGACCAAGTTCGCTTGCCCCGCCAATACGAAAGTTTTCAATTAACACATCGCTGTTCTCGGCAAGCGTTCGCGCGATTTCAACCCCGCGCTCGTGTTTGAGATTGAGTGTGAGACTTTTCTTGTTGCGATTACAGCAGAGGTAGTATGCCGTCTCGCTGCCGGCAAACGGCGGTTGCCACTGGCGTGTTTCGTCACCGGTGCCGGGGCGTTCGACCTTAATGACCTCGGCACCCAAGTCGCCAAGGATCATGGCACAGTAGGGGCCTGCCAGATGCCGTGATAGATCCAGGACCTTCACACCGCTAAGCGCACTAGGAGCCATGCCACCTCCGCACGCCAAAATTCTCTTGGATGTAACCGATTTTTGGGTAACTCGCTACTGAAACTGCCAGCATGCTAGAATAAGATTCCTTCACCTGATAAATGCAAAGAAACTGCAGATGTCACATCCACATTAGGTTTTAGCCTGCGTTCATTCAACCACGACCTCGGGCCTTCCATCTACCATCCACTCCGTGTGAAAAACGGTTGGCGCACCATCGTCCCCGACAATTGGATTTCCGTTCGCACCAATTTTGTGATAGGTGTGTGCTCCGAAGTAGTCGCGCATCGCTTGGATAAGATTCGCCGGAAGCCGAGCGCTGCGATAGCTATCAAAATGGGCGAGTGCCGAACTAAACGCTGGGATTGGAATTCCAAGCTGTGTTGCGGTCGATACAACGTGCCGCCAATTCTCCTGTGTGGATTCAATCACTTTGCGGAAATAGGGATCGAGCAGTAGATTTGGCAGACTAGGATTGTTTACATAGGCATCGGCGATTCGATGGAGAAAGCGAGCGCGAATAATACAACCCCCGCGCCACCCCAAGCTAATCTTCCCGAAGTCGAGGTTCCACTCGTACTCTCGGCTTGCCTCGTGCATCAGCGCGAATCCTTGTGCGTAGGAGCAGATTTTGGCGGCGTAGAGTGCATCGTGAATCGCTTTCAGGAAGGCTAGTCTGTCACCCTCGTATTTCCCACTCGGACCTTCGAAAACTTGCGCGGCTTCAACCCGTTCGCTTTTTATCGCGGAGATGTACCGCGCAAAAACAGCTCCGGCAATTGTCCCCGCCGCAACCCCGAGATCTAGCGCCGACGTGCTTGTCCATTTCCCGGTACCTTTTTGTCCCGCTTGGTCGAGAATTGTGTCCACAAGTGGCGCGCCGGATGCATCTTGCTGCGTAAAGATGTCCGCCGTAATTTCGATGAGGTAGGAGTTCAACTCGCCTTTGTTCCATTCGTTGAATAGCTGGTGCATGTCATCGGCGCTCATCCCTAACCCCTGTTTCATGAGCGCATAGGCTTCACAGATGAGCTGCATATCCCCGTATTCGATACCGTTATGCACCATTTTGACGTAGTGCCCCGCGCCGTTGGGACCAATGTATGAGCAGCAGGGAACTCCGTCAACTTGGGCTGCGATCTTCGTGAAAATCGGCTCCACGAGAGTATACGCCTTTTTCGACCCGCCCGGCATCATCGCCGGCCCCTTAAGTGCGCCCTCTTCGCCTCCGGAGATTCCCGTGCCGATAAAAAGCAGACCACTCGCCGTGAGTGCGTCGTGGCGGCGCATGGTGTCGGCGAAGTTCGCGTTGCCACCATCAATGATTAGATCTCCATCAGAGAGGAGAGGTCTCAACATTTCGATGAATTGATCGACCGGCTCGCCGGCTTTGACCATCAAGATAATCTTCCGTGGCGTGGAAAGCGCGTCTATCAATTCCTCAATGGAATACGTTCCGACTACCTGTTTTCCGTGGCCTCGGCCGTTTATGAAATCATCCACCTTTGAAACCGTGCGGTTGAAGACTGCGATCCGATAGCCTTTACTTTCGATGTTTAAGGCGAGATTTTCGCCCATCACTGCTAGTCCAATCAGACCAATTTCAGCTTTCTCCAACGCCTTACCCCTCCTAAAAGATGTAGTTCACATGCACATGATACATTTCCCTGAAACTTCAGTCAACTCAAAATGTCAGCAGGTAAAGGGCGATCGCATCTAATTTTTGGTTGTCGGTACATAATCTGATTCGGTGTAGACCGGGAGCGCAATGAAAAAAGAGAGGACATCGCGATCGAGAGATCGCTCCTACAGAGACCTATAGAACCCATCACTTCATAGTTCGCGATTTGTGATTGTCAATCGCAGATGAGATTTTCTCGTCAATAGTTGGGTTTTGCTATATTTGTTCACCCCAACGGGTAATCGAAAAGTTGAGCTCTGCTTGCAAACTGAATAAAACTTGGTTGTTGACTGCTCAACCCAACCTACATTGCTGAAATCGAAAATCTCTATGAATCGGTCCACTACAATACGGTGGTTAAGGCGGGCTGTTGATCGCGGTGGGTTGGTGAATTCGTGCAGGAGGGACTGGATTTGTCAATCCGGACCGAGTGAGAATTGTGCCGATTTGGTTTCCGGCGTGCAAAGTGCGTAAGCCTTAAGCTTTCAAAGTTGGCGGACGAGGTTCATTTTGCCCATCCCAACACCTCGCGCAGTTGTTCCTTAGCCGCCGCATAGTCTCGACGGGCACGATAGAACACTCGCTGCGCTTCGGTAAACTCAGCTTGGGCTTGGAAAGCGTCGTCAAACGTCAAGCCACGATAGCTTGGTAGGTCTAGCCCTTCGTCCAGAACCCGTTCTATCGTCCGCAGGCGTTTCTCGAAGATTTGTACACGCTTTTCCTCAATCTCCGTCCGTTCTTTGGCATTCGCTACTTCCCGATAGGCGCGGCGAACCTCAACCCTAATCTGCTTCTGTAAATCTATGAGTTCCAGTTGCAGACGTGATAGTTCGGCACGCTCTGCCTCTTGACGCCCGTCTGCCAATCCGCTGTCGAATAGAGAAAGATTGAAGTTTAGGCGAACCTCCCAGCCATCCCGATTGTCACGCATTCCGCCAAATGGAGTGGTACTATCTATCTCGCGTTCGAGAAAAGGGTAATCGTACGCCGCAGTCGTATCCCACGTCCGATCCTGCTGGCTTAGAAACAGACGGGCATCACGATAGCGAAAAGCGGCGTCTAGTTCGGGGATTCTATCCCAGATCGTCTCCTTGACTAGCCTTTCCTGACGGTTTATCGCGCCGGTGAAATCTTCAAGTTCCGTTCGGTTCGCTAACGCCAGCTCTACCGCGCGTTCGAGTGTGAGGTCATCATCCGGCAAAGAGCCGGACAGACGAACCGTCGCCAATGCGTCCAACCCCGTCAATCGAATCAGCTCCGCTTTGTCGATGTCCAACCTCCGTCTCAATTCGTTGAGCGCCAACTGCTGCTCTGCCAACTCCAGTTCTGTGTTCAACACACTCAGGATGGGTATTCTCTTTTCCGCGTGCTTCCTTTTGGCTACTTTGAGCTTTTCCTGCAATGTGGTCTCAATAACACTTCGTTGTTGAATCTCCTCCTCCGTCAATGTTATGTTGTGCCAAAGTCTTCTTAGGGTGAAGATGACCTCCTGCTCGGCACTTTTCAGTTCGATGCCCGACTTGCGCACGTTTTCTTGCGCCTGATCCAGATCCTGCGGAACTTCGCCAAACCGCGCAATCACTTGGCTGAGGGAAACGCTGGAGAGGTAATCCCTTTCGTCCAAGTCTAGGTCGTCATTTTTCCGTCGTTCATAAAAACCGGTGAGTCCTATTTGAGGGAGGTAAACAGAGCGAGCGGTTTGCAGGTCGGCTTTTGCGCGTTCCAGGACTTTCTGCGCTTTGAGCACCTTCTCATTGTTTTTCAACGCAAGTCGTGATGCTTTCTCCGGCGTCAGCGTTACCTCATCTTGCGCGAGTGCCGGCTCTGAGATATTCAAAATCCAGGCACAAAATGCGCTGAATATGAGGCGCAGTGCGTAACGCCCAAAGCGCAGTGTGTGATATTTGTCCCCCATCCCGCTTCTCCTCCGATGCCCGTTTTCACAATCCCTTATCGACGACTGAGCCGTACGGTGACAATCGCTATCCCAATGACCAATAGAACGAGCACCCCAAACAGAATCGTTGTTACCGAGAGCCTAGGCTGTGATTGGATGTGAACTCGCACCGTCTTTTCTCGTGCTTCAACATGACGATTATCAACTGTGAGCTCCGCATTAACCTTCGCTTCGTACTCTCCGACGCCCACATCCGGAGATGGGATCAGCGTCAGATGCACCTCGGTCTCTTCATTCCGTACCAGCTTTGCGACGACTTCCGGTTCAACAACAGAGTCCCAGTCGGTATAGACATCAACCACCATCCGAATATCGACTAAATCACGCGTGCCGATATTACGCAGTGTTAGCGTCATGTCTATCTGTTCCCCGATTTTGATGGTGTGGTAAGAGCTAGGGATAAATAGCTCAATCTCCGGCACGCCTTTGGGGATAAGCTCAAACCGCTCGACACCACCCTTAATCCGGCTAATCTGTTCCGGGGATAGCTCTAGGCGATTGTTCACGCCGCCGAGCTGTTGTGCTTCATTTGCATCAATAACGGCAACGTAAAATTCCAGCGTCCCATCAAGATAGGAGGCATCAATTTCTTCACGGAGGTAAACAGTCAGCGACAGATCTCGTTTGGATTGTGCTTGTGTGAATTTCACCTGTGACACGCGCGATTGGCTCTCCCTATCTTGAAATTCAAAAGTCAGGCTATTAAGAAGATTGATAATCCGCAATTGAAAGGTGTTCTCCGTCTCCGCCAACCGATCCAGCGTCAGATCATAGGTAACGCGGCTACCGAGATTTCCCTCTTGGGAGAACTGCAGCGAACTGACGTTAACTACATCTTCCTCGGACTCCTTTTGTAGATAAACCAAACGATTGTCGGTCTCCACAAGATCGGGGTATTTCAATGCAATCATGATTGAGTCCACATCCTTCTGGAGTTGGAACGTCAGGTCGACTTCGTCATTGTAACCAAGCAGCGGTATCTTCTGCTCATACGGTTGGGCAATATTCGTCGATTGAGCCGCGTTGGTTGAGTCAATGTCCTTGAGAGAAACAAAGATTGAACGAATCTCGTTGGCGGCGGCGATTTCTTCCGGGGTGGCGTCAGCGGGCATGGATTCAGTCGTCGAGGTGTTCTTCAGGCGGATAGTGACCATTATCTGATTGTTCTCACGATATTTTTTGGCACTGGTGATTGAGATGTGGCGGGTGTCCTCCTCAAGATGAATCTTGTAGGGATATGTTTGCTCCAGATACCGCAGGCTCACGATAATGCTATCAACGTTGCGGCGGAGTTCAAAATCAAGGGTTTTCGATTGTTGATCTTTGAGATTCGGGATTCGGATTTCATACGGTACGCCGATAATCGCTTCCTTCTCATCCTTAATTGAGACGTAGACGTTGTTAATCTCTTGTTTGGTACCGTATGTCGCACCTTCATCCGGGGCAGCAGGTGGATTGCCAATGTATCGATTTGATTGGGGTACAGAACGTTCCAGAACCGCTCCGTATTTGAGGACAATCTCAAGCCTCCGCCGATCCCCCTCCTTGTACCGCCGCGCAGAAAGCACCGAGATGTAGGGTTCCTCCTGTTTGAGATGGATATTGCGGTCTTCCTCAATATCAAGATATTTCAGGCTAACGACCACGTCCTGCACTTCATCCTTGACTAGTTCAAACTCCAGTGTTTTCTCCTCACTCTCCTTCAGGGATGGAATACGTAC
Source organism: Candidatus Poribacteria bacterium (assembly GCA_965222225.1). Lineage (GTDB taxonomy): Bacteria > Poribacteria > WGA-4E > WGA-4E > JAJDTR01 > JAJDTR01. Next base: position 3,552,109 of record CBDCTK010000002.1, on the reverse strand, counting down.
CTCGTAAGGAATGGCAACAATCGCACCTTGCCGCCCAAAGTCCCCTTGGTCTTTGATTGAGACATAGATATCGTCAATCTGTGCACTGATGATAACGTCCCGTTCAAGAACCCGTGAGCTCTCCTCCAATGTGACCGGCAGTGAGCTGTTTTTTAGCGTGATAGAGAACATTTCTCGTCCATCTCGTGCTTCATACCGCCGAGTACCCAAGATAGTGATGTGCCAAGCCGCCTTCAGCGAATCAAGCTCAACGTTTTGCAAGTCCAGTTTCGCACCCTCATAGACTGCCTTGGCGCGCTCGTATTCCTCCTCCGCACGATTCACCTCTAGGACGGTCACAATGTTGTTCGCTTCTTGGAGCATATTCTTTAGGTTCTTAAGCTCATCCTCTTTTTTCTCCATCAGCTTTTTGGCGAGATCCATGTCGAGTTTGGCTTTATCGATTTGAATCTGGCGCAACTGGTCATCTTTGGTGCGCGCGTTTTCAGGTTGTGACGCAGCTTGGGAATCCACTGCTTGTGAACAGAGCGGCTCATGACTTGATAGAAACATCAAACTGGCAAGCAACAAGAGACATTTACTTTCCAAGCGAATTTTCTCCTTCTTCAGAACCTGTTTGAATAATGGTGGCAAAGCTATTCTTGGTCATTTGAGTCGTTCTATACCTGTGGGATCTCTATCGCCGTCGCTATTCACTCAGTTGATCGCCTCGGGTGCTTTCAAAGGCTGGTGGACAGTAAGAGGGGAAATCGGTGATTTGACGATCGCCGATCCCGCTCTACAAATGTACAAGGTCGAGCTAACTGTTTATGCTACTTCTTCTTCCGATTCGTATCCTGCCACATATCGCAGGTATAGGGCTTCCAAATCTTCGGATTCAATTTCTTGGCGGGATAGCTCGCGAACCAAACTGCCTTGCACGAGAATCCCAATCCTATCGGCGATTTCCTTGGCGCGGAATATGTCGTGAGTGGACATGAAGATGGCTTTCCGTTCGCTCCTCAATTCGCGCAATAGGTTCAGGAAATCCGCGCCACCCTTCGGGTCCAATCCGGAAGTCGGCTCGTCAAGCAGCACCGCATCAGCGCCCTTCATAATGGCTATTGCAATCCCCAACCGTTGCCGCATCCCCTTTGACAAAGTCTTCACTCGTCGCTTGAATGATTCTTCCGGCAACCCAACGCGGGCAAGCGTCGCGTCCAGTTCGTCGCGAGTCACCTTCGTTTTTCCGCCGAGCTTGGTGAAAAACTCCAGATTCTGCCGAGCCGTGAAGTTGCGATACAACTCCACGTTTTCGGAAACGTAAGCGAGATGCTTCTTAGCTTCAAGCGGAAACTTGGGGATTTCGATGTCATTAACCAGCGCGGTACCACTGGTTGGGTCGATGAAATTCAGGAGCATGGAGATGGTGGTGCTTTTTCCCGCGCCATTCGCGCCGAGGATAACGTAAATCTCGCCCGGTTCGATCTTCAGGTTCAGCTCATTAACAGCCAAAATCGTGTTGTCATAGACTTTGGTTAGATCTCTGGTTTCTAACATAGGGCATTCTCCTTAGAATGGAATTATACAGTGCAAACCGCATCAATGTTAAGTCTTTTTCGAGGGTATTGTCTTGTGGATAAATTCATAATCTCTTTGCAGCCAGAATAGGGTTGACAAACTGTTGGAGGAGATTCAACTATCACAAGACGCCTTAATTCTTCTCTGCGTGAATACTCTGAATGCTGCACCAACAAGATTGGCTGCTATCGTCGTATCTTTTTTCTTTGCCATACATCGCCGTCCGATATTTTAGAGTCCGTAGTTTTCTTCCATTCCCATCCGGACTCCAATTCGCCAAGTTTACCGGCGATTTCCATTTTGGTTTTGGTGACTTTGTCGTGTGATTATGTTATCATATTCGTCAAATCAATGCCCGCGAGATAACGGGCGCTCGCACGATTCCCATGGCAAAATGAGAATTTCTAGATTGAACCGCGCTTCAAGACAACATCGCCGTTCTGTCCCGTATGCGACGTGTAGTATTAGACAGTAGCAAGCGAGGGTAACTCAATGCTAATCACACTCATACGTCGAGAACTCCTTGACAATCTGATGACATTCCGCTTCGCTGCGGCGATGTTCATTACACTGTTGCTTGTGGTCGCCAATACCGCTGTCCTCATCAAGGATTACGAGCGGCGATTGGCAAGTTATAACACCGCGGTCAAAACGCATCGACAGCAATTGCAGGAAACAAAAACCTATTCGGCGGGAAAGGTGTTCGTTGACCGGCCCCCGAACCCACTGAGCATTTTCAACGTTGGATTGGATAAACGGTTAGGCAACCAGATTGCAGTATCCTACACCTTTGTGCCTGCGCTGTGGGATGCAGCGATGAACGGCTCGGATAATCCGTTTCTGAACATCTTCGATTCAATTGACATTGTCTTTATCTTTGAGGTAGTGCTCAGCTTGATGGCGCTCATATTTGCCTACGACGCCCTCGCAGGGGAACGCGAACGTGGTACGTTACGTTTAGTATTGACGCATCCCCTCAGCCGCGGACATATCCTCATAGCAAAATACATCGGCGCAATGCTCTGCCTGCTTATACCACTAATGCTTAGTTTACTGCTCTCGCTGATTCTGCTAACAACCACCTCCTCCTTCTCGCTCGGTACCCCCGATTTTCTGCGCATCGGCGGACTCGTTATTTCATCGCTTGCTTATCTTTCCGTGTTCTACCTCATCGGGCTACTGATTTCGGCAGCAACACAAAGAGCCGGTACCGCGCTCATGATCTCCATGTTTGTCTGGGGATTTTTGGTACTTGTGTATCCAAACATGATTCTTGCCGCGATTAAGCCGTCAGAGCACCTTGAAACGCGCGCGGAATCCGCTTTCAATCAGATGAAGCAGATGTGGGACGAATTTGATAGAGAGCGGAAACACTTCCTTGCGAACGACACTGTACCAGGTGAGGCTTGGGATTTCAAATTGATGGGGTACGGATACGTCTCCGAACAACCTCCTTACGAATTCTTTCCATTAGGGTATAAGTACCGCAGTATTATACACCTTGAAACTCTTGACGAGGAAATTCAAACCCAAGTGCCACACGCTCAAAATTATTTCCACTTCCTTGGGTCACTGACTATCGACGCCGCAGAGCGAACATGGCTCGTCCGTAAGCCAGCACTGGAAAACGTCTTCGTTCAACCGGCGAACGCAGAAAGAATTTTGTTGAAACTCTCGCCAGTGGGACTATACGATGCGGCAACACAGGCGTGGGCTGGCACAAATCTTCTCGGGATTCGGGATTTTTTCGACGCCGCGCGGCGGTACCGACAGACGGTGATTGACCATTTCATCGATAACAAAACGTTTGGGTCTCGACAATGGTTTTCTGCGGACAAAGGCGCGGCAGATTGGAGCACACTTCCACAGTTTTCCTTTCAAAGAGTTGACGTCGGAGTAAATGCACAGCGAGCACTCCCCGATTTATGCCTATTATTGATAACCAACCTAGCGCTGTTCATGGTGATATTCTTGATTTTCCAAAAAAGTGAAGTATAGCCAACAACACATAGGCGCAGACCGGGCAAAAAACAAAAATCGATAGTGTGACAACATAAGAGGAGGAATGCTAGAACAATGCGTATTCCAGTCTTCCATCCTTCCGGTCTTCCATTACTTGAGTCGTTTTATCTAGAACTCTCACACTCCTGCTTACCCTGAGTCAGGCTAGAATCACAATGATTTGGCACATCGCAAAACGCGAACTTTACGATAACCTCAATAGCCTCCGCTTCGCCTTGGCGACCGTCCTACTGCTCGCATTGATGCTGACCAATGCGGCTGTGTATCTCCGGGAACATCCGGAGCGAATACAGAAATACCGTACCTCTGTCACCGATTATAGAAGTGCCCTAACGTCGCGAACCAATCTGTACAGTCTTGCACAAGAGGGGCCCGGAATGCTTTTCAAAAATCCCTCGCCTCTTCGCTTTTGCGCGGAAGGCGGTGAAGCTTTCTTATCAGATAGGGTTGACGCAGGCGACGTTTATTGGAGCATGGATGATTTAAAAGGTTTTTGGAGTCTGGCATATCCATCTTCTACGCCCAATCTCACAAATGTTCGTCCGGATGTTACCAAAATTGATTGGGGATTCATCGTCGGCTATGTCCTGAGTTTGATTGCGCTCCTATTCACCTTTGATTCAATCTCCGGTGAACGCGAGCGCGGCACGCTGCGCTTAATGTTAGCCAATCCGATGCCGCGTCATACCGTGTTGTATGGAAAGTTTTTTGGGGCGTTAATGAGCATTTTTATTCCTTTCACGCTTGCCGTGCTAATTAACCTATTCGTAATCTCTGCTTCAGGCGACGTCCACCTCAACGCCGAGGCGTGGGGACGTTTGAGCATCATCTTCTTTCTGGCACTTCTCTATACCGGCCTTTTTATCGCATTAGGCTTGCTCGTTTCCGCTCGTGTACGACAGAGCGCGGTAAGTCTCGTGATTCTCCTGTTGACCTGGGTCACTCTTGTCGTTTTCATCCCAAGCACCTTAGCCTCGATTGCGAGTGGATTTTCACCAGCGCCAATGACCTCCGATGAATTTTGGGAACGCAAAAGCCAACTTCACGACAAACTCTCGGATGAATACTACGCTCGGGGGGATAAACCATTGTCAAAGAGCGAGTTCGTTACTAAAGACGCGGAAGGTCGGGAACGCTTGAGTCAAGAACACTTAACTCAGCAAATTGCTCAGGTTGAACTAGCGCGCTCCACAACCCGTGTCTCCCCAGCGTCGCTCGTCCAGCACCTTCTGGAATCCTTTTCCGGAACCGGATTTAACCGCCATGTACAATTCTTGGAAAATGTCCAACGACACGCCCGTCAATACCGCGAATTCATCGTTGACACGGATAGGGCTGATCCTGAAAGCCCCCATATCATAGGTGTTCGCGACGGCATGTCCCGGAAACCCGTCAGTCCGGAGTCGATTCCGCGATTTGAAGATACCTTCAGCCTAAGTCGTGATTTTAATGCTGCGGCAGTTGACTTACTGCTGTTGGTGCTCATTGTCCTTGTTCTTATGTCCGGTGCCTATCTCGCCTTTGTGCGCGTTCAGGTTTGACCAAGCGGCACAACTCACTCTTTTCCTCTGCTTGAAGCCCTTCTTAACAATGATAGGTATGCTTGTGTCCCATCACCGGGGAGTTCCGTACCACCGGGGAGTTCCGATTCTCGCTGATACAGAATCACCGTTGCATCGGACGTTAGCGCGAGGATGTTCACCGAATCCCGGTGATGCTGTTTAAGTTTCTCCGCAATACGGCTGACAGCTTCGCCTTTTGCACCGTCTATCAGCTCTGGCAACTCCCTTTCGAAAACCCATGTATTGACAAACTTCTCGTTGAGCGTCTTTATGACTTCTGGTTTGCAGAGCGGACCCGCCCTGAAGTGTTTTCCGTTCGCTCAGCAAGATTCGTCGTCTAGCGCACCCCAGACGAGAATTGCATGAATGGGGCGATGCGTTTCTTCGGCTTGTGCGATGGCTTCATCAATCGGTAGCCAGTCGATTTCGGCGAATCTGTAAAATTTCAATTCCAACTTTTTGCGCGCCTCTTCCGCTGTAATGGCTTCTTCCCATGCGAATTCACTTTGGTCGTGCGCGTCCTCGGCAACGAGTTCCATACGCGGCACAAAAACCATATCGGGACGTTCAAAGGAGTTGAAATCAACATTGCTATTGCGGGCTGGTAACGCCAGCGAGAAGGCACGGACCGACCCTGTTTTCAGATTGATTACCAGTCGCCCCGCGAACTGCGATAGGATAAAGCGCGCGGCATCCATCCAATCGTCTTGTATTCGTTCTCCTTGCCACTCCCAATCAATCTCGGCAAGACCCGCCAGCCTTAACTCCGCATGAATCCGAATAACTATTTCCGCATAATCCGACGAAATGGCTCGTAAACAGGCGAACGCGCCTTCCTCGCCGTTGGTTAGGGTTGTTGTTGCACCGGGGTGAAACTGGTGAAGAAACGGAACAACGCCCTCCGAATCAAGCGCCCATACATCTCCCACCTCTACGGAAGATGCGGGTATAAAAACTTTGAAAGCCTTCGTCCCATATACTTTGGTGGGGTGGCTTGGTGACAGATTGCATAGCGCCGCGTGTTGTGATGACTCATTGTGTAGATTGAAAAAAGAATCCGCAATCGGATCCCAATGTGCTTCGACTCGCACGCTCGCCGAACACTGAGACACATTGCTTAGATCTAATCTCATGTTACCTCCATGTGATGAAGTGAAATCGCCTCAAGCCGTGAGGTGACCAACAACTAACAGTCTAGAATATACTCGTATCATACGTTGAAAAACCCTCATAATCTCCACTGTCACGTGACATCAACACGTACGAATGCGAGCAAAGCCCCCGCGAACAGCACCACCAAAAACAAGACCAACAATAAGATGTCCGTCATTACAGCGTTGATGGATTCGCGGAGCACGATCCGATCCTCGAATTTCGGAATAGCGGAATAGGGCACGGGCTTTTCAGACATGCCCTGCCTGACAAAATACAGGTGCGGACTATCCGGGTCGGATTGGTCGGCGGAGATGAGGAATTCGCGATATTGCGCGGCGTAACGACGCACGCCATCCAGGAATTGCAGATGCCGAGACAAACCTGTACCAGCCAGAGATTCGACGGCATATTGGACGATTGAAGCGGGCGAAACGCGCGCCACCGATCGGGCAAATTGAATCTGATCAATCTGCGTCTTTAGACGTTCCCCGCGCAATCTCGCCTCCAACTCCGCCTCCGCTGTGATGTATTTCGCCCACATCTCCGTTTCTCTTGTCGGGGGAACTTCTCGCGTAGGCCAACGAGATGGCATCTCGTAGCGCGTGTCGAGCACTTCGTACTGTTCGGCAAAACGGATATAGAATTCTTCCCTGGTTTGCGCGGGTTTTAAACCGCTGACAATTGAACCCAGCGTGTTTGGAGTTAACACGACAAACACAGCCCAAATCAGTAGAAGAATCGTTAGGCTAATCTCCGGTTGATTCACGCGGCTGGAAATCAGTAACCCGAGGGCGATGAAGATTGACATGTACACCGTCGCAATCAAGAAAATAACACCTAATTGCCCCCAATGGTGCGCCTCCAACGAGCTGTGGCTAGCCGCGTTGAGTAGAAAAAGGTTGATGAGCGTCGCCATTAGAAAAGGGAGGCTAATACTCAGGAACACGCCTAGGAACTTGCCGATCAAAATCTGAGAACGTGAGACGCTGTTGGAAAGAATCAGTCGAAGTGTTCCGCGCTCGCGTTCTCCCGAGATGGCGTCGAACGTGAACAAGATTGCCACGAAACTCAAAACTACAGAGATGACCAACACCCAATCAATCTGTGTGTAGTCGGGTCGAATGTCCCGGAGATTGGGGTTTTCGTCGGGGTATTTCAGCCTCCATTTTCCATTTATCCCGACATGGATTCCTTCAGCGTTTTCCCTGCTGCGAAGATAGCCCCCTTCAGCCGCTGAGACATGATCGGGCAGAAAGGCTCCGCCACCGTCCGCGCAAAACGACAGCGGTGAAGGCTGTTTATAGAAATCGCCTGGACCTTGCTCAATGAGGTCGTAAAGATTCTCGGATCTTAATCGCACATGGTCGAGGGATTGAGCGACGTTCTTTCGGTAGGTACTTATCTCCGCACGATAGTCGCCCAGATGTTTGACGGCATTGGCTATCATCAGCGTGAGAATCAGCAACACCGTTAGGGCGAAGCGAAGGCTGTTCATGTTGTCGTAAAACTCGCGTTTGGCGATGTGAAGGATCATGGTGATTTCTCAAATGTGCTAAGGATAGCATCTTGGGCTTCGCATGTTGCGCTCTGCTTCATGTCACGTCAAATCTATACCATCTAACGGATTAGGTTATATCTCCTGTCTGACAAAAATTAGATACGAGCCCATGAACAGAACGGCGTTAATCAAGAGCAGCAGGATTGAATCGGGCAGCGCCTGCCTTGCGGCGGCGCCCACATTCGGTCGTTGATAGGAAAACCGGGGCAGATCCGACCAATCAACCGCACCTTCGTCGCTTGCAAACCAGTGTCTTGAACCGAAGGCCTCTTTGTCATAAAAATACTGGATAAGCGTTTGTCGATACTGCCGGACAGATTCAAAAAAATGTTCCAGGCCGTAAAGGTTTGTTCCTAACCACGCCTCGGTTGCCAAATCATAAGCTGAGGTTGGCGATACCCTTGTCAAGAGCCGACCGCGTTGCACGGGACGGATAAAAATTCGAGAGAGCCCCTGTTGCCGCACGATCCAAGCACGCTCGGCTGCCTTTATCCGCAGCGGCTCAATGTGTTGGAAAAATGCTCGCGCGCGCGGCACTGCAGCTTCTGATTCTTCCGAAAGGTCACTGAAATTCATGTACTGTTCTTGAAAATATAGGAACGTCATGGGATTGGAATGAAAACTAGGACCAACAGTGTAACCGCGGTATCCTACGTTCAGAAAGGGATCCTCCCCATCCAGCGAATCATGTTTCAGAAGCTGCAGTCGGTCTTTATCAAACTGTTCCCAAATCTGAGCAAGCTCTTGGAAAACTGCGCGTCCTTTTTCCTCGGGATTGATTTTCGGATTGACGGCAAAAAGGATAAGATTGGGATAAATCAGAACAAGAAAAACCCACGTGAACATACAGGCCATCAGCGCAGTTGCAGTTCGCCGCGTCTTTGTCGAAATCAGTAAACCCATCAGATAGAACACTGACTGGTAAAGAATCGAAGTCAGGTAAAAGCCGCCTATGCGAATCCAGTCGTCACCGGAGAAGACAATTGACCCGGAACCGGAGATTAAAATCTGCGTCAGGATTAGACTAATTGTCAGCGGCACAACCAGGGTCGCCATAGCGCCGATGTATTTCGCCAAAAGGATTTTTCCCCGACTGGTGGACGTAGTCATAATGAGACGTAAAGTCCCCTTTTCATGCTCGCCGGCTACTGCGTCGTAGGCAAACAGCAGGGCGAGAAGACTCAGAACCACTTGGAAAACAACAACCAAATCTATCGAAGACAGGAGGTTGAGGAAGGGATTGTCCATCCCGTGCAATTCAGCGTCCCAGAGCGTCGGGACAAAAGCGTGATTGACGTGAACCGAGTTGCCCAATCGTTTATCCAGCCCTTGATTAAAAAGGCTCAAAGGATTCGGCGGTCGATTTGCATGCAAGTGGAGAGGTGAATAGGTTTGTGTTGAGACAACCTCATCATGGTGGCTTTGTATAGCTTTATCGTAGAGCGCTAACCGACGCTCATAGTCGTAGATCAGAACTACGGTGTTGGCAATGACCAGCGCCAGTAGAACAATCATCGCCACGAAAAAGCGATACGCCAATAGATGGGCGAGGAGTTCTCGACGGATGAGTGTTGTTAACATGGTGTTATCTTTTCGTTAGGCAGCCATGACTGGCACGAATGAAGACGCGGAAAACGTTGCGCGTGTTTGCCGGGTTGGGCGAACTTTTTAACGTTCTGTAGTACTTTCCTAGAATACTTGAGCCCTGCATCTTTCACTGTTACACAGATTCGGATGCACTTTTCGCGAGTTTTGAGGAAAAATGCAATCGTCGGGGATAATAGACACTGACGGCCTCGGCACAATATTGACAACTAGATTTGGCAATCCAAGCCGATCTGCGATCATCAAATCGCAGGTCAATCCTCATGCGGGAAACAACTATGGGTGTCCCACATCTGATTGACCATTACACACTTTTGCTTAATTTCTCACATGGTAGAATTTTTTCCGTTTTCCCGTTTTCGGATTGTGGAATTCAGGAGAAGCTGGACATTCTTCTAGGGTCAGGGGTTAGGTTTCAATCTCAGTGTATGAGTGACTGGGCCGGACAGAAACGGCAATGCCTCTCCTCGCACCCAAAAGTCGTGCTGATCCTTGTAGTTTCTTGATAAAGGGTGCCCCGATTGACCACAAGGTGTATGTAAAATCCCATCCGAATGGTGTCCCGGAGATACGACCATGCGTTCAGACGCGCGCGGTGACCGAACGCAACTATCACTTCCCGGAAGCGGGTTCTGAGGCATGTTCAGAAACCTACCCAGAACGGGAATAAAGCCCAAGGGATGTGAGATTCGCGGTCTGTGAATCCTGCCCCACGTCACCCGATCCAATGACTTACAATTGTATTCGCTACAAAGTTGCTCAATGGATTGTTCCAACTTTGAGAGGATGAACCCCTCCCAGTCTTGAAAGTGCGCGAGATCCGGAAGGGTTTCTGGAATCTTTTCCGTGAGCAACATTTGGAGCGGGACATCCATGTTCCGCCACGTGTATAGGAAATTACCATCCGCTTCTTGACACAGGGCGAGAAAGGGTTCAAAGACATCCTCAGCCAGGACTTTTCGGAATCGAACTAGGAGACCAAAAGCTACGCTTTCCAGCTCCGCTGTTCCATCCCAACCAGCCATGTGTTTATGAGCCTCCGATAAGTGTGGGTTATCTGCAATAACACTCTCGGTCAAAACCGACAACCCTAACCGTCGGTAAAATTCATAAAAGCCGCACCTCGTATCCAACTGGAGTTGAAACATATCCTGCTCGGTAATCTGTTCCATCCCATTCAATCGTTCGCTAATTCGGTAAGCTCGGTAGCTACTGGCATAGTTTTGGCCAATTGTGTAGGGATAGTTCTGCCCAAGCGTGCGATTATTCGCGGTCGCTACAAAACCCTCTGGCGGAGCGACTGTGCGCGGCAGTTCTGAGGGTGGTATATAGCCGTCCCAGCCGATGGAACCATCCGCCCAAGATTTCGTGGTAGATCCGTCGAATCCCTTTCGAATAGGAATACGACCGCAATAGGTCCAGCCGATTCGACCATCCACGTCAGCCACAACTGCGTTCAACGGCGGCCCACCGAAGCGGTTCATTACATCTAGGGCATCTTCCAGTGTTTCTGCCTCATCCATTTCAAGCAAGCCGATGTCGACCGCGTCGGGTTGCTGCGCGGTGGAATGAACTGCAACTTGCGTGCCCATCAGCGGGGATGGACTGACGGGGCCCCAGATTGTTAACTTGACGGGGTGGACAACGTGCTTGCCGCCTTTGATTTGGATTCGCTCGTCTACAACTTCAAACTGTCTCCAGCCATCTGGGGTCTTGTATTCGTCCGGATTTGCTGGATTGATTTCCAATTGCACCAAGTCAAGAAAGTCGCCACTGATATTCGTAAGTCCCCACGCCACATGCCCGTTGGATCCGATGATTACGGCGGGAATGCCCGGCAAAAAAATGCCAGCGGTTTCCGTGCTTCCGTAACGAAGGGACGCTCGATACCACAGATTCGGTACGGAGAGACCTATGTGTATATCGTTAGCCACAATTACGCGCCCATCAAAAGTCTTGGATCCATCAACCGCCCAATTGTTCGATCCTACGTCAAAGTCTGTTGGCTGAACCAGTTTTGCTGCCCGCACGTCGTCCTGCTTTGGATCTCGGCGAATCGAAGCAAGCGCCTCAACGGGAATTGGCTGAATGGGGCGGTGAGAGTCGGCGCCGCCCAAAAGTACCTGCGTATAGCTGTCGGTGTCCGGTGTAAGGAAAGCGACAACTTCTGGCGGAAGCGACTTCTCCATGATAGACACCATTCTCTCTTCATCATCGCTGAAAGATAGCATTTGAAACATATTGAGCGCGACAAGAATGCTGTCTTCCGCTTTCCAAGGTTCGGGCCGATAGCGCAAGAGGAGAAATTCCAGAGGAGCGGTTCCCATCTGTTGGATAAATGCATTTACTCCATCGGTGTAGGCAGCAAGAATCTCCTTCTGTTGGTTGGGGAGATGGGCAACGATCTCCGATGCCACCCGATTGAACCCGATAATCCTTTGCCCCTTATCGGTTTCGATAGCAACTTTGCCGAAGATTTCGGAAAGCCGACCGGCGGCTCGGCGGCGCAGCAGATCCATCTGAAAGAGCCGGTCTCGCGCGGTCACATATCCCAATGCTAGCGCGGCATCCCTTCTTGTTTGGGCGGTAATCGTTGGAATCCCGAAGCGATCGGAGGTTATCGTGACTGGAAAATCTAATCCCTCAACCTGTCTCTCGCCATCACGGATTGGCAGAGAGGCGCGCAGCTTAATGAGTAGGAAAATGCCTACACCGACCACGACTAACAAAAGGATTGATGACAAGTAAATCACAATCTTAAAAATTCCTCTTCGACGGCGTGGCATAGTGGAAACCTATATCTATGTCTTCTACTCCCGAGCACATCCAAGTTCCCAAATTTTATCATCATCTCAGCGCGATGATGCACATATCTTGAATCGAGGATTGATACACCAGAAGGCGCAGTAACCTGACGTATTTGGCTGCGGCTAATTGTGGTAGTCTCAATTGCAACTTCCCAAGTGTCTATTGATTTGTCTTCAAGGCCAAGGTGTTCAGCGCCTAAGAGGAAATATCCCTAGGTATTCAGATTGTAACCGTTTTCTATCCGTATGACAAGTCCTAGACCTCTCTGATCCAAGGTAATCGCATTCTGTATCAATGACTCACACGACTTGCACTTCAAAACCATTGCGTGGTATCATGCCCCCGTTCAAGGGATTCAAACAGATTAGTACATTTACACCATAAAGGAGCCAACCCGTGACAAGAGATCGAACAGTAATCGTTAAAATTGATGCAGGCGCGGCAGATCGGCACAATGACCTCGTCCGCTTGACTTTCAAACCCAAACTCCATTTCCACGATTGGCAGGAGGGAACTTCGAGGCTTGTTGTGTTCAAATGTGATGCAAACGGCCATATCGCCGGCGAAGATATCCCTTGCCAGTTCGATCCTACGACACGTGAGCTTGCCTGGCAAACGGATGGGTTGTCCGCAGGCACAACCGCACATTACGCCATTCGACACACGAATGAGCCCCTACCCGAGGCTCGTTATCGGATTGAGCAGAAACCCGCACACTTGCTTATTTCTGCCGATGGTGCGTTGTTCACTCGGTACAATTTCCTCGGTGTCTGGAAACCCTACTTTTGGCCACTCAACGGGAATCACGGAAGCGTTGTACGTGGGGCTGGTGGAGGTGACCATCCCCACCACACCGGGCTTTATCTCGCTTACGGAGGACACGGCGAAGGCGGATCCGCGAACATCTGGTCAGATTGGGACGAACCACCCTATGGCCCCTGTGGCAAGATGCTGCACCAGCGATTTGCCCGAATCACCGAGGGTAACATATACGCCGAATTTGTCGAAGACCTTATCCATGTTAGCGGAGATGGCGATGTCATCATGACGGAAAGGCGGACAGCCCGCGTCTGGTATGGGGACAATAGACGGCGATTCTTGGAAATCACTCACGAAACCACGCCGCCGCTGGACATCGGCGCCCGGCAATTTCTTTTTGTGGCACGACTGAATCCGTCAATGGATGTCCCGGAAAAAGGGCATGTTGAAAACTCCGAAGGACAGATTGGCAGAACGCAGGTACACCATCAGCGTGCGCGATGGTGCGATTTATGCGGAACAGTGGGCGATGGAATAAACGGGATGGCGTTGTTCGATCACCCGCAAAACGCTGAACACCCGGGCTTTTTCGGGGAAATCGCCGTGCCGGAGCAGATGAGCATTCTCCACCACCCGCCTGATGAGTTGGAAAATGACCGTTTCCGTCTGAGATTCGGCGTCTATGTCCATGAAGGCGTTACACCACAGGCGGATGTCGAAAGCCATTATCAGTGTTATGCGAATCCGGTAAAGGCGGAGGTTGTCACAGATTCGGAAGGGTAAACGCCACCCGCGCTTGTCCAAACCGCCTCCGGCGGTTTGATGGCACGATGGCTTCCCGCGCCAAACAAAAGCCGAGGGATCGGGTCATATATGTCCATTGCCTTGTCAGTTCAATCAAACACTTCATCGCACCTCGGATCTTAGGAAATCCAAAACACTCGCCAGAAAAATCACCACAAAAAACAGGGTTAGCAGACCAAAGTCCTTCAATATCTCGCCTACTGCTGAGATGTTATTTGTAAACTGTTCGAAACGAGGGACGCTCGAAAAAGGTACACGCTTTTGAGACAACCCCTCTTTGAGATAGAAGATGTGGGGACTGCCGGGGTCGGTACTGTCTGTTTCCTTGATGAATTCTATAAACTGCTGCCGATACCGCCGAGCAGCTTTTACAAATTCACCGTGTCCGGCGAATCCTGTGCCCGCCAAGGATTCCATCCCGTAGTTATAGATTACTGTCGGGGAAAGACGTAAAATCTGACGAGCAAATTGTACTTGAGCAAACTGTGCATCAAGATGTTCGTCATCAAGGCGAGATTCTATCTTCCACCGGTTTGTGATAAAGTCTGCCCACCACTCAAGCGCCCTTCTGTCGGGATTGGGATCGGTTGGGAAGCCGTATTTGAACATTTCACCAAAATTTATTGCCTTGAAATCCGATGCCGCGCTTCTCTTCTCTTGAAATTCTCGCTGCGACGGGACTGTATGTAACGTGCTGACCACGGTACCGAACGTATTCGGTATTAGGACTACCAAAACAATCCAGATGAGCAGCAGCACGACTAAGCTAGTTGATGAATGCCTCATACGACTCGAAATCGCCAAACCTAATCCAATAAATAGTGCGATGTAAATAAACGATAAAGCCACCATCAATCCGATACGCGCCCAGTCGGCACCGTGGAGAGACACAATGCCCGAAAGGCTCACAATTAAGGCACTCAGCAGTATTCCAATCAGCATCGGTATTACAATGACGATGAAAGCTCCAAGAAATTTGCCCGCGAGTACACCCGCGCGCGATACGGCATTCGACAAAACCAGCGCCAGCGTGCCGTTTTCTCGTTCCCCCGAAATGGCATCAAAGGTAAGGAGAATTGCCACAAAACTTGTTACAAGACTAATGATATAACTCCAATCTAGCGCTCCAATTCTTGGAAGCATCGAATTCATTTGATAGCTATCTGGTACATATTGTAATCTCCACGGTTCGGTATAACTGTATGAACCACGACTGCCCTGCCACGAAGAGCTGCTACGTACTTCTGCCGCAATGTGCGTCGGCAATGCGTCTTCCTGATCAGCAGCACAAAATGCCAACGCACTCGGACGTTTGTACAACGCAATTGGACCTCGCGTAGCCAACTCGTTTAGCTGCTGGCAACTCCCCCTGATTTGATCGTTGACCCAGGCACTGTTCAATGAATACTCCGTTAGCTTCTGCTTATAATCACCGCTGACAAAGATTAATGTCCCCAAAACCAAGAGCGATGTTACAGCTACAAGGCTTAGCGCAAAACGGAGGGACATCAGATGGTCAAGAATCTCGCGCTTCATGATATGGAAGAACATGGATAATATCCTTGTTTTTGTTTGTCGCCGACGAGTGCAAAGTGCCCACATCATAGGTACGTCTAATCATGGGGTAGCATCCGCCACTGGCGACCGGACTTGACGACATGAAAGATAGCGTTGATGATTAAGCATATCTCCCACTTGAGCGGTCTGCCTAAGGGTTGAGATGTTGGCAGAAGCGATGACAGTTTCTCCCACTGTGCATCGGTCAAATCACTAGGGTAACTCTTGCGGTTCATGTTTACTCCTTTCCAATGAGTAAACGCAAACATCAACCGTTCAGACAACTTTTTTCTTTTTCAAACTGCTCTTAATGTTTGGTAAGCATCATGACATTATTCAGGGGGAGCCATGTTGAAATTGAAGGGAATTTTCTGTGTATCAAGGCCCCCCTGTAGTTTGAGCAAGTTTCTCATAGGTTCAAGATCTTTTATTGTGGTTTCTAAATCTTCAATTTCCTTGGCTTGTTTTTCAGGGGAATGATCTTTCAGCATCTGCTTTGTTAATTCGAGAAGCCGAATAATCTCGGAAAGGGTGCCTTCCTTCTCACGAGAAAGGCGAAAATAGAGTTCCTCCCATTCTTTCGCAAGCCGGTGTCCATTAAACGTGAGCACGCTAAGTGCGGCAAGTTCCGCGCGTGCGGCTTCGGGGTCAGTGGGGAGTAGTTCATGAAATGCTTTGGAATGCTCGTGACCTGTTTTTGAGGGGACTTCCTGTTCTCCAGGGGAAAGCGTTTCAGGCGGTGGTGCTTCATCTTCAGCGATTTTGGACAGTTCATCATAGTGTTTCAGTCTTTCTCGGTGGCGTTCGATCTGTTTGGCATACTTTTTGACATCAATGGCAGTAAGCATTCGGATTTCCAATTCAGACATACGTTTGAGATCCGAAAGATGATCAGTACCCTCGCGACTCAGGCGAAAGTAGAGGGGCACCCATTCTTCAGTGAGTATGTGTTCTCCGAACAGGGTTTTCGCAACGTTGTGGAGTTCGACACGTGCGGCTTCAGGATCTGTCTTGAGGAATTTCTTAAACGTTTGAAGGGGTTCTGCCCAAAGCGTGTCATCCACACTCTGGAGGCGAGAATGTGCATCATTCGTGTGTAAAGAAAGGACTGAGATACCACACATAGTTAAATAAATCAAGCAAGTTATTAGAAACCTCATGATTCGCTCCTTTAGTGCGCGTTAAACAGAGTTCAAAACAGCTGTGGGAGGCCCCTGCGTTAGCATCTTCTATTGGTGCAACCAGAGAAAATGTTCCCAATACGCTGGGGGTTAGAAGGACAAAAACGGTACGGGCAAGCGTTTGTCCTCTCAAAAATTGTGTCTGGATTCTCTGTACAAAACTTTGAACTACCTCAACAACCATTGAACAGCAAAACTCGCTAAATATTGACCACACCCTTGATAAAACTGTATGACTGCGGCTAAAATTATCCAAACCTTAGCTCGACTTTGTACATTTGTAGGGTGAGCACCGCCCACCATTTCCTGCAAGAAATCCCCAGCGGGGGCGACAGTAGTATGGTAGAAACCTCTAGCAGTCTTTTCTGATGCCATAGGGTGGGTGGGACACCCGTTCTCGCCCGCAGAAGCAGATGTGACTTTTTCAATGGTCAACCTAAAAGACCAGATGGTTAAAATCTCACCCGCTTTTCTGGAACGCTTGATTGACACCGTCTGTGATACTGCGTAAATGTACAAAGTCGAGCTTACGACAAAGATTAGAGATAAATTTTGTATTGCCAATCAACTTACATCCGACCTCAAAAACAACAAATAGGTAAGAAGAAAGAAAACCACGTTCAGAAGTATCAATACCCCAACATTAAAACTCATCCGTGAAAGAATCGCTGACAACGACTCGGGATGCTCGCGAAAAAGTGGAATGTCCCTAGCGTCAATCTTTTTGAATGCCTCCGGGTTGTACCACGCTTCCGATTCGAATGCGTTCTGATCACGCAGGTACCGGATTAACTCGCGCCGGTATTGTCTCGCCTCATCCAAAAACCGCAGATGGCTGTCCAGATCGGTTCCGGTAAGGATTGCGGTCGCGTGCCAATAAACCGCCGCCGGAGAGAAACTGGAAATCTGTTGCGTCAATTTTGCTTGTCGAATCGGGTTTTGGATTAAATACTCTCTCCTTATCCTGCCAACTTCATCCGCATATTGAATGTTCAACTCTTCTTGGAATTGCAGAAAGTCGTGAAACGTAGGCAGTTGATCCGGAGGGCCAGCGAAGGATCCGACATATTCGTGACCTTGAAGTGCGCGAAAATTTGTTCCACCATTGAATACCAGTTTGAAATCCCGTTTCTTCTTGAAATCCTCAAGTTCACGCTCGAAATTTTCCCACAATTCATGCAGCCGGTGCTGGGAGAGGTCTCCTCTTTTTGACCAAAATGAGCGGAAATAGCTCTCGAAGCTTACGTGAGCATCCGATTTGATGGGCAGCAGCTTGGAGACAGCAAAAGCGCTGGCTCTGGGAAAAATCAATACAAACAAGGCCCAAAAGAACATGATGGGAATCAAGGCTGTCGTTGCACGTCCTACCCGAGTTGAAAACAGCATACCCAAGGTAAAAAACACGGACATGTATATCAGGGAAACCAGGCAAAAGATACCAATCCGTGCCCAATCCGATACGCTAATGGAGACGTGGGGCGATAGAAATATAAAGAGCAGCGCCACTAGCAGGCTGAATACCAAGGGAATGGTTAAACTTAGTATCCCGCCCAAATACTTGCCGAAAAGCAGCTTGCCCCGCGGTATAGCATTCGACAACACGAGTGCTAGCGTGCCGCTCTGACGCTCGCCTGCAATGGCATCATAGGAGAACAGAAATGCCAGCAGGCTAATCACAATTTGAAACACAAGTGTCAGGTCGGTTCGGGGAAAAACGACGAGATAAGGATTGTCTGATCCATGTTGCGTCGCCTTCACCGGCACCAGAGTGTGGGAGACCTCCACGCTATTGCCTAGGCGTTCTGCAAGACCTTCGTTGAATATACTTAGCAAAGGAGGTTTTTTCTCGGCTCTTGGGCTATGTCTAAATGAAAGTTCAGAATAAACTTGGATGTTGCGAACTTCATTTGTATTTGCATCCACGGCGCGCCGATAGTCTTGTAGGCGATGTGTGTAACTTCGCACGAGCACCCACGTGTTGAGGCTGACCAAACCGATACAAATGATTAACCCCAGCAAAAACCGGAGTGTTAAAATGTTTGCTAGAAACTCACGCCAGATGATAATCCTTAACATAGCGCTCCTATTCTGGAACGGGCGAAGTATTTTCTGTTTGGATTAGTTCAAATGCCATCGGGTAAACTTTAGGCTTCTAGCCAGATAGCTAGAGTTAGCTTAGCCATGTTGTAAACGCCATCGAACCTAATAGCTTAAAGGCTAAGCATGTTGAGATTTGCATGGCTAATGTTTTACTGGATAGTCTATGGCAATTGATATCGGTCCGCGGATACAGAAAGCAAAACCAAATTCGGTTGGCAAGCCAATGTGGTTCGGTCCCTGTTTCAACTGCTAAGGCAACGGCAGATCGTTGAATTCAAAAGAAAGAATTGTTCGAGCGAAAAGATATTTGAAGCTGATTGTCGTAGCATTAGGGTTAAGTCCCTTCAGCGTGAAGTATTCCAAGTAGCCCCCAAGATCCGAACGACGTGCGAGGAAGTGACCTTTTATGCATGGCGTATATGTGTTGCCCAAATTATCCACAACTTGCCTGACACCCACGTAGCGCACTTCTGGAGGATTGTTATGCACAAGGTGGATGGCGTTGCCATTGCTCATTTCGTTCTCACGAAAACCATCGTATCTGATTACAGTATTTTTGAATCTCTTCGTTATGCCTTTCCCATCAATCGGGATGTCCTCAAACAGAATTGCGTCACAGTCGTGCCGATGATGATTCACAAAATCACGATGGAGTGTGAACTTTGTTCCTTGCAGTGGATAATCACACCTGATAATCTCGGAGAATCTACTGGAACCGCCCGCCTCATCACTTACATCTCTCCACAGATTCCTCCCGTGGGGTCGATTACCAAGGTTATCCTCAATGTAGTAGTGAGTACTAGACAGAGCCCCTGCCCTGACGAGGCGCTTCGATTCGATATTGCCAAGATTGTCCTCAATGTCGTGGTGCGTGCCAAGCAGATCAAGGTGCCTGTTGCGGTCTTCACAGAGCAGGTGAAGGAAGAGGTATGGATTGTCGTGCCCCATCTGAGGATTAAAATCTCGACCATGCATTCGGTACATTTGGCTAAATAGTGCTTCATGAACCTCATCCCAATAGATTGACTTGTAAATTCGCGTGATTATCAGTGTAACGTCATCATTGGTTTGTGTAAGTTTCTGTCGCAAGTCTTGAGTTGTCCGTTTCTCCTGTTCGTCTCCGATGGTTATTGTCACATCGTAGGCGCGCTGGAGGTGGTCAATCCGCTGATGTAATCGATCTTCGGACAGTTGAGCGAGAAGTTTCTTTTCATTGATTCCCAGAACTCGGGCAGTAAGAAGGGCAACATTGTCGGAGGGAAGTTGCTTTCCCGTTTCCCACATTGCAACTGTTTGGCGAGAGGTATGAATCTCTTCGGCGAGTTGCTCTTGGGTTAGACCGTTTTTCTTTCGATATTCGGCGATAAGTTTGCCCGTATCCATTAGCTCTTCCCTCCAATCGGTGTTATTGGGAAAAACAATAGCATGACTCGGACGGATTTGCTGTCATAAAATTTGTTTTACAACATTGGACTCACCTTCCGTATTATGGGTTGTGTAAGAATTGAATTATCTGTGGGCAGATTCTGGCTTCAATTGGTCGGTAGCTTCACCTAAATACTAAGGAGAAGAGGTTGTTTGCCAGTCGTACGGAAGCAATATGGCAAAAAGCCAGAAGAATCGGGAGTTGTCGGTTAGGTTGTTTGTAGGCTTGGATTGTCCGAGTACAATCCAGTCAAGACTGATCGTGTCCGTCGGTGGGATGCCGAGGCGCTAATTTCAATCAACACCGAAAACAGCATACGCGTGGGATGGTAACCTTAGACCTATAGATTTCTTATGGGGATAGCAAGGAAGGTTTCTACAACGGCACCCCCGCATTCGCAATTCCCTGATTACTGCTTCTCAGGGCATCAACGACTTGCAGCATATCGCTTGGCATTGGTGCAGAGAATTCCAATCTTTCGTCTGTTTCAGGGTGATTGAACCCGAGCGTCTCAGCGTGGAGCGCTTGACGATTTAGTTTAATGAGCGCTTGTCGCACAGTTACTGAGGGTGCATGTGACTGTGCACGTTCTCTGCCGCCTCCATACACCGCATCCCCCGCTACCGGGTGGCCGATAAAACTTAGGTGGACACGAATCTGATGCAGACGGCCTGTTTCCAAGCGCAACTGAAGTAGGCTAAACCCTTCATAG
This sequence comes from Candidatus Poribacteria bacterium, assembly GCA_965222225.1. Lineage (GTDB taxonomy): Bacteria > Poribacteria > WGA-4E > WGA-4E > JAJDTR01 > JAJDTR01. Next base: position 3,531,300 of record CBDCTK010000002.1, on the reverse strand, counting down.
ACTTCTAGCACACGGTAGTGAGTCACAGCGTGTCGTCCGTTTGTCTTCACGACCGACATTTTTCGCCGATCCCTGTGACTTCGCGCGATCTGTTCGTCAATTGTCCCGGCTCCAAGTTCTGGAACTTCGCAAACAGCCGCAAGATAATGCCGAGCTGTCGTGTGGGCTTCGAATTGAGCGGAAAGTGTTCGGTGGGCATGGTCAGTTTTGGCGGTAACTAGCACACCGGAGGTATCTTTGTCGAGTCGATGAACGATTCCGGGACGCTCTATGCCGCCGATTCCGGATAGATCCTGGCAGTGTCCGAGCAGCGCATTGACGAGTGTGCCAGAATAAACGCCGCCCGCGGGATGGACTAGCATACCGGCGAGTTTGTTGATTACTATTAAACTCGAATCTTCATAGAGGATATCAAGAGCAATAGATTGGGGTGAGATTGCTTCTAACGGGTGGGGTTCGGGAAGAGTGAGGACAATCTGGTCGCCTCTGCGGAGCTTGTAGCCCGGTTTGCTAGTTTTGCCATTAACAGTTACGGCGCCATCGCGAATAAGCTGCTGAATGTACGTCCTTGAAAGCTGTCGTGTCGAATGTACTGTGGCAAGATATTGTGCTTCAACAAACTGATCGAGTCGGGTGCCGTGCTTATTAGACGTGAAATGGAAGGTCTCGAATTGTGGCATAGCAAACAGTCAAGTCAACTTCGTGTTCTGATTGTAGCATGCCGCGCAGCGTTTTATCACAGTTACATTACGTTGCTTTGGGTGTGTTCCTTTTCCGCTTATACTCGGGGGACATGCCGCGCATTTGTTCGATAATCTCCGGCACCTTTTCAATCATGTCATTAATTTCGATCTCGGTGTTGTCTCTGCCAAGTGAAAACCGTACCGTGCCCTGTGCCAACTGTGGTCTAAGTCCCAATGCAGCCAGAACATGGGAAGGTTCCATTGAGCCAGAGGTACAAGCGGATCCGGTCGAGACGCAGATACCTTCCATATCTAATCTCAAGATGAGACTTTCCCCTTCGACAAATTCAAAAGAGATGTTCAATGTTCCGGGAAGGCAGTGTTCGGGATGCCCATTCTCATATAGCCCATCAAGTCTTTCATGGAGTCCGTCTCGGAGTTTTTGTGTTAGACAATCCAGGTGTTCAACATTACTTTCGCGGTTCGTCTTGGCAATCTGCGCCGCCGCCCCGAGTCCAACGATTGCTGGAACATTCTCTGATCCCGCGCGACGATTGCGTTCATGCGAGCCACCGTGCATAAGGTTCTCCAGGCGAGTTCCACGCCGTATGTACAGCACGCCAATCCCTTTGGGACCATAGAGCTTATGTCCGGAAAGCGATAAAAGGCTTATCCCCAATTCTTGAACGTCCACAGGAAGTTTGCCGACGGATTGGACAGCGTCCGTGTGGAGCGGAATACTATGCTCCGCCGCAATTTCAGCAACTTCGGCGATGGGTTGGACTGTTCCTGTTTCGTTGTTAGCGTGCATTATTGAAATCAAGATTGTCGTCTCGCGGATTGCCGCGCGCAACGCATCGGTATGAATCCGTCCGTAGCGATCGACAGGCAAATACGTAACTTCGAAACCGTGCTTTTCGAGATGTTGACACGAGTGCAAAACCGCATGATGTTCTACTGCAGAGGTGATGATGTGATGTCCGACGTTCCGGCTCTTTTGCAGTTCTGCGAGGCCCTTTATGGCGTGATTGTCTGCCTCTGTCCCGCTGCTGGCAAACACGATCTCGCTTGGACTCTTAGCGCCAATTAGATCCGCCACCTGTTCGCGAGCGGTATCAATTGCGGTGCGTGCTTCACGTCCGTAGGCGTGGATGCTGGAGCCGTTACCAAATCGATCTGTTAGGTAAGGGGTCATCGCTTCCAACACCTCCGGATGGAGTGGTGTTGTCGCGTTGTGATCCAGATAGATTCGTCTCATGGTCTGTTACCAAATTTTTTTTGGGACGACGAAGACAAGCAACGTGTTCAAACGGGACTTCCCTGATTTTTAAAGCTCCGCAGATCGCGACGCAATCCGATCTCGGACTGAAGTGACAAACTGTTCTGTGGGTACACCGTTCTCGCGAGTACCATCTCGTTTTCGCATGGAGACACTATTGTTCTCCATCTCCCTGTCTCCAACAACAAGCATGTATGGAACCTGCATCAACTGAGCTTGACGGATTTTCGCATTCATGCGTTCGTTGCTGAGGTCTGCAGATACCCGGAGGTTCGCCGATTTCAATTCTTGAACAATTCGCTCAGCATATTCGTTGTGGCTGTCACCGATGGGTATGACGCGCGCATGTTCGGGCGCCAGCCAGACGGGAAACTTGCCAGCGTAATGTTCAATCAGAAAACCAATCATGCGCTCATGTGTACTGAGAGGCGCGCGATGTAGACATATTGGAATTTCGGCGTCTCCTTGTCGGTTGATAAAACTTAGATTACATCGCGCCGGTTGTGCAAAATCAACCTGATTCGTCGCAAGCGTAAACTCACGCCCTATGGCGCTCCAAATCTGCACATCTATCTTGGGACCGTAGAATGCCGCTTCATCATGCACTTCAACGTAGGGAATACCGCCATTCTTCATTGTTCGGCGAACCATCTCTTCGGTTTTCTGCCATAGCGGTTCATCATCAACGTATTTCTTGCCCAGTCCGCTCTTGTGATGTGTGCTGAATTGCATTACATATTTTTCGATACCGAAGATTCGAAAATACTCTTGGTAAAGGGCTACCACCCCCATAAACTCGTCTTCAAACTGTTCCTCGGAGCAGTAGATATGCGCGTCGTTCATTTGCATGGAGCGTACCCGCATTAGACCAAAAAGCTCACCACTCTTTTCAAAACGATAACAGGTACCGTATTCGGCTAGGCGTAGTGGTAATTCGCGGTAACTTCGGATTTTACTATCAAAAATCTTATGATGGAAAGGGCAGTTCATTGGCTTCATGTAGTAACGCACACCTTCCATTTCCATCGGGGGATACATACTGTCGGTATAGTGTGCCAGATGCCCGGTGCGTTGAAAGAGCGCGTCTTTGGCAAGATGGGGTGTCCGTACGCGGTCGTAACCGCGTTTGTCTTCCATCTCTTTGGCGAGTTTTTCCAACTCTTCGATTATGATTCCACCGTTAGGCAGCCATAATGGCAAGCCGGGACCAACGTCTTCATCAAAGATGAAAATTTCCAGATCTTTACCAAGCCTACGATGATCTCTTTTTTTCGCCTCTTCAAGCATTTGAAGGTGCTGCTTCAATTCCGCTTTTGTGTTCCATGCGGTACCGTAGATTCTCTGAAGCATCGCGTTGTTTTCATCGCCCCGCCAATATGCACCGGCGACGCTGAGCAACTTAAATGCATCGGGTCGAATTTCACGTGTATCGGCGACATGCGGTCCTCGGCAGAGGTCTTCAAACGTATCGTGGCGATAAGTGCTTAAAGTCGGCGTTTCATCCACTTCGCTTCCGTATTCGTCCGCTCCACCTTCGATGAGTCCCTCAATCAGTTCTAGCTTATACGGTTGATTCTTGAACAACTCGCGAGCTGCATCAGGGCTGATTTCCCGATAATTGAACTCATGTTTGCCTATCACAATCTGCCGCATTCGCTTCTCAATTGCTTCAAGGTCATCCGACGAGAAGGAACTAGGTTTGCCATCTTCCTCAACCCCCAGATCGAAATCGTAATAAAAACCATCATCAATCGGTGGGCCGATAGCCAGTTTGGCATCCGGATAGCGCTCCAAGACGGCTTGCGCCATCACATGAGCGACGCTATGCCTGATCTTGTATAACCAATCTTTTTCCGAATCTGACATGATTTTCACCATTCATCGGAGTGTCGAACCAGTTCGTCAATTGAATCCGGTTGTTGAGCACGGAAGACTTACCAGTTCAATGGGTATGCCTTTCCCAAATTTACCTCATAAAAAAAGAGCCTTTCGGCCCTTAGATGAAAACCTTAGATGAAAATTATATTCTGGATAATGGGCGGTATAGGATTTGAACCTACGACCCCTTGCGTGTCGAGCAAGTACTCTAACCAACTGAGCTAACCGCCCTTATTTGAAAAATGAAGGCGGCGGTCGGAATCGAACCGACGTATAAAAGTTTTGCAGACTTTCGCCGTACCACTTGGCTACGCCGCCACTTTGGAGCGGGAGACGGGACTTGAACCCGCGACCTCTACCTTGGCAAGGTAGAGCTCTACCACTGAGCTACTCCCGCAGGCAAACTACAGTATATCAAAACAAACCGACTTTGTCAATGAAAAAACTCGACGGCCTGGAGAGTGTGTGGCCAACTTGAAAGATTGTTGAAAGACTGAACTCAGACGACATCAAGTCCCATTTGGTACCGACAATGTGCTAGTGTGACCAATTTCGGGTTTTCGGGCTCCTCCTTCATGTTTTCAAGCGTGTATACATCTTGGTGTTAAGCATCAAGAAACTCGCGGAGTTTCGTACTCTGGGTAGGGTGACTTAGACAATTCAGCGCACGTGCTTCTAGTTGTCGAATCCGTTCTCTCGAAAGGCCTAGAAGGCTCCCTATTTCCTGCAAACTGTATTCGTACCCGTCCTCTAGCCCATATCTAAGTTCCGCAATCTGTTTATCGCGTGAAGGCAACCCTGCAAGGGCTTTTCGGACCTCGTCGATAAGCTCCTTACGAACAATTTCTGAAAGTGGATTCGGCGTATGCTCACATGAGAGAGTGTTTTCAATAGCGGTAGATGATTCGCCATCAATGCATGCCTCTAACGAAATCACTTGGGCGGTTAGCTGAGGCAACAGTGTGATTTTTTCGATAGGCAAGCCTGTTGTCTCACTGAGTTGTGCTAGACTTGGTTCCTTAGCTTGCTGCTGTTGAAGATTACATCTTGAACGTTCTACCTTTCGACACGTTTCAAGGAGATGGGCAGGAATGCGGATTGTTCGGCCATGATTGGCAATGCCACACCCGATTGCTTGCTGGATCCACCAAGAAGCGTAGGCGCTGAATTTAACGTTCCTTCGCCAATCAAAGCGATTGACCGCATTGATTAACCCTATATTAGCCTGTTGAATCAGGTCTGGCAGTTCCAGTCCGCGCTCTCGGTATTTTTTTGCAATACAAACAGCCAAACGCAGATTCGCCTCAACGATGCGATTCTTGGTGGTGTGAATCTCATCCTCTATGAATTGGATGTGCTGGGCAAGATTAAGAAGATACGACCGGTCAAGAGATGAAAGACGAGCATCGCTAATCTGTCGTTTCAATGTGTCCAAAAGAGGCGGATTTTCTGGGTCGATATGGGGGACGTGTATTCCTAATTCGTAATAATCTTCTTCTATCCGCTTCTGAGACTTCTCAATCTTGATAAAGGCACTGGTTTCCTCTTCCGGTGTTAAGCGATGGATATTGCCAATCTGGTTTAGGTAAGTGCCAAGAGTGCCGTTTTCCCTATCTGGATATGATGATTTGGATGGTTCAACCTCCAACGCATTTGCAGGGCTTGGCAACCGCTCAATCGGGGAAAATATTCCCGTTTCTGTCGGAACACCGCGAAATTCGGGTGCCCAAGAATCACCTGTTGGCGTTTGATGAGTTGTTTGGCTAGAATTGGTGTCTTTCTTAGTGGGAACCATATTCTTCTCCGAACAGCCGGATCTTACCCTTTACGATTCTGTATCTTGTAAGATTTATAGGGGCAAGATATATGCCAGGCAAAAACCTTGGAAACGGAATTACTTGGAGGGCAGGGAATATAGAAGAAACTTGCGGAAACAGACAAGCGAAATGAGATAAATTGCGTGCGCCCACGAGCTAACTTAACATTTCTGCTGCTAAGGACGGAGTTCCAGAGTTTTTTGGAGGGAAGTCGAGTTGTCGGTGAAATCACTCCGACAGCGTCACTATTTGATATCACAGATAAGACTCAAAAACCTGTCGCTTGGATGTGACACTGTCACTTGCATTTGACGTATTAATGTGTCCAAATGGTGCCTCAGTTGCTTAAGTTCGATGCAACCCGAGTTCCTTAAGTTTTCGGTGGAGCGACTGTCGCTTAATCCCAATTTGTCTGGCTGTTTCTTGGATGTTCCAATTATTCTGCTGGAGTTTATGCTCAAGAAAGATTCGCTCAAAGTCTTGGGAGGCCTCTTTAATTGTCGGAGCATCAAGTAAGCCACGAAGGTTAGCATCCAATGGGTTGCTATCAACAGTCGGCATTTTTGCACTGTTGCTTCCATCAAAGATTTCGGCAGGCAAATCTTTCGGGGAGATGAGAGTATCCGTGCACGTTACAACTGCGAATTCAACCGCTTTCTCTAGTTCGCGGATATTTCCCGGCCAACGGTATTGTTCGAACCTTGTCAGGACACCCTCCTCAAAACCACGAATGCGCTTCTGATCCAGGGTACGCGCATGTTTCTGAAGGAAGTGGTTGGCAAGTATGGAAATATCTTCTATCCGTTCGCACAGCGGCGGAAGAGGGATTGTGAGTTTCAGACGGTAATAGAGGTCGCTGCGAAATTCACCCGCTTTGACGGCTGATTCCAAGTCGCGATTCGTGGCAGCGATTATGCGGACATCAACATGTTGAGGATGAAGACCAACCCCTTGCACCTCCTTGGAATCAAGTACGCGAAGCAGTTTAGGCTGCATAGCGAGACTTAGATCGCCTATCTCGTCAAGGAAAATCGTACCCCCACGTGCCTGCAGGAATTTTCCCGGTCGCTGATCGACGGCCGTCGCTACCCGTTTTCCGATTCCGAACAATTCCGCCTCAATCAACTCTGATGGAATTGCACTACAATTGACATCTATGAAAGGTCCCTTCCGTCGATCGCTGTACTTGTGTATAGCACGTGCGACAAGTTCCTTGCCTGTGCCGCTCTCACCGCAAATCAACACGTCCACATCGGAAGCAGCAATCCGCCCAACTTTTTTCATCACATCAATCATTACATCACTGTTACCGATGATTTCATAATCGGGCAACTTATCGGCGGGTGAAACAGTTGTATCAGAGTCTTGATGAGACTTTTCACTAGAGCGCCGCATCAAAGCCGTCTTGACCACATTTGTGAGATGGGTATAGTCGATTGGTTTGCTAATATAATCATAAACTCCTAATCCACTCGCCTCAAGCGCGGTCTTGGAGGAACTATTTGCCGTAATCATAATGGCCTGAGATATTTGTGATTCATGTTTACTGTGCTTAAGAATCTTTAGTCCTGCCTCCTTATCCAGCACTCCATGAGCATCTGGCATCCAGAGATCGAGTAACAACAAGTCATACGGGGCTTGTGTATCCAACATTTGAATCGCCCAATCTCGATCATGGGCGAAGTCTATGTCGGCTTCAACCGTTGGCTCAATTTCAAGTTGTTGACTGATATAGCGACAAATCGCTTTCTCGTCATCTGCAATTAGAATGCGCGCTCGATTCATTTTCATCATGAAAGTGGTCTGTCATGCCTGCGGCACAAAATCTGAAACCCCTTGTGCTCAATGTCTAATGGAGGGGAAGTTCGATGCAAAATGTTGTTCCAATGCCAACATCACTCTTAGCATACACACGCCCGCCGTGTCCCTCAACGATGTTCTTAACATTAACCAAGCCAAGCCCCAATCCGCGAGGTTTGGTGGTGTGAAACGGCTCAAAAATACGCTGGAGTTCTCCTTCCGGAATCCCTGTACCTTTATCTTCAAAAGAAACAAGAAGTCTATCTCGCCGCCCTGCGGGCAGATTAAATTCGGTGCCGAATTTGACGGCAATGTCTAATTCTCCACCTTCCGGCATGGCTTGACAAGCGTTTTTTATCAAGTTAGCGAAGGCAATCCGCATCTTATCGGCGTCGAGGCGTACGGAAGGTATTTTCACCGGTAAAGGTAAATTCAGATTTACTCGAATCTGGTTTTCATCAATAAACGGTTGGTTCATGTCGCGGGCAGATAGTATGATTGTCTTTAAATCATGAGTTTCAAAATTCAAGTGTGTATCTTGAAAAAAACTCAACTCATTTTCAATCATGTCATCAAGTGTTGCCGCCGTATCAATTATGGTATTCATCTCATCAATAATCTCGTTGGGGCGAGCCCGCAAATTCAGCACGTCTCCACGTTGAAAGTTATTGCGAATCATTTCTGCCGGTGCACGAATCAGGTTGAGCGAGTTTCGTAGTTCGTGCCGGACTTGTGCCGACATCACGCCAAACACCGCTTCTTTCTCAGACTGAACTAGCTGATCCTGGGTTTCCCGCAGTTGTAACACCGCGTGCCGGAGACGTAGATGGGCTAAAAACAAGCTGTTCACAATGCCGGCGGAAATGATTGCTAAGCTAAATGCTATTGTCTCCAGCCAAAAGTTGAAAAAGACAAAACCGCAGACAACGACAAGCAAATGCAGAACTAGCAGCCCGCCTGCAGTCAATATCATCGCGCGGGAACCATGTCCTGTCTGGTTAATAGCCAACGCAGCCGATGTCGAAACAAGTGCGAGAATGAGAAAATAGATGAACGCAACTCCGGGAGTGGAGCGCCAAATGAAATCTTGATTGAACAAGGCATTTAGGAGATTAGCGCGCAAAGCGAGCGCCGACTGTTTCCCAAATGACGTTGGTATTTCGGGTGCTGCGTCCGTCGTTACACCGATGAGGACGCATTTTTCCCTGAAATTCCGGTTGAATTCTGCACGGCTATTCTCAAATTGATTCAGTACGTTAATGTATGAAGTTGTATTCCACAGTGGCATACCGCTACGAACTGGGGAAAGGCCACCGACAATGCGAACGAAGAATCTTCCCTGCGGATCTAGTGGAATACGCGTTGATTTACCATCTACTAAAGGGAATTCTAGGTAGTTGCCGTGCCAAAACTGTTCTCGAACTTTAATAGAATCTGGAGAAATCCCATGGGTTTGGCAGAAAAGTAACATTTCAAGCGAGTAGTGGTATGCATCTTCCTCGTCTTTAACGACCAACTGGGCAGATCGACTAATCCCGTCAGACCGATCGAACGGGAAAAAACTGAAACTCTTCTGTGCAGTTTCTAGGTATTCAGGGACTTCCGTCCAGTGCGTTATCGTGGGAATAGCGCGGCGATTTTCGACATCGGTAGGCGAGTCATACGGTCGAATCACAAACAACTTGTCGCCCGGTAAGACCTTGTTGCCTCCCCATTCACGTTGGAAAAGCATGATCAAACCTATTGCCTTTGGGTTCGCTTTCTGAAGAGATGACAGAAGAGAGGAATAAAGATAGGAGGGCCAAGGAAACACGATACCAAACTCTTCCTCGCTCTTGGTATCGATTGTAATGAGTGAAATGTCGGGCGATACCTGTGCCGATTGAGCAGATCGAAGGTGCAAACGCCAATCAAGTGTTTTTAACTCTATGAACTCGAATAGGCCGAGACTCCACAAGAGTCCTACCACAATAAAGGGCAAGAAACCAACAAGGCAGATGAGTAAATGTGTCCTTTGAACCTGGCTTAGTTTCATGGTAGACACATTGGAATAGACACGCGACAACCGTCAATTGCCAATCTGTTCACTGCCTTCGTACCACGCAGTGGTAAAATTCTGTTTGTGGGGTTGCACGTCAACTGAGATCCAGACGGTATCCGCCAGGCCTATTTCTTGAATAAGTGTCCGATTTGCTGCAACCCTTTTTCCCGAAGTGAGCAGTATACCACTATCGAACACACCGAGTAATTTTCCGCTGTTATCCACAATCAGATCGGCTGCGATACCGCAACGACGGAGCAATTGAACGTACAACAGCGTTGGGTTGTGATCCGCAAGGACATCTACTCCAAGACCTCTGAGAGAATTGTACAACTTCTGAGCCAGATCCAATGCCGGATAGGGATAGCGCTTTTCCATGCGATTGTCCTTTTCGTTAGCCGGAATATTTAAGTATGTTTCTAACTCAGGGATTAACCGAGCAATTTCATCAGGAAACGCATCAATTTCCATCCTCAGTGCACTTAATTCATCATTGGAAACTGCCACCGCGCGCGTTTTGGCGCTTGTAGTCATCTGGTGGACTCTTTCAGTTGGACGACCAACTGGCAGTACATCGCTCAAGGGACTATGTTCAATGCCGTGATTGATACGCTTTGCTCTCGGCATTGTCTTTAGTCGCTTTCCCTCGACAACAAGATCGCCGACTGAAAGCTCACGTCCACCCGGCAATGTGGGCAATAGACCATCCTTCGATTGAAGTCGGATGAGCGAATCTGGCGGCATCCGCACAAGGTCTTTCTCCATCAACACAAATCCTTTTTCCAAGAACGCCCACTCCTCCTCTCCAAAGGTCAGGACTTCAATTCTGCCGAAAGTGAAGGCGGTTGTTATTTCATCGGCAGTACACGGAAAATTGGACAACACCACGCACATCAAACAAACTAAAAAGATACGACATTTGGTTTTCATTGTGATTATCTCCTAATTGGTCGTGATTGTCATCACTTATCAAAATTAAGATACGCCTTCAAGAATTCCTGTAACCAAGGGCTAGCTAAATCCGCCTGAATCTTTTCCAACGTCAGGTCTTTGGGGACAGAGAAGAACTGTTTGGAACCGCGAATCGGGCTAATTCCGTATTTTTCCCAGGCTTCTTCAACCGTTGTGGTTGAATTGCCAACTCCTGTTCCTTGAATTTCCTCATACCCTGCCTTCCATGCGGCAACGAAGCCGTCTTTAATGAGAGTCGTCTCAACGGGAATCCAGACTTGCCCATTGATTGGGGCGTAATACGGTAAGTTCACCTGTTGTGCCTGATCGATGGAAATTTGCCCCAACTTAAATGCCATCATAACATGGCTGGGGAGCTGGATTAGGGCGGTTTTTATGCCTACCGACTCCAGCAATGAGCAATACAACGCCGTACTGTCATCGCAGTCCCCAAAAGCACTCGATTTGCCGTCACCCGAAATTTGCTCCGTTAGACGCGTCAGCATTTCGTGAGGATACTTGATGTCATCATTTGTGCCGCTGGCAAACGGTATGTTCGGATCAGTTTTGTACGAGATTCCATGCAAGGCGTTAAACAAGAGCATCGCCCTATACAACCCGGCTGGTGTACCAGTTTGCTTGATATCATCAATCCCCTGCGCGAACTCGGCGAAAACCGCCTCAGTGAAGGCCTCCACTGTTGGATCTTCAGATATAACAAAAGAGCCGAGCTTCGCGACATCATCTAGAAGTGTGGTATGATTCCCATGCAACTTGACAGTCGTCGTTGCGGTTTGATACGCGGCTCCACCGCTTTCAATAACCTTTATCTCTACCTGAACGGGCAGAGCTTGCGACAATTCCACGGCGCTTGAAGTTAGAACAAGTTGGCGAATGGGGACCGAAATACGTTTGCGCGGAGCCAACTCAATATCACCTAAAGCAACTTCCGTGCCATCTCTGCTAACAAAACTGTCCATGAAGAGCTTAATATGCACGGTTCTGGGCTTGTCGCTTTCATTCTTGAGCCAAATTCTACCAATAGTATCCGAAGATGTCAACGGGTAGTACCGTTCTCGGTCCGCGTCGGTAAGTACCGGCGGTGCGCTGGGTTCAGGGTACGTAATAGTTTGAGATTCGCGGTTGGGGGAAGCGTAGTAATGATAATGAACCGGGTAGAGATCCTGCATGCGTATGTGTTCAATGCGCACTGGCAGTTTTCGATAATCGAAATTGAATGATAGCCCGACATAGATCGTCGCTGGTAATGTTGGAGGTATCAGATATGCCGTGTTGAAATTCAGCCACCTGAATTTCACACTGCCTCCCAGAGAATAAGTCGGGGCTTCACGGATGTCTAAATCTTTCTGAAGTCCGGCGCGTATCGCAAAATTGATATTCGGGAGAAATTCTGTTCCGAGGTGGAACCTATCGGTCAGATCTGCCGCGAGTAACCATCGTGAGGTTGGACGATACGCCACACCAAACTTGTAGACTGTGTTGGAAATCTCCTCGCTGAAACCCGTCGTATCGTGACGAACCCACATGCCACGCGCGAGCCCTTCAACCGATCCAAAACTAATTACATCTTGGGCAAAAATTCCGACCGACCAGCGGCGAGTAGGGTGAACTATGACACCGAAATCAGTGCCCCAGCCGTCTGCCGCACCTCGCGATTCTTTATCTAGCGAAACAGATTGAGTGACATATTTGAGATTTACTCCAACCGAGAGGTATGTTGATGGAAGGTAACCGTAAGAAAAGTTAAAGCGACTCCGTCCGGCCTTTAGTTCATCGTCATTAATTCCAACGTTAATCCAGTCGGTGCCAAGCGCGGATTTTTCGGAAATCGGAATTACTGCACTAAGATAATTCGTCTCCAATTGGCCAAATAAACGTGTGCGTTCAAGTTCAAAGGTATAAATCCCCAAGCGCGGGAGTCCGGCGGGATTTCGACGGACGATATTACCATCGTCAGCACTTGCCGTGTAAGCTCCGCCCATTCCAATTGGACGGGTTCCGGGCAATGTGTACTCTTCGACAGCATAAGTCGTAACGGTTAGTAGAAGGAGGGGAATTGAAAGACAGAATCGCATTTCGCCTATTATGTTTGAGTGCTTGCGGTGTTGTCAAGGGGTTTCAAAAACTAGAATTCATCAATCCCTTTTTTCAGCCTAAGCGTATCCTGCGAGTAGTAGGCATCTACCATTCCGAGGGGCAAGTCTCTTGAAAACTTGCCTATGTTGCTGGGCACGGCGGAAAATTACGGCGGGGTTCAAATCTGGCGGTGTGGACTATTTCATTGATTCGATTTGTGGGCCGTGCCAACGAGAGTGTAATTCCTTGCAGACTAAATGTGTCGAAATTCTTGATTGATATGTCGAACAAGGCCTGTATAAAGCTAGTGGTTTTTCACGACAACCGTTTTCGTTCCCAGTTTACCTTCACCTTCAACTGTGACGATATAGAAATTGCTTTCAACGAGCTGACCATCATCGGCTCGCCCATCCCACCTGAGGACATTGGTCCCTGCAAATAGATGTTCCGAATTCTTCAATACTCGACGTAATCGCCCCGCTTCATTGTAGATTTTGATGGTGACATCGGTACTACGGGAGAGTCGAAAAGAGATGTCCGTCGACTCGCCGCGATTTGGAGAAAAGAGACGAGGCTGGCATGTCAAATTGCTGATAATCACTCCTACGGAATCTTCTCGTGACGACGTGGCAACTGCAAAGCGTCCAAGATTCAAGATGGCTGTTGAGATTCTGCCGCCTTGCCTATCAATCGTTCCACCGATTTGCTCCCATCTACCACCGTTCATCCGGACGATTGTCAATTCGAAAGAGTCGGGGAGCATATCAATCGCAAATTCAATTGTAGCAGGCTTCAGATCGTGTAAACGTAAATCTGTCGGTGCAAATTCGTAATCTAAACTCAATATGGGAGTTCCTCGCCCTTCATCTATTCCGTCTAGCCTTTCTGACCGGGTGTCGGAAACCGGATTAATTGTTACAACTGTGCGATCTGGCAAACTATTAGACGGGAAGGTGATCTGCGCACGCCCATCCTGACTTTGTACTACTCCGCCGCTTGTTCGTCCTAAAGTTGAACTGAGATACACTTGGACTTCGTCCTGTGCGCGGTGGCCTGCTCGATCTTCCACACGAAGTCGCAATCTGAACAGTCCCGCCAATTCAGAGGCGGTCCATATTGCCAGTGTGCTGCGCGTGACGGGATTCAAAAACGCTGATGGTTTCGAAATGGGCAGCCAGATGTCGGGAGATTCTTCGCTACTGTACTCAATAACGTATTCTCCGAAATTTCGATCGTGTGCTGTCCCACGAATCTCGACTTGTTGGGGCAATTGTTGGTTTTCTATGGGAGAAAGGATTTCCGCTTGAGGTGGAACCCGATCGACAACTACTGTGACGTGCGCCTCCGTTGCTGGATTTCCCGACTCATCTTCAGCCATCAAGCGGATGGTGTATTCACCTTCCACTTCCGGCGGTGTCCATTGGGCAGTTACCTCTCCTGAGGCATCGGATTGACTGATCTTTTGCCAATCGCCGCCTCCCATGGCTCGCACATCGAACCGATGAATAACCAAGTTTGTATCTGTAGCGACTCCGCGAATCTCAGTTGTTCCCGACACGAGCTCGTTATTGGCAGGAGAATTGATTTTAACGCGTGGCAATAGGTTATCGACTGTCACGCGCACAGAAGATGTGCTTGATTTTCCCGACTGATCTGTAACAGTGAGGCGAATATCGTAATCCTCCTCGGTTGGCGGAGTGACCCAGGATGCGAGAACCTCAGCTCGCTTCGGTTGTGTTGACGGAAACGCCAAGATAGGCGTCCAGTCATTAGCATGACTTGCGGGACGAACTTCCAGTTGGTAGTCCTGAAAATGTGCATCGTTCGCCGTCCCGATAATCTCGACTGTACCCGACAGCGGTTTCCCATCATTGGGACTGATAATCTCTGCCTTTGGCTCGAGATTGTCAATAAATACTGGCACTGAATGCTCGGATTGCTTGCCAGAGAGATCGAATGCAAGAACATGGAGTTCGTAGGCTTCGTCGAGCCTTGGCGTTTCCCAATCTGCTAACGGTTCGTCACTCTTCGGCTGACCGGAATCAACAACGGAGATTTCTCCCTTAGGAGACCGGCTCTGCGCATCTGATGGTCGGAACAAGAGTTCAAAATGGCTGAAGTTTTCGTCCTGTACAGTACCGGTAATTTGCACAATCTCTTCCACAAATTCGTCCGCCTTTGGTGAGTTAATTCGGGCGGTGACTTCACTTGCATCAAGAATGACGTTCACTTCTGCAGATGTCACGAGTCCGGCTCTGTCTCGCACAGTAAGTCGGAGTGTGCACTCGCCTTCGAGGCTTGCCGCATTCCATTGCCCTAGTAATCCATTCTCGACGGACGTACTTGTGGCGCGGATGACCTCATTGTTTTCATCGTGCAAGACTTGCAATTCATATTGAAGGAAATGTTTATCCGTGGCAACGCCCACCACATCAATATTTCCAGCCGGCAGGACTGTCCCATCTTGAGGCGATGTAATGGATGCCTTGGGGTGAGTATTGTCCAGAATTAATTTGCGCATCGTTTCAGATTTGTAGCCGTGATTATCAACAGCGGTAAGCCTTAGCTGATACTCGCCATCCGGTACTTCCACCGTATTCCATTGTGCGATTTTTTCTTCGTTGAAATGCCGTCCACGCGCTGCAAGGCTACGAATCTCAGTCCATTCCGTATCATTTTCAGAGAGTTTGCGATACTCAAGAAGAACCTCCTCAATTACCGCGTCGGCGGCAATTCCAACATTTACAGTCCCTATGATATTGAGTCCCTGTGCGACGGGGGTTCCTCCCTCCTCCGGTTTGATTAGGGAAACGATTGGTCTCGCAGCCTCATTATCAAGCAGATAAGAAACAATTTCTGATCTGCCAGTATTGCCAGCAAGATCTTGAGCGCTTGCCCTAACATAAATCTTTCCATCTAAGGACGAAGTATCCCAAATTACAAAAACCACCGATTCGTTATTCTGATCCTCACGAATCGGAATCCAATCTGCATCATTGGTACCCTCTTGAAGGGCATATTCGAGTGTATATTGTTTTAAGTGAGCATCGTCAAGTTCAATTGACACTGTCGCGCTCCCGGAAATCGTAGATGTAGGGAGCGGGCTTCGAATGTTTATAGTTGGAGGTGTATTGTCAACTTCAACCGAAACCCTTGCCTCGCTATAATGTTGTTGGTCAAAACTACCATTAATGGTATCCCGTGCCGACAACCATATTGTGTATGTACCGTCAGATAGTGTGTGGGTGTCCCAGCTATAGAGCGTACTGCTTTCGACTGAATCTGCCGAAAAAAAGGGCGTTGCCAGGACAGGTTTGCCGGTAAGACTGTCACCAACAAAAATCTGGATTTGGTAGTTTAGAAAGTCGGTTTCATCCGTTGCTGTGCCTTCAACCAAGTAAGTTGCCCGAATTACCTTGCTTGGCTTGGGGGATGATATGTTCACTCGCGGTGGGATTGAGTCTACGGCAAATTCTGCCATTGCCCCAACCGGATCATAATTTTCCTCTCTGTCAATGGCACGTACCGTGAAATGATGGATGCCCTCGTCAAGATTTGGCAGGGGTACACGTTTATCGTGTCCATCATCATCGGTCATGACAGGATCCTTGTCATCAATCTGATAAATGTAACGGAGCTCTGCAGTCGGAGTACTTGCATCGCCACCCTCAAACTTGAAAATAACGCTTGTGTCTCCGATAGTTTCGCCCTGTGTTGGTCCACTTGTAATTCGAGTGTCAGGTGGAATCATTTCCGGATTAAAAACACTAATCCCATCGTCTGGACTTCCGAACCAGAACGTCTCACCCACTTGGGTAATCGCGGAGATGTTGTTACTGTTTAGCCCGTCAGATGCCGTCAGTTCGCGCGTAAATTGTCCATCCTGAAACAAACTGACACCATCCACCGTGCCAATCCAGATGCGATTGCTCCGATCGCGATAGAGTACCTGAACGTCGTTATCCACTAGTCCTTGATTTGTTGTCAGCCATGCGGTAGAATGCAGGGTGTCCCCATCAAGCACACGGATTCCTATCTCGGTCCCAATCCAGATTGTTCCATCTGCAGTTTCTATGATAGCGCGAATGTCGCCATGCCCAGAAAGGTCAACACGCTTCAACACTTCCACATCCAAAACCCATAATCCACTGTCAGAACCTCCATTACTGAGCGTACCAAAATAAATCCGCTCACGTGAATCTACGAACATAGCGACAATGGTTCGATCGATCTGTTGAAAGATTTCCTGCTCCGAATGCCACTGAACGCCGTCGTACCGATTAAGGCTAGAGAGGAACCCGGGTTCGCCCTCAAGCAAAATACCTGTGCTGCCCCAAACGTCTCCAGCCAAATCGACCGCAATCGCTTGAATTTCGTTGGTTTCCGCCTCAATTCGCAGAAACTCCCAGACATTGCCGTCAAACATCGCAAGCCCCTGATTGGTGCCAACCCATATTTTCCCATCCACTTCTACGTCCGCGGTTATTTTTCGGATCTCGCGTCCCTGCAAATGCGGTATTGTCTCCACACCATTTTGTGTGTAGAGATTTAGCCCGGTTGGCGTGCCGACCCAGACCTGATTATTCTGATCTGTAGACATCGCTATTACTTGGTTGTCATTCAATCCGTCGTATGTCGTAATTGGTTCCCAAGACCGATCAGAGAAACTTACACCGTTATCCCGTGTGCCAACCCAGATGTCGCCGTTTTGGGATTCAAAGATTGCCTGGACGTTATTGCTTGCTAACCCGTTTGCCTTCGTCAGTTGACTCCATTCTCCACGATCAAAGAGGCTAATTCCTGATGTTGTCCCAATCCATATAACCCCTTCGCGATCTCGCATCATCGCCTGCACATCATTATCGATTAGAGGAGAATTGATGGTCGTAAAAATCTCCCAGTTGGAACCATCATAAACCGCTACACCTTCAGTTGTTCCAACCCAAAGGTTACCGGTGTCATCTGCGACTATCGCGTGTACATCCCCTTTAGGTAGTCCATCATCTCCGCTGAAAACTCGCCACTGAACGCCGTCAAAGTGACTTAGCTTATCGCTGTCGCCCGGAAGCAAACCAAACCAAAGCCCGCCTGCTTTGTCCTCATAGATGGTTTGGACACCGGCATTGAGACGTCCTCCATCAACAGCGTTCAGCACGGGATGCCAAGCCTCTCCATCAGACCAAATTACCCCAATAGGTGTACCAACCCAAATCTCACCTTCGTTTCCAGTGGCTCCATCGGAACCACGCTGAATTGCGGTAAGAACACGATTGTCAATTAAACCAGTTTCGATCGAATAATGGTGTTGCCAATCGATCTGATTAAGATTGCGGTTGAAAATGCCTTGATGAATACCGATGTCTGTTGTTGTCCAAATGAATCCGTCGCGGTCTTCAAACACTTGGGAAACATCACCGCTAGGGGCATCAAAATTGTGCCAAAACCCATTAAAGTAACTTAGCCCCTCGCTAGTCGCCAGCCAGATTCCGCCTCTGTGATCAGCCGCAATCGATCGCACATTATTGCTGCCAAGCCCATCGCCGATACGTGAAAAATTACGCCATTGGAAATTTTGTTGAGCGGAACTTATGAAGGGTACTAAGTAACCAGCGAAGACAAGTAGGAATGTAAGAAGGCGGAAGGCACACCGTATGAGTGGATTCTTGAACTTTTTCAACACTGAATCCATTTCTTTCCTTTCTACTTGATCACAATCATCTTCTTCGTCGCGCGGAAGGTCCCAGTCGAGATAGTATAGAAATACGTTCCGGTCGCAACTGGCTCACCAAAACCGTTTTTCCCGTTCCAATATGCGGCTTCGGCACGAGATATATAGCGACCAGGTCGGAGAATTCCCAACGGGATATGGCGCACGAGACAGCCGTGAACGTCATGAATGTCCATCGTTACATCAGAAGTAAAAGTTATCAGAAAGGGCATCCAAGTTTCAGGATTGAACGGATTAGGATAGTTTTGTAGCAGCAGATTTCGTTCTGGAAGAGATGTGGATATGAGCTGTTCTAGAGCCCGAAGGGCTCGGAGCAATGGAGCTGATGAATCTAACGAGAGCATTAGTTCTGCGTAGATTCGACGTAGCACAGGTTGCATGAGTTCAAAATTGATTTCCGAGGATGAAATAGCAGATGGCGCTTGTGCCTCGTTCTCATAGATTTCTCCAAAGTGTGCACCGACGAGCGTAATATCAAGGATGTCAACAACACCATCTCGATTGACATCAGGATTAATCTCTAGCCCTAAGGGCACCTTTTGTCCACTGAAGTTTGCAACTGTAACGAGGTCGAACACGTCAACGACACCATCGCGGTTGACATCCCATAATCGCAGGGGGTCCTCGACGATAATGGTAGCCGCTGCGACAGGACAATCAATCGGTTCCTGAGCAGAATTGGCAAGTTTAAAGTTATCCAGTTGAATTTTGCTTGTACCAATAGTTTTCGATCGAAACAGGACTTCCAAAAGAATTCCGCTACTATCAATGTTTGCTTCTCCGATCTTGGTTGCGACAACGCCTTTATATAATCCATCCTCTTGGCGAATTTCTCCCGGTTTACCTAGGCCGGATGTGCCAAAAATGTTTCTGAATTCGGTTACTGTTACAAATGTGAGAAGATCAGGGTTCGTCCATCGGAGGTCGAACTGAAAACCGGCAAGGTCTGGAACAGCATCGGCGTGAATTTGTAGTGCGAACTCCTCCTCTAAACCTATCCGCTCGTACCGTGGAATCATCTGAACGGAGCAGGTTCGTGGTGGTTCAAACCGTGTAAGAAATGAGAAGGGCGCCGACCAGTCGCTGACCCTTCCGAATCCCCCTGCACGCACACGCCACCAGTATTGAGGACGTTTAATCTCAAAGGTGAAGGCTAGCTCGTTCGCCGAGACGTGTGTGGATTGTATAACCGCAATGAAATCCGGATCAATCGCAACTTCGATGGTGTAATAGAGAGTATCTTCAGTCGCTTGCCATTGGAGATTCGCGCTTGAAGAATCAATAAGTGTGCCCTCTTGAGGTGAGAGCGGGACAGGATTCGTCGGATCTGCACGCCATACGTGGATTACCGTATTATCTCCGTCCGTTGTTGCAAATTGCCTCCCATCCGGACTAAATTCCACGTCATGCTTCGACTTGGTATCGAACGATCTCAGTTCCTGTTGTGTTGCGACATCCCACAGTTTAACGCTGTTGTCATTTTCAGAATTGTGCAACCCAATCGCCAATAGACGACCATCCGGGCTATATGCTACGGAGAGCACTGGCCGATTATATGTGGCAAGAGGCAAGTTCGAAGCGTCTTTTTCGTTGACCGCCTCCATTGCCGATGTGTCCTTCCATAGGCGTACAGTTCCATCCCATGACCCTGAGGCGATTTGTTCCCCATCGGGATGAATCGCGACTGACCAGACACGCTTTTCGTGTCCAACGAATGTCTCGACCAGCATACCCGTTGACACGTCCCAGAGGCGCACCGTGTTGTCTTCTGATCCAGAGGCAATCTGCTGCCCATCCCTACTGAAATTAACGGACAAAACAACATCTTCATGGCCTCTAAATGCTTTTCGCAGTATCCCTGTACCAACCTCCCATAACCGTAGGGTTCCATCAGTAGCTCCAAAAACCACATGCTGTTCGTCAGTGCTAAGTGCAATCGATGTGACCCGACCAAACCCATCTTGAAGCCGTCGAATTTCTCGTTCCTCCGAGACATCCCACAATCGCACGGTTCCATCTTCTGATGCTGAAATTAGGTCTCCGTTATGTTTGAATACAAGACCTGTGATTTTTCCTATGTGTCCGGCGAGCGTATGGATTTGCGATTTGGTATGCACATCCCATATGTAAATCTTGTAATCGTTGCCATCAGCCGCAAGCCATTTGCCGTCAGTGCTAAAGGCGATTTCAAGTGCATTACTTCCGTGCGGGAGCAAAATCTCGGATGGGAAGTTAGCATAGCCGTTTGTGCAAAGTTCCCATGAAGAAACAACCATTAACAGGTATAGAAGGGGACCAAATAGTTTTTTCATTCTCATCTCTCCACCGGCAAAGAATAGTTGAGCGTAAACCACGTATGCGAAACCGCACATTGAATGTAGGTTTAGCACCTTTCATGCCAACCGAGCAGACATTTCAGATTCGACTAACTATCGTTGATAGGGGCTGAATTTGAAGTAAGTTATCCAAAAACCATGCTTCACTAAGAACCTGTTTGAAAAGTACAGTTTGTAGGGTGCGCACTGCGCACCCGCCTCTAAAAGCCCCAGAGTGGGATCAAGGGAGCGAATAGCGACTGCGATAGACATCCTACAGGTATGTAGCAGCCAACAATGAAAACATGAGAAACTTTTTACAAATGACCAAAACTTGCTTTGCCACCGATTATTCAAACAGGCTCTAAGGCTATTCAGCCATCTCCACCACTGGAAATCTGATTCGGCTGGGTTTAAGATGCTTGTGGTCAGCGGCGGCAAAAGACCTCTGTCGTGGAGAATTAACTTCGGCGTCCTATCTTCGCGCTGACCTACACCCGCACCCCATTACGTCCGCAGGCTACAACCCCAAATCAATTTGGCGACAGTTGCGCACATGCCCGGTTCTAGCAAAACTTAATGCGGGGGTGTCATCGAAATCCTGTGTCAGAATTCAGCGGTTACCCCCAAATAGGGAATCAAAGGAAGCTGATTAACCACATCCTGCTCTGTGTAGTCGTAATTATAATCAACCGTGAGCACGTTCTTGCGATTGTACGCATTTAGGAGTTCCAAGTATATCCCCATCTCCCAGCGATTGAACGTAAACGATTTGTTGACACGGATGTCTAAGCGATGAAATGGCGGTACTCTCTTGGAATTAATGTCTCCGTAAATGGGACGATAGATGGGTAGTCCGGTTGTCGGATGTCGCTCGAGCGTTGCGTCAATCACGGGGGTATACGGATTCCCTGTAGAATATTGCCATTTGGCGCCAATCTCCCACGTCGGCGTGAGTTTATAACTTCCCGTGAGTGTTGTGACGTGCGTCTGATCGAACGAATACAAACGCCAAGGGTCACCGGGACGATCGCGACGTTCGGAGCGTACATAAGCGTAACTCGCCCAGCCAAAAAATCTGGTGCCTGCGTTATGGCGAAGGAACAGTTCTAACCCCCGCGCCATGCCATCTCCCTGATTAAGGTAGATTTCTTCGCTATCGCTCGTAACGAGATTATTCAAATCTCTGTAGTAACCGGCGACCTTGAATCCAGTCTGTGACGAAAGCTGCCGATCTAACTCCATGATGTAATGGCTTGCTTCGCTTGATTTTACATTGGGATTGCCAAAGTCGGGAAAGTTTAGAGGTGGCTGTGGGCTTTGTTCGTACCTACCGTAAGCGAGGCGAACTTCGGAGCCGCTTGGAATTCGGAACTTCAAACTGGCTCTTGGCCCGAGCGAGATTTCGTCGGTCAAGTTTAGGTAGTCGATCCGAAAACCTGCGGCAATTGATAAAAACGGGAAGGGACGATATCGATGTTGCAGATATGTTTCAATTCGGTTGTAACGTAGTCCGAAATCACCCCGGATTTTTTCCTCGAATGCGAAATCGAAATCCGGATCTCCTTCATCCGGCCTGCGTGGAAAAAAGGCGGCACCGGTCGTTGGTGCTGTCGCGAGCAACAGTCCGGATTCCAGCCGATGATTGGACGTTAAACGAAAACTTAAATCTTGCCGCAATTGATAATTCGAGACTCCGATCCTCAAGAACAACCCTTCGCCGAAATTGAGATTGAAGTGGTTGAAGGAACGCGTAAGTGACAGATAAGATATCAGCCGATCTGTAAACAGTGATCGCAGGTGAATCCCCTGTCCATCGAAACCGTTCTCAAAAAGGAACCTACCCGCTAGGGTCGGATCGCCGCTGACATCATCCAACCCTAATTTGAGTTCCATAAAATCGTCGGCGGCAAACGCGTTTACGGTTACCATGTGCTTCGCGTGCAAATCGTACGTGGCTTTAAATTGATAATCCCAAAAACGCGGAAAAGCGGTTATCAGATCCACCTCAATAGGGAGTAAGTCCACATAGCTCCGCCTCCCACCGAAATACCAAGAACCTTTCTCACCGATTGGTCCTTCTAGTAATCCCTCTGAGTAAAGTAGGTTCAAATTGAGTTTTCCGCCGACCTTCTGCTCGTTGCCTCCTCGTGAATAGATGTCGATTATGGCTTGAGCATCTGCCCCAAACTCTGCACCGAACCCACCAGCGTATACGTCGATTCGTTCAATTACCTCGGAACTCAGCGTTGAGACGAGACCACCGAAGTGATACGGGTATCCAATGGGCGAACGGTCAAAGTAGAATACATTGTCTTCAGGGGCGCCACCGCGGATGTACAATGCCCCGTTAAAATCGTTAGCGACACTGATAGACGGTAGTGCCGGCAAAGCGCGTAGAGCGTCGCCAGCTGTGCCGGGGATGCGCTTAATCTCCAGCGCCTTCATGCTCTGCCGACTGACCGTAGTTGGGAAACGCTCTGTCGTAACAAGAACTTCGTCAAATAGGAATTCGACCTTTTCAAGATACACCAGCACTTGGGTGATTTGCCCTGCTTCCACGGTAACAACAGGCGCCTCAGTGGCGTAATAACCTGCCGCAGATACGAGAATCTTATATTCACCGGCTGGAAGGTTATTGAATTGAAATTTTCCACTAGCGTCAGCTAATGTGGTACGTTCCTCATATTCGGCCAAGAGAACCACTGCCCCCGCTATGGGTTGTTTAGTTCTTTGATGAAGTATTGTTCCTAGAATCCCGGCATCAATAGGGGTTGATTGCTGAGAAAAACTAGGAGGAAGATATAGCGGTAGCATGAATAGGGCGATTGCAATTTGATGAATTAAGCGCTTTTCCATGGATTTCATTCAGGTAGAAACTCCAATTAAAGGTACACGTGGAGTTTAACGAAAAAACCGTGATTGTCAATGCCGATAGCGAAAAATTTTAACACATCGTAAAAGATACAATCAAACAAATATCTCGGCGAATAATGCATCGTTACTTGATTATGCCTCGTGCTTTGTCCCTATCTTTTGTAGTGTGTTCCTTGATGACTAGGCTTCTGACATGCATGGAATTGAGCAATCGACTTTACAGGACAAACACAATGCTGTACAATTATGGAATACACATAATGCCATTTTTTGAACGCACCTCATATTTCTTGCCACTTCACCCTTCCCATTTGTCAGGATTGACTAACTAGATGATTGAGGCGGAGACGCCTCTCCGAACACGGTACTATAAGCGTACAAATTCTTTTGTGATTATTGTGGATACTACACCAAAGAGCAAATTGAGATTCGTGCAATTCTCTAAATGGCGAATTCCTTGCAGTATATCAATTAAGCGCTGCCACCATTTAGGAGAAATTGGACATGGGGAACTCATCAAAAATTCAACCAACGGTAGCTATTGAGAAGTGGCTCACCGAGGGTAGGAAAATACATAAACAGTACCGCTTCACCTTCTTCTTCGCCAGTTTCTTAGGCACGATAATCTGTACACCCCTGTCGATAATCATAGTTGGTGTTGTGGGACCCCGATTGTGGATGTACCGCTCGGATGCGTTTGTGTGGTCGGGTAGTTTTGATGGCCCGGGGTACCCGTGGATTTTCGCCCCAGTTGCAATGATTTGTATACCGCTGTTAATGGTTTTGTTTGGACCACTTTATGCCGGATTATGCTTTATGGGACTTAAGTCAATGCGCGGCGGAAAGCCGCGCATTCGTGACATCTTCAAAGGGTTCGAGCGATTTTGGGGAGGATTGTTCTTGTGGATCATCTTCCCGACTGGCATGTTTATTTTATTTTCAACCGGGGTTGGTGTTTTTGTTGTTCCGCTTCTTTGCGCAATAGCAATGTTGGCATTTCCACTGTTAATTGACCAAGAGATGAGTGTTTTTTCGGCTGTGTCCACGGCATTCCAAACCGTTTTGACATGGAAAAATTGGTGGCGGTTTTGGCTATTTGGACTGGTTTTGACGTTCCTTGCCTGCATTGGCATCGTTGCATTTGGCATTGGTATATTCATTACCCTTCCACTTGCAATCTGCGCACAAGTGATTGCCTATCGTGAAATCTTCAAACCCGAGGAAGTTCTGCTAGGGGATGTAGCGAAGCCCGGAAACCAATATTCTTCCATGCTCAAAGCACAGTACATTCGACTGATTTCACAGATACGGGAACTTCGAGATAGGATTTTCGAGGCGATTGATTCTGCCAACGAAGGGGTTAAACCGCCGCTAGAATCCTTGATTGAGTACATTGGGGGCGTGGTCTCGAAAGCGGCAGACCTAATTGATCGCTTGCAACAAATCGAGGAGTATCTACAGACCTCCAGCGCGCAAAATCTCTATCGCGAGAAGGACGAAATTGAAGGGAGACTGACAACTGCAAACAACGCGGGGGTCGCATTACAATATGAGGAGGCATTGAAGGCTCTCAAGGAAAGACTTGCCAATCATGAGCACTTGACAAACTTGGCAGCGAAGATTCGAGCACAATTAACCACAATTCGTATTTCCTTGGATAATGCGCTTGCCATGATTGTACGAATAAAAACCACCGAAGTTGGCAACGCCAGTTTTGAGAGCGACGGTGTTTCCAAGGAGTTGCAAAACTTGCGACTTGAGATGGATGTGTTACTGGATAGCCTGAACGAAATGGAAGATGGTCTACCGCGCTCCTCGAGATGACGATGCACAGTCTTTTCGCCTCTCCGCTATGTCCTATCTTTACTAGCAAAGGAGCATTCTACTTCTAAAGGAGTTAGAATTTACGCATTTTGAACTCTGGAAATCAAAGGCAGACTGTATCTCGCACTGTTTTTTTACGAATGACAGTGATTATGCTTCTGACAACGTTTTCAACACATGATTAATAATCTCATCAGTCTTTATCTCTTCGCCCTCACCCTCAAAATTTAAAAGAATGCGATGACGTAGTGCCGGCAGCGCGACAGCGCGAATGTCGTCAAATGCGACGTTATAACGTTCATCGAGCAGTGCCTTGATTTTGGCGGTCAACGCAATCGCCTGTACACCGCGAATACTTGCACCCAATTCGACGTAGCGTTTTACCATTTCTGGAGCGTCTGAACGATCGGGGTGTGTCAGACAGACGAGACGAATGATATAGCGTTCGACGTGCTCGGCAATTGGGACGCGGCGCACCAACTGGCGCATCCAATTGATCGTCTCGGCATCAATGATTGCTTCGATGGAAATTTCCCTGTCTGACGTTGTACGCCTCAAGATTTCAAGAATTTGATCTTCATCCGGAAAATTCACGTGGAGTTTGAAAAGAAATCGATCGAGTTGGGCCTCCGGCAAAGGATACGTACCCTCCATTTCCAACGGATTTTGAGTTGCAAGGACGCAGAAGGGTTCATCCAGCGTGTGGCTTGTTTGAGCCACGCTTACGGTATGTTCCTGCATTGCTTCAAGCAATGCGGATTGGGTGCGCGGAGTCGCACGATTGATTTCATCGGCAAGCACAATCTGCGAAAAGATTGGTCCCCGCTGAAATTCAAACTGCTTTCGTCCCTGCGCATCCTCCACAAGAAGCATTGTGCCGGTAATGTCTGAGGGCATCATGTCCGGCGTAAATTGAATCCGTCTGAACGACACATTGAGCGCTTCACTCAAGGTATGAACGAGTTGTGTCTTCCCCAAGCCGGGAACTCCTTCAAGCAACACATGTCCGTTGGCTAGCAGACACAACAGCACCCCTTCAATAACCTCGTCTTGTCCAGTAATCCGTTTATGCACTTCCGCTTTTACGCGGGAAAAATTATCACGGAACTGTCCTGCCCGATCTTCCAAATCCATAATCGAGAACCTTCGGATGAAGATGTTAGCTGCCTTCGTTGTAGTGACATGAGTATCAACATCATTATACCAGAAAGCGAGGAGCGATCCAATCAAAAAGGATTTCCCGCCGAACGCTTGTGAATTAGCGCTTGACCAACCTCCGATGGATCGTTATAATGCCAATTTAGCCGAGCTGGTCATCAAAAGAAATCATGAGAGCCCTATGCCGAATCTCGTTGTTGGACATATTGAAAATTCCGAAAGTCTTGAACCTGTTTTTACTGCATGCGAGCGAGACCACTCTGGATTCAAAATAGGGTGTGGAAATTTTGAGGACGACGAGGGCTAACTTGTCTCGGAGTATGGCGGTGTCCGATATATCTGGATTGATCACGGCGTTGGGGAAGTTCTGTTGGAATTGGGCTATCGAACACAGGAGGGAGATGGCGAGAGGTTACCATTCTTTTTGCGGAGAGTATTGCCATATAGATAGATTTATGATATAATTCTTCTAACTAACCAGAAAGGTCAGGAAGGAGACATTATGTCAAACTGTAAGAACTGTCATAGTTCGGAAGCCACGAAAAACGGATTTGTTCGTTCCAAACAGCGATACCGTTGTAAAATGTGCGGTTATAATTTCGTTGAGGGGGACGAGATAACCAACCCTCAAACCACCATCAAGCGTGCTTTTGCAGTAATTCTTTACTCCCTTGCAAAAGCATCTTATGGCACTATTGGTAACTTGTTTAATGTATCGCCAAGCACCGTTCAAAAATGGCTTGCAAAGGAAGCAGCCCTGTTGCCGGAGCCTGAGATTCCAATCAACACTCGTGAATTGGAATTTGATGAGATGTGGCATTTTATCGGGTCAAAAAAAACAAAAGATGGATTCACAAAGCAGTTTCTCGTGAAACAAGCAAAACCGTTGCCTGGGTTATCGGTGGTCGTGATGCTGATACCTTCAGACGGCTATTCGACAAAGTGAAACACTTAAGCGATTGCCAAAGTGCTTCCTGCGGAGCGTCATCACATCGGGAAATCAGGGACAGCAACAGTCGAACGTGATAACAGCAATACACGCCATCATCTTGGACGATTCACACGCCGCACCAAAATAGTATCCAAGAAACTTGAGATGGTGGACAATGCCATGAAGTTATGGACTGCTTTGAGCGACCCAGAGGTCATCCGTCGGTATCAGCAGATTGCCTTATCTATCTTTGTGTGAATACTCTCCTTTTACGAACCGGACGAATGTGATGATGAAACTTGGCATATATTGCAGACTTTTGCGGACAATCTTGATGCTATCCATGAGCAGATTCGATTTCCCGTCAAGGCCATTCTGAATCGGATTTCAGGGCGTACGCTTGTTGGAGATATTGCTGGTGATATCCAATCACCAGTGGAAAGCAGACTGCCGCCTAAGGAATGGTTGACGCGTCCAAAAGTACGCCGAACTTTTGAATTACTATTGGAAAGTTCTTCGATTATCGGCTGGTCTACTAAACAGTTGACTTCGTTCGAAGAGATTTGGCCCGGAGATCAACTGATTGTTGAGCCGGATGAACCGCTTCGTGTGCGTGGGAACTTCCGGTATTGGTGGATTGAAGATAGCAATAGTTTTATGACGCATCTTACCAAGACTCGTCGTTTACGCTACATGCGAAATATGACCGGTAGGGGCAATTCCGAATCGGGTACATTCTTTCGGTTATCGGCGGCTTGGCATTGCAACACAGAAATAGAGAATAATCCTGATGGAGTCAACAGTGTCAACAGCCGTGTTGTGGATATGGCAGCGGGATACTCGAAACCCCACTATCACCCGGCGACGCCGATTGGTGGTGGAAAGCCGCAGCACGAAGTCTATTTTACCTTAGACCCCAATGCGTATGCCCTGAATATGTATGGCAGGAAAAGTTACCTGCACACTTTTCCCGACTTTCGGAATCTCATGCAGTACGACCAAATCCCGCTTGAACCCGGAAACGTCGTTTATATTCCACCGGACACCGGTCATCGGGCAATTGATATTCTCGTGAACACCGTTGCCCTTCCTGGATTTAAGCCTTTCAATGAGATTCATTTAGACCAAGCAGATTGAAGAAACAACCCGCAGAGCAGCCACTCTACAACAGAAGAGTTGTCAATATACAGAGGAAAACGGTTATGGGAACATGCTATGAGAACAAAACCCTTCTGAACACCTTTATCCTTATTATGGTCGTTGCTTTTACGGTTTATATGTTCCAACGATCCACTCAGATTGGGCGATGGGGACTCGTCATCTTCTTAACATCGGGAACGTTAATCATGATTAGAGGGGTTGTCCGGATTACAATGCGAATGCGAAAAGGTAGCGCCAGCGTCAAGAAATAGGTAGCTAAGGAGATAGACAATGCAACGCAGAAGATTCGTAAAGATCCTGGCAATCAGCACTGCAGGGGTTACACTACCGATTCGCCAATTTGAGGCTGTGGGAGCAACGGAACCCGTACTCAACCCCAGCACTATGATTACCAGCAATGCCGATTTTTACGAACTTCAAATAGGAAAACAGCCAGAGATTAACGCTGATTCCACATACTGGCAGTTGCTCGTTACAGGGCTGGTGGAGAACAAAGAACTCTTCACTTATGAGGATATTACAAGTTTGCCATCAGTAACCGCCATGCGGACGCTGAAGTGTATCGGAGATCCGATTGGGACCAATCAGATGAACAATGCTATGTGGGCAGGTGTCCCGCTGCGCGTTTTCCTTCAGAAAGCTGGTATCAAACCGGAGGCGAAAGTCGTCGTCTTCCGATGCAGGGATAGCTATCATACCGCTATCCCGATTGCTGACGCCATGCGTGAGGACACCCTGTTGGCGTATAAAATGAACGGTGTGCCCCTTCCTAAAGAGCACGGTTTTCCCATCCGTCTGCTTAATCCCGGTCACTACGGCACAAAAAATCCAAAATGGATTGTGACAATAGAATTGGCGAAGAAGCATGTGGGATACTGGGAGCAAAGGGGGTGGGATCCCGTGGCGAGCGTTAAGTTGGCGACGATGATTGGCACGCCGGGCAAAGATTCTACCATTAAAGCAGGAGAGACATACACGATTAGCGGTGCTGCATTCGATAGCGGAAATCACGGTGGAATCAAGAGTGTTGAAGTGAGCGTCGATGAGGGACAAACCTGGAAGACAGCGGAAATTTGGGCGAGCGATACCCCCTTGGCATGGACGCTCTGGAAATACACGTGGCAAGTGCCGGATAAAGAGGGAGCCGCTAAAGTCTACGCTAGAGCCACTGCCAATGACGGATTGATTCAGAAAGCGACGGGATTTGATGCGGAACCGGCTGGCGCGGTCAGCTATCATACTGTTGAGGCGACGGTTGCAAAGTAAATTTCGATCTCGCTCCTCTTGAGATGCAGGTGTTCATTTTGAGAGGACGACGAGGAGATAATGAACGAATTTACACAGATCTTGAGGACAATCCGTCGCCCTTTTCGGCAAGAAACTCGTAACGGTTGTCAAGACAACGTAGTCATCAATGGCTTGGGCAGCTATGTAAAATTGTGGCTTGAAAAGGCTCGCCAACTCTCGCTCAACCTTTCCGAAGAACAAACAGTTGACAAACTTGCCGATTGCTTTGAGAATTACGATAGATTATCACCGACTGATCGCCTGAAGATAATTGAGGATGCTACAGCACAGATTAATACGATAGCGTCTCAGCAGTCGGTGAACCCGCCTATCAAAACACGGACCATCCGCCAACCACGCGCACAATCGCGCGAGCCAACTGAGGAGTTGTGCCCCTCCCAACCAGCTAGTCATACGCCGACAATCCCTGCAAAAGAGCCCTCCGCCCCTCCTCTCAAATCCCAAGTACCTCGCATTCAGAACCCATTACCGAATGAAAAACTCACAATTGCTGACACCCCAGTTGAGACAGACATAAAAACGCTTGACTTCTTAGCAACACTACTTGAGGAAACCAAAGGAATCGGCACACGGCGTGCGAAGAAATTGATAGCGGAACTAGACATTCGCACACTCGGAGATTTGCTGCAGTATTATCCCCGTGACTATATCGACCGTAGGAATATCCGAGACATCTACGATGTTGGACGGAGCGGCGAACCGGAGACAATCCAAGGCAAGGTGGTCAATCACGACAAATTCACGCCATCACGCAAAGGAGCAAAGACGGTCGGCAAGATTATGGTTTATGACGGAACTGGGGTCGCGGTGCTCGTCAACTTCGGGCGTCGAGTAGGTTACCTGAGAAACCTGCTTAAAGTGGGGACTTCCGTTGTCATAAGCGGTAGATTCGGACGCCGTAACAACGAAATACAAACCACCGATTATGAGTTCGAGATTCTCGAAGATGAGGACGCCAATCTAATTCATACAGGACGAATCGTCGCGAAATATCCGCTGACGGCAAATCTCACACAACGGATGCTGCGTCAATGGATAAACAACGTGTTGGATGAATACGGAGGCATGTTTCCTGAAATCTTGCCCTTAGACATTCGCCAACGACTTCAACTGATTGATCGGAAAACGGCGATTAAAGAAATTCACTGTCCTGCGTCCGATTCCTATTGCAAGGCGGCGAGAAAACGCCTCGTGTTCGATGAATTTTTCTTGCTGGAGCTAGGGCTTGAGCTCAAGAAGAAACGTTGGGAGGTCAAGGAGAAGGGGATTTCATTCAAAGTCGAGAGTCGATTGCTAGACCGGTTCATCGGCATTTTACCGTTTCGACTCACGGAGGCGCAGAAGCGTGTCTTTGCGACCATCAAAGCAGATATGGAAAACTCCCACCCGATGAACCGTCTCCTTCAGGGAGATGTTGGATCCGGGAAGACAATTGTCGCAGTGATGACACTTCTGTGCGTTATCCAATCCGGCTATCAAGGCGCCTTGATGGTCCCCACCGAAATCCTCGCCGAACAGCACGCTTACAACTTCTCGGAACTACTCAAGCCCGTTGGACTCAATGTCGTTTTGCTCAAAGGGGATTTGGCGAAGAGTGAACGCGAAACGGTTCTTGCAGATATAGCTGATGGATCGGCACATATTGTCGTCGGAACTCATGCGCTTATACAAAAAGGGGTTGATTTTCACCAACTCGGTCTGGTGATAATCGACGAACAGCACCGGTTTGGTGTCATGCAGCGTGCAACACTTCGTGACAAAGGCATAACGCCTGACGTTCTCGTCATGACGGCGACACCAATTCCGCGTACGCTCGCGCTGACGGTCTATGGTGACCTCAATGTCTCGGTGATTGATGAGATGCCTCCGGGTAGGCAAACGGTTGGGACGAAATGGGTGAAAGAGGAACAACGAGGCGAACTCTACAGGGATATTGAGAATACGATTCGGCGCGGCAGACAAGCGTACATCGTGTATCCACTTGTAGAGGAGTCGGAAAAACTCGAAGAGATTAAAGCCGCAACAGAGATGGCAGGTCGTTTGCAGCGCGAGGTCTTTCCTCATCTGCGCCTCGGGCTTCTGCACGGGCGCATGCGGTCATTGGAGAAGCAAGAGGTGATGGCACAATTCAAAGCCAGGCAAATCGACATTTTGATTTCAACGACAGTGATTGAGGTCGGTATTGATGTTCCAAACGCTACGATTATGGTAATTGAGAATGCCGAGCGTTTCGGGTTGGCGCAACTCCATCAGTTGCGGGGACGTGTTGGACGTGGAGAACACAAGTCCTTCTGCTATCTTGTTACGGCGCCGAAGTCTAAAGATAGCTTTGAACGGATGAAAGTCATGACGCGCACTAACGATGGATTCGAAATCGCCGAAGCGGATTTGACACTACGAGGGCCTGGGGAATTTTTCGGCACTCGCCAATCGGGCCTCCCAAACCTTAGAATTGCGAACCTTATTCAAGATGCTTCGTTACTTGAAGCCGCGAAAACCGAGGCGAGTCAGCTCGCCCAAGCCGACCCTAACCTACAGCAACCGGAGCACCAACTGTTAAAACAGGTACTGCGAACACACTGGAAGGAAAATTTGGAACTGGCGACGGTTGGTTGATGCATTGTACCCAGTCCTAATTCGCAAACATGAAAACAGTTGACGTAGATGGGAAAATCGGTATAATGAAATTATGCGTCGCATTCAGTAGTCTAATGTAAGGAGAAGAAGACAATGGCACTTTTTGAACTTCGACAGTATCGCACCAAACCGGGCCAACGCGAGAATTGGGTCAAGTACATGGAGGAGACAGTCATCCCCTTCCAAATCTCAAAAGGGATGGTAATTCTCGGGAGGTTTGTTGGCGAGGAGGAAGATGACTTGTACGTTTGGATTCGCCGATTTGAGAGTGAAGAAGAAAGACAACAACTCTACGAAGCGGTATATGAAAGCCAAGAATGGAAAAACGGAATCGCCGATCGTGTCGGTGAGTTGATTGACAGAAGTCAAATCAAAGTCACACGGCTTGAGGCAACCCCCAAATCAGTCGTACGATGATACGGCGTGCGGAACTTGCCCATACGAATCTCGGTCTCCAAGTTTCGCACGGCGATCTGCGAATGCTCTCATCCAATCGGCGCACTCCCTTGGTTTTCTAAAACCTATCGCCTCTTCAGCATTCCTATGCAAGAAGTCCCAACCACGCAGCTACTTCAGCGCCTGCCGGAGCGTAAGCTAATCAATCAATTGAATTCCTTTGCGAGTACGCGAGGAGTGCAACTTTTCCTCGTTGGCGGCTGCGTGCGCGATCTTTTATTGAACCGACCTATCAGCGATCTCGACTTCGCTTTGGAACAGGACGCACTGGTATTTTCCCGCGCTTGTGCCGATGTTTTGGGAGCGGCTTTCGTCGCGTTGGAAGAACAATTGCCCACGGCGCGCGTTGTCATTCGCGAATCAGGTCTCACGCTCGATTTTGCTCAGTTCCGCGGTGGAGGAATCGAAGGGGATTTACGCCTTCGAGATCTTACCATCAACGCTATTGGCATAGAACTCTCGTCACTTATAACGCAACCCTCTGTGCGCCTTATCGATCCCTGTGGCGGCTTAGCAGACCTAAAATCAGGTCAGTTGCGTTTTCCAAGTGAGAGGGTCGTGCTGGATGACCCACTTCGATTGCTGCGTGTCTACCGCTTTGCCTCACAACTGAATTTTGCGATCCCTGAGGAAACCGTTCGTCTGATTTCTCGGCATAAACACCTGTTGAGCCAAACGAAGCCTAGCAAGATTCCGCGCGACGCTGTGGCGTCGGAGCGTATCCGCGATGAATTGATTAAAATCCTGAACGCTACGAATGCTGTTGCTTACATCCGTCAAATGGACGACAGCCGTATTCTCTCGCAAATCTTGCCGGAAATTGAGTCCACGCGAGGCCTTCAGCGAGATGATTGTCATCATCTTGATTTGTGGGAACAGTCGCTACTCGCACTTCGGATGTTCGAGGAACAATCTTCTCCCGACACATTGCGCCCATATCAACGTGAGATTGAGGGCTACCTCGACACGAATCTGGTGCATGGATTGAGGCGAGAAACAATTCTCAAACTCTCACTGATTCTGCACAACATCGCAAAACCGGTAACGAAAACGGCTGATTCTCGGGAAATGGTACAGTCCATCAGGCCTCAAAACGATGGGACGGAGATTGCAGTCCGAATTGTGAAACGACTACGACTTGGTGGTAATGCGGCTAAGTTGATGAGTTGCCTTGTGCGGCATCATCGTCACTTCATGGAGTTGTCGAAAACTAATCCAACACGTCGATCAGTAAGCCGTTTTTTAAAAACCGCCAAACAGGATTGGTTCGGTGTCCTGCTAGTCTCTTATGCCGGTTTACGCGCATCGCAAGGAAATCTTCACGAATCCTCCGAATTATCAAAAGTAGAGCAAGTGATGAGGGAGATTGCAGATTGTTATTTTCTAGAAATCCTCCCAATGAAGGCGCAGGAACGGTTGATTACCGGCGATAAGATTATGGATGCACTAGACTTGGAACCTGGCACTATAGTCGGCGAAATCTTGAAACAGATCCAAGAACTTCAGCTTGATGGAAAAATACACACTCCTGAGGAAGCATTAGTGGCTGCACGTCGTTTTTTGGAAATGTCAAATCACAGCGGCAAGATTTAGAATTCGTTTACATCGTGAACGAACAATAATGCGGTGCTTGGTTGAGAAATCCAAAGTAACGAAGAACTGGTTTGGGAGAAGGTAAAATGGCGATTGGATTGGGAGTGATCGGGATAAATCCCACGAACATGGGGTCGACCACATCACTGCTCAAGGATGTGCCGGATCTAAAATATGAGTTGAGAGGGATATGTGCAAGGCAACGTGATATTTTAGAGGCGTATGCCAAGCAAATTGAGGTGGATTTCTGGACAATCGACTATCAGGAGCTGGTACGCCGCGACGACATTGAGGTAGTTGCTGTTTATTCACCGGACCACCTACACGCCGAGCACTGTGTCGGGGCGATAGAAGCGGGCAAACACGTTATCTGCACAAAGCCAATGGTGACCAACTTGAAAGATGCTAAGCGCTTAGTTGAGTTGGTTCGGACTAGCGGGGTGAAATTCCTCGTGGGTCAAACGATGCGGTTCGATTTGCAATTTCTGACGATGCGGCGTTTTTTCAACGATGGAGATCTCGGGGAAATCATGGCGGCGGATGCTTATTACGTCCACGATATGCGCCCTGTATACGACTTCACCCCTTGGCGGCTGCACACCCCACAAGACTTCATGTTCGGCGGCGTTGCGCATCCTGTTGATGTTCTACGTTCTTTTCTAGGAGATGTTGAGGAAGTACATGCCTACGGTACAAAGGGAAAAATCACTCCTGAATATCCGATAATGAACAATTTCTTTCTCAACCTGAAATTTAAGGAGGGACAAATAGGACGCGCGATGGGGTTATATGACATCGTTCATCCACCCATGCCCATGATGCAGGTTTCGGTCTACGGCACGCAAGGCACGATGATTGGCGACTTTACGGATAACAAGGGTGGGCAGGTCAAGCTCGTATTGGACAAAACGGTAGCGAAAGAACCTTTGGAGATGACATGTCCGCCTGAAACCGATACGAGTGTTTACGGGCATGGTCAAACTGTAATTCGTTACATGCGGCACTTCCAACAGTGTTTGGAGGAAGACCTTGAACCATCTCCAAATGTGATTGATGGTGCAAAAACGGTTGCTGTCGGAGTTGCAGCTTGGGAATCAATTGAGACAGGGCATCCCGTGAGAGTGTTTAATGAGTTCTAACTCCATTAGGAAATTGAGGTAGTGTTCTCAGGTGGCCGTTTAACCATACCTCTCATCACAGAGATAGAGACTATGCAAGGTCTGCGGGAAAGTCCTTATCAGAGTGAGTTGCATACATCCATTATCGCCAATTCTACGACTCTATCGCCTCGACAAGCTGAGATCCAAACACACCAACCGCTCTTTTCCTCGAATGTAGAGAAAACCGTTCGAAAGTACCGGTGCTGACCAGGCAGGATAACTGATTAGTTCCCGTTCCTGCTCATCAGCGATTTGAATGCGCGATACGACATCCGATTCCGCAGAGGTAGCACGAATCAAGCTCAGCGTACCGTATTCGCCCAACCCCACGAAATAGCCGTCTGCGTAAAGTAATGAGGTGCGTTCATCAATCTGTTCCGACCACATAACTTCCCCTGTTTCCAGTTTGACGCAGCGTAAATCCGAACCCTGTGCGTGACGCCCGCTGCAACCGTAGAGATAACCGTTGTGATGGATGGCGGTGTTCCAATGCAACATCATTGACTTGTTTCGGCGCCGTGGCACATCTTTCCATAGCACTTGATATCCGCTCGGATGAACCTTCAGCAGTGAACTCCCTAGTCCGTAAGCTTCGCTGATGAACACCAGATTGCCTGCCACAACTGGATTGGCAGCGTTTACCGACTCCAGCTTCTTGGATCGCCACGGATAATGGAATTCTACTTTGCCCGTACGCGGTTCAAAGCCGAACAACCCGCCCCGCGCAAACATGAAACACCATCGTCTGCCGTTAATCGTCGCCAGCGATGGGCTAGCGTAACTCGCCAACTCGTCAGTAATCTTATACTTTACTTCTCCCGTGAATTTGTCAAACGCAACGATACCACTTCCGTTCCCCGAGAGTTGTCCTTGAGCCGCGTATACGTCTTTGGGACTACCTAGCGGCGACCCGCCAATTTGGGCAATTAGCAAATTGTGCTCGACAATTGGCGCCGATGCAACGCCAAAGAAGTTTTTGACAACATTAAATCTCTCTGTCGTATTTACCTTCCAAATCAAATCGCCGTCCAACGCACTAACGCAATGCAACATGCCCTCCGCGCCGAAAACATAAACGCGACCTCCGTCCACGACTGGACATGCACGAGGACCATTGTTATAGCCGTACATGTCCTCGTAATCTGTCTGGTATTCAAATCTCCATAATTCCTCCCCGGTTTCACTTCTCATGCAGGTTAAACGGGCATTGTTCCCGTGTCTATCGAACATGAACAGCCGTCCCCGAGAAACTGACGGTGCAGCATAGCCCGTACCAATCTTTTTATGCCAGACAACCGGCGGGCCTGATTTGGGCCAGGGAAGATGAAACCCTTTTTCGGGAGACTAACCATCTCCGGTAGGACCAAGAAAACCTTGCCAGTCGCTGCCGGTTTTTCGTGTGCGTAGATCTGTTAGCGAGGAGTCCTTAGCCGAGCCGTGGACTTCCTCATGACTGATACAGCAGAGCATACAACCAAAAATTAGACGTATCAGCACTTTCAATCCCGCCTCCATCGTATGTCTCTGTTGTCTATTCCCACACACCTGCAAATGAGTTATGCAAAATGTTTTATTGGCATTGGTTTTTGAAAATTGTGCGCCGTTCAGTCGGGACAGCCATGATTGTCCACTACAATCGTGAGACAGCCCTATGGAACGGTCCTAAATTTAATTGACATGAATTACTCTTAATTACTATACTACTCAATAAAGATAGAAATTGTAATTCTGATGTGGCATCAATTGAGAAAAGGATTTTCTATCGCCCTAGGATCTCTATGGGAACTCTATCGCAGTCACTATGGGATTTCTATCGTGCTCCCTATTCGGTCGATTGTGTTGTCAAGAGGTGTAGCTAGTCCTAGAAAAAAGTGGATAATGAATAGGTTTTGCCACTATTACGATGGAGGCTCGGGATTGTTTTCTTGGAAGAATGTCTGTTGATTTGCTCCTTTACCAAGGAGGTTGTTAAATCGAATTGGACCGTGCCACAATTGCCCTCGTCCTAAGCATTATAGCGATTCTGCTTGCCATATTCAAGTGGCTTTTTGACTTTTTGCGCAGCCAGTCACTCTCGACGTTTCCTCAACGGCGACAATGGAGAGCACAAAGCCGAGTGGATTTGATAACAGGGCAAACCAACTGTTTTATTACGCGTGGCGGATATCTCTTGTTCCTGATTTCGTGCCGAGTATACAATGACAGCGACCAGATTCCTATTACCATTCAAGGGTATCAATTCCAAGCGAAAATCGGTCGAAGATGGCAGACGGCCGAGCAGTACACAGCGCCTCAAGCTGCTATTTTTCCCAGTCTTCTGCGCAACAGCCTGCCTGTAATGCTTGCACCGGAGAAGCGGCAGGATTTTTATGAAGTTTTCATGCTAGACGAATTGATTCCTAGTCCTCAAGTTAAGATTCGGCTAGCGCTCAAAGATGAAAAACATCGAATAATAAAATGTCATGCGACACTCAAGCATCGCGTTGATGTGCGGATGGTATTTGATATGCTGTTCCGTGTTCTTGAGTAGCAGCACTCCGTAGGGCGTGCGACGGCGAGTGTGACCTTTCGGCTTGACCGATTTATTCTCGGTTTCTAGTGGGGTAGCAAGCTATGTTGAAGACGCAATGACTAGATAACTCGTGTTGAGAACTGAAAATCCCCGCGGGGGACAAAAATGTGTTTCATCATAATACGGTTTTGTGGTATCCTATTAACAATAGGGGAATTTTGAGGTGGATATCGAACCAATCCATTGACATTCTTAAACAATAATTTGCTGCACATTTCTAACATATCACAAAAGGAGGACTGTTTCAGATGAGTTTGCTTCGTTTTTTCCTAGTTCCGTTTATTCTTGTTTTAGTTGTTGGCTGCGGGGCAAGTCTTAACACACCGCCACCATTAGAACAAGCAACTGCTGTTGCCGTCACGCCTTTCCTTGGCGAAGAAGAGTCCGGCGTCCTCGGAAAATGGGTGCCAATTAATCTCACTACCCGTTTTGAATTGGCTCTAAAGGAGACTGAATGGGTATACGACCAATCTGAGAAGGTGGCACCAGTAGCGACAAAACTCAAGGAGTTCGGGCTGACGCTCAACGATATATTCACAGATCCGGCATTAGCCGCGAAGGTCGGGCAAGGGTTGAAAGTGGATTTAATCATCATGGGGAATATGGAGAATCCGAAATTTAGCCGTCGGGACTATAACGCGGTGCTCAGGAAACATGGCCGTAAAGGCGGAATCTCAGGCGCTGCCAGTTACAACCGGGCCCGCCAGAGCGCACTCGTAAAGACTCGAATAAAAATCGTCGACACCAAAACTGGGGAGCTCATCTTTGATGACAAGATTCTGGACTATCTCAAATATTGGCACGCCTTCCAAGTTGAGAATCGGAACATGGTTCGTTATAAGACAGAGAAAGAGATGATGGCAGATTTGGGAAACCATCTTCCTCGGCGAATTGCCTATGCCTTATATCCTACCGGTATGCCCATAGTCAAAGAAGGGGAGGTATTACTCAAGCCGGAAAACCTTGTGTTGAAAGGATCTGGGGGAGCAGTTACCTGGGATTAGAGGAGCCCCAGACTTGGATGCGATGTTTGTCCGCGATTCCACGTTTAAGTCCTAGCCAAAAGCCTGAAGCCGCCTCTAGTGGTGTCTTCAGGTTTTTGGAACTGCAATGGAGGCAGGCCGCCTGCAGAACAAACCGATTAAAGAAGGATGGGTACTTTAGTTGATGTGTTAGATAATACAGATGGATTGAACATAAAAAGAGTAAGGGCGTTGATGCTCATCCTTTCACCGTCGGGATGACAACCGCTCTTTGAGGTCTACTTACCATCTCGGGAATTGCAGAGACATTCTCTTCGTCTTAACCAAAGCCCGAATCCGACTAAACCCAAACGGAAATGACGCTAGACTTAAGAGATTAGCGATCTCGGCGCCCGCCATCCCTATCTCCATCAGTGTCTCTACCTCTTCCCCTGCCCTCTCTTCTCACCCCTTGTCCGCGGGCGCGTTGTTCCCGACCACGACGACGAAATTCTTCCCTCATGCGTTCGCGCTCTTCAGGTGAGGCATTGCGAAATCGCTCGGCTATTTTTCGCATTCTGTCCTCACCCAAACCCCAATCGCCGCGATTCTCAGGCTTCCCCTCCTGCACCTTCTTTTCGGGCGTAGCATGCTGCGGGCCTTCATTGAAACGGCCGCTGCCTTTGTCGGATATCGCGGCGGAGGTATCCAGAAATCGATTGGAATTTGCCCTAAGCGTTACGGTTTTTCCATTTTTGCCTAGGTTGACCTCGTTTGGCTTGATGCTTTCCACAACTGCATCACCGACCTTTTCACCAACCGATACAGGATAGTATTGATTGGATCGCCGTTCTATCAAAAACGCTTTCGCACGCTGATTATTTGATTCAATCAATGTCCCGATCAAGGTATATTCGGATTCGCGGTTCGGTTTTCTCCAACCTAGAGGACGAAAAAGATTGTTTTCGACAATCGGTTGATAGAAATCGTCACTCGGTTCGTTCATTTGGCTTCGTGGAGAGGGCCACTCATTGTTGATTTCCATGCCTTCACGCCGACCTTCAGTTGCCGGTTTTGTTGAATTAGTTTCAATTCGATGAACAGTCGGCTCATTACGGTCCTTATCCTGGGCTCGGAGACCACTGCTGTATAAGCCGTATATTACTAATAACAGCACTAAACCGCAAATCAATAGTCCCAATAAAACCCTTAATGTTCCTCTCATTGCTCTTTTCCCTTTTCAAGTCAAGAAAACCGGACAGTCCTTTAGATTTGCAAAGATATCAGACGTCATTCCCGTTAGGTTGTTTAGCCATGAGTTATGCTTGACATAGTAGTTGCCGCGTGCTATATATGTATTTTCAAAGGACGATGTTTGCAGTATATCATGTCACCATGAGTCATGATGCTTCCGAACATCGTTTAATCCCAACTCTTGTAATCAGAGGTGACTCAATAACCACATGACTTCAAAGGAAACCCCGCTTGTTAGCATTGTGATGGGAAGTGACTCGGACCTCGATCGAATGGCAGAGGCTGCGCAAATTTTGGAGCAATTCGAGATTCCATTTGAGATAACTATTTCATCGGCACATCGCTCTCCCGAACTGACGATGGAATACGCCAAAACTGCCAAAGACAGAGGAATTCACGTAATCATTGCCGGTGCCGGGCGAGCCGCTCACCTTGCCGGAGTGATAGCGGCGCATACAACGCTTCCGGTAATTGGCGTTCCAATTGATGGAGGGCCACTCAACGGAGTAGATGCGCTTTATTCAACCGTGCAACTGCCGCCGGGCGTTCCTGTGGCAACGATGGCGATTGGATCTGGCGGCGCGCGAAATGCGGGCATCTTTGCCGTCCAAATTCTTAGCCTGAAAACTCCGGAACTTCAATCAAAGTTGCAAGCGTATAAATCAGAGTTGAGTGACGGAGTTGCCAAAAAAGCAGCCCGTCTCGCTGAGGTCGGTTATAAGAACTATTGAGCAGCCTGAGAGGTCTATCCTTCTTTGATTCTGGAGATCTGAATCAGCGCGCCTGAGAGGAGGATGAATGCCAATCCACGTACAGCGACATGAAGTTGAATCCCAACGCTGGGAAACAGCAGGCCTATCGGAAAGGCAATAGCTGCGATTAGAAGCGCGTATCCCGAAGAGCGAGTTGGTTTTGCTACCAACGCGGAGCCGGAGCATAAACACATCAGAACACAGAAAGATGCTGCTGTCATCGAAAGTGCTTCCCAGAACTCTTGGGACACTTGATAGATTGACAAAGCCATCTCGTTGGTAGATGGATTAGTGTACAACTCACCGAGGGCGCGCAGCGGCGCCGTTTGGGACAGGTGTCCAACGATTTCGACAAAAATCCAAAGGGCGGCGAAACCGATTCCCAAAAAGCCGCGTATGGGCGCCGTTGTGCCAAGTAGGGCGAGCAGTGCGACTATCATGGGCACGATTAGGATAAGACTGACAACACTTAATCCGTGCACAATCCCGGAAAGTGGATGATGCGCGATAAATCCCAACTGCTGCT
Organism: Candidatus Poribacteria bacterium; assembly: GCA_965222225.1. Taxonomy (GTDB): domain Bacteria; phylum Poribacteria; class WGA-4E; order WGA-4E; family JAJDTR01; genus JAJDTR01. The sequence goes on along the minus strand of CBDCTK010000002.1, from coordinate 3,489,540 downwards.
CCGCGGATCCGATAAAGGTTTCTTTTAAATGGAACATCACTAGATAGCCTGAGACAATCATCAAAATACCGCTCAGCAATCCCGCGATTCCTCCGACTAGATACAACCCAGTAGACTTGCCGTTCATATTTGTTTCCTTTGCTCGCCTCCCGAGTCTTGCTGCGTAGACATCCGACTGTTCCACCAAAATCCTACTCTAATAGATAGAATTATATCACTTCCGTGGTACGAATGGAAGTCATTTCTCTGATAATCGCAGAATTGGGAATGAACAACGTATTCACTGCAAACCGCTTTTGACTTGAGGTTGAAGAACCCTCCTGATATACTGAATTTCGACGGCATTGATTTCCATATCGACGTTAATGGAGCGTGTTAGTCCTCCCCGAATTTCGGGAGATGGATACAATCTGGCATGACATTTGCTCGCTTGAGAAATTGCGCACGTACTATTTTGATGAATGGGTTCAAACTAGATTTATAGCTGAGAGTGACTTTGAACGCCTCTATTCGTTCTGTTTTGGGGGTGTTGAAATTTAACCACATGCATAATCAATGACTCACGACTTCAGCAGTAAGGAGTGTCGCGATTCGGAGATCGCTCCTACCGTATATCGTTGGTATGAGGGAATTCCAAATTTCCGATATGACGAGGAAATAAGGTCAGGTAGCCACGATGAGGAACATGTTCGATTTCAAGAGATTCAAACGCTCTCTTTGTATGTTGTTTGTTGCCACTATCGCTCTCTCAGGGTTGGTTTTTCTTATAGCGAACGGGGTATTCCCGCTACCAATGGAAAAATTACATCCGCCGTCTTCCACTGTAGTGCTGGATCGACATGGCGAATGGCTTAGAGTGTTTACTGCATCCGATGGTTCGTGGCGAATTCCCAAGCCTTCTTTGGCTGAGATTTCTCCGAAGCTGCGGACAGCTGTCCTAACGTATGAGGACCGGTGGTTTTATTACCACTTTGGAATCAACCCATTTTCAATTGCTCAGGCACTGGTCACGAACATTAAAGCAGGAAGGGTCGTCAGGGGTGGGTCCACCATTACGATGCAGGTCGCGCGTATGATGGAGCCGAAACCTCGAACGATTCGCAACAAAGCTATAGAGACGTTTCGCGCGCTCCAACTTGAGATTCGTTATTCCAAGGATGAAATCTTGACGCTTTATTTCAACATGGCTCCGTACGGTGGCAACATCGTTGGATCGACTGCTGCATCTCGCATTTACTTTAACAAACCACAAAATCGCCTAAGTTTGGGTGAAGCCGCCCTATTGGCTGCTATCCCCAACTCACCAACACTGTTGCGCCCGGACCTCCACCATGCAAACGCGGTACGTGCCCGGGAGAAAGTCCTGAGACGTTTGGTGACATTCGGCAAGATTTCCAAAGGAGAATTGCGGGAAGCAGTTAGTGAACCGATTCCGACAGCGCGTTTCCCAATGCCGTTCAGTGCGCCGCATGTCACTCGTCTGCTCAAGCGCTCCCATTCTGAACCGGCTTTTGCGTCTTCTGCTCCCTCACACTCGCTTCACTCGCACGGAGAGAGCGCTAGTCCTGCCGGTATTTGGGATAATCGCATCCATTCAACGATTGACGGCCGAATTCAGAAACTCGGCGAGCGAATTCTGCGAGAGTGCCTCCATCCACTGCGGCGAGAAGGTATCTCCACGGGATCAATCATCGTGATGGACACAAAGAGCCGCGAGGTGTTGGCACTGGTTGGCTCCTATGGTTTTTTCGACCAAGCCGGCAAAGGACAGGTTGACGGAACCAATGCTCGTCGCTCTCCCGGATCGACACTTAAACCGTTTATCTACGGATTGGCGATTGACCGTGGGCTGATTACCCCCGAGAGCCTCTTGAACGACGTTCCGATCGATTACTCAGGATACAAACCTGCAAATTACGATGGAGAGTATCGCGGGTATGTGACTGCAAGTGAGGCATTGGCGCACTCCCTCAACGTACCAGCGGTGAACCTATACGCACAGCTTGGCAATGACGGTATCTACTCATTCTTGCGAAATGCCGGGGTTTCCAAGTTGTCGGAATCGAAAGGATATTATGGATTATCGTTGATACTCGGCGGCTGCGAATTGACACTGCTTGAATTAACGACACTCTACGCCGGATTGGCGAACTCCGGAGAGTTTGCGAAGTATCGGTTGATAATGAATCCAGCAAAAAACAGGGCGGGACAAGGGAATTCCGGGCGCGTGGCACTGCCCGCGTTCATGTCCCTTAATTCCACATTTCAAGGTGTAGATATCCCCGCGAGTATTCCAAAAAGTCGCATGCAAGCAAAACGGCTTTTGAGTAGAGAAGCCTGTTACATCTTAACTGAAATGCTCACCGAAGTCCGCCGTCCAGATTTGCCTGCGGCGTATGAAGCTTCGACAAATCTTCCAAAGATTGCATGGAAGACTGGCACTTCTTACGGACATAAAGACGCATGGAGCATCGGCTACACCCCCGAATTCACAATTGGTGTTTGGGTCGGCAATTTCAATGGAGCAGGTGTTTCCTCGCTTGTCGGGTCTGAAGTCGCAGGACCAATTCTTTTCTCCTTATTCACGGCACTGACCACGCCCGCAACCAATCGTTGGTTCACGCGCCTCGGACGCGTGAATACTCGAGAAGTCTGCTCGTTGAGTGGATTGTTACCGTCCTCGCATTGCCCTACTTCAAAGTTTGACTACTACATTCCGAGCGTTTCCCCCAATACCGAGTGCTCGATTCACAAAGGGATTTATATCGACGAGGGGACGGGAACGACGTTATGTTCACACTGTCGGGTTGGCCGGACTTATCGTCATGCAGTTTTCGAGGAGTGGCCTGTGGCGATAGGAACTTGGTTAAAACGCAACGGTTTTGCTATTCCTGAGATGCCGGCACATTTCTCCGCGTGCACCGGTCTCGTTGCCGGACACAGTCCTATTGTCATTTCTCCATCAGAAAATAGTGAATACCATATTCGTTCCGGGATTCCGCTTGAAAATCAGAAGATTTCGCTCCAAGCGTCCGTGTCGAATCGAACAAAGCAGATTTTCTGGTTTTTTGATGGCCAGTTGATTTTTAGCGGCGACCCAGCCGAGAAAGTTTTCTTGGCACCTGTAGCTGGTAAACATAGACTCACGTGTGTTGATGACGAGGGACGGTCAACGAGCCAAGCGTTGGTTATTAGAGGTTAATTCGGTTTTGAGTCGCACTACGATAGTTCTTGGATAGATTTACATGGAATGGAACACAGAACTTGCTGAATTAGTCAAAACCGACAGGAACGCGCCTACGTCGCGACTACGATTTAATGAACCGATGGAGAAACATGTTTTTTTCGGTATTGGAGGATTGGCGACAGCATATTTTGAGGTGAGCACCGCCCATGAGCTTGCCGCCGTTGCAAAGTTAAAAAAACGTTGGAAATTGCCTGTAGCGACGATCGGAAGAGGTTCGAACCTACTCGTCAGCGACAACGGATACAAAGGTATTATACTTCGACTGGTTAAGGATTTCGATCAGTTGGAATTTGACGGGAATCGTGTTTGGGTAGGCGGAGGAGTTTCGCTGCCGAGATTGTCGAAAGTCTCCGCACGGCAGGGACTGAGCGGGATTGAGTTTGCGCTCGGTATCCCGGGATCGGTCGGTGGGGCGTTGATTATGAATGCCGGCGCGTGGGGGAGAAGTTTCGGCGATGTGGTTGAGCGGGTGCAGGTGATGACCAACAAGGGGGAAGTTATTGAACTCAGCCACGATGAAGCGCGGTTTGCCTATCGTCGCAGTGGGTTAGGAAACTACTTTAGTGTAACGGGGGCGGTGCTCCGCCTCACCCCCGGCGACGCGAGAATTATAACCGACCGGATGCATGAATTATACAACAAGAAGATTTCCACTCAGCCTTTTGCGGAAGAGAATGCGGGGTGCATTTTTAAGAATCCGCCCAATGACTCCGCGGGGAGATTGATTGATGCGTGTGGTTTGAAGGGGTGCAGAATCGGTGGCGCCGAGGTCTCCAAGGTTCACGGCAATTTCATTCTGAACATCGACAACGCAACCGCCGATGACGTACTGAGTCTTGTTCGACGCGTACAAGAGCAGGTTAAACGAATGACTGGCGTAGATCTCGGGATAGAGGTCAAAATGTTGGGATTTGAAGAAGGGTAACAAGACAAACGAATTGGCGAAAGACTAAATTCGTTGTTGTCCAGTCTTTTCAACCCCGAGAGATACAAACGTGATTCTTTAGGTCCGCGTCCTGTCTCGCACCGGCGTATCTTTTCAAAAGAGGTAGTAGCACTAATCATCGCGCTCCGTTAAAACGGGGTTCAACTAGCCCGAACGTCAAGATGCCGGCAGCAACGATAAGAACGCTACCTCCCAAGAACACCGGCTCAAACGAGACCTTCGAGATCAATAAACCAACGAGTGGCGAAACTAAGAGTGGACAAGACTCTAGGAGACTCACCACCCCCAAATATTGTGGTTGCTTCTCTTCGGGCGAAATCTCCAATGTGTAGTTTCCGATGATACGGTGAATGACTGGTGTCAGCCCTAAAAAGGCGTATATGAGCCAATACAGGTTGGTACCGAAGGGTACTCGACTGATGCCAACGGCGACCAAGGGGGTACACGAACTGAGAAGTACCAATATTCGTAGGGCGATCCGATTACCTCGGCGATCTGCGATAGCGCCGATTACCCAAGAGCCCAACGCAGCCGCGGAGTACTGAACGATAATCCAAGTGACGAAGTGACTCGATTCCAATCCCAACACGCGCTTACCGAAAACAGTGTAGTGCGGAAAAAGGGGCCAACTTGAAAAAAACAGTACAATGACTAGGGCAAACTTTCGAAAATCGCGATCGGACCGCAATAGTAGTAGTCCTGCGCCGAGGATTTTGAAGAAGGGTTGCGGCTGTTGGGGCAGAGAGGGAGGTTCGCGAAAATACAGGCTGGCAATAGCCGCCAAGCCAAAACATACCGCTGTCGCGCCAAACACGGCAGAATAACGAGGAGTTTCGCTGCCGAGCCATTGATACATCAAGAGAGCGGCTGCACCTATCGCCAGAATACCACCGACAGAATTGGCATACGCGAGCAACAAGCCCCGCCTTTCCGCGCGGATTAGCTTTCCTTGCAACGTACCTGTCGCTAGCAGGTGACACCCAAAAATGAACCAGTGCACCGTGTACAGCGCGAGAAATAGGCAAACGACGACGCTTGATGACCACTGGGTACCGCTCAATATCAACGCTATAACTAACCACGGCACCATAATGCCAAAGGCGGAAATGGTGAATAGCGGTTGCTTGTACCGAATCTGCGTCACATATTGTGCGATAAGAAATTGGGGAAGACTCTGCCCTAGTCTCAGGCTGACAGGTAGGAAACCTCGAAGGACATCCGAGGTGGAATAAGTGTCAAGGAAGCCCGGTACAACTACTGATTCAGTCTTGAAAACCCAACCTATCCGCATCAGTATCTGATTTACAGCGAAAACAGCAAAGTTCCGCTTTTCATGCTGCCGTAGTTCTTTCACGCGGGCATTTGTTACCCTTAGCAACTCTGGTTGCTTTGGTCATCCTCCCTTCAAGGATAGCCGCATAATTCGCTGCAAGCCTTGAGATGTCTTAAAGCGCTACCCTGGCACGATTCATCCGGAATACACTTATTGGGCTCGCCGGTCTTCAATTTTAATTACCTCGCCATTTTCTTGAGCGATATACATGAACCCCTGATGATCGAGAGTAATTCCTTCCTGATCATTACCGGGCAACAGATGTTGACGCAAAACTGTTCCATCACGCACGACTTCCACCAGAAGGTTTGTCGTATCGCTAACAACGACAAGGCAGTGTCGAGAGGAATCGTACTCAAGTCCTGAAATGTCAATAATGCTGAGTGGGAAGAAGGCAATGATCTTGCCTTCCGGTGGAGTCGGACTGGTTGATGAGAGTGGGACAACGACCTCACAAACGATTGATGGTTCGCCATTTGGTTTCAAACTAAACGATTGGTTGCCCACCCAAAATGTTCCGCCCTCCGGATGGGATGCGTTGGCAACGAAGGTAATTGCTTCCAGCCCCATCCCGCCTTTTCGTAGCAGTTCGCGCCCCTCAAATCCGCGATTTATCCCGAATTTTCGCGTAATCTCAAAGGTCTGTGGAGAGATTTCGAGAATTGCGTCATCACCTTCAACAACGGCATATAGCAACCCCGTTGAAGGATTCATGGTAATCCCTTCCAAGTCATTCTGGTTCAGGGACTGCGATCTTACCGGTCTGCCATCTGTCCGCATCTCATGAAGTTCACCTTCATCACTGACGACAAATATTGTTTTGCGAATGGTGTGGAAGGTAATTCCAGACGGCTCTGCAATGGGTGTTTGGCAGATGTTGCCAGCCCATTCGTAGGGCAATGCGAATGACGGAACGTCTGTCGCCGGTTTATAGCTGTCAACCAGCCGCTGTGCCTGATTGTGAAAAAACATTAGCAAAACGCATACACCTGCAACAATGACCAACACAACGACTTTAGAGCCCATCATTCTCTCTAGGAATATCTCTCACACGGAAGTTTGGTCGCAGCTCATTGAGATTTTTCATCGGTTTATCCTCATTGAGAACCGACAAAGATTTGCCGCGCTCTTTCTCTCTTTCCAACAGGTGTTCCAAAGATTGATCTGCCTTGATGGTAAAGCCCGCATCTTGAATCATTTTAAGGGTTCGCGCTCGAGATGCACCCTTAGCGTTCAGATAACCGTCAATAAAGAGTGAGTTTGCGGGGTAGAGAGCCATAACCTCCATGCTCCGCAGATGGACTTCACGACCGGCAGCGACGCGAATCTCCGCGTCTGAATTCAACAGGCGAAACAGGCACAGAACCCGAAGGCAGTAGTCCGGAGTGATATCGGGTGCGGCTGAAAACACATTTCCATCAAAAGGAAGAAGAAAATTAACGGGTATCGAAGAAACGCGGAGTTCTCGCAGCGTTTTTGCCACTTCAACTATGTCCTTGGAGTTCTCTCCCATACCCACGATTAGACCCGAGCACAATTCGACTCCAACTTCTCGCGCGGCTTTCAAGGTATCCATTCGATCCGTGTATGTGTGGGTTGTGCAAACATTTGGATAGTGTACCTCTGACGTATTGAGGTTATGATTCAACCGATCTAATCCAGCATCCTTTAGAATATCCACCCCTTCGCGATTGATTAGTCCTGCGGAGAGGCAAACCTGAATTGGAAATTGGGATTTAATGGTCTTGATTAATCCCGCTAGCCGCTTAATTCGTGATTTCGATGGTCCGCGCCCGGCAAACACCATGCAGTATCGGTAAGCTCCCGACTCATAAGCACGCTGAGCTTCATCCAAAATTTCCGCTTCAGGTTTAACCGGGTAAGTTTCGATGCCCGTGGTCGATGATTTCGCTTGGGTGCAGTAGTGACAATCCTCCGGACAACCCCCGTTTTGTGCATTGTTTATAATATGGAGTTGAACCTCGTTGCCGGTGTATTTTTTTCGTACTTGATAGGCAGCGTCAAGCAACCGCAGCAGTTCGACACGCGGCGAGGTCAGAATTTCAAGACACAACTCGTCAGGAAGTCTTTCCCCGTTTATACTTTTTTCTGTGAGTTCATCGTAGAATGCGCTTTCCATAGGCTCTCCCAAGTTCTATATGAGATTTTTACTCATGACACGCCTTATGTTGTTCCACGGTTCGTTTTGGACGCAAGCGGAAATGTCATCGTTAGCAATGTACACGTTTTGCGTTACGATACACCTCACCAGACAATGTCCTCTGCATTAAACACCGGTCCTTCCGTACACACCCGCTGATATTCAACCTCGCCGGAGGTGGTACGAACTCTGCAAACACAACCGAGGCAGACACCCAGTGCGCACCCCATTCGATTCTCCATAGCGAGTTGTGTCGGAGCATGATGAGAAAGCGTCATCTTTGTAACCGCATGCAACATTTCGTGTGGTCCGCACGCGTAGATGGTTGGATTTCGGAGTGAATGCGTCTGAGGTCGTTCTAAAATGTCGCCAAGAATTCCCGTAACAAAACCGCGATGCCCGACGCTTCCGTCGTCGGTGGCGATATGTGTCTCAACGTTGATCCGCTGTAAGTCGGAAACGGATAAGAGACGCGCGCAATTGAGGGCACCGACCAACCCTAGTGTTCGTATCCCCACCTTTTTTAGCTCGGCAGCAAGGAGCATTAGCGACGCGATTCCCGCACCGCCTCCTACGAGAATTGCCGCTTCGAGGCGCGAAGGGATGTGGAACGCCTTGCCAAGGGGACCAAGAACTTGAATCGGCGCCCCGGAACGCATCTGCGCCAACATGGCAGTACCTTCCCCTGTGACTTGGTACAACATTGAGATTCGCGTTCCGTGGATGCTGTAGATTGTGAACGGACGGCGCAGTAGAAGCCCCGAATCGTCTAAGATTAGTACGTGGACAAACTGACCCGGAAGAGCGCTCTCGGCGATTTTCGGACAGGTACAATATAGCAAATAGTGGCCTTGAGCAACCTCCTCATTGGAGATAATCTCGGTGCGCGTGTCAAATTTTCCGGTGTGAGGGACGGTAGAGGTTGACATAGAACAGACGGATTTCTAAAGGGATTTCAGTTGATACTGACTTCGCGTATTTTAACCTGTTTTGATGGCAAATGCAACCGTTTTCCCGTAATCTAGGATAGTGAACGTACGAACAACAATTTCCATATCGATCATTGTCTTATTTTTTTACATTTGGTATAATACCCGGTAGGCAACAATGCAGTACAAAGCATAACATTGCGGAGGATTCTATGAAACTGGGATTTTTGTCAAAAATCTTTGAAGGGGCGTTGAGCATTGAAAAGACCTATAACGATTGCGACAAGGCGATTAATCAACTGCGTGAGCACAACGAAAAGATCCAGCAGATGGAAGAAAACGGCGAGGACGTAAACAGTTTGCCGGAAACTGAGAAATCGGCGCTTGATGAGGTTGTCAATAACGCCATCGCCAAAGCGACGCAGTTACTCAGCAAGGAATCGGCGCGCAATTGGCCCGGGGTGTTCCGAGAAATGCACAGGAATCTTGGGACAATCTATCTTGAGCAACATGAATACGATAAAGCCCGAGAAAAATGCGAGCAGTTGAAAAAATATGGAGAAGTAGGGCGTCTGGACGCAGAGGATCTGTTGCAGCGAGTCCAAGACATAGAGGCGGGCAAAACGGATACGGCAGGAGATACCGCTGAATCTGATATACCCGCAACTGAACGCTAGATTGCGTACACGAATTGCCCTCTTGTGGTTTGTTATAAATCACCGTATTTAGTCCGCTAATTTATCGGTTTTCCGTGCGTTGCGCTGAATGCCGGGAGTTCAATGAAGATGCACTTCCTGAACGCTTCGGCACTCTATCTATTGGCGTTTATCCCGCTTGTGGCGTCACTGCATTTCCTGAAGCTACGCCGCAACCGTCACGTTGTTCCCAGCGTGATGTTTTGGCTCGAAGCCGTTGAGGATATGAAAGCCAATGTTCCGTTTCAGCGTATTCGCAGTTTTTTTCCGTTAATCCTGCAACTCTTTTTTCTTTCCCTAGCTGTAGTCACCGTTGCCCGTCCTGCCTTTCGCCACCACAGCACCCTATTCGGACAGTCGGTTCTTATCCTCGAAAATTCAGCGAGTATGCAATCGACAGATTTGGGGAAAAGCCGTTTTGAAATAGCGAAGAAGCGAGCATTGGAGTTCATCAACCAGCTCGACGTCAACGGGCAGATGATGATTATGGACACTTCTAGCCCGCCTCGCCACATTCATCAAGGGTTTACCTCGGATAAAGAGAAACTGCGTCGCGCAGTTCAAGAGATAGCCCCACTACACACATCACCCGATTTTGAATCAATTTTTTCATCCGCGACAGCGTATGGAAAGGGTGCGAACACGGGAATCATCTATCTAGGCGATGATGTCCAAGGATTTCCAAATTCCCCGCCAACGCTCCAAAAAATCGTGGTAGGGACTCAGAGAGAGAACGTGGGAATCGTGCAGTTCAATGTCTCACGGAACCCGAATCAACCAAGTCAATTTCAGGTACTTATGGGTCTACGGAATTTCGGATCGGAGGAGCGGGAATTTCGAGCGCGCCTAGAGGTTGGGGGCAGGTGGTATGACGATGAAACAGTAATCTTGTCCCCAGGGGAAAATCGGTCAATTGTGTTCCCCATTGATGACAAAGGGTTTGACGGAATGGTCGTCAGCCTCCATCTTGAGCTAGATGACGATTTTGCTCTGGATAATACAGCCTGGGCATTTCTTCATCGCCATACACCGTCACGCGTTCTGCTTGTGAGCGATCGTTCCCAGCCCTTATTGTCAAAAATGCTTAAAGCGGATGCAAAAATCGGACTTGCAGAGATTGAGACCCAAGATTATCGGGGTGCGGAAAGCCAAGATACTGTAATTTTTGATAGGTACGTGCCTGAAAATCTCCCGGATGCGAATGCTATATTTCTGAACCCTGTTGGCGGACTACCGTTCATGCCGGTTACCGAAACGAAGATGGAACCTGTGCACGTGATTTACCAAGACCGAACCCACACCATAATGCGTGACGTGTCGTTAATCGATCTGTCGGTCAAAGGATCGCTTGTTGCTCAATTGCCAAGTTGGGGAAGTCCGTTAGCCGAAACCGTGGAGGGGGCGTTAATCTGGGCTGGGGAAAACGCCAATCGTAAGTACGTCGTATTTGGATTTGATGCGTTCAATCTGGAAACTTCACGGTTCGCGCTCTTGATTCCTTCGGCACCGATTCTGTTGTCTCGCTGTCTTGAGTGGCTTGCTGTCCCGAATACGACCGTTCAACCTGACGTTGCTAAGGTTGGGACTCCCGTGAAAATCTTGCTCAGTGATCCGGAGGCGGAAGATGACGTTACCGTTCAATTGCCCGATGACTCGGTAACGGCTGTCTCATCAGGAGCCACGCCTATCATTTTCGCGGACACGTCGCTTGTGGGCTTGTATTCCGTGTCCGTTAACAATCGTCAAGTGGGGCGATTTGCGGTTAATCTTCTTGATTCCCAGGAATCGGGCATTTCTTCGCCACAACTCGTGGTGGACGGAGCGGAATCGGGGCCGGCTGGAACCCCTCCCGCCGATCATCTACAAGAGGTAAATCGCGAGATTTGGAAATATACGGCGTGTTTGGGGATATTGCTGCTGCTGATAGAGTGGTGGGTGTATCATCGGAATAGATAGACTTGTTTATATCTGAGGGAGGCTGAACTCAAGGGCCTTGAGTGAAATACGGAGTTAATTTTTAGAGAAGGGGCCTAGACCTGCCTTCTAGATATTTTCTCGCGCTGGTCTTCCGTCAGAATTGTTATAAGGTCGGTTCCCCGCGCTCACCTTTCTCGCCTGTACAAATGGCAACGGCTGTCCCTTTAGAACAATTCCATTAACGTCAAACCTGCCACTGTGCCAATTACTATAACCGCAACGATTAGCGTGGACCGGTCGGTAAGCTCATAGCGACCCATCGCAGCTCCAATCCGGCGTGACCGCTCCTTAGCGACTCGGGGTGCGTGCTTCTTGACAGTCTCATCTCGTGTTTTGGCGTCCTCAGCAAGAAGAGTGGCAATTTCGGGGATTTCTCCGAATATATCCTGCAGCATCTCGGTGAGTTGACGAGAAGAACGGAGTTTTCCTTTGTTCCGAAGGTTTACCGCCAATTCCAAGACAAGCTTCGCCACACTGCAATAATCTCCACAATATGCCTTAATCGGTTGCGCCAGTTCTCTCCATCCTTTGACAGACTGAATGAGTTGGTTTACCATCGGACTCAAATCGGGATGGTAGTGTTTCGCATAAACGATGTCGCGCAGTCCCTTGACTTGTATTTCAATATGTCGACATGCACTCTCTACAGCCTCTAGCGCATCTAGGTGCTCAGCCACGAGAGCCGCGATTTGGTCAACCTCCGCAAATTCTTGTTGCAGCATCTTAAAGAGAAGACGAGAATTATCAAGCTTTCCGTGTTCCTCCAGAAGATGACGTGCCAATTCCTGCACGAGATACGCCACATGATAATAATCTGCAGAATACGCTTTAATCGGTTGAGCCAACGCTTTCCATTCATTGACCGCCTGAATGAGTTGGTTAACCATCTCACTCAAGACGGGGTCGGGTTGTTTCGAATCAGCGGCGGCACGCAGTTTCTCAGCCTGGACTTTAACATCTAGACGTGCGCGTTCTGGCGATTCTAACGCCTTTATGTCCCCAGATATAAGAGTCGCGATTTCATGAACGTCTGCAAATACTTTCTGGAGCATTTTTAGGAGTTGGCGCGAACAATCAAGCTTGCCGCATTCGCGCCAAAGGTAGAGCGCCAATTCTATCGCAAGATTTGCCACGCTATAATAATCTGCGCGGTATGACTCAAATGGTTGTGTTAAAGTTTCCCATTCATTGACCGCCTGAATAAGATGGTTAACCATCTCACTCAAGACGGAGTCGGGTTGTTTCGCATCAGCGGCGGCGCGCAGTTTCTCAGCCTGAACCTGAATCTGAACCTGTATGCGCGCACGCTTTGACGCTTCTAGTGCCTTTAGGTCCCCGGCAATAATAGCGGCAATTTCGCGCACTCTTGCAAACTCCTCTTGGAGCATCTTTAGAAGCTGGAGAGAAACACCAAGTTCACCGTGTTCCTTCCAAAGAAAAAGCGCCAATTCTCTCACAAGATTTGCGACATGACGACAATCTGCATTCGATGCCGTAATTGGTTGTGTCAAGTTTTTCCATTTTTTGACAGACTGAATGAGTAACCCATTCTCCAGAGCCAAAATGAAATCCATGTCTGAATCCGCGGCGGTAAGCAGCTTCCGCAGTTTTCGGACCCGTATTTCGATATCTCGGCGCGCGCGCAATTCACGCCTCCCAACGGTTGAATTAGGTGCTTTCGGCGTACGCACCCCAGTGATTTTCTCTAATTCCCTTGTGTGCTTAGCAAGAACTTCAGAAATTTCGACAACCTCTGCGAACACCGCTTGGAGTATCACTATAAGTTGCTGACAGAAACTTAACTTGCTATAATCATGGAAGAGATGGATTGCCAAGTCTCGCACGCGCCACGCTACACGCGTGCTATCTTCATCAGGTAACCCTTTGATTTTCTTGCTAATCTGTATTGGGTGTGCAACGGCATGCCAGTTGTTGATGGCATCAGTGAGTTGATTTATCAACGCGGCAAGAGCTGAATCCGGATGCTTCTCATCAGCCGCCAATCGGAGTTTCTCGTCTAATTCCCGGATTTTGGTTTCATGCTCCTCAAGATATGCGTTGGCATCTACTTCATACCAGTCAACCAAGCGATCAATCAAGCGAGGTGTTGGCTTCTCGTCGTCAGTTGCTGGTTCGACTACCCGGTTCAGTGCTTCGGCGCGTTCATCAACGGATAGATTACCCAGGGCCGATGTCATGACCTGTCGATAATAGTCTCGGAGATTCTGGATTTCCGCTTCTATATGTGGTAGGTTTGCCCTTGGGAAACCGGCTACGTTGCGATCCGTATTGATGACCGCGCGAACCTCTTCTGCGTTGATATCCTCGGATATCCAAGCAAGTTCAAAAAGCCATGTCGCTATCTCATCTGAGGGGCAAACTGGCAGGCGCGACAGCCCGGCGGCAAGCACGTTGCATTTGGCGATTGGCATCAGCTCATCTGCGCCGAGACGATTTTGGACTTGCTTCAGTTTGTCCAACGCGCCTAAATTCCCTTCGGATGACTTTAGTAATTCACAGATTTTTTCAGCTTGTTCCGAGTTTTTGAGTGGCAGCCATGCCCGGATCGAAGGGCTGTCCTTCGACATCAACAATCTGCCAACCAACCTGCACCAGAAACTCCTCCAGTTTCTTCTCGAACCATCGCAACTGGCTTTGGTATCGCTGTTGCTCGCCGGTTTCAAGCTTGGCGATCAAACGCTCAGAAACCCGTCTAAAACGCCACGTCTCAATCGCCATGCTAATGATGACATCCTTATTCACTTCCATTCTTGTCTCCTTCGTCGGAAACGTCGAAACTGCTTTTTCAAATATGCAGAGGTCGCGATTCGGAGATCGCTCCTACAGTGATTGCGGAAGAAACCGAGCTCTGAAGAAAGAAGGGATCTCTATCGCGCTCGTTATCCACTCGCTTGATCTCATTTCATCGGTTTCAGGGCATATGATTTTACGCGAAAATGGATTTGAAGCAAGTTCTAAACAGGACAATTCCGGAACACGGGGAGAATGATAATATCTTCAATACCTGTCCTGTAAATGTTAAACTCATCTAGGTCCCGTGTTGGTAAACAACTCCTGATGAATCCCCCGTCTGCGACTGCCGCGAACCATCAGACCCGGTCTTCCCAAACTCTGGCCTTCAAACTGCTCGTTCTCAGGATGGCGGTATCCGAACCGCACGAGACGACGGTTCTTGTCTGTTTGGTTGATGTAGGATCCGTGGATGGCATGGAGGCTAAAACATACGACATCGCCTCGTTTGGCGGGGACAGCGAGAGAATCTTCCAGCTTGTATTGGTCGGTAGGCAGATGCGGCGTGCAGGTCGTACCGTCAGGATTCCGGGTGATATGTTCCAGGGCGCCGCCCTTATGCGACCCATCAAGGAAGCGGATTTCACCGTTTTCGTGACAGGTATCATCAAGGTGGGCTAACAGATCGACATAGCGACCATCTCGATGCTTGTAGAACGCCCAATCTTGGTGCATGGGGAATGGATGTCCGGTTTCCGGCGGTTTGACGTGCATGGTACTATGATGAAGTTCTGCACGGGGACCTAGCAGGGCAGCCATCGCATCGCATAGACCGGGATTGGTGACGGCTTTCATCCACGCCTCGGAATAGAATGACAAATCGTGCATCGCAATCAGTTTGGATTTTTTCTCGGTTTCCGCATCCATGTACTTTCGACGCCAAGGGCCGGACCAGCCCGGGGTAATATTTGCCCATTTATCAATGAGCCAATCAAGTTCGCTGGTCAATTCATCTGTTTCTTCGGGCGTGAAAACCTGCGGGATGTGTAGATAACCGTGTTCCCAAAAGAACTTTACCTGATCGTTATTAATCATCGTCGGAAACCCTCTTCAATAGAATAGTGTGATGCCCGCAACTAAGTGAAGAATTCTTCATTGTGGGGCCGCAAATCAACCTCGAAACTCCAGGCGCTTTTCTCTTGAAGCACCAGGCTCCAGTATGTTTGGGCAATGGCGTCCGGATTAAGCAGCGGCTCGTCCGCGTCGTCCGACAGGCTTGATCGGACACCGGGGGTGTCGATTACGCCATCAATGATCACGTGCGCAACGTGAATGCCTTTGGGGCCAACTTCGCGGGCAAGCGACCATGCGAGCCCTCGGACAGCGAATTTCGCGCTGCTGAAGGCTGACGCCGCGCCTCTTCCTCGAATCGCAGAGGTGGCGCCGGTGAAAAGAATCGTTCCGCTTCCGCGAGCGAGCATATCCGGCACGGCGTGCTGAGAACAGAGAAATGAGCCAAGCGCACAAACCCGCCACGATTGTTCGAACTCCTGTGGTGTTAGGTCGGTAAAGGTTTTCCATACCGCATTTCCCGCATGATTTACCAGAACATCTACCGAGCCGAGTTGCTTGCGAATCTTCGCAAAACAGTCCGCAACTTGATTGGATTGCGTGATGTCCGTTGAAATTGCAAGCGCGTTTGCGCCATGCTCATTTAGTTCTTGAGCTAGGCTTTCAATGTAGTCGGAAGAGCGTGCAAGCAAACCAACCGCCCATCCCTCTTTTGCGAACTTTCTCGCAAGCGAAGCTCCCAAACCGGGACCAACACCGGATATAATTGCCGTCTTATCCATTTCAACTTCACCTCAATTGACTTTTGCCGGGATGTAGTTCGGTGTACAGTTAGAGTTTGCTTGAAAGTCCTAGGCGCGACTTGAAAAACATCGTTATGCCGTCGTGGGAAATTTCATATTTTTCATACTTTTCATAACAAACGCGGGTTTTCAATAGAGACAGAAAAGGGGAAACACTTGTGCTATGACTGGATTCTACCCAGTTTCGACATTGAAGCCATGGGAATGGGGGTATGAAATTTTGGTATGAATCCGTAGTTGCGGCTCAAGACAATTTGATATCTCAGAATTGACGCTACTTTCGTTAGGAACAGTAAGATTGGAAGGATGGAAGAGTGGAAGATTTTCTTTCGCGCCATCCTTAATAAGTCATCCCTCCGAAGATGATGGGTCTACTGTTATCTATAAACATGCTGCTCCTTTGGAGCAGAAGATTGAAGTTATGCACGCTTTCTATCAACATGGGGATCTCTATCGCACTCCCTGTCCAGTCGTTTGATTTACTCTGGAGCGGGAGACTCGAACTCAATATCTGCTGGATTTGTTAATCTAGCAGGAGCGGCAGGAGAATCGGAGCGCCGTGAGCCGTGTCAGAACATAAAATTTGTTCCCGAAGTTTGCTTTAAATCAGATGATTATTTTTGGGACTTAGTAGTTAACTGCTTTTTGGTCGATTTGCTTGCTTTTCTCTTCTTAATGTACAATCATTTTAGACAGTGTTCGGAATCTTGATTCACACTAAAATACATCTCTATAAGAGAGAAATGGAGGCATATCATGTTGACCAAGCGTTTGTACATGCTCGCGGGAGCATTGCGGGTTATCTGCGGGATTTTAATTTCCAACACTATGGGATTTTCAGCACACCATGATGTTGTCGTTGACAGAATATACCGATAGCCAAACAATTCATGTGGCTCAGGTGAAGCATTCATCAAAAAATCTTATGAAAATCTCATCATCTTTTCTGCGATTATATTTCCAGCAAGACTCCATGATATACAGTGGCAGCCACTTCTTGCTGTAGTGATGATGCGTTCCGTAGAATGACCTCTTGACACAAGCCCAAAACGACTCGATGGTGTTGGTGTGAGTTACGCCGTCCTCAGAAACATATCTCTCTTGGTGATGGATAACATGTCTTTCGATATCTTCGTCCAGACTATTGTAAGAGCGAAATTCATCAGTCATAAGAATAGACTCATCGGGTGAGACATTGCTAAGGATGAATTCTCTGATATTTTCACCAGATAGAACCTTCATGAATTTAGCAACCACCCGACCGCCTCTCTCGACTACGCCGATGACGGGAGATTTATTTGTGCCTCTACCTCTCTTAGATTTTGCTCTGGGTTTGCCGCCGACATAGGTTTCGTCCGCTTCAACTATCCCTTTCAGCAATTCATCACTATCACTCATTTTCTCACGGAGGCGCATTGCCATATACCAAGCGGACTTTTGATTCATGTCCAAGTCACGAGCAAGCTGACAACTCGATATGCTTTTCTTGGCATTGGAAAGAATTGAGATAGCCAAAAACCATTTCTGGAGAGGTATCTTGGTACCATGGAAGATGGTTCCTGCTGTAGCCGAAAAGCTAGATTCACAATCGTAGCAATTCCAACCAGTAGTAATGTCGTTTTTGTTCTTGCGTCCAACTTTTTCACTGCCACAGTGGATACAGCAAACACCGTCCTTCCAACGTTTTTCCTCTATAAATCTGAGACAAGATTCTTGATTTGGAAACTCTTTCATAAGATTCAAAATGTCCATAGCAAACTCCTACGAGAAGAATAGTCACTATGGACATCTACGTGTGACGAAAAGATTTACGACAGGGTACCAAGTTTTATGTTTGTCGTCAGTCTAAAAGCTACAAGCTACTAATTCCGTTATTTTTTAATGCGTACTCTCTCGGGTGGTCAACGGGCACCAGCGGAACATGGTTAGATAGCGAAGCAACACATCCGACGCCTCCTTTGTGCCAATACGATGAAGCGCGTTCACAGCGTCTCCACGCACATATCGGTTTTCGTCGAAGAGGACATTCTGTAGTGCGTGTACGGCATCCCTAGCGTGCGGTCCCAGCTGAGCCAACGCGAACACCGCGTTGCGACGGACGGATCCTTCCGCATCCTGCAGTGCGGTAATCAGCGCCGGGACAGCGGCGGCGGATAATTGCCCTGTTGTTCCCAATGCCTCCGCAGCATGAGAGCGGACAGCATCCGATTCGTCTCGCACCGCACGCATCAGCGCCGGCACGGCTTCCTGCGCATCAAGTCCCATATCTCCCAGCACTTCCGCCGCGCTATCACTGGTCCACCAATTCTTAGCTTCCAGGGCGTGAATCAGGGGGGCGACGGCGGGCGCACCGATGGCACTCAAGGCATAGCACACATTTCGACGGACGACTTCTGATTCTTCCTCCAACAGCGCTACCAAGTCGGGAATAGCTAGCACGCCGAATGCGGCTAGTTGATATGCAGCGCGGAGGCATACCGACTCGCCGCCATCGTACAGCGTTGCTATCAGTTTGCTTATTATCGCGTCACCGGGAGCACCGTTGGCTTCAGTATTTGAAGTAGTTTTGCCGTGGTGCCAATCCCAAACATGCTTGAACAATGTCTGATGCTCGGGGTTGCCAATTGGTGTGTCGCTCATCCAGTCCGGCTGGTCAGTATTCCATGAAGGTGAATCGGGTTCCGACATGCGGGCGGAAAGGAATTTCATCATGTAGCGAGGCATGTCGGTTCGATTGGGCATAGCCCTATGCCAAAGGTCGTAGTTCGCGATGGTCACGGTGCCGGATTCTCCGGAAAGTGGAACTTCGCCCCGAATCTTACCGCCTTCAGGGGTACAATAGTAGTGGCTCCCCGGAACAATACTGGTGGGGCCCAACTCTTCCGGCGTGTCCTGTGGATAGTAGAAGACCAGCAAACGACGCGTCCGATGCGACCAGCGTTTGCCGCCATCCTGATGCAGGTTTTGCCCCTTGCTTTTTGGCGGGTTAATATGGGGGTGGCGATGGGGCTGCATATAGTAATCCGCGCCTAAGAGACTCGTCAACGCGCCACGGACGGTCTGGTCTTCGAGCACACGCTGAATTTCGGGAATGCGAGGCAAAAGGTTGTTGCCCGGATTGCCCTCCTTTTCAAACACTGTGTTTGTGGCTTTGTAAATCTCATCGTGAAAATCCCGTGGCAGATCCGTCTTGACAATCACATACCCGTTAACGATGAAATCCCGCATCTGTTTGTCGTTGAGGAGATAGGTTGTGTCTATCATTTGTTGTCCTTAAGGATTAGTCGTCGGTGGCTATTAAAGCTCCCGCAGCATGGGAACCGGGGTGAATCGCTGAATTATAATACCAGTTCTCTAAAATGACAGTGCATCCATGTCATGAGTTTTGGAGAAAAGCTATCGCCCTCACTATTCGTTCGGTTGATCGATTCGGAGATCGCTCCTACCGGGGGTTCAACCGCAGAAGTTCTGTTTCGGGCTAGGTGCGCGTATTTTATCAGGAATTCAAAAGGATGTCAACAACCGCGCAGCATGTTTGGGAAACTCACTCGCCCGTTGACCGACACGGGTGTTTGTTACTTTTGCGCCCAGTTGTCAGCGATTCGGGCTTCTGCAACAACGGGTACGGTTTTCAGGACTTCGTTAGCGGCGGTTTCCATCGTCCGCTGGAGAATCGCAGCGGCGTCGTGGGCGTTCGCTTCCGGGACTTCGATAATGATTTCATCATGAATCATTGCAATGATTTTTGCTTCCGTTCCCTTTAGGGCAAATGGAAGGCGCCCCAGGGCAATTTTTGCGATGTCAGCGGCTGTCCCCTGCACCTGCCGATTCACAAAGACCGTAAACGATGGCGGCTCCCGCCAGACGAACCGCCTGCCGCAAAGCGTTCTCTGCTTGTTGGTGTATTTCAATTCCCAGCCTGATTTCCGATGCCACGCGCGAATTCCGGAATACGCCTCAAAATAACGTCTTTTGAATGTCTCGGCTTCCACCAAACTCATCTCGACACCGTAATTAGCTTTCGCCGAATACATCAAGCCTTTTGGGCCCATCCCGTAAATCAATCCAAAATTAATCGCCTTGGCAGCATTGCGTTGTTCTTGAGTCACGTTCGCTGGAGAGATATTTTGCACGAGTGAAGCGGTCAGTCGATGCAAGTCCTCACCGTTGCGGTACGCCTCAATCATTTTTCGATCAGTGCTGATTGCCGCTGCGACACGTAATTCAATCTGTGAATAATCGGCAATTACCAATGTTTTGCCAGATTCAGCGATAAAGCATCTTCGCACGTCCAAGTCGCGAGGCACCTGTTGGAAGTTTGGACCGGAGCAGGAAAATCGACCCGTCGCTGCGCCGAGTTGCCAGTAATTTGCGTGTACGCGTCCTGTGTGGGTAGAGGTTGCCCTTGGAACCGGGTTAAAGAATGAAGTTATTAGGGTGGATAGCTTCTTGTACGTCAATAAGGCTGAAATGCAGGGATGACTACCGACCAGGAAATATAGCGCGCGCCGGGATGTACTTTCCGCCTCAACACCGGCTTTTGCCAGTGCAGTTTTGAGTTGGATTGGACTGGCGAGGTTTATCTCTCCCAGATAACCGTATAAAATTGTTTGAAGTTCCATCCGTCGAGCTTCGACGCGACGCCGATAACGGTTTATTTGATCTGTGTCCAGCTTCATTCCGGAGTATTCCATTTCTGCGGTCGCCCGAACACAATCGAACTCAATCTTTGCAATTTCGGTGAGGGCATCATCGGCGAGCCGCGATTTCAAACATTCTCCCAGACGTAGGAGTATCCGTGCATCGTGGGCGGCGTAAAGCAGTTGCGAATCAGTCAAATCACCGCTCCAGTCGCTCGTCTGCGCTCCTTTAGGCAGCGATATATCAAGATATGTGCGGGCAACTTCGGTTAAAGTGACACGCCCAGACGGACTGAGCAACCTCGCCGCGAGCATTGTGTCGAAAATCTGACCGTTCACATTGAAACCGCTTGACCACAACATTTTTATGTCAAAATTCGCATTGTGAAATACTTTCACGGCATCGTTCATCAACACCCATTGAAGTGGTTGCAATTCACTCACACTATCAAAGGCATCAAGATCAACCACGATCACGGGTTGGTTTTTCGCCACTAGTTGAATCAGCCGGATTCTTGATTGATGCGGATCCAAACCCGCCTCTTTGAGTGATGTCTTCGCGTTTTTGAGCCTCGCCTTCGCCGCTTTGAGTTGATCTTTAGTCGCATCACACATGGCTTTCGCCGCCCGCTTTTGTGCCTGTGTTGTCGCCAGCCTAACTGTTTCTCTAGCGAGTGCAAGCATAGACTTTAGGTGCGAAAATTCAAATTCCGCACATTCTGCCCTAGTACGGACTTCAGAAGGGGCATACGTTTCCGTATCAATCGCAACGACATCAGCATCCGCAAGAGGCATAAGGACCGATGCCAACGTCTCTTTCTCGGTGACGACGGTGTGATCTACCGTTTCGCCCATTGCCACAAGCAAATCAGCGTGTTCGTACGCCCCGGCTCGCCAGCATTGTGTGGCTTCAAGTAGAATAGGCTCGGCAGTCCCTCGGACTATGGCAGTATCAATGGCTTCTATCCAGCCTGAGGAGCAGTCTGTTAACCGCTGTGCCAATTCGGTTGAGGGGTTCATATTAGTGGATGGATACATTGTCGTGCTTTAAAGCCCTTTCGTAGGGGGAAAGGGGTTTCTCAGCGCAGATTATCCCATTCAAATAAACTTAACACACATTAAGTGTATATTCTCTCCGTAAGCATGTCAAGCCTAAATTGAAAAAAAGTTCGTGGTAGCGCAATTTATTGCCCGTTTCTACAAAAATCGAAATTTTCAGCCAGTATATCCTTAAACAGTATATCCTTAAATGACAGCATATCGTTAAATGAATACCCTACCGGACGTGCAAAGAGGGGATTCCATCTTCGATATGACGATCGAAATTCGCTGCTAGAAACCTGTAGGTCGCGATCCGGAGAGGAATCTCTATCGCCCTCATTATTCGTTCGCTCGCTCAATCTATTCGCTCAGTTTATCGCTGCTACCGACGTCCGCAGTAACAGCGATGTCAAATTCTCATCATAAGCAAACATCACAAATCACATAATTACCCCAAGTTGTTACTTATAGAAAATGTTGCATACCGGGAGAATGTGAGTTGAATCGAGCCAATCACTGCTTGGAGTAAATTGCCAATCCATGGCATATTTGCGGGTCGGGCTAGAAGGGATTTCTATCGCGCTCCTTTTTCAGTCGCTTGATCCCGACCTACAGGAATGGATAGCAACTTGGGTTAGGTTAATTAAAGGAAATTTCTTGCTTGTCAGGTGTTGACACCGCAGGAGTATTATGATATACTTTAGATGGGATGGTATAAGTGGACTCATACTTGCGTAGATGGTTGTTGGTAGCCCGAGTGGAAATTGTAAAAACACAGTAAACGAAGCGACTTGGATTTGCAGAAAGATTTCGGGAGGGAAAAATGGTGCGGACAATTCTGTGGACGGCGATTGTGGTCATCGTATGCACCGCGGCAGTTGCGCAGGCAAAAACCGATGATGGTGTTCCGCGATTTCTCAATGACGTTGCGCCCATACTGGATCGGAGCGGGTGCTCAACAGCGCTCTGCCACGGAAAATTTGGGGGGCAGGGAGGGTTTGATCTTTCACTACTTACACTGGATCCGGAGGCTGATTATCAACCGATTGTTACCGACAGCCGCGGAAGGCGCGTGAATTTAATTGAACCAGATCGCAGTCTGTTTCTGCTTAAACCTACGGAACAGGTAAGCCACGAGGGCGGAATGCGTTTTAGCGTCAATTCCGAAGAATATCTCACGATTCTGCGCTGGCTGGAGGCAGGAGCGCCGTTTTCGCCTTCGGATCCGCGCATTGAACGTCTAGAGGTGTATCCGGACGAATTCGTTCTACCAGCGGTTGGCGACACTCAACAACTCAAGGCTTTGGCGTATTTTACGGATGGATCCGTAGAAGATGTTACGCACAAAACGGTTTATGAATCGAGTGATGAGCCGATTGCAGAGGTAAGCGAAGATGGATTAGTGACCAGCATGCGTTGGGGTGGGACAGCAATTCTCGCGCGATTCTTGGGGCAAGTTTCCGCCGCATTCGTGACTATGCCGCGCGAGAGTGGGTTGGATGATTATCCTGAATTTCCAGCAAACAACTTTATTGATACTTTTGTCGGATCGAAGCTGAAAAAGCTTAATGTCGTTCCATCAGCGCTTTCGAGCGATGAGGAGTTCATCCGGCGCGTCTACTTGGATACCATCGCAAAGTTGCCGACACCCGATGAACTAAAAGCGTTTGTTGAAAACCGCGATGTCAACAAGAGAGCGGCTTTGATTGATGAACTCCTCGAACGACCCGAATTTATTGACCTTCGTACGTTAAGGCTCGGTGACATGCTGCGGTGTCATCCGCGGTTGCTCGGCGGTGCCGGACTGGACATGCGGAGCGCAACCCTCTTTCACGAGTGGATACTTAAGAGTGTTAAAGAAAACGAACCTTATGACCAATTCGTTCGAGAGATACTTATGGCACGGGGTAGCACCTATCAGGTCGGGCCTGCAAATTATTATCGCATTGAAGTGAATCCCGATGGCCGTGCCGAAACAACAGCCCAAGCATTTCTCGGATTGCGTTTGACTTGTGCGCGCTGCCATAAACATCCATTTGATCGGTGGACGACGGATGATTATTGGAACTTTGCAGCGTTCAGCGGAAAGGTTGCGACGCGTGATGGCAAACTGTACCAAGAACGAGTTATTTACTACAACCCAACGGGGCAAGTCATCAATCAATCGGTGCTGGGCAACCGAGGGGAGGAAGCGGTTCCCACCGTTCTCGGTGGCGATCCGGTGGAACAACGGTATCAGGGCGATTACGTGGAGTTACTCGCAGACTGGATGACCTCTCCAACCAATCCATTTTTTGCCAAGGCGACGGTAAATCGACTCTGGAGCAACTATTTCGGCAGAGGGATTATTCATCCGGTTGACGACATGCGCGAAACTACGCCTGCGACCGTGGAAGGATTATTGGAAGCGTTATCGGAGGATTTTGTGCGTAGCGGTTTCGATACGAAACACGCTATTAGACTTATCTTGAATTCGAGGACTTATCAATTGTCTTCCATTCCCAACGAAACAAACGAACTTGATGACCGCTTTTTCTCTCGCTTTTACCCGCGACCAATGCTTGCGCAGGTGTTCCTTGATGCATTGAACGATGTAGTGGAAGTTCGGGAGAACTTTGGACAATATCCGATGGGTACGCGGGCTGTCCAATTGCCGTTGCCGGTTGGTCGAAGGTTTCTATCGCTTTTCGGCATGTCGAATCGAGAGGTCCTCTCGGAACTTGAACCGAAGCTTGAACCGACACTTACACAAGCATTACACATTATCAATTCTCCGTATGTCAACGACAAAATTAGTGCAGACAACAACATAATCACGCGTCTGATTGGTTCCGAGCAGACGGATGAACAGGCAATAACCGATCTTTATCTCAAGGTCTTAAGTCGTTCGCCCTCAGAAATAGAGTTGACTGAGGCAAATCAATACATTGCGGGAAGTCCATCACGACAGGAAGGTTTTGAAGACTTGCTTTGGGCAGTTGTTTCTTCCAGATCATTCTTGTTTATCAACTAACTCAAATGGGACTCAAACAAAAGCGGGATAAATTCTCGGAATAGCGCGAATCTTGGGGATTGATGAGCGACATTCTGTAGATTGATGTGATAAAATCAGTTGAATCGCAAGCTGTTGTTTTGAGTTGCAATTTTGCTAAATGAGAAAGGTGATTACCATGAAGCGAAAAAATTTGGCGCACTGCACAGATTGCGAGGGTTTTCACCGTCGCGATTTTCTGAAAGTTGGCGCTCTCGGACTGTTTGGGCTCGGTATGGCGGATTTCCTCCGGCTTAAAGCGTTCGCATCCCCGGCAGACGGTCGAGAGGGAACCGCAAAGTCAGTGATTCTGATTTGGATGGGCGGTGGGCCAAGCCATCTTGATTTGTGGGACCTGAAACCGGATGCGCCGCAGGAAGTTCGCGGATTTTTCAAACCCATAGGCACAAATGTCCCCGGAATCGAGATTTGCGAACACATGCCACGAATTGCCAAGCAGATGGACAAAATCTGTGTCATTCGATCGATGACTTCGATAGAGGCAGATCACGGGCGTGGTACGCACTACTTGATGACGGGATTCCAACCGCTACCCGGATTTGCTGTTCCGAGTTACGGATCGGTTGTTGCAAAACTAAAAGGATCGCGTTCCGCGCTGCCGCCTTATATCGCGATTCCTACCGCGTTCGATTATTCCGGCGCGGGATTTCTTGGGGCGGCACTAGATCCGTTTTCGGTCGGCGGAGCTCCGTCGCGGGATGACTTCCAAGTACATGATCTCCATCCGCCCAAGGGGATTGCGATGGAGCGTCTTGACCGACGTCGCTCGTTGCGCCAGACGGTTGATGCAGCGTTCAAGAAACATGAAAGCGGCAGTGAACGAGTGCGTAGTGTCGATGACTTCTATACTGCGGCTTACAACCTGATTAGCTCGTCGGAGGCGCGGGAGGCGTTCGATCTCCGGCAAGAGCCGGATAACGTCAGGGATTCGTATCGGCGTGATGACTTTGGACAGAGTTGCTTGCTAGCTAGGCGGCTCGTTGAATCAGGCGTCGGGTTTGTCACCGTATCGAACGGCGGATGGGACACTCATACGAACATCTTCCCGGCGCTTGCCGGCAAACTCGGCGGCTTTGACCAAACAGTGTCGGCGCTTATCGGCGATCTTTCCGAGCGCGGCCTGTTAGATAGCACGCTAGTTATCGCAATGGGTGAATTTGGACGAACCCCGGTGATCAACCGGGACGTAGGACGAGACCATCATCCGAAGGTGTTCTCCATTATGATGGCTGGCGGCGGAATCAAAGGTGGAACAGTTGTTGGGTCATCGGATCCACGAGGCACGGAACCTGCTGAAACTCCGGTTCGTCCCGAGGATCTGTCAGCGACAATTTATCATTGCCTCGGAATCGACTACAACCAAAGTCTCGAATCTCCAGAAGGAGTTCGCGTTGTGCTCTCGCGCGGCGGAAGACCCGTCCGTGACGCGTTGGCATAAAAAGCTCTCACATAGATTGGGCTCGTTCATACCATTTCATCTACCAAGCGGCTAAGGTGATGGTGGGAGATGTCAATTTGGTGAAGCGGAAACTGCGGCTTAGTTTTTTCGTTGACATGAAAGACTAAAGTCAGTAGAATGGTGTGAATCTCATGTATCGGATTCGCTATATGTCAAACGAGGTAGTAACGCTACCACGTGCGACGTATTTTGATTAACTCATCCGTGGATTAGGGAAAATCGCCCGATGTCCACGGTTCAAAAAAATTAGGAGGTATTTTATGAAGTGTTTCGTAGCGATACTGGCTATTGCCAGTTTGACGATGGTGTTTCCTCTCGTTGGTATGTCGGTAAGCCCGGTGGGATATTGGACATTCAACGATGAGAACAACCCCGCCAAAGATGATACAGGTGCAGGGCGTGACGGTAGGCCGAGCGGTCCTGTCCTACCGGTACCGAGCGACGCTCCGGTCGCCAATCCGGGATTTGCCATGTCGTTTGTACAGGAACCCGGGAACGCCATTATCATCGACAACTCAGTGGGGCTGCACCCAACCGACAAGGCTACATTGATGGCGTGGGTGAACGCGGATGATGCGGCTCCGACGCAATTTGCGGCGGGCTTCCCGTATGATGACGAGCCGGAATGGGACAATCCGTGGATCGGTATACAGATCGGCGTTCGCGGTGGTGGAATGGCGAACTGGATAACTCTTGACGGCAGGGCTCCTGCTCCAGGAGGGCGCGAAGGCGGCGGCCCTGATGGCAATGATGCCGATTGGGAATTCAATACGGCAGATGGCACGGTTCTCAGTAGAGAATGGCAACATATCTGTATGGTTTTCGATGGCAATGATGGCGTCACCGCGTATGTCAACGGCGAAGTGATTCAGGAGGAGGGTGGACACACCGGAGCTATCGGGTTTAACGGAACTCCCCTGTTCATTATCGGCGAACGTTCTGCGCACGCACCGGGCGAACCGTTTGGCGGTTTGATTGACGAGGTCGCTATCTACCATGCGGCGCTTTCACAGGACGAGGTTAAGGACGTTATGAGTAACGGCGCAGACTTGTCGGGCGTGGGAACGGCTGTCGAGTCTGTGGGGAAATTGACTGCCACTTGGGGTAGCATCAAGGGCCGTTAGATTTTAACACCTTCAATTGTGTGGAGAATGGGTATCTTATTTTCCCATGCCTCCACCTTCCCATCCTAACTCTCTCTTCATAATTAACCCAAGTTGCTACTGGCGCAAACTGTCAGTTTGCGCATCACAAGCACAATCTAACAGATCAAGCGAGCAAATAGCGAGTGCGATAGAGATCCCTTGTGCTACAAAGGTGGCAACTTTAGGTTAAATAAAGCACTGTTTTCTTGGAATTAGTAAAGGTGAAATGAGAATACCTTTAACGAGATGCAATGTCGCAATATTGGCGATATCCAGTTTTTTAATCTGTATGCTATTTCCCGTCCTTGGTATTGCGCAGAGTCCTGAGAATCTTCTGGCGTACTGGCAGTTTAACGGGGATTATGACGATGCTACGGGGAATGGGCATGACGGCAGAAAAAAAGGCAATGTTAAGTTTGTTAATAGTAAAGCACCCGTTCCCGATGCCGGCGAGGCCGTACAGTTTGCAGGACAAGCCGGGAATGCAGTTGAAATTCGAAACTCGGATGGTCTGCGTCTGACCGACGAATTGTCATTGATGGCGTGGGTCAACCCGGATGACGCTGCGCCAACCCAGTTTTGCTGCGGCGTGCCGTATGATGCTGGCGGGAATTGGGACAATCCTTGGGTTGGTCACCAGATTGGTGTCCGGAATGGGCAAATGGCGACTTGGCTTACCTTGGATGGAAAAGCGCCTGCTCACGGACGCGAGGGTGGCGGTCCCGATGGAGATGATGCCGATTGGGAATATGATGCCGGGTCGATTCTTCCCGGCAATTGGAATCATATTGCTTTCATCTTCACGGGGAGAGAGGCGATTTCATACGTAAACGGGGATGAGGTAGCCAATCACAACGACCGCAAGGGCAAAATCGGATTTGACGGCAAGCCGCTTTTTGTTATCGGCGAGCGGTCTGTGGCTGCGCCGGGCGAACCTTTCCGTGGCATGATTGATGAGGTAGCACTATTTGATGTCGCGCTCACACGAACTGAACTGAGAAACTTCATGAACAACAGCATTAAGTTAAGTGTTGCCCCTAGCGGGAAATCCACAGCTACATGGGGCAGAATTAAATCACGTGGATACGCGCGCGAATGAGTTTACGGAACTCCTAAGATAAATTTGACTATTTGGTGTCAATCGGCATCATCCTTGATGGCCGGACAACGTAGTATTGAACGTTCGCTGAACTTCACACGGGTTTGTAGGCTGCAATATATAAAGGGGGAAAACATGCAAGAGTATAAGAAATGTTTGAGCATGAATCTTCTTGGCGTCTGCTTGATGGGTATGCTCCTCGTCGTAGCGAGTGGGACTGCCCAGGAGCCTCCGGAGGTCGCACGAATGCTTTTTGAGTCAGACCGAAAAGTAAAAAAGAATAAAGATATCTTTGTCATGGACGCCGATGGGAGTAACGTAGATAGAATAACCGACCATGCAAAAGCAGATATATCACCTACGTGGTCACCGGACGGCACTCGGTTCGCCATGGCAGCCGTTCGGGACGATTCGTGGGAGCATATCCGCGTTCTTAGCGCCGTTGATAGAGAGGAGGACGTCATCACGATCACGGATGGAACGCGGGATTTGACGCCATCTTGGTCGCCGAACGGGAATTGGATTGCTTGTGTTCACGCGAACGTCAATGACAATTGGAATTTTGATGTCTGGATTGTTCGCATGCAAGATGAGAAGAAGAAGATGGCTGCGTATAAATTCAGCGAACTCGGCAACGGCGACGAGATCAACAGTCTTCGACTTACGAAGCACTCGGCGCAAGACGAAAGCCCTTCTTGGTCGCCGGACGGGCAACAGATTGCATGGTCAAGTAACCGGACGGGCAACTACGATATTTTCGTCATGGATAGAAATGGGGACAACAAGAAAAATCTTACGAATAATCCCAAAGGGGAGAAGGGGCCGGATTGGCAGCCGCCGTTGGGAGAAAAGATTGTTTTCGCGTCCGACCGAGACGGGGATAGTGAAATCTATGTGATGGATGCGAATGGAGGGAACGTCAAACAGTTAACCAAGAATGTCTTCGTGTGGGATGGTCAGGCCACATGGTCGCCGAATGGCAAAGAGATTGCCTTCGCTACAAATCGTGACAGAAACAATGAAATCTATGTGATGGATGCCAACGGCAACAATCTCGTTAATCTGACGAATAACGCTGCGTCTGATCAGAGCCCTGCTTGGTTCGATCCCAAGATTGCATTTTCGGTTTCTCCCAAGACCAAACGCACTGTCACTTGGGGCGAGATAAAGCAGTCCGGGCGAAAACGAGCGGAGAAATAACGAGCGATTGAATTTTTGACTACTTGATTTTGCCAGAAAGTGGCGGAATACGTCTCGATAGCCCGCCCATTTTGACCGTGCAAGGAATAAGGAAACCGAGTTTCTTCGAAGAAACTCGGTTTCTTTTATATTGACGTGTTGAAGTTTTAGATTTTTCCGAATAAAGCAATTTTAGTGGTGCGCTTATTCACTTTCACTGGTTATTAGGTTTTGATTTTACGAGTTAACGGTCAATTGATCGGCAAAGGACGTCAAAATGCAACGTATTGATAAGCGGCTATGTGTCGTTCTATGCGGCGTCATTCTCATGAGTATGCTACTGGTGGTGGTAAATGCAATTGCGGTAGAGCCTCCGGAGACTGCGCGCATTGTTTTTGTGTCGGATAGAAAGGCAAAAAAGAATAAGGATATCTTTGCGATAAACCCCGATGGGGAGAATGTGCAGCGAATAACGAAGCATGCCAAGCAGGATATATCGCCTTCGTGGTCTCGGGATGGAACCAGAATCCTGTTCGCTTCCGATCGGGAATCACATTTCGAGAGAGTCTACATCATGGACAACGATGGAGAGAACATTAGAGTCGTCACAGCCGGCAACCGGGATCTCACGCCTTCATGGTCGCCGAATGAGAATTGGCTTGCTGTCGTACACGCACACGGGGCCGACAACTGGAATTTTGATGTTTGGGTTGTCCGCATTGTCGAGGACAGGAAGAAGAATATTGATCCGTTTCCGTTTGCCGACCTTGGAGACGGCGATCAGGAAACCAGTTTTCGAGTCACTTTTCACTCTGCGCAAGATGAAAGCCCATCCTGGTCGCCCGATGGCAAACGGATTGCGTGGTCGAGCAATCGAACGGGAAATTACGACATCTTTGTAATGGACAGAACGGGAGACAAAAAAAAGAATCTTACAAATACTCCCAAGAACGAGAAAAAGCCGGGATGGCAGCCGCCATTGGGCCACAAGTTAGTGTTTGAGTCCGATCTAGACGGTGATAGCGAGATCTTCGTCATGGATAGAGATGGCGGCAACCCCAAGCAGTTGACCAAGAATATCTTTGTCTGGGACGGACACCCCACGTGGTCTCCGAATGGCAAGGAGATTGCTTTTGCCACAAATCGCGATAGAAACAACGAAATCTATATTATGGGCGCGGATGGCAGCAACCCTAGAAATGTGACGAATGATCCCGGGTCTGATACATACCCATCGTGGTTTGATCCGAAGATTGCGTTTTCGGTGTCTTCAAAGGCGAAGCGCACGGTAACGTGGGGAGAGATTAAACAGTCGGGGCGGAAGTTACCCGCGAATCGATGAGGTCGGCGGATTCACTTGTAAAACTGATTCCCGCTAAGTTTGCGAGTTGTATTCCAGGTGCGCAGTGTTCCCGGTCCCCATGTATTCGGGAGGCTCAATGGCTTGCCGATTGGGACACTCAACGATTCAGGCTGTTTCAGGCTGTGAAGGAGGATTGATGATGTTGAGAGTAACAGTCAAGAACCGATTCAATCTTGCGCTACTCATGGTTGTATTCGTGCTTGTAACTCAGGCAAGCGTGCACGCCAATCTCCTTGACGGTCTTGTGGCGTATTGGCCACTCGATGAGGGGCGCGGGGACATCATGGGCGATTTGGTTGGCAAACACCATGGCGAAATCGAGATGGACAACGGGGTGTGGACTGATGACGCACAAGTCGGAAAGGCGTTCGACCTCAGAGGACAATCGCTTATAACGGTCAAGAATTCCAAGGATATTGATGATCTGCCGGACGGTTTCACTCTTGCCCACTGGATGAAGCCAACGAAGGGCGGCGCAATCATGGATAAATCCGGCGGCGATGGCACAAGAATTCAGTGGTATATACTCGGTGACAAACGTCACCACTGGGGGATTGGAGGTGCCTGGGGGTTTTCCGACGGGAAGCCGATCGGGAGCTTCGGGAAATGGTATCATGTTGTATGGTCGCACGAGCCTAATGAAGCGAGTATCGTGTACCGTGATGGCGAGGAAGTTGGCAACAAGATTCTAGGGGAAGTTCCTGTAACCGGGAAGCCGATGCACTTCGGTAATCGTCTGCCTTGGGAGGGCAGATCAGAATGGTTCAACGGTGCTCTGGACGAAATCGGTTTCTGGAATCGACCATTGTCGGAAGACGAAGTCCGGGAGGTTATGGAAAATGGTATAGGGACGTTACTTGCCGTTTCCGCACGTGATAAAGTAACCACCACTTGGGGCGCCATTAAAAGACGGAGTTCGGGTCCCAATTAGAAGATATGAGATGAGCCGAACTGTAAATGGATGTGTCATTGAACCGGGAGCGGATCTCCGTGGGGTTTATCTCGCCGAGATGGACCTCAATGGCACAAATCTAAGTAGCGCAAATCTGCATCGGATATTCCTGACGCGATCGAATCTGCAAGGGGCGGACTTGTCAGGGACTGATCTACGTGGCGCGGACCTTCGCGGAGCTAATCTACGTGGGGCGAATCTACGCGACGCAAACCTTTGTACCGCCGATCTTAACGAGGGTGTTTATCGCTGGCGTTCTTTGAGTCGAGTGAATCTTGAGGGAGCAGATACTCGTCCAACAACTGTGTGTGGTGCCGATCTTCGGGAAGCCAACCTCGATGAAGCAGTCTTGGAAGGCGTTCATTATAACTCACAAACACAGTTTCCTGACGGATTCGATCCGGCGGCAGCTAAGATGGTGAAGGAGTAGGATAGAGGACTCGCCGTGATAGAGAAACAGGTAATGGCGGAATGGGTGACTCATTTCCATACGTTCGGGTTTCTTATGTGCAAGCAGTTGTTTTCTGCCGAGGAGATGAAAGCGCTTTCCGACGCCTTTGACGCCGCGATGAAGAGCGCACGCAACGAGGCGACGGAACCAGAACTTCACCAAGACGCCCGTGGTTATTCCGCGGTTAGGCAGCAAGTCAACAACACCATAGTGCCGTATATCCCGTTTTTCGACTATGCCCCGGACGTGTTTTATCCGTTACTGGATGATGAGCGGATTGTCTCTATCTTTAGAAACTTGATGGGTGATGACTTCAGGGTAACCGTGACCGAAGGACTGATTCATGCCGGCGGGAGCGGATGGCATCACGACAATGTGGCTAGAGAGGGTTATTTCACCATGCGCGCGGCGATTTATTTGGATCGGCTCGGTCCCGAGGAGGGATGTCTCAGCGTGATTCCCGGAAGCCACTTTACACAGTTTCGAGAAGCATTAGGCACGGATCCCGATCAGAGAAGCATCAAATCGATCGAAACGTTGGGAGCACCGGCTGAGGAAGTTCCGGGCCGGTACGATTTGATAAACGAGCCGGGCGATGTGCTCTTTATGAACCACAAATTATTTCACTCCGCGTTGAGTTCCAAATCAGGTCGACGCACAATCCACATAAACGCCACACAAAATATCCCACCCGAGAACTAGGTTTTTTGACATTTGACAGTGCGTTCCGTTCCGTAGGGATTTGGTTCGCCGACCTGCATGGAGTAACGGACGAGGGGAAGATTCCAATCGCAGTCACTACGGAATTTTCTATGAGAACTCTATCGCGGTCATTATCCAATCCCTTGATCCTTCGTTATCAAAGATTGCTATCGCACTCACTATTCGTTCGTTTGATCCCTACAGATGCTCACGCCGCATTGCAGCGCTGAAGTGAATGGCAGTTTCAGATAACCGACTTTCGTCACTTCTCGCTATCCGGTTCAGTAATGACGATTTCTTGGTTTGCAGGGATATGCTCAAGCACCTGCACGGTTCCACTGAGCCAGCGAACTTCCAAGTGATCGACCGTTCGGACATCACCTAGACCAAAAAGGACTCTCGGATCGTTGCTGCACAAGTAACTATGCCCTGCGTGTACTTCTTGTGCCCAGGATTCGTCACCCACCGTTAAGCGAATTCGCGCACCAATGCCATCACGGTTACTCTTGGCACCGACGAGTTTAACGCGTAGCCAGTTCTGGCGATTTCCGCCATCGTTGCGTAGTAGATGGGCGGGGCCGTTGGATTGGGTTACGGCGATGTCAACGTCTCCGTCATTGTCATAATCCCCGAAGATTGCGGCGCGTCCCACGCCTTCGTATTGAAAATAGCTGCCGGAACTTAGCGACACTTCGGTAAACGTGCCATCCTTGTTGTTATGGAACAGCTGGTCACGCTGTGCGTACGTCACTACATTGGTAATCTGTTCGATATTGTCGCTAATGTGCCCATTTGCAATGAAGAGGTCGAGCCACCCATCGTTGTCATAGTCAAAAAAACCTGTTCCGAATCCAAGGAAGATGTAGCTCTCCTTTCCCAGGTTCACGTCGTAAATTACATCAGTGAATGTACCATCGCCGTTGTTTTGGTAGAGCGCGTTTGTTTCTTGAGAGAAGTTAATCACAAAGATGTCCAAGAACCCATCGCGGTTGTAGTCTCCGGCGTCAACCCCCATGCTTGCCTGCGCAATACCGTCAAAGCTATAGGCACAACCCGAGAAAAGACCAATCTCCGTAAAGGTACCGTTCCCGTTGTTGTAAAAGAGAAAGTTGGGAGTGGTGTCGTTGGCGACGTAGAGATCGGGTTCTCCGTCGTTGCTGAAATCCGCCGCGATGACTCCGAGGCCTTTTCCGCTGTGGGGGCCACTGACGTTTGTTATACCTGCCGCCTCAGTGACATTCGAAAATGTACCGTCGCCATTGTTCCGATAAAGTTGGTCGGGGGCGCCAATAAAGTGCTCCGGATGGCAGTAAGTGCGGATGCCGTTAATGCCGCATGGACGGCGCGGGACATCTACCGCATAATGAACGTAGTTGACAACGTAAAGGTCCAAGTGCCCATCGCGGTCGTAATCGAAGAAGGTTGCGCTACTTCCCAGCAACTCATCCCCGACGCCCGCCTTATCGGTTATGTCCGTGAATGTACCATCGCCGTTGTTTTGATAAAGTATGTTCGTACCGAAATTCGTGACGTAGAGATCGGTATCCCCGTCGTTGTCATAGTCGGCGCACGCGGCGCCCATTCCGTAATTCCCGGCGTTGCCAACACCTGCTTGGGCCGTAGTGTCTGTAAACGTTCCGTCGCCGTTGTTACGATAGAGAATACTTGTGACCGACGCCTGCGATGCAGTGTCTGTTAAATATCCGCTGTTGATGAGATAGAGATCGAGATTGCCATCGGAGTCGTAGTCAAAGAACGCCCCGCCAGCGCCCATGGTCTCCGGAAGATGGTAGTCGCCTTTTGCCCCGTTTACGTGCCGAAATTTAATCCCGGCACCTACGGTGACATCGGTAAATTCAACTTGAGGCATGTCACCGTGTACTATAGGCGGCGCCAACAGTATTACCAAACAAGCAAACCAAGGTTTATTATTTGTGAGTAAAGAAGTCAACCAATTTGTCGTTATACTCATTCCTGCAATTCTTTCTCGGCGTCCTTTGCGAGACGAAAACCGATAAAACTCGTTCCTACGGCTGGATAGTGTCCCATACGATTCGAGCATTGTGTCAGTTGTGCTCCATTTGCCCACGAACCGCCCCGTACTACCCGCCTGCCTCCGCGTTCGGGGCCTTTGGGATTTCGAGACGGTCCCCAATGATAGTAAGACTCCGAATACCAATCTGCCACCCATTCCCAGACATTTCCAGCCATGTCCAGAACGCCATACGAACTTGCGCCGGTTGGATAAGTTCCCACGGGGGCTAGACCATCGTGATAACCATCGTTGCTGCCCCACACGTTAGCGTGGACGTTCGTTCCTCGGATTCGCAGCGAAAAGGCATTCCCCCAGGGCCATAGCCGGCTATCCGTTCCCCGCGCGGCTTTTTCCCATTCGGCTTCCGTCGGCAATCGTTTGTCAGCCCATTTTGCATAGGCAACGGCATCATGCCAAGACACGCCCACCACCGGATAGTCCGGCTTGGTCTTAGCAATCTTGGGCCAATTTTCCACACCAAGCCTGTCGCCATAACTGACGGGGGTGTGGGCGCTATCCTCACTGCCATCAGCAATCCAGAAGGCGTGATATTCTGCGTTGGTGACTTCATGCAGATCGATATAGTAGGAATCGAGGAACACCTTGTGATTAGGCTTTTCATGTTGTGCCCCATCATCGTTGCCCATGGCAAACTCACCGGCAGGAACTCGAACCATTCCCTCCGGGGCTCGTGGCGTTTGGGCAAACGCAGAGGATTTATGTTTCCAAAAGAGGTCTGGGAAGGTCAGGAAGAGACACACGAAGGCGAGGAGTAGGACTAGGGGCGACGGTTTACGTGAACTCATTTCTCTTGGGACTGCAACTCTTGGTAGCGTTGATATTCTTCTGCCGCTTTGGCTTCGTCTCCCGCGAGTTTGTAGGCATTGGCTAAACTCGCGCGGAATCGGGGTTTGGACGGCGCCAGACGAATTGATGCTTGAAACTGCTCTATGGCTTGAGAGTAATCTGCCAGCATGTAGTGAACGAGACCAAGGCTGTGTCGATATTCCGGGACATCGGGACGGCTACGAACAAGCTGCTTGTATATCTCGTGCGCCTTTTCGTAGTCCTTGAGTTGGGCATAGAGGAAACCGAGAGCTTCCTGACATCTAGTTTCCTGCGGTGCCAGCCCGATGCATTTTTCAAGCGCCGTAATCGCGTTGTCCCACTCACGGCGCTCCAAGCGAAGCAGACCTAACTGACGCCAAACATCCGGGTTATTTGGCTGACGACCGACCATTCGGTCGAGCTGCTTAATTTGCTCTTCTTGGATTCGGAGTTTCTCAAAGGTTTGGAGGATTCTATTGGCTCCGGCTCGCTCCCCGGTACGAGCCAAGCAATTTCCCAGGTTGAAATGCGCTTGAGCATGGAGGGGGTTGTGTTCTAGCAGTTGCTTAAAGCGCAAACTCGCCGCTTGGAATTTCCCTTGGCGAAAAAAGGCTAGACCAAGGTTGTAAATGGCGTCCGCGTCAGAGGGATTGAGTTCAAGGGCTTTTTGGAGTTCGTGTTTTGCCTCATCAATCCGATTCATGCGGAGATATGCCGTGCCCAACAGTCGTCTCGCTCGTTCGTCATGGGGATGGAGTTGAACAGCTTTCTCAAGGGGTGAAATTGCCCGATCAACGCTGCCAAGCGTGTTCAGGTAGGCTTCTCCAAGCTCACTATAGACCTCGACATAGGTGGGATCGGCTTCTAAGGCATCTTGAAACGCTTGAATTGCGTCCTTCCACTGACCACGAATCCCGTATAGCATGCCAAGATAGGCGTGCGCATCCGCCAGCGTGTCGTCAAGCAGTGCGGCCTGCTTGAATGCAGAGATGGCTTCATCTACTTCGCCGCGAAAAGCGACACGTAGTCCTTCGTCGTACAATTGAAGGGCTGCTTGGTCTTCCGCATAGGAGACCTCCGGTTGCGCTGCCGCTGTCAGGATTGTACCACACAGTAACGCGAAGCACAGCATATGCTTAAAACCTGTTTGAATAGTTGGTGGCAGGGAAATTTTCGATCGCGTAAGGAGGGATTTTCTCATATTTCTGTTATTACCTGCCATAACCTGTCGGGATAGCAATCGGACGGGAATTTCTATGAGATCTCTACCGCCTTCCCTATCGGTCAGTTGCTCCTTCGTTATCCACTCAGTTGATCGCTAATACGAGCCACATTGCGCAAACGCTAGTGGATATGAGCAGCGACTCTTTGCGGTTTAGGGCTGCGGGAGACCTTCGGGAAAGCCATAAGGGAGATCAATCCGATTCGCGGGAAGCGGCCAACTCTGTCCGCCCAAATTCCGAAAGGACTCATGCTTGCCGCAGAGCCACAAGAACGTCTCGGCAACCTTTACCGTATCGCGAAACTGTTCGGAATAGTTTTGCCCGGGGCCACCGTAACGGGCAGTCGCAAAGTCGAAATCCGGTTCAATTACCCAGTCGCGTTTGGGCGGTGTTGTGCGCCAGTAGAAGTATTTGAGCAAGTTTCGCATGGCCGTCGCCGTCGAGGGACCGCGGCGGTGCCAAATGTGATACACCGTGAGAAAAATAGAGCCTGCTGGGGCGGCGGTCGAGATTGCTCCACGAATCCCGCTTAGATGACACATGAATCGCGCCTTATTTCGTATCAGGTGAGATCCCGGCAGAACCTGCGTCGGTCCCATTTCAATTGGCGTATCTTGAGGATAGTAGAAAACTTGGAGGAAATTCAACTCATATTGATGCTTGTAGTTTCCGTCTACGTGCCAGTGCGTGGGGCCCTGCGGACAGGGAACGCGGTGGTTACTCATCAGTATAGGCAAGTGAAAGTTCGTCCCTAACAGCGACCGCACGGCACCGGCTGCGACCGGATTGATGATGACATCCTCCACGAACCAGCCTTGTTGTAGAATACCGCTCGGCTCGTGATTGGAATACTCGTCGCAGTAGTCCATCGACCGGCGGTTGGTTTCGTCGGATACCACACCCTCAAGCATCAGATAGCCGTTCGTGCAAAATTCCACCACCTGCGAATCGGTCAGGGTTGGTTCACAATCGTAGGTTTTCATCTCGGATGGTTTCATGATTTACCTCCAGCGTTCCAAAATAAACTCAAAACCGAGGCCGTAGGATTCTTCGTCGGACATGGCTAATAGCGCCATGTTGGGAAAAGAGATGATCCGCCAACCGCTCTGAACGGCGTTGAGCACTGTCTGATATTGCCATTCGTTTGGGTCGGAAGATGCTTCTTTGAGGACACCGGCCTCTATGTACGTCATGCCGACCACTTGCGATGCGGGGGATGTTGTTCCAACCTGTAGATAAAGAATGTCCTGGCGTTTTTTTTCCGTTTCCGTCGCGATAGCAGCGATTTTCTGGCGCAATCGGGCTTCGGTGAGGGTTCCGTTCTGAAGATCGGTTATCAATGATTCGGTGATTTGTTGCTGTGTTCCGGTCATGGAGTTGTCCTTGCTTGTGCAGATTTTGGCATATTCTGTATTAGTCAACGAAGTAGTTTACAGTATAAATGCGTGATGGGAGTTCTAGCGCCTTCCCAATCGGTCAGTGCTCCGTCGCTATTTGCTCTTTTAGACCTCGGGAACTAGATTCCGCTTGATTTCGATGATCTCGAAGATCCAACCACTTGGGGCGCGCAGAAACGCTACTCTTCTCTCGCCGAACTCCGCCTTTACTTCAGCAGGTTCCCTCAAGGCGACGGCACCGCTTTCAATGGCTTTGGCGACATCTTCATCAAAGCGATTGCTGATGTAAACCAGGTGCGTCATGCCGTAGGGGAGAGGTTCATCCAAGAAAGATTCGTATGCCATCTTCTCCGCCACATGGATGTATTTGTCTCCCATCTCGATCAGGGGTAGGCGAAAGGACTCACCGTCAAGTTCCAAAATCTCATCAAGGACAATTTCGTTGCCCATCTGCCGATGGAACGCCAATTCCCGTTCAAGAGAGGGCACCTTAATGCCAATTGTCCATAATCCGGTTAACACAAGTCATTCTCCTTCATGAGGCGGATTTGCCGTGCTATTGTGTTACGGAAATTTATACGATTTCCCCATATTTACAGTGCATTAATAGCGTCAATCGAGTCTTTCCAACGCGGGGCAAGGGGATCTCTATCGGGATTTACTATCGCCTTCCTTGTCCAGTTAGTTGATCGGTCGTTATTCACTCCCTTGATCCCCGTCAACCGAGTTTGGTGTGCAGCGAAATGGTATTACCGGTGAACATAATGGTTGATGTATGCGTCAGTGGTGGGTTGGTGCCATATCCCAAGCCCGAATGGATCTGACGTGGGCGCTCCCGCCTTTGGAGAACAGACGCACACCCGTGCTATCGGGTCGGGTCGGGTAGATTCGCTGTGTGATGCACTCGCGATGATTGGCAAACACTTCCAATACCGAACGATCGAGGAAAATCCGAAGTTCGAGCGATTCGCCAGCAGCAAGCTCAAACGGCGCCGCTTGGGCGGCTACAAATCGTTCCGCCTCGGGCAGCCGCTCCGTCGCTTCCGAGGTGCGGTAGTAAATGTATCGGATGGAATCGTCCAAGGTTGACTGCCTGACACCTACCTTCAGCGTTTTGGACGCCCTGTCGTAGAAGATGGTAGTCTGCTCCACGCCATCGGGAGAGCAACGCACTTTCACACCGAATTCCCGCGCGTCCGCAGAGGAGATGTCGATTGCCAATTCCAGACAGTCCCCCGCCATATCTTCGACGACTAACTCTGAATCGGATTGCACGTGCAGATTTTGATGGCTACGCTCATTCATGCGGAGCACGCTCAGCTCGGGCACCGGCTCAATCCGCAACGTACTGTTTTCGTTCAGAGAGAGCACCCGCGGCAGCGTCATAACCCCGCACCAACCCGCAGCACGCGCTCGCTCCACACCGCCCATCTCGCCAATCCAATCGAAGAAGATACGTCGATTCTGATTGTCCAGAAGCGTCCTTGCACCGCCGAGATGTCCACCGGGCCAGCTCATTCGTGCATGACATTCGGGGTAGAATCGCTCGTTTTCCAGACGACCGAGGTAATATTGCGTGGCACGAAGATGGCTACAGAAGAGCAGCATGTGTTTGTCACCCAAGGGGAAGAAATCGGGCACGGCAAGGTCTTCGTCAGCCTCCGTCCAGCCCCTAGAGGATTCGTAAAACTCGCCGAGATATTCCCATTCCGTCAGATTTCCTGATTTGAACAGGTATCCCGAATCACCCTTTCCCTCCGGGTTGTGGCGGTTGAGCAGCGCATAATAGGTGTCGCCTTCAAGCCAAGCGCACGGATCATGGACACTATATTTCCCAAAATCGGGATCGCCCGGTTGGGGCGCCGGGATAACGGGGTTGTCGGGATGCTTTGTCCAGTTGAGAAGCAGGTCATCTTGACTCGTCGCCAGACAGATTCCGTCGGGGAAGCCGTAGTAGATGAAGGTTGGAACACCCTCTTTGCTGATGAATGCGCCGCCGCTGAAACAACCGATGCGGTCAGGGCGGTCGGGGCCCGGCGCCAGCGCAACGGGATGGTGCACCCAGTGGACGAGATCCGTGCTCGACGCGTGCCCCCAATGAATCTGATCCCAGTAGGCGGCTTGCGGGTTGTACTGGTAGAAGAGGTGATATCGCCCATCCCAGTAGATTGTGCCGTTGATGTCGTTCATCCACGCTGACGGCGGCATAAAATGGTAGACCGGTCGATGTGGATCGTTCTGGAATTTCTGCGTCAACGCCAAGGTTGAGTCAATTAGTTTCTCGGTCTTTTCTATGTCGGTTGTGTAGTCCATCAAGTTATAACTCCCACGAATTAGCCGCCCTATCAATGGGAGGCATGAAAATTTTAGCCGAAGGTATGCATGGGTGTTTGCCAAGCGAACTAGATTCACGCTTGGAGTTGGGTTTCACTACGTTCAACCCAACCTAGAAGCTATGGGATTTCATCGCCTTGCGATCTCTGTTGGAACTCTACCAAGATCTCCTATCGCGTTCGTTAACCACTCAGTTGATCGCTCATTATTCTTTCGCTCGATTGCCGCTTACACTTACAAAGGCTGGTGCGTAGTGCGCACCCTACGGATTTAAGTAGTACAATTTAGAAAGCGTAGGGAAAGAACTGATGCACATGAGCGCCCCGAATTTCGCCGAAAATCGTCCATAACCCGCCGATCACATGCTGTCCCAATATGAGGCCCACAAAAAAGGGGACTGCCTTCCGATAGAGTCGAATTCCACCGATTCGCAGGATGCACCATTTAATCAGCCATGCACAAAAAAGTGAAGCCCAGGCGACGCTAAATACCCATCCACAGGCGACGGCATAACCGACAGGGTGGAATGGGAAGCCGACGAAGCGCTGGTGAAGCAGCGTCAACACAATCGTTATGCCCGCACCTAGCCCGACATCCATGAGCATTTGATTGTTTCCTTCCAGCGGGTTTTCTAACCAAACTTCGAGACGGCGGAACGACTCATTGGAAATATTGTGATAGACATTCAACGCGCCATGCCGATACATGCTATCCAGAAACACCCAAAATCCGGCGATGGTGCCGACGACGATGGCAATCACCATTGCTCCCAGAAAGCCACGACTCGACGCCCCAACGGATTGTGCGATTTTGAAGCCTTCCAGTTGGTGACCGACGGGGTGAGAACGGTACGCGCGGCTCATCCAGTAGGTGCGGCTGAACAGCGCGATGTTTCGTTGCCCTACTGTTCGTGCGCCTAAACTGTTGAGGAGCATCATTTCGGGCCCTATCCATTCCGCATCATGGGCGGGCGGTCCAATCTCTGCTCGAATCCGGGCAATGGCTACGGCATAGACAATGTAGATTAACAGAAAAAGAATCGCTATCCAAGGAGTCATTCCGGCGTAACTCAGGGCAAGCACCAAAATGGCTCCCCCTACCAGCATTCCCCCAATCGCGGTTCGGTAGGTCATCGGCTCATCGGCCGTGATTTCCGGCGGTTGACCGCGAATTGTCCAAGCCGCAACCTGTTTTAGGTATTTCCGACTGCCCCACAACGCAACGAAAGCGATGACTATCCAAGCGCCAGCGGTCTCAAAGCTCCTGTAGGGTCCCGGAACGCTCCAAATTCCTACCGCATTCCGAAAAATAAGCTCCGACTTCCAGAAGACGTGGAAAAACCACGCGGAAAACGAAAGATTTAACGGCAAAAAGTAACCCAACCCCACCACAAAGGGATAGACGGCTACCGGTGTCCAGCCAATGGCATTCCACGGTTTGGTGGTAAACAGCGGCGTGACATCGTAGGTCGGCTTCAGGGCTGGGAATGACGGAAAGATTCCGTGGACCCCGTTTATTATGTCCATTCCGCCGGCGAGTGCAAAACCGAGCCACAACCCGCGATTGCCTAGCAGTCCGGTGCCGCCGCGCGCCAACTCGAGCGGTAGTTGGATGATTGGATAAGCTAACTTCTCATTTTCTGTCCACTGTTTTCTAACGATGGTGTTGATGCAGATCAGTACGAGGAGCAATATTATCAGGAACCCGCCCCAAAACGCCCCGGGTATTAGCCAAGCTTTGAGATTTATTTCGTTATAGAGTGTGGATTCTCCGTGCTGGTAGCCGATGAGCGCTTGTTCATCGACCATGCTCAACCAGTGCGGCAGATGCTTCCCGAAAAGGACTGCCCACTGATTCTCAGGCGTCGCAAACCAGAAAGCCGAGAGATTTTGTATCATCACCAGCATCAGATCGTGCCCAAAAATTGCCGTAGCGATGGAAAGCATCACGTAAACAATCAGCAGTTCACTTGGGTGGAAGGCGATGCTGGGGATACATCTCTTTAGCAGGGCATTGAGTATCACCAAGACAAAGAGACTGAACGTAACATTGTAAAAGAGCGTAAAGAGCGTCGAAAAAACGGGGCGATAGATGGTCTCCGCTTGCATAACCCAATAGAGGTTGATCGGTATCAGGATGATTCCGAGGATGACTGGACGGATAAATCGTCCCTGACTATTGGATTGCAATCGTGTTTGTGCGCCTCCTATGGGTGTAAAGCAGGTGTTGGTTTTGAGGTTTATCTTCCAAACAACCTGTTTGTTTGGTCGGTCGGAA
The DNA here is from genome assembly GCA_965222225.1 of Candidatus Poribacteria bacterium. Classification (GTDB taxonomy): domain Bacteria; phylum Poribacteria; class WGA-4E; order WGA-4E; family JAJDTR01; genus JAJDTR01. Next base: position 3,446,450 of record CBDCTK010000002.1, on the reverse strand, counting down.
GATTGGAAGAGAGGAAGACTGGAAGGTTAACAATCAGCCATCCCTTCAAGAGAATGCGGTCAAGACACTTCATGAAGTAACTTACGAAAATAGAGGCTCGGACTCTGCAAGAATTTCAGAAAATCGTCAGGCGTGTCGTGCAACTCACCTTTGGATTGTATGTGAGGAGAGTAGGGACGCGTTTTCTTGGTTACCTTGTTGCTGTTTATGTTTGCCATGCTTACAAATCGGTACTGGTAACCATCAAGAAATTCTACAGATTCCCAGAACGAGATGCCTATACATTTGCAGTAACCGATAAAGCATTGTGCTCCTTTTAATTGAGCTATAATATGCCCCTCACTTTTGTCGTTCCCCGCCTGAGTTTCAATGCAGATAATCCATTTTCCTTGCTCCTCATTTGATACAATCACGAAATCCGCCCGCTTGCGTTCGCCTTTTGAACCGTTAAAGATGGTAAGGGGGTTTTCAAAATCCTCCGCTCTGATAACGATTGAGTCATAAGGCAATCCTTTTATTTCTACTGCTGTCGCGGCTTGGTCGTCGATTAGTTGGACGGAAGGCTTATTTTGTCCCTCTTGTTGTAATGGAACTCTGACCGCAGAGGAAAGCATGTCTTGTAATATCTCAATATCATTCACACTCTCTACTCCGCGCCCCACACAATGTCCTCTAGAATAGCGGTCATCTCATCTATGGTCTTGTCAAAACTTGGGGCTTCAATGCCAAGCACCGGATCAATATCCGCTTCCACTAGTGTGTGCCCCCTTCTCCGTCTTTTCTGTCTTTCCTCTAGCGGCATTAGTTCTTCGCGAGCCATATAGACCTTAACTTGGTCGGAAGAAATCAGTTCCGATTCCCGATAACCGTTTTCTTGGGCAATTCTTTTCAGGTGTGGCTTATCGTGATTGAGCATGATGAGCGTGTTCAACTCTTTGATTATGTAATCGCTGTGGGTCGTGATGAAGACCTTAACGCCTAAATTTACCAAACGCGCAAAAAGCCTAGCGACACGACGTTGGTTGGCTGGATGAAGATTTAACTCCGGTTCGTCTACCATGAGTAGGTCGCCCTTCCGAGCCACGTGGCCCAGATAAAAGCCAATGTCCAAGAGTGAACGCACGGCACTTGAACTTTGGTCCATCGCCAATTTGAGCCCGGTCCCTTTAGGAGTATAATGAAGTTGGTCATTTTGTGATATCTGATAATCGCCACCGATTATGTCTGCAAACTCTTTCAATACTTCCGGATGTTCCTTAGCAATGAAACTTTCTCTTTTTGTAATATCTTCAAGTTGGCGTATAAAATCCACATTGTCTTCTATTGGTTGAGGGTAACTTTGATGCGCTTTGAATAGGATTTCCCTAGGATCAATCTTTTGGTCTGTCCGACCCATTTCTTCAAGGACACGGTTCCGAGCAAAATTGAGTTCCTTCCGAAAAATAGCCACACCGGTGCGCTCGGCGGAGGAGATAAAGGGGGTAGGAAAAGAATCAGCAAAAATAGCGTTGCTGATGATAGCGTTGGCTACAAAGCCCGCCAAACTTGAATTGATTGGTTTCTCTTGTTCTTTTCCCATCATCAAAGTAACTGTTAATTCGTCACTACCTCTTCTCTTTGAATAGGCAAAATTTCTCTCTTGGGTAATTTCGATCTCGCCTTTCAATTCCTTATCAAGTATATTGGAGGTGCATAATCGGAGGTGAAATTCACTATTGCTAAACTGTCCCTCAGCTGCCGAAAAAACATCGTCTAATCGAGTAGTATATCTTCTACATGCTATAACAAGCATGCGTTCCGCCATATCGACAAATGGTTTCAACGCGACTGTGAGAACACCATCCGTAAGTAGGCTTGCAACTAACCTTGAACTCAACGGAAAATTGACAAACTTGCGCCAATCTGCTAAGAAACCATACAGTGCATAGGTAGCATAGGTTTTGCCAGTGTTGTTTTCACCGCAGATAATGGTCAAATCTCCAAGAGAAAACTCGGCATGTTTCAGAATTCCAAGGTTTTTCAACGTTATTTTCATGCTTATGCTTTCACCCCCAAAACCACCATCGTATCATCTCTAAGGTTGCCGCCACACTCTCATTCCTCGTCTTCCATTATCTCTTGGATTACTCGATTGAATCTCTCCGGGTCCTTGAAGTACAACTTCGCGGTGTCAACGGCGCGCTTCAACAAAGCTAAATCATCCGCCCCCACGTCCTCCACCTTCAACCGGGAACGTATTTGTTCCTCACTGAAAATCCCGTATAATTGTCCAATCGCGGCATTCAGGAAAGCGGCTGTCAACGCCGTAACATTGCGAAATGAGAGTGCGATACCCCGGTCCGCTTTGATGGCGGTGGTGAGATGGTCACAAATCTTCTGCCCATCACTCGAAGCAACACAGAAAGGGCTGCCCACAACTTCAAACATGGATATTCGAATATTTTCAAGCATGGTCTACCTCTTCAAAAATGTCTTTTTCCAGTTCTCGGTAAACAGCCATCTCTTCGCTGAACAGAGGGGCAATTACGTCGGAAAGAAATTCCTCTTTCGTTTCTCCAACGGGCACCGCGTACTGCCTAACTTTTTGATATATCTGTCCGGACCTTGCCTTAGCATTATCCCCGTTGGTGTCTTTTAATGTTTGCAATTGGCCTTCATTTAAGCTATTGTCATCGGCAAATTTTGCTAGGATCTCATCATCAATGAGGTAATCTTCTATACTGCGGCGAGTTAAAACCCTGATACCTTTCTTGATAAGTTCATTACGCTTTTCATCAAGTAAGTCATCTCGATCGCGCAGAGCGAAAATCTCCGCTTTCTGAATAACTTCCTGGAGTATTGGAATAACCCTATCTAACTCAGGCTTACCTCCGGCCGAGACAAATAGGGCATCAGGGTAATTCTTTGCGAAAATCTTGTTGTAGCAACGGGCATCGAAACCAGCGCCGGGTGTAGATTCGCAGAGAATAATTGTTTCGGGGGCCAGCAAGCCAGAGAGATCCTCAAGGACACTATGATGAAGTCCTGTCCACAAATTGCGGTCAGGATATGTCACTGGCTTTATCTTGACTGTTTGGTCAAAATCATGTCCAGAAAAATCCAAGAAAACAACTTTCCCGGGATTTGCTTCTAAGATTCGTTTCGATGCCCGCAAAATCCCAATGGAATGTGTTCCCAACCAAAGTTGTGACTTTTCAGGAATTAACTCATAGAGAATTTCTAACAACCTGCTCTGGGCACCCAATCCCATATGCACTTCTGGTTCGTCAATACACATTACTGCATTGGAGTAAGATTCCTTTCTGACGATAAAGTCTAGAAGTAGATCGAAAGCCGCTTTCTCTCCGCCTGATAAATTGACATAGTTGTATCTTTTTGCCTCTCCCTTCTCAAAATAAAATGTGATTTGTCCTTCAGAATCGTCGAGAGAATGCAGCCGAACGTCAGAAAAAATTGACTGCAAGGAATCGCGAACTTGGCCAATAACGTTTTCCCTGATTTGGAAATTAGTACGCTTTTCTTGTTGAAAAACCTCTCTCATTATTTGTGCATACACCCTGTGATAATTTCGTTCTACTTCCTGATCGGGTTCGGATAAGTTACGCCCCGTGTCAAGTCGCCAGTATTCGCTTTCGTCAATTTTTGTCATCTGCGAGACGCTAAATTTGGACGTATGCCGGTATGCCGTACGAACATAACAAGCTTCTCCCAAGTTTGAGGGACAATCAACGGCATCGATTCTTACGCCGAGATTGTTGAACCGATAGCCCTGGCGGGAAGTTGCTTGTTGGCCATCTTTTCTATAATATTCAGGGTCATAGCGGCTGGAGTTGTAATCCTTGCCCCAAGCATTTATAGCGTCAAACAGGGACGATTTTCCACTGCCACTAGGGCCAACCAAAATAACGAGTTTAGCCGTATCGGGAATGTCTTCAATGGTTAGGTCAGTAAACCGCTTAAAATTTGTCAAGTATATGTTTCTAATTCTCACACCGACACCTCCAGAACCGTCATTGTGTCGTTACCGAAGATGTCAACCACCTTGACAGCGAGTTTGCGGCGGCCGGGAATGCACTCGTGAGCGACGCTGGTCAACTCCAATGAGCGGTCTTTTTTTGTGCGGAAGCTCTGCCACTCGTTTTCAAAGATGTAGTCGCCTGTCCACTGCTCCTCCCACTCTCCGGTCTCAGGCTCTTGGACGCGGATAATTTCACGTTTGCTCTCGAAGTCAAAATCTACGGACCAGTAATCAATCCAGTCAGTCCAATGCTTGGTCAACACCTCGCGGGTGTAGACGCCGTTGGCATCTCGACTCACCTTGACAATCTGCCCTTTTTCGACGGCGATGCGGCTGCCCCTCGTTCTGAGCGACTGCTCGGCGTGGGCGATGGAGTCTTGTGAGTAGAAGACGGAAAAATTGGTCAATTCGACGGCTACGGTTGGCAGTGCACTTGCTTTGCTCGGAGCGTGAATATGCGGTTTGACTTCGATAAACGCCACGTCGTGGAACACCACTTGATTACGCTCCACTGCCCGTTTGTCGAACACCTCGGCGGGGATGTATTTTGGCGCGATGTCAATGCCTTTGTTTTTCGCCTCATCCAGCACGTTGGGGAACAGCCCCATCTCAAACTCAAAGCCGAGGATATCCACACGGGTGATTCGATGTTTGCGGCATTCGAGGATGATTTCCTCCACGTACAGGCGGGTGACCGGCAGGTTGACGGGACCGACCGCCACCAGCCGCCCGGCTCGCACGCCTTGGAAGGCGGCGAAACCGTCGGTTTTCTCGGCGGAATAGGCGCGCAGAATGAGGCTGATAAATTCCTTTTCTCTTTCCTCCAATTGCCTTTGCTGTTCGACCTCGCGCAGGTTTGGATTGACGCCGATATAGTGTTGGCGCTCGTATTTGCCGAGGTTGAGAATCTCAAAGGCACGGTAGTCTTTGCCATCGGTTTTCAGTTGACGTTGGACGCCGATCATTCGTTTACGCGTGGTGTGGATAGCGAACTTACCGAGGTCTGTGGCAATCCACTTTCGCCCGAGTTTTTCGGCAACGGCGGCAGTGGTGCCGGAGCCGCAGAAGAAGTCGGCAATGAGATCGCCTTCGTTTGACGATGCTTTGATGATGCGTTCGATCAGGGCTTCCGGTTTTTGCGTGGGGTATCCGACGTGTGATGAGGACTTTGCTAATAGTGGTTTAATATCTGTCCATATTTCTTGAACTGCCGCACCTTTTATCTCGCTTAAGTAACGCTTTAACCGGGGAATACCATTCTTGCTCCACTCAACTTTGCCTTCTTTATCAAAATGCTCAAGTGTCTCAATTGTGTATGCCCAGCCCCTTCCTGAGGGTGGTTTAACTCCTCGCCATTCTGGTACAATTTTTGGTGGACGACCACTGTGAAGGGGGGTGGTAACATACTTTCCATACTCATCTTCTTTGAAGGATTCTAAGTATTCACCTGACAACTCACCGGTTTGTATATTCCAGACAAATCGATCCGTTTTCGTTCCGTAAATTATATAGTCGGCGTTGTGTCCATAACCTAATCCATGTGATTTTTGAGGGCCTCTACGCCAAGTGATTATGTTTTGGAAATGGTCATGTCCGAAGACTTCATCGACAACTAGTCGCAAATAACCGATCATTCTCCAGTCACAATGCACGTAAATACTTCCGTCCTCTGCTAGCAAATCCCTCATTAGCACCACGCGCTCGTAAATCATAGCAATGAATGAATCCGATCCCTTGCCCCAAGTGTCACGGTAGGCAATCTCTTCAAGGATGTTCGGTTTTTTCGTAAAGGTGTCTTCGCCAATTTCAATGTTCATGGAAAAGTCCGCGCCCACGTCAAAAGGGGGATCGATATAGATTAACTTGAGTCCACCCTCGGCTTCAATCTCCTCGCGCAGGGGACCATTCTTAAGCGAGGACAGAATCAACTTGTTGTCGCCCCAAATCAGTTTGTTCGTCCAGCCCTTGAGTTGGCGTCCGCGCTCATCGAACAACTCTAGCCACGGACTGGTGTCGTCAGGTTTTTCGGCGCGAGGTTCATCCACGAGTTCAATTGACTGAAAGGGGAGGACGATGTTGCAGACTTCGTTGGTCTTGCTATTCCAGACTAACTCCACCTCGCGTTTGTCCTCGAATAGCAGAAAGCGATACTTCTCGGGGAGAGGTTTGTCCGCCTCAATGAAACGGAGAATTTCTTGTTGTTCTTGTTCAGTGAGTCGTGGCATGGTGATATTTTGTTTATTTTAGATTGTATTGCGACGCGTGGGCAGCATCGTAAAGGCAGTAATCAGTTAAGACATGGTGCTTTTCGAATTCGTTTTTTCTCAATTTGGACTGAGAAGAAGATAAATGGGATAGGAATTTGACGATTGCCGATCGCATCCCACGGGAATGACGGCTTGCAGAAACCGAGTTTTCAGGAAAAAAAGGGGTTTCTATCGCGCGGGAATCACTATCGCACTCGTTATTCACTCGTTTGATCCTATTCGGTCGCTTGATCGGTTTCAAAGCATACAGAATCTTCTTAGCATCTTATGCTGCTTGACACTATGACGAGCGCCTTTCCAGTCCCTTGCCCGGCTCTACCATCAATGAAAAGTATGACATATCTGTACCGCGAAAGATGTCCTCAACCTTCTTGACGAATAACCGTTTCCGCTGCTCCATATCACCGGAGGAATACACCCCCGCGCCATTCAAAAATATGTACTTTTCAGACTTTACCAGTTCGCCAACTATACGGAACTTTTGCCACTTGGCGCCGAAATTGTAGAACTCTTCGATCTGGTATGTGGCAAGGACAATCAGCGTGAGCCCCAATGCCGCAAGCCCGACATATACCTTGTATAACGCTGGCGCAGCGAATGTCAACGCGATTGCCAAGGCGGTGAGAACATTGCACGAGATTGCGGTCATCCTCAAAAACCTGTATATTCTCTGGTTCCGAATGGCGTTCAGGTCGAAGTATTTTATCTGGTCGTCAACTCTATCGGTTAAATACGATTCTATATTCATAGTATCCTTCTTAAACTAAAATTCAATTGTACCGGCATAGTTGTCGCGGTATCACACACCGGTAGGTTCAAAATAATATAACGCAGATTCGTGCCATCTAGCAACAGCGGATTAACATCTGATTGTCACAAACGTTAAGTTGTCGGTTCTGACGATGCCTCAATGCGTTCGATTACCCATTCCCGAATCAGATTCGCAGGAGAGATTCCACGCGAATTGGCAAGCGCTTGGACAACCTCAGATTCTTCGGGTTCTAAACGAAGGGCAACTTCTAAGCGAACAATGACCATAGTTTTACGTTCAAAAACCGGGGCACTCACTTCTTCAAGTTCGTCCTCGACATCCGTTAAGTCATGTGTGTCCCAGAAATGAGCGAGTTCTTGAATTGAATCAGTCTGTGGCATATTTGTATGATTCATCGGTTCCTCTATTATCCGGGACTTACGGAGAAAGCGTATAATTATGATTTTGGCAATAAACTCATGTTCCTGTCAAATTATACTATACATGTGTTACGCTGTCAATCTAAGAAACGCAAGCACTCGCAGCCAAGCAGTCGGGAAAGCCACATTTTAATACAAACTAGGATTTACGCAAACACTGTCTGAATCGCGGATTAAATGGATTACGCGGATTGCACGGATTAATATGCTTGTTGCGCTAGCGGTTGACAGAACTAGATGAATCGGGATATTACATGCCTGCTTGGGACGTGCAATGAATTGCACTACTACGAACCAGACCTAACGCCGACACGTTTGCTGCGAGGTGCGTACTCTACAACATGCGGCCCCTTTTCTCACTTCTATGAACTCAACTAAACAGTTACAGATTCGGGCAACTACAAACCGAAATGCGTAAGTCCTATAAACAGGATTCAGTCGCGGGTTTTGTATTCGGTGAATCCCTCCAGCAGTTGTTGAAATGTGTGTGGGTTGTACGTCCGAAAGCTGTCCTCGTCAACGTAGACAAAGTCATAAGAAACTTCGTGGTGAATTTTGTTGACATCTTCGCACCACTGGGCGAGTCTGCGCATTTTTGGTGCCACATCGGTATCTTCTCTACCTTTTGTCTCGGCGATGATTACACTGCCATCTGCGAGTTTAACTATGAAATCCGGGTAGTAGTTGGAAATATCACCATCGGCGTTGACATAATCAAGCTTGAAATTTACCGCGAAGTAGTTCTTGGCGTAGGAAAGGACATCGGGGCAGTTTTCCAAGAAAGTGGCGAAGTCGCGTTCTAGTTGATTATCGCCCGTGATTCTGTTGAACACGGACTTTTTCGACACTACGTACCGCTGGTCTTTGACCACGAAGGGGCGCGTACTTCGCAGCTTGATAGTATCGCTAATCTTTGTGTCACCCTTGTCCCGAACTGCGAGGTCGTTAATCGCTCGCTTGAAGGTATCGAATACGGTTTTTGTTGCCGCAACCTCTGACAGATTGCGTAAGGTATTTGGGTCTTCCAACGCCACCGATCTGCCGAACAAGTGGCTCTCAATGAAACTTTGTACCTTGGGGTATAGGGCGTCGTAGCCACCGACCAGTCGTAACTCTTTCATGATAGTCTGTGCGAAGTAGGCAATCACACTCCGATAATCCGCGATGCCGGCACTATCCATCTGTGTGGTATGCGTCGTCTCACCCGTCGTCATGTCCTTAAAAACAATCTCCCGTTGCTCTTCTTCGCTAAACTCCCGATAGGTCACAGGGGTAAAATCGAAGCGCGTCACATCAAGTTCGGACAGATTCTTGTATTCCCGATAAACACGCCCGGTTAGTTTAGGAATACTGATATCTAGAGCGTCAATGTCTTTGCTGGGGTTGTCTTTGTCCACTTCAATCACCAGCGGTGTTTTGGGGCCAGTGCCCTCGCCCATGGCTTGGCGTTCCAATTCAACTCCTTCCGCTTGGATAGACTCGACAAATTCCATGAAAGCGTTGGTGCCGATGACGCTGACTGACTCCTTCACTTCCTCGCCGTACATGCGGCGCAGCCCGCGTCCCAAGGTCTGTTCCGGCAGGATGTTGCTCTTGGCGGAGTAGGCGCGTAAGCCGACAATGGTGGTCACATTCCTGACATCCCATCCCTCCTTGAGCATCAGCACCGATACGATCGCCTTGTAGGGGCTCCCCATCGAATCAATTTCATTCGCCTGTTTACGCAGTTCGCCCAACTCCTCTTTCTTCTTGCCCGAAGTTGCCTCAGAAATTTCGCCATTCCTCTGTGTGTGAATCACCAAGACGGCATCTTTCAGTTCGGGATAACGGCTTTCGAGATATTCGGCGACCTCATCGCAGTTTCGGGTATCGTCGGTCATTACAAATAGAATGGCTTTCTTACCCAGTTTTTCATGTTCCGCATAGGCTTTGCGCCACTCGATGACGCCAAGTTCGAGGTAGTCCGCATATTTCTCGGTGTACTTCGCGCTTTGCCGCTCCTCCAACTTGGCTCGACTCGGCGCATCGGGCAGCACGGGGTGTTTGACAACATTTTGGGAGATGGCTTCCACGAGCGGATAATCCGCCACCGTCTGGACAAAGATCGCTCCGTTGTTGTGTTTGGGCGTGGCGGTGACATCTACTTGCAACGATAGCTTGCCGCCTTTCTGCAGTAGGCGGTTATGAATGTCCTCAATGGATTTGAACCATGCTAATCTCGGGTCATGGATATGATGCGCTTCATCGTTCAGTACCATGAGTTCGTCCACCTCCCGGACAATATCCCCTACGTCTACCTTTGAATCCGTGGTTGCCCCCGTGGGTCGTTTGCCGAGAAAGTAGTCCATCGTGTTTTCGTCATCGGGGGACGGCGGGGCTTGGTCGCTAGAATAGACCCGATGGATATTGGTAAGAAAGATGTTGCCGGTGGCACGGGAGACGCGCACTTCGTCCTGTCGATGCAGGGTCAGTTGGAAATCGTCACGCCAGTTGTGACCGTCAAAACCGTTGTCGGGCAACACGGGGTCGCCAAAGAAAACGCGTAGCCCTTGAAAATCGTGATAGATACGGTCAAGCACAATGATGTTGGGAGCGATGACCAGAAAGTTGCGCGACAGGTCGGAGTCGGGTTCGTAGAGTTTGTGAAAGAAACTCCAAGCGACGACAAGGCCCATCACCTTTGTTTTGCCGGTGCCGGTTGCCATCTTCAGCACGAACCGGCGCCAATCTTCATCAAACATGCCGGTTGAGATTGCGCCTGAACTGTCAAATCGCATTAAGTCGTATTTGTCCTGTACCCTAATGACATCGTACAGGTAGATTACGGTCTCCAACGCCTCTCTCTGGGCGAAGTAGTATTGGAATCCGCTGGTTTCGCCATCGGCGCCTTCCATGAGATGGGGAGTGTTAAACCACCAGTTGAGAAGGGATTTGCTGGTTTCGGCAGCTTCTCCGTAGCCGGCCTCTCGCCACGTTTTGACCTTTTCGCGGATTTTGTGGACGAGTGGGGGAATGAGTTTTCCGTAGCCGGTGTCCCGCAGTTCTTCGTCGGCTGGGAACCAGCGCACCGAGGGGTCGCTAATTGCGTGCGGGGACTGAGGGAAGTTTGGGTGTAGTGCCATGATTACTTGTGTTATACGTCCAGTGATTGAGAATGAGGGAACGCCTCAGCCAGTTAAGGACAACGAACGCTAGTCAGTAAATGCGCATGTTCCGCCCTCCGATAGACTCTGCCTCGAACCACCAGATTGCGATTGGTAAAGTCGTTTATCAATGTTCCGTCTTCGGAAACTAATACCTTTACGTTTGCAACGATGGCTAACGCGATAATATGCGGGTCATTTGATTTTATTTGTCCCTCCAGTTCGTTTTGTTCTCTAATACATCTTGAGCCGACACTGGTTTGAGTTTTTTATTCGTTTGCAGTTCTTTCAGCACATTGTCTCCTCCTCCCTTTGTCCATTCTTCTTTAAACTTCTCAGTGGTAGAGTAAGCTATCTTTCCATTTCTGTTATATACCCAGTCCCACACAGGCTTTATGTCCTCATCGGCGCGTTTCTTGAATCTGCTCAACATATTGGCATCCAAAATAATACACATAGTTAGCCCTCAAAACCCATGAGGTGGGTAACTTCCTTCATGAAGAATTCTCGATACGAATTCGGTATGGAAATCATATCTCCAGTCTTGTCAAAACTGATATTGTGTACCTTGACAACTCGTCCCTTTGGCTCCAAATATATCAATGATACATCCTCGGGACGAATAGTGCCTTTCCTGATTTCGATCCGTGCGCGGTCAATCATGTAGTCGCTATGTGTTTCAACGATGAATGCCCTCTTATGCTCGCCCGCCAATTTCGCTATTAGAGTAGAAAGTTCGGCTTGTGCTTTGGGATGCAAATGGATTTCAGGCTGTTGTAGTAGGAAGAAGGGCATCTCTGTTACGGGTCCACGAGAACTCGGCGGGTCAAGAATCTGCACCAGAATCGGCAGAATTTGACTAATGCCGTAGCCGACATCAATGATACTGGCGTTGGGCCCCCTCACCTTGATTCTTAGTTGGAATGAAGCCTCGGGTGACCTTAGATTTACAATCTCTATGTTCTGAAACAGTCCCGAACTCTTCCCAAATTTGACCAACTGCTGCTTCAAGGCCTCCCATTCCTTTTCTTTAGTCGTTTTTCTCTCCATCAACTGCATCGGTACATCGCTCCCCTCAGGGTCATCAGATACCTCTGTCGCATTATAGGACTGTTTTGGGTGCGATCGAATAGGCGCGATACTAAACACGAGTATAGGTTTATCGCGCCATAGAGCCGTAGGCTTTGTCTTCAAATACTTTTGTAAAGCCTTCTCGTCTTCAGATTCGGCTCCAGACATAATATAGCGAAGAAAAGCAGAAGGCGGAAATTCACTCACCAAATCATAGCCATGAACAATATGATACTGATTTTTTTCTCCATCAAAGTCGGCTACATGTGTATCCAGCTCCAGTCCAAAATCCGGAATGCAAACGATTTTACCATCACTGAATCTCAGTGACGCCGCATCGACAGCAGGTTCAAGTTTCCCCTTCTGCTCAACGAATTCAAGGATCCATTCGACGTTTTCCTTTCCGTGTTCAAAATTAAACCCAAGTTTGAAAGTCTTTCCTTTTTTCCTGCTATTTCTAACAACATCCTCAAAATTCCCCATTGAATACGGGGAACGATTAAAATCCACTACCCCCTCAGTAAAACAGTTTGCCAATGCTTGGAAACACCCCAATGCTGTTGTTTTGCCGGTGCTGTTTTCGCCGACCAAGAACGTCAAGGGGCGAATCTCAAAATTTTGGCGTTCGGCCAAACAGCGTACCTCTTCGATTGAGAATTGGGTGATGTTCATACCGATACCTCTAAAATGGTCATCGTCTCATTACCGAATGGGTAAGTTCTAATCTTCAAGGCAAATAGACCTAGGAGTAGGCGGTGTAGCTTGGAGCGATGTCCTCTACGGCGATGGGGCGGCTTTCGCGAGCGGAGCGTATTGCGGCTAAGGTGCAGCGTACGGCATGTACACCATCCTCCCCGGAATAACGGGGTGAAGTATCATGGTGGACACAGTCGATAAGATGGTGGACTTGGTTAATATGTCCGCGGCTGTAGTAGCTGATATCAGATTGCCAAACATCATCGCCTCCCTCGTCAAAGCGGAAGGAGCGGGTTTCTTTGCCTTCGCGATGCAAAAGCAGATGCTGCTGCTCGCCGTTCCACAACAGATTGTGACCGCCCTCCCCCAGCACCTCAATCATACCGCGCTCACCGATGACCGTCGTGCTGAAGCCGTGCATGTAGTCGTATTTGCCGTTCAGCCGTTCAGCTCGCATCCAAAGCCCCTGGCAATCAGTATCCTCATACTTCCACGTGATGATGGGAATATCGACATCGGGGATCGAATAAGGATCGTGGGCAGCACCGCCTCCGTTCGAATCCGTTCGACAGGTACCGGTGACGGCAGAGATTTCGGCAATCCGGGTATCTCCCATGAGGTATTCGGCTGTGGCGAAGAAATGCACGGCATGGTCGAAGATCCACGGATAGTCACCACCGCCCGATTTTTCGCCATTGACGCGCCAGTTTCGGGCTTCGGGGATTTCTCCAACCACTTCTCTTTCACGCTCGAACCAAGCACCGTGCCGTTGGCGTAGTTGGAGGGGGCGTCCAATCTCTCCGGCATCAATTAGTTCACGAGCCTTCATGTGGGAGGCGATAAAGACATACGTCTCACCGACAACTAGCTTGACCCCGCTACGGTGTACAGCCTCGCAGGCTTCAAGGCCTTCGCCCACACTCCGGCAGAAGGGTTTCTCGCAGTGGACATGCATTCCGGCTTCGGCGGCTTGGCGGGTCATTGATGGGTGTAGAAAGGTCGGGGTGGCGATATCAACCGTGTTGATTTGGGCTTTTGCCAACATCTCCTCATACGACGTATAGACATCCTCAATTCCGTGTTCCGACGCAAAACGATCTGCTCTTGCCGCCTCAAGATCGCAGATGGCAACGACTTGGGCATGTGGATGGCACCCGTAGCCTTTCAAGTGTGAGGCAGCAACAAGCCCCAACCCGACGATGCCAACGCGTACAGTGTTCATATAGTCTTTGTTAGGATTTCTGTGGATTGGAGGAAAATGCTACTTCCGATTTCCGACGTCGTCGTGGATATGTCCAGCATTCTTATAATCATCTACCTTCACATTTACACATATTGCGATCTATAGGTAAGTGAAGCACCAAGCGACGCGCAATGAACTGCGCTGCTATAAACCCATGGTCGCGATTCGGAGAGGGATCTCTATCGCAGTCATTATTCATTCCTTTGATCGCTCCTACAAACCGCACTGCATAAATCCTAAATGTATAATTCTTAGTTGCAATGACTATAAACTCCGATTCGTCAATGTTGATGGTGTTTCGTGGGTTCCGCGTGTTGATAGTGCAATCGGAGCAAATCGAAACCGAAATCGTCCTCCATGTGTCGCCACACGGTATGAATGTGGTTGGCGTTATTCTGCGTGTTGTCGTATTCGGCGAAGAAGAATGGTCCGTGAAGGCGGTAGTAGTGCGGTTTGCCGCGCTCTTCCGCGCCTGCCCACGCAAAATGGATGTCGTTCAGGTTGGCATCTCGAAGTTTCCGAATTTCTATGTCGGCTATCTCCTGCGGCAGTCTTTCCACATACTCGTGAATTAGTTTTACGAGTAGTTCTCGTTGCGGGGTCTCCATCGACTCGGCAGCCAGCCCTTGCACCGCCCCAACTTCAACTTTCAGTTGTTCACGCGTCAGAATGTCAGGGGGCGCGGTTGGGTTGATAACCGCTTTGCCTCTCTGATCGGTCTTCAAGCTGCCAAGCAGTTGCCGCGCAAGATCTTCCTCCGCCGAGAGAATACGTAGCCCTTTGTTAGCACCGTGCCGAACTTCTGCGGGATTGGAACCGAAAAAGCAGGGATTTGGAGAGATGAATTCCCGATTTATCACCGTGAAGTGGAGCGAGACGTGGTGTCCTTCCGCCCGCCAGCCCCAAGGCTCGTTATTGGTCGGATCGCCAAATACCGAAAAGAAGTATTGCTCCGGGTCACGCGGAAATCGGGTATCGCCCTCGGCACGCTCAATTTCACCGAGTGTCGGCTCCAAGTTGATGATTGCTTTCGCTTTGCGATATCCCTGATTGCTTAGCCCGCACGCCAGTAGTTTGAAGGCTGCCTTCCGCTGCGCATCATTCATCTCCTTAAGCGGTATGCCTTTTCGTTCCCACAACTCTACCGGGACGAAGTGCCAACGTAACCGCTCGGTGTCGGCAAACGGAAATTCCGCCTTTTGTCGCAGAGCGGGTGTCAAGGCTTCCAGAAAATTCGCACAAGAATTAGCCATCCGCTCGGCAGTTTCCGAGGCAGGGATGGTCAAATGGGGGTTCGGGTTATTTCGAGTGTGAGCATGTTTGTCCATGTAGATGACCTCTCTTTTTAAGAAGGAAAAGGACTTTCACAGTGGCACTGGAAATGTATCGGTGTTGTTCCCGTCGTTGTTTAAACAGTTTTGTGGTGAGTACCGGACTCAAGAGTAAACGAGACGCATACGCTTTTATCCTCGGAAGTCAAGATGCGTGCAAGTTGTGGACAATTTTATGGCGCGGACACGTTTATCATGGCTTTGACCGAGCCGGTCGTTTTGTCAAGGGCAGTTTCAAATGCCTCGGGCGTTTGGTTCAGCGGGAAGCGATGCGTGATGAGTTGCGTCGCGTTCACTTTTCCGGAGGCGATGAGATCGGAAGCGGCTTCATAGTCGTGTGTTCCGTTTTCCGCGCTGTAACATACGGAGAAGATGATTTTCGCCTCCTTTTCCAGTGCCTGTTCCAAGTTGATCGGGACGGGTTTGGGAAAGACGCCGGTAACAACAACCTTGCCTTCGGGTCTGACGGCGCTTACTGCTTGATCGATGGTTGGAGCAGATCCGCCGACAGTTTCAATAACGGTGTCAATGGGTTCTCCATCCGAAATTTCTTGCACCTGCTGAGCCAAGTGGCCGGTTCCCAAGCGGATAATGCCATCTGCGCCCATCGCCTCCGCCATACGCACCTGCACATCGTACTTGGCTACAATGTAGGCACGTTTGGCGCCAAACACCTTTGCCACAGCAAGAGATAGCAAGCCAATTGTTCCCGCACCGAGCACCAACACACTCTCGCCGGATTTGACATTGCCGTAGCGGCAGGCGTGAACTCCGACAGCGACCGGTTCGACCATTGCTCCCTGTTCGTGGGTAAGCGAATCCGGCAGGGGGTGGATTCCCAAGCCCTTGACTTCCATGTATTCCGCGAAACCACCGCCCCACGGCACGCGAGCCTTGTTCGGACAGTGAAAGTATGTGCCCCCACGGCAGGATGGGCAATCCCCACACGCGTAGTGTCGGGTGAGGTCCACGCAGACGCGATCGCCTTCGCGGAACCCTCCAAGCTCGGTTCCAACTTCCACGATCTCGCCGCTAACTTCGTGTCCCAGCACGGTGGGCTCCGGGTAGGGTCGGACTGCGTACCAGTGCAGATCGGAGCCGCAGACGCCGCTGCTCATAACTTTTATGACGGCGGTTGTTTCCGTAGCATGGGGAATTTCTGTTCGTTCAACGCGCATGTCGCGCGCGCCGTGCATAAACGCCGCCTGCATACTCATAATCTTATGAATCCCTCTTGGCAAAGATTGTTGTGAAGCAGTCGCATAAACTCCTTCGATTGTGTCACGTTTGTTTCTCTTTGATTTCGTGCGTTCCGTTTCCGCGTGTTCTTAATTGTGCGCTTATCAAGGATGGGATTATAAATCCAATCGCAGAACGCAGTCAAGCAAAAAGCCGATAGACCAGATGTGCGGAGAAAGGATTTCTATCGCGGTCGCTATTCGCTTCCTTGATCACTACTACGAACGGGGAAGGATGGAAGGAGGGAAGATTGGAAGGACGGGACGCACATGAAACGTAGTGCGTGAATCGTGAGAGCGCGGGCGGCGCGGCGAAATACGGTGCTGCAAGGCGAAGAAGGCGATGGAGGTAAAACCGAGATTTCGAGAATAAACTTGGGTTTGTCGCGAGCCGGAGCTCCCTCCTACAGGTTGGAGAAGATTTCTATAGGAATACTATCGCACGGGATTTACTATCGCAGTCGCTATCAGGATGTCTATCGCCCTCACTGTCCGTTCGGTTGATCTCGTTTGATTGGTTGATTGTTGCAATTCGGCAATAACTATGAGATAATGAATGCAGGATATGGAATGATTTATGTGCACAATATTTAGACTCTCGGAGGAAAAGTCGCATGACATACGGAGCAGGTAGTCATACTTACGAAGTTCAGGAAGATTGGTGGCAATTACCCGAAGGATGGAATTTCGGTTGGATTCCAGCCGTTGGCGTGGATTCGCAAGACAGGGTTTATGTCTACAGCCGAAGTGAGCACCCCATGGTGGTTTTCGATCGCGAAGGTAACTTTCTCGCTTCGTGGGGAGACGACATCCTTGTGGATGCACACGGCATTTTCATTGATGCCGAAGATAACATCTATTGTGTTGAGCGGGACGCACATATTATGCACAAATTCACGTCGGACGGCGAACTGCTGATGTCCATCGGCAACCAAGGTCAGCCTGGTGCGGATGGAGAACCGTTCAATTTGCCGACCGATCTTGCACTAGGCCCGAATGGCGAGATGTTCATCAGTGATGGGTACGGAAACGCGCGTGTACACAAGTATTCGCCCGACGGAGAGTTGATAATGTCGTGGGGTAGGCCGGGGACGGGACCCGGAGAGTTTGATTTGCCGCATTGTGTTCGGGTGGATCCGCGCAACCGGGTGATGGTGGCAGACCGCAGCAACAACCGCATCCAGTTCTTCACGCTTGACGGCGAGTACATTGAAGAGTGGGGCGGGTTAAAGCATCCGGACACCATTTACATTGATGAGGACGACATCGTTTACATTGCGGAGATGGATCAGCACCTCACGATAATGACGCTTGATGGGGAGGTGATTACCCAGTGGGGGAGTGAGCGCGGAAATGAGGTGCCCGGGTTGTTCTATGCTTGCCCACACGGTCTCTGGGTAGATTCGCATGGGGATATGTATGTGAGCGAGGTGCAGGCAGATGGTCGGCTGCAGAAGTTTATCCGGCAGAGATAAGAAAGACGAGTGATTCGGACGGGTGGATTCGAGTGTGCAGTCTGGATTTGCCAATCCAGTCTGAGCATTGAGGGTGCGCGTCGAGTCAGAGAAGTTGGGAGCGTGAAACTTGAAACAGTGTTGAGATTGAAAGGACAAGAAGCGTATGGCTGATGATAACCCTACCGCACAATGCATAAAGGGTGACCGCTATGAGGTCGAAGTGCCAGATACACTCGATTTGGCAGATAGGATGGCGTTGGCTATCAATGCCCTAACCAATGTCTGGGACGCGGAGTCACGGTGGGGTTTGAAATTCATCGTGGATTTCTCGCGTAGACCGGCGGTGCTGTTTGTCAACCATTTAATCGATGTCTATCTGAATATTCCGCCGAAATTCGTGGAGGCGTTGGCGTTGGGCCGACTGGCTTCCGGGGATGAGTCCAGTTTGGAGGTGGATTCGGGGGTCATTCAGGCACAGGTAGACCTTATCGGTGCGGACGGACTTACCTATTGCCCGACCGATATATTCGACACGGTTCCTATGGGAATGGCCCATTTTGCGGAAGGTGAGGCCGATGAGATGATACCTTTCGCCGAGATTTGGGGTGAAGGCAGGCAAATCGTGACGATGTCAATACTGGCGCAGGTTGACGACAACCCACAATGGATTGAGTTTGGCAAACGCAAAGTTGATCGCATTCTATCCCTGACGCGAGAAAAGGATGGTTTCAGGTTTCTCTGGCGAGCGCAATACCAACCGGGACAAATTCCACCGAGCAATGCCGATGAACCGGGCATGTTGCCGGACGAAGGCGGCGGTTTATATAGCAAGGAACATCTGTTTACAACGATATATTCGATAGGTTCTACCGGGCACGGTGCGGGGCTCTTCTACCGCGTCACGGGTTATGAGCCTGCTCTGGAGTTGTGTCGTGGTTTGGCTCGTTGGGCGTTAGATCGCGTTTTTAACGACGAGGATGGCCGCTACTCGTTTTGGCATTTTCATCACGGGCTTTACGCCCTGATGGCAGTGTGCGAGTACGGCTACGCCACCGGAA
Source organism: Candidatus Poribacteria bacterium (assembly GCA_965222225.1). Classification (GTDB taxonomy): domain Bacteria; phylum Poribacteria; class WGA-4E; order WGA-4E; family JAJDTR01; genus JAJDTR01. The sequence goes on along the minus strand of CBDCTK010000002.1, from coordinate 3,427,737 downwards.
ATCGGGAGGTGCTGGAGCGGGTGGACGCGTGCTACCGTTGGGCGCGGGAGATGGGCGATCCGCTTATCGGGTTCTATCCGGAGGTTCAACAGGGCACCGACCGTTACCTAGAAAGGTACGGCAATACGGTCGAGATCTGCGAGGTTGCCGATATGGTCTGGCTGGCGCTTTACTTGACCCGCGCCGGGTTGGGCGATTACTGGGACGATGTTGATCGGTGGGTGCGTAATGTGTACGCTCAGGGGCAACTGTGCGACCCTCACCTGTTTGAAGATATCCCGGAGGAATATTATAATACGGAACCGGACAACCGGTTGTACCGTGACTCCACAAATATTCGCGAGAGATCTGTCGGTTCGTTCTTCGGTTGGATGCGCGCCAATGAAGCCCTGACCGTGAATCAAACTCCCGATGGTCCAAAGCTAATGGATTCGTCAATTATGCACTGCTGCACGGCTAACGGTGCGCGGACGTTTTATTGCGTGTGGGATAGCATGGTGAGCAAGACGGGCGATCTGGTGAAGGTGCATCTGTTGCTGAATCGCGCCTCCGAATGGCTCGACATTGACAGTTATTTGCCGGTGGAGGGAAAGGTTATACTTCGAATTAAGGATGCGCCAGAAGTGGCTGTGCGGATTCCGGAGTGGTGCAAACCCGACGCGGTGCGGGTAACCGTTGGGGCAGAAGCGCGCCGGGCGTTGATTGAAGGGCGTTATCTGCGGGTCGGCTGGCTGAAACCGGGCGATCGGGTCACGTTGGAGTTCCCGGTGCCGCAACGAGAGGTGCATCGGGTGCTCGGGGAAATTCCGTACAAATTGGTTCTGCGCGGTTCAGATGTCATCTCCATTGATCCAAAAGGGGTGGCTTATCCGCTTTATGAAGATGTGCCATCCGGAAACCAGGTGAAGAGAACCCGGTTTATACCTAATCTGAAAGGGATTATCTGGTAACGGGCTGAATTCTGGCGATGGGCAGTCTGTTGATGGGTCGAGATTGAGAAATAGAAACAGTGACCATGATGGTCGCAGAATATGCAAAACGGCCACGTCAAAAATCACTGAACGAACCCACGGAAGGTGAAAAATGTTAACAGAAGCTCAGAAACACCATTTTGAAACGTTGGGATTTCTCTGTTTGAGGGACTTTTTTCCTGCTGACGAACTACAACGGTACACCGATGCATTCGATGAGACCTTGAAAAGGGCCAAAGGTCTCAAGACGCTGGAGATAAATGAAGAGAGAAGGACGATAGGTACCCTCCGGTTCTTCGAGTCGAATCCAGCGGTTTACCACCCACTGCTTGATGGCGACAAACTCAACGAGCTCATTGAGGACTTGCTCGGCGAAGAGTATGTGTTTACGGTTTCAGAGTGCGCCCTTCGCACCAACAACACGAGGTGGCATCATGACGATGTCGCTCCGGAGGGACATCGTCATCTGAAAGTGATTTTCTATCTAGAACCCGTCAGGGCAACAACCGGCTGCCTCTGCGTGCTGCCGGGCAGCCACTTTCTTCCCTACCGGGAACGGATGGAGAAATATGGCGAAGACATTCTGCCTCTCGGGAAGGATGTTCCCGGCATCTATCCGATTGAGACGGATCCCGGCGATCTCCTGGTTTTCAATGTGAAACTTTACCATTCCGCATTCGGCGAAGGCGCGAAACGACGCGGCGTTTATATCAACTATATACAGAAGCCTAGGACCCCTGAGGAGGCGGAGTACATAAAGTGGCTCTACCGCAAAGACGGAGGTTATTACACCCCTGAAACGTTCAAAGATGCCCCGCCACGACGGCTGCGGATGCTCCAATTCTTGAAGGAGGCGTGCTACGATTCGGAATAGTATACTTTAAAGCGGACAACCTTGATAGGCGTGGCGGATAGGAGTGGAGCGGGTGCAGTGGATTACGCCCGTCCGAATGCTCTTTCCGTGCGGGGTTATATGTTTGCTTGAAGGGATCTCTATGGGAGTTCTTTCGCGCTCATTAAGATGACAATTCAGAATTGTACTTTGTACAAAGTCGAACTTAGAAGAACGCACTGAATTCACGGAGGTGTAAGATGCTAACAGAAACCCAGAAACACCATTTTGAAACCTTGGGATTTCTCTGTTTGAAGGACTTTCTTCCTGCTGACGAACTGCAGAAGTACACCGATGCATTCGATGAGACATTGAAAAGAGCCAAAGGTCTGAAGACACTGGAGACAAACGAAGAGAAAAGGATGATAAATACGCTCCAGTTCTTCGAATCCAATCCTGCGGTCTACCATCCACTGCTTGACAGCGACAAACTCAATGAACTCATCGAGGATTTGCTCGGCGAAGACTATGTTTTTACGGTTTCGCAGGGGGCTATTCGAACTCACAACACGAGGTGGCATCATGACGATATTGCGCCCGAGGGACATCTTCATCTGAAAGTGATTTTCTATCTGGAGCCCGTTCGGGCAACAACTGGCTGCCTCTCCGTGCTGCCGGGGAGCCACTTTCTTCCCTACCGGGAGCGGCTGGAGAAATGCGGCGAAGACATTCTGCCTCTTGGGAGGGATGTTCCGGGCATCTATCCGATCGAAACGGATCCGGGCGATCTATTGGCGTTCAATGTGAAACTTTACCATGCGGCATTCGGCGCGGGCGTGAGACGGCGCGGTATTTATCTTAACTATCTGCAAAAGCCACGAACGCCAGAGGAGGCGGAGCACATCAAGTGGCTCTACCGCAAAGACGGGGGCTATTACACGCCCGAAACGTTCAAAGATGCCCCGCCACGACGGCTGCGGATGCTCCAATTCTTGAAGGAGGCATGCTACGATTCGGAATAGAGTGCTATGAAGCGGACAACCTCAATAGGGAATTGGTATAACATCAGGTGGGATTCGGTTAAAGTATACCGGAAGGCATCTGAACCAGTTTATAGAATTAGAGTCATAAAGACCGTTTGACGCGAATCACAACAGATGGTTGCGGAGGACAAAATGGAATATTTGGCCTATGGAAAAACGGGGATAGAGATTTCACGGCTCTGCTTCGGTGCAGGACGGATTAAGGACACCTGCGATACCTACGAAGCGGGCAGCAAACTGATGTTGAGAGTTTTTGACGAGGGTATTACTTTTTGGGATACTGCCGAGGGGTATGGGACGCAACCCCATCTCGGAGAGGCAGTGCGCCAGATTCTTCGGCACGAGGTTGTCATTCAAACGAAGAACGGTGCGAAAGACTACGAAGGTGCCTCTGCAAGCATTGCGCGTTCACTTCAGGAGCTGAAAACGGATTACATAGATGTATTGTTGCTACACGGCATCTCTACACCCGAAGATTTGGCATCGCGAGAGGGAGCTCTAGACGCGTTTCGAGAAGCAAAAGAAGCTGGCAAAGTCCGAGCTATCGGGTGTTCCACGCATGTCTATACAGGTGCTGTCATGGGTGCGGTAATTGACCATCCCGAAATCGAGGTTATCCTAGCGACGGCAAATAAGGAAGGCAGGATGTTAGAGGGTGGTGCCCTCGATCGACATCTGGAATACCTCCAACGCGCGTATCAGCTCGGAAAAGGTATTAGTATCATGAAGGTTATCGCCGCGGGTGACATCCCGGAGGCAGATATGCCGGAATGGATTGAGTGGGGTTTCAACCTTGAAACAGCACATGCAATCAATCTCGGTATTACTGAGTATCGCCATATCACTTTCGATGTTGGGCTTGCACGTGCGAGTGCGAGACGACGTTTGATACAGCACAAAGCAGCTTGACGTTCAGATGAAACAACCTCGCGGTAACCGCTCAAAGATTTTCTGAAGATCCTGTTTGAAAAATAGATGGAAAAGCCATTTTTGGGCATTTCGAGTGCAATTATCTGTGAGATCTCTATCGCACTCACTATCCGTTCGCTCGATCCCCGCTGGGGCTTCTAAAGGCTGGTGCGCAGTGCACACCCTACAAAAACGCTGACAAAAACCTTGGTTTTGAGACGAATAGCGCTACAAAAATGGATGTTCAAACAAGCTCTAAGCAGGCGGAAGCGCCAGAAAGAAAACTGGCTTTTATCGTACAGGATGTGCAAGCCCCCGTCAATGTTAGGTCGGCATTTCGGATAGCAGACGCGTGGGGCGCTTGCACAAGCGACATTGAGTGTCATACAGGTGCACCAGTTTTCCGGGGTGACAAACACCGTGAGTCGCACGTAGAAGCATCCGTTGTCGCTTGACACGAGTTTAACGGAGCTGGCAGCCGCTGATGAATTTCAGGATGCCCAATCATACACCATCCCACGTGAATCGTGAGAGACATGTCCCCCTTTCCAATTCACACTTGAGGAGCTTCGACGCCTTTGCAAACAGAGAGGAAGATGTCGTTCTATCGCGCCCTGATTCTGGGAGCGCTATTGATACCGATCAACCTCTACTGGCTAATGCACGCGGAGTCGCTCCATCCCGCCGTCTATTCTACGCTTTTCACGCTTTTCTATAACGTGACGTTCAGCATCTTTGTTCTGGCGATTCTGAACGCACTGCTGAAGAAAGCCGCTCCGCAGATTGCTTTCCAACCTAGCGAACTCCTAATTGTGTATGTGATGCTGTCGATTGGCACCGGCATCTTTGGACATGACCTGATGAATGTCATGGTTCCAACGCTGACATCTCTGTGGGGCGCAACGCCGGAAAACGAGTGGGCAGTCCTGTTCGGACGGCATATCCCTCAATGGCTTACCGTATATGATGAGAGAGCTTTAATCGCCTTCCAGAAAGGGGAAACCACGCTTTACAGTGACAGGAATTTGAGTGCGTGGTTACTTCCCGTGGTGTTTTGGGGCGGATTCTTGGTCGTACTCCTCTTCGTTCTGCTGTGTATGAACGCTATCATCAGAAAGCAGTGGACGGAAAACGAGAAACTGTCCTACCCGGTCATCCAGTTGCCGCTGGAACTGGCGAGAGGCGGCATAGGACTACTCTCGAATCGGGCTCTGTGGATTGGATTTATCTTGACCGGCAGCATAGATGTTATCAACGGCTTGCACGGGCTTTTTCCCGTTATTCCGAGTTTCAAAATTGTCTACGACCCTGCGTCGCTGTTCACGGCAAAGCCGTGGAATGCTATTGGCTGGACTCCGGTGGCAGTGTACCCTTTCGTGATTGGGTTGGTCTACTTTCTACCGGTGAATCTCTCGTTTTCGGCGTGGTTTTTCCATCTATTCTGGAAGGCGGAACTCATCTTTCGGCGAGCGATTGGTGTCTGGGATACGCCAGGACCGTATCGGAGCTATCAGACATCGGGCGCGTGGATGGTACTTACAATTCTCGCATTGTGGGCAAGCCGCAAATACCTCAAGCAGGTACTGGGCTGGGGAATTCGCGGTAACCCCCCGGAAGGAGCCGAGGCGAACGAGCCAATGCGCTACCGAACAGCGCTAGTCGGGATGGTGGCTGGCATTTGTATTTTGGTGTTGGCGCTGTACTACGTTGGCATGTCTGTGGGGATTGCGGCACTTTTTCTTCTAATCTATTTTCTCTACATGATTGCGATTGCCCGAATCCGTGCGGAGACCGGACCGCCAGCGCACGATGCCGAGTGGATAGGTCCCGAGCAACTCATCCTGAACGGACTCGGGGCACGCCGTACGGGGGCGCGCAATATCGCGTTGTTCACCAGGCTCTATTGGATGAGCCGGGCGTATCGGTCTCACCCGGTTGGGCATCAGCTAGAAGGTTTCAAGCTTGCCCAGTCTGTGGGAGCTTCGAGTCGACGATTTCTGGCGGCGATGATTGTGGCTTCCATTGTCGGCACGGTCGCGGGTTTTTGGGCGTACACGGACGCCATGTATCGTCACGGCACGGGAACCCGATACAATCTAGGGTCGGAAGCGCTTCGTCGGCTCGAAGTATGGTTGCAAAACCCGGGCGAGGGTAACGATCTCATGCTTCGGGAGGTCGGTGTGGGGGCTGGCATCACGGCGCTATTTACGGTGCTGCATCATCGATTTGTCGGGTTTCCGTTTCATCCTGTCGGGTATGCGGTGGCTTGCGGTTGGGTGATGAGCGCCATGTGGTTTTCGGTCTTTCTTGCGTGGTTAACGAAGTGGGTGATACTGAAGTTCGGGGGCATTCAACTCTATCGCAAGATGGTGCCGTTTTTCTTGGGGGTAATCTTGGGCCAGCACGTTATCGGCGGTTTATGGACAATCATACGTGAGATTGTCGGGGGATATGGGTATCGTTTCTTTCCTTGACAATATAAACCTGCTCAATGCGGAATCAGACTCTTGCTCCATGACGCTTTAGTAGCATAATTGCGTTTTTCTGGCTATTTTGCTCAGCTAACGCTAAAGGGTTTGACCACGGTTGTGTCGGGGGATTCACGTCGGCGCCGTGGTCTATTAGGAGTTCCATAAACTCTGTATCTCCGCAGCTTGACGCCCAACCGAGTGGGGTTGCCCCCGAAAGTTCCTCAACCGAATCGACCTCTACACCACGCTTGAGCAATAGTTCGGCGGTGCTCGGTTTTTGGGCGTCCCACACTTCCGTCGCCAGAAAATGGAGTGGACGTACGCCCGTCATTGTTTGCATGTCCGGGCTGGCTCCGTAATCTAACAGCAACTGCGCTTTGTCGTAGTCATTCCACATATAGCTGTTGCACCAATTACTTGTGGGTTGTAGTTGAGCGCCGTAACGGAGCAGCAGTCGAATAATGTCCAAGTTTTTGCCGCCCGTCGTAAGCGGATTATCACCTCGCGAACGACCAAGCAAAATTGGCGCTTCACACCGTGCCATTGCAGGGTTCATGTTCAACATTGACGACACGATTTCAATATCGTCTCCGCCACATCGATCCCAGAACGATACGTAGGCGCCATAGCGATAAAGCAGCGCAACCATCTTGTCGTCATTGGCGTGAAGCGTCAGAGGTTGATGGTTTGGATTAGCTCCGTGCTCAAGAAGCAACTCCGCTATCTCATAGTGGTTGCCGGAGACGGCTTCTGCCAGCGCCATCCCGTGCCGCGCTTTTCGTTCTGGTGCCTCAATCTGAGCGCCGGCTTCAAGCAGGGATTTGGCAACGGTTAGATAACCCCCTTTCGCAGCGAGAGACAGCGGACGTTGTCCCGCAGGGCTGAGCGCGTTTGCTTGCGATGGATCCGCTTTCAGCGAGGCCTCTACTCTGTCTAAGTCTCCTTCAAAGGCGGCAATTGTGATGTGGTTGACCGGATGTTTTTCGAGAAAATAACGAACCAACTTGGATTTCCCGCCATCCATCCCCACGTCAATGGGCGTTTGTTCGCCTCCATTGCGCGCATCGAGTCGTGCACCATACCTAAGCAGTAGATCGACGATTTCTTTCACGTTCTCGGTGGAGAGGGACGCTACATGGTGCAGAGCGGTATCACCTGATAGAGTTGCCTCCGTTCCCAGTTGTGGTTGCCCCTTGAGAAGCTCACTGATTCGGTTAGAATCCAACGCCGTGATTGCTTGAAACAGTTCGGTCATGGAGCGCTGGTTTTCCGAGTAGTCGAATCGGGATTTCAGTGTGTTTAGTAGGAGTTGATGGATCTCAGAATACCCCCGGATTTCGGCAACTCTCAGAAGCGAATGCTCGTGAAGAGAGGCGCACGGACTGGCGCCATGACTCAACAGGGTTCTGGCAACTTCCGTGTTTCCCGCGGCGACGGCAAAGCCTACCGGGCTGGTTATGTATTCATAAGAAACCAATTTTGGGTCGCGGTTTATCAGTTCTTGTACGGTTTTAACGTCTCCCGTGTACGCGCTTTCGCATATCCTCCATACGTCGTTGCCACGCCCACCAACATCCAGATCGCCGTCAAGTGGTTCATCCGTGTCAAGATACAATGGTTTCTGCATTGATTGAAATCCTCTTTTCTTGAGCATCGGTCGAAGACAGTACCGGACTGAGTCCTACTTGGCGATAGCAGATCGCACCTGACACAAGCCAGATTCAACCTGTTCTCTCGTCAAGGATTGCCGCCACCTCATGATGGCCGTAACGGATTGCCATCTCCAACGGCGTTTCGCCGGCATACGGCTCAAACAGCACTCGTTTGAACTCGGTCATGGGCCAGAGGAAGGATGTAACCCCCTCGGTCCACTCGGTGAGTTTTTTCGGCTCGACTATTCGGCTGACTGTTTTAAGCGAGGCGTCCGCCCCGTGATCAAGTAGAAGTCGCACTTGTAGCTTACTGCCGGACCGGGCGGCGGAGTGAAGCGGGGTCTCTCGACCGTACCGGATACCGTGCTCGTTCTCCATAATCGGTTCGTCATCCAAACCGGTCAGCGCTTGCGCGTTGACATTTGCCCCCGCCCGAATCAACATAAAGGTACACGCCAACTCTTTGTCGGCATCATGCAACGCTTGCAGATGCAACATCGTCTGTCCAATGTAGCCCCAAGTGAAGTTGGGATCGAGACCGTTTTTCATCATCAGCAGAATGGAATCTAATCCTGTAACGCCGATGGCGTGGAACCCCAGATAACTCGGCTGGTTTACATCAATACCACATTCAATGAAGTACCGGTTGATTTCGTAATCGGTACTGGGCCAGTGCGTGCCAAGCTCACTGTTGTTTATGTTCGCCCCCGCTTCGACAAGGGCTTTGACCTTGTCAAGACTATTGAGCTTGACGCTGGCAACGAATAATGGTCCCCATTGCGGTACGGCTTGATTGCTGCGCCTAACCCGCACATTAACCAATTGTGGCTCTTGGGCGAGCATCTGTCTAACGGTCTGTACGTCTGCCTCATCGAATTCTTCCTGCCATTGCGCTTTGAGACCCTGATTCATTGTATTGCCTTTAAGGAAGTTGTCGTATTCAAGTTGGAGTTGGGTTCCACTGTGTTCTATGGGATTTCTATCGCACGGGATTTGCTATCGCGCTCACTATCCGTTCGCTTGATCGTTGTCCACTCGCTTGATCCCAACCCACAGATTAGATAAAGATATTAGAACTTACGCAGCAACTGGAGGTCACGACGGTAGGCAGGGCATCTTGGCCTGCCAAGAATAGGCGGTCGCGACCAGGAGATCGCTCCTACACAGATCGTAGCGTCAAGACAGAAAATAAGCTATCCTACAGTGAACCTTTGGGTTTTCAGTTACGTAAATACTAAATATGCTGGATTTGGCAATCCAGAAGGCGCGGATGGCCCTGGTGCACCGTGGCCTCTGTCAAAAGGTAAAGTTGCTTACGTGGACGAGCGTTATCGTTCCCGTTTTTCGATTCTCTCCCACCGAAAATCTCTCAGTCTTCCACCTTCCACTCGTCAAGTCCCAGCGGTAGGGGTGCGGGCCGTTCGACCGTGCTCTGAATTTCGACATGCACTCCCGACTCTGACGACTTGTCAAATGCGAGCATGACTTCCAGAACATGGTAAGCCAGAGCGCCGCTAGCGCGGTGCGGCCGTCCGGAGCGAATCGCACGAACCATGTCGATTACGCCAAACGTACGAGCATTTGCCGGAAATGCGTGCGGGACTTCGGACCAATCGTCATGATTCTCGGCGAGAAGCACTGGGCCTGCAAATCCGTTCGGGTCGGGCACTTGTATGGAGCCGGTCTCGCCGTAGAGCTCAATGCACGGTAGGCAATGCCTCCACATATCAAAACTCATAATCATTGTGATGACGGCACCGCTTACAAACTCAAGCGCCCCGGTCAGGTGTGTGGTCGTGTTCACGGGAATGCGCAAGCCATAAGCGGTTTCGCTGGTTGCCACTCTTTCTTCAAACGCCTTCGTGGTCACGGCAGCGACACGTTTGACGGAGCCGAGGAGGTTGACCAGCGCAGTCACGTAGTAGGGGCCCATGTCGAGCATTGGACCGCCGCCGATGTCATAATAGAACACGGAGTTGGGGTGCCAGCTCTCGGGACCGTGGCTGCACATGAATGCCGTGCCCGCGATGGGCTTTCCGACTCCACCTTCGTCAACCACCTTCCGCGAAGTCTGAATGCCAGCCCCGAAGAAGGTGTCCGGGGCATTACCGACGCGCAACTTGGTTTCAGCCGCTTTAGCGAGGAGTTGCCGACCACTTTCGATGTTCACACCGAACGGCTTTTCGCTGTAAACGTGCTTGCCCGATTCCAACACCGCAATCGCCACCTCTACATGCGCCTTTGGAACGGTCAAGTTTATGACGAGTTCAATTTCTTCGTCAGCTAAGAGGTCGTCCACGCTGACCGCTTGGCATCCCCACTTGCCCCCCGCCGCTTGGGCGGCTTCCATGCGAATGTCGGCGCAGGATTTGATTTCCAAGGCGTCCGTGTTCTGGGCGCCACTAAAGTATGCCCTGCTAATATTGCCACAGCCGATGATTCCGATTTTCATTTGGTCTTGCATGAATATCTCCATGTTTTCGCTATAGCGGATGAGCGCATTGGCATAGTTTCCGTTCCGGTTGCAGAAACTATGATACCTGATTGCCTGATGAATTCGCTATTAGAAGTGAGAAAAGAACGTCAGGGCGTGCAATGAATTGTCCTACTACGAAGAGGGAAGGATGGAAGAGGGGAAGGATGGAAGGACAGGAAACGTGATGGGAGAATTGTGAAATCACCGGCATGGGAAGGCACAGCGGCCGTCCTCTACGATGAATCGAGAGCTAATTTTCATTGACAGAAAACGTTGATCGTGCTAGAGTTATAATTATGTTGCGTATGTTCCAAGGCTACTCGTTAGGGGTGAGATCTGGGGTGGCGATAAGGCGCGAAACAGCACGGTTTGCATAAAGAAGCCTTTTGCACCGCAGTCTGTGGTGAACTGATCGAGAAGCAAGACACCGTGTTGCGATACGTCCTCCACCTGCGCAATATCTAGATTTTGGTTTGCTAGGACCCTTCCCCACAACTAACAAGGGTAGATACAACAATGCGCTACCTTGTCACGGGCGGCGGTGGTTTTATCGGCGCTTATACCGTCCACGAATTGCTCAAGCGTGGACATGAACCTTTTGTCTACGATTCCCACCTGCATGGCAATACCCTTTCTCTGCTGCTTGACTCTCGGACGTTGTCAGAGGCACAGATCATCTCCGGCTCAATAAGCGATTTTCATCGTCTCCTCGGTGCCGTAAAAGACAACCGAATTGAGAAGATAATTCACATAGCTTCTCCGCTCGATCCCGTGACTGAACCGTTTCCTTCAGTAGCTGTGAAGGATATTTGTCTGGCAATGGTGAATGTCCTTGAAGCGGCGCGTCTGTGCGAGATTGAGCGGGTGGTTTGGGCAAGTTCCGTGGCGGTGTTTGGCCCCGTTGGGTGTTATGAAGGGCCTGTTACAGATTCATCGGATCACCTTCCTCAAAATGTCTACGGCGCGTCGAAGTCATACGCAGAATTCCTCGCTCGTCACTACTACAAACAGTTCCGGGTGGATTCGGTGGGTTTGCGCTACATGTTTGTCTATGGAGCGGGCAGACTCCGAGGAAACGGCGTGTTCTGAAGTCACCTCATCGACTCATCGCTACGCGGTTGTCCGTTTGAATCACCGTGCGGCGATGAAATTTATACGTGGCAGTATGTGGAGGACGCTGCGGAGTTAACCGTTCTCGCCAGCGAATCCGGCAAATTTGAAGGCAGATCTGTCAACTGTCCCGGCGATTACCAATCGATGCGGTACACGGCGGACTGCGTCAAAGATCTTATCCCTTCAGCCCAAATTAACTTACTTCCTGGACGAACCAATATTGATTGGAACTGTCAAGCAGAAGCGGTGGAAAATGAGCTGGGATTCAAGCCTCGATTTGACGTGAAAGCGGGAGTGTGCCGATCGATTGAGCTAATGAGGCTTCAGCGCACGGAAGGCACTTTCCACACCGCTTTTGGGCTGTAACAAGACCGATAGGAGCATCGCACATGAAACTTTCACTCTCCGCACGGATTGCGGAAGCGTTCTTCAAGAAAGAGGAGTCTATCGTACCGTTTGAAGACCTGGCACAACTAGCGAGGGACAACGGCTATCATGCAATCTGTATGCGAGCATCTGTTGCCGGCATTCAGTCGCCAAAGGAACGTGTCGCAGAGGTGCGCCAAATTCTCGACCACTTGAATCTAAACGTCTCAATGGTCACCGGTGACTTCGCCATCCCGGAGAATTTCGAGCAAGGGCCCGACGCTCTGCGAAACATCACACCCTACCTTGACCTTGCCGAAGCGTTCCCCTGTGACCTGATGCGGATCTGCATGAAGAAAGAGGAAGACATCCCTTGGGCGCAGCGCGCATCTGATGAAGCTGCGGAGCGAGGCATACGTCTGGCTCATCAATGCCACGTTGCAAGTTTGTTCGAGACGATTGAAGGTTCGGTGGATGTGTTGCGCCGCATTGATCGCGCGAATTTCGGTATCATTTATGAGCCTGCGAATCTGCGCATGTGTGGTCAAGCATACGGTGTGGAGGCGCTCAATGCCTTCAAGCCATATCTGTTTAATGTTTACCTCCAGAATTATCTGCCGAATCCCGAAGGCAGAGCGAACATCGAAACATGGGTTCGCGGGGTAATCCATTTCGACCACATTCCGCTCCACGATCCACGCGGAGTGAACTGGCGTGAAGTCTTCGACGCTTTGCAAACGGTTGGCTACGACGGATATGTGACCGTCCACCAGGCGCTCGCCGAGATCATGGCGCCAGCCGAAGCGGCGCAGATAAGTGCAGATTATCTGTGTTCACTGCAGAAATTTGAATCCTAAATCCCGATCGATTAGCGGGCATCATTAATATTTGCGAGTTTGATTGTGCCAGAACTACTGTCCACGGGACAAGCCACTTCCGCATTCAACCCCGAAAACGCTCGAGGGATATGGTACTGTGATGAAGGAAGAGGCAATGTTGTAACCAAGGACGCCTCGGGCAACGGTAACGATGGATCATACCACGGCGGCGAGAAATGGGTGCCGGGCAAATCGGGCAATGCACTGCGATTTGACGGTGAAGACGATCAGCTCAATCTCGGGACCGACGAGAGTTTGAATCCAACGAGCGAGCTCACCATTGTGGCGTGGATATATGTAGAAAAATACAAGGCGCAGGCCGGTATTGAAGGCACCTTTTTTCAGCGCGCCGACAGCTTTCGTTTCGCAGTACTCTCTGCCGATGCCGGCAAGGAGGGCGCGGTTCGTTTTGGCTTGGGGCCGGGCAATCCGGTCATTGATTCAGTTGATGTGGTTCCGCTAAAGGAATGGCATCATGTCGCCGCGACGTACGATGGAACAATTGCGAAACTGTATCTTGATGGGCGAATCGCAGCGGAAAAGAGGCTAAACAAGAAAATCCCGGGGAGTAAGGGTGAGGAAGCACATACAACCATCGCTGCAGGGCACAACGGAAGGTACAGGGGCATCATTGACGAAGTGGCACTTTTTGACCGTGTACTGAGAGCGGTGGAGGTGAGCCGTATCGTCAACGAGGGACTCAAGCAGGTGATTTTTGCGGTTTCGCCATTGGACAAACTCACGACGACCTGGGGGACAATCAAGCAAAGCAAGTGAGTCAAGCGTCAATTTCATTATCCGTAATGCCATCAACGAGTTGATGGGAAAGTCGGCATCGTTACCGCAGCGTCTATGTCGAATAAAGCAACAAAGAATCAAACCATGATGTGTGATGTTTGTGGGCATGCTGGTGTGTGCCGGCGGTACATTTCACGGAGTTATGGGAAAGGCGAATCACCTCTTGTCATTGAAAGGATACCGATGCAGAGTTGCTCCCATTGTGGTGAAAGCTATCTGACCGCACAAACACTTCACGAAATTGAGCGGATTAAACGCCCGGTGGCGGTCGCAGTTTTTGCATAACCCGACGGGGCCGACAATCCAAGAGAAGATTCCCGACGACGTATTGCAGTTGAAGGCGGAATTTTTCGTTCTGTCTTTGGTGTATTGAACGCTACTCGGCAACTCCTGTCACACGTATGGGGAAATCTCTGTTTGCCGTTATTATTTTCAGCCGTCAACTTCCTAGCAACTGTGCTCTCGTCATACGTTTCAAGCCTAGAAGGAGTCTTTACCGATGATTAGAATTGCAGCGTTGACCGCCGCCAAGTACGACTGGAGCCACGGAGTCAATTTTAGCCAGATTATTAACGGATGTACCCCGGAGCGTGCAGAGGCCGCAGGTATAAAGTTTATTGCACCTGCCGCTGGGCAGCTATGCGAGGATGCCAAAGTAGTTGCGCTTTGGACGCCTGACCCCGATCGAACACGGGTTATTGCCCAAGCGCTTAAGATCCCGGGTGTTCTTGATCGGCCGGACGAGGCTGTGGGACAGGTGGATGCTGTTATCTCAAGTGACGATGGGTGTGAAGAGTGGGCGGATCGGAATGCCTCTTGGGCGGAGCCCTATATTGCGGCTGGCACTCCGGTCTTTCTAGACAAGCCGCTCAGCCACTCGGCGCAGCAGTCTGAAGACATTGTCTCCCTAGCGCGGAATAAGAACACACCCGTGCTCTGCTGCTCCGGGATTCGGTTTACGCAGGCTGTATTAGACCAGAAGGCTCGCATAGCCGACTTGGGTGACATTATTGCCGCTGATGGCGCAGGACCATTGGCTTGGCTTTTCTTCTACGGCGTGCACGTAATCGATCCGTTGACGTCATTGGTTGGGGCCGGCGCCCAATGGGTAGAGCATTTGGGCGGAGAGACGCGACACGTTGTTGTCGTTGGCTACGAAGGCGAGAGAACGGTGTGCTTCCGCTCCCTGCAAATGGCTTACGGATTCCACTTCAGCCTTTTCGGCAGCGGCGGTGTAGCTCGATTCTCTATTCTGCCCGACGATCCCGACTTCGCGGAGGAGCATTTCCATATCCGCACAGTGAGAGCGGCAATCGAAATGTTTCGCACAGGCAACATGCCGGTGTCTTACGATGAACAGCTCGAAGTTGCCAAGATTCTCACCTATGCGAAGGCCTCCCTTCTGAATGGCGGGAAGAGATACCTCCTCAGCGACCCACCACCCAACTAGAAACTTGTAATTCCAATTCAACCTAAGCCTATCGGTGTGTTTTCCTATCCATGGGATGGCTGTCACCGATTCCCCCCCAAACGATACCGAATCGAATGTGAATTGGTATCACTCAACGCTTACCAAATCTAAATTCAAAACTATGAACGTTATCATCATCATGGCTGACAGTTGGCGTGTCGACCATTTCGGTTGCTACGGCAACGAGTGGATTCAGACGCCAAATCTCGATCGATTTGCAGCGGAAAGCTGTGTCTTCGATATGGCTTTTTCGGAAGGATTGCCAACCATCCCAACGCGTACCTCGCTGTTCACCGGACGTTATACCTTTCCTTTTCGGGGCTGGCAACGTCTTGAGCACGACGATGTTCTCTTAGCGGAGGTACTCTGGAGTTCGGGTTACACTTCGGCTTTGATTACCGATACCTACCACATGCACAAGCCGCAGATGGCGTTTGAGCGCGGTTTCGACTACGTCCACTTCATCCGGGGGCAGGAGGGTGACCCACATATTCTTGACGGGACGATTCAAGTTGATGTGGACGCGTATCACAAATCAAGCGGCGACATAGGAGCAAGTGCAAACGTTCGCGACCAGCTCGAACAATATCTGCGAAATCGATCGCACTGGAAGAGTGATGAAGACCACTTTATCGCGCAGGTTGTCAAATCATCTCTGCATTGGATTGAGCATCAACCCAAGAAGGATGGTCTATTTCTGTGGATGGACTGCTTTGATCCGCATGAACCTTGGGACCCGCCGGAGCCCTTCAATCGGATGTATCAGCCCGACTACAACGGCAAAGAACTCATTCACCCAATCCCGGGTGAGGTGGAGGGGTATCTCACAGAGGAAGACCTAAAATGTGTTCAAGCACTATACGCTGGCGAAATCTCATTGGTGGACAAATGGATGGGTATCTTCCTAGACCGGTTACGCGAACTCGGGATGTTCGATAACACATTGATTGTCTTTATGTCCGACCACGGCGAACCGCTAGGCGAAGGCAAGTGGGGGCATGGCATCATGCGAAAAGCACGCCCTTGGCCCTACGAGGAACTTGTGCATATTCCGTTGATGATTAGACATCCTGAGGGAATCGGCAGCGGTCAACGTCGGTCAGCATTCGCGCAACCGCCGGATATTATGCCGACTACTCTAGATTTCTTGGATATCGGCGGGCCAGAGCACATGCACGGCCAAAGTCTAATTCCAATCATGTCCGGCCAAATCGAAACAATTCGGGATTATGCCTACACCGGCTTCTACCTGAAATCGTGGAGTATACGCACGCCCGATTGGAGTTATATCTGGTGGCTGCCAACCCTTCCCAAGATTGAGCAGAGCATGCCGGGCACGCTTGGCGCAATCTCCTGCACGCTTGTCGGCAGTTTGGAAACGCCGCCAAAAACAGAACTCTATAATCGAAAGACAGATCTATACGAACTGAACAACCTTGTGGATAAACACCCGGAAATAGGCAGGGAGCTGGAACTCCAGTTGCGTCGGTTTGTTGAACAGTTGTATTAGACCTGAGCCTTCGTAGAATTTGCTTTGATTGTTAATACCATTTCTCTGTATTCGCAGTGCGTTAATAGCGTCAATCAAGCCTTCCCAAGCAGGGCAAGAAGATCTCTATCGCACTCCCTATCCGGTCGGTTGATTGTTATTCACTCGCTTGATTTCTACTACGAACTAAACGATGGGCTATAGTCGTTTGCATTTATATTTACACATATGAGCGTCGATTGACTCGACTTAGCTCACAATCTCCCGGTTTGCGACGTTTCCCATTGAGCGGGTCGGGCTGGAAGGGATCTCTATGGGAACTCTATCGCGGTCATTTTTCATTCCCTTGATCCCTCACTATTCGTTCGGTTGATCCCGACCTACGGGAATGGGTGGGGATTTGGGTATGTTAATAAACACATGTGTAATTCTTAGTTGCAATGACTATAAACGATTACCCTTGATTGTTTGGCAGAAGATTGTCTGAACTATGATTCGTACGATTTTGGGATTGCCTTGATTGGCGGTGTTTATACCATTTCTCTATATTTGCAGTGGATTAGTTGCGTTAATCAAATCTTACCCAGTACGGGGCAAAAGAATCTCTATCGCACGGGATTTGCTATGGGATTTCTATCGCGCTCCTTGTTCAGTCGCTTGATGCCGCCTACGGAGAAAGTGAACTATATAATTCAGACATCATATGCGCCATAATTCAAGCGAAATGGTATAAGCATTGTTGACGTGTTCGGTCTTGGCATTATCAAGGAACGATAACGAATGATGAAAATCGCGGCGGGGATGTCGCTTATCCCCATACTGATCACGGCTTTGTCATTTCCAAAACCTGCATCTTGCGAGCTACAAATTATGAACTGCAAGAAAAACATAGACTGGACTAGGGCGATTCCCGTGCAACGCATGGTAGTCGTGGTTGGTGAAGCGACGACGGATCTCGAATCATACGCATCAGATGAATTGGTCAAATACCTCAGACTGCTTTTCGACATCAACATATCGAAGGAACATGGGCGAAACCTTGCGAAAGGTTCGGTACACCAGCCAGCGATAATCCTCGGCACTCCGCAATCGAATCCATTACTGGTGGAGTTATTGGCTCGTGACAGCGTGCCGTTTGATGAAGAGACCCCGGGCGGCGATGGTTACATAATAAGGAGCGCAACCTGTTGTAAAAACCAAAATGTCATTCTCATTGGCGGGAGCAATGAAAATGGTGTGTTGTATGGGGTATACGAATTCTTACAACTGTATGGCATCAGATTCTACTCAACTGGCGATGTCTTGCCTGATAACCCAAACCCGTTTTCACTTCCAGTCCTGGATTTCAGAGAGAAGCCATACTTTAGAATAAGGGGTCTGAACAACTTTCTCAACATGGACGTGATTGACTACACGAAGAAACAGCCTGCTGATTATCCTTTCAAAGAACCGTATATGGATTATGGGTTTGTGCAGTGGAATGACTATGCGCGATTTTTAGATCAGATGGCAAAATTGAGATTTAACTATATCCACTTCGGCTTGAATTACATCTATTTGCCAGGGCACGACTTCATCCCGCAGTATTGGCATTTCGAATACAAGGGTCTTGGAACGGTAAAGGAAGGGTTGCCAAGAAGTACGAGTATTCTCAGACAAGCAATGGCTTATGCAAAAAAACGGGGATTTGTGGTTGCCGTTGGCATCGATTTGACGAACGTTCCGCCTGAGATACGGGACAATTTTGGCGAATTGAGCGATAAGGATACTCCCGATTGGCGTGATGTGACAGATCCGGTGCTTCAAGAAATGGAAAGGATGAAGGTCAGAACATTGAGAGAAACCTTTCCAGATGCAGATTATCTTTTTGTGTGGTCGGGGGAGGCGCCCGCGGCGTGCGGCAATTCGGACTGCGTCAGTTTCATTGACAAATACAGGGATGCCTACGGAATTGACTACGATTCGCTAAGAAAAGGCGGGTATCATCTCACAGGTTATGAGCGGTTTGAACATGTCGCTCTACTGAATGAATCCTTGTTGAAACATCCCGAATTTTTGACATCTTTACAACCGGCACATCTTGGGTTCGGCGCCACGGTCATGACGAGTCTGTATCCTTTTCTGGATCAGATTTTGCCGTCGGATATGATTGTTTTGACCAACTTTTCGCACTCAGATTGGGCGTTGCCCGATAGAATAGACGACGCCGTTCCGGGATTCACGGGTTCATACGACAGGATTTTCAATACGGCGATTGGCTTTGATATGATTCAGGACTACCCACAGGGCGGGGTAATCCCGGCGAGATTGGGGTTTATCAAAGCGATTCAACACGGTTTTGATGGCTTTCACGCTGGATATTGGCGGTTATGTGGATACGAGCATCTGGCAAGCTACATCTCAATGGCGAGTTGGAACCCCATGATGACAGAGGAAGATTTCTTCAGAGATTTTGTAACGAACTTCTACGGCGTTCATGGAAAAGGGATTGATTACCTAGTGAAAGCCTATTTTCTACTTGAAGATCATTCCTGCTTATTAAACTTGCCGTATGGCACCTATGGTCCACATCTGAGGGATTCGATTCACAAGCAATACATTCGCCCGATACTAGAAAAATACGGAGATCGATTTGATTATCAGAAAATTCATATTCTTATTCCAGCAAGGAGGCGATGGAACAGGTATTGGCGCTTTTCCAATCTGCATCAAGTTTTGTTAATACCGAGGGAGGCATAAAGAGGATAAAAGCCCACATTTCCAATGAACTCCAAAGGGTTATGGCCGACGAAGAATTGATGTATAATTTTTTTCAGAAGGCGGAATCACTTAAAACGGAATTTGCCGCAACGGAACATGCCGAGGATAAGAAGGAAGTTAGTGTCCAACTTGAGCAAGCATTACAGGCGGCAATGGATTCGAGAAATTCCCAACACCGAGGGTGGTGGCCCAGCATCTCAAGGTATCTGCACGATTACGGAACTGAAATCTTGGGAAAACTTGGTGAAGAAATGTCTGACAACGTAGTTGGC
Organism: Candidatus Poribacteria bacterium; assembly: GCA_965222225.1. Lineage (GTDB taxonomy): Bacteria > Poribacteria > WGA-4E > WGA-4E > JAJDTR01 > JAJDTR01. Next base: position 3,408,236 of record CBDCTK010000002.1, on the reverse strand, counting down.
GATTGAAATTAACAATGACTGATATGCAGGGACAAGAAACAGTTGGAATCGGCGGGGAGAACGGATTCTTGACTCAGGCAGGGCGAGTGCGCTTGATGTGGCAGTCAGAGCACCGTCCGTTGATACGGCTGGATGGGGAGTGGGCATTTGCGGTCGATTCCGACGATATAGGCGAGAAGGACAAATGGTACATTGATCCGAACCGATTTTCAGATCGGGTTCAAGTCCCCGGGAATTGGAACGCCCAAGGGGTTGGAGGAAGCTCAACGGCATCATTCAAGGCACAAGCCACCGGACCGATGAAACCGGCGCTGCACGTTAGGCTCAGAGGCAGCTATTTTGGAGCTGCTTGGTATTGTCGGCAGGTGAAGGTGCCCGCCGACTGGCGAGGGCGCCGCACCTTCCTCACCTTTGGTGGCGTTATGCCGAATCTGCGGCTTTGGCTCAATGGACGATTCGTTGCGGCGCGCTCGGCGAATGGAACACCAATGCGGTTTGATGTAACCGACTGGATTGCGTACGGCGAAGAAAACCGTGTTGTGGTGAAGATTGACAACCGCGAGGAGAACATGGCGCTGTTCAGCCACCTGAATCATTATTCGCGCTGGGGCGGGCTGTATCACAGTGTTGAACTTGAAGCGGCTGGTCCCTCCTGGATAGAATCTCTGCGCGTAATACCTGACATTGACGCCGAATGTGCGCGGGCGGAGATTCGTGTCTTGAACGCTACATCTGCGACTCTCACGGGCGAACTCCGAATCGTACTGACGAGTTTGACTGACGGGGAACAGTTCACTGCGGAAACGGGACTTGACATGGCAGCGAATCAGGCGACGGAAGTTAGGGCATCGGTGAAGATTCAGCCGGTTCGCTTGTGGTCCCCCGAGCAGCCACAATTGTATCGAATCGATTCGGAACTTTGGATTGATGGAAAAATAGTTGATTCGTATTCAGATCGATTTGGTATGCGTAAGTTGGAAGTCCGGAAAGATAAAGTGTATTTGAACAACCGGCCGTTCTACATTCGTGGTCAGCACTGCAACTGGTTCTGTGCACGGACGCTTTCTCCGCCTGTCGACAGAGAAGAATGGCGGCGGTACCTCTCCAAATTCGTGGCATACGGCTACAACTACCTTCGCACACCGTGGATTCTGCCGGACGAATTCTTCCAGATTGCGGATGAGGTCGGGATTGCCGTTCAACCTTCTCTTGACTACGTGAGCAACAATCCAAAGTTTGCGTCGTATGGGGATGAATTTCTCGCGCGGCAACTCTCGGAGGTTGTAAGTTGCTTCTTTAACCATCCCAGTTTGTTCGCCTACGAGCTGAGCAATGAAACATGGGAAGGGAGTCCGCGGCTCACACGCCTCTATCATCTGGTGAAGGAGTGGGATCCCACACGGCTTGCAATGGATTCCGACGGCGTATGGCCGGACAATCCGCCCCGACCAACAAACGACCTCCGTCTCGTTCACCCTCGCAACCACGGCAAATCTTGGCAGGAATACATGGAAGAAACGTCCGAGGTACATCCGGAGGATAAACTCAAGCCGGTTGTTATGCATGAATACCTGAATCTTCCCACACTGCCAGATATTGGAATTATCACCAATTATTCGGGAGGCATGATTGCGCCAACCTACCTTCAAGGAATGCAGGACTGGTTGGGGAGAGAAGGGTTGCTCGAAGACTTTCCGCGGTATCTGCGTAGCTCCTACGCCTTGCAAGGACTGTATACTAAAGAGGGAATTGAGATTTGTCGCAGACAGCCACACAAAGGTGGTTACAGCAATTGTGCATGGAGCGATACGACACCGAATGCGATGACTTGGGGGGTGCTGAACCAGTTTCTCGAAGAGAAGGGGACGACTGCGGCAGAAAGTCACCGCTACAACAGCGCATCTTCTATTCTTGTGAATCTTCCGACGAGTGGTCGCAGCGGTTCACCGGTCATTCCGAACTATACATACTATATGGACGAAGATGTGGAAGTAGAATTCCTCGTCCACGATTTCTCCGTATTTCCCATCCGCAAGGCCCGTTTGGATTGGACGCTTGATAGCGACGGCGAAGTGTTGGCTGCAGGAGCGTTCGAGTCTGTGGCTGTACGCCCTTTTTCGCTTTCGACGTGTGGACAAACGACAATACCAGCGGTGCGCCGTTCTCAACCTTGCAAAGCAGAGTTGACCGTTCGACTTGAGACAGAAGGGAAGGTTCTCGATAATCGGTGGTCGCTGTGGTTCTTTCCGAGGCCTGTACCCATAGACCTGGAATCCGAGAGGATTTTTGTCGATGAGCGCGTTCGCACGGCGTTACGGCGTCTCTATCCTTCAAAACGGTTTGCGGATTCGCTTAACGATGCAGCATTGGCAGTCGTGTCGGAACTACATCTGGTGCGTGATTATTTGGATTCGGGTGGACGCGCCCTCGCGCTGTCGGTTGGGGACTTTTCGCATATACAAACGGGGTTTTGGCCAGGTTGGTATGTGTCCGGAAATCGCAATCTTGGAGCCATCGTGGAACACCATCCTGCACTCGGGAATTTTCCCCATGATGGGTATGCTTCGTGGCAATTCCGCTTCCTCCTGGACCAAGCGGTGCTTCCGCGCGAAAGCGACATCGCCATTGAACCCGTCGTGCCGGGAATTATTCGTTGCACACGGGACACCGAAGCGCTTCCAAAACTGGTCGCCCATCTGTTCGAAGCCAAGGTGGGTGCCGGCTTTCTTTTGGGGACGGGGATGCGCTTACTTGAAGCGCGGCCTGAGGCGGAATATCTGTTGGATTGCCTCATTCGTTATCTGATGAAACGTTGACGGCACAATAGTGGCCAATGACGTATTCCATTAGCAAGTGACGAGATTGGTTGTGCGTAGTCTATAACAGAGAGAAAATCAAGATTTACCCAAGGGAGATTTGAGATGAAATTGGATGGGAAAACTGCATGGGTGACCGGCGCCGGTTCAGGAATGGGGAGAGCCGTGGCGATACGTTTTGCATCTGAAGGGGCGAATATAATTGTGGCGGATATGCATGAGGAGAGGGGAGAGAAAGTTGCCAAAGAGATAATAGATATGGGTGGACAAGCTGTGTTTGTGAAAACCAATGTGGCGGTTGAGGAAGACGTGCGAGCAAGCATCGGAACTGCCCTTGATTCCTATGGAAGATTGGATATCGTCATCAACAACGCAGGGTTGGGAGCGGACTACCCCTCATGGGAAGAGGTGATTCGGGTGAATGTGCAAGGAGTTTACTATGGGTGCAAATATGGTGTTGAAGCCATGCTCACAGGAGATGGCGGCACAATTATCAGTACCTCCACGGCATGGACAGTTTATGACGAGGATGACGAAGCATCTCTGAGACTAAAGGCGGCAATGAAGGAGGAACTTGATGACTGGTCGTGTCCGCTTATCGGGATTGTCAACGACTCGCTAGTAGCTTACCTGCTATCCAAGCGTATGGTTAACCACATTACCAGGTACTTTGCTATGGAAACGGCGAAACGCAACATCCGCGTCAATGCTATTGCTCCCGGTTGGGTAACAACGGAGGGCATGGGGCGCCCGCTTACAGAATCTGAGGAGGCCTACAAAAAACACTCTGCCGTCATGCCCATGAATCGATTGGCAGCTCCCGACGAGATTGCCAGAGTCGATCTCTTTTTGGTCTCGGAGGATGCTTCCTTTATTACGGGCGCCATCCTGCCGGTTGACGGCGGCTACTCCGCCTCCCAAAGGCTGCAAGCGGATAATTGAGTCTGACCAATTCGAATGATGTTTTCATATTGCTAACACGCAAATAACGTTGCAAGGAGCCCACGCATTGAAAATCGTTAAGATTGAACAATTCTTTCCGCGTCACCGGACGCGCCTTGTCAGAATCACGACGGACGACGGCATTGTGGGATGGGGCGAAACGACGCTTGAGGGTAAACCCAAGAGCACAATCGCCGCAGTCGAAGAGTTGTCGGATTACCTCATCGGTCAAAACCCGTTGCTCAGTGAACACCACTGGCAGCACATCTACCGGTCTGCTTTCTATCGCGGCGGAAATATCCTTATGAGCGCCTTGTCAGGTATAGATCAGGCATTGTGGGATATCGCGGGAAAACATTACGGTGTGCCGACGTACAAGTTGTTGGGCGATGCAGTACGAGATCGGATTCGGGTCTACGCCCACTGGGGGATTGACAGTATGAGTGACGACGGAAAAGCCTGTGCGAGGGAACGTCTCGACATGCTGCGGGAAATGGGAGGGTACACCGCTTTCAAGTCAGGTCCGGGCGGCATGTGGCGGGGTCATGAACCACCGGCGGTTATTGATGCATTTGTCGAGCGAGCCTATTTGATGCGAGAATGGGTTGGGCCCGATGTCGAGCTTGCCTTTGATTTCCACGGCAAGATGACTCCAGCGCTTGCCATCGAAATCTGCCACGAATTGAGGGAAATGCGCCCGATGTTCGTGGAGGAACCGGTGCCCCAAGAAAATATAGATGCACTGAAGCTCGTCTCGGACGGCGTTACCTTCCCGATTGCCACGGGCGAACGTCTCTTGACACGGTGGGGATTCCGTGAAATCTTTGAGAAGCAAGCAGTCGCTTATATCCAACCGGACGTGTCCCATGCCGGCGGCATCACGGAACTCAAGAAGATTGCCAATATGGCAGAGGTTTACTACATGCACGTGGCACCTCATTGCGCGATTGGTCCCGTGGCGTTTTCAGCGTCGTTGCACGTTGATGCGGTAATACCAAACTTTTTGATTCAGGAACAAACCGACAGAGCCGTAGGCACCGGGTTGTTCACGGAGGATTGGCTTGTAGAAGATGGGCACATTACGTTGCCGACCAAACCCGGTCTTGGCTTCGAGATTAATCCGGAAGCGGCGGAACGGAATCTCGACACCTATGAGGAGGAGCTGGGGGGTGAATACTACCATGAGACCGACGGTAGCGTGGCGGATTGGTAACGGGTAGCTGTATACATTGTTTCTTAATCCGAGTCGCTTTATCACTTCCTAGGTCCGATTTCCCGGTTGCGATAATCCAAGAAATAGTTTAACAGCGCCGTTTCTTCCAATCCTCCCCTTTCCATTTTCCCACCTTCAACCCACTTGAGACTTCAAACGGCCTCCCAAAACTACAGACCTATAGACCAAGGAAAGCCCTAATGGACAAATCCCGCAATAGTCAAAAATCTCCGGGTGACTTGACTCGTGGGAGCGATCTGCAACCAGTTGGCGTGACCTGGCGAGCAATATGGATTGGCATCATCCTTCTACCGGTCAACGTCTACTGGGTGATACAGATAGAGGGGGTATGGTATTCCGGGATGATTACACTGATATCGTTGTTCATGAATACGACTATCAGTTTGCTGGTCATCATTCTCATTAACCTCTGTCTCCGAAGGATTTCGCCGAGAACGACACTAAACCAAGGGGAGCTCCTCACCATATTCATCATGTTGAACCTTGGTGTTTCCATCGCCTCCCACGATTTCATACAGGTACTTTTTGCGGGGATTTCCCATCTGTTTTGGTTCGCTACTCCAGAGAATGAGTGGCATCAATTGTTCGCTTACATCCCGGAATGGCTGACGGTGAACGACAGGAGCGTGCTCAATGGATTTTACAACGCGGATTCAACGTTGTACACAACCCGAAATCTTTCCGCATGGATGAGACCAGTCATATGGTGGTCGACGTTTATTTGCGCGCTGTTATTGATGATGCTGTGCATCAATATTCTGGTGAAGAAGCAGTGGACGCAAAGGGAAAAACTGGTGTACCCCATCATTCAATTGCCCTTGACAATTACGAAAGACGGCGGCTCGGTATCGCTTTTCAAGAACGGCATGCTGTGGGTAGGTTTCGGTGTGGCGGCTTCCGTTGACATCATGAACAGTCTGAACTTTTTCTTCCCGACGCTGCCACATGTGTCAATCAAGTTTAATGACATTGGTCATCTATTCACATCCAAGCCGTGGAGTGCAATCGGCTGGATGCCCTTCACATTCTATCCCTTTATCATTGGTCTCAGCTTTTTCCTGCCGCTGGATCTCTCGTTCTCCATCTGGTTTTTCTATCTGTTTCGGAAGGTACAGCGGGTTCTCACAGCTACCTTCGGTTTACAGAGTATACCGAATTTTCCTTATCTCAACGAACAATCCTCCGGCGCTTGGATCGGTTTTGCGGTTGTACTGATCTGGATGACCCGAAAACATCTGAAGGAAGTGGCGCTTAACGCTTTCAATAACAAAGCCGCCCGGGATGAATCTCAAGAGTCCTCATCTTACCGATGGGGAATCATGGGAATTTTATGTTGTGGGACGTTTTTGCTATTCTTTTCTTATCGGGCGGGCATGTCAATCAGTATCATCATCCTGTTCTTTGCGCTGTACTTTGCGTTTGCCACCGCCATCGCACGCATGAGAGCGGAGTTGGGACCTCCATTCCATGAACTCACCTACGTAACACCTCAGAATATATTAACCGATGTGATGGGTACGCGCCCACTTGGAGCGGGCAACTTGACGATGTTTTCCATGTTTTGGTGGTTTAACCGGTCCTGGCGCAGCCATCCCATGCCGCATCAGCTTGAGGGGTTCAAAATGGCTGAGCAAACTGGCATGCAGACAAAACGGATTGCCCTAGCCATGATACTTGCAATTTTTGCTGGCACCATCGTCAGTTTCTGGATCATGCTTGACGGCTGCTACCGGCGCCTGAATCTGCCATTGAAATGGTTTGGAGGTGTGATATACAGTCAACTGGACGCGCGGATGAGCAATCCAACAGGCTCCAATTTCGCCGCGATTGGCGGAATGGGGGCAGGATTTACGCTGACCCTGTTTCTAATGTTCCTGCGAAGACAGTTCATCTGGTGGCCACTTCACCCGGCAGGATACGCCCTGTCGACCAACCTTATTGGCACGGACTACATTTGGTTTTGCTTGGTGCTGAGTTCCTCCGTCAAATTGGCTCTCATCCGGTATGGCGGGTTGAGGTTGTACCGCAAGGCAATTCCGTTCTTTATCGGTTTAGTGTTGGGAGAGTATGTCGTCGTTACCGTGTTGAACGGGATAAGTATAATCTTCAAGACGCAGACCTACGTTTTCTGGATTTATCAGTTCTGGTGAAATTGTTATTAATTCGGTATTAGCGCTCGGGTAGATTCCTTATCACAATTTTCGGGAAGATGGTACAATCTCAGAAGAACACCGCTATCATTTTTTCTTTTGCCAAGGGAGTAATTTATGACCAACTTAACGAATCTTCAGAGACAAATCGCCGATGAACGCAGCAAGCGTGGTTTTGTTACGGACCCTGTTAAACTGGGGGTGCTATTGTCCGAGGAGGTTGGGGAGATTGCGTCGGAACTCAAACGGCTTTGGTCGAAAAACTACGACGAGTTTCGCGCCGATCGGCTTAAAGAGGAGATTGCCGACGCCTTCGTGATACTTGCGGCTTTAGCCGACCAATTTGAGATTGACATTGAGGAGGCGGTTGAAGGCAAGTTCTTCGGCAAAGATGCTCAGAGAGAATGGAAATCTTCCCAACCTCAGGTGAGATAGAAATGGAAAATCAAAGGCGCATTCAAATTTATTCTCTGGCATGAGACATCGCGCGAAAACCGAGGGATATTCAAGTGACCAGCATGGTCGAGAAAGTTACTGCATTTGTCACACGGGAATGCAATGGGGTGAAAGAATTACTGCTGTTCAGACATCCGCGGGCAGGTGTACAAATCCCTGCCGGAACCGTGGAGGACGGTGAAAACCCCGAAACTGCTGTAAAGAGAGAAGTCTATGAGGAAACTGGCCTGCGGAATGTAAAAATTGAAAAGTCCCTCGGCTGTGTTGAAAATGAATTGGGAGAGAATGAGAGAATAATCGCCAAAACAACCCAGGTTTATAGCAGACCAAGTTTAAGCTCAATCGCCTACAAGGAAGAACTGACTAGGGGGCTAACCGTAAATTACAACTCTAAACACAAAGAGTTCACGCTCGTCTCATATATCGAATACGACAGAGTACCCGACCCGACATGCATCCGCTGTAAGATTGCGGGATGGGTGCCAAGTGAACACGTGAGTGCGCGGAAAACTAGGTATTTTTTCCTGCTAACCACGCTGGGAGAAACGGCGCAGGAATGGGAGGTAAATGGCGATCGAGAGCATGTCTTCAAACTATTTTGGGCACCGATTTCGGCAACACCCCCAATTATACCACCGCAGGATAAGTGGTTGGATTACGTTTACGAGGAGATTCGTTAGGAGCTGACGGCTCATTTTGGAAAAAGGTGTCAGCAGCAAATTATTACGGCTTTGATGTCTGCGCTGACATGCCGCAATCCCTGTGAATAATGCGCGCGAATTGGTCGGAATAGCATATCCGAACGTGTGGATCCCAATCGCGCTCCTTATTCAGTCGCTTGATCTGTTCATTCGGTTGATGGTCTGGATTTGCCAATCCAGACCGAGAAGCTAGGGAGGGCGTCAAGCAGGGAAGTACAATGCCAATGCGGATGAAGCAGGTTCACATACGTCCATGCCGGACGTGCAATGAATTGCACTACTACAAACCGAAATACGTGAATCCTAACCGACTGGTTCTATGGACCGAACTAAACAACTATGGAAATGATGTAACTAACACTGGATGCTCTTTGATTTGAATGATTTCAAGACAAGCCGATCGTGAGTGCCATTTAATCCTCAATCTCGTAATTGATCGGGTTTAGACCGATGGAAATCGCGCGTCCATTTCTACTTTTCCTGGTTCTTCTGCTGCCCGCTCTATACTACGGCGACCGCCGCAGTCTCGTGGACCTGACGCGAACACAGCGGATTGTCAGCTTGATTATGAGAGCAATCATTGTCGTGCTGCTTATCCTGAGCGTTGCCTATCTTCAATACCTGAAGACCGACGACGAACTGGCGGTAATCTTTCTGGCGGATATATCGGATAGTATTTCGGCGATCGGTTTAGAAACGTCGACGGACTATATCAACGAAGCTCTGGAATCACAAGGCGCAGGGCAGCAGGCGGGTGTCATTGGATTCACGGACAGGGCAGAGATACTCAAAGATTTTCGCGTTGAATCCGAAGATGAGCTGGACCTTGCTGAAATCAAGCAGTCTTGGTTGGAAGCTGATGAGGAGGCAGGCGACGCCACCAACATCGCACAGGCGGTCGAGATGGCGTGGGGTGTTTTTCCGGCGAATGCGAATAAGCGGATTGTTCTCGTTACTGACGGCGTGGAGACGCAGGGAGATGCGATTCACACGGGACATCGCGGGCAGGACTTTGGCGTACAGATAGACACAGTGCCACTCTATCCGAGTGATGAGCCGGAAGTTATGCTGGAGCGGATTGACGCTCCGGTGCAAGTTAAGCAGGGCGAGCCGTTCAGTTTGGAGGTGCTTGTCCACAGCAACCATGAGGACATCGCGGAGATTCGTCTTTTCAAGAACAAATTCGAGGCCGCAACGCAAGAGGTTCGCTTGGTTGCGGGCGAAAATCGGGTGCTGTTTACACAGACATCAACGGAGAGCGGAACGTTAACCTTTGATGCCCTTGCCCGCTCAACGCAGGACACCCGTTACGACAACAATCGGGCACTCGGCATTGTCGTAGTATCGGGTAAATCGAAGGTGTTGTTAATTGACGAGAACGAACCGCAAGCGCGCTATCTAACTCAGGCGCTCGAGGATGCCGACATTCGCGTTAATGTCCGCAATGGCTTGGGAGTTCCGGACGAACTTGCCGACCTGCATAACTACGATCTTGTCGTGTTCGCGGATGTGCCTGCCAATCGCCTGACCAAGAAGCAGATGGAGCTTATCCGCACATACGTGCAGGATCTCGGCGGCGGATTCATGATGTTGGGCAGCGAAAACAGTTTTGGACTTGGAGGCTACTACAAAACGCCGATTGAAGCCATCTTGCCTGTCCGTACCGACACGGAGAAGAAAAAGGAAACGCCTTCTCTGGCAATGGTGCTAGTGATTGACAAGTCGGGAAGCATGGGCGGCATCAAGATTGAGTTGGCAAAAGAGGCGGCGCGCGGGGCGGTAGAACTGTTGGGCAGACGCGACAAAATCGGTGTTGTCGCTTTTGACGGCTCGCCGTTCTGGATTGCCGAGATGCATTCCGCTTCGGACAAGCTGTACCTCTCCGATCAGATAGGTTCAATCACTGCGAACGGCGGTACGAACCTCTACCCCGCACTCGAACAAGCGTATCTCGCTCTGACGGAGACGAATGCCAAGCTAAAAAATGTCATCGTTCTGAGCGACGGCATGTCACAACCCGGGGATTGGTACGGCATCGCGAGTTCAATGCGTGCGGAGCGCATCACGATTTCCACAGTCGGCATCGGCAGCGGTGCCGACATGAATCTGCTGGGCAACCTCGCCAACTGGGGAGGCGGACGCGATTACGTTACGCAGGATCCTTACAATATTCCGCAGATTTTTGCAAAGGAGACCATAACCGCATCAAAGTCGGCAATCATTGATGAACCGTTTATTCCTCAACTCATCAAGCCTACGCAGGTCTTGAGCGGGATCGATCTTCAAGTTGCACCATTTCTACTCGGCTACGTCGCCACACAACCACGACCAACGGCTGAAATTTTCCCCGTCTCCGATCGCGGCGATCCACTATTGGCAAGTTGGCAGTACGGCTTGGGCAAATCTGTCGCCTTCACCTCCGACGCCAAAGCGCGTTGGGCTTCCGATTGGTTGGAGTGGCCAGGTTACGGCAAGTTTTGGGCACAGTTGGTGCGCGACACGATGCGCAAAACAACGCTGAGCAATTTTCAAGCGGAAATCAAGCAGGAGAAGGGAAACGCACACCTGGCGATTGACGCCCTTGGTGAGACCGGAGATTTTCTGAACGAGTTGGAGAGCGACATCTCCCTTATCGCGCCTGACCTGAAGAAGAAGCAACTTGGGGTGGCGCAGACTGCTCCGGGGCGGTATGAACTTGATTTCTCGACGAATGATGTCGGACCGTATTTCGTCAACATCATGCAGAAGCGGAGCGGCGAGGTCGTGCATACGCAAGTAACCGGCACTGTGGTTTCCTATCCGGAAGAATACCTCGTTCACAACGCCGACGAAGCCCGCCTAACCCAACTGGCGGCGGTGTCCGGCGGCAGATTCAACGTCCTACCTGAAGACACATTTCGTTCCCCCGATCAGCCGGTCGTTCTTCGGATTCATCTCTGGCGACCATTCCTCATAATTGCTCTACTGCTGTTGCTCGCAGACATTGCGCTGCGTCGTATAGATTTCCGACGCGCGAGAATATGAAGGTGCGGGAAACAGCGAGTCATACTAGATTTTTGTTGGCTGCTTCTTGGCTGGTGAAGTCGCCTCATGCGACCTGTTGATTCTACAAACGCTCAAGAAGTCGCGATCGGGAGAGGAATCTATAGGGGATTTCTATCGCATGGGATTTGCTATCGCCCTCCTTATTCAGTCGGTTGATCGTTATCCACTCGTTTGAGGGGGATCTCTATCGCACTCGCTGTCCACTCGTTTGATCGCTCCTTGTCCAGTCGCCTGATCGCAGTGCGTACCCTACAATTACTAGGTTCTGTTGACATTTGACATCACGTAGGTTGGGTTGAACGGGAACCGTGAAACCCAATGCTCAACCCAACGGAAGCGGGAAACGGGAGTAGGCGGAGCAGAGGCCGTAGGGGTTGCGTTTCTCAAGTCATTGGGCGAGGGGACCTCGCCCCTACGATTGGGTATTTATCGGCGAATTGTGGACACAACTCACATGAATGTCTACACGCCCTAGGCAGGACTTGCCTCGACAAGATAGATGGTGTATCGGGCGGATTGTTCAGTGAAGACGACAACCAAGACTTTCTCGCCGGCTCTTTACAATCGTAGTGGGGTGTGCTATTATTGCACCTGTATGTGTGCGTCATGGATCAACTGTGATTTACCATAGGACTTGTGCAATTGAGTAACTACAGGCTCGCGGCAGAGCAGTTTATTACTTGTTTCTACGTTCCAATCCCTGTAGGAGCGCCTCCCGATCGTGACCACCTAGCGTGGCAGGGCAAGATGCCCTGTCTACCAACGCGGGGCCGCTTGTTGCCGCGTGAGTCAAGCCATTTGAGTACATGGGGAGAGAAAATGTTACAATCTAATGATTCATCTGGAGTAAGCGGCGGTGATGAGACGGGTGCGGCATCGCTTCAACCGATGGGGTTCACGGACATTTTAGACTCAATGTTCAGTCTCTATCGCAACCATTTCCGCCTGTTTGTGAGCATTTGCAGCGTTTATTTTGTCTGCGGATTCGTTGTCAATCTTTTGATTAGTATTTCCACGGTTGCCGCCGCCAGCTCTGGCGAAACCAGCATGTTGATACTAATAACCGGTGTCCTTACCTTGATTAGCTCCGTGGTTATGCTGTTCGTCATAGGCGGATTAGTCTTCGGAAGCGCTCAAGCCTTCTTGGGTAAACGGATTACCGCTGGCACGGCATTCAAGCAAACCAAACGCAGGTTTTGGCCCTACCTTGAAAGCAATCTTCTCTACGCTTTAGTTGTCGGGTTATTGACTGTTACTCTCATCGGTATTCCTTTCGCTTTGTTTTTTGGATTTCGTTGGATATTTTGCAGTCTGGCGGCAGTGTTTGAGGAAAAATCGGCAGTCAGGGCACTCAAACGCAGCAGTGAATTGGTTAAAGGCGGGTGGTGGCGTGTTTTTGGTATGATGATAGGGGTTATTCTGCTGGTTTTCTTTGTTCAATCCATACTACAATTTTCTTTACTGTTCGTGCTCGGCTTATCGCAAGCGATTGGTGGAGATGGAGATTTGGTGGAAATACTGCGACAAATGTTCATGCCGCAACTGACGACTTGGGAAGAATTAATCGCTTATTCAATCCGGCATTTCGTCAGTCTCGCCATCACTAGCCTGATGCTGCCAATCGGCATTATTGGTGCAACACTGGTCTACTTCGACCGTCGAATTCGGAAAGAGGGGTTCGATATTGAGATGCGCGTGACTAGCGAAGGGGCGTGACAACAGTCGTGGGCTAACAGGCATTTCAACCCTCGTTTCCACAGTCGACCTAGCCGAACTCTCCCCAGCCTTACCTATCAATTAACGTGGAGCCTATCTAAGCTTAGGTATTAGCTAGCCCAGTTTCACGAATCCTAGACATTGTGAAGATATTCTCAAACCTTAAAACTGCTATCTGCGCGATACTCTTTTTGACGACAATCCCTGTTTTGTTCGCGGTCGAGACAGAGGAGAAGCGATTTAGAGAAGAGGTGGAAGCGAACCACGATAAGATGGAAGTTTCCTTTGAGGAGTACGAGAATCTTTTGAGCAAGCTCCTCGCACCTCGTAGGCACATGGATATCAATCTCAAACACGTTCTTCTCGTGCTAGGCTGCATCCTTCTGATTGGTGTAAGCATCTTTTTCATTCAACAGATTCGCGGGAATCTGGTTACCGAGGCGCGGGATGAGATGACCGAATCTGCAATGGAAAGCGTGGCGACAGAGCAGGCGGCGCTCACGCAATCTGAAAAAGCAGTTGCATCACAGAACTTTAGGGAAGCGCTCCGCTTCCTCTATTTATCGGCAATTTTTCACCTTCAGGAGCGCGGCATACTCACCTATGATAAGAGCTTGACCAATCTGGAATATCTGCGCACATTGCAGATGCGCGCTGAATTACAGAGCGCGCTGCGGCCGGCAATTCAGGTGTTTGATGATGTTTGGTACGGCTACAAACCGTGTGACGCGGATACCGTTACCTATTACCGAGAGATGTTGAAAAAAGTGTATGTATCGAGCGGGTGAATTTTTCTGTGAGCAACTCCAAGTCTTGCCTCCTTTACATCGTCTTGATTGCACTCTGCTTTCTTGAATCCTCGTGCGGCCTGCCCGATCAGGAAAGCGCGCTTTACCGTGTCATGCAGAGGTTAAAATTCCGCGTGACGAAGATTAACGCGGCACAACCCGCTAGGCTAGATCGGTTGGACGCGCTATTTCTGTGGCGCCTACGTCGAGAATTAAGCGATCAGGAGATTGAGGAGATACGCCGCTTCGTTGAAGACGGCGGCACCCTGATTGTCGCAGGGGAACACGAATCACTTAATTCTTTATTGCACCATTACGGATTGGAGATGCATAAAGCGTCAAACTCGTTGGAAACCTCACATCGAATTCCAACAGACCCCCTCTTTCCAAACCGTCCGGTGGACGAAATCTACTCCAATACGGATTACGCCATCCAATCGTCGGGACGGGATGTTGCACCGCTTTACGGACAGGGCACAGATTATTCGATCGTAACTTTTCATGAGGGGGACGGGCATGCCGTTTTCATGTCCTGCCCAGAGATTTTTGCCCGTCACGGCTTACAAGATAATCGAAACGCAACATTCCTATACAACCTGATGACGACGTTGCCCAACCGTGCGCGTGTCGGGCTCGCGCAATTCGGCTACTACGCTGCCGGTTCGGCATCGCCAGCAAACCCGTTGACGTATCTGTTGTTCAATACATCGGGTGGTTTGGGTGTCGTTTATACAGGGGGGATTGTTTTCCTGTTTCTGATTCTTCGCGGCAGGCGATTCGGCAACCCGATAGCGGTGGAGGAATCAAACAGGCGCGTCAGTTCAGAGTATGTGCACGCCATGACCGCCTTGTATCAGAAAGGAGATGCACGTCGTGCAATTTTGAGGCAGATACGCGACACATTTCGGTCAGATCTTGCGGCACGATGGCATATCAACCCGAATCTGGAGACAACTAGCTTCGTGGAGGAAATTGCCAGAAGGAAGCCGATTGATGCCGAAGAACTTGAAAGGCTGTTGACGGAACTGGAACCACGTGGTGACGTTTCGGAAGCACGGTTGCTTTCACTTGCGAAACAGGTGGAGGCCTATTGTGAAAAGGCGAAAGTTGGACGCGCAAGACCAATACACCGTTGAATTAATTCAATTGCGTTGCAACGGAAGATTGGAAGGATGGGAGAACGGAAGGAGTGGTATTCATGACAGTTGAATTGGAATCTCTATTTCGCATATCGGGGCCAACCGAAGCGGATATTGATTCCTTTCATAACGATGGGTACATCGTCTATCCGGATGTCCTCACCGATGAGGCAAGGGAAAACCTGATTGCGGAAATCACGGAATACGAACCTGCGCGGCAGTACCTTGATGCAATGGAGCAAAATGGCGCGGAACCGAAATCGTATTTCATTCGCCCCTGGAACGAACGCCGACCGTATAGTGATCGGTTGATTGACGATCCCTTCATAACCTCCTTGCTACGATCCACCATCGGCGACGATTATCATTTCTGCCATTCTGCGATGAATATCGCCCCACGCGGCATTGGGTCGGTTCCGTACCATCAGGACCATCACCATTGGAAGCATGAGAATCCGATCAATCTTGCCGAACGTGACAAGTATTATGTGCAGATTCTGTATTATCCCAACGGATTCACCCTCGGTGACCGCAATCTGAAAGTCATCCCCGGCAGCCACCGGGTTGCGCCGACCGAATCCGCGACGCCGGAGCGGATGCTGACGGGCGAATTCGACGCCGAGGCTGGATGCAGGCTCAAAGAGAAACGGCTCTCCCTGCCACCGGGTAGCATGGTCTACATTAACGCCCGTATTTTTCATGCGGTTGAGGCGAAAGCGTTAGATTCCCCACAACCGTACCGAATCTTCAATATCGATATCTTCAAGGAAGCTGGCCCCCACACCGTTACACCCAAGAGATTCCGCCCGAATGGATGGCGCACGCCAACACGACGCGTAAGAAGCTGTTTACCCGCGAAGCGTACACAGAGGGGTGTTGGACCCCATGATGCACGAAAGGGTTTGCTCCGAGGATCTTTCTGCCAAGGAATCTGCGCAGCCCGTTGGCGGAATGACTTGCGCACGCGTGCACAAGATCGTGCACAAGATGAGGAGGGAGGTATGACAACAGCAAACCCCAAGGCTTTCCTAATCGACCTGGATGGCACGCTCTATTTCAAGAATGAACCTTACCCCAAGGCAGTTCGAACTGTAAAATATCTGCGCGAGAAAGGGTATCAGATTCGTTTTCTTACAAATATCACAGCCAAGACCCCGAAAATGCTCCATGAACAAATGCGAACCTTGGGGTTTGACGTCCATGAAAGTGAAATTTTCAACGCGAGCTACGCTTGTCTCGTTTATTTGCGTTCACAACCCCGAGCGCGTTGCTACTTTATGGTGGATGATTTCGTCAAAGCGTTTTTCAACGAGATACCAACAGATAATGATTCTCCCGATTTTGTTGTCGTTGGCGACTATGGAGACAGGTTCGATTTTCGCTCCTTGAATCATGCCTTTCGGTTTTTAATGGGTGGCGCCGAACTCATTGCGTTACAAAGGTCACCCTATTGGGTCTCGCCGGAAGGTATTATGTTGGATTGCGGCGCATTTGTAGCGCTTCTCGAATATGCTTCAACCAAGACGGCGAAGGTAATGGGCAAACCGAGTAAGCTCTTTTTCGAAATTGCACTTGATAGTCTCCAGTTTTCGCCTAACGAAGTTATTATGGTTGGCGATGAAATCACAACCGACATCCTGGGTGCCGAAAGAATGGGGATGAGAAGCGTTTTAGTCAGGACCGGGAAGTTCCAACCCAGTCGGTTGGAAAACCCGGTTGCAAATCCGACATGGGTTGTTGACAGCATTTCGGATTTCCCCCGGATGTTTTGAGGGAAGCTGTCCGTACCCACCGTAGCGGATGACGTACGTGGACTAAATCGTCTATGCTAACGATGAGTCTTGGCAATATCTGCTGGAACATTAAGTGGTTCATTCGCTAAAAGAATAAGGTCTAGGCTTGCGAATTTTAGTAATTGTCTGAATCGCGGATTACGGGATCTCTATCGCACTCGTTAACCACTCGCTTGATCGGATTACGCGGATTAGGATTGGCTAAGTGGGATCTCTCGTAGGGTCGGGCTGGAAAGGATCTCTATGGGAACTCTATCGCATGGGATTTTCTATCGGAGCTCTATCGCGCTTCCTTGCCGGTCGCTTGATCACTCGCTATTCGCTCAATTGATGGTCTGGATTCGTCAATCAGACCGAGAAGGTGGGGAGTGCGCCGATTAAAAAAGCATAATGCCAATCCCGATAAATTGGGGCTTTAGGGATCTCTATCGCAGTGGGATCTCTATCGTCCTCGCTATTCGCTCGGTTGATCTATTCGTTCCTTTGATCCCACGCCGGATGTGCAATGAGAAGAGGGGAAATCAACGAGTTGATGTTTGCTCATCCAACTCGGTTGCGCGAAAAAGAAACCGAGTTTTCAAGGAAAAACTCGGTTTCAGAATAGGAGGACTATGTCCGATTTAATTCAAGGCGTATTTGAAAGAATGAAACAGGAAACCCGAAAGGTCATCGTCGGGCAGGAGGAACTGTTTGAACTGGTAGTGGTCGGTTTCCTATCCGGCGGGCATGTACTGCTTGAAGGTGTCCCCGGTACTGCCAAAACTCTCATTGCGAAAACGTTGGCGATGGTGGTGTCGGGTGAATTTAGCCGGGTGCAATTCACGCCCGATCTCATGCCATCGGACATTGTCGGGACGAGCGTTTATGATCTCGGGACGCATCAATTCAACCTAAAGCGGGGACCGGTTTTCACCAACGTTTTGCTGGCAGATGAAATCAACCGTGCTCCGGCAAAGACTCAATCGGCGCTCCTCGAATGTATGGAGGAGCGGCAGGTCAGTATTGACGGCGTCCGCCACGAACTGGCTGCGCCGTTTATGGTAATGGCAACGCAGAATCCAGTGGAATACGAAGGCACCTATCCGCTTCCCGAAGCCCAATTGGATCGATTTCTATTCAAGTTGCGCGTCGATTATCCGGGGCGAGAGATGGAGCAGCAGGTGCTGATTAACTATCACAACGGCTTCGATGCCTCTCAACTTGCGGATGCCGGGGTTGAAGGTGTCATTGATAGGGATTTACTTCTGCAATGCCAAGCGGCGATTCAGGCGGTCACGGTTGAGGATTCCATTTTCAACTACATTGTGGATATTGCCGAAGCCTCGCGCAGTTCGGACGACCTCATTTTGGGCGGCAGTCCGCGCGCGTCAATCTCGCTGCTATTAGGGTGCAAAACCTACGCGGCAATACAGGGACGGGGTTACATCTTGCCGGATGATGTGAAGCGCTTAGCCCCGCATGTCTATCGGCATCGGGTGCTTCTGAAACCGGAAGCGGAAATTGAGGGGCTGTCCGCGGACAACGTGATTGAGAGATTGCTCGCCGAATTGGAAATCCCGCGCTAGTTCGTGCCACCAGTTTAATCCGTGATTCAAACAATAGGTAGGAACCCGCATGCGATTTAGTAAACGGCTTCTCGGCTTCCTGTTGCCGTCAGCGATTCCGATTATGCTTTACTCGGTTTCGCCCAATTTGTTGGTAGTCGATGCCGTCTATCTGACGCTGCTGTTGGTCGTTTGCCTCGTCGATTACGTGAAAACCCCGCTATTCACAAGGGTTGAGGTTACCCGCCTGATGAACTCCAAGTTCTCGTTGGGTGCGGAAAACGTCGTGACGCTGCGCGTTATCAACCGTTCTCGCCATGGTTTACGGTTGCGACTGAAGGATGATTTTCCTCCGACGTTTCGGTTTGACCGTGTAATTCACGAAATTTATGCGGATGCGGGCGAAGGTGAAAACGTCGTCTATCGACTCACGCCATCGCGCCGCGGCATTTACCATTTTGGGGACATCCACGTACAGTGTTGGGGGATTTTGGGGCTGATTATCCGCCAACGTCGGGTCAAGGCGGCAGCAGAGGTGAAGGTTTATCCCAACCTGCACGCCATTCGACAGTACGAATTGCTGGTGAGACGCGGGATGCTGGGTCAACTTGGATTGAAAAACTCACGGCAATTTGGCGAGGGGACGGAATTCGAGCGGCTGCGTGATTACACACCCGATGATGACATCCGCCGCGTCGATTGGAAGGCGACTTCGAGACACCGAAAACCGATTGTCCGGGAGTTTGAGACAGAACGCAGCCAGGACGTGGTGATTATGTTGGACGCCGGCAGGCTGATGGCATCGCCGATTCTGACAGAGGCGCAAGAACAGGATGACACACCGGATGCAGCGTCGAACTCAGGGCAAGCGATGATTAAACTGGATTACGCCATCAACACCACCCTCATGACAAGCTACGTTTCAACACTCAAAGGGGATAAGGTGGGCTTAATCGCTTTTTCAGACACCGTGCACCGATACCTAGACCCCAAACCGGGCAAAAAGCAATTCCTCGCCATGCTAGAAGCTACCTACGCCTTGCAGGTTTATCCGGTGGAGCCGGATTTCGAGACCGCCTTCAAATTCTTGGCGTCGAAGCAGCGTAAACGCGCGCTGGTTATCCTTTTTACGGATATCTTGGACAGGGATGCGGCGGAAGGACTGGCGCATTATGTGACGACGCTCGCCAGACACCACCTCATCGCCTGTGTGACGTTGACGGACTCCGGCATCATCGCACTCGCCACACAGAAGCCGACGAGTTCCAAAATAGTCTACCAACGGGCAATTGCCGAGAGATTGCTGCAGGAGAAACAGGCGATGTTGGAGATTCTGCGGAGTCGAGGCGTCATCACGCTTGATGTTCCGGCGCACCAGTTGACGATGGAAGTGGTGAACAAGTATCTTGAGCTCAAGGCGAAGTCTCGGATTTAGGGCACTCTCAAATCAATCATGAACGAGGAGGGTTATGAGCGAATTTATTGATCTATTACTCCCGTGGTGGTGGGGCGAGACCGATAAGATTATGGACGGTTTTATTTCTGTAATCCTTTCGACTTTTATAATCTTGTCGATAATTTTAATGCGGAAAACCTTTCGTCGCGCGAGCCGAATTGACAGCTTGAGCAAAGAGGTGGACAAATACAAAAGACCTGCTCAACCATCATTTAAGCACAACTTGAAAATCAGTTTTGAACGCAATAACCTCGCTGAAGCATGGCAGGAGTTTGAGGATTCACTAATTGAGCATCCTCGTGAAGACCCAGAAGTTGTATATAAAACGGACGACTCATCACTTTTCTTTGGCGAGGACCGCCTCTTGGATCAACAATTGAACCTTAGGTTTTGGAATAGCGTGCCCGCCCTATTGGTTGGACTCGGAATTCTTGGTACCTTTGTTGGGCTTGTTTGGGGATTGAGACCCTTTGCGGGGATTGACTTTACCGAGATTGAGGAAATTGGCGATGCTATCAAAACGCTGCTATCGGGTGTATCAACAGCATTTGTGACTTCCGTTTGGGGAATGTCTGTTTCGCTTGTGTTCAATCTATTTGAAAAGCGGCGCATGGGTCGGATAAGTCAAGCCATCACGAATCTACAACGCGCACTCGATAAGTTGTTCACGCTGACGACACAAGAAGCGATCTTGTTTCGCCAAGAAGACGAACTCGCACAACAGACAGCGGCGCTCAAATCATTCTCGACAGATTTGGCAAACGAGATTAAGAGTGCGATGACACAGGGGCGCGAAGAAATCATTCAGGAACTTCACAACGCCCCCGAAGCCTTCAGCAGTGCGATGGCAGAACAGTTGACACCGAGTCTGGATAGCCTTAACAAAGCTGTAGAGGAATTGCAACGACAAAAGGAAGAATCTTCGACAGATGCCATCCAACGATTGGTTGAAGAATTCCATGAATCGCTCTCAGGGTCAACTACTGCACAATTGGAGGGGCTTGCGGAAACTGTCCGCAGTGCAAGCGAAAGTTTGTCAACTTTACCCGAGCAGTTGACAAGCATGATGGCAGGTGTGCAGGAGCAGATTAACGGCAGTCGCCAATTATTGTCCGCAACATCCGAAGAACAGACTGGGCAATTACAAAACCTGATGGACCGAATGCTCAACGCATTTCAAAGCGCTGTCGATCTACAACAGTCCAGCCTGTCAGAGGCAACTAATCAGAGTATTCAAGCGCTCCAAAGCACAATTACCCAATTGCAAGAATCAATCACGTCTACTGCGTCACAAAATGCCACAGAGTCCGAGGCAATGACAACCCGGATGCGCGAGTTATTGGAATCGTCTGCAAATCAGACAGGCGAACAGTTGAATCGACGGATGGCGGATATTGAGGCGGTTTCTAATCAAAGCATCCAAACGCTTGAAGCAGCAATTACCGACTTACAACAGGCACTCACTTCGACCCTTGATACGCAGCAGCAAGCTATCGGCAACATCACTTCGCAAACTTCGGCAGCCTTTACGGAGTCAACAGATCGAATGCGGCAACTCGTTGATCAATCAGCCGGACGGCTTGAGTCAATCCTTAAAGCAGGAGAGCAAAGTGTCAGCGCGCTACTAAATCAACAAGGCGATCAAATTAGAGCTATCAACGCTCAAATCGCTAACTCGCAGGAAGCACTCGCGAGAGGACGCGACATGTTGGAACAGATGAATACAACCGTAACAAGCGTCAGCCAAATGATTGAGACGACCCAGACTTTGTCCAGTCAGTTGATGCTAGGCGCTAATCGCCTTGAAACCGCGGGTCAACAGTTGACTCAAGCGAGCCAGGCGTTTAATCAAGAAAACAAGAACTATCTCGCAGCGAATCGTGAGACAATTCGACAACTCAACGGGATGCTTAATGACACCCTTGAACAATTCCCTGAGATACGGGATGAATTGAAGGATATATTCGCGGAGATTCAAAAAGGATTAAGTGAGTACGCCGAAACCACCCGTGAGTCAATCAATGATTATCTCACACGGTTAGCTACTCAGTTGGCCAGTGCGGTACAGTCACTGGATGCAAGCATCCAAGAACAACGTGATAATATTGAAGAGTTGAACGATCGGATTGATCGACTACCGTCCATGTCCGGCAATAGGTGATGCGAAGATTACCACCGAAATCCAAGACGCTTTCCGACGAAAACCCATTCAGTCTATCGTTGGGTGACTTGATGGCAGGGTTACTGCTGATTTTCGTGCTTCTGCTTTCTTTTGTCATGTTGCGGCTTGAAAACCTGATGGAGGAAAAGCGAAGAGAATTAGAATTACTTGACGACCGGGAACGAATCAAAAAGCTACTCATCAGTCGATTACTTCAAGAACTTTCCGATTTTGATGTTGAAGTTGACCCTGACACCGGGGTAATCCGCATCACTGAGGGCGTTTTGTTCGATTTCGGGAAAGCTGAACTTAAGGAGACGGGAAAGGTGTTCCTTCGACAATTTACTCCCCAATATGTGGGGATTCTGCTCTCCGATCCCCTGGTGAAGGAACATATTGCACAGGTGATTATTGAGGGGCATACGGACAATGTTGGTGGGTATGAGTATAATCTCAGACTGAGCCTTCGCCGCGCAAATAGTGTGGCCGCATATTTATTTGCAAAAGAGTTTGGGGCGTTTCGTTACGCGGAGGATTTGAAAAAATTACTGTCCGCAAACGGGCGGAGTTTCGTCCAGCCGATTGCGCCTAACGATACGGAAGAAGGGCGCGCCCAGAACCGCCGCGTCGAATTTCAGTTTCGGTTACGGGATTGGGATATGGTGTCGCCGACGGCGGAGAAATTATTGGAGATTGAACCTGGAATACGTTCTCCTTGAATAGGAGTACACAGGAGGTAAAATGAATTCGGCCAGAGAATTGCTTCAATTCGATTTCGATGCGGACGAGTTCGTTCGTCGCGCGCCGAAGCCTACTGCAATACCACCAAAGATAGTTTCGGATTTGGAGGGAATAGAAAGGAAGCATAATAGTATGTGCAATATTCCCGCGAAGGAAGATTTGCGTGAGATTTATCACCTCTTCTTCAATGCCATCCGAACTGGAAGGCTGGATACCGAGTTTGACTCGCTTAGACGCATCCGGCGGCTTGCGTGGGCGTTGACCTACTCCGAGGTTAATCTTCACCGGATTGTGGACACACCGGAGCTCCGCGACGCGCTCCAACTCATTGAAGACCGGTTCCGCATGCGCCAGTTGCACGGCGTTTTTAATGCCCTGCTGCGAGCATGGGATGCGTGGGGAGCGGGGTTGTTGCGCGCGTTTGTCAGAAGACACCTCGCAAATTACGAAGGACGCCAGAAGTTTTTTCAGAACCTCAAAGCCAATTTAGCGTGGTATTGTGAAGAGAGCGGAGCTAATCAGCTAGCAATGAGTTTGTTACGGGACGGGGTGAACTTATCGGATATTTGGTCGCATCTTAAGTTGCCCACTCAAATGCACGACTATTGTTACTTCGGTATCGTTGGAATGGCGTATGTCGAAGAACTCTTCGAGAGCAACCATCGCCTTGATCGGGAGACTGTTGCAGACATCATCGAATTTGTTAAGGTGCATGGAGACGACAACGCAAGCCGTGCTATCGTGTCGAGAACTATTGAAAGACTTGGCATTGACGCTTTCGATGATTTTCGGCAACCAGTTCAATCCTACGTTCTCGGAAAATGGAAAGACCCGAGAATTACGGGAAACGTTGCAAATTGGCGTGGCGTTTCCGATGAAGCGAGACGAATTTTTACGGGATGGATCACAAAAGAAGACCTTCGGTTTTTCTTTGATGTCGTTGCGAAAGCCTGCAATGACCGGAAATTTGCTTACCGAAAAGCCTTTTGGTTGGCGTATCTTGAACGAATTTCATTTTGTCGGCCGGTGCTGCGCGGCAATGTACAGAACCTCATCAGGAACAACCCACAAGCCCTAAAATATTATGAGGAACGACGACCCGCGAAGTTGACGGGTGGGAATCCTGATCAACACGCCTTCATCATTCAGATGGGCGACCATACTTTTGTTGAGTTCAGCACCGCGGGAGCTTGCTATGTCTATGATAACGCGGAGCGTCCGTTTGATTTGGGTAATTTGGCGTATAACATGGCGGAGTTACGTAACATGTATTTCGCTAGAGATCGTGTAATTCACAGAAAATCAGAGGGCTACGATTGGCAGGAAAAATTTGAATCGTGGATCACGGATGAACTTGGAATTGATCCAGTGCGAGGTTATTGGTTGGAAGGGTAATTGCTATGTTAAACCTGTTTGGAAAGAGCAAATCTGAGCCGCCACAATTCAACTGGCAGGAAATTCCAACAGGCATTCGGTTTACCGCTCCGTTGGATAGTCTTTCAGTGACCAAACACGCCCAGAACCTGCCAGCGAATGCCTATCATGCTCAGGCACAATGGGTGTTGCTTAAGGAACTGCTCGATAATGGTCAAGCAGAATCCTCAGACACGGAGATTCTCATGCCGTGTGAGGAAGTGTGTCGTCTCGACTTCGTTGAACAGAGTTTGCTCGGTTTGCCGGAGCCGTATCCATTTGACCTTGAGATTGGTTCACGCGGGACACTCAATGAGCCGGAGTTTCGTTACAATTATCAGTTTCTACAACCGGATCGAAAACCCTTGCATCCAGAACGGATCGGCTGCGTGTTGCGTTTGACAGCAGAGTGGGCATATCTCCTGACAGGCGAACAATTCTCACTATTAGAGGAATTAGATGCCTTCAATAAACAGGAAGCGCACGACAAAATTTTCGAAGCGAATCTACTCAAGTTTGCAACGATAAAAGGATTGGCGACACAGACTGGGGCTGCACTCGATTGTTATCTGAATCAGGAGAATGTTGTCGCGCCGAGAACCGTTCGCTTGCGTCTGCGTGAGGCGGGAGATGGAATTGAGATTATCCCTGACGTAGATGGAGTTGACGGCGCGAAGTTTGAAGAGGTTTTTGACAAGTTTCCGAACCCTGAGGCCGTATACAACATCTCCCAACCTGAAGGTGCGCGAACCCGTGTGCTCTTCCGGAAAGAGCAGCGAGAGGCACTAGATTCCGTTAAGCGTTTTCGTCGCGTCTCCCGTGAGGAACTGGACGAGATTGCCAAACAGCCACAAGCATACTTCAATCCGGATATTGTTGAACTGGATCCAACTACAGATGAGCCCCTTTCTTTCAGTCATCGCGTCCGTGCGATCGGAGTCTACCAACCAAAGGTTTATCCGTTCATTTCGCCCTACAAAAGTGAATGGATTCCCGGCATTATCGTTGAAGACAAGGATGGAAAGCGCACGAAGATACCAGTCAAAGATCAGCGAGAACTAGACGAACTGAAAGGTTTGATTGATCGGGCAAACAGGACCGGCAAAAAAATGGTGACGTGGAAAGATGGGCAACTCCCCGTTTCCGAGGTTGAGCGATATCTTCCATTCATCGAAAAGCAACTCAAACGCCGAAAGAAACCACCGTGCCCGGATGAAAAGCTGGAGCCCCCGGTCTTGATTATCGAGGAAAATATTGAGGATCCCGGTTACGTCCAACCAACACCCGATCCACCGGTCAAAGAACCGTTTCGTCATCTACTAGAACCTTCGCCGAATTTAAAACAGGAAGTAGAACTCCTGCCGCATCAAGAGGAGGGGATTGCATGGGCACAGCAACTTTGGGAGGAGAAATACCCCGGCGGTTTGCTCGCCGATGACATGGGACTCGGCAAAACGCTGCAAGTGCTCTGTTTTCTGGAGTGGCACCACGCTAAATATCACTTGCAACGGCCGCACCTGATAGTTGCTCCCATTGCGCTCCTATAAAATTGGCAAGCAGAGTATCCAAAGTTTTTTGACGGAGGCTCATTAGATTTCATCACGTTGTACGGAAAGAAACTGCAAGCCTTCAAGCGCGAAATCAACCACGAGATTCCTGAACTTGAAGGCGCGGAACGAATCTCGGAACTTCGCCGCCGCCGCGGGGCACTTGATGTAGACCGCCTGCGAACTGCCAAGCTGGTACTCACCACGTATGAGACCGTTCGCGACTTTCAGTTAGACTTGGGGTTGATTCCCTGGGCTGCTGTTGTGATTGATGAGGCGCAGCGGATCAAGACACCGGGGGCATTGGTCACCAATGCCGTGAAAGCGCTTAAAACCGATTTTCGGCTTGCGTTGACGGGAACGCCCGTTGAAAATTCGCTAATGGATTTGTGGTGTATTACGGATTTTGTAGCGCCGGGATATCTTGACAGCGCGAAAAACTTCGATCGAGACTTCTGCCGCCCGCTTAAGCATCCTGATACCAACATTCGCGCACTTGGGGATCAGATTCGAGAGCGCATCGGGGTTCACTTCAAGAGACGACTGAAAACCGACATTCTAAAAGATCTCCCCGAAAAACACATCCATGTTCAAGAGTGCCAATTAGAGATGCCTTTGAATCAGGCAGACCGCTATGTGGCTACGCTTCAATCCGTACACGAGAGCGAATCAACGGGCCCGGAATCTCCGAACAGTATCTTGAGGGTTCTTCACCAGTTGCGAGACATATCCGACCATCCACTGTTGGCCGATTCTGAATGGGAGGAAGTTCCTACACCAGACTTGATTGAACAATCGGCAAAACTGCTCGTGACAGTAAAGCTTCTCAAAAAGATTGCTGATGATGGAGAAAAGGTGATTCTGTTTGCGGAACGTCGAAAAACACAGCATCTATTGAAGCGTGTCATTCAAGGACGTTTCGGATTGGCGAACATCTCTATCGTGAATGGTGACACGCCCGGTAGCGCACAACGGGGAAATTCGATGAAGATGAGTCGGCAACAAGCTGTTAATCGTTTTCAAGCCATACCGGGTTTCAACGCTATCATCATGTCCCCGCTCGCCGCTGGCGTTGGGCTCAATATCACGGAAGCGAACCATGTCATTCACTATAGCCGTTGGTGGAATCCCGCCAAAGAAGATCAGGCGAGTGATCGAGTCTACCGAATAGGGCAAACGCGCCCCGTGCATATTTACCTGCCAATGGCAACGCATCCCAAGTTTCCGACGTTTGATGTGGTTCTGCACGAACTTCTTGAACGAAAACGCCAGCTTTCGCAGGGCACGCTGTTTCCCACTGAACAAGCCGAAGTTACTCGCACAGAGATTCTGGATGAACTACGACGAACGCGATCCCAACCACAAGATGGACCACCGCTGACGATAGAAGATGCTGACGCACTCGATCCAGCATTCTTTGAGGCCTTCGTTGCTACCCTTTTTCAAGCCCAAGGATATCGTGTTGAATTAACACCCTTTTCCGGTGACAAAGGGGCAGATGTCATTGCCTACCATAGCCAAGAGGGAACCAGCGGATTGCTAATACAGGTCAAACAACGTAAAGAAGGGGGCAAACCGGGAAATGAAGCTGTGGATGAGATTCTAGCGGCAAAGTCGTTTTATGAGGAAAGATACAACGCCATCTTTCAGCCGATTATTATCACGAATCGCGAGTTTGCCAAGCAAACACGTCAGCACGCCGCGGCAAACCATGTGACAATGTACGAACGCAAGTGGTTGAAAAGAAGCCTGAAGCAACACCTTGTAACGTGGAGGGAAGTAAATCTCTGTCAGTTTCAGACATGTTGAATGACTTTAGAACCTGTTTGAAAAATAGATAGTAGCGCCATTTTTGGGCATTTGACTTACTATTACCCGTGAAATCTCTATCGCACGGGATCTTCTATGGGAACTCTATCGCGGTCATTATCCATTCCCTTGATCCTTCGTTCATCACTCAGTCGATCGTTATTCACTCGTTTGATCCCGTGCCGACGCTTTCAAAGGCTGGTGCGCAGTAAGAGGGGAAATCGACGATTTGACGATCATCGATCGCGCTGGGATCCCTATCGCAGTCGCTATTCGCTCCTTTGATCCTACAGGATTGTGCCGGTTCTTATTTGTAGAAATGTATTGTGTGTTACACTTTCAGTTTCAGTCCCTTGACTTTTCGGGAAACTACGAGATTTGTAAACTCAAAGGGCATTGTCAGAAATACCCAATGAGTATGTCAACAGTAAAAGGAAAATGACCGTGTCAGTCCCAAGTATTAAGTCGATTGAACCCTTGACGACAGACCAGATTGCCCAGTTCAAGCGTGACGGATTCCTAGTTCTTAAAGGGGTTCTCGACGCTGCGCTCTGCCACCAGGCACGGGACGAAACGTGGGAGGTGATTCAAGCCCACCTTCCGCGTATGAACAGGGACGACCCCTCCACATGGGTGCCCATCACCGAGGAGGAGAGCGCCAAGTTGCAGGCACAGCGGCCCGAGAGCGGAGGTGAGTCGTATTTCAGCGGCGGCGGACACCGGTTCACAATCCGCAATGGGGCGTCGGAATTGATGCTCAACCTAGCTCCCCGCGCCTTGTGGCGAGTCTCCGAGCAACTTCTCGGGAGGGGGTCAGTAGTGTGGCCCGCCGGACTTGACGAGTCGGGCTACACGACAGGCCCGTGCTTTATGTGCGACGACACCGTGGGAGGACTAAACTCCCATGTGGGGCACTCGATGGGTTGGCCATCAAAGGGCGCCTTCACGACAGAGCCTGCGCTGCGGTTGCCCAAAACCGGACCGGTGTGGCTCAATGGGCAGGGGACTCGTGGATTATATTGTACCCTACCGAATAGCCCGCCTCATGCCCCCGATTACCCCGGTGCCCATTCCGACGGTGCGTGCTACGGCCGATGGCGGCTGCAGATGTCAGCCTACATTTCCGATGTGCCGCCGAACTCCGGCGGGTTTACCGTGTGGCCCGGGAGCCACGAGCCGATCTGGCGGGAACAGTGGAAGGCTTTCAAAGCTGGTGAGAAGCATACAGACAAACATCTGACGGTACGCAGGGCGGGCGGTTATACCGACCCTGTCATTAGGCAAATCAAGGAGGATACCCAACCGTTCGATTGTCATGGGCCTAGTGGTACTGTCATACTGTGGCACACCAAAATCCTGCACATCGCGGGACAGAACGCGTCTAACGACGTTATCCGTCAAGCGACAATTTACGGTTTTAAGAAAACACCCGAGTCACTCCCCGACCCACTCGTGCTGGACAACACAAATGGCGATATCTGGCGGGATTGGTCCGGTGAAGTGCGTGAGTAACCGTTGATGTCTGTCAACTAGGCCACGTCCCTGTAGAATGGTTGTCCCGGCCTCAACAATTTTTCTTCGTAAGAGGTGATACCTGCCGGTGAAATCGGTCTATCTCATAAATTTTCCGACGATGAGTCTTCTACTGATGTTACTTCCACTGGGCTGCGATTACGATGAGGAAGCGGCGGATGACGACGAGATGGTTGACAGTTCTTCGGTGTTAACAAGCACGATACCAAGCAGCGGCGGCATACTACTGTCAGCGGCGGACTGTCAACCGTCGCTGGTAACGTTGCAACCTGGAATGCAAGGAGATTAACATCGGGTCAGACAGTAGTTCTTCTCATTACGTGGACAGGATACGGTGGGGGGATAGCAATAGTTGTGCTAACCATTCTTTGATGCCGGTTCAACCGGCGAAGAAGCATTTCTTAGCAAGGAACGCTAGACAGCCTTGGAAGAAAGATTCGAACAATGGTTGAGATGGTAAACCGTGGCCGCACTTCTCGAACGGTACACCACGAAGGAACGGATTGGGCAGGATGAGAACGTATCATCACACGTTACCCAGTGATTTTGCCAATACATCAGAAGACACACAGTGGTGCGGAATCTCAATGCGGCACTCGCCGAGGCGAGAGAAGTTCAAGTAGCCGACTTCCGCATCGCAACGGAAAGGAAAGATAGCCATGCTTAAGATTGAAATTGACTCTCCCACTCTCGAAAAAGAGATTAACGCCTTAATACATGCAGGACTCTATGCCGACCTGACGGTGTTGATGACCGATGCTCTTGAAAAACTGGTCACTACTAAAAGAGATTCTCGCCTTGACGCCGCAATCTTGCTCTATCAACATGGTGAAGTTACGCTTGCCAGAGCGGCTGAATTAGCGGGCGTCCACCGCTTTGAATTTGATGCGGCTTTGAATACGAAAGGCATCCCTAAAACGGTTGATGTCGAATCGGTGGATGACTTGCATGCAGGTGTTTCGCTCCTCAAGAAACTCCACAAGCCCAACGGCGGAGAAAAAGAGGCATAATCGTGGTTTTCATTGATACGGATGTGCTTTCGATCTTCGCTAAAATTCAGCGTGTGTCCCTACTGTTTACGGTGTTTAATGAAGACTCGCTCAACATTTCCGCCGCCGTGGAACTCGAGCTACGCACAGGAGTTGCTAAGGGATTCAGCTTTACACAAGACATCATAACGTTGCACTCGCAGGGGCGAATCAGGACGTATCATCCGACGGCCGCTGACCAACAATTCATGGCGACTATGTCACCATCACTCGGTTCAGGAGAGCGTGAATCGATCGCAATCTGTAAACGGTTGAATGCAATTTTTGTTAGCAACCAACGACGGGTCAAACATCACTGTCGGGATAACGGAGTAGATTGCGTCAACTTGGCAGATATTTTGCGCACGCTATGGGAACTTGGGATTTTGATGCGGACCGACGTGAGGAAGATAGTCGCCGAGATCGAGGCAAAAGACAACCTCAAATTCCGAGCAACGGACACGATTTTCAAATGAATCCATACAACTCAGGGCAACTCATTGAACAACCCGCCATCGCCCTACTTGCAGAATTGGGATGGGAGGCGATGAGTTGTCTCCGCGAGTTCAATCAGGACGAAAGGAATTCACTCGGTAGGAAGAGCAAATCCGAAACCGCCCAACCCTTCGGTTGCGTCCGGCATTGACACGATTCACTCCTGACGTTTCCCATGCTGCAAATGTAGCGAAGACTTGGGAGATTTATCTCAAGATTGTCTAAATAGTGTATTAGTCAACGAGATGGTTTACGCACCGCACCGATCCCGCGGATTGACAACCTGATCAGTCAAGGCTTGGATTTGGCAATCCAAGCCGAGCGGGAAACGGCTATGATTGTCGCACATCAGCCTGACCATTACAAGATTGTCTAAATAGCGGATGGAAACGGATGACGCGGACAAGGACGGAGAGGTGCACAAACAGAACGCGTAATCCATAAATCCGCGAGGAGTCCTGACTCTGACAGTGGCTCAATCGGCTTTTCCCGTTGGGATCGGCGCTCTTTTCTGCCGCCCCATCAGGAAGAGGTAGCAGAACAGCACCACGCCCGTGGCGAATCCGAATCCGATTTTGATGATTGACGGCAAACTCGAAGGGGATACGAAGCCTTCGATAACGCCAGCGATGACAAGCAGCACGACGCAACCGCCGATGAGTTGAATAGCAACTTTCGCGGCGTCCGTCAACGCCTGTTTTCGCGTCAGCAAACCCGGCGCAATCAGGGCGTAGCCCATTTTTAGCCCGGCGCCGCCCGCGATAAAAATGGTTGTCAACTCGATATAACCGTGTGGTGAAACAAAGGACCATAGTGGAAGAGCAAGCCCATGAACGTGGCATAGTCCGGCGACTGTGCCAATGAGTATACCGTTGAAAGCCAAAATATACATTGTGCCAATCATGAACGTGATGCCAAGCGCAAATGCCGAGAAAGCCACTCGGATGTTGTTCGTCATGACAAAGGAAGCAAAAAGATTCCTATGGAGCGCCGGAACATCTGTCCACATCTCCTTATCGTGAATTGTCTCAACGATGTGTTGAGGCGCGAGTTTTTCGGCAAGCCCGTGGTTTTCCAACGCAATCCAATATGCGGCAATAAACCCGATGACAAACATCAGAAACGCCGCCGCGACGAAGCGGCAGTTACTTCGGAACAGTGCAGGGAACCCGGCGAAGAAAAAGTGACGTATCGTGTTGCGTTTCAAAGGGGCGGATTGGTAGATACCGGCATGGGCGCGGGCGGCGAGCGCATTGAGGTATGGGACGCAGTGGTCATCCGGAAAATCACGGCGAGCAACCGCCAGGCCCGAGGTGACGCGGCGGTACAGATAGCCCAACCGATCAAGTTGCGTCGGAGACATCTTATTGGCGCGGTAGCGACGGGTACGCTTTAGCGACTCCTCCAGTTCTGACCAGATGGGCCGATTTTTGTTGAGAAATTCGTCTCGCGTCATATTTCCGTCCTCGTCGGTAGGTTTATCTTAGGAGAATGTACGGAATCTGTCTTGAGTAGTGTACCGCTCTTTATAACGCCATTGAAAATCAAGAAAATCTTACAAAAGACATGAGCGAACGTTTATCCATTGAAACCCCCGAACAGATAAAAATTTCCTATAGTGTCGCAGGCATCGGTTCGCGTTTTTATGCGGCACTTATCGATATCGCCTTGCTGCTCCCAATCCTTCTCGTAGGTTATTACGTTATCATACGTGCGATACTTGACCTAGATGAGGGACTTGGCAACTGGTTAGCGGCGCTTGCAGGGATTGCTACCTTCGCGCTCCAATGGGGCTACTACATGATATTCGAAATCGCGACGAATGGTCAATCACCGGGTAAACGTGTCCTTGGCTTGCGGGTCATCAAAGCACAAGGGTATCCGATCAGCTTTTCCGATTCGGCGATTCGCAATATAGTGCGGATTGTCGATATGCTTCCCTTTGCCTACGGCGTCGGATTACTTACCATGCTGTTAAACAAAAATTGGCAGCGGCTGGGCGACTTGGCTGCCGGCACGCTTGTCGTTAAAGAGGACGCCAAGGCGTCCCCCCATCCGGCGAAGACGCCGACTGTGCGAAAGCAGACTCTTGTCTATGCGGACCGGATTCAGCCTGAACAGGTGACGGACGCCGAACTGGGTGCGATACGGGAGTACCTCTCGCGCCGGGAAAGCCTTCCAAGATTGCGCCGATTGCAACTCGCTCGGACAATTGGGACACCGATTGCCCAGAGGATGGCGGGCGGCGGCCAGATTGATCACGACGTATTTTTAGAAGAAGTTTATGCCCTAAAGACGAACTCGAGTGCAGATTGATCGTGTTAATAATTAGAGATGCCGTTTAGTGGATAGTTGGGTTTCACTTTAGATATCTGACAAGACAGACCTCTTGAGAAGCAGTGAATTATTGGTTCGCAAAGATGAATCATGCTTATTCCCGTTCAATCCTACCTACATGGAGGTGAATCTTGTTATTCGCTAGGGTGGAATTCCATCTAACATCGATTTTTCTCATATCCGTTCTTCTTCTCGCATCTTCATGCGGTTCTGACGGTCTATTTCAGCCGGTAGGTGAAGACGAGGGAGAACAGATAAAAGATGCGTTGGATGATCGCTCGTTTCGTCAGTTTGTGCCTTCCAAAGATGCGAGTCCGAGAAAGGCGGTTATCCTTGATTTCTTTGACGGAATTCGCGTTTGGGCGCAGTATTCAAAGGACGGCCACGCGGTCAACGAGTGGGAGATTTCCGCACAAGATTATCGTATCTTAAAGATAGGAAACAATCGTCGCATTGGAAGAGGAGGGTATGATACGGAATTTATGTTTTATTTTGACAATCCAAGATCCACACAACAGTTTCCTACCAAGTGCGAAAACTGCATTGAAGTCTCAGAGTTCTCCATCTCAATCAGAAGTCCTCTTGACAACAACAGGATTTCCTTCAGACTGAATAATCCAAGTAAAAATTTGCCGCCGCCGTTTCCCTTATTTGAATCGTGTGCGAGATTTGAGGAGGATGAATACTTCGATTGAGGTGCCTAATTCCCACCTACGACTCGAGTGTAGTTGTGCGCCGTGAGACAAATTTAGCGAATTTACTGGCGCTTGGTTAAATCAGCCGTGTTCCACAGCAGAGCAGTGCCATCACGCGATCCCGTTACAAGTGTTTTTCCATCCGGCGAAAACGCCACAGCGAAGACCGCATCGCCATGCCCATGTCGCGTGGTGATATTCCGTTTGATTGAAGAATCCCAGAGTTCAATCTTTCTGTGCATTCCCATCGCTAGTATCCTACCGTCCGGCGAAAACGCGATAGAGTAGGCACCTAACTCTGTCTCTTTCCTTAGTGTCGCTGTATTATTCTTTGTGGAAATCTCCCATAGCTTGAGCCCATCATCTGACCCGGCAGCAAGCATTGCCCCATCAGGCGAGAATGCGACAGAGATACTATAAGATTCTTGCAGCGTGGCGATACTCTTTCCTGTTTCGGTATCAAACAACCTTACGCCGTCCTTTGACCTCACAGCAAACAATTTACCGTCGGGCGAAAATATAGCGGAGGCGCCCATCAAAGTATCCGCGTCAATTTCATGGAGCCCCCGTCGCATCAAGACTTCCCATGGATCAGGCGGCATTGTCCATACTTTTACCATTCCGTGTGAGGGCTCGTCCGCGCCTAGTGCTCCAACAGCGAGCATCGTACCGTCGGGTGAGTACGTGAGGGATACGATGCCTCCGCCATGCCCGCGTAGTATTGCCACTCGTCGTCCACTTTTGACATCCGACAGCTGGACCGTCCCATCGGACCTGCCTAAGGCGAGAGTTTTCCCATCTGGCGAGTATGCCACAGACCAGGCCTTTATCTTACGTACCGTAGAGACGGGTTGCTCTGTCCCAGCTTCCCAGAACCGAACTGTCCAGTCTCTCAACGTCGCCGCAAGTGTAATCCCATCCGGCGAAAGTGCTATTGTAGTGATTCGCTCCGTATGCCCTCTGACGGTGGCGATGTGTTCACGAGTCGAGACTTCCCATAACTTCACTGTTCCGTCTGTGCCGCCAAAGCGATCTGTATTCGCTGACGCGAGTATCTTGCTGTCAGGGGAAAACGTGACCGCGCCTATATAGCCCTCATGCTCAAGCGTAACGATTTTTTCCTTCGTGGAAGCTGCCCACAATATGATTCCGTCGCGTGACGCCATACCAAGCATAGTTCCATCTGGCGAATATGCTACCGCGTGTACACCATTCGTGTGCTCAAGTGCTGCGATGTTTGTCTTTGTTGAAACTTCCCAAAGTTTAACACTTTTGGATTCTACGGTAGCCAGTATTGCACCATCAGGTGAGAACGCCACAGACTTAACGTTACTGGTGTGCCTTAATGTAGCGAGGTCTTTTCCGGTCGCTACCTCCCACAGTTTGATGGCAGCGTCCTCCGCCCCTGAAGCGAGGGTTTTCCCGTCGAGTGAAAATGCCACAGAGAAGATTTGGCCCTTATGCCCTTGCAGCGTTTTAAGGTGTCTTTGATTTTCGACATCCCACAATTGGATTTCATCCCGTGACCCCGACGCGACGATTCTGCCGTCGGGTGAAAACGCAAGGGCATCGACCCCATGCCAACAAGATGTAGGTAGACGGAGTGGGGCGAGAAGTCGTCCACGATTGACCTCCCATAGTTGAACCACTCCATTCCCAGTTCCTGCGGCGAGTATCGTCCCGTCCGGCGAGTACGCCACAGATCTGATTAATCTTACTTCGTCCGTGCTGAGTAACGCAAGCTCACGCCTTGTCTCCACATCGTAGATCCAGATGCCAATACCGCTTGCAACCGCGAGGTGTTTTCCATCGGGCGAAAAGGCAATTGCCCTGTCTGAACCACCGAGGACACCTTTACCTAGGCGCCGGATGGCGCCATCCGGCAATTCCCATGTGCGAATATCTTGGTAATTTGTAGATGGAGGGTTTTGGGGGTCGGCTATCTGCGAGAACGAGATTCCCGTGCCAATAGAAAGGCAGGTTATTATGAAAACGAATAGTCCAAGTCGTAGTTGGGAAGCGAAACGAGGAACTTGAGTATGCATTGGTGCTTGCTCCTCTTGTCTCATTCGGACTAATGCAGTTGAATGCCTTAATGCCTCGTAATGGTGATTCATCATCTATAATTCATAGGAACCAGCAATTGTTGTTAGTCCCTATTATATTTTGTTTCCTGCAAGAGGGCAAAACCTTTTTTGCCAATCAACCAGGATTTCGGCAGTTTAGAGCCTGTTTGAGTAATGGTGGCAAAGCCATTTTTGGTCATTCAAGTTGCCCTATACCTTGAAAGATACGAGCGGAAATCGGGGACTTGACGATCAAAGATCCCACTGCGAACCTTTGGGGGTTCAACGCTGTCTCTTTTTCTATAGGTTCGCCTTTTCTGTTGCTGCCGATTTATGAATATGAGTCTCACTATCAGCACACGGTGTGACATCCGTATTGTGTTAGTGAACATTGAACGGACCGCCACTTGGTTCCTCCTTGAGGTCAGGACGGGATGAATCCAAGAAAACTTCGTGAAGTTCAAGTTTGTTCGATCCGGTAAAGGCTTCTTTGGGAAGCGTTCCGGATTGCGCGTGTCCTTTGCGGAACTCATCCGATTCCACCCAGTTCTCGAAATCTTTACGTGAATCCCAAAGCGTAAATACGACGTAGGGATCGCCATCATTAACCGGACGCAGGACTTGGTTAGAGACGAATCCGGGCATTCCGTCAACGAGTCGAGCGCGGTGGTAGAATCGCTCCTCGAAGGCTTCAGCGTATGCTGGATCAACATAGATTCGGTTTGCAACGGTAATCATGGAACCCTCTCATTATTGCGATTGAGTCTCAGTATATAGATTAGACGACTGGAGCGTAGGAACGGAAGTTAAATAGTTGGGTTTCACTGCGTTCTATGGAATCTCTATCGCTCTCACTATCCGTTCGCTTGATCCCAGCCTACAGGTTAACAGTTGGGATTCATCAAATGTTAACATCAACGAGTACAGGAAGCCGTGCAACAGAACGACGACGCTTTAGAATCTCAACCCCAAGCTAACCCGATGCGCTTGTTGCAGATGCCCAAAGTCCGCGAAGGCGTAATCGAGAGACAGTGCCGTTGTCGAAACATTGGTATTTATTCCGAATCCGAGTGTGATTCCCTCTTCATCTTTCGCGGATTCGGGCCCCAGACGAAATTTGTAGCCTCCTCGAACGGACGCCATCTTCTTGTACCAATACTCTAGCCCGAAGTGAAGCCGCTCATTATTGTCGGTGGGATGATTGCCATCGATTGCAACAGTGAGAAGGTTGTTGGCGTCATCAATGAGGTCGTACGCGATTCCGAGGCGAAAGTTGGATGGCAATGGAAATTCTACCGTTTCCAACTCCGCCTTGCGGGCGGGATTTGTGGTGTCGGGAAACGGCAGATAGTCGGCGGTTCGCGGATCACCCGCTTCTTCAGCTCCCGCCTGAAGATCTGGCCCACCAAAGCGCATCTCTGGTCCGAAGTTCGAGAAACACATCCCAATCCGCAAACTGTTCCAACCTGTATGATATAGAGGCCGACATCAATCGCCATTCCGCTAGCGTTTTCCCGATGGATTTGCTGGTGAATGTACTTGGCATTGAGGCCTAAGGAGAGTTTGACGCCGGACTCTTTCTCGTAGAGTTGTCTAGAGTACGCCAGTGAGACCGCCGCATCCCATGCGGAGAACCAGAGCCCCGTACCATCCGGTTTTGCCAGCGTTGTGATTTCCATGTCGGGAACTGAGAGGAAGGTCACACTTGCTCCGAGTGTGCCGATTTTTTCGACCGGTGTGGCGACGGCGAGGAAGTTATACCGTGTGTCGGCGAGCCAAACAGTATGTGTGCCGGAGACGCTCGTCGCGGCGAGTTGGCTTAAGCCTGCCGGATTCCAGTAGATGGCGGTGACGTCGTCGGCAATTGCTCCAAACGCGCCTCCCAAACTGTCGACACGGGCGCCGGGGCCGATTTTCAGAAATTGGGCGCCGCTCGTTCCCACGTTGGTCACAGCGTGGCCGTGCCCCGACCATAAAAGCATGACCGTGAATAGGAGTGCGCAGACCGTCTTAAAGTGTCTAGAGTTCATTTGCATACGAGTGACAATATTCTTTTATTGCGCGAATGTTTCTCGTGGTTTCCGACGAGATTTCGGACTTCGTTTGAGAGATACCGGCTACCGAATAATGGCAAACCGACTAATCTTATTCCCGACCACAGCATTCCCTTCATCACGTGCTTCAACATGATAAATGTAGACGCCACTGGCGAGCGCTTGGTTGTTGTAACTGAGAAGATTAAACGTTTCCGTGCCGCCCTTGTCACCCTGTGCCAATCGCTCATCGGGATTGAAGGGCGAGGTGTGTTCATGTTCAATTTCTCGCACCAACTCGCCAGCCAAGGTATAAATTCGCACCGTGCATCTCGGCGGGAGATGGGTAAAGAAGATTTTGTCCGTTCCTTCAGAAATCACAGCCCGGTTCGTGACGAAGTAAGGATTCGGTACGACGCGGATTCGATCCAGATCAGCACGAATGTCATCGGCGATGAGCGTCTCGCTGCCGGTATTGAGCAGCAACTCGTCGCCGTCTTGAGGGGCGCCAATCCCGCCCATTTCAACGGTGAATTCATCCCCGGCGGAAATGTCACCGTTGGGATCTCTGATGAAAACGTATGCACCCCGTATGAAGATCCGAAAGAAACCGGGAGTGTCGTCCGGGATATATTCGTCAAGCCAACCCGAGCCTGTCAGAATGGCGTAGCCATCGGCACGCTCGGAATTGAATTGAATTTCTTCGCTTGTATCTTCATCCACCACTTTGACATGTGTATCGTCGACAAAGGTTATCGAGTAGGTATGCGGACGATAATAGGTTGCCCAAAAGATGTTCGGCCAGGTGTTCTCCCCGGCGCCGGGAGACTGAACGTCCACATTCCAACCTGTCACCGAGCCGTTCGATAATTCTACATTATTGATTGGATTTTCGGTCGGACTCTCGTAGGTCACGTCAACCCCTTTTATCCTCAGGACGATTCCATCGAACATCGGGGAAAGCACTTCAACAGCTCCGTGCCCCGGATCATACCACTCAAAGGGTTGTTTTTGTACTACTATTTGATTCGTAGTCGTGTCAATGATTTCATAAGCGGGGGGTTGATAGCCGGGTCCCGTGATAAATGCGCCGGCATCAATTGGTTTAGCTCCATACCAAACAATCTTATATTGATGTCCCGTCACCTTCTTGGGGGCAAGCAGCATTGGTTCGATAGTGACGCTGCCCGTACGCTGAAAGGCGGTGTCCTCTAACTCGGCAGTGGCGTGACGATGCCCTGCGGGATTCGCGCGCGGAGTCGCGTGAACCATAGTCTCAATCTGGCTGCTCTCCATCGCGATAAGCCCGGTTTTGGGGTTGCCGGTATCGAATGAGGTAACGGCGTAGGTGTATTGAATCCCGTTCGTCAATCCGTCATCGGTATAGAAAGTCTTGATGCCAGCGTCTTCGCCGAGCGCTTGTGAGGGCGTGGAAACAATGCGGAAGATGTCGCCAGCGACAGGGGGCCCCGAGGGACCATCCGAAATCTGTACGTACAACCCGCCAAAGTAGATAAGAGCGCCGGAACGATACTCGCCGTCGGGATAAGGTTCGCCTGTTGCAGGATCCTTTAAAACGACGTACCCGCCGCCGTCTGCCGGGAATTGAGGATTATACGCCATCACTTCCCAAAGCGTCGTGTTGATTACCTCATAGGTGGTGCTAGAATTGAACTTGATTACATAAATAGCATTTTTGAAGAAATCGGCAAAGTAGGGTTCATCGCCCATCGCCACAATCGTAGCATCTGACTGTTTACCGACATGCGCCACGGTGAGAAAATTGCCGGTTGCGCTGGGTTTGTCAAATTCCGCCAGCATTATCCAGTCTTGCACGGGGTCGCCCGTGGATTCATCGTAAGAGGTATCTCGCCGGTAGACTCTATAGCCCTCGAATATCTTCTCCGGATCGGTTATATCAATGTATTCCTCAATACTCTTATTGACTCCTTCATGAACCCAGCCCCCGGCGCTCTCCCATACGAGCGTCACCTGTCCATCGGAGGGGTATGCCGCTACCTTCGGGGACGGCGGCGGCGCCGGTGCGACATAGTCATCGTCATACAGCTTCTGTGCCCAGTCCGACGATGCTTGCAGCCCCTCAAGTCCTTCGCCGATTGCCACCGCTGCTATGATGTTAAACGTCTGACCGGGAGCAAGCGACTCTATGGGACCGTAAGACTGAATGAAACGCTGATCGTCGTAGTTTGCGGGCAGAGGATCGACACCGGAAGTACTGATTAAGGCGTACATCTCGGCAGCGGTCGATGGATCGGTGGAAATCGTAATCCGTTTGTGGGCTGTAAAAGGAATCTTCGCGTTAGCGTTCTGCGGGTTATCGCCAACGTAAGCGTCCAAAACACGCAAGCCAATATAGCCGGGCGCCGAAGCGTTGGAGAATCCGTAAGATAGGTAGCGGTTCGGGTGGGCGTCGGGATTAAGGGCGTCGGGAGTCTGGTCCAGCGCGATAAAGTCATCAGCGGAGTAGTTCGCCGTGCCGGTTTCACTACTAGAGACGTCCACATCGTAGCGGAACGCCATGAATGCATCTTCCAAGGTGTCGCTACCCACATTGGTGACTTTGTACTCCAGGATGAAGAAATCGTAGAGCGGCGCGTAACTCCATTGGAATCCGTTGGCCTCAATCTCTAATCCGAGGATTAGTTCGCGATTCGCCTCGGGGTTGGTGTCGGTGCATTTGAACCAGATTGATTGACCCGTCGGTGTTCCTTTTGTCGTCACACCCGGTTTGTTTGAAATAATCTCCGGCGCATCATCGGTGGGCCAGATTTCGGACTGCCGCCCATCGGAGAAGGAGACGCCAACCTCTCCGCCCTTCTTGGCGCCGATCCAGATGTCACCCTCGTAGATGTAGGAGTCGTTTGTTCCGGCGGGCCACCATCCCGAAGGGTTTAGGGTCGGGTTGCTTGGATAACCGACAACCGCGGTGTTATAGACGGCAGAGGATAGGTTGCCCACATCAAGCGCCTTCCAATCTACGCCCGCCACTGCGGGCAGGTTTGAAATGATGAATAACGCAGCTATGAGCCGTGTTATCTGGGAGAGATTTGCGCCTTGGCCCTGTTTCGTGAGTTTCATATTTGCTCGTAAAATATGAGGTGAGGATTCCTTGCTTACATTAGGTGAATCAACGACTATTTCATTCATGGAGTAAGACCTCCACTGAGAATGTTGATAACCGCACTGATAATCTGCCCGAACACATCCGATTTCAAGATGCCGACCTCTTTTACCATTAGATTACGGTTGGCAGTGAATAACTTCCCTGGACGTGCATAACTTTCCACACGCAACGAACCCTCAGCAAAACTGGCGTGAGACAGCGTAATCACTTGGCGATCCTCATATTGCTGGCTGGTAATTTGGCAGAGAATCCAATCCCCCGACCCGCGTGTGCCAACACAACCGCAGGTCTCAACTTCGCTTGTGATAAGTCAGAAAATGGAAAAGGAACTAAGACAACTACTCCTGTTGTAGGTACGACCATGCGGCATCCTCTTCCGGACGCTTCCAGTCTTCAGCGAGCGCGGCTTCACTGAGCAATGCGGTTTCAGAACAATCTCGCTCATCGGTGAGAATCGTCACAACGGCTCGTCGCGGTTCTGACAATTGGATTGGCTCTAGTAATCGCACGTTGCCTTGTTCATCAATTGTAGCTTCAATAGATTGTCGCATTGTTTACCTCCCATTCATAAAGCCAAGAATCTCCGCCATCATCCGATTAGAAGATGCCTTTGAAGAAGGTCCGCTCGAGTGCGAGAATAGTCATGACTACCCCTAGAACGACCATAAAAACTGAAGTAATCATATTCGTAGATACAGACGACGTTCGAAAATAGTCGTTCATCGCCTTGACGACCTCTGTGAGTACGGCTCGGTGTTCGCGTTGTTTGACTTTAATCGTGCCCGTTCCCATCCAGGATTGAACGGCTACTTGCATGTCGGCATTGACAGATGTGAGCCGTATCACGGAAAGGCTTTCTTCGTAGGGCAACTGTAGCCTTTGGAGCGCAGCGAGCAGCGCCTCACGAAACGAGGCGTCTGTGACGGCGTATGCAACGTAACCCTTCAATTGATACCACATCATCAGCAGGATAACCCCATAGAGCAGAGGGCTTATCCAATCCATGATATCGCTAGATAAAGACGTCAAGGACAATACAATGCACGGCACCAAAACAACAAACATCATTGAAAGCAACCATCTGTTTGAGACCAAGAAGGGTCGCTTGGTTAAGATAGCCCTAAGCCCAATTCCCAAGAAAAAGATTGCCATGATTCCAAACATTATTGGAAAGAGAACCGAATATATCGTATCGAAGTAGTCGAGTTCCATGTTCTATGTCTCCTAGAGATTAAGAGGTTTCAAAATGAAGAACATGTAAATTCCGGAGAAGATAAGAAGTGCCGCTCCTATGACTACCCATAAAATACAGGTAACCATATTTGTCGATACGGATGACGTGCGGAAGTATTCGTTCATCGTATTAACAATCTCTCTAAGCACCGCCAGACGTGCCCGTTCCCATCCAGGATTGGACAGCTACTTGCAAATCGGCATTGACAGATGTAAGCCGTATTAGGGAAAGACTTTCTTCATAGGGTAATTCTAACCTTTGGAGTGCTGCGAGCAGCGCCTCACGAACGGAGGTTTCTGTGACAGCGAATGCGACATAGCCTTTCAGTAGATACCACATCAATACCAGAATTGCCCCGTATAGAAACGGGAATACCCAACTTATGGGATCGCCATCCAAAATGAACAAGGGGGAAAGACCCTGCGGTGCGAGAAAGACAAACATCATCGCGAGCAGCCAGCGATTTGAGATTAAAAAAGGCCGCTTGGTCAAGAGCCCTTTAAGTCCAGTTATCAGAATAAAAATTCCCATTACCCCTGACAGGATTGGAAACAGAGTGGTGAAGTAATCAAATTTCATGTTCTACTTCTCCTGAAAGTCAGGTATAGATCGTGCGAGGACTGGGTTTGGCGAAAGCCCCCGACGAACCGGGAATCTCCATCAATCGCGATGGCGGCTTAGATGTCTTGCGTCCTCCATTAGCTTCAATACGAATCGTAACGCTTCATTCACAGCTTCTTCGTTAGGGAAAGCGGCGGCAACATCTGGTGCGAGACGAACAATGTTTGTACCCGCAGCATATTGCCCCACATATTTTCCACGAATCCCATTTTACAGCGATGTTTTGTCGTACTCGGGACGTAATTCGTCATTTGGTGAGGTGGTGTCTGTCATTTCTTCGCGCTTTGATAATTTGGATTTGTCCCGCCGCGCTCTACTCCTCCAAATGTACTTGTCAACATCTCGCACGGAGAGGCCGGCACGTTCCGAAGCCGCTTCCAGAAGGGCAAGTGCCATAAGGTCGGACACATTTCGGTCTAAAACTTCAGATATGAATCCGCGAATGTGCA
Organism: Candidatus Poribacteria bacterium; assembly: GCA_965222225.1. GTDB lineage: Bacteria > Poribacteria > WGA-4E > WGA-4E > JAJDTR01 > JAJDTR01. The sequence goes on along the minus strand of CBDCTK010000002.1, from coordinate 3,365,149 downwards.
TGTCAGGCTTCGTGGTCTCTGCGCCGAAGAGCATTCGGAGATACTGAAAACCCGCAAGTCCAAAACCCTTAATGTTCAGTGTTTGGAAATCCTGGGGCTCGGCGCACATTGCCCAGAGTTTGAGCGTATCTTCTTCGGGAGTTGTTGGTGATTGTTCAACAACTGAACGAACGAAGGTTACGACGGACTGAAGAATCCTTGCGCGATCTTCATGATTGTACTTAAGTTCATTTACCACGAACTCATGAGGTGTTGAATATCCAGCCATCAAGTCGGACAATTGTGTGACACGGCGTATCTCAGAATGCCGATTCATGAATACCTTCAGTCGGGGAACCACAAACTTGTCGTACGGTCTATTGAGTGAGAGGACGCAGTCAATGGTTTGAACAGCAGGAGGATGTGACCTACCCGGATCATCGCGCTTGCTTACATGCGGTGCAATCTGTTCCAACTTCGCCGTTAAAGCGGTGATATCAGACTCTCTAGGTTGCTTCATTTCGAATTTTCTACCCGAACCGAAATCTTGAGCAAATTTAAGAATAGAGTTTGCCTTCTGTGTGGACTTGGAACAATGGAGGAGGCTGTGTCCATTTTTACAAACATGCTACTCCTCTGGAGCAGAAGGCAAGAAGTTCTACGCGTGCTATAGACATCGCACTCCGCTGGAGCGCAAGAGCGAGAGTTGCGAGTGTCTGCATTCTACTAGACCATTACAACTCTTTCGAGACAATCTGCTTTTTTCTACTGTGCTCGTTAATTTGTAGGTTGGATTTTGCCTCTTCATAGTTGTCATAGGCATTCATCTCAGGACTTTCCCAGTCTTCGGCAAAGGATTCCAAACGCCCACGCAAAACTACCGCTTGTGCTTCGTCAATACCGCGTTCCCTTAAATTTATGGAATTGGACGCCAGAAAGGTTACGATTACGGGGGTATCGTCAGACACGTCGCGGGGCGTTGTCAAGAGTTCAATCTTACCGTCGCGATACACGCCTTGTATGGTTGTTGACATAATTATCACCCTTTACGATTCTTGCTTTCCCTCATAGACCGGTTGCAACCTGCACTGGACGAACGCCTCCAACAAATTGAGCCCCCACTTCCTCTTGGGGATGTTGGCATCAAGTAGGAAATTTACGCGGTCTGTGCATTTCATAATCCAGCCGCCCACGTTCTCCTCATTCAGGTTATATCTCTTCACTGCGCATTCATCTCTCAGCAGTGATGCCGCCAAAGTGCTTTTCGCCCTGCTCGGGCTGTAATGATGGCTCTTATACCGAGCTCCAGATTTCGGTCCGGCTCTCCCCACCTTCAGAACGTTCCTTGTATCGCAGAAGACATATACCGCCATTTTTCCCCGCGGTAGACTTGGGGGGGTGTGCGGCATCTCCAGAGGGTCAATGCAGATAGCGTCGCGCCGAATGTCAATTCCTGCCACCCTAGCAACGCTTAAAAAATCATCCCTAATTTGTTCGGGATCCCAGTTCATATTCTTCATCTAAAAATCCAAACTCACCCCCATCATCATCAGACGTGGTGAATTCCAAGAGAGCGGGCTTGAGTGCTTCTTGGAGTTGAGCGGGATGCCGTAGCGGTCGTATGTCACCGGATCGATTATGTCATCCAGATTTCTGGTGTTGAAGATATTCCGGACATCGGCAAAGAAGGTATACGTCAGCCCGCCAATCCGGATTCGCTTGCTCAGAAGCATGTCAACATTGTAGGTTGGCGGGTAGCGCTTGGAGTTTACGTCGGGTTTAATCGGCGCACTCGGATTTGGCGTGTAGGGCAAGCCGCTGCCGTAGTTGCCAATCAAGTTGATACCGGCATCAAAAGGCAATTGAATGTCCAACGTCCCGGAAACTACGTGCCGCTGATCCCAGGCTAAAGGGTGGCTTTCAGTGACTTCAGGTTGTTGCCGATAATAGGTCAGATAGCCCAAATTTCGGCTGGAGCCCTTCCCCTTCGCGACGGAATAGGTGTAATTAATCATGCCGGAAATTGGGCTGCGTCCGATGCGCCACTTGCGCGCGGTAAGCTCAAATCCTTGAACCCGACCGTAGATATCGTTAATGAAATAGCTGTAATCGTTGATAATATCAACATGGACGCTACTCACCAGCTTGTCGATATCCTTGGTGAACCCCGTAACATCAACCGTCAGGTCGTGAGTCAGTTGCTGGGCTATCCCGACTTCGTAGGCGACGGTTTTCTCGGGTTGTAAATCGGGATTCCCTCTTCTTCGGATGGCGCCCCGCATATCAAAATTAAGGTTTTCATAGAGATCGTCGCCAGGCGGAATCTGGTAGTAATGCCCATAGGTAAAGTGCAATTTTGCGCGATCGGTAATCGGGAATGAGATGCCGAGACGAGGAGCGAGCATCTGTTTGACTGATGCATCGACCGGATCTTTGATGATGGGCAACCCAACTTTGTAGGTGTCTTTATCCAACTTGATTGTCCCGTCGGGGTTAAGTTCAAGTGGATCTAACGGATCGGCGGGGGAGGCACCGTCCGGACTATAGAGTTCGTACCGCAGTCCTGCGTTGACAATCATCCCTTCATATTCCATCTTGTCTTGCGCATACAAACTCAGGGAGCTAGGAGTCACATCATAAAACTCCATGTAGAGGTTTGAACTCCCATTATTTGTCGTGCCGAGATTATAGATTTCGTGCGTCGATAGCTCAACACCTGTGCGAATCTGGTGATTCTCCGTTACTTGGCTGGAAAAATCCGCCTTAAATATGTTTGCAGTTGATTCTCGGGTTGTCCACGCGTTGTCATCTCCAGCAATGAAATAGTTTGTATCGTTGTACGCCTGCCGGGTCGGGTTTCTGATTCTTCCCTCTTCCTGATTCTGTTCATAGGATTTTTCCGAATCCCATGCGTTTTCGTCAAATGTTTTGTTCAAGGGATCCCATAGTTTGCCCGGTTGACCGCTCTCATACGAGCGATGGAATTGTCCGAGCGTCAATGTGTAGAAAGTGCCGGAGTTGAGATTATGCGAAAGCTGCAGGGACAGGCTCCGCCCATCCCTGTCTGCAACCGGGATCGCGCCGGGCAAAAAGCGAAGGGAACCGCCATAGGAATCGGCTTCGCGTCGATCGAACAGCCCGCTTGCCGTGAGTTTGATGTCAGGCGTAACTTCAAATTTGAGTTTGCTCTGAACTGTGTATCCCCTTCCATCGGCATTAGGCAGGTAGCCCTCATCTCGCCGAAACTGACTACTGGCGGCGAATGTCAACCGATTCCCCCACAGCGGCCCGCTGAGCGAAAATTCCCCGATATGGCTTGGGTGCAGGTCGTATTTCTTGGTATCGTTGAACAGCCCGTTGTACTGGTTCAGATCTACGATGTAACCGTCTAACAGGGTAACCTGTTTGTTCTCATAGTCAATAACGGTACCGTCGGTATCGCGATAAGGTTGGGGCGTCGTAATGACTTCGCCCGTATCAGGGTTCAGTTTGGGTTCGTTGGTCTCCGGATCAATGACGGGAAGAAGCGGGTTTTCCATCCTGTCGGCAAACACGCCCGGGACAATCTCCGTGAAGACGACCTGAGCATCGCCCTCTCGGGCTGCCAACTCCTCCACTGTAATTCTCTGCCCACGATACGGGGTTTGATAATCGTAGGGTTGGCCGAGGAAGATTCCCCTGAAGGGTTCCAGTGCCACCGGACGGAAGCCGCTGTCGGGATCTAGCCAGGGACCGTATATCGGGTCGCCGTGATGGGAAGCCCACTGTCCGACGCGGTACCTGAATCTGCCGGTGAAGTTTTGCGCCCCAGCTTTTGTTATGAGATTTATCACACCGGATTGCGCATCGCCGTGTTCCGCGTTGAATCCTCCGGTGATAATTTCCATCTGTTCAAGCGAATTCGTGCTAATGTTCACGCCCAGACTTCTGCCGATGGGATCGTTCACGGGAATGCCATCAATGAGGTATTTGACTTCCGTTGAACGTCCGCCTCGAATGTGGAGCGTACCGGTGGAATTGAGTTGCGAGACACCTGCCTGAATTTGAAGGATTCCATTCACGGTATCGCGGGGCATAGCGGCAATCTCCTCCGCTTCAATAATCCTCGTTGATTGGGTGACATCGCGCTTAATCAGCGGTTTGGCAGCGGTTACCGTTATTTCTTCGAGCGTGAAAACTTCGGTAGTACCCAAAGCGAGATCCAGGGTTGTAGTTAGACCGGCAAACACCTTAGCGCCCATAACGGTTTGCGAGCTGTAGCCCGCCCGTCCAACTTTCAGATTGTAAGTTCCCGGCGCGATATTGGCGATAACATAATATCCGCTCTGGTTGGTCGTGGCGGTGTCACTTGTTCCAACAACGGTAATCTTGGCATCCCCGACGGGGGTCTGAGTTGCTTCAGACTTGACGATGCCTGAAATCTTTCCGGTGATGGCGGCGGAGGCGGTACGGTAACCTGAGTGTGCTACGATCACAAGTACCGCTGTGCAAATGGTGAGAATCCAGGAGAAAGAGGTTGTTTTTTTCATGCGTTTCTCTCCTGAAAAGCAAGAGTTGGAGTACGAGAAAGTAGTTTCGTAGATGCCCTAAATGTTCTAAGAAACGAGCGCTCAAGAGCTGACGCAGCGTTTATTGGCTAAGAGGCCACGGAATTATAGCGCTTCGTTACACCTTTCCCGGTATAAGGGAAACCCACAATGCATCGCATCTTGTACAATTGTAGCAATTTATTATTCGTAAGTAAACACTCCTGTTGATTTTTTTTGCAGGTTTATTTGGTTCGGCAATCCATTTTTGGGCGAGTTGGGTGACAGAACGCTGCGAAGAAGGGGTTGATTCTTTGAATGGGTGGGGCAGGGAGACGTGCTTGGGGTTTCCCGTAGAACTTTCTCTTGTACCTAAAGATTTACAGCGATTCCAGAAAAGCGATCAGGGCTTCGCGTTCGCTTGTGGACATCTGCTGGACTGCCTCACGTGAGGCATCAGCTTCTCCGCCGTGCCACAAAATTGCTTCCAGAATGCCCCTCGCCCTGCCATCGTGAAGGAGGTTCGTATGACCGTTGACAGTCTTGATTAGCCCGATACCCCATAACGGCGGGGTCCGCCATTCGGAACCGTCTGCACGGAAATCGGGACGATTATCGGCTAACCCCGGTCCCATGTCGTGTAGCAGGAGATCGGTGTACGGGTGAATCGTCTGATTGGATACCGCGGGAACATCCGGTAATACTCCGGTCCTCAAAGATGGAATATGGCATCCGGCACATCCTGCGCCTTTGAAGAGCTCCTCCCCGCGCTGAACAACGGGGTCGTCAAGGTCCCGCCTAGCGGGGACGGCGAGGGTTTGGACATAAAATGTCACAGCTTCCAAGATTTCGTCGCTCAGTTCCGGGTCATCATTTCGTCCATCATGTTGGGGCTGCCCGTTAGAGTTCTCCCTCGGAAGGAGTGAGGTTGTGACGCCCATGTCGTCGTTATAGGCGGATGCAATCTGCTGAAGCAAGGTCGGCTGATTCGCCTTCCAACCGAATCTTCCAAGACTAAGCCCATATTTTTGGATGTTCCAAACGAGGTTTGCTTTCCCCGAAATCCCGTCACTATTCTCATCCATTTCGTCTGCCAGGGCAAGGATGGTAGCTTCGGGAACCGCTTCGAGCAAGCCCAACCCGAACACGACAGGCGCAACTCGGGGAGAGAGTTGAACTTCATCCGGCAGCGGTTGGTACGGGTCAATCAGTGTATATTTTGGGGTCCGGAGGTGTACGATGGCCCCGTCGCTTGTCGTAATCTGACCTTCGGTGTAGTTGATGAGGACCTCACCTTCCGGAGAGACTCCGTAGATAGCGCGGTTATTGAGTTGTGTCCCAAAACCGGGAACCGGCACAGGGGCACCCGTTCCGTCGCCATCCGGATTAGGGAGACTTACCCGAAACAGCATGGAGGCGAGATTTTCACCGGAACTCGGCGCCCGCCCGCGCCCGTCACGCGCATGACAGTTGATGCACGAGATGTTATTGTACACGGGTCCCAGCCCCGGATTGACTTCCGCCGGGACGGTGACAAAGACGGCTTCAAACTCTCTATCGCCCACAAGATGCTCGGTCAATCCTTCCACCGAAAGGTTGGGCGCCGGGGTTGAAAATGCGTGGCTTGTCGCATCAAAGACCGTTGTCTCGCCGCCCGAAAGCGCCTTTGTCGGGTCGTCTACCGCCGGTGAACCAAGTAGGTCCTCCGAACCGCAGGCAACCATCAATATGCAGAGCGATCCGATGAGGATCAGCGTGTATAGAAGATTATTTAACTCCATGACCTTGCTACTCAATCAACGGGTATAGCGAAAGAGTTAAGTCGTGACAAGTACCAGTAATGAAAAACCAAAACACGTAAACGAAGACACTTCACCAGCCGTTCGTAAGTTAAATCCCGTCTAATCAAGAATTGGACACCTCAGAAAGGAAGACATTCGTGAATTACACTCGTGGAACTCTGATCATGATTACTGTCATGTTAACAGTCGGTCTCATTAGCGGCTGTTCAAATGATGACATTCTTAAAGATAGTGGCGAAGAATCAAGCACTGAACTCACGCTGAACGAGACGTACGATAATGTCAGAAACGGTGCGCGACTCATTCTGGCATACGACGCACAAAGCAATTCTTTCAAGGGTACAGTGGAAAACACCACCGACGAGACTTTACAGCAAGTTCGAGTTGAAGTCCATTTGTCAAACGGAACAGAACTCGGACCAACAACTCCGGTGGACTTGCAACCCGGCGCAAAAGGCGAAGTCGAACTAACGGCAACAAGCATGAACTTTGACGGGTGGACTGCCCATCCTGAAGTGGGAGGTGGCGAACATGGTAGCAACGAAGCGGGCGGTGAGCATGATTGAGAATGCCGACCGTGAACGCCACCTAATGTCCATCAATTGAAATTACTGTCTAACACCAACTTTAAGATGTCCTGCTCAAGCGTTTGTTGAACGGTACTGACCGCTTCAATGGCTGTTTGGACTGCTACGCGATTTGCCGTGATTGAGTCGCGGAACGGGTCTGGAATAGCACCAATCGCGTCAATCGCGGCCTGCACTTCCGTCTGGAATCTGGAGTCGAGTGCGGCATCCGTACCGGCAATGAAGGTATTCAACCCCTGACCATCCGCGGTGAATTTGCCCAGATAGACATTCTGAATGCCGCGGATATTGTCTTGGAAGTCGGTGATGGAATTGAAGCTAAACTGCGACTCGACAAGCGTTGTATCGCGCTCATTGAACGGGTCCGAGATTTTACCGTTAGCCACCTCGTCCGCGATAGCTATCATTCCATTGACCATCTCTTGCATCGCGGATTTTTGCGACTTATAAATGGTGCTAGAAGTTCCCGCGTTCGCGACTTCGGCGGCGAAATTCTCTCCGGTCGAATCCCAAGCGAGGCGTAACTGAGCGGTTTTCGCTTTCAGATTTTCTGTTGTTGCGACGAGGTAGTCCAGTTCGCGGGGAGTGATGTCCGCGGCTTTCCGCTGGTTACCGTCGCGGAAGAGGAGGTACTCAATGGTGTGGAAACCCTTCAGCGTGTCTTCAAGACTGTCAATTGATGACGCGGTTAATACATCGCCGCTAGCGAGCACCGCGTCGAGATCCACACGATTGACGGGCCAACTATCGAGCGCCGGGTCAAGCCCTTGCGTGTCAACGGGACCGAATAGGAAGGCTTCACTCTGTTCCCACGGTCGTCGCGCTGCCTTCCAGGCTGTCCGCGCCCGTTCCAAATTTGCTTGAGTTTTGCTTGAATTCAACGCTCTCGCGGCGGTCAGAAGGTCGCCCGCTTTGTTGTCCAGATCGGTGTAGGTGGCAAGTACAACGGTGTTGGCGAAGTCATTGAGCGTTGTGGCTGCGTCAAATTGGGCGTGGTCTCCATCGTCGTCGTCGTCACTACAAGCGACCAAGAATAACGATGTGACTAGAAGGATTGACAGGGTGAAAATAAAGATTCGTGAAACGTACAGGTTGAATCTCATTGGATTCCTCTTTTTCTGATTTGAAGTTAATACTGAAATCCGAAGCCGATTGCCAACGTGTCTTCCTTGTTGTCAACTTCCGTTCCCAATCGGCGCGCGGAGAAGTGTCCCTTGAAAACCAGTTGTGGATGCGGATGATAGTTGGCACCGAATGTCCAGGTTTGACGTTCCCAACGCGGGTTATCAAAAATCTCTCCCTCAACGGCAGCCATGGTATCGTAGTTATCGTAGCGGACGAAGAGGTCTAGGACGATGTCAGTATTCAATGATGATTTGAAGAACGAGAGCAGGTTGTAGCCGACCTCAAGGTATCCGCCGCCGGCTTTGCTGCCGACAGGAGTCCGTTTTACGTTCAGGTTATTTGAGAGGTTGCGATTGGCTTTGGAGACGAGATCCGAATTTTGGAGCGTGCCGTAAAGAAATAATCCGCGGACTTTCAACGCGCCCACCTCGTAGAAGCCGTGCAGGTCAAAGATGCCGACATTCGCGTCAACCCGCAGGTCCGGTTTGGGGCGGTTGTCCGCACTATCGCCATAGTAGCCGGAGACGCCCAGAACCGCTCCCCGGGTGATGGTGTAATCGACTCGACCGACAAGTGCAAAATCCTCGGCGTTAGCGGTTTCAAATCGCAATTGGTGTCCGCCGACAATCCAACGGCGCGAGCTGAAACCGGTTGAATCCAAGCCGTTGACGACTTGGGCTTGGTAATGCAACGCGCCAATCTCGCCAAACAGTTCAATCCCGTTCTCATGCCAAATGGTTGGAATCAGGTCGGATTCGGACTCGGGGCGGGCGGCGGTGAAGTAGTGTTGGGGGCGATGCCTCTTGGAGACAAGCCCAACGGGCACGATGATATGTCCAATCCGAACGTTGATTTTAGGCTCGATCTCAAATACAGCGGCGAGTTTCTCGACGATGACCTCTCCCCCCTTTTCAACCTCCATTTCGAACTCGCCGAACTCCTCGAATCTGTCGAACTCCATGGTGATGCCGGTGCCGCCGTGCTCGATCTCTAGCTCGGCTTCAAGCCGTATGTTATCGCTGACCTTGTACTTGGGCGAGATGACAAATCGCTCCACATCAATGCGGGCACGTCGTTCCGGATCAGTATCCCAATTGAAGTTGGCGTAATTGATGGCGCCGTAGCCCGACACTTGGAAGCGTGAAGCATTAGCAGGTATTATTTGAACTACTAAGAGAAGAAAAACAGCACATGAAAAGGTTCGCAATTATATCCACTTCAAAATTATTGACAATGAGACTCAACCTCAATAACGAGTACCGTAAAAATGGACACACTCATCCAAGAGATACGATTGATGTGAGGCATTCCAAATTGCTACTGAGACTCATTCGCAATTAACATTAACCTATAAACAAATTTCGGCTATTATAAATCGCGTGTGGAGCATTGTCAAGTATTTTTTTCAGAATAATCGAAAATAAACGCACGATCTTAATCCCGATAAAACGAGTTCAAAATATCCGTGCCGGATGTGCAACTGAAAAGATTAGAAGGGAGGCCAGGCATTTTATGATTGAGGATTGCGTCATTTGGTTGCACGGTATTTCTACCGGTCAGTTCTATCATCAATAGTTCTATTTCTAAGAGTCATGCCGCTCTGCTGGAGCGAGGAAATAGGAGATGTCCTTTACTACAAACATGGCACTCCGCTGGAGTGCAAAACAGGACAATCTTTGAAATTAGAACAGGCAGAAACTGCCGGGAATATAGAGAGAAATACCCACGGTTACCGGCATCATGTCTCGGGATGGCAACTTAAAGAATGGTCTATCCACTCGCAATTCGAGTTTCAAGCGACTCTGGGCGAGGCGCAGAATCTCTATTCCCACGACACCGTAGGCGCCCAGACCACTTTTTTCTTCTGAATCGTGATCGTCGTACAGCTCCCACTCGTCACTGATCCTATCCTCCTTTCTTTGCGTTCCTTTCGTTTCATAGCTTGCACCGACTATGGAGATGCCGCCGCCCGCATAGGGCGACATATTCTGTTTGTTGAAGAAGTAACGTCCGCCGATCGACCAAGAGTGGAATGAGAAACGGTTGCCGTCGTCCCCATATTCGTCGTGTCCTCTGCCTCGAAACTCGGTCCCCACAGCATAGGCTGGCGTCTCATAAGACCAACCGAATTCATAACCGGGTTCGGCTGCTATATCAGTGCCGGGGATGAAGGCTCCGAGGATTCCCATATGCCAAAGAGACTCACCCGCTATCTTCCGAATCACGCGCGCCTCCTGTTCGGTAACATTCTCCATGCCTACCGTGCAAGCGATTGACTTTCTGCCGACAAGCGCATCAACCAGCCTCGGTGCGGCTGAGACCATTTCTTCGATATTCGCCAAGAGGATTTGGCGTACAATAAGAATTGATCCGACGGGGTTTTCCTGACTCAAGCGCACAAAAACCTTCTCGCCTAGACGTCGTAAAACAACGCGATAGACATTCGCTGAGGTCGGCGCCTCGTAAACAGGCTCGCCAATTGATATACCTTGCTTGCGCAGCTCATCACACACCAGCATTGCCACGGTGTGTGCGTCGGCTTCCGGGATGCCCAAATGGTCGCCAATTAAGCAGACAGCAGTGGAAGGCGCCGAAGCATCAGTTTGTGCAACAACGGAGGGTACAACGAAAGCTAAGAAGAGTGAACTAAACAGAAAACTCCTAGTCTTTTTCGAATTGAACAGCTTGCAATCTCCTCTTGACAGCGTGAAACAACACTCACAGATAAAGCTAACACATACATGCACCTTTAGTAACGACCGTCTACGGAGCGTTGTTTACCTCGAACCAACGGGATTCCTGTCGAAGGCCTATCCAAACATAAACCGCTATTCACGCAATAATAGCACCGCACGAGGGATTTCATTGAGTTTTTTGTTTGCAGTTAGCACACTGATCGATGTGCAAAAATAGAAACTGGTGTAGGGTTAGGAACTGTAGCTGGATTTGGGAGTACGTCTCGAATGAATGCACACCGCGTTGAAACTGTTATCAGCCAAGATCGAAGGGTAACATTAGAGGATTTGCCGATTCAGGTAGGGGAATTGGTTGAAGTCATTATTTTGCAATGTGTTTCAAAACGGCGTGAAAAAGACCGATATCCGCTGCGTAGTACGCCGATAAAATACATCAATCCCACTGAGCCGGAAGCGAAGGAAGATTGGAGCGCGTTAGATGATTGTGTTTGACACGGACAAGACTGACGTAAGTAACAGGAGTTACGATCTTCAGCCATGATTTTATGTTACGCGGCTCTTGTAGGGAATAACGAGCGCGATAGAGATCCTCGTTATTCCCTACAGAATCGCCTGACTAAGCATCTTTGAGTGTTCGACTGCCTAAGACCTAACACACCTAGGATTCGTGGGTTCATGGAGATGCTATAGTGCACGGTACCCATCTTATGTGGGATTAGCGGCCTCTTTCCGAAGCCCCATCCAGACGCACACCGCCATTCCCAATAGGACAATTGCAAACGGGAAACCGGTTGCGAGCGCCGCCGCCTGTAACGATTTCAGCCCGCCTCCAAGCAATAACGCGATGGCGATTAACCCCTCAATCGAACACCAAAACACACGCTGAGCTACAGGCGCGTCCATTTTGCCGCCGGCTGCGATGGTGTCAATGATGAGTGAGCCTGAGTCTGACGAGGTAACGAAGAAGATGATTGTTAGAAGCATAGCGACGGAGGAAAGTAGCGCCGTTAACGGCAGTTGATCTAACATTTTGAAAAGCGCGAGTTCCAACTTGACATTCTCGGTCACACCGGTATAGCCCTCGACGAGGTGTTGGTGAAGGGCGGTGCCGCCAAAGGCGCCAAACCAGAGTAAACATACCAGTGTCGGCAAGAGTAACACGAATATTACGAATTGGCGTACCGTACGCCCCTTTGAGATGCGGGCAATGAAGGTGCCAACGAAGGGCGCCCATGCTATCCACCACGCCCAGTAGAACGTGGTCCAGCCGTGAAAGAAGCCGGTGTCCTCCCGTCCAATCCAGTTGCTGAGTGGCACAATCTTAACAACATAGCCAACAAGCCCATCGAACATACTGCGGAAAATGTAGAGTGTTGGACCGAGAATGATAACAGCCACCAGCAACAGAAACGCGAGGATTACGTTGAACTGGCTGAGACGCTTTATCCCGACGTTAATACCGGTTAACACCGATATCATAGCAATGGCCGTAATCACCACAATCAGTATCACCATGGTGATGTTGTTTGCGGGAACATCGAACAGATAGTTCATGCCGGATGTGACCTGTTTAACCCCCAATCCGAGCGAGGTCGCAAGCCCGAACAGACCCGCGAATATGGCGAACGTATCAATGACATGGCCGGGCCAGCCCCAGATGCGGTCTCCGAGCAGGGGATAGAACACCGAGCGGATGGTGAGGGGAAGGCCTCGATTGTAGGCAAAGAAGCCGAGGGCGAGTCCGACGACACCATAGATTGCCCAGCCGTGAAACCCCCAGTGAAAAACCGTCGCCGATATGCCGACGGTCGCGGCTTCCGCCGTCCCGGCGGTAATGCCGAGCGGAGGGTTTTGCAGGTAGTACATCGGCTCCGCCACCCCGAAAAACAGCAGACCGATGCCCACGCCCGCCGCGAAGAGCATGGAAAGCCAGGTCAAGTTGGAGTATTCCGGTTTTGCATCCACACCCCCGAGGCGCACCTTGCCGAGTGGAGAGATCGCCACAACCAGACAAAACAGAAAGACAAGGTTGGCGGTGATCATGAATAACCAATCAAGGTTCGTAGTTAGCCACGTGCGGGTGTTTCCGAAAACCTTTGTCGCGCCTTCTTGGAATACGAGCGCCCCGACGACGAAGATGAGGATGGCGATACTGGAAATTACAAATACGGGAGTCAAGTAGATGTCTAAGCCGAACAGTTTCCTGTACTCCCTTTCCTCCGGTAGGTGGGGTTGATTTCCTTCTTCACGCATATTCAAAATTCTCCTTCTAGTTGGACAGACGTAGCGGTCCGCGGCTACAAGCGTAGCCACTTAGAAATAGTAGCCGAAGTTAAAATTAATGCGCCGATTCCACGAGTCATTTCCGTTGGCGCCAACGTCACCGGCCCCTGTGTAGATGTTGTCGTAGACATCCCCGTCGTTACCGACAAAGGAGTTGCCGTTGGAAAGTGCCAGATCGCTGTAGATATACAGGTTCCCACGGACTGTCCAGCTAGCGCCAAGAGTCACCAACGTACTGTTGTTGAAACCATCTACCGTTTTCAGGATAGTGCTTGCTTCAATATACGGCATAACGCTGTCAATCCAGGAAATACCCGATGTATCAATACCCTTGTAGCGCAGGGATAGCGCGGGTATTAATCCCTTAGATGCTATGGGCCAAGCAAAATCGTAAGCCCCCATTGGAATCAAGTCGCCGGTGCCCCAAGGAGTTTCATCGGTAATGTTATGCGCATAATAGGAAAATTGTGAAAAGAGCGTGAAATCCGAGAACACGTTCTTCATGTGCGCAGAGAGCGCATAGTGATTCGCGCCGTCATCATCCATGCCTTCCGCCGCCTTCAGCAACCCGTATTGAATCGACACGCCCACATCCGCAATCTTCTCAAGCGCATAGATTGCACGCAGGTTAAGTTGATGTTGCTCATCATACCCGTTTTCACCGGCACCCCATTCAACCGTGCCTTCTGCGTCGGCTTTTTCTTCCCATTTGACAACGTCATAGCTATATCGCGAACTCGCAAGACTATTTCCTATCGTCTGGGGTTCGCTCATGGGGTAGTAGCCAACATCAAGCATCAGTTTATCAAAGGTGGCGTTCCATCTGATGCCGAGGTCCTGGTCGTCAGCGAGCCCAACATAAAAATGCTGGTCAAAGAACCAACTAGTAGAGACGCCGTAGGCGGTGGGCCCGAAAGGTGCGCGGATAACGCCGGCCTTGATAGTGCCCAGATCGCCCAGATTATACCCTAGCCACGCTGTATGTATCATACTGTAGCCGCTGGAGTTGCTCCCATACCTGGGATACCACCGGTATTCCAGTCTACCGATGATGTTGTCAATGCCAAGGTCTGCATTCAGTCGAAATAACTCAAGCGCGACATCGCCAATCGTCTCGCCTCGGCCATCGTCGGTGTAAGTACCGTAGATATAGTTCGCCCGCATGGCGCCCCCAACTTTAATCGGGCTTTTCTTGTCCTCCGCGAGAGCTACCAGTTGTGAAGCAAACAGTAAAACCGCCATTCCGATACCCAAGGTGCATCTGTATCCTATAACTTTCAAAGCATGTATCCTCCTAATTTTTCGTAACGACAGGCGCGGAACTGATTTGCCTTTGTCTTTCAGTACCGAGACGTTTCGTAGCCAGATTTATCAATTCTTTTTAGCTGTGGGCATTTCTGGACATGAAAACGCTAGTGGAGAAAGTCACAGGGCGATTTGTAATCTCCAATCAACGGACACTGAGTCCATTGTAAACCTTTAATAGATTAAAATCAATTGAAAACATAGCTCAACTTTTTACATTTGTAGGATCAACTGAACGATCAAGGAAGCGAATAGATCAAGCGACTGAAAAAGGAGCGATCAACTGAGTGAATAGCGAAGGCGATAGAAAATCCTGATAGAGATCCCTGCGCGATAGGGATCCTGAATAGCATGCGCGATAGAGAACCTAAGGCGATAGAAAGTCCTGATAGTAGATCCCAATACAGTTCCCCCGCCTACCATTCCTCCGAACTCCTCACCCCACTCCCCTATCTTCCAACTCACTATAGACATCCCCAATGTCCCCATGCTACAATAGAAATCCGTGGCAAACCGCCTGGCGTATAGCGACCATAATCATATCCATTCGCAGCACATTGATTCTCATATTTTGCCGAAGATGGAATCCTCTACAGGGTTAATGTAGGCAACGCGGATCTGCGTTCCCTACAGCTATGCTACAGAGATTTCTCACTGGTTATCAAATCCCCGATTCCCTAATAAACCACCATGGCAAACTACCAAGAACTCTCAAACCTCGTTTGGAACGTAGCCGACGATGTCCTCCGAGGCTTATTCAAACCCCACGAATACGGCGACATCACCCTCCCCTTTCTCGTGCTGCGCCGATTGGACTGCATCTTGACGGAAGACGACCGAAAAGACAAATCCATTGAAACCTACAGCCGCTTCAAAGATGTCGTCCCCGAAGAATCCCTGCCGCAGATAATTCTGAAAGAGACGGATTCCAGTTTCTACAACACCTCCCGATACGACCTCTCCCGGCTGAAAGCCGACCCCAACAACATCCGTCTCAACTTCAACAACTACCTCAACGGCTTCAGCAAGGATGTCCGGGACATCATCGAAAACTTCAACCTCGATCAGTTTATCGACCGACTGGACAGGAACAATCGACTGTTCATCTTCTGCGACAAGTTCACGGAGGTCGATCTGCACCCGAATCAGGTGGACAACCACACCATGGGACAGGTGTTTGAGGAGTTGCTGCGCCGATTCTCGGAAATGTCTAATGAGACCAGTGGGGAACACTACACGCCGCGGGATGTCGTGCGGCTATTGGTCTCCCTGCTATTCGCCGAACACAGCGAGGAGGCGCGCGGACAGGGGGTTATCCGCAGCATCTTCGATCCCTGCTGCGGCACCGGCGGCATGTTGACGATTGGCAAGGAATACTTTCGCGAGCAGATCAATCCGGACGCCGATATCCGGCTGTTAGGACAGGAACTCAACCCGCAGACCTACGCCATCTGCAAATCGGACATGCTGATAACCGGCGAAAACCCCGACGCGGTCCAACTCGGCTCCTGCCTCTCCGACGACCAGTTTCAAGGGAAACGCTTCGACTACATGATAACCAATCCACCGTTCGGCGTCAGTTGGAAGTCCGATGAATCCGCCGTGAAAGCGGAGGCGGGCACTACCGGCGGCAGGTTCACAGCCGGCACGCCCCGCAGTTCCGACGGAGCGCTGCTATTCCTGCAGCACATGCTCTCCAAGATGGAGAGTCGCGGCAGCCGTGTAGGAATCGTCCTGAACGGCTCGCCGATGTTCACCGGCGACGCCGGCAGCGGCGAGAGTAACATCCGACGCTGGATTATCGAAAACGACTGGCTGGAGTGCATCATCGCGTTGCCCGACAAACTCTTCTTCAACACCAGCATCTCCACCTACATCTGGATCCTGACGAACCGCAAACTGGATCGGCGGCGGGGCAAGATCCAACTAATAAACGGCGCCGGTTTCTTCGAGTCGATGAAACGAAATCTCGGCAACAAAAGCGTTTTCATCTCCGAGTTGCACATTGAGCGGCTGGTGCACATCTACACGAACTTCGAGGAATGCGAGCACTCCAAGATCTATCCGAACGAGTTCTTCGGCTACACCAAGGTGATTATCGAAAGACCGCTGGTCGAAAAGCGCGATGCCCCCGGCGAGCAAAACGAGTTGGTCGTAAAGGACAAGAAGGGGGTTCCGAAACCGGACACCGCGCTGCGAGAGGACGAGCGCATCCCCTTCGCGGAGGACATCGGCGACTACTTCCGGCGAGAGATTAAACCCCACCTGCCGGACGGTTGGATGGATCGGAAGAAGGACAAGGTGGGCTACGAAATCAACTTCAATCGCTATTTCTATCGTCACACGCCGCTGCGGTCACCCCAAGAGATCGCCGATGAGATGCGGGCGCTTGAGGGTCAAAACGAGGGCTTGCTGAGGGACGTGTTAGAATTAGTTTCAGACGGGTAGCCACAGAAGGTATAATTTAGTGTAGTTGTAGGGTGCGCACTGCGATCAAGCGACTGCCTAGGGAGTGCGATAGAACTCTTACCAGCCTTTGAGAGCGCCAGCGGGCACAAACGAGTGAATAACGAGTAAATTTACCTATTGCCTTCCCTATTTGGTCGGTTGATCAATAGAGACCCCTTGCCCCGCCGCTTTTGTGCGGACACAATGCTTCTTATTCCGCTCCTTGCAAGTTTCGTTACTTGTTCCACGTAATCAATGTACTTGAATTTTAGAAAAATGGTATAATTTATAGGAGTTACGCAGTTGAGTGAAAATAGGTTATAATTTGAGTATGAATCCCCCTAAATATACTGACACTGACTATATTGATTTCTTGGTAGCCGCTCAGAAAAGTTACAGTTGTCTTGAATCGGAAAAAGTTCAACCCCAAGCTGATAATCCTCCGGCTCACGATTCGATAACACGGCTCTTGCATCGAGAGGAACCCGATACTGGCAAACTGTGGCAAGAATCGAGAAATCAGGTGAAATTAGAATCCGGAATTTTAGTTATAGATGACTCGACTCTGGATAAACCTTATTCACAAAAGATTGAACTCGTGACAAAACACTGGTCAGGGAAACACCACCGAGTTGTGAATGGGATTAACTTGGTCACTTTGCTCTGGACGGATGGCGATAGACATATTCCGTGTGATTATCGAATCTATGATAAAGCCAAAGACGGCTTGACGAAGAATGAGCATTTCCGCGCCATGCTTGAAGAAGCGAAAACACGCGGTTTTGCTCCTGAATGTGTGTGTTTTGATAGTTGGTATGCCAGTCTAAAGAATCTAAAAGCGGTGCGAGGTCATGGTTGGAAGTGGCTTACTCGTCTAGCTGCCAACCGACTTGTCAGTAAAGATTATTCCGGTAACCGTCCGGTGAGTACGCTTCCGAGTGAATCAACAGGTACAATTGTCCATCTCAAAGGCTATGGATTGATTCGAGTATTTAAGGTTGACACTCCAGAAGGTGACATTGAATATTGGGCAACGAATGATTTACAGATGGACGAATTGACGCGTCTCAAATATGCCGAATGGTCTTGGACAATAGAAGAATATCATCGCGGGATTAAGCAATTTGTTGGCATTGAACGCGCACAAGTGCGCTCTGCTCGCACTCAAAGAAATCATATCGGTTTAGCGCTGAGAGCCTTTCTGAGAATTGAGCACTATTGCTATCATACCGGTATCAGTTGGTTTGATGCAAAACTCTCTATTGTCAGAGATGCGGTACGGGCTTATTTGGCACAACCTCTTTATACGCTTCAGCCAACTGCGTAACTCCTAATTTAGACGGACGGAAAGGAGGTATAGGCTATGATAACGAAACTCAGGGCACAGAACTTCAAATCGTGGGAAGACACAGGCAAATTGCGTTTCGCCCCAATAACCGGATTTTTCGGTGCGAATAGCTCCGGCAAAACCAGTATCTTGCAGGTGTTGCTGATGCTCAAACAGACCGTGGAGCGTCCACCGGACTGGAATGAACCACTCTACTTTGGTGATGAGCATTCGTTGGCCAACTTGGGTAGCTTTGATGATGTTATTCACCGGTCCGGAAATGGTATAAGTCTTGGCATCTCTGTATCGTGGCGCGTGCCCGAAAAGAAGATGCTTATGAATACATATGAACTTGACGTCCTTAATTTTTACTTTAATTTCCATAACAAGAGTGTAGGCAGGTTCTCTTACCAAGTTGGTGAGCATTGCTTTGAGATTTTGCCTGAAGGCCCGGACCACAATGCCGTTACTCCCATAGGAAAAGGACGCATCGAATCTTTATTTCGATGCTACGGCATTCGGGATTTGTCATCCAACTCTCCACCTGCTGATTTTACTCAACGGTTTTTCTCTGGCCTTGAAGAAGCTTTTGAAAACCTTTTCGCCCGAATTCACTACCTAGGTCCGCTGCGCGAATATCCTCGACATCAGTATACGTGGAATGGCGACCATCCAGAAGGGGTTGGACGGCATGGAGAAAAGATGGTTCCTGCAATGCTTTCAGGGCGAGTTCGACTTCTCTCAGTTGACAAACAAATAGTGAAGTGGTTACAAGAATTGGGTTTGATAGACTCCTATCGCCTTGTTCCCGTTTCTGGTACAGAAAAGGATTACGAATTTCTCATCAGAAAGTACAAGGGCGGTCCCGAAATCCAACTAACCGACGTGGGTTTCGGCGTCTCCCAAGTGCTGCCGGTGTTGATTCTCTGTTATTACGCACCCGAAGGCTCAATCCTCATTCTCGAACAGCCCGAGGCACACCTCCATCCGAAAGTGCAATCCGAACTGGGTGATGTTCTCATTCATGCCGTGAAGAGTCAAAATCTGCAGATTATCCTTGAAAGCCACAGCGAGCACCTGCTTCACCGCTTAATGCTCCGCACCGCCGAGGAACAACTGTGCGTGGATGACACGGCGCTCTATTTCTGTCAAATTAACGACGGGGTATCCGAAATTGAACCGCTACAAGTTGATGAATACGGCAACATCAGCAATTGGCCCCAGGAGTTCTTCGGCGATGTCACCGGCGACTTGATAAGACAAGGCAGAGCGGAAATGGATCGACGGGGAATAAGCTAGTAATGACGGTGATTGTCGATACTAACGTTCTACGAGAAGGAGACAAGAGCCATGATAACCGAGTTCAGAGCGGAGAATTTCAAATCATGGGAAGACACAGGCAAATTAGATTTCGCTCCATTGACCGGATTCTTCGGCGCCAATAGCTCCGGCAAGACAGGTATCCTGCAGGTACTGCTCATGCTCAAGCAGACTGTGGAGCGTCCACCGGAGTGGAATGAGCCACTCTACTTCGGCACTGAGGAATCGCTTGTCAATTTGGTCAGTTTTGATAATGTCATCCACCAACATAACGCGAATTTGAGCCTCCGCATTTCCGTGTCGTGTGAGCTACCTGAAGAAATGAAGATTGGACAAAACTTAACCTTTTCGATGTCCATTGAGAAAACATCCGAGCATCCTAATTTACATACTTTTCGTTACGAGGGCTACGGTTCCAGATGGGATTTAGTAAGAGATGGGGCGGGATACACGTTCACGTTCCCCGATTATGCAGCCGGAAGACATTTTTCAACTAAACAGAAAGAGGCGTTTCGATGCTATGGAGTTGTTGAACAGCGTGGTGGACCGGACAAATATTTGGAAGCTTTTTTGACTCGCCAAGACGCATTTGAAAACCTATTCAAGAGAATCCACTACCTAGGCCCACTGCGCGAACCCCCACGGCACTGGTACACGTGGAAGGGCGATCATCCAGAAAACATCGGACAGCGTGGAGAAAAGGCAATTCCCGCCCTGCTTTCAGGCAGAATACAACTCCTCTCCATTGAGAAGCAGATACTTGAATGGCTCCAACGCTTGGATCTGATTGACTCTTATCGAATCCAACCCAATCTTAATAAAAAAGGCAGTTACGATGTCCGCGTCACGAAGCACAAGGGCGGTCCCGAGGTGCGGCTCACGGACGTGGGCTTCGGCGTCTCCCAAGTCTTTCCGGTGCTGGTTGACTGCTACTACGCTCGCGAAGGATCAATCCTTATTCTCGAACAACCCGAAGCGCACCTCCATCCGAAGGTACAATCCGAATTAGCGGATGTCCTCATTGATGTCGTAAAAAACCGGAATATCCAGATTATCCTTGAGAGCCACAGCGAGCACCTGCTTCACCGCTTGACGCGCCGCATCGCCGAGGGAGAGATTTCGGCGGATGCCATGGCACTCTATTCCTGCCAAATCAACGATGGCACATCCCAAATTGAACCACTGAAGATGGATGAATACGGCAACGTTAGCAATTGGCCCCGGGACTTCTTTGGCGATGACGCAGGTGATGTTGTAGAAAGAGCCAAAGCTGAAATTAAGCGTCGGAAAGCAAACACATTATGATGGTAATTGTAGATACAAACGTAGCAAGGCTCGCCAACGGCGAATGGGGAAAAGACTTTAAGGAGTGTGAAGAATCCTGCATTAACTGGCTAGAACGGATTATGCAGGGCGAGATGAAATTGATTCTTGACGCGGATTGGATAATTCTCGGCGAGTATTCAAGAAATCTCAGTGAAAGTGGAAAACCGGGCGCCGGTGATAGGTTTTTCGTGTGGAGCCTACGAAATCGGACAAACACGGAGCAGTGCGAATTGGTTCCGATTACGCCTATTGAAAATTCACAAACTGAGTTCATAGAATTCCCTGACGACCCAGAATTGCAAAAATTCGATCCCGACGACCGGAAATTTATCGCAGTTGCCCGTGCCCATGCCGAAAAGCCGCCCATCCTCCAAGCCATGGATAAACAGTGGTGGCAACTCCGCGACGCATTTTGTCGAAATGGCGTAACAATTGAATTTATTTGCGAGGATGACATTCGGCAATTACGTAGACACGCTTGAACGGGATGGCGAAAGCTTACTGAATTAGACATTTATGTTATGGGCGGTTGTGCTGAAACTAAATTGATTGGCGATGATTTTAACAGAGGTTTCAGAATCAGGATTCTCAGAATAGTAAATGGCAACAGATAAAGTCCGCCCTGTTAATTTAATCCTAAAAACCAAGAAATCCGGATTCGGACATGAATTAGTGATAATCGCGTAGGAATTCAACTAATGCAGTCTAGTCATTTTAAACCTACCGTGCTCGGCAATGTGCTAAGATTCTTCAATGGTAAATCCATAAAGCCAGGAGGTGATGGAGTATATCCAGTTTATGGTTCGAACGGCTTGATAGGGCAAAGTAGTGAGTATACACATCAAAACGGCTTAATCATTGGTCGTGTGGGTGCATATTGCGGTTCGATCAAATACTGCAAGACGCATTTCTGGGCTTCAGACAACACAATTGTAGGACAACCGAAGGATATTTCATTCGACATAGAATACATTTACTACTTGCTTGGAGGGCTAAACTTAAATCGTTATGCGGGCGGGTCTGCACAACCTCTATTAACACAGATTGTCCTTCGACAAGTACCAACCTCAATACCTCCAATTCCCACACAACGCCAAATCGCCAACTTCCTTGACCACAAGACGGGACAAATCGACGACCTCATCCGCGTCAAAGAACGAAAGATAGAACTCCTGGGTGAATACCGTGCCTCCCTGATACATCAGGCAGTGACGAAGGGGCTTGACCCAAATGTGGAGATGAAACCGTCAGGGGTAGACTGGATTGGGGAGATACCCAAGTATTGGCAAGTCAAAAAATTGAAATATTTCTGTTCTCTCAAATCGGGGAATGGATTCTCGCATGATTTACAGGGCAGAACAAGTTTGGAAGTACCTTTTTTCAAAGTGTCTGATACCAATTTACCCACGAACAAGGTCGAAATGTTGTGTGCCCAAAATACCGTATCCTCCCACGAGGTTCATGCTTTCAAGTTTACGCTCCATAAACCAAAGAGCATCGTGTTTCCGAAAATTGGCGCCGCATTGCTATTGAACAAGCGAAATATCCTTGTCAAAGACTCATGTATTGACAACAACATGATGTCCGTATATTCAACCCAATTAAACTATAAGCTTTTGTACTATACGATGATAAACGTTGATTTTGAGAGGTACTACAGGGGAGGTGGCACCGTTCCATCAATAAACGAATCCGAAGTTGGGGATATCCAGATCGCATATCCTACACTCTCTGAACAATTTCAAATCGCTGCCTTCCTTGACCACAAGACACGCCAAATCGACGAACACCGCTCCACCGAAGAACAAAGCATCAAACTCCTCAAAGAATACCGCCAATCCCTCATCTCCGAGGTTGTGACGGGCAAGATAGATGTCCGGGACGAGGTGTAGACCGTGCGGGTGATTAGTACCCTCCCACTAGTCGTAGACTACAAATCCCTTTTCATACGTATGGTGAAAAAATGAGAATAGACACCCCGACAGGATGATAGGAAGTGATATGTCGGTTGTCAGGGAAACCTTGATTTCACTGTGTTTAGATGATACAATAAGGGACTTAGTAGTTAACTGCTTTTTGGTCGATTTGCTTGCTTTTCTCTTCTTAATGTACAATCATTTTAGACAGTGTTCGGAATCTTGATTCACACTAAAATACATCTCTATAAGAGAGAAATGGAGGCATATCATGTTGACCAAGCGTTTGTACATGCTCGCGGGAGCATTGCGGGTTATCTGCGGGATTTTAATTTCCAACACTATGGGATTTTCAGCACACCATGATGTTGTCGTTGACAGAATATACCGATAGCCAAACAATTCATGTGGCTCAGGTGAAGCATTCATCAAAAAATCTTATGAAAATCTCATCATCTTTTCTGCGATTATATTTCCAGCAAGACTCCATGATATACAGTGGCAGCCACTTCTTGCTGTAGTGATGATGCGTTCCGTAGAATGACCTCTTGACACAAGCCCAAAACGACTCGATGGTGTTGGTGTGAGTTACGCCGTCCTCAGAAACATATCTCTCTTGGTGATGGATAACATGTCTTTCGATATCTTCGTCCAGACTATTGTAAGAGCGAAATTCATCAGTCATAAGAATAGACTCATCGGGTGAGACATTGCTAAGGATGAATTCTCTGATATTTTCACCAGATAGAACCTTCATGAATTTAGCAACCACCCGACCGCCTCTCTCGACTACGCCGATGACGGGAGATTTATTTGTGCCTCTACCTCTCTTAGATTTTGCTCTGGGTTTGCCGCCGACATAGGTTTCGTCCGCTTCAACTATCCCTTTCAGCAATTCATCACTATCACTCATTTTCTCACGGAGGCGCATTGCCATATACCAAGCGGACTTTTGATTCATGTCCAAGTCACGAGCAAGCTGACAACTCGATATGCTTTTCTTGGCATTGGAAAGAATTGAGATAGCCAAAAACCATTTCTGGAGAGGTATCTTGGTACCATGGAAGATGGTTCCTGCTGTAGCCGAAAAGCTAGATTCACAATCGTAGCAATTCCAACCAGTAGTAATGTCGTTTTTGTTCTTGCGTCCAACTTTTTCACTGCCACAGTGGATACAGCAAACACCGTCCTTCCAACGTTTTTCCTCTATAAATCTGAGACAAGATTCTTGATTTGGAAACTCTTTCATAAGATTCAAAATGTCCATAGCAAACTCCTACGAGAAGAATAGTCACTATGGACATCTACGTGTGACGAAAAGATTTACGACAGGGTACCAAGTTTTATGTTTGTCGTCAGTCTAAAAGCTACAAGCTACTAATTCCGTACAATAATGCTTACCGGCTATAGAAAATTAGCCAATATGGTAATATATGTATAGGTGTTTTTTGCTAACATAATGGAGGACATAATCGTGACCGCCATGTTAGATAAAGAATTTCAGACATTTCAGGAAAATAAGCCGAATCTTGTTAAGAATCACAAGGGAAAGTTCGTTTTAATCAAAGATGATGAGATAATTGGAATCTTTGAAAACGAACTGGATGCAGTTAAACAAGGCAATGAGCAATTTAAGGATTCCCACTTTCTTGTCAATGAAATAACCGATGAAGAGTTTAGGATTCGCTTTATGCCAAGCCTGGTGAGAGCACGATAATGCCAACCTATGACGCTACCTTGGCGCAAGATACACAGTTTCTAACTGTGCCCATGGAAGTGTCTCGTGCTACTCACTTTCCCTTGATTCTCGCACCTAACATAACCATATGGAAAGTACGTTGATGACTTTCGTGTAACCGCATTACCTATTGATATAACCGTTGATTGTTTACTGGGAATGGATATTTTACGCTTTGGTGTATTGATATACGATGGCAAGGCAGGCAAATTTAGTCTTGACTTTCAACCTTAATCACGACATTTACGCGCCTTCAAAGTGGCGGGTGTATTTACATCACCCGCCTTTTTTGTATCTACATATCACATAACTGAGGCGTGTGCATAACTATTACTGAAATAGATTCAGAAGATGACACAGAAAAAATGGATACGTCAACGAAGCCCTCGCCATGTTCGTGCCTCCAGCAAGTATAATACAAGATAGTCCTAACAGTCTAATAGGAACCTTCGCTCCAGAGTGAGATCAAGCGACTGGATAAGGAGTGATCAAACGAACGGATAGTGAGTGCGATAGAGATCCTGATATGTCTGTAGCGCGCCATTATTCCTGTCGGAAAAATTCTTTCAGCAAGCAACACTCGTTTTTCGATCCTTGGTTAGCTTTGAGAAAGCGTTCCTTAATAGAGATTTCCTACCTCTTGCACTCCAGAGGAGTGCGATGTCAATAGAATCGTGATGCGTCCAATCTCTGCGCTCCAGAGGAGCGCAATGTGAATCGCATGTCTAAATCGCAAATTCAGCAGGGATTAGCCCCGATAAGATCGGGATTCAAAGCAACTTGGTAAATAAGATTCACTCCGCTCAGCCCAAATTGTGCGACCAAGGCTGAGAAATTCACTTATGCACACCCCTCACATAACTATCACACACGAGTAACCCCGGAGGGATTAGTAGTAAAGTACTAATCGCCGACCATGCGCACGTACTCCGAAACCAATTTCGAAGACCACATTGAAGAGCGCCTGAACCGGTCGGGCTACCGTTCACTCCAATCCCCCGACTACGACAAATACGCCTGCCTGATTCCCGAGGAGTTGCTGAAATTCATTCAAAATACACAACCAACGGAGTATGAGCGGCTTAAACGCGAATACGGGGCAGCGACGCCGGATAGGCTCCTCAATCGAATCGCAATGCAGATTGAGCGCCGCGGTGTCCTTGATGTGCTGCGCAAAGGCGTGAAAGACCGCGGCTGCAACTTCAGCCTGACCTACTTCCGTCCGTCGAGCGGCATGAACCCCGACCATCAACGCCTCCACGCGCTGAACCGATTCACCCTGATCCGCCAACTCAAGTATTCGCAGCGAAACGAAAAATCGCTGGACATGGCATTGTTCCTCAACGGTCTACCGCTGGTGACAATGGAACTCAAGAACAGCCTCACCGGTCAGGTGGTGACGGACGCCGAGAAACAGTATAAGGAGGATCGAGACCCCAGAGAGCCGCTCTTCAAATTCAAGCGCTGCCTGGTACACTTCGCCGTGGGCAACGAGAAGGTCTCCATGACGACCCGCTTGGCGGGGAACGAAACCCGATTCTTTCCGTTTAACAGGGATATCGAAAACCCGGTGAACGACGACGGTCACAAGGTCGCCTACCTCTGGGAGGATATCCTGCAACCCGATAACCTGCTGCACTTAATTGGGGACTTCATCCATGAGCAGGAGGTCACAACAAAAGTTTTCGACGCCGGCTTGGGCGCGGTGAAAGATAAAAAGGAGTCGGTACTGGTCTTTCCGCGCTACCACCAGCTTGACGTAATCCGGGTACTGAAAGCGGCTATCGTTGTGGAAGGCGTCGGGCGCAACTACCTCATCCAACACGCCACCGGCAGCGGCAAGTCGAACTCCATCGCTTGGCTGGCGCACCTGCTGACGCATCTCTACCGCTCCCCGACGGATACGGAGCGCATCTTCGACTCGGTGATTGTCGTCACCGACCGGCGCGTGCTCGACAAACAACTCCAGGAGACCATCAAGCAGTCGGAGCAGGTGGAAGGCGTCGTCCATTCCGTTGACAAGACCTCCGTGCAACTCAGAGGCTTCCTGGAAACCGGCAAGGACATCATCATCTCCACGATACAAAAATTCAGCGTGATTGCCGAAACCATCGGCGAACTCAAAAGCAAAACCTTCGCCGTGATTATTGACGAAGTCCACTCCTCCCAGACCGGCGAGGCGGCGCGCAACCTAAGGGCATCGCTGTCGCGAGGGATAGAGGCGGACGAGGGCGCCGATGATGACGGCGCGGAAGTATCCGATATGGACGCGCGGATTATCCGGGAGATGGAACTCCGGGGCGCGCAGGATCACATCTCCTATTTCGGGTTCAGCGGTACGCCCAAGAACAAAACCTTGGAACTGTTCGGACGCAAGGGCGAAGACGGAAAGTTCCTCCCGTTCCACGTCTATTCCATGAAACAGAGCATCAGCGAAGTCTTCACGCTTGATGTCTTGCAGAACTACAACACCTTCAAGCGGTACTTCCAACTGGTCAAGAACGCGGAGGATGATAAAGTCTACGAGACGGGGCGGACGCTGCGCGCCTTGACGAACTACGTTGATCTACAACCGCACAGCATTGAGACGAAGACGAAGATTATGCTTGAACACTTCATCCGACACACGGCGAAGACGATTGGGAGTAAGGGACGGGCGATGCTGATTACGCGATCCCGTCTTCACTGCGTCCGCTACAAGCAGGAATTTGGGGAGCAGATGCGCGAGATGAATCTCCCTTACGGTTGTCTGGTCGCCTTCAGCGGCACGGTGCACGACACCGACAACGGAGAGGACTACACCGAGAACGGCATGAACGGTTTGCCGCCGGGCGTCTCCATTCCCGACACCTTCAAGAGTCCGAAGTATCGGATTCTGATTGTGTCGAACAAGTTCCAGACCGGTTTCGACGAGCCGATGCTCCACACCATGTACGTTGACAAACGGCTGGAGGGGCTGCAATGCGTCCAAGCCCTAAGCCGCTTGAACCGCGTCGTCGAGGGCAAGACGGATACGCTGGTGCTCGATTTCGTGAACGAACCCGACGGAATCCAAGCCGCCTTTCAGCAGTATTACCAGACGACGATGCTGGCGGAGGAGACCGACCCCAATCGGTTGTACGACCTGCAGCGCCAGTTGGAGGATTTCAACGTCTACAGCGAGGATACCATCAACCGATTCTGCCTCGTCTTTTATGACGGGGAGCAACCCGACGAATTGATACAGGCCATCTTGGACGAGGTTGTCGAACGCTGGTCGGACCGGGACGAGGAGGAACGAGAGGAGTTCCGATCCGCCTTGCAAAGCTACATCCGCCTCTACGGCTATATCTCGCAGTTGATTACCTTCACCGACGCCGATCTGGAGAAACTGTACGTCTTTGCTCGCAGCCTCAACAAAAAGCTGCCGAAACGGGAGCACCCCGACGTGAGCGATGTGCTGGAAGCGGTGGACTTGGATTCGTTTCGCGTTCAGCAAGTCCATAAAGATTTGCAACTCAAACTTGAATCGGAGGACAGCGAAGTTCCCGGAATCGGGAGTGGAGAGGGCACCATCGCCGATCCGGAGGTAGATTTGCTCTCCAGTATCATTGAGGCGTTGAACAATGCCCATCAGACAGACTTCACCGAGGAAGACAAGGTTGATATTGACACAATCCGCCGCAGGGTGAACGAGAATGAAGACCTTCGGCAGGTTATGGAGGGCGACAATACGGAGAGCAACCGACACTACAAATTTGGACAAGTGCTTGACACAATCCTGCTGGATTTTGTCAATAACAAGGTGGAACTGTATAACAAGCTATCAAAACCGGAGGTTAAGGACGACCTAAAGAGCCGCCTCTATCGCGCTTATCGCATCCCACCGAACCTGTAGGGTGCGATCAAGCGACTGAATAAGGAGCGCGATAGAAATCCTATCCTCTGTAGGAGCGATCTCCGAATCGCGACTCTGTAGGGTGCGCACCGCGCACCAGCCTTTGAAATCCCCGGCGGGACGGCAAGTGTAGGTCCTGTAGGAGCGACCTCCTGGTCGCGATTCAGTAGGATCAACCGACCAAACAGCGAAGGATCAAGGGAACGGATAGCGACCGATCAAGGGAATGGATAATGACTGCGATAGAGCTCCCATAGCAAATCGCGTACGATAGAAATCCTTTTTCTTGTCCCGAACCCGCTCGCGCCAGTAGGGCGTGATTCGATACTGGTCAAATTCGTCGTATTCCGCTCTCGCCTTCTCACTTCCCATCCTTATACCGCTCCACAGGGCTCCGTTCCGTCGGCGCTTCCCTCACATACCGCGCCGGCATCGTCGGGTTCTGCCAACGCCCCGCCCGTTGCACCTCCTTCACACTTGCCCCGGCCTCTGCAAGCGATACAGCGGAACCGATACGAAGTGAATGTCCACTGATAGATCCCTCTATTCCCGCTTCCGCCGCCCGCCGCTGTATCGCTCCACGTGCCCCCTTCACACCCAGCCGATTTTCAGTGACATGATTCTGGAAGCGAATCCGCCGAAACAGAGCCCCCGACGCAATCCCTGCTCTCGTTCGATACCGCTCTATCAACCGCCGTGTCGATTCGCAGATATACAGGACTTCGCCCCGCTGCTCCTCGTCTGCGTTTTTGCCGTGCACCTGAAGCCCTTCGTCCTTAACATCCTCGACATCCACAGCGACCGCCTCCGAGATACGCAGCAGGCAATCGCTCATCAGGCTAATCATGGCGGCATCACGGGTGCCCGCCGCGGTATCTGACGATTCCGCCGCCGCGCACACCCGCTCCACTTCGTGCCACGTAAGTCCGTCTACCTGGCGGCGCCCGCGCTCTTTACCTTCGCCGCGGATTCTCGACAATGCGCGCGCGGTCATGTCCCCAACCACATTGCCAACCGCACGGTACTCAGCCATCCACTTCACCGCGGAAACGACTAGATTGATTGTAGCCGGCGATTTCCCCTGTGCATACAGAAACCTGATATATTCCGCCAACACCGCATCGGTTAGGGTACGTCCGTCTAGCCAAGCTTCCAGCTTGCGGGTCGCGTGCTCATACGCCTTGAGCGTGTTATCCGACACCTCCGCCCGAATCTCCTCCCCCGTACCCGCGGCGATTCGCAAACTCCTGTCCAATTCCTTCCCCTGCTTCATGATAAAACCCTCGTTAGATTTACGCCACGGTTGCCATATTTATCGACCGCCCAAGCCTTCCAGCATCGCTGGCACGCCAAGTGAACATGGCAACACGAACGTCGTTACCTACAGCCAGTGTCGAGGAATCTCGACCTACCTTAGAATACACCCTCCCTGACCACCGATCGGCTCAATCTCTTCACCACTGCCGGCGTCACCGGATCGTTGTCCGGCAGAAAACCCTCCCCCTTCTTTAGTTTAACAGCCGCAACGCTGTCCAGTTCCGCTAGCTTCTTAGCCCCTTGCACCGCCTTCAAATCGCCCCCGTAGTAATCGTACCAAGGCAGTTTCGCGTTTGTGTAATCCTGAGCCGTCGGCGGCTTCCCTAGCGGCTCGCAACCCGTCACTTTGAGGAGCTCCACGCTATTCACGATATGAACGAAACAACGCGAGCCGCTCGAAGTGTCCCATGCATCGATGCCGTGTTCGTCCTCAAAAATCTCTTGCCGCATAAGACCGCCCGGCGCCAACCCCATCTGAGGTTCCTCGCGAAGTACATAGTATTCTGCTCTGCTCAGGTTCTTATCAAGTGGCAGTTCGTCGTATATCGACCGCTTCATCGGATAAACAGCAATCTGAAGCCCGCCGTGCTCCGCCTCGCCTGTAAGCTGTTCCTCCGCCGTGTAGCCCTCTCCCAGCGGCATCGCCACAAACTGCCGAATCAAACCCTTCTCCACGCAGAACCCGTCCAACCACGGTTGACCCGGCACCACCAAGTAATCCTGCGGCTCCCCGCTGAGCTCCTCCTCCCATGCCTCCCCGGTAACCGTATTGACCTTGCCCGCCGCTATCTTCACCGCCATCGGATAGTCGCCGTGGAAACAGATCCACATCGCCTCTGCTTGATACATTGGCGTGAACACCCCGCCATGTTTGCTCCACGTTTTCGGTAAGTTATCCGGGTAGTCGTCTACACGACTCAGCGGAAATTTCCCCAGCCCCGGCGGCAAATAATAGTGCCGGTTATCATCCGGAATCCGCAGCGTCCGCTGGAACTCAATCGCTAACTCGGCATATCCGTATACCTCCGGGAATCGAAAGATAATCTGATCGTTTCTCAGTTCCATGCTCTTCTTTGTCCTGTTTGCCATAAGTGAAGCACTCCTCGTTTTTTTTTGAATTTGCTAGTTAAAAAAGTAAACCTCGCCGGGAGGTCGTACATCTTATAACAAGAATTATAAGACATAATAGGACGAAAATCAACCCTATTTTCAATTCAACGAACACAGAGTTATTAAGCTGGAGCGTGACAAAAAACCTGATATCTCAACCACCCGGAAGTAAGCTAGGCTTGGACGTTTGATGTCGTGCTACAACAAGGGCCAAGTCTTGGGTCTGCACGCGCAATGCCGTTTTAGTTGCATATTGGGGCTGCGCCAACGATGTGGTCGAGCATGCTCGAAAATCCAAAGGTACAGTCTATCTCGTCTCGGAGATGAATAACACTCAGGCGACTGAACAAAGATCAAGTGACCGAATAAGATCAAACGATCAAAGGAGCGAATAGCGACTGCGATAGACAATCCCCTCACCTCCCCCAACTTCCCCCCTTCTCGTTTCCCCGTTTTCTGTCCTTCTCCACTCCTCACTGCCTTCCCCAATGTTAAAAACATATTAACACTTGACATATCGGCCCTAACATGATATAATTCCCCATTGTTGCACCTCGCGGCATTGGTCCGCTCCGCAGCCATCTATATGACAAGGCGCGCGCGGGCCGCCGTACCTAAAACAACGCAAACCGCGTTGCACTAAAATCGCAACTGAGGCAAGCCCGCTAGTGGAAGTCTGTGAAACCCGGTGGCTTGTGGTCAGTGGTTAGTGGTCAGTAACACCAAGAGAATATCTTGGCTTTTACTGGTCACTGGCGGCTGGTCACTAACCACTGCTTTTTACTGACACCGCTGACGGGCTTTTTTTGTTCCATCTGTCCGCCAAACAACCACTGTAGGACGAATCAAACGAGTGAATAACGATCAAGCGACTGAACAGGGAGCGCGATAGCAAATCCTGTGCGATAGTAAATCCCGATAGAACTCCCATAGTAAATCCTATAGCACGCGCGATAGAAATCCCTGTAGGGTGCGCACTGCGATCAAGCGAATGAATAATGAGCGCGATAGAAATCCTACCAGCCTTTTGATTTGCCGGAGGAATCAAGTCAGTGAATAACGAACAATCACACGACTGAATGAGGATCAAATGAGATCAAACGACTGATGAGTGAGTTCGATACAGATCCCATGAATCACAGTTCAGACAATGTTACAAACCGTTCCCCAGCACTTACCATAGACTCTTAGAAAATAAACCACTTAAATCTTTGCGCAATTAACATGGCAACAACAAGCGACAAATTCAAAATATTTGACGAAGATCACGCTGAAGGCATCCGGCGGCGTGTATACGATGGCTGGACGACCTCGCAGATTGTCAATTCATGGATAGAAAAATATCCGAAGTGGAAACACATTGACCGCAAGAAATTTACTGATGCATCATTACTTTCTAACCCGGGGTCCACGCGCTTTTCAAAAAAATGGCGTGATATATACGCACGAACTTTAGCGAACTTTAACGAAGAACGTCGCGCATTGCTTCAAGCCACGGCTGGCAAGGCTTCCACGGCAATCCTGGAGCTTGTCGAAAAAGTTCGCCGTGGTGCACGCGACATCTCCATTGACAACGCCCACGACCTGCTTGCCGTGTCTCGCTCTATCTATCCGGTCAAGGACGTAGCGCACCACGAAGCGGCGAAACTAACAGATGAACACCATCGTTCCATCAGTCCCTCTAATCAGCGAGCTGCAATTGATAGGCTTCGACGCCACAGAAGATTGGATCGAGGAAACAAAAAATCGGAAGGATGAGGAGGGTTATCGCCTTCTCACAGCCCACGCCGGTTATGTCTTCCCCGAGCTATTCATCTGGTTCTACATCGCGGGTATCAGCTATCGCATAGACCAAATAATGGATTTCCATATTGAAATACTGAACACGATAAAGCCCGGTGATTATGGGAAACAGATAAATGTCCAAGCACCGCGCGGCACCGGCAAGACCACCCTTGTCAACCGGCTTATCCCTATCTGGCGCATTTGCTACAAGGACTTCGATATCGCCATGGATAGGCAGCCGGAGGAGTTTATCCTCATTGTCGGTCGCAACGAACGCATGGCGCGCCAACGCATAACCGAGATCCGCCAGGTGCTTGAACGCAACCCCCTCATCCGCCAAGATTTTGGCGACTTGGTCGGCGATCCGTGGTCAAAGACCGAGACCGACACCAGTAACGGCGTGGGGTTGAGACCCCTCGGACGCGGCTCCTCCCCCCGCGGCGCGCTCATCGGCGATGTCCGGCCGACGTTGAAACTGTGCGACGATATCGAAGATCCGAAGCGATGTCTGAATCCGGATTTGCGTGAGGAAGATAGGGATTGGTTCATGACGGATCTTATGTACGCCGGTGACTTGGGGAGCAAACACTCCAACACGATGATAGTTGATACTGTCAAACACCCCGAATCGCTCTCCGAGCACCTCCGCACTGTCCCTGGTTGGGAGACGTTGCGCTTCGAAGCCGTCACATATCCCAAAGACATCTATCACCCCACTGCCGAGCGCTTCTGGAAACAGTGGGAGCGCTTCTATAGCGACACCACGCTAGACGATTCCGAACGCGAGCAGAACGCTAACGGATTCTACCAGCTCCATGAGAAAGAAATGAGCTCCGGCGTCCAGATGCTCTGGAAATCGGAATTGCCTTATCTCACCGTGCGGAAAGAAGTCGTCGAGCGCGGCTATCATTCTGTCATGCGCGAGCTCCAGAACGACGCGCGTGATCCGTCGATGTCACTATTCGATATGGATAACGCGATGACATTCGCCGTGACCGATGAAGGTTTTCGGCGGAATGATGAGCGTGTCGTTCCGTGGCACGATATAGGCGGGTTCACGACATACCTTGACACCATGGGCGGACGCGATGCGGCGGACAACAGTTTCGCCTGCGCTGTCGTGATCGCCTGGGAACCGCTTCTTGGGGGTCAATCAATGAATCCCGATTCGCTTTCCGGCGTGAACGGATACGTCATGCTCGCTTGGATGGAGCGTGTGGCGTTGACGGAGCAGATGGAGAACGCTATTTTGCTGGCACAGCGAGCCGAGGCGATGTTGGCGCCAGCGTACCCGAAATCCAACTTCGTTTGCGAACAGCGGCCTGACAAAGACGGCACCATCAAGATGTCAACCGACGCCGCGTTCCGTACGATGAAAGAGCGGCATCGGTATGACCGCGCGATTATATATCATGAGCAGCACCAGAACAAAGAAGACCGGATCGCCACGCTCGAGCCTGCTATAGCTAACGGATGGTTAGCGTTCAATGAGCGCGACTTACCCGGCGAGTTCTGGAAGCAGTTCCGCCAGTTCCCGACAGCGGATCACAACGACGCCCCCGACGCCGTCCAAGGCGCCTGCCGCGCTCGCATCACGACCACCGCACAGCAGCGGGTAAACCTGTCCGCCGCCCGCAAATTCCACCGCAACCCCGTCGTGAGAGTGTAAATTCAGTTGTTGTAAGGCACAATCAAGCCGTTGTAGGGTGCGATCAAAGGAATGAATAATGACTGCGATAGAAATCCCACCAGCCTTCGGGACAGCTAGGGGAGGGTGCTAAAATCATAGGACGGCACAGGGCCGTCCCCTAAATGATAAGATTGCCCTGAGAGTTTGTTACCTCAATTGATTTGGGCAAAAGAGAAAATAAAGCTAAAAGCCGACGAGAATCGCGCTTTGCGATTGCTCCTACCGGAATGCTGCACGTTCAAAGAAACTGAGTTTTCAAGAAAAAACTTAGTTTCAAGGGAATCGGCGATTTTGTAATCGAAGACCGCCACAGTTCCAAAATCGGGAGTGGCTGTGTTGGGGCTGGGCAATGTTTTGCTTTTCCCAAGGGACTTCTCAATGTTATAATACTAATAGGAGTTACGCAGTTGAGTGAAAATAGGTTATAATTTGAGTATGAATCCCCCTAAATATACTGACACTGACTATATTGATTTCTTGGTAGCCGCTCAGAAAAGTTACAGTTGTCTTGAATCGGAAAAAGTTCAACCCCAAGCTGATAATCCTCCGGCTCACGATTCGATAACACGGCTCTTGCATCGAGAGGAACCCGATACTGGCAAACTGTGGCAAGAATCGAGAAATCAGGTGAAATTAGAATCCGGAATTTTAGTTATAGATGACTCGACTCTGGATAAACCTTATTCACAAAAGATTGAACTCGTGACAAAACACTGGTCAGGGAAACACCACCGAGTTGTGAATGGGATTAACTTGGTCACTTTGCTCCGGACGGATGGCGATAGACATATTCCGTGTGATTATCGAATCTATGATAAAGCCAAAGACGGCTTGACGAAGAATGAGCATTTCCGCGCCATGCTTGAAGAAGCGAAAACACGCGGTTTTGCTCCTGAATGTGTGTGTTTTGATAGTTGGTATGCCAGTCTAAAGAATCTAAAAGCGGTGCGAGGTCATGGTTGGAAGTGGCTTACTCGTCTAGCTGCCAACCGACTTGTCAGTAAAGATTATTCCGGTAACCGTCCGGTGAGTACGCTTCCGAGTGAATCAACAGGTACAATTGTCCATCTCAAAGGCTATGGATTGATTCGAGTATTTAAGGTTGACACTCCAGAAGGTGACATTGAATATTGGGCAACGAATGATTTACAGATGGACGAATTGACGCGTCTCAAATATGCCGAATGGTCTTGGACAATAGAAGAATATCATCGCGGGATTAAGCAATTTGTTGGCATTGAACGCGCACAAGTGCGCTCTGCTCGCACTCAAAGAAATCATATCGGTTTAGCGCTGAGAGCCTTTCTGAGAATTGAGCACTATTGCTATCATACCGGTATCAGTTGGTTTGATGCAAAACTCTCTATTGTCAGAGATGCGGTACGGGCTTATTTGGCACAACCTCTTTATACGCTTCAGCCAACTGCGTAACTCCTAACTAAATGTAGTGCGGTGATTATGATGACGAACGGATAAAAGGCACGTTTGTAAATGATTTAATCGCCCAAATGCATTCATTCTAGATTATGGTGTTATCCCGTTGATACGGGAAAACGTGAAGAGGTTTCGTTATGAATCCGTGGACTTTCATTAAAGGAAGCGTAAAAAAAGTATTCTACAACATGTATCAGCGGCGGTTGGAAAGGGAAGCAAGTCATTGGAAAATCCCGTACCACATTGGAGTTGTCCTTGATGGAAACCGTCGCTATGCCGTGAAGAACGGCTTCGCGGATTTAATTCGAGGCCACTATGACGGAGCGGACAAACTTGAAGACGTGCTCCACTGGTGCGACGAAATGGGAGTCAAGATTTTCTCCATCTGGATCTTTTCGCTGGATAACTTCAAACGAGAAAAGTCTGAAGTAACCAGCATCTTGAACCTAATTGAGAAAAAGATGCGAGATTTGGTCACTATCAAGGGGTTACACACCAACCAGATTAAAGTCCGCGCAATGGGCGAGATTGAACTTCTGCCAAAGAGTCTTCAAGAAGCTATCCGCGCCGCGGAGGAAGCCACTAAGGATTACGACAAATTCATACTGAATGTGGCTGTTGCCTATGGCGGACGGGAGGAGATTATTGAGGCATGTCGAGAGCATTTGAACGCGGAGCTGACTGCAGGCAAGGATCTGGCGCAGGTCGCTGACGAATTGAGCGTTGATCGGATTACGCCGCACCTCTATACCTCCAATCTGCCGGACCCGGATCTGATCATCCGTACCAGCGGCGAGGTACGACTCGGAGGTTTTCTCCTATGGCAGAGCGCGTATTCGGAATTCTATTTTTGCGATACTTTTTGGCCTTCGTTCAGAAAAATCGACTTTCTCCGTGCCATCCGCGATTACAGCAAACGCCAGCGGCGGTTTGGAAAATAAACGAAAACGCTCATGTTAAGAAACCGTGCAAGAAACCGAGTTTTTTCTTCAAAACTCGGTTTCTCAAGTTCCCTTTGCACCTTCATCTGACACGAGCCAACGAAGAACCGGAAAAATTCTATGCTTGTGACATGGTTACTCAACTGGTTCACTCTTAGCGTATCTGTTTTTGTCGTGACGCGCATTCTGCCATCCGTGCGCATCAAGGGGTTCGCGACGGCGGTCTTTGTTGCCTTCGTATACGGGATCCTGAAACTATTGCTAACGCAAATCCTGGTTTTCCTTTCGCTACCCTTGATATTCTTGACATTCGGTCTATTCTATTTTGTGATTAATGCTTTTCTGCTGTGGTTGACCGACAAATTGATTTCGGAGTTTGAGGTAAAAGGACTGTTTGATACCCTCATCGCCGCCTTTCTGATTTCGCTGATTGATACGCTCTTACATTGGATTGTGCCTTACGTTTAGTCCGTGGATTTGTTTTGGCTGTATCGCTGATAAAACTTAAGCTAGACTTTGTACAAAAGTACAATACTGAATTGCCATCTTGTAGGGTGCGCACTGCGCACCAGCCTTTGAAAGCACCAGCGACGCGACGGGTGTGTAGAAACGTGGATTCACCGCACACCAAAGCCCCCGCGGGGCGACAGGTTGCATAGTATCAGGAACCGCTTGAGACTTTTTCAATGGTCAACCAAAAAGACCAAATGTCTAAAATCTCCTCCATTTTTCTTCCACGCTTGATTGACACCGTTTGTTGCCTCGCTCAAATGTACAAAGTCGAGTTAAGATACTGTTTGAAAAGTAAGTGGTAGAGCCCTTTTTGGATATTTGAGTAGGGACTGTCCCATGTTTTGTTGTCGCCCATTATAAGCCTTTAAGATTTCTATGGAAGTTCTATCGCGCTCTTCAAAAAATGGTGGTCAGGGGATTCCTATCGCACTCACTATGGGATCTTCTATCGCCTTCGTTATCCACTCAGTTGATCGTTTAGTGCTTGCAAATCGTTCATCCCGTTCTACGAGAGAGGTGTAACCGAAATTGAAGTCAATTAAATATGGATAAAATTCAGGGGCGAGTCATTCGCGCGACATCTGGATTTTACGACGTTCAGCGCGATAATCTTACTCTCCGTTGCACTCTGCGCGGACGCATCAAACGTGAACAACGTTCCGAGATAGGCAGGCGGATTTACGCGGATCCGGTTGCCGTGGGCGATGTGGTAACCTTCACTCAACTCGATGATGAAGAGGGCGTCATTGAAGAGTTACTCCCGCGTCGGACAAAGTTTTCGCGCCAATATCCGGGTAAGCGTGAGACAGTTGAGCAGGTCATCGTTGCCAACACAGATCGGGTGATTGTTATCATCTCGACACGTCAGCCCGATGTGAAATTCCGCTTTTTGGATCGGTTTCTGATTTTGGCGGAGAACGGCGGAATGGACGCCGTCGTTTGCCTGAACAAAATGGATCTCATTGATTCGGAGGAACAGGAAAGGGTAACATCGCTCTTCGGCACCTATCGTTCGCTCGGCTATGAGGTGATTTATACAAGTACCAAGGGGTATCCGGGGGTTTGTGATCTCCGACGGGTAATGGAGGGAAAATTTAGCGTCATCGTCGGAGCATCCGGTGTGGGCAAGTCGAGTCTTCTAAACGCCGTTCAACCCGGTTTAGGCTTGCGCGTCGGGGAGGTTGGGAAAAAATCGGAAAAGGGCAAGCACACAACCACACTCGTTGAGCTATTTCCGCTTGATTTTGGCGGCGAAGTGGCGGACACCCCGGGCATTCGGGAAGTTGGACTATGGGGAATTGATACGGAACACCTCGAGCATTATTTCCCGGAAATGGAACCCTATCTTGGCAACTGTCATTACAACGATTGCTCTCATCTTGGCGAGCCGGGATGCGCGGTCATCGAAGCGGTGAATGCGGGAACAATAAGTCCCATCCGTCATCGGAGCTATGTCGCGTTACGAGCGGAGAGTGATGAGTGAGAATTTGATGCGAACTGAGTGAACCTACGTCGAAGTCAAGCCGGATGGAAAGGAACCTTATGTCGGATACGCTGAAACATACCAACAGACTCAGCAATGAAACTAGCCCCTATCTTCTACAGCACGCCCACAATCCGGTGGATTGGTATCCGTGGGGCGAGGAAGCGTTGGATCGTGCCAAAGGAGAGGACAAACCAATCCTTTTGAGTATCGGTTATTCCGCTTGTCATTGGTGTCATGTAATGGAGCGCGAGTCCTTTGAAAACGAAGGGATTGCCGCCATCATGAATCAGCATTTTGTCAACATCAAGGTCGATCGTGAGGAACGCCCCGATCTGGATGAGATTTACATGAACGCCGTCCAAATCATGACGCGGCAAGGGGGATGGCCGATGACGATGTTCCTCACGCCCGATCTCCAGCCTTTCTATGGCGGCACCTATTTCCCGCCCGATGACCGTCACGGACGCCCCGGATTTGCAAACGTCCTGCAAGCTGTCTCCACTGCCTACCGTGACCGGCGAAGTGATATCGCAAAACAAGCCGAACAGATTGTGGAGCATCTTACTCAGATGTCGAGTGTAAGCGACCACGGACACGACCTAACAACCGACCTCCTGGATGGAGCCTTTCGGCACTATCGTTCGACCTTCGATTCGCAATACGGCGGCTTTGGGAACGCGCCCAAGTTTCCGCCAAGCATGGGATTGCCTTTTCTGCTGCGCTACTGGCTGCGGACGGGGAACCCCAATGCGTTGGAAATGGCAGAATTGACACTGGAGAAAATGGCGCTCGGTGGTATGTACGATCAACTCGGCGGCGGATTCCACCGTTATTCAACCGATGCCGTTTGGCTGGTCCCGCACTTCGAGAAGATGCTTTACGACAACGCACAACTCGTGGCCGCTTATCTGGAAGCCTATCAAGCGACGAAGAAACCGCTTTATCGTGAAATTGCCAAGGAGACGCTTGATTACGTCCTGCGCGAAATGTACGATGCGGAAAAAGGTGGATTCTACTCGGCGCAGGATGCGGACAGCGAAGGCGTTGAGGGCAAGTTCTTTGTCTGGTCGTTAGATGAGGTCGATCGGATTCTGGGGCGGGAAAACGCGGAGATTTTCTGCGAATATTACGATATTACTGAATCGGGAAATTTTGAAGGGGAGAACATCCTTCACATACAAACACCGTTGGATGTATTCGCCAAGAAATTGCGCCGAGATGAAGCCGAATTGGAGGCAATCCTTCGCGAAGGAAAACAGAAACTATTTGAGGTGCGGGAAGATAGAATCAAACCCGGTCTGGACGACAAAATATTGACCAGTTGGAACGGTATTATGATTCGAGGCATGGCTTTCGGATACCAACTGCTTAATGACCGGCGTTATCTTGAAGCGGCTGAGAAATCGGCGGATTTCATTTTGACCGAACTGTCCCAAGCCGATGGCTTGTTGCTGCGCACGTACCGCGCGGGAAAGAGCCACTTGAACGCATATCTTGAGGATTATTCTTACTTATCCGCCGGCTTGGTCGCGCTTTACGAAGCCAGTTTCAATCCACGTTGGTTGCAAGAGGCGGAACGGCTTACGCAGATCATGATTGAACAGTTTTGGGATGAATCGAGCAGCGGCTTTTTCTTCACAGGCAAAGCGCACGAATCACTCATTGTTCAGTCCAAGTCCGCGTATGACAGTGCGACTCCGTCCGGGACAGCAATGGCGGTTCATAGCTTGCTGAGACTCGCCAAGCATCTCGATCGTCCCGACTTCCACGCAAAGGCTGTCCAAGCGCTGAGCCTTTATTATCAGCAAATAGAAAATGCCCCATCCGGATCGGGACAACTGTTGTGTGAACTAGAGTTTCTGCTTTCGGCGCCTCGGGAAATCGCGGTTGTTGGCGAAAAGAATGCCGATGACACGAAGATTATTTTGCAGGAGATTCACAGTCGATTTCTGCCGAATAAAATCTTGGCGCTGCTAGATTCAAGCAACGATCAATCCTCTGCCGATGGGTTGATGCCGTTAACGGCTGGCAAGACGCAAATTAATGGAAAAGCGACTGTCTACGTTTGTGAAAACTACGCCTGCCAAACACCCACGGCGGATATTGGGGAGTTGGGCACGCTGCTTTGAAGGGAAACGGCAAAAATCTTGCAACAATCCAAATCTGAAGCTGTTCACTTACGGCGCTTTCAAAGGTTGGTGGGAAGTGCCCACCCTACAAAACGCCGTACGGCGTTTTGGAAGAGTTCGCCGCTACGGTTTGGGGTTGGCATATCGCCGTTTTTCGGTTATAATCTGCTTAATCATGAATCACCTGTTATTTCAACAATGCGGGGAAATACGTCGTTGCAGTTAGCCAGTGATGACACAAAATGTGCCCCATCACACACAATTCAATTTAACTTGTAAGGAGATTTCATCATGAGTATATTCGACCGCGTCTCAAGGGTATTCAAGGCAAACGTAAATGCCGCGTTGGACAAGGCTGAAGATCCGGAAAAGCTGCTGAACCAGATAACCATGGAGATGCAGGAGCAGTTGGTGAAGGTAAAGCAGCAGGTTGCCACGACAATCGCTCTCGAAAAGCGGCTGCACAAAGATTACGAAAACGCACAAGAGCAGGCGGAGAACTGGGAACAGAAAGCCACGTTAGCTCTACAGCAGGGAAAGGAAGATCTCGCGAGAGAGGCTCTCGTTCGCCGAAACGAACACGGCAGCCTTGCAGAAGATTACCATGCTCAGTGGGAGAAGCAGAAAGCATCGGTGGAAGCGCTTAAAGAAAATCTTCGTACGCTTGAGCGTAAGATTGAGGAAGCCAGACGGAAGAAAGATTTACTTATTGCGCGGCAGAAGCGCGCCAAAGCACAAAGGCTCATTCATGAAACCATGGCAGGCATGAAAGAGAACAGCGCTTTTGAAAGTTTCGATCGCATGGAGCAAAAGGTTGCCGATTCGGAAGCCCGCGCCGATGCCACGGCAGAGATGACCGAAATGAGTCAGGACCCCTTGGAGAAAGAGTTCGCAGATCTCGGGAAGGGCAACGTGGACGACGATCTTGCCGCCTTGAAGGCGAAGATGGGCACGAATTGATGTGTTCGGGGTTTCGACTGTTACAGATCCAACCCTGAAACCTGGCATACCCACATTGTTACATTTCATGCGCCCAGAAAAGGGACTAAGCGTAGGGGTATCCGTGAGGATGCCCCGTTTTTGTTGGGGCAACCTACGTGGTTGACCTTCAGTTTTACGGTCTGCCCCGTGCGACTTCTCGGATTGCCACGTTATACCATTTCTCTATATTTGCAGTGCATAAATAGCATCGATCAAGTCTTACCAAGGCGGGGCAAGGGGATCTCTATCCCACTCGCTGTTCACTCGTTTGATCCCCGCCCACGAGAAAGATAATGATATAATTAAAACACCATATGCACTGTTATTCAAACGAAATGGTATTATAATCAAGACTTCAAAAGAGGGAAAAATGACACAGTTAAACAGCAAAGCAGAGATCGTCAGTTTTGTTGAGGAACAGGGATACACGATTCAAGATCAGGATCCACTGCTCATTTTGCAGGATGAGGACGGCTTGAATATTTTCGCCGTTATTGATGACAGTCAAATCGAGTTCATGGTTGACCTTTGCAGGGTTAGCGATCTTGACGGGCTCAAGCTGGAAGAGATTTATGAGAAGATTCTCGATCAAAATACGGAGATTTTGCCGTGTTGTTTCGGGATAGATTCGGACAACCCGAGCGACAAGCGGATTGTACTGGTGGACAGTCTCGCAACGGAGAATCTGGATGATAATGAACTTCTGCTTGCGCTAGATTCGCTTGCCGTAAACGTGATGACCGCTCACGACCTGTTATCGCCATATATTAGCTAGGGCTTGCGCGAGTTGCTCCGATTCGTAGAAAAAAGAAGGGCATGATGTAAATCGTAATGCGCAATACGTAAGAAAACGGGTTACGCATTACGTAAAATGAACCGTTATTGGATTCCAGCATCCGAAGTGAGAAGCTTTAAACCTACATGAGTCCGTAGTACCACGATCGAGTATCTGGTTACTTTCCACCTGAACCGTGAGGAAATGTGGACGACCCCGGAATTGATTGCAATTTCTTGAATGGACCTTTGAGCCTCGAAAGCAGAGGGCGCTCCACATTACCTCATCTCTCCAACCCCGACTTTCCCTTTCACAAAGAGGCATCCGATGACATGGCTAAATGGAGTTTACATCGGTTGTACACTGTTTTCCGTGACCATCACCGTCCTTGATTTCCTTGGATTCCTAGGTGGGAGCCAAGATAGTGATAGTGGTGGCGGCGATGGCGTCGAAGATGGTGGCATGAGGTTCGATACGGTTTTCCCCGTGGACGAGACCAACACGGGGAAAACCCCGCCAGAAAGTATCACTCACACCGCTGGCAAAGTAGCTGTGCTGTCCGTGATTTCTTACCTGCGCAGCCTTGTTTATTTCTTTCTCGGTTTTGGTCCCACGGGATGGGTAGCCATATCCATGGGAAAGAGTGCGGGACAGAGCCTAATTTGGGCGGCGCCTGCCGGCGTGGTGGCTTTTGTCTTGGCACACATGTTCTTTCGTTTCCAGCGTACCGATACAGATTCATCGCTGCATTCGGAGGAACTTTTCTTTCAACTAGGCACTGTTACCGTTCCACTAACGCACGACACGATGGGTAAGGTGCGTGTGCAGGTGGGTATGAATGTAACCGAACAGTACGCATTAGCTACCGAGCCGAATGCCCGGTTTGAGAAAGGGGATACGGTTCGGGTTACCAATGTTACCGCTGAGTGTGTATATGTTGAACACGAAAATATGGCAAAGGAGTAGATGAAGATGGAGTTGATTACTCAGATAGACGGCGTTGCTGGCGGCGTTCTCGCGATCGTTGCATTCCTCCTATTGATTGCGGTTCTGCGATCTTTGATTCGCGTGTGTCCGTCAAATCATATACTTGTGGTTACCGGCGGCACAGAAACCGTGGTCGAAGGCAAAAAATACGGTTTTCGTCTGCAAAAAGGCGGATGGACCTTCGTTATTCCATTCATTCAGAGCGTCCAATTCCTTGATATCACAATCATCCCAATCAACGTCCAGGTTGATAATGTGAATTCCGCGAATGGGATCACCGTCGGATCCGACGCAACTGCCTGTGTTTGCATTGACGACATGGACAAAGTGCTACTCTACAGCGCGGTGCAACAGTTGCTCGGTAAATCGCGCGAGCAGATCCAGGAGCAGATTCAACAGACGATGATTGGCAACTTTCGCGCGGCGCTTAACAAAACCACGCCGTTGCAGGCTATCGGCATGGTTGAGAGTGTAGAAAGTATTGAGCAGCAGGAACAGAATGAGAGCTCCAATGCGCAGAGCCAATCGTCCTCGGAGGAGAGCGCAGCCGATGCTGACCAAGCAAAAGACGATGCGCATACCTCCGAATCGCGCCAAACGAGAGACGGTGAACGGGCAATCTTCCGTCGATTTCTGCTTGAGGATTGTCGCGAGGATTTAAGTGCGTTTGGAATGAATGTCGTTTCTGTATCACTCCAGCGCATTTGGGATACCTCCAATTACATCGCGAATCTTGCGAACAAGACCCTTTCACGCAAACGTCAGGAGGTGGAGATTGAAGAATCCCGTCTGAAAGCGCGGGCCGAGCGCGCCGAATCTGATTCGAAACGTCGAATGCTGGTGGCTGAAAATCGCGCCACCGAGAAGATTCTTCAATCTCGACAAGACGTCGAGCTGTTTCGTCGCCAGTGTGACGCGGACGTGCACCGCTCGAAACTTGAGGCGGACAGCGCCGTTGTGATGGCGAGAAGTACGGGTCAGCGGCGCATAGAGGAAGTGTCGGCGAAACTTCAAGAGTTGAAAAACAGCTCCGAGGTTATTGTGGAGGCTGAAG
This sequence comes from Candidatus Poribacteria bacterium, assembly GCA_965222225.1. Lineage (GTDB taxonomy): Bacteria > Poribacteria > WGA-4E > WGA-4E > JAJDTR01 > JAJDTR01. The sequence goes on along the minus strand of CBDCTK010000002.1, from coordinate 3,320,692 downwards.
CCAAGCGTCATGCCGCCGAGATTCTGGCAGAAGGAGAGGCAAAAGCTGTTGACATTGTTCAACAAACCCAGAATGATCTCCTTCTACAGAAAGTGGATTTACTCAAGAATACCGGAGATACAGGTAAAATCGCATTATTCATCACACAGCTGCCCCATCTTTTCGAAGCGTACCGCACACACGCGAAATCATTGAAGGTCGATAACTTGCTGGTTCTCAATGTAGAAGATGGGTTCAATAGCGCTGTGAATCGAGGCCCTGCGGCATTCGTTGATTTCTTGAAATGCTTTGAACAGGGCTTGGGCATTAGCGTAAAGGAGCTAATCACGCGGAAGCAGACGGAAACCTCCGTCATTTCCGAAGACGAAGCACCACTAGACCCGATTCGAGAAGGAGGTGTATCATGATATTCTTCCTCATAACACTTGCCATACTCATATTGGTGACACTGATTCTTCAACTTGTGATGAAGATGAAGCTCATACCGCCGAGTCAGCTTGCCGTCGTACACGGAAAAGGCGACAGTTTCAGCACATTCCGAGGTGGACGAGTTTTCGTGTTTCCGCTAATCAACCGCTTCAGCACAATGGACCTCACGCCTCAAACGACGACGGTTATCGTGGAGTCAGCCATCGCCGAGGGAATTGTCCCGTTGACCGTGAAAGCGACAGTCAGTTATTCCGTGGCAAAGACGGAAAAGGGCCTCGTCAATGCTGTCAAACGCATTTTGAACATGACCAAGGACTGGACTGAACTACAAGACATTGCCACTTCTATCATTGAAGGGCATCTGCGCGACTCAATTGCGGCAATGACTCCCGAAGAGGTGATGAGCCAAAAAGACCAGCTTATCCAAAACATGATCAAAGTCTGCAAGTCCGACTTGGAGGGTATCGGTCTGGAAATCACCACCATGAATATCGCCGATGTGGACGATCATCGGCTAGATGGGGTTGATGAGCCCGATCTATATATCGCGCTGTTGAAGCGGATACAAACTGCCGATGCTGAAACGCAATCGCGCGAAGCACAGACAAACGCACGTGCCGCCGCAAAAGAGCAGGCAGAGGAACGTCGAGCTGAAGTCTCCGTTCGTGAACTCCAAAATGAGTATCAGCGAATCGAGGCACAGGCGAAAGTCAACACTGCAGAGGAAAATCAGCGTGGCGCCGTGAATGCCCAAGAGGAAACCCGAAACGCGGAGTCCGAGGTGGCGGGGATCCAAGCCCAGATTCAGGCTGAAAAACAGCAGATTGAAATGGTGCGGGCGAGATGTCAGGCGGATACGATTGTTCCCGCGGCTGCGACAAAGGAGAAGATGATTCAGGAAGCAGAGGGGGAAGCCGCGACAATCCGCGGCCAGGCTCAGTCGGAACTCACACAACTGAAGCGTACCGTTGAAATCCTTCGCTCAGTGGGTGATTCGGGATTGACGACCTATATCATCGAGAAGTTTGAGGATTTAATCGAACCATTTGCCCAAACAATGGATCTGTTTCCCGTCGATCAGATAACGGTTATTGCCGGTGACCTTCACCAAGATGGTCCGATCTCTGCCATTCATCCGAATGCCATTGATGCGGAGAAAAATCGTCGGGTCGAAGAAGCGCTCGCCGCTGCCGCGTCCACCGTGACGCAACCTCGTGGCTAACCAAGAACGGAATTAGTAGCTTGTAGCTTTTAGAACCTGTTTGAAGAATTGACGGTAAAGCCATTTCTGGGTATTTGGGCGCTATTCGCTGTCGCCCCTCTGGGGGCGTATCGGCGTCGCTATACACCTGTCGCGCCGCTGGTGCTTTCAAAGGCTGGTGGGCGGTGCCCACCCTACAGATGTACAAACTGGAGCTAAGTCTCTACAATTAAGTAGAACCTGTTTCTTAAGCACAAGAAAGCGCGCTTTCTATGCGCGCTTTTCTCTTATATGGTTGCAAATTCAAGAAAAGAAAACTTCATGCAAGCCCTTGCGCGTCAGATTCTGGTGTGCGATGGTGCTATCGGAACCGAACTCCGCAAACGCGTCCCGTCACATTTGCAGTGCGTTGATGCCTGCAATATTTCTACGGAACATGCCGAGGACGTTTCGGCGATTCATCGCGCTTATATTGACGCAGGTGCCGATGTTATCCAGACAAACACCTACCAGGCAAACAGGGAGGCATTGGCTGTCCACGGCTTGGCTGAACAGGTGAAAGAAATTAACAAAGCAGGCGTGTTGCTCGCACGCGCGGTAGCCAAAGAAACCTGCTACGTAGCCGGTTCCGTAGGGCAAATTCCGTTCCATGCCTTAGATACCCCCGTTCCCGCCACCAAGGCAATCCGAAGGCTTTTTGAGGAGCAGATGGACGCGCTCGTTGATGAAAGGGTTGACCTTCTCGTACTTGAGACCTTCGTCTCTTCCAAACAAGCGGAAATCGCTACAAAGCAGGCTCTCACTTACGGTGTCCCCGTTGTCGTTGAAATTGGCGGCGTTTCTGGCGGAACTATCGGTGCCGGATTAGATGTACGCGTCTTGGCACAAGAACTTGAACAACTCGGCGCGCATGCGGTTGGCATCAATTGCAGAGGACCGCATGATCTCGTTGAAGCGATGGAACTTCTTGCCCCTGTCATCAAAGCCCCTATTGTGGTTCAACCGAATGCCGGTAATCCGAGAGTAGAGCAGGGCGAAATAGCGCTATCTTACACAGTCGAGGCCGAGGTGTTCAGCGATTACGTCGTGAAGCTAGTCGAACTTGGGGCGAACATGATTGGCGGGTGCTGCGGCACAACACCGGCATACACGGCGAAAGTCCGGCAGGCTGTTGCAGGAAGCGCACCTGTAAAACGGGAGCAACGTATCTTCGTCCTCCCAAAAAGCACGTCACTGTACAAAGCACCGACCGATAATCCTGTGCAACAGGTGTTTGAAACACGCGAACGCATCGTAAGTGTAGAGATGCGCGCCAATACATTTCCACAGTTGCGCACGTTGTTGCGGGAGGCAAAGAATCTTGCCGCGACCGCGGTGGATTTATTCGATGTAACCGATAATTCCGGTGCTGCGGTGAACATCGGGGCTGTCGGCACAGCGTATCGCGTTCAACAGACGACCCAGATTCCGACGCTCATCCATTGGACAACCCGATCGCGAAATCTCATCAGTATGCAATCACATCTGCTGGAGGCGGAGGCATTAGGCATCCGCGGCATTGTCGCCTTATCCGGCGACCATCCGAAGGCTGGTCCCTATGAAACAGCATGCCTCGTTCCCGATGTCCGCGGTGCGGTCCAGTTGATGAAACTCATTGCCCGGTTAAATCAGGGTGAACTCGCTGATGGCTCATCGATTGGTGAGCCGTGCGGTTTCTATTACGGTGGAGGCTTCACGATTGCCGAGAATCTGCAACCACATGTTAAGCATCTCGCAAATAAAGTGGCGCAGGGCGCGAAGTTCGCCTATACACAACCTGTCTGGACGTATCGGGATATCGTGCGTGCGCAGCAAGCGACGGAACATCTCGGTATAAAGATTCTTTACGGTATCTTGCCACTTACAAGTTTCCGCAGCGCATCCTACTTACGCGACAATTTGGGGCTTTACATCCCACAGTTTATTGTTGACAAATTCCGAGACATTGGGGATACCGCCGGACACGAACTCGGTATGCGATTATGCTTGGAATTGATTCGGGACATCCGCGATCAAGACGAATGCGTGATTGACGGAATCTATCTCATTCCGCCTGCTCGCATGAATTGGAAAAACAGAGCCAGCGTCATCTCAGAGATTGTCAATACCTACCGTTAGCAGGTTTTTCTCGCCCACGATTCCAAAATTATGAAAGATCGTGAAACTTTTATCTCATCCTAACGCCATTGATGCGGAGAAAAATTGCCGAATCGAAGAAGCGATCGCCGCTGCGGCGTCCACCGTTTCGCAACCTGTAGTTAACCAAGAATAAATTCGCGCGTGTGTTGGAGTTGCAGGCATGAATGCCCTAACCGAAGGCGACGTATCGACCGCGTGAGCATGGAGGGTAATTTGAGAAAAATTCGACTCGCATTTATCGGATGCGGCGCAATGTCCTCAGGACTACAGCAGTGCATCCCGATGATTCCCGAAATTGAATTTGTTGCGACATGTGATTTAATCGAGGATAAAGCGAAAACGAACGCTCGAAAATATGGCGCGTTACGCTGGTATTCCGATTACGATCAGATGCTCAAAACGGAGGAACTTGACGCTGTTGCCGTGGTTGGGCGTCCGGAAGACAAGATGCACCGTGATATCGGTATCGAGTGTCTCGAACGCGGATACCACATCTACACCGAAAAGCCGCCCGCCACGACTGTCGAGGGGGCAAAGATGCTGCTTGATGCGTCAGTTAGATCAGGCAAGACCGGGATGGTCGGCACAATGTGGCGTCATGCGCCGGCACACCGCCTTGCGAAACGACTGCTTGAAGAGGAGGAGTTCGGCAGTGTCTGCCAATACGAGACGCGATACCTTGCACCCACGCCGCGTATTCATGAACCGGGATCGCCGTACGCTTGGCCCTTCATGCTGGATCAGGTAATACACCCGACGGACTGCATGCGCTTTTTCATGGGACCGGTGAGCCAGCTCATTGCATTCGCCACCAACGACGCCGAAAGCGGTACGGTATCAATCTGCGTCAATCTTCAGTACGAGAATAGAGGCGTCGGCGCAATGACACTGGGCATCGGCGCCGTTTTGGAGGCGATGGTGTTTATCAAAAGCACAAACAATCATGCGGTTCAAGTGTTCGAAACGCGCAAGTTGCGTCGCTACCGCCTGCCGACATGGACAGGTGACGGCGGTGGGTATGCGAACACTCCAACGGAGGAATGGGATGTTAACACCGCGCTTGACGGAATCAGGCGCCCGGGGTATTATGAAGAGATGAGCCATTGGGCACATTCGCTGCTTGACGGGAAGCAGCCAGAGCCTAGTCTGGAGGATGCGTATCAGAATATGCGCGTTATACGGGGGATAAGTGAGAGCATAGAAACAGGGCAGGTAGTCCATCTGTCGGATGCCGAGTAATTGTTGCCCCGTTTCTGCTTTATTTTTAGAATTCTCCCACGATCGCTAAATTTGTGGTATAATTCATACTGGGATTTATTGTCGCCGCACATTTTGGTTGAAGAGAAGGAGGGAATCGCATGCAAATTGTTAATCTTGGAAATTCGGGTCTCCGCGTCTCGAGACTTTCAATCGGCACGGGCACTGTGGGCAACGGTGGCAGCTCCAACCAAACCAAGCTTGGTCTGAAAGGATTTGCCAATCTGCTCTGCTTCGCACATGACCTTGGCGTCAGGTTTTGGGATGCCGCAGACGGGTATGGGAGTCATCCGTACATCAGGGAAACCCTAAAATACGTGGATCGATCCAGCGTTGTTATCACGTCGAAAACGACCTCGCGCACCAAAAAGGAGGTCATGAGTGATGTCAAGCGTTTCTTAAAGGAGATGGGATCCGATTACATTGATATCGTGCTGCTGCACTGCCTGACACAGCCCGACTGGACGGAGCGTTATCCCGATGCGATGGAGGCGTTGTCGGAGTGCAAGGAACAGGGGTTGATTCGTGCACACGGCGTGTCTTGTCATGACTACGGTGCATTTCAGACAGCGGCAATGACGAAATGGGTTGAGGTCGTGTTGGCGCGAATCAACTACGCCGGTGTGAGTATGGATGCCTCTCCCGCAGATGTCATCCGAACGATGGAGCAGATGGCTGCCTTCGGCAAGGGGATTTACGGCATGAAGGTGTGTGGAGAGGGCAAGCTCGCAAAACAGGATGGGCCCAGACAGGGCATCGAATTTGTGATGGGGTTGCCGTGTGTGCATGCCATGACAATCGGGATGGAAAGTCGACGCGAGGTAGAGGAGAACGTCGCGATTGTCAATGAGTTGTCAGGCCGTTAAGCAACAGAGGAATCAACACAGTTGAATGAGGGACATGATCTACTGTGGGGCAGGCCCCTCCAAAATCAACATACCTAAATCACTTGGCGCAGCGGTTTCGGCGCCGGGTGTCTGTCTCGCCCAATAGACGCGCTGATCGTCGGATCGATGGATGACCAGATTGAAGCCGATGCGCTTATGCCGTTTCGTCTTTATGGGGTCAAAACTCCCAAGAACGGGATAGAAGGGGATTCGCGCTTCTATAATGTAATAGTTAGCTTCCTGCCGCACAGCAGCTTTAAGATTTCTTGCCTCGTAGTTGTAGATGCGATCCGGCAGCCACTGACCAATGTATGGTTCGTCCCCGCCGAAGCCCGCCCCTTTCGGACAAATCCAAAGAATGTACCGGTTCGGATCTTGCCCAGTCTGTAGGTAACTCGGTTTGCTATCTCCAGCGGGCTGAATATTTATGTGTATTTCCAGCGCATCCGCGCCTTCGTAATATTTGAGCGCGTTGGGCACCATTACATCGTCATCATAGATTTGGGCGAGAAGGTAAAGGGAATCGTCGCTCCATTGTAACCAAATCAGTCCTTCGTCCTTTGATGTTCGGATAACTCGTTCCAGCGGCCATTTGTCGTCAATTCCATCAATCACCACCGGCTCGCTGGTGTATCGCGCCCATGCGACAGGGTTCGCGCGAAAGGCAACCTCAATCTCCACGTTTATCTCTCCGGTATCAGTTAGCCCATCTTCATAAGTTGCGGTCACGATTTCTTCCCCGACTAACCCTATACTGGTTTCCGCCGAAGTTCTCCCATATTGAGTAGGAAGCATACCCCTAAAAATATGTGAGTTTTGACAATCCTCATATAGGGGTACAGTGATCGCAACCGAGCGCTGTATTGTACCTTGCGAATCAGTTTTAGTTACCAGTATCTTCGAAGTTTCCGCCACGAATGGGTCCGAGTTCAAGTCTGCATCTTCCAGACGGAAGTGAAGCGAGCTTCCAATATTGAAATTGTGGAGAAGTGTCCCGTCCTGATTGACGATACTTAGATTACCGCGCACCCCGTGATTAACGTAGGTATAGTCTGCAATCCCGAAATCTTGGACAATAGGGGCTGGCGGATTGTAAACCGCACGGATTTCTTCGGCACCTTGCACATCAAGGGTTTCATCCGCTATCGGGGAGGTGCCATACCTCGTCGCGACGAATGCGGTGAATACGCCCTGTGCCTCCGGATGCTTTCGCAAAGTAACACTGACGCGATCGTGCGTTTTGTTCCCGGCGACAGTAATTTGGACTGCCTCCGTGTCGACGACCGTGCTTAATAGCAAATCCTCCAAGCGGAAATAGATAGGCTCTCCGGCATTGAATTTTGCCAATTCCTGACTCGGGGCAAATTGAGCACCAACACCATCTCCATTGACGATACGCAATAAGCCGGCGCTACCCCCCAACACGATCGCTTCGACTTGGATTGGTACGTTTGGTTCCCCCGTCGTCGTAAGCATATCGATGTATTCGACAGTAATCCTCTCTTTATCGGTAACCTGTAGAATATCGTCAGGGACGGCGACAGGTTGTATTTCCCGGACTATATCAGAATCAGAATTGTTCTCAAAAGAGAGTGAAGTTGTCTCTTCTTCTACCGATTCAATCTCGCCCTCGCTTTGCGAAGTAAAATCGGGAAGTCCGGTCTGGTCGGATTTCTGCGTCCGCAATTCACCCACAAAAATGGCGCTATCGTCTTCGGTCTCTTCCAACATGAGGACCACTTCGTCCTTGAGCACGTTCCCGGATGCAGCAATTCTCACTGTGTCAGCCACTTCCCGTGAGAGATTGAGGTCTTTATCCATTAGCTCCATCCGAAGTCTCTCGCCTGATTCGAAACTGCCTGTGCCGACAGAGAGACCGCTGATTAGTTTCCCGCTTTCGGCGCCGTAAAGTCTCAACTCTCCCTTGTCACCGGCTTTGACCGAGAGTGTTGCCGTGATTGGCACTTGAGTTGCCCCTGTGTTTTGTAATGCATCAATGTATGTGAAATTGACAATTCCACCCCCTTGAACCTGCAAGATATTGTCGGTTGGAATTGGTGTTTCGCCGTACGCAGTGCGAATCTCTCCGCGAAAAACTCCTGATCCGCCCCGCGTTTCAACCATTGAAACACGAATATCATCGCGTTGAGTGTTTTCACTAAAATTCGTTTGAAACAGATCTGCAACCGCATCTGCCTTGTTTAAGTCACTATCCCGGATTTCCAAGATCAACGTGTCCCCTGCACGAAATTTCGATATTTCACGATTTTCAGCCGCGTCAGGGGTAAAATCCGCACTGTCATATACTTTGAGTGAGCCAGTTGCACCGGTATTCACAACACAATTTTCCGAAGTGACGAAGGATACTTCACCCATGGCACGTAACTCATCAATGTAGGTTACCCGAATCTGTTCTGTTCCTTGGACTTGCAACAAACCATCAGCTTTCGTCGCTATGAGGTCATAGGTTGTTGGAATCGAGCCGTAAAATACGCTTTTGACAGGTTGGATTTGAGCATCGCCCGGCGTAGGGGATGGCAATAAATGAACGGTCTCACGATCATTCAATCCGTTCCCTTCAAGTGTGATTTCAACGGTTTCATCCGTTACATCCTCGTCTAGCAAACGAAAGTAGAGGGTTTCTCCCGCGTTGAACCTCTCACGCTGTGTCAGGTAATTGGATTTGAGAATTTCGATTTTCCCGTCATCTCCGGCTTTCACATGCGCTTTATCAATGACAATCACATGCGTTTCGCCAGAATCTTGAAGCAGGTCGAGATGGCCGACTGTGATAATTTCTGTTCCCGTTACTTCAAGTATACCGTTCGCTGACGCGGATTTCGCGTGGCGCGTTTGGACAAATCCGATGAATTCCCCTAATTCTGGCTTAATCTCGGTGAGTGTTAATTCATACTGATCGCCGAGGAGGTTTCCGCTCAACGTAACGTCGACGGTTTCTCTCTGGTCGTTGTCCTGATTTAAATCAGTGTCTGTTAACCAAACGGCGAGCCGATCTCCTGCATAAAAAAACCTAAAGTCATTACGGGTATCCCAGTCCGTAGCGGGGCGAAACTGAATGCGAGCGGTCTTCCCAACGACTGCGTCTGCTCTTGCACTGACGGGCACGTTGGTCCTCCCTGTGTCCTGAATCTCATCCAGATACACCGCCTGCACAAATCGCTTGCCAACCGATTGTAGGATGCCATCACCCGGTGCCGGGGTTTCACTATACGTTGAGACAATTTCTCCCACGTACAGGTCCTGATCTTGTCTGTATCTCAGTTTCACAATTTCAACTTCCGGAGTTTCAAGGACAAGCAGACGCGCTGTGATTTCATGAGCAGACGCCGGATCTATCGCGTCCAAATCCGCATCTTGAACGTGGATATATATTGTGTCATCAAGTTCAAATTCTTGAATTATCTCCCCAGCTTCGTTAGTGATTGCGACTGTCCCTGTTGTTCCGGAATTTACTGTCGTAGAGGTCTTAACAGGCAGATTGTGTTGGGTGGTGCTGTAATAGGGATCGATGTAGGTCAAGGAAATGACTTCCTTACCATCAACGGAGAGTGGGGTGGGCGTATTCTCCGGGTTGGTGACCGTTCCCGAGTCCAGGGTTTCCCCATCAACTTCTCGGTAGAGGGTCTCGACCTTTGCAGCGAAAAGGAAACTGTCCTCCGCCCGGTCATTTTCCGGGTCGTCGTCTATGAGCGCAGCGGGATCGCTCTCGTGCAAAACGACATTCCACGATTGCCCTGTCGTTTCATTTCGCAATTCTGCCGTAATCGACTCGGATTCGATGCGATTGGTATTACGCTCGGTATCCCAGACGCAGAGTATGAGAATGTCTCCGGCACTAAACGTGGCGTGAGAGCGCGGGCTATTGCCGTCCATTTCCGTTAAAGCAACGGTTCCTTCTCCATTCGCAGACTGGTGTTGAGCAATGATAGCAGCCTGTCCGCTGATTTGGTTCGCGAGCCGGAGAACATTCCAGCGATTTGGCGGCGCCGTCAAATCACTCGTCCCATAAGCAAACCGGCGAGGTTGATTGTCCGGGTGCTTCAAGTTTTCTACCACGTAATTGAATCCGATGCGGCCCTCAAGCTCCGGATGGAATTCAGACAGCGCGAGGCTCTTGGGGATTCGCGCCTCCAAGATGTGTCCGGCGACTGTTTTCGTTACCGTTGCCTTGATTGCTTGGTGGTCATTGATGCTGTTGGGAATGGCATCAAGGTGATGATGGATTTGTGCTGGCACGACCTGAGGTTGGTTGTCTTCCGAATCGAAGATTGTGAATGTAAAATGGTGGTCGTTAGCCGTATACATTCCCGGAGACCTGCGAAGAGCCGTGTCAACAAACAAGTGCAGTACCGGGCTATCTTCCGAGGACGCGCGCGCGTCCTCAATTGGACCGGACTGTTCATCTTGTATCGGCGTTGCTTGTCGGTCAGTTTCCGCCGCGATGTAGAGGTTATCCTCGTCCCACTGGGCATGAAGAGCTACAGGGGCGTTAGCGGCTGTATCATAACTGTCAGGGAGCAGCGGATAAAGTTGAGGCCATTCATTCAGTTTTCCATCAATCACAACGCGGCTGGCGGAGGACGGTTCAGCGGGAACGCGTGTCGCCCACCCAATATCTAGATTTGTCGACTTCACGTTACTATCCATTTCTGATGTGAGCCGTGCTTCTAGGATGGAGACTTCTGAAACAACAGCGTTCGGTCCCGTTAGTCGATTGAAATTCAATTCAATTGCGCCATCAGCGTATGCGGCGCTCGGAATCCGGAAAACATGAATCTCCGCTTTTCCTTCCGGCACGAGCATCGCATCATGCAGGATGAACCCGTCGAGTACGAAGTTCTGTGTCCGTCCCCCACCCTTTTCACCCAGGTATGTTGTACGCACCCAATAGAGGTGCGACGGATCTAGTCCCGTGTATCTTAGTTTCACTTGATTGTAATGATAGGCGAAACTCAACTGGCTGGGCGTGTTCCCCGCATCCACCTTATCCGTCGCTATGAAATAGTGGTTTTTGTCTCTTGTTCCACGATCGAAGGCGAATCCTTGAACTAAGTGTGGTGCCAAGACATTGCCGTCTAGTCCCAAATTCTCATAGTGCATCTGTATCGCGTTGTAATCGCTCAACTTGTGTTCGGACGGGGGAGGTAGGCGATAGGCGTCCGTGAAAACCTCAAATTCACGAAGCTCCGGATAACTGCCGTACCAATCTCCACTATCAATCTGTAAGCGAATGTAACGTGCGCGAATCTCATTGTCGTGCCCCTGAGCATCGGAGTTGAAATGATTAAAGGAAGGCGACTCAAAAAGATGAAGATCGGTGAAAGTTTCGTCAGGCAAGATGTTTGAAACATATACCTCGGAATATTTCCCCCCATCGGAACTGATTAGAACACGAAATCGCTTGAGGTTATTGCCGGGACCGTCGGTTGTGAGGCGGAAACCGTAAATCTTGGAGACGGCTCCCAAATCGGCCGTGACTTCCAGAGCTTCTGTTGGAGAAGCGTAGGAGATTCGGCGCTCGGTTTTGCCGTCTATCTCGACCTTTTCCTCTATTCTCCGCGCGCCTTTCCACTTTGAATCCTCAGAAATCAGCAAATCCGTCAGTTTTATCAGGTCTGCCGAGTTATTGTGATTCGCCTCCATCGCAAGGAATTGGCTCGGTGATTCATAGCGTAAGCCAACTCTGAATTCCTCGTTTTTCAATCTTGGTCGGTCACTGAACCAGTCGTTAATCACAATCTGTATCCAGCGTGCTTCAGCCGGGATGGGGAGAGAATGCGTTGAATACTTATACTCGCGGGAACTGCCAACGTAAGAAAAGGCTCGTGGGAAGGGTGTTTTTAACCGGTCAGTTTGAACCAACAGGTCAAACTGTTTTGGTCCACTTTCATTCGGGTTATCAAATTGCACTTCAACTTTGTCGATTTTATAGACATAACCGAGATCGTAGGTCGTGTAGATCGGCGTTGTGCTCAAAATGTCAGTGTAATGGAGCGGCTCGTTATCAAGCTGACGGACGGGTTTAACATATTCTTGATTGATCGGCTCTTCCCCGCGCGGGTACAGCAGAAAGCCGAGCAATACAGCGACTCCTCCGAGAAGAAAGTATTTCAAGTTCATGTTGTCGACCCGAGTCCTCCAGTACGCTAGAAAAGCCCAAAAATGGAGATAGCCAAACGATGAAACACAATAAAATTCTTCGTCCAGTGTTTCTTCCACCATATTTTACCCGAAAGCGGAAATTTTCTCCAGATCATATGTCGAGGGATTGGAAGAATGGAAGAAAAGAAGGGCGGAAGGTTTTCTTCCACGTAACCCATAATTCTTTGGAGGGGCGGCATGGGAGCGGAATAGTTGGGTTTCACTGTGTTCAACCCAACCTACGGGTTGAAAGAGAGAATTTTCTCCAGATTACATAAAGAAGAGCAATCCAATCGTGGTTTTGTTGAGAACCTGTTTGAATAATCGGTGGCAAAGCGATTCTTGGGTATTTGAGTTGTTGCTACCTGTGGGATCTCTATCGCACTCGTTATCCACTCGTTTGATCCCGCTCTGGGGCTTTGATGTGTGTGAGATCGGCGTTGCTTTACACCTGTCGCCCTTCCAGGGCTTTGGGCTGTATGGTGCTACGACAAATGAATCTTCAAACAAGGTCTAATGATTTTGATTCTTATTGGACAATTGCACGGGCCACAAAATGCGCTAGCAGTACAGATTTGTGATGTCCTGTGGAGAGGCGTTCCTTGGTGGTCGCCTGCGCACAGAATGTCAACGGCGCTTTTTTCAAATTGTCATTGCCTGGCGGGTATGATAAAATCCGTCAATAGCCAAAATAACCAAAAACACAAAAAGGAGAGGGCGATTCTCGCTCACGATGTTTAATGAAGGCAATTATTGCAACCGCAGGCGGCGGTCCCGAGGTTCTGAAATTGGTGGAGTTTCCCGTGCCGTCCCCTAGTCCAACACAATTATTGGTCAATGTCAAAGCGGCTGGTGTCAATCGTGTAGATACTATCCAACGAAAGGGCTCCTATCCCATGCCGCCGGGTGAATCCGAGATTCTCGGCTTGGAAATAGCCGGTACGGTTGAACGGATCGGGAATAAAGCAACCGGTTTCAAGCAGGGCGACCGCGTATTCGGCTTAATAGGAAGTGGTGGATACGCCGAGCAGACGATTATCGACTATCGCATGGCAATACCCATTCCGGAGGGGTGGAGCTTTGAGCAGGCGGCAGCGGTGCCGGAGGTCTTCTTTACGGCGAGTGAAACGCTGTTTACATTCGGCAAACTGAGTGCCGGAGAAACCGTGCTGATTCATGCGGGCGGGAGCGGGGTAGGAACAACCGGGACGCAGATGGCGCACCAGATAGGTGCGCGGGTGTTTATCACCGCCGGATCCGCAGAAAAGATTGAACGGAGCAAGAGCCTTGGATGCACGGAGGGCATCAACTATAAGGAGGCTGACTTTGCCGATGAAATCATGCGACTGACAGACGGGGAAGGTGTGGACGTTGTACAAGATTTTATCGGAGCGCCTTACCTCAAACGCAATCTCGCCATACTCAAACCGCGCGGCCGCTTGGTCGTTGTCGGGTTGATGGGCGGCAGCGCAGGCGAAATTGATATGGGAGTCATCTTGCGTAAGCGCCTGCAGATTTTCGGCTCCGTGATGCGTGCACTACCTATCGAGGACAAGATTCGCATTACCGAGCGGTTCATCAAGCGGTGGCTGCCGTTGCTCAAGGAGGGGAAGATTAAAGCGATAATTGATACCGTTATACCGTTGTCTCAAGCGCGTGAAGCGCACGAGTATATGGAATCTAATAGGAATTTCGGCAAGATTCTCTTGAAGGTTGACTGAGTTGGTGGAATCAGGTTATTTTCGATTGACCAGCTATAGCAGGGATGATACAATTGGCTGTTCCGGTTGCGGTAAGTATTGGTATCTCTAGGTCTCATCTACACACCCGAATATACCCAATATAGAATGAATCAGGATTCCCAGTCAAAAGCTGAAAAAAAGAGATTGCTCACAGAGGCTCGGCGCTGTTTGGAGGAGATTGGTATCAAGGAAGCAGTCCTTTTTGACCACTCGCCGGTCTTACGCATCCAAGTGCCTGAGGCAGTTTTTGGCCGTGCTCTCCAGATGCGTGAGGCTATTGTGGAACAACTGAAGGCGGTCGGCTACCGGTTCGTCGCGCTTGACCTTGCCCAGAAAGAGGATTGACGAGAAAATCCCATCTTGATTTTATATTCACGATTGCTACGTAAATTCATGAACCACGCCAGACATAACATTCTTCACATTTCAACGCTTGTTATTCTCGCCCTTCTTTTTTATCTTCCAAATGCGCATCCTCAGGAACGTAGTCCCGCCGACGTTATCGCGGGAGCAATCCACTACCAGAACCTCGGCTTAGCCTATCTCGAAGAATCGCAACCCCACAAGGCGGCTGAAGAATTCCGGGCGTTAATCGACCTTGTTCCCGATGAAGCGATCGGTTACGGCAACATGGCTGTGGCACATCTTCGTCTCAAGAACAGCGAAGAAGCTGAAGTATGGGTTAAACGCGGGCTTGAAGTTCAACCGATGGATAGCCAGTTGCATTTTATCCTCTCGGAGATTTACCAGTGGCAGGGAAAGTCCGAGGAAGCTGTCGCGGAGATGATCGAAGCTGTGAAACGCGATCCGGAGGATTTGGGGGCGCGATATAAGTTGGTACGCCACTACCTCGGGATGCGGGATGACCAAGAAGCCACGAAGCAGGCAATTTCTCACCTCCAGACGCTACGCAATCAAACGCCAACGAACGTCGTTGTTCGGCTCAAATTGGCGCAAGCGCTTTTGCAGGTTGAGCGGATTGAAGAAGCGAAACAGATTGGCGCGGAATTGGCTGCCCTGTTCTGGGATGTCAAAGAGGATGCGCTGAAGTATCTCAAACAGGGGTTGCACCTGCTTGAGCAGGACGATTCAAAGGGCGCGAAGAAGTTCATTCGAATCTTTGAAAATATTCAGAAAGCCACGCCTCGTTACCAGCAGGGGATTGGCGAGTTGGTGACGGACATCTTGGGTCACCCGATTGAAGCGTTCGATCAAGGTTTCAAATCCCGCGTGAAGGCGAAACTGAGCCCACCGATTGACGTGCAATTCGTTGATGTGAGTGAAGAGATTCTTGGTACTTTTCTTAGACGGAGAAAGCCGATGAAGGTATTTGTGATAGATACTGACCGCGACGGTGGCTTAGAATTGTTTGTGCTGTTAGCGCCAGATAGCCAGTCTTACACATCGCTCCCACTGAATGAAAACGGGCCCGTCGTATTTGTATCGGGCCTGTTCGCTATGGCAGAACACGGAGATGCTTCAGCTTTTGCCGACATTGATAAAAATGGCGACCAAGAGTGGTTTATTCTGGACAAACAACAAGAGACGGTTGTCCAAAGAGGTGACGATGGTTATAGTTATCTGATAGAATACGGAGTCGGTGCGGAGCTACTATTTGTTGATTATGATCATGACGGAGACTTGGACAAAATTTACGTTACCGATAGTGAAATCGAAGTCCATCGCAACAACGCCGACAACACTTTCACCGATGTTACACACCAAACCTTTCTCCCTACCGCGCCTTCTCCTGGCATTGATGCCGCTTTCGGGGATTTCGATGATGACGGCGACACAGATCTGTTTGTTGTTAACGGGAATGGGGGTTGCACGCTCTACGATAACCAGCGTCAGGGACGGATGAAAGCAGTGACGGACGAAACCGGCATCCCGCAAGACCAACAGTTTACTTCAGTTGCGGCCGCCGATTATGACAATGACGGCGCGCTTGACCTTTTTCTTGCTACACCGATAGAAGCACCCCACCAACTTTATCGCAATCGCGGCGATGGCACGTTCACCCGCGATAAACACTTTGATGCCGATATACAGACAACATTGGCCCTACACAGTAGGGATTGCCACTTCGTCGATTTCGACAACGACGGATTTCTCGATTTATGGATTCTCGGAGAACGATGGGGTGGATCGGCACATGGCCACAATCGGCCCGTTCTCCTATTTCGAAATGACGGGACAGGGCGGTTTACCGATGTCTCGGACATCCTGCCAAGCTCCCTTTCCAGCGGTGTCCATGGCGCAGTCGGCGATTATGACAATGACGGCGATCTTGATCTCTTTCTGGTTGACGGCAATGGTCAGGTTGTTGCGCTGCGCAATGATGGCGGGAACCGGAACAGTTGGCTGCAGGTGCGTCTTGAAGCCGTGACCACGGGCAACAACAAGGTCAACATTGACGGCATCGGCTCCAAAGTCGAGGTCAAGATTGACGACCTCTATCAAATGAAGTACACGACTGAGCCGGTTTCGCATTTCGGCTTGGGATCGGCTGAGCGGGCAGATGTGTTGCGTGTGGTATGGACGAATGGCGTGCCGCAAAATGTGATTAAACCGGAAGCGAATCAGCGAATCGTCGAGAAGCAGGTCTTGAAGGGGTCTTGCCCATTCCTTTATGTCTATGATGGCGAGCGATACCGGTTCGTAACGGACCTTCTGTGGCGCAGCCCTCTCGGCATGATTACGTCTATCGGCTCCGTCGCGCCGGATCAGACCGCAGATTATGTGAAGATCCCCGACTTCGTGGCTCCGAAAGACGGAGTTTATTCGCTGCAAATTACGGAGGAGTTATGGGAAACAGCGTACTTTGATATGGTGAAACTAATGGCTGTCGATCGACCCGCCGGGACAGAGGTTTTTGTTGATGAAAGATATACGCTGCCACCCTATTCTCCGTTCAAGATTTATACCGTCAAGGAGAGGCGTCAGCCGCAAAGCGCTTTTGACCACCTCGGAAACGATGTCTCCGATGCGCTTAGGGAATTCGATTATGAATACGCGATAGAGCACGAGCCGGGGGAATATCAGGGCGTCGTCTCGCCACACGCCATCGTCCTCAATCTCGGTGATGTGCCAGATGGCGAAACGGTGACGCTTTTCCTGACCGGTTGGATCTTTCCTACCGATACAAGCATCAACGTGTCACTCTTCCAGAATCCGCAAATCAGTCCGGTTTTCCCTTATCTGCAGGTGCGGGATGCGGAGGGAAATTGGAAAACGGTGGTTGATATCATCGGGTTGCCCGCCGGAAAGAACAAGACCATCGCAATCGACCTAACGGGAAAGTTTCTTTCCGACGACCGTCGGGTGAAGATTGCAACGGATATGCAGATTTACTGGGATGCGGCGTTCTTCAGCGTCGGCGACGACAACGATGTGCCAATTCGGGTGACGGAATTGTCGCCAGAGCGTGCGGATCTGCACTATCGCGGGTTCTCAAAGATGTACCGTCCCACGCCGCATGCCCCGCACTTGTTCGATTATGATGAGGTCACAACGACGGGGCAATGGCGAGATTTGCGCGGGCATTATACCCGATTCGGGGATGTCACACCGCTGATGCAATCGGTTGACGATATGTATGTTATCATGAACGCGGGAGACGAGATGACGGTCGAGTTTGATGCCGATAAATTACCGCCATTACAGGATGGATGGGTAAGGGGTTTTATCCTCTACAGCGACGGTTGGGACAAGGACGGGGATATCAACACGCTCCACTCTCAAACGGTCGAGCCGCTGCCTTTCCACGGGATGTCCGCCTATCCGTATCCCGACGGCGAGAGCTATCCGAGCGACGCCGAGCATTTGCGGCATCAATTGGAATACAACACGCGGCGAATTAGTCACGACTTGCCAGCCCTAGAGTGAACCGGTCGTTCGTCCTTTCCTTGTAGGGTGGGCACCGCCCACCAGCCTGTGGACTGAATTTGCCCCCTCTTTTCTACCGTCCAATCCGCCTCAAGGGGAAGAACAGGCAAATCAACGCAAGTATCAATATCCCCGCAGAAATCCAGTAGGGGATTCGGAAGGTTTCGGCTGTGTATAACCTCCCGGCAAAAGGGGGACCTAACACGCGGCCAAGGCTTAGGTAGGCATCCATCATTCCGATGGCTGTACCTTGACCGATTGTTGTCTCTTTCGAGATCCACGACGACGTTGTCGGGCGGACAATCTGGTTTCCGATTCCGGTGATTGTGAGATAAGCCGTGACGGTCACAAACCCCATTGACCACGGCAGCAACGCCATACCAACGGCGTTAATCATCAAGCCGAGGACAATCAGTCTGAATTCTCCACACCTGTTTATCAGCCTACCCAGAACACTTGCTTGCAGCAGGGCGACGATGGAACCCATAATGACGAACATCTGCCCTATCTCTCTTGCCCCGTAATCCCATCGGTCCGCGATGAAGAGCGGGAAGGTCGCCTCCAAGCCCGAGAAAACGAAGGTCGAGAAAAATGCCACAAGGAACAGCGGCATTAACGGGTTACGCAACGTCCGCGGACTGAATATCTCCCACGGGAAAACCCAACCCTCGCCGCCATCTTTACGATTTGCGGCTTTGAGTGACTCCGGCAACAGGATTAAGGCGAAAACGAAAGTCGCAAGCGAGAGCACGCCGGCAAGGAAGAACGGGGTATGGTGCTGATGCAGTACGGCGCCGATGGCAGGGCCCAAGATGAACCCGAGTCCCATTGCCGCTCCCATCAAAGCCATGCCCTTGCCGCGTTCTTTCTCTGTCGTCACATCTGCGACATAAGCCATGACCGTGGGCAGGACCGCTGCCGACCATGCCCCGGATAGGGCGCGGGCAGTGAATGCCCAGATCAACGTTTTCGAAAAACCGAACAGGATTAGTGCAGCCGCATTTCCGATGAGTCCGATCAGAATCAACGGCTTGCGGCCCTTGCGGTCGGAGAGGCGCCCCCACATCGGCGCAAAGACAAGCTGTGCTGCCGAGTAGACTGCCAACAAACCACCAATTTGCAGCGGACTAGCGCCTAAATTGTCAGCATAGTATGCGAGGTGTGGGATGATAATCCCGAAACCAAGCATAATAAAAAACATCGTCAGAAACAAAATCGTTAATGCGCTTTTCGTCATCCGTGGGGGCCCGCTGCCGCGATGTGGTGGCAATGCGATGATTATAGATGCCGAACGTTAGACGTGTCAAGGCAAACCTCTCGGCGTTGTACGGCGCAATCGACGATTTGACGATTGAAAATCTTTATTCTCTACGAGTCTGCGCAGCATGCAACTCTGTCTACAACTTGACGATATTCATGAAGCGGTGTTATCATTCTAATCAAAACGCAGCACTAGAAAGGAAACCTTCATGAGCACTCCCCGCTCCTACGATGGCTTACAAAACCGCATCCGCCAACTCGACACACCGGAAATCGAAACGTGGAGGAACGAGTACAGCGATCGAGACTACACCATCGAAATCACGAATCTCGAATTTACCGCCGTATGCCCCAAAACCGGATTACCCGACTTTGCCACGATTCGGGTGACGTATGTGCCCGACGAGCGATGCGTTGAACTCAAGTCGTTGAAATCGTATTTCCTCTCTTTCCGCGACGTTGGAATCTTCCATGAACACGTCGTCAACAAGGTATTGGACGATTTTGTTGCGGCTTGTCGTCCGCGCAGCGTCGAGGTGGTTGGGGAGTTCAATCTTCGGGGTGGGCTTAAAACGGTGGTTCGTGCGAGTTATTCTGCCGAGGGCAACGATTGTTGACCTCGTCTTGTAGGGTGCGCACTGCGCACCAGCCTTTACTGAATTGACGTAATTGAATCCAAAAAATTGACCACTTACTCTTTAATAGGTAGGTTCGCACACTCCACATTTCGGAAAATTAACCATGAACCAACAGCCGTTGCAGAAAACCGCCGACACCCCTGAAACTGCTCAGCAACTTTGTGAGGAAGGGCTAGTCTTGATAAAGCACGAACACTATGCCGATGCCCTATCCTGCTTTGAACAGGCTGTTGAGCTTGACGCTGTTCATGCCGAAGCGTGGTTTCGGATAGGGTGTTGTCGCTCAGGATTAACTAGGATACAAATCGAGAACACTGAAGAATCGCTTTACGCTGATGAGGAGTATGAACTTTATAAAGGGGCAATAGGGGCTTACCAGAAAGCGATCGAACTCCAACCGGATCACGCGGACGCTCGCAAGTCTTTAGCCGGACTGTTCCACGATTTTGGTGGGAAGCAATCCGAGGATATAGAGTATCCATCTGACAGCATGCGGGCTATTGAATGGTATAAACAGGCCATTGAAGTTTGCCCCGATCTCACTGATTCCTACTACAAATTGGCATGGACATACACGTTATTGATGGAAGACAAGGAGATTAACGATTGGGACGATTCCTTTCTATACGATCAAACAGGCATCATAACAGTTGACATCGTGGAGGCACGCATAGAAATCTATCAAAAACTCACGGAAATTCAACCCGACGACGCCAAGGCATATTACGAATTGGGAGAAGCGTACAGTGGTTCGATTGATTCCTACATAACACTGTCTGAAGATTATGGTAATGAAACCCAGGACGAAATTGAGGCAATGAAGCAAGGCAAACACCCCGAAGTTCGAGCTGTTCTCGAAAAGGCAATAGAAGCATATCGCACAGCCATCGAAATCAAACCCCATTATGCGGATGCCTATAGCGCACTAGGAGAGGCGTACCAATGGATCGGTCAATTTGACGATGTGATTCAAGCATTCAAACAAGCCATTGTTCTTGACAATAAGGGCCGTAATAATCTTGCTGGGGCATACCATGAGTTGGGAAAACAATACTTCGCTGGTGGAAACTACATGCAAGCAATTGAATGCTATAATAACGCCATAGTGACCGCCTTCAGAGACGATCGTAATGAGGTGTATTACGATCTCGCTGTTGCCAATGATGAAGCTGGACATTATGAGTTGGCAATCTGGTGTTATAGGCGTGTAAGGAGCGCCTATGACTTCCCTTCAGATATGTCTCGACTCTATCCCGAGTTGCTTTGCCGTCTTGGAACAACATGTCACAGGTGCGGTCACTACCAAGACGCTGTTGAAGCATATCAGAAGGCGATCAATCGACAAATAGAAATTGAAGATGAATTTCTTAGAAAATCTTCTGATAACCTCCATTATGCCGAACCGCTTGAGTATCCAGAATGGTGGACTGAGGTAAACCAAAACTTAGAGTCCGCATCTCGCCATGAACCCTTGCGGTCTTTGTAGGGTGCGATCAACCGACTGATTAAGAAGGGCGATAGAGTTCCTACCAGCCTTTGCCATTGCGAAAATCAATCATGGAACAACACAAAAACGACATAAAAGACGCCCTTAAACACTTTACCGGCGGCAACCTCGCCGAAAACGCGCGGCACCTCTTAGACACGCTCGGCTACCGGAGCGGACGGACGATGTCCCTTGAGCCCAATACAGCCGACGAGTTTATTGATTATTTTGATCCGTCGAATACGATGAATGCAGAACGGGCGCTGCTAGATGAATGGGAGTCTATCGACCTCCTGTTTCAGCTGACAGGAGACGAAATCACCCTAAGCGACCAGCCCACACTTGGCTTTGAGGGCAGCGGGATAGACAATAGCATTTATCAATCCTACCTCTTTTTTGCTCTCAAGTTGCGCGGAAGCAGTTACTCCCGCACCCAGCTCTCGCAGATAACACGCGAAATCAACAAACTTACCCCGATGCCGGCGATGATGGTCTTCCAGCATGGCCGATCGCTGACCTTTGCGGTTATCGATCGGCGTTTGCACAAGCGCGACGAATCAAGGGATGTGCTCGAAAAAGTGACGCTGATTAAGGACATCAATCTTGGGGACCCCCACCGCGCGCACATCGACATTCTATTCGACCTCTCGCATCGGCAGCGTCAATTCTCGGATCTCAATTCGCTCCATGAAGCGTGGAAGGAAGCGCTGGACACAGAAGCGCTCAACAGGGATTTTTATAAGGAGTTGTTCAAGTGGTTTGAATGGGCGGTGTCTCAAGCGAAGTTTCCGGCAGAGGAGATGAAAACGTTAAGCCCGCAGGAACACGTTATCCGGCTAATCACCCGCCTATTGTTCGTCTGGTTTCTTAAGGAGAAGGGATTGGTCGCAGAGGGATTGTTCGAGGAGGATGATGTACGAGACCTGTTGAAGAACTATGACCGTGAGGACGGCGATTCCTACTATCGCGCCGTGTTGCAAAACTTGTTCTTCGCCACGCTCAACACAGAGATAGAAAAGCGCGAGTTTAGCACAGAGAAAAACGCCACGCATCGGGACTTTTCGCGGTATCGTTTCAAGAAGCAGATAAACGATCCTGATAAACTGCTGGAGCTGTTCGCCCAAACACCCTTCATTAACGGCGGGTTGTTCGATTGTTTGGACAGCGAGGAGGCAACAGACGACGGCGGCTTCCGCATCGACTGTTTTTCGGATAAACATTACAAAAAACTGAGTCTTCCCAACCGTCTCTTTTTTGATAAAGACGACGGTCTGTTTCCCTTGTTGAAACACTACAAGTTCACGGTTGAGGAAAACACACCGATGGAGCAGGAGGTCGCGCTGGACCCCGAACTGCTGGGCAAGGTGTTTGAGAACTTGCTGGCGGCATACAACCCGGAAACCGGCGAGTCCGCCCGCAAACAGACCGGCTCCTACTACACCCCGCGCCCCATCGTCGATTATATGGTAGAGGAGGCATTGGTAGCGACACTGGCAGGACAGGTGCGCCCAACAAATGGGGATGCCAAATTCTGGGAGGAGCGGTTGCACTATCTGCTGGATTATGCGAGGGCGTCCGACGATGCCGACCAGTGGTTCGATAGCGGCGAAGCTGATAGAATCGTGCGAGCAATCTCGGAACTCAAGATACTCGACCCCGCCGTGGGTTCCGGCGCGTTTCCGATGGGGGTGCTCCACAAGCTGACTCTCGCACTGCGGCGGCTCGACCCGGATAACAGCCGATGGGAACGGTTACAGAAGGAACGGGCGGCAAAGCGGGCAGAGGTTGCGTTTGACACGAAAGATGACAAGACACGGCGCGAGGAGCTCGTCGAAATCGACGAAACTTTCAAGCGGTATCGGGATTCCGATTTCGGCCGAAAGTTGTACCTGATTCAGAACAGCATCTTCGGCGTGGATATTCAGTCTATTGCTTGCCAAATCGCCAAACTCCGTTTCTTCATCTCCCTTGCCATTGAGCAGCTGCCGGATAAAGGCGCGGAGAACTTCGGTATCAAGCCGTTGCCGAATCTGGAGACGCGCTTTATCGCGGCGAACACCCTCATCGGCCTCACCCGCGTGCGAGATCTGACGAGCGTAAAAGCACAGGACATTGAGCGCCAACTGCGCGACAACCGGGAACGCTATTTTCATGCCACGACACGTCGACAGAAACTTAATTGTAAACGTAGAGATAAGATACTGCGCGGAAAATTGGCGGCGGAGTTAACGGGTGTCGGAATGCCCGCCGATGAAGCCGAAAAAATCGCCTATTGGGATCCCTATGACCAGAACGCCTCTACCGATTTCTTTGACACGGAATGGATGTTCGGGATCGCGGATGGGTTTGATATAGTCGTAGCGAATCCTCCCTATGTGTTGGGAAGAGAAACATTTGGAGATGAGGTGAAGCAGTATCTTTCTGAGAACTATAATGCCTATGGAGGAAAGTATGATTTATACATTTACTTCACGGAGAAAGGGATTTCCGTACTCAAGAAAGAAGGTCTGTTGGCGTATATCCTACCAAATACCTTTTTGGCAAATGTAAACGCGCGGAACCTGCGCAGAATAGTTCTTGAAAACACAAGTATTGAAGTCATCAGAACTTTTGACTCGAAAGTGTTTGCTGCCCAGGTTGAAAGCATTGTTATTATTGTCAAAAAGGTTGATAGTAGTGAATCAAATCAAGTTCTTATCAAGGGGGTGGAAGGTTTTCATATTCCCCAATCATTTTTCACCGCAAATGTGGATTTTCGCTTTAACGTTAACATCGATCCGCCAGCTACAGAGTTAATAAAAAAGGTCAAAAGCATTTCGGTGTCTCTGGGCGGGATTTCTGATATTTGTATCGGTATCCAACTTGGCGGAAGTTCCGGTGGTGATTCCAAGAAAAATTTTGTCTCTAGCATCAGGATGGATGAAACATATAAGAAGGTGCTTGATGGGAAGGACATAAATACTTACCAGAAAAATTGGGACGGACTTTATGTTCAATATGGCAATTGGCTGCATCGCAAGAGAAATGAAAAATATTTCTTGAATCCCAAGATAGTCATCCGTCAAATAGGAAGCAGCCCGATAGCTACGTACGATGGGGAACAATATTACACGCTAAATACGATTTATAATCTAATTGGTTCGGATGATAGATATTCTCTAAAGTATATCCTTGGAATCATAAACAGTAAATTGGGGAAATGGTTCTGGATTAAGAACAATTCTGACTTCAAAACCTTATTTCCAAAAATCAAAAAATCAGAAATTGAAGCAATGCCCATCTACGACCTAGACTTTAATAACCCGAATGATAAGGCTAAGCACGAACAGATAATAGCACTCGTCGATCGAATTTTATCTATGAAACAATCGAATCCAGATTATGGAGCGTCTAATCTCGAACAAGAGATTGATCGACTGATTTATGAATTGTACGGCCTCACCTCCGACGAGATTGCAATTGTGGAGGAAGCGACGAAAAAACCGTCTGAATCGCGGTTTGAGCTACAACTGGCTGAGACCAGCAGAATAGCCGCCATTGTACAAATCTCTGGCCGTTAAATGGTATTCAGCACGACTCTGCGTTATACTTCGCTTAATCGCACATTGGGCAGAGCTTTGCATTTACCACTGTATTCAGATTTTTCCATATCGTAAACCACGCGAATAGGAGTCACAATTCGAATGAAACAGCAGTTTTCAGAAAAATCGCAAGCACATCCAGAAATTGCCTTTTATTATCCAGATCAGTACTTTCGTAATCCTAAATTGGCAAAACATTTTGATTCTTTTCTTTGATGGAATTGGAATGCTTATTCCCAATTACATGAAAGACCATTCTAACCTTGATGACCATACTTTAATCGCAGCTCTTAAGGAACATGAATTGTTCCATGTTATAGAGCCTGAAACTGCTGTGGATAGAGATGCAACGCTTGAGCTTGTTACAATAATGACAGAAATCATTACCTCGGGCGCGCTTGACAGACTCAATATTGACGGAACGGCCTTTGGTTCTATCTCAAGTTCGCGTCTAGGTTTTTATGGAGATCCAGGACTCGCACAGATGATTTTTGAGGAGCTAAAAAATCGTGGATTAGCTAAAGATACCGAAGATGGAGGGCACTCCATCCCAATACACAGGGCTGTTCGATCTCTGATACTTGTCTTGCTTGCACATATTCTACGACCTCAAGGACAAAAGCGGGGATTGGATTTATCTCCTGCGACAGATCGTCCTGAGTTGGTTGAAGCACTTGGACAACTCGTGTCTATCTCAGCATCACCGACACTCAACGATGTGGTCGCCTTTGATATGAACACTGTCGGAGTTGACTTAAGATCAGCTCCCATTGATGAAGTTCTCGCATTTCGCAAGGAGCATTATTCGGAGCACCGAAATTACAGTCTATGTGTGCGTAAGTTTGTCCGGGAGTTGGGACAGATGGAATCTAAAGAGCAAGTTCAAGCGTTTGAGGCACGGCAGGACGAGCTGGACTCAATAGCAAGCGATCTCCGTAGACGTGCTCGCAAAACATGGAAAAGGCCCGCATCCTTTTGCTTGGGTTTAGCAGGAGCCGCTTGGACTTCTACTACTGGAAATCCGTTGGGAGGACTTTTGGCAGCTGCACGAACTCTGGCAGGATTGGGTGGTAGCGACGAAGTCGAGAAGGGAATATATTCGTATTTGTTTTCAGCTCATTCAAGATTTGCATAACAGAACACCACAATTATCAATTATAAGGTGTACCACGTTTAGAGCCTGATTGAAAATACAGTTTGTAGGGTGCGCACTGCGTACCAGCCTCTAAAAGCCCCGAGGGGCGGAAGGTGTATAGAAACACCAAAACCCCGTGCACCTAAGCCCCAGCGGGGCGACAGGTATGTAGCAGCCAACAATGAAAACATGAAAAAACTTCCTACAAATGACCAAAAATGGCTTTGCAACCGATTATTCAAACAGGTTCTTAGGCTTGTTTCACAGCACTGGATTTGCACATAATTGTTTCTAATAAGCTGGAACGTATGGGTGCAAAGTTTCGGGTAATCAGCGTTTTTCGTCTCTTGTAACTCCAGATTAAAATCACTTCACACGGATTATAGGCGAATCCACGCTGTGAGGGTATTTTATCTGTGTCACCCTTTAAGCTGCGGCAATCCGCGAATCTGGCAGTTGTCAAAAGACACTGTGGAGAACAAATCTTGAACAAATCAAACCAATCCAATCTCCAACGTTACTACCTGAACGAATTGTCTAAAATAACGCGAGAGATAGTAAAAAAATCAGGTAGAGGTGACTATATCTACCGCGGTGAGCCTGAACATTATGATAAGGTATCCTCAAGCCTCTACAACCGCTATCCGAATGCATTTGAATCTAGTCAATTTGATATAGAGGATTTGCAAAAAGGAACTCTGTTAGAGGCTAGAGACCACATTCGAGAACATGCCAAAGAAGAATTTGAGATCTTAACCGAACTCCAACACTTCGGAAGTCCAACCAATCTATTGGACTTTACCACTGACTACCTTATAGCCCTCTTCTTCGCATGCGACGGGGCCCATGACAAGGATGGCAGAATTATCTTGCTGAAAAGAACCAAAGAGATAAACGAAAAATACCGTATAAAAGAACCTCAGAACCCGCAAAACCGCGTTATCGCTCAGAAAAGTATTTTTGTCAGACCATCCACGGGCTACATTGATCCCCAAGACATAGTTACTGTTACTGTTCCAAGGAACCTTAAACAGTGGATACTAATCCACCTGCAGAAATTCCAAGACATATCTACACAGAGCATCTACAACGACATTCACGGATTTATCAGACATAGAAATTTGCGTTCTTCAGAGAATGCGATGTATCCCCTCGTTTTTGCAGAGCGTGCCTTAGAGAACTCTGCGGAAAAAAGTCAGACTATTGAAGAACGAGAAAATCAGTTGCGTAGCGCAATCAAGGATTTTACTACAGCGATACAATATTCGCCGTATGACACTACAACCTATGTGGATCAAGGTCGGTGTTACTTAAAATTGCGCGAGTACAATCTCGCTATTGAGACTTTTAGCAAAGCCATATTCCTGAAACCGAATTATGCCGATGCCTATTTCTATCGCGGTTGGGCTTACTACTGTAGTGGCGAGAGCGATCTTGCTATTGCAGACTATAATGAAGTGATAGAACTAAAATCTGATTATGCCAATGCCTATCACTATCGCGGAATTGCTTACTTTAAGAAAGGCGATTATTGCCGTACAATCGAGGACTTAACCAAAGCGATAGAACTCAATTCTGATGATGCTAGAGCCCATTTCACTCGCGGTATAGTACAGTTAAACTTCGAGAAATGGGAAGAAGCCAAAATCGACCTGACAACTGCCAAGAACAAGGGCCATGATATCATTGCTTCATTTCAGAAGTTTTTTCCACATGTTAGGGAATTCACGGGGAGAAATGGATCGAATCTGCCGGAAGACATCGCCGCAATGTTGACGCCTTAGAGGATTACCATGGGAAAAGCGGAACTCCAACAATAAGCCATTGCATTAATCGAACAACTGTCCACAGAAGAACTGGAAATGGTCGTTGACTTGTTAATTGATCTTCAGGACAGGGAGGCGCGGGACACGGCTCATCCGGTGGATATTGATGCCGAAATCGCCATAAAGGAAATCTTCAAAAAGTATGAAGGAGCATGGAAAACTCTGGCTAAAATGTAAGGAAGCAGTAACGAGCGGACAAAGAGGAACAAATTCCGAATAAGATGCCCTTCTACTTGTATTTAATCCGATCAACCGAGTGGATAGCGAGGGATCAAGGAAACGGATAGTGACCGCGATAGAAGTCCCATAGAGATCCCTTAATCCGCGATTCAGACAATTAAGGAAAAGGTTGCCATTCTAGAGGACAAATGACGACCACACAGAACCAATCCGAATCCTCAAACGACCTTAATACGGTTTTTGAAAAGATTCAGGAGATTGCCGCAGAGTAAACCAGCGGCGACTACATCTATCGCGGGGAACCTGAACATTATCAAGAAGATCCCTACTGCGGGAAAGTCTCCTCAAACCTTTGGCGTCAATTCAAGAAAGAGATGGGGGAGGAACCGTTTGACATAGAGGCTATCCAAGATCAAATGTTAGAGGCGGCAAGAAGCTATACATACGAAATGGACGATATGGAGATCTTGACCGAACTCCAGCACTATGGAGGTCAAACCAATCTGATTGATTTCACGACCGACTATCACATTGCCCTCTTCTTTGCGTGCGACGGTGCCGGTGACAAAGATGGCAGGGCTGTCCTGTTGCCGAAAACCGAGGACATAGAAGATCCAATCAACCCGCCTCGGAATCCGAGAAATCGAGTCATTGCTCAGAAGAGTACGTTTGTTCGACCTCCCAAGGGATTTCTTGAACCGGAACAGTTCACCACAATTGATATTCCACAAAGCATAAAGCAACCCATGTTAAACCATTTGAGGAAATACCACGGAATATCTACCGAAACCGTTTACAACGACCTCCACGGATTCATTAGAAATCAGGGTGTTCACCAGAATGCATACTTAGAACTTTATAGGAGTGCAATCGAGCCGCGCGACGACAGCACACTATTGGAGGAGTAGCGTATTGGATTCCTCAACAAAACGGAGACTGAAAGCATGGAGACACAGACAAATCACGCGCGTTATGAGAAAGCAATTACGCACCTCAACAAGGCAATTGAACTGAAGCCTGATTTTGCTATTGCCTATAATAACCGCGGTCTCGTGTACAGTGATAAGGGTGAGATTGACCGCGCCATTGAAGATTTTAACAAGGCAATAGAGTTCAAACCGGACTATGCCGAAGCCTACAGTAATCGCGGCGGGGCTTACCGCATCAAAGGCGATTATGACCGTGCCGTCGCGGACTGCAACAGGGCGATTAGACTCAAACCGGATTATGCAGAACCTTATAACAACCGTGGTGCCGCTTATCGCAACAAGGGAGAGGTCGATCTTGCAATCGTGGACTACAACAAAGCAATTGTACTGAAACCGGATCTTGCCGCAGCTTATTATAATCGAGGCATTGCTTATTTCGAAAAGGAAGAGTTCAACCTATCCATCGCGGACTATACGCAAGCGATAGCGTTGAAACCGGAACTTGCACGGGCATATCACAATCGCGGTAATGCTTACAACCACAAAGCCGATTATAATCGTGCCCTTGAAGACTTTAACAAAGCGATAGAACTGAAATCAGATCTTACGGCAGCGTATTACAATCGCGGCGAAGCACGCCTACACTTAGAAGAATGGGAAAACGCGAAGTCAGACTTGATAGTCGCGAAAGAACAGGGGATGGACATCGTTGCGACGTTTCAAAACGAATACGAGGACGTTTCGGACTTTGAGCAGAAAAACGACGTGAAACTACCGGAAGACATCGCCGCAATGTTACAACCTAGCTAATTGCCATGGGAAAAGCAGAACTACAACAACAAGCCGTTGCGTTAATCAAACAACTGTCCACAGAAGAGCTCAAATTGGTCGTTGACTTGCTTGTCGATCTTCAGAATAAACAGGCGCGGGACACGGCTCATCCAGTGGAGCCTGATGCCGAGATCGCCCTAAAGAAAATCATGAAAAAGTACGAACGAGCATGGAAGACTCTGGCTAAAATGTAAGGAAATGGTAACAGACGGCTGAAGCCCATTGAATTACAGGTAAATTGCCCTACTACCCGTGTCTAATCCAATCAACCGAGTGGACAGCGAGGGATCAAGGAAACGGATAGTGACCGCGATAGAAGTCCCATAGAGATCCCTGAATCCGCGATTCAGACAGTCTCCAACCACTGACCGCTGCCTTTTCACTCAACCGGTACCGACCTGCCAATCCGAGCAGATTCGTACATGGCGTCAAAAATCTTGGTGATTATCAGCGTTTCCTCCGGGGGCACTGGCGACGGCAATCCCTCTCGAATCGCATTGTGGAAAGATTCAAACTCACCGGTCAAATTGGTAAGGGGTTCAGGTTCATAGTCGATCATCTTTCCGTCCTTGTCCGTGTAGATGCGAAGCGGGGAGTGCGTCGCGCCGGCGCGATCGCCTATGAAGAATGTTGTGCCGATGTTGTCGATGTGAGACGCCCATGCGGTCTCCAGTGCGACCGTTAGTCCGCCTTCAAAGTGAACAACCCCCATCGCGAAATCTTCGACTTC
The DNA here is from genome assembly GCA_965222225.1 of Candidatus Poribacteria bacterium. Taxonomy (GTDB): domain Bacteria; phylum Poribacteria; class WGA-4E; order WGA-4E; family JAJDTR01; genus JAJDTR01. The sequence continues at coordinate 3,290,352 of CBDCTK010000002.1, read as the reverse complement.
GAATTGGGCAGGATCCCAACTACCCCACGGATTGATTACGTCCTTCTGATTCCCGAATTTCTGCGCGGTGAATCCGAACGCCTCAACCGGCTTGGGACATCCGAGAATCCACAGCAGCGCGTCAAGAATATGCACGCCGATGTCGATGAGCGGACCGCCGCCGGAGATAGCTTTCGTGATGAAAGACGGCGTCCCGGGCACGCCGCGTCGGCGCACCGACATGGCGCGGGCATAGTAAATGTCCCCGAAGAATCCCTCGTCACAGAGTTTTCTCAAGGTTCTCGATTCCACCGTGAATCGGTTCTGCAGACCGATCTGGAGTATCTTTCCCGACGCATGATAGGCATCAACCATGGCTTGTCCATCAATCGCATTGCTCGCCATCGGTTTCTCGCAAATGACATGCTTGCCTGCCTCCAACGCGGCAATCGTTGGCGGCGCATGGAAATTGTTCGGGGTACACACGCTTACCGCGTCTATCTCGTCCATGGCGAGGAGGTCGTTGTAATCCGAAAAGACGTGCTCTATCTCGTGTTGCTTAGCGAACTCTTTCGCTTTCGATTCGTCAATGTCGCACACGGCAATGATCGACACGTCTTTGACCCCCCGATGTCCGGGCAGATGCTTTCCCGCCCCGATGCCACCGGCGCCGATAATACCAACTTTGGTTGTCGTTGTCATGGTTGAGTTTCCTTTTCGTGGAAGTTGGGACGTTGTGGGATATTAAAATGAGGGATCAAGTGAGTGGATAGCGAACGCGATAGCAATCCCATAGAGCTCCCATAGAAAATTCCTCTCCGAATCGCGACTTCCTATTGCCTCGTAAACTCCTTCATGCAAATGTCTCTATGTACTGTCAATAAGTCCGCGTTGCAAAGTCATAAAGAGTAACATCCCTCTCTCTCTCCTTGCCAATGAATTGACGGACAACGTCACTTGTGTCAACCTCTCGACGTGCCGACTCACCCTCAATTGCGGTTAATGGAATGGGTATAGATGAAGCGCCAAGCGAGGCGTTTTCAGGGACTGACTTTTCATTGGCAAAAGGTAAGGGACAGATGTTAAAATCTTAAAGGGAAAACGTGGGAGTTTGGGGTCGCGACAGTAAAGACGATAAGCGTCGAAACCGATCAAGTGACCGAATAGGGAGCAGGATATTCTATCGCCATCGCTATCCGCTCAGTTGATCGATAGAGTTCCCTGCGGGAAGCAACTTTGAGTGTTTCGCACCTTCCTGACCATTACAAACATTCATGAAAACACATCAAACACGCTGAAGTAAAAAAACCTTATGGCAACAGCGGTCGTAATGCCCAAACTCGGGCAGTCAGTCGAAACCTGTATTATCGTCGGTTGGAAGAAACATAAGGGCGATTCAATTACCGCAGGGGAACCGCTCTGCGAGGTGGAAACCGACAAATCCGCATTGGAAGTGGAAAGCCCCGCGTCCGGCACTCTATTGGATCTGTTTTTCGACGAGGGAGAAGAGGTCGCTGTACAGGTTAACATCGCCGCCATTGGTGAACCCGGCGAGGATGTTTCCAGCCTAAAACCCGCCGTAGCGATGGTCTTCCAGTCCGACGACAAATCGTCCACTACTTCCGACGAACCGGTTCAGGCTGTCCCCACCCAACCGGAGGCATTGGAGCCGCCCCAAGAGCATCCTTCTAAGCCCGACCGGCTTAAACGCCGCATATCACCGCGGGCGGCGAGTTTGGCAGAGGAGCTAGGGGTGGATATCTCCGGCATCCGGGGTACAGGTCCGGGAGGACGCATAATTGAGAGAGACGTTCAAGCCGCGCCTACGGCTGCTGCGAAACCCGCAGCGGTTCAAACGAGGTCAAGTTCCCCGGTTCAGCTTGAGCCCCCTCCGGGTGAAGCGCAAGCAGTTCCACTGCAAGGCACGCGCAAGATTATCGCCGAGCGAATGCTGCATTCGATTCAAACGACCGCGCAGCTTACGCTCAATGCCTCGGCAGATGCGCGCGCCTTATTATCCTATCGCCAGCGTTTGAAGAGTAGCGCCGAAGCATTCAATCTTCGGAACGTCACAATTAACGATTTCATCCTTTTCGCCGTGTCGCGCACCTTGCCTGACCATCCAGAGTTGAACGCCCTGCTCCGCAGGAACACAATCTCCCAATACGAAGATGTGCATCTAGGGTTTGCCGTGGATACGCCTCGGTGCCTGATGGTGCCCGTCATTCGGGACGCTAACACTTTGAATCTGAAAGCGATTTCGCTAGAAACGACACGATTGACGGCTGCATGTTTGGAAGGAAACATCTCCCCCGATGAGTTGACCGGCGGCACATTTACAGTGACAAATCTAGGGAGTTTGGGGATTGAGAACTTCACCCCGATATTAAACCCACCGCAGGTGGGCATCCTCGGTGTGGGCAATGTGAATCTGAAGCCGGTGGAGGTTGACGGCGAGATACAACACCTCTCGCACATCGGGTTGTCATTAACGATAGACCATCAGGCAGTTGATGGCGCCTCTGCTGCCCGCTTTATAGGCGCGCTCTCGCTACGATTGGCTGCTATTGATTTGTTCTTGGCAATCTAGAGGGTTTGGTCGTTGCAGAATCAGGAATTGAAGCCGGAAAGTTAAGAAGAGAATGCCGAAGTCACTTACGATAGATCCGTCAGAAGTTCGCCAGAGATCGGTGATTAAGAGCCAAGAGATACCGGTGAACGCCTATGCCGCGACTCCTGAGCAGGAGGCAAAGAAATATGGCAGCGGGAATTTGGTGCGGATTTATCGGGACATGGTCTACATTCGTGAATTTGAGAGCATGCTGGATGGGGTGAAGAAGGAGGGCGCCTACAGCGGCATGGAGTACGATCATCGGGGGCCCGCCCATTTGTCCATAGGACAGGAGGCGGCGGCGGTTGGTCAATGTTTTTACCTCTCGGCGGAGGATTATATATTCGGCTCTCATCGGAGTCACGGGGAGATACTGGCGAAGAGTTTCGCGGCGATTGAAAAACTGAGCGAGAACGACTTGATGGGTATCATGGAGTCGTACATGGACGGTGCGTCGTTGCGCGTAGTGGATGGATTTACGAGGGGCGACGCGAAAGATTTGGCAATTAACTATACGCTGTACGGCACGCTCGCCGAGATCTTGGGCAGGGAGAACGGGTTCAATAAGGGCATGGGCGGGTCAATGCACGCCTTTTTCCCGCCGTTTGGCGTTATGCCCAACAATGCCATCGTCGGCGGATCGGCGGATATCGCGACAGGCGCCGCTCTGTTCAAGCGCGTTAATCGTAAACCCGGGATTGTCATTGCCAATATCGGCGACGCCTCCATGGGGTGCGGTCCCGTGTGGGAAGCCATCACTTTTGCCGCGATGGATCAGTATCGGACGCTTTGGGATCAGGAGGTGGGAGGCAACCCGCCAATTCTCTTCAATTTCATGAACAACTTTTACGGTATGGGCGGGCAGTCCAAGGGTGAAACGATGGGCTTTGGGATTCTGGCGCGGGTCGGTTCAGGAGTTAACCCGGATGCCATGCACTCAGAACGCATTGACGGGTATAATCCGTTGGCGGTGGCAGATGCAGTAGAGCGCAAACGGGAGGTCTTGGAAGAGGGACAGGGACCCGTTCTGCTGGATACGGTGACCTACCGATTCTCCGGACATTCACCGTCGGATGCGTCCTCCTATCGCGACAAATCCGAAATGGACATGTGGTATCAACAGGATGCATTGATAAATTACGGGGGATACCTTAAGGAACATCGCCATGCCGATAGCGCTCGCTTGGACGCCTTTCGAGATGATGTTACGGAGAGATTGGTGAAAGTGTTTGAGGCGGCGACTTCCCTCGAAATCTCGCCGCGTGTCAGCATTCACGTTGATAGCATTGGGGAGATGATGTTCTCCGATCAGTATGAGGAACGGCTGAGTGAAGATAAGCCCGAGGTTCTCATTCTGAAGTCCGAGAGCCGTCTCAAGACTACGGAAACGAAACACCGCTTTGGACTAAAAGATGGAAAACCGCTGCCCAAACTTCAGACCTTGACCTATGCCGAGGCGCTCTTTGAAGCCTTGATGCACCGTTTCTACGAAGATCCGACGATGATTGCCTACGGGGAGGAGAACCGTGACTGGGGCGGCGCGTTCAGCGTTTACCGCGGATTGACGGAGTGCCTGCCTTATCACCGCTTGTTCAACTCGCCGATTTCCGAGGCGGCGATTGTCGGAACTGCTGTCGGGTATGCGCTCTCCGGAGGCCGCGTGGTGGCGGAGCTGATGTATTGCGATTTTATGGGACGTGCCGGCGACGAAATATTCAACCAGATGGCAAAATGGCAATCCATGTCCGCAAACGTCCTTCAGATGCCGATGGTGTTGCGTGTATCTGTCGGATCGAAATACGGAGCGCAGCATTCGCAAGATTGGACCTCCATCGTGGCACATATCCCGGGCTTGAAAGTGATGTTTCCCGCAACCGCCTACGACGCGAAGGGGATGTTGAGTTTGGCACTGCGAGGCACGGACCCGGTTGTGTTTTTTGAAAGTCAACGTTTGTACCCCGAGCCGGAAACACTCGTCGAAGGAGGTGTGCCGACAGAATACTATGAGGTCGAATTGGGGGAGCCAGCGCTCCGGCGTGAGGGCGGAGATTTGACCATTGCTACAGTTGGGGCAGCCCTCTACCGAGCATTGGAAGCGGCAGAGGAGCTAGAGGATAAACACGGTATCACCGCCGAAGTGATTGATGCCCGCTTTATCAATCCGCTCAACTACGAGAAAATTGTCGAGTCGGTGGAAAAAACCGGCAAAGTCGTACTCGTTTCCGATGCCTGTGAGCGGGGATCATTTCTGCACACGATGGCGTCGAATATCAGTCAGTTGGCGTTCAATCATCTGGATGGGCCGGTCGCTGTGGTCGGAGCTCGCAACTGGATTACGCCGCCCGCGGAATTAGAGGAGGCGTTTTTCCCACAGAAGGAGTGGATCCTTGATACGATTCACGAGCGAATTTTGCCGCTTAAAAACCATAAAGTCAGCACTGTCCAAAACGTAGAGGAGATTGTAAGACGCAATCAATTGGGAATTTAGAAGGTATTTGAACATCACGGGGCGCACTCCGTAACTGAGAGGCGCATCTTGCGAGTGTACACCGCTTAAGGAGAAAATTTATGACATGGGAAGCAGACAATCCAATACGGGTTGCGATAGTTGGTGTTGGTAATTGTAGCAGCGCTTTTATCCAAGGTTTGACTTATTATCGAAAGTTCGGAGCAGAGGCGCCCGGGCTCATCAATGTTGACATCGGCGGGTACAAAGTCACCGATATTGTCCCGGTGGCAGCCTTTGACGTCGATGCGCGCCGGGTCGGATTAGATTTGTCGAAAGCCATTTTTTCAGGCGCCAATATCGCTTACCGATATCCGGATATCGAAGTGGCGGATTGTGGGGTGACGGTGCAGATGGGGCCCGTGATGGATGGAGTTACCCCGGCGTTAGCAGAATTTGTGGAAGTTGCAGATCGACCGCCGGTGGATGTCGTTAAAGTCCTGCGAGAAAGCGGTGCGGAAATGTTGTTAAACTTCCTGCCAACCGCATCGGCGGAAGCCGCGAGATTTTACGCGGACGCTGCCATAAAAGAAGCCCAGATAGGTTTCATTAACGGTATGCCGGAGTTGATTGTTTGCGATCCCGCTTACCAGCAGGCGGCAGTGGAAAACAACGTCCCGCTCATAGGCGACGACGTGAAGAGTCAACTTGGTGGGACGGCGATTCATCGAGCGCTCCTTCAACTGTTGAAAGCCAGAGGCATCCATGTTGAACGCACGTATCAGGTAAACTACGCCGGCAACACAGATTTTTACAACCTCGTTCATCGTGGGCAGTCGAAACACAAAACAAAACGGGAGGCGCTTGCGTCGTTGGTTTCGCCGGAGACCGAGATTTCCACAGGATTTTCCTACGTCGAGTTGATGGGTGACCGCAAAACTGCGATTTTCTACGTCGATGGCGTCAATTACGGCGGAGCGCCCCTGCACTTCGAGGCGAAACTTGAGGTGGAAGACAGCGCGAATTTTGGCGGCGTGATAGCGGACATGGCTCGATTCATGAAGGTAGGGCTTGACCGGGGTGTTTCGGGACCTCTCCATTCCGCATCGGCAGTGTTGACCAAACACCCGCCAATTTCAATTGATGAAGATGGTCTCGCACTTCAACAATTGCAAGAATTTGTTGATGGCGATCGCGAGCGGTAAATCACAGAAATTACTGAAACACATGTAATGGAAGGCAGGTCGGTAGTGGCCTGCCTTTTTTCGTGCCAATTTGCGTTATTATTTTGGTTGGCATTGCCCACCATGCAACGATATTTATTCCATATTGACATCGTCCGTGCTATAATGAAACCTTCATAATATAATGTGATGCCGAATGTCCAAATGACTCCATTACGTATCACGCATTACTCGTTAATTCATTTTCGCTATCGCGTGGATTTTCCCAGCATGTCGTAGTAATACACCACCTTGAAACAGATTCTACAAGGAGATTAAGAAATGAAGCTTGCGCTTTTCAATGACTACCAACTTGGTGTGATAAAGGGCGATCGAATTATTGATGCAGGTTCCGCGGTGGATGGCATATCCTACCATACGCCGCAAGAGCTGATGAAAATGCTGATTGAGGATTTCAGCGACCTCGAACCTGAAATAGAAAGCGCGGTTGCTGGGGGAGACGGCGAGTCACTTGCGGACGTGCGTCTCAGAGCGCCGCTACCGCGACCTGGCCAATTGGTCTGCCTCGCCGGAAATTATATTGAACCTGCATCACCCGATCGTGGAGAGTTTAATGCGTTCCTCAAGTCGCCGACGAGTATTATCGGCACAGGCGACACCTCCGAATTTCCTTCATCCGATGCCACCGTTTTTCACTTTGAACCGGAGTTGGCATTGGTGATCGGGACAACAGCAAGCCGGGTTTCGCAAGCCGACGCCATGGATCACGTATTCGGATACACGCAATTCATAGACGGCTCAGCCCGCGGCTTGCACGGAGGCTTTTTCCTTGGGAAGAGTTGGCATACTTTCGCGCCGATGGGCCCCGCACTGGTCACGGCGGATGAGATTGAAGACCCGAATGAACTCGGCATCCGGCTTTGGGTGAACGAGGACCTACGACATGACTTCTCCTCCAACTCCATGGATCGCTTTATTCCCGAATTGCTTGAGGAGGTTACCAACGTCTTGACGCTTGAACCGGGAGATGTGGTGTCCACCGGAACCCACCATGAATCGCTGTCGCCGATTCAAGACGGCGACACGCTGCGCCTTGAGATAGAAGGGTTGGGGCCTGCGTTGACGGTCAATATCCATGATCCATTGAAGCGGACGTGGGAATAGGGTTGGAAGGATGGAAGAGCGGAAGGTTGGGGAACATCTTCCACACCGTCCCCAATGGATCTTTTCTCTGGAGGGAAGGAATGGAGGCTAAATAGTTGGATTTCACTGTGTTCAACCCAACCTACAGGCGAGAATCGGGTGCGAGTGACCTATTTCAGGTGGGTATTCGTTGCAATTCAATCACGCGGGTTGACTCATCAACCCAACTCATCGTAATTTGGATGTGGTTCGCGGGCAGCAAATTGGCCATCCGGTCCGCCCACTCAATGATGCAAATTCCGTTTCCCTCCAAATATTCCTCTAATCCAAGATTGACGATTTCGCCGTGGCCTGGTAGGCGGTAGAGATCGATGTGGTAGATTGGTATTTCCCCCGCGTACTCATTGATGAGGGTGTAGGACGGGCTGTTGACAACCTCGTGGGAAGCGATGCGAGCCCCACGAGCAATGCCCTGCGTCAGACAAGTCTTGCCCGCTCCAAGATCGCCGACAAGCGCGACTACATCACCAGCTTTCAGGGTTTCGCCAATCTGTTGACCGATTGTCTGTGTTTCTTTCGGGCTGTGTGTTTGGTAGGTATCTTTCACAACTTTCACGGACGTTCTAGATTCTTCCTTCTTTATGTATTAGCCAACGATATGGTTTACAGTAGCTAATGCGTGATGCGAACTCTATCGCGCTGGAAACTCTATCGCACGGGATTTACTATCGCCCTGGGATCTCTATCGTCTTCGCTATCCGCTCAGTTGATCTATTCGTTCGGTTGAACGTAATGCGTGAGAAGACAAAAAGAGGGGAAGCAGATTAGCGCTGAATAAAACGGCTACAAAAACTGTGAAGAGTTCCAAGTGTCTGCTATTTATCTGACCATTACACCTCATTACAATCTTCCGCCCTTCCATTCTTCCAAGTCGCTTAACCCCCCCTCCTAATACAGTAAACGGTGATGGTGGAGGGGTCTTCCTCCAAGAGAGCCGTATACCCGAATTCCTCCGACGTGAATCCGTGGCGTTTGAACAGATCGAAAAATCCATCCGCGTTAGCTCGATTCGGTTCCGCAATTATCGCCGTGCCATTAACGGCAAGATGTTCTTGGATTAGGGCGAGAATCGGTTCCCAATTCTTCTCCTCATAAACTACATCCGCCGCCAGAATGCGGCTGAACCGGCCTTTCAAACATGGGGCATTCCAATCCATCTGAGCGAAAGATGCTCCCTCAATGCAGCTGTTTTGAAGGGCGTTATATTGCGCAAACAGCAGCGCGTCCTTTTCATAGTCCGTAAACAGAACGTCTCCGCCGCGTTGGGAAGCGACGATTCCCGACACCCCAAATCCGCAGCCGATTTCTAAAACCCGCTGGGACTTCGGCGAGTCCATCTGATCCAGATGACGCGCGAGTGCGATTGAAGATGGCCATAGATATGCCCAATAGGGCAGGCGTAATTCGCCGTCCTTCTCCTCCGTGCTCAATTCATCAAGGAATTGGTCCGGATCGACCACAACCGTTACGGCGATTTTCCGATTCGCCAGTTGGATGATTTCCTGCCTCAGTGGATAGCGTTGGGCGAGACGCCGGTGTAACTCATTGACGTGCATGAAGGTCAGACTGCGGAAAAACTGTAGCGATTATGAAATCCCTTGTCGACTCGCCCCAAACTTGCCAACGGCATAGAACAACAGGACGATTAGAATCCCGGCGGCACCTATCCCGACGAACGATGAAATCCCCAGCGCCGCCGGGACGTAGCCACAGATTAGCGCAAGCCCGGCAACAGTCAGGCTGTAGGGAAGTTGGGTGCGCACATGGTGCATCGGGTCGCATTCGCTCGCGATGGAGCTCATGATGGTCGTGTCGGAAATAGGCGAGCAGTGATCGCCAAAGATTGATCCGTCAAGCACAGCTCCTAAGCTGATTGCCGTCGTCAATCCGTAGGTACTTCCATCAAGTGAATACGCAATCGGAATGGCGGTCGGGATGAGAATCGCCATAGTGCCCCAGCTGGTGCCGGTAGCGAACGAAGTCAGGGACGCCACGATGAAGAGAAGCGCGGGGAACCATAGTGGCGAAACCACACCTTCGACCGTTGCTGCGAGAAAGTCCCCCGTCGAAAGTTGCTCACAGACGGCTTTTAAACTCCATGCTAGGACGAGAACCGCTGTTGGCAGCAAGCTGCCTTTGAGACCGGAGATTATGGCGACTCCAATCTCGAAAAAACTTATCCGCGCTAGCAGCTTCGCACAGACAATCGCCAATAGGAAACCACTGCCGGATGCGATTGCCAAGATTTTGAGGTTGTTCGCATTGGATAATGCCTCACGCCACGCCGATGGCGACAGCACGAAACCTTTCCCGCCGCCATCGATCCAGAATCCTACCAACATGACTCCGAGAAGGGTCCCAATCGGGATAACCGCGGTGAGTGGGTGCACAATCGCTGATGGGGCAGATTTCAACGTCGAAAATGCTCTTGAGGACATCAGTTTCGCATCTTCACCAACCACATTTCCGGTTTCTCGGGCAAGTATCTCCGCTTTTCGCATTGCACCGAAATCGATGCCACTGAGTGCGTTTGCAAGAACAAAAATGATCGTTATCAGGCAATAGAAGCGAAATACGAGGGCGTCGAAAAACATGGAATATCCGTCTTTTTGTATGCCTAACGAATTGGCGACCTCATTGAACAGCCCAACTTCATACCCGATCCAGGTGCTCACCACCGCCAAGCCCGCGATGGGAGCGGTTGTGGAATCCACGAGGTATGCCAGTTTCGCGCGGCTAATCCGTTTTTGGTCGGTTGCGGTACGCATCGCCGACCCAACTATCATCGTGTTGGCATAATCATCAATGAAAACGGCAAATCCCATGAGAACAGTGACCAACTGGGTTGAACGCGCGCCTTTCGCAAATCGCGAGAGCCAACGGATAATGCCTTGGATTCCCCCGGACACAATCACGACCGAGATTGTCGACAGAATCAATACGATGAAAAGAATTACCAAAAGGTTGAAAGAATCTACGACCGATTTTGCGCCCGATGCGGTTTGGCTGTATACAGAAGGGAACCAATCCCAGACGTGAGACGACATAATTCGTATTGACGAGAGAACAATTCCGACGGCTACCGCTAATCCTAGGCTCAACAGCAATCGATGTGTCGCAATTGCCGACGTGACAGCAAGAAGGGGTGGGACAATGCTGTACCAGACAAGGACGTTGGATCCTTCTAGACGTTGTTCGCCGTATGCCGCAAAGGCGCAGATGGCAAGGAATGCCAATCCCGGCAGCAGGATTTCTATTTTCTTGTCCGACATAAGGCGTTACGCAAGTTTAGGTACTAAAATCTATCTTCTGAAGAGGCTTGACTGAATCGGATTGGAGGAGTGGAAGATTCCCGCCGGGGCGAAAAACGGAGGTCAAACAGTTGGGTTTGACGGGAATCTCTATCGCACTCGCTAATCGCTCGCTTGAGCGTTCAACCCAACCTACAGGTTAGCCAAAGGTTTCACGCATTCCGAAAATCGATTACTGTAGCCCTATATGCCTCGGGGAGCCCAATATCAAAGCGTCTGCCCTTGAGAACATACCCGGAAAAATTGCCCTCTTTCCGGAGTGTGTCAAGACAAGGGGTTAACTGGAACTCGCCTCTTTCGCGGAGATTATGGGTAATGTTTTCTTCGAGAAAGTCAAAAATCTGTGGCGCGAGTACATACAGTCCAAATACCGTCAGGAAGAGATCCTCCTCCATTCGATCAACATGAAGGTGCTTGCGTGCATATTCGACCGGCGGTTTCTCATAGAATTCTGTTACCGAAAGAAGAGAATCGTCCTGCCAAACACCGCTCACACAGCCAAAGTTATGAAGTTCCTCTGCAGAGCTTGTTTTCAATCCAACAACGCTATGCCCGACCCGATCATAAACGTCCAGAAGTTGCCTCGCGCACGACGTTTCGCTGTCGGAGGCGTACAGATGGTCGCCCAACATGAGCAAGAAGGGCTCCCCGTTGACCCATTCCTTCGTGCAGAAAACGGCATGCCCAAACCCTTCCTGAACCTCCTGTGTGATTACCGTGACTTGCCGTCCAATATCCATTAGGTACTGGCAGTAGGCTTGGTCTTCCTTGGAAAGTCGGTTGTAATTCTCGATTGGAGGCGGGGTATTGAAGAAATCTTCAAAAAGCTGGCGATCCCTGCGCTGAACGATGAGACATACCTCTTCAACTCCAGCGTTTATGGCTTCTTCGATTAATGCCATGATGGCTGGTTTAGCTCTTCCCTCACGATCTATAATCGGGAATAACTCTTTTATGATGCCCTTTGAGGCAGGAAACAAACGGGTACTGAATCCCGCAGCAGGGATCACCGCTTTTCGCACGCCCCGCCCTGCCTCGATCACAAGTTCAAGGCATGGCATTTTTAGGTCGCGCTCAATGATTTCGATGACTTTCCGCTGAATCTGCTTATCTGCGACAATGAATTGCGCGGAACCGTCTCCTTGAGACCCGACTCCCTTACCACCCAGAATGTAGGGTTGCAGGGGTTCATATTTGAGGATTTGGTGCAAAACCGGGGCTGTCAGTTGCGAAGGGCAGGCTAGTTGAAGATGAGCGTCAAATTCTGCTTGTGCCTCCGTCATCAATTGACCGATTCGCGCAGCGTCTCCACTTCGTAAGGCATTAAAGGCGGCATTTGTTATTCTGGCGTTGATTGGTCCAAGATACTCCTGAACATTCCTTTGAAGTTGGTTTTCGGCGAACGGATAACAGCGATTGAGCGCGCTTAATATCTCTTTGGTGTCTTTATCGGCGGCGAGATCCACGATAACAAAGTAGAGGTCGTTCGGTACATTGAATTCCTTGACGTCAAGCCGGTCGCCATCGTAAATCATCATAACGGGGCTGCCGTAAGCACAGCCCTGGTCCATTCGACCACAACGCGAAGGGGTGGTAATCTCACCGATGTAGGCGGATTCCATCTCGCCGCGCGTGGTCATCTTGAGGTCGTAGACGCGGTTGAAGGCGCGAGCCACAAGCACACAGATTGCCGCACTAGATGACAGCCCTTTCTTTACGGGAAGATCTGTGAGATAGTTGTCGATTTCGATTCCGCGCACATGGTAATGCGTCAAAATTTGGTGAGCGACACCGGCGGCATAACTGAAGAACCCTCCTTTTTCGGCCTCCGCGAGCAGGGCCTCCCGTTCCATCGGCAATTCAAATGGCTGCTTCCGCTCGCCATCGCTCAGCGTTGTGCGGAAAATAAGTTTTGTGGGATGGGGTTTCACCTCGGCATACACGCCTTGGTTGGTGCTAGTAATCAGCGTGTATCCCTTTTCCAAATCTGCATTGATGCGACGGTAGCCTCCGGCCCAATCACTATGTTCCCCAAATAGGCAGATTCGGCCGGGAACGAAAATCTTCATAGCTCTCCTCACACGATAATAGGATAGTTCTGCCGATTAGATGGTATTTTATACCAATTCGCGAATCCTTGTCTATAGATTTCAATGTTACGGCAGGGCAACCGCGTCGGATTTTAGGGATTTAGAGCCCTTTTGAAAAGTAGATAGCAAAATTATTTCTGGGCATTTGAGTGCGATAGAGATCTTCTCCTGATCGAGACCTGCAGTTGCGAGCAGTATTGCGGTCGTCCTTGCGCATTAGGCACCAATGGAGTCACTTCACTTTCATTCTATTCATCTGTCGCCCGTCGGTTTATTTTCATGTTTTCGTTTTCCATAAAACCTGAAAATCTCTATCGTACTCCTTATTCAGTTGCTTGATCGCAGTAAGAGAGGAAATCGACTATTTGACGGTTGCACACCTACAGGAATCCCTATCAAGAGAGGGATCCTTATCGCCTTCGCTATGGGATTTACTATCGGGATTACTATCGCGCTCCCTATCCGGTCGCTTGATCCTACAGGGTCGCAACAATCAGGTGCAATTGACCTTTAACCGGGTATTCACATTTGACAAAAGGGGCGGAAACAGTTATAATCATGCCGGTGTTACTTGGGTTTGGGAGATTTGAATGTTCTACAGGGGTTTACAGCTCGATCGGTTCCAAGAAGAAGCTATCCAGGCAATAGATCAGGAGCGTTCTGTCATTGTCGCCGCTCCAACCGGAGCGGGCAAAACGGTGGTTGCGGAGTATGCAGTTGACAAGTGTATTCAGGACGATCGACGCGTGATTTACACGGCGCCAATCAAAGCTCTGAGTAACCAAAAATATCGAGATTTCTATAAACGGTATGGCGACCGAGTGGGTATCCTAACGGGAGATGTGGTGCTCAATCCGTATGCCCAGATTCTGTTGATGACAACGGAAATCTTCAGAAACACGATTTTTGACGATATTGAGCGCTTGTCGGATGTAGAATACGCTATCTTTGACGAGATTCATTACATCAACGACGTTGAACGGGGGACGGTGTGGGAAGAGAGCATCATTTTCGCTCCACAACATATTAAATTTACGTGTTTGAGCGCGACCATACCGAATATCAATCAGTTCGGGGATTGGATGCGCAGCGTCCGAGAGATAGAGATTGATGTGGTTCAGGAACTTGAACGGCCCGTGCCCCTTGAACATTACCTCTACCTCGACGGATATGGCATTGGGACAATCGACGATCTGCTGCGGAGTCAACAGATTATCGACAAATTCAATCATCTTCATGACGACGAGAAGGTTGACGAAATCGTTGCTGATGGAATGCCCAACCTGGTTCGCGAAGATCTGGTGGATTACGTTCAAAAACGTAAGCGGCTGCCTTGTCTATACTTCTCCTTTAGCCGCAAGCAGTGTGAGCGAAACGCCGAGTCCTATGCCCACGCCTCCCGGCGTAGTTTTCTTAAAGCGGAACAACGGGAACAGATCCTCGTCCTGTTTGATTCGCTGTGCGTACGGCACGGTATTCAGGATAATCGGAAGGCGTCCGAGTTGCGCAGTCTGATTTTGAAAGGGGTCGCCTACCACCACGCCGGGATGCTGCCTACCTTGAAGGAAGTAGTCGAACAACTGTTTACTTCCGGGCTGGTGCAGTTGCTTTTCACGACAGAAACGTTCGCTGTGGGCATTAACATGCCGGCATGTACGGTGATATTTGAGGGCCTAGAAAAGTTCGATGGAGTCGGTTTCCGCTATCTAAAAGCACGCGAATATCATCAGATGGCGGGACGCGCCGGGCGGCGCGGCATCGATCCCGTCGGTTACGTCTATGCCAGGGTCAATCCTCGATTTACGGACACTGAGAAGGTCCGAAAAATCACCTCCGATAAGATTGAGTCGATTGGGAGTCAATTTAACCTCTCTTATTCAAGCATTTTGAATCTGTACCAGAAGTACGGCAATGACATATACGATGTTTGTACGGTTAGCTTAAGTAATTTCCAAAACTACACGCGAATTCGTAAAATTGATAAAGACCTCAAGCACGCCGAAAAGGGGCTCAAGAGTTCGCCGTTGCCAATCTGTGTTCACGAACATTTGGATGCCTCCGAGCAGGTTACCAACTACCTCGATCTCCTCAACGACGTCACAGATCAGAAACAAACTCTTAAAGCAAAACGCCTAGAAATAAAACGAAAACACCGTGGCAGCAAGAATAAGCGAATGCGGCTCAAGAAACTTGCTTACAATAATCAGCAGATGCGACAAGTTGAGTCCATATTACAGGACAGTCTGTGCCACGGTTGCCAACGATTTAAGTTGTGCCAGCAACAGTATCAGGAAATTGAGCAATTCACCAGCCAAGTTGAAACCCTCGTCCGAGAACGCGATCATTTTGAGCACTTTCAGCAAAGGCAGATTGCATCCCGTCTTAAAGTGCTTGAAGAACTCGGTTATATAGGGGAAGCTGATTTGTTACCTAGAGGGGAGATTGCCTCACGGATTTCGGGTTATGAAATGCAAATCTCTCTGTTGCTGTTTGGTGGTTTTTTTGAGAAGCTGGGCGAAGACGATATCAATGTCTTGATGATGGCGATTGTCTCCGAACCACGGAAGGATTCGGGGCACTATCGAAAACTGTATGACAACCGATTAAAACAGGTTCTGAAATCGGCGGATAGGGAGATTGAAGGTCTGCGCGTTCTGGAAGCGTTGCACCGTGTTGCGGAGGTCACGCCGAAGTTTGAAACCAAGCTGAGTACGGCAATGCTTGCCTGGAGCCGAGGTTGCGAATTTGAGGAACTCCACAGGTATGCGGATCTTGCTGACGGCGATTTTGTCCGTTCATTTCGACTTGTGATAGACTTTCTCCGTCAGGCACGCCGCGCAATGGAGGGACATGGCACACTGTTGGACAAATTAGATCGATGTATCGCAAAAATCAACCGCGATGTGGTTGATGCTGAACGTCAGCTACGAATGGGACAAGGCAACGCACCTTCCGGCGAGATGCCAGTTGAATTAGGCGAGACCGGTGATGTAAGCGGGAAATTGGGCGTGATTGACGACGCAGGTGTTGCCTCCTGAGAATTAACTGCCAGTCTAAAAACGGGCGCTTGGAGTAAGTTCAAAGGTGGGATGTTAGAATGGACGAGGAAAGATCTTTATCTTGCCTTCAAATATCAATTGTGTTACAGTAACGTAATTCGATCTTTATGACGATGCGCTCATTTTTGGAGTTCGTTCAGAAAGCGTTTCGACGTAACCAAGTGCAGGGGCAGAGGTAGAAGAGGAATTGAGCGAATCCTGAAAACTCAAACGGGCGGCAGCGAACGACAGTTACTGCGATAACCATTACGTAATCTCTGATATGGATTGGATGGAGTTCAGAATGAATAAATGTCTCAAGGTGAGTGTTGTATCTATTGGACTTGCCGCTTTCTTGGTCAGTTGCGGAAGCCACAATGAATATCTCTCCAAAGGTAAGGAGCTTATTAAATCTGACAGACGACGCAAAGAGGAGCGGGCTGTAGCTCAGTTTAAGTTGGCAATCCAACAAGAGCCGACCAATGCCGAGGCACATTATCTACTCGGGTTCTACGATTCCCAAGATTCCCAAGATTTTTACAGCGCAAAGTCCGCCCTAGAAAATTGGGAGGAGCACGAGGAGATGGCTAGCACCGAAAATCGAGGGAAACATATGTTCCTCGCGTATCAGCAGGAAAAAAGCAAATATCTTGAAATTTTGGTGTTTGAGACATTGAGACGTGATGAGCCCGGTGTGCAGAACGCAGCGCTCAACGCGCTTAAGCGCATCTACAACCAAGGCGATCGCAATAAGTTGCTGCGATCTTTGAAAAAAGCGATTAAATCCAAAGACAACCGGGATCGTCACGACGCTCACTGGGTACTCGCCGAAATCGGGAAGGTTTCTCCCGACACAATCGTGCCACTACTCATCGAGTTGCTTGACCACAAACGCAAGGAGACGCGACTAAATGCAGTTAAGGCGCTGGGGGAAATCGGAGACGAAAAGGCGATTCCAGAATTGGTTAAGATTGTGAACTCAGGGTCAGCAAAACGCGCAAGGGACAGAGAAAGTCCAGAAGTTCGGCAATTAGCGGTCGAAGCACTCGGGAAAATTGGTGGCGCCGCCGTTAAGGAATTGGTTGAAATTTCCGAAAATAAAGGTTCTTCATTACGTGTCGATGCAATTCACGCGCTTGCCAAACTCGGTGATGAACGCGCGGTTAATCCATTGCTAAACGCTTTGGGAGATCAGGGCAGTCGAGAGGTTGAAATCAAATTCTGATAGATGGATTCATACGCTCTACGATTCCGCTGATTCTTTTTTCAATCTGTAAAATGAAATCCGATTCATTCACAACACATGAGTATCTTGTTGAATCGACGTTGCGAACTGACATAATCACTTTTCTGAGCACTGTTTAGTATGTTTTGATAAGGAGATCTCATGCGTACAAAGGTGCACTCATTGCTTTTTATTTTCATCTTTCTATGTGCCGTTGGATGCGAGAATCGCTACCACGACGAGCAGTTTAGGATTCAGGTACAACAGTTGGATAGCGATCTCGAAAATCGATGGTCTACGAACGGAGTCGCGGTGATTTCGGTAGAACCCAACGGTCCGGCAGCCAGAGCACATCTTGAAGAGGGCGAATTAATCTCTTACGTCGTCGGCGAATACTCGCTTGGGAGCGGAGGGAATTACAGACGTGCGGCAAAAAAGGCAATGCATAGAGACAACAACCTTATACTGCGCTTTGCCGACGACAGAACTGTCCGGCTTGCTGTCCGACGAAGTGGTGATAAGACTGGACTGAAGGTGAATGGAAATACTGTCAGCGAAGTGAAGCAAGGAAGTCCAGCGGCGAATGCAAACATACGTATAGGCGATACGATTGACGCAGTGATTGATGAGCGCAAGATTCGCACAATTGATGATTATAAGGAAGCAATTGAGGAGTTTACGAAACACGGCTCCAAGCTCACGTTCCGAACGACCGAGTTGGCGGGCGTCAAAATTGCGGCTGTTGAGGCACTAGGCGAACTCGGTGATGCGCGAGCTGTTGACCCCTTGATGGACATCGTGGAACAGAGCGGAGACCTGTCACTTCGCAAACCGGCAGTCAGAAGCTTAGCGCGCCTCGTTGAGTTTAGCCGATCAAGAAGTGCCGACGCAACGAAAAGAGTTCAAGCACCGCGCGGGGAGATTGAAGAGGGACGTCTGGTTGCGTTAGCACAAAGATATATCAAGCGCGCGGTTGAGCCTGACCAAGAGATTCGTAGGACTTGCATAGCCATTTTGGGTGTACTTAAACCTCACTCTGCGATTGAGGTATTGACCGCCGTAATGGAAGATAGGGGCGAGGTGCCGGGCATTCGGTTCCAAGCAGGGCTTGGCCTTAGTCAGATTGGAACTGACGCGGTTGATTCGCTTATTGTCGCATTCAATCGTGGTGACGCAAACGTCAAGGATATAGCGGCTTCCGCGCTTGGCAACATTGGCGGGGTTAGATCGCGAGATGTTTTAATTGATGCACTCGACTCGTTAGAGGAACTTACCATTAGATTGACTATTGTTGACGCGCTTGCCAGAATCGGCGATGCGCCTGCAATTCGGGCGCTTCAGAGCCAGAAGGAACGCTTCCAAGGTGAAAGTAGCCTGAATACATTCCTTAACGAAGTATTGGCGCAACTAGAAGCTCAAACGATGTAGTCTCCGTCAACTAGCCGATTAGAATTAACGATGCCCCGCACTCATCCTCTTGCAGGGAAAAAGTGCTTATAAAGAGGGAATCGGTCTATACCCCTAGCTAGTGACGATTTCCCCGTCTATTTCTCCTCCATCACCTTGATATGAAAAGAGTTGCGTGCAAGGTAAAAATCTGTGGCACAACCAACGTTGCAGATGCGCGGATGGCGGTAGATGCCGGTGCAGACTATTGTGGAGTTGTCCTTGAGGTGCCGTTCTCGGAGCGATCTGTCCCCATTGGTACGGCTGTCGCAATTGTGCGGCAGACCTCAATTCCAACTGTGATACTTGTGTCTGACCGTGTGACAGACTGGGTTCGACATGTCGCAGAGATAATCCAGCCATTCGCAATCCAGCTATTGGGTCACGAAGCACCTGATGAAGTTCATCAGCTAAAACAGCAGCTTTCCTGCAATGTTTGGAAATCCCTTTTTTTGCCTACCGGTACGAGTAAGAAACCGGACCTTGAAGGGATTCATGTCGAGATGGAGGCATACACTCGCGCAGGCGCGGACGCATTCTTATTCGATACCGCCGAGATTAGCCCGGGCAAAGAGCGTTTCGGCGGGACAGGTAAAACCAGCGATTGGGATATCGCCGAAAAGTTAATTGCTGCATCTGCGATTCCAGCCTTTCTTTCCGGCGGAATTCGCGTTGAGAACGTAAGGCGGGCAATCGAAACCGTTCAACCTTACGGCATCGATCTCTGCTCAGGTGTTGAATCAGTCAAGGGTTCGCGAGATGCGCGAAATCTGAGATTGCTCATGGACGCGGTTAGACAAATTCGAAACCGATAACCCCTCTCTCACTCCGTTGTATCCCACAGATAGAGGTTGATTGTCCGATTTTTTGTCCTGGCAAAAACAGGAAAGGTCTGGGAAAGTCTTGCCCTCCCGCGTACCCACTGTCGAAATTTTCCCTCCGAATCAAAGACATCGAAAGTTCCCGCATCAATCACAAACCATACCCGCGTACGTTCCGACTTCCACTGCTTTTCTAATTCCAGCCTGTTGTCCAATACCTCTTTGATCGCGGTTGACTTGAGTTCAGGCAAATAGTGCCGACTCATTTCCGGGAGAGAGATAACCACTAGATCGTTATCATTCATCTCTGATCGGATGGTTGAGAACGCCTCGCGCCACTTGGGTCTACCCCCGTTTTCGACATTGAAGTACAGATAGTTCTGGGAGAGCATTGTGACAATGATGACGCAAGGCAGAACAGCGCGGACGACTATAGGAAGCGATTTTACTCTCGAAACCCGATCGCAACCGATAGCGCAGAGCAAGAAGTACGCGGGAGTTGTATAAAACAGATAGTAGCCGGCAACGTTCTGTAAGCGAGATGCAATCAGAAACAGAATAAGCGGCATACCCGCATAGCAAGCCAAGAACCGAACCGAGTTTTCCATCGGCTTGGCGAATAGCGCAAAAAGAGCGGTTACGGCAACTGGCACGCTCAAACCGTACACAAGGGTAAAGATGATATAGATTGGGCTGCGCCGCCATTCATTCAATCCCCAGCCCGAGACTAGCCAGTTGCGGAATTCTGGCAGGATTAACACAAAAAGCGGAATTGTGAACGGAAGAAAAAAGATTAGCAGGTTGCGGCACCGAATGCCCGCGGGGCGTCCAGTGCTGTTTTCACCAGATGGGAGTAGTGAATGTTGCCTTTCCTGAGCTTGGGCGGACATTCCCCGCGCGCGCGGAAACACGTCTGCCAGCCAGAAACTCGCTACATATCCCGCAAGAGCGGGTAGGATGAATATAGAAAGCGTGTGGGAGAGGATTAAGCAGATTGCCGAGAAGAGCGAACCAATCATCATTAAGGGACGGTCATGTTGTATGGCACGATAGAAACTCCATGCTGTCAGCATTCCGAATAGAAACGTGAAGCTGTAGCCGCGCGAATTCTGGGACCAGTATAGATGCCAGTTTGAAAGCGCAATAAAGCCAGCCGCGAATATTCCAACACGCGTATTGACCAATGACCGTCCCATAAAGAATATTAGCGGGATTGACACAATACCGACGATACACGGAATGAAGCGTGCTCCCCATTCGTCCAGTCCCCAAGCCGACAGCGACAGTTTGACAGCAAAGTACGGAAGCGGATTTATACCCAAGCTGTCAATCGAAAGTTGTTTTGCATGAAGCACCGTCAAAACCTCGTCCATCCACAAACTCCACGCCCCCAAATTCCAGAAACGAAGTATCGCTCCGACAATTATAATTGCTGCAAGGAGGTATTGAGTGCGGAGTCTTGAAGAATCAGGATATCGCTCATTTATTGAGCACTTTATTGATGAATATTTCAGCATTTGTCTTCAAAATCGAAAAGAAAGCAGCGCTATCTCTTGTGAACTCTGCTAGTGAGAACTGTCTTTACGTGGCGTCATTTGCGGGATGCAGGATAATTCAAAAATGTAATGTCTGATATGGCACACAATTTGCCCAAGAGGAAGCATCATAGAGGTTGGTTGGCTAATTGCCATTATATCATGGTGAGGAGCGAATCACAATTAAGATTCTATTATGTATTTGACCGTCAGAGAGATGGCTGCTTTGGCGAATTGCGGAGTGGTGCTCAACCACCATTTGTGTGCATCGAAATTGGAAACTTGCGATGAGTGAGAAATAGGTGGATGGGCGCCTAAGTTGGGCATCTCGTTTTTGTCCGCACATTCAGAACTCCCGATAATCTGAACCGTCATTTGGGGAGGCGATGACACTCCCAATATTGCGGTATTCTCTGTTATCTGGACTCGCAAGAACCGCATCGCGTAGCTCTTGGTTTTGGGAATCTTCATTGGTCGTCGAATTCCCTTTGTACCGAGCTATTCGATAACTCACTAAAATTAACTGTACCGCTATTAGAAGGAGAATGTTTGATGAAAAGGACATACCTCGGCGTTTCGGGTGTTCTGGCGACCATCTTGATCCTTACCCTGTTTATGAGTACAGAGGTATTTGCCCTAAACGGATCAGTAGAAGGTAAGGAGGTGTCCGCCGCAAAATATATGGCTGACACCGTCTGGGTGCTTCTCGCCGCTTTTCTTGTGTTCTTTATGCAGGCGGGTTTCGCCATGGTGGAATCCGGATTCACCCGTGCCAAGAATGCCGTCAACATCTTGATGAAGAACCTTATGGATTTCTCAATAGGTTCTGTCGCCTTTTGGGCAGTCGGGTTCGCAGTCATGTTTGGTAACGGAAATTGGTTCCTCGGATTAAGCGGCTGGTTTGTTCCAGCAGAATCGAAAGCCTTCGCATCACTGGAATGGAGTTCCGTTCCTACGCACGCTGCGTGGTTATTCCAACTCGTCTTTGCGGCGACAGCAGCAACGATTGTTTCCGGTGCGATGGCTGAGCGCACTCGGTTCAAGAGTTATCTCATTTATACGATTTTCATTACCGGCTTTATCTACCCGGTTGTCGGACACTGGATCTGGGGTGGCGGATGGCTATCGGGTCTCGGAATGCGGGATTTTGCGGGTTCGACGGTGGTGCATTCGACAGGAGGATGGCTTGCTTTGGCAGGCGCTATTGTCTTGGGTGCGCGCGTCGGAAAATACGATGCCAATGGGAACCCTCGACCGATTCCAGGGCATAATCTCCCTTTGGCGGCACTTGGTGTGTTTATCCTGTGGCTTGGATGGTTCGGATTCAACCCAGGAAGCCAGATGGGAGCCGATGCGCCAGACATCTCTTTAATTGCGGTGACGACAAATATCGCTGCGGCAGGGGGTGCTATCGCGGCGATGGTTACGGCATGGTTAATGCTAGGCAAACCGGATGCGGGAATGGCGCTCAATGGGGCGCTCGCAGGACTGGTAGCAATTACTGCACCCTGTGCATACGTTACTCCAGGATCAGCGCTGATTATCGGCTTGCTCGGAGGGGTCGTGGTCGTGTTCTCGGTATTGCTCTTTGAGCGAATTAAAATTGACGATCCTGTTGGCGCTATCTCCGTGCACGGCACATGCGGTGCGCTTGGCACGCTCTTACTCGGCTTTTTCCATCAAGAACAAGGGATTTTCTTTGCAGCAGACAAAGGAGCTGCCTTCAAGTTTCTTGGTGCCCAGTTTGTCGGTGTTATCGCCGTTTTCGCATGGTGCATGATTATAGGCTTAATCTTGTTCAAGCTCATCAAAGCACTTGTTGGACTGCGTGTCAGCAGAGAGGAAGAGCTTGAAGGATTGGATTACGGCGAGCACGGTGCCAGCGCGTATCCAGACTTCACAGTATCCTCAATTCGCTAGACAACAAGCATCAAGTCGCAAGAAATCACTATTGCGGCTGATGCTCCTGTTGTCCTCGCGAAATCCTGCGTGTTGTCTTTCTCAAGCTTGATATATTCCGTGTCAAGCGCTTACACTGGTGAAACGTGTTTTATGCTTGATCAGATATTCGTATTGTGCTAGAATGGGGAAAGCAGCTTGTTCTCACCATACACCGTCAAAAGGGGGGTTAATATGCAAAAGCACAATATTTCAGAATGCGATCAACGCAGCCGTGAGAGGCTTGGGTTTTTAGATAGTAGTCCACGGAGATACGTTTTATGGGCAATAGTACCGTTGGTTGGTTTTTTGGCACCCGGGCTTGCGCTCGCTGAGGAAACCGCCACAATTAACTCCGGCGACACCGCGTGGTTACTTACCGCGACAGCACTGGTTCTGTTCATGACCATTCCGGGTTTGGCGCTGTTCTACGGTGGTCTAGTCCGAAGGACCAATGTGTTATCCGTGTTGATGCAATGCTTCGCGCTCACAGGATTAATCACAATTCTGTGGGTCTTGCTTGGATATAGTCTTGCCTTTGATACGACAGGTATGAATGCAGATACCCTGAATCTTAATTCGTTCATAGGGGGACTGGGCAAGGTGTTCCTTAGGGGTGTAGACATAGATAGCGCCCACGGTACAATTCCGGAGACGGTATTTCTTACGTTCCAGCTAACGTTTGCGATTATCACCCCGGCGCTCATAGCGGGTGCCTTTGCAGAGCGTATGAAATTCTCGGCAATGCTCTGGTTCTCCGGCATTTGGTCTCTGATTGTGTATGCGCCCATCTGCCACATGGCATGGGCGGGTGATGGCTCACTCTTTGGGAATATCATTGGCGGACTTGATTTTGCGGGCGGTACAGTGGTGCACATCAACGCAGGAGTCGCCGCGCTCGTTGCGGCCATCGTGATTGGCAAGCGAATCGGTTATCCTACGGTGCCCATGCCTCCACACAGTTTAACACTGACTGTAGCCGGAGCGTCTATGCTTTGGGTCGGATGGTTTGGCTTTAACGCGGGAAGCGCTCTGGCGGCGGATGGCGCCGCAGGAATGGCAATGCTTGTGACCCAGATTTCCACCGGAACCGCTGCGATTGTCTGGATGTTTACCGAGTGGCTGAAACACGGTAAACCGAGCGTGTTAGGTATTGTGACGGGGGCTGTAGCTGGACTTGTTGCCATTACCCCAGCGTCAGGTTATGTCGGCCCAATGGGGGCTTTGGTTATCGGTATTGCGTCCGGTCTCATCTGCTTCTGGGGAGCGACGAGTCTCAAGCAGAAACTCGGTTATGACGATTCACTGGATGCCTTCGGCGTGCACGGTATCGGTGGTATAGTCGGTGCGCTCTTAACCGGAGTTTTCGTAGTGAAGGGCTTAGGTGGCGTAGGAACAGATTTCGGCGTTGGCGGTCAGTTTTTCAGGCAACTCCTCAGCGTTGTTATCACTATTGTCTGGAGTGGCATACTCTCTTTTATCATTCTTAAGATTCTAGACGCAACTATCGGTCTGCGTGTTGAGCCCGATGAGGAGAGAGAAGGGTTAGACCTCGTACTGCATGATGAACGAGGTTACAATCTGTAGCCATTGTGTCGTATCGTGTGCCGTAGGAAGATGCGCGAAAGTTAAAGTTCAGCCCTTCACAGTTCTGCCACATGTTAGGCCGACTTTTCAATCTTGGTATCAAGATCGATGTGTCTCCCAATCTTGGAAACGCGGCCTACATGTGACATTTTGATATTGTGGTGGATCATAGACCTCCTAAATTGTGCTATGGTTAAAAGGGAGATAAACCTCATGAAAAAATTAGAATGCATTATCCGCCCTTTCAAGCTTGATGAAGTCAAAGAAGCTCTTACCGGCGTTGGAGTTCACGGGATGACGGTCAGTGAGGTCCGGGGATTTGGAAGGAGCCGAGGACACACAGAGCTATATCGCGGAAGTGAATACACCATTGAGTTTGTGCCCAAGTTGAAACTCGAAATCGTGGTCGCGGAAGAGAATGTTGACAACGTGATAGAGGCAGTGCAGCAGTCTGCATTGACGGGCAAAATTGGCGATGGCAAAATCTTCGTGTTGCCAGCAGATGAGACCATTCGCATCCGTACAGGCGAGAAAGGGCCTGAAGCCATTTAACTTGATGAACGACGGTAGCACGTATCTTCCCGACAGGCGGGCTACGCTGAATTTCCTGTCGGAAGATATGTGCTACGTTCCATCCCTCCTACCGCTTTTTTCCTTTCAACAATCCTCCGGTAATTTAATCTAGAGAAGCCGAATTCTTGGCTTAAGCGCCCATACATTGGCGCAAATATACGCCTCGTTCCTATTAATCCATTAGCGAGGGGTGTCCTGTTGTCTCTAAATCGCCATGGGTATCCACATTCCGCTCCGCTGGAGCGGGAGAAGGCGACACAATCTTGCTACAAACATAGCACTCCGCTGGAGCGCAAGACGGAGGCAACCCTCAGCGACGAGGTATAGTGGGCTTGACTAACCGTTGCCTACTGCCAATAAACACGAATGTTTTGATGTTTGCTAGGATTCAAAGAGAATTTTTTCCTAATCCTGTTCTTGTCTCTTGAGTGTCCTCAAAGAAGAGACATCTTTCCTAATAAACTCAATGTAATGGACAGAATTCAGTCGGCATCGGAGTTCTGACGATTGACATGGTTCCCAAGCCAATTCGAGCAAAGGTAGACACCATCAGGCTCCGAGATTATTTTGGAAATATGCCTAAGGTAACGGGGTAACAGGTGTACGGATGGGATGCGTCGCTATTACGGCGGAAGTTGACAGTTTTGTCGGTGCAACCGGGTGGCGATGTTATAGGTAGGCACCCACAAACTGGCGGGAATCTTGGTGGGAGCTCTATCGCACTCACTGTCCGTTCATTCGAACATTCGTTATTCGCCCAGTCGATCCTTATTCAATCGCTTGAACTATCCGCCCATTTAATCCTACATGCCTGCTTGAGGTGAGGGGATGTTTTTGAGAGTTGTTGAAGGCGGGTTTTGCAGCATTAACTGCTGTCGTCCGATCGTTTTGCGTGAGATTCTAGTTGCTCCAAACGCTGCCGCAACTGAGATTGGGCCCGGGCAATCCTGAGTACGTAGAGGCTAAACACTAGCCAAATCATAAAATAGGCAGAAATCAGAAATTTCAGGCGACGTTTCTGACGTTCTTCCAACATCTCTATTGATTTGCTTACTACCTGTCCAACTTCTGTTTCGTCCACTTGGGCGTGCATCTCGGCAATAGCATCGGCAACTGACGCGAGAACTTCATCCTGTGTAATTGTAATCGGAACTTGACTGCCGAGAAATACACCGAAAAAGATAAGGAAAATGACTCCAACGATTAACGGCGCTCCTTTGTCCATTCAATTCCTCCAACCCACCTTTTCGAGAGGGCTTTCATTCCGTGACATCCAAAGGTAACAATCATTCACCTATTTGCTGATACTGGATAATTTCTAAGCGCGCTTTCAGTCGTTCCATTTCGTATCGCAGCATGAGCACAAAGACATAGACCACCGTTAAAGCAAGCCAAGTCAACATCCATGTTTTGATCATCATCGGATGTAGATTCATCTTCGTGCTAGTGTCCGGGTGCAGGTTGCCTTGCCAGACTTCCACCGAGAAATACACAATCGGGACATCCAAGTAGGCGAGAATACCCAATACGGCGGCATAAACTCTTTTCTTCTCCCCCGTCAGCGCAGATCTCAAGATAAAGTAGCCGCTATACATCAGCCAGAGAATGAGCGTGCTTGTTAGTCTCGGTTCCCAGTTCCACCACGTATTCCATGCAGGTTTCGCCCATATCGGTCCCGTGAGCAGCACGATCGTGCAGAAAACAATTCCAAGCTCCGCGGATGCGGCAGCGACCATGTCATATTTGTCATTTCGTTTAATCAAATAGAGGAGGCTGAACAGACACGTCACGCCAAAAGCAAGGAAGACGGTGAACGCAGAAGAAACGTGAAAATAGAAGATCTTTTGAACTTCAAGCATGGTCTTCTCGATTGGCGCATAGCTAAATACGAGATAAATCGCCAAAAACAGAAACGCTGTCGCAATTACCCCGAGAGCTTGAGATAGCTTCATTTTTTTGCCTAGACTCTTTCCCAAAGTTCCGGATTGTAAGTCAAGATTTCCGGTCCATCAGAGAGAATGGCTACCGTGTGTTCAAAGTGTGCGGACAAACTCGAGTCCGCAGTAACAGTGGTCCACCCATCCTCACGGACGGCCGCCTCATAACTCCCTGCGTTCACCATTGGCTCAATTGCAAGTACCATCCCGGGTTTCAGCCGAATGCCCTTGCCGGGTTCACCAAAGTTTGGCACCTGTGGAGATTCGTGCATACTGCGCCCGATTCCATGGCCAACGAAATCTCGAGCGACGGAGAATCCGTGCGCTTCAACACATTCCTGCACGGCGTAGCATACATCGCCCAATCGGTTGCCCGGTTTTGCCTCATTAATAGAGGCGTAAAGCGAATCTTTGGTCACATCAAGCAATTTTCGCGCATCTTTGGAAATTTCTCCTACCTTAAAGGTAAAAGCGTTGTCACCATGGAAACCGCCGAGAAAAATTGCGGTATCAATACCAATAATGTCACCTTCCTTCAGGATAACCTCTTTGCTTGGAATGCCATGGATAATCTCTTCGTTAATCGAGGCGCAAATCGTTGCCGGATATGGGGCGTGTTCGGGAAGCTGGTAGCCTAGAAATGATGACATTCCACCGAGTTCTTCAATGGTCGTGCGTGAAATTTGGTCTAATTCGTAGGTTGAAACACCGGGCGCTACACCCTCTCCAATTCTTTGTAACAAAATGGACGCTGCTCTACCGCTACGTCGCATGGCTTCGATTTCAGGTCGAGATTTGATTCTAATTTTTGACATCAAATTTCCCCGAGAATTTGTTTATTTTCTCCTCACCATCAGCCATCTCACGGTCCGAAGTTAGGCAACACGCTTTGCCCAAAGATGCTTGAGCGTACTCTTGGCAATTCGAAGCGGCGAGAAATTCACCGGCACCGGGCCCGGGAATTGGAAATCAGACACTTGCACCTCCGAAAGAGGATCGCCTAGAATCTCAATCTTCTTCAAGTCGGTTTCGCCGACACCGAGTTCTCGTGCAGCGTTCATCAAATCGAACTGCGTATTTGGTAGACCGATTATTTCCGCATGCACGCGGTCCAATGCAACTACATCCACCCCGGCAGTCAAAATGCCGAGCGGATAGGGATTTCCGTAACGCGGTCCCATTTTATCCATCGCAGTGATTGCGTCGACAACTGTGAGCGTAGGCTTAATCAGTTGGCAGTATTCGATTAGCATCTTTCCAAATGTGACGCGGTCCTGCCCACGGGAGAAATGGAGACGCGCTTTCCGCTTGCCGGGTACGCAACCAAAGTTATTCTTGATTGCCGCGGTCAGTTGCATCTGCTGGTGCACTTTCAGTTTTGGCACGTTAATCACGACATCCGCCTCTACGACCTCGCGCCCCAACTTATAAGTTCGTAGACTGTAGGATTTCGGGGCAGGCACTCGCACTCCGCCGGTCCAATCGGTGATCAGCACGCCTAACTCCTCGGCGACCTTCATGAGTCCCGATTGTCTCGCAACTGTTGTTACGTTTCCAAATGCCGGCGAATCGCCAATAAACGGTTTTCCACCGACAGACTGTATTTGGCGAATTAGCGAGTGCATCACGGTGTGATGAGTGGCTGTCGGATCATCGGCGTGAGAGGCCCCGAGAAGGTTCGGTTTTAGAAGAACACGGTTTCCCGGTTTCACGTAGTTTCCGATTCCGCCGAGAAATTCCAGCAGATTAGAGATGGCTTGGTCAACCATTTCTTGAGAATAGGTCGAGCACTTGACAATTGCAACAGTCGCAGACATTAGAAGTCCTTTCGTGGAAATCCCGTTGTTTTTGCTAACGTTGCTGAACTTGAAGACCTAAAGGATACATATAACCCGTTTAAGTGAATGGCCTTGAGACTGTGGATGACCGGCGCCGCTTGAAACTGCCTCAAATCGTGATTCTTCCGACTAGCGTGTGTGCGGAGGCGGACTCGACGGTCACATTCACAATGTCACCAATCTGAGCATTTTCCTTTGGGAACACCGTTGTTTTGAAGTTGTCGGATTTTCCCTGATATTTGTCAGATTCCCGTCGAGATTCACCCTCAACCAATACCTTTACGGGTTTCCCGACCGATTCTTGGTTAATCTCGTAGGAGATATCCTCCTGTAGCTCTATGACAGTTCTCAGCCGTCGTCCTTTTTCTTCTTCGCTAACGTCGTCGTTAAGGCTTCTGTGCGCGAGCGTTCCTTCTCGGGGCGAGTAATTGAACATGAACGCCCAGTCGTATCGTATCTCGCGCATTAAATCACACGTTTCCGTGAAATCTTGCTCTGTCTCGCCGCAGAAGCCGACAATAACATCCGTGGAGATTGCCAGATTTGGAACACGCTCTCGCATCGTCGTGACAAGTGCGCGGTACTCCTCCGCTGTGTAGGTGCGGTGCATCTTCTTGAGGATTTTGGTCGATCCTGATTGCAGCGGCAAATGAATGTGCTTGCACACATGAGCGCAGTTTGCCATCGCATCAATCATCCCATCGGTGGCGTCGCTTGGGTGAGGTGACGTGAAACGTACTCGCTCGACTCCTTCGACATTGCTCACAGCAAACAAAAGATCGGCGAAATTGTGTTTTCCGTCATTGTAGGAGTTCACTGTTTGACCGAGTAAGACAATCTCCTTGAATGCTTCGTCCACAAGTCGTTTAACGTCGTCGACCAAGATCGGAAGCGGGATGCTGCGTTCACGTCCCCGCACGAAAGGTACGATACAGAAGGTGCACATCTTGTCGCAGCCTCGCTGAATTGTCAACCACGCTCGCAGCCCATCCTTGCGGATTGGGGCAATGTCAGCGTAATCCTCGGTTTTATCTAGTCTTAGGTTGATGAACGGGTCGCCATTTGCTACGGAGTTTATCGCCCGCGGCAGGTCGCGATAAGCATCAGGTCCCATCACGAGATCCACGTATGGCGCAGCTTCTACCAGTTTTGTGCGCAGGTGCTGAGCCATACAGCCACACACGCCGAGAATCAGGTCATCCTGTCTCCGCTTTCGGTGGCTAAGTTGCTTGAGACGGTTGATAACCTTTGTTTCGGCGTTTTCCCGGATAGCGCATGTGTTGAGCAGAATGACATCGGCATCTTCAATTCGATTGGCAATTTGGTGTCCGCTTCTGGTCAAGATGCCTGTCATCAACTCGCTGTCACTTACATTCATTTGACAGCCATACGTTTCGATATAGACACGTCTAGGTGCCAGAATGTCCAGTCCGATGACTGGGGCAACTGTCGGGGTTGGTTGGTATAATCGAATAGGGTTTTTAGTCTGGATTCTCTGTGTAGTCATTCTTGTGCTTTTAATGTGGATTCACTGCCAATTGTCGGGGCAAAAATGGAAGTCCGGATTATCCAGTTCCCGATTCTGTTGCTGATTACTACGATTACGAAAAAACTTGCATTAGTCAACGAGATGGTTTACACACCGCTCTGCTCCGCGGATTGATAATCTTATCGGTAAAGGCTTGGATTTGGCAATCCAAGCCGAGCAGGAAACAGCTGTGAGCGTCTTTCATCTGTCTGACTATTACAGATTACGAAAAAACTCTTTATTTGGGGATTATTCTTGCTTTCTACGAATCCATTCAAGGGCGGAATCCAGAACGCTTTCGTTACGATATCCAGACACGATTTCTTGCAAAACCGGTGGTGCCGATTTTCTTAGAGTCTGAATTTCCTGAATGAGTGCCGGCAAAACTCGCACTACATTATCGACGATGGTTACACTTGCTTTTTTCGCCGTTCGCGACATCGGGTTCAGGTCTACCGTCACGACCTCTTTTCCCATCTTTCGCAGCGCTTCGCAGCGATCGCCATCTTCCAATGGCACGAACACAACATCGGCCTTAAAAATGCCGTCCGGATGAACGAATTTTCGGTTCGAGTCGATGTACGAAAGCTGTACCTCCTTAGTAGGCATTAACACCTCAACCGCGCCGTTTTTAAGGAGATGGCGCTGTATCACCTGTTCGCGAGACACCGATGCGTGAAAGATATTTACTTCCAACGGTGCATTGAGAATTTTACCCAATTCGACCAAATTATGGGGTACAAGCGCTGCTGTATTGCCGTTTACAGAAATCACCGGCTCCTTCGCCAGAAGGAGCATCGCCGCTGATGCGTGTATCGCTTCCTTAGCGAACGACTGTGTTCTCTCCCCGATAAGGTAGTCAAAGGCTTCCCCGCGACCATGAGCAATCAGACCGTGGACTGAAGTGATTCCACGTTCCACTCCAGCCGCCATCACATCTCGGATTCTCAAGGACACATACCGGGGGTGGCTTTCGGAGACATCCGTCATTTACAATATTTTCGCCCTGTGTTTAGCCAGTGTTGTCACTTCGGCACCTTCAAAGGAATGGGTACCAAATACTGCATTACCCAACATAATCATTGATGCAACCCCTTTGTTACCTTCAATTTCTTCAATAGTTCGTTGGACGTTTGCGTCTGTTAACAGTCCACTATTGATGGCGAATGTCTTGGATACGCGAACGTAGGTGCTGAAATCAACCGCGTTCGATCTCGTGAATTCTTCCAAACATTCCAGCGCTTCATCCGCCGCGTTGTTTATACGCGCGCGTTGTTCGACATTATCAAGAACTTTTTTGGTCTGGATTGGGCTAAAGTATCTGTAGAAAATCGGCTGTTCTTGAACAGGCAACTGTTGGGCATCCAATGGGTGGCCCTCTCTCAGTTTAACGAGACAACCACCATGATATTGCGCGCATACATCGCCCAATCCGGTGCGATTCTCCACTTCAGCGACGTGCGCAATCATCGCCAATTCCGATTCAGATTTGCCCAAGCTCAATAGAGCATTCACCGCGTATGCGGCAGCAAGCGCCGATGCGCCACTTAGACCAAATCCACACCCTAGCGGCAGCAGAGAGGAAATTTCTATCCGTATCGGTTGTGATGTCAATTCCCGGACAACGGCTGAAACCGTTGGGAAACGAATCTTCTCTTCATTAAACAGGACGGCCGTCCGACTGTCCCCGGAAACCGTGGCAACTACCCCTTCCTTGACCGTGAATCCCGTGCCGAGCGAGTGCATCTTAGTGGCATCTTCATGGTAAATGATTTTGAATACACCTGAAATGTTGCCAGGCGCAAATGCACTGACTCGATCCATTTTCACCCCTGTTTTGCATACTCGTCATAGCACTTCCACAAATCGAACGTAAAAAGATCTCCCAGGTAAACTACTATCCGGTATTGGAGCGACAGTGTTTCACCCGCCGCAATGGTGTACGGTTTGGCATAGGCAAAGGTTGTAGAGATAAATCCGATTGTGTCATCCAGTGCGAGAAAAGGGGTTGGATGTCCCAAATTTGACGGGTGGTCGAAGATGACCGCTCCAATCGCCTCATCTGAAAGGACACCGTTGAGCGAACACCATTTGCCCGTTTTCCCGCTTACCTCGGATTGACCGATAGAATATTCGGAATTCGTAACCTTCCGATATTCCATCTCTGTACCGCGAAAGCAAAGACCTTGGGATTCGGGAGAAGGGCTGATTGAAACGTTCCGAGATTGAGCGCAAAAATTAAATTGTAAATCTATCAGTTGTCGATCTTCCTGCGGTTGATGAACCTCAATCCGACAGAGTTCCTCAATTGGTTTGGAATTATCGGGGGTGACCCAGTCATTGACAACTGTGAAATGTGCGATGTGTCCATTGACGCCCTTGTCGCGAAACTCTCGATGCACAATCCGCCCACGATCCGATTCATCGCAGTCGGTTTCTCGACAATAGTTAATCCCATCCACATTCTCCCACGCGAAACACAAACCGTGGTGATAGGGACAATCGTCGGGAGCATCATCTGTGACAATTAATCCGTTAGGACTGTAGATGGGATGAAAATACGGCTTGTGGAGTTCATGTCCGTGGTGATATGTAAGAATCGGCGCCTCGTCATCCATAATAGATAGCTCGGAGCCGGAACGCTCTTCCAGTATAAGTGTCATCACCAATCGGAATTAGTCTGCAACACGGAATTTCGGATATCGTATGATATAGTCTGCTGCGTCAGTCGCACGCAAGCCATCCACTCGCTATGTGTCATGGGCACAGTGATTGATATTATAACGTGCAGCCGCATCCGATGCAAGCGAATTAGGCATACAAGGGCAATCACACCTGATTGTGGGGGACGGCGCCTGTGCCGTCTCATGATTGTAAGCTATCCCGACTGAACGGCGTGCAATCTTTGAAGATTGGCGAGGGCGGTATCCGTTACAAGTGGGCAATCGACGATTTGGAGACTATCGATCGATATCTCAGAAGGATCTCTATCGCAGGATTACTATCGCGCGCGCTATTCGTTTGATTGATCTATTCGCTCATTGAATCGCCTACAATCAGATGCGATTGCTCTGTATTCAGCAATTGACGCCATCGATTGATCGTGATATAATCCGCCGTGTGGGAAGCTACCAAAATTAAAGATATGAAGAGCATTTTTCGTACGTACCAATGGTAACGAAAACGACCAAGGAGACTATGTTATGCAGGGAAAATTCGTCGCGGCATCCGAAGCCGAGCGGGACGAACTGGACTGGGGAACGATGACGTGGTTAAGTCGTCCTCAAACAACCGGAGCAAAAGATCTTGTGGCAATTGAGGTTAATCTTATGCCCGGTGGCGGCCACAATTTTCACAAACATCCGGCTCAGGAGGAGGTTATTTACGTTATAAAGGGGAGCATCGAACAGTGGTTGGAAGATCGGCGACAGGAGTTGAACGCAGGCGATTCGGTATTCATTCCGGCGGATGTCGTGCATGCATCATTCAACATTTCATCGGCACCGGCGAAACTGTTTGTTACTTTGGGACCGTGCAGCGGGGATGAAGGATATCAGTTAGTAGAAGTCGGTGATGAGTCGCCTTGGAATACTCTTCGATGAGATTGACCTGCGAAGGGAGATAGCTAGGTATCCGCGCTAGCGAAAGACCAACGGCGAGATTTATCGCAACTGTATGGTTTAATAGTGCGAATGCGGGTTTTCCACACAGTTGACTATTCGCGTCGTTCGAATGTACCGCTCTTGCCACCCATCTTTTTACGTAGTCGTATTTCAGAAACGACCATCTCTCGGTCAACGGCTTTACACATATCGTAGACGGTTAAACCGGCAACGGCAACCGCAGTGAGAGCTTCCATCTCCACGCCTGTGCGTCCAAGCGTTTGCACCTCGGCTTCAATTTCAACCCGGTTTTCAGCGTTGTTAATGGAGAGGTCAACTTTGACGGAGGTAAGTGTTAGCGGATGGCACAGCGGGATGAGATCGCCCGTTCGCTTTGCCGCCATGATGCCAGCTAGACGCGCCACTTCAAGGACGTCCCCTTTCTTGAAACCTCGATCGGCAATCAAGCGAATCGTGTCCGGTTTGGCAGTTACATGCCCGCAGGCTATCGCAATGCGCTTGGTCTCCGGCTTGGGGGTGACATCAACCATTCGCGCGTGTCCTTCCTCGTCGAAATGTGTTAAGTTTTTCATAAGGTGTTTTTTTGACTTGCGGCGTGACGCCTCAAAATCTCGTTGTTCGACGATTTCTTCCAGGGATAGGTGCCCTCCAATAACAAGCGAGAGTGCGAAAATCCTGAACTAATAATAATTCGCTTGGAATTTCTCGAAGGCGACATCCAGCTTTGCCTGTTCCTCCGGACGATTAGTGAATTGGCGGGACATGTAGGAGTAGAATTTCTCAAAGACTTGAACGTGTTCCTCCGATTTTGACGGCGAAACTCCCGTCTGTACCCACTCGTTCACGCCGTTCCAGCTACTCTCTCTCGCAAGCTTATTTTCGTCGGAGTCGGAACGGATTGAAAGCACTTGCTCGTAGGTTCTCAGAGATTTTCGAAATTGACCATTTTGCAGGTACGCCCACGCGAGTGTGTCCAGCATTGTTGAGTTTTTGGAATCGAGTTTGACTGCCTGCCGTGCCAATTCAACCGCCTGTCCAGAATTCTCTCCCTGTTCAACATAGAGCCACGCGAGGTTATTGTACCAATTTGCGTACTCGGGGTCACCGACGATGGCTTCCCGATACAGTTTTTCAAGTTCCGCATCCCAGTCGGAAATCTGATCGGGGTTCAAGGATTTTCCACGTGTGTAGAAATACTCCAGATTCCGACACAGGATTTGATGGTAGCCTTTCTTGCGTATGACCTTCTCGCATAGTCCAGTGTAGTCTGAGAGGTTTTCCGTCTCGTTCTTCCGTCCCACAACCTCGGCTTGATACAGATATAATCTCAGAAGACCGTCATTCCAATTCGAGTAGTTGGGCTCTTCAAGGAGCGCTCGCTCATAAAATCCCCTAAGTTTTTGAACCCAAGACGAATTCTCCGGATCGGTACGTAGCGCCTCCCAGTAGAGTCCCGCAAGGAGACTGTACGATTCTCGTGTGTAATCGCGATTACGCAACATCTGCTCGACACGCTCAATGTACTCTGGAAGTTCGGCAGAAGATGGCAATGACCGAAAACCGTCATTCGCACGCCTTTCGGCAATTTGGGAAGGATTAAAGAATCGTTGTATCGTCACAGCGCCGCTCAGAACTGTCAAGCCAACGAATACCGCCGCAATCGCTTTCACGCCGTAGCTCTCGCGTTCGCCATCGGCGTATATAGCCGGCGACAAAATCAAGCCTGTGGCGAATCCGACCCCCAACCCCCCGATATGGGCGGCGATGTTAATGTGAGGAATGACAAAACCGAGAACAACATCAAGCGCAATGAAAGGCAGCAGACGCATTCCAAAGACTCGTCCTCGCCGTAACGGCAGGCGGTCTTGATGGCGCAATCCGAGAGCGACGACCACGCCCATGAGGCCGAAAATCGCGCCGGAAGCGCCCGCTCCAATGGCGACTCGGACAAAAATCAGGCTCGCCAAACTGCCTCCAATGGCTGAAATCAAATAGAGAATGATAAAACGTGACCTTCCGTACAACCCTTCAAGCAGGTTTCCTAGTATGAATAGGATTCCCATGTTAAGAAGGAAATGAAAACTCCCGATGTGCAGGAAGGTGTTCGTAATCAGCCGCCAGTATTCCCCATTCTCGACTATTAAGGGGTAGGAATACGCTCCAAACCGGATAAGGTTCGCTACGTCCTGTGAACGCCCAACAAATTGGTCTAACAAGATAAAGGCGATTGTATTCAGGGTTATCAGAGCAAGGGTAACAATCGGCATCCGTCTTTGATAGGAAAGAAATTGCCTCTCCTTCTCGAACTCTCGCCTAAATGGATGCGGTTCGTCGGCAGCTTGTGCCCAATTCTGCTCGTTATTCCAGCCTAGTTCGTGAATCGGCACCCACTTGCCATCCGTGAGCGTCTCTGAGAAAACGAAAGTTTCAACAGGGATAGACCCAACTCGCAACCAGAGGCGCAAGATTTCTTCGTCAATATCGTAGATTTGGTTGTCTATTTGGATCTTCATGGGTATCCCCGATTTTGTGACTATTCATTCAGAATTCTATGGATAGGCGCGTAGCGAACGGTTGCGCCATATAATTTAACGTGCGGAGAGTCAAATTGTTTGGATTCATGCGAGAGGAGAGTTACGCATTTCGGACTTGCAATAGTTTATGCAAGGCGTCCAGCGAATATGTGTTGATGACCGCGTCTTTTGTTAGCCATGCGCGACGCGCAACGTTGATTCCAAAACGGCTTTGTTGAAGCTGAGGCACTGCGTGGGCATCGGTGTTCATCGTCAATAGCACGCCTGCTTCATTTGCCTTTCTTGCCATGTCCGGCTCCAAGTCCAGTCGGTTTGGAGAGGAATTGATTTCCAAGACGACATGGTGTTCAGCCGCCGCTTGAATTACCGCATCAAGGTTTAATGCGTATCCGGGGCGTCGACCAAGCAATCGACCTGTAGGGTGTCCGATGATGTTAACGAACGGATTCTCGATTGCACAAATCATTCGCTTCGTCATTTCCGCTTCGCTCATGTTAAATCCGGCGTGCACACTAGCGACTACGATATCAAGTTGTGCCAGAACATCGTCGGTAAAGTCGAGGCTTCCATCATTTTGGATGTCCACTTCGGAACCTGCGAGAACCTCAATGCCACTCACTTCTTTGTTTATGCTTCGAACCTCATTCATGTGCGCCAGTAGCCGATCGGGGGTTAATCCGTTTGCCACGCGCGATGACACCGAATGGTCGGTAATGGCAATGTACTCGTGTCCACATGCTTTTGCGGCTTCCACCATTTCGCGTATCGAGTGCCTGCCATCGCTCCACTCGGTGTGCGTGTGCAAATCTCCGCGAATGTCGATTAATTCAATCAGGGTTGGCAGCGCCCCGGCGGCAGCCACCTCAATTGAGTCCTCGTCTCGCCGCAATTCCGGAAGGATAAAGGGTAAAGCGACTGCATCATAGATTGAAGACTCTGTTTTGCCCCTCATCCAATCCGGCAAACGCCCTTCGCTCTTCTCCCGATTGTGCGTTCCCACAATCCGATCGAATGCCGCTAGGTGTTCAGCGGTAGCGGTTGTTATCAGCAGTCCTGCTTCGTATTCCTCGCTACCGAATGCGTGAACACGGAGCGGGAACCCATCGTCGACGGATGCCTTAATGCACTGTCCCCCGGAGATAGTGCTTTCTTTGGATTCAAACTCCTTCACGCCACCAACCTTGGAAAGCGCCTCGACAATTATCGTGGGGGAGGTGCACTCAACTGTTAGCTCAAGTTGATTAAGCATCTCTTCGTGCCGCCGCATCTCACCCGTAAAGTCCACTCGCGCTATCTCGGGCGCGTCCCTCAATATTTGAATAATTGCTTGTGCAATCGGCAAGATTCGCCAGAGTGGGCGCATGCCGTCTTGGATTTCAAGGAAACGCAAGCCTTCATCAATCTGAGCGATGGTCTTTGAACCGATACCCTTTAGTAGCTTGAATTTGCCGCCATCAATTGCTGCCCGCAAATCTTGAAAATTTCTCACGCCGAGTTCGTTGTAAAACCTTGATGACGTTTTTACCCCAACACCCCGAATTCGCAGCAGGTCGAGCACTTCCTCTCCCATTTCCGCAATCAAGGCTTCATAGAAACGGCATTGACCGGTCTCCAGCATTTCGACAATTTTTCCCTCAATGGCTTTGCCGATGCCGGGAATTGATTGAAGTCTGCCTTCCTCTGCCAGTTGAGCGAGATCGACATCAAGATTTTCAATCGTATCTGCCGCGCGCTCGTAAATTCTTGCGCGGTAGGAGTCTTCACCCTGAATTTGGAGGAGATGTCCGATATTGAGGAATACTGTGCCGATTTGGTCGTTTGTCACGTGAACACCGCTTTTGAGTACAAGTGAAGTTAACGCATTTTAGATGCGGTCGTGCACTATTTATTAGGGGTTGACATAGCTAGCAGCGGAGGTTTGCAGGTCGAGTTCGCGGCATAATCATGAGTACCTGCTTCAGACCGGCAGTTAAAGAAACCGAGCTTCCAAGGAGAAACTCGGTTTCGTTCTACCTTCTTCAATTTTCACCTTCCGACGCCAAGCGCAACGTGAAAAGCTGCTCATGAGCCGCTATTCGTCAGACTCCGGATCGCCCAACGATTGCGTGTAGCTACATTCTTTATTGTAACATGCGAGATGCTTTCCCTTGGCTTTCGTCGTCTTCTCAAGTATGAACGGAGCGTTACAGTCTGGGCATTTCTGTGGAAGCGGTTTATCCCAGACGGCGAAATCGCAGTCGGGATAGTTGCTACAACCGTAAAACGGCTTCCCGCGGCGACTGTGCCGTTCGCCGAGATATCCGTCACAACCCGGCTCCGGACAGTCGATTCCAATGTTAATCGGTTTCGCATTCTTGCATTTCGGGTATCCTGTGCACGCGAGGAATTTACCGCCGGAGCGACTGGTTCTGATAACCATCGGCTTCTGACATTTGTCACAAACCTCATCCGTCTCTTCAGGCTCGGCAGGTTGCGCTGATTCAGCCTCCAAAGATTTGGTATTTCTGCATTCAGGATAGTTTGAGCAACCGAGAAAACGACTATATCTGCCCCATTTAACAATCATATTACTTCCGCACTTTTCGCAAATCTCCTCCGACTCCTCCTCCATGTCTTTGCGAGCTTTGTACATCTTGTCGGGAGCGGCTGCCAAAGACAGAAGAAATGGTTGATAAAAATCCCTCATAACCTTAACCCAGTCCACTTTTCCATCGGCAATGGTATCAAGCAGTTCTTCCATTTTTGCGGTGAACTGAACCTCAAGAATATTGGGGAAACCCTTAATCAACAGTTGGTTAACGAGTTTGCCAATATCGGTTGACATAAAACTGCCTTTTTCCTTGACGACATACTCGCGATCTTGAATTGTGGAGATAATTGCCGCATAAGTGCTAGGACGACCAATCTCCTTAGCTTCGAGTTCCTTGACGAGCGTTGCTTCGGTATAGCGGGGTGGTGGCTGCGTGAAATGCTGCTTGGGATCCAGCTTAAGCAGGGATAGCACTTGGCCAACCTTGACCGGCGGCAGTATAGCCTCTTCGTCACTATTTCCTCTATTCTGTATCGGCACCTCATCGTTGCTTTCCATGTAAACAGCCATGAATCCATTGAATTTAATAACAGAGCCTGTTGCTCGAAAGAAATAGCCCCCGGCTGAAATGTCGATTGTTGTCTGATCCAAAACTGCCGGGGTCATCTGGCTGGCGATAAAACGTTTCCAGATAAGATCGTAAAGGCGATATTGTTCTGAGCTCAGGTGTGACCGCAGCGATTCCGGTGTTCGGTCGGCGGATGTAGGTCGAATTGCCTCATGCGCATCTTGAGCAGAATTTTTGCTCCTATACTGAACCCCCTTCGACGGAAGATACTCCGAGCCGTAGGTCTTCTGAATGTATCCGCGAGCCTCGTTGAGCGCTTCGTCGGCGACGCGCGTTGAATCCGTACGCATGTAAGTGATTAAGCCGATGGATCCTTGAGAGCCAACTTCCAGTCCTTCATAAAGTTTCTGGGCGATAGACATCGTACGCCTCACCGTAAATTTCAGTTTTCGTGCGGCTTCCTGCTGTAATGTGCTTGTGATAAACGGCGGAACAGGTCGGCGTTTTCGTTCACGTTTCTGGATCTCCTTTACGACGTATTTCTCTGTCTTTGCGTCATTAACAATTTCATGCGCGCGCGTTTCATCAATCGTAAAGCCATAGGTGCTAATTGTCCCTTTCTCCGAACCAATCTGGAGCAACTTTGCGCCGAATGGTGCAGCATCTTCACCTTTTAGCGTTGCCGTAATTGTCCAATACTCTTGTGCTTCAAAAGCTTCAATCTCTTCCTCCCGTTCACAAATCAATCGCACTGCAACGGATTGCACACGACCGGCGCTTAGTCCCGGTTTTACGTTTTGCCACAGGATTGGACTTATCTGGTAGCCGACCAGTCGATCCAGAATCCGCCGCGTCTGCTGGGCGTCAAAGAGTGATTGGTTGATTTCTCCAGGATTATCAACGGCAGCCTGGATTGCTCCTTTTGTGATTTCGTTGTAGGTAATGCGAAAGACGGGTTTCTTCGTCTTCCTCAATTCATGGGCGAGATGCCAACAAATGGCTTCACCCTCTCGATCAGGATCGGCTGCTAGGTAAATGGAATCAACTTTTTCGGCTGCCGCCTGAAGCTCCTTTATAACCTTACCCTTGCCGCGGATAAGCGTATATTTGGGAGCAAATTCGTTGTCCACATCTACTCCAAGTTCCTTGGAAGGCAAAT
The DNA here is from genome assembly GCA_965222225.1 of Candidatus Poribacteria bacterium. Taxonomy (GTDB): domain Bacteria; phylum Poribacteria; class WGA-4E; order WGA-4E; family JAJDTR01; genus JAJDTR01. The sequence continues at coordinate 3,249,648 of CBDCTK010000002.1, read as the reverse complement.
CACGAATGTGCCCCATAGAGGCTTTCACAACAAAATCTCTACCAAGGAACTTATTGATTGTTTTTGCCTTGGCAGGCGATTCTACAACGATTAATGATTTGGGCATTATCTAATCTCCACTATAATTGCGATGTTTATAAGAAAAAATGAGCTAGTAGTGCTGATATAAGTAGTACGTCCGCGGCCAAACGCTGAAAACCTTGTAGTTTATCATGTCATAAAGCTAATGCGTGATGGGATTGCTATCGCACGGGATTTACTATGGGATCTTCTATCGCACTCGCTATTCACTCGTTTGATCGTAACGCGTAGTTGAAATTACGACGCACTGAATTCCAGGAGATTTATGAGAAGCGGCCGCATCTCGTTACGGTGCACGATTCGATCCAACAACCCATGTTCAAGCAGGAATTCAGCGGTTTGAAAGTTGTCGGGCAACTTTTCGCGGATGCTCGCAATTGCGAGAGGTCCCGCGAATCCGATGCGTGCCCCCGGTTCAGCGACAATGACATGACCGAGCGAGCTGAAACTTGCGGTTGCTCCTCCGAAGGTCGGATCAGTTAATACGGAAATGAAAAAGAGTCCCGCTTGGGAATGTTTCACGCATGCCGCCGCCGTTTTCGCCATTTGCAACAGAGCGAGCGTACCTTCCTGCATTCGCATCCCGCCGCTTACGGAGACGACGATTAGGGGCAGTTTTTTTTCGGTTGCCCGTTCGATACAGCGCGTCACCTTTTCACCCATAACGGATCCACATGTTCCACCAATGAACCCGACATCGCCGATTGCAATTGCCACCGGATAGCTTCCGACTTTCGCAATACCGGCGAGCACTTCCGATTTTAATCCGGTTTTGGCGGCGTCTCTTTCCAGTTTTTCCACGTAGTCTGGAAATTCCAGTGGATCGAGCGAATAAAGCCCGTCGTCGTGCGATTCAAAACTGCCGTCATCAACCAATAGTTCAAGACGTTCAAATGCGCTCAAATAGTGATGATGATTGCATTCCGGGCAGACTCTATGATTCTTCTCAATAAACTCCTGTTTGGCAAGCTGTGCGCCGCATTTACGACAGGAAATTGCATCCATGGTTGCCACCATCTTCACGCTTGGGTTCTGCTGCATATGTGATTCTGGTTAACAGGAAAATTATATTACTGTTGACTATTCAGATTGTCAAGCCAAAATAGGGTCCGCTCCACGTAAGCGCAGCAGAAATCTCGTGAACGTGTCATGATTATTTTGCTCCAAACCCCGTCCCTGGTTCCTAGCGAACAAGACGGTCCCTGTTTCTTCTGTAGGGGCGAACCTCTAGGTTCGCCCTTTCGTAATGGGCAATCATCAGTTGATCATTGAAGAATGCACGCCGTCCAGTCGGGACAGCCGTGATTGTTCGTTACAATTACAATCATGGGACGGCACTGCGGAGGAATCTCTATCCCACTCCCAATCTGGTCGCTTGATCTCCCATCATCAGATGCGATTTCCTTGAGTTCGGATGCAAGCATGCTATAATTGGAGTTTACTCTTCTAAGTCGTTTACAGGTCACAAAAAAGGCAAGGCACCCGTGGATGCCCTGCCTATACCCATCTTCGATTCTCTTGGAAGCCTATTTCAAAATTGACATTCGGCGCGTGATTTGGGATGTGCCTGCGGTCAGCGTGTAGAAGTAGAGGCCGCTGGAGACGGACTGCCCAAACTGATCCTGACCGTCCCAATAGGCAGCGGTATCTCTGTTCCGGTAACTGCCCGCGGGCTGAATCCCAGCGTCTAGTCGGCGCACAAGCTGCCCCCGCGTGTTGTAGATGCGGAAAGCCACATCTGACTTGTGTTCCAATTGATAGGGCAGCCAAGTCTCCGGATTGAACGGGTTCGGGAAGTTTTGGAATAGCGCCGTCCGCTTGATTCCTCCCAGTGTTGCCGCCCTTAGTACAGAAGACGGTTCAACGGCGTAGGGAAGCTTCCAGTCCCTTTGGGTGTGATAGATGTATACGGCACCGCCGTTCGGGTCGCCGCGATCGGGGTTCCCTTTTTGCAAGCCGTATGCAGCGATGACAATAAACTCCTGCGTGGCTATTGCCAGATTTCCGAAACTCTGTTCCGGGAATTCCGGGGCTACCGTGGTTGCACGAGCCTTTTGTCTAACCCATTGGTCGCCTTCCCGCAGAAACGGGTAGACGATTCCCGCATTGAGTTCACCGTCCAGAATGGCGCCTTCGCCGTGACGAGGAACGCCGACTAGTGCTATATTACGGTTTATTGAAACGCCCGATCCAAAGCCGTCTGCCTTCTCCGGATCCTTGGCTTTAAGCTCGGCTTCCTCCGTCCAAACTCCGCCATCGCTTGAGAAGATGTAGGCGGCGCTGTTCCTTCCCTCTACGTCTTGAGCCAAGTCCAAATGCGGCGCCCCGACGAGAGCATAGCGCTTGATGCCGCGGTGCCCACTTATGGAAACGGCATCTCCGAAGAAATCGGAGCTTTGCGCATCTGCGGGCACCAATTTGGCTTCTTCGGTCCATGTTCCTCCGTCATGAACGAAGATATATGCGGCTCCCGACTTTTTCCCGTTGTGAGTGTTGTTAGGCGCGCCAACAATTGCGAAGTCGACGCCATTCTCGTTGCCGTCGAGTGCAACCGCGTCGCCGAAATTGTCGCCTTTGGCGGTGTCGTTGCCGGTAAGCTTTGCTTGCTGTCTCCACCTATCCCCGTTGCGATTGAAAATATAGACCGATCCGGCTTTGCTGTCGTCGAGGTAAGCGCCAACGATAAGGTGCTCACCTAGCATATCAGCAGAATATCCGAAATTGTCCCTCTTTGCGCCGTCGGCGGGTTCGAGTTTCTGCTGTTGCTTCCAAACACCCTCGCTGCGCTTGTATATGTAAACCGCGCCGGTCGAACTGTTAATGCCAGGGGATCCGACTGCCGCATAATCTCCATCAATCGCCACAGAGTATCCGAAGTTGTCGTTGCGGCGTCCATCCTCCTTGGGATCAAGCACTATCTGCTGTTCCCAGTTGTCCTTGTTTCCTTCTCTTTTGAGCTCAAAGATATACGCCGATCCGTGCTCGATGAGGTTATTCTCGCTGTTTATTGGTGCGCCAACGACTATCGTATGCCCGCTGATGTCTACTGACCAGCCAAACTGATCTCCCATGTTCGGGTCGCTAGATACCAGCTTGAACTCCGCGGAAGCCGTGTTTAACAGCCCAAATCCTAGCATCAAGCAAACAGTAAGTATTCTCGAGATTCTCATTAACACTCCTCCTTCTTGATAGAGTTTTTTGGGCGGAAAAATTTTATTACGCCGCTTTCGCATTTTAATTAGAGGATCGCAATGAATGGCACTTCCTTGTCGCTAGAATAAAGCGACAGAAACCAAGTTTTCAAAAAAATCTGTTTATAGCGTGCTAACAATCTTAACCGAATAAATCTTATTGTAGCACGTTCAGCGAATTGTGTCCAGAAAAAGCGGTCATGGCTATGCCCCTGCAAGTAGGGAGTCTCGTTGATGATAACACTTTTCGCAAGTGATTCTTTGTGTTGACGTATTATTTAAGTAAGGTTAAACTATAGTTTAGGGATGTGCGTGAAGAATCCGATTTTTGCCGGACTTGCACCGGATTGATTTACCGCTCTTCCTCAAGCCCTACCGTCTGGAAACGCCGTAATTCGCGATCTGCCTGTTACCGAGGCACATCAACTTGTTGCTAGCGGCACCGTCATTGGCATCTGTTTGGAGTAACCTGTTAAAAGTACAAGTCTAGTGGATATTGTTGTGGGATGTTATCATGAAGGCACGGCGTACAAGGTTCGATGGTAAGATGGCGGCGGCAGTGACAGTTGTGCTCGCCATGGCAATTTATAGTCTCTCGACGGACGGCGCCCACGGAAAGAAGGATGAAGACGTGAAAAAAGAAAGATACCTTCTGCTTGATTCGCGTGTTGTTGCGAACACTCAAAATGCACAATTGACTCTCGGGGTGGTAGAAAAACACGCCTCCAATCCTCTTTTTGGTGAAGACGAGCCGTGGGAGAAACGCTATGACAACCTCTACGCAAGGGTCATTTATGACGAAGAGGAACAGTTATACAAGTGCTGGTACATGCCGTTTATCATTGACAACTCCGCCAGAGGCATGACGCTCGAAGAGCGGGAAGAAACTCCCTACAAATCGCCGGAAGATAGGGACGAGGGGATTTGCTACGCTTTTTCTAAAGACGGTTTCCACTGGGAGAAACCGAAACTGGGGTTTGTGGAGTTTCTCGGGAACAGCGAAAATAACATTGCCGTGCGGGGACCGCATGGGGCAAGCGTGTTCAAAGATTTACGGGATTCGGATTCCGCGCGGCGCTATAAGGCGTTCATGATTGGGCATACCACAGGGCACCAGATGTTGGCGGTTGCGTTCTCCGCCGATGGGGTACGCTGGGGCCGAGAGATTCCCTGCCCGGAAGCGGGTATTGCTTGGGATAGCGCCAACAACGCTTTGTGGGTTCCCGAACGTGGGGAAGACGTCGGTTTTACCCGCATGAGCAGCGAAACCAAGGTTACGGTTAATGGACAGGAGCAGGGAGTGCGCGCGGTAGGACGAGTCGCTAGCAAGGATTTCCTCAAGTGGACGCAGGTCGAGCAGGCGTTTGAAGGAGAGATGCCCCATCTGCAAATCTATTGCATGCCGGTGTTTCGGTATCAGGGGATTTATCTCGGATTACCGGCAATCTACAACACGGAAACCGATCGAACTCATACGGAGTTGGCTTGGAGCCCGGACACGATTCAGTGGCATCGGGTATGCCCCGGTTCGCCGCTGATTCCACAAGGCAGCGAGCGAGATGATTTCGATTGGGGGTGCGTGTACCCTGCCGCGAATCCTGTCTTTTTGGATGAGGAGGTGCGTCTGTACTACGGCGCTAGCGATGGTCCACATTCCGGTTGGCGAGTCGGCTCTTTCTGTTTGGCGACACTGCGGCCCGACGGTTTCGCCGGTTACGAGCCGATATCGGCGGATAAGCCTGCCAGCATTACGACCAAACCGATAACAGGCTATTTCGGGTCGCTGCGGATCACGGCAGACGTGAAGACTGGCGGGTTCGTCCGCGCCGCGGTTGTTGATGAACAGGGTGCGACACTTGTAGACAGTGAACCCGTCTGGAGTACCATCACCAACGGCGTGATAACATGGAAGGCTGGATGGGATCCTATCGGCGCTAACGGCGCTAACGGGAAGGAAATACGATTGAAGTTTGAACTGCGGAACGCGAAACTTTATTCGTTCAGTTGCAATTGAAATAAGCGAAGCAAAAAGAGGAGAAATTGCTAACAGCTTGGCTCATAAGGACTAGACGGGAATGATTAGAGTTAACGACATCTTGATGCTGGTCTGTGTTGGAATATGGCTTGTGAGTAACATAGCACTTGGGGGTGGTCCAACAGATTCGTTGACACTAGACTTCTCCACCGATTCGAACCCTCATGTGATGCTCGCAGTCGGCACGGAAACCGACCCAGATTCTGGGCAGGAAAGGCAAGCGGAGGTAAGCATGCGCATCAGACAGGAGGAGAAAGACGAAACACAGAAGGGCGAGACGCTTTACAACGGTATCCTTCTACCTGAGCAGTGGCCGCCGGATTACGGCGGGTGGACACGGGAGCCAATGCCTGTGCCGTATCTTGAGAATCCGCCCGAGATTATCAACATTGACGTTGGAAGACAGCTATTCGTGGACGATTTCTTGATTGAGGAGACCACGCTGCAACGCACGTTCCACCAGCCAACCTACTACGAGGGAAACCCGATCATCAAGCCGGACAGGGAGTGGGAGCATCATGGTCCCGCGCCTTTCGCCGGTCCGTTCAGCGGCGGCGTCTCTTTCCAGTTTCTCCACGTAATCCGGAAATTCTAGTGGATCGAGCGAATAAAGCCCGTCGTCGTGCGATTCAAAACTGCCGTCATCAACCAATAGTTCAAGACGTTCAAATGCGCTCAAATAGTCATGATGATCGCATTCCGGGCAGACTCTATGGTGCCTCTTAATGAACTCCTGTTTGGCAAGTTGTGCGTCGCATTTCCGACAGGAAATCAATTCCATGAATCGCCACCATCCTCGCGTCCGGGTTTTACTACATATTCGATTCTTGTTCGTAGGAAAAAGTTATGATACTGTTGGCTCTATAGATTGTCAAGCCAAAATAGGCAATGTTAGCAATTCCATAATTTAGGAACGATTCCCACCATTGGGGCAGGCATACCGCCAAATGCTTGATAAAATTGGTCTAAATCATGAAGTGCTCCCGTTTAGTGATTACAAAAAAGGCAGGACACCCGCGTGCCCTGCCGATAACCATCTTCGAATCTCTTGGAAGTCTATTTCAAAATTAGCATTCTGCGCGTGATTTGAGATGTGCCTGCGGTTAGTGTGTAGAAATAGAGGCCGCTGGAGACGGGCTGTCCCAATCGATCTCGACCGTCCCAATAGACAGCGGTTTCTTTGTTCTGATAACTGCCCGCCGGCTGAAGCCCTACATCCAATCGGCGCACAAGATGCCCTCGCGTGTTATAGATGCGGAGAGTCACATTTGACTTGCGCCCCAATTGATACGGCAGCCAGGTCTCCGGATTAAATGGATTCGGAAAATTCTGGAATAGCGCCGTTCGCTTTATTCCGCCCAGCGTTGCCGCCCTTAGTACAGACGGTTCAACGGCGTAGGGCAGCTTCCAATCCCTTTGGGTGTGATAGACATACACCGCACCTCCCATTGGATCGCCGCGACCGGGGTTCCCCTTTCCCAAGCCGTACGCAGCAATGACAATAAACTCCTGCGTGGCTATTACTACATTTCCGAAACTCTGTTCCGGAAAGTCCGGAGCTACCGTGGTTGCCCGCGCTTGTTGCCTAGTCCAGCCGTCGCCTTCCCGAAGATAAGGATAGACAATTCCCGCATTGAGTTCACCGTCCAGAATAGCGCCTTCCCCGTGACGCGGCACGCCGACTAGCGCGATATTACGGTTGATTGACACGCCTGATCCAAAGCCGTCTGCCTTCTCCGGATCCTTAGCCTTAAGCTTGGCTTCCTCGGTCCACGCGCCTCCATCGCTTGAGAAGATGTAGGCGGCGCTGTTCCTTCCCTCCACGTCCTGCGCCAAGTCCAAATGCGGCGCTCCGACGAGGGCGTAACGCTTGATGCCGCGGTACCCACTAATAGATACGGCATCTCCGATGAAGTCGGAGGTTTGAGCGTCTGCGGGCACTAGTTTAGCCTCTTCCGTCCATTTTCCTCCGTCATGAACGAAGATATATGCGGCGCCCGACTTTTTCCCGTTGTGCGTGTTGTTGGGCGAACCAACAATGGCGAAGTCGACGCCGTTCTCGTTGCCACCGAGGGCAACCGCGACGCCGAAATTGTCGCCTTTGGCAGTGTCGTTGCCGGTCAGCTTTGCCTGCTGCCGCCATCTATCCCCGTTGCGATTGAAAATATAGACAGATCCTGCTTTGCTATCGTCAAGGTAAGCGCCAATGATAAGATGCTCTCCTAGCATATCAACGGAATATCCGAAATTGTCTCTCTTTTTTGCGTCGGCGGGAATGAGTTTCTGCTGTTGCTTCCAAACACCTCCGGTGCGCTTGTAGGTATACACGGCACCGGTGGAACTATTAATTCCGGGGGATCCGGCTGCGGCATAGTCGCCATCGATTCCCACAGAGTAACCAAAGTTATCGTTCAGGCGTCCGTCCTCCTGGGGATCGAGCACTGCCTGCTGTTCCCAGTTGTCCTTGTTTCCCTCTCTTTTGAGTGCAAAGATATACGCTGATCCATGCTCAATAACGTCGTTCTCGTGGTTATTAGGGGCGCCAACGATTATCGTATGCCCGCTGATGTCTACCGACCAGCCAAACCGATCATCCATGTTCGCAAACCGATCATCCATGTTCGGATCGCCAGATACTAGCTTGGACTCCGCGAAAGTCGCAGTGAGTTGCCCAAATCCAAGCATCAAGCAAACAGTGAGTATTTTTGAGAATTTCATTGACAACGCTCCTTCGCGATAGAGTTTTTTGATAGGGATGTTTTTTACGGAACATCCGAGTTTCAATTTATAAGGATTGCAACACATGGAACTGCCCTGTCGCTAATAAAGCGACAGCAACCGAGTCTCAAGAAAAAACTCCGGTTTATAGCGTGTGAAAACAATCTCCACCGAATAGCTTTCATTGTAACACGCTCAACGAATTGTGTCGAGAAAAAGCGGTCGTGGCTATGCCCCTGCAAGTAGGGAGTCTCGTTGATGATAACACTTTTCGCAAGTGATTCTTTGTGTTGACGTATTATTTAAGTAAGGTTAAACTATAGTTTAGGGATGTGCGTGAAGAATCCGATTTTTGCCGGACTTGCACCGGATTGATTTACCGCTCTTCCTCAAGCCCTACCGTCTGGAAACGCCGTAATTCGCGACCTGCCTGTTACCGAGACGCATCAACTTGTTGCCGGCGGCACCGTCATTGGCATCTGTTTGGAGTAACCTGTTAAAAGCACAAGTCTAGTGGATATTGTTGTGGGATGTTATCATGAAGGCACGGCGCACAAGGTTCGATGGTAAAACGGTGGTGGCAGCGACAGTCATTCTCACCATGGCAATCTATAGTCTCTCGACGAACAGCGCCCACGGAAAGAAGGATGAAGACGTGAAAAAAGAAAGATACCTTCTGCTTGATTCGCGTGTTGTTGCGAACACTCAAAATGCACAATTGACTCTCGGGGTGGTGGAGAAACACGCCTCCAATCCTCTTTTTGGTGAAGACGAGCCGTGGGAGAAACGCTATGACAACCTCTACGCAAGGGTCATTTATGACGAAGAGGAACAGTTGTACAAGTGCTGGTACATGCCGTTCATCATCGACAACTCCGCAAAGGGCATGACGCTTGAAGAGCGGGAAGAAACTCTCTACAGATCCCCGGAGGACAGGGATGAGGGTATCTGCTATGCCGTTTCCGAGGACGGTCTGCGTTGGGAAAAGCCGAGGCTGGGAGTTGTTGAATTTCTCGGGAACAGCGAAAATAATATTGCCGTACGCGGACCCCATGGTGCGAGCGTGTTCAAAGATTTGCACGATCCGGATCCCGCTCGGCGCTACAAGGCGTTCATGATTGGCCACACCACAGGGCACCAAATGTTGGCGGTGGCGTTCTCCGCCGATGGCGTGCGCTGGAGTCAACAGATTCCATGCCCCGAAGCGGGTATTGCATGGGACAGCGCCAACAACGCTCTTTGGTCTCCAGAACTTGGCGAGTATGTCGGTTTTACCCGAATAAGCAGCGAAACCAAGGTTACGGTGAACGGACAGGAACAGGGAGTGCGCGCCGTAGGACGGGTCGCCAGCAAGGATTTCCTCAAGTGGAAGCAGGTCGAGCAGGCGTTTGAAGGAGAGATGCCCCATCTGCAAATCTATATGTATGCCGGTGTTTCGGTATCAGGGGATTTATCTCGGATTACCGGCGATCTACAATACGGAAACCGATCGAACGCATACGGAGTTGGCTTGGAGCCCGGATACGATTCGGTGGCATCGGGTATGCCCCGGTTCGCCACTAATTCCACAAGGCAGCGAGCGAGCCGATTACGATTGGGGGTGCGTGTACGCCGCTGCAAATCCCGTCTTTTTGGATGAAGAGATTCGTCTGTACTACGGTGCCAGCGACGGCCCGCATTCCGGTTGGCGGGTCGGCTCTTTCTGTTTGGCGACGTTGCGTCCCGACGGTTTTGCCGGTTACGAACAGATATCGTCGGGTATACCCGCCGTCATTACGACCAGACTGGTAACGAGTTATTTCGCGTCGCTCCGGATTACAGCAGATGTGCAGGAAGGCGGGTCTGTCCGTGCTGCGGTTGTTGGAGAGCAGGGAGCGCCAATCGTCGAGGGCGAACTCATCCACAATAGCGTCACCGATGGCAAAGTAACGTGGAGGGCAGGATGGGATCCGACTGCCGCGAGAGGCACGGACGTTCGATTAAGGTTTGAGTTGCAGAACGCGAAATTGTATTCGTTTAGTTGCAACTGAAATAAGTGAAGCAAACAGAAAAGAAGATTGCTATATGGGAACGATTAAAATCTACGGAATCCTTGGGGTAGCTTTTGTGGGCGTTTGGCTCGTGAATACCATGGCGATCGGGAACGCCCCATCAGGTTCGTCGACAGAATACATTTCCAGCAAATCTGGTCCTCACATAGTGCTCGCTGCGGTCACGGAAACCGACCAAGATTCCGGGCGAGAAGGACAATCGGAGGTAAGAATGAAGGACAAGCAGAACGACACAGGCGAGGAACTTTACAACGGTATCGTTCTGCCTGAGAAATGGCCGCCGGATTACGGCGGATGGACGCGGGATCCGATGCCTGTCCCGTATCTCGAAAATCCGCCCGAGGTTATCAACATTGACGTTGGAAGACAACTATTCGTGGACGATTTCTTGATTGAGGAGACCACGCTGCAACGCACGTTCCACCAGCCAACCTACTACGAGGGAAACCCGATCATCAAGCCGGACAGGGAGTGGGAACATCATGGGCCCGCGCCCTTTGCCGGTCCCTTCAGCGGCGGCGTCTGGTACGACCCGAAGGACGAGCTATTCAAGATGTGGTACGTCGGCGGTTACATCAAGTACAGTTGTTACGCAACGTCCAAGGATGGGGTTCACTGGGAGAAGACCGAGCAGGACGTGCTGCCGGGAACGAACATCGTGATTGACCACGGGGTGGAGTTGCCGCCGATACCGCCGCAGTGGCCAGAAAAGAAGCACATACGACCGATTGATACCACAAGCGTTTGGATTGACTACGACACCAGCGACCGGTTAGCCCGATACAAGATTTTCTACACAACGTGGCATATAGGCTTACCTGAGCGCCTCGGTGAAGACTCCGCTGTTGCCTACAGGACTTCAGCCGATGGCATACACTGGTCTGAGCCGATAGCCAGCTCAGCAGGGGTGGTCGGGGACCACACGAACGCGCACTACAACCCCTTCCGGGACAAGTGGATTATTAACATACGCAGTGGACGAGAGACCGGTCGGGCGCGTGCGTACGTTGAGGGGGATACCCCTGTCGAAGCCGTGAAATTGGCAGAGGTTAGACCTGGTGGTGAGGTGGTTCCGTGGCTGGGTGCGGACCGGCTCGATCCTCGCAACCCGAACCCGGATAGTGCAGAAATATTGCCGCAGTTGTATCATTTCGACACGGTCGCCTATGAGAGTTTAATGCTTGGGTACTTTTCGATTTGGCAGGGGCCGGATAACGACGTGTGCCACGTAAAACACATACCGAAGCGGAACGAGGTGCTGCTCGGTTACAGCAGGGACGGGTTCCATTACGACCGCCCGGATCGCCGGCCTTTTTTTGAGGCAACGGAAAGCCCCGGCGCATGGAACTGGGGAAATGTACAGTCGGCAAGCGGTGCGTGTCTGGTTGTCGGAGATAAATTGTACCTGTATTTCACGGGGCGCAACCTCCCGGAAAAGGGAAAGCTATGGGACGGGTTCGTGAATACGGGGCTTGCGTTCTTGAGGCGCGACGGGTTCGCCTCTATGGGCTCGGTCCGGAACACCGGTACACTGACGACAAGGCCGCTCAAGTTTTCCGGTAAGTACTTGTTTGCGAACACGGACTGCGATCAAGGTGAACTGCGGGTGGAGGTACTTGATGAGGATGGCAACGTCGTTGAGCCGTTCACAGTGGATAACTGTGTGCCTCTCACGGCCAACAGAACATCGCATCGGGTGGAGTGGAAAGGCGGAGCCGACCTATCAAGCGTGGCGGGTGAACCCGTTAAATTTCGCTTTCATCTGAGGCTGGGGGAGCTCTATTCGTTTTGGGTAAGCCCGGACGAATCCGGCGCGAGTCATGGCTATGTGGGCGCCGGTGGGCCCGGGTATACAAGCTTTGTCGATACCGTGGGATCAACCGACTGAATAAGGAGGGATCAAGTGACCGAATAGGGAACGCGATAGCAAATTCCGATAGAGATCCCTCAACCGAGCGAATAGATCAAATGAGCAGGATTTGCTATCGCCCTCGCTATTCACTCGGTTGATCGATAGAACTCTCGCAGGTACTATCACTCCAAATGCCCTAAATGACTTTTCCATCTAGTTTTCAAACAGGATCTCAATGTGAGGAAATGGGCGAGAATAGAATGGCGGGGAATAAACTGACTCGACGAGAATTGCTAAGGCTGGCCGGGGGTGCAGCTACGGCATCGGCGTTCGCACCATTTGCCGTTAATGCCGCTTCCAATGGAGGAAAGAACGGGGCTGCGGCAGAGACGGATAAGCCGAACATCGTTCTGATTATGGCGGACGACATGGGCTGGTCGGATGCGGGCTGTTACGGGGGCGAAATCGAAACGCCGCACCTGGATCGGCTGGCTGCCGAAGGTTTGCGTTTCAGCCAGTTCTGCGTTAATCCGGTCTGCGTTCCCTCTCGCGCCTCGCTAATGACCGGGTTATATTGTTACGTGGATGAGCGAAACACTCGATTATCTCCGAATCTAGTCACTGTCGCGCAACTCCTGCGTTCGGCGGGTTATCGTACCGCCATCAGCGGAAAATGGAATGTGCCGGTGCAGGGCAGTCCGTTAGACTGGGGTTTTGACGAGTATTACGGCTTTGCCGATATTCCATCGAACTATTTCAATCCGGCGTTGCGCGATCTTAAATTCGTAGGCTTTCGACCTCCGGTTATGCACAATGAGGAAGTTGTGTCAGAGTTTCCCGAGGATTATTATCTCACCGATGCGATTAACGATCATGCGGTTGAAACAATCAAGCGTTTCAGCAAACAGGGAGATCCGTTTTTCGCCTACGTTGCCCATTTGACGCCGCATAGCCCGCTCCAAGCAAAACGGGAAGATGTCGAAAAGTATCGCGGAAAATTCATGGCGGGATGGGAGGAACTGCGAAGGAATCGCTACGAACGGCAACTCAGCATGGGATTGTTGAACCCGGAAATTCGGTTGCCGGATCGTGTTCCGAATCTTCCTTCATGGGCTAACGAGGAACATAAGGAGTGGCAGGATTTACGCATGACGATCTACGCGGGCATGATTGACTGCATGGATCAGGGGATTGGACGCATTCTACAGGCTCTCGGGGATTGCGGCGCGGACCGGAATACCATTGTCCTCTTTTTGTCGGATAACGGCGGCGATGGGTACGAGAATGAGGAACGCGATAGACCGGATATTATCCCCGGCGGAATTGGCACCTACTGCTCGCCTGGACCCGGGTGGGGTTCTCTGCACAACACCCCGTTGCGCGGTTTCAAGGGCAGTTTGTACGAAGGCGGTATCGCCTCACCGCTTGTCGTTCGTTGGCCCGGTGTCACCAGTGGCGGGGGAGCCATTACCCACGAATTTGGACACGCAATGGACATCCTACCCACGCTCTGCGAGGCAGCTGGCATTGAGTATTCTAGGGAGTACAACGGACGAGAACTCACTCCCTGTGCGGGAAAGTGCCTCATACCCATTCTCCAAGGCAATCATCGAGAAGGGCATGACTGGCTGTTCTGGGAGCACCGCGGCAACAGAGCGGTACGGCACGGAAACTGGAAAAGCATTGGACGCGGCAATCTCGGGGACATGAGAAATTGGGAGCTCTACGACCTCGAAACAGACCGCACAGAATCGAAGGACTTGGGGCGGAAGCATCCAGAGATCATGGATCAGATGGCAAGTGCATGGCGTGATTGGTCCGAGAGAATGGGTAATGATCAGTAATACTGCAGAGTGATTAGTGGTCAGTGGAGTGTTTACAAGCTGCTTGTGCTTGCAACTCCCCTCATCTGCCTGCCATAAACACCTCGGATCGAAATCACTGACACTGCCCTCAACGCTTGCAAATAGATACTATGAGACAGGGAAAAGACACTTTAACTCATGCGGATACGAGCACAACGGGCCGCTTCATCGTCCGGACGCTTATTTTCGGATCTATCCTAATCATCCTCAACTGTTACTGGATTATATCCGCAGAGAATCGAGTTGTCTATGAGCTAACGGACTTTTCCATCTTTCCCACGGTGCTTTTTACGCTATTCAGTTTGGCGGGCGTCAATCTGCTGTTAAAGCGCTTTTTCAAAGGTCTGGCGCTGAGCGAAGCCGAACTAGCGATGACCTACATCATGGTTTCCGTTGCGACGGCGCTTGCCGGGCACGACATCATCCGGCAGTTGGTACCGTTGATGGCGAATCCCTTCTGGTACGCAACTCCGGAGAATGAGTGGGAAGATCTTTTTTTTCGATTCATTCCAACATGGCTTGCCGTCGAGAATCGACGTATCTTGCAAGGTTATTTCGAGGGCGACAAGAGCGCGTTTGAGAGTTTTTGGACTGCCGATTATCTCAATGCGTGGCTGACGCCAGTGCTAGCGTGGACCGCGCTCGTAATAGTGCTGCTTTTCGTGATGCTCTGCATGAACATAATCATCAGGAAGCAGTGGATAGAGCATGAAAAACTGAGTTATCCGCTGACGGTGATGCCCGTTGAAGTCATCGGCAACACGTCAAGACTGTTCTCCAACAAATTTATCTGGATTAGTTTTGGGCTTGCTTTTACGCTAGAGATCCTTGCCGGCTTCAATTTTCTCTATCCCATTGTTCCTGCTCTGAAAGCGAAGTATATTATTCAGTTTACCGAGAAACCGTGGAACACCATCGGTTGGGGCGGAGTGGGGGTGTTGCCAGTTTACGTCTACCCCTTCGCTATTGGATTCGGGTATCTGATGCCCCTGGATTTGTCGTTGTCGTTATGGCTCTTCTTTCTGTTTTGGCAGGCGCAAGATGTCTTTTTCAACGCGACGGGTTGGACGACCGCCTCAGCTATGCAGACACAACAACGGGCAGGCGCTTGGATTGGCATCGGAGTTATGGCTGTTTGGACGAGCAGACGGCATATCATGCGCGGTTTACGCGGGATGTTTACCAACAGGGACGCCGACCCCTTATACCCGTTTGCCGTGGTCGGTCTGGTTCTAGGAATAACATTCGTCGTGGTCTTCTGGCTTCTTGCCGGTCTGTCACCTTGGGTGGTGATTAGCTACTTCGTTATCTATTATGTGCTCTGCACCGCAATCACGCGAATGCGAGCGGAACTCGGGCCCCCAACGCACGAGTTGCACGGCGCGCATCCGGATCAGATGATGGTATGGTTCATGGGGACGAGGCCTCTCGGCGCCGCGAATTTGACGAACACCACACTTTTGTCGTGGTTGGCGTACGGCTATCGTTCTCATCCGATGCCCCATCAGTTAGAAGGATTCAAAATTGGATCGTCCTTCAAATTGAGTGAGAATCGCCTGGTTGTGGCAATGATTGTGGCGTCAATCGTTGGCGCGATCATGTCAATCGGCGCGCATGTCGCCATTTACCACAAGTATCAGTTTCAACGCTGGGGTGTCGGCGAGTTTGGGCGTCTTCAAAACTGGATTGCATTTCCCCAAACGACGGACATCGCTTCAATTCAGCACATGACCTTCGGGTTTGTATTTACGATT
The DNA here is from genome assembly GCA_965222225.1 of Candidatus Poribacteria bacterium. Lineage (GTDB taxonomy): Bacteria > Poribacteria > WGA-4E > WGA-4E > JAJDTR01 > JAJDTR01. The sequence goes on along the minus strand of CBDCTK010000002.1, from coordinate 3,234,101 downwards.
ATCCTGACCATACTCAAAAAAGGATTCCTGTGGTGGCCCTTTTACCCCGTGGGATACGCAGTGGGTGACGGTTGGGCGATGGGTTGGTTGTGGTTTTCTATCTTTCTCGGTTGGTTGTTCAAGCAGCTGTTGTTTGCCGGCGGCGGGGTCAAATCCTATCGCCGCGCATTGCCCTTCTTCCTCGGCTTAATCTTCGGTCAATTTCTCGCTGGCAGTCTGTGGAGCCTAATTGCCGTGATCCTTAGCAAGAATATGTATACATTATTCCCGTAGAGCAGCAGGGCAATCGCATCTAAAATCCTTCGATCTCCTCAGGATGAAAGTAACCATGCAGATGTTGTTGGCTTTATAGGTTTCGCACCGTACAGCGCCAGCGGCGCGACAGGTGTATAGAAACAGCGAATGTTCTCATCCCCAAGCCCCGGAGGGGCGACAGGTGGATCGTGTCTCAATGCATCGTTCAAACAAGGAAAAATTATGAATGATAGGCAATCCGAACTCCTCAGAATTCAACAGAAAATGCTACAACAACCACACAGCTGATATTTTTGATTTGGTCGCTATCCAAGTGTCGCCCCGCTGGGACTTTAGTGTGCATGCGATCGGCGTTGCTATACATTTTGAAAATCCCATCTTATCCCATTCATTGCCCGTTACTTTTACCGGAAAATAGGAGAAATCGATATGACAGATGAACGAATTCGCGTCGGGTTTGTCGGATGCGGAGGAATCTCGCGGCTGTACGCGGACATCTATGCAAGTCTGGTAGACATCGCGCAGGTGGTAGCGGTCGCAGATTTCGTAGATGAACTGGCTGAAAGGAAGCGAACTACGCTCAGCGAGGGGTATGCCATGGAAGCCCATCGTGCGCGAATGATGCTTTCGGAGGCGCGCACCCCTGAGGAACGCGAGCGTCGGCAACAAATGGTGGAAGCGGCTGAAACCGCCGCTAGGACAAAGATTCGGAAGTATCGCACTCATGAAGAGTTGCTCAAGGATAGTGACGTGCAGGCAATAGTGCTGCTCACGCCGCCCCCGATACGGCAGGAACCGACGGTTGCCGCGGCTGAAACGGGGCGCCATGTCTTCACTCAGGGCCCTATGGCGTGCAGCGTGGCGCAGGCTGATGCCATGACAGCAGCCATTCGGAAAACGGGAGTCAAATTTCATTCCCAGTGCGGCGCTCGCTACCCGCGGGGGATGGTTCTGGCGCGTAAAGTTGCGGAAAGCGGGAAACTCGGCAAAATCGGCAGCGCTCGCGTAGAACTGAACTGGTATCGTCCACAACGATACTACAAGCGCTGGCACGGCACATGGGATGGTGAGGGAGGCGGAGCCTCGTTCCATCACGGCCGATACATTATCGATCCGTTCTTGTGGGTACTCGGTTCGCGAATCGTGGAAATCTTTGCTTATTCGGGACCTACGCTGCGCGAGATTGAACACGAGAGCCTAAGTCAGGCAGTCGTCAAGTTCGACAACGGCGCAACCGGCAGCATCCATGCGTCTCTGCTAAACCACAAACAGCCGCTGACACCGGAAGGGCGCATCGAAGTATTGGGTTACGACGCCTCTATGTTGGTTGGTGAAGCCTATTACTCTCCTCCGCATAACACGGGATTGGGGAGGAGCAACTATTGGCGGGCAGAGACCACGTTCGGATCGAGCGACAATCCGGCTGTGGTAGAGGCGTTGGAAAACCTAAGGTCGGAGGTGGAGGGTGTCCCGGAAACCGCGACCGAAGCCTATCAGAGCCGACTCTTCTTGGAAAGCATTGCTGATAACACGGAGCCGCTCGTGCCGATCGATGTGCCGCGCCACCATGTGGAGGTAGTGCGAGCGATATACAAATCTGCCGAGGAGCGCCAGCCGGTGACGCTGCCCTTGGATAAGGACGATCCGTTTTACGGCACCACCGGAAGGCTCACGCACGGTGTAAAACGCGCTCAACTGTAGCTCGAAAAGACAGTGGTCAGTGACTGGTGGTTCGTGGTTATGGCCATTTCAATTAAGAATTTCACTTATAGGATTTACGCAGTTAGCTTGGATCTGTACATTCGTAGGGTGCGCACTGCGATCATAAGCAAATGAATAATGAGCGCGATAGAGATCACACCAGCCTTTAAGAGCGCCCGTGGCGATCAAATGAGCGAACAGCGAATGCGATAGCAAATCCTGATAGAAATCCCATAGAGATCCATTTTCAGCCGAACCTACCGCTAGTTAAGCCAGCACTGGTGCTCTACCAGATTTGTAGCACCCAGGCACTGTAGCGAGAACTGCCAACGCCCCCTTGTACATAATATGAACATTGTCGTTCACTTGTTATACACGAAATCACGAAACGCCATTGAGTTTCCATGACACATCGGGGGGCGAGTTTGATGCAATTCGTGGGATCGTGCCAATTCAGGGTAACTTATGGACTAGGACAGCCTTGGCGCGTGATAGATAGTGGCGCATAACTTGCATACACTCCAATAACGCAATCAATCCGATAACCATCAGCTCCAAGGGAGACGTTCCGATGATGTGGACTCGACGTTTAATGCGAACCGCTTTCATTTTCGTAGTAACGATGACTATGTTAGCGAACGAATCGGATGCGAATATCCGCGCCGAAAGGATAAAATGAAAACACTATACCCAATTCTCGCCATCGCCCTGCTCATGACCGCCTGCGCCCGCGCCGACTGGGAGTTCCTGCCCAACATTGATGCGGCGCTGCTTGAAAGCGACGGCGAACGCCTCTACGCCGCCGACCGGACCGGACTCTACATCTCCGACGATGACGGCGACACCTGGCGCCCGACCGGCATGACGCACCGCGTGTACTGCCTTGGAATCGGCGACGATGCCGTGTACGCCTATACCGGCACCGAATTCGGGATGTTTCGATCCGATGACTGCGGCGAGACATGGGCTCCAAAAAACGCCGGTCTGACCAGGCTTGATAAGGAGGATCGCATAGACGGCCCCATCTACCACCCCTATATTAACCAAATACTCGTCACGGAATCCCGTATGGTCGTCGCCGTGGGCTACCACTCCGGCACACACATATCCCGCGATCGAGGCGAGACCTGGCACTACCCGTACGAGGAGTGGGTGCACGTCGGCCCGCATGTGTCAACTCACATCGCTTTTCGTAGCCATACGATGACCGAGTTCGACGGCTACCTCTGGGCCTCCGCCTTTGTCGGTTTCCCCGACCTATACCGTACCCCCACCTGGGCGACACATGGGAACTGATGCCAATTTGGGGCGGCCACCGCCGTGCCCTCACCGATTACGGAGCGCCGGGCGATTGGCTGGCGCATGACGATCGCTTATACGTCGGCGCCGCATACGCCTTTGGGCGCTGGGACGAAGGCGAACTCGCGTGGGACGATCTTAGCGCCGGACTGCCGCACGAGCCGAGGATCTCGGCCCTCGCCGTCCATCGCGGCCGTATCTTCGCCGGGCTTCGGAAAAAGGGAATCTGGGTGTTTGACGACCGCTACGAAACCTGGTTTCCCGCCGGCCTGCCGGAGTTCGGTGTCGGTCAGCTGATATCCCATCAAGACCGGCTTTACGCCACCGCTAGCCGTACTTTCTACGCCCTGGACGAAGAACAAGGATTCTACCTCCCACACAGCATCGGGGGCATCTTCCGCGCCTCGATTCCCGTCGTCAACCCCTACGCCAAAGCCGCTACAACGTGGGGGGCTATAAAACAATAACGTCCGATACGGTTTGTTATCGGACATTTTTAAGTTGGAGTAACATCATGGCACGTGACCTTCTAATTTTCGGCTGGATACTTAGTGGTTCTCTCGGCAAGTAATTATGATATAATTCTCCTGCCCATTCAACCGAAATGGAAAGGAGAATTCATAATGGGAAAACGAGTTCATTATGTTCGTACGGTTAGTGAAACAGAAGAACACCAACTTAGGACTCTAGCTAACTCACGTACCCAATCTCACCAGCTCGTCCAAAGAGCTCAACTCATCGTCAATATGATTGATGACAACCAACTAACGAGTTCCAAAGCCGCCCTACAAGCTGGATTCAAACGGGGGTTTCCGGAGCGCAATGGATTAAGCGATCAAGCGACTGAATAAGGAGCGCGATAGAAAATCCCTTCAACGACGAAGGCATTGAAGGACTTGCTGATAAACCCCGGAGCGGCGCACCGAAAACGCATTCGATAGAGGTTCGCAGTAAACTGATTGATTTAGCGATGCAAAGACCGTCGAGTCTGGATTATCCATTTGAGTTGTGGACGCTAGAACGTCTGCAAATTAGCTTCAAAGAAAGAGAAGGGATTCATCTCTCCGATTCAACAATATGGAGCTGGATAACTGAAGAAGGGCTGAATTGGAAACGTCAGCAGAGTTGGTTTCATAATGCGGAAAAACAGGACGAACAGTTCGTGGAAAAAAGGGGGCCATAATTTCGGCGTACATCGCGCCTCCACCGGACACGCGAACAATTTGCATTGATGAAATGGGGCCAATTGCAGTCAAGACCTATCCGGGTGAACTATGGCAACCCGGGCCAAATCGAGCAGGTGGACGAAGTGTCCGAATTCGTGGGTTGCCACGTTGCGGATGCATACATCGCCTTGCTGCCAATCCGGATGCAGTTCGAAATCCAGATAGTAATTGAACATCATATCCGCTTCCAGGATGACGTCGTTCTGTATCCAGGTATAGACGCCGGCGGCCCATCCACTTGGCAGTGTGCCGCCATAGGCGATCACATTTCGATTATCTCGAACGTGGGCGTGCTGAGTTGTGGTACCTGCGTTATTGAGATTAAAATCTATCTCTTGTCCGGTGTGCTCGGCTTCGGACCACGTCGCGGCCGCCACGTCCACATCGGCGGTTAAATTAGGCATTTCCGCGTGGTACGTTGTGTTGACATTGTAGTCTATGGTATTGCTGTTAGACTCGTCAAAATAGTCGCCGGAAACGAGGTGGTTGATTAAATCCGCACAGTCGGGCGTGTTGTGACAGGTTGCCCATACGAGGCCGCACGAGATCGCGATGGCTATTAGTGTGAAAGCGATGGTTCGGAACATGGTAATTCCCTCCTTCGGGTCGATCGAGAATCTGTTTGGCGCCGCTTTTGATGTTCTGGATGGTGGTGGAGTCGAGCGTGACCAAATCATCTGCCGCGCTTTTCGCCAACGCTTTTATGCTGTTCTCGAGCAGGATGGCTGCGTCTTTATCCCGCTTAAACGCCTTTGCCAGGTCTACCGCCATATCGAGAGGCAATTCCACAGCTTTCAGCGTATTGCCGGTGTCGCTGTCCAGATAGCGCATGTACACCTTACCGTTGACGACGAGGCGTTTGCCGAATTTACCTCGCACCAGTCGGTATCGACCATGGGGGTAATTGGCGGCATCGGGGTCTCTAGAGGCAGAGTTGGTAAGGAAGAGCAGGACACGCTCCCCGAGTTTAAAGTGGGGCTGGAAGCTAACGTTTAGGCGGATCGGTTCTCCGGTTAACGTGTCGATTCCCACACCGCCCTTAATCATAAATTTGACACGATCCGTGCCGAGGTTCGGACTGCCTTTGAGCGTCTCGTCCACGGTCACGGTAACATCGGTGGTATGGCTACCCCTTATATTTGAACGGGTAAGATACTCGATACCGGACACGCGGCCGACAACGACGAGTTGATTCATTTCGAGGGCTTTCAACAGTTGGTAGCCCTCTTGGAATTCTCTGGTCCAAGCGGCATACAGGTTGGACAACGATATGATGAGCAAAGCGAGTGAAACGCACAACAATTTTCTCATTGATTAAACCACTCCTTCTGGTGTTCGTGTTACTTTCAGTCCGCTTTCATCGCGGCATAGGGTGCAACTCAGGCTATTTTTTCGCAAATAGACGGGGTTTTTCCGCAGAATGTCAATTTGCGAAGAAGCCCCGGCGTGTGGATTCGCCGAGGCTGTTACATGTCGGGCATATCCCTAAGAAAACAACGCACTAGACAGGCATAACGCATCCCCTCCTTTCAAAACTTCAGGCGTTCGATTAGCTTCTTTGTGTCGTCGACTTGGCGTTTGTGGCGCATATCGGCTTTCTGTTCGTCGGCTGTTCTGCGGCGATAGGCGAGCCGCCAGTCTCCTTTTTTGAGTCTTTGCATGTAGAACTCGCCTTCGATGTCTTTGTTCGCCCGCTTCAACATGTCCCGGAGCAACCAGTAGATGTCGCTGGCGGAATAGCGGAGCTCGCTTTCTGCGCGGTGGTGTGCGACGCCGTCGACCAGGGGGACGAGGCGGTCGACGATGTCCGGGATGGAGTAGGTCTCCTCTGCCGGGATGTCGATGATTGGGTTCATTGCTCTTTAATCTTCCGGTCCTAACTCGTCCGGCAACTCGGCATACGTCGCGATCTGTTCCATTTCCGCATGAAACTGTTCGTCGGGGATTAGCACAATCTTGTCAGATGGCGCGCGGTACATGAATTTGCCATTGATTGTGGCTATGATGACCGCATCTGCAGGCGATCGGCAGACGGCGTTGCCGAGGCGCATCATAAACTCTTCGCACTTTTGCTCTATGCGCGATCGATATATAGCTACGTTTTCGGCGTGAACGACGTAGTAATCGGTGCGTTGGCGTTCCCCGGGATCGCGATAACCCCCGGATTCAGGCCTGATATATTCGGGTTCAATTCGGATGGAACTTACGTGGTCTAGATTAAGCATGGTACAGTGGGATTGAATGAATAGACGTTTCATGCAGTGGTCTCCTAAGAAAGGTGGGGGCAAAGATTTGGTAGCTGAACATTTACATGAGAAACTTCCATTCAATTAACGTGTTTAGGGGCATCATGATTTCGAGTGTCGGCGGTACCACGTATTTCCAGGAATACGCGTTGGTTTCGCTTCAATAATTCCTTACTGAACATTAGGTGAAGTCGTTCGTTTATGTCGTAGTGTCCGTTTCTCAGTGCCCGCGGCGAACCTTTTATGACTATACTCGCAGTTGAACGTCTGCTTCTTGGTCGTGTTATTATAGAGATTAAACGTGTGCGTTGAGTACACGGTTATTTCTCCCGGTGAGTTGCTCGTGTGGTAGATACCTACAACCGCGCAACTTCCTTGCCACTTGTCGTGGTAGTCGGGGTGAACTGAGTTTGGCATTGTGCTGCCTCCTTATGGTAGTCGTAGCCTACAATGTAGGCTACGTGGTTGAAATTGCCACCCTTTATAGGGTAGCGGATAAAACAGCATGAAAGGTATTCGGCAAATTGCTCTGAAATGAAACATGCTAAAGGAATCTACTTGAAACTGAAGCAGAATGCCGCCTTGCTTTTCGCACTGTGCCGCATACTTTGCTGGTACTTAACCGCTGGACTCCATTTCGTCGACATCATCTTGGCTGGACTTTGTACATTTGAAACAAGCTCTAAATGAAAAACACAGAATTTGGAACCATCACTTCGGAAGTATCAACTACTACCAAAATATACTATACATAAGTATAGTATATATATGTTAAGTTGTCAATCTAAAAATTATCAAAAATATATAAAACTCTCATAGTAACTTTCATCGAGACTATGATTTGCTATCGCCTTCACTATTCGTTCAGTTGATCCCTTCCTATCTGGTCGACTGATTGGCTTGTATTGCCAAGTCCAAGCCGCGATCAACGAGGTTGTCTGTAATGCCGTCGGGTTCCGGGACATTATGGAAAGATGTTTATTCTTTTTATTAACCACCTTTTGCTATCATAACAATCGGAACCGCCGCCGCCACAATTACGCCAATCCCGGACAAAATCCACTTGAGCATCGTGAGCTCCCCCTTGTGCTTTTGGATTTCGTCCTCGACCGCTTTAAGCCGATTGTCCTGAATTGCCAACTTTTCGCACTGGGTATCGATACGCTTGGATGTGTAGTCGAGATGGACTTCCATCTTGTGCATGAATTCAAGTATGTTATCCACCTTTTTATCTATCTCGCGTACCCATTGCTTTAAGCCAACATCTTTTTCCTCGGTCATAATCCAATGACTCCAATATTATCCTGCAAGCGGGCACCTCCGTTTTTGAGTGCCTATGCCGCCAGTACATTGTGGGATAGCAACACAGAAACATATTGTCTTTCGGTAGGCTGTTGTGGCAAACTATCCAAATTGTCTATAGCCTTTTTCTCCTATCGAAATCTCGCAAGCGTCAATTTTCTCGCATAACCGCTTGAATTCTACTAAAATATACCACACATACGTTAAGTTATCAATCTAAAAAATTTTTGTTATATTAGCCTAAAAAAGTAGAACCATCTGCCCCAAAACCGATCAACTGAGATCAAGTGAGTGAATAACGAACGCGATAGAAGATCCCATAGCGAAGGCGATAGCTTTTTTTCTGAAATTCACATCATTGATACCCTATCACTGTAAGAAATGGTATTACCAGCAGGAGGGTAGGTCAGCACTGGTGCTCTACCAGATTTGTAAGACACAGGCACTGTTGCGAGATCTGCCAACGCCCCTCTTGCACAAAAAATGAACATTGGCGTTCACTTGTTAGATAACCCAAGTTGCCGCCTTTGTAGCATAATCTGTTAGATTGTGCTCGTGATGCGCAAACTGAGCGAATAGATCAAGGGAGTGGATAACGACCGCGATAGAGATCCCCTTGCCCTGCCTTGGAACGACTTGATTGACGCAATTTATGCACTGAAAATATATAGAAATGGTATTAGTATGAACTCAACCGGGAATGGTGGGCAGTGCCCACCCTACAAGAACTTCGATCTGATAATCGAGAATTCGTGCCATAAACCGTAAAAGGAATGTCTTGAAACAAAGCCAGCCGCCAGGAATTTCACTTCGGATCATCTTAATCGGGATGATCCTTATCCCGATTAACTGTTATTGGTTAGTCATCTCCCGCCAACCCTATCAGTACCAGTCAATTCCCACTATCATCTCCCCATTCTTTAATGTTGTGTTCATCGTGTTTGTGTTAGCCCTGTTTAACCGTCCAATGGCGAAGTTTGCGCCGCGGCTGTCTCTAACGCACGGGGAATTGATAACCATTTACATTATGTTAAGCCTGACCTCGGCGATACAATCGTTTCAGATGATGCAAACGCTGGTGCCGGTCATGGAATATCCCTTTCGAGTTGCCTCACGGGAGAACGACTGGCAGAACCTGTTCGCCCGATATATTCCATCGTGGTTATCGGTGAGCGATAAAGGCGTGCTACAAACCTACTATCGGGGAGAATCCACGCTATACATCAAGCAACACATTGAACCCTGGCTCATCCCCGCCTTGTGCTGGTCGGCATTTGTCGTGATGTTGGTCTTGGTGATGGGCGCTATCGCCGTGTTGTTCAGACGTCCGTGGGTGGAAAATGAGAGGCTATCCTATCCGATTATTCAGTTGCCGCTTGAGATAACGAATCCCAGAACTCCCATTTTGAAGAGTCGGTTATTATGGATTGGCTTCGGCATCTCTGGCGGAATAGCGCTGATTAACGGTTTGGCTTCGCTCTACCCTGCTGTTCCGAGGCTACGTATCCATCCGTACGAAAACGAATTGTCCAATTTTTTCACGACCAAGCCGTGGAGCGCCATCGGCAGTCTACAACTCGGATTCGCCTTTCCCGTCATTGGCTTGGGATTCTTCATGCCGTTAGATATGTCGTTCTCTTGCGCATTCTTTTTCTTTCTGAGCAAGGTGCAACGGATTGTCGCGGAAATGCTGGGCGCGCGGCGTGTTGCGTATACCGGGTATCTGGTTTCGCTCAATCAGCAGTCGTTCGGCGCATTGGTCGGAATGGCGGTGATTGCAATCTGGGTGAACAGAAAATACTTCAATGTTATGTTCAGGCGTGCATCCGGAATTGATTCCGAGGAGCAAGCGAATTATCGTAAAGCGGTATTGACCATAGTTCTGGGGATTGGATTTATGACCCTGTTCCTGTGGAAGGCGGGAATGGCGATCTGGTTGAGCCTCACTTTCTTTCTGCTCTACTATCTGGTGTCCCTTGGATTAACCCGATTTCGAGCCGAGATGGGGGTCCCCATGCACGACTTCCATTTCACTGGACCGGATCAGATTCTGCCCGATGTTCTTGGGGCGCGCCGTATAGGGTATCGAAATTTAACGGTGATGTCGATGCTGGGGTTCTTCAACTTCACGTACCGGGGGCATCCGCAGCCGCATCAGATGGAGGGATTGGCGCTGCTTGACCGTGCCGGGGTAGGCAACAAGCGGATATTTCTGGCTATGACAGCCGCGTTGGTTGTCGGCACACTCAGTCTGTTCTGGGTTTATCTGCATGTGGCTTACACTTCGGGCGGCAGCTCCCTGCAACGGTTCGCCGATGTTATCTACACGCGGGTGGCAGACTGGATCGCCTATCCCTCCAAAAAAATCGAGATTTCAGGTATACAGACCATAGGCATCGGTTTTGGCGTTTCAGTCTTTCTGATTGCCATGCGCCAGCGGTTCCTCTGGTGGCGGCTGCACCCGGGTGGGTATGCGATAGCGAACAGCCTAGACATCAACCACTTCTGGTTCTCCATGTTTATCGGCTTCGCGATGAAGTGGTTACTGATAAGGTACGGCGGGGTTGGACAGTACCGCCGCGCGCGACCTCTATTCTTGGGACTCATTTTGGGGGAATACGTCGTGGGGAGCATCTGGACGATAATCGGCGATATTATGCATCGGTTCATATTCTTCGGCGGCACGATGTAGAGGTAAACGTCGTTATTGCCTTGGGTTTGAACATCTTCCTTGACACGTTAAGTAGATATCGCTAGGATATTGGTTAACTTGACGGCGGGAACCTACAGAATCAGAAACCGGACCGTGAGGATTGACCGACCGGGGAGGAATTCATGAGAGTAACAAACAACCTCGCCATCGCAATGGGCGCCTGCATATGCTTGGTAGCCTCGGTATCGTCTGTTAAAGCCGTGAATGAGAACTTGCTGCTTTATCTTTCTTTCGACAGTGGCGACGGGAAGGTCGCGCGGGATTTGACCGGAAAAACGAAGGGTGGGGTCATCAACGGGGGCGCAAAGATTGTTCCGGGTCTTCGCGGCAAAGCGCTGGAACTGGATGGTGAAAGCGGGTACCTGCAGATTGAACTCACTCCCGAGATGATTGAGGCGGAGAGAAACTCCTTCACTGCGGAACTTTGGTTCAAAACTAAAGCCGTGGGCCCGGAAATTGCGGTCGAGCAGCCGGTCAAACGACTACGCGGATATCTGGTTTTCGGGGGATATGGGCCTGAGGAACACTTTCACGGTCATTGGTCTATGTTCCTGCAAAACGGCAACAACCTCTCTTTCTACAACATTAACGTGAATTCCCATACAAGTGGCGGCCCGCAGGGTGTTGTCGCGGACAACACATTTCACCTGAACGACGGGGAGTGGCATCACATCGCCGCGGTTCGCGACGAAGATGCCAAAGAGATTCGGCTTTTTATCAACGGACGTTTGGTTGGCGTGGAGGACGAGCGCAACCGAAGTCTTAACAAGGCTGACGGCGGACGCAAGCACATCTGGATTGGGATTCATATTCCGAACCACGCCGAACAGACCGGCACCGGGTTCTTTCCCGCCACAGTTGACGAGGTTCGCTTCTGGAATATAGCCATGACTCAAGACGACGCTAAGCGACACATGACGCTCGCGGTGGATCCGTTGGATAAACTATCTCTGACTTGGGGAGAGATAAAAGCGCGGCGCGTGGCGGAATATTAGGTAGGTATGGAGTGGTGAGTTTAATTTCGTCGCCGCCCAGATGTCAAAAGGCTGTACCACAAATCTGTTTCATTTTTTCTGCGATTGTTTTCACGTCCTCCGGACAATTTAGATAACTGAAACTAAATCGTATACTGCCGGCAATATAATCATACGGCACTTGCATCGCCGAAAGGACGTGAGAATAATCCAACGAACCTGTGGAACACGCCGAACCGTTTGCGGCGTACACCCCACTCTGGGAAAGCTGATGTAGGAGTGTTTCACTATCGCTATTTTCGAAAGCGATACTAAGTGTATTGGGCAAGCGGTTCGCCTTCTTACCGTTAATTAAGGAAGTCGGGAATAGGTCAAGCAGTTCTCTTTCCAATTGATCGCGTAAAGCGCCGACCCGTTGCAGATTTTCGATGTTGCGGTCAGCTAACTTGCACGCTTCCGCCAAGCCAATTATTCCCGGCACATTCTCAGTGCCACTCCGACGACCATTCTCTTGATTTCCTCCATACAGGAGCGGAGGCAGCGGTGTCCCCTTCCGAATGAAAAGCCCGCCTATTCCCTTCGGTCCATGAAATTTGTGGGCGGAGAACGACATCAGATCGATGTGTTCAAACTCTCGGTTGAGATTAACGGACAGTTTTCCGACGTACTGTGTGGCATCCGTGTGAAATATGATGTTCGTATCCCGTTCCTTGACAGCAGCCGATAAGAGGTCAACCGGAAATATTACGCCTGTCTCATTGTTTGCTGCCATTAACGAGACCAAAAGGGTATCAGAACGAATGGAGTCCAGTAGCTCATCCGTACTCAAATTGCCATCGTAATCTACACTGAGAAATGTAACGTCATAGCCGTTCTTACATAGAGACTTGCACGCTTCTAGTATAGAGGGATGTTCTACTTGAGATGTGATGATATGCCGGCGTTCAGGATTTGCCCGAGTTGTCCCGAAAATCGTCCAGTTGTTGCTTTCGGTTGCACAGGAAGTAAAGACAATTTCCTTCGCGTCTGACGCACCTAGAGATTCCGCCACGCTCCGACGGGCTTTGGCGATTGCTGAATCAATACCGTATGCGCGTCCACTGATCGCGCTCGGGTTGTAAAACTTGTTGTTGAAGTATGGAATTATCGCCTCTATCACTTCTGGTGCAACAGGGGTTGTGGCGTTGTTGTCTGCGTAAACTGATTTCATGGGGCGGCTTCGTGCATCTCTTCCATTTGGATCCGTATAACAATCTCTTCCAGGTTTTCTGCGGTAACGAACGGCACTTGGGCAGTAATGATGGTGGATTCGCCCACCAATTTTGCCGCCAAATGCCCTTTGCCTAAGAGACGTTCTGCCCCCGGTTCACCTAGGGCAATTTCAGATGTGCCTTCACCATCAACCTGAAGGATTAGACGGTTGCCTAGGTTTGCCCGCAACTGCATTGGCATAACGTGATTATCCGGGCGCTGGGCAGCAAAAACAAGGAAGATTCCTGCGGCCCTTGCCTTAACGCCCAACCGTGACACAACATTGGTAACGGTGTTTTTGTATTCTTCAGTCATCATCCACTCCGCAAATTCATCGTGGATGATCCAAAGGACCGGCAAATGTTCCGTCGCCCTTGGCTTGGCATTAAGGTCGAATATGTCGCTCACCCGGTTCTGCCGAAGCACTTTGTATCGACGATTCATTTCTGATATCAGTTGGTTCAGATGCTCAACGGCCGTTTCTTGGTCGTCGATCACACCTCCTTGCAAGTGAGGTAAATCCTCAAACGCAAAATAATCCACGCCCATCTTCGGATCTATTAGAACGATGTGGGCTTGCTCCGGCGTATTGGTGGCGGCGATGCCAAGAATAATGTTTTGCATCAGAACAGACTTGCCGCTACCGGTCGAACCTGCAATCAACGTGTGTGGGGCATTCTCTCTGGGTGATAAAAAAAGCGGACTACTGTCTTCTTCCTTCAGACCGATTAGGAGTTTTTGGTTGCCTCTGTTGCGATCTCCCTCATCGTGGTTGGGTGCGTCCTTAGCCCAGTTTCGCCAGATTTGTGGCAGGTACAAGATCCGGCGTTCTGGACGGGCAACTGAGATCGTTACTTTCCCCGGCTCAGGTCGTACTGAAATTAGATTGAGTCCATAAGTTGTCAAGAACTCACTGCGTCGCCTTGACACCAGTTCCACGGTCAGATCCGCGCTTCCCTGGAACTTCAGCAGTGCGGCGTTCGGAGTGAGAATGCTGTCAAGCAGTTTGGCTTGAAGCTGGAACTGTTGAAGCGCGCCTCTGCACTGCCGTGCTGTTTCAACCAACCAATGTTCTGCGTCTTGGGTTTCAACTTCGTTTCCCTGATATTCAGCTAGAAAACGAGCAACTCCCTTATAAGCCCAGCTTTCCGAAATGGCGGCATGCCGTGTGTCAGCGTTTTGATTTTGGCTTTCGACCGTGTCTGCAGAAATCAATTCATCATTCAGGGTAGCTGCTTCAGTAACCGTTTGTGCTTCAGATTCGAGTTCTTCGCATTCTGCTTCGGGTTGAATGTCACGAGATTCGGCAGAGCGTGGCGGTCTTTCAACCGTGAGCGTGTCACCCACTGGTCCGCGATAAGTTTTTGTCGACCAAATCTCCTCGCCGACATTATCTCGCCTGATTGAAATCGGATCGGCGTCCTCCTTGTAAAACAGAACAAGATCCCGAACCTTTGCGTGTGAGAACACTTCCTGGTATGCCTCTTCGCAATGCGCTACCGAAATCAGTTCCGAACACTCCGCAGCCGGGGGGCCTGAAACGAACACATGAGAATAACCTCGCAGGAAAATCTGACATTTTCCCTCTCGAATAAATCCTCGCCAGTCGGAAAGATTAATATGCGCACTGGCCGGCAACCGGAGTCCGTCAAGAACTAGGTCGGATAACCGTGACAACCAAAGCGGCTTGTCCAAACGCTCCGGTTGACCGAAGAGTGCGTCAGCGATTCGGTTAAGAGTGTCGCGGAGTTGCTTTTGAGATTCTTCCTTTTTTCTTGACAGATCGCTAGCACTGATGTATTTCGCTTCTGAAACAACGATGTCTAGTCTCAATTTCCCGTCTTGTGTCTGAGATGGACTCATTGCCAGAATATCAGCGATTCGTCCTTCTCGTAACCCCAACCATTCCGCATAATCGTCAAGAAAGTACCAGCCAAAGTAGTCATTATCTCTCAACTCATGCCGGATGAGGAATCGGCTCAAAACCACGCCGATAAGCTCACTCGCGTTCCGTCCCCGTTTGGCGGCACGGAGCACAATGTCGCCAGAAATCCTATTGGCATCGTCACAAAACTCCCCTGCAAGTCGTTGGTAAGCGGCTTCGTCCAAATCAAGCGCGAGTGCCTTTAAGCGACGGACAAGCATGTTTTCGAGAAATTCGAGATTCGCCTTTGACGAAATGATTGTATTCCGTCCCTGTGTGGCAGACTGCTTGTATCGAATGACACGAGCATTTTGATTCTCCACTTGGCGGCGGTCAAGAAGTTCATCGTAGTTAATTACCCAGTTTCCAAGATTGTGCGTCTCTTCAAAAATGCTGGTCATTTCTTGTTTTTGGAAGTCTAATTGTCTTGCGGGCAATAGTCGACTTGCTTCGTTTTCGTCCCAATCACCTTTTAGTACAGTTGCCATTGCTGTCAAATACGTCCAAACTTCACGGCTTTGAACAGGACAGCAGAGGTAAACAACAGACTTCATATCGTCTTTGGAGGCGGGCCGGCGGCGGGACCAGCGAGAAGGGAACAACTTGAGAAGTTCGACAGGTCGAGCATCTTCACTGTACCACTCGATTCCGGCATGGCGAGCGATAACATCTTGGGAGAACACGATGTCCATCGGGCAGCCATCCCGTTTATCTGGCTGCGACACCTGATCAGCGATGATATTGATGCGCAAACGAGCCATGAAATCCTTGGTTGCTTCGCTGGCACTGAAGGCATCAACTTCTTCACCACTACTTTGAATAATCTGCTCATAGAGCCCACGCAGGCGTTTCTTGTTCCGATGCCGAAGCACAATCTGGCAAAGTACATCTTCGTTTTCTTCGTACTTCTTACGAATCTTCTCGACAACCGCTTGCAGAAGGCGCACAGAATCGCAGTTGTAGAGGGCGACAGAGAGGTTAGTTTGAGCATGGGGTTGAAGTTGCAAATAACGGTCAACTTGATCGGTGACAAGGTTGGCAGCTCCTTCAGGGTTGTCATTTGTGCCATCGCTAGCTTCGTCGGTCACAACAGGGTGTTCGTGCAGACTGTAATCTCCCACAGTATCGGTCAGCGACAACAGTTTCGGTTCACCGCGGTCCCAACCTGGGACAACTTCAGGGTAATAGGCATGCGCCAACGCTTCTTCAATCTCTCGGAAATAGAATCGCTCTGCATTGCCAAAAGCTAGGTCTTCAGCGGCGAGCAGACGGTGAAGGAGTTCTGCCACCTGTTTTGCCTTTACCGTCATTGCGGCCAGACGAAGCGGATGCCACGGGGTAACAACTGTTGCAAGCGGTCCGCCTTCCACGGCAACAGCACCGATTTTCAGAAGTGGGTTTAACAACAACTCCCGATTGCGGTCACCTTTGGCGTGATGGCATAATGTCTCCAGAAGTTCCGCGTAATCGGATAACTGTTCTAGGAGTTCAGCGCAAGCCACTCCACGCTTCATGAATCCCGCTATTGCCGCCGCGTAGGATGCGCGAAAGATTTCAAATCTTGACCGAATCTGTTGTGCGTCTGCGTCGGTCCGCAGGTGCTCCTGTTTTGCTATTTCCAAATTTCTAAGCCATATTTCAGCGATATCGTTGTCCTCTTGGTAAATGGCGATAAAAGAACCGCGCTCATTTCCATAGGCCGGGCCAAACGACTTCACATTGGACAGGTTAAGGGGCTGGAATTCGCCTTTGGTGCTGATAGGTTCGCGTGTCGTGTGACAGAAGACTAGCGGGTGTTCCACAAGACGGTTAAAATCGCTGTGAAATTGGGTGGTGATGCTACTCAGGTCAAATTCCCAAATAAGTTGGGTCGCGTGCTTTGCAGTATCATCTGAGGCACTAAGTTCGATTGTGAATTTGATCTGTCGCGCTGCTTTCGCCGTTGACTCACACAGCCTGGAACCACTTTCACCGCGCCAAGTTTCTACCAATTCTGAAAAAGAAAAGAGTTGATCGAGCTCCGGTGCCCACGTCACTTTCGGCCCGAACAACGTTGGCAATCCACGATAGCGCGTAGCAAAATAAAGCCCTGCCTCAACATTGAGGTCTCTGAGATCTCTTCTAGATCGACGATCACAACGAATTGTCATTCGCGTTTCCCCGCTGGCCGATTTCGCGCCAAGGAGTCTTTCGATGCATTGTATTAGCCCAACCAAGAAATCGTCGGACTCCAGCGGGGTTTTGAAAATAAACCGGTCCCACAGTGACTTGAGTGTGCGGTCTTCCTTGAGTTCATTTCGGTGGTCTTCGTAAAACTGTTTATCCTCTTCATCATCGTTTCTTGGAAGTCTCCCGCGCTGCTTGAGTCGCTGCAAATAATCCCGCTCGGATTCAGTGAGAAGTTCCGGTTCACGCTCATCATAGAATGCAAAGGTCAGTTCCCCAATGCCCTTCTTTTCCGGCTTCAACCCCTCAAACAACGGTTGACCAACGATGTCCCATTCACATTCAGCCAATTCCTGGGCGTGGTCATTCCACCCGGTTGGGGCTCCGATGAACGCGACAATCAGAGAATGGTAATTTTCAGGGATGGCATCCTTTGCCGCGTCGAAAGCAGCCTTGAGGTCATCCTCATTCAGGAGGGTCTGGTTTGGGGTATATTTGCGAAGGTAACAGGCATATTTGCGGTGAGCAGACTCGTAACGTCTCCGCCATTGGGCGGTATAGCCTCGATAATTGTCCTTGATTCCGTTGAAATCCCCGGTGCCTCTGGGAATCTGTAGCGCTGGTAGTGCCGCGTCAAGCGCATGTACAATGGGGTGTCCATCATCGACAATAGCGTTGCGGGTTTGCAGAATGTACTGAGCAATCTGCTCTAGTGAGCAGATGTTTAACTCGAATAATCCCTTGAGCGCCTTCTCCCACCATTTCCGATTACTCTCCGAAAGATCTGCATCGGTTGAGGCAACATCGACCCAAAATTTGGGGTTATCCATCAGTTGGGCAATACCAATCGGGGTGAGGTGATTCAGTGATTGCGCTTCGTCATCGCCCGTCGTCGCGAGCAAGAGAGCTGCCTTCCTGCATTGAGCATTACGATAGTATGTTGCCCTCTCATCGGTCAGAATCAAATCGGGTAGCTTCTGCCCTTGCATGAAACGAGTTGGCAACTTAATCTCAACCTTTTTGCTAAGCACTGCATCAGCCAATATCGCCTTTGCAATGTCTGCGGTCTGTCCCTCTGAGAGCCGATCAATGAGGTATCGAGCAGTGTCGTCGGAGTCGTCGGCTTCATCAAGTTTTATTCGCAAATATTTGGCGCCAACTTGTCCAATCAGTTCGTCAGTCGTCATTTTTGTTCCTTCCCAAAAGGATTGATGACGTAAGCGCAGGCGTCGGAAAGGCGGCGTAACATACCCATGCTGGAAAGACGCCGTTCCAAACGCTCGGTATTCGCTTGAAAGACTTTCTGATCAAATGCTTTAGAGGGAAGAGCATCCGAGGCTTCTTGCTCTCCAAAAACTAGCCCATACCGCCTATAGAGATCGCTTAAGAATTTGTTGAATTCCTTACGTTCTCCAACATTGGCGACCACCATGGTTTTGAGGAAGGTATCGTTTGGAGCGTAGCGAAGTCGATTTGTGCCGCGCCGAGAGATCAACCCGGTTGCCCCTCCATAAACGCGATGAACATTCCCTACATGTTGCCGATGTCCTTTTCGAGCAGTCTCTCTGAGTTGTTTGAGGAGATCGAATGGGTTTGATGGACCGTCGTACCTATTGGAAGCGTTGGGTCGGGTTGGGGGCCACCGGAGTTCATTTTGCAGAATCTCCTTGCATTTAATGAAGGCATCTGCTCCCGTAGAACCTTCAATTGCCGCCAACCAATCCTCGGACTCCGAAATACGGGAGACGTATGAGTCAACAGCCTGCGCTGTCAACACGTTGTTCTGTTGGTAATTGGCAATCGACAATTCTCGGATGAGTGTTTTTTGAGGAGCAATCACCTCGCAGATGAAGCGAACCTTCCGGCTCTCCGGTATGAACCACGTGGCGGTGTTAAGCTGGTACAGCATCACATGGAAGGCACTGAGTTCTACCAAAAACTGATAGGCATCAAATCCCGGCAGTTTCAGGTCGAAGATGTTCTTCCAATCCTCACCAAGAAAATCAAAGCAGTGATGTTTAATATAAGGAAGATAGCTCTGTCCTCTACGATGCAGGTCGTCATCTTCATCAGGTTGAAGGCGTTTGAGCAACTTATTGAGGTAGTTATCCTCATCAAACAACAATTTTATAGGCTCTCGCAGATCTTCTGCGGACTTTGAGCGACAGAGCATCAGGTAGAGGAGTTCACCGGTCCGCCCGAAGTTGATGTATTCGCGAGAAACACTGCTACCTCTTACATTAAGGTCTTCGTACAGACCGTGCGGCCCGAAAGGAAATACAAAACGGGACGACCATCTCCTATTCCTGTCACCTTCAACAGCAGTGTCACGAAGTGTTCCGACGATGGTCGCGAAATCATGAAATGATGAAAACTTGTCTTTGAGATACACAAAAGTCCGTGCTGTGACCCCATCCGCTTCGGTGTTCATTCGTTGAATCCACTCCTCCCATGCGCCACCATCGCTGCGTGTCGCGTCAATACCATCAACAAACCCATTCTTGAAAAGGATGTTTCTCAAGTAAAGTCGCTGATAAGGCCGAAATTGTAACGGATAGGACACGCCGCATTCGTCAAATAGTCTATTCTCACGATGGCAGGCTTCGGCGACGCTTAAGAATTCCAGAAAAAGTAGCCATGGACTCTGGTTGTCCCAAATGCGGTGTCCCCAAATCTGTTCGTCCAACCAAGGGGAGATGCTCGGATGGTCACTTCGACAATGCATATTCGATACGATATTTCCCGACTGTAAATACTCAGACATTTGGCAACTCCACGGTTTCTTCGGTGGGATTTCCGTGTTCGTCAACACCTAGGAGACGAAGGGTTAGTTCTGCATCTTGTTCTTCTTCATCCCGCACACGGCGCTCCGCAAGCGCCGCCAAAACCCGACTCTTGAAAGTCATTACATCTTCGTAACATTCTTTGGAGAAACTGTTGGGGAGCGCACCGTCGGCAACTCTGTTGAGAAACTCGAAACGGGTCAAAGTCAGCGCAAAAGAGCGGTCAATTGTTGGGGACAACACGACCTGAATCATTGGCATCTCATCACTTTTTCTCAAGATAATCTCAACCTTCTGTCCCAATCGGGGCGCGACCGAAATTTGCTCCTCAAGAATGCGACTCACCCGTGCGTTAGAGAATGCAAGTCCGGTTGCCAGATAGACATCTTGATCTCTATCAATCAACATACCCACCCAGATGCGGTTGAGGCCCTTGACCAAACGCCGGACGATTCGCCTTTCAACCTTCTTACCTTCTTTCAACGCTAGGAATACCTTCGTCCGATAGGTGCCGGCGTGTTTGAACACCGTTAAATCCCATAGCTTTAGTTCATCTTCCCATTCAGTTGGGATTTTGAAGAACAACGCACGGCGTTGCGCGACCAACGCTTCCAAGAATTCTACACTTTTCTCTTCATCCTCTTCGGGCCCCTCAATGTAGGCATCTCGCGCCTCCCCATAAGATTTGTCTGCCCCATAAAACGCATCGTCGTCAACCAACTTCTGGAAATAGAGACGCAGCCGTTCATCTGTGTCGCCGAAGATTAGGATATTGTCAATACGGTTGGTCGTTTCGTAGCCGATGCGTAGCAGGTTCAGATAACGGAAGACAGGAATAGACTCTTGACGAGTAGCAGACAGATTTCCGCCGAAGATGTTGCTGTATAAACTGGCTCTTGCCAATGTCCCGTTGTTGAGAACTCGTTCGACATCCTTGGGAATCATCAACCTTTCCCGACAGTCGGGATGACCAAGAATCGCGTTTGCTAAAAGCAGTAAAATTTCCCGAATTGGCACATGGAGTTCATTGTAGTCGAAAAATTCAAAAAGCGTTCTAAGACGGGTCTGTATCAATGGCTCGCGAAGTAATTCGTAATTTCGCCGGATAGGTGATCGCGGACCGAAAGTAACCGATTGTGCGGCTTCTCCCTCAAAACACTCCTGCCATCGTTCGTGTGAGAGAAGTTTCCCCAAAGCCAGTTCAAACAAGTCGGAAGATTTCATCTGGCTGAGGTTAAAGAACTTTAGGCCGCTCCTCTCTTCTTCTCCCTTGAAAAGTAAATCGTCAAATATCAGAAGTGCCAGTTCAACATCTTCGTCTTCTGTATGCTCTGCCAATCGTCGCCATGCTTCAATGAGTTGACCATCATTAGCCGCAATTAGAAAAAAATCGGTTGGGTCAGCCTCAGAAAGTAGTTTACTGAACTTCAACAACAGTTGTGCCTTCTCTTGAGGCCATGCCATTCCTTGTTGCGGCACCCAAGCACTGAGATCTCGAATCACATGAACTTGGACTTTTCCTCTGTTCGGATGTTGAACTGTTATCATAACATAAGGTTCGTCTGATGCCCATTCCTCACCACTTCCGCCAAGTTTTTCCCATACAGTACGGCATAGGTGCGTTTTGCCATCACCTGCTGTTCCGGTGAGGATAACGGATTTCCATTCATCGCTGGAGAGACCGAAGCAGCGGAGAAGCCGTTCGGCTAAAGGATGGTCAAACGTGATTGGCTCGATACCTGTCCGCTTGGCCGCCCGCCAAATTTCCTCATCAAACATGTTTCCGTTTTGGGCAATGGGGCCGTACTTGCGAAGGAAACGGATCCAGTCTTCGGCAGCTTTCATGGTGCTTTCATGACTTTTTCTGGCAATTGGATATCTGCGATTTGCTTATCCTGAAGGGCGGCAATATCTTGGCAAAGTGTTCGCGCCTTGATTTTCTTCTCCTGTGGATCAGCATTGACCATCCATAGAATAAGACGCTCTGCGATGTTTTGGTTTTTCGCTCGCGTCACCATAGAGTCGGTCCACAAAACGCCGCGCCACGGCGGACGATTTAACTCTTTCGGAATCCGACAAAATCGTGATAGAAAGGCATCTTCGCTCATTCCGAGGGCCATGGCATTCTTGAGGGCTTTCGTGAGGATCAAGGGCAATATGGGGCGGAAAAGTAGATTTCCGCCCCATATACGCTCCTAAATTTATCTGGGAGCTCATCGTCCGGCTTCATATTTACTACAAATTGGAGTTCTGAAAGCTGTTCAACCAGGTTGTCCCAAAACCGGCTAGCTCTAGAGACATACTGTTTAACGGCGTTTTCGTCCGGGCGCATCAACTTGAATTTCTTCCAATGGCGATTCGGCGTGAATCTGATGCCCAGATACATGTCCATAGATTGATATAGCGCAACAATCGATGTAAAACTACGGCGATCTGTAGTGTTTATGGCCTTCTGTTGTTGTAACGAAATCTTGCCGTCCGCAAATAACGGATGCTTTTCAATCAAACGTCGGCACGTAATCGCAACGATGTCGTCTTCATCAAGAATAATCAAATCAGTGAGACTTACAGGCTTTGCATACCTATTCAGCGTGGAAAATAGGCGTCGGGATCTTTGCATTCCGGAGCGCGACTGTTTATGAGCTACGAATATCGCACACAGTTCGTCGGGTCTTTTCTCAAATCCTTCTTCTCCTATTTGATCGACAAGGCGTTTAACCCCTTCGACACGATGTTGACCATCAAGCGCAAAAAGTTTTTCGTTGCCAGTCAATTTCAGTATGCCCATACCGGCTTCAACACTCTCACCAACCGTAATCGGATCTAGGTACGTAGAGGGTTGCAAGGAGAGGGGGTACCACTGCGGTTCTCCGCCATAGACCCCTACGACAACCCCATTGAAGAAGCACTGTTTCTGGGTCGCCAAATAGTCAGCTATTTCATCACCTCGATCCGTCAAGTCACGTTGTAACCAATCCTCTAATACTTGTGCCTCGTGAATATCACGGGTTCTTCGGATTCGTTTTCGCACTTCTAGGAACGGAAGCAATGTAACGTAGTAAACCCAATCCCCGATAATGCCCTTTAGTGCAGGTAGGTTGAGTTCTTTACACATCTTGACCTTTCGTCTCGGCCTCTCGCGATCGCTAAAAGGCTCGTCGCGGTGCCGAAACCTTATCCGGGTATCGTCTACACAAAGGTGGGATCAATGCGTTAATTAGCTGATTTTAGATTTCATGAATTGTCGAAACATCCGCGATGGGACAAAAACTAAACATTATGAACCCATCGTATTGCCGAAGAAACCGACCAATCTGTGGTCTTTTAATACTGGATCGTTCGTAAAAATAACTAAGGAAGCGTGATTGCAATGTCATTTGATCCGCTTTACCCACATAAGTCACGAGGTAAAGCAAAGGATGCTGAGCAACGCCGGGAGCAATCGCGAAAGTATATACACCATGCCGGTCACCGGGGACAGCATCTGAGTAACTTTTTTCAAAAGGTACAGAACCCCAGTTCCAAACATGGTTTGGCGGCGTTTTGAACTCAGACCACAATTGAGGCCACATCAAAACGCGATCCCATGCGTGGGCTTTCATCATATCAACTTGTTCGTCAAAATCGTGGAGTTCGATTGCATTCATCGCATTACAAAAAGCACGTTAGACAGCCCTGATCTTCATCCTCCTCGGACTCATATCCAGCCAACACAGACACTAGTGGTCTATTTTTTCGCTTGGTCTTTAAACGTTCTTGATTCTTTTCCCAGTTGGTAATAATCTCTGCAGTCCGTTCCTGTTGCTCAAGTTCTTCAAGAGATTCGTCATCATTCCAGTAAAAAATATTCCCGTTAATCTTATTTGGTTTTTCGTATTCCTTTGCTTGCTCATACAGTTCGGGATACTTTTGTTTCAACCTGACCCACTCAATCTTCTGTTGATAAAAACAAAAAAAGCAACCTGAGTGTGTTCGTCCCCAATCCGTATAGGGAGGCATTCCCAACCCGGACTCCTCTAAGATGCGAACCACGTCCTCATAAACAATTCCATCATCTTTGAACGGATAAACAACCTTGATGTTGGGTTTGTGACTAATATAGCCGGTTCGATTTTCGTCTGCACGTAGTCCGACGTAGTTAATGACGGGGTCATCGCCCACATAAGCCTCAAATGGCTTGAGCTTCAGCATTCTGGTACACCAGCGTCGATGATTTGAAGGGAGCATACCACCATAAACCCTCAGCATTTTGTCAAAACCGGTGTGCTTCGTGGTTCGCTCAATAGGCATGCCAAGATAGGCTTCCAAGCGCTTGAGATATTCAATCGTATCGGGCAACTCTTTGTCGGTATCATGGAAGATGTACTCCATCTCCGGAACGCGGTCACGCATATAGATGGCTAATGCCGTGCTGTCTTTTCCACCTGAAAGGCTAAGGATGTGCCGGTCTTTTTGAGCCATCTTTTTTGATTCTCCTTTTGGTGCGCTCCATTTTATCGTGTTTTTTCAGAACCTTCGTTGAGTTCATCCCACACTGTCCGTGCGATGGCAGCCAAGCCCAAACGAGGGCGATCTCTCATTAAGGCGCGAATTTGCTTTTGGATATCGTCCAATATCCTCTCTTCTTCAGGTCGGGGATACATGACCGCAGCCCTTTCACTCCCGTCCGAGCGCGTGATTGCAAGGCGAACTCCTTCTCCACGTGCAGATCTATCTTCCGTCCCGAAATAGATACCGTCAACATGCTTGAAACGCTCTGCGAAGTCTGAAAGTTCATTTTGGAACGCGACTTCATCCGAATCGTACCAATAGGATGGAGGTTTTGAAGCGATAAAACTGGCAACCGACTCAATCCATTTCGTTTCAGACAGCGTCCTGTCACTCAAGCGGCCGCAGAGGGCTTTAAGTTGGGATTCCGTAACATTAATCCGTAAAGCGTCGGCGTGGCTTGAAAGAGAACCTCGCGCTTGTGAAAAACTACCTGACACCTCAAATGCCTCGAAAATGGCAAATTTTAGACGTTCAAGTAACTCGGTATAGGCATTCCGCAGCTCAGTCAGATAGGTTTTGAGTTTTTCTGCAAAGTCTTGCACCCGACTATCGCCAATGGATTCGGTTGCATCAAACGGAGCATCACCGCAGGCAATTGGCAGATCCCGGAAAAGTAGAGGCGCAGGTTCGCCCGCCGACATGAGCGTGTTGCGGACGGCGATGGCTTCTTGAGAGAGTTTCTTTGTGTTATGGACATATTCAGGCAGTTCCACGACAAAAGTACACAGGGGTCGGACAACATCAAGAATTCGAGAAGTTCGCTCTCCTGATGTTCGCTGAATGCCAAGCACCTTAATGAGTTGATCGAAAACTGAGGCACGAATCCCTTCAATCTCACTGTGTTGGATTTCAAAGTATTCAGGTGCCTTCGTCAGTCGCAGGAAATCATCTCGTCTAACCTCACGCACGAACGTGCCATCTTCAAATATTGCGATGTCTTGCCTATGAGCAGCAATGTAGATTGCCAGCAGTAAAGGAATTAGTCCGTTTCGAATTCCAAACGGCGGTTTTCGAAGTTCTACAAACAACTCAGATACGGCTATTTTCTTGTCTGGTTTTGACTTCAATACCAATTCAATCTGCCTCAGCGCCGGTAAGATATGGCACGAGTCCGCATCGGGAAGGGGCTCTTGAATATACCATGTTTTTTCCGCTTTGACATGAATATTTCCCTGTTTCAGGACTGAAAGGTACATCGACATT
Organism: Candidatus Poribacteria bacterium; assembly: GCA_965222225.1. Classification (GTDB taxonomy): domain Bacteria; phylum Poribacteria; class WGA-4E; order WGA-4E; family JAJDTR01; genus JAJDTR01. Next base: position 3,208,507 of record CBDCTK010000002.1, on the reverse strand, counting down.
TCAGGCGGTCGTTTGTTCGTGGGCATGCCGAGGTTCAACTGGGATTCTCTCTCTAACATCCCCCCAATTAACCGCAATCGCGCGGCGGCCGCAGCGACACTCAAGTTTTGTCTATTGATAAGTTCGTTTTGAATTCTGGGTGCCTGCGGGAAAACCCGATTGTAAACATCGGAAAGATGCTTTAATAGTTGTTTACAGTTAGAAATTGGTAGTGATTTCCTTTCGGAAAACCAATCGAACGCCATTTTTCCTGAATAGTCGCGCAGATTAATTAGGTCGCTAATTCGTTTTTCAAGGCGCTCAAGAGCCGCCTTGCGCTGACGCGATACTTCATCGCGTGCGTAAGGATCGGTGTTGAGTTCTAATATGTTTTTTCCAACCCATTCCCAACACAGGGAATCTCGAAGATAGTCGGCGACGTTGTGCAGCGGATCTGGAACGGCGATGATTATCTGAGGATGGTTCGTGAATACTGAGTTTTTAGCCGTCTGCAATGTCTGTTGTCGTTCTTGAGGCGAGTCGCATAGCACCACGATGATCGTGCCATCGTCACCTCCCTCCGATTGAGGTACAATTTGAGCAAATGCAGATGCGGTCAGATACTGAATCCGAAAGTGGCGCAGATTCCCGGTTTCTATGTAGTGCCTGCGAGCAACGATTGGTCTAGGCTCAAGATAGGCTTGGATTCGTTCGCTCACCTTATCAATACTGCCGATTGCACGCTCCGCGTCTTTGTAAGCAGAGTCCAAGTCCACACTGGAGTGAGGCCAAAGACATAACCCACCGGCAATGCCGCGGTCGTATAATATGCGTTTTTCATCCTTCAGGGTGTCTATTGTATGGGTGGCACGACTACGCAAGTCGTCCTGCGTTCCCGCCACTGCCTGCACGACAATCGACTCTGTTGGAAGTAAGTCATTGGCGTTCAGCAGATTCAACATCCCAATTGTTTTCAGAACTTGCAGTTCTAAAATGTCGTCGGTCACGCAACTTGAGACAATCGACTCGACCGTCATCCAATGTGTCTGCGTGCTGCTCAGATTGATCGAATGGCTCAAATTCGCTCGAACATAATCGTAAAAGTCGTGGATTCGGTACAGTCGCGCATCTTGAAGCGACAGTTGTGAAGAAAAGGCTTGTAAACCGTATGGTTCTGAGGATTGAAGAAAACTAAACAGTGACCTCTCGTTCTGGCCAAAGCGATGCATCGTTCGGACGATAATAGGCACAGCCAGAGGATCAATCGGAAATAACCGCGCTGCTTTATTTTGCCAACTCTTGCGTGGCGGTGCGGGGCCAAACCACCCTCGCCGAAGGGCAAAAGTCATTTGTGCGGCTGTCTCTTCTTGGTGCGTTACTGAAACGCCATTCTTCCGAACGCCCAAAGCAGACGAAAGCAACAGAACAACCTGATCAAGCGGTTGATTGAATATAATTTCTTCAAATCGTCCAGCAACCTTTTCCCATTCCTGTTTGGAAGTCGTATCCAAACGATCAGTATAGGCACTAAACCCTTGATGTAAAAGCCCCAAGACGAAAAAAGGTGTTTCTCCGCTACGCGATGCGGCTTCTGCCAACTGTTGCAGTAGATAGATGTCCTGACGCTCTGGATACATTGCCGCATATTCGAGGAATTTCCCTAATTCATCAATGATGAGAAGAACTCCTGACCCTTTCGAATCCGATTTGATGAACTCGCTATAGAGAATGAGAGCGTCGACAATCTCCTGATCTCCGATTCCCGGGATTTCGCCCTCTGCTGGTCTAAACTCAAGCTGCGGCGGTGTATCTTTATCCAAAACCTTTGCAAAGTGTTGGAGTTTGGAGGGTAATTTTGTATAAGAAACATCGTTGCCGGTGGCGAGGGATTTCCGTAAAGCCGATTGAAGGTCAAAACCCAACGGCAACCGATTTCCCGTGACTAGGATGGGTACCAAGCTCTGGTTTTCAAAGCCGAAATCGTCAATGTTAACGGATTTTCGCAGTTTTTCCAGCGGTCCATTTTGCTGACCTGAAAACAGGTGGGCTAGAACTAAGGCGAAACTTGACTTTCCTGTGCCGTAATCTCCGGTGAGTCGCCATGCTCGGTTAGTCGAATTTGTTGCTAGTCCTTCTGCCAAGCGCTTTAGGCAGGTCCTAGTAAAATCCGTCGGTATGTACCCCGCGCAACTGTCTGGGTTGGAAAAATCTCGCTCAAGGTGTGTTGAGCGCAGGAAGCGAGGGTTGATGCGAAATAGGTGGGCGACAGTGCGGTTCAATATCTAAACCTCTTCAGGAGGATAAATAGCTGCCAACAACTCGTCCCGATCAATTTCTTGATGTCTTTGAATTCGACTCAAATTCACTGATTCGTGAAAACTTATCGCACCGTTCGTACTGTTTTCGATGTTTTCTAGGCGATTCACAATTTCTTGTTCCGGCAATTTGAAAACCTGACCTGGACTGCCACGTCCAGAAGCAACTTCACGAAATGGCAAAGTCCCTTCTCGATCATGATGGGTATTCCAGAAATCATTCAAGCAGTAGACAAAAAGCGCCTGGCTGATTTGCGGCTTATGATCACGATTGAAAGCATATACCGGTTCTCGTTTCCCGTTTTGGCCGTCCGAAATCCGCTCTCCTACTTGCCGAATCAAATCCAGTTCGATCAAAGGACAATCAAGGTTATCCTCAAGTATATCACCTTTCGTTCCCCGTGTTGGTAGGTAAGTATGAAGAAAAACATCAAAGTGCTCCTTGAGTGTAACCTTTGACCGTCGTTTATCATGCTGGACAGCCTCTTTTTCAAAGGCTTTGACCGCGAGCGATGGAATTATCTCTGGTTCTTGCCACTGATTCATAAGGAAATCCCAAGCGAAGATAGGATTTTCACTGTGAGTTGAGAAATTCCAATGAATTAGCCAAAGCGTTTGGGAATCTTCCAGATATGGATCTAGACCGTCTTCTCCAATTACCATTCTGCCCAATGAAGTTACTTTAAACTCGTCCTTTCCGTCTTTCTTGACAACCTTTGCGGCTTCAACCCAAAATCTTATCGCGCGCACCATTTGCCTGCCAACGCCCAGCTCAACCATCGCCTCATCTACATCGCTAAATAGATGAGGTTTATTTTTCAAGGCAACGACTGCTTTAGGGAGCCAAGTATACCGGCAAGGGAATGTACCGTGTCCAGAATATCTATACTTCATCACTCACAACCTGCAACCAACAAAACATCAGAATATGTCAATCGTCCCATATCTCTAGTGATGTTACGTTCATGACTGAGAACACTAGCTGGAGATTCAATTCCACTAGCTTTTCTAACATGACGTCCCAGTGGATAATTACATGTCTGTTTTTTATTATTGAAGAATGCTCTTTATTATCGTATTATTAGATGTTTAGTGTAGCACAATTACGACAGCGGATCAACAGAAATGAATTGAGGTATTGAGTAGGCAGATGGGGTTCCGGTGACCTTATGCACGGAGTATAGTGCCATGGTGAGCAACTCTTAGGATTCCAACTGCCTGAGAGATTTTTTGTCATTTCATTGCAAGTCCACTGATTATTGTCGCAATGGCAATTCACGCATTCAAGTGATTTACAGACTTCAGATTGGCTTTGAAACGTAGATGGCAAGGTGTTTTTTCGTGGTTCAATTGGCAGATTCACGGGAGTCTCAAAGCATTTAGCCGAAGATGACTGTTCGCAAAGACTAATTTCAAAAATTCAGACGGGCCGCTACAAGGCCAACCTAACTAAGACTTCATTATTGATAAGGAGGAAGGAGAAGAAATGCGCCGCAATCAACTTATTGATTTACAAGAACACTGTTTTGAATTAAAGGAGTTTCTAAGCCAATGGGATCAGGTCCCGTTTTTGAACGCAATGGCTTGGCTAGACATCGCCGCTGGCGTTGAAAGCGTCAAGGTGACAACAGCAAAGCACGATGACACCCTAGCGTATTGTGGAACAGCTATGGCTTACGAAGATAAGCGCAGTGAGTTGCTGTCAAATCTCACCACAAGACTCATAATTTTTAATTTCGTGTGGGGTAGTTTTGAGACTGTAGCTAAGGTTTTTTTAGGTATAGAGCGATACGGCGTCGTGGATAAAACAATCAAGTTCTTGAAGCAAAACTATAGCCCAAGCCGTCCCATTGCTGGTTACAAAGACACTTTATATTCCCTACGTAAATTCATAGAGGAGGATGCTACTTACGAAGTGCGTAGTGACGCGTTCAAACTAAACGACTCCGACGATTTGAACGGGCTTGGTTTGAACGTCGTTAAAGATATCCGCAACGACCTCGCGCATGGTAGCGCATATCTACCTCGTCCAGACGATTGGGGGGAAGGCAAAACGAACTTGCAATCTTCCGAGCATCGTCATTTGAAACTCATTGATACTTGCACGCGCATTGTTCTTCTCACCGTTCAGATGGTATTGCTTGTACATGTGAGGGGCAAAGGTATAATTGTGAAGTGCCTTGTAGACCAAGACGGCGACGAGAAGGAATCTACTGCCGAGCAAGCCTTGCATTTGATTCACCTTCGTGCCGATACTCTGAATGAGGATCAATTGGCTCTCTTTGATCGGGAGGAGTCTGTTTAAAACCTATCTGAAACGCAGTTAGCACAACCAAAAAAGTTCGTTACTTGGGGGGCAAAACCGTCGAAGCCCAAGGCATTTACCCCCTATGGACAGTATGTCAAACTGGCTTGGGTTAATCAAAGTTGTTCTAAGTTGTGGGAGAACGAAATGTCGAGAAACAGGATGAACCTATTCATCGCAATGGCATCCGGCGTACTTTTCATAGCCATCGTTCTGCCTATCAACGCTTTTGATGATAGCTTGTTGCTTTATCTGCCCTTTGACGACAGCACGGGCGGGATAGCGAGAGATCTCACGGGCAAAACGGGAGGCGGCAAGATTATCGGCGGGACGAAAATCCTTCAGGGGAAACGGGGGAGGGCTTTACAACTGGACGGCGAAACCGGGTATGTGGAAATCAATTTAACACCAGAGCTGATTGAGGCGGAGCGTGGCTCGTTCACTGCCGAACTGTGGCTGATGACCACGGCTAAAGCTCCCAAGGTGCCGGAGGCTGTTGTTAGCGGCTTCCACGGGCATCTCATTTTCGGAGGACATGGGACTGACGGACACAATAAAGGGCACTGGTCGATGTTCTTCTTTTCGGATATTGACGGGGACGACAAGTTTCGATTTGCGGCAGTGAATGTGTTTGTAGCTTCGGGTGCCGGCACCCCCGGCGTCATAACGGATAAGCCGAAATTGAACGACGGGGAATGGCACCATATCGCAGGGGTGCGCGATGAAGGCGCCAAAGAACTTAGAGCCTATATTGATGGGGAGTTCATCGGACGGGCGGGAGATTTCTCAAGAGCGCTTAACGACAAGCCGGATAGCGATAAAGCCAGAAAAAAGATATGGATGGGGATTCATGCGGTCGGTGATGGAGGCAATCCGGGCACCGGGTTCTTTCCTGCGAGATATGATGAAGTGCGTTTCTGGAATAGACCGATGAATGATGAAGAAATAAGGGGAATAATGAGCCTCGCCGTCAGTCCGTTGGAGAAGTTGCCTCTGATGTGGGGCGGCATCAAGACACGTCATTTAGAATGACATATCGACATGTGTATTTAAAATAATCGGTCTCCGAAGGATAGATTGAGCTATTAACGCAATTTCATGTGCAGCTTGAGCCATCACTTCCCTCTGGCAACTCCTCCATTGTTTTAGATTGATAACTATACAGAGGTATAGTATAATGATGCCGAATCGTCAATGCCGGCTAGTGATAGTTGTGCACTTGTTTCTTCTGGGGTTGAGCTGCAGGGACGAGAATCCCATCAGTTTTAATTGGATTCCGTTCACTCGCGCTTCCTCTAAAACGGCGCTGTCAAATGCTGCCCGCGGTCTTTGAAAGAGTGTACGCGCCTCCAACGCATGCCGCCGAGTGTCGAACTCGTTCACCTATGTGCGCGCTTTGTGACGTGAGAATAGAAAAGACCACTGAGCCAAATGTCGAATCTGAGTCTAAACCGCTATTCCAGTTCGCCGGGTTTCGTCCCTTTTCGGCGCCGAAACTATCGGCGCATGAGCGAATCTAGGTGGCATCCAGTCGGAGCGCCTGCCGCTGTTTTGGGCAATCGTCGCAGTACCGCGGTGAACGCGATCGAAGACATATTCGCAGTTTATCGCAGTATTTCGCACACTCAATCACGACGCCAAAAGCATCTACGAAGCCAAGCTATGACATGCTTCGACGCAATTTTCGAGTCGTAACGCATTAACTGCGATTTAAATCTCCCAAACCACTGAAGAATCTAACGACAGAATAAGGATCAACCGACAGAATAAGGATTAACCGACAGAATATTGTAGGGTGGGCACTGCCCACCAGCCTCTAAGTCTGAGCACTAAACGAATGAATATCGAGCGATCAACTGACAGTTAAGGAAGGATCAAACGACCGAATAAGGAGTGCGATAGAACTCCCATAGTAAATCCCGATAGTGCTTGCATAGAAATCCCCTTGGGGTGTTGCCTCAGGAAGGCAGTTTTAAACCTGAAAAGCATAATTTCCGGCTGCGTGAGGTAAGTATTATCGCCATTGCCGTTCGTACCGCCGCGAATCCGTGATCGCCGCCAAACTTTTTTTCTGTTAGTATTTTGTTAGCACTCAGATTTCTGAGAACCCGCACCAGCAAAGGAAACCTTCGTTTTGGATAATGCCAACGCACCGCCTAAATCGACGCTCTGTTGGCATCTCTTTTCACGCTTTCGGTTCGCAGATACGCACAAGAGCCGCGCTTCCGAATTCGAAAATTGTAGGGGACGATTGTGAATGTCCAATCAACCTAATTTGACCATCAAATCAAGATGGACTCCGTATTCCATAGCCGTTTTATGGACGCCAGTTTTTTCTAGACACTAAACACTTACGATAAATCGCTGTTAACCAAGGAGAAGATTTTATGTCTGTGGCTTCACGATGGAACCTCCGCGCCGAGAACGACTGTCTGTTCGTCGATGACACCTCTCTCGGCAAGGTGGTGTTGCAGCACAATGCCCGACCGGGCATGTTACCTTACATCCATCCGCTGCGCACCGCGGACGGCAGCATCTGCCTCACCGCGGATAGCCCGTGGCACCATCCGCACCAGCACGGGATACAGACGGCGTTCACCGACGTCAATGGCTGCGACTTTTGGCACTATCCGGGGCAGCGCCCCAATCAGGTGGTCGGTCTGATTAAACCTAGCATGCCGCGTATCTTGGAAACGGAACCGCCGCGTTGGAGGATTGAGACCGTTTGGCATCATGCGGATGGCAGCCACGTGCTTGCTGAGCGGCAAGATTGGTCGTTACGCGCTGACGGCGATTTGCTCTTGCTAGACTTGGATTGGACCCTCCGCTCCGTCTCGGATGTGTGCATCGAGCAGCACGGGTACGGCGGATTGTTCGTCCGTATGCCGTATCGAAGTGATTACGGCGCAACCGTTCTCAATTCTTTCGGCATGCAGGATGACGACACCGAGCAACAGGCGGCGGCGTGGGTGGACCTGTACATGCCCATAGAAAAGAGCGAGATTGGCGCCGGAATCACCGTCTGCGATCATCCCGAAAACCCCGGTCATCCGGTGAAATGGCGCGTAGATGGGCAGCGAGGGATTAACCCTTCACCCTGTATCCCGCAATCCATCGATCTACCCGCCGGATCGGCAATGTGTCACCGCTACCGCTTAATTCTCCACAGCGGACCGCTGCCCGCCAAGGAAATCAACAATCTCTGGGAAGCCTACGCTCAAGAGGATTCGGAAGCCAGTGTCCAGTAGTTCGTATTTGGCGTCCCTGCCCTTACTTACCTAGTCCCTATTGGCCGCACAACGTCTTTGGACGCGACTTGTGCTTGAGATGCTACGGACTATTTTTCCGTGTGAGAATTCTTATGCAACGTCCCAACATTCTGTTTGTTTTTTCGGATCAGCAACGCTACAGCGCTCTTGGGTGTAACGGCAATCCCGTTGTTCAGACGCCGTCAATTGACCGTCTCGCGTCGGAGGGGATGGTGTGCGACAATATGTTTTCCAACCATCCCTTGTGTTCACCGTATCGTGCGATTTTACTCACTGGGCGGTACGGGTGGCAGAATTTTGTGATTGACAACGAATATCGCCCGCGAACCGACATCCCGACATTGCCGGGCACTTTGAGCGAACACGGCTATGGAACGGCGCACGTGGGAACGTTCCATCTGGGCAAAGGACCTTATCTGGAGGAGGAGCGTTACGGTCTTGATTATCTCGCCGCGCTCCACGGCGGCTCCGGTTTCTTCGACCGCAGCTATTACGAGAATGAGTCGGGACCAACGGTATTTGAAGGTTGGGCGCCGGAGGTGGAGACGAATTTGGCGATTCGATTTATGGAACGGCATCTGGATTCCCGACCCGAAGATCCGTTCGCGCTGTTTGTGTCTTGGCGACCGCCGCACTGGCCCTACGAGCAGTATCCGGCGGCGCATTCAGTGTACGATCCTGCCGAGGTGGATGTGCCCGGCAATGTCCCGGAACAGATGGTGGATTTTGCGCGTAAGGAGATCGCCGATTATTACGGGTGCTGCACTGGGCTTGACGAGCAGATGGCGAGACTTATGGAAGCGCTCGATCGTCTTGGCGTCAATGACAATACCATCGTCTGCTACACGTCCGACCATGGCGACCATCTCTCCAGCCACGGTTACGGCAAGCCATTCGACGACTGGATGCACGAGTCGATGCGCGCCTCCAAAGCCACGCCGTATGAAGAGTCGATTCATGTACCGTTTGTCCTGCGCTGGAACGGCGTGACGCATGCTGGCACGCGCAGCGACGCTTTTATGGGCGCCATTGACATCATGCCGACTTTGCTCGGTGCGTGCGGCGTACCGCTACCGGACGGGCTGCAGGGGCGAGACATTTCACGCGTGTGGCGCGGGGAGTCCGGCTCGACAGAGGAGGAATTGGCTCACGGAAGGGGCGATTCGCGTAGTGCGGAACTTGCGCGAGAGGCATCTGATTCCGTATACCTGCAGAACATGGCAAACGGATGGCCGGATCGGAATGGTTGGGTAGGGCGATGGCGTGGGGTTCGCACGGAGCGCTGGACCTATACACGCTGGTACGCCAATGAACGAGGACCCTGGTTGTTTGACCGCGCGGAGGATCCCCTGGAGATGGTTAACCTCGCGGACGCGGCAGAGGCGCGCCCTGCTTTGGAGGAGATGGAGGCTCGACTTCACCGTTGGATGGAGGTGACCCACGATCCGTTTGACTATGGAAGACGAGGTGCGCGGGGATTTCTCGATCTGGGTCAGGACTTTGCAAACCCGGACAAATATCCCGGATGGGGCGTTGCGTAACACCGAATTGCTACTGGGACTCTGTAGGAGGATCAAGCGACCGAATAGGATCAACTGAGTGAATAGCGAAGGCGATAGAGATCCCCCGTGAGCCGTAAACCGCCTTACGCCACCCAACTGTCGGTAGGAGCGATCTCCAGGTCGCGACCTCCTTACTAAACATTAGCGAATGAACTGAATACCATTATGTAGCTGCTGTCTGATTGACATTGGAGAATCTATGCCTGAGAAGAAACCGCACATCCTGCTGCTGATTGACGATGAACACCGTCCCGATCTGATGTCTGTCGAAGGGAATCCGCATATTCGCACGCCGACCCTTGACCGTCTCGTTAACCAAGGCGCATATTTTCGGAACGCGTATACGCCAGCGCCGGTGTGCGTGCCGGCACGGCAGAGTTTTCTGACGGGGCTCTATCCACGAAACAGCGGTTGCACCGGCTTCGATTGCCCATTGCCAAGCGACGTGCTCACCCTTCCCGGACACCTCTCACGCTACGGCTACAGAACGGTAAGCGCCGGAAAGATGCACTTTGTCGGTCCCGATCAGATGCACGGCTGGCACGAGCGCATCGGTCGCGACATCCGGGGACCAAACGGCTACGAACCCGTAGATGACCCGGTTCATACCGCCGCGACATTTCCTGAGGAAGGGACTGGCAAATGGTCTGCTGCCAAAGAGATTACCAACGCCCGTGTCGGAAAAGGGTCCTGGATGCAGCACGACCGGTACTCCGCCAAAGGGGCTTTGATGATTCTCGACGAGTATTTTGTTGACGAAGTTCACGATAGGCCCGGCGACCACCCGTTGTTACTCGCGGTGAGCCTCAATTGTCCGCACTATCCCTACCAGTGCCCCGAAGATCTGTTTAACTACTATATGCGTCGCGTGGAACCGTATGTCGAGGATTTGCCCTCCAACTTCGACTGCCATGAGTTCTTCAAAGTGAAGATAGGGGAGGATGTCACCTACCGCGAAGCGCACCGGGCAACAGCCGCCTACTACGGCATGATTGAGTGGGTGGATATGCAGTACACACGGGTTATCTCCAAACTTGAGGAGTTAAGCGTTCTTGACAATTTTGTGGTGGTTTTTCTCAGCGATCACGGGGAGATGCTGGGGCAGAAGGGGCTTTGGGAAAAGCAGCAGTATTTCGAGGCATCGGTACGGGTGCCGTTCTCCATATCGTGGCCGCAACGATTTCCCCGAGGCTGTGACATCGTTCAACATAACGTTTCGCTGGTTGACCTATTCCCTACCCTCTGCGAAATCGCGAACGTGCCTATACCCCATGGGTTGGACGGGCGCTCGCTTGTGCCGCTGATGGAGGGACGCACCGATGGATGGCGAAATGAGGTCTATAGCGAGTTATACCACCCATTTAACGGGCCTTCAGCCATGGTCAAGCGTGACTTTCTGAAATACTTCCGTTTTGAGGGAAAAGGTTGGCCCGACCAAATGTTTGATTTGGCGGTCGATCCTCGTGAAAACCGCAATCTGATTGATGACGAGGCTTACGCCGATGACTTGGCGGAACTGCGAGCCAAGTTGGAGACGTTTTTGGCGCAACGATGAGCATAATCGGATTGGACATGTGAACGCCTTAGAACCTGTTTGAAAACGCGTTTCGAGTAGTGCCATCATTCTAAAACTTATCTTTATCATTGAATCAAGATAAACTCCGTGCACCAGTCGTAGTTAGCCCCGGAGGGGCGGAAGGTGTATAGTAACTGCGAAACCCCACATACTAAAGCCCCAGCGGGGCGACAGGTGTATAGGAGCCGGCAACAAAATTGTGATAAAAACTCTTGCCCAGGTATCCAAAAACTTTTTTGCGGCCTATTTTTCAGACAGGCTCTTAGCTTGACTTTGTACAAACGTACAACGTTGGGTTGAACGGAAAGCCGTGAAGCACCAAACCCGTAGGCGGGGATCAAACGAACGATCAACTGAGTGGATAGCGATGGATCAAGGGAATGGACAATGACTGCGATAGCTAGTCCCGATAGTAAATCCCAAAGTGGCTGCGATAGAAATCTCTTCACCTCCGCCGATGTCACAAACCTAAATAGGTACTAACGGTAGGTGCGGTTTCTAACCGCACCGATGACACAACCCCCCGCGAGGCGCAGTTAGAAACAGCGCCTACCACAGGGGAAGCAATCCGGACAGGTTGCATAGTATCAGGAACCGCTGGAGACTTTTTCAATGGTCAACCCAAAAGACTAGATGGTTAAAATCTTCTCTACATTTCCTCAGCGCTTGATTGACACCGTTTGTTGCCTCGCTCAAACGTACACAGTCGAGCTTAGAATTGGGAGATATTTGGAACAACGATAGGACAGTGAAATGAAAATTTCCGATCTACACGCCAATATCATGCAGCTAGAGCAAGAACTGCAGGAGACCCGCGCACTCCTCGCACAATCTACCCACGACGCGGAAGCCTTCACACGGGAGCTCTGCCGCACCCGCGCGTTCGCTTTCAGCGCCGAAGCGCTTTCCGCCGACGAGGTGATCGACGGCTGTGTCGGTTCCCTTGACCGATATGGATTCTGTGTGATCGATAACCTCATACCGTCGGACGAAGTGGTAGCCGTGTGCGAAGAGGTCAAGGCGGCGCACGCCACTATAGACCGAAACATGAAAGCGATAAAGGATGTGATAAGATCGACTGGAAGGGAAGAGCTGAGTTTAAGCGACGCCCTCAACGCGGCGGACGGAGTGGAGTTAAGGCGCGTGCGCCGAGTGAACCATCCCCCGAAGCCTCCCAACGACATCGTTTGGATGCCCCGGTATGCACAGCATCTCGCAAATCCATTGGTTACGGGTGTGGCGCGCCGCGTTTTGGACGATCACCTGCGCATCGGGCAACTCCACATTCGCATGGTTGACACAGACAAACCGGACGGGTCTCCAGGCGGTTTTGGTCCCGTTAGCCGCAGAGGACGCCCGGAAGCCAGGGGATGGCACACGGATTGGCCTCATGACCTGTCTGCTTACGGGAACAAAGATGCCGGCAGGAACGCCGGCTGCATCCGCCTACCGTTCCCCGACATCCCCATGTGCTTGGTGATGATATGGTATCTCACGGATGTCGATGCGAGTTCGGGTGGTACATGGGTCGTTCCCGGCTCTCACAGGGAGAAGCGGAACCCGCGAGGCCCCTCCGACGGGATCACGACTTCGGCGCCTATTCCCGGAGATATGCAGGTCACCGCTCCCGCCGGCTCGGTATATGTTCAGGACTCGCGGAGTTGGCACGCATCACCCCTGCACAATTCCAGTGGGCGCGATCGAGTAGCCGTAGTTAACCGGTGGTGTCCGTGGTGGTTGTCCGTTGATGACTATGCCCCGCGCGGGGTAGACAACGCCGTCTGCCGCCCGCTGTCTCACGACGAGTATCGTGCGTTGCCCGTCGATTTGCAACCTCTGATGCGACATCTTTGCCCCGATGAGCAGGACACATTGCAGCAACCCGTTCTGGATCGGGCATGGGTCGCCCATCAGCGCACACTATCGGGCATCCGGAAAATGGAGGAAAACCCTGAAAGTCTAGCAGACGCAAACGCCCACATTAGCGTCCCGGTTATGCCTACAGAACAAAGATAATCTTCACGATATCGTTGATGACCGTCAATCTATAACGGGCGATTGCTCCGAGATTTTCGCATACTGTTTCATTCGGCTCGGCTTTATTCTCGTCCGGCCAACTACCCAAGGGTTTATTATAGTAAAACCAGCAATTGTCTATACACTGCGGTAAATTCGGTATCCTAACCGAATCGCTATTTATCCCATCCCGTAGGTGAGGTCGGAAACCGCACCTACCTAAACATGTACTAATATAAATGAGAATGACTACGGCAGGGAGGTTTGAGTGGTAGTGCAAGCACAGAACGAGGAGCATACATTCAGCGCCGGCTGGACGGCTGATCCGGAGTCGGTGGGGCTGTCGGCGGAAAACCTCCAACGTATCTCCTCAACCATACAGAAATTTATTGATGAGGAGAAAATCGCGGGGGCAGTCGCGATTGTGGCACGGCGCGGCAGGGTTGTCCACTTTGAAGCATACGGCATGAGGCATCGCGAGGTGCGGGCGCCGATGCCGACGGACACGATTTTCCGCATCTATTCCATGACCAAGCCGGTCGCTGCGGTGGCGGCGATGATGCTCTATGAGGAGGGATCGCTAAGTCTCCATGCCCCGGTTTCGGATTACATTCCGGAGTTGGGTGGATTAAGGGTGGCGGTCGACCCTGACGCCGAAGAGCTCGTACTGGTTGACCCGATACGAGACATGTCCGTCTTCGACTTGTTTCGTCACACTTCCGGGCTGCCCGGCTCTAGCCGATACCTGGGTGAGAAGTTTCCTATTGAAGTGCTCTATCGGGAAGCGGGTCTGCAGCGCTTGAGCGAGTGCAACTTACAGGAGGTGGTCGAGAGACTCGGTACTGTTCCCTTGCTATACCAGCCGGGTACGCGGTGGCACTACAGCATTGCGGCGGATGTCCTAGGTCGACTGATAGAGGTCATTTCCGGTCTGGCTTTCGACAAGTTCCTAGCCGAAAGGATATTCCAGCCATTGCACATGAAGGATACCGGTTTCTACGTACCACCTGAGAAAATCGACAGGTTTGCCCGTATGTATGGACCAGCACCGAATGGTGGCTTGGAGACTATTGATGCTGCGGAAGGCGGATCCGGCAACATCTCCGAGACGAGTTTTATGACTCAGCCGAAGTTTCTATCTGGTGGAGGAGGACTGGTCTCGACGGCGACTGATTTCATGCGTTTCTGCTTGATGCTAACAGGCGATGGGTTTCTTGATGGGGTGCGGCTGCTGAAAGCGGAAACTGTAGAGATGATGACGCGCAATCAACTTCCGGTAGGGTTGTTGCCAATTAACCGTAAGCCGGAGGGTCGAGGCTTTGGTTTGGGTTTCGCGGTTCGCGTCAGGAGAATCAACACGAATCCCTCGCCTGTCGGGGAGTACGAGTGGTACGGTGGAGCCGGCACCGAGTTCTGGATCTCGCCTCGCGACGCTCTAGCCGTGGTCGTCCTAAGCCAACAGCTTCCGATGCAGCAACTCGGCAAATCGCTCAGGTCCGTCATCTACGGGGCAATTAAGGAAAGAAAATAGGTGGTAACTGCAAGGATGATGCTCCGAAACGAAAGCGAAAGACGATTCCCTTCTTCCTTTTGCCGATTACAACCTCCCCTTCCAAAACGGAGTTGTGTTTGGCACCGGGGCAGGTTGGCGAGTGTCAAATCGCCGATTATAGTCATTGCGGCTAAGAATTACACATGTGTTTATTAACATACCCAAATTCTCACTCATTCCCGTAGGTCGGGCTTCCAGCCCGACCCGCTCAATGGGAAATGTTGCAAACCGGGAGATTGTGAGCTAAATCGAGTCAATCAACGCTCATATATGTAAATATAAATGCACATGACTATAGCTTTAGAACTTTCCCCCCAACGAGCATCAAACAGTCGATTAACGTATTGCTTGACCGCTGGGGGAATTGCCAGATTCGGACTTGCGCTGTAGTTTGAATTGGTGACAAACATGAGGCAGAATCACAGGCTATACCATGTCGCTTGAATAATATTGCGTATGAGGTCTTTCAATTTACTGTTATGAAATGACCAATGCCAAATTACCCCGTACACCAAACCCGTAGGCGAGGATCAAGGGAGTGAATAACGACCGATCAAAGGAATGGATAATGACTGCGATAGAGCTCCCATAGAGATCTCCTTGCCCCGCATTGGCAAGATTTGAGCAACGCTATCAATGCACTTCAAATACAGAGAAATGGTATTAATTCCGACGATCTCAATTACCAGATTAAGATGGAATCGCTATCGAGCATCCTTACAGCGACGCTTAACCATTCTCCGAGTGATTTTGATACTGTTTCCGTTAGCGTTCTCGTACGGAGACGGGATTGGTCCGCAAGATCGCTTCGAAATGCTACGAGACCTTGTCATTGCCGGAGAGGTGCCAATTGTGGGCGTGTACGCCACGCCTGCAGACTATGAGGCGGAGACGGGAAATGCAATCACGCGATACAACGAAGCGCCAACTCTGCGTGCAAAAGTTGCGGCGGGAGAACTACCGCCTGTTGAAGAAAGGCTGCCGGTGGAGCCGTTGGTTTGTGTCCCCGTAGAGGGCATTGGGGAGTATGGCGGTTTCTGGCGCAAGATATACCTGCCGGGGCCGACCTCAAACAAATTGTGGGACGCCATGGTCACGCATCCGGTCAACTATTCTTCGGACGTACAAAGCCTCGAACCCAATGTGTTCAAGGGATGGGATGTTAGCGACGACTCCACAATGTATACCTTCTTCATGCGGGAAGGCATGAAATGGAGTGACGGGATGCCGTTCCATGCCGATGCGGTCATCTTCTGGTACGAGGCGTTTGCGCTGAATGAGACACTCAATCCGAGCGGCATTTCCAGCTTGAAGAGTTCGGATGGCGAGATGGGGGTCATTGAGAAAATTGACGATTATACGATTCGGATTACGTTCAACCGAACCAATCCGCTGTTTCTTGATAAGGTGGGTCGCTTTCAATTCCATCCGTACCTTCCCGAGCATTACATGGGACAGTTCCATCCGGATTACACTACTCCGGAGGCACTGAAACACACGTTGAAGGCGGAGGGGTTTGCGTCTTGGGAAAAATTGTTCACCGCCAAAATGGACGTGTGGAGCACCGGAGTTTTGGGAATTAGTCATCCGGGAGCGCCGACGATTTCTCCGTGGATGGCGACAAACGAGAGGGGTTCTCTCGTCTGGGTGCTTGAGAGAAATCCGTACTACTTCAAAGTCGACCCGGACGGAAACCAGCTTCCGTATCTTGATGGCGTACAGAACTTCCTTGTAAACGATCTGGAGACTGGATACCTCAAAATATTCGCTGGCGACGTGGACGTGGAATTTGCTTGCTGTGACAACCCGTCACATTTCCGAATAAACGAAGATGTTGGGGACTATCGTACTACACCCGCGTTCGGCAGTCCGGGGTTCATCACGACAATCTTCTTTAATTTGACCCATGGAAATTCCGCCGTACGTGAAGTCTTCCTAGACAGGCGCTTCCGCGTTGCGCTTTCGGTAGCCATGGATCGGGACGAAATGAACGAAGTTTTCAGAGATGGGCTTATGATCGTTTCCAATGCTGCGCCGGCGGATGGTCCCCCATATCACGGAGAGGCGGAGAAGTTCATCGCCTACACACGACACACACCCGGTTTAGCAAATCAGCTGCTGGACGAAATGGGTTTGAAGTGGGACGCGAATCGGGAAACAAGGTTACTTCCGGACGGCTCGCCAGCCCAGTTCGTTCTCATGGCACGCACTGATCTGCGCGTGTCTGATGTTCCCATGTTGGAGATGCTTCAGCAGGATTGGAAGGCTGTCGGTATTGACATCTCTATTAATCCGCGAGAAACGGCATTCATTATCGAGCGGGTGGCTGCCAATAAATTTGACATGTTCACAGGCGGCGGCACCTTTGGCGGCGGGGTGCGCCCAACCCGCCCTGGCGTTAGGAGCACGATGGTGCCAAGCAGTCCAGCTTCGTGGAACCAGGCATCTCCGCGTTGGACGCAATGGGTGCATTCCGATGGGGCTGAAGGTAACGAGCCTCCCGATGATTTCAAACGTCTCTACGAGTTGTACCGAAAGTTTTTGCTTGAAACAGAAGAACAAGCGAGAATTGCACTGGAAAACGAGATGCTTGCCATTCACGCCGAGAACCTCTGGTTCTTAGTGGTGCTGAAAATTGCTTCCATTTCGCCTACACGAAACATAATCGTTCACAACAGGATGTACAACGTTCCACTTCCTTTACCCGGGGACTACACCTACGGCAAACCGGAAACGTGGTCGATCGGCAAAAGGTAGTTATCAATATGAATGCAGATAACAATTCAGACAGAGAGTGGCTCATAGACATAAAAGATCTCCACGTCACATTCTCTCAAGACGACGAAACGGTCAAAGCCGTGAACGGCGTGGATATTCGCGTGCATAAGGGCGAGGCAGTCGGGATTGTTGGGGAGAGCGGCTGTGGCAAGACGGTCACATCGTATTCGCTGCTGAATATACTTCCCTCGAACGGAAAAATCGTATCCGGTGAAGTGAGGTACCGCGAGGGTAACGGGAACGTTATCGACATAACGAAACTTAACCCGCGAAGTCGAAAGATGAGGAGGCTGAGGGGTGGCGAAATAGCCATGATATTCCAAGAACCGATGGCATCTTTCAGTCCTGTCCACACGATTAAGGACCAGATCGCGGAAGGGATTCTGCTGCACCAACCTCCCAAGGACAAAAAAGTCAGAGAGAAGATTATCGAGTACCTCAGCATGGTGGGCATTTCAAATCCGGAGCGGACGATAGACGCTTACCCGTTTCAGCTCAGCGGAGGTATGAGGCAGCGGGCGATGATTGCCATGGCTTTAGCCTGCAATCCGAAGGTGCTTATTGCCGACGAACCTACGACCGCTCTTGATGTGACCATTCAAGCACAGGTGTTAATGCTCATCAAGAAGATGCAGCAAGAGCTAGGTCTTGCTCTTGTCCTGATTACGCATGATCTCGGCGTCATCGCACACATGGCGGACTTTGTTTACGTGATGTATCTTGGCCGCATCGTCGAGAAAGGGCCGGTGGTCGAAATATTCGACAGTCCGAAACACCCATACACTCGCGATCTCATTCGGTCAATCCCCAAGCTGAACAGACCGGAAAAGAGGCTTGCCACTATCCAAGGAAACGTGCCGGACGCATCTCGCCTGCCATCCGGATGCGCGTTCCACCCGCGTTGTCGTGAGATCATCGGAGAAATATGTCTTCGGGAGCACCCCGCTCTGGAAGAAGTTGAAGCAGATCATTTTGCCGGCTGCTTTCTCTACTCACGCCATAGGGAGACAGAACCGAATACAGGAGAGCCTGACATTGGCCAACAACCCTAACGAGGTTATCTTGGATGTCCTTCATCTTAAGAAATACTTCCCCATCGAGACGGGCTTCCTTCGGCGGGTTGCCGGTTATGTCCGTGCGGTTGACGACGTATGTTTTTCGGTGCGCAAGGGACAGACCATGGGGCTCGTGGGAGAGAGTGGGTGTGGCAAGACGACTACGGCATGGACGATCCTACGACTGCATGAAGCCACTGCCGGGGAGATTCTCTTCAGGAGTAGCAACGGCGAAGTCGTGGATATGGCGACGCTTGAGAAAGTTCGATTAAAACAGATCCGTCGGCACATGGGCGTCGTGTTTCAAGATCCATACGCTTCGCTCAACCCCCGCAAGACAGTATTGGATATTGTGGCTGATCCCCTCCTCAACTTCGGCGTGAAGCGCGACGAACGCGAATCACGCGTGACGGAATTGCTTACCATGGTGGGGCTTGACCCAAGTTTTATGCCGAGGTATCCCCACGCTTTCAGCGGCGGGCAAAGGCAACGGATTGGGATTGCCCGAGCACTGGCGCTAAGCCCTTCGCTGGTCATCGCAGATGAGCCGGTGTCCGCGCTTGATGTGTCTGTCCAAGCGCAAATCCTCAACCTCTTGAGCGATCTCAGGGATGAGCTAGGGTTGAGTTACCTGTTTATCGCGCACGATTTGAGTGTAGTCCAACATATATGTGATCGGGTGGCTGTGATGTATATGGGATCGATTGTCGAAGAGGCGGATACGGAGGAGTTATTCTCACAGCCGATGCATCCCTATACGACTAGCTTGATGGCGGCACTGCCTGTGCCAGACCCCCACAAACCGTGGAAGCCGAAGTTGAGTGGAGAGGTGGGAAAACCGTCGGAAAGGGGCAGTGGGTGCGTGTTTGCCCACCGTTGTCCATACGCCGCCCAAATCTGTCACGACGAAACACCAACGCTTGAGACCAAGACAACGGACACGAAAGATTCGCATCTTATTGCCTGCCATTTCGCGGATTAACTGCAGCTTAACTTCTAGATGTCCCCAACCCTTGATGTTCCTCTTCTCTTGTGGCTAATTGTCGCTTTTCTAGGCGATGGCAATCTTTGGAAAACAAAGGGATTGTTAATCTATAATCAACAATTTTTGATTCATAATCGAGAATTATGCAAAGCTACATTATCCGTAGGCTCCTGTATTTCATTCCAACCCTGATTCTCATCTCGGTAATCTCGTTTGCTATTATTCAGGCACCTCCGGGAGACTTTGTAACCACATTGGCCGTACAAATGGAAGCGCGGGGCGATCAGGTTGACGAGGATTTAATCAATGCCCTGAGAGCGCGCTACGGATTGGGAAAACCGTTATGGCAGCAATACCTTATATGGATCGGGAACATCCTGCACGGGGACCTGGGAGTATCCATGGCGTACAATCAACCGGTGTCGAGGATAATCATGGATCGCCTGCCGTGGAGTCTCCTTTTTTCATTTTCGGCGTTCATAATCGTCTATTCGATTGGATTTCCCATAGGGTTTCTCTCGGCGGTGCGCCAATACTCGATTGCCGACTACGTCCTTACTTTCGTTGGATTCATCGGTCTTGCCATTCCGAACTTTATGTTCGCCCTGATTCTGTTGTGGGGCTACTTTGAAGCTACCGGGCAGGCTCTGGTAGGCATTTTCTCGGCGGAATATGCCGTGGCTCCGTGGAGTTTCGGAAATTTTTTGACCTGCTCAATCATCTATGGATACCCGCCGTGATTATTGGAACAGCGGGTACGGCAGGGCTAATACGAATCGTCCGCGCGAATCTGCTTGATGAATTGAAAAAACTGTATGTCACGACTGCCAGGGCAAAGGGGGTGTCCGAGATTAGGCTTATCCTCAAATACCCGGTGCGGTTGGCAATCAATCCCGTCATCAGCAATATCGGCTATGTTTTGCCCGCGCTGATTAGTGGAGAGGTGATTACATCAATTGTTATTGGGCTTCCTACCATTGGTCCGGTGTTATTGCGCGCCCTTCAAACAGAAGACATGTTTTTGGCGGGTAGCATCGTGCTTATCTTGAGCGTTCTTACCCTGGTCGGAACATTAGTGTCTGACCTGCTCCTAGCTATCATCGATCCGAGAATCAAGCATGGTACATAGAGCTGACTTGCAGTATCCTAAAAGGCAAACGGATTGCCTATGAATGACAGAGAACAGAATAGAGAAAATTCTCAATCTCTAATCGAAGATGATTTCGATCCCCAAATCAAGGTGGAATCCTCCGCGTTTTCCAGGGCTTCGCAGTGGCAGTTGATTCGATGGAGATTTCTCAAACACCGGATGGCAGTCATCGCACTCGGCGTGCTGGCTCTCCTCTATCTTTGCGCTATGTTCGCCGAATTCGTTGCCCCTTACAATCCGCGCAGTTTCGACTCAAAATATACCCACGCCCCGCCGCAACGTATAAGAATCTTCTACAACGGAAAACTCTCTTTACCTTTCGTTTTTCCCGTTGTGAAGGGACGAGATCCGCAGACGCTTGCGACGCAATACACCGAGGACAAAGATACTCCATTAAGATTGCGGCTATTTGTCCGTGACGATCCTTACAAATTGTGGGGGCTGATTGGGAGCGACATACACCTGTTCGGGGTGAAAAACGGAAGGTTCATGCCCTTTGGTGGGGACGCCGCCGGACGCGATCTCTTCTCTAGGACAATCTTCGGTGCGAGACTCTCTCTAACCATCGGTCTCTTGGGCGTTTTCTTGGCACTCCTGTTGGGAATCCTTCTCGGGGGGATATCGGGCTATTTCGGTGGGACTCCGGACCTTCTGATACAGCGCCTTATTGAGACACTGCGGAGCATACCAACTCTTCCACTATGGCTTGCATTGAGTGTCGCTCTTCCCGACCACTGGTCTATATCCCAACGGTTTCTAGCCATTACGGTTGTGCTTTCCATCGTCGGGTGGGCGGACCTTGCCCGCGAGGTAAGAGGAAAGTTCATGTCTCTGCGAGAGGAGGACTTTGTGCGGGCAGCAGAGTTGGGCGGCGCGAGCACGGGGAGGCTTATTTTCTCCCACATGCTGCCCTCGTTTTACAGTCACATCATTGCAGCGACCACGCTAAGCGTTCCCGGGATGATACTTGGTGAAACCACATTGAGTTTTCTAGGTCTTGGATTGCAGGCGCCGGCAATTAGTTGGGGTGTGCTCTTGAGTGAAGCGCAGCATTTCCGAATCATCTCTCAAACTCCGTGGTTCATGATTCCTGGTCTGTTTCTTATCGTTACTGTCCTCGCATTCAACTTCTTGGGCGACGGTTTGCGAGACGCGGCAGATCCATATGCCAACTAGGGGTCTATTTCTCAGGCGGTAATTCGGTTGACTTGATGTGGGATGTGTCTAGTATTAAAGTCTCCAAGCTGTTGCGAGTTGTTCTATTAATTCGTTGAGCGATTGCAATCGCCTCATTCAGATGTCAAGAACTGGATATCCAAGCAAAGATACGGTGATTCAACATCAGAAGCGGGCACGCAATAACACAAATGAAACATCCGTAGATTCAGGTTGTGACATGCCGAAAAGACCTGACTTGTAGATTTCATCTCGTAAACCGTTAAGGAACTTGTCTTCCTGGCGACTATTAAAGGTCTTTGCAGCTCGCATGCCTCCATAAACATTGCCCGCATAGAAAAATAGCCCCAGCAGCCCCACCGGGACGGCTACTTCGTATTGCTCCCGATTGATGTAGTATGCCGTTCCTGCCCCTATAACGCCAACAACGAGCAGCGATTGAATGCCATCTGAAAAACGACCACTATACGCTTGTCCAAGTCCCGGAATTGCCGCCGAGAGCACGCCACTGAAAGTAGGAGAATGCTTAGACATCAACTTGCGGCTTCTTACCATACGTGTGAGCCGATGGCTTGCCTCTGCGAACTGCGTATCGGGGTATTTGACGGCAATCTGTTCCCATGTCTTTGATGCTTTTTCCCAATCTTTGCCCTCCATTTGCACGGTTGCAATCATAAACTGCGCTCGCGGTGCCAAATCGCTCTCGGGATATCTTGATAAGAACTGTTGTAACGATCGAATCGCCAAGTCTTTATTTCCCTCCAAGAGCTGGCATTGGGCGATATTGGATTGTGCACGCTGCATTACGGGGCTGTGCGGGTATGCGTCAATCAAGAGCTGGTAGGCTTGAATCGCCGATGCCAACCTGCCCGCGTTCTGATAGGAGGCGGCGAGACTAAATTGGACATAATCGCTATTTTCCTCTTTAGGAAATAAAAAGAGATAGCGCCTATATTCGTGCGCCGCGTTGAGATAATCCTCCTCTTGAAACAGAGAATCGGCAAAATCAAGCAGTTCGGTTTTATTGAATTCTTGAGAATGGGCAGTTGGAAGCAAAACGAAAAACAGTATTATGGCGGGAAACAAAGGGACGAGGCGGCAATGCGTTTTTGTCATTTGCTTGCTTGCGATTTGGAAGCGAGGTCAACATTCGTGCTATGAAAAAAAATGAATTTGGCGTTTGCATCGGCGAGGATAGCTGTCTTCAAGGTACGGGGTCATAGGCAGATCCTTGAAACACGGGATAGTATTTGTGGCTTCCACTATGACATCGCAATAGTCGATCGCTTGCCATCAATAGCCCCTTTAAGCCGTAACGTCGAATGGCTGCCAAACCGTAACGCGAACAACTGGGCTGAAAACTACAGACGTCTCCGTCTTGATGTGTAATTACTTCTCGATGCAGTCGGATTGGAAGAATTAATAGTAGTCGCAGACTGGCATTTGCTGAACCGATTTGTTGCTGCGGATTCGAGGCTGACGACTTCGATTCGGAGGCGCTACTGAATGACACCGACTGGTAGGTGAGATTTTGGGCGATCGCTTTTTCCAACAAGGTTGTTTTTAGCGTGCTGGAGATATCGGCTTGAATCGGTATCGTAAGCAACATCAGAAAACTTCCCACGGCGATCGAACGGAGAAAACAGTGGGTGGAACAAAACTCCCGAGAGATGATATCTTCCAAGCGATTCGCCAAGTTCGTCATTTTCTTGGTCAATTAATTACAGGTTCTGCAAATTATCGGCTTGTTCTTTAATAGCCTCTTTCCCAAAATCAAAGATTTGAATGCCAATTTCCAATAGTGAGGGGCCAAAGCGAGAATTGTTGATTATCGTTTGTATGGATTCGTCTCCATAACGGTTCGCCAACATGATTGCAATGGCAAGCAACACACTGCTCGCTACCACACCAAACGCACCACCAACGAGGCTGTTTATCCAACCTAAAACCCCGCTATCAAGAACTTCCTGAACACGCCCAAACACTATGTCAATTACTATACTAACCACTAGCGTGATTACAATCACACTTACCCACTTCACTGTTCCTCGATCTTCAATCCAATGTTGCAGAATTGGCGCGAGGGCCTGCCATGATTGATTTGCGGTAAAAAGGCCAGCGGAGATGGCAGCAATTCCCCACACACTACGCGTAAAGCCAGCGCGGAAACACTTGACGCCGCCCAAGGTCACGAGCACAATGATTGCGATGTCGAGTTTCGCCACGGTCAATCACCTCTTTCCACAGGTCCATGATTGCCTCATCTGTTCCACCAAAAATTTGTTGAAACGCAACTTCAGTCGTGACATCATTACCGATGCAACGAAGGAAATCGCAAATTCGGGCAAAACCGTTTTGATGAATCAAATACTCCATGAACCCAGTTGATTGCAGGTAAGCTAACTTTCGCCGATCCGGCGACATGTTGCCAAATTGCTGTTGAAGTTCATCAACCCGTAAGAACTGACGTTTATGGTATGTCTGCTGCAATCGCGTTCTCTCAAACTTCATGAGAGGTCGAGCGAGAATCTGAGCGAGTCCTTCGTTGAACCACACGGGACACTGCCGGTATGTCAGTAAATCCACAAGCAGATGGACCCACTCATGGCGAATCAATGCCAGCAACAGCCCAAGATTAGGCTCTTCATAAACGCTGATGGTGAGTCGGATGTGACCCCCGTAGTCGGAAACGCCTGAAAAGGAGAAGGTGGAATTAGCAGGGATATGTTTTTGAATCTCCGCTTCATCATGAAGTTCAAAATCTTCAAGCACGATCGAAACTTCTCGTGGAGGGTAACATTGGAGGAGTTCGCCTATTTCATGGGAGGTCTGCTCAATAAGTTGGCATAAGAACCACGACGCTTTCAACGGGATTGTGTCGTCACACTCAAGAATGAAACGTTCGCGCCTAATTATCGGACAAGAACCGGTGCCTGTGTACTCGACTAGAAAGTCGCCGGGCGGTTCCGAATTTAGATTGCACTCGCGGATTAACGCTTCATAAACCTGTTTTTCTTCTTGGATGCGCTCCCTGCGCCGCAAGGCGATTGAATAGTCCGGTCGCAATTTCAACGCATCTTCCAAACAGTCCAGAGCATCATCCCACCGCCCCACCATTTCGTACGATTTGGACAAGTCGGCGTATATCTCAGCGCGGCTGGCGTCAACCTCCAGTCCATTCCGGTAGTGCCGGATAGCTTGACCGTAGCGACCACGTTGAAAACAGTCCGTAGCGCGATTGAAGTGCGTCCCTGCGACTTGTGTCCGATTCATTGGCGTTCTTAGAAAAATTTGAGTGCAAAATTGGGGTAGGATTCACCTCTCTCGATTAGACGCCTCAGACACGTAAAGCGCTTAAAATAGAATAATAAAAACCCGACTGTTCACCGTTTTATCAAGATGGTGGAAACAGTCGGGAATATAAAAAAACAAGCGGCCCAGCTTGCGTATAAGGTACTTCGGTTTATGAGTGTTCGATGGCTATTACTTCGGAGATGATGCCGCCTAGCTTAATGACGGTCCCTACATTTATTCTTGTGGGTGCTTCTATCCGGATTCCATCGACATAGGTTCCATTTGTGCTGCCCAAGTCCCTGAGATGTAATTGCCCGTTCGTCAGTTCGAATCCGGCGTGGCGTCGCGAGAGCCTTCCTGTCGAGTCGGAGAGACGAAGGCTCGTTGTTGTGCCGCGTCCTATAGTCATCTCCCGAACGTTTACCGTATAGGAGGGCTGTCCGATATCTGCGCCGGCTACCGCCTTAAAGGTGACGTGGAATGCACCGTCTTCTCGTCGCAGTTCAGTGACCTGAAGCACCTGATCGCCAATGGTTATTTGGGAGGCAAGATATATCGGCGTTGGGCTTGAGATTCGCTGCTCGTCGACGAATGTACCGTTTCTACTGTTGAGGTCGGTAATATACAGTTCCTCGTTTTCGATGCTCAACAGGGCATGCTCACGTGAGGCGCTAGCATTGTTCTTCAAATGGATGGTTGAATCGGCTCCCCGTCCAACCGTCATTTGTGCGAAAACAAGATTAAATTCACTTCCCACCTGGTCACCCTGAATAACTTTTAACTTTAGGCTGCGGTTTCTAAACGTGGGTGAAGGAAGATGGTTTGCATCGATGCTTTCCGGCTCCACAACAATTGTTTCATCAAGAGAAGTGTCTGCGCCAGAAAGAATAGGCGAAGCATCCGGAGTTGGAGAGTAAGCGAGCTCACTCTCGCTCCCAACTTGTTCAGGGCTATACACCGGTTCTAAAGCGATGTCATCCACGCTCCATGAATCGGACTCCGGTGATAGTCGACTAACGCTTCTCATTACCGCGTTCGAAATTCGTTCTTTTGCACCCGGGCGAGGTTCAATATTGTCAGTCTCCTGGAACTGATAATGCGTGAAATCAACTAATTCCCTCAAGGATTTTAGTTCTGCCGATTCTTGACACGCTTTTAACACGTGTTTGTGCTTACGTGACAACTTCTCGCCCTTAAGCCAACGCGTGTAAACATCCAACATTTCTGCCTGCTGGACCTCATCACTGTGTCCATGGTTTGGCTTAAATCTTATCCAAAAACTCATTAACCTATTTCCTCCCATCAGTAAATCAACTGGATCCCTTTTCTATTTAAAATTTGACGGAGCTCACCTGCACAGCGAAAAATCCAAATCTTCACCGTACCCTCTTTACGCTGAAGAATGTGTGAAATCTCGGCGATGCTGCATCCTTCTATATGACGTAGAATCCAAGCAAGCCGGTGATTCGGCTTTGTCACCTGTAGGAGAGCCTGTTCCACAATTTCCTGAACTTCTTGGGATTCAAGTTGCTTGTCAGGAGTTGGTTTACTGTCTTCGTATTCGCTAAGTGGCACGTCAGCTTCGTCCTCCATGTTTAGAAGTGATTCACGAATCCTTTCTTTCTTCCGTATTGCGTCAATAATAGTATTCTTCGCAACAACGTTTAACCATGATTGAAAACTCCCCTGATTGGTGTCCCACTTTTCGATCTTTTGCCATACTTTGACAAATATATCTAGACTAACCTCTTCACTGTCTTGGTGGTTACCCAGCATACGGTAAGTCTTGCTATGAACCCAGTTGTAATGCTTATCAAAAAGAGCACGAAATGCAGCCTCATCATGATTCTTTGTAAGCTTGGCTAGGTCCGTATCTTCCTGAGCTGAGGGGTCGTCAATCATCCGGTGCACCAAAATTCGTGTCCTCCTTTGCCCCGAGCACTTCAGACCCTGTTGCTACAACTCTCAACGCTTGTGAAGGACACGCGTTTCAAAAATCAAAAAGGATTTCGCGAACGTGAATCTCGCAGTTCATGTAATGGAGTTCATGCAATGGAAAGACTACACAATTATAGTCACAATGCCACAATTGCCCGAATTATATCATCTGAGTCCCCAAAATACCATAATTACTTTTCTATTTCAATTGGATTATAATAACCATTGATCGGGGTACAACGGAGCGGTCCCAATTAATTTTCCTGAATTGTAGTAATTCATAAAAGGATTGCAAGATTAGGAATATAAGGCACGCACAAGTAACCATAAATTCTTGCGACAACAGGCTGGCCATGGTATAATTGTTCCCATAATCAACAGTTGAAAACCAGGTGCGTTTAGCTAGGAGAAGCGGAAAATGGCGTATGTGATTTGCGAACCCTGCGTTGATGTCAAAGACACAGCTTGTGTTGATGTTTGTCCCGTTGATTGCATTCATACTGTCGATGGCGAAAACCAACTCTACATCAACCCGGATGAGTGCATTGATTGTGCCGCATGCGAGCCAGCTTGCCCTGTCAACGCAATTTTCATGCGTGACGAGGTTCCAGCAGAATGGAATTCTTATGTTGAGTTAAACGAGAAATTTTTTGAGACTTTCGTTAAACCCGATGCTGGCGGTGACGCCGCCGGAGGCGCCGGTGGAGACGGACAGAAAACAGAGAAAAGACAGGGTATTCCGGAAGAGTTTGTCCAACTGCCCGATTTGCCGGACTCCTCAATTCGCCCGGCGCTACGTCTGTTCGTAACGCTTACGCAACCGGTGTTGGGTGCATTTTCCGCGAAGTTCAAGAGTGAACTGGAGGAGATGGTTGACAATCCGCGGATATTTAGCGCTGCAGTTTCGACCGGAATCAACTGCTTGATTAATTTGACACTTTATCCGGTTCTACTTTTCCTATTTGCCGTCAAAGGACGAGGTATTAGTCTTTTTACGACTGAGGGGAACTTTTTCATCTTGATTGGGGTTGTGTTTGCGGTGGTTGAAGGCCTTTATCGCTTCAAGGACGATTTGATTTCAACAGAAAGCGATGAGAATTCACGATACCGAGCCGCATTTTACGGTTGGGTGCCGTCGTTTCTTGCACAAATGCTTCTTTCAGCACTTAAATCTGCCATTATTTCACAGCCAAGCGCACCGCGTTCAAGTGTGCCGGGAGCAGTTCTGACGGATGGTCCAATCTACTCAGACGATTTGAGGGAGCGGTATCGTCGTTACGGAATGGTAAATCATATTCAAGAAACATCGGATTACTACCAGATCGAAATCGAATTTCCACGTTGGGTGCCTGACTCGGTGTATAAGAAGCAGTTCGATCTCCCCGATCGGATGCCCGATTACACATACCAAATTGACTTGCAAAATGACACGCTAACCGTCGAAGCTAAATTAGAAGACCCACGATTTTCTCAAGTTCTAGGGCGTGCAAGTTCATTTCCCAACGGTTTCAGAAATACCTTCAACGTTGAAGGGAGACCGGGCGATTATCGTGCGGATCTGCGCGATAAGGTGCTTGAGATAATCGTGCCGAAAACCGGAAAAGCTGCTAATCTTGTGATTGATCAACCGGTGCACTACGCCAAATTAAAAGGATAGCATATACAAATCACTATGCCCGATGGCTCGGTACGAGCGCGTTGGCGGTTCGCCATAATATTTCTTCCCTTTCCTACAATGCGGAATCTGGAGACACGCTCTGGATTCCGCATTTTCATTTGGGCTTATTTCGTTACCTTACATGAATCCGTATGTTGGACAAGAAAATACTCGCTGACTGGGACAGAAAGTACCTTTGGCACCCGTTCACGCAAATGAAGGATTGGATGGAGGAAGTCCCGGTTATCATTGAACAGGGGGAAGGGATTTACCTAATCGATACCGAAGGCAATCCGTACATTGATGGGGTTGCCTCAATGTGGACAAACATTCACGGCCATAACCGGAAAGAAATCAATGATGCCGTCACGGCACAACTCAACAAGATTGCACACTCTACCCTATTGGGGTACGCTAACGTTCCGGCGATTCAACTCGCGAAAAGACTGGTAGAGATTACACCACGCGGGCTGGACAGGGTTTTTTATTCCGATGATGGCGCCACATCGGTCGAAGTCGCTTTGAAGATGGCATATCAATATTGGCGGCAGAAGGGAGAGTCGCGTCGGGAGGTGTATTTACATCTCGATGCAGCCTATCACGGCGATACTGTAGGCGCAATGAGCGTAGGCGGAATCGACCTATTCCACAAGACATTTGATGGGCTTCTCTTTGAAACCAAGACAGTGCCCACGCCTTATGTTTATCGGTCGGTCGCTGGACAAGATTCCGACGCAGTAAGGGACTATTGTTTGCGTGAGATGGAAAAAGTTCTACAAACGCGCGCGGGCGAAATCGCCGCGGTTATTCTAGAGCCTCTTATCCAAGGAGCGGGCGGCATGATTGTTTCGCCGAAAGGATTTCTGAAAGGTGCAGCGGCACTCGCGCAGAAGTATGACACACTTCTCATCTTGGATGAGGTGATGACAGGTTTCGGACGTACGGGAAGGATGTGGGCATGTGAACACGAGGAGGTTGTACCGGATTTTTTATGCACTGCCAAGGGACTGACAGCCGGATATCTTCCGTTGGCTGCAACCCTAACAACTGATGAAGTTTTCAATGCATTCCTCGGAGATTACAGGGATTTCAAGACCTTTTTTCATGGGCACACTTTCACAGGCAATCAGTTGGCGTGTGCTGCCGCATTGGCAAACATCAATCTCTTCGAGGAAACAAATCTAATTGACCAGATTCAACCCACGATTGAACACTTCAAAAAACAGCTCCAGGAATTCTATGCCCTCGACCACGTTGGGGATGTGCGGGTCTGTGGATTGGCGGCAGGTATAGAGTTAGTGAAAGACAGAGTTACCAAAGAGGAGTATCCGGCAGCAGAAAAGGTGGGCATGCGGGTGTGCCAAGAAGCATTAAAAAATGGTGCGATGTTGCGACCGCTCGTCAATGTCATTGTCTTGATTCCGCCCTTACAAATCACCATTGCTGAACTCGACCGACTCCTTAGAATCGTGTATAACGCTATCCAGCGGATTACAGGCGAGCGCTCCGGGCGCGACTCCTGATTCCTAACAATCTGCTAGCATTACACAATGACCGTTATTCTTTGTTACATAGGATTTGGCGCCAACATGTTCCGCGAAAGGTTAGACTTTATGAATGGCGCGGATGAAGGTCAAAGGTGGGAGATTTTGAAATCCAACTGAATTCTTGCGAACTGACTTTCATTCCGGACGGTAATCAATTCGCGAAGTTTGTACTGTCAACCGCTACGTTTTCCGCTGCGTCAGTCACTTGAATTGTGATTGTGTGCGTTCCTGCCGGAAGAGATCTTGTTTGGAGCAGCAACGTCTCCTTTTTAGAATCGAAGATGCCGTCCTCGGGAAAGATTATCTTCCAGTGTTCGTCGCCATCAATTTTATACACTGCCTTCTGTATATGACTGGATTCGTCCTCGGTGGTACAGGTTATTTTGTATGTTCCGTCTTCATTCGCAGTAGCTACGACATCTCCCATTGTTGGTTGGGTATTGTCAATGTCAAATGGCTTACTTATCTTCTCCGAGGATTTTGCCCAAGCCGGGGGATTGCTGAATTTGTCCGTTGCATCAATTTTGATGACATAGCGTCCATCGGGCATTGACGTTGTATCCCAGTTGTAGCTGGTAGTTGTCAGTTCTTTCTTCAAAAGTTTCCAGTTCTCCTCATCAATCCCCTTGTAGTAAATGGTAAATTGCAGCGTATCTTTATTCAAGTCCTCTACCTTCCATTGGACAGTCCACTGCTTCGACTGGTTTCCCGAACTCTTTGGCGGTCCGATTTCACGGGAACGTGGGCTGGGCGGCGCTCCGGGTTCCTTTGATTCGTCTCCGTGTTGAATTTCAATCTCTGTAAATCGAGGCTCAATGTTGGCTTGCGCGGAAGCGAGAACAACTTTGTCGAGGATAGGAGTTAGCGACGAATCACTCGCGGTAAGTTTCGCACGCCATTGGATACACTGCGCTGAAGGACTTGCAATCTGATTGCCTTCCGGGATGGTCAATTCATCTGACCAGTCGCTCCACGTGTTGTCGGGCTTCTTGGTGTTGCCGGAACGTGTCGCGAAAGTGATAGATGTTCCCTCTTCCAGTGCCGCCTCCCACCGCAATTTGCCCCACCGAGATATGGCTTGAGTGTTGTGCGGTTTGGACTCAATAGTGCCCTCCGCTTTATATTCGGTTGTCAATGCGTAAATCTTAGCGGAGTTTCCCGTTCCTAATAGCAGTTTGTCCGTACTCGCTACACGGTGCATCGCTAGAATCTGGCTAGCCTCGCATTTTCCCAACGAAATGAAATCTCCGTCAATATCAACCCTATAGATTTTTCCTTCATCACCCGTCCCAATCAGCAACTGATTGTCACTCTCGAAAACCATCGATAGTATGAGTGGCGCAGGGGAAACCCAGATTCTCGAGACAACACCATCTTTCTGGATCTGGTATATGTAAGACGTCTTTTCCTCAGGAGGACCACCTCCCGATGGCGGTGGAGGCGATGGGCGACTCTGGCTACCGGGTTGCGGCGGCGCTGATGTAATCGTTGCGGCATAAATATTGTCGTCCATGCCCGCTATGAGCACAGAGACCTCTTTCTCCGCGGTTTGATGTACAACGGCAGCTTCACCATCAGTGGAAATATGGTAAATTATCCCTTTGCCGCCGCTTCCAGCGTACAGCGAATTTCCGTGGTAAAGCAAACTCCTGATATTGGTTTCTTCCGAATCAAAGAGAACCGTGGCTTCACCGGTCGACGCAATCTTGTAGATTTTTCCGGCAGTGCCGGTGGCAGCGTAGAGATTGCCGCTATCGTCGAATGTCAACGCCCATACATACTTCTCTTCGGAGCTCAGTATTGTTGTCGGCGGGACATTCTCGCCGGTAATCTTGTAAATCAACCCATCCGGTCCCGTGCCGGCATAGACATTATCGTTTGCGTCTATAGTTAGACTTAGAATTGAGACTTCGGGAGAATCGTAGAAGAGTGACGACTGACCGTCCGGAGTGATTCGGTATATTTTGCCCTGATTTCCCGTTCCGGCATAGACATTACCTTTTGAATCTTCAGCAAGGCACCAAACGTAAATTTCTTCTTGTATCTCCGCAAATTGGTCGATTTTCCGCGCTAACAGAATGTCGCCTTTGCTTGTAACCGATACATCTTTGAGAGTGCCGGCTTCAAAGTCCTTCTGGCTGTTTTGCTCCCAGATTGATGTAGTTACTGCCGACAACGGAGTGATACCAATAAGGCAGAGTACAAGAATAGCCGAACTCAAACGAAAAGACGTCAGGAAAGGGCCTCCTTTAAATCCATGTTGGGAAATCATGCTTATCGGATCTGCATTTCATGTAGTAAGGGTTAGACGGAGAAAGAGATGGTATGCCGCATTTTTCATAGTTACGGTGCATTGTGGTCGATGGCGAATCTTACAAATCTACTGCCGGAAATGACATACGTTGTTGAAAGATTTGCAACCTGAATGGTGGTTCCAAGTGTATCTCCGCCCTCGCCAATCTGTGTGGCTGTATTCATTACCGACATTACCGATAACGGAAGGTTTGAGAATTCTTGAC
The DNA here is from genome assembly GCA_965222225.1 of Candidatus Poribacteria bacterium. Lineage (GTDB taxonomy): Bacteria > Poribacteria > WGA-4E > WGA-4E > JAJDTR01 > JAJDTR01. The sequence goes on along the minus strand of CBDCTK010000002.1, from coordinate 3,175,834 downwards.
CTTGCACTGTCATTCCACGCTCCGTTGTGAAGAGTTCGAGGATTACATCACTATTGCTTTCGCCACGTTGCAAAAGTTTGATTAGTTGGTTGATGTCCGTCGGACGATAATTCATGGGTGCCCGAGCCCGCTGAAAACTTTCATAAGAGGTGGCGCTCGTGGCGAGAAGAGTTGTTAATCCTTCGGGAGCGTCGTCCGGAATCGTGATGTGCCCAATCTGAAGTATGGGCGCTTCCAAATATGGACGCAGCGTAGTTTTAACTTCAATGGCCTCGCCGGGACGATAGCGATCTTTATTAATTCTAAGTGCTTCAATGACTGCGGTTTTGCGTTTGTCTTCTAGTTTCAGATTCAATACTACCTGCTCAACAGAAACCTTAGCGTAAGTATTTCCAATCAGGTTTGATAGTGGCGAAAGTGCTTGAAACACCGCAAATCCTGGGGAAAAACTAGAGGAATAGACGTTTTCGTGCACGATCTCCCGGGAAACCAAGTTCGGTTGATCTTTAAGCGTAATCGCCGAGTTTATATTGATAGTATGGTCTCCCGTGCTCATTTCAACGGAGTCCAGAAGATTTAACGCACCTAACATGGCAACCAGTGACGAAAATCCCTGATGACGCATGACATCAAATTGCATCGGGTATGTCCGTCCATCAGTGGTTTCTATATTGGCTTGAACTGGAATATAGCTGGGCGAAGATCCGAGAACACCTGCAATTGCAGTTTGTCTGTCCTGAACCATTGTACCGATTGGTTTCGTTGGACCAGCTACTTTGAAGGATCTCGCAATGCTCGGTAAAATGAAATGTACGTAACCCCCAGAGACCGGAAGATTAACATTGCCCTCTCCGAATGCGCTATGCCCAAATCCAATCACTTGGTTGTTTTCGATATATGTCATCGTTCCGTAGCCGAACATCGAAAAATCGCCACGCGCGAATTCAGTGCCGATAATCTGGCCCGGTTCGATGGGGGCGTCCTTAACGGGCGGACCGCCTCCCATCGCTTGTAGTGGCTGAAGCCGGTATTTCGCAAGAAATGGCGCTAGAAACGCCATCGTTTGGTGACTCATCGCTGAAACAGCTACTGGAACCTCAAGACGGGCCGTGTTCACGGCTACATCGGAAAAAGCGGAGGGAGCCCCAGTCAAGCCGATGTCATTTGCGGAACCTTTAGTAGGAAACGGGAGCATGTCAATTCCTTCCCCTACAATATTAGCCCCAAAGTTAAACAACCTGCCGCCTCGATAACTAAGCTTCGGCGTCATTCCTCGATGAGTAACGTCAATCATGGATTCAATGGGCGTGAACCCTACAATGTTTGCATACTCGCGCTGGTTGAAGTAGCCGAGGGACAACGCACCCATAAGCCGTCCGTTGATGTATCCGGGACTACCACTCATTCCACCAGCAGCACCGGTTCGTTCATAATTCTCTCCACTTCCCTTTACCCATATCACATGCCACTGCGGCGCGAAATTGTATTCAATGCTAACGACTTCAAAGTTGAATTTCTCTACCGTTGTGCCGGAGAATACGGTGTAGGCTTCCCCCATCATGCCGGGTTTAACCTCAGAGAGCGGCATAAATTTCGCGGGGTCCCACTTGATTTGCCCGTTTGCTTCTAGCGTCATCAGGCAAAATGTAATTATCCCAAATAGCCAAACCTTCTTCAATTGTCCGCCTTACTTATAATTGTCGGTCATTGTGGTTGAAATTCGCCATCATTTACAGTTGAGATGCTTTTGAAAACCTCTGAACTCGGCTATTCGAAAGCACAAACCCAACTAATAATAACAATTGGGCAAATCGGATGTCAACATCAAATCGGTACGGACTCTGAGGAACCGCGTCTGGTTTGCCGGAGAGAGTTAATTGAGAAGCAATCAGGATGTTCGCACGCTAGGCGGCATTCACATATTTGTTTGTAGCGCCGAGTAGCTTTGGTTGTTTAACTTTCAGCTAGTTAAGTGCTTTTCCCCGTGTGCTTGGTTCGATGATGTCGATTTCGCAAGCAGTTTGACGACAACCGACTCGGGCGCGGTTGGGCACTCATACTGACATACGCCACACCCGACGCAACCCATTGGTATCACCTGGATTCGCTTTCGGGCATCAAGCCGAATGGCTGTTTCCCCGATTGGACAACTATCTACGCAATAGGTACATTCAATCCCTTGTGTGCGCAGACAGGTGTCTTGGTTTACTTCCGCCAAGCCAATCTGAATCTGATCTACCGAGAGTGATTGAAGCGCACCACTAGGGCACACTTGCATACATGCGAGTGAGGTGCAGACAACACACGGCTGGGAATTCGGATCAATGTGGGGGGTTCCGGCAAGGTGTGAATTGTTACTTTGGTAAACCTGAATAGCCTCGGCGGGACAACTCTCAACACAATTTCCACAACGCTGGCAAGTCTCTAGGAACGTCGTTTCGGAAAGCGCGCCCGGGGGACGCAAGATTGGTAGGTCAAGGGACTGATTGGGAGACGAATCCGAAGTGGTGGGAAGATAGTCGCCGATTCCCTCGTCCAAGTATCCTGCCACATGCTGCATGAATTTACTGACAGCTTGCTTGAAAAAGACACGCCTTTCAGACAAGGTTGAATCGTCGGATTTCGTCATTCCCGATGTCCTTGCTTCGACTCATCCCTTGTCTGCTTTTTGTCCCTTGGGTATCCGGTAACTGCATCTGTGGCTGCCATTCATGAGATGTTCTTCGCGATGAATCTTTTGGCCCAGCGATCGGCGAAACAATGCTAACTCGGTTTCGCACACATGAGGATACTCTTCAGCGATACTTACAATTGGACAGTTATGCTCGACTAGCAGGTAATCTTCGTCATCTTCGGTAAACTCTGCCATGTAGCCTTCTTCGTCCCGGATCTCGGCGAGAATCTTCACTTTCTCAGCCAGACTCTTGCCTTCAAGGCGTCGTGCATAAGACTCCATGTGTGATTCTACTCTGCCCCGTAATACTTTATTGATAAGTCCGCATCCATCAAGCCTTCCCATCTCTTGCAACAGATTGAGGGCGAAACTCTCATAACTTAATGGAAAGAGACTGTCCCCTTTCTCCGTTAGTTGATAGAGATGAATTGGGCGGCCCCGTTTCGGTTTCTGCCTTTGGAACTCAACCAAACCGTCTTTTTCCAGTATCGCGAGATGTTGCCTCACCCCCATTGAACTGATACTGAGGGCATCCGCCAATTCGTTAACGGTCATACTGTACTGTAGTTTAATCAACTTCAGAATCTGACTGCGGGTTTCTTGCATTTGGGGGTTCTCCGCCTTAGGCTTGGATCTTGAATTAACGAGAATTCCCAAGGACAAGTCAATTATACCACAAAAAAATGGCAATGAGAAATTAAACTGTCGAAATGCACCCAAGTCAGACGAGAGAATCCCTTAGGAATGCCGCAATAGACCGGGTTTTTGATTTATATACCAATCATTGGTGTCTTTCCGGGCATATACCTTGCCGCGATTGTCAGAAATCCATTAGGGTGATTTACGTTGACTGCCCCGGTCAATCTTATTAAGCTATTCGATACATATAGGTCAGTATACGCCGTAAAAGGGCGCGGATCACGTCTTTAATTCCGAGTCACTCTTCGAGAATTCAATGAATGTAAATCCCACAGATAGGATCCTTGTCACACAGACTGGCGGCTGGATTGGTGACATGATTCTTCTCACCCCTGCTCTGAGAGCGTTGAAGCGCGTCTATCCACAATCGTATCTTGCACTACTGATTCGGCCGCTTGTCGCAAATCTCATGAACACGTGTCCGCACGTTGACGAGGTAATTGTCGACAAAAAGGGACAGGGAGTCAGTGCTGTACAATCGTTCTGCCGACTCGTACGTCGCATCCGGCGGGGGCGGTTTGATCTCGCAGTCGTCTTGCATCCGACTTCTTTTCGCAATGCATTGATTCCCTTCCTCGCAGGTGTGCCTTCGCGAATCGGTTCTAACGTAAGCGGCAGAGGCATTCTGTTGTCGCAATCCTGCGCGGATGACACACATCTTCACGAAGTAAATCGTTATCTGCGAGTGCTCCAACTTATGGGTATAGATGAATCAGCCTTCAATCTGGAGTTCTGGCACAGGGACGCCGATCGTCGCGTTGTCCATCAACTACTGAGTGGCTGCAATGTCAATCCTGAAGACCGCATTGTTGGTATTAACCTTGGTACAACATGGGGGACGAAGTCTTGGTCGTTGAACAGATTTGCGGATGTGATTGCAGGAATACAAAATCGATTTGAGGGCGCTGTCGTTCTGACGGGTTCAAGTTCAGAAGTGGGACTGGGGAAGGCGTTGCAGAAACTGGTCAAGGCAAAGGTAATAAACCTTATTGGAAAAACAACTGTCTTGCAACTCGGAGCCCTTATTGAACGGTGCAATTTCTATCTGACGTGTGACAGTGGTCCTATGCACATTGCCGCGGCTGTTGGCACACCGACAATTGCTCTATTCGGTCCGACCAACCCGACACGACACCAACCATACGGCGAAGGGCATCACGTGATTGAGAAAGATGTATCATGCCGCCCTTGCTACAAGCGCAAGTGCATGCGGAAGGATGCTCCCAATCTGTGCATGACGGAAATTCAAGCTACGGACGTAATTGAGCGGATTACCACGCACTTCAATCTGCCAGATTATCCATGACAAGAATCCAAGCCATTCTATTTGACTTTGGCGGAACGCTCGACGGGAATGGGCTGCATTGGCGAGAACGCGCCTACCGATTCATTCACGGTAGGTTTCCACACGTGAGTCGTGAGGAATTTGATCGGGCGGACCGTGCTTCCGTAGCACAGTTCATCGCGAGTGACGATGGTCGGAAATACAACCTCAGGCAAACCGCAGATGCCATTTTCACGGGAATTTACGAAGGGCTAGAGCTAGATCCAAATATAAGGGATTTATTTCTTCACAATTTTTGCCACGATGCGGAGATGTCGTTACATCGGAATCGTCAATGGCTCGCAACGCTTCGGGCGGATTACAGGCTGGGTGTCATCAGCAACAACTTCGGGAATACAAAGGGCTGGTGTGATGACTATGACCTCTCGCCTCTACTTGAAGTCATCGTTGATTCCACGATCATCGGTATCAAAAAACCTGATAGCGGCATTTTTCGGGCAGCGTTGTCACAGTTAGACATATCGGCAAACGAGGCAATCTATGTCGGCGACACCTATTTGGACGATATGGTGGGCGCAAAATGCGTAGGCATGTGGACGGCGTGGCTGGTCGGCGATCAACCTAGGCGGTGCTCAGAGTTGTCAGCCGCGAATTTTCAACTGAGACGAATTCAGGATTTGAATCAACTCTTGGCGAATTAAGGCGGTTTGTCCAGGTTCCCTTGATTACACTCCATAGCACGACTCGAAAGGTTAGACAGCGTTTCTATTTAGAGTTGGTCCGACTTGATTCATAACGCGACTCACTCGTCGGATAATATCAAAAATGTTGATGAATTCGGGCCCATTGAAGTCAGCTAACGGATGATGTATTCTGTATTTGAGCCTTGAAGACGGGTGCGCCGTCGCGATCATGGCGCTCAAGATCTGGAAAGAGCTCCATGAGGTTTTTCTCGACCCGATTGACCAACGATGCCCAATAGTTCCCTTGAAGATTCATCTGATAGCCTTTTTCGAGACAGAGTCGTGCCACATCCAGGCCTAACCGCCAATCAAGAAACGGATGATAGGGCATATTGGAGTAGTCACGCATACATCCCTTGGTATAACAAGACGAGTCACAATCGTTTGCATGTGCAATCAATCCTTTTGCAAAATCCTGCGCGGGATCATTCATATCGTTTAGGAGTCGAATCAACCGGAACGGTCTCCCTTGGCCATCGCGCTCGCCTAAATGGCGGCAGTATCCCGCACCGTTTGCCAACGAGTCCGCGAGAAATACCTGTTGTTTGTGATTTTCACCCTCCTCCACGGGACGGATTTCAACGCGCAACTCATTTGGAGAGATGTCGAGTCGACTCGCCACAAACTGGCGGAACAGAAAACCAAACGAATAAAGCGCAGCTCGCCAGTATTCGTTTCTCTGATTGGACATCAGACCAACTGGAATTTCATCAACCTCAATTAACAATACATCAGTTGTTTTGGCGGCGAAAAGTGCCACGCTACACTCATCCCCAATCAAGTCAGTTTCCTCGTTAAGCGCGTATGCGTCATTCTTGGCAGCTAAGCCACGACAGACTTCAGCCGATACGAGTGCTTCACTTCCACGCTGTTTCTGGAGTACAAACAAGCGATCGCCATTAGTGTTGACCGAGACTAGCTTTAGTTTGCTTTCCGTCCCCCACCGGAAATTAAAATCTTTCTGCAGGACTGCGGACACGTCAGAAGGGAGGCGGGAATAGGTAGATCGCGGAGTCCAGTTGAAAGACTCATGCGCGTCGTCCGGTTTGAAATTCGTCAAAAAACCTTTTGGTTCTATCGCTTGAATTTGCTTAAATGTCTCAGAGCCACAGATTCGGCAGTCGATTTCGTTCGCAGAATCACCGAAGAAAATTGCCTTACAATCGGGGCAGAATCCGATTGATTTCTCATGAGCAATGCCACGTTCAGTTACTATGCGATCCCCTTCTGGCCTAAAAGATACAATGCCGATTGACGTGTGAATTTTTTTATCCTTGACGGTCTCTGATCCAGGGGCGAATTCGCTGATGGCTATCTCAATGTCCCGATCGACGACACCTGATGTAGGAGGCCAATTGGATCGCTTTGGCCAATCATGGTACAAAAGACGAACGCCCGTTGGAAAGCCAAACATTGGCAAAATACCGGATTCCGCAAGCGACTGGCTCAGATCGTCTTCCTCAAAAGGATGGACTTCAACACGGCCGTTAATCTCATGTATAAGCTTGTTCAATCCCCACTCTGACAGTTCTTCTTTTTTGGCCCCCAATTCAGTTTCCGTTACAAGTAATTGTACAATCTGTTCAATTTTTTCTCTGTTATTTGCTATCCATCGTACGAACGTGTCTCGATTCACTGCCCAATCGGAAACCTTGCCAAATTCACCGTGCACATTCCTTTCGTCGTAGATTGCCAAACCTGATGTTTGCCGGAAAGCATTGTACAGAATCTCCTTCGACAAAACACGCTTGAGAATATCTAAGCTACGTAGATCCAAATATGGCAAGAGGGTTGACGCATTTGTTATTTCATCAGTGTGAGTAAAATAATGGTCATCATGGGTACGCAAGCGACACAGCGTCAGAGCATAGGCAATTGAATCGCCGCGTCGTCCCGCCCGTCCAACGCGCTGTTGATAGTTAAAACGCTGTGGGGGTACATTTCCCATCAATACCATTGATAGGCCTCCGATATCAACCCCTGCTTCCATCGTTGTCGTCACACTGAGGAGATCTATTTCATCTGTGTGGCGAATTTCACCTTTTAGGATTACGTCTTGGAACCACCGTTGACGGTTTGGGCGTTCCTCTGAATCGGTCTGTGCTGATAATTCTTCGCAGTGGAAACGATAAGGTTGAATCCCCAGCCTGTCGGGATCCGCCTGATAGGCGTAGTATCCCCCATACTTTTCCATCGTGTCCTCGGTTCGATCAATTGCTTCCAATTCACTAAGGCACTTCGTATTTGTACAAATTCCCCCTGCTTTATACAAATGCTTGCGTCTACAAGTGTTACACCGGTAGATTACCCCCTCCTGAGGACGTCGAAAGTTTAGATTCTCAATACGTAAAAGGAAACCCTTGAAACTAATGGATGCTTCAACTTGCTCGCGAACTACTGCCGCTAATTCGTCTAAAGAGCATCCAATTTTATCTGCAGAGCCCGCGAGGTAATCCTCAAGAAACTTTGGCATGCTCGGTTGTTCATCATAAGGACGGTATATCTCGGTGTATCTTCGTTCGCCGAGAATTCGCGTGACTGCTGCCATCATTTCAACGGGATTAATCTTTTCGATTGGCCACATGCCAGTTTCAATACTGGGTTCGCACCAAGCGAGCCCAAGTCCTTCCAGCCCCATGTCCTTTCGTGCAAACAGAATCCGTTCGGTAATTATTCTCTTAAATTCAGACTCTATTCTCATAATTAGGCGTTCATGGTGGCGTTCAAGCAATCTTGTTGGGCGCAGCGCTACCGGATTGCTTTCCCAATCACAGAGGGCCTCCCAGTTACGTCCTTCGTCAATATTTTCGACATTCTTTCCATGCCCCCCGGGATTCATGCCTAAATTGATGAACTCATCAAAACACGCCTTCTGAAGTGCCGTGAAGGGATAATTGCTTTCTAGTGCTGCAAGTTGACCTTCTTGATCTGATGTCAGAGACTCTTCGTCAGCGAAAGCATCCTCAAGAGAATCAAGAAATTGTCGTTTATCTGGGAATTTTTCGCGCAAGTTACGAATTGCCTTTTGAACAACGCGAAAATCGAGCCTTTTTCTTTGAAAATCACGAATGGTTTTCAAATCTTTATTATCGCTATGTTTTCGCATAGCCTTGACCGCAATTAGCCGAATCATGTCCTGATAATGTGACCACTGAATTCCAACGGCATGTTTTGCCGCATCCTGTCGGCTATCGGAGAAAATAATGGTCTTTCGTTTGGATTGCGATTTTACAGTAGTCTGCAGGGTTTGGATGAGAATCTGGATTACTTTTTCTAAACCTGTTCCCATATGACGAATTGGGGAATACACCTGCTCTTTCCCGTTAACAATGATCCTTTCCCCTGAGAAAGCCCATGCATCGCCGCAATATGGACAATACTTGGGAATCTCTGAACATGACTCATCCGGGCGGTCAATTTTGTAGAAGTAGCCATTGTAGTCATATGAATTGGGCATAAGCGTTCCCTCGGAAGGAGAGAATTGTGCCGGTGTCCATCGTCTTTTGATCTTATCTTGCGTCCACTCAAGTGAATCGGGAGTTCGCCCGTTGCTCCGCCAAAAAATGGCGTACGTTCCGTAGTTTCGATTTCTAATCCCTTTTTCAGGCAATCCCTCTAATTCTTGAGAATCACCACTTAGGTACCAGCCAGGTGAAATCTCCGAAATTGACTGTTTGTAGCCGCCATGGAATAAATCTCCGCAGGTTTGGCAGATTAGCAACTCTAGCACTCGTGAACCGCATTCATCACACAAAACACGCCGATTTGCAAACATTGTTCCAATAAGAGCCTGGTTTCCTTCACCTTGACAATTCGGGTTGCTGCATGCCCACAATCCCTCAAAATTCTTGAAGAAGTAGTGTACGCGGAGTGGTAATAAGGCTTGACTTGTCGTCACATCTTTTTGTTCGATTAGATAGCGAATAAGACCGCGGACGGTAGGTTCAGTTACCAGTGTCGAGGTAGCTTCGTTTGCTTTTTCTGCCATTTCTTCCAGCGTTGAAGCGTGCAACTTCCCATTGTGATGGCAAAGTTGTGCCACAGCAGATTTTATATCAAGTTCGCTCAGAATCTTATCCAACTGAGTAGAATCTTTGTCTCGCTCAAACTTCTCGAATTGTGCGGTGTGTTTAAGACATTTCTGAAGTTCGACACTTCGATCGGGATGGAGCGGCGAACCGATGATTCTAAAGTCTTTTCTTCGGGCAAAGAATTGACGAAGATACTTTCGTGCTTCTTCTCCTTGTCCTTCATCATCTTCAAGTGAAGCACTTGACGCGATGATTCGAAGCTTCGGTGAATCGGGATCGAGGCCGAGGCGGTCAAATAGGGTGCGAAGAAGATAGGCAACCTCTGATCCTGCAGTGCCACGGTATGAGTGCAGTTCATCAACAACAAGATGGAAAAGACTGTCCTGTTGTTCAAGCCATTTTTTGATGTTTTCAAACATCGGCTCTTCTAAGTCGCGAATGAGCATGATGTTCAGCATTGAATAGTTCGTAATCAAGATGTCAGGCGGGTATTTTTGCATGTCCCAACGCGACCACATCTCAGCCGTGTCAACCTCAGTGGACGGGAAGAAAAAGCGCTTTTCCTCGGAATCATGTACTTTTGTAGCCTGCATGTGTGCCCGATCCAGTTGGCGTTGGAGTCTCGATAGGTTTCTACTAGTTTTGTGACCTGAAACCGGCGTCAAACTGGTATAACGACCAAAGTAAAACCGATTCTCGCCCCGATGGCGATCGAGCCAGCGGCGTGCTTCAGGACTATCGCAAGCGCGCCGTAGACGCATAAGTTGGTCCTCAACAAGCGCGTTGAGTGGATACAATATTAGCGCGCGAAGGGCTGCAGGCCGGTTTTCTCCTTGACGCCGTGGAACATACTCACTTGTTCTGCGTTCAAGGCTTTGCCACCAAGGATGATTTGCATTCCGTAGACCACGGCTGTTCCAGTTTGTTGATTCTTTGATGAGATAACTGAAAATCGGTAGCAAAAAGCATTCTGTCTTTCCGGAACCTGTGCCTGTTGTAACAACGACATCCTTTCCGTCAATCACTGACGATTCAAAAGCCGAGGCTTGGTGTTCATAGAGTGGACGGTCTTTCGGTGAAAGCCCGTCATCTCCACCCTGAGCGAGAAAATCACCTATGTCAGCGACCAGGCCTAGATGGTTGCATAACTGCGAGAGCGGTTGCCCCGAAGAGGGATAAGGCATGATAGGTTCAAAACGTGGAGCTTGAAAAAGCAGCCCGTTTTCCCGCAGTAGTTTGTCACGTTCCTCTTCTAGCTTATTGTTGTTAAAGCCCAAAATCGTCTGGATGTAGCGAATATAGGAGTCACAGAGCAAATCATACGTTTCAAACGGGTCTGACATCAAACCACCTCCCAATTCTGATAAAGCGCTTTAGTCAAACGGTATGCTATGCCGGCTGGCACGTCCGCATAGCAAAACAAATCGTCTCTCAATTGTGGAGGGAATCCTGAACAGAGCGTTGCACACCGATCCAATGTTAGTGGTACATGCAACTTCCTATTGACGCACCAGGTTTGAGATTGGCGTTCATACGAGATTAATCCTACCGTTCTACTGCGGCTATTAAGAAACAGCCACTCTCCCCAGTCGCGTGGGACAATGCGTTGGTCGGTGCCAGATTTCAAGACGTAGACATTCCGGCCAAATTTAGGGATTTCGTAAAGCCCGTCGCTACGCAATGAGTAGTTATCAGATTCGTACTCCAAGGTTCTGATATTGAATCTGTTGATTGAATCGGGAAGCAGAACTTCATCTTTCAAAAAACTGGTGCGTTCTGGAGATGGTAGTATGCTTGAAAGTCTCGCCGAAAATGCGCAACTGATGTGAATGCCCAAACTCTCGATTTCCGCGAATGAAGTTTCTGACAACTCGCTTAACACAATTGAGGTTGGAGCATATTGTTCTGAAATCCTTTCCAATTTTCCGCCTGCTTCGGAAATGCACCTTTCAATTTCTTCAAGAAAATCGGGAGTTCGACTTCCAACGAAAACATACCGATCCTTCACGGCTGTTTCAACGAGAACGGAAGGCGCAATAACAATACGACGGTCTAGTTTCATTGGGTCATAATCAAGATGGCCTAGTCGTGCGAGTGTGTTCAGGTATGTGGAATCTTTAAACCGGGGCTGTCCTTCAGTGAGATTCTTGGCCGCATCTTTGAATTTTTCCAAACTTAACCGTCCCAAGTGCGATAGGTAGTATAGGAGCCCATCAAGAATGTTTGTACCCATCGAGGATATTCATTTCTCTCGTGCTTGTAGTAATCCATCTTGGAAGTGTGTCAATTCCCGATTTTCCCGATGGATCAAATTCTGCGCGGTATCAATCAGCTCGCGGTGGTATACAATCCACGGCAGGAGACGTAAGGTTAATGCCCAATCAAGAGCTTTAGACGATGACAAAATACCATGTGAAAGTTGAACATAACGTTGGATTTCACAAAGAAGCGACAGCGGAATTTGAGTACCGGCATTTTCAATTGCTTCTTGAAGTTGATTCAGAAATTCAACTTGACTGACAGCATCATTCGGTTGGCACCACGATGTCCACTCATGCCACGTAAGGATGTCGCGAGGTTGTAAGTTCCTTGCTTCAATTGGCTCTAGCTTCTCAGGTGCAAGAAGACGTGCCACTCGAGCATAAACATCTTGAGTCGTCCCACAGCGATTCACCCCAGAAGAACGTGTGAGGAAAATCCTGATCTCACCGTCGGATAACTCCCCAATCCAGTCGAGAAATCTTGGAAGGTAACTTTCTGGAAATGACCGGTCACAATTACTCATATGAATTGCCCACGGCATATCTCCAATTTCAAGCATTCTCCTAATTGAGATGTCGAGGTCCATCCGCCTTAATTGTTCCCCAAAACACTCTTGATAAAAAAGTTCAGGGAACCAATCTTGAAGACCAAGCCACCCCATTTCTACACCGATTTCCGTAACGTGCAAGTGATTGCCACACATCAGTTGCCATACCTTGAATATTCGCGTGTCGTTGACTGCAAGTGCAGGAAAGGTCTTCAAGGCAATGTGGATGGCCGCCGCCATTTCATCTCCCGTCTCGCCGGAGTTCGTTACGCCAAATCTTCTTAGACAACCTGCAAAATTCCACAAGTAATCAATCTCATCTAAGTAATGTTCATTGTCTTCTCTTAGTTGGGAGTTATAACGTTCTCCAATCCGCACGGCTTGATTGGCAATTCTTGGTGCGTTGGTCATTCGATGTTGTTCTTCTCGATCTGTCTCGATTTCAGCGAATTTCTTGTCCAATCCATCTTGCCGGGTCCGAAGTGAGTGGACACTTTCTTCGATAGTCTGACCAAGCTGTGCGATTTCCTGCCTCACACTTTCGACAAATTGGCCATCCGCCAGTTGGGTTTCAAGAGACTTTACCGAATCTTCTACCTTGGAAAGTCGGGAATTGATTGATTGCTTTAACTGCCCAACGCTTTTATTGAAGTTTGCCTTTGTATCGGAAAGTTGACGTTCGAAAGAGTCAATCACTTCTGCTGTTCGCTGGTTGAGTGTCTTTGTCGTTATGTCGGCGGACTCAATTGCAGAAAGCTTCGAATTGAGAGAGTTAATATCTTCAAATAGCTGGTCAACGAGTGCAGGAAGTGCCACTATTCGTCGCTGTCGTTCGATTTCTGCTCGGGGGCGTGCTTGTTTGATGATAGCTTCGATTTCTTCAGAAGGAAGGAAATAGCCGTAATCGTAAAAGCGTTCAATCGTCTCCTTATCAACCAAATAGTTTTCACTTGCTTCCAGCAGGTGTTTGAAACACTGCATATCAATTTCGCTGTTCGGAAGTGCTGTACACTCGTGTTTCTCGTCGAAATCCGCTGCATTGTCCAATTCAAGCAAGATTGGATTCAGTTCATCGTGCGACCTAACCCATGCGGTCCATGCGTTTTTGAAGGAGGCCCAAATCAGGGAGGAGGAGTTGGAAAGTTCACCTTCCTTTTTCAACTCAATTGTCAATATTGGGACTTTTCTTTTTAATGGTGCATGCCCAGGTCGGAATCCTTTCACCTTGGTTGGAAGTAGACTTTTTAGAGCCCGCTGTCCTTCTTTTGTTGCCTCTACTTGTTCCAAGAACGCAATAAAGTCTTCATTGCCCCGGTCTATTAAATGTCTCCGTTTTTTTTCTGGGTACGGTTTCGCTTCCATGGATACCTACCTTCTCGGCTGCGGAGATTTGCAGATGACAAAGCCGTTTCACGATAGTGCCACAATTTCTTTTCAACAAGAGCTCGTAACGCGATATCCTGATCTAGATGTTCGATTACTTGATCTAACCACTCTTTTATCGAAGCCTTGTCCTTCCTCAGTTCGATTGCTGCCTTTACGACTGCTGAAATAAGCTCAGCAGGAGATTTAGGCAATAAGCCATTATCTTCTTTAATTTGGGGTTCGGTCTGCACATCGTCCCATGTAAGTTCTGGAACGTTTTTCCCAAAGAATTTGGCACCTGCAATCCACACTCCGAATTTCTTCGATCTCTCTGAAATCTTCTCTACAGAATACATCGGAATCGCTATCCTATCATGAGATAAGTTTGCCATTAGAGTTTGGCTTTCGTATTCAATGTCGCGTTCCGGTCCTATGACCCATAGCGCCCTTGATTGTGTCCCATAGGAAAGTTGATAAACTCGAGGTGACAACGGGTTTTCGAACCTTACGAGCCTATTTTCACCAACGGGGTAGGCGTGCGCGTCAATTTTCAAAGGCACTTCACTTGAAAGTCCGAGATTAGGAACGAAAATATCAGGAAGGCAAATACTGAGATATGCTCTGCGTCGGTGCTGGTCTTGAACTGACAATCCGCCAATAAGCCGAATCTGTTTACTAGAAATCACAGAAAGTCGCCAGAGTTCCCTCGTAGAAAAAGGTTGAAGTCTGATCGGTTTGGCTCGCATATAGAGCCAGCCATCATGGATGCGATTTGGTTTGTCATCGCTCAGCGCGCAAGTCTGTTTTAGACAATGGAGAACGTGCTCAACGAGTTTCTCGCGGAACACTATCAAGTGGTCCTCGTACAGTTGCATGTTCCGCTGAAAAAGCCAACCATCGTCACGTTCTGGATCTTCTCGGAAAACCCAGACGTCGGAGGGATGCAGGGAGTAAATTATTGGTTTAGTTTCATCGGTGGTCACTTCCCAGCGATTCTGCAAATTCCAAAACGCGCTTTTCTCATCAACAACAGGCCTAAACCATTTTTCCGAGTCAAATGTTTGTAGTATTTGAATGCCTAGAGGGTTGGCTTTGCAGGTTATGTTGTCCTTCCCACGTCTTGGGAACCAGTAACGAACTTCCACGGTATCAGAAATGTGCCCAAAGCAGAACTGAACGCTGATTGGTGCCTTTCTGTGTTTTGTACCAATAGGTGTTTCATCTGGCGGGACTTGACCATCCCAATGTTTCAGAATTGATTTAACCTGGCTGAGAATGGATTCCTTGTAATATTGGTTGGTGAGGTAGCGACCTATTTTTGAAGATCCCTGAGGCGATGATGTCCAATAGTGTAGTTGAGTATATAATTCATTATCACGTGGCTCTGAGAACGGCGTAAGATTATGCTTGGAAAAGAAACGGTAAATCCTCTGTCGATCGTGTTCGCTAATTAGACATTGTGAAATCGGGTACCAAACATACTTACGGTTTGATGAACCTTCGGTCAGATAGAGATTGACATGATGTCGATTTTCTGCCCATCGTTGAAGCTTTATCCAGCATTCCTTAAAATAGGCGGTCTCTAGTCCCTTCGGGCGTCTTTGAATGAGTAGGTCAAACAAGAGTTCATTTAATCGTGCATAGTAATTTGTATGTGAAATACTATTCTGTAGAACTCATCTGCGATGCGGCAAGGACTGATAAAGCGAGGAAGGCAACTTGAGGCGCTTCTTGGGGCAGACGGATTTTCCAAAAACTTTCCGGAACGCTATCCCACAGATTGACCCGACTCCCGTTACAAATGAATTTGCCTCTGACGGCTTGTTTTAAACTATCCGCAGGATTCTCTATGTTAAAATTGGACAATTCAGCGATTTCAGCCAGTGTTTCATCATCTGTTTGCAGAAAGACAATCTCACCCGGGTTGCACTCTTCAAAGAAGTACGAGATGATGGCTTGATTCCATTGTTCGTAGTTCATGGTAGCCAGAATTCTTTCGCCTATTCAAATCCCGCCAGCTGCCACACCTTATCCAGTGATCGCGCGGTGGCGTTGGCGGCGTCCTGAGACTCCATTGCATAGACTTTCTCGCTCAACGGCTCCGGCACTACGGGCCCGTCGTAACCGATATCGTCCAGGATTTGGAGTAACTCTGCGACTGGAATCACACCGGTCTCGCCGGGGAGGCATCGGACAAGATCGAGTTGATCGTCTCGATCGATACCTGCAGGGGCGTCGTTGATGTGGACGTACACGACATCACCTTTGCCGAGTTTCCTAACGTCATCAAGCGTGGCGTGACTAGTATACCAATGCCACGCGTCGAACAGTAAACCAACGTTGCCGGTGCCGATTGCGGCGGCAAGCCCGAGCACTGCATCCATTGTGTGAAGGAAAAGGAACTCCCCATCCTTTCGCCTGGTTGCCGGTGCCACAAACTCTAAGCCGAACCGATGTCCATACTCCTTCAAAATCTCCATCGCCGGCCGTAGGCGTTTGACGTGAAAATCCCAGTTCTCCTTAAACGGTATTTCGCCAGAGGGAAGAATCCAGGTTGTTGAGCGAAAACACCCAAGGTCTGCGGCAAGTCTTGCCAGTCGCGGAAGTTTTCGAAGATCTTCGTTGTATTCCGCATCGCTACCGCGCCAATCTACCGGAAGTCCCCATCCCCCGATCTTCAATCCGGACGCAGACCAGAGATCCTTGACGTAATCCACGGAATTTGCCTGTGCGAGGTCGTTAGCCTCGCTAATCGCTAGGTCCATACCTTCGAAACCAGCATTTTTTGCCAACCGTAGGCATTCCTGCATGCCTGCCCGGATGCCGATGGCGCCGGGCTGTAAAGCCTTGAACATAAAAACGCCTCCCTAAACTACAGTAGTTAGCCAATCAATGGGTTGAAAACAGGTCTAGTTCCCTTGGTCAGGATTTCCGTGTGAATCCCAAAAGTATCCACTTCGCACCATGTTGTCTTACCGAGTTTCTACCTACTCCAAGACCGCTGCAACTCGTACCGGCGATCCGTCCCTGCCCGTGATTTTCAATGGTAGTGCAATGAGATGAAACACATCCTCTTCAATGAGATCGAGGTTCGTCAGATTTTCGATGATTAGGGTATCGTTGCCAAGTACGATGAAATGGGATTCGTTAGGCGCTTTATCAATGGACGGAGTGTCAATGCCTATAAGCTCGGTGCCGCAGTCCACGAGGAATTGGGCGGCTTCCGTCGTTATAACCGGAAAATCGGTAAAGAACATCTCCTTCGTCCAGTGGATTGCCCAACCGGTGTTGAGAACTACTCTGCGAATTTCACTAATCTGTTCCTGATACGGGTGAAGATCTGCGGGTGTGATTTCCGCATTGGGCGCTATATCAGACAAATCAATAAGCAGCGCGCGTCCCATGCACCGGTCTAGGGGAATCCGATCGATAGTGGGATGGTTCCTATAGAAATGAAAAGGGGCATCCATGTGCGTTCCCGTGTGGACACAGGTCTTAAACGTGCAGGAGTTCACGTATCCCGGCTTGCCAGCGGGATGGTTATCGGGAATTGCCGCGAGTATGCCTACTTCAACCGGCGGATTGCCGGGAAACGGGGGCGTTGAGTCATCAAAAGGATGAGTCAAATCAATAATGTTTTTAGCCATAACCGATACCTTCCATAAATGAATTATCCGTTCTTCCCATTCCGAATTCCGCTACACGTGGAGTATTTTCGACTTGAGGTGTTGCAAAAGCTTGAGGAATCCTCCACATGGCAGATTCACCGGAGTTTCAGATTCCGCGATCTTCTGTGAAACGCGGCATTAACCCCAACGTTCCTCGGGCGGGTCAAACAGAAAACCGTGAAACAGTTTACGTTGCTCTGGAGCAAGTCGATTGTTGTAGAAATCCTTAGGATATCCCCAGTGCTGGTGGGAACCGACCATCCACGGTTGTTCATAGGCGTAGTACAGAAGTAATCGACAGCCATCGGGATTGGAAAATGGTCCCGCCGAGTGCCACAGTGCGTTGTGAAAAAGGATAGCCGCACCGGGCGGAGCGCAGATTTGGACGGCGCCGGGGAACAGATCCGGTCGCTTCACATCCTCCGCGTCGGGGCTGTATGACGCCTTGTGACTCCCGGGAACGACGGAGACATTGCCTTGTCCGGGGCTTGTCATGTCGTTCAAATAGTAGCCGATCTTGAGTTGGAGGAGCGGAATAGGTGTGCCGAGGTCACGGTAACCGTTGTCATGGCCATCAATGTGCCAACCCATCCCTCGTCCGCCTTGATCGCTGCCATATTCTACAAACGCATCGGAGGAGTGATGGTGGGGACGTTCATTGAGCAGGCCGGTCACGTAAGGCATAATTGGAGGCCAATCCATCATCTCAAGAAAAAGCGGATCATCATCCAAGATGTACACGACGCGCGCACTGCGCTCGCCGCTAATACTTGTAATGCCCGTATGAGGGATTCCATTTTCCTGTTGTTCACGTCGACAAGCGACAACACGGAACAGCGTTTCTGTAAGCGCATTAATGTGGTCTTCCTTCAGAAAGTCTTCCACAATGAGATAACCGTTGTTGTCGAAGAAAAAGCGTTCTGCCTGGGTGGGTCGGGACACTTCCGTAACAGCTGCTTTGTCTGATGAGTTGTGGCTGGACTCTTGTTGTGCCATTTTAGGGCGCCTCCTCAAACGCTCAATTTGCGATTGTTATGCCTGTACAACACCCGGTGCATTGAAGTAACCTACTTCTGTTAGGCGATCTATCCAATATTGACGGACCGGGTTGCCGTGGGGATTGGAGACCCATCTTTTCGAGTAAATATACGGTCGCCTGGGTTTGAACGACTTGATTCCTGCCTCGACATTTCGCGCTCCTTGGTTTCGAAGCGCTTTAAATTCTTCGGCATTTTTGGGGTTCGCGTAGTAGACAACGGTACACATTTGGCGATCGTCACTGCCACCAAGGGACGCGTGCCACATTCGAAGATCGAACGCAACTACGTCTCCCGGTTCAGAAGCGAGCGCGGTAGCCGGGACGGACTCCCCAAGCATAGAACGTACGCCTTGAGCAAACTCATCGTCATTTGGCAGACGGTGCGTGCCCGGGATAACGCGCAGGGCGCCCGTGTCCGCATCTACGGTCTGAAAATAAAACGCAAACTTCACGCCGTATTGATGAACGGTAGCCGTGTCACGGTGCCAGCGTGTGTCGCCGGTGTACCGATTTCCATCAACTATGACACCGAGCACGTCGTCTCCGTAAAGCTGTTGGGCAACAGAAAGAAAGCGGCTATCTTCCATCATGTTGGCAAGAAAGGGGGTATTCTCATCCATCATCGGCGTCCAATGGCGGGCCGAGCCGTCGTAGGGAGTGTGCGAGTATTGGTCTGCCAGCATATTGTCAAACTCGCGTCGGATGCTTTCGAGCTCTGTCGTCGCAAATACCCCTTTCAAGACCACATAGCCAAAAGTCTCGTAGAAACCTCGCTGCGCATCCGTTAAGCCGCCTATCTCAGTCGTTTGGTTCATCACTTCGCCCATTATGGTATCTTGCGTTCATTCTTGCCGATTCACTGTAAACAGTATAAGAGATCGGAATTAGTAGCTTGTAGCTTTTAGACTGACGACAAACATAAAACTTGGTACCCTGTCGTAAATCTTTTCGTCACACGTAGATGTCCATAGTGACTATTCTTCTCGTAGGAGTTTGCTATGGACATTTTGAATCTTATGAAAGAGTTTCCAAATCAAGAATCTTGTCTCAGATTTATAGAGGAAAAACGTTGGAAGGACGGTGTTTGCTGTATCCACTGTGGCAGTGAAAAAGTTGGACGCAAGAACAAAAACGACATTACTACTGGTTGGAATTGCTACGATTGTGAATCTAGCTTTTCGGCTACAGCAGGAACCATCTTCCATGGTACCAAGATACCTCTCCAGAAATGGTTTTTGGCTATCTCAATTCTTTCCAATGCCAAGAAAAGCATATCGAGTTGTCAGCTTGCTCGTGACTTGGACATGAATCAAAAGTCCGCTTGGTATATGGCAATGCGCCTCCGTGAGAAAATGAGTGATAGTGATGAATTGCTGAAAGGGATAGTTGAAGCGGACGAAACCTATGTCGGCGGCAAACCCAGAGCAAAATCTAAGAGAGGTAGAGGCACAAATAAATCTCCCGTCATCGGCGTAGTCGAGAGAGGCGGTCGGGTGGTTGCTAAATTCATGAAGGTTCTATCTGGTGAAAATATCAGAGAATTCATCCTTAGCAATGTCTCACCCGATGAGTCTATTCTTATGACTGATGAATTTCGCTCTTACAATAGTCTGGACGAAGATATCGAAAGACATGTTATCCATCACCAAGAGAGATATGTTTCTGAGGACGGCGTAACTCACACCAACACCATCGAGTCGTTTTGGGCTTGTGTCAAGAGGTCATTCTACGGAACGCATCATCACTACAGCAAGAAGTGGCTGCCACTGTATATCATGGAGTCTTGCTGGAAATATAATCGCAGAAAAGATGATGAGATTTTCATAAGATTTTTTGATGAATGCTTCACCTGAGCCACATGAATTGTTTGGCTATCGGTATATTCTGTCAACGACAACATCATGGTGTGCTGAAAATCCCATAGTGTTGGAAATTAAAATCCCGCAGATAACCCGCAATGCTCCCGCGAGCATGTACAAACGCTTGGTCAACATGATATGCCTCCATTTCTCTCTTATAGAGATGTATTTTAGTGTGAATCAAGATTCCGAACACTGTCTAAAATGATTGTACATTAAGAAGAGAAAAGCAAGCAAATCGACCAAAAAGCAGTTAACTACTAAGTCCCTAAGAGATTCGTTTGGTTTTATCAAGCGTTCTTCTCAATATTTTCCTATGCATACCTGTCTTTCCCTACTATAGTCTAGGGCATAAACCGGTACATCGGCTGCTGTATGGAGATGCCCAATAGCGTCCACGCGGCACCCATGATGAACTCTCCCAAAATCAACCCCATAAAGAACGGGAGCGCTTGCCTATGTGTTTGAATCCCTCTAAACTTGAGGACAATCAGCTTTAACCCCCAACCAATGAAGATAGAGAACCAGTACCAATTCATGTTCCACTCGCCCAACGATAGCGCGTACCCCGCTGGGTGAAAGGGCCACCAAAAGAACCGATATCGAAGCGCCATGAGCAGCGCGGTAAACCCGCCACCTGTTAAGGCGGCGGCAATGCCTTTTGCATCCGGCGGCGATGGATTGGAGACCCATTGAGCCAGCTCATCATAGTACCAGCGGCATTGATTTTGCTCGCCATAGAGCGCTCCGCCGTAGGTATAGGCTTGGGCATAATACGACCAAGCGGATGACAATGTTCCGACAATCACCGCAAGGGCGATTGCCCAGAACAGTGTGCTACTCTTAATGTTCCGATGGGCGGAGATGGCGAATCCTTCTAGCAGGCTCGGCATCGGGTGATTTCGATAAGAGCGGTTGAATCCGCGAAAAAAGCTGAAAAGCGTTAGTCCCGAGGTGCCGACCCATCGCGGACCAAAGAACGTCGTTAATATTGTCGTAGGTTGTGTAAAAACATGATGAGATGGGGGGCCAGCCTCGGCGCGCACGCGCGTAATTGCGAACCCAAGCGCAAAGAATAGGAAAAAATAGGCAAGGATTGGCAACAGCGACACATTGGCTATCCAGCAGAAGCCGATTAAGAAAATCCCCGCAAATAGGAGCCCAATGAGGGCGGTTCGAGCGGAGATTGGTTCGTCTCCTAACGGTTTTCCGGTTCGACCTGCTGTTTTGAGTTGCTCAAGAAAATATTTCCTGCCCATCCACCCAACTACCAGCGCCAAACCAACCCAGGCACCGGTGGATTGATCTTCGGTGTAGGGAAACTCGGGGATGCGGGTTAGGCCTACTGCGTCTCCGACAATGCGTGTTAGCTTGCGGAACAGGTAGAAGAACCAGATCGAAAACGAGAGATCGACCGGAATGAAGAAACTCAAGCCGACAGTAAAGGGAAAGACAGCAATCGGTGTTGTCCCGATAGCGGAAAACGGTTTCATATCAAACAGGGCTCCGATGTCGTACCACGAGCCTCCGAGTCCGGGAACTCTGGGAAAGAGGAAATGCAGACCGTTAACAAGGTTGATTACACCGGCGATGCAGAAACCAATCCACATCAGCCTGTTCTTGAAAAACCTCCCTTCTTCCGCCGTCATTGCCATCGGCATCCTGATGATGGGATATGAAAGTTTCTCGTGTCTTATCCATTGTGCTCTTACCAGCACGACGATGAAAAGCATCGCCAGCGTGAGAATGATAAAGAAAACAGACCACCATAATATCGGCGGGAACCATAGAGCGAAGTGTTCTCCGATGTGGAGACTTGACTCACCTTGATAGAAGGAGGTGAGGCTACTTTTGTCCTTAATCGTCAACCAATCCGGTATGTACGGATGAAAAATTGCCCATTCGTTCTCGGGGGTATTGAACCAGATAGGGTAGGTGACCATAGGCCATAAAATCTGGAGGGTATCGTGTCCCGCTACTGCCGATGCGACGACGAGCATGGTGTATAGCGCCAACAGTTCCGCGTTGCTGAACGCCAGACGCGCCGAGAATTGGCGAAGGCAAAAATTGACACCGATGAGCACGGTAAGGGCGAAAATTGCATTGAAATAAAGGCTCACAATCGTCGGAAAACTCTGCCCCGTGATGTATCCTCCGGCGCCCCAGTTGGCATTGAGCCAAGAGGAATTGGCAACAATCAGGGGAATCGCGATTAGAAAAACGTGAGTACGAATTTTGCCTTTTTCCAAAGTCCTTTATCTACTCTAATCTTCTATTGGTGAACTCTTCCTTGGCTCTAACTCGGTCTCTTTCAGGATGTGGAGGTCGCCAACGCCTGTCGGTTCATAGTGTTCCTTGACATACTGTTTGACAGCTTCCGACGTGCTTTGTAGGTCGCCGTCATATACCACAATTTTTGGCAGCTTCTCACGCATCGCCGACACGATATCTGTGGAGAGTTCTTTTTCCGTCATCATCATGCGAACCCCGACATGCACGAAATGGTAATAGTAAGTATGGTGTCTAAAGACGCCAGATCCGTGAAAGCCGTCAATGACATAATCGTCTTCCGAAGTGTTGTCTAGGACAAACTGGATCTCCTTCAGCGTTAATGCGTTCGTGCGCTTCACCTGTGATGCGACTTCACTCAGAGGATACATAAAGATCCCAAGCAGAAGTAGGAATGTCGCCACCCGCCGTTTTGAGGTCGAATCGGCGGCGTACTGCCGTTTATGGAGGAAGACCCATAATGCACCAACCAGAAGGCACGTCCAGACAGCAAGATAGATAAGACCTGAATACGGCAGCTGGCCGGCTGCAGGGAAACAAGCATGAGAACAAAGATTATTGCCACCGGGACTGGACAAAAAGGGAAGTTTGGGCTTGCTGTCGACGAGCGCGTAACCCAGTGCAACAGTCGTCGCTATGCCTATCAAACCGTAGACAACGAAATCGAATTTTCTTGTTCTCAGCATCTCCTTAAGCCCTGATAGGGAAACACGGTTCATTATCGTCGAGACAGTCAACCCGGAAAAAATAGCAAGGAGGATGAGAAAGAACACAAAATACTGTCCATAGGCTTCGGGAATCAGGAAAAGGGCTCCGATGAGTGCGTAGGTTGCGATCACGGGGACAAATGCCCCCTTTATGATGTCATTTTTGGATTTCAAACGGTATGAAGCAATTGCCAAGCCGGTGAGGCTAAATACCGAGAAGAAGGGGTTTCGTGCAACATTATACAACCAATACGACCAAGTGGCGCTTAGAGAGTTTCTATGCCGCCAGCCAAGGTTCATGGTGAAATTCCTGTAGACAAAATCATCCAAGCCCTGATTTATCCCAAAATAGATACATGTTACCCCCGTAGGAATGGCGACACCCAAAGCCATCCAAGCAATAGCACTGCCCGATTCCTTTAGCGTGTTCCCCGCACGCTTGTCAATAAGAAGCCACATTGTGGCAAGAAATAGCCCAATGCCCCCAAACAACATCTTCGGCGTGCACAGAATGGCTAACGCAATACACCCACCGGTGAGGAGATAGTATTTGCGCTGTTTGCACTTTATTCCCTCAATGAAAAAGATTAGGGTAAGAAGCCAAAAAACCATGCCGGGCAAGTCCGGTCGCGTCTCGATGGTTTTGTCCATAAACATCATGTTGTAGGCAACAAATAACGCGCCTATCCAACCTGTATCTGCCCCGTAGACCATTTTGCCGAGTTTATAAACGAGGTAGATGATGCCGCCTGTAAATAGGAGCATAATGGCTCGGCTATAGAATAACATACTAATGTTATCACCTACGATAGCATAAACGGGAGCAAGAAAGTAATAGAGAAATGGGGTGTGATGTTCAAAAAAGTCACGGTACGGAACCATTCCATGAACAACGGATCGGATGGCGTGCAGATGCTGAAATTCATCTGGACAGAAGCACCTTAGAAGGAGAATGGGTATTCTCAAGATGAGGGAAGTCAAAACCAGCGCGAGTATTGCTACATGCAACCGGTTAATCTTTCTCCCAACCCATCTTGAGTATATTTTTACCACTTTAATTCTCCGCTAAAACATGGGGCTATAGTGCGCCGAATTTGGGTGTTGGGGTCGAGACAGTGGAATAGTCGTATCAATGTGGAATCAAGGCGAAATGAAAAAACTCGGAAAACCTTTCTCTTGCCGTGGATTTGACTTGCGACGGCATCTCGGTCAAGTTTGTCACCAATCAATGCCAGAAGGCATACACGGGTACATTGAAAATCATACCTATTAAACTCCATCCGCCTCCAATGATAAATTCCCCCAGCAGTAAACCTGAAAAGAACGGGATCAGGTTTCGATAAACTTTCAATCCGCCATATTTTAGCGCTATCCACTTAACGAACCAGGCGATGATAAAATTAATCCACATCATGCGCACCGTATAGTCGAGCAGAATCAAGGGGTAAGAAATCGGATGAATGGGCCACCAGAGAAAGCGACGCATCGCGGCTAGAAACATGGTGAAGCCGAAGCCGAAAACCATCGCCACCGTTTCGTCAAGTTTGGTGTCAGTCGGATGGTGCATCCACCGCTGAGTCTTGGCGAATATCTCGCCCGCAAACCAGAAGTCATTGCCGTGTTTATACGATCTATCAAGAATAATCCAGAACCCCAATATCGCGCCAAGAACACTGGACAGCATCATCGCATATACCAATCGCTTGCCGCTAATGCCCGTCCTCTCCGCCATCTTGAAGCCTTCCAACTGATGGGGCATGGGCTCATTTCTTTGGGAGCGCGTGATACCGTAAAATAACGTGAACATTGCGATGTTAGGCGAACCGACACGCCTTGACCCGAAGGCGGACATTATCATCTGGTCGGCGGAGGCTGACCACACATCGTGCGAAGGTGGTCCTAGTTCTGCCCGCATTCTCGCAATCCCGATGGACATCACGAAAAAGAAGAGAAAAAACAGGGCGATGACCCATAAAGTAATTCCGGCTTTGAGACAGAAAACAGCCAAGAAAGCGAATCCAAGGAGCATTCCCAAGAATGCCGTCCTATAACCCATCGGCTCCGAAGCATCCTCGTCGCCGCCTTTCACTCCGAAGATTGACTTGCACACCCGTAACAGGTGCCGCCGGCTTTTCAGTAACGCCAAGACCCCCAGCGCAAAATACCCGCCCGATGTTTGCTGGCTATGATACGGCAATAATTCTTCATAGAACCCGATATAAAATTGACTTGGCCTGATTCCCAGCGCGCTGAACGCCACCTTCAATATCTTCTGAAATAGGAATAAAAACCAGACGGAAAAGGATAGATCCAAAGGCAAAAAGAAAGCCATACCGATGCTGAATGGCATCAGTTCAACTCTGAGAATGCCTACGGCGCTCCAAGGTTTTTCGGTGAAAAATTGGTGGATTGTTAATCCGCGATTTGGGATTCCGGGGATGCTGGGGAAGAGCGCATGCAAAGAGTTTAGCGTATCAAGACTTCCTGCGACTATGAAAGCAATCCAAAAGAGCTTACTTCTGAATAATGTGAGTAAACCGCTGCCCGTGGTTACAGCAAGCGGGATTTGGATGATGGGATATGCGAGTTTCTCTCTTTCTACCCATTGTTTCCTCAAAAGGGTGTTAAAACATAGCGCCACCCACGCAATGGCGACCAAGAATGTCGACCAAAACAGGACCGGTTTGAACCATTTCTTGATAAACGAGGGTTGATAAAAACTTGAGCCCCCTACGTAATATCCCTCAAGTGCCTTCATGTCCGACACTGCGAGCCAACTCGGAAGATATGGGCCCAGTAGCTGCTTCCACTCGTTTTCTGGCGTAGAGAACCAAAACGCATGGCCGATGACGGCGGAAAAAACCTGAGTTGTATCAAATCCACTCATGATTGAAGCCAAACATATCATGATGTAGATTGTCAAAAATTCGCCTTGCGATAGAGCGAATCGGGTGAAGAACCGCCGGAGAACGAACGTGTTGATTATCGTCAGAAAGAAAAGCGAAAATACGGCGGTGAATATGAGGGAAAGCGTTGTAGGGGTATTGGACGATATTTCCCCCTGCCGTATACACCAATAACAATTAAGTGGAATTAGGACTAAGGCAATACAGACAGCTCTTCCGGTGACACCTACTTCTCTCTTAGGCTTGTTATCGGGCATACGCGCGAAAACCCTCAAACTTGATGCAATCTACAATTTCCTTCACGACCAATAAAGGCGCTAATTGTGGCTAACTCTCCGAGGTATTGCAGATTGCAGCGTCCGTTTTTAGGCAATTCCTACTCAAGAATCCGGGGCATATTCCTTGATAGCAGTAAAGTCCATCGCCCACTGCTTGATTGAACCACGTTGATAGGCATACCACGCGATGTACTTCTACCGTTTGCTCTTGATAGCCGCCCATTGAGTTGGCAACTTTCCTCGCGGCGAAACCGCTAACGTACCGGGGAACCAAGATGGAGTAAAGTCGTATGCCGGATGATCTGTAAGCCTAAACACATCCTCACCATCGGGGTTCATCACGTAAATGTCAGAATCTCCATCCCGATCAGAGCTAAAAGCAATCATCTCTCCACCCGGTGACCATGCGGGGTATTTGTCATTTGCTAAATTGTTCGTCAGATTCTTTATGCCGCCACCATCTACATCTATGCGATGGATTTCCCAAGTGAAGTTCTTCCCATCTCGAGAGGCAAACGCAATCTGTATTCCGTCCGGTGACCATGCGGGCGAAGTATCATGGCCAGCGTGTTTGCTTAATTGGATAGGTTTAGTTCCATCGGGCTTCATCAACCAAATATCGGATCCGCGACCGCCGCGGGTGGATTCAAAGGCAATGAACCGTCCGTTTGGCGACCATGCAGGAGCCCAATCGTATGAAACACCATTCGTATCATCATGGGTAAGACGCGTCACATTCCCGCCGGCAGCGTTCATCAAATATATGTCGCCAGTTCCATGTCGGTTGGAGGCAAATGCAATCCGTTTTCCGTCCGGTGACCAGGCGGGCAGTGTATCGATTTGGGGTTCCTGAGTCAACCGCATGGGATTGCCACCATCCGCATCCATGATATAGATTTCCGAGTTTCCATGAGTATTCGGTGGTTCATCCCGCAACGAACTAAACGCGATTCGTCTGCCATCTGGAGACCAAGCTGGACTAGAGTCGACTCGCGGGTGATTGGTGAGTTGCACCACGTTCTTTCCATCCTCATCCATCACATAGATGTCGACATCTCCGCCGCGATCCGACGAAAAGGCAATCTGTGCCTGGACGCCCTGCTCGATACTCATCAATGCCAAGGCTAGAATCAGAACAAAGGCAAGGCGGTTTTCTGTAGTATGAGATGGTGTACTCGGACAACTGCGTCTTATCATGATTAACCCTCCTGACTTGAAATTGGTGAGAAAAGTTTCTTACCAGATGTAAGGTCGGACGAAGAAAATAGTAGTTTCCCGTTGCTAAATCCTACGTGTACAATGCGGTTAACCGGCAACTTGGATGTAGTGCGTCATTTCTCCCTTCGGCGGCACACCAACCGGATTGTGTCCCCACCGGTCCACGCCGCGCACCCAAAATGCCTTGAAGAATGGCCATACCGACAGGTCGCCACGCACCTCGCCGGCAGAATATCGCATAGTGAGACCGCAGCGCAGCCGGTCGGAATGATTCGGTGCGGAGCCATGGATGATGTTGTCATCGTGCAAGCTGATTTGGCCCGCCTTCAAAATAAGCGGAACTGCTTCCGCTTCGTGGAACTCGCCATGTTCTAACACCATGTCGAGAACATCCGAGTCCCGTGTCGTCTTACGATACTTCAATTTACCGGCGCGATGCGACCCCGGTACGACCATCATTGCTCCGTTTCCTTCATCGCTATCGGCAAAAGCGAGCCACACCGTGACGGCATTGTGCGGTGACAGCGGCCAATAAAAGGCGTCTTGGTGCCAGGGGGTTGTGTTGGCGTCTCCGGGTTCCTTGCTAAAGAATTGGGTGCCCCATAGGAAGAAATCCGGTCCCAAAATTGATTCAACATAATCTAAGATTTTGGGATGCTTGCAAAGTTCCCACAATTCTCTATCCGTGGCATGCCACCAGTCCATCTCTTGCGTCGACATACCGGACGGCAATAGCTTGCGTAACCGCCAATATAGCTCCAATAACCGCGGGCATTCATCCTCCTCAAAGATTTGGAACCCCGCCAAGAAGCCCTGGCGATGATACAATTCAAGATCTATGTCAACTTCAGCCATAGAATCGAAAACCTCCTCGCAACGAACAGATTAAAGCAATTACCAAGAAATCCTATAGAACGCAAAGCGCTTTCCGTGTTCAACTACATGCTTGACGTGGAGGGTCAAAGTTGGTTGTTCTCGCACGCTTAGCTCTCTAACTCAATCCGTGAATGACTGAAAATCTCAGGGTTCTAACACCACGATTGTGTGACTTCCCGCGCGGGGCAGCGTCAACTGTAGTGTTGAATCCTCGAAATGGAAGGGGATAGGCTCTTGCTCTGGAGCAAGATAGACGCGGCTTGGCTCAAAATCGGGCCGCAGCGTTACTGCCAAATCTCTCAATTCGGGTGGCGCTGTCTCCCCTCCCCTTAGGATGTGAAGAACCCACATTCCATCTAACGTCATCAATGAAATCTCGGCGGAGGGGGACAAATCCGGAATGAGCATGGGTCTCTCACTGCTCGGGGCGACCAACTCCACGATATTGTTTAGGAAGCACCGTTGTTCCTCATCGGGTGCTTCGTCGAAGTCCGCGAAGATTGGCGCCGGAGAATACGCTGCCCATCCATCCCCAAATTGAGTTCGAACAAGTGCGGGCCAACCCGAATCCTCCTTTTCAGGGGGTTTCCCATGGCCAATCGGCAAACCTGCGTCCGCAAGTCGAGGCCGCACAATTTCCGCCAACCGTTCAACACCGGCGGCCGGCTTAACGCGCAACCATTCCCCCCGCACCACTCGAATCATATCTATCAGATTCGCAGAAAGGCGTGTGCCGAGTTGAAAATAGGAGATGTCATCACCTTTTCCCTGACATGTCACGCCGAAGACATCCGACAGCCCTAGTTGCCCATCCTCTCCGATTGTGGCGTCTCCCGTTGCCAGTAAAACGCCTCCGTTTCGCACGTATTCGCGTAACCGAGCGAGCGCATCGGGATCGGTCACCTCTGTTTCCGGTAGTATCACTAGCTTGTAGGGGGAAAGATCCGCATTCTCATCTACGACATCAAACGGCAGGTGAGACGCTTTCATGAGACGTGCCGCCCCCATAAGCCCAGAAAGCGATCCTTGGACGCAGGCTGCCTCGCCCGTTCCCGGTTCGGTGGCGCCCAAAACCGCGGTATGACATACCGGCTTTGCCCCGATGCACCAGCGTTCTCTTTCTTTGACGAACTGGTACGCATCTTTTACGCGGGTGAGAAGTGGAGGCTCCATCTTTCCTTCGGGAAGCATTTCATTTATGAATTGGCAGTATCCTCCTAATGCCAGCCCTAGTCCCGCGCTATAGCGTAACTCTTCGGCAGTGGATACCGATCCGTACACCGCAACGCCGCGTGTCCGACAGCACGTTGTGACAGCGAAGTCGCGCCCAATTGTGCGAATGTGTCGACTAAACACAGAAGCTCTCATCGCACCGATGTCCTCGTGGTACAGCACGTCCCTACTGAAGTTGAAGTTCAAGCCTTGTAAGACGTTATAAACTTCTATGTCTACGACATCGGACCACTGAACTTGCGGATAGCAACCTATCTTTACAAGATTGTTGTAGCTGAGGATAAGCCCGTCACGTTCCGGGCGCACCGCTTCAGTCATTCGTTGGGCGAGTCTGGCAATCGTACGCCGAGAAAATTCCTGCACCGCTTCGGGTACATTCGCGTCCGTTCCTTCATCCTCCATGAGCGTGCGACATCGATCGCACCAACAGCCACCAGAGGTCAAGACAATTCCGTCCACATGCCAACCCGAAATCGGATAATTCCGAGTCACTTCCCTCATCTGGGGTAGTAGAAATGCTTCCGTATATTCCGAATTCGGACACTGAAATCGACACGGTTTTCCCTCTTGATCTCGTTGTTGCCATTTATCGTCGTCATCAAGCGCAGCTTCGATAAGAGGGTAAAAATAAGCCAGCACCTCAATACCGCGACGACGGCACGCCTCCGTGGCTTCGCCGAAGAAATCCGCCTCACCTAACCCGGGGTGACGCTTACCAGTCGTCGTGTTCCAATATCCCAATCCGTACATACACTTGGCGAATATGACGACCGAATCTATGTGTGCATCAACCAGCGAATCGGCAAAATCATCGCCATCAAACTCCGAAGCCACACTCGTTACATACTCAGGAATGTGAAAATCGGGATGAAGCCTTCTAATCATGGGTTAGTCTCCGTGTAACTGTTTCGTTGAAGGTGTGGACACGATCCGCGGCGGTCGCGAGCATGTCCGACCTCACCGGGCTCTGGGGTGGGCCTCAGAGGGTATGGGCACATTTCAAGATTATTCCTCTTGTGGAGAGGCTTTGGTTCAGGGAGTTCCCAAAGAGAAAGGTAGCGTGAACAGGTAATGTCCGATTTCTTGTGAAAGTCGCCTTTCTAGACCTCATATCGTTTGTAGGAATGACCCAAATGGATCGCACGTTGTGTTTGTTCTCAAGGCTTGAGCGAAGAATCTCTATGGTTTGATTCCAGAACGTTTGAAATGAAGAATCTATTGGCAGCGTTCGCGCATTCTACCTGTTTTTCGTCTTCAGGTCAATAGGAATCTCCGGATGTGCGGTATTCAGGCGGAAGTTATAGACGCCTATCGGGCTCAGGTTTCCTTCTTACGTATGGACTTGAGTATGGACTTGGGGACAAAATGAAAGCATCCAAACGCACAATAAGGAAATTTGTCAACTCTTCGTTACACCATGGACCATCCAGTGTTTTGGACTTGACAAGCGATTAGAACAGAGTGCTATAATGCCGTTGATTAATGAATGCCACTATAGCAAGGATAATAGCCAACATCAAGATTTGATTTTCTCAGTTGCCGGGAAGGACAGATTCATGGATATTGAGGCTGTGAAGGTTCGTTTATCCGAAGAGGGTTATTGCCTCTTTCCGCGGGTGTTGGAGGCCGGGGAGGCAAAACGCCTTGAACACATCTGCCGCGAGAGAATAGAGGCGCGAAACGTGCGTCGCGGACACGCTACCGGAGGGGGTGAACAGTACATCAGTCTTGAGTGTGCGCTCAACGTCGTGCCGGAGCTTGCCCCATTATGTATTCACCCAATTATCATGGAAATCGCCGAGACCGTCCTTGGGGAAGGTTTTACCCTAGCTAATAATGTTGCGGTGAGGTGGGCAAAACCCGGCACCGAAGCCGGCGCATTACACCCCGATTGGCCGCTACTTGCAGCTGCTTGGACGTGGACCTCGGTAAGTTCTCCGACGCCGCCATGGGGCGGGTTACAAGCGTTCTGGATGCTTAGCGATGGCACCGTTGAAAACGGCGCAACCCGCATCGTCCCGTTTAGTCACCACACGCAGCGTGGCCCAACACGCGCCTCCTACGCCTCCGAGGTCTCTGTTGTTGGGGAGCGCGGCTCACTCTTTATTTACCATAACGGATTGTGGCACGCCATCAGTGCTAACACCACCACCGATCAACATCGAGTGTTCGCGAACGCCTTCTATACGCCGAAATTCGTCCACCGGCCTCGACGCATTTGGCCGCTCGTCAAGCGCGAGGTTTATGAGGCGTTCCCGCCAAGATTGCAAGAGTTGCTTGCACGCACTGTGGAAAACGGGGATGAGTAAATGATCGAGAATATCTCCCTAGAAGTGGGGTAAATCGGTGTCTACATTGATGACACCAATTCTCGATTTGGAACCAGAAACGTACGGAGCTAGGTCAATCTTGGGTTGATTCAACAGTGAATCAATTCGTTGAGAATGTCCATTTGAGGGTAGACTTCTTCAAGATCAAATGATTTTGTCCCGACCGGGACAAAAAATTGTCTAGCGACCTACGTTTCAATCAGGCTCTAAATTGCATCGAAATTTACTTGCATTTTTTCTCGAAGACTGTTATAATGCAACGATTTTGTTAAATTAACCCGAATTTCCACCTTGATAAAAGCGGTTTTGCTCAGCAAATGTAGGGAACGCAGATCTCGGTTCCTATTCATGGCCGCGAGAGCGGTCAAATTCGAATGATTGCCTAAACGGCACAGGAGGTAAGCAATGCTTAGCCCGAAAAGAAATATCGCGACGCTCGTTGTCCTGACAATGATCAATACTTTCGCCTGGCATACGAATCCCGCCAATGCCCAAGTGCCCGATTTCCTGGTTAAAGACGGTCTAGTAAGCTATTGGTCTTTTGATGAGAAGGACACTCAGGGCAGAAAGGTCGACGACCTGGTTGGAGTTAACCAATGCGGCCAGGTAGGCGCCTTAGAGGTAGTCGAAGGAAAGGTCGGTGAAGCCCTGCTCTATGATGGGATAGAAGATGGCGTCACGTGCGGAAACGATGCAAGTCTGGCGAATATTTTTGATGGTGGCGGTACATTCATGGCATGGGCATATCCACGGAGTATGGGCCAGAACGATCAAGGCAGACTGGGTGACAAGGACCAGTGGACATTGATGCATCGGTTCGAAGGCCGTGGCAACATTTTATATGTTCATGCTGCATTCACCACTACCAACGGTGCTTGGCGTTCGCCCGTTGGCACATTTGCATTTAACGAATGGTATCATGGGGCAATGGTTTACGATTCCTCTAGCGACCAGAACGATCCGATGGTATTTATTAATGGGGTAAGTCAAGAGATAACAGTGAAAGTCGTACCCGAAGGAGAATATGTGGACGACACCGAGTCGGTTTTCGGGATTGGGATTCGTTTTCATGACTTGAAAAGGTTCTTCGACGGCATCATTGACGAAGTCGCCATTTATGATCGCGCCCTCAGTGAGGCGGAAGTGCGACAGAACTATGCGGGATTAGAGGGATCAACTGCCGTGGCCCCTGCGGATAAGCTGGCAATCACTTGGGCAGCAGTAAAGACTGCAAGAAGATAGCCTCAACACTGTCGATCCGCATTACATTCTTGGGCCAGGGGGTTTTGATCCCCTGGCCCCTGATTGACGCAAGCCGCTTCCACGTAGACACCAAGCGTGTTTGAAGTGCGGCAGCGAGTGGGAGTTCGGATTGGAGACCAAGCAAAGCAATGTCGGGGCATTTTCCCCTACCTCCTCTAGACGGATGAGTTTAGAGAAGGTAGGGGATGCAGAAGTTATTCAATCGCTGTTCCTTTATTGGTCAATTCAGTCATCGCACGGGAGTTTCCCCCTTCCACCCCTGCCCAGTTGCTCCTTTTCGATTGCCATTTGGAACGTCTAAACATCGTTCACGACAGGGTTTCGGCGTGAATTTTGCGTAATTGGGGACACGAACCACTGCTCAAGAGTGCTCGAATGCAGTCGCAGTGCAACTTCCTTGAAGAACTATTTGCCAATATTAGTGCGATTCTTTCTCAGGGGTGTATTGCACGGTTGCCCATAGGGATCAAGTTAAGGAAGTTCGTATAGTATTGATGGGGTTTTCCGTCGCAAACCCCTTCGGTAGGTGCGGTTTCCAACCGCACCGGGACCGCCCCTACGGAAACGAGCGCCATGAGTCATCTTCCGCGGTAGACCTGTTAATGAATGAGTTGATTTTCCCTCGCCAAGTCTAAATGGAGATTAACAGTTTAAGTCATTAAAACCGCGTGACTTGCACCCTAAAACGCTTAACTTGATCCTTATGGGGTGTATTGCACGGTTACCTACAAGCACAAAAGCATTTTGGGATAATATCAACTTTTGCTATCGCGATTGTCCGAAAGCTAAAGTTTGATTTTTCCAAATGAATTATACTGTCCACTTAAACTCAAACTTCCGGTGGTGTTTCTCATCGCCCTTGACTCCGAACTCTGATTGCCCAAACGACACGAGGAGATAAGGAATGGATTTTAGAAGGAATCTCGCGAGGCTTTTTGTCCTGACAATGATAATCACTTTGGCCGGGTATAAGAATCAAGCAGATGCCCAATTTTTGGTTCAAGACGGACTGGTAAGCTACTGGTCTTTGGATGCCGATACCATCAACGGGAATAGAATCAGGGACGTTGCTGGACCTAACGATTGCACGGGAGTAAGGGCTCCAGAGCCAGGCCCGGGAAAAGTCGGTGAAGCCCTGAACTTTGATGGGGGAAAAGCTGGCGCCAATTGCGGAAACAGAAACACTCTAGCCAATATTTTTGATGGCGGTGGTACATTTATGGCCTGGGTATTTGCAAGATCGTTGGGGCAGAACGATGAAGGCAGAATCGGCGACAAAAATCAATGGACACTGATGCTTCGCAAGGAAGGCCGCGGCAACGTACTATATATCCATGCTGACTTTGATGCCACCAACGGTGCCTGGCATACGCACCCTGGCGAATATGAATTGGAAGAATGGTTTCATGCGGCGATGGTTTACGATTCCTCTAGCGTCAAGAACGATCCAATGATATATGTTAACGGGGAAAGTAAACGCATAGTAGCGAAAACCGCCCCCGTAGGAAAATATACACCTGACAATGACTCAATCTTCGGGTTGGCGATGAGTTTTCATGATAAAATGAGGTTTCACGACGGCCTCATCGACGAAGTCGCCATTTATAATCGCGCCCTCAGTGACGCGGAAATCCGAGAGAACTATCGGGCAGAGGGGCTTGCTGTGGCCCCTGCGGATGCGTTAGCTATCACCTGGGGAGCAATAAAGTCATCAAGATAGCCTCACTACCATACGCAGATTGCCCAAACGACACGAGGAGATAAGGCAATGGTTATTAGAACGACACGAGGAGATAAGGAATGGATTTTAGAAGGAATCTCGCGAGGCTTTTTGTCCTGACAATGATAATCACTTTGGCCGGGTATAAGAATCAAGCAGATGCCCAATTTTTGGTTGAAGACGGACTGGTAAGCTACTGGTCTTTGGATGCCAATACCATCAAGGGCAAAAGAATCAGGGACGTTGTTGGACCTAACGATTGCACGGAAGTAGGGGATCCAGAACCAAGCCCGGGAAGAGTCGGTGAAGCCCTGAACTTTGATGGGGCACAAGATGGCGTCAATTGCGGAAAGAGAAACAGTCTAGCCAATATTTTTGATGGCGGTGGTACATTTATGGCCTGGCTATTTTCAGAATCGTTGGGGCAGAATGA
This sequence comes from Candidatus Poribacteria bacterium, assembly GCA_965222225.1. GTDB lineage: Bacteria > Poribacteria > WGA-4E > WGA-4E > JAJDTR01 > JAJDTR01. The sequence continues at coordinate 3,140,409 of CBDCTK010000002.1, read as the reverse complement.
TCAAGGCAGAATCGGCGACAAAAACCAGTGGACATTGATGCATCGCAAGGAAGGCGGCGGCAATGTTTTATATATCCACGCTGACTTTGATAGCACGAACGGCGCCTGGCATACGCGCGCCGGCGAATATGAAATTGAAGAATGGTTTCATGCGGCGATGGTTTACGATTCCTCTAGCGACAAGAACGATCCACTGATATATGTTAACGGGGAAAGTAAACGCATCTCACCGAAAACCGCACCCGTAGGAAAATATACTCCTGACAACGACTCAATCCTCGGGTTGGGGGTTCGATTTCATGATAAACTTAGGTTTCACGACGGCCTCATCGACGAAGTCGCCATTTATGATCGCGCCCTCAGTGACGCGGAAATCCGACGGAACTATCGGGCATCGGGACTTGCTGTAGCACCTGCGGATAAGTTAGCTATCACCTGGGGAGCAATAAAGGCATCAAGATAGCCTCACCACAGCCAATCTGCATGAGTTTATTTGGCCAGGGGGTTTTTGACCTCCTGGCTTTTTTTTCTCTACCATGCGGGGCGGCATTAAATTCGGAGCAACTGTTTAGTTCAGTTTATAGAAGTGGTAAAGTGCCCCCATTGGGATGCTATCCAATGGGTATCGGGGGCGGGGGTTACAGAAGGTATAATGCAGTGGATTCCGCTTCTCAATCACGTCCAAAGTAAGGGCAAGCGCACTTGTATACGTATGACCTGGGAGATTGAACCACTGCGCTGAGAGGTTGCACCTGACGGCCTATGTACCGGTATTAATTGTGAGGCCGAGGAGGATGTACGAGAACGACTCAACCTGAGTGCAAGACTAGTGAAGTCAATGGATAAATAAATGGACCATCATGTACCCGCATCCCTTCCGCAACACCCCATGCCAACGGAATTTCGGGCAATTAGATGGCGTGCTGTCGCTATTGGGCTTGTTTTGGTACCTCTCAACTGTTACTGGATTATACTAATAGAGTGTATATGGTTCTCGGGACATCCGACCGCTGCAACGCTGTTTTTCAACGCAGTTTTCAGTTTATGCGTCGTCCTCTTCATCAATCTATTACTTCAAAGGTTTATCCCGTCCGAGGCGCTGAATCGAGGGGAACTGCTGACGATTTACAGCATGCTTTGCGCGGTATCTGTAATCGCTGCCCGTCAGTTTTTGCCCCTTCTCGTCCAGCTCATGCCTCACGCCTTCTGGTTTGCGATGCCCGAAAACGAGTGGGCGCAGACAATTCATCCTTATGTTCCCACTTGGCTTTCTATCAGAAATAAAACGGTTTTGCACGGATACTACGAGGGCAATTCTGCCTTTTTCACTCGCGCGCATTTGTCCACATGGTTGGTGCCGGTGTTCTGGTGGTCACTTTTCATTCTGGCGTTGCTTTTAGTTATGCTATGTCTATGTATTATTGTCCGAAAGCAGTGGACAGAAAATGAAAAACTCGCCTATCCTATCGTTCAACTACCGCTGGCAATTACGAATAAAGAATCTGGAATCTTCACGGCGAAGTTACTGTGGGTTGGATTTAGCATCGCTGCCGGAATTGATTTGTTGAACGGCCTTAACTTTTTCTTCCCTAGGGTGCCATACTTGCACGTTAAATTGACGCCAATAGGGCATTTTTTTACAGATAAGCCATGGAATGCCATTGGATGGACTGCGGTGGCGTTTTCTCCCTTTCTCGTTGGCATGAGTTTCTTCCTTCCCCTGGATCTATCTTTTTCCCTCTGGTTTTTCTTTCTCTTTAGAAAGGCGATACAGGTATTGGCAGCAGTTTTTGGTTATGCTCTTAATACTGGCACGACAGGCATGCCAATTTTCGATGAACAGGCGCAAGGTGCATGGTTGGGTTTTGCCCTTATAACGGTTTGGGTCACGCGGCGACATTTTGCAAAAGTGTTCCGGCAAACCTTTCATCCTCGGTCAGAACAGGACCGGGCTGAAGGGTTGGAATACAAGTGGGCGTTTGGTGGAATGATAGCGGCAATGCTGTTCATATTTGTGTTTTGCTACTCTATGGGAATGTCGATTTGGGTCATTCTCCTGTTTTTCGCGATAGACTACGCGATCTTCCTTGCGTTGTCGCGAGTACGCGCCGAGGTAGGACCTCCCTTTCACAACCTATGGGGAGTGAGTGCACGCCCAATCATGTTTAATATCTTTGGCCCGCGTCGATTAGGCCCCTTCAATCTGACCGCCATTGCATTGTTCCAGTTTTTTAACCGTACCTATTCGAGTCATCCCATGCCGGAGTACTTGGAAAACCTGAAGATAGGTGAAAGAGCAAACATACGCATGCCGATTCTCGTGACGGCAATGGTACTTGCAACCCTCATTGCCATCCCCACATGCTTCGCGAGTTTTTTGCATCTGGCCTACAAATTTGGTGTGCAAATGAGTTACGCGGGTTGGGAGAGTTTCGGTACTTTGCATCAACAGTTGTCTTATCCCTCGGGAACAGACTATAGGGCGGTTCTCCTCATGGCTTTAGGATTCTTTTTCACCTTGATACTGATGGCCATGCGGATGCGCTTTCTCTGGTGGCCATTTCATCCAGCAGGTTATGCCATCTCCATTAATTACGGAGTAGACTTCATCTGGTTCTGTCTTGTGATAAGCTTCTTGGCAAAATGGATAATTCTTAAATATGGAGGATTGCAATCACATCGGAAAGCAGTTCCATTTTTCTTGGGTTTAATATTGGGCGAGTTTGTGGTAGGAAGTTTTTGGAGCGCGCTCAGCATCGTCATTCAAACGCCAACCTACAAATTTGGGATTCTGTAACACAGGTATCGCGAGACAGAACTTGGAGTTGTTGCATATCACTTCGATGTTCTATCACTACTATGACATCCTATTCCTAAATGCGTGATAAACCGGCATGAAAACAAGATTTCCACCCAAAATGCCAAGCACCCAGAAACGGCGGTGCAAACGGGATGAGCCCCGGTGCTCAGCGGCGGCTTTCTCCCCCGCTCTCAATACGTTCACACAAGACAGCGCATGCAGCCGCCACTGAGTTTGCTGCGGGTTACATGATAGTACACTGCCGACTCTCAGGTATAAACACCACATAGGATTTACAATTTGGTCTCGGATGTGCTCAACTCGCAGAAAATATCCACTTCTCCGCTTTAGTTTTCGATGTTATCTATCCGTCAAGCTAAGAAGGTATTTTAACAACTATTTATTCTGTGGCTCAAACCTTTACCTGTCCACCGGTTCAACCAGTGGCTTACCTGTCTGCGAGTTAATTTATGCCCGTCACTCATTTTCGTGGCGTGGCTCCGTCCGGGCTGTAGGTGCTGAGAAGCAGTAACCCGAGGCAAATCTGAGGAGGAACGCTAACATGAGAACGAACTGGGTGCGCGAGAGATTGCATGCTGGTCACCCGACCATTGGTTGCACTATGGGATTGGGAAGTCCTACCGTCGCTGAGCTTCTGGCACGCGTGGGATACCATTGGTTGTCTATTGAAATGGAACACAACGCGCTGGACTCCGCGCAGGTTCAACACATGCTCATGGCCATGAACGGTACCGAGACAATTCCCATTGTGCGCGTCCCATCGTCCGAACCGGTCTTCATTCAGCGGGCGTTGGACACGGGGGCCATGGGGATTCTCGTCCCAATGGTGAAGACAGCCGACCAAGCGCAGGCCATTGTCAATGCCACGCGCTACCCCCCAGATGGTACGCGCAGCTTTGGAGCGCTGCGAGCGTCGCAGTACACACTCGATAACGAGGACTATTTCAGACGTGCGAATGACAACATCCTCGTGGCGTTAATACTAGAGACCAAGGAGGCTGTGGAAAACGTGGAAGCGATCACGGCTGTGCCCGGTGTTGACGTACTTTACGGAGGCCGATTTGACCTGAGCTTGTCCTTGGGAGTGGACCCGATGCAGCCGGATCCGCTTCCGGAGAACGAGGCCGCGCTTGAGCGAGCATTGGCTGCCGGCCGAAAGAACGGAGTCGCTATTGGGTACCATTGCGGAACGCCTGAGGAAGTGCGCCAGCGGATTGCGCAGGGATTTACATTTCTATGCTACGCCACCGATTACAACTTAATCGTAGATGCGGCCCGCGTTCAATTGGCTTCGGTTGAACACCTGTTTAGTGGATGAAGCGTCAGGGCCGATGTGAGGCCTTAGCTTGTATCAAGTTGTCAAAATTATTCAGGTACCAGCCAGAAACATGGGGAGAGTGTAATGAGTTTCAAGTACACCGTCGTATTCGATATCTTCGCATTCCTCGGCTGCGATGTCCTTGAAAATTCGCGTGACACGTTACAAACCATCAAGGACGCCGGGTTTAACGCCGCCGACCTGCACGGCAATCCGAAGAAATGGATGCGAACGTTCTGCGCCCCATCCTAGAAACAGTTGGACTGGACGTGCCGGAGTTATTGGGCGCCCGGGCCTATAACCATAGTCGAGAGGTTCGGGACATTGCCAGCACTAATGAGGAGGCGCGCAGAAGGGGAATCGAGTAGGCGAGGCAGAGCATAGATCTGGCTGCCGAGATGGGTGCCCAGTTCTTTTCGATATGGGCGGCTCAGTCCCCGGTTCCCGAGCTACCGCTTCCTAAGCTTCCCAGCGGATCCAAAACAACATAACAGCAGATACCAAACCGGTCTTTGGAGTTCCACGAAAAACAACCGGCGTACGTCTTTGAGTCCGGGCCAGAGCATACCCAAGTCTCCAAGTTGCAACTCTAGCGCGCGTCTTTCGCTGCGGTACCCGTCGTCGCATGATGGAACTGGTTTATCACGCCAATCTCGACACGCCCGAGGCTGTGGAAGTATTCTGTACTCAGATGGTGAACAACTACCGGTCTTCCCTAGCGAAGAACCGGCAATTTTACACGAAGGCTTGAAGACTAGTGGATAATCTGCCGTACCAGTCTCGGATCCCGCGTCTAGAGGAGTTTTTTCTCGTCAAGATGTCGCAAGACCATTTCATTTCGGGGGCATTCTCGTCTGGTGAACAGAGTCACAAAAGAGTCTGACCGAGTGACCCGGTGACCGATTTGGTTTCGCTTAAAATATCCAGCCCCTGGTTTGTTCAGGAGGTAGACACTTGGGCACAAATGCCCATGATGACGCCATTTCCGCCTTGAGTTGAAGTTCAGCATCATAGTCCACGTAGGTTGAAAGCCCACAGAAGAGGTGGTTTTAGTCGTCTTTGGGGCGACTTGAGCTATCAGCCTTGATGTTAAGATCGAGGTATAAGTCAGAAGCCGTTCGTGGGGAATACGGGAAATTGGCCTCGGAAGTAGCGAGAATCCGGACAGGGCATTGAGCATCCGAGTTGGTCTATCCGTTTGTCATTCGCTACTTTATTGAGATCGCTTTGGCCTGAAGGGAAAATAACGAATATGAGCATCACAACACGCGAATTTTTAGAAGCATCAACATTGACACGGGAACACATCGACAGGTTTCTCGATGCTGGTGCCCACAACTGCAATGCTTTTGACCCGGAGTTGGGGTATATTTGTAAGAACTCTGTGCTTAAGGACGGTATCGACGAAAGCCACACCATATCTCGCTATGGCGTATTCGGTGAGCGGTTGACCTTAAACTTCGCGGATCAGCCCTGTCGGATAAACACGTATGGAGATAGTTTTACACAATGCGATCAGGTCAGTGATGGCGAAACCTGGCAAGAGTATCTCGCCGCCCACCTTGGCGAACCGATTCGCAATTTTGGGGTCGGCGGCCACGGAGTCTATCAAGCCTACAGACGGATGCGTCGGGAGGAAAAGACCAATGCGTCAGCCAAATACCTCGTGCTCAACATTTTTTCAGACGATCATTTTCGAAGCATCTACAAGTGGCGAATGCTTCATTTGCCAGGAAGCTCACAGCTTTTTCAAAGGAGCGCCTTATCAGAAACCACGGCATTTTTGTTTAACGCCAACCCGTGGGCGCATGTACGTTTGAATCCGGAGACTGCGAAATTTGAAGAATGTGAAAACCCCTATCCGACGCCCGAGTCGCTTTACTACCTCTGCGACAGCGAGCACATCTATCAAACTTTCAAAGATGACTTTGACGTTCAAGCTCGCCTTGCACAACAGGGGGCAACTGACCTCAACCTTGAAGTATTGCAAACGAATGCTGATGCGTTGGAGATATCCACGGACTTCAGTTCACCAGAAGCCACCTCCGCAACTGCACGCAGTTTACTTCAAACGTGTGCATTGCATTCAAGTATGTATATTGTAGACAAGGCTCGGGCTTTCGCAGCAGCAGATGCAAAGGAGTTCATGGTTCTATTGAGCTATCCGGCGCCGGACGTTATTCACGCCTGTCAAGAACGCCAACGCTTTGACCAGATATTGATCAATTACCTGAACGAAAAGGAGTTTCGCTTCTTCGATTCTCTCCAGGCACATGTCGAAGATTTCAAACATTTCCACTGCTCTCCGGAGGAATATGTCGACCGTTATTACATCGGCCATTACAACCCCAGAGGCAATCACTTCTTCGCCTTCACCGTGAAAGACGCCATCGTGGAATGGCTGACGCCAAAGCCGCCGACTTACCGTGAACAGGGCCCGTCGTTGCAGTAAAGTAGATGAACTATTACGTGGTTGCTCACGATGGCACGCCGGAAAATGGCGCAATGTAGATTATGCCTTTCATCCAACGCACAAAACGTGGGTTGAGCGCCGAGACGCCCATCTACAATAGATTCCAGTGGCGGGAAGAAAGAGACGGCATCCGTCTACCACAACCGGCTCTGGCAGTGAACCGGCGCGAACACAACGAACAATCAGTATCGTATGTCTGCGAGTTTATACGAGTATATATTAGTTCCAGGGCGGTTATATCGGGCATCATCAGCCCGGTCCTCGGTCAAACGTGAAATCTGTGAGACATTTCCCCGCGCCTACACGAATTGATGGCGTGCTCCACTCAAATCTGAATGCATCTTCAACACGATTAGAACTGTTATTCGAGCCCTATAAAGGGAAAACGTCTATAAGTTACTTTGAAATCAAGGTCGCGTTTGAACGTCCCAAGCCGCCGTTAGCAGAAGCATTCTCGCAAATTGTCATCGCCAACATTAGCGATGCAGTGGTAAATCTCAGCACAATGGATTTGGGAATCCAGGCACTTGTGCGCAATAAGTGCATCTTCAGAGAAATTGGGCCGATACACAATTTAGGTTTTCTCGTTTTTGCACGGGGTACAAGCCCGCGGGTGTCAGTCCAGAGTTCGCTTGGCGAGGTCAATGTGCAGGGCCCGATGTGGTAGGACAGTTTTGTTTTCTATTACCTTGTACGTCTTAGAGCCTGTTTGAAAAGTCATTTGATTCGGTTTCGCATCAAGTAAATGGAAGCGATGTACACCATAGTCTCAGCAGTCTTAGGATAGCGTTCATAATCCAAAATCAATCGACGAAACCAACCAAGCCAAGAAAATGTGCGCTCAACAATCCATCGTAACGGGACAACTTCAAATCCCTGCTGCCCTAGCGTAGATGCAATCTCCAGTTGACACTGATGAGCAAGATATAACCAGTCTTCCAATTCTCCGCGATAGGCAGCATCGGCACACACCAACTGAATTGTTATGTACCAGCTAAACACTTCTGTTAGTAATTCAATAGCTATCTGATTGTCACTGACATTGGCGTCAGTGACTTTGACTATCAATGGAACACCTATCGTATCAGTTACTAGATGTCGTTTGCGTCCTTTGACTCTCTTGTGACCATCAAATCCTCTAGTCGCCGCTAATTCCGTCGTCTTAACGGATTGGCTGTCGATGATAGCTGCTGTCGGTGATGGTTCTTTGCCAGCATCGCAACGTGTTTGTTCGTGAAGTGCCTGATGAATCAAGAGCCATGTATCGTCGGCTTTCCACTTTCTGAAACGGTAGTAGACGGTTTGCCACGGTGGCATATCATGGGGTAGCATTCGCCACTGACAACCGGACTTGACGACATAAAAGATGGCGTTGATGATTAAACACATCTCCCACTTGAGAGGTCTGCCTAAGGGTTGAGGTGTTGGCAGAAATGGTAACAGTTTCTCCCACTGTGTATCGGTCAAATCACTGGGATAACTCGTGCGGTTGATGTTTACTCCTTTCATTGGTTCAGAATTAACTGCTCCAATGAGTAAACGTAATCATCAACCCTTCAGACAACTTTCTTCTTTTTCAAACAGGATCTTATCGCGATAAGATAAATTAAAAAATTGTGACATTATGTGACATTATGTGAGGCAATATGGCAATGGAAGCGTAAAGATTGCTGGTTTCTAACCGCCGCGGACGATGACATAGTTTGTAGGGTGCGATCAAAGGAATGAATAATGACTGCGATAGAGATCCCCTGCGCACCAGCCTTTGAAAGCGCCAGCAGCGATCAAGCGAGTGGATAACGAGTGCGATAGGGATCCCACAGGTATGTAGCAGCCAACAATGAAAACATGAAAAAACTTTCTACAAATGACCAAAAATGGCTTTGCCACCGATTATTCAAACAGGTTCTTAAGCATCCACACCTCATTAGGTGCTTTTGCGTTCTACCTGTCGACCCCTGAACCTTGGTTTGGAACGGCCTTTGAGTCTGGCCTGCTCCGGAGCTTTACCGGGTGGAGCAAGCTGGAAGTCAGTGTCCGCGAAACAGATTTAGTGGAATGGGGAAGAACTGGACAGCGACATTACGGTTAACGAAAGGAACCAACCATGAAAGTCAATCGTGGACAATTAATTGACGATGGCTATCTGATTATACGGGAGTGTGTCCCGCCGGAACAATTAAACCCGCTGCGATATAGCTTTGAAGTGCTTGTTGAACGACAGAAGGCAATTTGGGAGCGTGAGCGCAATCCTGATGACCCGCCGGGCGGCGTATGGGAAACCTCCGCTCAACCACGGTTGTGGTTCGATACCGTCGTTGATGAAACCACCGACAACACTGTCGAGTTTTGCTTGCACCAAAATACAATGGGCGTTAGCCGCCAACTAATGTGTGCCTCCGACGCAGCAGTTACGGCGCTGTTCTTGATGTGTAGCCCCGTGCGCGATCATGGTCCGGCAAACTGGCACCGTGATATACATCCCATTGATCAGGCGCCCTTGACCGGCTTGCAGATGGACCTGCTAGAAAATGCTCCGGGACTGATACAGTGGAACATCCCGCTTTACGATGATGATGTGCTTTGGGTGGTTCCGGGTAGCCATCGTCGTCCCAATACTGGACCGGAAGATCGTCAACTGCTAGAAGATCCGAAGCTGCCACTACCGAATAGTGTCCCGGTAGAATTGAAAGCGGGCGATGGTGTTGCCTATACGAATACCATCCTCCACTGGGGCAGCAACTATAATACGAAGTTACGGCGAACGATTCACTTGGGCTACCGCCCCTTTGGTGGATTGGTTTATCCCCATGTTCCGCATTTCTATTGGGATTTAGACTTCACCAAACACCTCTCACTTTCGATACGGAAGATGTTTGAACGGTTTGAAACGGTGTTCCACCAAGAGTGTCATTGCGTTGTATCAGTGTTCAAAGCAATCATCAACAAGGACGCTGACGCTTTCCGCGTCGGACTCGCTGCGCTCCATCCCGGTGAGAACAGACGTATCGTGTGCGTCATACTGTTATCCAAATTAGCATACAAGATGCGATTTGAACCAACAAGTTATGGAGGCGATCTGAAAAGATATAAGCAAATTGCCCAATACTTCTCTTCTGAAGAACTCGAAGCACTCTGGGCCCGATTTGTACCGCTGGATGCAAAACTGCAATTAGATACAGAGCAGTATGTTCCCGGCTTTCAGTCGGGCCCGATGAAATACTGTTTTTACGAGATGCCATCCAATTTCGATGTCGAAGACTTTATTGCTAGTTGGGGTTAGAAAGCGTAATGAGTAATTTCTGCCTTTCAAAACTTAATAAAGGAGCACGGAAGAAAGTGGGCAGGGACGAAAGGTCAATATGCCCTAAACTCTTTCTATCACTGAATTCGCCCCCCGGGGCTAGTATGAATTGACCTGGGGCACAGATTGGCCCATATCCAATATACCGGAGGCAAGTTCGAAATCGAGATCAATTTAGGCTTGATATATTACCGTAACACTTTTCAAGACTTTTCCAAAGCCGCATATCGCCCTGCTATTCAATGATGCAGCGAACAATTGATTGCAACGCTAGCCGGACTGTGATCCGGTAGTGTAACCGCCGATTAACTAATTTCTCTTGATAAATCGTTTCACAGTATAGTAATATATAACCAATCGTTCATCCAGTATTGGTCTCCTGCCGTCATATTGGAATACTTGCGGTACATGGACACGATCATTTTTATAGGCGCACGCCAAGACTTCGGAAGTCCAAATATTGATTTAATCATGTCTTGGTACTTATGATCTTGTCAAGACCAGATTTTTAGAAAAGAGAATTGCAATGCCTACCGGGATTCTGTGGTGTAAATAGGCTCGGGCAATTCTGTGGATAAGGGGGAACATCATGCTCACGGAACAGCAATTCATTCACTTTCAAACCTTCGGATTCGTGACCTTACGGAGTTTGTTTAGTCCAGACGAACTCGAAACCATCAACGTTGAGTTCATGGAAACGATGGAAGCTGCGTTTCAGGATGACCCGTTCGATGGAACGCGTCGGCATTGGCTGGTGACAATGGGACCACAGACTCCCTTCTTCACCTCGTTGCTGGAAGACTCGCGATTCTGTGGAGTAGCCGAGCAGCTCTACGGCGAAGACGTCTTCGGAATTGCTTCTGATATCAACCGTTATGTTGGGGACACGGGCTGGCATCCCGATACGGGAAGTGTGCAGAATCAGTACGGTGTAAAATTCGCATACTATCTGGAACCGATTGGTGCAGAAAGCGGCGCGCTTCGGGTGATTCCAGGGTCGCATAAGCAGCCTCTTCACGATGAGCTGCGGCGGAATCTGGACAAGTCCGAGTTGAGCATCCCCGACGTGCCGGCCTACGTGTGCAAATCCGAGCCGGGCGATGTAGTTGCCTTCGACCTCCGCTGCTGGCATGCCAGTTGCGGAGGCTCGAACGACCGTCGCATGTGTGTCATGGTTTACTACAACAATCCCAAGACGCCAGAAGCGAAAGAAGCTACCCGGGAACGGCTTGTCCTTAATGAGATTGACTACACACCTTGGGTTGCGAATTCCGAAGCTCATCCAAAACGCCAACGCTGGATAAATCAGATGCGAGAGCTGGCCCCTGGGCTCCTTTGATCCCCTTCAAACCTGAAAGGCCAGCATTAGAAACACGATGTGTCGTGTTTGTACTCGCTAGCGGAGGGAGTGCAGGCATTCCCTAACCGTCAACCGCTGTTCGCCGAATAAAAAACTTGTGTGAAAGAGGAGGAACATCATGCTCACGGAACAACAACTCATTCAGTTTCAAACTTTCGGATTTCTGATCTTCCGGGAGTTGTTCGGTCCGGACGAACTGCGGACTATCAACGCTGAATTCGAGGGTGCAATGGAGTCCGAGTTTTGTCATGCACCATTTGATGGAACGCGTAGGCATCGCCTGTTGACGATGGGACCGCGCACCCCCTTCTTTTCCTCGTTGCTGGAAGACCCGCGATTCTGCGAAATAGCCGAGCAACTCTACGGCGAAGACGTCTTGGCTACTATTTCCAATATTAACCGATATGTGGGGGACACGGGCTGGCATCCCGACACGGGTAGTGTGCAGCATCACTACGGCGTCAAATTCGCCTACTATTTGCAGCCAATGGGTGCAGAAGGCGGCGCGCTTCGGGTGATTCCAGGGTCGCATAGACAGCCCCTCCACAACGAACTTCGGCGGAATCTGGACCGATGCGGGTTAAGCATTCCCGAGGTTCCAGCCTATGTGTGTGAATCGAGGCCGGGCGATGTTGTCGCTTTCGACCTCCGCTGCTGGCATGCCAGTTGGGGTGGTTCAATTGACCGCCGCATGTGCGTCCTCTGCTACTACAATAACCCCAAGACACCGGAAGCGGAAGAAGCCTGCCGGAAACAGCTTATCGGCAACGCGGTCGACTACACATCTTGGGTAGCGAATTCCAGAGGGAACCCCAAGCGTGAAGCGTGGATACATCGTATGCGGGAGTTCGCACCGGGATGTTTTAATTTCAAAGGGGTAAATCACGTGGCCCAAGAAGTCCCGCCACGTTAGCGGGACAATAACTCAGCCGAGGAAAATTTCAACAAAGCCACAGCTACGTTAAGGAGGTAGTTGCCAATGGCACGACTGAAAGACAAGATTGCCGTCATTACGGGATCAGGTATGGGGCTGGGCCAGGAGATGGCGCTACTGTTTAGCCGTGAAGGTGCCAGGGTAGTCATTTTTGACATCAATGAGATGGCGGGGCGAGAAACGGTCAGTCAAGTTCGCGAGCAAGGGGGCGAGGCGATTTTTGTTCGGGGAGATGTCTCGAACCCGGACGACGCTACCCTCTTGATTGGCGACGCTGTCGATGCTTATGGCGGTGTCAATGTCTTGGTCAACAATGCGGGCGTCCAAGTCGAAAAGAACGTGCCTGACACGACTGAGGCGGAGTGGGACTATGTTCTAGGGGTAAACCTCAAGGGAACTTTTCTCTGTTCCAAGGCTGTCATACCGCAGATGTGCCGGCAAGGCAGTGGGAGTATTATCTGTATCTCCTCAATCTCGGGGCTGGTCGGCCAACCGAACCAAGCATCTTACAATGCCTCCAAGCACGGTGTCATCGGGCTTGTTAGATGCATGGCATGCGATCACGCCCAAGAGAACGTCCGGGTCAACGCAATCTGCCCCGGATCGATGAACACACCCATGGCAGCAAACATCCCCGAGGAACACCTTGCACCGTATCGAAAGGCGAACCTATTGGAACGTTTTGCTGAACCGATTGAAGTCGCGTATGCCGCACTGTTCTTGGCGAGTGATGAGTCGTCATATGTAACCGGCTCAGTTATGGTTGTCGATGGCGGGTACACCACGAAGTAGCGCCTCGATCGACAAATGGCGTGCCAATGAGTTTAACGTCGATATGGGTAATGAAACAATTCCGCACCGAAGCGAAGTTGGAAAAGGCTGCGCGTAGAAAACTGGCCGCCCAGCACTATCTGCATGGAGATGATATTTCGCGTGACGATGCCAACCATACCTGTAAAGGATTAAGTCCCGATGGCAGTCACTCACGCAATGTCTTCAGGCTCTACGATATGGCAAGAAACGTCTTGGGTGATGTATGGATGATTACGATGCCCCTCCTACACGAGAAACCCCGAGAATAACTCGCATCAGGCGGGGTTTCCCTAAATGGAAAAGTGTTATCTGCACCCGTCAGCTTATGCATACGGCAATCTGAGTTGTTGTTGCGGGGAAAGTGTTATCCCTTAGCCGCCTTTATCGCAGATTAGCGACGAGGTAATAATGCCTGAAAAATTGACTGTTTTGTTTTTACCCCATCCCCTCACCCCGTTAATGTTTAAACCTTGGGGCGAGGATGTAGTGGCTGCCATCGGTAGCCGCCACAATCTGCATATCTTGGACTATGACCAACCCATCGCGCCGTGGTTTGAAGAGGTTGATGTGGTGATTGACCACGGCGGTTCCGCGGGGACTAGAGAAATGGCAGATTTAGCCGCAGGAAAGGTTCGTCTATGGCAGATTCTTGGCACGGGGCTTGACCATTTCGATATGGATTACTGGCGGTCCAAGAAGATTCCCGTGGCGAATTGTCCAGGACCTTTCAGCGCTGTGGCACTGGCAGAATGTTCGATGATGTTCATTCTGATGCTTGCGCGAGAGTATCCTATGACGCAGACGAATCTTAAAGCGGGGGAGATGTATAGGCCCACAGGGCTGGAACTTCAGGGATTAAAATTGGGCATTGTCGGTTTTGGCGCCAGCGGGATGGAGTTGGCGCATCGAGCAAGGCCATTTGGCATCAGGATTTCCGCTATTGATATCCGCGATGTCGGGGAAGATGAGGTGCACGAGTTTGGCCTAGAGTTTGTTGGGAAACCAGAGGTGTTGGATAAAGTCCTCGCCGAGTCGGATATCGTGTCGTTGCATCTGCATCTCAACGACGAGACACGACACACTATCAATGCACGCCGCCTGGGTTTAATGAAATCGACAGCGTTTTTGATCAATGTCGCTCGCGGAGCATTGGTGGACGAAGCCGCGCTGGAAAAGGCGTTGGCGGAAGGGCAGATTGGTGGCGCCGGGTTGGATGCTTTCAGCCAGGAGCCGCCAGATTTGACATCGCGGATTTTCAGCTTGCCAAATGTAATTGCAACACCTCATGTCTCCGGTAACACCGATGGTACGTCGCGGAAACGGGCACAGGCGGCGGCAGAGAATGTGGATCGGATAGCCGCTGGATTAGAGCCGCTGTACCGCGTGGATTGAGGGATTGTACGCACGCGGTTATTGGAACTGGCGTTCCCTTGGAATGCAGCGGCTGAAACATGGCATGCAAACAAGTGAATGGGGTTTTCCTACGTTGGATGATAGCGAGAGATACTAATACCATTTCGCTTGAATAATAGTGCATATAATGTTCCCCAATTATACTATTATGAAAAGATCGATACCAACCATACCCCGCACACCAAGCCCGTAGGCGGGGCATCTTGCCCCGCACTGATAAGATTTGATTAACGCTACTAATGCACTGCCAATATAGAGAAATGGTATAACAATGAGTCTGTCGAGAAAGGAGTTACGCGATGAGTACCTCTATTAAAATTGATCACGTCGCCGTTATGGTGAGCGATTTAGAAAAATCATTGCATTTCTATCGTGACCTGCTAGGATTGGAGGTCGTGTCTCCCGAGGAGCACATAGACGGTCCAATCTCTGAAATGACTGCCATGCCCAAGGTCCACATGCGCGAATACCGGCTGCGGGCGCCGGGAGGTATCCACGGTCACACCCGAAACGATGGTCCGGGCTTCACCTTCGATCTTATCCAGTGGCTCAATCCCCCTAGTCCTGTGGAGCGATATCCCCTCAACCATGTGCCGAGCGCGCATATCTGTTTCGGCGTCGAGGATGTTCAGGCCACGTACGAACGGTTGAACGCAGCGGGCGTGGAGTTTGTCTCCCCACCCGTTCATTTCAGCGGAGAAGGTGAGTGGCATGTGCTCTTTTTCTATGATCCAGATGGCAACCTGCTTGAGCTTAACGAATTCAGCACTGGGTCGCAAGAGGCACATCAATTTGACTGGAGTGACGCTTAAGATCCTGTTTGACAAGTAAGTGGAAGGGTTATTTTCTACCATCTTGGAGGCAAAATCGTCCGATATTGAAGGCATTTGCTCATAAAATGGCAGCTCTCGGCGATCGATTTGAATTATTCAAACGGGCTCTTAATTCCGCGTGCGGCAACGGCACAGAATCCGCCCGAGAAAGTATAGCGTGCCAAGGTGGCGAGCGACGACTAAGGAAAGACTAGCGAAACATGTCGGCTTCATCCGATTGTTTGCGGCTCCGAATGCCGTCGGTCTCTTGACCTAGACGCTTTGCCACGACCCCGACTCCGACGAGCATTTTGCCGCGTTAATCACCTCACACGCGCGCAGCTCATCGAAAAAATCTAGGCGCGCCGGCCGATTGTTCGCAATCGCGTCAAGGACTTCGTGCACCGTGATACAAAAAGCATCCCTTTGCGGCATCCCGAAGCCCGGTATGGACCCATAGGGCGCTGCCTCCGGATGCTTCGGGCCAATCGGGATCGTCCGGAAACCGGCCAGTTCGGAAGGGTCGTCCGCCAGCCGAACGAGCAGGTCAGTGCAATGATCCCAATTGAACCGAATCGCACCGTGCTCACCGCTGATCTCAAAGCTCAGTTCGTTGTTATGGCCCGCCGCCATCCAGTTGGTTTCAATAGTACTCACCGTGCCGTCTTCGAACTCGACCATCAGTAAGGTCGCATCATCGACCCGCACTGCGCCACACTCGGATGACTCTGCTCTGACCTCCGTCCCGAAACCACGTTGCCGTGCGGCGCCCAAGCCAGACGGAACTAGACGCTGATCGATAAATGTCCGCATCCTAGCACAGACGCGCACGATCTCGCCCACTAGGTACCGTGCTACGTCGATCACATGAGACCCGATGTCGCCGATGCTGCCGCTGCCGGCCCTCTCCGCGTCCAGCCTCCGTGTCAGCGGAGTTCGCGGGTCCAGGGGGAACTCGTGCAGAAACCGGGCTTGAGACTGAAGCACCCTCCCGATTCTGCCCTCATGGATGAGCCGCTTCGCAAACGCCACGTCAGGCCACAGCCGGTACACAAACGACACCGCGTGGACGCAACCGGCCGAACGGGCTGCCTCATACATTTGACGCGCAGAAGCCGCGTTGTTGGCGAGTGGCTTTTCGCAGTAGACATGCTTGCGGTGCCGAGCCGCGTCGATGGCAATCTCCGCATTGGCGTTGTTTGGCGTGACAATATCGACCGGACCAATGTCATCCGACTGCGTGATGTGTCGCCAGTCGTCCGTCGCGCGTTGCGCAATATTGTGGATAAGGCAGTTTGGTATTAAGTTTAGAACTTACCCAGTTCGGTTTGTCGAGGAGAGTTTCGATTATCAAATCGCCGATTTCCGCCCTTTTCATTGCATGTCCGGCGCGCGGGTTTATGATGCCCGATTTATCAGGGACAGATCGCACGGTTGGATTTGACAATTCGATGAATTTCTCAACCAATTTGAGTGCCATAGATTGATGAGCAAAACTGTTGCGATAATCTGAACAATCCAGTCGACACCGGAGGAATCAATGACTGCACGATGTGAAGACGTAGACTTCGACTTAAGTATTGCCGAATTCAGGATTAACGGATACGCCGTATTGGAGGACGTCTTTTCAGTCAGCACGGCGGATCGGATCCGGGCAGCGTTTCTGCCGATGCTTGAACATATCAGGAAGCGGGAAACCGGCATCGCTGACAGAGAATGGGGCGGCCTGGGAACAGGCTTCGGCCGCCAACAGAATGTCAACCGCTAGACGATGACGATTCCGTGGGTGTCCCCGTTCTCCGACCCCGAGGTTTATGAAAATCCCGTTATTCTCAAGTTTCTCAAGCGCTATTGGGGAAAAGAGGAGTTCTACATCAAATGCTTTCATTCAAACAACCCTTACCCGGGGAGTGAGTACCAGCACTGGCACCGAGACACGCCGCTGCCCGGCGAGATTCCGCATGTCGGTCTTGATACGTGTCCGATACTGGGCATCAAGTTTCCGCTCGTGGATACTTCCGAGGAGAATAGCAGCGTTGAAATGCTCCCTTCTACTCAATACATCGCTAATCCCGACTTGCAGAACCTGTACGACAAGGTGCTGACGCGGGTCGATTTTCCGTCGGCTATGGGCTGTCTTGGATTGACATCGGGCACCAAATGAAAGTACCACCTAAAACATACGAGGGTTTTTCGGAGCGGGCGCGTGAGTTATTCAAATTCTGCCAAGTCGTTGACTACTGAAACAGGAATCAAGAGATTTACAAGCTCGCGAACCAAGGATTCGTTTCCCTGTCTAGCGTTGCCTAGGTAGGGGCGCTATCAGATACGCCTGTGAGTGAAAACTACACTGCGGGTCAAGGTAAGCAATCTAAGTGGCATACTCTTTAAGTAGATAATGCTTATGGGACTTGTGCCTCGAAACCGATTAAGGGAATGGATAATGACTGTTATAGCGTCCCCTTTTTTCTTGAAAACTCGATTTCTTCCGAAAATTGCATTCGCTTCAAGAGTCAAAAACGCGTAAGTCCTATACCATATGTTTTTAGCAATAAAACCACTCAAGACGTTTTATCCAGGATGTGCTATACGTTACCCGTAGTGGGTGGGACAGTAGCGGCTATTGCCTGAAGAGTACGGTGCATGGTCGGCCGCACAACCTGTTGTGGATCCGCCCCTTCCTGATTGTGTCGGCGCCAGATCCGCTTGGGCATATCTAAATTCTGTACGATCTCCCGGTTCAGACGGTTGACGAATGTACCAACGGCATTGATTTCCGTATCACGTGGCGCGGCGACGAAGCCATCGGGATTACACCGAATACAGACTTCCTTCGCTTCTTACCTACGGCATCCGAATACTCATCGCCGTGAGTCCAAAAGTGGCCAATGTCGCAAACGGGTCAGAGCAACGCGCAATAGTGCGACCTACCCGTAACGTTGTGCGCTCTGTAACCGGGGCCACATTCCCACGATAATTGAGGAAGAGCGAGGACCCGCCCTATGCGGCTCACTTCGCTATATCTTGCTTTGACGAAGCACAGAATCAGGTCAACGACGAAGCCGAAGAAACGGGGGATTATTGTTGACGAAACGGCGAAAAAGGGATAAAATGGGTCTCCGTTTTACCCGATGCACCCTGTGAATGCACCTCCACGAATGTACACAGGATTCTCAGTGCCAGCCAGTAGCTTGTTCGTGTTTTGTCAGGTTGCTAACTGCTGAAACAAGACCTTACCAAGTTCACAAGCCCTCTGCTTGATAAGGAGACACGAAATGGAGTATTGCTTTTTAGGCAACTCAGGATTGCAAGTAGCGCGCCTTGGGTTAGGGGCGATTCCCTTCGGCACCACGCTTGATGAAAAAACCTCGCAGGGAATCGTGGACATGTATCAGGAGGCAGGCGGCAATCTGATAGACACGTCGAATCTGTATGGCGGCGGGTTTAGAGGAACCAATACCGCCATGGCCGGAACTTCAGAAATGACCGTGGGAAAAATGGTCGCAGGCAAGCGGGAAAAATTTGTTATTGCGACCAAAGGGTATTGGTTAATGGAAGATGAAGTTCGGCCAAGCAGCGTTGGACTTTCTCGTACCTATCTTACCAAAGAAATCGAGAATAGTCTCAATCGCTTGAATACAGATTATATCGATCTTTATCAGTGCCATGCGTGGGATTTCTACACGCCCTTGGAAGAAACGCTGCGGGTGTTGGATGACTTTGTCAGGGCAGGGAAGATTCGCTACATAGGCGTTAGCAACTGGGATGGTTGGCATGTTATGAAGGCGAGCACCATTGCCAGATTTACAAACTTAACCGCTCCCATCTCCAACCAGATCTGGTACAACCTTGCAGACAGGGGTGCTGAGCACTCCATCATCCCGGCGTGCCGGGATGCCAAGGTATCTACCATCGCATGGGGATGGCTCAGGGCTTTCTTACAGGTCGATACCGCAGAGGTGTCGAAGAGCCAGTTCCAGGCAGCCGGTTCGAGCAGATGAAGCCGAGCGAAAGTTCCTCCTGGGAGAACCTTGCCATTGAGAGGAATTGGGCAACGTTGGATGTACTTGCCCGCATCGCCGAGCGCTATGACAACACAATTCCGAATGTTGCCACACGCTGGATGATTCAGGCAGGCACCTCTGATGTCGTTCTCTTGGGAGGATCCCGGCTAGAGCAGTATTCAAACCTTTTGGAATCGCTACGTCTTCAGCTTTCTGACGATGAAGTGAATGAATTGAGAGAGGTCAGTGAACCACCCCATCCCTACCCCAGGAATTTCCTCGACTTGTTTTGCCGGCGCGACAGTGAGTTCTACGGGGGTTTACGCTGACAACTGAAATAGGAAGACATCGCATTCGCGGCATTTCGCTATTGAGGTCAAAGGAAACGAGAGGAGCGTAATGGAATACGTCAATTTCGGAACAGCAGGGCTCAAAATCAGTCGAGTGGCTCTCGGCCTCGGATTCAGGGGAGTATCTGATGTCGCATCTGGACAGAGAATCATTGAACACGCCATCGATCTGGGGATTAACCTCATAGATTGTGCGAACAGCTACTGCCTCACAGATGCGCATGACAACTCTGGACAGTCGGAAATGATTCTTGGCAGGGCGCTCCGTGGAAAACGGGACGATGTGGTCATCACCTCGAAAGTCTGGAGTACCACCGGGCCCGGCCCGAACGACCGAGGACTGTCTCGATACCACATCCTGCGCGAAGTCGAACAATCGCTCATACGACTGAACACGGACCATATTGACGTTTACCTCGTGCACAATTTCGATGAATCCACGCCGCTCGCTGAGACTATTCGCGCATTAGACGATTTGGTTCGCTCCGGCAAAGTCCTTTACATTGGCTGTTGCAACTACGCCGCTTGGCAAGTCTGCAATGCACTATGGATTGCCGATGCAATCAACGCAACCCCATATATCTGCGTTCAGAATCCGTACAGCCTGTTGAATCGGGCGCTCGAGCGCGAAATGTTCGGGCTCGTACGGGACACTGGGCTGGGTGTCATGGCATACAGCCCGTTGGCAGTTGGTCTTCTCGGTGGCGTCTATTCTCCGGGCAAACCGCCACCACGCGGATCGCTATGGGCGGAGCGGAAGGTGTCAGAGTTCGATGCCGCGGTGCAGGGAACGCCCGGTAAAATCATAAATGTCCTCAAAATGCGTGCCTCCGAATTGGACAAGACACCCGCACAATTGGCGTTAGCATGGATTCTTTCGCATTCGGAAATCACAACTACAATTGTAGGCTGCGACAGCACCGATGAGATTCCGGATATCATTGGTGCCGTTGGATGGTCGCTCCCCGATGACGTGCGGGAAGAGCTTGATAACGTCTCGATCCCTCAGGTCTAGGCACAGGGAAGCGATAAGCGCTTGACAAGATAATTCTACCCAAAGGAATCATCTCATGCTTTTCAACAGCAATCGAGCAATAGAGTTTATGCGCAGGTGTGAGGTGGATGTGCTAGTAGCAACTTCACCTACCAACGTCACATATTTTTCAGATTATTAATCTTGGCTCGATTCGCAGTTCAAGGAATACATGATGAGCCCGGGCGCTTCAAGCGATCTGGATCAGACGGCACCGTACGCCGTATTCCCGCTTGAATGAATTTTCAACCAGGCTCTAACAATACCGCAACCCTAGGAGAAGAACATTGTTAAAGTTTGTGATGATGCCACCACTGGACGAGATGAAGCGCGATTGGGCGGCACGTATGAAGGAAACTCTGTCGCAATATCGTATTGTTATGGCGGAGACCGATGAAGACGCCAAGCGTGAAATCGTAGACGCGGACGCCGCTTTCGGGTGGATACCGCCTGATGCGCTCGAAGTCGCCCGGAGACTCAGATGGTTGCAGAACCCTGACGCGGGCCCTTTCATCGGCTACTACTATAAAGAATGGGACTTAGTAGTTAACTGCTTTTTGGTTGATTTGCTTGCTTTTCTTTTCTTAATGTACAATAACTTTAGACAGTGTTCGGAATCTTGATTCACACTAAAATACATCTCTATAAGAGAGAAATGGAGGCATATCATGTTGACCAAGCGTTTGTACATGCTCGCGGGAGCATTGCGGGTTATCTGCGGGATTTTAATTTCCAACACTATGGGATTTACATCATACCATGATGCTGTCGTTGACAGAATATACCGATAGCCAAACAATTCATGTGGCTCAGGTGAAGCATTCATCAAAAAATCTTATGAAAATCTCATCATCTTTTCTGCGATTATATTTCCAGCAAGACTCCATGATATACAGTGGCAGCCACTTCTTGCTGTAGTGATGATGCGTTCCGTAGAATGACCTCTTGACACAAGCCCAAACCGACTCGATGGTATTGGTGTGAGTTACGCCGTCCTCAGAAACATATCTCTCTTGGTGATGGATAACATGTCTTTCGATATCTTCGTCCAGACTATTGTAAGAGCGAAATTCATCAGTCATAAGAATAGACTCATCGGGTGAGACATTGCTAAGGATGAATTCTCTGATATTTTCACCAGATAGAACCTTCATGAATTTAGCAACCACCCGACCGCCTCTCTCGACTACGCCGATGACGGGAGATTTATTTGTGCCTCTACCTCTCTTAGATTTTGCTCTGGGTTTGCCGCCGACATAGGTTTCGTCTGCTTCAACTATCCCTTTCAGCAATTCATCACTATCACTCATTTTCTCACGGAGGCGCATTGCCATATACCAAGCGGACTTTTGATTCATGTCCAAGTCACGAGCAAGCTGACAACTCGATATGTTTTTCTTGGCATTGGAAAGGATTGAGATAGCCAAAAACCATTTCTGGAGAGGTATCTTGGTACCATGGAAGATGGTTCCTGCTGTAGCCGAAAAGCTAGATTCACAATCGTAGCAATTCCAACCAGTAGTAATGTCGTTTCTGTTCTTGCGTCCAACTTTTTCACTGCCACAGTGGATACAGCAAACACCGTCCTTCCAACGTTTTTCCTCTATAAATCTGAGACAAGATTCTTGATTTGGAAACTCTTTCATAAGATTCAAAATGTCCATAGCAAACTCCTACGAGAAGAATAGTCACTATGGACATCTACGTGTGACGAAAAGATTTACGACAGGGTACCAAGTTTTATGTTTGTCGTCAGTCTAAAAGCTACAAGCTACTAATTCCGTTATATAATCAAGGCAACGTGCTTAAGTCTTGAACATCAGAAAAATATGAAACCACACGAACTCGGTTACGGCACAGAATTATTTGTAGACGATGCACTCATTGAGACGAAGCGCGGCGTCACCCGCACGCTCCATCCGGCGACCAAAACACCGCATCCGGTCATAGCACCGGAACCCGACAAGCCGTGGGAAAATGACGGTCCCGAGAGAACCAAGCGGGTCAATCTCTTGGGAACCGTGCTGCACGACAATCGGACGAACAAATTCCAGATGTGGTATATGGCTCGCATGGATCCGGATCACGGACACCGCATTCCCGGCTTATATGTGCCCCGCACCGGCGCTGGAGACGCTACCCGGTACATGGGACGCCGCACCGACGATGACGGAAGGCATTTCCGGGGCAGCGACATCGGCGACCTGCTCTGCTATGCCGAGAGCGATGATGGGCTGACGTGGACCAAACCGAATCTGGGGATATTCGATTTTGACGAAAGCCCGAATAACAACATCGTTTGGGACTTGCACGGCGCCAGCGTTTTTCTTGAGGATGACCCGCGGGACGAAAGGGAGCGTTACAAAGCGATCGGTTTTTGCCGCCGCTACCGGAACATCTTCCTAATTACGTCGCCCGACGGCATCCGTTGGAGCGATGAGGGATTGAAACAGCCGGTGATAGAGCGCGCAAATGAGGGACCTACGAATGTGGTATGCGATGAAAGGGCTGACCGCTACCTCTCTTATATGCTGGTCGGGAGGGGAGGGGAGCGTCGTCACATCGAATACAGCGAGAGCAAGAGATTGGAAAGCGGGTGGTCGGAGATAACGCCCATCCTGGAACCAAATCCGGAAGACGACGCGCTCGGCAAGGAGCGCTACGGCGCTATCCGCGCGGAGTTTCACAACATGTCCGGCTTTCCCTATCGACCAAACGACCGAATAGGGATCAACCGAGTGAATAGCGAGGGCGATAGAAATTCTCGTGCGATAGAGATCCCCAGCATCTATATCGGTCTCTTGGGCGTCTTATACGTCACCGAGGACATCGTGAATACCGTGCCCGGGCAGGCAGCCGTCGATGGTCCGATTGATGCGCAACTCATCTACAGCCGAGACGGCGTAAACTGGCGCCATTTTGAAGACCGAACCCCGATTCTCCCGCGCGGGAAGGGAGGCGAATTCGATTCGGGCATGATTCTCTTCACCGCCAAAGAACCCTTGGTGGAGGATGACGGGATACACTGGTACTACACCGGCAGCACGCAGACGCACGGCGAGCTGCTCAAGGACAAAGTGATGTCCATCGGTAGAGCCAGTTGGCGGTTGGACGGCTTTGTCTCGCTCGATGCGGATGACGGCGTGGTTGAAACCGTTCCCCTGCAACTGCCAGATGGCAGGTTCGAAGTGAACGTCGACGCGAGCGGCGGCAGCCTTGCCGTCGAGGTGCTGTCCCCTGACGGGCAGGTGCAGCCCGGATTCTCGGCGGAAACCTGCACGCCTATACGGGGTGACCACGTGCGCCATTCTGTTCGCTGGGGGGACCGCGGCTTGAATCAAGCGGAACAACCGTGCCGCCTTCGCTTTCGTCTGAAAGGCGCAAAACTCTACAGCTTTCGCCTCCTCCCGCCTGAGAATTGAGCCGACGAAACCTATCAACGGAGTGAATAACGAGGGATCAAGCGAATGCATAATGAGCGCGATAGCAAATCCCGTTAGTAAATCCTACGCGATAAAGTCCCCATAGAATTCCACCAACTTCTAATAGCCCTAGAGGGGCGACAGGTGTATAGAACGCCGATACCTCACGCACCTAAGCCCCAGCGGGGCGACAGGTACATAGCAGGCTACTGCAAAAACGTGAAAACACCCAGCCTCAAAGTATCGGAAATAACTTTACTACCCGTTATCCAATCAGGCTCTAAAGCCCCCCAATAGGAGAACCAAACCCCCATGACGGATATCCCCGAAAAAAGAAGCCTCACCGAACCGCTGGATATTCAGCGCAACATCGAAGACACGCTGGCGGGCAGGCGCCCGATTGAAAGCAGGAAGTATCCTCACTTTATGCCCGATTACGAGATTCCGTTTCTCCACATCGGTACGCAGAAACAGTTGTTCTTGGACAATTTTATCATCGATCACCTTGAGGATGTGGAAAGAGTGTTCCCCGAACCGTACCGTCCCGCAGAGCCGATTCTTGAGGTCGGCGACCTGCCCTGGGAGCGATACTACAACCCTTTTCCGTCCGGTGCGATCCAAGACCCGGACGACGGCAAATTCAAGATATGGTACATCCAATCCCTGTCCGGCGACCCGTTCAACACGGGTCAAGTGTTGTGCTATGCCGAATCGACCAACTGTATCCATTGGGAAAAGCCCCTCAGCGACAAATGTTTGCCATACGAGAATTACACGGAGACCAACATCGTGGAACAGGACACCGCGGGCGTAACGGTGGTGCTCAACCACGATCAGAGCGACCCCGACCGGAAGTTTCTGATGCTCTTCAGCCGCTACGGCTTTGCACGCGAGAGAGGCGAACCCCTCACATCCACGGTGAAGGCGTCGCCGGACGGACTGCGCTGGACGACCGTCAGCGATTACAGCACCTACCGCCATCATCACGAGCCTAGAATCATCTGGGATGAATCTATAGAAAAGTGGGTTGCTTACAGTCAGTATTCGCATCACCAGAACTTCCTGCATCGCAAACGGCAGATTGGGCGGCAGGAGAGCGAGGACTTCATCAACTGGTCGCCCAAGGAGGTGGTGATATCGGTTGATTGGGAGCCGGACTTGCCCCCGAATCTGGAGTTTCACGAAATGTCGGTTCGCAAGGTCGGCGGGCAATATATCGGCATCCCCGGCGAGTTCATGGCTGAGCCGATCTGGTGCTCCAGAGACGGGGCGAACTGGCGAGATCTGGCGTTTGTCAGGCTGGGTCTATACACGAGCCGTGACGGCAAACGTTGGGTACGGGTCGGCGGACCCGGTGCATGGGTCGACAACCGCGATCCGGGGAGCATCGACTACGGCTACGTCTGCTATACTTCTACCGGTCAGCTCGTCTACGACGGCAAACTCCATATTCCGTACTTGGCGATTCCTGACAAACAGGAATGGTACAGTTATCCACCGCCCGCGTTAATGGTGCCCGAAGCCGCCTTCGAAGCCGGCAAAGCGGATTGGGAGAAGTTGGGAGCGGTTATGGGTGGCTACCCGAGACGGCGCCGCTCGGTCGGCGCGCTTATCCTGCGGGAAGACGGATGGGCGGAGTTGAAGCCGACCTATGAGTATGGCAAGGTTTATGCTAGGCAGTTTGTATTCGAGGGCAATCGCCTGAATATCAATGCGGACTGTTACGGCGGCTACATTCGCGTGGAGATTCTCGATCCCGACTTCAAGCCGTACGCCGGATTCGCTGCTGAAGATTGTGTCCCCGTCTGTTCGGATAATCCCAATCAGATTTGGCACACGGTGCGGTGGAATGCCGATGCAGATTTGAGGAATCTGTGGAACAAGCCGTGCCGACTCCGGTTCCATCTCCATCAGGCGAGCTTGTACGCCTTCCAGTTTGAGGACGGTCAATGAAGCGAGATTTCCATCCATGTTCGTTCCACCCTAAATATGGCTTATAGATTGACGCAGGTTAAATCCAGAAGAGGGTGAACTCATGCGAGATTTCCGTCGTTTATTCGTGAGTGTAAGGGACGACGTTAAAGGCAACGTTTCTTGTATGGATGGAATTCCAATGAAATGGTTACTGATAGCTTTGCTAATCGCTATATCGCC
Source organism: Candidatus Poribacteria bacterium (assembly GCA_965222225.1). Taxonomy (GTDB): domain Bacteria; phylum Poribacteria; class WGA-4E; order WGA-4E; family JAJDTR01; genus JAJDTR01. The sequence goes on along the minus strand of CBDCTK010000002.1, from coordinate 3,114,198 downwards.
TACAAGCGTAGCGCATTCCGGTACGTTTTTGGACGTTTTTCATGATAGAAATCTTGACGGGTGGCATCTTTCAAAACACCCTCCCGGAATTGCCCTCCCTGTCGCGTTAAAAAATGGATATCTAGTCATGGACACAACGATTGAAAAAAAGAGCTACCTGAAGGGGTTTTTAAAGTTGTGTCCTTGGAATTAAGAACAGAAAATGCGGAAGACTGGAACTCTTATACACTAACATGTCGAGTTAGAATTAAAGAAGTGTCGCAGAATTATAGCCCAGTTTTCAGTGCCTCTGTTCGAAGTAGAGAGGGACTTTTTGATGTGACGGCTGAGCAACGGATGTTGATTCTTCCTAGGAAAGATCTTGTAGCTGCGGTGACCATCTCACCTGATGTCAAAATCGCCCCCAAGGGGATAGAAGGTACTATTCTTTGAGGACACTTTGAAGGAGTGATTAAATTACGGCGATGGCACCAAATAAAAATCGTAGCGGAGGCGAGTAATTTTGAGTTTCATTTTAACGGCAATCGCGTAAGCAAATATAAAGATGAAACGGCAGCACCTGGTACCGTGAGATTTGAGACGTTAAGTGAGATGCTTGTTCATCTTGATGACGTTGCCATCACGGGACCTGACATACCAAACATTGGCGGGCCTCATAGCGTTAATCGTAAAACACATCTGACTACGACTTGGGGAGAAATAAAGAAGTCGTCGCGGAGATAATCTTCTCTTTACCTTGTCCTTAGACTCGAAAACACAATACGCCTAGCGCTAGAAATGCGGCACTTCCGAAACAGCAGGCGTCGGACTTAGCCCTTCCCGCTCGGAGGGTACATCATCTGTTTCTCATCGTCTCGCTGAGCCCTCCTCCCACAACGTAAACCCTTCAAGTAAATCTTCCACCCTTCCAATCCTATGCCTATCCAATCGGTGTCATTACCCCGATTTAACTTAACACCCGATTAACGTGGATCTCCGACTTGTCAAGCGGTTATAATCAAAGCGAAAAAGCGCCCTACGGCATCACGAAAACGGGGCTATATCTTGAAAAAACCAATACAACAGGTACGCGATTCAACATCTCGTCCGGGAGGCGAGGTAAATGACAGAGGCAGGCATAGCAGTTTTGGGTTGTGAACAATCTATGGCGATGTATGCCCCGATGTTCAGGTACTTGGGGGACGGCGAGTTCATAGCGGCTATCGACATCGTCAAGGAAAAAGCCGAAAAAGCGCGCGATGTGTATGGCGCGAAGCGCATCTATACCGATATTGACGAAATGCTCCTTGATGCGGACATAGATGGCGTGATTGTCGCCACACCCCATTATCTGCACGCGGAGCATGTGGTCAAGATTGCCGAAGCGGGAAAGCACGTGCTCTGCGAGAAACCGATGGCGCGGACAATCGATGAGTGTGACCGCATGATTGAAGCCTGCGATAGAAACGGCGTTATCCTGATGCCGGCGCACATGAAGCGGTTCAACTGGTGCTTTCAACTAGCGAACCGGATGATTAAGGACGGAACGCTGGGCGATGTCGCCCAAGTGCGCACCCAGTGGGACACCTATGCCCAAGGCACGGATGCCGCCTACATGAAGCATCGCACACTGGGGCTGGCATGTCTGGGATTTGGCAGTCACACCATAGACTTGTCCCGATGGTGGCTGGGGGAAGTGGAAACCGTGAGCGCCGAGGTGTCTATCGGGTGGAAGGGCAGAGAGGTAGACGATCAATCGGTAATGACGCTACGTCATGTCGACGGGCAGGTGAGCGTCCACTCCGTCTCCCTCGTGTTTCATAAGCCGTTGCTGGAGGAGTACACCATTTTCGGCACGGAAGCCACGTTACAGATGCGCGTTGAAGGGCTGTGGAGCTATACGTCACCCTTGCCGTTTGACATGAAACTGTATCGGCGCGAGCGCATGGTCGAAGATGTGACGCCCAAGATTCTGGACAACATCGATGATACGCTAACACGCACCAACCACTTTCTCAAGGAGATGGAGCACTTTTGCGACTGCATCATCAATGGAAAGGCGCCGATGATAACCGGTGAAGATGGAAGAAAGACGACAGAGATATCCAATGCCGGCTACGTGTCATCATGGAAAAAGCAGAAGGTCGCGCTCCCGCTGCGCGAGTCACCCGACTTGGAACGGTTCTTCAACGAGTTGGCTGGGTTGGAGAATTGAACTCAAGACCGCCTGAAGAAGACTATGGAATTCTACCTCGTCCGCCACGGACAATCCGTTAACAATGCCTCGCCCGGCGCCCTCGAACCGGATCCGGCACTGACAAACCTAGGTCGGGGACAAGCGGGTTGTGTCGGCAAAGCCCTCCGAGAAAAAGGCATTCGCCGACTTTACTGCAGCCCGATGCTGAGAGCCTTGCAGACCGCCGAGATTCTTGGGCGAATTCTCACGCTTCCGCCCCACGTCTACGTTGGACTTCACGAATGGGACGGTATATGGGAGGCGAGTGTCGGCAGATACGGCGCTACACTTCCCGGTCTTACCCGAACGCAAATGAGGGAGTTTTGTCCGAATGTGATTCTGCCTCCGGAAGTCACGGATGAGGGGTGGTTATTTTCGGAATGGGAGAACGTCGAATTGATGCTCCGGCGTTCATATCGCGATGCGGGCGCGTTCATTCAACAGGCGGAAACGATCCACGGCGAATCCGATGAGCGGGTGGCGGTGGTCTCCCACGGCGGATTTCTGGCGACGATGGTTGGCGCATTTTTCGACCTGCCGCCCAATGACGATCCCGACCGATTCCCTCACCGCAATGGAGCGTTTAGTAAAATCCGAAAAACCCGAGAAGGTGCGCAGTTACGCTACCTGCACAGAATCTCCCATCTCCCCAGAGAGATGCTTACGTGGTAATCCTTCACAGGCGCGATTTCGCGGTTTAGGGCTAGTTGTAACCGACTGCCAAACTCAATCCGCAAAGTACATTTGTAGGGTGGGCACTGCCCACCAGCCTTTGAGGCCCCGGCGTGGGATTAAGGGATAGTGAGCAGGATTTGCTATCGCCTTCGCTATAAGATCTCTATCGCGCTCACTATTCATTCGCTTGATCTCAGTTGATCGATAGAGATCCCCTTGCCCCGCATTGGAAAGACTTGATTGACACTCTTAATGCATTGCAAATATAGGAAAATGGTATTACAGCATCAAGGAGAAGATATATGAGTACCGAACAAACCCGGCACCTAGTGCTGGATTCTCGCATCATTGACGAGACCGTGGACGCAAAACTCACCGTTGGTGAAGTTTCCAAGCACCCGCAGAACCCGCTTTTCGCCGAGGATAAACCGTGGGAACCCCGTTTCGACAATGTGTACGCCAACGTCATTTATGATGAAGACGATGAAATCTACAAGTGTTGGTACAATCCGTTCATCATTGACGAGCGGGTGACCTGTGTACCGCCGGAGAAGCGCAATCCCGAGTCGCTCAACTACTCGGATGTCAAACCCGACCATCGGGAACTGGGGCTTTGCTACGCGGTCTCAACCGACGGCATCCGTTGGGACAAACCCGATATCGGTCTGGTTGAGTTTGATGGGGACAAACGGAACAATCTCCTCGTGCGCGAGATTCACGGTGCCGGTGTCTTCAAGGACTATCGCGAGACCGATCCGGCGAGGCGCTATAAAATGTTCCATTGCGGTAATCCGCAAATGGAAGTGGTGTTTTCGGCGGACGGCTTGCATTGGGATGATCCCATCCCGATTGCGGAGATTGAGGCGCACGGCACCCATGCCAACGCCTTCTGGGCGCCAAGTCTGGGCAAATATGTGGGCATCACGCGCCAACACGCGGATGGGATTCGACTGGTCACGCGGGCGGAGTCTCCCGATTTTGTGAAGTGGACCGAAGATAAAACGGTTCTTGTGGGCCCCAACTCGCGTCTTCAAGCTCACGATATGATTGTGTTTCCGACACACGGCATCTATATCGGATTGTTGGGGATGATGACGTACCCAGAAGACCCGAAAGATTCCGCCGCCGGTGTGAAGCAGCACGTCGAATTGGCATGGAGTCCAGACACCTTCACATGGCATCGCATCCAAGAAGGTGTGCCGCTTATCGGGAACACCCCGGGAGGTGCTGCACGCTATGGGGAGATGCCGTATGACTGGGGAACTATCTTCGCCTCCGCACCGATTTTCTTGGGGGATGAGATTCGGATTTATTACGGCGCCTGCGATTGGTACTTTTTCGACTGGCGCAAAGGATACCTTGCGCTTGCCACACTCCGACCGGATGGCTGGGCAGGCTACGAACCCGTCTCAGCGGGGACCGAAGCTCTCATAACAACCGAGGCGTTAGACTTTGACGGAGAAATCGTCGGCATAACCGCCGATGTGAGGGATGACGGGGAAATTCGCGTGGCAATTCTGGATGAGGCGGGCGAACAGCAAGCCGTCAGTGAACCTGTTGGTGCCACGGTCACGGACTCCCCCGTGAAATGGGCGGAGAGCCGAGATTTGGATCGGCTCCGAGGCAAGAAGGTTCGCCTTAGATTTCAGCTCCGCAACGCAAAACTCTACGCGTTCCGGATAAGATAATTCCCGTGAGCATGTAGGAGCGATCAACCGAACGAATAGTGAGGGCGATAGATCTCTCTCTCCAGCTCGCGACCAGGAGATTGCACCTAGAGAGGAATCGCGAGTACAACTCGCTCCTACAAGAAACCAAGAGCGAAAGGCTGGTGCGCCATGCGCACCCTACAAAAACTGGTGCTTGGGTCGTGGAATTCCGTTTTCTATTGACCATAATCTCGAAAGATAGTAGAATCGCCGACAACGAATCAGGATAGTTAGCCGCGAAAACAACATAGATTTTGTGACCGCCACTACCGAAGGAGCATCAGATGATATTAGATAGTCTTGAGAACGCATCCCGCTATTTTCCCCTGCACCCCGGCTTTGAGGCCGCCTTTCAATTTCTGAAACGCGGCGATCTCGCCGAAATCCCCGACGGCAGAAACGAAATCGCAGGCGAACAGTTGCATGCCATGGTGATGAGAGCCAAAGGGAAGGGAAAAGCCGCGGCGAAATTTGAATCGCACAGGCAGTTTATCGACATACAGTTTACGGTCGCGGGCTATGACGATATCGCTTGGGAAGATCTCGCGGTCTGCGAACCGGATGAGAACGGCTATATGCCTGAATCCGATGCCACGTTGTTTTCAAATCCGCCGTCGAGATGGACAACGGTGCCCGCAGGCAATTTTGTTATCTTCTTCCCGGAAGACGCGCACGCGCCGATGGGAACGGACGAAGTCGTTCACAAAGTCGTCGTCAAAGTTGCACTCGACTGGATCAACTAGTAGCGGCGAGGATCAACCGACCGGACAGGGAGGGCGATAGAAAATCTTGCTCGCTATCCGCTTGTTTGATCTCCCTTTATCCCGCTCCGTTCTCTCGTACCCATCCCCTCCTAGTTGAGACAAATGCCGCTCGCCACAGTTGAAGTATCCAAAAAAGCGCTCAAACATAACCTCGGTCAGCTAAAGGCGATTCTCCCCCCTGAATTCACGCCTATCGCCGTCATCAAGGCGAATGCGTACGGTCACGGAATGTCCGGCGTGGCAGAGGCGATTAAGGGCGAGGTTGCCTATATGGCAATCTCGTCAATTGAGGAGGGGCTGGAGTTACGGAAGAATGGAATCAATCAAAAACTGCTGATAATGGGTAACGTGGATTGCGGGGATGAAAGGTTGCTCAAGGAGGCACTAGAAAAGGGGCTTGAACTTTCGGTATATAACCTAGAGATGCTGGGCGCGCTTCAAGCCGCCGCCGCCGAGACGAATCGCACCGCGCGAATTCATATCAAAGTAGATACCGGTATGCGGCGGTTTGGGGTGCTTGAAACCGAGGCGCTTGAATTTATCGAGGTAGCCCGAAAAACGCCCGCAATAACCATCCAAGGGCTGTTTTCGCATCTTGGGACAGCGGATGAGGAGAGCGGTTTCACGGAGGTACAAGAATCGCGTTTTAGAACGCTGCAAGACCAATTAAGCGAGCGCGGAATCTCCATACCCCTGCATCATCTGTATAACTCGGCAGGCAGTATGCGCGAGAATCTCCTCGGCAACGCCTGCCGCATCGGTATCTCTCTATACGGATTGTACCCCTCCAGCCACTGCCGCGCACAGATGGAAATACGCCATCCCGAGTTTTCGCTTCAACCGGCGCTCACGTGGAAAACTCGAATCGTGCAGGTCAAGCGAGTGCCCAAAGGCTCATTGGTGAGTTATGGCGGCACCTATCGTACAAGACGTGAGGAAACCTTGGCAATTCTGCCGATAGGCCATTTCGACGGGTATGACCGCGGGCTCTCAAACAAAGCGGAAGTGCTGATTCAAGGGGTGCGCTGTCCCGTAGTGGGGCGCGTATGTATGAACCAAACCGTCGTCAACGTGTCAGGGGTTCCCGAGGCGCGCCTCGGCGATGAGGTGGTGCTCCTTGGGGGAGCGGGCGAGGAGCAGATAACCGCCGAAGAACTTGCGGAGAAAATAGATACGGTCGTTTATGAGATAGTCACCCGGATCAATCCCCTGTTGCCCCGCGTTTTCGTGTAAAAACCCTTTTTATCTCTAGAACTATGGCTTTGTAGGGTGGGCACTGCTCACCAGCCTTTGTAAACTCCAGCCTAGAAGGAACATCGGGCAAGGGAGTTAGAACATGAGCAATTATAGACGTTTCAAAGACTTACATATTGAGCAATTACGAGATCCGGAGGACGCAAAGATATACCTTTCCGTTGCGCTTGAGGATTATGAGAAAGACGAAGATATAGAAGCATTCCTGCTCGCAGTGCGTGATGTGGCGGAAGCGCAGGGTGGCATGTCCAAGTTGGCTAATCGTGTCGACCTAACCCGTGAAGGACTCTATAAAGCCCTTTCCGAGAATGGAAACCCGCAACTCAATACAATGGGCAAAATTTTGCCTGGATTAGGGTTCAGATTTTCGATAGAAGCAAGGGATAACCCGTCGTAGCGGATCAGCGACAGTGCTGACTGTTGCCTCCTAATTCCCGATTAACCTAATTCCTCATCCGTTCGTCCGATCCGCCCAGTCTGACCATGCCTGCGCCATCAACTTCACGCGCTCTGGCTCCTTCTCCGCCACGTTCCTCAACTCCGTACGGTCGGATTCAAGGCCGTACAATTCCCAATTCGCAGGGCCGTCGCGTCCAACTAATTTCCAGTCTCCGTGGCGGACAGCCTTCTTGCCGTTATGCTCCCAGAACAGCCATTCGTGGGCGTCGCGCTGCTGCCCTTGGAAGATAGGAAGAAGGCTCAATCCTTCACAGGGAATAATCTCTTCTCCGTTGTATTCGTCGGGATACTGAACGCCGGCGACATCGCAGAACGTAGGCAGAAGATCCATCACATGACCGACTTGGTTCGTGATTTCACCGCCCGTTTGAATCGCATCGTGCCAACGCACAATGAGCGGTGTAGCAATGCCGCCCTCATGGACTCCGGCTTTGGAACCACGCAATGGAGTGTTGTGCATGATCCCCCACTCGGTGCCGCACGCACAGTACGTATCAACGCCGCCGGGGGGAATGTCCGGACTATCCCACCTCATGTTGCCCGCATCGCCGCCGTTGTCCGACAAAAACAGAACAATTGTGTTGCGATCCGCGCCGCAATCCCTGAGCGCCTGTAGAATGCGGCCAATACCCCTATCCATGCAGTCAATCATAGCGGCGTAAACCGCCATCCGCAAGTCCTGCCACTCCTTATGTTCCGCATTCGCCCACGGCGTGGTGCCGGAATTGTCGCCGTAATCGAGCAAACCCCATTCCGGGTCCACCAATCCCATTTTTAGTTGGCGTTCATGGCGTTCATGGCGCAACGCATCCCAGCCATCCATGAATTTGCCACGGTATCGTTCAATATCTTCCGGTCTGGCTTGGAGCGGATTGTGCGGCGCCAAATGCGCCACATAAGCGCAAAACGGGTCCGAACCCTCGCTGTACCGTTTAATCATGTCCACGGCATGATTATTGATCGCATCGGTCACGTAAAAGTCGTCCGGAAACTCCCAAATCGCTTCGCCGTTATGCTCGAACGGCGGGCGGAAACCGCCGAATTTCATGTCTTCCAGCGCCGGATTGAAATAGTTCGACGGCATATCGGGAAAACCGTAGAACTCCTCAAAACCCCACGCCAAGGGAGTGTTCGGGTTCTGGCGCTGACAATTCCACTTGCCGCTAATCGAGGTGCGATATCCTGCGGAACGCAATGCCTGTGCCACGGTCACCATGTTCGGGGTTAGCGCGCTCGTCGATCCCTTGTAATTGCGAGGATACAAGCCGGTCATTAACGCCGCGCGAGAGGGGGCACAGACGGGATTCACGTAAAACTGGTTGAATCGCAACCCGTCGCTGGCTAGGCTGTCGATACTCGGCGTGTTTATTTCACCGCCGTAGCATCCCGCGTCCGACCAGCCCATGTCGTCCGCGACAATTAGTACGATATTCGGTTTGTCTTGCCTCTCATCAACAGCCGCCGCAGAGTACGGCGCAAGCGCTGATGCCATAGCTGCACCTCCAAGGGTTTTCAGCAGTTCTCGTCGAGTGAACATTTGACTTTATTTCCGGGAGCAATTGCACATAGGTAGATGCGTTATATCTTGGGAAGTTTTATAGAATTTCCATCGATCAGCCGTGCGGATAGATTAAGCGAGCGATTGTCCGAGCGTGATCGTATGCGCATGGCGGGGCAAGACAGGATTTCTATCGCGCTCGCTTTTCACTCGCTTGATTCCCGCCCACAGTAGGAAGCGTCAGATTCTGCACATCGCAGGGGTTCAATCTTCCGATTTAATCTGGAACGCATACAGCTTCGCGTTGCGAAGACGGAATCTTAGCCTGACGATTTTCCCCACCAACGATTCTAGATTTCGGTCGCCCCTCCAGCGGGGCTGTAGCCGCAAGCCGTCCACGTTTCGGTATATTCGGTTGTTATCCCAGTCAAATTCCAATTTTTTCGCGCTATCCACATAGGGCTGATTGTCCGCGTCAAGGATTTCGACGAGGAACCCGCCCTCCGATGCGTCGATGTTGACTTCGAGCGTGTCGCCGTCAAGCCTGAACGGCTTGGTTGTGACGTGACCCCACTCGTCGCCAGCCTCAAAGCAAATAAATCTGTCCAACGGCAACGTTGCCAGCCCGATCTGGTTGCTCTGCCAGCTCTCGCAGACGCCGGGAGTCGGGTGTTCGTTTCTGCCGGTGTAGTAAATCCGGTGCTCGTCGCCGACGGTCAATATCTCCGAGGCTTGTAGTACCCGGTCGAGGTCGAACGCTCCGGTTCCACCCCGCGGGATAAAGGGTTTACGCTCATAGATCCAGCTCCGATCGAAGTTGACCTCGTCCCGACCGGTGCCGATATAGAAATCTATTGCCTCATCGCACGTTGGGGAATCCATGCCCAGAGGATCTTCCGTGTAGAGGCTTATCAGGTTGAAATAAATCCCTTCGTAGATCCAATTCGTCACCCAGTGAAATTGCAGCCGGGGCACGCCATCCGGAGTGAGTTCACCCGGGGGGTCGTCGACCACAATCCGGTCGGCTACCGTCTCCCAGTTCGTGGGATCGTTCATCAGGTCATTCGTGCGGTGGTACATAATGCGAAACGCTCGGTACTCCTTCGGTCCCCCGATGGCGCCCATATCGGTGCGGGTCATAAGGCGGTATTTGCCTTTGATGGGGTCCCACAGGATTTGGTTGTCAAAATCCGCGGCTCTCCCCGTGACCGGCGCGTCGTTGTTGTAGTCGTTCCAGTGTATCCCGTCCGCCGAATAAGCCAGATCCGCCTGACACACGTCGTCCAAGTTGCTCTCCAATCCGGCTTTGAACTTTTCGGGATGCCCCCACGGCACGGTCGGGTCAATCACACAACTAAAGGACTGGGCGCGCTTGATGATGTTCCCCGGTTCTTCATCGGTGACTCCGACGCCGATCGACGGTTTTGTCCAGTGAATTCCGTCCGTCGACTCGGCGTAGCCGGTGCCGGCGTGACGCCATGCCATATACCACATCTGGAATTTCTCCGCATCCTCGTTCCAAAGGACGGACGTCATGAAACCGAAGTCAAGCGACACGGGATTGCCGTGTGGATCGTTGTCGTCATAATCGGTAGGAAGGGAGGGTTCGAGGACGACGCCATGCTTTGTAACCTTTCCCAACGATCGGGAGACGTTCCGTTTTTCGGAGACGACGTAATCGTCCACCAACAGTTGCTTCTGTAGACCGATTGGAAGTAACTCTTCTCCGCAAGCGGCGCTCGTCCATAAGAGAAATGCGCCAACCATAAACCCTGCCTCCTTTAATCTTCTGAGTAACATTCTGGTTATGCTATACACCTATCGCAACCCCCGCCCAAAGCGGCTAGGAATAGGTAGGGGTGAGATTGTCACATCGCATAGGGATCGAGTTAAGGGAGTTCGTCAAGTATTGGTGGGGTTCTCCGACGCAAGCCCCTTTACTTAGTCCGCATTGGGCGGGGAGAAATCTCTATCGCACCTCATACGGTAGGTGCGGTTTCCAACCGCACCCAGCCCCGCCCCCTACGGAAACGAGCGCCATGAGTCATCTTCTGTGGCGGACCCATCAATGAATGAATTGGTATCCCCTCGCCCAAGTCTACATGGAGATTAACGGTTTAAGACATTGAAACCGCGTGACTTGCACCCTAAAACGCTTAACTTGATCTCTATGGGGGTGAGATTGTCACATCGTCGATTTCCCCTCTTACTGCCCACCGGCCGCTTCTTCGAAAATTATATAAAGTGCCGCCGCTTTGTTGCGCTCTAGGGCTCATTAAGGAGCTAACACCTTGGGCTGCCCTTCGCCAAGACGATGATCCACTATAGGAGTTCCGGAGGGGATGTGAATGCGCAATTTATCCGACACGTCAACATTTATATCGAAATCAAAAAAACGCACATGATCTTCCCACACGGGTATACTATCTTCATAGAAGATGTAGACAATCTTCTCCGGATGCCAAATTCCCTTTGGTGATTGCAGGAGGTGGTATATTGCTCTTCGAATAAGCGTGCGCTCTGTGGTTTTCGAAAAAAAGTCGTAAAACTCAATCTGTTCGGGCCAAAACCCCTTATCTGGATTGATGGATATTACCCAGACGTGCCGGCCCTTGTTCTTGGAAAAAGTTAACTCAAGTTGATAGCAATCAGCGCCATTTACTTGTTGCATGCCGCGCAGCAAGAAATCGACATCTGTCATCTTCTCCGCAAGGTTCCCATCAACTCCAAGTGCGTTTTCACCAAGGTGCGTTCCAAAGGAGACATACCAAAACATATCTGACCACTTCCGCGGGTCAAGGTAAGGAAAGCCGAGTTCATCACGTCGATAGCCCGGCCAGATATGTGCCCACGCTTGATGACTTTTATTACCTCTAAGATCATCCACAACCTGTGTCGTAATTTCTCCATTGAAGAACAGGTTTTCACTATATTTGCCGGGCAAACCCGGCGCGATACCAGGAATGTAAGGCCCGGAAAGACTAGTCCCGATGTGTTGAACCTCAAAATAGATCTTGCGACGATCGAAAATAAATAGCGCATCCTGATTATCTTGGGTCAGAGCCATCGTCGCGTTGTCTTTTCTCAGCGCTTCCTGCGTATCAAGCATACTTCGTTCACCATATTCTGTATAGTATCGTCTTTTCTCGATCCTTACCTGCCCAGATTGTAAAAGAGAGAGATGATGTCGAATCCCGTCAATTACATACGCTGAGTTAACCTCTCGTGGATGAGAAGCGGGTATACAAGGAGTAGCCAGGAGAAACGCTAATCCTAGCATTAGAACTGTATTTTTAAGATTTTTCATGAACTTACCTCCATCCTTTTGACAGAAATCAAGGAGGTTTACGGAATAAACTCCGACTAGTTTTGGTCAGATTTTAACGCCTGGAATTACTGGAAATACACCTCATCTGCTGATACGGCCCCTACAATAATTTGACCGCAATACCAATTCATCATCCCTCGTACCCTTGCCATCTCAGCAGTTCAGCGATATCCTCCGGTAACTGAACACCGTTTTTCCCGTCCAAATCCAGGGAGCCCCCTTTGTCGTCACGAAACTCGTTGATGATATTTACGCCCATCGCCACAGCAACCGTCAAGTCTAACCTGGCTTTCTCCCACACTTTCAGGCGTAACCACGATTCGCCGCGGCTGTGATAGGCTACGGCAAGGTCGGGCTTCAAACCTATCGCTTTGGTGAAGTCTTCGATGGCGCGGTCGTAATGCCCCTTGTTGATGTAAGCCACGCCGCGGTTGTAATAGGCTTCGACGAAATCGGGTTTTAAGTTTATCGCCGTGTTATAGTCTTCAATGGCACGATCAACCTCTCCTTTGTTGCGGTGAGCTGCGCCGCGATTCGTATAGGCGTCCGCATAGTCTGGCGTTAGTTGTATCGCCGTATTACAATCTTCTATAGCGCGGTCCACCTCGCCCTTGTTGCGGTAAGCGCCCCCGCGATTGCTATAGGCTACGGCATCATTCGGATTGAGGTTTATCGCTTTGGTGTAATCTTGGATGGCGCGGTCAAAATCGCCTTTGTCGCTGTAGGCATTCCCGCGATTATTGTAGGCGTCGGAATCGTCAGATTTCAACGCTATCGCTGTGGAGAAGTCCTCGACGGCGCTGTCATACTCGCACTGTTTCGCGTAAGCTACGCCGCGATTATTGTAAGCGCCGGCATCATCTGGGCTAAGCTCTATCGCCGTGTTATAGTCTGCAAGAGCGCGGTCGATGTCCCCGATATGGCGGTAAGCGTTCCCGCGGCTGGTATAAGCGTCGGGGTAATCCCGTTTCTGCGCTATCGCCCTACTTTGGTCTCTAATAGTAGACTCGAAGTCGCGCCTTTCGTAATAAGCCATTCCGCGATTGTAATAGGCTTCGGGACAATCCGGGTTCAGTTCTATCGCCGTGTCAAAGTCTCCAATCGCACGGTCCACCTCGCCCGTGCTCCGGTAGGCTAGACCTCGATTGCGATAGGCTAAAGCAAAATCTGGTCTTAGGCCGATGGCTTTGGTAAAAGCTTTGACGGCGCGGTCATAATGGGCATTTTCATGGTACGCGAGACCGCGATTATTGTGGACAGCGGCTCTCCGCCGCCTTTGGCGTGCCTGAGGCCCGCGATGAATTTCGCTTAGATCCGGCGCCTGCTCATTGAGATAGGCTTGATAATCAAATTCCGCCTTGGTTGTCGTATTCATCGCGAAATCTCCTCTCCGCGTCGAATGCTGTAATTAGACGATAGAGCCGTACATCTTCCTCGGCATAGACGACTGCCAATACCCGACCGTGCGCCGACCGCCCAATCCACATCCATCGGTCTTCATGCCCGGCAGGATCAGCCACCTCGTATCCGTTCGGATCATCGAATGCAGAAACCACCTCATAAAACTGGAGGTGGTGATTCTTCTGCACCTCTTTATACTGCTCTTGGTCCCATACAGACCCGATGTCCATACCGAGGACTCCGTGCAATATGTACCCTAAAACACTCCGTCTAACCGCTACCTCTTGTTTGGTGTTGAAAGGTTTGTTTTAGCTAGGACGATCCAAGATGGCGCTCTGGCAAGGATCGAGCGAGATCGTTCAAGCCAACCTACTAGAGGCACTGTGGTAGGGCGGTTTATTCCCTCCCTCTGCGATACAATTCCTGTAGGGTGCGCACTGCGATTAAGGAAGTGAATAACGACCGCGATAGAGATCTCACCAGCCTTTGGGAGCGCTAGCATGCAATCTTCAATTATCAAATCACCAATTCCCGCTTCTGCGAATCCTCAACACTCCAACACCCACGTCTCGCGCCCGGCGTACCGCTCATAATAAACCCGCTGATTCAATTCCAAACCGAGTCCCGGGGTGTCGGGAACGCTGAAAGCGCCGTCCTTGAAGATATATCCCGAGGTATCGATGACATCGCTGGTGAGGGTCGCGCATTCCCCGTAGAGGAAATTCGGGATCGCCTTGCCAAACTGAAAGCTCAAAAAAAGCCCGAGCAACGATGACCAGTTGTGCGGCGCGCACTTCACGCCGTGTTCGCCCGCCATCTTGGCAAGCCGCCGCCAGCCGGTGATGCCAAGCCCGCGAATGTCGTGCTGAATGACATCCAGCACGCCCTCCCGAAAGAACGGGTCGTAGAACTCCAGCGGCTCGCGCGTTCGGGTCTCGCCATCGGCGATAAACGTCTTCAGGTTTCGTTTCTTGATAGCCGCTTTCAGATTGCGGTATGCCTCAACCTCCTCGTCAAACATCTCCTCTATCCAGAAAACGCCGACATCGCTTGTCGCGTCCAAGAAGGCGACCGTCTCGTCATACGTGTAGCCGTTATTCGCATCGACGTGGATATTGAAATCCTCGCCGGCAATCTTGCGCATGATTTTGACAACCTCGATGTCCCGCTTCAAACCTTCGTCGTGATCCATGAGGAAACAACCGCGCCCAATCTTCATCTTGCACGCCCGAAAGCCGTTCCTTACGCTGCTTTCCGCATCTTCCGCTATCCGTTTCAGCCCCGCCTCTTTCGAGTCGTACAGGAGATCGTTGAAGTAGATGGTGCTATCGTAAACCGGCAGCCAATCCGCATAACTTTGGTCGCTGATGAGCTGATACACCGGTACCCCGAGTATCTTGCCAATAGTGTCCCACAGGGCGTTTTCAAGCCCTCTGAATTCGTCCGTGACGCCCGTTGCCGGGTTGAGTAGATCGAATGGACTACGATTCAAGGCGCGTCGCGCGAGTTCCGCATCGGCGCGTCCGACGCCCCATCCCAGCGTGCCGTCGCTAGTGTAGATACGGATGACGCCTTCATCCCACTTCCAGCTCGGCTCGGGATAGATTATCTCTTCTGCCCGCGAGTTAGTCCCGATTTCGGGGCGATCCACCTGCAACGTCACCTGTTCAATCTTCGTTATTCTGATGTCTCGCGGATAATTTTCTGCATTCATACTCATTCGTGGACTCCATTAGAACCTGTTTGAAAACTTATTTCGAGCAGAGCCACTGCCCTGAAACTAATCTTTGATTAAGATAAAACCCCTGCACCAGTCTTTGAAAGCCCTGGAGGGGCGAAAGGTTTATAGAAACCGCAAAATCCTGCGCACTCAAGCCCCAGCGGGGCGACAGGTGTATAGGGGGCGGCAACAAAAACATGATAAAAGCCCTGGCCCAGGTGTCCGAAAATTGTTTTGCCACCTATTTGTCAAACAAGCTCTTGCGATTCACGCCTTCCCCCATCGGATGCCCGTCGGAATAATACCTACCTCTTCGCCGCGCCGTATCGCTTCGGCGGTATCAAGAACGCTTTCCAAATCGTGTTGGGGCTGATATCCCAGCAATGCCTTAATCTTGGTGAGATCGAACTCGAAATGGTTGGAACTCAGCACTCTCGCATCGACATAGTCCAAGTTATATCGCTCGGAGAGGTAGGGCACAGCCTCCTCCCACTTAAACAGCGCCGCCCCGCCAAGCGTGAACTCCTCGCCGAGCGCCTCATCTTTCTCAATCCCCAAAACCAGTCCCTGCACAATGTCGCGTACATCCGTAAATTCCTGTTTGTACGGCGTCCCGTTCGGGTTGCGGGTTAGCAGGAACTTTTCCTCGCCCGTCCAAAGCGATTTGAGGGTCTCAATAATCTCCCGCTCGTCCGCATCCTCTCTCGATTCGTCTTTGACGCGATTATAAGCCGGACTGAATAGGAAAAGCCCCGGCAAACCATCTTTGTTTAGAAACTCGCCCGGCTCAATCACGGTAGCGAAACGGAAGACGGTCGTCGGAACGCCATACTGAAGGTGATAGCTCATGCTCAACTCCTCGCCAACCCATTTGGTCAAGAAGTACGGCATCTGCTTGTAGCGGCTGACCATATCCTCGGTAATCGGTTCCTCGAAATAGCGCCCCTTTTCCCCCAGGCGCCAATAAATCGCCTCGGTGCAGGCATAAACGAAACGGTGCAGATTGGGACAATCCGTGCGAATACACTCCAAAATGTTGAGCGTTCCCATGCCGTTGATGTTTAGATATTGCAGATTGTCGAAAGGTCCGACAAATGCCGCGGCGAGATGATAGATGGCGTCCACCCCATTCACGGCGCGTTTCACATCGTCGAAGTTGCGCAAATCCCCGACAACCGTTTCGACGCGGTCATACTCGTCAAGTTTATCCACGCGGCTGGCATCGGCGGGGTAGACGAAACTGCGGATGTCGTGCCCCTTTTCCAGCAAACGTTTGGCAAGATTCCCCCCAATCCTTCCCGTCCCACCTGTAATTAATATCTTCATATGAGTGCTCCTCCCGGTTGCGTTGAAATACGTAGTAGTCTTTACTGCTTTCAAACGGATTATAGCAAATCTCGCGGGAAATGTAAATCTGGGATCAAGTGACCGGATAGGGAACGCGATAGAACTCCCATAGAGATTCGATAGAAATTCCGTTACTGCACGTCTTCTGTAGGAGATCGAGCGAGCGCATAGCGAGTGCGATAGAGAACTTCTCCTGCTCGCGAAACTGGACATCAAGGTATCCACAAAAGGATAATCGCGACCGGGAGGTCGCTCCTACAGAGGATGGTTGCGATAGTCAAATCCCCAGTTTCCCTCCTCTGCTTGCTGGTCCTGACTACGAATCCACACATCCGCGATCATTCGTAGACAACGCCATCAACCCGGTGATGTTCAATATAATCCCAATCCATCTCCACCCCGATTCCGGGCCCCTGCGGCACCGGCACATGACCGTTTTCGTCAATATTCTCGAATTCGTCGGTAAATTCGGGCGGGCGGATTGGCGGCTTCGTCTGATGAATCAACGGGTGCAACAGCCCCAGTTCATAATAGTTGGTGTTTCGGACGGCAGCGATGCAGTGCCGATGCGCCAGGCCTCCGCCGTGGAACTCCACATCCAAACCAAAACCTTCTGCCGCGTGTGCGACCTTCATGGCGCCGGTAATCCCGCCATCTTCGTAGGTGCCCGTGCGCACGAAATCCGTACCGCCGTTCACGATAAAGTCGACGTGCTGCTCCAGTCCGAAAACGTGCTCTGTCTGCAGCAGTGGCGTGTTGATTAACTCGCGCAGTTTCCGATGCCCGAATATCGACACGCCGCCGTCTCGATAAGCATCCTCCAGCCAGAAAAAGTTTGCCGCATCGCACGCTTTCCCCACCTTGAGCGCGTCCGCCCAAGTTTCCAATTCACACGCCGGATCGAGCATCAGGTCCATCCGATCCCCCACGCGCTTCCCGACCTCGAGAACATTTGCCACCTCGCGCTCAATCGGCGCATTCCCCCAACCGTGAATCTTGAAGGCGCAGTACCCTAACTCGCTGCACTGTTCCGCGAAATCGGCGAAGGCTTCTGGCGTGCTAAGCCCGCCGTTCTCATCGCCGTGATAGGTGCTTGCGTAGGCGGGGATGGTTTTCTTGTAACCGCCGAGAAGTTGGTAAATCGGGGCGCCGAGCGCCTTTCCCGCAAAATCCCACAACGCGACATCAACCGAACTGATAGCCGTGCGGTCCGTGTGGCGCAGCCCACGTTTCAGATCGTTGTAGATTTTCTCGCGATGAAACGGATTCTTGCCCAGTAGATAGCGCACGACATTGTCGGACAACCGCCCGCCGTCCGATTCGCCGATGATCCCGGTGTTCGTATGAATCCGAAGAATTGAGGGCCGCATCTTGAGAATGCTTCCCTTCTCGTAGACCGTGTTGAACCCGTTGTAATCGGTTCCCATGTCCTGGATCTCGTGTTCGTAAACCACAACTTCGATTTTCGTTATCTTTGGGTCTGCCATTGAAAATCACTCCTGATTGGTATTAGGGCTATGGGGTGAATAGCCCGTAGGTTGGGATCAAGCGAGCGGATAGTGAGCGATTAACTGACTGGATAAGGAAGGCGATAGAAAATCCTGCTCCTTGACCAGTCGCTTTATTCCTCGTTGTTCACTCGCTTAATCGCTGATTCCTCCCTACAGCACTGATTTCTAAAAGGTCGCGATTCGGAGATCGCTCCTACAGTGTTGGGTTTCACTATTACTGTCTCGCACGCCAGTTTACTTGAGAAATAGCACGCTATTTGCTTTTATATGATATTTCTTGTTCAACCCAACCTACATGGCTCAATAGAGGCCCATCAACCCCTCGGCGCCGGGAATCCGTTTCGCTTCAAATTCCGGGGTAATCCAACGCGGAGCCGATGGGCAGCCCGGATTTCGGTAACCGTATACCACGGTCCATCGCGTATCGCTGCATGCGCGTCTCGGACTGACTGCGTGCGCGGCGTGTGTCCACATCAAGACGACTGTTCTCGCCGGAGCGGTCAAATCCTGTATCTCCAACGGTTCCCCCGTCAAGGGGTGCGTCTTTCCCGCCATCCATCCCGTCTTTAGCGCCTCGTCCGTTTCTGCCTTGATTTTTGCGTCCCGGTAGTGGTGGCTGCCCGGCACCGCTTCCAAGCCGCCATCATCAACCTCAAAACCGTTGACGTAGAAGAAGATGCGAACAAAACCCAAGCTAGGGTTGTCATCCGCGTATTCATGACTGTGCCAATGCGAGCCTCGGTTGCCGCCCGGGCGGTTGAGCGTCACACAGTGGTCAAATCGGATCTCCTCACCGAGAATTCTCCGCGCCAAGTCGAGCATCTGCGGATGCGAGAGGAGGCCCTCCAGATAGGAGTCGTATTCCGCCGCAAAATGGTTGGGCTTGTGACCTTCGACAGCGGACGGGGTCAAGTCTTGAATGTGCGACAACGACGCCTTCAGTCGCTCACAAGCCTGCGGCGTCAGGATGCCGGGCAGGAGAAAGTGCCCGTCTTTGTCCAATAGGGCTTTCTCTTTCTCGCCAAACTCGTAAGGTAGAAATATGGGGATATGTTCCACGGGAATCCTCTGAAAATCAGTGACCAGTGGCTAGTGATTAGTGGTCAGCAAAGCGTTACACGCGACCGGCTTGAGAGTTGGGTTTCACCGTTGCTATCTCGCTTTCTCATTCACTTAGAAAGAGGCAGTATCGATTCTACCGATGAACTATGCGGTTTCTGTTCAACTCAACCTACATGACTCAATATAGGTTCATGAGACGCTTGGCGCCGTGAATCTGCTTTTGTTCAAATTCCGGCGTAAGCCAACGCGCCAGAGTGGGGCTGCCCGGATTTCGGTAGGCGTACACCACCGTCCATCGCATATCGCTGCTCGCGCGTCTCGGACTGACCGCGTGCGCGGCGTGCGTCCACATCAAGACGACGCTGCCCGGCACGGCTTTCAAGCCGCCGTCGCCAGCCTCAAACCCGTTGACGTAGAAGAAGATGCGCAAAAAACCTAAGCTCGGATCATCATCCGCGTATTCGTGGCTGTGCCAATGCAAACCCCCGTTTCCGCCCGGGCGGTTGAGCGTCACGCAGTGGTCAAATCGAATCTCTTCACCCAGAATTCCGCGTACTAAATCACACATCTGTGGATGCAGGATGAGGCTCTCCAGATAGGAGTCGTACTCCGCGGCAAAGCTGCTAGGCTCTTGCCCTTTGACGGCGGAGGGCATCAGGTCTTCAATGTGCGACAGCGACGCCGTCAACCGCTCGCAAGCCCCCGGCGTCAGAATGCCGGGCAGGAGAAAGGGTCCGTCTCTGTCCAGCGAAGCTTTCTCCCTCTCGCCAAACTCATAAGGTTGAAATAGTTGAAATATAGGAATATATTCCACAGAAATCCTCCCTAGACACAGTGGCAAGTGGATCACTATCGCGCTCGCTATTCGCTTCCTTGATCCTTCCTTTGATCGGTCGTTATTCACTCGCTCGATTGATATTTACTTCTCGCCATGCAGCCATTCCGAGCCTTGCGCTTCCAACTCCTCTCGGATATTCCGTTCCAGTCGCCCCGGAATACTCAGCGGATTGAACGCCGACGCCCCGCAATCCGCAACCAAGCTGTGCCCGGTGACGGCGGACGACTCATCCGAAGCCAAGAACAGCATGACCTCCGCCACCTCCTCCGGCTGCGCCGGATTGCCCCGCGGATAGAGAAATTTCTGTCTTCTGACCTCTGCCGGATTGCCTTCAAGCATTTCGAGTTTTTTCTCAGTCAGCATTCGCGCGGGCGTCAGCGCGTTGGCGCGAATCCCGTAAGGTCCGTAGGTAACCGCTAAACTCTTCGTGAAGTTAATCATGCCCGCCTTGGCTGGACCGTACGATGAGATACTGGGACTTCCGAACAGCGCATTGCCCGATGAGACATTGATAATGCTCCCGCCGCCCTGCTCAATCATCAGCGGCACCACCGCCTTACAGAAAACTAGCGGTGCCCTCAAATGACAGAACAACCCGTCTTCCCAATCTTCAACCGTGACATCCTCCAGCCTCCCGCCGGGATTGTCGATAATGGCGTTGTTCACCATCACGTCAATCCTCCCGTACCGCGCCTGAGTGAATTCCACAAGCGCGGCGATGTCATCCTTATCCATGACATCGCACTTCTTGTAGGCGATTTCGCCGGGGAGCCCTACCGCCGCATCAAGCAGCTTTTGGGCGTTTTCCGGTGTTCGACCCCGGTCGCAGACGGCAACCGAAGCGCCCTCTCTGGCGAACAGCAATGCCGCCGCTTTCCCGAGTCCCAGCGTTGCACCGGTAATGATAGCTACTTTGCCTTCCAATCTTGTTCCCATAGCTTGCTCTGTCTAATCCTTCTCTTTACAGAATGCCTAAGTTCTGTTGACATTTGACAAACTGAACCTATCTCCATATGCGCCTTGAGGCGATTTGGGATAATTGCAAGATTCCGGCGCGTTACGTGACCCTATATTGTAGGGGCGAGGTCACCTCGCCCCTACAATTAGGTATTTCTGGGCGAATTACAGACACGCCTCGGAAAAATGTCAACAAAACCTAATCCAGGTTCTCTATAGTCATTTGCATTTATATTTACACATATGAGCGTTGATTGGCTCGACGTAGCTCACAATCTCCTGGTTTGCAACGTTTCCCATTGAGCGGGTCGGGCTGGAAGCCCGACCCGCTCAATGGGAATGGGTGGGAAATTGGGTATGTTATAAACACATGTGTAATTCTTAGTTGCAATGACTATAGTGAGCAACTCATCGCCCAACACCCATGCGTGATGTTTTCAAAGTTGCTGAGCTTGACCATCAGTTTATTGGCGCCCTTCTTCAAACGCGCGGGGACGTTAATCGCCGCGAAACCGTGGTCATGGCGAAAGGTTCCCAACTTCTCACCGTTTAGCCACACGGTCAACCAATCGTCGAATCCGATCCGAATTTGGATTGACCGCTCCTCCTCAGACTCAATGGTGGTGCGGGCATAAGCGGAACGATCCAATTGGCGCTGAGAGCCGGAACGGCAGTAGGTTGACAAGTCAATCCATGTGTGTTCCGTTTTGGCGGAGTGTACCGAGAACTCCACTTCGCCCTCTTGAAACTGTCCCGTCCAGGCGCCAGTTACCTCCTCCGGGATTTCCGATTGTAGGAACTGCTCGTAGTTGCCGCATCCGAATGGCCCCGCAATTTCCCACGATTCGGGCGAAGTGACCGGATGCGCTTGGCTTTCCGGCACCCGGTAGTAGTACACCACGGTCTCCGTGTCGTCCGCGCGAGACCCGCAACGGAGTAGCAGCGAGGAGTCGAACGTTACCGGATTCATGCCGAACAAACGGTAGATAACCCCGTCCTGGTCGGTACGGGTCGCATAGCGGTGATACGGGCAACCGATCCAGCGTGTCATCACCGGGTGATAGCCCCAGCCGAATCCGAAATCATCCTCCTCGTTGATCCCCCGCATGACGTGAGGATCGCTCTCCCCATCGATCATCCACACCTGCCCGCCGGTATGATAGATCATGTCGCTGTGCTCGCGCTGTCTGATGCCTTTGACGATACCCGCGATAAAACCCTTTCCCGATAAATCAGCCATGAGAAAGGATGAGTGATGACTCGCGGGGTATTCACTTCTATATACCGCGTGAAAACGGTAAGGGGTGATGTCCGTACCCTCGGGGAACTGTTGCCAGTCCGCCATTATACGTATCACCTGATCCATCAACGGCTCCATCGTGATACGGCACGACTTGGCGAACGGAATTGGTAAATAAATGTTGTAGCAGTCGCCGTGCACCGACCCCATTTTTCTGGGCAAAATTGCGAACCCGGCGTTGTCGACACGATACGGAGATTGATCGAGCAGCACGCCGCACAGCCGCTTCAGATCCATATTCACTGACGGCCGCGATTCGTCATCGACGTAGATTTTGATGATAGCGTTGGTATTGGAATTGTCTATATAATCCTCGGTAAAACGGGTGTCCGAGATCGGATTTGGAACAATCCAGATGTGCCTCACACACCCGGGACCCTGTGCCCGAAATACCTCTTTGGTTTCTCCTATCGCCACCTGCCTATCCACCATCGTGTGCCGCTGGGCGCGGAATTGCGTCGGTAGTTGAACAAGTGGAAAATTTGGATCCGGAAAATTCATTGCTTGGTTCATACGAATGCCTTTCGTTACGTCAGTTTGTAAAAAGTGCGCCTCAAGATCTCAATTTACTTTGTAGGGTGGGCACCGCCCACCTCTCCTTATGGTGCACAATCAGCAATCATCAAATCGCAGAAGAATCTTCAAGATATGTAGCAACTCAAAGGACCAAAAACGGCTTTGCCACCCTTATTCAACCTGACTCTAAACATACCCCGGAAATTCCTGACCGCGCAGCAACAGATGATTGGACTTGGACGGAGTACCTTCACCCGTATACTTCGTTTTCGCGCTCATGTAGTGCGTGGCATACCCGCGACGCCGGGTCTTCGATCGATTTGTATGGCTGCAGTGCAACGTAAGGCTGTGATGAAAACTGCAATCGCCGGCTTTCAGTTCAATCGGCACCTCATTTTCCAGCGGTCCCGCAAGCGCCTTCTTCTCAATCTCTCGCTCACGTTCAACGTCGAGCAGCCCCCATTTGTGGCTCCCGGGAATAAACCACAGACAACCATTTTCTACCGTAGCGTCGTCCAGTGCCGCCCAGCAACTCACGAGACTATACGGAACATACGGTCTCCACGAATTGGAATCCTGGTGATAGTTCTTGCGCGATCCGTGCGCGGACGATTTCATAAACAGTTGATCGCCGAACAGCTTGATATCGGGACCAATTAGGTCTTGCAAGACATCCAAAATCTTCGGGTTAGTAGCGTGCGCGTGCATGACCGGATCTTTGCGGACCAACCCGCCGAGTTTGCGGATAGATTCAAGTCTCGATTCTGCAACCTCTTCCTTGCGCTGAATTGCCGGTTCAACTTGGATGCCAAACCCCTCCTCCGGGACAACTTCCCCTACGGAAATCTGATCGGCTCGACCCCCGACCGCGCGTACCTCTTCGTCGGTCAGTAGGTTGCGAACGATAATATAACCGTTCTCGTCAAATTCCTGCTTTTGTTCATCTGTCAATGCCATAATCATTGTCTCCTTTTTTTGGTTTCATGTATCAGTTGTAGGGTGCGCACTGCGATCAAGTGACCGGATAGGGAGCGCGATAGAGCTCTTACCAGCCTTTGAAAGCCCTATAAGGGCGACAGGTGTATAGTAGCACCGATGCCCTAAGCACCAAAGCCCCAGAGTGAAATCAAGCGAACAATCAAACGAGTGAATAACGATCAACTGAGTGATTAACGAAGGCGATAGAAAATCCCGTGCGATCAAGGGAATGGATAGTGACCGCGATAGAAATCCCTTCTAGCCCGACCCGCGAACCGTTCGATCCGCCTATACACATCCCGGAAATTCTTCGCCGCGCAGCAAGAGGAAATTGCACCTAAACGGAGTGCCTTCACCCGTATACTTCGTTTTCGAACTCATGTACTGCGTGGCATACCCCCGACGCCGGGTCGTCGAACGATTGGCTTGACTGCAGTGCAACAAAAGGCTATGATGAAAGCTACAATCGCCGGCTTTCAGTTCAATAGGCACCTCGTTTTCCAACGCACCGGCAAGCGCCCACCTTTCAATCTCCCGCTCACGTTCAACGGCGATGCGTCCCCATTTGTGACTCCCCGGAATAAACCACAGACAACCGTTTTCTACTGTCGCGTCATCCAATGCCGCCCAGCAACTCACGAGGCTATGGGGTACATACTGCGACATCACGCTCGAATTGGAATCCTGGTGATAATTCTTGCGCGATCCGTGCGCGGACGATTTCATGAATAGCTGATCGTCGAATAGTTTGATATCGGGACCGATTAAGCCTTCCAAGATGTCCAAAATTTTGGCATTCGTCGCGTGCGCGAGCATAATCGGATCTGTGCGAACCACGCTACTCAGCTTGCGGATAGAGTCGATTTTCGATTTTGCCGTCTCTTCTTTGCGTTTAATTGCCGGTTCAACTTGGACGGCAGACACCGGCTGCGCGATTTCGCCCACGGCAATCTGATCGGCGCGACCCCCGACCGCCTGCACTTCCTCGCGCGTGAGGAGGTTGCGAACGATAACATAACCGTTCTCGTCAAATTCCCGCTTTTGTTCATCTATCAACGCCATAGTCATTGTTTCCATCTATGCGGTTGCATGTTCCAGTCAAAAAGCTGGATTACACGATACGCTACTGTAGGAGCGATCTCTAGGTCGCGACTCCTTGGCCAAAACGACGGAAAACGAAAGAATCGCGACCTTGAGAGGATCTCTATCGATCAACCGAGTGAACAACGAGGGCGATAGAAATTCCCGCTCGCTTCATCGCTCCTATGGAAAAAGGAGCCGGCGGGAGATTGCGCTCAGAGGGCATTGTACCCTCCTCACCCCATCTCGAATTTAGACCGCCAATACGGATAATCCCTCGCCTCCTTCACCAATCCGCTCCTCACAGGATTCTCGTAACAGTATCGAATAATCGCATTCAATGACTCGTCGTGCCGAATGCCGTGGTCATGATAAGCCGCTTGCCAGAGCGAACCGCTGCGTCCCAAGTGGGTGTTAATCCGTCTCGCTGTGAAACTTTTGAAGGATTGAATGAGTCTCGAAAGGGTCTTGTTACCCGCCAGTTGAATGACGGAATGGATATGATCTGGCATTACGACGAGACAAAACCATCTGCACCATTTATTGGTTTCGAGCTAATCAAAGGCTTCGAATATAACGTCTGCAACCTCCGCGTTTGCAAGAAGCGGTTTTCTGTCAATTGTGGTAAGCGTAAGGGAGTAGTAGGTGTCCGGTATGGAGCGTCTACCTTTCCGCAATTGACGGTATCCTCGGTTTGGAATGTCTTGCATAGTTTTTATTGTTAGTAGGATCCATATTCGATTGTTTAATAGCAGATTGAATCCTTTCCAGTTCGCCACACGCTTGCCAAATGGTCAGGAAAACGAAAGAATCGCGACCTGGAGATCGCTCCTACAGGATTCAGCCGGTTGATCCAACCGTATCCACAAAACCCGTATAACCAGGTCCACCCGCCCCGATATACCCGTGGCTGGCGCCCGATTCATCCGGGCTTACCCAAAACGCGTACAATTCACCCAATCTGAGATAAAACCTGAACCTCACCGGCTCTCCAGCCAATCTGCCGATATCTGGTACGCCTTTCCAATTCACCCGCCGCAACGTTTCGTCGCCCCGAATCGGCTCACAGTTTTCTCTCGTAAAGGGCGCGATGACGTTTCCATTCTTGTCAAGCACCTCGACCCGCAACTCGCCCTGATCGCAGTCCGCGTTAACGAATAGGTATTTGCCGCTGAACCGCACCGGTCGAGTGGTCAGACTCTCTTCATCCCGGAACGACCCCATGGAAGCGAAGCCGTCACGCCGCAGAACCCCCAACCCCGTGGTGCGTCCGCTTTTTTCGCCGTCCTCGACCCGGCTTATCCCGTTACAGTACAGGTAGAGTTCGTCCCCGACGACGAGGCAGCCGCCCCCGACAGACTGCACATTTCCCCAATTCCAGGCGCCCCGTTCCTCATTCGCTCCGAACAGCGGCGTCCGATTCGGTCGGTGAAAATGGAAACCGTCGCGGCTATACCCGGGTAGGACTTCGTTCCGTTTTGGGATACGCAATCTGTGGCATTCCTCGTTGGGCGGTCCCTGATGCACGCTGAAGAATCCCAACATAAGGCTCTCGTAGGCGATGGCGTCGAAATGATAGAGTTGAGGTCGGATTCCGCTAAACTCCGACTTGGGGTGGTGCGGATCCAGGCGGTCAGCCGCCAACCACGGCACAATTCCCCCTTCTCTCGCCTCGCTTGACGCCCACGTCAGCTTCTCCGGATCTCGGTTTTCGAGGTACGCTCGGCAACGCCCGTCGCTCCCCCAATGGTATCTGATGTTCGCCACCCACATCTTCCGAAACGGATTGTAGTGGGCATTCGTATGGTCGCCGACGTGGCGCCATGAGGTGACCGCCGGCTCGCTCCAGTGGATGCCGTCATCCGAATTACGCAGAGAGAAAAAGAAATCGTTGATGTTGTTGGGCCACAGATAGGTTAGGAAGGCTTTGTAACGCCTGTCCGGGTCGGTCTCTTCGTAATCAATCCAAACGCTGGTTGTGTCGCAGTTATAGCGTTGGCTCGGCGCCCACGGATCGGTGTGTTCCAGAACTATATTGGTGCCCTCCACGACATCAAGCGCCGGTTTCTCCCAGTGAATGCCGTCTTGGGACGTGGCATAGCCTATCCCGTCGCGTCCGAGATTGTGCCAATTCTTGAAAACGCCTTCGTACGAATCGTACCAGATACCGCCGCTGTAGGTGGGAACGTTGAGTACCGGATTGCCGGGGTACATCCTCGCCGAATGGAACGTCCGATTCAAAGTCGTGTCCTCAATCAGGAAATCGTCCACGAACAGTTGCCGACCGAGGTCAATCGAAATGACATCCGGCGGGTTCTCCAGATAGGGAACCGGCATCGGTTCGCCGGTTGGCTCACCGTAGTTTGGGGGCCATCCCACGGGCAATTCAATCCCGTTGTAAAGCGTTTCGCTTAGCAATCCTTCAGTATTCATCATCAGCACCAGCAATCCATTATCTACTGCACGTCTTCTGTCTGTAGGAGCGAGTTTTACTCGCGATTCGGCACGCTCCCCACCTGCTCGTTCTGGATTGACAAATCCAGACTGCATACTTGATGCGTTACTTGATTCTGAACGCATACAACTTCGCGTTGTGCATCAGGAACCTCAACCGGAAAGGACGCCGGATACCCGACAAATCTCTGCCCTCCCAGCGAACCTGATGCGCGAGGTTGTTATCGTCGATAGCATCGCACGCCTCGCTTGAATACCCCGGTTGCACGTTCCCTTCCGCGTCGAGCACCTGCACTGCGATCCCCCCACCCTTTGCATCGGCGTTGATTTCCAATCCGCTTCCTAATGCCTGCAGCGGCACGGTTTCCACCACGCCTCGCTCGGCGTCCGCTTGCAGAGCCACCAGCCGATCGCGCCGCCAACTCGCTCTCGCGATGGTGAAGTAACTATCCTTATTCGGCCCTCCGTGCCCCATGTTTCTTCCGGTATAGTACGCGACCAGTTCGTCATCGTGCATGGATGTGCCGACCGCCGTCATGATTATCATCCCGCCATCAAAAGCGCCCTTGGGACCCAACGGGATAACCGGGCTTCGATCTTCCATTCGGTGCCACGACCTGCCATCGCGGCTGTACACCAACTGCGCGTCGATGGGACCATCGTCATTGGTGGGCCCGGGACCTATGTAATCGAACACGTGGAGAAACCCGAAGATAATCCCACTATCGCCGTAGGTAAACGGCGTCATCCCGTAAAACTGCGTGCTGGGCGGGTCCTGTTCGTCGGGGTAGATGACCATCGTCTCCTCCCAACGCTCCAGATCTCGTCCGTCACTGATGAGTGCCGTGACAACCCGTTTCCGGGCGCGTTGCCCCTCGTGACTAATGTACTCGTAGCGCGGATCGTTTGACCGATTGAGACTCCCTGCCACGTAATAACCAAGCCCGGAAACGTAACAAGCGTTGAAACTCCCTTCGTTACGCCGATCTACTACGGGTTGCGGGTCGGGATCCTCCTCGTCAAGAAATACGCTGGCGCCGTGAAGGTCGAGCATGATGTTGTTCTGAGTGTCGCCAACGATGCTCTCCCCGCCTCCCGATAGGCGATTGAGGTGGCACAGCCCCAAACTGGGCCGCTCCCAGTGGATGCCGTCCTTGCTCGTTGCGTATAGTGTCAAGTCGCAGTGGATATTACCGCCCGGGATTTCCAATTCCGGGATAGCGTAATCGTGCCCGCCGCTCATGCGACTCATGTACCACATGCGGTACCGGTTCTGGAGCGGGTCGAAAAACACGGTGCCATAGATGTAGATGTGTCTACCGACCCCATCTTCCCCCGGATGATACGCAAACTCCCACGGATGCTCGGGCGCCAACACAGGTTTATCCATCTTGGTTGCCTGTTGGACGCGGCGAGTAACTCCCTCCCTGCGATGAATCAGGAGGTCATCAACGAACAACTGCGTCGTATTGCCAATCTGTTGAGGGTCGCCGCGAAAGACAGCGCTGCCCCCTCCAATGTCCATCACGGCGCAACTAACGGGCAAGAACCATCTTGACCACAGCCGATTGGCGAGAGAAAGAATTTTTGACGAACTGTTTGAGATTATCATTGAAATTATGCCTTTGCTGCCGGGCGGTACTCCGGCATCACCTGAGGAAAACGTCTGCCCGAAGTCATGTTGACCGTGTCCGCATGAACAAACGCAACGCTGAAGGCACGGCGCGGACGATTTGTGGTATTCACTAGTGAGGAGTGCAGCAGTTTGTTTTTGAAAAGGACGACCTCGCCCTTCTCCATCTCCATGAAAGCCCGCCTTTCCGGTGGCGCGTACTTCCGTATCTTCTCGTCCGTGTTGACCGACTCGAATGGGCACTCCTTGTGCGAATGGGGGATGACCATCAAGCAACCGTTTTCTCGGGTTTGCGGATCGAGTGCCGTGTAAACCGTGATCTCTTCGGGAATGCTGAGGTCCCACCCCGAATCCTGGTGCCAATTCTTCGATATGCCGCCTTCGGCAGGTTTATTGAAGAACATTGCCCGGAAGACGCTAACCCTATCCCCGATTTTCTTTTGCGTGATGTCCCTGAAAAGCGGATTCTGGATATAGTCGAGGAACAACGGGTCCATCTCCAGCTCCTGGATTTTTCGGTACTTCAGCGAACTGCCCTTGTGATTTTGGCTGAAATCCACCATCTCGCGATCATCCGATGCGGAGGGACAGAGTTGCATCTGCATCCTTTCATAGCGAATGTTCCCGAGCATGATCTGATTGATTCGCTCGCAAAGCGCGTCAATCTGCGTCTCCGACGCTACCACGCCCAGCCGCACATAGCCGACCTCCTCCAATTGCTGCCATTCGGCTTCGGTTACCGTGCTGCTCTGTCTCAGGTTTGTATCCATGGTCGTTACGAGAGCCTCCTCTTTGTGTTGAATACGACTTCGCGAAGATCCCTATTGGGTTAAATAAACACCCTGTGCTACCCCTCCCGTCGTTGGTCTTCCCTTCCTCGCAAAAGCGAAAAATCAACTGGCGAGTATGAATCTACTTTCGTGACTGTGAATCAAGATAAACTCCCTACACTAGTCTCTGTAAGCCCCGGAGGGGCGGAAGGTATATAGAAACGGCGAACCCCCACGCACTTTAGCCCCAGCGGGGCGACAGGTATATAGCAAGCAACTACAAGAACATGAAAATACCTCTTCAAAAGACTAGGAATGGCTTTGCTACTGACCATTCAAACAGAGTCTTAGTCCATCAATATTGCATTGCCACGATTGTCATAAATTCACGGAATCCTTGTGGACGATACGGGACCACCAGTCGTGTGTGAAGTCCCAGGCTGTCTCGTAGCTGTAAAAATCACCTTGAATCGCACCACAATAAGGACAAGTGTTAGCCCAATACTTTATGTCCTACGGTGTGGCTATGCCTGTATTGGACTGTCTGGGGGATAGGCTGAGGCGGACGTTTGGTGCTCCAACTTTCGTCATCACTCCAGTTGAATCGGAGAATAGGTTTCTTACATTTATAGCAACTATCTATCCCGGTATAGCAACTATCTATCCCGGCTTTGTATTTTTCGCTATCGTAGGTGACACCGCAAGCGCTGGCAATCTGGTGTTTTGCATCTTCAAATTCGCGCATTTTGCTCTCGCATTGAGGGCAAATTCTATGTTCGACTTTCCAGTTATGTTGGGACTCTAAATCCGCTAAATATTCCCGATTGTGCTCATGCCGGTTATTCCGGAGCACACGCGGATCCTTTATCACGTCTTCTGCATCTACCTCTATGAAGTAGATCGGCAGCGATTCAGCTTTGTGATCGTCTACGGCATGAGACACCTTGACTTCGATTGCCAGGACGGGGTCATCGCCCTTTGTGAACATAACGTCGGCTCTATGCGATCCGATGATATATTCAATACGCGCCGCGGTTACCTTATCGCGGATGGGATACTTAACCGTGTTATCGCAGAATTCGTAGAAATTGCATCCAACCTCTACGATTAGCTCCTGTCCTTGACCCAATTTCCAATCTGAAAATACCTGAAAGATAAGGAGTTTTGCTGTTTTGTGGGCAATAGTTTCGGACGTGCATGCAGATTCTGCTTTATGTGCAAAATGCGCTATCTTGATTTCACCGCGTCTCAAGATAACGTCGTCCCCGCAGCGTGGACAAGAATAATGTGCGTCGCGCAGCGCAGATTTTGCGTGAACCAATCGTTGTTCGCGATTTATAGCATATAGCGTGGCTGAAGGCATTATTCAATCCGGTCAAGACTGCGTAAGACCTACAAATTAAACTATCACTTTCAGATTCGGATCAGGTATACTGTAGGGGAGTCGACCGAGAAAATAACGAGGACGATGGCGTTCGTATAGCGATCTTCTCCTTATCTCGACCTGCACAAACTTACCAATTGGAAACTGAAACCGCCGGCACATGGGTTCAATGCGCGAACCGCCGCCGCACGACTATGTGCCACAAAAATTTACTGCCGGAATTCTAGCAAAATCTCAGAACTGAATCAATACAAATCGTCCGAAAACCCATCACATCGGTTTCTTGTGGAAAACATAAACCTTAACACGGAGGTGCAAATCCTTTGACAACCAGATTAGCCCTGATTGGCGGTGGAGAAATCGCCGCCACCTACGCTACTGTGGCGCCGCGTTTGCCGAATGTGGCGTTTGTTGCCGTGGTCGATCCGCAGCCTGATCGCGCCCAAGCCGCCGCTGACTCGCTCGGCGCATCAGTCATGGCAAACTCGCTCGAGAAATTGTTAGAGAGGGGCGCGGAAGCATTCGATGCCGTGATAATCCCCGAATCCAATCATGCCAGAAGTAGCCTAGCCTTGCAAGCGGCGGAGGCGGGCAAGCATGTCCTGACCGCCTCGCCCCTCGCCCCGTCGGTGGAGGATGCCGAAAAGGTCGTTGACGCCTGCCAGTCTGCCGGCGTGCGGCTCATGGCGAGCAGCTCCCTGCGTTTCATGCCGTCTCAGCAGGCGGTGAAAAAGGCCTTGGCGGAGGGCAAGCTGGGAGAGCTAGGGTTGCTGCGTATGCACCGCTGGTCGCAGCCTTCAGGCCCGAATAGTGCCGACGACATAGTGCTGGGAGGGGCTGTCAACGGAATCGACCTCGCCATCTGGCTGTTCGATGGATTACCCACCGAGGTCTATGCGGTCGGAAGACCGGGTTACGCCCAAGTGCATCTCGGCTTTCCCGATGGCGGAATGGCTCTGATAGACGAGGCTCGCACACTTCCCTACGGCGACGGCTACCTCTCGCTGTCCCTCATCGGATCGACAGGCGCCGCCTATGCCGACGACCATCACAACCGTAACCTCGTGTTCCAAGGCGGAGATCCGAGCGCCATCGACACCGGTCAAGGTTCAGCCGCGTTGGCCGCTCAGCTTGAGGAATTTGTGTCCGCGGTTGAGGACGGGCGCGAACCCGCGGCTAGCGGCACGGAAAACCGAACCGCGCTCCAAGTTGCCGAAGCCGCTGTGACCTCTCTCCAGTCCCAACAAGCTCTACGATTGAACGGAGGTAGCTATGAACTCGCCTAAATTTCGATTTGTCGCGCTAAGCGTCGTCAAGCACGCCTATGTCCCTGTCGCGATGGCGGCACACCCCCGTTTCGAGCCTGTGGTCGTCGCCGACGATGCCGATCAGCCCGACTGGGTGCATGAACGGAATCAGAAGTTCGCGGACGACTACAATATCCTCTATGTCCGTGATGTCGAACGCGCCATCGCCGATTATAACGTGCAGGTCGCCGTAGTAAGCTCGGAGGCGGAACGCCACTGCGATTTGAGCGTGCGTGCCGCCGACGCCGGATTGCACATTGTGCAGGATAAACCCATGTCGAACCGCGTTTCCGAGTGTGACCGCGTCGTTGAGGCGGTCGAACGCAACCGCGTGAAATTTCTGCTCTGGAATCGCAACTGTCTGCCAGCCGTGATCCAAGCCAAGCAGGTGTTGGAGAGTGGTAGGATAGGCGAGCCCTACGCCGTCCATGCCGATTTCTATTTCGCCAAGGACGCGGGACCTCCGAAAGATCCGAACCAGCCCAGAAAGCCTGCCATCAACTGGCTGGAGCGGCAGATTGATGCTCATAAAGATGGGTCAGATGGCGGCGTGGGCGCCGATCCCATGGGGGAACTGAAGATTGAGGGAATCTATCCGCTTGCCTACATACGCATGCTGACCGGAGTGGACGTTCGGCAGGTTTTTGCCCGCACCACCGCGCACTTCCATCAAGCCTGCGTTGACAACGACATTGAGGACCTGGCGACCGTCACGCTGGAGATGAATCAGGGCATCCTCGGAACGCTGTGCATCGGACGCATCGGCGCCGCCAGCCACCCGGACATCGGCGAGATTAAGATTCATGTGCTCGGATCGGAGGGCGCGCTCGTCATCAGCGAGGCGCGTCCCGAAGTCAGCGTCTACTATCGGGGCCAACTGGCGACCGAATATCCCCATCAGCGCGTCGCCGACGACAACAACTTCCAGCTCCCCGAGAACTTCGCCCAAGCGATCGACACCGATGGCGACACCATCCTTGACGCGCGAGCCGGACGCGCCATCTGCGCCACCGTCCAAGCCGCCATCGACTCCGGGCGTTCCGACACCCCGGTCACGGTCTCGTAGGGTGCGCACCGATCAAGCGACCGGATAGGGAGTGCGATAGAGCTCTTACCAGCCTTTGAAATCCCCGGCGGGACGGCAAGTGTAGGTCCCTGTAGGTTGGGTTGAACCATCAAGCGACTGAAAAGGGAGCGCGATAGTAAATCCCGTGCGATAGAGATCCTGAAGGTGTATAGCAACGCCGAAACTCCAAACACCAAAGCCCCGGAGGGGCGACAGGTAAACGGTTCCTCTAAGGAAAGCCACTATGGCGGATACGTACACCCAAATTTACCTGCACGTTGTCTTCGCCGTAAAAGGCAGACAATGCCTCATTCCAAAACAGCATAAAGAGGCGCCACACCAGTACATTACCCGCATTATAACTGGCAAAATGCAGACGGTGATTCAGATTAATTCAATGCCCGATCACATTCATATCCTCATCGGCATGGCTCCAGACATTGCTCTCTCTGATCTGGTGCGAGACATCAAGGCAAATTCGTCAAAATTTATTAACACAAAGAGATGGGTTGTCGGACGATTTGAATGGCAGGCGGGTTTCGCGGCGTTCTCGTATTCTCATGCTCAGTTGCACGGTGTTGTACGTTATATCAAGAATCAGGAAGCACATCATGCTCGTCAGACGTTCAAAGAGGAATATCTTGAGTTTTTGAAGCGTTTTAATGTCCCCTACAATCCGAAATATGTCTTTGGTTCGGACGACGCATCCGAGACATGACGCACCTGTGGGATTTCTATCGCACTCACTATCCGTTCGTTTGATCCCCGCTGGGGCTTGGTATTGCGGTAAACAATAAGGCGGGTCGAAACTGCTAATCTGCGAAAAATGACGCCATTGGTCCCAAAAGGAGAAGGCAACCAAAGGGCATTGACCTGTAAAAAGTAGGGCGATTACGAAAGACGCTCCAAGAATCTAAAATCAGATGCGGTTATCCTATCCGAATACCCATCACATCGATTCCTATGGAAGACGTAAATCCTTAACACGGAGGTGTAAATCCATTGACAACCAGATTAGCCCTGATTGGCGGTGGAGTAATCGCCGCCTCCTATACGACTGTGGCGCCGGGATTGCTGAATGCGGCGTTTGTTGCCATGGCCGATCCCCAGCCTGTTCGCGCCCAAGCCGCCGTGACTTCTCTACAGTCTCAACAGGCTCTACGATTGAACGGAGGTAGATATGAACTCGCTTAAGTTCCGATTTGTCGCGCTAAGCGTCGTGAAACACGCCTATGTCCCCGTCGCGATGGCGGCACACCCCCGTTTCGAGCCTGTGGTCGCCGCCGACGACCCCGATCAGCCCGATTGGGTGCATGAACGCAACCAGAAGTTTGCGGACGACTACAATATTCCCTATGTCCGTGATGTCGAACGCGCCATCGCGGACTATAACGTACAGGTCGCCGTGGTAAGCTCGGAGGCGGAACGCCACTGCGATTTGAGCGTCCGTGCCGCCGACGCCGGATTGCACATCGTGCAGGATAAACCCATGTCCGACCGCGTTTCCGAGTGTGACCGAGTGGTTGAGGCGGTCAAACGCAACGGCGTGAAGTTCCTGCTCTGGAATCGCAACTTTCTGCCAGCCCTAATCCAGGCCAAGGAGGTGTTGGAGAGCGGCAGGATCGGCGAACCTTACGCCATCCATGCCGATTTCTATTTCGCCAAGGACAAAGGACCGCCAAAAGATCCGAGCAAGCCCAAGAAGCCTCCCATCAACCGACTGGAGCGGCAGATGGGAGCGCATGCGGACGCATCCGATGGCGGCGTTGGCCCTATGGGAGAACTAAAGGTTGAGGGGATTTATCCACTCGCCTCTATACGGGTGCTGGCCGGGGCGGTTGTCAAGAAGGTCTTTGCCCGCACGACCGCACATTTCCATCAAGCCTGCGTGGATAACGACATTGAGGACTTGGCAACCGTTACGCTGGAGATTGATAAGGACATCCTCGGATCCCTGTGTATTGGTCGCATCGGTTCCGCGAGCCACCCCGACATCGGAGAAATTAAGACTCATGTTCTCGGCTCGAAGGGAGCTCTCGTCATCAGTGAGTCACGTCCCGCGATTTACGTCTACTATCGGGGCCAACCGAGAGCCGACTATCCCCTTCGACGCGTCGCCGGCGACAACGAATTCCGGTTACCCGAGAACTTCGCTCAGGCAATCGACACCGATGGCGACACCATCCTCGACGCGCGAGCCGGGCGCGCCATATGCGCCACCGTCCAAGCCGCCATTGACTCTGGACGCTCCGGCACCCCGGTCACGGTCTCGTAGCGGTGTGACAGCGGTAGGTCTCTGTAGGAGCGAGTTTCACTCGCGACAGTCGCGATAGAAATCCCATAGAACCCGGTGAAACCCAACTTCAAGCGTGAGTCTGGATATTTTCGATTTCGACCGACACCGTAGGGAACGTAGGTCTGCGCTCCTTACACAGTGGATACTGTAGGGTGGGCACTGCCCACCAGCCTTTGAAAAGCCCTGTAATGGCGACAGGTGTGGGGCCTTGTACGAACAATATCCAAATCGTGATTTCCCATCTTTTTATATCTTCGGCTTGCGATTTCACGCGCTTCGTGATACAATCCATTAACTTCCGTGCAAAATAACGCTAAAACTAACCCTTAACCCGACAAGACAACGCAACTGGACATGACATAGCCGCTCCTTACGTAGCAACTCTGGACTTTGCGACAGGCCACGTCGAAACAAGTCGCAACTACACAAGACACGTTTAATCTGCATGGAACTACACAGAGGGCGCGGCGGGTATTCTTACCTGTCGCGCCTTTTGTGTTTGTATTGACTCCCTGGCTGACATTTTGTATGATTGCCTTGCTTTACTCGTGAAAACGACAATTGGTTTGGAATAAACAATGAATAACGAGACAATATTTACCGCCAAAAAGAAGCATCTTGACCTACTAGATGAGGACACAGCAGTTGAGTTCTTCACCAAACTGCTATGGGCTGAAGCGAACAGACTTGGCCCGGGAACCTGCAAGATTAATGTGCCGAGTGAAACCAAAATCCCTGATGGTGGAATTGATGCTACCGTTGATGCAGACCTACTTGCGAAACAGAGCGATATAATTGCCCCTGGCAAAAACGGTTACCAAATCCGATCAGGAACTGCCTTTAAGCCGTGGCGAGACGGGGATGTGCGCAAGGAACTCTTCAAGAAAGGAACTCCTAAAACCCCTGAAAAAGAGAACTTAAGAGAAAGCACCAAGGATTGCCTTGATGAACGTGGTATTTACGTTTTAGTTTGCACTGGAATTGATTGTCTTGTTCCTCCCAACCGGAAAAAAGCCTCCAAACTCATTAAAGATTACCTAGAAACGTGTGGTTATCCAAAGGCGAAGGTTGAAGTGTGGGCCCAAAATACCCTTATTCGATTCCTTCAGTTGTTCCCATCACTGTCTTTGTGGGTCAATGGACGCAATAGCGCAAAGTTTCAAACGCATGACAGTTGGTCGCGAGATGCGAGCATGCAACGTCCATTTGTTCATGGAGAATCTCAGGATGAATTGATTGAAAATCTTCGGAGTGATTTACGGCGCGCCGATAATAAGGATCCTATGTTAGTGTCCGGGCGGCCCGGCATCGGCAAGACGAGGCTTGTTTTGGAAGCAACAAACGCCACAGACCTAGCGCCTCTAGTGATTTACGCCCCGGCTGACCAATTTCTTCAAGACAAGTTTCTGATGGATGAGCTTTGCAACGACGAAAACGACTATTCCGCGATAGTGGTAATTGATGATTGCAATCTGCATAGTCGATCGGAAATTTTGGATAAACTGAAGTATCGTAGTCCGAAAATCAGACTCATTACCATCTATAACAATCATGAAGAAGCTGCAGGAGATATTTCGCCCTATGTTCCCCAACGTCTAAGCGACGACCAGATTAGCAACATCATCAAACAACATACGAAAGCCCCCGATCTTGGGGATAGGCGATGGGTTGAGCTCTGCAACGGTTCACCACGAGTAGCACATGTTGTTGGTTGGAATTTGGCAAATTATCCAAAGGATGCACTTGCCCCACTGAGCACGGTCAATACTTGGGAGCGTTATATTGTCCCAGTAGATCATCCAAGTCAGGAAAGAACGGAACAACGCAGACGGGTACTCCGATACATGGCACTGTTTAAGCAATTCGGTTTTGAGAATCCTGTTGGCGAAGACGCCGAAGCCGTTTCCAAAAAGATTGAGGAGGCGGATCCCCAGATTACGTGGACGATATTTCAGGAAATCGTTGACAACCTAAAGAAACGTAAAATCCTTGACGGGGATTATACACTTGCCATTACGCCCAAAGCCCTCCAGATCAAGTTATGGACAGAATGGTGGGATATCTATGGCAGAACCTTTGACTTAGATGAATTCATTAAAGATTTTCCCTGCGAATCAAAATTAATCGAGTGGTTCTATGAGATGTTTTCGTACGCGTCTAGGTCGGGCGTGGCATTAAGTGCTGTCAAGGACCTTCTCGGCCCAGACGGTCCCTTCCAACAACAAAACTATTTGCAGACAAGTCACGGCGGCCCCTTTTTCTTGGCACTGACTGAAGCAGACCCAAAATCCGCCCTAGAATGCCTTAAGAAAACAGTTAGGACATGTGATGGGGAAACCCTATCGCAATTCGTCGAAGGTACTTACGTGGTATTAGCACTCGAAAAGATTGCTGTGTGGAAGGAGCATTTTGCGGACGCTGCAGAATTACTCCTTGCTCTTGGTGAGGGAAAGTTTGCCGAGTTCTTCTCGCCGGCACCTGGCGGTGTGGCACCGACAGAAGCATCTCCAAAAGAACGATTTCCTATCTTGCAGGGCGCGATTGATTCGGAATCAAAAGCACAACGTTCCTTGGCATTGAAGGCGTGTGATGTAGCTTTAGAATCAAGCGAATTTTCGCGATTTGGAAGTCCAGAATATCAAGGTCTGCGTCAGAAACCTAAATTATGGGAACCCAAGACATATGGCCAATTTTTGGATGCTCTCCGCAAAGTGTGGAAGCTACTAGAAGAACGGTTGAGATGTTTACCCGAAGACGAGCGTAAAGAAGGTGCGACTATTCTAATCGGACGTGCGCGTGAGATTGGAAGAATTCCGGCTTTAGCTGGTATGGTTGTGGAAACGGTCGGTACGATTGTAAAAGAAAGATATGTAAGCGAAAGGCACGTTGTTGAGACCGTTAAGCAAATCCTACACTACGATGGCAGCGATATACCTGCCAAAACCTTAGAGCTGTGGGAGCAACTCATGGATAAATTAGTTACACCTGACTTTCAATTCATGATGAAACGGTACGTCGGTATGGCTTTGTTGGAGGACGAATTCGATGAAGACGGAAATCAGGTAGATCGAGCACAACCACATATTGAAGAACTCGCCAAACGAGCTCTTGACAATGCAATCCTGTTACAATCAGAACTAGATTGGCTTGTCACAACCGAGGCACAGAAGGGATACTATTTTGGACGTGAACTTGCGAAAAGAGACGATGGATTCTCCCTTTTGCCAATGCTCCTTGATGCTCAGCGAAACGCGGGTGAAAATGCGAGCACCGCTTTTCTCGGCGGTTATTACAGCGCGCTTTTTGAATCGGACACAGGCCTATGGGAGACACAACTTGACGCACTCATTGATGATGCAAAATTAAGGTTGTTGCTTCCAGAACTTACCAACCGTTCAGGACTAACAGATCGGGCAGGATTACGTATTCTCGACCTTGCAGAAAGAGACATCATTGACATTAGCCAGTTTAGATTCTTTGCGTATGGACAACAGATCAACAATCTTTCCGATAAAGTCTTCACGGAATGGATGACATTTCTACTGCGCGTCACCGACAAAACTTCTGTGTCGCTTGCGGTGAATCTCTTCCACCGCTACCACGTTTTTCAAAAAACGGAGCCGACCTTGCCGTTTGAATTGACATTCCGACTGATCACACATCCGGCGCTGTTCAAAGAGACTGACGGATCGCGCGTTGATTCTACAATGAGAGACTACTATTGGACAGAGATTTCGAAAGCATTCCTTCAACTCGAGCCCGAAAAAAAGCTGAAACTTGCGACGTTAATGCTTTCCCATTTTGGCGAAAAGGGCTCAATTGTAAATCCTTACTCACGAACATGTTCAATGCTTGACGAAATTACGGAGAAATGTCCTGCTGAAATCTGGAAGCAGGTCAGCAGACTCTTGGAGAACCACGAATATTCTTCAAAGAAATTTGCCCTTGAGCAATGGCTTAGAGAAGGAAGTTCTTGGGGGCGGGAAGAAACTAAACCTGCCCTATTACGCATTCCACACGAACTAATCTGGGACTGGATTGGCGAAGATACAGAAAACCGAGCATGGTATTTCGCCGAAAGAGTCGTGCCCAAAACCTACTCGGTCAAGAAGTGGAAAGCCTCCTTGGTGCGAGAGTTCCTTGTCCGCTACGGAAGCCAAGAAGAGATAAAACACAGTCTCATGAGTAACTATTTGTCTGGAGTATCGTTTGGCCCTGCTAGCTCGCACTTACAAGCGAAAAAAGAGAAGCTACTTCAGATAAGGGACATTGAAGATGACGATAATGTCAATCGATGGATTGATGAATTTGTGGCGGGATTGGAAGCGCAATCTGGACGGGAAAGGATGCGCGAGGAAAGAGTACATTGATCGAGCATAATCTCAAGGAAAACCCCCATGGCAAACTACCAAGAACTCGCTAACCTCGTCTGGAACGTAGCCGACGAGGTCCTCCGAGACCTCTTCAAACCGCACGAATACGGCGACATCACCTCCCGTTTCTCGTGCTGCACTCACCCTGCGGAGCAAAATCACTGCGGCTTCATTGTGCAGTGACGTAGGTTGGGTTGAGTGGTTAAATGCGAATCACTGTAAATCACAATGAGCTTTTGCTTTTCAATCAGGCGGACTTGAACCGAATCAGAACGAAACCCAACACCTCAATCCAACCCAACGTTGATTATCAAATTGGGATTCAGTGGGCGCGAGAGTTTCAAGTCGTATTGAACCTCGAACCCCGTGCGGGTAATTTTATTGGCGTTGACGCCCATCAATCCAACCTACAGGCTCATGCTTCCATGATGGAAACATCATACTTCTTGATTTGCTCATCCGCGGTAACCAGTGTAAAACCTTCAACCTTCGCCTGCGCGATTAACAGGCGATCAAAAGGGTCATTATGATGATGTGGGAGATCTGCAACGGCTAGGGCATGAGGAATCGTTATCGGCAGCGGTTGAAATCGATTGGCTGTTAAAGCGGCTTCCAAATCAGACGGTATATCAAGCTTACCCACTTACCCAGCGCGCTTTTAATCACTATTTCCCACGCGGCAGCGGCACTGACAAACACGAGATTCCTTCCATCTGAAATCGCCGCACGTACTGTTTGGGAAAGCGCCGCGTCATCAGCGAGCCACCATAGCAGCACATGTGTATCGAGTGAAAGAACCATTAGTTTCCCTCCTCGAAAAATGTGGTAAATGCTTCCGGCAATTCGTCGAAATCATCCGCAATCCTCACCTTTCCGCGCCAGAACCCCGGCTGGCGGGGAGCGTCGCCTTCATCGTAGCGAATGAGCTTGGCGACCGGCACCCCCGCTTTAGCGATGATAACCTCTTCACCAGCTTGCGCCCGCTCAATGAGCTGCGAAAATCGAGTCTTGGCTTTATGAATATTGGTAATTTTCACCGCCTTCTCCTTATTAGCTACACTTAGTCTAGTCTACTCACGGGAAAAGTGTACACCAACGCTTACCTGAGTATCAAGTCTTAATTGCCTCGTTCTCAAGGGATCACGCGACCGGATAGCGAAGGATCAAGGGAGTGAATAACGACCGCGATAGCTAATCCCAATAGAGATCCTAGCGCGATAGGGAGCCTAAGGCGATAGAAAGTCTTGATAGCAAATCCCTCAAGCGAATAGTGAACTGGGCAGATAGATCAAGCAACCGAATAGCGAACAAGATGGGCTATCGCGTTCGCTGTTCGCTCACTTGATCGATAGAGATCTTCTCAAGCTACTGAATAAGGACCAACTGACCGAATAGTTCAAGCGACTGAAAAAGGATCAAGCGACCGGATAGGGAGTGCGATAGAAGTCCTCACAGGTATAAGTCCTTGTTAGGAGCGATTAAACGAACGGATAGTGAGCGCGATAGGAATCCCTTGCCCACCAGCCTTTGAAAGCACCGATGGCAATCTGCGATCATCAAATCGCAAATGGGGTAGGGAGTTGCTTGAAAGGCTTACATGGCACACCGCGTCGCTTGGGACGGCGGGCAGTGCCAACCCTACGTATGAAGAGACCAGATGCTGTGACTTGCGCACTTCAGATTGTCGATATCAATGTCTCCCGAATCCCCACCGCCTCCCTGTCTGCCTTCACAGAAGGCTAACAGCGTTCCCACATCTAATCGGACAAGCGCGGGAATCCGGAATGTGTGATTCCCCGCGTCCCCACAGTGATTGTTACTTGGCGCGCTTAATCCGTGCCCACGTTGTTGTGAGTTTGCCGATTGGTTGCACAGGTGCCGGATCGTCCATTACCAATTCATCGACTTCCTTCTGATGGTCGGAGAGTCGCAACCCATCAACGACGCAATTCGTTGGGAATACCGGATCGGGCGGAGAAGCATTGTTAATCTCAAAGGTTTGCGCGAACAGGGTAGGTCCCTTTTTGAAATTGGATTCACCTTTAAGTTCACCGTCTAAGTAGAGTTTCAAGCCGTCGGCCCCCCATGTCCCCGCCATGTGGTGATGATCGCCCATTTTCCACCTGAGTGGGGCACTATCGGCATTATGCCATGCACCAGTGCTCTTATCCGCATCCGCGCGATCCCGCCATTATCAAACTGTAGGAATACAGCATCGGAACCACGTTTGTAAGTCATGAACAGGAAAAGTTCATCTGAGACCTCGTCGGAATCAAACCCCATTGTTACCCATAACTCAACGGTGCCTTCATCAAGATTAACGAATCGGTCTTCCACCGGGAAGTGAATGACATCGCCAACTTCCTCGCTGACAAAGCCGTTTCCAAATTTACTGGGCTTGAAACTCCCGCCATCAACGGTGCCACCTTCTTTTTCAACTTCTGCTTTGCTCTCTAACGCGGAAAAGAAAGTTTCCTCTGCCATAGCGACAGAGCCGCAAAGCAGCATCATCGTCAAATAACACAATATTTTCATGAAAGGTTCTCCTATTTCTGTTAAATTGTGAAAAGACAATAGAAAATCCTGATAGGGATCCCACCGGCCTTTGAAAGCACCCTACAGCAGGATTGTGGTAGCGCAATTTACTTTGCCTCCGCATCCTGATCCGCCAACTCGACCCACACCCCCTGACGTGCCGAAAGCACCGCGGAATGCGTGAAAATCTGCACCCGCCACCCGTCATTCAAACTCGGGTGATTAGACGCCTCGCCCGCCAGCTCCCGCTCCAACGATGGGAACACAAAGTTCTCAAACCGATTGCCCGGACTCGAGGGATGAATCTCCTCAACTTCAGGGACATCCTCTCCAGAGTGCAGCACCGAAACCCTGCTATGCACCCGGTCAATCGCCAATGATGCATCCGTGCCGTGAAGTTCCACCTCGGGCGCGAGTCCCTTGCGCAAGATCGGAGCGTGAGAGAGCACGATAGAGCCGACAGCGCCGCTCTGGAACTCCCACGCGATGGCGGCATAGTCGAACGCTGTCCCCTTGCGCTGTTTCTCGCTGTCCGCCTTCGTGTGCGATCCGCCCCATTCAATGGCATCGTTGA
Source organism: Candidatus Poribacteria bacterium (assembly GCA_965222225.1). Taxonomy (GTDB): domain Bacteria; phylum Poribacteria; class WGA-4E; order WGA-4E; family JAJDTR01; genus JAJDTR01. The sequence continues at coordinate 3,071,194 of CBDCTK010000002.1, read as the reverse complement.
GGTAGACGGTACCCAAGTCCGGCTTGGGAGGCGTGATGGTATCCGCATGAGCCAGTACGCGCTTCGCCTCCGTGCCCGTGAGCCAGCGCACCGCGTCGTAGGCGTGCGATCCGACATCCGCGATGCTCCCCGCCGCCGACAGCGTGGCATCGTCCCGCCACGTGAACGGCATCGCCGCCGGACGCGGGTTCTGCCAGCGGTAGATAATCGCTCGGATGTCGCCCAACGTTCCCGCATCGACAATCTCCTTGCCTCGTAGGAACAGCGGCTCACACCGCGCCCAGAACGGCACGAAATGGGACAATCCCGCCTCGCGGTACGCCTGCCGCATCTCGTACGCCTCGGTTACGTTCATGCCTATCGGCTTGTCGCAGAACATGTGCTTCCCGTTCTTTGCGCTCGCCATCACCGCGTCATAGTGCAGCGCGTCCGGAGTCGCCACGATGACGAAATTGACATCCGGATGATCAACGACCTGACGCCAATCATCCGTGATAAAATCGCAACTATCCTCCTCTGCTGCCGCCTCCAGCCGCTCACGGTTTCGAGCGCACAGCGCGACGATTGTCGCGTCCTGTTTTGCTTCGCGTATCTCCTGTCTGTACGCCGACCCGATGAACCCGGTCGCGCCAATCACCCCAACCTGAAACTTCATACTGTAATCCCTCTCTTCTTGTTGTTATGCCATTTCGTTTGAACAGTATTGCGTAAAATGTTTTTTGCAATTATACTTCTATGAATAGACCGATAGCAACCATTACCCAAAGCCGGTAGGCGGGGATCAAGCAAGCGCATAGCGCGTGCGATAGAAGTCCCCTTGCCCCGCCTTGGAAAAACTTGGTTGACGCTATTAATCTCACGACTTCCCCGGCCAATCCCAATGCACGAGATCGTCACTCCAAGCCAGCGCGAGCGAGGCGTTGCCGTGTGTCTCCTTCGGTTGAATCTCGCGAGAGACGGAGCCGTGGAAAAACATGACACACTTTCCTATCTCCGGCAGGTGCCGCAAATCCAAGACATGCCCCGCCGTCAACCGCCCTTCCGCCCAGTCCCATTCTGCTTGCCCGAAGGTTAGATGCCCGACATCTCTCCAATGGCCCATGTCTTTCGAGCGTTTGATCCCGACACCGTTGCGCGGCGAGTGAAACAAGACATACTCGTCGTCCTCGACCAACGCGCAGACATTCTCGCCGCAATCGATTCGTCCCACGTACGTCCACGTCTTGAAGTCGTCCGTGTACGACATACTCGCGCCGTTCTGTTTGTAAAAGCACCACCATCTCCCCGGTATGTCTTTGTCTTCCAATAGATACGGGTCAATCATGCGCCCCATCTCCGCTTCGGGAACATCGGGCCCCTTGACGGGTATCAACTCCGGTTCGCTCCAATGTGCCAAATCATCGCTGCGCATCAGGAAAATCCGCGCGGTATCATCGCCAAAGCTGTCGCCGCGCATCGGGTACGTCTGTAAGCAGAGCACCCATTCGCCGCCGTAACGAATCACGTTCCCCGGACTCGAATAGTTGAGTCGGCGATCCTTCGGCGTCAGTAGCGTCGCTTCGCTCCAGTTGACGAGATCCCGGCTTTCCGTCACCGCAGTGAAGGAGTGGTAAATCCCGTCCGATTCGGCATGCACCCGCGTATGGAACACGCGAAACAGCCCCTCGTGGTAGTGTCCCGCCGGATCGCGGTTCGCCACGTATGCATCGCCGCGAAGGAACGGGGGATGTGGAATGGCCGCCCAATCAATGGGCGACTCGAGACCTGCCATATTTCTTACCTTTTTACTGTGGCGGTCTCCTCGAACTGGAAAGCGTAAAGACTCGCCTGATGCAGGTGAAATCGCAGTCGCACCGGTTTGTTCCACAGTGCGCGAACATCCGGATTTCCGCGCCAGCGTACCGTGTGCCAAATTTGCTTGGGATTATCCGAGCAAACCGCATCACACTCCGCCGCCGAAAAACCTTCGTACGGCTTGAATTGCGGGTCGAGCGCGTCAACCTTCAGGTATCCGCCATATGCCTCGGCATTGACCTTGAGCGCGTCGCCTTCAAAGACAAACTGCCGTGTGAAAACGCTCCCCTGTTCATAGGTTGGCTTGAGTTCCGCCCAACCGTCCTCCCGCAAGATGAGCGCGGTTATAGCATTCGAGCGCAGCCGCGGGTAGGTGCCCAAGGCGTCGACCAACGCCGCTTGATTCCGTTCGTGCTGCAGGAATTCTGCCGTCTTCAGTGCGTTAGGTTTTCTCTTCGATAGCCGCTGTTTCTGCGGGCGCGTATCATGGATGACATACGTCTTGCCATCGTGTAGCAACTCACCCGCCACGCTGTCCGCAAAAAAGCCGTAATCATAGTGACCGGGCGCCCCATGCGCAGCCCACGGCCCCGGATCGCCCACCCGCCGCCAATGAATCCCGTCACGGCTGGCGTACAGCCCGAAGTGAGCGTAAGCTTGTTCCCAATGGTTGTAGGTGCAATCGCCGTCATACTCCGGAATATGCCGTCCCGAAAAATCGTGGACGCTGGGGATGCCTTCCGCCAAGAACTCCGTCGCGATCCCGATGTATTGACCGCCGATTTTACGAACGGACATATCGTGAAATTCGAGGTTGGGCGTGAGGTTCGGGTCGAAATCCACGGAGACCACCACCCGCTTGGGCGACCAGTTAATGAAGTCCGCGCTTTCCTGCCGTCCGATCTGGCGCTTGCGGTGCAAAATATTCCAGTGGTGCGAATACTGGCTGTAAGAGATCCACTTCTGAATCGACTCATCCCAGATGGGGCGCTGATAGTGGTGTTTCCGATAAGGCGTGCCCTCGCTGACCGACCTCCACTGCAAACCGTCGGGCGAGACGAGAAAGCTGTTTCTCAGGTTCATGAGATACTTGCGCGACTTGTCGCTCTGATCACAATTCAGCGCCAACGCGATGTGCTCGCCGGAGTTAAGTTGCACGATGTTGGTGGCTTTGTGCTCGTTAAAGGGGACGCATTTCTCGCTCAACGGCTTTTCCCAATGCAGCGGGGCGGTCGTTTCGGCGTAGCACAACATCCGCTTGTCGTACACCTCTTCAAAATCCCTGATGTACCACAGCTTGAACTTCCCGTCATCCGGATCGTGCAGCACCGCGACAACGAAAGCCCAGTGGCTGAAGTACCCCTTGGGGGCATTGCGTTCCCACGGCAATTCCATCGGATCGATAATCGGCTGCTCTGGCCGATCCGGTTTGGGAAAGACGCGCTCCACCCTTTCAAAGCGATCAAGGATGAAATTATCGAGAAACAACTGCTTCTCCGTCCCGATGTGAAGGAAGGGGATGTTGTAATCCGGAGGTATGTAGGGATACCGCTCGTCAACCCGTCGCTTCCCCGACACGATGTCCTCTGTCTTCCGCTGAAGATCAAGCGCTTCCGTCAGGCTTTTCCTTTCGGGGCTATCCGTCATCAGTTGTTGCTCCCGATGTTACCATTTCGCTTAAATAACAGTGCGTAGGTTGGGTTGGACACCGTGAAACCCAACACTTCATCCAAAAGATTCCGTCTCCCACGCACTCAACCCTCACCATCAAATCCGAACGCATAAAGCTTGGCATCCTCCAACGTAAACCTCAGTCGTACCGCCTCGCCTTGGTACGCGGACAAATCACCCCCGGATACCCAACTGACTACCGCGTCAGTTACATCACCCGTTAACGGCTGGCTCTCGTCAAGCGTCCGTCCCTCCGAGTCGAGTATCGCCGCGCGCACCGAGCCGCCCGCCGCATCGGCGCTGATACGCAACCGCCGCCCCGTGCACACGACCGGTTTGGTTGTCACGTTGCCCGCTACGTTCGACGTGGCGGGTTGCAACCCCGCGAGACCGTCCGGTCGTACAGTCGCCAACGCGAGATACCCCTTCCGCCAACCGTAATGCGTGTCGTCGCTTGCCCCGTAGTAAATCCGAATCTCATCCTGCAAAAAGATGGGAACGCTGGCATAAACGCAGCCCCAATCGTAATCGCCCTTTTCGTCCGATGCGTTGATGAGCGGCGTGCCGGGGTCAATGAGGTGCCATTCCCACGTGTCCGGGCTCCATGTAAGTTCGCAGTGCACCCGATCAGTCTCGGCATTGAAGATCATCAAAAAGCCCAAGTAAAGGTCGGCATGGTGACAGATGGGCATCACGTAATACTGCCGGTCATTCTCCAAAGGGTCGAGCACAATCTGCGCATCGGACCAATGGATAAAATCTTCCGAATCCGTCCGCGATATGGGACGCAGCGGCACATCTTGGTTTCCCGCTCTCCGTTCCGCCCAAGCCAATGGGCGCGAGCACGAGACATACTTCCCTATATCCGGAGCCCACATCCACGTGTGATGCGAATCACCGCGCGCGGCGCTCTTGTTTTCCACCAAAATCTGATCGCCCCACGCGACCCCGTCCGATGAAAACTTGACGCTCAGCCCGTGCCGTGCCGCAGGCACGTCCGATGCGTAAAGCATTTTGTAACGCCTCGCAGGATCGCTGTCGTGTCTGTCTTTGAGGGCGCCGGGACCGTGCGAGCCGCGGGTCACGAGGTTATTCTCCCTGCTTCCCTCATACTCAATCAGCCCCAGATTCGGTTTCTCCCAAGAAATCCCGTCTTTCGACGCGGCGTAGCAAAGCCCCATCTCCCGGCGCTGGTTTTTCACCTTCGTGTAGGCGATCGACCCCCGTTGGTCCGGCGGCGTACCCGCTGTCGCCGTATCCACGATGAAGGGGTTATACCAACATTTGAAAAGTTGGTCCGCCTCGTCGAAAATAGCGTTGGGATACAGGTTGTCGTAACGCAGCTCCCAAGGTTTGTCCTCACCGAAAAGGGGATTGGCGGGGTGCTTGGTCGCAGTTCCGACCCGCAGCGCCAAATCTTCGGTGGCGTCGATGATGCGCGAATCCAGCACGAGGTATTTACGGCGGTTAAGAGGCATTCCGATTTCTCCGTGGAGGGTATTTTAAGTCAGTGATGATGGGGATTTTCCCCGATTTGGTTAATCCGTCATGTCGCCACAAGCCCGGTGATTTTATCATAGACACAAATTGATGTCAATTCGCTTCAAACCAAAAATTCGGCGCACCCTTCTTTCCCCGCTCGGTCTGGACTGCCAAATCTTGACCCTCCTCCAATTAACCAGTGTTGTAGGGTGCGCACTGCGCACCAGCCTTTGCGAACCCTCCCGAGTCAAAACCGAGTTATTTTTTGAAAAGGAACTCTATCGCGCGTGCAAAGCCCCGGAGTGGGATCAAGCGAATGAGTAGTGAGCGCAATAAAAACCTCAGTGCGATAGAGCTCCCCAAATCGCCGGTTTAAACAACCACCTTGATGCCAAACGAAACCAATAGACAAAAACGGCGAAAAGTAGTAAAATGAAATGGTTAGAGAAACACACCGCGAACTCGAAAAACAACAGAAGCCAGGTTATTCTGTTCCCTCAACAACCCCACACATTCTGACGCAAGGAGCGTGTTAGATGAACCATCAAACCAAGCTAATCACACTTTTGCTCATCTTTCTGCTCTCCGCCCTTAATTACGCTTCAGCCCAGTCTGTCCCCCAGCTTGCCAAAAAAGCGTTAGCCGCGACTGTCTCATTGGAGGTGCAGGACGAAAACGGCGTCACACTCGGACACGGTAGTGGATTTTTCGTCCGAGAGAACCTCATCGCTACGAATTTCCACGTCATTGAAGGTGCAGCTAAGGGCAGTGCAAAGTTAGTCAATACAAAACTCGCATACCCTATCGAAGGCGTGACGGCACGAGATGAGTCGAACGACCTCGCACTCCTCAAGGTGACGGTGAAAGGTGTCGCGCCGCTTCCCCTCGGCGACAGTGACGCAGTTCAAATCGGAGAAACGGTTTACGTGGCGGGCAACCCGCTGGGCTTTGAAGGCACATTCTCGTACGGTATTATCAGCGGTCGACGCGATGGCACCACGAAAAAAGAACGTCTTCAGATGACTGCTCCGATTTCCCGCGGTAGCAGTGGAGGCCCTGTGCTCAACCGCAAGGGAAGGGTGATTGGAGTGTCGTAGTCAATGTACCACCCGCTCGACGGTATACTTCTGAACTTCGCGGTGCCATCGAATGCGCTCAAAACGTTGCTAGGTCAATCGGGAAAGGCAAAGCCGTTATCGCATGGAAACACGGCTGTCTCTTACATTGGCTGTATGATAAGAGGTTATGAAAAGAGAATGTCAGGGGATTATGCGGGGGCGATTCGGGAGTTCACAGACGCCATTGACCTTGACCCCAATGCTGCGACAACTTATGTTTTGCGAGGGATATGTAGGGCTGAATTAGGCCAACACTTTGCCGCCATCTCTGATTATGACATTGCCATCCGACTAAAGCCCGATTACGCCGAAGCATATCTTCAGAGAGGGATTTCCAAGGCAGTTCTATTTCGCGTCTCAGCCGCGAAGCGAGATCTCCGAACTGCTTTGAGATTCGCGAAGCGCGCCGGGAACCGGGTACTGCGAGACCGTATTCAAAAGGCCCTTCGATTGCTCCAGTCATTGGAATAGTGAACGCCCACACCGTTAACTGACGCAGGAGTGCATTGGGAGGTCCGCAACGAGTAGAACGTTACACAAGATTCCGCTAATCATTACCATTGTCGTCGTTATAGTTCAAATCCCTTGATTTTCCAGGAGTTCCTTGACGTGTGTCATTATGACCCTCACGGTTGAGATCGGTCTCAATTCGCTTTCCAATCTAAGACATGACGACTAAAGTCTGTTTGAACACAGTGAAACCCAACTTCATCGCTGTCCACACGTACCATCTCCTATTCCGCGAAATCGGCGAAATCCGTTTAATCCGCGATTCAGACAATTTCCGACCAACCCCTCCCTTCCCCACTGACCACTGCCTCTCCCCTTTCTCCCTTCCGTACTCTCATCCTTCCTCACACTCCACTCACCACTCCTTGTACCGATAACCCCCTTCTCTTTTCAACCCAACACACCGACAATTTGTAGGGGACGGCCTCTGTGCCGTCCCGTGTTCCCCTGCCTGCCTTTCCCCCGCCCGCCGCTGCGCACGTCTGGACAGTTCGGACCAAGAGTACAGCAGTACGCCGATCGGATGGGCGGCTCGGACAGGTCAGACCGAGATGGTCGAATACCTGCTCGGCGAAGGCGCCCCGCTGGATGCCCACTTTGAGTGGGCGACGCCGCTGGCATAGGCGCGCCGCCGCAATCACCCCGACGTTGTCAGCATTCTTGAAGCCGCGTATTGAGGCTACGGGAGTTTTGTAGGGTGAGAACAGGGATCAAGCGAATGAATGATGAATGCGACAGAAATCCCTGATGGCGATGGTAGGAGCGATCAAGCGAGTGGATAACGAGTGCGATAGAGATCCCTCACCGAATCGCGACGAAACAAATTCTGTAGGTTGGGTTGAACGGAAATCCATGAGAAATCATGCACGCCGAAAGGAGGCATTCGACGTTTCATTCTTCCCCAAAAAGCCGAAACTCAAGTGAAACCCAACAATCCATCTGCTTGTCGTATCCTTTCCTACTCGGTCTGGATTACCAACTCCAGACCATCAACAGTTCTTTAGGGTGCTATCGCCCTCCTTAATCAGTCGGTTGATCGCACCCTACAGAAAAACTGCACTCATCAGGTCGAAGATGGAGTCCCCACAGATAAAGGTTCTTGTAGGAGCAATCTCCCGGTCGCGACAAAGTTCTGAAATCGCGAGCAAAACGCGCTCCTACAAACCAAACAGCGCAAGTCCTATACCGCATCATTATCTTTTTCCATAAATCAGAATCTCTTGGTATACTATGTTGCGTCGACAAATTGCCCGGCTAATACTAAACATGCGCTGAAATCAATGTCGTTCAAACCCCGTCGAGTGAAAGGGTACCCGAAATGATTGCCACATACCAACTCACCAATCTCTTAACCTCCTCAATTCCCGATTCGGTCACGCTTGAATCACTTCTGAACGAGATGATAAATCGTGACCTGCTACCTCGGTTGCCGCGTCCGGCATACCTCTGCCATCAGTTCAGCAGTTATAACCGGCGATCGATTATCCCGACCGACCCGGACGGCTGGTTCGCCGGCGGGGATTCGGGGCATTTTCTCTATACCGAGAAAATCGAGGGGCGCGACGAATGGGTATTGATGGATCATCGGGGACCGGGTTGTGTCGTGCGGATGTGGGCGCCCGACGTTGATGAGGGCCAAATCATCCGTTTCTATCTGGATGGGAAGGAAAAACCCGCCATTGAGGCGAGGATGATTGACCTGATCACCGGGGTGGACTTTATCGGTCCGCCGTTTGCTTACATTAGCGTTCGGGCGGGAAACCTATATCTGCCCATCCCATACGCCAAATCGTGCAAGGTCACCGTGGATAAAAAACCTTTCTACTACCATATCAACTTCCGCGCGTATAAAGAAGGGACTCGGGTGCGCTCATTCACCATGGGTGAATTTGAGGCGGCAAAGGAAACTGTCCGGCACGTGGGAGAACACCTGGCGGCACCGATCTCCTTTTGCGGAAGGAAAACTGCGAACGCCGACACTACAATTAAACCGGGAGAATCGGTCTCCGTTCCACTATCGCTGGGCCCCGCGGCAGTGCGAGCGCTCCAAATCCGGGTTCTTGCGCTCAATTTTGAGCAAGCCCTTCGCTCAACGGTTTTGCAGATGGAGTGTGATGGCGAGAGGACAATCTGGTGCCCCGTCGGAGATTTCTACGGCAACGGCGTCGGACTAAATCCTTACCAAGGCTGGTATCGGACGGTTCGAGACGACGGGAGGACGATCTGCAGGTGGATCATGCCTTACGAAAAATCCGCGCGGCTAACGGTAAGCAACCTCCACCAGGATCTCGTAAAACTACAACTCGTAGCCCACGTGGGCGCGTGGGATTGGGATGACCGTTCGATGTACTTCCACGCCAACTGGCGCCAGCAATGTCCGATTCCGACTCTACCGTGCAGTGATTGGAATTATATTACAATTGATGGGCAAGCGGTCTACGTGGGCGATGCGTTAGCCGTCATGAACCCGGAGGTAGACTGGTGGGGGGAAGGCGATGAGAAGATATGGGTTGATGGAGAGGACTTCCCTTCCCATTTCGGCACCGGCACAGAGGACTACTACGGCTACGCCTATGGCGGGGCAAGTACCGACCTGTATCAGAAGCCGTTCCACGCGCAGGTGCGCTGTGGTCAGAAGGTTACCTTCGGGCAGAATACGCAAACCCGGACGCGCTCATTGGACGCCATTCCATTCAATCGACGACTCCAGATGGATATGGAAGTCCAGCATCACGAATCATGCAACGTTGGTTACGCCGCCACCACGTATTGGTACGCGAGACCGAACGCCGCCAGTAATCGGGGAGACTTGTCCCGCGAAGCCGCCCGACCCATTCCGGAGCCCGAGATTTCCGAACAGGAAGCGATGCGGAAGTCCAAAAGGTGGCAAGCGATGATAGCGAAAGGCGAAGTCAACGGAGACGCCTAATGCCCTCTGAGCTACCCAACAGATACATACAATAGTCACCACCGTTAACGTAGGAGACGGCCCCTGTGCCGTCTCCCGTGATTGCTACCCGACGCGCCCTCTGACCCCTCGGACTGGATTGCCAAATCCGGAACGCACCATCGTATTAGTTGGCATGGACGTGAACTTCCACTCTTCCATCCCAGTTTTCTCTACCAATCTGACTGACAACGCTTTGTCATTATCTTTTTCCAAACTTCAGAATGCTCTTGGTGGTATAATTATCCAAGTTACCACCTATTCCTTTTCTCGGCAACACTATCTGTTCAATGTCACAGGTTCTACCTGTGGTTACAAAGAATTCAACAAGTTGTCTATCAGCCAGCCGTAAACATCAGATCAATCGTCAAGCTGTAGAATTGCCGATTTTTGGACGACTGACAGCCGTGGATGTCTTACTAGGTTCTGTCGAAATTTATGTTAGGCGGGTGCGTAAAACGAGGAAGGTACCCAACGGGTTGGGAGACCCAACCCCTACGGCTCCTGGTGCATGTCGCGATTTCATTGAGAGCAAACTCCCCCTCAATCGTAGGGGCGGGGTTGCCCCCCTCATTCAAAACAGAAATGGTTGATTTGCCCGATTTGAATATGTGAGCACACCTATTTATGCTCGTCTCAATGATCTGCTGGCGATGAACTACCTACAGAACTTAGTGAAAATCTTCAATCGACGAATAAGAATGAAAAGGACATTCCAATGGACGAATTAGCAACGTCGTTTCTAAGAGGTTTGAAAAAGGAATTCACTGAATCTAACGCCCGACTCAAGGAAGCATGCGACAATGCACTCAGAGACTTGGAGAATCAGGCACCCCAACTTACGGCAGTGCAGGTCAAAGAACTAAAAAACGTGAATGTTGAAATCTTCTTTGGCAATATGTCTACTGAATCCAAAAGTTGGAAGGAATACCACCATCAATGGCAAAACCGCCTAATTGGGCAGCTTTCTTCTGCACTGGAAAATCATGTCAACCAGCCAATAGCGAAAAGTGAGTTAATAGAGAGAATCAGGATAGATCGTAAAGACAAGAATAATCAACTGAATGGAATTGCTTACGTTCCAAAGGAGGAAATCGACAGGATAAATGCGGACTGCGATGACTTTGTGATTAAAACTGTGACAGAGGTACGGGACGTGTATATAACCTTTGGTGCTAGTTTAGAGACTGAATTGAGCTATTGACAGAGGCACAAAGCCATCGTCGTCAATCGACAATCCATTCCACTGTACCAAGAGATTGACCAAAGCCATTGTAAAGCCGACTCGCGTTTTGAAGTAACTCCAACGACGGTGCATGACTTTCTTAAAATGGCACACTAGCGTCAACATGGACAAAATCGTTTCTACCAGCATCCGAGAATTCCACTCGCCACGTCGGCACAGACGCAAGTTGGAAGGGAACCAATCCGCTTTGGCGAAATTTACATCGGCAAAAACAACCATCTGGTCACTGACCCCATCAACGAGATGTTGGAAGGCACTCCCATCATGTACATTGGCAGTGTCGCAGTCCCAGTTGACAATCAGTCCGAGATGATTGTGTAGCAAGCAAAGTTTTCCACCTACAATCCATCGTTGGTTGGAAATGCCTTTGCGTCCGATTTGACGTTTAGAGCGCCCTTCTCGGCGCGGGTGAATCAATTCAATACCGTACGTGTCAATTCCACCGATAAGCGAAGGATTCGCCATAAAAACGTCAATGAGATGTTGATGCCCGTCGAATAAGCGGAACAATCGGGTACGCTCGGGTAACTTCGGAAATAAGGATTTGAAATTGTTCGCTATCCAGCGATAGGAGGCTCGATTACCCACACCCTTGAGCGCAAAGAGCATGGCAATGGTAACCACTTCAGACGGATAAAGTTTGGCATGGCTATGCTTATGGTTTTTACCGTGCTGTGAGAGTTTATCATCAACACAACAAAACAGTTCTGTGATAAAATCTACTATGGTCATGAGTCTAGATTTCCTCCCGTTATTTGATAGCTACCGATACTCAAATTAACGGTAGAATCGAGGAAATCGTCTCATGCCCTGATACCTTTCGCGTTAAAGCAAAGCCAAAAGGGAATGTTATGCTTATTAACCTCCAAATTTCAAACTAGCACCATTGGTTATATACGAACTATAGGCGAACAATCTGCTCAACTGGCACAACCTGATTTGCCCGAGGTTCGTTTAACACTAGTCTTCCCCACTTCCAGTACACTAAATGTGTTGATGTATCATGCGGAGGCAGATGTAGTGAAAGTAGATTGCATTTATCATCTGCCATCAATAACATTAGATACCAATGAGGTTATCAATATGAAGCGTGGAAAAATATTAGACCCCTGGAAACTTCGGGAGAATGCCCCGTGGATTTAGCAGTTACGCAACGAATTCGAGATGATTTGTCACTCAACCCATCAGATGAGCGGTTTCTCACAGATAGCTTTATAAGAAAGATCCCTTCGATTATGCGAAATTGCTTCGACAGCAAAAGCAATCGATTCCTCCTTAATCCAGAGTTTGACAAACCGGGGAGTGCCGAGTTTCTTATCGTGGCTGAGTCCATTATTGACAGTTTTAAAAAGACCGGGAAGAATCTGCCACAATATCTAGATTTCGACCACATCCACGCTCATTACTTGGCAGGCAGAGATATATTTGTGACAGAGGATGGAGATATTCTCAAGACTCGTAGTCAATTAAGAGATTTAGGCATTCGCATAATGAACTTTGAACAGCTCTTAAGTTCAAATGAAAAAAATGGAATACAGTTACTTATTGAAAATCCCGAGGAGCCCAAACCCCAACGAATTAAGATTCAGATAGCTGACAGAGACGAGGCAAACACTTAGCTCGACTTTGTACAAACGTACAATTCTGAATTGTCATCTTGTAGGGTGCGCACTGCGCACCAGCCTCCAGATGCCCCGGAAGGGATCAGCTGAACGAATAGTGAGGGCGATAGTAGATTCCGCAGTGAGTCCTATAGAAATCTCATTCAGACAATTTGCGACCTTTCCTCACTGACCACAGATCACTGTTCACTCCTTTCCATCCTACCCCCGCCCCAACCGAAACCGATAGACAAGAACGGTGAAAAGTAGTACAATAGCCCGGCTTGAGAACAGCATCGCTAAATCAAACGCACCGTTGCTGACGCTTCCTTGTTGATATTCACGTCCCCGACACCTGAACGCACAAAAGAAATCACGGAGGGAAACAAAATGAGAACAGTGATGTCAATCCTCGGCGCAGCGTTCTTCTTGGCAACGCTATGCACTGCGGTGCTCGCCGATATCGTCCCCGGCGCCGTGCTCTACCTCGACGCCCGCGACAACCCCACACACCCCGACGCCTGGACAAACCTCGCCGGAGATGGCGGCGCGATACCGCCTATGGCACTCCAGCCCGCACTCGAAGAGGGACCCATCAAAATCCCGGATATCGGCATTAACGAGCGCAAGACGAAGTATTACACCGCCCGGAAAAGCGCCGAAATGTACGGAACCAAAGCCTTCGCTTCTCCACTCGGGCTTGAAGACTGGACGATTGAGTTCCTCGTGCGGCGCAACGGCGACCTGTTCCGTGAAGAGCATCAACTCGCTGGCATCAACACGTTGCCGGAGGGGCGTCAGGGTTTTCGGTTGGGTCTTAAAGACGGGGACACACTCGGAATCGGCATTTATCAGGGAGGCGCAGATATGTCGATCGCCTCAAACGTCAGACTTGAGGAGGGCGTGTGGAACTGGATAGCGCTTACCGGCGAGGACAAGAAGGAGATTTTGGTATACCAGAACGGTAGAGAGGTCAGCAAGCAGCCGGGCGTCGACTTTGACAAAAAGATTCCGCTGAGGGTAATCACAATCGGCTCCTTCTCTCCCGGCGAGAAAAATCGCAACTTCAACGGATCTTTCGCCCTTTTTCGTGTCTACGACAAGGCGCTGACGGAAAATGAACTAATGCAAAACATCAAAGCCTGGTCCGGCTTGGCTGTCCAGCCCGATGAAAAACTCGCAACGAGTTGGGGGGCGCTGAAAACCGCTCATTAAAACGCGGCTAAGTTGCGCCCTTAATGATGGGCTTGGTAGGAGCGACCTCCCGGTCGCGATTCAGTAGAATCAAGCGAGTGGATAACGATCAAGGGAACGGATAGTGACCGCGATAGAAACCTGCTCATCGCAAATGCCCGAGAATGACTTTGCCAACTGTTATTCAATGAGGCTCCAAAGCGCGGCACGACTACCCGCTTTAATGACACATGCACGACGTGCGAGCACTGAAAGTAAAAAACCATGAACCGACTGCTTCAGTACTGTACGTGGAAAAACCTATTCATTGCGCTGCTCGTGATACACGTGGCTCCGATTTGGATCTTCCCCTATTTTCCCACGCAGGACGGCCCCGCCCACGTCTACAACGCAAAGGTATTGAGGGACTATCATGATACCGACAATCATGAAATACGCGAGGCTTACAGGCTAAACCTCAGGCTCTTCCCGAACTGGACATCGCACGCTTCGATGACGGCGCTGATGTACATTGTGCCCCCGACGATTGCGGAGAAGATATTCCTCACCGTGACCGTTGCGTTGCTGCCGTTGTCGCTATGCTACCTGCTGGGCGCGATAGATCGGCGACATGTGCTATTCAGCCTCGTCGGGTTCATTTTTTCCCACCACAATCTGCTCCACATGGGGTTTTACAACTTCGCGCTAAGTGTCTCCCTCGCCCTGTTCACACTGGGCTATTGGTGGAAACACAGGCACGACATCCACGTTCGTCAAATCGTCGTCCTCAATGTCCTGTTGGTTCTCACCTACGTGACCCATTTCGGCTCCTACGCCCTGCTCTTGGCGGCACTGGCGTTAATCGCGCTATTCGACTTCGTCTCGGGGGCGATCAAAAACCTGCGGGGACTAGAGAAGGGAGGCTTCTCCGCCCCAACCGTATGGCGGGCAATTCGCTCACAACTCGCACCGCTGGGGGCATACGGCGGCTACATGCTGTTGGCGTACATCCTTGGGTTGGTCTTCTTTCTCCGTACGCGCCAGCCGTTCGATGAATCGGTGCCGGAGATGGAATGGTTGACGAACTACTTTTGGAACATGCTCATCCTTGTTTCATACACGGACTGGCATATTGGCGTTACGCGAATCATACTGGGAGTGCTCATGGTTGCGGCGCTTGCGACAATCGTGCATCGAATCTGGAAACGGCAGTGGTTCACGGAGCGAGACGTGTTCCTGCTGTTAGCCATAATCTTCGCCGTGATGTTTTTCAAGTCGCCGAGCAACCAATCGGGCGGAAGTTGGGTCAACGAAAGGATTTACATCTATGTCTTCCTCTTTTTAGCAGCTTGGTTTGCCGCTTTCCATAAGTCGTTGCGGTACATTTTCGGCGCGGCTCTGGTAATCCTGTCCCTGATACACATCGGCAGATACTACTACGAGTACGCTGTCCTTCAACCCGAGATTTCCGAGCAAGTAGCGGCGACCAAACTCATCAAGCCGCACTCCACCTTCGTCCTCGGCGATGGTTCCGGCTTGTCCGAACCCTTGGGAGATGTGAAATACGTCAACCCGTTTCACCATTCCCCCTGCTACTACGCATTGGCGGCGAAAGACGTTGTTTACCTCGACAACTATGAGGCGAGATTCTCCTACTTCCCGGTGAACTGGGCATCTCATCCCTCCAAGGAAGATAAGGAAAATGCCGATTACGTCCTGATATGGCACGATCCTGGGGACAATAAGGACAAGGATTTGGAGAAGTATTGGGAGAAGTACAACTTAGTGCATACCTCCCGGCGGGTCAAACTCCTTGAATTAAAAATCAAGTAATCAAGCTTTTTTGTAGGGTGGGATCGACCGAGCGAATAGCGAAGGCGATAGTAAATCCCGATAGAAATCCCTTCAAACGAGTGAATAACAAGTGCGATAGAGGTCCATCAGCAGATGGGGTCATTGTAGGAGCGATCTCCCGGTCGCGACAGTCCGTAGGTTCGGTTGAACAATCAACCGAACAGATAGGATCAAATGAGCGAATGGCGAATACGATAGAGATCCTTGTTTTCTTGAAAACTCCGTTTCTTTCTTGCCCAATCCCGTAGGGTGCGCACTGCGCACCAGCCTTTGTAAGCCCCGATTCATCGGGATTCGCTCTGCGCTTCTCTGCTCGGCTATCTCCCTAACTGATCGGTCTGGATTGGCAAATCCAGACCGCGTGTCTTCTGTAGGGGCGAGTTTTACTCGCGACAGGGGCCGTGGCTAGTACATTTGTAGGGTGGGCACTGCCCACCATTTCTTGTAGGATCAACCGACTGGATAAGGAGGGCGATAGTAAATCCTGTGCGATAGAGGTCCCTTTGCCCCACCGACCTTGCGCGGAGACAAGGCTTCTTACTCCGCTCCACACAAGTGGTCGGCCTCGTAGGTTAGGTTGAGCGTCGTCATCCAAATCTCATCAAATTTTCAAGAGAATCCTGTTTTCCAATGTCCCGCTTGTGCACAAGAACGTAGCGAAACCCAACTGACTGCTTTATTTAGGAACGAGATTGCTCGCTATTCACTCGCTTGACCGCTCCGACATTGGCGTCCACCCACGGCCCGGGTGATAGGGACGCGCATTTTCGTACTTCTCTCGAATCTGGTGAAACTGCTCCGGCGTAGCCACCTCGCGGTGCGGGTTCTTCGTGTCTCGGACTACAAAATCCGCTTCGGTGGGAGCGCAAGCCATCGTCACCGGCTCTCGCTCGAGTGTATACGACTCCGGCTCCTCATCCACATTGTTCGGCGCCTCCATACTTTGATACCTGAGATCCAAACTCCATCGCACGACGCCGCTGTGGTTCTCGAAGGAGGCGTGCGGAGTCAGGTTCGTCAAGAAAAGCACGCTCCCCGCCTCCATTTCAACCGATGTCGGTTTAACCTGACCGAGTAAATCTCCCGGCACCTCGAGATAGCCCGAGTGTCCACCCGTATAATGGCGTGTCACTCCCCGTGTATGCAATCCGGGCAGCACAAAAAGACAGCCGTTTTCGAGCGTGGCATCCACCAGAGGGATCCAACACGTCAATATGAGGAATTTGTCGCAATGCGGCATGAAGTAACCCGAATCCTGATGCCAAGGCACCTCGCCGTGCGCCCACTCCGGCAACTTTGGACGGACGCGATAGATTGAGGCGCCGATGATATCGGGTCCCAGAAGGCTTTCGATACAGGAAAGCAGCGGTCGATGCCTCACGAAGTGGAACATCCCCTCTCCGCTGAAGCCGCCGCCAGCCTTTCCCATGATGCTTCGATAAATGACCCGACACGCCTCGGGGTTGGCGTAGCGAATATAGGCTAGGCGGGTTTCGAAGGGTTTATCTTCGTAAATCTCATCCAGCATCCCCTGCTCTTTCAAAGCCAAGGCTTCTCGGTGCACAATCTCGGTCAGTCCTTTCTGGATGGGCTCCATATCCCCGCGAGAAAACACCTTGCGCTTCATAACCCACCCTTCCCGTTCAAACTGATGGACTTCCTCTTTCGTTAGACTCATTTCAACCTCACCAATGGTCTCTTGAACAATCTCGTTCGGTTATCCATTCCCGCTCTGGAGCGAACCATTTGTAATGGTGTTATGCCCATAGCCGTGCGGTGTGATTTCTGTAGGAGCGAGTTTCACTCGGTTGATCGCTCCGACATCGGCGTCCACCCACGACCCGGGTAATAGGGATGTGCGTTTTCGTACTTCTCTCGAATCTGGTGAAACTGCTCCGGCGTAGCCACCTCGCGGTGCGGGTTCTTCGTGTCTCGGACTACAAAATCCGCTTCGGTCGGAAGGCAAGCCATCGTCACCGGCTCTCGCTCGCGCGTATAAGTCTCCGGCTCCTCATCCACATTGTTCGGCGCCTCCATGCTCTGATACCTGAGATCCAGACTCCATCGCACGGTTCCGCTGTGGTTTTCGAAAGAGGCGTGCGGAGTCACGCTCGTCAAGAAAAGCACGCTCCCCGCCTCCATCTCAACCGGTATCGGTTTAACCTGACCCAGTAAATCTCCCGGCACCTCAAGATAGCCCGAGTGCCCCCCGGTATAATGCCGTATGACCCCTCTCTTATGCGACCTGGGCAACACGAAAAGACAGCCGTTTTCGAGCGGGGCATCCACCAGAGGAATCCAACACGTCAATATGAGATATTTGTCGCAATGCGGCATGAAGTAACCCGAATCCTGATGCCAAGGCACCTCCCCATGCGCCCACTCCGGAATCTTTGGACGGACGCGATAGATTGCAGAGCCGATGATGTCGGGTCCCAGAAGGCTCTCGATACAGGAAAGCAGCGGGCGGTGCCTCACGAAGTGGAACATCGACTCGCCGCTAAAGCCTCCGCCAGCCTTTCCCATGATGCTTTTATAAATGACTCGACAGGCATCGGCGTTGGCGTACCGAATATGAGTTAGGCGGGTTTCGAAGGGTTGATCCTCGTAAATCTCATTGAGCATCCCCTTCTCCTTCAACGCCAAGGCTTCTCGGTGCACAATCTCGGTCAGGGCGTCCCGGATGGGCTCCATATCCCCGCGAGAGAACACCTTGCGCTTCATAACCCATCCTTCTTGTTCAAACTGATTGACTTCCTCTTTCGTTAGACTCATTTCAACCTCACCTGTGGTTGTTTGAACAATCTCGTTCGGTTACCGTGGCTGTTTATACCATGTCGTTTGAATAATAGAGCGCGTAGTAGTTTGCATTATACTATTTTGACACGACCCATACTAACTGTTCCCCTTCACACCTAACCCCGTAGGCGGGGCATCTTGCCCCGCTTTGGAGAGACTTGATTGACGCCATTAATGCACTGCAAATATAGGGAATTGGGATTACCATTCATTGGCTCACGAGCTATCCGTTCAGAAGACGAGTCAGCAGATTATAGATTTCGGTGCCCATGCTGACTAGTGTCTCTTGTATTTGGGGCCAGGCGGACCGATTGCTTATTCCCTCAGCCACATTGCGAAAATAAAGTATGACGAAATTGTCGTTAGATTCATCCTCAGGTTCACGATCAGGAAAGAGATTCGCGATTTCCTCGCGTACTTCCTGAGCCCTAGGGTGGTTACGGCGAAAACGCAGCCGAATATCGGACCTCATTCTAAGGACCGTTAAGGTTAATTCCACTCCCCTAATGCGCTTCGTGAGTTGTGTCCGGTTCAAAGAGGAGCCGGCAAATGGCGTGCTTCTGTCTGATCGAATCGGCGCCCAAAATTCGGTATATTCATTTGGCGGCGAATTGTTGGAGGACGCGGATAGCGACGTGTATAAACGAATGAAATGTAGTTTATCGCAGGTGTTAGCTATTAATTGAAATAGGTGCCATTCAGTCATGGTATCTACCTGATTTCGTAGCCTGCATGTTTCAATCATCAGTTCCTCGAAGTCTTCAGCTACCAGCGCTGCTACCGTAGCATCGCTCAATCGAGCGTAGCATTCAAGTCTGCCCCAGTGATCCCAATCTGCCTTACCGAATTGGTTTTCGACTACGAGTACGCCATCCTCTCCTGTGGCGATAATATCCGCTTTGCGAGGACCGACATAAACCTCCGTCTCCACGTCTTCAAAATCGCCGAGTCCAAGAACAGAGAGATTTTCAGCCAAATCTGCCGTGAAATCTTCTTCTTGTGCGTAGATGTCAGAGAGTGGTTTCAATTCTAGAAGTCTCATCTTGAGTTAAACTTCTCCAATCTACTATCGCGCTCACTGTCCGTTTCCTTGCTCACTCACATATATCGCGTGAATCTTCACATCCTCGGGACGAATCCCGCCGAAATTCACCCGCACGCGCACTTTGCCGTCAATATTCTCAAGGCTTTCGCGGTTCCCCCATGTCACCAACTGCCGCAGCCCGGATTCCTTTGGCCCCGTGCAGTCGTCTCGCCCAAATCCCGGAATCGCCTCGAATCGCTCCGTCAGAATCTCCACGCTAATCTCGGCGTACTCAGATAGACCATCAACGTTAATCTCCACCTGCGCCGGTTTACCCTCCAAATCTATCGGTGCCGAGACGAAGTGCGATTCCTGCAGCGAATTCATCTTCATGCCCAAGAAGGCTTCAAAGTAACCCAGCCGATCCTGTTCCCACTTCGCCACCCGAATGCCGTTGCAACCGCCCCAAGGCGCGTACCAGAACAGCGTTTCGCCGTTGATGTTCTCGAATCCCTGTCCCTGCATCAAAGCGCCGAACAGCCGATCAGCGCTATTTTCCGACGCCGGAACGATGCGAAAATCGGGTATCGGTTCCCGGTAGTGCAGCGCGTCGTTGCTAACCACCAGCCCGAGATCCATGGAGATTAAACTCCTATCGTTCGTCGGATGCCCGTGCCATTGACCGTAGATGCCGATAATCACGTTCTCCCGGTTCCACAATCCCGCGCCGAGGTGAATCTGCTCCCCGGCGTGCGACCCGTCAACCATCGGTCGAGGCGGGACGTTGCCACGCAGCAATCCCATGCAATCCGCTTCAACCCAGTTCTCGAAATCGTAAGAAACGAAAGTTTCCAGCTTTCGTTCAGGCCGCGGAAAATGTCCGCCGCCGCTCTGCGCCGAGACATAATAACACCCGTTGAACTTGATGAAACCACTCATTTCACAGGACACATACTGGGGATTGACCGGGCGTTCCGTCCAGCGGATGCCATCCGCGCTAACGGCAACGTTGAACTCCGCGCGACCGCCGTGTGACGGGTTTCTGCGATGCGTCTCGTAAACCATCTTGAATCGGCGATTAGGATCGGGATCCTCGGGTTCATAAAGCACGACACACGCCACCACCTTGTACGCTGCGCCGCCCAAATCCACCAGATTGTTCTGCGTGCTGCCATTATGAGAAATTAGCCTGAGGCACGGACGTTTCCAGTTGTAGCCGTCCGTGCTCTTTGCAAAACACACCTGGCTGCCCCCCAGATACCACATCCACAGTTCATCGCCGACTCTGCAGACCGCGCCGTAGTAGTTCATGCCTGTACTATCCGGTGCGCCGGGAGGCCCAAACGGCACGACGATTTGGTCGCCTTTATTCGGAATTAACTGCAATCGAACCCCCCTCTGAAATGGGAGGCTGTAGTCATCGAAAGGAAAGAGAACGACCTCCCCCAAACTCAGATTGGGACCGCCGTTATGAATTATCATTGCTTAGTTCTCCTTGGTTGCCTCGAAACCGAGTTTTTTCTTGAAAACTCGGTTTCTCTATTTTGCGCTCGGCTTGGATTGCCAAATCCACTGCGTTATGTACAGCATGTAGGTTGGGTTGAACGGAAACTCACGAAAAAACCAAGAATCTGGATTGCATTTGAGGCCCTCGTTATGCTTCATGCCTCCGAAATCCGAGTGAAACCCAACACTCCCCTGCAACAAATCACCCAATCTTCAACGAAACGACATTAGATTCGAGATCTGCCTAGCCGCGCAAAGAGTCTAGGGGAAGATAAATCTTGTCATAAACCTCCTCCTGTTCGCGCTGAATGGCGGCGATGTCCTCCCGCAAGCGGCTGATCGCTTCCTGCTTAGCTTCACCAGAATGCCTACTCCGCTGGATTGCCAAGATGTCCTTCTCCATCTCGACGACCTGCGGCGATTGATCTTGCAGAGATTCCCGATAAACCTGCAAATTCATGAAGACTTGGAGCGTGTAATCCCCCGGGGCAAGGTTGTAATGCGCCCGCAAATCCTCCAGCGCCGCAACCGTATCCGCTCTGGATTTCAGATCGACGCCATGAATACAATCTACCGCCTTTCCATCGTGCAACAGGTTTTTTATGTGGCCCTTCGCCGAAATCGGCGATTTCGGCGTGATTGCTTTTCCCGCCGCATCCGTGATGATTAACCCTCCGAACGCACCCTCCCCTTCGACGGATACCGCCGGCATAAGCAGGTCAAATTTCCCAGCCCGCACGGTCATCCGAAGTGGAATCGGCTCGTCCGCCGGGTAAGCCCCTTTCGCCAGCGACAGATGAAGTTCCGCAATTCCGGGTGGCTTGGCCGGTGCCGTTGGCGTTACCTCCACCTCCACAGTCTTCTCCAATGTTCCGGGAAGGCACCCGACTATACCTAAACTCAGAATACAGAAACAGATAAAAACGCGATGTGTCATACTATCCTCCCGAAACCGATCAAAGGAATGGAAAATGACTGCGATAGGGATCTTTTTTTCTTCAAAACTCAGTTTATTTCTTGCACAATTCTGTGGTTTTCTGCAGGGTGCGCACTGCGCACCAGCCTTTGAAAGCGCCAACGGCGATCAAGCGAGCGGATAACACATAGGATTTGCTATCGCCTTCGCTATCAGAGAGCTCTATCTTTAACTCCCGCTCTCGGACAGCGATCAAGCGAATGAATAATGAGTGCGATAGAGATTCCAAGGCGGTAGAAAATCCCGCGCAAATCCTCGGGCATTTACGAACAGCCCTGTATTGCGACATAGGCGCGATTCAACTCCGAAATCCGGCTATCCACAACACACCCCACCTCACCCCCAAAGGCTCGAAACTGAGAACCGGCTTCGCGGATTTCAGCTTCCACCTCGCGCGATTTATAGGCAATCCACGTTCCGTTGCGCTTTAACAACGGCAAACAATACGCGGCAGAATCCGCTAATGATGCGACATAACGGGTTAAAACCCAATCGTAAGCGCCAAGGTTTTCGCGCCGCTTTGCAAACGCTTCGGCGCGTTGAGCGACTATGCTAACATCTGCCTGCTCCGATGTGACGTTCAGTTGAGGCATCAAGAACTGGAGGAAACTAGCCTTCTTTGATGAAGATTCGACGAGCGTCAACTTGATGTCGGGGGCGTAGATTTTCAGCGGAAGACCGGGAAACCCCGCACCGGATCCGATGTCAACCACAGAATCGCCCGCTTCAATCGGAAAGTGTTTAAGGACTCCCACGGAATCAAGAAAATGCTTCAAGACAATGTCGCGGTCATCACGAATGGATGTGAGATTCACCCGCGAATTCCATCGCTGCAACTCCCGCCAGTAGGTGATGAATTGGTCTTGCTGGTTATGAGTTAGCGGCAAACCGTGTTGAAGAAAAGTCTGTTTCAAAAGGTGTCGAAATGCGTCTTGATTCAACCGGCGTAAGTGTTTAGTGATTGGGACTTGCACAGTTAAACAATCAAGTGACCGGTTAGGGAACGCGATAGCAATTCTCTAAAGAAGTTGCCGGTAGGAGCGATCTCCGAATCGCGACCTCTTGGTGCTCGCTGTAGGATCAAGCGACTGAATAAGGAGCGATCAAACGACTGGACAAGGAGTGCGATAGTAGATCCTGATAGTGATTTCCTCCGCATCGCAACCCCTTGACGCTTCGCAAATTCTATAACAGATGGCAAAAACCCTTCCGCCATAAGACGGAATGTTTACACGAAGATACTCATCAACTACCGATCCAACGAGGCGATTCCACCTTCGATTCAAAGATCTCGGATTCTACCTGACCTTTAACTGGCAGCCCGTAACTCACCCCGGTTTTTCTGATGAATCAAGACCATCAAGATTGAAATGTCCGCAGGGGTCACGCCCGGGATCCGCGATGCCTGACCAACCGATGTCGGACGAATCTTTGCGAGTTTCTCTTGAGCTTCGGTCTTCAAGCCGCGAGCGTTTTCATAGTCAAAATCATCCGGGATACGGAAATTCTCCAACTTCTTGAATTGCCCGATTTGAACCACTTGACGCCGAATGTACCCTTCATACTTAATCTGAATCTCGGATTGCTCCTCGACGGCGCCGGGTAACTCGCGAGGCGGTGGTGAGAGCTGTTTAATCTGTCGATATCCGATCTCGGGGCGTTTCAATAAATCCATCAACGATGTCGGTTTGTCGAATTGCATGATGCCTGCCTCCTCCAATCGCGCTAGCGTGTCGGGAGTCGGCTTGACAATCGTTTGGCTCAGGCGTGCAAGCTCTTCTTTGATGAGTTCACGCTTGGTTTGGAAACGCTGATAGGCTTCGTCGTCCACCAACCCGAGTTGGCTGCCAATCTCTGTCAAGCGCAGATCCGCATTATCCTCGCGCAATTCCAAGCGGTACTCCGCCCGAGACGTAAACACGCGGTAGGGTTCACGGATGTCCATCGTGACCAAGTCATCAATCAGCACACCGGTATACGCTTGGGACCTGTCGAGAACCAGCGGTCCATCGCCGCGTACCTTCAACGCCGCGTTAATCCCTGCCATTAGCCCCTGCGCCGCCGCTTCCTCGTAGCCGGTAGTGCCATTCAGTTGTCCGGCGAAATACAGGTTCTCGACGCGCTTCGTCTCGAGCGTCGGTTGAAGTTGGGTTGCGGGCGCGAAATCGTATTCGACAGCGTATCCGAACCGGACAATCTCGGCATCTTCCAAGCCTCGAATACTGTGCACCATATCGACCTGCACATCTTCGGGGAGGCATGCGGAGATGCCGTTAAGGTATATCTCGTCGGTATCTCTTCCTTCCGGCTCCACGAAAACCTGATGGCGGTCTTTGTCGGCAAACCGCACCACTTTGTCCTCAATCGACGGGCAATAGCGCGGCCCTATACCCTTAATCCGCCCGCTGTACATTGCCGATCGATGCAAGTTGTTTCTAATAATCTCATGCGTTTTTTCATTCGTATAGGTTAGATGGCACGGCATCTGCTGCTGGGTAATCTTCTCGGTTGAGAACGAAAACGGTAGTGGATGCCGATCTCCCGGTTGAATCTCCATCACATCGAAGTTCACCGTTTGGGCTTTTACCCGTGGCGGCGTTCCCGTTTTGAGCCGACCAATCTCAAAACCGAGACTCAGGAAACTCTCCGACAACTTTTCTGCCGACGATTCACCCGCCCTTCCCGCGCTGTAAGACACGTCACCGAGGTGGATTAATCCCTTAAGGAAAGTGCCCGTAGTGAGGATGACTGTTTTGCCAAGATAGGCGGTTCTGGTTTGACTGAGTATGCCGATACACGTGCCGTCTTTGGTTAGCAGCTCATCGACCAAAACCTGTTTGATATCAAGATGCGGCTGGCTCTCAAGGACGCGCTTCATTTCATCCTGATACGCTTTCTTGTCTGCTTGAGCGCGGCTTGAACGCACGGCAGGTCCCTTCTTTGTATTCAGGCGGCGAAATTGGATACCTGTCTTATCGATATTTTTAGCCATCTCCCCGCCGAGCGCGTCGATCTCCTTGACAAGGTGTCCCTTTGCAAGCCCGCCGATAGCCGGGTTGCAGGACATCTTCGCGATAGTATCGGGATTGATAGTGACAATCAGCGTCTCACAACCCATTCGGGCGGCGGCGAGCGCCGCTTCACACCCGGCATGCCCCGCGCCGACGACGATGACATCATAAGATTTCTGGTAAGTGTTCATCGTGATTACTTTGAGAAACTCCCTGTATCAGTTAAGGACGGATTGAAAGCCGTATCGTCGGCAGTTCGGACCTCTAGTCCGACACGCTAACACAAAACACCGCTAACCGAGACAATCTGAGTCAACCGCCGCTCGCAGTGGATTGACAAATCCACTGCGCTATGCAACCCAAGCGCTACTCCTTGTGTCCCGCAATGCCCGTCAAACATCTATCCTACGTCGTCCCTCAAGTGCCTTGGCGAGCGTTAATTCGTCGATGTATTCAAGATCGCCGCCAACGGGAATTCCGTACGAGATTCGGGTGATTGCCAATTCAAAATTCGACAGGCGCTTGGTCAAATACAGCGATGTCGCCTGCCCTTCGGTCGTGTAATTCGTCGCGAGGATCACTTCCTTGATGTTTTGGCTTTCAATGCGCTCAAGCAGTGAACCGATTTGAAGATCCTTTGGACCTACGCCGTCCAACGGGGAAATAACTCCCATTAACACGTGGTACACGCCCTTGTATCCATTGGTTCGTTCTATTGCCAATAGATCGTCGGGTTCCTCAATGACGCAAATGACTTGGTGATCCCGTTCCGGATTGGCGCATATATGGCAAGGCTCGCAATCTGTGATATTGCCGCAAATGCCGCAACTGAAAAGACGAGTCTTTACCTCGGAAATAGCCGTCGCGAGCCGCGCGGTGTCTTCCGAAGGCGCTTTTAACATGTAGAATGCCAGCCGTTGCGCCGTTTTTGGCCCAACTGACGGCAACTTTTGCAGTTCGCGTATTAAGTCTGCCAGCGGTTTCGGATGATAATGCATTTAGGTAGACGAGAATAGTTAGCGCTACGGTAGTCCGGGGAGTTTAACGCCGCCGGTGAGTTTATCCATCTCCTGCGCCATCAGTTCGTGCGCTCGTTGGCGTGCCTCATTGACGGCGGCAACGATAAGATCCTCCAACATTTCAACATCATCCGGATCTACGACTTCGGGAGAAATATCCAGTGATATCAACTCCTGCTGACCGTTGGCGACGGCAGTTACCATACCCCCGCCAACGGTCGCTTCTACCGTTTGATTGGCAAGCTCCTCTTGAAGTTCTATCATGCGCTGTTGCATCTGCTGCGCCTGTTTTACCAAGTTGTTAATCTTCATAAAAAATAGTGGCGACTACGCTCCGATGTGTTCGGGAAAGCGCACCGCGTCTCCTTCCATAGAATTAAGTATTACTTCAAATCGATTTTCAGAATCTTCGCGTCAAAAAGCTCAAGCACCGGCGAAAGTTGCGGATCCTGCTGCGCTTCGCGTTGCAGGGCAAGCGGCGTCGGTGTTCGTTCTCCATCATCCTTCGTCGATTGGGTTCTATTTGTCTCGGTGGTGTTGCGCCCCGGCACAAAACCGACCTCGACGCGATGCCCAATCAAAGATTCGAGAGTCCCTACAATCTTCTTCCTGTTCCGTTCCAAGATCGCGATCTGGAGAGGGGCGCAGGCTATTTCCATGCCTCCCTCTTCATTCGTTGAAAGAGTGGCGTCCTTGAGAAATCCGTACAATACCTTTTGACCCGTTCTCCAAGTCTCCAATGCCTTCTCCCAAATCTGTTTGATTTCAGCGGAATTCCGAGTTACGGCCCGGCTGCCTTCCCCCGCTGTTCCAGAATCCGCCTCGCCAGCGGCGTTCGAGGATGCGGCATTGGAAGTAGCCGGAACCGTATCGGTTTTGGGTGGCGGAGTTTCGGCAATCAGCTTTCGTGGTCCGGTCGGCAACGGGTCAATCGGTGGCTTCGTCGATCCCCCTGTGTTTGAAGGCGAGAAATCCGTCTGAACTGGAGTCGAATCGTTTTGACGGCGGTCAATCCTGTTTTCTATTTCCCCCAGCCTTTTCAAAACCTCGCTGAGTTGGATACCCTCACGAATCGAGTTAATCTCGACAAGGCTCGATTCAAGCTGAATCTGAGCGTAGCCGTACTGCTTGATTTCGCTGTTTGCCCGCATCAAAATCTTAATAATCCTCGACAAGCGCTCCACGGAAATGTCAGCCACTCTCTCCTTCAATCCCTGTACATCCGATTGCGAGCCCTGAATCAAATCCGCCATATCCGTGTTAATCGCGAGAAGTCGCAAATTCCTGAAGTAGGCGATAAGTTGATGGAGACACTGAGTGAGATCCACACCTTGGTTGGTCAAACTGGCGAGAACTTTCACGGAATCCGGCAGATTGCAGTCCAATATCGCGTTCACGAGTTTATTGATTAGCGGGCGTGAACCAAGCCCCAAAATCTGATTCACCGTTTCGACACTGAGCGTTTTGCCCGTCGCCGAGATAATTCGCTCAAGCGCATTCTCGGCGTCCCGCAGGCAGCCTTCCGACTGACGCGCAATCAAAGACAACGCCTGATCATCGACATCGATTTCTTCTTCGGCAGAGATTAACTTGAGCCGACCGATAATCTGACTCAACTCCATGTAGCGGAAATCAAAGTCTTGACATCGAGATACGATTGTTTTGGGGATCTTGTGGTGTTCGGTGGTCGCGAGGATGAAGATTACGTGGGGCGGCGGTTCTTCAAGCGTCTTCAGGAGAGCGTTAAACGCCTCCTGCGTAAGCATGTGCGCTTCATCGATAATGTAGATTTTGAAGGAGCACGCGGCGGGGACGAGCTTTGTGTTCTCACGCAACTCGCGGATGGGATCAATCCCTCGGTTGGAGGCGGCGTCCAGCTCGATGACATCAAAAGATCTGCCCTGCGTAATCTCTGCGCATAACTCGCATTCGTTGCAGGGTTCGACCGGATTGTCGGGGTTGGATTCCGCGTCTGAATCGCGCTTTGCGCAATTTACGGTCTTTGCGAAAAGACGAGCCACCGTCGTTTTGCCGGTGCCTCTCGGACCCCAGAAGAGATAGGCATGACCGATTCGATTCAAGCGAATCTGGTTTTGCAGCGTTTTGATGACGTGCTCCTGCCCCATCACTTGGTGAAAGGACTGGGGACGCCATTTCTGCGCGATAACCTCATAGGACATGGCTTCTCTCTCGGCATGGGCTGGAACGAATGTTAGAGCCGGTTTGGAAATTCATTTCGGGTGGAGCCGTTGACGCCGAAACCGAGTTTCTTCCTCCACGCCAATACTGAATCCCCAAATCACAACCCCACCCGAAAATCTTGGCTATGCACCTAAAGGTTGACGGATCCTCCCAAGCGTTACCCGAGCAGTTAGCTCCGATGAGGCTACCCTGCGTCACACTCGAAGACCTATCTACCGCTGCTTCCTTCCAGACCTGACGGAGTTTGATAAGCTCGAGTTGCTCAGGACCCAATCTTCAACACCACTTACTTGGGTCAGACCCCAAAAGTAATCCGCCGCTCAATAGGATTTCAGTCCTGCTAAAGCGGTTTGCAGGTTCAGGGCACCGCTACCTCCCCACTTAGCATAGCCAAGGCGTTACTGCATATTAAAGGCGGTGAAATATTAACCTTTGCGCAAACCCATTTTGAACAAAACAACTGACACTGCGCGCCTCGGGCGCGCTCCACGTGGCAAACCAAAAAATTTTCCTTTCAATTTTTTGTGCGGTTCCCCCCAGACCCCCGGCCGCAAGGCGGAAAGAGGAGAGGAAATTTTTGGTTTGCTCTGCCGCTTCACTCCGCCCAAAGGGCTAGTAAGTAAAGCATAGAATTTGTGGTGGCATAGAGTCGCCCTTTTTCCGTCGTTCGCGTCGGGCCGAGGCGCTTCCTCTCGCGTTTGGTGGTAATTTGAGCGTCCGCTCACATCCGTTTGCGATGCCTGCTCGGTGCTTGCTTCGTGTTCACTCTGTGGCTTCGGCGAGAGAGGTGGCAAATCGTATTGCGCTTGCCCCAACCTTCCCGTGCGCGCGCAAGGTGGAACTCCCTTTAGTTAGGCAAAATGGTATTTGTGTTTTCGTTTCTCAAATGCTTCTTCACCACCTTCCAAAATTTCGCAAACACCGTCAATTATTGTCTCGTTCTCCAAAGAGCCGGATTCATAGGTCAATTCTTCATCAGAATTACTTGCAATGATTACTTGTTCCGCATCGGCATTAACAACCAAGTTTGCATTGTGCGTCACAATAATTATTTGCCGATATTTTTTCAGCTCTCTAAATATATCAATCAATTCACTTACGATGAATTTATTGTCGAGGTCATCTTCTGGTTGATCAAAAATAATCGGCTTGGAAAAAGCATCTGTTGCAAGCTTTAAGCACAAAAAAACCGTTCCTCTCTGTCCTACAGATAAACGATTCAATCTTCGTCCATCGTATGAAATTTCTGGTAATGTTTTCAAATACTCTCCGCGTTTTTTAATTCCAAAAATTATATCTTTAATTCCGTCAAACCTATCGGATTCTTTGCCATCAATCATTTCTTTCAAGTCTTCATTTACAAATTTAATCCAGTCTTCAAAGTTTGAAATCTTCAATCGACTTTTAAGAGCGGCAACATTTTTGTAGCTTCGTCCGTCAACAATTTCCAATATTTTTTCGTAAAATATTCCTTCATCAAAAACTATCTGTCCTTCAACGGATGTTTTGCCTCCTCTAAGTAAAATCTCTTCAATTAAACCTTTATGCTCTCCCTCATGTTTCTCTAGAATATTTTTCCAGGCTCGATCTATTTTTTCTTTTTGGTTTTCGTACTCGGTTTTAATCTTAGTTGACAGCTCATCTCTCTTTTTTAACTCTTTAGACAGTTCCGTCTCTTTTTTTGAAATTACTTTCAGTTGTTTATCTGCCCAATTGATCTGGGATTGATATGTGCCTGCATTTTTCAAAAGACTGGATAGATCACCGGTGAAGCCCTCTTCTTCAAAATCCTTCTTTATTTTTTCATTCTCACCCTGCTTTGTTTGTTTTTGAGTTTCTGCGGTCTTCTTGTTTTCAGAAATAGTATCTAGCTGTACCTTGAAATCTACTTTTTCGAGATCTTTATAGCCATCTTTTTTAGGAAGTCTTGCGTTCATTTCAGCAATTCCCTGATTCAATTCTTCCTGTGTTTGCTGGAGTTGTTGCTTTAGCCCGTCAAGATATTCGATGTTATTCTTAAGATCCTGTATGGCGCCAATATTTTCCGTGTATTTTTCAAGTTTTTCTTTGTTATTTTTTGTTGTAATGCTGTTCAACAATTTTTCACTCTCTGTGCGCAGTGACGCAACATAACTTTTTTGATTAAGTTTAGGAGTTACGCAGTTGAGTGAAAATAGGTTATAATTTGAGTATGAATCCCCCTAAATATACTGACACTGACTATATTGATTTCTTGGTAGCCGCTCAGAAAAGTTACAGTTGTCTTGAATCGGAAAAAGTTCAACCCCAAGCTGATAATCCTCCGGCTCACGATTCGATAACACGGCTCTTGCATCGAGAGGAACCCGATACTGGCAAACTGTGGCAAGAATCGAGAAATCAGGTGAAATTAGAATCCGGAATTTTAGTTATAGATGACTCGACTCTGGATAAACCTTATTCACAAAAGATTGAACTCGTGACAAAACACTGGTCAGGGAAACACCACCGAGTTGTGAATGGGATTAACTTGGTCACTTTGCTCTGGACGGATGGCGATAGACATATTCCGTGTGATTATCGAATCTATGATAAAGCCAAAGACGGCTTGACGAAGAATGAGCATTTCCGCGCCATGCTTGAAGAAGCGAAAACACGCGGTTTTGCTCCTGAATGTGTGTGTTTTGATAGTTGGTATGCCAGTCTAAAGAATCTAAAAGCGGTGCGAGGTCATGGTTGGAAGTGGCTTACTCGTCTAGCTGCCAACCGACTTGTCAGTAAAGATTATTCCGGTAACCGTCCGGTGAGTACGCTTCCGAGTGAATCAACAGGTACAATTGTCCATCTCAAAGGCTATGGATTGATTCGAGTATTTAAGGTTGACACTCCAGAAGGTGACATTGAATATTGGGCAACGAATGATTTACAGATGGACGAATTGACGCGTCTCAAATATGCCGAATGGTCTTGGACAATAGAAGAATATCATCGCGGGATTAAGCAATTTGTTGGCATTGAACGCGCACAAGTGCGCTCTGCTCGCACTCAAAGAAATCATATCGGTTTAGCGCTGAGAGCCTTTCTGAGAATTGAGCACTATTGCTATCATACCGGTATCAGTTGGTTTGATGCAAAACTCTCTATTGTCAGAGATGCGGTACGGGCTTATTTGGCACAACCTCTTTATACGCTTCAGCCAACTGCGTAACTCCTAAAGTTGACATCCTTCTTCATCTTCCTCCACAAACCAATTTTGTAGTTTGTCTATGTTTTCAAGCACATTCTGTATTTCATCATTTAAGTCTTGTGAAAAATACAAATTTCCAAATCCAGCAATTTCTTAACTTCTTGTTCGATCCTTTCTTTGCTTGATATCTCTTTTAGTTGAGTTTGTGGAATGTAAATAAAATCAAGATAGTTTGTGTTATCACCGTTGTATGTTTCCGTTGTTGGTTCCATTATATTATCTTTGGCATATTCTACAGAAAAATTACCATCCGAAGAATATCGTCCATTAGGGACATTATTTGTAAAAATGCTCGCCCAATAATCGACAAGCATACTTTTACCTGTTCCTCTACCGCCAATCATCGCTACTAGATTTTTGTTAAGTGGTAGTGTTTTTTTACAGAAATAAACCTGATCTTTGTCCTCGTCGAAAATTGCTGTTTTGGCTTCAATATCAACTTGTGTAAAATATGGCTTGTTGTATTCAAAAGATGGATTATCTGCCTGATTGTTGACTCTTTCGACTGGTTCGTAAATAATTTGTTTTAGTCCGTTGTATGTCGGGTCTGCCTTGATCCATGAAAATCTATCGCCAACGGCAGAAGCTTGATGAGCGTCCGAAGTTCTTATGTAAGCAAATTTATTTACATCAACACTCCAATGCTCTATAGTTTCTTTCGTTTTCGTAATATTCGCATCAGATTTATGATCAAGAACAAAATAGTATTTACCCTCTAGAGAATTTGTGAAGTATTTTCTTCTTATTGCACCTTTTGTTTTATTGAATAAACCTTTGTCACTCTGACAATGAGCAAATAAAGGTAAGCCAATGTCTTCATTGCAAATTTTCTCTAAAACTTTATGGATGTCTCCGTTGATTGATTCTGCTTGCCCTTGTTCGTTGATCACAGGAGATGATAATTCACAAACATGATTCAAAAAGTGTTCAATTGTTTCTTTCCATGTTTGCTTTTGAATTTTTTTCTTATAAGTCGGATTGATAATAACAATAAGCTGGTATCCAACTTGAACATCAATCTCTACGCCGGGCAATACCGTTATATCAAGAATATCCGCCTCTATGATCTCTAAAGCCGCATCAATTGCTAAACCGCAGTTGTGATCTGTAACTGCTACAACTGAGATTTCTTTTTCAACAGCTACTCTGAGATATTCTTCTGTTGCATTTTTTATCTCAACACATTTGTTTTCCAAATCACAAAACCACGCATCCTTAATCGGCTGAATTTGCAAATCCCATTTTCTCCATTCTGAGCCCCGATTGTAATGTGATTTTTCCGACATATTTACTCCTTAGAGCCTGCTTGAAAAGTCATTTGATTCGGTTTCGCATCAAGTAGATGGAGGCGATGTACACCATAGTTTCAGCAGTCTTAGGATAGCGTTCATAATCCAAAGTCAATCGGCGAAACCAACCAAGCCAAGAAAATGTGCGCTCGACAATCCATCGTAACGGGACAACTTCAAACCCCTGCTGCCCTAGTGTAGATGCAATCTCCAGTTGACACTGATGAGCGAAATATAACCAGTCTTCTAATTCTCCGCGATAGGCGGCATCGGCGCACACCAACTGAATTGTTATGTACCAGTTAAACACCTCTGTTAGTAAATCAATAGCTATCTGATTGTCACTGACATTGGCATCAGTGACTTTAACCATCAATGGAATACCCGTCGTATCCGTTACCAGATGGCGTTTGCGTCCTTTGACCCTCTTGTGACCATCAAATCCGCTCGTCTCCGCCAGTTCCGTCATCTTAACGGATTGGCTCTCAATGATAGCTGCTGTCGGCGATGGTTGTTTGCGATCATCACAACGTGTTTGTTCGCGAAGTGCCTGATGAATCAAGAGCCATGTGTCATCGGCTTGCCACTTTCTGAAATGGTAATAGACAGTTTGCCACGGTGGCATATCATGGAGTAGCATTCGCCACTGGCAACCAGACTTGACGACATAAAAGATAGCATTGATGATTAAGCACATCTCCCATTTTAGAGGTCTGCCTAAGGGTTGAGGGGCTGGCAGCAACGAGGACAGTTTCTCCCATTGTGCATCGGTCAAATCACTGGGATAACGCTTGCGGTTCATGTTTACTCCTTTCACTGGTTCAGATTTAACTGCTCCAATGAGTAAACGTAAACATCAACCGTTCAGATAACTTTTTTCTTTTTCAAATAGGCTCTCAAGGCATTTATCCCAAAATAGCCCTTTTCTAAGACGGTTTGGGACTTTTCAAACAGGCTCTAAGTGAGAATTGATTTCTGAATTGATTCCGCAGGTATACAGAGAATCTAATTTGATGTTTGCCAAGACCCAACCTTTAACCTTCTCAAAGCGAGTGCGATTCTTCTTCGTACCGATTGTGTATACGAAGATAGGATTTTCGTCTTTTCTCTCTTTCTCAAACTTCTGGACTTTATCAATGAAGTCCGTGTCTGGCAAATGATTCCAACCCATTAATTCTTCGCGCCTTTCTGCGTACTTCCTTGACAAGCCCGTATTTCTTACGCTTTCGCAGGCGATCAATCTCTTTTACGAGGTCGTCTTTGCTCCAGTTTTTGTAATCATTTTTCACCATAATTATTGCAGTAAATCATCAACGCTCACATCAAACACTTGCGCAATTTTGGTGAGCGTCTCAATGGTTGGGTTCTGATTCGTGATGGTATTGGATAATCAGATTTCGCAAGAGGAATACGCCAACAAGAAACATAAGCTCATCAATCGCAAAAAGGAACTTCGCGAAAAATTAGCCGCTTTTGAGCGAAAGAGCGATAATCGGTTCGAACGTTTGATCCGATTCATAAAAGAGGCCAACCAAGCCGAAAATATCGCTTTGCGAGGAAATCCCGAGCAATGTCGGGATTTCCTGAAAAAGATTGGTTCGAACCCCCGCATTGGCGAGCGCACGCTCGCAATCAGTTTGAAAAATCCTTTTGTTCTCTCGGCAAAATGGCGCGCCGAGCGGCTTCGCCGCGAGGCGCAACCTTCCAATTCTTCTGAAAGTGAAATTTGGCGGAGAGAGTGGGATTCGAACCCACGGTACAGTTGCCTGCACACATGATTTCCAATCATGCCAGTTCAACCAACTCCTGCATCTCTCCGACGAGTTGTTTGTTATACACCTAACGACAGCTTTGTGACCACTTCTAGGAGATTAATCTTGACTCGGAACCTAGGATCCGAGTAGTTGCGCGGCGAAGCGGGAGACGGGACTTGAACCCGCGACAATCGGCTTGGAAGGCCAATGCTCTACCAACTGAGCTACTCCCGCACGCTGTCGAGTATGAATGGAGGAAGGATGGGGAGGGGAGGATTCGAACCTCCGTAGGCAATAGCCAACAGATTTACAGTCTGCCCTCGTTGACCGCTTGAGTACCTCCCCGTGCTGTGGGTATGGAGCTGGCGAGAGGAATCGAACCTCCAACCTGGTGATTACAAATCACCTGCTCTACCATTGAGCCACACCAGCACATGCAGCGGTGAATTATACATGCTCCATTTGTGGATTGTCAAATGATTTTTCCGAATTGGACTGCCGCGTTGGAAGCGTCCTCGTGGAGGTGATGAACGACGAGTGACGAGCGACAACTGGGGCAGGAAAGGGATTCTGAAATCTAGTGAGGGATCAACCGAGCGAATAACGAGGGCGATAGAAATCCCAGTGCGATAGTGAATCCCACGCCATAGAAATCTTGGTAGCGAAGGCGATAGAAAATCCTACTCATATCCACTCGCTTAATCTCCCTTGAATCGCCGTTGATTTGATAATCGAATAGTTTGGTGACAAACCGAACTACAGAAAGGCTAATCGTTGAAAATCTGGTGTAGAAGTGTTATAGTGTATCCTCCACGGAACCAAAGAGAAGTGGTTTTAGGCATCGTGCGCTTCATTGATGTCTTGTAGACTTGGCTCGCCCTTGTAGATTGGAAATGAACTCTTCGAAAATATAGTGCGGGCGATAATAAATACATGAGAAACACAGTAAAGTCACTAGCTACGTCCTACGTCGCAATTGCGTATAGGAGATTGGGATGGGAAAGCTAGAACCTCTTACCAATCAAGTACGATATATACTCGGTAGAATCGGCAAGTCCCCCGCTATTTTCAGGCACATCTTCAGAAATCCCATAAAAACCAGATTTTGTACTACTGTTTAGATGTGATTAGGGATACGGATCGTTGCGTGGAAACCTATTTGACGGCAGACATAAATGATTTGGATGTCGGAAGCAAATACATGCACATTTACGGCACGCTGCAAGCCTTGGTGATGCAACAGGATGCGGTCACACTCTTCGCCAGAACGGTCGAAATAAGATTTCCCGATGACCCATGGCCGGCAAAGATTCGGAAATGCCGTAACCAGGCAATTGGACGTCCGTCACATCACGTCGGCGGAAAATCGGGGGCAATTCACTTTATCAAGCAAGATAGTATAAGTAATAACGGATTTGAGTTGGGAACAATCCATGTGAAAGGGAAATCCGCTGCCTTCAAGAGCGTGGATGTCGCTCAGCTAATTCAGAAACAAAGGGAATTCTTTGCGCCTGTTTTTCTGCGTGTGATTAACGATGTGAGAAGAGAAGACATCTAGACGAAACAGGCACAATCGCGTGTCGTGGTTCTAGCAGAGATTATTTCGGTTTAATCAACGAGCTTGGTTTTTGTCGTCTCGCTCAAATGTACAAAGTCGACCTAAGAATTACACATAATGTTGGAACATGAATGTAAATGACTTAGGACTTACGTACTTCAGATTGTAGGGAACGCAGATCTGCGTTCCCTACTTACTCAAGAGGCACGGCATGCGGAGTATGCCTACTACTGGCAACTTGGGTTAACATACAATCGACAATATGTGGAAATATGAATGTAAATGACTATAACAGAAGGATACTCGGGAGGAAAAAATGAAGTTATTGAACAATTTGTGGACGGAATTTAACGAATCATTGGCCTCGGTACTGGGAGAGGCGCTAATTGGTTTCATCTATGCAATACTGATTTTGGTGGGATTGCTGATCGTCTTTAAGGTGTCTAAGGGCCTGATTGTCTCCGCGATGCAAAGGCAGAATCGCGCCGAAGCGCAGGTACGGCAATTCTTGTCGATGTGGCGATATTCGTTCATGCTGGTAGGCATTGTTTTCGTCATTGTGAGTCTATCGGGTTCTCTTGCCACCATGGGCTTAACCGTTGCTTTTATCAGCATGATTCTGGGTTGGTCGCTGCAGCGTCCGGTCACTGGCGTGGCGGCTTGGTTGATGGTAATGATAAAGCGCCCTTTCATGATTGGTGACCGCATTATCATTCAAGGCGTAAGGGGCGATGTTCTGGAAATCTCTCCCACCCACATTCTTCTGGGCGAAGTCGGAGGCACAATAGGTGGCGAAGAATCGTCCAATCGGGGCATACTTATCCCTAATGCGATACTCTTCGACCAGTTGGTAATCAATTACGCCGTGTCCGAAGAGGCAAAATACATCTTGGACGAGGTGCCGGTGCGCCTCTCCTACGATTCGGATTATAAACTCGCCGAGCAGACACTGATTTCCTGCGCCAGAGAGGTGACGTCGGAGATTATCCAAGATACCGGTCTAGAGCCGGAGGTGCGCGCCGAATTCTTCGACTCGGGAATCATGATGCGTCTGCGCTACCGATCGATTGCCGTAGATCGACAGAGGATTTCGACTCGTATCGTTGCCAAGGTAATGGAGGAATTTTCCAATAACCCTCGAATTGGCTTTGCTTACCCTCACGCCGCTATAGAATATAGACTTTCCAATACCGCTTCCTTACCACCGATGTCCGACGAGATTCAATCTAACTAAGCAGCGAATCAAACTGCCGGTGGCGCCTCGACTGACCACCGGCTCTATGTTGCGGGGAGGCTGCACAAATCCCATCGAGCTATATCTTTTGTAGTATCCCACACCTTCAAATACTTGAAATCCAAGGGAGAATCTAGCATGTTCTCAAAAGCAGGAAACCAATCCGGGACAGAACCACCTGGTGTTTCCGCACATTCCCAATCAGGTCACGGTTTTGGGACGGCGCCGGTCTTTCTCGCATCCGTCAGCACCATACTGGGCGCAATTCTGTTCTTGCGATTCGGTTACGCCGTCGCACATGTTGGGCTTTGGGGCAGCCTCATGATAATCCTACTTGGACATCTTGTGACGATTCCGACGGTGCTGGCGGTTTCCGAGATTGCAACCAACCGCCGCGTGGCGGGCGGCGGCGCGTATTACATAGTCAGCAGGTCCTTCGGCACGAGTATCGGGGGATCGATTGGGATCGCACTTTATCTATCTCAGGCAATCTCGATCGCCTTTTATATGGTCGCGTTCGCGGAAGCCTTCAAGCCGGTGTATGAGTGGGTTCCCTCTACTTACATGTTGAATCCTGATCCCCGCTGGTTGAGTGTTCCTTGCACAGCGCTGCTCATTGCGCTGATGTTGACAAAGGGAGCCGACTTGGGCGTGCGGGCGCTGTGGGGCGTTGCCGCCATCCTGGCAGTGTCAATAACTCTTTTCTTGCTCGGTGGAGGCAATGAATCGATACAGCCGGACGGGTTAAACATCACTGCGCGTATTGATGATGGTGACAGCTTCGGAATGGTTTTCGCCACCTGTTTTCCGGCGTTCACGGGCATGATAGCCGGACTTGGGTTATCCGGCGATTTGAAGAACCCCAGGCGCAGTATACCACTTGGCACCATCGGGGCGACGCTTGCAGGCATGGTGATATATGTGCTGGTGGTTATTAAACTGGCGCAGAGCGCCAGTCCGGAGGCGCTAGCCGCGGACCAGTTCATCATGGCGGACATCGCGCTGTGGGGGCCTGCAATATACATCGGATTGGGCGCTGCCGCTCTATCCTCGGCGCTCGGTTCCCTTTTGGTGGCGCCCAGAACGCTGCAAGCGCTCGCCCGCGACAATGTGCTGCCTATTCCTAAGGTAAATCGTCTGCTGGAGAAAGGGTGGGGCAAGACGCAGGAGCCGGTTTACGCGACCTGTGTGTCGGGCATAATTGCGATTGTATTCGTGGCGGTTGGCAGTATCGACTTTATTGCGCAGATTCTCAGCATGTTCTTCATGGTAACCTACGGCGCTCTTTGTGTGGTCTCCTTCCTTGAGTATTTTGCGGGGAATCCATCCTATCGCCCGACGTTTCATTCGCGTTGGTACGTGTCGCTGGCGGGCGCCGTGATGTGCGCAATCATGATGATTCAGATGAGTATGCTGTACTCCTTCATCTCCATTTTTCTAATGGTGGCAACCTACTTCGGACTGCGGCGCACTCGACGCGAGCAACGGGGTTTGAGCGCGATTTTCCAAGGATCTATGTTTCAGCTAACACGTCGCCTACAGATTATCCTGCAAAAAAGCCGAGCCAATCTGTCCGAAAGCGGCTGGCGTCCCTCTATTGTGGCGCTAACGCGCTTCGGCGAGCGTCGGCTCGGGCATTTCGATCTGCTTCGTTGGATCTGCCATCGGCATGGATTCGGTCATTTTATCCAGTTTTTCCAAGGTGATTATTCCTACCTTGACGAGATTGAGGCGCGCATCCGCGTGGACAGCTTGGTGCAACGCAGCGAGTTGAGTCGAGCGGGGATATTTGTAGACTCTCTCATAAGTCCGTCGTACACACAAGCTATGGCGCAATGCCTGCAGACGCCCGGGATTTCCGGCTTGCCGAACAATTGCGTTTTGCTCGAGTTCGACGAAGAGAAACCTGACGAGATAAACGAGATTAGCCAAGGTGCGCGTCTTGCCGCAAGCCTGATGTTCAACGTACTCGTCTTGCGGTCGACCAATTACCGCTTCGGCTACCGGTCGACGATTCATGTCTGGGTGACCGAAGACAACTTGTCGAACGCACCGATGATGTTGCTGTTCGCCTACATCATCGTTGGACATCCGGAGTGGAAACGCGCGGACATCCAGCTCTTTGGCTGTTTTGACCCGGGGCCCACGGGCAGCGAAGAGGACCGACTGGCGAAATTCATGAAGGAAGGGCGGCTTCCCATCTCCAGACAGAACGTGACCTTCGTGTCCTGCAACAGCCGGGAGGCGTTAGAAGAAGAGGTATCGCAGCGCTCTTCACAAGCAGACTTGGTTCTCGCCGGTTTGACTATGGACGATCTTGAATCCGATTTGGCAGTTCAAGCGCTGCAATCTTACGTCGGAGCCAATGAGGTGCTTTTCGTGCATTCAAGCGAACGAATCTCGGTCGACTAGATTAAGAACCTGTTTGAAAAGTCATTGTACCAAGAATAGCTTTGTCACCTTTTTTCAAACAAGCTCTAAGCTCGACTTTGTACATTTGTAGGGCGGGCATCGCCCACCATTTCTTGTAGGGTGCGCACTGCGCACCAGCCTTTGAGAGTACCAGAACGGCGGGACAGGTGTATAGCAACACCAAGCCACCCTACACCAAAGCCCCAGCGTGGAATCAACTGAGCGAATAGCGATCAAACGAGTGGATAACGAGTGCGATAGAAATCCCGGGGCGATAGCTTTTCTCCGAAAATCACATCATTGATGCCCTATCATTTTAAGAAATGGTATTACCAACAGGAGGGTGGGACAGCACTGGTGCTCTACCAGAATTGTAGGACACAGGCACAGTTTGCGAGAACTGCCACTGCCCCTCTTGCACAAAAAATGAACATTGGCGTTCACTTGTTGGATACGAAACCGCGAAACACCATGACATATCGGGGGCCAGTTTGATGCAAGTTGTGGGATGGTGCCGAGTCAGGGCAACCTAGGGATTGGGACAACCACATATGATGAGCTGAAATTTTGGCGCGTAATAGATAGTGGCACATAACTTGCTGTAGTTCCTCTAACGCAATTATCCTGATGGCAATAGGTTCTGATGAGAGAACGCCATAGTTACAGTATCCGTGCCTGAAAGTGTAAGAGCTTGTTTGAAAAGTCGGTTTCTCTTCGCAATCCCTGTACCAGCTTTTTTCAAGCCCCAGAGGGGCAGAAGGTGTACAACCAGTCAAGGCAGAAACATGAAAAAGTCCTTCTCAAATGCCCAAAAGTGCCATTGGCACCTATTTTTCAAACAGGTTCTTAAGGCTGGGCTCATCGTTCTCGCTACTTTAGCCAGCTTGGGTTGCAGCGAATCCGAGCCGGCTAAAGAAGTTACGGACGCCGAACGCTGCTTGGGTATGCCGATCGCTAATATGCAGGGGGTATATCCGCCCACCGGCCGTATTCCGCTAGGTCATACGGTAATTGTGATAATGTTTGACGAGCCGCCCTGCAACATTCGTGTGACGAACCAGCCAAATGCGCAGTGGCTTATACATAAATGGTACATGGACGACGCTACCACGTTGTTTCTTGAGGTGGAGGCACCGCGCACCGACGGTCTGGTACATGTAGCGGTGGATTGGCATTCCGGCGGGAAAGTCCTGAGGTGGGTGTCGCACAAGTTTTAACCAAATAATGTCCGATAACTCTACACATACCCGCGCTGCCGGCACAGCTTCACAACTTTTCCGATCACCGTGGAAACTGCACCGCCGATCTCCGGCTATTTCCTTTGACTACCATGACCACCCAAACGACTAAGCGAACGCTCAAGGCGGTCCAATGCACGCGCCCCGCGTCCACACTTGCTGCCTTGTCTCTGTTCCCGCAAAAAACGCCTAAGCGATTGCCAGTATTACACTGACAATTGGGAAGCGTTTGCCAAAGTACTTCCTGCGGAGCGTCATCACATCGGGAAATCAGGGACAGCGACAGTCGAACGTGATAACAGCAATACACGCCATCATCTTGGACGATTCACACGCCGTACCAAAATAGTATCCAAGAAACTTGAGATGGTGGACAATGCCATGAAGTTATGGACTGCTTTGAGCGACCCAGAGGTCTTCCGTCGGTATCAGCAGGTTGCCTTATCTATCTTTGTGTGAATACTCTCAAGTTATCAATCTAAAATTTTGTGTTACATTAGCCTAAAGAAATAGAACCATTTGCCCCGAAACCGTTCAAAAGGCAAAAACATGACAAATTCCTTCTCAAATGCCAAAAAGTGCCATTCGCGCCTATTATTCAAACGGGGTCTAAAAGTTTATTTAATAAGTATAATGTGGTTCGCCAGTTACGCGCATGCTGTGCCCTACCATATCCCGCCCGATGTTTTCGAGGCAAAGCCAAGCGGCTATCTCTACGCCGATTACCCGGGTGTGTTCGACGATTTCGAACCGGACGGTCTAACTATCGAGGCATGGGTCTACTTCGATAATCATCCCGGCGATCACGATGGCGAGGAGGGGGCCTACTGGTTCGTACTCGGCAAACCGGGCAGCTATTTTTTCACTCTCAAAGGGCGGGTGCGCACAAATGATGGGGATATGGACTGGCCGAACGGCACGGTCTGGGTGGAGTTCCGGAGAGAGTTACAGCATGATGACCCGCGCCGGCGCGCATGGGGTATCGCCCGCCGCCGAATCGAACGCGACGTTTTTCCACGCCGCAGTTGGATACATCCGGCAACCGAATTTAGAAACAATTGGTTTTTCGACAAGCGATTGTTTGCAACCTCCGGCACTGCCGACGCAATCGCGCGTGTAGACACGCCATTCTTGGTCGGAGGGTTTATGTATATCCAGATGCCCTCGGGTGAGTGGGGGCATCTCTTTGAGAACATGGAGGGTTACATCGACGAAGTACACGTATCCCGCGGATTGCGGTACGGACGAAATAGGGAACAAAGCCGCCCGCCCCGCCACTTTCGACGTGACGACAGCACCATAGCGCTCTGGCGCTTCGCCGAGGGCCCCGGCGCGACGATATACCGCGATTCCTCCGAAAACGGCTACCACCTCGTACCCGGTGGCTCACTCGCTGTCGGCTCTCACGGTATGATAACTACACTGTGGGGCAATATAAAAACACGATAGACGCTCAATTACTTGAAATGCAGGGGCGCGCGTAGACTAGCGATGATAAGGGACAATAGAAAAACACCTCGATTTTCCGTCCATTCCATCCAAATTCAAGCATGCTTTCGCTCTACTCCGCGATATGGAACGATCACGCGATCGGATAGGGCGCGCTATAGCTATGCCGCTTCCTTCGCACGGTTGCCAGCGAACGCAAAGACTATCACCTTCGCTATTCGC
This sequence comes from Candidatus Poribacteria bacterium, assembly GCA_965222225.1. GTDB lineage: Bacteria > Poribacteria > WGA-4E > WGA-4E > JAJDTR01 > JAJDTR01. The sequence continues at coordinate 3,028,879 of CBDCTK010000002.1, read as the reverse complement.
TCCCTTGATCGCCACTCTAAACCAAACTGCGTAAATCCTATATGTATAATTTTCAGTTGAATTGACTATAGCGATAAGGCGCTTGGTTAACGCTGTGAGACACATGCTTATTTCTCGGCTTTGATCGGAATCTCCTTCGCGGCTTCCTTCTTCACCTTCGGCACTGAGATTGAAAGTACGCCGTTCTTGAACTTGGCATCAATTTTCTCGGTGACGAGGTTTCTGGGAAGCGTAAACGAGCGCTGGAACCGACCATAGCTTCGCTCGGAAAGGCGATACCCGGCATTTTTGTCTTCAGACTCGGTTTTCTTCTCGCCCTTTATGGTCAATACATTTTCAGTGACTGACACCTTTACGTCGTCGTCTGACAATCCAGGCATTTCGGCATGGAATTCAACGTGATCATCGGCATCCACGACATCAACCGGCGGCGACCAGGTAGTGTCCGTCGCCGAACGCGCATAACTCTGATTGCCAAAGAAGTTATTGAAGATTCGATCCGGTTGCCTGCGGGTAGAAAAGATGTCCTGTAAAGGGTTCCATGTGGTTAAGCTAATCATTTTGTTTTCCTCCTTAAGATGTAAGTGGCAGATTTTTTGGTGTAATTTTACAACTGTCCCTGTATTAGCAAATCATATGCCAAAACGGTAACGATAACCACTACACGCCATTTTCCAATACCACACGTCCTTCAGGAGATCTGGCATGTACCGTCAATACGCCATTAAACTTTGGAATATGGCTAGTCCTGACCGAAGCATTGGCGGTATTCAACATCCTTCTTCCCTCCTCTCAATTCACTCGAAAACATGACAAGCTGAAACTTGGCAGGCGAATTTTACACAAACGTGCCATTTTGGCATCGTTCAGGCGCAGTCTTTACCTTGGCGTGTGTACGACGTTTTGATTACTCGCTTTCCGTTTGCCATAATTCAATAATGCCCGGAAATGCTTCCGCGATGCCATACAACCCCACAGGTTTCAGCTCTCCTTCGGCTGCACTTCCGTGGCGGGATAGAGATGAACGTCCCGTTGTGGAAACGCAATCACAATCCCGTGTTCCCTGAACTTCTTGCGGATCATAAAATGCAGGTCACTTATAATCTCAAGGCGGCGCATCACATTGGGAATCCACGCCAGTAGTTCAAAATCCAGCGATGAATCGCCAAACCGTATAAAACGTACGAATGGCGGCACAACGTCCGGTAAATCAGGATTTATCTCCTTAATTGTCTCCGGATGAGAATTGGCAACCTCTACCAATAACATTTTTACCAAGTCATCATCAGATTCGTACGATACTCCAACGGGAACCTTTATTCGCGTACGTGTATTATCGTGGGTTATATTGGTAACAGTTTCAGAGATAAACTTGGAATTGGGGATGATGATGTCGATATCTTCAGGCGTGGCTACCACGGTCGATCGCATGTTAATAGCTTTGACGACACCGTAGGTGCCCTCAACCGTAACCCTATCGCCAATCTTTATCGGGCGTTCAAATACCAGAATGACTCCCGAAACGAAATTCGACGCAATGTTCTGCAAGCCAAAGCCTATTCCGATTGAAAGTCCGCCGAGCGCGACTAGCACGCTGCTCATGTTGAATCCTATCAGATTAACCGCGACGAGAACTCCGAACGCGATCACAATGAGTTGTGTAAACCGGAGAAAGAGAAACTCTGCGTTTACCGGAAGTTGGAATGCCGGTAACACCTTGTCACGCAGCACCACCTTCAAATACCTTGCAAAGAGAGCCGAAGCCCCTACGACGGTGATAGCCAGCGCAATATCGGTTACACTCAAGCGGGTTTGACCAATAGGAATCGAATAACTAAGCAACCTTCTCATTAAATCTCGTGGCGCACCGAACGCATTGAGGGCAGCGATGAAGCCTACCAAACCCACGAAAATATATACGACCCAAAGCACCCGTTCCTGCCGAACTTCCCTCACCTGTAAGTACATCAAAAGTCGACGTAATTGGCGCTGCAGCAATCCTCCCAGAACTAAGAACCCACCGAAGATTACGATGAAAATCGCTACTTGAATCAAATCGATCGAGAATCCATCGACAAAGGGCACGGACATCTCAATGGTAAACGCCTGCTTCAAATCTTCAATAACATCGGTCACCGAGTTTTCTCCTTCCTTGGATTCCATCCGCAGAATGGTTTACTCGCCGCAGCGCTCCGCCCCGTATCTGGCAATTCAAGCCCAGGAATTCCGCTACAGGTCTCAAATCTGCCTCAACCAATCCCATTTTCAGCAATACCCGCTTAGGCATAAACAGCCTCAAAACGCCTGCCCCAACCCGAAATTAATCTGCGGCGATTCGCCACTGACAAGGGGAACGCCGTAATCAAAACGCAGCGGCCCCAACGGCGTATCGACCCGCACCCCCACTCCGATTGCGGAATGCAACGGATCAGTATCGATTGCGCCGAAGTTATCCCACACATTCCCGGTGTCGAAGAACAGCGCTCCTCCGACGAGATTGTATAGAGGAAACCGCAACTCGATGTTATAAATGAAAAGCACATCGCCTCGATGGGTGTTCGACAATTCGTCATCGAGAGGACCCAAGGAGCGGTCTCTGTACCCTCTAACCGTCGTTGACCCGCCCGCCCGGAATCGCTCGAAGGAGACAATCTCGCGCTCGCGGTTCGAGCGTAATCCTCTCGCATAACCAAGCCGCAGCGCATTGACAAGCACCAGGTCCCCAAGCCGCGAATAGTATCGATTGTCTCCCGTAAGTTTGAAGAAGCTCGTTTCCCCGCCGATAAACCCGCCCGCGTATTCCACGGCAAATTCGTTCAACCAGCCGTTACTCGGATTTAGAAACGGTTCCCGGTTGTCACGGTGAAGTGACAACCCCAAGCTGCTAACGGTCGTATGCCTCTCCATGGGTAAAACCGGCTTTGAAGATTCCGGCTCCTGCATAGGCTCGATTCGCTGCCGCAACTCCTGGTATTTGTACTGCACTGCGACGTTGCTGTAAAGACTTAGCCGCCTCGCCAAATTCGCGGTGGCGCCCCGCGCCCGTGTATTGTCCTGTTCCTCCAAGTTATCCTCGAATATCCGCAGCGTTCCCATCGCGGGACCGATGAGCCAAGGCTCGATGAGGGTAAGTTCATATAGGTTGCCTCGTGTACCCGCGCTCAGCTTCGCTCCCGCCCTCATGTTCCGTTGGTACAAATTGCTATGTAGCACCGCGAGAGTGCCCCGAATGCCTTCCGATGGGCTGTAGCCGCCCCGAACGCTGATGGAACCTGGCTGTCTCAACTCGGCACGCACATTGACGTCAAGCACCTCTTTACCGTCAAACCTCTCCGGGGTGTCTATCGCAACGTGCCTGAAAATACCCAGCCTGGCTAGACGTTGTTGCACTTCGCGGAGCTTATCAGGGTTAAACACGGCGCCTTCACGCAAACCTAGACTTTCGAATTCCCGCCGTAACACATGCTCCCGAATCCCGAGCGTGGTGTCCCTCGAAGGATCGGAGACTGCCAAATCACCGATTTCTCCTCCGGAAGATAGGGACCGATTGTCGCCGAGGAATCCCGTATCCGGGCCTCCGGAAAAACTAAACTCCCCGAATGAAACCCGCTCTCCTTCGGTAATATTGTATCTTAGCAGACCAATCTCGTAGACATTAAGCGTGTCCCCATCCCTTTCGACGATATAGCTGCGTTCGGCGTCTTGATCGGTCATCAGCCAGCCGCGCTCCTGTTTTTCAATGAACACATTCGGAGACAAGCGTAGGGGATGCTTGGCGGCTTCCCGATCCCCAATCGATTCCCCTTCAAGCAACTTGCGGAAACCCTCCGGTGCACGGATGGATACTTGTCTCGGCAATCGATTCTCAAGATTCTCCCAGTCGTCTGGGCGCTGTAAGTTGGTTCGGAACAGATGCGCGTTATATTCCGGTTTTACACTGGCATAGATGTAACCCTCCTGATCGTAGAGCGACAGCAGCTTATAGTGGTCGTCGACAACGATGCCCTTCTTGCTGTAGGGCTTGCCCGGTGCGGCATCGAGCTGGGACAGTAACTCCTCTGTTTTGAATATTCGGTTCCCTGCCACTGTAACCTGCCGAATGACCTGCTGTTTCCCTTCGTTGACGACGATATGCAGGTTGAGGCGCTGGTTCTCCGCGTCAATCTCTTCCCGGACATCCACCTGCACGTCGGGATACCCCGCCTTTCGATACAGCAGTTCCAACGCGCGGATATCTGTCTCGAACACGAGCGAATCGAAGATGCCTTTGGAAAAGAACAATCTCAGTCCGGGGAGTGTCCACCGGCTGCGAGGCTGAGTCTTCATCGTTTCGAGTAGAGCCGCGCTCTGAAATTCGTTGTTCCCTTCGAAAGTGATTTGACCAATCCGCGGCGCCAAACCCAAATCAATATCGAACTGGATAACCACCTCGTGCTCCGTGTCCTTTTCAATCCGATAGGCGACGTTGGGGGCATAGTATCCCTTCTGACGATAGAACTGCCGGATCTGTGCTTTGTTGCCTTCAAGAATCGCATGAGAGTAACTATCCTGCTTGAACAAACCCATCCGTTTAAGCAGTTCGTCGTCGTTGATACCCTTTACGGTGACCTTCTTCCCTTCGACGATGTTGAAGGTGAGGAATAGCTCAACAGCTTCCGTGCGCGGCTCCGGGCGAATGCGGACGCTCAAAAATCCTTCGCGCCGATAGAGTGCCATCAAGCTCTGGCTGTCGCGTTCCACTTGCCCTTTGTCGTACGGTTCCCCCACCTTGCTTTTTAGCGCTCGTTTTAGCTGCTTGGCAGGCAGCGAGAAATTTCCGCTGAACTCTATTTCTCGAATTATCGACTGATTCCCCTCTTTCACGACATAAGTCAACGTGACCGACCCCTTAATCTGTGAAGGTGTAGGCGCGGAAAAGCGCACCTGAGCTCGAAAATACCCTTGGTCTTGGTAGAGGTCTTGTATACGTTGTCTATCGCCCTGCGCTACCTCCTTGACGTATTCGCCGCCCTCGCGAGATTTCATGACCTTGCGAATCATCTCGTCCGCCAAGCGGATTCCCGTGAACTTAATACGCTTGATAAGGATCTTTTCGGTTAGCTGGAATTTCAAGACAACCCCGCCGGAAACCTTTTGCCTGATGACTTCAACTTGGGAAAACTCGCCCGTGGCGTAGATTGCTTTGATGCTTCGGCTAACGGCGTAAGCAGAAAACGGCTCGCCGGCTGAAATCTCGCAAATTTGCCGCAACTGTTTCAAGCGCGGCGATTCTTCAAGCAGTTTTCCGTCAATGAAGAACTTGATTTCGGTGATTTTAGTTTGTGGATCGAACTCCCCAGCCGGATCGGACGCGCTCGCGATCCACGGGAGCTGGACGAGAAGGAGCGCCCATAGGAGAAGACGAGCAATCAATGGTGGACGGTGAGTTAAGACGTATTTCATAAAAACATGGTATTGTGAACCGCGGAAGTGTTTTCTTGTGGACAGATTCGGGACTAATTTCGCTTTCCCGATCTCGACGAAACCGAGTTTTTTCCTCAAAACTCGGTTTCTCCCTTCCAAACGCCAATAGTTGAGTGTTGTAGGAGTCTGTACGGTGCGATGACAATCAAGCGAATGGATAATGTTTGGGTAGAGCTCCCATAGGAATCCTCTCCAACTCCCGACTACCCGCTTTCCGCAATGCGAAATTGTATCACAAAGCACCTCGAATCGCAAACACTGGCTGATGATACGTAGATTGGATTGAACTACCATGCGACCGATCAAGCGACTGAATAATGAGCGATCAAGTGAGTGAATAGCGAACGCGATAGAAATCCCTCAAACGAGTGGATAACGAGTGCGATAGAAATCCCTTTATTGTGCGTCTCCTGTAGGAGCGAGCTCTGCTCGCGATAAGAAGTCGCGACCTCGAGAAGATCTCTATCGCACTCACTATTCGTTCGCTTGATCTCCTACAGTGGGTTTGTTGTAACAATCTTCAGTCGTAAATCGAACATTTCCGTTCTTTTCATCTCGCGTCCGACTAGTCGTTCACTTGCCTGTATACCGCAGTAGGTGTAAATATAAATGCAAATGACTATAGTGCGATAGAAATCCCTTAATCCGATCAAGCGAATGAATAATGAGCGCGATAGCAAATCCCGATAGAGATCCCATTCAGACAGTTACCCGCACTTCCCCTCTCGCCACTGACCACTGATTTTCTTCCATCCTTCCACTCTTCCGCCCTTCTATCCTTCCTCCATTCCCATCAGCCCACCTTCTTCACTGATCGCCAGTCACTGGTCACTGACCACTGCTTCCTCCCGTTCTTGCTCCTTGTGCCCGAGCGTGCTATACTGTCTACCAAAAGAAACAACCAAACTGAACCCTCGGCGTAAGGAAGACTCGGCTTGCTCCGGAACCACTTCTTCTCAATCTGTGGGGCTGGGCTTCAAAACAAAAATGTACATCAGATATCAAGGAACCGAAAACAGTGGTAAAATCGGCAAGCCTAGCGGTATCTTCGCCGTTGCTTGGCACATGAAACAAAAAGGATCGAGCGAGCGGATAGCGAGTGCGATAGTAAATCCCTCAACCGACTGAATGTAGTAGGCATACTCCTTATGCCGTAACCCGCACAAAAACGAAGGACAAACCCATTGAGCAACGATAAAACAGCCGATTCATCTTATCCCCCTGACTCAAATCCACTGGCATACACCACTCCCGATCGACTGATTCAAGACTTCGCCAGCAGAGGGCTGGTTGTCCTCGCGCCGGAAGGCCTCGGGATTCCGCTCCACATCCACGACCGAATCTATGAGCGCCAAAAACGGGTAACCGAACCCCCGAATCGAGCCGCGCTTTCCCAAGTTCCCGAAGTATTGAAGGTAATCAACGCACCCGGCGTCGTCGGCGCGTGCAACCAACTCGTCGGCGAGAACTGGGCGATCGTTCCGTTTACCGCCGTGTCCATAGCCAGTAACGGCAGGGATCAGATTTGGCACAAGGACGACAACAGCCCCGCGAACGGCAGAAAACAGCGCCACCACCACGCCGTGCAAATTGAGATACTGTACTACCCGCAGTCGGTTACTGAAGACATGGGACCAACGGCAATCGCCCCCTATTCACACTACTGGACGCTCAATCACGAAGAGAATCAGGACAATTTCGCGGGGTCGGACCATCTCGATTTTAACTACATAATCGAAAACATGGGAAAGCAACCTGTCAGTGGCCCCGACTCCCTGTACGACGAAGACGACATCATCCACCGCCGCACGGCGCACGACATCCGGATAAAACAAGCGCTTGCCGACCTAAATTGGCCCCTTGTACGGCAGTTCGAAGTGGCTCCGCTTCGCGCCGGCACCGTCATTCTGTGTTCTCACAACATCTTTCATCGAGCGAATCACAGGCGCGACGATTGGCGTGCGTGGAACGATAAACCGCGCTTCATGTGGCGCTTCTGGCTGTACCGCACCACCGAGCCTACCTCTAGCTGTAGGAACGACTCGCCGCCCGAAGTCGATTGGACGCGGCTCGGCGTGGATCCGCTGACCCGCACCGATATGGCTCAAGCCGGCGATGACATAACGCTGGTCTGGCAGCATCATTATCACTGGCTGCGCACCGGTCAGTCGCCTCCGCCGCGATCTGATGCCGCCGCCTTGACGGCTGAAAATCGGGAAAAAGAGGCATCCCGATTATCCGAGCAGCTTTACTCCAAACACGACGAAGCGGAGCCCGCGCGAATCGGAGCCGCGTACAAACTTGCTTCCATTGGTGACAACAAGCTGGCTATAAAGCTGCTTGCCGATGCCTTGTATGACGAGCGGGAGAGCGTAAGGCGAGCCGCTACATACGGGCTGGTTGCTGTTGGATCTGACGCTACAGGCGTCCTTCTTGAGGCGGCAACATCGCCGCTCAAATGGGTTCGGAAGGCGGGTGTATTCGGTCTGGGCGATGCCAGCCCGCTCAACGATGAGGTTTTGAAAACTGTTGTAACCTGTCTGGAGGACGATCCGTCGGTCTATGTCCGTTCCGTTGCCGCTGGAAGTTTGGGGTGTTTGGGGCGCCGCGCCATCGCTGCGGGCATCGGCAAATCACTGATTCCCGCTTGCCTTGAGGCGCTGGCGGTGAGCTTGGAGCGCGAGGAGAATCGGCTGTGTATGAACCGGGCGCAAAATCCGGGCATCAAGTTTGCACGCCCGACGGAGGAATGCGATGTGTGTGAGGGCGGCCCAATACAATCCGATTATGAGCGTTTTGAGCTGGTACGTTCCGCAGTCCGTGAAAACGTCCTGTGGTCCCTCGCCATGCTCTGCTCACACGGCGCTGCGATTATGGGTGATGCACTCGAGCCGACGATACGTGCGCTGAAAGCCGTCGTGCAAGACGATCAGAACGCCGTCTGTGTCGGGTTCGCTTCCGACGCATTGACCCGCCTCGCCAATCTACAGCCTCCGGGTGAGGCCGCGTCGCTGCTCATCCAAGACCTGCGGGCGCACCTCATGAAGATACTCAAAGCCTCACCGGTCCATAGTTGGGATGCGCTTATCCGCGGTGGCTTCAGCCCCAGCGCCTTATCCGAATTAGGTCTTACGCAGTAACCCGTAGATTGGGATCAAGCGACTGGATAAGGAGTGCGATAGTAATCCCCTCAAGCGAGTGAATAGCGAGTGCGTAGAGATCCCTAAAATCCGATCAACTGAGTGGCTAACGAAGGCGATAGAAGATCTTGATAGAGATCTCATTCAGACAATAACCACTACTCCGTCACCCGATGCCGATACAACGGCTTCACATCCTCTGGGAAAGTGGCAAACACCTCCGCCGGCACCGTCGCCCGATTACGCTTCCCCATCTCCACACTGACCCACCAAGGTATATAGCGCGCCAGCACCGCCGTCCGCGGCTCCTCGCTCAGATTCGACGTGGCGGTATGCCAAATGCGGCTATCCGTCATCAGCACGCTGCCGGCGCTGCCCGTCACCTGCATTTCGTTCGGAATCGGTTTGTTCTGATCGATGCCGTCGTTCCCCCGCGGGTTTCGCGTGTCCCGATGGCTTCGCGGCACAATCCACGTGCCGCCGTTCTCCTCCGTAAACGGCGAGAGCATCCACAGCGTGATAACCGCCATCACAATGTCGGGGAACGGTTGGTGGATATGCCCGGATTTCGATAAATCTCGGATATCGTGAGGCCAGTCGGAATGGTAAGTGCGGGTAAGCGCGTCGCCGTTGTGCGGCGCGATAGTCTTCAATTCGGTTTGAGCGATTCGCACATGCGGGTGATTGAACATCGTCCTGGCGATTCCCAACACCCGCGCATCGGCGAGGTAGGGAGCGAAAGCCGGCAGGTTGGCAATTACGCTTATGGTGTGGTTGGTGTACGCTTCGACCGCCTTCTCGCTGGACGCCTCGACATATTCACGCACGGAGTCGATTTCGGATTCGGGGATGACACCTTCGATCACGCACCACCCCTCCTGCCTCAGTTGTATCAGGTACGGCTCAATCTCCGCCCCCACCTCGTCGGAAACCAACGTGGCTTGATCCTGCATGATCAATCAATCCTCCCCTTCACCTTGACGCCCCAAACGGTGACTTCGGGAGGGTCTAGCGTCAGCGAGTAGAGTTTGGTGCCGGGAGAAATATAGAACCGCAGCTTGATGTAGAACTCCTCCTTCTGCAAGTTGGGATACCTTCCCTGCCGCTCCTCGCTCAAGCCCGGCCAACCGGAAACGCCGTTCCACGACAACACCCCGTTTACGGTGTCCGTGCGAATGGGGTCGCAATCGGCAGCGGTAAAGCCGGGGATAGGATCGCCCGTGTCCTCCAAGACTTCGTACCGCAACTCGCCCGCGGAAGCGTCGACATTCACACCGATCGTACCGCCCGACTCTTGGCGGAAGCGGTGCGTGGTCAAAATGCCGGGCGCGTAGGAAACCGCTTCCACGCTGACGTACCCGTCAAGGCGTAGGGAAGCAAGTCCCTTTCCTTTTGGCACTCCCTCCGAATACCGCTTTACATAGGGTCTCGGCGAACGACCGTTGTGGGTCTCGGCATAACCGTCGTAGAAAAACAGAATTTTTCCATCGTGCGGTATGGGCCCGCCGCCATAGAGCATTCCCCAATCCCATGCGCCGGGTTTTCCGCGCGGGATAAACGGTTCGCGGTAGCGTTTCCACGCCACGGTGTCGCGGCTCGCCGCCAACTGTGTGTCCACGAACCCGTCAATCCGCGCCGGTATTACGTCGGGTCCCTTCTCCTTACCCCAGTAATTCTCCGGATCCTCGATAGCGTAAGGTTCCGTTATATCCGTCAAGAAGGTGTTCAGCATGATGATATGCAAGCCGCCATCCGTCCGGTTCGACGCGTCAAACCCGGCGCCGTAGAACTCCGTACCGATTGGGTCGTCCAGATCCTGCTCAATCACCGTTTGCAGCCCCGACCAGTTGAGGTAATTTTGGCTGTCGCGGCGGCCCAGAACGCGGGTCCGTCGGTTCGATCCCCGCTGCGAATACCACACATAGGGCGCGTCGGGATCAATTGCGCCCCCGAAGGTCTCTCGCCGTGAACCGAAGGCGAAGAGCTGCGTCTGATTGCTATGCGTACCCGCCGGATAGGGTTTCCAATCGTATCCGTCGTGCGAGTAGTAAGCGCACCACACCCGCTCGCCGTCGGCCCCAACCCCTTGGGGTGTAAATTCAATCCGCTTCCAACGATACGCTTCGTCGGTTTCATGCGGATCGCACAGGATGGCGCCTATATGGGATGGACAGTTCGTGATGTTGTTGGCTTTGGAACCGTCAAACTCGACCAAGCCCAGGTTCGGACGTTCCCAGTGTATTCCGTCTTTCGACTCCAGAACGCATACGCGCGAGTCCACGCCGTGGTAGTAAATCCGTAACACCTGATTGACTTCGTCGCACACGACGGTGCCCTCGACGTCATCGCTCTCCCACGGTTGGCCCGGGGTAATTATGTTCAACGGTTCGTCGACGGTCAGCTTTTCCGCGGGGTTAAGCACGCGATGCGCGCCGACCATTGATTCAATGAAGAAATCATCGATAAAGGTCTGTTTACCGGGATGCATTTCTTTATGAGAGATTTCTACCACCCCCCTTGTTCAGTGGTTCATTCTCAAAGTATTTAATGTCTATCAAAGCATATTGAAACCGAGTTTTTTCTTGAAAACTCGGTTTCTTCCGGAACTCGTATTCGCTTTGAGAGTCCAACATGCGTAAGTCCTATATCATACATTCTTAGCGAGAAAACCATTCAGTCAGTTGAAGGGATCTCTATCGATCAATGGACCGAATAGCGAATGATCAACTGAGTGGCTAACGAAGGCGATAGAAGATCTTGATAGAGTTCCCATAGAGATCCACTATCCACTGTCTTACGCCGACATCCGCTGCGGCTGGTACTCAATCCTACGCATGAATCGCTCGCCGATATCGAAATCCGGCTGATCGGAGACATACCGCCACATCTGGACGCGCTTCATGATCTCATATCGCATGTCGTTGCCTTCCCAGCCGTGCCCCTTCGAGAGAATGCTTCCAATCTTCGGGTCGTCGATATCCGATGTATCGAAATTCCGAACCTGGGGTTGCGACGGGTTGAGCCGCAACTTATACATGTACCGATCCTGATCGGTATAGTTGCTGCGCGCGCCGTGCCAAACCCGCGTGTTCCAGACATACATCGTCCCCGCGGGGCACGTCGCCCAAATTTTGCCGGTCACCTGTTGGTAGCATTTGACCTCGAACGTGCGCACGTTTCGGAAATGCGATCCCGGAATCAGGAACGTCCCCCCATCTCGTCGGGCGTGTCGTGCGGGAAGAACGACAACTGGATGTCGAAATAGTTCTCACGGAAATCGATGACCGAGTCCTGGTGCATGTTAGGTCCCGTCATCTTGTTCGCTCGCAGCAGATGCACCGCGTGGTGGTCATAAAGCGGATTTGGACCGACCAACGAATGGATCAGCCCTTTGACCTGCGGCAACCGGAACACGTCGCCGAGTGGCGAACCCGTGGGCCACGTCTCCTCGAACGGGGTGCCCACCTCAAGATAACCGCGGTGGTTTTTCATGTCCTCCAGACATGCGTCAGACAAATCTTTCGGCACCATCTCTTCGAACTTCAGATAGCCGGCAGCCACAAACTGCGCCATTTCCTTTGATGAGATGAGATGCTCGTTCATTATGAACCTTCCTCCTTGTCTTGTAATTCACAGAACCGCGACAACACCGTCTGATACGGCAGCGGTCCAAGTTCATATCCGTCGGCGGCGGTGCGATGCTTCATCTCGCTCATCTGGATGACCTGCCATCCGTCGCGCATCGCAGCCAACGCGTTTTTGTATGGGGGTTCCGTCTCCTCAACAAGATTCTTAATCCCCGTGCCCTTGGAAGCCTCGTACCGCGACCACGCGGAGGGGGTAATATCGAGCCCGGGACTTGCTTGGAAAAACACTAAGATATCCTGAACCTTCGGCATATAGTTCCTCTCCTTGGAAATCGTCTGGACATTGCGGCTTACGTGGGAACGCCACAGCCGACCGTGAAAGCGGCAGCGTGTCTCTGGTGCGCCGTCGTCAACCCGCAAAATCATCGTACCATACATTGAATTTGATGTCAACGGCAATCAAAGCGATCAAGCGACTGAATAAGGAGCGCGATAGGGATCTTCTCAAGCGACTGAATAAGGATCATCTGAGCGAATTCTGAGCGAATAGCGAATGATCAACTGACTGGATAAGGAAGGCGATAGTGAATCCTGAGGTGTTGATTTTTGTAGGAGCGATCTCCCGGTCGCGACCTCTGCCGCAAGCAACGCTCCGGGATCGCGCCCAAATCCCCCTACTTCTGCACCGTGCAGGGCAACGCGAACCCAATTCCTTGACCTATTCCGTGCACCTGAACCAAAAAACCCATCACCGAGAGCAGTATGAATCAGGTTTCCCATTGGCACAGATGTTGCACTTTGGTCGAAGCATACACTTTCATCCATCAAAATTGGGCGCAAAACTACTTGAAAAGACGTTCAAAATCATTCGTTTTGCCGCTCGAAACTGACAAATTCACTTGTTGGAGCGACGCTTCCTAAAGGAGAATGACGATGTTGGTGAAAAACACGCTTTCGTTCAAGCCCTGCCTTCTATTCCTTTCCATCCTATTTTCACTCAACGCCGTCGCCCAAGACTCCCCGCAACGGAAGTTGCCCGAAGGCGCCTCTATGCGGCTAGGTAAAGGCTCACTGACCGGTCCCGTCGCCTACTCCCCGGATGGCGCGCGCCTCGCGGTTGCGAGTAGCCTGGGGATTTGGCTCTATGACACAACGAATTTTCAAGAGAGTGCCCTGCTCAACGGACACACGGCTTGGATCGACAGTATGGAATTCAGTCCGAATGGCTTGACGCTTGCGACTGGGAGTGGGGACAAAACCATCCATCTGTGGGATGTGGGGACGGGAGCGCACAAGAGGACACTTGAGGGGCATACGAGTCCCGCCTTTAGCTTGGCGTTCAGCCCGGATGGTTTAACCCTTGCAGCCGGAGGTTGGAGTGGCAACCTTCACCTGTGGAATGTGGTTACTGGTGAGCACATACGGGCGCTTGAAGGCCATACATGGATGGTCCCTACCGTCGCGTTTAGCCCCGACGGAGACACGCTTGCAAGCGGGAGTTCGAGCGAGGTACGTCTGTGGGACGTGGATACGGGTGCACAGGTACAGACGCTTGAGGAGGGGCATACGTGGGAGGTAAGCAGCGTAACGTACAGCCCGGACGGGAAAACGCTTGCCAGCGGGAGCTGGGATGGTGGCATCCGCTTGTGGGATGCCCTCACCGGCGAACACATCCGCACGCTTGATGTGGCCAGGGATTGGGTCAATAGCCTTACATACAGCCCGGACGGAAAGACACTTGCGAGTGGCGGCTGGTTCGGTACGGTCAGGCTGTGGGATCCGGATACCGGTGGCCAAAAGTTAACGTTTGATGAGGTTACCTCTACCAGCAGGAGAGATCTTTCGTTTAACCCGAAGATTGCGGTCAGCCCGGACGGAAAAACGCTTGTTAGTGTGAGTTGGGACCATTCCATCCGCCTATGGGATATAACTACGGGTGAGTTGGCGCGCTCAATCAACGCGCATTCCTCCTGGATCAATAGCATTGCGTACAGTCCGGACGGGAAAAGGCTCGTCAGCGGGAGTTGGGACAGCGCTATCCGTCTATGGGATACGACTGCGGGTGCGCAGGTGCGAACGCTTCAAGCGGGTGAGAAGGAAGTCATTAGCGTGGCGTACAGTCCCGACGGCTTGACGTTTGCCAGTGGGAGTAGAGACGGCAGCCTCCATCTCTGGGATGCCCTCACCGGCGGGCGACGAACGCTTGGGGGACACTCGCTTTGGGTTACCGATGTGGCGTACAGTCCGAACGGTTTGACCCTCGCCAGTGCAGGTTGGGACAGTACCATTCGTTTGTGGGATGTAGCCACCGGCGAGCAAGTGCGATTAATTGACGAAAACACGGGCGTGGTATTGTCCGTGACCTATTCGCCCGATGGCGTGACGCTAGCCAGTGGGAGCTACGACGGTGCCATCCATCTATGGGATGCCGCCACGGGTGCGCGCAGGCGCACGCTTCAAGGACACTCATCCAACATCACTAGTCTCGCATTTAGCCCGGATGGCTTGAAGCTTGCCAGCGGGAGTCGTGACCGTACGGTTCGTCTGTGGGATGCGAATAGAGATGTGCTAGTACGGACGCTTAAGGGACATACGCATTGGATCGAGAGCGTCTCCTTCAGTCCGGATGGGGTGACGCTGGCAAGTGGAGGGAGTGATGATACTGTCCGCCTGTGGGATGCTGCTACGGGCGATCTGCTGGGTACGTTCAAGGGTCATACGTCTGAGGTTACGAGTGTAGCGTTTCACCCGGATGGAATTGGGCTTGCCAGCGGAAGTTTGGATGGAACAATCCTGTTTTGGGACACGACTCCTTACACAAACCCAGGTGAATTCGGTGTGACCGATGTCAACCGCGATGGAATCACGAACATCCTGGACTTGGTGTTGGTCGCCTCGCATTTCGGGAAATTGAGGCAAGATGGTGCGGATGTCAACGGAGATGGGGTTGCAAACCTCAAGGATTTGGAACTGGTCGCCGATGCGTTGGGAGACGCCGCCGCCCCTTCCAGCCACGCGGGTGGACGTGGAGCCCTCACGGCCGAGGATGTGAAGAAGTGGCTGAATGACGCTAAGCAACTGGAGACGGCAGATCCAACCGTGCAGCGAGGAATCATTACGCTTGAACGACTGTTGACGGCGCTGACGCGGCAGACATACATTCCGACCGAGACAGCCCTGTTGCCAAATTACCCCAATCCGTTCAATCCGGAGACATGGATACCCTATCAGTTGCAGGTGCCGGCGGATGTCACCTTGACGATTCATGACGTGCACGGAGGGACGGTGCAAGCACTGGAGATTGGCTACCAGCCCGCAGGCCTATATCAGAGCCGAGGCCGTGCAGCGTATTGGGACGGGCGCAATCAATACGGCGAACCCGTCGCCACCGGCATCTACTTTTGCACCCTCACCGCAGACGATTTCACCACCACCCGCAGAATGCTCGTCAACAAATAGGATCTCTAGGCACGAGGTTGGCAGAATCTCCAATCATCAAATCACCACTTCGCCTTTTTGCACTAATCCTCTCCCTGTAGGGTGGGCACTGCCCACCAGCCTTTGAATATGTCAGACCGTAGAGGTTGGGTTGAGCGGAAGTCCAAGAGAATTCACGCACGGCAAGAAAATGTCCGATGTTCCATTCTGCCCGAAAACGCCGCAATTCAAGCGAACCCCAACACTTCATCGCCCATAATCTCCAATCATCAAATCGCCGATTTTCTTATCTTCTCTCGATTTAAGCCGACATCCTTTGCGGCTGGTACTCAATCCTGCGCATGAAACGCTCGCCGATATCGTACTCCGGCTGATCAGAAACATACCGCCACAGCTGGACGCGCTTCATCAACTCATACCGCATGTCGTTGCCTTCCCAGCCGTGCCCCTTCGAAAGAATGCTTCCTATCTTCGGGTCGTCGATATCCGATGTATCGAAATTGCGCACCTGAGGTTGCGACGGGTTGAGCCGCAGCTTGTACATGTAGCGATCTTTATCGGTATAGTTGCTGCGCCCGCCGTGCCAGACTCGCGTGTTCCAGACATACATCGTCCCCGCCGGGCACGTCGCCCAGATTTTGCCGGAGATCTGATGGTAGCCGCGAATCTCCCCCGTGCGAACATTTCGGAAATGCGATCCCGGAATCAGGAACGTACCGCCCATCTCGTCGGGCGTGTCGTGCGCGAAGAACGACAACTGGATGTCGAAATAGTTCTCGCGAAAGTCGATGACCGAGTCCTGGTGCGTGTCCGGTCCCTTCATACTGTTCGCCCGCTGCAGATGCACCGCGTGATGATCATAGACCGGATTCGGACCGACCAACGAATGGATCAGCCCTTTGACCTGCGGCAAACGGAACACATCGCCGAGCGGCGTGCCCTTGGGCCAAGTCTCCTCGAACGGGGTACCAACCTCGAGATAACCGCGGTGGTTTTTCATGTCCTCAAGGCATGCGTCGGACAAATCTTTCGGCACCATCTCCTCGAACTTCAGGTAGCCGGAAGCCACAAACTGCGCCATCTCCTTTGATGAGATAAGATGTTCACTCATGTTAACCCTCCTCATGTCGTTTAGCCTGCCGAACTATGGCATCGCCGCCACCTTGATGCACCCGCAGCAAACATAAAGCCATCGTATCATATTTTGAATCCGATTCCAACGACAATCAATAAGATTCAACCCTTCCCGAAACCGATCAAGCGACTGAATAAGGAGCGCGATAGCCCGTAGGTTGGGATCAAGCCACCCTGCAAGAAGCGAAATTCCTATCGCACGGGATTTACTATCGCGGTCACTATGGGATCTTCTATCGCCTTCGTTGTCCACTCAGTTGATCGTTCCCTTGATCTATTCACTCGCTTGATACCCTACACTACATCTGAACAACAATCCCGCCTTTTGCACAAAGCAGGGCAATACAAACACCAGCCTTGACCAATCTGGTGCACTCAAGCCACGAGATCGCCATACAATCGCACTGATGCTGATGGCACATTACTTGCTCTTCGCTTTAACTAAACCTAATTAAAACTGCCGTGGAAAGGAATCTTCCAACCTTCCACACTTCCATCCTTCCTATCCAAATATCGGAGGACACATCATGAAATTCAAGAAACTGTCGGGCGCGTTAATGGCTTCGTTGATGATACACACCGCTGCCGTGTTGCTTATTGGCGCCTATTGGGTGACGAAAACTCCACAGCCGGATGATACGATCACTGTTGCATTTTTGTCGGAACAGGCTCCCCCGAAACAAAAAATGCGGAAACCTGCCATGGCGGGCAGGGTTTCGGCAATTGGAACGCAGCCATCGCCGCACGGGGAACGCAGACCTCCACTTGCAATGCGGGCGGTTTCCAATTACCAGCCAACGTCCGTGTTAGAGTTTTCCTCAAAGGTGGCGCGCATAGAAGCATCAGACGCTCATCCATCGCAGATAAGTAGACATATGGTGGTTCCATCTTCTTCCAACCATAGTCCTAAGAACACTCCGGCATCTACAAAAGTAGCCGCGAAGACACACTTATCAGCCGTTGCGGATACAGCCGCCTATCGAACAGCTCCCCAACTCAAACCGCCAAACGCCGCCGCCTATCCCGATATGTATTTCAAGAGCGCCGGCGTCAATCCCTTCCTTGATACGGAGGACGAACATCTTTCGACGTTCGCGATGGATGTCGATACGGCGTCGTATTCGGTTACCCGCAGCTACTTGACGGAGGGGCATCTGCCCCCGTCGGAAGCCGTGCGCGTCGAGGAGTTCGTCAATGCCTTCAAATACGATTATGCCGCCCCGACCGAGGGCGCATTCGCCATCCACCTTGAAGGCGCGCCGTCAATATTCGCCGATAGCAAGCGTACCCATCTGCTAAGAATCGGATTGAAGGGCCGCGTGATACCCGACGAAGACCGAAAAGACGCGGCGTTGACCTTTGTGGTTGACGTGTCCGGCTCAATGGAGCGGGAAAACCGATTGGGGCTGGTGAAGAGGGCGTTAAGGCTGCTTGTCGATCAACTTCGACCCACCGACAAAGTGGGCATCGTCGTCTACGGCTCGCGGGGAAGGCTGATGCTGCCGCATACGGGAGTAAACCGACGCGCCGAGATCCTGGCGGCCATTGATTCCCTATATCCGGACGGATCGACCAATGCTGAAGAAGGATTGCGCATCGGATACGACCTCGCTTGGCGCAACGCCGAGGTCGATCGCATCAATCGCGTGATACTCTGCTCGGACGGTGTCGCCAATGTCGGGCGAACCGGTCCGGAAGAAATCCTGAAGGAGATACGCGCCCACGTTAAACGCGGAATCACGCTGTCAACCGTCGGATTTGGGATGGGAAACTACAACGACATCCTCATGGAGAAACTCGCGAACGCCGGGAACGGGAACTACGCCTACGTTGACACCCTTAGCGAGGCGAGGCGCATCTTTGTAGAAGATCTGACGGGCACGCTGCAGGTCATCGCCAAAGACGCGAAAATTCAAGTCGATTTCAATCCGGAGGTTGTCAGCCGATCCCGTCTGCTCGGCTATGAGAATCGTTTCCTCGAAAACCACCAATTCCGCGATGACACCGTTGACGCCGGGGAAATCGGCTCGGGTCACTGCGTGACCGCGCTGTATGAGGTAAAGTTGCGCGAAGGGGCATCCGGAAAAATCGCGACCGCCTCGATTCGCTACGCCGATCCCGACAGCCATAAAGTCACCGAAATTGGAGAAGACATCCTCCTGTCGCAACTGCATGAGTCGTTTGAGACGGCGTCGGCGCCGTTTCGTCTCACGGCAGCCGTGGCAGAATTCGCCGAAATCCTGCGGGAGAGCTACTGGGCAAAGGACGGAAGTTTGGAGGAAGTTCGTCGCGTTGTCAAAGGCGTCTATCCGGAGTTCGACAACGAGCAGGTTGACGAACTCATCTATCTTCTCGGCAAAGCCATCGACTACAAAGCTCAACTTGATTCGTAGTTGAATCCAGTGGGGAACGTATCTGATTGTAGGAATCAAGCGACCGAATGGGTGGAGAGAGCGAAACCCAACACTCACGTTTCCTGAATCGCGTCTCCGTTGGGTTTCACTATGCTTCGTGAGATTCTGAGCGCGATCGAGCATCGGAACTAGGTGGAACGCCGCGCGTTTTTTGGTTGGCGACAGGTTGTCCGTTCTAATTAGCCGTCGAGACTATCTGTGCGCGATGCGCAGCGTCAGCATACCCGGCTTTGGTGTCCATTACTCTCCCGGCGTCTACAGATTCATGACGAACGTCGCAGTCTATTCCTTGACGCACGGCGGGATTTCGGACTACTCCGGCTATGTGCCCGAACCCCGCTTCCGCGACCGCCGACTTCCACGCCACGCCCCCCAAGTCGCAAGCATCCGAGCGATCGAATAGTTGTCAGTAGTAGGCATACTCCGGTACACCAACCCGTAGGTTGAGCCCAGCGAAACCCAACGCCGACCCCTCCCGGCGGCAAATCTTCGCGGCAACGTTAGCGAGTAACCCCGTAGGGAACGCAGATCTGCGTTCCCCTGAGCCATTTCGAGTTCTCCTTGATACTAACTCCAACTTCTGATATAATGTGCTGGTACAGTGGGAAACCACCTCAATCCACGGAGCAGTTACTCTCGAAAGGCAAAGTTGGTGGCAAACAATATCACTGATTATCACAATGCTTGGTATTTGGTATAGGGGCTCTCAATTTTGTTAAATATTCCGACAAAACAGGATTTAAAGCAACTCGCCACTAAAGCAGAAATGAATGCTTGATTTGACACCGGTTTTAACAACCTTGAGAAAATTACGACGATTTACGGAGACTAAAGTAAAGGATGTATTCCCGAAGAACTAAGAAAACGTAGGTGTTTAGTAATAGCAGGTGGCGGATAGTCAAATCCCCGCATGGTTTAGATAGCGCTCTGCTGACGCGAAACCCTTGCAACAGAGTTGGGCTTTTGTATCTAAGGGTTGATTACGTCTTGCACTCCAGCGGAGTGCCATGTTTGTAGCCAAGAGATATCGGTTTCTTCCGCTCCAGCGGAGCGGCATGTGAATATCTCCGATAAATGGTTCAGTAGCCAATAGCACTAGGCGCGCCTTTGCAATAATAAGGCGAACATTCGTTAAACCATTCACGCTTGGTTTCTCAACCAATTGCCATGCTTTCCCGCTAGAAATCAATAGACTAAACAGTTACAAGAAAACTTACTAATACCATATCGCTTGAATGAGAGTGCGTAATTATGTTTTCAATTATACGATTATGAAAAAACCGATCCCAACCATTGCCCTGCACACCAAAAGCGGTAGGCGGGGCATCTTGCCCCGCATTGGAAGGACTCATTGACCCTATTAATGCACTGCAAGTATAGAGAAATGGTATAACTGGGAGGCGAGGTATTACAGTGAGTTATAGAATAACCGTGGCACTAACACCTCAATCAGAAGGTGGCTACACAGTCACATGTAAAGAACTGCCTGAACTGATAACCGAAGGTAATTCAATCGAAGAGGCGCTAAACAACGCTATAGATGCCTTTGCTACACTGTTGGAACTCTACGATGATTTTAACCGGGCTTTACCTGACACGATTCAAGTCATGCCCGAGACAATTCCACTAAAAAAGCAACCAGTATGGTTTGAAACAATGACACCTACATTTCCAGTTGACGGCGATGTGTCACCCTTCTTCTTTCAAGCTACAGTTTCTAATTTAGAACCAAAGGCTACAATCCTGTGAAATATCAAGAGGTAGCTCGAAGACTGAAGGCGCTTGGTTGCGAAAGCAGGCACACTCCCAGGCGTGGATCCCACCGCAAATGGTATAATCCTTTCGCTAACAAGACTGTGGTTAATCCAGTTCATGGGGCTAATGATTTAAAAATAGGTACAATCCGTTCTGCTATTCGAAATCTAGGAATTGACTGGAAGGATTTCATGGGAATCTCCCAAAACACCCGCGAATAAACACGGCAACAATATCCTTAGACTTTCGATGGTTTTATATGTAGCAGGATCCGCTACATATAGCGGGGTGTACCGATTCCTATAGTGATGGTGAGAACCGTACGAAGCACGTTTGATGACTTTGTATATTTTAGCAGTATAACGGACATTGTAAATCGACTTTCCTATGCGAAGAATCAAACTTTTCTTAACTATAATCCTGGCAAGTTTCCAGCTTCTCTCACCGCTCTCGTACGCGCAAGAGTCCTGCGGCGCGTGAAGTAATCCTGTGATTCCGCGGAGCGGGATTGGTGGAGTCGGTTCGACTTCTGAAGACATCGGAAAATTCCGGTTTTCCCTCAACCTGCTACGGGGATTTGATGCCGACGGTGGACACCTGGAGACAAAGGGGCTTTCCTCAACAGGTGAGGTGATTCAAGTTCCGCTGCATCGTCATCGCGTTTCCTTGGATTTTTTACGCTTTCAACTTGATATCGCCTATCGCCACACGGCTGATTGGGATGTCGCGTTGAGTTTGCCCTACGACATCAAGAATCAGGACGCCTTCATTGACGAGATTGCGCCCGTGACGTTGGAAGAACGCCGCGCAATCCTCGGTAACCAAGAAATCCACCATCGCAACGAGGTGTACCGCGGATTTGCGGATGCGCACCTGCTCGTTTCGCGCAAACTCGCAAACCTACTGCGCGACGACGATATCTTGATGGTGTCGCTCGGGACCAGTATACCGGTCGGGGCGACAGAGGCGGATCCGTTCAAACTGGGAGACGCCGGCTTAAAACACCTTCACATCCAGTTCGGCGCCGGCACATTCGATCCGATAGCGGCGTTACACTACGAAACCCCGTTGTCCGGGGCACTCTCGCTCAACGCCTCGATACACGGTCACTTCCCATTTTACGAGAACGACAAGACCTATCGCGGCTCCGTGGATGTCACTGAAACCGTAGGTATACGATATCAAGTCGAGGATTGGCTGGCACTGCATGCGAGCCATCTGGGACTATTCCAATCTTTCGCCTACTGGGACGGAAACCGCGACATCAACTCCGGTCTGATTTTCAATGCCCTACAGTTCGGCGTGACGCCCGATCCGAGATTTGGCGTTCCCATCCGGCTGAACGTGATATTCCCGATTCAAAGCCGAGTCCTGTCAGACGATGGCGATGCTTTCGAGGTCGGCCCCACGCTATCAATGGCGGTATCCTACCTGCTCTAGTTTCGGAAGACGATGGATGAATTGAGAAAGTCTGCGATGTAGGTACGCTCTAGTTTAGCAACTCTGCCCAGCAAGGGAGTTTCCTCACAAGCAATCCCCGTCATGGAACAATCCTATCTTAGCTCCAATGCAATGTTTGCAAACACCGTATCCGCCCAGTCACCTCTGGCAGTAATGTTGGTTGCCAATCTCCTTGCTGTATACACCCTAACTATGGTTTCGTCTTCACTAACTCCCTGAATCGTCACTCGGACTAATTCACCCCAACTCCATCCTGAGGCATCTTTTTTCGCAACCATCACGAAAGTCTCATTGCCAAATTCGGAAGTTGTGTCAATAGCAAATCCAGATGCAATGACAGCATCGCGAACTGCTTTGACAACTGTGTCATATGCTGAATTAAATGTTTGTGAACGACCTGCGCCAAGAGGTGCACTAAGCATTGAATTTCTTGTCGCGCAACCGCCGAAGCACATAATCCAAATAACAGATGCAAGAAACCACATCGCTCTGATATTTAGCATTGGTTGTTTCCTATTTCGTAGTTGAAGTGCGAATATTCGCTCAAATAGTCTGGTCCCCAAATCGTCGTATTGTCAAGCGTAATTCGCAACAATCATTGGCCGCAAGTAATTCAGATAACACTGTTAACTCGAATAGAGTGTAGTAGATGTGCTTCTTCTTTCTTGGCGTTAATGTGCTGAATTTTCGCCCAGTTGATAACCTGTTTCGCAGTCGCAAATCCAATTCTCTCAACTTCCTAGTCCTTAGTGGCAATAATATTCCTCCCCCAGCGGAACTGCATCTCAGTCCGAAGGCTGAGTTGAGCAGCCAACAACACACCCGTATCAAACTTCTAAGGACAGTTCTACTTTTCGGTAGCCTTCTTGTTACAAAATGCCGCTGAAACCCAACGACTGTGCACTTGTCGGAGGCCTGGGTATGTTAAGTGGATTCATCCTCATGAAGTGAGAACTTCTCTTTCATAAACTGATTGATTCTGCCTTGATTTGGTCCGTTTAGTCCAAGAAGAAAGCCACATTCAAATAGTTGCATAACGAGGTTCGAGTGATTGATGCGGTAATGTTGTTTCTTGGCATGCCATTTTCCAGAGTCAGTAATGAGGGATTCAATTTGAGTAGGTATTGGATCGGCAAGTTTAAAATAAATGCGCAACTGTCTTCCCTCTGATTACCCCATGCATCAAATCCAGGATGTCTTTTTCTAGCAGATACATCTAGCCGTGGAGCGTGAAAATGGCGCCGTATATCGTTATACATACGCGTAGGTTTCTCGCTATGGCGCTTGACCGAGGCCGAAAACACAGTTTGCATTTTTCCTAACGATTCCTTTGGGAAAACACATTTGCCACGATACCCGAATAGGCAATGTTCTGAAATAATTTGATAAGGCCCGAAAGGGCACGGACCAGTCGTTTTGTTCCACGTGATGGTTGTATAATAACGGAATCCCCAATTCTCCATTAATTCAAAAGCTTGAAGGAGAATTGGTTTGCCACTCGAATGCGAACGACTGTTTGTTGCCCATAACCATAGAAAAGCATGATCTGCATCCCAAGCATTGATAGGAAGACTAGCAATTTCCTTGCAAGTCATTGTTGGATAAGGCAACGCTGTACCTTGATTGGGGCGAACCGAACGCTTTCCAGTTTTACCCTGATCCCAAGGCGGATCGACAACGAGACATTTATAATGACCTGCCCGTGGTGGGTTGGAGTGGTAGTATATCATTCTGTATCCTCCGTCCAGAAGTCGACTACATCACCATCAGAATCTATGATTTCACATGACGAAAACCCCATATTTCCAAGGTATTGTCCTGGGCGGGATAGAGTATACAAGTACCTCTTTGATTCAAGAATATACGTGTAATTCCCTGCTTCTGCGACTAAATACTCCGCGGAGTTGATTTCCCTTGTTCCCAACACTCTCACTTCGTCCCATCCGGCATCTTTGAGGTATCCAACAGCGGCAGTCCCAAGTTCACCTTCATCCTTAAGATATTCAACAGCAGCATCTTCCAGTTCGCCGTTGTTCCTAAGATATTCAACTGCACTATTTTCAAGTTTCGCCGATGTTGGTTTTGAGCGAGACGTAATTTTGAAGACTAATTGCCATACTGATTTTTCCAGCGATTTTCGTTCACTGGGAGTAAGTTTGTGTAGCCCTCCCTGTCTCTGCTGCTGCGGATTCAACTTAGTCTCTCCTAATTATAGGTTAAAACATCTTATGACACCCCAAAATTATATGAGTTTTTCCGTATTTGTCAATGATCATTACTTCAAGTCATGAAAATTACGTCTATGGCCCAAAAAACAATGCGGAATAATTATGAGTGAAATGTAACGACTAGCAGTTCAACAGCACCGTAAGTCAAAAAATGTCATTCAAGGCAGCAACCCCTCCGGCGCCTCAATAAGCCCCCGCAACTCCCCGAGAAAACGCGCACACGGCGCACCATCTATCGCACGATGATCAAAAGTGAGCACCAGAGTCCCGATATCCCGCGCCACAATCGACTCACCGGCAAACACGGCAACCCGCCGCACCCGCCCCACCCCCAAAATAGCGCACTGCGGCGGATTGAGCACCGGCGTGAACCAGTCCACCCCAAGCCCGCCGAGGTTGGTGACAGTGAACGTGCCGTCCGCATAATCGTCAACTCTTAGTTTCCCCTCTCGCGCACGCTCTGCAAGTGCTCTGGCCTGCGTCGCAA
Source organism: Candidatus Poribacteria bacterium (assembly GCA_965222225.1). GTDB lineage: Bacteria > Poribacteria > WGA-4E > WGA-4E > JAJDTR01 > JAJDTR01. Next base: position 3,003,772 of record CBDCTK010000002.1, on the reverse strand, counting down.
TCTCCACAATGCCGAGAGCTTGGGCGCCTCGAACCACTGGCACCACCAAGCCGTCCGGGATATCAACCGCTACCCCAAGGTTGACCTCGCGGTACTGGTGTACCGCCCCGTCAATCAGCGCCGCGTTGAGCCGAGGATGAGATTTCAACGCCTCGGCGGTGGCTTTCAGCACGAAGTCATTGATTGACGGCGCAATCCCGTGAGTCTGGCGCCACGCCTCCTCATGCGATGCTCGAAGGCTTTGGATGGCGCTGAAATCGACTTCGATACCTTCGGTAACATGCGGCGCTTGCGACCAGATCGCGCCGAGTCGCTCGGCCGTCGTGCGGCGGATGCCGCTAAGCGGAATGACTTCAACCTCGGAGGCAGATCTCTCGTCCGCCGGTTTTTCCGGACTCGCCGCGCCCGCGTCGATAGCCCGCTGCACATCCTCCTTGGTCACCCGTCCTCCCGGTCCCGTACCGGGGAGCGATCCGGCATCTATGCCGTGCCGTTGCGCAAGCCGCAGTGCGACGGGAGTTACACGCCCCCCCGAAGGTCTATCGGCAGCCGAAGTGCTGGATTGCTCCGCAGTGCTGGCGGCTGGCTTCTCGTCCGCAACGCTTTCCGGCATCGCTCCGCCCGCGTCGATAGCCCGCTGCACATCCTCCTTGGTCACCCGTCCACCCGGTCCCGTGCCGGGGAGCGATTCGGCGTCTATCCCGTGCCGTTGCGCCAACCGCAGCGCCACCGGAGTCGCCCGTGACTCTGCCGGGCGATCGACCGTTGGAGTTTTGGGCGGTGCGGCGGGGGCGTCCGGCACCTTCTCGCCCTCCTCGCCAATCCACGCCAAAGTTTCACCGACATCGTACTCGCCATCGGCTTGACCCACGATGCGCAGCAGCACGCCGCTCACCGGCGACTCCACCTCGACGACAGTTTTGTCTGTCTCAATCGAAACCAAGGGTTGCCCCTCTTCAATTCTGCTCCCTTCGGCGATGTGCCACTCAACGACGCGGCCTGTTTCCATCGTGTGACCAAACGCCGCTAGACGGAACTGTACTGCCATGAGTTCTCCTTTCCTGCGATGTGCACAGATGGGATTTCGGAGAAATCCCGCTATGCCATTACACGGTTGACAGCCTCGGTGATGTTTGGAACCTCGGGCACAACGTGCTTGACGAGCTCCGAGCTAAACGGCATCGGCACATGTGGGCTCCCGATTCGCGTGACCGGCGCCTTGAGCGATTCAAAGCAGTTCTCGCCAATCATCGCCGCAATCTCGGAAACCGCCCCGGCAAAGCTGGAGTCCTCTCCGCACACCACGGCGTGCCCCGTCCGACGCACCGACTCGCAGATGGTCTCTGTATCCAACGGCGACAGCGATCTCACATCGACAACCTCAACGTCGTAGCCGTCATCCTCCAGCAGCACCGCCGCTTCGAGCGATTTCTGCACCATTGGCCCAATGGCGACGATGGTCGCGTCCTCGCCTTCACGACTGATGTGCGCTTTGCCGATGGGCACGATATGTTCCCCGTCCGGCACCTCGCCCCTAGAGGCATAGATGCGCTTGTACTCGAAGAACATCACCGGATCCTCGCTGCGCACCGCGGATTTGAGCAATCCTTTGGCGTCGCTTGGCGTTGAAGGCACAACCACTTGTAACCCGGGCACGTGCATAAACCAAGATTCCATAATCTGCGAGTGCTGCGCCGCGAGCAATCGACCGACGCCGCACGGAAGGCGGATAACCATCGGAACGCTGGCTTGACCCCCGGTCATGTAGCGCATCTTCGCCGCTTGGTTGACCACTTCGTCCATGGCGCACGTCACAAAGTCCATGTACATGATCTCGACGACGGGACTCATACCCGCCATCGCGGCGCCGACCCCCAATCCGACTATCCCCGCCTCGGCAATCGGCGTTTCGAATATCCGTTCCGGGAAACGCTCCGCAATCCCGTCGGTCACCTTGTAAGGTCCCCCGTGCGTGATGACATCTTCACCCATGACGAATACGGACTCGTCACGTTCCATCTCCTCGTGCAGCGCCTCGCACAGCGCCCTGCTGAAGGTCAACGTCTTCATTATGCCACCTCCTGCTCGGCAGCGAGCACATCCGTGGTAACATTGGCAACCGTCGGGTACGGGCTTTCCTCGGCGAACTTCACCGCGTTCAAAATCTCGTCTTTGGCCTCTTCCTGAATTGCCGCGTCCTCGTCCTCGGTCAACCAGTTCTTGTGCATCATCACCGTGCGGAAGAGCGTAATCGGGTCGCGATCGTTCTTCCACGTTTCAACTTCATCGCTGGAGCGGTACTGCTCCTCATCGCCCAAGCTGTGCCCGTGGAAGCGGTAGGTTTTCGCTTCGACCAACGTGGGCCCCCCGCCCTTGCGGGCGCGTTCGACCGCTTGACCAACCACTTCATAAACCTCGACAATGTCTTGCCCATCAATGGATATGCCGGGAATGGCATACGACCCCGCCATATCGGCGACCGAATCCAGAACAGCCACATTCGACCGCGGCACCCACTGCTGATATTGGTTGTTCTCGCAGACGTAAACCACCGGGAGCTTCCACAATGCGCCGAACCCGATGCCCTCGTGGAAGGTGCCTCGCGCGGCAGCGCCGTCGCCGAAGAAACAGACCGACACCTGATCCGTCCCGCGCATCTTGCTGGCGAGTGCGGCGCCGGTGGCGGGCGAAATACCCGCGCCCACGATACCGTTGGCGCCCAGCATGTTGAGCGAGAAATCCGCGATGTGCATCGAACCGCCCTTTCCGGCGCAGGTGCCCGTGGCTTTGCCGAACAACTCCGCCATCATTTGGTTCGGCTTGGCGCCCTTGGCTATGCAATGTCCGTGGCTGCGATGCGTGCCCAAAACATAATCGTCATCTCGTAGATTGCCGCAAACACCGACCGCGACCGCCTCTTCCCCGCAATACATGTGGAGCGCGCCCACTACGCTGCCGAGACTTGTTTGGCGATGCGCCTCCTCCTCGAAGAGCCGAATGCGCCACATATCTTTGTACATCTTCTTGCACAATTCAGGTGACAGTGCCATAAATCAATCTCCTTGGAGTTGATAGTTGAATACGTCGCGAAATATCGTCTTGAAAGTCGCCACAAAGAATCCAAATCCTTTTTAAATTACTCGTACCATTTTACCCGGTAGGCAATTTTCGGTCAACAACAATCTCCTGTTGCTGCAGAACAATTGCACCTCATTCACTGCACGCCCGGTTCTGTAGGAGATCAACCGAGTGGACAACGAGGGATCAACTGAGTGGCTAGCGAAGGCGATAGCTAATCCCGATAGTAGATCCCTCTCCAGCTCGCGACGAAACCGAGTTTTTTCTTCAAAACTCGGTTTCTTCTCTGGACAATCCTGTAGGGTGCGCACTGCGATCAAGCGACTGGATAAGGAGCGCGATAGAACTCCCATAGAGATCCCTTTCCAACCGATCAACTGAACGAATAGTGAAGGCGATAGGAAGTCTTGATAGCAAATCCCGTGCGATAGCTTTTCTCCGAAATTCACATCATTGATGCCCTATCATTTTAAGAAATGGTATTACCAACAGGAGGGTGGGACAACACTGATGCTCTACCAGATTTGTAAGACACAAGCACTGTAGCGAGAACAGCCAACGCCCCTCTTGCACAAAAAATGAACATTGGCGTTCACTTGTTGGATACGAAAGCACGAAACGCCATTGCGTCTCCATGACACATCGGCAGACGAGTTTGATGAAATTCGCGGGGTAGTGCCAAGTCGGGGCAGCTTATGGGAGTGGTACATAACTTGCGCACACTCTACTAACGCAGTCAATCCGATAGCCATCAGTTCTTAGGGAGGAAATCCAATGATATGGACTCGACGTTTAATGCGAACCGCTTTCATTTTCTTAGTAACAACGACTATGCTGGCGAACGAATCGGATGCGAATATCCGCGCCGAGTGGACTCAACTGACTGTCGTGCAGCCCATGGGGCGCGTGAACGCACTTGAAACCGATGGACGCCGACTCTACGCCGGGACATGGAATGGCGTATACATCTCCCTCGATGACGGTTACACCTGGGGTTCAAGCGAAGTTAAACACACGTGTACTGCAATTGCAATCCATCAAAATACCGTGTATGCAGGAACACATGGCAACGGCGTAGTTCGCTCCGACAATCTCGGCGAGACATGGAAGCCCATAAACGACGGATTGCCCCTATACGAAGAACTCGACCAATACGGACGCGTTGAGCAAATCCTCGTCACCAGTTCTGGCACAGTCATCACTGTGACGTGCTTGGGTACGTATACATTGACCGACCGAGGTGAGACATGGCACGGCGTAATAGACGACTGGATAGTGCGCCAAGACGCGTGGGGAGCGCCCGACTGGCCAATAGCCCGTAGTATCTTGTCGATGACTGAGTTCGATGGTTATCTCTGGAGCGAATCGGATGGCAGCATGTTCCGTTCCCCTGACAACGGCCACACGTGGGAATCTATTCCCCGTTTCGGACACCACCCGGCGCACGACTGGGCGGTGTTCAATGATCGATTATACGTCGCCGGAGGCAAAGGCTTTGCACGATGGAACGAAGAAGGACTCCCTTTCCCTTGGGAGTATCGCATCGTAGGGCTTCCAAGCGATTCCGATGGGTATCTAGACTACGCTCCCAGTTTAACAAGCCTGGCTGTAAACCGCGGCCGTCTGTTTGCCGGACTTTACGATCACGGCGTCTACATGTTTGATGCACGCTCGGACACATGGATTCCCGCAGGTCTGCAGTGGCTTACAGTTAGTGCGCTCGTAACTCATCAATCCGAGCTGTACGCAGCAACCTATGCGCTCCACGAAAGGCAGGCAGGCACCGTCCACACCCCCCAAGGCATCTACCGCGCTACAATTCTGACCGTGCAACCCTACGGCAAAGCCGCTACCACGTGGGGACGCGTGAAACAGGGGCCTCTCGCGAAAGAATGATAGTCAATCTTGATGGCAAAACAATAGACATCTTTCCTAATTAAGCCAAGTTGCCGCCTATTGAAATTCCTGGGTTTTTCGTTACAGTCATTACAACAAGATTGCTGCCGCGTTTAAGTCGTGCCGTGACACCACGGGGATTTGAACAGCAAAACTTGTATTAACTTTGCTGATTTGTGGTCTAAATTAGCGTTGGCACTTCAATACATGTCAATGCCGTGTCGGTGGGTAGAAGGAGAGCGATGACGGGAATCCTAGTTTGTAGGGCTTGAAGTCATAACCTTCGGGAATAATATCGTTTTGCTCTCGCAAGCCTATCCCGCCACCCACCCTCGCACTTGTCTCGGTCGCCATCCATGCCGGCGCCGGTAGTGTGTACGCATTTCGGATATGCGCTGGTAGTATCTTTACTCGGTAGGTATGCCATCTGTTCAAGTCCAAACGAACCGGTTCGGATATAACCGCGCCCGCTGGGAAGTAGAACAAATAGCGAGTTGCTGTTGACTTCCATTCTAGGGTTCCAGAGTCTTGAATGCGCTCATTAAACTGAACTTCAATAACCTGTTCTACTTGGAGCGGGCGGTCCCAAAGAATATGAAACAACACCTCGTTACCCTTTACTAGTCGCACACGTGGCGTACCGTCATCAAGATCGGCGTCATGCTCCTGGCCACAACTAGCAAGCAGGAACACAGCTAGTATAAGGAATACGCCCTTCATGTCTTGCCTCCTTCTATAGCTAAGATGGTAATTCGTCATAGAGCCAACCTAAGATGATTAACCTTACTACGACTAGGATAAATCCAATCACGATTTCTATTGCGCCATTAACTATATCCGAATGGTACATTCGTTTGAAGTGAGGGGCTTTTCCCTACAGGCAACGGCGTGTCAAAGAGTTTGCCCTCAAGTATTTCAGGCTTAAGCAATTAGATTGGCATATTTGAGTTGCTTCTTTGCGCTTCTTCTAACCAGCTCCTCCATCCGTTGTTCGGTATGTAGCGCTCGGTAGAAGTAGCGTTCTTGAAACTCGGTAATGTATCGGTGCAGATGTTTAGAGCTCATCTTGTGGTAGACGCCGACGTATCCCCGTTTGAATATCCCCCAGAACGATTTCATTCCGTTCGTGTTGGCTTCCTCCTTCACATAGTTGCCGATAGAATACCTGACGGTCTCATGCTTATGTGGCAAGCCAATATAGGCTCTCGCCTCATCAGTATAGATAGTGGTATATTTCGTGATATTCTTCAAGACAAATCCCTAGAACGTGCTGCAGTCTGTTGCGCCTACTACCTTCAGCTTGAATCCGTTTCGTCCCTCGCTCTTTCATGCCAGCAACTGGAATATTGACGACGGTACCACGTCCAGCGCACAACTTTTTGTTGGCGTGCTTGTTTGTCTCTTTGCCGTCGACAAAAGTCTCGCACGCTTCCAATTCGCCACAGAATTCCTGGTGTGTCGTTTCCCTCCCTTTCGTATACGATGTAGCATGTACCGCGCCGATTTCTGTGTAATCCCCAGATACCGGTGCAGATTCATGCTAGATACGCCTTTTGGACGACTGCACAGCAGATAGCTAGCGATAGTCTATGTTGGACGAGTGCACGATCGAATTGGTCTTGACCGAGAGATGTTTACCGCAATAGCGACAACGATAAGGCATAGTAGGCGTGCTTCGCCTTCCCATTCACATTCTGGCTGTCACAATATGCACAACGAATGTCATGGGCCAACGACACCTCACCAACCGCTTTTTAGCTGCCTCATCATCGGGAAACCGGCGAATTAAATCGACTAATGCAACGTGCTTGTTATGGCATGTGCCCTCCATTTCCTCCTTCTACACATATGATATAAGGCATGCCAACAAAGAAGTCAATCTTTTGTCAAGGTTTCGCCAAATCATAACGTGACAAATTTCATGCCAACGGTGACCCAAAAAGATTTCGGAAGGATATCGGGGATGGTATAATAGGGAAAATGGAGGGATAAAGTGCAACAGGTGGGTACCGGCCCACCTGTTGCATCCCATCATAACCTGAATCTCCCAAAGGAAGGAGGTGATATACAATGGGAATCGGAAAACGCCGTTCCAAAGAACGAGCTAAACTCAAACGTATTGCGCGCGCCGAAGAACGCTCGAATCATGCATTCGAAGAAAAGTGTCGTGATTATCGACAGTTCACCAAGGAATTTACAAAAATGGCGATGCAAAGACCTGCTGTAAGACTATAAGGCAGTCTAACGTGCTCAAATTTTGGACAAGCGTTCAAAATACGGGCAATGGCACCACTATTCTATATAAATCCCTGGCGTAAAGTACGGAACAAGAGCGCTCTAATCGTCATCGCCGTCAATTGTGAAATCGTGTACCAGTTCACCCGCCTTTATACTGCCACGGTTCTGTCTAGGCGCACCAGCGGCTTGCTTGAAGACCCTGACTTCGGTGTAATGCCGAACAAAAAATCTACCTGTCAATGTGAACCAGTCGTTACTATTTACTAAATGCGGCCATTGATATCGTAGTGTGGCACCAGCCGGGAATTCAACAAATTCATCATGGCGTGTCATTCGCTCATTGAAATTGGCGTCATTTTCCCGTGTGACTTCATGCTGGCATTCCCAATCAATTTCCAAATCTTCACCGCTGGTGTTGGTAATTTCCCAGTCGTGCTTCGTTTTGCTGTACGTCATGGGACCAGACACCTCGTGACCTTCGTATCTGGTGAACGCCTCGGCTGTCCAATCATCGGTGGTTTGGTTTACTCGTTTCTCTACAGGATTATCTGGCATGATAAATCTCCTTTATCTGTTTTGCAAGGGCGGTATGTCCCTATACAAAGTAAGTTGTAGTAATAATGGGACTTACGCATTTTAGCCTGTAGTTGCCCGATTCTTATGGCGTCTCGGGACGCGTTCTCGGCGATGAATCTCCGAACTACAGGGCTTCAAGCGTTCAACGGCGTAAATCCAAACAAATAGATTTCAGGCAATCTTGAAACCTATTTCTCCTATCGAAATCTCGGTAGCGTCAATTTGTCTGACACAACCACCTGATTTCTACTTAAAATATACCGCACATATGTTAAGCTTCCAATCTAAAAATCGTATGTTACATTAGCCTAGAAAAGTAGAACCATTTGACCCCAAACTGATTAAAGGGATTCGGAACTTCCTCCTACTGGCAATCGTGACACGCCCCCCTACTCACACGAAATTGCAAGGGACGACACCTGTGCCATCCCATGATTGAACGTAACGCAGATCTGCGTTCCCAACTCACTCAAACTTTTCCCTTGATTCAATTACCGAATCCGCGCTATAGTGACGCAGGCAGCCCGTGACGCATTCCTCAACAAAATTGGCTCGTGAACGGCGGCGGATCGGTCACCCTATGGATATTCTATAACGACAAAATGGCAACTCGGGAGATAGCATGGCAGGACTGGAAACGCGGCGAATGGGGCGCACCGAGATGCGGCCCGCATCCCTTGGGCTGGGCGCTGCGTGGTTGGCTAATGGCTCGGAACGCGAGACGATTGACGCGGTTCATCGCGCGATTGACTTGGGCATCAATTACATCGACACCTACCCCAGAAGACAGGAAGATCGCTGGGGGAAAGCCTTGGAGGGTGGCTTGCGCCAGAAAGTCTACCTGCAAGCCAAGGTGAGTCCGCCGACGGAAGCGGGCAGGAAAGACTTCTCCGCCTCGGCGACGCGCTGCAGCGTGGAGAACAGCCTCGCGGACCTCAAGACGGACTATCTGGATTCCGTCCTAATCCACGATCCGATTGACATTGAGAATCCCCTCGCCCCCGGTCACGCTTTGGACGAATTGATAAAGATGAAAGAGGAAGGGCTCATCCGGCACCTCGGTCTCGGTGTGCGTCAACACGAATTTCATCAACGCGCCATCGAAACCGGACATATCGACATCGTTTTGACCTTCCTGGACTACACCCTGCTGGAGCAATCGGCTGCCCAAACCACGCTGCCGCTGGCACGGAAACATGATGTCGGAATAATCCTCGCGAGCCCCATGGGGATGGGCGCACTCTCCGGTGAAGAGCCAAATCGAGAGGATGAACTCCGCCGTGCAAGAAAAGAGAATCCCGACGCCAAGCCTAGGGCGCACGCCATGTGGAAATGGTGTCAAACGCGGAGCGTGAACATCCGTCACTTGGCGGTGCAGTTCTGCCTCGCCGCGCCCATCGACGGCATCGTTATGTTCGGTCCCGCGGACAAACGGCAGGTCGAGGAGGGGTATGAAGCCGCCACCGCGCCCATCCCGCCCGAAATCTGGCGTGACTTTGACACCGAATTCGGCGTCAGCGCCCTCAACACGTAAGTTGGCATCAACCGAGTGAATAACGAGCACGGTAGGAGCGATCTCCGAATCGCGACGTATTGACGGGAAGCGAAATCCCCTCCCACAACAATCACGGTTCAATCGCTTGATAGAACTGAATTCCCCCGTCTTTCACGGTGTTGATGACCGCGCTTTTGATGGCATACCGATTTTCGTCGAAATGCGACAGCGTTATTGCGCCGCTGTAATCCTGCGTCGCCTCAATTTCATCGCGAATTGATGCGGGCGTTGCGTCGGTTGCTCGCCGCATCGCTTGAATAACAATCGTGGCGGAATCATATCCAAGCGCCGCAGGCCCGTCGGGCGCGACACCAAACATCTCCGTATAGGCGGCTACAAATTTCCGTCCCTCTTCGCTTAACCGTTCCGGGTCACCGCCGGACGAAAAGTGATTCACAAAAAAACTCCCTTCAACCGCCATCCCGCCTATTTCAACTAGGTCCGGACGATCCCAGCCATCGCCGCCGAGGAAGGTTGCACGAATACCGAAATCGGCGGATTTCGCCTGCTTGACGGCAACCGGAAACTCGGAGCCAAAGCCGGCGAGGAAAACGACATCAACCGGCGGCTCAACCGCGGCAATTGCCGTCAATTGCTCCGTGAAATCTGTTGCGCCCGTGTCATAAAACCGGTGAACCGCAATTGTGCCGCCTCCCGCGGTGAAATGTTCGTTGAAGGCGGTCGATAGTCCTTCCGAGTAGGTGTCGCCTGTTTCTGTGAGCACCGCCGCCCTCGGCTTCGTTCGCAAGAGCAACATCCAATTCGGCGCCATTCCGAGTTGTTCCCGGGTCGGGCGGGCTGTGAATAAAGCCGATTTTGACCGTAGCTGCGCCGTCAGACGTTTCCGATGCCGCGAATTCAATGACACGTTGAAGTTGATCGCAGCTTGAAAAGCAAGCGCCCATCAAGAGAACCAAAGCGAGAATCCCGTAAGCTGTGGGACCTCTAAGCGATAATCCATGTTTTGGAAATACCATGCAAGTTCTCCGATGTTGTGAAAATCAGTACGTACAGAACCAACGGTCACACCGCGTCCTACCACGGCATGGTGCGCTTAGTGTACTTCCTGCCAATCTCGGCGGCTTCCTCGCCTCCCGCGCCAATTTTGACCGCCTCGTCAATCATCTCGGTGACGTCGTCTGGAGCCGTTCTGTTCAAAAAGGCGATATTCACGGCATCGCAGGCCGCCTTGACTCGCGATCGCGCATTTCGCATATCGTCGGGGTACGGCGCGTTGTGCGGTGGTGCAGACCCGAACGACATCCCCATATCGGACGGTCCCCATTCCGCGAAAGCGATGCCGGGCACGCTTGTGCTCGCTTCAACGTTGGCAAGCGCCCGCTGATTTTCGACCTTCAACCCCAACATTAACTCGCCCTTCGGATTTAACGGCCAGGGATCCGCCAGTTCGAGGTACTCTTGCACCGACACGCCCCAAATCTCCGCCGCTCTTCCCTGTCCGCCCGCCCCGCGGCGTCCGACATCCAGTCCCTCGCCGACGCCAATCGTCTGGAACGGGTAACGTGCCGACTCCACCAGCGCCTTTGCCGCGCCCGCGGTTTCCGCATGACACAGCAGAATCCCGTGGACACCTATCGCCAACACCTGCTTAATCATCCACGCATTCGAACGCACGACATCCTCATTCGTGCCGTCGGTCGGCAGCGTCACAATCACCGTCGGCGTGCGGTGTCCGCTTCGCGTCGGTCCCCCTGCGACGAGACCGCGCATGAAATCCTCAAGCGCGGGGATGTCATACACACCGTGCTCCATATCATACATGAGATAATCCGCCCATGTCCCTACGGCTTCAATGCCTCCCTCGTAGCTGCGTTCCCCGGGTGAAGTGTAGTAAAGCGGCTGTCCCTGCTCAAGCAACTCGATTGCTCGGTTTATTCTTGCCATATTTCACCTCGTAAATTGTATTACCATATACTGTGAAAGAGCCAAAGGCTCAACATTGAAACACAATAAGTTACTAGATATTGTTGACATTTATGTTGCGCGTGTGCGTAATCGTAGGAGGATCAAAGGAATGAATAATGACTGCGATAGAACTCCGATAGAGATCTCCTCGCGGGTCGGGTTGGGAGAATCTCTATGGGATTGCTATCGCGCTCCCTGTTCGGTCGCTTGATCCCTTGAGAACCCAAGCCTCATTTGGCGGCTGATGTGATGCCATAAATTTTGGCATCTCGCAGGAACAAACGCACCCTCACTTGTTTCCCGGCGAGTTCGCTGCCGTTCTTTCCCTCCCAAACCAACGGCAACTCCCTCCCGTCACAATCCTCGAAAAGACACTTCGTTCGTTCATATCCTGCAATCACTCCTCCCTCCGCATCACGCAACTCCGCCATGATGTAAGCCTGTCCATTTGGACGCTCCACCGCGCGATACATGGCGTAGGCATTGAGAAACAGTCCCCCCGCCGGCATCGAAAAGGGCGGGGTTGAAAATTCACCGTTCGCGCGGCAGGTCGCATAGAAGATTCGATCCGAGGGCAGACCCGCGATTCTACCCTCCGGATGATAGAATCGGAGCACCCCATCGCGAACCAGCGGCCCCTGGATTGCCAGCCAGAACTGAAACATGTATGCGTTCGTGTCTCGAAATGTGCGCTTCCAGTTTAGCCCGTCTCGGCTAATCGCCCATTCCGCCATATAAGACGGTCCGTGCTTCGAGGTGGCGCGCCGCGAGTTGGCTTCCGCGGGGGGTGGCATGTAATCGGCAAGTAGCATGGCGTAGCGCCCCAGATAGGGAAACACCACACATCGATAGAACTCGAGATCCGCAGGATCGGCTGAATCTGGAAGCCACAGCTCTTGGCTCCCGAGAAACGATGGAGAAAAGGATTCCCAGTTGACGCCGTCCGCCGACCGCAGGAAAGAAAGCACACGGCGGTAGGCTCCAATATTGTCAGGATAGCGCTTCGGGTAAGGTTGTGTCACCGTCTGGTAATTGAGAAACTGACCAAAGGGTGAATACCAGGTGACACACATCGCGTCGTGACCCACATACGCCTCTTTTGTCAACAACGCGAAATTCTCCCCATCATCGCTGCCGAAAACATACAGGCGGGCTTCAGCCCAAGAAAAGAGGAATATCGCTCCGTCGTCCGGACGACGAACGATATTTGCGAACCCCTGCCAAGCGGTTTGACCGTGAGAAAAGACGACCTGTTCATCGAAAAACGTTAGTCCGTCTTCCGTTGCGCATCGAACGACCTCAAGCACCCGATTGCTCGAATCGCTCCAATTCTGAACCCGCCACCCATAGATGAAACTGCCGCCCTCGGCTCTGGGCGCTTGGCAGCCATACTGCATGTGAGGGTAGCCGGACGCGGCCCCAAGATTTTGCAACGGCTCAGCGCCAAACTCAATCCTGCCGAAAGGGTCGGCAATGTCCTCCTGCTCCCAAAAGAGCAGGCGCAATCCGCGTTCGGATATGTGGTTCTGGCTGTGGTTTCCGGGCAGGTTACCTGCCATGGTCGCCATCAGCACTGTCGCGAAAAAGAGCTCCATGAACTGCCTCCAATTCGTTACACATCTTTATCATTGCCAACTCAACTCGGGTATTCATGCTGTCTGGGCAAGCGTTTCTCCACCTCCGGCAGCTCCAGCGCTTCGACAATCGGATACTGATACCAATACGCCGTCGATGAATAATCGTCGCTTCGATGGTTGTTGTGACCGTTCTCTATCGTGGCTCGCAGCGATTTAGTGAACGGAATCGGATCCTGAATATGATAGCGGTACATCGACCATTGACCCTCCCAATTCAGGTGATCGGTGTTGAACAACGGTGTCCCCGCATACGGATAGCAGCAATTCTGCATGCCCCACGCTTGGTTGAAATAATCCTCGCTGCCGGTTCCATGCAGTGAGCCGGGAAACGGTTCGTCATCAATGAAGAACATGTCATCCCCTTCTCCCCACCAACCGCCGCTGAAGTTGTCTACGCTCAGGCTGCATCCCAAAAAATTTCCCTCGCCCCTCGTATCCAAGATACAGTAATTGTCATCACCGGTGAGGTTGGGGCCCTCCTTCCCGTCAATCAACGGCGTCGCCGGACGCGGCATTTCCGCCCTCCAACCCGAATGGAAATAGTATAACTTTTCGGGCAGACTCTCCATTTCCTGGTAATCAAAGTAGTAAAAGAGTCGAATCTCCACATCGGATTCGTTATTGACGACCACTCTGGCGCGTTTGCGAAACGGCATCTTCACCCAGCAGTTAAACGCGGCTGTTGACGCACCGGGATTCACCGACATCTCGAACAACGCTGAGGAATAACTCCGAATCGTCCCATGCCCGACTCCAAAGAAGTCACCGAACGGCACCCGCACGCTAGGGAATTCGTTGTCATCCCAATAGAACTCCAAGCTGTTCTTCCGCAGAAAAAGCGGCTCAACAGCGTTGTAAGCATTACTAAGGGCGAACCAGATGTGAACAATCATCCCCGGTCCGGGAATGTCCGCGAGAACGCTTGCTTGAGAGGCGGGAAATATTTTCCCGTCCCTGTTATATCCTTCACGATTCCAACTTGCGGCACGCTTCGCCTTAAACGGAAGCGGGGTATATAATCTTTCGCTATTCATGCTCATATTAACTCCTAGAGAGTATTCACACATAGATAGACATGATATATCTCGCGCCCCCTGTTAGGAGGGAATTCCGATTCCCGACCTTCCGACGCCATAGTCCCTTGTAGGGTGGGATCGACGATCATCAAATCGTCGATTTCCTCTCTTACTGCCCACTAGCCTCTAAAAGCGCTATTAGGGCGACAGTTCATAGGTTGGGTTGAGCCCAGCGAAACCCAACGATCAAGCGAATGGATAATGAGCGCGATAGCGTTCCCATAGAAAATCTCGCACAATCGCTATTCCCTGAAACTCCCTAATTGCTTGATACTGCTGGATTGACAAATCCAGACCATCAGACGACTGAATAAGGAGCCGGATTTGCTATCGCCTTGGGATCTCTATCGCATTCGCTATTCGCTCATTTGATCGATAGAGATCCCGTCCGATTCCCGACATTCCGCCCCAGCGGATGGTATGAAAGGGATTCTTCCATCCTTCCCCCCTTCCAATCCTACTCTTCTCCGCTCGGTAACTCCAACAAAAACTCCCCGCCGCGCCGCCGCCAATCGGCGGATAACTGATGATCCCTCTCCGGCACGACGTGCACGACGAACTGTGAGGACGAACACCCTTCCTCCGCTTCCGCTCTGAGAACGGCTTCCGCAAACCGGAGACACGCATCCGTTCCAACCCGCGCGTCGCAATTCCCGATTGCCGTCCAGACAGTGCGTCCAACAAGCGCGGCGGAAAAACAGGTCAACGCCAAATCCGCGACCTCAGGCGCATTCTTGACTGACGCGAACTCCTTCAACACCCGCCAATCCGTCACCGGGGAAAACGCCGCCGCGGCTCTGATCCGCTCGTCCGCCGCCATCAAACGTAAGGCGCAATAGCCTCCGCGCGAGTTGCCGGAAACAAAGATGCGGTCGGGTTCGGCAAGCTTGCGCTCAATCAGCGCATCAATAACGGCATGCCCCTCTTCGACACATCCCGCGAACACGTCCGTGCCGCGCACCCATTCCGCACAGAACCCCGCAATCCCTTTGGGTTGACCCGGAACCGCCCGATCGCCGTGACACGGCAGGCCAAAACTCAGAGCGCGGTGCCCCGCGTCAAGGAACATCCGGGGCGTGATGCTATAAGGCTCCATTTTCAGCGTAGTCGCTCTGTCCGTCGCAAAATTCAACAGCAGCGCCGGACGGTCTGACAGTTCGCTGGGTTCCGCCAACAAACACGTCAACGCCTGCCCCCTTACCTCAACGGCGAACTCCCCCCAACTTTCCATCGCATTACTCACGCGCACATCCTAATCTCGACTTTGTTCATTCGTAGGGTGGGCACTGCCCACCAACCTTTGAGCCTAGCGAAACCCAATTATTTGGCTGTCGTGATTCGGAGGGGAACTCTATCGCCCTTCCTATTCGGTCGGTTAATCGCTCCTACCATGTGCCACCCGTAGGAGGGAATTCCGACTCCCGACCTTCCGACACCAGAAGCGGGACAGCGTGGAAGGAAATCCTCCATCCTTCCACTCCTACTCTTCCACAAAGCGCCGTCCCGCGGCTGTGCCGCCTACGGCATGAACAACCCCCCGCTCACATGCAACGTTTGCCCGGTGACAAACTCCGCGGCGTCCGACGCGAAAAAACTCACGGCATGAGCGACATCCTCCGCCGTCCCTCTCCGACCGACCAAAAACGGGATCCCGAGCCAACTCAACGGTTCATCCTCCTGAATCGCTATCGGCGTCGCTCTGTCTTCCGCCAAATCTTTATTCGTCGGCCCCGGGCAGATAGCGTTTGCCGTGACATAAGGTCCACCCTCATGGGCAATCCCCTTGGTCAGCGCAATCATCGCCGCCTTCGACGCGCCGTAAGTGGCGAAAGAGCCGCCGCCTCGCCCGTACACCGCGATATTTGACGAAATCGAGACGACGCGCCCAAACTTCCGCTCCATCATGCCCGGCAGCAGTTCGCGGGCAAGCGCAAACATGGCGCGAGCATTGACGTTCATCACGCGGTCCCATTCCTCGTCGGGAGTATCGACAATCTTGTGCGGCTGCCCCATCCCCGCGTTGTTCACTAGGATATCCACTCTCCCGAACGCCTCAATTGCCCCTTGAGCCAATTCCCTGCACTGTCCGGTATCCCCGACATCCGCGCCAATCGTAACGGCGCGCCGACCCATTGCTTCGATCTTGCCCTGAATCCTCTCGGACTCCTCACGGCTTTTGCTATAGTTGATGGCGATATCCGCGCCCGCCTGCGCCAGCACTAACGAAATCGTGGCGCCGATACCGCGCCCGCCGCCGGTGACCAACGCCACCTTCCCAGAGAGATCAATCTTCCCTGCCTGCACATACCCCGGCTGCGATCCGGAGTTCTGTTTGTTTTCCATCATCTCACTCCTTGGTTTACCCCTTACGGAATGTGGAACTGTACAGCTTGCTCCGATTCAGTAGGAACCGAAGTTTCACATCCCCGTGGATTGTTGAAATATCGGCGGCGTTCCATCTGACCCGCCACCGCGGGTCATCGGTGCTCAACGGGAGACATTCCTCCCGAGAGAACCCCTCCAAAGCCCTTCCATCCGCGCCGCAAAGTTCGACTCGCACCTGCCCGCCTCCGGCATCCGCGTTCACTTCCAAATGATCCGCATCAGCAGGTAAAGCCACCGGCTTGGTGGTAACCATACCGTCATCTTGTGCGCTCAGCGCGACGAACCGGTGCCGTTGCCACGTGGCGCGTCCCACGCGGGTCATCTTCTTGTCCAGATCAACTTCGCCGTGCGTGTAATCACAACCGGTGTAGTACCAGTGAACCTCGTCTCCCTTTATTATCGGCTCCTTGGCGGTTCCGGCGATCATGCCGCTGTCGAATGAGCCCGCGTCGCCGCGAGGAATTGCCGGCGTCCGCTCCCGGTCGGCGTGCGCCCAATTTATCCCATCCCGGCTGTACACGATTTGCGAATCAATCGGTCCGTTACACGGCATCTGGTTCTTCTCTCCGGGAATCTGCTCCCCTGTCACATACAGAGCGCCCACCAAGCCGAGATACAGGTTATTGTAACGAAAGGCGGACAGATTGTGAAATTCCGCACGCAGAGCGCCGAATTTTCGGCGCGCGATCTCATCGTCCCAGTGGGTGGGCTCCAGCATGGGCAGCGAGTCCTTCCAAGGCCCTTCGAGAGAAGGACTTTCAGTATAACAGATAACCCGGCGCTTGTCACTGTCATTGAACCGAACAATCGAATACGCCCGAAATATCCGGCTATGAGGATCCCAAATCACATTGAACGTGCCCTCGTTCTCACGAAGTGCGACAGGCTCGATGTTGTCCTTGTCGTCCCAGCGGATGCCGTCCGGTGACGTGATGAGAAATATATTCCGGTAGCGGCGACAAAAGCCGATAGCCTTGTACCTTTTGTCCGGATTCGGCTCTTCACGGTCGATAAGCACCGAGGCGCCGTGAAGATCCCAGATGATATTGTTGTCAGGACTGCCGTCAAAGGTAAAAATGCCGAGATTTGGTTTGACCCAGTTGATTCCGTCGTCGCTCTCCGCATAGCAGGTCAGGTCGCCGCGGTCATTGTCCACAAAAGTTCGTCCGTATTTGTCCTGAGTTACGCCGTTGTAATTGTACGGTTTCTCGTCGGTGCGAGGCACGTACAAGCCGGGAATCTGATAGTTGCTGCCCTCATAGCGCCAGTGCGGTCCCATTCGACCGGCGTACCACATCCGGTAGTTCCCCATGAGATCATCGTAAAGCGTCGTTCCGTAAATGCAAACGCATTTGCCCATTCCAGCCCCGCCATACTCCCACGATTTATCCCTGTCAGGCTCCATGACAAATGCACTTTTCTTCCCGGGCTGGATCTCTCGTTCAATGCCGCTCTCGTCGTCGATCAGTGCCTCGTCGAGCAGCAGCATACTCTCGTTAATTGACATCAAATGGAACTCCCCGTTTACCGATTACGAAATGTGAAACTGTATATCTTGCTCCGATTCAGTAGGAACCGAAGTTTCACATCCCCGTGGATTGTTGAAATATCGCCGGCTTTCCATCCGACCCGCCACCGCAGGTTATCACTGTTCAACGGGAGACATTCCTCCCGAGAGAACCCGTCCAAAACCCGTCCATCCGCTCCGCAAAGCTCCACGCACACCTGCCCGCCTTCGGCGTCTGCATTTACTTCCAAACCAGCCGCATCTTCAGGCAGAGGCACCGTCTTGGTTGTGACCACACCGTCGTCTTGTGCGCTCAGCGCGACGAACCGGTGCCGTTGCCACGTGGCGCGCGCCAAGCGCTTGACACGCTTTTCCATATCGGCCTCGCCGTGCGTGTGCTCGCAGCCCGTGTAGTACCAGTGAACCTCGTCTCCCTTGATTATCGGCTCCTTGGCGGTTCCGATAATCATGCCCCGGTCAAAGGCGTCTCCTTCGCCGCGAGGAATGACCGCCGTCCGTTCGCGGTCGGCGTGCGCCCAATTTATCCCGTCACGGCTGTACACGATTTGCGAATCGATTGGCCCATCGCACGGCATCTGATTCTTTTGTCCGGGAATCTGCTCCGCCGTCACGTACAGCGCTCCCACCAAGCCGAGATATAGGTTGTTGTACCGAAAACCGGACAGATTGTGGAATTCGGCGCGCAGTGCACCGTATTTGCGGCGTCCGACCTCGTCGTCCCAATGCGTCGGCTCTAGCATGGGCAGCGAGTCCTTCCATGGTCCTTCGAGAGCGGGGCTTTCGGTATAGCAAATGACTCGGCGTTTGTCTTTGTCATCGAACCGAACAATCGAATACGCTCGGAATATTTTGCTGTGGGGATCCCAAATCACATTGAACGTGCCCTCATTCCCGCGATCCGAGACAGGCTCGATATTGTCCTTGTCATCCCAATGGATACCGTCCGGCGATGTGATGAGGAAGATGTTGCGGTAGCGGCGGCAAAAACCGATAGCCTTGTATCGCTTGTTCGGATCCGCTTCTTCCCGGTCGATGAACACCGAGGCCCCGTGAAGATCCCAAATAATGTTGTTGTCGGGGCTGCCGTCGAAGGTAAAAATGCCGAGATTCGGTTTGACCCAATTGATACCGTCATCGCTCTCCCCATAGCAGGTCAGGTCGCCCCGATCATTGTCCACAAAGGATCGCCCATACTTGTCCTGAGTCACGCCGTTGCAATTGTACGGTTTCTCGTCGGTACGAGGCACATACAAGCCCGGAATCTGATAGTTGCCCGCCTCTTGGCGCCAGTGCGGTCCCATTCGGGCGAAATACCACATCCGGTATTTCTCCATGAGATCGTCGTAAAGCGTCGTGCCGTATAGATGAATGCGTTTGCTCATCCCGGGTCCGGAATACTCCCACGGCTTATCCCTGTCAGGCTCCATGACAAAATCGCTTTTCTTCCCGGGGTGAACCTCCCGTTCAATGCCGCTCTCCGCGTCAATCAGAGCCTCGTCAAGCAGCAGCATACTCTCGTTAATTGACATCAAATAAAACTCCTCGTTACAGGTTACGACTGATCGATAGTGATTCCTCTTCAATCATGAATTCGAAAAGTGATGCGTATACTATTTCTCTATAGTCATTACAACTAAGAATTTCACATTTCTGTAGGAGCGATCTCCCGATCGCGACCCATTGTCGCGAGTAGAACTCACTCCTACAGAAGACGCGCAATAAATTGTGCTACTACAAACCGATCCGAGCGAATCCCATATGTGTAATTCTTAATCACAATGACTATAGAAATCCAATAGCAACTCTTCTACCACGTGGCAACGAACAAAATGGAATTGACGCGGCAGCATACTCTCGATTGTTGATATCAGACAGAACTCGTCATTTCTTGTAAACGCGCCGGCAGCCGTTCGTAGACGCTTTGCTTCACCAGAGGCCATGTATCTTTGGGGCGGTGGATGTACCGCGGCAGGTAGAAGATGTTGACCGTACCTCGATGTCGGTCTTGGCTGGTATTCTCACCGCGTCGGTGCCAGACACCGGGGCGCATGAGGAACGCGGATCCTTTGCTGCCGAGCACCGGAAGTTCCTGCGGATAGTGGGCTCGCGTCGGGGGCCGCCGCGCGTGATGACTGAAAGGCACAACAACCGTTGCTCCGTTGTCCGGTGTGTAATCGGTAAGCATCCAGAACACCTGTAATGCGGTGGGAAACGAGGGCCACGGTTGAGGCATCCAAGACAACGGAACGTCCGCATGCAACGGCTGCGACGGGGCTCCGGGTTCGGTCAGTGTGACATCCACGTTGTTGGCAAGTATAAACCCCTCGCCGAGTTCATGTTCCGCAATCTCAAGGATTGTCGGATGCAGACACAGGGACGCGAGTTGAGGCACGTCGTTGAGCGCACCTCCCAGATGATAGAAATTCGGCTCGGGCGCCTTCATCCGGGGACGCGACAATTCGCCGAGTCGATCCGCTTCCGCCGGATCCAATAACCCTTCCAACACACAGTAGCCCTCTTCCGCCAACCGGACATTGGCTTCATCCACGCTAATCACGAAAGTTGGACCTCCTCGTTCGGTTTAGAGCCTGTTTAAAACCCATTTGCAACAACTTCGTTTGCCTTGAAACTAATTCTTGTGCGTCAAATCCGCCTAATTCGGCGATTTCGCTGTAAAGAATAACGATCGTAATTCTCTACAAAAGCCAAGAACGACTACGATATGGCTTGCCATCACTATTCAAACTGGCTCTTCAGCGTACCCCACGTGGTCGCCAATTTCCCCGTCGGCTCAACCGCGAACGACCCTCGAACATTTTGCTCAATTTCCGCAGAACTGAGCGCCCGGTCATACACCCGGTAGATAGATATCGAACAATTTCAGGTCCGGACCGCCTCGGGCCGGCTATGAGCGAAGATGGCGTGCAAGTTCATATCATGCTTATCGCTCCACTTCACCCCCGTCCGACTCTCGGAAACTTTCTCGCCATTGATGTAACCGGTGAGACTATCCCCGCTTTCAAACACCAGATGCGTCCAGTGCCACTTGCCTTGCGCGAAAGTCATCTGCGTCTGACCGACCCTAAGATCGGCGCGTGCACCGATAGCGCCCTGGGCAATGCTAACGTTATCGAAACCTCCGCCGTTTTGGTCTAGCCAGATCCGCACATTTTGGATCTGCTCTTTTGGGTTCGCCTGCAGCCCGACAAGATGGTGCTCTTGTGCGATTAAGCCGCCATTAATCCTCATTAGCAGTCCCATCGTGAAGTCTTCAAGGTTGACAACAGGGACATCACCCCCTGGCGCCGCATTGCTGAACGTCGAACCGGATTTATCCGCGGTATACCATTTGGTATCTTGTTTAAATCCGATAGATTTAATCTCGATGACGCCCTCTTCCAAGCGCGGGCTGCCGGTCCTCTCCAATTCTCCGCCGGCGGTGCCCGCATTTCTCCAAACTTTGTCACCTCCTTTCTGATCGGTTTCGAGTGGGTCAAAGTAGAGCACGGGATCGGCAACCCCTTGAGCGTGCGCCGTCGAGAATGATAGGAGTAGGTTAAACGCCATGCCGAGCATGGCAATTGTGCTTAAGGTGTAGTTTCGCATCCGATAGCCTCCGTTACCTTTGTTCCGTCTGTTATTGAGATGTTTAGCCGACATGACAATTTCCCCTTTTCACAATATAAACTTCAACACTTTATTGCGCGTCTTCTGTAGGAGCGATCTCCGAATCGCGACCTCTCCCCCGTAGGAGCAACACAGGGCCATAAATTGATCCATAACTTAACACGCTCTAAACGTTCCATTTCGAGGACGGCATGAAACGAAATCTTCCGCCCTTCCGCTCTTCCATCCTTCCAATCCTATCCCCCTAATCACCCCGCAATATAAACTACAATACCAAAACTCACTTCACGGTTTCAAATCAAACCCGAACGAATACAACTTCGCGCCGTTCATGCTGAACTCGATGCGTAAATCTTCTCCCTTGACGGAGCTGAATGAAAAGCTATTCTGCCACGTTACAACGCCGTCGGTTACGGTTTCACCTATCGGCTGGCTCTCGGCAATCACCCCTTCATCGGCTTTATTCAACAAGCGCACCTTCACCGAGCCGACGCCGTAAACATCCGCACACAGATGAAGTTCACTTCCCGTGATTGCCATCGGCTTGGATGTGACAACCGCGGGCCTCTTCGCGGAGACCTGCTCGTATCCCGCGAACCCGTCCGGGCGCAGCCGCGCCAAGCAGAAAAACCCGTCGCGCCAACCGAAATGCAGCCAGTTGCTCGCGCCGTAATAGAGACGAATTTCGTCCTCCAGAACGATTGGATAGGCAGACGAATAGGCGCACCCCCAGTCGTAGCTGCCGATCTCATCGCTGTTTGGTATGAGCGGCGAGCCGGGGCACACGAAACGCCATTCAACCGTGTCCGGGCTCCACGCCAACTCCGTCCAAGCCCTATCCGTCCGTTGGTTATGGATGACCGGCAGACCGAGATACACGCTCCCGTGGCGAAAGACGGGCATGGAGTATATCTGTAGATTCTCGTCCGTTCCCTGCATGACCGCCGTGGCTTGCGTCCAATTCAGGAAGTCCTTGCTTGTGGTTCGTCCCACCTGCCGCGGCGGCCATGCGCCGTGGCGCTCCATCACCTCTTTGAGACCATCGTCGCACGGGTCGCGCATCCGCGTAAACCCGACGTACTCCCCCAACTCCTCGACCCACAGGACATTATAATGCGTGCCGTCAACCCGATAGGGATTAATCGTCGGACACAAAGATGGCGGCTCCCACGTAACCCCGTCCGGCGAATACGAGACGCCCAAACCCTTCCGTCCGCAGGAGGTGAGTATCTTGTAGCGTTTCGCCGGATCCTGTTCGCGATGTTCCTTCAGAACGCCCGATCCGTGCACGGTGCGGATGACGAGGTTATTCTTCGTGCTCCCCTCAAATTCGACAAGTCCGAGTTCCGGCTTATCCCACACAATCCCGTCCTCGGACGTGGCGTAGCACAACCCCATCTCACGCCCCTTCGGAGGGTTATACTCCCTCGCCTGCCGCTCCGCCAAACCGATGCTCTTGGCGGATAGATCCGCGATGAAGGGGCTGTACCAGCATTTATACAACTCTTCCTGCCGGTCATACATCGCGTTCGGGTATAGATTGTCGAAACGCTGCTCCCACGGCTTATCCTCGCCAAAGAGAGGGTTGCGCGCATCCTTCTCCGCCGCCATAACGACCAGCTTTGCATTCTGCGCCCTCTCCGTGACGCGCGTATCAAGCACAAGGTATCTGTTACCCACTTAAAACCTCCACTCCAAAGAAAATCTGCAATCCTCAAATCGGAAATAGGTCCTTCATTCCACGTCCTGTCTGTAGGAGCGATCTCCGAATCGCGACTTTAACTCACGCCATTGATGTACTGTCATTTTAGAGAACTTACAACTCCTGTAGGGCGGGCACTGCCCACCAGCCTTTGAAAGCGCCAGCGGCACGAAAGGTGTATAGTAATTCTAAGCTACCTCACACCAAAGCCCCAGAGCGGGATCAACCGAACGAGTAGTGAAGGCGATAGAAATCTTACAGGTTGCATAGTATCAGGAACTGTTCGCAAGTTTTTCAATAGTCAACCAAGAAAACCAGATAATTAAAATCTCCGCCGCTTTTCCTCAACGTTAGATTGAAATCGTCTGTTATATTACTTAAATGTACGAAGTCTGCCTCAGAACAGTTGGACATCGGTTTGAATCCACAGGTCACCTCGACAGGGCATTCGCCAGATTCCTAGGACGATCACAGCGATCTCTCTCTATGGTGCAGTCAGCCCCACGAAATCGAACTTTAGCGCGGTTAAGTTTCTTCTGTTGACTTTTGTGAATGCCCTGCCCATGGATCAGAATCGGAGAACAGATAGAGTTGTGGTTTCTCGGTACGAAGCGATCGGCGAAACTCGCTCCCTGTTGCAATTGCTCAAACACCTCCGATGCATCGACACTGCCTCCCTTGAGTTCAATCGGGACTGTAACTAACCGGTCTTCGGCAGCATTCATGAAAAAAACAATGCAGTCGCATCGTTTGCCTCCAATTTTATGAGCCGGGAACGCCTTGTTTGCATCTACCACGACTCGAGGCAAAGGCACAGCTTCTAAGGAAGCTATGCAGTCATTTTCTTCGCACGACTCACTTAAGTTTTCTTCACCCACATTTTCCTTGATGTTCTCAAGAATCTCATTCATCTCGGCAACCGACCTCTTTCACGGTTTCTGCGAGTCGGTTCTGCAAGCCTGCTGAGCGGTTGTAAAGCGTCTCAGCGACATCTTCATACTCCCTAGGTTCCACGCCTTCGATACGGTCAAACGGGATTTCTTCCACCTTCGAGGCCGACGAAGTCCCATCGTCGCGGAACAGCCAGACTCCCACGTCGCTCGGCTGGAGCGAACTTGGAAGGGCTTGCTCATTGATTGGCTCACCAATCTTTTCCTCCAGGTCGCCCTCACGTATTAGGTTTCCAATCTCCATAAGCAACCAGTCGCTGTGCGTTGTAACCACCACCCGCACCCCGGCGCGTACTAAGCGCCCTAGAGCCTTCGCCATCTGGGTTTGAGCTGCGGGATGAAGATGCGCCTCGGGTTCATCAATGATGAGCATATCGCCGCGGGCAATGACGTTGCGGAGGAGTAGCACAACGGGCGCCAGTTCGGTCACCATGGACGACGCACGAGCCAAGCGGATGATTTCCTTCGTTTTCTGTGGCTGATACACGAAATCCGGATACCCTCCCGCTGAAGCCCTGTTGACCCGTATCTGCCCGTCAAGCACATCACGTTCAAGCACATCGGCAAGGTCTTTCATGAGATCGTCGGCTGTACGTTCCTCTTCGTAAAGGATAAGTTGTTTCAGGAAATCCGCCACCGCGCCTGAAAACGTCGGAATCTCCGGAAATGGGTCCAGTCCTGCGCGGGGTGCGTTTGTCAACAAGGAACTTGAAATGAGGCGATGGCTCAGCATGATTCCGCTCCGCGCAGCGGGCAGGTAATGCGATTCACCTCGTCTGTCATTCCAAGTGGCGGAATACAGGAATTCGTCAAAGAATTCTTCGACGGTCTTTTTTGTCAACTCTCGAAATTTCCTGTATCCCCAGCGGTTGGGAACAGCCCCGCCATCAGGGAAGAGCTCCATGTCTTGGATTTGTCCTCCATCTGTAGTAATACCCGATGCCGAGACTTTCATGTCAAAATTCCAAAGGGACTGACATTCTTCACTGACATTCAATGAAAGCTGAGCACTGTTTGAATTCGTCGACAGCCGCACCAACTCGGAAACGAACTGAAGGCCGAAACAGCGTTGCAGTTCGGATTTCAAATCCTCGCCCAGCAACTCGTGGTCCTTGAGAACAGTCTGCCATCGCTCGCGCACGGGCTCGGGCAAGTCCGTGAACATGAACCGCCACCCGTTGGTCTCAAGTTTTTCGACTACATCTTGAAGCGCGGCTTCCCACGGGTAGGCGACCGCCGTTGCCGTTTTGGAATTGCCCAAATCCTGCACAAAACGATAAAGGTGTTGATACATAACTGGAAGCAGCGAGAAGTCGGGGAGAATCTTGTGAAGTGCGTAAATGAGCGTGGCGAAGTAGGTCTTGCCAGTGTTGCTGGGACCAACCAACACCGTCAGGGGCCGCAGATCTATACTGCCGTTCACGATAGGACCGAAATTCTCCGCCGAAATCCGAACATTTGGGAGTGTCGAAATCCGTGTCTCCGTGGCCTCGGTGTCCCCGTGTGTTTTCATTACGCGACTCCTGTTTTTGATCGAATCTTTAGCAGCACCATTTACTTCTAATATATTTGAAGGTCGAAGGCAGGCTGCTTAGATCTTCCACTCATTTCTGGAGGGGATGGCGAAACTGTTTGTGGAAGTATTGGCAATTCTGAAATCCATCTTAGATTTCCACTTGGATCTCTGGCGCGACTTGATTCGCGACGGCAGCGTAGAGATCCACTTTGACCTCTGGTGACCTGATGCTGACGACTAGAGAATACCTTGCGGATTGATCGAATCGCTCAAGTTTGGTTCGTGATTTCCACCATACTGCCGCGGGATAGACCGCAATAACGCCTTGGCTCGCAAGATCTGCTGCGGTGCCTCGCCAGATATCGCCGTGAATCGATCCCCTATGACGCCCTTGTACTCCAATTAGCCACGGTGAATCGTAATCAGTCTGACTGCTACCGTTATCCGCTGCTTCCGCGGCCGCATTAACTCGTCTACGAAAGCTGCTAGTCGTTTCCAGCGGCCGCTTCACATCAAAGCGAAGGCCGTGAGAACCATATCGGTAACGTGAATTAACTCCCCTTTGCGATGGGTTGGGCTCAATGAAATAGGAGAGCGTGACACGCATTTCGACCTCTGTTTCTCCGAGTCCCTCAAGTATGTCGATAGGCCAAGGCAGATGGTGGAAATGCATATCACGGAATACAGCTTCACTGCTCATCCCTTGTTTGAATGGTTGCAAACTTTCTTCAATGACCATCGTTAAAGAGTTCGCAACGGTCCAAAGAGCGCGGTCAAGGTCGGGAACGCCGAACCCACATCGCCGCACGAGACGCAGATAGTCGTTCTTTGACCAGTTGCCGTGTGCGGGCATGAACGTACGCTTCATGCCGGTCGTCCATTCTGCCGAATGTACAATGAGGGTCCGTAACGTTTCAGGCCGCAGATTGGGATAAACCGCCATTATTTGCGCAGCGAACCGGGAAGCAAGCGCGGTGGCAGCGCTCGTAGCGCGGGCTGTCGTGAAAATCCGACTTGTAGATTCATGGTCCGTGGTTAAAAGGCTTAGGCTACGCATCCAAGAAGCGCTAAGGGAGTCCTTTGCGACATTGCCTCCTTCAAATACGACATCGGGCTTCAGTGGCCAATGTTTTTGCCATGTCAGTGAGGTCGTGCTGTACGGGCTGAGTCCTCCGGCCGGAGCAATTGGTGTGTAACCAGTTGCGTCGGAGTCAGTGATTCGCACGAGATTCGTGTATGCCCCGACGGTGAGGGCATTCCAAGCCTGAGCAGGGTCGTGTAATCCATCCGAGTCGTTGCTATGCGGATAGCGAGACCAGGCATTCAAGTCGTCTACGTTCCCGGCAGATACAATCAACAGACGTGGATTCGCTCCATTTCCGTCGACATCTGCCGCTAGTAAATCAAGCACAGCCGACCATGCAGACGGCTTCCCTCTGTCGCGATTGTCTCGGGTTGTGATAGCCATTCCGAAGACACGCCGGCGTAGCGGATCGGTAATTTCGGGACGCGCCACTGCTCCTATCGTCAGGCGCCCATGATAATGGGGATCGTCTCCAGTTGCGCCATTCTGCTGTAGCAACTTCACCGACTCGAGACGATGATTGAGTTCCACTGGATCGCTACCCGTGAGGAGTTCTGTCAAATCGCCCGTAAGTGCAAGTCCTGCCATCTGTGTCCCATGACCGTGGGTGTCATCAACTCCCCACGCGGGGTCGACCGTATGTAAATCCTCAGCAGCAAGAGCAGGGGTAAGTAACGGGTGACCACGATTAACGCCTGTATCCAGTAGGCAGACATAAGGTACATTTTCTTCTTCAGACGGATACCGGGTCCGGGTCAGCAAATCGTCCACCCACGCGCGTTGTTCATCAATTGGCATGACATCAAAGAACTCCGCTGTCTCTTTCGCACGCCGTAGTTCAGCAATGTTATTGAGGATGGTCATGGAACCTTGCATTTGCTCAAGCGAGGCTCGCACCAACAGCACGGTACGCTCTGGAAAAGGAAGTTCTCCTTGAGCCACCTGCATTTCTTGTGCTTCGGCACACCTATGAAAGCGCTGAAGGGTTGTTAATCGATTCCCTCTAATGGGCAGCCACACTTCCCACCACAACGGTCCCTCGTCAACCGTGGGAAACACATCGTCAGTGTCTGTCCAAAGTTCCTGCAGGGTTGCTGCCCGAATTTCTTGAATTGTGTCAATCAGTAATCTGTTATCACGGGAGCGGCCCATACTATCTTTCTTCTCCGCCAGATAGTCGCGGACAAGGTTTTCAAAGTGACTGAGTTTACCGTCCGGTACGAAGACAGTGGCGCGAAACGGCGCGTTTGTATGGTCGTCATGGACACTCAGCAGTTCAATTCCCATATGTTCTCGTGCCAATTTTTCAAAGGCAAGCTCAATTCCGGGGAAACTCTCGAATTTGATTTGAATACCTGGCTCCATTCCGGCTTCTTGCTGTGCCTGCCGGGCTGCGTCCGCGACCACACGCACCCTACTCATGTGCCTCTGTAGCCTCCCTGCGTGCTGCACTCGATCACGCTCCGAAACGTCCTCATCCTCCACGATTCGCGGCGGTGAACGATACGCCTCCGTAGCCGCCGTTGCGTGGAGGATAAAGTGTCGATGCTTCTTGTCATTTCCGTTTGCCATGTCTCTGTCGGTCACTCGATGCTTCCGCGGATGCTGTTCCTATTCCCGGCATTTGTCCGCGCTAAGCTTATCGGCAATTTTCTTCCTTTCATTAATCATCGCCCGAATCTCCGTCTCGCCGATTTGTGAGGTTTGTTGAATCAGTGCCTCTTTCAGCACCTCGTTTGCAGCCCGTGTCACTTCCGCATAGTTGAGTCCCAAGCCATCGTCACCAAGACTTCGCCAACGGACTCTTTTGGTGGCGGTGCGAGCTAAGCGTGTCTTCAACAAACTTGTGATTTGCCCCTCGTCCGGGAGTTCGTAGTGCAGGACATCGTCAAAACGTCGGAAGAGCGCTCGATCAAGGATTTCGGCATGGTTGGTAGCGGCGACGATGAGACTATGAGAACAGTCCTGTTCTATCATTTGCAGGAAGCTGTTCAGCACTCGACGGATTTCACCCACATCGTTAGTCAGTCCGCGCTGTGAACCAATAGCGTCGAATTCGTCAAATAGGTAAACGCCTCGTGTCCGGTACGTAAAATCGAACACCTGCCGTAGCTTGGCTGCAGTTTCCCCCATGAATTTGGTAATGAGCCCGTCAAGCCGAACCTGTAGAAGGGGAATACCTAGTTCTGACGCAATGACAAACGCGGTTAGAGTTTTGCCGGTGCCGGGGGGACCTACGAACAACAGTTTACGTCGTGGTGACAATCCATGCTCTAAGATTTTATCCGCATGGCGTTGTTCCCGGATGACACGCTGAATCTGATTTCTAAGAGAGACGCCAAGGATCATGTCTCCCAGTCGGGTCTTCGGGTAGGATACCTCTAGGAGATTCCCTAATTCGCCGCGTGGACGACTTCCCGGCAAAGATGGTCCGGAGGTGGGTAGACTCTTGGCCGCATCAATCATCGCTCGCAAATCTTTGGCGAGTTTTCCGTGTCCCAGTCTTGCTTCATGGGCAGCGACCTGCATGGCAACCGAGAAGAAACGCTCATCGTCGCTGTCCAAGTGCGACTGCAGTAACGCTTTGAGTTGTTCTGCGCTAGCCATGGATAATCTCCTACTATAGAATGGGACGAATCATACCTGAAAAGCTTTCGTAGCTCAATGCCTAGATGATAGATAACTCTGAGTGCGATCTAATGACTGTTCTGCAGAACTCCACCGCCCCGCCTACACAGCCATACGCCGTGGTATGCCTTCCAACCGCGCCAACCAACTGCGAAAATGCGGACACACCGACCGAATTGCCCCAAGACCAATCTCCAACGCTGCCAAAATTCCCAATACCGGCTTTTGATATCCGGGAACAAGCGACACGATACGTTTGGATGGCGCCGTTTCGGGCGAATCATCAATCTCTTCCGGACACCCGAACTTCGCTCGAATCTCCTGGAACTTCGGCGCCAGTTCAGGCTCACCAATACCTTCTGCGAATCTTTCGCAATCGCTAAAGAGCATGGCTTCAAACTCGTGCATCATGACATACGGAACGAATCGCTCTGGGTTGAAGTCCGACCCCATCTGTTCGCAGACATCGGTTGCAAGCGCCTTTTCAACCGTCTCCGCATTGTTAGGAAACGCGAGTTCATTGGCTTCAGAGCGTCCGGGCCATGCCCTCGAACCTGTTTGCGGCATCCCGTAGTAATCCACCATTGTGGTGACAATGCACCTTAGATCTTGCTTCAAATGATTCGTGATGTCCTTTCGCGCCGTGGTCCACTTTTGAACCCCACCACGTTGACTCCGCTGACGTGCATTGCCAACAATGCGTGGATTGACATCTGCAAATCTCTGAGTACATAGATGAATCTTGAGGACTTCATTAACGAAACTTTCCTCGGTTTGGCCCTCAACATGAACGAGCAATCTCGTCATTACACTGACTCCCGACCTACGTCCTCCGGAGCCGGCCGACCACCAAACTCATTCTTCTCCCAGAGTTGACCGAGGCTATAGTCCTCAAGCCAAATCTTCAGTTTCTCTCCATCCAGTCTGGTGAATTGGGTTACTCCCTCCACACGTTCGGCAACGAGCACATCTTCGGGCTCGAAATGATCCAAAAGCAGGGGAGACTGGGTGGCAACCACAATCTGAGTTTCTGTAGAAACTTGCTTGATAAGGGACGCTAGAATCGTGATCGCGGAGGGGTGCAAGCCCAGTTCCGGTTCATCCAATAGAATCACCGAAGGACGCAGTTCTCTCGGTTGCAGCAGCAATGTCGCTAGAGCGATGAACCGCAGCGATCCGTCGGAAAGTGCAGAGGCGTCAAAATAGCTGTCTGACCCCCGATGCCGCCATTCGAGCCGAATCGTATCTTCATTTAACGCCTGCGGTTCAAGGAAAAAGTCGTCGAAAAATGGGGCAACGAGCTGTACCGTGCGCCGTATCATGTCGTACGAGCGTCCATGTATTTCGCGCAGATAATACAAGAAGGCGGCAAGATTCGAGCCGTCATTTCGCAAGAAACGATTGTCGTTTAGCGCCACGGTTTTCTTTATGGGCGACGACGCGCTTGTATCTTGGAAATGGTACAACCGCCAGTGAGAAAGGTGTTTGCGAATGAAAGGAATTGCGCCCGATCGTTCCTCTGAGCTATAAATTCCCGCCTCGCCATCCCGCCCCTTAAGGTCGAAACCAGCCCCATCAACCTCATCATCAATGTCCTGTTTGTCCGTAGTAAAGACCAGTTCACTTGAAGGAAACATGCCATCGGCATTATCCGGCGCTAACTTTATAATGTAATCTCTGTACCTTCTTTTTTCATTCTCAAAATGGATTCGAACGCTCAGATACGGAGTTGCCTTGGAGCCGAAATGAAGTATCTTGTCGGCGCCACCGCACCGCATAACGTAATCCCGTAACCCACCTAGGCGTATGGCGTTAAGGAGCGAAAAAACCTCCATGAAGTTCGACTTTCCGGCGCCGTTCGATCCAATTAAGACGTTGATTGGACGGAGATCCAACTCCTCAATAGACTTGATACTCTTAAATCCTTTTACGGTAATCCAGTCAAGTGTAGGCATGGCAACCTCAAAAAGCAGTGGTTAGTGACTAGTGAATCTCTATCGAATCATTTTCCGGTCACTCCATTGCACATAAGTCAGTCGGAGCAAGGGAATCTCTATCGGGATTGGCTATCGCGCTCCTTATCCAGTCGCTTGATCCCGCGACTCCAAAATATCCCTCCACGGCTGAACCTGACACCGATCCGTCCAATCAGCGTGCAACCCGCTCAACTCCTTCACGATGTCCGAGCACTTCCCGCTCAAATCCTCCAACTCCGTGCGGTCCGCCTCCATGTCATACAACTCCCAATCCCCCGGATACTTTGTGACCAGCTTCCAATTCTCTCGCCGCACCGCTCTATTCCCCTCGTGCTCCCAATACAACACGCCCACCCCGTTGTCCCGGTTATCAAAAATGGGGGTCAAACTCGTGCCCTCTAGCGGATAAACCGGATTCCCATCGTTCTCCCCCGGATACGCCGCGCCGGCGACCTCGAGACACGTTGCCATCACATCCGTCAACTGTCCCGGCTGATGCCGAAACTCGCCCGCGCCTGTGATGTGCTCGGGCCAATGCGCGATAAACGGCGTGCTGATGCCGCCCTCATGCACCCAGTGCTTGTATTCGCGGAACGGCGTATTTGACAAGTTCGCCCACGGCACGCCGTAGCTTTGATATGTCGTTTCCGGTCCCGGCATAATTGTCGGGTCGTTCCCCGTGCTGACCGGTCTCCCATCGCGTGTCAGCGGCGGTGAGACGGGCCAATCTCGCCTGATACGCGTGTTGGGCCCGCCCAATTCTGCAGCGCACCCGCCGTTGTCCACCAAGAAGAGAATCAGCGTGTTTTCCAGTTGTCCGGTGGCTTCCAACGTGCTGATGATCCGCCCAATCCCCTGATCCATGCGGTCAATCTGCGCTGCGTAAACCTCCATACGCCGCAGATTCCACTCCTTATGCCCCGCATCCGACCACGGAGGTTGCGACGCATCTCGATCACTCAATTCCCAGCAATCCTCCAAGATGCCCATCTCCCGCATACGCAGCAGGCGTTCCTCACGCAGCGCATCCCAACCGGCGGAGAATCGACCCTCATAACGCGCGATATCCTCCTCGTGCGCGTGCAACGGCCAATGCGGCGACGTGTAGGCGACGTAGCTAAAGAAGGGGTCATCGGGTGATTTTGCGTGATGGTCTCGAATGAATCCCGATGCTTCATCGCTGATCGCGTCGGTCAAGAAGAATTCGTCCGGGAGCTCGTCGGGCGGAACCCAATCGTCCCCACGGGTGAGTGAATGCGGCTTCCAGTAATTCGCGGCGCCCGAGAGGATGCCGAAATATCGGTCGAAACCCCGCTGGCGCGGCCAACTGTGTTTGGGTCCCTCGGGTTGTATGTGACGCGAAATGTGCCACTTCCCGCTCATATAGGTTCGGTAACCCGTCGCGCCAAGCGCCTCGGCAATCGTCACGCAACGATGATTCAAATCCCCGCGATAACCCTCCAGTCCGTCATCGGCCGTCATGTGTCCAACGCCTGTTTGGTGCGGGTGCAGCCCCGTCAACAGCGATGCGCGCGAAGGGCAGCAACGCGCCGTGTTGTAGAACTGCGTGAATCGCAGTCCGCGGTTGGCAAGCCTGTTAAGGTTCGGCGTCTGCACCTCCCCGCCGTAGCAGCCGAGGTCGGAATAACCCATGTCATCGTTCAGGATCAGCAGAATATTCGGTCGCTTCTCTTCAGTCATAACTACCTCGTGCGGAGTATGCCTCCGGCTGTGTTAGCGAGTATGTGCGTTTGTTTTGGTCGCCGGCGCATTGATTGTTTGCGTATTAACGGGTTTAGGAATGTTAAAGACTTTTACGGCATCGCTTCTCATGATCGGCAATTACCGTTGTTGTTCTGAATTAGCGGAGACACTTCGTCCAAAAGCGCACTTGTTCGCGAGCGACAGAAATTGCATTGGAATCCCGTAATGACGCCGGTTCGAGTAGGTTCCGGTTTGTCTCACGAAAGTGCGCTAAAGTGCGCTCATGTTTTTAGGGGTGGTTCTTGAAGAGCTCTGTCGCACGGGATTCGCTGTGGGAACTTTAACGCAGTCATTCTCCCTTTGTTTAATCGCTGTCCACATTTTTTGTGATCTCGCCTGATGGCATTCGATTCGGAGTTGCAATTCTGCACCTCGCATATGTTCGCGAATCGTAAAACTCGCCCGGGAAACCTGTAATGACGCGGGTTGGAAGGGATTTCCGCGGTCTGCGAAAAACTGCGAATTTGTGCGAATAGATTGTGAACTTTCCCGCATCCCTCAGACACAAAATAAGGAGATTAAAGAAATAATCTTGGATTAATTTTATTACGGTGTAGCTCAAGGAATTATTGGAAATACGCCTCGTGGGGATTTCTATGGGAACACTATAGGGAGCTTCTATCGCCTTCGCTGTCAAAGATGCCAATCGCACAGCTAAAGATTAGTCGGGGCAAGATGCCCCTCCTACAGAGGTAGGATTTATTATCGCCTTCGTTATCAACTCAGTTGATCGTTCGGTTGATCGCAGTTGATCCTGTAGAAAGAATGGTGGGCGGTGCCCACCCTACATATACCGGTGAATTATACCTTACATATGTTAAGTTTTCAAGGGTCAGAAATATTTGTTGTCACATAAAATGAATATTGAACGCTATGCTCAAAGTACGGAGTTAGGTCAAGAGGTGCCCAAAGGGAGTGCCGGAACTCGTGCGGCGTGCGTCGATTCGGTTTCTGCAGCTATAACCGGGCGTAGTGTGCTCATGTTCTGCGGCATCCACTTCGCTATCTCAAATCCTCTCCCGGCGTCCACTGCTGCGGGATGGATTCGGCATCGCCTTCGTACACAATCCTGAGTGGCTCCATAAGACGCTGCCTCTGCCCCGGCGAGCATCTCGTGACTTGGGTGTCGGTCTCCAAGGACGCCACTGTAGCTTGGGTGTGCTCGGGCAGGTCGACGAAATCGGGATAATACCACATCGTAAGCCCCGTCCGGCGTTGATTCGTCTGGTTGGCGTGGGCGGAGTGAAACAGCGTGCCGTAGCCCATCACCGCATCCCCCGCCTTCACCGGCACATCAATCTCTCCCTCCGCATGTTGGAAAGCGATGTGATGCGGATCCGCATACGTTTTCAATTTTTCGGCATGCCGCACTGGAACTTGGTCATGCAGCGCGTGGCGCTTCAGATGCGATCCCGGAATCACCCGCAAGCACCCGTTCTCCGGCGCGGTGTCCACGAGATAGTACATCAGAAAACACTGGATGGGCTGCGGCGTATAACTGACCGGATCGTACCAGAACCTGCCGTCCTCGTGCCAAAACAATCGCGGGCTGTGCGGCGGCTTGCTGATGATGCGCCCATGCCCAAACTTCGGCTCCGCGAATCCCAGTTCAGACAGCCCCTTCAGCATTTTCGGGTGAGCAATCAGTTCAGCTAGCACATCATGCCGGTACGCCATCTCCCAATCGATGAGCACCATGCTGCCCGGCGCGCGTTGCTGCTCGAAATGCGCCTCCTCCTGCTGCGCGAGCACATCATCCGTGATTCCCCTCAACGTATCGATCAGTTCTGGCTCAAGCATATTTCTGAAGACGTAAAAACCGTCATTCATAAACTGTTTCTGCATATCCGAATCAATGATTTTCATACACGAACCCCTTGCATGGTAAGAGCAGTGGTTAGTGGAGAGTGGCGAGTTAAGATGCAGGGATTTATGGTGCCGAACAAGCAATGGCGGGCGGCGCCACCCTACTACTGTTGTCAACGTGCGCTAGCGTATTGGTAAACATCATAGCGGCGCTTGCGACAAAAGTCAAGCACATTGTGTGGAGAGACAGTGGGGAGTGGGGAGGCAGTGACTAGTGGAGAGTGATGAGTTTCCTATAGAGATCAACCCGAGGATAGCGAGCCAGCCCGTAGGTTGGGTTGAAAGGAATTTTCCGATAACACCGAGACTATGAATTGCATCCGGAGTATCCGCTCCAATTGATGCCTCGGAAATCCAAGTGAAAACCAACTTCCGATTCTCGACCTGTCGTGATTTGGAGATCGCTCCTACAATTGCCGCGGCAGTCTACATCTCCAAGTCATCCAAAAACTCCGACGCCGGCTCAACACTCGTGATGAGCAAATGATCCCGCGCCCGTGTACAGGCGACGTATAACAGGTGCCGCTCCGTGTTGTAGACCTCCTCAAGGTCCGCATCATCCGCAACGGTCTCTATCCGCTCCTGTAGCGGGATGACTTCGTCGTCACACGCCATGACGGCTACGGCGCGGAACTCCAAGCCCTTCGCCAAGTGCATTGTGCTAACGGATACGGGGTCGTCACCCGTTGTACTCCCATCGTCCAACACCCGATACGGCAACCCGGCACCGCGCACCGCCGCACACGCACGCTCCAGCTCCCTCGTTGATCGCACGAATACCCCAATCTCCACCGCTTCCACGCCTTCGTCCCGACGTTCCTGCAACCATACGCCGACAATTTCCGCCTCGTCCTGCTCGCTCTCACAGCGGTGGATTGTCGGAGGTTCGCCGTTAAATGCCGAAATCGTTCCGCGTCGATCCTCAACGTTACCATCGACATCGGCGCCTTCCAACCCCAGCAACAGATCTGCCTGCTGCCGAATTTGATGTGACGTTCGATAGTTGATTTTAAGCGTCTGAGATCTTCCCCGAACATCGACACCCAGCGCTTTCCACGAAAACGGCGTTTGGAAAATCCGTTGTCCAAGATCGCCTGCGAAAAAGAGACTGTTAGCGCGGTCCCCGCCCAATGCGGCGAGGAAACGCAGTTGGGGAACGCTAACGTCCTGCGCCTCATCCACAACCACGAAATCGAACGGCGGATGCCGGCGCGCTTTGAGTTTTTGCGCAGTTAAACTGAACAATTCCGCACGGGTCACCAAGCCGCGTTCCCGAAGACCGGTCTTGACCTGTTCAAAAATGGACCAAAGGAGAAACCGTCTCTCCACCGGCAGACGTGTTTTGCGCCCAAGCCTTCTGATATCGCGATACGCCTCCCAGCTATCCAACTGCCAGGCGTCAACGACGCTCTCCCATTCGCCAAGCAGGAATCGCAAACTGAAACGATTCGTCTCCGTGCCCTTGAGAACGTCGGTCAGAATCGACTGTATCTGTTCCTGGGTTGCTATTTCCCGGGAGCCGAAATGCGCCCGATACAGCCGCTCACCAACCGCGTCCACCGCGTCGACTTCCACCTGTTCCGCAAGCCGCGGTTCGTTGTAGATTAACCGTTTGAGTTTTGTCCGCAGCGCATCAGCCAAGATCTTGGAGAAGGTGGTGAGTAGAACCCTGGCGTCCGGGTTCGCGCGTGCGAGAGATACGGCGCGGTGGATTGCCACGACGGTCTTGCCGGTACCGGCTGAGCCAGCCACTCGAAACGCGCCATTGTAATCCCCTTCGACCACCTGCCGCTGCGCCGGGTGAAGGAACACCGCCCACTTCTCCCAAGGGTAGTCGAGCGCGCGCTCCAGTTCCTCGACGTTTGCCATCAAACGGAAACGGCGCTGAGCATCGGGGTGATCGAACGGGTCGGCGGCGGTAACAACGGGCAGGATTATCGGCGGCGTTCCGCCGACAGCCAACTCAAGCAACGCCTCCGCCGCCTCTCTCGGCAAGTGATCGGACAACACCAGCAGGCTATCCTCGTCGGCCTTGCGAACCTCCTCCAGCCACTCCTCAGGCACGCCGTAACCCAGCAAATCGTCATCGGGCATTTCCGCGAAGAGCGGCGGCTTAGGTGGCACCTCCGTCTCGGTTGGGGCGTAGACGGGAACGGTGATTTCTTAGATAGTCTCCCGCACTTCAACCAATTGAGCAGCGCCGGTTTGGGGATGAACATCCAGCTTGCGCCGCTCCGCCCACCGATAGGCGTTGTCGTGGTGATCCACGTAGCACAGCACCAAGCTGTTCTGGCTGCGATGCACGATGATTCGCACGTCGTTATTGACGCGTACAGACCAGAAGTTCGGGTCCTTGGTCTTCGCCAGCTTGTGGAATTGCAGTCCTGGCTGCGCCGGATTCATCTGGAGGTCGAAAGCCGCCGTCTTGGCAGCCTTCTGCTCAACCCCGGTCAGTTTGGCAAGGCTGTCGGTGAAGGTGTTGGCAATTCGAAAATCCATGAAATGCAGTGCCTAGTGGTCAGTGGTTAGTGGAAGAAACCGATCAACCGAGCGAACAGCGAGGGCGATAGAGATCCCTTTTGAAGAAAATTCTCTGTTTCGGTGCGTCCCTACACCCGAAAAACCTTCATCACCTCATCCCCAAGGTGATTAATAACCTTAACGGCAATCCGCCCGGATGCCGGCTTCTCAAACGGCCGCGAGGTGTCGCTGTGGAGCGTCTCCCACGCCTCGTGGTTAATCTCCGCTTTCAGCGTCGTCTTGAGGGATTTGTACGGGTCATTCGCGCCGAGGAAAT
Organism: Candidatus Poribacteria bacterium; assembly: GCA_965222225.1. Taxonomy (GTDB): domain Bacteria; phylum Poribacteria; class WGA-4E; order WGA-4E; family JAJDTR01; genus JAJDTR01. Next base: position 2,965,967 of record CBDCTK010000002.1, on the reverse strand, counting down.
AGGCGTGACGCACAAAAACACTCTCCGCGTTGTAATCGGTATCAATGAACCAGCAGGCGATGCCGTCCGTGCTGTCGCTCCGAATCTCCCCCGTGTTGGGATGAAAAACATCAACACCGTGCACCGTTACTTGTGTCCAGTCGCCAGTGGTCAGTGCCAGCGGGAAGTCCGCGTCGGTCAAGTTCTGGATCGCAGCGAGCGTTTGAGACCGTTGAGCATCCGTCCAATGTCCCCCGCCAGGGCTAGTAAGGGATTGATTTGTTCGGCTTTGGCGATCCCCAACCGCTGCGCCAGAATCAGAAATGTCTCCGTTAGAGATCTCTATCGCACTCGCTATTCGCTCGTTTGATCCTCCGGCGGAAACTCCGCAGAGATTCGATAGACCATCTCTGCCAACTCGATTGATTTCTTCCAAACTTCCAAGTCTTGATAACTTTTTAACTTGTTCATAATTTGCAAATTTTTCTCCTTTACTGGTCACTAGCCACGGGCCACTGGCCACTGTAATATCCGGCTCTCCGAAAATCACAAACAGATTCCCCTTACCGGTATTGCTGAGATCGGCAGCCATGTGGAGATCGGCGTTCATCCTCGCTTTGAGTATCGGGATTTTACCGAGTTTGTGGAGATCAGTGGAGTGCGCTTCGTAGGAGAAAGCACAAGCTATCAGGAGGTCAAAGTCGGCGTCCGCCGCCTCGCGGGCAGCCTCAACGAGGTCGGGACGGGAGACGGTGCCAAATTCGGGGCCAATGAAGATACCGGCGCGTTTTTCGTCGCCGGAGTCGGGGTCTCGCTCGACGTATCTGCCCTCGGCACAGACGAGGGCGCCGGGCCAAGGTTTGATACTGGTAAAAGAGATGCGGTCCTCCTTATGCGCCTGCTGAACGCCGGAGGTCTTGAGGTGCTCCAAGATTACGGTGGCGAAGTCTTGAGCTTCGCCGTAGCCGAGCTTATCTTCAGCGAGGTTATCAATCAGTTCGTCGTCCTCGTCAACCCCCAGCACGCGGTGCGGCGACAGGCTCTCCACGGTGAAGGGACCCGCCACGCGCACCTTCTTTTTGTCTTCGTAGGGTTTGTCGTAAAGGTATTCGACCTCGGCTTTGGCGGCGATGGAGGCGTCAATCTCTTTCTGGCGGGCGAGACGCAGTTCCCAGAAAGCGGCGAGCAGCGGCTCGGCGGTGGGGTTCCAATCATCGGGGCGTTCGCGCGGAATCTCCCACTCTTCAAGCGTTTTCGCTTGACCGCTAACCTCCGACAACTCGGCGCGGAGCGGCGCCAGCTCCTCCTCATACCGCTCCCAGATAACATCAATCTCGGCGTTGTTGGCGATGGACTTGAGCGTGATGTGCGGCACTCGCTCGTACACGAACGCCTGACGGATATCGTCGTAGGTTGGGGTTTCCGAGGGCGCTTTGCCTTCAATCTCCGCCTCTTTGAGTTGTCCCTCACGGCTGTCGGAGAGAAGGTAGTAGTCGTAACGCGCCCCCATGATGCGGGAACGCGCTAAGGCAAGCGCTACGCGAGAGGTGTCAATCGTGATCCAGCGCCTGCCCCAACCCTCGGCGACGTAAGCGGTGGTGCCTGAGCCGCAGGTGGGGTCGAGTACGAGATCGCCCGGGTCGGTCGTCATGAGGATGCAGCGCTGGATGACTTTATTGGAGGTTTCAACAACGTACTTCATATTCGTGGCACCGGAGGTATCATCCCACAAATTGTTAATTTCTTGCATCGGGAAATCTGCGGCAATCTGTTTGTATCTTGGAATTTCTCCTTTGGTGTCAATGAGGCGATCTGCGAGAATTAAATTTGGGACTTAGTAGTTAACTGCTTTTTGGTCGATTTGCTTGCTTTTCTCTTCTTAATGTACAATCATTTTAGACAGTGTTCGGAATCTTGATTCACACTAAAATACATCTCTATAAGAGAGAAATGGAGGCATATCATGTTGACCAAGCGTTTGTACATGCTCGCGGGAGCATTGCGGGTTATCTGCGGGATTTTAATTTCCAACACTATGGGATTTTCAGCACACCATGATGTTGTCGTTGACAGAATATACCGATAGCCAAACAATTCATGTGGCTCAGGTGAAGCATTCATCAAAAAATCTTATGAAAATCTCATCATCTTTTCTGCGATTATATTTCCAGCAAGACTCCATGATATACAGTGGCAGCCACTTCTTGCTGTAGTGATGATGCGTTCCGTAGAATGACCTCTTGACACAAGCCCAAAACGACTCGATGGTGTTGGTGTGAGTTACGCCGTCCTCAGAAACATATCTCTCTTGGTGATGGATAACATGTCTTTCGATATCTTCGTCCAGACTATTGTAAGAGCGAAATTCATCAGTCATAAGAATAGACTCATCGGGTGAGACATTGCTAAGGATGAATTCTCTGATATTTTCACCAGATAGAACCTTCATGAATTTAGCAACCACCCGACCGCCTCTCTCGACTACGCCGATGACGGGAGATTTATTTGTGCCTCTACCTCTCTTAGATTTTGCTCTGGGTTTGCCGCCGACATAGGTTTCGTCCGCTTCAACTATCCCTTTCAGCAATTCATCACTATCACTCATTTTCTCACGGAGGCGCATTGCCATATACCAAGCGGACTTTTGATTCATGTCCAAGTCACGAGCAAGCTGACAACTCGATATGCTTTTCTTGGCATTGGAAAGAATTGAGATAGCCAAAAACCATTTCTGGAGAGGTATCTTGGTACCATGGAAGATGGTTCCTGCTGTAGCCGAAAAGCTAGATTCACAATCGTAGCAATTCCAACCAGTAGTAATGTCGTTTTTGTTCTTGCGTCCAACTTTTTCACTGCCACAGTGGATACAGCAAACACCGTCCTTCCAACGTTTTTCCTCTATAAATCTGAGACAAGATTCTTGATTTGGAAACTCTTTCATAAGATTCAAAATGTCCATAGCAAACTCCTACGAGAAGAATAGTCACTATGGACATCTACGTGTGACGAAAAGATTTACGACAGGGTACCAAGTTTTATGTTTGTCGTCAGTCTAAAAGCTACAAGCTACTAATTCCGTTAAATTTTTCATGCCTTCGGCAGTCGTTCGCCAACTCTTTCTTTGCAGTTTTATGGTCTGTCCCCTGAATTCAAAGTCATACGTACACGAAGGGGTATACCCAGAGGACTTCAAGTCTCCCATAGTAAATGGCGCGTCTGTGCCATATAACTTATCAACCAACAATTGGCGATATTTAGATACACTTCGCTCCCTTGAATACCACAGCAATACATCATAAATCCCCATCAACCCCTTAGAACCAAGAGGAGAAGACTTTCTAAAAGCGATCTGTGCAAAGAAATTCTCTTCCCCAAATACTTCATCCATCAATCCTCTCACCCGATGCACATTCTCATCCCCGATCTGCACAAAGATTGAACCGCTCTCCGTCAGCAAGTCACGCGCCACAGTCAGCCGGTCTCGCAGATAGGTCAGGTAGGAGTGAATTCCGTCGCGCCAGGTGTCCCGAAACGCCTTCACCTGCTCTGGCTCGTGTGTGATGTGATCAGCCTTGCCGTCCTTAACGTCGCGGCTGGTGGTGGACCACTGGAAGTTGGAGTTGAACTTGATGCCGTAGGGCGGATCGATGTAGATGCACTGCACCTTTCCGCGCAGCCCTTCGCGCTCCGCCAGCGATGCCATCACCCGCAAGCTGTCGCCGAGAATCATCCGGTTCGACCAGTTGGCGTCGTGCTGGTAGAACTCCGTCTTGGCGTCTTCGCTCGGCAAGCCGTTGAAATCCGCGAACAGGTCGAGTTGCTCCTTAGGCGCCTCCCGGTCGGACTGCGCGTCGCGCATCAGGTCGTCAATCAGCACCTTCGGATGCACCTTTTCTTGGATGAAAAGCGGTGGCGCCTGCACCACCAGATTCGACCAGTCCTGTTCATCCTTGCCCCGCCACACGAATTGGGGATCGAGGTCGCGGTTGCGCTCGTAGGTGACCGGTACGGGGTCATCGTCCTCCATCACCGGCTGGAGTTCAGCGGTCGGGATGTTGGCCCGTTTATCGTCAGGATGTGTGAGTGTTTCGACGGTCTTGGTCTTTGTATTCTTTTTGCGTTTAGCAGGCATAGTTCAGTGGGAAAAACAGTAATTAGTGGCGAGTGGCGAGTGGCGAGTTAAGAGACGGGTGTTGTCCCGCATTTATGCACAACTAATCCATTGTAAGCCCCAGCGCGGGATCAACCGAACGATCAACTGAGTGGATAACGAAGGCGATAGAAGATCCCACAGTGAGGGCGATAGAGATCCTGACAAGTTGCACAATATCAGAAACCGCTGACGACTTTTTCAATGTTCAACCAAAAAGACCAGCTAGTTAAAATCTCCCCCGCTTTTCTTCAACGCTTAATTGACACCGTCCGTTATCCCGCTTAAATGTACAAAGTCGAACTTGGCAACAAAAAGCTTTGTGGCTCATAAATTCCCGTTCTGTGTCCGACAAATACGGTCGTGTGCCAATGAAAGAACGTCAGCCGTGGGTTCCCTGAGCGTTCCTACACATTGATTGCCTTAGGGACGTAGTTCCACCCGCAACGCCTTGTCAGTGACCAAATCAACGGGACAACCCAACAGGTCCTCCAAGTAAAACTGCATCCCGAAGTAGGCTTTTGAGGTTCCCGGTCAGTCAAAACGAACCAAGATGTCAATGTCGCTGTCATCGGACATGTCGTTACGCGCCACTGAGCCGAATAAGGCGAGGTTTGTGATTCCAAAGCGTTGTGCAAGAATCGCTTTATGCGCTCGGAGCACCTTCAAGACTTCATCTCTGTTCATTGGTCTTCCTACGGGTTCATTGCAACGCAACGAGTAACGTATTCTTTAGTTGTTTTGTTGGACTCGGTCTCCACTCTCACAATTTAATACTTGGGCGTGGTGATGTTGGTGTGCTCAAACGTTTCATCTGTCTTCAATGTCTGTCATTTTGTCAATTACCTGTTGTAATGTCGGATGAGTGGCTAATATGGATTCGGCGATCATGTCGCCAAGCAGTGCGGCCGGAAGAGAATCTCCCGGTGGTAGCCCTGTTATCTCACTATGTGACGGATCTGCCTCATAGATACTCTCGGCAGGCAAAGGCTCATGGATGAACTTAAGGGCAGTGTGTTTAAGAACATATCGCTTTGTTGCACCGACATTTAATTCCGCTAGACATCCGCTCTTTCGCATCTCCAACCGGTAGAGCCGCCTTACCCCATTTAGTTGCTGTGCTTTGGTACAGTTTCCAAACCATTCCAACCAGTTAACGGAGAGACCGCTTTCATTTGATTTCAATCGGAATGCCTCACCATCTATACTACCATCTTCGTCGCTAATCCACGATGACTTGACATAGCGGACTACGTGCGCATCGTCGGGCAGTTCGTCTCCGATCATGTGTACACCAATGTCTTGAGATCGAAAGCATGGATCTGTTTCTTGAACCCATTTAGCGTGTCGAACCCAGCCGCTCTCGAAACCTCTTTGGCAGCCTGACGGCGCTTGAAGATAACAAACTCTACCGATTGATCTCCTAGAAACTGAAGGCCCAGTCGACTTTTGTGTTCGCCGCGCCAAACAGCGCGCAGATTACCGTTGTCCATGAGTATTACGCCCGATTTGCGTAAGAATGGCATTGATCTGAAGAATGACCAAAAATCCCTTTCGGACGCCTCGTTCACAGTGATACCATCAAGTTCGGCTTCGCTACGCAAATACTCGATTCGGACCTTATAAGCTTGCCAAACTTGCTGAAATTCTCTCTGTTTTTCTGTAGCTTTAGGCATTAATTGCACTTGCAGACCGGTTAGGGCAGTCATATCATAGACGGATGGGGGAGGTCTGTGGTTAACGGATGTCCAGTCGCTCCACGCTAACATCTTGCTCATAGCAGAATTATTGAACTGCGCATTGCTACGTAATGCGCCGAATAGGACAATATAGGACATTTTCGTTAACCGCACCTTTGGCATCCGTGCTTTAGGCTCGGCCGCCAACATATTTTCCCGGCTAGTTGGGCGGTTCAAATCATCTGTAACTATGTCAGAAGATTCACCGACAACGCCACTAAACGACCAATCGGTATGTGTTTCAGCATCAGTATCGAAGAAAATGGGACGGGGACTTGGCGGAATCCAGTCCCAATTTGGGTCTGAGGTCGAAGTGGAGCCGAAATCCATCAAGGATGCAAGTAGTCGATAATCTTCGTCAGTAGCAGTTGCTTCCGTATTCATTGCATTTCCTCCACGGGTTTCCAAAAGCGATTCTGAATCTCGGAACTTGTCATACCAAGAAAGCAATTTTTAATGGCCCCATGAGCACGCTCGAACCATTCATCCGTTGCTGGTTGTGCAACCTGCCCGAAGTTACCAATCGCTCTAATTTCAAATATCAGCACCGGGGATCCTCGTTCCTGTACTTTAGTTACAGCTCGTATACCAATGTTAATCTGCAAATCAGTTTCTACGTTGTAAATGTAATTGGAATTGAATCCCTGAGGCACGGCATTGTTGATACCAACTTCTAGAAACGAGAATGACGGGATGACCTTTGTCGTATCTTGCGGTCCTTTCCACAACTCAAACGTTTCTAGAATATTAATGTATCCCAATTCACAACGGCTAATAGTAAGGTCAGTGACGTTGGCTTGCGTTCGGGCAAATTCGCTGAAAATACCGTAGTATTTGTCAAATGTCGGCTTGATAGTCCTGTGAAAGCGCGGATATCTCTCCTCGTGTCTACGCCGCCAGTTAAACATAAAGGCATTTTGTTGAATCTGAATTAAGTTTGTTTCATTCTCCGAGATAAACCAGTACCTGGGCATTGGAAACTCGTTATCAATGACCTCTGGTGCGAATCCCACTGGAATCCGCTGGTGCACGTTAGGAAATTCGTCCTTTATTATTCCCCAGAACAGGCCGATATGCTCGTTGCGGAAGTCAGATAATGGTGGATCAAAATAGGTTGATACCACAACTTCATTGACTGGTGGATTTTCGAAGGCTATGATCTGTGGCTTCATAAGAACCATTGACTCCTTATCTTCCAAGAAATAGCCGGGACAGGTTTATGTAAAATACGGCAAACAACAACATTGATATTGCGAAGGATTCTAAAACTCATTTTGTTACCCGGGTATACCTTTGTCCTACGACGAATATGCTGCCCTGCAGCGAAGGCAAAACTCCCGTGGTCTAGGGGTCTCCAGTTCGCTGCGACCATAATTCTTGCTCCACATTAAATCTTCTGCGGCTGTCTGCTCCAACATAGCGCGCTGATGCACGACTTTAAATAGGCTCTCGTCGGCATCAAGGGGCTTCTTACTAAATCCATAGAACGGAGAATGTTCTTATGTAGTGTACACTATTTTCCCCGATTGATCCATCGTATAAGAAATGTTTTAAAAAGTGCCACCTCTAAGACCAGCGGCATAGGTTAGGTTAAGCAGTCAACAACCAAGTTCTATCAAGCTTCCAAGCAGCGCTCTACTTTCCGATGCCCTGCTTGAGTGAAAAAGTATAGCGAAACCCAACTGCTGCATGTAATTTTTCATGAGATTTCCGTTCAACCCAACCTACACACTCGGTTCATCACAACACCATCCCCATCTTTCCCGGAATGTTTTCAAAGGTGTCTCCCCACAGACCGGTGAGGTTGTACGCCTCGCGATAGAGCGTGCGCTCTTCTTTGACCGCTCGTACAATTGCTGTGGAAAATCGGGGCCCTATCCGCCATTTCTGCGTATTCCAGAAGTTTCTACCGTCATCTTCACGCGGCTGATTGCCGTCCCATTCTTTGGCATTCGCTCTATAGAAGTTGAAGAAAGTATCCGTACTGATTAACTTGAGGTCAAGCGCCCGGCGAGCGGCCACAATGGAACTCACTTTGAACTTGGTAGCAACAGCTTGCAAAGGATTATTCGTTCCGGACAGAGACCAGAACGCACGTAATTCTTCCGCTGGCACCAGAAATTCCGGCGCAGCTTTGTCACAGAACTTCTCGGTATCATCTGGGGACGGTTGAAGGGCTTCAAGAGTAGAGACACCAGTCTTGGCAATGAAGAGATGAGCTAGTTCGTGAGCTAGGGTGAAGATTTGTGCAGCTCTGAAATCCGCATTATTCACGAAGATAAGAGGGGCATACTCATCAGCAAGCGCAAAACCCTGAAATTCCTTTGGATCTAACTTTCGGCGCGTGTTGTTGCCCACCACGCCGTTAAAACAAACCAACACGCCTGCGGCATCAAATCGGCTTCGCAGACGCCTAAGAGCGTCACTTTTGGTCCCTTCCGCCTGTGCCCATCCATTGGGAAGTTGGAGCGCCTCGCGCATGGCGCTTGCAACGTGCCGAGGCTGGGAATCCAACCCGTAAGCCCCGACAAAATCCAGCGGCTCAACGCCGTCCTTAATAAGTTCATCGCGCATCCATCCTTGCCGCCGCTGCATCAAATAGACGGTATCAAGCAGGTCGGGGCTAGGTGGCGGAGTGCCCTCTCGAGATCGGAAGTCGGCGATTGGCAAGCGCTCGTCAGGCGGTTCTTTCGAATATAGAAACCCCAACGGCGTATAGGTGCATTTGGCGAGTTTGTCTACCTGTGCAACGCTAATCTTCCCATCGCGCTCCCATTCCAACACGCGCTCATGCCGTTTCACGCCCATCTTGTTCGCCAATTCTTCGGGCTGAAGTTTGGCTCGTTCTCGCGCCCAACGCAACACGTCAGGCTGCAATGTTATTTGTAAGCGTCGACCACTCATGACTCACCTAGTTTCTGACGAATGACCGAGAGATTGTGGTTTGAAGATGGTGGGCAGTGCCCACCCTACAGCTAACTGCTTCCCTCAGGTTAACTACACAGATTGACGTGTTCCTCAATCATTTTGTTGAACTCTGCCTCCACCTTGGCTTCAAAGTCCGATTCAATCTCGTAAACATCCGTGAATTCGGCAAACGCCCAGCGCCCGTAGCTGCCGTGGAGATTTACGCCGGGAACCCAGTACGTTTCCATCGTGGATTTCTTGTCCTTGGCGTCCTCTCCGCGATAACCTTTAATCTCAACGATGAGGCGCAAGAGGTCGTCCTCGCCGTGCCCATCATCGACGAGGACGATAAAGTCCGGTAGGTACGTCCGCGTGGCCGACCCGTAACGGTAGGGCACATCAAGACCGAGGTTGTGATTCTTGACGTAGGCTTTGACGCGCGGATGGGATTCCGCCACGCGGCAGAACTCCGCCTCCCAGTCGCTATCAAGAATGACCCAGTTGATGTGGCAGCGGCGAGAATCCGTTTTATAGCGGTCTGTCTTGGAGGTGCTGAAACTGACGTGGGCGGTGGAGCCGGTAGGGTTGTAGGGGTCGAGCACCGTTTTGACGGGACGCCTGCCGATTTCCTTTCGTGTGATGGCAGCCGTTATGCGCTCGCATGCCATGTCAGCCAACTCTTGGTACATGAGTTGGGCGGGATAGGTTCCCCCCTTGCAGACGAGATAACCGTCGAGCCACCTCTTTGTGATGCGCTTGAGTTGATTAAAGAGATGGGGTTTTGGTTCTTCGCCCGTATCCCGCCACTTCGTAAAGATTAACCGCTGCGTGAGCTTAAACAATAGCGTCGAGGGGCGGAGGTCGCCGGTGTGAATCAGATTGAGATCGACGCCCTCGCCGATAATTCCTTCGTTCCTCGTTATCGACGGACCGACAAGTTCTGGAGTGAGTGTCAGCACCGAGTCGTCGTTGTATTCGGCGTTGAGCCGCTCCTCGGGCAACTCTACACGATAACCCGCTACCCGCGGGAATCGAACTTCAAGCGCATCCCGCTCGGGCCGCATCGCCTTCACCTGAATAGTTGGCTTAGGTGGCTTGGGTATGACAGGAACGGGTCTCGCTGTAAAGTCGAAGGGTATCCCCAATACGTCTGCGTACTCCACGTCGAATAAACCAGCATCATTGAGATCGTAGGATTGGCGGCGCAGCGCCCGACCGACAACCTGCTCGCAGAGCAACTGTGTACCAAAAGCGCGAACGCCGAGCACGTGGCTGACGGTGTTGGCATCCCATCCCTCGGTGAGCATGGACACCGAAACCACGCAGCGAATCGAATCCCCGAGAGTTCCCGGTTTGCCTACCGTGTTCATCACTTCGCGCAGGAGTTCTTGGTCCGTGATTTTGTCCGCCGCTTCGCGATTGCCGGTGCGCTCGATAATCTCCCTCCGAAAGCGCTCAATCTCGTCGCTCGCCATCTTGCGGAAGTTTTTGTCTAGTGCGTCGCCGGATTCCAACTGTTCGCTGTCGATTAACAGTGTACGCGGTCGGGCGTACTGGTTGCCGTACTCGTCATAGTTACGAAACAGTTCGAGTCGCCCGTCTACCAAGGTTGTTGAGCCATCATCGTTTTCACGGTGGAAACCGGAAATGTAGTCGTAGACCAGCTTGGATGTCGACGTGTTGTTGCAAACGACAATAAAGCAGGGCGGGACATCTATCTTCGCCTTTTGCATGAGTTCGAAGGTGTTGGCGTAGTGCCCGTACAGCGCCTCAAGCGCCGTTTGGAGTACCGCCGGCAGACTCAGCGGATCGAGATCTTTGGATTTGCCCCGCCCCTTCTTCGGCATGTCGGCGCTTATGTTTTTCCACAACTCGCGAAACTTGGGCATCTCGCCGCCGGGGATATTGTCCGCTACCGGCACCCGCGGCAGCTTGACAATCCCGCATTCGATGGCATCCATGAGCGAGAAGTCGCTCATCGTCCAAGGGAACAAGGTGCCCTCGGCATAGCCTGAGCCGCGCAGGAAAAACGGCGTTGCCGAGAGATCCATCACGCGGTTGATGCCGAGCCTTTTGCCCACCATCTCTAGCCCCGAAATCCAGAGGCGGGCTGCTTCCGCGTTCTTCTTGGCTTCCTGCCTGTCATCCGCCGTGAGTTTTTCCTCGTCCGGCTCGCCCGGCTTCTCGCGGTAGCAGTGATGCGCTTCATCGTTGAGAACCATGAGATTCTTAATTCCCATGAGTTCGGGCATCGCCCGTTGCAGCATCTGTCCCTCGGTTTCCAGGGTCGTGATGGGCTGCCCTCGTCCTTGAAGCAGTGCGCGGCCGCCCTTGGAGAGTTCCGTACGTTCGCGCAACTTAAAGGCGTGGTAGTTCGTGATGACAATCTTCGCCTTTTCCAAGTCGGGAAGCATGTCGCTTGGCAACAACTCGCGGCTCCGGTAATAACTGTCCGGATCGTTGGGCTGCAGCACACGCAGCCGGTCCTTGATGGTGATGCCGGGGGTAACCACAAGGAAACCGCGCGTGAACCTTCCACTCTGCGGACGCCGTGCGGCGTTGACTGTCTGCCAAGCGATTAACATCGCCATGACCGTGGTCTTTCCGGCGCCCGTTGCCAGCTTGAGCGCCAGCCGTGATAGCTCCGGATTGGCGTCGTTGTTGGCGTTCTTGAGGTGGTCAAGGAAGCGCTTCCCGACTTGACTCATGCGCGGCGCAACCTCGGTGAGCCAGATGACGGTTTCCATGGCTTCGACTTGGCAGAAAAAGGGTCGGATACCGCTGAATTGATGGTGCCGCCAATGCTGAAGCAAGAGCGCAGTCTCGGGCGTCACCTGCCATTGGTTCGAGTTCGGGATGTTTCGCCACTGGTCAACGAATTGGCGCACCTCATTGATAATCGCCGTGTGGTACTGCTGCTGCTGAGTTGAAAGTCCCTTTCCTTCGTCGAATATGATGTCCGTTTGTTTAGAGGAGGATCGCCTTCGCTTCTTCGGCTTGGGCACCGGCGTGATGAATTCTGCCCGCCTTCGGTTGTCTATTCTATTCTGGGTTGGCTGTCCCGACGCATCCAGCTCCCAATGACGGCTTGGGGGCTCGTAGGGCGAGTTGAGGATGGGCTGATCGAAGAAAGGATTCGCCAAAACAATGTACCTCTAAAACGAATAGTGTCGTTTCCCAGAATCACTGCAAAATAAGGTGAATTTAACTAAACACGATAAGCGAACAAAGGGCGCGATGTCAAGTGAAATCAATCTCCTGTAGTTTTCTGTAGGGTGGGCACTGCCCACCAGCCTTTTGTAATAACGCCTTAGCTCGACTTTGTACATTTAAGCGGGATAAAAGACGGTGCCAATCAAGCGAATGGATAATGAGCGATCAAAGGAATGGATAATGACTGCGATAGAGATTCCATAGAAATCCCTTAATCCGATCAACTGAGTGGATAGCGAAGGCGATAGTAAATCCCGATAGAGATCCCATTCAGACAATTACCAACCCTTCAACTCGGAATCTTGACCATCCTTCCTTCCCCACTGGCTACATATCAATCGTAATATACGTCGACTGCCCCGTGACTATCCCGAACACCCCCCAAAACGTCGTAACCACAAACTCGCCAAGCACCAACCCCAGAAAAAACGGCGCCGCCCTGCGAAAACCCCGCAGCCCGCGGTGCTTGACAATCAGCCATTTCAACACAAAGCTGACGAAGATAGAGAACCAGAAAAAATTCATCGTCCACGTCGTGGTGACGGCATAGCCAGCCGCGTGCAACGGCATCCAAAGAAATTGCCCCCGCATCAGCGTCAGCGCGACCGACACCAAAAATCCGACGCCGATCGCTGTGATAACCGATCCATTTGTCCCCGACGGATGCGCCAGCCAACCCTCAAGCCGCTGGAACGCCTCTTCGCCCGCCCAACCGGTGTTAATCTCACCCTGATAGGCAAAATGCAGATACCCCCAGATCGACGTGGCGATACCCAGCACCGTTGCAAAGACCATGACGCCCCCGAACCGCCGATACTGAATATCCGCCCGCTCGGCAATCTTCAGCCCTTCGAGCTGATGCGGCATCAGCAGGCAGTCGTATGCCCGATTAAAGAAGTAGAAGTAAGAAAGCATCGTCATATTGCTCGTGCCGAGCGGCTTGGCGCCGGCAAAAGCATACGTCATCTCATCCGCCCCGGCAAAATGCTGATCATGCACCGGCGAGCCGAGCTCCGCCCGCACCCGCGTAATCCCGATAGCCAACATATAATACAGCCCGAAGAATAGGGCGATTACCCAGAAAGACATCCCTGCCCGATGACAGAACGCGAACAGGAACGCCAAACTCGCCAGCAGCCAGATTGCCGTCCCGCGATACGACAGCGGTTCATCGGCATCGTCGACGCGCGAACTCACCCCCAAGCATTTTCTGGCGACCTGAACCAGATGCCTCCTTGCCGCCCAGAGCCCCATCACCCCGATACCGGCGTAAGCGCCGAACGACTGCTCCGAGGCATACGGAAACCCGTGCGGCAAAGCAAAAGCGCTCCCCAAGACCCGCTGAAGTTTCCAATACAGGTAAAACACCCAGACCGAGAACGACAGATCCAGCGGAATGAAAAACGCCAAGCCGACAGCGAACGGATAAATGCCCACCGGCAACCAGCCAATGGCATCCCAAGGATGGATGGTAAACAGGTCGGCGAGGTCGTTTTCCCTAGAGCGCGTGAGACCGATGCGCGGTATCTGCGGAAAGAGATGGTTGAACCCGTTGAGCAGATCAATAAACGCGGCGACGCCAAAGCCGATCCACATCGCCTTGCTCCCGAAAAAGCTGCGCCTCCGGCTTGTCATCTCCAGCGGCAACTGAATAAGCGGATAGCTCAGCCTCTCGTTTTCCGTCCACTGTTTCCGCAGGATGAAGTTGATAGCCAACATCACCGAAAACAGCGCAAACAGAAAACAACCCCACACGAACATCGGCGGCGACCACGCCCTGATGTGCGGCGCGAGGTACAGCGTGGAGTCCCCGCGATACAGGTTATCCAGCGCTCCCTTGTCTCTGACCGACAGCCACTCGGGAATGTAGTTCCAGAACAGCGCCTGCCAGTCGTTCTCCGGCGTCGCGAACGCGAAGGCGTAGCTGATGACGGAGATCAGAATCTGCACGCACATGTGCCCGCCAATTGACGTCGATAGGGAGACCGACACATAAAGCGAGAGCAACTCGGCGCGGGAAAGCGCAAGTTTCGGAAGGAATTTCTCAATGAGACGGCTGAACGCCACCAGAACGAACAGAATTGTGACCGCGTTGTAGAGCAGCGAGATCATCGACATGTGCGCCAAGCCCGGCTGCATCTGAAACGCGGCGTTTAGCGGAATTAACAGCGCGACGAGGAGGGCAACTTTAAGCCTAAGTTGAGCGGAAGTGTTGGATTTCATCAACAGCGTCGTGCACGCGGACTCGGGTTTCGATTGTAGTAGCGATCAGGCGACTGAACAAGGAGTGCGATAGAGATCCCGTGCGATAGCTTTTTTCCGTCCGCTTTGATTGTCTGTAGGAACAATCTCCCGATCGCGACCCTGTAGGGTGGGCACTCCCGATCAGCCTTTGAAAGCACGAGCGATGCGAAAGGTGTGTAGTATCTCAAATCACTAAAAATGGCTTCGCCACCATTATTCAAACACCAAATTCCTCGGCGCTTCGACGGTGCTAAGAACCGTATACGGCTCATTATTCCGAGCCAAATCGCAATTCACAAAACGCAATCCGTTCACCCAATTCTTGATTCTCGCTCCCATCCCGAACCCCTCCACCACTACATTCCGCACCTCCGCCTCCGTAACCGCCGTGATAAAGATGCCCTGATTGTTCGGCGTGCCCCCGCCGTTCAGCCGGCAGTCACTCACCACCACGCGATTCAATCCGGGATGCGCCGTATCAATCAGCGTTTCATAACCGTAATTCTCGCTTGACCGATAAACATTGTCCGCCAACCCGTTCAACACAATCCCGTAACGGAACGCCGTATCAATCACCACGCTATCAATCTCGTATCCCGCGTGAGCCAACGGACGAAGTGATATTGGCGCAAACTCAAAACCGCAGTCCCCGCCGAAAATCGCCACCGCGGTCGCCGCCGACGCCACCTGCAGGTTTCGGATCTGGATATTGTAACACGCCGAGCAGCGGACTCCGGCGTCGTTGCCGTCAACATTCCGCGTGAGATGCCCGACACGGATATCCTCAATCAGAATGTCATGCGGGTGCGTGCTATAGATTTCACCCCGTTCCCACAGCTCGCGCATACGGGGAATCTGGTCATCCGCCGTGGTCACCTTCCCGACGCTCCCCCAGTCCAATCCAATGCCGATCAACGCCTTCGAAGAATCAAGAATCCGAACGCGTCGGATCACGCCGAAACACGCCTCGGACATCAGTTGAATAGCGGACGCCTCCACCTGCTGATCGATGGTGATATCCTCGATCCGCCAGTTGGACACTTTGGAGAAATAACTCGGCTTCGCGGGCGTGCCGCCATCGTCGTACGGAGCGCCCACGCTGATGCCCGAATGCCAAATCGCCTGCGACCCTTTGCCCTCGCTGTGCACGACCCGGATTGTCCCGTTGCGAATGGCGGAATTGCTGGAGAGCCTGACGCCGTGCGAGTTGGAACGGAGATCGAGGGTCAGCGTGCTGCCGTTCAGGTCAAGCTCGATACCCGGAGGAATCAGCAGCGCATGCCGCGAGATTTCATCGCCGACGACAGATTCCAACACGGAGCAGGTTATCGTCGTCGGCTCACTGATACGCACCGTCCTGCCCGTATGCCGATCCATCGCCTTCTGCAACGCCGCGCCGTCAATCGCTGTAACGACCAAAGGCTTCGGTCCCGCCAGATTATCTATGTCATCGACACACCCCGCCGAAACCAACAGCAGATACGCGACCAGAGCCGCCAACATTATAACGCCGAATTGAACCTGACACGGTATAATCTGAAATACAGTGTTCATTCCCAAACCTCCTCTGTGCAGGGCGGGATCGGCAGTCACCGAATCCCCGATACCCTTTCTTCCTATGTAGGAGCGATCAAGCGACTGAATAAGGAGTGCGATAGAAATCCCTCTCCAGGTCGCGACCTCTGTAGGGTGGGCACCGCCCACCATCTCTATCGTCTTCGCTATCCGCTCAGTTGATCCCCAGCATAATACGCCGTAAGCGCCCGCATAAGAATACCCCCAGCCTCGATAGCCTGCGCTTTGTTAAGACCCTTTCCGCCTCCCTCAACCAGAAACGTTGTGATACCCCACGCATGATGCGGTCCCCCGTCCCAAAAGCACTCCGGCGTCACTCCCCTATGATGCTCACGATAGTCGTTAATCAAGTTGTTCGGATCACGCTCCTTCAACAACGCCCCGAAATCCTCGTCAGGCCCCAACACGCCCCGCAACTCCGGTCCCCGACCAACCAACATCGGTGACAGTTTTGCCGATGGCGACGAATGCATCGCCCAACTCGTCGTCACCGGAGCATCGGAGTGTAGGAGCGACTCAAAATCTCGCTGGAAGATGAACGCCTCATGTGGCTGGAGCGCCTGATCAGACCCCTCCACCCGAAAATTCCGGTTACTATCAATCCCCTGCGCGTTGACGCGGCACCACCCATGGTCGACGCCGTCGGGATTCATCATGAGCGTGAAATGCCCAATCGTCCAAGAGCGTGCCTCCGCCGCCTCATCGCTCAAGAACCACTTTACCATTCCCGCGATGTACCACTGCGACACCCCTTCGCCCGGATGCTGATTGGCGGCATGATGCACCCAGCGGCGTGAAGGCGGCACGTTTCCCTGCGGATCGGTGATGGTCACGCGATGAAGTTTCCGCCCCCCGATCGACTCCCCGAGAATATGCACCTCCACATGCGGGTGTTCTTGCCACTCCGCAAGCATCGCCTCCGCATCCTCAACGGTCATCGGTAACTGCGTGCAAACCAGCACCCGATCCTGCTCGAACGGTGGAAAGATGAGCGTCCCCGCGCGTCCCGGAACAAAATCCTCCTCCCACGAGATATACCTCCACTCCTCCCCGTCGTAAGACCAGCACGGATCGTAGTTTGTGAACGGATACGGCACGCCGCCCTCCTTTTGCGAGCGAAATGTGCCCCACTCTTCGGGCGCGTCGAATTCCACATCAAGCCGAAGTGCGTTCCCCTTGGGGTTGCGGGCAATCTCGAATCGCACCCAGTTTGCCCAACCCTCCTGCCGCCCCGGATAATGCTTTCCGAGATGCGGCGGAATCTGCGCCGTAGCCATCGTGGGTTGGGGTACACGCCCCAGCGTCAATCTGAAATGATTCGACCCTACGTCGCGAATTGATGCTCCATCCGAGCGTAGGGTTCCGTCCAACACAAAATCCGTTTCTCTCATTAGTCATGTCCTCCGACTTTCATTCTCAGCCCGTAGGTTGATTGATACGGCTCCCGGTGAAACCCAGCACCGCATCTCCCTCTTCCTCCCTTCCGCTCTCACCACTAGCCACTGCCCACTGTTTTACATTCTTCCCGTCTTCCTCCCCTTCCATCCTTCCCACTTTCACCACTAGTCACTGACCACAGACCACTGCTTTCCTCCCATCTCCCAAACATCAATCGACTTCACCAGCGCACGCCCCCCGACAGCCGACAACCTCACAAATCCTCCTTCCTCCTGACGCGGATACGACCACGCACTCAGACATACGCGCCGATTCGCGAACACCTCCACCAACGACCGGTCGATAAACACCCGCAACCTCAGAAATTCGCCCGCCGCCAAATCCAAAGCATCATTCACTCCCTTCAGTGAGATTGACCTCCTCTCTGCGTCATAAACGATGGGTGTCTGCTCCCTGTCATTGTCCCCGCATAGCACCCCTAGCCGACACTCCCTCGCGCTGCCCGGGTCAATGACCGCCTCAATTTCGAGGCACGCCCCGGAAACCCCCGCGAGTTGATGCGTCTGATTGGGCGTAAGTCCGATGTCAGTGAATTGCCAATGCCGCCCGCGCAGCGACTCCACCCCTTCAGATTCGGAAATCATATGATTTCCTCTGCAATATTCGAGTATATTTGTAGGGTGCGCACTGCGATCAAGTGACCGAATAGGGAGCGCGATAGAGATCCCACCAGCCTCTGAAAGCTGAAACCGAGTTTTTTCCTCAAAACTCGGTTTCTTCCTTCCACTCTTACAACCTTCCCCCCTTCCCGTTTTCTCGTTCACTCGTTTTCCCGTTGTCTGCTTTACCACCCTTCCCCTCGTCCTCTTCCTCCCATCACGCGCGGATCTCCGCTTCACTAGCCACTGGCCACTGCTTCTCACGCCTCCAACCACTGGTTAACCAATTCCTCGTCATCCTCGTTATATCCCGTGAAACAGTTGTCCATAATCCTCCAATAGTCGGTTGACGGGTTGTTCTCTAGCGCGTAGCGCTGATCCAGGTGCAAGCCCCGCAAGGCTTGACGCCGCCACTGCCGGAACGCCTCCTTGTTGTATGCGAGCAGGTCCCGATGCGTCTGCTCATAATCCACGATGGAGCGCAACTCCGAATCCATCCGGGCAGCGATATCGGGTCGCTCCGTGCACACGTCGTCCAGTTCCCCCGGATCGGTTTCGATATTGAACAACTGAGCCGGATAGTCGACATACGCCACATATTTCCACTCGCCTTTCCGCAGCATATAACCCGACGTGTTGAGCGTGATGCCCGTAAAACAGGCATAAGCCGAGTCGCGGCTCTCGATGGTGTCTCCGGTGACCAGCGGCAACAGCGATTCGCCGTCAAGCATTTCCGGCTGCGGCAGCCCCGCCATCTCCATGAAGGTCGGGCAGATGTCGATGAGTGACACCAGATTCGATAAGCGAAGTCCGCGTTCAACACCGGGCCCCGTGACGATAAGCGGCACGCGAACGGAACCTTCATAGAAAGACATCTTGTACCACTCTTGGTGCTCCAACGCCAACTCACCGTGGTCGCTCGCGAAGACGAAGTACGTGTTCTCCGCCAAACCGAGCGCCCGCACCGCATCGTACACCCGTCCCACGAGCGCATCCGCCTCGGCGCACATGGCGAAGTAGATTCGGCGTACCTGCCGCACCACCGATTCGTCCAACCCGTAGCGCCACGCCTTGGTCATGCGCTGATACAATCGAACCGGATGGTCGGTGCTGTCCATAGCCGGGATATCGACCGCCTCCTCCGGGATCCGGTCCAGCCAATGGCGATTCGTTCGGAACGGCGCGTGGGCGAGCCCCGGGCTGATACACAGGAAAAACGGCTCCTCCCGGCGTTGTTTCAGAAAGTCCACCGCCCCGTCAACGTAATCCCAATCGCGCTGATGACAGCGTATTTCATCACTCGGCTCCACGCTGAAACACTGCGATTTGTCCTTGTCGAAGTTCGGCTTGTTGATTCCGCTGGTAGCCAGCCACGCCCCGAGCCGCGCCGATTGAGAGTGACTCCCCGACATGTAATCCAGCTTCCCGAAATTCCCGACGACGTGGGTTTTGGGGAGTTCGCCGAGCAGCGACCACATCCCCGGCTCAAGCCCTTTGAAGTTGTTCCAACTCTCGCAATGGTGCGTGTACCGCCCCGACCACATATTGGCGCGCGACGGGCAGCAGATGGGGTGGGTGCAGTAGGCGTTCTCGAAGAAGGCGCCGGACTCCGCAATGCGGTCGACGTTCGGCGTGGCATGACGGAGCGCCGGATGTCCGGCACAGCCGAGCATGCGGCCATCCCAGCTTTCGGCGTGGAAGAGAATGATATTCGGTCGAGGCACAGGTCGTCTCGTATGCTAAGATTAAAGTCCGCTGTGGAGAGATTGGGTTGCGAAACTCAGTGTGTTTTTGCTGATGTAACCGAAACCCATTTTACCCGCTTTCCACCTATTGGTCAACCGATATCATTAACCGTAGAGGATGCTCCCGCGCCGTCCCGTGATTGTAGTTTCAAGGTCTATCGAGCATCCCTTCAAACCTCGTTTTGTATAGATGGGAAACAGGAGGTGTGGTAGAATCATTCGCGTTACGGAGGAACTGGCTGAATCTATAGGAATGCCTGTGATTGAAAAGGAGAAATTGATGAATTCTCGACGGAAAATCATGCTTCATCTTTTGCTTTATATGACCTTATGCGGTCCCGCATTTGCCCAAGTCGTCCAATTCCCCGACCCGAATCTACGGGCTGTCGTTGCCGAGGCGCTTGGGGCCAATTCCGAACGAATCACGGTAGTAGCTTTGCGGCGGCTTGAGCGGCTAGACGCGGTGGATAGAGAGATTGAAAATCTCGAAGGTCTGCAACATGCGCCAAATTTGAGATTGTTGGATTTGAATGGCAACCGTATTTCCGATTTGACGCCGCTCGCCAACTTGACGAATCTGAAGGAGTTGTTGTTGGGCGAGAACCGAATTTCCGACCTGGCTCCGCTCCCTAATCTCCGCAATTTGGACATATTGATACTAAACGGAAACGGCATTACCGACATATCCCCGCTTAGCAGATTAACCAATCTGCGGATACTTCAGATGCATTACAATGGTATTTCCGATTTGACGCCGCTCGCCAACTTGACGAATCTGGAGAAGTTGTTGTTGCATGGCAACCGTATTTCCGACATCTCGCCGCTTGCCGGATTGACAGACCTAAAGGTGCTGAAGATCGAGGATAACCTAATAATCGATCACTCTATACTTGACCACTTGTCGATCGAAACATTGTATTATGACCAGACCTGCGAGTTCCCGCCGGAACCCCTGGCACCCCGTCTGGAAAATCGTTCGTTCCCTTCCATTTTCGGTCCCTTCAAGCACAACTCGCAATATGACCTGATTATTATTGGAATCGGCCTCTATTACGATTATTTATTCAATGCGGACGGCAAGTGGCAACTGCGCGTAAAAGGTTCGCTGACCAAACCGGTCAACGAGCGCGACGAGCTCTTGGCGCGCAACCCGAACACGATTACCATCGCGGAAATCAGGATGCGTGACGAAGGGGGCGGCTATCCGCCTCCGAATTCGCCCGACTGGGTTTGGGTGCACGATCATCAAGGCAACGTTTACTATGATGGCCCGCGGCGTGTGATAAACTTTACGCATCCGCTCGTCCAAGATATGATAGTTCAACAAGCGGTCGCCGTCTCGAAATGTGGTCTTTACGACGGCATTTTTCTTGACTGGTGGAGCGAAATTGGAAACGTGCTCGGCGACGACGAAAACTATATCCCGTTTATCGACAACGCCACCGAGCAACAGGCGCGGGATGCTATCATGCAACGTATCAGGTCAAACGTGCGCCCCGATTTTCTGGTAATGGGCAATATGAACAGGGGAATAGCGCCTCGCAACGCACCACACATAAATGGCAGTTTCATGGAAACCATCGTCCCGTCCGACCATGACGCCGAGACAGCGGAATTGTTATTTTCGGAAATTGCCGATTCGCTCCAGTGGCTCGAATCCAACCTGCGAGAACCTCGCATCAACGCACTGGAAGGTTTGAAATTACCTTTTGAGCCTCTTGACAGCCCGGCGAATGTTAGGTGGATGCGCGCCTTTACCACATTGAGTCTTACACTCTCCGATGGTTATGTGTATTTTATCAAACCGGGACACGGTGAACTTTGGTACGAGTTTTGGAATATAGATTTGGGCCAACCTATAGGCGCGAAATCTCAAACCTATAACAATGTTAAAGGACTCTATATCCGTGAATTTACAAACGGGTGGGCAATCCATAATCGAAGTGGGCAACCGCAAGTGATAGCTCTGCCAGAGGAAGTGCAAGGCGTAGCCAGTGGTTTGGTAAACACGGAACACGAGTTGCCGAATCTTGACGGGGAGATGTACTTACGGGTGAAACCGGTGAATCCGGCAGACCTGAACGGCGACGGGATTGTTGATATTCTTGACTTGGTACTCGTAGCGCAGGGGTTGGGGACGGATGGTTTGGAGGCGGATGTGAACGGGGATGGGGTGGTGAATGTGTTTGATTTGGTGATGGTGGCAAACGCATTATAGAAGAACGGCGCGGTTGAAAACCGCGCCTACCAGTGATTTAATAGCCAATTGATGCTGTAACCTATATTCCGCACCTTATGAGTGCAAATTTAGGAATTTCATGATATCCGTCTAGAAACCAATGACACTAGTATATATTGTATTCGTACTACAAGTAACACGCTATATATTGACACTACAATGCGGAGCTAATAACAAATTCGCAGACTTAACACGTTAGCAATACATATATCCCGTATTCCGCACTCCATGAATACTAGCTTTGCGACCATTTAGTCGACCAAAAAACACCGTTTTGGGGCGCAACTCGAATCGAATCCAAGCCCCAATTGGATTGTCAAAAATTAATAAACTCAGTACCCACGCGGGTTTACAGGATTTCAATAAATCTTGTAAACCCCCAAAATAGGTGCGGAGTGTAGGCTGTAAACAAGGCGATTTTGAATTTACTCTTCGTTTCGCATAAGGAGAATTCCGCATGAACGTTATAAATCGATGTCTCCAAATCTTGTTGGTGATTTTCTTGCCACACGCCGCATACACACAACCCGTACATATCCCCGACCCCAACCTGCGCGCAGCTATTTATGAAGCACTTGAACTACCTCCAAATGCCATGCTGACAGAAGATGTCATGCGTGAACTGCGTCGTCTAGGCGCGCGTAAGCGTGGAATTAGGTCCTTGAACGGTATAGAATTCGCCACAAACCTCATCAACCTAGACATCCGCCGCAATGCAATAACCGATCTGTCCCCCATAACGGAACTGACCAAATTGCAAGTGTTACTTTTTTGGAGAAATCCAATCGATGACATCAGTCCGCTTACGAATCTTACGCGCATAAAACATTTGGACGCGGGCACTTGCCACGAAATCACGGATATCACACCTTTACGAAAATTAACGTGGCTTGAAACACTTAACTTAAGCCGCAACAATATTTCCGACCTCAAGCCCTTGCAGAATCTCAAACGCTTACGCGAATTGCGATTGCGTGACAACAAGATTACGGATGTGCGTCCCATCGCAGCACTTCCACAGCTAGTACATCTGGAAATTCACGACAATTACATCCTCGATCACAGCCCGCTTGACCATATAGCGTTTGAATATTTTACATATGACCAAACCTGCGAGGAACCGCCGCTCCCCTTACAGCCGCGCCTTGAAAACAGAACGTATCCATCAATATTCGCGCCGTGGGGTGGCATCCTGAACAAACCCAATCTTCCCGAGGTGGAGCGCCGTGCGCTGCATGACTTCGTGTTTTCACGTCTTATCTTTGGGCATAATTACCGCAACATCGATGGCAGGTGGTATGTACTCGGTGAGCCCAATTACGCCCAGACGCTTCGTGACAGCCATCTCGCCATAAATCCCAATATGATATTTTTGTCGGAAATCCGCATGCGCGATGCCGGCTCACATTATTTTCCCGAGGATTCGCCCTATTGGGTACGCGACGAAAACGGTAATAGAGTCGGGGAAACGTGGCATGTTATTGACTTTACGCATCCGGACGTTCAAGATATGATTGTAGCGCAAGCTATTGCCGTAGACAAATGCGGGCTATACGACGGCATCTTTTTCGACTGGTGGAAAGAGGTTAAACCGGTATCTGTCGGTTGGAGCGGCTTTGAAGCGGAGCAGCGCGCACGCGATAACATCATTCAGCGCATACGCGCCAACACCCGCCCCGACTTCTTAATCATGGGCAATACCAATCAGCGAATCATACCCCGCACCGGACCGTACATTAACGGCGGGTTTATGGAGACCGGAATACCTCGCATGACACCTGCCCATGAACTTGACGCTGCTCTATCTAAGGTTGAGAACTCGTTGCGCTGGCTAGATGAAAATCTTCGCGAGCCGCGCATCAACGGCTACGAGGGCGAAGCAATCCCTTCACAACCGCCCGACAGCCCCGACAACCTGCGCTGGATGCGAGTCTCCACAACGCTCACTCTCACCCATTCCGATGGATATGTGGTATTTACCAATGGTTATAGTGGTCATAACCACTATTGGTACGATTTCTGGGATGCGGATTTGGGCAGGCCAATAGGCGAGAAGGGGCAACTGTATCAAGAGATTGAAGGGCTTTATATACGCGAATTCACGAACGGGTGGGCGGTATATAACCACAGCGGCGAGCCGCAAGTCATCACGTTGCCGGAGGAGGTGCAAGGTGTCGCCAGCGGGTTGGCGAACATGGAACACGTCCTCACCAATCTTGACGGGGAGATGTATCTGCGCGTCAAACCCAAGAATCCGGCGGGTGTGAACGGGGATGGGGTGGTGGATATCTTCGATTTGACGTTGGTGGCTCAGGGGTTTGGGACGGACAGTTTGGAGGCGGACGTGAATGGAGATGGTGTCGTCAACGTGTTTGATTTGGTGTTTGTGGCGAATCAGTTCTGAATCGCTGATTAAACGGATTACACAGATTGCGCAGATAAAAGCGGGCAATCCGTTAATCCACAACAGTTTGGGAATCCTGAAGTCAACGCATACGCATAATTAGGCAAATGGCGCCGGTTGCATCGAAGATGATTGGTCGAATTTAATCAAATCAAGCGAACGGATAGTGAGTGCGATAGCAAATCCGCGATTCAGACAACGGGCACGCGCTACGGGATGACGATTTACACGAGTACCCGCTCGTAGCGATCGATTCGTACACAAAAGACTACCGTCCGCTGCGTCAGCTATTCGATGATGCTTACTTCGAGATGCGCGAGAACCTGTGGGAGTTTCGGTTGCACGAGCACATTACGCCCGTATTATCGGATACGGTTTTATACCTCCAGCATTTTTGGAGGTCCCCCATACGCTTGGCGTTTATTGATTCCAGCCACCATTATGAACCGACACGTAAGGAGCTAAGTTGCATTTTGTCACATCTGGTGGATGGGGGGTGGTTGGCGCTGCACGATTATTTCAACGAGGACACGCCGGGCGTGGCTCAGGCATTGAACGAGCTGGTGCACGGCGAGGCTCAAGGCCGATATACGGCGTATCGACAGGATGGGTTGGCTATCCTGCGCGCAACGCCGCTTGAGAAAAAGGAGGAAACGCCCGTCGAGGCGAAACCGCGGTGGGTGCCAGATAAATGATTATGAAAATGTTTTATGTATTGATGTTTTGCATGCTGGCAACTGTGCCCGTGTGCGCAGAGGTTATCCATATTCCCGATCCCAATTTGGAGCAGGTACTTCGAGAAGCAATGGAGCTTCAGCCGGGGGACGACATTACAAAGCAGCGCATGGCAGAACTACACGCGCTGAATGCACCAAACGCAGGGATAGTAGAGCTCACGGGAATGGAGTTCGCCGTATCGCTCCGAGACCTCCGGCTTGGCCGGAATAAAATGTCGGATTTAACTCCGCTTGCATCGTTAACGCAGTTAGAACGTCTGTATTTGCAATTTGGACTTGTGTCAGATTTGCGACCATTGAGGCAGCTCGTGCAACTTGCAGATCTTGATTTGAGTTTTTGTAATATTGTCGATGTTTCGCCACTATCAAATCTAACACATCTCCTTGGCTTAAACTTAACGGCGAATCGTATCACCGACGTTCGCCCACTCATGAATTTGGTGAATTTGGAAAGACTCTATCTCGCAGACAACCGTATCATGGACATTCGCCCGCTCGCCAATTTAGTCAATTTGGAAAGACTCTATATCGCACGCAACCATATCACCGACGTTCGCCCGCTCGCCAATTTGACGAGTTTAGAAACACTATATATCGAACACAATGTTATAAATGATCATAGCCCGCTTGACGGGTTAAGTTTAAGTGAGTTTGCATACGACCAGTTTTGCGAGATGCCCCCCTTACCGTTACTACCTCGCTTAAACGATATGACCTTCCCCGCTGTATTCATGCCCACTTGGCTCATGTCGTATGATTCCGGCAGCCAAATGCCTTTTGGTCCTGCCGACCAATTCTTTGACATGATATATCGTAACGCTGACAGCCGGTTAATTTCTACGGACCTTGAGCACTCCATATCACTCCGCGACACAATAATCGCCACGAATCCCAATACCATTTTTATCGCGTATATACCTTGGCACAAGGCTTTTTTTACCCAGCTACCGCGTGAATCGTCCCTCTGGGCTCGGAACACCGCCGGCGAATTGTTTTTGCAAGATTTTGAAACCGGCGCAGATCTAGACTATACAAACCCGCACGCTCGCGCTCACGTCGTAAAAATGGTTTCCGATGTCGATAAATGCGGGCTATACGACGGCATTGTACTCGACGCGTGGGGCTACGATTTGTTGCCGATCGATCTCTACAGTTCTGAATCACAGAAAGCCGCGCGCATCGCTCTGGTACAAGAAATTAGGGCCGTAACACGCCCCAATTTCTTAATACAAGTGAATTCGAATCGAAATCGCATCCCCGACACTGCACCCTACATCAACGGTCTTTCCATGGAAACGGGAATCCCAAACTGGTTTATCAGCGGATACACTGAGCGCGATCGCACGCTACATGAAACAGAAACCACACTTCAGTGGGCCGAACATAATCTCCGAACACCTCGAATTAACGGCGTTGTAGGCGAAGCGATTCACCACGAACCATCCGACAGTCCAGAAAACCGGCGCTGGATGCGCTTCCTTACGACACTGAGCCTTACGCTTAGTGAGGGATACACTCTTTACCAAGCAGCGCCAAACACTTGGTACGACTTTTGGGATGCGGACTTGGGCAGACCGGTCGGCGAGAAGACCCAACTATTCAACGAAGACATCCCAGGGCTTTATATCCGCGAGTTCACGAACGGATGGGCGGTGTACAACCACAGCGGCGAAGCACAGGTCATCACGCTGCCAGAGGAGGTGCAGGGCGTCGCCAGCGGGTTGGTGAACACGGAGCACGCGCTAGCTAACCTTGACGGGGAGATGTACTTGCGTGTGAAGCCGAAGAATACAGCGGATGTCAACGGCGATGGGGTGGTGAATATTTTGGATTTGGTGGTGGTCGCGCAGGCGTTCGGAAGAGATGGCTTGCGGGGGGATGTAAACGGGGACGGGGTTGTGAATGTGTTTGATCTTGTTCAGGTTGCCGGGGCAATCGGGGATGGCAGAGCTGCGCCTTCGGCAGATTCCCTGGACCCGTCGATTATTAGCGCTGCGGATGTCGAGAGATGGCTTGCAGGCGCACAGGGTTTAGGTGTCGTTGACCCGAATTTTCAACGGGGAATCCGCTTCCTTGAGCAGTTGCTTGCGGCGTTGACGCCTAAAGAGACGGCGCTGTTGCCGAATTACCCTAACCCCTTCAATCCGGAGACGTGGATCCCGTATCGTCTCGCTCAAGAGGCGGAAGTGGTGATTACAATTTATGACACGAAGGGGACGCTGGTACGGCGGTTGGCGCTCGGGAATCAGGCGACGGGGTATTACGCGGAGCGTGGAAAGGCGGCGTATTGGGACGGGCGGAACGAAGACGGGGAATCGGTTGCGAGCGGGATTTATATTTATCAATTCCGGGCGGGGGATTATGCGGCGGCGCGGCGGATGGTGATTGTGAAATAGGATCAACTGAGCGGATAGCGAAGGCGATAGTAAATCCCTCAAGCGACTGAATAGGGAGTAGGACTTTCTATCAGGATTCACTATCGCGCTCATTATTCATTCGCTTAATCCTTCGTTATTCACTCAGTTGATCGATAGAGTTTCTCTTCAGTTCACGGTAATAACCATAGGGTGTGGAAGAAAGACAAGCCCGTTAGTGGAAGTCTTAGAAACCCAGTGGCTTGTGGTCAGTGGTTGGTGGTCAGTAACGGCAAGAAAATGTTTGGCTTTTACTGGACACTGGCAACTGGTCACTCATCACTGTTTCTCATGACGCCGCTGGCGGGCTTTTTTTGTATAGGGTTAGCTGGCTGGTGGAAGGATGGAAGGGCGAGAAAGACAGTGGGCAGGGACCACCGGAAACCCAAGCGAGGAATTGTCTATGTCCTATGAAGCAGGCTTAATTATATAATACTTAACATATATTAACTATTTCTGATTGAAAAATGACTTTTTACAAGGTATGATTATGCTGTGAAGATTGGAGAATCAAGCCAACAATCAACCGAGATCTTATTACGCTATATTGAGCTGTACGGCATCAGGTCTAATACGTAAGAAAATTAGGACTATCTAAAGATATATTTTTCTTCGAAATAAATCTACAAACGGACTCTAAAACGGAACGAAAGGATTTCAGACTACGATGAATAGATCTCGACACACCTCGCTCAGTCAAACAATGGCGGCGACTAGACGCCGTTATAACACCCGATCCAGTGGAGGAAGTGGTACTCCCTACAACGGATACACCCCCTCCCCGAGTGGAATGCCGCCGGTAGCAGATGCGGCCCCGGATCAGGTTGTCCCTATTGACCCGAATACTGGCGAGGCAAAGGTCCAGTTCAACGGCTCAAATTCGCATGACCCCGATGGCGGGACGTTAACCTACACATGGAATTTCGGCGACGGTTCGACAGGCACTGGCGAAACGCCATCGCACCCCTACACTTCGCCGGGCATATACAACGTCACTCTGACCGTGACGGATAATGATGGGTTGATAAGTATAGATACGATGGAAGTCACGGTTTTAAAACTTTCTCTGGTCGGCCCCGACTCGGTCACAAGAGGCGGAACCGCGACTTTCACTGCAACCGCAAGTCCGTCAAACCTTAATCCCAAGTTTAACTGGAAAAGTGTAACCAAATTCACCAAGAGTGTACATCCAAGCATTACCCATGAGGAAACAACTATCACGGAAAATACAGGACCAATCCCAACGTGGCGTGGAATAATGGTTAGCAGTAGTACGATAGAGGTTACTGCAACCGTTAACAACACGAAAGTTTCTGCGTCCAAATCTGTTGATGTTGACGACAGAAGCGGATGGGAGACAGACATTCCCTTTTCTACGGATACAACCACTTGGGGCAAGGCAGAACCAAGGGAGGAGAATGATTTGGGAAATGCGGACACCACAATAAGCAATCGCGCGTATAATGTTGAATCAGCCCGTGTAGACTCTGGCCCCAATCAAGGTTTAAGGTATGTAACCGGTCTCAGCGTAGAGATGCCGATACATATTAGAATCAACAGACATTTCGGCATGGCACAAGCAAATTGGCCTCAGAGTTGGATTAATTTCAAGAATGCTCAAGGCGACCTAGCTACAGTGCCCGGAAAGCCCGACGAAGTGAACTATAGCGACATAGAACCGGCTGTCAAGAAGCATGAAGGTTTTACGGGGCCAAAAGATTTACACATCGACAGCCACTACTCCTACTTCTATCATCACGTCGTCCAAAAGGGGACGCCCGATGATCCTGAAGCACAAGCCGCACGACTCATCGGCGCCCCTTCTGTCGGCGAAGATGCATTTCGACGTTTTGTTGAGATTTGGCTTACCGATACTTACTGGTTCATAGCGGCAACAGTGATGAAATACGAACCTGACAATTATCTCCAAGGGAAAGTAATTAATTGGAAATATCCCAAGCCATAAGGATAAAATTAGGTTGCCAATCACGTACGCCAAATAAGGAGCCTTGTCATGATGAGCGTCAAATTCTCTGCATTCCGCCACTGCGTTCTTAGTTTCTTTTCAACCTGCTGTATGTTGACCGTAATAGGTGTTTTTAATCTGCATTCTCAAGAAACGGAGACATCGGATCGAGAACATCCCGTGCAGGTCGATGTTATTAGTTACCAGTGGCCCGGGCGGTCCCTTCAAACAGTTGACCTGAGGATCGTTGCTCGCAATCTTCATGAGGAAACGCTGTATGACAGAGCCTTTGACGCTTTGGCGATGACGGGCAACGTATTTCTCTCATCGGGAACAGTCAAGCTGTTAGCCGCTGCCCTGAATGATGACTCTCATGAAGTTAGACAACGCGCCATTACACTCTTGGGCTATTCACGCAATCGCGAGGCGATAGATGTTATCACCGATTCGTTGCAAAATGATACGTCTTGGCGAGTGAGGAAGACAGCAGCCATTGATCTAGCAATATTGGCAGGCGAAGCGGCGGTTCCCGCCCTGAAGGCCGTGTTGGCTGAGCGTCCGACTGAACACAGCTCGCGCGCGCGCATCAACTATTATGGAAACTATGGGTATCATGTTACGAACGGGGCGCTTTTTGGACTGGGGTATGCCGGTGGTGAGGGAATCGCCATCCTCATCCAGATGCTAGAAGATGAGATAGAAAAGAACGGAGGAAAGGGCGAAGCTATGTTTTTTCTTGAGTGCTTGGATTTTACGCTTGATAGACGCGTGATTCGCCCCCTAATCGATATCATATCACATCCCGCCCCGCCATCCGACCCAAACTTGGATCGTGCACGTAGGCGTTCCGCTATGATATTAACTCGTTTTCCAGACGAGATGAGTTACAACCTCGCTATTCAACGTCGGAACGATTGGCTTGCAAAGGGATCGCCGATGACCCCTGTGAAAAACAGGCAATTTACACCAAAAGACCGCACCCGAATCCGCGAAGCCCTGCAAAACGCCGGATTAGTAGAGTATGTTCCGAAATAGAGGATTTAGTTTCATCGTTTTGAAAGCAAATTGAATCGCTAGCGCGCCAAGATGTTCGGATTACACAGATTGCGCAGATTAAAAGCGGGTGATCTTTAATCCACGACAGTTTGGGAATCCAGAAGCCAACGCATACACATAATTAGGCAACTGACGCCGGTTGAATCAAAGACGATCAAGCGAATGAATAATGAGCGCGATAGCAAATCCTGCGATTCAGACAATGGCCCAGGGGTTCGGGAGGATGAAGCGGGCATCGACGTGAACGGGGATGGGGTTGTCAATGTGTTTGATTTGGTGTTTGCAGCTAATGTATTTTGATGGGGACTGTAGGGAATAGCGATCAAGCGGCTGGTACAACGAAAGGTGCGAGTTCCAATCATCAAATCCCCAATTTTCCTCGTTCTCTCTTCTTGAATTTCTTCATTTCAATTCCTCTGTCGTCCGTACGTACTATCCACTAATCCGTGGCTCAAGTTCCTGTTTTCCCGTCTTCCGTCCTCCCATCCTAAATATCAAATGCGATTGCCCTAGGCGCTGACGGCAATCGCTTGACGCTCCCCTGCCAATATGTTATTATTCTTAAATAGACGAATTTTCGGTTGTTATTGATTCCAACCTGTTTGTAAATGGGTGTCGCCCCGACCGGAGTTGTGGAAAGGATATCTGCCCCTATGCGCGGTGGACAAAAGATGATTGATGTTGCCATTGAAGTCGCCGAGGAGGCGCATCGCGGTCAGTTCCGCAAGGGCAGTGACATCCCATATATTTCCCATCCGCGCGCCGTGGCGCGTATCCTCTCGGACGCGGGTTGTTCCGAGGAGCTTGTTGTCGCGGGAATTCTTCACGATACCGTTGAAGACACCTCTCTTACGGTCGACTATATCCGCGAGAAGTTCGGCGGGAACGTCGCGCAGATTGTGCAAGGGTGTTCGGAACCGGAAAAGTCGTTGCCTTGGGAGCAGCGGAAGCAGCATACGGTGAAATTCTTGAAAACCGCTCCCTTGGAGGTGCGTACGGTTACTTGCGCCGATAAACTTCATAATCTTCTGACAATCATTGCAGATTACGAGGTTGTCGGGGACGATGTTTGGGATCGTTTTAGCAGGGGGAAGGGCGCGCAGGAATGGTACTACCGCGAACTGGCGGCAAGTTTGTGCAACCAACCGGATTGTCAACGGGAGGGAACGATTTTTCAACAGTTTAGGGACAGCGTGGAGACTCTCTTTGGTACCCCGAAACATCAGGATTAGGAAAGGGCTTTTAGGCTAATGACGAAGAAGAAAATTCGCTTAACGAAGACGGTTGAGTGCGCCGGCTGAGCGTCCAAACTGGATCCGGGGGATCTGGCACAGGTTTTGGACGGTTTGCCCGCAATGGATGATCCGAACCTGCTCGTGGGCACGGAGACATCCGATGACGCCGGCGTCTACCAGCTTAGCGAGGAGCTCGCCATCATCAACACCACCGATTATTTTACGCCGATCGTCGACGATCCGTATGACTACGGCGCCATCGCCGCGACCAACTCGCTGAGCGATGTCTATAGCATGGGGGGCATCCCCAAAACCGCGTTGAACATCACCTGTTGGCCCAAGGATCAACTCGATCTCGGCATCCTCCACGATGTGTTGCGCGGCGGAGCCGATAAGGTCAAGCAGGCGAAAGCGGTGAGTCTCGGCGGACATACCGTGACCTCCCAAGAACTGATGTACGGGCTTGCCGTGACGGGTGTCATTCATCCGGATCGGATTGTCAGGAATTTCGGCGCGAAGCCGGGCGATGCCCTGATTCTCACGAAACGGCTCGGTGTCGGAATTCTTACAACAGGATTGAAGTTCAACAAAATCAGTGAAACTGTTCTTCCGGAGATTGTCGAGTCGATGGCGCGGCTCAACGCCTCGGCATCGGAGGTGATGCAGCAGCACAACGCCCATGCCTGCACCGACATTACGGGGTTCGGATTGCTCGGGCACGGTTTTGAAATGGCGCAAGGGAATGGCGTTCGGCTGGATTTGTTTGCCGACAAGATTCCCGTTTTTGACGGCGCGTCACAGTTGGTCAAGAAGAAGACCTATACCCGCGCCTACGCCGCCAACACCAAGTTCTTGGATGGGGTTGTGACGTTCGATCCGGAGGTTTCCGAGGAGATGCGCCATGTGTTGCTGGAAGCCGAGACCTCGGGCGGATTGCTATTTGCGGTGCCGGAATCCGAGGCGTCCGAGGCGGTGGCGGAATTGCATGGGCGAGATTGCCCGGAAGCCGCCGTGGTGGGACGGGTCGCTGAGTCGGCGAAAGCCGAGATACACGTTTTTGCCTAGAGTCTGCACTTGTCTTTAATACCGGATTCGACCATGACCAAACAGTATTTCTGTAGGGTGGGCATTGCCCACCATTTCTTGTAGGTTTTTCAATCGTCAAATCGAAGATGATTCAAACAAGGTCTCAATACCAAGACTCGAACATGACCAAACAGGAACTTGCAAGCAAAATCAGAGAGGTCTCCTACTTGACCGGGGAGTTCAAGCTGAGATCGGGGAAGATTAGTTCATTTTACTGGGACAAATACCGATTTGAAAGCGACCCCGCTTTATTGGCGGCTCTTGCGGCTGAAATGGAGTCGCTTTTGCCCGACGCTTTCGATAGGCTCGCGGGGTTGGAGTTGGGCGGGGTCCCCTTGGCGACCGGGCTGTCTCTGCGCACTGGAAAGCCGTGCCTATACGTGCGCAAAGAGGCGAAGACCTACGGGACATGCAATCTCGTCGAGGGGGGATTTCAGCCGGGCGACCGAGTTGTCGTCATTGAGGACGTTATCACGACAGCGGGGCAGGTGTGCGAGTCCGTAGGCGAAATACGGGAACGGGAATTGGTCGTCGAGCATGTCGTGTGCGCCATTGATCGGCAGCAGGGCGGGCGTGAAAAGATTGAAGCGCTGGGCTGCTCGCTCAACTCCGTCTTTACCTTGAATCAACTTTGACGAAACCGATCAACTGACTGGATTAGGAAGGCGATAGAACTCCCGATAGAAAATCCTGTGCGATAGAGATTTCTTGTTCTTCTTGAAAACTCGGTTTCTGCTATTCCTCTGCAACGCATCACTATTATGAAGATATTGTTCGTTGGAGATATTGTCGGACAGCCGGGGCGAAAAGCAGTTTTGACGCTGCTCCCACTACTGTCGGAGCGTTACGGGCGTTTCAGCTTCGCTGTGGTGAACGGCGAGAACGCCGCGGGAGGCAAAGGGTTAACAAAAGCGATTGTTAATGAGCTATCGGGGGCGGGTGTTCATGCGATTACAACCGGCAACCATGTTTGGGCGCAGCGTGAAATTCTGACGTTCATAGACAATCAGTCGAATCTCGTGCGGCCCGCAAATTATCCGAAAAGCGCTCCCGGCTGCGGCTGGACAGTGGTTTCAAATTCCTGCGGAGACCGGCTAGGCGTGATAAATATCGCCGGTCAAGTCTATATGGGAGGGTTCGACAATCCCTTTCAAACGCTTGACGAGATTTTGCCCGAGATTCGGGAGAAGGTTGCTTGTCTGTTTTTGGATTTCCACGCGGAGGCAACCGCCGAAAAGATAGCCATGGGCTGGCACGCCGACGGGCGGGTGGCGGCGGTGGTTGGGACGCATACGCACGTTCAAACCGCGGATGAGCGGGTTCTCCCGGGCGGTACGGCATACATCACCGACGTTGGAATGACAGGCCCCCATGATTCCGTCATCGGCACCCGAAAAGAGGATGTGCTCTACCATTTCACCACCATGCTTCCGATACGGCATAATGTGGCGAAGAGGGACGTTATACTTTGCGGCGTCGTGATTGAGGTAGATGATGATACGGGGAAGGCGCTGTCCATTGAGCGGATTCGGGTGCCTTTGGAGGATCAAGTGACCGAATAGGGAACGCGATAGAGTTCTCTATCGCAGTCATTATTCATTCCTTTGATCGCTCCTACAGGCAAATGGTTTGTCGCAGCAATCTTCAATTGTCAAATCGCGTAACATGCAATCAATATATGTAAATATTAATGAAAATAAAACACAATGATGTTTCCCGATAAAAAGACATACACCGTTAGTGAAATCACGGCGATTCTGCGGAATGTCGTCGAGTCGGAACCGAGGTTCCAAGACTGCTGGATTGAGGGCGAGATTTCGGGCATTGCACGTCCGAGATCGGGGCACATCTATTTCAAACTGAAGGACGACCAAAGCCAGATAAGTTGCGCTATGTTTCGTCAAGCCGCCATGCGACTGAAATTTCCCCCGAAAGACGGAGACGCGGTTTTGCTGAATGGGCGTCTTGGTATCTATGAGGCACGCGGGGAATACCAGATTATCGGCGATCGGATGGAGCCTGCTGGTGTCGGCGCGCTGCAGTTGGCTTTTGAACGGCTCAAAGAGCAACTTGCGGAGGAGGGGTTGTTCGATCCCGACCACAAAAAACCGTTGCCAGAGTTTCCTCGGAAGATTGGCGTTATCACGTCGGAGACAGGGGCTGCGGTGCAAGACATCCTCCGGATGTTGAGCAAAAGGTATCCATTGGTCGAAGTCGTCCTGTGCCCGACGCTTGTGCAGGGAGACGAGGCGGCGCCCATGATTGCGCGAGCGATCGAACGAATGAACCGCTTTTCGGGTATCGATCTCCTAATCGTCGGCAGAGGTGGAGGGTCGATTGAGGATTTGTGGGCGTTCAACGAGGAAATTGTCGCCCGCGCCATTTTTGCCTCGGAGATCCCCATCGTTTCGGCTGTCGGGCACGAAACGGACTTCACCATATCCGATTTCGTGGCTGACAAACGCGCTCCAACCCCGTCGGCTGCGGTCGAGTTGATTGTTCCGGATCGAGCAGAGCTTCGGCGGCACGTTTATAATTTTGAAGCTCGGCTTGAGCGAAGTATAATGGCATGTATCGCCTCCGCCCGAACCGAATTGTCAAACATGGACAACCGTATCGTACCCGGTCAGCGGATAGATGCTATCAATCGGTTTTACCAAACGATTGATCGGCTTGAGATGCAGAGCCATCGAGAGATGAAACAGCGGCTGACGGATGCAAGCGGCGAATTGGACGGTTTTGCCGCGCCCCTCAAGCAACTTGCGGCGCAACGCGTCAATACCGGTATGGAGAAGTGGAAGGTCGTGTCGGCGCAGTTGGCGGCGTTGAATCCGATCGCGACGCTGGCGCGGGGTTACAGTGTTTGTCAGCGTAAGAATGGTGAAGTGATTACCGATGCGTCGCAGACGGAGGATGGCGAGGCGCTTGACGTTCGGCTCTCGCGCGGCGCGTTGAGGTGTGAGGTGGTCGAGAAGCGGACGGAGAACACGATAAATCAATGAGCTTTCTACAAAGAAGATTCTACCATCGTCAAATCACCAATGTTTCCTCTTCGAATGTCTTTTTCTTCCGTTCTTTCATCCTTCCAATCTTCCACACTACAGGTTGGTTCGTTTCAGAAGATGAACCCTAATATTGAGAGATGCTGAAAAGGAACACTTATGTCTGAAGAATTGACGTTTGAGGAAACTCTAAAACAGCTTGAAGACGTGGTCGATCGGCTTGAACGTGGGGATTCGTTGACGTTGGATGAATCTTTGGCGGCGTTCGAGGAGGGTGTTCGATTGACGCGGTTGTGCCGCAAGACGCTTGAGGAGGCGGAGTTGCGGGTACGGCGACTGGTTGAGGATGAGGAGAGCGATCCGGATACGTCACTGACCGAAAGTGAAGGTGAAGCGGCTCAAGGTGCGGAATCCGAAGCCGCCTCGGAAACGGAGGACGTCATCCCCTTCTAGGCGAGTTTGACTGTCCTTCGGCCCCCGAATGTCGTTACCAACAGGCCCTAAGCTTGACTTTGTACGAAAGTACAATTCCAAATTGCCATCTTGTAGGGTGCGCACTGCGATCAAGCGAATGAATAATGAGCGCGATAGAGATCCTACCAGCCTTTGAAAGCCCCAGCGTGGGATCAAGCGAGCGAATAGCGAATACGATAGAAATCCTGACAGGTGTATAGCAGGCGACCACAAAAGCATGAAAAAGCCGCGCCCAAAGTGACCGAAATTGCTTTGCCACCTATTATTCAAACAGGCCCTAAGCTCGACTTTGTACAAAAGTACAATTCCGAATTGCCATCTTGTAGGGTGCGCACTGCGATCAAGCGAATGAATAATGAGCGCGATAGAGATCCTACCAGCCTTTGAAAGCCCCAGCGTGGGATCAAGCGAGCGAATAGCGAATACGATAGAAATCCTGACAGGTGTATAGCAGGCGACCACAAAAGCATGAAAAAGCCGCGCCCAAAGTGACCGAAATTGCTTTGCCACCTATTATTCAAACAGGCCCTAAGCTCGACTTTGTACAAAAGTACAATTCCGAATTGCCATCTTGTAGGGTGCGCACTGCGCACCAGCCTTTGAACGCACCAGCGACGATCAAATGAGCGAATAGCGAATGCGATAGAGATCCCCTTCCCCCGCCCACTTTGCGTGGAGACAAGGCCTCTTACTCCGATCCAAATAAGTTTCTTTACTTGACCCACGCAATCAATGCACTTGAATTTTAGAGAAATGGTATAATTTGACGGTTGTCTCAACCTGTCATGGAGTCTATTGATGATACTCGAAAAAATCGACAGTCCCGCGAATCTGAAATCATTAAGCCTCGCAGAGTTGAAAACTCTGGCTCAGGAGATTCGCGAATATATGCTCGCCGTACTGTCCGAACACCCGGGGCATTTTGCGCCAAACTTTGGAACGATTGAACTTGCCATCGCGCTTCATCGCGTTTTTGACACCCCGCGCGATCGGGTCATCTGGGATATCGGGCACCAAGCCTATCCCCACAAGCTATTGACCGGAAGGCGCGATCAGTTCCCGACCGTGCGCGAATACGGGGGCATCAGCGGCTTTTTGAGCCGAGAAGAGAGCGAGTACGATGTGTTCGGCGCGGGTCATTCGAGCACCTCACTCGCCGCCGCGCTAGGAATCGCCACCGCACGGGAAATCAACAAGGAGAATTACAAAGTTGTCGCCGTGATCGGTGACGGCGGACTTACGGGAGGCATGGCGTTCGAGGCGCTGAATGCCGCGGGCGATTTCCGGACCGATATGATCGTGGTGCTCAACGATAACCAGATGTCGATATCCGCGACCGTCGGGGCGTTCTCGAAATACTTTAATCGGCTCACGAGCAACAAGGCGTACAATGTCCTCAGATCCGGAGCCAAAGAGTTCATGGATTTCATCTCGCCCGACGCCAAACTCGTGGCGCGGAAGATAGAAGCTGCGCTCAAGCCGGGCACGCTGTTCGAGGAGTTCGGTTTTCGGTACTTCGGGCCCCTCGACGGCAACGACCTTGAAGCCGTGTTGCCGGTACTTGAGGGCGTCAAGGCGCTGCAAGGTCCGATTCTGTTGCATGTCAGCACTCGGAAAGGGAAAGGGTACGCCCCCGCCGAAACCGATCCTGTGGGATTCTATAGCCTCAGCGGCAAACTCGATGTTCAGACCGGCAAGTTTATCGCCGCCAAATCCTCAGTACCCGCGTATACCGATGTGTTCAGTCAAACGTTAATCAAACTGGCAAAGGGCGACTCTCGAATTGTGGGTGTGACCGCGGCAATGCCCAGCGGCACCGGATTGGACAAGTTCCAAGAG
Organism: Candidatus Poribacteria bacterium; assembly: GCA_965222225.1. Lineage (GTDB taxonomy): Bacteria > Poribacteria > WGA-4E > WGA-4E > JAJDTR01 > JAJDTR01. The sequence continues at coordinate 2,927,906 of CBDCTK010000002.1, read as the reverse complement.
GCGTTCCCCAAACGGTTCTTCGATGTGGGTCTGGCTGAACAGTGCGCCGTCACCTTCGCCGCCGGGTTGGCGACTCAGGGAATCAAGCCGGTTGTCGCCGTTTATTCCACCTTCCTGCAACGCGCTTATGATCAGGTGATTCACGATGTTTGTATCCAAAACTTGCCCGTGACCTTCGTCTTGGACCGCGCCGGGCTTGTGGGCGCCGACGGTCCCACCCATCACGGCGTGTTCGACTACGCCTATTTGCGCTCGTTGCCGAACATGGTGGCGATGGCGCCCAAAGATGAAGATGAACTGCAACACATGGTAAGCACCGCCGTTGAGTACGAGGATGGACCAATCGCCTTTCGTTATCCCCGCGGTGCAGGGATTGGCGTTCCCATGCAGAATGAATCGCAGGCGTTGCCTATCGGGAAGGGAGAAGTCCTCCGCGAGGGCGAAGATCTGCTGATTGTCGCCATCGGGAATCGTGTGTATCCCGCTGTCGAAGCCGCGGACGTGTTGGCGGATTTCGGAATCTCCGCTGCCGTCGTCAATGCGCGTTTCGTCAAACCGCTTGACGAGGAGTTGATTGTGTCGCTGGCGGAAAGAATCGGGCGGGTTATTACGATTGAGGACGGCGTGCTGATGGGTGGCTTTGGAAGCGCGGTGTTGGAGGCGCTCGCGCATCGGGGGATTCAAGGCGTTCAAGTGAGGCGTCTCGGTATCCCGGATCAGTTCATTGAGCACGGCGATGTGAAGACGCTGTACAGCCTGTGTGGTTGTGACGAGGAAGCGGTTGTGCGCGAAGGGCGGAAGCTTGTAGGGAAGTGAGCGGTCAAGCGAGGTAGAAGACGTTTCTACTACCCATAATTGGATGCGATTGTCCTGTGGTTGATAGGCAGAGGTTGAAAATCGGCTGCGACGGTGTTATAATTGAAATTCTAGTCCAACCGCTGACCCCTAAAGGAGAAAAGTGATGGAAGAATGGATTAAAGTTATCGCGCCAGTTATTGCGCCGCTGGTCGGGATTGCCGCATTGTGGTGGAAACTTACTACGAGCATGGCAACAAAAAAGGACATATCGGAACTCAGAGCCGATATGTACAGATTAAATGACAAACTGCGCGCAGACATGAAGAATCTCGCAGACAGGCTCAGCGCAGACATGGGGAGTCTCGCAGATAGGCTCTCTGCAAAATGAGCAAACTCGACGACAGGATGGACAAGCTCAGCGACAGGATGGATGGGCTTTATGACGCACACCATACGGACATAATGAAAGTGCTAGATAAAATGGACGGCGTGGCAAACGATTTACGCGCGGAAATCAGGGAACGAATACATGGCAAAGCTGACAGCGTTGAGGGCCGATAAATATTCCCGGCTATTGGATACCGCCAGATAGAAAGGGAATCGCATCTGATTATAGAAGTGCCGGGATTCGCAATCATCAATCCCCGATTTCCTCTTTTCAAATTCCCTTCCTTGATTCTCCTCTTGTTTTCTTCTCACATCAGCCTTTGTAAGCGCTAGAATGGAATCTTTAATCATCACATCGCCGATTCCCTTCTTAGATGGATTTCCCCACTAGCCACTGTTTTTATGCAACCTACGACGATCCACAATCCTAACAAACAACGGCTTGATACACTCCTCGCGGATCGGGAGCTTGTCGATAGCCGATGTAGGGTGCGCACTGCGCACCAGCCTTTTCTTAATGAAGTATGTCCTGTAGGAGCAATCTTCAATCATCAAATCACGGTTGAGAATTTCAAAGTAGTAGCAACTTAAATGCCTCTGATGCCCAAAAATGGCTTTGACACCTAATTATTCAAACAGGCTCTAAGCGCTAGAACGGAATCTCCAATCATCACATCGCCGATTCCCTTCTTAGATGGATTTCCCCACTAGCCACTGTTTTTATGCAACCTACGACGATCCACAATCCTAACAAACAACGGCTTGATACACTCCTCGCAGATCGGGAGCTTGTCGATAGCCGAGAACAAGCGAAGCGGCTTATTCTTGCGGGTGAAGTCCTCGTCGAAGGTGAATTGCATTCCAAGCCGGGACAGAGCGTCCCGGTAGACGCGAGCATTGAGATAAAACAACCGCTCCGATATGTGAGCCGCGGCGGGCTGAAGCTGGAGAAAGCGCTCCATGTTTTCGATGTGGACGTTTTGGGGAAAACCGCGCTCGATGTCGGGGCGTCTACCGGCGGATTCACGGACTGCCTTCTCCAAAACGGCGCGCGGCACGTCTATGCCGTGGATGTGGGCTACGGTCAATTGGCGTGGAAACTGCGCCAAGATTCGAGGGTGGGAGTTATCGAACGTACCAACGCCCGCGCGATAGATCGAACGCTATTCGATCTCCCGGTAGAGATTTGCGTTGTTGACGTTTCGTTTATCTCGCTGCGCACGATGTTACCCGCGGTGAAGGGATGCGTCGAAGCGGGGAGCGACCTCATCCTCTTGATTAAGCCGCAATTCGAGGCAGGCAAAGAATACGTCAATAAGGGGGGCGTCGTTCGCGATCCACAGATTCACCTCAACGTTATCCGAACCCTCATTCAATTTGTCCGGGAGATGGAGATGTCCGTGTTGGGAATTACGCACTCGCCTATCCGGGGTCCCGCAGGCAACATCGAATATCTCCTTTGGATTAACGAGGATGGGCATAGAGCGCAATCCTTCGCGCTTAACCTCGTTGAGCAGATGGTAGATCAAGCGCATCAAGAACTCGTCGGTGGTTGTCGCCAGTAAACGGGGAAAATAGAGACACCCGTTTTTGTTGGTCACAGGTCACCGGACATTCCTTTACACCAATGAGCCGACGAAACATAGTCATAGCACTACTCACAACAATTCCTATCTGCCTCATCATCGGCGCTGTCGTGTTTCTGCGCTCCGCCTATCTCCTTGAAAAAATTCGCGCAACCCTCGAAACGCGGCTGGGTCAGCAATTCGAACAGCCTCTTCTATTTACGGTAGAGTATGCGGATCTGCATGCCGTAACGTTGGATAATGGGCGGCTTCCGGAGGTGTTGCAATCCGCATTTGCCGACTACGGCGTCGAATTCTCCCCTGCCGTCTCCGTTGCCTTCCTTGACAAACTTGGAGAGTGGGTCGTCTCTGACAAAAACCACAAATGGCGATACGCCATAAGGCGCGATGGCAACGAGACGGGAAACTGGCGATTTGATGATCGCCGATTATTCAATGTCTTCAAATACATTGTCAGCATCGGCCATCTTTCCGGGGACATCTTCACGGGCTTGAGCCTCAAGCGGTTTGAAATCTCGGATAGACTTCTTCGACATCACCCGTTCATCTCCGCGGAAGAGATTGTGTTAAAATACGATCTTTGGCGATTGATAGGCGGCAAATTCCACATCACCAAGCTGCGTTTCATGCGACCCGAGTTCAACCTTCGTATGCGGGAGGATGGGCGGCTCAACCTAACTTCACTTGCGCCGCAAACCGATTCCACATCGGATTCAAGCCTGCCGTTCCAATTCGGAATCTCCAATATCGAGTTTGTCGATGGGTACGTGAACTATGAAGACGGCGAACGTAATCTGAAGATTGCTGTCAGCGGCATTCAAAGTCGGGTCGAAGGACCGCTTGATCGGTGGGAGCACACCGGAAACTTGGCTATTCAAGATGGGAGTTTCGAGCTAAATGGCGTAAAGACGAAGATTCATGAGTTCAAAACCCGGTTCAAGCTGCTCGCGGACGAGGGTGAGTTGAAAGAGATGCAACTTGCGATGGGGAAGTCGCGCTTGGCGATTGCCGGAAAAGTCCGCGATTTCACGGAGGCGTCGCGCTATCTGGAGACCAGAATCGATTTGGATATTGATTTGGGTGACTTCCAAAATCTCCTCCCCGACCGATTCGAGGTCGCCGGGAATGCGCGGATAAACCTCGAAGCGAAGGGGACATCATCGGATATCAGCGGCAACCTGCACCTCGAGTTGCGCGCGGCAGCCTTCAACAACTTCCAGTTGGAGGAACTCAACGTCAATGCCGAATTCAACCGGAACGCGCTTAAGTTGACCGACGTGAATGGGACGCTCGCGTCCGGCAAACTCACCGCGGGTTTGGAGGCGCGTTTCGGGGGCCTGGGAAGAAGTCTTTTTTCTCTAATGTCCATTTCCGAGCAATCGCCTCGGGATACCACGGCGCAGACACCTTCATCCGAAGAGAACGCAGAATCGCCGATTGCCTACGATGGCTGGGCAGAGCTTGAGGGCGCCAACGTCGAGGAAATCCTCCCAGTGTTCATCGACCTTCCCGAAGACTTTCTCACCATGACTGGAATCCTCGACAGCCGCCTCCACATCAGCGGCTCGCTGCCGACAACTCAAGAGGTGTCGCCGCAAAGCGAAGAGAATCCGAAATCGGCGATCGCTGATTCCTTAACGCTTACGGGCGGGTTGAAAATCGACCAAGCCACGATGAACGATGTTCGCATCCGCGTTTCGGAAGCCAGTTTTGAGATAGCGGGGAACCAACTCCAAGTTGCCGCCAATCTCGACGACGCCAACATCCGAGTCAACGGCGCAGCCGGTCTAGAAGGGGCGTTGAATCTCGATCTGGAGATACGGCGCATCGACACCGGCAAATTGATGGAAATCATACGCGCCCCCAATCTCGGCGGCGACGCGACACTCCGCGGAAAGATTACATCGGATGTTCCGCTAACCGGATTTCTGGAAATCCCCGAAGCCAGTCTTTTCGATGTGCCCATCGGCGTGTTGACAGCGAACTTCCATTATCGGAACGGCAGCGTAACCCTCCAACCCGTCCGCCTATCCAAAGGGGAGAGCCTATTGACCCTGGACGGAGTCGCTCAAGTCGAGGGCGATATCCCCGTCGAGTTCCGCGTCCGTGCCCATCCCTTTCAGATTTCGGATTATGTGCGGCTATTGGCAGGCGCCGAGTACCCCGTCGAGGGTGTTGTCACCGGCAATCTGGCGCTTGACGGGACGTTAAACGGCATTGACGGGCGCGGCAGGCTCAACGTCGCGGATGCGAAAGCCTGGGATTTGGCGCTCGACCCCCTAATCCTTCCCCTAGTCATAGAGGATTACACCGTGCACGTGTCCGACTTTGAGGTGTTCGCGCGGGAACAACGCGGCGTCATCAATTTCCAAATCACGCCGGAGCTTGACTATCAACTCCAGTTTCAGAGCGATCCGATGCGATTGAAAGAACTTGCGATTGCCCGCGCTATACCGGAACCGGATTTTCTGTTGGACGCCGACCTCCTCGTGCACGCGACCGGTGAAGGCAATGCCGCCAATCCGCGAGTTGATGTCAATTTCGATTTCTCCGACATCACCTACGACAATCACACCATAATCCCTGAAGGTGATGGCAATCGTAATTCCCCCGAGATTCGAATCAGCGGCGTGTTCACCGAGAACGCGCTCCGATTCGAAGGCATCGGCTTTGACGGCAGCAGCCAGATACGCGGCATCATAGAATCGACCCTCGGCAACCCCTACCAACTTTTCATGCGGAGCAACGGGATAAACATCGGTCCCATACTAGGCATATTTCACAATGCCTTAAAAGAGATTCCGGCGACGGCTAACGGCACATTCCAACTCAGCGGCACACTGCTAGATTTGACACAATTCACGCTTGATACGTCGATCTCTTCCCTCGCACTCGAAGTCAACGGCAGGCGGTTGACAAATGCGGCGCCAATCAGGTTCGGTTTTATCGACAACATCTGGAGAGTTGATTCCTTCTCGCTCGCCAATTTAGAAGGGAAAACCGTTGACACCCCGTTCGTGACTTGCTGCTTGACGCTAGACGATCAGTCGATTGATTTTGTCGCCGAATCCCGAGACTTCCGGCTTGAACCCTTATGCGGCGTGTTGGACCTCCCCGCAACCCTAACCGGAAGCGCCAGCTACAAGCTCATCGGCGCCGGAAGCCTCGCAAACCCCGAACTCACGCTTGAGTGGGCGATTCCCGAACTCCGCGTTGAAAACGCCCCCGTTCCGATCGTCGTAAGCGAGGCGTCGGGCAAGGTTGCCTATGCCGACCAAACGCTGACAGTCGAACCCTTCAATTTTCTCCTGACGGGCGTGCCGGTGGAAGCCGAAGCCACTGCCGCCGTGGATCTCGATAGCCTTCAATCCTCAACCGTCGATCTCCGAACATACATCGTGGATTTTGATTTGGGTTCCATGAATCTAGAGCAGCTCTTCGAGGCAATCCACGATTGGCAACCTACGATTAAGCTGTCTACGGAGGGACAGCTAAACCTCGACGCACATCTCACCGGAACGTTCAGCGACCCGAGGGTTGACGCATCAATCGGCGTAACCGACGCCAAAGTGCACGTTCTCGATTACCCTCAGCCGCTTGAAAACATAAACCTTGATCTGCGAGTCGTTGGCGGAGACGGGACATCCGACAAGCTGCTGACAGTTACCGCAGATACCGCCGCATGGCAGATAGGAGAGGGGCGCTATCAAGCGAAGGCGAATTGGCAGCTGCCTCGAACAAAGACGCAAACCACACTCATCGATCTCTTTCTGTCGTACGCGGAGGGCGATTCCAATGAAAGGGAGGAGGGAGAATCGTCGCTTGAGGGGATCACTATCGCGCTCCCTATTCGGTCGCTTGATCCCTCTTTTCAACTTCAGCTAGATGGAAAAGGCATCAATCTAACCGATTTCGCGAGGCACTTCGTCAACAAGATCGGCAGTCACGAAATCTCCGAGTATCTGTTCTCCGACAAGATTACCCGAGCGATAGTCGATTCGCGGCTCGAACTTGACGGGGACGGCTACAGCCTTGATCGAATTTCGGCGCAACTGACGCTTGACAATTTACACGTAGATTTTAACAACCGCGACATGCTAACCGTCGAACCGATTCGCGCCGAATTAGCCGATGGCACGTTCCGGATAAACTCGTTCCAAATTGGGTCGCCTAGCAGTATGGAGAGCAACGAAGCAGAGGAAAACGAGGATTCGGTAGTCGCCAATCAATCCGGCAATCGCCCATCCCCGAACATCGCCAAATGGGCTGACACCCGCGGCTGGATCAACTTGGATGGTGATTTGGAGTTTGATTTTGAACTCACGGGCTTTCCGTTCGGCGCCCTGTTGCCCGGGATGACGGTGCCGCTGTTCAACAGCACCGTCGGGGTTGAAGCGAGTTTGACCGGCGTGGCTCATGTAGGCGGGAATATCGCTAATCCCGTCATTGATGCAGAGTGGGAGGCGCACGGCAGCGTCGGCGATCAACTCACGTCTCATTTCCTGGAGTTCACGGATACCGGACAGGTGGAATATCGCGAGCGTGTATTCGAGATTAAGCAGACCCAATTGAGCGGTTATGGAAACCATTTGAGAATACAGGGCACCATACCGATTGATCTGCGACTCCAACCGCACGACTTGAAAGACCGATTCCTCGACCAGCCCGTTAATCTCGAAATACGCAGTCAAGAAGCCGATCTCAGTTTTCTCTCCCGGTTTCAGCCACAACTCGAAACCACCAGCGGGATAGCCGATATAAACCTCAAGATACGCGGCACAACCGCCGCGCCGCATTTATACGGCACGGCATCCCTCCAAGGTGGGATGGTCAAATTCACCAACTTTGATACACCGATTTCGGACGCACGGCTAAGCCTGCGAGTGGAACAGGATGAGCTCCGCGTACCGGAGTTTCGCTTTGAAATCGGCGAAGGCAAGTATGCGCTGAACGTTTATTGCGATATGAACGGACTCCTCCCCAGAACCGTTGAAGTTCGGAGTTTTCATGCCCAACAGGCGCAACTCTCCGACTTCGCCCGAAACGTTCTGCCGGCGAAGATGGCGGCCAATCTGACCGGACATGTGACCGCGCAAGGACATTTAAGCCTCCCGATAGAGCGGTTTGTCACGGCGGGCGATGCGCCGTGGCTTCCCAAGATTATTTTGCCGTTAACTCCGCATAACCTTGCCAGCTATGCGGCGGGCGGGCTAAAGGTTGAAGAACTTTTCATCAACGCTCTTGACTATGAAGTCCGAAACCTCAACCCACTCGAGTGTCATTTAGCCGCCGGGCAGCTTAATCTTGCCGATGGATTCATCTTACAGGACCAACGTGTTGGCATCGGTGAGAAGGAGCGTTTCACGTTGGTAGTGGAGAACGGTCAGTGGTCGGTCTCCGGCAAGGAAGCGGTAATAGCAGATGACGAAGCGCCGTACACGGGTCACTACGTTCTCGACATGCGTACGAGCAACCTGAATCTTGGCTTTGTCTCCGATTTTCTTCCCGACGGGTATGCCGTTGACGGGCGCCTCAATTCAGAGTTGCACGTGCGCGGCACGGGCGAAAACCCCGAAATCACTTGCCGGTGGGACACCTTCAATCTATCAATTAACCGCGCCCGTGTAGACGAGTGCGTCGGTAGGATTGCTTACCGGAATGGAAAGCTGCATACCGAAGAACCGGCTCGTTTTGTTATCGGATCCAATCGTGCGGACTTCTCCGGATCGATTCCTCTCGACTTGTCTCTCGACAGGCTGCATGCGAATCTGCCAACCTCGAACCTTCCCGGTCAAGCCAACACCATCGAAGGGAGATTGGATGTATTCATTGAAGATTTGGAATTTCTACCCCTTATCCAGAAGCAGGTGGGGTTCGCCGAAGGCTCCGGAAGCGTTAATGTCACCATTGGAGGGGAGATTGACGCGCCTCGACTCAAAGGCGTCGCCAACTTCGCCGACCTGGCATTTGATCTACCAGATGCAAATATCAACGTCAAGAATACCGACGTTACCGTGGATTTTACGAATGAAGGATTTCAGATACGGCACTGGGAAGGGGTTTTGAACGGAGGGGCTTACCGAGCGGACGGTTACGGTACCTCCAACTGGCACCGCGTGGGATACCTCGATCTCACGGCCACGCTGGAAGGGGGTTCCACCTTTGAAGACTACGGACTCTACCGCATCACATGCGGCGAAGTGAACTTATTCATGAAAGGAGCAGTCGGGGGCGGCGAAAGCGGGAATCTGATGATTGCCAATTCCGCCGACTCCGTTGAAGGCTTGCCGCCGATTCAGGGCTCAGTTCGCATATTAGAAGGTACTTACGAACGACATTGGCAGGATCTCGTTAATGAGTGGTTCGATCAAGCAGCCAAAATTCACCTTGAAGTCTGGTCCGATTACCCCGTCATGAGGGACCTGAGATTCGATTTGGACGTGCATGCCCCGAACGATTTCCGGGTAATATCCAATTTGGGCAAGCTTGATATTGAGGTGTCGATAGACGGAAAACTTTCCGGGCGGATACAGAAACCGTCGTTCATCGGGCGAGTGAATTTGCTGCCAACGAGCGAGTTCTCGCTTAACGGCATTATTTATCGGTTTACAATTGAGGAGGGTTCGTTTGTCGAGAACACCAACCCCTATGAATTTAATCCCCGCTATGAGATTAATGCCAAAACCTTAGACCCAATCGAGCGGGTTCAGGTTATCTCGACCGACGGCAGCGATCACACACGGGACGTGGAAATCCGCGCGCATTTCAGCGGTTACCTCAAGCAGGAGGAGCAGAGGCATCATTCCCAATTTTACGCGGATGTGTTGTACCGCGGCGCCAGCGAAGAGTACAATTTGAGCCAGATGCAAATTCTTTTCATTCTGGCAACCGGCGACGCCGCACGTGAAAGGTCACCCCTCGGCGCGTCCGTGCCCTTGATCGTCCGCCCGTCACAACAGTATCTCCAAAACCGATTGGCGCAACTCATCGGCATGCACGAAGTGGTGTGGGACCATGACCCCACCGACATCGGAAAACCGCGAGTCCTTCTTTCCAAAGAAATTTTCGATCGTCTTCTCATTTCTTATTCCTCAACCTTGAAAATTCACGGGGAGCCGCGTATCGAAGTGGAATATCAGATTAAGCGTGGGCTCTCGGTTACAGGGGAGCGCAGTGAGCATGGGAAGTATGGGGTCGATTTGAAGCTGGAGCAACGGTTCTAAAACAGTGGTCAGCCCGTAGGTTGGGTTGAGCGGAAATCCAAAAGAAATCGCGTACAAAAAAAAGAACTTCCGACGTTTCATTCTACCCGAAAACGCCTTTGTAGGAGCGATCTCCTGGTCGCGATTCCCCGTCGCGAGTAACGCTCGCTCCGACAAAATACGCGCAATAAAATGCGCCACTCTAAACCGAACAGCGCAAATCCTAAATGTATAATTCTTAGTTGCAATGACTAGAAACACTGCCAATCAAGGCAATCTCTTGTAGGATGCGATCAAAGGAATGGATAATGACTGCGATAGAGATCCCCTGCGCACCAGCCTCTAAAAGCCCCAGAGTGGGATCAAGGGAGCGAATAGCGAATGCGATAGAGATTCATGAAGGTGTATAGAAACACCAAAACCCCGTGCACCTAACCCCCAGCGGGGATCAAACGAACGAATTGTGAGTGCGATAGCAATCCCATAGGTATGTAGCAGACCACAATGAAAACATGAAAAAACTTTCTACAAATGACCAAAAATGGCTTTGCCACCAATTATTCAAACAGGTTCTAAGTTCGACTTTGTACATTTGTAGGGTGGGCAATGCCCACCGCTTCTTGTACGGATCAAATGACCGAATAGAATCAGGCAAGCGGTTAGCGCGCGCGATAGAGATCCAAGAGGCCTTTGTAAGCCCCAGAGAGGCGATAGGTGTATAGCAACAGCGAATCACCCCACACCGAATCCCCGGCGGGGCGACAGGTTGTATGGTATCAGAAACCGCTGGGGAATTCTTCAATGGTCAACTAAATAAGCCAGGCCATCAAAATCTCCCTCGTTCTTCTTCAACGCCTAATTGACGCTGTCCGTTATGACGTTCAAATGTACAAAGTCGAGCTAAGTAGCAACTTGGGTATGGAAACTCTATCGCAGTCATTATCCATTCCTTTGATCGCTCCCTATCCACTCGCTTGAGGGATCTACTATCGCCCTCCCTAATCAGTCGGTTGATCGGAGCGCCTCCACGCAATTCCGGGTATAAAGGAGCTTAATTTTTGACAACGCAACTTCTTCGTTTCACGCTCCCCCTGTTGGTTTGTCTCGCCACCTCCACACTGAATCCAGCCTATTCCCAATCGTCGGCGAAGGACAGAACGCCGCTTTGCGGGACTCCCGATTGGCAGCCGGGCGAGCCGTGCGATGTCGGAACCCCAACCTTGGATGTGGGGGAGCCGCGAACGGTGCGGATGGTTTACTTTATCCCCAATGACCGCCCATCTCGCCCCGACGTGGTTCAGAGGATGAAGGATGAGATGCGCGCCATACAGAGCTTTTTTGCCGATCAGATGGAGGCGCATGGACATGGGAGCAAAACCTTCCGGATTGAGACCGACGCACAGGACGAACCGGTGGTTCACGTCGTGAATGGCGAGCATCCCGACAGTCGCTACATTGGCGCGCGCAATAATGCCGAGGCTGTATTTCCTGAGATTGGGGCTGCGTTTAGTCTTAGTAAGAATGTCTATCTAATTGTCATCGATAATAGTACGTATAGGCTGTCCGGAGAGATAGAGGGCTTGGGACGACGGTATAACAAGGATGGCGGGAGTGCTTTGGTTACCGATGAATTTCACTGGGCGAAAGCGGCGCATGAACTGGGACATGCCTTCGGATTGGAGCATAATTTTCACGATGGCGGGTACATCATGTCTTATGGGCCGGATTACGATCAGTTATCCGCGTGCAGCGCCGAGTTCCTCACCGGTCACCCGTACCTCAATCCCGAGGTGCCAATCGAACAGGGATCGCGGCCCACCGTCACACTCGTATCACCGCGTGGATATCTAACCGGCTCACAGAGCGTCTCCCTAGAATTCAGAATTGGCGATCTCGACGGGCTTCTCCAAGCACAGCTATTCGTTAATACAATAGTACCACACTCGGCTGCCAGACAACGTGAAGTAAAGGTGTGTCGTGTGCTGGGAGGCGAAACGAATGCCCTCATCCAATTCGATTATGACGGCGTTATTCCGTCCAACGGCTTGACGAGTCTTTCCAACCCGGTTAACCATCCGATTACTATTCAAGTCGTTGATACGGAGGGAAATTGGCATCATGAAAGGCTTACGCTTATGGAACTTCCGCCCAATTATATCGGCACCCTCAGAGGGCATACAGAGAGGGTTAATTCGGTATCGTTTTCGCCGGATGGTAAGGCTCTTGCTTCCGGGTCTGATGATGGCACGGTCAAGCTGTGGAACGTGGCAGAGCGGGAAACCATCGCCACCCTTGAGGGGCATGCGGATTCCGTCAGAACCGTAGCGTTTTCGCCGGACGGGCGCACGCTGGCGTCGGGGTCGTGGGATGGGACGGTCAAGTTGTGGAACGCGGCGACAAACGATGTCATCGGAACGCTTCGGAATGATCATGTCACTTCTGTATCGTATTCACCCGATGGAGGTGTGCTTGCCTCCAGGTCGTGGGATGGGACGGTAAAGTTATGGGACGTAGCGAAAAACTCAACCATCGCCACGCTTCGACACGATCAGGTCACCTCCGTGTTGTATTCGCCCGATGGAAGTACGCTCGCCACCACGTCGCGGGATGGGACGGTAAAGTTATGGAATGTGGCGACCAACTCAACTACCGCCACACTTCAAAACTCGCGGGGCGCTACTTTGTCGTATTCGCCGGACGGGCGCACGCTCACCACCGCGTCGTCGGATGGGACAATCAAGGTATGGGACGCTGCGACCAACTCGACTATCCACACACTACAGCATAGACGCGTCACCTCCGTGTCGTATGCGCCCGATGGGAACACCCTCGCTTCCGTGGGAGGTGTTGTGGTTAAGCTATGGGATGTTCCGAGCGGGGAAAACCTAGCCACGCTTCGACATACCGATAGGATTTCGTCCGTGTCGTTTTCCCCTGACGGGACGCCCCTCGCTTCGGGAGCGGAAACGGGCATGGTCGGGCTATGGGATACTTCCGAGTGGATTCAGTGGGCGGCTGAGATTGATATTCCCGATCCCAACCTGCGTGCGGCGGTCGCATCGGCACTCGGGGTGTCGCCAAGCGCCACTATCCGAGGCGCCGACATGGCGACTTTGACCAAGCTGGGAGCGCGAAAGGCTTCAATTAGCGATTTGACCGGGTTAGAGGCGGCGACCAATTTGAAAACGCTGATTCTCCTGAACAACTCGATTTCGGAGCTCTCCCCTCTGAAGGGTTTGATCCATCTGAGTTGGTTAGATCTTGGGTCGAACTCAGTATCGGATATCTCCCCCTTGGCGGGTTTGACTAACCTTAGACTCTTTTTTGTTGCCGGCAACAGAATATCGGATGTCTCCCCCTTGTCGGATTTGACCAACCTGACATTTGTGATTCTTAATTCCAACAGTATTTCCGATCTCTCCCCCTTGGTGGCAAATACGGAATTGGGCAGTGAAGACGCTGTTCAGGTGAAGAATAACCCGCTGAGTTATCGCTCAATCTATACCCACATTCCGAGCCTACAGGATCGAGGGGTTCTGGTTCAGTTTACCAAGCGGCCTCCTCGAGCCGAGGATGTGAACCGCGACGGCTTCGTGGATATCTTGGATTTGGTGGCGGTTGCGTCGGGTTTGGGGAATGAAGGTCGAAGTTCGTTGACAGATACCAACGGAGACGGGGTTGTAAACATCCAAGATTTGGTGATGGTTGCGATCGCATTAGACGATGCCGCAGCCGCGCCTTCACTGCTTGGGGAGGCATCCCACGCGCTGACCGCAGGGGCGATTCGGGATTGGCTAACCGCCGCACGGTCCATTGCGGATAAGGATGCAATCGTGAAACGAGGAATTGAGGTGTTTGAACAGCTTTTGGAATCCGTTGCGCCAAGGGAGACCGCCCTATTGGCGAACTATCCGAACCCGTTCAACCCGGAAACGTGGATTCCGTACCGGTTGGCGGAGGCATCAGATGTCACGCTGACAATCTATGATACCAAGGGTGGCTTGGTGCGACGGTTGGAGATGGGGCACCAGCTGGCGGGGTATTACACCGATCGGGGGAATGCGGCGTATTGGGATGGTCGCAACGACGGTGGGGAGTCGGTTGCCAGCGGGATCTATTTCTATGTATTGGCGACGCCTTCGTTTCGTGATTTGCGGCGGATGGTGATTGTGAAGTAGGGTTGTCATGGGACGACGCGGCATAGGGTAGCCCGTAGGTTGGGTTGAATGCAATGAAACCCAACTATTCTGCTTCCGTTTTTGCGCCGACGAAATTCTTCGATGTCAAATCCCGATTTCCTCTCTTACCGCGATCAAGCGAGCGATCAACTGGCTGGATGACGAAGAATTAAGCGAATGGCTAATGAGTGCGATAGAGTTCCCCGTGCTAAGCTCGACTTTGTACAAAAGTACAATTCTGAATTGCCATCTTGTAGGGTGCGCACTGCGATCAAACGAGTGAACAACGATCAGCCGACTGATTAGGGAGGGCGATAGTAGATCCCGTGCGATAGAGATCCAGAAAGGTCAGATGTGTCTCGAATACATGGTCCAAATTGATGCAGCCGCCTAACTCTCGCTTTGTGATGTTTTCGATTGGGACGTAATCCAAGTGTCGCCCCTCTGGGGCTTTGATGTCCGGATAATACATAAATACTTAGCGAATTAACCATTAAGTGTGGAAATGAAATTAACTTAGGACTTACGCAGTGACGCATCCAAAGGATTGTAGGAGCGATCTCCGAATCGCGACCTCCTATCGCGAGCAAAACTCGCTCCTACAAACCGAACAGTGTAAATCCTATATGCATAACTCTTGATTGAAATGACTATATCTGTTATAATCTCGGCAGAAACCACCCGGTAGTTGGAAGTGTCAAGCAGTTGTGTCAAGAACGCATACATCGGAGCCACCAGAACCATATTGGGTATCATTGCAATCAACTTGGACTCATAGGGCAAACACGCGTTCCTGTAGCAAGTTTCATTCCCACACTTAGAACCTGTTTGAGATTTCATTTTTGTAATACATTTCGCCTCAAAACCAAGGTTTTCATCAGGGATCTTGTAGGGTGCGCACGGCGCACAAGCCTCTAAAAGCCCCAGAGTGCGATCAAGGGAGCGAATAGCGACTGCGATAGAGATCCATGAAGGTGTGTAGGAAACGCCGAAACCCCACGCACCTAAGCCCCAGCGGGGCTACAGATTATAGCACTCAACAGCTTCAAAATGGATTTGACATCTATTTTTCAAACAGGTTCTTAACCCTGAAGCCCCAGAAAATACTAGGTTTCAACACACATCGGTTCGTAAAAGAGGCGATTAACAAGGATAGGATTGATAGATGAACATTTCCGCACTGTACGCTAAAGCAGCACGCTTGGAACGAGAACTTCGGGAGATTCGAGAACGCATAGCGCAAGCCGAGCATGACCCGAAAGCCGTCACCGACGATCTGGCTCGTAACCGGGGTTACGCCTTCAGCGCGGCGGCGTTATCGGCAGACGAGGTGGTGGAGGGGTGCGCCGATTCGCTTGATCGATACGGGTTCTGCGTGATCGACAACCTCATACCGAACGGCGTGGTGGACGCCATCCGAGAGGAGGTCAAGGCTGCGCGGTTGAAAATCGACCGAAACCATCAAGCGTTGCAGGAATTGCTCGGCGGGTCGTTGAAAACGCTGAAGATAGGCGCGAAGGAAGAGGCATTGCTCACGGATCCGGCGACCGCGGACAAGGTGGAGTTGAGACCGGCGCGTCGGGTCGGGCACCCTCCGAATCTACCCAACGATATTGTGTGGATGCCGCGGTACGCTCAACATTTGGCGAATCCCTTTGTTACCGGTGTGGCGCGCCGCGTTCTGGACGACCACCTTCGGATTGCGCAACTGCATCTGCGTATCATCGACGCCGCAAAACCGGACGGGACGCCGGGCGGTTTCGGTGCGGCTCACCGCCGAGGCAGACCCGACACGCGCGAATGGCACACGGATTGGCCTCATGACCTGACAGCCTACGGCAGGGGCGATCCCGGCAGAAACATCGGCTGTATCCGCCAGCCGTTCCCCGATGTCGCCATGTGTTTGGTGCTGATTTGGTATCTGACGGATGTGGATGAAGACTCGGGCGGAACCTGGGTGGTTCCCGGATCTCACAAAGACACACGAAACCCCCGCGGAGCTTCCGACGGTATCACGTGCACGGCGCCGATTCCCGGGGATATGCAGATTACGGCTGCGGCGGGGTCTGTCTACATTCAGGACTCGCGCAGTTGGCACGCCTCGCCGCTGCACAACACGAGCGGACGGGAGCGGATTGCGGTGGTGAACCGTTGGTGCCCTTGGTGGTTTGCTGTCGATGACTACGCCCCGCACGGGATAAACAATACTGTGTGTCAACCACTGTCGCACTCGGAATATCTCGCGCTGCCAACCGAATTGCAACCGCTGATGCGGCATCTCTGTCCGGAGGAGCAGGACACGGTGCAGCAGCCGTTGCTAGATCGGGCTGTGGAGGCAGACGTGTGGACGCGGCGGGCGTTCAAGCAGCTAGAGGAGGATCCGGATAGCTTATTGGAGGCGAATGCGCATATTCGCGTGCCGGTAGCGCCATCAAGAAGGCGGGATTGAGATTCTATTCAAGAGAATCACCGTTATCAGAATTGGTTTGCCACAAACACCAAGCCAAACACATTCACAACCCCCTCCCCATTCACGTCCCCCTTCAAACTATCCGTCCCGAACCCCTGCGCGATTGTCTGAATCGCGGATTTTCGCGGATTAAAGGATTTCGCGGATTTGCTATCGCACTCACTAGAAGATCTCTATCGCGGTCGCTATTCGCTTCCTTGATCGTTCGCTTGATCTGATTGAATTCGACCAATTGTCTTCGATGCAACCGGCGTCAGTTGCCTAATTATGCGTATGCGTTGGCTTCAGGATTTCAAAACTGTCGTGGATTATAGGATTGTCCGCCTCTAATCCGCGTAATCCGTTTAATCCGTGATTCAGAACTGGTTCGCCACAAACACCAAATCAAACACATTCACCACCCCATCCCCATTCACATCCCCCTTCAAACTATCCGTCCCAAATCCCTGCGCCACCAGCGTTAAGTCCAAAATATTCACCACCCCGTCCCCGTTCACATCCGCCGGATTCTTCGGCGTCACCCGCAAATACATCTCGCCGTCGAGGTTCGGCAGCGCATGCTCTACGTTTACTAGTCCGCTGGCTACCCCCTGCACCTCCTCCGGCAATGTGATGACCTGTGGCGCCCCGCTATGATTGTACACTGCCCATCCATTCGTGTACTCGCGAATAAAGCCCTGGGATCTCTATCGCACTCGCTGTCCCCTCGCTTGATCGCCCCTCGTACACCTGTGCCTTCTCCCCCACTGGACGCCCTAAGTCCGCATCCCAAAAGTCATACCAGGTATTTGGACCGTGCTGGTACAACGTAAAGCCGTTAGAATGAGTAAGCGTTAAAGCTGTAAGAAGACGCATCCAACGTTGATTTTCGAGGCTGTGGGGAGATTGACTGAGTATAGCCCAACCAACCACACCGTTTATTTGTGGATAACGAAGGTTAGATTCAGCCCAAAGTAGTGCGTGTGCAGTTTCACGCAGGGCGAGATGCACGTCGGTCTCATCAAACCAACCGGGAATGCCGGTTTCCATTGAGAGACCGTTGATATACAGTGCTGTGTCGGGGATACGATTTCTATTCGAATTGACTTGTATTAAAAAATTTGGGCGTGTGGCGGCACGAATTTCTTTTACGAGAGCGAGGCGGGCGGCTGTTTGCGATTCGGAACTGTAAACATCCGTCGGCAACAAATCGTAGCCCCAGGCGTCGAGTACAATGCCGTCGTATAGTCCGCATTTATCGATGTCAGATGCCATTTTAACGACAAGGGCTCGCGCGAGTGGGTTGGTGTAATCGAGATAGGCGCCGGTGGCGAAATCTTGAAGGAGCAATTCGCCGCTGATGTTGCGAGCCCATAACATGGAATGTTTGGGTAATTGGGTAAAATATGCTTTGTGCCAAGGGAGGTAGGCGAGAAAAACTGTAGTAGGATTATTTGCGATGATGGCGTCACGGATTGCAATAGAATTATAGAGATTATCTGAAACTAATTGACTGTCGGCAGAACGATAGGCCATGTCAAAAAACTGGTCTGCGGGACTAAAAGGCATATGGCTGCCGGAATCGTGAGGCATGAACCACGTAGGCATAAATACGGTAGAGAAGGTCATCCCGGTTAAACGGGGTAAGAGCGGCAGACGCGGTAAAATGCAATATTGATCGAAATAGAATGTGTCGAGTGCGAGATGGGAAACCGGACTAAAATCGGTGATAATGTTGTGCTGTAATTCAAGTTTATAGGGCCTCGTCAGCGAAGCAAGCGGTCGTATATCCACAATGTTGTTGTGATTTAGTTGCAACACGTGTAACTGTGTGAGGTCTGCAAGTGGTTGCAAATCAACGATATTACATCGGCTCAAATCGAGGTACTTCAGTTTACGCAAGTTGGATACGGGAGACACATCGGATATGGGATTATCTCGTGCATTGAGTTCAACAAGTTCTGTAAGGTTAGAAAGCGGACGGAGATCGGTAATATGATTATCCAGAATAATCAACGGAATTAGTAGCTTGTAGCTTTTAGACTGACGACAAACATAAAACTTGGTACCCTGTCGTAAATCTTTTCGTCACACGTAGATGTCCATAGTGACTATTCTTCTCGTAGGAGTTTGCTATGGACATTTTGAATCTTATGAAAGAGTTTCCAAATCAAGAATCTTGTCTCAGATTTATAGAGGAAAAACGTTGGAAGGACGGTGTTTGCTGTATCCACTGTGGCAGTGAAAAAGTTGGACGCAAGAACAAAAACGACATTACTACTGGTTGGAATTGCTACGATTGTGAATCTAGCTTTTCGGCTACAGCAGGAACCATCTTCCATGGTACCAAGATACCTCTCCAGAAATGGTTTTTGGCTATCTCAATTCTTTCCAATGCCAAGAAAAGCATATCGAGTTGTCAGCTTGCTCGTGACTTGGACATGAATCAAAAGTCCGCTTGGTATATGGCAATGCGCCTCCGTGAGAAAATGAGTGATAGTGATGAATTGCTGAAAGGGATAGTTGAAGCGGACGAAACCTATGTCGGCGGCAAACCCAGAGCAAAATCTAAGAGAGGTAGAGGCACAAATAAATCTCCCGTCATCGGCGTAGTCGAGAGAGGCGGTCGGGTGGTTGCTAAATTCATGAAGGTTCTATCTGGTGAAAATATCAGAGAATTCATCCTTAGCAATGTCTCACCCGATGAGTCTATTCTTATGACTGATGAATTTCGCTCTTACAATAGTCTGGACGAAGATATCGAAAGACATGTTATCCATCACCAAGAGAGATATGTTTCTGAGGACGGCGTAACTCACACCAACACCATCGAGTCGTTTTGGGCTTGTGTCAAGAGGTCATTCTACGGAACGCATCATCACTACAGCAAGAAGTGGCTGCCACTGTATATCATGGAGTCTTGCTGGAAATATAATCGCAGAAAAGATGATGAGATTTTCATAAGATTTTTTGATGAATGCTTCACCTGAGCCACATGAATTGTTTGGCTATCGGTATATTCTGTCAACGACAACATCATGGTGTGCTGAAAATCCCATAGTGTTGGAAATTAAAATCCCGCAGATAACCCGCAATGCTCCCGCGAGCATGTACAAACGCTTGGTCAACATGATATGCCTCCATTTCTCTCTTATAGAGATGTATTTTAGTGTGAATCAAGATTCCGAACACTGTCTAAAGTTATTGTACATTAAGAAGAGAAAAGCAAGCAAATCGACCAAAAAGCAGTTAACTACTAAGTCCCTAACTTAAAGATCGGATGTCCAACAATCTCCGCTCTGCTGTAGCCCAGTACTTCCATCATAGCCATATTGCACTTGAGCACTTTTTCCGTCTCCACATCAACCGAGACAATGATATCTTGGGCATGGAAGTAAATGTCGAAATACTCCCTAACCGACTCATCGTTTTCGAGCAATAGCTGCTTCATTAGCCGCTGGTATTCGACTTTGTCCTGCTCTAATTCCGCCACGCACTGACGAATGAGTTGCAATTCCTTGATGAGTTGCACTTGGGATTTATCTTCGTCTCTCATTTTCCACGCTCCGGGCTTGCCGCAGTCTGCGGACGCGACTTTCTATCTGTCGGATTGTTTGCGAATCACGTCTCCAAAAATAACACGAACCCGCGGTGGTGTCAACCGTTGAGAATCAACCGAACGATCAACAGAGTGAGCAGCAAGGGAGATAGCTAATCCCGATAGAGATGCCTTACGGCGTGTGTATTTGGTAGGAGGAATCAAGCGAGTGGATAGCGAGTGCGATAGAAATCCCTTCCGATTCCCGACAGGTCGCGATTCGGAGATCGCTCCTACCTGCACAGGGGTGGGAGCAAGCGAATAGATAATAATACCTTTTCTATAAAATGGAAGTGCATTGATTACGTGGATTAAGTGAAGAGACTTGCTTGGAGCGAAATAATCAACCTTGTCTCCGTGCAAATTCGGCGGGGCAAGGGGATCTTTATCGCCTTCGCTAATCGCTCAGTTGATCATTCGGTATTCACTCGCTTGATTCCCTCCTACAGAGAAAATGGACGATATAATTGAGACATCATATGCACTATTATTCAAGCGAAATGGTATAAGTACCGGGATCGAGATTCTTCACGACGAAATCCCCGTTCTCATCAACACTTGCCCTCCACCAGTCATCATGCGGAGCGGCGCTCCGGTCGTCCACCTTCGCGTTCGCCACAGGTTCACCTGTTTCGGCGTAACTGAGGCGTCCCTCAATGCGTGCCTCGTGCTTTAACCGGAACTCAAGGTCTTGCCTGCCGACCGGCACAAAGATGCGTTTCGTCTTGGCGTATCCGGGACCTTGCACATAAAGCACCGTGGTCGCTCGTGTTGGCAGATTGCGGAACGCAAATTCACCGTTTTCATCGGTCTTGGCGGGAGGCGTGCGATGAAAGATCTCCAACATCGTATAATCCTCGTAGTCCCCAATTCGGGGCGACAAAGCATCTCCACCTACCGTGAACTGGATCGTGGCTTCCGCGCTCGGTATTGGTTCGCCTAATTCGTTCATAACTCTCCCGGCGATGGTTCCCGGCGCGTCGAGTTGAATTTCAACATTCTCCGTGTCTTTGAGGGACAGCTTCCTCCACAAGTTCGCGTAATCAGAGTGGGTAACAACGATATCTAAGCGGCCCTCCCACTTCCTAGGCTGCGGACGCGGCACCTCAAAACGGAATGCACCATCCGCCGTCGTGCGTGTACCGAGTTTGGTGCGCCTCCAATTTACGGCGTATAGAATCTCCGCCCCCTCGACCGGCTCACCGTCAACGTTGACAACACGACCGGAATAGGTTAGCTTTTCGGCGGCGTATTCTGCCATGGCAGCCGAGAATTGTGCGTTAGGGTTTTCTGCACCTCCACCGTGTGGCATTGGCGCTCCGTTAGTCGAGTTGCGCCTCGGCACTGTTGAGGCACGGTTGGAGGCAGCCAGTGGTCGCTTTCCCGTCGGCTCCGGAATGCCCGTAATGGATGAGCGCGTGGAGTAAGGAACGGACGCAAGAAGGGCGACCTCGATCGGCCATCTGCTTGTGCCTGCTGGCGCTACCTCGGTTTGATTCAGTGGCAACTCTGTCAGCGAATCGTTTCGTCCGCCAATAAGTTCAATTAATATGCACAGTGCCGCAATCAGCGAAAAGACGGTCTTGCCGATAGTTGCACCACTCCACGCGAATCCCGTTGCTGGCGCGGGTATATAGCGAATCTGTTCCATGATTTGCATGAGAAAACCTCCTTTGAGTTTGTGGCTTTTCAACAGCCTGCCGTAGTGTTGGGACATAGCAGCCCCAAGTTGCTGACGGGCACGATGCAACTTACCCTTGACGGTGTTCACGGAGACACCGAGGAATTCGGAGATTTCCTTCAGCGTACAATCACCCATATAGAACATCGACACGGCGACCCGATTTTCGTCAGAGAGCGCGGAGATTGCCTGCTCAAGATCTACCTGCCAGCCTTCTACGGGTACGTCATGGGCAGGTTCAATGAGTGACGTTTCGTCCCCAGCCTCCTCCAAGACAATCTCGCGTCGACGTCTTTTCGTGACTCGCACCAACCAGCGCTTGCACTCGTTGGACATGACTGTATACAGCCAGCTTCGGAAGAGATGCGGGTGCCGGAGTTGATAAAGATGACGGTATGCTTGCAGGAAGATTTCTTGCGTGATGTCCTGGGCATCAGCCTCATTCCTCACCTTCTGAAAGGCGTAGGCGTAGACCATTTCCTGATATTTGTGCATCAGCACGCCGAAGGCATCACGATCGCCCGCGAGTGTTTGGGACACTAACTTTTCGTCGGCTGAATACATAGCACCCACCAGATCCAAAGAATGAAAGCATCGGTGAAACTACTAATTAGACACCCTGTATAGGTTGGAGGTTATGCTCGAAAGAAAAAAATGTAGAAAGAATTTGAAATGACGAGTTCGGAGGTTGGAGTCTTGGCTTGGTTCGTTGGGAGGGTAGTTTGATTAATGGCACGGCGGATTGGATAAAACCGGAGGATCCACCGACCGGATAGGGAGGGCGATAGAGATCCCTCGCCCACGTTTACTACTTGATTCGTTACGGGCGCTTTGATTCCGATTTCGCCGGATTCAGGGGTTCGTACCAGAACCCCTGAACGCTACGTAGTCTGTGCATTAGCTACGGCTGGATTAGTTTGTAGAACTGAACTTCGCCATCAACGACACGGTTGATTGCCGCACTCTTGGCGGTGTGGCGGTTCTTATCATAGCCCAGGATGAGGGTTGCTCCGCTGTAGTTGTCGGTCGCTGCAATCTGGTCGCGAATCGCTGTTGGCGTCAAGTCGGACGCTCGGCGCATTGCCTGAACCAGCAGCCGTATGGCGTCATATCCCAGCGCAGCCCCGCCATCGGGCACTTCATTAAACATCCCGGTGTAGGCGCTAACAAATTGATGGGCATCTTCACCCAAGTCGCCCGGATCAGCTTTGACAGAGAAGGGACTACTAAAGAAACTCCCGTCGACCGCCGCCCCGCCTTCGGGAAGCAACGCCGGGTTATCCCAACTATCGCCGCCGAGGAAGGTTGCTGTAATGCCAATCTCATCCCTCGCCTGCCGAACCGCCAGCGGGACTTCGGGGATGAAACCGGTGCTAAAGATTACGTCCGGCACAGCTTCGGCAATTGCGGTTAACTGGGCGGTGAAATCGGTGTCGCCCGCCATGTAAAACTGTTCAGCCACGACCTCGCCGCCATAAGCGGTAAAGTTGGCGATGAAGGTCTTTGATAAGCCCTCCGAATAGACATCTCCCGCATGCGTGAGAACCGCTGCGAATTTGGCTTCCAAATCTTGGACGGCAAACTGAGCCATCACTTTGCCCTGAAAGTCGTCGGTGAAAGCTGCCATGAATACGAAGTCACCGGCGGCGGTAACGGACGGGTTGGTCGCACCTGTGGTTATCATCGGTATCCCGTGGCGTTGAGCAATCTCCCCAACGATAACGGCATGGGTCGAACGGTTGGGCCCTGCGATTGCCGTTACTCCTTCCCCGGTAATCAACTCTTCTGCTATTCCCGCGACGTACTCGGTATCGCTGATGTTCTCGCTGATAAGGCGCTGTGTTGGTATGCCGTGAGCGATGAGCTCTATCGGCGTACCCCGTACTCCTCCCTCTTCGTTCAACTCGTTCGTCGCCAATTCCGCGCCGTAACGGCTGTTGATTCGGTTCGGTGTTGTATAGATAAAGCCGATTTTAATCGTTTCATCATCTTCGCTCAGCAATGGAGCGAGCAACTGTTGGAGTTGGTCACACCCTGCAAACACGAAACCCAAAAGTAATAGCGGTATCCAAAACCAGCCGATGAATCCGTGTTCGTTCAGTCGAATACGTTGATTTGTCATTTAGAGTTCCTTCTCCCTCAATTTTTTCATGTCGTTTCAATCCGTAAATTAACCATTCATTCTACGATGGAAGTTGTGCCCAAGCCGTCACATGCGGCGGCAAGAGAATCGGGCGCTTCGACGAAACAACCTCGCCTCGAAGTCGCTGGGGAAGTGTCTCTATATCGACCTCTTCCGCGGTCACAATCCCGTAGGCTTCCATAAGCGGGAGAATACTGCGGAAACTGTTGGCGACGAATTGGTAACCGCCCCACGCCTCCGGGCCGCCCATCGGCGCTGTATATTGTAGAGCAGGTTCCGGCAAACCGGCATCCATAAAAGTACCGTAGAGGTCCAAACCCATTCCGGTATGCGCCCCTGAACGCTTAAAGACCTCAACAGCCCACGAGGCTAGGTTGTTCATCAAGGGGGTATGATCTGCATAAAACGCCGAGATGGATGTGAAATCAACCTCCTGAAAAGCAACGATAGCCCCGGGGCGCAGGCGCGTTTTAAGCTCTCTCAAGGCATCTGCAGGATCCGCCATATACATCAGGACGAGACGTCCGATAAGGGCGTCGAAGTCGTTGGGAAGGTCTAGCGTTCGCGAGTCACCTGCCAGGAACTGGATGTTTGCGAATCCCGCGCCCTGCGCCCGTGCTCGGGCAGTTTCGAGAATCTCGGCGTTCATATCCACGCCGATAACTTCCCCGTCATCGCCAACGAGTTCAGCCGCAGCCATCGCAACATCTCCGGCGCCGCTCCCAATATCAAGGACTTTCATCCCGCTGAACAGACCGGCTTCCCCGAGAAAACGTTTCGTCACGTCGTCGTACAGTCCTGACTGCTGTATTAGCCGATCTGTCTCCTCTTTGGTGCGTCCCATCGTATATGTCGCATCGTTTTTTTGCTCACTCACGTCGATTATTTCTCCTTCCGAATGAATGATGAAGTCAAACAGGATTGTTCAAAACTCAAGAATTAACAGAGTATTCCTCAAACAATAATAATCGGGATTGTAATTACGGCTGAATCAGTTTATGGAACTTCGCTTCGCCGTTAATAATGCGGTTGATGAAAGCGCTTTTCGCCGCGTGCCGGTTCCGATCGTAGCCGGAGATAAATGTCGCGCCGCTGTAGTTCTTGGTGGCTGCAATCTGGTCGCGGATCTCCGTAGGTGTCAATTCGGGCGCTCGACGCATCGCCTGAACCGTCAGCCTAAGGGCATCATATCCGAGCGCAGCCCCGCCACCGGGCGGGACGCCAAAGATTAAGGTATAGGTATCGATAAACTGGTGAGCGTCCTTGCTCAACGACCCCGGTGGAACGTCCGCCCAGAAGAACGTAGAAAAATAACTTCCCTCAAGAATCTCTCCACTTTGGGCAATCAACGCCGCACTGTCCCAACTGTCGCCGCCGAGGAGGATTCCCGTAATGCCGAGCGTTCGCGCCTGTTCAACTACTATCGGGATTTCGGCGGAGAACCCCGGCAGAAAAACGACATCCGGCGCCGATTCAGCGATTGCCGTCAATTGCGTCGTAAAATCGGTGTCTCCCCTCGCGTAAAATTCCGCATGCACGACTTCGCCGCCGAAAGCTGCAAAGTTGTCAATAAAGGTTTGGGATAATCCCTCCGAATAAAGCGATTCTCTGCGTGTGAGGGCTGCCGCTGTCTTTGCTTTTAGGTCTTGCGAGGCGAACTGAGCCATGACCTTTCCCTGAAAGTCGTCCGTGAACGCCGACATAAACACGAAATCGCCCGCAGCAGTGACGGTTGGGTTGGTGGCAGTGGTGGTCACCATCGGTATTCCGTGCTGTTGGGCAACCTCCCCGATGGGCACGGCATAACGCGATAGATTGGGACCAATGATGGCTGATACTCCCTCCTCGGTAATCAATGCTTCAGCTATCTCCGCGGCATGCTCATTGCCGGTTATGTTGCCGCGCGCTATTACTTTGATTGAGGTGCCGTGCACGCCGCCCTCTGCATTCAGTTTTCGTTCCGCCAGTTCCGCGCCGTTCAGGCTGTGGCTCCGGTTCGCGCTACTATAAATAAAGCCGATTTTGATGGCATCTTCGTCTCCATCCGGCAACGATGTGAGGACACGTTGAACCTCCTCACACCCGCTACACAGTGTCAAGATTGCCGCGACCAAGATTAAACAACCAACAGAATGCAGAAGGAATCTGTCAATCTTGTTCCAACTTCTTAAAGACTTTCGTTCTACTTGATATGTCAATGAATCTCTCCTTGCGGATTGTAATTGATGGTAATACCATTTCCCATTAATCTAGCTCATACCTTCATCTCATAAAAACATACAGGAAAAACCTATATCTTGGTTAGCCAATTCGGAAGTAACTTCCACGCCAAGATCGGGAAAGGAAGTAACCCACTTTTCTCCCCCTTAAAGCTGGTGTAGTGCTCGTCTACTTGAAACGCAACATCACTCAGATATTATATCCACATCTCCAAGTAGATGCAAGCACGTCAAGGCTCTGGGGCCTCACTATAAGTTTGACATCCCCCTACCAAAATTGCTATAAAAGCGGGAGTCTCGAAACTGTCTGATGTATTGAAGTATCAATAAAACATGCTCACTAACGCGCAAACGAGATTGCAACACGTTCTCGGCAGATAGCCTCCAAACGCGAATCCACAAGAACACAAGAACAAAGGTAATGTGTGACTGAATAATGGGGAATTTTTTCCTGTCGGGATCGCTCCTTCTCGTTACCGTGGTTTGGGGGTGGACGTTTGTCGTGGTTCGAGACGCGGTCACGGCTTACTCCGTGCTTGGGTTTCTTGCCCTTCGGTTCACTATAGCCTCGCTGTGTCTGGGTCCTTTTTCATTCAAGCGGCTGACGCGCGGGACATTTGTCCCCGGTGCCGGAATCGGTATATGCTTGGCGGGCGGTTACCTGCTTCAAACCTACGGTCTACGCCATACAACACCAACGAACTCCGGTCTCATTACCGGGCTGTTTGTCGTCTTCGCACCAGTTGCCAGCTACATTCTGTTTAGAGTCCGTATTGATCGCGTTCTTCTGTTACCGTTGGGAACATGTTTGGTAGGAACACTCCTGCTCGTGGGAGATAGCCCGGAATCGATACGAATCGGGGACGGACTTACCCTCGGTTGCGCCGCTTGCTTTGGGTTACACATCGCCCTGCTATCTCATTACGCCCATCGTCACGATGCAACCGCTTTGGCGCTGGCGCAGATGGTTGCAATCGCGTTGCTATGCGGACTACCATGGTTGCTCTTTGAAAGCCCCTCGTTCCCACCCGTACATGTATGGTTCGCTCTGCTTATCACTGGCGTACTCGCTTCCGCCGCCGCTTTCACCCTACAGACATACGTTCAGCAACGCTTGTCTGCATCCAGAACTGCTATTATCCTGACGATGGAGCCGGTTTTTGCCGTGTTATTCGGCTACCTGTTAGCCGGCGATCGGTTGTCATGGATTCAGGTTGGCGGGGCTGTGCTTATTTTAGTTGCGATCGCCACCAGTGAAGTGCTCCCCGCCTTGAGGCGTGACTAAACCCACAACACAATCTACGAAACAGGAGTTTGCAGGTATTCAGCCTATTGATTTCAATAGCGAATTTGGAACAATCGAATCCGTCTTTTGGCGAAACCGGTTAACAACCGTTTACCCCGTTTTTGTACGCGTAATCTTCGTGGGTTTGGCTCCGCTTTGAGTTTCGGGATTGGTATTTCCCAAACCGCCAGTTGTCTTCCCGTCTTCCGCCCTTCCCATCTTCCAGCCTTTTTACACTCCCCACCGTTTCCGCATCTCCTCCATCGGTACTGTTTCGCCCTTTGTCCACGCATAATGAGCGATGGGGTTATCACCAATCCAACGTTCATCCACCGGTTCGTCGGCGCGTTGATAGCGAGTGTCGGTGCTTAGCCGAAAGCGATTGGTGGTGTTATCCAGTGAAGCGTGCATTGTGTACATGCCGAAGATTAGCACATCTCCCATCTCGAATGAACTCGTTCCCCACCTTCCGCCATAGCGATCGACCAATTCAATCGGGTCATACGAAAACGAACCGGTAACGTGATCCCTGTCAACATCCATTTCCGCGTAGGTTCTTCTAATCGCCTCAAACCGATGCGAACCGACCAAAAGCATCAACGGGCCCATTTCGAGGGGGACATCGCCAAGCGGCGTCCAGCAGGTGAGAACGCGCTTGGTGCCGCGCCCCATATAAACGATGTCGTAGTGCGCCCCCGAATATCCTCCCGGCTGAATCACGCGCAGCCACTTATAATCGTACGTAATCACGGGGGCGTCGAAATACCCTTCGCAGAAACTCATAATCTCCGGAGACTCGACCACGTCTAGGAAAGCCGAATCGTGGGTCACCGCCTTGTTTCCTCCGAGGAATGTGCCACGTTTGCCCACCGCCGGAACTCCCTGTAACAGTGGACAGGATG
The DNA here is from genome assembly GCA_965222225.1 of Candidatus Poribacteria bacterium. Taxonomy (GTDB): domain Bacteria; phylum Poribacteria; class WGA-4E; order WGA-4E; family JAJDTR01; genus JAJDTR01. Next base: position 2,899,478 of record CBDCTK010000002.1, on the reverse strand, counting down.
TGTCGAGTTGTCCATTCTCATCAAGCTTTTCAAGAAGAAATCGGCGGGCTGTCTCGACCTTCTTGCGGTTGTGAAGCGTGCGGATAAGCAGGTAACCGTCCTCTTCGAGTCGCGCATTTAGCGCCTCGGAGTCGCTGAGAAGGTCGTTGGCTTCGCGCAGCATTCCCAGATATTTTCCGTTCAACTCCAACGGGTGTTTGTTCATCGTAAGAATCATGTGCATCTCCAGAGTTAGCGGGCTTGGTTCGGATGGCGGACGCCGTGCCAATTATAGGTTTCGTTGCAGCACGTGTCAACGGAAAACAACCCGTCGTGAGCCACAGGGCATCACGTCGCTGTTGTTTCCTTCTGTCATGATATGATAACATGGTACTATAGATAATATCTTGGATAGAAGGGTGAAATCATGGACGACAAAAGAGGTTACCGGCATGAAGCACTGATAGTTTGCACGCTTGGGGGAGCGCAGGCGGGCAAAACCTCACTTACCGCGGCGATGACAAAAGTGGTGTCTCGAATTGGATCGACTCCGGTAGACTCGGAGGACATCGAATCGCAACAGGCGAGTCACCACCCAATTAGTGAGGGCGTGGGACTTGATTACCGCGCGGTCGACTATGAAACGAGTGGCAGACACTACTCGCAAATCGACTGCCTAAGCCATGCGGATACCATCAAGATGCTGGTTAGCGGTTCGCCAGAAGTCCGAGGAGCAATTTGGGTGGTGAGCGCGGTCGATGGAGTCACCGAATCGTCCGAGACGCAGATTCGGCTTGCACGCCAAACTCACGTTCCCGTCATTATTACATTCCTCAATCAAACCGAAAGGGTTGAGGATCCGGAGTTGATTGAGATTTGCGCGGTGGAGATTCGCGAACTTCTCACGGATTACGGTTACGAGGAGGAGAATTCATCGATTATCATTGGCGACGCCCTGAAAGCGCTGAGATATAAGGGACACAATCTAGACTCTGAGCACTGGAAGCCGATTGTCGATCTGATTCTTGCGATGGGCAGGTGCATGCCCCAACCGATTAAACCTATAGATTTGCCGATGTTGATGCCGATTCGTGAAGTGACTGACGATCCGAAGGGAATCTCAACGCTACGCGGCGAAGTTATCCAAGGCGGGCTCGCTGTCGGACACGCCGTTGACATTGTAGGGAAGGGAGAGCGGGTCAAGACGCGCTTGATCGCATTGCGAGATGGCGAGGTGCAGGTCGATGCCGAGCCCGGTTGGATATCGCCGGGACAGGTGGTGTCGGAACCGAAAAGCATAAAATCCCATACCGTCTTTGAAGCGGCGGTCTATGTCATGACGCCGGAGGAGTGCAAGACGCACGTGCCGCTTGTTGGCAACGATAAACCCGAAATCCATCTTTGGGCAATTGATGTCACCGGACACCTTCACCTGCCTCCCGATGTTCCGATGGTCAACCCCGGGGAGCACGCGCATGTGTCTATTGCCCTTGATGTCCCGATGGCGCTTCAGGTCTGCACACGCTTTGAAATCAAGAAGATGGGAGCGCGGATTGGGATGGGCGTCGTAACCGAAATTGTAGAGTAAAGCGAAGGCAGGGGAAACATCATAGTCGAGCGAGTTGTTTTAGCGCCTGTTTAATCTAGATGGAAAACCCGTTTATGGAAGGCGGGAAGATTGGTAGGATGGAATAGACAGGACTTGCGCAAAAAGCAGAAATGGTAGTTTTCCACGATAACCACATGATGTAGGGCTGTTGTAGAGAATAACGATCGTTATTCTCTACGTCTTTGTCTATTTCTATGAATCAGGCAAGTAGGGAACACAGATTTGCGTTCCCAACAACAGATCTATTTTCAGACAGGCTTTTAACGCTGAATTTAGACAATCTTCACTCCTCACCATAGACGCCAATCTTTCGATACCGCTCATATCGATCTTGGACGAGTTGCTCCGCATCAATCTCCAGCAATGCGTTGAGATGTTTTCGAATAGCCATCTTGACCCGTCTGGTGGCAAGCGAGACATCTCGGTGTGCTCCGCCGAGGGGCTCGGGGATGATTTCATCAATGATTCCCAGCTTCAACAAATCGTCCGCAGTTGGTTTGAGCCCTTCCGCCGCTTCGGGGGCGTGTTGTCCCTGATCCTTCCACACAATGCCGCTGCACGCCTCGGGAGGCGCGACACAGTACACCGCGTGCTCCATCATAAGCACTCGATCTCCAACCGCAATGGCTAACGCGCCCCCGCTGCCTCCTTCGCCAATCAAGACAACAATAATCGGTACGCGCAACGACGCCATCTCGGCGAGATTCTCGGCAATCGCCATGGCTTGCCCATATTCCTCCGAGCGTCGATCGAAGTGGGCGCCCGGGGTATCGACAAGGCAAATTAAAGGCAAACCAAACTTTTCCGCCAATTTCATCACGCGCCGTGCTTTGCGGTAACCCTCCGGGTGCGTGTACCCGAAATTCATTTCTTGCCGCTCTTCAAGATTTGTGCCCTTCTGCTGCGCCAAGTACGCGATGGGGTGTCCATCGAACTGCGCCAACCCGGCTATTAGCGCGCGGTCATCCGCATGTAACCGATCCCCCCGTAACTCAATAGAATCATCGAAGAATGCTCGGATATAAGTCGACGCCTGCGGACGCTGCTCGTGTCGCGCCAGCCACACCTTATCCCAGCGGGTCAATTTTTGAAACGCCTGCTTCGTGAGGTTGGCAAGGTTTTTCTCAAGCGCTCCGATTCCCGGGGCTAGGTCCAGTTCGGGATTGGCTTCGGCAAAGCCTTTGAGTTGCGCGATATGCTGATTGAGTTCGTTTAGCGGTTTTTCAAAACTCAGCGGTTTTGACTGCACGTCTATAATCTCCGTCTGTCAATTACGATTGTCGGGCAAACTGCTTGCCCGGCATTTGCTGGACGATTCCCTTGAGTTCAAGCATAACGAGCGTACTGGAGACTTTGTTCATAGGAAGCGATGCCGTCCGAGCGATCTGGTCGATGTGCGAACATGGGACATCAATTGCCTCAAGAACAGTTCGTTCATCGGCGCTAAGCTCGGGTGTCGATTGTATTGTCGGTTTTACCGCAGGCGTTCCCATACTCCCGATAGATGTATCTCGGTCAAGCACTTCGGCGAAGAGATTGGAGTTCGCCCGTCCCCGAGAAGCGGCGCTACTATCTAAAGGGAGCTGAGCTAGTGAAGAAGTGAGGGTTGGAGTCAAACGCCGATCCGGGAAGGCTTCCCAAATGTCGTCGATAGCGTTTATCAACTTCGCCCCTTGGTTAATTAGTTGGTGCGAGCCTCGTGATTGATTGGAGAAAATTTGACCTGGTACGGCGAACACTTCCCGTCCCTGCTCCGCGGCGTGGCGCGCGGTAATCAACGATCCGCTGCGAACCGATGCTTCAACCACCACCGTTCCGGAACTCATACCGCTTACCAACCGGTTGCGACGCGGGAAGTTCTTTGGAAAGGGCGGCACCGACATCGAAAATTCCGAAATTAGCGCTCCGGATTTCACGATTTCATCCGCGAGATCTTTGTTTTCGTCCGGGTATATTTGACTCAAGCCATTGCCGAGGACAGCAATTGTTCGCCCGTTTGCCTGAAGTGCCCCCTGGTGTGCGCACGTATCAATCCCTCTAGCAAAACCGCTGATGACGGTAACACCGTTTTCCGCGAGTTGTTGGCTTAATTGGCGACTAATTGTCTTACCGTAGTTCGTCGGACTTCGAGTCCCGACAACAGTTATGCTCGGCGCATCCGGTTGACCGAGTTCACCCCGCACGTAGAGCAAATGTGGGGGATCGGCAATCTCCTTGAGGAGCATTGGGTAGGCGCTGTCATTGATGGCGACCAAGTGGCAATTGTGTGCCTCGATAAGTTCCAATTCTTGGTCTACGAAAACACGGGATTTACCACGAATCAACCGTTGGCCAACATTTGGGGAGAGCCCTTCAACTTGAGTTAGCTCTTCCAGTGTCGCGTCTAAAGCTCTCTGCGCGGAGCCAAAGGCAACCAACAGACGTTGTATGGTTTGATAACCCACTCCGGGAATGATACTGAGATGGACTAAACTCTTCGTCTCCTCGGAGAATATCATTGGCACCGCTCACTCGCTTGCTACCGGTGCTACCGGCTCCTCTGGCGGCAGAGCGTAGTAAACTTCAATTTCTCGAATCTTCTTATAAGTCAGAACAGGCGCTCCGCCATCACTTCTCTGTGTTCGCTTCCCGCCACCAACGCGACGCGACTCCCAAGAGCGCGGAACCAACAGGCGTAGCTTGCGAGACATCACCGGTTCCTTAAACTTGGTCTGGTATACTTCTCGGACATGATCCTTGACCTCGCGAAGGGTCAGCCATTCCTTCTGATCGTCCAAATACTGAATCCTGAAATATTCCATCTCGCCGATGTCGGCTTTGATGACAACTCGCTGTATCTTCTGAGGGTTAAGCCACTCAAGGACGGCTTCGCTGTATTTGTCGGCTTCCAATTGCGATTCCTTATCCTTTTCATCCTCAACAATGGGGCCGGTTTCTCCCTCTGTATATAGATTGTCGTCGTGGAACCTGGAATTGGGATCCCGACTAGTGGCTTCGATGGCGAGATTTTTACTCCATTGGACCTTGGGGCCGGTACTCACACAACTCGCGAGTAAGGCTGAGACTATGATAACAAGTGTAAACGTTAATGCCGTAGAACGCATTTTTTTCCTCCTTCGGTATTAGAGATTCGAGCGCAATGCCCTAACCCTAGACATTTGCCCTCGGGCTAGAACTTTCCGCTAACGTGGCCGATTCATTATATAAAAGATTTCAAGCAAATGCAAGCTGACAGAATCCCGGCGATCAAAATATCCTTACGTTGACTCATGCAGTTAAAACTCCAAGAATGCTTTGCTCCGCGATTCGCCGCCACAGAACACAACTTCATAAAGCCCAATGAGTCGGGCTACCTCAAGGTAAAGTACGTAAGTTCTATATTGGTTGTAGCTCTTGCGTATCTTAAAATGGAAGACACGTGTTACTTCAACAAGTCATCGAGTTCCTTCTCGCGGGAATCAAGTATTTCTTCCGCCTCCTTTTCCGCGATTTCCCCTGCCGATTGATAGCCGTACAATTCGACCTCAAAGATTTCCCCGGCGGCACGACGGTGGGCGCCGTGTCCTCGGCCGCCACCGGTACGTGCTCTGTGTCTACGTCGGAGTTCCGCATCGTCGCTCGTCGACAGTACGCGGACCCTAATTCTATCAGTAGGAAATGTGCCGCCTAAGGACAGATCTACGAGGTTTTTCTGAACGCTCTTAACCTCTCCGACCAGTTTCCAATCTATCCGGTCACCGGTGCCTCCCCCTTTATCGGCTAACACGTCGAATGTCTTCAAATTTTGCGAATGAATGACTATTCGGCTAATCTTTCGTTTTTTCGGCAACGTGATAACCACATCGGAAGCGGGGCTTCCGCCGTAGAGGTTTTGTTCAACAGGGAATAGTGTTTTGCCGAGAGTTTTCAGGTTCCCATCAATCATTTCAGGGCTTGTAGACTTCACCCCATCCATAAGCGCGTAATTTTCACTCCATTCCTGTTTTGAGATGACTTTAGAACAGGAAGGAATGCCCAAAAGGCAGATAAACAGCAATAAGGAAACAGTTAAACGAGACATTTTGAACTCCTTGTATATTGAGAATCGGGGTAGTAGGTTCCCCCTTTGGCTGAATAGTCGTTGAACCCAAGATCCCAAAATAAAATGCGTTTTTCTTTAGTAATTTTCGCGTGGTGCAGAACCTTAATCGGTGATTTTCCAAGTTACATCGTGTCGAGTATCTTGCAACTCGATATTGAGTTGTTTTAGCCTATCACGAATTTTATCCGCGGTTTCCCAATCTTTGTGCAGCCTCGCCGTTTGACGTATTTCTATAATGAGATTCATTAACTGATTCAGCAACTCCATGTTCCCATCGCCGGATTCGGTCAATTCACTGTAAATTCCAAGTACTTCACACATCTCTTTAAGGCTACCATATCCTCTACCCAACGCCGCTTTTGTGGTGTCGGCAAGATTCTCGCCAGTTTCCGCAAGTGTTTGGTTGACTTCGCCGACAAATTTGAAAATTTCCCCTATCGCCCTAGCCGTATTGAAGTCGGCATCCATAGCCTCTTCAAATCCATCTCGCATGGATTGAATCGCCTCAAGAATTGAAGTATCAACTTCGCTAAAAGTATCGCTGTCTAGAAGACTCGTGTCGGTCATACTTTGGTACGGTTTCAAGGCATCTAGACAATTATTCAAACGTCGTATCGCGCTGCTCGACTCCTTTAGGCTTGATGAACTATAGTCCAATGGATGACGGTAGTGTGCCGAGATTAGGAAGTGGCGAATCGCTTCGGCAGAATAATCCTTTAGAGCATCGCGCACAAAGATGAAATTCCGTTCCGACTTTCCCATGCGCTGCCCATTAACCCGCAAGAATGCGACGTGCAGCCAGTATCGCGCAAACGGTTTTCCCGTTGCCAACTCGCTCTGGGCAATCTCATTTTCATGATGCGGGAATTGGAGATCTTGTCCGCCAGCATGAATGTCAATCGTCTCACCAAGGTGCTTCATCGCCATTGCGGAACATTCGATATGCCACCCGGGGCGCCCCTTTCCCCAAGGGCTGTCCCACCAAGGCTCTCCCGGCTTGGCTTTCTTCCACAGGTCAAAATCTCGCGCGTCCTCTTTTCGCTCATTGACTTCAACTCTCGCTCCGGCAAGCAAATCTTCGGGACGGCGATGGGAGAGCTTACCGTATCCATCAAAGCAGTCCACGCGGTAGTACACATCGCCATCCACGGCATACGCAGCCCCTTTATCCATCAGGATACGGATTAATTCAATAATCTCCGGAATATGTTCGGTTGCTCTCGGATGAACGTCTGCCGCGCGAATGCCAAGACACTCCGAATCCTCAAAATACGCCTCCGCATTGTTCTTGGCGAGCAACGGTACGTCTATTCCCATCTCTGATGCACGGTTGATAATCTTATCATCAATGTCCGTAAGGTTTTGTACTAATGTGACCGAATACCCTTTGTATTCAAGGTAGCGGCGAACAATATCGGAAACCAAGAATGTACGGGCATTGCCGATGTGAAAGAAATCATAGACCGTGGGACCGCAACTATACATTAACACTTTTCCATCTTGAAGCGGAATAAATTCTTCTAGTTGTCGGTTGAGCGAATTATAAATATGCAACGCCATCTATTTGCCTCTGGAAAATGATGATTGACCCCTGTAGCACAATCCTTAATCTTAGTCCCGATGCTCAACCAGACAGACAATCGCTTGAGCTACGATTGCCTCCTCCTTGCCAACGACGCCTACGCCTTCCCACGTTGTGGCTTTGACGTTAACCTCATTTGCGGAAAGTCCTAAGGTTGCAGCAAGACGCCCCCGCATTTCGGGAATATGAGGCGCTAACTTTGGTCGTTGAGCGATGACTGTACTGTCCACATTCTGAACGACGAAACCCAGATTCTCGACTTTGGCTTTCACCTTTCGGAGCAGAATGAGACTGTTTATCCCTTCGTACGCGGGGTCGGTATCCGGAAAATGCGAACCGATGTCTCCCAACGCCGCGGCGCCCAATATCGCATCACTGATAGCATGGGTCAGTACATCCGCATCCGAGTGTCCTAGCAACCCTAGCGTGTGTGGAATTTCAACACCGCCCAGAATCAACTTGCGGTTTGGCACGAGTCGGTGAAGGTCGTAACCAATTCCTACGCGCATGCCCCCCTCTTCAGCGCCTCGGCAATTATCAGATCGCCGGGAGTTGTAATCTTCAAGTTGGAATCGCTTCCCGAGACTATCTTAACCTTGAAGCCGAGTTGCTCGACAAGCATAGCGTCGTCGGTTGCTGTTATCCGCTGCCGTTGTGCATACGCATGTGAGTCTAATAGCACCGTTGCGCGGAAGGCTTGAGGCGTCTGCACTGACCACAATTTATCTCGATCCGGTGTGTCCACGATAAATCCGTCCGCGCTTGCAACCTTGATTGTATCCTTAACCGGAACGGCTGCTACAGCCGCTCCCCACTCGTCAGCCGCCTCAATACAGGCAAAGATAACCTCATCTGTCACAAACGGACGAACCCCGTCATGAACGATGACACAATCTACATCGGTCGGTAGAGATTGAAGGCCATTGAACACAGACGCTTGGCGTGTTTCTCCACCGACAACCAAGTCTCCCACCTTTTGGAAAGCATTCGGAGCGATAACCGTCGATTGGCACATCTCCAGATCGGCGGCATCAACAATTACGGAGATTGTATCAATGACCGGATTTCGATCAAATACGCCAATTGTATGTACGAGAATCGGTTTATCACCTAGATTGAGGTACGGCTTCTTCGCCGAGTTCCGCATCCGGCTACCACTACCAGCCGCGGGGATAAGAGCGCATATCTTCTGATTCGTTTGCGTCCACTTCATCGGCTTTTCTACGGGTGAAAATCATCTGTCCCGCGCTCGTCCTCAACATTTGCGTGACCACAACATCAATTATCTGCCCGACATGAGACTTTCCACCCTCGACAATAACCATCGTTCCATCATCAAGATAGCCAACACCTTGATTCAGCTCCTTGCCCTCTTTGAGAACATGAACCTGAATGACCTCACCAGCCACCACAACGGGACGGACCGCATTGGCAAGTGCATTGATGTTCAAAACAGTCACGCCCTGCAGCTCCGCAACTTTGCTCAAGTTGAAGTCGTTTGTCACGACCTTCGCATCCAGCTCTTGGGCAAGACGAACCAGCTTTGCGTCAACCTCGGCGATGTCCGGAAAATCCTCCTCGGTGATATCGACCTCCATGTCCGGGTCATTCTGCAAATCACGCAAAATCTTAAAACCACGTCGTCCCTTGTTTCGCCGGAGCTGTTCCGTGGAATCCGCGATGTGCTGTAACTCGTTCAGGACAAATCTTGGTATCACGATGATGCCCGTGAGAAATCCCGATTGGCAAATCTCAAGAATTCTGCCGTCAATAATAACACTGGTATCCAGAATCTTGTAGCTTGGTGACGAGGAGGACCCGCCTTGCGTAGGTCGAGAGAAAAGTCCAAAGTTTTTTCGTCTGCGATAGATAATCATCATTCCGGCATAACTCATCACGAGAACTGTGCCCATCTTTGCCATCGGGTTTACTGTGGTCGTTTGAGACATAATGTAAATGACTACACCTGCAGTAATAAGACCAAAGGTCAACCCAACTAGACAAGCAAAGAAATCTCGAAGTAGCGGACGCGGGACGGATGATTCAAGCCCAATCGCAATGATAGCGACGATTAACGCTACAGCTCCTCCATAGATACCATCTATGCCATAACCGAAGGCAGCGCTCAAGATCATAAAGAATGCGCGTATAATCCAGATCTGCATATCAGTCACCTTCTTTTTCTTTCACGTTTTTGATAAGTTAGACACGTTGGTAAGGATTAGGTTTGGCCAACGGATTGACTCGTAAGATTACACACAACAGAGATAAATAGGACAATATGATTCCGTATCTAAAACAAAATGCCTAATACATCATGGAGATTCTTCGCTCCAAACAACTCAATGTCCTCGGTCAAGTCCAGTCCCTTGCGATTAGTTTCCGGCAGTATTGCGCGTTTGAAACCAAGTTTTGCCGCTTCGCGTAGCCGCTTGTCGATATGCGCTACCGAGCGGACCTCACCACCTAATCCAACCTCGCCAATTAGGACGGTATAAGGGTCAATCGTAATGTCGCGGTGGTTGGATATAATCGCTATGACAATCCCGAGGTCGATCCCGGGCTCATCTACACGAACGCCCCCGGTGATATTGACGAACACGTCCGAATCGCCAATGTTCATCCCGATACGTTTATGCAACACAGCGACCAGAATCGCAATTCTCTGGCGATCCACCCCGGCGGTTGTGTTGCGCGGGAAAGCGAAGTTTGATGGCGAAACGAGCGCCTGAAGTTCCAAGAGAAGAGGGCGCGTGCCCTCAATACTTGACACAACAACAGAGCCCGAAATGTTTTCCTGCCTATCGCCAAGGAATAGCTCGGACGGGTTCTCTACATCCACCAACCCTCGGCTCAGCATTTCAAAAATCCCGATTTCGTTGGTTGATCCGAATCGATTCTTGACGGCACGCAATACTCGATAGATATGCTGCTGTTCACCTTCAAAATAGAGCACGGTATCCACAATGTGCTCTAACATTCGTGGTCCCGCCAACGCTCCATCCTTGGTAACGTGGCCCACAAGCACAACCGGTATATCCTTGCTCTTCGCGAGGATGAGCAACTGTCCCGCACATTCGCGTATCTGAGTTACGCTGCCGGGCGCCGACTGCAACGCCGGCAAATAGACCGCTTGAATTGAATCGATGACCACCATGCTTGGCTGAATCGCCACAATATGTGTCTCAATTTTTTCAAGGTCGTTTTCGCACAACACGAGCAACGCCTCTGATGAGAGTCCGAGGCGGTTCGCGCGGAGCTTGGTCTGGGCGGCAGATTCTTCGCCGGTAACGTATAGCACCGTGCCGTAAACCCGACTTACGGCGTCACTGGCTTGCAGTAGCAGCGTCGATTTACCGATGCCCGGATCGCCGCCAATCAGTATGACGGATCCGGGAACAATCCCATCGCCAAGCACTCGATCGAATTCACGAATGCCGGTGAAGCGCCGATCTTCTTCACTTGCGGCAATCTCCATAATTGGCTCTGGCTGACGCGCAGGCTTTCCAATTGTGCGATGCGTCGGTGGCGATGTTTCAAACTCAATTTCTTCGGTAAGACTGTTCCACTTTTGGCACTCGGGACACCTGCCTAGCCATTTGAGAGAAACGTATCCGCATTCCTGACAGACAAACTGCCGACGTTCTTTTGCCATTGATTTCGACTTGGGAATTCAGGCTATGAACCGGTTTACCAATTTCTACCAACCAGTCGAATACCCGCCGTGTAGCGGATATCATCAGTGAGATTTTCGGCGCCGATAATCAGATGTCCATAGCGGAAGAACCTCCACGCCACCTCCGCATTGAGTTCGGGGTTTTTGCTAGTTAGATGAAACCCTTCAAGGGTCAACCCAAGCCGTCGAGACAACAACCAGACATCCATCCCCAGCCCTGCCCTTGAACGCATGAACCCGAGTCGTCCACGTAGGCGTCCGTCGAAGAAATCTTGAGCATACTGGAACTCAAATTTTACATCTTTATCTCGCACCCCAAAACCAAATCGGTAACGCTGCGTAAGCGACGGCAACAACAGTAGTGCGAGTTCATTATGAAGGCTCTCCTCAAGACTGAGATAACGGAGCTCATAATCCCATGCCAACTCCGGGGTTTTGAGGTCGGCAAACCGCTCGTCCACCTTCCCCGAAAAACTGTGTATCTCCCCTACGGCGTCCTTAATTGTTTTTAATATTTCGCGCGCCTCATGGACCGTGTCGGGTTTGTTCAACAATTGGGCTAAACTTCCATCGCCGTGTTGGACTTTGTCTAGAATCTGATTGAGGTTCTCGGGAAGCTCCTCCAGATCAGCGGTCATATCCGCAATATTCGCCAGAATCTGGTTCAATTTCGGCGCATCAGATTCAATGAGGTTTCGACTTTCAGCCACCAAACCCGAAAGTTCAGCATTTAGCTCCCCAAGATCTTTACGTAGCTGTTGGAAAAGTTGGCGAAAATCGGAAGATCCCGCATTCAAGTCCGTGACAGTCCGATCAATCGAAGCGGAATTTCGATTCACGAGGTCAAGAACCGAACTTGTGATGGCATCCGCACGTTCACCGAGAAGCCGGGAGTCTCCCATCAGTTGTTCCAACAACTGATTCCCGCGTTCAAGCGTTTGTTCGAAACGCCGATCGTTCTCGGTGGCTAATCGCTTAACGGTTTCAACCGTTTCTTGCGCGTTTTTGCTTGCTCTTTCTACAGCTTCTCCTGTCTGAGCCACTAGCTGCCGCACATCCGCGATGCCCTGCTGTATGTTCTCTTGATTCAACTTAATCAATTCATCTGCCGATTGAGCGAGTTGTATTGTCTCCAAGATAGCTTGATTCGATTGTTGAAGGAAGTCCTGTATGCCCACGGGCGCTTGACCGGTTAGTGGAAGATCCGTAGGTTTCAAGAGCGGGTTGCCTACCGGCCCATTGACGAAATCAATGTAAGCTTCGCCCACAAAACCGATGATTCCAATCTTAACTATACAGCCCTGCCTGAGAAGTTGAAACGCGTTTTTCACGCGCATACGAATTTCAACGATGTCATCGGTTGTCTTCAATGCAACGGCGGTTACTTTGCCAATCTCAACTCCCGAAAGGTAGACGCCAGCGCCTCGTTGAAGATCGTTGACACGCTCAAAGTGAACAGTGAGCTGATCGCCGCTTGCGGCGAATGGCGAATCAGTTGCCATAACAAGTAGAACAGCAAGTAATACAAGCCCAACTATAACGACAATACCCACTTTTGCCTGGGTTGTCCATGAATTCATCAATTACCTCTTTTTTCGATTTTGGCGGAAAAATGCGCCATGATTTACAACACTATAAACCGTAATGGGTGCACTTACCTGCAGATTAATCTTCCCGTAAATTATGGATAAACTCTCGCAATACTGGATTGTTAACATTCAGAATCTGCTCTGGGGCGCCGAGAAGAATAAACTGCTGTAGAATCGGATCATCGTTCTCAAGCATCTCGTTTGGGCGACCAAAAGCAACAATCTTACCGTTATGTATCATCGCCATGTACGTAGCAACGGTGAATGCACTATCCATGTCGTGCGTCACGACGACAGAAGTCACATCAAGTTTCATATGCAGGCTTTGAATCAATCTGTTGATTTCGACGCAGGTAACCGGATCCAATCCCGTTGTGGGCTCGTCATATAAAATCACCTCGGGATCAAAAGCGATAGCACGCGCAAGACCAACCCGTTTCCGCATTCCACCGCTGAGTTCCGCAGGTCTCAAGTGCTCGGTTCCATCCAAATCTACCAGATGAAGTTTCTCGATAACAATCTCTCTAATCTCTGCCCTAGACAGTTTCGTATGCTGGGCAAGCATAAACCCGACATTCTCCTCGACAGTCATCGAATCAAACAGCGCCGCCGATTGGAACAGCATTCCAATTTTGCGCCGCATGTGATTCAGTTCTCTGAACTTCAGCCCCGAAATCTCTTCCCCGTCTGCAAAGATTTCGCCGGCATCGGGCTGCATCAAACCGGTAATAAGTTTCAAAAGCAGGCTCTTCCCGCATCCGCTGCGCCCCATAATGACCAATGTTTCACTGCGAGGGATACACAGATCCAGCCCCTTTAATACTTGCTTACCTTCGAAACTCTTCCAAAGATTTTTGATTTGAATCATAAGCCAAGAATAATAGGCCCTCGCGGGATTGCCCCTCGGTGACCGCCTATTTCAGTTGAAGAAGAGTAAATGCAGATGGTTCAGTAGCACATCCAGAACCAGAATAAGCATTAGAGAAACAACCGCAGATCCTGTGGTTGCCTTGCCAACGCCTTCCGCACCACCGGCTACAGAGATAGTGAACCCTTTGTAGCAGCCGACTAACGCAATCGCCATCCCGAACGAAGTCGCTTTGATGAGGCTAATACAAATGCTGCTCATGAACAAGTAGCTCTGTACTTGCTTCATAAAGAAAACGCCGTTCATACTGAATAGGTAAACAGCAACAAAATATCCGCCCGCAATACCGGAGAAGGTCGAAAAAACCGTCAAAATTGGGAGCATATACGCGCAAGCCAAGAATCGAGGAACGACGAGGTATTTTACTGGATCGGTTCCCATGACTGAAAGTGCGTCGATTTGTTCCGTCACCTTCATGGTTCCGAGTTCGGCGGTAATTGAAGCGCCGATCCGGCCTGCGAGTACAAACCCCGTGACCATCGGGCCCAACTCCTTAATCAGCGACACACAAACAAACCCGCCAATTTGCCCCTCCGCGGACAGATCGCTTAGTTGAATGTACCCTTGGGTGGCTAACACCATGCCCGTGAAAACCCCTGATACCAATACAACTGACAGCGAATCAACCCCGATTAGACGTAATTGCCGGACGAGTAAATTGAGTTGGAAGGGAGGTTTGAAAAGAAGCGCGAGGGTTCGAAATACGAAGATGGACGCACGACCAACGCCTGAAAGCCGGCAGAGAATTCGTCTACCGGCGAAATCAGCGAATCGAAGTAACGAGACCGTTTTTTGCTGTGGGACAGAAGGTTGGTCTGCCATTTAGAATACCAGAGGCGGAGTACAAAAAATCCGGGGTGCAAGTTGCGCGGCGATGATATTGCGCCGGTTCTAGCAGTAAAATGCTTCCGTTCCAGCGCCGACCTTCTCTCCTTAGACCTGGAGATTGGCAAACCGCATTTGCTCTTTAATGAACTCCAGTTGGACGGTACCGGTAGCGCCGTTGCGTTGTTTTCGAATAATCAGGTCTGCCATACCTGCCGCCTCGGACTGTTCGTCGTAATAATCATCCCGATGCAAGAAAACCACCAAGTCGGCATCCTGTTCAATTGCGCCTGATTCCCTCAGATCCGCCAGTTGGGGGCGTTTGTCAGGACGTCTCTCCAGCTCGCGGTTGAGTTGTGAACAGGCAATAATTGGTACATCCAACTCCCAAGCAAGCGCCTTGAGCGCGCGGGAAATTTCGGCTATCTCCTGTTCTCGTCCCGTATATTGGCCCGTCCCTCTCAGCAGTTGCAAATAATCAACTATGATCAACGCCAAGTTTTCCTGTTGAGACTTGAGCCGCCTAGCCTCCGCGCGCACTGTCTGTATGGTGATTCCGCGGGCCTCATGGATAGAAATTCGGTTGCCCGCTTCCATCAAGGTAGTTGCGCCTTGAGTGAGATTTGACCAATTCTGATCTGTGATATTTCCTATCCGAAGCTTCGCGAAATCTATCTGAGCTTCGGCGGCAAGCATCCGCATTGCCACCTGGCGCGCCGGCATCTCAAGACTGAATACGGCAACGGGAAGTTCCTGATCGAGCGCAATGTTTTGAGCGATGTTTAGCACAAGAGTGGTTTTTCCCATACTGGGCCGGGCGGCGATAATGATTAAATCCCCACGTTGTAACCCCGAGGTCAATATATCCAGGTCCGTGAACCCACTCGGTATGCCGACATACTGTTCTTTCTTGTGATATAGTTCCTCAATGTCTTTGAGGCTTTGATTTATGAGCGATCCAAGCGGTATAAATCCACGATGGGTGTTCAGACTATTCAATCGGAAGATTTCTTCCTGAGACTCGTCTAGTACATCAACGAGGTCCTTCTCTCCGTCTTGGGCAATCTCTCGAATCGTCGCACTCGCTTGGATGAGTTGGCGGCGCATCCACTTGTCCCGGACAATCTGCGCGTGAAACTCGGTGTTCTCGGTTTCAACAATCCTGGCTTGAAGGTCGTACAGGTAGATTGTGCCACCGACGCGCTTCAACTGATCCGTCTTCTTGAGATGGTCAGCGACAAGAATTATATCCGCCTTGCTATGCTGATCGTAGACATCCACGGCGGCGGAATAAATGATTCGGTGATCCGTCGTAAAAAAGGCTTCGGGGGTTTCACCCAAAATCGGCATGACGCGCGGGATAACATCCGTATCCATTAGCATTGCGCCTAGCACTGCCCGTTCTGCTTCTCTATCATGAAGGGGTTCAACTGGTTCAGGCGACGCCATTGAAGATTACCTTCTCGGGCTTAAACTCCGTGGATAATTGATGCCTCAAAAAAACTGGGCAAGACCTTTGACACCTACCATCCGATCCGACATTGAGGCTACTTTTCGCGTTCGACGACAACCCGTAAATCCGCCACTACCTCGGTATGTAGACGGATTGGCACCGTGAAAACACCCAGCTCTCTAATCGGATCGTCCAATTCGATTTGACGCCGATCAATCTCAATGGACTGGGCGGATAGCACTTCCGCAATGTCCATTGACGTAACAGACCCGAAAAGCCGGTCATTTTCGCCGGAACGTCTCTGGATCGTACACGTAACCTCGGCAATACTCGCGGCAATCTGTTCGGCGCGCGCCTTCTCTTTGGTTTCGAGATTCTCTAGGATATGCTTATCCTGTTCGAACAGGCGACGATTCTGCTCCGTCGCTTGGATGGCGAGTTGCATGGGAATGAGATAGTTGCGCGCATAGCCGTTAGCTACTTTGACTACGTCTCCTCCGCTCCCAAGACCATCCACTGTTTTTTTAAGAATGATTTCCATCAGACTCCTCGCTACGCTATTACAAAAGTTCGCTCACGAACTTACTGTTTGCTGAATGGCAATAAAGCAACGATGCGGGCACGTTTGACAGCGCGAGTAACTAACTTCTGATGTCTCGCACAATTCGCCGAAGCTCGCCGCGTGATGATTTTGCCACGCTCGCTAGTAAAATTCTTGAGCATAGAAACATCTTTATAATCTACCGCCGTGATTTTTCCGGTACACAGGCGACAACGTTTGCGTACAGCCATAATCAGATTCCTCTTACTCTCCTATTTACGTGGAAAAAGCGGGCACAATTTTGCCCGCTTTCAGATTAATAAACTTGCCGTAGGGACAACAGATGCCGCTAGAAGGGGATATCGTCGTCAGTGGCTGGGCCGGCGTCAGATGCGGAAGCCTGAGGCGCCCCGTCGCCCGGCCGGCTATACCCGCCTTGCTCACTACCGTCTTGACGACCACCTAGAAACTGAAATCGCTCTACAAGGACATCGTGCTTACTTCGCTTCTGCCCATCGTCTTGTTCCCAAGTTCGAAATCTAAGGCGTCCTTCGATAAATACTGGCCTACCTTTTTGAAGGTATTCGTTCATGGTTTCAGCCGTTCTTCCAAACGCCTCCAGATCAACAAAACAGACCTCTTCCCTTTTTTCACCAGACTCGCGATCAGTCCAAACGCGATTCGTGGCTAACCCGACATTTGTCACAGCCGATCCGCTCGGAAGATATTTCAGTTCCGGATCGCGGGTCAAGTTACCCATGAGTATGACTTTGTTATAACTTGCCATAGTATCATCTCCTTATATTTAGCGCTTATCCATGCTAGGAGTTATCAGGGGCTGCTTCTTCTCCGACCTGATCTTCACCTTCACTATCAACTTCCGATACGTTATCCTCGTCTTCCGATTCTGTATCCAGGGCAACCTGCTCGTTTTCCTCTTTCAACGGAAGTGACGTGTCCGTCTCGCGTGGCGGGCGTGCTTCCCTCAGAGAGATAACTTTGTCAAGATCGCCTTCAAACAGCACCACCATGTCACGAATGATAGATTCTATCACCCGAAACGAATTGCTGAGTTGGGGAACAAAAGCCGGTTCGCTTCTAAAGATGAGTAGAACATAGTAGCCGTCGTTATGTTTCTTGATGGGAAAAGCAAGTCGTTTCTTTCCCCATGGATCAACCTTGAGCACTTCGCCGCCATTGGATTCGATATTACTCTTGACTCCTTCAATGAGCGACTCGGTCTCGGTGTCGTCAAGTTCCGGGTTGATGATCAGAACTAATTCATATTCTCGCAATATTGCTAATCCTCCCTTTGGACATGTGGCTCCGCATCGGTATTGAGGTTTTCAATTAGAAAACAAGGCGGAGCAGAGATTCGCCCAATTATATCATAAATTGCCAGGTTTATCAACCAAGATATCGTAGGGATGCAAAGATCGTATCCCATTTGTTATTGAGGATTGTGAAACGGGAGATGAAACTCAAAGGAGGAACAGAGGCCCCTGTAGAATACGATTAAAAGGATCGGTGCAGGGAGGGAAAATTGGTGATTTGATTACCGAAAATTCCACTTTACAAGGAAAGGACAACAAGACGACGAGGGACAGAATCGCTGTTTTTGAAGACTCCGCCCTCCCGAGAATGGGCATAGACTTGGAACATTAAGGCGCTTCTACGCCCAGAAACCATTATAACTCGGCGATTATGCCCAAGTACGGGATAATCGGAAATTGGTAGATGTCGTCCTTTTCCGTATAATCGTCGCTGTAGCTGAAGTCGAGAAGGTTCTTGCGGTTATAGACGTTCAACAGTTCGAGAAAGACGCGCATCTGCCAATTTTCAAAGCGAAAGGCTTTACTGACCTTCGCATCAAGCCGATGATATGCCGGCAACCGTGCCGAATTTGTCTCCGCGTAAATTGGGACATAAATAGATTCCCCGTTGCGGGGATCGGATTGCAAGTTTGCGCCTAACACCGGAGTATAGGGATTGCCGGTTCGGTACTGCCATTTTGCGCCAATCTCCCACGTTGGAGTCGGACTGTAAGTCGCCGCAAAGGTAGCCACATGCGTTTGATCGAAGGAATAGTAGCGATACGGTTCGCCGGGGCGGTCACGCCGTTTGGAGAGTCCATAGGCATAAGAACCCCAGCCCAGGAATCGCTCCCCGGTTTGATGACGTAGGAACACCTCGGTCCCCTGCGCGAATCCAACGCCTTGATTGAGATACCTCACATCGTCGTCGTTTGTCACAAGGCCAACAAGGTTCTTGTAGTAGCCGGCGACTTTGATTTCAGTCGCCTCCGAGAGTTCACGCGTAAACTCCACAACGTAGTGGCTGGCTTGGCTTGTGTTCAACTCCGGGTTCCCGACGCTCCGGGTAAGCCGCGGTGGGCCTGGCACTTGCTGATAGTTGCCGTAAGAGAATTGGACTTGAGTGCCTCCCGAAATTTCAAACAAGAGGCTGCCGCGCGGTTGGATGGAAAGTTCATCAATAAGATTCAAGTAATCCGTTCGTAGACCGAGCACAACGGACAGAAATGGCAATAGCGTGTATCGATCTTGCAGGTAGATTTCAATTCGCTTGCCAAGTGAGGATTCGTCAATCGTCTGCTTGTCGAGAAACCGCGGATCGTAATCGACTTCGCCCTCGTCGGGCGGACGCAGAAATGTGCCGGTAGCGTTGCCCGGTTCAAGCCCAAGTATAAAACCGGATTCAATTTGATGTTTCGGCGTTAGCGTGTAGGTGAGGTCCTCGCGAATCACGTACTGTGGAGCGTCAACTTTGAGGGAAAGTTCAGCGCCTATATTAACATCGAACGCGAAATAGGAACGGGTCAAGGATAGATAGGATTTCAGCCGGTCAGTGAGAAGTGAACGCAGGTGAATGCCAGTTCCCTCGAAACCGCTGCCAAAGCTAATGTTGCCTCTTACATCCTCGTCCACATCCTCGCCATCTAGCTTGAGCGCGAAGCTGTCGCCTGAAGCGAACAGGTTGAGAGAGAGTTGATGCTTTTCAGAGAGGTCATATCCTCCTTTCACCTGATAATCCCAGAACCGGGGAAAAGCGGTGATTTGTCCGCTATCAAACGACAACGACCTAAGAAACAGATCGATGTAACTCCTCCGTCCGGCAGCATACCAAAACCCTTTATCGCCAATCTTTCCCTCTAATAACCCTTCGGAGTAGAGCAGGTTAAGGTTGAATTTTGCACCGAAACCGCCCGTGTTTTTGTTCCGGGAATAGATGTCGATAACCGCTTGAGAATCGACGCCAAATTCGGCGCCGTAACCGCCGGCGTAGACATCAATCCGCTCAATGATTTCCGAACTGAGGGACGAGACGATTCCGCCGAAATGATAGGGGTAACCGATCGGTACCCGGTCAAAGTAAAAGAGATTATCTTCATCGGAGCCGCCGCGGATATACAGGGCGCCGCTGAAATCGTTTGCCACACCGACGGCAGGCAAGGATTGCAGGGCGCGCAGGGCGTCCCCTGCGGTGCCGGGGAGGCGCTGAATCTCCGTGCCGCCCAAACTCTGTCTGCCAACCGAGGGCAAAGGACGATCCGCCGTCACCTCTACTTCGTCAAGCGAGACGACAACCGGCTCAAGATAAATTTCAACACGGGCGGCTTCCGCCGACGTAACGGTAACTACGACATCTGTTGAAGGAGAATACCCTGAAGCGTTTGCGGTGAGAGTATATTTTCCGGGGGGCAGGCTACGAAACTGAAACTCGCCATTCGCATTAGTTAGCACGCGTTGATTAGTTTCAACGATGCGAACCTGTGCCGATTCGATAGGCGGTTTAAGAGTTTGTTGATAGACTGTGCCGTAGATTTCTCCGGACTGGCTTGAAGACTGTTGTCCAAAGGCAATACAGGGGCAGAGGCATAATACGAATAGAAAATCAGTGCAAAACTGTCTCACGTGGCGCTATTTTCCTCGGGTGCTTTTCGATTCGATGCCATATGACGTCAATTGGTTAGCCCGCGTTTACACCTTGACGCAAAAAAGATGCGGAAATAGAGAACGGTTGCATAGCCTGATATCTTCATGGCATTCCCAAAAGGCTTGAATATTGCACCGCGACATTTTGGAATTCATGCGTTTTATTCTCTACCATCTGTCTCGTGTATTCTGGCGGATAAAGCCTTCGGTAAGCCTCCAAATTGTACATCCATGAGTTCCCCTAACCGTTTCGGCTCCGCTGACACTGTCCTTGATATAGTGGAACATTCTTTTCAAATGCCATAGACTTTCAGCTTCTATTTCTGACACTTTTGGTGCTCGCGATCGCCCGACCGCAGTTTGCATTTATTACCAAAGCCGCCCGGCGTATCATCCTGATAATCGACCATTCGGCAAGCATGAATGCTCTTGAGTCTTCCGATGAAGAGCGAGAGTCTAATCGTGTCGCATCAAGCTCACGGTTGGAGTCTGCCAAACAGCGCGGCCTGCGAATGGTAGAAGGACTGCGATTCATGGACGAAATGATGGTGATTAGTTGCCATGCAAAGCCAACAATCCATAGTCCGTTCACCAACCACCAGAAGTCACTGCGACAGGCAATTCAATCAATACAGCCAACCGACATTAACACCAATCTTGAACCCGCACTGGATTTGGCGTATGCCGTTGCCCAAACAAAGCCGAGCGCCGAAATCGTCATCTTCAGCGATTTTCAGCCAGTTTCCGAAGACATGTTGACACGGCTACAAAACCCGGGTGAAGAGGTCGAACTTCATCTGCTTCAGGTTGGTGCGGCGAGTGACAATGTTGGCATCACTCAATTTCGCGTACGGAAGAGTCTCGTCAATGCGTTCGATTACCAAACGTTGTTGACCGTTATCAACGCTTCGGAAGAGGAGAAAAAGTGCAACGTTGAACTCTATTTCAACGAAGACCTCTTTGATGTGCGACCCTATACGCTCGCGCCCGGTGAAAGCAAATCCGAAATTTTCAGCAATTTTACTTTTGAAGGCGGACAACTCAAGGCGGTTTTGGATGTCGCGGATGCACTTCGCACCGACAACGTCGCCTACGCCGCGTTACCCAAACGTGAACATATCCCGGTTTTGCTTGTGACCGAAGAGAATCCGTTCCTCGAAAAAGCGCTCTCCGTTGACGAAAATCTGGACCTCAGCGTCACTACGCCGGAGGACTATGATGCCAATGCGACCGGGTATCACATCGTCATCTTCGATCGATTCAACCCGCCGACGCTCGGCGACGGGAATTATGTGATCATCTATCCTCCCAAAAACAGCGACGCTCCGGCGAGTTGGAAAATCGGGGCACCACTCGAAACACCAATTATCACCGATTGGGAACGGACGCACCCGATTCTGCGTCACGTTCATTTGGAGAACGTGCAAATTGGCGAGGCGTACCACGTCACGCCGCCAGCCACGGCCGAGGTGTTAGCCCGTTCATTTGAAGATCCCGTGCTGTTTGTTGATGTTACGCCAAACCGAAAGGTTGTCTTTGCGGCGATTGACATTCTGCAATCTGACCTCCCGCTGCGCATTGCCTTTCCAGTGATTATTGCCAATACAATTCAGTGGTTTCAAGGAAGTTCGGGAATTGAGGAATATCACCTACACACCGGCGAGGTGTTGACGTGGAAAGCCGATGGCGATGGGACGGATTTGCCTACGAGCATGACAATCACCGGACCTGGAGATCGGACGTGGGAAACCGCTGTCGAGCGAGGTGAGATACTCTTTGGTCAGACAGAGATTGCCGGTTTTTACACGCTGAAAATTGGTGATAACGAAAAAATGTGGGCGGTCAACCTCGCGGACGAACCGGAATCGCATATCGGTGTCAATACGTTAGTTGAAAACCTGTTAACAGAAAGTGTCACGCTGAGCGGTTCGTCACTCTTGCGATACCCACCTTGGGTGTACCTCGTTTTCCTTGCCGCCGTGCTGAGCGTTGTGGAGTGGTTTTGTATCAACGTAGACGGATTGATTAAGATTGTCGTAGTTTAATCTAGGTTTGGTGATGGGGCTACAAATGATACTCCTTGCGTTCTTGTGGTTTATCTTGGTACTGCCCACCTTCGCAGAGCCGAACGATGGACTTATCGCCTATTATCCGTTCGAGGGTAGCGGTCACGTTTTTGAGGATGCCAGCGGCAATGGGCACGACGGACTACTTCTATCGGCAGAACGGGCTGAAGGTAGATTCGGCGGAGGCATTCGGTTCCCCTCAATTACCAGCCATGCTATTGTCCGGTTATCTGAAGACCTGAAAATCAAGGGCGATCTGACAGTTTCCGCTTGGGTTCGACCGGAATCGGTGAATCTCCACGGCGAAAATCGGCTCGTTTTTACCGATCAGTTTAACCTCGATCTTCTTTGCGGACGGGGTCGATTGGATCTCTTTTCCGGTGGGGAATGGCACGGTACATCTACTGGGACGGAACCGCTGAAGCTAGGCGTGTGGCATCATATTGTCGGCACCTTTACGACAGACGGGACTATCGGTGCATTTTATGTCAATGGCGCCCTTGTCAGTACCGTCAAAACGCCTGGTCTATTGAACGTTATCGCCTCATCCCTTCGGCTCGGGTACACTGGACTCAACGCAATGGTGGGGGACATTGACGAGGTTCGAATCTACAATCGCGCACTAAGCCCAAACCAAGTGCAAACGCTATATCGACTTGAGCAGCCAGGCACATTACACGCCGCAGCCAAGCATGGTCTTCATGCAATGAAACACCCCAAGCCTAATACCGACCTGATACCGACGTCATTTCTTTATCCCACATGCCCAGATTATTTCGCAGATGTCGTTCTCCAAGAAGGGAACACCCATCCTCAGACCAAGATTCAACCCAAGAAATCAAGCCAACTAGAGGACAACGGCATCGGAGGCGACATTGGGAACTGGGAAGTCGGCACCGGAGTGTACCGCGACCTCCTTCACCATATTGACGATCTCGGACTCAAGTGGGTGCGAACGAACTTCTGGTCGCCAAACCCGCTCAACTGGCAGGAAGTCCTCGTTGCACCGGGGGGCCATCGAATTCCTCCCGACTGTGACAACTTTATCACTGCTCTCGCAGATCGTGGGGTTAACATCGTGCTTACGCTGAGCGCAGGCGCCGGTTTGGATGGTAGTGAGCATCGGTGGTGGGGTACCCCGGGACACGGATTACTGGGTCAACAGGAGCCGGCATGGTGGTTCAAAACGCCGGCGCAGCAGGAGCAGTTTGCCGACTACGCACGGTTTATGGCTCAACACTTCAACGGTCGAGTAAAATACTATGAAATTTGGAACGAACCCACTGAGAATCCGGGAGGCGACCCACGCGCACCAATTGCGCTGAGCGACTATCTGGAGGTCGTCAGTCAAGTCGCGCCGATTATTCAAGACATCGATCCTACCGCAAAAATTGTCGTGGGGGCGCTGGGGCGATTCAATCAGTGGGAAAGAGATTGGCTTAAGCGGGTTCTGAGTTCGGAGACTGGAGGGTTAGTCGACGCCGTATCGTGGCACCCCTTCTACGGAGAATCGCCGCTCAACGACCAAGCAAGGGGGACCACGTATTGGCAGGATTATCCGTCTTCTGTACAAGCCTTCGAGAAGGAGGCATTCGGCTTGGGTTTTGAAGGTGAATATATGGTTGAGGAGATGGTCTGGCACACCCATCAAGACTTCGTTCCACACGAATCACCACATTACACGGACATTGAAGCCGCCAAGTATGCCGCGAGGGCAATCCTCATGCACCGTAGCCTAGGCTTCAAAATGGTAAGCAATCAAATCCTCATGCCGAGCGTCGTTCAGTTGCTCCCGAGGTACTCTATGCACGGTCATGGCAGGCGCCGAGCCAATCCCTTGGAAAATCCAAATAGATAGTCAATCCGAGGAACTGGAAAGTTGTAGCTTCGTCCTGCCCGACGGAAGCCGATTGGTGGCATTATGGATTGACACCGCGGCAGCCGATTATCATCCCGGTGTGAATACCACGCTAACCCTTGAGGGCCTCTCTCCCGATAGCGTCACAGGTATAGATAGCCTAAACGGACTTCAACAGCCCCTTCAGTCGCACCGCAAGCACGGCAATTTGGTTATTCCGAATCTATTGATACGGGATTATCCATTGATTCTTCGCATTGATGGAAAGTAGTTGAACTTCTTTGGCGTTTCCTATATGATTGTTGGCATCGGGCACTCTTGTAGCGCCAACAATAGTGTTTGAACCAAATTCCTTATGCTTCAATCCTCATACAAACCTGGCATGGAGGACGACTCAATGAAAAAACAATTGTTTTTTGGTATCGTCTCACTATTTGCGGGACTCGCTTTGATTCTAACAGGGGCTGTTTCGACGGCGTCCGCCGCACTAGACGATGGGCTTGTAGCGCATTATCCGTTCGAGGGAAGTGACAATACCCTGGAAGATGCAAGCGGAATGGGAAACAACGGCGACATCGGGTCTGCCCAAAGAGTTGATGACGGTAAATTCGGCAAAGCCATCCGGTTTGCCAACAATACCGATAGCGCATCGGCGCCGGGTTCCGAAAGTCTGACGTTCGAAGGCGACTTAACAGTCGCGGCTTGGATTCATCCAGAGGCGCTTTCGACAGGTGACACGTGGCCAGACTTTGAAAATAGAGTCATCTTCACCGACCAACTCAATCTTGATGTCCTTCACGCCAAAGGACACTTTGAGATTAAAAAAATGCGGATGACCCGCCTTGGATCGGAACACCTGCGGTGGGAGGCGAACTGGGGTTGGGAGAATGGCACCACATTTTGGGAACTTATGACGTTAACGCGCAATTGGCATCACACTATGTTAACGGCGAGTTAGTAGGCACGGCAGGCCCTCCGGCTATCCAAGTGGTGCAATCCAACCTTCGATTTGGCCACATGGGTATTCAATGCATGGTTGGCAGCCTAGACGACGTGCGGCTTCATGAGCGTGCCTTCAGCGAAGACGATGTACAGGCGTTGTTTCAGTTGAATCCGACCGTATCAGTCTCTCCCAACGGCTCGCTCGTTACCACATGGGGTAACATCAAATCGGATCGGAAGTGACCTTTCAGCCGGCTTTCAAGGGGGTTACGGACGAAGGTAGATGTGCGGCTGGGGTGTAAAGACGCAACTAGACTTTGCCTTAATCTCCGTACGTCACGCTTATGCCGAAGACTTAACCGGACACCTGCCAATCGCCCGTCCCTGCTTGCCAAACCCGAGACTCGCGTAGCGGTATTGGGTGGAGGATAATCTTGACAAGTCATCACCTAACGCGTTGTTTGTCTTGGGGTGTTATTCTACACATCTGTTGGCACGCCTTACTAAGCGGCGCCGAATTCGATGACGGGCTCGTTGCCTACTACCCGTTTGAAGGAAACAGTCAGCAGTTTGAGGACGCGAGCGCGAATAGCCTCGACGGCAACCTCCAAACTGCCAAGCGAGAGAGAAATGGACGATTTGGGAAAGGACTGCTGTTCGCCAACAAGAACGCGCAGGCGCAAGTCCCGAAATCGCCCGTCCTCGTTGTCAAAAAGGACTTTTGTGTTGCTGTGTGGGTTTTTCCGACGAAACTCGACTTCGCTGGCGAAAATCGCGTGGTCTTTACCGATCAGTACAACTTGGATTTGCTGCGCGGCGGCAGGCTGGATCTCTTCTCGGGCGGAGGCTGGCAAGGTACCGGTGTTGGACCGGCGCTGGAATTAGGAACTTGGCACCACATTGCCGGAACGTTTGAGTCACAGGAAAAGACCGGGGCATTTTACGTCGACGGCAAACTCGTCAGCAACGGAAAAACCGCCTCGAATCAACTTACCCAGATTCAGTCGCCGCTGAGATTAGGCTCATGCTGCGGGTTAGCGGGCTTTGTGGGAGTACTCGACGAGTTGCGAATTTATGACCGCGCGCTTGACGACAAAGAGATTGAGCAACTCTTTGGACACAATCCCGGTGCGTTCTCGGTTGCTCCCGTTGGTTCGTTGTCGACCACATGGGGGATCTGAAAGCAGTACATTGAAACACGGGGGATAGGTGGACACTCCGGATTTTGGCACTTCCGCGCCGCGAAGATTGAGAATTTACTTTGAAATGGAGGGAACTCTAGTGACAGGTCAATTACCGTTCGGCATTTCATTAGTTATTCTTGTAACTTTTTTGGTATCGCCGTTGTCAGTGTCCGCCGATCTAGAAGACGGCCTCATCGGTTATTACCCGATGGAGGGCAAGGACAAAGTGCTAAGAGACGAAACCGGCAACGGAAATGACGGTCAGATTATCACTGCCAAGCGGACTGGGGACGGCAAATTCGGCGATGGCTTGCTCTTTGACGACCAATCCCATAGCGCTGTAATTCACAAGACGGAACACTTGTTGGTCGAAAAGGAATTCGCCGTTTCTTTCTGGGTCAAGCCGAAGAAACTTGACCACGCCGGAGAAAACCGCGCCATCTACAAGGATGGTCAATACAACATTGATATTCTTAGCGGTGCCGGTCGGATCGAGATTCGTACCGGTGGGGCATGGAAGGGAACGGGGCCCGGGCAGAAACTGATTATGGATGAATGGAATCATATTGTCGGGACGTTCCTAAAGGGAACAGCAACCTACTACACGAACGCAGACGCAATGGGGAACGCCGGTGGTCTTGGCAAGATTCAACAAACGGACTCACGGATTCAAATCGGCTTCATGGGGTTAAACACTTTCGTAGGTGTCATGGACGACCTGCGCATCTACAACCGCGGAATGGACGCCAAGGAGGTGCAAGAATTATTCGAATTCGAGCCGGGCAGACCCCAATCCGTATCCCATCTTAATTCGTTAGCGACGACGTGGGGCGCAATCAAACGGTTAAGATAAGCGTTACAGTAACTGCCGCGCCCCAGGTATTCCGTTCAACCGACGCATTTACCCGCGTTCTGCCTTGAGCCCGGACTCGACCAACCGGGCTTTATGAAAAATCTATCCGCCCTCCCAAACTGGAAGGTCAGTAGCAATCCTGCCGTTCAAGGATTATCCCGATTCCTGCACAAGCAATTGACAACCTTCGTGGCGGTGTATGTTTGAAAGACGGATCATCTCATTATAATTCTACCACTATATCCTACCGTGCGCTGATTATTGGCGGGCTCCTTATCCCAATCAATCTCTATTGGCTGACGCTCGCCGAAACTATTTACCAACCGGTCTTTTCGACACTCTTCACCCTCTTTTACAACGTCACCTTTACCCTCTTCTTACTGGTGTTGCTCAATGCCTTCCTCAACAAATACGCCCCCAACGCTGTCCTTCAGCCCATCGAACTCCTCATTATCTATGTGATGACAGCCATTGCCACCGGCATTTTTGGACATGACCTGTTGCTCGTCATGGTTCAACACCTCACGAGTTTCTGGTTCGTGACGCCGGAAAACGAATGGATGGCTCTTTTTGGCAGACACGTGCCGGAGTGGATAACCGTCTACGACTCGACAGCACTGCAAGGTTACCACAAAGGGGAGACTACACTTTATATTTCAGAACATTTCACACCTTGGTTAATCCCGGCTTTGGGTTGGGGCGGCTTCCTGATTGTACTCTTCTTCGTAATCGCTTGCATCAATGTTATCATTCGGAAACAGTGGACGGAAAATGAAAAATTAGCCTACCCTGTTATCCAACTACCGATGGAGATGGCGAAGGGTGGGACCGGGCTGCTTTCCAACCGCATGTTGTGGCTCGGATTCGGGATTGCGGGCACATTTGACCTTATGAACGGAATCCATGGGTTGTGGCCTGTGGCTCCCAACTTCGCGCCAATCTATAATCTCGGCAGGTTCTTTACAGAAAAACCGTGGAACGCCGTCGGATGGTTGCCGTTGGCGGTCTATCCCTTCGTCGTCGGGATGGCTTATTTCTTGCCGCTGAATTTAGCGTTTTCGGCATGGTTCTTCCATCTTATCTGGAAGGCAGACCTTGTGTACCGAAATGGGATGGGAATCTGGGCAACGCCGGGCCCGTTCCGAAGCTATCAAACGGCGGGCGCGTGGATAATCTTGGCGATTTTACCGTTGTGGTCCGCTCGACTGCACCTGAAGCAGGTGTTGAGAGAAATCGTCCGTGGGAAGAGTCCCGAAACCGCCGCCAACGAGCCAATGAGTTACCGATCGGCGCTCGCCGGCATCGTCCTGGGTATCGTCGCTCTGGTCGCGTTCCTCGGATATGCTGGAATGTCGGCTTGGGTCGTCCTTCTTTTTCTCCTCGTATACATTCTCTATGCAATCGCTATCGCCCGTATTCGCGCGGAGATTGGACCTCCTGCTCACGATGCCGAGTTTATGGGACCGGATCAGATGCTCTTGAACGTGTTTGGCACACGTCGTATCGGTGTCACGAATATCGCTATGTTCAGCCACTTGTTCTGGATGTGCCGTGCATATCGCTCGCATCCGGTCGGTCATCAGATTGAAGGCTTCAAAATGGCGCAACTGCTTAACGCACCCAGCCGTCATTTCCTGATTGCCATGATTGTCGCCTCCATTGTGGGTACGTTCGCCGGCTTTTGGGCGCTGCTGCACAACATGTATCATTTCGGCGCGGACAACGTCTATCACAATATCGGCGACAACGGTTTCCGCATGTTGGATACGTGGATTCAACACCCGCGCAGCCAAGATTTTCCGATGCTCCGCGACGTTGGCATAGGTGCAGGGATTACGGTAGTTCTACGTCTGCTGCATCAACGGTTCATCGGATTCCCCTTCCATCCCGTTGGCTTTGCCGTGGCTTGCGGCTGGATGATGGGCGGCATCTGGTTTTCAATCTTCGTGGCGTGGCTAATTAAATGGGCGATTCTGAAGTTCGGCGGCATTCAACTCTATCGGCGCATGGTGCCGTTCTTCATCGGAATCATCTTGGGACAACACGTCATCGGCAGCTTATGGACAATCTTCGGCGAAATTCGCGGGCAGCATGTCTATCGAATCTTCCCCTATTTCACCGAGTGGGGTTGGTAACGAGAGGATGAGTTGCACTACCACGATCTGAAGTGGATATTTCCGGTATCGTTGCGTTCGCTTCATAGTCATTGCAACTAAGAATTACACATATAGGATTTACGCAGTTCTGTTTGGAGTGGCGATCAAGGGAGCGAATAGCGAGGACGATAGAGATCCCTTTATTGCACGTCTTCTGTAGGAGCGAGTTTTACTCGCGACAAGAGGTCGCGACCGGGAGAGGAATCTCTATCGCACGGGACTTTCTATTGCACTCACTATCCGTTCGCTTGAACTCCTACGGTAGGCTTGTCGTAACAATCTTCAAATCGCCAATGTCTCTCTTTAAGTACGTGTAAATATGAATGTGATGACTATAGCTATGGAGGGAAAACATCCAAAATGAGCATTACGACACGAGAATTTTTTGAAGCGTTGACGCTGAAGCGAGAACACGTTGATAGGTTTTTCGATTCGAACGCCCACAACTACGCCGTTTTCGATTCCGATTTGGGGTATATCCGTAAGAACTCCGTGCTTAAGGACGGCCTCGACGAAAGCTATACAATCTCTCGTTACGGTACATTCGTCGAGCGGCTGATGTCAAACTTTGCGGATCGACCCTGCCGAATAAATACATACGGAAACAGTTTCACGCAGTGCGATCAGGTTAATGACGGTGAATCCTGGCAAGAGTACCTCGCCGCCCACTTTGGCGAGCCGATTCGCAACTTTGGAGTCGGCGGTCACGGCGTCTATCAAGCCTACAGACGGATGCTTCGAGAGGAAAAGACCGAAGTATCCGCCAAATACATCGTGCTCAACATCTTCTCGGACGATCATTTCCGAAGCATCTACACCTGGCGACTGCTTCATCTGCCGGGAGATCCTCGGCTTTTCAAATCGAGCGCCTTATCGGAGATTTCGGCGTTTATGTTCAATGCCAACCCTTGGGCGCATGTTCGTCTCAACCCGGAAACCACCGAGTTTGAGGAACATGAAAACCCCTATTCGACGCCCGATTTGCTGTATCAACTCTGTGATAGCGCGCACCTGTATGAAACCTTCAAAGACGACTTTGACGTCCAAGCCCGCCTCGCTCAGCTAGGCGTGAAGGACCTCAATCTCGGAGTATTGAGGGCAACGGCGGATGCGCTAGGAATGACCGCGGACTTCAGCTCGCCGGAAGCCATTGCCAAAACTGCACAGAACTTACTGCAAACCTGCGCACTGCGGTCGAGCATGTACATAGTAGACAAGGTACGGAGATTCGCAATAGAGGAAAGAAAGGAGTTGATGGTTCTTCTCAGTTATCCGTCGAATGACGTCATTCACGCTTGCCATAACCGTCCGCGATTCGACCGGATCTTTGTTGACTACCTGAACGAACAGGGATTTCTGTTTTACGATTCTCTCCGGGCGCACTTTGAGGAGTTCAAACTGTTCAACTGCTCGCCGGAGGAATATGCTCGGCGTTACTACACCGGTCACTACACCCCCGGAGGTAACCACTTTTTCGCCTTCGCAATAAAGGATAGCTTCGTGAAATGGTTGGATCCGCCGCCCCCGACCTACCGTGAAGAGGGGCCTTCGTCACGGTACAGAAGATAAATCATTCCAAAGGTGTAGCGAAGGAACACCCCTGATTTCTGTTGCCAACCGAAACCAAATCGGCTATAGTGTATTCCTTCCGAGAGGAGGATACATGCAATGTCCAAATCTACGTGCACATCATATATGATTGGGTTTCATCTCAATCACCAATCGGCGTAGCAGCTTCCATGTAGGTACAGAGGGAATAAGATGGAAATCAACGAAATCAAGGATAGATTGGCAGAAGAAGGTTATTGTATTTTCGAGGGGTTGCTGAACCCGCAAGAGGCGGAACGGCTCGATGGCATGGCGCGGTCGATTATGGAGTCGATGGGGTCGGCGTACATTAGCCTTGAAGGGTCGTTGAACGAGATTCCGGACCTGGCGCCGTTATGCACCCATCCGCTGATTCTTGAGATTGCCGAAGCGGTGCTTGGTGACGGGTATTTCTTGGCAAACAACGCGGCGCTAAAGTGGTGCAAGCCCGGAACTCCCGCTGGCAGCCTGCACGCCGATTGGCCAACACGCGGCGCGTTAGCGGCCGATCCTAGCTCCCTTATCCCGCCTTGGAACGGACTTCAAGTCTTCTGGATGCTCACCGACAGCACACCGGAGAATGGCGCCACGCGAATTGTGCCTTTCAGCCATCTCACGAAGCGGGGTCCCAGCCGAGACAGCTACCCACAGGAGATGCCGGTCACGGGAAAGAAGGGTACGGTGTTTGTCTATCACAACGGACTTTGGCATCGATCCGGCGCAAACACGACAACCGACCAACACCGCATGCTTGCGAACGCATATTACATGCCGGCGGTGTTGTACCGGGGACCCACGGCTTGGCCTCTGGTCAAGCGTGAAGTCTACGAGACATTCTCCCCGCGCTTGCAAGAGCTGACGGCGCGCTCCGCCGAAATCTAAATTCGTATTCGACGCGGCTCCTGCGGCATGGCAGGATTTGTTATTGGGTGAGATTAGCGATTATAAAGTCGCCGATTTCCCATCTTACTACCCGCCATCGACGCTGGCATCCGTGAAACCACCGGAAATTCTCAGATCCAATCCAAATCGACAGGAGTAGCGACTAGAATCTTTTACAGCGCGAAATATCACGAAGGAAAAAACATCTATGAGTCTATTTGAAGTCAATCAATCAATTGAACGGCCCGACACGGCGTTGGTGGATGCGCTCTCCCAAATCGCCGTGGCTAACATCAGCGACGCAATGGCGAATCTCAGCACCATGGATTCGGGAATTCAAGCCCTGCTGACCGGCTCTCGCATTTGCGGTCCCGCCTGCACCGCCGTCACCACGACCGGCGACTTTCTGCCCGTCCTGAAAGCCTTACGCGCCGCCGAGCGCGGCGACGTTCTCGTGGTTGACAACCAGGGAAACCCCGACACGGCGCTATGGGGAGAAATCACAAGCACAGAGGCAAAATTGAAAGGGCTTGCCGGACTCGTCTTGGACGGCTTGGCCAGGGATATTGCAGAGATACGCGAGTTGGGTTTTCCCGTTTTTGCGCGTGGTACAACACCGAGAGTGGCAGGTCGAGGATCCCTTGGCGAAGTCAACGTTACAGTTCGATGCGGCGGAACAGTGGTTCACCCCGGCGACATTATCGTGGGCGATGCCGATGGCGTCGTTGTGGTTCCGTTGCGGAAGGCAGCAGCGGTCTTGTCACGCGCTCAGTCGATTGTGGAGCACGAGAAGGTGCTGCGCAGTAGAGTTGCCAGCGGTGTTTCGCAAGTCGAAATCTACAACTTGGACGAACAATTTGAATCCCTGCGCGAAGCGCACAAGGGATGAAAAGCAGTCTTAATCCGTAGGGGTTGGGTCTCCCAACCCGTTCGGTGCGGTGCCTCGGATTCGCACACGCCTCACATAACTGTCAGCTAGCCACTGCAACAGGTCAGGTATTGCACGGAAGTTCCAGCCAAAGCGTTGATGTCAACATGCTTCAGAATACACGGAAAGAAAGGAAATCAGATGCTCAACAACAACCCAATGTCGAAATGTACTGTCGGCGAGCGTTACGAAGCCACGGTGCCTGATACCCTCGATTTGGCGGATCGAATGGGGCTTGCGGTGAATGCACTTACCGAGGTATGGTATCCCGACGAAAAGTGGGCTTTGGGATTCATCGTGGATTTCTGCCAGCGTCCGACCGAACTCTATCCAAGCCATATCACCGACGCCTACCTGAATATCCCAGCCAAGTTCCTTGAAGCGCTAACCGTCTGCCGGTTGGCGTCGGGCAACACCGACGGACTGGACGCGGATCTGGAGGTACTCCGCGTGCAACTCGATCTGCTGGGTGAGGACGGTTTGACCTATTGCCCAACGGATACGCTGGAACAGTTTACCGAACCCCGTCCGTTCTCTGAGGTTTGGGCGGAGGGAAGGCTGCTGTTAGCGCTTTCAATGTTGGCACAGGTTGACGACGATTCGCGTTGGATTGAAGCTGGCAAGCGAAAGGTTGACCGGCTGCTGGCACTCACGCGCGAGAAGGACGGATTCCGATTCTTGTGGAAAGGACGATTTCGCCCGGGCGAGACGGTTCCACCCGATGCCGACGAGCCAACCGTGGGCATTGAAGACGGTTCCCTCGCGGATAACGACCCGATTTTCAGCATGATATACTCGGTGGGCGCACTCGGCCACGGCTCTGCACTGTTCTATCGCGTAACCGGCTACGAACCCGCGCTCGAACTGGCTGGTGGCTTGGCGCGGTGGGCCCTGGCGCGCATGTTCAACAACGACGATGGGCGATACACCTTCTGGCATTTTCATCACAGTTTATACGCGCTCATAGCGGTGTGTGAATACGGTTACGCCATAAACGACCGCAAGATTCTGGAGCGTGTGGATGCCTGTTACCGCTGGGCACGCGAAATGGGCGATCCGTTAATCGGCTTCTTCCCGGAAGCCATGCCGGGGTCGGACTGGTATCTTGGCAGAGCGGGCAACACCACAGAGATTTGCGAGGTCGCGGACATGGTGCTCCTTGCGCTCTATTTGACCCGTGCCGGACTGGGCGATTACTGGGATGATGTCGATCGATGGGTGCGAAATGTGTATGCCGAAGGTCAGATGTGCGATGCCGATTTCCTCGACGGCATACCGGACAGCTACTTCTCTACTGGACCCGGTGGACACTCGCACCCGGACACACGGAACATCCCGGAACGCTCCGTGGGGTCGTTCCTTGGCTGGATGCGCGCCAACGATGGGCTTCATGTTGAACAAACGGATCAGGGCCCAAAACTAACGGGTCATTCTATCATGCACTGTTGCACGGCGAATGGGGCAAGAACCTTTTACTATGTCTGGGACAGCATTGTAACGAAGGAGTCGGACGAGGTGCGCGTCAATCTTCTCCTGAACCGGGCTTCAACCTGGCTGGATGTGGATAGCTATCTGCCGGTGGAGGGCAAAGTTGTCCTGCACATTAAGGACGCCTCGAAAGTAGCCGTCAGAATGGCGGAATGGTGCTCGCTCGACGACGTGAAGGTCAGCGTTGGCAATCAACCCTGTCGCTATATAACTGATGGCCGTTACGTGAAGATTAGCTTGCTGAATCCGGGCGACCAAGTCACCATAACCTTCCCCGTACCTGAGCGGGACGTGCATCGGGTGATTGGTGAAATTCCGTACAAATTGACGATGCGCGGGTCAGATGTTGTCGCCATTGACCCCAAGGGCGTCGCGCTCCCGCTCTATGAGAATCGTTCCAGTGGCAAACCAATCCAAAAAACTCGCTTTATTCCCGAAATCAAGGACATTATCTGGTAAGCCTTTTTTACGGAGATCTGGATACCGCGATGTGCAATCCCGGGAAACGCGCTTGAATCGTGCAATCAGCAGGACACAGAAACCGGGGGTTTGTAGGAGAGATCTCCCGGTCGCGAGCAAAGCTCGCTCCTACAGAAGAACCGAAAATCGTTACCACAAACCGAACTGCGTAGTCCTGTAGGTAACACAAATAGCACACCGCAAATCATCAGAGGAAGGCATATGAGCGACAAGGTACGCGCGGCAGTAATGGTTCATCCGGGAAAGATTGAAATTCAGGAATTCCCCCTTCCGAAATTGGAAGACGGCGCGGTGCTCCTCAAGGTCGAAATGTGCGGCATCTGCGGCACGGACAAACACACATGGCGCGGCGAGACGAAGCAGTACGCCGGTACCGATGCCGAATCCGATACGCCGTTTCCAATCATTCCGGGGCACGAAATCATTGGCGTCGTCGCCGAGATTAACGACAGGGTGCGTCCACGTCTCGATTTCAACGGCGAACCCCTGCGCGTCGGAAATCGGGTCGCATTGTGTCCGGATGTCGTGTGCGGGGAATGCTACGAGTGTCGGCACACGTTTGCTTTTCCGTGGTGCGAAAACCTGCGCGGTTACGGCAACGCCTTCACCTCCGCCGAATCACCCCATCTGTTCGGCGGTTGGGCGGAATACATGTACATCCTGCCCAACGCGTTCCTGTACAAAGTGCCCGAAGGCATACCCTTGCGCGTCGCGGTCATGGCGGAGTTGATGGCGGTCAGCTATAACTTGGACAAGACGAAGGAGCTATTTACCCTCACGGGCGACGGTTTCGCCACCGGCAGCACCGTTGTCATTCAGGGCGTCGGTCCTATGGGGATCTGCCACCTCATCAAGGCGCGCGTGATGGGTGCCGGCAACATCATCGCCATTGACCGTTCCGAATATCGTTTGGGACTGGCGGAGGAGTTTGGCGCCGACCACACCGTCAACGCCGCCGAAACCACGTCGGAGGAGCGTATCGAGTTTGTTCGCTCTCTGACACACGGACGCGGCGCCGACATTGTTGTCGAGTGCGCGGGAATCGCCGAGGTCGTGCCCGAAGGACTGGACATGACGCGCAAAGGAGGCATTTACCTTGAGCCGGGGAACTTCGCCGAGACCGGAGAGGTATCGCTCAGCCCGCACCGCCACTTCTGTTCAAAGAACATTCGTCTCATCGGCATGACCAACCACCCCTTCACGGGTTATACCCCTAGCATGGAACTCATGCAAAGGTATGCCGATTCCTTCCCGTTCGAAAAGTTTGTGTCGCACGAATACCCTCTCCTCCAGACGGAATCGGCGATGCTGCAGTCGATGGAGCCCGAGGAGTGCATGAAGGTGGTTGTCGTGCCGTAGGCTAACGATGGTATTGGAACATTCAAAAGTACCGGGTTTAAGATTGGCAAAGACGCCGGCAGCGGCTAGTGCCAGCCCTCCTCTCTTCCCCCCTTAACACCTATCCGCTACCCACTGTAGGAGATCAACTGAGCGAATAGATCAAGCGAGCGATTAGTGAGTGCGATAGAGATCCCATAAGGATCTTCTCCCCGATCGCGGCTCCGATTCCCGATAGGTCGCAATTCGGAGATCGCTCCTACGGGAACGCAAAATATAGCAAGAGGCAACAAATGCGAAACGTATTGATTACCACCTTTCCGCGCGAATGGGATGCGAGCGAGATTCTCTCTTTCTTGGAAGCCCGTAATTGCACGGTTTCCGTGCATTATCGCGAAAACACATTGACCGAGGACGATCTTATCTCGCTCATTGAAGGCGTAGATGGAATAATCTCGGGGAGTCACCACTTCACTAGACGCGTGATTTCCGCTGCGGACAATCTGAAGATTATTTCTCGCACCGGCGCCGGATTCGACACGATTGACCTTCAGGCGGCGTCGGAACGCGGCATCATCGTGACGACTACGCCGGAAGCCAATAGCGAAAGTGTCGCCGAGTTGGCGATGGGATTGATGCTGGGCGTCGCCCGGCACATACCACAGGGAGATAGGAACGTTCGCAACGGCGGTTGGTCGCCTCACATCGGCGTCGAGCTATTTCAAAAGACGCTGGGAATTATCGGACTGGGCAAAATTGGCAAGCGCCTAGCGAAGCGGGCGCGCGGATTCGACATGACGATTCTGGCGTATGACCTCTATCAAGATGAGGCGTTCGCGGCGGAGTACGGCGTAAGCTACCTCCCATTGAATGGACTCCTGGCGCGCGCCGATTTCGTCAGCATCCACTCGCCTCTAAGCCCGGAAACGTCAGGCTTGATTGGCGAAACCCAACTGAAATTGATGAAACCGACAGCCTATCTCATCAATACCGCCCGCGGACCTATTGTCCACGAAGCGAGCCTTGTCAAAGCGCTCCAGGCGGGTTGGATTGCGGGGGCGGGACTCGATGTGTTCTCTCAGGAGCCTCCCACGAACAATCCCTTGCTATCAATCGAAAACGTGGTGCTTGGACCGCACGCGGCTTCATCAACCGAGGAGGCGTGGTACCGCATGGCGCGCGGTGCAGCCGAAAATGTGGTGAAGGTCTTCGAGGGAAAACAACCGCTTGGAGTTGTCAAGCCATCTTGAAAGCAGTGTCCAGTGGTCATTGGCTAGCGGTCAGAAAATCCGTTTCATTCACTGGTCACAGGTCACTGGCGACTGGCCACTTCCCACCACTTCCACAATTTTCCATTTGGTTTTAGAATGAAAACGTGTTTAACCTTAGGAGTAGGCAACCAATGAGATTACAGAACAAGGTCACCATTATCACTGGCGGCGGAACCGGAATAGGTCGCGGTACGGCGGTACGCTTTGCCCGAGAGGGTGCAAAGGTCATGATTACCGGCAGAAGATCGAAACCAATCGAAGACACCGTGAATCAGATTAAGTCGGAAGGCGGAGAGGCAAGCTACCTCTCTATTGATGTGTCGAAGACAGATCAGGTGCAACACATGATTGACCAAACCATGTCGAAGTACGGAAAGCTTGATATCCTTGTCAATAACGCCGGTGTGTTCATCGGTATCGGGAAAACCATTATGGAGTTGACCGAAGAGGAGTGGGATAGTCTTATGGGGATAAACCTGCGCGGTTATTTCCTGTGCTCCAAATACGCCCTTCCCCACATGATTGAGAACGGCGGCGCCATTGTCAACTGCTCCTCAATCTCGGGTCACGTCGGCCAGCGGAAACAGGGCGCCTATAACGCCGCCAAGGGCGGTATCGAACTGCTGACGAAGTGTATGGCGCTGGACTTTGCCGAGCACAAGATCCGCGTGAATACGGTCTGCCCCGCCTGGATAGAGATAGACTTCAACCGAGAGGACCTGAAGCAACGCGGCAACGAAATCGCTGCCATGCACCCCATCGGTAGGGTGGGGACGCCCGAGGACGTTGCCTCCGCCGCGCTGTACCTCGCCTCCGACGAGTCCGCTTGGGTCACAGGCACCTCCCTGTTTGTAGATGGCGGCTACACCGCGCAATAAGAGTCAGCTCGCAGGGCAATCGCATGTAATTTTGGTGGTAAGTGGAGCGTGAGGAAGGATGGAAGAGCGGAATTGCTATACACTTTGAAGGTTTTATCCGAGGCATTTTGACAATTGTCTGAATCGCGGATTAAACGGATTACCCAGATTACACGGATTAGGAGATGGTACGTGATTACCCCAAACAGTTACTCTGGAAATATCATCGTCATGGGTTGCACCAACACCTACTCGAAAGAAACATTGGGTTAGGTTTTTCGACTAACGAGGTGCGTTACCAATGCATTAATCAGCTTTGGACATGTGCACCCAACCACACCAAAGAGGATTATCCATGAAAGAAATTCGGTTCTTCAAGCTCTGTGTTTTGTTTGTTTACTTCTGGTTTCTACAGGATGTTGTCGCCCATGATTATACGCAATGGGGTTTGCCCGAAGGTGCAAAGTTCCGTATCGGCAAAGGTTGGATATCTGAAATCGCGTGTTCTCCAAGCGGAGATCGAATCGCGGTGGCGAGTTCTATCGGCGTCTGGTTGTATGATGCACACAGCGGTTCCGAAATCTCTCTGCTCACGGGCCATAGGGGAGTTGTCCGTTGCGTTGCATTCTCTCCGGATGGACTCACGCTTGCCAGTGGGAGTTGGGAAGTTCGCTTGTGGGATGCTCGCACTGGGGAACTCAAGCAACTTCTCATTGGGCATAGGGGTGTCGTGACTTCGGTCGCCTTTTCCCCCGATGGGAAAACGCTAGCCAGCAGTTCAGGCGACGATGATAGAACAATTCGTTTGTGGGATGTTCGCTGCGGAACACAACTCAAGGTTCTTCCCGGCCATACGGGTACGACTAGCACTGTTACATTTTCCCCCGACGGACTTACACTTGCCAGCGGAAGTTACCACGTGCTCAGTGACTTGCTAAAAGACGAGGCTGATGAGGACAAGACTATTCGTTTGTGGGATGTGCGCACGGGACAACACAAGCATACTCTTGTCGGTCATATGGGTGGAATTTGCTCCATCGCGTTTTCTCCCGATGGGCTTATGCTTGCCAGCGGTGGAGGGTATAAGGACAAGACTATTCGTTTGTGGGACACGCATACAGGGCAGCACAAACAAACCCTTGTTGGGCACACGGATTGGGTCAGTAGCGTAACATTCTCCCCCGATGGGTTTACGCTTGCCAGTGGCGGTGACTATGAGGACAAGACTATTCGTTTGTGGGATGTACGCTCGGGAAGACACCTCCATACCCTTGAAGGTCATACGGGTCAAGTTAGTTCCGTTGCGTTTTCTACTGACGGACTTACCCTTACAAGTGGTGGAGGATACAGTTTTTTTAGAAGGTTTAAGGACATGTCAATTCGATTATGGGATGTGCGCTCGGGCAGACACCTGCACACTCTGGTAGAGCCTACCTTAGGGCATGTCACCTGCTTGGCGTTTTCCCCAACGGGCTTCATACTTACTAGTGGTGAGGAGAGTTCTCAACCCGCCATTCGCTTGTGGAATGCCCGTACCGGTGAACACATTCGGATGCTATTGGGGCACAGAGAGTACGTTACATCTACTGCCTTTTCCCCCGGTAGGAATATTCTTGCTAGTGGAAGTGCGGATAATACGATTCGTCTGTGGGATGCGTACACTGGAAAACACATTCGAACTCTTGCAGGACATACAGGTCTAGTTACGTCAGTTGCATTTTCTCCTGGTGGACTTACTCTTGCCAGCGGGAGTTCGGACAAGACGGTTCGTTTGTGGGACGCGCATACCGGGATACACAAGCAAACCTTGGGACATACGAATGAAATCAAATGTGTCGCCTTTTCCCCCGACGGGGCTACAATTGCCTCTGGGGCATCGAGCGAGATTCGCTTATGGAACGTGTACACTGGGGAACATAAGCAAACTCTTATAGGTGACATCGCTCTTGTGTACTCCATTGCTTTCTCTCCCGATGGGGCATCCATCGCCACTGCAGAATGGGGCTCTAAGAGCTCACTTAAATTGTGGGACGCGCTTACAGGTTCACCCAGACAAACGCTAATAGGTCATACGCGTGATATCAACTCTGTTGCGTTCTCCCCTGACGGAGGAACACTTGCCAGTGGAAGTAGGGACTGGACCATCCGCTTGTGGGATACGCGTACTGGACAACACAAGAAGACCCTTGCCGGACACAAGGGAGTAGTGAATTCCGTTGCATTCTCTCCTGATGGGACTACGCTCGCCAGTGGAAGTGGTGACGATGCTATTCTGTTGTGGGACTTAGCCTCTAGGGATTCTGTCGGAACAGAACGTTAACCATGACATGAACTTAAATTCCATCGAATATGGCAGATGACCTGATGCACGCACCCATCCCTAGAGTGTCTGCCGATATACCATACGTGAACGGATCGCGCGGGACGCGAGTTCATAACAATTCACTCAGAGGAGACCAGGATGTACAATCTCGAACCACTTATTGATGAAGTCCGTGACATAATTGACAAATGGGAAGGCAGTCATGCTGTTTTGGAAGATCGCCGCACAAGAATGCAACTATGTAGTTGTTTAGATGTTATCAAGGACACAGTACTTTGTTTGGAAGCTTCCCGTACGACTAACATTGATAGTCTTGATGTTGGCAACAAATATATGTACGTCTATGGTGCATTGCAAGCCCTTATTTTGCAACAAGACGCCGTAAAACATTTCACATGCACTCTCAAAAAAGATTATACCTGCAATCCATGCCTAAAGGAGATTCGTGAGGTTCGAAACCATAGTGCTGGACATCCTACAGATCAGGGTAGAGATTCAGGTAAGACGTTTAACTTTATAACGCGTGACAGTATTGGAAATCTAGGGTTTGAGCTAGGAACCACCTACGCTGACGGTAGCCCCAAGCAGTCCAAATGTGTAAATCTCCCTCACTTGATAGAAGCACAGAGAAATATCTTCGCGCCTGTGTTGCTTGATGTAATTAACACCATCGGAGGGGAAGATATTTAACATAAACGGTTGCGTAACGCCTTCCCGTTTGCATGCACTGAATTTCTAACTCGGATTGGAAAGGAATGGACTTCAATGACTTCGAAGACTCATCAAGGACTCTTGCAAGTGCTACTACCACTGCTTTTGTTGCTTATTGTCGCTGTGGGCGTTCTTGTGTATGCTCCCGTATCCATGATGTGATTGGGCGCGCCGGTACCATGTTGGGCGTTTTTCCTAGCCATTGTCCTACAGCTTGGCAGAGGTAGAAGTAGACACTATTGAAAACATAGAGAACTGGCGGTATAATCGGAATAATTGATATGGGATTCGCGGGGCAATTGTTACAGGGTCGTAAAGCTGTATTGCTGATTTACTTCGATGAAGCATCTCGGAGAAAATGCTTGTAATAGTACAACCTTAAGACGAACCCGCGGGTTACTCCAAATCAGCATACAAGCTTAAAAAACCATGAAAAACACTCTCGACTCCACCGAACTCACCTTCTGCGTCGTTGCGGATTGGCAAATCCCCGACGACAACTTGACACATCTAGCTGAACGCCTCGTCGCCGAAAACCCCGAGTTCGTCGTCATACCCGGCGACCTCGTCATGGCGAACGGCGCGAATCCGGCGCCGTGGGACGCCTTTTTCGAACGCATCCGCCCGCTGACCGAGGCGGGGATACCGCTCCGTCCGATTCCGGGAAACCACGATTTCGACGGCGATCTCAACGCCGCACGTCGACAATGGCTTGAGAGATTGGAGCGATACGTCCCGGGGTTTTTCTACTCGTTCGATGCCGGTCCGGCGCATTTCACCGGCTTATGCGTTACCCCGCTCTCCCACAGCGTGCTGCGCGAGGAGTTTGACCTGCCCGAAAGCAGAATGACCCAACTTGAATGGTTTGTCCGAGATCTCGAACGTTCTCGGGATGCGCGCTGGCGATTCGTTTTTCACCACGAACCCGGCACAGCCTTCTGCCGCTTGGACGCGCCTAACGACGGTCCCGGTCTAGCCGAAATCTCCGAGTCGGTGGAGCCCCTTGCGTGGCGCGAGGGCGTCGATCTAGTTTTTCGAGGTCATCAACACTTCTACGAGCGTACCTACCCGGTGAACCCCGTCAGCCGGGTACGCGACGACTCTCGAGGCACGGCATTCATCACGCTGGGCGGCGGCTGCGACGCCTACCGCCCGGTAGATCCGATGGATGCGGTGCCACACTGGTTCGATGCGGTGGTGTCGGTTCATCAGATGCACTATCTCAAGATAAAATTGACGGAAGATAGGCTGAACGCCGAGGCGAACAATCTGGCGGGAGATGTTTTCGACCGATTCACCATCCGTAAGCATTCGGACGGCTCTCGCGGTTGGGAAGGCTTGCCACCGGCGCCGGTCTTCCTCGTGAAGAACCGCCCCCAACCCTATTAGGCGAGTTTATTGAGGCAGGACACTACCGTTTTTACTGATCACTGACCACTGGAAACTGGCCACTGCTTTTAGGAGGTATTGCCACAGATGAGCATAAAAGGCAAAGCAGCAATCGTCGGCTACGGCGAAACCGAATTTCTCAAGCGCAATCCCGGAGACCGATCGAATTACACCGAATATTGCCGGGCGGCAAAGCTCGCCATTGAGGATGCCGGACTGACGAAGGACGACATTGACGGCTTAATTTCAATATGTCCGCTCGACGAGGAACCGACTTGGACGGAAGACTTGCAGGAATACCTTCAGCTCCACCCGCGGTTTCTTGACAATGTCTATCGCGGCGGCGCATCGGGGAATGCCGCAATCCTCTACGCAGCCGCGGCGCTGGCGGGAGGCCTGTGCAACAATATCCTGATTGTCGCCGGAAGCGTCATGGATCCCAAGCGCATCTACGAATTCGGACTGGAGACCGGCACGGCGTTTGAACGGGATTTCGACAGCATTTACGGGCCAATGTTCAACAACTCCGCATACGCCATGATTAAGCGGCGCTATATGCACGAATTCAACGCGACAGATGACCAGTTCGCGCATGTGGTCATCAACGCGCGGTATCATGCCTCGAAGTTCTCGAATGCCTTGCTGAAAAAGCAGGTCAGCGTAGATGATGTGCTAAATTCACGGCTCATCTGCGATCCGCTCCACCTGTTCGAGATTGTCATGCCGTGTGTCGGCGGCTGCGCACTGATCATGACGAAGGCAGAACGGGCAAAAGACACCAAAAATCCCCCTGCCTATCTGTTGGGCGGAGGGCAGCAGTTTGACAGAGGACTGTGGAATCCAGCCTACGGTTACGAGCGCTCTCTCACCACCTCCCCGGTCAAGCTTGCAGCAAAGTATGCATTTGAAATGTCGGGATTGGGAATAAAGGATATGGATTTCGTCGAACTCTACGATTGCTATACCATTACCGTCGTGATTTCGCTTGAGGATATCGGCTGTTGCGAAAAGGGAGAGGGAGCGGCGTATGTCGAAGAGACCGATCTGACCTACAAGGGAGAAATGCCGCTCAATACCGATGGCGGTCAACTCGGCAGAGGTCAGCCGAACCCCGGCATCCACTTACTGCATTCGATCGAAGCCGCCCGCCAACTGATGGGCAGAGCCGGTGAACTCCAAGTTGAGGACGCCACATTCGGTTTGTCCAACGGCAACGGCGGCTCCATGGCGGACCAATGCACGCTCGTTTTTGGCAATGAAATCCCGTAGAGGCAGGAGATAGCATGATGTCCACAGAAGTCGAATATACCAAGCCGTTACCCACAATCGAGCCCGAGACGGAAGAGTTCTGGAAAGCGACGAAGCGGCACGAACTTTTTCTGCAGCGATGCAACGCCTGCGAAGAGGTCATCCACTTCCCGCGCGTGATGTGCTATCGGTGTCTATCCGAGGATCTCGGCTGGATCAAGTCAACCGGACTTGGCACCGTCTACTCCTTCACGATTATCCGCCAAGTTGCACATCAGGGTTTCGAGTCCGAGGTGCCCTACGTCTACGCGATTATCGATCTGGATGACGGCGCACGCATGATCTCCAACGTCGTCAACATCGACCCCTCGGCGGTGGAAGTCG
Source organism: Candidatus Poribacteria bacterium (assembly GCA_965222225.1). Taxonomy (GTDB): domain Bacteria; phylum Poribacteria; class WGA-4E; order WGA-4E; family JAJDTR01; genus JAJDTR01. The sequence goes on along the minus strand of CBDCTK010000002.1, from coordinate 2,855,317 downwards.
GTATGCGCGTCCAAGTAACCTTTGACGATGTTACGCCTGAAATCAGCATCCCGAAATTTGAGCCTATGAGCTGATGCCAATTCATATACCGGGAATAATTGTATATTGTGCACTTTCTGTAGGAGCGAGCTCTGTTCGCGATGGAAGGTCGCCCCCCGGCGATCGTTCCTACGTGCGTCGCCTGTAGAAGGGAATTCCGATTCCCGACAATAGGTCGCGATTCGGAGAGGATTTCTATCGCACGGGATCTTCTATCGCCTTCGTTAACCACTCAGTTAATCCTGTTCAGTCACTTGATCTTTATTCCCTACATTAGCAGTACATGACCGCTCGCACTCTGTGGACGGTAAAATCGTCCGTGGCTTGGGCAAACGGGAAGTGCATCAAAAGGAGAATTCTCTAGCAGTATATCGCAAGTTCATCCCACTCACGTTTTTTGTCGCAATCCTTTTTGGCTTCAACTCTTTCTATCTTCTTGATATAGTCTGGAGGCAGGCATGCTTCCTTTGCACCCACCAGCACGTGCTTTTTATACCAGGTATAAGGCTTCAAGCTTGGATTTTTCTTCGTATCATCCTCAACATAGTAAGTCATGGCACAAACCGTGCAGCCACAATCCAATTCGACCGTAACGAATTTTTTATCGTAACCGCTTCCCAATCCCTCATGACGATCTAGGCGTTTCTCCTCTTTGCCGTTGATGTAATACAAGCGCCCCCATACCACGTCGGATTCTTTTGAAGACACTATATCGCACTTGCCGGATTTATCCTTACTGACCTTGTGAAATGCGAGACGGTGGCAACGAAGAACTCCCCTTTCTTTCGGCTCGGCAGAGCGAACTCTTTGCTGGAGTCTCTTTACGGACATGTTTGAACCGTATGCAAAATATGTTATAGTACCCATTGGCACTCCTTTCAACTTGGTTGATGCTAAGCAGAATATTTGATGACTAAATCTTATGTGCCCTTGATAGTATGATTTAGCAAGATTCTCTGTCAATATACAAATTAGGGCACTTTCCTTTCAGTCCACTCTGACTCGACTTTTTTAGGACTTACGCAGTTCGGCTCGTAATAGTGCTATTCACTGCGCATCTGCCGCGGGAGATCGCTCCTACAGTAGGCTTGTAGTAGCGAAATTCATTCCGCGTCCATCTGTCGTTCACTTGCCTTCAAGCCGTCAGCCATAATGTTTTGTGTAGAAACGGGCAGTAAATTCCCTACTGCGAACCTTAGATGTTTAACTGTGTAAGCCCTATCATAAAGACTATTTGCTTGCCATTTCGCCCAAGGATAGACTGATGCCTACACTAACTGAAAACGGCTGCCTAGACCGACAAAACCGATTTCGAGCACGACTCGCCGAGCAGCGCATTGATGCCGCCGTGTTCATGGATTTCCGCGATGTCTACTACTTTACGGGAAAACTACTGCCAGACACCTTCCCGGTTTTCATGTTACTGGAGGCAGACGGAGATTGTTGGGTCGTCGCCCACACAGATGACGGGGTCTCATGCGTCGATGACTGGATCGCCTACGAATGGCATCAGCTGGATACGCTGAACTTCGATCTTATGCGCCAACTGAATTCCGTCGTCAAGCTGAAACTCCAAGATACGGCGCGTGTTCAACAGCTTGGAATCCAGATCGAATCCGTCTCCAGTTTACTCCGGCAAACTGTAGATAGCGCACTGCAGCCGAACGAGTCTATTCCAATTGACGGTATCATCTCGGAGGTGCAGCGCCGCAAAGATCCCGATGAGCTAGAGATGCTCCGGTGGAGTGTGCAAGTGAATCTCGCCTCCTATGATGCGGCACAGGCTATCCTGAGGTCGGGCGTGAACGAGTTGGAGGTCCTGGCTGAAAGCCAACGCGGCGCGATGCTCAAGGCAGGGGAGCGAGTGTTTCACGACGGTGATTACCAGTGCGGAGAACGACACGGTCCCGCACGCAACCGACGAATTGAGCGAGGAGAACTCTATATCCTCGACGGTCACACGTGCTGCCGAGGGTACTGGTCGGATTTGGCGCGCACCTTCATTGTCGATAGTGAGCCGACCGATCTGCAACAGTCCATCTTTGACCACATCGCAGCGGTGCAGGATTCCGTGCCATCGCTGCTCAAGCCCGGCGCGCGGGGCACTGAAATATGGCGTGCGCTTGATGAGCAGATTCGGGAGCACCCGGCGCTTGCGGATTCCGGCTTGGTGCATCACGCCGGACACGGCATCGGAATCCGTATGCACGAACCTCCCGACCTCAACCGTGACCGCGAAGGCATTTTGCGCGTCGGCGATGTGGTCTGCGTCGAACCCGGTGGATACACGCCGGAGGCTCGACTCGGCGCACGCATTGAGAACACCTACCTCATCACGGAGTCCGGAGCGGAAAATCTGTCGAAATACCCCGTGGACATTATTCCTAACGAGACACCCGTCCAGCAAAGATGAATAACGGAATCGCATGTCAAACCCGCTAAGCAATATTCTCAATCCCAAATCCGTTGCACTCATCGGCGCCTCACGCAACCCCACCAGTTTCAGTTATACTTACCTCTCCATCATGAAAAACTACGGCTATCAAGGCCGTATTCATCCGATAAACCCGAGAGCAGACTCAATCCTCGACCTGAAATGCTATCCCAGCATCCTTGATGTTCTCGATGAAATCGACTTGGCAATCGTGGTGACCGCCCGACAGATTGCCGCCACCTCGGTTGAAGAGTGCGTCGAGAAGGGCGTCAGAGGCATCATGCTCCTCACGGGCGGATTTGCGGAGCTCGGCGAAGCTGGCAAAGCTGCCCAAGACGAATTCGTCCATCAAGCAAAGGAGAAGGGGATTCGCGTCATTGGCCCCAACACCCTCGGCTTTTTCAGCGCTCCCGCAAAGTTTGACGGGCTGCTGTCGGGCTATATCCGGGTGGGGGGCGTCGGATTGGTCGGCCAGAGCGGGAATCTCACGCGATCGCTTGCGTTCCCCGGAATTAAGCGAGGCTTGGGATTCCGCTACATCATCGGCTTGGGGAATCAGGCGGACGTTCAATTTCATGAGGTTATCCGATTCCTGAGAGAGGATGACGATGTCAACGCGATCGGTCTGCATATTGAAGGGATAAACGATGGCAGAACGTTCTTGGATGAGGTGGCGGAGACGACCAAAGTCAAACCGGTCATTGTGATGAAAACCGGTCGCACCGAGCAGGGCGCGCGTGTCATCTCAAGTCACACCGCCTCCCTCGCGGGGCAAGACGAGGTTTATGAGGCTGCCTTCAAACAGTGCGGCGCTTTGCGGGTCGAGAGCGCGATAGAGTTCAGCTCTCTCCTGCTGGCGCTGAGTCACGGCAAACTGCCGAAAGGGAACCGCGTCGGAATCCTGTCCGAGGGCGGCGGCGATTGCGCCTTAACCGCCGATGCATGCACCTTGAAAGGACTGGATTTGCCGACGTTCTCCCTCAAACATCAAGAGCGGATAAAGGAGATTGTACCCGAAATAGGGCAGGTGACCAATCCGGTCGATTTGGCGATGTGGGAGAAGATTCCCGAAGTCGCGGAGATTATGCTTGAAGGGGATGAGATTGACGGATTGATCGTTGTCGGCGGGTTCGCCGGGTGGGATTTCCTGAATCCGAATGTCGCGCCCGAGGTGGAATCGTCGGCGAAGAAGATGGCTGCTCTCATCGCAAAAACCGATAAGCCCCTCCTAATCTATACCTACTACTCCTATGCGGACTCCAAGTCCTTCGACACGCTTCGAGAAAACCGGGTACCGCTATTCATGGATCACCACGACGCCGTAAATACGATGGCGGGGTTAGTTCGGTACGCCCGATACAGAGCAACGAAGATTGAACGATGCTTTGATGGTTTGACCACAACGTGCCCCAACCCCGGAAGCGACCGCACAAAACCGCTCCTCGAACATCAGGCAAACCGAATGCTCGGAGCCGCCGGATTGCCCTTCCCGGTGTACCGCCACGTCACAACAGCGCGGGGCGCAATCGACGCTGCCGAGGAAATCGGCTATCCGGTCGCGCTGAAGATAATCTCCGAGGACGTGCTGCACAAGTCGGACATCGGATGCGTGAAGTTAGGGTTAAATGCTCCCGACGCTGTGGCTAGAGACTTTGACGAAGTCATCGCCAACGCACGAAAGTTCAAGCGGGACGCTCGAATCACCGGCGCACTGCTGAGCAAAATGGAGGAATGCGATGGCGTTGAAGTCATTATCGGCGGCTTAAACGATCCTACGTTCGGACCAACGCTGATGTTTGGACTTGGCGGTGTCTATGTCGAGGTGATGCGAGATGTCTCTTTCAGGGTCTGCCCCATCAACCCGGATGACGCGGATCAGATGATTCGGGAGCTTCAAGGCTTTCCGTTGCTCACCGGCATTCGAGGAGGCAAACCGGTGAACCTCGAATCTCTCCGCGCCGCGCTGCTAAACGTCTCTACGTTCCTCATAGAAAATCCCAGTATCGCCCAACTCGATCTGAACCCAGTCAAGGTTCATGAGCGCGGTCTATCCGTGTTAGATGCCCGCATAATCCAATACACCGACTAACAACCCTATCGGAAATCGATCGACAATCATAAATTCCCGATTCCCTTCTTCTCTTACCGCCCACGACATATTGTAGGGTGCGCACTGCGATCAAGCAAGCGAATAGCGCGCGCGATAGAGTTCTCACCAGCCTTTGTAGATATCCACGATCGAATTACCATTATTCGACCGGATTTGGCGTGCCCTTCTTGCATCTTCCTCAAATAGACTGATAATCGTTGACAATCAACCGGACTAATGCTAACCTCACCCTGAGCGGCAGAGTCGAGATTTCCCGTTCCCACCCTGAATTATCGGACCGCCCGATGAACTTCTTGAAGAAAAATTGGCCCTCGGCAATTATTTTCATCACGTTTTCCGTCTTGGTGGTTAGCCTCACCATACACAGCGTTAACCAACCCCTTGAATACGACGAGTATTGGGCAAAACGCCTCGCACTTGATGCGGAGTACGACAAATTGTTCCGGGAATCGGCTTTGCTTATTGAAGGGATGGAAGATACCACCACCGTTGAAAAACTCATGGGCAGGCTCAACTTGATGACATCAGAGGAGGCGGCAGCCAGACGCAAGGCATGGAAAAAGTGGAGATCCGAAGCCAAGGCGTTGGAGAGGAAAGCAAGACGATTGGAACGCAAAAAACCGGTTAGTCCAACGTTCACGCCCCACCATTAATCCGGAATTCACAGCCCCCAAGAAGTCAACCTTGACGGGGAATCCCGTCCAGCGTTCCTTAGCGCTCGTGCCAACGTTATCGAAATGTTTAATTAAAGATTGATAAACCCTCACAAAAACGGTTAAAATAGTTGCACACGCTAAACATTTTCGCGGTTTTTGAATCACTGATATAATCAAAACTTTTAACGAGGTTAATCATCTTGAATTCAACAACTAACACAATACAAATCTCTTCAATCAAGAGGGAGGAATCACGCATGAACAGACACCATCAATTTGCATTACTCATCACACTGTTGGGAGTTGCAGTTCTACTCGCAGGCTGCGGCAGGGTGGGAGCAGAATGGCCGCAATGGCAGGGCCCCACCCGCGACAACATTTCCCAAGAAACCGGTTGGCTCAAGAATTGGCCCGAAGGCGGTCCAGACATCGTATGGCGAATCCCAATCGGCGAAGGTTACTCTGGAATCTCGATCGTCGATGGACGCATCTACACCATGCACTCGGAGGGTGAGGATGAGTTCGCCGTCTGCCTGGATGCATCGGACGGGGCGGAAATTTGGCGCTCTCGAACCGATGACAACTATCAATCCGGCGAAGGGAGTGGGCCCCGTTCGACGCCGGCAGTTGACGGCGATAGGGTTTATGTGCTCAGTGCTAAAGGCAAGCTTTACGGCTTGGATGCCGGCAACGGCGAGAAGGTGTGGGGACACGATTTCGTCACAGAGTTTGAGAGCGGTATCCCCGGTTTCGGATTTTCGACATCGCCCATCATAGAAGGCGATTCGCTCCTCATCGAAGCGGGGGGCAAGGATGGGAAATCCATCGTCGCCTTTGACAAGGGGACCGGAGCTATACTCTGGACATCTCACACGGACGGAGCAGGGTACTCATCGCCCATCGTCATCGACTCCAACGGCGTTCGGCAGGCAATCTTTCTGACAGGGAAATCACTCGTCTCCGTTTCACCGGCGGACGGGACCATTTACTGGAAGCACGTCCCGTGGCCCTCCGGAAACGACATCAACGCCGCAGTGCCAATTCTTTTGCCCGGCGACCGGATTTTCGTCTCCGCCGCCTACGATAAGGGGTCGGTACTCCTGCAAATGAAATCCGATGGCGACGAAATGAGCGTTGAGGAGGTATGGCGGAGCCACGACGTGATGGAGAACTGGATGAGTTCGTCCGTGCTTCTCGGCGAGTACTTGTACGGGTTCGACGAAATTATCTTGAAGTGCATTGAGGCGAAGACCGGCGAACAAAAGTGGGCGCATCGCGGGTTCGACAGAGGCACGCTGCTCCTCGCCGACGGTCATCTCATCATTCTTGGAGAGGGCGGCAATTTGGGGATTGCCGAGGCAAATCCGTCGGAATACAAAGGAGTTGCCGAGACTCAGCTTCTGGAGGGCCGCTGCTTCACGCCGCCAACGTTTGTCGGCGGCAAACTCTACCTGCGAAACCAAAAAGAGCTGGTCTGCGTAGACCTGTCAGCAAAAAGTTAGCGATGGAGAACGATACTAAAAGGCTGAAACCGAGTTTTTTCCTCAAAACTCGGTTTCTTTCTTACACAATCCAGTAGGGCACGATTGCTGCTAATCAAATTTCCGGTTCCCCTTTTAATCTTTGCACTTGCATTAAAGTGCACACTTTCTCAAATCAAGCGAAATGTCTTTGCCACATATTAATCGGGTTCTAAGCGGATTCCAAAATCTGCTTGATGTCCCGCCAATGTTTTTCTACAAAACGGAGATTTGTATTCAGTTCACCGAGCTGCAATTGAACTTGAAAATTTTTTGATGCCATCAATCGGTCTATCATTTACTGCATAGCGACTTCGTCCTTCTTTATGAATTCTTGGTACCTGGCGGCACACTCTGGACACAGGGCTAGAAACTGGGCTTCGAGTTCCTTTGTGACATGTTCCTCGTTCATAGCCTCTACCGCTTCAAAGTAGTGCTCGCCGTCACGTTTTTTGAACGGCATTTCCTTCTGGCAAATCTGGCAAATCATCTGTTCATCATCGTTGGTATACTCGATCCTGAAGCGTACGCGGGCAGTCTCTCTTGCTGAGTGAACCCGCACAGATCTTAAGATTCGCTTATACTCTTTGTCAGGCAAATTTCCCAATTCTTTGGCAAGCATGGCCGCCCGACGTTCTGGGTTTTTCACAGGGCTCTTTGGGAACGCCGGATTGCTCGATATTGGGCTAGTCGAATCTACTTGGTCTGCGCTCTCTCGCGCCAGAAATTCTTCAAATCTCTCTGACATTCCCGGTTTTTTCAGAACTTCGATAACCTTTAGCGGAATCCCAGTTTTTTCCGCGAGTTCTGCCACCTCATCCTTTTTCAAACCTAGTTTTTCCGCTAAGTTCGGATCTCGCTCAAACGATTCAGGAAGATCATTGAGAGTCAGTTCGCACGGTCTACGCATATTTCCTGCAGAATCTGGTAACCATGCTGTTTCGATCAACAGGCGCCCGAAATCTTCGGATATGTGTTCTTCTGTCGAACTTCCCCTGTAATCCTGGTTTGTTGAGTTCTCCACGATTCCCCGAATACAATTAGAATTAGGTTTAGCGATGTAATTCCAGATAAATTCACTTTTTGGGCCATTTGGGTCAATCAAAGCGCGTTCCAATCCATCGACTTGTATGTCGGGATCGAATCCATCAAGTCCTCTCGCGTGCCGCCCCCATTCTCTGTACAAAATGATGTGCCCATGGAAATCTCTTGGTCTTTTTTCTACTCTTATGATACATGTTACGCATAAATCCTGAAGCAATTCCCGTGCAGAATCTGGATATTCATCAAGATTGACAAACGCGCGGGAATCATTGCCTGCAAAATACAAGCGTAGTTCATCGGACGCAAAGTAGAGTTGATTTGGTTTGCGGTATATTGGTCTCTCCACATGCGTGTTTTCCACAAGGACAAACGGCGTTTGCCGTAACCTTTGCTGCAGTCGCGTCTTATTAGCCTGCGAGTCCGTTTTGCATGCACGTTTGATTTTTTCAAAATCGATTCTGTGCTCCTCAACAAGAATTATTCGGTTACCGCATTCATACTTGGGGAGGATATGCTCAATGACATCGTCAACAATCTCCCTTTCCCGCACTCCTAACTCCCGCAAAAAGTTTCGAACTTCTTCGTCCTGGGTTAGCTCCACCTTAATTTTGCGGGACGGCATATCGGTATCCGCTTCGCTTGCCAAGTATACGCTTGGTGAAGAACTGTCCCCACGTGGTGGAGTGACGTGTGTCTCGTCTTGAAGGCGTAAAATAGGCTTGGTAGGCAGTTGGGAACGCAAATCTTTAGAGTGATCTGACAAAAATCTGTAGAATCTGATAAACCATTCGTCAGATTGTTGCGCGAGGAATTGCTCAGACAGTCTGCTGACGAACAAGGGCGGACGGACCTCCTCTACGCCTAGTTGCATGACAAGGATTCGGAGCGCAGGCGTGCGACCTTCGGTGATGTCATCGGACAGCCACTTGAGTTCATGCGCGGGTTCAAGCAAGTCACCTAACTGCTTGTGGCTGAGGAGGTTTCTGATGGCATCCCCGCGCGCCAACTTGGCGTTTGACGCAGAGACAAACGTCCCATCATGCGCTGGAAGAAACGCTTTATTTGCCAAGGCAGTACATACCCTCTCGTGGATTGGATAATACAATCCGTCTTTATCTGATGAAATTTCATACAGCCTGCGTGCAAGTGTGTCCAACAGGGTGGCGGTCAAGAGTTGCTTCTCTTTTAAGAGAGGTAGTACGTCAAATGCCACCAAGTCCGCGACACATTCCATCAACCAATGATTCCAAGATACATCCTGCTGAATATCCTCGCGGGAACTCGGAAGAATGAAATCAGCGTTAATCAAAAACGGAAACCCCGTGTCAGAACGCACAGGCAAATAGGCAAAAATCTTTCCCGCACTTGCAGAATTTTCATTTAACGGAAAAGCGACTGAAATTTCTCGGTTTTCTATTCCTTTCCGTTTTTCATGATGAATATCCTCGGGTTTGTTAACGGTTTCAGTGCATACTAAGAATTCATCAACCTTAGAGAAGGACCTGCCTTGTTTCCTGCCTTCAACTAGGATTTCAACTTTCGGCATAGCGGAATCGTTTTTTAACACTGAAAGATCTGTGCCGCTGTCCGTCTTAATACGAATTTCTTGCAGTTTTGAAAGAAAAAGGACGGTTTCCGGCTCAATTTCAAGAAGCATTTCTTCAATTTGATCGTAACCAAAATCAGGTTTCGTTAGCGGTAGGATAATATGGGTTTGAGTGGGGTCTAATCCTTCCGGCAGCTTAATCCATTGAGGCACAATGTACCCAAAGCCAGTTTCCTCGTCGCGCTCAGGTAAACAGAAATGGTAGCCGTTGGAAAAAATGTGGGGACTATCCGTCACGAGAAAGACCGATTTGAAACCTATCCCTTTTTCCCCGATATAGCCTTGTGCCTTTTCCTTTGTTGTTTTACCGATCTGGCAAATCGCATTCACGTTCTCGCTAGTAAAGCCGGTTTCATTGTTTTCGATAATCAGTGCGCCATCGGCTGCATCGGTACCGGTCGGATCAATTTTCGCCAAACAAAACGAGAGAGAAGGCGAAGGATTATCGTATGTATTGTCTTCAGCGTTCTGAATTAACTCAAAGATAAAATGGGGATTTCGGCTATAAAGCCCGTCTGCGAGATGTTTAATCGCACTGTTCAGGCTGTCTCTAACTCTCTCGCTCGCCGGATGAAATTCGTGCCGGATTTTCTGAATGCGTTCAAATTGTTCGCTTGGCACGTCGCACCCTCCTTAAAATGAGTGTTTTGTTTTTTGGCCAAATGTCATCAATCGCAACCTAGATTCTAAACGGATGTCAGGAACTACCTTCCACTTCCAAAATCCCATACGCCACCAGCTCCTGCGTAATTTCCGCCCTAGCCATTGCAGCCTTTAACTCGCGAACACGTCGCCCGTAATCCGCCTCCGCATTGGCAACTTGGGATTGCCTCATTCGCCGGATATTTTCTGAAGTCGCCTGTCGCAGTTGTTCTCCCAACAGCGCAATCCGCGCCCGATGGCTCGTTGTCAAACTCTCTCTGCGGTAAGAAGCGAGTTCCTGAGAGCGCTGTTGATGTTTTTCACGCTCCTCCGCCCATTGTTGGTAGTGCAAGGTTTCTAATTTATCCCGCCTCGCCACCTGATTGGTCGCCTGCACGTCGCTATCTACCGCGCTCTCAAGTAGACGGCTAAGGTGTGGGGTTAACCCCTCCTCTAATGCGATGGGCTTCAGAATCATGTCCTCCTTGATACCGTGAAACTGCCACTGGTAAATCGCAAAATCGTAACGTCCTGCCGGAACATCATCGGTTTGGGATTTTAGAGCGGTGACGACGTTTTGTTACCTTTCTAGCGCCAACGAAGCTTGTTTCACCAAGGGGTGAATTGGCATAATAAACGCAGCTTCAGGATCCTGGGTCGCACCATCTGCCTCAAACGTGATGACCAAGTGCTGATTCTCACCTTTTAGCCAGTTCTCCCACTCTCTATTGACCGGACTCCTTTCTCTTGGAAGTTGCCGGAAATCATGCAATAACGTCTCTCTCGCGGTTCCCGAAAGTCGCAGCGTTTTCAGTGGCCTTTCACCAAGGATGTATTCTCGCTCGGCCCCCAATCGTTTCTGAAGATAAAGCGTGACGAGCCGCTGTATGGATTTCGAGGACAACCAAAAACTGGACGCGTCTTCCACCTCCTTCTCCATTCTGTCATCCGGGAAACGGATGCCGAACAGTTCCAATTGCTGATCTTCCAGCAGTTCTGTTTCCTGTATTAACCGAATCTGGTTATCTTCCAACTGTTGCAGCTTGGCTCTTCGTTCTTCTTCGGTTAAGTCATAATTCTCGGCGATTTCCCGGAGTTCTGTCGTAATTTCGCCGAGGATCTCTTCGCTGCCCCCCAACGCGCTCTCGAACACGCCGATGCGGAGCAGACAGCGTTCGTAGATGTCGGCATCAATCGTCCCGGGCGTTATTAGGTTGATAATGGTAACATACTCGCTCTGCTGTCCCCTTCGATCGATGCGCCCGATCCTTTGTTCGATTCTCATGGGGTTCCACGGCAGGTCGTAGTTGACAATACAGTCGCAGAATTGATAATCCAATCCTTCGCACCCCACTTCCGAGAACAGCATCACGTCAAGACTCTCGCGCTCCTCGGCAGATCCTTCAAAACAATCTCGCAAATCAACCCGTTCGTCATCCGGCGTCCCGCCATGCACCATCCCGACGCGAAAACCATCCGACTCAAGGTGTCTGTAAAGATAAGCAAGCGTGTGACGGAAACTGCTAAAGACCATCACCTTGTTATTGGGGAGACTTTGCCTTTCACGTAGGATTTTTCGGAGCGCTTCCAGTTTTCGATCCGGGGAGGCGAGCGTCCGCGCTTCTTCAAGAATTCTTTCAATCTGGCGCTGAATCGGCGTCACAGACTCCTCTTGAGGCATTGACTCCGCAGTGTCCGCTTCCGCCCAAGCGAGTTCGTCGAGATGGCGGCTCAGAATCTCTTCAAGCAGCGGTTCAAGTCCGTATAGACAACTCGCCAGTTGTCTGCGGATGGTCGTCATCATGAATTTGACATTCTGATTGCCGTGCAGCATTGTGAATATCGCCGCCTGCGTCTCCAGCAGCGACTCATGGAGATGTTTCTGATCAGCAGTCAAATCGACATTCACGGTTTGCGGGCGGCGTATTGTAAACTCGCCAATATCGCGGCGGCGAGTTCTGTTGAGTATTCCTGAGAATGTGTGCAGCGCTTCAAGATCCGTGATGAGTTGTACCCGTTGCGCATTGGTGACAGATTCGCTTGCAAGTTGACTTTGGATGCGATTAAATTCTGGATTGTCCGTAAGGATAGATTGTCCCCACGAGGTTGCCACGGCTTGTCTCAGGGCTGTTTTCGCCCGGCACGTCCAGTCCCGTTCCTGCGAGCGGGCAGCATCAACCGCCTCGTTAATAAACGGGTTCGGCTCCGACATGTGTCTAAAGCCTTCCTCATCCAAGATAAGATCGGGACGAAGTGTGTTTAGCAGAACAAACAGGTCTTGACTGCCAAGTTGGATAGGCGTAGCGGTTAGAAATACCGCGGCTTCGGCATGCTCACAGAAAAACCGAACAACTTCGTGATTGGCAGTGTTCTGGTTTCGGATGTGGTGCGCCTCATCCACAATCACCAGATCGAAACGCGGGGGTGGGTCTAAATCTAACAACCCTCTTGCCTGTCCTTGACCATAAAGGAGATTGTTGTCGAACAACGAGTAGGGAAGAATGACCTTCTCATATTGCTCGGGCCACTCCCCATCCAGATGCGTCTCCTTGATGCAGTATTGCAAGAGTTTCCCGTCAAGATGAGTGAAATCTTCGGAGAATCTTTTCATCTCTCGTAACCATTTTTGTTCGGTTACCAACGCCCGGGGACAGATGATGAGAACGGACTTGATATCGCGTCGGGCTTGCAATTCGCGCAGAATCAATCCCGCTTCAATGGTTTTTCCAACACCAACGCTATCGGCAATGAGCAGTCTCGGACGATCGGAACGGATGAATCTCAGAACAGGTCGGTATTGGTAGGGAACGAAGTCTACACGAGCCGCGTTGAGCGAATACAAATTCGATAAGCCCGGATAGCGAATCTGCAGAGCGGTCAGGTAGGCGTGAAACTGATCGCAGGTAAAGTTCTGCAGGTCGTCATCGCGCTCGGTTTCAACCTGCAACTGAGATGTGTAGAAGGTCTGAACGTCTCCATCAATAAAAACGTCTATCCTGTCTTCGGAGGTTCCCGGCGTTACACGGACAACCGCACCGCGAACAGAAGGATTTGATTTCAAGACGACAATCTGCCCCAGTTCAAACTCTTGCGCAGGATTTGGTCTACTATCCATGTTTTCCCTCATCAAATTACGGGAAGCTTGCTCCCTACAACCTAGTTTTCCTTGCGCTCGGCACAATGCTTCTTCTGCGGATTTGCAAATCCACGGCTAAACATGACTTTCAGCATCCTAGATTGCTTACGGCCGCACCGGCCCCGACCGATCTTGCGGGCAGAGCGGTCGGTACCCATCCGCGGTAACGAGGAACGTCTGCTCAATGTGCGGCGAGGCGACACCCGGCATAAACGTCATCGCCTCCAGATTGATGACCATGTTCTCCTCAAACGGGAGATCCGACGCCACATCCACACAATCATCGCTGATGCGCAACCCGTTGTCGGCGACGATGATCGGGTAGTCTCGCACCTCCAGCCCCATCCCGTGCCCGTGCGGAAACGTAGCTGTAATCCCGCGCGCATTGAGCGTATCCCACATGACGGCTCGCACTTCCGACGATTTCACCCCGGGGCATACCACGTCTACCGCTCGAATCACACATTCACGCAGAGCGGCATGTTTATCCCGTAACACCGCCGACGGTTCTCCGATTGCCAAGGTTGTTCCGGTGTCCGAGAAATAGTGCCGATAGATGCAACCATAGTCCACGTACATCACGTCGTCGTCCTTCAACACGTAGTCCCGCTCCAAGGCAAAACCCAGACCGTTCACGCCGAACATGAAGTGATCGAGATCCGCGCCTCCTTCGCCAATCCGCTCTCGGTAGTGTTGGATAACGTGTGCCATCGTCTTCCCGGCTCGCGCCAAAGCCAGGCTTTCCATCCCCGCCTCTTCACTAATTTCGGCGGCGCGTGTAAGTCGTGCCAACTCCTCCTCCGTCTTGACCATCCGAACAAAGCGAATCAGATCCGAGCAATCCATGATTGTCGCCTTTGGCAAGGCTTCGGCGATTTCCGCCTTTGCGGTCGGCGCAAGCCCTTCCATCTCCATCCCGATTCGCGCCTCGGTCAGACCTCGCGCATTCAGGATGCTCAGTAACGCATCGGTCGGTTTGGCATTGCGATGCGGCGATCGAAGCAGATCGAGAATCCGCTGGTCATCTTCGGGCAACGTCTCCGGCGTCAAAGAGGTATCTATCACCGGATTCCCGACAATATGCAGATCGCGCACCCACAAATCCGCCGCGTTCGTCGCGAAATCTGGCCTCACGACAAGCGCAGGCTCACTCTCAAGCGGGAAAACCGCAAACTTCTGCGGTATGTCACTTGGCGCCCCCGGTGCCATCATATACTCTCTGAATAGCGGGTCAATCCAGCAGTAGTAGCCCGAAAAGTAGGTGATGTTCACGGGAGAAGTCGCCACGAGAACGTCCACCCCGCAACGCTCCATATACGCCATAGCGCGAGTTTTGTTGAAGAGCATGATTTTACTCCGTTCAGATTTAGAATTTTTGAGTTGTGGGAGTCCAAGGCTGGTAATCCGGCGTCGCACGACAGGGACAACCCTAAGTCTGCTTGGCTCACGCCCTATCCGAAAAGCCCGCCCATTGCTTGACTCGGAACCACCGTCTGCGAGGGATTATCTCATACTTCCGCCAATCTTTCAACACTCAATCCTTGAATACCCGGCATCAAGCAGCGGCTGTCCCGACTCTGTGGTGACTTTTTCTTGACTGCCTTTGAGGGAAGGTATATAATGCGCGGCACTGGGTTGCCGACGCTTGGCAATTTATTGAGTGCGGCTTACACCGAGAATCAGAGCCTGTTTGAAAAGTACAGTTTGTAGGGTGCGCACTGCGCACCAGCCTCTAAAAGCCCCAGAGTGGGATCAAGGGAGCGAATAGCAACTGCGATAGAGATTCATGAAGGTGTGTAGAAACACCGAAACCCTGCGTACCTAAGCCCCAGCGGGGCGACAGGTATATAGCGGGCAAATACATAAACATGAAAGCCTGTCTTCAAATGACTAAAAATAGCTTTGCTGCCGACTATTCAAACAGGTTCTCATACGTCGCTCCCCTCAACAGGGAAATACCTCATGTTCCGCTACAGCTATATCATAATTGACTTCTCGGCAATCGAGGACGACGTTCAAGCGACCTTTGCCCTCTTGAAGGACTGCGGTTATGCCGGGGTTGAGTTAAACCTGACGCCCGATGTGCTCAATCAATTGGATGAGCTGGAAAGCACGATAGCCGCTAACGGCTTGGTTGTCCCCGCGCTGTTGACCGGCGCCGCTTATGAAGAGGGATTGTGCCTGAGTTCGCCGGATCCGGAGATTCGAAAACGCACGGTGGAACGCCTAAAGAGCTATCTGGATACGGCGAGTCGGTTCAATGCGATTCTTGTCGTCGGTCTCCTGCACGGGTTACGCAGTGATGAAGCGGATCCCGTAGTGGCAAATCAACGCATTGTCACCTGCCTTCGCGAAGTTGGACTTGCGGCTTTGGATAAGGGCGTGGAGTTCGTCATCGAACCGGTGAATCACCTTCAAGTCGGATTCAATAATTCGCTCGCCGAAGTCCAACGGTTGATTGACGAGATTGATGTGCCTGTATTCAAACCGATGTTGGACACGATTCACATGAATATCGAGGAGACTTCTCTGACCGAGCCGGTGTACCGGTGCGGCGAGTCGCTGCGCCATGTGCACCTGTGTGAGAGTAACGCAGGGCTATTGGGCCGCGGTCGTATTGATTTCAAATCCGTGTTGGACGCACTGAGATCGGTGGGGTACGAAAGATTTGCGTCCGTCAAAGTGTACCGCAAAGCCAGTCTTGAAGAGGGCATTCGATCAAGCATTGAATTCCTGCGCACGCAGTCCTGAATGGTGTGAGCAGCAGGTTTGTGGAGGCAAGTAATATGGCACGAACTTGGCACGAAGCAACCGTGTGGATGACCTATGTGAATATCGTCAACGGCGTGGACGAAGATTTCCGCGATATGAAAGACCATGGGATCGAAGGCGTTGAGATAAACACCTATCCCGCCATCTGGGTGGGCGACGAAATTCAACCCGCGCAGGCTTTGGAATGCGCGCGAAGGCACGGCTTGCAGTTGGCGTTCACGATTGAGAACATTACGTTACGTGCGGATCGCATCGCCTCCCATCGCATCACGCCGACCTCGTGCGTCATGATCGGCGGCGTCTACGAAGGAGAGGCAATTGACTGGCACCGCTTTTCTTTCACGCCCCAACGACACGAGATCTTGATTGAAAAGCCTATCTTCGGCGCGGATTGGACGTTGGGAAACGGCAGTTATTTCGCGGAGCTACTGCCGCCGCATCATGCCGAGGTCACCGTCAAGGAGAAAGATTACGATGGGGCGCAACACCTGCTGACTCTTCCTGCCACAATTGAGCCCCGCGACGAACACACCTACCTCATGGAGTTCGACCTTACTGGCGCGCGCGGCGATCTGGACAACGTCATGCTGGCGGTCTACTGGCGCATGCGCGGTCCCATCTACGAGCAACCCCAACCCGCCAACTACTTTGGCAACACGGCAAGTCCCCACGCCATTGGAACCGCCGAGGGATTTCGCGCCCAAATAAAGCAGGAGATTGCGCGATGGACCGAAGCAAACGGCGGTACATTTCCAAGCGATGTCGTCATGGGGATTCGGATGGGAGATGAGGACTTTCTGCAAACGGTGCCCAACGGTCCCGCGAATCCCGCTCAGTCGATGCCGCTCTGGGACTATTCGGACGATGCCATTACCGACTTTGAGCGCTTGAATCCTGACGACACCTATCCTCGCCACTGGACGTATCGGGAGGCATTCGGCGAGCGCGCCTATGCCGACTGGATGTGGTCTCTTCACCGCGCCTGCGCCCGCCTGCTGCGCACCGCAAAGGAGACGTTGTGCCAAGAGGGGCTGAGCACTTTAAGAACCTACCGAAACCTGACGCGATGCAACAGTTTCTATGTGGGGAATGATCACGGCGGCATGTCACTCGATATGTCGGCGCGCGAGATTGACATTGTGTCTGCCGACCCGTACCCGGCATCCGATAACGGGTTTAACGACGGCAGCATACCCGGAGATATGGGATACGTCGCCGGTCTGGCGCGCAGGCACGGGAAAGAGCTTATGCCGTGGATGCAGGGACACGAAGGACGGCATCCGTCTCCGGCTCATCTCAATCGTATCTACGAACAACACACCGCACAAGAGCCGACACGCATTATGTACCTGGGCTACGGCAACACCGAGAGACCCCCGGTAGGCACGGACGCCACCTTCCCCGACGGAAACGTAGACTCTTGGGAGCTATCCTGTGAACTCAACATTGAATTTCAGAGGCGCACCCCGCGACGCATAGAGGCTCGCGTCGCCGCACTGCGCGACTATCACGTGTGGAGCCTGAACGGGTTTGGTCAAGATGACTGCCTTGACCGGTTCTTTGCGGGAATCCTTGACGGCATTTCCGTACGATACGGGACGCATTACGACCCGATTGAGACTCGATCGCTTGATGGGCTGAATTGGAAAGAGGTGGGTCGGTACAATCTCGTGATTGCCGCTCTGCCTCGGAAAGTGGGATGCTGGGGTCGGTTCGCGGAGTTGCCCGCAAAGTGCATACTGCTCGCATCAGACTGCGAAACGCTCTCTGCGAATCCAGCGATAACCGGCGTCCGATCTTTAAGCGAAGTAGAGGTTGGGGGCGAAGTCACACTGTCCGATGGCACCTCCCTGCAAAGCCTTAATGCCCGCTGTGTGGAACTCGATTCCACCGCCCAAACGCTCGGAAGGCATGGGGAGAAAACATGCATCTGGCAGGCGGGGCATATAATCTACCTGGGCGCTCGAATCGCCCAGCACGAAATTCCGAGGCTTTTGGACTGGCTCGGCACGTGCGATTGCCCCGAGTTAATCGGTAATTGAGATAAGCTAACGTTGCGCTACGATTCGCGCTCAGGTAACTGAATCAAACGGTCAGATCCGCACCATGTCCAACGAGGAACGCCAATTCCAAACCTAGATGATAATGGAGGACAAACCATGACAGAGGAACAAATCAGGCACTTTGAAACCTTAGGCTTCTTTCTATGGAAACAACTGCTGTCTCCCGATGAAATGCGAGTGCTTTCCGACGCTTTTGATGTGGCAATGAGAAAAGCGCGCGACGGAGAGGAAGATCCGGAACTTCGCCAAGATGAAGGAGGTAATTCCGCAAGAAGGCAACAGACTATCCCCTTTTTCGACTATGATCCGGAAGCGTTTTACCCTCTGCTTGATGATGAGCGATTTGTTAATGTCCTGGAAACCCTACTTGGTGATGATTTCATCCTAACCTTAAGCGAAGGTGTCATCCACGCCGGCGGCACTCGGTGGCATCACGATGCCTGCGGGCCTGAAGGCTTTTTCAGCATGAAGGTCGCAATCTATCTGGATCCGCTCGGTCCCGACGACGGTTGCCTCAGCGTCATTCCGGGCAGCCATTTCAAGGAATACCGCGACGCGCTCCGTGAAACTATCGTCAGCGTTGGCGTTAAACCCGAGGAGATTCCGGGGCATTACCGAATCTGCACCAAACCGGGAGATGTCATCTTCATGAATCACAAGACGCATCATGCCGCGTTGAGCGATAATCCCGGGCGCCGTGTCATCTACTTCAATGCGGTCCAAAATACAACCGCTGAAAAGAACCAGGAACACTTCGACTGGTTGATGGATTTTCTCCGTGGAGAGACGAATCACTGGGGTAGGTTCTACAGCGAGAATCTTCTGCACACCGCTACGCCGCGCCAACAGAAGATGATGGATCGAGCCATCGAGTTGGGATTTGGAAACACAGGTCCCATTTCCCATCTGCAGAGTCTATAAAAACCTGAGTAAGTGTTTAGTGACGACAGTTGGCGAAAAGAAGTGCGATTGAATGAATCTCATTAGATCAATTTAACCGCATGATCCACATTGCGCTCCTCTGGAGCGCGAAAATTTAGGGCTTGACATTACGCAGTACGAATAACTATACACCAATGGACGATACAGGGACCTCTCTTCGCAAGACGATAATCGCTATTGGGGGAATGCACTGCGCGGCTTGTGTTACGAGGGTTGAAAAGGCGCTGAGATCGGTTCCCGGCGTCTCGGAGACGAGCGTCAATTTTAGCACGGAGCAGGCGATCGTAACGTACGATGAGGCGCTAGCCGGTCTCGAGGCGCTCCAACGAACAATCGTTGACGCGGGCTATGAACCGATGGCGGCGGTAGAGTCGCGGAAGGCGCGAATCACGGCGCAGGAGGAAGCCCATCGTCTCGAACTTTCGCAACTGAAGCGGAAGATTGTCGTCAGCGCAATCGTCTCCCTCCTTTCCATGGGGTTGATGTTCTACCATCCACACGCCTCACTTGCCCTCCGTTTGAAACTCGCCCTCCTCCTTATCTCCACGACACCAATCCAATTTTGGGCTGGCTGGCATTTTCACAAGGGGGCATATAACGCGCTGAAACAATTCTCCGCCGATATGAACGTGCTCGTCAGCGTCGGCACCTTCGCTGCTTACGGGTACAGCCTCATTGTGACGATTGCGTCGTTTCTTTCGCCGACGCCTAGCAGTGTAAATTACTATGAAACTGCTGCGATGATTATCACGCTTGTCCTCACCGGTAAATTCTTGGAGACACGAGCGAAGGGGCGTACTTCGGAAGCGGTCAAGAAATTGGTCGGACTTCAGCCAAAGAGCGCACACATCCTGCGGGATGGCTCGGAGATTAAGATTCCGATTGAGAAGGTGCAGGTGGGAGATCAGCTAGTGGTACGTCCGGGCGAAAAGATTCCTGTCGATGGCGTTGTACGGGGTGGTAGTTCAACGGTTGATGAGTCGATGCTGACGGGCGAAGCCATGCCCGTGCCAAAAAAAACTCCGGACGAGGTTATTGGCGGAACTATCAATAAAATGGGCAGCTTTGTTTTTGAAGCCACCAAGATCGGTGAAGACACCGTGGTGGCGCAGGTTATCGCATTGGTTGAAGAGGCACAAGCGTCGAAAGCCCCGGTGCAGCGCCTCGCGGATCGAATTGCCGGAGTCTTTGTACCGATTGTCATTGGAATTGCTGCGTTGACGTTCATCGTCTGGATTTTGGTTGGTCCAAGTTTCACATTAGCGTTGCAGAATTTCATCGCGGTGATGATTATCGCCTGCCCTTGTGCGCTGGGGCTGGCTACGCCAACGGCTATCGTGGTTGGAACCGGACGAGGCGCGGAGTTGGGCGTCCTCATTAAGGGGGGCGAGAGTCTTGAAACAGTGCGTCGTGTCACGACGGTTGCGTTTGACAAAACGGGTACGCTAACGCGGGGTGAGCCGGCCGTCCTAGAGGCAATGACATTCTACGGTCATCGGGAAGCTGATCTGTTGTCAGTTGCAGCTACGGTTGAGTCGAGGTCTGAACACCCGCTGGCGCAAGCCATCCTCCACGCTTATGCTGATCGTTACCCGGATGCCCAATTGGTGGGCGAACGGGTGACGGAAAGCCTCCAAGAGTTTGAAGCCATCGCCGGACACGGGATCCGAGCCGTTGTCAACGGTCAGATTGTGCATATCGGCAATCGTCGGTTGATGGAAGGTGCCGGCGTTGAATTGCCCACGGACGGCGTTAAGGCGGAATCAAAGCTGTCAATTGAAGGAAATACGTCCGTTTGGATTGCTATAGACAAACGGATTGGCGGGCTGCTTGCGATTGCCGATCCGCTCACGGCGCGAGCCGCCGAAGCCGTGCGTGCATTGGGTGAATTGAAATTGGAAACGGTGATGTTGACGGGCGATAATGAGAGCGCGGCTCATGCAATTGCGGAGCGAGTAGGGATCGATCGGTATCAAGCGGAAGTACTGCCCGAGGACAAGGCGAGGCGTGTCCGTGAATTGCAAGAGGCGGGGAAGGTGGTAGCCATGGTTGGCGATGGTATAAATGACGCCCCCGCCATTGCGCGCGCCGACGTAGGAATTGCCATAGGCACAGGGACGGACATTGCGATCGAAACGGCGGACATCACCCTAATCAAGGGCGATTTGATGAGCGTTGTCACAGCGATTAAGTTGAGTTACAGAACGTTCCGAACCATTCGGTGGAACCTTTTTTGGGCGTTTTTCTATAACGTGCTGGGTATTCCGATTGCGGCTGGCGTGCTGTATCCGGTTCTCGATGGTTTCCTGCTAAATCCGATGATTGCCGCGGGGGCGATGGCGTGCAGTTCAGTGTTCGTAGTTACGAATTCTTTGCGACTGAAGTCAGTGCGCGGTGCATAGACGTTAGAAGCGACGGCGCAATCCAAATTTGTTTCGCTAGGACATATTTGAAGCCATCGCCAGTTCCTGAGACTTTGCCATGGCGTCTTCGGCTTCCGCAATCATTCCTTTGCGCTGATAGCATACCGACAGGCTGGTGTAGACCAGTGGATCCGTGGGATCAATCTCGATTGCTTTCTTTATCGCTTGGATCGCCTCGTCGTATTTCCCTTGACGTTCATAAGCGTGTCCAAGCCCGATGGGTCCATCAATATAGTCGGGATATTGTTCAACCAAGTCGTTGAACGCAGCCACGGCATCGTCAAGTTCGTCATTTCCAAAGTGGGTTAAAGCCCGATCGTAAATTTCCTCTTTCGACGGCATTCTTGCTCTCCTATTCGCACATCCGAACGCTTTAAGTTGGCGTGTCTAATTTGGATAGTATTTTAGCAGGGGGCTGGGCGGAAGTCAACTAAAAGCAATGGTGAGTGGTGAGTAGGGAACGCAGATCTGCGTTCCCTACAGATGAAGTGTTGGGTTTCACTGGGATCCCTATCGCACTCACTATCTATTCGGTCGCTTGATCGTTCAACCCAACCTACGCACCGTAGGAACAATCTCCCGATCACGACCTCCCGCTGCGAGCAAAGTTGGCTCTTACTAAAGACGCGAATTGAAGAGATGGGAAATCGGCGATTTGATGGTCGCAATCCCATCCTACAAGAGTACCGAGAAAGAACCCGAGTTTTCAAGAAAAAACTCGGGTTCGAGCGCGATAATCGCAATTCGATTATTGATTTGATGATTGAAGATGGCTAACACAAATCGGACTACAGAATCCTGGCTCAAATGACAAGGGGAGCGCGAGATGACGACATTCGATAAAGTTCTTCAGGAAGTGGACAAACGGTGCCGGGAGGAAGGCATACCGATGTTAGGTCCGGAGAAAGCCGAGTTTCTTACGGCGCTTGTCGAAAAGGCATGCCCCTCCCTCATTGTGGAATGCGGAACGGCAATCGGGTATTCGGGATTGTGGATGCTTGAGAGACTCAAGGCTGCGGGCAAGGGCCGGTTGATAACCGTGGAGATTGAGCCGGACCGCGCTCGTGATGCGCAAGCGCATTTCAATCGTGCCGGGTTCAGCGATCTGGTTGATTCTCGGATTGGCAACGCTATAGACGTACTGAAGACTATTAACGATTCCGTCGATTTTCTTCTGCTAGACAACAATTTCGGCAACTACTTTCCCTGCTTTCAGGCGATAGAACCGCGTCTTGTTGATGGAGCGACCATCGTCGCGGATAACGTGGGTATCGGCGCGGACAGCATGGCGGATTATCTTGAGCATGTTCGTTCCCGCTACGACTGCCAAACGTGCTGGTTTGACACGGAATTGCCGTGGGTGAAGCGCGATGCCATGCAGGTCACCATTTACCGGGAAGTAATTACGTGATGCGTAATGGGAGCTCTATCGATCAACCGACCGAGTAGGGAGGGTGATAGAAAATCCCATAATGAGCGATCAAAGGAACGGATAGATCAAGGGACTGAACAAAGAGTACGATAGAATTCCCATAGAGCTCCCATTACTTCTTATCTTTATGTAAAGAATGTACAATTTAATCGGGAGAAAAGGAACATGGACAATCAATACAACTTTGACGACATTGCGCGGCTGCCCGCCCCAAGCGATAATGTGGCAATCGCGACGCGTCGATTAGAGGCGAATTCGGAAATACGCTGTGATGGAGAACAATTCGAGCTGTCCCATACCATTCTGGAGGGGCATCGGTTTGCTATCAAGCCCATTCCGGTAGGCGAACCGCTGCTTTCTTGGGGGTTGCCGTTCGGTTTCGCAATCTCGCAGATTCGACCGGGTGACTATGTGTGCAATCAGAAGATGATTGATTCGCTCTCGTTGCGGCATCTCGATTTTGATTTACCAGCACACCCCAACTTCAGGGATGAAATCATCACGTATCATCTTGATGAGGAGAATTTTCAGCCGGGCGATCCGGTCACCCGACACGATGACGACAGGTTCTTCGAAGGCTACCGGCGGGAGGGAGGACGCGGCGTTGGAACGCGAAATTACATTGTGGTTATGGGCACAACTTCGCGAACTTCCGGTTTTGTCAACGCCTTGGTGAGCCGAATGAAGGAGGTTGCCGCGGACTGTGAAAACATTGACGGGATTATCGCCGTGGCGCATACCGAGGGTGGAGAGGGTAGAACGCCCAACAATCTGGACATGCTGCTCCGGACGCTCGCCGGGTTCATGATTCACCCGAACGTCGGCGCGATTCTCCCCGTTGACTACGGCTCGGAAGCCGTGACGAATCGGATGCTTAAGAACTATCTAATCAACCAAGGTTACCCGATTGACCATGTAATGCATCATTTTCTAAGCATACAAGGCGGTTTTGACGCGAATTTGGAGAAGGGACAAGCAATTCTCAGCAGTTGGCGGGATCAGGTCAATGCGATGGAGCGCACGAAACAGCCCCTCTCGAACATCAAGATTGCACTTCAGTGCGGAGGTTCGGACGCATTCTCGGGCGTATCGGGCAATCCGCTCGCGGCTTATGTCGCCAAGGAGGTCATTCGCTACGGCGGGGCAGCCAACCTCGCGGAAACGGACGAACTTATCGGCGCGGAGCACTATGTGCTCCAGAATGTCAAGGATTTGGAGACAGCGTCAACGTTTCTGGACACAATTGAGCGATTCAAGGAGCGCGCCAGTTGGCACGGTCATTCCGCTGAAGGAAATCCCAGCGGCGGCAACAATTTTAGGGGGTTGTACAATATCGCCATCAAGTCGATTGGCGCGGCAATGAAGCGGCACCCGGACGTTCGCTTGGATAATGTTATCGATTACAGTCAGTTGATGTCCGATCCGGGCTACTATTTTATGGACAGCCCGGGGAACGACCTTGAGAGCATTGCGGGGCAGGTGGCGTCGGGGGCAAACATGATTTTCTTCGTGACGGGCAACGGTTCCATCACCAACTTCCCTTTCGTGCCGACAATTAAAATCGTGACGACCACCGAAAGATACAATCTGCTGGAGAAAGATATGGATGTGAACGCGGGGGCATATCTCGACGGAACTTCCATGGAGGCGTTGGGCGAGGATACGCTCGAACTCATGATCGATGTTGCGTCCGGCGAACGGTCTGTCGGGGAGAAGGCGGGCCACTCCCAAGTGTCGCTGTGGAGAGATTGGAAGCAGACGGGACCAACGGATTTGGATTCTGTGGCGGCTGTCTCCGAAGTACGGGACGGCACATCCATCCCTGTCAAAGTCGACGCACCAGCCCAGAGCCGCACATTTCGCGCCCTCCAAGTCGAGGGTAGCCATCGAAGTGACCAGATCGGCTTGATTCTTCCAACAAGTCTCTGCTCCGGGCAGATTGCCCAGATGATTGCGAATCGTCTGAACGACCGCAAGTTGGGGAGGGACAAAGGAATCTCGCGTTATGTTGCGTTGGCGCATACGGAGGGATGCGGCGTGTCGAGCGGGCAAACGGAGGAGATATACACGCGAACACTCGTGGGGCATCTCACCCACCCGACCGTTGGTCTCGGGTTGCTCTTGGAGCACGGGTGCGAAAAGACGCATAACGACCATATGCTGCATGCGCTTGAAACGCACGGAATTGATAGCAATCGTTACGGCTGGGCGAGCATCCAGTTGGATGGCGGCATTGAAGCGGTGACGCGGAAGGTAGAACGTTGGTTTGAAAACACTTTGGAAGAGATGCCCGCGCCACGCCACGCCGACGTGGGTTTAGAGCACCTGCGTCTGGGGTTAACTTCAAGCGGCAAGGTTTTCGAGAGGGCTGCCAGAAGTCTTGCACGGTTGACGCAGGAGATTGCCGGGGCTGGCGGCACCGTTGTGGCACCTGCCAACGCTACCTTCTTGACTTCGCCCGTTTATTTGGAGATGGTGCTTGAGGGTCAGGAGTTAAGAAATACGCTCGCCTATGGACAGGCAATAGGCAGGGCAGGGTTGCATGTCATGGAAACACCTACGGATCATCCCGTCGAAACGCTTACAGGAATGGGAGCGACGGGCGTGGATCTTGTACTGGCGCATATCGTGGGGCATCCCCTTCAATCACACCGCATGATTCCGCTCGTTCAGGCGACAACGGATGAAACGACGGGGGCTATCTACGCGGAAGACCTTGATGTAACACCCCCTGGCGACGATTGGACGCCCGACTTTTTTTCGAGCCGGATGCTTGAGGTGATACTCCAAGTCGCCTCCCGTCAGTACACCCCCAAACTCTACGGGAAAGGGAATACCGATTTCCAGTTTACGCGAGGGTTGTTGGGGCTTTCGATGTAGGGTGTTTATGGGGTGAAACCAGCGTTCATTAAACGGGCGATCGATTTGATTGCACCTTGCAACCAAGAGGCTGGTGCGCAGTGCGCACCCTACGGATTGACTAGCCCATGTTAAAGCTTGCCTTCCATAAGCGGCTCGGGAATTTCCATCTTGAGATTGATGCCGCGATCACGCAAAAGGTGACGGCGGTGCTGGGTGTGTCGGGCAGCGGCAAGAGCACGCTGCTCAACTGCATAAGCGGCATCCTGCATCCGGACGATGGCGTCATTTCATTTCTTGGTGATACGCTCTATTCCTCTCAAGAGGGGGTACGGCTGCCGCCGGAAAAACGGGGATTCGGGTACGTTTTTCAGGAGGGCCTGCTCTTTCCCCACCTGACCGTCCAAAAGAACATCTTCTATGGCCACAACGGCACATCCCGGAACGGGGAGCAGATTGACGTCAATCGTGTGATTGAAATCCTCGAAATCGGGGACCTGTTAAAACGCTATCCGCGTCAGTTGTCCGGCGGTCAGCGTCAACGTGTGGCGCTCGCGCGCGCATTAGCCATAAGTCCGCGAATGCTATTGATGGACGAGCCGCTTGCCGCTCTCGATCTGGGGCTAAAGCATCGTATCCTACCCTATCTCCACCACATCAAAGAGACATTTGACATCCCGATTCTTTATGTGACACACTCAATCTCGGAGGCGATGGCGTTGGCGGACGAAGCCTTTCTGCTGTCCGATGGGCGCGTTGCCGCACGGGGTGAACCGCATCAACTGCTCACCTCTCCGTCTGCCCTGCCCATCGCTCAGATGACGGGTGTAGAGAATATTCTGTCCTTGCCCGTCATCGCGTGCGAACGAGAACGAGGTGTGACAGAATTGGAAATTGGAAGCCAAAAGCTGCTAGTGCCCTATACGGACATTGAAATTGGCAAGCTGATGCAAGTTGGCATCAGGGCGGAAGATATCATCGTCTCGCTAGAACCCGATTTGCCGATTAGCGCGCGGAATGTGCTGAGCGGGGCAATCTGCAGTATTGTCCCGTTCGGCGATCGGATTATGTTGTCCGCCGAGATTGAGGAGCACCCGCTATCCGTGAAGATTACGAATGAAGCGCGAGTCCAACTTGGCCTCGCGGTTGGAATGAGGTGTTACTTTGTGATTAAAGCCAACGCGGTCAACCCGCTTTGGGAGACCTGAAATGGAAGTCCGTAACTACGTCCCGTAGGCGGAGATCAAGCTGGTGAATCGCCCTCAAGGGAACGCCCCGCACACGGGGCGGGCTTGATAACCGAAGGAACTCTTAATCTGTCCGACAAGAGCTTGATTAATCCCTCCTCCACCAGTGGACAGCTCAGATGAATCTATTTATTCCCCTGATTTCACCTTGAATTCATAACACCCCACACGAGGAGGCATCTAATGAAATCCAGAGCTACGAGTCGAAAGATTATCATCTTCATGCTGCTCACGGTCTTCTTGGTCTATGGCGTACAAGGCGTTGGCTACGGCGGAGAACTCTGTTGGGGTTTGGGCGAAATCTTCGGTGCTGTCGGCGAAGGCTTAGGAGCAGGACTAGGCGCTGCCGGAGAGGGAATAGGTGCAGGATTCGGCGCTGTTGGCGAAGGGTTGGGCGCCGCCGGTGAAGGACTGGGCGCTGCTTGGGAAGCCTTTGATGCTGTCGGGGAAGCCTTCGGCGTTCACCCTGTTGAACTCATAGCTACCGGTGGCATAAGCGTAATCCTCCGCTATATTCCGCTGCCTGATGCAAACGTCGTCGGGCAGGTACGCAGCGCCTCAAACATTTTCGTCATTCCCGATGGAGGGCCAATCGGGCTTGTCGTTTCAGGCAGCGTTCACTTTTGGGATCCCCACGCGGAACAGTTCGCCGCCCCGCTTATACACGGGGCGCCTATTTTCAATTTTGTCGTCAGCCCCGATGGAGGGCTGCTCGCCACCACAAGTGAAGGGGGCAACGTGCAGTTGTGGTCACGAAACGCGGATAGCGCTGACAGCTCGTGGGTGCCTAGCGGACAGCAACTCAACTTGACCCTCACGGGGTATACAACGTGGGCTCAGCTTAAGTTGGAGCCCAGAATTCATGTATTGAGTACCGCCTTCAGCCCCGACGGTGAGATTCTTGCTGGCGGAAGCGCGCGCGGCACGTTGCGGCTGTGGAACGCCACAACCGGAGGTATTCAAACCACGCTCCGCGGCCACACGGACAGCGTTACGAGCATCGCGTTTAGCCCCGACGGTGGATTGCTTGCAACGGCGGCGCCGACGGCACGGTGCGGCTGTGGCACCCCGGCACCGGAGAGCTTCAAGCCACGCTCAGCGGGCATACGGGGAGCGTCTTGAGCGTCGACTTCAGTCGTGCGAGCGGCTTCCTCGCCAGCGCAAGTATTGACGGTACAGTGCGGCTGTGGAACCCGAACACCGGAGAACAGGAAGCCACGCTCGACCATGAATCGCCGGTGCTGGACATTGCTTTCAGCCCTGAGGGAGACGTGCTCGCCAGCGCAAATATAAACGGGAGCGTACGTTTGTGGGATCCCGACACAAGAACGGTTCGAGCCTTGCTCGGGCATGGGTCGCCTGTGACGACCGTGGCTTTTGGCCGCGACAAACACTCCGCCATTACCGGAAGCAGAGATGGGCGGATACGCCAGTGGGAAGTCTGGGATGTTATCGATAGCGCCCCGGAAATACTCGCCGCTTCGACCGCGTCGCCGTTAACCGAGCCAACGATTCAACGATTCATGGAAGCGTTGGCTCGCTCACGCTTAGTCGCTTGGCTTACGCGCAGTCTATCTTTGACATCATGGATGCGGTAAAGGTTTCGGGAATTGCCGGCGTCACGGTTGAAAAATTCGACGTCGAGCGCGTAAGCGACACGGAAGTGACGGTCGAACTTGAATTCAATGGCGACATAGACACGGACGCTGCCCTTAACTTCTCCGTCGGGGCAAATGCCGTACCGGGCTACTTTGGCCTTGCGCTCACGGCACAGATTCCTGTGACTGCGGTCACGGAGACGGTAGTAGCTTCAACCGCGTCTCCATTAACAGAAGCAACGCTGGATGGGAGCGTCGTCATTCTCACGCTCAGTGGCAGGTCTTACGTGGAGTCTATCTTTGACATCCGAGAGGCGTTAAATGTATCTGGAGTTCGCGCAGTCACCGTCGAAAGGTTCGATGTAGATCGTATCAGCGACACGGAAGTGGCAGTTGAACTAGAATTCAAAGGTGACATAGATGAGGACGCTATCCTCACCTTCACCGTTGGAGCAGATGCCATCGCAGGGTACGGCGGTCCCGCCATTACAGCGCAACTACCGGTCACGGCGTCCATGGAATCAGTATCCGCCGCAACCACGTCCCCGTTGACAGAACGAACGCTGGATGGGAACGTCTTCACTCTGACGCTTAATGGCAGGAGCTACGCGCAGTCTAGGGTTGACATCGGAAAAGCGGTAAAGGTATCTGGGGTTCGCGGTCTTGCTGTCGAATGGTTCGACGTAGACCGGGTGAGCGACACGGAAGTAACTGTTAAACTTGAATTCAATGACGACATAGACGAGGACGCTACGCTCACCTTCACTGTTGGAGCAGATGCCATCGCAGGATACGGCGGTTCCGCCCTTACGACGCAACTACCGGTCACGGCGTCCACGGAATCGCTAACGGCATCGACTCCCGTCCCTTTGACAGAAGCAATCCTGAATGGGAGCGTCGTCACGCTCACTCTCGTTGGCAGGCCCTACGCGCAGTCTATTGGAGATGGGGTAAAGGTATCTGGTATCGCTGGCGTAACGATTCCTTGGCGTGGACTCGACCGGAAGAACAACACGGAAATCACGGTTGAACTTGAATTCAATGGCGACATTGATACGGACGCTACCCTTACCTTCAGTGGGGGCAGATGCCATTACTGGATACAGCGGTCCCGCCCTTACCGCTCAACTACCCGTCACCGCATTCACGGAATCGGTAACAGCTTCTATCGAATCCCCACTAATAGAATCGACGCTGAATGGTAGCACAGTCACTCTGAGTCTTAATGGTAGGGGTTTTGTGGAGTCTATCTGGAACATCCGACGTGCACTGAAGGTGTCCGGGATTGCCGGAGCAACTGTTGACGCATCTAATACCAAGCGTGTCAGTGACACGGCGGTAACTGTTGCAATTGAATTCAATGGGGACATAGATGCTGACGCTAGCCTCACCTTCACCGTGGGAGCAGATGCTATCGCAGGATACGGCGGCCACGCACTCTCTGCACAAGTCGCTGTCTCCGGAGGAGAAGAATCGGTAATTGGCGTCCTCATTAACAGAGGCAACACTGCATGAGAGCGTCGTCACTCTCACGCTCAATGGTAGGGTTTACGCACCTGTCAGGGCCATGAGAGATGCAGTAAAAGTATCTGGGGTTCGAGGTGTCACTGCTGAATCGTTCAACGTCAACCGTGTCAGCGACACGGAAGTAACTGTTAAACTTGAATTCAACGGCAATATAGACGCGGACGCTAGCCTCACCTTCAGCGTGGGGACAGATGCCATTGAAGGATACAGCGGTTTAGCCCTTACTGTGCAACTACCGGTCACCGCGTCCATGGAATCGGTAGCAGCCTCGACCCCGTCTCCATTAACGGAAGCAACGCTGGAGGGCAGCGTTGTGACACTCACACTCAGCGGCTGCACCTTCGAGCACTCTATCTTTGACATCCGAGATGCGGTGGAGATAGCCGGCATTGACGGTGTAACAATGCCTTGGCACCAACCAGACCGAACGAGCGACACGAAAATCACGATCGAGTTTGAATTTGATGGCGACATGGATGTGGACGGTACTCTCACCTTTACCGTTGGGGCGGACGCCATCGCAAACTACAACGGTCCCGCCCTTACGGCGCAACTACCGGTTACCGCAAGCAAAGACAACGCCCTTGCCGCGAACTTTCCAAACCTGTTCAACCCGGAGACGTGGATCCCGTATCAGTTAGCAAAAGGTGCGGCTGTCACGTTGACTATCCATGCCTTGGATGGGCAGCTAGTGCGGCGTTTGGCGCTGGGGGGCAAAACTGCGGGGACTTATTACAGCCGCAGCCGCGCCGCTTATTGGAACGGAAAGAACGAATTCGGTGAACCGGTGGCGAGTGGGGTCTATTTTTACACGCTGACAGCAGGGGATTTCTCTGCTATGCGGAAGATGTTGATACGGAAGTAGCAGCAGATGGAAGAAAGGAGAACAGGGCGCTGGTGGCTTGTGTTCCTTTTGTATCTTGGCCATATATGTTAAGCATATGGCACCTACAGCAAGGACACCATTCGAAGCTCGCAGGGAACAACGTTTGTTGTTCCCTACCGGAGCGCGTAAGTCCTAACTTTTTCTAAATCGTAAAGGAGAATTGATAGTATGTTGGGACAAGTAATTCCTCGTTTGTTTTTGTGGTTGATTAGCTTCAATGTAATCTTTATTATCGGAATCATCGGTTGTGGTGGCGATGGTGATAGTGAGGGCGATACCGATTGGGTCGGTACATGGAGCCTAGAATCCGTCGATGGCACAAATATTCGACAACAACTGGATCAATTTGAACAGTTGGCCCGTGCTTTTGGCCAAGTCTTAGAAATCTCTTTCGCCGATGACTGGACGTTTAACGACGATGGAACGTGGCACAGGGAAACGACTTATGAAGTTGACGAAGGAGATGGACCAGAGGGGACCTCAATTGAAGGCTGGGGGACTTATTCCCTATCGGGTTCCGATTATTCACTCACAGTCGCCGAGGTTACAGGCGAGGTCGAGACTGACGCAATTGACATAGAACTTCACTTTGAGGATATAGCCAACGGTACCTGGTCGATAAATGGGGATACTCTCACGTTGACCGGCGATGGCGGTAGCACCGTCAGCTTGAAAAAGAAATAATGCCTAATCGGACCGCCCCTTTAGGTAGTGGGTCGATTTTCCAATTTGCTGCCCTGGTGAGAAAAGGCTGAGCGGAAGTAAAGCAATTTTACTTTCCCTCAACCCCAAGGATTTGCCGAATTCCCCATTAACAACATGCTAAATAAGGATTGGGTGTTGCCTGTTTCTTGCCGCTTTTCTCGTATTGCTTGTTGTTACCCCCGATAATGCTCCGGCATCCGCCCCCGCTGTCTGCCTAATCGGAGACCACCCGGGTGTATCCCCGAATCGGACGCACAGACCGCGGCTCAGTTGGTCTGTGATGCGTTGCGTAAGCACGGAATATCGGTCAGCGATCCCGTTTTTACGAGGCACCCGTCTCTGCAAGCGCCTATCACGTCGTATTGCGCCGTCTGGGAGAGAAGATTTTCGTGCGTCTGAGTCACGAAGATCCCATCGGCTCGATTATCACCGAGCATCAGATGACCTTGGCAACTATCGAAGAGATGATTCCGGCAGCGCCACGACTGGTTGACGCGCTCCTCCTGCACAAGCCGATCAATGCGACGGTTGATATGGAGACCGTTACCGAACACGACGCCCGTGAACTCCGAAAAATATCGGGTGAGTCTCTTTGGAATATGGGGATCTTCGGAATCAGCATGCCCGGAACGGATATAGCGACCAGGCCCGCTCTGGGGTTTGGATGGTCTTTTGAAAGGCCCTCGTTTGCCGCGTTTACAGATTTCCGGTTCAGGATACAGGAAGAAGGCGACCTATTTGAAGATGATGACGACCGTTTCTCCTTCTTTTCTTGGTCGATCGGAGGAAAATACTTCCTTAAAAAGCAGGATATTTCACCCTATGTGGGCGGCGGTTTTGCTTTAGTCGGCGTCGAATACGAAACTACAACAAGAGTAAAGAAACATAAGGAATAGTTCGGTTCCGCGGAACGATATCGTGAATTGTGGGGAGAGGAGTGGGAGTAGGTTGACGAATACAGTTCGGAAGGTGATAATGGTTTGGGAGCCTATGTGGCAGTCGGAATAGAGGCGCTGCGTCTCACCGAGAGCCGCTTGAAACTTGAATTGCGGGTGGATAGAACATTCTTTCAGTTGCCACGCCAAGATACATTCCCGATTACATTTGGCATTTCCTTTTCCAGGAATTATGTTCCCGGTAGTTCTTGCCTGTTCTGATTTTAGAGAGAGATGCGGACGAGGGAGATGTACCGGGACACGTAGTAAAAGAGCAGTCGTTAGTGGTCAGTAGTCAGAGTGTCCCTTTTTCAGTGGGAAATGTGGTGAGGACAAACGACTGTTTGTCCCTACAAGGAGGGGACGGCTGCTAGGTTTTGCCTATACTATTGCCGATTGTGTACAGGATTATGGTTACTATCGCACCGACAAACGCCGCCCAATGATAGGTGTTAAAGGTCTCTTTGAATATCACTACCGACACGATTATTGATGTCGTTATGATGGACATGACGGCGTAGAGCATATAGCTTGATGTCCCGTAGTTGGTGTAGAGTAGATTAAAACCCAAAAACGTGAGGAATAGCCCGATACCGCCTATAACAGCCCAAAACCAGTTCTGTTTGATAATTGTTGTATACCTTGTCGGTCCCGATAGGGGCGCCAATATCATGGCGAGGAAAACCGAAACGAAAATTGATATTACGAGAAATGCAAGTGAGTTCCCAAGAGCGATGGCTTTCTTTTGACTAGCGGCGAACATGGCGTTGCCTAGCGCACCGATAAACGCAAAAAGTAGGAGCAACAGAATTTCCATAGGGCTTACGCACCAGAGATTTTAACGGCGATTATCAATCGCAGATTGAGGATGGACGATTCCAGAACGCTGCTTTGACGGGAGGTCGCGATCGGGGGAGGGATCTCTAGGGGATTTCTATCGCACTTACCTATTCGTTTGCTTGATCGTTATCCACTCGTTTGATCGCTCACCATGGGATCTCTATCGCCTTCGCTATCCACTCAGTTGATCGTCCGGTCGTTTGGGCGTTCATGTGGGTAAGCTTACTTAGTAACGAGTGAGCGTCGGATCGATTTCCACTGCCCACTGGTCGATGCCGCCCACCAAACTCTTGACGTTCTCGAACCCGCTCTGGTATAGAAATGCGGCAGCATGCAGGCTCCTCATGCCGTGGTGGCAGTAGGTCACAATTTCGGTTTGCGGGTCTAGCTGATCAGTGTTTTGGGGCAGGTCGTTGAGAGGAATCAAGGTTGCGCCTTCAAGGTGGGCAATCTCGTATTCGCCGGGTTCGCGCACATCAAGCAGCACAATCTGTTGGCCGCTATCTAGTTTCTCCTTGAGTCCACGCGGCGGGATTTCGTGTTTATCGGGCTGGAATTGGGGGCGATTCATCGTAAGGTCTACCTCATTCTCGTCAATGTTGGCGGTACACTCGGGGCACGGGCACATTTCCTTGAGCGTTTGAAAAGAGTAGATGCCAGTCGAATGTCCATCGTTCCATCGAAACTGCACCGCGTAGCGACCGACAAGCTGGATATCAAGGGGGAGGACATCTTCGGATACTTGGATTAGGGAGGAATCACCGTCTCCGTCCGGCGCAAACAGGGAGTGAACATCCAAGCCTTTGTAACGGATTGCCGAACACTCGGCACAAGGACACATACGTCTGAGGTAGGGAAAGGGGTATTCGCTTTTATGCCCATCCTTCCATTCGACAAGGAAGCCGGAGGCACCGAGCCGCTTAAGCGTTTTCGGTTGATATTGCTGGTTTGACAAGTTCATTTTTGTTCCGGTTCAGAAGATCCCCAACTCGTCTTTGGCGTCATCCGTCATCATCTCCGGTGTCCAAGGCGGCGTCCAAACAACATCAACGTTGACCTCGTCAACTCCTTCCAGTTGTTGAGTGACGTTTTGCGTGCCGTTAACGAGTTGGGGGCCGACAGGGCAGCCCGGGCTTGTCAGAGTCATGGTAATGCCGACCATTTCGTCCTTTATGTCAACTCCGTAGATTAAGCCCATGTCAACGATGTTGATTCCTACCTCCGGATCTATAATCTGTTTTAAATTTTCCAGCACGGTCTCTTCGGTTAGCATTTGAGATCTCCTTCTCTTTGGGGCTTACACAGTTAAACGCTCAAAGCCGTATATAGTCATTTACATTCATATTTACACGTATTCTACAAGCAAACTGTAGGAGCGATTTCCAGGTCGCGACTTCTTATCGCGAGCAGGCGAAGATTTCTATCGCACTCGCTTGATCGCCGCTGACGCTTTCAAAGGCTGGTGCGCAATGCGCACCCTACAAGAGATTCTCGCATTTGCCATCAATCAATATTTACTAGGATGTCATCGCCGTCGATCTTGACTTCGTAGCAGTCAACGGGTTCGACCGCGGGCATACAGAGGGGTTCGCCGGTAATCACGCTGAAGCGCGCGCCGTGGCGAGGGCACTCAATCTCTTCGCCTTCAAATTCACCTTGGGCGAGGGGGCCGCCATCGTGGGTGCAGATGTCCTCGATAGCGTAGAATTTTCCGTTGACGTTAAAAAGCGCCACCGGCACGAAATCCACTTCGACCAACTTTTTCCCGCCGGGAGGTATTTCGCTGACTTTGGCAACTTTGAAGAACTCCGCCATGCTTATGCCTCCTCGTCGTCCTCTTCTCCGGGCCAGTCCTTAATTCCGTAGGCGCCCGCTTTCAGCACCTTCAAGGCTAACAGACCGCATTTCAAGCGCACCGGACCGAGCGGAATACCAAGCATCTTCAAGATGTCGTCCTTGGTCAACTTTTTTACGTCTTCTAACGCCTGTCCTTTGACTTCCTCCGTCAACATCGACGCCGCCGCTTGGCTGATTGTGCAGCCGTGACCACAAAAGCGGACATCCTTGATGACACCATCCTCGACCTCAAGATCCATACGAATCTGATCTCCGCACAAGGGGTTGTCGTCTTTGTAGGAGATATCAGGTTTCTCCAGCGTCCCATAATTGCTGGGATTTTCGTAGTGATCGAGAATGTCTTCCTCGTAGATATTCATCCTTGTCTCCGCGCCAATAGGTTTTGGGTTTTCAGCAGCCCATCGTAGAGCCTATCAACGTCTTCCATCGTGTTGTAAAGATAAAAACTTGCGCGCGCCGTTGCAATAACGCCATAGTGTTGCATCAGTGGTTGAGCACAGTGATGTCCGGCGCGAATCGCTACCCCGGTGGTATCAAGGACACCCGCGATATCGTGGGGATGGATGCCCTCAAGATTAAACGTGATGACGCCCGCCTTTTTGCGGGGTTTTGGTCCATAAATGGTGATTCCGTCAATCTCGCACAATTTCTGATGGGCGTAGTCGATTATCTGCTGCTCATGAACGTGCACCGTGTCCAAGCCGACGCACTCAAGGTAATCTACCGAATGACCGAGACCGATGGCTTCCGCGATAGCTGGCGTCCCCGCTTCGAATCTCGCGGGCACGTCCGCGTAGGTTGAGTGTTCGCGCTTCACCGCTCGAATCATCGAACCGCCTCCGAGGAAGGGCGGCATGTCTTCCAAGAGCTCGCGCTTTCCGTAAAGCACACCTACGCCCGTGGGACCGCACATCTTATGGCCCGAGAACGCGAGGAAGTCGCAGTCAAGCGCTTGGACATCAACCGGAAGATGCGGCACGCTTTGCGCGGCGTCGATAAGCACCTTGGCGCCAATAGAATGAGCGGCAGCGGTAATCTCCCGAACCGGGTTGATCGTTCCCAAGGCGTTCGAGACATGCGTAATCGCCACCAGTTTTGTCCGTTCTGTCAGTAACCGCTCTAGGTCTTCTAACTGAAGCAAGCCTTCATCAGCCACCTCAATGAATCGCAGTTTTGCGCCGGTTCGTTCCGTGAGCAGTTGCCACGGAACGAGGTTGCTGTGGTGTTCCATCACGGAGAGGAGGATTTCATCGCCTTGACCGATATTGGCGCTTCCCCAGCTATACGCGACAAGATTGATTGATTCTGTTGTGTTTCGTGTAAAAACAATCTGGCTGGAGCGGCGCGCGTTAATAAAACGCGCGATTTTCTGTCGGGATTCTTCGTACGCTGCAGTCGCTTCCTCGGAGATGCGGTAAATGCCACGATGGATGTTCGATCTATAATTGTGATAATAGCCATCCATCGCTTCAATGACGCAGATTGGTGTTTGAGAGGACGCAGCGCTGTCGAGGTAAGCGATAGGTGAATCACTTGCAAAAATCGGGAAGTCTTTGCGGACGCTCTCGACTTCAAGCGGACAAAATTCATCCTGTCCAGCGTACATTGGTCTCTCCATAGAGGTCTTAGCGAGGAGAAACCGAGTTTCTCCTCGAAACTCGGTTTCTGTAAAGGTTGAAAAACGGTTTGCCCGTCTAGATTAGCTGCCGCTTGAGAAGCCAATGTCCACCGAGGCGGGACCGTGATCGGCGCACGCTTGATCGGTGGGCACACCGGTTTCCGAAGTGCTTTGTTGGGCAATGCCTGACTGGATGAGGTATGCCTCGACCTCATCGCCGCTGACATCAGCGAGTATGACATCGTCGATTTGGACGCTCGGCTGAAGCGGCTGACCGGTCTTTTCGACCATCTCGCGATAGTTGTCCGCATTGTTAATGATGTCTTTGTCCTCATATTCCAAACCGTATTTCGCGAAGATTGCGCGAACACCATTACTCCAACCACAGACGGGTTTCATATAGGCGGTAATTGTCGGTTGACTCATTTTTCGATTCCTTTCGGTTTCTAGGTTTGAAGTGTTTCTGATAAAAGCAGTGGCAAGGGGTTAGTGACCAGAAGAAACGTCTGCCATCCACTCCCCACTGTCTTGTACAAGGGGCTATCTCCCAAAGCACGATCGTTGATTACGGATTAACGATTATCTTGGCGCCACGCTCAAAAGATCCTGCGCGCGCAAATGATAAACGCGGATAAACACAGGAGGAAAACTGGTTTTTGCGACTCACCGGTGCTTAAGTACGCTTTTATCTGCGTCCAGAAAATGGCAACGCTTTTTCCGGGTTGTTATCCCTCAACTGGCAAGCGTTGTTATCAATCTTATTCAACCGCAAGCTTGTGTGTAATCGACTCCTGTAATTCTTCACGAACCGACTCCAGCGGAATCCGAGCCATCACTGGCTCAAAAAAGCCATCAACAATCATCTTTTCGGCCTGACTACGAGACAATCCGCGGCTCATCAGGTAAAACACCTGTTCCTTATCAATCGGTCCAGCGGTTGCACCGTGGGTGCAACGTACTTCATGCGCTTGAATCTCCAAGCCTGGCAGTGTATCTGCGTGAGAACGTTCGCTCAAGACCAAATTGTCATTTTTCTGATAAGCGTCGGTATGTTGGCCCTCGGGATAGACGTAAATATCACCACTCCATGCGGTCTGCGAGCGGTCCCGGAGCACAGTTCGATACAACAGATCGCTGGAGGTATGGGGCGCGATATGCTCTTGAGCAGTGCTTACATCAATATGTTGGCGGCCGTGTGTGAACGTCAAACCTAGCATCTCAACACGACTTCCCGCGCCTTCCATAGCAGCAACCTGATTTAATTTGCTCAAACGACTTCCCAACATCCCAGTGACCCAACAAAATTGAGCATCCCTTCCAACCACTGCGCGCTGTGTGGAAAAGTTCCAAACCCGCTGATTCCATCGCTGCACTTGCACATAGGTCACATTGGCATTTCGTCCAGCGAAGATTTCGACAGCGCCACAGTGGAACCCGGTAGCGTTAACATCCGTCGAAGCTTGTTCCTCCAAAATTGTGACCTTGCTTTCAGCATCGGCAACAATAAGTGTATGCGACAAATCTGCACGCTGCGGCTCGGACAGCGCGATAAAGGTGCGTAAAGGAATCTCAACAACAACGCCTTTGGGAACATGCAATAGGTATCCGCCTTGCCAGAATGCTCCGTGCAGCGCATCGAATTTATTTCGCAACGGGATGTTACCACTTCGGAGCTGCGTCTCGAGTGTCACCGCGTTGGTCATGAAATATGACCGTACAAAGTCGGGACGCGCCCTCAATGCCGTATTAAAATCTGCGAAGTACACCCCTTTACGTTCGATCTCCTTCAATAGAAAAGATTCAACCGGGAGACCATCCTGAAGACCCACGGCTCCAGACGCCGCTTCTTCCGATTCCACCTGCTTCGGTAAGCAACCGGAGCGGTCAGACATTTCCGACGACCCTGATGCAGAGAAAGCAACTGGCTTATATTCATCCAACTTGAAGCCGCGCATCTTCCGTTTTGTACGACGCCAGTAGTCTTGGGTACGCATATCTACTGTCCGACGCCACTCATCATCATCAGAAGTGTGAGGCATTAGGAGGGTTTCGTATAGGTCGAAAGCTGCGAGCCGCTTCTCACGCATCCATTTAGGCTCATCCTGACCTTTCGACATCTCCTCCAAAAAATCGCGTGAAAAGTCCCCCGTGCGTAAATCATGAACACGGGGGATAGTTTGAATCAGATCGGAACTCAATTGTAATCTCCACTTTTGAAACGTGACAAAAAGCCAGAACTTACGCAGTTGAACGCCCAAAGCCTCGTAGTAGGGCGATCCATCGTCGGAGAACAGAACGATCTCTACAAAGAATCGGGCAACTGCGGTAAGCCCTAAAGTGCTACTTTTCCACGCTTTAGCCTACTGACCCTTCCATCTGAAGTTGGATTAACCGATTCATCTCTACTGCGTACTCCATCGGAAGTTCCTTGATGAGCGGATCGATAAACCCATTCACAATCATCGTTGAAGCTGCTTCTTCGGAAAGGCCGCGACTCATCAAATAGAAGAGCTGCTCCTCGCCAATCTTGCTGACGTGCGCTTCGTGCTCAATACTCACATCATTTTCACCAACCTCGATGACCGGATAAGTGTCGGAACGGGAATCTTCATCGAGAATCAACGCATCGCAAACAACATGAGATTTGCACCCTTTGGCACCCTTTGCCACATCAACCCAACCGCGATAGCTGGAGGTCCCGCCATCCTTGCTAATCGACTTGGAGGTAATCCGTGATGTGGTGTGCGGCGCGCGGTGGAAAACCTTGCCGCCTGCATCTTGGTGTTGGCCACGGCTCGCAAAAGCAATTGACAGAATCTCGCCACGCGCGCCCGGCTCCATCATGTAGATGCTGGGATACTTCATCGTGAGTTTTGAACCCAAATTACCGTCAATCCATTCCATGTGGGCATCTTCATACGCCATCGCACGCTTGGTGACGAGATTATACACGTTATTCGCCCAATTTTGGATAGTGGTGTAGCGGACACGCGATCCCTTCTTACAGATGATTTCGACAACGGCGCTGTGCAGCGATTCGCTGGAATATGTCGGAGCGGTGCAGCCTTCAACATAGTGCACCTCGGCGCCTTCGTCGGCGATAATCAATGTCCGTTCAAACTGCCCCATGTTCTCAGTGTTGATGCGGAAGTACGCCTGTAGTGGATAATTAACCTTCACACCCGGCGGAACATAGATAAAGCTGCCACCGCTCCAAGCGGCACTGTTAAGCGCAGCAAACTGGTTATCCGCTGACGGAATCACCGTCCCGAAGTATTCCTTCACCAGATCGGGATAGTCGCGCACCGCGGTATCGGTATCAACGAAGATTACACCAAGCTCATCCAATTCCTTCTCTAAATTGTGGTAAACAACTTCCGAGTCATACTGTGCCCCAACGCCGGCGAGGAACTTTCGCTCGGCTTCAGGAATGCCAAGCCGATCAAAAGTATTCTTGATGTCATCAGGCACGTCATCCCAACTCCGCTCAGTCCGATCAGAGGCTTTGACATAGTAATAGATATTATCAAAGTCGAGTTGGGACAAATCGCCACCCCAATTCGTCATTGGCTTCTGCCTAAAAATTTTGTAAGCCTTCATACGATATTCACGCATCCAATCGGGCTCGTCCTTGATGTCGCACATCTGATTGATGATTTCGGTGTCCAAGCCCTTCCGTGATTTGAAAACCGGTTTGACATCATCGTGAAAACCGTATTTGTAGTCGCTGCTGATACCCAAGTCTGTTTGAGCTGTCTGTTCAGGTGTTGCCATTTTATTTCTCCTCTTTCGCGGGATTCATTATGTGCGATGCGTAACGGAACCTTTTACGTATTACGCTTTACGTATTACTGCTTGAGATTACGATTTCAACCTAGCTTCGCAAACCACTTAATCCTTCCGCTTCACCATCAGTCTCTACTTCTATTTCTGTAATGCCGTATTTCTCACGTATTGGGTCGTATCCTTTTTCCTCCAACAGTGCGGCAAGCTCCGGACCTCCCGATTCGACGATCCTGCCATCAAGCAGAATATGTACATACTCAGGACGGATGTAGCTTAGGAGGCGCGGATAGTGGGTGATGATTAAGACACCCAAATTGGGGCCAATCAACTGATTCACGCTTTCACCGACAATGCGCACAGCGTCAATATCTAAGCCAGAGTCCGTCTCATCAAGGATTGCAACCTTGGGTTCGAGCATCGCCAGTTGCAAAATTTCTGCCCTCTTCTTCTCGCCCCCGGAAAAGCCTTCGTTGAGATAACGTCGCGCGAACGATTCATCGACTCCCAACTGTTTCATCTTTGCCCGAAGCTCGCGACGAAACTCGCGCATGGGAATCAAATCTGTTGTTTCTTTTCCGTTTGAGCCTTCTGAGCGCACCGCGCTTACCGCCATCCGGAGGAAATTCGCCATACTGACACCCGGAATCGTCGTTGGATATTGAAAGGCGAGAAAAAGTCCAAGTTTCGCACGTTCATTCGGCTCTAATCCAAGGACAGCCGTACCATTGAAAGTTACTGTACCCTTATCAATAGTATACTGCGGGTGGCCCATCAGTGCGTTGGAGAGGGTGCTTTTCCCGGAACCATTGGGCCCCATGAGTGCGTGGATCTCGCCCTGTTTAATTGTCAGGTTTAGACCTTTAATAATCGATTGTCCTGCCACATTCACATGTAAATCTTCAATAACTAAGTCATCGCTCATCGTTTTGAGTAAATCCCTTCGAAATCCTGCCGGGAGGCTATCCCCCTATCCTCGACATATTACGTTCCGGTTTGACAAAATCAGCGGCGTTAATCTTATGCCCGGGTCCCTTGGCTTTCACGGCTTCCACAATCATGTCCGCAATCACGCCATCGGGGGCGCCGGCGCGCAGGTGCATCAGCAAATCGGTTTCCGTCAGCGAAAACAGGCACGTCCGGAACTTTCCGTCCGAAGTCAGGCGAATGCGGTTGCATTGGTCACAGAACGGTTCGCTGACGGAGGCTATGATGCCAATCTCGCCGCCGTTGTCTCTGAAGCGGTAGCACTTCGCCGTATCGTGTTTCCGGTCACCCTCGTTTGGAATTGGCTCAAGGGGGAAGACCGCATTGATTTTGTTCACAATCTCTTCGCCGGGAATAAACATATTCTTTCCCCAAATGTCGTCCGCGTCCAAGGGCATAAACTCAATGAAACGAAGTTGATAGGAATTCTCCCGAGCAAACGCCGCCAGGTCGACGATTTCATCGTCGGAAAACCCGCGCAACGGTACGGCGTTGACCTTTATCGGGTCAAACCCGCAGCGTTTCGCCTCGCGTAATCCCTCCAATACCTTAGAGAGCACTTTTCGGCGCGTAATCTGCTCAAATTTTGCTTGGTTTAGCGTATCAAGACTGACATTGATGCGGCGAAGCCCGGCATCGAAGAGCGCTTGCGCCTGTTTAATCAAGCCTATACCGTTTGTCGTTAAACTGATATCTTTTAACTCTTCCATTTGGCTGAGTCGGCTGATGAGTTCCGGCACGCCACGACGAACCAACGGCTCACCACCGGTAACTCGGACCTTACGGACGCCCAAATCGACAAAGATGCGAGCAAGGTGAACAATTTCGTCAAACGTCATCACCCCTTCATCTTCCATAAACTCCATGTCTTCCGGCATGCAGTAGACGCAACGGAAGTTGCACTGATCGGTTATGGAGATACGCAGGTTTGTGTGCACGCGGTTGAAATTGTCGATTAATTTCGATTTCATGGCGTTGCGGTAGGCGCTTCAAGGTCTATAATGTCTATAATCGACTTCGATTTATGCCGGTTATCCTCCATCTCTTGGCAAGGATATGATATCACAGGGAGGTGTCCTACGCAAGTTTTTTATGTTAAATACCTTAAAAAAGCGGGGAGCAACGCCTAATGCGTGATGGTAAGTGTGAACTTCCAATAATCCTTGACAACAACGTTTGGGGGTCGGTATAATTAAAATGTTTGACGCCCCTGTGGTGGAATTGGTATACACGGCAGGTTGAGGGCCTGTGCCTTAACGGGCATGCTGGTTCGAGTCCAGTCGGGGGCATAGAAAAGGGAGGAACTGTCACCGGAGATTAGGTGATAGTCCCTCCCTTTTTTGTTTCTGGCGGAGATGGTGCAGTTCGACACCGAACTACCATGCTTTTAACATCCGGTAGTTAAAGATTTCGGACTGCGAGCAGGACGCGGTTTCTCGCTGTAGGATCAAGGGAATAGTATAGTGAGTAGGATTGCTATCG
This sequence comes from Candidatus Poribacteria bacterium, assembly GCA_965222225.1. GTDB lineage: Bacteria > Poribacteria > WGA-4E > WGA-4E > JAJDTR01 > JAJDTR01. Next base: position 2,812,174 of record CBDCTK010000002.1, on the reverse strand, counting down.
CCTTCGCTATCCGCTCAGTTGTACGCCTAAACAATCATAGTTGTCACAATCTATGCGTTATCAAATGCGGAAATGTGCGCGCCGTGCGATTAAATGGCTGCGGGACCTCTCTCGCCCGTGCGAATACGGATAATCTCGTCAACCGGCACGACGAAAACCTTGCCGTCACCAATCTTTCCTGTAGAGGCGGATTTTTGTATAGCGTTTGTGACCGCGTCAAGGTTTTCTTCCGGGACAACGATTTCCAGTTTTATCTTCGGCACGAATTCGATAGTATACTCGCTTCCGCGATAGAGTTCGGTGTGCCCACGACTTCGCCCAAAGCCGCGAATTTCGCTGACCGTCATCCCGCGAACACCGACCTCGTTCAACGCTTCCTTTACCTCTTCCAGTTTGAAAGGTCGAATGATGCACTCGAGCTTTTTCATAAGTTGCCTCTCCTTAGCCAACGTCCGCCGATATTCGGACGGATTACCCTGCTCTATATTGCAGCGAACCGAGCCGCAACCATAGAGCAGGAAGTAGAATTAAATATCGTAGTAGAGATGGAACTCGTGTGGATGCGGACGTACATTGACCGCATCGACCTCGTTTTCGCGCTTGTAGTCTATCCACGTATCAATTACATCTTGAGTAATTACATCCCCCTTGAGCAGATATTCGTGGTCGTCCTCCAAAGCGTCAAGCGACTCCGCCAAGGATGCCGGAGTGGAATCGATTGAATCCAGCTCCTCCGGCTCAAGATCATACAAGTCTCTATCAAGCGGATCGCCGGGGTGAATCTTGTTCTGGATACCGTCGAGGCCCGCCATGAGCAGCGCGCTACAGGCGAGATATGGATTACAGGAGGGATCCGGCGTACGGAATTCCACCCGCTTCCCCTTTTCACTCTTAGAGTAAACAGGAATACGCACGCAGGCGCTACGGTTTCTCTGCGAATATGCGATATTTACCGGAGCTTCATAACCCGGCACCAGCCGCTTGTAGGAGTTGGTCGTGGGTGCGATAATCGCGCAGAGCGATGGCGCGTGTTTCAGCAAGCCGCCAATGTAGTATAGTGCGTCCTCACTCAGAAGCGCATACCCCTGCGGATCATAGAATATGTTCTTCCCGTTTTTCCACAAACTCTGGTGTACGTGCATGCCCGACCCGTTGTCTTGGAAGAGGGGTTTCGGCATGAAGGTCGCCGTCAGATTGTGGGCGCGCGCCACGTTCTTAATGATGTACTTATACAGTGCCATCTTGTCTCCGATTCGCGTCATCGTGTCAAAACGGAGATCGATCTCAGCCTGCCCGCCGGTGCCTACCTCGTGGTGGTGGACTTCCACATCAACGCCGCTTTCGATCATTTTGAGCATCATCTCGGATCGAATGTCCTGCATTGAATCCGATGGCGGCACAGGGAAATACCCTTCCTTGTAGCGGGGTTTATGGCCGAGGTTTGGTCCCTCATCGGTGCCGGTATTCCAGCTACCCTCTGTCGAATCGACAAAATAGTAGCCTGAATGCTGGTTTTGGCCATAACGGACATCGCTGAATAGGAAGAATTCGGCTTCCGGTCCCCAGTAGCTCGTATCGGCAATCCCCGTCGAAATCAGGTACGCTTCCGCTTTCTGAGCGATATGCCGCACATCGCGCGTATAACTTTCGAGCGTAATCGGGTCCTTGATGTTGCAGATGATGCTCAGTGTGGGAATTCCGCAGACCGGGTCGACGATTGCGGTTGCGGGATCGGGGAACAGCAACATGTCGCTTTCGTTAATCGCTTGAAAGCCGCGAATACTCGAACCGTCGAAACCGAGCCCCTCTTCAAACATGTCCTCTTTAAGTTCTGTTGCCGGAATAGAAAAGTGTTGCCACATCCCCGGCAAATCCATGAACTTGAAGTCGACAATCTTAACCTCTTTCTCCTTAGCAAGTGCAACTACATCACTTGGTGTCATACGTTATCCTCCTCAACATCCTCCTCAACAAGAAACACGATGAACTGCTGCAGTATGGTGTTGACGTGTCTACTTTGTAACCAACATGAGACAAGCTGCATGCGTAAACTTAAAAACGACTCGCGCGAGTCAATTCAGACCAAAGTGGGTAAGTCAAAATCTATGAATTCCTTAAGCCGGAATGGGATTCACTGGTAAAACTCGTAACCGTACTTCACAAGAAACCGCGATTAACGAAATAACGAGATTAACTACCTCCGTACCTCCAAAGTGTTCAAAATTAACTTGCATTAGATTTATTCAAATATATTTGCGACTCCAACGCAGCGCAAAGGATATGCCAACAATATTAGTAGAGTTACTGGCACAGGAAAAATCTCGCAGTGGGACGGCTATTCCGACCTTCACTATACGCTAGAGATAAATTCCGGAGCCGCTTGGCTGTGCCTCATCTACGGAGGCAGCCATACCGGGTCAGATTGTTGCCCAATTATTGAGCATAAAAATGCTGAAGATTCTAGCATTTGCCGCTTATGCGATTATTGCAGTGGAACCTGGGCGGTGCCGGTTCGATGGGCTTAGAATCGTTCAAAGCGGCTTGTTTCCGGCTCAATCTGCCCCGCATATTTGTTGTCCGGTTTCAGTCGATAAGGCACTTTTGCCGGCGAAGATAGGGGTTCAAAGGTGAACGCGCATATCCGCATACCGGGATACAGTGTGACGGGCATCCGCCCAAGGTTACCAAGTTCCAGGGTTGCCGTTCCTACCCAACCCGGATCAAACAGTCCGGCGGTGCTGTGAACTATAATGCCAAGCCGCCCGAGGCTGCTTCGTCCTTCCAAGCGCGCCATCAGATCGTCAGCCAACTCAAAATGCTCCAACGTCGCGGCTAACACGAACTCGCCGGGTTGCATCGTGAACGCCTCGCCATCCGGCACTTCGACCTTGCGCATCAGATCGCCCATGTCGGTCGCCGCGCGTAGGTCTATGTGGGGGTGCCTGCTGTGTTCAAATACACGGAAGATGTTGCCCAGCCTGAAATCGATCGAACACGATCCAAGCTGTTCTTGGAGGTTCGGCGCGGGTGTAATCTTGATTTTGCCTTTCTCCAAGTAGCGTTCGATGTCCCGATCTGATAATACCATTAATTTTCCTGATTATGCTGTTTGGGCTATTGGGAAACAGGCTTACGTGGATTCCGTCCCTCGCAAAGTTCTGGTGCGTTCTTACCCATGTGTTGGCAACATACGCGCCAATTTATTATATCAGATTTTTACGCAGGTGTCACATCTTTTTTGATGGCACGAACAGCGTAAACGAACAGCGTAATGCGTGAAAGACAGACGCGAGGAACCCCGTATGGACGGACGACGCGGTCAGCGATGGCGATTAGACTGATTCTTCACGCTGGGCCGGCTGATTTGCGGGTTGACCACCACATGGATACAAGAAACGGGGAGAAGACGGCGAAGAACATTCCGAACGCGACTAGGTCTAGTATGGGAATATACCAGGGCCAAGGCGCGAAGAAGAAGGGAGAGGCTGTCTGGGGAGGTTCGCAGAGAAACATGTAATTCGATCCCATAACGACGTTGAATACCCCGACGCCCAGGGCAAAGAGGTTTAGGCAGACAAAGGCACGGAAGAGACCGCCAAGTTTCGGGCGCATCCGCAAGCCCCAAGTCGCGAATAGGACACCTACGACGATTCCAGAATGTGCAACGAAATACTGGAAGAAACGGTATGATGGAAATCCCTCTTCTACGCCCAATGACGGGGTAATGACCGCATTTGAGGAACCGACCAAACCCCAGAAGTAGGCGATTTCGTATGCCCGCTGGTTGCGAAAGAGGAGCGCTGCAGCCGTCGCGAGCACTGCAATGCCGCAGGCGTGAAGGGGAAGGTGGTTTCGGATGAAATCGGAAAGACTAAACTCGGCGAACCGGTAGCACCAGTTGGTTACTTCGTTGGTCAGGAGCACGCTAGCCAGAAGATAGCCGATTACGGTGGCTGCTCTGCGTTGGGCGATTGCCGCAAGCAGAATCGGCACGCCGAGTGTCAACCCCAATACAATAAGGTGTGCTGTGCTAAAGGTCTGGAAGTTTGGCATGAGGCACTAACATCGGTTTGATGGATAGATTGGATTTTGGGTGAGGGTGCGTTGGGATTGTAATATAGCACGCCTATCGAGAGCGCGTCAATGGACGTTTCCGCAGTTGCTGTGTGGACGATTGTGTCGATAGGGTGAAACGGTGGACGGGGATGTTAAGAGAGAATCGGTGGAGGGTAAGTAAAAATGGTGGGCAGTGCCCACCCTACAAGATTGCGTACCAATTTCTATAGTCATTCATATTTACACACACTTGGCGATTTAAAGATTGTAACGATGGCTCCACTGTAGGAGCGATCTCCCGGTCGCGAGCACAGGTCGCTTCCACGGAAGACGCGCGATAATGGGATTTCTATGGGAACTCTATCGCGGTCATTACCCATTCCCTCGATCCCTCACTATCCGTTCGGTTGATCGCTACTACAAACCGAACCGCGTAAATCCTATATGTGTAATTCTTAGCTGCAATGACTATTAAAGCACCAACGGTGCGACAGGTGTAAAGCTGGCAATACCGATAAATTTGAAAAAGCCCCGGAGGGGCGAAAGGTGGGCAGGCACGTCAAGAGACAATCGGTGGACGGTAAGTAAAAACGGTGGGCAATGCCCACCCTACAAGTTTGTTATTCACCGTTATAATCCTTCAGTAACCCCTCATTGATGAGACACTGTCTCATTTCGTCTTGCAATTCCTCGTATGCCGTGCTGCCGAAATAGGCTCTGGCTTGTTTCATCTGGCGTATGGCGGTTTTGTCCAAGTAACGCATCTCCCCCATGTAAACCTGATCGGCGGCGTCTTTGAGCAGTCGTACGAAACGGCTTGGCTGACAGTAGAGCAGCGGGGCTAACGCTCCCTGCACCGTGATGCCCGCGTCCCGAAGGCGCCGCATGGTCTTGAGACGCACTTCAATCCGCGGGGCGTGCGGCTCGAGTTTGCGCCGTACGCGATCGTCGTCGGTGGGCACGGAGAATCCCACACGCAGGCGATTCCCGAATTCCCGCAATAACTCAAGGTCATCCAAGATGACGTGGCTGCGCGTATGAATCACAACGCTTTTCGGATTGCTTTCCAGCAGGACTTTCAAGCAGCGCCGGGTCAAACGGTATTGGCGTTCGATGTATTGATACGGATCGGTGGCAGACCCGATAAAAATTCCGCGTCCCCAAATCTTGGCGCGCGCCTTTCCCAAGAGGAAGGGGGCGTTCATCTTCGGCTGAACCCAAGTACCCCAAGGCAGAGGATTCTCGCGGACATGAGGGTATTTCATGACGTAGCAGTAGCTACATCCCATGCCGCAGCCGCTGTACGGGTTGAGCGTGTACTGCGTGACAGGGGGGCCGTCTTGGGGCATTAGAACCGAACGCGCGCCGGTCTCCTCTATGGTTAAGTGGGAATGTGCCATGCCTTAACTATACTATACACGCGTATAGTTGTCAAGGCATAAAATTGCATCGCCGGGGAGATCACGTCTTCTGTAGGAGCGAGTTGTACTCGCGACAATTCGTTGGCTTAGACCTGATAGAGCTGTATCAGGTTGCCGCAGGTGTCGTTGAAGATCGCCAGGATCGCCGGGCCTGATTCGGTTGGCTCCATCGTGAATACGACGCCCCGGTCTTTCAGTCGCTCGTACTCTTTATGGATATCGTCCACGGCAAACGCGGTGTGGGGTATCCCCTGCTCAAAGATTGCCTTTTGGTAGGTCTTGGCTGCGGGATTATTGTTGGGTTCAAGCAGTAGCTCAATATCGTCCGGGCCATCGGGAGAGACCACGGTAAGCCACTTGAATTCTCCTACCGGCACATCCTGTTTCTTAACAAAGCCTAGTACCTCAACATAGAATTTGAGAGCCTTTTCTTGGTCGTCTACGAAGATGCTGGCGAGATTGATTTTCATAATTCACTCCGATGTTCATGGGACGATTCCAACCCATTTAATGGCGTACGTCAAAACGATAATACGTAATGCGTAATACATAACTAAGTGTGTGAAAATCCGGGCGTTTCAGGGATGGTTAGGCTTGGGATCCCGCAGCTTCGAGGAATGCGATGGCTTTCGTGTGGTCCTTCTCGTGCGCTCTGGCGAGAGGCGTCCGTCCCTGCTTATCCTTCTGATTAATCTTGGCGCCACGATCAAGCAGCAACTGCAGCATTTTGTCGCTGGCGCCGAAATGCACCGCCACGTGCAGGCAGTTCTCTCCGTCTTTGCTCTTGATTGTGTTGGGATCCTGCCCCTTCTCAAGCAGCCATTTTGCACCCTTGATGCTGTGACAGGAAACGGCGCAGCCGAGCGGGGTGTACACGCCGTGATGCTCGGTGCCGCGGGTGCCGTCGAGTTTGCCTCCGTACGCCAACAGCAGCTCCAAGGCGTCAAACTGCCCATCACAGGCGGCGTGATTGATGGTGTCGTCGTCGGCACAAGTCCCCCCGGCCTTGAGGAGCATTTCGAAGACCTCCATGTTGTTGCTGTAGATGGCTTGATCGACACAACCTCCCATGTCGGCGCCGTGGTCAATTAGCGTCCGCGCAATCTGTACCAGCCCTTTGCTCGTCTCCTCGCCGTACTTTCCTACATGCGAGCGCACACAGTAGTTTAGCGGTGTCCAGCCATCGTCGTCCGTCCAGAGTTTAGTGCCTTCGTGGTGAGCCTTCGCTAGAGACGGGTCGGCTTTCAATAGAGCATTCACGCGCTCGGCATCGCCGAGGACAGCGGCGTGGAAGATGTCATGCTGATTGGTCGCTTTCTTCAGCAGCGCCGGCAGAAATTCGGCGGAATCGCCGGTGGCGCACAGGGCAATGGCACTGATGAGCCAGTAGCTGCCGGGCATCAACGGGTCGGCGCCGGCATTGAGCAGCAGATCGACGACTTGATGGTGACCGTCGTGCTTGGGCGCCGTCTTTTTGAATTCTACGGTGCGATGCAAGGGACGGTAGTGGTGCGCCGACTTGGATTTGATGTTCGGATCGGCGCCGTTCTCCAACAGAAGCGCTACGGCGTCCGCCTGTCCGACGTAGCAGGCGTCCATTATTGGCTGCCAGTGTGCCGCGAGCGTCTTGTCCTCGTTGATCATGTCGCGCATGGTGTCGAGGTCGCCGCGGGCGGCGGCGGCGGCGAGTGCTTTTTCGGGTTTCATCGTGGTCTGCTCCTTATTCTTTCTTGGTATGGTAGATTTAGCACGAGCTGTCTGTGAAGTTAATCTTATGTTTCAAGGGAGGAACAATTACATTTGGCATCAGTTAGGTGGAACAGGGGTCACGAAATCGTCTCGCATCCGGTAAGCAGCGGATGAACCGTTTTCTACAAGCAGGTCGAGCAGGAAGAGAACTGCCTCTCGGAGATTGTGACGATGTTTGAGTTCCAAGGGACGCCAGTATACATAAGACTGGAGAAGGACCTCAAGGTGAAAGATGAGATTCTCTCTTTTTGCTATCGAAGAGGAACTTTCTTGATTAAGTTTGTTCGCAATACGGATGAATGCATCGGGGAGTGATTGTTCGCCGATTTGGAAAAGAAACCGAACGTATTCGTCTAACACCGTCGCAGAAAATGGCAAATCTTCAAATAGTGAGTGGATGCTTCCCACGTAGCCCTCTAGGCTACGCCAGTGACGTACTTCTTCCTTCCACCATGGTCCAAGGAAAATAACCGAAATCATTTCGGTTCCACTTGCGTGCTCATCATCAATTCGCGAAATCCACTGAGCACGACGTATACTATCTGCGAATAGATTCCAGATTGACCAGAATTGAGGGGTATTTGGTTGACGATCTTCAACGCTGACCAGATCTCGAACTAACCTGTGAACCTCCTTTGGATTACGATCAATGGCTTGTAGAATGGGTTGCAGGATATTCTCGACATTTGACAATGAGGTTCGGAGCAAGAAACTCCCTAGGTGTCTTTCTAGGACAGATTCTAAGTCGTAGTTTCTCTCGTGTCTAGGCCCTTCCCGCCCGCTCTGCTGCTCGGCATCGTTCCACCAGCCAACGAGTGTGTGGGCGAGTTGTTCAAATGCCATGATCGCTAAAGGCTCGGAGGGAACCTGTCCCAAGATTGTCAGGATTTGATTGTTGGCCCCTGCTCCGAACCCTCGAGTGGGGTCAAATTGCCGAAATGCATCGTTAGGAATACCGATCGCTTCGTCAAACCGTTCTCGAACAATGGAAAAAACCCTCATTGCGATATCGTCTATCTGGCATCTCTCTGTGTACGGAAGTGTCGAATTAGCATCAACCTCGTGTTGCATCAGCATAGCTTCTATTGCTAATGCATTCACGCAGCGAAAAGCTAAATCTCGATTTATTTTCCACAAGTTTGTACCTATGCTTGACGCCACATATCGACGGAGTTCGCGAACTGGGTGTGTCAAGGCGATTGCAAGTGTCTGCTTTGCACGGATTTGCTGTGGCCCTGAGAGGAGTACCCCAAAAAGAAGAGGCAACACCCAAGCGCACGGACGACCCGCAGACATGCTGCTCAGCTGTGAGTACGCCATATCGGTATGCTGATTGTCATCGCGCTCCAACACGGAACATATAGTGTTAAAACACCAAGCTTGCTCCTCCACCGACATCTCCTCCCAGTAATCTCGAACGCAAACACTAGCAACGAAACCGGGAGCTTCTCGGAACAGTCTGTCCTCCTCGGCATCATTATCCTCGACGGCAGTACTCCTAGCTTCGCGCAATCTCTGTCGCCACTGCGAAGTATCTTGTGCATTTTCCTCCCCGCTGTCGAAGGCATTGATTCCCCACATCAGAAGACCCGCTCTTGCGTTCATGATTTGCATTTGTACATTGCTTTGATCCATCATTTCTCTAAGGTCGGGTTCAGGTTCATTCGGATCCAAGCGAATATAACGTCTGTCGTCTTCGGGAGACGTATGGTCATCAGAATTGGTAGAGTTTTCTTCTACATGCTCCGAGACTGTGTGGCATCGGGAGTCCATCCGGTTGAGCGCCATACGCCAAACTCGGTGCTCTCTGTTCTGATTTTCCGGTGGTGGCAACTCCGCGCGGTGCTGGTCTAGAATTTGATGCACCCGAACGGCAAGGGGGCCCAACTGCAAATGAAAAATTGCAGCTTCAAGATCATACTTTCGGTTAGGACGTGCGTCCGATTGTTTCCGTTCCTCTTCATAGACTCTATCTTTATCATTAATTTGGGGTAGTGCGTCTGTCGAGGGTGCATGCACTTCCATTGCGAAGCGTTCCCGGTCAAGTAGGATGCATTCGCAACACCGGAGCAAAACTAAAAGAGTTTCACATGCCTCCTGAGGAAAAGCTGTAGCAACACTCGCCACAACTGCGGTGATGGCGGCAGAGTCACTTCGTTGAAGGATGCTCAATAGGAATTCATCCAATTGGTGCTGGCAATTCTCAGCAAATTCCAACAGCCAATGTTCCAATGCCATCAACATTGACTGGAGAACATAAGGGCCGACCGAGGTGCCTCGATAAAGGTTCCAAAGTCGTGGGTTACACCACTGCGACCTTGATGTACGATCAGCGAATGTCAGTGTTATCTCAAAAGGACGTTCAACATTACCGTATTCCAACCTTGGGTGCGCGTACCAGTCCGCGCTGTGGTTAAATACCTCAACTATGAAATCAACTCCTTGATACGGGTGGTGTTGGAGGAGGGGGAGAAATGGACCGTGAAGCGCACTTGCGGGAAAAAAGCCAAAGTGTCTGTTTTTCTTAATCCCGAACAACGGCTCTAATTCCAGATGTCGTTCGTAGACCCATTGCGATTGAAGAGATGGTTCCGAACACAATAGATAATCTTTAGCGGCAGAAATAGCGAGGTCAGGCATGTCCCTGACCAGAGGCATACCATGTACGTCGGCGAAAATAATCTGTAAGAGGTGATCTGGCCCGATTCCTTGAATTTCTCTCTCGCGACATTCTTGGAGAAGCCCGTCAAAGCAATGAGCATTGGCCTTCGGAATTCTCGCAATGATCTGTAGAATTATCTTGTGTTCTTCTCGCGAACTGTAACTGGGGAAAAATGGTAGAAGCCAATGTGCAATTGTGGCAGCTGCCTCGGCTCCTTCTGGATAAGGATTTTGCCAATTAACACTCCTAGCCCAATCCTGAATAAGTCCCAGAAGAAGGTAATTATCCTTTTGGGTGAATGATGACAAATGGGTTTGAATCAAGTGCAAGACACTTGCCCAAGCCGGTCCCTCAGGAACATTCATCACCGATGCGGGGGATGCTAACGAACCCAACCAAGCGGGAGCAGTTAAACACGCGACCCTCAAGATACGTATCACTTGACGAAGAAACTGGTTATCGTTTGCCAACAGTTCGGCGGCGTGCCTCTCGAAAAATGTCGCAGAAGATGATGAGTCCAAGAGCGACACAAGTGTGTCGTCACGAAAGTGAGAAGGAATGCCACTTTCAGTTACAATGTCCTGAAACATTCTGTCTGAGGCGTCGGGGCTTGATTCCACGAGTTCAGTTGCCCACTTCCGATACGTCCGACGTACGGCAGGGAAGGTCCCAATAGCAGCCGAGAGTTCCCAGAGCGAACCCTCATGCTTCAAATACAGTTTCTGTATCCAGTGTAGAATCGCCCAGTCTTCCATAACGTCATGGGCGGGAGCGAGCAACGAATTGCTTTCTTGAGAATACACTATAAGAGAGTCGTGACGGAGCGCCTCCACGATTTCCGAATCGAGACCTTCACAAGCAACATACATGGTAAGTGCACGCGCTCGCCGTAGCGCGACTTCCACAAACGCATTCTCCCGCAGGCTAGGCATTCCTCCAGTACGACGATGATCAGCGCGGACAATTTCTCGCCAGAATAGTTTCCGGAATTCTTGTTCACTGTGAGGTAGTGGCCGCTCCACCGACCACTCGATCTGCAGTGCCTTGTCAAGAAGGTAGGGGTTGTTCAGAACACGGCGAAGCGGCGTATTCGTTAGAGGATATGCCAGAGACGGGTAGGCCTCTTTGATTTCCTCCAACTCCTCATCGTCTAATGGCGGAACCGCAACGACAGGGTGAGCCACACTTTCATGACCTAAAAAAGCAGATTGTACAAGGTTGGTTGAATAATCTCGGCAGGTCAACACGAGACACCAACTCCTGTCTTTCTTTACAAGCGACAGCAAATCGACAAAAGCATTTCGAGTAGGTTTTTCAAGCAGCCGTTCAACGCTTTCGACCAACAAAACCTTTCGATCCTGACCAGCGAGAATAGCCCCGATTGTCGCCGCGTTGGCGGAGATTTGGACTGCTTGCAGCGTTTCATCCAAGTGGGCGCGTGCGAACTCCTCCGCTCGGAAACTAAACGTGAAATAATCGTCACGGACGGTTCGGAGAACATCCTTGGCAACGACAGATTTCCCGCTTCCAGCGGGGCCTGAGATTAGGATGACTTGGGCAGATTCCAGATGTTCAATGACCTGCTGCACAAGATGATGGCGTTCCAAATGAAAACTTCCGATTGTTGACCGAATTCCGTCCAATATAAGCGCGGAGTGATTGCTTAGCGACTGTAATACGCTATGCTCAGTGTCCGCTATTGGGCGGTGACGATTTATCAACTCCTCCGGCAAATCCTCGCGTCGATAGCTACGTCCGCCCGGCATCCCTTCACTCACCACGCGAAGTAACGCATTCCATGTGGCATCCGCGACACCAACCGCATCCGGCTCACTGGTGGCATGAGCCAGAAGGCTCTTGATAGTTGCTTCTGCTTGGCCCGTTGCGCTATTCAAATCAAGGCTTAGGACATGCATTACACGGAGAAACGACCAGATATCAGTAATGGAAACATTTCTGTCTTCAATTTCACTAACAATCTTCCGGATGTCATTACAGTACTGCACGGACTTTCTGTTGATGAAGTTAGGAAGAGCCATCCGATATTCGAAATCAGTTCCATCTTGAGAGGCACGTGCGCAGTCCAAGAGCCCCGAGAAGTGCACTAGTAGATTATTAGTGCCTCGCAGCGTAACAAGGACAAACCTATCGGAATCCGACGAAAACTGCTGAGTATTCTTAAAATCCTTCCAAAAAGCCTTGATCGTCTTTTTGCATTCAGCATCTCTTGCGCTAACAGTGAAGGTCCGTTTTACTTGACCTGCAAGTTTCTGTTGTTGTCCCGATTCGTTTTTACCCATGACCAAGAAATCGTCCGTTTGCCAGCCGAGGTGCCTTGTTTGCAGATGCACGTGCTCCAAGGTGCAGTCGATTAATATTGGCGGGATGGCTCGTACAAGAAGCAGCCCAAGCCAGTAGGCATCAACGTGCTGCTCAAAGAAAGTGCCTGCTCCACCGGTAGCAGCGGGACTTGGAACCGGGGACATGGAGCTAGTCAATTGTTCTGTAGGCTCGGATTCACCAATGGCGTCTGGTCTTTCGACCTCATCGAATCTCATTGCGTACTGCTCCGAAGAACTAACAAGGTTATGTGCATCACGAATGATGAACACGAGGTTCTCGGTTGTTACTCCCCTCATTTAAGCCTCAGTGTATCATCCACCTCGGCGAGGAGTTGGTTAATCTTTTCCACCGCCTCTGGATCTGGTAGGGTTTCGTCGCCGAACACAATACGGATATTGAACTTCAAGCCCGTCCCAGTGGCTGCCCCGTGATAACCGGGATCTGATCTGCCAACTCTTGGATGCCGTGGACTATCAATCCCTCAATCCACGCGGTACAGCGGTTCGAGTCCAGCGCTACGCGATCCACATTCTCAGCCGCCGCCTGTGCCCGTTTCCGCGATGTGCCATCGGTAGTGCCGGAGATATGAGGCGTCGCAATTACATTTGGCAAGCTGAAAATCGGCGAGGTCGTATCCGGCGGCTCTTGGCTGAAAGCGTCTAAGCCGGCTCCACCAATCTGCCCCTCCACCAATGCGGCTTCCAGCGCGGCTTCGTCCACCAACGCCCCGCGAGCGACATTAATCAAAAACGCCCTCGGCTTCATTAGACGCAAGCGGCGTGCATTGATAGTGTGTCGTGTTTCAACGTTGAGATGTAGATGCAGGGACACGATATCGGACTCGGCGAGGACTTTATCCAAATCCGCCGGTTTCCCGACAAATTCCACGCCGAACTCGCGCACCTCATCCGATCCGACATCGCGAATATCGATCGCAAAGATTCTCATGCCAAACGGCAGCGCTCGACGCGCCAACTCCATCCCGCTGGCGCCGAAACCGACGATGCCCAATTTCAATCCCTCGAGTTCCAGCCCCGTGGGCTTATACATCTGCCCTGCTTTAAGATTCGCCTGGGTAATAGGATACTGCCGTGCGAGCATCAGAATGAACATCATCGCACATTCTGCCAGAGCCGCGGCGCTGAAAGGTCCCGGACAGTTCGCCACAGCAATTTTCTTGGTGCGCCAGTAATCCATATCGAAATGGTCGATCCCCGTGCCAAGAATCTGCCATAGACGCACCTTGCCCGCGGCTGCGTCCGCCATTTCTCGAGTGCCCGCGGAACCGCCTTGGTCAATCACTACCTCAACCCCTTCAAACTGCGGGGCAATGGGTTGGTTATAGTCCAAGATTTTCAGATTGTGGCGGTCACCGATGGCAGCCACCACGTCCTCGCCCCACGGTTTAAACATTGAGGGGTCGAGGGGATGGGGTAAAAACAAAACGGTCAGTTTTTCAGGCATGGCTACCTCTTTCAATCACGGGATGATACACCGGCGCACCGGCTGCACCGGCTGGATTGCCAAATCCAGCAGATCTTTATCTAGCCTGTACGTTGGGTTGAACTCCGTGAAACCCAACTATTCAGCTTCCATCCTTTCGCTCCAGAGGATTAACGGCGGCGTGGAAGGAAATTTTCCGCCCTTCCATTCTTCCACCCTTCCAATCTTATTCTTCCCGGTTGCTTCAGAAGATAAACTTAATACCGAAACCTGCTAACAATTGATACTCCCTTAGCCGTTTGTCCATTGAGGCGTTACTTCGTGGTGTAACCGCCGTCAACGACCATGGCAGAGCCGGTTACGTGCGACGACTCGTCGCTCGCCAGGAACAGGGCAGCATTCGCGACTTCAATAGGCTCGGCAAAACGTTCCAACAAGTTCGCCTTTCGATACGGCGCGATGTGTTCCTCGGGGACACTTGCCACCAGCGGTGTATTCATCACTCCGGGGCAGATCGCGTTGACCCGGATGCTCTCTCCGGCGTGATCATACGCCATGCATCTGACAAGCCCGATGATACCGTGCTTGGAAGCGTTGTAAGCTGCTTGGTTCACTTGTCCGATTAAACCCGAGATTGATGAGATGCAGATAATGTTCCCGCCGCCTTGTCGGCGCATCTGCGGTATGGCAGCCTTCGAACACAGAAAAATCCCCTTGAGATTCACTCCCAGAACATGGTCCCATTCCGCCTCGGTCGTGTCAGGGACGTTCTTGTCGACATGGACACCCGCATTGTTGACCAGGACATCGACACGGCCGTAAGCATCGACAGCGTCGTGAATCACGCGGGTAGCGTCGTCCGGATTCGAGACATCGCCCCGAACAAAAATTGCCTCGCCCCCTCGCTCGCGGATTTGCCCCACCGTTTCTCGTCCGGCCGTCTCGTTGATGTCAAAGACGACTATCTTGGCGCCTTCGCGGCTAAACAGCAGCGCCATCGCTTCGCCTAGCCCCAGGCCCGATCCCGTAATTACGACAATCTTATCTTTCAGTCGTGCCATTAGCAACTACCTCCCTAATGTAACAGTGATTTTGCTGAGATTTTCCTCGGCTGAGTTAATCTTTTGCTGGGGTGCTATGGTCGCTATACACCTGTCGCACCGCAGCCCGTAGGTCGGGATCAAGCGAGTGGACAACGAGCGCGATAGAGCCCCCATAGAGATTCCACCAGCCTCTTAAAGCCCTAGAAGGGCGAAAGGTGTATAGAATACAGGCGCCCCAAAGACCTCAAGCCCCGGCGGGGCGACAGGTGGGGGTTAGCCATCTCCGCCGCGTAGGTCTGCTTATACACTTGTGAGGATCCAATCTTCGATTTGATGATAGAAGATCACCGCTGGTGCCTGCGTCTACGGCACAATCAACAATGCTAAAACATGGGGTCTCATCCCCTTCCCACGCGTTAGCATTGGGATTATGTCAAATCCCGCCGTAGGTGGGGCAGATGTCCCACCTAAAAGGTATTTTTTCTAGACATTATCCCTTGGTTAGATCTCGAACCTTTTCCCGAAAGTATCGGAATCTGGGCGATGCGTTGACATTTACATCCATGTGCGGCGCGATATTCTCTGCCCAAGCAGATTTCTCCCGACCCACCGCCTGCCACCCCCGCTTTTTGAGTGCGCCTGAGCCTTTGATGAATACGGCGTCCGCCAGAAGTTCCCATGTTCCGCAAATCGCGTCGTTTTTGTATCCATTCAGTACGTTGTCCCTAGCCTTCGGATAGGCTGCCTTGATGGCGGGGATATCGCCGAGCAACCAGGACTCGCCTTCCTCCACGGCGATGCAAAACCTAGTCTCCGGCTTCGGGTTGCATGCATTTAGAACTGAGAAAAGTTCTTGGCGAAAGGTTTTCAGGCACCTGTTATCCAAGTCGCAAACCACAATCACCGCCGTTGGATTGTTGTCAGAACTACGCCCATACGCCCGAAGTAGCTTGGGAAGCTGATTGAGCAGAAGCAGTTTGCCCGCATCGGCGATACTCGTGAGGTTTTTGGGAATGTGTCCGACTCCTCGATAATTGATAATCCTGAAAGAATGCTGGTCGCCGAGGATTTTCGGCATCAGAACCTCAAGCGCCCTCTTCCCAGACAGGTCTTCCACCAGAATCTCAAAGCGCATCGACTAACTTGCCTCCAGATAATCGCTGTACCAGAGACCTCCCAACGGCAATCCCTCGGCGACCATGTTGTTCACGGTTGGATCGTCGCTTGCCCGGCGAATCGTCGAAAAGCCGTCCGCGCCCTTCTCCAGAATCCACACCTCCTCCGGGTCAAGCGCATCAACGAAGTACGGCTGATGCGTGGTGACAAAGACCTGCGACCTCCTTCTGCCTCGGCTAGTGTGTTCGCGGAATTCGTTCGCCAAAGTCTCCAAGAGTTTATGGTATAATCCGTTCTCCGGTTCTTCAATGCACAGGAACGGGTGGGGTGTCGGATCTTCGAGCAGCAATAGGTAGGCGAAGACTTTCAGCGTGCCGTCGGACACCTGCTGCGCGTGAAACGGATTCTGAAAACCTTTGTCGTTGAAGCGGAGCAGCAGCCTGCCGTCAGAAGTTCGTTCGGTGTCAATCCGGTCTATGCCCGGAATTTTATCAGCGATGCGATTCAAGATAGTCTTGAATCTCCCCGGGTGTTCGCGCTCCATGAATTGCACGACATTGCCGAGGTTGTCGCCGTGGAAATTAAAGTGTTGCTGCGGCCCCGCCATCGGTAGGCTGCGCGCCGCGTCCGGGGTGAAATAGCTGAGATACCATCCCTCGATAAACCGGCGAAAATCGGAAATCCTCGAATGCTGTTTCAGCGCGCCGAGCGTGGCGCTGCCGAGTTTGCGCCGATCTTCCAATTCGACAATCTCTGTCGCACTGGATTCCTCTGCCGTTATCAACTCTATCAACTTGGTGAGATCGAGTTGCTCCATTTCTTCGTCAATCCGACGCCCTGCTTGTCCCCCCTTCCACGCCACGCCCTTGCCGTTCTCAAGGAACAAAAAAGGAAACGGTTGACCGTGTTTCTGGCCTTTGCGTCTCTGTCTGAGGCGTTCTCGTAGGACGTATGGGCGGCCGAACTCGTCTGCTTGAATAGCAATCTGGTAGGTAATTGGCCGGGCGTTTCCGTGTTCTCTATAATACACCTCGAACTCAATGGGGGCAGTTTCGCCTTGGGATCGCAGCCTCTCAAAGCCGCCTCGCCCCCGTTGGTCGCACGCCTCCTCGATACCAGACTTTAAGGCATCAGCAAGGAAGCCGAACGCATCGAATAAGGCGCTTTTGCCGACCCCATTCTTGCCGATGACCGCTGTCATAGCGGCGAGGGGTTTCTTTTTTTGCAGGTTCCACAGTCGCCCCAGCGTCACATCCTTGAGCACTTTGAAATTTCGTACTCTGAAACCTTCTATCTTTGCCATGTTACAGTCCTTATACGGGATATGACCGGGACTTGCCAGCAGGGAACGCAGATCTGCGTTCCCCAAGTCCTATGAACATTCACCCGTGTCGTCTATCACGTGGGCCGCCTCCAACACCGTTTCGCATTGCGGCAGCCGGATGACAAGTATGTTATTGACGCGAGTTTGTATTTTAATACGTCATCTCTGTTAGGTCAAGGAGTCTATTTTATATCGTTGTGCCGCTTTGATTTGGGGATTGAGGATTCCACGCGGGAAATTGTTTCGTTGAGGTAGGGAACAACGATCGTTGTTCCCTATAAAACCATGTAGGTTGGGTTGAACGATCAAGCGAGTAAATAGCGATCAAGGGAACGGATAGTGACCGCGATAGAAAATCCCGTGCGATAGAAATCCCTCCCTTGTGTTGTCCCATGCGACTGCTTGTCAGGCAGATTGTCTTGTGGGATATCTATAGCGAAACCCAACATCCAAATGGACCAATCCGCGTGTTATGAAGTGTTGGGTTTCGCTACAATTTCGGAGACTGGAAGCGGCATCGGTACGCGAAGGTTTCCAGCCCACGCACATGTGGTTTTCCATGTCTCGCTCAACCCAACCTACGCGCTTGAAAGGATTGCTATCGCACTTGCTATTCACTCGCTTGATCCCACCCTACAGGAAGTTATTCCCTAGAGTGCAATGCCAAGCGATTTCCCTCGGAATCCTCGAAGAAGGCGTAAAAGCCGTACTCGCCGATGCTGGTCTTGGGAGTGAGAATCATTCCGCCATTGGCGTTGACCTTCGCTAGTGTCCCGGAGGAGCCAATTCCATCCTCGACCGAGGGAAACCATGCCATTTCCACTTGCCCCATTGTGGCGAGAGTGAGTTGGACATCCAACACGGCTTCGTAGAATTTCTTGGCTCTGTTCAGGTCGATTGCGGGAATCTCGAACCAACCTACCGGGTTGTAGTGTTTGGTCATGCTATCTCTCCTTTCGTCGAAGGACGGATGTTGCGGAACTATATCATCCCTTTGACCGAAGGCTATTCACCAGTCCGCGCAGTGTGCGATGACCGAGATAGGTGGGTTACCCCTCTCCTTGGCTCATGTGAAACAGTTGCCACACGTGCCCATCGGGGTCTTGGAATGTCCTGCAATACATCCAAGGCTGATCCTCGGTTGGCACCGGTTCGCTGCTGCCGGCGTTGAGCGCCTTGTCTACTATCGCATCGACCTCCTCACGGCTGTCAGTGGATAACGCGATGACGACCTCGCTGGTCTTTGATGCGTCGGCGATTTCTTTGTTGGTAGACATCTGGAAAAAAGACTCGGTCATTAGCATGGAATAGCTGCCTTCGGAGATGACCAAGCAGGCGCAATTTTCGCCGCTAAAATCGGGGTTAAATTCAAATCCTAGTTGGGAATAGAATTCCTTTGATTTGTCGAGGTCTTTAACGGGTAGGTTGGTAAAGGTTAATCTGCTCATAATTTCTCCTATTTTTCGGATAGTTCTTTAACTGCCTTCAGCGCTCGGGGCCATACGTCTTTAAAGTAAGCCTGATACGTCGAAGGTATATCTATGTCAACGACTAGTTCGGTACCAGCGTCCACTTCGGCGAGTGTGTAATTTTCGTAAGCCGGCGTCCACGCCTTCACCTCGTCACTTTCCGTATCGTCGACGCCCTTGACGACACAGCCGAGGTGCTCGATTGATACAAACTCGTGCTTTCGGTTTTCCGCAAACACCCTCACCATTTCGTCCTTTTCCGGCGTAAGGAAACGAAGGGTGCTGCCCACCTTCCAGCCGCCCTCGAAGTACGAACCTTCAGCGAATACGGTCGTCCACTGTCTGTAGGTCTCATCGTCTAGCAGAACGTGCCACACGGTGGATCGCGGCGCTGAAATCGTGATTGAGTAGTGACATTTGTTCATTTTCGGAGTTTCCTTTGTCAAGCAACAGATTTATAGCTAGACATGGATTGCCGGCACGGTTGAGATAAAAGAATACAAGTCCTCTTTCCCACCCGAACCCCGATCGTCGGTTAGGGCACGGCGTCAATGCGGCCCGTCCTGAGGAGGAGGCGCAAGGCTTGGCGTTTGCTGAATGTGCTCAACCGATGTGCGTTCTCCGTGATATAGGCGATGACCACGTCCGGATCAGTCTTGGCATACTCGCGCAGCGCCCAAGCAATCGCTTTGCGCAGGAAGAATTCGGGATGCTCTATGGACGGTTCAATGCACGCTTGAAGGAAATCAACGTCCGTGGCATCCTTGAATTTCAATTGACAGAGGATGGAGGTGCGGCGTTTCCAGATGTCGGACGAGTGCGCCCATTCAAGCATCACCCCTTTCATCTCCTCCGGATAGCGGGTCAGAAGACCGCCGACAAGCCGGGGCGCGATGGTGTCTATATAGTCCCACCACGCGCCATCGACGATCATCTCCTCGTAGCAGGGCAGTGCCTCAAGTGTCTGGAAGTCCTCGTAGGCGGGATTTTCGCCGAGCCTGATGGCGGCGTAGCGCTCTTCCCGGTAGTCCGCATTCCGCCAGATGGCGAGGATGGTGTGCAGCCAGCGTTTCTGTGTTCGGAGCGGGTACGCGGCGAAGACTTTGCGGCACACCACTTTCAGCGCCGGCGTCTGCACTCCGAGATAGGGCATCTCCGACTTCATGTAAGCCTGCATCCCCGGCGCTTTCTCGGGATTGCCGTTCTCGCGCAGTGCCTCCCGCAGCGCGCTGCAAAGTTCGGCTGACGGATAGAGTCGGGCGCGGTATCGTAGCGCAGCCTTCTCGTTTGACGATTCTATCAATGTGTCTCTAGTTTCCAATTCTCACCATAACATGCGCGAATGTGTACGGAAGAAGATGTTGTTGATTTGAACTTGGCACGTTTCGAAATACTTGACGCCGGCGTCGCAAGCATCGCAGAGCGCAGACCTGTGTATGTTCCTAGCCGCCGGGATCTGCCCATGGGTCATAAGAACCAAAGTTCCATACGTGGCGCTCGATATCGCGGCAGATATAGAGTCGACCGCCATAATCTTGGTCGGCAGGCTCCATTACAATCTCGGCACCGGACGCCCGTGCCCGCGCGCAGTGGGTGTCCACATCATCGACGATCACGTAGGGTGCCTGGGTTACCGCGCCGGCATCCGTCGGTTGGATTAGCAGGTCGTCATATTCCCCTTCGCGGACCGAACCCAGCATAATCATACTGTTTCGAAGGGTGAGTTGGGCATGGGCAATCAGGTCGTTGTCACCCGGCACGACCAAGTGCTTCTCGAAGCCGAACGCCGCGCACAGCCATTCGATCGCGGCGGGAGCGTCTACGTAGCGCAGAGCCGGAATGATTTTCGCACCTTGGGTCGTGTTTCGGTCGTCATTATTGCTTCCCGATCCTTATCGTGTTCTCTCTCAGCGCGACGAACAACAGCGATGACTGACGCGCGACAGAAAGTAGGGTTGATTTTCGTTCAGTCGTGTGTGTCCACTGTTCGTCGCTTGCCAAGTCCGGCAGCCACTTATTCGACCCAATATTGAAGGACTTGTCTGCCCTCAGTGATTGATGTCGAGCGGAGACAGCAGTGCACGGTTCCTCCGCCGCACTACTCACCGTTAAAAGCGGACTCAAGGGCAGCGATGTCTATCTTGGCCATTTTCATCATGGCGTTGTGCGCCCTTTGTGCCGCCTCTTCGCCTTGGTTGTCAAACCAGAGACAGGTACGTACCTTCGATTTTTCGTTCATGAAGATTGTGGCTTATACCATTTCTCTAAAATGCTAGTGCATTGATTGCGTGGAGCGGAGTAAAAAGTCTTGCCTTCGCGCAAAGTCGGTGGGGCAAGGGGATCTCTATCGATCAACCGACTGGATAAGGAGGGATCAAGCGAATGAATAATGAGTGCGATAGAACTCCCATAGAAAATCCTGCTCGCTATTCGCTCGCTTGATCATCTTCGCATTGGGCAAGCACCTGCCAGTTGATGCCGAACTTGTCGGTGCATCCGCCGAAGTATGCGCCCCAGAACATGTCGCCCATTGGCCACTTCGCTTCGCCGCCGTCTGACAGATTGGCGAAGACCTCGTCCGCATGTTCTCTGCTCTCCGCTTGGAACGAGAGCGAGAAGTTGTTCCCTACGACAGGCGGTGGACCGAACCCTGAACAACTGTCGCTGCCCATGAGGACACTGGATCCGATCGGAAGTGAGACGTGCATGATACGGTCAAGCTCCTCTTCAGCGACGTTCATGTCCTCCGGGCCATCACGGAACGTCATAAGAGTTTCAAACTCGCCGCCGAAGATGGAACGGTAGAATTCAAACACTTCTCGGCAGTTGTCGTCGAAGGTTAAGTAGGTGTTGAGAATCATCGTTTCCTCCCGAAAAAAGTGCGAGAATCTGTAGACGCGCGTGAGTATATCATACCATCGGCGCGAGGGTCAACGCACGCGCCGCGTATCAAGTCAATGATGGGGTCCGGGGCAAGGCAGGCTGACACGCTATCCGACTCGTCGGTTTAATATCTCGACGGCGTCGGTCGCACCGTGAAATTCCGCCCATCCCTTGGGTGTGCCGTCGTGGGCGCCGTCGACGACGGTCGAATCGGCTCCTCGGTCGAGCAGTAGGTTCAAGCATCTCACGCAGTTGTATTGCGCCGCCAGGTGCATGGCGACGGCATCGACGCCGTGGCCTTCGCCGCCCCAATCGTGCCGCAGATCCGAATCCGCGCCATGATCCAGCAACCAAGCCGCCGCTTCGACCTTGTCGCTGTAGCACGCCCACAGGAGCGGCGTGCCGCGGAAGGGATTGGCGTTGACGTCCGCGCCGAGAGCGACGAGCGCTGCCATGGAATTGCTCTGGTTGTTCCGCGCCGCCCAAGAAAGCGATTCATCAAGCACCTCCTGACGGCTGCGGGTGCGATCCCAAGCCGGGAAAAACTCGGGGGCGTAGAAGTCGAGTCCGCGGTAGGCATCCGGCGTCAGCTCATCGCCGTCAACGAATCGGCCGAGGTCGTTCCCGAGCGCGGCAGCGGCGCGCAGATTGTCGGGATAGACCGGCACCAACACCTCGCCCATATAGGCTTTGGCGTAAAACAGCGCGTAGGACAGCGGAGAGCCGCCTTCCTTGCCATATGCGTTCATCTCGGTAGAAGCGCCCGCGGCGACGAGCCGCCGTGCCAGGTCGGTGTGGCCTGCCATAGCCGCGGAATGCAGCGGCGACCAGTTGTCGTGGTCGGCGGCGGACGGGTCAGCACCCGCCTTCAAGATCAGGTCAACGGCGGCATGCTGTTCGGGTGTGCCCGGGTGCAAGGGAATGGCGATGTCTCCGGTCGCGGCGCGGCAAGCAAGATCGAGCAGCGTGCGCCCTTCGGAATCCCTTGCCGTGAGAACCGCCGGGGAGGAGGAGAGCAGATTTTCGAGTGCCTCAAGGTTGCCCTCACGCGCAAAGGCGCCTGCTTGTGTCAAAACGTCTTGTGCCATTTCGGTAGGCTCCGCAGCGGCTTGTTGCCGCGTTCAGTCAAGCACGTCCAAGCCGCCGTCGTCCAATTCGGCGGGACGTTTCCAATAGGTGTACTGCGGCGTCCATTCATCTTCGCCGAGTCCCGCCAAGCCGAGAAGGCTCCACATCGCACAGTAGATGTCGCCTGGGCCGAACTCGCACGCGCTCTTGCGCAGAATGGTGTCACCGTCCCGTTCGTAGACCACGGCGCCCGGGTAATTGTCTTCTTCGTTAACCACCGACTGCTCACGCATGTAAACCCCGCCTCCGTGCGACGCTAGGCGAATCCGCCAGCCGCGGGCGTTGGCAAACCGGCGCTGAACTTCGGGCGGATCCTTCGAGAGCAACACGACGGACAGGGCAGATTCCAGATGGGGCAACAAGCCGTTGAAGCCGTCCGCCCATAACGTGCAATAGCGGCAGCCCTGTCCCATGTTATGGATAGCCAGCAGCTTGTCCTTTCCGCCGAACAGTTCGAGCAGCGTCACCTGACTGGTCAGCGTCGCAAAGGTGTAATTGGGGACCGGCGTCCCCGGGTTGGTCTTGCGCAGAGCATTGAGCTCTGCTATTAACTTGCCGATATTCTGTTCGAGCTCAATAATTCTCTCATTTGACATTGTTATGCTATTTCCTCTTGTCCAATTAATATAGGACTTACGCAAAAAGTAGAAATGGCTATCTTCACGACAATCTCATTTTGCAGGGCGCTTGTAGTAGGGAATAACGAGGGATCTCTATCGCACTCGTTATTCACTCGCTTGATCGTTATTCCCTATGTACTCTCTTTCTTTAAATGATGCAAGTAGGGAACGCAGATCTGCGTTCCCTACAAAAACCGAACTGGGTAAATCCTAATATAGATGTGCTGAAGAGAGCATGTCGGGGTAACGGCACGGAATTGTGCTCTCACCGGATGTGGCTGCGAAATTTCCTGCCGGGGAGATGGCTACAGAGATTCTCAAACTAGGGACATCCGTACGATTGTCTTGAGCTTTTCTGGCGCGGTACGACGGGGATCGCTGAGATAGATTTCATGCCCCGGAGGCTGGAGAGTGACATTTTCTAACAGCGCCCTACTCTGAAACTGTTCGTAGATAGCTCCGACTTGGTCGTAGGGGCCAATGTGCAAGACCTGAAGGCTATCGCCTTCCTCCCATCTTACCAATTGGACGTCGGAGGTGTCAGTTCCCTTCTTCTCCAAGATGGTACTCTGTGCCTCTTGCAGCTGCTCGCTTTTCACACTCTCCGGCACACGGATCATCGTCCTCCAACGCCACCGGGAAACGTCGGGAACTTCAGCCGGATCATCGTACCAAAGCGCCTCCAGAGGAGGAACGACAAAGTCGATCGTCCCCGCCTTTTTCAGAGAGAATTTCACGGTGTAGGCGACCGGGTAGAGGTCTTGAATCGCCTTTTGAAACGCTTCGCCGCCGGGAGCGCCCTGCCCATCCACAACCAGGAAGGTTCCCTCGCCCGGCTTGACGCGCTCCACCTTGTTGGTGGCACGATAGAGATTCTTCATCGTCTTTTTGAAGTCAATCTTGTCCATGAGATATTTCCTGAGAAAGCGCCGCTGAGCGTCTCGGTCAGGCGCCTAGCCACGGTAGATGTTTCACGCGATGATATGTCAGAGCGAGCGAGATGCAGTGTTTCAGCTCGTCGACCGGGAACTCGTCGGTTTCGCCGAACACGATGGCTCTGTTGTCCTCGAATGTGAACACATCACCGTAGACCGCTTTGAATGTGGCGACCAACAACGTGTTGCAATTGAAGTACATCGCGTACTGGTCGGGCGCCCTGGCCTTCCAGTCCATTCTGATTGTGCTGCCGTCCTTCGTGAGGTAGCTGGGTTCTCCCCACTTCAGGGTTTCCTCCGGCGCGTCGACGCCCTCGGTCTCCGATGCCGTGTCCAGGACGAGTTGCCGGAGGCGCATCATTTTCTTGCGCATGGGCTCCGGGTAGCCGTCGAACACTCGCGCAACTTCAGGGTTATCGATCTTGGACATGTTGACCTCGCTGCCGATGGAAAATGGTGGATATTGCGAGCCGTTGGACGCGCGCCTGTTCAGTCTTGTGATTGTTTAGCGATAATCTGCCAGTTGATGCCGAATTTGTCGGTGCATGCGCCGAAATAGGCGCCCCAGAACGCATCTGCCATCGGGCACTTCACCTCGCCGCCGCTTGACAGTTTGGCGAAGATTTCGTCCGCATGTTCTTTGCTTTCCGCTTCGAAGGAGAGTGAGACGTTGTTCCCTACGACCGGCGGGGGACCGAACGATGAGCAACTGTCGCTGCCCATGAGGACGCTTGAGCCAACGGGAAGGGAAACGTGCAGGATACGGTCAAGCTCCACCTCCGCAACGCCCATGTCTTCCGGCCCTTCGCGGAATGTCGAGATGAACGCGAACTCCCCGCCGAAGACGGAGCGGTAGAATTCAAACACTTCGCGGCAGTTGCCTTCAAAGGTTAAGTAGGTGTTGAGAGCCATTGATTCCTCCTAATAAAGGTAAACGTATTTGTGAATGTGTATGATACCCAATGGCGGGAGGAAGGTGCAAGGTGGTTTGCTCACAGCGAGGGGTGGTTGGGGTGTTCTTGACATCACAATGAAAGTATAGTATATTTCCCCGGGCGGTCAACGACGAGAACGGGATGAGAGAGGTACAATGACTCAAATGGCCTACGGGATTAGGAAGGTAGTCAAGGTACCGGAAGTGCTCGATTCTCGTCGCAATCACCGTTCCTCAAGGGCAGATTGAATCTCAAAATCGGGACGGTTCTGAACTTATGAATCTTTGATTTCCAGCGAGGTCGGTCGACACATGGGTGGGTGTATAAGAAGGTTCATCCGGACGACCAAATAAAAATTTGTTGAGTAATTGTAGCCAGCGGCGACAGAAGGTCGCTGACGTAAGGAATTGTCGTTGATTGGTAAGGAAACACCTCCAAACATAGAAAACCCCGTTGCTTTGTCGCCAGAAAATAATTGGGTTGGTTCCATTGCCAGTTATTTCCGAGACTTTCTGGATACTGACTTCAAGAAAACGTCTGCGCCTAAGCGTCAAATCTCTTCAAGGGACAGTAGCGGAATCCGGACTGGTGTACCGCTATCGAAATATCCAGAATTGACACGGGATCTTTGGAATTTGCTTGGACAGCCCTTCGATACTAAGATGGCGTTGGAGTTCAGAATCCGTCGCGAGAGATATCGCTCACGATTAAGTGTGTACTTGCTAGAGGTTATCAACCAGCACATAAATGGTGTCGATGGCGAGAAGATCGCGGAGATTATCGACGCCGTGAAAGCATTCGCTCGTGAGAATTGTAAGCATCTCGCTGACGACCCAGAGCGCTTTGCCGATTATGTCATTTCTCAACTAAAGTCAGCACTCCTTCTTACCAGTGTCAATCCGTTATTGACGAGCCTAGGTACATTCTTAGAAAACCAAGGCAACGAGAGTCTTGAGACGATTTACAACCTTGAGGAGGAACTCGGTGACCTGCTCGTCGATCCTCTAACTGAGCCAATCCCGGTTGTTATTGCCTCGGCCATTGTCAATGACAATTACGAAGAGTTTGATAGGCTTGTTGAGGAGACTTGCCAGCTTGGCCTCATTCGGACAAAACTGAATTACTATTTTGAAGGTTTCACTACCAGTGATTTTCATAGTGATCTGAGTGAACTGAGAGCCACGCTGAAACTCAAAGAAAACTTCCAGATTTATGTCTATGTAAGTGCCTTGCGATTCGGCAAAACGTCGTATCCGATATTCTATTTTCCCGTCGAGGTCGAACTCTCTGAGTCTATTTACACGATTCGGATCGACCCCCATCTACTTATTAACAAGAAGGCTATAGATTTCGGAATCAGCGAAGTTAGCCGCGCAATCAATAAACCAATCGCCTTTTCACTTTCAGAGCGAATCGTATATGTTGGCCAGGGAGAGACATTCCTAGCACATATTCAGGACACGCTTGATGAGTTCACCAATGCGCTCGCAATGGACGGGGAGATAGACCTGCACGATTTGAGACCGCAGAAGATAGCACGGTCGCAAATCTCAATCGACAATAGCCTTCACTTCGCAGCTTTCGACCAGTCTGACGAAAGCCTCCTTAACGATTACGAGGAACTGCTTGAGTTGCTCAACGGGGAGAGCCCAGTGGGCGAAGAATTCAAGGCGCTCATCATGAGGTTCATGACAGAGGATCCTGAATCGCTCGAGGACCATGTTAGCGAAAAATGGCTGAACACCACGCTGCCCGATCGCCTCGTCTATGACAGCCCGGTACCGCTCAACGAGGAGCAACGGAAGATACTCTTTGCTCTCAACACGTCCGAGGGGAAGTACATCGCGGTCGAGGGGCCGCCAGGAACTGGTAAGTCGCACACGATTACGGCTGTGGTCTTTGATGCAATTCTAAAGAATCGTAATGTGCTCATTCTCTCCGAAAAAAAAGAAGCACTCAATGTTGCCGAACAAAAAATCACGGACACCCTGAAGACAGTTCGCCTTGGTGAAAATTTCCAGGATCCAATCCTACGGCTTGGTAAACAGGGCAGCACCTATGCCAAGATTCTAGCGGTGAAGACGATTAGTCAGATACATCAAAGTCACCAAGTCTTCAAGGCAAAGAAGGGCGAATTCAAAAAGAATGTTGAAGACAAGGAACGGTCCCTGAAGGGGAGGATTGCAGGCACCTCCACCGCGGCCATCGCCATTGAGATGAAACGGATTATCGCGCTTCAAAAAGCCGAGAAACACTTTGATTTTCTGACAGACGACTCAGACTTCCTTTGCCGTCATAGTGATTTTAGACGCGGTGTTCTTAAGGCCAAGGTTGTCGCCGATTTTTTTCTGCTGCCTGAAATCCAGTCGCTCTTGTCCGTGAACGGCTGCGAGATACAACGACGTCCGCTTGAGATATTTCTTGACTTTCAAAAAAAGATGATGAGTGTGGCAAGTGCCTGCACAATCACAGACGAGATGAAGAGTTTCGGGAAGTTTCAAGTAGCAAACCTACCAGTGTTGGGTCGAATTATTGACGAGTTCCAAGATGCAAGGATGCCGCTCATCGGCTTTATATTCGCAGGCAAAAAAGTCCGCCGCATTGCCCGACGCCTAACCGATGAATTCAATTATCGCTCCGCAGTAGACGCACATAAACACATTGACCACCTACGTCGGGCGCAGCAAGGTTTCCGTGACGCAATTGACGACTTAAAGCGTATCAATATCACGGCCGAAGCCGAGATTGACGTAGCGTTCTATCAGATGATGCAGGATCTCATGATGAGCAGCGACGAGTTAACGGAGCTGTCTGAAGCGTACGCTGAGCTTATCGATGTACTCGACAATGACGAAGATGGACTCTTCGCTGAGATTGGCATTTCGAGCCATGATTTATCAGCCTTGGGGGCGCACAAAAGATCGAAGGTTCTTTCCCGCCTCATGTTCCTTGCCGATCATCTGAAAAACTTTGAAGAAATACGCCAGATGTTTGGGGAAATTCCAGAGATTGACTATGCCGAAGAACTTCGCGACCTTGAGCATCTGCATACCCGGCGATTGGCCGACACCCTTGACGGCCGTGTCGTTGCTTTCGCGAACGAAAAGAGAAACACAGCAGCACAGATAAAGACCATTATTCAGAAGAAACAGAAGTTCCCAAAAGATCTTTTTGCCGATCTCCGAGAGGCATTTCCTGTAATGATTGCTGGTATTCGTGATTACGCTGAGTATGTTCCTTTAGAGCGAGAGCTATTCGATTTAATTATTATTGACGAGGCGAGCCAGGTTTCCATCGCTCGAGCGCTACCCGCGTTCGTTCGAGCCAAGAAGATACTAGTTCTTGGCGACCGCAATCAGTTTTCGAACGTCAAAACTGCAAATGCTTCAAAGATGATAAATCAATCCTACAAGGCAAGGATTGTCGAGCAATTCAGACAGGAAGAATCGCCGGATGTTGCACTCCTTAATCAAATTAAGATGTTCGACATTAAGACCTCTATACTTGAGTTTGTCGAGCGGATCGCAAATCTGAAAATAATGTTGAAGAAGCATTTCAGAGGATATCCTGAAATCATTGGTTTTTCATCAAAGTTAGGAGTTACGCAGTTGAGTGAAAATAGGTTATAATTTGAGTATGAATCCCCCTAAATATACTGACACTGACTATATTGATTTCTTGGTAGCCGCTCAGAAAAGTTACAGTTGTCTTGAATCGGAAAAAGTTCAACCCCAAGCTGATAATCCTCCGGCTCACGATTCGATAACACGGCTCTTGCATCGAGAGGAACCCGATACTGGCAAACTGTGGCAAGAATCGAGAAATCAGGTGAAATTAGAATCCGGAATTTTAGTTATAGATGACTCGACTCTGGATAAACCTTATTCACAAAAGATTGAACTCGTGACAAAACACTGGTCAGGGAAACACCACCGAGTTGTGAATGGGATTAACTTGGTCACTTTGCTCTGGACGGATGGCGATAGACATATTCCGTGTGATTATCGAATCTATGATAAAGCCAAAGACGGCTTGACGAAGAATGAGCATTTCCGCGCCATGCTTGAAGAAGCGAAAACACGCGGTTTTGCTCCTGAATGTGTGTGTTTTGATAGTTGGTATGCCAGTCTAAAGAATCTAAAAGCGGTGCGAGGTCATGGTTGGAAGTGGCTTACTCGTCTAGCTGCCAACCGACTTGTCAGTAAAGATTATTCCGGTAACCGTCCGGTGAGTACGCTTCCGAGTGAATCAACAGGTACAATTGTCCATCTCAAAGGCTATGGATTGATTCGAGTATTTAAGGTTGACACTCCAGAAGGTGACATTGAATATTGGGCAACGAATGATTTACAGATGGACGAATTGACGCGTCTCAAATATGCCGAATGGTCTTGGACAATAGAAGAATATCATCGCGGGATTAAGCAATTTGTTGGCATTGAACGCGCACAAGTGCGCTCTGCTCGCACTCAAAGAAATCATATCGGTTTAGCGCTGAGAGCCTTTCTGAGAATTGAGCACTATTGCTATCATACCGGTATCAGTTGGTTTGATGCAAAACTCTCTATTGTCAGAGATGCGGTACGGGCTTATTTGGCACAACCTCTTTATACGCTTCAGCCAACTGCGTAACTCCTAAAAGTATTTGGGACTTAGTAGTTAACTGCTTTTTGGTCGATTTGCTTGCTTTTCTCTTCTTAATGTACAATCATTTTAGACAGTGTTCGGAATCTTGATTCACACTAAAATACATCTCTATAAGAGAGAAATGGAGGCATATCATGTTGACCAAGCGTTTGTACATGCTCGCGGGAGCATTGCGGGTTATCTGCGGGATTTTAATTTCCAACACTATGGGATTTTCAGCACACCATGATGTTGTCGTTGACAGAATATACCGATAGCCAAACAATTCATGTGGCTCAGGTGAAGCATTCATCAAAAAATCTTATGAAAATCTCATCATCTTTTCTGCGATTATATTTCCAGCAAGACTCCATGATATACAGTGGCAGCCACTTCTTGCTGTAGTGATGATGCGTTCCGTAGAATGACCTCTTGACACAAGCCCAAAACGACTCGATGGTGTTGGTGTGAGTTACGCCGTCCTCAGAAACATATCTCTCTTGGTGATGGATAACATGTCTTTCGATATCTTCGTCCAGACTATTGTAAGAGCGAAATTCATCAGTCATAAGAATAGACTCATCGGGTGAGACATTGCTAAGGATGAATTCTCTGATATTTTCACCAGATAGAACCTTCATGAATTTAGCAACCACCCGACCGCCTCTCTCGACTACGCCGATGACGGGAGATTTATTTGTGCCTCTACCTCTCTTAGATTTTGCTCTGGGTTTGCCGCCGACATAGGTTTCGTCCGCTTCAACTATCCCTTTCAGCAATTCATCACTATCACTCATTTTCTCACGGAGGCGCATTGCCATATACCAAGCGGACTTTTGATTCATGTCCAAGTCACGAGCAAGCTGACAACTCGATATGCTTTTCTTGGCATTGGAAAGAATTGAGATAGCCAAAAACCATTTCTGGAGAGGTATCTTGGTACCATGGAAGATGGTTCCTGCTGTAGCCGAAAAGCTAGATTCACAATCGTAGCAATTCCAACCAGTAGTAATGTCGTTTTTGTTCTTGCGTCCAACTTTTTCACTGCCACAGTGGATACAGCAAACACCGTCCTTCCAACGTTTTTCCTCTATAAATCTGAGACAAGATTCTTGATTTGGAAACTCTTTCATAAGATTCAAAATGTCCATAGCAAACTCCTACGAGAAGAATAGTCACTATGGACATCTACGTGTGACGAAAAGATTTACGACAGGGTACCAAGTTTTATGTTTGTCGTCAGTCTAAAAGCTACAAGCTACTAATTCCGAAGTATTTTTACGGCGGGTCTCTGCAGGCTGTGAAGATCCGAGGTAAACCGATTGATGAGGTCATTGAGTTCGTAGAACTTGAGCATGACGGCTTGCACGAAATTAAGGGGAACACGAATCGGCTTGAAGCAGACGCGGTCATTGATTACCTAAAAACTCTTGGCAAATCCGACAACCCGCCGGATGTCTGTGTGATTACGCCATTCAACGAGCAGCAGAGACTTATTCTCGAACGTGTGCGGGAACTACCAGATGGAAACGATCTAAGTGACAGCCTCCGGCTTCGAGTCTTCACCTTTGACACCTGCCAAGGAGAGGAAGCTGAGGTCTGTATCTATTCAATGGTCGCAACGCCACTCCGTGATCGGCTTAATTACATTTTCGCAAAAGACATTACCCACGACCATGATGTCGAAGAAAAACTTCGCCTTCAGCGCCTGAACGTCGGGTTCAGCCGCGCGAAGGAACGGATAATCATTTTTCATTCGAAGCCCATTGAAGGCATGCAGGGGGGAATCCAGGTTGCATTGTCGCATTATCGTGGAGTTTTGGAGAAGGGCCGTAAGGGACCGGAGGCCGATGAAGTGGATCCAAATTCACCTATGGAACTTCAGGTCCTGAACTGGCTGCGTGGGGTTCCGCTCTTGGATGAACTCGGCGAGCGTGTGGAAATCGATGCTCAGTTTGAACTCGGTGCCTACCTCCGCCAGCTCGATCCAAGCTACATGCACCCAAATTACAAGGTCGATTTCCTAATCAAGGTAAGCGGCAAGCGCGAGACTGCTAAGATTGTTATCGAATATGACGGCTTCAAGGAGCACTTCGACCATCTCGACGAAGTTGATGAGACTAATTATGAATTCTACATGAAGCCTGAGGATGTCGAACGTCAGAAAATTTTGGAAGGGTATGGATACCGCTTTCTTCGAATCAACCGGTTCACAATAGGTGATGACCCGGTCAAAACGATCGATGAGCGCTTGCGAAAGATGCTCGCAAAAATCGATATTGAGCGCGAACCGCCAAAGCTCATTGAGGAACAAAAGAAACTTCAGGAGGCTCTCAACAAGAAGAATAGCAAGGTCTGCAGCCGATGCGGCGAAATCAAACCGCTAGCCGACTTCTTCGATCAGAAGTTGAAGAAAGGCAAAGGAGGACATGGGAGGGTGTGCCGGTTTTGCAAAGGTAAGGATGCCCCGCCGACAAAACTGATTGAGGAACAGAATCAAGCAAAAATTTTTACCGCGCAGTCTGAAGACCGTATCTATTTGAACTGCCCTTATTCCGACAAGGATGAGTGCAAGAAACTCGGCGGACGGTGGGATCCGTTCAAAAAGAAGTGGTACGTGCCTGCAAATGTGAATTCGGCGCTATTTAGGCAATGGATGTAAACCATTCACGAGCGACCAACCGCAATTATGACGGCTACCGTTTAGCATCGCATGCATTACCGCTCCGGGTTCGATCACTCGTGAAGATTCTGGAAGAGTCCGATTTTCCGATGTCCACTGTTCACCAAAACCGAGATTTTCTAACCCGTCCCGGTAAGTGCCTCTCCCGACCGGATACAAACACAGTTACGCTGGGACCTTCACGGGACACTGGCGCGGTTTAACCACTCTCGCGGATCATCGGGCGGAAATCGTTCAGGAGGCTTCATACACGACCCTACCTTCTTGCAAGGCGGGCTTGATGACCAAAGCGTGGCTGTCTTTGTATCGCTCAAGATCCGCCGGCGAAACCAGTATCGCATCGACCGCAACACGCACTCCGTAGAGGTTCTCGTAAATCCGTGCCCTGAGATTCTTCGCGTCGCCCCCCTCTTTGACGATGAGCAGATCGACATCGCTATTCCGTGCCATCAAGCCTCGAACGGCGGACCCAAAGAGTATGATTCGCTCCGGCTGGGCTACCTCAACTACGCGCCGAATGATATCGTCCAACGTGCTCTGGTCTAGTTCTCGTTTCATCATAAACCAACCTTGTCTAGCTTTATCGTCGTCCCAATTGGCCTCTCCAGATTGTCTTAGGCTAGCCAATTTACAATCCTTCAGTTCTCGCTCCGGAAACGTACGGCTTCTTCGACCACGGCGCAGAGGTCAAACGACAAACTAGACCTCATGATCAACTCCAGGCAGCGACTATCACCGCCTGCCCGAGAAGCGCCACTCCGTTATGACCCAGGTTGAGCCAGAAGAGCCCCGCCTTCCGCTTCTCAAAAGCGACCGACTGGTAGCCGACCGGGAGGATGAAAGCAATCAGCGCCATGATCGCCAAGTAAACGCCCGCCAGCGCGTCCCCGCTCTTGCCGGTGATTGAGACGACGGGCTCGGCTCCACCCATCCCGGCGAACAACTGCGCCAAGATAAACGCGGTAACCAACGCCAGCAAGAAACTCACACCATACGTCTTCAACGGGTTGAAACCTTCTTGAATCTCCTCCGCGGTGGTTTCCATCAGTTCGAGCCACCGTTTGCCGAATAGCGGGCCATACCAGAGGGCGCCGACAACCATCGGAACGATTCCGGCAGCCAGCACCGCCAGAAGATTGACTTCATGCATGATTCTGTTCTCCTTGTGCTTAGTGAGATGGGTAAAGCGCCTAGGTGTCCTTGCCTAACAGTTTAAGAATGGCGCCGGCAGCAAACCAATATCTTTGCCTGTCGCGCTTCAGCCCGTACCTTTTTCGTAATGGGGCTAGTAGAGTTGCACACGCACACCGCCCGGCATCTCGAAGTGTACCACCAGACCGAATCCGGCATCAACTACCTCACCATCAAAGACCACACCACGGCTTCCTAACTCCGCGACCGTGGCATTGATGTCGTCGCAGTAGAAGGAGATGTCGTGGGTGCCGGCGGGTGCACCATGTTCGCCGCTCGGATCGGCGGGGTGCACCCCCATGTCCGCCTCCGGCAGATCGAAGATGAGCCATCCACCGCCAACGTCCGTATAGGAGTCGAAGCCAAGTTTGTCGCGGAGGAACTCGCGCAACGCCTCCGGCTCCGAAGAGTAGAACATCGTGTGCACACCTTTGATCATTGATCATGCCTCTACGTTAGGAATTATCGGTTGTTTGAGGGGACACAACCCGTTGAACGGGTGCCAGATACGACAAGACCTCCTTAAGTTCGTTTGCCTCGGCGAACTTGCCGATAATCTTGTTGAATTTGTCGTCAATCTCAATGTCACCGTTTAGCTTCACCATGTCGGCAAAGCCACCGCCGTCAGGGAGTCAATGAGCGCGTCGCAACTTTGCCAGAGAGAGGCGTAGATTTGGGATTTCTTCAGTGCCATAGTCAGCTATCACCTTGTAGCGTCGGGACCTGAGCAGAGCGCAGACGCCCGATACGCGCGGCCTGTGACAGATGCTAGAATTCGTTAGAAATCATGTGCCTTTAGGTTTCTTCCACAAACGGACGATGAAACGACTTTCATCCTCAATCAGGTCGGGTTCGGTGCCGTTATGCACACGCATGGACCCAATAATTCGGTTGCGGACACCCATGCCGAGGTGTTCCACGTAACCATAGTCGCGCAGGATTTCTTTTAGCTGTTCGTTTCTGGCTGCCCGCAGCCCCTCCTTCATCTTCTCCACGTTCACGCCGTTGGGCAGCCGACCGGGTGAAATGACTTCAAAGCGATCCTGGTACAGCGAAATTTCAATATCCGTGCCGATAAGTGTGTAGTCTCGGTGGACGACCGCGTTCACGATGCTCTCACGGATGGCATCCTTTGGAAGTGCCTTCTTCCGCCGACGTCGGCCCCCTTCAAGCCAGGCACTTGTACCCATGTTGCGTTCAACGAAGTCCACCGCTCGGTCGATAACGCCCTTTTCCACTGGGCGCTTTTTTGCCGATAAAAGCGAGACCAAAGGTCCTCTGATGAGTTCCTCGTCAATCGTGTCGTAGTCTTTCTCTTGGCCCGGAAAAGCCGTTGCCGTAATGCCAGCCTGAGGCAGTCTGCGATTTGGATATTCGCCGAAAATCAACATTCCTGCTACCGTAGCCACGGTGGCTCTCCCTGATTCAGTAAGCAGGTCAATGTTCACTAGGATCTGATGCCAAGCTTCGCTATCTTCAACCGCAGGAGCATCCCGTTGTAGGATGACGCGAAAGTAGTTCTCGATCCGATCGAGATCAAGGCTATCCAGCCCTGTGTCGGGAACGGGACTAATATCGTACCGAATTAAGCGGCTTGCTTGATAAAGACGCGTTTCCTCGTCACGCGTTGCCTCGCGTGATGTGGTTCCCACTCGGATAAAGGTCACCCAGGCCTTACCGCGCCTAGCTTTGTACGGTTTACCGGGACCATCGGCGGGCAGTTCTACTACACCGACAACCTTGCCATCGTCTGGCGTTATACAAGACCATGATGTGATAATCCCGGGTTGCAGGTTTTGGCGTGCAATGTTCATTACCCTCTCTTCCGCCTTCTCACGGCTCCCTGTCAATCCTGTGATGCTGCCATCATCCTCAACCCCAAGCAAAATCTTCCCGCCTTCGAAATTGAGCATTGCTGAGAGTTCTTTAGCCAGTTCGTCCGGGTGAATCTCGTCACGCTTGAATTCAACTCCCGAATTTTCTCCGTTGCGAATCAGTTCGTTCAATTCAGTGCTGTTCATGGCCGTCCTCAGTAACAGTCGTTAAATCGTCATGTCTCAAGAGCATCCGTCCTATCTTCGCGGAAATCATTAGCCGAAAGTTGTATCGGTAGCGAGTCGGCCTGTCCCATATGTTTGGGGTAGATCTACACGTCAACCTCGCTCGTTTCCCTCAGCGAGGTAAGCCCAATACTGTGCTCTGTCCCGCCCAGACATTACATTGGTTAAGACTAGCTTGCTTCAGGACTCCATCCACAACCGTACGATGAAACGATTTGTCTCAGCTATCAGATCTGGCTCGGTGCCATTGTGGGCGAACATGCCGGGAATAATCTTGTTTCGAACGCCCATGCCTCTTGCCTCGGCGTAACCGTAGTCACGCATGATATTAACCAGTATTTGGTTGCGAGCGTAACGTGCCCCCGCTTTCATTCCGTCCGGGGTTATTGTGTTGGGGAGTCGCCCGGGACTGGCGATCTCCAAGCGATCAGAATAGATTTCCAGCATTATGTCGGTACCCGCGATGCTGTAATCGCGATGAACGAGGGCATTCACGACAGCTTCGCGGACCACACTCTCGGGGTATTGCCAGGAATCAACCCTCTGTGTGTCTTCTATGTTAGCTATTGGTGTGGTGTTACGCCGAACGAAGTCCCACGCCTGTTCGACGAGACCGGCTTCAATGATGTCGCCGTTTGCGGCGCGCAACGAAACCATTGGCCCGCGTAAGTTCTCGTCGGCGCGTGTCGCGTAATCGGGTTCAGTTCCCGGAAAGCAAACGGCGCGAATGCCGGATTGCGGCAGGAATCTCTTCGGCGTTCTTCCAAAGAGAAGCAACCCATCAATCGTAGCAAGCGCCATCCCTGCCGACAGCGTCATCAGATCTAGATTCAGAAGCAAAGTCTGCCAGCCTTCAGAATCAACATCTGCGGGCTCCTGTCCGCCGAGGACGCGAGTCAGGTAATCGCGTAGTCGGCGATAATCTAAACCGTCGAATCCGGCACCCGGCACGGGTTTCACGCCGTAGTGCAGATGTCCCGACGCCTGGAACATACGCTCAAGTTCGTCCCGGCTCGCCTCCTGTGAAGTGCTTCCGACGCGGATGAAATAGGTCGTACGACCATTGTGAACCCGAGCGTAGGGTTTATCTGGTCCTATAGGCACTCTAACGGCGAGAACATCGCGGCCCGGCAGTGCCTCCCTCACCCAAGAAAGAAACGGAATTATCGGCGGATCAATCTTTACCCGGCAAAGTTCCGCAACCCACTCTTCAAGGTTTTCGCGTGTGGTGCCCGTGATTGATCCGTCCTTCTCGACTCCTAGCAGAACGGTTCCACCTTCGAGGTTCAGGAATGCGACGAGTTCCTTGGCTAAGTCGTGGTTTGCAACATCGTCGCGCTTGAACTCCACACCTGAATCTTCCGGATTGTGAATAAGCTCCTGTAGCTCGCTTTTGTTCATTCTGCCTCCTTAGAAGCCATACTTCAACCGCCGTGTCTCAAAGGCATCCTTACCGCCTTCCAGTAGGTCCTTAACCAATTCTTGAATCGATTGTGAGTCAATAGATCCCATGTGTTCAGCCGCGATTTGTGCCATTCCTTGGATGGCTTCACCTATCGCCGTGAGTCCGAGGATGAGTTCGGCATCGCCGAGAACCGGGATATTGGCGTTGTGGGTCGAGAACAAGAACTGCCTCCTAAGTTTCTCCTCCCGCATCTTGGGGACTATGCCCTCAGTGATGAAGCGATTGTCAAGGTCGTCCTCCGGTTGGTCCACAATCAATGGCGCATCGGAATCCAACAGCAGGAGCAGGAGAACGGCGGTGGCTTTCTGGCCCTTTGACAGGTCCTCGAGCGCTCGCCAGTTGGGCGGTTTTCCTGCTGGGGCGGTGTTGAGTTGGATTGCCGTTGTTGGGGACAAGTCCAACTCCTCGATCTTCATAAAAACCTCCTCCGAGGCTTTCGTGAGACGCTCCGCCTGGCCGGATGGGATTGCGTAGATTCTTTGCACGGCTTCCGTGCCTGCGCGTAATTCCTTAGCTAACTCTTGTGGGGAGAGTTTCTGTGGTTGCCTAAGTGCATCAATAGCTTCGGAGAGGCGGCCCCCAATCTCATCACGAAGTAGCTGGAACAGCGACTCTCGATCGCCTGCCTCGGTGACCTCCACTTGGACGCGGTCAGGGAGCTTTTTCCCAACATTTCTTGCGGCTTGGCGGAGGAGCTCTATCTCTTCGTCTTTCAAATTTTTCCACTCATCGCGGAGCGTCCGACGACGCGTCACGTACTCATTTTGGAGCCGTTGCAACAGGGATTGGCGCTGTCGCAAGGGTTGAAGTCCTTCAATTTCGCGCCGCAGGCGAATGAAATCTTCTCCGTCGACTGCCAATGCCTGCAGGTCGCGAAGGATACTCTCGTATGCGGTCTGCACCTCGCGCACCCGCACGTTCCAACGAGACCTGATCTCGGAAATCCCTTCGTTAGCAAGTCTCAGTGCTTCCTCGAGTCGGTCCACAATCTGGGCAATGTCACGATTCAGGTGCTCCAGCACTTGATTGGCATCAGTGAGTATCTCCCTTCCGGGCAGGTCACTGAGCGCACGCGGTGACAAGAATGCGCGATCAATGGGAATCTCCTGTCGCAGAAGGTCAAGGCATTCGTCAAATGTCCGCAGCCGCTCGGGGATTGAGTCGAGCACGCGCTCCTCGCGCACCAAGAGACTCTGCTCGTTCAAACGCTCTTCAAATCCGGCTTGCTTATAGCGTTCAAGGGTTTCTTCTAGGGCGGGAAGAGTTGCCAGCCGATCTTCAATTTGTCCCAGCTCGTCGCGTACATCTACAATCGACCGCCTATTTTTCTCCAGATCCCGGCGCAACTCAGCCTTCCGCCGCTCCAGAGACCCATCACGCTCCACAAATCGATTGAGGAGCCGCGTGAGTTTCTCCGGGCTGTTGGTGAGTTCCGAGATCTCGTGTTGCCCATAGACTTCAATTCGAGGAAGAACCTCTTCAGGAAGAAGGTTCGATATCTCGCCCTCCTCAAGGCGAACTAGTGGCGGGTTCGGAACCGTGCGCTCAATTGTGTATTTATGTGGTGTCGGGCGAATGCATTGCGCGAGAAGGGAAATTTTCGTCCCGCTGCGTAGCACTTGGCGAACGATTCCTTCGTGGGCTTTGCGTGCATCCTCGCCAATAGGCTCCAAACCTAGCACATAGCGCACGCTTTCAATGACTGTGGACTTACCGGCGCCGCGCCCACCCACGAGAACATTGAGGTTTTGGTTGAAATGCACCGCCGCGCCATCAAGAAATCCTCCTTCCCAGGCTATTGCAACCAACTCGGCGTGTTTTTCCGACTCGTCTTGAGGGTTAAGGCGGATACGTGAACCCGGGTCCAAGAACGCCTGTCTCAAACCCTCAACGCTGATTTCGGACATCTTTATCCAGCAGGTTGCCGAGGGGTGTTCTAAGTCTTCGGGTTGCACGATGTTGTTGGCATTGACGACCGCTATCGCCATTTCCTCGCCTGCGGGATGGTCGCGCCGGTATCTGTCGTTCGCGTTTTGAATAATTGAGCGTACATCCTGCGGTAAATGTTCAATCTGACCCGGAATCTGGATGGCGACTAGATTCTCGTTTTTCCACGCTTGAATCTTTGCTTGATCCCCAAGGTTGCCAAGGCGAAGATTGCCCTTCACGGCAGGCGCAGCAATGGTGACACCGCCCTGCTGTCGAACTACGCGCAGAATCTCAATGAAACTCCTGGTCGAAAGGTCTGTAGACTGCCCCGGCTGTGTAATTCCGAACTCGCCGAGGAAGTTATCCAGTTCGTTGTTGGTATCCTCGGGATAAATGCACAAGACAGGCACTCCCTCGCTTGAAGAAAGCTTGAATCCTGGGAATACGTGGATCTCGTGGCGGGCGGCGGCATCCTGAAAAACCGGTACACCTCTAACATCATTGTAGTCAGTTATCGCTAGGACGGCAACCTGTAACTCCACGGCCTTTGCGATAATGTGTTTTGCGTGCGTTTCGGCATCCGAGATACTGCTCTGCTCCCGGACGCTGCCGCTGCAACCATAGGAGTTAACGCGTAACGCGCAACGGTGGAATGTGGCGCCGCGCGGCAATTTGAGCGCCCTAGCAATGGAATCATTTACTTTGGTAGTCGGATTGTCGTAGTTCACGTTGAAAAAACCCCAGATACGACAAGACCCCGATGGGGTATCCTCTCGGGGTCTTGTGTTAGCCAACGGGTTGCCCACGTTGGCAATCGGAAAAAATATGGCTCTCCCGGACGGATTCGAACCGCCGACAAAGTGGTTAACAGCCACCTGCTCTACCAACTGAGCTACGGGAGATCATGAAATGCTAACGATGTGTCTGAGTTACGGGTTTCTCAGAAGTTGGCGCTAAATTGTACACGATTGTTTGAGCGGATGGCAAATGAAAATTGATTTTGGGGGTGGGGAAAGATGCTGCGTAATTCGTGAAGCGTAAGATGCAAAACGAGGGAGAACGAGGAATTATCTCTCCGACTGCTCAACCCCGGCACTGAAGGATCCGTCGCCGGTGGACGCTTCCGCCGTCAGCCCGCCGGCATCAACCCAATCCTTGATGCTCCGGATGCTGTCTGCCAATGTGTAGGCAGGTTCAAACCCGATAAGGGTTTTTGCCTTGGACATATCGAAAGACACCTCCTCCCCTTGTGCCATGCTCCAAGGAAAGCCGCACTCCACCTCAATATCGGGCAAGATGCCTTTGATGATTTCGACAAATTCCGAGCCTCGGGTGGGACTGGCGCCGCAGCAATTGAAAATCTCGCCCACGGCGCCCGGGTGCTCCCCGGCAGCGATGTGCATTCGGGCGACATCGCGATAGTCCACGTAGTGGCAAAGTTCCTCGGTCGAGAAATGCGGTATTTGAACCTTCACGCCTTCAGCCAGTTGAGCGGCGATCTCGCGCCAGCCACGCCCGCCACCCTGTCCGTGAGGGCCAACAACGGCTGTCAGCCGCAGTACCGTCGTCGGGACTTCGTACTGATGGTAATACGTTAGCGCCAACTCCTCCTGCATCCGCTTGGTGGTGGAATAAATATCCTTTGGGCGACACGGATGATTTTCATCCACCGGCATGTAATCGGGAGGATTAAATTTTGTTCCCGGATACCACTCATAAGCAGATACACTACTGGCTTGTACAAACCGATTCACCTCGACGCGGCGGGCGTATTCAAGTAGGTTCTGCAGGCCGTTGATATTCAGTTCGACCATCTGCAGCGGATTGCCGGTATCGCCGGGCCGTGAGGCGAGGTGCATGATACAATCGAATGAACTGCCGTCCAAAGCCCGGTCTAGTGCCTCGGCATCGGTCAGATCCGCTTGGATGAAAGGGATGTTCCCTTTGGATCGGGTTCGCCCGAGCCCCGTGACCGCTATCCCCATCTCCAAGAGCTGCCGCACAAGTTCACGTCCGACATATCCGGTGGCGCCGGTGACTAGCACGTCTTTCATGGAATTCATGCCTCCTTCGGCAGCGGTTCGTAGTATGGCGGTGTCACTTCCTCGGTGAGCGGCAAATCGACCCACGCACCGGTTTCCATGCTCTTCCACGTCGCGCACATGACTTCCACGGCATGTGCTCCATCCTCGCCGCTAATCAACGGCGGCTTGTCGTTAATGATACAATCCAAGAAGTGCTCGGTCATTCGCTCATAATTGTTCGGTCGGCGCGGCGGACAGATGGGTATCCAACGCTTACGGACGTGCTCATCTATAATATCCTCCACCCAGAACAGTTCGGGCCAACGGTAATCGCTCAGCACTTCGGGCAGGGTGTCTACGGTAAAGTCCTTGTTCGTATACACCGCCATGGGCCAGCTCTGGAAGGGGTTGGTGGCATCGGTGGCGGTGAAGATTGTGCCTTCCGTGCCGCACAGTTCGGTCATCTGGTTGACAGCAGGCGAGAATCGGTTGCAACTGACCGTGCCGACCGCGCCGTTCTCGAACTCGACCATAACTAGCGCGGTATCATCGCAGAGTGTGTAGCTTTCCGGCATCGCCAAACGTCGGGCGACGCCAACCGCGCGCTTGACCTTGCTGTCGTTGAGCCACGTCAATAAATCTATCACATGGGCGCCGGTGTCGTTCAGGGCAGCGCCGCCGGCAACCTTGCAGTCTAGGCGAAACTCCGTCCTTGCAACGTGATTCTGATAATTGTACCAGTGTTCATGAAGGCTTCCTCGACTCATCAGCAGCTTGCCTATGATCCCCTCCGTGATGAGTTGCTTCGCCCACTGATTATGCGTCCAGAATCGGCGGTCACAGCCGACCATGAGCTTCACGCCCGCTTCCTTGCAGGCGTTGACGATGTCCCATGCTTCGGTATTCGTGACGGCGAGAGGTTTTTCAACCACCACATGTACGCCCGCTTGCGCTGCCGCAACCGCGATGTTGCGGTGCAGGTTGTTTGGGGTTGCAATCACGACACCGTCGAGTTTTGCGTGTTCAAACATCGCTCGGTAG
Source organism: Candidatus Poribacteria bacterium (assembly GCA_965222225.1). Taxonomy (GTDB): domain Bacteria; phylum Poribacteria; class WGA-4E; order WGA-4E; family JAJDTR01; genus JAJDTR01. The sequence goes on along the minus strand of CBDCTK010000002.1, from coordinate 2,770,028 downwards.
TCGGTGAAATGTCTTTCAGCCCCCCATTTTGCCGCGGCTGCTTTTACCTGATCGTCATCCGAATCACAAACGGCAACCAGTTTCGCCTCTTTGCGTTGGGTGATTGACGGCAGGTGTGCGATTTCGGCAATGCTGCCGCAACCGACAACTCCCATTCTTACGTCTGACATTCTTTCCCCTTTTCAATAACTGGCGTTACTCATGATAACCAAGATGTACGCGCTCTTCAACCTGTTTATGTGTCGGCATACGCTCTAAAGAGACGCCGCCGCTTTGCTCAATGACACAGATAGCGGTAGCGCACCCCCATTGCGCCGCTCTGAGCGGATCAGCGCTGCGGAGATACTCCGACAAAAAGCCCGCCATAAAGGTATCGCCGCCTCCGGTCGTGTCCGTTACATTTCCCGACAGCGGTGGGACCTCCCAACGCTTCTCCCGTGTGAGGACAAGCGCTCCCTTTGGACCGAGCGTAATGACAGCGACATTTGCCCCGCGATCCAGCAACCGCTGTGCCGCCTCGTTCGGATTATCCCATCCGAAGATGGTCGCGGCATCTTCATCGGAGGCTTTGACGATATCGAAGTGCTCGGCAACGTCACAGGCAAGGTCTTCGAGAGAGGCAGTGGCTTCGCGATTGGCGACGCTCATGTGAACGCCGCCGTATCCGCCGAGGTCGACAGCGCTGACTTCTCCCAGCGCCACGATATCCGCCAAATCTTCCGGGAGTACATCGTTATCCATTGGACACACATAGATCAACCGGCATCCGTGGTATGATTTCGGTATATCTTCAACGGTGATTGGCGAAGCCTTGGTCGGATAGCGAATCTCCTTGTGCCCATGTTCATTGTAGATCAGCTCGGTGGTTGTGGTTCGATCGGTTGTTTGTATACCGGTCACATCCACCCCGGCTTGAATTAGGGGTTGAAGCAACCCTTGCGGCATGTCCGATCCAATCTTCGTGGATAACCCCGTCTTGGTGTTCTGACGCGAGGCCGCCACGGAGCAGTATGCGGGAGGGCTGCCCAAGAATGGTCCCTTGACGGCATTCGGGAAGTAAATCGTCTCGGAAATGACATGACCGATGCAAACCAAATCGGGCGTTTTCACGTCTCTACAAACCTTTCAGCAGATCCGCCTGCGAGTAGGTGATGACGGCATAATTGCCGCGTCTCACCGCGCGGAAATTTTGCACATTATACGGCAAACGGCGGTTATGTCAAGCGCAAAAAACTGTTGTAATCGGGTTCAGTAGATTGTAAACTTTGGTCGTTGTTCGATTCATGACCGAGTTCAGACAGCCCCGAACTTGGCAAAGACAAGCCTTGAATCGGTAGTCGAGGATCACCACTGCGTACCAACCTTCATGTTATCGCTTTAGGTGCCTATCAAGAGGAGAGATTATGCCCGTTTTAAGTGCGGAAGACCGCGCCTTCTGGGAAGAGCATGGTTACGTTGTCGTTCATGACGCGGTATCACCGGTGAATACGAAAGCGGCTGAGGCCGCGGTTTGGGAATTTCTTGAGATGGATGCGAAGGATAGGGAGAGTTGGTATCCTGACCCGCCGCGCTCCAGTATCATGGTGGAGATTTACCAGCATCAAGCGCTATGGGACAATCGTCAAATCCCGCGCGTACATCAAGCCTTTGCCGAAATCTGGGATACGGAGCAGTTGTGGGTAAGCTTTGATCGGGCAAGCATGAGTCCGCCCAATCGTCCGCCGAATTGGAACCGTACGGATGCCGGGCTGCATTGGGATAGAAATCCCTTTAATCCGCCAGCTAAATTAGGTGTGCAAGGCGTGCTGTATCTGACGGACACGGCGGCTAATCAGGGCGCGTTCACCTGCGTGCCCGGGTTTCATCACAAGATGGAAGCGTGGCTGGAATCCCTCCCGAAGGATGCCGATCCGAAGCAGCAGGACTTGGAAAGTTTGGGCGCAGAGCCGATTGCGGGGAAGGCGGGGGATCTGATAATCTGGCACAGCAGTTTGCCTCACGGGGCGGGCCCGAATAGCGCCGACCAACCTCGCGTGGCGCAATATATCACGATGTTTCCCGCCGAAGAGGAAAGCGAGGAAGCCCGAGCAAAACGGATTGACGGGTGGCGCAACCGCGGGGCAGGGTTTACCGGCGAGCGTGAGGAGAAGGAAAACGGGGAGGGTAAGACCGCAAAACTCACTCCGTTGGGGAGGAAGCTGCTGGGGTTGGATAAGTGGAGGGGTTGAAGAATTTTGAGTTTGGGACGGAGTGAAACCGATTATCATTGACGATTTAAGAAAACCGTAAAGTGCATCCGAAATTGTGTATATTTGGAAACACTGTAGGACCTACGCACTTCAGCAAGCAAGTAGGGGACGCAGATCTGCGTCCCCTACTTGCCTGATTCATAGAAAGGAACAAAAAAGCAAGGTCTAATTCGTATATAGGGATTAACGAGGGATTTCTATCGCACTCGGTGTGCGCTTGCTTGATCGTTATTCCCTGCGCTTTGAATGGTCAGGCAAGTTACTGGGGAAAACGATGAAAATTCACCTCGAATTAAATGGACCGGATCCGATTTTAGTCAACGCATCCATTGCCCCGATCGAGTTTACTACAGCCGGTTATCATGTGGACTGGGAGTCGCTTGCAACGATGCGAGAGGTAGAATCGCAGAAAAGCTACCCCATCTCAACCCTACGTGGTTTCCTGCCGCTGAAGGCAGTTGCTGTGGGTGAACATTGGGAAATTGATCCTGAGACTGTGCTTGAGTTACTAAAGCAGTTCGCTGAAAATCCGAGACTAGAGCCGCGGATTGGTGATGACGAAGGCAAATGGGCATCACTTCGCGCCTACAATGACGATTATGCGGAGATTGTGTTTCGCTTCCACGCCGTGTTTGCGTGGAAGGATGGGTTTTTTACGCCATCACAATTTGCCGGAAGTCTCATTATCGACCGCCGCTTGGAGAAATTAGCTTACTTCGAGATGTCTGTTCCGCCGAGTACGCTGAATTTTGATGCTGGTAGGAAATTCGATGAAGGTTTCTGGGCCGCGGAGAGTGGTGTTTGTAGAATTGAGATGATTGCCGGCAAAGAAGTCACTCAAGCGTTGGCTTACTCCGAAGAAATCTCCATGGAAGAGGCACGACTTGGATTAGCGAGGCAGTTTTATCCTGCCCAATCCATTGAATGGGTAAAGCTGGAAGAAGCACCAGAGAGGGCTAAGTTGCTTGACCGTCCCATCCATGTTGTTTCGGCGGATGGCACCTTCATGGATGAGTCGTGCTGAGGAAGTGGAAAAATCTTGAGGGCAGGTGCCCTCGCCGACAAGAAGACAATTGAGTATTTGAACGCCAACTTTGTTAACCTCTGGGTTCTCAATCTTGACCTCAAACAGCACCGGGACATAAAAGGACTTGATGGCGTTTCGCCCTTGGAACGCGCCATCATTGGGGGTTGGAATAAGGATTCACCTGTTGATTGTGAGGTAATCTCTAGCAAGTTGAAACTGCTCCGGAGCCTACCACTCCATGATTTTATTGACGAGAACGTTAACAACGAGGCTCAGGGATATCGTAAATTCTTGAAGCATTCGTTAGCGGAAACGTCCCCAAAATCGTAGGACTTGCACAAAGTAACGGGAGATGTGCCGTCAATTGATTGGCGATTCGTGAATTCGGCTATTTCGACGGAAAGCAAAAAGGTTCGCGTTCACTTGGCAGAATCCGATGTGAGAAGATCGTAAAGTGCATCCGAAATTGTGTACAAGTGAGAGACTTTTGATTATTATATCGGCACTCCTGTTCCGCTAGACGGAAAAGAGGATGCCAGTTATGTTAGGACTTGCGCAAGTAGCAAATGGAATAATTCTTTAGGAATAAACGATGAAGATACCGCTTGAGATAAACGGTGCGGAACCGATTTTAGTCAACGCATCCATTCCGCCAATTGAGTTTACTACAGCTGGCTTTCATGTGGACTGGGAGACACTTGCGACGCTGAGAGAGGTTGAACCGCAAAGAAACTATACGGTCTCAACATTTCGAGGCTTTCTCCCGCGAGAGGTGGTTTCTGTAGGCGAACACTGGAAAATTGACCCGGAAGCCGCACTCCAGCTACTGACGCAACTCGCCGAAAAGCCACAACTGGAATTACAGAATGATGAAGGAGGACAGTGGGCATCGCTTCGCGCCTTCAATGGCGATTACGCGGAGATTGTGTTCCGTATCCATACGGTGTTAGTGTTCGACGATGGAAGGTTTACACCCTCACAGTTTTCCGGTCGGTTAACAATGACCGGCGCCAGGAGGAATTAGCTTATTTTGAGATGTCCGTTCCTCCCGGTACGTTGAACTTTGATGTTATTAAGAACTACGATGAGTATCGCGGTATCACAGATTGCGGTGTTTGTCGCATCGACATGATTGCCGGCGAAAAAGTCACCCAAGGATTAACCTATTCCGAAGAAATCTCGATGGAAGAGGCACGCCTTGGGCTTGGGAGGCAGTTTTACCCCGCGCAATCCATTCAATGGGTAAGGCTGGAAGACGCAGCAGAGATGGCAAAAACGCTTGACCGCCCCATCCATGTTGTTTCGGCGGACGGCACCTTCATGGACGAGTCGTGCTGAGGGAGCGGCAAATTCTTGAGGGCAGTTGTCCTCGGCGATAAAGACACGATTGGGTATTTAAACGCCAACTTTGTTAACCTCTGGGTTCTCAATCTTGACCTCAAACAGCACCGGGACATAAAAGGACTTGATGGCGTTTCGCCCTTGGAACGCGTCATCATCGGCGGTTGGAACAAGGATTCACCCGTAGATTGCCAAGTGATTTCTAGCGAGTTGAAACTGCTAGGGAGCATACCGCTCAATGATTTTCTTGACGAGAACGTTAACAACGAGGCTCAGGGATATCGTAAATTCTTGAAGCATTCGTTAGCGGAAACGCCTCCAGAAGTGTAGGACTTGCACGAAGTAACGGGAGGTGTGTCGTCAATTGATTGGCGATTCGTGAATTTGGCGAGCTAGACCGAATGCAAAAGAGTCTGTGTTCGCCTGGCAGCATCCGATGTGAGAAAGTTGTAAAGTGCATCCGAAATTGTGTACAAGTGAGAGACTTTTGATTATTATATCGGCACTCCTGTTCCGCTAGACGGAAAAGAGGATGCCAGTTATGTTAGGACTTGCGCGGGAAGCAAAAAGAATGATTCTTAGGAAAAAACAATGAAAATTTAGCTTGAGCTAAATGGACCTGAGCCGATTTCCGTTAACGCATCTATTCCCCCAATTACGTTTACTACAGCCGGCTTTCATGTGGACTGGGAGCCGCTTGCGACGCTGAGAGAGGTTGAAGCACAAAGAAACTATCCCGCCTCGACATTTCAAGGCTTTCTCCCGCGGAAGGCGGTCTCTGTCGGCGAACACTGGAAAATCGACCCCGAATCCGCACTTCAGCTATTGAAGCAACTCGCCGAAGAGCCGCAACTTGAACTGTGGAATCATGAGGACATAGGCCAGTGGGCATCCCTTCGCGGATTCAACGACAACTACGCTGAGATAGTGTTCCGCATCCACACGGTGTTCACGTTCAAGGATGGGAAGTTTACACCCTCTCAACTTGCTGGAACCCTGATTATTGACCGGCGCTTGGAGGAATTGATATATTTTGAGATGTCCGTTCCACCGAGCACGCTTAACTTTGATGCCCACAGGAAACGGGATGACGAACTCACCGTCACCGAATGCGGTGTTTGCCGAATTGAGATGACTGTCGGCGAAGAAGTCACTCAAGCGTTGGCTTACTCCGAAGAAATCCCCATGGAAGAGGCACGACTTGGATTAGCGAGGCAGTTTTATCCTGCGCAATCCATTGAATGGGTAACGCTGGAAGAGGCAGCAGAGATGGCAAAAGCGCTTGATCGTCCTATCCATGTTGTTTCGGCGGATGGTACCTTCATGGGCGAGTCGTGCTGAGGAAGCGGAAAAATCTTGAGGGCAGTTGTCCTCGGCGATAAGGCGACGATTGATTATTTGAACGCCAATTTTGTCAATCTCTATGTGCTTAATCTCGACCTCAAACGACAAAGGGATGCCAAAGGACTTGATGGCGTTTCGCCGTTGGAGCGGGCGATCATCGGGGGTTGGAAGAAGGAATCGCCGGTAGATTGCCAAGTGATATCCAACGAGTTGAAACTGCTAGGGAGCCTACCGCTGAATGATTTTCTTGGTGTGCATAGTCACACCAAGGCACAAGACTATCGCGATTATTTGAGCCGTTCGTTAGCGGTAACGTCCCACGAAGCTTAGGACTAGCGTAGAGGGACTGAACTGTATGAGGGCACGCAGTGGCTGGTTGTCGATTCCGTAAGATCGGAAACGCGGACGGTCTGGATTGAGTGGCTTCCATTTACCGGGGAGTTGAGAAACCGAGTTGTGAAGAAAAACTCGGTTTCGCTGTTTTGCTAGGAGATTGACATTATTGAAGCAGGCGAAGGATGATGGGATAATCTTTAACGAGAAGGCCCCGAATCGTTAGATTCCCGTTTTGCGCGCTTGTCAGGATCTCATGTTCCACCCCATTTCGGATGTCCACGCCTACCACGTTTTGAGCTGAAAGCCCCCGAAGCAGTAGGTCAGCTTGCACGCCGAGATCTTCGTCAACGGCGACGCCGTTGGTCCAAAGCGCGAGGAGTCTATCGCCGTTAGGTAGAGAGAATCCGTAGTGCCTTATATTGGCGGCGGCGCTCTCGATCTCGAGAGGAAGGCTGATTGGCGCGGCGCCAGCCATAACGGTGCATAATCGCCGCACGAAGTGGGGACATTCACCGGGAAACATGCCGGAGACGCTGGCAGTAACGTCCAACCCGAGATGTGTCAGGATGGCTCTGGCAAGGTATTTTGCCGAGACAATCGCTGATACTGACTGTTGAGGTTCATCCGCCCGTTCGGTTCTCCATAGCATCTCCTCTACCAAGTATTTTCCGTTAAAGCCTTCGGCTGCCCCCAACGCTTTGAGTTCTTCCACCATTTGCGGATAATTTTGGTAGTACGGATCGTCGGGAGTATGACCGTAGAAGGGGTGCCACGAAATCACATCTATCAGCGGCGCTATCCCGGATTTTAGAAGCGTTTTCAGGTAATCAAGATCCAGGGTGTAACGTGAAAACTTCCCGTATCCGGGGAATCCGGATACCCAATAACCGCCGGTGGCGCCTGCAACGATTTTGGCTTCGGGATACTCCTCTCGGATAACAGGGATGACGTGCTTGATGAGTCGGGCAAAGTCTTCAACGGCGATGCCTCCCCAAGGCGTATCGGTATCCGGCTCATTCCAGATTTCATAGTATCTGATGAACGACTTGAAATGCCGCACCATGAAGCGCACGTAATTGGCGTAGCGGTTAATATCATCGTCCGATTTGAATTTTGTGCTATCCAGTCGGTTTTTGCCTGATCCGACACTAAGGCAAAGCACAAGAGTGACGCCATTTTCCACCATGTCGCGGACGAAAGCATCTCGTTCGGGTGGAATGCTATATTCGCCCGGACGGGACTCCACCTCCTGCCAATTAAGAGAGCTGTCCCAAAATCCGATCCGCAACCATTTTAGCCCCAGTCGATAGATTCCCTCTTCGGAGCCCGGATGATCGCTCCCGTAGTCGCCTCCGATGCGATTGTCCGCCAATTCGCTAGACACCTTAACCTCCATTGGTCTCTGAAAGGGAGAATTGTGACCTTTGTCGTTGAGATCGGAATCCACAAGTTGAATCATATCAGTTTTGTCATCGGCTTTTGGGTCGGGTGCCATGGGGAATCCAACCGTTAAGAAGCAACATAAGATCTTCAGCAGACAGCGATAGATAAAACGCTCTCCCCCAGTGGTATCGTTCGTAATCATTCGCTACCTGCCTGATAGAAGGGGTAATTTTTTCCCGGTGGCGAGATTGAAACCACGTTATTGCCTCTCAACCTGAGCGTGTAGTCTACCTCACCGATTGTTTCCTCAACTGTTCGCTCGGGGATGGGAAAGTTCAGTTGGATTGTATCGCCCGGCGATGCGCCTTCCACAGCGACATAACGTCCGTCCCAACCTAAATTGTGCGGAGCGCCGTTGAGTTTGCAGGATATCGCCGAATTCCGAGTTTCAATCCATTCGGGGACACGCAGGATGACGCGGGTACACTCCTGTTTTAATTTGAAGTCAACACGCCCCTGATGCGGAATATAACTTGCGACTTCCGCCCAAGGTGAGACACGATTGACGAGCAGGTGCAGGTGAAGCTCGCCCTTTCTGAAATCAATCATGTTATCCCAGAGGTAATACAGCGCGCGCGCGCCGTTGCCGGTACAACAGTGCATGATTCCGTTTCCCGCACCGACGTAGAAATCGTTGGCGGACGACCATCCCGCGAAACTGCCTACACATCGGTCCGGGGCTCCGACCGCAACTTCGTCCTCTCCAATGGGTTGAGGCGGTCGTTTCTCTGCCATGTGCGTTATCCAGTCACCGGAGGTCATCTGCATCTCCGCGAATTGGTTTCTTAGGTAGCGGTCAATATCATCCCAATAATCGCCCACACCCGCCTTGGTCAACCAGAGCGCGGTCAGTAGCATATCAACGACACAACAGCCCTCGCTATCAACGACTCCACGCTCATCGGGCCAGTCCTCGATGTATTCGGGGAAAAAGCCGACGAGCGGAGAGGAATCCTTGAGCGAGCGGGCGTAGCGATAACTCTTCTTTACGAACTCGGTGAATTCGGCGTCGCCGGTTGCCAAGGCATACTCCGCCAGGGCGTCCATAGCGTTGCCGTTGTGATGAAAATGGAGCGCCGGCCCTAGGGGAGACTCGGGACTCAGCGGAATCGATACGTCGTGACGCGAGAGAAACTTGCCTTCGGCGTCGAAGACTTGGGCGTAATCTTTCAGGTAACGCGCGAGTTTTCCTGCGAGCTCCAGGGCAAATTCGGAACCTGTGGCGTTGTAAAATTGCGTCACACCTTGGAGTGTCCATCCCTGAAGGGTTGCCGCCCACCCGGTCGGCATGGTTGCCGGGTCGTGGGGGAAGTAGCAGTAGTCGTCTTTATGTACCGCGGCGTCGAGTGCGCGTCGAATAGCGCTCTCGCCCAGCTCTTTCCACTTGGAATTTTTGGAGATTGCATACTGAATTCCCAGCCACGCCGTCTGTCTACCACCCTCGGGTCCCAAGAGCACGGGTTTCTCTTCGTCTAATTTCCGTAACAGCGCCTCCTGCCAGATGCAATCCACATGTTCATTGAAAGTGCTGCCGGTCATCAGCCGCGCTAGAGAGAGGCCTTCGATGAACTTTCCGTACAGCGGGATTTGGCGGACCATCACTGGTGGATTGCGATTAAGGTTTGTGTAGAAGTAAACGGCGTGTTCCGCTTCCGGGTTGGTGCATCGCGTGATGGCGTTAATCACGAAGTCGGCGCGTTCTACCAAATCCAACGTGTCGGGGATGCGAGTTTCGGGTTCGGTGGGCATAATGGTTGTCCCCATTCGTTCTCCATCGCTCGCCGGCGGGACAACGAGGGCAATAACGCTAGTCCCCGTCATCATCAGGAAACGCCGACGAGAGATTGAGGAATCGGGTTTTCGTTTGTTTTGTTTGGATTCGTGCATTTGTTCCTGTGCCTTGGCCGCCAAGAATTTAGTGAAGACGATTGTGGATTATATCAGTTTCCGTTAGGATTGTCAAAATCTATAATGACCGAAGGCACGGCAAGCACATCTATAGTTATTGCAACCAAGAATTATACATATAGAGCTCACGCAGTTTGGTTTGTAGTAATGTAATTCATTCCGCGTCTTCTTTAGGTGCGATTTTCGACTATCAAATTGTCGATTTCCCCTTTTCTGTACTTGCGACAGGAAGTCGCGATCGGGAGATCGCTCCTACAAGTGTTCGGGGTTACGGCCTTGTCATACATTATGAAGATAAGAAGGGAAATTGGCGATCTGATGATTGTCAATGGAAATTGGTAAGAGCAATGGTTAGTAGAGAGTAGGGAACGCACAGATCTGCCTAGGAACCTATATCGTAGTCACTGTGGGATTTACTATGGGATCTCTACCGCCTTCTCTAGAAGATCTCTATCGCCCTCGCTGTCCACTCGGTTGATCGGTCAGTTGCTCCTTCGCTATCTACTCAGTTGATCGTTCCCTTGATCCCTACAGTCTGAGGCGGGTAAGTCCTAAAGCATTTTACATGAGTGGAGATAGAAAAGTGGGTAAATCAATGATTTGACGATTGAAGATCCTCAAGAATCAGGAAGTGCTTTCCCAATCTTCCAACACTGATTGCTTGACAGCAGTCTGAAATTGTCATAAAATCGTGCTTGTGCAAGTCGAGATGCGGCGCCACGAGTTCGGTGTAGTCTGAAAGATAACGAAAAGGGTGTCAATTATGAAGGTCATAATTACTGGAGGAACAGGTTTCATCGGTTCAAATTTGGCTAAGGGTCTGGTTGCGAGGGGGAACGAGGTAGTCGCCTACGATTTGAATCCGACGCCCGCGAGAGTCGTGGAGATCCAAGATAAGATAAAAGTTGTCCGTGGGGACATCCGCGACACTGTGAAATTGTTTGAGACGATTGAGACCCACGCAGTCAGCCACATTATGCACCTCGCAGCGTATCTGCCCGAAGCCGCGATTCGCAAAGATCCGACATTGGCTATTCAGATTAACGGGGAAGGCACGAACAACATCTTTGAAGTCGCTCGGATTATGGGCCTCGAGCGTGTTGTATATGCAACTACCGACGCGGTCAACCCACTCGGTCCAAAGGAGGACGCACCGTGCAGTCCCACGACGCTTTATGGCCACCTCAAGCGCCTCAATGAGGTGATGGGAAATCACTTCCATAACGAATTTGGCCTCGATACCATCGGTCTGCGTTTCGGGATGAACTATGGGGCTAGGGGGCGTCTGATGGCGGGTGAACTGGAGCGGGAGTATGCGTCGGCAGTGGTTCTTGATGTCGTCGAAAAGGTCGCCCTTGGAAATTCGGTTGTCATTCCCTTCCATGAGTCAACTGGCTTTCATTGGGTTTATGCCGACGACAACGTAAGAGCAATGACGCTTGCCTTGACTGCTCCAAAAACGGAGAGACGGGTGTTTAACGTCTGCGGAGAGGAACCGTACACCTTGGGAGATATGGCGGCGATTTTGAAGGCTCTGCTGCCGGCTGCGGATATCGAATTCGGCGATGTGCCGATGCCGTCGACGATGAAAACCGCGGAAGCCCTTAAAATGGACTGCTCCGCAGCATACGAGGAATTGGGGTACCGACCTGAATATACATTAGAACAGGGACTAAAGGCATACGTTGAAAAATGCGCTCCGCGCTAAGCGAAGTCGCCGACTACTCAAGATTGGGAAATCAAGGATAATCGAATCAAGGATAATCGAATGGGAAAAGTAAAGCTAGGCGTTATTGGTTGCGGTTTGGCGTCCGACATCCTGTATGGTCCGGCATTTGAATACATGGAGAAGGGTGAACTCGCCGCGGTCATGGACCTAAACGCAGAGCGAGTGAAAGTCCTACAGGAACGTCACGGGGTCAAGCGCGTCTACACGAATTTGGATGGAATCTTAAATGATGGGAACGTAGATGGGGTGATGGTACTCACGCCGCCGCAGCATCACCTGGCGCCGGTCGTCGCGGCAGCGAAGGCGGGAAAACACATCTTCTGCGAGAAACCGATGGCGCCTACGCTAGAGGGTGCGGACGAAATGATTGGCGCTTGCGAGGCAGGCGGTGTAAAGCTGATGACCGTCTTCATGAAAAGGTTCAACTGGTCGTTTCAGCGAGTAAAGGAGTTGATAGAGGAGGGGCGGCTAGGGGAGGTTTTTGAGGTGAGAGCGCGGTGGGACAATGTCAAGGTCAGAGGACCTAGCGGCGAGGCATTCCGGATGACGGTCGAATCCGGCGGGGGCATGATTCAGGAGGACGGTTCACACCCGTTTGATGTGTGCCGCTGGTGGTTGGGCGACGTGTCCGAGGTGACCGCACACGCGATGATTGCTGCACCGGAGCATCATCCGACCGAGGATGTGGGTTGTGTGGTGCTGAGACATGAAAGCGGCGCGATGAGCACGTTGCAGGTTACTGGACTGACGCATGCCGTGGGTGAAGAAAGTTACGAGATTTTCGGCACGCACGGCACCCTCGTAATGCGTTGGTTGTCTCACAGCACGTCCACGCTGGAGCCGGCATTGATGACACTATACGAGAACAGTCGCACAGCGACAGATCTCACCCTTGATGCTCCGTGGCATCCTAGCCAAAGAATCCGCGAAGATTGGCAATATCTCCGCGCGCTGGAACACTTTTGCGAATGTATTGTGAACGATGAGGAGCCGCAGCCTAATAGCGCAGATGGAAGGGCGGTTGTTGAAATCGTCAATGCGGCATATCTTTCCGTGATGCGTGGAGCAACCGTCAAGCTGCCACTGAAGGAATCAGTAGAGGCAAAAGCTTTGTTTTCAAAACTTCATCAATCGTCACCGTGGTCGCTGGAAGGAAGAATGTGGGATAGCCGATACAGCCGGCGACGCTGAATCAACTCGTAGAAAGGAGCAGAGATTTATGACTCAGGAAGAGATTCGTCATTTCGAAACGTTGGGATTTGTCCATTATAGGAAGTTCTTTTCGCCGGAGGAGGTTGATAAACTTTCCTCGGCTTTCGATAGCGCGATGGAGCGGGCGCGTAAAGGCGCTCAGGCACCGGTAAGCGGTGAGCCGAGACAACAGGTCGTTCCGTTCTTCGACTATGATCCTGAAACGTTCTACCCCTTTCTGGATGACGAACGAACTATGGATGTTTTTTCAACCTTGATGGGTGAGGACTTCATCCTGACGGTTAGCGAGGGAATTCTGCATACCGGGGGCAGCGGATGGCATCATGATGCCTGCGGTCCGGAGGGATTCTTCAGTATGAGAGCGGCGATGTATTTGGATCCACTCGATCCCGACGACGGGTGCCTTAACGTGATTCCGGGTAGCCACTTCAAAGAGTATCGGGAATCCCTGGCACGGCACATGAACGAAATTGGCGTTAAGCCGGAGGACATTCCGGGTCGGTATCCTCTCATCAACGAGCCGGGCGATATAATCTTTATGAATCACAAGACATTTCACTCGTCGCTGAGTGATACGCCGGGGCGGCGCGCCATCCACATCAACTGTGTGCAGAACACGAGCGCCGAGAAGAACCAAGAGCATCTTGATTGGCTCGTTGGCTTCCTTGCCGGTGAAACAAGAGGGTGGGGGCGGTTTTACAGCGATCGCCTAATTTCTACGGCAGGTCCGCGGCGTCGGAAGATGCTCCAGGGAGCGATTGATTTGGGGTTCGGGAATACGGGAGCCGTAAGTCATTTGCAGGATTTGGGTTAGGCGCAAGGTGCTTTGGGGTAAGGCGGGTTGGTAGTTCTATACACCTTGAAGATACGAGTGGAAATTGATGATTTCACGATGGCCGATCACACGCGACAAAATGCACGATACAGTAAAAGCCCCGGAGAGGCGGAAGGTGTATAGAGGACACGCAACCAGATAAACACAAGCACCAGAGGTGCAACAGATGTCTTAAGCATCACACAAATTTCGTGGCGCCCCGCGGGTGTAGAGATGATACTTGCCGTCTTCCCCCTTTTTGAGCAACCGTTCATAGAACAGCATACACTCGCGCATAAATGGATATGCCTTCTCCCTAAGGAAATGGGTGTCATGACTAGAGATATTGCCACCAAAAAGCTTGCGCTACCCATGCGGTAGCTCCTGGCCAGAGCAGCAACTCGTTGTGCCCGACGCGAATCCACGATCCGTCAACGCTCATGACGCCGGGGACAAAAACGCCATCCCATCCGTAGAACTGCCGGGTCTGTTCTTTGAGACGCGGTAGAATTGATAGAAAATGGTCACAGAACACCTCGCCAAGCTCCAGATGGTTTGCTGTGTAAAGTCCCCAATGCTGTGAGTAGAAGTCCCAGATATAGAAACCGTGCGCGGGGGGATGCAACTATCGGGTGACCAGAGCCCATGCAGGCTTGCCGCGCATCCGTTTTCGCGGCTTGAGGAAGCGAGCATATATAGCCCCATATACCAGAGCGATTCAATCTTCTCGTTCCGGCACCTGAACGCCGGATTTGTCCCAAAAGCGTCCCCACTAGGCGCGATGATTTTCGAGGTGCTCGTCGGGAGCTGCCGATGCCCTCTCAAGTACGTTTACGGCTTCTTCGGCCGGATCAATCCCGTTCCGCGTAACTTGGACTGTTGTGAAGGATTGTGTCTCTCCACGGCGCAGCCCAATTACAATTGAGGAGTTCTCTGGGATGTCTTGGCGAATCCACTCAACCGATTCCGACCTGCCATATATGTGTTCAGGAGCGTCGTGCAAGCCAACAGTTTCGGTACCGAGTCGTTCGAGCCAAATCTCTTTGATGCAGGTTTGAGGGTGATCTACGGCGATGGCGGGGAGATTTGCATAGGCAACGAGCTCCAGATGGATTGCTTCGCCATCGCCGGTGCGAACCTCAAGTTCGACCACGGCATCTCGCAGACGCAGTCGGGCTTTCCCCGATATCTCTTGACCCACGTCGATCACGAGGCGACCCACGTACGTCTTCCTCGGCAGAATATCGCCACGGTTGGGATTTTGGCGTAACTCCTCCTCTTTTCCCGCTGCCATGAGTTCTCGAAACCGGGCATAGGTAGCACCTACAGGGCCATGACGGTGGTCCCACGCCCACACGCTGCCAAGCGTGACAACAACCCCTTGGCTTCGTCTTCCACCCAAATCATTCCACCGACCTAACCGTTGCCGATGGGCAGTCCGAACACCCAGCGGGGTGGAAAGACTTTGTAAACCAGATCATTTCGCTGTAATATGTCTTCGGTAAACTTCACTAATTTGCCCTCCTTTTCGTGACTACGATGCTTGACGCGATTTTATTTCATCAGTTTGGCGATTGAATGCTGGGATTTTACCCAAAATTCCGTATCATATGTGGTAGACTGGTGGGGTCAAGCCGCGCTGTGGCGAACCTGGGAGACTCACAACTACATGCTTCATCATCTCACGCCTAAAACATAAAGCGGTACATCGGGTTTTCCAGACCAATGCCAATCAAAGCCCAGAGCGCGCCGCCAACGAATTCACCAATGACAAGTCCGGCGAAAAGCGGCACTGCTTTCCGATAGGCGCGCACCCCGCCAAGGTGAAACAGAATTAACTTGGCCAACCAACTCATGAAGATTGAGAACCAGTACCAATGCATGGTTGGGTACCCAATCCCGATGGCGTATGCTGCGGGGTGAAGGGCCACCAGATAAAACGCCTGTGAAATCCCGCCAGCAGCCCTGTAAAGGTGAGCGACGAGACTGCTATCGTAATTTCTACCGAGGACGGCGACTGAGGCGTTACCAACCATGCGCGCAACTGATTAAAGGCACCGATGCCCCAGTGCTCGCCGTAGGCTCCGGCACCGTAGCGATAACCTTGTGAATAAAAAGCCCACGCAGATGAGATGATACCGACGACTGTTACCAGCATGATAGCAAGCACAAGCCGGCGTAGAGACATATAACGCAATTCGGCGGCTTTGAAACCTTCAAGCATGACCGGCATTGGGTGACAGCGGTATGATCGGTTGAAGCCCCGAAACATTATGAACAGCGATAGAGCATTCGAGCCAAACGGCGGGTGCCCAGAAAGATGACCAAGACGTTGCCGGGATTCCAGAGTGCATCATGCGTCGGTGGTCCAACTTCGGCGCGCACCCGCGTAATGGCAAGCGCAAGCACAAGAAACAGGACGAGATACGCCAGCACGAGGAACGCGGATACCCCGGCGCTGATACAGAAGAACAAAACAAACACCCCACCCAGTGTCAAGCCCACCAGAGCGTGTCTCACCATACGAACTTCTTGATCGTCTTCGTCATTATCCCGAAAGACAAGCTTGAACTGCTGTACCAGAAATCGGCGGGTTGCCCACAGCGCAGCAATACCAATGCCAAACCATGCGCCAAACAGTTGCGCTTGAGGTCCAAAACTCGACACCAGCCGTTCAAGTCCTAATGTGGTTTGCCAGACCTGAACCACTTTGTGGAACAGATAGAAGAACCAGAGTGAAAATGAAAGACTGAGGGGAATAAAAAAACTCAACCCTATAGCGAAGGGATAAAAAGCGACAGGAGTATAACCGATTGCGCTGAGTGGCTTTTCGGTAAAAAACTGTCCGAGGTCATAGCCCATTTCAAACGGATTGTGGCCAATCCCGCCAACACTGGGCACAACCGGGAATAGAAAATGGATACCATTGACCAGGTTTATCATCCCTGCGACGATGAACCCGATCCAAAACAGCCTGTTTGAAAATAACCCCCCGCCACTCCGTTCAGTAAGTAGGAGCGGAATCTGGATGATTGGGTATGTCAATCGCTCATGGCGAATCCATTGGCGACGGATGAGCACCGTGAGACAGAGCATCATCCCCGTCAGGACAATAAGCAGCGCGGACCACCAGAGCACAGGCCTCAGCCAGAGTCGCAGGTTACTCCAGATGTAAAGGCTCGATTCGCCGTGATAGAACGAAGCGAGCGCATCTCGGTCCTTAATCGTCAGCCAGTCGGGGGTGTGGTGATGGAATAACTTCACCCACTCGTTCTCGGGGGTGGCGTACCAGATTGACTGCGTCATGAGGGGCCAGAAAATCTGGAGCATGTCATGCCCTGCCAAGGATGATGCCACTGCCAGAAGCAGATAGATGACCATCAACTCACCGTCTCCGATCTGTCCCTGTGGGGCGAAGAGCCGAGCGAGGTAGTTCCAGCCAATTAACAACAGTATAATGAAAATAACGTTGAAGTACAGCGAGACGACGGTGGGAAAACTCTGGCCCGTGTCATAGCCCCCCGGTCCCCAATTAATCATCAGCCAATAGGCGTTCGGGACGGTGAGAATCAGCGCAATCAGTACCGCGCGGAGGGTGACACTTTGTCGTGAGATGGGAGTTGTCATCGCGCTGGCAAGCCTGACGGTTTATGACGGATAAGAGGAATGCTGGCAGGTCGATCGCCTGCAAAGTACACAGCTCAGCGGATAATGCGCTGTTTCCGCCCTCTTCGGGCGAGATTTCGATGTGATGCCAATTGCTCGCGTTCCTAATCTGTGTTTATAAATTCTGATGTGTCATATTTTGCAGGCGTCAATCCTCGCGTGCATTGGGTTCATCGGTCTCTGGGGCGGTCGTTCCCTCTAGTTTTGACTTTTTCAGTTCACCCCACATGAGGGGTCGCTTGTCTGTGGGAGATACCGACAGAGACGACACCGGGACCCAGGCAGGACTTGCGTCATCGCTCGGATGATTGGTTAGGTTACGGGGCTGGAGTTTCGCCTCGGCATCTACGATATATATCTCTTTGTTACCATCTCGCTCGGAAACAAAAGCAATTGTTGTATTATCCACTGCCCACGCTGGGGAATAATCTTTTGCTTTGTGGTTGGACAGATTGAGCTGATTCCTTCGGGGTAGATGGGCGCGAGATGCGAAAGGTGGCGATGGCATTGCGTGTATGCGGTAGCTTCTTTCAGATGAAAACCTGTCTCATCCTTATGGTATTCCGGAAGGTTCTCAAGAATCTCTGACCAGATTTCTTGATGCGGTTCGTCCAACTCAAGAATTTCCACAGCTTCTAACAGTCCCTTGATGAGGTAGCGAAGAAGAGAGAGCGTCAGCGTATCATCTCGTCCCCAGCCGCCGGCTTCCGGCGATTGCGTGGGATGGACATGATACTTCCCATCATCTTCCTTTTTCAAGAACCCTTCGTAGAACAGCATACATTCCCGCATGAAGGGGTAGGCTTTTTCCTTGAGGAAATCCTCATCAGCGCTGAAAAGGTAGTGCCACCAGAAAGCCTGCGCCACCCAAGCGCTCGTTCCGGGCCAGAATAGCACGTGCGGCCACGGAGCCAAAAGCCAGGAGCCATCAATCGCCATCTGCCCGGGAACATAAACCCCTTTCCATCCGTAGAATTTCTCTGTTTCCTCTTTGAGACGCGGCAAGATTGAGAGTCAGTGATCGTAGTACGCCGTCCCCAATTCCAAGTGGTTTGCGCCATAGATTCCCCAATACTGCGGATAGAAGTCCCAGATGTAGAGTCCCAGTGAAGCCGGCATTTGGCTGTGTCCGGCTGCCATAGCCCATGCAAACTCACTGACGCCCCGCTCTCACGGCTGGAGGACGCCAGAAGGTACAGCCCCATGTACCAGAGGGATTCGATTTTAGCCTCCGGTAGTTGCAGGCTGGAACGCTCCCAAAACCGTCGCCACCAGCCACGATGTTCCACCAAGCAATGTTCGGGGGTTGAAACGACCTGCTCAAGCACCTCTATGGCGCTGTTGACCGGATCGGCTGCGTCGAGAGCCGCTTGTACGGTTACGCAGGATTGGCTATCTCCCGGCAGCAGCGCGATCGCCAGTGACGGACTCCCCGGGATGTTCTGCCGAATCCACCGGATTTCCCCTTGACTGCCTCGTTCGTAGTCCGGGAGTCTATACCACTCGGGGATGGGTTCGACGGATTGAAGATGCGGCACCAAATCGTCAGACGATACCCTTTCAATCCGTATGTCTTCAATGGCATCCCGGCAATTGTGGGATATGACAATCGCAGGCAAATTTGCATCGGCGCGGATACCCAAGTGAACGCTATCTTCAGATTCAGTGCGGATTTCGAGCACAGCTTGAGCGTCGTGGAGATGAAGACGCGCCGACCCCGAGATTTTCTCGGCAAACTCCATGACAACTCGCCCGACATGTGTCTTCGTTTGGAGCGAGAGACTCCAATCCACCGAGCAGAGAATGTCCGTCAGAAAGCCTGCCTCGATTGGAATCTTGCCCGCCACAATGTCGGACAGTCGATCCTTTCGCAACAGATGCCCTCTGAAGGCGACCAAGTTGTCGTAACGGAGTTTGTCCGGGTCTTCACGGGGATGCTGGCGGAGATCCCACGCCCAAACGTGATCTAACGTAATGACCACCTTCGTTCAATCCTCGACCCAGACCATACCGCCAAGCTGCCCATTGCCGATAGGCAGACCAAAGACCCACTGCGGTGGAAGCACGTTGTAAATGAGATCGTTTCTATCAAGCACTTCTTGAAAGAAACTCATATCCTAAATCCTTGGCGGCGTTCAAGGCGGGTCAATAAACTCCAGTATTCCTGAATACTTTGAAGTTATCGAATTTGGCGCCTCGGTAGGAGGATCCGCTTTTTATCGTCCAGACGCCGGCTTGACCATTCTCGTAGCGCTCGGGAGAGTGGTCGGAAGCTTCCAACAACCACGTTCCCGGCTCGGTTTCTCCTTTCCTCCATACCTTTCCCCTCAGATAGGTGTAAGTGTCGTGGGTTGTTACCTCGAATTTAAAAACATACCATCGACCATCTTCGAGGTGAAAGGATGTCTCGTTCAACGAGAGGGCATCATGCCGTTCTTGCCCCTTCGGAACGCGTTTGGCAATCTGAAGCCTTCTGTGGACATGGGTTGTTCGCAGCCTGTAGTTCTTGAGAGAGGAGTTCCAATAAGCAAACACGCCGGCATCACCGGAATGCTCTATCCGGAGTTCCGCTTGAACGATGTAGCTCAACCAGCCTTTTTCCCCAACCAATGCGGCGCTGTTGTACGCCTGTCTATCCGACTGTTCCAATACGCGGCTGCCCAAGTTAGAGATACCCCATTTTCCGCCGGAAGGGAAGATCCATTCTTTCTGTTCCTCCATTTTCGTCTCGTCCTCAAAGTTGTCTTCAAACAGCGTTTCGCGGCGGCTAGCTTGCAGTTGAGAAAACATCCATTCAAGTGATTCGACTCTCGCTTCAAGACTCTCCCTTTGCTTGAGTTTTACGAGTAATTGCGCTTTAGCAGGGATGACTATCTCTTGCCCTGCTTTAATCAGATTAGGATTTGAGATGCTGTTGTATTTTGCGAGCTGCATCCATAGAGAGGCATCCTCTAACTTATCTTCGGCTATTTTCTCAAGCGTATCACCTTTCTGAATCGTGTAGATGTCCTCTTGCGCTATCACAAGATTGCAGCATAGCGCAAGAGCCAAAACTAGTCCTAAAATCTTCATGATACAGCCTCCTGTTGAGTTCATGGGTTGTTAGTGCCCGTTTGAACGTTGGTCGTTGTATTCACATAGAAGATAAGAGAAGAAGGAAAGCGGAGATTCGGAGATTGCGAATCGTTCCTACGGGCTAGGCCTTTGTAGAAACCGAGTTTTGCGAAAAAAAACTCGGTTTCGCTTCCCCTATTCTATGAAGGAACCACGGAAGTGCGGATGGACTTTTGCAATGTCCGGGCTGTCGATTAACCAATCCGGGTCGACAAATTTGAGACCGTACGGATTGCGCAGGACTTCGGGGCGTTCAACAGCAAAATTCTCCAAGTCAGCGGGCTGAATCTCGGGAGCCGCTGTTAACCAGACCGCATCCCCGGCGCTGAGATCGACTTCCAAATCTCCATTGGTCGTGGGCTGGATCTGATTCCCGCCGAGGTAACCGCCCGATTCGCCGAATGGATTGACCAGTCGGACGCTCGTCGCCGACGCGGATTGCAACCGAACACCCAATGTGCGTCCATCCGCACGCACCGCGGAGACCTCGACCCCTCCCTCGCTCCGCAGGTTATCGAACCGAATCTCGCGCCAATGGTTGGGACACGCCGGGAACACGCGGATACGCCCGCCCCAACTCTGCAGCAGCATCTGGTTGAGGGAGTCGACCGCTCCCATGTTGCCGTCCACGCAGAGGGTGTCGGGCTGGGTGGAGATTCCGTTCCGCTCCCAATCCAAGTTCAGGTTGTATGTGTTGCCGCAGACGAACGCATCCGCACACTGCTTGAGCGTCCACCACGCCATTCTGCCGCGCCCGGCTCTGGCGGCGATTGCCGAGAGCCAGACAAATGCCCAGCCGACGAAGGTGCCGTACCCCTTCAGAATAACGTTGTTGATTGTCCGATCGATAAGTTGGCGTTCTTCCGACGAACCGTCAATATTCAGGTCATCACAGGGATAGACAGCGGCGAGGTGCGACATGTGGCGGTGAGACTCCGAGTATGGTAATCCTTCCGCAAAGCACAGCCCCGAATCATCAACATGATATTCTTGGAGGTCCTCAAGTATTTCTCTCCAAGTCTCGGCGTGAGGCTCGTCAATTTGAAGAACCTCGACAGCTTTCAACATTCCGTCAAAGAGATAACGAATAAGCGATAAACTTAGTGTGTCGTCCCGTGTCCAACTCTTAAACTCGGGCGCGTAGGCAACGTTCAGATGGTATTTTCCGTCGTCCCCCTTTTCGAGTAATTGTTCGTAAAACAGCATGCACTCGCGCATGAACGGATACCCCTTCTCCCGGAGGAATTCGGTGTCGTTGCTATAGAGATACTGCCACCAGAAGGCTTGAGCGACCCACGCCGTGGTGCCGGGCCAGAGCAGCAACTCGTTGTGCCCGACGCGAATCCACGATCCGTCAACGCTCATGACGCCGGGGACAAAGACACCATCCCACTCGTAGAACTGCCGGGTCTGCTCCTTGAGGCGCGGCAGAATCGAGAGAAAATGGTCACAGAAGGGCTCGCCAAGTTCCAGATGGTTTGCCGTGTAAAGTCCCCAATGTTGCGAGTAGAAGTCCCAGATGTAGAAACCGTGCGCGGGCGGGATGCAATTGTCAGGCGACCAGACCCCGTGCAGGCTAGCTGCGCACCCGCCTTTGCGGCTTGCGCCCGCAAGCATGTACAACCCCATATACCAGAGCGATTCAATCTTTTCGTCCGGTACTTGAACGCTCGATTTCTTCCAAAAGCCTCCCCACCAAGCGCGATGCTCTTCGAGGTGCTCGTCGGGGGTTGCCGACGCCCTCTCAAGTACGCTGACGGCTTCTTCAAGCGGGCCGTACCCGTTTCGCGTGGCTTGGACTGTCGCAAAGGATTGTGCCTCTCCACGGCGCAGCCCGAGCACAATGGAGGGGCTGTCGGGAATGTCTTGGCGAATCCACTCAATTGACGCCGAAGTGCCCTGTATGTATTCGGGCGCGCCGTGCAAGCCGACGCGTTCTGTCGAAAGTCGTTCGAGCCGAATCTCTTTGATGCTGGTTTGAGGGTGATCTACGGCGATGGCGGGAAGATTTGCATAGGCAACGAACTTCAGATGGATCGCGTCGCCATCACCGGTGCGAAGATCAAGCTCAACCTCGGCATTATTCAGGCGCAACCGTCCCTCCCCCGAAATTTTCCGCCCCACATCAATGACGAGCCTGCCCACGTATGTCTTTCTTGGCAGGGGTTCGCCGGTGTTAAGGTGTGCACCGATTTCCTCGTATTTTTCCGCCGCCATGAGTTCCCGAAAATGGGCGTAGGTGATATCCTTGGGCGTTTGGCGGAGATCCCACGCCCAGACGCTGTCAAGCGTGACGACAACCTTGGTGTCATCTTCCACCCAAATCATGCCGCCGACCTGACCGTTGCCGATGGGCAATCCGAACACCCATCGGGGTGGAAGGGTTTTGTAGACTAAGTCGTTCCGTTCCAGAATCTCTCGGGTAGACATCATTTTGTCTCCTTGTGGTAACGACGTAGCTTGGAAATACCTGTCGATTGCTAAGCTAAACAGTACTTGCGCAAGAATCGGAAGTAATAATTTTCTGCAATGATTTCATATTGCAGGGCTCTAGTAGGGAATAACAATCAAGCACGGGAATAGATTAAGCAAGTGAAAAGCGCGTGCGAAAGTGATTCTCTCCCTGTCGCGAGTAAAACTCGCTCCTACGGAAGACGCACGGTAAATTATGCCACTACAAACCGTTATGTTGGATCTTCGACGGAGCACACGAGCAACTCCTGTAAGCGTGGAGGAAATTGGGCATATAGTTCACGCTTCACCCGCGGCCACTGCCCATCGGATCGGTGGATGAACCAAGGGAGATAGAATACATTTGCCGACATGCGATGCTGGTCGGTGGTTGTATTCGCGCCGCTGCGATGCCAGAGGCTGTCGTAGAAAACGCACACGGAGCCCTTTTTACCGAGGACGGGAATCTCCTGCGGGTACGCCGCGCGAGTCGGGGAGCGGCGTGTATGATGGCTGAACGGCACAATCATTGTGGCGCCATTTTCATACGTGAAGTCGGTGAGCATCCAGAAGACCTGCAGATCCGTGGGGTAACCGGTAAAGGTTTGGGCGGGCTTTGAACCTCCGGCAGAATGTAGGCCTCCGACGTGTGTGCCCGGCTTGCACCACTTCAAGGCGACGTTGTTTGCCAAAAAGTAATTCTCTCCAAGAACCATGTCGAGGAGTTCCAGAATCGTTGGGTGCATGCACAGCGGCGCCAAATCGGGGATAAAGTTTAACGACCCTTCCATGCTGACATAGCCGTTTGCGCCCCAGATATTGTCCCGTGGAACCTCCATGATGGGACGCGCCATCGCATCAAGGCGCTCGGCTTCGCGCGGGTCAAGAAGGCCTTCCAGTATAGCGTAACCCTGTTCGTCCAGTCGTAATTTGACTTCCTTTAAGTCCATAGTATTTAAGCAGATCGGCTCTACTACCGCTGTAGGAGGGATCAAGCGAATGAATAATGAGTGCGATAGAACTCCTATAGTAAATCCTGCTCGCTATCCACTCGCTTGATCTCAGCTAATCGTTTCCTTGATCGTTGTCCACGCGTTTGATCGCTCCTACCGCCGTAGGAGAAGGTTGCGGATTCGTAAGAATCACCATTCGACAGACCGCTCAAGCAACTCTTGCAGGCGAGGCGAAAACTGGTCATAAATCTCGCGTTTCACGAGGGGCCAACCGATTCTCGGTCGATTCAGGAAACCGGGGATGTAGAACATGTTGGCTGCCATCCGGTGCTGATCTGTCGTCGTATTCGCGCCGCTGCGATGCCAGGTGCCATTGACAAACACAGCCACGGACCCCTTCTTCCCGATGAGGGACATTTCGTGCGGATATTCTGATTGCGTCGGAGGGCGCCTGCTATGGTGGCTGAAAGGGACGATGGTGGTTGCGCCGTTATCCGGCGTGAAATCCGTGAGCATCCAGAACGCCTGAAATCCTGTTGACAGCACGGGCCAAGGTTGGGGAATACCCGCGTTGAGTGGCCAATCCGCATGCAATCCGCGAGCGCCGGCGCCGGGTCGGCACCACTTCATGGCGACCGTGTTCGCCAGAATGAACTTTTCTCCAAGCACCGATTCAGCCAGCTCAAGGATTGCCGGGTGGGTGCAGAGCGGCGCCAGACCGGGAATGGTATTGAGGGAGTCCTCCATGCTCAAATATCCTTGATTCGGTTCGGCTCTAGGTTCCATCAAGCACCGTGCTGCCGAATCCAATCGTTCCGCTTCATGCGGATCGAGCAAATCTTCCAGTATGTAGTGCCCTTCCTCATCCAGTCGAAGTTTGGCATCGTCAAGATTCATGGTACCCCTCCTGCAAACCTCCGAGTTCTTCCGTACAAACGTCAAGCAACTCCCGATTACGTCTCCCAACTTGCAATGAAGTCTTCCACGTCGAAATTCGTCGGCATCTCTTCGAATAAGTAGCGCATCGGTCCGGATTGAAAGCCCGGGATATATTCCTCTTTGTGCGATTGAATCGTTTCATCCAGTGTTGCAAATCGTCCCCAGAGTATATCACGTTCAGCCGGTGAAAAGCGTGGTGCGAGATCTATATCTTGCGAGATGTCGCCGCCGAAAGCCGCTCTTGCAGGATGCGATGCAAACCGCATTTTGTATGCCACTTTGGACAGAAGTATAAGGCACACTATCCGTCCGGGCTCGCCGGGATGGATTACTGCAAGACCTTCGCGGAAGGCATACGCATTCTTGTCGATGATTGCACGGAAGGTGGATTCAATCACGTCGCATTCTTCGCGGTATAATTGGGCGTGGCGTTCAAATACGGCTCGGGCATCCGGAGAAAGGTGTCGGGTAAAATCCAGATCGCGGTGAAAGTGGCATACATAAGGAAAAATTGGACCGCCGAAAGAGCGGTAGCCCAAGTGAATTGTCCGCCGCAGTTTGGTGCTGTAGTTGCTGCCCCAATGAAAGATGGTGTTAGTGTAAACGACGCCATCGCCCGCTTTCATCTCCACCGGAATGCTATTGGGCAGCGGCGCCCGTGAATTCTCACTCAGTTGTTTGTTCTCGGCTTCGGTGTTGCCTCTGCGATGGCTGCCGGGCACCGTCCACAACACGTTATCCTCGTAGAGCGGAATGTTCCACTGGAGATAACCGGGCGCATTTTCCAGAAGGTCCATTTGCAATCCCCGCAGCGGCGCTTGGTCTACCGGGTGAATATCTCGATGCCAACTCGCAGGTCCATGATCGCGCACAGGACTGCACATAAACATCTTATTCTGTGCTCCCGCCTCGGCAGCACGCATCAGTTGTTTACACACACCCATGGTGTTCTCATGCAGGCAGATCTCGACGGTGTCGGCAGTCGTGGAGTCGATGAGTTTTTCATAACCCGATAATCGCGGCTGCCCGCTGGTCTCCCATGCGCCGCCCGGCGGATCATCGGGCGCTCGGTCACGAGCCCAGTTGGCTTTTTGACGCTCAACCAATACTTCAAAACTATCACGGAGCTGGTCTAGCTGTTCCGGAGGAATGCAGTTCCGTATGATAAGGAAACCATCATTGATAAATTTTTCTCGGTCCACTTTCATGGGTGTCCTCGATTGTTTGATTCCGGCGTTTGGTATAGCTTACGTAATCTAGATCCATTTTACCACTTCTTTCGCACTGATCCAAGTAAAATCTCTTAGGGTCGGGGATGCTGGGAAAAGGCGGAAGGATGGAAGATGGGACGGGACACGAACGATCACGAATACAGAGCCTTTGGATGGTGGGCAGCGCCCACCATCCAAGTGCGCATCCTTCATAACTTCGAAAGGTGTGATTGAGAGTAGACATAATACAGGTAACGCCAAACGGTTGAACAAATGTCGCGATTGGGAGAGGGATCTCTATGGGAGCTCTATCGCCCTCCTTATTCAGTCGGTTGATCACTCGTTATCCACTAGTTTGATCGCTCCTACAGTCCACCATCCAAATCCCAATACAAAGTATAGAGTCAACGATTGTCCACCCTATAGGCCTGAGGTGCGATGCGAGCCTTCCGGACTAAGGATTGATTAAGGTCAGGATGAATTCGAATGTCAACTTCGCCTGCGTGGAGATGTAGACCGAGAGCAGATACAGATTAATCGCCAGAATCCCCAGTCCGACGATTAACGCCAGCCGTTTTGAGTGCATAGAGATGCCTCGTTATCTGAATAAGTTTATCTTCTCGAATCACCTTTGCGATTCTCGAGTGCCTCCACCATTCGCCACCGTTGTAAGGTGTTCCCGCCACGAAATGGGTGCCATCAACGCTGTCCGGATTGACCCACGCCATCAGCGTGAGGTTGGAGGCGATTCGAAACTCCGGCGATTCCCCGCAATCCACGCTGTTTCCACTAACCCCCGGAAATCGGACACATCCCTTTGCACCGGGAACCGGAGCACCGCTATCCGGGGCAAGTTTGGCGCGCCCAATCAGTAACCCGTCGTGGCCATTCCCGGACAGATCTTTGGTATCTCCGTTAAATCGGTAGTAGGCTACCAAGCCATCCGAGGTGGTAACTGATTGGTTCTCGGGATGTTCTGTCAGTGAGATTCCCCGGTTCATGACCTCGCGAATCTCCGCCTGTGTCAATACCCGATGAAACAGCGCAACTTCGTCAACCATGCCCCCGAAGGGCTCGCCCGTTATTACATTTGACCGCTCTCCAATCACGAAGTGAGGGGTTCGATTAAACCCGATCTCCCCTTGATAGTCGAGTGTGACAACGGTCTCACCGTTCACATAGGAGATTGCCTCCTCTCCGCTGTATGTGAACGCAATATGCGTCCATTTGCCGGGTTGAACCTCTCCCGCGTTGTATTCGTGATTGCGCGATTGCAGGTTGATCCAGGTTGCCATTTGCCCGTTACGAACGCCAATCTGATGCGCGCCGTGCGGATATATCCAACCCCCAATAAATCGTTTCGCCGCTCTGGGGAAATAGAGGTAGCGGATGCCGAGTGAGTTCATAGAGTCAGCCAGGCTAGCGGGAGGATCGGGAAGATAGTGCAACCGACGCGACAGATTGCTGCCGTAAAGCGGGTAAATGACATCGTTTTTTCCCAAGCTGTATCCGAGGATTTCGTCCTCGGGGACATGTTTCAACACCTCCCGATATGCGCGGCCCGTTACCCACCCGTAATTGAGATTTGCGTTAACCAACGAGCGTTGAAGAGGCGGGAGCGCCATGAGACGTTGCAGGTCGTCTTTGGAAAATACGCCAACGTTGAGCACCGCCAGATAATTGGACAGGCTGCAGATAACGGCGAGCGCTACCAGAGGCGCCGTAGCCCATCTGATTCGCAGACATATCAACAGCGCCCCGAAAGCGATGGCAAAAACCGGGGGGAAGAAATGGAGGAATCGACCGTGCCAGTCATCAACGAACACCCAACCCAACAGCGACAACAACGATATGACAAAACAGAGAATGATGAGTCGTACCCGTCTATCGAATAGCAGACCGTAGATTACCGCCGAAACCCCGCAGGCAAAATTGAACCAGCCCCAGCCGGTGATGCGGTTCAGATCGGTGTAGATGCGGAATCGATCGAGTATCTTGAACGTTACGAGGTTTTGGGCGTTTTGCCACATGGAGTGAAAACTGAATGAGGGTTGTGCGGAGGTGCCGGGGTCGGGCGTGGCGCCCGTTCCGAAAATCAGGTGTCCGAATAGCTTAAAATCTGCGGGATAGAACGGGTTATCGAAGATTACATAGTTGCGCACGTACCAGTACAACGCCAGAACTCCGCTGCAAAGCGTGAGACTCGTATAAAGGGCAAGTCGGCTGGTTGACAGGAAATTCTTGGGATGTAGACTGAGGATTGCCGTTTTGAACAACCGATGTTTCGCCAGAGCGACGATGCCGAGGAGGATTAAGCCGGGCGTGATAAAGACGGCGTACGCCTTGGTGCCGATTCCATAGCCGAATGCCATGACGATGAACAAAAAACGACAAGACAGAGGGAAACTTCGGTAGTCGCCCTTTCGCAGCAAGTCAACGAGGATTGCCATTGCAAACAGGTACATCCCTGCAACCGCCATATCGTTTTTGCAAGAGGTCGCGTGAATCGCTACTGATGGGGTGTACGCATAAAGCAGAGCAACTCCTGCCGAGAGATACTTTCCAAAGTTTAGTCCACGACAAATGGCATATACCGATGTGACGGCGAGTAGATAGCAGGAGACGCAGCCGAGTTGAATCAGGAGGTCGTTGTGCAGGAAAACGACGAACCACGACTCGAACACCTCGAAGGTCGCGGGCCAATAACTCCTGAGCACAGGAGTAGAGATGGCGTGAATGCGTCCCTTTTGCACCCATTCGGCAACGTTGGGTAGATGGTAGGTCAGCGTGTCGTGGACATAGGGCGGGGTATACCAGACATAGAAGGCGATGCGCACGAGTTGGACGAGCGCCGCGGCGGCGAGGAGACCGCTCACAACCGTGACTCGTGGGTGCTTGAACCTCTCGCGGAGAGATTCGAAGGTGGCAACGTAGCGTCTGCCCTGCCGGAAGGCGTCCAGCCCCATCAGTAACAATCCGATGAGGCTGACGACAGCCATCGGCATCGGCGCGAGAAACCCGAATATACCGAGAAGAAAGGTGAACAAGGTGGCGCTGAATATCCACAGGAAACCGAAGATTGGAATATCCAGATGAGGAACGGTTGTCCGTAGGAGTCGAAAGAGGTGAATGACGACGCCCAGGACAAACAGATTCCCAATTCCCATTTGAACTAACCGCAACAACATCCGGTATCCCTCAAAGACACGACTCCGTTCCTTCCAGACTGAACGATTGGATTCCTAACGTGAATGCAGAAAATCGCTTATGATATTAGAAATGTGGTGCACCTCTGTTGCGGGTGATGGCTTTTCACCCGCCTTTGGCAGTTTGGGCAATATCCACTCTGTGTCTGATAACAGACAACTGTTGTCTGAGCCGGAGTGACCTCTTCAACATACCGTTGATGTGTTGTGATATTTTCAATCACTCCATGACAATGGAGACAATCCTTTATAGGTATGTCAACAATTTTGTCAGCTTTGGTGGGACGATGTCGGTAACTGCCGGCATGTCTCCGGTTTTTTTCCCGGCTTTTTGCGACGACGTTTTTGTTGTTTCGGTTTGAAAAATCCGGGGACAGGCATTTCTGGAAGCGAAGTGGGGGTAGCTAACAGTTTCGGCACCTGCCGTTTCAATTCGGCTATACGGGTGCGTAATGTCCGATTTTCAGCTTCTAATTCAGCAATACGAGCAATTAACTGTCATTCCCTTGTATTCGTCATTATTGATTGTGTTGAATCCTCCGTAGCCAGCAACTGTACCCAATCCTGCATAGATTTCATTACTCTTACACAGGCTGAACTAGACAGTTACTTCCTTTCCTAAGCCGACCCGCCCCGCTTCAAAGGGTGTTCCCGATTCTTAATCGGAAATTCGACGCGCCCGCCCGTAAGCTGCGATTCGTACGCTCCCACAATCATCTCCAAGGCGGCGACAGCGTCTTCGGCGCTAGAAACAGGCTTCCGATCATTCTCGATCGCATCAATCAGGTCAATGATGGCAAGTTGGTTGCCGCTCGTTATTCCGTCACCTTCAACCGAGGGCGGATCGCAGATTTCCACAAGTTTCCGCTCTTGCGACTCATCGCGCGGCGACCAGCCCGCATCCGGATAGATCGTCACCGAATTCGGCCCCCCGCCCGGTATTAGGATGCCTTCGCTGCCAAGTATCTCCATCCCGCCTCTCCCGAACTGATCCTTCCGCGAATCATACAAGCCGGAAACACCGCTCTTGAAGGCGAAATAGCTATTGACGCCATCGCCTGCCACCGGACCCACCGGCTCAGTTCCTTCCCAAGCGTCATCTATCGTGATTTCCCTTCCATTGACAGTGATGTGCGCGTGCATCCACTTGACATCTCCGACGAGGAAACGCATCATGTTGAAGGTATGGGTGCCGAGCGTAATCATGTCTTCGCCGCCTCCGCGCCCGTCCTGCTTTCCGTGCGCATAGATGGCTTGGACTTCGCCGATTATGCCCTCTGCCAGCACCTTTTTGAGCGCCTGTGTTACCGGCGAATACACGCCCTGATGCGCCACCGCAATTTTCAACCCCTTCTCCTTCGCGGCGCTGACGATGGCATCCCCATCGGCGAGCGTGGCCGTCATCGGTTTTTCGCAGTAGATATGGCAGCCGGCGTCAAGGCAGGCGGGCACCATTTCGAGGTGTTTGGGAATCCAGCGCGGGCAAACGCTTACGATATCCAGTTCCTCTTTGGCGAGCATGTCGCGATAATCGGCGTAGTCGCGTAACGCTCCCGTCTCCTCCACCGCCTTCTTTCGTCCGGCTTCGTCCGGATCGGCAACGGCGATAAACTCGATATTTTCCAAGTTCTTGTAAGCGACATGCAGCCCATGACCGTAATTTCCGGCGCCTGTATGCCCGATGGCGGCGGCGCGATAAGTTTTTTGACCCATGAAATTTTCTCCTCTAGATTGTATGAGATTCGTCTTCGAGAAAAGTGACAAAACTCCTAGTATGGCAAATCAAGATTCTGCGTTCGTACGGCGGCGGCTTTGGGCGACAATGCGCCGAGTGGCTTTTCTCCATTCAAAACACGCGCAAAATCATCCACAATCATATCGGCAACCCGAAGATTCGCATCCTTGGTTCTCCCGGCGATGTGTGGGGTATGGACAACGTTGTCGCGTCCGCGCAGCGGGTCATCCACAGGCAGCGGTTCAACGTCGTAGACATCGAATGCCCCCGCCAGCTCGTCGGCGAGAATACGTTCGCGCAAGGCGTCCATATCTACCGCGAACGCGCGTGTAATCGCGACGACCAAGGCGCCTTTATGCAGGCGATAGATTCGTTCGCGCGAGAGCAGGTGGCGTGCCGAAGGTGTCGGCGGTACCGCAATGAACACAATGTCGGCTTCGCTAACGAGCATATCCATATCAACCGGGCGCACATCCCACTCCTTAAACGATGATTCGTCCACGAAGGGATCGTACCCGTCGACCTTCGCGCCGAAAGCGCGGCACCACTGGGCAATCTTTCTGCCAATCTGTCCCAATCCAACGACCCCGATGTGCTTTGTTCCGAGATCGCCGTTCACAAAGTCTGGCGCGTCGCAGTATTGACCGTAAGCGTACGTCCACAACGGCTCCTTATTCGCCATCCGATGGTGCCATTGCGCCGTGCGTCTCAGTGCCGATAAGGCTAATCCGAACGCGCACTCGGCGACCGATTGCGACCACGCGCGTGTGGATTCAATAAGCGGGATATTCCTCGCCTGAAGTTCCACGAACGGTTCTCTCCCGCCGGTATTGTCATCCATTGAGCCAACCATTCGCAGTTTGGGTGCATGGGCGATGCACTCTGCCGTTAACTTACCGCCGAAACGGGCGATTCCCACGACATTTTCAAGCTCAATCTGTTGATGAATCGCCTCGTCACTTTTCGTGTTGAGGACAATCGTGGTACCCAATTCATCAAGCCGTGTGACCATACGCTCGTGGACAAACGGCCAAGATCCCTCCAGACCGGGGTGACGGGTAAATAGAAACTGATTTTCGGACATAAAGTAAACTCCGTTTTCTAAGGCAAAATTGTAAAAATATTACGATCAACCGACTGAACAGGGAGGGCGATAGAATTCCCATAGAAATCGCACGTTATTCCCTACAGTAAATTCATCGAACTAGGAGGACTTGAGCGTTCAACTGCGTAAATACTAGAAAATAAACTTTACATTCAAGGGTGACGTGCAAGGAGAATCTTCCAAGCTTCCACGCTTCCAGCCTTCCAATCCCACTCTTCCTAGCCGCCTCGGAAGATAAACTTCAATATTCCAATTCGCTTAAACCCAACCGTGCTCTCGCGTTATCGGCGAGCCAGACTGTTGCGACGTCCAGTTCAAACCGCTTTCAAGCAACACTTCCTGACCCGTGATTGCCGATTCCTCTGCCGCGAACAGAATCTCCATGATGTGACGCCCCCACTCACCGTGCGCGGGCGGCTCTATGTTCTGCTGAATTGCTTCGACAAACGCTTTCCACTCGTTCTGGAACTGAGCGGGGGGATCGTCAAACGGCACATCTTCCCATTTGTCGTTCTTTCCAATCTTGACGAATTTTTCGCCGTGCTGGCTGAACCGCAGCGATCCGTTGGCGCAGATAACGTGGCACTCATAACTCGGTGCGCCGTCCGCATAGCCTACCGATACTGCAACGCCCGCCAGTCCATTCTTGTATCGAATGAACGCCGTAGCGGAATCATCGCCCGCCTGATAGTGCGCCCGCGTTCCGATAGATGCGGATACGGAAACCGCTTGCGACGCCATCACCCACGTCAGGCGATCGACGACGTGAACGCCGTTCGATAACCACATCCCGCCGCCGTGGTAGCGGCTGCGGTACTGCGGAGGACGTCCCGAGAAACCCCATTTCTTGGACATGTAGCACACGGCGGTAATTAGCGGTCCAAGCTCGCCCGAATCAAGAATCTCTTTCGCCTTTAGACTGGTGCCATAAAAGTGCTGTGTCTGCCCGACCATCAGCTTGACATCATTGGCAGCCGCGGCGGCAATCATGTTGTCGCACTGCTCCAAGCTAATCGCCATCGGCTTTTCGACCAACACGTGCTTGCCGGCATTGCAAGCGTCCACCGTAAGGCGATGATGGAGTTGGTGTCCCAACGTGACAGCTACGGCGTCAATCTCGTCGTCCTTCAGGAGTTCGGTATGAGAGCCGTACCCTTTGGGAATGTTGTACTTCTCCATGTACTCGCGCCGCTTTTCCTCAAAGAGGTCCGCGACAGCGACGACTTCAACCCGATCGTGCAGCTGCGCGATAGCATCGCAGTGGGAGCGAGCGATTCCGCCGCAACCGATGATTCCAACCCGTAGCTTACTCATGAATTCTACCTTCTCCTTGTTAGTTGACCGATGGCCGTGGCAATGACACAGATTACGGAATGTGCGTTTATCCGAAAATTTCTATGTCCAATTTGTGAGTTAGTTGTTATATTTCAAACGTAGGACCTACGCGGCAACAGGAAGTCGAAATGTGGAGGGGAGTTCTATCGGGATCTTCTATCGCCTTCACTATTCGCTCAGTTGATCGCTCCCTGTTTTGTCGCTTGATTTAGTACTAGACTGCCTTACCGCAAACCGTTAGACTTTCAACTACGTTAGCTTGAGCGACCTGTTTGTCACGCGCTTTCCTCTTGGCGGTTAGCGAGTTGCGCGCGGAGGCGTTCCAGCTCCGCTTCCGCTTCTCGTCGCCGTTCTGCTTCTTCTCTGGCAAGCGTTTCCGCGTCCCGCCGCCGCTCTGCTTCCTCCGCGGCAAGCGCCTGCGCTTCCACCCTAAGGTGATGCTCCTCCCTGGAAGTTGTAATCGGCGTGCCATCAGGCAGGTACGGGCGCAAAAGCCTGACGTGAGTATTAAGTTGGTCCTCCCATCGAAACCAGAGATTTAACGCTTCGCTGAATAAGCCGCCCCGTTCATCCGGCGCGATTTCCGCCATGCCACCCGAAGGGATCCGCCGCCATCCACGAAATTCCGGGGGCTTCTCCATCTCGGGTTGATGGATGAAGTATTCTTGAACGCCTATATCAATCATATACACTCGGACTTTTTCATACCGATCCTGATTTGCTGTCGCGTCGGAAAGAAACTCAAAAACAGCCGTAGGAACTGCGCCTTCCGACCATGTATAAAAACTCCGCCGCTGTGGATTTTTATTAGCGCCTAAAACGACGTAAACATCCGGGGCGACGAACTTTGTGATGTCCCCTTCGCGATAGAAGATGAAACTGTCAATTCCAATGTAGATCAGTGCGTTAATTTCAAAATATCGCGAAAGTTGATCGGAAAACGTGGTAATCTGCTCAGCGTGAAATCCTGTCGCTGCTATAGGTTCATCGTCCTCACACGGGTATCCCTCAATGTAGATCGTCGGTTTTCCGCTCGCTCTTGGAAAGACCGGCATATATTTTCTTTGCTTGAATTGAAGCTCATTTACGGTATCCATAATTGTCTTTCTTTGACAAACCCGTAGAATCTTTTATTCATCATTATACATAGGAGTTACGCAGTTGGCTGAAGCGTATAAAGAGGTTGTGCCAAATAAGCCCGTACCGCATCTCTGACAATAGAGAGTTTTGCATCAAACCAACTGATACCGGTATGATAGCAATAGTGCTCAATTCTCAGAAAGGCTCTCAGCGCTAAACCGATATGATTTCTTTGAGTGCGAGCAGAGCGCACTTGTGCGCGTTCAATGCCAACAAATTGCTTAATCCCGCGATGATATTCTTCTATTGTCCAAGACCATTCGGCATATTTGAGACGCGTCAATTCGTCCATCTGTAAATCATTCGTTGCCCAATATTCAATGTCACCTTCTGGAGTGTCAACCTTAAATACTCGAATCAATCCATAGCCTTTGAGATGGACAATTGTACCTGTTGATTCACTCGGAAGCGTACTCACCGGACGGTTACCGGAATAATCTTTACTGACAAGTCGGTTGGCAGCTAGACGAGTAAGCCACTTCCAACCATGACCTCGCACCGCTTTTAGATTCTTTAGACTGGCATACCAACTATCAAAACACACACATTCAGGAGCAAAACCGCGTGTTTTCGCTTCTTCAAGCATGGCGCGGAAATGCTCATTCTTCGTCAAGCCGTCTTTGGCTTTATCATAGATTCGATAATCACACGGAATATGTCTATCGCCATCCGTCCAGAGCAAAGTGACCAAGTTAATCCCATTCACAACTCGGTGGTGTTTCCCTGACCAGTGTTTTGTCACGAGTTCAATCTTTTGTGAATAAGGTTTATCCAGAGTCGAGTCATCTATAACTAAAATTCCGGATTCTAATTTCACCTGATTTCTCGATTCTTGCCACAGTTTGCCAGTATCGGGTTCCTCTCGATGCAAGAGCCGTGTTATCGAATCGTGAGCCGGAGGATTATCAGCTTGGGGTTGAACTTTTTCCGATTCAAGACAACTGTAACTTTTCTGAGCGGCTACCAAGAAATCAATATAGTCAGTGTCAGTATATTTAGGGGGATTCATACTCAAATTATAACCTATTTTCACTCAACTGCGTAACTCCTAATACATTGAATTAAGATGGAATCTTCTATTGGCAAAGCATAGATTGCCGGCGATATGAGGATCGCGAGTCAATTTCGCGTCTTGATGCGTCAGTTAGGGTTCTTTACTTGGAGTTTATATTGGAGTAAAATTTATCAGACAACACCTCACTTGTCAAGGATGAATCACCGCGGCAACAGGGCAATTGCACTTGATTGTAGAGTTGTAGTGGTAGGGTGTGCACCGCCCAACGTGCTTCCATCCTTCCACATCCCCCGCCAATCAGACGTGATTACCTTAGAGCCTGTTTGAAAAGTACAGTTTGTAGGGTGCGATCAAAGGAATGAATAATGACTGCGATAGAGATCCCCTGCGCACCAGCATCTAAAGCCCCAGAGTGGGATCAAGGAAGCGAATAGCGACTGCGATAGAGATCCTACAGGTATGTAGCAGCCAACTAATGAAAAAACTTCCGGCAAATGACTAAAAATTGCTTTGCCACCGATTATTCAAACAGGCTCTTAGCGATGGACACAATGGGGGTTGAAATAGCGGTGTGAATTTGGTATAGTCAAAGTATCCTTCAACGTCCCGAATGCAATGCGATCGTGGCGTGACGAACGATCTGCGCGCGGAAATTAGAGAGCGGACACACGGCAAGACTAACGGCACTAACGGCTGATAATTTACTTCATTCTCGAGTACTGAAAATGCCACGACGTAAGATTTATCTCTCCGCCGAACTTGCGGAGATTCTTAAAGATGCCAAGACCAAGGGCAAAACTATCGTCACCACCAATGGCTGTTTTGACGTACTGCACCTCGGCCATCTGCGTTACCTACAGGCGGCTCGCGAGGTCGGCGATCTGCTCATCGTTTGCGTAAACAGCGATAGTTCGGTACGAGAATTAAAAGGCGCAGACCGTCCGCTTGTCCCGGAAACCGAACGCGCCGAACTGCTGGCAGGGCTCGAATGCGTGGATTATGTCACGGTATTCTCCGAGCGCGATGCAACGGCAGTGTTGTCCCAACTGAAACCGGACATTCACATCAAGGGAGGAGATTACAGAATTGATGAGGTTATCGAGCGAGAAGTCGTAGAGGCAAACGGTGGGAAAATAATGGTTGGATTGAATGTCCCGGGCAAGTCCACTACCAACCTCATAAAGACCATCCGAGACAAGTACGGCGTGGAGTAAACATCACACCTACAGATAAGTCAATTAGGCGTTATGTAGTTCGGTTTTTTACTAGTGCAATTCACTACAACAGATTCTCTGTAGGAACGAGTTTTACTCGCGACAGGGAAAAGACTCCTACGGGAGTTCTATCGCACTCGCAATTCACTCGTTCGATCTCTCCCCGAGTAACTGTTCGAGTTCCTCTAAGATGTCCGTGCCATCTCCATCGTCACCTTCCTCCTGACGATCATCCCCGTGTTCCTCCTCCAATCCCGCCTCCACAGACTCAAGATCTGTCCGAAACTCGATTAGATTGGCCAAATAACGGTCGCGGGTGATATTCTCGGCTTCGCCATGGTTCTCGCGCAAACACTCTCCGCAAAACTGACCAATCCGTTGAATCCCCTCATTGACTTGGCTTAACGCCTCCGCCCGATTGTCCTCCATCAGACTCAATTCCGCGGACGCGATGCTGTTCATCATGAGCATATACCCCTTGTACTGATAGCTCTGCCACGCAGTTTCGGACGAGGCAAATTTTTTCGCTAAGTTCGACACCGCCAAGTTAGTGTCGGTGTCGCGCTTCACATCATGCCAGCGTTTAATGCCCGCGCAAAGCAGGTAGCGGGTATATCGGTCATACGATTCGTCAAACAGCGTTCGCCACTCTTCTTGGGTTAACTCAAAACCCTCGTCGCTGCCGTGCGAGTTTTGATAGTCCTCCATCCGACTTTGGATGTAGTTGTAGTACGAATTTTTCCCGTGGGGCTTCCGCCCATCAGGGCGCCCGGAGGTATACATGCGCGACACGGTAAACGGGTTTGGCCGCACAGTGATAACCTCCCTACCGTCCGCCATTCGCACGATTTTGATAGGATGATCAGCATCAAATTCGAGGTCATTCAGAATTTCGTCAAGCGTCTGTATCAGATGCCTATGGCTGTTGATGGATTCAGTCGTCATTTTCAATAAGAGGAGAAATCGGCAATTCGATAATCCCCGACCCCACTAGTTGTGGCTGCATCTACAAGGTGATAGGACTTACGCAAGTTGCCCCCTTTGTAGCACAAGGGATCTCTATCCCATTACGCATAACGAATAGACATTACAAGCCACTAAGGCGTTCAACGGTATGAGTCCCATGTGAAATAAGATTACCGGTTGAAAGATAAAAACGATTTAAACACCGCTATCCAACTCGCGAGGCGCGTTACTCTCAATACTTTTCATAGTAACTTTGGAGGGGCGACACGGAAATTTCGCCGCGGCGGAGCGCATCTATTCCGTTGACGGCGCCAGAGGCACCCGCTATTGTGGAAAATAGAGGAATGTCATGCTCAATTGCCATCTTCCGGATCAGGCGCTCATTAGAATGGTGCGAATCACCCGTAGGTGTATTGATGATGAGAGCCACGGCGTGATTCTTGATATAATCATAAATGGTCGGGCGCCCCTTCCCGATACTGTGCACCAACGTAACCTCCATTCCGTTTCGACGAAGTACCTTTGCCGTCCCGTGGGTTGCGATGAGTTCGAATCCCATATCCCAAAGTTTCTTGGCGATGAACAGAATCGCACGTTTATCCTTGTTCCTCACGCTGATAAACGCCGTGCCCTCAAGCGGCAGTTTGTCGCCGCACGCATCCTGCGCTTTGGCAAACGCTTTAGAAAGGTTCATATCTATTCCCATCACCTCCCCGGTCGATTTCATCTCGGGGCCGAGGCGTGAGTCTGCTCCCGGGAAACGATCGAACGGAAAGACAGGTGCTTTTACACTGAAATATTCGGGCACTATCTCAGCGGTAAACCCTAGTTCTCTAAGGGTTTTCCCTGCCATAACCCGCGCCGCCAATTTTGCCAACGGAACACCGATGGCTTTGCTGACAAACGGAATCGTCCGCGAGGCGCGTGAGTTAACCTCAAGCACAAAAATCCGATCGTTGCGGATGGCATACTGGACATTCATCAAACCGCACAAGTTGAGCGTTTTTGCGAGGGCGTAGGTGTACTCTTTCAGTTGGTCAATCTGATCCTCTGCCAACGTATAGGGCGGTAACACACAGTCGCTGTCGCCCGAATGGATGCCCGCTTCTTCGATATGTTCCATTATCCCGCCAATGACGGTGATATTCCCGTCCGAGATTGCATCCACATCAACCTCAATGGCATCTTCCAGATATTTGTCGATGAGTATCGGGTGTTCCGGCGATGCGGCGACCGCCGAACGCATGTAGCCCATCAGCAACTCCTCATTGTAGACGATTTGCATTGCACGTCCACCCAGAACATACGATGGACGCACGATGACGGGATAACCGATCGACTCTGCGATAGGCGCCGCCTCCTCAATTGAGGTTGCGATTCCGTTAGGCGGTTGAGCCAGTCCATTCTGATCTAGCACCTCTTTGAACAGTTTCCGATCTTCTGACCGAGCGATGTCATCGGGACTCGTACCGATGATTGGCACACCCGCTTCTTGCAGTCCCAACGCAAGATTCAGCGGGGTCTGGCCGCCAAACTGAACAATCACGCCCTCCGGCTGTTCGCGGTCAACGATATTCAAAACATCCTCATGCGTGAGCGGTTCAAAATAGA
The DNA here is from genome assembly GCA_965222225.1 of Candidatus Poribacteria bacterium. Classification (GTDB taxonomy): domain Bacteria; phylum Poribacteria; class WGA-4E; order WGA-4E; family JAJDTR01; genus JAJDTR01. The sequence goes on along the minus strand of CBDCTK010000002.1, from coordinate 2,730,964 downwards.
GCCGATCTGACGTGTCGTAATCCGTGCTGACGGTTTCAGGGTTGCTGTTCACCATGATAGTTTCGTAACCGTCTTCCTTAAGCGCCATCGCGGCATGGACGCAGCAGTAATCAAACTCGATTCCCTGACCAATCCGATTGGGTCCGCCGCCCAATATCATAATCTTTCTCTTGGACGTTGGTCGAACCTCATCTTCGCTGGAATAGGTCGAATAGTAGTACGGCGTCTCCGCTTCAAACTCGGCGGCGCAGGTATCCACGGTTTTAAATGTCGCTTCAATCCCGGCCGCCTTGCGCCACGTTCTTATCTCTGCCTCGGAGGCACCACAAATACTTGCGAGTTGGCGATCAGAGAACCCGAACTGCTTTGCCTTATAAACCAGCCTCCGCGTTGCTTCCGTCATTGGCTCAGTCGGCGTCCAGTGCTGAAGTTTTTCTTCAAGTTCCATCTCGAAGTCGACAATCTCTTTGATGTTATAAAGAAAGAACGGATCGATTTTCGTATAGGCGTAAATCTGTTCAACGCTCATCCGTTGCCGCAACGCCTGTTTGATGTAAAAAATCCGTTCGACGTTCGGCACGGTGAATTTCTGATCGAATTCGGAAAGCGGTAGCGCTTCGAGTGCATGATTATCCAGCCCATGCCACCCGGTTTCCAGAGAACGCAAGCCTTTCTGCAACGCCTCCTTGAATGTCCTGCCGATTGACATCGCCTCCCCCACCGACTTCATCTGGATGGTCAGCGTCTCGTCCGTGCCTCGAAACTTCTCGAACGCCCAACGCGGAATTTTGACAACCACATAATCAATCGTGGGTTCAAAGGACGCCGGCGTCTGGCGAGTTATGTCGTTCGGAATCTCGTCAAGGGTATAGCCGACCGCCAATTTAGCCGCGATTTTGGCAATCGGAAATCCCGTGGCTTTGGAGGCGAGCGCGGAACTCCGCGAGACTCGCGGGTTCATCTCAATCACAACCTGCCTTCCGTCCCCCGGATGCACGGCGAACTGAATATTGGAGCCGCCCGTATCGACCCCAATTTCGCGGATGATTTTGATCGCCGAGTCCCGCATGTACTGATATTCTTTGTCCGTCAACGTTTGCGCCGGCGCAACCGTAATGCTGTCCCCCGTATGAACCCCCATCGGATCGACGTTCTCAATTGAGCAGATTATCACCACGTTGTCGGCGCTGTCGCGCATAACCTCAAGCTCAAACTCTTTCCACCCAATCACGGACTCCTCAATCAAGACTTCGCTTATCGGACTTAACGCCAAACCGGTGCCAACCATTTTCTCAAACTCTTCAATATTGTAGGCGATCGCGCCGCCAGTACCGCCGAGGGTGAATGCCGGACGGATAATTGCCGGAAAATCGATTATGGAAATGATGGCGTTGGCGTCCTCTAACGAACGCGCGACGCCACTTTTCGGCACGCTTAACCCGATTTTCTGCATCGCTTTCTTAAAGAGTTCCCGGTCTTCCGCTTTCTGAATCGCGTCGAGTTTCGCTCCGATGAGCTCAACGCCATATTCATCAAGGATGCCCGATTGCGCGAGTGCCACGGAAACGTTCAATCCCGTCTGCCCCCCCAGCGTGGGCAGTAGAGCGTGGGGACGTTCCTTGGCAATAATCTGCGCGACGACTTCTGGAGTGATCGGCTCGATGTAGGTGCGGTCCGCGATTTCGGGGTCGGTCATAATCGTCGCCGGATTGCTATTGACAAGAACGACCTCGTAACCCTCCTCTTTCAATGCTTTGCACGCCTGCGTTCCCGAATAGTCAAATTCGCAGGCTTGACCGATGATGATAGGGCCAGAACCGATAATCAAGATTTTGTTGATGTCAGTCCGTTTTGGCATAATCAATCAGGGATAAAAACTAGGCGTTCACACACCGTCGAAAGCCCGATTTCTGGCGTATACATCCTAGCCCCTACTCTCCTTTCATCAGATCTGTAAACTTTTCAAAAAGATAGCTTGCATCATGCGGACCGGGAGATGCCTCCGGATGATACTGTACCGAGAAAATCGGGTGCTCAGTGTGCCGCATTCCCTCAAGTGTTTGATCATTTAGATTGATGTGCGTAATTTCCACAGGCTTTGGCAGCGACTCAATGTCCACACAGAATCCGTGATTTTGCGACGTAATCTCTACCTGACCCGTTTCAAGCCGCTTCACGGGTTGGTTCGCACCCCGATGCCCGAACTTGAGCTTGAAGGATGTGCCGCCAAAGGCAAGCCCTAACAACTGGTGCCCCAGACAAATGCCGAACATCGGCTTTTTGCCGATGAGCTGTCTAATCGTCTCAACCGCATAATCAACCGGCTCGGGATCGCCCGGACCATTTGACAAGCAAATCCCGTCGGGATCAGCGGCAAGAATCTCGTCTGCGGACGTGTGCGCCGAAACCACCTGAACTTGGCACCCGTGCCGCGTCAGTTGGCGCAATATATTGTATTTAATCCCGAAATCCATGGCAATGACGCGAAACCGTGGTTCGGGTATAACCTCGGGCTGTTCACCTAACGCTGTGCCGGGATCGCTCCACGAGTAGGAATCCGAGCAGGTCACCCGTCCGGCGAGATCCGCTCCAATCAAACCGGGCCACGCTCGCGCTTTCGCCACCAGACTTTCGGGAACCAAGTCTTCCGTCGAGAGCACCCCGTTCATGACGCCGTGAACGCGCAATCGTCTGGTTAACGCGCGGGTGTCAATCTCCTGAATCCCAATGATGCCGTATTCTTTGAAGTAATCATCAAGGCTCCCACTCGACCGCCAGTTGCTATAACGAGAGCTATACTCCCGCACGACGAACCCCTCAACCTGAGGCCTGGCAGACTCGACATCCACCTCGTTGCATCCATAGTTCCCAATCAACGGATAGGTCATCGTCACAATTTGACCCTTGTAAGACGGATCTGTGAGTACCTCTTGGTAACCCGTCATACTTGTGTTAAACACGACCTCACCCGATGTCTCGCCGGTCACCCCGAAATGCTCACCCTCAAAAATTGTACCGTCTGCTAATGCCAAGATTGCTTTCATAGTGTTGAGATTTTCCGCGCCAGGTTGCCGCTACCGTGTCAATTTCTGTCTGACGGTCATGCTTCCTACAAAGATATAAAACGATCAAACGAACGAAGAGCGAGTGCGATAGAATCCGTAGTGATTCCATCACGCATCCTACACCGCCCACGTTGTCGAACCTGTCACACCTCACTCCTCAAAATCGAATACAACTTCAAATCGTGAAACCGATTCTTGGCGAACGAGTGTTGCCGCAGAATCCCCTCGAACTTCATTCCGAGCTTCTCCATCACACGCGCCGAGGCAATATTGTTAAGCATACAAGTGCCCTCGATCCGATTCAAGCCCCACCGCTCAAATGCGAAACGAATCATCTCACATACCGCCTCCGTTGCATAGCCCTGCCCCCAATACTGCCTTGACAGGTTGAAAGCCATTTCCGCTCGCCGGTGATGGAAATTGAAACTGTGCAAAAAACACATCCCAATCACTTTCTTATCCGCTTTGTGCACGATCGACCAACTCGCAAAATTCTCGCACGATAGCCATGCGAGCAATTCCTCGCTATCCGCGATAGAGTGGTGAACACGCCAGAAGGTATACTTCGTCACTTCGGGATCAGAAATAAATTCAAACGTATCCTCGGCATCACTTAGTTCTGACGATCTCAAAAACAGTCGCTTCGTTTCGAGCACGGGAAGATTCTTGAATCGCTCATCTTTTCTCACTTGGGACACCGCCGCGGAGCACCATGACAGGCCAGCCCTTAAACTCCCAACCGTCGAAGGGCGTATTTCGGCTTTTGGACTGAAACTGCGTCGAATCAACTGTGGCAACCTTCTCCGGATCAATTAGCGTTACATCCGCAACAGCGCCGACAGACAGCGTCCCACGATCAATGTGCAGGACTTCCGCAGGTATGCGCGTCATCTTGTCAATCGCGTCCGATAGGGAAAGCCGATTTGTGAGGACGAGGCGCGTAAAAACCAGCGGCACGCAGGTCTCCAAACCAACGATGCCCGGCGGCGCTTCCATCATTCCCAACGCCTTTTCAGATGGAGCGTGCGGCGCGTGATCCGTGGCAATTGCGTCAAGCGTACCGTCACACAGTCCTTCAATCACCGCCTCGACATCCGCCTCCGTGCGCAGCGGCGGATGCATCTTGGCATTCGTCCCTTGTGTCTCAATCTCCGAATCGGTCAATGTAAAGTGATGCGGCATGGCTTCAGCCGTCACACGCACGCCTCTGCGCTTGCCCCAACGCACAAGTTCAACCGCCCCGGCCGTGCTGACGTGGAGAATATGGATGTGCCCACCCGTCAATTCGGCGAGCATAATGTCACGCGCAACGATAATATCCTCGGCGGCATTCGCGCTCCCCGGCAGTTTTAGTTTCCGCGAGGTTTCACCAAGGTTCATGACGCTGCCGGAATTGAGATTATGCTCCTCGCAGTGAACCATAACCGGGAAATCAAGTTCCGCGCTGAATGCCAAAGCCTGGCGCATTAGCTCGGCATTCATAACCGTTTTTCCATCATCACTCACGGCGACAGCGCCGGCTTCGAGCAGCGAGAGGACATCAGTCAGCTCCTCGCCAGCGAGCATTTTCGTAATACTCCCCAACGGAAAAACATTAGCCGAGCCCGATTCCCTTGCCCGTGTCCTGACAAATTTGATAACCTCCGGCGAATCCGAGGCCGGATTCGTATTCGCCATTGATGCGACGGACGTAAATCCACCGGCTTCCGCGGCGCGGGTTCCGGTTGCAATCGTCTCCTTATGCTCGAACCCGGGCTCACGCAGATGCACGTGCATGTCAATCAACCCAGGCGTGACAATCAACCCTTCCGCGTCAATAACGTCAACGGCTGGATTATCCGCGACTTCAATCTTTCCACCAACCCGCTCAATTCTGTCATCGGCAATCAGGATATCACTTTTGGCGTCAATCCGATTCACCGGGTCAACGATACGACCATTCTGGATAAGAATCCGTCCCATCTCACTCCACCTCGAAAATGGTGGCTCCATCGCTGCCCCGATCTTCTACCAGTTCCACGCGAACAATCTCTTTACGCGACGTTGGGACATTCTTGCCGACGTAATCGGCGGCAATCGGCAACTCGCGATGTCCTCGATCAATTAACACCGCCAACTGGATCGCAGCCGGGCGACCAAAATCCATTAGTGCATCCATCGCAGCGCGTATCGTGCGCCCCGTATAAATGACCTCATCGACCAAAATGATTCGTTTGCCGGTGATATCGAAAGGGATGTCCGTGTGGTTCACTTTAACGTCCTGATCATAGAGATTCACGTCATCCCGATACAGGTAGACATCAATAGCGCCAACGGGCACGTTAATCCCCTCAATCTCCTCCAGGTTCTTGGCTATCCGAAGCGCAAGGTGATCGCCTCGGCTTTTAATTCCGATCGACACCAGATTACCAAGCTCTCGATGGTTTCGCTCCAAGATCTCGTGTGAAATTCGGATCAATGCCCGCCGGACATCTTCGGCTGTCATGACCCTTGCCTTTTCGCGCATGTGTCTAAGACCTCTTTCCTTCGATCCACTAGGAGATTCATTATTTCTTGGATATGTGCGAACTGTTTAACCCCCTGCCGGTTCCAACTGTTTGTCCAGAATTTGTCTAGGGTGCGGTATCCAATCTTCTCATACTCATACGCCTGAATCATCAATTCGAGTTTGTCGGCGGCTCTCACCAATTGGCTCTCTATGGAGTTATTGTCCTGAAACTCTTTCCAAATTTCGATATACTTCTCACCGACAATTCCGAAACTCGCGAACATGGACTCGACAGCCGCTTTCTCTCCGTTCTCCTTCACATCTTCAGGGATGTACTCAAGCGCCGGAAACGGAATATCACCAATCCGTGCCTCTGCAACTTCGTGCAGCAGCGCCATCCGCATCACCTTTTCGGCGTCCAAGCGCACATCATGCGTTGCCAGCAAATCCGCCAGGATCATTGACAAGAGCGAAACGCGGTAGCAGTGGTCCGCCACACTCTCCGCGTCCTTGATGCCCTGAAATCGCCAACCGGTGCGCGGCAGGTTCTTGAGCACCCCAATCTCTTCGATAAAATCTAGTATAGCTTGCGCGTTTAGTGCCAAAATAGTCTGGGTAGAACTTGAGGACGGGCGCATCTAGCCGTGCGAGGGAAAAATAGGCATAAAAAAACCTCCCCGACAAAAAAAGGAGGCAAACAGAATACGATGAAAGATTGATGCGGATGTAATTGGATGTTTTTTGACATCCCTTTCCTAACCTCGCTGGATTAGATTAAAAGGGTTCCACTTCACCTATCAAACAACAATTTTATTCTAACATATTTTGATTGTTTTAAGCAAGCAAATTTTTGTGACTGCGGTCGAGATTCCCCAGCCCGTGCCTTTTTCGCCTTTCTCTTCTCTTGCCGTCCCCTCGCCTTCCACTCTTCCCTACTCCCCACCGATTACTGGGCACTGACCATCGGCTCAATCCTTTCACCCCAGGGTTCCCCCCAGACCGGGTACTCGTCATCGTCCAGAGACATCAACATGTAGCCCTGCGTCGGCGAAATTTCGGTGTCCTCATCCAGCGTGCTCTCCAATTGCATGGATTCCAACGCCGGGTGATACAGGATTTGCGTTTCACCATCAATCATCACCTCGACCCATGCCACACAATCGAATACCACAAAGAAGTTGCTCACAACCGCCAAATCTTCGGAATCCCGCGGCACGCCAATCAAATTCATTCCATCCTTGACGTACATCATATCGTACCCATAGTTGTACGCATCGCGAACAAACGTAACTTCCACCGTCTCCTCCATGTCTATAAGGAAACCGCGGTAACGGGAAATCCATTCATCATGAAGTGAAGTAGAGCTTGATATGATTGACCACACCTGTACCGTCGGACGTAATGCCGCAATCGAGTTGACATTCTCATCCCCCAACAGTTCGAATAAATCGGTGAAATAGAAAGCGTTATACGGCTTGAAGGGTAGATGCAGCGAATTAACCCCTTTCGGAAAAACCATGGTATAGGTGAGATACGGCGTCGAATCTGATCTTTCTCCCGATGTCTTGGTTACCGGATCGGAAGAAGCTGTTGAATCGGTTTCCGTATCGTCTTCTTCATCTTCTTCTGTGACCACAACAGTCTCAATTGGCCAATTGTTACCATCGTCCGGTATCGAATATCCTTTGCCATCCTCGCACAGCACTGAACCCCCGCCGCCGCCCGTGCCCCCCGTTGAACGCCCTTGGTTGCCATTGCCCGAGCCGCCGTTACCTCCATTGCCCCTACCATTTCCACCGTTACCGCCGTTGCCTCCATTGCCCCTACCATTTCCACCGTTACCGCCGTTGCCTCCATTGCCGTTTCCATCGCCGTTTCCGTTACCGTTGCCATTGCCCTTACCGTTGCCGTTGTTGCCATTATCCCCATTGTCTCCGTTGTCTCCATTGTCTCCATTGTCTCCATTGTCTCCGTTGTTCCCGTTGTCTCCGTTGTTCCCGTTGTTGCCGTTATTTCCGTTGTCTCCATTGTCTCCGTTGTTGCCGTTATTTCCGTTGTTGTCATTGCCCGGGGGCAACTCCCCGCAGTTGCCATCAATGAGATTGTAAACATGCTTCACATTATCATACGCATCCGCGACGCAATGCTCCCAACCCCCCGCTTCATCGTCGCCAAAGTGCCAGTGCAAATCCGGCTGGTTTGCAAGCACCCATTGGTGAAAATCCGAATCCGGTTTAGCGGTATGAGACTCCTTATTCGCTTTAAACGACGGAATCTCATGGGCGTTGGCACAGAAACTCAACCCCAGCAGCAGCGCGCTTACAATACAGTACTTTTTCATCTCCATCATCTTCCCGCTACGTGTCACAGACACGATACTCCATCATCCGGAATTTATTGCTATCCGGATTGACATAGCTTGTCTCGACAAGACTAACTCCCGTAATCTCCATCGACAATCATCAAATCCCCAATCTCCTGTCTTTTCTTGCGAATCGCTGTTCCGTTCCTCTACTTCCGTGTAATGAATAACGATTGCTATTCGGTTTCGTAACAAAAACAATCCCCCATGTGGAATCTTCCCTGCAATCATCAAATCCCGTCCACCTCCTTCCAATCTTCCACCCTTCCCCCTTCCACTCAATCCGCGCAATCCGTGATTCGACTTCCCCTCTTCCCTTCCCGATTCATGGCAATTTACATCCCTTCCACCCTTCCATTAACCACTTTGCCAACTATTCTTCATGCACGCTCTCACCTTGAACCGTACTAATCTCGTCTTTGGATATCTTATGCACACTCTTCGGATTGAATGTCTGTTTGGTATCAACGCGCAGAGCAACCTCGATTCTCCCGCCCGTCAGAACAAAGAACTGAATGAGAAAACCGCCGCCATCCATCGACTCGACCTGATACTCCTCCGAACTAATGCCATCAAGCCAGAACGACAACGACTCCCCAAACCTTGAGTGGTCAATTACCTCCTCCGGCAAGGCGATGATTAGCGTTCCCGGCTCATCACCAATCACCTCGCCGATGAGCTTGCGCGTCTCAACCATGAACGGCACAACGCGGCTCGCATACACAAAGTTGTCCTCGCCCGTCCGTCGCGGCGGCACAAGCCCCCACGTGAGGTGATGGATAAACGGATTCCCGTAACCTTGGCTCAGCATGTGTTTCAATGCCGGCTCATCCACGGGATGCACCACCGCCACATAGTCGAACCAGCCCCTGTCTCGGGCGGAGCTTTCCTGCGGAAGCCGCGCGGAAACATTGATATAGTCGCAACCGTCCACCGGCGAAGGATAACAACGCGCATCCCAGCCGGAAACGTACCCGAGTTGCTTCAACGGTCCCGCCACCAGATAGGGCGGATCAGTGAAGATTGCCGCGTGATCCAAGTTGGGGTACAATTCGACACCCTTTGCCGTAATCTTTTCGGCAACCTCGGCAGCCTCTTTGAATCTGAGCGCTGCGTTTTCGACGCTCAAATAGTTGGAAAAATCTTCCGGTAACAGAACTGTGCTCGCCATGATGGGCCTCCGTGTCGCAATTTCTTGAGAGTGTGCCTAATTTGAGGCGCGTTATACCAGATACAACGTAGTACGATAGACGCCGGTGTCAGATTCTTGCAGAGCTAAATTCACGTGTGTTATGGTAGTAAGTGATAGCAAGCACTAAATCCAACGGCAACACCAAAGTGGTTTCACGGGTTTTCCATTGCATCTAGACGCTATCGTATGAGATAATGACTGAGCAAGAGAGGCACATCGAAAATGGGTTGCTAGGCAGAACTATCTTGAGATGAACGTCTCAAATCTTTCCCCCAAATTGACTTGATTGCAGCCCTTCCCTAAGAGCCTGTTTGAATAATCGGCGGCAAAGCCATTTTGAAGCTGTTGAGTGCTATAATCTGTGGGATTCCTATCGCACTCACTATGGGATCTTCTATCGCCTTCGTTATCCACTCAGTTGATCGTTCGCTTGATCTCCTCTGGGGCTTTTAGAGGCTGGTAGGATTTCTATGGGATTTCTATCGCACTCGTTATCCACTCGTTTGATCGCTCATTATTCATTCGCTTGATCGCAGGGGATCTCTATCGCAGTCATTATTCATTCCTTTGATCGCAGGGGATCTCTATCGCAGTCATTATTCATTCCTTTGATCGCACCCTACAAGAGCCCTGATGAAAACCTTGGTTTTGAGGCGAAATGTGTACAAAAATGAATTTTCAAACAGGCTCTAAGGTCCCCTCCTTGCACACTCCGCACAAGAAATTAGAAGATTACTCGAGAATCCGAGAGACTAAGGAGCTACAGAATGCCGGAATCAACACATACACTTTTTGACTCGCTTCAATCCTTTGAAAATGGCGGGCGACAGATTCATTACTACTCCCTCCCCAGCTTGGAGGAACGCGGAATCGGTCCCATCTCCAAACTTCCGGTCAGCATAAGGATTCTAGTCGAATCGCTGTTGAGAAATTATGACGACCACCAAGTGACAGAGCAAGACATCACCGATTTGGCAAATTGGAACGCCGCAAATCCGAAAACTGTCGAGTTGCCGTTTAAGCCGGCGCGAGTCATCGCTCAAGATTTCACCGGCGTGCCGCTTGTCGTTGACATTGCGGCGATGCGTACCACGGTACAGGAACTCGGCGGCGACCCGATGATGATCGAGCCGCTCGTTCCCGTTGACCTCGTTATTGATCACTCCGTCCAAGTGGATTCATACGGGTCGGCAAACTCGCTCCAGATCAATACAAAACGGGAGTTTGAACGCAACAAAGAACGCTATGAATTTCTGAAATGGGGGCAACAAGCCTTCGATAAATTCAAGATTGTGCCGCCTTCCGTTGGCATCGTGCATCAGGTCAACCTCGAATATCTGGCGAAATGCGTGATGGCGGACGAAACCGACGGGAAGACCATCGCCTATTTCGATACCTTGGTCGGCACGGATTCCCATACGACGATGATTAACGGACTCGGCGTCGTCGGCTGGGGGGTCGGCGGCATTGAGGCGGAAGCCGCCATGCTGGGGCAGCCCGTTTACATATTGACTCCCGAAGTGCTCGGTGTGCATCTGACCGGTGCCGTCAAGGAGGGCGTAACCGCAACCGATCTCGTCCTGACTGTCACGCAGCGGCTGCGGGAGAAACAGGTTGTTGGCAAGTTTGTGGAGTTCTACGGTGAGGGAGTGGAGGCGCTCTCCCTGCCCGATCGCGCCACAATCTCCAATATGTGTCCGGAGTACGGTGCGACCATCGGTTTCTTCCCGCCCGACGATGAGGCGATGCGCTATCTTCGACTCACTGGCAGAGATGAGAACCATGTGCAATTGGTAGAGGCGTATCTCAAAAAACAATCACTGTTCGGTGTTCCGATGAGGGGAGATGTCGAATACTCCGACGTTCTGGAGATTGATCTCAACGCAATCGAGCCGAGCATTGCGGGCCCCAAGCGTCCCCAAGATAGGATTGAGTTGCCAAAGGTAAAGGAGGTATTCCGAGACCTGCTGGCGCAGCCGATAACCGAGGGTGGTTACGGCTTGGGGGGCGACGAAATTCAGACGGATCATCACGATGTTACGCACGGCGCCGTTGTAATTGCCGCAATTACCAGTTGCACGAACACAAGCAATCCGTCGGTCATGATTGGCGCCGGCTTGCTCGCCAAGAACGCGGTCGAAAAGGGGCTCTCAGTTCCCGATCACGTCAAAACCAGCCTCGCGCCCGGATCGCGGGTTGTGACGGAATACCTGCAGAATACCGGGCTACTCCGTTATCTCGAAAAACTGGGATTCGGCGTGGTGGGTTACGGTTGTACGACCTGCATCGGCAACAGCGGACCGCTCGGCGAAGTGGTACAGGAGGCGATTGGCAATCGCAACCTCGTGACCGCCAGCGTTCTCAGCGGGAATCGGAATTTTGAAGCGCGGGTTCATCCCGACGTCAAAGCGAACTTCCTGATGTCACCGCCGCTAGTGGTTGCCTTCGGCATCGCCGGACGTATTGACATCGATCTCACCACAGAGCCGCTCGGACATAACGACGATGGCGAAGCGGTCTACCTACGGGACATTTGGCCCTCGCACTCGGAGATAACTAATCTCATCGGTCAATTTGTCGATGCCGCCACGTTCAAGCGGACATACGAGGGCATAAGCGCCCGTGTGCCCGAATGGGACGACTTGGAGGGCGCGGAAGGCGCGCTCTATCCGTGGCGGGACGACAGCACCTACGTCCAAAAACCGCCGTTCTTTGAAAACTTCAACTTGGAACCGCACCCAATCTCCGATATCAAGGGAGCGCGCATCCTCGGAATCTTCGGCGGTTCAGTCACGACCGACCACATCTCGCCCGCCGGGTCAATCGCTGTGGAAAGCCCCGCGGGGCAGTACCTCATCGACCACGGTGTTGAGAGGCGAGATTTCAATACTTACGGCGCGCGCCGCGGCAACGATCGCGTGATGGCTCGCGGAACCTTCGCCAACAAACGTGTCAAGAACCTCATGCTGCCGGGCGTCGAAGGCGGATTCACGATTCAATACCCCGAAGAGAAACAGACGACCATCTACGAAGCGGCGATGCACTACATTCAAAACGATATATCAACCGTCATCTTTGCAGGGAACGACTACGGCATGGGCAGCTCGCGGGATTGGGCGGCGAAGGGGCCGAAGTTACAGGGCGTCAAAGCGGTCATCGTGGAAAGCTTTGAGCGCATTCACCGCAGCAACCTAATCGGCATGGGGATCTTGCCTCTGCAGTTCCAAAATGGTGAAAACGTACAATCCCTCGGCTTGGATGGGAGCGAGGTTATCAACATTACCGGAGTGACGGAAGACCTCCAACCGGGACAGACGGTTACGATGGAGATTATTAGCGCATCCGGCGAGAGGCGGGAAACCGAACTGCTCGTCCGAATCGACGCCTCAATCGAGGTTGAGTACTATAAGCACGGCGGAATCTTGGACTACGTAATCCGAGGTTTGATGAGCCGCGCCTGAGCTCGGTTTTGTACATTTGTAGTATATTTGTAGGGTGGGATCAAGCGAACGGATAGTGAGCGATCAACCGACTGATTAGGATCAAATGAGCGATTAGCGAATGCGATAGAGATCTTTGCGCGATAGAGCTCCCAGAGAACTCCCACCAGCCCCGTAGGCGGGGCATCTTTCCCCGCACGCGCATAGGCAGTCGCGACCGGGAGATCGCTCCAACGGGGATCGTAGCGTCGAAACGGGGGATAAACTGCCCTTACGCGACCATTTGCGTGAGCCCTATCTCTTATATATCTCCCGAAAATCAAGCCGCCCATCAAGGTCGTCCGAAACGGCATTCGTCCAATTCACGTCCTCGGCGCTCTGCAAACTCATCAAGGCGGTATCAACCAACGGGTTGGATAGCACAAAGTTCAGCAAAAACCCGTCAAGGTCGACGCCCTCCATCTCTTTGGAGAAACAGTGCCGCATCAGTTTCGGGAAGGCGCCGCTTGTTGTCGACCGCATCAGCACAACTCCCATCCCCTGCGCCTTTGCATCGGGGATAATGCCGCGATTACCGAAGGTGTCGCAGGTGCTCTGATACATCAGATTGTAATGAATCTGCATCACATCAAACTCGCCCGTGCCAATCATGCGCTCAACGCCTCCCGAAGGCCCATCCGCCGAAAACCCTAAAAACCGAACCTTCCCCTGATCTCGCAGCAGCCGGTAGGTTTCTAATCCACCGTCATCCAAAACCTGCTGTGTCTCCTCCTCGCCGAACCACCCGCCGTGAAACTGCAGTACGTCAATCACATCGACCCCCAGCCGTTTCAAGCTCCCATCTACATCCGCCATGATGCCCTTGGGGTCGAAGGCTTCGGTCTTCGTGGCGATAATGCACTCATCTCGCCGTCCCTTGACCGCTTCGCCAATAATGTCCTCGCTGAATCCGCCTCCGTAGTCGGGCGCCGTGTCAAGATAGTTCAACCCAACCTCAAAGGCGGAATGGAGCATATCAATTAACGGGCGCCTATCCTGATTTGGAGCGACACGCCCGCCGCCATATCCGACCTCCGAGACCCGCAAACCGGTGCGGCCGAGTGTGCGATATTGCATGGTGATTCCTTTCGTGATTTGAAGATACAGCGGAGATCAAGCCAACGGATAGTGACTGCGATAGGAATCCCCCGCCCACCACTTCTCGGAGGATGCGATCGACGATCATCAAATCGTTGATTTCCATCGGGGATCGCCAAATCTCCAACATTTTTACACATAACTAACCGAAGAACCGTTTGTGCGCTCCCCGACTCGCGTCGTCCGATTGCTGGGCTTGACGCTGCCATCCCCAAAAAGCGCCTCGACTTCCGCCACGAGCGTGGGTTCATACGAAACATTGTATTTCGGGCTGCATTGGGCTACGACCTCGCCGTACCGCGGGTATGCGAGCTTTAAGATGAGGTCGTTGTCCCCACCGTGTTGGCTACAGATTGCCTGTAACGCTTCCATTTTTTCTTGATTCGCGACATCCGATTCGGGAATTGTGACCTCAACCGCCGATGTCAATCGCTCCTCGACCTGACCAATAGGCAGAATCTCCGACGCTTGGATCTGGCGCACATCCTCTTCGATCTCCCCTTCGTCGGTTCGCGCCTGCTGCCGATTCTGGCTCACTGCCCCGCGTATGCACACGAAGTTCCCCTCCTCAATGGCATGCTGCGATATTTTGTACGCCTCCGGAAAAACAACCACATCAAAGGTGCCCTCCAAATCTTCAATCACCAAGATAGCCATCGATTCACCGGTCTTCTTCGTTTTGGTGAGGCGAAACGAAGATATCTGACCGGCGACGTACACCTCTGTCCCGTTAGGGTTTTCGGCAAGGGTTTGCGACGACGCGGTTGTAAAATAGTCAAGGACATCACCGTACGCCTCCAACGGATGCCCGGAGAGATAAAAACCGAGCTGCTCCTTCTCGTTCTTGAGCACCTCACTATGTTCCCACTCCGACACTTCATCAAGAACCGGTTCGGTAACTGGCAGTTCCTGCTCCGCGTCGCCAAACAGATTCATCTGCCCCTTCTCACGATCCGCTTGCGCAGACTGCGCCACCCGCATCACCTGCTCCAAGTTGGCTAAATGCTGCGCTCGGTGCCCGTCTTCAAATGAATCAAATGCACCCGCCATTATAAGGCTTTCAATCACCCGTTTACTGACTGCCTTCGAATCGACTCGCTCACAGAAATCTTGCAGCGACGTGAACGAGCCATCCTTTTCACGCGTTTTCACTATAGACTCAATCGCGCCTTCGTTGACATTTTTGACGGCAGCCAATCCGAAGCGGATGTCTTCTCCGTCCACGGTGAAATCCCAACCGCTGCTATTCACGCCCGGTGGCAGAACGTCCATCTTAATGCCCAGAAATTCCGATAGCAGTCGGCACTCGGCGATATACTTCACAATCTTCTCGCTGGAACCGGACTCCCCGCTCATCATCGACGTCATGAACTCACGCGGATAGTGCGTTTTGAGGTACGCCGTCTGATAAGACATAATCGCGTAAGCGACGGTGTGCGAACGGTTAAAAGCGTATCGACCGAACGGTTCGAGATAGTCGAAAACCTCGCCCGCCTTCTTCTTGTCAATTCCGTTGTTCGCGGCGCCCTCAATGAACTTCTCGCGCTGCATTTTGAGCACGTCCATTTTCTTCTTGCCCATCGCATCGCGGAGAACATCCGCTTCCGCAAGCGTAAAGTCAGCCATGTCCCGCGCAATCTGCATCACCTGCTCTTGGTAGATGCAGACGCCGTAAGTGTTTTTCAGCGCATCTTCCAGCGTCGGGTGAAGATAAGTCACCGGTTCAACCTTAAGTTTTCGGCGGATGAACTTGTCCATCATGCCGCTGTCTAGCGGTCCCGGACGGTAAAGCGCGGAAATTGGCACAAAATCCTCGAAATTGTTGGGTTTGATTTGCATCGTGACGCGCCGCATCCCCGGCGAGGTTTCCAACTGGAAGAGCCCGGCAACCAATCCCGCGCTGATGACCTGATACGTCTTTTCGTTATCAAACGGGATGCCTTCAAGCGTAAGCTCAACCCCGTGCCGCTCCTTAATCTGCGCTAGACAGTGGTAGACCTCGCTCAAGGTTCGTAGTCCGAGGAAGTCAAACTTCACCATGCCGACATCTTCAAGCGTCTTGAGATTGTACTGTGTTGCGACGCGGTCGTTCTTGTCCTTGAAGAGTGGAACATAGTCGGTGAGCGGGCCGTTTGCCAATACAATCCCGCAGGCGTGAATGGAAACATGCCGCTTCATCCCCTCAATCGACTTGGCAACCTCCATCATATCTCGGTTTTCCGGTGCCTCGGAAAGCTCCCGGAATTGCGGAACGTCCCCCAAGGACTCGTCGAGCGTCACGCCGGGCACAGCGGGAATTAGCTGGGTCACTCGGCGAACATCCTGCATCTCCATATCGAGCGCGCGTCCCACATCCGTAACTGCGGCTTTTGCTGCGAAGGTGCTGAAGGTTGCCACCTGCCCGACGCACTCCGAACCGTACTTCTCCGTTAGATAATCAATGACGATTTTCCTATGTTCATCTCCGAAGTCAATGTCGATATCGGGCATGCTAACTCGCTCAGGGTTTAGGAACCGCTCGAACAAGCAATCATACTCCAACGGGTTGAACGTCGTCACGCCAAGCGCGAACATAGCCAAACTTCCGCCCGCCGATCCGCGGCCAATGAACGGGATTTTCTGATGTCTCGCAAAGTTGACATAATCCCACACAATCAGCAGATACCCGGCGTAGCCCGTCTTTTGTATGACATCAAGTTCATCGTCGAGTCGTTTTCTCATCTCCGTCGAAATTTCGCCGTACTTCTCGCGCAGCGCATCCTCGCACAGCTTGGCAAGATACGAATCCGCCGTGAAACCCTCCGGAACTTCGTATTTCGGCATAATCTGTTCGCCATAATCAAGCTCAAGCTGGCAGCGATTCGCAATCTCAAGCGTATTCGCAATCGCTTCCGGCGGAAAATCCTTCAGTGCCTCGCGCATCTCGTCAATATTCTTAAAATAAAACTCGTTGAGGAAACGCATGCGATTTTCTTCATCCACCGTGCGTTTCATCTGAATACAAAGCAACACATCGTGCATCCGGTGATCCGACCGGTTAAGGTAGTGACAGTCGTTTGTCCCGACAATCGGCAGACCGTGCTCCTGAGCGAGTTGGGTCATCACTTTGTAGGCGCGCTTCTCATCGGGAATCCCGTGATTCTGAACTTCGACATACAGATTGTCGCGCCCCATAACGTCCTGCAGCCGTTGGAAATTCGTCACCGCGGCTTCACGCTGGTTCGCTGCCAACAACGCCGGAACATACCCTTGGATGCACCCCGTCAACGCGATGATCCCGTCGCGATGCGCGCGCAAGATTTCCATATCGATTCGAGGCTTCGAGTAAAATCCTTCCAGATATCCGAGCGAGACCAGCTTCATGAGATTCCGATAGCCGGTGGCGTCCTCCGCAAGCAGCGTCAGGTGATAAGGACTACCTTGCTCCCTGCCGCGCTCGTGTCGGCTCTCCGGGGCGACATAGACCTCGCAACCCACGATGGGATTGACCCCTTTGTCCTTCGCCTTCTTGTAAAACTCCCACGCCCCGAACATGTTACCGTGATCCGTCAGCGCCACGGCTTGCACGCTCTGCTCATACGCCCAATCGACGATGCCCTCAATGCGGCACGCGCCATCAAGGAAACTATATTCACTATGATTATGAAGATGCACAAATGCGGATGTCGCCATATTCCTCCTCAACAATTGATATATCTAATGAATGCAAAAATTACAACGGCAGATTTGCTTCCTCTCGCCCTTATCCCGCGCGCAAATCAATGCTTTGAAAACACAATAGTCCATCTCAGACACGAGGCAATCCCGAAGTTGTATTCTATTATAAATCCGTGATCGTGTCCAGCGATTTGTGATCTCAACCGAGACTAAGAACCTGTTTGAATAATAATCTTGTAGGGTGCGATCAAAGGAATGAATAATGACTGCGATAGAGATCCCCTGCGATCAAGCGAATGAATAATGAGCGCGATAGAGATCCCTCTCCCGATCGCGACCTCCACTCACCCATGCCTCTCATCCCGAAGAAACCAATGCGGCGTCCACCCTTTCGCGGGGTCTGAGCCGGGGATCCACCTCAACCCCGACGACATGAGCCAATACGAAGTGAATCTGCCGGATGCCCTCCGTCAGAGCCGCAGGACCAGGCTGCAAGATGTAGGTCAATTTGATTTCGTAGATGTGCCCGCAACGCACCGCGGTTATTCCAGACCAGCCGGGTCGAGCCATGATCCGATCTTTATTCACCTTGACGCCGCACCAAGAAGCGATGACCACCTCCGGATCGGGATCGATTACGCAACCGGGGTCTAGAATACGATCGCGCGCCAACGGCTGATGGCGCAACTCCGGGAAGATCGGCTCTCCTCCCGCCAACTCGATGAGTTCCTCCACCCATTGAATGCCGCTAATCAAAGGGTCGTGCCACTCCTCGAATAATACCCGAGGCCGTCGAGGAAAGCGCCGCGCCGACGCCCGAATCTCTTCCAACCCGCTCGACAACTCCGAGGCGAGCGCTCTCCCCTTTTCCGGACACCCCACCAGATTAGCCAAGGTCAGAATCATCTGCAAGATCTCGGCGACGCTTCTCTGATTGAAGGTGAGGACAGTCAACCCCTTTTGGATTAACTCGCGCACGATGTCAGCCTGCAAGTCGGAAAAAGCGAGTACCAAATCCGGGCGCAATTCCTCAATCTTGTCTATTTTGGCGCTGACAAAAGCCGAGAGTCTCGGCTTGGAGCGCGCCTCCTTGGGGCGAACCGTGTACCCCGAGACTCCCGCAATTCGGGCGTCCTCGCCCAATAGATAGAGGGTTTCCGTGGTTTCGTCCGTCAAGCAGACGATGCGGCGAGGATAATCGCTCAGGCTATCAATGCTGAGTTCCTCCGGTAATGTCTGTATTTTCATTCCTGTTCGTGTGTAATAAGATTTGGTTCCGCCGCACAACCCGGTTTTAGGCTGAGATTTCTCGGCTCTAGAGGCAGTCTCTAGCGCGATGTTGATTTTGAACCGTCCGTCATTGTCTTGGTTAAGCGACTGTTATGGGATTCCGCAAGATATCTATCCTGCGAGATACATTATTGATCCAAGATTACTACGGGAATTCTATACTAGTGAACGGTTGCGCTTTTCGGGAAATTGCAGTTTTCTTAAGCGTAATGCCACATCAAAGATTGTTTGCCACTGGCTTGCCGGAGATAAGATGCGCGTTCGGCGATGCCGAGCGACTCAGCCATTCATCCCATGTGAGCCGCGGGTAGGAATTCATTCGGTTGTTGCGACCATGTGTTGAATTCTGATTTTCGACGGTGGTAGAAGGTAAATTCTTCAGTTAATTCAGTTTTCTCAGTAAATTTAGATGCCGGTTTTTTTGGGCGCTTCTCGGAAACGGTGTCGCCGTGTTTGTGTATGTTGGGGCGCGGCTTTCTTGAGCGAATCCAAGAAAAAGATCCGGCGTCGCAAGGCATTCTCATTTTGACGATTCTTTGTGAATTCGTTCAGGGTAACAGATGGCGACAGCCAAGGGCTGAAGGAAAATGCGGGTGATTATCCGGTCTTTACGGACCACGATTCGAATATGCGCCACAGGCATCGTAGATCATGCAGCCGGGACACTCATTATGGAACCTCTATCGCACCGGGGTCTGTATCGCAGCCGAAAACTTCCGGTCAATGTCACAAAATGTCACAAAATGTCACAGATTTACGTATTTTTCGGGCGATACACGGGCACAGGTTCCATAGCTAGACCGATTTCAACGGGATTGTTTTGAGTTCGTTGGGATAGGCGCGGCATGTCCCGAATTGCAGACGATAGATAGCGTAGCCATCGACCTCCCCAAGAGTATCTTGCTCTAAATTGGGCAAGCTTAATCCGTGTAATCTCTGCACAAAATCACCATAATCTCGCACGGCGATAGACCTTTCCGTTTCTCGTGAAAACCGAATAGAGAACCCACTACGATGAAATCGCGGAAACCTTCTTACGGGAAGATTCCGGTTTGCATATAAGACCGAGCAACCTTATTGATAGCGATGACGAACGCCGCGGTTCTTAACCGGGCTTTTTGTCCGAGCGCTTTTGATTCCGTTCTAATTTCGTCGTATGCGGTCACCATTGTATCCTCAAGCGCCGACGCCACCAAATCTTCTTCCGTGGCGCCATGCGCCAATCGATCCTGTTCCGATTCTGAGAACTGCACCCCCGTCACGCTTTCAATCGCTTTCAAGAGGTTTCTGTGCGTATTCTCCTCAAATCGACTCTCTAGCCGACCGAACCGCACATGCGAGAGGTTCTTGAGCCATTCAAAATAAGAGACTGTAACACCGCCGGCATTCAGATACACATCCGGAATAACCATCACCCCTTTTGACTGGAGGATGTCGTCAGCCTGAGGGGTTGTTGGTCCGTTTGCCGCCTCCGCTATAATCTTGGCTCTGATGCGGGGGGCGTTCTCGCGGGTTATCTGATTTTCAAGCGCCGCCGGCACGAGGATGTCACATTCAAGTTCGATGACGTCAGCGGGGTTTGGGAGATTGCGCGCGCCGGGAAAATTGAGAAGGGCGCCAGTTTCGCCTCGATGCTGAAAGACTTCCTCCACATCCAACCCTTTCGGATTGTAGATTGCCCCGCCAATATCTGCCAATCCAACAACCACCGCACCGGCTTCACCCAAGAATTTGGCGGAGTAGTAACCGACCTGGCCAAATCCTTGAACCGCCACCCGTTTTCCCTCCAGGCCCGGCTTAAGTCCAAGTGTAGCCATATCCTCCGAGAAACTGCACGCTTCGCGGATGCCAACGTACACGCCTCTGCCGGTCGCCTCTCTGCGTCCGCGAATCCCGCTCTGCTCAACAGGTTTTCCCGTCACACACGCCAAGGCGTCCAAGCTGCCCGGATTCAATGAGGAATAGGTGTCGGCAATCCATGCCATTTCACGTTCTCCGGTACCGTAGTCGGGGGCGGGAACATCTATCCCCGGACCAATGAAATTCTTTCGGACTAATTCATACGTGTAGCTCCGAGTGATGCGTTCCAATTCGTCGGCGGAATACTTCTTGATATCGATTTGGACACCGCCCTTTGCCCCGCCAAACGGCACATCGACGATGGCGCATTTGTACGTCATCAGGGCGGCGAGCGCCGTCACCTCGTCCTCACAGACCAGCGTGCTGTAACGGATTCCTCCTTTTGTCGGCAGTTTGTGATGACTGTGTTCCGCACGCCACGCATGCACTACCTCAATCGCTCCATCAGCCCGTTTGACCGGGAATGCCATGTGACAGACCGTATCGCACATTTTGATCTGTTCAAGCAGACCGCGCGGGTAATCGGTGAACTGAGCGGCTGTGTCGAAGTTAAGGTTGACCTGTTGAAAAAACGGAACCATCGGCGCCATTTCGATTCTCCCTTACATCGCTGATTAGAGTAGTACAAGATGTATATCGCAGTTGGACTACTGTAGGAACTCAATAGCCCTCGGATTTCTATCGATTAAGAACCTGTTTGAATAATCGGTGGCAAAGCCATTTTTGGTCATTTGTAGAAAGTTTTTTCATGTTTTCATTGTTGGCTGCTACATAATTGTTGGCTGCTACATACCTGTAGGATCTCTATCGCACGGGATTTCTATCGTGCTCCTTATTCAGTCGCTTGATCGCTATTCGCTCCCTTGATCCCACCCTACAAGACTATCGCCTTCGTTATCCACTCAGTTGATCGCAGGGGATCTCTATCGCAGTCATTATTCATTCCTTTGATCGCACCCTACAAACTGTACTTTTCAAACAGGATCTAAAGGAACAGACATCGACTGCGATAAAAATCCTGCACGCCATCCAGTCGGTTGATTTTAGCTGATTGATCGAATGCGTGTACAAAAAAGTTGATCCAGCACCCATTTGGGGTGGGTTAGGCGGTGGTTGTACCTATTTTCTGTAAAAATACCGCACCAGAAAGAGGTACAGGAATGTGAACGGAGCGGCGATTTCGAGAGGGTGCTCACATTGTTTGCTTCAGTAGTTTTCATTGATAGTGCGGGTTCACCTACCGGCAAATAGGTACAAAATAGGTACAAGAGAAAAAGATCGTTGTTTTGAAGGTCAAGTCACGGTGCGCACATAGACGAAGACCTAATCCGTTCGAGCAGGACAGTTTGGCAATGCGGGGAGTACGGTATTCATTCATCGGTATATCCGTTTGGTCGGCATCATATTATACATGTGTAATGTGGTCAATGAAAAAAGCAGGGGTTAGTGGATATTTTTTGGGGAGGGTTTATTAGGAATGCTCTCGCGCCGGGCTCTACTATCGCATGGGAGCTCTATCAGGAACTACTATCGGGATTTTCTATCGCAGTAAGATCTCTATCGCACTCGCTAATCGCTCGCTTGAGGGAACTCTATCGCAGTCATTATTCATTCCTTTGATCGGTCGCTTGATCCTAGAGTGGTTTGAGGAATCTGTATCGCAGTTAATGCGTTACGACTCGAGAACTGCGTCGTAGCGTGTCGTAGCGTGGCTTCGTACATGGTTTTGGCGTCGTGATTGAGTGTGCGATAAACTGCGATAAACTGCGAATATAACTTTTACCTCGTTCACCGCCGTACTGCGAAAATTGCCAAAAACAGTGGCAGGCGCTGCGACCGGATGCCACCGAGATTCGCTCATGTGCCGACAAATTCGACGCGGAAAAGGGGCAAAAACAGGTGAACCGGAAAAGCGGTTTAGACACAGATTCGACAATTTGCTCATAGGTTTTATTACTAATTTCGCGTCACACAGCGTGCGCAAAGGCGAACAAGTTTGACACTCAGCGCCATGCGCGGAAGGCGCGTTCACTTCTTCAAAGACGGTGGAAGCTTTTGATAGCACAGATTTAGAGGATGCGCGGGTGAACGCAATGCACACAATACACATTGGATTTTCCTCTCGGCGGCTCATTACCGGAAGCGACAGGTGTGCGACTATCTCTAACCGGCATCGCCGAGTTGGCGCTATTATACTATACGTGCGTGGAGTTGTCAATTAAAAACCGCCGCGATTCATACATAGGATTCGGTTTCCTTTTGGTTGGCAGCAGGTGCTGGGGCCAGCGGCGCAGTTTGTGGCAGATGCGCATGGGGAACCGCTTGCCTACGACCTCAAAGGGGTTTCGGCAGCATGCTTGGTTCAATTTTGAATTGCGGCGATCTCATTGGCGTCGTAATGGGATTCGCCTATTTTGAGGGGATTGAACTGAAGAAGATGGCATCTAATCTGCGTTCATAGACGGATTCATCCAGGGCAGATTTCAATTGAGATGGCGCAAGATGAATTAGGAAGCATTCAGCCCCCTTTTCGTCGGGGATCAACTGAGCGATTAGCGAAGGCGATAGAAATCTTCTTGTCCCACTTGAAGACATTCCTTTTCATCCGAGCAAAGGTAACTACGTGAGCTAGGTGCCGCTGTTGGCGACCAGATTACTCTTACATGCTTGCTATCGCGGTCGCTATTCGCTCCCTTGATCCTTTTCGTCGGGGCAATGGTTGCTACTATAATTTTGGTATGGAATCATCTAACTTTTTATGGACTTTCAGTCCGCTTTTCATCGCGGCAATGGTTGCTACGCAACTTCTCGCTCTGGAGATCGTTGATGCTGCGCGCTTTCAGTCCCCTTTTCGTCGGGGCAATGGTTGCTACTGGCGTTAAGCCGATTAAAGAGATTAACGGTTGGGCCTTTCAGTCCCCTTTTCGTCGGGGATCAAATGAGCGATTAGCGAATGCGATAGAAAGCCTTACTGCCTAATCGGTCGCTTGAGGGAACTCCATTTGAGGTAACTCTATGAAATCTCTATCGCAGTCATTATTCATTCCTTTGATTGCTTCCTGTCCGGTCGCTTGAAGGAACTCTATGGAATCTCTATCGCACGGGATTTACTATCGCACTCACTATCCGTTCGCTTGATCGCTTTTCATCGCGGCAATGGTTGCTACAGCTTGTAATATCCCAGCCGCGCCGCATATCACGACTTTCAGTCCCCTTTTCATCGCGGCAATGGTTGCTACTGGCTTTCTATGCTTACTCATTGACTGCAAGTGGCCTTTCAGTCCGCTTTTCATCGGGGCAATGGTTGCTACAAAAGCAGCCTACGGGTCGGCAGGGTACTAGCCGCTCTTTCAGTCCCCTTTTCATCGGGGATCAAGCGACTGAATAAGGAGCGCGATAGATTATCCCTCAAGCAAGCGAATAGCGATCAACCGAACGAATACTGAGCGATTAGCGAAGGCGATAGAAATCTTCTTGTCCCACTTGAAGACATTCCTTTTCATCCGAGCAAAGGTAACTACGTGAGTTAGGTGCCACTGTTGGCGCCTAGATAACTCTTACATGCTTGCTATCGCGGTCGCTATTCGCTCCCTTGATCCTTTTCATCGGGGATCAAGCGACTGAATAAGGAGCGCGATAGATTATCCCTCAAGCAAGCGAATAGCAATCAACCGAACGAATACTGAGCGATTAGGGAAGGCGATAGAAATCTTCTTGTCCCACTTGAAGACATTCCTTTTCATCCGAGCAAAGGTAACTACGTGAGCTAGGTGCCGCTGTTGGCGCCCAGATTACTCTTACATGCTTGCTATCGCGCTCACTGTCCGTTCGCTTGATCCTTTTCGTCGGGGATCAACTGAGCGAATAGCGAAGGCGATAGAAAAGCCCGCTCCCTAATCGGTCGCTTGCGGAAACTCTATGGGAACTCTATCGCAGTCATTATTCATTCCTTTGATCGCTCCCTGTCCGGTGTCGCTTGATCCTTTTCATCGGGGATCAACTGAGCGATTAGCGAAGGCGATAGAAAGCCCTGCTCCCTAATCGGTCATTTGACGGAACTCTATCGCAGTCATTATTCATTCCTTTGATCGGTCGCTTGAAGGAACTCTATGGAATCTCTATCGCACGGGATTTACTATCGCACTCACTATCCGTTCGCTTGATCGCTTTTCATCGGGGATCAAATGAGCGATTAGCGAATGCGATAGAAAGCCTTACTGCCTAATCGGTCGCTTGAGGTAACTCCATTTGAGGTAACTCTATGAAATCTCTATCGCAGTCATTATTCATTCCTTTGATCGCTCCCTATCCGGTCGCTTGAAGGAACTCTATGGAATCTCTATCGCACTCACTATCCGTTCGCTTGATCGCTTTTCATCGCGGCAATGGTTGCTACTGCGCTCAATAGCGATATGCACATCCGCGTTGAGCACTTTCAGTCCGCTTTTCGTCGGGGATCAAATGAGCGAATAGCGAATGCGATAGAAATCTTCTTGTCCCACTTGAAGACATTCCTTTTCATCCGAGCAAAGGTAACTACGTGAGCTAGGTGCCGCTGTTGGCGCCCAGATAACTCTTACATGCTTGCTATCGCGCTCCCTAATCGGTCATTTGACGGAACGCTATCGCGCTCCCTGTCCGGTCGCTTGATCCTTTTCATCGGGGCAATGGTTGCTACTCAACCAATCAAATATATATCCGTCCCACTTCGACCTTTCAGTCCCCTTTTCGTCGGGGCAATGGTTGCTACGAGGACGATGTCTCTTTTGGTTGGCTCTTCTTTGTATCCTTTCAGTCCGCTTTTCATCGCGGCAATGGTTGCTACACGCACAAAGAAAAATCCCTACCATGATGCGTGATACTTTCAGTCCGCTTTTCATCGCGGCAATGGTTGCTACGTTGCTAGTATAGTATAACATATTATCCAACGTTTGTCACTTTCAGTCCGCTTTTCATCGCGGCAATGGTTGCTACCGACCTCGCGATCAGTAGCCGAAACTCCTCCAAACGCAGAAACCACCTGCGTTTGTACATCATACGTGTAATTTTGACACATCGGCGTTGCCCTGTCAATTTCAAACGGCACAAGCGCTGAGAATTCAGTGTTCATGGGTATTCGACTGGTTTACGCGCGGATTTTCGAAAATAGCCGATTTGTCCCCAAACATCGTATGGAGTACGCAGAACCTTGACCCAGTCTATCGAAAATAGGGGTGAAATTAATGCGAAAAGCCCTCTCGTCATTCCGCAAGATTCACAACTATCCGCGAACAGAGAGGCGCATCTCGCGTCCCGCCTGCGTTTCACGCTTTTACAAAGATTTCGCAAATCGACCCACATTTTCCGCAGAAAACGGATTTGCGAAACACAACGATTTTAGTTGGCTGCCTCACAACACATCCGCGCAGAATCGCCGAAATTCGCATTCGACGCATTTCCCGCGCTGTGGCGTTGGCGGAGGCATCCACTCCTCCGACAGCATTCGTCGGATATCCCGAATCGCGCCGCGCGTTTTCTCACGCAGCCCCTCCGAAATCGTCACCGGCGTGATTCGCTCCGTGGGAATCCGATAGATAAACCCTTGAGCCACCGTGACGCCGAGGCACTCCTCCACCATCATCGCGTACGCTGTCAACTGGCATTTCGCGTTCAGGTCGAGTCGTTGTCTCGTGCTCTTGAACTCCACGGGAAACGCCCCGGCTTCGGTCTCGATAAGCAGGTCAAGCACGCCGGTCAATCCCAGCGACTCGGCATGAAGCGAAACGTGGAATTTCCGGCTGCCAGCCTCAAGCCCGTAGCGGGCAAGCGTCCGGCGGCGCTCCAAGACGCTCAATACCTCGTGTTCGAGGGCGCCGAGTTCCATCGGATGCGTCGTCGGACGGTGCACCGGAGTGAAGTAGGTGTGGTAGACCACGCGCGGACAGTAGAAGTACTGCTTGATGTCGCTGACCCGTATATTCATCTTTCGGCGTCTCCGATAACAATGCGTTGGTCGAAATCTTTCGCGCACACGGAGAGGACTTCAATCTTTCCCTCCGCGTCCCCAAATTCCTGCGTTAGTTTTGCATCCAACGCCCGGCGTCGCGTTGTGTTGATGTCACCCAAGAAAGCGCTGTATTGAAACCGCTTCAAGCCGTAGTCGAGGCACACATCCGCAATCTTCTTGCGGATTCGATCTTCGACGATGTCGTAGATGACGTACGTGTGCATGGCAAAACACAGTTGCCAGTGCTCAGTGACTAGTGGTCAGCAGAAACCGAGTTTTCAAGAAAAAAAGGATCTCTATCGATCAACTGAGCGAATAGCGAAGGCGATAGTTTATCCTGCTCGTTATCCACTCGGTTGATCGGTTTCCCGCCCCTCACCAACTACAGACAAATGACTGATAATCCCTCTCCCCGCGCAGGAACATCGCCAGATGACGCGCCTGAATTTGGATGATATTGCACAACTTCTGGTCTTTTCGCTCGAACCGCTCCGTCTCCTGAAGCCGTTCCAACACCCGGTCGGCGAGCGCACGCCGCGTGCCCTTGCTCAGATACCGCTGCGTCTGCACGTCGGTATCCGCTTCCGGCTTTGCCGACTGGTGCGCGGATTTGGCGGCGTCGTCATCCGGCTCATCCCATTCAACCCTGAATTTCTTGTTAATCATCGCAAACACCACCCGATCAACAATCGGTTGGCGGAACTCCTCAATGAAATCCAACACCAGCGACGGTTTGCCGGGGCGATCGACATGAAGAAAACCCGCAAAAGGTTCCAGTCCAGCCAGCGAGAGTGCGCTCCAAACCTGCGAGTAGAGTATCCCGTATCCGTAGTTGAGCAGCGAATTGACATCATCGGCAGCGCCCTGATGTTCACGTGTCGTGAATCGCCCCGCAGGCAGCAGCCGTTGCACGCACTCCCAGTAGAGCGCCCCCGCCCGCCCCTCAAGGTTGAGCAACGTCGGGCGGGCGGCGTCAATCGGCGACACCCCGTTGCCTTCATCCTTCGGCGCTTGAAGGGCACGAATATCTCCCATCAGTCCCTCAATCTTGGTAACCCGCTCCGCCAGTTCGTCGTACCTCTTGGGCGCGCTTTTCTTGCGGTACTTGCCGAAATAGCGCACCAGGTTTATCTGATTCCGCAACTTGCCCGCCGCGAACCGCTTGGCAATCTCTACCCCGCGCTCATCGTGATAGGCGGCGAGTTGCTCGCGCCGCGAGATGACGGTCGCCGTCAACGAAGGGCTGTTGAGTTTGGCGTACGGTTTGCCGCTGAAACTGAGAAACGAGATTTCGATCCCGCGCTCGGTGCAGGCTTCAATCAAGTCTGACGACAAGCTAACCCCGCGCGAGGCGATGACAATCTGATCCAGATCCATGAGAGCGTGCTCCTCTTTCTCTCGCGCCACCCCGCGGTACCGCACGCTGACGCGCTCCGAGCGTTTGCCGAGAGATGTACCGTAGTCCGAGATAGTGAGTTGGTTCATTTTCTTCCTCCTACAGGAGTAACGGACGTTCAACGAAACCGAGTTTTTTCCACAAAACTCGGTTTCTTTCAGAGACATGCATACGGGGCGGTCTAAATCCTTGCGTGAACCTTGAATTTCGGATATAATTTAGTAGGGAATCGCGACCTGGAGAAGATCTCTATCGCGTGCGCTATTCGCTTACTTGATCGCTCCTACAGTGAGGTAATTTCCGTGACAAAGATTGATTCAGAGGCTCCCAAATTATGTGCCAACGCTGCAAAACCTGCAAATATCTTGAAGCCCGTCCCAAAAACTGGCGGCGGCAGGTCTGGATAAAGGGCAGGAACATGACCGTTTGGCACCTTATCGCCTCCATGCGCACCGAACACGAGACACTTGAGGGAACGGCTAGGAACTTCGGGTTGCCGCTTGAAGTTGCCCTTGAAGCAACGCACTACTATGTCCTCCATAAAGACATCGTCGAGGCCGACACGGAAGAAGAGAAGCGCATCCTCACCGAAGAATTCGGTTATCACCTGGATTAGCCATGTCTGTTACCACCTACTCTGACAACAGTTCCGATAACGTCCCCGACGACACACAAACAGATCAAACGAGTGGATAACGAGTGCGATAGAAATTCCACAGTGACCGAGGCAGAGATTGATGAAGCAGCGGCATCCGACCCCGACGCCCAACCCACCGATGAAGCATTCTGGAAAGACGCCCAAGTCGTGATACCCCAACCCAAACACGCCATCTCCCTGCGATCAAGCGACTGAATAAGGAGTGCGATAGAAATCCCTGATAGTGACGTACTCGCGTGGTTTAAATCCCAAGGTCGAGGTTACCAGACCCGCATGAACGCCGTTTTGCGGGCGTACATGGAAGCGCAGCGTTAGGAATTGCTCCTTTCATTCCGTTAGCGCATGCTGAAGATTGGAAACCATAACACAACCTAAGGATTGGCGCACTATACATTTACTCTGCTAGTGACCCACCAAACACCAGGAGAATTCTATGGGACGGATATCGCTACTGATTTTACTCGTAACTCCCCTTATAACTATCGGCTGCTCCACTCCCTACGTAAAACAGTGGCAATCGCAACTTTGGACGTTGCCAAACGAATCGAACACAGGAATGCAAGAACTTGGCAAGCTGGAGACGCATGACTTAACCTTTGGACTGATTTGCACGGAATTCCGGCAAGTTGGGAATCCGAGTAATGCCATCATTGGAATTGGCGCCTCCTGCCGGAATGAAACCAAGGACACATACGAGTTAGGATTGAACCCGATTCAGGTTATTAACGCTTCAAATTCAATCGTAAAGCCCCTGCCCTTAGACCATGTGATGTATAAGTTCTACGGTGGACCTTTGCGCGAAGGCGCACAGATTGACCGACTCACTACACCCCTTCAGAGCTACGGAGATTCCTTGGCTGAAAACATCCTTACCGCGGTGGTTAATGCGTATCGTTCCTACGAACACGGTGCAATTATCACTGAATTTCATCGCAAGGAAGCTCTGCCCTACGATCTGTACTACGACAGTTTTGATCCCACGTCCCTGCCGGCCGGGGTGTCAACGCACTGGATACAATACTACCCCGCTACTACGGAAACCATTATGGTAATGCTGCAAGGCGAGGCAATTGAAAATGGTGTCACTTTTGGCCGCCCACCGCCACCACCTCCGACGCCCGCAATCGCCCCTCCAGAACAACCAAGGGAGGTTGGTTTCGTAATTGCGGGATTCATGGCTGTGACTTTTGTTCTCGTGCTCGTGATAGTAGCAAGCAACTAATTGCCCCTACAACGCCTCGGATAGACTCCCACGTCGTGATTCCTAAGCACGCCATATCTTTGCGGGCGTATATGGAAGCACATCGTTAATACAGAAAATCAGATGTCCAGACGCGCGTAATCGCTAAAACCACGACTCGATCTCAATAGTCGATAGGGAAGCATGGCAAGAAAGGTGTGCCGTTCCTTGCCAACACGAACGTTCTTCCCACTGTAAATATCGGCTTGCTCGAAAGTCATCTCATCGTCGCAATCGTCCAAGTGCTGTAACTGACTTTGGATATGCCATGTATCCCTTTTTTCACTCAAAAGCGTGAAGTCAGCGGGTAGTGTCTCAAGCGATTGTACCGGGGGAATTAATTGAACGAATCCACCACGTTTCCCCAAGTATGTGATGTGAGGCAGAAGTTTGTTCAACTGTTGTCCCTTTGCATCAACCAACAAATCATTTTGTATTTCAAATGCCAATTTCATGGCGCCAATGAAATGGACATATTCGCGGTAGCCGATAGTTCTATCGTATCCGTCCTTGTCCTTAGAACGAGTAGGCTTCAGAATACGCGTGAACACGTTGTTAACTAACGCACGGTCGGGAACACGTACCGCGAATGACAAGCCGCGTATCCATTCCCATGCTTCCTCCCCGTAACTGATTCCACATGTGCGTATAGCGGCATCTAACAGCCCCATCTTTATCGCATAAGGCGTTGGTGTTAACAACGTTTTACCGCCTGACGATGTAGCATTGCTTGGCTTGAGCGAAAAGAACGTGGCGGGCTTATAGGTAGCTGACACCCACATTTTAGTTCCCTCCGTTATAACTGATTTTGAAAGGTACAGTTGTATTGGCAAGGTTTGCCATCACTTCAGCGTAACCGCCGAGTGAGTCAAACTCGTGGCGTTCAATTGCGTCCGTCTCAATCTGATTGAGCGCGTCTGCAACACGTCTGATTTCGTCCTTATATTCGGCGTTAAGCGGGCTGATTGTTGGCGCGGGCAAAATCTTAGTGCTTAGACTGACAACCCCTTCAAAGTTAACGAGATGGGGATTCTGAGCACTTCGCATGGCTCCGTTTGGATCGACAAAAGTACAAAGTAGGCTCTCAATCAACGTTTTGTATCGTTGATTTCGCTCCTGGTCATCAATGGCATAAGCCTGACTTATATCGTTGAAACCGAGCCGTGAAACCTCAACCCCTGCGACAACTGCGTAAATCCCCGAATTCGCGGGACGATGGAAGATGTTCTGTCCAAGATTAGCTCCACCGCCATCAGCGCTGTCGCTGTCATCTGCGTTTTGTGCTCCACTATCTGACACATACTTGACATGGAAGTAGTTATCTGTCGTGTTCAACTCGGGTATGCCGACGACCCAACCAAACTCCACAATCGACTTGCGCGGCGTGGATTTGTTCTTCGCTGTAACAAGAATGCCTTCAACGTCATCAATGGCACACATTTGCACCATCTTTGCAACTATCTCCTCGTCGGGGGTGTTTTTTTCGAAGCTGTCGACAAAAGTCTCGTCATCAAGGATACGGTTTGCACTGAATCTTTGGCACCCCGAACATAGCTTCAGTCCACTATTTCTGCTCAGATGAAAC
Source organism: Candidatus Poribacteria bacterium (assembly GCA_965222225.1). Classification (GTDB taxonomy): domain Bacteria; phylum Poribacteria; class WGA-4E; order WGA-4E; family JAJDTR01; genus JAJDTR01. The sequence continues at coordinate 2,699,608 of CBDCTK010000002.1, read as the reverse complement.
AGATGTTCGGCTTGAATGTGTTTGAACATATCGCCTGAAATTGCGTTCACGGCAGCGAGTTTTCCCGCCTCATCGTAGACGTTGACCATTCGGGTTGCAATCTGGTTTCCCTCGCTTCCTTCGTTGTTGAGGGAGTGCATATCAATTGTGGCTTGACCACAGATGGTGAGGGAATAAACCGCTTTGTTATCGCTCATTTTCCTTCTCCTTGTTGGGTGTGGGAGGTGGCATCGTCTGTCGGCGCCTCATCGTGGCTGGTAGAAGCGTATCCGAAAGCTAGCAGCAAATGACAGACGGTTTGGGCCCCGTGTTCATCAATCAATTGAACGATTTCGGTGATGTCATCTACACGGACGCTTTTCCGCCGGAACCGCCGGTCCCTTTCGGATGAAACTTCCGCTACGCGGGCATTTTCCGCGTTGAAAGAGTGTAGAAAATCACCTAATTCCTGAATGAACTCGTCCGGATAGTTCGCCTTGCGTCGCAATTCTTGTCCGAGTCCATATCGAATGTCATACGGGGGGTTTCCGCTTCTCGCCATATACTGTAGCGTCACGGTGCTTTGGCGGATGGCTCTAGCGATATTTTGAAAACCCTCGCTTTTGATAATTGGCGTGAGTTTTTTTTCGTTTCTCATGAGTAACCTCCTCAAATTAGTTGCGCTCAACGGCTTAACCCAGAAATGTTCCTTCGCTAAGGCATTAAGCAGGTAGTTTGGGTATTTCGCTGTGAACTCAAAGAACGCCGTGAAATCGTGACCGGATAGGAAGTCCCGATAGTGTTGGAGCAGTTGAAAGCCTTCACTCCGTTCCTCTTCTAAACTTCCTATGATTTGCAGGTGTTCCGCTATCATCTCGCGGTATATCTGCACATCATCTATATCTTGAACGTTCATCCAGCGTGGTAGATTGATAAAGGAAAGGTTCATCACGGCGGACGAGTTGCCGAGATCTTTATAAAAGGCGGTGTGCATTCCTGCGACAAAGTCATGGGGACCGTCACCCCATAAGTCATCAGATTCCTGAGCTTCTTCGGAGTATTTCAGAAAGCATTGTGTGTAGTTGAGCGCCGCAAAGATGTCAGACTTTATTGCGTAATTGCTTCTCACTGTGTCACGGAAGCTATTGAAAATGTCGTTGTGCGCCGCAAGTGTCATGTTGATAGGCGCTAATGCGAAGGTTTTTCGGTCCGTCGGTGGCTGGCCAGGTTTCACTGACACGAATCGTGGTAACGCGCAACGGTAGAAACCGACCATCTTTATGTATTCGCACAACCAAAAGTTGCTTACGTTACCCATCGACAAGCTGTTTGCTTTTGTGGCGTTTTGGCCTTTTCCGGTACTCGGGTTGAATATTTGCAGCATATTCAAGCGGTCTTTTCCAGAAAGATTCCCCGCCTTTTTGAGTTTTTTCCATTCTTGCTCACAGGCTGAAACCGGATTAGGCGTGGTGGCGTGAAGTGCAAGAAGAAGATGGAGAAGCTCTGCGAATTCCCCACGAGCTTCAAACCAGTTGCCCACAGCAGCATTGTAAGAACTGATCCCCGACATCATGTTGATTTTCTGCCAAACCGGATAGTTGGGTTTTGGTTTGTCCGGTAAAGCGGCATCGCCTTGGCTCTCGCTTCCGCCGCGATGAATCGTTTGCCCCAGAATTCGACGGGCTTCTCTATATTCATCGTAAATCTGTTTCTCTTCGTCGTATTCAATCTTGTAAATTTCCTCTGGCATCGTTGCACTATTTTTCCCTGTCTTGATGAAGGGAATAGGGGAAAAGAAATTTGGACTTTCGACCCATTCTTCTTGCATTATGGGGGTGAGTTCAATCGCGTACGTCGTCCCCTGATCCATTATTTTGACAGTGCGAAAACTGTGTTCACCGAGAGCACGTCGTAAGAATTCGTCTAGGACAGTTGCCAATCCGAAAGCTGAACAAACATCGGCAAATGTGCCTGTCGGCTTATCAACGAAATAAGTCTGTTGGTACATCGGTTTTTACTCCCTTCTGCTAACTTTTGAGGTTGCTTCTTGGTCAGCAAGCCGTAGAGCGCGCACAATCAGGAAATAGGTTAGTAGTGCAAGCGTGTTAGACGGCTGGACAAAATGGGAAAAAGGCTTTGTAGGTTCCTTGTGCTTACAGATGGATTCGAAGTGTCGTTGAGTCTCCTGCCCTAAACTTCCTATCTTCTTTAGAACCGTTTCGATCTCAGATGGCGCATAAGGGTGCAGGGTGTAGGGTGAACAGTCCTTTGCGCGCGGTGCATGGTGTCGTCCAATAGCAGTGAAACAGGCTTCCGCCAAATTTTTCTGTTCTTTGCCTAAGACTCTTGCTAGCAGTGGTGCAACCGCCCAAACACTTTCAACAGCATGTCCTGGCCGTTTGACTTTGACGCGGAATTGCTTTTCTATTTCGCGTATGGCAAGATTGCTACGGTCATAATCGGTATGCGCCGCCATGTAATTTTCATCGACAGGTTCACCAATTTCTTTTTGCCATTTGTGCGCCCATTCTTGCCAACCAACCGTCAGTTTCCCGACATCATGGAGGGCAATGCAGAGCCTTACTGCCCGATCGACGGCGCCTTCAGATGCCTCCAACTTCTGTTCAAGCCGCGCGGCGGCGTAATCTAGTTCAGTCGCTAGACCAGATTGATATGCATTCAACAGGTGTTGGATATGTTCGGTGTATGTCTCGCGATAGTAGCCTTTGCCCCAGTCAGCTTCTTGCGTGGTTTCATCGTCAGGTACGCTTAGTGGACAAGGTGTCGTCCCTGCTTCAAGACAGAAACCTATCTCGGTATTGTATTTAACCAGTTTTGGATGCACTACAAACAGTGGAGAAATACCTAAGTCTTTCTTTTCTTTTGCCTCATGCCACTCATAGGCAATGGTAGTACGACTGTTTGGCGAGTTGTCTTCCATTTCCTTAGGATACTTCAGAGACCAACCCAGCTCCTTTTCTTGCGCCGCCTGTTGAAGCTCATCCCACACTCCAAACAGTGTGCCGCGATATAGGCTGAAACCTTCAACGCGAAACGGCTTATCAAGTGTTTCGGGTTCATCATGTACGAGCAACATACGCGAGTCATCCTTGCGAATCAATTCACGGGCAAGACCTAGTTCCTGTCCAGAAATCGCTTCTGATATACGACTGCGTATTGGGCGTGTCTCAATACCTGCCAAAATTTTTTCATCGCTTTCGCGGTGGACTTCGTTGACAACCTCTTGCTCTGCTACAAAGCCTAGCACACCTCCGTTTCGGTGTTGAAATGCCGCCATCGTGGCTTCACAAGTTTCTTTATCATAAGGGGCATAATTTGGTGAACCGTTGGTCGTAGGTGGAATAGGATAGATTGTCACTGTTCCAGATTCGTTTTCAAACCGCGCGCACCGCCCCGCGCGCTGTAAAATTGCGCTTGCGGGAGCCAGTTCTGTGTGCAGATTCTCACAGCTAATGTCTAGCCCAACTTCAATCACTTGCGTCGCAACCAAAATTACATCGTCGAGTCCCGCGTCTCGTTTGAAACGACAGCGTATCATGTCCTCTTTGGCTTTTCGGTGTTCCTTCAGAAAACGGGAGTGTAAAAGTAATACTTCCGTATCAGTACCTCGCTGCGAACTGCTCTGCAGTGATTGAAACATATTCTGAGCCCGTTTCACCGTATTGCAGATAATGATACTGCGTTGTTGATGTTGCGCAATAATCGTGTCTACGTTCTCCGAAAGTGTTCCCCCGCTAACCCGATACTCACGGCGTTTTCCTTGCTGAGAAGGGATTTGTTTAAGTTCAGCCTCTGTCACTGGCACGATTTCCGCGTTAAAGTATTCGCTCAAACGCTCAAGAAGCACCTCTGAAAAAGTGGCAGTCATTAGTAAAAACGGCGTGATACCGTTGAGCATCTTCAGGATTTCAATCACAGTTCCCAACGAGGTATCAGGATCGAATAAGTGAAATTCATCAAAAACTAAATACGCGCCGACGACTGCGCCAGCGTTGACGTTACCTTGACGCAACCCCAGCGCGTACGGGATGTTAAGAAAACTACTCAACACCTGATCGATAGTCGTGAAAATCAGGTCGCTACGAAATTGACGGTCATCTTGATTTTCACCCGTCTGGATTTCCGCTTTGAGGCACGTCTGTTGCCCTATTGGTGATTCTTTGAAATCGGTGTGAAAGTTCTTTGCCAAGACTCGCATAGGAGTAGTGTAAATCAACTTTCGAGGAAATTGTATATTTTCCTGTTGAGCCAACAAGTACGGAAACAAAGCGGCTTTCGTTTTGCCAGCTCCTGTTGGGGCTTGTAAAATCACATTTCGTCCGCTTAGAAGATGTTCTGCTACCTTGCGTTGAAACTCAAAGGGAACAAATACTTCGCCAAACATGTTCTTAAAGTGGCTATCCCAATACTGTTCGTCTCTCTCAAAATTAGACATTACAAAACCTCACTCCACCCTATACTTCCCCAACCCAAACGTCGCATTCTTCCCCACATGCAGATACGCGCCCAACGCCGCGAACGGAACGAACGCCTCCAAATCCCCGGCATACGTGGCGTGCCCCACCAACCCCCCGAGCTGCATCTTCCGGTCCTGCCGAGACGAATACCGCGTCCAATCCTTCCAGCGCAGCGTCGAATCCGTCATCTCGACACTCGTCGCCTTTTCGATTAGCCCCTTGAAATCCATCTCCAACGATTCGCCGCAGTGGAAATACGCCAACGCCGAGATCCGTCCGATGAGCCTACGCCAGAACACGTGAAACGGCAGTTGATCCGTCAGCGCCCCTTCGTGCGTGATGCGTGTCGGCGTGAGCAGCCGCAGCGTCAACTCGTCCGTCTTTTGTGATTCCGTTTCCCGTTGGATATCGTCGAAACTCCGAGCGTTATCGAGATTGTGCACCATCTGCGTATCGCCGTCGTAGATTGATTCCCCGTCATCCGTGCGGACATGCGCCAACTGGAATCGCCCGCGTCCCTTGCCAATCCCCATTTCCCCCAGTTCGCGGAAGCTAACCAAAAAATAGGGGAGATAATCGATAGCGCGCCCGATGAGCGTGAGTTGAAACGAGAACGATTCGCCTCTGCGGTATTCGCCCCGCGTATCCAACGGATCAATGACAAACGGTCTCGGCACATCGCCGTAGGTTCGCAACTGCTGCGCCCCCTCAAACGGCGCCGTCTCGAAGATGTACGGATAGGGGCAGACCGCGTTGAGCGTGCAGTCCCGGCAGTCGATTGGTCCCTGAGTGCACACCATCTTTCGGAAGGCATGACCGAACCCGCCCCGCAGCGTCGAGCCGGCGTAAGGCGGCATCGTAATCGTTGACAACGCCGTCAGCGTCAGTCGGTAGCGCGCCAGTCGAAAGTTTTGAAGTTGTGTCATTATTTTATCCTCGATCGAAAATCAAATTGCCTGCTTTTCATCCGCGATCAAGCGACCGGATAGGGAGCGCGATAGCAAATCCCTCAACCGAGTGGATAATGAGGGATCAAGCGAATGGCTAATGAGTGCGATAGTAAATCCCGATAGAAAGTCTTGATAGAACTCCCATAGTAAATCCTGATCGCTATCCGTGTGAAGTGAAATAATAAGAAAAACTGCATCATGCCGTAGGTTGGGTTGAACTGAAAATTACGAATAAAGCCTAGAATTCGGATTGCATTCGAGGTTCTCGTTTTGCTTCATATATCCGAAATCCAACTCTCCACCGATACAATTTTACCGAGAAACAGACAAGCGAATACCGAAGAAACCGAGGTCTTCCAAAAAACTCGTTTCTTGACTCAATCTCCCGCTATTATACCATCCCAGAGTGCAATATATACGCACTCTACTTTTTATCGTAGATTTCCGCCATTTTTTTCACTTCGTCCCCGATTTCACGGCGAAGGCTTTCAGGCTCAAGAACTTCCGCATGCGTTCCATATCCCATGACCCACCGCTTTACTTCGCCCAATCCACCGACTCTCAGGCGAAATATCAATCCACCGGACGGCAACTCCTCCACCTGCTGACTTGAGTGCCATAGCCGTTCCCTTATCCAACGCGCCTGATACTCGTCAAACTTTATCACAACATCATCGGGCTCTACCGCCCGCTCGGCGAGGAATCCTTTAGCCAAGTAGCCATCAAGAGAAAAACTCGGGAGTATCTGGAACGTAGATAGTAGGCGTTTATGCGATCTGATGCGGCTGATAAGAAAATCGCGAGGCTCGCGTCGTGTGTGGCAATAGGCGATTAGATACCAGTCGCCGTGAATGTTATGGAGGTGATACGGATCAACCGTGCGCGTGTTCGTTTGACCGCTGCTTGCCGAATAATACTCCATTTCAACCGAACGTTTTGAAAGGATAGCCTCGTTGAGTTCTATCAATAGTTCAGGATCGATTATCGCTCTGCTGCCGCCCGTGAAAGCAAACGCGGAATTGTCCCGTTGCGCGGCGTCGCCTACATGCTCCGGCAAATGCTGTGTTATCTTTTCGAGTGCGAGCCGGAGCGGCGTCTCAAAGGGGGTGCCCAGATAGCGCTTGAATAACTCCTCTCCCAAGAAAAAAGCGGCGACCTCCTCCCTCTTCAGCATTATTGCCGGAAGAAAATAGGTTGGGACCGTGTAATACCATCCCTCTTTGTTTCTGCTATATTTGATAGGCGCATGAAGTTCATTTACCATATAGCTCCTGTCTTCGTAGACGATCCGAGTGCTGCGGAGTTCAAACTTCTCCTTGACTTTATGAGCGTTTGGATATCGGTTCGCTCGGATCTGCTCGTCAATCCAGCGAATCCTTCGCATCTTGCTAGACATTTGGTGTGCCCCCCTCATTCAGAACTAGCCATTGTCGTTAAGTCTGCTTATCGTCTGCTCGTCGTTGAGGTATCTTCCGCTCTCCTTTCTAAGCATTGGGTTAGCTCGGGAAGGATGACGTCTATTCTATGAGCGGTGGATCTCCCCGTCAAGCGAAAGGGCAGCCATGTAGGTTGGGTTGAACGATCAAATGAGATCAATCGAGTGGATAACGATCAACCGATCGGATAGTGAGGGATCAAGGGAGCGGACAGCGACTGCGATAGAGATTCGTTCCGATTCCCAATTCGGCGCAATTCGGTGATGTTCGCGATTCGGAGATCGCTCCTACAGAATCCACGAAGATCCAACGAAGAAACCGATCAACCGACCGCATAAATCAAATGAGCGAATGCGATAGATCTCTCAGGGCGATAGAGATCCGTTCCGATTCCCGACTTGTAAGAGTTGCTATCGCATTCGCTATTCGTTCAGTTGATTGGTCGCTTGAGGGATTTACCATGGGAACTCTATCGCAGTCATTATTCATTCCTTTGATCGCTCCCTAATCAGTCGCTTGAGGGATTTACTATCGCACTCCTTATTCAGTCGCTTGATCGCCGTCCAAAATCCAAAACATCGTTGACACGACTCGTTAGCTATGCTAGAATCTTGTTATATAATGCGTGTCTGCGCATTTTGAAGTCCCGGGTTCAGGGATCGAGAATACGAGATGCCGAAACTCAGCAAACGTCGAATTCTTATGCAGGGCTTGCGCCTAAAGTGCCCGCGATGTGGCAAAGGTGATATTTGCGCCGGCATGTTCAAAATGAACCTAGATTGCTCCAACTGCCGCTTCAAATTTGAGCGCGAACCCGGCTACTTTGTCGGCGCAATGTACGTCAATTACGGCGCCACCGTCGTTATCGCATTTGGCGGCTATTTCGCGTTGGATTACCTGACTCCCATCTCTTTTCTCCAAAACTTCATTTTGTGGATTGTTTTCAGCGGTCTCTTCCCTGCCCTCTTCTTCCGTTATTCTCGTAGCCTATGGTTCAGTATCGACTATATGATTAACCCTTCCTAAGATTGAGCAGAACTTACCAACAACTTCCGCAGAATCCGTATTCGAAAAGAATTGTAGGGTGGGCACCGCCCACCATTTTTGAACCTTTCGATTCCCTCGGTGCCCGTCCCCAAGACGGGGACCAACAACGATATATCCTCAATAAAGGAGAAAATACAATGAACCAGTTAAATATTCGGAGTGGCATTTTATTTGCCATTTTCGCTGTTTTGGCGCTGACCTCGGCGACGGCACACGCCGCGACCTTGAACGTAACGGTCACCGATGCCCAAAGCGGCGAGAAACTCGACAGAATCTCAATCACCGTCATCCCTCAAACCGGCGACTCGCAAGAGGGAACAAGCGACGCGATGGGCGCCTCTCAATTCGCGGATCTGCCCGCCGGCATCTACTCCATTAGCGCCTCATCCCTGAGTTACGCGGATAAAGTTGTGTCAAACATTGAACTTCAAAGCGACGAGGCAAAGTGGGCGGAAATCGCCCTATTCTCAAGAGTCATCCAACTCGACCAAGTTTCCGTCACAACCTCACGGCGCCAAGAAAAGGTGCTTGATGCGCCAGCCGCTATTTCGGTCCTGGATGATACCCAAATAGATTCACGTGTCGCCGTAACCACGACCGAACACTTCAAATCACTTCCCGCGGTAGATGTTTTCAACACGGGAATTACTCAATCCAACGTGACGGTAAGGGGATTCAGCAATGTTTTCTCCGGCTCGCTGCTATCGCTCGTTGACAATCGGATCGCAAGGGTTCCCTCTTTGCGGGTGAACGCTTACAACTTTATCCCCACGCCCCAAAATGACATTGAGCAGGTTGAAGTGGTCTCGGGACCCGGCTCGGCGCTGTACGGTCCCAACAGCGCAAACGGTGTGGTTCATATAATCACCAAACCGCCGTTTGGGTCGGAAGGAACGCGAGTGAGCCTTGGCGCCGGTGAACGCGGCGTGTTGATGGGGTCTTACCGACACGCTGGCAGTTTCAACAATAAAATTGGATACAAACTTACCGGGAGATACACGCAGGGCGAAGATTGGAATTCTACGGATCCTGTTGAGGAAGAGCTGCGCCAGCAAAGGATTGACGCAGGTGTGCCCGAAGAGGAGATAAAGATTGGCGCGCGGGACTTCGACATACAACAAATTGCAGGTGAAGCCCGCGTTGATTACCGCGTCAACGAAGACTTGACGACTATCTTTAACGGCGGCTACACGCAAGCAAGCAACATCGAACTCACCGGCTTAGGCGCGGGTCAAGCCGATAACTGGACTTACAGCTACGTGCAAGCTCGGGCGCTCTACAAAGACTTTTTCGCTCAGGCGTTCTGGAATACGAACGACGCCGGCGATACCTTCCTGCTGCGGGACGGGGCGTATATAATCGACAAATCAAGCTTGTTCGTCACACAGCTACAACACGGGCTTTCGTTGGGGGCTAGGGAACGCTTAACCTACGGCGTTGACATGTTACTGACCCGTCCCGATACGGAAGGGACAATCACCGGCGCCAATGAAGACGACGATGGAATCAATGAAATCGGTCTATATCTGCAATCGGAAACCGAATTGACAGACCAACTCAGGTTTATCGCGGCGGCTCGATTGGACAACCACAACCGCCTCGAAGACCCGGTTTTCTCGCCGCGTGCCGCGTTGGTTTTCAAGCCGACTCCGGAGCACAACTTGCGTGCCACCTACAACCGCGCTTTCTCCACGCCGACCACGAATAATCTTTTCCTTGATATTCGAGCGGCAGAAGACGGGTTCGGATTGGGAGCGGCATTCAAAGGTGTGCTCCCCTTCAGTCCTGCCATTGATATCCGCGCGCAAGGCGTCGGTCTCGAAGGTTTTCATTTCAGCCGCAGCGCGGATGGTCGTCCGCAGTTTAGATCCCCGTTTGCGCCGCTCGCCCAACGCACGCCAAACGATTATATCGACCTGGACGACCCGATATTCACGAATGTGATGTGGACGGTCGCGCGCGGCGCGGTGATGACGGAGTTGATCGCCACAGCGACCACAGCATTGACCGCGCAGGGCTTGCCGGCGGCTCAGATTCAAGCGCTATCTCAGGCGTTCGATGCCCTCGTGCCGCGGCAGGTCACCGATGTCAAGAATGTGATGCGGTCTCTTGATTTGGAAACGTTCGATTTTACTCCGGTTGACGATGCCTTCGATGTTGACCCGATGAAACCGACGATTACCCAGACCATTGAACTCGGCTACAAGGGAACCCTGTTCAACAAACTGTTAATCGGTGTTGACGCCTACCATACAAAGATTAGAGACTTCGTGGGACCCGTAACCCCGGAGACGCCGAATGTGTTCCTCGATCCCACTACGCTGGGCGCGTTCTTGGGCAGGCAGTTTGGGGCTGCGCTGGATAATCCGCAGAATGCTATTTTGAACGGTGCCTTGGTCGCGTTGTTGGATTCCCCGCAAGCCGGCGGCAACGGCAACGGCTCCGCAGCCGACGAATTGACCGCACTCTTCGTCACGAATGGAGCCGGAATACCGTTCGGCACGGTCTCCCCGAAAGAGGCTAACGACCCCGTAGCCGTAACGGCAACCTACCGTAACTTCGGCGACATCTCGTTGAACGGGGCGGACTTCAAATTTGCCTACTTCCTCAACGAAAACTGGAACATCGGCGGGAACTACTCCTATGTTAGCAAAAACCTGTTCGAGAACGTCGATAACCTACGCGACGTTGCGCTGAACGCGCCCAGCAATAAATTCGGCGTGAGTGTTGAATATCTGAACGCCGGTTTGAGCAATTTGGCGGCGCAATTGCGGATGCGCTTTGTGGATGGCTTCCCGGTCAACTCCGGCGTCTACCACGGCACCGTTGAGCGGTACACGACGATTGACGTGAGCGCCGGCTACGATCTGCCGTTCTCGCCCAACACCCGCCTGTCACTGACAATCCAAAACCTCCTGAACAACGAGCATCAGGAGTTTGTCGGTGTCCCGGAGATCGGTCGTTTGTCAATCCTCCGCGTGACACAGAATTTTTAAATAATGTACTGACAATGAAGAAACCGAGTTTTTTCCAAAACTCGGTTTCTTTCACAACTCTGTAGGGTGCGCACCGCGCACCAGCCTTGTAAGCCCCAGCGTGGAATTAAGAGAAGGAATGGCGTATGTGGTAGAGTTCCCATGTCCCGCATAGCTGCCGACGACCCTCGCCTGATTTGGAGTGGTGCCATATCCTGTGAAAGCGGAGCCGGCTGGGTCAAGCCCTGGCGCATTCCGCACCAGGATCAGGATCTCTATTCCCCCGGCAACAACGGCTTGTCCGATCGTGCCGAAATGCCGTCAGGTGTGCGACTGCGCTTTGCCACCGACGCACGAACGCTGGCTTTCCACACCGAACCGTTGGCGGAAGAGGGCAACTTCGATCTTTACGCCGACGATGAATTAGTCGAGACGGTTGCTTATGCCACCGGCCAGACCGAGGTGCGTTTTGACAGTTTGCCGGCGGGAGATAAGACCGTGGAACTGTGGCTCTCCCCGGCCATGCCCGTGGCGCTACGCAGCATAGAGGTATCGGAAGGTGCCGCCATCGGAAAGAGCGAAGACAAGCGCCTAAAATGGATCGCCTACGGCAGTTCTATCAGCCATTGCCGCACCGCCGGTTCGCCGTCCTACACGTGGCCGGGAGTGGTCGCCCGCGCGCAAGGGTTTAATCTCAACTTCGCTGGGTTTTGGGGGTAGTGCCACGCCGATCCTATGATCGCCCGGCTCATCCGTGACCTTGATGCCGATTTTGTTTCCGTCAAAATGGGAATCAATATCTATGGTGGATCGACCCTGAGCCCGCGAACCTTTCGCCCCGCCGTCATCGGCACCATCGCCACTATCCGCGACGGCCACCCCGAGGTTCCCTTGATAGTCTGCTCGCCCATCTGGTCTCCGGCGCGCGAAAAAACACCCAACGCTGTAGACATGACACTGGAGCGGATGCGCGTCGAAGTGGCAGACGCCGTCGAATCTTTTCGCAGCCACGGCGACAAGAATATTTACTACGTCGATGGTTTGAAACTATTTGACGCGAGCCTTGCCCCGTATCTGCCCGACGACTTGCACCCCGACGCTGAAGGCTACAGGCGCATGGGCGAGAATTTTCTCAAGGAGGTCTTCGAAGTCCAGGGGGTAAAGGTAGGTTAGTTATCTCGTTCCAACGCAGCGCCTTATCCTAACGAACTGATATAAGAGTTAATTTATGCGCGTTGGCATCGTTTCGCTTCTCCATGAATCCAATACATTCATCAGCACACCGACAACCCTGGACATGTTCAAGGGGATCAAGCGACTGAAAAAGGAGAAGGATTTTCTATCGCCTTCGCTGTCCGCTCAGTTGATCGAAAGAGATCTCTCCCCGCTCAATAGGGACTAAGGTAAGGGTTTTACGACGGAAAACCCCACCAATACCGGACGAACTCTCCTAAGTTGATCCCTATGGAGACGCTTTGCTGCCCCTTCGATCATCTGCCCCGCTGCTCACGGAAAACGGCGCCAATTGCCAATGACACGGTGTACATCAGCAGCGCACCATTCGATATCACACTGAGGATAGTGCCCCAAAAACAGGAGTTTTCATATGCACGAAGTTACCGCAGAAGAGCGTTTCCTTTTCGATCTCCAGGGTTTTCTAATCCTGCGCGGAGCCATAGACCGCGACTTGATCGACGCACTGGATGCGGCAGTTGTAGAAAACGAGGCGAAAGACCACGACGAAAGCTGGGCGGAGGGCCTGCCGGTCGTCCAAGGCAAGCACTTCACCAAAGACACCGACATTGATTGTCAGATTAGACTCAACGGCCTGCCCCGGCTCGACCCCATTTTCGACCAACTCATCGCGCATCCCTCCTATCTTCCCTACCTGCAGGAATTCATAGGCGAGCCGCAACTCGTGAACACCTGGTCGATCTCGAAATATGAAGGTCGTGGAGCCAGTGGTTGGCACAACGGCCTGCCGATCGAGGAATACACTGTGCGCAACGGCACAATCCGATCGCCAATGCTCAACGTGGTCACCATGCTCACGCCCAATCACCCTGGCGACGGTTGCTTCGTCGTCATCCCGGGGTCGCACAAGAGTAATCTAAAACTCGACACGAAGCGCTGGGCCACGGCGGGGGTCGACACGCCCGGAGCCATTGAAATCACCGGCGAGCCCGGCGACGTGATGCTCTTTACCGAAGCGCTCCGCCACGCCGGGGCCGCCAAAACCACGAGCCGTCGGCGCACCACTCTGCAGTACAACCACCGCAATCGGTCCGGCAGCATGTGGGATCACCACAACGCCCGGCATTACTGGATGCCGCCGTCAATCCGCCAGCGCTTCACCCCGGAACAGCGGTACCTGACGCGCTGGATGAGCTATACCTTGCCGGACCGCGATGTGCCGGGGGCTGAAAAATCGAACGACTGAGGCAACCGTAGGGCAACAATGCCTCCCGCCTCAAGCATCGAAAAATGGAATAGCCCCTCCTCAAGTGACCAAAAATTGCTTTGCCACTTACTATTCAAACGAGCTCTCAGCCTTTCTCATCTAGGTACCTACTCCGAGCCCATGAGTACATGCCTTAGGAAATACGGGGGTAAGACGGACAGGAGATGTTTGTTGCCCCCCAAGCGAAAATGGGGTAAAATGGCTATCGTCTATTTCCCATGTGGGCAGTGAAAGCTGCCGAATTCTAATTATTGCCAAAACTGAGGGGCAAAAGGAGCAGCAGATGCCCGGAGGACAGCTACATATCGGCTGGGCGCGGATTGATATCACGCCACCGAAGAAGACGTTGCTGCTGGGCCAATTCCACGCGCGGTTAGCCGATACCGCGATAAGTCCATTGACAGCAACCGCACTCGCCGTCGAGACCCAATCCCAGAACGCCAGTCTGGAGCAGGCGATCTTCCTTTCTTGCGACTTGGCAGCGGAAAGTTTCAAGGCTGACTTGCGGGCGAAGCTTGCCGGTCGTTGCCGGGGGTTCGACAGCAATAAACTCACCATCAATGCAACCCATACGCACAATGCGCCGCCCTTACGCTCCGGGATGTACGAGGAGCCCGAGGATGACCCGGACTTCATGACGCCGGATGAGTGTCGCGGCTTCCTCGTAGATCGACTTGCCGATGTCGTGGAATCGGCGTGGGAAGGCAGGCAGCCGGGGGCAATCAGCAGAGGCTTTGCCTACGCCGTCGTGGGGCACTGTCGCCGCGCCGTCTACCGCGATGGGTCGGCGCGGATGTACGGAGCGGCCGACCGGGAGGATTTCCTTGGCATTGAAGCCTGTGACGACCATGCGGTTAATCTGCTTTTCACCCATGACGCCTCCGGCGCACTGACCGGTATGCTGGTGAATTTGGCTTGCCCCTCGCAGTGCGACGAGGGAAAGAAGGAAATCTCTGCCGACTTCTGGCACGATGTCAGAGTCAGTCTCCGTGACCGCTACGGCCCGGCAGTGCATCTTCTGCCCCAGTGCGCTCCGTCGGGCGACGCTTCGCCTCATCTCATGTTGGACCGGCGGGAGGAGAAAGACCTACGCGACCGCGCGCACGTCGATGACAAGGGAATCATTGCACGGCGCATCATGACCGCCGTAGAAGAGGCGCAAGCCTTGGCTTCGAGACCCGAGCGGGAGGTCGAGTTTCGGCATGTCGTGCGAACACTGCACCTGCCGCGGCTGCGTGTGACGCCGGAGGAATATGAGATGGAGAAGCAGATCCCCTCAATGAGTGAGGAGGAACTGAAACGGCAGCCTTGGGGATTTGAACGTATCTGGCCGTTTGGTCCCGTCTGCGACCTCATCGATCGTTATGAGCATCAGGATGAGAACCCGATGCACCCTACAGAGTGCCACATTATCCGACTCGGGGATGCTGTCTTCGCCACCAACCCCTTTGAGCTTTTCATGGATTACGGCGCCCGCATTCGTGCCCGGAGCAAGGCGCTGCAAACCTTCCTCGTGCAGCTTGCAGACGGGTCGGGGAACGGTTGCTACCTTCCGACGCAGCGCGCTCTCGAAGGCGGCCACTACAGCGCGATAATCAAGTCCAACTGGGTAGGCCCCGAAGGCGGCCAGATGCTCGTGGAAGAGACGCTTGCGAGCATTAATGAACTCTTTGTCAATGAGTCGTACCCGAAGACGCGCTGACAAGAACCAAAGCTCCGATTCAGGTTGTGGGCGCCTAGGGTGTCGCCGTAGCGCTCGGTGGAACAGCGAATCCGGCAAAAACATCTCGTCAAAGCATATCTGAAAGGATAATCTTCATGGAAGACTATTCACAGATTCAGAAACCTGAGCTGGGTTACACGTATGAGTTCGAGGTCGGTCAATTAGACCTCATGTCCGAGTGTTTGGACGCACACGGCTTTTCAATCATCAAAGATGTCCTGCCGGATCCGCTGATTGACAGCTTAAAACAAGCCGTTCTTGATGGGACGGATTCGGAAAGGGAGTTAAAGCCTGGGCAAAGTCGTACTCGACACGCCTGGATTGAATCCGGTCCGGACGCTTGGCAACTCTTGGAATACGAACCATTTATGCGAATCCACCGGCATCTGCTTGGTACGGATCAGCTGACAATTCATCGATCTGCCGCCATCATTCGGATGCCGGGCAATCCGCCGAGTGCTTGGCACACCGACTGGTGCGGGTTTTCGACGGAGCCGCCGAAGAACTCCGGTGACGTACTGAATCGTGGGCTTTGGCCATCGGGCAAATGGTTCTACCTGACGGGATCTCGTCCGGAACACGGTGGGCTGTGCGTCATTGAGGATTCTCACGTCGAGAACTGGGAAGGTCCAGAAGGTTTCAACCTGACAGTGGATAGGAGGTCATTTTATAAGGCGGGCGAAGCAGAAAAACCGTATGACGGTTTTGATGTCCCGGGGGCAGTGCCGCTTTTCACCAATCCGGGGGACATGATTGTATTTGCACACCGCACCTATCACGCGGCGTGTTTCGCCAACCGCACCGACGAGATTCGCTTGTCTTGCGGCATAGGTTTTCGCGATCGGCGTCATACCATTGAGGTTCCGTGGGAGATCCCGGAAGCCGGCAAGCAATTCCTGGCCGACCTTCCGGCACACCTCCGGCGATACACCCATGGGTACACCAGCATCAACCTCGAATGGCGAGAATAATGGCGGATAGGAGTCAGTTTCTGTTGGCATTTGTGTGAAGCCGTCTATAATCGCACCGAGATTAAGCAACTGGACAGGGAGTAGGATGCTCTATCGGGATTTGCTATCGCGTTCGTTATCCACTCACTTGATCCCTCATTATCCAGTCAGTTGATCCCAACCCCTACGAATGCCGGTGTATGCCCAACCGTAGGCTTTCGTCCGGCACTCCAACGGGTTAAGCATAACAGAACAGAAACGCCCTGATTACAGAGCAGAGGAGAGTTCCAAATGTCGGAAAAATTAGCCGTACACGGTGGAAAACGAACGGTACCGGAAGGTTTAGTCCAATCCTGGCCCCATGTCACGGAAGCCGACCAGCAGGCTGTGATGGACGTATTCGAGTCCGCCAGAATCACCGAGCAGCAGCGGATCCAATCCGAAAGTCTTACAAAAGAGTGGGCTGAATACATGGGTGTGAAATACTGTATTCCCGTAAACAGCGGTACCGCCGCGCTGCACATGTGCGTGGCAGCGGTGGGTATAGAGCCGGGCGACGAGGTGATTGTTCCCGCTTTTACTTTTTGGGCAAGTGCGGCAGCGGTGCTGCACCATAACGCCATACCCGTTTTCGTGGATATTCACCCGAAGACGTATTGCATAGATCCGACTCTGATCGAAGCCAAAATAACGGAAAGAACGAAAGCCATCATGCCCGTGCATATTCACGGCATGCCTGCAGACATGGACGCCGTGCAAAAGATAGCCGAAAAGCACAACCTGAAAGTGATAGAGGATGTCGCTCAGGCGCACGGAGCAAGGTACAAAGGCCGCTTGTGCGGTTCCATGGGTGACGCTGCGGGATATAGCACTCAGGCGTCAAAAACCCTTAGCAGCGGTTGCCAAGGCGGGATATTCACGACCAATGACGAAGCCGCACACAAAAGAGCCGGGTTATTGCAGTATTTCGGGGAGATTGTCGTGCCCGGAAGAGAGCGAGAAGAGCAGGAATACAACGCCTATGGGCTGGGCTGGATGTATCGAGGGGATATGTTCAGTCAGGCGTTCATCAGAAGCCAGCTCAACAGGCTGGATGAAAACAACAACCTCCGCATCGGAAACTGCAACTTTCTTACCGAGCATCTGAGCAAAATTAAGGGTATCGAAACTCCTTTTGTCCCGGACGAGTGTGAACCGGTTTATTACAACTACGTGGTGGGCTTTAAGCCGGAGGAATTGGGCCTCAATATCCCGCCAAGAGCCCTGCGTGACAAGGTGCAGGAAGCCATGAAAGCGGAAGGTGTGTCGATGGGGCTATGGCAGCGTCTGCCTGTCCCGGCGCAGGAGATATTCCAAAATGGGGTAGGGTACGGCAAGGGATGTCCTTGGAAATGCCACAATTCCGAAGTCGAGTATAGACAAGATGACTATCCAAGGGCTGTAGAGTTCATTGACTCGCATTGTTACGTTTTCGACGTGAACCCTCCCAACGACCTGGAGCTGATGGGCATGTATGTCGAAGCGTTCCGGAAGGTGATGGGGAATCTGGATCGGATACTATAGTAAAACCGACAATAATTTATACACCGCGGTAGGTGCGGTTTCTCAACCGAACCGGTATGTATCTAGGCTCGTAGGTACGGTTGGAAAGGGATCTCTATCGTGTTCGTTATTCACTCGGTTGATCTCAGTTGATCCCCGCTGGGGCTATGTCAGTTCGTTCAATAATACTTTAAAAAGGGAATTATATACGAAAGTAACATTTGCCATCAAAATCAAGGTCTAATTTTTTTAACTTTCTTACCATCTGGACGGATTCCAAACAGTGACTTTGCCACGTTTTCAGGTGTATCTTGTATCTGTTTAATAGGACGTTTCGATGGACTCCCTACCTGCTTTTTGTTTCGCCGCTTTTCCTTTTCGTAGTTTCTGATCTTTATCCTTGTGAAACTTTTTCCTTGCTATCTATCTTTTCTGTGTGGGTCGGGTTGGTTGTCTAAAGAACCAACCCATAAACATTACTCTCCGTAAGTAATTTCCCCTCTGCTAAAAAGGATTTCTGAATTCTCCCCAAAAAGAATTAATTGACCTTTATTATCTTTTATACTTTAGGAGTTACGCAGTTGAGTGAAAATAGGTTATAATTTGAGTATGAATCCCCCTAAATATACTGACACTGACTATATTGATTTCTTGGTAGCCGCTCAGAAAAGTTACAGTTGTCTTGAATCGGAAAAAGTTCAACCCCAAGCTGATAATCCTCCGGCTCACGATTCGATAACACGGCTCTTGCATCGAGAGGAACCCGATACTGGCAAACTGCGGCAAGAATCGAGAAATCAGGTGAAATTAGAATCCGGAATTTTAGTTATAGATGACTCGACTCTGGATAAACCTTATTCACAAAAGATTGAACTCGTGACAAAACACTGGTCAGGGAAACACCACCGAGTTGTGAATGGGATTAACTTGGTCACTTTGCTCTGGACGGATGGCGATAGACATATTCCGTGTGATTATCGAATCTATGATAAAGCCAAAGACGGCTTGACGAAGAATGAGCATTTCCGCGCCATGCTTGAAGAAGCGAAAACACGCGGTTTTGCTCCTGAATGTGTGTGTTTTGATAGTTGGTATGCCAGTCTAAAGAATCTAAAAGCGGTGCGAGGTCATGGTTGGAAGTGGCTTACTCGTCTAGCTGCCAACCGACTTGTCAGTAAAGATTATTCCGGTAACCGTCCGGTGAGTACGCTTCCGAGTGAATCAACAGGTACAATTGTCCATCTCAAAGGCTATGGATTGATTCGAGTATTTAAGGTTGACACTCCAGAAGGTGACATTGAATATTGGGCAACGAATGATTTACAGATGGACGAATTGACGCGTCTCAAATATGCCGAATGGTCTTGGACAATAGAAGAATATCATCGCGGGATTAAGCAATTTGTTGGCATTGAACGCGCACAAGTGCGCTCTGCTCGCACTCAAAGAAATCATATCGGTTTAGCGCTGAGAGCCTTTCTGAGAATTGAGCACTATTGCTATCATACCGGTATCAGTTGGTTTGATGCAAAACTCTCTATTGTCAGAGATGCGGTACGGGCTTATTTGGCACAACCTCTTTATACGCTTCAGCCAACTGCGTAACTCCTATACTTAAAGAGGCCCCACCAGCGCTTCCAACCCCCTTAGGTCCAAAAACACCAACTGCAAATCCTTCTTCTGTGTCAGCGATAATTGTTGTTCCATCATCTTTACTGCTATTTAGTAATAACTTACCACTATCGCCATCAACACCTAATTCTACGACTTCTTGTCCATTAGTAGAAAATAGTAAACTATAATTAGTGAGAAAAAACGTGCGGTCCCTGTTTTTATCTGTCAAGATTAGTGTGCCATAATCCCCGCCACCTATTTCTCCACTCCCACTCATTCCGCTTAGTATTGCTATTGGGTTATCATCTTCCCCAAGAATAGTTACCTTTTTACACATGACGTGGTCATAACTAACGTTCTCACCAGATTCAGCAAATAGTGTCAAAACAAACGAAGTAAATAACACGCCTGCTAAAGTACAAAGACAACCAAACGCCGCATGTTTCAACTTCTCACCGAACGTCATTGTAAATACTCCTTATAGAAATTGAGGTTAGCGATTGAAACTCATTACACTGGATGAAAACGATTAAATAATCTTACGACTTCAAATTTTTGTCAAGGTAAAAATACGTGTTTTCAGAGTCCGCAGTTTTTCTGGCGCATTCGTTCTAATTGTGCCAAAATATTAGGGCGTTCCTATTGGAGGAACGCCCTAATAAGTCGCAAATGGTTGCTGATACAACCATTTGCATTTTCACGATAAAACCAAATTGCACTGTAAACAATAAGGGAAATCATCATGAAGACCAGATTGCGTCGTAGACAGTTCTCGGATACTCAGTCAGTGTGGGAAATCATAGACGTTTATACTGGAGAAATCTTGTACACCATTTCTATTGACGTAATTGAAGAACACTACTAAAATGCCTTCAGTTTAGTCTGAAATCAAATCCGAGTATTTCAATTGTTTCCAACGCATTCCTTGACGACATCAATCATCTGTTAACCGCAGTTTTTCCAACTGTACCACGTCCAGCATGTAGTTTCTCGCTTACGTGCTTGTTACTCACTTTACCACCAACATAAGTCTCATCAACTTCAACTTGGTTGTAGAACGGCTCGCCAATTTCCCCCCACGCCTTTCTAATTCGGTGTGCCATATGCCACGCCGATTTTTGCCTGATTCCCAAATCTCTAGAAAGTCAAGCAAAAATGTTACTTTCGTATATAATTCCCTTTAAAAACATTGTTCCGTTAGTGTTTATTATCGCGACCGGGAGGTCGCTCCTACAGCAGGATTCGGAAGAACCATTAATCTTAAGTGCGAACTACTGCCTTTTACTCAGGAGTTACGTAGGCGGCGGTAATTCCTCCATCTACGGTAAACTCCGTTCCCGTTACATAAGAAGAGTCATCCGAAGCTAAAAACAGTGCCGCTTTTGCCATTTCCGAAGCTTCTCCGAAACGACCTGTAGGAATATGAACCAAGCGCCGTTGTTTTTTCTCCTCGGTATTTAAAAACTTCATCAACAATTCGGTTTTCAAAGGTCCGGGGCATAAGGCATTGACTCGGATATTTTCTCGAGCGTGAACGACGGCTAATTCACGAGTCAGGGCAAGGACCCCTCCTTTGCTAGCCGTATAAGCGATTTGTGGAGTCGCTGCTCCCAATAGTGCAACAAACGAAGCCGTATTGATAATGGATCCGCCTCCCGCTCGTCTCAAAGCAGGAATACCGAATTTACAACCAAGAAATACCCCTTTCAGATTGATAGACAAGGTGGCTTCCCATACCTCTTCCGAAGTATTAACAGCATCGTCATCTTCGCTGTGCATAATACCGGCGTTGTTGAATAGAATATCTAGGCGGCCGTAGGTTTTTTCAGCGATATGGATCATGTGCCGACAATCTTCTGATTTGGAAATATCAGCATGCACATATATTGCCTTTCCTCCCTGAGACTGGATTAACTCGACTAGTTGATTACCTGCTTCGTCATTAATATCAACAGCGACGACCTGAGCACCTTCTTTTGCAAATAAAAGAGCGGTTTCTTTTCCGATGCCGCTGGAGGCCCCGGTAATGAGTGCTATTTTTTCTTGAAGTCTCATGGGCTTTTCTCGGTTACTTGTTAATTTGAGAGGCCGCTTCGACCAGTTTATCAAATAGACGTTGTTGAATAGGGTCTTCGGCAGCGGTTAACTCGGGATGCCATTGCACCGCAATGAGCCAGGGGTGATCTGGCATTTCTATCGCTTCGATGACTCCATCGGGTGCTTTGGCAACTACTTTAAATTCGTCTGCAACATTTTTGAGGGCCTGATGATGCCAGGAAGATGAAGAAAAACGGGTTTGTTCAAGTATTTTTGCTAATCTGGAACCTGATGCAACATAAATGGCATGAGGGGTGGGTTCACGTGGAGGAACACGGTGACTGATTTTATCTCCAACCACATCAGGCAAATTTTCATACAAGAACCTCCTCTAGCGACATTAAGGATTTGAGTACCACGACAAATACCTAAAGTAGGAATACCCGAATCTATTGCCTGATTGGCTAGATCGATTTCTGTTTGATCTCGTTCATCATCCAGCATGTAAATGGTTTCATGATCATCGCCTCCATAAAGAAGGGGGTTGAGATCGCCTCCCCCAGCCAATATTAAACCATCAACGTGTTCCAATATTTCTCGCAAATGAGGTTCCCCATGCATGATAGGCCATGGAAGTCCACCCGCATTTCGAATGGCTTCGATATATTCCGCCGGTAAAGTAAAATGGTTGTCTTCATTCCGGCCGTAGGTGGTGATACCAATGATGGGTAAAGCCATAAAGTCCTCAGATTCGCTCAAAGTAACGTTGACGATCCCAGTCAGTGACCGCACTTTGATAGGCTTCGAGCTCGGTTTCAAAGAAATGGGTATAGTGTGTAACTACCTCTTCACCAAAAGTATCTTTTGAAAATTGGCTGGACTTAAAAACAGAGATCGCATCTCCGAGGGTTAAGGGCACGGAAGGCAAGGTTTCCGCACTGTAAACATCGCCTTCGAAAATAGGAGGAGGTTCTATTTTATTTTTGATGCCATCCAGCCCGGAAGCCAAGGCTGCAGCGTAGGTCAGGTACGGATTACAATCCGCTCCCGGAATTCTGCATTCGATGCGGAGGCTATTCCCTTTGCCGACTACGCGGAAACCAGCAGTGCGATTGTCATAACTCCAGGCAATTTTTGTGGGAGCCTATGACCCAGATTGATAACGTTTATAAGAGTTGATGTTGGGGGCATAAAATAACATGACTTCCGATACATGAGCCATCCATCCTCCGAGAAACCAGCGAAAGGTATTTGAGCACTCAATTTTTCCCAATTTTTGATTGCCAGGAAAGCATTCTGGTCATTATTCCACAGACTTAAATGAACGTGGCAGCTGGAACCCGCTTGATCGGAGGCATATTTGGCCATAAAAGTGACACTAATACCTTGTTGATCTGCGATTTATTTTAAGCATTGTTTATAAATAGAATGCCGGTCAGCCATGCTCAGTACAGCTGCATACTGAATATTTAGCTCATGCTGGCCCTTACCCCATTCTCCTTTTGAATTTTCTACTGGAACTCCCGATTTTTTGAGATGACGACGAGCCGCGCCATTGAATGAATCTTCCCGTGCCCCTTGCAGCATATGGTAATCTTCAATGTACCAGCCGGCTAATGTTAACCCATGATAGTTTTGTTCTGCTGCTTGTTGATAAGAATTTTGAAAGAGATAGTATTCCAGTTCTGAACCTGCCATTGCAGAAAACCCCATTGCAGCTGCTTTCTCTATCTGTTGATTGAGGATGGAACGAGGTGCTTGTGGTACAGGCTTGTGTTCCGGGTCTGTGACAACATCACAAATCACCATAGCGGTTTTTTCTAACCAGCTGGCAAGACGAAGAGTTGATAAATCAGGGACAAGATGAAAATCTCCATAACCGGACTCCCAGTTGGCAAATTGATAGCCAGAGACAGGTTCCATTTCCATATCCACAGTCAGGAGATAATCACAGGCATGAGCTCCTTGTCGGAGCGTATCTTTTAGAAAGAACTCAGCGTCAAATCGTTTTCCCATAAACCGTCCATACATATCAGGAAAAACGACCAGGATAGTATCAATCTCTTCTCCCTCAATAAGAGTTTGTAATTGTTTGCCACTTAACATCCCTTGTATGGTAGACATATTTCTCCGTCCCCGACTCAGAATTCAATATAAATTTTGGGAATGAGTAGAGCCCAGCTATTTTGACAACATCTTCATTGAGCGACTTTGGCGCAGTGTCAAGTATCAGGAGGTTTACCTCAACGACTATGACTCAATGAACACGGCTCATTGTCGATTGAGAGATTATTTCAACTTTTATAACCAAGAGCGGTTTCATCAATCGATCGACTACCATACACTATACCAGGTGTATTCCCCATAACGTTAGGCGTTTAAATTTGACCAGGTTTAGTCAGTTTTCATTACTTTAATCTCGTTATTTTCTACCTAGAGGATGGGGGTAAGTTAAGCCTATCAAGGCGCCATATTTTACACTGTCATCACGAAAAATAGTTAGTTTTAGGGACTTAGTAGTTAACTGCTTTTTGGTCGATTTGCTTGCTTTTCTCTTCTTAATGTACAATCATTTTAGACAGTGTTCGGAATCTTGATTCACACTAAAATACATCTCTATAAGAGAGAAATGGAGGCATATCATGTTGACCAAGCGTTTGTACATGCTCGCGGGAGCATTGCGGGTTATCTGCGGGATTTTAATTTCCAACACTATGGGATTTTCAGCACACCATGATGTTGTCGTTGACAGAATATACCGATAGCCAAACAATTCATGTGGCTCAGGTGAAGCATTCATCAAAAAATCTTATGAAAATCTCATCATCTTTTCTGCGATTATATTTCCAGCAAGACTCCATGATATACAGTGGCAGCCACTTCTTGCTGTAGTGATGATGCGTTCCGTAGAATGACCTCTTGACACAAGCCCAAAACGACTCGATGGTGTTGGTGTGAGTTACGCCGTCCTCAGAAACATATCTCTCTTGGTGATGGATAACATGTCTTTCGATATCTTCGTCCAGACTATTGTAAGAGCGAAATTCATCAGTCATAAGAATAGACTCATCGGGTGAGACATTGCTAAGGATGAATTCTCTGATATTTTCACCAGATAGAACCTTCATGAATTTAGCAACCACCCGACCGCCTCTCTCGACTACGCCGATGACGGGAGATTTATTTGTGCCTCTACCTCTCTTAGATTTTGCTCTGGGTTTGCCGCCGACATAGGTTTCGTCCGCTTCAACTATCCCTTTCAGCAATTCATCACTATCACTCATTTTCTCACGGAGGCGCATTGCCATATACCAAGCGGACTTTTGATTCATGTCCAAGTCACGAGCAAGCTGACAACTCGATATGCTTTTCTTGGCATTGGAAAGAATTGAGATAGCCAAAAACCATTTCTGGAGAGGTATCTTGGTACCATGGAAGATGGTTCCTGCTGTAGCCGAAAAGCTAGATTCACAATCGTAGCAATTCCAACCAGTAGTAATGTCGTTTTTGTTCTTGCGTCCAACTTTTTCACTGCCACAGTGGATACAGCAAACACCGTCCTTCCAACGTTTTTCCTCTATAAATCTGAGACAAGATTCTTGATTTGGAAACTCTTTCATAAGATTCAAAATGTCCATAGCAAACTCCTACGAGAAGAATAGTCACTATGGACATCTACGTGTGACGAAAAGATTTACGACAGGGTACCAAGTTTTATGTTTGTCGTCAGTCTAAAAGCTACAAGCTACTAATTCCGTAGTTTTATATTCTTGACAAGTGAAACTTCAGGGTTTACAATAGACATCTTTCCAAAATATTATCGGTCGTTTCGGAGCTTTTTTCACAGCGTTGAGTGACCAAAGGAGCAAATGCGCAGTCAAGAGATTGAGGAGATGTACTTGTATGCTTGTTTTCCCACTTGTCCCCTCACTTTCCTGCACCGAACCTCTGTGTCTCCATGATTTAATTAGGAAAGATGTCTAATACTTACACTCCACGTTATGATATCAAAGATTGGTGATAAAATGACTGCCAACTGAAGTGCCAACTATCCTTGCGGGGTGAGCACTTGTTTCGTTATGATTGCCAAAGGCATTCAAATAGGCGGGACATTAGTTAGCGAAAAAGAACTAGACAGACGTTTTGATAAATTTGAAATTAGGGTAAAAAGAGAAATCGCAGAAGCATTTCTAGATGTCTTAGTGCAAGCGAGAGTCATCAAAAAGGATAAAGAGTAAAGCGAATGAGGCTATTATGATTGTTAACAAATCACAACATTATTCGCATAATTTGGCAGATAACGCCGCACAACTACTAATACAATTTCACGATCGCATTTTAATTGCACTTAATGTTGAGCCGTCGTTTGAAGCATTTGAATATATACCTTATACATTTCCTGAGAGTTGGCTTCCATTTGTTTATGCAGATCGGCGCATATTAAATTTCCGTGTATTGATAGACACACCCTTCTCCGCTATTACGCCAGACGTAGATGCTCAAGGTCTTTGTAAGCCATGCGTAGCATTTCCCAAGTTTAATGCTGGTAAAGCTCAGAACAACCGTGTTATGATTTATTGCACATCACCACGCCGTATTGAATACATCATAAATGTGATAAACAAATTGAGATAAAAATTTTCCCTCTAGTCTACTTACATCTAATCACTCAGGCACCCCTGAAACTTTAAGGGTGCCTTTTTTGTGCTATGTGATACAATATGCAAACTTGATAAAACACCAAATAGCTGGGTTATACTCATTCCGAATTTTTTTGTAGCACGGTTGCCTGAGCCGCAATACCTTCTTCACGACAAACAAACCCTAACTTCTCTGTCAATCGAACATGGCATTAATCAGCGCCGCTTGTGAACGATCGTTCTTTGGCCCCCACTCCTCCTGAGGAATACCACTCCCCTCGACGCCATCTGATGATTTCTGAGCTGTCGTGATATCTAGAAGGTCGGCCGCTTAAAGCCTCTTATGACACAAAGTCATGAACAAGCTAAAATAGCGCGCTGATGAGGCAAATGAAAATTTCTAGGGGCAGGATGAAAAATGGTAATACCGTTAGTTTTATGACTGGCAGGGCAATTTCAACGATCTGTCCGACATTCTGAATCAGAGGGTACTCATTTTCGCTTTTTCCCTCTGGGATACTCGCGCAAGCCAGATAGCATTGTAGGGAATCGAACCCCAGTTTGTATCCGCAGTGAATCTTCGCCAAGAAAGCCTACCACAGCGATACCGCAACGGCATTCGTTACTCAGATAGGAAGTAGATTGCTCTCATTTGCCGAGGGGGTGTCCTACAACAATCAGTGACGATATCTGGAGGGACGGCACGCTTCTACCTATAGTATTCGATTATAATCCCCGACTTACCGATTCCAAAAACTCCTATCCAGACTGCGATACTGAATAGCCTCCGAAACATGCTCCCCCTCAATGGTGGGGCTATTTCCGAGGTCGGCAATGGTACGCGCAACCTTCAGGATACGGTCATAGGCACGGGCGCTAAGCCCGAGTTGCGTGATAGCGACCCGCAGCAATTCTTGGGCATCCTCCTCAACCTTGCAAAACTCGCGGAGGTGCTTGGATTCCATATTCGCGTTACAGTAGACCGTCGTCTGAGCAAAACGCTCCTGTTGGATACGGCGCGCGGCCTGCACCCGCTCGCGTATATCCGCCGACGGTTCGCCCGTGAAATCGCTCGACAAATCCTTGTATTTCACAGCCGGAACCTCAGCCTGCAAGTCGATTCGGTCAAGCAGGGGACCGGAAATGCGGGAGATGTAGTTCTGAATCTGCTGCGGCGAACATCGGCAGTCGCGGGTTGGCTCACCAAAATAACCGCACGGACATGGGTTCATCGCGGACACAAGCATGAAATTCGCGGGATACGTGTAAGAGGCGGCTGCCCGCGCAATCGTCACGTGCCCGTCTTCAAGCGGTTGCCGCATCACTTCGAGCACGTTCTTGCGGAACTCCGGCAATTCGTCAAGAAACAGCACGCCGTTGTGCGAGAGACTGACCTCTCCGGGGTGCGGAAACTTCCCGCCGCCGATTAACCCGGCATCCGAGATGGTGTGGTGTGGCGAACGGTAGGGGCGCGTGGCTATTAGTGGCACATCATCCGCCAATAAGCCCATGATGCTGTGAATCTTTGTCGTCTCAAGCGCCTCGTCCAGCGTCATGTCGGGCAGGATGGTCGGAATCCGCTTGGCAATCATCGTCTTGCCGGATCCCGGTGGCCCAATCATAATCAAATTGTGCCCGCCCGCAGCGGCAACCTCGATCGCCCGCTTGACGTGTTCTTGCCCTTTCACGTCGACGAAATCGATCATATACTCCGAGTGTTGCTGAAATGCCTCCCGGATATCGTACTCAAACGGTGCAATGGTTCGGTCTCCGTTCAAGAATTGAACCGCTTCCTGCAGCGTTTCCACCGGGTAAACATTCAACTCATCGACGATTGCCGCTTCCTTCGCATTCGCATTGGGCAAAATTGCGCCCGTGAATCCCTTTTCTTTGGCTTTGATTGCGATTGGTAGGCAACCCCGCACTGAGCGGATGCTCCCATCAAGCGCCAATTCACCTAAAACCAGCGTTTGGTCAAAGTGTTTGTTGCGTATTTGCGCTGTAGCCGCCAAGACCCCCAGAGCAATCGGCAGATCGAAGGCAGACCCTTCCTTGCGCACATCGGCGGGTGCGAGGTTGGCTGTGATTCGGGTCGTCGGGAAGTAGAAACCGGAGTTCTTGATTGCCGCCGCCACGCGCTCGCGGCTCTCTTTTACCGCGCTATCCGGCAACCCGACCGTATTGAAGACGGGCAGCCCATCCGAGATGTCAATCTCTACCTGAACAATATAGGCATCAATGCCCAAGACTGCGCTGCTCTGCACCGTAGCAAGCATGTTTACCTCTTCTCCAAATCATCGATCCGCCTAATTGTAGGCAGCATGGCAGGTTCATCTTTTGAGTTGGTATTGTAACTCAAGTTGCAACCTATGCCAGAGAAACCGAGTTTTTGATTCACGGATTGCCTGGCTCTGATTAAATCGGTCGGATTTTCGCCCACGTCGTGTTTCGTCACCGCAGAAAACTCGGTTTCTTAGAGCTTTTTTGAAAATAGGTGGCAAAGTCATGTTTGATCGTTTGAGGAGGGGCGTTGTCGTGTTTTTGTCGTTACCCACTATATATCTGTCGGGATTTCTATCGCACTCGCTATTCGCTCGCTTGATCCCGCTCTGGGGCTTACAAAGTCTGGTGCAGGGATTTCATCTTGACCTGATGATCAAGATAGGTTTCAGGGCAGTGACTCGACCCGAAATGAATTTTCAAACAAGCTCTTACCCATTTCTTATCAAGGTGGCAACTTGGCTGATTGTAGCATACGGGTAGTGTGTGGTCAATATTGATTTCGGGCGGGGCATCACGGGAGATTAACGTGACTGTTCCCATTTACCGGACATTTTTTTGGACCGGCTTGAATCGAGTCGAAATCTGAAATGACAGGAGTAAACGCGCGCATACGTCCGGACTTGTAGCAGAAATCGGAGGTACGCTGAAGAACGTCATACATCTGTGATGCTATCGAAACCGGATGTTAATCGAGAGGATCTCTGATATGCGCACTACTGTAAGGCACAATTTTCCTCGCATGACAGAAGATTTCGCTACTCCGCACTTTAGTGCAGACCTAACTACAGAGAGTCCCCAATCACGTGTCTACCTATATCGGCCCAATCCGCCGCGGCCCCCTATCCATCGCCAGCATGGACGAATCATAGCTTCGCTTCATCAAGTCGAGTTTTAGGCCCTGGCTACTAGGCTCATCCCACAGGTTCTCAAACTCGTCGGGATCGGCTTCCAAGTCGTAGAGCTCTCCGTGTTGATGCCCGTGGTACACCACCAGCTTATGCGACCTATCTCGGTACATCGTGGCAAAAGTGCCATCCGGCATGTCGATGGCATCGTAGTATTCGCATCGGACGAAGTCACGGTGATGGTCTTTCGAGACTTCCCCCTGTAGAATTGGCAACAGCGATCGTCCCTGCATCCGGTCAGGCACCTTCAATCCAGCTAACTCCAGTAGCGTCGGCGCTTTGTCGAGGAGTTCCACCAGCGCATCGCTCTTCAAGCCGGACTCAAAGTGTCCAGGCCAGGAAACAATTAGCGGCACGCGCACCAGTCCCTCGTAGAATCGGCACCCCTTCTGGATCAATCCGTGATCTCCCAGCATTTCCCCGTGATCCGAAGTGAAGAGGATTACCGTCTGCTCACGCTGTCCGATTTCCTCCAGCGATTCAAGGATACGCCCCACCTGATCATCAATCAGCTTAATCATCGCATAATAGGCTCCCTGCAAACTCTTAGCATCCCGTGCGCCTATTGAGTCGGCATCAACCGCGGTTGACGAACCTGGAGATTGGGGCACAATCGGGTTTTTGATATCCAGCTTATCCGGAGACTGTCCGCTGGACTGAAAATCAACGGCTTCCAGCTTCTTCTGCTGTTCCAAGTCGGTTTCGCGGAATAGCGGCCCAGGCATCTTTGCGGGCTCAAACATCTCCCTGTACGTCTGCGGCGGATTGAAGGGCGGATGGGGGTCATAGATATTTACGCTTGCGAGCCAAGGCGTATCTCGATCCTCCCGGATGAAGTCAATCGTCTTTTCCGCGCACCAATTGGATTGATGGAGTTCAGCCGGTACACCTTCAACGTTCTTTATTAACTCTCCAAGGACATACCCTTTCGCCCGCACCCAGTCCGCATAATCGTGTCCCTTCTCCCAGTCATCACGGGGCGCGTGGCTGTACTGCCAATATCGATATCCGTCGTTCACACGGGGCTCGATGCGCCCATACGCGCTGGCAAGGTGTAGCTTCCCGATTAGACCACAATCGTACCCAGCTTCCGCCAGCATGCGGGTAACGAGGGGCGGTCTGTTCGGGAAGTATTCGTTCCCGTTACCGTTGACATGTACGGCGCTTGGATACATTCCGGTTAGAAAACTCGCCCGGCTGGGCGTGCATATCGGACTCTGACAGAAGGCGTGGGTGAAGGTGACTCCGCCTTGGACCAATCGGTCAATATTCGGCGTTGAAACATACGGGTTGCCCAAGGCGCCAATAGTGTCGTATCGTTGCTGATCCGTGCAAATCCAGAGAACGTTCGGAAGTAGGCGTCCTTTGCTCTGCCTGTTTTTGATAAGCATGTACACCTCCGCAAATGCGAACTATCCGGCTAGCACCTAGTACACTGTCAAGTAGATTATGGCATATTAGGACTTACGCAGTCGAACATCAAAAGATCCGTAGTAGGGTGATATATTGCCCGTTTCTACACAGAACAGCATGCCAGACGACGTACAGCAAAGTGAACGACCCGCTTGACGCGCAATGAATTGCGCTCCTACAAACCCACTGTAGGAGATCAACCTAGTGAACAACGAGGGATCAAGCGAGTGGATAACGAGGGCGATAGAGTTCCCATTGAAAATCCTTTTCCTAACTGATGTGACATCTGAATTCTCCTTTCTACCTCATTGAATAGTGTAGTAATCCGGAGCAATTCATGTCAATCTAATTTAGAACGGGTCATCTAGTACGAACTAGCACCATTGGTTATTGTATTATCAATAAGGCAAGAGACCGCCACACACATTATACGTCTGGCCGGTCAGGTAGCTGGCATCTGACGAACTCAGGAAAGCAACCATATTGGCGACATCTTCCGGCTGCTCAATGCGACCCAGTGGGATGGTCGCAACCGCATTGGCTTTTACCGATCCGACCGGCACGCCGTGCAGCTTTGCGGTCTCGCGATCGATTAGATCCCACATTGGGGTGTCTACGATGCCGGCGCACACGCAATTGACAAGGATTCCGTGCTCCGCCAGCTCTAGACCCATCTGCTTTGTGATCGCGACGACGGCGTGTTTGCTGGCCGAATATGCCCCAAGCGCCACACCTTTGCCTGGCGCAATTTTGCCGGCCCCAGACGCGTTGTTGACGATCCGGCCACCTTCGCCCTGATCAATCATCTGCTGTGCTGCTGCCTGCGAGCAGAACAGAACACCTTTAGCATTCACGTTCATCAGCGCATCCCAGGCTTCTTCGCTAGTGTCCATGAGTGGTGCAATGATGCCGATGCCGGCGTTATTGACCTGAATATCCAGCCGGTGAAATCGATCCACAGTGCCACGCACCATGCGTTCGACATCGTCTTTGCGCGTCACGTTTATTTTAAGAGCGTGGGCCTGGCCACCGGCCGCTGCGATCTCCTCCGCGACTTGCTGCGCGTTCGTCTCATCAAGGTCGGCGATGGTGACACTGGCGCCCTCGTGCGCCAGCCGTAGTGCGATGGCTCGGCCGATCCCACGGCCGGCGCCGGTCACGATGGCTACTTGATCTTCAAGATCGTATCTTGGCATATTGAACTCCTTAAGTCAGAAAAGCCTGCAGCAACTCTCTCTAAACCACCGGTAATTCGTGGATTTTCATGTAAACCTAATTTTAGGACTTGACAAACCAGCGTTTGGTCAAAACTCTTGTCGCGGATTTGTGCCGTAGCCGCAAAGACTCCCAGAGCAATCGGCAGATCGAAGGCAGACGCCTCTTTGCGAACATCGGCAGGCGCGAGATTCGCCTTGATTCGGGTCGTTGGAAAATAGAAACCGGAGTTCTTGATTGTTGCTGCCACGCGCTCGCGGCTCTCTTTTACCGCGCTATCCGGCAACCCGACCGTATTGAAGCGGGCAGTCCATCTGCGATGTCGATCTCCACCTGAACAATGTAGGCATCAATGCCCATGATTGCGCTGCTCTGCACCATAGCAAGCACATCTATCTCTTCTCCTCACTTGTAATTTCAGCGGTACGGCTCGTAAATCTTTCCGGGCAATTTGAGGATTCCAATCCGGCCAAGTACGCCAGATTCTAGCAGAAGGCAAGTATACGGTCAACTCCGTTTCGTAGGCAAAACAGGCGAATCGCATTAGATGTCCTAGGGAAATCGACGAAGTGTTTGCAATGTCTTGCACTTCAGCGGAGTGTTATGTCTGTAGCCAAGAGGTACGTCTTTCTCCCGCTCCAGAGGAGCGGAATGTCATTATCTCCAAAATAGCTTAAAACCATCTCTCCGAGTTGGAGCAGCGTAATATGCACCCAAAATACTGCACCTAACCGCATCTCTAAATTAGTTTAGATAATCATTATTTCTAAGAAAAGCCCAACATGGCGCTCCGCTGGAGAGAAATCCTTGTAGCAGTATTGTACGTGTCGTTTAGTGTTGGCAATGTCCTGCACCTCAGTGGAGGTCAAGCGAGCGGATAGATCGAGCAAGCGAATAACGAGTAGGATTTTCTATCGCCCATTTGAATCCTGTTCGGTCCGTTGATCGATAGAGATCCTTACAAGTCGGGAAAAGGGTGAATGAACCGGCATGTCGGCTTGCCGGTAAGATTACGAATTCGGCTCGAAAATCAACTCCGGCACCACCACCTCCCAGTCATCACATAGAAGGCGGTCTTGGTACTGCGGCTCCGAACGCTCGCGGCCCCAGGTGACGACTGCCCAGACCTTGGCAGATGTGCAGCGCATGCCGTCAAGCGCTTTGAAACCGGCGGCAAGTCTTCCTACAACTGTCCCGTCGCGATCCAGTAGCTCCCAACGCTTCGACCCGACCCGCACCTGCAGCCGATCGCCGGGCGAGAGCGCACCAATTGCACGATGCACCGGGTCGCTAGGGCGCTTATATCCGGCGAAACCCAGAAAGACTTCGCGTAGGCTGAGCCGCCTATAGCGGCGTTCAAGTTCCGGTGGTGCCGGTGGGAGCCTGACGGGCGCCGGGTAGTGCAGTGCCGAAGGACAGCCCCGCAAGGCATCCTGCCGCGGGTGCGCCCCCGGAAAGCGCGCCAGAGCGAGGGTGTGTCGTGCACGGGTCATAGCCACGTAGTACAACCGGCGCGGGGCATCCACATCCTCATGGCTGCTAACGCGATCCCAGCCTCCGTCCAGCACAACCACGTGGTCGAACTCCAAGCCCTTGGCGCGGTGGGCGGTCAGCAGCAACAACCCCCGCTGCCGGCGGCGTACCTCTCGCCCCCACTCCGCCAGCCATTCGATGAAGTGATCCACGGGTGTCTCGGCGCCACCGGTTTCCAGCGCGTACTCCGCTATGCTTTCCTGCAGCAATTCGGCCCAAGCGCCCGGGGGTTGTTTGACTGCCCAGTCGTTCAGGTCAGCACTCTTAATCAAGCGGGAATCCCGCGCGCGTAGCCAGTTCACGAGACCGCGGGTCTCCCGCAGATGCCAGACGTTCAGGATGTCTTCGTTCGCCATCTGAACTGGAACCTCCTCAAGTTCGCAGAGGCTGCGCACCGGATCGAGGTAGCTCCATTCGCGCGCCACAACGGCGCATTTCGACCAATCCCAGTCCTGTGTTAAACCGGACAACCGCTTCAATTCGGCGACGACCGTCTGAGCCAGGGTGATAGCGCTATCGCCAACCGACAATATCTGGACTCTCCCCCGGGCGACCGGGTCAAGATTAGACCACGCGCCGCCGGGTGGTTCTTTCGCGCGCGCTCTGTCGATGCCGATGGGATGCCCGGTCTTCATCCGTTGCCGCGCCGGCGCGATTACCGCATTGGCGGCAGCGATAATATGGGTGGTGGAGCGGTAGTTGTCGGTCAGGAAAGTGGGTTGGGCGCCGTAGTCGGTCTCAAAGCGGCGGATAAACTCAACCGACGCGCCACTGAAAGCGTAGATGTTCTGATCGTCGTCCCCCACCGCGAAGAGGCTTAGCCTGTCGTCTTCGTCGGCGAGGGTTCTGCCTGCCAGGGCGGAAATCAGTTCGTACTGATCCGCGCCTATGTCCTGGTACTCATCCACCAGTATCCAGCGGAAACCC
This sequence comes from Candidatus Poribacteria bacterium, assembly GCA_965222225.1. Lineage (GTDB taxonomy): Bacteria > Poribacteria > WGA-4E > WGA-4E > JAJDTR01 > JAJDTR01. Next base: position 2,665,500 of record CBDCTK010000002.1, on the reverse strand, counting down.
GCCAACAGCCGCCCCCGATACTCGTCCGCCTCGTCCGGCGGCAGTCCCTCCCCACGCAGCAGCGCCGCCGCATCTCGGAGTATTGCTTGGAAACCCTCGTCGTTCATAAGATTGGCGCGCCCCTCGAAACTGGCGCCGACCAGTCGCATGGCGAGCGCGTGGCACGTGAACACCATCACCCCGCGGGCGTCGCCGCCGATGAGTTCCGCAAGGCGGCGGCGGATCTCCACCGCGGCGTGCCGGTTGTAGGCGAGCGCCAAGATTCCGCGAGGGTTCTCGCGCCTCGCGCGAATCAGAATAGGCGATACGATGCACCAACACCCGTGTCTTGCCGGAGCCGGGACCGGCGAGCACCAGCACGTTCGTCTGCTCCCGGTCGTCCGCGACGATGCGGCGCTGAATGGGATTTCTCAGGCTTTCGACAATGGTTCGCCACGATTCCGGCGTGGTCTGCCGCGAGATTTCCCTGCCTCTGTCTGGCAGCCAGCGACGCATAAAGTCATCTCGGCTAAGCACGAAATAGTCCATAGCCAGACGCAGGGCATCAGCCATCGACCCAAGTCCCTGCTGCGCGAATTCCGCCATAACGTGGATCTGCAGAATCTGTTCGTCGTAGTGGAGTTTGAGGGATGCAAAATCTGTCTGAGCAAAACCGCGACGTTCCGGTTTCAGGTGGATGGTCATCGCTGACCGAAACACCGCCAAACCTTTATTCAACTGGACGACCTCCTGCTCGTGCAGCCAAAGCAGAGCACGCTCCATCAACTTGACAGGGTTCTTGACTCGGCTCATTAAAATCTGGTCCGACTTGACCTCCATCAGCAACTTGCCTAAGGTCGTCTCCGCAAGCAGGTCTGTGCCTCGGCTTCCCGGCGGTAGGCTGGCAAGTAGATGTTCGAGGAGGTGTACCGCGGCTTCCCGGCGCATCCTGGCGGTCTCCTCCAACGCATTCCACTCGCGTTGTAATGTCACCTGCACAGTCTCTCCATCATGCCCTCGCACACCGAGGCTTCCCCCGCCGCTACCCTCGCCACGCCCGTCGGCGGCGATGCTTCGGACGATCCGCCATAGGCGTTCCGGCAGGGCGGAGGTATGACCCTCCTCCTTGAGCCGTTGGGTGGCGACCCGGAGATGCAGCATGGAACTCTCGCCCTTGACCATATCGGGAGCCGTTTCGCGTAGAATGTCAATCAGGGCACTCTCCAGTGCCGCCGCCTCGTCGTAGCGTTTCCGCGATGAGCGCTCCACCCCTGTGTGTACGAAGGCGGTCAACACTGTGTCGTTACTTGCGATACCCAATTGTTCCAGGTCGTAGAGCGCGCCTCGCACCCTTTCCGGAGTCAGACCGGATGCCGCCATCAACTCGTCCGTGGAGATTCCTTCGTCCGGATCTGCCTCGATCAGCCTCTCAACGATGGTCAACAGTTGACGACGATAGGCATCTCTGATGCGAGCCTTCTCCAGCTTGGCGCATGCCTCCTCCTTTGAACGCACGCGCAGCGAGGACGGAAACACCCTTACGTCGTTCTCCTCTCGGCTCAGCAGCACCGCCTCCTCCAGCCACGCCACTGCGGTGCGCACGCGGTTGTCGTCGGTTGCCGAATCCCGCTCGAAGGCTTTGTCTTCGTCCTCAAGGAGGATTTCACCGACGGTGGCTACCACCTCGCCGCCCAGGCGATTTTTCCGGTCCAAATTCCGCAGTGCCCTCAGGACGCCGTGGATTTCCCGCCGCGTGAGCCGAGAATACGCCGACATGCCAAACTGGCGCTCCACATCTTCCGGCGTGTACAGCAACACGCAGCGCGCCGCATTCTGGTCCCGCCCGGCGCGCCCCGCCTCCTGCAGGTAATTCTCCAAGGAACCGGGGATGTCGGCATGGATCACCAGCCGCACGTCCGGCTTATCTATTCCCATGCCAAAAGCGTTCGTGGCAGCGATAACTCGCAGATCGCCACGGATGAAACTCTGCTGGACATGCTTCTTTTTCTCCGGCAGCAGTCCTGCATGAAAGTGGTCTGCCGTCAGTTCCTTTGCCTGCAAGAATTCGGAAATCTCTTCAGTCTGCCGCCGAGTGGCGCAGTACACGATGGCGCCGCTCGGTTCATCTGTCGGCAGATCCGCTGTAATAATCTGGTAGATATGGGAATATTTCTCGCCGCCGGTCGTCTGCACGACCACAAACTCCAGATTCGTTCGTCGGGAACCGCCATCGAAGACCTTCAGCGTGATGTCAAGCGCCTCACGGAAATAGTTCACGATTTCCGCCTTCACATCTGGCTTGGCGGTCGCCGTCAGGCACAACACGGGCGGCACCGGCTGCTCCCCAGCCTTTTCGCGGATGAAACGACCCACGTACCGGTAATCGGGCCGAAAGTCGTGCCCCCACTTCGAGAGGCAGTGCGCCTCGTCCAGCACCCAGGCGCCGATTTCGCGCTGCTCCAGCGCCCTGCGGAAGGAGACGCTGCGAAGCTGCTCCGGTGCAATCAGGACGATCCCCGCATCTCCCAAGCGCACTCGGTCCAGGGCATCCGCTCGCTCGGGCATCGACAGCAGCCCGTTTATGGTGGCGCAGCAAACGATCTCCCGCGCCTCAAGCCCCGCCACCTGGTCTGCCATGAGGGCAACCAATGGCGAGATTACCACCGTTAGGGCACCCGTCTTGTCGTAGCGAGACAGCGCCGGGAGCTGATAGCAAAGCGACTTGCCGCTACCGGTCGGCAGGATTCCCAGCGCATGCTCGCGCGCCATCGCGGCTTTGACGATGGCCTGCTGGATGGATCGCCCGGCATCGTCCGTCGGCTCTGTCCGAAAGTCGGCAAAGCCGAACAAGCGGGTAAGTTCCTTTTCGGCGTCGTGCTGCTCCCGACACCAGTCGCAGCCGGCATCGGCGCACGAGGTGTCGCGCAGCCGGCGCACCAACCGTCCCGCCTCGGGAAATTGATGCCGCACCCAAGGAGGCATGACCGAATTGCCTCCGGACACCGAGATCCATGCTAGGGCATACGCCAACTCCCAAGCGTGCCGGTCTGCATTTGCTATCGACTCGCTAGCGTGCGTCTGGCACGCCTTGCCACTTAGTAGGGTGTCAATTGCGTCAGACGCTTCGGTGTCGGTGGGCCTTGCCGAGCCTCGCAGTGACGTGAAAAACCTATCGAATCCCGCGCCATTGACCGCCGTGGTCAGCCAATGCCAAGCCGTCAACAAGTCGGACGATGCATTGCGGAGAGCCTTTTGCTGGTCGTCGAAGACCTCCAGGGCAAGTCTGGCATCCAGGTCCGGGGCGTTGATGCGCCCGCGTTTGATTTGCCCGTCTTGATAATGCTTAACCAAGTGGTGATACGGGTTGCTAGGGAAGGCTAGGGGATTGAGTCTCAGAGTGTCTACGACGGGCAGCCGCAATAGCCGTAGATTGGGGGCAGCGGCTTGCAGGTGGGGTAAATCGAAATCAATCAGATTGTGGCCCAGTACGAAATCTACGCCATCGGCAAAGTCGTCCAGCTTGTTCAATGCCGCAGCCAAGCTGCTGCTCCCCGCGGGAAAGAGGAGGGGTTGCCCCGTATCCGGACGCACCGCCGCGAAGGCATGGATACGGCAGTCCTCAACGCCGACTTCGAGGTCTAGCGAGAGGCAATGTTCGGAGAGATTTGTGGTTGTGTCTCGCTCTGCACCCATAGGGTTGTCAGTCGTCAGCGATACGGTTAACACAGTTTTCCGGGCGATTAGGATTTAAATCTCTTCAAGTGCGTCATATTCTAGCAGAGGGGAAGTATATGGTCAATTCCGTTTCGTAGACAAAACAGAAGAACCGCATCTGATTTTCGAGAGAATCCGACAAAGTGTTGGCAATGTCTTGCACTCCAGCGGGATTAAATGAGATCAACCGAACGAATAGATCAACCGAGTGAATAGCGAGGACGATAGAGATCCCAGTGCGATAGAGATCCCTCTCCAGATCTCGACCTTCTGTCGCGAGCAAAGGGGATTCCATCTTCGATTTGATGATCGAAGATCGCTCCTACAGAAGACGAAGTGTGAACAAGGGCGCCTCCACGACCAATACCAGATGCAATCGCCTTGCGAGATTACCCCAATTGGTTTGACTTTGTCCGCTTCATCTGGTATAATTCCAATAACATCCTATGAAGTTGATATTCTTATTCGGAGTCCTTAATCATGTTTTTCCAACCCGCGCCCATCAACAACCGCCACCCCATCGCTCCCCAACAGAACGTTCTTTCGGAGTTATTGCGATTGCCTTGCGTGATGGGCGGAGGCGTATTGAGGAGACGTTAGACTGCATTCATACCGATTCCCGATTTACAGCCCATCATCGAACTCCCCTTCGGTGGTGGGCTTTTTATTTGCTGTTAGCGAATCAAAAGAACACGACTTAAACCTAGGAGCCATAGCCAATTGCACAAGTTGACGAATTGAGGAGAAACCGAAATGACAGAACACTCATATCAGCCCGGTGCCATTGAGCCGAAATGGCAACGCATCTGGGATGAACGAAAAACGTTCCGCACTTCCGACGACCCTGAAGCTCGGAAAGGAAAACCGAAGTATTACATCCTTGATATGTTTCCTTACACCTCCGGCGCAGGACTGCACGTTGGCCACCCCAAAGGTTACACCTCCACGGACGTGTTGGCTCGCATGAAACGCATGCAGGGCTATAATGTGCTGCATCCGATGGGCTGGGATTCGTTCGGGCTGACAATCGAACGCACCGCCGAGCGCGAGAACATCCATCCGGCTATCGTGACGAGCAGAAACATCGACAAATTCCGCGAACAGATAAAACGCATCGGTTTCTCCTACGATTGGGACAGAGAGATAAGCACTTCCGCACCCGACTACTACCGATGGACGCAATGGATTTTCCTGAAACTGCACGAGAAAGGATTGGCGTACCTTGACGACATTCCTGTCAACTGGTGTCCCGCACTGGGAACGGTTCTCTCTAACGAGGAGGTCAAGGACGGGAAGTACGTGGAAACCGGCGATCCGGTTGAGCAACGCTTGATGCGGCAGTGGATGCTGAGGATTACCGCATATGCCGAGCGACTGTTAGAGGACATTGAAGAACTTGATTGGCCCGAAGGGATTAAGGAGATGCAGCGGAACTGGATCGGTAAATCGGAGGGCGCGGAGCTAGAGTTCAGGATAAAGGATTCCGACCTTTCATTTTCCGTCTTCACCACTCGACCGGATACGCTGTTCGGCGCGACGTACTGCGTCTTTGCGCCGGAGCACCCGCTGGTTGAAAAACTCACGGCGGAAGAGCATCGATCCGCTGTGGAGTCCTACATTGAGGACGCGAGGAACAAAACCGATCTGCAACGAACCGATCTCGCCAAGGAAAAAACCGGCGTTTTCACGGGGGCTTATGCGGTTAACCCGGCGAATGAGAAAGCAATTCCTATCTGGGTTGCCGACTACGTACTGATGGCGTACGGCACGGGAGCTATTATGGCTGTGCCCGCTCAGGATGACCGCGACTGGGAGTTTGCAGAAGCGTACAATCTACCCATTGTCCGCACCGTTCAACCGCCGGATGACTTTGAGGGAGGCCCCTATCTCGGCGATGGACCTGCCATTAACAGCGGATTTCTCAACGGTCTCGACGTTCAAGCTGCGAAAACGAAGATGATTGAGCGGCTTGAAGCTGATGGGAAAGCGAAACGCCAGGTGCAATACCGCCTGCGCGATTGGCTGTTTTCGCGCCAACGTTACTGGGGCGAACCCTTCCCCACGGTGCAGTTGGAGGATGGAACGATTATGCCCCTCCCGGAGAGCGAACTTCCGGTAGAGCTGCCTCCGATTAACGAGTATAAACCGACAGCCGGAGGCGAGCCGCCTCTAGCACGTGCCTCCGACGACTGGCTAATGGTCACCTTGCCGGACGGGCGGAAAGGGATGCGCGAAACGAATACCATGCCTCAGTGGGCGGGATCTTGTTGGTACTATCTGCGATACATGGATCCGCAAAACACGCTTGAACCCTGGTCTGCCGAGACGGAACGATACTGGATGCCGGTTGACCTCTACGTGGGTGGCGCGGAACACGCCGTTCTGCACCTGCTCTACGCGCGGTTTTGGCACAAAGTTCTGTACGACTGCGGGCTTGTTTCCACGAAGGAACCGTTCCAAAAACTCTTTAATCAGGGCATGATTCTCGCCTATTCCTATCAGGACGATAACGGCAAATACTACTCCCCGAAAGAGGTGGAGAATCGGGATGCGGAGTGGTTCGTTAAAGCATCCGGCGTGCGGGCGAACACCCAGATTGAGAAGATGTCCAAGTCTCGCTTTAACATCGTGACAACGGAGGAGGCAACCGATGCGTATGGCGCCGATGCGCTGCGTCTGTATGAACTGTTTATCGGTCCCCTGAGCGTCAGCGCCCCGTGGCAGACGCGCGGCGTGGACGGTGTCTATCGATTCCTTCAGCGGGTGTGGCGGCTCGTGATTGACGAAGATACGGGCGAACTCAACACCAAGCTGACCGATGCGCCCATTGATAGCGATCTTGAACTGTGGAAGGTATTGAACCAAGCTATCAAGGACGTTACCGAGGATACGGAATCAATCGACAAGATGAACACCGCCATTAGCCACATGATGGTGTTTGTCAATGCCGCCACACAATCGAAATCTGCCCCGAAAGAGGTGGTAAAGACGTTCCTCCGGTTGCTCGCCCCCTACGCGCCGCACATTGCCGAAGAACTCTGGGCGCGGCTCGGCGAGGCGACACTCATCGCTCATGCGTCTTGGCCAATCTGCGATCCGGAAGCGCTCAAGCGCGAAGAAGTCACCATCGTCGTGCAGGTCAACGGCAAACTACGGGGGCGCGTCCAACTCGCTGTGGATGCCACCAACGAAGAGGCGGAAGCCGCCGCGCTTGCGGACGAGCGCGTGCAAAATCACATCACCGGGAAAACGGTGCGAAAGGTAATCGTCGTTCCCAATCGATTGGTGAACATCGTCGTGTAAGCGGGGCACGGGGTCACCTGAAGAATTATGATGAAGAGGTAAAACTGAATGTCTGAAACTGAAAACGGAGTGTCAATCATTCCCATTGGCGGTTTAGGGGAATTTGGCTTGAATATGATGGCGTACGAATACGGTGAGGATCTCATCGTTATCGACGCCGGTCTAATGTTTCCCGAACCCGACATGCCCGGCGTAGACCTGGTGTTCCCGGATCTGACCTATCTAATCGAAAACCGGCACAAAGTACGGGGAATCATCCTCACCCACGCGCACGAGGATCACATCGGCGCCCTTGCGTTGTTCCTTCGTCAAATCAACGCTCCTGTTTACGGCACGGCGTTGACGCTCGCCATAGCGAAAGGAAGACTGCGCGAATACGATGTCCTCAAGGACGCGGAGTTGAACGTCATCACCCCCGACGAACCGCTGCAACTCGGTAGCTTCAACATGGAATTCATCCACGTCACCCACAGTATTCCCGATGCGGTTGCGATTGCGCTTCACACGCCGGTCGGGGTCATTGTTCATACGGGCGACTTCAAGTTCGATCTCACCCCTGGAGATAATCGACTCACGGAGATGCACAAGCTGGCTGCGCTCGGCCAAAAAGGGGTGCTGCTCCTCGTCTCCGACAGCACGAACGCCGACCGTCCCGGCTTGACCCCCTCAGAACTCAGCATCTATGACGATCTCGACCAAATTTTTAAAAACGTCAAGCACCGGCTTTTCTTCTCCACCTTCTCCTCAAGTCTCCACCGCATCCAACAATTTGTGGAACTCGCGCAGAGGCACCACCGCCTGGTTGCGGTCAGCGGGCGCTCTTTGGTCAACAACATCCGTACAGCTTCCGAACTCGGATACCTCAACGTGCCGCCTGACTTGCTGATCAACCCGCGCGAGGTTCACCAGTTCAGTCCGCACGAGGTCGCCGTCTTGAGCACCGGAAGTCAGGGTGAACCGCGCTCCGCGATGGCGCTCATGGCGCTGGACAACCATGCCTTTTTGCGAGTTGAGCCGGAAGACACCGTCGTTATCTCCGCCCGAATTATTCCGGGGAATGAAAGATCGGTCGGCAACATGATCAACCACCTCCTACGACGCGGCGCACACGTTCTCAACGAAAAAAATGCCAACGTTCATGTTTCCGGACACGGGGCGCAGGAAGACCTGAAATTGATGCTCAACCTTGTGCGTCCCAAGTTTTTCATACCGATGCACGGCGAATATAGCAACCTCGTTAAGCACGCTGAACTCGCCGAGACAGTAGGGGTGCCGAACGAAAACATCACCGTTGCCGAGAACGGAGATTGTGTGCTGCTTACCCCTGACTCGTGCGACATCCGAGACAAGATCCCGGCAGGCCGCGTCTTGGTCGATGGACATATCGATCTTGGGGTTGAGGACATCGTGCTCCACGATCGGCATCAACTCTCGCAAGATGGCATGGTGATTCCGATTACGGTGCTAGACAGCAACAGCGGGGATTTGGTCGACGGACCCGACATGGTCTCCAGGGGGTTTGTCTACATGGATGAATCGGAAGACTTGATGAACGAAGCCAAAAACGTCGTCATTCATGCGCTAGATCACATGAGTTTGGAGAGCAAGAGCGAGACCGAAACCGTGCAGGCGGAGGTACGAACTGTGCTGCGCCGGTTCTTCGCGAAAAAGACCGACCGCCGTCCGATGGTGCTGCCCGTCGTCATGCGCGTGTAAGCCCAGCACCCTGTTGAAACCGAGTTTTTTCCTGAAAACTTGGTTTCTTCCCTCCGCAATTGCGTGGGTTGGGATTTGAAATCACCAAATACCCGATTTCTTCTCTTCCATCGTTTTCTCTTGAAAACCCTGTTCCTTTCCTGCAAAATAGCTCCGAGAAAACACCAACACCGCATTCAGGAGAACACCCATGATCAAACACATCTCCCGGTTATTCCTCCTCCTTATCCTCTGCATCGCCGCCCACGCCCAAGTCGTCGACATCCCAGACCCCAACCTCCAAGCTGCAATTCGCGGTGAACTCCAACTGCTCCCCGGCAGTAGGATCACAAAAGAAGACATGCTGCGGCTAGAAAGCCTAGGCGCCGCCCGCCACGACATAATGCACCTCACCGGCTTGGAACACGCAACGAATCTGAAAAGTCTGTCTCTATGGGGAAATCCTCTTGCCGAACTCGCACCGATAGCCAACCTCGAAAGATTGAGCTATCTTGATATAGCCGCTTGCTCCATCTCAGATATAACATCGCTATCAAACCTCGTTAATCTAACCGGTCTAAACGTCAGGTTTAACCGGATTATCGATATCAGTCCGATCGCAAGCCTACCAAACCTTGTTACGTTGCGACTCGAGGGCAACCGCATCGTCGATGTTACACCACTCGCGAATCTCACACAACTCACCGAATTGTACCTGAGCGACAACCACATTGCAAATATTAGCCCGCTCGCAAATTTGGTAGAATTGGAGACATTAGACATTCGAGGTAACCTCGTCAATGACTACACTCCGCTTGATGGTCTCGCTTTAACCGATTTTTTATACGATGAATTCTGCGAACTCCCGCCACTTCCAATACACGATAGAATAAAAGATAGAGACTACCCTTCTATTTTCACGGCATGGGCTGGCCCAAATTGGGTTTCTATTCTCAATCGTCCCGATTTATCAGGTGTCGAAAACGTGGCGAGCCATGATTTGTGGTTCAGTGTCCCTCAATTTGGATTGACATTTAGGGACACATCCAACGAATTTATAATGGCGGGCAGCGTAGACGAAGCAATAAAAAGACGTGATGAGTTTCTCGCCCTAAATCCGAACATGCTCTTCATCGCCGACATTAGAATGAGGTCCTACGCGCTTGACGAATTCCCCGAAGATTGGCCATACTGGATAAGAGACTCCGATGGAAATATCGTCAACGCTTGGGCGGGAATATACGGTTTAATTGATTTCACCCACCCTGACATTCAGGATCGAATTGTCCAGCAGGCAATCGCTGTTTCCAAGTGCGGCTTATACGACGGCATTCACTTTGACTGGTGGAACGAAGATGGCGCTATTCTTGCCGATCTATACGGCGATTGGTCGCACAAATATCGAGGAAATGAAGCAGAGCAAGAAGCAAGGGATAATATCCTGCTGCGCATTCGCGCTGGAACTAGACCCGCTTTCCTGATAATGGGAAATACCAATCGTCACACAATTCCAAGGACAGCGCCTCATATCAACGGCGGCTTCATGGAAACAATAGTGCCTCATACTTTAACCGGAGGCCATCTCGAAGCGCTACTCAATGAAGTTGAAACCTCTCTGCTCTGGTTAGAGCAGAACTTAAGAGAACCGCAAGTTAACGCACTCGAAGGTTGGGGGATTCCCACTAAATCCCCCGACGATCCGGCAAATCTCCGTTGGATGCGTGCGTTCACAACCCTAAGCCTCACACATTCCAATGGCTACGTACTTTTTAACTTGGGCGAGGGTCACGAGCACTACTGGTACGACTTCTGGGACGCCGACCTTGGGCGCCCGTTAAGTGAAGCGAAAGCGCAGCTTTACGACAATCGCCCGGGGCTCTACATCCGCGAATACACGAACGGCTGGGCGGTCTACAATCACAGCGGCGCCCCCCAGATAATCACCCTGCCTGAAGAAGCGCAAGGCGTCGCCAGCCGTTTGATGAACACCGAGCACACGTTGCCGAACCTCGACGGGGAGATGTATCTGCGGGTGAAACCGAAGAATCCAGCAGATGTCAACGGCGATGGGGTGGTGAATATCCTTGACTTGACACTGGTTGCCCAAGCCTTCGGCACCGACAAGCCCGAGGGAGACGTGAACGGGGACGGGGTCATTAATGTATTTGATTTGGTGTTTGTGGCGAACCAATTCTGAATCACGGATTACTCAGATTACGCAGATTTCACGGATTAAAAACCTCTATCGCGCGGGATTTGCTGTCCCCTTCCTATTCAGTCGGTTGATCGTTCAATCCAACCAACGCACTACAAACAATATAGTAAGGAGCAATCATTATGCAGTATTTCAAATACCTCGTCACTTTAATAACATTGGTGTTCATCGGACTTGGTTGTGGCGATCCGGAAGTCTATCTCGTCAAAGATGGGGAGAGTGAATTTCACCTTCAGTGGACCGAGCCACTTAAAGAACAGCGAATCGTGTTATTTCATAGAACTCGGTTTGATTACTATGGAAGCCAGATTACAAATTCAGTCCTGTATTTCTTTCCAGTAGGAGAGTTTCGCTCGCGATTATTTCGTCATAATGAAGTTGTGGGGCAAAACGTTTTATTGTCGGTAGAATTACCTCCAGCTTCGACACGGGACACTTTCGACCGACCAAATACCGTTTGGGATGCCACGACCGAGTTCACATACATTGATACTGTTCTTGTGGGACACCCATATAGACCTTACGATGTTGGCAAACCGTCCAAGATAACCTTTGATTACTCTATTGACGCACAACAGATTTATTTGGAGAAAGAATATGAATTTAGCACTAATTCAGAGGGCAAATCCACTTACCAAGGATACGGGCTATACCTTGTGTGGAAGCCTGGAAACTTAAGAATAGTGAGGTATGTTTTAGTCCGTATTACCCCATCAGGCCAAACGCCAGAAGAATCCTTAATCTTCTTTCCACGCGGTACTACGAGTTTGAAATTACTACACCACTTTCCATCATCTCCAACTGAGCGGGGAAGTGCTACTGCGGAACTTCGGGAACGAAACAAAAGTCCGATGGACAAGGTATTGGGAAGTATCTGGACGGAGGATAAGGAATGGATTCAGAAATGGTTTGAAGCCCGTGCAAGAGTGTTTCGCCATGATCCCGATTACTCCATTGTAGAAATTCTACGGGCAGAGAAACTAAACAAGCTCAAGTTACCTACCACTGCATCAAATTTGGGCTCCAATGAATCTGTTGATGTTTCTGTAAAGCACAAATTCCTTCCCTACGATGTTGGCACAACAGATACGCACCGTGGCAGCAAAGTAACCATGTCGGGTTCCCGTAGATAGAAGTCGTTTGTATAGTATGAACGCCGGTATTCAGATGTGCCAAATCAGCAGCATCCTGAACTGAGATGTGTCACGGCAACATTCGAATTGAGGCAGAACCGCTACGCGTGCCCATTTCAGGGTTGCGTTGTCAATGTGACATTGACTCTACTGATTTCAAGAGATCGATAGCGCCTGTGAAGAGTCGGAATCACACCTCATGAAGTTTTGGAAATTATAACGGCAGGTCAACTTCTGAAAGTAAGAACAACGATGGTAAATGATAGTGACATTCATTGACTTAGGAGGTTAGGGAAGAAAATGAAGCTATTCGTTACCAGAGTGATATTCAAATGACAAGTCTGTCGCCTTATATTCGAAGTGCTCTAGCAATTCCGTTGCGATAGCTTTTAATTTATTGTCCGGGTAGTCGGTCATAATCAAGAAATCTGTGTCGTTAATTCGCTTGGCTCCTTTTGGGAAGGCCACACCGTCATATTCTGACACATATTGGTCGAAGCGGTGCAATGCACTTCGAAAGTCAGGTTGGTCTTGCAGTATTTCCCATAATTTTACTAACAGGTCCGGCCAAGATTCTACCTCATATTTTACTCCCAAAAAGGCGAACGACGTGAGTTTGGTAGATGGAACAAAATCAATTGACAGATTTGCGACCAACAACCTTTCGTGGTCGCAATCGTGTGGTGTTTTCATGAATTGGCACTTCCTTTCGGTGTAGATTTCTTGGCTCACGGACTCAAATTACGTGATTTCCAAACATAAATTCGGGAGTCCTCAAGGTTGGTACGTAAAGTATAGGTAATGTTCAAGGAATGTCAAGGGCGATCTCGGTATCGCACGGATGACTTCACTTCCCTCATTTTCAGCTAAAATTCATCCATATCCCAAGAAGCATCCATTTTTTTTTATATAGCCTAGGATTTCTCTACTTCAATTCCAGGTTTACGTAACCACGACACATGATTTTCAAATCAATCTCATACTGGCTCTGGTTCATCATCTTGGCAGGGATCGGGTTAGTGCTGATCCGCGTTCCGCTGTTCAACCTGTTGGCGTTTGAATCCTGCGCCGTCCTCACCATCGGCATCGCATTCGCCGGGGCGTATATCAGCGTAACCTGTGTACACCATCTGAGGCGCTCACTCCAAATCCTTTCAGGCTCATCCCACCAAATCGTGATAACCCTTTTCTGGAGGACGCTCGGGGCAAACCTGACGCTGTTGATCGCGCCGCTGGCTATTCTGTCCCTGAACGCGCTGCGTGTCAAGAACTGCAATCTGTCCGACGGCTTGGCGTTCTTTTTTCTGTTGCCGGTTATCAGTTGCGCCTACGCGACTGCTGCCGGACTGTTTTTCGGTTTCTGGATGAAGCGGCGTTGGGGTGGGTATACCGCATACTTGGCGTATATCGTCGTCACATTCCTTACGTTCGTCTACAATCTCATCTTCCATCCCCCGGTGTTCGGATTCCATGCGGCTTTCGGTTACCTTCCCGGACCCATATACGATGAACAGATTTCAATCACCGGCTCACTCCTCATCGCGCGCGGAACCGCGATTCTGCTGACGTGGCTCTTCCTATCGCTCTCAATCATTACGTTCGAGAGTGGCAGACGCCCCCAACTTACCCTCTCTTTGAACTGGCGGAAACTCTATCGGTTTAAGCCGCGTTTCGTGGAGGTATATCCGCGAATTCAACTCCTAGCCCTCGCATGTTTACTTCTACTTGTTTACCTGAACAGGGGTGAACTCGGCTTGCGCCCGACGCGGGGATACATTGAAAGAACGTTGGGAGGACTGCACGAAACAGACCATTTTAATATTTTCTATGAGAAAGGGTCGAAGGTTGAACGGGAAATCGATAAGATTGCGCGAGACCACGAATTTCGGTATGCCCAGCTAATCGCGTATCTCCAGACGCAGCCCTCACGGAAGGTGAACGCCTATATCTACACATCGCCCGACCAGAAAAAACGCTTGATTGGCGCCGGGCACACCTTGGTTGAAGACCCGTTCGGCTACGGCTTTCACGTCAATTACGAGCCGTTTCCCCACCCAATCATCAAACACGAATTAGTCCACGCACTGACGACTGATTGGCATCCGTTCTTCAAGGTCAGCCTTAAGCTGGGGTTGCACGAAGGCATCGCTGTCGTCGCCGATTGGGACGAGGGAAAACTGACACCCCATCAATGGAGCAAGGCAATGAGGGAGTTGGATGTCGCCCCAGAGATAGAGCAAATCATGGGACTCGGTTTCTGGGCGCAGGCGTCTTCACGCAGCTACATGCTCGCCGGATCGTTCGTCCGATACGTGGTGGATACATACGGCATAGAGGCGTTCAGGCGTGTTTTTCCGACTGGGAATTTTAGAGCCGTTTACGGCAAATCCTTGGCGGAGCTGAGCAACGAGTGGGAGACGTTTCTGGACACCGTTCCCCTGACCCCCGAAGATTTGACTATGGCGGAACACCGTTTGAAGCGTGGGAGCATCTTTCAGAAGACGTGCGCCCACGAGATTGCCGAACTCTCGGCGAAGGCGTGGAGGGCGTATCGTCAGTCGAACTTCGCGCGGGCGATTCGGTTATTCAACCGGATCCACGAATTCGATTCAGAAGATCCGCGTCACCTGCGCGGGCTAATGTACGCTCATTACCGGACGGGAGATTACGATCAAGCAAGCAATTGGGCGAAGAAAATCACTGCTCATCCCGCCGCGACAACGCGGCAAATCGCCGAAGCCAAAAGCGTGCAAGGCGATCTGAACTGGGGTGCCGGAAGACACGAATCCGCTCAAACGCTCTATCAAGAGGTATCGGCGCTCAATGCATCGGACGCGCTCAGTCGAGAAGCGCACGCCAAACTTGCGACGCTCGCGCTTGAATCGACAACGGCGCGGTCACGGATGAAACAGGTGTTGATTGGGAAGGAGTCAAACACATCAAGGTTGAATCTACTCCACGAGGTGATCGATGAGATGCCGGAGTGGGGGCTTGCTCTCTACATAATTGGGCGTCAACTACATCTCGATCAGGGGTATGCGGCATCGAACGACTACCTTGTAAAAGCAGCGGCGTTTGGCTTGCCGCATCGGGTTTTGCGGATTGAGAACACGCGGCTGTTTGCAATCAATCTGTATCATCTGCGACAATACGACGGCGCGATGTCGCAGTTTCAGCGGTTGTCCGAAGATAACGACTTGCCGCTCGGTTCAACCCTCGCCGCAAAGGATTGGATTGAGCGGTGCGAGTGGGAGAAAGGGAGGGAGGATACGGCTCAATGACGGAAAGCGAGCTAAGTCGAGTCAATCAACGCTCATATGTGTAAATATAAATGCAAAGGACTATGGACACGACTCGGACGAAACCGAGTTTTTTCCGCAAAACTCGGTTTCTTTACGGCGAGAAATACGTGGCATCATTTGACGCGAACGGGTAGCATACAATATGGTGGGCGGTGCCCACCCTACGGATTGGGCATTTAGAGCGCTTCTGGCAAGCTGTATCAAATTTGGGACTTACGCAATTGCACACCTAAGCTTGACTTTGTACATTTGTAGGGTGGGCACCGCCCACCAATTCTTGTAGGGTACGCAATGCGATAGAGATTCTACAGGTAATAGCGTTCAAATGCCCTAGAATGGCTTTACCATCTATTTTCAAACAGGCTTTAAAAGTTCGCGTTAGGGCGCTTAATTCTTATTCCGACGCTAAACTCCCCGCAGGAGCGATTAAGCGAGTGGACAACGATCAGGATATTCTATCGTCCTAGAATCTCTATCGCAAATGAGGCAGCATCGAAAGCGGCGTCGTCGCGATAAGCCCGGCATCAACCGGCAGCACGATACCGGAAATCCAGCGTGCTTCGTCGCTCGCCAAGAACAACGCCGCCCAGGCGACATCCCACGCCGTGCCCTCCGTCCCCAATGGCGCGGCGCGACGTCGCATCTCTCGGTCTTCCTCGGAAATCTTGCTGACAAGCGATGCGTAAAGGTGTCCGGGGGCAATGGCATTGACGCGGATGTTGTCCCGACCGTGATGTACCGCCATGTTCTTGGTCATGGCGATGACACCGCCCTTAGCCGCGCTGTAGTGGATATCGGCTATCCAACCCGCCCGCAGACCGTCGATCGAGGACAGGTTTATAATTGCACCCCCACCCCCCTCAATCATGGTGGGAATGGCGTGCTTGCTGGTTAGCATCATGCTCTTGAGATTGACGTTCAGCACGAGATCCCACTCCTCCTCGGAGACGTCAACAACCGTCCCGCCGCGGCCAATTCCCACGTTATTGATGAGAATGTCCAGCCCGCCGTAACGCTCGACCGCCGCGTCTACCATCGCCTTGCATTCCGCGTTCTTGGTTACGTCAACGATGAACAGGGACGCCGTGCCCCCTTCAGCCTCTATCGTGTCAATTGTCTTTTGGGCGTTCGCTTCCGACATGTCCGCCACAATCACCTTCGCGCCGTGTCTGGCGAACAGGATAGCCATGGCTTGCCCTGTTCCGGCGACATCGGTGACGGTGCCTGCACCCGTTACAATAGCGACTTTACCTTCTAACCTTGTTCCTCTCCGTTCCATAATCTCCTTTTCATAACCGCCTTGGCACCTAAAAGGTAGAATGCACACAGGATTCGATGTCTTGCATAAATTGTTCGCCTTCTTCCATGACTTGTGCGTCGTGTTCAAGAATCAAAACGGTGTTTAATTGTAAACTTTGCTCTCACCGAGTCAAAGTGGCGTGCACGTGAAAGCGCAATTTTGTTTTAACTATCAATATCCTCGGTCTTGCCATTTATCCGTTCTCTGATTTCAGCGCGGAGATCGTTCGCCACGTTATCTATTTTTTCTGTAAATTTCATTGTCTCCACATGGGACGCCTGAGAATTGGCCTCCATCTTGTCATCAAGTCGGGTTAAGCCGGAATCTATCTTGTCGTCAAGTCGAGTGAATCCCGCGTCCATTTTCTCATCAAGCTTGAATAAGCCGGCATCCATTTTCTCACCAAGTTTCAGGAACTCCGAGCGCATCTGCCGCATATCCTCTCTGATTTCCTGAGTCACGCTAAGCGTCAAATCAACCGCATGGCTGATTTGCTTCTGAAGGTTGTCATCTGCCCTGTTCATATCAGCCTTCAAACCTGCAATATCGTCTTTCAGGCCAGACTCCAAACCCGCCATATCTTCTTTTAGGTCAGACTTCAGACCTGTTATGTCAATTTTTGTCGCCACGCTACTGGTAAGCTTCCACCACAGCGCAGCAATCGCGACGAATGTTCCTGCCATCGGCACGACAATTCTAATCCATTCTTCCATCGCAATTCTCCTTTGAATTCGAGCGGCTATGAACTATACCGCTTCAAACTCGGATTTTCAACGGCATTCTTCCCAATTCGCGTGACGTGCACGTCAGGTGGACCAACTTTAACAATCCTGGCACCAAAAAACCTAAATCGGGCCCATAACCCCTTACCTGTACAATCCGCTTTAATCTGTCCGACCTCGGTGTGAAGTTAGAATTTCACCGGTATTCATGTCTTGCGCGTAAGGTTCAACGGTAACCCGAGTTGCTACCCTGATGCGAAAACGGCGCAGACACGGGTAGCAACTCACGCCAACTGTGCTACTCTGGGAAATGGTACGGTTTCGCCGGGCGGCCGCCTGCCGGAAGACCAACAGGCAAATGCACGTTCAGGATATATGGGTGCCACTCGCCTTCAACCACATTCAATCCACGCTCCATGGCACATCGGCAAGCTCTGATTCCTCTTGCACGTGCATACCGTCCTCCATACGCTTCGGCGATTTTCACGATATCAATATTATCCAGAACAACCCCCGCATATTCACCCGTCTTCTGTATACTGCCGCCAGCGTTTCCGAAGGCGCGAGCAACGACCCCGTACGATCCATTGTTCGAAATCACATAGAGAACCGGTATTTTATGGCAATCCGCTGTCCAGAAAGCCGAATCGGAGTAATACACCGAACCGACGCCGCGTGTTGCTCAACTCGGCACTCGTTTTTGGACGATTAAAATGACCCAAGTTGCCACCAACCGGAAATTGTGGAAACTGGATCTATTTGTGTGTTGTGTTGCGTTTTATCTACCGTGCCCACTTCGCTCGGATAGGAACATCCAAACCGTACCTGTAGAGTGGACTGATAGCAATTTCCCGCGCTACGCCGAACCACCGACGCCTACTCAAATGTGCGGTAATTCAGAAAAGTCGCTTCATTCTCCCGAATGACGACATCCTCCAATGACTCAACCCCTCTTTGACGGTTAACTCCGTCGGAAAACACAAGCGTGACAGTGTGGCTGCCCGCTGGCAAGCGCATCCGTACAAGAAAAATTTGATTCGACAAGGTTTGCCACGAGCGGGTGTCGGCACGTTCGGTGGCTATGTTCACAACGTTCACCGCGCGTCCTAGCAAATCCATGAAAATTTCTTTTGTACGATCAGCTTCCTCCTCCGATTCGCTTTCATCTTCCGATTTCTTCGTTATTTCCCGGTAGGCAAGGTATTTCAACAAAGCACGCGTCACCGTGCGCAGGAGAATGCCCCCCTCCTGAGATTCTAGCGTTTCTATTGCCATAGTTTCGACATCGGCAACCAGAATCCCTCTCTGTTCGGCTTCGCCGGCTTCTACAGCAATCCCTGTGAGTCGGGGGCGATTGGAACGAATTGCGGGCATTGCGACGTGCAGAAGATACTCCAACTTGGTTTCCGAATAGGATTTGCCGCGGCGCGACACGAGCGTTCTGGCAAAGTTCGAAGTCTTCCGATTCCCACGTCTCTTCTTGGGTTCGTCTTCAAACGAATCGGTTTTCAGGATAGGAAATGTCAGCGTTTCTTCATATTTGGCAGGCACGTACCCGCTTTCGTAAAAGAGGATGAGTTCGCCATAACCTTTGGTCGGTTCATGTGGGTCACCATATTTCCTCCGGTAAAGCGCCTCCTCTTCAGAAAACCCCAGGGCGCGTGCTAACCGTACCAGCGAGTCGCCGATATCCTGGGGAAGGCTTTCCCCTGTTTTGGGCGACACGCGTTCATAATACTCTTCAGCCTGCTGGTAGGAGATGAAGGCATCGTTCAACTCTCCGGAAGATTCGAAGAGTATACCCGTCAAATACGCCAAAAACGGCGCACCGAAAAAATCGTAATCCTCATGCTCGTTTACGTAGTACCGGATGAGCCGCGTCGCACGACGGCATTCTACCAGTGCATCCTCAATTTCGTTCAGATAAAGATAATTGAGAATCCGATAGTAATGGCTCAAGAGCCGCTCATAGCGCGCACCGGGATAGGGCCGCACCAAGTCGGTTGTGAGCAGCGCGGCCGCCTCCTTGGAAATACTGCGGGTATAGAGGTCTTCCGAAATGGATTCCGCCCGCGCTAGCGCCGCGTTGCTTTCCTGATAGCGATCCGCGTAATGTGCAACCAGTCCCCGTTCAAAAAGGAACGGGAGGTTCTCTTTGTCCGGCGCCTTCTTATCAAGGTAGTTGAGGGCAGCTTCAGGGTTTCCCGCTTCTAACGAACTATAAATCTCCCCCATCTTATAGCCGCCGCATCCAAGACTTAGGCATAGGAGCGCAAAGAACGGAAGGAGTTTCGCAGTTTGCATCAGTCGGCTAAAAAGCGGCGCGTTTCCGTTGAATGAACTTTTTGATTTTCTTCTGCCCAAGCCATATTTTTTGGTTGCTTTCAATGTCGGTCAAGGTCAGGTCAACTTGATAAAAGGTGACTTGTTTCCCGCCCTCACGGTCTTCAATGGTGTTAATCTGCCCCATCAACATATAATCCGCGCCAAGTTCGCGTCCCATCTGTTTGGTGGATTCGGGGGTTGCGAACATGCTCTGGTCGTCCTTCTCGTCACGCAGACTGCCGCGCTCGTTGGAGCTCGCGACCACGGACACCAAGCCGGAGTTGATGAATGCCCGTTCAATATCGTTCACGAATGTAGGAACCGCGATATGTTCGGAACTGCGGTTGCGAATGGCGCCAATGATGACCACAGGACTCTTCCCTTGGGAACGGGCGGTGTGCCGCCCTATCCACGGGTGATTCAGACAATCCGAGATCATGGCTTCGGAAACTTGACGAGAATCGGTGTCATTCCATTCCCCGGAAAGGTCAATCGTGGTGTCGGTTTCAATGCGTTCGACGGTTTTCGGCGCGCCGCACCCTGCTAGAATGACCAAGAGAATGCAGCCGACCGAAATGGCTAGTTGTTTCATGAAATCCTCCAAATTTTCGAGAGAGTTTAGAAAAATCTACTGCTAGGGCAGGACAAAACGAATTACAACTTGGGAGCGTTTACCCTTTGGAAGCGTTTGTAGGGTGGATCGGCTATTAGCAAAACGCCGACCCACCATTTGCTCTACAACGCCATTGACAATCGTCGGAATTCCCCATTGCGACCGGAGATCGAGGGAAAGTCAAGCCACCGACCATGAGCCGAAAACTAGAGCCGCCCGGCCGGCGCGACGGCGGACGAGACCTTAACGCCTGTCCCCTCCATCTGCTTCTTCACATGTGCCACGCACTCCTCAAACGATGCGAACGGCGGTTCGGGATACATCGCCATGCTAAAATGCAAATCGTTCCTACCCCAGTGAATCATGGAAATCCCGGGTTTGGCAAGTTTCCGCGCATTGAGCACCGCCTCAACGGATTCAATCTGAAACGAGAGAATGCCGTTCTCGTTCCACCATTCAATGTACTCCGCCCGGTCAACGCCGCCTGACCAGCCCCAACCGTTGGGCGGCGGCCAACTCCGCTTACCCACCGGCGGATAATAGAAGTTGCGAATGGCTTCGTCAACCGTTGCCTCGGTCTCAACCTGCGGGACGACAATCGCCGCCGGACCGAGATCGAGAAGATTTCCGAGGAGATAGGTGTGCCGCGTGTGCTTGATGCGGAATTGAACCGGCATCTCCAACTCTTTCGCGATCCCGCAGAACTCCACCAACTTCTCCTCATTGAATGGGGCATGTTGACTATCAACACCGATCATATCATAGGAATCGCCACCGAGAATCGTTTCAATCTCGCTTTTGGACATCCCCAGTTTTCCGTTTGCGATATTGAGCTCTTCGCCATTGCGCATGCGTTCCCTCAATTTGCGTAGCTGTTCCCATGTTGGATTGCTATATGGCATACGTTGTGCCCTCCTTATTGGTAATCATTTCCATGTTACGATACTGTTCCTCTTAAGAATCAAGATCGGCAATAGACTCTTCCACTGCCACGATGGTATCCTCAATGTCCTGCTCGCTATGCGCCAAACTCAAGAACATCGGATGGCCCGGATGCAGATAGAAACCGCGCGCCAGACACCCCTGAAGCATGGCGATGCATCGGTCTCTATCCTCCTCCTCTATTCTAGGGGTGGGCATGGGTCCTGTACCTATCAATTTATATCCCAATCCGCCCTCTTCGCACGCCTTGTTGACGCCTTCGATTAGACGGTTTCCAATCTTCCACTGGTATGCGATTCCGTCACGCCGTTCCAGCTCGTTGATGACCACCTCCAACGCGACCAAGCTGGGCAGGTCGCAGTGAAATGTAGCCGCGAGTCCGGCGGCTTGACACTTCTCGCTGCCGAGAATCTCCTTCCTGCCCGCGACGAAACTGCCAGGAAAGCCGTTGCAGCACGCCTTACCGTACGTCGCCAAGTCCGGCGTTACGCCGTAATACTCGCTGCCGCCGCCGATCGCCACGCGAAATCCAACCTTGACCTCATCGAACACGGCAAGCGCGTCGTAGCGGTGTGCCATGTCAACCACCCCTTGCAGGAAACCTTCCGGCGGCCCATCACCCAGCACGGACTCCATGATGACGCAGGCAACTTGGTTGTCGTGCTCCTTGAACCGATCTTCCAGTGCGTCAAGATCGCCGTAAGGGAAATCTAGCGTCAACTCGGTGATGCCTGCCGGTATGCCGGGGTCGCCCGGTCACGTCCAGGAATGCCAACCGTGATAGCCGCATCGAATGACTTTCTCTCTGCCCGTAATACACCCGCGCGAGACGCAACGCGGCGCTGGTAACCGAGCTCCCGCCAATAAGAAAACCCACCATCTCCGCAACCGGGATACGATCAATCAGCATCTGAGCGACTTCCAACTCCTTGGGATGGGCAGTGCTGACGACGGTGCCCTCTGCTATCTGCTTTCCAAGAGCCGCATTGACGGCAGAATCGTTGTAGCCGAGAAGGATAGGCCCAAAGCCCAGCAGAAAGTCGAGGTATTCGTTGCCGTCGACATCCCAGAAACGCGCGCCGTCGGCGCGTTGCGTGAAGACGGGATAGCCCATCTCCAGCATCGCATGGCTCCGTTTGTAGTGTTGGCAACCGCGAACCATGAGTTCGTCCGAGCGTTTCAGGCAGGCTCTGGATCTGTCAATAGTGTACGGTTTTACCGGCAATCTTCACGCCTCCTTCTACCGGAATGGCTAGGACGAGTTGACATTTACATGAGGCAGCCCCAATCGTAGGGGCGAGGTCTCCTCGCCCGTTCCCCAATGTGGGTTGGGAAATCCAACCCCTACGGATGGCGCTGTCAAATGTCAACAGAACCTAGTAACTCAAGCTGTCGAAAATCGCTGGAATTCTGACACCCGAACATCTACTTCAACCCCAATTCCGACCCATCCTCCAGGAGCGCCTTCAGATGCCCCAGAAACTGCGCCGCGATGACGCCATCAACCACGCGGTGATCGCAGGACAGCGTGAGTGCCATCCGCTTTCCGGGCACCACGCTCCCATCCTTCACCACCGGTTTCTCCATGACCGTACCGACGGCAAGGATGGCGGATTCGGGCGTGTGGATAATGGCGTGAAATGTTTCCACATCGTACATGCCCAAGTTGGTTATGCTAAACCCCGCACCCGACGCATCGTCGCCGGAAAGTTTGCCTGCACGCGCATTCTCGACGAGGGCGCGCACTTTGTCGGCAATCTCGGAGAGCGAGAGCTGATCGGCATCGCGAACCACCGGAACCAACAAGCCGCCCTCAACCGCCGTGATTAATCCGACGTGCACGGCGTGAGGGATGAGGAACTCCTGACCTTGAAGTTGCGCCCGCATTTGGGGAAACTCGCGAAGCGCCAACCCAGTCGCCTTAATCAGGCAGTGCGTAATGGAAACCCCCTCCGGACGACCGTCTGTCAGCAATTCCGCATCGGCTTCCAAGCTGAGGTAGAAGTGCGGCGCCTGCTGAAAACTCTCCTGCGTCTGATTGGCGATGGCGCGGCGCATTGAACTCATCGGCACGCGCTCAGCGTCTACGTCTGCCGCTGCGGCTTCAATAGCCCGTTCCACGTCCCCGGTCGTGATGGCGCCGCCGGGACCGCTGCCGGAGATTTCAGCCAAATCAATCCCGTTCTCCGCTGCAAGTTTTCGCGCCGCCGGCGAGGCGCGCAGCCGACCGCCCGCCGCCGCACGTTGAGGACGAGTCTTGGCAGCCGCCACGGGAGTTGGCTTCTCTGCCGCTGCCCCCGGTAGCGTCGGCATCTCTTTGACTTCGGGAATCTCCTCATCCGCCTCGCCAACCCACCCAAGCGTCATGCCCACGGGCCCCTTGCCGCCCTCGGCGACAAGTATCTTCCGAAGGAGGCCCGATACGGGCGCGGTTACCTCGATTGTGGTTTTTTCGGTTTCGACCTCGCACAGAAGTTGACCCTCCTCAACGCGGTCGCCTTCCGAGGCAGTCCACTGAAGGAGAGTCCCCTGTTCGGTAATCAATCCGGATTTGGGGAAGACAACTGCTTTCATGCAGCCATCACCTCCCGAATCGCTGTCACAACCCGGGCTTCCGACGGGATATAGGCATTTTCCAGTGCCGGGCTGAAGGGGACAGGTGTGTGCGGAGGCGTGACGCGCTTAATCGGCGCTTCAAGGCTATAGAACGCTTCGTCCGCCGCTAGGGCGGCGATGTCCGTAGCCAAGTTGCATCTCGGCGTGTCCTCATCGACAATCACAAGCCGCCCCGTCTTCTCGACGGAATCCACAATCGTCCTGCCGTCCAACGGGCTTAACGAGCGCGGATCTATCACCTCGACGTTCACCCCTTCGGCTTCAAGCCCCTCCGCCGCGCTTAGCGCCAAGTCAACCATCTTCGCGATCGCAACCACGGTGACATCACTGCCTTCGCGCCGAACCAATGCTTCGCCTAACGGGACAACATAGGACTCTTCGGGCACGTGCCCCTTCGATCCCATCAACCGCTTATGTTCAAGGAAGAAAACAAGGTCGTCATCGCGAATGGCTGCCGTCATCAATCCCTTGGCATCGTACGGCGTGGATGGAACCACAACCTTCAATCCGGGGATATGCGCGAAGATAGAATAGAGGCATTGAGAATGCTGCGCCGCGGCGTTAATCCCACCCCCAATCGCCGCGCGGATAACCACGGGCACTTTTGCCTTGCCGCCAAACATGTAGCGAATCTTGGCGCCCTGATTGAAAATCTGATCCATAGGAATGCCAAAGAAATCGACGAACATCAGCGCCGCAACCGGTCTGAGTCCCGTCGCCGCCGCGCCAATGGCGGCGCCGATGAAACCTGCCTCGCTAATCGGCGTGTCGCGAATGCGATTTCGTCCATACTTGCCCACGAGTCCTCCGGTGATACCAAACGGTCCGCCCCAGCAGTCCTCGGCACCTTCCAACTTCGCACCTGCTCCGCCGACGACA
The DNA here is from genome assembly GCA_965222225.1 of Candidatus Poribacteria bacterium. Lineage (GTDB taxonomy): Bacteria > Poribacteria > WGA-4E > WGA-4E > JAJDTR01 > JAJDTR01. The sequence goes on along the minus strand of CBDCTK010000002.1, from coordinate 2,640,762 downwards.
TCCTCACCCATAATGATCACCGTAGAATCGCGCTCCATCTCATGATGAAGCGCCTCGCGGATAGCCGCTCCCATGGTCAGCTCTCGTTCTTCGCTCATTATACAACCTCCTTGTAGTTCACGTAGACATCTTCCGTCACGTCGCTCGGCTCGGGCCACGGGCTGTCAGCCGCGTACGCCACGGCAGACTCTATCGTCTCCTCAACCCGCGTCTCAATCTCGTCAAGCTCCTCGTCGGTCAACACCTTCTCATCGGTCATGCGCGCACGGAAATTCTTGATGACGCAATGATTCTTGCGATATTCCTCGACTTCCTCCTGCGATCTGTAGCGCTGCTTGTCGCCCTCGTGGTGACCGTAGAAGCGATACGTCTTACACTCCAAAAGCGCGGGGCCCTCTCCGTCGCGGGCTGCGGCAATCGCCTCCCCCGCTTTCTCGTAGACATTGAAGAGGTCCAAGCCGTCAACAACGGTGCCGCGTATGCCGTAAGCGCGCGCACGTCCGGCGATATCGGCGCCCGCGACGGAGTAGTCGCTGCTCGTCGATTCCGCCCAGCCGTTGTTCTCCGCCACAAAGATAGCGGGAAGTTGCCAAACACCGGCTAGATTCAGACCTTCGTGAAAGCTACCCTCGTTGGCGCCGCCGTCACCGAAAAAACTGACAGCAACGTTCTGAGTCCCAAGCACTTGGGCACTGAGAGCCGCACCGCACGCGAGCGGAATTCCCGCGCCAACAATGCCGTTGGCGCCAAGCATGCCTCGGTCGAGATCGGCGATGTGCATTGAGCCGCCCTTTCCCTTGCAGGCGCCGGTGGCGCGCCCATACAGTTCAGCCATCATCGCCTTGACATCGACCCCTTTGGCAATGCAGTGACCGTGGCCGCGGTGAGTGCTGGTTATTATATCCTCATCGGTCAGATGGGCGCAGACGCCGACCGCAACCGCCTCCTCGCCCGCATACAGATGGACGAACCCCGGAATGCGATTTGCGGCGAACTCTTCGCGCACCCGCTCTTCAAATTGGCGGATGGTTGCCATCCGCTCGTAAATTTCAAGTAGCTTCTCTTTTGGAATTTCCATATTTTCCTCCTATTATGGCTTCGAGTTGATGCCCTATGTGGGCGAGGTTATGAACGCATGTGTCGAGTGCGTTGTAGATGAGGTAGGTTGCGGTTCCGATTATGGCGGCTATTATTGTTCCCATTGCGACAGTAACGGATGCAGTGTGTAAATCGTTAGCCCAGAGGTAATAGGGTAGGAAACTTGATGCGGTTATAGATGCTGCGATCAGAAATGGTATCATTGTGTTTAGGGCCTTTCGTTGGGTTGAGACTTGAGTTTTTGTAGCTATGTTGTATAGAATGCTGCGTCGTTGAGGTTCGGTCACCCGAGCGGAGCCAAGGCCTGCCCCGAAGGGGTTGACAGGTTCTCATAAGGCGTGACTAAGGGTTTTATGGTATGTGTACTATTTTGATTGTAACCTAGAGATAGTACACAAATTACGTAACTAACAAAGATAAAGGTTATACCTTGATTTCAACTCTTTCAAATGCACCGCGTAATGCTAGAAATGCCTCCTTCAATTCTTGTCGGACAGCACTATCCGGCTCACTTAGCAGTATACTCTGATACGCCTCTAAGAACTGAATGCGTAGTCGGTGGAACAGGTGAATAAAATGGCGCAAGAACGCTATGCAGTCCAAAATTACCACTTCAATGCCTCCAGTCCTTTTATAGATTTCTGCAGCATATTCGCTGACATCATCTTCAATGACATCATCTTCAATGACATCTGTTGTGATAAAGATATAGTTATCAATTCGATCGTCGTGTTCCACCACCTTCTGCAATGCTCGATCAATATCACCTCGGGTAACCCGTTTCATCTTCATCTCATAGCTTGTTACCACGTTTTCATCATCTATTAGCGTGATTTCTAAATCACCCAACGCTCCGGTCTGTTCATCCGCTGCAGTGTGACTTTGAAGAGGCAATCCTCTTTCTCCAAGATACTTCTCTGCTGACTGATAAGCGGCTGCGACAACTAGCACAGGCAAACGACTGGGGTGCGGACATTGTAAATGTTGTTCAATGAGCGTCACAATCGCTTCAGCCGATAACGGAATGTTACCCTCAGTACGTTTTAAACCTGTAAGCAAAGATTCCATTCTGTGCCGTTTTTCATCTCTGACAACCAGAAGGACTCTCACAGTTTCCGCCAATAAAGTATCGGGACACACTTGTTCCGAGTGTACATGATCTAGAAGGATTAAAACTGTCTCGTAAAGTTTTGGTGGTCGCCCTACCAAGTCGGCTTCCGGGGTTAGGGCTATGTTTCTGTTTCGCAGGGCAGGTGTTAAAAACGCAGTGGTAGAATTACATGGTAAATCATGCTTAACGATGAAAGTAGAAATATAACTCTCATCATAGGTACGTCCAGAGTAAACATCTGAATCCCCAATTTCCGTAAAAGGTTTTCTAATATCAATCTCAGGTTTATGGACTTTTGCCAGTAGACAAGCCATTAACAACCGAACGCAAGCGCGGTTTTGGGTATTGCGGCAAACAAACTCAACCCGTTCTGCAATATCCATAACATCCACAAGAGACTCTGAAATATGAGCCATAGCAGTTTCAAAAGCTATATCAAGGATTTCTGAAGGCTGTTGCATTCCTGCTCCTTCTCGGTTGAGTAGTTGACCCACAGCACCTCACGTCTCGGAGCCTTAGCAGAGTGACACTTCTTAATCGGAGCTTCGATACAGGTCCAGCCACTGTACAATTCATCCATTAAATCACAATGATAACTTGACAGGGCAACCTTTCCCTCAACACAACGAAGAACATCAGCTAACTTCCTATGATCCCTATTTGTCATTTCATATCCATAGGCACTTGAATCACCACGCGACTCATGCGGATAAGGCGGGTCACAGTAAAACAGTGTTTCCTTGCTATCATAACGCTTGATGACATCAATAGCAGGGCCATTCTCTATCTGAACACGCAAAAGCCTCTGTGCAATTTCAGAAAGGCCTTCTACACTTCCCAACCACCTGGACACCGCTCCCGCCATTCCTGCCCGGCTTGTTAATCGGCAATGTGCCCACCGGCCTGAACTTGCCCTCTGTGCAAGCCCAATTCTAACTTGCCTTGCTCGAATAAAGAAACGCCTCGCTTTTTCTAGATCCGAAATGCCTTTGGTAGAGAGAGAAATTGCTTTTTCAAACTCCTCTCGGGAAAAAGGGGTCAAGCCAATCCCTTCAAGTAGCGCCTCTTTTTGGTCACGAAGTACACGGAAGAAATTAGCCACTTCCCCATCCATATCATTGTATGTCTCCACAGGGGAATGACTTCGATTAAGCAGGACTGCAGCCGACCCTCCAAAAGGTTCGCAGTAATGCTGACAATCCGGTAACAATGGTAGTAGCCAGCCAAGATGACTAAATTTTCCGCCATACCAACCAAAAGCAATTACATTTCCCATGCCTGTCGTTAGCCCCAAAAATAATCGACATTGAAAATTATAACCCAATCTAACTTCTCGCGCCTTACGAAGAAGCGCCCTAGGTCAATTGGTTGGGTTATTGCTTGACGCAAATTTTAACGTTCACAGTCATTAGCGATAGAGCATCTCTAAAATCGAAAAGATTGGATTTTTGTGTTTGTTTTGGCTCGTGTTTGCCGTCCGACGAATGGTTTTCTCACCGATTGCGCATACTTCGAAAACCGCTCTGCAATTGTTCAACATCAATCCCTAGTCTCTTTACTGACCGTTGGACATCTTCTGATTTCTTGTAATGATGGGCGCGGCTCAACGCTAGTTGTACATTTACAGCCGCTTCGTTGACCAGATTAGCGATTTCCGATTCATCGCCACCCGCTAGTTGAAATGCGTAATCAAACTTGGCTTTCCTGTTTCCTTCAAGATATTCGACAGCTCGATGGCTTTCAAGAATCCTGCCGAAATCATCAACACGCCGCGAATCGGCGAAGAGCGGAATTTGATTCCGGCTCCCAAATAGCCACAGCGAAAAGTTCTCAAGAGCGTTGAGACGAGTTGTAGGTATTGGCGTTTTAGCCGCCTTTGGGTCGGCTGACATGTCAATTTCAAGATACTGCTGCACACCGTGTGTCCGAAGCGATAGGGACATAACGCTGAATCGGCCCCTGGCCTCTTCAACGGAGAAATCTTCCAAACAGTCCATCATCTGTAAGAGCACCCGATAGGAAATATAGTGCCGTCGAACTGTAGGGGTCTTGCTTCCAATCCTTCGCATCACTTCTTCGTAACTCATACCTCGTTCATCAATTAATTTGGCAATGTATTGCGCCTTCTCCTCGGGATGCCACTGCTTGATACCTGTAACATGCCGAAACCCCAAGAACGACTCGATTTCTTGGCGCGATCCTACGTGTATATAGGGAATCTTAACGAAAAGTTCTTTGGGAACGTCAACCCCTTCGACAAGCAAGTGCCATTTCTTTAAAACCTCATGACCGTCAACTGCCCGACGAAGATAGATTAGCGCAGCAAGGCGTCGATTCCCCTCAACGACAACGAGGCGCTGCTCTCCATCCACTTGCTCTTCGACAACCAACAACGGTTCATGTGTCCAAAAACCACTCTCCAAATACGACACAGCGAGTTCATCAAGTACCCACTCACTCATCATATCAAGAACTTCGTCTTGAGAATGATTTGTATTAGCTTGATGTCTGCCAAGTCTAGGATTTTTGGCATCAAGATAAAGGTCATCCAGCGTCGCGTATTGAAGTTCTGTGCTAATTCCCATGTTTCACCTTAGTTTTTGCTAATTCCCGTCGCATCGTGAACGCTTCGTCGCTGGTTTGGGCAGAGCAATTCGCTTGGGCATAGTAGCATAACTCGCTTTTGCTGTCAATCCTCTTTCCAAGCTTACGGGCATAGAAATTCCTTGAGATACGCTTCACCAGGAAACTGGGTACAGGTGAATCGCATTCTCATAACTCTTCTGATTGTGTCACGGAAATTGTCCTAGGTTAACACCAGACATCCTCTCGTGATTCCCAGTGTGCCTTCACGTCTTCAAACCTTCCTACTCTTTCCTGTATTTTTTGAATCTCCTTTGGATAAAACTCAAACAACGTGTCGCAAAGTTCGAGCATCCACTTTTTCCGAGAATAGCCATCGACCATTTTGATGTTGTTTGAGTTTGCAATTTGAATTTGTCCCCAGCCCAATGCACCTACAGTTAAGCATTCCCAACTCAAGAATTCAATTGGAGTAAATGTGACCTCGGTGGCGGTAACCTTGGTACCCTGAATTGCGTATCTTATCAATATCAAACAGAAGATGTTTGAATCCGATTCATAGAATCTTGCCAATCGCTCAACGGAGGTAAGATTCGGCATATTGAACTTTGTATCTTCTCGGTGTGTCTTTACATCAACAACAGTATAGAATCCCTCGTTGTCAGTAAATGCGAGATCTGCCATTGCGCGTCGTGCAAAGTCATTCGAATACTCGGCGCACCAATCTCCCAAAAAAGTGTCAAATTTCTCGGCCAATAATGACTCTAGCGCATCTCCCACGGCTCGGGTGCTCCCAGCTGTTTGTTGCGAAAGAAACTCTGGTGATGAATTGATGTAGTTTTTGATGCTGCCAGCGACATCCAAATAATGACCCTTGTAATAGAATGTTGATTTCATCAGAATAACTCTCTCTGCTGGGGCGCTGCGTGAGTGGGTTTCGACTGGCCGCTTAGGGTATTTCGTTCCCAGAATACCCCATCAGTATATCCCTGAATCGTCGAATCTCCGGTGGCAAGCTCTAAGCGTTTGTGCGCCCAGCAGCAATATTCACGATTACGTTCTATTCCACAGAAACGTCTCCCAAGTTTTTTCGCCACCACTGCGGTTGTTCCGCTGCCTAGGAACGGATCTAGTACAAAATCCCCTTCTTTGGAACTGGCTAAAATCAGTTTGGCAATCAGTTTTTCCGGCTTCTGTGTCGGGTGGTCTGTGTTTTCAGGCATAGACCAAAAAGGAATTGTTATATCTGTCCAGATATTCGATGGGTGAGTGAGGCGATAGTTGCCCGTCTCCTCTGCTTCCCAATCCTTCGGCATCCCATCAATTTTATACGGGGCATTCACCTTACGCTTGAGCTTTACCGCATCCACATCAAAATTAAAATTTTCGGAGGCGGTACAGAACCAAATATCCTCCGTGTTGTTTTTCCAATTGGTTTTGGCTCCACGACCTTTCTCCCGTTCCCAAGTGATTCGATTTCGGACGTGAAAGTGTGATTCGAGGATGGGTGTTATCAACACAGATGTCCTCCAATCTGAGCAGACATAAACCGTCGCATCTCCCGCAAGCGTGGGGGTCAAGACTTCGATGGCGTTTAGGAACCACTTCTGATAGCTGTCTTTTCCCTGTGTTTTGAATACGTGTCCATTGTAATCCTTAGACAGATTGTACGGCGGGTCGAGCACCAGCAGATTGACGAATCCCCTTGGCAGATAGCCACAAACTTCAAACGTGTCTCCTCCGATAATCTTGTCCGTAATCTCTTTCTCACTGACAGGACATTCCACTTGAAGGATAGCATTCGAAAGGCGATTCATCTCTTCCTCACTACAGGTCAGAGTGCGATTTTTTGGGGCGCTCTTTTTCATTATTCATTCCTCATCTTTATGTTTGTGGGTGCCCCTGCTTTTCAATCGTGAATGGTGGATACAGAGTTCTCGGCAGCTTCCGCACCGCTGCCACTAGGATGCACCCTATGCCACGGCGTCGCCTGTTCGTAGGCGTGCGCAACTTGAAGCAACTCCCTTTCAGACCACCATCGCCCGACAATCTGAAGCCCCACCGGCAAGCCGTCTTTCGTGAATCCACACGGCACCGAGATGGCGGGCAATCCGAGCAGATTGAAGATTCGCGTGTTCTGAGTTAGGCGTGGTCGAATCAAGTTGGAGTCGCTTCCGTCCGAAGCATCCATCATGGAACGAAGCGGAGCGGGCACAGGTACGGTGGGCGTGAGAATGAAACCCACCCGCTCAAAAGCACGAGCGAATTCACGGCGAGTGCGTTCACGTGACCGAACGGCGGTAACGTAGTCCGCCGCGGAGAACTTCTGACCGTTCTCTAGCATCTCGCGCACATCAAGACCGTAATCCTCCCGATTCTCGGCAAGGCGCCTTTGATGAAAATGGCTCGCCTCCGCCATCAACATGGTCAACGTAGCTTGGTGCGCATCGGGAATGGAAGGCAGATCGAGTTCAATCACATCCACTCCCAACTTCGCCAAGACTTCAACCGCTTCGGCGACGCTGGTTTCCACGTCCGGATGGAGATCTTCAAAACAATGCTGCGGCGGCACGCCGGCTTTCATCCCATTGACTGAACCTCCCAACGCTTGCGCGTAGTCAGGCACAGGTCGATTCTCGCTATTCACATCGCAGCTGTCATACCCGGCAAGCGTATTCATCATGATCCCGATATCCGCAACACGGCGGCATATCGGACCAACACAGTCCAGCGATTGTGCGAGTTCGACGACCCCGCTGACACCAACTCGTCCGTAGGTGGGTTTCAACCCGACAGCCCCGCACATCGCCGCCGGAATGCGAACGGATCCGCCGGTGTCGGTGCCCAGCGCGCCGGCACAAAAGCCCGCGACGACGGCAACCGCCGAGCCGCCACTCGATCCCCCCGCCACTCGCGACGTGTCCCATGGATTAGCGGTTGTGCCAAAGTGCGGATTTTCTGTCGTCACGCCGTAGGCGAACTCGTGCAAATTGGTTTTACCAACGATTATCGCCCCCGCGGCTTTCAGTTTCGCCGTGATAGTTGCATCCGGTTGAGAAGGATTAACCGAAAAAAACTTCGATCCGCATGTGGTAGGCGCCCCTGCAACGTGGATAATGTCCTTTATCGCAACCGGAATCCCGTGCAAAATTCCCCGAATCCGCCCGTCGCGAATCTCTAGTTCCGCCTGCCTCGCCGCTTCAAGACTCTGTTCTCGAAATAGCGTAATGAAGGCGTTCAGTTGCGGGTTGTGTCCGTCAATTTCTGTAAACGTGGATTCAATCAGCTCCACAGGAGAGATTTCGCCGGTGTGAATGAGATTTGCAAGCGCCGTAATCGGGAAGTGCAGAATGTTGTCCATGGGGGCGAGTCGGTGGGTAAAAAAGATAAAAGCGGCGAGACCGAACGGTTACCGCTTATAATTGGATCTGTCCGTATTGCCGCCGTACTTCATGGTGTAAACCAAGAGATTGGTCATAAAACGGAGGACATCCGGGGAGCGGCGCATGCGGAGCATCGTGCGGCTTGGGATTTCCGCCGTTTCCATTGCGCACATATAGTCTTTGCGATTATAAACCACGCCCAGACGGCGTCCGACGCTAATGCCTTTCTGATATTTGAACTTGGAGGTTTTCGGATTGTTCTCAGACCCCCAATAAACATCGCCGCCAGTGGGTGGTACCGAAAGCTGATAATAAGAGTTGTAGATTTCGTGGTCATGCGAAATAGGCTCTAGCGGGAATTCCGGAAAGATTTTGTCAAGTTCGAGCGCGACCTGTTGCGCAAACAGACCGTTAAACCCGCAGTCGTCAAAAAACAGCATCCCGCCGCGCTCAACGATATATTTCCGAAGGGCGGCACGCTCCTCCGCAGAAAAAGTGCCGGTCAATGCCCCTCCCTTTTTTAGACTGCGCGAAACGGTAATATCCTTGTCATGTCCGGTCATGAAGACAAGCGGTGAGTCCATAATGTCCGGATCGGTCATCCGAAGAGACCCGCCCTTAAATTTCATATCGGCACGCAGGCGCGTATTCTCGGCGAGCCATTTCATAAAACTTGGGAGTGCAGTCGGATCTTGCCACCAGTCCGAGAGCGAATGTTTGAGTCTGATGAGTCGGATGTGCCCCTCCAAGTCGGGGCCTTCTCCTACGAGCACCGCGCCCAGTTTGTTTTCGGGAACAAGTTCGCGGCCCGAAAAATCCGAGTCTTCGGAATTCACCGAATCAACCGCCCCTGTTGACTCAATTATTGATGACGACAGGCGAATTGACTTAAATTTGCCGCTGCTAGGCTTTTGCGCCCTTCCAATGAGTAATCCCTCATCCCCTTCACCTGCTTCATCGTCCGTTTCGCGTACTGAACTATCGTGCGGCCTCACCGGAATATTCGCCGCGGTTCTTAGATTCGCTGCCCTCGCCTCAGGCGTGTCCACGGATATGTCAAAGTCTTCTCGAACAAACTCAAGCGAATCACGGGACGCCACTTTCACTTCAACCGGCTTCGAATTAGGATCTACCCGATTTCGCTGTATATTGAGCGTTTTTGGGGTTGCCGCTCTTGGCTGCGGGCGCTTGATAACTTCGGGCTTCACTGTGCGCTTTTCGGGCGGTAGCTTGACCCAATCTAGCGTGATGAACTCCTCCTCCTTATACTCATGCGTTACGGTCCGGAACAGCAAAATGGCTAACATCAAATGCAGGAGTATGGACACAAATAGCGAAGCTGAAAAGCGATTCCTTCGTATGGAAGCCATTTGAACACACGCACCTCAACTCCGGTATGGTCCGTAGATAAACGTACAGATTCTCAATTCGACTTTGTACATTTGTAGGGTGCGCACTGCGCACCAGCCTTTGAAAGCGCCAGGGATGGATTTTTTCAATGGCCAACCAAATAAGCCAGATAATCAAAATGTCCCCCGCTTTTCTTCAACGCTTGATTGACACACGCCCGTCATGCGTTCATTCCCAATTCCTCTCGCAAATCAGGTTTGAATTGCCCCGACATCACCCCCGTTACGCCGCCCGTCATGAAAATGTGCCCGTCCGATTTAATCTCAATTTCAATCTGCCCGCCGGGGCTATGCACCGTGAGCTCACTGTCTACATGCCCCAGCTTGTGTGCGGCGCTCGCCGCCGCGCAACTGCTGCTCCCCGACGCCAACGTGTATCCCGCGCCTCGTTCCCAAATCTCAATCTGGATGTTCCGCCGATCGATGACCTTCAACAGTTGCACGTTAATCTTGTTCGGAAACAGCGGGTGAATTTCCACAGGCGGCCCAAGTTTAAGCGCCATTTCCTTGGAAATCTCCGGCATCGGAATGACGCAGTGCGGGTTGCCGACGGACGCACACGTCACTTTGAACTCCTCATCTCCCACTTTCAAGGTTTCGTCGACCACTTCGCGTCGCTCTCCGCTAACCGGGATTTCATCGCTGACGAAGGTCACAGTGCCCATATCGACCTTGATCCGTCGCACCTGATCGTCCAGAATCTCGACAGCCACCTCCCCGCCGAGCGTCTGGAGTCTGAACTTTCTGCCTTCGACGTAAGCTTCATCGAAGAGATACTTGGAAAAAATCCTGATGCCGTTGCCGCTCTTTTCCGCCTCGCTGCCATCGGGATTCAAAATCTTCAACGAGATCTCCCCGCCGTCAAAGAGCGGCCCATAAAGAATCCCGTCCGATCCAATTCCGAAGTTTCGGTGGCAGATTCGTTGGATATTCGCATCCGTCAAACTAATCTCGTTTCTGTTCGGATCGATGACGATGTAGTCGTTACCGAGTGCATGATATTTGTGAAAATCCATCGTAAATGGTTTGCTCCCAGATTAGGATATGATTACTCCGCAATGTGCACACGAAGTTATAGGCTCCTCGCCTGCGCGCCCCTCAATTTCAGGTTGCAGATAATTTTCAGAAGCGGTGACGCAGTTCGGGTTATGGCACTGTTGGTTACCTATAGAGATTTCGCGTGTAGGGGGCTGTGTCAAGATCAGTTCTTCAAGTCCCGTAAAACTCGCTATCAAGGCCATGCGGGTCGGAATCGCGTTTGCGGATTGTTCGAAATAGGCGGCTCGCGGGTCTTCGTCCAACTCATAGGAAAGCTCGTTGACGCGAGGCAGGGGGTGCATTATCATCGCATCCGATTTGGCGTTCCGCATCACATCGGCATTGACAAGGTAGCTTGAACGTGCCGTTTCCGGATCGACATCAGCCGGCAAACGTTCCTCCTGAAGTCGATTCACATAGATAACGTCAAGTTCGCCAATCACGTGCGCGAGGTGGGAGGTCTCCGTTGGCACCTGCCCGTAAAGATGCTTGATTTGCGTGAGAACCCAGTTCGGCATCTGAAAACACTGCGGCGCGATATGGATCAGTCTGCCTCCGAATCGCGCGATGGCAAGTGCAAAGGAGTGAGCCGCTCGCCCATAGCGCAGGTCGCCGCAGATACCGACCGCCAGCCCCTTCACGTCTCCTTTCCGCGCTATCACTGTGTACATGTCCGTAAGCGCTTGCGTTGGATGCGCATGGCTGCCGTCACCGCCGTTGATGACCGGTATGTTGGCGTAATGCGCCATAACCCGTGCCGCCCCCGCTAAACTGTGGCGCACCACGATGAGGTCAGCGTAATTCGTCACCATCCGTGCGGTATCGGCGATGGTTTCGCCCTTTGCAACCGACGCCGCGTGCGGATCGGCAAACCCCAATGTCCGTCCGTTCAACCGCTCCATCGCGCTTTCAAACGATAGCCGCGTTCGCGTGCTAGGCTCATAAAACAGCGTTGCCAACAGCTTGCCCTGACAGAAGCCCGACCACGTCGCCAAATTCGTCCGCATCTGATCAGCGAGTCGAAAAATCTGGCGAATCTCAAAGTCCGATAAATCATCAAGCGTGATGAGATGTCTCATGGTCGCTGCCTCAAATCTTCAAAACTGCGATGCTTTCTCGTGGTTGTAGTGGTTGTAACTGTTTAGTCTATTAATCTCTAGAGCAAATGTAGGGCAAACGTCTGCGCTTAAACCAGCAGCATCAAAATTGCCGCCTATGCAGCCACTAGGGTAACTTAGTAATCACCGGTTTGCTTTTTGTAGGGAACGCAGATCTGCGTTCCCTACAAAAAGGAGCACTATGTCTGTAGCAATTGCCTACCTCTCCACCACCCCTGAGAATTGACGATGGCGCGGGCGAAAATCTTCCAACCTTCCAATCCCATTCGTCCTAATCCCTTCAGAAGACAAACTGCGATACTGAAACTCGCTTAATCTGCTTGCTGCACCAAACTCCCAACCAGCTCCTTAACCGAATCAAACCCGTGCGTTTCCAGATACTCGCGAATCCCGTCGGTCACATCAAGCGAGGCGCGCGGATTGACGAAATTCGCCGTGCCGACCGCTACCGCCGAAGCCCCCGCGATGAAAAACTCTACCGCGTCCTCTCCCGTCATGATGCCCCCCATGCCGACGATTGGAATCTTGACCGCGTTGTAGACCTGCCATACCATACGCAGCGCGACCGGCTTAATCGCGGGACCCGACAGACCGCCGGTCAGGTTGGCGAGTTGGGGACGACGAGTCTTGGCATCAATCGCCATACCGAGCAGCGTGTTAATCACGGAAAGCCCGTCCGCGCCGGCGTCTTCGATAGCGCGGGCAATCTCGGCAATGTCCGTGACATTCGGCGATAATTTGACCAGCAACGGCAACCCTGTTTTTTCTCTCACATGTTTGACGAGATTGTTAGCCAACCGGGAATCGACGCCGAAACTCATCCCGCCGCAATCGAGATTCGGGCACGAGATATTCAGCTCTATCGCGGCAACACCCGCCGTCGCATCAAGTTTCTCCGTAACCTCACAATACTCCTCCAGCGTCTCGCCGCAGACGTTGATCACCACAGGCACGTCGAAATCCCGTAGGTAGGGCAACTTCTCCGAGATAAAGCCATCGACGCCCACGTTCTGCAACCCGATGGCATTCAGCATTCCCGATGGCGTCTCAATGATTCGCTGCATCGGGTTGCCGGGCCACGGCTCGCCTGTGATACCCTTGACAACAATGGCACCCAGTTGATTGAGGTCGACGAAGTCAACGTACTCGCTCCCATAGCCAAATGTCCCCGACGCGACCATGACCGGCGTCCTCATGCGGATACCCGCCACATTCACTTCAAGCGAAATAGAATTTGCCTGCATCAGCCAACTCACCCCAACCTTTACAAGTGGAAAAAGCATAATGCATCACCACCGAAAAGTCAAGGTTGAACTCATGGCACAACACGGCACGCCCTTCCGAGTCGCGACTTCTTGCTAGAGCCCGTAAGCTGGGTTGAGCACAGCGAAACCCAGCTTCAAGACGCTCTTCATTACACGTCTAGTCTATAGCAAGGTAGAGAACACACCTACAACCAAGAATCTAGATGAAATCTCCCTGTTATCCTCTGCTATTAAGATTGACACATCTTTTGTCGCTGTGCTATTCTATAAACCTCTGGTGCTAGCTCAGAGACCGAAGTGCCCCCATCGTTCCCGACATGAAATTGGTTCTTCATAAAGGAGATACGCCCTATGCTCAAACGTCATTCTATCTCTTCCCCGGTTCGTGCTCAGAATCGCGTTGCATTTATCTGCCTATTGACCTTCATCGTGGGTTCTCAACACGTATCCGCCCAATCGCAGATTGCGCAAGACGCCTACGCAATCTTTGAGGGAAGCTGCCTCATCTGCCACGGGGCCGACGGCGCGTATCGAGAAACTCTCCTCATGGAACACGACGCGCTCATCGGAGGGGGGACCGTCGTTCCGGGAAACCCCGATGCGTCCGAGTTGTATAAACGCCTGCTTGGAAACACGGAAAGCGGCGCACAGATGCCGTTCGGACAACCACCCCTGCCCGCTCAGTCGATTGACACCGTTCGACGCTGGATACTATCGGGCGCACCCGATTGGGCGACAATTCCCACGACCAATAGCCGGTTTATCTCGCCCGGTGAAATACTCAAGAGCATTGAGACGCACCTCAACACACTTTCAGCGTTTGACCGAGCGTTTGCCCGCTACTTCACACTTACCCATCTCTATAACGCAGGGGAAACTCCGGAGTTACTTGGTGAATATCGCAAAGCACTCTATAAATTGGTTAACAGCCTCTCATGGGGACTTGATGTCATCAACCCAATCCCAATCGACCCGCAAGCCACTATCTTCTACATCGACCTCCGACACTACGAGTGGGATCGCATTGACGCCTGGAGCAAGATAGAGGAGGAATACCCCTACCACATTGCATTTGATGCACCCGCACAGCTTGGACTGCGGAATCAACTCGGACGGTTGCAGACACAGATGAAGACCGATGTGCCGTCGGTTCATATCGACTGGTTTCTTGCAACCGCCTCAACCCCACCGCTTTATCACGACCTGCTTTCGCTGCCGTTGACGGATAGGGAGCTGGAGACCCGATTGGAGGTTGATGTCGCCCGAAACCTTATCAATGCGCCGGGAGTGCGCGTTTGGCGGGCGGGGTTCAACAATTCGGGCGTCTCCAATAACAACCGGGTGGTGGAACGGCATACATCTCCCTATGGAGCGTACTGGAAAAGCTACGACTTTGCCGGGAGTGTCGGGACACAGAACATCTTTACCCACCCGCTGGCTTTCAACCACGATGGCGGTGAGGCTATCTTCAATCTCCCAAACGGGTTGCAAGGATACTACCTTGTCAATGCGTCCAGTTTCCGTCTAGACGAGGCGCCGATAAACATTGTTTCCAACCCCGCTGCCAGCGACCCGACGGTACGCAACGGGCTTTCTTGTATAGGTTGCCATACGGAAGGCATGAAGACCTTTGAAGACCAAGTGCGTTCCGTGATTGAGAGCAATACCAACCCGCCTTACAACAAAGCGCAGGCGTTGCGACTCTACGTTGAAAAGTCGGACATGGACGCTCGTGTGGGTGGCGACATGGAGCGCTATCGGGAAGCGCTTGAAGCCACGGGCGGTGTGGTTGGCGGAGTCGAGCCGATTTCGCGTTTCCATGAGGCGTTCCAGGGACCGGTAGACGCCGCATACGCCGCTGCCGTGGTTGGTTTAGAAACCGAAGTCTTTCTCGAAAAGGTTCGTGAGAACACGGGACTACAGAACATAGGTTTGTTGGCGTTAGAGGGTGAGAACGGGAGCGTGCAACGGGACACCTGGACATCGAGTTTTCGAGACGTGATGTATGCGCTGGATTACCCGGGGCAAGTTGGAGAGCCCCCGGTAATAACGCAGCCGGATGTAATACCGGGTACGCAGGTTTATATCCCGGATCCGAACCTACGCACTGCCATTGCTGAAGAACTTGGCAAAAGTCCCAATGCCCCGATAACCGTGGAAGACATGGAAGGATTGACTTTCTTGAGCATAATAGAGGGCCAAGATATCCGCGATTTAACCGGTCTTCAGTTTGCGACCAATCTGTCTAGCATAAATGGTAGTGGGTCTAAGGTGTCCGATCTCTCTCCGATAGCAGGACTAACCCAGTTAAAAGCTCTAGATATTGACTTCATCGATTCACCTTCCGTTATTCATGACGCGAAACAGCTTTCCAGATTGGTTAATCTAACTTTTTTAGCTCTTCATGGAGTAGAGGACCTTACACCCCTTGCTGGGCTACCCAAGTTAGAGCAACTCTTTGTGAGTCACTCTAACATACGCGATCTATCGCCGCTTGCCGGATTAGTCAACCTGGAACTCATTCACATGGGCACATCCGCATCCGATTTATCGCCCTTGGCAGGATTGACAAAACTGAGGCATTTATATCTTCCCGGTGGAGATATATCGGATCTTACCCCTTTGGCGGGCTTGACGGGCCTAGAAGAACTGTATCTATTCGGCAACGACGTAGCGGATATTTCACCCCTTGCGGGATTAACCGATTTGAAACGGCTAGATTTTTCACGTAATGATATATCGGATATATCATCCCTTGCAGGGTTATCCAACTTGAAGTGGTTGAACCTCCACAACAACATAATCTCAGACATATCGGCGCTCGCCGGTTTATCCAATTTAACATGGCTGGATGTCTCCGTGAACGAAATCTCCGATCTTTCTCCTCTAGACGGGTTACGTCCCAATATGAAATCCCTTAGGACGTACGACAATCCGGGTTTCCCACAAGGAGGTCCAAAAATTGGGGGACCTTGGTTATGGGTCTTGTTACCGGACACCATACTGGATAGCAGTACCGATTTACTATCAGAAGCCAGTGACGGTACGGTGACAGAGGTGGACGTCGCCACACAGGGGGCAACAGTGGGAAAATCAGTTGGCGATGACGTGTGGACCTCCCACCAACTCCCGTCTACGGATCGGAACAACATCGGAGGTATGCTGAGCGACGGCGTTATCTACGGCACTATATCCCTCTATTCGCCACGGGAACAGAAGACAAGGATGCACGTTGGCAACGACGAAGGACTAAAGGTCTGGCTCAACGGAGATTTGGTCTACGAGGTGCTGGGTGACAGGGCGCTGGAGCTTGATTACAATGATTTTTTCCCGGTTACGCTTCAGCAGGGGAAAAATGTTTTGTTAGTTGCGGTTTTCTCGCCTAGTTTCGACACCGGCGCTTTCTTTGGATTTGAGCCCAACACTGAATATACGGTGGGAACTGGCGTCGGCTACGCCTTTTCCGAGACGCCAATTCACATCGGCGATACCTTTAGCCTCGACATCCGAGCAGAAAATGTGTTCGACTTGGCGGGGTGGCAGTTTGATATCGCCTTTGATTCTTTCGTCCTTGAAGCGATTGACACGAGCGAAGGCGATTTCCTGAAGACGGATGGAGGAACAGTCTTCTTTCAGGCTGGGCGTATTGATAACGCAAATGGAAAAATCATGGGACTCAAGGCTGCGCTGCTTTCCGACAGTGGCGTCAGTGGCAGCGGTCCCCTGCTTCAGGTAAGGTTTAAGGCGAAGTCTGAAGGCGAAACAGCAGTGGCGCTGGGTAACTTCCAGCTTGGCTCTTTCACTGGTGAAAACATCCCGGCGGGGCCGCATGAAATCACTTTCATTGTGGAGGAACGGCTGATGACCGGGGATGTAAATCGTGATGGAGTTGTCAGTATTTTGGATCTGATTCTGGTTGCGCGGCAGTTAGGGAGAAGTGTGCCCGCCAACTCGAGCGTGGATGTTAATGGCGATGGGGTTGTAAATATATTCGACCTCACTCTCGTCGCTCAGGGAATTGGCGGAACTGCCGCGCCGCCAGCGCATGGGTTAGAATCCAAGACAATAGAGACGTGGATTGCCCAAGCACGACTCGCAGACGACGGCTCAATCGCCTTCCGACAAGCCATAGCCAACCTCGAGGTGTTGTCAGCCTCGATGATCCCGTCAGAGACGGCACTCCTGCCCAATTATCCGAATCCCTTCAATCCTGAGACCTGGATACCCTATCAGTTGGCGGCGCCCGCAGAGGTAACGTTGACGATTTATGACATGAACGGGGGGACGGTTCGGCGTTTTGAGATGGGACATCAAGCGGCTGGGCTGTATCAGAGCCACAGCCGTGCGCTGTATTGGGACGGCCGCAATGGGGGTGGCGAGCCAGTCGCCAGCGGCATCTATTTCTACACACTGACGGCTGGCGACTTCACGGCAACACGCAAGATGCTGATTAGGAAGTAGAACCAAGCGATCACTCCGTAGGAGGAATCAAGGGAACGATCAAATGAGCGAATAGCGAATGCGATAGGGATCCCTGATAACGACCGCGATAGAAATCCCTTCCTAGCCCAACTTTTGTGGTATAGGATGCTTTGAGCGATTTACGCAGAGATAACGCCAGTTGTGTTATGCTTATGCATCTCTAGACTTCAAACTAGCACCGTCGGTGCCGCGGAGAACAAAATTATGAAATGCTCATCTCAATATTCACGTAACCCAACTCTTTTTTCTTGGCTTGTAATCCTTGTGTCATTCTGCATCTGGAACTCGGCGGCAGAAAGCCGTATCCCTAGAAGTACGGAATTCTTGAACATACACATTGGGACAAGATTGAAGGAGCAGGATCTCAAGCCCTCCAAGCAATCATCCGACGCCGAATTTCTGAGGCGCGTTCACCTCGATTTGACCGGCAAAATCCCTACTGCCGACGAGGTCCTGGAATTCCTCAAGGCTGGGTCCAAGAATAAGCGGGAGAAGAAGATTGACAGGTTGATTGGTAGTGAACCCTACATTCAGTATTGGACACATCTTTGGATGAATTGGCTAGTAAAGCGAGAAGCTTCCAGCAATCTGGAAAACTTGGAAAATTGGGTGCAAGAGGCGCTGAGGAAAAACATGCCGTACGATTACTTTGTGAAGCAACTTGTAGCCGCGAAGGGAAACGCGGAAGACAACGGCGCCGCAGATTATATCATGCGCTACGATTTGGATCCGGTAGAATTGACCGCCCAAATCTCCCGTCTATTTCTGGGGCTGCCGATGCAGTGCGCTCAGTGTCATGATCACAAGACTGAGGCGTGGTTCCAAGAGGATTTCTTCGGTGTCGCCGCATTTTTCACCGGCATGGAGCGAGTTCCGCTTTACGAAATAACCATGGATGGCAAGAAGGAAGAGGTAGGAGCCTACATTAAAGACGGTACCGCGGGACCAATTCATATCCCGGACACCGATACAAACGTCGTTCCGCGCTTCTTGGACGGCAAGCCCTATCAAGGACTGCCTACCTTGGAGCGACAGGCGTTAGGTGAATGGTTAACCCGCAAAGATAATCCCTACTTTGCCAAGGCACTCGTGAACCGAATTTGGGCGCATTTTATGGGGAGGGCGTTCGTCGAACCGCTCGACGGATTCGGAGAGGAGTATCCGCCATCGGATCCCGAACTCCTCGACACCCTAGCCGATTTCTTCGTCATCTACGACTATGATTTACAGTATTTGATGCGCATTATTTTGAACACAGACGCTTACCAGCGATCATCGGCAACGAACAAGAGCAACAAGGATGACGACACATACTATTCGCACGCCTACATCAAACCGCTAGACCCGGAGCAGTTTTTCTACTCAATGCTTCAAGCTACCGGCTTTGAAAGGTTGCAAAATCGCCGAGACCCGGGAGCTCTTGAGAGTAAGAAACGCGATTATCTTGAGCGTTTTATCTTTCTACTCGACAACGGGGAGAACGAGGAGATTGAAGCGTTTAACGGCACCGTGCCCCAGGCTTTGATGATGATTAACGGCTCCATGGTGAACGATAGCGCGGATACCAAAGAGCGAGGCAGTTTTCTCAACTACATCCTTGACAAATGGCGCGACCCGAGTGACCGCCTTGAACACATCTACCTAAACGTGCTCTCTCGTCCGCCGAATTCAAAGGAAAAAACGTACTTCAAGCGCTACTTGGACCGCAGCCTCTACCGCAACAAAGATCTTGCCTACAGCGATATCTATTGGGTTCTACTCAACTCTGCCGAGTTCGCACTAAACCACTGAATCAACTTGGAAAAATTTTACGGATCGAAATCAAGAACCATAAACAACTGCGATGCAATCTCGCCGCACTTGAATTGAAATGGAGAATGCAAGATGAAGACGCAAATCTGGGTTCCGGAGTACGAATCCCCCGACACGTTGAATAGCGAGATGTCACGACGCAACTTCCTCAAATTCGGAATGAGCAGTTTCCTTGGGCTTGTCGCCATGCAGCATCTTCAATCCGCGGCATTCGCCCACATGGAAAACATCGTGCCGCGCGCAACACGGTGCATTGTGCTGTTCATGAACGGTGGACCGAGCCAACTGGACACTTTCGATCCGAAGCCGGGGTCGCTAAACGCCGGTCCCTTCAGCGCAATTTCAACCAGCGCGAAAGGAATCCAATTCTCCCAGCACCTGCCGTTGGTCGCGGAGCAAGCGCACCATCTCGCAGTGATTCGCTCCATGGTGTCCCGCGAGGGAAATCACGAGCGGGCACGATACCTGCTGCATACCGGGTACCCGCCGACGGGCTCTGTCAAACATCCGACATTCGGATCGCTCGCGTCCCACTATCTGGCTGAAGAGGATTCCGATCTTCCCAACTGTGTCAACATCAACTCGCCATCGTTTACCGCAGGGATTATCGGGGCAACGCACGACCCGTTTGTCGTGAACGATCCGAGAAATCCGATTGAAGACCTGAAATATCCGGAACAGATGGATCAGCGGCGTTTTCAACAACGGCTTAAACTATTGGACGATATCGAAACGGATTTTCTCAAGAATCGCGAGGTCAGAAGCACGGAAGCGCACCGAGCCGTCTACAAAAAAGCGGACAAGCTAATCAATTCGCCAAGCGCGAAGGCGTTCGACATCTCCGACGAACCGATCGCCCTCAGAGAAGCCTACGGCGACAACCGGTTCGGTCAGGGGTGTTTGATGGCGAGACGCCTAATCGAGGCGGGGGTGAAGTTTGTTGAGGTCTCCCTTGACGGGTGGGACACGCACACAAATAACTTTGAACAGACGGAAGGGTTGCTAAAGGTTGTCGACCCCGCCTTCGCGGCGCTCGTGAGAGATCTTGATGACCGCAATCTCCTTGACGAGACAATCGTGCTTTGGCTCGGTGAATTTGGGCGAACGCCTACAATAAACGAAAACGAAGGGCGGGATCACTTCCCTAACGGATGGTCTGCCGTAATCGCCGGCGGCGGAGTGCGCGGCGGACGCGCAATCGGTGCGACCAACACGGATGGCACCGAGGTCGTGGAGCGACCAGTTTCCGTACCCGATCTCTTCGCCTCCCTCTGCTTTGCCCTCGGAATCGATTATAACAACCAAAACTACTCGCGTGCCGGACGACCGATTCGCGTCGTCAACAACGGTAGCGTTGTTAACGAACTGTTCGCCTGAAGCTGTGCACTACTGTCTTTAGTAGTAGCACCATGCAGCCAAAAGCCCTGGAAGGGCGGCAGGTGTATAGCAACGCCGAAACCCCGCGTACCTACAACTATGCCATTCGACCTAACTAAATTCGTCCGCCCAGAAATAGCCGAGATGGAAGCCTACACCCCCATCCTTCCATTTGATGTCCTGAGCAAGCGACTCGGCAGATCGCCCGAGGAGATAATCAAACTCGACGCCAACGAGAACCCCTACGGTCCCTCACCGCGCATCCACGAAGCGCTGGCAAGCGAGCGCTATTACCACATCTACCCCGATCCGGGAAACACCGTGCTCCGCGAGGCGCTGAGCCGATATTTGAGCATAAACAAATCCCGCATCATGGTAGGGCACGGCGCTGACGAACTGATTGACCTTATTATGCGCCTCCTTATCCAGCCGGGTGATGTCGTCATTGATTGCCCTCCCACCTTTGGCATGTACAGCTTTGATACCGGTCTCAACGGCGGACACCTCATGAACATCCCCCGCGGATTCGATTTCTCGGTTGATATCGACGCCATCAAGTCAACCGTCGCGAAGGCTCCAAACGTCAAGCTCCTCTTTCTGACCAGCCCTAACAATCCCGACGGGGGCATCTTGAGCGACGATGATCTGGTGCGTTTGCTTGACCTGCCCATCGCCTTGATTCTTGATGAAGCCTATGTCGAATTCCACGGAACCAGCCGCGTCAATTGGGTGATGGAACATGAGAATCTCATCGTTTTGCGCACCTTCAGTAAATGGGCCGGGTTGGCGGGACTGCGCGTGGGGTACGGCGTCTTCCCCGAAGCGATCATGCCGCAACTATGGAAGATTAAGCAGCCGTATAACGTCAATGTGGCGGGTACCGTGGCGGCGTTGGCATCGCTAAACGACGCCGAACATTTGATGGGAACGGTGAGAAAGATTGTCGAAGAACGCGGGCGGTTGTATGGAGAATTGACCCAACTCGGTTTCCTGCGGCCCTATCCGAGCCAAGCAAATTTCATTCTCTGCCGCGTCATTGACCGAGACGCCCGCCAACTCAAACTCGATCTTGAGGGGCGAGGTATCCTGGTGCGCTACTTTAGCAAGCCCGGCTTGACCGACCACGTCCGCATCAGCATCGGCCGCCCGGAGCAAACCGATACCCTCCTCGGCGCCCTACGAGAGCTATCTTAATCCAAGTTTCTAAGCATTCCGGATTGTGTGTAGACATGTACGAAAAACTCGGTTTCTGCAACTCCTATCCTTGAAGGGGCGCCGCCATCATTCCATGTACGGTACAATTTCTATGGGCATGGACAAATCGTAGCTTCCATTCTTCCATCCTTCCATGAGGCTAAGCAGGAAGTTGTTCTTGAAAAGGCGACATGACGGCGTCAACGGAATGCGCCGCCGGAAACCAAGAGACAATTTTGTGGAGGGTATCATCAAGGAGAGAATCCGGGCAAGAGGCGCCCGCCGTTAGCACAACATCAATCGGCGACCCGTTCTTGGAATCTAACGGAAGCCAGTCGGATGTCACGGCTACCGACCTCGTGTGAATGTTTAGGTGACGGATGCGCTTCGGCGAACTCATCTCGTCGGCATCGCAGATGAAGTACGTCGGCATACGCTCCTCGCATAGCTCCACAAGGTGGCTGGTATTGGAAGAATTGTAGCCCCCGACGACGACAGCGACATCGCCCCCATCGTCGATCAGCGCGACCGTGGCATCCTGATTCTCCTTTGTCGCGTAGCAGAGCGTATCGTTCGTGTCGGCAAAATGTTCGTCGATATCCTTTTCGCCGTACCGCGCTATCATCGCCTGCCGGAGCAGCTTGGCAATCGCCTGAGTCTCCGTGGCGAGCATCGTCGTCTGGTTTACCACACCGACGCGCTGGAGATGCTTGTCCGGATCAAAATCCGGAGAGTGCCGATCCGCAAAATACTCGTAGAAAAATTCCTTCGACGCCTCCCGACGTATGACGCGCGCAAGCTGTTTCGCTTCCTCCAAATCGCGGACGATTACGACCGGCGCCTCCGCCTTGGCGTGAGAAAATGTGGCGCGCGTCTCCTCATGGTGACGCTTGCCGTGCACGACAACCGTATAATTCAGGCTGCCGATATCGTGACTCTTCTTCCAAACCTTCTCGACAAACGGGCAGGTGGTGTTGAAGGCATACGGGTTGATGCCTCGCTGCGCTAAATCTTCCTGAATCTCCAATGTGGTGCCGAACGCCGGCACAATGACGATGTCGTCCGGCGTCAAATGGTCGAAAGGAATAAGCTGCCGTCCCGAGGTGTCGCAGAGGAACTGTATCCCTCGTTGCCGCAGATCATCGTTGACGCGAGGATTATGAATCATCTCGGACAGCAAGTATATCTGCTTATCCGGATTATCCTCCAAAGCCCGATAAGCGATCTCGATCGCATTTTCGACGCCGTAGCAGAACCCGAAGTGCCGTGAAATCTTGAATCGAACCGGTCCAAAATCCAGCATTGATGGAGAGAGATCTCGCTTGCGCGGATCCGTCACCTGCCGCGCTTTCTTCACAACGGAGATAATCGGGCTGCGATAGTAGGTTGGGACATCAAATTTTCTTGGCATAGATTATCCCTCGCACATCGTCCTCCGAGCGATTCAGCTACCAGATAAACTTGAATCGTATTATGTCTTGGTAACTGTAAGGAACGCAGATCTGCGCTACCTACTACCATGCGGCACCACTAGCGCGAATCCGAATGACGGTGGCGTGAAAGAGAATTTTCCATCCTTTCCCTCTTCCATCCTTCCAATCCTAACTTTTACTTTCTGTCATTGATAGGCATCCATTCAACTCAATTGAAAATCTTGGTAATCTCGTCACTCTCGAAGATTGGAAGCGGCTGGCGTTCTCCATTTCCGTTCTCAAGCCAAATCCCCTCTTCCTGCGCGTGGAAGCGACCGATAACCCCCGAGGCAATTCCCTCTTTGCCAAGCGCATCCGCAATCTCATGCGTCCTCGCGGGAGCCGCGGCAATTAGCAACGCTCCCGAAGAGATGACACCCAACGGATTCAACTCAAATTCCGCACAAAGCCTCCGTGCCTCATCGGAGAGAAACAGTTTCTCCTGCCAGACAACCGCGCCGAGTTGTGCGGCTCGGCATAGCTCATGAATTGCTGTTGCAATCCCGCCCTCCGTCGGATCGTGCATGGCATGGACGCCTCCGGTGCCAGCCGCGGTTAGAGCGTCCTTCAGAACCGAAATCCCGGGAGAAGTGAGGTGTTCTTTCGCCCGCGCAAGAAAGCAGCCGGAATATTTGTCCACCAGTTCCGATTCGCGCTCGCGAGCGATGATCGAAGTCGCCTCAATCCCGAGTCCTTTCGTGAGGATAAGGTCATCCCCCTCTCGCGCCCCGGAGGACAGGATTAATTTCTCCTTTCGTACCTCGCCGAGCATCTGCCCGACAACAATCGGTCGATCCAAGCCATACGTGACCTCCGTATGCCCGCCGCACAACGCGATGTTGAAGTGTTCGCACGCTTTGGCAATCTGCGCCATAATGTCTGAGACGAGATCTTCGGTGGCATAACGCTCCGGCAGCAGAATCGTCACCAGTAACCATTTCGGAACGGCTCCCATCGCCGCGATGTCATTGCTATTCACACAGACAAGGTACCAACCAATTTCGTCGGTTGCAAACGTGATCGGGTCGGTCTTGGCTACGAGGCAGGTTTCGCCGAAGTCGATGACAGCCGCATCCTCCCCGACCTGCGCGCCTACGATGACACGGGAATCACGTCCTGCGTCGGGAAGGATGCTTTCTAAGAAATCGATTTTGAGCTTTCCAAGCGGAAGCATATTCTGAAGAAAGGCAGTGGTTGATGGCTCCCAAGGGGGCTGGGTGGAAAGAATTGGTTATGTTTCGGATAGGTCTACGCGCTAAGGATACGACGCCCCTTGAGCCGTCGCCGCGCGATAAGTTTTCGGCCGTTTTTCGTGGACATCCGCTGCCGAAATCCGAGTTTGTTTTTGCGCTTACGATTATGAGGCTGATATGTACGTTTCACGAGGAGCTCCTTTCGAAAAATGTGTCTGCAAAAAACCAACGAATGATAGTCTATTCCTGGCGAATTTGTCAAGTCCTTTTCCCAACAGCCACTTTACAAACCTACTGTAGGGGATCAAGCGAATGAATAATGAGCGCGATAGAGATCCCTGTGAAAATCCCGCGCGATAGGGATTTTCACAAGCCGGGAACCGGAAGAGACCGCTATCCTAGTGCGATATTCAACTTGTATTGTAGGGTGGGCACTGCCCACCAATCTTAAACCCTCAAATCTACAATCTCCCCTCGAAACCGAGTTTTTTCTTCAAAACTCGGTTTCTTCCGTCCATCCTTCCACGCTTCCATCCGCCACCCCGACGGAAACCCCTTGACACCACCAATACCTCAATCTATACTAATGCTGACGTCAAACGCGCGTCCCCCGCTCCAACAATCCAACGCAATCTCAAAAAAACTCCCATGAACCTCAAACCAACGTACAAAGCTGTCAAAGACTACTACACCGCACTCGACCAATACGCCCGACTCGGGATCACCAATGAATCCTCCGTCCGCTCCGCCTGCCAATCTCTCCTCGAATCCTGCGCCCGACAGGAGAGATGGACGTTCGTTCCCGAATACTCAATGCCCAGCCTCAAAAAAACGCGAATCTCTGTTGATGGCGTCCTGTTCGATGAATATGAACTGCCCCGCGGCTACTGGGAAGCTAAAGATATGAACGACGACTTGCCGGCCGAAATCCGGCGTAAGTTTGACAAGGGCTACCCCCGCGACAACATCCTATTCCAAACCCCCGAACGCGCCATCCTTTGGCAAAACGAACGCGAAGTCCTCGACGCCGACCTGACCGACGCGGCGCAACTGGTTGAAGCCGTCCAAACTTTCTTTGCCTACTGTCCGGAACACTTCGTCGAATGGGAGAAAGCCGTCGCCGAGTTCAAGGACAGAGTCCCGGCGCTTGGAAAAAAGTTAGCGGAACTCATCCATGAGGCACGAGGCGCCAATCCCAATTTCAGAACCGCATTTAGAGGCTTCCACGAAAAATGCCGTCAATCCCTAAACCCCAATCTTTCTGAAGCCGCGGTTGAGGAGATGCTCATCCAACACCTCCTGACCGAGCGAATCTTCCGCACGGTATTTGACAATCCCGATTTCACCCGCCGAAACGTCATTGCCAACGAAATCGAAATCGTGATAGACGCCCTCACATCACAATCCTTCAGCCGTGACAGTTTTCTCCAAAGCCTCGACCGCTTCTATGTCTCAATTGAGCGCAATGCTGCTACCATCACCGACTTTTCACGGAAACAGGCGTTTCTCAACACCGTCTACGAGCAGTTCTTTCAGGGCTTCTCCGTCAAAGTCGCCGACACGCACGGAATTGTCTATACCCCGCAACCGATAGTCGATTTCATGGTGAAAAGCGTCGAGCACATTCTCCGCACCGAATTCAAGCGCTCGCTCTCCGATTCCGGCGTTCACATCATCGACCCCTTTGTCGGCACCGGCAACTTCATCGTGCGAATCATGCGCGAGATTAGCGGATTTGCGCTTGCGGACAAATACCGGTTGGAACTCCACTGCAATGAGGTGATGCTGCTCCCCTACTACATCGCCTCAATGAACATTGAGCATCAGTTTTACGAAATGACAGGAGGTTATCAACCGTTTGAGAAAATCTGTCTTGTTGATACGTTTGCGGTTTTAGATGACGAGCAACTGGATTTTTCCTACTTCACGGAAGAAAATGCTAAACGTGTGCAAGAACAGAAAAATACCCCAATGTTCGTAATTATCGGCAACCCTCCGTACAACATGGGTCAAGTCAATGAAAACGACGACAACAAGAATCGGAAGTATAAAACTATAGACAAGCGGGTACGGGACACATACACTGCCGATTCCAAAGCGACGCTTAGGAATAAACTCTACGACCCGTATGTCAAAGCAATTCGGTGGGCGTCAAATCGTATTGGTGAGGAAGGGATTGTCGCTTTTGTGACGAACAACAGTTTTCTAAGCGATTTAGCATTTGATGGGATGCGAAAACACCTTGAACACGATTTCGATGCAATCTACATTCTCGACTTGGGGGGTAATGCCCGCAAAGGTTTGAAGGCCTCGGATACCAATGTGTTCGGTATCAGGGTCGGTGTAAGCATTAACTTCTTTGTCAAAACAAAACAGAATCAATTCAACAGGACGCGCATCCATTACTGCCAACTAGATGAGTTATGGAATAAAAGACAGAAATTTGACTTTCTGGAGGCACGTCAACACGTCGGGGCTATTTCGTGGAAAACCATCAAGCCAGACCAGCGACTTACATGGTTCACTGGGGGTCTTCGCGCCGAATTTGAGACTTTTTCCCCCATGGGAAACAAAGCTGCGAAAAAGTTAATGGGGAGAGGAAAGGCGATTTTCAGTCTATATTCTTTGGGTGTTGTTACGAGCAGGGATATTCTGAATTTACGCGTTTGATCTCACGTTGCTTCAAGAGCGCGTTCGCACATTTGTCGAAATATACAATACGGCAGTTGACCGCAAGAAAAGGCATGACCTCAACACGCCTATTGAAAGTCTCATTAATACGACTGACCCACGTATAAAATGGAGTTACCGAGTTAAGGAATCACTGAAAAAGTTAGAGTTGAGCAACTATGAGGTTTCACGCTTTCGCAAAGCGTTGTATCGTCCGTTCACTCAGAAATATCTTTACTTCGACAATTTTTGGAATGAAAGACGATATACCCAGTATCAAATTTTCCCAACTCCTGATACTGAATTAGAAAACCAAGTGATTATTGTCAGCGATCACGGTTTTCGCGCCGGCTTCAATACGTTAATGTCGAATCTGATTCCAGATCTTCACACGCTCGCTGCAACTGACGCCTTTCAATGCTTCCCCTTCTACACGTACGACGAGCACGGCACAAACCGCCGCGAAAACATCACCGATTGGACACTGGCACAATTCCGCACCCACTACTGCAACGACAAAATCAACAAGTGGGACATTTTCTATTACGTTTACGGCATATTACATCATCCCACCTACCGGGAGCGGTATGCGGCAAACCTCAAGCGAGACTTGCCGCGGTTGCCTTATGCCCCCGACTTCCGTGGGTTTGCCAACGCCGGTGCACGGTTGGCGGAAATCCACATCGGCTACGAAGACGTTCAAGAATATCAAGGCGGAAACGACGCCCCCGTCCTACAGTTCATCGAAACCCCCGACGTACCCCTTGACTGGCGTGTCGTCAAGATGAAACTCTCCAAAGACAAAACCCAGCTAAAGTACAACGATTATCTAACGCTGGACGGGATTCCATCAAGGGCGTTTTACTATCGCCTCGGCAATCGCTCCGCGCTGGAATGGGTAATCGACCAGTACCGCGTCAAGACCGACACGCGCAGCGGCATCGTCAACGACCCCAACCGTGAGGACGACCCGCAATACATCATCAGCCTAATCAGAAAAGTCATCACCGTAAGCCTGGAAACAGTGTCAATCGTCGAGAACCTACCGGAGTTAGGCGTGGAATGAGCGAAGCAATATGAACTAAGGAGGGATTCCAGTAAACATGGATTGGTTGAATTTAAATAGCGGAGCAATAACGGCCATTGCCACCGCTGTCCTCGTCATTGTCACAATCGTATAGGTCTGGTTGACATCTCGTATCTTGAGAACCATGAACCAACCCGAAATTATGGTGTCGCTACGCCCCCACGAAGCGTACGGATACTTTGCTATACTCCGTGTAGAAAACGTAGGCACGGGCGTCGCCCGCAACGTGAGATTCACGGGCGATTTGTCTCTTGGCTTTAAAACCATTACGCAATTCAAGGATATCGACTTTCCTAAAAACGGAATTGATGTACTTGGACCGGGACAGAAAATTAATCATTTTCTGGTCAGTACATCAGTACACTAGAAAATTCTGATGTGTTAAAGCAGCCTGGGTTCGAACTCACTGTTACCTATTCAGATTCATTCGCAAATCACGAGGAGAAGAAAAACTTTCATCTTAATTCTCGCGAGTTCATAGGCGTGGGGACAATTGGTGGGTCGCCGCCGCACGAAATAGCCAAAACTGCGAAAGAAATTCAAAAAGACCTACGCAAGCTAACTGGATGATGCCGTAGCTATCCATAGCAGCACTTCTTTGTAGGGTGGGCACTGCCCACCAACCCAAACCTCCAATCTCTTCTTGAAACCGCGTTTTTTCCTGAAAACTCGGTTTCTCTCTTGCATCCTTCTCGCGATTCCACAAATTTGTCGCGATCGGGAGATCGCTCCCACAATGCCCGTCCAGCGTGGATTTATCGACTTGTGAACAACAACCATCCCGAATGCGGCGATCGAAATCCAGACACATCTGGAAAACACGCGACACGACAGTCCTCTCCATTTTCTTCCAATTTTGTTGTTGCCCAAAACCCCGTTTCGTGATATACTAAGTTGTTTGCACTTGGAGGATTTGGACGTGGTGATGAATTCGTGGATAACTTGTGGATAACTTGTGGATAACTTGTGGATTCTGAGCCTATTTTTCCTACCTCTGCTCGAAATTCTACAGTCGGTACACATCCCCTCAATACTGGTTTCACGGCATCTCGAATCCCTTAATTCGCGTGGCAGATAATTGTGGATGGGTTGTGGATAACTTGTGGATATCGTGTCGTTTTCTCCTTGATTGACCAACCGACGGAATACCTATACTTGACAAAAGTTTTGCGGCACGCTGCACTCCCATACACTTCCATGTGACATTATCAGCACGAACCCTGACACCATTCTGCTGTAGGAATAATCATAATGCGGTATACCCCCGAAAAAATCTGGACAGAAATACTGTCTGACCTCAGCGACACGGCACGTGACGATGTTTACCTCCGTCAAGCCAAACCGACGGATTTGACCGAAGGCAAGCTGACGGTCACGGTTCCTGCAGCTTTGGCAAAAGATCAGATAGAATCTCGATTTTTGACGGATATTGACAGTGCTATAAAAAAACGGATTGGACAAATCGGTACGCTTAATTTTGTGGTTACCGAACCCAATCTTCAAGCGCGTTCAAGTACCAGCTCCACGAATTCAAAGCCTTCGGATAGCACGGAACTCCCCGCGGACTCCCCGGAATCATCTGCCGGCGGCGCAACCTTGAACTCGCGATACACCTTTGATCGCTTTGTCGTTGGAACCAACAACCGCCTGAGTCATGCCGCCGCAGTGGCAGCCTCGGAGAATCCGGGAACAGTTTATAATCCTATATTCTTCTGTGGCGGCGTGGGTCTTGGAAAAACCCACCTCCTTCATGCTATCGGGAATCGCGTTCACGAGATTCACCCGGAACTCAAAGTGCTCTACGTGACCTCCGAGACCTTCATGAACGAATATATCGATTCTATCGTCGTTCGTACAACCTCCCAAGATTTTCGCGGCAAGTACCGAACCGCCGACGTACTCCTAATTGACGATATCCAGTTTTTGCAGCGCAAGGACGGGACGCAGGAGGAATTCTTTCACACCTTCAATGAATTGCATCAAAATTCCAATCAGGTCGTGATGACGAGCGATCGCCCTCCGAAGAATCTCGAAGCGGTCGAGGAAAGATTGCGCTCCCGGTTTGAGTGGGGAATGGTTGCCGAAATCAGTACCCCGCAATTTGAAACGCGCGCCGCCATCCTCCGTCAAAAATGCGAGGATCACGGATTCGATACCGTTCCCGATTCCGTCCTGAACGCCATCGCCGACATAGTCCAAACGAACATCCGTGAACTTGAAGGCGCCCTGCTTCGGCTTGTCACCGAAGCCAACCTCTTCAATGAAGAATTAACCGACGAATACGCCTATAGGGTACTCGGCAATCATACGGGTCCACCGCCCAGGCCAAGCCATTCGGCAATCACTGCGGAGGATATCCTAAAAGCGGTCGCATCCTAT
Source organism: Candidatus Poribacteria bacterium (assembly GCA_965222225.1). Taxonomy (GTDB): domain Bacteria; phylum Poribacteria; class WGA-4E; order WGA-4E; family JAJDTR01; genus JAJDTR01. The sequence continues at coordinate 2,610,091 of CBDCTK010000002.1, read as the reverse complement.
TATCGCGTCAAAGCCTCGGAACTAAAATCCGCCAAGCGAACCAAACAACTGGTTGTACCCAGACAAATCGGGATGTACCTCTGCCGTACGTTGACCGGTCTCTCCTTTGCCGAAATTGCCGTCGCTTTCGGTAGGAGCGACCATACGACAGTCATGCATGCCTGCAATCGTGTTGCCAATGGGATTCAACGAGATTCGGCGCTAAACCAGACTGTCAATTTCTTGCTTGAAGACATGAAATGATGCACCCAAGTTAGAACAGGTAGGGGAAGGATTGAATTCTTCCATCCTTCCCCTCTTCAATCGTCCTAGTCGTTTCAAGGAATATACTTGGACGCGAAAAATGTACTCGATTCAGATTCGTTATTAATGTGGATAACTTGTGGACAACAATGTGGATAACTTGTGTTTTACCTGTGGACAGATGTGGATAAGTTTGAATCGGTGGATGATCGGTGGATGAGATGTGGACAAGTGGAAATTTAATCCACATCCAATCCACGACCTCTATCCTACGTCCCATCACGGATTCGGGCGGTTGTCCACATATCCACACCCCCTACTACTATTACTAATCTATTTATATTTTAGTACCTAATATTAGGAATCTAACTGTTTGTCTAACGCCAACAAACACCGTTTCTCAGGAGAATTAATCATGAATTTGATACCGAAACTAACGATAACCGCAATGCTTTTCCTGGCAATTACGCCCGCCATTGCCCATGCCGACGTTGTTCCGGGGGCTGTTCTCTATCTTGACGCCTCCGACAATCCCGATCACGACAAAGGCGCGTGGACAAATCTAGGTACAGCCGGCGGTAAATTAAACGCAGCTGATACAGCGCCAGTGCTTGAAAAGGGCTTAGTTCAGATAGCGTCCCTCGGTATTAGTGAACAGCGGGAGTATTACACGGCTAAGGAATCAATGCAAACCTTCGGAGGTCCAGTTGAGGAGAATCCTCAACTGTTCTTAGGGGATTGGACGCTTGAGATTTTGTGTAAACGCAACGGCAATCTTTTTGACCAAGAACATCACCTTGTCGGTTTTCAGAATACTCCAAACGAACGATTTCAAGGAGTTCGCTTCACGCTATCTGGGAACGGGGAAATTAGGTGGTCGGTTCATAGTCAGGGTGAAAAACGGAACTTTGAATTGACCGGCGCTACTCTAGCGGAAGGAATATGGACCTGGCTAACGGTTGTTTCTGCCAACACCGAATCCGTTGTGGTATATCAGAACGCAGTAGAAGTAAGTAGATACAAGGGGCTTGAGTTCGATGACAGTTTGCCAATAGACGAGATTTCCATCGGTGCCAATTCACATGATGAGCGCCATAGGAACTTCAATGGCTCATTTGCTCTTGTCCGTGTCTATGATAAAGCGCTTACTGCAGAAGAAGTGAGGTATAACACCGGAGTCATTCCACTCCTCTTTTCGGCTGCCGATCCAATTAGAGAAGGTTCAACATTTACACTTCCGTTGGTTGTCGAAGGTGTTACGGATTTAGCAGGATGGAAACTCGACATCGCCTTCGACCCAGGGCTACTTTCCGCTGTTTCCCTCGCCGAGGGTGGATTTCTGAAGAAGGACGGTGCCAACACTCACTTTGACGAAGGTGAGATTGACAATACTGCGGGCACGGTCACCGGACTTCTCACCGCCGCCTTTGGTCCTGGGGTTGACGGCACTGGAGAGTTACTCTTGATAACCTTTGAAGCTAAAGCGGTTGGTGAAGGGGAATTGGAGCTGCACAATGTGCAACTTGGCTCCTCTGAAGGCAAGCCAATTCTCCACGAGTTCGCGCCCTACCCGATTGTTGTGGCGAGCTTATATGCCGCTTGGGATGTAAATAAGGATGGGGCAGTAAACATCCTTGATTTGACGCTCGTGGTAAACAATTTTGAAAACCTTACCAATCCACGGGCTGATATCAATGGCGACGGAATCGTTAATATCCTCGATCTCATCCTCGTGGCGCAGCACATGGGCGAGGGTAAAAATGCTGCTCCAGTCGCATCCTTTGACTCGGTTACCAGAGATTCTCTGATTCTCAACCGAACGGTGGTTGAGTCTTTGATTCGCACGGCTTATGCCGCAAGTGATGGTTCGATTGCCTTCTGGCGGTAATGATGCCGGAGAAAACCACGTTACTCCAAAACTACCCTAATCCATTCAACCCGGAAACTTGGATTCCGTACCATTTGGCTCAGGGCGCAGAAGTAAATATTGAGATTTACGACACACGGGGCATTGTGGTACGGCGGTTGGATTTAGGGTATCAGACTGCCGGCTTCTATACTGATCGGGCGAAAGCCGCATACTGGGATGGACGAAATGCCGCAGGGGAATCCGTTGCAAGCGGCGCCTATATCATCTGTCTGTCCACGCCCTCGTTCCATCATCTCAGGCAAATGGTCATTCTGAAATAGTATAGCGTTGAAACCGAGTTTTTTCTTGAAAGCTTGGTTTTTTCAACCTTCATCCCTGTAGGGCGTACATTGCGATCAAGCGAACGGATAATGAGTGAGATGAAGATTTTACTGACCTTTTTCTAGCGCTAACAAACACCGTAACACAGCTTTGACACTACTACACAAGCAAGTAAGTTTTAAAGTTCTATTGAAGCGATTGATTTCCCGTGCAACGGAATATCGTAGTTTCTTAGGAGGAAAAAATGGAATTAGCTTTTACCAAAGACGAATTATTAAGGTCCATCCAGTTATTGCAAGGGGTTGCTGCCGGAAGAAACACCCTTCCAATCCTGTCGAATGTTCTGATTCGTGCCGCCGATAATCGGATTGAGATGTCGGCAACCGACCTTGAGGTTGCTATCAAAATCGTTGTTCCCGGCACAATCTCTAAAGAAGGCGCTGTTACCGTTTCCGCGAGGAAACTCGGTGAAGTCGTGCGCGAACTTCCTCCGGAGGAAATCAAATTGACGACGACAGAAAATCATCGAGTTGAGTTGTCGTGTGGCGCCGGCGTCTATAAAATCATCGGACTGTCCGATGACGAATTTCCGGAAACGGAGTCTATCCGCGGCGGTTTCTTTACCATGGAGGCAGAGGTGCTCCGATCGATGATTGTTAAAACCGAATTCGCCGCTTCAACGGAGCAAACTCGGTATTTTCTCAACGGGCTTTATCTTCATCTGACGCCGGAGAGATCGGAGGTTGTGGCAACGGACGGGCGCCGTCTCGCGGTCGCAACGAGCGGAGCCTTGGCTCCTGTTCCCGACGAGGCGGTCGGCGTTATCGTGCCGTTAAAGGCGGTGCGCGAGATTATGAGGACGTTTGAGACATCTACGGAAGTGAAAATCTGCTTACTTGAAAACCAAATCATCTTCTCGGATGATGAGTCCACGCTGGCTTCTCGGCTTGTTGATGGAGAGTATCCGAAGTACGAACAGATTATTCCCAAAGATCACGAGCACCGGATAGCTGTCAATGTGGAGAAGCTGCTCAGTGCGACCAAGCGTGTGGCTTTGTTAGCGAATCCAAAAACCTTTTCTATTCGTTTTGATATTCAGACGGATCAGATTGGAGTGTCGGCAAAAGCGCCAGACCTCGGGGAAGCCTACGAAACAGTCCCCGTCAACAGCGGTAACGGCACCTTGGAAGTTGCGTTTGACGCGCGTTTCCTTCTCGACGCATTGAGTCATATCGGCACGGAAGAGGTCTTGATAGAATTCAAAGATTCGCTTAGCGCAGCCGTACTGAAACCCGTTGGCGAGGACGATCACCTTTGTCTAATCATGCCGATGCGGTTGGAATCGTAATTGTAGATTTGACGATCCGCGTCCGGAATCTCATCCATGCACCTGAATCAGCTTGTTTTACGTAATTTCCGGAATTATGTTGATTGCGAAATTGACTTTCCGGGGCGAGTCAACCTGATCACTGGCGGGAATGCCCAAGGCAAGACTAGCCTGTTGGAGGCAATCTATTTCCTTAGCACGGCAAAGTCTCACCGCGCCTATCCAAATGATGAACTCGTCCGGCACAATGAAAGTTGGTTTTATCTCAAAGGCATAATCGCGTCGAATTCGGATAACGATGGGGCTGCCCCCATTGAGATGACGCTTGAGGTTTCGAATCAACTGCAGGGGCAGAGACGATTCAAATTGAATGGCGACGTCCAACCGCGGCTGTCGCAGTGGATGGGGCAATTTAAGGTGGTTTTCTTTTCGCCCGAATCTCTTGCCCTTGTCAAAGGCGCGCCATCAGACCGTCGCCGATTCATCGACCTCCTGATTTGCCAAATCAATGCTGCCTATCTGAAGCAACTTCAAGACTACCAACTCGTTCTCAAGCAGCGGAACGAACTGCTCAAGCAGATTCGCGGTAAGCAGGCAAGTCCCGAGCAGTTGGAAGCGTGGGACGGGTTGCTTGTTGACCACGGGCTGTTTATCATCCAAACCCGATCGCGGGTACTCAAGCAGTTGCAGGTCTATGCGGAAGAGAAGCATGCCGAGTTGACCGGCGACCACGAACGGCTTGAATTGGAATACCAACCATCGCCTAGCCTTGGCGAATCATTGATTTCAGATCAGCAATCATCTCTTGAAGAATCTTGCAATAGATCTGAAGCCCTCATGCAGTTCGGAAGAGCGTTGGATGCTTCTCGGCGAGTTGATATTTTACACGGAACAACCTCGGTAGGACCTCACCGCGACAACTTTAGTTTGGTGCTGGAGACGCAGAAACAGGGATTAACGTTACGTGAGGATGCCAAACCGTACGCCTCACAGGGCCAGCAGCGAACCATCGCGCTCACGCTAAAATTGAGTGAATTGGAAGTGATACGCCACACCACGGGCAAAACGCCGATTGTGCTGCTCGACGATGTGATTTCCGAGCTGGATGATAGGCGCAGGGCGTTTCTGTTGGATTTGTTGCGGCGTTTGAACGCCCAGACATTCATCACGTCGACTCAACAAGAGGTTCTAGCCGGGGAGGTTGACGACTGCACGGTTTTGACGATAGACAGCGGATCTGTTCTCCGGCGATCAAGCGACTGAAGAGAATCAACCAAACGAATAGTGAGGGATCAACTGAGATCAACCGAACGGACAGTGAGGGCGATAGAAATGCCTCTTCAGTCGTCAAATCTAAGAAGGGGCTTCAATATCCATAGCAAGATGATTCAGATACGTGTGGTAATGAGATGAACTCCTATTCGGTGGGAAAAACTCATGAACTTGATGCCCTGCTTGAATCGCTGATCAAGGAACAGGGGTTCGAGCACAAGATGGTTGAGCAGAAAGTATTTGCTGTCTGGAATCGAACCGTCGGGGACCTGATTGCTCGTAACACACAGCCGGTATCGCTTGTTGAGTCAAAGTTGACAGTTCACGCATTGTCGCACCCGTTGGTGACGGAGTTGACGTTTCTGCGACAGCACATTATTCGGAAACTCAACGCCGAAATTGGTCGAGCCGCTGTTAGAGAACTGCGCTTTCAGATAAAGCCGGCGCGTTCCCCGTCACTCCCGGAGTCTCAACGTTTCCGTCGTTCTCATCGTCAAAATATGGTGGAGAATAAGCTCCGTGAGGCAGAGATTTCCGCCGGTGTCTTGGAAAAGGTTGAACACACGGTCTCCGATGTGCCCGACCCGGAGCTAAAAACGAATTTGCGGAGTCTTTTCATCAGTCAAAGCCGGCGCACAGCCATTGAAAATCACAATCCTTAGAATCAAGATAGAATCTCTCATCTTCGATTGAAACCTGTTTTGGGAAACAACCGGAATTTCATACCTACGTTTTAATGCCTTTAATGTAAAAACAGTGAATAAGCCAGTCATAGCAAGGGTTATCCCCCGTTTTATTTCCCTGTGGAAAACCCCGATTTGGTATGAAAAGTATGAAATTTACCACGGTTGCCAGATGACGATTTTCAAATAGCGCCTAGGGGCTTCAAACCGGTTCTTAAAAATTGATACCGAATCTCCGTAGACCGGAGATTCTTCTTTAACGGCAAATTCAAAGGAGTAGAATTCATCATATGCAGACGGAAATGTCTTACGGAGCGGATGATATACAGATTTTGGAAGGATTGGAAGCGGTTCGCAAGCGTCCCGGTATGTACATTGGTAGCACGGGACCGGCGGGGCTTCATCATCTGATCCGCGAGTTAGTCGAGAATTCGATTGATGAATTCGCTGCCGGTTTTGGATCCGAGATTGAGATTACCATACACACCAACGGAAGCGTGACCGTCCGAGATGATGGACGAGGCATCCCCGTGGAATTACATTCCAGCGGTGTTCCGGCGCTACAGGTAGTCATGACGACACTGCACGCCGGCGGCAAGTTTGACGGGCGCGCCAACGTCGGATACAGGACCGCCAGCGGGCTGCACGGAGTTGGCGCCTCCGTGGTGAACGGCTTATCGGAATGGCAGAGCGTCCAAGTCAGGCAAGGCGGCAAAGTCTATCAGCAAAAGTATGAGTGCGGGTTGCCTGTAACCGACGTGGAGATGATTGGGAATACCCGAAAGACAGGAACAACGACGACCTTCATGCCGGATTCGGGGATTTTCGAGACCGTTGAGTTTGCGCACGATCTGTTGGCGGAGAGACTTCGTGAGTACGCATTTCTCAACAAAGGCATCAAGATTACCTTCAAAGACGAGCGCCTCACGGAAGATGGCAAAAAGAGAGAGCCCAGGGAGTTCCAGTACGAAGGCGGCATCGCGTCGTTTGTTCAGTTTCATAACCAGAACAAAGATGTACTCCACAAGGAGCCCATTTATATTGAAGGCGAGCGAGATGGCGTTTGGACGGAGGTCGCTCTGCAGTTCAACACAACCTACTCGGAGAACATCTTCTCTTATGCCAACAACGCCCGAACGAGTGAAGGCGGGTTCCACGAAAGTGGGTTCAAAAGCGCATTGACGCGGACATTCAACGCTTACGCCAAGGACAACAACCTCTTAAAAAACGCCAAGATTACACTGTCGGGCGACGATATTCGCGAGGGATTGACAGCCGTAATCAGCGTCAAAGTACCCGAGCCGCAATTTGAGGGGCAAACGAAAGGCAAACTCGGAAATACCGAAGTTGAAGGCATCGTACAAACGCTCGTGAATGAGAAGTTGAAGGCGTATCTCGAAGAAAATCCGGCAATCTCAAAAAGGGTGGTTCAGAAAAGCATTCAAGCAGCAGAAGCGCGGGACGCCGCCCGAAGAGCAAGAGAGATGATTCGACGGAAGGGCGTTCTTGATTCCGCGTCAATGCCCGGAAAACTTGCCGACTGTTCCGAGCGAGATCCTGCCAAGTGTGAATGCTTTCTCGTTGAGGGAGATTCTGCCGGCGGTACCGCAAAACAGGGACGAGATCGGCGTGTCCAAGCTGTGTTGCCGTTAAAGGGTAAGGGAATTAACGTCGCCAAAGCGCGGCTCGATAAGATCCTCAAAAATGATCAGATTATTGACATCGTCATGGCGCTTGGAACCGGGATCGGGCAGGAGGACTTCTCGATTGAAAAATTGCGCTACTCGAAGGTTATCATCATGGCTGACGCCGATGTTGATGGCGCGCATATCCGCACACTCCTGCTCACCTTCTTTTATCGTCAGATGCCCGAGTTGGTGGCGAAAGGGAATCTGTATATTGCTCAGCCGCCGCTGTATCAGGTGCGCAAGGGAAGACGGTCGCAATACCTGCAGGACGACAAACAGATGGACGACTATCTCCTTGAACTCGCAATGGAAAGCGTAGAGGTAAAAAATACCCGCCGGGAAGCGCCGTACACCCCAATCGAGTGCCGCGAGATTGTCGAATCGGTACGCGGGGTTGAGGATCTGCTAAGCGAATTACAGCGGAAATCGATTGATTCCGAGCGGCTTTTCAATCAGCATTTCCGTGGCAGAGAACGCACACCTCTCTTGCTCATCGAGACAGATCAAGGAGAGTTCTATCGCTATCAAGATGAGGATGATATTGAAGAGTTGATCGGCAGGAGCTTGGAATCGCAGCAAGCGGTTGATGAACTAGGCGATACCGCCGAGGCCGTCGTCGAAGATGTGTCGGATATGTCGGAACTTTGCGAGCTGGATGAACAAATCGAGAAACTGGGCGCGTATGATATTTGTCCTTACGATTTCGATCAGGCAAAAAATCATGTGAGTCAAAACGGCGATCCGGCCTTTACGATACAAGAGGGAAATGGGCGTGTGCAACGCGCCGAAACGGTTTGGGATGTGATGAAAGAGGTGTTGGACGTTGGCCGGCGTGGCTTGTCGATTACGCGCTACAAAGGTCTCGCAGAGATGAATGCCGAACAGTTGCGCGAAACAACAATGGATATTGGATCCCGCGTACTGCTGCAGGTGAAGCTGGAAGATGCTGTCGAAGCCGATCAGATATTTACCTTGCTAATGGGAGACGCTGTCGAACCTCGCCGAGAGTTCATTGAGAAGTATGCGAATCAGGTAAACTTGGACGTATACGGCGCTTAATCGTAGTCGTACAATTGTGCCGACGAAACCGAGTTTTTTCCTGAAAACTCGGTTTCTGCACCTGTTCGGTTTATTGTAGGGTCGACCGAGTGAACAATGAGGGCGATAGAGATTCCATGAGCAATATGCGCATCAGGTGAACTTGGACATGAGACGGTCGCGACCGGGATGAGATTTCTATCGCACTCGCTTGATCGCTCCTGCTGCATTGGCAAATCCAGCAGGTCTTTATCTAACCTGTAGGTTGGGTTGAACACAGTGAAACCCTCCGCCAAGTTGCACTAGAGAAACAACCTGTTAAAGGTGGCGTGGAAAAGGATTCTCCATCTTTCCAATCTTATTTGAGAGTGTTAACCTATGGATTGATTTGTGCTCTTCTCTTGCAACTGTAGGAGCGATCTCCAAATCACGACTCCGATCGCAGACAGGTAGCGACCGGGAGATCGCTCCTACGGGGGAGGCGAAATATATCAAATCCATCTGTGTGCGAATACTCTCTCTTATTTTTCGCAGACGTTACAGAAGATAACCTTAATATTGAAACTTGCCTATAGGGACATCCCTTGCGGATGCCCTCTACCGACTGCTGTTTTTTGAGGCAAAGCGTGCAAACAGAGAGAAACGTAACTCAAAACATCGTCACCAGATACATTGAAGATGAATTAAAAGAGTCGTATCTGACCTACGCGATGAGTGTCAACACGAATCGCGCGATCCCGGACGTGCGTGACGGGCTGAAGCCTAGCACACGGCGGATTCTCTACGCCATGGGGGAGATTAACCTCACCTCAAACCGCTCCTACGACAAATGCGCTGCCGTCGTTGGCGAGGTCATGAAGAACTTCCACCCGCACGGAAACGAGCCCATCTACGATACCCTTGTGGGATTGACACAGGAATTTACGATCCGCTATCCACTTATTGATGGGCAAGGGAATTTTGGCTCCATCGACAGCGATCCGGCGGGGGCGATGCGTTATACGGAGTGCCGCCTCGCTTCGATCGCCGACAATATGTTGGTGGATATCCACAAAAACACTGTCGATTTTCAGCCGAACTACAAGGAATCGACGAATGAGCCGACGGTACTTCCCGCGCTGCTGCCTAACCTCCTCATCAACGGCACGACCGGCATCGGCGTCGGATATCTGACGCGAATCCCGCCGCACAATCTGGGTGAGGTGGTTGATGTGCTTATCGCAATGCTTGATAACCCGCAGGTGACGCTGGCTGAACTTATGCGGCACATGCCGGGTCCCGACTTTCCTACCGCAGGTATTATCGTCGGCAGATCCGGCATCAGGGACATGTACGCCACCGGAAAGGGAAGTATTACGGTGCGGGCAAGGGCAATCATTGAGCAGACACCCGCCGGGAAAGAACAAATCATCGTTACGGAAGTCCCGTATCAGGTGAAAAAAGATCAGCTGCTTTCCAAGATGTTTCATCTGGTTACCGACAAGACCATAACCGGGATTTCCGATATTCGGGATGAATCCGACAGGGAGATTCGGGTGGTGATCGAGCTCAAGCGCGGCGTTATTGCACAGGTGGTGCTGAACCAACTCTACAAGCATACGCAGATGCAGACCAACTACGGGGCGATTATGTTGTGCCTCGTCAACGGTTTGCCACGAGTGCTTCCGCTTAAATCAATCCTAGTACATTACCTTAACCACCGCCGGGAGGTCGTTCGTCGCCGGACGCAGTTCGATTTGGACCGTAGCGTAGCGCGGGCGCACGTGCTTGAAGGCTACCGCATCGCCTTGAACAATCTCGAAGAGGTTATTGAAATTGTCCAAAACGCCGAGTCTCCTCAAGAAGCCCAAGAAGGCTTGATGGCAAGTTACGAGCTGTCAGAGATTCAAGCCAGCGAAATCTTGACCATGACGCTTCGCCAACTTACCGGTCTTGAGCGTCAGAAAATAAACGATGAGTACGCAAACGTGCTGGAGCGGATTGAAGAGTTGCGTGCCATTTTAGCGAGCGAAGCCCTCCTGACCGACATCATCAATAATGAACTGTTAGAACTCAAAAAGGACTACGGTGACGAACGCCGCACCGAGATTATCAACGAAGTCGGAAGTTTCGACATTGAAGACCTGATTGCCGACGAAGAGATGGTCGTAACAATTTCCCACGCCGGTTACATCAAGCGGATGCCAATTTCAACCTACAGCCGACAAAATCGCGGCGGCGTTGGGGTGATAGGCATGGGGACCAAAGACGGCGATTTCTTGGAATATACCTTCGTTGCCTCCGCACATCAATACATCCTATTCTTTTCGGATCGAGGGAAATGCTATTGGCTAAAGGTATTCGAGATTCCCGAAGGCGGACGCACCGCTGCTGGACGAGCCGTGGTGAACCTCTTAAGGTTGCAGGAAGGCGAAAAAACGACCGCCTTTGTTACTGTTCGCCAGTTTAATGATAACCGCTGCCTTTTCATGACAACCCGAAGGGGAATCGTCAAGAAATGCAAGCTCTCTGATTTCCGTAAGCCGTACTCTGCCGGCATTATCGCCATTAACCTTGATGAAGACGATCAGCTAATTGGCGTCCGATTAGCAGAGGAAAACGACCATATCATCTTGGTGACGCGGCAAGGCATGTCGGTTCACTTTAATGAGACCGAGGTTCGTTGCATGGGACGCACCGCACGGGGAGTGCGCGGCATTCGGATTGGTGAAGACGACGCCGTTGTCGGAATGGTGGTTTCCCCCGATGAGAACACATCCCTGCTTGTCGTGACAGCCAACGGCTACGGCAAACGAACCGCCGTAAAGGAGTATCGATACCAATCACGTGGCGGAAAAGGGGTTATCGCTATCAAGACGAGCTCCCGCAATGGACTTGTTGTTGATGCCAAGCCGGTCTCGGAAGGCGATGAGTTGATTATCATTAGTTCCAAGGGTATGATAACTCGAATGGCAGTCAACGACATTCGTGTCATTGGACGGAATACCCAGGGCGTCCGTCTAATGTCGCTGCGTGCCGACGAGAACGTCGTTGATGTCGGAAAGATTTTCGAAACAAGTCTCCCCGAAAACGGTGAAAATGGAGAGACCGAGGCTGACAGTTCGTAGTAGCGCAATTCATTGCGCGTCCGATATGGCAATTTAGAATCATTGCACCTAAACCGAGTTTTTTCTTGAAAACTCGGTCTCTTTCTTGCACAATCTTAAGGAACAATCAAGATTGTGCGACCTATTCTTCTGAATGTCCTATGACCAGTCAAGAAACTTCAACTAACCACAAGTCTAGCGCCACAAGCCACCGGGCTTCCATGCGTCGTCTTGCATCAATACCACTCTTTGCCATTGCCATTTTCCTTAACTGCACGGTGACGATGGTGGCTGCGGAGGAAGCGGTATCCACCGAAAAGCCGCTGGTGTCGGACGAATCGGGAAGTCTTGACACACAAAACTCTGTGGAATATTCTCCCCTGTCTTTAAGCCCAGAATATGAGAATGCCAAACGGGTCTACACGCAACTTGCTTGGGCGACCTATCTCCACACCATGCGGCGGCTTTCCGATGCGAAGGAGATCTACCTCCGCCTCCTTGAAAATTATGAACCCTCCGCATTTGTCCATACACAATTAGCCCGGCTCAGTCGCGCAATGCAAGATATTAAGAGCGCAGAGACGGAATGCCGCCGAGCCATTGAACTTCAGCCAGACAAAGCTGCCCCCCATTTTTTGCTTGGAGAGATTCTTTTCCAGCGCCTCCAGCAAAGACGCCGCTCAACGCGTTCTCGGGATGAGAAGATATGGACGAAGATGATAGCCGAGTTCCGGGAGGTCACCGAATTGCAACCCGATCATGTGGAGGCGCACCGTCATCTGGCGATGATAGCGAAGTTTAGAAAAGACTACAAGCTGGCGATTAATTCGTTCAAAGAGTTGACGCGAATTATGCCCTACCACGCCCGGTTCCATCTCGATCTTGCGGAGCTATACGATGAATCGGACCGAAGAGAGGAAGCCATTGCCGCCTACGAGCGGGCGGTGAAAATCGATCGGAATCTATCAAAGGGTCATAATGCGTTGGGGAAATTATACGTTGAGCGATTCGAACAGATTATGAATCAACCGGAGGTGCCTCCCGAGCAGTTGGAGTCCGCGAAAGGTAGCCTTGAGAAGGCGATTGTTGCTTACCAAGAACTGCGGCGCGTTGATAAACCCGAGAACCTTTCTCGTTATGACGCGCTGCTCCCGCACTTGCGTGCGCGTCTAGGCAGCCTATGTGTCGAGCTTGGCGGCGAGGAGGATGGAATTGAGATGTTGCGGCAGGTAGTTCTTGAGTATCCTGACAATGTGGATGCAAATTACTGGCTCGGAATCGCCCATCAGGAACAGGGTGATTTGGAAAGAGCATACCCCTATCTCAAAAAAGCCGCTGCCCTTGAACCCGGTCATGTGGTGAGACATTATTTCGCTCTTGAGAAGTATGAAGAGGCGATAGACATCTTACAAAATGTTCTAAGAGATGACCCCGAGAATGTGGAAGCAATCTATTGGACAGGGCTTGCCTATGAAGAGCTTGGTAATCTCCAAAAAACCGAGTTTTACTTGAGAAAAGCCATCTCGGTTAATCCGGAGTACACGGACGCGCTTAACGCTTTGGGATATTTCTTCGCCGAGAACGGTACAAATCTGGATGAAGCCGTTGACCTTATAAAGAAGGCATTGAAGCAATCGCCCGAGCAAGCCGGTTATATTGACAGTCTCGGCTGGACATACTTCAAACAGGGGAAACTGGATGAAGCCTTGCAACAACTGGAAATGGCAATCCACCTTATGCCCAAAAGCGCCGAAATTCAGCACCATTTGGGCGATGCCTACATGAAAAAGGGGCTAAAAGACAAAGCGATTGCCGCGTGGCAAAGAGCCATTCAACTGGAGCCAAACAATACCGCCATCCGAGAGAAGTTAAAAACAGAGATTGGCGACTAAACGGAATAGGGCGTTTTCCGCAACTCTCGGTTTCTCACATCATCTTGCGAACACATGTTGCAAGAAGTCGTGATCGAGAAATGGTTCCTACCCTGATTCTCCGCGTTCATCTTCGTTGCCACCGTGTGGGTTCTTCTATTTGCGGGGTGTGTGGCTAGTGATGAACAAAAACAGACTCAACTCTCCTTTCTCTTCCGTTCGCCGCCCACACCGAATTCGGTGCATTCTCGTCATCCTTGCCCTCGTGAGTGTTCACTCCGTGGCAGATGCTTGGATTGACGGCACCCCCTACCTTTTCGATCAATTTCCCTCCCTGATGGCGGCACCTGACTCACCTGCCGCCCCCGCGCAACTGGCGCCCCCCGCGCTCGGAGACCGCCATTCCTTCTTCTCCGTTGATGTGCGAACCCAAGAGCAGTATATTGTATCGGCGACATTGCGGGCAATCGGTGAGTTCTGCTACCTGTATGTCGAGGATTCTCAATGGGAACACACCGTGGAACATGAAACACTCGAAACGGTGCGCCGCGCCTTCGACGACTCGACTCCAGCCGACCCGCAGCGCGGGATATACCGGATACAGACGGGTCTCTTTGGTGCACCTCCGGACGTTGACGGAGACGCAAAAATCTATCTACTCCTGCTCGACATTCGTGACGCAGCGGTGAGGGGCGACGGGTTTATAGCCGGGTATTTTAACCCCATCGATCAACAACGCGGGGTATTGCGGCATCCGGAATTTGGAGCACCGATTCGCAGCAACGAGCGCGACCTGCTTTACATTGACACCCATCCTCTCGACACGGGCGGCGCCGAAGGGCTCGGCGTAATCGCTCACGAATTCCATCACTTAATCCATTGGCGCCACGACCGCAACGAGGTGATATGGGTCAATGAGGGATGTGCCGATATCGCCATGTTCCTCTGTGGCTATCGTCCCGAAAAGCATACAACGAGCTACGAAAGGAACCCTTCGGTATCGTTGACCAACTGGCCGCTCGGCAGCCGAAGTCGTCTCGCTCAATACGGCGCAGCCTACCTCTGGATGCTGTATCTTTACGAACAGCACGGCGGTCAGGAGACAATCGCCGCGATAGTGAGAGAGCGAGCGGATGGGATTGCCGGCGTAAACAGCGCGCTGCTGTCACAAGGTCTAACCCGCACCTTCTCATCCATTTTTGCCGACTGGAAGGTGGCAAACTTTCTGGACGACACCCACTTTGCGGGGGGGCAGTACGGATATCGGAATGAAGACCTAACGCTCCGACCACGGCGAACGCACCGTTCATACCCGATTATGGCTAAAGGTGATGTATTGGTCAATTATGCTGCCGACTATATTACCCTGCTATCAAGTGGCGGATGGCAGGGGCTGAACGTCGTTTTCGAGATTCAGTCTCCGCTTGCGAGAGGGGGCATTATCGACGGCAGTCGAATCTACGACCTGAAGGCTATCGAGTTTCAAGACGGACAGCCTAGTCAGGTGCTCGATGTACCGTTGACTGCGAACGGCAAAGCGAGTATGATTAACCCCAACTTTGGATTGAGCGTTCATGAAATCACTATGATCCCCAGTGTCCAGCCTCGCAGCGCCCCTTTTTCCGAAGAACCGTCAACTTACGAATATCACGCGAAATTGGGGGCTGAAGTCACCTTCGATGCGTCGGTGTTGCCGAATCCGGTACACTCTAGGTATTGGGACATAATTGCGATCCCCAGTAGCCTCGTCGGTGTCAATACGCCCCTCATCACAGTGTACGCGGGGAAAACGGTAATTGTGTCCGGTGAGCCGATGACGCCCGTGCAAGACGGCGCAATCTACACCTACCCAATCTATTTGAGCGTTGAGATTGAGCCTCGTGATGTTGAATGGCAAATCCAATTTTTCGATACAGTAGTTGGTGAAGGAAAGCTAACAGAGTGACAAGATGTGAGTGGAGGGTTATTGTATGGAACGCAGATCTGCGTTCCATACGTTCTTGGCAAACTACAGTGACTAATGGTCAATGACTGAACACGGCAATTGTTTCACTAACCACTAGCCACTGATCACTGAATTACGGAGGTAAATCATGGCAAATACACCAACCATCTATGCGGGAACAGTAGGCCAGAGCGTCTGGCGCAGCAAAGACGGCGGCGATTCTTGGAATCGCGCCAGCGAGGGCATGTTCCCGGAGGCTCACATTCGGGCAATAGCCGCGTCTCCCGACAATCCCTCCCTCCTCTTCGCGGGCACGGAAGCAGGAGTTTGCCGCAGTACAGACGGTGGAGATAAGTGGCACTCCCTCGAATCGCCAATGGATAAGATGCAGGTGTGGGCGATTGCAATCAATCCGAATAACACCGACACAATCTATGCGGGCACATGCCCCTCCGCCATCTTCAAATCAACCGATCGCGGGGAAACGTGGAAGCAACTTGATGCGGAGCTTGCCGACGAGTGCCCGGGCGTGCCAATCATTCCGCGAATAACCTCATTAATCATCGACCCGATCGACGACCAGACGATATACGCCGGAATCGAGATTGACGGTATGCGTCGGAGCACCGATGGCGGCGAGACGTGGACTGCGGGAAGTGAAGGGCTTAGCAGCCTCGACATTCACGGGCTTACCGTCGTCCCCGGCAATCCCAAAACACTCGTTGCCGCCACGAACAACGACATGTGCATCACGACGGATATGACGAATTGGACGCCGCTCAGCGTCAAAGACCACTATCCCTGGCCCTACTGCCGAGCGGCGTTATACCTGAACGGCGACGCCGAGCGCGTGTTTGTCGGCGCGGGCAATGGGCCTCCCGGCAACGAAGGCGGAATCTTCTATACGCGCGACCTCGGCAAGTCGTGGCAGCGGGCTGACATCGGGATGACCGCGAACAGCACCATCTGGTGCTTTGCGAACAACCCCGCGGTGAGCGGCTGGATAATGGCTTGCAGCGTGAGCGGACAGCTTTTCCGCAGCACGGACGACGGAGACTCCTGGAGCAAGCTCGACCACGAATTCGGCGAAGTTCGCGTCTTGGCAGTCACTCCTGCGTAGCGTGGACGCCGCCCACCATCACAGAAACCGAGTTTTTTCCTCAAAAGGGGTCTCTATCGCGGTCGCTATCCGCTTCCTTGATCGGTTTCTTCGCCTTTTGCTTCTCTCTACGGCATTGTGCAAGTAGCTTCTTGTAGGGTGGGATCAAAGGAGTGAATAGCGACTGCGATAGAGATCCCCCGCCCACCAGCCTTTGGTTTTGCGGTGTCTTCCGTGACACAGCCGCGACATGTCGCACCTTTCGCACGTCTGGTGCTAGAGGCGTAAGCGTATTTTCTTTTTTGGCCATCGCTGAGCGCCGGCGGCAATCTTCGATCGCCACATCGAAGATGAGATCTTTTCTTTACAAGTGTATAGCTTCTAAATTGCCCCTACGTAGCGTTCCAAAGGCAGAAAGATGGGATTTAATCTTCGTCGCAGCATCTCATCCGTTATCCTCGCCTTTGCCCTCGCAGGATGTGGTGACAGCACAAAACCCATCGGTTTGCGCGTCGGTCTGTTCGTTACGGAAGACGGTGAGCTATCGGCAAGGCTTCATAGCCATAGTAGGGGTATAAAAGAAGGCGAATTGCGGGTATTGGACAAAGCTCTTGAATCAACGATGACTAGGGCGCTTCGGCGGGTGTTCGCTTCTGTCCACGTACTAAAATCATATCCGACTCAGCGGATGATGGATGATAAGCAGCTAGATCTTGTTGTTATCGCAGAAGTTAGGGGCACCGGGGGTTCATTTGGCTATCAGAGCGACAAGATGTGGTATCGCGGAGAATCGGATCACTCCCTATCTGTTAAACTCACCTTTTACAATCACGATATGAAGCAAGTTACCTCTGTTAAGGCGTCGGGTTCAGGCACAGCCGAGAGTATAGGGATTCTGTTTACCCCGGAAAAGAGAGCACTCGTCAAGTCTGTCAAAGCCGCAATCCATAATCTTGGAGATGACGCAGCGCAGCAGATGTATACCAATCCTGACATACGTAAAATTGCGAAACAGAACGGAAAATAACCTGTTTGAAAATTCATTTCGGGAAGAGTCATTACCCTTTGAATACCGTAAATTGACAACCGTCCGCAACTTTTCTACACTTGCGGGCAACTGATAACCAAACGAGATCTTTCCGAAATTGACCAACGCCAAGGCGCGTGAAACTGTTCCAAGGCATGGAATTTGACCAGTAACCTTCCGTCCTCTTCTCGTCAAGGATTCTTTATCGTCATTGATGGCGGTGGCACAAAGACGGTTGGATTACTCGTCGACCAAACCGGGTACAATCTACAGGAGATGGGAACCTCAGATGAGTAATAATTCTGAGAACACTGCAATATATCGCAAAGTATTGTCTTCTGCACAGAACAAACTCTCGGCATCCATTGAGCAAATTCGTGATTCAATTCCCCATTCAGCCGAGATTGGTGCACTTATCGAACGGCAATTTCGATCTCAACTAGAGGAGGTCTTGCCAGCAAAAATCGGCGTGTCGCAAGGTTTCGTGGTTGACTCCATCGGCAACGTCTCTAGGCAGATGGACATTATACTATATGACAAGCTTAACACGCCGCGCATCTTTGCAAGCGACGGTGCTCAAATGTTTCCGGTCGAAGCTACATACGCATGCGGAGAGATCAAAACTACGCTAAATGCATCCGAACTCGTAGATAGCTTCGAGAAATGCTTGAGTTACAAAAAACTATGTAGGCAAGCCTATATTGAACAACCTGGCCCAAAAATGACAAAATTTTCTCTATTTGGATGTGACCACCATCACTGGCAGTCAATTTTTTTCTGTATCGCCGTAAAAAGTGTTGAAGGCAAAAGCCTGCAATCCAAATTTAACGAAATAGTAGTTGGCAAGAAACTGCCCGTACATAAGAGAGTTGATACGATAATCGCATTAGAAGCAACCGGCGGTCGTAACATACTACTCAATGTCGCAGGCGAATTGATAAACGGCATACCTCCAAATAAATCTGTAGACTTGCTTCCTAGACATGGGAGCAATTTGTGTAGTTATCGGGCTAAGGAACCGTGGTCATTATTCCTCATGCTACTATTGCGTCACATGAACCAAGCGTCATGGCATCCGATTAATATGATACCTTACGGAGGGGATGTCCCGTACTAAAAAAATATGTCGTCGTTCGTCCTAAGGCGTTGAGGACACTCCAAAAGAGCACAGACTTTGACTAACAACCTTCAGTCCCCTTCTCATCCGGGATTCTTTATCGGCATTGATGGCGGTGGCACAACAACGACCGGATTGCTTGCCGACCAAGCCGGGCACATAATCGCCAAGGCGGAGTCCGGTGCATCAAACTATCATGCCGTCGGAGAGGAGCAAACGAAACAGGTTCTTTCTGATGTCGTCTCACGGTTGATAGCGGATGCAAACGCTGCGTTGGAGTCGTGCGCGTACTGCTTGGGGCTTGCGGGGGTCTCGTCCTCGGCGGATAAAAAGGTTATTGGACGAATCTGCGACGAAATCGGGATCCCCGAGAACCGTATTCTCACGCACGACGCGCAGATTGCACTCGTCGGAGGTGCGGAAGAGTTGTCGGGCGTCATCATTATCGCTGGCACCGGATCCATTGTGTACGGGATAGACGCCGCGGGGCATGAAGCGCAAGCCGGCGGCTGGGGGCATCTTCTCGGCGACGAGGGCAGCGGCTACGACATCGCCCGGCGTGCACTTCAAGCCGTCGCACGCGCCGCTGACGGACGCGGGGTTCCCACACCTCTCTCCTCTCTGATGCTTGATGCGCTTGGATTTTCGCAACCTAGAAATCTCATCCCCTGGATCCATTCCGTCAGTAAAGACAAGGTGGCGCAGCTCGCGGGGGTGGTGTTCGACGCCGCGGCTGCGAACGATCCCGTCGCGGGACAGATTCTTGATGAAGCTGCCGATGAACTGACGCTCGCCGCTCGCGTTGTGATAGAAAAGCTGGGATTTGGTCAGCCGTTTAATCTGGTGCTCAGTGGCGGGATTTTCACGCATCAGCCGACCTTCGTCGCGTCGTTGCGCAACCGTCTTCAGAATCTCGCGCCGGATGCGCGTGTCTGCCTCCCCAAGCGCGAACCCGCTTACGGAGCGGTGCTATTGGCAATATCGCAGTAGTGCAGGTTGGGTTGAAGGAATCTCAACATACCATCTTGTTCCAGTCCCCGCACGCTGATTTAACGGGCAGGTGGGAAGTCAGTGCTCCTGTGCGTCTGTCCGCCAAGCGGTCCGTCGGGTTATTCCTTTCTTTGAACCCCGCTTTGCAGGGTGTGCGGGGATACCAAAACAACCTGCTTTTACCACATCAATAGTTTTGGGAACAACAAATGCTTAACTATTATCGGTATCATGGAGAACCGAGGAAGAACAATGGCTATTTTTAGATTAGAAAAATTGGAAGGTGACGATATGTCCAAAGCGGCACTCGTTATTGCGAAAGGAACAAACCTTGAACTTGAACGCTATCTGGAGGATTGGCTCGAAAACAGTCCAGTGGCACTCGTCCAAGATGAACACATTCTCTGGATTGGCAGGCACGAGTGCTAAAGATGAAGACGGGACCATCTATTCTGACCTACTTGGGGTTGATGCTGAAGGGAACCTCGTCGTGGCTGAACTGAAAAAGGGTCGTACCCCCCGCGACATAATAGCACAACTCCTTGATTACGCAGCATGGGTAGATGGACTTTCACAATCCCAGATTCGCGAGATAGCTGAAGCTTACTTTGAAACTCGCGACGGGCTCCAAGGAAAAACTTTCGATGATGCCTTCAGGGATCTATTTGACATGCCTAAAACCGACAAACTTCCAGAACTCAAACAGCGTTTGCGTCTGTTCATAGTTGCGGAAGAAATTCCATCGCGAGTCGCGGGTGTTTGCCGATTTCTCCGAACTTCACACGGTATGGATGTCAGCTGCATAGATGTTTCCACCTTTGAAACGGAGTCTGGTGAAGTCCTCGTCAATACGGAAACAAAGGTTGGAGATGAAGGATTCGCCGCCCCTAGCGCCCAGCAACAACGTCCTCCACTTCCTCCACGATGGTCGGGCGATACACCGGTAAAACAGGAGGTATGGGACGCGGTACGCGAATTTACAGGCGGGGATACGGGCATCGAATTTGCCATGAAAGATCTTAAACGAACCATCTTAGAAACGAATCCTAATTTTAACATGAGAAACTTAAATCCGGAGATAGCAGCGGGGTGTGTCAATAGTTGTTCACGCCGTCATTATTCCCGCACCGAGGATAGGTACTGGAAAATAGCAAGGGGAAAGTACCGTTTGTATGATCCTGAAAAGGACAAGATGGAAGAAGACTCAGTGTAAACTATAACCGTGTGGACGCGATTTCCAAATCGCGACTGCTTCGATAGAAGCGACAGAAAACCAGAGATGGATCTTAAAACAGACTCTAAAGGTTTCTTCATTCAAACTCCTACGCTTAAATCACCGATTCCTACTACGAAGCAGGTCACGGCGGAACCGCAGTGTAGGTTTGAATTGGGTATACGATGAGAGTAACGCGTTTGGAGAGGTGGGCAATGCCCACCCTACAAAAACTTACGCGGTGGACACCCGGTAGGAGCGATCAAGCGAATGAATAGTGAGTGCGATAGAGATCCCTCTCCGAATCGCGACTTTGCCAATATAGCGAAATGGTACAATAATGACTGACCCGCAAATCACTGACCACTAGCCACTGTCTTCCTATGCGAATGAACCTCTCCGAACTCATCACCGAGCACCGAAATCCCAACTCGCTGGACATCGATCTCAAATCAACAGAAGAGATTGTCGAGATTTTTCACGAAGAGAATCAAAAGCTACTGGCTTCCGTGGAGGCTGTGTCCGGGTCAATTACGCAAGGTGTTGAACTCATTACAGACACCTTCCGACGGGATGGGCGACTCTTTTACATCGGCGCCGGGACGAGCGGCAGACTGGGCGTTCTGGATGCCTCCGAATGTCCCCCGACGTTCAGCACCCATCCCGACATGGTGCAGGGAATTATCGCCGGGGGTGACCGTGCCTTGCGACGCTCTGTGGAAGCTGCGGAGGATAAGCCTGAGATCGGCGCACAAGCAATCCGCGAGCGAGGCGTAGCAGAGCAAGATGTCCTAGTTGGCATTGCCAGCAGCGGGTACACCCCTTACGTCATCGGCGCACTGAAAGAGGCGCACAGACTTGGTGCAAAGACAATCTTCCTCTGCTGTAGTCCCGCCGCCGATGT
The DNA here is from genome assembly GCA_965222225.1 of Candidatus Poribacteria bacterium. Taxonomy (GTDB): domain Bacteria; phylum Poribacteria; class WGA-4E; order WGA-4E; family JAJDTR01; genus JAJDTR01. The sequence continues at coordinate 2,588,397 of CBDCTK010000002.1, read as the reverse complement.
CCTGAGAGAGTTTGTAGATGTTTGCATCGCTCCAATCGTGGGACCCGAGATTATTACGGGGTCTACCCGTCTGAAAGCCGGAACGGCTACAAAGCTCGTGCTAAACATGCTTTCGACTATCTCAATGATTAAAATCGGCAAGGTATACAACAACCTGATGGTCGACCTGCAATCCTCCAACGCCAAGCTGACCGACCGGGGAATACGCATCATTGTGGAAGTGACGGGTGCGGACTTCGATACGGCTCAAGAAGCACTGACGCGTGCGTGCGGCAGCGTCAAAACCGCGATAGTCATGCTGGCGGCGGGAGTGGGATACGATGATGCGGTATCCCGATTGGAAGCGCAAGCCGGAGTCTTACGGAGCGTCTTGGAGGAGACATCGTAGACGAGAAGCCGTCGTCATCTTTAACCTGCGGCGAACGAAATTGACATTGACGCCGGGCGTCGCTGTTTTGTAGAATACTTGCCGTTCTCACTGCAAATCTCCGAATCCATAAGTTACTCTTAGGAACCGCTTTTTAGATGCGCAAACTAGCAATTTCAATTTTGTTTTTCCTCCTTTCCAGCACACCCCTAGTTTCGGATCAAGAGGAGTTGCTCCTCAAAATCCCTGAAAACTCCAATCAACAACTCCGTGTCTTGACCGAGAGATACGGGTTGAAGTTGCGTTATCGCACCCGCGACTTCTCCATCGTTCAAGCGAGCCGAAGCGCCCTGCCAGCCCTTTCTCATGCCGAGGTTCTGGATGTCGTGCTGCCCGAGTTCAACTACTACCTGCTTCGCCTGGGAACGCAGTCGGAAGCCGAGAAGTACGGAGAATTACTGGACGCCTTTGATGGGATATTTCTGGTTAAATTGCCGGGCGAAATTGAGGGAAAATTGCTCAAGATTCCCGGGCACCATCGAGCTAGGCTGCCAACTGAAGTGAAGATTGCCGCATTTGACCAGTCGTTATTTGCGCCGAGCGTCTCCGCAGCGCCTCAAAACCAAGCTATTATTCAATCCCTGCTTCAAGAGGTTGATGCCAATCGCTGGTTCGACTTGATTAAGGCGCTTGTTGAGAACCAGGACCTGGAACGTCCTGGGCATTTCTTCAGAAGCCGGTACGCGCTCCGCGTGCGCGACGCCGTCCAACACGATGGCAGACCGACCCCCGATCACGCCTGCGACAATGCGGCGGATTATATCGCCGACCAGTTCCGTAGTTACGGGCTAGAGGTTGAATTTGATTCGTTTCCGCATCGTCGCCGAGGAGGCTTGGGCGGGCCACTGTTGGGTGAATATGTTATGCGGAACGTTGTTGCGACCCTGCCGGGGAAGGGGCCCAACCGAGATCGTATCTTTCTGATGACGGGTCACTATGACAGTATTTCCTTCAAGACTTCCGGCTGGGACGCGAATTGGCACATTTTGCCCGCGCCCGGGGCTTCGGACAACGCATCGGGAATCGCTGAAATCCTTGAAACCGCGCGCATCATCAGTCGGCAGGATTTCGACTTTACTATCAAGTTCATCGCCTTCACCGGCGAGGAACTGTTTCTTTTTGGGAGCGAGCACTACAGCAAACTCGTGACGGAACGCGGCGATCAGATTGCCGGCGTGCTGAATTTCGATCTCTTGGGGCATGATGAAGACGGGGTTCTGGATATCCACGTGCTGGGCGATGAAAGCTCTCAGTGGCTCGTGAACGCTTTTGGTACGGCGGCGCAACGGTACAATATCGATGTCGAGTTGCGCAAAAAGAACGACCCCAGCTTTATCTTTAGCGATCATTCCCCATTCTGGAAAATCGGAGTCCCTGCGGTTATGGTCTCGGAGGAATCTACCTTTAATGCACCGGAATCAACCGACTATATCCATAGCGAAATAGACACCCTCGATCAAATTACCTTGCCTTTGGGGAAGCGGGCTGTCCAATTGGCGGTTGCCACACTGGCGGAACTGGCGCAACCCATTACAGAAGCCGGAGATACAATAGTGCATGATAGTCAATTGGTGATTGCGAATATCATGGCATACCCGAATCCGGCGCGCTTCGGTACTCCGGACCAGGGCATGAAGCTGTCGTACGTGCTGAATCAAGACGCCGACGTAGATGTTACGATTTACACCTTGGTCGGAGAGAAAATCTTCGAACGTAAATTCCGCGCAGGAAACAACGGTGGGCGATTGGGGGTGAACGACGAGTTTTATTGGGACGGGGACAAAACGGATGGGGATCGAGTCGCGGGTGGCATGTATGTCTGTCAGGTGCACGCAACGAATTCGAATGGCAATTCAGAGAACGCGGGCGTAAAGATAGCTGTTATTGCCGAGTAATTCCTCTTGGCGCCGGTAGAGCAATAGTGACGCGAAACCGAGTTTTTTCCGCAAACTCGGTTTCTTTTTTTGGATTCCTGATTATACCATTTCGCTTGAATAACAGTGCATATAGTGTTTTCCATTATACTTATGACACAACCCATACCAACAGTTGCCCTTCACGCTAAACCTCGTAGGCGGGAATCAACCGAGTGAGTAGCGAGGGATCAAGGGAACGAACAGTGACCGCGATAGAGTTCCCATAGAGATCCCCTTGCCTCGCTTTGGAAAGACTTGATTGACGCTATTAATGCACTGCCAATATATAGAAATGGTATTATAACTCACGAATCCGAATATTGCGGAACTGGACAGGCCCATGATCGCCCTGCAACATGATAGGTCCTCCGGGTGGATTGTCATCCGCGAGTTGTCCGCCCGTCGGTCCCTCAATCGTCACGTTATCGTGAATCTTGGCGCCGTTCAGAAACACGGTTAGAACCATGCCGTTGAGTGTCGCCTCCAGCGTTTGCCATTCACCCGCCGGTTTGCTAGCCTCCACATCCACGCGCTTCTGATTGTACAGCGCCCCGTTCTCAGCCGGATAGGAGTAGGTCTTGCCGAGACTATCAAGAATCTGAAGCTCGTAGCGTCCCCGGAGATAGATGCCGCTGTTGCTATCCTCCGGCACGAGATATTCGATGTGCAACTCGAAATCGCCGAACTCCTGCTCGGTGAGAATGTCCACCCCTTGACCCAAATTGTCCAAGATGCCGTCGTGAACTGCCCATGTGTGATCTCGGTCCGAATGCCGCATTCGCCAACCGGTAAGGTCTTTTCCGCTAAAGAGTTCAATCCAATTCTGTGCCATGCTTGTTGTCTCCTCCGTTTTAACGAGATGTTCTGCGTCTGCACGTCAGTTGATGAGATGAACTATAACAGAATCCCCTAGGGTTGGCAAGCGGAAAGCAGAAATCAACGTTGGCACAGCCAATTGTCCGAACTGCATCTCTTGGCATTCTAGGCGGTGTTTAGGGCGGGCATGTTGAAAAGAATTGTGCGAAGTTTATGACATCTACTAGGCGGGGGAAAGACGTGGAGGGGATGGGGGATTGGATAATCAGTAGCAGCAATGCGAACGATTTCTTAGGTTCCTAGGCGTCACACATTTGGGACAATATCCTCAATTTCCAAGGTGCATATCTCCTCAATTGCCCACATGCGCCCGCGGTTTAGATTGCATCCAAATTCCACAATCAATCGCTTTTCTACGGCGCCCAATTCGCCTTCTGAACATGCTTCCAAAGGGTAAAACTTAATTTTCCAATTATTTTCAATTGCTTTGTAGAGCACAAAATGAACAGCCCGATATTTTTGATTCGATGCACGCTGTTTCCGGTCACGAATTTTGCGCATGTTTCTTTTATATTCCTTGAGACGCCCCTTATGCCTAGCTTTACCGATGTATCTATACTCGCTGCCGGTATCGTCAGTGATAGAAATATAGTAAACGAACGGAGAGTCTAGATTTATGCGTTTTGGATTAGTCCACATTACATCCTAGGAACATCACGTAAGTCAAAGATAGCGCCAGGGGAATCGAACCCCGGTTTGATGGCTGAAAACCACCCGTCCTAACCCTAGGCGATAGCGCCTCATCGGCTGCTCGGGAAGGCCCCGAACCTTCGCAACATGGTCCAGAGCCATGCGTTCTGCCATTAGACGACCGGGCAACATCCTATGCAAACTCTATTATTACAAAAAATACGCGCTTGTCAAGTTATTGTATTGCCCAATCCAGGGGAATCGCATCTGATTTTTGGTTGTTGATGGTGAGTGAAGAGTTGGAATGGTGTAATGAGCGGAAGGATGGAAGATGGGAAGGATGGGATGGTAATTTTGAATAGAATCTGTACCGCAAACTGTTAGTTTGCGGAAAGCACAATCTAACAGTTTGTGGTACAAGCTACCGCCGTAATAAGTCGTTACGGACTTTTGTGTACTTTATATGGGGATTTGGCGATAGAGAATCCTACTCACTATTCGCTCGCTTGATAGTTCAACCCAACCTACGGGTTATCGCTATGCGTTTTTTCTCACGGAGACAAACAGAATCGTATCGTTCTAATTGACATTTCGCCAGAAAGTGCTAGAATGTCTCCGATTCAGAAATAATGGAGCTAAGAAGATGCCGCGGTAGACCTTGTCTAGAGTGGATATGGCACCGATTCTTGCATACCAAAACTGAGTTCCTGTCAAGTTTCCCCTCGACTTCATCGACCTCTTTTAGTGATTCTTCCCCAATTCAGGAAGCGACGGAGTTACGATGAAAACTTTGCCAACGAGGCTCATCTTAATCTATATTGGTTCAATCTGCGTGAGTCTGGTGTTCACAAACCTAAGTTCTGCCGAAATCGACCCTGAAACTGTTATTGTCGCTTTCCTTTTTGATGATGTGAAGGCTGGAGACTTGGTACTGGATTGGTCTGGAAAGCACAACCACGGTCAAGTAATAGACAATGTACTCTACGACGACCGGCCATTAGGCAGCGCAATCAACTTTCCCTTCGCAAGATTTATTCACCAGCAAACGCCATGTATTGACTTGGGAAAATCATTGTTGAGTAATCTCTCGGCATTTACCAACGTCGGACGGCTCAATAGAAACCCTGACGTACCCACTGGTGACGGGCCACATGACGCCATTGAAAGGTTTAACTTTGGCTCAAATTCTGCTATGCCGTGGGCGTAGCCGACAACAGCAACACATGAGAAACCTCTGCCCCACCCGAATCAACATCACGATGTGGGATGTTTGATCCCCAAGGAATGCATCCACGTGACCTTTAAATTCCTAGGACGCGGACTGAAGTGGAATGATGCAGGCACGTTTGTTCATCTGGCAGTCGTTGAGAACTTAGAATTCATGGCAATGTACTATAATGGCAGGGGTCGATTGAAGAGAAAGGTCAACAATCTAGGGGGCATTGGTCCATTAGTCACCTACGGCACTTCTAACGCGCACACGAAGATTGCAGACTGCGGGATTAATAATGAGAAACCACGAAGTGACAGAGAGGCGCCGTAGGGTCGAAAACAGGCCATTGTCGATATCTTCTTAACATCAATCAACATCGGAAGGAGATTACCATGAAAACGGCACAGTTTCTCCTTATCAGTCTCGTCCTCGGTATTGGACCGGGGGCCATCAGTCTCGCCGAAGAGGAAGTCAAGCTTATCGCTGACCCTGAAACACGGGGTCTTCATTTGTCCGCTGATATTATCGGGGATTCCATAGTCGCGGGAGCCGAAAAGGTGGGCGTCGCGAAAATCTATATCGGCAGGGGCAAAAACTGGAAAGAGTTGGCGGAGCTTCGTTTGGAAGACCGAGATCCAGCCAACCCGCAGCTTGGTGAGTTCGGATGGGCAGTCTCTCTCAGTGCTCGCCATGCTCAGGCCAGTGCGAACATCGCCATCGTCGGGGCACCGTCGGACCTTCATGGCGCCGACTGGGCCGGTGACCAAGCTGCGGATTGGAAGAAAGGGATGAAGGGGGCGGCATATATCTTCGCCCCTCGCGGGGCTGCTTGGAAACAGCAGGCGACACTTGTCGCTGCAGACCCGGAGGATGACGATCGTTTCGGACATGCTGTGTCCATTGACCGTAGCACGGCCATCGTTGGTGTGCCAAAGGATGATGATGCCGGCCAGGACTCGGGTTCAGCCTATATCTTCTTCCACGATGGAAAGCGGTGGGAACAGCAGGCCAAGCTCGTTCCCCAAGATTTAGGGAAAGGAGACAATTTCGGAGAGGCCGCCATCGTCCGTGAGAACGTCGCCATCATCGAGGCGCCTAAGCACACGCATAATGGACTCAGACTCGCCGGCGCCGTCTATGTCTTTGAACGCCAGGGAGAAACGTGGGTCCAACAAGCCAAACTCACAGCCGATGACGCCCGAAAGGGCGACCATTTCGGACGTACAATCGCCATGAGCGGGGATACGGTCATCGTTGGAGCGCCAATGTATGATAGTAATGCCGGAAGAGATGCCGGTGCAGCCTATATCTTCACCCGTGATGGCGAGCGGTGGAATCAACAAGCCAAGCTGATTGCCGAAGACACCAACCCAAGCGATCGGTTCGGCTCGAGTGTCGCCACCAACGGGAAAACCGCCATCGTTGGCGCGCCAAGACGCGAAGCACGTGGCCTACCGGCCTCGGCCGCCGTCTATTCTTTTGTGAGTGTGGACGGGGTCTGGCAGGAGAAGAAAAAGGTTACGCCCGACCAAGAGGGGCAAAACATCACCTTCGGCGCTTGGGTGGCTATCGCCGGCGACCATGTCGTTGTCTCGGCTCATGCCCTCCCTTCGGTCCCTCCCCTCAATCTCGGATTTGGTGCGGCAGCGTATGTCTATAATATTGCAGACGATTTCGACGCGCTGCCATTCCCCGTCGAGCCGTTTGGATTGAGGGTGACAACGCTCGGGCAGATTAAACGCACGGCGCTGCTCCAAAAGTTCCCCAACCCGTTTAACCCAGAGACCTGGTTACCGTATCGATTAGTGGTCGATGTGCCTGTGATCTTTCGCATCTACAACCTCCGAGGGCAACTGACCCGTGAGTTGGATCTCGGGGTCCAAAAAGCAGGGCGTTATCTGACGCGAGAAACTGCCGCCTATTGGGACGGTAAAGACGGAGTCGGAGAGACGGTTTCCAGCGGTGTCTATTTCTACACCCTCCACGCTGGCTCGTCCCAAGCCACGCGCAGAATGCTCATTGTGAAATAGTATCATATGACCAGAGGCAGGTGGTATCACGCAGTGGCTACTTACGAGGATCCGGTAGGTAGATTGTATCTTGATGGAGAACTCAAACTGGAGGGCGAAGGAAAAGGTGGTGCAATTAGATATGAGGGGGATGTGCAGACGGAATTAGCAACCCCAGTAACCCTCCGGGACAAACTAACCACCACCTGGGGCCGGATTAAAAAAGTGAAAGGTGGTAGAGAAACCCTGTTACCTAGGCTTCCCGCAAGTTAGATCCCATCGTGCCCGATTTAGGCAATGCTCAAGATAGAGCGGTTCGCTCGGTTTAGGATAACCAAGCTATCCTTTTCAGTTGCGTTTTCGTTGTTGATTGAGATTCTGATGATCTCACAACGTTTCCCCTCCAAAGGTCGTTTTACCCAGGGTCCTTCCCTCAGCGAGCATTACCTCGCTTCTACGGTACTATAACCCATCTGACTTCCTTTAAGCCATCTCAGCTTCCTCGCTTTTACACTTGTCGGCTGGTACTTCGATAAAACGAAGGGCTTAAAGGATCTCCCACGTTCACCTAGCGGCTCTAGTTACATGCCGTGCTCTTAGACCCCGAAGGTGCCACATATCCCTTGCCATATAACGGTATATGTGATGTTGCTTTCGAGGTAAATCAGACTCTCAGCCACCTCAGAAAACGGATTAATGGGGCTCAATCAATTCAGCTAGAAGGCTTACAGCCTGCAACCTCCTTGTCTACGCTTAACAGCTGCCGTTACCGACGCCTGCCCAAGACTCGGTATGGAATGTGTTTGGTCTGCACTTTTCCAACTGCACTTTCAGCAGTCAGTCGATAGATTCTTCGTGGCGCACAATTTATGTCCGATAAGTGAGAGAGAGAATTTTGCTGTAAGTGTCCTAATCTACTTCTCAACCCTAATTTATAGCACTAACTCCGTGTCCTGAACGCAATTTCAAAGCGGAAATGGTGTCAGGCGTACTTCTTTGGTTCGTCTACCTTCGACACTTCATCCAGAGTTGCACGGCCCTCTGACGCCAATCGCCAGTCCGCCGCCCCGAAAACCTCATCCACATGCTCGGGCAGGTCGGCACCGTGAATCAGCGCGCTCACTTCCTCGTGATCTAAGAGCCATGCCACTGCCACCTGCGCCGGCGTCTTGCCATGCTTTGCGCCAATGTCTATCAGCGTCTGTACAATCCTATCCGCCCGCTCAGTCATCGCCGCCTCAAAATCGTATTTGCTTGGACTGAGCCCCCGGAGCGTTCCCTTGCCCCAGGGGGTGTTCGCTGGTGGCTCCTGTCCGCGGCGGAAACGTCCACTCAGTAAACCGATAGCGAGAGGACTGTAAACCATGATTCCCAAACCGTGTTCGCGGCATAGCGGCATCAAATCGGGTTCGAGTTCCCAGCGGTTGAGCAGATTGTACTGGTCCTGGATGCACATAAACGGATCCAGGCTACGGACATCGCTAATCCAGAGAGCTTCCATGATTTTCCATGCCTGAAAGCGGCTACAACCGATATACCGAACCTTGCCCTGGCGTACCATATCATCCAGCGCGCGTAGGGTTTCTTCAAGCGGCGTTTCGGGGTCAAACCGATGGAGTAGGTAGAGGTCGATATGGTCAGTCTGGAGTCGTTTTAAACTATCTTCGACCCCACGCATCAGGTTTAAGCGCGATAAGCCGCTGTGATTCGGGCTGTTGCCGAGCAAAGCAAAGACCTTGGTACACAGTACAATGTCTTCACGCTTGTCCTTGAGTGCCTTGCCGACAATCGTCTCAGATCTTCCTTGTCCGTAAAGCGCGGTGTCGATGAAATTGCACCCTAGATCTATCGCCCGATCTATGACTTGTATGCAAATCTTCTCATCATCTTGACCCCGAAACGCTGTGCCGAGGCAGATGCTGGATACTTTAACCCCGGTTTTTCCCAGTTTTCGATACTCCATGCTCCCTCCTTCCTCACCGCATTTTCAAAAACCGACTCATCTCGACGGACGGAATCTACGTCACCATCAGGCAGATGCGCCGAAACCCATTCAGCGGGACAGTCGCTGTTCACACGCAGGAGCAAATCAAAATTATGGCTCGCCTTGTTGAATAGTGTTTGGTTCGCGTAAATAATCAGCGGCCGAAGCCTTCCCAACTCGCCGCTGTCGATAATCTCCTTCATCTTATCAAAGTCGGTGTGCCAGCGATTGCTCGTACCCAGGTTGAAGGCGACTCTGTTGTGCTCCACCGCTTCGACCATCGCGTCCGCTTCATCCATCGAAGCTGCCATCGCCTTTTCAGCGTAAATGACAATTTCTGCGCGATGCTCCGGTTGGGTCGCCACCCTGATTACATCAAGATTCTCCTTCTCGATCATCTCCCGATAATCGGTATACTGCCGTTCTTTCGGCACGTTGCACCGCTTGCCGATCTCCTCCATCACCGATGGGCGGAGATCGGCGCACGCAACAAGATTCGTTCGCTCCTCCGCGTAGAAACCGGCCGCGTGCGAATACGGCAACTTAAGACCGCGGTAGTCTGTTACTTCATTGTCGATGAATGCCCCCATTCGGCTACAGCCGATAACGGCAGCGCGATAAGTTTTCATTAAGGCGGTAAATCCTCCACAATTTTGGCAGTAATTAAAATTCGGCAGTCACTACCGCTTTTTGAACGCATCCCTGAGCAATTTTACCCGTTTTTCACTTTTGGAACAACAGCAATTCCTTGTTTTCCGTCCCGCCGGCATTTCCCGTAGAGCTATAACTCTATCACCGAAAAGTCCTGTCTTTAGCGTATCCGACGGGAATATGGCAATCTAGTAGCTGACAGCAAGAATCGACTTTGAAGCAGTCCTACAAAACCACATCTTTCACTTGACGCCACCACGAATTTCGGGCAAAATAGGGGCCGACCTCAGGTTCGTAGTAAAAACCACACCGCCCATCGCCATTCGCCCATTGGTTAATCCGTCAATTCCATATCGAGAGAAAGGGAACCGATAGAAAATGTTGCGTTGGAGAAATCTGACTTGGAAACATCTATTTATTCTCTTATTGTTGTTGCACCTTGCTCTGCTATGGATTTTTACGTATTTTCCGTCTCAAGATGGGCCTAGCCATATCTACAATGCTTTAATCCTCAAAGAGTGCCACAAACACGAAAATTACAAACTACGAGATGTCTTCAAGCTGAATATCATAATCTTTCCCAACTGGATGTCGCATCTGACGATGGCATCACTCCTTTACATCTTCCCACCGATCATTGCGGAAAAAATTCTGCTCACGTTCGCAGTTGGACTCGTGCCAATCTCATTTTTTATTTTCTCGACGCCGTCCACAAACGTGGATTTCTATTCGGTTGGCTTGGCTTTCTGTTTTCCTACAACTATCTTCTTTTTATGGGCTTTTATAACTTCGCCCTGAGCATCTCGTTTTTCTTCTCCAGCTCTGGCTATTGGTGGAAGCACCGAGAAAATCTGTGCGTCAATCGCCTTATTGTCCTATATATTCTCCTGCTGGTGACGTATCTTTGTCATATCGTCTCGTATGGATTGGCTCTGCTGGCGATGTCGGTCACTGCGTTGTGTTTGGGGGACATGAAGCGATTGCCCCCACATGGCGAAAACAGGAGGGTGCAGAAGTAGAACTTCTGAACGCCAAAAATGTACGCAGCAGGGCGTATGAGATGCTGGGGGGCTTTCTGTTCAGACTCAAGCCACTGATTCGATTCGTCGGATATATGCTGCCAGCGTACTTCGTCTTGACGGAATATTATCTGCAGACCCTGAAGAATAATGACAGGGGATATTACAGAGATTGCATCAATTATATTTCCGATTATTTTTGGGACGTCAAATCGATTGTCTATTTTAGTGACTGGCATATTCCGGTTCACCACGTGTTATTGGGGATTTTAGGTGTCGCAATTGTCGTTTCGCTGATTTACCGCATTCAGCGCAGACAGTGGCTGCGAACGAGCGATGTGTTTTTACTCATCGCGGTTCTGTCTGTCTGGTGGATACAAACCATACGCCATCGCACTACTCACACACTTCGGGCACTGGGTCAGCCAAGTCTCTGAATCTGGTAGGAAGCTTCGTGACCGTTGGTGTCCTTTGCCCCAGCTGACCTATGCACAGGTCGTCAAGCGGCGACGTCGGAAACGGCTGGTCAGTGTCACCCGTCGCGTGGTTTATGGAACACTCGAAGCAGTGCAAGCCAAGCTGATGGCGAGTGTGGGGAAGGTGATTAACACCGCTTTCATCGAACGACTCAATCTGATGCTGCGACAACGCGTGCCTGCGCTAGCACGACGCACCTTGGCAGTCGCCAAGAATGAGGTAGGACTACAACAAGAGTTAAATCTCACAAGAGGATACTACAACTTCGTGGTGCCCCACGGCAGCCTACGTCAGCGATTGCCCGAATCAAACGACTCCGCAAAAAAGTCTGGCAACAGCGCACCCCAGCAATGGCCGCTGGCATCACCGACTATCTGTGGACCATGGAACAACTGCTCAGGTTTCGTGCGCCACCTTGGCGGCAAACTATATCCCAAAACCTAGCAGTCTAGATGCAAAGCTCACTGATGGGAGTCTGTCCCAAAACGGGGGAAAGTGCGGGTGGTAGAGAAGCCCAGTCACCTGAGCTTCTCCCCAGTTAGAACCCATCGTGCCCGATTCAGGCAATGGGCTCAAGACAGAATGGTTCGCCTCGAAAGGCTATCCTTCTCACGTTTGTTGCCGTTATTTATTGAGGTTCTGATGACCTCATAACGTGTCGATGAAAAGGGGCATTCTGCCCAGGGTCCTTCCCTCTGCGAGCATTACTCCGCTTCTACGGTACTATGACCCATCCGACTACCTGACAATCATCTTGGCTTCCTCGCTTTTACACTTGTTAGCCAATACTCAAAATTCGGAGAATTGTCAGGTTCTCCCACGTTTACCTAACGACTTTGATGACATGCCGTGCTCTGGGACCCCGAAGGTGTCGAATAGCCCTGCCCTTTAGCGGTCTGGCCCGACTTGGGAAATACGACTGCTTTCATGCAGCCATCACCTCCCGAATCGCTGTCACAACCCGGGCTTCCGACGGGATATAGGCATTTTCCAGTGCCGGGCTGAAGGGGACAGGTGTGTGCGGAGGCGTGACGCGCTTAATCGGCGCTTCAAGGCTATAGAACGCTTCGTCCGCCGCTAGGGCGGCGATGTCCGTAGCCAAGTTGCATCTCGGCGTGTCCTCATCGACAATCACAAGCCGCCCCGTCTTCTCGACGGAATCCACAATCGTCCTGCCGTCCAACGGGCTTAACGAGCGCGGATCTATCACCTCGACGTTCACCCCTTCGGCTTCAAGCCCCTCCGCCGCGCTTAGCGCCAAGTCAACCATCTTCGCGATCGCAACCACGGTGACATCACTGCCTTCGCGCCGAACCAATGCTTCGCCTAACGGGACAACATAGGACTCTTCGGGCACGTGCCCCTTCGATCCCATCAACCGCTTATGTTCAAGGAAGAAAACAAGGTCGTCATCGCGAATGGCTGCCGTCATCAATCCCTTGGCATCGTACGGCGTGGATGGAACCACAACCTTCAATCCGGGGATATGCGCGAAGATAGAATAGAGGCATTGAGAATGCTGCGCCGCGGCGTTAATCCCACCCCCAATCGCCGCGCGGATAACCACGGGCACTTTTGCCTTGCCGCCAAACATGTAGCGAATCTTGGCGCCCTGATTGAAAATCTGATCCATAGGAATGCCAAAGAAATCGACGAACATCAGCGCCGCAACCGGTCTGAGTCCCGTCGCCGCCGCGCCAATGGCGGCGCCGATGAAACCTGCCTCGCTAATCGGCGTGTCGCGAATGCGATTTCGTCCATACTTGCCCACGAGTCCTCCGGTGATACCAAACGGTCCGCCCCAGCAGTCCTCGGCACCTTCCAACTTCGCACCTGCTCCGCCGACGACATCCTCACCCATAATGATCACCGTAGAATCGCGCTCCATCGCATGATGAAGCGCCTCGCGGATAGCCGCTCCCATGGTCAGCTCTCGTTCTTCGCTCATTACAGCACCTCCTTGTAGTTCACGTAGACATCTTCCGTCACTTCGCTCGGCTCGGGCCACGGGCTGTCAGCCGCGTACGCCACGGCAGACTCTATCGTCTCCTCGACCCGCGTCTCAATCTCGTCAAGCTCCTCGTCGGTCAACACCTTCTCATCGGTCATGCGCGCACGGAAATTCTTGATGACGCAATGATTCTTGCGATATTCCTCGACTTCCTCCTGCGATCTGTAGCGCTGCTTGTCGCCCTCGTGGTGACCGTAGAAGCGATACGTCTTACACTCCAAAAGCGCGGGCCCCTCTCCGGCACGGGCTGCGGCAATCGCCTCCCCCGCTTTTTCATAAACGTCGAAGAGGTCTAGGCCATCAACAACAGTGCCGCGTATGCCGTAAGCGCGCGCACGTCCGGCGATATCGGCGCCCGCGACGGAGTAGTCGCTGCTCGTCGTTTGCGCCCAGCCGTTGTTCTCCGCCACAAAGATAGCGGGAAGTTGCCAAACACCGGCTAGATTCAGACCTTCGTGAAAGCTACCCTCGTTGGCGCCGCCGTCACCAAAAAAACTGACAGCAACGTTCTGAGTCCCAAGCACTTGGGCACTGAGAGCCGCACCGCACGCCAGCGGAATTCCCGCGCCAACAATGCCGTTGGCGCCAAGCATGCCTCGGTCGAGATCGGCGATGTGCATTGAGCCGCCCTTTCCCTTGCAGGCGCCGGTGGCGCGCCCATACAGTTCAGCCATCATCGCCTTGACATCGACCCCTTTGGCAATGCAGTGACCGTGGCCGCGGTGAGTGCTGGTTATCATATCCTCATCGGTGAGATGGGCGCAGACGCCGACCGCAACCGCCTCCTCGCCCGCATACAGATGGACGAACCCCGGAATGCGATTTGCGGCGAACTCTTCGCGCACCCGTTCTTCAAATTGGCGGATGGTTGCCATCCGTTCGTAGATTTCAAGTAGCTTCTCTCTGGGAATTTCCATGTATTCCTCCGTATTAACTCACAACTTAAAGGTAGGACACAGATCACGCAGATGATACAGGTTCCGTAGATTCTTACCAGTCTCCATGGATGTCCGCGTTAAAAAAGTTCAATCAATTTTAGGTGGCAACTTGGGCTAACATAAAAATGGGGTTGTCATTCCCGCTGCGCGGTTGCAGACGATAGCGTACACGAGCACGAGTCTGTGAAAAACTTGCCCTATTCAGGGTACCAACCGAATTACTGTAATGGTACACCCTAAGCGATGAGAGTAAAGAAAACCCTCATTTTCTTTACGATTTGAATTGTCCTTCCAACCCACGTGTTTCCTGGGTTCCTGCGGTTAAGAAACTCAGTAAAGAAAACAAAGTATAGTTTCCACTATCAGCGATGAGTTTCTTAACTATCACGATACCAGCAAGTGGACGGAACCCCCAAAAACACTGAGCAAATTTTTCTTAGGGTGTACCATTACACAATTTCGGTTGGTACCCTTCCTTCACAACCCTCCACAGGATTGAGTAGGTCAACGCCCTGGTCTAGCTTCCAGCTTCGGCCGAGCAGCGTATTGAGGTAGGGAATGACCTTTGGGTGGGCCAACATATCACGGAAGGGCTGGCACCACGGCTGCTCCCATGTCAGCATGCCCTTGTAGTGCCGAAATGGGCTGAAACGGCCTTCAAAAGGCCTTCCCTCCTAATTTCCACTGATGGCGTTCGCTTCCCCGAAGTTTCCACGATTGTCCAGATTAGCTTCGAGGGCTTCATTCAGGGTTTTCACTTCAGTGGCAGAGAGCATACCTTTGACGACGAGAAAGCCCTGGAGATCGAACAGGTATCTCGCTCGGTCACTCATAGTTGCGAATTCTACTTGCTCGTTCATGGTCACAACCTTCTATTTGACGTGCCTTGTTATAACAAAATAATGATAACTTGCTATACTACCAACGCCAGGGTACGGTCGGGCGACACGGTAACATAGTTTGTTTTTTCTGTCAATCCCCCATTAAGCAGATCTGGTGCTCTTTGCTGGGGGTTGTCTAGATAATTCTCTTTGATGATACGGTTCATAACGCCGTTGATGAGTGGGGCAGGCAAGTTGTCAGCACCATAGTAGTTGCGCATAATCCTCGCGACTCGATCTATCGCCTTCTGCTTGAGATTTTCGAGTTCATCTTTTGTAAGGTTGGCTTTGACTTTTTCAATCGCTTTACGTTGTGACGCTAGCCGTTGTCGCTTGACTGCCTGTAGTTTCCGTTCCTCAAGCATGGCATTATGTTTATGCTGAACTTCCAGGTATGCTTCCGGTGCTGCCCAGTTTTCACGGATGGAATTGACTAAGAGTCCGGCAGGATTATCCGTTGCGTTACGATATGACAACATCCTGATTTGAGCCATGATCTGCTCACTGGAATGTTGCTTAGCTAAGTTTTCCGCAATGACGTTGGTGACGTTGTGCGTCATGAGGACGGCAACAACATGTTGTTTGTTCATGTTGTTATATTTTTAATTTTTAACAACAACACCGTGTTGTTGTTGCTCATTATAAAATTTGGGCGGAAATGAAAAAGAAGGGAGGACTGGACGGAATTGACAAAGGGCTGTGGAAAAGTTGGATTCACAAAACCGCATCTGGTATGATTTGTGGCATGTACTACGTTTACATTCTCGAATGCGAAGACAAAAGCTACTACACTGGAATCACCACCGATGTCCAACAGCGATTCCAGGAGCACCTGGCTAAGAAAGGCGGTGCGTATACCAGGGCGCATAAACCGGTTAGAGTCGTCTACTCGGAAGCATGTAAAAACCGATCAGAAGCACTGAAACGAGAATTCGAAATCAAGAATTGGCCAAAGAAAAAGAAAACGGCTCTCATCACGTCTGTTAGCGTGACAGAGCCATTTGCGGAGGTTTGACATGGAGAAATATATGGAATATCGTCCGTTTGGACAGACCGAGCTCGAAGTTTCCGCCATTGGTTTTGGGTGTTGGGGAATGGCTGGCTCGTATGGGGATTTTGATGAATCGGAGATGGTTGCCGCTGTCAACCGGGCTATTGATCTTGGCATCAACTGTTTTGATACGGCTCAGCAATATGGGATGGGCGCATCCGAACAGTTGCTTGGCCGCGCCCTGGGTAATCGGCGGAAAGATGTGATTTTAGTGACCAAGTTCGGGACTGGATATCAGCATGGTCGAGACAGCAGCAAGCAAATGATGCACAAAGCCATCGACCAGAGTCTGGCGCTGTTGAATACGGATTATATCGATGTTTACCTAGTACACTGGCCGGATCGGGATACGCCGTTTGAAGAAACGTTAGGTGCCATCGACGAACTTGTGCAGGCCGGCAAGGTGCGGTATGTGGGGGTATCGAATTTTACGCCGGCTGAAATTGAGCGCTGTATGGCTGCACGCAGAATAGATGTGCTGCAATACGGCTACAATATGTTTGACCGCCGCCAGGCGAATTGGATTTTTCCCTATGCCCAGGAACATAATATCGGCATGATGGTTTATGCATCACTGGCTTTTGGATTACTGAGCGGTGTGCTTAATGAGAACACCGTTTTTGAGGGCGGAGATTGGCGAAAAGGCGGAGGCTCTCAAACCTCGCTGCGGTTGTTCGTGCCAGGGGTCTTTCAACGGAATATCCAGGCGGTCAATGAAATCAAAGCCATTGCCGCAGACCTGGGCAAAAGCCTGCCACAGCTGGCACTGAACTGGGTGTTGTCACATCCTGCGGTGAGCACGGCACTGGTAGGCACGCGAACGGTGGCAGAAGTTGAAGATAATATGCCTGCCTTGGGCTGGACTCTGACAGAAGATGTGAAGCGAAAGATTGACCGAGTATTTGCCAAATACGAGATCGATACCGCACCGAACAAGTGGATCGAGAGTGACCAACGGTGGCAGGATATTGATCCGATGGATTGGGAGTAGCCGGTCCTTTAGTAGGAAGTTCACTCTTAGCTGAGTCCAGCAGATCTTCCTCATCAACCCACCAAATCCAGAGCTCAACAAGTTCACAAAAACGTTCGTTATTTGAAACTCACCTTGCTTAGCTGATTTTTCGCTGTAACTGCAGAAATACCCTCCAAAACGGTATCAAAAAGTGGTATACTGAATCAAAGTATAAAAATAGCATATCACTAACGTTTTATTAAACTTTTATACATGCGAATAGGTTACGCTAGGGTATCAACTGAAGACCAAGATCTCGCACTTCAGCTTGATGCTCTCAATAAAGCAAAATGCAAGAAGTTTTATCAGGAGAAGATTACCGGTCGAACCAAGGAACGACCCGAGTTTCAGAAACTTCTGGACAATCTTCGCCCGAAAGATGTCATTATCATTTGGAAACTCGACCGCCTGGGTCGTTCGCTTAAGGACCTGGTTCAACTCGTACTCGTAAACGAAATCCAAGAAAAAGGTGCAGGGCTTTTGAGCCTCAATGATAATATTGATACCACTACACCCCAAGGAAAACTGACCTTTCACCTTTTTGCAGCATTGGCTGAATTCGAGGCAGATATGATTCGGGAGCGGACCAATGCTGGATTGGCGGCGGCTAGGGCCAGAGGTCGGAAAGGTGGACGCCCAAAGGGACTATCGTCGCAAGCTAAAGACAAAGCGATGATTGCGGAGAAACTTTACAAGGAGGGCAAATTATCGACCACACAGATCTGTGAGCACCTGTCGATCGCGAGATCCACGTTGTATGCTTACCTTCGACATCAGGGTATTAAGCTAGGTAAAAGGGATTAGATTCTTGGACATGATTTGTGACGAGGCCCGACACGACGGAGGGTGTTGACCACATGATCCCCGGCGTGGAGATGGACGTGGCCTGTATGTTCGTGATGCCTGCCGTAGGGCTGTACGGGGTGGATATGACGAACCCCCGGATGGGCCAGACGGTTGTTGTCTACGGCACCGGCCTGATCGGACTGGGAGTTGTTGCCGCCTGCGCACACCGCGGTTGCGTCGTGCTGGCCGTCGATCTCAATGAGAAACGGTTGGCCGTCGCCAAGCAGTTGGGGGCTGATTACTCGATCAGCGGTGAGTCCGGCGATGTGCAAGCCGAGGTGAAAAAGATCGCGCCGGAGGGGGCCGATGTCGTCTTTGAGTGCACGGGGATTCCCGAGTGCATCGATCCGGCCATTGCGCTCTGCCGTGAACATGGCAGTTTTGTCTGGCAGGGGAACTATGGCAGTGCCCCGGTCTCCATGCATTTTCTTCCCCCGCACGGTCGGCGATTGAAGATGTTCTTCCCGTCCGACGACGGCTGGCGGCCCTGTCGGCGAGCCGTTGTGAAGAATATGGCCATGGGCGCGCTGAAGTGGGAGCAATGCATTAGCCATCGCATCGGCTTCATGGACGCGCCCTAGATGTTTCAGCGCATCAATCAAGGAACAGATAAGGATATTGTTGGCGTTGTCATCAATTGGCAGACCTGAAGTCGCTTCCTTCAGGCGGAAAGGAACGTGTCTATGAGCACAGTATTGATCACTGGAGCCAGTGGCTTCATTGGCCAAGCGCTTGCGAAAGCCATGTCAGTGAAGCACGAGGTGCTTTGCATGAGCCGCAAGAGGCCCGGGGCGAATCTTACTTGGATTCGGGGCAACTTTGGTTCGTTTGAGGATCTGCGTCGGCTTGACCAGAAACCGGTCGATGTGGTCATCCATCAGGCCGCCGTGACCGGCGGCTGTGCGGAGCGCGACGGAATGCTTGTCAACGTCGAGGGTACACGATGTCTCATGCGGTATTTGATCGATCGTGGGTGCACAAAGTTCGTGATGGCCAGTTCTATTGCGGCCGTGGGCTTCCAGAGCACGATGTTCAGACCTTGCCAGGTTCCTATTCCGGACGAACATCCGTGTCTCGACCGTGACGGGTACGGGTTCTCCAAATACCTGATGGAAGAGGTGTCGAAGTACCATCACCGCCAGAACCCGGAGATTGACGTAATCAACCTGCGTCTGTCATCCGTGTGCCCGGATGAGAGCATGCCGCCCCTCCAAGGGCCAGCCCCACTGACAAAATGGGCCTTGGGCGGCATCACAATCATGGCACTAAGCGACGCCGCCCGCGCCTTCACGATGGCCGCGGAAGCCCCTTACAAGTCCGGAGTTCGCATTATGAATGCAGCGGGCCCAAAAGCCTGGGTGGCAATCCCCGTTGCGGAGGTTCTTAGAAACTGGTGGGGCAGTGACGTCAACCTGTCACACTTTGAAAAACCTGGACACGAGTACGACTGCGTCTACGACATAAACCTTATCAAGACTGAAATCGGCTTTGTAGCAGACAAGACGCTCGAGACTGTGACACAAGCCGCCCAACCATCGGTTTCACCGGACGCCAAGGGCGCCGGTGAACTGTAACGTTAGGTGGCGAATATGGTAACAGAATAAGCTCGCTACAGCACGGGAAGAAATAAAGGACACTCGATAAGCTCCCATTTAGTAAGCATTTTTCAAAACGGCTTGAATCCAATTAAATCCTGGGTTTGAGCCGTTTTTTGTATCCATCAAACCGTCGTTTATTAAATTGGCAGGCGTGTATAGCGAATGGTAGAAATCCTTGGTGGGTGATGGAAGATAAATGAAAATATCAAAAGCGCTTTGAGTTCCAACAAACCCCTATTTTCTAGAACTCATACAATCCCACAAACCCAATAACCACAAGCATTTCTGGCGGAGAGGTATGCCTACATGCCGTCCAGTTCTAGATTTCGTGAAAAAAATGGTGGATAAACAGGAAAGTCTCTTGCTGGCCGTTTCGGCCATTTATACAAGTTCTAGAAAATGGATTAAAGCTAGAACTCAGGTCTATTCCTGTTTTTCACCCAGCCCCGGTGTGCGCCACACTGGGGTTTTGCTTTCTAGGCATTATTTCGTACTGTCTTGATGCCCACGAGAGGGGGTTCGCCAATATCTTTAGTTCTACTAGCGTTGCAGGTATGGTATAATGCAACAACTGGACTTCCTTGAAAGGAGTTCCCCCAATGTTGAAGGCGCCAGAACAGAAATTGGCAGAAGACATCTCCATTGCCGAGCAGATGCTCGCCGAGTCATTTGGCGGTGAGGTCCAACTGCAGGTTGGTGAGACTGACGGTCTAAGTGGTCGCTCGTACGTTCACCGGCTGAATGTAGTCCATGGCCCCTTGGAAGTACCTCAAACGGTTATCTTAAAACAGTCACCGAATCGCGGTCCCGGTCAGGAGACGTATGAGCCGGATGCGCTAAGAGGTCCCGCATCAATGCTCTTTAACGAGTGGGCTGGATTACAGCTCTTAACAGAAGCCTGCCAGGGAACACTGCCTGCACCAAAATTCTATGGCGGGAGTCGAGGGGCAGGTTTCATCGTGATGGAGGATTTTGGAACGGGTAAGCGCTTAGACCATCTGTTGCTGGCTGATGATCCAGTTCCCGCTGAAGAAACACTGATTGCGCTTTCTAGCACCGTTGGACGGATGCACGCCCAGACTATTGGTCAAAAGTCAAGATATGACGAACTACGTCAAGCGCTCGGCGCGGTAAGAGAGTCCTCTGAATCAATGACAGAACAGGCCTCCAAATTCCTCAACGGGATAGACGAGTGCCTGAAATCCATTAATGTTTCCTTACCTTCGGGCTTTGGAGACGAAATCATGACAGTCTTGCCTAATCTTACCGAGTCAAGTCCATTTTACACCTATATCCACTCAGATCCCTGCCCTGATAACTGTCATTGGGTTGGCTCTGACTTGCGGCTGCTCGACTTCGAGCACGGGCGGTTTGGCAACGCATTACAAGATGGTGTCTATCCGCGTATTCACTTTCCTAGCTGTTGGTGTGTCAATCGCATCCCTGAAACTATCGCGCTGAGAGCAGAAGCAGCCTATCGCACAGAATTAATCAAGGGCTGTCCACAAGCTGCCGACGATACTTTGTTCTACCAAGCAGTCGTTGGAGCGTGTGCTTATTGGGTATGTGAAACATTCTGTAATTGGTCGATGCCTGGTATTTTGGAACGAGATCAGGAATGGGGTATCGCTACAGTGCGACAACGCATTGTTCTACGGTTCGAGATTTTCGCACAGGTGACAGAAAGGTACGAATGCCTGGAAATGGTCGGCGAAACTGCTCGTCAGGTTGTGAGTCAACTGTGTAAGCGCTGGCCAGATGTTGAGGAGATGCCTTACTATCCAGCATTTCGGGAAACAGCCTCTGCGAATTGAAGAATTGTGAACTCCCGGGACTACCAACTCCATGGGGCGAGCATCGAAGAAAACGGGGAACGTCTCAAAGCATCAAAGTAGTTGAGTCTCAGGGGGTATCATTACACTATTTTAGTTTGTACCCTTATCTGGTCGCACATACCATTCCGTCACCCCCATAAGGAAAACAACAACCATGAAAGTACGAGATACAAAGCAAGGACATATCTGGATATTGGCTTTAATCCTGGTCATGGTCTTGAGCGTTTCGACAGTTAGCATCGCCCAGGTGGACCCTTCGATGGAATCTGCAAAAATCGGAATTCGCGGTGGGGTTGGGACAGACATCAGCGGGGGGCTGGCGTACGGCATTGGCGGTAATTATCTAATCGACTTGCAGAGCAATGCTCTAGAGTTAGGTATACTATTCTTCAGTGGCAGCTTCGAAGAAGAGAGCACTGAAGGGATACACATTTACAAGGAGAAAACCGATACATTCGTGTTTGGTATGATGGCAAACTATCTGATTAATTATTCGCCCGGCAAACCCAGGCTATTCTTCGTGGCAGGGATAGGACTAGGCAGCATAAATGTGGAGTGGGAAGAAAGAAGCCCTACTGACGAAAGCTTAGGTGCACTCCTGCCTGGTGGAGGTAGTATACAATCAGAAGAAGGTTCTACTGGCGGTACTGTATTCAATCTTGGAATTGGACGAACTTTTAAGAGTGCATTGGACATCCGTGTTGAATTACCAGTCATTGTAACTTTCGCTCCACCAGGCGGAGCGGCGTCGGTTGTTCCCACCTTTATCATTACAGCCGGCTACCGCTTTTAGGTGAAGTAAACATCAAACCTCGGCATCTTGGGCACAAAAAACAGCTCAAACCCAGATTATGATTTCTGTGCAACAATGGGATTTTTTTCAAAAACACGGTCATTTGATCGTTGAACATGTGCTATCTGTGCAACGATTGGCAGCGTTGAGAGATACCCTGGAAAAGAGATATGATCTGGAGGGCGAAAAGGCAGGGTCAGAAGGAGCTAACTTTCCGGGAGCTCGCAGATTGTGCAATCTCATTGGCAAAGGTCGCGTCCTAGAAGAGCTGGCAATCGAGCCGATTGCATTGGAAATGGCCAGGCTGGTGATTGGAGATGATATGCGCTGGCAGGCTATGAATTTTCACGATCCTATGCCTGGTGATCCGCGTCCTCATCAGGCGATCCATGCCGATCGATCGTTCTTTAAGAATTGTACTGCATACCTCAATGTGGTGTGGGCACTTGATGACATGACAGAAGAAAACGGTGCGACTCGCCTTGTGCCGGGCTCGCATAAAAAACCTTGGCCCCGAGATGTTCTGGACGATCCCAAAGCGGCAGTTGCTGGAGAAATCTACGTGACCTGCACGGCTGGAACTGGAATTTTCCTTCACGGTGACATCTGGCATGGAGGATGTGCAAACTATTCAAAATCGCCCAGGTGTGTCATCCACATGGGATACAGTTGTCCAAACACTGCGCCTCAATATGAAATTGCAGGCTCTTTGACGCAGGATATCCGCGAGCGGTTGGGCGAGCACTGTGCGCTCATTCCAGATACTTTGGCGTCGTTTGGTTTGGAGAAACGCTAAGAGCCTATGCTGTGTGAAAGCGATCCGACGGCGTCACCCAAGATGGACAGTAAGCGGTGAATATATTATAGCGCGTGACATCGCGATCGTTGGGCTCAACGCGGTGCCAGATGCTGGAGTGCATAACGGTCATCGTCCCCTTGCCCACGCATACAACCTTCTCACCGCGGACGCTCTCGTGGGTGTCGTAGGCATCTACTACTGTTGTCGGTGACTCCCCGGCAACACCACCAGGTTGCCCATTTTTTCATGCGGCAGATCGGTCAGCTAGTAGCCAATTTTGATCTGGAGCGGCAGTTTCGGCGAAAATACGCCATAGGGCAGCGCTCGGATATTATAGTGTATGCCGCCGGGCGGACGCAGGGAGAACTGACTTTGATGCAGTTTGAGTAGTTCGCCAAAGAGATCATATTCAAATCCAACATGCCTCGGGTGATCGATCAGCTCCGTGAACACCGGATCGCGTTCTACGATATTCCCCGGTCCGAAAGTATCCCCCTTTTTGTACTTCGGGTGCGCAGACGCGACTCGGTCAATCGCGTCGAGAGTCACAGGAGTTACACCCAATTCCAATTTTGGCGACTGCGACCACTCGGAACGGGGCAGAAATACCCCGATTTTTTAACAGATGTTATAATTTCGCCAGCAACAAACGCTCAACACCGCCTTGGGGGTTCAAGGAATGGAGGACTCAGCTAGCCACAACCCACAAGAGAGGGAGGTCAACAGATGCCACGTCCAAAGCGAGACTTGCAACCTGATTACTGCTACCATGTGACCGTTCGCTGCAACAACCGTGAATTTCACCTGACGTCCCAAGAGTGCCGAGAGGTGCTGCTGTACGCGATAAAAAGGGCTCAGGAGAAGTACGGCTTTTTTTGCATCATGAGTAACCACATCCACTACCTGATTGAACCCAAAGCCCCTTTGGATTTGCCCCAAATCATGCACTGGCTCAACTGGTACACGGCGATGTGCTTCAACCGCATGCTCAACCGAAAGGGGCATTTCTGGGAACAACGGTATCACAGCACAGGATTCCACAAAGACGACAAGCAACGTGCGCTCAATACCTTGCGCTATATCCACGCCAACCCCAAAGCGGCAGGCATACGAGAAGGATTTTTCTACACGTTCTCAAATTACGGAACCTACGACCGATTGACCGACGATGGACTGACACAGTGGCACCCGGCGTTCTTTTCGATAGGGAACACACTCGATGAATGCGCCGCACGCTACCGTTACTTCTGTATCAGATATACACCGCCGAAGAAGACAGAACGCCAATACTTCTGGGGGAGTCGTCTGTTGGCAGGCAGAAAAAAGCCCCGACGAGGACAAAACTATCACTCAGCGGGGCAGATGAAATTCTCATTCGTTCATCAGTGCCAGGTATCGGGAAGCCCAGAAATAGCGGCAATCGCGCAAACATTCACTGATGCTAACCGAGCAAGCCCAGCTTTCGCATGATTAAAATCGGGCGGTTCGAAATCATGTGACCGACACCACTGGGCTCGACGACATTGGCAACCCGCATCAAAAACGTGTCGTTTCAGTTAGGTCTAACGCTTGAGTTGTTTCGAATACCATATTACAACAGCTTCAGCTCCTTAAATATCTATATTTTCACTGGGCTTTGATGCTTGCCCAGGTGACGGCGAGTTTCCCATAAGAATCAACAGCGGTCGCATACTGCCCCAGTCCCCCCATAACGTCCTGGATATCACCCTCGCTCAACGGCTCACTGAAAATTGCCGCCTCATCAATGGCGCCGCTGAAATAATGGTCATTTAGGTCACCGCCGATGGTAAGCGGTTGTTCGATGACGCCCATCGCGTCGCCGCTTACGTTACCATCTTCGCTCGTATCATCCACTCCATCTACATAAAATATTAATTCAAATCGGTCCCACACGGCAGCGATGTGATGCCATTCTCCATCGGCAAGGTTACTCTTTGCTATCCACCACTGATTAATTTCGCCGGGCCCTGCCATATTTCCCCACAAGACCACTGAACCTTGGTCCGCAGCACCAACCCATAATCCCCAATGCCCCCAATTTCTTTCGCCGCCAGACGCTGGATCGTGGACATGATTTCTTTTGACAATAATACCGCCCCACGGTTCAGGATTGCGATCACAGCAAGCATTTTCCGGATCGACTTTCACCCAGGCGGCCAAGCTGTAAACATCTCTCAGGTTCAAGTCATCATGATACGGAACTTCAACCACGCTCCCGTCTAAAAAAGAATCGCCGCCCGCGTCAGGAATGGGGCTCCCGTCAAACTCCAGAGCCGTGCCAAAGGGCCCATCAACCCATTTGACATCGCCCGGAACTTTCCCATCATGCCCATTTCCAGAAACATCCCTGGCTTCTTCACCAGAACCCTCATCAAACGTCCAGATGCCCACAATCCAGGAAGGATCTATCTCAGCATAATTTGAGCCAGCCAACATGCCAAGAGTGACAATTACACCAATCAGCAAAAATTTGACCTTCATCTAATTTTCCTCCTATTAGGTGTCATCAAACACCGCATCGATCGTTGATTTACTCTACAACAT
This sequence comes from Candidatus Poribacteria bacterium, assembly GCA_965222225.1. Taxonomy (GTDB): domain Bacteria; phylum Poribacteria; class WGA-4E; order WGA-4E; family JAJDTR01; genus JAJDTR01. The sequence goes on along the minus strand of CBDCTK010000002.1, from coordinate 2,562,866 downwards.
TCACTTAACATAGTTCCAATAAAATCTTTACTCTCGAAAGCAGCTAAGAAAAGCCACTTTGGGCAAACTGCGATACCCTCTACCGAGTCGGCACGAAATGCGTTCCCGGTTACTTTCATCTCGATTCCTCATTGATTCACTCGCTGAGATATAACGGAATAAGATTCTCAATCCAATACCTGTCGAACAACCTCGCCAACTCAGGTTATTGTGTCTTGGAATTCTTGATAAAAGCTTGGATATTTTAGCATATCCGACATGTTAATGTCAAGCCACTCTGTAAAGTTTTGACAAGGAGCTAAGAAAAGAGGCATTGCGTACTATCACTAAATGAACGATAAACCCGCATGAGAACACGATTCGCACCCAGAAATGCCAAGCGCTGACAAGCAGAGCGGCAGGTAAGCTGAGGTGCGGGGGAGAACCCCCGTTCACCGGCAGCCTTTCTCCCCGCTTTCAGTGTGTTCACACGAGGTGACGAATGCAGTTCCCACTGACTTTATCACCGATTATGTAGTACTACATAATCCCATTTTGCCAAAACCTTTACAGCCCCCATCTTGACAACTTCGCTTCGGACGAAATCCATAACTACAGGCTAGAAAGTGATATTCGACTATGGGTTCAATGAGGATACGAAGATCCAGGACGAGGTCAAGGATGAAATCGCCAAGGCCGTAAAATTTGCTGAGGAGAGTCCGTTCCCGACGCCTGAGAACGTCACCACGGATGTCCTCGCTCCCCGACAGGAGGTGGCATGATGAAAACGATGACTTTCTCCGAAGCCTTGCGCGAGGCGTTGCATGAGGAGATGGAACGTGACGAGACGATATTCGTCATGGGTGAAGATGTCATTACGCACGGCGGATCTTATAAGGTGACACAGGGTATTGCGGAGCGTTTCCCGGGACGGATTCTTGAAACACCAATCGCAGAAGCGGGGATTGTCGGCGTGGGGGTTGGTGCCGCTATGGCGGGTATGAACCCAGTGGTCGAGATTATGTACCTGGACTTCGTGGCTTGCGCTATGGACGAAGTTGTCAACCAGGCGGCAAAAATGCGCTACATGACGGGCGGTCAAGCCAGTGTGCCCATGGTCCTTCGTCTGCCGTGTGGGGTTGGTTGGTTGCTCGCTGCACAGCACTCACAGATTATGGAATCGTGGTTCATGCACGTTCCTGGCCTGCAGGTCGTCGTGCCTTCGACGCCTAGCGACGCCAAGGGGCTGCTCAAGAGTGCGCTACGCAGCTCTGACCCGGTGCTATTTTTCGAGTACAAACGGGTTTATGCTTCCAAAGGTGAGGTGCCTGAAGGTGAGCACATCATACCGATCGGCCAGGCCAAAATCACTCGCGACGGAGAGGACGTTACCGTTGTCGCTATCGGCCCGATGGTGCAGAAGTCAGAGGAAGCGGCTGTGCTGCTAGAGGACGATGGTTACGATGTCGAGGTCATTGATGTGAGGAGCCTCTCACCGCTGGATACTGAGACGATTTGCGAGTCGGTTCGGCGCACTGGCCACGCTGTGGCTTGTGGAGAGGATTCCAGTTTCGCCGGGGGGGTCTCCGAGATAGCAGCGATGATTGGTGAAAACTGTTTTGAAGCGCTCAAGGCGCCGGTCATTCGAGTTGGCAGCCCCCATGTGCCCATGCCATTCAGTTCCGAACTCGTCAAGCATGTTGTGCCCGAGGTCTCTAATATTACCGCGGCTGTTGGTCGGGTGATGACGTAACGCGCTTTCTCAGAAAGTCCAGCCGTAGCCGAACTCGTAAGAGTGCTGCCTTAGCTTCTGCCGTAAGATTCACTGCCGATGCACATGAGTTAATCTATTGAGAGCACTGCCTCGTGGCTGACTTTGACCATGAAATTGGCTTAACCTTGGAAGAAGCCAAGGCCCCTTTCGAAACCCTTCAGGCCGCGATGGCCTCCCAGCAACCCGCCGAATATGATGGAGATAACTTAGGGACTTTTCGGTTCTCTGTCAATCCACTTCACCGATAACTTAGGTTCAGATCTTTACCCCGTGCCTTGAACTACCACCTGTTGAGATAATAGCATAGTATCCCAACAATCTCCATGTGGTGTGGTTTCCCTCATAGACGGCTTCCTAGCTTAACGCTTGGGAGTAACTTGAGGTCTCAGACGGTTTCCTTCGAGGCTTCAGACAATCTGTTTGGGTTTCCCCTAACCTTATCATCGTAGTCGGACGTAGCAACTTAATGTCTACCGTCCTACATCGGGCTATGCGCCTTGTCTCCTTGCTTCCCACAACATCGTTTCCAATATTGCAGTTAGGATTAGACTTATACGAGGTGGCTCGCATAGTAGGAATTGAACCTACATTGCATTGACATACTCCGAAACGCACAGGCTATTTCAAAATGAGCATGCGTCGGGTTGCCTGGAATGGGCCAGCCTGGAGAGTGTAGAAATAGACACCGCTGGAAACCGTCTCTCCGACTCCGTCTCTGCCGTCCCAATAGGCGGCGGTTTGTCGTGTTAGATAACCGCCCGATTTTTGGGTCCCGAGATTCAACTCGCGGGTCAGTTGCCCCTGGACGTTGTAAATGCGAAAGGTCACCGGAGCTTCAACCACTAACCGATACGGCATCCAGGTCTCTGGGTTAAATGGATTCGGGAAGTTTTGATAAAGCGCCGTGCGCTTGACCTGCCCTAACGTCGTTAGTCTCAATCCAAACGGTTCGACGGCAAAAGGGGGCGTGCCGAAATCTTCTATACTATTATAGACAAACGCCGCTGCGCCGTCAGCCCGCTCGTGCGCTAAGGGCCTGGGCCAGATATGAGCGGAGATAACGACAGTATTCTCGCTCATAGCCACCCAAAAGCCAAAAAACCCCTGCTTTATCGGAACGAGGGGCGTAACCTGTTCTCTCTCCTCCCAGACCCCGTCAACACGCACAAAGGCATAGGCGGCACCTGAAGCCACGTCGCCTTCATCGCGGCCCTTAGCCCCAAGAATGGCAATTTTCCCGGTGGTGGCGACACCAGATCCGAGCTGATCGCCTTCCCGTGCGCTTTTGATCATCAGCTTCGCCTGCTGCTTCCAGGTGTCCCCAACGAGCGCGAAGATATAGGCGGCACCAGCATCCACTCCGCGCTCAGTATCATGGAATGGCGCCCCAACGATGATGGTGTCGCTACTCATACTCATAGCGACAGAATGTCCGAAACGGTCTCTCTGTGCAGCGTCGTCGGGTGTGAGTTTGGCTTGTTCTCTCCACGTCTCCCCCTCGCGCACGAAGACGTAGGCAGCGCCGGCGGATTTTATGCCACTATGTGTGTGCGCCGGTGCCCCGACGACAGCGGTGCGCTCACGAACGAAGACAGACGTTCCGAAGGTGTCTCTTCCCTCTAAATCTTTGGGGACGAGCTTCGCCTGCTGGTTCCAAGAATCATCACCGGCGAAAATATAGGCTGCACCCGAGTTGCTGCCGGCAGCATCGTGCTTTGGTGACCCAACGATGGCAGTGTTTCGGTCAATGGACACGGCATATCCGAAAGTGTCTACTGCTGCTGCGTCATCAGCGACAAGTTTCGCCCGCTTCCAGGAGTCTCCGCTGCGCGAGAAGATATAAGCTGCGCCGGAGTCATCACCAGCACCATCGTGCTGCGGTGCCCCGACAATAGCAATGTTCGCGGCGCCCCGCACGCGGGGACCGTTTATCGCGACCGAAAAGCCAAAATTATCAGCTACGGCAGCTGCGCCAATTTTGGCAGTCAGTTCCGCCCGCTCTTTCCACTTTTTGCCATCGCGCACGTAGATTTTGGCCAAGCCGACATTCGAATGTACGCCGACGATTACAGAGTTCCTGAAAACATCAGCGCACATCTGGTTTTGCCCTTCGCCTTCGTCGGCGATAAGCATGACTTCCTCGTCGGCGGAGTGACTTATGGACCCCAGTCCAATACCCAGCACCAGACTGATGAGGATAAACTGTACCGTTTTCATGAGGTTCTCCTTTCGATGTGGGTTCATGCTAGGAAAACGTGAAGAATGGTTCGTTTTCGACCGCGCCGCGCGCTTCCTCTTGTAGTGGCGAATTTATTCGCTCCAAGAAGGGCGTCAAGCGTGGAGACGAGTTGAAGTCTCTGCTACTGGGAATACCGTGAGTATTTTCTGAATCAACTTTCCGTGTGCTCAGTGTACCACTCTGCACCTTCCTGGCCAGGCTCCGGTAGAATCTGTCCCCCTTCCATCGACCATGACGCGGGGCGTTCTGTAATCTTCACGCCAATCGAAGCCCGAGGGAGGCCGCCAACGTCGGAGAGCGCCTGCGTCAAGCCATCCATGATTGCCTGCTTCGTCTCCGGCGGTCGTCCGGCGCGATTGCCGCCGTCAATGAAGTAAGGCGTTGGGTATCCGGAAGAGGCGCCCGGCGGTGTGTCGAAGACCAGGACTTGCACGAATTTTCTAGGCGCACCGGTAAGATTGCAATGAACGTCGGTAAACGCCTTGGCAAGCTGGTTGCGCTGATCTTGGGAAAGTATACCAGCGGGAGTGTTGCAGCGATATACAGGCATTTTCTTTCCTTTCTTTTTTATGCTTTAGATGGACCTTATTACCTCAATTTCGCACCAATAAGTGGCATATCGAGCCATTCAGAAAAACCGTTCAACGCCTACGCCTATTGGCTTGGACAGCCCTCAAATGGTGCGATTTGTCGTACACGACCTTTTCACCCACAAATCCGCAATTTTGACCGATTTCCACCGCATTAGTCAAGAAATATGTCCGTGAAAACTACGGTTTTCAGGCACCACAAGGGTTCAAAAGGTCTATCCTGTAAAGGGAGACCTTTTGCAGGCTTCAAAGCCTTTCACAGGCTGAGTTTCGACGGTATGGGAGAGTGTTCGATTCCTGCCTTATTGGGGCGAAAACAAGGTATTAGCCCTGGTAATGTCGATCGCGTGCTGACACCACCAGTTCGTCAGTGGAGCAGCCGGCGATCTGGCACCAGATGTCGCTAATCTCGTGTAATAGCTGGATACGCACCTCTTGTTGGCAACCGTCGGGTATATGGCCTCTGACCAAAGATGTGGTAGACGGCTCACCACCCCTGAAACCGTAACCCTCTGGTATCTCGTCGAACTCGACCTCCACATCGTCGGGAGAGCCGCCGAGTATAGATGTGCTGATTCGAGCTAGTTCTGCCGTCAAGTCGGGACGTATCTCCTGCGGTACGCAGCCCTCCTGCACTATGCATTTGAAGCTAATCATCGTTGTTCCTTTCCATAAGAGATCTGGGCTTAGTAGAATGACATGAACTTAAGCAAAAAATTGTCAGCTCAAGCCTCGTCATGACGGTGTTTCTGTACCAATCTCCAAGTCTGTGTCAACGAAAATCTGCCTCTGAAATTCCAATAAATTAAGGCAAAAATCGCAACCTTTCCGGTCTTGAACCCCGCGGCCGGAGGAGGGACGATGGTTATTGGGATAGTTTTCGCGTTCTATCGAGCTCTGCCTTCTTTCGCCTTTCGGCTCGCCTCTCCACTAGGAGAAGATGATCCCTCGGGGATACATAATGTTGGGCTAAGGCAATTCGCCTGACACTCCCCATATTGGCGAACGCACCATGGATAGTCTTGGAGTGATGAAAGCTGACGCTTCCAGGTCGCAACTCCAGCGGGACGAACATTGAATTGTCTAGGTTCTCCTTAACCGTCCTGAACAGACTCGCGCCCTTGGCACGCACATGTTCCAAAACTTCCCATTTGTGGCTGCCGGGCACAAGTGACATCGTACCGTTTTCTTTAGAAACTGGTTCCAGTGGAAACCACGCGGTGATAGCTCTGCCACCGGTCTGCCAGTAATGGTCATCCTGATGCCAGGGTGTGGGGTTCGGATCGCCCGGATCTTTGAGCAGCGCCTGCTGTTGGAATAGCCACACCTCCTCATCGCCCAAAAGTTGAGCCGCGATGGATGTGAGGGTGGGATGCTTGCTAATTCTGTTGAGTACCGGATCTTTTATATAAAGTCTGCCATCTCTCCAAGTCGTCGGCATGACCTGTTTGATTAACCTGCCCACATCTTCCTCGGTCTGTGTGGATGCAGGGCCAGCAATAAAACCATCAGAATCGTAACGCCCCTCTAGCAGACCGTCGATACGGTCAATCAACTCTTGTATATCCGCCTTCTCTAGCACGTTATGAAAGACGACAAATCCGTCTTCTTCGAACGTGGCTTTCTGCTCAGGCGAAACGATAAATGCCTTCATACAAATCCTCCAAGTACCTCCGGCATTTTATCCTAGAAATAGCGGCGCGATACGTTTTCATTTTTCCCCCTTGAAAGTAACTTGACTTTGTCACATTACGAGAAATAATCGGTAAAGCTACTGTTGGCTTGCCCCCCAACCCCCAATTCCTTACCTTTACCCACAAGTTTTCATCTTCCGGTAAAGCCGTGTGGGGCATGGATTTGTATCCGCCGATGAATCAGCGGGCTACAAGGCTGCGTCCGATAAATCGGACTTTTCAGATTCTCCGAAAGCCCGATTCATCGGGCGCCGTATTCTGTAGCTCGGCGACTTCATCGCCGAGTAAAAAGATCTGGGTAAAGGTAAAACCCCCAATTCTGGGGGAGAAAATCACCTCACTCCCCCAGAATTGGGGGCTGGGGGGCCAATGTGACAAAGTCAAATTTTTATCTCGCTTGAAAATTCGCAATGATTTTACGTCTGGGCGACCCTGTGTCTTGGCAACTATCGGCTCGATTGCTTGATTGGATATTTCTATGTCTCTTGATCCACCTTGACCAGTTGTTTCCCGAGATTTTGGCTCGTCAACAACCGTAAAAACGCCTTGGGGGTGTTTTCGAACCCCTCTACGATATCGTATTCGCATTTCAGAGCGCCGGTGCGATACCAGTTGAGAAGACGTGCCCACGCCTCTTCGTAATGTTGCTGATAATCGCTGACCAAAAAACCCTGAATGCGGGCACGAGAAACCAAGATTCGGCGCATGAAACGTTCACCGATATCCGGCTTATCGAATCTATCGGCGAGGCTCACCGTACCGCAAACCGTGATGCGGGCATGGGGTGCTAGATTTTGCAATACCGCATCAAGGATAGGTCCGGCGGTATTGTCGAAGTACACATCGACGCCATCAGGACAGACTCTGGCAATGGCCGCTGGCAGGTCTGATTCGGTACGGTAGTTGATGCCGTCATCATAGCCTAACTCACGACACCAGGCAATCTTTTTCTCGGAACTGGTAATCGCGATGGCGCGACAGCCTGCGAGCTTAGCGATTTGCCCAGCGATTTGCCCCACTGAGCCCGCGGCGGCGGAGATGACCACAGTATCGCCAGGTTTCATTTCCGCTGCACCGACTAAACCGAAATACGCAGTCGCACCGTTTATGCCGAGAAAATCCATCCAACAGGGGAGCGGGGCGACATCGGCGTCGATCCGACGTACCATCGCAGGTTTTACCACCCCGAAGTCCTGCCAACCGAAGGCACCGCTAACCACGATATCACCCTGTTTATAGCTTGGGTCGTTAGACTGGACGACCTCACCTATGGCCCCGCCGACCATCAGATCGCCAGGACCGACACCGGCTGTATAATTCTGCTGCGGACTGATGCGTCCGCGCATATATGGCGCGACATCAAGATAAATAGCACGGACGAGCATCTCATCATCGCCCGGTTGAGGGATGGAGCTTTGAGACATTGCCCAGTTGCTTTCCGTGGGCATGCCTTCTGGGTAAGACACCAGCTGCCACTGCCGATTCGTATTGCGCATGTGAAATCACCTGTACAAATATGAGTTACAAAGACCGTATTGGTCGTGATGCATTTTGTTAGATGGTTAGTTCAATGAACCGCATATTTCACCTCAAAACAATCATGATATCATCCGTCTCGCGAGTCATAAATCAGTTCTTATACGGAATTGGGTTTGCTTTTTCCCATTTCTGAGATTCTTTGCTACGTTCAAGGGTACACTTAGCCAAGGATTTCGTTTGAAATGTCATCTTGAGGCTTTGTGAAAGATCGCGATTCTGCGGCTTCGGCTCACAATGACATCAACCCCCACAAGTTGTGATTTCGTAGGCTTATATCATCTTTCGCCAACGGCAGTGGGTCGGGTCCGCGCTGCTACACGACATTTGGCTTTTTGCGGAGATCGTCGGGTTTGGAAGCCCGACCGACTTTCTAATCAATGAAAACAACCGCAGAAATGGCGCAACTCGATCTGTTGAAACTAAAACGGCGCGTCGCTTGGGAAATATACGACGGCCATTTTACTCAGTTTTCGCTTTTCTATCAACAAAAATCTCTTGGTTTTTTGTTCTTTGGGCACACTCCGCCCGGCGTTTTGCTTCTCTTTTTCTCGATTTCTGCTTCACATCCTATACGCCATAGGTTCCGGTGACACTGGCGAGGATATGCATCAGATTCATAAACTTAAGGATATGCCCTCGGATGTTGGCGACACCTCGCTTGTAGAGATGGCGCATCTTGAAGCGGCATTTCATGCGGCCAATGAGGCGTTCGATTTTAGTGCGTAACGCATAGACGAGCTTGAAGTGGTAACTGAACTGAGGATTATCCCACTCAATCTGAGAGAGCATCTCACGTGGCACACGGTAGATTCTGCCCATTTCTGCATTTGGACAGCACTCCGCCTTCTTTTCACAAGCACATGGTTCTGGGACCTTCATACCCATGTGTTCCAACTTTCCTCTCGCTTCCTCGTTGTACACCGGACAGCCGAAAATGTAGGCATCAAGGTTTTGGTCCTTGGACAGAAACACCATATCATGCCCGGCGACTGCACTCACTGGCACCCACCACCAATCAATCCGCAGACTCGTGCGCCGCAACACCCAAAGGGTCGTCACACCGACCACTGTGCCGGCTATCAGTGCGAAGGCAATCGCATACGGCCAAAATGACAGGTTCGGTGCAAATGTCGTGAGCAGCCAGCTAGCCGGTACCATGCCAAGCCACCAACCGACAGCGCTAGCAATTGCCCATTCCCATCGGGTCAGAGCATGCTGGTTGAGAACGTACGCCTGCCCGATACCGCCCAAAGGTACAGCGACAATATTGATGATCCGGCCAAACAGTAACAACTCCAAGCCCACACCTAACCAATAGCCGAGATTAGTAGCCAGAACCCACAGCAGCCAGAAGCGCCAGCCTTTATGAACCTTTTCTTGTGTCAGAAACACCAACAGTTTATTCATCATCATCGCCACCCTCATTTAGCAAAAAGCACCGTCCTTGGCGGGCTATATCCAACAATCTGGTCTGGTTTGCTTCGAGTCCAATTTTAGCCCACTTGTCAGTCGCACGGATGTTTGGCAATAGGCTTGATCAATTCCCTTCAATCTCCACCCATCTGCCACGCCCTCAGACGCTTGACAAAGGTGGACCCGCCGCGGCTGAAGAGCTTCACGTCCAGTGCGTCCGGATGGATGGGGTAGATGCGCTGGGACTGATAACGCTGATCGCCGGCAAACACCTCCAGGACCGAATGGTCGAGGAAGACCCGCAGTTTGACCGGTTCGCCCTGCTCGAAGTCGAAAGGAGCTACCTGGACCGTGGTATCTGTCTGATAGTCCAGATCGTCTCGCCGGCTGGCCTTGCTAAAGTCAATCTGGATGGCCGGCGGCCCAACCGAAAAGAACACGCGAGTTTCTTCGGATCTGTCCGGGGCACAGCGCACCTTCAGGCCGAACTCAGTGGCCCCCCTGGGTTCCATCTCCAGTTCGAGTTCGAGACAGTCGCCTCGAACTTCCGGTAGCGGTACGTCGTTGCCGGCCTCGATGGCCATATCGGTCCGCTGCCATAGACCCTGGCGCAAGGCTTGCAACTCAGTGGCCGGCTCATAGCGGATTGCACTTCCATTCGGTGCGAGCGAAATGACGACGGGCAGGCTCAAGACCCCCGCCCAACCGGACGCCTCACACGCACTTTGATTGCGCCCTTCATTCAGATTGGCAAACAGGATACGGCGCTCCTGCTCATCGAGCATCGTCCTAGGGGCGTGTAAGTTGCCACCTGGCCAGTTAATATGGTCAAAGGTATCCGGATAGAAGCGTTGATTCTCGTAGTGGCCAAGGTAGTACCTGCTACCGGACGGACGCTGGTGGCAAAAGTGCAACAACACCCACCTATCCCCTAACTCGAAGAAGTCGGGACAGGCGCAATCGTCTTCAGCACCTGTCCATCGTCGTTCTGACTTATAGAAGCGATCCACATACGCCCACTCGGCGAGGTCGCCGGAGCGGAACAGGTGTTGCGTATCCCCTCCCTCTGTGGTATCGCGTGTACCGGTTAACGCATAGCACCACTCACCTTCCTGCCACGCGGTCACGTCGTTGCTACTTGGGTACAGCCCAGTCCCCTGGACCGGATGGCGCAAGACGGGATCGTTTGGGTGAAATTGCCAGCGCATGAGATCACCTTCTGGATTGGTGGCGATACAGCTGGCACCTCCCCCGTCCGGGTGCGGGTAGATGACGGTCGGGGTCCCGTTGAAGAGGAACAGGTTGCCTGTCTGCCCACGGTCGAGCGCGTTGGGATGTTGCTCCCAGTGGACCAGGTCCGGGGAGGAGATGTGGGCCCAAGTTTTATAGATGTATCCGTCGGATCGACGCGGGGGGCCGGCTTCTGCCCATGAGCTGTGCAGGTAGAACAAATGGTAGCGACCTTTCCAGTAGATGGCTGCGCATGGATCCCAAAGAAGACCTTCCGAAGGCAAGTAATGGTAGGTCGGGCGATCATTGTCTTGTATCATGGCTGCGAATTCTCCTCCGCTGTTGCTATATGCAGTTAGGCACGCCAATAGAGCAACCCCTTCGAGTGTTAGCCAACTCTATTCTTCTGCACCATGTTGAAGTCAAAATTTGGCAACCGCCGTTGCATTATGAGCCTTGATATGTCCAAGTGCTGTCAAGTTGGTTAGAGGGCTACGAAGGTTGATTTGAGCTCCTCGTTCAACCAAGAGTTTTGCAACCGCCGTTCGCTTCCCATGTGATGCGGCATGAAGTGGGGTTGTTCCCCAATGCGTGTTGTTGTTGTGAGCGTCAATATCAGCACCCGCATCAATCAGTAATTCAACGATTTCAACATAACCTTTCCATGCAGCGCGATGTAAAGGCGTCGAACCATCAGGGTCTATCGCATGCACTAAATCGGCGTCTTCGTTGAGTACTGCTTTTACGGTCTCCACCTCTCCTGATCTCACAATATCTCAGTCGTGGTCGAAAAAACTCCGTATAGCTCATTCGCTGTAGAACAAATCCATCAGGCAAAAGAAGCGTTTCAAAGATTTTCTTGGCGGCCAGGACGGCCCGCGTAGGGGTGCTTTTTCTGTTTTGACTTCAAGGTTTTTAAATAAGACACCCACCGGCCTATAGCAGTTTTGCTTGCAGTTTAACTCATGATTATACGGAATTTTTTCCGTATAACCCCATATCCGAGGGTATTATACGGATTTTTTTGCATAATCCGGTTGAGTCAATATCCAAAACTAGATATAATAACAAACACAAGGTGCTATGCCATTACCAATAAAAAGTGTCAAGCGCAAAGCCGGAGGGGCGTGTGTAAAGTTTTTGACAAAACTCGATTATAAAAACTCATTAGGGGAACGGGTCTCTTTGGAGAATCCCCATCCATTTTTTGGCCAGACAACGACTTTCACCCTCGTTTCACAGGAGGGGAGCTGCAAAAGTTCCAGTAGTTGGATTAAGACTGGCGCTGTCCTGAATCTCAACGAAACTATCTTTGCCGTTGAATTCTAATGCCTTTCCTGACTTCCCTTCTACCCACTTTGCTCCGCCCTGGATAGCGCCGTTATTGCCCTTTCCAGACTTATCCTCAACCGGATCGCCTTTGCCCTCATCGAAAGGCAAATGCAACACCAGATTATCCTCAATTGCTGTTTCGCCAATGGTAAAAAATAACAAAGATAAACATGCAACTACCAATCCAATTACTACAAACCTTCTCATCTTTTTCCTCCTCCAAGTAATGTGATGACACTGTCGAATTTTAAGTGCCAGTGTTGGATATGAACCGTCCATAGGGAAGCTACATTTCCTTCTCCATTCCAAGTTAAATTGAAAATCCGCCCTTTCATTTTATGTAACCGTTCAGGTGGGTATGCCACAATTTGTAGGGGTATCAGTGCGTTACCATACCGTATCTTGTAGGACGCCACCTGTGCGAGCCAGCGGCTGGTGTTCCTACGGGAGAAACACCCCAACATATAGTGGTGTGGGCCTTCTGGTCATACTACATGATCGCCTGAACGGTTACCATAATCTTAACCCAGTGGCTAGCGATCTTGATTCAGAATTCAGGAAGGGAAGAAAAGGAAGGATGGAGGGAAACCGATTCCTTCCCCTTCCATCCTTTCCTTCCAGCCAAAAAGTTGAAAGGGTTGCCGATTCGATGAGAACAGAAACTTGAGTAAAAAGTGGCAACTTGGGTTAACATTACTCATAAACCCCGTATGTCGGCATCTCGAAGGCGATTCCGATCAAGCTCCACACACAGCCAAGTGTGTAATCTCCCAGGATGAGCCCCAGAAAGAAAGGGACGGCTTTTCGATACAAACGTATGCCCCCTATTTTCAGGATGGTTATTTTGGCTGCCCAACTGATGAACACAGCGAACCACGAACGACCGAGCCCCTCACCTGTTGTGAGCACATAACCCCCCGGATGGAAGGGCCACCACAAGAAACGAAATTTCATAACCATCAGAAAGATCGTGAATAAAAACCCGCCTGCGATTCCGCCCATTTCTGCGCTGTTTGCATCCCGTGGAAGGACGAGCCACGTCTGTAGGCGATTAAACGTTTCCCATCCCATGTAGACGATCCAGCCTCGCGCTTTGTTTGCCGCGCCCAACTCGTACATCACATGCAGATAGAGCCAGAATGTGACAAAAATCCCGAATACAATCGCCAGGATCATCCCGATCAGCAGTTGACGATAGCCGATCCCTGTCCGTTCAGCGATACGCAGAGCTTCCAGTTCACTCGGCATCGGATTGGCGCGGAAGCAGCGGTTGAAGGGATACAGATAGGTCAGGATCGTGAGGTTCGCCGTTCCAAGTCGATGCGTCCCCAGGGATGCGACCATCGTTCGTCCCGGATCGACATGGATCAGCGTGTGGACCGGAGGGCCGATCTCAGCACGAGAACGGGTAATGCCAATCACCATTGGGAAGTAGATCAGGAAGAACAACCCAATTGCCCAAAACGACATGCCCGCCTGATGGCAGAAAAGCACGAGAAACGCCAATCCCCCCAACACCGTCATCGCTGCCAATCGGTAGGTTATCGGTTCGTTTAGATCGTCGAGTGGATAGCGCCGGCTGAAAATCCTCCGGACGATGCGGAGATAGTATCGCCGTCCCATCCAGAGCGGGATAAGTCCAAAAGCGATCCATGCGCCAATCGACTGCTCGTGGAAGTAGATGCTTTGCATACCGATCGCGTCTCCGACAATTCGCTGGATGCGCCCAAAGATATAGAAAAACCAGCAGGAGAAGGAGAGATCGAGGGGCGTAAAAAACATCAGACCGATGATGAACGGATAGAAGGAGACATGAATGGGCCCCATCGCGCTCCACGGCCTGGTACTGAATCGACCAATCGTCTGGTCCTTGACGTTTAGATAAGGGATTGAAGGAATGATATAACTTAATCCGTTCAGGAGTGCAATTCCTCCCGCAAGCGCAAATCCCATCCACATCCAGTGGTTGGTGAAGAAGCCTTTCGGATCGCTCGTCATAGCGATAGGGAGTTGCACAATTGGGTAACTGAGCTTCTCGTTTTCCGTCCACTGCTTGCGAAGAAACACGCTGCAAGCGAGCAAAACCAGCCAAAGCGCAACGACGAAGCACGACCATGCAAGTACCGGTGGCATCCATGCGCGCAAGTGTTCAGCGGTATACAGCGTGGACTCGCCTTGAAAAAATCCCCGTAATACTTCGCGATCTTTGATCCCAATCCAATTCGGCACATGCGCACCGAATAATTGCTCCCACTCGTTTTCCGGCGACGCAAACCAGAAGGCGTGCTCAATCGCCGGCAGCAGATAGCCCATCATCGTGTGTCCGCTGATCGTTGTCAGCATGACGACCATCGCGTAGATTGTCATCAGATCCGCCTGCGACATCGCCAAACGTGGTAGGAACTTGTGCGCGGCAAAGTTGATCAGGGTCAAGATCAGCAGCGTGAAAACCGCGTTAAAGAACAGGGACACGACGGTAAGCCGCGTCGAATCCCAGACCTCGGTGCCCATCAGTACCCAGTAACTGTTGATCCCCACCAACATAAGCCCAATCAGCAGGACATGAAATTTTATGCGGGTTTGACAGGCGTCAGCACGGACGGGAGTTTTAAGGGATTTTGGAGTCATGATAATTGATGAAACGTCATGCGTATTGTGTAAATGAGCTAATGGGCTAATGAACCAATGAACACCTTATTTCCCTTCCATCCTTTCCTTCCTGTAACCGTTCAGGTGGTCTATGGGGCTACGCTGGGTCGACCGGCGGGTGGCATGGTGGGAAGTAAGGAAGGGGCCTTTTCGCCTCGAATCTGAGCCGCACAGACGGCAAAAAGGTACGCTAACACGTTCCGCTTCTGCTGCCGGAGCGTGGCCACTTCGCAGCAGCCATTCTGGGTGTTCGATATCGAGTTTGGTGCCGGGGTGTACTCTTTCCGGCTCAAACCAAAGCAACAGAGCGGCACTGTTTCGAGTTGCGCAGTCGGACACTGGCTTCAGACCATTGGGAAATCTTTCGGGCTCAGGCTCCCACGTGCCAGTTAGCGGCCATTGCCTTTCACCGTTTTCGTCGTAGCAGGGGTACCAGCCGGCATCAATCCACCAGACATCAAAGGGAATACCGTGCTGTTTCGCCTTCTCGATATACAGTAACTGGTTTTCTTCGGTGGCTCCCGTAAATTCCACACCCTCGCCAGGGCATCCGCACGCCAAGTGCGGTTTCATCGACTGACCGTTGGGTCTGGGAAGGATGTGGGCAAGATACCACCGGCGCCACAGGTTCACCCCTCTTGAAACGTCACCGGACCAGGAGAGGAGGGGCACTCGCGGCGTGCGGATGCTTTCACCCGGCATAAGCCGTAGGTTTGTCTTTTCCTGGCCTGCCCGAACGTGTACGCCATCTGCGAGCCCTTTGAAACTCGCCGCCCACTGTCCGGCCAGCCAATTGCCATAGACAGCCCGCAGTCCTCGAACATGATGCGATAGTAGGGGAATGCGCCGTTGCATGGACGGCCGCCGTTGGGCGCAAATTCCATCGCTTCTCCTGCTGGCAAGGGCGTCTCACAAGGTGTGTATCCTTCCTCGCTGTAGAAATCACCGTTGCAATGATACAGCGCGGGCGAAGAACCGCTGAACGTTTCATCGATTGCCAGAATGTCTCGGATGAGGGGTGTCGGTTCACGGCCCTTGTTGGTAAACCATGCCACCCATTCCACAACCGGGTAGTCCTGATACTGCGTGCACTCAACACGGAGGTTCAAGCCGGTCGTAGCGTCATCCCCTTCAAAAACTGTTTCGACGATATTCGCGTCGATGCGGCGTCTGCTTGAACACGGGCCCCCAGTCTCTTGGAATACCACTTATAGCTTTCCCATCGAAGGCGAAAGAGATGGGAAGATTGGCGGGATCGGAGAGAAAACGCCCCGTCCATTCTCGGCTCTTCAACATATCTTCGGGCGTTGTGAGGGGGTTAGCGTGCGTTGTTTTCATTGGATTCACGTTTTTTAATCAGTCTAGTGGTCTGTCAGCTTTAAATTGATGCATTGGGACGTTTTCGAGGAGCGATTCTACTATAGACATCTTTCCAAAATAACCAGCATAGCCATTGTACTTAAAGATATGGTATTGTGCAAACAAATAATTCTTATAGGATGGTATTAGAAAATCTGATGGATAAAGGAGCGCACCATGAACCGGCACCAATTGGAAATTCTTCGTGCGCTTGCCGAGCATCAGAGTTTCTCAAAGGCGGCGGCTGAACTGTATTTAACCCAGTCCCCTGTATCGATGCAGATCAAGCAGTTGGAAGAAGAGTTGGAAATTCCCCTATTAGACATCTTTCCTAATTAAATCACCAAGACGCTGAGACACAGAGGGTACGTAGCAGACAAGCAATGGGGTATTGGGAGTTTGGGGTGTTGGAGTAACAACAAATACCCTGAGATTCTCATACCCTGATACTCCATTACTCCATATTTCCCCATTGCGATGCGTTCAACACGCCAGTGCAGTGGAAGTCTTAAAACAACGGGCGTTATTTTGGAAAGATGTCTTATGTTTTCAGACATCAGTCAACAGAAAAACTGTTGGTGGCGCGTTCATCCTGACTTCCACAATCCGCCTCAAGGCTCACATATACGGCTTCGATATAGGGCTGTGGACGACAAGCGAAGTTTGCCGACATGATAACGCTCACCGTGCTACTGGAGAAGCGCTTGGAATATTCCACACACCCAGGCTTGTTTGGCTTTTGATTCGACGATTTCTGTTGACCCCAAATCGAAAACTGGGTAAAATGGCGTTCGTGTATTTTCAAAGTGTTTAGTGATTGCGCTATGAGTGACTTTTCCGTCTTTTCTGATTGTATCGTCCGACACGACATCACAAGCGTGTTGGCTAATCACCTGAAACACAGACGCACCCTTACAGGGATTCGAGGATAGGCCATTCTGGGGATAGGTCATGCACACTAAGGGTTCTGTTTTGTCAGTACCCGGCCAAAGGACATGCAATTTGGTTGCTTGAAGAACCCAAGGAATTACTCCATCATTCCGGCTATTCCAGATTCATGGGTGTGGAAAGGAAACTTTCTAACTCCGTCCCTGAGGATAGAAATGGGGTGGGCATCTGGGTGCCAAGAAACAGGACGGCCTCTGCATTGAGGAATATCAGGAGGTTTTTCGATGAAAGCAGCCGTCTATCACGGACCACGCGACATTCGTGTCGAAGAGGTCCGCACACCGAATATTGCTGACAATGAAGTGTTGGTGCGGGTGCGGGCTTGTGGTATTTGCGGGTCAGATTTGCATATGTATCGCCTAGGCCTGTTTGACGATGCATTGGGGAGGCCGATCGAAAACGGTCGCATTATGGGGCACGAATTAAGCGGCGAGGTTGTCGCGGTCGGCCAGGAGGTCGAGGGGTTCAGAGTTGGCGACCGCATTACGAGCGTAGGCGTAGGCGGGTTTGCCGAATACACAACTTTGCCCGTCAAAGAACACGCACCGCATCTGTTACCCGATAACATTGGGTTTGAAGAGGGTGCGATGATGGAGCCATTTGCCACATCTCTGCACGGTGTAGGACTGGGGCAACCTGTTTCTGGTCAAACTGTGGTCATCCTGGGGGTTGGTATCATCGGCCTGGGCTGTGTGCAGGCGCTCAAGGCTACTGTCGACTGCCGGATTATCACTATTGACGCCTCTGAAAAACGCCTGGAGATGGCGCGACAGTTGGGAGCCGACTACGCCGTGAACCTGACCGAGACCGATTCCGTCGAAGCCGTCATTGAGCTGACCGGCGGCGCCAAGCCCGTCGTGAACTTTGGGGTGCGAGGCGGAAATGCCGATGTGGTCATCGATTGCGCCGGCGCCAAGAACTCTCCCAACCAGGGCCTCTTGATGCTGAAGCAGATGTACGGGCGGATGGTATTTGTTGCTCTTTTCGAACACCCGCCCGAATTGGACTTTAACCAAGTAGTGCGTAAGCACGTAACCATTGAGGGATCGTGGGGATGGACCGGTGATGATTACCGTCAGGCAATTGCTCTGGTAGAGAGCGGGCGTGTGGATCGCAAACCGCTCATATCTCACGCCCTTCCGCTAGCCGAAGCGCCGGAGGCATTTGCCGTCCAAGACCGACCTGATGCAGCCATCAAGGTTCTGCTCAAACCGTAAGGTGGTTACACACTCGCCTCTCCCAAAACCGTCGTCTTAACTGGTGATACGCAGTTCTGGATCGCGTTGGCAGAAGCGTTACAGGAGCGGTTGGGCAGATTGCTCACCATTATACCGATGGATGGCTACCACTACTATCAGAGCGAATTAGACACCATGGAAGATCCGGAGGAAGCCCATGCTCGGCGGGGCGCACCGTTTACGTTTAATTCCGCAAAGTTTGTGGGTGCTTTAATCAAAGCCCGCAAGGAAGGCCAGGGCTCGTTCCCCAGCTTCGACCATGGTACAGGCGATCCCTGTTTTTGCGTTTGACCCCGGCAATACCTACGAAAAACGGAAATTTCACCACTCAAAATCGAGAAATTTCGGCTGAAAATTTCCGGTTCTGCTCAAAGTCGGAAATTCTCTTGGTGTTGGTGCGGGAAATTTTCAACGCTTAAAGCCTTGTCCCATCTCGATTTGAACCCTTGTCGTATCTTATCGCAGCTATAGTCCCGTTACCCCTATTATCACCAGTTCTAGAAATAATCCATTTCCTAGAACTGAGAACATTTCCCACCGAAGATTCGCATTGACACCCCACCACAAACCCGTATAATGGAACACCAAGTCACACAATAGCAGGAAATGCGATGGACAGAATCCGTTTGTCGTCTATGTGGTCGTACTATGACTGGGACTGGGATTTTGAGTTGGTCGTATTCCTAATATTTAAGAGGTGAATGATGGCTCAATTCAGTCGAACCTGGTGGGGAAGGCGATTCATCGACGCTCTCGAACAGATTACCGACTCTGGTCGGCTTGCTCGTGGACGCGCCTACGCCCGGAACGGAAAGATTGTCGAATTTCACCTGACCAGAGGAAAGATAGACGCGCTGGTCAGAGGGTCGATCAATCCATACTTTGATGTGTATGAAGAACCCCTTTATCAAACTACGGTTGGCATTACACCCATTCCCAAAACCGATTGGTCCAAAGTGATAACCGCCATTTCATCGAAAGCCGCCTACGTCTCCAAACTCCTGATGAACGAAATGCCTGACAATATCGAAGATGCTTTCTCTGACTTGGCTCTGAGCCTACTCCCCCGCAGCCGAAAGGACTTTCAGACGGACTGCTCTTGTCCTGATTGGGACAACCCGTGCAAACACATTGCGGGCGTTTATTATTTGGCGGCGCTGGAATTTGATAGGGATCCGTTCCTCATTTTCAAGTTGAGGGGATTATCGAAGGAGGAACTTCAACAGGGGTTGGCCAAATCCCCGCTGGGACAGGTCTTGCTATCTCAGTTGAAGACAGAGAATGAGAGCGAGCCGGTGCCAACGATCTACAGGGGAGGTACGACCTTCTATACAGATAGTTGGGGTGCCTATGAGGAGGTCATTCCGGAACAGCAGCATCGGGTGGTCAAAAAGCAGAGCCGTAAAACCAATCACATCAGCGCCATAAAATACTTCATTTGTCACTATAATCTCGACAGAGCATTACATGTATAGCAGTACCGCCCCTTAATACCTCTTTTATTTCCGCCCTAAAATGGCAATTCGACGCTCTCTGTTCTTACGGTAACAGCCTTGGGCGTCAAGGCACCAAGCGGTTGCTCTCCCTTGAGAACACGGGTAAAGTCAGCAACAATCATATCAGCGACCCGAAGATTCGCGTCCTTGGTTCTGCCAGCGATGTGCGGCGTATGTACAACATTGTCGCGTCCGCGCAGCGGATCGTCCATGGGCAACGGCTCAACATCGTAAACATCGAATGCACCGGCAAGTTCATCAGCGAGAATGCGCTCTCGCAAAGCCTCCATATCTACGGCGTGCGCGCGGGTGATAGCGACAACCAACGCTCCTTTGTGTAGCCGATTGATTCGTTCACGGGAGAGCAGATGTCGTGCTGAAGGTGTGGGCGGCACTGCAATGAAGACAATGTCGGCTTCACTGACGAGCATATCCATGTCCACTGGACGCACATCCCATCTCTTAAGCAGCGATTCGTCCACGAAGGGATCATAGCCATCGACCGTCGCACCAAAGGCGCGGCACCACTGGGCAATCTTTCTTCCAATCTGCCCCAACCCTATCACGCCGATGCGTTTTGTGCCGAGATCGCCATTAACGAAGTCCGGTGCATCGCAAAATTGCCCGTAAGCATACTCCCACAAAGGCTCTTTATTTGCCATTCGACAATGCCACTGCGCAGTGCGCCTTAATGCCGCCAGGGCCAATCCGAAAGCGCATTCGGCAACGGATTGCGCCCTGCGCGGCTCCCTTCAATGACCGGAATATTTCTTGCCTGAAGCAGGTCTAAATGGTACTCCCTTACCGCTATTATCTCCCCTCGTGCCGATCACTCGCAGCTTGGGTGCGGCGGCGATGCACTCCGCTGTTAAACTTCCGCCAAAACAAGCAATCCCCACGACATCATCGAGTTCAATCTGTTGATGAATTGGATCCTTTGTGTCTGTATTGAGGACAACTGTGGTGCCTAATTCATCAAGGCGCGTGACCATTCGCTCGTGGAGGAACGGCCACTTGTTTTCCAGATTGGGGTGTCGCGTAAATAGAAACCGGTGTTTCGACATTTATCTGACTCCTTATTATTACCTATACTTCGGCAGAATTTCAGAAACCCAGTCATAGCGGGGATTCGAGGATTCGCCAATTTTGACCTTATATAGCTGCAAACCCGCATGAAACCTGGATCGCCATTCTTCGGAGGTCAAAAAGTACCGAACTATAATTATTACTAAAGTTTGGACAATTTGAAAAAAGGCAGAAAAGAGGTTATCCTTTCAAAAACCTACCATAGTTTGAGAAAGGAGAAAAATGGACCTCATCTTCTGCCTGCACCAAATCGTAACAGAATTTCGGCCATTATTCAACCAACAAAGTTTCGAGCTGTTCTGCGCGTTTATAGAGGGTCTTATAATTGGTCACTCGCCCCAGACGGTAACAAGCATTTATCAAGCGAGTCGTCCTAATGTTCGATATTGGTCAATGGTCAAGTTCCTATCTCGGAGCAAATGGTCTGCTGATGCGGTGGCCAAATGTTTGCTGAGGGTTCTCCAGCAGACTTTCGATAATTGGGTTTATGTCTATGACGAGACAAAGGCGATTAAAACTGGCCGACACTAATTCGGTCTTCACTTTTTCCGCAATCATCGGTATCGCAGGCGGAACACCAACCAGTCAAAGTTTCACTGGGGTCACCAATTCGGTGCATTGGGACTGTTATGTCAGAGTGCCCTGCTGGTCTCTCCGCAGACGGGGAAAATGCCTATGACACACACTAAACGGTTGATTTTCTAAGAATATATGGTATAAATCTTCTTTCCACTCAACCGAAATGGAAAGGAGAATTCCAGATGGGAAAACGAGTTCACTATGTTCGTGCCGTCAGTGAGACAGAAGAACAACAACTGAGGACTTTAGCCAACTCACGTATTCAACCCCATCGGCTCGTCCAGAGAGCCCAGCTAATTATCAACATGTTGGACGACAGCCAACTGACCAGTTCCAAAGCTGCACTCCAGGTTGGATTCAAAACGGGCGTTTCAGGAGCATATTGGGTCAAGCGGTTCAACGAAGCAGGTATGGAAGGACTCGCCGATAACCCCCGAAGTGGTAAACCGATAACGCATTCAATAGAGGTGCGTAGTAGCTGATTGATTTAGCACTGCACAAACCCAAGAGCCTGGGTTATCCATTTGAGTTATGGACTCTAGAGCGCCTGCATACCGTCTTCAAACAGAGAGAGGGGGTTTATCTCTCTCTGTCGACCATATGGAACTGGTTAACAGACGAAGGACTGAGTTGGAAACGTCAACAGAGTTGGTTTGATGAGGCAGAAAAACAGGACGACCAATTTGTGGAAAAAAGGGGGCTGTAATTTCGGCGTACATTGCGCCTGCAGCGGACACACGAATAATCTGCATTGATGAAATGGGACCCATTGCGGTTAAAACCTATCCAGGTGAAACTTGGCAACCCGGTGCCAATCGAGCCACTTTTGAGCCGGATTATGGTCGTCGAGGTAAACTATGGGTTCATGGTGCCTTTGAACCGTCAACAGGTCAAGCGGAAATTGTACTTTCTCCGAGTAGAGATAGTGCAACTCATATCCAGCTGATTGAGAAAGTGATAGATAAGTTTCCTTCTGAGAGATGGTTACTCATCGAAGACAATCTTTCGATTCATCACAGTCGTGATGTAAAGGTGGCGCTTTTAGCGTGGCCTGAGATTGGAGTACAGTTTATTCCGAAATATGCGTGTTGGCTAAATTTGATAGAGCCGTGGTGGAAACAGTTAAAGTCTCTCGCTTTGAAAGGGAGAAGGTTTGAAACGCTTGATGAACTGACTGATGCGCTCAACGATGCAGTTTGTTGGTGGAATGCCCATAAGCACCCTTACCGATGGAAGAAAATGCCTCAACAGCAGCCGAGCTACAAGTTAGGTGCCTATGGTTCTGTCATGGATAAATATACCATAACTACTTAGCGAATAGACCACTAAAACGGCAAGTTGACGCCCACAATCTGTTTCGAATGCTCTTCAGAGGTCGCATGATTCAATCAGGAGAGTAACAACGCCAGTTTCAGTAGTCTCTCGAATTAACCGCAGTTAAAAGGGGCAACACCCAGCTGCAGATATTCGCGGTCAAGAGCCACGGCACCATTAAGAGTTTAACGGGAATTCAGGGGAAAGCTTGAGGGTGGAATGCGTGTAAAATATTGGCACAAAAAAGGCACCTTCGGAGACGCCCCGAAGATGTCCTAAATCCAGTCATGACATGGGTTTGCGTTATCATGAGTAGCGCTACAACGCTATCTCGATTGCGCGAGTATCCCAGAGGGAAAAAGCGAAAATGAGTACTCTCTGATTCAGAATGTCGAACAGATCGTTGAAATTGCCCTGCCAGTCATAAAAGTAACGGTATTATTATTTTTCATCCTGCCGTATAGAGATCTTCATTGGCCTCATCGCCGCTATTTTAGCTTGTTTATGACTTTGTGTCATCAGAGGTTTCAAGCGGCCGACCTTCCAGATATGACGACGGCTCAGAAATCATCCCTCCTTGAAATGCTCCCCTACTTATATTCCCAACGTGGCTTCTGACTGATAGCATGCAAATCACGATTTTCTTTAACCGTGAAATAGTACTCTCTCGAATTACTCGCAGTTAACAAGGACACCACCTCCTGCTGGGAGTCTTTCCGCAGACGGGGGAAAGTGCCTATCACACAGACTAAAACGGCAAATTAACGCCCTTAAACTTTTTTGAATGCTCTTCAGAGGTCGGTGGATTCAATACGGAGAGTAACAAGGCCAGTTTCACTACGCTCTCGAATTATCCGCAGTTTACAGGCGCACCACCTTTTCGTGGGATAGTCAGATGAATGCCGCCAAAGACGGTCTTTAATGTCCTCGGTCGGTTGCCCCAACTGATACTGCGTTTTTTTTTACAGCTGGGACATGTTGATTCCGCTGAATCCGAATGCGTGTCGGGGGAACTCATCTCGCAAAGCATTGATGAAAACAGTTCACGCTTGAGCTTCTGTCCCAGTTGGTCAACATATAGTTCCAAGTTATTTATTGAATCGAGGTCAGCTGGTACTTGCACGGTAAGTTGGATAGTTTTCATCAGTGCGCCTCCTATGGAGTTCAATGGCAGAATCTAATCATTTACTGATGAAACGGTCAAAAATATCACCGCATTTCATTAATTCCTCGGTTCCGCTTCAGAGTAGTGGTGGCGGGTATTTCATTCACCAACACGATTTCGCACGCAGACGGACGGTATGTTGCGGCAGTTCCGGGGGTTGTATGTTGTACCATCACCGGCTTCAAATCCTCACTGAACACGCGTCTTCACGGCCGACTGCGTCCGCCGTCGCGGTATGCGTGTAGTTGCGTCCGTAATTCTTCGACGATCTCCGGGTTCTCGAAATACAGGTTTGTCGTCTCCCCCGGGTCCGCGTCGAGATTGTAGAGTTGGCCGGGCGCATCCGGTGCTTTCTCTGGTAGTACGTAGGGGTGCAGTGCTTCGTCCTTCTCGTAGTTGTTCCCGCCTGATCCCGGGTGATCCAGGTACTTCCAGGGCCCCTTGCGAATACTGAGTGCCAAGCAAATGGTCTGATGCAGTGTATGTTCGCGAATGGGCTGTTCTTCGGGCTGTTCTCCCAATAGGGCCGGCAGAATGTTGTAGCTGTCTTCCGCAGCGTCATGCGGGAGGTCGGATCCGACAAGCGCCGCGCAGGTGTCCATGATATCGCAGAGGCAGACCGTCTGGTCTGTCTGTGTATCTGGCAAGATGTGTCCCGGCCAACGCGCGATGAAGGGGATTCGATGTCCGCCTTCCCACTGATCGCGTTTCAAACCGCGCCAGGGACGTGCCCCGTCATGCTGGTAGTCCTTACGCATGTGCACGACACTGGTCACCTCCGGTCCGTTATCACTTGAGACCATAACGAGGGTATTGTCGGCAATCCCGAGCCGGTCCACGGTGTTGAGCAGTTCACCTACGACATGATCGAACTCAAAGATGAAGTCGCCGTGTGGCCCAGCATCTGTTTTGCCCCGGCACGTGCTGGACGCAAACGAGGGTAGGTGCACTGCGTTGGTTGGGTGATACAAGAAAAAGGGCTTGCCGGGGCTGTTCCGAACGTGTTCCTCAATGAACGTAATGCTTTTCCGAAGGAAGACTTGGTCAAGTTCCTGAATGTTGAAACCCGGTGCAATCATGCCGTGTCGGTTGTCATTGGCGTACGGATGTATGGGGAGTGGTGCTTTGTCCAGTTCGCCGGTGGGTGGCACTGGGATGCGGTCACCATCAATGAAGGCGTAGAGGAAGTCCGTTCCAGAACAGCACGCCGTGCCAAAGAAATGGTCGAAGCCCCGGTGGATGGGAGCGTCAGGAATGGCGCGTGAATAGTCGATGCGTTTCACCGGTTCAAATCCGTTCTCGTTGATCGGATTTCCGTTTTTGTCGGGGAATGAGAGGCCAACATGCCATTTGCCGAAGCAGGCGGTTGTGTATCCTTTGTCACGCAGCATGCCCGGGAGCGTTAATCGACCCTCTTCTATCATGCACGGTCCGCCGGCGCCTGAGAATACTCCGGATATGCCTGTGCGAAAAGCCATGCGCCCCGTGAGTACGCTGTAACGGCTGGGCGTGCATACGGTGGCTGGAGCGTGAGCATCGGTGAAGGTCAGTCCTTCCCGGCTGAGTCGATCCAGATTAGGAGTCGGCACTTTGGACTCGGGGTTGTAACAGGCAACATCGCCATAACCCAAGTCATCAGCCAAAATGAAAATGATGTTAGGCTTCTGCATGTTTGTCTTCTTCAGCACCGAACGGTGAAGCTCAGCGGGGCGGTTCGTCCGCGTGCGCTGCAGCGCCTTGTTCGGCTCGTCCACGCACGCCCGGGACCCGCCTCGCTCCACCAGATTCATATGCTCCCAGGTCAGGTGCCTCCCCGAGGAAGCCATCCGTAATCCCGGTGACCGGCTTTCCGGAATCAATGGCTGGGGCACTGGTCTTGAGGCTGAAATTCTTGTTCGCAAAATCCTCAAGTTGTGCAGCCGGTCTCGTACTCAGAAATAGATTGTTGATTTTGGTATATCGGTAGATATTCCCATAACCGCCGCCGGTCCAGTAACCAGGCGTATGGTTGGGCCACTGGTTGTAGGGGCGGGTTCCGACATCACGGCAGTTGAACAGCGTGTTGTTGTACAGTCTGTGGCCCTTGGCCGGGCCATTCACCCGTATCCCGGCTCCACAATTCCATATCACGTTGTGATCCAAGACAAAGTTCCGACAGTAGTTGTCGAAGTAGATGCCGGGGTTGGGACCCTTGCTCCAGTTGTCGTGAACCCAATTGTATGCGATGCGCGTGCCCTGCCCATCTCGTCCATACACAGAAACCAGCCCGAGATCCTTACACATCAGTCCGGAATCAGAGATGTCGTTGTAGCGAATGTCGTCAGCCGAATCCCCGTACAATTGAATACAGTCGCGCCCGGTGCGGCGTATGGTGTTGAACCAGATCCGGTTCTTGCCGGTGACCATCCCCGGCGCCTTCGCCAGCGAGATCGGGCAGGAGAGAGTCCCGGAGTAGTCGATGTCACTGATTACACAACGCGTGACCAGGTTCCTTGCGCCCTTGATAACGATACCCGAACCTGCCGAGTACTGAATGGTACATCCTCGTACGACGTTGTCGTCTCCTTCAATGAGGATGCCATTGTGACCGTCTTGGGCACCTCCGTCAGCCTCGTACCCGGACACGGGAAATAGGTGAAGTGGCTCGCATAACTCGCGCGGCTGTTCTCAAGCGTGCATGAGTGGCCAACTAGACGAACGGTTCCTGCAGTAACGTCCATTCCCTTGACCACCACATGGGACTGTGCGTTGAAATCGATGCATACAGTGCGCTGCTTCACCTCGACGACAGCCGTCGTGAGGTCCACGCCGTTCGGGGGCCAGAGATACAGGACTCCGTCTTCGATGTGCCATTCCCTCGGTGTGTCCAAGGCACCGAGCACGCCACTCACGTAGCCATCGCCGGATCCGTTGAACCACGGACCATTTTGCTTCGTTAAGTGCAGCGTACCCGCCTTGTAGTCGTTGATTCTCGCGCACTGGAAGACCCAGCGATGGCCGAATCCGCCAACAACAAAACCGCCGTTCCAAAAACCGTCGGGTTGGGTGAGGAGCGGCGACGTGATACGGCTGTCGTCTGCCTTCATGGTGACGAGCGTGGGGCGGTGCAAATCCTGGCTCTGTTCGTTCGGGAAACGAGCCCGGTGCATCATCCTTCCATCGAGAAACACCTGGTTGAAGCCCTGCTCTAGTGCTTTGGAGATCTTCGCTTGGAGAATGCTGCCCTTGTAGGCTCTCCAGTCCTCGGCAAGATCAGCGCCGCTGATGACCACCTTCTCCCCCTTCGCTGCCATGAATGTCAGGGGCTTGGTGTCCGTTCCAGAATGGCGAACGGTGAGAGTTTCGCGGTAGATGCCCCCTCGAAGGATTACTGTGTCACCACCCTCCGCGTGCAAGGCTGCACGAGCCAGCGTGCGAAAAGGTTCCTCCCGAGTACCGGCGTTCTTGTCAAGCCCGTCATTGCTGACATAGAAATCCCGCGCCTGAACATAACACGGCAAGTACAGGAGCAGTATAGCAAGGATACTACCCAACGAAACTGCTGATGGTTGTTTCATATGTCTTATCTTCAGAGTTGCACGGCCCTTACAAGCGACGAAGGATCGCCCTTACCACCGGATGCCTTCAATGAAGATGGACATCTTGGCAGATATTGGCAAGGCATGGCAAAGTTAACCGAAAGACTCGCTCCTCTTTTCTCCGGTCACCCGGCTGTCGCGCGCACCTCATCCGACCAGTCCTCCCACATGTCTTCGTAGGATGCCTTCGGCTTCTCGGCCTCCGGCTGCGGGTAATCGAAGAGCACCGCTTCCCTCAATTGCAATTTTTCGGAGCGGTTCGAACCGGCGGTGTGAGCCAGCATGCGGTGCCACAGGAGAACGTCGCCCGCGTCACCCCAACCATCGACATGGCGGTCGCTGTTGAAGTCGATGATCCGCTGCTTGTAGGCCTCGTTGCGGGCGAGGCCTTCGGTTCTGATCATCAGGTCGTAAATAATCTTATGTGTTCCCGGCCACACCGTAAATGCTCCCCCATTGGGCGGAATGGGCGCAATCAGTCCGACGGCGCCGACACCGGCCTTCAGAAGCCTTTGGAAGGGTGTCTTGTGTAACTTGTCGGGATTGACGTCGCAGTGGCAAACTAGCTTCTGGCTCACACCAGGGTTGTCCGGAGTGCCACCCTTCGGCAACAGGCAGTAGATGCCGCGAACGCCGTCCCGCACGTCGAACGTGCCTTCCCCGAGAAGCTGTTCAGCCCAACCAACGATTATGGGGTTCGCCACCGTCATCCGTACTAGCCACTCCTCGTGCGCCGGTTCGCGGTATTGCCAGTAGTGCCCGACCCTGCAGTTGTCCTCCGCTTCGGGTGTTTCCTCATCTGGGCGCCAGGGGCCGATCCAGGTAGTCGGGTCGTCAGGCTTCATCCGATCCGGCGCTCCAGCCCATTTGCACTTGCGGGCGCGCGCCATCAGGTCGGGATCGAGCACGCCTTTTTTGATGAGGCATCCCTCGCGTTTAAAGAAGCTGATTTCTTCGGGTGATAATCGGTTCATGATAGAAAAACGAAGCGGACATGCGCGGTCGATTGAAATTCTGAAATTCGCAACACCTCAATGCCGTTGCTGTGAGTGGTGAATGGTGAGTGGTGGGAACTGGCACAACCACTCACCACTCTACCACTCACCTGTCCCATTTGAGACAACCGTCTGATTTTTAGTGATTTTTAGCGGTTTTGAAAATTGTACTAAATTCAGGCGAAATATGAACCATCCCCATATCCGTGAGCTATTTTACCCGTTTTTCACTTTTGGAACAACAGCAATCTCGTGTTTTCCGTCCCGCTGGCATTTCCCGTAGAGCTATAACTCTATCGCCGAAAAGTCCTGTCCTTAGCGTATCCAACGGGAATATGGCAATCGAGTAGCTGACAGCCAAAATCGACATTGCAGGAGTCCTACAAAACCACATCTTCCACTTGACGCCACCACGAATTTCGGGCAAAATAAGGGCTGACCTCAGGTTGATATACACGACTTGGAAGGTTGTGCACGACTATGGTATGATAAATACAATCGCGACCCACCCATCAATTGACTTACGAGACTCGTGGCAGCTAGGCCAGTTATTCGACTCAGGGAGATAATCAGATCGGCTTTGTACATTTGTAGGGATCAAGCGAGTAGACAACGAGCGCGATAGAAGGTTCTGATAAAAATCTCTTCTTTCTTGAAAACTCGGTTTCTTTCTTGCACAATCCTGTAGGGTGGGCACTGCCCACCATTTTTCGTAGGGTGCAATCGGAGATCATCAAATCCCCGATTTCCCCTCTTGCTACGATCAAGCGAACGGATAGTGAGTGCGATAGAGATCTTCAATATGGTAACTGTTTAGTCTATAGGACGCACGCAGTTGGAGGATTCCATCTTCGGTTTGATAATTGAAGATTGCTCAAAGCGGCCGTAGGGAATAACAATCGTTATTCCCTACATGAGCCTCGCAACATGAAATTACTGCCAAAATCATCCTTGTTCACTTTTTGCGTAAATCCTCGTCTATTGATTCTAGGTTCTGTTGACATTTATGTGAAGTGTGTGTCCAATCGTAGGGCCGAGGATCAAGTGAGCGAATAGCGAATAGGATTCTCTATCGTCCTCCTTATCCAGTCGGTTGATCGATAGTGATCCCCCCTCGCCCGTTGCCCAACGTGGGTTGGAAGAACGAAACCATATGAGTCTGGTCAGATTGTAGGTCGAGATTCAGATCTCGACACTCTAATGTCGATTTGGATGAAGCTTAAAAGAATAATTCGGTAATGTCCTAACGATGCTCGGTGCGGTTAGGAAACCGCACCTACCGAGTTTAGGGAAAACTGGAATTACCGATTTAAATACTTAATCTTCATGAAAATCGACCTACAGAAGTCCGCAATGGTCTCCGATGTGTGACCAAAGGGTTGGGAAACCCAACCCCTACGGAGGACCATGCGTGGTTCACACCCTTCGACTATCTGGTTGCGATGAAATGTCAACAGAACCTAGGGCGAATGCAGGGTAATCATCATTCCTTTGAGGTTCGTTGTAGTGCAATTCATTGTACGTCTTGCTATAGTTCGGCGATTCACTGCCGGTTCGTGTGCTGCGCGGGTTTTAATAACCACTAATTACAGGCGACTAAACACTTACGATGAAAATTAAAGAGATAAAAGCTGTTAAGTTGAATATGCCTCCCCGAACAGGGAAACGCACACCCCAGCGGCGTCCATCCTGGACAGAATATTCTGAGGTTGCCAACCCGATGTCCAAATATCCCAGGTACAAACGTTACCGCTCCAGTTGGATGCCGAAATGGGAAAACCTCTTCGTGAAAGTCACAGCCGAGGATGGCACCTGGGGACTTGGCCAAACTTCGTACGGCAGACCTGTGGCTGCGATTATTGATGACCACTTTGCCCGGATGCTGGTGAGTGAAGACTGTTTTGCAGTTGAAAGGATCTGGGATATGATGTTCCGATTGTCGAAGCCCTACGGCTCACTCGGCCTAACCAGTTGTGCGATGAGCGGCGTTGACCTCGCCTTGTGGGATCTCATCGGCAAAATCAAGAACCAACCAGTCTATGAGCTATTGGGCGGCCCTGTTCGTGACAAACTCTTTGCATACACAACAGGCAACGACACAGATTGGCAGATCGAACTCGGTTTCAAAGCGGTGAAGCTAGCGTGTCCTTATGGGCCTGTGGATGGGCTTTGGGGGCTGAAGGAGAATGAAAAGCTTGTTGCTAAAACACGGGAGTTGGTCGGCGACGATGTCGAGATTATGTTGGATTGCTACATGGCTTTTGACGTCGATTACACAATCCGCTTGGCACAGCGACTCAAACCGTATCGACTGAAGTGGATTGAGGAATTTCTAATCCCCGAAGATATCAATGGACACGTCAGGGTTCGCAACGCTGTGAACTGGGTTTCTCTCGCTGGAGGGGAGCACCTATATACCCGTTGGCCTTTCAAACAGATAATCGAGAAAGGGTGTCTGGATATCATTCAGCCGGATATTTTCTGGGTCGGGGGCATCACGGAATGCGTCAAAATTTGTCACATGGCAGATGCTGCCGGACTCACCGTCATCTTTCACGGCGGCGGCGGAAACCAATATGGACTCCATCTCTCGGCGGCAATGCCCAATACACCCTGGGTAGAATACTTCCTCCCATCTGCCCCGGGTGTGCCTATGGAAGAAGCAAAATCAATTGAAGGTGAATCCATTCCTGAAGATAGTTACATTACGCCGAATGATGGTCCCGGCTTCGGATTAGAGATTGAGGAAGAGTGGCTTGTGCCGTTTTGGGATTAATTCGACAATATCGCACTCAAATGTGAATACGCTGGTAAACCAGCTTTCTCGCCTAAATTGATAGACACTTTTCAATGGGGCTGTGGAACTCCGGGTTATCTTTTAAATAGTAAAAACCACACCGCCCATCGCCGTTCGCCCGTTGGTTAATCCCCCCGATTCCATATCGAGAGAAAGGGAGTAAATACCGACTCACCGGAGCCCCCTTTCACTTACTCACCCTTTTTGCAATTTTTCGCCAAGCGAAGGGAAGCAGAAACGGGCCATCGTTGAAATGTCCGATTCTACAGATTTTCGGATTTACTGAAAGATCGCTATCAGATTAAAGAGGAGCAGAATGCTTGATAACCGCCACCTTCAGCATTTGATAACCGACGAACAGCTTCAACAGTTCAATGAACAAGGTTATCTCATCGTTGAGAACGCGCTTCCGCATAGTCTTGTGACGGAACTCGAAGCTCCCGTCGATAAAATTCATCAAGAACATCTGGATGAAAAAGGCCCGACGGCGCGGCACACGAATTTTTTCTATCGCGATTTCCTCGGCAGGGACGAGCTCTTTGTCAACCTGTTGGATTGGTACAGGACCTTCCCGAAAGTTTGGGGAATTCTCGGATGGAACGTCTACTCGTATCACTCCCACTTAATCGTGACGCCGCCAGGGAGTCCGGCGGAGCTCGACGAATCCGGGCTGCTTCGCTGGCATCAGGACAGCGGGCGCGTCAACATAGACATGCAAATCCATCCCTCGCCGCGATTGGCATTTAAAATTGTCTACTGGCTGTCTGATTGCTCGGAACCGGGGCGGGGCAATTTCTATATTATTCCCGGTAGCCACCTCTGTAAGACGATCGATAATCCCGGCGACGGCTCCCTTCCCGAAGGTGCGATGGCTGTCTGTTGCAAACCCGGCGATGCGGTCTTCTTTGATGGGCGGCTCTGGCATTGCCGTAACAGCAACGAGTCGGAGATTACGCGGAAAGGGCTCTTCATTGGATACGCTTATCGGTGGCTGCGTTCTATGGATAACATCACAATTCCACCAGAGATTTTCAACAAATGTGACCCAATCCGTCGACAACTGCTGGGCAGGGCGACGAGAGCGGGCGGTCATTTTTCAGGGAAAGATAAGGATGTACCGCTGAAAGTCTGGCTCGAAGAACACGGGATTTTCTTGGAGTAGATTAGTAATACCATTTCGCTAGAATAATGGTGCATATGACGTCTGAATTTTATCGTTCACTTTCTCCGTAGGCGGGGATCAAGAGAGCAAATAGCGATCAAGCGAATGAATAATGAGCAGGATTTGCTATCGCCTTCGCTATCCGCTCAGTTGATCGATAGAGATCCCTTTGCCCCGCCGACTTTGCGCGGAGACAAGTCTTATTATTCCGCTCCACGCAAGTATCTTTACTGGATCCATGTAATCAATGCGCCTACATTCTAGAGAAATGGTATAAGCTCATGATTCGTCGGGATTAGCGTTGTGCTACTCTACTCGGCGCGTTCCCTGCCCGCTCGGTCTGGATTGACAAATCCAGACCGATGGACTAAACAGTTACCTGAAAAGTATAAGCCAATTTTCCGGCGAATTGAATCGTCTCCACACTTTGAAAGAAAGGACGGAATACACCGAAGTTATGGTAAAACTCAATCCCGATGAAATTCGATTCTTTAGAGATGAAGGCTATGTTATCAAACACAAGGTCATGGACGAGAATTTGATGGCGCAGGCACGCGAAAGACTGTGGGATAAACCGCCGCCCGGAATTGACCGAAACGACCCGAACACGTGGCGCGGCCCGATTCAAGCGCCCAAAGACAAGAAAAAACTCCCAAGATCGCCTGAGACGGACTATTCATTTGACGGTTGGGCGCTGCCCAATCCACCGTCACATAACGATGAATATTCCACCGTGGATGGTACTTCTTGGAAATATCGGACACTTGGCACTGAAAACTTCTTGGTGCGGTTGATTCTCACGGATTCGTCTATCTGGGGAATGGCTGAGCAGATGCTGGGCAAAGGATGTCTTGCGGTGCCAACTCGTACCCGTGGTATCTATTGTCGAATTCCCCAGCGTGACATTCCCGTGGAGCCTCTCAAACCCCATACTGATGGTCATGAATTCCATTTAGGTGTACTTGGTTTTATAGATGACGTGCCCCCAAACGGTGGTGGATTTACCATCTGGCCCAAGAGCCACCGTGTCTTCTATTATGATCATCTAACGCAATATGGGCGTGACAAAGCTGATACTTACGAAAAACACTATGATTTGCTCAAGGAGCAAACAGCCACCGAATGCTGCGGGGAGGCAGGGGACATCATTTTTTTTCATCACAGACTGGCACACGCGGGAAACCCGCCTAACTGGTCTAGCGAAATTCGTAAAGCTATAATCGGGGATCTGGTGAAAAAGGAACTCAAGGAAAAGCTGGATGAGCCGCCTTGCGAGAACATGTGGCGAGACTGGCCCGGGATACCGACAGATGGATAATGAGCACGCCGTGTGCTTGATAGCATGTGCGGTCTCATGCGCATCACCTACAACGTGAGTATTTGCCGCAAGAAAAGTGTAAGGCCAATTTCCGGCGAAATGACCTATTTACACATTTTGAGAGAAAGGATGGAATACAACGACGCTATGGTAAAACTCACGCCCGATGAAATCCGATTCTTTAGAGATGAAGGTTATGTTATCAAACGCAAGGTCATGGACGAGAATCTGATGGCGCAGGCACGCGAAAGACTGTGGGACAAACCGCCGCCCGGCATTGACCGAAACGACCCGAACACATGGCGCGGCCCGATTCAAACGCCTGAAGACAGGAAAAAACTCCCAAGATCGCCTGAGACGGACTATTTGTTTGACGGTTGGGCGCTGCCCAATCCACCGTCGCATAACGATCAATATTCCGGTGTGGATGGCATTTGCTGGAGATATCGGACACTCGGCACCGAAAAATTCTTGGTGCGAATGCTTCTCACGGATGCATCCATCTGGGGGATGGCTGAACAGTTGCTAGGCAAAGGAAGTCTTGCGGTGCCATCTCGTACCCGTGGCATCTATTGCCGCTTTCCCCAGCGCGATATCCCCGTGGAACCTCTCAAACCCCATACTGACGGTCATGAATTCCATTTGGGCGTGGTTGGATTTATAGATGACGTGCCCCCGAACGGAGGCGGGTTTACCATCTTTCCGAAGAGCCACCGCGTCTTCTATTATCAGCATCTAACACAGTTTGGACGAGACAAGACTGACACTTACGAAAAACACCATGATATGCTCAAGGAGCAAACAGCCACCGAATGCTCCGGGGAAGCAGGGGACATTATTCTTTTTCATCACAGACTGGCACACGCGGGAAATCCGCCCAACCATTCTCTCGAGATTCGCAAAGCTGCTTTAGGGGATTTGGTGAGAAAGGACCTCAAGGACAAGCTGGATGAGCCGCCTTGCGAGAACATGTGGCGAGACTGGCCCGGGATACCGACAGATGGTTAGTGAGCTTCTGTGTGCTTGATAGTATTTGCAGTCTCATACCCACCACCTGTAATTCCCATAAAATCTGACACGCCCTCGTAGCGCAAACTGTTAGTTTGCGCATACCACCGTCTAATAGATCAAGCGAGTGAATAGCGATCAAGCGAACGGATAGTGAGTGCGATAGAGATCTCTAGCTGTCAGCTTGAAGAAGCCGATCTTCGCTCTGAGTGGCACTGCTAATCGCAAGAAGGCGATACACCAGCAGGCTCGCCTCCGCCCGGGTCAAGACCATTCCATCCGAGCCGGTCCTACGGTACCCACTCAATTCCGCCGAAAGATTGACCGCAAATTCGGTATCGCGGCAGTCAAGTTCCCTCTGCAGAAGGGCGCGAAAACGATCTGCGGTAATCGTAATCTGTTCGCCCTTTTCAGCCTCCGCGACCTGCCGCGCGCAGTTCGCTGCGTCGTGTGAACCATCCATCAGGCTGCCGAATGCTCGTGCCCAGATTTCCCCCACCGCTTTGGTAAGTGGGTCGTCGGGCTTGGCGTTGAAAGAGCTGAAAAAACCCTTGGTTCCGAGGAACTGGATGGCAGATACCCATGACGCATCAGTCGCCATGTCGAATTCATTGAAAAACGTCAGCATGACCCGGTTTTCGACGAGCCGCCGCTGCAGCGCCTCGACCTCAATGTCCCCCGGCGCAACCCCCGATGCGAGGGCCAAAGCCGCAGCGTGCCCCGCTGTTTCCGCGATGTGCATGCAGCAAGGTTCCACCCTGACGGTACCCCATGCCACGTGCGTCGCGGAAACCGCCAAACCCATGATCAGATTATCAATGTCGTTTGGGAGGAAGGAACGGTAGGGAATCTGGGAGGGCCGTGTGTACTCGGACAGGCTGGTAAACCCGTCACCCTCGGCGCCGTGAAGGCGCTCCGGAGTACAGTCGTGAGAGTCCATCAGCCATTCCGCGATAGCGACCGCATCGGCGTGCACCGGCGCTCGGTCGAGAGCGGTGCCGATACAGGCGTCGCTCTCGCGCATGACGTAACGGCCGATGATGCGCCTACCTTCCCGCAGATAAAACTCGTGTGGGAAATGTCCGTTGTCGGCGAACTCGTCCACCGGGAGGGCCCAACTCAATGCCTCCCCGCGAATCTTCTCGGGCACGGCGTCGTCGTGTTGCAGAAAAAAGAGCAGACCGAGGGCGAAATCGCGGTGCCGTTTAATGATCGCTTGACGTGTCTCCCAGTTGCCATCAGGAAAATCGTCGACACCGCCGGGAATGGCGGCGGCATTCCAATCGCACTTTGAACCCGGTATCGGAATGACGCCCGGAAACGCCGTGAGCGGATAGTTCAACAGGCCACTCTTGATACGATGCGGATAGAGCGCACCCTCTTCAGGGTCGCCTTCTACGATCGGCAGGAACTCCCGCCGGTCATACCCGTCGGGTGGTTCAACCGGGATCTGGTTATCGGGGTCGGAACTTAGGCAGACGCGAAAATTGGCGGCCTGCACGGCACGGTCGCCTTCCCCTGTGCTCTCGGAAAAAATCTCCTGGGTGGTTCCCCACCAGGGGCGGAGATTGAGATCGCCGCGCCGCGCTGCCCTAGGCCATTGCAAGGCTTCGTCGCTACCGTGGGAGAAATTGGCCTCGTTCCCACTGCGCTTGACCCAAATTTTCCCAGCATAGATTTCGTTGTATTCGCCGCGGGCTTCTCGACCGACCCGATAGGGCACGCCTGCCAGTGCGGCGACATCGGATTCGTAGGTCGCGTCGATAAAGACCTGGGCGCTGACGCGCATTGGGTCTCCCCCGGCAAGGGAACGGAAAAATACTGACCTTATTTCTCTGCCGGCGCGCTCCACCGCGTCCGGAAGATACTCCCGAACGACCCGGATCCCGCTTTCCGAGGCCACCAATTCTTCGAACATCCGTTCGGCGATGTGGGGCTCCCAAGTGTAAGCGCCCTTGAACCTTCCCCCTCCGAAAGGCCCGCTTTGCGAAATCCGATAATTTTCCGAATCTTCACCGTACGTCTCTCGGTAATGGGTGCGCATCTTCTCCAACCACTCTTCCTGAATGGGCGCGCGATACCCATCATACATGGTGTCCCAGCAACTTAGGCCGTTCGATAGTACACCGCCGAGATGCCGATTGGCGGAGACGAGGATGACTTTCCCTCCTTCACGTGCCGCCCTTACGGCGGCTGTTATTCCCGCCGGACTTCCACCCGCGACACATACATCGCAGATTTCGATAGTCTCCAATTTTTCCGTTGGTTCCGTCATTGGTGCCTCTCCAATATCCGTTACTGGATACGTGTCAAATAAATGCGGGCGACGATGAAGACGCATCTTCGATTCACGTGTTCAATAACAATTCGCCGTTTGGACAGTTCGCAGTTGAATTTGCACTGCTGGTGGTTCAGGAACTTGCTCTTCTTGAAAGGAGTCACCGCATTGGGATACAGCCGCTTTATCCCTTGATACCCCCGGTCTGCGATTTTCTCCGCTTCCCCTCGTATCGGCGGACGACTGCCTTTCAGAATCGTGATGTCATGCGTTTTACCTTTGGCACAAACAGCGGAGAATCGATAAACGCAACACACAGACGATTAAAAATACGCGTTGTAGAGAATCTGGCACGCTTCTCCACGTGTCAGGGTTGCATTGGGGGTTGTCGTATTGTGGTGGGATGCATTGATGTCCCGATTTTCCGTCTGAGACCGCACGTGTGCACAGAAGGCATCGCTTGTGATTGGCTTGCCGGCTGAAAGAATGGAGAGCTTTCTTGCAAACTGATTGGCTTCGAGCGTTCCATCGATCATTTGAACAAAACCGTTGATCCAGTGGTGTGCCGTGCGCTCATCAAGGTCATTTTGAGGGCGTGCGTTATAGGTGTCGAAGAAGCCTTTTGTGCCTGCCCATTGCACGGCGGCGTTGTATGGATAATCGTCGTCGAGTGCGATGTCGTTGAGGAAGGTGAGCATTGATTTGTGTTCAGCTAGGGTGCGCTGGAGTGTCTGTACGTCGATGTCGGCAGGGGTTTGATTGTTGTTGATGGCCTGAACAGCTGCCCACGCCGCGGATTCGGCGATTTGCATCCAGGTGGGTTCCAGACGAATGGCGCTTTGACCGAGGTGGCTGGATGAGAGACAGACGGGCACAAGCAAGTTGTCGACTTCGTTTGCCAGCAGACTGCGATAGGACACTTGACCCGGGACGGTCTGCTTGTGCAACATGACTTTACCTTCGTCTCGGCTGTCTTTGACCCGTTCGGGATGGCAGGCATGAACGTCTGTGTACCATTCGCAGATGGCAATGCTGTCGGGGTAAATAGGTGCTCGGTCAATGCCTTCGGCAAGGAGAACGTCGTGCTCGGTGAAGATGTAACGGCCTTCAAGGCGCCTGGCTTCGCGTACGTAGATTTCCCAGGGCATGTGATTGTTGTCGGCAAATTCATCTCTTGCAAGGCCCCATTGCGCAAAGGCTTCGCGCATGTTTTCAGGGGCATCGGGGTCGTTTTGGAAGAAATACATGATACCCATGGCGATGTTCCAGAAGTCGCGCAACATGCGCTGGCGGATCAGCCAATCGCCGTGTACGTAGTCGGTGGCGCCTTCGATGAGTTGCGGCCGATTCCAATCGCTTTTGTTGTTGGGGAATTCGCCGCCGTCTTGCCCCCGGTCGGGGCGGTTTACTTCGAGTTTTTGAAGGAGTGTTTTGATTCGCTCCGGGTCGTAGTCCTCAGGTGGTAATGGTTTGACTTGATTGTCCGGATCACTACTGAGCGCTGTACGGAAATTCATGGCTTGCACCGAGCCGTCACCTTCGCCTGTGCTTTCGGGCATGATGGTTTCCATCACTCCACCGAATTGTCGCAGGTTTAGCGATGCAGCGATATCAATCAGGTGTCGTTCGTAGGCGGGAAGTTCCTGAGTGAAACGCATGAAGATGCGACCGGCATGGGGCTCATCGTATTCGTCTCTGGATTCTCGGCCGACACGATAGGCGACGTTAGCCAAGGGCAAGAGATCGCCTTCGTAGGATGTGTCGACGAATATGTCACCTGTGGCGCGAAAACTCTTGTCGCCGTTCATTTCGGTAAATGTGACGGCTGCGATCAGGCGGTCGGATTGTTCGACGTGGGTGGGATAATGGCTTTTGATGAGGGTGATGTTTGGTTCGTCTTGAACCATTTCTTCGGCGAGTTTTTCAAAGACGCCGGCTTCGTATTTGCCGTTGGAGTGACCGGTTTCGCCGGGCAGGCAGGCGGCGTATTGCGGCGAGTTGTCGCCATAGTTGCCGCGATAATAATCGAAGATAGACTGGCGCATTTCATTGTAGATGGGTGAGCGCCAGCCTTCGTAGAGTGTGTCCCAGATGCCCAGTCCATTGGCAGGTAGACCGCCGATGTGCGGGGTGTGATTGACGAGCAGGACGGTGAGACCTTCGCGAGCGGCGCGCACGGCACAGGCGATGCCGGCGGGGTTGCCACCGTAGATGACGAGGTTGTAATTTTGCTCAGACATTGGGATCCTTTGCAGTCTTTTCGGTATTCAGGATAGGACGAATCGGTTCATAACGTTGGACGGGGTTCACAATGTTGCCTCCACGTGTTTAATAGACAACCTAAGTTGCTCCTTACAAGATTTTAGACATGCACCACCGCTTTAAGTAGTGTTCACAATCGAAACTGAGGAAATTTGTGGTTTTTTCAATTAGATACAAAAAAGGCGAAGCAAGTTTATCGCTCCGCCTAATTTATGTTGTCACATTACACACTATCTAAGTCAACCTTTAATTCTCTTTCGATTGACTTAATTGTTCCCATTTTCAAGTCCTTCGAGCCGTGGTTGGGAATAGACGCCGTTGTGTTTGTAGCTGGATTTATCCATACCTCTTTACTTTTTACTCTATGAACACTAATAATTGACTCTGGAAGTTCACGCCCTATTCTCTCGTACGCATCAAATATGGTTTCAAAGGCGTCTTTTGCATTTGCAAATGCCTCATCTGATGTGTCGCCTTCAGTTATAAGTTCTGGAAGTTCCTCACAGTTAACAACATAGCCCCATCGGGGTCAGGCTCAAATACTAGAGTAAGATTGTATCTCATAACCTCTATCATTTTCATTTTTTTCCTAAAATGAAAGGTTAGTATTGTAGCGAGAAAACTAGCCACTGAGCCTATTGTAACCGCTTCCGATTGTATGACGCAACTTTTTTCTTTCCAATGGGAAAGAAAAGGCGGCAACGCTCCCAACGCATTTTCCTAACATCGAGACACGCAATTCTCTCCAACAGGTCGGTTGATACCTATCTTTCGCTAATTTGCTATCGAGTTTTTGAGATTGCGCCGATATATGAGACGACGTACTCTCAAGCGCTGGAAAACGCACTTTTCCGGGGCGTGTCAAACGGACTGAGGTCATGTCTGTTGATCTGGGAATGGCTTGCGAATATCGTAACGCCCCTCCTCGAGAATCGGCAATGTGCCGTCAGCCACCATTAACTCCAGCGGTGATTCTCTGGTCTCGAGCGGCATGGTGACCACGTTCTTGATTCGAAGCGACTCGTATATCGCCATCAGGATTTCCATGGTATACCGCGCCTGCCGACCACTGCTCCGGTGCTCGTGAACCTTGCCCTCCATCCAATCCGTCAATTCCTGGTACTGGTTGGTCTCCTCCGGGGGCGGTTGAATTGTTTGCCAACCGCTCTCCTTCTCGTTCTGAAGCAGAATCTCGCCGTCCCCGCCCTCTGTGATTTGACCCTCGGTGCCGGATATGAGAGATATCGGCACGATCGGCTCGGGCAAGTCACTCTCGTATAGACCCCTAGTGCCGCCCTCAAAGCAGATCAAACCCATGCACAAATCCTCGCAGCGGCTGCGGCGCTCCCATCGATCGGTGGTGCGCGACGTTTGCCCAATCACCCAAAGCGTCTCCGGATCGGATAGAATGTAGCGCCACCTATCAATGACATGCGTGCCTATGTTGAGCAATCCCGCCCGCGGCTTTGTCCGATCGTAAACCATCGTTGGTTGACCAATGGCGCCGTCAGCCACGAGTCGCCGGATTTCGGTCCTTGCCGGCGTGAATCGGGATTGATGTCCGATGACGAGTTTCGCCCCATTGCGTTCGCACGCCTCAATCATGTCATCGGCTTCTCCCAAAGACGCCGCCATCGGTTTTTCACCAATGATGCCTTTGATTCCCGCGTTCGCTGCCGCGATGGTGATTTCCGCACGAACCCCCTGCCATGTCGGAATGCTGACAATATCGAGCTCCGCATTTCTAAACATCTCGTTATAGTCGGCATAGATTGTGGGAATTGAAAACTCCTCGGCAACCTTCTGCGCCATCTGTTCGTTGATATCCGCCGCCGCGACAAGCTCAGCCGACGGATGATCTGTCCAGGCGCGTGAATGGTTGCGTCCCATGCCTCCGCAGCCCACGACTCCGACTCGGTACGTTTTTCCCATCACACTGTTCCTCCTTCGCTAGATGCCACAATGTGGCGTGTGTTATTACTAAAGAACGGAAATGCTTGATTTGACGATTGAAAATTGTAACTACAAACCGATTGTAGGAGCGATCTCTAGGTCGCGACTTCTTTTCGTGAGCAGACGAAAATCGCTATCGCACTGAGATCTTCTATCACCTTCGCTATCCACTGGGGCGATCACTACTACAAACCGCACAACTCGATCTTCGGTGCAATCCAAGCCCACGCATCCGGGAAAATCGGTCGGCGCCGTCCGAAATCCTGAAGGCGGCAATCAGGACAAAATCTTCACCAATCAAACAAGAAATCGAAAATCAGTCGGCGCTCGCGCTGGCTTTGCCGAACCTCCTCATCCAGCCGGTTGGGATTCCATTGAGATAGCAGCCGCGTCTCCAGTGTCTCACGAATGTCCCCATAGGCAGGATTCTCACCCAGGTCGTTGAATTCACCCAGATCATCTTGGAGGTCGTAAAGCTCGGCGCGTTCGCCGAGGCTGTAATTGAGCTTGAACCGACCCTGCCGAATCATAGCCAGCGGCCGAGTCACACCAATCGCATGGTATTCAGAGATTGCCTCGTTCTTCCATCCCCGCGATTCTCCCTTCGCCAGGCTCAGTAGGCTGTCACCGTCCATCCAGTCCAGCCGCGGCGAACCGGCAAGTTCCACAATTGTCGCCGACAGGTCGACCGATGAGACGGGCTTCTTCACGCGGCGACGGGGCAGATTGCCAGGCCATGAAATAATCAGGGGGATGCGGACAGACTGCTCATACAAACTGCATTTATACCACATCCCGTGTTCACCCAACAATTCGCCGTGGTCGCTTGTGTAAACTACCACTGTGCGCTCGCGCAGCCCTGTCTCATCCAAGGCGTCGAGCAGCCTGCCAACCTTCTCGTCCAGATAGGTCACCAAGCCGTAGTAAGCAGAGCGCGCGCGGCGAACCGCTTCCTTCGGAAGCGGTCCCTCCGGTAGACCTCGCCATCGCCGCATTCGTTGGTGGACAGGGTGTTGCCCCTCAAGGTGACCCGGCGGAATCACCGGCATATCCACCTCATCCGGTGGGTACATATCGAAGAATCGCCGCGGAACAGTCCAGGGCGGGTGCGGCGCCACAAACCCGACGTTCAGTGCCCAGGACCCCGATTGGCGATCCGGATGACGCAGATAGGCTAATGCGGCGGCTTCCACCTCGTCATCTGCCACCACCTCCTCGCTCAACCCGGCCCCCGTGCGTATCTCCCTGATAGGCGCGCGGTTCTGGAGTTCCTGCGACCAGTCCGGAATCATCGGCTTGTTTTCGGCATTAATGTCCGGCGAGATCTGCGCACGAAAGCCGTGGAGCCGGTCGGGACCTCTGAAATGCTGCTTGCCTGCGAGAACGGCATCATAGCCCTGCGTCCTCACCGCGTGCGCCCAAGTCGCCGCCTCCACGGCAAGCGGCACGCCGTTGTCCCAGATTCCGATGTGCTGAATGTGACGTCCTGTCATGAACGACATTCGCGACGGGACGCAAAGAGGCGAGTTGCAATAGGCAGCATCGAAGACAACCCCCTCTGACGCCAATCTATCCATAGGGGGGTTCGAACCACAGAATGTCCGTACGGACCGCTGAACATGGGCGCATGCTGATCGGCCATTATGATAAGCAAATTGGGGTGCGCATCTGTTTTAGGCATAAATACCATCTCCCGATTTCAGGTAGATACAATTCGGCATAAAAACTTTACCGCGATTTTTTCTGCAAAACCCTTTCATCCAGAATTTTGCCACATCAAAATCAGGGTACTATGCACATTCGTGGGTGAATGGGCGCTACAGGAATTACAAAGAAGACAATCCTCGCAGCCGGACTTCATAGAAATGATCGGGGTCAATTCTATGGCCAGAAGTTATACATTGGCGTCTTTGTGAATACTCCAAGCAGGCTCCATAAACCGCCTATGATGAAATCGCCAAGCATAAGACCGATGGCAAAGATGACAAGCTGCTGCGATGCTCTTCGCCCTCCAAGCTTCAGCACCATCCATTTTACGACAGAACTGACCAACATGCAACTCCATAAGTATTTCATGCCCCAATCACCGGATATCACAAAAGCGATGGGGTGGAACGGCCAGAAAGGGAACCTTGACCTCATGAACGTCAGTATAAGCGAGAACAGCAAACCGAAAGTCATTCCCCCCACAGCGTAATAGTTGGGTTCCGTCGAGGAATAAAGCCAGTTCTTTAGCCCGTCATATACATACCATCCAAAATGCAGGGACCAACCGCCTCCGCCCCCCCGATACCGCACCGACTTT
Source organism: Candidatus Poribacteria bacterium (assembly GCA_965222225.1). Taxonomy (GTDB): domain Bacteria; phylum Poribacteria; class WGA-4E; order WGA-4E; family JAJDTR01; genus JAJDTR01. The sequence continues at coordinate 2,519,586 of CBDCTK010000002.1, read as the reverse complement.
ATAGAATGAATGGAGTATGACCCAGAACACGGTGACTGAACCTAGAGTTGTTATTCCTATGATAGAAAAAAACAACCTTCTAGTGTTGATCCCCGACCTGTCAGCCAGTTTAAACCCCTCCATCTGATGCGGCATCGAATTGCTGGTAAAACTTCTGTTGAACCACTTATAAAGTGATAGCGCTACGAGATTGTTTGCCCCGAGAGTTCGCGTCCCGATTAAACCTGTCAAGATGCCGTAAGTTGGCATATTTTCCATGGCGTGAACAGGGAAACCCAGCTCGGCGCGCATTCTGGTTATCACGAGTAATATGACAAAGTAGATGGCAAAGAATATGGGAATGAGCCAGGGAGACATCCCAATCTTTAGAGAAAACATAACGAGAAAAGCGAATCCCAGAATGATGCCCACTATGGCAAATCTGTATCCCACAGGTTCGTCTTCATCATCCATGGGGCTATTCGTAAACGCTGCCTTAAAAACGCCGAATACATATTTCCTACTGTAGATTAGAAGTGTCAGGCATATACCTACTGCCGCTCCGAAGCATTGCTCATTGTGATACGGAAATCCGGGTATGTTTATGCCCAGAGCGCTGGTGAGTATCAGCTCCGCCTTGTAGAATAGAAAGAAGAGCCAACTGCTGAATGCAAGATCCAGAGGCATAAGGAAACCGAGACCGATGACAAACGGGTAGAATGAGAAGCTGATGTGGCCGATGGCATTCCACGGTTTTTCTGTAAATAGATGACCGATGCCGTGCCAACTGCCGGCTCGTTTTACTGGGATGGTGGGTATGGCGGGAAACAGAAAGCTCAACCCGTTAATGATAGCTATCGAGGCGGCTACCGCAAACCCCATCCAGAGCATCTTGCTGGAGAAGAGCCTGTTGGTGTTGCAGGCTAATTGATAGGCGATCTGTGTGACAGGATAAGCCAGATGATCGCGCTCGATCCATCGCTTCCTCAAGATCGAGTTTATACACAACATCACGAATATGAGGCAAGTGGTGAATATCGTCCAGTATGCTGCCGGCTGTAGCCAAGCCTTGACATGAGAAAGCGTGTATAAGGTTGACTCTCCCTCATAATAACCGCCCAGAACGCTCCTGTTCTTAACGACAAGCCAGTCGGGGAGATAGTTCCAGAACAGTTGCTGCCACTCGTTCTCCGGAGTTGCATACCAGAAAGCGTGACCTACGCTCGTAACCAAGAGCGTCATGAAAGTTATTGAGGGGAGGGCACAGGCTACGCTCAATAGGATGTAGATGGTAAGCAGTTCCGCATTGTCAAGGATGGAAACGCCGAGAGTCCCTTTTACGATAACTCTCAGAAGCACGAGCACAAATACAGAAAATATGACATTGTAGAATGGGACAGCGTAGGTGTTCAGAGCATATCCGACAAGTCCCACTTCACCAGCAATTATCCAATAGAAGTTGAATGGAATTAAGGCGATCGTTATAGCTATGGATTTCCAGGTAATGCCGGGGGACATCCTGTTCGCCCTATTCATCTTCTACTGCTTCGCGGAACGCGTCATAATCTTTTTGAAGTGCCAACGCTAATTTAGACCACAAATAAGCAAAGTTAAGACAAGTATTGTTGCTCAAATTCAACCGGCGTCAAATAGCCTAACGCCGAGTGAGATCGTTTCTGGTTATAGACTTTTACAATAAAATGACCGACTCGCTCTCTGGCATCCATTATATCATTGTATTCGTTGAGGTGGACTTCTTCTTCCTTGAGGGTTCGGATAAGCCTTTCGGCATAACCGTTCTCCCAAGGACGCCCCCTATGAGCTAAGGAAATCTCAACTCCATGACCAATGAGAGTGGAGATATAAGCGTTCGAAAGGTACTGAACCCCTTGGTCACTATGGTGAATTTCCGGAACGCTTTGGCTTAATGCCTGTTGCAACGGTCTCAATGTGAGAGGTTCTGTCAAGTGCCGACTCAGTCGCCAACCTCTTATCATTCGGGTGAACACGTCCATTAACACCGAAACATAGACGAATTGCTCTTTGAGTCGGACATAGGTAATATCACCGACCCAAACCTGATTTCGACGACAGATGTCAAGGTTCTCAAGCCGATCAACCGACTGAATAAGGAGGGCGATAGAGTTCCCTTCCCCCATTGACCGCAGCCGTCAAACGATTTGGTAGTTTGACAAGTACGTTTTACGGCTGCCGAAAGATTCTCTGCTTTCATCAATCGAGCAACGCGTCGATAACCGACAGAGTACCCCATTCGCAACAGTAGCTGGGTGATACGCCTATAGCCATATTTCGGATAACGGGCTGCCAGTTTCTCAATTTCGTCTCGTAGCTCAAGTTCAATGGGGTCGTGCCTCGGTTGATAATACAGACTGCTCCGATTGAAGCCGAGTACATCACAAATGTGTCGAACCGGGTAATCGGTGTGCAAAGCTTCAACCATCTGTCGTTTTTGAGACCAATTCAATTGAGCAAAGTCGAGGCTTTTTTTTGGATGTCTAACGCCAAGCTCAATAGGGATCTCTATCGCACTCACTATTCGTTCGTTTGATCCCAACGAGTTGCTCCAGTTGAGCAATCCGTTCCCTATGGTCGTTAGATTGCTTGTCAGTGGATTCAAAGAGAGTCGCCGCGTTGTCAAGAAGTTGGTGTTTCCACTTTGATAGTTGCTCTTGGCTGAGGTTATGCCGCCGACAAAGTTCCGCTTGTGAACTTTGACCGGTAAGTGCTTCAATAGCAATTTCAGCCTTAAATTGGGGCGTGAATTTCCTTCGTTTAGCCATCGGAATCTCCTTTCAATCCGATTGGAAATTGTATCATAATCTTGTTTAAGATAATGGTCTAAATTTCCGATGGCAGTACATTTCTATAGTCATTGAAACTAAGAATTATACGTTCGGGGCTTACGTTGTGCGGTTTGTAGTATCGCAGTTCATTTCCCGTCCTCTGTAGGAGCGAGCTCTAGGTCGCGACTTCTTAGCCATAATTTGACTTAATGGTGAAGTTAAATCGGTTGAACCTTCGGCGCGGTCGCTGAATCGCGACTCACACTAGACCACCGACAGGGAACCAAAAATTAGATGGCTCTATTGGAATGTAGAGAAACCTTAAATTTCGTCAAGGCATCGTGTATAATTCGCATAAACTTTACGCTCTTGCTACACGGAGGTCCCAGTGCACGCAACCCCACAAAACATATTGGAAGCATTCAACCAACTCCCTCGGATTGAAAAACATGCGATAACCTCTGAAATCATAAAGCAGGTGGCTCTGTTGAATTTCTCACCTATAACAGATGAGGCGCTCACGGAAATTGCGGATGCACTGTTTGCTGAACAGGACAAAAGGGAGGGGGAGGATGCCGAAGCAAATTAGAACGGAGTCAAATAAACGGAGATGCACATGACGATGAACAATCAGAGCAACCTCTTGCTACCGGACAAATCATTTTGGATGTCCTTAGATCGTGAACAACGTGAGGCATTAGTTTCCAGATACACAATCCTTTGTCCATCAATCCTATTCACTGAAGTTGCTAGACATGGGCTAAAAAGGCATAATGCTCTCCTCAATCTAGAAAATATCATCTGGATTCCCCATTGGTCGGAATACGCAAAAATGGACTTGCTTACAGAGGAATCCGCTAAACCCTTACCTATCGGAAGTGCAAACGCAATGAAGTCAGTTCGCGAATGCTCGGAACAAGAACTTTTGGAGTTCAAGGAAGCTTCAAGTGAAACCATAGAGATGCTGAAAGAAAGCGAAGAGTTTTATAGAAATCTGGACTCTATAATCAATCCGTTGAAAGAAGGATTGTTGGGTTTGTTTAAAAATACAGACAATCTTTCTGAAAAAGAGTGGGTGAACAGGTTAAAAGAGGTCCTGAGAGCAAACCAAACGTATTATCCAGAGATAGAACGCATTCTAAAAAAAGTAGAAACCGAAGGCTTTCTGCGGGAAGGCAAACAACTCTTCCAAACATCCATCAAAACACTCTTTGATACATATAAGGCAGATTCTCTGGAAAACGCAAATCAAGTAGCTGCAAGCCTACTCAACCATGATTCGAGCGATCGCAGTGCTGCATATGATAAATTACAGCGGCTAGGTAGGCTATTCGATCCTATACTTACGCCAGAAGAACATACCCAGATCTTTAACAGGTTTCTGAAGGAAGATATGCCGCCTATCAATAGATTCGCACCATACGCACTCAGAGCAGCGATATGGATTTACACAATTCAGCTCTACCTTCGTGAGAATTCCGAAAATGCAGCGCCCCAAAACGTCCTTAGAGATGCTGAATACTTGCTTTATACGTATCACAAGGGTATTACATTTGTATCTGGGGATAAGTGGCACAGAAAATTTATTGACGAAGTTCCACTTTTTAAACCCTTGTGCAAAAACTTCATATTTGTTGACCTTACGACTAAGGCAACAGTAAAAGAAGGATTCTCAAAATTACTATAGAGCATTATCAGAATTACTGGTTGTTACAAAGCCTCTGAAACACCTTTAGGGATGGGGCAAGTCATACCTTTGTAGCACAAGGGATCTCTATCGCAGTCGCTATTCGCTCCCTTGATTGCTACTACAAACCGAACCAAGTAAATCCCATATGTGTAATTCTTAATCACAATGACTATAATTCAACGAATCGACATTCCCAACTACCAGGTAGTTTCTGCCGAGGTTGGTCTAGATAGGATTTCATGGGACAGTGAAGGGATCTCTATCAGGATTTGCTATCGCCTTCCTTATTCAGTCAGTTGATCGGCATCTCAGACGGCGGTATGCTCTCACTGTGGCAAGCTGACTAATTTCCGTCGATTCTTCCGTGAAGACTGCGAAGGTGCCTTCTCCGAATCCTTCGGCTTTGTCGACGAGCGACGCGATTACACCCATCGTTACCAAGATTGGATATTCCACCAAGTTCGAGAGAACAACATCAGCGCGGTACCCAGCACTGAAGGGTTGACTTATGGCCAGATTGAAAGCATCTCCCTCCACGAAACGAGATGTCGCATCCCCTTAACCCCCGTTGCCAATCTCAAACGTTCAACCGAGCGGATAGCGAGCAGGATTATCTATTGCCCTCCCTATTCGGTCGGTTAATCGATAGAGACTCCGTTGGGTATTGATGAAATTGCGTTGCGGAAGGGAAAAGGGGACTTCGCCTTGATTCTGACGAATCTGGACATGAAAGAAGTCGTCGATTTCCTCAAAGCGAGAACCCAAGAGAAACTCAGGGCGCGACTTGAACAGCTATCGGCTTTCGAGCGCGCACAGATTCAAGAAGTCGTCATCGACATGTGGAGTCCCTATGATACTGTGTGTGCCGAGTTGTTGCCCTAGGCGACGATTACCGCCGACCGGTTTCATGTGATGCAGGCGGTCAACCGGGAACTCAAGCAGTTAAAGAATCAGCAAAAGAACCAGGACGACTAACCGAAAAGCAGCCCCCGATCTATCGGGGAACACGTTTATCAGGTGTCTCCTCTGGTCAAGACGGCTCATTGACTCAATGACTGTCTGCAGCATATCGTTGAGTGCAATTTGACGAAAGAGAAGGCAATCGAGTGGCTGCGGAAGTGGTCCTTCGTAGCTGAGAAAGCGGGACTCTGTTCGAATTTCCGCTGGACGCTAGCAAACTGGATTGACCAAATCGCCAATTACTATTGTCACCGCACGACCAGCGGCATCGCCGAAGGCATCAACAATAAAATCAACCTCATCAAACGCCGCCCTGTCCCGATCCGGCAAGGCCTCTGGATTTCGCGACTTTGAGCTCTTCCGATACCGAGCCGTTACAGCATTCCACATCTAGCTCTGAAAAGCCGAAAATGACTGATTTAGCGATTTTAATTGATCGACAAGGAATCTGAAAAGATGTATAACGCCCGAATCTCTTGATTGTATAATGACCTAAAGTTCTTTCCGGAGGAAAAATGGCTTTATGGTCTCCTAATCTAGTTCATTTAGAAAAATTCCAAAACTCTCTACCACCACCGAATGTTCGGAGCAGGAGAGTTTCGCCCCGAAGGGAATTTTTTGTGACCGCGTCAATAAGGCGTCTTTGAAGGAGTTTGATTGCTTCTTCGGAGACGCCTTTTTTGTTTATTGTTGAATTGGAAACAAGGGGGTGAGAATTGTGGAAGTAGGCCTCACAAGCCAGGGAAGAACAAGGTTCAATGCTTTAAGCGTTTTCTTGCAACAGATCGCTTGAGGAATTCATTTAACAACGGGCGTCGTGCAGAAAACGAACTACACGCCGATGTCCACTATTTTCTGTTGACAATCTGTGTCTAAGTCACCACTGTTCTAACCTTCCGCGTAATGGAATTGTATAATGTCAAATTAGGACATACCAAATCTTGTATATAATGCCTTATATGTCCCGCTACTGAGACAAACTCGACCTTGAAATCTAGCCGCGAATTAGGTGATTTGGGTGTATACTACAAGATTTAGTATGAAAAAACCATTGCACAATTTTATTTCGCGAAAGATGGCATCGTTCACTAAACATGTTATACAAGGAGAACAACAAATGAAGTGTCTAGTCTTTACACTCATAGCGGGGTTAGCTTGTTTGATGTTAACCTCTACTGCGGCGGCTCAAAACCTGGTCATCTACTTCAACTTTGATGAGGGTGGAGGGGATACAGTGACAGATGGTTCCGGCAACGGAAATAATGGGGCCATCATGGGAGAATCCGAGTGGACTGCCGGAAAAGATGGCTTTGGCGGCGCGCTTGAATTCTTTGCTGACCCTGTACAAGGCCATGTCCGGGTCGAGGATTCCGATAGCCTAAAGATTGGTGGGCTGACTGCAGCCGCATGGATCTTCGACCTCGGCGACGCCCCCTATCCTTTCAAGCTGATAGGACAAGCAGAAGGTCGTTTCGGCGTCCTCGAAGGCTGGGTCTGTGGTATATCCGGTAACGGTCACGTGATGTACCCTGAAATCCAGGATACGGATCTCAATCCCATTTCGTTCCAAGGGCCTGAGGCTATCCCGACTGGTGAGTGGGCTCACCTTGCCTGGACGTATAGCGTAGCGGAAAAGACCCTAACCGGTTGGGTAAACGGCGAGGTCCACCACACTAGAGACATCCCGGGAAAGCCGATCAGGACAAATTTCGACACGGCGGGTGAGTTGGGTCTCATTATAGGCGCCCAGCCCTGGAATCCGGGAGCCCATGGATATCACGGTGTTGTAGATGAAGTTGCAGTCTACGACGATGCACTCACTCAGGATCAGATAATGGCTCTCATGGATAGCCCGACTGCCGTTGAGCCGAGCGGCAAGCTCGCTACCGTGTGGGCTTCCCTGAAGACTAAGTAAGCCATTGGCAGGTGTTTTGATACTGATGGTTATTCCATTTCGCTTGAATAATAGTGCATTATGATGTATCGGTTATATTCTTCACATTCTCCGTAGGCGGGAATCAAATGAGCGAATAGCGAATGCGATAGAGATCCTCTTGCCCCGCATTGGAGAGACTTGATTGATGCCTATAATGCACTGCGAATCTAAAGAAATGGTATTATTCCTTAAACAGCGGTAAATGGAGCCTTTTGATGACAAGTGAGTGGTCGAGCGGTGAGTAGCGGATGAAAAAGCCCACTAACCATTCACCACTCACTTGTTTCATTGATGAGCTCCTTGCAGAATGATACTTGTGACCATCGGTGGTATAGTTCTTGATGAACGCAATCGGGAATCAGGCACGGTATGCGAAATCGCAGCCCTGAACTCAATACGGTCTGGATAACACTGACACAACAATGAGAATCCTGACTCTTACTTCGGCAATCGGGTTATCCTGTATAATGTTAACCGCCGCCGTGTCGGCTCAAGATAAATCCTTGAGTCTTTACTTTAGCTTTGATGAGGCCGCCGGGGATGAAGTTCGAGATCGTTCCGGCAATAAAAATAACGGGACCTTCAAAGGGACAGTCAAGTGGGTTGGAGGAAAATTTAACGGTGGTTTGGAACTCAGGTCTCCCTTTGGTAGTATTGTCGTTCAGCATGCCGATAATCTGGAGCCAGATGAGCTTACGGCTGCCGCGTGGATATTCGATAACGGTGACGCCCCTTATCCTTTCAAGTTAGTCGGAAAAGCGGAAGGCCGTTTCGGCGTCCTTGAGGGCTGGGTCTGCGGCGTATCCGGCAACGGTCACCAGATGTATCCTGAATTTCAGGATGTAGACAAACGCTATCTTACGTTCGAAGGAAAGGATGCGGTTCCCACTGGTGAGTGGGTTCATCTAGCCTGGACATATAGTCTGAAGGAAAAGGCTCTGACCGCTTGGCTAAACGGCGAGGAAAACAGACGTCTACAAACAGGGGGAAAACCCATTGCTAAAACAGGTGTGTCCCTCGTTGTCGGCTCCCAGCCTTGGGCTATAGGTGCCCATTCGTTTAAAGGTGTTATCGATGAACTAAGGATATACCGCAGGGCATTGAGTGAAAAGGAACTAAACAATCTGATGAAATCCCAAAAACAGGCGGTGGAGCCGAGTGGCAAACTGGCTACCACGTGGGCTTCCTTGAAGGGGCAGTAGGAATAGGGCGTCCGTGACCTTGCTAAGGTAAGACCCCAAAAAATTTTGACAATTCTCACCGTTTGCGGCGAGGACAAATCGCTTGAATTCAAGATGTTCTCCTACGTACCGCTATTCACATTTCCATTAACCGTACCACAATGGTCGGACGTACTATTTTTTGCGTTCCTACACCTTCTATGTGTCATCTCCGCCCCGTTTTGCCAGCCCATCCCTCCGCTCAAGGACATGCCTTTACAATGACGGATTCTGGCAGCAGATTCTCCGAACTGAAAAAATCACACAGGTGATTAAATGTTCTTTCAGCGAAATCACTTCAATATGGAGAAAAGGAGCTATGGATTTGCTGCCTGGAGAGGCCACCAGCGTTTATGACGAGCAAACAGGAGTGGAGATTGTAAGACTGACCAACCACCCTTCCGTCAATCATAACCTTTATTATCTGAATAATTCCTTTACTGAGGATGGACAATCCCTGGTTTTCACGTCTTACCGCGCCGGGAAAGCAGACTTGTACAACGTGGACGCACAGGGAGGACCGATTGCAAGGCTTACTGATGTTGAGGGGCTGTTTGGCTACTCAGGCCATGTGAGCGGTAGCACACTTTTCTACACCGCCGCGGATACGGTCTGCAAACTGAATCTAACTACATTGGAGAGGGCGGTATTAGCTCGCTTCCCCGGCTGTGCCTTGGGAGAGTGCCGACTCAACCACGATGGTACGCTAATCGTGACCACCTGTATAAGAGAGGGTGAATACGGAATCGTGGTTGTAGAAACCAATGGCCAGGGCTGGGAGTATGTCATCCGGGGTCAGAAGCCCATTCTGCATCCCCAGTGGCCTCCGAATCACTCGGAGTGGATTCTCTACGCTAGCGATCCGCTTCCGCGGCTATGGCGAGTCAATATTGACGGTTCTGAGGACACCTGCCTGTATCACAACAAACCCCGTGAGTTCTTCGTACATGAGACGTTTCTGGGCCAGACAGATCAGGTAATCTTTGTTCACTGGCCGCACGCACTGAAGAAAATCGATCCTTACAGCGGTAAGATTGAGACAATTGCGGCGCTCAACGCCTGGCATATCGCCAGTTCGCCGGATGGGCAATGGATTGTGTGCGATACCGTGCATCCGGACATTGGACTGCGGTTGATCCATACATTAACCGGAAACCACGTTCCGCTTTGCTATCCCCAAGGTTCCAATCAGGGAACGCAATGGGAAAAAGACTATGCAGCTGGCGCATTGCCGGAGGAATCTGCGGTAGGGGCGCCCGGGTGGGAAACGATGAAAATCAGTGGTGACACACTGTATGGCCCTCAATGGACCCATCCGCATCCGTCTTTTAGCCCGGACGGAAAGCGCATTGTATTCTGCTCAGACCGCTCTGGCTATCCTCAAGTGCACGTAGCAACTATCCCGGAGCGACTCATAACCTGCCAATAAACAGATAAAATGAACAAAAGCAATCGCGAGCAAAGCTCAGGACATACCAAACAACCCATCCTGATCATTGTAAACAAAGGCGATGGCAACGTTTTTGCCGAGTACCTGCTGGAGATTTTAGCGGTAGAGGGTATCCTCTGCTATGAGATTCGTGCAGCCGGTGACGTGCCGCTGACCAAAGATGAACTGCTCTGTTTTGAGGTCGTTATCTTGGGCAACGTTGATTTAGAAAAAACCGATCAAGATGTCATCCGACAGTACGTTCATTCAGGAGGACGTCTCATCGCTTCAAAACCTCCCTGCTCCTTAGACAATCTTTTTGGTGTGAAACGAGCGACGGGGGTCGTCAAAGGGTGTATGGATGGCTATATTACGCTCAATCCAGATCATTCACTGACGGGATCCATTATCGCTGAAACCCTTCAATTTCACTGGCAGGCAGATCTGTATGAACCGTGCGATGCACAAGTGTTCGCTTATTTCGGAGGCTCACCCGGCGTGTGCACGCATTACCCGGCTATTGTCACTCGTGAGGATGGAACTAGCCGGGTTGCCATGTTCGCTTATGACATTGCTGCTTCAACGGTTTACTTCCACCAGGGACTTCCGTATCAGTCCAGCCTCAGTGTTCGACCCGACCCAGACCTTGATTACGCCTACAAGCCGAACGACCTCTTCGTCGGATATTTGGACGAGCGATTGAAACTCATCCCACAGGCCGATGTGCACCAGGACATTTTTGTCACGCTGTTGCGATGGCTTTGTGAGGACCGGCTTGCCTTTCCACGGGTCTGGCATTTTCCCCACGGTGCTCCGTCAATGGCACTGCTGTCTGGTGACAGTGATGCGATGAATCGGGAGCAAATCGATTTCGTGCTCAAGACCGTGGAGGTTGTGGGTGGTAAATATACCATATATCTCACGACGCGTGGCCCCCTATACGCCGATGCAGCGCACTCCTGTCGGGAGGAGTGGGCGACGATGTATGATCATTTTGATTTTTTTTCGCGTGAAGAGATAGCAGGTATGCGACAGAAGGGCCATGATCTTGGTCCACACCTCTTTGCCGGCAGAAGACCAAGTCTTGAAATGCTGGAAACGGCGTTTTCAGAAGGGACACGCCTTTTCAATGACATCTTGGGATGGGAACCGGCGGTTCACAGGGGGCACAATGCGATTTGGGTCGGTTGGTCTGAAACTGCTGAACTCCTCTCGACCAATGGAATTCGCCTTGACACAAATTTCATGCCGGGTCCCCCATTTCAATACGGCTATCTCAACGGGAGCGCGCTGCCCGTGAAGTTTGCTTCCGAGAGCGGGGCAATCATCGACTGCTACGAACAGAGCACCGTCTTCAGCGACGACGGACTGAGGAGTGATAAACTTCTCCAGCCCGCGTTGGATGCTGAAGCCCTGTGCGCCCTTTCCGAAAAACTGATAGACGATTGTCGAAGCAAATATCACGGTGTTTTCCACCCGTGCTTTCATCCGGTGATGGCGACACAAGAACCGGAAGGCGCATGGATAGATTTCGTCGTGTCTTGCCTGTCTGAAAACGAAGTTCCTTTTGTCAACGCGACCGAATGGTTAGCGTTCAACGACGCCCGTCGCAGCGTCGTCTTTGGAGACTGGCGGATTAAAGATTCAAGCCTCTCTTTTAGTCTTCAGAACGAGATTGGGATTGACGGGCTGACTTTGCTGTTTCCCCGTACATACAAAGGTAGCAATGCGGAACAAGTAGTTATCAACGGCGCATTAAAACCATTACAATACCTGCACCTGGAAGGAATGGAGCAAGTCGGGGTCATACTTTCGCTTCAACCCGGCGAAAAGGTCTGGCTAAATGTGGTGTATGCGTCTTCGCAGAACGGCCAAATGAGCGAATAAGCGTTAGAGCACGGATTGACAGCATATTCGAATCAAATTCGTTTATTCTGTGAGAGCGGGCTCCGCCGCCTCTATGCACATTCAAGAGGGAGAAACATGGCTGAAGAGAAAGTTGACGTGAGAGTTTATATATTACCTGAGCAGCCGGTGGCAGAACTGTGGGAAAAGTACGAGTATACCCGGTCGGTATTACGAAATTTAGGGATAGATTCACTAGATGCCTGTGGAAATCTAACCGCCGCGCAGGTAGTAGGGCAAAACACGCATGCCGCGTGCCAGTTGAACACAACCGCGGGATACTCGGGCGCTCCACCGATAGAGGCGGAAGAGTGGATGTTACCGGCGAGGCCGCCGGTAGAGGGCTACTATGGGGATACACCACGTCCGGCGAACCTCGACGTGGATGGTGTCGCTTTGGTGCGGGAAGACGGATTGCCGCAAGCGTTCTTCTCGGCCACCCATGGTCGACTGGGTGTTCGCTATTCGCAAGCCAGTGGTGGCATTGACTTGTTTACCTGCTGGCCATGGGCCCGGTATCCGCGTGCGCGGGAGACCTTCTTCGGAAATGGATTCCTGTGCTTTGGACATGGCGAGCAAGGCAACGTGTTCGAGGAGGTGAAGCTGTGGCCATTTGGTTTTGAGAACCGCTATGGCGCCGACCACGATAATTTCTCGCGTCTGGTAATCGAGCGGAACAAGCTTGTCCTTGAGGTGGCAGGCACGGGAGAGGTATGGGCAGAGGTGAACCTGGCGTCGGTCATTACCGATGAAGGGGCGTCCAGTCATGAGCACGGACGGCGCTGGATGCGGCTGGGGTGGGACACTGAGAACCACGCCTATGTGCTCTATGTCGCGGAGATGCGCAACCCGTTTGCCGGAAATCTGTTCTGTCCTCCGCAGATGACGCCGGAGCGGTGTCGGGAGCACAAAGGCTTCAATCCAGACGAATCGTGGCGGGACGAGATGACGGCGGGCAACCTGTACTTTCTGTTCAGCTGCGGAGAACAGTGCCCGGCACAGGTGGAGAATCGCCTGTGCTGGAGGGGGACGGAACATCTGGAGTTTAGCTTGGCTGTGGGGACAACCTATGCGGAGGCAGTAGAGAATCTCAAGGCGACTCGAGGCCATAGCCGGTCAATCTTCGTCCGTCGCCGGGAGCACGCGCGAGATGTGGCGGCGGGCCTTCCCCGCGTCAAGGCGCCTGGGCATGAGAACCTGGAGGTAATGGCAGCCTGGTTGCCCCTTCAACTTGAGGCGTTTAAGTGGGAAGACTATGTCATGAAGAGTATGGCGGACTGGACTTACACTGGCGCCATCGAGATTCAGCACAGCCAACCCGGCATGATGTACATGGGCGATGAGGATTTCGCGGACAGGTTTCTGGCATTCGCGGGGAAGCCGGAGCACCGCGGCCGCCAGGGACAACTATCCTACGGGTGGAATTACGATTGGACCGCGGACATCTCCTACGCGGTGCCATGTTCGGCGGAGTACAACTTTCTCACCATAAGCGCTATGCTGCAGTGGCGGGTGCGCGATGATTTCTTCCACCAGAAGCGCTACGTCCCGGGAAAAGCGTGGCTGGAGAAGATGCTGACGGAGGCGGACGCAGACACGGGGCTGCAGGTTCACTTCTGGGGTGGTGACACCACTCTGGAAGACTTTGGACTCCGCAATGGCTATGTCTATACCAGTTGCACCAACGGGTGCTGGTATAGTGTCCTTCGAACTTGGGAGATTGTGGCGATGCAGTTTGGCGATGAGGCGTTCGCGACACGGCTGCGATCGGTAGCCGAGAAGGTACGTACAAATTACTTGCGGCTGTTTTACAATCCGAAGCATCGGTGTGTGGCACATTTCGTCTGGCCCGACACAATGGAGCGCGGCCCAATTTTTCGGAGCAATTTCCTCGGCTACAATGTCTACACCCCCTTCGTCGAAGAACTCGTGGCCGGGAAGGAGACTGAGCTTGCGGAATCGACCTTCCGCATGTTTTTTGATACCGACTGGAAGGGGATGCGAGAATTTGCGCGTGAAGGAAGCTTGTCACCAAGCGTCTGGCAATACATTGGGACCGCTCTTGATGACATGGGGCCGGCAAGGTTATTTCGCGTGGCGCGCGACCAAAACGCACTGGCTGCGTGTCGGGACATGTGTGAGCACACCTTCGGCAAGTTCCATACTTTTGGAGAAACATACAGCTTAAGGCCGCCGGACGCAACCGGATGCAATGCGTTCAACTATGGTTTGGCCTGTCGGTACCAGATGATGATTGAGAATTTTTTCGGAATCACTACCGGTCCCGGTGGAATTGGCTTGTTCCCGGTGGGACTCGGCAGCGAGATGGTTCTGGAGGGGCTGCGCTACGGGAAGTCGGTGTGGGACTTCCATTTGCAGGGCGAGGGGACCTGGCCTGATAGAATCGTTGTCGACGGCCAAGAGCAGACCGGCGCATGGTGCTTGCCATTAGAGCTTTCGCGCGGGGGTCTACACAAGGTGGAGGTGTCCTTCGGGGAGACAGCGCCTCGGGGGCCGGTAATTATGGAAGCCTCAGGATTGGGGCTGGTAGAGGCAAATACGAGTGATGGTGGCCGCGTGGCGCACGCCCTCCTGCGTGGACCGGGACGGGCGTGGGTGCGCTATTACAGTCCTACAAAGCCTACGACTATCTGCAACGGCCAGCCGGTACCGGACAACTGGCAGAGCGTTGAGCGGACCGGCCGCGTGGAAGTTCTGGCACCGGACGACGAACCAGTGGAACTCCAGGTAATATCGTGAGTTTTCGTGGAAGTAGAAAAGGAATACTACCATTTACGAAAGTGTTTAGTGGTAGCAGTCAACCCTCGCATGGTTAAGACTGCCTAACATAGTGCTCCGCTGGAGCACAAGACGGTCATACATCCGCTTTCTACAGACATGTCGCTCCGCTGGAGCGAGACTCTTGCAGCAGCGTTATACCTCTGTAGCTATGGGTTGGTTATGTCTTGCACTCCAGCGGAGTGCTATGTCTGTAGCCAAGAAACGTCTATCTTTTCCGCTCCGGCGGAGCGGAATGTAAATATCTACAATAAATGGTACAGTAGCTAATGGCACTAGGTGTGTCTTGGCAAAAATTAGGCAAACATTAGTTAAGCCATTCACCCCTTATATCATAAGTAATTGCCACTCATTCTCGCTAGAAATCATTATACTAAACAGTTACCCATTTACAAAAGGTACGTTATTGAGGACACGCGCTGAAAATGTCAAACCAAAGACGCATTGAAACAAGCGTTGTCGGGAGCTTTCCGTTGCCGAGGTGGTTGACTCAGACTGCAAGCCAGGAAGCTATCCTCGACGCAATTAAGGCAACAATCAAGGATCAAGAAAATATCGGTTTAGACCTAATCTCCGACGGCGAGATCTTCCGTTCCCTGTACTGTCACGAGAAGACGAACGGGATGATTGATCACTACGCCCAACGGCTTGCAGGGATTTCGACAGAATTTCCGCGTTCGCTAATCGAGCGGATGCGCAACGATGCGGACCTGGCATATCGCGACGAGCCTGCGGGCGTTGTGGTGGGAGAGATTGATCACGGGCGGCTAGATTTGCGTGGTGAATTTGAGGGGTCACGGCAATTAACGAAACAACCGCTCAAGTTCACGTTTACAGGCCCTCACATGTTATCACGAGTGTTGATTAATGATTACTACCCCAATCTTCGATCGTTGGCGATGGCGATTGCCAAAGTGCTGAGTGAGCAGGTAAGAGACATTCATGCGGACTTTCTTCAGATTGATGAGGCGTCAATCGTCGGGCATCCGCAAGACATCGAGTGGGCGATTGAGGCAATCAACGTTGTCGCCGCAGGCATCCCTGGCAGATCCGGCGTTCACATCTGTTTGGGCAACTACGGCGGACAGACCGTCCAAAAGGGGAATTATGAAGCGTTGCTCCCGAAGCTATTGGAAGTCGGAGTGGATGCGTTTGTGCTCGAATTTGCTCGACGCGGCTATGATGAACTCAAGCACTTTGCGAAATACGACTCTCGAATCGAGATCGGATTGGGCGTGATTGACATCAAAGATTTGCAAATCGAATCGCCGGAACTGGTCGCCAAACGGATAGAGACCGGTGCGAGTATTATTGGCGTGGATCGGTTACACGTTGTCCCCGACTGCGGTTTGTGGATGCTGCCCCGTAGTGTCGCACTTGGGAAATTGGAGAGTCTTGTTAAAGGACGCGATCTGTTTCTGGGAATGTAGTAGATGCTTCCTGATTGTTGGATTTGTCTTGTTTTGGTGGGCATTCTGAGCGCGGCCTTAACCCAAAATGGGGCCGCGCGTCTGTTGATTTTCATTGCGAAACGGCGCCGGTCATCAAATCCTTACCAAGGAAGAATATCCAAAAACTGAGATGTAATTGTGTTGGGCTATTCGCTTGTTTCTCATCACTGCTACTTTCGCCGGCTTTCCCAATACGGTCAGTGGTGGCGGTTGTCATTGACACTGATCGATTTTTCGTTTAAGATACGCGCGGAACGGAGAAACTGACACTTCAAAAAGGGTGACGGCAAAATAACATGGGAACCGATACAAAATCTCACCTTGCCATTCTTGGTGGACCTAAGGCAGTGACCATCCCGAGCCAGGAGAACTGGTCTCCACCAACGGAAAAGATTAGGCGAATGGTATGTCAAATGATTGATACGGGCATATATTCGCAGACAGACAGTGGATTGCCCGGTGATTTAGAAACTCGATTCCGTGAATACCTGGGGACAAGGTATTGCCTGAGCCAGCACAACGGAACATCTACCCTCTGGGCCGCATATTATGCGGCGGGTGTCGGGCCCGGTGATGAGGTGATTCATCCGGGGTATACGTGGATTTGCTCCATCTCGCCTGTGATTTGGATGGGAGCGCGTCCCGTCTTCTGTGAAATTGAGCCGGACACGCTCCTCATCGATCCGGTGGACATGGAGAAAAAAATCACACCCCGCACCCGTGCGATTAGTATCGTTCACTTATACGGCAACCCTTGCAACATGGATGAAATTTTGGGGATTGCCCGCAAGCACAGCTTGCCGGTGATTGAAGATTGCAGCCATTGCCATGGCGCGGAGTGGGAGGGCCGGAAACTTGGGACGCAAGGGGATATCGGGTGCTTTTCGATGCAGGGAGATCCAATAAACGGCAAGCCCATCCCCGGCGGCGAAGGCGGTTTGATCGTGACTAACAACCGCACGTACTACGAGCGGATTCTGCTCTTCTGTCATCTCAACCGCGCGGGGCTGGCGGAAGAAATCGAAGACCCGGAGATAAAGCTATTAATACCGTTAATGTTAGGGTTGAAGTTCCGGATGCATGCGTGGGCAGCCGCTGTGGGCTTGGCGATGATGGATAGTCTGGATGAACGCAATGCAAAGAAACTGGCTTACCGAGACAAAATCTACAACGGTGTGCGAGGCCTTCCGGGGTTGCATCCTATTAGGAATTATCCACAATCTCGTCCGGCGGGCTTCTATGGCGGTTTTCCTTTTATCTATAACCCTGAGGAACTCAATGGACTGGATGTCAATAGTTTCGACGCAGCGCTGAGTGCGGAGGGTATTATAACGCTGTGGCGCGCCTATCCACTGACGCATCGTTTGAAACTCTTTGCTGAAGGCTTCGACCTGTATGGGAGTGGAAGAGGTCCGTTGAGCGGCGACTACCCGGGTTATCCGGAAGGCAGTCTACCCGTTACCGAGGAGGTGCACCCTCGAATTGTCGGAATGCCTGTGTTTATCGATCCGCCACCCGGATATGCCGATATGGTCATTGATGCGATAAACAAAGTTGTGCGGCATCACGAGGAATTACTTACTTAAACGACGATTGGCCGTGATTCAATAACCGTCTCCCGGAAAATTGGCCCATGAAGCTATGGGACGATAGGACAAAGATTTCAAATTGACCGGCATCTCTAACAGTCGCCAGAACCCGATGAGGTCTTGTGTGAATTATGAAAAGCTGACCGCTGCCAACCCGCCATAAGATATCGGTGTTTGTGGCGAATCAATTCTGATAGAAACAGGGGGATCTCTATCGATCAACTGACCGAATAGGAAAGGCGATAGGAAATCTTACTCCTTATTCAGTCGGTTGATCGGATTAAACAGATTACGCGGATTTAGGGGAAAAAGCGATGAATTTCCGACAGAAACTTACGCTCAATTTTTTCTCTACATCGCGCTGTCCAGTGCCGCATTCGCCCAAACGGTCGATATTCCCGACCCCAACCTCCGTTCCGCCATCGCCGATGCGTTGGGTGTCCCGCATGGCGCGCCCATCACCGAAGCGGACATGAAACGGCTGACAAAGCTTACCGTTCATCATCAGGACATCCGCAATCTAACAGGCTTGGAATTCGCAAGCAATCTGGAGACACTTTATATTG
The DNA here is from genome assembly GCA_965222225.1 of Candidatus Poribacteria bacterium. Taxonomy (GTDB): domain Bacteria; phylum Poribacteria; class WGA-4E; order WGA-4E; family JAJDTR01; genus JAJDTR01. The sequence goes on along the minus strand of CBDCTK010000002.1, from coordinate 2,501,258 downwards.
ACGCCAACCCGATAGTAGACCTTAGTCCTGTAGCCGGCTTAACACAATTGAAAGACTTGGGCATGTGGGGGCTGCCTGGTGTTGACATTACCCCTTTAGCCAATCTCACAAACCTACGAAGCCTCGACATCGCCGGTTGCGATATAGTCGATATTAGCCCGCTCTCCCACCTCACCAAGTTAAGTTTCCTCAACGCTCGAATAAATAAAATTGTCGATATCACTCCGTTGGCGAATCTGAAAAACCTTGTTGAACTGCGGCTCAATGTCAACAAAATTAGCGATGTCTCTCCTTTATCGAGGTTGTCCCGGCTTGAATTCCTCGAAATCAATGACAACGAAATAGTCGATTTTAGCCCGCTTGACGCGCTCGCGCTTTCTCATTTTGTTTACGATCAGACATGCGTGATGCCTCCGCTTCCGGTTCAGCCGCGATTAGAAAACCGGCATTATCCGTCAATCTTCGCACGGTGGAGCGGTCCGTCTTGGCCGCCCGTTAGCAATCGGCCCGACCTTACAGGCGTAGAAAATGTAGCACTCCATGATTTGTGGTTTAGCGTCAAAGTGTTCGGATTATTCCATTTTGAGGGCCTCACGGTTTCGAAATCAGGGGCAACATTAACAGGGCAATCGATAGACGCGACCGCATGCTCGCTATCAATCCCAACATGATTACTCTAATGGATATTCGTATGAGAGCCGACGTCCTCGCGAATTATCCGCCTGATTGGCCCTATTGGATTCGCGACGCTCAAGGACATATATTCCGCCTCAAAGCGGAGGATCCATCAAGAGATTCCGGTTTAATCGACTTCACACATCCGGTCATACAAGATCGAATCGTACAACAAGCTATCGCCGTGTCAAAGTGCGGTTTGTACGACGGCATCCTTTTCGATTATTGGCAAGATGAACTTCTCATTCTTGCAGACTATGACGCCGACGGCAATTATCAGATATTTCGGGGATTAGAAGCCGAACAGAAAGCTAGGCTAAGCATTGTACAACGCATTCGCGCCGCCACCCGCCCGGATTTTCTCATTATGGGGAACACAAATGTCCATATTCAACCGATTACGGGGCCCTACATCAACGGCGGCTTCATGGAAAGCGGCTTCCCCACTACAAAAACAGGAGCTAGACTTGAAAGATCGCTGAATGGCGTCGAGAGCTCTCTTGCATGGCTTGACAACAACCTGCGGGAGCCCCGCATTAACGGACTAGAAGGTTGGGCAATCCCAACCGAAGCTCCCGACAGTCCGAACAACCTTCGGTGGATGCGTGTTGTAACAACCTTGAGCCTTACGCACTCCGATGGGTATGTCGTTTACACCATCCCCTACGAGACGTCCGCAGCTCCGTGGACGCATTACTGGTACGATTTTTGGGATGCGGACTTGGGGCGGCCGAGTGGCGAGAAGTCGCAACTGTATCAAGATATAGATGGGCTTTATATTCGGGAATTCACGAACGGGTGGGCGGTGTACAATCACAGCGGCGAGGCGCAGGTCATCACGTTGCCGGAGGAGGCGCAGGGTGTTGCCAGCGGTTTGGTGAAGACGGAGCACGCGCTGCCGAATCTCGACGGGGAGATGTATCTTCGGGTAAAACCGGCGAATCCGGCGGATGTGAACGGGGATGGGGTGGTAAATATCTTGGATTTGGTGGCAGTAGCGCAGGGGTTTGGGACGGACAAAAAGGGGGTGGACGTCAACGGGGATGGGGTGGTGAATGTGTTTGACCTTGTTCAGGTTGCCGGGGCGATTGGGGATGGCGGAGCTGCGCCTTCGGCATATTCCCCAGACCCGTCGATTATTAGCGCTGCAGATGTCGCGAGCTGGCTTGCAGGCGCACAGGGTTTAGGCGTCGGCGATGCGAATTTTCAACGGGGAATCCGCTTCCTTGAACAGTTGCTTGCGGCGTTGACGCCGAAAGAGACGATGCTGTTGCCGAATTACCCGAACCCCTTCAATCCGGAGACGTGGATACCGTATCATCTCGCGCGTGAGGCGGAGGTGGCGATTACGATTTATGACACAAAGGGGACGCTGGTGCGCCGGTTGGCGCTCGGGAGTCAGGTCGGGCGGGGTATTACGCGGAGCGTGGAAAGGCGGCGTATTGGGACGGACGGAACGAACGCGGGGAAGCGGTTGCGAGCGGGATTTATATTTATCAATTCCGGGCGGGTGATTATGCGCCATCGCGGCGGATGGTGATTGTGAAGTAAAATTGATAACCAACCCTGGTAGGTTCGGTTTCCAACCGCACCGAACAGTACGCCTGAGAGGAAGGTGGTCAAGGAGATAGTTCCAAATGAGAAGTGTCCCCGCAGTGCAGGTTTGTTTTACGATGGACGTGGAACGGTTGGCGGAAAAGTCACCAACAGGAGGCCCAGACAATTTGGAGACGAGCTGTCAGGCTATCCTGGGGTATTGTGACCTATTGCGTAGGCACGGGTTTCCAGCCACGCTGTTCATTACGCCGGAGGCCGCCGAAGAGAACCGGGATGTGCTTTTGGAAGTGGCCGGTTGGGGCGTCGAATTGGGACTTCACTTGCATCCACAATCCTGGCGTGACAACTATCTGCAACCGGGCAGTCATGGTTACTTGGGCGGTTACACGCAGTCGGAGCAGGAGCGGATGTTGCGGGAGGCGTGCGCGCAGTGGGCTGCCATCCTCGGACAACAACCTCTCGCAGTACGCCCTGGCAACGTCTCCGCTAATGACAGCACGTACTCAGCCATGCTGGCCGCGGGATTCCGATGGGGGTCCGTATCGCAGCCTGGGAGAAGGCTGCCGCGGTACCATGCCACTTGGGTTGGGGCGTGTCCCGAAATCCACTTTGCTCATCGAGCCGACCGGTTGGCTCCGGGGAATTTGGATTTCGTCGAAGTACCATTGACAAGCGACCACAACTCCACAGGCCACTGGACGGGAGTCGGCGACATCCGTTTTGAGGACGCAGACGAAGATTATATAACCTACGTCTGTCGGAACGAGGTTGCACGACAATTGGATGAGGGTGTCTTACTGCCCCACCTATGCCTGTTCACTCACAACCTTTATGACTATAGTTCCGAGGAGTGGGGGCCAGGGCATCTGCGTCCCCGACTGGCTGTTGTCATCGAACGCCTGCAAGCCATGGGGGACGCCTTGGGTGTTGAAATGACCGGCGCCACGATAGCCGCTGCGTCGAATCGATTCCGAATCCTCTCGTCCCCAAGCTGAATGGCTGACCAAGCCCTGTTGAGCCTTGTAATACCATTTCTCTAAAATGCAAGTGCATTGATTACCTGGATCAAGTAAAGAAACGTGCGTGGAGCGGAGTAAGAAGCCTTGTCTCCGCGCAAAGTCGACGGGGCAAGATGCCCCGCCTACGGAGAAAGTGAACGATACAATTAAGACATCATATGCACCATTGTTCAAGCGAAATGGTATAAATCCTTCCCTACCACAAAAACTTTCTAAAGGCTTATTTTGACCGGTGGAAAGTTTGGAAAGGAAATCAACGCATGTATCCTGTCGCCGAAGATATCCGTGCAACTGCTACAGAACGTTCCTGGCATTGGTCTCTCGCCATTGGAGATGTTCAGGCTTGTGTCCAACAGCCGCCTTCGGTCGAAACACAAGCCAACACTCTTCGTCTGTCCTGGAACACCGCATCAATCATCCGGGCTGAATGGGAGTGGGGTCAGACATCCGAATTTGGGAGTATCGTTCCGGTAGAGCACACGGGAGATGATTGGCAAGTCGTCATAGACGGACTGGCACCACGCGGGCAGAACTATTTTGGCCGGCTGACGGTGTGGCCACGGCAAGGCGAACCATGGCATTCGCCAACCCTCTCATTTCGAACCTTAGTTCGTTACCCCTATGGTTATCGTTTCTCGCTGTTAGACCCGTGGCTACGTCATCATCCAGGCGACCCGAAGATCTTTGCACACAGGAGTCAGACCGAACAATCCCCCGAGCCGGTTAACCGCCTGCTGGGAGACACTTGCCTTCGTTCTTATCTCGAACATATTGTGCGGACCGTCACTCGACCTGAGATGACGCCGATGCAAAAGGTTGTGGCGCTATGGACATTCTTGGGCACAGCGGTCGTGCATCATCCGCTTTACCTACCGCCTCTCAGTGACGCGGAACAGGAGGCCGGGCGGGATTATTGGAACGGCGACTATGACCGGGCGGCTGTCCTTGCCTTGGAGATGCACATGGGTAGATGCGGGCAAATCAACAGCTTCATCGGAAAATCCTTGTTTCGGCGCGCGGGCCTGGAACTTGTCAGTTACCCGCCGCCTTCGTGTCACTGCGCGGCAAAAATCGAAATTGACGGTCGTTGGTATTTTGTAGACCTGGACGGCTGGAAGGCGGGATGTATTCCGCTGACAGATGACGGCGAAATCCCCGAACTGGAGTGGATATACCAGTACCCGAACTTCTATCTGCTGGATTGCTATCCCAGTTGGCAAGAAGTCAGTGGGGAATGGGTCTTAGCGGCGGGCGGGACTCGCTGTACCGGGGACATTTGTACATCAGGCTCTACGCAGATGGGTTATGCCAGTTGTTTCTATGGCGCCCCTATGGAGTTTCCGCCGAGTATTCCGGTCACATTGCCCGTCCGGTTCTGGGAGGAAGGCCGTCCGGTTTTGGAGTGGAGCGGCAGTTACGATCCGGATGGCGACTTTCGCGATTACATTGTGGAAGTGGGAAACGAGCCAACGTCGAGCGATATTGGGGTTTACCGAACAAAGGAAACCTTTCTTACCCTACCGGTCCGGATAGAAGACCGCATCTATTGGCGAGTGCGAGCCACCGACAGGCACGCGGAGCTCACGACGTACACGGAGCGCATCTTTTATGAGTCATCGAAGGAAGCGTGCGTTGAGATTGCCGATGTGGATTCGCTAAGTAAATCGGACGCCCGGCATCTTCCGCCGCCGCGGAAATACCATCGCTCCGACTTTGTGTTAGACTTGACGCAATGTGATCTGGGCGGCTTCAGTCGGATGGAGGGCTGGGACGATTACTATGGGAATGGTTCTATTTTCCGCACCGACCTTTACAATCTCTCCTATGGCCGCGAGGGTCGCGTTTTGCACCTGGCGGACTGGAGCAATAAGTGGTTGTCTGGCTCCGCAGTGCGCAGCCTCTGGTGTTGTCCTGTAGAAAACGCGTCTGACGCGGGAGAGCCCTTTGGTTTTGATGTGGTACTCCGGTGTGAACGCTCGGACATTGCTGGCGAGCATCGTTTTCCAACCATTTCCCTCACCCATGCCTCCGACCCCAGCGCAGGGATGGGGTTGATTATCAATCCGGCGCGTCTGACAATCCTGCCCGGACACAAGACATGGGGACAGTGGTGGTCCGGAGTCGAGGAAACCCGGAACGGAGGCGGCATAGCTGAAACCAAGATTGATGGGGGCTGGCACCACTATCGCTTCCTGTTCGTCCCCGAAGAACGATGCTTGACGCTGGAGGTGGACAATCAGCTGTTGTTCCGCATCGTGCTGCCGCCTACGCAAGGGTGGGATGGCTTTGTGCCCAATCAGCTTTGCATCGCGTCGAATCCGGATGCGGAAGCGTTGTGGTACCTTGCAGAGTTGGCGGTATTCAGATATATTGACGCGTAGATTTCGTCAATTAAGTCAGTCCACATTTCGTTATCAAGGTTACTAAAAGGAACGTCCATGAGAAATAATTCTTCGAATTCGGCGGAGCGCGCTGATGAAATTGTCTGGGGACGGATAACGAATGCGGCGCCTTGGAGCGGCCGTGACTCTATGGGGCACCTGGTATACGGTGGAAAAATGTGGTTGCTAGGTGGGTGGACTCCGGAACGCGTTAATGACGTTTGGTATTCAAGTGATGGTGTAGGCTGGCGCATGGCCACAGGGTCAGCGGCATGGGGCAAACGAAACTGTGCTTGCTGCGTGGTGTATGATGATAGAATGTGGATTATAGGGGGGTTTAAGAATTTTGAACTGGATACTTATAATGATGTATGGCATTCGAGTGATGGTGTGAACTGGGAGCAGGCCACAAATAACGCGGCGTGGAGTATGCGGGGCGCAGCTACCGCTGTTGTATTCGACGACAAGATGTGGATAATGGGTGGGCTCCATGCCAGTGACTTCACCCATAATAGTGAGGTGTGGTGTTCGAGTGACGGGAAAAATTGGGAGCAGGTCACGAATAACGCGCTCTGGGGGCCGCGGGCTATGCACACGTCCGTAGTCTTTGACAACAAGATTTGGGTTATCGGCGGTGGTCTCTACAATACCGTGATCGAGCACAATGATGTTTGGTGTTCGAGCGATGGAGAGAACTGGCAGGAAGTCACGGAGAATGCACAGTGGAGCGGCCGATGTTTTCACTGTTCAGTTGTGTATGACAACAAGATGTGGGTCATTGCAGGGGCGCGCGCCCTTGAGGGTACCATGCCCCATGAGAAGAATCTGAATGATGTCTGGTTCTCGCGTGACGGAAGGCACTGGCAAGAAGCAGATAGGCGAGCGACGTGGTCTGCACGACACGCCCCGTCGTGTTTGGTCTATGATGATAGGCTGTGGGTTATCGGTGGACGGGACGGCGAAATCCTTTACACAGACGTTTGGGCATTCACCAAGGCGAACAGAATGCCTCGAAACGTAGAAACATCGGGTTAGCATGAGATCTAAGCCCCGGGCCTATGGCGATTTCATCAATTGGTTCAGTCCGCATGTCGTTAGCCATTTGTCGTTTCAGATGAGATGAGCTTGATGCGGTAGCCGCATAGAATTGCTCCCGGTAGGAGTGGTTCGCGCACTGCCCCTGCGATTCGTTATGGTCAAATTTTTCAGTGCAAACAATCTTAAAGATAGAAGGAAAATCTGATGGTAGGCTTGGTGCAAACCCAGATGTTCTTATTAGGGGCAAGTTTTGCAGTGGCGGAATTATTGAATCCGATTGTGGGAGCAATGGGCGAGACGGCGCAGCCGGTCACCTGGGAGCACAAAGTTGTCTACTACGATGCCCGTTATGATACTTGGGCGGCGTCCCACGCGGATGTCCTAGTGAAATATCTCGAGAATCACGGATTTCAAATACTTAATGCGATGGCGATCGGGGAATGGATGAAGGAAAAGATCGATTCTGGTGCCCACAAGACAGTGGCTGTCGTTCCGATGGGTATAGCCCCTGAATCGGTGTTGGAGAGGGAATTTGATGAGACGAACGGATGGACTATCCGTCAGTACGTCAATGCGGGGGGCAGGGTCGTCTGGTTGGGTGAGGTGTCGTTCTGGTATTCCCAGAGCGATAATCGTCCCGAGGTGAGACATCGCGAGATCAGCGGTCCGGGAGAGTTCGCATACGACTATTACACGAGGGTCAATGGTGCTGGACGGATTCAGATAACCCCTGAAGGTGACGCGTGGGGACTTGCCATTCCTTCCAGCAGTTCGTTCGCCGTCCCTATCAAGGATGTGACCCTGGCGCTTACCCAATTTCAGTCCAAAGAAAACGACGCCTACCTCGCAATGGATTGGTTCGTCAACTATAACGCTAAGTTCCCCTGGAGCGGTTTTATCCAGACCTTAAGGGGCACCAACCTTTCGGAGCCTGCGGTGCAGCAGCAGGTATACAAGTTGGCGTTGTATGTTGGGGAGCCGGTAACCGCGCCCCCTCCACTTCCGGCGTATGTTCCTCCATCCGAAATGCCCCTTGTGGTGCTCTTAGACGCACCGCGGGACCGTCGCGCATTTGCTCGCGGCGAAGTTATTCCGGTGGAGGCGAAGGCGGGCAAACTCTTCGCTTCGCTCAGGGGAAGGCCCGGCGCTGTCGCCGCTGAGTCCATCCGCTTTTCCCTAAAAGAACATGGGAACGTCTTGTGGAATGAAGAGTACCCCTGGACTGATACCGAGAAGGTGATGGCCCGCATCCCGACCGCAGACCTGAGACCCGGGCGTTACCAATTAGCCGTGATTGCCTCTGCCGCGGATCGAACGGTCGAATCTCGTGATTTAGAAATCGATCTGTGTGCAAAACCCCGTGACCCGTGCTTCTGGCTCGGTATACGCTGGGTACGCAGGAGTGGAAATCCCTACCGATTTGAAATGGCACTGGCTGATATGGCAGCCCATGCGGTCTTCCCATGTATAGGGACTGACGCAGACCCCGCGCTTTTCGACGCCGTTTTAAGACAGGGAATGCGTTGTGCGCTTCGGGACATGGTTAGCAAACCCAGGCGAGACGCTCTTACAGTTGAAAAAGCTCCGGAGGTTTATATCCATAGGCCCGGCGGCCAGTTGCTTTTCGGTGAGCCGGGCAAAGCAGCTTTAGGACTGATCCATCCGAAGCTGCGGGAAGCGATAGCGGCTGATTTCATAGAGGGGCTCGAAAAGATTGCGCCTTATCCCGCGATATGGCCGTATATGGACACTATGGATGACCAGGCAAATCGCTATCGATGGGACTATTCTGATTACGCGAAGAAGAGGTTCAAAGAACTCACCGGGCTAGACCCCCCGGCTCCCCCAGAGGTCGCGGCGGACACCGGATACGTGTGGTATCCGTTCAATATCGGGCAGATAGATCGGCCGAAGGGAATTGTCCCGGACAAAGACCCCTGGCTGCAATGGGTTCGCTTCACCACCCGGGAAATTGGCGGGGAATTCAACAAAGCGGTGACCAGTGCCTTCACAAGGGTATTCCCCGAGGGACGGGTGGGACCGGTTCCTCAGCCTCCCACGCACCCAGTCTGGGTTGTTGGCCAGTATCCGCCTGACCAGTTCGGGCCAAACGGGTTCAATCTTCTGTACTATTACTGTTATCTTTCTTACTGGCAGCCGCTCATCGCCAACCTGTATAGGGACAATATCATGCGTATGAACAACCGGAATATGCCGCTATGGACGATGCCAGATATTTTCTACACATACTTGAACGAACCCAGTTATGTCAGAAACACGTTCTTCCTGCATCTGGCTGGAGGGGTGAAGGGGTTGAATTACTTCGCTTATGAATTTAAAGAACCAGAAGAGTGGGATGAGTTGGGAAAGCTTGCCCGTAAGGTAATCAAACCCCTTGGGCCGCTGTTATCCAAACTGCGGCCGGCTTCGGCAAAGATTGGCTTTTTCCTGCCTTATACCCAGTACGCTCACGTGTGGCGGTATCCCATATCAGCCGTCTATCCCTTTGCCAACCTGATGTCGGCGCATGTTGATGCCGATACCGTGAGCAGCGAAGAAATCATCTCCGGCGCCATCGGGGACAAGGAAGCGCTGCTGCTTTGGAACGTGGAGTGGATGAGTGAGAGCGAGGTCAAAGCACTTGAAAACTACATTAACTCCGGTGGAACTGTTCTGGTCGATGCAACCACCAGAATCCCCATAATCGGTGCCCTGAAGCTGGATGTTGATCTGGCCATGGGAAAGAAGCGCACCCACCTGAATGTGAATTACCCATGGTTACCCGCCCCTGGCGTTGAGGACTATTTTCACCCAGACCGGATATCGGTTGTCAAGGATGCACTGGAGGCGTTTGTCAAGCCCTGGGCGGATTCGCCAAGTTCAGATCTGGTCATCCGGCGGTTTGAAGGGGATGGGGTGACCTATCTATGGCTGGTGAACATCCATACCCAGGATGAGTACCTATTCCTGCGCGAACGCCGGGTAACGATGACTGATGGGTTTCCGACGGAACCCCGAGCGAAGCGGCGAGCAGACGTAAAGGAGTTTTTAACCGAGCGCGGCGTTTACACCAATCGGTTTTCGACAACGGTGAGTGTTCCCGACGGTAACTACCAGGTCTATGACCTTGTGAACCAAAAGTGGTTGGAGACCGAGACAATGGGTAATCGCACCGAGTTTACGGTGGACATGGAGCGCCTGGGCGGAACGCTGATTGCGTTGTATCCTAGCCGGGTAACCAAGGTTAATATTGTGGCGCCAGAGTCGTTGCCACGTGGAGAGCTCGCGACAGTGGAGGTTGAACTCATGGGAGGCGAAAGGCACGTTGTGGGCCTCTATCCGGTGGAGGTGGAAATACATACCCCTGAGGGCTTGTCCCTAGAAGGTAGTGGCACCTATGTGGTAGAGAAGGGACAGTTAACACTCCAACTGAGCCCGGCCCACAACCACATACCCGGCAACTGGAAGGTGAAAGTCACCGAATGGACTGGCGGACACCAGGTTAGGGCGATCATCCGGGTGCGCTAAAGCAAGACAGCCACTATGAGCCGCTGATGAAAATCGAGATCCAATCGTGACGTTGCTGAGTCTCGCAGATTGGGAAATCTGCGCCAGAATTCTCGTTATTCGGAATAATGACGACTCCTCATAAAGTTACATACCTTTACCCAACGGGTCTCATTTTTCTACGCACACAAAGATTTGGGCTAAAGGTAAACTTCCATATGGGAAAAGCACCTTGTTCGCATTTTCAGAGCCGTCATCTTTCATTTGGGCATTGTCGAATAATTTAACGGGAGGAGAAAATTGTGTTGAAACAGGTTATTATCTGTAGCATTCTGTTCGCGCTTGTTGCATCCCACGTATGGTCACGGAACGCCGGAGAGCAAAAAAGAACCACGGGTGCTCCGCTCCGGATACTGCTCGTAAAAGGGTTGTTAGGGTATCTCTACAAGGTGGAACAAGTGACACAAGGGCTCGAAGTGATCCACCTCTACTACAACCAGCATCACCTAAAGATAGAGAACTTTCCCAGGAGCTGGGAAGAGTTACAGCATATTGATGTAATCGTCTTTGTGAACACAAGCGTAAGGATTCTCGATACAGAACAGCTTCAGCTTTTAAGGGATGCGATAAGAGAAGGGAAAGGGTTTCTGATACTGGGAGGAAAAGTTGCTTATGGTGCAAGTGGAATCCGGGGTTCAGTTCTGGATGAGGTTCTCCCATTAGAGATAGCCGACACACCTTTTGATATAGAACGGGTTGAGGGAATACTTGCTCCGGGGGAAAATCCGATTATTGCTGATGTAACATTGCCAACACATTTGGTTTCACCGTTCATTCACCGTGTCCAGGTCCGCACCGGAGGCGATGTCACTATCCGTGCTGGAGAGAAACCGTTTCTGGTATCCGGTGAATTCGGAGGCGGTAGGGTTGCCTGCTTTGTGGGCACACCCTATGGAACAGCGCCGGAATGGAAAACGATGTTCTACAGGTGGCAGAATTGGCCGGAATTGTTGAGTAAGGTTTTGTACTGGCTCGCTCACCGTGAACATAAATTATGATACGATCTTGCGCTTATAGGGCATATGAAAAGCGGTGCTCTGCCAACCGTCGCCGGGTTACAAAGCCAATTTGCAACTATTTTGAGCATGAAACAATCTCATTCTTCAGACTACTGTAATAATCAAGAAGATGGTAAGTTCTGACAACTGTTTCTCGTTCCGCTTAGATTGCCGTTTCGCTGAACTCACGCCAAAACCAAGCCTCGACCAACGGTCTTGGCAATTCACCAGCAGAGTATGTGAACCATCCAATGGACTAATGCACATTTTTCAAAATACCCGCGGCAATATGAACGTGCCGAAAGGTTCGTTGGGCTTTTCACACACTCTTAGACAATGAGGAGGTAAGCGATGCCTGAGCTAGTCCACATCATTATGGTAATGCCTTTATTGATATCCCTGCAAGCAGAGACGGAAGAGCGTTGGCGCATAGAAGCTGAAGCCCGCGAAGTGTTTCGACATCAAAAGGTAAGAATTGTGCGTGATGCAGATGCATCCGGTGGGAGAGCGCTTCAGATATCATCTGAAATTGAAGGGAAAGAAATAATCCTTCTCCGGTTCTCCGAATCTCTCAATCCCGGCAAATATCAGCTCTCTTTCAGACTTAAGGCAGAGAATCTGTTTGACCTTGGTAAAGGGTGGCGGATAGAAGTGCGCGAAGGTGGAGAAATCGCACACTACGACGTAGTTTATGGTTACGATTTGAAATGGAAAAATGGCTATCAGGATTTTGTTTTGGCGTGTGAATTGGGGGGAACTCCTCTTGAGATATCCATGCACTGGAGCGGTAAAGAAGGAACTCCCACTCTCTACCTCGATGCCATTGATCTTATTCGGCAAGGCGATGTAACGCCGGCCCGACTGAAAGCGGTATGGCCAGATCGTGTCAGGTATGTTCCAGGCCAGACCGGAGATGTTACTGTCTCCCTGGAAAGTGTATCCGCGCAAGCGGAGAAGGTCGACTTGAGCCTCGAACTCTTTCATGACCTGGGAAAGCGCAGGTCGATTGGTGAAAGGACGGTGGAGATAGAGCCTGGAAGCGCCCTGGACGTCAAATTTCCGCTCAGCGAACTTAACGACAAGTGGGGTTACGAAGTTCGGGCAACGTTAGAGCAAGATGGGAAAGTCCTTGACCAGATGAGTGAATTCTTCACCGTACATGACAACATATGGGCGGTCAGCCAGAGTAGTGGTTTTGATGTAGAGCCCCCCGAGCCCATTATCTACTGGCACCACGCTATTACTATGGGTGGTGGCCATTCTGATGAGGAGATATTGGCGTGTGTAGAAATAGGAAGACGGCAGAAGGGTTATTGCACTAATGTAGAACTGGGACGGATGCCTGAAGAACTGCTCTATATGGCTCCCACAGAGCCGGTGTGGTTTGACAACCAAGCTGGGTGGATGGTCAGTAAGCATGAAATGAGATATGCTGTAACTGCCTTGAAGAAGCACGGGATTGGTGTAACCCTCTATCTCAGTCCTTACGCGTGGGGTGGCCCTTACCTAATGAAGCTGATTAGGGAAAAGCCGGAGTGGTTTATTTATCATGCCCCGGGAACCTCTGAAAACCTTGAAAACGTACAAGACGCGTACAATAGGAGCATATACGAAAAGCGAGCCGGCGATTTTCATGTCAACTACCAGCCTGATGCTATGGAGAGGCTGGCCCGCTTTTGGGAATCACTTGAGCAGTCTGGGTATGATGGATATGTTGACCCAGATTCGCCAGATTGGCAGGGAACCCAGGCGGACTGGGTTAGGTACAGGGCTTATTGGAAGCGAATGGAGTCAGACGTTGCAAAGTTGAATATCCCGTTGAGTAAGGGATCTATCATGCCCAACCATAAGTTACCCGAGGTGGTGGATCACGTTGCGAAGCAGATTATCGCCTCGGTGAAGATGTTTGGATGGGATGGGATACGCTGGGATGGCAGAATGGGGGTGTACACGGCTGATTTCGCTTGGCCGTACGTTCCCTATTACGACTTTTGGGGCAACCCACTGAACACCACTGTTGAGGAAGCCATAGAGCAGACGTTGACAATATTCAGGCGCCTGAAGTTCAAAGTGGCGAAGGAGCTGCCCAATCTTGTATGGGGCTACAATTATAGTTCCTGGGCGGAGTTGAACCGTGACCTAAGACTCACGGAAGAGATGTGTCGTGATGGTGGATGGATGCTGAATGAGTTCTCGCAGTGGTACAATCGATTGGAAGTTCCCTGGGATGACATCAGGAGCAAAAAGGAACCGTATAACATCTGGCGGAACTTCTATTCAGTGATCTCCGATGAAGGTGAGCTGGTCACGAAGCTAGGAGGACATTACCATCCGTACATAGGTGGATGGAAATACCCTCCCGATGATATCTATGGAGGTATTGTGTCGCTTGCGACAAGGGGCCATCCCGTAGTTTCGTCAGCATATTTGAACTCTTGTTTCCCTACCGGAAACCGTAACCAGTTCGCGGTGCGTTTTGGCCGCTTTGTCTACGATAACGACCTGAGGCGGGTAGATCAGCCAGAGGGAATCGTGAGCATGACATCGGATGAACCCATCTGGTGGAAGAAGAGTGTTTATCGCCTCTCATCAAAGGAGGAAGACCATTTGGTGATACACTTGATCAATCCGCCGGTAGCGGAAGAGATTGAAGGAGATCCGAGCTGCTGTTTCCGGGATCCTGTGAAGAATGTCGTAGTCGAGGTCGAGCTACCTGAGAACAGCACGAAGGCGGATGCCTGGGCTCTCTCGTGTGAATCCTGGACCTGGGGTAAGAAGGCAAAAACACAGGCTGTTCCTCTGAAGATTAACATTTCCAAAGGCAAAGCCTCTGTTACAATACCTCAGGTGTTGTTCTGGAAGATGGTAGTCGTCAAATTTGAATGAAAGGAGATATCGCGACAGGATTAGAAATACCAATTGTGGCTTGCTCACCATGAACACAAACAATGAGGAAGCTAAACCTTGCTCGAACTCATCTCCATTATTGGCAATGGATTTGTTGATATTTTTTTCAAGCAGAAGCGACAGATCGCTAGTGGATAGCAACGGAATCCTCTATAAATACTCTGGATACCATTCGTTTTCATTCAAATGCGCCCGGTAGTCCCTAGTGCGCTCATTGCGGTTAAGGAAAAAGCGAGTATATCGTTCTGTCCATTGCAATTCCGATGATGCTCCAAACGCTTCCAATGAATAAATCTCCAAGCATAAGCCCTAAGAAGAATGGGACGGCTCTTCGATATAGCTTTAGTCCCCCGTATTTGAGGATTATCCATTTCAGAACAAAGCTCGCAAAGAAAGGGCACCAAAACATCCCCAAGTCACCAGCCATCGCATAGCCGAGTGGATGAAAGGGAAACCAGAGGAACCTGATACGCAGGAACATGAGGATAGATGATATCAGAAACCCTATTCCCATGAATGAGACCCCTACCCAGTCGGTTCCTGTCGGATAGTATATCCAGTTTTGAAGTCCAAAAAAAGTCTCGTTTCCAAACCCTACAATCCAAAGACCGAAATAGCCGGATGTAACGCCAAAATTGTAGTAAATGTGCAAATACTCCCAAAATCCCACTAACACCGTGAGAGCAGCGGCGATAAGCATCGCCAACGAAAGCCTCCGCAGTCGTATTCCTGACGAACTTGCCAGCTTGAATCCCTCAAGCTGATGTGGCATCGGATGGCTCCTATATGCTCTGTTGAAGAAGCTGTAAAGGGCGAAAACCGTAAGGGTTCCCCTTCCAAGAGATTTCGTCCCGAGCTCCTCTGTGATCATCTTCCTCGGTTCAATATGCCCCATGTAATGTACGCAGAGCCCAATTTCTGCCCTCATTCGCGTGATGAACGTCGCAAGTAGAAAGTAAGCCACAAAAAAGACTGGAACAATTAAAAACTTCATTCCTATCCTTGATGAGAAAATGGAAAGAAGGAAAAATCCGGATATAAATCCTAAGACGGCAAATGTGTAAGGCAAAGGCTCATCGACATCCGCTTCAGATTTTGGGCCCGAAATTCCTGAAACCACATTTTTCAAGTGCGCCCTCCCCCTCCAAAGAGTGAAAAGCACGATACTAATAACCGCTCCAAAGGCCTGGTCACTCTGGTACGGGAATCTCGGCAAGTTCATGTAACCCATAAGCCCCCCGAACATAAGTTCTGCCTTATAATACCAGAAGAAAATCCAGCATGAAAATAGAAGGTCTAACGGGATGAGAAAGCTCACACCTACGACGAAGGGATAAAACGCGAGATCCACGCCTCCCATCAGATTCCAAGGTCTTTCGGTGAAAAGATGTGAGATTGTTCTGTGTTTCACTGGAATTTCTGGCACGGCGGGGAAGAAAAACCCGAGACCATTTATAAGGCTTATGAGAGCCGCGATTATGAATCCCACCCACATCAGCTTGTTGTTGAAAAACGTGAACTTCTGCTCCGACATTTCTAGAGGGAGGCGGATCACGGGATATGTGAGTTTTTCCCGCTCCGTCCACTGCCTGCGCAGAATACTGCAGAGACAAATCATCATGAAGATAAGAACGACGATAAAGCAGAGCCAGACCAATGCGGGCAGGAGCCATGCCTTTACGTTCTGCCAAGAGTAGAAACTGGTTCCGCCGTTATAAAAGCCTTCAAGTGCAGCTTCATCATGTACCACAAGCCAACGGGGTAGGTGGTCCCAGAAAAGCTCCTTCCATTCGTTTTCTGGCGTTGCGAAGTAAAAGGCATGCCCCATAGTCGAGACGAGAACCTGGAGCATATCTGTGGAGGCGATTGCTGAAGATATGTTCAGCATGACGTAAACCGTGATAAGCTCTCCTTGATTCAGAAACCTTCTTCCAAGGACCTTTCCTGAAGCAAGATTGAGAAACAAGAGGATAAAGAATAGGAAGATGACGTTAGTAAACGGGACAACCAGGGTTGGGTAAGAAAATCCGACGACCTCGAGTCGCACGATCCAATAGATATTCAGAGGAATCAGCAGAATACCCAAACCGATAGCCTTAATACCTATATCTTTTCCTCTTTCTTGTGAAGGGCGGGATTCTGACGATGGTGGTGGAGAAATTGTAGGCATGGTTCACATTTTGAAGGACATTCTTCTCTCAGCCAGCAATGCGCAAAGACCGACAGGACGCATCTACTGCCGCAACCTGTCACCGCAGACAATGCCCCAACATGGAATCTGTTGCATGGCACCTTGTTGGGGATACTCAAGCACATTACTAAAATTCAATCGCTCAACAATCGCAGCATTGAGTTCACACCTGCGTAGCAAATATAGAGCCTGCAAAGGAACCAACTTTAGAGAGTACGTCTCGTATTGCTGGGATTCCCGTCGTAAAACCCTTGACGACTCCTTATGGGGCAGGGAAAAAATCCTGCCCTTACAGCAACGGTCACTATGAAGCATCATCTTTGGTGGGCTGATTATTGAATCGATAGGGATCGCCCTGCTCAAGTTCGCGTACGAATCAGTAGTTCAAGGCATCGCAACAGCGTGAATTGTAACCTGCAACCCTCAGCTTTATCCGTATGGGAATCAAGAAAGCGCGCTTTTCGATCCCCTCTATATCCATGGGCTGGACCAAATGTTCGTCCTCTTTGGTGGCCTCAGCCATGAAGCCGCAAACGTGGTCAGCAACAAGCATCTCGAGTTGGGACGCTTTTTTGTCTTCGACGGCAGCTTGATATAAAATACTGTCAATTGAATGGGGCGATTACACCACCTCAACGAAAAAGCGAAGGCGCGTGTCGGTTTTAATCTCAATTTGCCGGGATGGAATCTGTTTCCCAGGAACAATCAGCCCCAACACGGTGATTCCCCCTCAGTGATATGTGCTGCTAGAGCACGTCTAACCATTATGCTGTCCAGAAAAAAGATGCGATTACTCTGCGCGACTACCTGCTCGGAGGTCGCGGCGGCTTTCCACTAAATTCAATGGAATGTGGTTGCTTCTCTGTGCATCTGTGGCCGATTCCTATCCATGTTCTGCTAGCCAGCGCTGCCGCAAGTCTAGGCAGTTGAGTACCTTTTCAGCCAGATCCAGGCGGGTGTAGTAGTATTGGTTACTCGACTCAAAGCCGATTCGACTGTCGGCCGTGACCAGGTCGAAGAGCTGACGGGCCGCCGCGATCTCGTCGATCAATAGATGGCCCAAGGTCGCGCGGAGTTCCTCCCGCTTCGCTAGATGCGTTGCCTCTGCCAAACAGTTCCGGGCCAGCACAAAACGGGACTGCTGGGCGACGCTGTGGAAATGTAGGTAGGCTGCTTCCATCACGCGGAGGAGGTCGTCGAAAGCGACCCGTTTGTAATCTGGCATAGAATGAAGCGGGGTGTCGTCTAACCTGCACACAATCTCGCTCTCGCTGTGCGATTGACTACGAACAGGTGGGGCGGCGGCACGTAGTATCTCCAGCGCTTCCCGCCAACCGGTGGCGACTTTCTCCATCTGAGTGATGAACACCTCCGGCGGGTAGATGGCTCGCCAACCAACCAGGTCGTCATAGGGTAGACCGCTCATGGTCGCTTGGTAGCCGGTCGGGGCGTCAAAAAGCAGGTTCGCCGGCCCGACCTGAACGGGAGCCTTGTAGACCACGCCGACATGAAAGGGGAATTCCCGGAATGCCTCGCTGCACCTCGTCCAGGACTGTCGCACCACCGGGGCGAGGACAGACCCATAGAATTCTTCCGCGACCGCGTCCAGATTATCCTCAGACGTGACGTCGGTTTGGCCGCAGTAGCGGGCAGCCAACGCCAGGTTAGGGGAAGGATAACCACCCACCGTCCAGCTGAGCATCAGCCTATTCACCTCTGCCCGCGTCAGGTTCTCCAGATGCTCGGCTACCAGGTCCATGCAGGGAAGATATGGCACGGCCGACAGCTCCCAAGTGCTGTTCAACTGCACCTTGGCCACAGTGGGCAGGCCCGCTTGCCGCGCGACCGACCAGTGTGTGGTTGCCCGCGGCCCCGGTCCGACAGACGAGATGGAATACTCACCCACTGTGCTGGCGATGCCGCCGCGTATAATCGGCAAACTCCATTCGCTGACGCTCATCAGCGACACATCGCGGGGCAACAAATCAATGGCGTCGGTCGCCCACTCATCAGCCCAACCCCAGTCCCAAACAATCACCTGTGCTTGGGGTTGAGCGCGATGCACACCTTCGGCCACCAGGCGATTGACTTCGGCGATTACGTCAGCTGGTGAGCGCTGGCCGCATCGTGGACAGTCGACCCCACGGCCGTGTGACCAGCAGTTAGTCAGGTTCTCCGACGCTGAAATGGTGAACACGCCTGCCAGGTCCGGTACATGATCAAAGACATGGGTCAGCCCATCCCGCAGGAACACCTGTACTGTCGGGACACTCGTGCATAGGGCGGCATACTCTCCCTCGGCTATGCCTCGCCAGTCGGAATGGTCTTCAAAAAAAGATAGAGGCATGGCGCGTGGCTCGTTGAGGTAGAGATACACCCCTACGCCATGTCGTCGCGCGCGTTCCACCAGGTGACGCAGGTTGGTCAGGCGCCACTCGAAATCCTGGCTCAATTCGGGATGGGGCGACCATGGAGCTAATTTGTGGAGCACTCCTTGCAACCAGACACCGTTGACTCCCAGCTGCGCCAATCGGGCCAGGTAGCCATCGGGATACGGGTCAAGTTCTGGGTTAAGAAGCGGATCGCCGTAGAGGCCAAAGTAGGAGTAAAGAAAGCGTATGTTGAAACCATCCTCGGACGGATATGCGGGTGGCGGAGAAGGTTTCGCCACACGTGCTGATAGGTCTTGCACAAATGCGAATCGCGGCTCCGGCGCAACGGTCCAGACATCGCCGAAGTGGTCCTTTATGCAGTCACGTATCCACGCGGCTTTCTGCCGCGCCGCCTCGTCCGGTGGCGCGTAGCGCACGGGCGGGCATTTAGGTTTGTGGCTTCCCAGCTTGATGTAGAGGAAATCGTCCTCCCGCAGCGTGTAGGCCATCTCATCCGCGGTCCAGCCGAGTAGTTCCAGCAGTTGCTCGTAAGGCAGCAGGTGCCAATTGCGCCGGATGACGGTGATATAGCTACGTCGCCAGACTTCCGGCGAAATCGGCTGCGACTCGGGCAGGCCCATTGAGCGCCCAATCTCCTCGACCTGCTCCGGCGTCGCCCTGAGTACCTTGGCCAAACGTTCGACAGGAGCCAGTTCCCAGTTGCGCCAGATGACGGCGTGCAGGGGCGCCGGGAAATGGGGCATCGCGAGGGGCGTCGGATGGTCGCCGACTGGCAACTTGAGCGATGAATTCTTAGACATGGAAAGATTCCTCTCTATCAGGGGCAATTTCGGCATGAATGTCGGCGAAATCAAACTTTGACGAACATTGAAGATTCTAACCCGTTACATCACAAAAGGAAAGTGTCGATTCCAAACTTTTAGTCATTTACATTCATATTTACACATATTATGATTGTATGTTAATGAACGATGACGATATGCACTAAGACATGCAAAAATTGAGAGTGTTCGCACATAGATAGATTGGTTATATAATTGTGGTACAGAAGAATCTAATTACCCACAGAATCGAACGCTTCCGCGTAGCGCAAACTGTTAGTTTGCGCATGCCACAATCTAACAGATCAAGCGAGTGAATAGCGAGTGCGATAGAGATCTCTTGTGGTACAGAAGAATGTTATTACCCGCAAGGATGTGTAATTATTAATTGCAATGACTATAGAATTGCAGAATGGGTGAGGAGACGGCTGTTGTCCTAAAGAAAGGAATTCGCTCTATGGCTTCTACCGCACCCGCTTCGACAACCGTTGTGGCGTCGTAAAACGCCAACCAACAAGAGCATACACTCATCGACTTGATAGACCAGTAGGGGGGTCCTGAGTTGCATTTACAGAATATTAGATTTCCTTACTGTGTGAAACGTGATGCGCGAATGAGCCCGTGAACTTGTGAACTCACGCTTCATTGGATTATTACGTTCCGGGGGAAACAGAGAGCCACTAGCTCCGCGACGTCGAACTGTTCCAATAGTCCGAAGCAGAAGAGCGTGGGGTACTGCTCGTAATCCAGACGATCTTCGATGAGTCGTTTCAAACTCGGCAACCCATTTTGAACGACAACCCGATCTATCCTATCCGGATTTAATCCGGCAGCCATGATTGCGACAATTCCAGCAGTCCATCCGCTAGAATGCAGGTATACCGGCTGACCACCGTATTGCTGGTAAGCCCATTTTACAACTGCGTCGATCTGGCCTACCTGTATCCCCAGTGGACGCTCACCTACCGTCCCTATCATCATTGCGTAATGTGACGGGGCAGCGCCCTTCGGCGTGCATTCTCCCATGAACAATGGATCGACGGCAATAACCCGTGAACCCGCTTCGATTTGTTCCTTGATGAGCCCCTCCATTGTCGCACGTCCAGCATCCGCGAAGGTGATTACTGTGGTCTGCGGAGAGGCTTTGGACACAACCAGTGCGGAAATGCTCCACGCTTCCCCAACAGTCAACCTGTACCATGTGGCTTCCAGTTCTCCGTGTGAAGCGCGCCGAAGGTCAATTGCCTTCGCTCGCATCGGTTTCAAATTCAGCAGATTGAGAAGGCGAGATCGCGCCTTCTCCTGCCACTTTTGGACAGCAAGTAGGTCATCTGTTGGCGGGCGATTTTTCGGCAGAGATGAAAGTTGCGCCTGAGCTAATGTAAAGAAATTCGCGTTGTCTTCAGGTAGCCCCATCTCTAATTGATCCGGGTTGAGCAATTCAGTTTCGGAAGGGATTTCTTCGCCGATTGGCGCATCTGGGAGGAAGTGATGATGGATGAAGCGGTAAAACTGCTGCCGGTTGTCCCGATCATAATTATGTGTCCCAGGATTCGTGTTCTCGTAAAATTCAAAGTCCGTCTCACGGTCAAAGAGCCTGTAGAATGGCACGATTGGATCGAAAACAGAAGGTTTCGCTCGCTCTGAAACAAAGCAGCAATCATCTTTTTCGTTATAAATCAGCAAAGTCGGACGTGGTGCGAGCATGGCGGTAAGATGAGTGTAGTCCGCGATTGAAACCAGATCCGTCGGATTTTGCTCGAGATCGCCGATGTCAGATCGATGATCGACGCGCTGATCCAATCCGATATATCCTGCATTCGGCACCAGCAGAGACAAGCGCTTGTCCAATGATCCGAGGATAATCGTTTGCCAGCCACCGCCCGATAACCCTGTCATCGCTAGCCGTTGCGTATCCGTAGCAGCCTGATCCAGAAGCACATCCAGGCCGCTGCGCATGGCGAGATAGAAAACTGAGAGCCCACTTAATCCGCAGAGATCGAGATATGCCAACCGATTGTGCTTATAGTCCAAATCCCCCAACTCGCCGAACACAAGCCACTCTGGATGCAAAGCCAACATCCCTTGTTTCGCAAGATTGATACATCGGAGCTGTTCATACTGAATCGCTTTTCCTTTAGGGCCTACGTGCCCATTAACGTTCAGCACCGCTGGGAGCTTTCCTTGAAGATTGATCGGCTCATAGAGGAGCGCGGGAATCCACAGATGGGGAAGCGCCTCATACCGCAACTTCCGAATGCGGTATCCCTCCCCGGTTTCCAGCGAATCCCCCCAGACAACTTCGGGCTTCCATTCAATCCATTCGTTCGGAACCCCGCGAAATACAACCTCATCAAGAATCCGTCGGCGCAACCTGTCGCTCTCATCCTGCCACGCCGTCAAGGTTTCGGGAGGAGAAAGCGGCGGGATACGGGCCTTGATGAATTGTCCTATCTCGCGATGGATTTCTTCAGGATCCAGGAGTCTCTCATTCAGCCATGTTCCGAGAATGGACCGTTCATCAAAAACGGCAGTCGAAGTGGAAATCTTCAAAGCCATAAACTCACCTTCCGCGTCATAGACTTATGTAATTGCGAAATTTTCCATACTAGGTCTTGGGGCTTATATCCGGTTAAAACGGCTGAGAACCTGTGATTTGTAAATGGGTTTATCCAACATGGGTGATTCTCAGTCTACGCATTCACTCTACCAGTATTCTAGGATCGGTGGCATTTGAGAATCAAACTTTCCGATTTCGGATAATGCGGAAGAGAAGTTATGGTATTGTGGTTCATTGTGTAATCGCTTGTTGAACCAAGTTAACTCTCCACATACGCTCTGAGGGATGTGTTCGTTTTTTCCGTGGCAGGGCAGTGGATTTACGCGCATTAACCCTGCTCTATACGCTCACCTTAATCCGAATGGCACCTTTCATCTCGAGATGAGGGAACATCTTGTAATCGAAAGCGAAACAGATGGATAATCTTTGCCGGCATTCAATTCGAAAATGCGTGCGTCACGCTAGAAGGTCTATCATGGCCGGCTGCGTTCTCCAATCTTGATTCTGATTGCAGCTTTGCTAGGTTCACACCATGTAACCGAGGCAGATTGTGATTTCTTCGCAATCCACTGATTTCATATTGATTTCAAAGAAATCACAATCTACTCACCGTCAAGCCCCCGTCCTGTACGATTACCTGCCCAGTGGCATAGGGCAGATCGCCGCGCCCGAGCGCGGCGACGGCGCGACCGATGTCCTCGGGGCACCCCCAGCGGGGTTCCAATGTAAGCCCTTCGGCAATCAGGCGGTCGTACTTTTCCTTCACGTCGGCGGTCATGTCCGTTTTGATGATTCCCGGGCGCAGTTCATAGACTGGAATGCCGTGATTCGCCAGGCGAATGGCCCAAAGACGCGCCGCCATGCTGAGCGCTGCTTTGCTCATGCAGTAATCGCCGCGGTTGATTGAGGCCACCGCAGCCGAGATCGACGTCACGAAGACAATCACGCCCGCATACGTGGCGTCCTTTTCTTTCTGCTCGATCATCCATCGGGCAGCCGCTTGGGTGAGAAAAAACGGCCCACCGCAGTTGACGCGCATGAGTTCGTTGAAGCTTAACTCGTCGGCCTCCAAAATGTCCGCGCGGATAGCCGGTGCAACGCCGGCATTGTTGACCAGGACGTCCAGGCGGCCGAAACACTTTTGAACACCGTCTAGAATCGTCTCGCGATCGTTAGTCTCGCCAATATCACCCTGAACGTACACGACCTTGACGCCAAGACCTTCGAGTTCCTCCAATACCGGCTTGACCCTGGCTTCATCACGGACGCCGTTTAAGGCAAGATAGTAGCCGTCCGTAGCCAGAACTTTGGCAATGCCCAGGCCGATGCCGCGCGTTCCGCCGGTGATCAGGGCCACACGGTTGAGGGTGTTCGCCAACTTACACCTCCGCTAAAACGTCTTTTTGATCTCTTTGAGCCGCTTGGCATCTTCGTTGTACTTGTAGTAATCGTCGAACGGGTAGCAGCCGCTCGGAAGCCCGTTGCGCGGCGCCGTGGTGCAATCACTAAAAGTCCGGCAGATACGCCGCTTGTCAATCGCGCCGGTATCGGTGGCATCGGCCAGGATCTCCGGATAGGAAAGCATCACGCGCCCCAATCCCACCGAGTCCACCCAGCCTGCGCGCACCACAGCCTGCGACACGTGCGGGAGGTATTCCTGCAGATACGTGTAGCCCGAACCCACCAGGATCAGATTCGGAAATCGGGCCTTGAGCGCCTTGACCACATGAATCTGGCGTGCGACTCCGACCAGTGGATCCTCAGGCGGCTGGTAACCGTCGCTCGGGGGAAAAAGCGCCGGCCGCTGGATGTGCGGATTATAGTAGGGACTACCCGCCGAGAGATTGACCAACTGTATCCCCAGCGACTCGATCAGGGCGAGCAAGTGTTCCGGTTCGTCGAGGTCGTAAGTGATGGGGTCATCGGGATTCACGCCAAAGGCATAGCGATACGGTAAGATGTCGTCATAGGCCTCGGGAATTCCCGGACCGAGCTTGGTCGCGGTGCTATGGTCGGGATGCGGCTTGAAGGGGACAAAGTCGAATGTGCTCAAGCGGACGGCAATCTCCAACTCTGGCACTTGAGCACGTATTCCCTCAACAACCTCGCGGAGAATGCGAGTCCGGTTTTCAAATGATCCACCGTAAGGTCCCGGCCGCGTGTGGGCGCCCAGGAATTCGTGCAGGAGATAACCGTGGCAATGCTTGATGTCCACAAAATCCGCGCCGGCGCCGTAAGCCGTGCCGGCCGCCGCGATATAGTCGTCGATTAGTCGTTTGATGTCGTCATCGCTCAAAACAGCGGCATCGCTCGTGATGCTGAACTTCTGATCCAAAAGGGGGTGCCTGTAAGCAATGGGCGGATTGAGCGTTTTCTCGTTTTTCGGGCGTGAGAAGCGACCCGAATGTGTCAGTTGGAAACCGATCAGGAGATTGTCGGTGTTTCCGTAGCGCTTGCGATGCGAGCTCAGGAGCGCTTCCCGGAGCGAGGCGATGCCGGCCTGATTTGTCTTGTTGATGATGAGTTGGTTGGGATTCGCGCTGCCATCCGGCCGTACTGCCATTGCCTCGCCGCCCCAGATGAGTTTGGCTCCGCTCATGCCGAAGCGCTGCCACCGCCGGGTCATGGAATCGGTCACGCCGCCAGTGGTCGTGCCGTCCCAGCCCTCCATAGGCTGGACGCACCAACGGTTGCAAATCGTGCGTTCTCCGAACCGGATTGGCTTTAAAAGCGGCGAATCATCGCCTGTGAGGATCGCATCATCCGTCGGCAACTCCAGACCAAGATGCTCAAGGTGCTCGCGGAAATTGTCAATCGTCTTGAACGACGCGATACGCCGAAAGCTCTGTTTTTGGCTCACTTGGAAACCTTTTCAAATTTCCCTCAACCGAAAAATTTGTAATCGGGCAGCCCTTTCGCCATTCGTTGAACGTAAAGCGCCGCTTCGCGGGCATGGTAGTCTCCCCACAAACAGGCTTCGCCCGAAGGCACGACGTGCCCTTGGGGCACATGGTCCCAACCGTTCGGCCGGTGATAGACCGCGTGCAGGATGAGCCCCTGGTGGGCCTCGGAATGGCTTAAATAGGGGTCATCGAGCAGCGTTTTCAATACGGTGAGGCCTGCCTGGATGTAGCGCAGTCCCGCATCGGTCTCGCCGCGCCGCTCAAGCAAGCTGCCCAGGCGAATCAGACCCTGGCTGGCAATGCCTGCCGCCGAACTGTCCACGGGTTCATGTTCGTTGAAGGGATCTGCCGGCCGGTGAAGATAATCACCCATTGCAGCGAGGCCCGGCGCGCCCGTATCCCAGTAGGGGATGCCGTCGGTCGGCGTATTTTCGATGTAGAAATCGGCACTCGCCTTTGCGGCTTTGAGCATAATGCCCTCGATGGATTCGCGCCCGCCGAATGGCTCGAGCTCACTGTCATCAAGTACCGCCAGGAATTCAAGCTGCTCGGGATACGCCAGAACGATCCAGGCCAAGCCACGGGTCCAGGTGGAAAACGGTGAATACCCTTGCTGGGTACTCGGGGAACGATAGTTTCCGTTGTTCGTGTTGAACAAACTTTCATGCACCACGCGGCCGCGCACGTCATAGATGTCTCGACCTTCCCCGTAGTAAACGTTGTAGCGCGCCGTGGCACAGGCATGCTGAATCAGACGCCCGAGCAGGGATACGGGCTCGTCCCTCTCACTCATCAGCACGTGTCTCAGTCGGTGGGCGAGCGCCAGCACACGGAGCGAGCGGATGGTGTCCGAAAAAAGCGACTGCGGCCCGTTGAAGGAATAGATGTAACCGCCGCCGTCGTCGGTACAGGACCAGCGGCTCGCCTGCACGGCGCCGGAAAGCTTGGTCGCTAGTTCGTAAAAACTCCGTTCCCATGCGTTCTCAGAAATGCGACCCTCGTTCATCAGGCGCAGGAGATTCCCGTAGGTGCTGACGTTGTTGAAGCCGTGATCGTGTACGCCGGTATGGGAGACGTGTGTCGCCATCACCTCGACGGTTTTGCGCCGGCCGATTTCGAGAAATGTCTCGTCACCAGTGGCGTCGTACTGCAAGAAGGCCGAGCCGTACTGAAAGCCCTGTGTCCATTCGGTCCATCCCTGGGCCGTGTAGCGTCCCTCGACCGTAAAGACTGGCGAACCGTCCTCCGGTTTCCAGCTGGCTTCAATGGCCCTAATCTTCGCGCCGGAGAGCGTCCAGAAGTGCTCGAGATCCGGAAGTAAAGATTCCGGCGTAATCGAATCGTCCGCTCTAATCATGACATTTCCAAATATTAGGTTTGTTGTACGTCCTTAGCCAGTTAAAATGCTTTCAACCACGAAACAGATGAAAGGTCCTAAGCTTTAGTGGCTCCGTCCAATGAGGGAGAATAGTGTGAAATAATAAATTGACAATTTGCCTATCACTTAGACATGAGTCATCCCAAATTCTCGGATTCTTCAAAATCATCGATCTTAGCCGTGGAGACACCTTGACACTTTTTAGGGGATAAGATTCTCCAACTCCCGTACGCGCCTTTTTGGGGCAAGACGATGACTTGTCCCGAGTTTAGGCTATTGGATTTGAGGAAAACCGATAAAAAAAGAAAAATCTAGTCGTGTCAATCCGCTCGGAAAAATCGGTTGAAATGTCAGAATATCTTTAGCTCGACTTTGTACAAACGTACAACGGTTGGGTGAGCGGAAAGCCGTGAAGCACCAAACCCGCAGCGGGGATCAAGCGAACGATCAACTGAGTGGATAGCGAAGGCGATAGAAGATCCCATAGTGACTGCGATAGAAATCCGGACAGGTTGCATAATATCAGCAACCGCTGGAGACTTTTTCAATGGTTAACCAAAAAGATCAGATGGTTAAAATCTTCTTCATTTTTCTTCAACGCTTAATTGACACCGTTTGTTGCCTCGCTCAAATGTACAAAGTCGAGTTTAGAGCCTGGTTGAAAAGTAGGTGGGACTGTCATTTCTTGTCATTTTATGGGCAAAGTCACGCTATTTTGAAAGTATTTACCCGTAAAATGGCAACTCTCAGAGACGAATTTGGATTATTCAAACAGGCTCTTAACATTGGCTAGATGGTGGAAACGCTCGCCGAGTTCAATTGTGATGGCTGGAATCAATCTAGGTCAGTGTTCCTGCCATCATCTGGTCATTTGATACTATTTCAGAATGACCATTCTCCGGGTCGCTTCGAACGTGTTGGCTTGGAGCGTGTAGAAATAGACACCACTGGAAACGGCGTCTCCGAATTGGTCTGTGCCATCCCAATAGGCAGCGGTTTCCCTGCTCAAATACCCTCCCGGTTGTTGCAGCCCAGGATCCAACTCACGGACAAACTGCCCCTGGACATTGTAGATGCGAAGAGTGACTTGTGCAGCGGAAGCTATGCGATACGGCAACCAGGTCTCGGGATTGAACGGATTGGGGAAGTTTTGATATAGCGCGGTCCGCTTGACCTGTCCCAACGTGGTCACTGTCAGCCCAGATGGATCAACCGGGTGAAAATCTTCTATGGACCGATAGATATATGCCACGCCCTTAAATGTGTCACGCCCCGTAGTCCCGACGATGACGAATTCCCCCCCAATTGCGACGGAAATGCCGAACTGGTCACTTTCTGTCGCGTCGCTGGGAACGATCTTTGCCCTCTGCTCCCAGGATGTGCCAGTACGCTGAAAAGAATACGCTGCGCCAGCATTTTTTTCACCATCATCTGCCCCACTAGCCCCAACGATGGCGGTGTTATGGAAAATTGAGACGGAGATGCCGAACTTATCAAGTTGTGCCCCGTCAGCGGCGGTAAGTTTCGCCTGCTGATTCCACTTCTCCCCGTTGCGCACGAAGATGTAGGCCGCGCCTGAAGAAGCCCCGGCGTCGGCCTTGCCGAGAGCGCCAACGATGACGGTGTTTCTGTTGATGGCGACGGAGATGCCGAATTTGTCCCTCTGAGCCGTATCGCTGGCGGTAAGTTTTGCCTGCTGATTCCACTTTTCCCCGTTGCGCACGAAGATATAGGCCGCGCCTGACTCCCTTCCGGCATCAGCTTTACCGGGAGCCCCGACGATGACAGTGTCCCTGCTAATAGCCACGGACGTTCCGAGCTGGTCACCTGCGCTTACATCGCTGGCGGTAAAGGTTGCTTGTTCTTTCCAACGCCGGCCGATGTTTACGAAAACATAGACCGACCCTGAATCTTTTCCGTTATTTCCATCGTGCCGCGGTGCCCCAACGATGGCGGTGTCCCCGCTGATAGCGACAGACGTTCCGAATTCGTCCCCTCCAGCAGCATCGCTGGCGGTGAGTTTTTCCCGCTGTGGCCAGCTTTTCCCAGTACGTTCATAGATATAAGCCGAGCCCGCATTCTGGAATTTGAAATCGTCCTCCAAAGCCCCCCCGATGGCGTACTTTCCGCTGATGCCAACAGCCTTTCCGAACTGGCTCTCATTATTAACGTCTGGGGGCGCGAGTTTTTTATGGTGTACCCAATTGTCCTCGCCGTTGCTGCGTACGAAGATATGGGCCGCACCACCATTCTGAACTGGGTCATCGTTACCCTTTGCCCCAACGATGGCGGTGTCCCCGCTAATGGAGACGTAACCGAACGTATCCCCTAGCTTCCCGTCCATGTCGAGAATCTTGACTTCTCTTGCAAGAATGACTGTCACCGGTCCAATTCCGAGGAGTAAACAAACGAAGAGAATTCGTAGCGTTTGCATGAGAACGCTCCTTTCGACGCAAGAATGAAAATGTGGCATCTTCTGTGGCGGCGTTGGTCGATTAACGAAAGCCCATTGTATCATGACTATTTGATGACGTCAACAAGGGATGTAACCGTTAAAATCAGGGGAAACGCATCTGATTGTAGAAATCAAGCGAGTGGATAACGAGGGATCAACTGACTGGATAAGGAAGGCGATAGTAAATCTTGATACAACACCCATAGAGATTCCCGCTATCTCGCTCCAGACCTGACATACAATGGAGAGAGCAAGAGGCGGACATAGGGGATATGGCGATTTTCGCCGAAAAATTAGATGCGTTTCCCCTGGCATCAAACACCCCGGACGACAGCAGAAAACGATCAATAAAAAAAGCACCTAGGAATAGCTAGGTGCTTTTAGTCTGTATCCACCCCGTTTAGGGCGTTCAAATTTGTAGATGTCGAGTATCAAACCCGCACAAGAGACAATAGCGCTACGGGGAATCGAACCCCGGTTTGATGGCTGAGAACCACCCGTCCTAACCCCTAGACGATAGCGCCCGATTGGCTGCCCGGGAAGGACTCGAACCTTCGCAACATGGTCCAGAGCCATGCGTCCTACCATTAGACGACCGGGCAACATCTCATGTTGATTTCATTATATCAAGAAATCCAAAGTTTGTCAAGTTTTGAGGAACCAAGAATTCCGAATCGGGTTAGTTTACTGCGGAGATGGAATCGGAGATGTTGGTAACACCGTTGCGGTTGAGGTTATGTATAGGTTAAAATGGTCTTCTAAATCCGGGCTAGGTGTTGCGTAAAGAGGATATGCCTCTACGATTCTGTTGCTTTGCGGCGGTACCAAGTCGAAACAGCAGAGAGATGTTGAACGGGCGAAGGATCAAAGGAGCGGACAGCGAAGGCGATAGTAAATCCTACTCGCTATCCATTCCCTTGATCGCTCCTACTGGGTGCTACACCGCGTAACCGCGCAAGTCCTAACGAAATAGTTGTTTCACTCTATGCACTGTTATTCAAACGAAATGGTGTAAACTAGAAGCCGATGAAGCCAACAACCAACGCCGGCTGATGCAGCTTATCGCTATCGGCAGATCGTTCCGCAATCGTGACGGAAAGGATAGAAAATGTGCGACGATACAAATCCGAACATCGTTTTTATACTCGCTGATGATCACGGCTATGGTGACATCTCCGCCAACAACGGTCCTGGTGTTCAAACTCCCCACATTGATGCCATCGGCTCGCACGGTATCCGGTTCAATCGGTTTTACGCTAACTCGACTGTTTGTTCCCCCAGCCGTGCATCATTGCTGACCGGACGTTACCCGGACCGGGTCGGTGTGCCGGGCGTGATTCGCCAGACGGTGGAGGATAGCTGGGGCTATTTCGACCCCAATGCCATCACGCTGCCCGATATGCTGCGTAGGGCAGGATATGAAACGCTTCATATCGGCAAATGGCACCTGGGGCTGGAAGATGAAAACCATCCGTGCGAACGCGGATTCGACGAGTTCCACGGATTCATTGACGACATGATGGACGACTACTGGACGCATCGGCGCATGGGAAAGAATGGCATGCGCCACAACCGGGAGGTTATCGACCTGGAAGGACACGCCACCGATTTATTCACCGACTGGGCGATTGACCGCATCCGAGATCGGGAAGAAGCAGAAAGGCCGTTCTTTATGTATCTTGCCTATAATGCGCCTCATACGCCCATTCAACCACCGGAGGAATGGGTGGAAACCGTCAGGGCGCGGGAACCGGATCTCGACGAGAAACGCGTCCGCTACAATGCGCTGGTCGAGCACCTGGATGACGGAGTGGGGCGCGTATTGGCAGCACTGGACGAAACCGGACTGGTGGAGAACACGATCGTGATCTACACGTCGGACAACGGGGGATGGTTGCCCGCGGGCGCCTGTAACAATCCCTTCCGGGGCGGTAAGACCGACATGTACGAAGGCGGCATCCGCGTTCCCTGCTTCGTTCAATGGCCAGACCATATCAAACCTGATTGCGAGTCCGATCAAATTGTTATGCTAATGGACTTCTTCCCAACGATTTGCGAGATCGCCCGCCTTGAAGTGACCCATGCGATTGAAGGTCGGTCCATCCTACCTCTGTTTCTCGGAAGTGAGGTCGACTTCTCAGACCGCGTTTACTACTGGGTGCGACGCGAAGGATGGTCTTTGCAACGCCGCTATGTCGGCAACGACTATCATGCGGTGCGCAAGGGCGACATGAAATTGCTGCACAACGACGCTTTCTCTCCCCTAGAGTTGTTTGACCTGGCTGAAGACGAACGGGAAACTACGGACCTTTCACAGACAAACGATACGGACATGAAAGATCTCTGCCGCCTCATGCAAGCGCACATTCGGCAAGCCGGAGCAGTCCCTTGGCAGAAGAAGGTCCGTGAATAAAGGACATCCGGTCGCTGCTGCGTAGAGACTGACTGTCCGAAAAATGTAAAATTCTATCGTCGGTTTGGGCTACAGACGATCAATGGAATTCCCATTCCGGGGGTTCCGAATTATTTCAACCGAAGAGAAATACAGTGGTCGTTTCCGGCAACTGATTCCCTCGGGCGAGAATGTCTTAGCCATTCTTAACCCATGTGAGCACACACTGTCATCTCGATCATGGACAACGGGAGAAACACGGAAAGCGTCTAATGAGACGGCGGCACTCCAGATGTCCAAGACCACCTAATACCATTTCGTTTGAATAATTGTGCATAGAATGGAATAACTAATTTCTTCGGACTTGCGTAGTTTAGCACTTGGTAGGAGCGATCTCCGAATCGCGACTTTAATTCACCCCACTGATGCACTATCATTCTAAAGCAATGGTATTAGTATTAATCTAGAAAGGAGGATCATGAACACCAGTCCAATCATTTCTGCCGAGCCATTCAGCGAGGAAAAAACGCAAGGGGCTGTTGAACAGTTGTATCGTGATGGTTTCGCGTACATTCCCGGCGTGCTGACCTCCGAAGAAGTCAACGCCCTACGCGCCAAAACCGACGAACTTTTTGCCGACCCTGCCCTCTTCAACAGAACCAATCCGGAACTCGCCGACACGAGATACATCCAGTTGGGAAAACATGAGGAATCAGAGGAAGAACTCCCGTTTATTTTGAGAAATACAATCGAACTCGACCCAATCTTTCGGGATATGCTCCTTCGGGAGCCGATTCTTAGTATAGCCGAAGCGGTGGTGGGGCAAGACTGCAAGTTCTGTGGGCAGAATGTCCTACGGAATCTTCCCGGAGTGGCAATTGAACGATGGCATGTTGACGGGCAGGTTCATTTTCCTGTACCCGACAACGTCCCTCGCCATGACCCGCGGATTCCGATGCCGGTCATGTGGTTTACCGTCCAGATGGCACTGACTGACATCATCTCAATTGAGCAGGGGCCAACGCAATACGTCCCCGGCAGCCATTATTCTGGCCGCAATCCGAACGATCAAGACCGCCCGGAGTTTGAAGGCCGCGGTCCCGTGTCGGTTTTCTGCAAAGCCGGCGACATCTACCTGCAAGACCCCCAATGCTGGCACCGAGGAGCGCCCAATCGGTCCAACGACACTCGCTATATTTTACAATCACAGTACGCCGCCCAATGGGCATACTGGCGCTTTAGTTTATGCAATAGCGTTCCCGTTCCCGAAAATGCACTGCAAACTGCCAGCGATCGGCTGCTGAACCTTTTGGGCCGAAGCCGTCCAAAGCCTCATGAAAAGCAAGAAAAACACGAAATCGGATGACGCCGTGAGAGAAAGTCGCATCTCCCTTACCATGTTGCTCACTACGTTTGTTGTGTTGATAGGTCTCGTGATATCCGGGTACGCTCAAGCGCAGGATACCTTAGAGGTTCATGATCTATCCGCCGATAATCGAGAGATTAGAGTGCCATCTAAGGGTATTGCAATTGAAGATGTCCAAGATGTATCAGCGAATGAGGAGCTCATTATGCATAGAAACACTAAGACCACTGCCACGGAATGGCGCGACGATGACGTGAACTGAATCGGGTTTATGAACGAATCCCCTTCAGCCGCGAATACGAAGGTGTCCTCGATCTGCCGCCGCTAAAACTTGAATGGTCAACCGGCGCCAACCTGCCGGTAGCGTGGAAAGGAGGGGTTGTAGGCAGTTTCGGTGACACCATCGTTCTCGCTGCGGGCATGTGGATGCCCGATCGGCTGAACGTTGCCTACGCGTATGACACACAGACCGATGCATACACCGAACTGCCGCCTTGTCCGGTTTAGACCCAATACACCCAAGGCACTTACGACGATTCCGGCATGTACGTCGTGGGCGGCCGCGGGTCCGGGAGACAGGTGTGGAAGCTAACGCGGCATGGTGAAGACTGGAAGTGGACGGCTCTGGTTCCGCTGCCATCGTCCGAAACCGCGGGCAGATGGCTCGCCGGCTGCGGAGTCGTTTCGGGGAGGTGGCTCTGTCTGGTTGCAGGCACCCCTGCCGGCAAACCATCCGAAACGAGAGACGCTCCCCAACTTCAAGACTGGAAGCTCCGACTTGACGATCCGAGCGCCGAGTGGGAACCGATGGCGCCTTATCCGGGCGGTCCCCGTGCACTCGTGACTCTTGGGGCGGCTGGCGATGGTTTGTATGTGTTCGGTGGTTCGCATCCGGACCCTGTGCTGCGGTCTTTGGCGCATACACTTCCCGGGAAGTATGGCATCGAGGTGCCCTACAATGGGGTGCCGAACTACCGCGATGCCTATCGGTACGATCCCGAAACGGACGAATGGACGTCATTGCGAAACCTGCCGTTCCCGATGCTCAGCGGCGACGCGGTCACTCTTGACGAACGCTACATCCTGTTGATGGGCAGTGCGGACGTCCGTACCCGCCGCCGGGGAAAGACTATCAACAACGATGCACCGGTGTGGCGCGGCTACGGGGATATGATCCTCTGTTACTACATTGAGCAGGACAACTACTCGCGCATCGGTGTCTTGGCGTACGGCGTGGCGACGGCGCCTTGGATTCATCACACCGGGCGCCTCTACGGCTTTGGAGGCGAGCCGACACACGGGTACAACGCACACACCGAGAACGTCCTGCAAATCGGGACGATCCATTGGGATCAACCGAGTGAACAGCGAGGGCCATAGTAGATCCTATAGGGAGCGGTCAACTGACTGATTAAGGCGTGCGATAGTAAGTCCCGTGCGGTAGAATTTCCATAGAAAATCCTTCTTAACTATTCACGTGCTCAATCGGCTTCGGCAATTCGTTGCTAGGGTTCTACTGACCACTGCCTTTATCAGTAGGAGGGAACTCCGATTCCCGACATCTTACATCTTACCCCCCTGATAAAGGGGATTTAGGGGGTTAGGTATTACAAGATTTTCTCACTGACGGCTGACTACCATTTTACGCACGCCTTGAGAAAAGACATAGCCCCAGCGGGGCGGAAGGTGTGTAGAATTTTCTGCTGCACATGTGCAACTATCGCACATTTTGCCAACCGCGGCAACCCCGCCTCAAAAAGCCGTTTCGGGCATTCTCGCAACTTTTTTTGTCAGAGTGCTTCCACAAAACGGATACTTTACCATACAAGGTCATGGTACTGGTAAGTCCTAATTAGATTTTTGTCTCGATCAGTAAGTTGAGCGAATACCGTCATTGCTTCCCTCCACAACTCCCATTCTTGTTCAGTTTTCTGCTCAAATTTTTTGTCTCAATTAAACATAGTAGTTATGAAATAATCTATGATCTCGTCTCTAATTCCGTACTTCTCCTGAAGATATTTTAATTCCTGCCCGGGTTCGTCTGAAAGCCTTGATCGGTTGACAGAAAACTGGAATCCATATTGCCCAACTATTGATGCGACTGTATCTATAACCCATTGCTCAGCATATGGTGATATGCTGAGCCCACCATTTTCACCAATTAAGGTTTCAACAGAAATTTCAATGGGCATACCGATTTTGTAGAGTTCTCGTTCAAAAGGAATCTTGCTGACACCCTGATCACTGAAATAATTGCGTAGAAGTGATTCAACCTCAATAAGCACACGCACTTCATGCTCATGTTCAAAAGATTTTCTCTTATAGAAATAAGGGTAATGCACTAAGTTCGGTATTGATACATTTTCAAGCACACCAATTTTATTGTGGTCCTCAAGGTATTGTATTGCACCAATAAAAACATCAAATCTGTCCGGCAAACTGTTCTTCAGATTTTCCGTA
The DNA here is from genome assembly GCA_965222225.1 of Candidatus Poribacteria bacterium. GTDB lineage: Bacteria > Poribacteria > WGA-4E > WGA-4E > JAJDTR01 > JAJDTR01. The sequence continues at coordinate 2,466,197 of CBDCTK010000002.1, read as the reverse complement.
GTCGTTTTGATGGCTATGCCGCTGTTACGCATGTGATATTTATCCCACATTGCCATTGACTCTTGTTCCGCCTGATACCAGCAGTTACACATGACATGTTTGCGTAAACCATAAGCAAATTCTAGTGTCGAACCTTCTGGGACTTCAGGTAAATTCTTTTTTTCATAAATACCGGTGACAGATTTGTAAATTGACATTATTTGTCTAGGTATATGTCCTTCAAACTTGTCATCAAAATTATCAGCTCTTGTGAAAAACAAGGATTGTGTTGCTAAGATATTGGCAAATGTTTCAAGACTCATATATCGCCACAAAACAGCGTCATCTTCTGGGGATGTGATTCCATCCAGTTCTTTATACATAAGAATGTCCTTTTAGGGTCAATACCTTCGCCAAAAATGGACGGTTCTTCATAAGTCAACCAAACTCTTATGAACTCTGTGATGCATCTATAAATGTGTAGATAGATTAGAGGACTAACCTGTACCCGCATTCTGTTTAGAATACGCTAAGTTTAGCCTCTTAGACCTTAAGGCACTCTGATGTAGGATGAAGTATTTACATGATTTAAAAAGACTTCCACAAAAACCTGAAACTATTTTTATTCATGAAATCTTTGAACATCACGGATCAATGGGTTGTATTCATTACATATCCATTCAACTCAAACTCAGATAATCGGCGAAGGTATTGAGGGTGTTCTGCCATTTCTCTTGAGTGGATTTTAGCGAAGATTTGCTGGAATGTCAAGAATTGCCTATCGCTAGAGACTCTACCCTTTCCTTAACATCCTCATTGGTTGGCTATGAATACCAAATCAAACACATCCCCATTCACATCCGCGCCACCAAGCACGAACGAGTGCTACTCCAATGCCGATAGCGATGTAGGTGAGAATTTCTACGAGTCTCATTAGCTTTCGGGTTCGGGTTGAGGTGAGTCGAAGCGGTTTGAACCGGGCGTTCCTTTTGCGCAACCTAGGTAGATGAAGCCAATCACGCCGAATTAATAGGCAACAGCCATCCATTCCCCCGAATTGTCCATGTCGTGCACACGTTTGATGCCGATAAAGGCATAAGGGATAGAAAACACGACAAACACGAACATGACAGAGAGAATATCCATCGCGTACCCAAGCAGCCATCCGCCGAAAGTAGCACTGTTTTCGCGCGAAAGAAGGATATCGTCAAAAAAGGTGGCAATAGACAGCAATAGGCTGACGACAACGCAAATCGCCACGCCTTTCCAATAGGTTTTTCTGTTGATTCTTCCCTCTTTCTTGAAGAGCAGGTGTGTCCATGGGACTGCCTTCCTCGGAGCGCATTCCTACCCACCGCCGGGAATCGGAAACCACAGTCCTCCCGTCTGAACCGCCAACGCTTTGTCCAACGTCCTATTGACGCCGATGACATCCAGCTTGACGCCCGCTGTCCGGCATTGACTCAACACCTCTGTGATGGGATACGAACCTTTCGTGGCTTCGTCCGTGACCAGAATGAACCGCCGCTCCGCATTGGAGCGGAATTTCACCCGTTGGATTGACTTTACAATCGCGTCATACGCTCTTTCATCGCCGCCGCGCTGAATAACATGCGACTCAAGCAGATATTCATATTTGGCATAGTCCCGTGTTTGGGGAAACACAATGGTGTCGCGATCGAGATATTTGAAGGTAATAATCCCCAAGGTGAAGTTGACCTCCTTCTCTTGGAATACCTCCACCATGCGCCTGAACTGCCCTCCCACGGCGCGGATGTTGTCCTCCATGCTGCCGCTGGCGTCTAGCAGGAAAACAATGTCCACGGGCGAAGAACTCGTCCCGCCCGCGATGCTTTCGGCGATTCCTTCCAGCGCCGTGCCAATCTGTTCTTCACGGCTTGCGGGAGGAGCGTTTTCAGCCACTGTTTCGGCCTGTTTTTCCGTCTGTTGAGATGAGTCGCGTTTAATTTCAACCTCTCGCGCTTGCGCCGATTGGGTCAATATGCCGGTGGGCGCCCCCCTCAATTCCTCTGACAGGGGTTCCATCCTCGAATGGTTTGAAAACAATGTATCGGACAAATCGAGTTTCGCGTCCGTGTTCAGCGACTGAGAGGCGAGCGGAGTTAGCTGCGCGATTTGCTTGACTCGGTCGGCTGAAGGGCGGGATTGGGTCAAGGCTCGATTTGGGGTAGGTTGGCGCGGCGTGAGGGTTTTCAGTGTCGTCGCACTGATCCTTTTCCTTGCGCTTGAGATGTGGAAACGTGGCACATCCACAAGCTCAATCGGCGTCATCACGATCGGCTCCGGAATCGGCGGCGGACGGTACCACTCCGGCAGACGAAGGTTCATGGCAGCCAGAGCTATGATGTGCAAAAGCAGCGATATAACGAATGAAACGCGCGAGCGCCGCTGGCGCCAAGGTCGTTTGTCATCCAACTTCGTCTTGACGTTGGTCTTAGCCCACTGAGCGTACTGATGCCGCAGTAGCGCCTTTCCGGTAACACACATCACGCGTGTTCCAGTTGGCGTGACCTGAATTTTTCTAACCTTCTTTATTATTCTGCGCGTTATCATTGAACTTCACTGCAAGTGTTTGTCCATCCATTCGACAATGCGTGCCAGTCGGTCTAAACGCAAGTCCGGGGGACCGCTGCGGGAAAGGTCGTGACTCGCCTCCGGCGGGTACCTGACGAACTCAACCTCGCGCTTGAGCCGTTTCAGGGCGATAAACAACTGTTCGCCCTGCTCTATCGGGCAGCGTAAATCGCCCTCACTGTGGAGAATTAACAGTGGGGTACTAATATTTTGAACGTAGCCTAGGGGTGAGAGTTTCCAATAGAGTGTGGGATCTTCCCACACTTCTGACGGGAAGTAAGTCCGGTCACCCATCAGTTGAACATCGCACGTTCCCGCAATGCTCATCATGTTTGTGAGGCTGCGTTGTGTCACGGCGGCTTTGAACCGGTCGGTATGGCTGACAACCCAATTTGTCATGAATCCGCCGTAGCTGCCCCCTGTTACGCCCAACCGTTCCGAATCGACGTACCCTTGGGCGATGACATAATCAACCCCCGCCATGAGATCGCCGAAGTCCGGACCGCCCCAATCCCCTCGAATTGCGGCGGTAAATGCCTGTCCGTACCCTCGGCTACCGCGTGGGTTAGTATACAGCACGACATAGCCTCGCGCCGCAAGGAACTGAATTTCATGATAGAAAGCGTTGCCGTACTGCGTGTGTGGACCTCCGTGAATCTCGAGAATCACGGGATATTTCTGATCCGGCTCGAAATCGGGAGGTTTGACAATCCAGCCCTGAATCTTCCCCCCATCACACGTGTCAAACCAAATCTCCTCAGAATCGGAGAGAGACAATTCCGCTTTCCACTCACGATTCACGTGAGACAACCGTATTGGGGCGCTTCTATCACCGCCCACGGTCGGGAGCAGATAGACATCGCCGGGTTCGGTGGAACTCCCGATGTGTAGTGCGAGTTGCGTCGTCCCACGGTCGGCGGAGAAGGCACACACATCAATTGCGCCTTGGGTCAACTGTCGAGGCTCGCCGCCACTGCGGTCTACGGTGTAGAGATGGCAACTTCCCCGATCGCTAACGAGGAAAAACAGGCGGGCGCCGTCCGCGCTCCAGATCAGGGATTGTGCGGCGCCTTCGGATTCGGACGTATCGCTAAGCGTATAATGCCCGACGGGTCGGTCTAAGCTGAGGGTCAGGTCTTGCGCCTCCCCGCTTTCAATTGATACAACCCATAGGTGCGGGTCGGTCACGCCCCAGATTTCATCCGGATGGTCATGCCCAATGTAAGCAATTTCCGCGCCATCGGGCGACCAGACAGGGCTTTGCATGTGCCCGGACTGCTTCGTTAAGCGTCGCACCGTCCCGCCACCCGACGGAATCAGCCACAAATCTTGGTATCCCGGTGTCAGGTCCGCATCCTCGGAGCGGTTTGAGACGAAAGCAATCGTTTTTCCGTCGGGCGACCATGCGGGAGAATAGTCGTCGTAATCCTCCGAGGTGAGTTGATTCACGACTCCCGCTTCCACACTCACGGTCTGCAAGTGCCAACGTTCGCCACCGTTGTAGCCCGTGCCGTCCTCTCGGTAACCTGCTCGGCGGATGATGCGGGGCGGATACGATCTGTGTTCCTTTTCACGCGCCTCGCGCTCCGCTTTCCTATCTGCGAAGGGTTTCGGGCGGAAGGTAAAGGCAATCTTCGTCCCGTCGGGCGACCAAGCCAGCGAACCAAGGCTGCCCTCCTGCAAATCTGTCAACTGTTGTGCTTCTCCGCCATCAATGGGGATAAGCCAAATCTGGGATGAATCACTTCGATCGGAGACAAAGGCGATGCGCCGTCCATCAGGCGACCAACGGGGCGAGGTGTCGCCGTAATCGCCTACGGTGAAACGACGAGGTTGCCCGCCGGTTGTGGACACAAGCCAGAGATTGGAGAAGTATTTGTTCTTTTCCGCATCTATCCACCGCGAGACAAATGCCACCTGTGTGCCATCGGGCGATAGTTGCGGCTGGGAAACAAAACGCATAGTAAGCAAATCTTGAGCGTCTATCTTGCGGGGTGTTGCGGTCATCACAATTCTCCCTTTTGTTCGTTCGCCCTCGGATTGAAATACCGAAATTCAATAGCCGGGATTGTCACATGTCCTTAGTGTGCTTGAATGATAACATATCCGTAGGTACAAATAAAGCGTGGTTGGCACGTAGGTTGGGTTGAACGGCACCGACGAAAACTACCGAGCCATCCACGTAACTTTCGTCGGTCAAATCCGATTGGTACCTCCCGAATCTAGTGAAATCCAACCTGACAATCAACGCATGATTGGATTGAGGTGTTGGGTTTCACTCTATCTTTCTTCCAATAGCATCGTTGAAAAACAGAACGATGATCTACTTTGGTAAGCGGTCGTGTTTAACCGTTCAACCCAACCTACACTGCTCCCTTCAAGGGCTTTGGTGGGCGATGCCCACCCTACAACTAGCGGATTCTCTTGTTACGCCCCTCGCAATCTGTTATACTAGGCTCGCGTTGAGGGTTGGAGTCCAACAAGAGGAAGCGGGACGAGCAACCGCAACGCCTTCTACTCGGCAGCTGAACATCACCTACACAAAATGGAGAATAGTATTGGCAGATAGAAAATCAACAAATATTACGTGGCATGAGGCAACAATTACGCGGGAAGACAGAGAAAAACTCCTCGTTCAAAAAGGCTGTGTGCTCTGGTTTACCGGGCTGTCCGGTTCCGGCAAATCCACCTTGGCGCATGAGGTTGCAAACGCACTGCACCAGCGCGGTCGGCTGACCTACGTCCTTGACGGCGACAACATACGTCACGGACTGAATAATAACCTCGGGTTTTCGCCGGCGGATCGGGAAGAGAACATTCGCCGCATCGGAGAGGTATCGAAACTGTTCGCGGATTCCGGAGTCATCGTGATGACCGCATTTATCTCACCTTATCGCGGCGATCGGGACAAAGCGCGAGCATTGGTTGAAGACGGACGTTTTATTGAGGTTTTTGTCGATTGCCCGCTGGCGGTGTGTGAGGAGCGGGATCCGAAGGGATTGTACAAGAAAGCGCGGGCAGGTGAAATCCCGGAGTTTACGGGAATTAGCGCGCCCTACGAAGCGCCGAATCATCCCGAACTAGCGGTAAACACGGCAGAGTTGACACTTGAAGAGTGTGGTCAAAAGGTGGTCAAGATTCTCGAAGATAGGGGATTGATTCCCGGATAACCAACGGTTTAAACCTTCGCACACAATTTGCACGAAACTGGGGGCAGCGGTCCCAGCCCCCTACGCTTTCTGAAATAGCGTTACGTTCTTTTGCGGAAACTCAACCTTCCAAGTATACCGCTCGGCGATCCAAATCATCGTTTCACGCTTGTAGAAGCACACATGCGTCGGTTCGCGATGGTACCACCAACGGGTAAAATCCACTTCCGGTTCTAACATCTCGGTCATGATGCCGAGCCAACCCCCGCTTCGCAGCAATCCGTCCAGTCGCCGAAACTCCTTTCCCGGTTGATAGAAGTGTTCCACCGTCTCCGTGCACGTGATGAAATCGTACCTGCGTTCAAGCACATCTGTGCTAGGTGCAAAGAAGGGATCGTAGAGATTCATCCGAAATCCCTGCTCCTCAAGCATCACGGACAGCGTGGGACCAGGACCTGAACCAAAGTCCAATCCTTCGGCGGCAGTGGGTAACTTGGGGACAAGGTGGGCGCTCAAACGGCTGAGAAACTCTCGGTAGCGAGGATCATCGGGACTGTTTTCGTGAAGTTGATACCGGGCGAGTTCGGCGACCTCGTCCAGAAAGTGTTCCGATGACAAGAAGGTTAACTGGCAAACTTCACAACGCCGGTTTGGCTTATCATCTATGGTCGCGAAATCTCGGACTTGCTCCGAGAGACAGAGCGGGCACATGTGCCTCACTGACTGAGTTTGTCGAATTGGATTTGAACCCAATTGAGGACTTTAGTCACCATCACGCTGGTTGATTCGTCGCTAAAGACGTGGTCGGCGCCTTCAAGTTCAATCAGTTCCTTCGGCTCGTTGGCGTTTTCGAATATCTCGCGGGATTCCCCTATCGGCACTACATCATCTTCAGTGCCGTGAACTAGCAGCCAAGGAACTGTAATCTGCGAGGCGCGATCCATCACGCTGTCAATCTGTCTCATATCATTCATGAAGGCGCTTGAAAGCGGGCAATCCGGCTTATCCCACATGAATCCCTCGTCGGGCGTTACATCGCCGAATTCCGATTGCGCGAAGATCTTCGTGTAAACCATGCCGGCGAGCGAAACTAGCATATCGATTCGTTTGTCTTGACTTGCGCGTAGCACGCCCACGGCGCCTCCCATGCTGTGACCAACGTAGCAGACGGAGTAATCACTCAAGGCATCAAGCACCGACCCGAGATCTTCGACCTCTTTCGAGATGGTCGAGTCGATGAATCTCCCTTCCGAATCGCCGTTGCCCGAAAAGGAGAATCGCAGCACTGCGATTCCGGCGGCGGCTAACCCGTTCGCCAATGCGACGACAAAGGGACGGTCCTTGTTACCGGTGACGCCGTGTCCCAGAACCACAATGTGCTTGGAATCTGCTTCCCCTTGATGGAAACTGTAATCGAGCCGTCCACCGTGTGAATTTCTTATGTCACCGAACATAGATTTCCTCAAATCGAAGATGATTGCAGAAAGAGTCAATAGACGCTTTGGCTATTGTCGATTGTGTGTGATGAAGTGTTGGGTTTCACTAAATTTGTGAGATTTCCCGCAGAATCGGACACCGACATCCAAAGGTAATGCTTCGTATTTTTCATCGTTGTCGTTCAACCCAACCTACGCACTGCGACGGTCTCATGTTGCAGGGTTCTTGTAGGGAATAACGGGGGATCGCTATCGCACTCGCTGTTCGGCCGCTTGATCGTTATTCCCTACTTGCCTGAATTGTGTAAGTCCTCTTCTGGTTGGCAATTGAGACGAGAGATAGCACAAAAAACCTCCTGACTTGCCTAGCATAAAGACAAATCAGAAGGTGTATGCTTCGGACGGAGTGCTTATCGACTACCGTTACCGTTGCTCTTCAACGCGTTAACAATCTTCTCCGGCTTAATCGGCAGGTCGTTAATCCGAACACCGGTAGCGTCGGTGACGGCGTTTGCGAAGGTGGCTAACGTTGGCGTGAGCGAGGGTTCGCCGACCCCTTTCGCGCCGTAAGGCCCATTGGGAGCAGGCACTTCTACGATGACACTCTCGATTCTGGGAATATCCGCCGATGTCGGAACGCGGTAATCGACAAAGCCGGGATTCACATTTCCCTTCTCGTTGTACTGCATCTCCTCCATCATCGACCAAGCGTATCCCTGGACGACTCCCCCTTCAATCTGCCCTTCAACCGCTGTCGGGTTAATCGCAAAACCCACATCTTGCGAGGCAACCGTCCTGAGAACTTTGGTGTTCCCCGTTTCCGGATTGACCTCGACTTTGGCAATCTGCACGGCGACAGCGGGGGCGCTCAGTCTTCCTGACAATGAACCCTTGCCGACAATCGGCCCACCGGTTGTGCTCAAGCTGTACGCAGCCAACTCGCCGAGGGAGAGTGATTTGGGGGAATCCCCATTTGTCAGAGACACTTTCCCGTCTTTGAGTTCCACATTCTCAATGTCCGTGTTCAGCCGCTGTGCCGCGAGCTCGAGGAGTCGTACCCGCGCATCTTCGGCTGCCAGTTTCGCGGTGTTGCCCATGGTGAAGGTGACGACGCTTCCGCCGGAGCCGGTATTGTACGGCGCCGAATTGGTATCGCCGCGGGTGATTGACACCTGATCATAAGGTACGGTCAGAACCTCTGCGGCAATCTGCGCCATCGCCGTATCTGTTCCGGTGATATCCATCGAGCCGTGGAACAGTCGAACACTGCCGTCTTCATGGACAGAGGCATATACCGCACCCGGTCCGCATCCATTCGTCCAATCGCCAACCGCAACGCCCCAACCTTGGTTCGGTCCCTTCTCGCGATTCCACCAGTCAACGGCATCTGCCGCCGCTTTGAGGGTTTCTTTGTAGCCCACTCTCGGCTCGGTAGCCCCTGCGGGAACCTGATCGCCCTCTTCCCGCATGTTTTTCATACGGAGATCGACGGGATCCATTCCGATGATACTCGCTATTTCGTCGAGCTGGGATTCACCCGCGAAAATCGCCTGCGGGGCGCCGGGTGCACGATAGGATGTGGTTCCCGACTTGTTCGTGTGTACCGCATAGGCATCCATCTGAAGGTGCGAGAACTTGTAGACTCCGCGAATACGGATGGTGTTGGCAATGGGCCCGCCGGCGACCGAACCACAGTCCCAGAAGGCAAGAGCCTTACGGGCAACGATTGTTCCATCGTTCATCGCCCCGGTCTTGAGCTTGATGACGCAACCGGCACCCGGCCTCCCATCAAGAAACTCCTCTTCGCGGTTCAACTGGGCTTTGACGGGACGCCCCGTTTTTTGGGAAAGTATGACAGCCGGCACGTGTGTGGCTTGGATGTTGAAACGTCCTCCAAAACCGCCGCCCATGGTCACACCGACGACGTTGATGTCACTCAGCGGTATGCCGAGTACGCCGGCAATACCGGAACGAATAGCGAAGTGGCCTTGGGTGCTCGCCCAAACGGTCAATTTGCCGGTAGGCTCCGCATGAGCCACCGACACATGCGGTTCCATGTATACCTGATGAACGCGCGGGATGGTATATGTACCTTCGACGACGACATCGGACTCAGCGAAACCCTGTTCCACGTCCCCCGCGGCTTCATGGGCCTCACCGGCGATATTGTAGTAAATCTCATCGTCGAACTCTGCCAACTCGGCATTCAATTTTTCAATCTCGGCGCTGTTATCCTCACCCGTCTCTTTGGATAACTTCTTGAGTTGCCTTGCAATGACCCGTCTTCTCGGGCCGTCCTTCGCTCTATCGTTGAGCAGATGGGGCGCATCGGGCTTGATTGACTCCAGCACATCCTGCACGACGGGCAGCGGCTCATATTCGACTTTAACCAGGTCTGCCGCTTCCTCAGCGATGTCGGGATCCGTTGCGGCGATCGCGCCTAACGGCTCACCGTAATACAGCACCTTATCCTTCGCGAAAACCGCCCGCCCGGTCAGGACATCGTCTTGCGTAATGATCGCTTTAACTCCGGGCAACTTCTCAGCCTCGCTCGTATCAATGCTAAGAATTTTGGCGTGGACTTCCGTGCTGCGGAAGATTCTTGCGTGGAGCATTCCGGGAAAGTTAATATCTGCTCCATACTTTGCCGCACCCGTCACCTTTTCCAGGGCGTCAACTCTTGGCACTCGTTTTCCAACCACTGCGTATTCTGACATGGCACTCCTACCTTATCTAACTGAATGAGTCTGGGCAACTATTTAGTTCCGGATGGTCTATAGGCTACGTTTAGCGAAAGTGTGATTCACGTGAGTCAATACTTAGCTCGACTTTGTACAAAAGTACAATGGTTGGGTTGTACGGAAATCCGTACAACACCAAACCCGTAGGCGGGGCATCTTGCCCCGCCATGCAACACCGAAATTTGAGTGAAACCCAACACGTTATCTGCATGAATCTGGAAACCGCTACCGACATTTTCAATGGTCTGCCAAAAAGCCGAGAGAATCAAAATTTCCTCCGCTTTTTGGCAACACTTGTTTATTGTTGCCTGTGATGTCTTTCAAATGTACAAAGTCGAGCTTAGAACCTGTTTGAATAATAGGTGGCAAAGTTTGTAGGGCGCGCACTGCGCACCAGCCTTTAAAAGCCCCAGAGTGGGATCAAGGGAGCGAATAGCGACTGCCATAGAGATCCTACAGGTATGTAGCAGCCAACAATGAAAACATGAAAAAACTTTCTCAAAATCTCAAAAATGGTATTGCCACTGGTTATTCAAACAAGCTCTAAAAAGGCACTGATTTCTCACGAGTCTCACTTGAAAGTTAACATGAAATAATGCCCTTTTTCTGTGATTTCAGTAATTGATCCGAAGCTATAGGTTGGCGACTGCTTCTCGCAATTTACCGCGTCCCAAAGCCGCATTGCATCGCTTACACGTATTGATGGTTTTGTCACCAATCTCGCGGCTGTAGAGCACCTTAACGCCGGTCCTGTTACATACCGGGCAGGTTCCTCTGCCACTGTTATATTCCGAACGAATGCCGAATCCTCGATGGGTTTTAGCCATTCTCATCCCCTTCTTTCGTGTCGTGTTTAAGTATTTGCGCGCATGGTTTCTGCCGCGCTCAGGACTGCCTCAATTATTTTCGTATACCCGGTGCACCGACAGATGTTTCCGCCGAGCGCGTGCCGCATTTCGTCTTCCGGTATGTTGGGATTGTCATCAAGAAGTGCTTTGGCTGCCATGATAAAGCCGGGAGTGCAGAAACCGCACTGATATCCGCCCTTCTCCAAAAAGGCTTGCTGAACCGGGTGTAGTTGCCCGGGACTGGAGATTCCTTCGATTGTCGTAATCTCATTGCCGTTTGCGCTGACCGCAAGCATCATGCACGATGTTACCGGTTCGCCATCAACGATTACCGTGCAAGCGCCGCAATCGCCGGTACTGCAACCCTCTTTTGTTCCAGTCAACCCGATTGTGTCACGAATGACCGCCAACAAGGTTTTGCGAGGTTCAACAAATAGCTCCTGCAAATCACCATTGACGGTGAAACTTATCGGATGTTTCTTCATATTCAAGTGGTTCCTTTTCTATGCTTGTGCTCTTGCCACAGCGGTCACTGCGGATTCCTTTGTTAACGCCGCCACTATCTCTCTTCGATGCTCGGCAGTACACCGCAAATCCGAAATAGGACTCGACTGCGCCGCCGCCGCGCCCGCCGCCTGCTGCAATATCTCGTCGCTTACGGAATTGCCGGTAATGATTGCCTCGGCGTTAGTTGCGCGAATCGGCTTCGGGGCTACAGCCGCCAACCCAATTTTCGTATCTGCTACCGTGCCGTTGTTCAAACTTACGGACGTTGCCACGCCGACGAAAGCGAGATCCATGACTTGCCGAATCTTGTGTTTGAGGTACTGTGAACCTGAATTCGCGGAGCGAGGAGGCATAGAGAATCCTGTAAGGATTTCGCCCGTCTGCAACACCGTTTGTCCTGGACCGAGGAAGAAATCTGCAATTGGAACCGTACGCTCACCCTCACCGTTGGCGATGTTGACCTGAGCAGCCAGCACCAGTAGCGCGGCGGCGGTATCCGCGGCAGGGGAGCCGTGGGCAATATTCCCGCCAAGCGTGGCTAGATTGCGTATTTGAATGGATCCGACTTCCTCCGCTCCCTCTGCAAGCGCGGTATAGCGTTCGCGCACGATTGAAGAGCGTTCTATGGCGCGCATCTTCGTCATGGCGCCAACCCACAACCCGTCGTTTTCGTCGTATGTAATGCCTTCTATACCAAGAACGTTCTCTAAGCTGATGACATATTTAGGTGTCAGCGTCCGCTCTTTCATCCCGATAATCAGGTCTGTCCCCCCGCCCAAGAGTTCGGCTTCGCCACTGTACTGAGCAAGCAGGGCAGACGCCTCGCCAATTGTCTTGGGTTCAAAAAACTCGAAACTTCTCACAATTAATCCTCCATCAACGTCTAAGGCAACCCTCGCATCGCAGGATAGCCAACATGGTATGAATGCGGCTTTTCACGCCTAAAGAATACCAAATCTGGTTGGGCATGTCAACACAATATAGAATTAAGCGAGCGATCCCCCTACAATCATGAATCGATTCGCGATTATCAAATCGCCTTTCTCTTCTCTTAGATGCTATAGCCTTTTCCTTTCATGGCTCAAGGCTTGCGGTTCGGGGTGTTGTGTGATATAATCGGTTCTCAACTGAATTGGAGGAACTCTTCCTCTCAGGAGAAATCTTGACTTAATAGAGATTCTTAAAACAATCATTAGGAGATAAATTTATGGCAGCAGAAATTCGCGAAAGCGAAGGTATTCTTATTATCAAACCCTCCGGTCGGATTATTGGCCCCGCCGGTACCGCGTTGAGAGAACAGATTAGCGGAGAACTTGAAAAGATCTCGGGTACCCCGAAGATCTTGATAGACCTGGGGGATGTCGCGAGGATTGACAGTAGCGGTCTTGGCACCCTCGTCGCGTGTCACGTATCCGTTGTCCGCAAAGATGGGCGCATAGGCCTCATCAACATCGGCACTGACATACAGAATTTGATAGTCATGGGACGGCTGATTACCATTTTCGAGCGTTTCGATAGCGAAGACGAAGCAATCGCCGCGCTGAACTCAGACGATTAACGAGCGTCAAAGGGCAATCTGTATTGAAATTTTCATATCCGCAGTAGGCTTCTCGTCTATCTCTCCCGTCATACTTTGTCCTGCTTTCGCCTATCCTAACCGTCATTGCGATAGACCTCCGGATCATCCAGTCCGTGTCCACAGATTGTCCGACAAGTATTCAACACAATTGAGGAATTTTGCGTATGAAGTCGAGTGTCGTTGCATTTACAGGAGGCAGGCAGGTTAGTTTTACCGAAATAGATGTTCCCGAACCCGCGCCGAACGAGATTACCCTTCAGACGCTGGTTACGCTTATGAGTATGGGGACGGAGATGATCTGTTATCGCGGCGAATCCGACCCCGGCAGCCACTGGCATAACTGGGTAAAATACCCGTTCTATCCCGGCTACAGTAACGTGGGGCAGATTGTCAAGGTTGGGGATGAGGTTGAAGGTTTCAGTGAGGGAGATCGGGTTTTCTGTACCGCGTCCCACCGGGGGCATGTGAACCTTTCGGGCAATCAACCCGGAATCATCAAGATTCCCGAGGATGTAAGTAGCGATAATGCCGTATGGTGTATGCTGGCAACGATTACGCAAACCGCGGTGCGTCAAGCCGAGCATATCATGGGAGAAACCGCTGTAGTCATCGGCTGCGGCCCCATCGGGCAACTTGTGACGCAGTATCTGAAGGTGATGGGTCTTCGATCGGTGTTGGTGATAGATCAGATTCAGGCGCGGCTGGACATCGCGCTCGCGCACGGCGCGACAGCGAGTTTTTGTGGAAGCGTTGCCGATGCGAAGGATGCCGTCCTTGAGAGTACCGACGGCGAGCTTGCGGATGTGGTTTATGACGCGACGGGCCATCACACAGTTTTGCCGTTGGCGCTCCCGCTGGCGCGTCGGTATGGCAAGGTAATACTTCTAGGCGATAGCCCGCACCCCACGAAGCAGCATCTCACGTCGGATCTGTTGACGCGGCAACTACGTCTCATCGGCACGCAGAACGAAAACCTGCCGCCGCAACACGCGTCGTGGACGGCGACCCGTCAACGGCAACTCTTCTTGCAATACGTGCGGCGCGGGCAAATGTGCGTTTCCGACCTGATTACACATCGCTTCTCGCCGAGTGAGGCGGCGTCGGCGTATGCGCAGTTGGATTCGGAGCGTGGAGGTAGTGTAGGCGCCGTCTTCGACTGGTAGGGCACATCTCAACAGGAGGTTCGTGCGTGTAGGGTGCGCATTGCGCACCAGCCTTTGGGCTTTGCTGTGGCATCGGTTGTGCTATTCTTCAAGAATCAGATACCTTTCACTGGGATTCTCCGCCGCTAATTCAGATTTCCACTCAACGAATCCCAGACTTTCGTAGAGCTTCGCAGCGGCTTTATTTTGCCTTTGATGGCTAGTTGCAATCCGCTCGACCTCCGGATGCAATTTCAACCGTCGCATCACCTCAATCATAGCCGCTCTGCCATACCTCTTCCTTTGATACTTCTCATCAATCATCAGGCGTAAAATGAAACCGACTGCGTCAACAATTTCATACATCGTGAATCCGACCAAGATAGGATTCGCTTGGTAATGTGCTTTTGCGTCATAAATGCCGAAAGGATAAAGCGTTGGATTGACAAACGCTTCTGCAAGTGACTTCACATTGGAGGCAATGAAGTTCTGCTGACAATCAGTCACTTTGAGGGAAATACACTCATTGAGATTCTTCTGTGTAATCGGTCTAAGAGAGACTTTTAGCATTTCATTCCCCAGTCAACGCGAGGGCTTGTACCAATGTCCAAGGAAGTTATACCTTGAAACAATTGGTTAAGATTTTCGAATTCATCATACAAGAACAGTTGCTGCGCAATCCCCAGTAAAGTCGTTGAAACGTCCGACCCCTTCTTTGGCAATTACGACAATCGGAATTTGCTTGGCGTGTGCGTATCCCGCTTCGATGCCCAATCCTACTCCTTTCTCTGTCAAATCGACCACGAGTAGGTTGCTCGAATCAATTTCGGTAAATGTCCGTTGCATCAACTCGTGAGGACTTAATTGAACCCCTCCCCATTTCTCAATGTCACGGGCGACACATACGGTTTCAAAGCCGTTTTGCTCAAGAGCGGATGAGATTTTTTGAATGCAATCTTTGTTACCGTTGTCTGCACGGTATTTTATGGAGATATAGGCTTTCATAGTTTGCCATCCACGAGTTAACCAGAGCATCCGTTCTGGTTGAGCTTTAAACACGATAGGGTTTTATTCGATTCAACGACTACCATCACAGTACTTCGGGGCATTGAAACCAAAGATGTATCGTTGTCACAGATTCCACCAATACGTCATTTTGCCGACCAGCGTGGAGTCGATATGCTTGATAGCCGCCCCTCGGCTGTCGTAATTCTGGTTGAACACCAAGTAAAAATCACTGCCGGGATGGTAGATGTAGTTCAACAGGAAGTTGGTGGAGATTACGTCCCGGCTGCTATTCCACTGCGCGTACAGTTTCCCGAAAAGGGTTGTCGATACGGAATAGACAACGCGCGTCCCGACCACATGGGTGTTGAAAGATCCGTCTGGGAGCGTGACCCGATTGAACTGATACCGCGATTCGATGAGCACTTGCGGACTCGGATTGAAATTCGCTCCACTTTCAAATCCGCGTTTATCCCCATTGAAGAAACTGCCAAGATTCAGGCGAAAATAACCGGAGATTTTCTCCGCACGATCGGTGAAAATACCGACGTTGTACTTACTGAAATGGTATTCGCCGGCCGGGATAATGAATCCCTCATGTACCTCGAAATCCTCGTCAAGGCGTTCCATGATTCGCTGCGCGCCAAATTGCAGCCAGTCGTCACTTTCAAAATTAACCCAATCGGCGAGTGTAAGTATTCGGGTTTCCAATTCGCCCTCTTGGTTAAAGAACAAGCCAATCTCCGGTCCCGTGATGATGCGGCGAATACCCAAGACCCCGGGCCAAGGGGTATAACGCATGTCGGTGCGGATACGGCGGACACCCTTTCGCTGGACGAATCCGACCTCGGGATTAAGGTTCTCGCCAATGTCCATGTATGCCCCCTCCAGCATAAAGCGGTCGTTGCGCCAACGGCTGCCGAGCGTCCAGGCGTCGTTCTGATCGGGTTGTCCCTCGTCGAAAGTGCGAGCCCACACGCCATTCACATCCATATTGTCGAACGGGCGGTAGACAAAATCGACTCCGGCAGAGCGATTGTATGTGTCGGCGTCCTGCTTGTTCGTGGCGATGAGTCCGACGGTCGATCCTTTGGAGATGTCCCGTTTCGCTCGTAGCACCGTAAAGTTTGTCCGCGGTACAACGATGACATCATCCGCGTCAACGGCGGAACTTGTGTTGTCAAATTCATTCGTCAACACATTTAGGAAACCGACGCCGTACTCCCCGATTTTTCCCGTAAGTTTGCCTCCGGCTATGATGGGTATGGCGCGCCCTTCCTCCAGACCGATGCGCCGACTGTAGAACAGCAGGCGGTGGAACCACGAGTTGGACGAGATGCCGAAATCAAAAAAGCCGGATCCTTCCAGAAAAAAGGGGCGCTTCTCCGGGAAGAACAGGCTGAATCGCGTCAAATTGATTTGCTCTCGGTCCGCCTCGACCTGCGCGAAATCGGTGTTAAACGTGAGATCGCCGGTAAGATTGGGGGTGATGCCGTACTTCACATCCAATCCGATGTCCAGCACTCGTTTGGTTTGAGATTCATCATCGTCCGATAGAGCAAATCCCGGCAGGACATAGGGCAACAACTCTATATGCCGAGAAGGAGAAATCCCCTTCAAACCACCCAGGCTTCCGATGTTGGCGGTACGGAACTCTCGTACGCCGCCCTCTCGATAGGCTTTGGACACCGGAGCCCACGTTGCCTCTTCGTTGTTCCGGCTAATTTTCCGCCCCAGATTCATCCCCCACTCCATCACGTCGCTCTGTGTGAAACGGAGTTGGCTGAAAGGAATGGCAATCTCCGCCGTCCAGTTATCCTCGTTAATCTTGGCGCGGCACGTCCATACCGCATCCCAGTTGTTGTTCCATGTATCGCCGCTGCCTGATATACTCGTGTCCTGCATAGCCCCCAATGCGTTGACGCGAAAGAAAAATCCGCCGCGCCGATCGTTGTAGGTGTCCAAAAGCACATATACGCTGTCGTTCTCATACAGACGTGAGTCACGGCGCAATTCGTTGGCAACCAACTGGGAAATATCGGAGTCAGAACAGGTAAATCCGAAGTAGAGATTCCGATTGTCATAAAGGATGCGTACCTCCGTCGGCTGCGAAATCGGTTTCCCCTCGTCCGGTTCAATCTGAACAAATCGGCGGATGGGTTCTACCCGCTGCCAATCGGCTTCACTAAGTTCGCCGTCGATTTTGATGCGCTGAGAAGTGCGGTGCGCCTCGGCTCGGAGTTGTGTAACCTCCGGCGCTGCGCCGACAATCATGGGCGATAACAGCCAGAGAAACAGTAGGAAAAAGCAACGCTTTTGCCAAGCGCCTAATTTATAAGTCATAAGATGTCCCTTCGTCAGACAATATGTTGGGCCTAATCCACTCCGGTCTCGAATATTGATGGAGTTGTTTTCATTCGTCATTAGTTTTTGCATCTGTCGTTTTACTATTTCGTTAGGACTTTCGCAGTGTAGCAGCCTGTAGGATCAAGTGACTGAACAAGGAACGCGATAGAAATTCCTCGATCTCCAGGTCGCGACTTCATATTGCGAGCAGAGCTCGCTCCGACAGAAGACGCGCAATAAATTACACTGCGACAGACCGAACAACGAGAGCCCAAGATGTATAATTCATAGCTGTGATGACTATAGTCGTGAGTTCTTGCATCGGTCGTTGTTCCCTGTAACACAATTTCGGATGCACTTAAATCCGGACAGCGATCACAAAAAAAGCCGTGGACGATGACGAATCATGTGCCCACGGCTTGAAAAGAATTTTGGTTGTTAAGATGTTTGTAAAATATAGATTATAAATTCATTTCAGCAAAGGCACACTCCTCGCGTGTGATGGACATTTGTCCACCTAAGGTTATTATTATGATGTCCGTTTATAAAACACATCACGCTTGATTTGCCTTTACTTTTTTCAATCACATATCTATGATAGCACAGGGTCGGGACAATGTCAAATAAATCGGAGGACTGAATCTTGGCATCATGGAATGAGTTGTTTGCAGATGAGAAAAATCGGGAGCTAATCCCGGAGACCGCTGTCTATCGGTTTTGCCGCATCGTGGAAGGCGCATTTGACGAAAGACCGCTGAATTTCTGGGACCTCGGGTGCGGTGCCGGTCGGCACACCGTGGCGCTTTCCCGGCTCGGATACGATGTCTGTGCGACTGATAACGCGCCGCGCGCCATTGATTTGACAATGGAACGGTTAACGGAGTTTGAACTGTCCGCCGACGTTCGGTTGGCGGATATGACAGAGTGCCCTTGGTCCCCGGCTATTTCCACGGCGTGGTCAGTTGGAATGTGTTGCACCATAACAGGCTTGCCACGATTCGGGATTCCGTGTCTCAGGTTTATCGTTCGCTAATCCCCGGCGGAATTTTGATGGTCACGCTCAAATCGGACAAAGCGGATTTCGCCGGACAGGGGGTAGAAATCGAGCCTGGCACCTTCATCCACGATATCGGCGACGAAAGCGGCGTCCCGCACCACTACTTCAAAGAGGCGGGTATTCGAGATCTGTTCGCGGGCTGGGAGTTCCTGGTGCTGGCGGAACAGGTGATTACGCACTTGGCACGTCCTGATCGGTTTTGGGAGTATACGCCGTTCCCGTTCACGAATTGGGGGATTGTCGCCAAAAAACCCATCGGCTAACCGAGGACGGGGGCAGACTATGGAGTCGGTTGGTTTTCGACTAGGCCTCGTACAGTCGTCTTGAGTATTCTCTAATTTGGCGTTCGTCCCCGATGAGGCGTTCGATTGCACCCTCGAAATCTGGAAAATACGTGCGGATAAGCGTTTGGCGGACTGACTCTCGATTTCCGGCGTCTTTTAACAAATCGAAAAACTCTTCATCCAAACTAGCATGTGAAATGACTTCACGCAGGTGGGGCATTGTTCTAATACTTGAGGTAACCTCCAACACCCTTTCGTACCCGGAATTTGCATGGTGATGCCAAAATCCATCACTTCTTAGGTGAAAAAAAGGCATCCCGATATTGGGCGGCCGCTCGGTGACTCGCAGCCAGTATTTGGCGAAAGTTTCCGCCAATTCGGGAGTCACGGTAATTCTGTTTTCGTGAATCTGTCCTCTCTCAATCAGCGCAATAAGCGACAGCAGAAGCACCGGCTTGTGGGGCGCGGGACCGTGTGCCCTGTCTATTTTCAAGTGCTTCATCTTTTCCACGTACGTTTCTAGGACATCGGTGGACATTTTTTCTCACGGCACGCTGTGGGGTGTAGTTTTCGGCATTGCCTTTCTTCCGTCACTCAACTGTTGCGATACTCACACCATCATTCTATGGCTCCCAACTGCTTACGAGCCGTCCGGATTAAACTTCAATGAATCCGCGACCCCGCCGAGTATCTCGTCTAACCGCTCCAACACCTCATCTGACGGGCGTTCACCTTCCGCCGTGCCGACGAGCCGAAATTCAAACTCAAGTTCCGGCGCGATTTCAAATAGTCTGCCAATCCTTTCAGCCAGATCCTGAATTTGGCTCTCAGTGAGGTGTGATTCAAAATGGCCCACCCAGTCGGGCTGCCGCACACGCGTTTGGTAAAAATCATCAACCGGCGGTCCCTCCGAGATAATCAACTTAAGATTCAAGGCTTGGTTGGCGGCGGAGCGGAAGATGTCATCAGGAATAGATAAGCCCTTCTCCGATTCAAGCGTTTCCTTAATCCACCCGAGAGTGACGGAACCGGATGTGCCGCGAATTGCCACCGCAATCTCAAGGGCATCTAACCTCATTGGCTCCTCTGATTCTCGCAAACCTACTGCATCTGCTTCCTGAGGCGAGCACGGCCAGTTCTGCGTCGTAACTTCGAAAAGCCGACCTTCTACACCCTTGTTCACCGCATCCTTAATCAGGGCCCATGAAGGTTTAGCACCCCTCTGTTCGCCAAGAGCATCCCTCACTCTTCCGACGGTCGAGGTGTCCCCTTCCCACGCCTTGGGCAGCGTATGCCGTGTAATCTCCGACCCGCGAATCTCCGCAGGGGGAGGCAACAACTCCCAGTCAACGTCAATCGCGGCATCGGCGACATCTTCGCCAATATAATCTTCTCTCCCGCTGCGCCCCATCACGAAACGCGCCTCAATGGCGGATTTTACGGCACCAAAAAGAATCGCGTCCGAGGCAAGTTTGGGAGCTTCCTCCCCGTTGAAGTATTCCAGGATCGCGGACACTTTGAGAGGGTACTCATCAGGCTGCCACAGTTCCGGTATTGCGTTGGGTCGGAGTAATTCAGGTTCGAGCCGATGGAGTTCGGCGTGCACTAGCGGCAGGATTTCCACTCCCCTCTGCCACAGGAGATCGTCGGACGGAGAGTGGCGCCAGTAGGTGTTCTGAGAACCATCCCCGCGCACGTCGCGGAGAACAATCGTCCCTTCCGCAACGCCGCGCCGAAGCGTTTCAAGGAATACTTTACGGCTCAGCATTCGCGGCAGCCTCGCAACGCTGGCAAACATGCCGTACAACCCTTGCACAGACTTTGAGTTTTCATCGTCGCCCCACAACTTCAAGTCACTCGTCGGCGTAAGGAGATCCGGATCAAGTGAACTTGTCAACAATCTTTCCTCGTCCCCCAAGAAAGCCGTCACGCGTTCAATAGCGGGTTGCGTCCCAAGCGGCACTTGCCGCGCCTCAATGTCGCCATCCTCGTCAAGTGCAATCAGTACACTATATGCCGATTTCACGGAATCCGATATACTGTGTTCATCATCGCGTTTCCGCTTTCGTAGCAGCGCCTTCTGTGATTCGCTCAGAGTGTCCATCTCGTCGCCACTTTCTATGGATTGCCAAGCGAGGACATTGCGAATGGAGTTGCGCACTCCCGTCAATCGGGCGTGATCCGGAGCGAGTATAATAACATGGTTCTTGTAGGTTCGCTCGAAGTACGCCTTGAGGAAGTCGGATATCTCCTCACCCGGTACCGCCGTGCACTCCGGGGGGACAATCACAAAGTGGAGATTGGCGTTATCCGAAATATCATTAGCCGAATCGGGCAAGGCATGTACCGCAAGATCCTCGCTCGTCTGACCGAGTTTTGCCGCCTTTATCCGCTGAAGAAGTTCGTGGTTGATGCCGTCTGTGTTCAGTCGACGAGTTGCCTCAACGTGCATTTTGGTGAGGTTTGACGCTATGCTCAGGCTCCAACTCGTGTCGTTCTCTTTGAGAAACCATGAGATTTCTCGCCATTTCTCGAGCCCATCCTCTACCGACAGAGGATCGATCTCCGAGTGCGCCAGCAAGGCGTATAGGTCGCTTTCATCCGCCTTTTGCCCGGACGGTTGTGAATGCAGAAAGGTGGCGACAATGGCTTGTTCAATCTCCCGATGCTTTTTTAATCGATTTCGATTCGCCTGAATGTCGCGCGCTCTGCCCAGTTCCCCGCTCAGAATCGGCGTCCACTGATTACCTTCGTCGCAGGTTTAGATCAGTTCGCGAACGGCTTCCGAAAGTTCGCCATCGCTTCCGAGTAGTGTCCCCGGTCCCACAAACGGCGCCGGGTCCTTTCCTTCAGCATCCCTTAGCGCGATGGCGAACATCCGTAAGACGCCGCGCGTCCGTTGGAACTTGTTGAGCCCCGTCCATTTCTGATATAACACGTCAAGCAAATCGGCGTGGAAGGGATAGGATTCGAGCAGTCGCTCTTTCGCAGACTGATCCCGCTGTGAGGGTCTAAGCGGCAGCCGTTGCATCGTGGTGGTGAGGCGATCGACGATGGGGCGGCGTTGGTTACGCGTGTCGACGGATTCAAACAAGCGCCGCCTGAGCAGTTCCGGGATATCTTCCCCCGACACCGGCTCTGTCGTTTTCTCCACGCGGCGGAACATTCTCTCCAGCGCACTAAGGCACTGAATACTAACCGGATCGTCAGACACCATATCGTTCGAGATGACGCTGGCAACCAGCGCCGCGCGGTCAACCTTGCCAACCGCCTGCGTGAGCACTTGGAAAAAATCTCGAAGATCCCCTAATCTGTTGGGATCGTCGCTGACCGCATTCCGCATGTACCAAAGCGTCTCGTCCATCAGAATGAGCGTAGACAGTCCCGAGGCTTGCGGCGTTTTCAACAATTCAACAAGTATCGGTTCAGCGGGAATAGTATAACGGCTTTCATGCTCGGAAACCCGTCCCAATCCTCCATCCCCCGCCAGTTGATACGCCAACGCGCCCCACGGCGTTTTGACCTGTCGCGGTGTGCCGTCAGGTCCCAGGACGGAAAGTCCTTCAATCACGTCGAATTTGTCGAACGGAAGCAGGGCGACTCTCGCCTGTGGCAACTGGTTTAACCCACTGAAACCCAGAAACTCACCCACGGTGGGGTGCGCTTCCAGTTCAGTCCCACGCTCAGCCAAATGCAGCAATGCAATGAGCGCATGGGTTTTCCCACCGCCGTAAGCAACTTGCACGCGAATCACCGGATTGCCGCCGTGTGCGGCTAGCCGATGAAGCACGTCCCGAACCAACGACTTGAGATTGTCGGTGGGGTAGGTGCGGTCAAAAAACAATTTCGGCAAGCGATAAACGTGAGGTGCATCGCCCATTCGAACCGCATTGAGATCTGCTGCAAACTCTGCAAGTGTCAATGTGCCTTGACGCACATCGTCTCGTAATACACAGTTTTCATGCCATGCCATATTGTCCATGTGGAATCTCCTATCCCATCGGATTTTCTTTGTGGTTATGGCTCTACGCCTTCAATGAGGTATTGCGGGTCCTCCTCGCTTACCGTTGAACCCAACGTCCCTCCGCTTGCCGTCTGGCTCGGTCTATAGTTGATGATTGTTTCCAACAGCGATCTTTCAGACGAACCCTGTGAACTCATTTCGATAAGCGCTTGGATGACCGACCTATACAGGTTATTTTCGTGAATCCCATGCTCCGCGAGGTAGGCGTTGATTTGCGTTCTATCCCCCGCCTCCCACAGCTTCATGATGTGATGAATCATGTCTATGATGGGCAGCGCCCCGGAGGCATGTCGTCCCCCCACCCGGTCGGCGGATCGGTCAGCGTGTCCCAACAGGCGAAGCGCACTGCCTGACGAGGCCTTTTTCAAAATCCCGATTCCCGCCGCGGTCAAATCATTAAGCGAGAGGCCGTATCCCTGCGCCAACAAGATGCATTCCCCGCCAGGCGCCTCTACCGTTCCGAAGTAGTTCCTATGCATTAAGTAGTAGCGAGTCCATTCGTCCAACGCCTCCGTACTCGCGCCGTACAAGATTTGTCCCAATGCAAAGTCGGTCACCATGCGTCGCACTTCTGTGAGAAATTCGTGTACGGAAAAGGCTTCTCTCGTTTGCCGTCGCACTTCCTTATAGCTTGAATAACTTTCCAATGCGGGTCCGATTGCCGCCCAAACGAAGTCGGGGCCCTGAATCCCCGCGTCCCAAAAATAGCGCAATCGTTCGGTTATCCGTTGCTGCATTTCTCGCCTGACTCCGCGATAATGTCCCACTTTAGCATTTTCCGAACGCTTCCTACAAACTATCCAAAGTGAAGTTGCGAGAGAAGCGGAGCTAATAGCTCGAACTCGGGTTGTCTTTTCCGTATCAATCGGCCATGATGCTGTTACCTTAAACCCTGCTCCAATAATTCCTTTCAATAGTGCCTCCCACGCGTTCGGTTCTTTGTGCGCAAAAACGATAACGAGAAGCCCATCTGCAGACATGGCATGGTGTGCTTTCTCAAATGCTTTTGTCATACCGTTTGTATAATGCGCTGTTGCCTTATCTTTATTTCCTCCGAACCGCGCTGTATGCTGAATTAATTCCCCCTGCTTTGGCACTACTGAATCGGCCGTTTGAGGCTCTAGCGTTTCTGGAATGAATCCGTTTCTTTTGTTCCACACGAAGAAGAAGTCTGAAGTATCGGCATAAGGAATAGCATCGTAGTATGGCGGGTCAGTTACGATGAGGTCCACATTAAACGGAAATTCTGTCTTCAGGACATCACCGCAGATTACCGAAGGTAAAGGATCTGATTCACGAAACCAAGAGAATAAGCGGGAAAAAATACGATTTTGCATTGTTCGACGGCTTTGATATGAACCTACTCCATCACCAATCATGTTCGTTTCGACGTAATCCCATGTGATTGGAATCCTCGCAGCAACGAACAAATTACCAACCGCTTCATCCTTCGGGTTCCAATTTGCACAAGTGCAGTTGTAGTCGGCGACTTTATTAATTAGAAGCGCAAGGTATGCCGATACGGCTTCGATCCACTCCGTGGGATACTGCCACTTGTCCATTTCAGACTTTGCAGAATTTGTCCACTTGACAAATATCATCAACGCAAACAACTGCCTCGCCGTGAACAAATCGGACCATTTCGTTAAGCCGTAGAGTGGCACCGTAAATGCTCGCCCGGCGCCTGAGGTATCGCTGCTTGGTAATGATTCGTCAGGGAGTCCATATGCAATTTCATTGGTAACTGAATCCAATGCGTCTCTTGGTACCTCTACTGCCTCAGTCTCCGCTAGTGTAGGCGGACGGTACTCCTTGCCATACTCCTCCTGGTAAACGACCACCGTCATTTGTGCCTTGAGTTTGCGCTCGTGACCGCAGCGCTTGATATATTCACGCGGTTGCTGAGAGCCGCAAAATGGGCAAGTAGCTGTGGGGCCTGTCATCGTGGGTTCCCCAACATCGTCTGCGCTATGAGGCGCGACAATCTCAAAACGTACCCGCTTCGTCTCACCATCCAGGACGAGTTTCAAAACCCGCCTTCCGTTGATGACCACTTTGTTCTTCTTTTTCGTGTCTTTGGTTCGGAGAAAGTCGCGCCTCCTTCGGTTTTCGGGCGTATCCTCAAGTGTTTTTTCCGCCTTCTTGCATAGCCACAGCGTCTTGAGCAACGGGATTGTCCCACTACACTTTGGATCTTGGCATGGAATCGTCCTCGCCCAGAGATAGGCGACCGTGGGTTTGTTATCAACTGCAGGATAGTACGGTTGCAGTTCTTTACGGACGTTCTCCAAGACCCACTGCCCCCACAATCGGACATGGTCAGCGAGGTTTCCCCTGCCCAGATCGTGCGTTTCATTAAGATTGAGACTAGGAACCCGATAGGTTTTACCTGCGAAGCGCCGTGGATATTCGAGCGTGCATTTGAGAATAAACCATGCCACGGGATTGTAATCGTTTGCCGTGACATCGCAACCCAGCCGCATGGCTTCAAGCGGAATCGCCCCGCCCCCAGCGAACATGTCCAATACTTTCGGCGTCCGTCCATCATTCGCCATTTGAACCAGTTCTCTGGCGATTCTCAGTTTGTTCACCCACCGCCCCTTCTGGTCTTTATCATCCCAATCCCCATGACCGTTTTCGTCGCCCCAACGCGTTAGCGACTCAATAAGTTTGCAGAGATAGTCACGCTGTTTTTCAAGCAACAGCGATCCTGCCAGTCGAACATATTCCGTCTTAATTCGCTCCGGCGCTTCGCTGGGATCGGGCAAAAGTGTCGCTAGGGTTACCGCTCTGCAAACAGCGAGAGGTCGCCTCGCGGGCCAATATTGCAAGCTATTGGGTTTTCCCTGATTAACGTCTTGTTCGTGTTTTGAGTCCGCAGAAACCTTCTTTAGTGGAAAGGCTTCCTCAATGAGTCTACGTGGCATTACGCGTATTCCTTTCTACTCCTAATCTTCGCGAATGTGGATATAAGATTGAAAAGCCGGGTGGTCGTTCATTCGTCTCCAGACCGTTTCCGCTGAAATAATCGGTAGTTTAAGTTGGCGTACATGGGGCTTCTCCCGAGTTGCCAAGCGTAGCAAGATATAACACGCGCGTCGGGTGGTTTCATACAAAAATGGATTCCGCGCGAACCAATACGTGGCAAACGCCTCAAGTTCCTCGCGGTCCCCTGTAAATATACTCTCTTGATCTCGGCATCGCTGTATCTGTTCTTCTTTCGTCTTAGCATCCCCTTGTGCCATGCACAGGAAGAACACACTATTCATAGCACCGAGACGCCGGTGCTCTAAGTTACTGGAAACACGTGCAAGCCACTCAGCGTCGGCAATCGGCAGTATTTCATGCCATTTGTCCTGACTGAAGTGGGGGTACTCGCGATTCATCGGCGAATGTAGTAATCTCCTGAACCAAACATTCGTGTGCAAAAACACCGCGTAGTTCTTGGGCTTCCGGCATGGGTCTCTTGCCGAAATTATCCACCCGAAGTTCAAATTCCGATCTTAGGACTCTAACCAGTCGTTCTCGGTTGATTGAAAATGAGGGAATAGCCGCTTTCATTACTCGGAGTTGTTGATGATGTCACTAGCGTTGACAATCACACCCTCCATAGGTTTACCAATGTCCTTTCCGTGAGGATTTTGGCAGCGGTATAGTGTCGGATTTCCTGACTCACAGTGATAAACCGTGTACAGCCAATACCGATCTTGATGGTTTTCGGCTTGCTTCCACTCATTCCTCGTCAATTCGACGCTCGTCATCCCCGTCCGTCCTTTGACTTCAATGTAGCGCACTTCGCCGTCTGGGCGTCTGGACTCCAAATCAAACCCTCTCATGAGTTGTGGGTCGGACACATCCTCAATCTGAGCGCCGTGTTCCCATTCATACTCAATAGCCTTTTCGAGTGCTATCATCTCCGCGTCATGGGTACTCGGCGCCGGTTCTTCGTCAGGTGGCACGACCAGTGCCCGAAGATAGAGGGATACCGGTCCCAATCGAGTGTTTTCGATCTCCTCAATGAGACCGGCTTCAAGCGCCGCGCGTTTCGTAGGAAGTTCATCAAGTTCGCGTTCGCAGTCGTTTAGTTTTGTCCGCGCCGCAGGCACCGCTCTGCCGATAGCCTCTCTGAGTTTAACCCGCTGTTGCAACAGTTCGGATCTTCGTAGATTCATTGAGATCCGAATCTGTTTCTTCTTCCCCGCCAACTGCGACTGCAGTTCGTCGCAGATTCCGGATAGCATTGGATTACCAAGTTTTTCAATGACATGGGTTTCAACTAGCTGCACGTCTTCTCCAAGGTTAATCCAGTCGTGCGAAATCGGTGCGTGGTGTTCTCGGTGCGCCGCTAAGGTCAACAATAGATGGGCAGGCGTGGGTTCACACCGCCCATCTGAAAATCGTTTAATGCCCGCAAGCACTTCGTCGAGAACGTGAGGTTCGTGATTGCCGTGTCGCAGCACCGGCGCTCTCGCCAAATAAAACAGGTACGGCTCGTCTGCCTGGTAATCGACATAAACCGCCCCGCGATTCCCTTGATCTTCAAATTCCCCCAAGAACAGGTTCAAAATTGACTCAAAGACCGGTTCGCCGGGGTGCACGTAAATAGCCTGAGGCTTGTCGAACTCCGCGGGTAACGCAAGTTCCTTTGAGAACGTCAACCGCTGGTGCAAGTGCGGCGGATATTTCTCAATGGCACTTCGTACCAATGGCGGGCAAAGCGACAGTTTGAAAATCTTCTTGACATCGCCTTCAATCCCATACCCCACCAACGCGGCAGCCTCTTGAAAGAAACCGCGGACGTAAGCCGGCATCATGCGCAACGTTTCGGCAGACTCTTTCTGCTTCTGAACGCCGGCGAGTAGGCGTCTGATTTCGCTGCTTGTAACCGAGTTTCGCTGCTCTTCGAGTTGGCCCCTGATGTTCTCGGAAGTGAATCGGCTGTTGATTGTCCGGATGGCGGCATCGGCTTGATTCCCCGTGATGGCTTGCTCGATAAGTTTGGTTAAAGAGATATCACTGAACTGTTGACCCACGACATCAAAAACCTTGTCGTCACTCAATTCCTGGCGCATCTGCTCCAATTTGTCCAGCAGCACTTTCAACACTCTGCCTTCGCGCGTGTCCTCGGCAACCAGATTCAACAAAACTACGGTGTGTTTCTGTTTGTACCGGTGAATCCGCCCCATGCGTTGTTCGAGCCGCGCCGGGTTCCACGGGATATCGTAATTGACCATCAGCCAACAGAACTGAAGGTTGATGCCCTCTCCAGCCGCATCCGTCGCCACAAGATATTGCACGCCGTTGGGGTCGCGGAAATGCTCAACCTGTCTTTCACGCTCATCATATTTCATGCCGCCGTGGATTTGGGCGACCTTTCCACTGAAACCTAAAGCTTCCAAGCGCCAGATAACGAAATCCATCGTGTCTTTATGTTCGGTGAAAATCAGCACCTTCGTATCAGGGAAATCCTCAAGCGCTTCCCACAACCTCTCAAATTTACTTTCGGATTTAAGGTTGTAAACCTTCCGTGCCAGTTGTGTGAGGGATTGAACACGGTCAATCTCCTCCTCCAAATCCTCAATCGATCTGGCGCTCGTCGCCTGCGCAAGATCTTCATCCATCCGCTCGGATTCCTCTTTACCATCAAAAATCTCCTCCTCGTCACCGGTTTTTTCCTCTCTCACATCAACTGATGGAAGCGCGGCTTGCCTTTCGTCCAGCGTCTCCGATGACAATCGTCCGTCACGAAGTTCGCTTAGGGTGGTTTGAAGTTTTTCCTCACGTCTAATAAAACTCTGCAATAGGGAATAGGTTGAACTGGCGAGTCGCCGCTGTAGTACCATCATCGCCATCTTGGCGGCGGTGCGATTATACTGTCCGGCGAGATCAAAGTGTTTTTCACAATAGTCGGTGGCTGCATCATACAGCGACTGTTCGCTGATTTCGCCACTTTTAAGGGGATAGGCAATCGTGCGACTCATCCGAGGCGGGTAAATCAGTTTCTCGTCGAAAGTAATCATCTCCTCCTTCATGCGGCGGAGTAAATGCTTTGACTTCTCTGATTCAGGCAACCGATTAAATGCCTCTTGTGCGGCGAGTAGATCGGGCATCAGAAGCCGCCAGAGAAAGTAGTAGGCGTCATTTTTTCCCATGTGAGGGGTCGCCGTAAGTAGTAACAGACTTTTCCCTTGCGCGGCAATCCGCTCAGCAAACTCATATCGCTTTGATTTAGTGACTGTCCCGTCCCACTCAAACCGTGCCGACAACTTGTGAGCTTCGTCAAAGACAATCAATTCGTAAGAGGGCGCTTCAAACAGGTATTCCTGCATGCGTTCCTGTCGCAGCGTGTCGAGACTCACGATGGCTAAGTGGTTTTGCGGGTCGAGAAAGGGATTGTTATCCGCGGCATCGGCGCTTGACAGAATGCGAAAACTGAGTCGAAAAAGGACACGAAATTCACGCTCCCAGTTTCCAATTAACCCCGCTGGCGGCACAATCAGCACCCGTTCCATCTGCCTCCGCAGCAACAGTTCCTGGATGTAAAGCCCTGTCATAATCGTCTTTCCGGCGCCGGCATCGTCAGCCAACAGAAAGCGCAAAGGGAAATGTTTCAGCAGATGGTCATATACCGCGATGAACTGATGTGGTAACGGATCGATAAGCGATGTCTCTGTGGCAAAGATGGGATTGAACAGGTAGGCGTGTCGAAGGCGATGGGCTTCGGCAACAAGTCTCACGATATCGGGATCAGCCCGAAATGAGCCAGATGCAATCTCGAAACGTGATTGCAGTTCCGTAACGGAATAAGTAGAAGGTTCTTCTTCACTCTCAAAAAAGAGTCGGACAAATGAATTGTGGCGCTCGACTAGACGGATAATTCTCTCTGTTCGTTGCAGCGTGTCGATTAGACATGCACCGGGTTGGAGATCGTCGAGATCGAGTATCGGTGTTTGATGCGATACAGAATGCATTTCTCCCGTTTGAAAGAAGCGCCCGTTCGGAATTGGCGATAACGATTTCCAACATTTTAAGGCATTTACCACATAGCGTCAAGAGTATTCTATGCAGATAAACTGTGCCAATCAGGGAAGACTAACAGCCTGTTTGGAAATCCATTTCGGGTAGAGCCATTTCCCCTTTAACCAATCTTGACTATCAAACTCCGCATTCCTCAATACGCCACCGTATGGACGGTTGGGCGCTAGCTAGGTGGTTTAGAAACCGAGTTTTCGGGAAAAACTCGGTTTCAACGTCTACAGAAGCGCCTCAATCTCCTCCAGATTCCTCACCCACTCAACATCAACATCCGTAGGTTCGCCGCTGCGAACCATAAGGATGCCGTTTAACCGCAACCCTATCGCTTGTTTCACATAGTGGGGATCGTCATCCACAAACAGCAGTTTTTCTGGGGGCAATTCCAATTCCGCAATCGCCCTTCCGAAAATCTTCCTGTCAGGCTTACAGCATCCCACTTGGGCTGAGATGACGAAAGCCTTAAAGTATTTCCGCAGGTCAAGCAGTCGGTACTTGCTTTCAAGGGAGGGCCAAGCGTCCGATATAATACCGAGCGAAACCCTTTTCTCATACAATCTCTCCAGAACGGGGTGTGTATCGTTGAAGAGTTCAAAATCAATTTCATCCACTCGGGCGTGTGTCAGCGCGGAAAGCAGACTGATATCGGGGTTACGCAGCCCCAGATTTTCGAGCAGGATTCGATAGAACGTTCGGAATTGGTCGCGCTCCTCGTCTACCGTCATCAGGTGATGATGGTCGTCAAGGTAACGTATTCCCTCTTCAAGCGCGCCCTCCATCCGGCTCCATGATAGCTCCCGTATGTTGTAGGTATCAAGAATTTCGTGGAATTGAGCCCCGGGCCACCATTTCCCGCCTATTGGATGTACCAGCGTGTCGCCGGAATCAAATAGGATGCCCTTTATCTCTTTATGTTCGGTCATGATATCACCTGAAACCTCGTTCATTCTTGCCTATAGTCATTACAACTGAAAATTATACATACAGGATTTACGCAGTTCGGTTTAGAGTGGTGCAATTTATTGCGCGTATTCTGTCGGAGCGAGCGTTACTCGCGACGGGGAATCGCGATCAGGAGATCGCTCCGACAAATATGTGTAAATATGAATATAAATGACTATAGACAATGGGAACAGCAATTCCCATTTAGAGCAATTCTATGACCTCCGAGAGCGTGACGATTCTGATACCAGTGTACCCGCTGTGTATATCGCCTCGATCAATCAGAACCGCTTTAATACCAGCCTGCTCCGCTCCGTCAATGTCATTTTCAATGGAGTCGCCCACCATCAAGACGTCGGGGGCGGCGGCGTCAAGATCCCGTAAAACGAACTCGAACGCTCTTCGGTTGGGTTTGGAGAAACCGATTTCCTCGCTGATATAGATTCTCTGAATATACCGGGACAATCCTAGAGTCTTGAACTTAGCTCTTTGGCCATCGGAGGGACCATTCGTGAGAATAACGGCTTCGATATCTTTCGCGCGTAGAACCTTCATCAGTGGTATTGTGTCGTAAAATAGCTCTGTTTTCTGATTGGTTTCCCGCATGTGAATATGATTTAATTCAGAGGATATTTCGAGAAATCGTGGGTGAGAGACCTGTCGGCGAACTGGCGGAATAACAGGGGTTCCACTCGGTTGAAACGATTCCAAAATCCGTCTATATCTATTCCAAACGTATTCAAGACCTCGTTAATGTGAGGCCTTGCGTTTTCCTTGGCTTTCCGGTAATCGCAAAGCGTATCATCCAAATCGAAAATTATGTGTTTAATCATAACGGATAATGAAATCTCATCAAGCGAACTACAACATCCGGTGTGAATGGGGCGAAGGTGGTGTCCTTGGGTTGTCCCCTACAAGCGACGTGGTCATTATTGTCGATGTCCTGTCTTTCTCTACCTGCGTCGATATTGCTGTCGCCAGAGGCGCTGCCGTCTACCCCTATCTGTGGAAAGACGGCCGCGCCGGAGAATTTGCCACAGCCGTTGATGCGGAGTTAGCGGCACCGCGCGGAGCCGGAGGTTTTTCCCTGTCTCCCGCGTCGTTCGTCGACGTTCCTACGGGCACTAGCGTGGTTCTACCTTCCCCAAACGGCGCTTCGCTCAGCCTTGCCACGAGGGACACGATTACACTCACGGGCTGTCTGCGAAATGCCTCTGCGGTTGCCGAAGCCGCACTTCGATTGGGGAATCGGATATCTGTTATCCCTGCCGGAGAGCGCTGGGAAGACAATAGCCTGCGTCCGAGTCTTGAGGACTGGATCGGAGCGGGGGCTATTATTGATGAATTGAGCGGTTCGTTTTCGCCCGAGGCTCAGGCGGCTCTGGACGTGTACCGGGCACCAGGTACCGATTTAGCGCAAAAGATTCGGAATAGCGTCTCTGGCGTGGAACTCATTGAACGAGGATACGAAACGGACGTTGCCCTCGCTTCAGAGTTGGATGTGAGTTGTTGCGTTCCCATTCTTGATGACATAGCCTATGTCAGCTCTGCGGGATTAGAAACCCATGCCATAGTTAATTAGCCCGCTTATTATGACGGTGAAGACCATACCATTGCCTGCCAGTTGGTGTTCTTAAACAAGCGACGGTTCAAAGCCCGGTGAATCCTGAACTAGGCCCTCAACGCTATCGGAAGTTCCCCGCATCCCCCTCCGAACTCTAAAGTTTAACTCCCACAACGCGCATTTGTTGCTATCCCAATGCAGGATTTCCATGGCACGCCTATAACTCAGCCATTTGTACTCCGTATGTTCATAGGATAACCGCAACTGTTCCTCTGCGACCTTGACTCCAAAGCAATACTCGGGAATCACCAAAACATCTTCCCCCCATCTGAAACCGCACACGTTTACCACGGGAACCATCGCGTGCGAGTCAAGCTCCATGTATTCGTTGCTTGGGTCGATGCCAGCTTCCTCAAGGGTCTCTCGTTTTGCGGCTTCCAGTGGAGATTCGCTGTCTTCTCCGCCTCCCGCGATTCCCTGCCAATAGCTGCCTGTTGAAGGTTCGCGCTTAAACAGCGCGTATTGCACCGCGTTATCCGGCGTGATTCTATAGGGGAGTACCAGTACCTGAAAAGGTGCTCGACTCATACTTTTCCTCCCAACCCTTTCCTCCACCCAAAGCGGCACGTACCTTATGGTTGTTGACTCTACCGATTGACCACTCCTCCGTCGGCTTTGGCGAGATTGACTTCCTTGACGCGACCGCAGGATAAAAGCTAAATAGTGCGGGCGATTCCGGGAACTATCAACGTATCACAACCTGAACATTATATCAACGATAAAGGCCAATCTGCCGAGGTATCACATTTGATTCTGGCGGTGCCTGAAGGCAGCGTCAGACGCGGGTGCGCAGGGCTTGCTAAGCCCTGCTCTTAGCTTTTTCCACATTTGGTTGCTTTAGAGAAATGCTCCACCGAGATGGGGTATTAGAGATCTATCACGAAGGACTAGCGCTCTACCAGAGTTGCAGGACACAAGTCCTGTCCCGAGAATTGCCAACGATCCTCTTGTACAAAAAATGAACATTGGCGTTCACTTGTTGGATAAGGAAGCACGGAACGCTATTGTGTCTCCGTGACACATCGGCAGACGGGTTTGATGAGATTCGTGGGGTAGTGCCGAGTCAGGGGCAACGTATGGAGTGGGACAACCACAAATGATGGGGTGAGATTTTGGCGCGTGATACATAATGGCACACAACTTGCGGTCGCTCCTCTAACGCAATTAACCCAATGGCAATCAGTTCCGAGAGAAAACGCCGTAGTAACAGTATCGGCGCTTGGGTCGAGCATACAGATAGTGCATATCCAACAATTAATTCTGTCTTTTGAATTGCCGGCCGAGGCTATTCATAAAGAAGTTACGCACAGATGCTTGTCTTTCAAGGGATGTGGTGCAACAATGTGGACTCGAATTTTCATGCGAACTGCTTTCATTTTCCTAATAACAATAACTGCGCTTACGCGCGGGCTGAACGGGAATGCCGAAATATGGATTCAACTTGCTGACGGGGTGGGCCTGGGCGTAGTTGAGACGCTCGAAGCAGGCGAGAATCGTCTCTATGCGGGGGCAAGCTACGGAATCTTCATATCCGACGATCGTGGGCGAACCTGGCGGCATATGTCCGACTTCAACATAACCGCATTTAGGATTGCAGTCGATGGGAATACGGTGTATGTCGGAACATATTGGGACGGCATGTTTCGGTCTGATGACGCCGGCGAGTCCTAGAAGCCGATTCGGGACGGATTACGTTTTACGGAACGGGACGACGGGGAGCGCATTTACGGACAAGTTCGCCGAATCCTTGTGGCCTTCGACGAGATTATCGCTGTGGCGTACCACTCCGGCACCTACGTATCAAATGATGAAGGTGAGACATGGCATGACATATCCGACGAATGGGAGCAAGGAAACAGTATCTGGTCAATGACGCAGTTCGACGGTTATCTGTGGAGCGCAATTTCGTCGTATTGGATGGCTCGTTCACCTGACAACGGACGAACCTGGGAAAGGCTACCTACCTTCGAGCCTGCTGCCCGTGTCACTGACTGGACTGTCCTTTATAATCGGTTGTACGTCGCTGGGCAACAGGGCATTGGACGATGGAACGAGAAAACACGAGCGTGGGAGTATCCAATGGAAGGGCTTCCAACGCTCAGCTGGATATACAGCGTGGCTGTTGTTGAAGGTCGCCTCTTTGCTGGGTTGCGGGAGCATGGCGTTTGTCACTTTGATCTCGACACGGAAACATGGTCGTCCGCCGGCTTAGGAGGGCTTTCGGTTAATACCCTCCTATCGTACGATTCCATACTATACGCGGGAACCGTGGAGAACGGCATCTATTGCACTAGCCTAACGGTTCAACCGCATGGCAAGGCGGTCACGACGTGGGCACGCGTGAAACAGGGGATCAACTGAGCGATTAGCGAAGGCGATAGCTAATCCCGCGCGATAGAAATCCCTTTCCAACCGCACCTACGAGACTGAATAAACACCAGTTCGGTTAGGAAACCGAACCTACCGCAGTGTATACATAACAAATTGGTTTTACTATAAAAAGCGCGTAAAGAACCGCATTATCCGGCGTGATTCTATAGGGCAGACCAACACCTGAAAAGGCGCGTGGTTCATACGTTTTCCTCGCAACCCTTTCTTTCCCCTTCGTGGGTAACTCTGCTGATTGGCTGAGGCTACCATACGCCCTGCGACACCCCCATCCAGTAGGCAACCTGCCACACACCGGCGACCTCGGGGGCGAAGATATTGTGGAGCCCCTTCAGTTCGTCGGGCAGGTTCCCGTCATCCCACCACCAGCGCAGCGAGTCGGCATCCATACGCAGCAGGGTTTGGCGGGCGAGTTCGTGCGCATTGTCGTCAAAGCCGTGCGAACGCGCGAGAAGACCGAGCGCGGCGAACATCGCCGAACAAAGCGCCCGATTGTTCATGTTGGTGGATGATACCCACGTTCTTACGCCCTCTTTCTCCGGGGCGTGGCCCCACTTACCGCCCCACGGCGCGTTGGACTTGGAATCTTCGTGCGTCAGCCATTGGTCGGGATAGGGTGTAAAAGAACCATCCTCCGTGTCGTAGTAACCGGCGAGGCTTAGCCCCTCGCTGTCCCGCGCGGTGCGGGCAGCCTTCCAGTATTCTCCGATGTAACCAATCCAGTCAGCCTCGTCGCCTATCTCCGTGCGGCTCCAGAAATCACACAGCAGTGCCCAATAATAGAGGTTGTGGCATGTGGGATACGGGTTGGTGGGAAAGGGCAGCATCGGGATAATCTCGCGGAGGTGCTTGAAAACCTCGTCCCGAAATTCGGTCTCGCCCGTGAGTTCGTAAGCCGCGTACATGCACGCCAGATATTTCATGACACTCACCGTCGCCACCGGCTCGACAATCCGGTGCAAAATGCCGAAAAGGTTCATCACCCAGTTGCGGCGCAGATAGTAATGTCCGTGCGCCCGCAAGTTTTCGGTGGCTTGTGCCTTTTCCTCCGGTGTCGCCAGTTCTTGGGCGTAGGTGGCGTAGAAGGCGACCGGGCACGCCGATTGGTCAAAGCTGGTGTTGGGTCCTGCGCGGCCTCCGTGCGGTTTGCCCAGCAAGCCGGGTTCCAACTCTCCGCATAGTTTAAAGAGGTAGTTCAGATCCCGAAAACATTTGCGCGCTGTCTCGAGGGCTTCCGGCTGCCCAGTTGCGCGGTGGCGTAAAATCTGCGACCACAGGAACCAGCCGGTTGCCCACAGCGTGTTCTCGCCGTAGAGGAATTCGGCGACGGTGGGTTTCGGTCCGTAAGCGCTCCAGGCGCCCTTGATGGTTTCCGCCACGTTCCAGTGCCCCGGGTATGTCACGCCTTCGTGGAACGGCTTGCGCGTATCGAAACGCGGGAAGGCGATGAGTATCCCACCCGGACCGCAGGCAACGTCCATAACCTGATCATGGTAACAAGCGGCTCGCTCGGCGAGGACATCGGAATCAGCCATTTCGTTATCTCCCTTTTAGGGTGTTTTGGTCATTTAGGATTTGCACAATTCAGATTGTAGGGAACGCAGATCTGCGTTCCCTAATTGTCCGATGGCAGAAAAATAGACGTAGGAATTAAAACGCAATCGAAAACAACTTGGCGCGCGACATGCGGATCTGCACGCAGATGTCCCGTCCCTTCAGCGACGACAGATCGCCACTCCCATTCCAAGTCACCGCCTTCGAGACCTCATCCCCTTCCAGTGGATCACAGTCATCCATGCCGAATCCTTCCAATTCGGTCACCGGCGTCGGCGGCGTGGATGGCGGATGCACCAGCGCAACTTTCACCCATCCCCCGATCCGGGTTTGGAAGTTAAGAGACATCTGTTCGCCTTCGCAAGCCCGATTGATGGTGGTGAATTGACCCTCTGCCGTCGCCGCCAGCGCTACCAGCCGATCCGGCTTCCAGAACGCCCAGCGGTAATCCTGTTGATTGTAGGGTCCGGCACCCCATGTGTCGTGACGCTGGTCGATGCAGAAACAGGGCAACCCCCATGTGTCTCTCAACGCCAACAGATTTGGTCGGGCAAAGACGCAGCCGTACACCTCATCCCCTATTTCGCAGCCAATGATAGGCTTCCGCTCCGGACGGCTCCAATTCCATCCGTCCCGGCTCGTTGCGAGATGGACATCGAGCGTCGCCGCCAGGCGGTGAAAAATCGACGGGAACATCAGGCGCCTCCTGCTTCCGGGACAGCGGCAGTATGCCGATGTGTAGATGTCCTCGTCCGGCTCATCCTGCGGATCCAGCATCATCACCATCCGCGGTTCATGCCAGTCCCCAAAATCTCTGCCGCCCGTCCGCCGGACGCAGCGGCGGCGTCCCAAGTGCCCGCGAAGGTAAGCGACATACTCGCCCGCATCCTCATCGTAAGCGGCGATGTTCTGGGTGTCGAGCATGGTTTTACCCACGTCAAGCAAAGGCTCGTCGAGCACGTTCCAACGAAGTCCGTCCGGGGAGACCGCCCCGCGCATCGTTCGGCGAATATCCGCTTCGGCGTCAATCTCCGCCGGGGTATGCCCTTCCAACTCCATCCGCCGCCGGATTTCCCGAATCTTCAGCTTGGTTTGTCCCGTATCGGGCGCCAACGCGCCGCGCAGATAGTATTGCGAGTCGGGGTTGATTGCCTTGTAGCGTTCCGCCGCGGGCGCGGACGGGTCCACGAACACGGCATTCAGAGTGAATGTGTTTTGGTCGCAGACGATGTTATTCGCCGTGCTCCCGTGAAATTCGTAAATCCCCAGTTCGGGGCGCACCCAATCGAACCCGTCATCGCTCTCCGCGTAACACACGAAGTTCTCGTGGAAATCCGGAGAGGCGGCGACTCCATACCACATGCGGTAGCGACCCTCGTCGAAAAGGATGACCTTAGGACCCAAACCTCCCGCTTCCCAAGGACGTTCGGACTGAAAAAAGATGTCCGACATCCGCGCCGGTTGCACCCGCAGACGTACACCTTGGGGCGGGGCTTCCAGCCAACTTCGACCATGCTCGTCGCGTCCGGCTTGCCCGGGCCAGATGTCGTACCAATCCAGAAACGGTTGAGGTATTAGCGTATTTTCATTCTTCATGGCGTATATTTTCCTTGAGATGTAGGGTGGGCATTGCCCACCAGCCTTTGAAAGCACCAGTGCTGTGCAATTCACTAGGACAGCCACAGGAGGTTGTCCCTACAATGATGGCGATCCTACCAGACACTATTGATCTCCCAAATCCCCATGGACTTCACGATAACGGTGCCGCCTTCGGCGAAAAGATGCACCCCCAACTCCCCTTCATCGGGATAGACCACACGCGTCACGCTTTGGATACCATCGTTGATGAAAACTTCCAACACCGATCGGTCAAAGAAGATGTGGAGTTTTACTGCCCCGCCCTCACCGAACCGTATTCCCGGCACCTCGGTGCCAGCGACATTCAACCAATCGCCCTCCCCGCGAATCACGAGCGATTCGTCGGCGCTTGAAGGCTCCGCAAACTTCAATCCCCAAGTGTGCGCGTCCTGCGGCGCGATTTCAGCGAACACTTCAAGCGTGTCGCCCTGTACCCCGTCAATGCGCTTCGTCTCATTGCGGAGGACTAGGTTTTCGACAGATATTCCGTCGTCCACACGTAGTTCCGCCAGTTCGGGCAACGGCGCGCCAACCAACCTGTCCTCATCCGTCAGGGACAGCACGCGCGGCAGAGACATACACCCGTTCCAGCCGCGCCCGGTCTTGAACCCGCTCACCCAGCCCAGCAGTATGCAGCGCCCCTCGGGGTCGTTGAACGCCGTGGTGCCGTATAGCCCCCGGTGGAATCCCTTAGACCGAGGTCTGTGATGGTTCAGCATCCACTGACCGGGAGGTTCGCTGCCGTAGGCGTAGTCCAGTATGTGTGTCTTCCCGTTCTTGGCGCGGAACTTCCCGGTTTCGGGGTCAAAATCGCCAACCTGATAGCTGATGGGGTAGGTCGAACGGAGGAGCACGTAACGATCCTCAAGCGGAAACAGATTCGGACACTCCCCCTCGACACCGTCAATCCTTCCCACCGCCTTCCACGTAGTGAGCTCCGCATTCTGCGCCTCGCAGAGGAGGCCGTCGCTCGACTTAAAAACCGCAAAGCACCGCTTCTCGGCGCGAAACACAAACATGTCCGTCCAGATGGGATCAATCTCTATCGGAACGCCACTTTTTCCGGGCGCCAGACCGATGTCAATGCGGCGCCAGCGAATCAGTTCGTCGTCCATCGGCATTGCCGCCCACTGTTCGCGCGGTCGTTCGGGATATTCGATTGGCGTCCGCCCGAAGAACAACATGGGCGTGCCGTTGGCGTTGAAGGTGGCGCTTCCCGAAGCGTTGCCCTTGTCTCCAGTGGCCTCCGACGGCAGCAGGGCAGGGGGAAGGAATTCCCAATACAGCAAATCTCTGCTGCGCGCATGTCCCCAACCGCAGCCTCGGCACTCATCCGACCACGGATTGAACTGGAAGAAGATGTGGTACCAACCCTCGTGGAAAAACGCCGCGCAGACATCGTTCATCCACTGCGCCGCCGGTCGAAAGTGAAAGACGGGGCGCGTCGAATCCCGCGCCGCTCTCGGCACCTCCGCACCAACCGCAGCTAGGGCTTTTTGCATCAACTCGTCCATCGTCTACACGCCCTCCATCTCCGATTACTCCGTCTTCGCATTGAGGAATTGTGATGGGGACAGCGCCTCGCCGATTGTCAAACGCACTTCGTCAATTAAACCGTCAAAATTGGTAACGAACGTGCCGTGAGCGCTGGCTTGGCCCGCTCCGATAGTGAACAACTGATTACTGGAGAGGTCCCAGTGTCTAGGGATGGGCGCTGTCCCCACCAGAATCCCGTCAATGTAGAGTTTGACTTCCTCATCGTCGCGCACTCCGGCGATGTGATGCCACTCCTCAAAACCCAACTCGTGGCTTTCGACAAGAAATGATTTCTCGGATCCGACCCGCGTGAGATCGCGGCTGTCCCTCCCCTCAAAGTGGACTTTATACGTGGGGTTGTGGTGACCGAATTGCGGGAATAGCCCTAGCACATAACCGACATCCGGCGGATCGGTTATGCCCGAGACGTTTTTCCCGGCGATCATCATACTTCCTACGCTCTTCACGATTCGCGGATAAATCCAGGCTTCGAGCGTAAAATCCTCCGTGCCTACGTTAAGATCTTCCTCTCGACCTATGCGGACGTATGAACCCTTGACGCCGTCGAACTCCATGGAATTCTCGTTAACGTGTCCAAGTCGCGGCACGGATGGCGCAGGGGTCGGTTTATCCCTGACGACTCCGCCGTCAAAGATCCCGTTGATTTGTGGAACGCTGCTGTCGAACACTCCCAGCCCGTACGGTTCCCCGAACCGCCAATATCCGCCCCGGAGCGGCATATTCGGCGCAACGAAGTCTTCCGGCTTAAGATGCTTGCCCAGTTCGCGTTCTTCCGCAAGCCGCCGTCGGAGCGCTCGTGCACGAGTCTGTTTGCGTTCCAGAGCGCCTGTGCGCTGGGCGAGATCTCCCGCGATTTCCGCTTTAAGTGATGGCGTCAGCCGCGAAAAGTAGTGCTCCTGAAAATGCGCCCTCTCGGGGCTGTCCCCAACCAGCAGACCAAGTGGCATCGGATAACGCACATTTGCGCGAAGCGTTAAATCAATCTGATCCGCCGAGGGGATTTCGTCGGTTTTGTAGAGCGATAAACAGACGCTGTTGCTCAGGTTATACGAGGACAGGAAATAACGTACGTATTCCGGATCCGCCCTTTTCTCTTCGCCCTCGCCACGCAAGATGTAGTTGTAGTAGGCGTTCAGCGAAGGACAGTAGGTTCGACTGCCGCCAATGCTGGGTGTGTCGCCCGTTCCGTGGTAAATCAGTATACCGTGGTCGCCCACCAGTTCTCGCGTCGCACGGGTCAGGTGATAACTCGCCGCGAGATGTTCGGGATTGCCGTAGATTCCATCAAAATAGAACCCGTCGAGCGACATCTCTTTGAATACACGGGAGATTTGTTGGAAGAACAGATCCGCGTTGTCCGGTCTTCCCCAGTGAGGCACCGTGCCCATCGGTCCGGGCGTCGGATCAATCTGCTGCTCACGCTCGCGGGGCGTGTTCTTTAGAAACCACACCGGCGTCGTGTAAACAATTACCTTCATTCCGCGATCATGGGCGGTTTTGATGACGTGCGCCAACTTTTCGGGGTCGCGCGGCGTCAGATTTGTCTGCCACGCCTTCCACAACAGCATTTCGGAATGCAAAAATAGAATACTCGCCTGTTTGGACGCCCCGTCAATCTCACCGTCGGAGGGATAAACGTACCGCAAGTGGCTGGATCCCTGTCCCGCGTAGTGTTGGAAACTAGCGTCCCAGTCGAACGGTTTGGGCGGGCTTACCACGCTCCAGAAGACCGACCCGGCACGCCAACCCCAAGTTATAGTGATGGGTGTGCTTTCCAATTCCAATTGCGGGTCGGGGCTGTCCCCATTGTCAAAGAAACTGATGCCGCCGTTGGGATCAAAAAAGTTGTGGTTGCCGCCTGCCCCAAAATGGCAATCCGGCGGGAATGAGAGTTCTGCCCTGATATCGCCGTGTTGACCCGGTGCAACCATCAAGGTCGAGTCGCCGTTAATTCGTAGCGTTGTTCCCTCTCCCTCAAAAACAGCCGCGCCCGAGCTGTGATGAGCAAGTTTGATGCCTTGCAAACTGCCCGCAGGCAACTTCAGTGTGGCGACCTGACGCGGCGCAGGAATTCGTCCCTCACATTCGATCGCGTTTAGCTCTTTGCGGATACGGAACATACCCCCGGTCGTGGTTACCCGTGCTACGGCTCCGTCTTTGACCGTCTCAACCGCCATTCCGAAACTCGCTTCGGGGAACATCTCCGGCGCAAGCAGATCGCGTGCCGTGATGAATCCCTCAGCGGGGGCAGCTGCGACGACAAGTGCGGTTACTAAGGTTGTGATAAGGGAGGGTATGGACATTTAGAGGTCCGTCTTCAATGGGATTTTAATTAGCCCAAGTTGCCAGTAGTAGGCACATTCCGTATCCCTTGTGCAGATTACGGCACGACGGAGCGTGCCTACTACCATTCCCCGCTTCAGTTGTTCGCTCGGTAGATCGTTAGTCCCTACTGCCTACGTATCCAAACGGCTCCAATCAAACACCGCCGAAAGATATTTATCTCGCTTCGTAGTCAAACCGGTGTAGATCTCCTGGCAATCCGCCGGGGACGCCGTATGTGTTCGCAACGGTTCCACGACGATTCGGTCGGCGGCGATCCAATCGACCAGTTGCCTGTAGTTGTCGACGATGTTGTATTTAGACCGTTCCACTTCGTGCGGGGGCCACCGCCATTCCAGCGAGCCAATCATACGGATGGCT
This sequence comes from Candidatus Poribacteria bacterium, assembly GCA_965222225.1. Classification (GTDB taxonomy): domain Bacteria; phylum Poribacteria; class WGA-4E; order WGA-4E; family JAJDTR01; genus JAJDTR01. The sequence goes on along the minus strand of CBDCTK010000002.1, from coordinate 2,424,067 downwards.
TCGAGGTGAATTCGCAATAGCATCGGTGTCGCGTCGAAGACCGCCTTTGCTCGCGGACTACCGAGCAGAATGGTTTCACCGTAACGCCGCGTCAACATCACTGCCTCAGCCACGAGTTCGCTGACGCCGATGGCTTCCACCGCGATATGAACCCCTTGACCCTTCGTCCAGTCCATGACGTACTCGTGCAAGTCAACCTCATTTGGATTCACGATCCGCTTGATGTTGCACGCTTTCGCCATTTCAATTCGGAGCGGACTAATCTCCGATGCAAGCACCTCCGCCCCCGCCATCTGGAAAAGCTGTGCCGCGAAATTCCCGACCAGCCCCAAGCCAATCACGAGAACCGTGTCGCCGGGCTGAACCGAAGACGATCGGAGCGCCGTGATGCTAACGCCCGCCATACGGGCGTAGACAATCTTCTCCCCGGCGGCGTCCTTCGGCGTCGGTAACGCGAATCGCGCGGCGTCCGCTTTCACCAGAGAAGCGTGATTCGAGAAACTCAGCACCCGGTCGCCCGGTTTGCACATGGTGACAGCGGATCCGACCTCAAGCACCTCGCCGAGATGTCCGTAGCCCGTGGTCATCGGATAGGCGCCGCCTCCTCCGAACGGCATCTGTTGCACCAGTCCCGTGTAACCGGCTCCCTCCGTTCCCGCGCTCACGACCGAATGTTCCCCCTTGACCAAGGCTTGGTTTGGCGCGAGTTGGTCGTCTATTTCGGCTTCAAGCAGTTCGGCTCTATTCTTTTCGGTAAAGGTGATTTGATGTGTTTTCATCGATTCCTCCTTCTCAATCGCTATTCAATCTGTGAGAGTGCCAATTCTTGTAGGGTGCGCACGGCGCACCAGCCTTTGAAAGTGTCAGCCCGGCGACAAGTATTTAGCAGGTGACAACAAAAACTCGAAAAGCCCGGTTCAAATGACCGGTAATAGCTGCGCTACCTCATTACTGAGAAAGATTTCAGATCGTTGTAACTATGCCCAACCAATTCCTCATTCGCTCTACAGCTTCCGAACCAACCACGGCAACGACTTTTCGCCCGAGAAAAGATGCCCCCCGTCAAATTCATGGAGCGCGATGCTTTCCGCGGCGCCAGCAGCTCGATAAATCTTTCGCGCCATTTCAAACGCGGGGTGGACAGGACGGCTTGTGTCCTCGGTTCCCCATTCAACGAAGATTGGACGCGGCGCAATCAGCCCGGCAATATCCGGCATCTCGCATACGTCGCCGATGCCCTTGGGATGATGGCAGATGCAGTGACCCACCCACGAGGTCTGTGCGAACGTGGTGAAAAAACCGCTCAGCACCGCCGCCTTGACGCGCTCGTCCAACGCGGCGTGAACCATGCCGAGCCAACAACCGCCGGACAATCCCGCGCTTCCGATTCGATCGCCGTCAACCTCTGACAAACTACGAAGATAATCGACGCCGCGCATCAGGTCGTAGACTCGGTATCCCGTGAGGTCGTAACCGAGCAGGTTGAGACGGCGCCACAGGAAATCACAGCCTCCGCTAGGGTGCGCTCGTTCGCCCATTCCCGCGTTATCCGGGCATAACGTGATGAAACCGCGTTCCGCAAGCGCTCTTCCATACGAAACGCCGTACTCCCCGGAACCGAACGCGACATCCTCTTTGCCGCCCCGCCCGTGACCGTGGATGCAGAGGACAGCGGCGGTTTTTCCCGTGATTCCGTGCGGAATTAGCAGGTGCGCCGGGATTGGCACATCCGCTCTGGATGAATAAATCACCTTGTGGTGTGTAAATTCGTCGAACGCCTGTGTTGAGACAATCTTCGGCTTGAGCGGTGCGGCTTTGTCGGGGAAGGGACCGAATCGCTCCCACAGCTCCGGTAGTAGCCGTTCGCGCCACGTCCTCCACTCATCAACTGTCGCCCCGTCAAAGGAGAGCCGAGGCTTGTGAGTGTCAAACGGTTCTTCAAGTATGGCTGCCGACGAGAATTGCAGATTTAATGATGACGACATGCGTTACGTTCCTAGTTTTACCGTTAAGTGAGGGACTGCCAAAGAAATAGCGGAAATCGTGGGTAGAAACCGAGTTTTTTCCTCAAAACTCGGTTTCTTCGGTTTATCTAGCCAACTTTACATTTCCTCCTGACCGGAGCCAATGGATATGTCCTATTCTAACAGAAAACCGCCCAACTGACATCAAGAAACCAACGCCGGATTCTTACGTTATGCCAATCCCATCCGATATGGAGAATCGACAGCCATCAAATCGAAGATGGACTCTTCATCCACAACATGTCCTCTGAAGGAGCGCGTTGTACTCGCGACAAAAGCCCTGGAAGGGCGAAAGGTGTGTAGAAACACCAATTCACTTCACATCAATAGCCCCAGAGGGGCGACAGATAATCAACACGTGCGTTGAATTGTGGTGTTGGGTTTCATCTGTCTCCGCACAAGGCTGTGTCATGGGAAAACAGATCCTATATTGTCCTTGATAGCGATTCGCATTCAACCCAACCTACGCATTGTGATTTGATGATTGAAAATCTCTATATCTTTAGAACCAGACGCGATTCCCCTGAACACAACGCTGAAAACATTGATGATACAGTTATTCGTTTGTTATAATTAGAGTTTAGCTGTAATCGGGTTCGTCATTCAAGAGAAGAAGTAGCCAAATCCCGACTATTGAGAATCTGCATCAATTTGTACTAGGCTCCGTAAGCCTACTGATTCTGATATACAAAATCTTGACACGAAACACCTAACATAGGAGAAAATTAAAATGAGAAGCGTTATTTCAACCTTCACCGCAATGCTTATCATGGCAGCGGCGTGCACCATTGCATTCGCCGACGCTGTCCCGGGCGCCGTGCTCTTCCTCGACGCCTCCGACAACTCCGATCACCCCAAGGCTTGGAAAAACCTGGGCGAAGCTGGCGGTTCGCTGTCTGCCGCCGACAAGGCGCCCAAACTCGAAGAAGGTACAATCAAAATAGCACGCCTCGGCATCAATGAGCGGAAGGCGATGTATTACACGGCGGAGGCATCAAAACAAACCTTCGGCGGTCCCGTCAACAAGAATCCTAAACTGTTTCTGGCGGACTGGACTTTTGAGTTCCTCTGCAAGCGAAACGGCAATCTTTTTGTGGAGGAACATCACTTCGCCGGTTTCCAAAACAGCCCGGCAGAAGGCGCTCAAGGGATTCGCTTTTGGTTACTCGGCGGTGGAGATGAACTTGGCATCTCGATCCACGCTAAGGGCACCAAACAAGCCCCGGAAGCGATCAAGATTCAGTTGGAGCAAGATGTGTGGACGTGGATCACGCTTGTCGGCGAGAACAAAAAGTCGATTGTGGCGTATCAAGACGGTAAGCAGATTAGCAACCAAGGAGGATTCGATTGGAATGAAAAATTGCCTATCAATGAAATATCCATCGGCGCGAATTCTCATAGTGAACGGCGTCGGACGTTCAACGGTTCGTTCTCCCTAGTGCGCGTTTATGATAAGGCGCTGACTCCGGCTCAGGTCGTGCAAAACGCCCGAGGTGTATTCCTAGCCGTCGAACCGGGGGACAAGCTCTCAACGACGTGGGGGAAACTGAAGAACGGTTTTTAGTTGGAGTTTACAAACCTTTTCTCCACGAGCAAACACACTAGTTAGTCACCCTATGCGTTCAACACTGTAAAGAATTTGGGAATGCGCAAATCATTTACTATTGATGACGTGCTATCCTTTCCGTTTTCAGGGGTTACCCGCGGTAGATGCCATCTCTCGCCGGATGCAAAGCGGGCAGCGTACAGGTATGGGGGAAACATCACCATTTTCAATCTGGAAAAATGGTGCCTCGAGACCTCTTTTGTTGGAGATTGCCCTAGGTGGTCGCCTACCGATCCCGATGTGCTCGCTTATCTGAAATCAAACCACTCCGGTGTCTTCATTCGACGCGTGAATGGCGCCGAGCGGCATTTGGGTGAGAGCATAGGCTCGGTGAAAACCGGAGAGTGGACGTATGGCGGTCATACCCTTGAGTGGTCTTTTGACGGAAAGTCCTTGGCTGCGGTTGTCGAACGGGATTCGGAAGAGACAGGCTCCGGTTCAAATGAGGACGCGGAAGGCATTGAGGCCGTGAATTTGTCGTCCCCTACGAGCGCCGATGCTCTTGTGGTTCTTGAAGTTTCGACAGGAGCCGTCACCTTTGAGGCATCGTCAGACCCCAAGGAAACTTACGAGTGCGTCGCTTGGCATCCGTCCGGCGACTGGCTGACTGTTCTTTCCGACCGTCCATCGACTGAGGTCGAAATCACCGAGAAGTTCTCTGTTGAAACGGGACATTGGGTTTTCGATTATCATCTCTTTGATATTGACCTCAGAGACAGCAAGACAAAGAGTCGCGTTGGCCCCGGCGCTGGCGAGATGGTGTTGGTGAAATGGTCTCCTGACGGGAAGAAACTGGCTTTTGGGTATTCGCCATACCCGGTTGAAGTCCGGCTTGTGTGCGCCATGATGGAGCAGGATTCAGACCAGATACAGATATTGAGCGAAGAATATTGGTGTGACCAAGTCGCATATTGGAGTCACGATAGCCGGAAACTGTACTTCAACGGCCTCAAGGGATTGAGCCATCGGGTGGTCTGTGTCGATACCGCTACGAAACGTACCGAAGAGGTTGTAGACTGGACTGGTTGGACCTATCTTGGGGGTATTAGTCAAGACGGAAAAACACTTCTAATCCATTGGGAGGGTCTAAATAACCTTCGAGATGTCTATGCGATCTCGCTCGATTCGGGGCAATCAAAGGCAGTCACTCACTATTCAGACGAACTTGATGAATACCAACTACCGATGTCGGAAGTTGTCGAGTGGCAATCGTATGATGGCTTGGTCCTAGAAGGCGTGGTTGTTTCCCCCTGCGGTCAGCCAATGAGCCTGGAACGTCCAACCATCGTTTTTCTACATGGCGGTCCCGTCGGGGCAGCCCAGGCGATTAGCGATCTCGAGTGGAATTGGTTGACCACACAGGGCTTTCAAATCTTTGCGCCGGACTTTCGCGGTAGCCAGCAGTATCGATATGTTAAGCCACCCACTGAAGACATGAACTACAGAGATGTCATGAGCGGCATTGAGTGGCTTGCCCCAAGCGGGAAATGCGATCCGTCAAGGATTGTGCTTAGTGGTCACGGTTACGGCGCAGTTCTCGGTGCCTACATTATCGGGCAGACAAATCGATTCCGGGCAGCCGTGCTTTCTGGAGGAAGCTACGGCTACACGGATCTGTTCGAGCTTGGTTTTCATGTAGGACGGAACGCCGTCCGTGAGGATGACAAATGGAAAGCCACTCTAGACATCCCAGATTGGTTTTTGACGAGCGGTATCTGCTACGTTGAACAGGTTGAAACCCCCGTCTTACTCTTTCAGGGGGAGCATGATGAGCCCATCGAGGCTCAAATGTACGCAAACCGCCTTGCGGGTGCCGGCAAAACGGTTGAGTATGTCCTGTACAAAGACGAAGGGCACGACCTATTCCAAAATAAACGCGGGTACAAAGACCGCCTCGAACGGAAGTTACGTTGGTTTCGTAATTATCTGAGTGAATGAAGTGAGAAGTTTACCGCCTAATTTGCAGTGGCTGTTTGCAGACAGCGCAGTTTCAAACTGAATCTACCAAATTGGTAGAAATACCCTTAAAGTACCCATAAACCTAAGGGGAGATACCAAAATGAAAAAAGTTGCTTTGACCTTGACAATACTGTTTTTCTTGGCGAGCGCTTGCACCGTCGCGCTTGCCGACGCCATCCCCGGCGCCCTGCTCTACCTTGATGCCTCGGACAACCCCGATTATCCGAAGGCTTGGAAAAACCTTGGCGAGGCTGGTGGATCACTACTCGTCGCCGACCAGGCTCCAAAGCTTGAAGAGGGAAAAATCAGAATCCCTGCGCTTGGGATTGACGAGCAAAAAGCGATGTATTACACGGCAAGGAAATCGAAGGAGACCTTTGGCGGACCGGTGACGAGGAATCCTAAGTTGTTTGTTGAGGATTGGACTATCGAGTTCCTCTGTAAACGCAACGGCGGACTTTTTGTTGAGGAACATCACTTCGCCGGTTTTCAGAACAGTCCAAGGGAGGGACGGCAGGGACTCCGCCTTTGGCTGTTGGGAGGCGACGGGAATCTTGATATGTCCATCCATGCCAAGGGCACCAAAACCGGACAAGCGCTGAAGGTTGCTTTGGAGCAGGACGTGTGGACGTGGGTGACCATTGTCGGCACGGACAAGAAATCGATTGTAGCCTAGCAAGACGGAAAGGAAGTCGCTAAGGGACCCGGCGTGGATTTCGACAACCGACTGCCGCTAAACGACATTTCCATCGGCGCGAATTCCTTTGATGAACGGCGCCGCACCTTCAACGGGTCGTTCTCTATCGTCCGTGTTTACGACAAGGCGCTGACCCCCGTCGAGGTTATGAGCAACGCGCGTGGCGTGTTCCTAGCTGTCGAGCCGGGAGGCAAGCTCTCGACGACGTGGGCGAAATTGAAAAGCGGTTTATAGTCTGAGCGCATTCTCCGAAGAACGTACGTGGAATATACGCTCTACGTGTGTCGCCTGTAGGAGGGAATTCCGATTCCCGACTTATCGTGATCCAGAAATCGCTCCTTCAGCACGTAGGTTGGGTTGAACGGCATCAACCGAAAACACAAAATATTCCACTTGGTTTTCGAGGTTTGATGTCGGTTGAAATCTCGGAAACCTAGTGAAACCCAACGTGATAATCTAAGTGGTTGGCGAAGGAGCAACTGACCGATCAAAGGAGACCAACTGCCTGATTAGGGAAGGCGATAGTAGATCCCACAGCGACCACGATAGAGATTGATTTATTGTGTTACTTCTGTAGGAGCGATCTCCGAATCGCGACCTGTTGATTGCCCAATTTCTAATAGCCCCAGAGGGGCGACAGGTGTATAGCAGATGACGATAAAATCACGATGAGGCACTCCCCTTGTAACTCTGAGGGACATAATACTAGGAAGGACAATTTATGATTGAAAAACCCGAACGAAAAAGCCCCACCGAACAACTCGACATCCAACGCAAGACCGAAGACATCGTAAGCGGGAAGCGCCCCGTCGATGTTCTGTATCCCTACATACCGCCCGATTACAAAGTGCCCTTCCTGCACATCGGCACGGAAAAGCAACTGTTCCTCGACAACCACATCCTCGATCGGCTTGACGGTGTGACCCGCGTCTTTTCCAAACCCGACCGTCCCGACGAACCCATCATCAAGACAATGGAACTCCCGTGGGAGTTGCGCGGCGGCATTTTTCCGGTGTCGGCGGTGCAAGACCCCGACGACAACAAGTTCAAACTCTGGTACGTGAAGGATCGCACCCGAGCGCTATGCTATGCGGAGGCGGACGACCCCCTGCATTGGGAAAAGCCGCTCAGCGAAAAGTGCCTCCCTTTCGAGGATCACAAAGCCACGAATATCGTCCTCGACAACTCCGGTCACCACGTCGCGTTGGCGCTGAATTACGACCAGAGCGACAAGGAACGCAAGTTCCTCATGATAAACAATCCGGGGGACGTGAGCAGGGGACCTGAAAAGAAAACCGTATTTCGCGTCTCTGCCGACGGTCTGCAATGGACGACGGTCAACGAGAACACGCCCTACCAACATCACCACTACCAGCGCCCTATCTGGGACGAGTCCATTCAGAAATGGATATCCTACAGCCAGTATTCCCACCACTGGAACATGCTGCACCGCAAACGCCAAATTGGACGGCAGGAAAGCCCGGACTTCATGCACTGGTCGCCGAAAGAGGTGGTGCTCTCCGTGGATTGGGAGCCGAACCTCCCCCCGCACCTTGAGTTTCACGACATGTCGGTGCGCAAGGTCGGCGGTCAATACATCGGGGTTGCGACGGAGTTCATGGCGGAGCCTATCCTGTGCGCCCCCGGAGACTGGAATTGGCACGACCACGCCTACGCCCACCTCTCGCTTTACGCCAGCCGAGACGGGAAACACTGGCGTCGTGCGGGCGACGATGGACCTTGGGCGGACAGAGGCAGGCCCGGCAGCTACGATTACGGCTTCCTGAACGATAGCGTAGCCGGTCAACTCGTTCACGACGGCAAGACTTTCATCGTCTACGGCGCGCGCCCCGAGAAACAGCGTCCCAATAACACGATGGCGCCGGAGGAGAATTATCGACAAGCGAGTGCGAATCGGGGGGAGCTCGTCGACGCGCTGGGAACCTATCCTAGGATGAACGCCTGCTCCGTCGGCATCCTGTTCCTGCGAGAGGATGGCTGGGCAGAGCTGAAACCGTCCTACGAACAGGGAAAGGCAACCACGCGGCAGTTCGTATTCGAGGGGGACACGCTCAGACTCAACGCCGAAGCCTACGGCGGATACATCAGGGTTGAGGTGCTCGACCCGCAATTCAAGCCGTATGAGGGCTTCTCAGCGGAAGATTGCGATCCGGTGTATTCCGACGACCCCGCGCAGATCTGGCACACGGTTCGGTGGAACGGCAGCAGCGATGTCCGGTCGTTGTGGAATAAGCCGGTGCGCGTCGTTTTCCATCTGCATCAGGCAAGCCTCTACGCCTTCCAGTTCGGATATGCTGATGAGTAGGAATATTTGCAAAGCATAGATCTAGTCCGACAGCGCAAACAGATTAGACTCTTCAGAGTTAAGTGTGGAAAATGAAATCAACTTAGGACTTGCGCAGTGAAGCATCCGGAGGATTGTAGGAGCGATCTCCGAATTGCGACTTTAATTCACGCGATTTATGCACTTACATTTTCGGGAAGTTGTATAAGGGGTTCAGATCATTACATCGCGGCTGGACGCTTCTTCATCGTTCGCTCTATGACTGGACGATTTTTTACCGACCTCTAATCTCCACACACTTACACGTTCTTCACCCGAGAAATCTACCGGGAGGCCGAAAATGGAAATCGACATTTATAAAAGAAACGACATCATCTATGTGAAACCCAATGGCAAGTTGATTGGAAGCGCTTCTGCTGAACTCAGACGAAAAATCTATAACTTTCTATCCGACAGCGAGGAGGGACCAAAATTTCTCATCGATTTTGCCGACGTTTCATTGGTAGATAGTTCGTCGCTTGGAGCCTTAATGGAAGCCCATATATCAGTCACAAAGAAAGGAGGGCGAATTGCCGTCATTAACGTCAGTAAACACATCAAAAGCCTCATTGTTAGAAGTCGCCTAATTAACACTTTTGAACATTTCGAGAGTGAAAATGAAGCGGTCTCGGCGCTCCAGTCCCAAGCCAACTGAATCTTTCGGGGTAATTACAATAGCGAACTCAGAGCAATTCGAGAAGAATTGAAATCTCTCAAGGGAGGGAGGAAAGCGCCATAAGGAGACCACTCCATGCCCTTCCCCAAAAATACTGCTACACCACCGTCGACATTGCCATCATGTTCATCGGCACGGTAACCGCCAGCCTCTTAACGACAATCACCGTCCAAAGTCCGGAGACGAAGTTGTCGATAAGCGCTAACAAGGTCTTAACGATGAAACCACCCGATTGGAATTTACCGTAGTCATCGCCATAATCGCAGTCATCCCTCTCGTCTTATTCATATACTTAGCGTCACTCCTTGCCTGCCAATACCCCTCATTCCGACGCACGCCTTCAACCAACCCCTCTCCGAGATCCTGAAACACTGCGCCTCACTTTGCTCTTGATTGGACACTCCCAATCTGCTATCATGCCGACATCACGTTCGGCACAGGGGCGCACGGTTGCCAATCCTAGGAAACAGCGCTAGTTCTACTCCAACACGTTGAAAAACGGTGACGCTAATCCCACAAACTGCGACTGCATATGGCACCAATTCGCATTGAGCGTGTAGTATGACCGTGAACAAGAAGCAATGACTAAGATCTCCCAGAACGCCCCAATCTACTCACTAGGCTGTTCCTTTAAGGAGGTAATTCAATGATACCCGCACCCCATGGCCCCTCGTGCAACGCCAGAACTTACAGAACGACGTGTCGTCATTGTGACAACACGATTTATGTCTTTCAGTGCGATTGCGAGTCGGCAGTTTTATTCGATAGGTTGGGGACTCCGTGGCCTAAACACCATTGTCATGCGGCTGGCTCGGAAGGGCTTGAGATTAACCCAGGAAATTTGAATCGAGATCAGTTACAAACGTTGGCATCGCTATTCGAAAAAAGCGGCACGTCAAACATAAATCTCAATGAGGGTGAAACTGTGTTTGATGCGTTGCAACGGCTCGCAGAAGAAGAGCGGCTCCGCGAGGCGATGCAAAATGCCATACACTCAGCGCAATCATTGGCTGAAGAATCCGCGAAGAATATCGTAAGCCGGATGTCAGAGAGACAGTTCAGTGTGCCAGAGAACCTTGATGTGACTATTCGTGTATACTGGGACAAGGACACGATGTCGTGGGCACAGTCTACGAGCGTCAAACAGAAGAACCTTAAGAATCATGACACAGTTGAAAAACAGCTAAAGGCAGCGTTTCTTCCCACAGCAGATAACGCTGAGAGAAAATCCATTAAAAAAGACACCTTTTGGATGAAAGGTTCGGACGAGCGTTCCGTGACATTTACAAAGCCCGTAGCGTTCAAACTTGGAGAGAAACGATATGAAGTATCTAGTTGGAAAGGGCTGTTGGCCAGATTGTGCCAAACACTGAAATGTTCAAATCCAAATGATAAGATGGAATTGAATGCAGACCAGATAAGAACGTTTGCGGTATATTTTGCGCACCATCATGGTGGGTACAGCAAAAACAAATTCTCATTTCAACTTCGGGATGTCTCCTAACGACGAAACCCTAACATCTAAGCCAATGAAAGGAGGCGATACACTGTGATGGATCGAGAAGCTGCTTCCGCCAATTTAGTTAGATAGAGTAATTGAAGCAGTAGAATCCCTATTGAAGACTTGCCGCGCCGCAAGAAACGAATTCGATAACGCTCTTAACGAGTGTGCTCAGGAATTGTTAAGAGATGCGTTGGAGTCCGTAGGTTCTGAGGCCCAAGACTTGGTCGATATGGCAGATAGTTTGGGTGAAGACTAATGAACTGGAAAACAGGCACTTAGGTAACGCAGAATTGCATTCTTAAACCGGAGGCCGTAACCAACGTAACCTCGCCAAAACCGATAGTAGGTACGATTAAAGTTCCACCGTTGCCATACCGTGCAATGAAACCGAGTTTTTTCCTCAAAACTCGGTTCCTTCTATTCTAAATGTAGTACCATTTGCAAAATCTGCTCTTCTGCCATTGACCGCCGTTTCTCAAAGGACAAATCATGCCCGAAAAAAAGCCCCATATCCTGCTGCTTATCAACGATGAACATCGCCCCGATGTTATGCCGATTGAAGGGAATCCGCACATTCGCACGCCCACCCTCGATCGGTTTATCAACCAAGGCACATACTTCCGCAACGCCTACACCCCGTCGCCGATCTGCGTGCCGGCGCGTCAAAGTTTTCTTTCCGGTCTGTACCCCCACAACACCGGCGCCCTCGAAAACAATAACGAAATGCCGAGCGAAGTGGTCACCATCCCCGGACACCTCTCGCGCTACGGCTATCAAGCGGTCGGCGCGGGCAAGATGCACTTTCCGGGTCCCGATCAGATGCACGGCTGGCACGAGCGCATCGGCAGAGACATCCGGGGACGGAACGGCTATGAATCGGCGAAGGATCGCGAGCACAGCGCCGAGACCGTCACCGAACCTGGCACCGGCAAATGGTCGTCCGCCAAGGAGGTTACGAACGCCCGCGTCGGCAAGGGCTACTGGATGTCGCACGACAAGTATTGCGTCGACGGCGCTTTGATGTTCCTTGAGGAATACTTTGTCAACGAGGCGTATGACAGACCGGGCAACCGTCCGTTGCTGCTCGCCGTCAGCTTGTGGTGTCCGCACTATCCGTACCAGTGCCCCGAAGACCTATTCAACTACTACATGCGCCGCGTGGAGCCCTACGTTGAGGATTTGCCCGAAAAGTTCGCTTGCCACGATTTCTTCAAGGTGAAGATTGGGGAGGATGTCACCTATCGCGAAGCGCATCGGGCGACAGCGGCGTACTACGGCATGATTGAGTGGGTGGATATGCAGTACGCCCGCGTCATCTCGAGGCTTGAGGAGTTGAACGTGCTTGACGACTTTATCGTCGCTTTTATGAGCGATCACGGGGAGATGTTGGGACAAAAGGGGCTGTGGGAGAAACAGCAGTACTTCGAGGCATCGGCGCGCGTGCCGTTCTTCCTCTCGTGTCCGGAGGGATCTTCAATCGCCGCTGAAAGATGGAATTCCGTTCCACCCGGGCAAATCGTTCAACAGAATGTCTCGCTGGTAGATCTCTTCCCGACTCTCTGCGATCTAGCGAATGTGCCCGCCCCGGAGGGGTTGGACGGGCGCTCTCTCGTTCCGCTCATGGAGGGGCGGACGGATAGCTGGCACAATGAGGCGTATTCCGAACTCCATACGCATCAACACGGACCTTCGGTGATGGTCAGGCACGACAATCTGAAATATTTCCGTTTTGAGGATAAAGGTTGGCCCGAGCAACTCTTTGATTTGGCAGCCGATCCCGACGAGAACCACAATTTGATTGATGATGAGACATACGCGGACGACTTGAAGCGGTTGCGCGCCAAAGCCGAATCCTTCAACCCCAAATAGAGGTGTGCGATTGGTATCAGAAGTCGAGTTGTGGGGAATAACAATCAAGTGAGCGATTGGCGAGCAGGATTTACTATGGGAGCTCTATCGCACTCACTGTGGGATTTACTATCGCCTTCGCTATCCACTCAGTTGATCGTTCGCTTGATCGTAACCGATTTTACGCATCACGCATTACTTGACCCCCTCACCTTATTATAAAAGGGACTTAGTAGTTAACTGCTTTTTGGTTGATTTGCTTGCTTTTCTTTTCTTAATGTACAATAACTTTAGACAGTGTTCGGAATCTTGATTCACACTAAAATACATCTCTATAAGAGAGAAATGGAGGCATATCATGTTGACCAAGCGTTTGTACATGCTCGCGGGAGCATTGCGGGTTATCTGCGGGATTTTAATTTCCAACACTATGGGATTTACATCATACCATGATGTTGTCGTTGACAGAATATACCGATAGCCAAACAATTCATGTGGCTCAGGTGAAGCATTCATCAAAAAATCTTATGAAAATCTCATCATCTTTTCTGCGATTATATTTCCAGCAAGACTCCATGATATACAGTGGCAGCCACTTCTTGCTGTAGTGATGATGCGTTCCGTAGAATGACCTCTTGACACAAGCCCAAACCGACTCGATGGTATTGGTGTGAGTTACGCCGTCCTCAGAAACATATCTCTCTTGGTGATGGATAACATGTCTTTCGATATCTTCGTCCAGACTATTGTAAGAGCGAAATTCATCAGTCATAAGAATAGACTCATCGGGTGAGACATTGCTAAGGATGAATTCTCTGATATTTTCACCAGATAGAACCTTCATGAATTTAGCAACCACCCGACCGCCTCTCTCGACTACGCCGATGACGGGAGATTTATTTGTGCCTCTACCTCTCTTAGATTTTGCTCTGGGTTTGCCGCCGACATAGGTTTCGTCTGCTTCAACTATCCCTTTCAGCAATTCATCACTATCACTCATTTTCTCACGGAGGCGCATTGCCATATACCAAGCGGACTTTTGATTCATGTCCAAGTCACGAGCAAGCTGACAACTCGATATGTTTTTCTTGGCATTGGAAAGGATTGAGATAGCCAAAAACCATTTCTGGAGAGGTATCTTGGTACCATGGAAGATGGTTCCTGCTGTAGCCGAAAAGCTAGATTCACAATCGTAGCAATTCCAACCAGTAGTAATGTCGTTTCTGTTCTTGCGTCCAACTTTTTCACTGCCACAGTGGATACAGCAAACACCGTCCTTCCAACGTTTTTCCTCTATAAATCTGAGACAAGATTCTTGATTTGGAAACTCTTTCATAAGATTCAAAATGTCCATAGCAAACTCCTACGAGAAGAATAGTCACTATGGACATCTACGTGTGACGAAAAGATTTACGACAGGGTACCAAGTTTTATGTTTGTCGTCAGTCTAAAAGCTACAAGCTACTAATTCCGAAAAAATTTACATCGCTGAACCCGCATCACGCCTAAGCGCAAGGGCTTCACTGACACCGAATCGAGGCGTGTTTTTGATCTTTGGCATGAGACATGCACGTGTACATCAGTGAAACTTAAATCGATAGCCGTTCCGCGATAGGCGAAAGGTTATCGCAAGCGAGGGGAGCATTCGGCTTTCTCCGCGATTTAACCTATAACCAGTATCATTGAGACGAACTGATAGGACGTTGCATATAGGGTGCAACGATTAGCAGCATTAACTAACAACCGAAAAGGAGAATCATCATGTTAAGGAAAGTTTCAGCAGTGATTACATGCTTGCTTTTCACACTGGGGATTCTAACGTTCGTTAATCTGTTAACCGAGGACGCAGATGCTGGATATGACAGGTATAAGCGAGTGACTTGGATTATCCACTATGAAACCCCGCAAGGTGAGTTCTGTTTTCAAACTGAACAAACTAATCTTGTGCCACTTGATTCACCTCATCGTAGGAAGTGCCATAATCGTAATGCTGATGAAGATTGCGATGATGATCACCCTCACGGTACTACTGTTGAGTACAACGAACAGGTAGTGGATACGGTCATTATCCCGAACTGTGACTGTTGAATTTAAACTCTCAACGGGAGGTGAAACATCATGCGTACCTCAACATTCGTTGCTCTAATAACTGTTTCATGTTTGTCTGTGGTGGGCTCAGTGATTTATGTTGACTACCAAAACAGTGAAACAAGCGTGAGCAACGATTTGTCAACTTTAGAATCTTTCGCAGTTTCAGAGCATAATAAGGAACTGGCTAAAAGTCTTGATGGTCAGAACTGTTGCCCCGAAGACGAGCACTTAGAGGATAGTCAGCTAAGAGTGAGTCTTATAGAAAAACACGGTGACATCTCTGAAATCAATGAATTTTTCACGTTGGTAGATAAAGTGAGGCATCACATACCCTTGACACCTGATGACAGTTTGGAGTTTCACAGACTATTGGCGCTGTTCTTTCCAAGCCCAAAGAATACTGAGGCTTATGAAACTGCCCAATGGTTTCACAAACTTCCTCGGGTAGAAGGTTCTTACTCAATGGTGTATCGTGATGAGTAGGTATGGAAGGCAAAACATGAGGGCAGCGTGCTTTGGTGCGTTGCCCTTTTTCATTTAGAGATATTATGTATGAATTAATCCTAATACTATTATCATAGCAATAGCCACTTACGGAATACAGCGCACCCTCGAAAAAGGGTTTGAGCGTATAGAGGATATTCTACTTTCGCTTCTGTGTGAGATTACCCGTAAAGATGACAAGGGAGGGAAAAATGAATAAGCAATTCACTGCCACCATTCTAGTTTTGCTAGTATTTCAGATTGCAGACAATAGTTATGCTGTTCCTAAATCAATGGTTGCTTTTACTAGCACTGTAGCTGATGAAAAACCAGATATTTACTTTTCAAATGGTGATGGCCGTGATGTAAGGCAATTAACAATACACCCATCAACTGATACGAATCCTACTTGGTCACCCGACGGTAAAAGGATAGCATTTAAATCTAGTAGAAATGGCACATCTCAAATCTGGCTCATTGATACTAATCGTAGGAATAGAACCAAATTAACAGATGAAATTAGTGCAGACAGCCCAGCTTGGTCACCAGATGGAAACAGAATTGCGTATCACTCTAAACACAAAGAATCTGTCAATGCTAAGTCTGAAATTCAACGCTTTCAAATCTGTGTGATAGATATTAACGGAAATAACAGACAAAGCCTCACTGGGGCAGGTAACATGCAACCCTGTTGGTCACCTGGGGGCTCGAAGATAGCGTTTGTTTCTGGTAGAACAAATACTGATCAGATTTTCATAATGGATAGTAACGGACAGAATCCAAAGCAGTTAACATTTGACTCTGGATATAAACGTTCCCCGACATGGTCACCGGACGGTGAGAAGATTGCCTATGTATCTACTGCTAGGATTTGGATGATAAATATCGAAAGCGGGAATCAGAGGAAATTGACTGGTATCAAGCCACGTGACCATCTCTCAGATATAGATGGACACCCTACATGGTCACCAGATAGTGATAAGGTTCTATTTCACTCCACTAGGGATGATTTACAACTTAGAACCTATATGGTAGATATTACAAGTGGAATAACCAAACCGTTCCTACAACTCCACGAAGATTCAAGTTATCAGCCGGAGTGGTACCAGCCTATGCCGCGATCTGTTAATTCAGTTGATAGGCTGATTACAACTTGGGGAAGGTTAAAGGTAGGCGTTAAACAATAAAGGCGCGAGTGCGCACAAACACTCACGCCAATTCCTTGAAAGGGGGTAAAACGTATAAACGACTTTTATACGTTCATTGCGAGATGTGTCAAGTGTAATAGCAGGTTAACTGGTAAATCTCCACCTGTCATCTCTGAATGCCCGATTGCCTTTTGTCCCGTGGTCGGGTATTTTTGA
Organism: Candidatus Poribacteria bacterium; assembly: GCA_965222225.1. Lineage (GTDB taxonomy): Bacteria > Poribacteria > WGA-4E > WGA-4E > JAJDTR01 > JAJDTR01. The sequence goes on along the minus strand of CBDCTK010000002.1, from coordinate 2,407,471 downwards.
TTGATGCTGTTATTCGCTTTGTTTCACGAATTAGATTTCTTAGCTCGACTTTGCACATTTAAGCGGTATAGCAGACGGTGTCAATCAAGCGTTGGAGAAAAGCGCGGGAGATTCAGCCGCCGGTCTATTTGTTTGACTATTGATAGAGGCGTCAGTGGTGTCCGATATAGTGCAATCTGTAGGATTTCAATCGCACGGGATCTCTTTGGCGGTCGCTATTCACTTCTTTGATCTATCCACTCGCCTGATCCCCGCTGGGCTTTGATGTGAGGCGACTCAGCGTTCTCTACACCTGCGGCGCCACTGGCGCTTTCAAATTGGAATTATGCCTGACTTCATTGAAAACCATCAGATTTCGATTCTGCCAGAATTGTAGGTCGATGCGTAGAACACTTGCCCGCGATTGCCCCGTAGTTTTTTTCCTATTTCAGTTTTTCCCCTGATTTCCCACCTTCTCACACTTTCATGAATTCAACCTATGTACACGCTAATTCGTCTTCAAGGGCAAACTTGGGAGTGCCGTGTCCCAACACTACGGAAGACTGTTGAGAGCCACAATCTCAGAGGAGGTATTCTCATGCAGATAACGGAGCAGATTCGGCTAACATGGGGATCGGCGATGACATCCGTGGGGCGTTCATCTGTCCGCAAAACTCTATTCCCGCTAATCGCAAGTGCCTATGTTTTGCTTACACTACTTAGCGGTGGTGGAACGAACCTCGGTCTACAATCCTTAGCCACAGCCGCGGAGAATGCCTCGGAAAAATTAACCTTCTCGGGTCGCGTCGTTAACAACAAGGGGGAGCCGATAGAAGATGTGGAGATTCGATACGCGGTGAATTGGGAGGCCACTCAACTCGTCACTCGCACAGCAACGGATGGGACGTTCAGCTTTGAGATGCCGCGTCCCGATCCTGGGAAGTTGGATGGGCGCTTGAAAATCCTCATTACACACGCCGATTTCGCTAACCATTGGCGGAAATTGCCTCTCGACGACACGACGGATATTGAGATTCAACTCAACGCGCCGGGTACAATCTCCGGGCGGGTCCTGGACTCCTCCAGCGAACCCATACTGAGTTCGGAGGTAAGGATTCAACTCTTGATGAGTGGAGACCGGACATCGCCTCATCGCGTGGATTATTCCATGCTGAACATTTTTCATCATATGCCGCCTGCCGAAACCGATGAGAGGGGGGAGTTTGTTTTCCGTAATCTACCTCAAAGCGCTATGACAATGCTCTATATCCGGGCGCCCGGGTACGCAAAGGCTGAACGCATCGGGGTGCCGGTTGGTGCTAAAGGGCTTGAGATACTGCTAAAGCGCGAAGGCAGAATCAAGGGACGTCTCAGTTACGCCGATATCGGCGCGCCGGTAAAAAACGCGACCGTTATGGCCAATGGGATCGATTTGTTCCATGGGAGAGAGGACGCAAATGTTGATGAAAACGGAGTTTTCGTCGTGAAAAACCTGCCTCCCGGCTTGTACAACCTCTATCTTGGCGTAGCGCCCGAAGGTTGGACGGCTGTACCCAAGGGACGTATTTTGGTCGTTGAGGGGCAGACCGTATCCGATGTAAACCTCAGTTTAATTCGGTGCGGCGTTATCACCGGTCGAGTGACCGAGCCGGACACCGGCGAGCCGATTGCCAACCACAATGTCTTTCTTCACGACGCCGCCCATCCCGAATCTCTGGGGAGGCGTTACAGTGCCGCTACGGACGAAACCGGCGCCTATCAAATCCACGCCGCTCCGGGACGGGCGCTCGTATTTGCCAGTGCACCGCGGGATTATGAAGACATCGGCGAAGTATCGAGAAGTGCGGATGTCATTGAGGGCGAAACTGTCACCGTTGATTTTCAATTCTCTACGGGCATTGAGTTGGTTATTCGCACATTAACGGTGGCTGGCGAGCCGGTAGCGGATGCGTGGATTACTGACCAATGGGGAATGGACAAGTTGCATGGCATGAAATCTGACGAAAAGGGAGAATACATTGTTCGCGGGCTTCGAGCGGGGCAGCTACTGCTCCTCAAAGCGGAACATGTTGAACGTGGATTGCACGGCATGGCAGAGGCGGAGGTCCAGCCTGGAAGGGCGGTTGAAATTCGGATGGAACGGTACGAGCAGATTGAGGTCTCCGGACGAGTGGTCGACCAAAACGGAAAACCGATTCCCGGTGTGATCATCGTTCTATCCCAGTGGGATAATCAGGGAAGATCAACGGTCGGCACAAACGTTGCCGTGACGGACAACGATGGTCGATACCGTGAAGTCAGGCTTATGATAGGCGAAGAGTACATCATTCACGGTCACCCATACACGGAGGAGAATTTTGGTGCGGCAACCGGCAGGTTCACCGCGACAAAGGAGATGTCCCAAATTGCGGATATCACCTTGCTACCCGGGCAACCGGGCGGGTCGGCACGGCAGCAGAGAGCAACGCATCAAGCGCAGCAGGTGTACACGGAGGAGGCAGAGGAACGAATCAAATCCTTGATAGGCAAGCCTGAACCGGAGTTGAAGGTTGCAGAGTGGTTGTCGGGTTTCCCCGTATCCATCGGAGATTTGAAGGGAAAGACAATCGCCCTATATTTCTGGGATCTGGGAGACTCGGACAACCTACTCTGCATAGACGTGTTGAATTTCTTACAGAAAGCCTATCGGAAGAAAGGGCTTGTCTGCATCGCCGTTTGTCCCGCCGCGGCAGAAGTCGAGGTTGCCAAACGTCTTATCAGAGAAAAGTCGCTCATCTACCCCGTTGCGCTCTGGACAGCAGGACAAAGACTATCTATGCAAGAGGCGAAACCTTTGACCGCTACGCTGTCGGCTGGGGCGATCCGGTTATTCTCATTGACCGGAAAGGCGAGGTCGCGGACATCGCTTATCCCTTAAATCTTCAAGAGCGGGTTCAGGCTCTCCTCGCGGATTGAACTGCCGGACCTTCCAATTCATGCGAGATTATTCGCGACGCGCCTGCCCCCACGCGCGATAGAATGCCCCCATCAAATCAAAGCGTTCATTCCGATTGTCCCGGCAGGCACGACGTATAACCTCGTACTGCGCATCACTGCCGCGAAACGGTCCGCGATTTAGCGTCCCATCCGACAGAAACACGGCTGCGGTTCGCCCCATGGTGAACACATTGGTACGTTCGTCGATTGATGCACCCAACTCAAGCTCTTCGGGTGCCAAAAGCGGGTTGAGCCGAACATCCTTCCCATCTCATTTACAAACGGTGCCTCACGGTAAAGGTCCAAGTCTACAACGTGAAATTCCTGATGGTTAAAGTCGTAGATCATGCAACCGTCGTAGAAATCGACCGCAATCCAACCCACTTGTGCAAGTTGATAGTGTAATTCGTAAACTTGGTCAAGGACGTGTAAAATCTCTTAGGTCGGGAGTTGTCTAAAACGTTGAAAGGTTGATTGCGGATGGTCGCGTGTTGCAGCGTCGGTACGGACAAGTTCGCCGTTCACCCATTGATAGACTAGCAGCGGACCAGTAGGCGGCTCGACGACCTGATGGAGCGCCGGCAGCGTATGGTACCTACAACCCCGCCACAGGTGGACAGCGTTGCGGAGCATGGATACCCGTTCGGTGTGACTCAGATAGGGGTCCGGATTATCCGGGCGTCCGGCTGTTTTTACGAAATAACGTCCCCCCTCATCCCGTATACCGTAGGAGATGTTCCCGGAGTCCTGTATTGCTTCGTCAAAAACCGCGAATACATCGCCGATGGTGTGGAGATAGCGATTGGGTTCTTGGTCGATGCGGTCAACTTCTAGCAGTGGATGTCCCATGGTTGTCTTTCTCCCTTCAGCCTTTTCTGGTTCCTTCTTCCACCGTGGGTGACGTTAGGTTCGAGCCACCCGTGTCCCTCCTTCTGATTGGCTAATTCAAACCGAGTGATATTCGATTCGATTACAAACACACGCGGAATCCGTATTATAATATCTACCGGATTAGTCCTTCAAGACAATATTATATCTCCTGCCGTAGTAGGGAACGCAAATCTGCGTTCCCTACGATAAAATTACAGCGCAGTGCATGTGATTTTGCGTCATGACGGATTCATCTGACACCGCATTGTGCACATGTTTAGGAAGGAGCGTCCATACGCCCCCACATATCTGTCAGATATGGCTTAACTTCAGTCAGAGGGGGACACTTAAATCTTTTTTCTGTTACGGCATAACATTTTGGTCGTTCCGAGGGTCTAATTAACGATTTTGTTCAATCCATTGCGGTGGCTATGGATTCGTTTTTCGATGGGGTGCATGTTATGTATCCAGCCGACGAACAGATAGTCTCCCGAACACTTGCGGGAGATCGAGATGCCTTCGGTATCCTCGTGCACAGGTATCAGGAGATGGTCTTCGCGTACGCCTTTCAGAAGGTGAGAAACGAGGCTGATGCGCAGGATGTTATGCAAGAGGTTTTCCTACGCGCCTATCGCAATCTCTATGCACTACGCCACCCGCATCGGTTCCGAAGCTGGCTGTATACAATCGTGTCCAACGAATGCAACCGCTGGTTGGCACGGGCTGCGAAAACACGTCAGCGCGAAGTACTTCTGGCGGACGCGGCGGACGATGAACCACGGGTTGAACCCGCACAGACCGTTCCCGCTGAGGACTGGCGTGCAGACCTTGAGCAGGCAATCGCGGCGCTTTCCGACGAAAATCGGGTCGCCGTGTTGATGTTCTACATGGGGGACTGTTCACTAAAAGAAATCTCCGAGTTTCTCGGCGTCTCCGTTAACACCGTGAGGGGCAAGTTACATCGCGCGCGTCAGCAACTTGGTAGAGCGCTGTCTGAACAGTACGGTAGACTGTTGAAGAGTCACAAACTTAGAGGAGGTTTTCTCATGCAGATAATGGAGCAGATTCGCCATATACCGGTACTAACGATGGGGTTTGCGTGGAGCAGCGCAACCGTTGACAAGACCGTATTTTCGCTGATTACGGCATTGTGCATCTTGATTGGACTTATTGGATCGCGGGACGATTTGCCGGAAGCGTTGTCAGCAATCCAGATCGGGTTGTCTACATCAAACACGAGCCGATTACCAATCGAGTTCGCACTTCTTGAGCCAGTTTCTTATTCGACGCGCGCATCAATCCCGGGTATTCCGGAACCGACGGGGAAGCGTCCGCTGGGTGTTTCCAGCCGCGCCTCCGCGGAGCAAAGCCGTCAGTCAATTGACCGAGGGAGCACATCCAGAGCTAGCGGCACGAAACGCGCTAATCCGCAATTCGCGGCGGCTGTATTGGAGAGTGATTCCGATAAACTTGCCTTTTCCGGCCGCGTTGTTGACACCGATGGAAATCCGATGGCTGGGTTCCCGATAGCTGTTGGACCACTTATGTCCATTGATGAGGAAATTCAGCCATTCTTCATGTTTGGGGAGTTCAATGGAAACGCGCAAGCGGCAACGCTCAAATCGGATACGGATGAAGAGGGACGTTTTTCAATCTCTGGCGTTAAACCCGGCCCTATTCAATTCATTCCACTACCTAACTATATTGATGGCGGCGACATCCCGCCATATGATTTTAATGAAGACAATCTTGCCGATGCCGAAGTTTTATCGATTGACATCGGGGTGATGACTTTCTATCCCTTCAGCCCGGAACGTGCTCCTTTTGGCGGAATTACATTTACCATCGAGCCGGGGACGCATCTCGAAAATGTTGAAATCACAGTGAGGCCTCGAATGCGAATTCGAGGTCAAATCGTTTTCGCCGATGGCACGCCGCTTGCCAACGCCAAAGTTCAGATCAGAGTAAGATATCGAGATTTTGATGGCACGGGTACGGGGAGTAGAGGAGGAGCGCCTCGAACAGACGATCAAGGTTACTTTGTGCGCTATGTGGAGAAGCCTGCGTTTTACATGGTTGCGGTCGAATTTCAAGGGCTTTCGGCAAGCTCGGAGCGGTTTGCGCTCGGAGCTAATCAACGGCGCGATGACTTGATCATCACGCTTGACAGCCAACCGATTCCCATTGAGCCAACTCCTATCAAGCCAATTCCCAATCAGGTTGAGCCGAACCGTGACGGTGCATGGGTGATGAATCCTGCAAATGGACACGCCTATAAGAGCGTTCAATGCGAGCGTTGGGAAGATGCCCAAGCGCAAGCGATTAACGAAGAGGCGCATTTGGTCTCGATTAACGATGCCGCGGAGCAGGAATGGCTTGTGAAAATCTTTGGGACCGCGCCCTATTGGATCGGACTAACCGATGTGGAGAAAAAGGGCGAATGGCGATGGGCAAACGGCGAGCCGATTACCTACACTAACTGGGCTCCGAATGAGCCGAAGGACACCGACTGGGGCAAAGAAGATCATGTCTTCATGGGGCTCACCTCGGACGGGAAATGGTACGACGTTGGCTCCGAAACCCCAGAGTGGCAGCTGACGCAAATGGCTATCATCGAAAAGGACGGTCCGTCCCCGACGCCAACCACGAGTCGGTGAACCGCCAAGTTCACGTTGTTCAACTACATGAACCTTAAGCACCGTTCACGACCAACTACCCAAAGGGGGGCATCTGTCATGAACTGTTCACATTTCAAGAATTGGTTCCCACTGCCGATGCGAGAAAACCTGTGGCTATTCTCGGGCATTGTGGCATTGTTGCTCGTGGCATCGGCACAAAGTATCGCTCTGAAAGCCACTTCTTCACTATCCGGTCGTGTCCTTGATTTGATGGGCAACCCGGTCCCCGGATTGGGGTTAACCCTTGAACCGATTCCCCTTCAATCCGTTGAGATCGTTAGTGGTAGGGAGTATCAATATCAAGGAGACATCGCGGGCTTAGAATCACGCACGGACAAAATGGGGCGTTTCTCCATCCACAACATCGTTCCGCTGAAGCTCCGATTAGCACTTGTCTCCAAGTCTGACCACGATTCCGGGACTAGCCACGACATTCTATCCATGAAAGTCGGGGCGTTGACCGTGTATCATCATCAACCATCGGCGTTTGGCGGAATTGTGTTTGCTATCAAACCGGACGCGCACATTGAGAACGTTGAAGTCAGAGTGAAGTCTCGGCAGTACATTCGGGGGAGAATAGTGTTCGCCGACGGAACTCCCCTTTCCAGCGCGAGAATTGACATCAGCGAGCGCCATCGCTCTCCGGACGGGAGGGGCAGCGGTAGCTCAAGTTCCTCCAATGAGACGGACGCCGAGGGCTACTTCGTGTACCATCTGGATGAGACGGCGTTCTACACGGTGACGGTGAACTATCAGGGATTTACTCCGACAGCGGAGCCGTTCCTGCTAAGAAAAGGAGAGAACAAAGAGGATTTGATTTTCACGCTTGAAAGGCGACCGACTCTCGCGGATGTGGCGGCTGGTCGAGTCGAAGTCTCTGCGAAATCGTCTACAGCATCGTTGCCGGGTGATATGGGAGCGTGGGTGGTGAATCCGGCAAACGGACACGCCTACAAGCGAATTCGTTGCGAGAGTTGGGATGATGCAAACACCCAAGCTGTCGCCGAAGATGCGTATCTGGTCTCAATCACCGATGCGGCTGAACAAGAGTGGTTGTTGAAGACTCTCAAACCTCAACATTGTTGGATTGGGCTAACCGATTATGCGAACGAGGGGGAATGGGTTTGGGCAAGCGGTGAGCCGGTGACCTTCACGAACTGGGCTCCTTATGAGCCAAAGGATAACGATTGGGGAGACGAAGATTTTGTTTTGATCGAGCATTCCGGGGAATGGTCTGACGCTGGTCCTGAAAGCATAGAGTGGCGGATGGCACGCATGGCTATCATTGAAAAGGACGGCTTTACGGGGAAGCCGACTCAGAAAAAGTAAACCGGCGTGTAAAACCCCAATTCTAATCTACGTAGTGCATCCTTCAAACCTACAAGAAGGCTTTACGAAGTTGAAGTTCTTTGTTGAACTTTTAGTTATGTTGAGAAAATGGCAGGTGCGTAACCAGAATCTGAACGCGCAATGAATTGCGCTACTACAAACCTTCGTTTACTCGGAATGCGGCTGGATGGGAACGGCGGGTAGAGTCCATCCTACAACTCGCTAGAAGAGGTTACGACCGGGAGAGAATCTCTATCACACGGGATTTTCTATCGCCCTAGGACCTCTATCAAGATTTATACCATTTCTCTAAAATTCAAGTGCATTGATTACGTGGATCGAGTAAAGGAACTCGTGTGGAGCGGAATAAGCAGCCTTGTCTCCGCGCAAAGGCGGCGGGGCAAGGGGAACTCTATCGCACGGGATTTCTATCGCGCTCCTTATTCAGTCGCTTGATCGTTGTTCACTCGGTTGATCGCACCCTACAACTCAGCTCTCATCCACGACGCGGGGACGGCTGCCGATTGATGGCGGCAGGAGCATCCGTTTCTGTTGCTCGGTCAACTCGCCGTATTTGCCGATGTCGTAATAACCTCCCGACCACGCCGAATGCCCGGGGCTGTATTTGTAGAGTACGGAACGGCGCTGGTGTTCCGCCTGCCACGGCATGGTTCCGTGAATGACGGCTTCGGTGAAAAACAGGACATCACCCGCGTCAAGCGCGGGTTGGACGACATAGTGCGCCGGCCGCTCGAACCGTCGAACCTCCTGCGGCACATGGGTCGGGAAATTGCTCTTGTGACTCCCGGGAATGCAGGCGAACCCGCCCGCGCCTTCGGGCGCATCGGTTAAGTTGTATGTCATCACACATAGACCGTTTCGCATCACGCCATCCCTGTACCTGTACCAATGGTCGCCTTCGGGACCGCCGGGACGCCCGCCATCCTCGCCGCCGTGCAATCCGCCGCGCCTGTCTCCCTCGTTCATAAACAGGGCGTAATCATGGTCGAGACGAACATAGGGACCCAAAAGCTCGATAAGATAGGGGAGGATTTTGGGGTGGTCGATAAGCCGCTTAAACGGCGATCCCCAAAGGCTTGGCGGTCCTTCAAGGTTTCCTTTATCAATGATGGCGTTCATCTCATTCACTTCATCGTCGGTCAACACGTCCTTTATCACCAGGTACCCCTGAAGATCGACGGTAAATTTTTCCTCATCTGTCATGGTAGTAGCTCCTTCCTTCTACAATTCCAGCCTGTTTCTACCTCGTGATTTGTAAGTTAAGACATCGCAGACGCAATCAATGTGATTCTCTACGATGTGTTTCCGCGATTGTTTCAAAATCGAAACTTCCGATCGCGTCGCCATTCACTTCAAGTTCAAAGCGGTGCCAGCCCAGACACGCTTTTCCGTCGTGGTACTGCTTGAGAGATGGCAACGGGAAAAGAGATTTATCGTAACTGACCTTCTGTTTCGGTTTTAACTTTCGTTGGCTGACGCGGTAGCGTTTACGCGTGACGTGGCCCGTGGGGCGCTTATAGGAAACTACGTAGTGCGTGAGAATCGTTTGTGGCTTATCGGCTTCGCTCTGCAGGCTGACGAAGTGGGAGATGGGTCTCAAGCTGGTCTGAAGTTCTTCACTGGGTGACGGGCTGGGTTCAGCGGGGATTTCAGTGTCGACGTACGTCATCAGAATAGCCAGCGCATCGGAATAGTCTTTGGGCAGATGATGGCGCAATATGCGCCCGACGGCTTTCGTCACGTTGTAAATCGTTTGCCCCTCCATCTCCGTCCGAACGTCCTTAACGAAGGTGTGCGTGTCGAAGTCGGGATAGATGCGCTCAAGTTTTCGTCCAATGACCAAGCCATCTTGTGTCAGGTCGAAAAGTGTGCGTTGTGCCATATCGGAAAGTATGCGTCGCTCTTCCACAATTATTCGAACCTCCAGGGGCCACTGCCGGGGCAGGTGCGCATGAGGTAATTGAATTAGGGCTTAATCAGTTGAATGGTCAATGCCTCGTAATGCGTGATGGGATCTCTATCGCACTCATTAGCCATTCGCTTGATCCTTCGTTATCCACTCAGTTAATCGCTCCCTACCTATTCGGTCGCTTGATCCCGCTAGTCGTCATCGTTATCAATCCGAAACTCGCCCCACACGGGACGGTGATCGCTCACGGCGAGTGAAGCAGCTTTGTCATCGTTGCCGAAATCTGTCTCGTCGAACCGATCAATGCCGCTATTCCCGGTGTATTCGGTTACATAGAACGATTGGAAGAAGATGTTGTCGTATAGGCTGGTATCCCTGATGTGCGATTTCTGCGGCAGGTTCAACAGGTGTGACATTGTCGGGATCGACATCAGCGGCTGATAAGCGGACAGGTCGTCGGGATTGCGATTGAAATCGCCAAGCAGTATCACGTCCTGTTCCGCACCGTTCATCGCCTGAACCGTCTGATACACGTTGGCTAGTTCACCCACCTCGCGCTGACGTGGAGGCACCGAATCCCCCCAAATCACGTGCGCCGTAATTGCGGTGAAGTCAAATTTCCCCGCCCTGAACGATGCGAAATACGGCTCACGCAGGAAGGCGTCGTTTGGATCGGGGAACACCATCCCGTCTTCCAAAACATTGACTAGCTTCTGATCGAACAGAAAGGCGTAACGTTCCTTGACGTTCTCGCCAACCGGACGACTCATCAGGTAGTCGTAGTCCCTGCCCATCAACGCCAGCATGCTTTCTGTTCGCCTCAATACCCTTTCGTCTCTCAACTCAACGATGGCGATGAAGTCGTAGTCGATTAACACGTTGGCGATTAGTTTCAGCTCGTGGTCATCTCGGCTGTTGTCACTGAAGATACGGATATTCCACGTCGCCAAACGAACTCTAGGAATCTCCCGGTCTATTGAGACAACAGTTTCGGGAATACGGAAGTCATCCTGCCCCGAACACGCCGCGAGAAAGCAAAGAGGGATAAATAGCCATGCGCTACGCTTTGGCACGGTCATGTAGCGTTTTTTCATCTTGCGAAGAACCCCGGTTTTTTCTTGAAGACGCGGTTCCTAAATAGGGTAACCGGCCTCCTACACCCCAAAGCGCCAGAGGCGCGACAGGTGTATAGCCGCGAAAACAGCAACGTAATAAAAGCCCAGCGGGGCGAAAGGTTTGTAGATTGCTTTGGAAAAATTACCTCAAGCGCTTTGCGGTAATTAAGAGCCTGTTTGAATAATAGGTGGAAAAATCATGTTTGATCGTTTGAGGAGAAGCGCTGTCGTGTATTTGTCGTCACGCGCTATACACCTGTAGGATCTCTATCGCACGGGATTTGCTATCGCCCTCGTTATTCACTCGGTTGATCGTTCTTGAATTCCGCATTCAGTTGGGCGATTCGTTGCGTGTAGGCTTCTACTTCGGATGCCATTCTAGTTTCGTTCCAGTGTCCTCTTTCACCGAGGAAGCGCGCGATTTTCGGCGCCAGGTCAATGCCTTGACCTCGTTTGAAGCCGATTCGAAAACGCCGCCAGAGCAGGTCGTCGAGCGTCATCGCCATTTCACCCCAAAAGGCATAGAGCACCTCCGCTTTCAAGTAGGCGGACGATTCCGACATCGGCTCTGCCAGCGTCCGATCTTCGGCGATTAACTTTCCGATGACGGCTGCGTCTCCACCGTAGCGTCCAATAATCCGTTCTCTGTACGCAGGCGGAATCAGTTTGGCGTCTCCATCCAACACGTGCTCGGCGTTGTCTCCCAGTGGGTGCGCTGCGGTTTTGCAGGAACGCGGACGCCCCAGTCCCTCCGCGATGCAATCGACAGCCTCCTCGGCAATCTTTCGGTGCGTGGTCAACTTGCCGCCGTAGATGTAGAGCACTCCACTTTTGCTCTCGGTGATAAGGTGTTCGCGGGAGACAAAGCCATCGCCCTTGGGGGCGATGAGGGGGCGCACGCCCGCATACGCGGACACGATGCTCACCCGATTGACGGCTGCTGCCGTCGGGAAAATTCGCGCGACTTCCGAAAGCAGGTAATCCACCTCGGCGGCAGAGGGGCGCACACAATCGGGATCCGCCTCGGGATCGGTTTCGGTGGTGCCAATCGCAGAAAGCGAATCGTTGAAGGTAAGAGTGAAAATGATGCGAGGTTTTTCGTTCTGACGTTTTTCCGCGCGGGTGAACGTCGCTATGCCGCAGTCGCTCCGGTTCAACCGGGGCAAGATAAGGTGAATTCCTTTAGCCTTTCGGGTTGTCAATCGCGGCACGCCATCGTAGGCGGGGTCCTTCTCCCAGAGCCGATCTGTCCAAGGACCGGCTGCCGACACAATCTTGTGTGTAACTATCTCAAACTGTTCGCCGGAGAGGACATCTTCAACACGAACTGTGTACGCCCGGTTGGCTTTACTTGGCTGGGCGATGAATTCGACGAAGCGGACGTAGTTTGCTACCACAGCGCCGTGCCGGTACGCATCCTTCAGCGTCAGTAGGGTCAATCGCGCATCGTCGACCCTGCTATCCCAAACCACAACGCAGCCTTTCAACGACTGTGTCTCAATGGGACCGACCAGATCCCGTATCTGCGCCGGATCGCGTATCGTGCGAGCTTTCTCCGCCTTGTCAGCTTTCGAGAGGTGATTGTAATACTGTGCCGCGATGCTCATTCCGGAGAGCGGATAGGGATCCCCCTTGTAATTGAGGATGGCGAGCGGCGCCGGTTTGACGAGGTTCGGCGCAATGCGCAGCAGGATTTCGCGTTCGCGCCGCGCCTCTTTAATGAGCGCGAAATCGCGTTTGATGAGATACCGAAAACCGCCGTGGATGAGTTGGGAGGTGGCGCTGCTGGTGCCGTTGGCGAAGTCGCCCTTCTCAACCAACCCGGCTCGGATCCCGCCGTTTAGGGCGAGATCACGAATTAGCCCGGTGCCCACGATGCCGCCGCCGATGACCAGCACGTCCAACGGCTCGCGCTTTAGGTTTTGGATGTTCTGTGCCCGGGTGCGGGAAGAGAATTCGACCGGCATGTCAAACGGCATCACTCTTGACGAGCATTTCGGCGTGACGGGCTATTTTGTCGATTGCGGCGAGGACGCGACCTGCGGCATGGGGAATCGGATCTGTCAGGACAGGCAGGAACACGAGGCGTGAACAGGCTTTTTCACTGACGGGCAGGTCGCCTTGGGCGTAGCCTGCGTAATCTCCCCCCATTTCGGGCGTACAGAGGGGGCCCCGTCCTTCGGTATAGATGTCCATCCCCTCCGTAAACAGTGGCAGGGTGTGGAGAAGCGGATACGGGTTGTCGTTCGACGGGGCGCTACCCGAAAATAGCGGCACGCCGTCACCGACGAGGAGCGGATACGGGTTGTTGTTTGCGAGCACGCCCTCCTTTCGGAGCGCATCGGCAAACAGGGGCGCCGGCAGACCGCACAACTCTTCCGGGGAGTAGTGGATAGGGAATCCGAAGAAACCCGCAGGCTGTGTGCCGGGATGCGTTTCAACCGGGTTGACTCCGGGTATGGTACGCAAGCCGTCCGACACCTCTCGAATGAAGGAGCTTCGCTTGGCGTTCAACGCCTCGAGTTTCTCCATCTGCACCGATGCGATGCCGATAGCCACGGGGTGCGCCCGGTATTTGACCCCAAGCCCCATCGGGGGAAGGTGCTTGTACCGCGGATTGCCTCCCTCAATCTTGGCGGAGCGGTTCACCTGTCCGAGCAAACAGGCGCGTTCAAAGATTTCGGCGTCGTCCGTCGCCAGCACGCCGCCTTCGCCCGCGCTGACCGGCTTGCTGCCCTGCAAACTCCAGGCGGCGACGTGTCCGATACTGCCGCACGGCACCCCTTTGTAGCTGGCGCCGTGAGCGTGCGAGCAATCCTCAATAACGGGAACACCGGTCTCATCGCTCAACGCCATCAGCGCATCCATATCACAGACATTGCCCCACAGATGGACAGCGACAATGGCTTTCGTGCGCTCGGTGATCCGCCGCCGCACATCCTCCACGTCGATTAGCAGGGTTCGCGGGTCAATCTCGCAAAAGACGGGTTTCGCCATCAGCATCAGCGCGGGGGTAATCGAACATATCCAAGTGTAGGTGGGGCAGATGACCTCATCACCGGGGCCCACGCCGAGTCCGAACATGGCGCTGTGTATCGCCGCCGTGCCGTTATTGAGCGTTATCGCAAACTTGGTATCGTGCCGGTCGCGCCACATCTGCTCAAACGCTTGCACCACGGGTGATGCACCCGAAAGTTCGTTGCGCAGGGTCATCTCATAGGCAATCTTCGCTTCGGCTTCCGAGATTTGGCGCCACCGTTCAAGTTTCGGATAGGAGGTGTCGGAAGTTGATTCGAAAGTAGGGGTTCCGCCCAAGGCGGCGGGCAAGTCGTGCAGGTCGGTATTCGGCATGGGCTGTGTTTTACCTTCGACAAACTTAATGCGCGTATTCTATCAAGATCGGCTGTCGTTGTCAAGAGGGGAAAACAGTGGTCAGTGGCGAATTGGGCTGTTATGAGTATGAAGTCTGTGTATCGGCGAGGCATGAAGGGAGGGTGATGTAGGTGACAGCGATTGTTGATTCCTACAGGGAAAAGTTTGGGGTAGGAAATTTCATACGTTTCATACCAAATGGGGGTTTTCAGTAGAGGCAAGGAGAGGGCGTGAACCCTTGCTATGACTGGATTATGGGCGGTTTCGGCATTAAAGTCAAGAAGGTGTTGGTATGAAATTTTGGTATGAAACCGGAGTTGCCGTTTAATGGTCTATTCGCTAAGTATTTATTGTATATGGCTTGCGGATTTTAGTAATTGTCTGAATGGTCTCTATGGGAGCTCTATCGCACGGGATTAACTATGGGAGTTCTATCAAGACTTTCTATCGCAGTCATTATTCATTCCTTTGATCGCACACTACAAATGTACTTTTCAACCAGGCTCTGAGCCAAAATGGGATCGTTGCTCTTTAATCAACAGTTAGGTTTGCCTTTGTATTCCTTATATTGAGGAATTCGGGAGATTAGACGTGTGTTCCTCCTTAGAAGATTTTCCACCCGCGTATCCCGATTTCCTCGTATGTCAAGTCCAGAATTCAGATGCGTTTCGCCCGATGTAGGGGTGGCGTGGGGTTGGCTTGCTGATACCGAATGGGCTATGAAAAGAGGGGAGATCAGGGATTTGACAATAAAGGTTTGCGCGGACGTGTGTTATTTGAACAGCGGCTCTATTCGGCGACGGCGTGATACATTTCTCGCATTATCTCACGAATGTCTGGCGCATCGGCGAGGTATTGACTTTCCGCCCGTTCTTTGAACTCGTTAGGGATACCGTGCATTGCCTCGGCGATAGGACCGGCGATGGCGGCAAGCGTGTCAGCGTCGCCACCGAGAGATATGGCATTGCGCACCGCATCTTCAAAACTTTCTGATTCGAGGGCGCACGTAATCGCTTCCGGCACGGTGCCTTGGCAGGTTTCGTTAAAATGGTAGTCGGGGCGGATTTGGTCGACAGTCCGCACCAAGTCGTAGCCGTATGTGGCGGAAATCGTCTTGCGGATCTTCGCCGGGTTCTCACCTTGATACGCGAGCCAGATAGTGTGTGTGGTTGCCCGTGCGCCTTTCATGCCTTCGGGGTGGTCGTGGGTGATGGCAGTTACTTTGTCAGACGCGGTGAGGGCAGCGTCCAGATCGTCGCGGTTCAGGAACGCCGCGGGCGAGACGCGCATCGCCGCGCCGTTGCCGTAACTTTCATAGGGTGCGGGCACGTCGAAGTAGATCCACTGGCGAAAAAATCCGCCGTAACTGCGCCCCGGATAGCGTCGGCACCACTCCTGCATCGCCGCCGCGGGCGGGAGATTGTGCAGCAGAATATCAGCAACTGCCGCAGTGCACACCGTATCATCCGTGAATTGGCAGCGTTCGTTGAAGAAGTCAAAATCCTTGGTTTTGATGCCATCCCATTCGTAAATGGAACCGACAATGTCACCGATAATTGCGCCCAGCATGACACCTCCGTGTTTCATTTCGTAGGAACTTGAAAGAACAAACGGATACAAGCGAGTCTCCCCAATGCTTCGCTTGGCGTCTCGTATTCATCTACTCATATTCAATAACGGCTACGATTGCCGCGGAAATCTCCTCCATACGTGTCGCGTTTAGTCTGCCTAACTTTGCAATGAAGCGTTTCTCATCCACTCCCCGGATTTGCAAAACGTCAACGGCTGAGTTTTTTGTCAAGCCGTTGGTAGCATTGGGCTTGATAGAAACGTACCAGATGTGTCCCGAAAAACTGTCTTTCCATCCCGTTATTGGGGCGTCCAACGCCATCGGAACTGATAACTACCGCTGGGCGAATTTTACGGATCTCCGATCCAATCGTTGGATCGAAATTCACATTCCAAACTTCCCCTCGACGCGGACTAGGTGGGATTTTCTTCGACAAGGTCAACCCCTTCAAGTTCGCGCCATTCGGAATCGTGCTCGTAGTAATCTGCCATCTGCTTCGCCTGCTCTCTCAGCAGATTGCGTCTCGAATCCGTTGGCAGTTGCAAAAAAGCGTGACGTTCAATTAGCGAGGTCGGCGGAGTTGCCTCAAGGGTGTCGCCAAGCAGTTGCTCGGCCTCCTGTTTCGCTATTAACCCTTCGGATAGTGCACGGAACACTTGCTGATGAAATCGCTCCGGTCTCTCAAGGGGCATTTCAATGGGTTCCTGCTTCCTCCAACCCAATTTACTGATGTCCATGTACCACCGTGTACAATGAGATTCGGTAATAACTTCCAAATCCCTGAGACGATACAAAAGTGCCTGCATACTCATTCCGTAGCGTCGCTTGAGGTACCGCAGCTCCTCTAAATGAATAAGACTTCGCTTCTCACCTACTTCACGGCACAACTGCTCAGCGGGCGCGAGAAAAGCGGCTCCGAATCGGAAAGCGGCTTTTTCCGTGTCAACATTCTCACTTGGGTTTAGCGTCAGATGACCGAGTTCGTGAGCAACGTTAAGGCGATGACGGTCTCCCGATGTGCCCCGGCGCGTTGCAATGGCTGCCGCCAGTACCTTTCCCTCGGCATCACGCGCTACGGTGGAAATGCCATCAAACTTCTCGCCCGCGTCAACCTCAATGATGTGGATGTGCTGAGCTTCAAGCACGTCCAGGAGGTTTGGAATCGGATCGGTGCCCAAGTTCCACCTCTGACGAAGTGCGTCAGCAACATCCTCGGCGTCGTCCGGGTTGTTGACAGGGGCTTTTTGAATCGGGAGTTCTAAACTGTTACGAACACCAATTCGATCTAGCAACCAGACACGTTTTTCCACCGCTTCGGTGACAAAACTCTGTATGCGCTCCTGTTCCTTTTTGCTCAAGCTGGAGCGCTTCCGAAAGGCTACGCATTCAACCTGACAAGCCGGTTCGCCCCATAACTGGGCAGACTTCACCCCTAGTGCGTAAGCAATGCGATTGAGTGTCGCGGCTTTTGGGCACATCTTCCCGCGCTCATACTTTGAAAGCGCCTGCTTGCTAACTATCCCACCAATAGCAGCTTGTAGGTCATCAAGAGACATGCCGCGAGCAAGTCTAAATCTCCTCAGTCGTTCTCCTAGCACGATTGCGGTCCCCGTCCACGATTATATTCAGTGCTTTTTGCATCGGCGATGTGTCGGGCGATGGTGTCATGTTTGGTTGGCATTGTAGCCTCCTATATGGTATTCAAAAAGGATTTGAGTTTACAAATACGCCACATTTCTGAATAATTGTAAACCCCGCGAAGCCAGTTTGTCAAGAAAAATTTCAAGGAGAAGGGGTAGAAAGGTCAAGGACATTTCGGTCAACTCTGGCGCTCATGGTACTCTGACCGAATCAACCGCCCGATTCTGGTGAATCGGATGTCGTCGATTATCTTCCAGATCTGCCAAGGTTTTTTCCGGTTGAGCAAGTCGTATGACCAGAAAACCATGAAGGCACCCCCTTTGATTTGGCTCACGGGCACGGTGCCCCAGGTACGGCTGTCGCTGCTCTGATCGCGATTATCGCCCATAGCGAAGACGTGTCCTTCCGGGACCTTGAACGGTACCCCGTCCGGGAACTTTGCCCGGAACTGCTTAGGCGGGAGCTTGTAATCCGCAAAAGCGTCGTCATCGGGCAGGAGGTAGGAGGCGCGAAAGGGGGGAAAATCGTAGCGGGAGCGGAGGCGGCGGGACACACGTTTTGTGTATGCGTCATCTTTGACCGCGACGCCGTTGACGTAGAGCGCGCCACCCTTCGTTTCGACGGTGTCGCCACCGACCGCGACGATGCGTTTGATGAAGTGCTGGGATTTCTCGTGAAGCGGAACGAACACAAACACATCCCCTCTCGCGGGTTCATGGAAGTCGAAAAGTTTAATGCCCGTTCCCGGGATGCCGACCCCGTAGATAAACTTGAAGACGAGGATGCGATCTCCCACGAGCAGGGTGTCTTCCATAGAGCCGGAGGGGATTTGGAACGGCTCGACGACAAAGGGACGCATAAACCCGAAGACAAGTGCGACAGCGACCACGATGTGCCGAAGGTAATTCCATGGCACAGTGCGTTTGAATCTACTTTGTCGTGAGGGCGATTCTTCGTGAGCATCTTCCGACGTTTCGCTCATCCGCGTATCACCTCCAATAGACATCTTTCCAAAATAACCCTGGAGCCTGATGGCATCTACGTTTGTTCTAATTGGCTTGGAAATGACATCAATGGTCAGAACTCCGATGGTACCCGAGTTCTGTGCGCTCATTGAGTTATACCTCACGCGGTTAGAAATTGCGCTTTTTAAGTTTCAAGGTCTTCACTTCAGCCCACCCTATGGGGAGCTCTATCGCACTTCTTGTCCATTCGCATGATGACATGCTCAAAAGCCACCGATGGAGTTGATGGAGCGCGCTACGGCAAGCAGATCGCGTGTGTCGTTTACAGTGACGTTGTCGAGATTAGAGCGAACTTTTTCGACAAGCTCTGAAATTGCGCTTGAAGCCTTGCCGGGCGTGGCTTGAAGCCATGCGCGACGCGCTTCGTTAAAGTTCGCTAAAGTTCGCTCGTATATTTCACCCCACTTTTTTGGGGAGCACTTGGATAGCGGGTTAGTAAGTGTTTAGTGGCCAGTGGCTTGTGGTCAGTGACTAGTGAGATTCATGTCCTGTCCTACAGTGTTGTGGAATAAGTCTCCCGTACCGCAAACTGTCAGTTTGCGCATCACAAGCACAATCTGACAGATCAAGCGAGTGAATAGCGAGTAATCAAGCGAACGAACAGTGAGTGCGATAGAGCTCCCATAGAGATCTTTGCGCTACGAAATCTCCGCTTGCAGGTTCGTAGTAATGCAATTCCTTGCACGTCTTACGGCTTTAAGGTTTTTGCTAGTCACTAATCACTAGCCACTAAACAGTTACGCGGGTTAGAAAGTAATGATGCGTCTATAAATTTGCTGCGGTCAATATGTTTCCACATCGGGTATTTTTCTATGCGTGAATCGACGATTTGCGAGGTTGTCCAGCCATCGTAGACTCGCCGACGGATGCGCTCGGTATGATCTTCGTGAGATATCTTGAATTTGCCGGTCATTATGCAGTCAGTTGAGGGATCTCTATCAGGATCTTCTATCGCACGGGATTCGCTATCAGGAATTACTATCGCCTTCCTTGTCCAGTCAGTTGATCACTCCTTATCCGTTCGCTTGATCCTTGTTCAGTCGCTTGAGGGATTTACTATCGCACAGGACTTTCTATCGCACTCACTATCCGTTCGCTTGAGGGATTTACTATCGCACTCACTATCCGTTCGCTTGTCAGAGGGGAAATGCTCAAAAGCCACTCATTCAAATTAGCCCAAATTTTGGCCGAGAAATAGCGCAATCTCAGCCGACGTCAAGTATATACTTGACGAAATTTGACGAAATTTGACGATTTTACGCGAATTCAACTGCGTAAGACCTATATGCGCGACTCTTAGGTGTAATAGACATCGGTCATCTCTTGCAAGGCTGCGGCGATTTGCGAGTCTGCCTCAATGAACGCTCGGATCTCCGCTTGCTGCGCGACGTGCCGCTTTTTCTCATTGAACCGATACGGTGAAAAGAGATGCTAACCGAGCATTGATTTATGCGGCGCGTTAGCATTTTCTGAAATGGAGAATTCTTTTGCTGGAGCGGGTTCTCAGGAATCGTAATGCTAACAGAAAAAAAGTTCCGTCGCCATGACGGTTTGTCATGGTCTGTTACAATATACTCCACAACTGTTAAGTTTTCAATCTAAAAGTAACGAGTTGCGGGAGGCAAGGGAAGTTTTCTTTCAGTGGTTATCAGGGCATAGCCAAACTGTATGCCAACAGTTCGACGCCCATCAAGGAATATCGGAGCAAGCGCTTGACTCAGCGGGCGAAGCCATGCCACCGAAAGTTGACAACACGAAGTGGTTGCCATTGAGCATATTGTCAGACGGTGTAAGATGTCTCGCATCACCAAAGACATCTATCGAGGCAAACTCGCAACTATGAGAAAACATGGAATGTGATTGCCATAATTGTTAACGTGAGACATTCCTCGACAAGGCGGCAAACAGTATAGCTATTCTAATCAGCAAGATTACCGTACCTACAAAGAGATATTTTGGAAAGATGTCTAATGCAATAATACAGAGATTAACGGCTAGGGCTGCTGGTATGGGTTGACACGTCCTGCGAACAAGACACAGTTCATGCCATTGGCAAGCCTATATCTTCTCGGGTGTTCTTCTAGGATGGGTTAGCGTCGGCTCGCGGGATTGGGTGGGAAGCTAGTGCGATCAACTGAGGAGTGTAAAGCTAGCTCTCGCGCACTGTTATTTTCTTGATAATCGGCATTGTAGGGAACGATGGCGAATGAAACCAGTGATTGTGTCCACTAGTATTCCTTTTGACTGTTTTGGGACACCCGTGCCCATGGATAAATATGCTCCCAATCTAGGCTCCAAACTGCGTACGCAGATTCATATTCTTTTGAGGCCCCTAATTGAAGGAAAACAGAATAAACCAAGGCCCTGTGATTCCCGTCCTCAAGATAAAATGAATCTTCAGGGGAATGCTTTTTCTCCCAGTGAGTCAAGGGCCTAATCTTCAATTCCCCCAGTAAACGATGATCGAATCGAGCACTCACAATAAAACATCCGTCAAACCACGGCTCATCCTCAGACAGATGCTTAAAGACGTTGATAGGCGAATCATGAGGATATTCCTTCACAATTCTCTCCGTTACGGCTTTGAGCGTGCGGGGCTGACCTTCGGGAGTTAGCTTATTAACCAGTGCCTGATTTTTGTCCCAAACGGTGTCATTAGCTTCCATGAAAACTAAGTGATTAAACTGCGCTTCAGTCAGGCAAAATCTCTTATATTCCACTTTTTCTATATTACGACGGTATGTTTCATACTTGGATGGGCATGAATGTATCTCATTTGCGTCTTTTATCAATAAGTTTTTCATAATTGATTTGCTAGGTATGGAGATGCTACATCTTGCTTCAGTTATTGAAAAAGTAACGGAATTAGTAGCTTGTAGCTTTTAGACTGACGACAAACATAAAACTTGGTACCCTGTCGTAAATCTTTTCGTCACACGTAGATGTCCATAGTGACTATTCTTCTCGTAGGAGTTTGCTATGGACATTTTGAATCTTATGAAAGAGTTTCCAAATCAAGAATCTTGTCTCAGATTTATAGAGGAAAAACGTTGGAAGGACGGTGTTTGCTGTATCCACTGTGGCAGTGAAAAAGTTGGACGCAAGAACAAAAACGACATTACTACTGGTTGGAATTGCTACGATTGTGAATCTAGCTTTTCGGCTACAGCAGGAACCATCTTCCATGGTACCAAGATACCTCTCCAGAAATGGTTTTTGGCTATCTCAATTCTTTCCAATGCCAAGAAAAGCATATCGAGTTGTCAGCTTGCTCGTGACTTGGACATGAATCAAAAGTCCGCTTGGTATATGGCAATGCGCCTCCGTGAGAAAATGAGTGATAGTGATGAATTGCTGAAAGGGATAGTTGAAGCGGACGAAACCTATGTCGGCGGCAAACCCAGAGCAAAATCTAAGAGAGGTAGAGGCACAAATAAATCTCCCGTCATCGGCGTAGTCGAGAGAGGCGGTCGGGTGGTTGCTAAATTCATGAAGGTTCTATCTGGTGAAAATATCAGAGAATTCATCCTTAGCAATGTCTCACCCGATGAGTCTATTCTTATGACTGATGAATTTCGCTCTTACAATAGTCTGGACGAAGATATCGAAAGACATGTTATCCATCACCAAGAGAGATATGTTTCTGAGGACGGCGTAACTCACACCAACACCATCGAGTCGTTTTGGGCTTGTGTCAAGAGGTCATTCTACGGAACGCATCATCACTACAGCAAGAAGTGGCTGCCACTGTATATCATGGAGTCTTGCTGGAAATATAATCGCAGAAAAGATGATGAGATTTTCATAAGATTTTTTGATGAATGCTTCACCTGAGCCACATGAATTGTTTGGCTATCGGTATATTCTGTCAACGACAACATCATGGTGTGCTGAAAATCCCATAGTGTTGGAAATTAAAATCCCGCAGATAACCCGCAATGCTCCCGCGAGCATGTACAAACGCTTGGTCAACATGATATGCCTCCATTTCTCTCTTATAGAGATGTATTTTAGTGTGAATCAAGATTCCGAACACTGTCTAAAGTTATTGTACATTAAGAAGAGAAAAGCAAGCAAATCGACCAAAAAGCAGTTAACTACTAAGTCCCAAAAGTAATCTAGGTGTTTGTCTACGGTGCTGCGTTTGAAATAGAGCCGCAACGCCCGTGGGGGAACTTTTGTTCTCCTAGGTAAGGTCCTGCTGCCCAAAAAAGAATGTGTCACCATGGCTCGTATCAAAGGACAGGAACAGAGGTAGGCTTTAAATTACTTAACGCAAGTTACTACCTATAACAGAGAAACCGAGTTTTTGGTCCACGTTCGCTAAATTAAAGGTATATTGGCCTGATTTTCGTCAATCTCGTGTTTTCACGTCGGAATTAGCTCGGTTTCTGTGCCCCTGTCGGACAAAGGAGGGAACTTGGGTTAACTATCTCTACATATCCTCCGTAAATTGGTTTGCGAATCAAATCTATGGTGGTCCATCTCAGTAATTTTCTGACGGCTCTTTAAACAGGAGGAATCTTCAACCTCGAAGTGGATTGAGCCGTTTTACAAGGTGCGATTTCACATCTCGATCCAATGTTTCCTCATCAATCTCATCAGAAGACGTCATCGCTTTTACTAAGGATTCTAATCCTGCCTTGACCCTACTGAAAGCATTTTTTACTAGCGCTGGAAGTGTGTCACTATCATCCATCAGGGAATTCGCAAACTCGTCTACATTCAGCGTTAAATCGCTGTGCTTAAAATAAATGCAAATCGTAATGAAGGAACTTATTCGGTTAGCAGCCGCTTGAGAATATTGGATTGTCCCCGAACCAGGATTGTTAGCAATCCCTAACCATAAGTCGGCCATTCCCTTTTCGGCCTTCCAATGAAGATGAAAAACTCCTTGTCGATGAAGTTCGTTTAGATGAGAAATCCACCAAGTAACAATATTGTCTCTCCCATTGACCTGAAATACAGATGACGCTTGCGGCTCCAGCTCAAAGAGATTGATAAAAAGCGCCTTTTGAAATACAACTTGAAACGCCCACTCGTTCAATTTCAAATTTTCCAATTTTTTGAGGGGAGCCTCAATTTCGATGTCAGGATTGAATGTTTCGTCGTCAATTTTCTTTCTATCTTCGAACGTATTGCGTTTTTCGATTGGAAGCAGTAAATAATCAGATAACATCCCATCCAGAGCCCCAATTTCTTGCGCTGTTGAAAGGTAATTCCTATAAGGTTCAAACTCTTTAAATACTTTGACTATATGAGGTGCCCATTGTTGACAAAAGGCCGCCCGAATAGCGTTTAAGTGCTCTTCCTTGAAAGCGAATGGATCTAGTCTACTAATACATAATTGTACGAGCTCTTGAATACTTTCTTGGTCACTAGACTCCAACTGAAGCTTTGCCTTAATTTTATCGACGTACTGTTTTATTCGCCTTTCTTCCAACAAATCCGCCACTTGAAGGGAGGCACGATCAAAGCAATTACTGACAATATCATTAAGATTCAAGACAGAGGTAAAACTGTAACCCGAATCAAACTTAGCCTCATCTTGACGCCATGTTACAACGGATAATGGCAGGACATCTGCGGAAAGATCTTTGGCCTTGTTGGCAAGCAAGGTACGAACACACAAGGATTGAATATCTTGGTCTTCAAGAAGTATAACTCTAGAATTTGGTACTTCCTTGGCGTTTTTGTTCAAATCTATAAAGATTTCTCTGAGTGTTCGTATTAGAGAGTCTTCAGGCCTCCCTTCGAATCCAAGTCGTTGGTCAAGAATCAAAAAGATAAGCGGGATCTTCGTGTTAAATTCAGGGGAATTCGGTGCTGTATTCTCCCGCCTCTGGTTGTAATATTCCTTCAAAGCGGCTAAACGATGTTGTCCATCAATTGCGACGGGGAAAATCCTGTCCTTATTCCATCGAAGTACTCCTATGCCACCGGAATTCAAAAACTCAACGCAGATGTTCCCAACGTCAGTTCTATTCCAGCCCTCGCCGCGACCGGAAGGTGAAAATTCTGCTTCGCCGTAGGAGTCTTCTATCACTAATCCGTTTCTAGGTAACAACGCAATTGTCAATGAGTTGAAGAAGGTGAGTTTGTTATGATTCTTGAGATATCCGTCAACTAGTTCTTCTCTTACTCTTTTCCAGCTGATATCCCGTTGGAACAACTCTTCTAAGGACCAATTAAACCTTGTCTCTTCAGGTATGTCTTCAACAAGATAAATTTGATCAACTAGATCTCGGAGGGGCATAACTGCAGCAAAATATGGTATTGTGCCAATTTGAGAAAGCCTATATTCACCCGGAACAAAGATTAATTCCTGTGTATATTTATTCTGTGTTTCCGCCTCGAAAGTGTCAAGTATATTGTTTGACATAATGCTGTCCTTAATTCTTGGATTTAACCAATACGTAATACAAACCCTGGTCGCGACAGTCTTGTGATGATATCTTCAACTAATCTGACCAAGGAAGTTTGAGTTTCTCCGTCGCTTTTGGATATCTGCACATAGGCTAATAAACAATTATCAAGAGACAAACCAGCTGTTTCAAGTCGGTCACGCAGACCACTCTTGCGATCAATATGGTCCCATATACGGTCCGCTAGTTTATCGGCCTTCCCGATATATAATGGCGATTGAAAAACGGACATCGCTTCAAGAACTCTACCTATTTCTCTTCGGGTGTTTTCTCTGTGTGCATATTGCCTCAAATCCTCTTCCTTATCTGATGAAAGGTTTTTAGACTTAATTGTTATACCAACCTCATAGAATGGCGAAATATGAGCTTCTCGTTTTTCGGACTGAGGATTCATAAACCACTGCATGATAGTATCAACAAATTTCTCCTCTGAATGAAGAACAGTTTCAGACAAAGTCAAATCTTGAAACCATGCGTAAACAGCAGGTTCATCTGTCGGGAGCGCATTCTGACAATCTTTCCATGTTGCTATTTGTTTGTATCGAACAAGCTTAACTGGTAGGTTGGATAACATACTGATTTGGTCCTCACAAATCGCAAATCAGACAAGGTTCCTCATCATCCTCGTCATCAAGCGTGTCGTCGAAAATTTCTACCAAGGAACGATTCGGTTGCGAGGTTTTCTTCCGCGTCATGGCTTTCGCGTAACTGTCCTTAATCTGCTCAATCCGCTCGGTATCCGAAAGTTCTGCCAAACTTTCACTTTGGCTCCAGGTATACCTCTCGCCCGTCTCATCGTTGAATTTCTCGTAAGTCTTAGCGAGTTCAAAGAGATCGGGGTGCTTTTCCATCAATCCAACCCATTCGGCTTTGCGTTGATAGAAACAGAAATAGCATCCTGAGCGTGTCCGCCACTTGTAGTACTCTGGCAAGCCTAGACCGCTCTCCTCCAGAATCCGATAGACATCCGCCTCGGTGATGCCATCTTCCTTAAACGGATATTTGGGTTCGATATTTCGGTTCTCAACGTTCTTGAGCGGCTTGTAACCGACGCGGTTTTCATCGGCGCGTATGGCGACGTAGTTGTAAGCCAAGTCATCACCCACGAATTCCTCAAACGGTTTAATTTTCAACAAGCGCGTGCACCAACGCACTTGAGATGACGGGAGCAGTCCACCAAAGACCGAGAGCCAGTGGTCAAAGTCACGATCGGCGTTTAACCGTTCAATCTTCTTGCCTAGAAAGGCTTCCAAGCGATCGAGAAATTCATACGTCTCCGGCAGTTCCTTCCCGGTGTCGCAGAAAGCGTACTCCATCTCCGGCACCCTACTCCGCATGTAAATGGCGAGCGCCGAGCTATCTTTGCCGCCGGAAAGCCCAAGGATGTGGCGTCTATTTTCGATCATGTCTACCTCCTGATGGACGGATTTCAGTTGGATAAGCTGAAATCCGCTTTCCCGAAGTGCTGCGAAAGATCGATGACTGTGATTCCGACCAACCGTTTGGTGTCGGGGTCGAGACGGAGAATTACATCTTCGGAGTGCTCAATGTACTCTGTGTATTCTAGTGTGCCACGAGTAACGTACAGAACATCGGCTTCACTGTCGTAGACGATTTTCATCCCGTTTTGATCCCACCGCATCTTGCTTCATCTCGATAGGGCAGAAATCCCCTCCGCTTTAGAGCCCGTTTAAATAATCGATAGCAAAGCCATTATTGCTGATTTGAAGAAAGGTTTTTCATGTTTTTGTAGTTGCCTGCTATATACCTGTAGGATCTATATCGCACGGGATCTTCTATCGCAGTCACTATCCGTTCCTTTGATCGTTGTTCACTCGGTTGATCGCACCCTACAATCTGATATTATAAGCCGTAAACGCTATTTTGTCAACTGTGCTGCCTGCTGGGAGCACAATTCGCCTGCCTATTTTCAGGTTGCTCCATTTAATCCTCAAGCTGCTCCATTAACTTTCGGGATAGACGCGCCAATACAGCAAGACGAAGTTCAGTATCCTCGGCAACGCCAGCGAGTTCAAAAATCTGCTCAATTTCATGCTCGATTTCCTTTGCCTGTGTTTCAGCGATTGGATGCAACGTAATTACTCGCGCCTGCTCCTCCGCCTTGAGTGTGGTGATGCCGACGCGCATCACTTCCCCATCACTATCAGAAAACACATCGGATTGCTTTCGTCGATCAAATGAAACAGCTTCGAAGTGGTGAAACTTCTTCCCAAGTTCGGCAAGGTTCATCTGAAACTGGGTTTTGTCGGTGTCGTTCCAAGCTGACGGGGGTTTCTGGACGATGTAGGTACCAATTGCCTCAAGCCATTCCCTAAAATCAAGTTCTTCGTCACAGACCCGAAGGAAAAATCCCTTGAGTTTCGTCTCAATCGTCAAATCAAGCAGTGATTCTGCCCGTCTATACAGTTCTACCCGAATCTCCTCGCCGTTTCCTCTCAATGAAAATGCCGAAGACAGAAGACCCGCAACCAAATCCAGCAGGTCACCATAAGCCCGATTTAATTCAGACAATACTCTTTGCAAGGTATTAAAAAATCGGCCCACAGTAGTCGGATTCATTTCTTCGTAGGGGCCAAAAGCATCAAAACCGAGAGCTTGAGGCAATTGGACGAACAGGAGCGCGTCGGGTTCTCGCGCGCTGGTAATAGTTTTCCGAAATTCGATTGCTTCTTGTGTTAATTCTTGGGTGAGCATCGTATAACGCGGCAGTTTGGTGACAAAACGCACGAGGGGTTTGACGACTGCGAGCAGGTTTGGCTGCCCTGTCTCCGGCGACGGTTTGGATATTAGTGTCAAGAATTGCGAGAATACCTCTGATCGAATGCCGCTCATCCGGAAACGCTTGAGTTCAAATTTCTCCGGCGACCTGATTAGTCTCTCAAAAACAGGTATTGAGATATCCGTAATAAAGGAACCATCTTCGTACAGTGCGATTTCCGCTTCGTAATGCAGCAAGACAGCGCACAGGAGGATAGGCATGGGACCACTTCTCAGACCAATCGGGGGTTCTTCCAAACGTTTATAGAGTTCTGAGACTGGCTGACGCTCCACTTCACAGTCGTCAAGAAATGCCTCAATAGTTGACCAAGTATAGGAGATGTTATTGCGATCGGATTTTGGTGGGTGTAATCCCCATTCACCAGAAACGTAACGGTGGATACCGGTATCCGATAGTAAAGAGAGATATACGCTCCTTTCCGGCGGATAGCCGGTTATACCAAGGTTTTCTTGGACCCCGCATTCAAGCATTGCCTTAATCAGCATTCTTCGCGCTCGCGAGGCGGAGTGAGAGAGCTGGCGTTGGTTGATGAGTTCGTTGCGAAGGATTGGTGTCTCGTAGTAAACATCATCACATATTTTCGAAAGATACTCATTCAGCTCTCGTCTTGAGACGATTTTCTTTGGTTGACTGCCATGGTACCACGTACATCCTCCTTCTTCCTGCGCGGCGATAGTTGCTCCAAAGACGGATGACAACTGATTAGATAGGGTTCGTTCTGCCTCTGCAATTCGCGCTGAGAGTTCGCGCCGCGCCGTTGCATCGCCAGCAAGTTCAGGTGTGTTTTCCTCAACCCACCGCAAACGCCTGAGTTCAGCGACAGCATCTTGTAGGAGATCGATAGATTGGGGAATCGCAATGAGTACCTCTGTTCGATCGGCAACCTCGGTTGCTTTTTTCACAAGCGTCTCGGTTTCAAATTCGCTGGCAGGAAGAGCGTAGAGTACCAAACCGTCGGCATTGCCTAACGGCTCTTGGAGATCGGCATCAAATCTTTCAACATCGGTGTATCGAATAACGAAGTATCGCAACGTGCCGGACTCGAAGAGATGCCGGCGGGCAATAAGCGGTTGGGGTGGAAGCACTTCCGAGATGGTGGGCGCCAATCGCTGATTCGAGTCAAGCTGGGCTGTTGCCTCGCTCAGCCTCGATTCGATATCAATATCGCTTCCCTCCCAAAGGGCGTAGGCGCCGTTGTGGCGGCGGTAAATTGCAATCGATCGCTTTTCCAATTCCGACAGGGCACTCTCAAATTCTTGAGAGTAGTTTTCTGTCCCATTGTCTAGCGCATACCGGAGTAGATTTGTTGAGCCCTTCAGATTTGCGCTCACCTCTCCGACGACGCCGAGCAGACCGATGGTTTTGATAAGTGTCACCATCATCGGTGACGGGTTCGGCAACCGCGCAATGGCGGACTCAATTCCCGCCCACTTTTTGCCATCGCTTGACCCATAGAGTCGATTTCCGAATGCGGTGTTTATATAATCATATAAATCGGGGAGCGAAAAGAGCGGTAGACGATTCCCATTACAGATACTGTTGGCAAGAAAATCTTGGAGCCCGTGCGGTTCGCCGGAATTGAGCAATGCGAAAAGAGAGCGTTCATTTTGTGCGAATCGGCGAAAAAGCGATCCCACAATTAGCGCCACTGTTGGGTGAAGGGGTAAACAGTTTTCAAGAAGCTGAAGAAAATTATACGTAGTAAGTTGGCGCGGTTTAAGATCGAGGTCAACCGAAACGGCGAGAAAGCTTCGTGCTTTACCTAGAGCCTTTGACGCATTGACGTGATGATCCGCCTCAATCGCATCCCCAATCAAGCGGAGCACTTGTTCCGTCGGCTCCATGAAGGCAACGTCCTCGAAACGCCCTTGTACCTTCGCCCACTCCTCGCGTTGGGATTTCCCCAGCCGTTGTGCGTACTGCTCAAAGGCTTGATGGAGAATCGTCAGCAGAAACAGAGGTGTATCCTCGCTTCTTGCCGCAAACTCCGCAAGGCTCTGTAGGACGAACATGTCCCCCTGCGACGGGTGTTGTGCGGCATATTCAAGGAACTTCCCAAGCTCATCAACGACCAATATTAGCCCAGCGCCGCCAATTTCACCAATCTGATGAGTCGCGGTTTCAAAAAAACCTGTGATTTCAGAAGCGTAGGGAGGACTTTCAGGTGTTGCGCTCCCCAATCGTCTTTCGATTGCCTTGATGAGCGGAACAAACTCTGAGCCGCTACCGAAAGCGGTGAGACCGCCTGCCAATCCACGCAGTAAGGCGATGGTAATTGGTGCGCGTTCTCCGGAGATGAGGACGGGACAGAAACCTCTTTCCTTTGGCCGGCTAGTACACACGCCGACAAACTGATTCCATAAGGCCTCATCCCCGCGTTCCAGTAGATTCAAAGCTTGCTTCGTATCCGGCGATTCGGGATTTCCTACGAGTTTCGCGGCAAAAAGCGCGAACGCAGATTTTCCAGAGCCGTAGGGGCCGGTGAGGGACCAGGCCTTCGACGCCGAGGGGTTTTCAAGTGCGGAAATCAGACGCCGCAGCGTTTCGCGTGCGGTGACGGTTACGACATAGCCATCCAGCGAGTTCTCCGCATAGAAATCGCGTTCTAGATGAACTGATCGGCGGAAGCGACTACTCACGTGGAAGATTGCGGAAAGTGGGATTTCTTTAGTCATGGATTCTAACTCGTTTCAAGCTATGTCTAGAGATTGCCGTCCTCACGGGCTGACGTTATTTTCGAATCATCAGGATTCATCTACTCGAATGCTCTACATACACACCATTGGCTTCAAGGCGTGGGATGTCTGTAGTGACTGTTTTCGGGTTCAGGGTGTTCGATCGCAGATCCAGCTCTTTCAGACCGGTTAATTCGACGAGGGGCGATACGTCAGATACACGGTTGTCCACAAGTCCTAGTCTTTCCAGATTCATTAACCCTCCCAACGGCGACAGGTCGGATATTCCGCATCTGGGGATATCCAGAAATTCAAGTTTTGTTAATCCCGCGAGGGGAGATAGGTCAACTAATGGGTTGTCGCCAAGGTCAAGGGCTTTCAGATTCGTTAATCCCGCCAATGGTAATAGGTCGGAAATTTGGTTTTCGCGAAGGGATAGGTCTATGAGATTGACAGCAAACTCAAGACCGGTCAGATCGCGAATCCGCCCCCTAGCCGCTGAGAAGTCCGTCAAAGTCGCCATGTCGGCGGCTGTGATCGCGGCGCCATCGGGCTTGTCAAGCGCTATCTCAAGCAGTACCCGGAGATTGGCGTCGGGGATGTTCACCACAGGGGTGGTGCCTGTCGTGTGCCCGATCAGCGCAACTCCAAGGGTGTATAGGACGATGAACGGCGTGGAGCGGCGCAGGTAGTATAACATGTTTTTCTCCGATCGGGGGCGGATTCTCGCGTAATGGTCAGGTGTCAATGTGTAGTCGAGAGATGGTGGGCAATAAAAGGGGAAATCGGGGATTTGATAATCGTTGGTCGCATCCTAACAAGAAATGGTGCAGGATTTCTATCGCACTCATTCTTCATTCGCTTGATCCCCGCTGGGACTCTCAAAGGCTGGTAAGATCTCTATCGCGCTCATTATTCATTCGCTTGATCGCAGTGCGCACCCTACAGGAAGCGGTGCAGGATTTCTATCGCAGTCGCTATTCACTCAGTTGAGGGGATTTCTATCGCCCTCATTATTCATTCGGTTGATCCCCACTCAAACGACTTGATTTGGAGGGATCTGGTTTCTGCGGGGAGTTGGATTTGGGCGCCCTGTTGCTTCGCCGAGAGGTGAATGGCAAAGCCAATCTCTGTGGCTGGGAACGCCTCTCTTATATCGCAGGCAGTCCTCCCGCCGCTGTGTACGGCGTTGATTAGGTCTTCTACCATGGCACGCCCCGCGGGCCAAGGCTCGGTTTCTTGGGGTAGCTCCAATCGCTGGATATTCGAGGGTTCGTTCTCGTGCCAGACGAAACTTTCCGTCGCATCGTTTAGCAGGAAAAGGCGTCCGTTCTCTCCAACGACCTCAAAACTCATGGGCAGGCCGGGGCCTTGATGCCGACCATCTGCGGTAATGTAAAGGACAACGCCGTTCGATAATCCGATCTGGGCTCTGCCGGAGGGGTCTAACCGTTTGCGTGATTCCGTCGGCTCGCCGGATATGTCCTCAACGAATCCGCTCACCCATTCGGGCGCGACGTCACCGGCTAACGCGAGTAGTGTATCGTACCAGTGGCAGCCGTGGTTAATCAAGTTCGACAACCCGTAGGCGGTAATGCTGGTAACGGGACCGATGATTCCGTCAGCCAACTGCCCCCTCAAAAAGCGGTAGCGGGCGTACCAGCGTCGATCGAGGGCGAATAGCAGCGGCACATCTTGGCAGACGGCGCTGATTCGATCGAGTTCTTCGAGGCTGGTGGCGAGGGGTTTGTCGCAAAGGATTCCGCGGACGCCTGATTGGACTGCGAGTTCAATCTGGTCGGCGTGCATGGTTTGGCGGGTGGCGATGCATAGTAGATCGGGGCGAATCTCGGACAGCATGCGTTCGTAATCGTCGTAGGTTGTCACCTCGCCCCACGCATCTCGCCAGCACGTCACAAACTCGGCGCGGGTCTCTGCACCGAAATCGAAAACGCCGACGACTTGGACTTCTGGCACCGAATAGAAGGCGGCGGCAAAGTTATGGCTGCCGGGGGTTCGTGTGACCATGCGGTGACAACCGGCAATTGCCACTCGCCATTTTCGTTTCTCTTGTGTCATAGCTTGTTCCTTGGTTGAGGGAATCTCTATCGATCAACCGACCGGATAGGGAGGGCGATAGGAAATCCTACTCGCTATTCTCTCGCTTGATCGCCGCTGGCGTTTTCAAAGGATGGTGCGCAGGGGATCTCTATCGCAGTCATTATTCATTCCTTTGATCGCACCCTACAGGAGGACTATCGCCTTGGGATCTCTATCGATTAACTGACCGGATAGGGAGGGCGATAGAAAATCCTACTCGCTATTTGGTCGCTTGATCGCCGCTGGCGTTTTCAAAGGCTGGTGGGCAGTGTCCACCCTACAGGAAGACTATCGCGCTCCCTATTCAGTCGCTTGATCCCACGTTACATATGTTGCATGATCTCAGGGAGAAATGCTATCATGAATCCTTGACATACGCAACACTAACAGAACTTTTTGACCGAGTATATTGTAGGAGGAGAGGCGTGAAAATTACCGATGTGAAGGCTTTGACGTTAAAAGGGTACAAACAGTGGAACTACGTTCGGATTGAGACCGACGAGGGATTGACGGGGTTGGGAGAGGCGCATCCCGGGGCGGGAATCGCCGAAATTATCCTGCAATTCAGGAATACGCTCGTTGGAACGGATCCGAGAAATATAGAGCCGTTGTACAACCGGCTGATTGGTTCCGTGAACAACCGATATGGGAGGGGTTTATCGGCTATCGGCGGGATAGAAACCGCGTTGTGGGATTTGCTTGGAAAAAGCCTCGGCGTGCCGGTCTATCAGTTGTTGGGCGGGAGGTATCGGGAGCGTATTCGACTCTATGCCGATGTTGGGCATGGAGAGGGAAACACGCCGGAGGGTTGGGCGCAGCGAGCGCGAGAAGGTGTCCAAGACGGCTACCAAGCGATCAAGTTTGACATTGATAACTCCGCAAACGAACTCAAGCAGGATGCGGTCAATCGGGAATTGAGTTCGGCGGAGTTGAGAAAAATGACATCGTTAGTTGCCGCCGCGCGAGAGGCGGTCGGCGATGAGATCGATATCAGCATCGACTGTCATAGTCTATTCAGCGTGCACGCGGCTATGAAACTTGCCGAATGTTTGGAGCCGTTCAATTTGATGTTTTTGGAGGACCCTGTGCCGAACGATAATGTCGAAGCGATGGCGAAGGTAAGCGCCGCGACTTCTATCCCAATCTGTACCGGTGAGTTTTTGTTTCGTCGAGACGGTTTCAGAGATCTGATCCAGACACAGGCTTGCGACATGCTTCACGTCGATGTGTCCGGAACGGGAGGGATACTGGAGGCAAAGAGGATTGCGGATCTGGCGGATTTGTATTATATGCCGTTTGCCGCACACAATATCACATCGCCGATCGGGATGACAGCGTCGGCGCACGTTTGTGCCGCGGTACGGAATTTCATCGTCATGGAACTCCCGTATCACGCGGATCAGGTGGCGTGGCGATGGGATTTGGCGGTTTCCAAGGAACCGCTCATTCAGGATAACGCTTTTGTGGTGCCCGACCAGCCGGGATTAGGGGTTGAACTGAACGAAGAGGTTGCGAGGGAACATCTGATGCCCGGATACGGCTACTTCGGCGAGGCGTAACCGTTGATCCAGTCCGACGGGCGTTGGATTCGTACGTACAACAGCAGGGGCAACGATTGTTGCCCTCTACTACCAATGCGTTGTTGAGAGATGGTGGGCAATAAGAGGGGAAATCGGGGATTTGATGATTTCCGATCCGCCCTACTACTGAAAGCACCAGCGGTGCGAAAGATGTATAGTAACGCCTAATTCCCATGTACTTAAGCCCCAGCGGGGCGACAGAAATATGACGGGTGACGACAGAAACGCGACAAAGTGCTTCCTCAAACAATCAAAGATACTTTTGCCACCTATTTTCCAAACGGATTCTGAGCTCGACTTTGTACATTTAAGCGGGATAACAGACGATGTTGATCGAGCGTTGAAGAAGAGGGGAAGAGATTGTAACCATCTGGGCTTTTTGGTTGACGATTAAAAAAGTCGGCAGCGGTTTCTGATGCTATGCAACCTGTGAAGATCTCTATCGCACTCATTATTCATTCGCTTGATCCTTCGTTATCCACTCAGTTGATCGGTCGGTTGATCGCTCCTACAGGTGTTGGGATTCACGGAATTTCTATGGGATTTCTATGGGAACGCTATCGCGCGGGATTAGCTATCGCACTCGCTATCCACTCGTTTGATCCTTATTCAGTCGCCTGATCTCACTCTACAGCTGTCACGAGGATTGTCTATAATAGTTGCGAAGTAGCTCGATTTCGTCAATGCCTCCATCCCGGTACACTTGTTTGAGTCCCGTCGTTTCGTCGTAGCGTAGGGCGCCATCCGTTAGATTTTCGAGCTCCTCAAGATAACCGACGACGGAGTCCTCGTCTAGCTTAAAAATTTGTCCCGGACTTTCCAGTGAATAAGCGATTTCCGCCAATGCGAGTGAGTTTCTTGATGAATTGTGGGACCCCCAAAATCGGGACAGAGCGGCGGCGAAAACCGGAGTCGGCAGTGAAGGTTTGGCTCCACGGTGGAATTGGTAGGTGAATCCGTCGGATGAATCGGAGATAAGGCCCAATTCCACGAGCGGACAGTTGAAGGAATCCTCTATCATCGTACCCTTCGTCATGCGGGAGGGGACGTACGTCCGAAGAAAACAATCGACATCCCGGTTAATCGAATTGTCCGAGGTTCGCTTCAATCCGGTTTTTTCAGTCCAATTGAGCAATTCGGAGGTGAATCTCTCCTTTCTAAACTCGCTCTGATTGAAGAACCCGAACGCCCAGTACCATGTGGTCGCTCGGTTGGCGTTTGCCGCAAGCTGCGCGTGGATGAGCCACAGGGTTGCACTGTCCTCAAGGTACGGGTCGAATCCGTCATCGGCAAAGATGGCTCTTCCGAGGTTGGTCGGCTCTAATCGGGTGCGATCGTCCCCCGCTTGAATGAGCCCGGCTGTGTTGCACCAGTGGCGGATGGAGCGCACCATGTTTTTCCCGACGCCGAGGGTGATTGTTGATCGGTCGCTAGTGAAAACGGCTGGGTCGTCCATCACGGCGTCGACGCCTTTCTTCAGCCAGGTGTAGCGAAACGGGAAGGTTTCGTGACCGGAGAAGGAGGGTTTGATTTTGTTTGGGGTGGTTGTGTGTGGTGTAT
The DNA here is from genome assembly GCA_965222225.1 of Candidatus Poribacteria bacterium. Classification (GTDB taxonomy): domain Bacteria; phylum Poribacteria; class WGA-4E; order WGA-4E; family JAJDTR01; genus JAJDTR01. The sequence continues at coordinate 2,371,846 of CBDCTK010000002.1, read as the reverse complement.
TCATATATTTATGTTTTTGATATTGCGAGGTTCGATTGGAAGGCGATACCCAGCCTACAATAAAAGGCTGGTAGGATTTTCTATCGCAGTCATTATTCATTCCTTTGATCGCAGTGGATCTCTATCGCCCTCCTTAATCAGTCGGTTGATCGCACCCTACAAGAGAAATGGTGGGCGGTAAGGGGGAGAATCGGTGATTTGACGATCGCAGATCTCACCTAACAAGCAACCTGCTCAAAAGGAGATGGTGGGCAGTGCCCACCCTACAACTAATCGCTCGGTTGATCGCACCCTACAAGATTATTTTTTCTTGAGAACCATTAGCGTCAGGTCGTCGTACTGCTCGGCTTCGCCCTGAAATTCGATGACCTCATTGTATATGGATTGGCATATTGTATCGGCGCTTTCATTTCGAAGGCGTGTCACGGTCGCTTGCAACCGAGTCTCTCCGTAAAATTCGTCGTGGATATTCGTGGTTTCGGTGACTCCGTCGGTGTAGAACAGAATGATGTCCCCACTGGCGAGTTGCGTGGTTTCCTGCTCGAATGGCGGCATTTTTGCGATCATGTCGTCGGGGAATATCCCGAGCATCACCCCGCCTTTTTTCAGCGATTCACAACTTCCATCGCTCCGAATGACCATCGGGTCGTTGTGGCCGGCGTTGATGGAGGTCACCTGATCGGTTTCGGTCTGTAACTGAGCATAGAAGAAGGTCGCAAATTTGCCGAAGGTGCCGCTGGCATTCAGCAGTGAGTTGAGGATTAACGCCATGCTCGGCAAATCCGTTTTCCGCGTCGCCTCGGAACGCACCCCGGCTCGCAGGGTTGCCATCAGCAGCGCCGCCTGCATCCCCTTGCCGGAGACATCGGCGATGACGAGTCCCCACATGCCGTTTGATTCAGGAATGCAATCGTAATAGTCGCCTCCGACGCCGCCGCGGGGTTGATAAAGCCCGGTCGCCTCATAGCCGGGAATCTCGGGTAGCGTGTCGGGAATCAGATTTTGCTGGATTTTCTCCGCCTCCGCCATCTCCGCTTGCAATTGGCGCGCCTCCAGCGCCTCTTGATAAAGGTAGGCGTTTTCAATGGCGACCCCCGCCTGATTGGCGAAGGCTTCAAGCAGAATCCTGTCCCCGTCGGTAAAATCGAGCGTGACGCCGCTCCTGCCTACCTTGTCGGCGACGACCAAGACGCCGAGTATTTCCTCGCGTCCACGCATCGGCACCGCGATGAGGTTTCTGTGTCCAAGGATTGCTGCCTTGTCTTCATCGTTCCAGATTAGCGGTTTCCCCTCCTGTGTCGCAACTTCAGACAACATCGACAGCGTCGGATGCGATTCCTCATCTGTCTTTAGCGGAATTGACAGGTTTCTGAGTTCAGCATTGGCTTGGGACTCAAGACTGAACAGGGATTTCATTTCCAGACGCTGCGTGGTCGGATTGATGCGCAGCAGTTCCCCGGCGTTTGCGTCCAAAAGCGAGACTACATGCGTCACCACTTCCTCCTGCACCGCCTCCGTGTCCAGTGATTTGCAGATTTGGGTCGCGGTATCGGAGAGCATGAAGAGCCGAAACCGTTCGGCACGGCTCCTGATCAGCAGTTGCGAGTAGGCGATTGCAATAGAGGTGTGGTTGGCGAACACGTTTAGGAGTTCCCGATTCCAATCCTCTATCTTGTCCGCATCAAAGAATGCCCCAAGACTAATTACGCCCAGAAATTCATCGCGAATCCTTAACGGGAACCAAATCCGGGCATCAAGCGAATCTAAATGGGATTGGATTTGCTCCAAGAACGGTTGGAGAACCGCCGGAGGGTTGGACAGGTCGATGAATGGATGTGCCAAGAACCCCGGAATCTGATCGGGCGGCACCCGAATGACCAGCGACTCATCGCGCACATTGACCGACGATTTGATGGTGAGCGTGTTCTCGGTCGGGCGGAACAGCAGGATGGCGCCCCCCGTCACCTGCAGCGTCCCCAGAATCATCCGTAGATAGGTGCTGCTTGAAACACTGAAGTTGCCGTGTCCGGAGATGATGGTTTCGCCGAGTTCGTCAAGCTCCGATAGACCGAAAATCAGTCGTTGTATGGTTTCGTCGGCGGAAGGCGCTTGCATGGATTAACCCCTTTTTCAAGGCAGATCTGTTGATGGGGTGGAGTGGAGAACAGGGTTTCCTCTCCTCAATTTCGGAAGAAAAAAACTTGGTTTCAGGGTAAATCTATGGGCTGTTGAGGGCGGCGATTGCCGAATCTTCGTCCGGGAAGATTCCAGCATACCTCGCCAACGCCACCAGCTGGAATGTGTGCTCAATTGTCGGCGTCAAGCCGCAGAAGTTTAGAATTCCCTCGCGCTCTTCGAGCAGTTCGATAATTTCAATCAGGATGGAGATGCCGATGCTGTTGATGAGTTTTGTCTCGGCGAGGTTGATGACAAATCTGGTATATCCCTTCTGCATGAGGTTTTTCGCCGTTTCGGCAAGACTCTCGCCCCTGGGACCATTCAAATAACCCTCCGTTTGAATGACGGCGTAACCATCCTCTTCCCGTATCTGAACGTCAAATTTACCGCTAAGCACTTTGGTCTCCTCAACCTTTCAAGTTAGACAACTCAATCAATAATCAGGTTTCTTTTTTACCAATGTAATTGTGGTTTCGTGCTCGTTGCTATCGACATAGAGATTGTCCATCATGTTTCTTATAAGCTCTAGCCCCCACCCGCGTTTACGTAGTTCCTGTGACTTTGATTCGCCCTCCGGCGGCAATTTGTCCGGATCAAGCTGAAAACCGACGCCGCGATCAGTGATTTTAAGCACCAACTCGTTATCCTTGATTATGAATTTGATGTGCACCCGCCGATCGTCGCTCTTGCTGTGCTCAAAGGCGTTGATGCACGTTTCGATAATCGCGAGTTGAATCTCTTCGATACATTTCTCATCGAAACCGTTTGCTTCGGCGATCAGAGAGCCGGTCTGTGCCGCCACGAGTTCCATACTCGGGTGCATTGGTATCGTCAAAACCACTTCACTATCGGTTTGCTTTGACACCGTTGATCGACCTCCTCTCTTTTTTGCGACTTAATCTTTGTAACTCACCGCACGCCCCGTTTTCTAACGGTTGTTCAATTTTCACGCGAGAAACCGAGTTTTGCCTACGCAATCCAGTAGGGGCATACTAATATCGATCGTCAAATCAAGATGAAACCCTTGCGCCAGATTTTGTAAGCCCCGCTGGGGCTTTATTACGTTGTTATTTTCACGGCTATACACCTTTCGCGCCGCTGGCGCTTTGGGGTGTAGGGAAGTAGTACCGTATTTAGAGATTGAGTTTTCACGAAAAACGAAGATCATTACTACAGACCTACTGTAGGAGCGATCTGCCGGTCGCGACCTCCTGTGGCGAGCAAAACTTTCGAGTCGCGAGTAAAACTCGCTCCTACAGAAGACGCGCGAAGAATTGCGCTACTACCAAGTTGTGATGATTTGCGGCGCGAGTGCCCAGTCAAACTCCGCCTGCCGACCCTCTCGGACGGCTTCCAACATGTCGTGACAGCGCTGCATCTTGGCAAGGAGCGTTTTCAGGTTGACGCCCAAGTGTTCATCGTCATAATCGGTTAGCTTCGCAATTCCCTTTTCCCATTGACTTGCTGTTCCGCGGAGGTTGTGATTGAGCAGGTGGAAGAAACCGACGCTAAGTTGGATTAGCCCCTGATAGAATCGCTTATTTTCGCCTGCCTCTAGCATCCAAACGTCTTCCAAGGTTTCGTGACACTCAAAATAGTCGCCGCGATTGAATTCCTCGATTCCTTTGCGAAGTTCGGCTGTCTTGTTCATCCTATCTGGGGGACTAGGGGGAAGTGGCGATTCCTGTTCGCTGTTTATACCATTTCCCTATATTTGCAGTGTATAAATAGCGTCAATCAAGTCTATCAGATGCGGGGCAAGGGGCTCTCTATCGCCCTCGCTATCCGCTCGGTTGATCCCCGCCTACGGGTTTGGTGTGCATGGGTTATTTTGACACGCTCCAATATTCGAATGACGCGAAAAATTCGGAGAGTTGTGTGTTGTGTTGCTCCGGGGGGGCGCCAAGCGCCGAGCGAATCTGACCGTAATCGAAACTTAGACGCTGTTTTTCGGCCCCATAGGATTGCGTGCGAAGCGCGCTCGGCACAGCGCTCGCGACATCTTCAACGAACGAGCCCAAGCTCTCGTTTAATTCTTCACGTGCCTCAAACATGGCCTCCATCTCCTCCTTTGCCTCCGCGATCGTGCGTTCCTCTTCCTCGGTGAGATTTTTCGGATCACGGACGTTGCGTTTCCACTCGCCGAAAACTCGTTCGACTTCCTCATCAATGCGTTCTATCTGCTTCATGACCGATTGAATTCTCGTGGTGGTGCTATACAGATTGTCGTATATCTTGTCATAAGCGGTCAGCTCCTCGTACTGTTCCTCTTCAGCCCATTCTTCGAATTCTATGGCGTCAAAACGTTCCTCTGTTTCATCCCGGTCGGAGACTGAATTGCTCTGGCTAAATTCGCTCTCACTTCGATCGTCGGAAGGGGTTGCGGCAGCTTTCGGCACCCGCCTCACCTGTGCGCGTGTGATTCGTTGGAGGAGTTGCTTTCTCTGTTCGGAGTTCCTCGTCTTGGGAAGTTGATAAACGACGCGAGGCGATTCGTCGGAGGAGGCGGTGATACGGCGTACGATTAGTGCCCCGCCAACGAAGATGGAGAGGACACCTACACCGATTACGGCTTTGGTCGTCCATGAATTAGTTTGCATTGTCGTTAGTTTCATTTTCGGTTGGAGAATCAGGTTTATTTAGAGTTTGTTTGAAAAATAGATGGCAATGCCATATTTTTGCATTTGAGGAACAATTGCCTGCGAGATTTCTATCGCACTCACTATTCGTTCGCTTGATCGTTATCCACTCGTTTGATCCACCCTAGGCTTTTAGAGGCTGGTAGGATCTCTATCAAGACTTTCTATCGCCCTCCTTAATCAGTCGGTGGATCGCACCCTACAGCTACTTTTTGTGGCAAATATAGGGATAAATCTCCGTTTGGTCGCTGTCGGGGTTCTCGTCATCAAATGCCTCCAAGAGGTCAAGCGTCGTTTTCGCCAGACCATGGCGGCATCCATCTGTTATTGACTCTTGAACAAACAACCCGATATCCTTCCGAATGATTGATGCCTGACCGCCGCTGTCGTAAGTTTCGGTGAGGACGAAGTTCGGAAATATGTGCTCGGTGGTATAGCTCCGTCCGGAAGACACGTTTAGGATATCAAGCATGGTTTTCATGTCGAGTCCGCCCGTCTCTCCATACGCCAACGCTTCGCTCGTGGTAAGCAGGGCTGAGATTGCCAGGTGATTGTTCACCATCTTCATCCGCTGCCCTTGACCGGGTTCGCTACCAACGTTGAAACTGTTGGCGCCGATAATGTCGAATAACGGCTGTAACCGCGTGAACAGCGTTGCGTCGCCGGAAAAGATGACGGTGAGGGTGCCCTTCCGTGCGCCGGACGCGCCTCCGGACACGGGGGCGTCAGCATAACCGACGCCTTTTTCACTGAGCCGTTGGTGAGCTTCGGCGGCAACTCTTGCTCCGACCGTTGATGTATTAACCACAACAAGCCCCTCGCGTACGTTACTTTCGGCAATCTCCGTTGCGACTTCGGTATGGGCGACAAGCGTTGGGAGGCTTAGGAAGACGGTTGTCGATTGTTCTGCTACGTCGTGCACCGACGCGGCAATCGTCGCTCCTTCAGATGCGCGTTCTGCTGTCCCGGCGATGTCGAAGACCACCATTTCGTATCCGGCGCGGGTAATATTGTCCGCCATCGGCTTGCCCATATTGCCGAGACCGATGAAACCAACGACTTCCTTTGCCATGGTTGTTTTCTCCTCAAACAGAACGGGGATATTCCGTCAACGGACAGTCAATCGTCCTATCAAAATTTGGAACGGTTTCCTGCTCTGTTATTCGTCATGGCCCGGCACGCTGTCCATCCTTGGCGGTCGTGTTAAGGCTATCCTTGAATACGGCGTCTTTGGAATAGCTGACGTGGGATTTTTGCTTCTGCTGTCCCATACTTATAGCCTCCTTCGCGTTGCTTTGTTTGCGCACCCGTTACCTTGAAAAAGAATACCTGAAGACGATTGGCATGTCAAACCAAATTACCGAACGGGACAACTGCGCCTGAATCTAGAAAATCTGTGACCATCAAGGCGCTGACTTCCTACCGATAAGGGTTTACCGCTCTCCACATCTTATTGAGATGATATTGAACTTTCATGGAAATGATAACATTCCGCTCCTCTGGAGCGGGAAAGAGAGGTGATTTCTTGCTATAGACATTGAGAATCTCTATCGCACTCGGTACTCCCTCGCTTGAGGGATCTCTATGGGATTGCTATCGCCTTCCTTATCCAGTCAGTTGATCACTCGTTATTCGTTCGCTCGATCGTTCATTATTCACTTGCTTGATTTCCGCTGGAGTGCGAGAAATGGTCACATTTTGGCTATAGGAATAAGGCGTTTACAAGGCGATGGTGGGCAGTGCCCACCCTACAAAGGAGATGGTAGACGGTACGCACTCAGCAGGAACTAATTTAATAAGATTTGGGGATTCAAGGTTCTATCTTCAATTGTGAGATCGAAAAAAATCGAGGATAGCCAAGTTCCTCTCCTGCAGGGGCGGCTTGGTTCAGATGCTGCCTTCATCCTCATAAACGTCGTTGTCCAGTCGTCTTGTGACCAGAAGGGCCAGGACGCCGCAGGCGATCGACATGAGGAACAACCCGCCGTAATTCACAGTGTTTACCAATACACCTCCAAGAAGAGGAGCGAAACTCATCGGAAACAGAAGGGTATTCATAAACCCGAGATAGGTTGGGCGACTCAATGGCGGAGCGATATTGAGCAGATATGCCATGAAACCAACCCACATGCCGCCTATGGAGGCCCCTTCTGCCGAGAACACCAGATAATAGCATGGCGTCCGCCAAGCGAGCGGCAAGAATCGCACCAGAAGCGCGAACAGAGGTGGCAGCGCCATGATTGCCGCGGTCATTATCAAGACCCATCTGACGCCGTAATGGTTCGCGACATGAGCTCACCAGATGTTTGAGACCACGCCGGTGAGCGCCATGGTGATGAGGAAAGAGCCGACTGTTGCCTCTGAAATGCCAAGGTTCTGCATGGCGAACGGGACATAGAACGGAACTGACATTCCGGCGGAGTGGTGGCAGATCCGGAGTAACAGAAGTCGTCGATAATTCGCATCTATCCGCAGGAAATAGGGGCCGCGTTTGAGGTGTTGCCTGATGGGCTGACGCGAGGCTTGCACGGGTCCGACAGGTTCACGGATTCTGAGAAAGAACATCACTGACAAGCTGAAGGTCACGATTGCGCAGACAAACAGGGTGCAATAGGTGTAAGGAAACGACAGCTCGGAGCTCAATCCCAACACCGAGAAAACAAAGAAATTGACGAGTGACTTAAAGAACCGGGTAACGCCGCCAAAGGGGCCAATGAATTCCGATTCTTTGCCCAGCACCGCTCGAATGAAGAAACCGAGAAGGACGCTGCACAAACCGCCGTAGAGTTGGCGAAGGCTGAAGTATTGTGTTCTGAGCCGCGGGCCGAACGCCTTTGAGATAATATCCATGTAGGGAATTGTCGAGACGCCCATCGCCGAGGCGGCAATGAAATAGAACATCAGGAAGCAGATGGCAAGCGTCACCGGTCGTTGGGCGCCGATGAAGATTACGGCGAGACAGATAGCCACCCACATCGTGATGCGGACAGCCATTCCAAATGCGTAGAATTTCATCTTCCGCGGACGATGCTCAAGTAGATTCGACATCAGGAGCTGAGGCCACATCCAACCGGCTGGCTGCAGCGATCCCGTCAGTCCGACCAGAATCTTTGATTGAGTGAGGGTATAAACAAAGGCGGGGAGGATTGTCGCGGCATCAATCAAAGTAAAACTCATTCGCATGAACGTGCCTTGCAACATGGCGAATCTAAAATTGCGATTGCGCTCGCGTTTGTTTTCCTCGTTATTCTGTATTTCTGACTCGGGCGTATCGGTTGACGCGGTCCGCATAGGACTTGGGTTGTTCCTTGGGCTTCAGTGCTGAAGCGGGTCTGTTTCGGTTGAAGGAAGCACGCCTCGACAGACGAAAGCACCGTTTTTCAGTGCGGTGATGCCTTGATTGACGGGATAAACCGAGCGTCGGAACTAGGTAAATGCAAACGAGCAAGGCTAGGAAAAGGCTGTTTACAGTTTCGTCGAGTGTGTGCTAAAATGGCATATTAAGGATACAAGATTATGACGATAAGATCCAGAAGAAATCCAATCTTTTTACACTGAACTGCAATCATTTTGCCCCGACCTTGAAGGGAGATGGATCATGAGACTTGGCGGACCCGTTTTCGTTAACACCGATGACCCGGCAGCGTTAGCGAGAGCCCATACGGCAGAAGGTTTTCGCGCCGCCTATTGCCCGAGGGTTACCTCGCAAGAACCGGCACGCATGCGGGAGATTGAGCGCGCCTTTGGCGCAGAGGGAGTCGTGATTGCCGAAGTCGGAGGCGCATGGGGAAATATGATTTCCCCCGATTTGGAAAAGCGGGGTGCGCAGATTGACACCGTCTGTGAACGGCTTGCGGTGGCGGACGAAGTCGGTGCACTGGGCTGTGTGAATTATTCCGGCACATACGACCTAGCCTCGTCAACCGCTCCTCACCCCAAGAATCTGACGGACGAGTGTTTCGATCTCATTGTGGAGGTTGTCCGGCAGATTCTGGATACGGCTAAACCGAGGCGTGCGAGTTTTCTGTTGGAGATGATGCCCTCGGTTTTTCCGGACAGCGCCGATTCCTACGTCGCTCTGCTCAAAGCGGTTGATCGTCCGTCGTTTCGGGTGCACCTGGATCCCGTCAACATCATCACCTCGCCGTGGCGATTTTTCAACAACACTAGCGTCATTCGGGAGTGTTTCGAGAAACTTGGGGACGCCATCGTCAGTTGCCACGGCAAAGATATCGTGATGTATCCGACCTTCATGGTGGAGATACAGGAGTGCCGTCCGGGGACGGGCAGCTTGGACTACCGCACCTATCTCGCGGAGTTGAATCGCCTGCCGGGGGATGTGCCGTTGATGATGGAGCACCTGCCCGGGAAAGAAGAGTATGACTTGGCGAAGGGTTATATAACCGGTGTGGCGAGCGAGATCGGTCTGTCGTTCTAAGCTCGACGCTGTGGCCTTTGAAAGCACTAGCGCTGATCAAGCGAACGGATAGCGAATGGCATTTTCTATCGCCTAAGATCTATATCGCATTCGCTAATCGCTCATTTGATCCTAGCGAAACCCAACCCCCAATTTAACTGAATCGGAAAACAGTAGTAGGCATACTCCGTATGCCGTAATCTGCACAAGGGTGCCCCGTCCTAATAAAATAAAGTGATTCCGTCATGTCTCATTTTCTTCTTGCTAACCAATCTCTGGCGCGCTTGAGTTGGAGGGTTGGAAATCTTCTGCTTATACTATCGATTTGCACGCCGTTGGCTCCGCTCGTTGTGACCGCGGAACCGGTGCAACATCGCCTCTCTGCCCACCGGATTTCTGAGAACATCAAGGTCGACGGGAATCTTGATGAGCCTGCTTGGCGAAATGTAGAGCCGATTCGCGAGTTGCTCCAGATACAACCGAACCAAGGCGTGCCTATGACCCAGGCGAGCGAGGTGCGGATTCTTTATGATGAGAAGAATCTTTACTTCGGTTTCACCTTTTTCGACGCGGAGATGGAGAAGCTAGTTGCGAACGAGATGCGCCGGGATTCCGAGGGACTGCGGTCCAACGACTACGGTTTTCTGCTATTGGACACCTACAACGATCGGCGCAATGCGGTTTTCTTCCGTTTCAACCCATTGGGTGGGATGGAAGACACAGCGGTGTCGAACAGCGGCGATAGCCGGAATACCAACTGGGATATCGTTTGGGAGTGTCGCAGCAGAATCAATGCCGATAATTGGACGACGGAGATTGCCATACCGTTCAGTCAACTCCGCTTTGAGAAAAACGATGTGATGACGTGGGGGATAAACTTCGGTCGAGAGATTGCGCGTACCCAAGAGATAGGGGCATGGAATCCGGCGCCTAAGACATACGGTCCCCTTGGAAAGTATCGCACCGCCTACTTCGGCAGTCTCACGGGATTGGAGGGCATCTCCCCCTCACGCAATCTGGAAATCCTCCCTTATGTTTCAGCCGGTAGCAGCCGCGAAGCAGAGGAGGCGCAGACCAATGCGGTGTTTGAGGCAGGTTTGGACCTCAAGTACGGCATCACGTCAAATCTGACGGCAGACCTCACGCTGAACACCGACTTCGCGCAGGTTGAAGCCGATGAAGAGCAGGTCAATCTCACTCGCTTCGACCTGTTTTTCCCGGAGCAGCGCCCCTTCTTTCTAGAAGGCGCCGGTATCTTTGATGTCGGTATTCCGCGCCCCAGTTTCCACAGGCCACCGCCGTTGCTTCTCTTCTACAGCCGTCGCATCGGTCTGGCACAAGAACGTGCGGTCCCGATTGTCGCGGGCGGTAAGATAACTGGAAAAGTTGGCCCCTACGGCGTCGGTGTGCTTGACGTGTTCACGGATGAATTTCAGGACGAAGAGGTGGCGGAACCCCGCACAAATTACTCCGTGCTGCGCTTGACGAGGGACATCTTCAGCGGGTCATCTATCGGCGTGATCGCCATCAATAAGCAAAGCGCCGATGCCTACAATCGCACGGCGGGGTTTGATTTTTCCTATCGGCCGCGGAAAGACCTAGATATCCGAGGACTTTGGGCGCGCACGCTTGATGACGGGGTATCCGAACAGAACGACGCCTTTTATTTGGGGGGCGACTGGCGTAGCAATCGTTTTCAAGTGGATGGCTCATATACCGATATCGGAGGGGAGTTCAATCCTGAAGTTGGATTTGTTCGGCGCAGAGGGGTTCGCCATATTCGTGGTAAAGCGCAATATACCCCTTGGCCGCAGGCATTCGGAATACGTCAGATTGAAACCGGTCCCGAGATTGAACTTGTGTTGAATCGCGACAATGAACTGGAAACACGAGAGCTTGTTCTTGACAGCGAATTCGACCTTGAAAGCGGGGATTGGATAGGTTTCCAAGCAAGGCATACGACGGAGCATCTGACGGAAGTTTTTCAAATTCAGGACGCTGTCATTCCAAGCGGAGACTATAACTTCACTTGGTTTCGAGGGTCAATTTACGGCAGTAGCAGTCGTAAGGTATTCGGTGAACTGCGCGTAGAGTTCGGGGAGTTCTATCACGGTACGAGGCGCGGAATTGGCGTGGACGCAATCATCAAGCCGAATGCGCGGCTGAGTATACAGCCGTTGCTTGAGTTTAATCGCGTTAGTCTCCCATCGAAGGCGTTCAATGCCAGCATTTTTGGTGGACGCGTGAGTTATTCCTTCTCGACGACGCTCTTTACTAAGCTGTTCGCGCAGTGGAGCAGTGACGGAGACGCTGTGTCCGCCAACCTCCTGATAAACTATATCTATCGTCCGGGGAGCGATTTCTACTTGGTCGTCAACCAGACCTATGATACTGAAGGGGAGGGCATCAATCTCCGCGACTGGACAATCATCGGGAAAATAACGTATTGGTGGCTGCCGTGATAGTGGTTACCATGGACAAGGAATGCCTCTCAAAGGATTCCAATCGAGCTATCTGGTAGGAGATATGATGAATCGTGCTGACGACGTGCTTCAGAAATACAAACGGGATGGGTACGCAATTTTTCGGAATGTGCTTGACCCCGGCTTGGTCCAGGAGGCGAGCCGCCACCTAGACTGGCTGCAGGAGAAGAATCCGGAGTTACGACCGGAGCAATACCATCATCCGCTTGTCGTCGACGACCCGTTTTGGGTGCGACTCGTCAGCGACGAACGACTGTTGGATATTGCGGAGATTTTCGTCGGACCGAATATCGCCCTATTTGCCTCGCACTATATCTGCAAACCGCCATCCGATGGGCATCCGGTACTATGGCATCAAGACGGCAGTTATTGGCCCCTAGAGCCGATGGAGGTTGTGACGTTGTGGCTCGCCGTGGATGATTCGATGCCGGAAAACGGGTGTATGCGTGTGATTCCGGGAACGCACACACTGGATCTGCATGAAATGAAACCGCGTACCGAGATTCCCAATGTACTCAGTTCGGGAATAGATCCGGAGCTGGTCGACGAATCCTGCGCTGTCGACTTTGTGCTCAAGGCGGGAGATATCTCGGTGCATCACCCGAACATCATACACGGATCGAACGCGAACACGTCATCCAAGCGGCGCGGCGGCTTGACGATTCGGTATATTCCGACGAGCACGCGCATCGTCAGCCAACCGAATTCTTGTGCGTTTCTGCTGCGCGGCGCGGCGGTGCCGGGTGTGAATAGCTATCTCACGCGACCGAAGTATGTGGAGGAGGTACACATGCGTTTTCAAGGGTGCGAGGTATGGGAGATAAGGGAACACTCTGGGACACGATGAGCGCGGAGTGTTACATCCCTCCCGGTTTGAACGTGGAGACACCTTTTGAGGAAGATTGGAAGGACGGAAGGTTGGAAGATTGGGGACCTCTCGACCACACACCGCTTTTGAAAATGTATACATTATGCTCTAAGGGCGCTTAAAGTCCATGTAAGAAGGGGTTATTTCGCTTTTCGGCGCCTATTGTTGTCTGCGGTCCGTGACCGGGGAAGACTGGCGTGTCGTCGTCGAGCGGCAAGAGTTGGTCTCGGATTGAGTCCAATAGTTGCTCGTAAGAGCCGCCCCACAAATCCGTTCGACCGATACTGCCCTTAAAGAGCGTGTCCCCGGCGAAAACGCCTTGCTCCTTACCTTCCAGCTTGAGGCAGATGCCTCCGGGGCTGTGACCGGGGGTTTCAATGACGGACAGGACGTAACGCCCGAATGAGATGAGGTCGCCTTCCTTGATGTACTGATCGACGGCTGGGATTTCGGGGTCGCCGCCTCCGAACAGGGCTGCTTGAGCTGGCAGATTGTCGAGCATGATTTGGTCGGCTTCATGTATGAGGGTTAAGCCGTCAGTTTCGCGTTGCACGGCGGCGGTGGCGCCCACATGGTCGAGGTGCCCATGCGTATGAATGAGGTATTTGATGGTCAAGCCGTAATTCTGGACGGATTCCAGGATGCGTTCGGCTTCATCGCCCGGATCAATCACGACACCCTCAAGGGTTTCGTCGCACCCGAAGATCCAGCAGTTCGATTGAAAAGGACTTACAACCAACTGGTCTAAAATCATGCGCCTTTCCTTTTAGAATGGTAGTAACACCGTTTCTCTAAAATGCAAGTGCATCAATGGCGTGAATTAAAGTCGCGATTCGGAGATCGCTCCTACAGATGAGGTGTTGGGTTTCACTCGAATGTCCTGCGCTTTCGGGCAGAATGAAACATCGGAAGTCTTCTCTCTGTGCGCGATTTCTCTTGGATTTCCGTTCAACCCAACCTACGAAGTCAATCAGCGTAAGTCCTAACAAAGTGAATATTTCACCCTATGCACACTTATTCAAACGAAATGGTATAATGTAGTAATTGAATCCATATTATCGTCGGGTATCAATTTCATGGCCAACGCACTATATCACATTTGGAATTATTCCACAAGCGAGTAGGAGGTAACAGTTATGAGTTGGGAGTTTGAACAGGTCGCTGGACCGTACGGTTTCACCGAAGGACCGGCATGGGATGGGGAAGCCGTGCTGTTTACGGATATTTCGACCAGCCGCGTGATGCGCTATGATCCGGCAAGCGGCGAATGCGCCGCGTTTCGGTCCGGCACAAACGAGGCGAACGGGTTGATTTTTGATAAGGATGGGAATCTCTACGCCTGCGAAGGCAGTAAACTGTTCAGCGACGGAAAGGGCGGACGACGAATTTCACGCTACAATGCGGACGGCACGACAACAGTCGTCGCGGAAGAATTTGAAGGCAAGCGTCTCAACAGTCCGAATGACCTCGCCTTCGATGCGCAGGGCAGGTTGTGGTTCACCGATCCGCGGTATGGCGATGAAACGGACGATTTAGAGCTTGACCACCGATCGGTGTTCCGATTGGATCCGCGCGCGGACGACTCATGGGACATCACCCGTGTTACGTATGACACGACAAGTCCGAACGGCCTCCTGTTTTCGCGGGATGGCAAGTGGCTCTATGTCGCGCAGAGTGCTTACGGCGACAACAATCCGCGTGAATTGAGGCGGTATCCTATCAACGACGACGGATCGGTGGGGGCATACGAGGTGTTGCACAACTTCTACCCGCATCGCGGGATTGACGGCATGTGCTGGGACCGTGACGGGAATATCATCGCTACCGCGGGTTGGGAGGAGAGCGGGCCCGGACCGATGCTATACGTTTTCACACCTAGCGGTCGCGTTCTCGAAACACACCCTGTACCGACGGACCAGCCGACGAACTGCACGTTCGGCGGTCCGGATTTGCAGACGCTTTACGTCACGGCGGGCGGCTGTCTTTTCCGCACCCGGCCGGGGAGAAAGGGGTATCTGATTTATCCGCCGAGTTAGAGTTAGAATACCGAGGATTCTCCCCAAAGCATAACTAGCATAATTAGAATGCTACCGATAGCATGAATTTAGGGAACACATCTCGGCTCTTACTCGGTTTTTCCGTATTGTGTGTTTAATTCCCCCGGGTTAGTGGAATTATACAATTCCAAGTCCGTGAGAGAGTTTTCTAGCTTATCAATGTCGTATCCGGCGTTTCGCACGGCTGCAATTATTTGTTCTATATCACCCTGGTTGACTTGATGATGCTCTACGGGAGGGATAGCGATTCCTTCCGCAGTGTTGCGTCGGCAATAAAGGGTACTAGAATAGTGCTTATGAATTGCAAAACGCGATAGAACTTGTGCAGCCATCTCTTGCATGGAAGCCCAATTCTTTTTGAAATCAGCAGGGCGTGTTATGAGTTCGATAAGGGTTTGAATTGCTCGCCTATCACCCGTGTTTTTTAAGCTGTAAACAATCAAATTCTCTATATTTGCAGTGCATTAATCGCGTCAATCAAATTTTACCAATGCGGGGCAAGTAATCGCTATCGCACTCACTATTCGGTCGTTTGATCGCTCCTACAGAAGACGCACAATTGATTGTGCTATTACAAGCCGTAGGGCATAACTCCTATATGTATCATTCTCAGTAGCAATGACTATAAATGTACCAGCAAGGCGTGGACTAGCTAGTGTAAAGGGAGTTATTTGGTCAGTCTCTGAGGATACGGCGGAGAGGTTACTGCTTACCCCAACTGCGCGCGTGGAACGTCGGCGCCGACCGCATACTGTTCTATAGCGACCGGATCCAATTCCAAGCCCAATCCGGGTTTGTCGGGATCAGGGGACCACATGCCGTTATCGGGTTCGGGAAATTCTTGATAGTAAATCCTGTCCGCTTCCTCGGAGACTCCGAGGTACTCCACCACCTTGAGGTTCGGCGTGGCGCAGGCGAGGTGCAGATGGATGAGTTGATAGGCGTGCGGCGCCACGGGGAGATTGAAGGCGTGCGCGAGATGGGCGACCTTCAGCCATTCGGTGACGCCGCCCACGCGCCCCACGTCGGGTTGAACAATGTCCGCGCCCCCTCGAGCGATGAGGTCCTTAAAGCCGTATTTGGTGTACTCGTGCTCCCCAGTCGCAACGGGGATATCAATTGCCTTTGCCACCGCAGCCAGCCCGTCAATGTCGTCGGCTAAAACAGGTTCCTCGAACCAGCCAACGCGATACTCCTCGAAGGCTTTCCCCATGTAGATTGCCTGCTTCGCGTAGTAGCCGTTGTTGGCATCAACGTAGATTTCGATATCGTCTCCGACAGCGTCCCGAACGGCAGCCAGTCGCTCAATGTCTTCGCGCTCACTTTTGCCGAAATCTTTGCCGACTTTCATCTTCACGGCTTTAAAGCCTCGCTCGACATAACGAGTCTGTTCGGTTACCAATTCGTCAAGGTCAAAGTGCGTCCAGCCACCGCTGCCGTAGACGGGTACGGACTCGGTGTACGGACCCAGTAACTGATAGAGCGGCACGTTGAAATGCTTCGCCTTCAGATCCCACAGGGCAATATCTACGGCGGACAACGCGCAAAACGCCAGCCCTTTTCTGCCAACGCCCCGGATACACCAGAAGAGATCGTCCCATAGCTTCTCAATGTGCAACGGGTTTTCGCCCACTAGCAGTTCCTTGAAGGATCCTTCAAGGAGGGTTTGGGCGGCGCGTCCGCCGCCAGCCGGACTCAAACCTTCAAGACCGGTGTCGGTCACGATGTGCACAAAGCACGCCGTTGCTCCCTTTGCGGGATAGCGGATTGTGGCATCCATGATTCCGCCGAGAGACGGGATATGCAGTAACGTGGTTTTTACATCGGTTATTTTCATATGTTTTTCATCTAAAGGAATAGTGCTTTTTCTTGAAAACAGGGATTCCATCTTGATTTGGCGATCAAGGTCGATTTTTGCAAAGGTCCAGCCTGCAAGTTGGGTTGAGCGCATGAATCCCAATTTCAAGCGCGCGGGTCTAGTATTTTCGGTTTCGACTGACCCCGTAGCGAACAGCGAGGGCACTCTATCGTCCTCGCAATGGGAATTCTATCGCGTTCCCTATCCGGTCACTTGATCGGTCGCTATTCGCTCAGTTGATCGTCAAGGTAGAAGAGTCTGCCATCTCCACCAGCAAGGTCGAGTTTCATCTCACCTGTCTCCGGAGAATAACCCGTCACAGGTTGCTTGTTTCCGTTCTGTTTGGACACCTCCAACAGGTTTAGAGGGGGACGGCGGAACTTCAATTGCAACGTCGCGGGGTCAATGAAGTCTCGGTTTACCACCATGATGTAGATTCGTCCATCCGTCTCGGACTTGAATTCACCGACCAATGCCATCCCGCCGCTGATGGATTCCACCAGCTCCGATTCTTTGAGCGGGTAGGCTATCGGCGGTAACGGGTCGGTGTGATAGGCCCCCGTTGATTTGAGTCGGAGCAGCGTCGGGGCAAGGGCGAGCACTTCGCCGTTAAGATACTTTAACATGGAGTAGTGGCGCGTCCGGGTGCCGTCGCGGTTGATGACCATATCCTCCCAGTTCTGCCAATTTCCGTACTCAATCTCGGTCAAGTAACAGAACCATCCGAGGGAGCGCGCGCCGTATGCGAGGCAGGTGTAGGCTTGAAATCGCAGTTCGGCTTCGCTGACGCCCCGCACGGGGCCGAATGTGCCCACCGACACGATGACCCCGAACTCGACATCGGCTTCAAGCGTGCGCTTCCGCACGATCTCCAAGTTGGGGAAGTAATCCCCTTCACGGTTGGGGCTATACCAGCTATCGGCATGGACGCGCGGGTCGTTGCCGACCATGCAGTAGTGATCGAAGGTGAGTATCTTTGGCTTTACGACATCTATGTACGCCGAGACATGGTGGTCGTAATTCTCCAGCTTGCCGCGAAAGTCGTCGGCGTAGCTCGGAAAGAGATTCGTCCAAAAGTCCTTGGATGGCGCCAATCGTTGAATCCGTTCATTTTGCTCTGCCAGATGCGGGAACTCCTTCTCGCTCGGTTCGTCGGCTCCGCCGAACCACCACACGTTCGGATCTTTGTCAAACGCGATGAGTTCTGCGTCTTCCCGTTGTCCGAGGGGGCGGTGTTTCATCCCAAAACCGTTGTATTCATTGAGTTCGAGATTGATAGTAAAATTCGCCAATGCGAATTCGGCCTGGTAGTAGTCCAACGCGGTATTTGGACCGTTATCACCCAAGAAGTGCGGCGCAGGGGTTCCGGGCGTCAACCAGCCGAAAATCGGAAAGAAGTCTTCATCGGGCACTTGCCGGACAGAGAACTCCTCCTCGTAGTCTCTGATGTTTCCCTCTCGGAGCGAGAAATCATCGAAACGCAAACGTCCGCCCACCCATCGCCGATTGATAACTATCTGGAGCGCCGCTGCACCCTCAGGGGAGTGTACATCTTGGAAACACTCAACCCAGCGATCCTGAGTGTCCGGGAGCACGATGGTGAATGATGAAACAGTTTTCTCATCGGCATCCAACCAGTTGCCGGTGAGCGTGACTCCGTCTGCGTCCATCCACTTCTTGTCCGTGGTTACACCCACGCAGGCTGACGCGTAGTAACCCTTGAAAAGGTAGTCTTGGCTGGCTGATACGGGAACTACTTAGGTCGTCAGCGTTACACTAGCCATCGGCGTGCTTGGAACTATCTCCAGGCAGTGGCCGGTGCCATCGCGCCCCGGTTTTAGCCTGTTAATCTTCACCCTTGACAATGGCCTGTTCCATATATCAACCGTCCAGCCGGTGGGCAGCTCGCCTTCAAACTCATCGAATCCCGGGTTGGGAAATATGTTCTCTCCCTTGCCCTGCGCGACGTCTACGCAGCCGAAAACCAGAATTGCCGCAAAAGCCGCTACCAATGAGATTTGCAATTCCATTGTAATGCCCTTTTCATCATTAATCTGCTGGAGCAGAATATTGACCCCATCGCTGCACTATAGATATACCAATTCCCATTTTCGATTTAACGATCGAAGATGCTCTCCGAAGCAAAAGAATGGAAGCTAAGTGGCTAGATAAAGATCTGCTGGATTTGTCAATCCAGCAGGAGCAGCCGGGGCCATTGTCAAAATGCAAAATTCATTATTGAAAGTTGCTCAACTATTCTTGTAGGTATGTCAAAGGTTGTACTTCTCTTTCGGCGTGCGATATTTGGACGAAAACTCCATATTTGGCGGTAGGGGTGAAAAGGCGCCGACTATCTCGCTGCGCCGCCCCATCCCGACTTCGGGGGATTGGTCAATCTGTTCCAACTCGGCGTCGGTGATCGGCAGGGTGTAACTTCTCAGTGGAAAGAACCGTTGGAATTGCTCGGCGTATGCCACATTCACCTTTTGTCCGTGGGCGCCGTCATCGGCCTCGGAACGCTTGCGCGAATAGGGTCCGCCGTAAAACTGGCTGGAGATGTAGTCGAGCGCCTTCACCTTCTTGTCAATGACATCAGTGATATCGACATAAAGATCGGCGCGTGCCGTCGAGGCGTATTCCAAGCTGTTGTTGCCCATGTACGCCATCGGATTCATGAAGTAGATGCAGGGCACGGCGTGGCGAAGTTGCCGCCCCCGTCCGGTACCGGCGGCAACCTGCCAGGCGTATATCGTTGCTTGTCCGATAGTTCCGTGCATTTTCAACCCGCCGCTCTCGTAGGGGTGATGAGAGATTAAAATATCCGGCCGTACCTCGCGAATGACTTCGGCGATGGCTTCAATCTTGTCTTGGGTCACAAGAATGTCGTCATCTTCAAACCCCAAATCGCGTACGTCGTCGTACCCCATGATTCGACAGGCGTTGCGTACTTCCTCCAGCTTTTCCGCGGCTGCCTGCTCCACGAACTTCTCGACATCAAGGCTCGCACCTTCGATGCGTTTCTTTTCCGCCAACTCCCAGTGATGCGACCGCACGCCTGTGGTGGCGATTACAGCAGTTACCTTGTCGCCTTGGGCGGCGTGGTGCGACAATGTGCCGCCCGCCATGTCGAACGAATCCGCCGGGTGAGTGGCTACGATTAGGATTTGAATCGGTCTACTTGCCATTTTAGCTTCCTTTCCAAGGTTAGTCGATTCGCCCCTTGACCTTCACGTGCCACATCGTCACTTCGGGTGGGTCTAGCGTCAAAGAGTACAACTTGGTGCCGGGGGAGATGTAGAATCGTAATTTAATGTAGAATTCCTCCTTCTGAAGGTTCGGGTAGGTTCCCTGTCGTTCTTCGCTCAATCCGGGCCAGCCGGGGCCTCCACGCCACGTCAGCGGCGCGTCAAAGGTATCGATGCGTATGGGGTCACATTCGGCGGCGGTAAAACCGGGAATGGGGGCGCCCGTGTCCTCCAGCACCTCATAGCGAAGTTCACCGGCGGAGGCATCGGCATTGACCGTCACAGTGCCGCCGGATTCTTGACGGAAACGGTGGGTTGTCAAGATCCCCGGGGCATACGATTCCGCTTCCACGCTGACATAACCGTCGGGACGAAGCACGGCTAGCCCTTTCGCCGATGTAGATTTTTCTTGGTAAATCAACTGCGGGTTACGTCTATTGTGCGTCAAATTGACGCCGTTGTAGTAAAACAGGAGTTGGTCCTTATGCAGGATGGGCCCGGAGCAGTAGATGCTGCCCCAATCCCACGATCCGGGTTCGCCGCGATGGAAGAACGGTTCGCGATAGCGTTTCCAAGATATGGTGTCGCGGCTCACCGTAAGCTGCGGTTCGACCATCCCGTCAATCCGCGCGGGAATCACAGAGGGACCACCCGCGCCTCCCCAGTAATTCTCGGCTCCCTCAATGGCGTATGGCTCTGTCAGGTCGGTGGAATACGCGTCCAATATGATGATATGCAGTCCGCCGTCGGTACGGTTCGCCATGTCATGACCTGCGGCGTAGAACTCTGTTCCGGGTGGGTCGTCCAAATCCTGATCGATGACCGTCCGCATGCCTGACCAGTTGACAAAGCCTTGGCTCTCTCGCCGCCCAAGTACGCGTGTCCTTCGGCTTGAACCTCGCTGGCAATAGGTGACATAAGGTGTATCGGGATCCATCGATCCCCCGAAACTCTCTGCGGGTGAACCAAAACCGAAGAACTGTTTTTGATTGTTGTGGGGTCCCGGGGGTTGGTGATGCCAGTTGTATCCGTCTTCGGAGTAGAGCGCCTGCCATACCCCCTTGTAAGGGAAGTGGTGCATCCGTTTCCAGCGGTAGGTTTCGTCGGTCTCATGCGGGTCCCACAGGAGGCTTCCGATGGCAGGGCAGTCGTTTGGCCAGTTGACGATGTTATTGTCTCTTGAACCCTCAAATTCAACAAGCCCCAGATTTGGGCGTTCCCAGTGAATACCATCGGTGGACTCAAGAACGCAAACTAGAGAATCGACGCCCGAGTAGTACATCCGAAATATCCGGTTTTTTTCATCGTACTGGACTGAGCCGCTGACAGTTGCGCTCTCCCACGGTCGATCAGGCGTTATCGTGTGTAGCGGTGCGTCAACGGTAATCTTCTCCGGATGATTGAGCACACGACGCGCTCCAGCCATTGATTCAATGAAATAGTCATCAATAAACATCTGTTTCCCTGGATGCATTTCCATGCCACTGTTGTCCTCCTGAATTTAGATATCCACTGTTTACGGAGATTCTCAAATTAAGATTATGGCTTCCATCAGCGCGTAATTAGGATGTTGCTTGATAGCGATCGATGCTCCCGGCTTCGCGTTCTGCCTCAGACAAGGACACGTCCAATTTGTCTGCCCAATCTTCGATCTGTTTGCAGACGGGGTCCGGAACTTCGATGCCTTGGGCAAGACGCTCACGACGCGAACGACGCTCGAAATCCCCGGGAACCTGGACGGAGTCGAAGCCCGGGGCAGGCGGCATTGATCTCAAACCGTCCAAGAATGCCCGCACCCCACGCTTATAGTTCTCCAAGGGGGTGAAGGAGTCGATATTGATGACTTGAAGGAACGCACCACCCATGGATGCGCGTGCGGGGTCGAACTTGCCGGACAAGCCGCCCAAAAGGCAGACAAGCAGCGCGAGCGCGTATCCTTTGTGTCCGCCAAACGGCAACAGATAGCCGCCATCGTCAAAGTCGGCGGGATTGGTGGTCGGTTTGCCGTGCTTGTCCACAATCCAGCCTTCGGGTACGTCAACACCTTTGTTAAGGGCGACGCGCACTTTTGCTCCCGCGACAATGCTGGTGGCGAAGTCCAGAATGAACGGCGCGTCATCGCCCGTCGGTACGCCGACCGCGATGGGATTGGTGCTCAGAGCCGGCTGGGCGCCGCCGAATGGTGTCACGTTACCGCTGTTTTTGGATCCGCCGCCACTAGTGAGAATTACCATGCAATTGGCGGCTACCGCCAACTCCGCATATTCGCCGAGTCGTCCGATGTGCGTGAGGCCAGTAAAGTTCACGCAACAGACGTTGCTCTCCTTAGCTTTTTCAATTGCCCAATAGAGAGCCTGACGTGTCGTGTAGTGCCCGAAACCGCCCTTTCCATCGACCAGTAGCGTTGTCGCGGTTTCTTTGGCGATGGCGGGTTCGACCGCGGGAGTAATCCCTCCGTTTTCAATGCGGTCCAAATACATCGGTAGGAACTGTACGCCGTGCGAGTCGTGTCCGGCGAGATTGGCGTTGACGAGAATCTCCGCGACAAAATCGGCGATGGGATGAGGTGTGCCGGCAGCCATGAACAGGCGGTGTGCGATGGCGTGCAAATGATTCGCTTGAAAGCGAGTGGGCAATCCCATAGGGTATCATCTCCTTAAATCTGCATATTGAGTTCTGTTGACATTTGTCTGAGGCGTGTCTGAAATTCGCCGACAGATTCCTAATTGTAGGGCGAGGGAATACCATCCATTTGTTGATGAGTCCTCCACAGAAGATGACTCATGGCGCTCGTTTCCATAGGGACAGGGTTCGGTGCGGTTGGAAAGGGATCTCTATCGCCTTCGCTATCCACTCAGTTGATCGCACCTACCGCATGGGGTGCGATAGAGATTTCCTTCCCGCCCAATGCGGACTTAGCTAAGGGTTTTGTGACCGTCTACCTCTCCAATGCTAGACGAAATCCCCTAACTTGATCCCTATGGGGGCGAGGTAACCTCGCCCCTACGAAATTAGGTCACGTAACACGCTGATTATTTGCGATTGTTCCGAATCGTCTCGACGTGGATCAGGGCGAAAAATCTCGGATCAGAGAAGGCTTCAATTTGTCAAATGTCAACACGCCATAGTCAACGAGATGGTTGTGCGCCGTATTGCTCCCGCAGATTAGCGGCGTCATCAACCAAGACCTGGAAATCCAAGCCGAGCGGAATCGATAATCCACTATCAGTTACCAGACCATTACAAAAAATGGCTTGCTTGCAATCTGGCTACATTTTACGGTTCGTAAACTTCCGACCCACCGCAGCCGCTTCCTCGCCGCCAGCGGGGAAGGTGACGCCTTCCTTAATCTTTTCAACCACGTCGTCCGGATGGACTCCGTCCAAGAAACCGATGTTCGCGGCTTGGCACGCGGCAAAAACGCGATCTCGGGCGGCTTTCAGTTCACCCTCTTCCGTATTTTCTCGCGTTCTTACGGTGTCATAACCGAAGGTCATTCTCATGTCGGATGGCCCCCACTCGGCGAATCCGATGCCCGGAACCTTTGTGCTAGCTTCAACGTTTGCGAGCGCGCGCTTGTTCTCAATTTTGACGCCGAGCAGGATTTCACCATCCGGGTTCAAAGGCCAAACGTCTGCCTTGCGCAAATATTCCTGAACGGACACACCCCAGATTGGCGCGGCAAGATCTTGGCCTCCGGAGCCGCGTCTTCCCTGATCGAGTCCTTCTCCAACGCCAATGGTCTGAAACGGGAAGCGCACCCATTCGACTAATGCTTTGACGGCTTCCGGATTTTCCGCATGGCACAGCAGGATGCCGTGGATGCCCGTGGCGAGTACCTGTTTGATCATCCAAGCGTTAGTGCGGATAACCGTTTCATCGGTGCCGTCAAACGGCAAGGTGACTAACACCGGCGGCGTCCGATGACCCGTAGGTGTTGGACCGCCATCCACCAAGCCTCGCATAAATTCCGCTAGCGCGGTGATGTCGTAGGGTAGGTGTTCGATTCCGATAACCAACCAATCCGCCGTTGTCTGGGCGGACTTCACGCCGCCTTCATAGCTCAGACCAACGCCGCCAGCCCAATAAACGGGTTGCCCTTCTTCAAGCAGTTCAATTATTCGGTTAATTCGCTTCATATAATCCTCTCTTTTGGTATGAAAGTGTAAGTTGCTACCTATATCAGAGAAACCGAGTTTTTGGTTCACGTTTCCTAAATTATAGGCAAGTTTGCCAAATTCTCGTCAAACTGGTGTTTCCCCGTCGGAAAAAACTCGGTTTCTTTGCCCATTTCGAATCAAAGTGGCAACTTGGGTTGTGATAATGCACTTTGATAAAACAGCCTTGGCTTGGAAACGCCAAGTGAACATTTCCATTAGTTAGCCCGTGCGTTGACGATTACACCTGTAGTTCCATCTTCACGGCGGGCACTGATATAGGCTCGATTTCCTTGCTCCGGTTCAATTGTAGGCAGTCGAACACAAAACCGGGGGCGTCCCCTACTTCTCGGAACCCCAAAGCGGCAAATCGCGCACAAAATAGATGAGTATCCGGTTGGACGACGGCTGAATGCCGAGTAATTCACGCCGCCAATCTTCGTTGGTGTGAAGTTCCGGAATCGTTTCCCAGAGTTCGATTAACTCCTAGAGCAATGATTCCTGAATGGGGGCTTCAAACTTCTCCATGCCGATTCCTTTCAAGTTCAACAAGTTGGCACGCACACCAATTGGCTTTGCAGGGGTCTACAAGGGAATCCCAGTGGAGTTTGAGTCGGTTGAGCGGTGTAGGGCAATATCTTTGGAGATGGTGTGGTGGGCGATGCCCATCCTACAAACGACCAATGTGATTATACACTATATTTGGAATATGGCAAAGTTGTTTGTATAATTCGTGAGAATCACGATAGTCGAAGCCGGTAATGTGTTCATTTTTGATTCGACCGGTTGGTTCTTGCTACATAGCGAGTCGGAAATCCAAGTGCATTGATTGCGTGGGTCAAGTAAAGAAAATTGTGTAGAGTGGAGCAAGATGCCCAGCCTACGCAGAAAGCAAGAATTGGTCATATTGGCAATAATCTCATACTGCGGAGTCGGGAATGACGATTGTTATTCCCAACAGCGAAATCGCTAAGTTAGAGCCTTTTTGAATAATCGGTGGTATAGCCATTATTGGTGATATGTAGAAAGTTTCTTCATGCGTACATTGTTGGCTACTATATGCCTGTGGAATCCCTATCGCACTCACTAGGGGATCTCTATCGCCTTCGCTATCCGCTCAGTTGATCGTTCGGTTGATCGTTGGGTTTCACCTGAATCTCTTACGTTTTCGGACTGAATGAAATCTCGGAAGTCTTTTTTCTGTGCACGATTTCTTTCGGGTTGGGATCTCTATCGGTCAGTTGCTCCTTCACTATCCGTGCAGTTGATCGCTCGCTGTCCACTCGATTGAGGGATTTGCTATCGCGTGGAATTCACTATCGCACTCCTTGTTCAGTCGCTTGATCGGTGACGATAGACTTGCAGGTTTTCTGTGGAATGAATCAATTCGTAATCCGTTTCCAGACTATCTGCTATCCCCTTGTAATCCAGGCCGTGGATAGGATCGCTTTCACCCCACATCACATTCGACATGTCCAGTTTCCATGCCACTATGTAATCAATCGTTCCTGAATGTTTGGTTCTCCAATTCAGCGGAAAGTAATCAAACTTGGCTTCGTAATTGGTCAAACTAACACCGTTGTTACTCAAGCAATAATAGTCTATCGCGGTGCAAAACGGTTTGATATGGAAATAAGGCTGGTGGGTGACCGGCGGCACCTCTTTGACGCCCGGACGAAAATTGGAACTGAGGCCTAAGACAGTCTTGTTTTTCTCGATGAGATGAACACCGGATGTGTACTCCTTCATACCTTTGTCCAGAGGATAATAGTAGCTGTAGCTTATGGCAAGATGGGCAATGGAAAGGATGACTATGACCGAAACAATCCCGTTTCTGACGTATTTGTGGAAATCTTCGCTAAGAAACGGTAACAACACCGGAATAATGAAGAGAGGAACCCTGGCAGTGATAAAGGAGCCAGTCCCCATTCCCCAAGGCATAATGAAATAGAAAAATGTGAAAACACCGCACAGCAGGAGAAACTGGTTGTCTTGGCTCATAATCTTTCTCTGGCGGATTCTTTTATATAAAGTAGCTACGAACAACAGCCCCACCAGAACCGACATGAGACGCGTTGGAATCAGGTGAGCACTGGTAAAGAACATCAACATCTTGGCGCTAAGCAAATAATCCCAAGCTTTCCATTCGCCGAGACGCTCCCATCTTATGTTCATTCGGTCGCTTGCCTGTCCAACTTCGGTTGAGAGTAGGTAATTTGCCATGATAAAGTACAACGGCAACATGCAGAGCAGAAGCTGCACGATCTGTTTTGGTCTGCGATAAAAAGATGTAATGGACAGGAGAGTTAGGGAAAGTATGAGAAGAGCGTATGAGAGAATGTGGCAGAAGAAAATCAGTATGCAAAAGAGATAGAGGATTGCTATTCTATTGACTCTCATATCCTCTTTGTGCTTTATGAAATAGCCCAATGCAAAGAAAAACAATGGCACAGAGAGGGCAAAACTATAGAACCCCATGTGCAGCAGGTAGCTGTCCGCGAACAGAAATCCCAGAAAACCGTATAGACTCTTTCCCTTATGCGCCGAGTCAAGAAAATAGAAAAATGACAATGGAAACAAACCGATGATGGCGCTCAGAAGAATTTTTTCCGCTATTAAAGGAGGGAAAATATACATCAGCAATGACATGCAGACATGCGCGAGCCAGTTGGGGAAAAGTGTGAGATTGAGCTTGAAATATTCCCTCAGAAGAGTTGATCCTTCATCATGGAATACTCTCAACGCATACGCATTATAGACGTGGGCTGCCCCATCCTGGGATTGGAAGTATTTGAATATCCATAGCGGCGAGATATACAGTACAATCAGCAACAAGATGAGAATTCTTTTCTTTTGTACTGAAGTGGCTGTCTCCCTCCAACGTCCAAGAAGGGAATATAGGCTCGATATTGCTGATTTCAACATTCGCTCATCTCCCTAGTCGCTCAGAAAGGATAAACCGCTATCGGGCTCCAGTCGATCCCCGCCTACGGGTTCGGCGTTGTACGGATTTCCCCACAACGCAACCGTTGTATTTTTGTTCTAAGTCGAGTTACGAGGGGAATTGGGGATTTGATGAATCTACAATCGCATTCTAAAAGGCATGGTGGGCAGTGCCCACCCTACAAATGTACTCGCTTAATATATTCGCTCACTTGATCTCCTACGGCAATTTTTGCAAAAATGTGCCGCGCAGAAACAGAAAACCCTCGGGCCTCTTTTCATTAAGAAGATTCGAGGGTTTTCAAATTTCTCGATACAGGAACGGAATCGGAGATAAATAGTGAGCCATCTATTTTCGGCCGGCGCCCATGAGTTTTATCTTTCCCCACATCGTAGTCAGTTTCTGCCCGTCGGGGGAGACAGCCCGTGGAAACGCCGGATCAAACCAGTCAGGGTCAATATCCCTAGTACCGCGGCCCCTACCCCAGGGGTCCATATCTTCAAGTAGGTTCACGGGCTTGCACCTTGCTCCACACTTCTCGAAATCTTCAATAACAAGGAGGTCGGCTTGGAAGCTGTCAGCTCCAACCACGGCGGAGAAGATAATGTCTCTACCGTTAGCAGGCAGCATTGGAGAGCTTTCTCCCCAACGCGGATTGTCGGTAATGTTGCGTTCCTTCTTCGTTTCAATATCTATCGTGTAGACCTCACCATTCCCGTCCCTATTCGTTGAGAAGGCGATTTTTTTGGCACTACGCGACCACGTTGGTTGCGATTCGCTGCCGGGGTGGTCGGTTATTCTTTCTACGCCACTTCCATCGGCGTTCATCATGAAGATGTTTTCGGACCCGTCCCGATTGCTTCTGAAGGCAATCATTGTGCCGTCATGAGAGAACGCCGGCTCGCGGTCCTCTGCGGGATGATTTGTCAGATTGCGTTGACCGCTCCCGTCGGAACGCATAAGGTAGATTTCACGGTTCCCGTCTCTCCTGGACACATAGGCAATTGTCTCACCGTTTCCCGACCATGTTGGCGACTCATCAGTGTTGCCGGGATCGTTTGTCAGATTTCGCACATTGTTGTTCATCGTAGCAGCAACTCTCCAACCGTGTTTATGCGGCGCAGAAATCACCCTACCAAGCTCGTCCCAATCTACATCGATAGTGAAGATGTCGTTCTTTCCATCCCTGTTACTTGCAAAGACGATCTGCGAGCCATCGGGAGACCATGTGGGTTCCATCTCATTCTTTGGAAGATCTGTGACTCTTATTCGGTTTTTGCCGTCTCTGGCCTCCATAACCCAGAGATCATGGTTTTTACCTGGAGGCTCACCTGGGTCTCTCGTGTTTCTATTAGAGGACCAGACGATTGTTCCCTTATCCCTCTGAGCTAGCGCGTCGCCCGTAATCCATAGTCCGATGAGAAAACAAACGGACAAAACATACGCAGTTGTCATTATTGTATTTCCTTACATTTCTAGTGACGTATTGTGCTGACGTTAGCGGTATGGGCAGGTAACCAGTAAGGAACCAACAGTTTTTCGGGAATTATCTTACCCGTTTTCCACTTGTCCCGTCAATGAAGATAAGATGCGATAGCGCTTAAGTTAAAATAGAAAGAAAGTCATTGAATGCTTCCGAGACCTAGCATAGGTCGAATCTCGGGCGGGGCGAAGTCTTGGACAGGTTATTTCCCTCGGTGAGGGGTTGATTCAAAAACAGGCAGGCTTGTCGCTATCAAGACAGATATTGATTTATCTGCTCTCGCGAACCTTCAAACGAAAGTGATGAGTATTCTGCTTTCCTTATTCGCTGAAATGGAGCAGGATTTAATCTCTGAGAGAACAAAGCAAGGTAGAGGTGACAGCCCACCGACAATTAGGCGGCACAAGGACAAGAACAGCACTACTCAATGTTCTGCTTTAGCCAGCCCCATGTTGCTTTGAACTTGCCGCCAGGCGAGACAGAAAACCCACGAGGATCAAACAGGTGCGGACGGTCATCATAGCCGCGATGGTTTGTTAGGTTGGTTTGATTGCTACCGTCGGAATTCATAATGTAGATTTCACCGTTCCCATCCCGCTCGGAGGTGAAGAGTATCTCTTTACCGTCAGAAGACCATTCGGAGGGCCATTGATCCCCGGGAGTTCTCGTAATGTTGCGTGGATTGCCCCCATCGATATCCATAACGAAGACTTCCAAATCCCCGGCGCGATCGGACCAGAAAGCGATTTTTTTACCGTCGGGAGAGCAGGTAGGCTCCCGGTCGGTGGCGGCATGGTTTGTTATCCTGCGCGGATTGCCGCCATCGGGGTCCATAAGGTAGATTTCACCGTTCCCATCCCGATCAGATGTGAAGGCGATACTACCGTCAGGACACCAGGATGGCTGCTGGTTTTCTCCCTGCGCCACATCCGTCAGTTGAACGCGATTTTCACCATCGGCATCCATGACGAAGATTTGCCGCCGACCAAGATTCACCTCCATGACAATCTGTGTGCCGTCAGGTGACCACCCTGAATCCTGCTCAGCCTCCGCAGTATTCCCCAGACTGCGTTGATTGCTGCCATCGGGATCCATAAGGTAAACGTCCGCCTCCCAACCCTCGTGATCCCTGCCGCTGCAGAAGGCTATGGTTGTGCCATCAGGAGACCACCTTGGGGCAAAGTCGTCACCGGGATTTTTGGTTAGGTTTTGTAGCCTGCTCCCGTCCTTATTCATACTGTAAATTTCCCATTTCCCATTCCGATCGGTCATGAAGACAATCTTTGCCTCTGTCGGTGCTTGTGCGTCTATACATGGCACAGCGACGCTGAACAGTAGAGCGAAACTTAGTGTGATAGATACCGGTGTCTTCTTCATCGCAACACTCCCGTTCACGTGTTGGAGGCCTTGCAAAGGTATGAATCGCGAGGAGATTTTCGCGATTCAGGAGCGGAGTTGCTGCTCCTGGCTCAGCGGGAGACAGCGTGCTAACAGTTGGGACAATCAGGGTTGTTAAGATCGCGTTCAAGAGTAGCGAAACCTGAGTAGGGCTTGATCGAAAGAAGGCAGACGCGACAACCCACGGACAATTAAGTGGCACAAGGGAAAGAATTAAGCGTACTGCAAGCGACCGAATCCGTCAAGAACGACACTATTCAATCTTCTGCTTAAGCCCGCCCCATAATGTTTTGAACTTGCCGCCAGGCGAGACGGAAAACCCAGCAGGATCAAACCAAGCGGGATTCTTGTCAGACTCGGCTTTTCTCGTTAGCCTGCGTTGATTGTTTCCATCTGTATCCATTACGTAGATTTCGAGGTTACCGTCCCGATTGGATTGGAAGGCGATACTTTTCCCGTCAGGAGACCAGGCGGGATTACTGTCAAGCGAGGGGTGGTTCGTTATGTTGCGTTGATTCTTCCCATCGGCATCCATAACATAGATTTCCTCGCTATCATCCCGATAGGAGCTAAAGGTAATCTTGTTACCGCTGGGAGCCCAGCTTGGATTCGTGTCAGTGAAGGCATGGGTCGTTATGTTGTGTTGATTGTTCCCAGTGCGATCCATAAGGTAGACTTCGAGGTTACCGTCCCGCGCAGAGACAAAGGCGATTTCCCTACCGTCAGGAGACCAGGCTGGAGTACTGTCAGCCGCTCGATTGCTCGTCAGTCTGCGTGGATTTTCTCCATCGGCATTTACAACATAGATTTCCCAGTTCTTATCCCGATTGGATTGGAAGGCGATACTTTTCCCATCAGGAGACCAGGCGGGATAGTGGTCCAATGCGGGATTGTTCGTTATGTTGCGTGGATTGCCATCCTTGAGACCCAGTTCTCTGTCACCCTCGAGATCCACAAGGTAGATATCCACCAGCGCCGACCCACCACCACCATCCCGATTGGAGGTGAAGGCAATTGTTTTCCCGTCAGGAGACCAGGCGGGATATTGCTCGTTGCCAGGTGCTTCTTTCATCAGGGGGTGTTCATTATTTCCGTTCGTGTCCATTATGTAGATTTCGCTGAGCCCGTCGAGACGTCGGCCGGACTCGAAGGCAATCCTTGTTTCCTTGGGCGCTTGCGCGTTTGTAAATGGCGCAATGCCACTCAACAGTATCACGCAACTTAACGAGATATACGCAAGTTTCTGTTTGAATCCCATCGTATGCCTCCCTAAAGCTTTGGCAACTATTTACCACCCTCATTTATACTCGACTTTGGCCATTTGCCAGGATGTGACTTTAGCCAAAGTCGAGTTGTGTAGAGCTAGCGGAGGATTCGCTCCGTCAAGAACACAAGGACCAATATGACCTTAAAGACTTTCAAATCTTATTCGGTCTACTTCTTAATCCAGCCCCACAATGTTTTGAGTTTGCCGGCAGGGGAGACAGAAAGGCCACGAGGATCAAACCAAGCGGGATTTTTGTCAAACTCGGCTTTTCTTGTTAGCCTACGTTGATTGTTCCCATTGGTATCCATAACGTAGATTTCCAGGTTACCGTCTCGATTGGATTGGAAGGCGATAGTGCTGCCGCTAGGGGACCAGGATGGATTGCTGTCAAGCGAGGGGTGGTTCGTTATGTTACGTTGATTCTTTCCATTGGCATCCATAACATAGATTTCCTCGCTATCATCCCGATAGGAGCTAAAGGTAATCTTGTTACCGCTGGGAGCCCAGCTTGGATTCGTGTCAGTGAAGGCATGGTTCGTTATGTTGTGTTGATTGTTCCCAGAGCGATCCATAACGTAGACTTCAAGGTTACCATCCCGTGCGGAGACGAAGGCGATTTCCCTACCGTCAGGAGACCAAGCTGGAGTAGTGTCAGACGCGCGATGGTTGGTCAGTCTGCGCTTTCTTGTCCCATCGGCATCTATAACGTAGATTTCCCAGTTCTTATCCCGATTGGATTGGAAGGCGATTTTTTTACCGTCAGGCGACCAGGCTGGATATTGGTCCAAACCGGGATTACTCGTCAGTTGGAACGGTTTGCCGGCCTCGGCGCCCAGTGGACGGTCACTGTTAAGAGTCACAAGCCAGATTCCCTGACCGCCATCCCGCTGGGAGGTGAAAGCCATTTTTCTACCGTCAGGCGACCAGGCTGGATATTGGTCGTTATGAGGCGGGACGACGAATAGGGGGTGTTCATTCTTCCCATCCGCATCCATAATGAAGATTTCGGTGAGCCCGCCATGTAAACGTCGGCCGGACTCGAAGGCGATCCTTGTTCCTTCGGGCGCTTTTGCGTATGCGTACAGCACAGCGCCGTTCAAGAATAACACGCAACTTAACGAGATGTATGCAGATCTCTCTTTAAATCCCATCGTAAGCCTCCCTAAAACTTTGCCAACTATTTACCGCCTTCATTTAGCTTGACTTTGGCAAATCAACTCGTAGCCCAAGATTCTATCTTGGTTTTGACGGGTTGCTCGCGAAATTGTCAATTTAGAAAGTTGGGCTACCAGTTGTGTAGAGTTTGCGGAGGTTACACCACCAAGAACACGAGGGTAAACGTAACCTTAAAGAGTATCCAATCTTATTTGGTCTTCTGCTTAATCCAGCCCCATGTTGCTTTGAACCGGCCAAGACTAGACACAGCCGTCCCGGCACCAGGCTCAAACAAGTCCGGACGGTCGTCATAGCCGCCATGGTTTGTTAAGTTGACTTGATTGCTGCCATCGGAATTCATGATGTAGATTTCGCCGTTCCCATCACGCTCGGAGGTGAAGAGTATCTCCGAACCGTCAGCAGACCAGTGCGAAGGCCAGTGATGCCCGGGAGTTCTCGTTATGTTGCGTGCATCGCCGCCATCGATACCCGTAACGAAGACTTCCAGATCCCCAGCCCGATCGGACCAGAAAGCGATTTGTGTATTGTCCGGAGAACAGGTTGGCTCCCGGTCAGTTGCGGCATGGTTCGTTATTCTGGTCTGATTACCCCCATCAGCGTCCATAAGGTAGACTTCACCGTTCCCATCCCGACCGGAGGTGAAGGCGATACGACCGTCAGGACAGAAGGATGGCTGCTGGTTGTCTGCCATCGTCTCGTCCGTTAGTTGAAGGCGATTTTCACCATCGGCGTCCATAACGAAGATTTGGCGCGGTTCAATATTCACCTCCATGACAATCTGTTTGCCGTCAGGAGACCACCCTAAATCCTGTTCACCCTCCGGAGTGTTTCCTAGACTGCGTTGATTGCTACCATCGGGGTCCATAAGGTAAACGTCCCCTTCCCAACCCATGTGATCTCTGCCGCTGACAAAAGCTATAGTTGTGCCGTCAGGAGACCACCTTGCGGCAAAGTCGTCAGCGGGATTGTTGGTCAGGTTTTGCGGATTGCTCCCGTCCTTGTTCATAATGTAGACTTCAAAGTTCCCATCCCGATCGGTCATGAAGACAATCTTTGGTTCTGTCGGGGCCTGTGCGTTTATACCTAGCACGGCGACGCTGAACAGTAGCACGCAACTTAGTGTGATAGCCGCAAGTTTCTTCTTCATGGTAGAACTCCTTTTCAAGTGTTAGGTTCAAGTTTTGGAAGTCCTGTGAAATCCAAGCATCAATATTGCCGGACTTCAGCTCTCAAGAGGTCGATTCTACTGCACGCATAATGGTGACTATTCGCCACCTTCATGATTAACATAGTGTATATCATACCCCCGCCCCACAGTCAAGAAAATTTCAGCTTTAGATGGGAGTTGTCCATGCGTGACTGTTGCATAGACCCAACCTGCTAGTCTCTCGGAGTAAGTTCCAACTGGATTATTGCTGGAAACTGGCGTTTCGCGTTTTGATGGAACGGTTCGCCAATAATTCCATATTCGTTCAGTTGTTTGCTCGCTTGAGGGATCTCTATGGGAACTCTATCTAGACTTTCTATCGCCTTCACTGTCCATTCAGTTGATCGGTCGTTATTCACTCCCTTCATCTCCTTGTTCAGTCGCTTGATCTACCATTTCGGCGGTCCGGATGGGAAGCCGTAGGACTTGCCGATTTGGCTGCCCGGCGGAAAGCTGCAGGGCCAAGACTGGCCGCCTAATGTGCGGAACTCGCTCGCTTTCCCGCAGAGCCAGTAGAACATGTGGGCGATGTAATTGCATACGCCGTGTCCACCGTAGTTCGCGGTGTGGAAGTCAAAGTCGGGCTCATTAATCCAATCCCGATTTGGTGGAACGGTTCGCCAATAGCTCCATTTCAACAGATTACGCATCTCGGCTGCGGTAGATTTGGTTCTACGGTGCAAGAGTGAGTAAATCGTGATGAAGACCGAGCCCGCAGGTGCGGTCGTTAACACGCCTCCGTGGTGTTCTGCGTCGCGCGGTGTTTCCTGCAAATGCGAGCCCGGCAGCACCTCGGTTGGCCCCATCTCCACGGGAGCATCCTGCGGATAGTAGAATACCTGGAGATAGTTGACCTCGGGGCCAAAAGGCGAATCCGCGTCGTGATGCCAATCCCCCAGCGGTGCAGGGCACTGCACGCGGTGGTTGCTCATGAGTACCGGCAGCCCGACATCTC
Source organism: Candidatus Poribacteria bacterium (assembly GCA_965222225.1). Classification (GTDB taxonomy): domain Bacteria; phylum Poribacteria; class WGA-4E; order WGA-4E; family JAJDTR01; genus JAJDTR01. The sequence continues at coordinate 2,337,514 of CBDCTK010000002.1, read as the reverse complement.
TGCCGAGTATGGATCTCACCGCACCCGCTACTTGCGGTTCAAGGAGCACGTTATCACGGAACCAGTCCGCCAGGATGATGGTGCTCGGTCCCTTGGATGGGTGCTCGTCGAGATAAGCGAAAGTGCGCCGATTTATCTCGTCCGGCACGATACCTTCCAGCATGAGAAAACCTTCTCTGCAGAACTTCAGAACTTGGGTATCTGTCAGCGTGGGTTCACAATCAAAGGTTCTATTTTCTTCATCGTGTCGTATCATGAACAACCTCATTTGCTTCAACGCAACGTGGAACTGCTAATCCGACGTTGGCGTAATTATCTATTACGACCATCACCTGTCTATTATACCAGATTTGCGCTCCGAGTGGGTAAGTGATAGAATATCACTCGAAAGTTGAGAGGAGGATTATGCTATGAATATTGCGGTCACTGGCGGCAGCGGTGCTATCGGCACTTACGTGTGTGACGAACTCGCTGCAGCCGGTCACAACGTCACAAGCCTTGACCTTGCTCCGCCTAAAGTTGACGTGGCATTCCGCGAAGTGGACCTCACGAATCTCACAGATACCTGCCGCGCAGTCGACAGCTTCGACCAAGTCGTGCACTTGGCGGCAATCCCCGACCCTTACGGCGGCGATCCGCCGGAGACGGTAATCGGCGTGAACACCACCATATCTTTTAACGTTTTCGAGGCTGCCCGCCTCAAAGGTGTTAATCGCGTGATATACGGTTGCAGCGAGTCAAGTACCGGTTTCGGCATCCACAGCGTGGAGTTAGTGCCTCAGTATGTTCCCATTGACGAGGAACACCCGTTGTGGCCCCATGAGACCTACAGTCTGTCTAAGCATTTCGGCGAGCGAATTGGCGCCAACTATGCCAAAGCGTTTGGCTTGGAGGTCGTCTCTCTGCGATACATGTGGGTCTGGATGAAGCGCACCGAGGAATCCATAAGAAACATTGTAGTCCGTGCTCGAGCGGGCATGAGTCTTGATGAGATGAAAGGCAAACTCTGGTTCGGCGCTCACATCGCCATCCGCGACGTGGCGCGCGCCTGTGCCGCAGCCGCCACCTTTGAATTTGAATCCGATGCCGAAGTGCCCTTTGAGGCGTTTTTTCTTGCCGCGGGGCACACCTTCTACTCCATTCCAACGCTGGATATCCTAGAATCCATCTATGGGGAGTGTCCGCCGGTCAAGGATATGGCATACTTTGAGGCGGATCCGTATGCCGCTATCTTCGATATCCGTAAAGCCAAGGCAATGCTTGGCTGGGAGCCAAAATTCGATTGGCGCGATTTTGAGGCATGGGAACTTTGATGCCATCGGAGGAATGGTGCGTGTAAGACAAACATTCGCGCAAGCGATTGAGAAGCCGACGAGAATTGCGACAGTGTGGGTAGCAATCGCGCTCAAAAGTCCTTTCATCGGTTGATTACTGGCTACGTGGGAATTGAGCGAATTTCTTCCCTCGCGAATTGCCTTCCTGTGGCGATCCTTGAATCGTGGAAAGTCAGACATAATCATCTCTGCCGCGACATTGGACATGGCACGGTCGAGTGCCTCACCGACTTCGGATAATTCTCGGATAAGGGGTTCGGGAAGGTAGACGCTGAGAAGTTTGCTTCTGAGACGTTTTTTGCATGGTGTATGACCTCCCTAGACAATTAGGAATGATGTATTATAATGGGAATATGCTGGTTTATCAATGGAAATACTATCGAGGGAAAGTTTCATATAACACTATGTCATTGTGTATAATACCAATTTTATCGACAGTAAGTTAATCGTTGGCTTCAGAAGCGAACTCAAAAGGAGATTTACGATGCGAAGGAAAGAGGCGTTGTATGCAGTGATAGGCGGTGTTGTCGGGACAGTTCTAACGCTGGTGGTGTGCTCGTTCTCTCCACTGGGAGCACAGAGCCAATCGGATGGTAACTTCGGCGAGATAACCTGCCGCCGCTTGCGACTGGTCGGAGGCTACGGAGTGCCTAGTCTCACGACAGTGATAGATTCGACGGGCGTCATAGTAGGAGGTGGCAGTCTCCGCACAGAAATGACAGCAGCCGGGGTGGACATACACGGTAGCGAAGGATCCGTCTCGGTTATAGGTAGTAATTCTATCGGCGTAGGTAGAACCGACGACAACGACATTGGGGTAGTGCGGTTGAACGTGTATTTGACGACCGACGAACATGGCGGGCGCGTTATCGTGCGTGGCAAGGACGGAGGAAGTGCGGTTATGGAAACGAATCCACACGGTGGGGCTGTCGGCGTGTTTGGCGGAGATGGGGAATCATCCGCGTTAATGTTGATTACTAAATACGGTGGAATGGTTGGCGCGAGGGACAAGAACGGAGTAACGACACGCCTTAGGTGATGAATCATGAATGAGTTGGCAGTGAGACAGGATAGCGCACTGGCTATCAGTATTGAAACGGAGGAGTTGATTAGAGCCGGCGTCGCGGAGAACACGCACAAGGCGTACCGAAGGGCGCTCAAAGAACTTGAGGCGTGGCTGTCGGTTGCCGAGAACGGGTTTCGTATCGACAGCGCCGGCAACGGCAATCACGGATTGAATGACGCGGTACTGGCGGACTATATCACGCAGTTGCACCGGCAGGGCAAATCGCCCGCCACAATCAGTCAAGCGGTTGCCGCGATCAAGTGGAGCGCAAAGAACCGGAATCAAAAAGAGGTGGTTGGCGCAATCACGGAGCGAACACTGGCGGGGATTCGACGCGAGGGCAAGGACAGGGGACGCGGTCAAGTTGACGGGTTGACATGGAAGGAAGTGGATCGGGTCTGCTCATTCGCCGAAGCGAGCCGGACGCTTGCGGGGTTGAGGGATTCTGCCATGATCAGCCTCATGAGCGATTGTCTGTTGCGTATCTCGGAGGTTGTGTCGGTCAATGTCGGGGACATCAAAGGGAGTGTGCTACCCTTGAAAGCCAGTAAGACGGATCAGGAAGGCAAGGGCGAGGCGTTGTATATCTGCGAATCCACAAGGCGTGTGATTAAACGTTACCTGCGGAAGTCGGGGATTGAGCGCGGAGCTCTGTTCCGGAGAGTGAGATTCCGTCAACATCTGGGCAAAGGCAGACTGTCAACGAAGGGGGTACGCGAGGCGATAAAACGTTGGGCTGCCGAAGCGGGCGTGGAAGGATTCATCAGCGGACACTCACTCCGGGTCGGTTCGGCGGTGTCGCTGGCGCAAGCCGGGGCGTCAGTCGTGGACATGCAGACGGCGGGGCGTTGGAAATCACCGAGTATGCCGGCGCATTATGCAAAGGCAGAACTGGCGGAACGGGGCGCAATCGCCCGGTTCAAAGATGGGAAGTAGGCAAAAAAGGAGGAAAACAGATGAAACGAGAATTGATCTATGCGGCGGTGATTGGTGGTGTTGTCGGGGCAATTCTAACGATGGTGGTGGGTTCGTTCTCGCCAGTGGGAGCGCAAAGCCAATCGGATGTTAGCTTTGGGAAGATAACCTGCACAGAGTTAGTCGTGGAGAATCCGGATGGTGCGGTGTGGATATTCCCCGGCACAATGGGCGGGTTGGTTAGCGTGAAAGGCAAAGATGGCGAACCAGGGGCGGAAATGAGCGTGAATGAATACGGGAACGGCGCGGTACGCACCTGGGACAAGAACAGGTATCGGTTGGCAACTCTAGGTGAAGGGAGAATCAAATGAGAAATCGCATGAATACTTTTCTGTTGAGCGTGGCGATTCATCTGGTATTGATACTCGTGGCGTCGTTGTTCTTCGATACGGTGAGGGCGTCCAGGGGTACATCAAGGCATCGTCCGGGAATGCGGTCGATTACCACCAGTGCGCTTTTGTTCGCAAGGTCGGCGATTTAGACGATATCGCCGCGATAAAGATTGAAGTACGGGAACCGGCGACGGAGAAGTCGTTGAATCGTCATGTGCGATACGCCGAAACGCGCGGCGAGTCGCCGTAAACTCCAGCCCTCGGAGTTGAGTTTGATCAACGCGGCTGGATCATCTGCCGAAAATATGATTTGAGCGGACATAAACATTCTTCTGTAACAGTTCAGACATCGACGGCAAGGGATAGGATTGCCGCAGTGCGCGTGAAAGTGATTTGCAACAGTAAAGCGTGTTTTGGTGTAGATTGGCGTTTGATTGCCTTAAACGGACAAAAGCACCCGATGATGATAGCATAATTTCACATGAAAGCGAAAGCAATGGGCTGAAATTCAAGAGTTTGAGGTTGCTTGAGGGTAAGACCACCAGAACGCCTCGAAAAAACGCCGAAAACACCAATGGACAGGAGCATTGGCACAACGAAAAATAAACACTTGACCCTGTGGCTTAACAACAAGTTGATATTCATCGTTAATTTCCTTTGATTTGAAAGGCGTGTTAATTACAGTTATGCGCAATAAGTGTCCCGTGGACTCACATGCCCACGAAACTCAAAACACTGGAAGAGGAAACGAATCTATGCCAAAGTTAAACATTGAGGAACTGTTTGTTGCACACCCTGCTGGAACCAATGGTAAATATGCACAAAAGTTGCGACGGCGACTGGGCCTCATGCTTGAAATGGCAGAGAACCTGTTCGAACGGCGGGACTGTTCGTACACAATTCTTGGCATTGAATTCGCGGGCGATGATCCCGAAATCAGGTATCCGGAGGGGTTTGAAGGCAAGAAAATCATAATTAGGCTTAGCTCATCGGCTGCGCAGAAGATGTCGAAGGCATGTTTTCAAATGGCACATGAAACGGTTCATTTGCTGGCACCGGTACGCATTGAAGACGCTACCAATTTGGAAGAAGGCGTCGCTTGCTACTTTTCTTTGTATTACATGGAAAAGAAGCGGATTAAGCCTAAATGGTATTATACGGAGGTGAAAAGTTACGAACGTGTGCTGGAGCTCGTCAGACCACGACTTGAGGAGGACAGATACTGTATACGAAGACTACGCGAACGTCAGCCGTCATTCCGAGATATCAGTAAAGAAGAAATTCGCAGGGAATTTCCAAAGCTGACAGAGGAGGATGTGTGTTTTCTCACATCAAAGTTTATACGGAGCGAAGACTAACAAATGGCGATAGTAGAAATCACAGCTTGGACGAAAATGAGGAAGCGTGAATGGATATGGGAATGGCGTGGTTAACACTTGGGAAAGGAACAAGTATCGTGCTGAAGTGAGGGGGCTACGCTGTATGTCGGAGCGCCCACTCACAAGGCTATCCGGAGATATTGTAAGGCTGGGGGCATAGAGGAGGGGGCTCTGTTCCGGAGAGTGGGCTGGCAGAAGCATATCACACCAGATAGGCTTTCGGTGAACGGAGCGCGGAACGCGATTAAGCGCTGGGCTGCCGAGGCGGGCGTGGAGGGATTCATCTCTGGACACTCGCTTCGTGTGGGGTCTGCGGTGTCACTGGCTCAGGCGGGGGCGTCGGTGGTGGATATGCAAACGGCGGGTAGGTGGTCAGATCCGAAGATGCCGGCGCATTATGCACGGGCGGAGCTGGCGGAACGGGGCGCTATCGCTTGGTTCAAAGATGGCAAGTAAGCGATGTTGAAGACAACACTGGACATCTTTCCTAATTAATCCATGTGGTGGACAGAAGTCGGGTGGCATCGGTGTTCCGACGATTGATGTCATTCCCAAGCCAATTAGGGCAGAGGTGGATGCCATCGGGCTCCGAGATTATTTTGGAAAGATGTCTACTGTTAGGAATAAGGAGAACATTGGGATGATTGGAATAAAATTGACGTTAATAGTAGCGTTCATTTCCGTGTGTGTATCATTGGGCTGTACACCTTATTATGGGGAGGTTCAATCACCTTCAGCAATCGTATTTCAACCGGCTGAAACGACCGCCGGTATCCACCCGCCGCCCGCGCCTTGGAGTATTATGAATTTATGGATTGATTGTCATATTTCGGAAGTCATCAAAGAGAGTGGAGCACATACGCGCGCCGTGTCCGACGGCAACGGCGGCACAGTTTACGTCTGGGCTAAGACGTATCATTCACGACCGCCGTCGCCGGCTACACTGCCTCACCCAGACTTGCTATTCCCCCGGGAGAGGGAAAGCGACAGATGGATTGTGTCTCCACGCCCCTTTGGTGAATATGAAATCAAGCGTGCTCCGCAAACCCGAAGTGGCGTGTTGTCGGCAATCCGCGACATCGTCGAACTTGAAGCGTATCAGCGAGCAGTACGTCCTCCGAATCTTCCTCAATCACGCTATCAGACTGTTGCAATTTTTGCGGACGCCAACGGGAAGGTGTACTGGTGGCGGGTCGATGATAATGGTGCAATTTACGATCATGGGCCGTGGAAGCGATGGAAAGAGGAATACGGCCGCCACCTGAAAGCGGAAGATAGGTGAAGCGTGGTGTCGCGGTATAGTTCCCGATGATGCGGTTGTAAAATATGGGACTCGCTTTACCGCTTTATTCACCGGTCTAACGTGCGATAAGGGCTGCTGGAGGGATTGGCAACCGTAGACCCCCTTGCCCTTGTCGAAAGCGATACGGGTGTTGTAGCCGATTATGGGTGGCCCGGTCAGCAGTGTCGCTGGCACGTGCCGGGGCGTCAGTTGTGGATATGCAGACAGCGGGCAGGTGGGCAGATCCGAAGATGCCGGCGCATTATGCGCCGGCGGAACTGGCGGAGCGGGGTGCTTTTATAGTAAATGAATGACGGTGGAACGAGGAATGTGGGATAGAATAAAGAAAGCTGTAGTTGAATGGCAAGTCTACGGTTTTACAAATATCCCCCGGCGCACCTTAACTTCCTCGTTGGATTCATGAAGTCTAGGAGGTTGAATGGCTCGCAAGCCAGTCTTTGGCACGTGTCGCATTTGTCGCGATTGTACAAAATTATCGTTTGATCATGTGCCCCCTGCGGCGGCGTTTAACAACTGCCGGACGGTATACAAAGAAGTATTTAAACTAATCGGCGAAGACCCCGACCGCTACTTAGAACCAAAATGGACTATGTCGCAGAATGGGGTTGGCGCACATAGTCTCTGCGAACCATGCAATAATGATACAGGGAAGTGGTATGGGGATGCTTTTGCCGTTTGGGCGCGTCAAGGAATGGAAATGCTTGAGAACGCACAAGGCGCACCATCGCTGTACTACACTTTTCATATCTTTCCTCTGCGGGTGATTAAGCAAATCGTGTGTATGTTTTTTTCTATTAATGACACACAGTTTTCGTATAACCATCCAGATTTGGTCAAGTTCGTGCTTTACAAAAATGAACGGTACTTAAATCCGGATCTTCGGATCTATGCTTTTTTTAATGGGGTGTGCGTAGCCGCTACATAGCTGGAGCGGGAATGTTGAAGATGAATCCAGATGAAATAGATTGCAGTACGTTGGAGGATATGACAAGCATCGCAAATGCTACTTTCGAGAAAAGTCGCGGCCTTTGTGAGATTGCATGTCGTCCGATAGGATATGTGATGTCCTTTGACCCCGCCCCGCCGGATAAGCGGCTTGTTGATATCTCGTTTTTTGCGCGTTATTCTTATTCTGATTGGACTTCTATCTCTCTGCGGTTGCCAGCGCTCCCTGTATGGACATACTTTCCTGGAGATTATCGAAATCGGGAGCAAGTTGAGCGTGATGCGGAAAGACACCAGCGTGATACTGATGACTAGGCAGCCAGTGATGACGGTCAGGTTGACGAACTCTCCCGGCGGCTTGCCATGACGACACAGCTGAACTGCGCTCTCCCATTGAAGTTCGCGGAGACGCCCCGGCCATGGCAATGGAATTGCAAATGTGGCGGGAAATAGACCGACGGAACTTTCACCTGTCGGCAGCACTCGCGCGACTCACTCTGTTTCTCTCTGGTAAGGCCCGAGTCCATGGAATCATCCTATAAGCCCCTTGAGGAATCTTCAGACAGTGTAGTCGATGATGCCGAGGATGTCCAAAACGATGATTCCTGCTATAATCCATTTGACGACTTTTCGGAACCACGCGGTGCTGTTGGAAAGCACGATGTACAAAAGAAGAATGTCAACACCGATTTCGAGAATAACCCAAAACAAAGTGCGTACTGTCATCAATAAATCTCCTTGAAGGGAAAAAACACAAAAGTTTAGATTTTTGCGATTTGCGGATCTGCTCATAGTGCGGTATCTTCTACCGCCTTCGCTAATCGCTCAGTTGCTAGTTCGTGGGATCGCTCCGGATCTTAACTCAAAAAATAAGGCGCGGTTCTTCTATGGGAAGTGAAAGCGGCGGGGATCTCTATCGGGATTCGCTATCAAGATTTACTATCGCCTTCGTTATCCACTCAGTTGATCGGTCAATATTCATTCCTTTGAACTCCTCCAGAGCGAAAGAATGGAAGCTGAATAGCTAGATAAAGATTTGCTGGATTTGTTAATCCGGCAGGAGCGGGTCAGATCTAAATAGAAGTGTAAGTTTATTCTTGGAAGTTTCTTACAATTCATATATGTGCGAATATGAATGCTAATTACTATATCAAAGAATCTTCAATCAACCGGGATTCGATAGGATCGTTGCTTTATCAGCTCGTGGTCGGATGAACGAGCTGTTTCAAGCGCATGTTCCGTAACCGGCAGATAGTAGTGGGTCTCAGCCTTCATGGAGATGAAACCTTCCGCGTAAGCGCATCCGCCCGCTACGCCGAACGCGCCGTCACTGGTTTCAATCCGCTTGCGGGCGTAAGCTCCGCTATAACCCTGACTCACCAAGCAGTCCAATGCCGCGAGTTTCTTGTCCACAACATCCGTGATGTCAATGAATACATCGTTGTAAAACCCGCCCTCCGATCGCCATACGTTGGCGGGTACTGCAGCCGCGCCCGAGCCAAAGAAAAAGACTGCCGCCACGCGGTGGGGGGGATGCCGATCGCCGGGATCCACGCTGCCAGCGAGGGAAATGGCGTGCATGACGATTTGCCCTGCGATGGCGTGCGCGTTGGTGAGCGCGTCGTTTTCTTTGGGGAAATGGGTCAAAACGACATCGGGGCGCAACTCGCGTAACAGTCTCGCCAAGCGTCTGACCATGTCCTCCGTGACAAGGAGTACCGCATCGTCCGCTCCAAAGAAGTAGATGTCCTTGACTCCCACGATATTGCATGCGGCGCGCACTTCCTCTGCCTTGACATCCGATCGATCTTCCATTAACTTCATCAATTCGGCTTGATCCGGAATCTCCTCACGATGAAACATGGCGTCGCTAATGACGGCGTCGTGCACGCGAGCGCCATGAGTCAATACGACGCAGGCGACATAATCGCCTCGACTCGTATGGTGAGCCATAGTGCCGCCGGATTGATCGAATATATCAGCCGGATGCGCGCCGATTGATACAATACGCAGGGGTTGGGTCATGCTGTTTCTCCATTGTTGTTATACCACGTCTCTAAAATTCAGGTGCAATGACAATGATTACGTGGACAGGGTAAAGAATCTTGTGTGGAGCGGAGTTAGAAGCCTTGTCTCCGCGCAACGTCAGCGGGGCAAGGGGATCTCTATCGATCAATCGACTGAATAAAGAGGGCGATAGAAGATTCAACTCCCTAATCGGTCGCTTGATCCAAACCTGCTGACGGGCGTTTTCAAAGGCTGGTGCGCGGTGCGCACCCTACATATGTACGAGTAGAGTAAAGATTATGCGATTCGGGGTTGGCCTTCATTAGCCGCCAACACCACGTCATCAAATAAGCGGATAAGCAATTCCTGTTTGATTTTTGCCGCTTCCACGCTGTCCCACAGGTTGTCAAACTCGTGCGGGTCTTCCTTCAGATCGTAAAGTTCGCCCAGCCCGGTGCCGTGGTAAACGACCAGCTTGTGGCGCCCGTCGAAGATCATGTCGGCATGGCTCTTGCCGGGCATGTCAAGGGCGTCGCGGTATTCGCAACGCACGACATCGCGGTGACTATCCGCGGCGGATTCCCCTGTCAAAATTGGCAATAACGACCACCCCTGTACGTCGACCGGCACGTCAAGTCCCGCGAGTTGGAGCAAGGTAGGCACGATATCAATCAACTCCACCAGCGCGCCGCTTCGGACGCCCTGCCGGAACCGGCTTGGAGACGAAATGATGAGCGGAACATGCACCAACCCTTCATAGAAACGGCAACCCTTGCGCGTCAACCCGTGGTCGCCCAACATCTCCCCATGATCGCTCATGAAGATGACGACGGTGTTCTCGCGTTGTCCACTGCGCTCTAGCGCTTCAAGCATCCGCCCTACTTGCGCGTCTATCAGCTCGATCGAGGCGTAATACGCCGCCTGCATCTCGCGCGTCGGGTATTCTTCCGGCCGCGTTGCGGTGGATTGGAAGTCGACGTCCCGCAGCCGGGCTTGGTTTGCCAAGTCGCTCTCTCGAAAGTGGGGACCGGGCAGCAAGGAAGGGTTATACTTGTCGAGATATTCTTGCGGCGCGCTGAAGAACGCTCCCTGCGGATGCGGGTCGAACGGGTTGACACTCATCAGCCAGGGACCTTCGCGCGGTTCGGACATGAAGGCTATAGCTTCGTTTGCGCACCAGGTTGTCTGGTGGTATTGGGTCTCAATGCCGGCGCCAACCGACGCATGTGCCTTTTCCGCCCAAGGTCGAGTCGGATAGTAATCGAACCAGTCCACGCCCTGCTCCTCAAGCCACTGGTGATAGGCGTGGTGTTGAACTTCCCAGTAGGTTTCCGGGCGGGGGTGATGCGACCACCTAAAGACGCGATAGCCATCGTCGGGGCGTGGTTCTACACGGCGCGTAACTGTGGATAGGTGAAGTTTGCCCGCCATGCCGCAGTCGTAACCGGCATCCGCCAACGTGCGGGTGACTAACCGTGCGTCATCGGGAAATCGGGCATTGCTGTTGCTATTGACGCCCAGGCGGCTGGGGTATCGACCGGTCAGGAAAGAGGCGCGGCTGGGCGTACAGATCGGTGTCTGGCAGTAGGCTGAAGTAAAGGCGACGCCCTCGGCGACGAGGCTATCAAGCGCCGGTGTACGGATGTGAGGATTTCCTAAGGCACCGATAGTGTCATGGCGTTGCTGATCGGTGCATATCCACAGGATGTTTGGCGGTTTTGCTGCCATGGTTGGGTTTATCGTGAATCTGGTACATTATCGCTTCGAGGTATGATGCTCATTTTGGAGATAGACGAAAGCCATTTTATCTGTTTTGCACTCGTTAATCAACAGAAATCTCACTGTAACTGCTTGATTCATGCTGTTTGGTCAAATGATGGACGAGCGTCCGAGACGTTATATGAAGTACAAAAGAATGGAACGTGGGCGCGAACAGGTATGGCATCGGGTATTGGTGGGTTTATCTCGGGACACTCCCTGCGGGTTGGTTCGGCGATGTTGTTGCGCAAACTGGGGCTACGCTTGTTGATATGCAAACTGCCGGGCGGTGGCGTGACCCTAAGATACTTGTACGTTATACCCGTGCCGAACTCGCAGAACAAATGCTATTGGGCGGTTCAAATATGGCAAGTGAAAGGGGGTAGGGAAGACTTCTATGGTTTCTACTGGTAAAGTAGCTTACTGTGCTGGCTTGATGTCGTAGTCAATCAATTCGGCGATGCCGTTAGGAGTTTCGATTTTGACGGGACCGACACCTGGGGCGAGCCACATCGTTTGCAAATTCAGGGTTTGCATTAGACTCGGGAGAAGCTTTGTTAGTTCGCTGTTAAGCTCATCTTCTAAAAGCTCTAGGAACGCGTTGTTTGCTTCTGCAGTTTTGTTGGCCCGTAACTCACCTGGTTTGTACACCAGCGTTTTGACAGGCGTTGTCTCGACGTCGCATTCAATTTTCAGGCAGTTCTCGAATCCGCCTATGGACGTCGTTACCACGGGCTCGAAAGACGTATTTCCCCATATACACACTTTGGCTTCAAAACCGTGGACGTAAGCTTCAGGGTTAAGGTTTTCGTTTCCAGTTATCGTCATATGAATTACTTTTCTCCGCTGGGGGTCATCGGGCGGGAAATGCAGCAGAGTAAAATCACTGTGCTCTGTGACGCGTATTTGGGAATAAAAAAGGTAGACTAAAATGTCGTCATGCTGTCTTCGTATGCTCCAAACGCCGTTACTGAATTTGTGCCCTCTGGACCAGCCCGAGAAATCGCCTTGGCTAAGCAGAACAGTTTGCCAAACAGCGTCGTTTATGTCGTTTTTCTTGTTTAGGAGGAAAATGCCGTCTGGTGCAACGACATAGGTAGGCGATTTGATAAAATCGGGATGCTCCCCTGCTAGTGGCGGATTATAGGTGAAAGAATAGTAGGAATCGTGCTCAATAATTTCCGACTGGGCGACCTCGCGCGCCCATTCGGAGCCGTCGGGATTTCGGTAAACCCAGCGGTTACCGGTAGACATGGGGAAGTAAATCGTGGAGGGGGCGTCGGTACTTCCCGGGGGGGATGGGTCTCTGATGTTGTCGACCGGTTCGTCACTGCATCCTAAAGACAATAGGATAACAGCAAAGCCAGCAACTAGCGTAAAATAGCGAGGAGTTGTAAGCGTAAACATTTGTTGTCTCCAAGGTCTAATACCCTCTATTAAACGCCTCGATACGCCAAGGCGTTTAATAGAGAACAAAGGCAATCCTTAGGGATTATAATGTGCATCATCGTCGATATCTACATAATCGCCGCCGTTGGTGGGCCATCCCTCCACCTTAGAATAGGCAAAAGCAGGTAGGTCAGCATTGTCCACATGTTTATGGGCAGTAAAGACGGCGCCACCCTGAGCAAAACTTCCACTACGCTTGGGCCCCTGGTGATTTACTTTTGCATACACCTCCCACGCACCATCAGTAAGGCCGTAAGTAGAGGAATAAGCGTCTGCATACGTCCTAGGCGCACTACCGCTATTTGTGAATCCTGCTCCTTGGTAAATGCTCCATGAATATGCGATTTTCACGATTGTGAAGGTCAGCAATATGGCTGGAATAGCGAACAGCGTGATTTTTTTCATGATATTTCTCCTTCTGTTAAAAGATGTTAATCGTCTTCAGTGAGAAACGTGTAGGGGTCATATCCGGCATCATCGTACGCGACAATTTTAGTGTCAGGATACTTGGTTCTCCATGCGCCAGTGATGAAATCCTCTAGCTCAAAATCTCGCTTGTGAGTACCAGTGGAGGTTACGATATACCTGACATTCCGGGAATTTCCCCATTCGTCAGTAACCTCTGTATCGTCCCATTGGACATACAGCACATCTGGATAAATAGGATAGACCTTAGCATCGGCGTTACTGAAAATACCGTCTTGAAACCCACGATCTCCCTGATTCCAGAGTTTTATCAACACACGGTATATTAGCTCGTGGTTAGGCATGTCCCCTTTTTTATATCCAGGGCGGCGTAGCCAGACCGGCGTAAACGGAAAATCGTCGGGAACCGGCGGGAAATCGCTGTTCCGTTCGACGGTTTCCTCGTCGAGTGCCGCGAGCATGGATTCGAGGTCTTCATCCTCAAAATCGCTTTCTTGGCTTGATGACTCGCCGCTGTCGACTTCAAGGTTCTCGTCAGTTGTGTCCTCCGTCGTTACCGCTTTATTAGACGCCTTCGATGTGTAAGCGCGTTTTGGCGGTTGCAAAGCACGCTTGAGAATTTCGGCGCGCGCCGGATTAGGCTCCGGCAAGAGGTAAACTGTCTTGGATTCAACAGGTGCGCTTGCCCGAATCATCAGGACTGTGCCTAGAGAAACGCAAACCGCAGCAACCAAAGCGATGATGCATAACCGGCGTTTCTTGACGGAAGACATGTTTCCCTATCCTTTCGTCTCAATGATACTGGTTATAGGTTGAATCGCGGAGGAAACCGAATGCTCCTCTCGCTTGCGATAACCGTTCGCTTATCGTGGAACGGCTATCGACTCACGTTTCGTTGATGTATTACAGCAAGCCCTATGCCAAAAGCGAAAACGGGCATCAATTTGGCGTTGGTGAAGGCGCTGCGCCTAGGTACAGTGGGGGTTCAGGGGCTTTTCGCGCTGGAGAGGAGAAGTAGATGAGCGAAGTACAAAGGCAGTCAACGTTTGTTGACGTAATTCGGGAAAACTCGGCTCAAGAGGCGTTTGAACCCTTACCATCTAAGGGCTTGGGCAAATGTAAACAAAAGTGGACAAATTCACAAATGTTGACCTCTTTTGGGCGCGGCAGTTGCGAGGCAAAGACAGAAGAATCAAAGAGAAAAGAGTGGCTTGGAAAAGCAAACACCGTTTCAGCCTCCGTTCGTTGAATTTCGCGCACGGTTTAAACGATTGTTCAACGCCTGTTTTGACATGCCCAAGAGTCGAGCCGCAATCGTTTGATTGCCGTCTGCGCGCTGGAGAGCTTCGGCAATCACCAGGTCTTGAATTTCTTTCAGCGCCGGGAGCTCCTGCAGCAAAGACAGGGTATCCGAGAACGTAACCGCGCCAACTTTAAGCGCCCCATCTCTGGGGGAAACAGAAGTGTGCTCGTCAATTTTCCGGCGGAAGGGTTCGGTGGAGAGTACGCCGCCTTCGTGCCCGCTAACGGCATCATTCACCATCCCCTCAAGCTCCCTGATGTTTCCGGGGAAGTGGTAGGTCGAAAGCAACGTAAAGAGTTCCGGTGGTGGGACGGGTATTTTCTTTCCGAGCCTTTCGGCGGCTCGTTTGAGGAAATGGGATACGAGCAAAGGAATGTCCCCCTTGCGCTCACGCAGCGGAGGCAGATGAATATGATGGGTTTCGAGGCGATAGTAGAGGTTGCTGCGAAAGTTCCCACTTCCCGTGAGCGATTCAATTGTTTGATTGGTTGCCGCAACGATCCTAACGTTGCTTCCAATTGGGGCGTCTTCACCCAGATGACGGTATTCTCCATCCTGTAAAAAGCGTAGGAGCTTCGTTTGTGATTCCATACCGAGGTCACCAATCTCATCAAGGAATAGCGTGCCGCCCGACGCTTGTTCAATCAAGCCGTGGCGCGCCGAATCGGCGCCGGTGAATGCACCCCTTCTGTGACCAAAAAAGGTGTCCGAAAACATCAGGTCATCAAGTCCGGCGATATTGACCGGGACAAATTCCCCTAATCTCCCGCTCAGTTGGTGGATAGCCTCCGCAATCTTCTCCTTGCCAACCCCCGTTTCCCCCGTTATCAATACAGGCTGTCCGGTGACTGCGATGGATTCCACTTGGTGAAAAATTGAGTACATCGCCGGATCTTGGGTAACAATGTCGGAAAACACTTCGGGATGTTCGGGTCTGTTGGAACGCAGATGCTCCTTGAGTTGGCGATTTTCGGAGCGTAAATCGCCGATTTCCACCGCACGCCGGGTGATGTTGCGCCAATCAAATAGCATCGAAGTTGGATTCTCGTTTTCATTGCGGATGCTTGTGGCATTCAAACTCACGCTGATTTTGCCCCCATCCCTTTTCCACAACGTCTGTTCGGCGTCGCGTATTTCACCGGTCTCCGTGATAACACGAAACAGTTCCTTCGCATCTTCGACATAGTCTTGATGATACAACTGAAAAACGGGATGTCCAACAATCTCCGCTCTGCCGTAGCCCAATGTTTCAATCACAGCCTTGTTACACTGGAGGACTTTTTCCGTCTGCATATCGACAGAAACAACCATGTCGTGGGAATGGTAATAGATGTCGAAATGCTCCGTCACCGTCTCCTCGTATTCCTCCAAGAACTGCTTGTACCGGAGTTCGTCTTGTTCAAATTTCCCCACGCGCCAGCGGATGAGTTGCAATTCATTGATGAGTTGCGCTTGGGATTTATCCTCGTCTTTCGTTTGTTCTGTCATGTTCGCGGTGTCCCAACATTCAGTTGGCGTAGTTCAGAGTGTTCGTTAACCAGCTATTCTGAAATAGTGCCGTTCTTCAATTTTCGAACCCACGTTATCCGTCCCCTTGTTTTGAAGGGGAGCCAATCGATAGAATGCGACGCAAATCCTCACGCCGAAAGTACCGGATGTCCGCATCTACCGCGGCGCGCCGGGTGGGAGTCGCCCCACCCAAGATTCGCAACCGATCGTCGTCTGTCAGATGCAGTTGTATGGTGGTCACGAATTCAGAGAATGTATCGTCTATCGTCGCCTCGCTGGTATCTAGAACGAACCGCTTCCGAATGAGCGAACTGTTGTATTCCTCCTCAAATCGGCGGAGGACGTGTTCGATATCTTGTTCTTGCAGAAGTCCTTTCGGGTGCGGGTTTTCGCGCATTCGTTTCGCAATGACCTCTGCCGACGCTTTAAGCAGTACGAGCACGGTCTCGGGCGCCTTTTCCATGATGTCTGCCTCAATCCATCGGGCGAGCACGCGCCGATCGGCATACTCGCCGGGGCCACCGTAACCATAGTATAACGGTGCGTACACCGCTTCCTCAATGTGGAAGCCTACCAAGCCGTGGTCGGGATATTCATAAAAGGAGGAGCCAAGGTGATATTCAATCACGTAGCGCTGGAACATCTCCTTGAGTTTGGGACTCAGCGCCATCACCTCTTCTTGAATCACCACGGGGTATTGAGAGTTAATCGGCGGACGTTCGCCCGAAGGCAGACCAAAGTGATCATGGAAAAATGGACGATGCGAACCGGTGATGCGCTGCAGCCATGCGGAAATCAACAGTTGCAACGTCGTCTTTCCGGAATACTCGCAGCCTACGAGAATAAGTTTCATGTTGTGCTCCTCAATATTCTGGCGTCAATGTGAATTTGGTAAGACTTACGCATTTTGGGTTCTTGAGACCAAGACAGCCTGCAAAAGAAACCGAGTTTTGAAGAAAAATCTCGGTTTCGAGGCATCACCTTCGCACTTCCTCTTGAAATGAGTGCATGATTTTATCTTGTTTCAACGTATTTGCGAAAGTCGTATTTGGGCTTTACATGCGTTCCCAGCGGCTCGGATTCAAGCCTAGCGCTTCACGCGCCATGTTGGGTGGTTTATTTCCGCCGTGGAAATCCGCATGTCGAGTGTTACAATCTCCATACAAGGGGCGTAAGTTGTCGGGCAATTGCGCCACCTCCGACTCATCCCAAGTGGATACCTCTTTGATGGGGCCTGCCCACGCCGGGCGATAGGCTATCGCCAACATCCTACGCGCCCTGTCGCCGATGTTGGGGAAATTGCCGTGGAAGACCTTGTGATTGATTAGCACCGCGGAGCCAGCCTTCGCGGGAACCATTACCTCTTCGGGATGGGACTCGTAACGCTTGTACGGGTTGCCGTCCGCGTGTAGGGAGAGGTGAGATCGGGGCACGACCCGGAATGGCGAGACTTCCGTGGTAAGATCGTCCAAGTAGTACAGCACCCGAACCATGGCGGGAACACTGCCCCCATAGCCGAATATCGCAGAGCCGTAGGGCTGTCCGTCGGTATGGAGACTGATTCCCGGGTGTCCCGGCTCGGAACGCGCGTATCCATACGACATTACAATGACCTCATCGCCGAAAAGCTCTCGCAAAAAGGCGAGGGTGGGAGGATGCGCAGCCAACTCAGTAATTGCGCCACCGATGAATTGAATGTCGGGGCAGCCCTGCTGGTGGACGCTGTAATCGACAGGACGTGTTTTCAGTTTCGCGGTTTCTGTCTTTAACCGGGCGACATGTTCGGGTGTTAGGAGATCCGGCAATAGTAGGTAGCCTTCGACCTCAATTTGGCGGATACGCTCGCCGAGGCTCAATGCGGACCAATCACGGTCATCAATGCGTGGCGTGTGCATGATGTTTGCTCCTGTAGGATATTTTTGTCTGAAGTGTGTACACGACGACATGCGAAACAGTATCCAGAGGCCTGTGGTCAGTAAGATTGTTGGGTTTACTGGCAACTGGCCGCTGACACGGGTCACTGTCTTTACATGTCCGTGGTGCAGAATAAGGCGAATCCGGTTACGAATCAGTGGGTAGCTTAAAAAATTCTTTGTTCTGTTGTAAGGCTTGGTGGGTCATCATTCTCAGGCGATCGGTCTGTGAGAGAAACGGATCTATCCGGGCAGCGAATTCCGCGAGCGTTTCGTCCACCGTCACCGAAGTCGTATCAAGCACAAACTTCCCGCTCAACAGCGATTGTTGGTATTGCTCCTCGAACCGCTGAAGAACATGCTCAATGTCTTGTTCTTGGAGGACGGTGTGTTGGTGTGGGGTTTCCCACATCCGTTTTGCAATCACTTCCGGCGAAGCCTTGAGCAAGATGAGTACGGTGTCGGGAGCCTGTTCCAAGATTCGCTGCTCCATTGCCCGCGCCGCCGCCGAGAAGTCGTCTGAACCACCGTAGCTGTAATACAGAGGCGCATAAACCGCCTCTTCGATGTGGAAGCCGACTAACATGTGGTCGGGGTCGGCGTAAAACGACGGGAGAAGATGGTATTCGCGCGAATAGCGTTGGAACATTGCTTGAAGTTCGGGCGACATTTCCAGGAATTCTTCCTGCTCGGCTTCCGGCAGTTCGGATGGAGGAATGGTGAAGTGATCGTGGAAGGTTCGACCACCGCCCGTTGTCTGTTTAAGCCACGCGGTGATTTCGTTAGCCAGTGTTGTTTTGCCCGCGTATTCGGAGCCTATCAATATCAGTCTCATCGCTTGTCCCCTGTACGGTGTTAGTTTGAATAGGGCTTACGCAAGAAGTTAAGCCGAGAGTTTTTCCAACTATTTCGTGCTGCGTGGCTTTGGTAGGGAATAAAGCCCCGTCTATATGCGCAATGAATTGCTACGTTACGAATCAAGGTGCGTAGATTCTTCAATGACCTGCCACGTTCCTTTAATCTCGCCCTCCCAGTAGGGGTTAAGTTGACAGTAGTGAGCCGCTGAGTGGTCACAGAATAGGATGGACTGACAGCGCGCTCCCGCCTGCAGCTGAGGTAGGTGATAGTTTACCCCAATTCGTCCGCCCGGTTCAACAAGTACCGGTACATCGGGAGTAAGTATCGGCTGGCTGTCTCGCTCAAGCTTCACAACGGGCCAGCCGGCGACAGGCATTGGCATATGCGATTCAGCGTCCAGTCAACCTCGAAACATATGGCCGCTATCATTACGTTTTGGTAAAGGACTTCCACAGAGGCGGGCGCACGAGACGTTAGATTTTCTGTTGACTCTCGGCAATCCGCCGCGTCCATTGTCGATATGTCAGCGTTTCGCCCGTTGTAGCGGAGCTGGCATCCGAACACAGCCACACCACGGCTTGTGCGACCTCCTCGGGCGGACGTCCAAAGGGCACCCCCATTAGGCGTTCCTGCATCGGTGTGCGAATGGCATCCGGACACACCGCATTAATCCGAATACCCCGATGTACATATTCGGCTGCAGCGGCTTTTGTTGCTCCGATGACCCCATGTTTGCTCGCAATGTAGGCGGGCAAGTTCAGACCCCTTTTAATCCGAAAACCGATGAGGTGTTGACAATGGCGCGCCCGCGCATCTTGGCAATTTCGTATTTCATACACAACCAAACCCCTTTGAGGTTCGTGTTGATGACGTTTTCCCAGTTTTCTTCCGTGCACTCGGCAGTAGGCGCCAACTTTCCCAAGATTCCGGCGTTATTGTGGGCGTAGTCCAATCTGCCATAGGTTCCGACAACCGTGTCGATCATCGCTTCAACTTCACTCGCCTTGGACACATCCACTTCTGTGAAAATAGCGGTACCGCCGGATTCTCTGATGATGGATTCTGTTTCTTTGCCTCCCTCAACAGCTAAGTCCGCAATGGCGACCGTTGCGCCTTCTTTGGCGAATGCGAGCGCCGAAGCCCTACCAATTCCTGAACTTCCTCCGGTCACGAGAGCCACATTGTTCTTGAATTGTCCGACCACCCTAAGACCTCGTCAACTGAAAGTCTGACCGTAAACTATGTTGCATTGAGCAGGCAGGGGCGACTTATACCCGTGAGGTTACGGCCTAGGAACTCAAGTTTCGCTATTGAGCAATTCGACCGCCATCCACAACCAGCGTGTGCCCGGTGACAAACGAAGCGGCATCCGAGCATAGCCATACGACGGCCTCCGCAACTTCCTCCGAGGTGCAGAATCTGCCCATCGGATGGAGCCCGTTGTCCGGTTTCTCCACTGTCCAGACCTTGTCCCCGCGGACTGTGGGTCTATTGATGCTACCGGGACACACCGCGTTAATTCGTATGCCCTGCCGGGCGTATTCCAGGGCGGCAGATTTGGTCAGTCCAACGACGCCGTGCTTGCTGGCTGCATATGCGGACATCTCCTCTAAGCCGACCAAGCCGGCAATCGACGACATATTGACGATTACCCCATTGCCCTGTTTGAGCATCTGCGGGAGTTCGTACTTCATGCACAACCATACCGCCTTAAGATTGACGTGCATGACCGCATCCCATATCTTCTCGGTACACCTGTGCGTTGATGAGTTGATTCCCCGAAAAATGCCGGCGTTATTGACGGCACAATCCAAGCGTCCATAGGTATTAGCGGTTGCCCTTACCATCTTCTTGACCTCGGCTGCATCGGACACGTCGGCTTCAATAAAGATGCCTTCGCCACCGGCAGATTTTATCATTCTTAATGCTCTCTCGCCGGCTTTCCGATTGAGATCGGCGATAGCGACCTTTGCGCCTTCTCGAATCAGCGCCAACGCCGCGGCTCTGCCGATTCCCGCGCCTCCACCGGTAACTAGAGCCACTCGCCCTTCCAAATTGCTTGCCACTTTGACTCCGTAGGTATTGTCCGCTTGAGATACAATCGGCATCCGTTGTCTCGCGCCGCAGTGCCTACAACGGATTGACCCACACGGGGCTTGACCATGCCATGCTGCCGTCTTTTTGGGTTATCCGAAGATAGTAATAGTCGTTTGGACAGATTTCCGTTTTATCAACATACTCGAACTCAGTTTCTAAGGCGCCTTGGGCTGTGCTGTGAATGACAGTGTTATTCTTGATAAGCTGAACTTGGGCGAAGGGAAAGGTGCCGGCGGCGCGCGCCATGATGACTCGCGGTTCGCGGAGATGCAGCTCCGATCCCATCGGCTGATTGTTGACCTGAAAGTCGAGGTAGATGCGATCGGTTGCCGCGTAACAGCGTCGGGTTAGAAGAGCATCGAAAACCGCTTCCCGCGTGTTCTCTGCGGCATACACCGCCGTCAGTCCGTAGATGCCCGCCCGATAGCCCGGCATGCCTTTGGATACTCCTTGCCGACGTCCCGGCATTGAAATGTGTGTGTCGGAGCAGCCCACAAAGCCGAAGTGCAACCCGTCACCAAGGGCAGCTTGAATGCTATTTCCATCGTCCAACGCGCCTCGGGCGCCGGGGCTGTGCGCGGTCTCACTGGAATGAAACGGCGAATAGATTTCAACCAGACGTTCCAATAGACCGGAAGAATCCAGTTGTTCCCAGCGGTTTCCCGGCGGCGGCATGTCGTGGCGGACGATCATCGCATCTTCGTCCTTAATCAGACCAATCAGGTCTTGTGGATGGCGGCTGGTTTTCAGATTGCCCGGATAATATCCGCCAACGGCGTTCTTGAAAAGGACACAAATCGACTGGGGCCACTCCCCGAACCACTCATATCCCAGAAAGGTTGTGAATCTGCCGGGTTCATTTGCATTCTCGGCCGAATCCATCAGGCCCTGCCATAACCCATGGCTGAAGGTGTCGTGATCGGTTAGCGCGCAGAAATCGAGATAGCCGACATCTCGACCGTAGCCGTAGTAATGTTCGGGAGAGTGGGTGCCGTCGGAACAGTAGGAGTGACCGTGGATGTCGCCCCAAAGAAGCTGGTAATCGTCCTCCCGCGAATCACAAACCACGGGAGGGCTTACACCGCGCAGTGGTGCGTCCCCCGGCAAGCCAACCGACTCGACTTTGACACGGTGTATTCCTTCTTCGTGAAAGACGGCGGCATTCTGCCAACACTTTGAGCCGATATCTTTGGGTTCTAAGCTAAACTCGTTTCTCGCCGTGTGGTTCGCTTCATTCTCCAAGGGGCGAAAGGTTCCTCGAAAATCTTCCACGTGGTTTCCAAATCGGTCGGTCACCGTAATCTGTAAATCGGCGGGCGTCTCCGGCTGTGTTTTTGACTTCGCCCGAGCCAACACGTGGCTGGGAGGGGCAGTGATGACACGCATGTGGGGCATCAAGTCCTGTCGTACAAAGTTGCCAATACCCTCGCGATCCAGATCGCAGACCAATTGCCAGTCACCATAGGTTGGGTGATGTGCGACTTCAATCCCGGGGCCACCCGCGCGCTTATCGCCGATTGTAACAACAAGTGCCTCCCCGGCGGTCAACCCCTTCTCACAGACTATCGTGAAGAAACAACGCCCCGGAGCCAACTCGATTGTGACGGATTGCCCTGACTTGGTTTCTGCGGTAATGTATCCCATTCCTTGGGGATTGTCCGTCTGAAAGTGTAGACGCGCGAAAAAGACGAATCCTTTTGCCGGCAGTCCGTAGTTCGGCGGACTTTGATAGTAGGGCGATTCGGTGAAGTAGAAGCGGATGTTGCCGTCCGGAAGGATGTCTTCCGCGACACGGATGACGAGGGCGCAGGTTACTAGATCGCCGCAAACAAAGGGATCTGCAGGTTCGGCACGACAGGAAATAATTCGTCTCTCGTTGACCATTCATTCACCTTGGCTATTTACCGAGACAGGAGTGGTTATGCCATTTCCCAAAATTCACAGTGCATTATTGGCGTCAATCAAATCTCTCCAATGCGGGGCAAGGGGATCTCTATCGCCTTCGCTATCCGCTCAGCTGATCGTTCGCTTGATCACTCAATTCTTACCAATTTGTGACCGAGCCATCAAGCCGCCAAAGTCGAGGCATCTCACTCATATGTGATGCCTCTTTCGGCGCGGCTTCTCGGTTAAATTCAATCCCAAGACCGGGGGCAGTTGGGGGTAGCAGGTATCCGTCCTCCCACACGGGTTGCCCTGGAATCAAATCAGTGAGAATGGTTCCGGGAGGAGTAGCTTGCTCCTGTACGCCGAAATTGGGGCAGGCAAGGTTCAGGTGTAAACACGCGGCTGTTGAGATGGGCCCCATCGGATTGTGCACCGCCAGCTTTATGTAATGCGTCTCGCACCATCCGGCAATCTTCTTGGCTTCGGTCAAGCCGCCGGCGTGGCAAAGGTCAATGCGCGCGTAGTCTATCCATTCCTCTTCAATAAGCTGACGGAACTCCCACTTGGAGCAAAACTGCTCCCCGGCGGCAAGAGGCACGGTCGTGCGGGGGCGCAGCGTCTTAAACGAGTCGGGGTTCTCCGCGCGTAACGGATCTTCAATGAAGAACGGGTGGAACTGCTCAACCTCTTTACACAGCCAAAGCGCATCAGGCAGGTCGAGCCGAGTGTGAACGTCGAAACAGATCTCGATTTCATCACCGATAGCTTCGCGGACCGCCTGAAACTGCTTGATGGACGTGAGAATAACTGGCCTCGGTTCAAGCGTCTCTCCATCGTTAGGCAACCCGAAGCGTACAAACTTCCAGCCCGCCGTCTTCGTTTCGAGGCAGGATTCCACCAAGGGTGCGATCTCCATCTGATGCCCGACGTTATGGGGATAACAAACCACTTTGTCACGCACTCTGCCGCCAAGCAGGTCATAGACGGGTACGCCAAGCGCTTTCCCCTTTATATCCCAAAGCGCCATATCGATGGCGGAGATTGCCGCGCTCTCAAGGCGCTGGGCGGGAAAGAAAAGGCCTCGAAAGAGGCTTTGCCAAATATGCTCGATTCGACCGGGATCCTGCCCGATAAGCATAGGTTTAAAGTGTTCAATGAGACCCATTAGCGCTTGTTCTCGCCCCGGACTACCGGCTTCGCCAACGCCATAAATGCCCTCGTCGGTATCCACGACCACGAAAACAAAGTTCCAGCTCCTATTCCAGATAGGATAAGTTTCGATATTTGTAATCTTCACTTTCTCTCCAATCTTGTGTGTATCGGAAGGAGTTTCTCGGTAGCGTGAATCATCTCCAAGTTAGCAGTACACCGAGCGCTTCACCCGGCGAACTCCACAAGAAATCAAACGCTTCTTTCGCCTGCCTGAAGGGGAAGCGATGGGTAATCATTTTGGCGGCCTGTATCTCGCCGGTGCGAATCTTTTCTAGCGCCTGGAAAGCCCTTTGCGTTAGCGGCTCATCCGACAAGTTGCCAGCCACAAGGCGCTTGTGCATGATTTTGGCGGCGTGTAGCGGGAGCGGCGCCTGTTGATAGACCGCGATGAGTTGGATTGTGCCTCTTGCGCGTACCATTTCCTGTGCTTGCTCAAACGATTCGATCCCTGCGTACCCGCCTACGCAATCGACTACGAGATCCGCCCCCTTCCCATTGGTTAGGTGACGAACGGACTCGACCGGATTTTCATCCGAAGCATTGATAACGATATCAGTTCCCAATTCTTTGGAGATTTCGCACCTCAACGGAAGCGCGTCTACGGTGATGATTCTGGCAGGCTCGTATCCTCTCATTATCTGCATCATCAAACTTCCGACCACTCCCTGTCCGAGAATGACAACCGTGTCCGCCTTCTTGATGCCGGACGATGCCGCCCAAGCTGTTGCCTCCGTGGAGAGCAATAGGAATGTCCCTTCCTCAAAGGACACATCGTCGGGAAGGGGAAAAAGGTGGCCTCTCGTCGAATCGGCATCGCCGACAACATACTGGGCGTGCGGAGCTGCGACCATCACTCGTTGCCCGACTTGGTACTCCGTGACATCGCGACCGATTTTTTCGACATTGCCGGTAAGGGAGTATCCCATGATCGCAGGGGAAACCGCTTCCTCTCGAATGTACCGACGGAATAGCTCGGAACCGCGGCTGATTAACGTGGTGTGGGTTCGTACCAATACTTGGCGGCTCTCAATCTCCGGAATCGGCACCTCTTCCAACTGGATGTTGCCAAACCCCTCTGGCTTGATAACGCGAATCATTCCGATTGTCTCCTATGGGCGGTTTTGCCTAGGGCATTGTATAGATGGGCTGAGGTTATTCGACAATTTCACCGATGCGGAACCAGGGTGTCGTGTTGCTCGTCGCCGGTTCAATGTTTTCGCCGCCTAATGCGTAAAGTTTGTTGCCAAGTAACACGATTCGGATATCGTTTGTCGGCACCGGAAGCAAACTCGGCAGGCGGCTCCACTCGTCGGATTCCGTGTCATACACCAGAATAAAGGGGGTGAAGTAAGACTTGTGTTCCCGGACTTCCGTGTAGGCTCTCATCATCTCCTCGTTATAACTGGCGACAAGCCCGGCACCGCCCGCCACAATGATGTATCGATCCTTATATACGCAGCAATCCATGCCGGAGAGCGGGTAGGGAAGTGGTCTCTTGGTATCCCACGCTCCCGTCTGTGGATCATAGACGAGAACTTCTGCGAGACGTGTTCTGAGATCGCCTCGTTCGGGCTTGGGATCAAAAGCATGAGATCCGCCAATGACGTAGATTTGTCCCTTCACGGCGGCAGCGCCTAACCACCCGCGCGACCTTCCCGGTATTGAAGTAACAATCTTCCACTGCGGGTTTGGTTCGGCGGTGTCCAACATCTCGACCGAATTCATCGTCGGGCCGTGGTTTCCCTTTGAACCTCCGCAGACATAAATCTTTGATCCGATTGCAACACTGGGCGCCCAGCCCCGCGATTCGTTCAAATCGGGCATCTGTGTCCAGAGGTACTCCCCGTTTCCTTTGTCCTCAAGACTGTAGCAGTGTGGACGTACCCCACGCATACGACCGCCGATGGCGAAGAAGGCACCTTCGCACATTGTGCCTTGGACATAGGTTTGTCCGATAGGGGCGTTCGGCCCTCTGAGCCACCAATCCTGCGCCGGGTCATAGATGTACATAGTTTCCATCTCTCCCCAAGGCTGCCGCATTCCGAATACGCTGATAATCTTACCTCCTAAAGCAGTCGCACAGCCCCCTTTTCTAAACTCGGGGATGTTGGGGCCAATTTTCCATTGAATATCTTTGATTTCGCTATAGGTAGCATCAACCATGCCTACCATCAGAGCAATGGTTGGTAAGGTCCACCTCATCCGATGTCTCCTTTCAAAGGGTATGTAATAAGGACTTTCTTGGTCAATTTAGATAAACTGCATCCGATATTGCAAAGAAATTTCCCAAAGTGGCTTTTCCCGAAAACGGGATGGATTAGTTGAGAAAGATTTTAGCTGTGGTGATTGTGTAAGTCAATTTCGTCTGGTGTCTTTGCGGTTACCGCTTGCTCAAGGAGCGTATCAAGACGTGACAGGCTCCGTATCAAGTTAATCTCGCCGGCAAGGGATTCGGGAACAGCTTGAAATCGGAGTCGCAGGATTTTTAGAACATCAGCCTGTTTCTCCTGAATTTTCCCTTGTTCAATGCCTTGAGCTTTTCCCTGTTCAATTCCTCGCTCGATTCCCTGCTCAATACCTTGAACTTTGCCTTGTTCGATGAGATGCTCAGCCATTGTCTGTGCCATGAGTTCTACCTCCTCTCTATCTGACGGTTGTCGGACGTGTTGCCCAAGAAGATGGGTCAATTCTGTTTGTTCTTCAAATGGTCGGCGGTGCAGGATTAAGAGCAGCAAATAGGAAATTGCCCGTCGCCTCTGCTGTGCGCTCGCTTCATCAAGGGTGTTGATATGCGATAACGCTTCAATCAATGCGTCGCTGAGTGCTTCGACAGTTGCATGTTCCTTCTGAAGCACGGTGAGCAACCATCCAAGCGGATGGTCGGCTTTCGTTAATTCCGATTCGTCTGTTTCCTTGACGCCTAGAAACAGGGTGTCGAATTTAGGAACAAATCGAGAGAGCACATCGGGGATGTCCATTTTCGCATCAAGGGTCAGCGGGGCGGTCCATCTCTGCTCACCCGTGTAAAACACGATTGGGAGAATCGGACGGAAACGCCACTTCCCTTTGGGAACAGATTGTGATTCCCACTCCCGTCGCTGAGAATCCCAAATCTGTGTCATAATAAAAGAGCACTCGGAACCCCATTATCGGGTCAACGGTGGATTGGTGTTCAATGAGGATATAAATCAGCAGTTCGTCCGTTTTAGATTCGCTCTGAAACGGCACGCTAAACACCATATCAGACTCTTGTTCCCGCAGATTGTCCGGAATGAAGCTTCGATTAACCTGCACAATTTGGCTAAAGTCGATTAACTCAACTAGTTCGCCTGCGACAATTTCCAATAATCCACGGACATTCTCTCTGTCTTCGAACAACCATCGGGCACTCTTATCTGGAAAGTGTTCTATCTGCGCGTCGAAAAGATTGCGAATCTCAGAGTCTTCTGACATTGTTTTTTAAGATTTTCACATAGAATCTCGCGTTTATCTAGTGCTAAACGTTCAAATCTCAGTCCGCAACGGCCTTCAAGTTTGTTTGGAGGAAGTCCTGCACGTCAATGACATTTCCGGTATGAGAAGATTCGATGGCAGCAAACAGCAGAGCGCAACACTGAATGTTGTCATCCAGCGAGTTTGGCGGCGCATCGCCACCGTTGAGCCAGTGTACGAACGTTTCTCCGAGCCACGGATTGCACCATGCCGATTGCTCCAAGAGCGGTTTATTGTCTACAACACGTTCACCGCTGAGGTCGCTCATGACCCGCAACTCGCGGTTGTCGAGTTCCAGTGTAGCAAGATCGCATTCCGCCCGGAAATATTCGCGCCTCCAGTTGTTAGTGGCGGTCGCGCTCGTCTTGTTTCCTTCGTAAAACACTTGAACGCCGTTTGCCATGGTTATGATGATTAAGCCGTTAGAATCACCCGCGAATTCTCCCCAGGGTGGGTTCCACGTAACGGCGTACACCGTCTTGGCATCTGCGCCGCTGAGTGCACGGATAATATCGAAATGATGAACGGTACCCTCTATCAGAAGGGTGTCGGGAATGTCGTGACGGAAGTGTCCCCAGCTACCGTACTTGCGGCAATCCCAAGAATTGCGCCCAATCAGGCTGCTGAGTTTGCCGTACTTTCCGCTCTTGATTTCGCGCTCCAAGGTCTGCTTGTCTTGGTCGAACCGGTGGGTCATGGTAACAGCCATTTTCAGTCCCGCCTTCTCGACCCTGTGGTAGATACGGCAGCTCGCCGCCATCGTGTCGGCTATCGGCTTTTCGGATAAAATGTGGCATCCGTGTTCCACTGCGAGATTTGCCATCTCCTCGTGATGGGCGGGAGGAACGACAATGTTGATGAAATCGGGCTTGTGCTCCGCGAGCGCTTGCTCCGCGCTGGTGTAAAGCTGATCGTCGCTAAGCCCCAAATACGTCTTGGCGTTGGGGAGAATGTCCGCATTGATGTCGACAGCGGCAATGGGCACTGCTAAGCCCAGATCCATAAGACGAGGCACTACCGCCTCACACCAGTGCCGTCCCTGTCCACCTACGCCGATTTGAATACATTCAAGGGGTTTGTTCATTGTGGAAAATCCTCGGGTATTGGGAGATTCGGAACCGGATGACCTTTGGCTTTCTCCGCGTCACGATGCAGATGGCCGACGCGGCCGTCTTCGGGCGTCGCATCTTCAAAGTAGAACGCCTCCAAAGATTCGTAGACCTCAAGTATATCATGCTCGTCTCCCGCTTTGGTACAGACAATGTCGCCGGGTTTCACATAGAAGGTCTCGCCTTGAAGGTCTCGCCTTCGGTCATGATTGTGGCTTTGCCACGGAAAATCAACCAGTATTCGTTGCAATCGTGGTAATGGGCGTCAGCACGGCCATTCTCAGTCGGCACCTGGAAAACGCCGGCATTGGTTACACCGCACCATTCCGGCCGATTGTCCTGTCCCATCTTCTTTTCGCTGGTTCTGATTACGGGCATGTTGATTGCTCCAGTGTTGATGTAGTGGATTGTGTAACTCTGCTAGGACTTACATAACTTCGTCGTAGTTGTGCGATGGATTGCAGGTATCTAGAAGGGAATAACGATCGTTATTCCCTCGGAACGCACAATGAACTGTGCTACTACAAACAGGAGGACGCGAACCCCTATCATCGCTGAGATGTGATGTGTGTCCACGCGTGGCTCGCAAACAGCGAAAAATCTCCTTCCGGATTCTCCCACGGCGTCAGCAGCAGTCCTTGCATCCCCTGTTCTTGCCCGCGAAATTCCCAAGCCACCTCCGCCCAGTGTGCGGGGTTTATAACATGTCTTGACGCACCGCCTACGGTACGAAAACCGTGTCGATGAAAGAACTCAACCGAGTTTGCCATGGTGTGTCTTTCAAAGTTGCCGTAAAACCAAGGCATCACAATCACCTGTCGAGGCAACAGGTCGATAGCCGGTCCGGTTGGGTTGGTCGTGTGGCTAAAGGCGTTCCGGTAAGGATTGACCGCATCCGCCCACATCAATACTTCAACGGTCGGATCCGCGACTGTCGCAAATTGTACCATACGCTGCACGTCCCACGCGAAGAGTTCGGCATTGGTTTTTCCACTTGTAAGGCAGCGTGAGTCGGTGTTCATCCGCATGGGTTCATCTCTGCCAATCATCACATAACGGGGCTTCAGCTCGCGAACGGCGCTTTCTACCAACTCACGGAGCCACTCGTAGGTTGCCGGTTCACTTGGACAGAAACTGAGGTCGTAGCGACTCTTTGCCCGCAGCGGCGCGTAATCGTATGACGCGAAGACCGTTCCGTCGTCGGGAATTTTGCCGTTCGCTAAGCGTTCAACGGCAAACGGCTTACCCGGAGGCTGGTACGGATCGATATCCCCCGGGATAACAACGTAATCAGTTCCCTCCTCGTATCTGTTTCCGCGTTCGTCGGTGATGAGGATATCGGTGTGCTCCGTGCGCATAACATTTGGTTGTGTAAGCGGGACAGATGGCGGATTCATCCCCTTGGCAAATACAAGTCTCTCATTTTGGACATAGATTCCCTCCGCCCAGTTCGGGTCGTGCCTGATAACTCCATCGCCGTGTCCGAACCCTTGTATCATGGGAATAGGCTCAATGCCGTACTGCCGACATTCGTCAAAGAGTTGGCGGGCGGAATCGAGGGAATCGGGATCGAAAAAGTTGAGAAAACCTTCAAACACAACGGCGTTGATTTTCTTCTCCGAGAAGGCGCGCACCTCCCCCATATCGGAATGTTGAATATAGACGCCTCGGAACGGAAAATCGGGCCAATCCGTCACGATGCCGCACGGTATCCGCCAGCCTGTGTCCACATCTTCCATTGCCATTTGTACCAGCGTTTGTACGCCGTAGTACGTCCCAGCGGTAGAAGATCCCACGACGGCTACAAAATCGGGTTGCACGACCAGCGTGTAGCCTTCGTGATTGGCTGGTGGAGAGATGCCTTCTTCAAGACAAAACCGATCAAGACGCGCATTACCCTCTCCTCGTTCCCCAACCGCGATGGTACGATTTCCCTGCCCCTTTAATGCAACCCCGCAACGCTCCATAATCTGACGGCGTATAGAGTCGACAGCAGGGCTTTCAACCTGTTTGCCCGCATCGACCGCTACCTCCTGATTAAGCGTGAACCACGATTTCGGCTCTGACCAGCGAATTTCCTTGGGCGCCGGGACAATGGCGGGGGCATCCGCGAGAATGGTCGGCTCGGGGACGTAGGGATCCGCGTCATAATCGACAGAATGGATTGTCCATTGCGGCGGACCGCAGTAGAAAAGATTGGGAGTCCCGTAAGCGACAAACCATGGACGGTACGGGGCGGGGCGGATGGTTTTGGCATCAAGCACGCAACGTGATTCGGCGCTGCCGTTACTAAAGATAACGGTGAGGATTTGGGGGCTGACGGGATTTCGCTTTGCCGCGAAGAATTGAAAGGTGAACCTATCCTTCCCGTTGTACGCAGCCTTGACACCCGGCTCAAAGCTCATGGTCGGCACGGGTTCCGTGGATTCCTGTGTATGTATCCAGCCTTGTGGATAACCGTCCTTATCCAAGTAACAGTGCAAGCCGATATAGTGGAAAGTTTCGGCATCAAAGGTTGCCTCAATCGATCGCCCAATGGTGAGCATGGCGTTGAACGAGCGGTCAACATTGGGCGCAGCCGAGAAGGCACAGGATGTCGTCCAATCCTTCTGTCGGTCGAGCGGGTTGACGCCGACAACGCAAATTCCGGCATCTCCCTTTTCTCCGTTTGCTATCATCGTCCCACGACCGTCGTACGGTTGATGATTGCGTCCCCATCGGTCATCAATCTTCACCGTGAGCGATCCCGCGCCGTTATGCAGGATTTTGAGTTTGTGTTCTCCGAACGCTGATGAGTTGGCGTATAAGGTCTCCATTGTGATGACCACCGTCAAAGAAATAATTAGTTTCTGTAAAGTCGTCATTGAATTCGGTTTCTTGTAGGGTGCGCGCTGTGGGGGATTCATGAGAGGGGTTCCTTGCATTTTACCCGCATGTAAACCGGATTCCGTCGTCGAATCGGATGGATTGTAGATATTAAAATCGTCTTAAGGCTTCACGATGTCATTCGTGGCACGCAATGCCTGCCCATAGCCGTCCGTCAACGCCGTGACATCGTGACAACAGTTAAACCAGCGAGTTCCCCTCTCAAAAACGGCGCGCATAGGTTCGCCGGGCCCCACGGCTGTACCCATCGCCTTTCCGTGAGCGCGGCAGGCTTCGCCGACTTTGTCGAATGCCTCAAGAATCCTGGGGTGGTCAATCTGGTCCCCTCCTTCACGTTCTACTCCGTAGCTGTGCCGAAGATCTCCCGGTCCTATGAATAAAAGGTCAATTCCCTCAACGGCAGCTATAGCCTCCACATCATCTACCGCTTCCTCGTCTTCAATCATTACGCCGAGTAGCGTGTGTTCATTGGCTTGATCGAAAAAATCTTTACGCACCATCTTCCCGAATCGGGAATCTCTGCCGCCACCCATACCGCGCAAACCGAGCGGTCGAAACTTCGCCATACGGACGAACTGCCTTGCCTCATCCGCGCTCTTGCAGTGTGGCCAAATCAGACCACTAGCACCCAATTCCAAGGGTTTCATCACCTGATTGTATGGCCCATGGGGAATGCGTACAATCACATCAAGGTCGACAGTTCGCGCCGCCAAAATCATGTTCGATAGCCTGTCCAAATTGAGGTGTGAGTGCTCCATATCTATCCAAACGCAGGTGAACCCTGCTTCAGCAATTAATTCAACGACGATAGGGTCACATACGCGGATAATTTCCGGGACAGTGATGGTCTCACCCCTAAGCAGGGCAGCTTTGGTGTGATTCGCTCTGTATTGAGTTATCATTTAGCTCCTTTTTGCGTACGAATTTTGGTTTAAGCCGTGAGGTTAGTTGTGCTTTGAAACTTCGGCAAGACTTCCCTGCCGAACCACTCAATGTCTTTCCTAATTGCGCTGGGCGGAATCGCTAGCGCGCCGGCACCGATGCACACGCGCTCCAGACCGGGGAACTCCTCCTGAATCTCGCAGAGTTTTTCGTACACGTGCTCCGGCGGTCCACAGATCCATGCGCGGTCACGAACCAAATCGTACACAGTTGGTAGTCCGGCGCTCCCCGCTGTTTCCGGATCGTACGTCGCCAAAATCTGATCTCTGGAGAGTTGCGGCATCCGTCCTAACGGCGCCAGTACCTTGAGTTGCTCTTCAAACCAAACCGTGGCTTCCCGAATCGCTTTCTCTTGGGTATCGGCAATGTGTATCTGTAGGACGAGCGCGAGTTCCTCTCCAAGCTGTGTGTCGCGCCCGGCGCGGGATAGCGATTCTCTCCACTGCGTTGCAATCTTGTGAGCGCGTCCGCCCGACGGTACGACGCCCTTAATCCCGTGCTTCACCATGAAGTCTATGCCGCGCGGACTGGCGCTGAATATGGGCTGCCAACACGCGACAGGTCGATTCACGGGACGCGGTACGAGCGTAATCTCGTCCAATTCCTGCTCACGGTAGATAACCTTCGGCGGCAAATCATAAAATTTGCCGTGATGCGAGAAGGACTGCTCATTCCAAGCCTTGAAGATAATCTCGACCTGTTCTTCAAACTTCTCACGGTTCTCTTGGTCATCATCAAGCGGTGAGCCCAGCGTTTCTACCTCGCGATTGATGTAGCCGCGACCAAGCCCGAACTTAACCCTGCCACCCGTCATGATGTCTGCCGTGGCGAAATCTTCCGCCAACCGAAGTGGATGCCACGCAGGAATGGTATTAAAAAAGCCGCCGAACTTCAGGTTCTTGGTGGTTTGTGCGAGATATAGGCTTAACATCGGTATGTTTGGGACGCAGCCGTAGCCCTCTCGCTGGAAGTGGTGCTCTGCGAGCCAGAGCGTGTCAAAGTTCAATCCGTCCATCAACTCGGCGATAGACCGAGATTCGTCGATGACCGTATTGAGGTGGGCGTCCGACTCCACCCTGTCGTCAACGGGGAGGCCTTGAAAGCCCAGGTTTTCCATTTCCACATGGCCTCCGTAAAAATAGTCGAATTTGGTTATCACTCATTCCTCCTACCTAATTGGGATCTACACATTTTGGTTACAGATGTAACACCCTGTAGGGTGCGCACCGCGCACCAGCCTCCGAAAGCGCTAGCAGCGATCGAGCGATTGAATAAGGATCTCGATAAAAATCCCTTGTTATCCCCTACTTATACCATTTCTCTATATTTGGAGTGCATTAATAGCGTTAATCAAATCTTACCGATGCGGGGCAAGGGGATCTCTATCGCACTCGCTATTCGCTCGCTTGATCCCCGCCCACGGAGAAAGAGAATGATATGATTAAAAATCATATGCGCTGTTAATCAATCGAAATGGTATAACTTATGATTCACCTCAGTACTCTCAGGCAATTAGTGAGGCATACCCAGCTTGTGCATGCGTTGATGGATTGCCTCGCGCGCTTCGATAAAGGGACGTTCGAGGTAGGCAGCGTGATCCGGCTCGCCGTGATGGTGTGTCGCCGTGCCTTGCTCGTGTAGCGGGGCGGTCTCGCGGATGTAGGTCAGACAGCCGTCAATGAGCGTAAGCATATATTGCGCCGCGTCTTTGTCGAACATCCACCATTCGCCGCCGCAAGCGATATAGACCGGGGAGGTGTGCGCAAATATGCCGCGCTGCCAACCGTCATGGTGCTGGACGCTCGTATAGTTGGGACCGCCGCACCTTGCCGCCACCCACGTATGTCCAGGCGCCTTCACCTTCGCCTTCAATTCCAATCGTCGGGCGCCCTTCGCGTCTTCTGTTGATGCCACCACGCGCCCGGCTTGGACGAGCTCAAGCGTGTGAATCGGGAAGATGCTCTCCGCCCATGCCTCGACTTCAACTGTGCCGGGACCGGACATCTGTACCGTGTCGCCTATCTGATTGCCTTCTACGGTCAGGTTGATGATGGGACCGCCGCTGTGGAACGTGCGTCCGCGGGCGACGTTCTTGCACCAGTTGTCGTAATTAAATTCCTCGTCTTCAGAGAGGCGAGCGTACGTGCGATAAATGCCTACCGGTACATCGCTCGACATCTTGTCTGTGCCGCCAACTAACGGTAAACGATAGCCACAGTTTAGGTAACGGTAGTACTCAAGGTGATTGAACGGATCGTGGCGCAGCATTTCGACGCCGTCCGCTCTGCCGGTGGCAATTAGCGCCGCCGGTTCGCCGTTCGGATTCGGGTGATGCGGGATAATCACGGTACCGCCTTGCGCATGGCACTGGTCCGCCCAGTCACTCATAGTGACTTCCAACGTTCCGCCGGGTTCGGCTTCTCCGGCGCCATCACTACACCACGGCATGACCGGTTTCTTAAGCCCCAAAAGGATTAAATGTCCGAGGAAGTGTTGGCGGTTCTCCTGCGTGATATAGACAATGTTATTGCCGTCCTGCAGGACGCTCGCCTTGCCCGTAAATTCCTCGGTGTTTGTGAAGAGGCTTCCCCACTGCGATTGCAGCAAGTTGACCACGTTCAGGTCTTCGCCCTGCGACTCTGTATGGCTGCCCTGCGTGGAGAGGAAGTGAACATGCGAATCCCCGCTAAACCATTGCTGTTCGTTCATGTTGATCCAGCGTTTGAGGCGCAGTGTGAGTTCGCGCTGCCCCGGTTCAACCTTTACTCGCGTCCGAAGCGGCTCGTATTCAAACCCGCGTGCGACATCGACGATGACCTCGCCGCGCGGCAGCCAGCCTTGGCAGGTGCCGTCTATATAAGCGTAAGTAATCTGTCCCATGCGTACATCGCCGCCTACATCAATGTGCCAAGTCTCCATATTCGAGTTGACCTGATTGTGGTGACCGTGCGGCTGATAAGCGATGCCTTCGGGCGATCGGAAATGAACTCGGCACGGCACGGGCTTGTCGGTTTCTTCATCAAGAACAGTGACGTGCACCCAATTTCTGCCGCGGTCAAGCAGTTCCACGCGCATCCGCGGTATCTCGACGGAACCTTTTTCTTGCACATCCCTCCATTTAACCTTACCGACCTCCTCCTCCCCTTGCTTAACCGTCACCGTCGCAGAGGGGAGCGCCGCAATCTCGGTGTAGGCGGGGCTAGATTTCGAGTTCTGTGCCTCGCCCCAGCCTTTGAAGGAATCGTCGACAAAATCATCCGCAGAAGCCTCCGGCAAGGCGTGGACATAGGTTGCGAGCCCTCGATCTACCTCCACATCAAGGTCGAACGGTTTTTCCGCGTCCTCCGGGTTGGTTAGGATAATGCGCGTTTCGCGACGGCCCTGCCGTACAAAGGGATGTTCGTCTACATGTCCGAGTGTGATTGCTCCGATGACAAAACGTGTTCCGGTCGGGATGACCTCCAGCGATTTGATGGGGGTATCGGGATGTGGATTTTCCCATGACCAAAGAAAGAAACCGCGCGGTCTGCCTTGCGTTACCTCGGTCTGTCGGTGTCCGGCGTCTCTCCATTTTCCCTCATTGCGCGGGTAGAGTGAATCCAGTTGGTCCGGAAGTGCACGGAACGGCAAACCGCCATAGGAGGGAACGGCAATCTCAAATCTCTCACGGATGGGTACGCGAACCTCATCGCCGCACGATATCCGGAAGACGTAGTCTGCAATCGGCTTTGCCAACGCCCCTCCTTCCGATAGTTCCGACTCAAGCAAGGTATGCGCGATAATCACGCGACGGGCGGATTGATTGATAGGGATAGTCACATTCCCGCGCTTGGCATCGAAAGCGATGAGACAGACCCCGCCGCGCTCCGGATCGGCTGAGCCGACGATGAACGGCAAGCCGCGAAGCGTCTGCTCTCCGATTGGCACACTCGCGCCATCGTTCAGTATATCCAGACCGGCGTTACACAACGCAGACAAATCGAGAGGTTGATAATCTTTCATGGAATCTAGCTCCTTTCAAAACAATCCACAATCTAGCTGACGTATCTGATAAAGAAAGACAGCCAAATCCGCTGTTAGAGATTGTACAATCATCAAGACCAAGGTCCTAAAAATACGATTGAATTATCTCAATTAATTCTCTTCCAAAAACCCCCACATCTCATCAAATTTCGCTCCCACGATCGGTTCGTGACGAAGAATCGATGAGCTCCCCTCCCCTCGAACCGGATCTGTCATGTATACGGGGAGGTACTCAAGCACCCGGCGCAAGGTGTCGCGCGAGATTTCCATTTGCGAGGGGCGGTACCGCACCAAACACTTGTCAAGCCTCGAAAGAAGACGTTGAGGATCGGCGTCACAATACCAAGCGATGATGACCGCTCCCATAGCGACCAGTTCACCGTGAATCCAACCCCTGTCACACAGGAGTTCGAGAGCAAACGCGAAGTCATGGTCGCCGCTCTGCACCGTGGTCGCAAGGGATCGCTCCCGTTCGTCACGTTCTTGCAGCGCTTTGCCGATGACCCGGACGCTCTCCGGTGTAAGCTTCCCTTCGGTGTCAAGCGAGGCGTGGAAGTGATCGGTGAAATCTTGGTGAAAATCCTCCACACCAGAAACGACCCCTTCGTCATACAGCGGTTCAAGCCCGAGTCTATGGTTTCGTTGCCACTCGGCGATTTTGGCGTAGTTGCAAAGAATGTCGCCCAGTCCCGCGGTGTTAAGGTGAGCTGGCGCACTAAGAACCACTTCATAGTCGATGAGAACGTGCTCGCAATCGATCCAGGGCCAGCTATTGCCGCCGCCAACGATGACGCGCCCATCCCATATCGCCAGGACGCCGTGAATGATGGCGCCGGTTGATAAAATTGTGGGAACCAATATTAGCGGCAAATCCCGCTTGAGCGCCACGTATTTTGACGCATCCAGCGCCGTGCCCCCTCCGACGCCGACAATGAGGTTGACCTCCTCCGGTAACCCGTCGGTAACTTCCTGCAGATGACCGTGATCCAGATAGGAAGCGTAACCTACGCCGGCAGGTTGTTTCCCTAAGTGAGATTGGGCCGTCTTAAAGGCGCTCGGTGTTGAGACAACGGCGTATGAGGGCCAGGTCTCGCTCTCCTGTTTCAAGAGGTTGTGTCCGTAGCGAATGTCGATATCCGCCGCGGGTTTGGATAGATTGGAGTGGCTCCAACCCCGTTTCCCTTTGTTCATTAGTAGTTCCTTTAGTGAAGCAGTGGTCAGTTGCCAGTGGTCAGTGGAGCAGAGGTCAAAGTGAGTCGTTGCATTATCGTATTGTCGGGAATCGGAAGGAATCTCTATTGGAGTGGATCTCTATCGCGCTCCCTATCCGGTCGCTTGATCCTCGTACAGGCGAAGTGCGTAGAAGCGATAGTATTACCAATTGGTGTAGGAGCCGTCGCGCCGTCGCAGCCGCGGCGCCTCCCAGAATTCAAAGGTCTGCTCCATCGCTAGTTCTTCATTGAACTCGACGCCCAAGCCCGGTTGATTGGGCACAACAAGGTTCGGCCCCTCCTGCGTGATTTGCACCGGAAATAGATCGAGATCCTGAGGACCAGTCGGCTCCGTCGGCGAATTTCGCACCTCCAGCCAAGCGAAGTTGGGAATTGCCGCCGCCAAGTGTACCGTTGCGGCGGTGCAGATGGGACCCAACGGGTTGTGCGGCATCAAGTCAATGTAGTGAGATTCCGCCAGACTTGCGACCTTCATGGATTCCGTTAGTCCTCCCACGTTGCAGACGTCAATACGCGCAAAGTTGGTGATGCCTCGTTCGATGTAGGGCAGAAAAGCCCATTTGCTGGAAAACTCCTCGCCGATAGCGAAAGGCACGTCAACTATCTGCCGCAGCGACTCGTATGCCTCCGGCGTTTCGTCACGAATCGGTTCCTCAATGAAATCTAGGGTGCCCGACGGCATCCGTTGACAAAACGACGCCGCCTCCGCCACGCTTAAACGGCAATGGTAATCAATGCCGAGCACAGGCTCCGGTCCCACCTCCTCCCGCACCTTGGTTAGCCACGACGCGGTTAAGGCGAGCGATTCGCGCGGCTCGAAAATGGCCGCATCCTCTACGGGCGGGTGGCCCGGCACGGTGCGGATAACGTTCCAGCCTTTTTCAATCAGGAGTTTTACCTCGTCAATCAGCCCGGGGCCGGGCGCAGCAAATGTCGTCGCAAAGCACGGCACGAGATCTCGCTGCTTTCCGCCTAGTAGTTGGTACACCGGTACGCCCAACGCTTTGCCCGCGATATCGTGGAGCGCGATGTCAACCGCGGAGATGGCGCCCGTGAGCACCCGTCCGCCTTCGAAATACTGACCGCGGTACATATCTTGCCACAGCGCGCCGATACACATGGGGTCTTGACCGATGAGAAACTCGCGGTAGTGCTTAATCACGCCGGCCACTGCCAGTTCTCTGCCTGATACGCCTGATTCTCCCCAGCCGTAGATGCCTTCGTCGGTCTCCACCTTGACCACGAGTTGATTTCTGCTTCCCACCCAAACCGGAATGGGTTTAACGTCTGTAATCTTCATGCAATTTCTCCTGCATCTCTGTAAGCCCCAGCGTCAAATCTTCAATCATCAAATCGTCGATGGACTTTTCAAGATGTATAGCAACTCAAATGCCCAAAAGCTGCCTAACCACCCTGTATTCCAACCGGCTCTTAGCCATTCTTATAACGCCCCGTGCAGCTTCCCGCGCCAGTACGCATCCAGCCAAAACACCACGGTGCGAGTGTTGAAGAACTCCTGCGCCGGCTTTTCCCGCGATTCGGGCGGCATCTGTTCGGCGCTGGTGTAGGCAAATCGTTTGCCGGTATGCGCTTCGGTGATGTTCTCCAGTAACCTTACCCCGACATCCGCGGCGTCATCGTCGTAACCCAGCTCATGGATGAGCATCGCCAAACAGGCAATCTGCGCCGTGGAGGCGGGATGTCCCGCATCGGTCTTCCAGTAGCCGTGGTGCACGTCGTCAATAGGTCCCGGTTCGTACTTCTCCAAGGTGCCGTCACCCGTGAAGAACCCCATGCCGATACACAATCCATCCTCCTGAACCGCGCTCTTGCCAGCCCGCCAGCACTCGCGGATGAGACGTTCCCATTCGGCTTCGTCTTGCAGATCGGTTTCGCGCATGAAATAGTCGTACATCTCCGCCCAGTGATACAACTCCTTAATCTCGCCGCGCGGTCCTCGGTGCATTGACAACCCGCCATCCTTCACAGCCTGCCTCACGATGCGCACACACTCATCCAACAACACCGTATCCCCTGTAATCTGATAGGCGATGTGCATGCCGATGGGGATTTTCAAAGCGCCGCTCGGGCTGCCGATGCGACCTTCGAACACCTTCCACACCTCTCCGAGGTAGTCGTAGGTGTAGTCGTGCCGGATCCACCAGTGCCCGTGCTCCTGTACGGCTTTTGCCATAGCCTGTTTCTCGTCGTCGGTTGCCAAATGCTGGTAGTACCGCCATAGTGCGATCACGGGAGAGTAAGCCTGATCCACGCTAGTCTCGGTGTATACCTTATCGACCGTGTAGTCTCCTCTTAGCCCACCGTAAGGTTTGGGCCAGTAGCCGGGATCAATCTTTCGGCCTTCGTGATAGGCGTACATCGTGGCGTGATACGCCTTCTCGGCATCTCGCCGGGCGGTTTCGTCCCTCATTGCCATCCAGCGCCACGCCTGTGACAATAGGTAGCGGTTGCCGACATAATTGGCGTCTTCATACATGGCATACGCCGGCGTTCCGGCGTGGGGATGCCACTTCTGACCTGACCGCTTCCGTTGTTCGGTGTTTTCTCGGACACCTTCCAGTAGCTCGTACGGTATCGGTTTTCGATCCGGATAGGTTAGGGAGTGGCGTATCAGACCGTATTCATCCATTGCATCGTCCAACACCGCTCGGTTAAAAAGATCCGCGCGCTCTTCAAGAGACATTGGGAATCTACCCTCCTTTGGGTGATACGATTCGTCCATGCTGCGGTAAATGTTAATGGAATTACGCTAGAAAAATGACAAAGGTTAGCATAACAGAAAACCGAGTTCGCGTCAAATAAATGCGAATTTGAAGAAATGTAAGAAAGGAAGGATGGAAGGGAGAGAATTGGAAGGATGAAAGATTGGAAGCGATGACCGGCGTGGTAGGCTTAGGGCGCAATCTACGATGTTCAAAAGGATTCTATCTTCCATTTGAGATGGAAGAGTGTCGATTCCCCTTTTCCGCGGCTACGATTGGTTTGTAGTCATGCAATTCATCGGCTAGAAAGAAAACAAATCATCTCTTCTCTCACATCCTGACCACTAATCGTTGCATCCCTTCCATTCTTCCAGTCCCTTCGTTGCGCTTATACGCTTGAATTTATAAGCATTATGTTGTACAATTTTGATACAGCAGTGACCAATAATCTACCCATTGAAACGTTCAGAAACCAACAGATTTATTCGGAGGACAGCAGCATGACACAATACACAATGCGTGCCATCGCTATTTGCATTATGATGGTTGGTATTGCGATGACAATTTCAACGGCATTTTCTCAGTCGGTACCCGGAGCGGTGCTCTACTTTAACCCTGTCGAGACCGACCAAGACAAGAAAGATAAGGTCTGGCGAAACGCCGGTAAGGCGGGCGGGGAATTGGAGCACAGTAACCTCATACCCGTTCTTGAACAGGGTGTCATCTCGATTAAAGCTCTTGGCTTTAAGGAAGACACCGCGTGGTACACTGCCGACGCATCCGGTATGACTTTCAGCAACGCCGCGCCGGGCGCCAAGACGCCCGTCGTGAACCTTGAAGATTTCACCATGGGCTTACTCATGAAGATGAATGGCCCCAAGCTAGGGGGAGAACATCATCTCGTCGGAATTCAAGCGGCGCCGAGAGAGTCCGTGCAAAACTTCCGGATTTGGCTGGACGATTCGGGGAATGGAGATTTTGGCGGCATAAGCATCGCTCAAGGTGCCGTAGGCCTGCGTGACGACTGGCCCAAAGGAACTCACGGGATAGGGATTGGCGAACAGGAGTGGCACTGGGTGCACATGGTGTTTGAAAGCGGG
The DNA here is from genome assembly GCA_965222225.1 of Candidatus Poribacteria bacterium. Classification (GTDB taxonomy): domain Bacteria; phylum Poribacteria; class WGA-4E; order WGA-4E; family JAJDTR01; genus JAJDTR01. Next base: position 2,296,254 of record CBDCTK010000002.1, on the reverse strand, counting down.
AGCAGTTTCACTTCGTATATTGACGGCGAAAAGGTCGGAAAGACGGGACCAAGTGTTAAGTGGAATAAAAAGCACGACATGTCGTTACACAGTATTTTCTCGCATAGCCGCGCCGAAGCGGCGCGTACCTGCAATTGCTCAATCGCCATCTACCGTGTCTACGACTGGGCGTTTAGTGAGGATGAGATTAATAAGAATGTGCGCGGCTCGTTCGCAGTCGATCCCGCAGGCAAACTGTCCACCACTTGGGGAAAACTCAAACGGAGATTCTGATCGTTTGGATGTTGGCTATAAGTAGAAGTTATTTGGCAAAAAAACAACGTCCATTTTTCGCTTTGTGCCAAAATCATTTTGTCGTGTTGTCCAGCCAACGACGGTTAGCGACCACCAGTCGTTGGTTGGATGATGCCGACCACCGAGGCGCGCCATCCCAAGGGATTTGGATATTCCTTGCAAACTCGAAAAAGAGCACCATCCAGCTTCTTGAATCATACCCGAGATGCGTTTAGCGGAACAACCGCATTTTGTGGGGATTCAACATAATTTGATTTCAAGCGAGAGCGTCGTAAAGGACGCATATTTTACGAAACATGGCTGCTTTGGCCGAAATACGTAAAGGATACAATAGTAGACACTATATTGATTATCAATGGCATGCTTCATGCCATGTTGTCAAGGATTTTGCTATGGTCGGTTCTAGCCTAAACGAACAAACACAAGGTCGGAGCACATATTAACATGCCATACAATGGAACGCGTCGCAAGGTTTTCATTTCTCATTATAAAGGGGATAAGACTGAAGTTGATGATTTTATTGACTGCTTTGGCAACCAAGCGCGGGTATTCACTCCGTTCGTGCTTGGGGCAAATGACAACGATGATTTTATTGAGAGCACAAACACAGACTATGTTATGGGGCAAATCAGGAAGAAATACCTGCAAGACACAACAGTCACTATAGTCCTGATAGGTAGCTGCACCCATAGTCGGCGATTTGTAGATTGGGAAATCAAGAGTTCGTTGACTCAAGGGGCAACCTTACCGAATGGTCTTATTGGAATCCTACTTCCCAGCCAAGGAAACAGTGCGCATCTTCCCCCACGATTTAAAGCGAATTGGGAAGAAGGAGAAGAGAATTGCTATACCCGTTATCGCTCATATCCATCTAAATCTAGCCAACTAGGAGAGTGGATTGATGACGCCTTTGATGCGAGGACATCAAGGGCGGAACTTATCAAGAATTCACAAGACATGATGAAGTATAACACCAAGTGTAAAATATGTAATATAACCCACTAGTCAAGCTCACCGAAAGGAGAAAAAGCATGGACCTTAAAGGATGGCTCGCAGACCATGGCTTAGAAACATTAAAGATGGGACTTAGTAGTTAACTGCTTTTTGGTTGATTTGCTTGCTTTTCTTTTCTTAATGTACAATAACTTTAGACAGTGTTCGGAATCTTGATTCACACTAAAATACATCTCTATAAGAGAGAAATGGAGGCATATCATGTTGACCAAGCGTTTGTACATGCTCGCGGGAGCATTGCGGGTTATCTGCGGGATTTTAATTTCCAACACTATGGGATTTTCAGCACACCATGATGTTGTCGTTGACAGAATATACCGATAGCCAAACAATTCATGTGGCTCAGGTGAAGCATTCATCAAAAAATCTTATGAAAATCTCATCATCTTTTCTGCGATTATATTTCCAGCAAGACTCCATGATATACAGTGGCAGCCACTTCTTGCTGTAGTGATGATGCGTTCCGTAGAATGACCTCTTGACACAAGCCCAAAACGACTCGATGGTGTTGGTGTGAGTTACGCCGTCCTCAGAAACATATCTCTCTTGGTGATGGATAACATGTCTTTCGATATCTTCGTCCAGACTATTGTAAGAGCGAAATTCATCAGTCATAAGAATAGACTCATCGGGTGAGACATTGCTAAGGATGAATTCTCTGATATTTTCACCAGATAGAACCTTCATGAATTTAGCAACCACCCGACCGCCTCTCTCGACTACGCCGATGACGGGAGATTTATTTGTGCCTCTACCTCTCTTAGATTTTGCTCTGGGTTTGCCGCCGACATAGGTTTCGTCCGCTTCAACTATCCCTTTCAGCAATTCATCACTATCACTCATTTTCTCACGGAGGCGCATTGCCATATACCAAGCGGACTTTTGATTCATGTCCAAGTCACGAGCAAGCTGACAACTCGATATGCTTTTCTTGGCATTGGAAAGAATTGAGATAGCCAAAAACCATTTCTGGAGAGGTATCTTGGTACCATGGAAGATGGTTCCTGCTGTAGCCGAAAAGCTAGATTCACAATCGTAGCAATTCCAACCAGTAGTAATGTCGTTTTTGTTCTTGCGTCCAACTTTTTCACTGCCACAGTGGATACAGCAAACACCGTCCTTCCAACGTTTTTCCTCTATAAATCTGAGACAAGATTCTTGATTTGGAAACTCTTTCATAAGATTCAAAATGTCCATAGCAAACTCCTACGAGAAGAATAGTCACTATGGACATCTACGTGTGACGAAAAGATTTACGACAGGGTACCAAGTTTTATGTTTGTCGTCAGTCTAAAAGCTACAAGCTACTAATTCCGTTAAAGATTAACGTCAAATTCTTGCAAGCGGAATTTAAGATACAAGACCTAGATAAAGAAGCGGCTTGGGAGTTATATATTGAACTATTGACACGGATCACGACTCAACCGCTGCCGGCCGATTCTGGTGATGAGGAAACTGCGTTAGATAGCGTCTATTCTTTGTTCCCACTAACCAGAGAAGTAATAAAAAGAAAGGGGCCCGGCTGCTTTGAGTTTACAAAGATAGCCGTTGTAGTATTGAATCAGGTGGTAAGACCATTCACGGCTAAGTGGCACAAGCTAAGTCTGGAATGCGCGTTTGAAGACCCCGAGAAAGTCCGAGAATTTCGAGAAGAATTAGCAGATTTGCAGGAACAGTTACGGGTTTATACACGTGCACTCGCCGCTATGGCGGGTGTTGAGGATTTAACAGCACTTGAGGCAGATGGGCCAGAATAAAATCCCTTTAATTACCTAATGAATATATCTAATGAATATATCTAATGAGCATAAAACATCCTGTGAAGATGAGTTGGATTGGAAAGATGTAGACCAACTTCACCAGGCCATTCTTCAAATAAGCAAGAGTTGCTTTGAGTATAAAAAACTCTGTGTAGGTTTTATCGGGATTGCAGTAGGCTTAGTAGTCAAATTCACCGAAAATCCCCTAAATCACGCCGTGTTTTTTCTCGGTTTATTGATCTGCGTAGGATTCTGGATTTCTGATGCCACGGCATACTATTTCCAAAAACGATTACGAAGTCAATTGGAAGACAGGAGGTTTACCATTGCTGAACGGAACAATTGTACAACCTACACGCGACAATCAATCGAAGTATCGCGGTGGAAAGCGCTTTTTAATTGGTCAATGGTACTTTACTATGTTTTAATTGCTATAGGACTTATGATGTGGTTATGTTATGAGTTCGGAGTATTTGGTAAATGAATGTATTTGTGTCTTACACAACGAGGGACAACTTTATCAACAGAGATTCACTCGTCCAACTGTCGTGTGTGCTCTCGAAGTTTGGGGACTCGTTCATCGACTTAATAGATAACGATTCGGAGAATAAGCAGGAGAGGGTAGAAACTGAACTGGAAAAAGCAGATTTCGTGCTGTTACTGAGGTCAGGTTCCGTTAAGCATTCAAAGTGGGTATCTTGGGAGCTAAACCGTGCGAAAGAAAAGGGGATCCCATGCATCGGGGTGGATATACGAGAAAAAATAAATCCGCGATATGTGGCAAGGCAGGTTGAATACGCCATATTGAGGGAGAGAGCGTTCATGCCGCAACTCCCAAGACTGAGTAGTACCCACATTTAAACAACGCTTAGTACGTTAGTACGTAGGAGTGATATTCCAAGTAGTTTTCCGCCTCCGATATATGTAGCCGGTTTCCTCCCTTGTCAGTGTGCAGACGGTGGACCTCGTTAATTCGTTGCCTAAATTGAAGTTTGAGTGAGCTGATAATTGGTTGCAGCGCGATTCATTGCGCGTTTCGAATCGGGTATCACCAACCTTCGAGTGTGCGCACCAATCACCGCTGCTTGAACCGGCAACCCGATGCGTTTCCAGTTTACGTCCAACCTACAGATGTCTAATGAGAGACATACAACATGAAAAATGCCATCGTGCAGCGAAGAAAACCGAAAACACCTGAAAAAGTCGTTTCTGAGGCGAAGAGACTGTGGCTGCAAGGAGTGTCCGCTACCGAAATCAGCCGCCAACTTGCCGTCCAGGTAAATGCGAACACCATACGCCGCTGGGCGAAGCAGTACGATTGGCATCAGCCGACAAAAGATGAGCTCGCGCAGGAAAGACTTGACAAAGCGCGCGAAGCGAACGGCAAATGGTTGGATGTCGAAACCAAAGTGGCTGGGATAATGCGTAACTATGCGAGTAAACTTACGGATTCCATCCAAGAAAGCGACGGGGCAGAATATACCAAGTTATCGGAGACGATGGAGCATGTGTTCAAGCTATCGAAACTGACGCAGGAGGTTGGGATGGCTCATGAAAGACTACTAACGCGCGCATCGGAGGCTGTGGATCTCGAAACCGTAGTGGCAACTGGGTTGGACGACAAGCTGAAGATTACAAATGAAGCGCTGGAACAGATAACCAAAGCCATATTGGTGGCGGAATTTGGCGGAACAGAGAGCGAAAGGATTTCCGAGGCGCAACCGGTCATGCTTGCTGCAGGCAAACCCGTTGAACAGGAGCCAACATCCGGAAACAAAGAAAGCGTGAACGCTCCATCGGACGACGACACTTAAACAATTCGCTTCTTCCGAGTTAAGTGTGCGAATCAAACTGCTGCAGCAAGGCGAGTTTGCCCTATGCGTTCAAATTGATTGCGATAATTCCCACGTTTTATAATTGAAAACTATACACATGTATAGTATAATGTAGCCGGTTAACGTTGATCGCGACCCTACTCCTGCCGGCGCTACGCCGCCGGGACGAAACTCCTATGTGTCTCGTATGCACTCTGTTCACCTGCGCATCCGCTGCACCCGCGTTGTCAAAGGCTTCCGCGCTAACTGGAGAAGTGAAAATGCCTTCAGAGCGATTCGCCGCGAACTCAATCCGGTCACCCTTGCGCGCGGTTCATTGCCGTGATAATAGGAAAAAAACAACAGAGTAAAATGTCGAATCTGTTTCTAAATCTTCTGTCCTGTTCAACTGTTCTTGCCCCTTGTCCGCGCCGGCTTTGTCGGAAAACGAGTGGATCTCGGCGGCGTCCAGTTATAGCGCCTGACACGCATTTGGGCAGTCGTTTCAGCGTCGCGGGGAGAGGGGTCAAATTTATAGTCGCAGAAAATCGCACAGAATCGCACGCTCATCACGGTGCAAAAATCATGCACGAAGCCAAGCTACGACAAGCTTCGACGCCCTTTTCAAGTAGTAACGCATAAACTGCGACAGTATGTTGTAGGGTGCGCACCGATCAAACGAGCGGATAGCGAGTGCGATATAGATCCCCTGCCCACCATCCGCATTTCAACCCGGTGGGAGGGGCATCTTGCCCCGACGTGGACTAAATTTGACGGCTAAAAACCGAATTGCGTCGATTACAATAACTGGCCACTGACCACTAGTTGTCGCGTGCGATCAACCGACCAAATAAGGAGGGCGATAGCAAGTCCTGATAGAGATCCCATAGCAAACTCCCTACAGCAATAGAACGACATCGGCAGGCATCGGGCATGAGTTCCGCTGGCCGAGCAAGGTCGGCTTTGCCCGCCACCCTCTTTTACCCAGAACGATCGCCAATGTCATTCGCACCAGGACAAACCGCCATCGCAGCGCAACTTTTTTTCTTGTTGGCATTTTGTCGGCATTAGGATTCCGGAGAACCCGCACCAGCAAAGGAAACCTACATTTCAGAAAATGCCAGCGCGTTGCTTGAATCGACGCTCCGTTGGCAACCTTTGTCAAGCTGCCGGTTCGATGATTCGCATCATTGTCGGGACGATTGTGGGGCTCCAATCCACCTTATGCCACCATCCACTCACGATGGAATCCGTGTTCTACAGTCGTCTTATGATCGGAAATGGCTATACTGTCTATTCGTCAAACAGGCGCTTGATTCATCCTAATTAATGCTCTGTCATTTTGGAGAATTGGCATAAGCCCAACCGCGACAATTCAGTGGCTAGAACAAACGAAGGGTTTGGCTCTCACGGATGCGGCATCACGGAGGGGAGTTTGGTTCTTGGAAAGCCTATTGGCAGCACTGACGCCGAGGGAGACAATGCTCCTGCCAAACTACCCGAATCCGTTTAACCCGGAGACCTGGATACCGTACCGCCTCGCCAGCGATGCCGATGTCCAAATTTCTATCTATGAGAGTAAGGGTGTCTTGGTTCGACAGTTGAATCTGGGGCATCAACCCACGGGATTCTACACCGATAGGGGACGCGCCGCATATTGGGACGGCCGCAGCGACAATGCGGAATCAGTTGCAAGCGGTGTCTACTTCTACCAACTTCGCGCAGGAAATTACTCGCAGGTGCGCCGGATGGTGGTTGTCAAGTAGCACAGAAAATGGAAGAGAGACCGAGTTTTTTCACCAAAACTCGGTTTTTGGATTTTTTGATAGAGGCACTTTAGGCGGGAAATGCTTTCCCGACACTGAAATGGTGGACAGTTAGATGGGATATCTGCTATTTGACGATTGCAGATCCCACTCTACAATACATGTTAGCAATTTAGGGAGACAATCACGGGAAGAAAATGATAAAATAATCGTTCGGGCAAGCGAACGAAAAACTTTCGTTGATTACCAATTCACCGATTTTCCATCGTCTTGAAATGGGTAGGCCGTTAAGTGCCGCAAAGGAGCGGGTGTTGTATAAGGCGCACCGGCATTTGCGAGATTTTGTCCTGAAAGGCTAATCAAGATCGAAATAAAACATTATGAAAACTCTCAGAAACAAACATAAACTTCGGACTGTACTCAAGAATAGGGTTCTCTATATTTTATGCATTAGTTTAATCACATTGCCCTTTGTGCCCAAACCTCTGACTGCGGAAACGGATTCGACCGTCGGTCTCTCTGAAATCGCGGTTAAAATTCGGGATGAAGTTGATATTGGCAGAATGCGAAAGGATATTGCGCGGCTCTCTAGCCTTGAGAGTCGGGTCACAGGTTATCCCGAAGCGGCTGCCGCAAGCAAGTACGTGTTCGATCGGTTCGTCGAAACCGGCTTACAGAACGTCGAGAGCCGCGAATTTCGGATAGCTGTTCCCGTTGACCACGGCGACGGAAGACTGGAGGTGCTTTCCTCAAACGATGAGGTACTCAAGACCGTAAAAATATGGCCCGTGTGGCCCAACCTCGTCCGCACCTCCCTACTGCCCACGGGGATCAAACACCTCGTGCAAGACGGCGAAACCGTGGAATCCATTGCCAAGTCGTATCAGGTAGAGCCCCGTTCCATTCTTGAAGATTCTCATAATCAATATCTGCGCGATCAAGCCACTGATGGACAAGATAACGACAGGGATGGCGAAATTGACGAGCCCGACGAAGTTGCGCTAACGACGAACAACACGGTTTTCGTTCCCACTGGCGGTTTACGCGCCCCGCTCTTCTACGGGGGCGACGCCACTCTGGAGGACTTCAACGGCAAAGACATCGGTGGATTCTGGTACACTGTCCAGAAGGGCGATACGCTGGAAAACATTGCCCACCGGCATCGCGTTACCGTCGGAAGTATCACCGACGATGTGCTCAATAGCCACCTGCAGAAAACCGAAGACGGAGTTGACAACAACGAAGACAGCGAGATAGACGAGTATGGTGAAATTCCATTACTCGCCGACATAGTCTATTGGGACAGTGACGGCATTGATAACGATGTCGATGGGTATGTTGACGAAACACCTGGCGATGCCTACGATGGGGTTGACAATAACAACGACGGTTCAATTGATGAAGAGGGCGAGTTCGTTGCCTCCTCCGAATCCAGTCTCTTCATTCCGCGCGGAAGCGTTTTGCTTGTAGACTTCAATTCCGGCACACAGTGGATAAATGCCGCCATGCTTGGCGCGAAAGCGGTTGTGTTCATAGAACCCGAAACCACTATTCGCGGCGAAGCCGAGAACAAATTCTTGACCGTCCCTGCCAACATCCCGCGGTTTTGGATTTCAAGAACGGATGCGGACCTGTTACTTAAGCTGTTAGGCGAAGCCGATGTAGAGAACGCCAATCCGAATTCCCAACCACAGCCGTTAATGGTTCGTCTGAACTCTACCATGACGTGGGAACGCCGGATTGGACAAAACATCCGCGGATTCTTGGAAGGCAGTGACCCAATTTTGAAAGACGAGATGGTTGTCGTCACTGCCTACTACGACTCCATGTCCGTAATCCCATCACTTGCTCCGGGCGCCGATCCGACCAGCGGAGTTGCCGGGCTTTTGGAGGTCGCGCGCATCCTCAGCAAAGAGGAATACCGTCCTGGACGCTCCATGCTATTCGTCGCCACAGACGGGCACTTCCAAGGGCTTGCGGGTATGCGTTTCTTTATGTTCGGAATAGGTCAAGACATTATCGCGAGGGCGGACTTCAACATCAATTCAGGCGAAGCCCCCGGGATTCCGACCATGGGTGGAATGGCAAAAGGGCTGGGACTCGATCTCCGCCCGTTCAAGGAGTTGAGTCGAAAACTGCTTCTCTCGATTGACCGCAGCGTGCTTGTCGATCTGCCCCCCGAATTCTTCTACGAAGTCCACCAACTTGACGATGCCATTCAATCACTGAAATCCACGGTAGCCGATGTTGGAACAACGTACAACCGGATCAACTCATTGCGCAACAAACAAAGAGACTTCAAAGAGAAGCAGAAAAGGCGCCGTCGAGTCGTGAAAAAACGCGAGAAGCAGGGGTATACGCAGGAGGAGAAGTCCACTCTTGAAACCAATCTCGTCAAATTCAAGAAAGACGCATTGCAAACCACACAATTTTTGCGCGTGGTCGTTGACCGAATGCATGGACTTCAGACCATGGCGTTGGCGGCATCTCGAGAAGCACAATTGGAGTTGGTAGACAACGTTGCGCTGCCTATGGCGCGGTTGGACGCGTGGGTGTTGGAGCAATTGGAAGCCGATTTAAATGTGGGACGTGTCGGCGGAAGCTACGGACGACAGCCGGATGATTCCTACCTCAAACCGGAAAAAGGGCAAGATGGTGCCTATTATCTCCCGATTCCGTCAGATCTGGCTGGCACACGCGAAGCCGAAGATTTGCAACGGCTGTCTGGATACCTAGCAGATTGGGAGTTTTCCGATTCCAGAAAATTCGCGCTCCAATACGCCCCGGAACGGCTGCTAGACCGACACCTCGATTTCCACGGTTTGAATGCTATGAAGGACGCGCGTAACGTTGTGCATCGCGCTAGGCAGGCGAATAGAACCTTAGACGATTATATTGCCCAAGAAAAACTTCAACTTGAGAACGCCATTCAAAGAATTTCTCCGGACGCGGATTTTGAATCACCAATCAAGGCGAGTATAAGCCGATTGCATACGCAACGTGACTACATGCCTGATAATGTCGACGAGACGTTTGGGCTGTTTCTCAGTAAAGCCATTCTGAGTCGACTAAAGGGGATTCAGACACAACTGCGTCAGAAGTTGGCGAATGTTCACGAGACTGCCGGTGGCGGAGTGATAAAGGAATCCCATGCCATCCTGATTGAGGAGTTGACGAAGGATAAACAGGGAATATTTGAAATTGCCATGCGGAACGCGCGACTTGAGCGGGTGCGTCTGGAATCCTTACTGGAGTCGGATTGGCATGCGTCGGTAAATCGTCCGTATTTTGAGGAAGAGATACTCGTGTTGCGTCACTACCTAGAGGGTGACGAAGTGGAATCTGCCTTTGAAGCGCGCGATCAGATTGTTGCCCACCTTGAAGAACGCAGGCTGCTCCAGTTTGTCAAACAGAAGGCGCGTGAGGATATTGTGGAACTCCAGAACCTGAGGAACGGGCTGGACAACTTTGACCGCGACTTCCCGGACGACGTAAAAATCCTGCTCCGCGACAACATGCTCACCCTGCGAAACTCACGCATCCGCAATATCCAGTCCCGCGTCGCAATTCTTGCCCGATTCAGCAAATCGGAATATGACCGAAATATCGCCGCCGTTGAGCAAGCCATCTCCCTTCAAGACCTATTCAATCGCTACTACACCTCCTTATTTATTTCAGTCGATCTCTCCACACAGAGCGACAAATTCGCCGTATTCAACAAGGGATGGTTCTACGACCAGCAGCCCGAATTCGTGCTGCGGCGAGAGTTTGCCACTATCGGCAATAAACTCATGCAGTACGCCAACGATGTCGACTTCGGCGTACGCATCGGCAAGCTCTGGAGTTTTACTGACGACCAAATTCGACAAGCGGTCATGAACAGCCAATGGGAAGCCGCTTTCGAGATTGAGACGAAGAAAGCCATTGAAGGAAAATCGCTGGAGACCCTGATTACCGACCACTACGAATCGCTGGTTGCCCTGACCGATGTCTCCCGCTTGATGAAGATGCAGTTTGAACAGATGCAAACCCGCGGCGAGCCCTCGGACGAAATGCTCAAAGACATGGAATACATCCGCAACGAAGTCAAGCGATTTATCCAAGACGACCTGCGCGAGGGGCAGCGTACACGCAAAAACACAATTCGCCTCCTCAACCGGCTGCCGATGATGCTTGCCCTGCGTCACGAAGATTCCTCTCAACTAAGCCCCGACGAAATTGAAGATATCCAAACGTTAATCGAAATCGTTGGGCTTGGAGGCGAAACGAACTTCGTCAACGCCATTGGCGCCACCGGCGCCAAAACGTGGCGAACCTACATCCCCGGCAAAATCGCCTTTGACAGCGAAGTCGCCACGTTGATAGGCAAAACCGGCATCACGTTCGCCACAATCGGAGATGGACGACTGCTGACCGACACCCCGTTAGATACAATTGACAGAATGGATCTCACCTATGACGGTAATTTGCACAAGCAGGTGAAAACGCTTACCGGCATCCTCATTCAAGCCATGCTGGATCCCAAGATGCCTACCGGCGCCAAAGTGGGAAACTTCTACTGCAACCTGTTCGGTGATGTCGTGGAGTACGATGCCCGAGAGAGCGCGCTGCCAAACACGCCGGTTCCCTATCCGATTGTCGCTATACGACGCAAACACAAGACCATGATGGGTGTTCGCGGCGACCTCGTTGCCATGGGAAACAACAAAGCTCAATTTGATGTGCCGGGACTTGCGATGGAGGGGCGAGCAACACACCGAATAGGAGGCCTGCAGGAAGTTGATGCCTACCTCCTTGACTCCGACTCCGGCGATATCGTCTATGCGCCGGATTTGGGTAACTTCGGTGCCAAGCTGACATCCAACAAACTCCGGATTCAAAACCGGCGACGAGGCTGCCGTGTCATCGTTTTCCCGTGCGTTTCCACAACCATCTACGATCTCGTCGATCAGCGATACCTGCGCACACTGCGAGAACTGCAGGTGTTCGACGGCTTAAGTGACAGTCCACCGGAAAAATACGGTATGTCCAAACCGTGGCAGCAACAAGGCGTATCCGCCACCGAGCCGATTGCGCTCGTCTATTCCGAGCCGGATGCACGTATAAAGATTGCAATGTCTTACGGCCAAATCGGCCAACGACTCCTGCTCATAAAAGCGGGCAAGAGCGGCGCCAAAAACCCGGCACTCTATACCGGCTCGGGGTTCGTCGTCCGCGAGAACGGCTCCATCCGCGTCACGCCCTACGTCGTCGTCCGAGATATGTGGTGGCTCGACGAGAACCGTACGAGTCTCTACAAACGGTTCGGTATCAGCAGTGATCGGTTAGATCAGCTCCATTTCTTTGCACACGAACACTTGGACCAAGCAGAAACGGCTCTCGCCAAGAAAGAATATTCCACGGCAATGAAACTCGCGCGAGCGGCGTGGGGATACGAATCGCGCGCCTATCCGGATGTCAAGAAAACGGGCAACGATGTCGTCAATGGGGTCATGTTCTATCTAGCCTTACTCCTGCCGTTCTCCTACTTTATGGAGCGCCTGCTCTTTGCATCACCCGACGTGCACAAACGGATTGGCGGCGCAGCTGCGATCTTCATCATTGTGTTCTTCTTCTTGGCACAGGTGCACCCCGCGTTTCAGATTACGACCACCCCCGTCATCATTCTTATTGCCTTCGTCGTCCTTGTGCTGACCATATTCGTGATCGTCATCATCTTGCGGAAATTTGAGGAGCAACTCGAAAAAATTAGGCAGGAAAGCTCGAAAGTCTACAAAGCGGACGTGGGGCGTCTGGCGGCGTCCGCCGCGGCGTTCAGCCTCGGCGTGTCCAACATGCGAAAACGGAAAGGCCGCACCATTCTGACATGCGCCACGCTGGTGATTTTGACCTTTACCGTAATCTCGTTTACCTCTGTGCGAACATTCATGCGCCCCAACAAGACGAACTTGCCAGCCGTGACACCGCGTTACACCGGGATGTTGATTCGAGATCAATACTGGCGCCCGCTTGAAGCACCAGTCATCAGCTCGATTATGAACGATCTGAGAAAAACACAACTTCCCGAGCTTGATTATCGGTTGATGCTGAAGAGGCGAGGCACGTCATCGGACGAGATTGAGGATGCCATTGCTCAGTTGAGCGAAGCAGGAGCTCTTGCAAGCGTCAGCGCCGAGCCGACATTCCTGTTCAGCATAGATTCACAACTTCAGGGCGAATTAGCGGAGGAGGAGATTTCCACGAATTTGCATCAGGAATTCGATAGACGTGGGTTCCTCCTTTCGCCTCAGACGGTAATTCAGCCGGTTACGGGTGAAGACAGATGGGAAATCTCTGGCAATAGGAACACATACATAGTCAAGAAGGACGGGGATGAATTGAAGGTTTATCAGCCGTCGTCGGTGTTGATGGTTCACAACGCGGTAGGACCTCGCGCTTGGTATCAATCATCGGGTACAGGCGATCAATCGTTTGTTGAATTGAGGCGCACCCCCAACTTCAAAGATCCCGTGCCGCCGGAGGACGCATTGAGCGGTCAACCCTATACCTTCTCAGCCAACATGCTAGTTGGAATGAGCGCCGCCGAGCCACGAATCACCGGCATCAATCGCTATCTCTACTATGGCAAATGGTTTAATCCCGCGGATCAAGACGAATGGCCCACCCGATGGCCCTATGCCTGTGTTCTACCAAAGGGCGTGGCAGATCTGCTAGGAATTGTCGAATCCGACATGGGGAAAGCGACCGTCTCCGTTTACGGCGCGGATTTTACCGTGACCGGGGTGCTCGGAATCGGGTTTAAGGATTTGACCGACAACGATGGGGAGGAACTGACACCCATCGATCAACAATTGATGAAACAGCAAAGTTCGCGCGGCGCACAGGGAAATCAGAGCAGCACAAGCGAGTTGCAGAAGTACATCCATTTGACGCCCGATAGTATTGCCATCTTGCCGTATCAGGTGATTATCAACCAAGGCGGCACGCTGCGCTCCGTGGCTGTCAACATGGAGCCCCAGCCCGAGGACCCGCCGATTCCGGGGGCGGTTGACAAACTCGATCTCATTATGGCGCCGCTGATGGGCCGGATCGCGCTTGATTTCTTCGTCGCTCGAGACAAAAACACCTATCTTTATAGCTCAATCGGGATGACCTCCTTCTCCGGCATGGGGAACCTGTTAATTCCGATTCTCATTGCATCACTGATTGTGTTAAACACCATGCTTGGCGCGGTCTACGAAAGGATAAGAGAGATTAGCATCTACAGTTCCGTCGGATTGGCGCCGGTGCATATCGCGTTTCTGTTCCTCGCGGAGGCGTGTGTTTATGCGATTATCGGCGCGGTGCTCGGTTACCTGATGGGTCAAGTCGTGGCGACGCTGCTGGTACATTTCGGATGGTTAGCCGGTCTGACCCTAAACTACTCGTCCATGTCCACGGTCGTGGCGACGATTATCGTAATGATAGTGGTGGTGGGTAGTACACTATACCCGGCGATTAAAGCGAGCCGAATGGCGGTTCCCGATCTGGAACGGAAATGGAAGCTGCCGGAACCTACGGGCGATGAATGGCATTTCAACCTGCCGTTCACGGTGCTGTCGGAAGAATCTCTCGGTCTGAACATTTTCATGCGCGACTACTTTGATGCGCACGCGGACGAGTCGGCAAGTGATTTCTACACGAACCAGGTTGGATTCAGTCGGTTCATAGAGGATTCTGGAGACAATGAAAAGGAATCGTACGCCGTGAGTATGATGGTGTGGTTGGCGCCGTACGATTTGGGCGTGAGCCAATCCATTCGGTTCATGACATCGCCCGTTGGCGGGGAAGAGGAGGAACTGTACCAGATCAATCTTGATATAACCCGCGAGAGCGGCGAGATAGCGTCGTGGAAGCGCGTGAATCGTCGGTTCTTGAATTTGATTCGTAAACAGTTGCTCATCTGGCGGACGCTCAGTCCGGATGTTCGAGGCGAATTCCACGAGCGTGGACGCCAAGAGCACGATACGACCGAACAGCCCGCAATTCCGGAGCCAGGACTGGCGCCGCAGCCGGCGGATTGAGAAGCAGTGGCTAGTGATTAGTGACTAGGAAGAAGTCTACGTTTATCTGCGACAGATTTCGGATTGTAGGGAACGCAGATCTGCGTTCCCTACAATCCGCCACGGGCGCTTAACTCTGTTTTACTGTTTGTTTTTGACTAAGGAATACGGATTCTATGAGATAGTAATTATAAAGGAAAGTTATTGGCTGCCATCAAGGGAGCAAATATCGACTGCGATAGAGATTCTTCGTTGTTATGCAACCCCTTCATCACAACGTACAGACGTGCTAGGATTGGACAAATCCCTACGAACACCTCTGCAAAGCAAAGAGTGTCTTGGATTTGGTGGTTGAATATACTCTTTGCACCGATCAGTTGAGCGAATCGCGAAGGATTAAGCGAACGGACAATGAATGTGATAGAATTGCCATAGAAATCCCCTCCATACTGCCCACCGATCCTTGTCCCTTTGTTATTCACGTTTTACTCTCTCAAGGAGATTCTGCCGCAAAAGTGTGGTTAGTGAAGGTTGAAAGGCTTTTATAGTCAATTCAACCAAGAATAATACATTTGGAACTTGCACAATTCGTGTGTAGTAGCGCGAATTATTTCTCGTCTTCTGCCGAGGCAAATTTTGCTTGCGACAGGATGTCGCGACCGGGAGATCGCTCCTACTCCAGGAAATCTTGTCGGAAAAGTAGTGGTCAGCGGCGAGTTGAAACACTTTTGACTCTCCACTGGACACTGTTTTTGAAAGATATGTCCGATAATCTCAACCATCAACCGGCCGAATAGGGAGGGCGATAGAGATCCCACAACAGAAGAACCCCGGTCTTACGCCGCGGCTACTACTCATCACGCTAATCCTGGTTCCCGTCAACTGCTATTTTCTGCTGCAGATGGAACTGGTGCGTTATACCTTTCCCACTTGGATAGTGCCGCTGTCCAACGTCATCTTCATCTTGACGGCGGTGATGATAATCAATTCCTTGATTCGCCTACTCCTCCCGAGCATCGCGCTTCGACACGGCGAGCTCTTGATGCTTTACGTGATGTTGAGCATTACGACAACGATGTCCGCCGGGGATATTCTGCAAGCGATACTGTCGATCTTGGGATACGCCTTCTGGTTTGCCACGCCCGAAAATGAGTTCCAGGAACTGTTTATCCGGCATATCCCCCGATGGCTCACCGTCTCGGACGAACTGGCTTTGCGCGATTTCTACGAGGGTGAGTCCACCCTCTATCTGGAGCACCATCTGAGGGTGTGGGCTCCGGTAGTGCTCGCGTGGTTGTTGGTTTTTCTGGTTTTGGCGTTCAATTTCCTGTGCCTGAACACCATCCTGCGGCGCCAATGGACGGAGCACGAACGGTTAACCTACCCAATCGCCCAACTCGCGTTGGAAATGACGAAACCCAAAGGCGGGTTTTTCCAAAATAGGGGGATGTGGTTAGGTCTCGGCATCGCCGCGGGCATCGGTCTGCTTAACGGGCTGCATACGCACTTCCCGCAGGTTCCATTTGTCCCGGTCAAACGTACATACTACACCGTCACCGAAGGTCCTTTGAGTTTCTTCGCGGATGACAGTGATTTGATTCGTCTCTCGCTTTACCCCTACGCGGTCGGAATTCTATTCCTGATGCCTCTGGATATGCTTCTTTCCACCACTTTCTTTTGCGGCTTGTACCGGGTTCAACTTACGCTGGGCGACATTATGGGGTGGGATGCTTTGCCGCGATTCCCTTTCCATCGTGAGCAGATTCTCGGCGGCTTCTTGGGGCTTTGCGTTTTCGTTTTTTGGACCGGGAAGGGGCACTTCATACGTGTGGTAAAGCGCGCGTTGGGCTGGCGAATCGATGTTGATGATTCGGAGGAGCCGCTTCCGTATCGCGCCGCGGTGTGGGGGCTGGTTGTGGGGCTTATCGTGCTGACTATCCTGCTCCGACGGGCGGGTATGACGTTCTGGGTGGCTTCCACGTTCGGGCTGCTCTTCCTGATTGCGCCAACCGTAATGACCCGGCTTCGCGCGGAGGCGGGGGTGTTCGCCTGTTACGGGTACGCACCGCGCGCGATGCTCAGCCAATGGCTGGGCACTCGACGGCTGGGACCCCAGAACCTGACATCGCTGACCGTGTGCTTTTTCAACAGCGAGTACCGCCCGCAGCAGATGCCTCACCAATTAGAAGGATTCAAAATCGCGGATCAAGCCAATCTCTCTCATCGAAAGATGTTTGCCGCGATTCTCATTGCCACCGGCGTTGGCGTGCTTGTCTCCTTCTGGATTCAACTCCACATGTACTATAATCATGGCGCGGCTTCGGGCTATTTCGGGCCCTGGGCACTGGGGCACGGAAGACGGTGGTACGGGTGGTTGAAGGATTGGATCTACTATCCCACGAACACCGACTGGCTGGGCGTAACGTTCATGGGTGCGGGTTTCTCGGCGATGATGCTTCTCGCCTATTTGCGCTCCAGAGTCTTTTGGATGCCTTTACACCCGCTGGGATTTTTGATAGCTGGCGGCGGAGAGTTGCCGGGAGATCTCTTGGTGCCGCTCATCGTGTGCACGGTGGCAAAGTGGCTCATCCTCAAAAACGGCGGCATACGAAGTTACCGCCGCGCGGTCCCGTTTTTCTTGGGGCTTGTCTTGGGCGACTTTCTCATGGGCAGTATCTGGAGTATCCTGAGCATCGTGCTGAATGTGGAGACCTACCAATTCTATCCATGACACGCGGTTATCGACGCTTTTCAGAGATTTCTTTCCCACTCGCTGTTCATTCGTTTGATCTCCCTTGATCGCGCTAGTGCTTTCAAAGGCTGGTAAGATCGCTATCGCTCTCATTATTCATTCTCTTTATCGCACCCTACAAGAGATGGTGGGCGGTGCCCACCCTACAACTTTACTAAGTCGAGCTAAACATGAATTGTCCTAATCTCAGGTGTCACTCTTCTCTCGCGCCGTAACGATGATGTATGCAATAAGGATCGGAATTAGTAGCTTGTAGCTTTTAGACTGACGACAAACATAAAACTTGGTACCCTGTCGTAAATCTTTTCGTCACACGTAGATGTCCATAGTGACTATTCTTCTCGTAGGAGTTTGCTATGGACATTTTGAATCTTATGAAAGAGTTTCCAAATCAAGAATCTTGTCTCAGATTTATAGAGGAAAAACGTTGGAAGGACGGTGTTTGCTGTATCCACTGTGGCAGTGAAAAAGTTGGACGCAAGAACAAAAACGACATTACTACTGGTTGGAATTGCTACGATTGTGAATCTAGCTTTTCGGCTACAGCAGGAACCATCTTCCATGGTACCAAGATACCTCTCCAGAAATGGTTTTTGGCTATCTCAATTCTTTCCAATGCCAAGAAAAGCATATCGAGTTGTCAGCTTGCTCGTGACTTGGACATGAATCAAAAGTCCGCTTGGTATATGGCAATGCGCCTCCGTGAGAAAATGAGTGATAGTGATGAATTGCTGAAAGGGATAGTTGAAGCGGACGAAACCTATGTCGGCGGCAAACCCAGAGCAAAATCTAAGAGAGGTAGAGGCACAAATAAATCTCCCGTCATCGGCGTAGTCGAGAGAGGCGGTCGGGTGGTTGCTAAATTCATGAAGGTTCTATCTGGTGAAAATATCAGAGAATTCATCCTTAGCAATGTCTCACCCGATGAGTCTATTCTTATGACTGATGAATTTCGCTCTTACAATAGTCTGGACGAAGATATCGAAAGACATGTTATCCATCACCAAGAGAGATATGTTTCTGAGGACGGCGTAACTCACACCAACACCATCGAGTCGTTTTGGGCTTGTGTCAAGAGGTCATTCTACGGAACGCATCATCACTACAGCAAGAAGTGGCTGCCACTGTATATCATGGAGTCTTGCTGGAAATATAATCGCAGAAAAGATGATGAGATTTTCATAAGATTTTTTGATGAATGCTTCACCTGAGCCACATGAATTGTTTGGCTATCGGTATATTCTGTCAACGACAACATCATGGTGTGCTGAAAATCCCATAGTGTTGGAAATTAAAATCCCGCAGATAACCCGCAATGCTCCCGCGAGCATGTACAAACGCTTGGTCAACATGATATGCCTCCATTTCTCTCTTA
Source organism: Candidatus Poribacteria bacterium (assembly GCA_965222225.1). Classification (GTDB taxonomy): domain Bacteria; phylum Poribacteria; class WGA-4E; order WGA-4E; family JAJDTR01; genus JAJDTR01. The sequence goes on along the minus strand of CBDCTK010000002.1, from coordinate 2,277,437 downwards.
TAGAGATGTATTTTAGTGTGAATCAAGATTCCGAACACTGTCTAAAATGATTGTACATTAAGAAGAGAAAAGCAAGCAAATCGACCAAAAAGCAGTTAACTACTAAGTCCCATAAGGATTATTAAGAATAGCGCCAAATACATATAAGCAAGCGCTCGGAGCGTTTCGATGATGGTTACGTATGTTGCAGTCAGCAATGCAACCCGATCAAAATCAAGGTTCGGGGCAATCTCTTTAATTGTGTCGTAGTGTGACCATATATTAAATCGTAACTGATATGCTATTGCGCCTCTCGAAACACCAACCAAAAAGGTGGCATATTTGACGTACTTGATAAACGCACTGTTTATGCGGAATTTGTCCTGAAAGATGTCCCCAAAGATGGTAGAAATCAAGCGTGCAAACACCATCATAACGCCAAAAGAAACGATTGCCGCTACGATGACCGAGACTATGAAATCCAGTTCAAAAAACATTGTTCCTCCTAATTTCAAGTGTCACTTTTCTCCCACTTTAACGGTGATGTATGCAATTAAGCCGAATATGAAAAACACTAAATACACTAAATACTATAGAAGCTATTGCGGTAAGGGATTGCATGATGATTGTCAGTATCCATATCAGCCACACCCACCACTCTGGGTAATTGGAAACATGGTGAATGAAATCATGCTTAAAGATGTGTGCCCTGAGTTCAAATCCTAGCGGATCTACTGTCACGCCGTGTGAGATGCCAACCAGATAGGTCGCATATCTCACATACCTTGTAAACGTGCGACTGGTTTCGTTCTGAATGATGCGCCGCATGAGGATGGATAGTGGCGCTTCGCACACACTCACAACGCAAAACGAGACGGATCCTGCCGTAACGAATGAGACTAAAAAGTACAGTTCAAAAGACATATATCCTCTGGTTGCGGCAGGTGGATGGCGAAGTAGGGCTCGACAATCTGATGAGATCAAACGAGCGAATAGATCAACGGAGTGAGTAGCGAGGACGGTAGAAATCCCAGTGCGATAGAAGTCCTAGGGCGATAGAGAATCCCTTTGTTATTCACGCGCTTGATGGATTGCTCTATCGCAAATCACTCTCGGTGAGCAGATTTTGAATCTGGCTTTCCTTAATGGTAAGATGGAGAACACGTTGCCAGCGGTGAGGGACAAACAGGTTCAGCATGCCGTTGCTGACGACACAATCCATGTAGGAGCACTGGAAGTTTCGGAACGGTCTTGCGAAGGCTTCGCTCAAGGCGTTGGCAAATACAAAGCGCGGCTCACTCCACGTGTGTCCGCCATCGGTAGACGTTGCCAACCAAATTTCCGAACGATCTTTCATGACCTCGGATTTTTCGCTGCTGAGACCGGTGTAGTTGAAATCGCTGTATCGGTTGTGGTGGAAAGCGACGAGGGTTTTGCCATCGGACAAGTGAAACAGCATCGGTGGCGCGTCGGGATGCACGAGCGGCGTCGGCTGTGGGTGAGTCCAAGTTCTACCGTCGTCCTCGCTCCATAGCCCCCAGAGATGACCTTCACAGGTGCGAGTCATCAGAAAAACGTGACCGTTTCCGAGGCTGATGGGCCGACCCTCGTCCATACGATTGAATTGGGGGACGCACCAGCCGCCGCGGCGTTTGTAGGGAGCAACGTTCCAGGTCTGTCCGCCATCCTCGGAACGCAAAATGTACTGCCGCGTCATCAACGGTTTGTAAGACCAATCGGCTTCGTGTGAGCCGAGCAGCCAAGTACCGGCATCGGTTTCGCACATGCGCATAACGGACATCCCGCGGAAACCGGGATCATTGGTGGGAGCAATTAGCGTGAGGTCGGACCAGGTGTGTCCGTCATCATCCGAATATCGAAAGCCGATGGGCGCGTTTTCGTGCAGACCATCGGCTTTTTTTAAGCCGTTTATACGCTCGTTATCCCAGACGGGTTGCGTGCCGAAGGCATAAATCCGTTCTGTGCCGCGGGGAGTGAGGGGGATAAACCCGTGCTGATTGTAGTCGATATCGAAGGCGACGTGGGGGCCTTGCCAAGTCGCCCCACCGTCGGACGATCGGTAGGCGAGCATATCGTTGACCTTTTCAGATTGCCCACCGTAGTGACCGCCATCGGGAAACATCAGGAGAAAATCCCCATTGGGCGCGATCGTCGCCCGGCATTCAAATAAGCCGCCTTCGGGATCTCGGGCGCGGTGCACAATCTGACCATCAAGGTGTTCACTTGCAACAATGCCCAACCGCTCGCGCAGAACAATGCCTTTTGGCAATCGAGATACCGAGACGCTGCGTTTGTTAATCTCTGTAGTATTACTGATTTGTTCGTAGTCTAATCCGCTCATACGAATTCATCGGCGATTCATCAAATAACCGATTCTCCCTGCTTTGCAAAGATACTATTTCATTATTACCATCCGCTTCATCTGATGGAAAGATGGCGTGGACAGTTGGTAAAAATAGACGCCGCTTGAAACCCGTTCTCCCTGACTGTTGCGGCCATCCCAATAGGCAGCGCGCCCTTATCGGTCTAAGCGGCTGTAAGGGCACTGAGAGCATGTTCAAGCCTTTGGAGAGAGTAGTAAAGAAGATGCCGGTGACATTCTGCCCACTCTCGCTCAGAGCGGGTTTGGCAATGAAACCGTGTCTGCTGCCGTCCATAGTGTCATAGTAACCGACTATACCCCCCTCGGTATCGATGTCGCGCGCGACGGTGGTGACACTGCCGGGGACTCGCAATTCCGTAGGCTCGCTGTTCGGCCTGAGGACATAAGAGCGTTCGACATCGTTTACCTCTTTGGCTCTGAACAGGATGACGCCAGCGTCGCTGATGGCGTTCACGAAGAGATACTAGAGGTTCGACAAGTTACCGGTGGTGTCGAAAGTGGTAAAGCTACCATCGGCGTCGCGCATGTAGCCGTGATATATCCCGTCCGCGTCAACGTAGCTGCCAACTAGGATATCCGCAGCATTCATATCGTCGGCATAGGTTGTCATGGCTCCGGGCACATCAAACTGTTCATCTCCCACGAATCCGTGGATGGCGCCAGCCGCATCAGATATGTCGCCAATCAGTTGACCCGCCTCGCTAACACCGAAGATTTCCGTTTCGGCTGCTCCCGGAAAATCGAATTGCGTCAATTCGCCATCTTGCAGGACCACACCGTGGGCGACCTCGCTCATGTCTTGAAAGAAGCCCACGGTCTGCCCAGCGTTGTTGAGACCGTAGAAGCCTATGGAGAGGGAGTCTGGGACATCGTAAGTGGAAAACACGCCATCGATCAGCGTAAACCCGACAACCTTCGCTTCATCAGAGGCGCGAGTGTTGCCGGCGTAATCCCCAAGATCATTTGTTGAGGTCAACTCCAGAAAATCCACGCCGGGGACCTTGATTGTCTCGAACACATAACCCATAGTCGCGGGCTTGGCGATAAATCCGCGTCTTTCCCCGTCTGGCATATCATAGTAACCGACAACTTGTCCCTTCGCGTTAACGTCGCGTCCAACGGTATTGACACCTCCGGGCGCTCGCAACTCCTTCGGCGTACCCCCCGGCAGAATCACATAAGAACGATCGACATCGCCAATCTCTTTGGCTCTGTACACGATAACACCGGCATCGTTGATGGCGTTCACGTAAAGATATTCTAGATTGGATGGAGTGCCGTGATACTCCAAAGTGGTAAAGTTGCCGCCGGCATCGCGCTTGTAACCGTGATGTATTCCATCGGCATCTACGTAACTCCCGACGGAAACCCCTGCGGAGTTAATATGATCGGCATACGTCCTCGCTGCACCGGGAAAATCTAGCTGCGCATCGTCCACGAACCCGTGAATGACACCGGAGGCATCGGCGATGTTCCCGGCGAGTTGCCCAATTTCGCTAATCCCAAAGATATAGGTTTCCGATGCCCCCGGGAAATCGAATTGGGTCATTTCGCCATCCGCCACGATTAAACCGTGAGCCACCTCGTCCGATTCCTCGTAGAATCCCACGGCTTGACCCCTATTGTTGAGCCCATATAGATACGTATTGTTGGAGTCGGGGAAATCGTAAGTCGAGTAAATCCCGTTAATCAGTGTAAAACCGATGGTTTTCTCTCCATCAGGGCTGCGAGTGTTCCCGGCGTAATGCCCGAGGTCATTGCTGGCAGTCACTTCCAGAAACTCAACACCGGGAACCCCGATTGCCTCAAAGATATAGTCCACGGTGGATTCGGACGCTTCCGGGAGAGCTATCCGTATTGAATACCCTTGCGAATGCGAAACCTGAGGAAGAGCCGCCGCCATTACAAAAGCGAGAACGATAGAGATTACAATAGTGAATTGAACCGTTTTCGTTTTCATGGAGTTCTGTTTCCTTGATTGTTTGAAATATCCTAATGCTGGTGAAAAAGACGTTTGTACCGTATTTTGAATTTACGCGCGGATGGCACCTGAAAATGGCGTGTGCCATTATAGCATAAGCAAATTGACTTCTCAATTTCAAATCCCAGATCCGTGCGTGGAATCTTCGTCGATCCTTGGGGAATCGACGATTATCAAATCATCAGTTTTCCGTATTTCCTTTGCACCCCCATTCATTGTCCGGTGATTTCACGCATCATGTTTCACATCCTTCTAATCTTCCCTGCTTCCACCTTTCCTCGAAAGTTTTCGTGCTTGACAGGAGGTTTGCGACGTGATACTTGTATATTACGGCATCTTGAGTTATTCCAAGTCATCGATGTCCCCTATATTTAAGGCTAACGCCGGATTTGTGGACTTGGTACCGGGCTTTAATCGGGAAACACTGAAGGAGAGGTTACAGAATATGGCATTTCCGTCACACGGTCTCACGCATCGTCCAACAGTGACAGGCACAAGAGGTATGGTCACCAGTGCCCATCCGCTGGCAAGCCTAGCAGGAGCGCGTATCCTTCTTCAGGGCGGCAACGCTTTCGATGCCATGGTCGCCGTTGCATCGACCCTGAACGTGGTTGAACCGTACATGTCCGGCATGGCGGGCAACGGTTACCTAATCATGTATAGCGCCAAAGAGAAGACGCGGCGCGTGCTGGACTATATGGGCATGAGTCCGTATGGGGCGGTACTTGAGGCCTACTCGACGCCACGGGCGAATCAGGTTGGCATCAGGTCGGGTATGGTGCCCGGGGCGTGCGGCGGATGGCTGGCGCTGCTGGAACGATACGGAGACATGGATCTCGCCGGCATTTTCAAGCCCGCGATTGAACTTGCCGAGAACGGCTACGCCGTTACGGTCAAGAACGCGGACTTCATGGCGGGAGCCGCGCCCAATTTCGCGCCGACCGCTAGAAAGGTGATTATGGCTCGCGGACGAACGCCGCTACCCGGTGAAGTCATGGTGCAAAAGGATCTTGCACGCACCTTCCGACGGGTGATTGAAGGTGGAAAGGAGGCCTTCTATCACGGTGACATCGCTAAAGAGATTGCCCGGTTTTCCCGTGAGAACGACGGTTTAATCTCGGAAAAAGATTTGGCGGATTTTGAAGTGCGGTGGGAGACCCCGATTTCGGGATCTTATAAAGAGTATGACATCTACTGCCCGCCGCCGCCGTGCGCCGGATTCCAATATCTTCAAACGCTGAGCATACTGGAAAACGACTCCCTGAGTGAACTCGGACACAATTCGACGAACTATCTGCATCTGCTCATCGAGGCGATAAAACTCGCAAGCGCCGACCGCGCGGCGTACACCTGTGCCCCAAATCCGCCCATTTCCGGTCTGCTTTCCAAGGGTTATGCCGCCTCCCAACGGGGACGCATCGGCGACCGAGCAGCAGTAAGCGGCGGTGAGCGCTACACGAAGAGCAAGCTGCCCGGGGAAGTGGTGGAAGGCGATCCGAGCGAGTGGATTAATGAGTGTACCACGCACTTTGACGTGATCGACGCGGAAGGAAATGCCGTTGCAGTGACCCAGAGCCTCGGATCTGCCTTCGGATCGGGCGTGGTTCTTGGCGGGACGGGGATGTTTCTGAATAACTTCATGAACTGGTTCGACCTTCTGCCCGAAAGTCCGAACGTTATTGCCCCGCACAAACGAATCGAGATGTGCCTCTCTCCGTGCCAAATCTGGAGAGATGACAATCTCTTCGCCCTGATTGGAACGCCGGGCAGTCACGGAATCATGCAGACCACGCCGCAGATGATCCTGAATCTCATTGAGAACGGCATGAACATCCAAGCCGCCATTGAAGCGCCACGGGTTCGGCTTGAAGAGCCTGGCATCAGTGTTGGGATAGAAAGTCGTGTCCCCGTCGAGGTCAGGGACGCGCTTGCCGCACGAGGGCATGATGTTCGCGCGTTGCCCGACTGGACGGCAGGCGTGGGCGGCGGACAGGGAATTGCCGTCGATCAAGACGAAGGTTCATTGATGGGAGGCGCCGATCCGCGTCGCGATGGATACGCCATCGGAATTTAAAGAGCGCAAGAGATACCGCGTTATCAGTAAATAACCTGTAAGCGATTTTCACCTGTCAGGAATCGGAAGGAATCTCTATCGCAGTTACTGTGGGATCTACTATCGTCTTGGGATCTCTATCGCACTCGCTAATCGCTCGCTTGATCCTCCTACAGGGGCGACAATCGCCGAATTGAGATGGGATGGCTTTAGCCGGTATCAGCGAGTTGCTATGTGAGGTGCGTTATGCCCGATTCCCCGAGCCAAGAAACCCGAGAACGCTACCAGCAAGCGCTATCGTCGCTCGTCGAGAAACTCGAAAAAGACCGGACCGTAGTTGCGGCAATCCTCTTTGGCAGCCTGTCCTACGACGAAGTCTGGAAAAACTCGGACATCGACCTATGGCTCATAATGGAGGACGGACAAAAGGAAGGGGATGTTACTCTCTGCGAATACGATGTAAACATCCATGCGCAACGCATACCGCGCAGCAGGTTCAAGCGCAGCATCGAAGGAGAACTTGCCGGTGGCTGGCTCGACTTCAGCTTCTCCACGAGCACCCTTTTATTTACCAAAGACGACTCGGTAACCCAATGGTATAGCACAATCGATCACATTGGTGCGCGCGATCAGGCGCTTCAACTGATGAGACACGCCTCATATCTCATCCCGTTGCTCAACAAGGCGGAGAAATACTTCTACCTCAAAGAGGACTACGAATACAGTTTCTTGTGGCTCATGTACGTTGTGCGGGAGTTGGCGTCTGTCGAAGTCATCCTTCACAAGATGAAGCGCCCGCGCGCGAGGTTATCCATCAAGCCCTCAAACACAATCCCCAATTCTTCACTGCTGTCTACACCGACTTTGTTAACCAGTAAAAAACACGCGAGACCGTTGGAGGCGTGCTGAGTCAAGTGAACGGGTATCTCGAAGAAAAAACAGATCGCCTTTTTCGCCCGTTGCTCGACTATCTCACGGAATGTGCAGAGGTGTGCTCATTATCGGAGATCAACGGTTATTTTCGCAAAAAGATTCAGGGCGGCGGCCTTGAAGAAGCGTGTGAATGGCTTGTTCGACAGGACATCATCGAAAAGCTATCAAACTCCATCCACTTGACCGAGAAAAGCCGAATCAAAGTTGAAGAGCCTGCGTATTATTACGACGAAGACGCTGTTGAGCTGTTGTAAATCAAAGGTTGGCTGCTTACAGAGATGAGATCAACCATCGAAGTCAAAGGCGCTCGCGAGAACAATCTGCGGAACGTCCACCTCGAAATCCCGCGCGACAAGCTCGTTGTTGTCACCGGCGTAAGCGGTTCAGGGAAATCCTCCCTCGCTTTCGACACGGTGTACGCCGAAGGACAGCGGCGTTTCATGGAATCGCTCTCCACCTTTGCCCGCCAATTTGTCTCCCAGCTTAAGAAACCTGATGTCGATTTCGTGAACGGTCTCTCGCCCGTCATCTCAATCGAACAGAAAACGGTCATGAAGAACCCGAGATCGACCGTGGGCACCATGACGGACCTGTACGACTACCTGCGGATGCTCTTTGCGAACATTGGACAGCCGCGCTGCCCCATAACCAAGGAGAGGGTCAAGGTGTGGACGCCTCATCAGATGATGGAACACATGCTTTCGCTGCCTGAAGGCACCGAAGTTGAAGTCCGCGCCCCAGTGCTCAAAATCTACGGCGAAGACTACGCCTATCTTTTCGACGACATTCGCACCAAAGGATACCGCCGTTTGTGTATCGACGACAAGATGCACGACCTGAGCGAAGAAATAGACCTTGACGAAGGGGAGAATTACCTCATTGAAGTAATCGTTGACCGCTTTGTCATCCGCAAGGGGCTCGACAAACAGATTGTCACCTCGCTGACGCACGGTCTTGAAGTCATCGGTGAAGGTTTCTTAAGTTTTCACGTGCTTGACCCCACAGAAGCGAAAGCCACCGATGCCTTTTACGATAAACTCGGAGGTTCTTCGGTTCATGTTGTCGCGGGCCGTATGCACCACGGCATGTTCACCTTCAACGATCCCGCGGGCGCTTGCATCACCTGCTCGGGCTTGGGCACCTATCTCAAAGCGCATCCCGACCTCGTCGCCCCGGACAAAGATCGCAGTCTTCGCGAGGGCGCCTTTGTCAAGGAGGCACTACAGTACAATGTCAATTCATGGGGAGGACGCATTCTCTACAGTCTGTCGAAGAAATACAATTTCGATCTCGACACGCCGTATAAAGACCTGTCCGACGAGGTTAAGGATTTGCTCCTGTACGGGACAAAAGGGGAACGGGTTGTCGTTGAACAGCCCCCTGAATCCAAGTCCGCCGCCAGATACATCGGACGCGAGTTTCGCTACGATGGCGTCATCAACCAGATTGAGCGCCATTATCGTCGCTACCGACAACAAGGTGCCGCTCACGGACGCATGGAGGATTACCTGCGCAAGGTGATGGTTGAGAACCTTTGTCCGGACTGTGGCGGTGAGCGACTCAAAAAACAGCGCCTTTTGGTCACTATCGAGGATTACAATATACATAACCTCGGCGAAATGCACCTGCCGGAGCTGTTATCCTTTCTGGACAAACTCACACTACCGGACAAACAGGAGAAGGTCGCCTCACAGATTATCTTTGAAATCACATCCCGCCTGGAGCTTCTTATCGGTATCGGCCTCGATTACCTCAGCCTCAATCGCCCGTCGGGTACGCTTTCGGGCGGTGAATCTCAGCGCATTCGGCTCTCCACGCAGATCGGCTCTGGGCTTATGGGAATGCTCTATGTGCTTGACGAGCCTAGCATCGGTTTGCACCCCAAAGACAACGTCAAGATGATAAACACCATACAACGCCTGCGCGACATCGGCAACACCGTCATCGTCGTCGAACACGATGAGGAAACCATTCGCGCTGCTGATTACATCATTGAGATGGGACCAGGTCCGGGTGTGCACGGCGGTCACGTCGTCGCGAGCGGTTCCCTCAAAGAGGTCTTGGACTGCCGTGAATCACCAACCGCACAATACCTTGGCGGCACACGGACGATTGACGTGCCGAGCCAACGCCGTAAAAAGAACGCTAAGGCGCTGCACATCAAAGGCGCACGTGCGAACAACCTCAACGACATTGACGTTGAGATCCCAATCGGAGTCTTTACCTGCATCACGGGGGCGTCCGGATCAGGCAAAAGCACGCTTATTCACGAAGTACTTTACAAGAAACTCTATAACCTATACCACGACAGTCGGGTGTTTTCCGGCGATCACGATGACATTGTCGGCCACGAATACTTCGGGGATGTCGTCAACATCGACCAGTCTCCCATCGGGCGTTCCCCGCGCTCAAATCCCGCGACGTACATCGGTTTCTACGACAACATCCGTAAATGTTTTGCATCCACGCCCGAAGCCAAAGAACGCGGCTACACAGTTTCCCGGTTCAGCTTCAACGTCAAAGGGGGTCGCTGTGAAGAGTGCGCGGGCGATGGCGTAATCAAGACAAGCCTCGCGTTTATGCCCGACGTTGAAGTTCCGTGCCCCACCTGCAAAGGGGCGCGTTACAATGATGAAACCCTTGAGGTCACGTATCAAGACAAAACCATTGCCGACGTGCTTGATATGTCGGTTAAAGACGCCGTCGAATTCTTTGCGAATGAGAAGCTCATTGTGCACAAACTGTCCGTGCTCAACACTCTCGGGCTGGGCTATCTCAAAGTGGGTCATCCCGCCACCATCCTCTCGGGCGGCGAGGCGCAGCGCGTGAAGCTTGCGACCGAATTCGGCAAAATCAAACGCGGCAAACATAACCTCTACATTCTTGACGAACCGACGACCGGACTACATCTGGCGGACATCCAAAAACTACTCGACGCGCTGAACGGGCTTGTCGATGCGGGCCACACGGTCATCGTCATCGAACACCACCTTGACGTGATTAAAACCGCAGACCATGTGATTGACCTCGGTCCGGAAGGCGGTCACAACGGGGGCAATGTGATTGCAAAAGGACCGCCGGAAGCAATCGCGAGCGTTGAACAATCTTATACCGGACAGTTTTTGAAACCACTTTTAAATGGGAGAATCTCATGAGTTTATCACGGGTCAAAATTGCTCAGACAGTCCCTTTATTCGCCGTTGCGGATGTGGAGAGATTGGTCGCATTTTACGTTGATGGTCTCGGGTTCGAAATGCAAGAAAAGTGGGAGAAAGATGACGAATTGCAATAGTGCTGGATTCAGCACGGCGACAGAGCGCTGATGCTGCAGAAGTCTCAGGGCGAAGCTCGCGCGAATCCTGAGGTGGACTTACGCTATATTTCATTTGTGATGATGCCAAAGCGGCGCACCGAGAGTTCAATTAACGCGGTATTCAAGTAGGCGTACCCTTTGTTGGCAACGACATGGATGTCTTTTATTTCAAAGATCCCGACGGTTACCGCTTGACTTTTGAAAGCCCGATTGAAAAATGAAATGATACCTTATGAAATCGCCAAACATCTCAAAGTCCTTGAGCAGAAAGAATTCAGTTGTTCGAAGGGCGGCACACACAGGTACGAAAATATTGGGGATGCTATCATCACGATAGATCCACCTTCGGCGTCCTCGCCGTATCCATCAGCCAACAGAAACGCCGCCCTTTATTTCGGTTGCGGGACAACAGTGTCTCAGACCGATTTCTTAAAGGTTCTGAACACATTGAAAGGGGCACAGGTTGAGCGATTCTTCTTCTGGCTTAGTCCGAATCCCCAGCAAGAAGAAATCGTCAAGTGGCTGCTAGACAACGGTCTTAAGCCGTTTCAGGGGACACAGTACCCTACGCTAATTCGTCCCGTTGAAAAAGTAACACCACACGAAACCCATCTCAGAGTGGAGCGTGTCTCTCGGCGGGAGGTCGAAAACCACGCCGATGCGATTACCCATATCTACAGTCCTTGGGGTTGTTCATTTTTCTTTGACGGCGTTGATCAGCCCGGGTTTGAGCACTTTCTGGCGTATGAAGATCGTACTCCTGTCAGTGCCGCAATACTGGGGACACACGACAGTTTCGCCTGCCTTTGTTCGGCAGCAACGGCTGAAGAACACAGAGGAAAAGGCGGGCAAAATGTGCTCATCAAGGCACGCTTGAATCGAGCCGCTGAACTCGGATGCCAAGTCGCGTGCAGTCAAACCCTCACCATGCTTAAAACATCGCTGGGGAATCTGGAGCGCAACGGATTTGAAATTATCTACGAGAAACAGGTTTTTATCTGGGAATCGTAAATTATAAGTGTTTAGTGGTGAGTAACAACCCTGAAGTCATTAGACGGGCAATGAAGAGGGATCTCTATCGCATTCGCTATTCGCTCATTTGATCCTATTCGGTCGGTTGATCGCCGCAAAGCAGAGTTACATTTTATAACAACAGAATTGAAAGAGCGAAACCAATCCCACAAACGCCGGATTTCCGCAAAATCCAGCTTGGCAACCATCTGCACGAGGCATTATCCACGAAGCCTGTTCCCCATACTGGTTTTGGGAGCGTTCCTATCGGAATGCATGGCATACGCCGGTGACGATCAGGCCGCCGCGGAATTCACTTTCAATCAGTACGACGTGGTCATCGGATCCGCGAAACGCCAGACCGTATTAACGGGGTTTCTTCTCGGAGGCGCCATGGCAGAACTTGCCGTAGTGAACATCAACGGCAACGACGACCGTCGCTTGCGTATCTACGCGTTCGACGACGGCGCCTGGGAGACGTACCTTGACACAACGCTGCGTCCCAAAGTGTTGTTCGTCGACGTCGCAAACATCGGTGGCCGCGACCGGTTGATTACCTACGAGCCCGGCCGCCTAAACTGGTTCGACCCCGAAACGGCGACGGAGCGTGCGCTGGTGGAGGTTACTTCCAACTTCAACCCGCCTCGCAGCGGCGAAATCCCCCATGTAGATATTACTCGGGACCTCAACGGCGACGACCGCGACGACCTAGTGGTACCGGATGTCGCGGGCTTCTGGGTGTTCATCCAGGTGGGTGATGGCGCGTTCGCCGATCCGGTGAAGGTCGGTGCCCCCGCCGAGATGGGTAGGATTTACGGAGCCGACGGCTATCGTTACAACCCTTGGAGTCAGAGCCGCGTCCACGAGATAGACTACAACCGAGACGGCCGCAACGACCTGGTGTTCTGGAACGAGGACCACTTCTTGGTTCATCACCAGGACAAGCACGGGCTGTTTTCTCCAGTGGCAGAGAGCTTCACGACCAATGTGGCATTCGACTCCGACGAGTTCTCTTCGCTCGCCACCGGAGACATGCTGGGGAAGGTACTGCACTCGTTAACCGACCTGAACGACGATGGTGTCGCCGATCTCGTGGTTTTCTCGCTAGAGGGTAGGAACATGTCCAGTAAGCGTTCCGCCTACGAAGTGCATTTCGGCACGCCAATACCCGATGGTGGCACCGAGTTCGCGCCGGCAGTCAACGCCGCGTTCCGGTCGGACGACAGCGTCCAACTCGGGATGTACCGGCACGATTTCGATCGCGACGGCCGGGTCGACGTGATGCTCACAACCATCGGTCTCGATTTCCTCAAGAGCAGTCTCTGGAAGAGACTCAAGGGGTTTATGGGCGACGACATCTGGTTGGATCTTGAGTTCTACTACATGGAAGGGGGCTTCTACGGCGACAATCCCAACATCACCCGCAGAATCGCGTTGGACGGTGCGCCCAGCCATCGCGAGCCGGGGTGGGTGCCGCTGGACATAGTGCTTCGAGGAGGCACGCACGAGAGCCGGAACACTCAAAAGAGTTACCTGCGCGCATTCAACAGGACTTTGCTCATGGGGGATGTGACCGGCAACGGACGCTCAGACCTGCTTATCGAGTGGACACATAAGCAATTGTGTGTCTATGTCGGCGTGCCGGGGCCAAAGCTATTCGCCCGGCAGCCTCAAAAGGTGGCAGTTGCCCTACCCAACGACGGGGAATACACCTGGCTGGTGGACCTCAACAAGGACGGGGTGCAGGACATCCTCATTCATCACCCGTTTACTCTACGAGATGCTCACGGAGCCCCGAAACGGAGTCCGGGAACCGAGCCGCATCGGGTGACGATGCTGATCGCCCGATAAGTGAAATCGGTGGTGTAACTGTTTAGTCTTAGGACTCACGCAGTTGAACGGCCAGCCAAACGCGCAATGAAGGGATTCCATCTTCGATTTAATGATCGAGGATCGCTACTACAAACCTACTGTAGGAGCGATCTCCCGGTCGCGATTTCTTGTGAAATCGACAATCATCAAATCCCCGATTTCCGATCTTCCCTTTGCATCCCCATTCATAGCACATCTAGTCGAGAGTGAGGCAGAGGACGCGATCACACCCCAAAAATCAGAGGCGATTGCCCTGGGAATGTGACCGGTGCGGGTTGAATAAGCGATGTGAATGTGGTATAGTTGCACTTGTGCAGTCAGATTTGTCGCAAACTCCGATAATGTGGCATCGCAGAAGGAGATACTGATTCATTGAAGGTTTACTTGATGAATTCAAGCTGTGGGGAGCATTTGCGATATTCTACGTTGTGCCTTTGGGGTTTAGCCGGCGGAGATTAAATCAGAGCGAAGACAAACTTGAGGCGCGCGTTAAAGACTCAACTAGTCGTTCCGGGACAATATGCTGACGAGCAAACACTCGGAGATGCTAATTCTCAAGGGTTCCATGCGGACATGAGTAATCTCGCTGAAAAGACTGAGACGAACTTTCACGACCTGCGTCAGAAATTGCACAGTTGCATCAGAATCACGTTAATCATATAGGACATTATGAAAAATCCTACCAGCATGCCGAGTAATAGCAGAAATAGGGCGCCCAATATTATTGCCGTTCTTTGTTGCTTCACGATTTTCGTCTTTCTCAACCTTGTACCGGAGGGTCATCTCGAAAACCGCGTTGACGAACAGGTCAGCTTAGAGGAACAACAGGAGGGCAGGAAACGAATGGTGTTTGATGCAACGCTGTATGGGCTTCTGTTGTATGGGCCGGGGACGGCTCGTATGCTAGAGATGGAATCCGCGCGGCAAATAATCGGACTCGAACTGCTGATGGGCGGCGGGACGTTTTGGGGCGCGCTCAAAGCCACCGAAAATTATCGGCTCGGCGCCGGCCGTTCCAAACTCATTCAATGGGGGAGTTACGCGGGCACACTTTATGGATTCGGCATTCCGATTTTTTTCGAATCCGAGAATGACAAAGCGTATTTGGCTAGCGCGATGCTTGCCACACCTTTGAGCGGACTAATCGCTCACTCACTCAGCGATCACAGATGGTTTGAGAAAGGCGAAACCGATCTCATTACCAAAGGCGGATTGGTCGGAGGGTTGTACGGCATCGCCATTCCGTATCTTCTCGACATTGAAAATCTTGAAAATTGGACGCAAGCCAAAATCTACACTGCGTCCGCAATGGTCGGTGTGCCAGCGGGCGTCTGGGCGACATCGAGACTGATTCGAGACAAATCCATTTCACAAGGTCGGGCGCACCTCATCTCTCTGGGAGGCGTCGTCGGCAGTGCTTATGCAGCCGGAATGACCCACCTGGCCGGCTTGGGCGACATCACAATTGATTCGGGACAGATTGAAACAGTTGAGCATCCGCGCGCCTATGTGTTCGCCTCCATACTGGGTTTGCCGCTAGGAACATATCTCGGCTATCAATTGACTGGCAAAGATGAGTACACGACAGGCCGTGCTAGATTGATAATTCTCGGTGCGGTCATCGGTGCGCTCTCCGGCAGCGGAGTCCTCCTCCTTGCTGATGTCAGTTGGGAGAACACGAAATTTTATGTCGTGGCGAATGTCGTTGGATCTGCCGCGGGAATCTGGTACACACACCGTTTTACACGGGGCTGGGGCGAAGAGTTCGCTTCTACGGACAGCGTTCAGCCTGAGACCGATGAGATTTTCTCTCTGGAATTGATACGCATCTCGTTCTAATCCGGGAAAAGTGGAGGATATATGTTTTTTTCATTACTGTTAGTCACATTCGTTTTAGCGGCTTTTGTCTCATTTTGCGTTGTGAAGATGTTTAATAAGCCAATATCCACCATTTTTAGGCGCATCATTCAGGAGGAAATCAGCAGCGCGTGGAATAAGTATGTGAAATTTGCCACCTATGTAGTCGGTATTTCGGGTGGTGTGAGGGTACATCAGCTAGAACGATATATAAGCGCACCGACCAAAGACGATCGGGTTTTAGAGTTGAATAACGAACGATGGACACTGGAGATATATCGAACCATCATTGAAACCCTTCAAGCAATTGCTTGGATGTACTTAGTGATTTTCATATTTGCCTTAATTGCGTACATCATAGTTAAGGCTTTTGAGTTGAGAGGGGCTAAACAAAAGTAGATGCGCCTTAAACTCGATTGTGTACAAAACTGATTTGGATTTTTCAAGGCGAGCAGTAGCGGAGGAACAAGCATGGAGACGAATGAAACCTATAGGGTCGCCGACCTATGCGAAGCGGCGAGGGATGGCGATGTCTCCAAAATTCAACAGATTCTCGATCTGCAACCCGATCTGATTAACGTACACATGGCGGAGGACGATGAACATCGAGCCATTCACTACGCGGTCATGAATCAACACTCCGACGCCGTGCGCATCCTGATGGAAGCGGGCGCGAATCACACGCACGGCATCTATCCCCACCGCGATGCCACCGGCGCACTTACCATCGCCCGTGAACGGGGCATGGGTGAGATTGTCCACATCTTGCGGGAGGAGGACGAAAAACGCAAACTCGCCGCTTGCAAAAACATCAGCATCACCGAAGAAAATGACGCGCTGTTTGAAGCCGTCCGAGAGGGGCGAAGTGAGGATGCCCTAGCAATCCTCAGTCGGCAGCCCGAATTGATCGACGCCTGTCATCGGAATGGCGGCAGTGTCATTTATGCGGCGGCGTCTCACGGCCGTTACCAACTTGTTCAGGAGTTACTCGCACGCAATGCCGATATTGCCCATCTCACACCCGAGGGGCAATCGCCTCTCGACGGCGCTGTCCACAATGTACGCGGTCGAAACAGACCTCTCAACGAAGGTTGCTTGATTTGCGCTGGCATCCTTCTTCAGGCGGGATGCGAACAATCGCTTGAATCTGCGGTTGCGCTCGGTGATTTCGACTACCTTCGCGCGTATGCCGCATTTGATTCCCACCGCTTTCAATCCTCCGACACTGAACGAGATGGTCTTCTTCAGATTGCCGAACTCCTACTTGAATGCGGCGCCGATCCCAACGCCAGCATCTATGCGAGCGGCAATCCCGTGGGCAACGCGTATAACAATCGCGATGAAAAAATGAAGGGATTGCTGTTTAGATACGGTGGCGTATTGGATCCGGTAACTGCCGGACTCCAAGGTGAAACTTCCGCCGCTGCGGTTGCCCTCCACAACGACCCGTCCCTTGCGGAAAAACTTCTGTGGGCGGCAGGCTGCGGGGGCGATCCGAATATCGTGGGGATGTGTTTGCGTCAACTTGATTGGGAACCGGATGACAATCGTTGGTTCTATCTGCTTGAACAACCGCTTCGCCTTTGGCGCACCAACCCTCACCGCAAATTTCGCGACTTTGACCGCACTGTCTATCCCGAGATCTTTCGGATGATCTTGGATTACGGCGCCAGCCCCAATCTGGTAGGGCGTTTCGGATACCGGCTTGCTCACGATCTGGCGGCGTGCGGCGTTGTATGGGGAGAACCCATCATGACCGAACCTGAACGCGTTACCTTCGGAAGCATCCTTCTCGACTATGGCGCCGACCTGAATGTGATTGACGACCTGCTGCAATCTTCGCCCCTGGGTTGGGCGGTTCGTTGGGGAAAGTACGACCTCGCGCGTCTCTATCTTGAGCGCGGCGCTGATTCCACGCTTGCCGGCGCCGAGTGGGCTACGCCCCTCGCTTGGGCGGAGAAAAAGGGATATGATGACATTGCCGATCTCATTAAACGGTATCTTTGAAAGCTAGCAAGTTTAGGTTACATGGGACTTGCGCATTCTGGAAACTCAAAACGCACGGCTTCTTGCTCGGTCTGGATTGCCAAATCCAGACCCCTTGGATTTGGCAATCCGAGGGGAGCGGTAGTGTGCTTCCAACATCCTGTTGACTGATAAATTTTGGTCTCTTTGCGTAATCCAAAAGGGAGGAATAACGATGACTCGCGTGTTAATTGGCAGTCGATTTGCCCCCGATGTTGAGGGGTTGTTGAAAGATGCACACTCCGAGGCCGAGGTGACATTTCTACCGGATGGGGAAAAGCAGGCAGACCATCTCGCCGATGTTGAGGTGCTGTTCGGTCTGCTCTCCGAATCCGACTTTGACCGCGCAGATGCACTGAAGTGGGTTCAGCAGCCTCATGCCGGGGCTGAAGGGCACCTGTACGAGAGATTCAAGAACAGCGACATCGTGTTGACGAATGCGGGCGGACTATTTGGGCCTCAGATTGCCGAACATGCGTTTGCCCTGCTACTTTCGCTGACGCGGCAGATCCACACACAGTTGGAATTCATGAAAAGCAAGCAGTGGCGAGGTGCGCCGTGTCTGGAGCTTGCGGGTATGACCATGGGCATTATCGGATTGGGCGGCATCGGGCGGGCAATTGCAAATCGGGCGAAAGCCTTTGAGTTACGGGTCATTGCCGTCGATCCTGAAGATATGCAACCGCCCGAATCCGTCGACCAACTGGAGAAGATGGACTATCTGCCCGAACTCATGTCTCAATCGAATGTGGTAATGGTATGCTGTCCGATCACGGCGGAAACGCACAAATTGCTATCTCAAGACCTCTTTGACCGGTTGAATGCGGGTAGTTTTCTCGTCAACGTCAGTCGGGGAAAGGTGGTGGACGAGGCGGCGATGATCGCGGCGCTGCGGTCCGGTAAACTGGCGGGGGCTGGACTGGATGTCACTTACACGGAACCTTGCCCGCACGACAGCCCGCTGTGGACGCTACCCAATGTGATTTTGACATCCCATAGCGCGGGCGGCTCACAGCATTTCCCAAAACGTTCGATGGCGCGGTTTGTCGAGAACTTGCACCGGTATGTGAAGGGGGAGCCGTTGCAGAATGTGGTGGATAAAGAGAAGGGATATTAGGGGCACAATCCAATGAAAGCGTCGCGACCTGTACGTGTAGTAGGCGGATAGGGACGACCGTGCCCCTAGATTACAAGGGTATGTGGGAGCGCTCTGACACTTGTCTCACAAAACCCCCGCATAGTGTAGTAACACAATTCATTGTGCTCCACCAACCACTGCTAATGCCATTTCTCCAAAATGATAATGCATTGATTGCGTGAATCAAGTAAAGAAACATGTGTGGAGCGGAGTAAGATGCCTTGTCGCTACGCAAAGTCGGTGGGGCAAGGGGACCTCTATCGCACTGGCTATTCACTCGTTTGGCCGCCGCCTACATAGGAAGAGAATGTTATAATTAGACATCATACGCAATGTTGTTCAAGCGAAATGGGATTAGGATTGAGATTCACCGGAATATGACGGAATATGAGACAGAAAGTCACGTACACGATCCTTGGCGCGGCACTCATGCTTGGTGGTATGTTATACGCCGCCATCTCACCCTCAAACGCACAGAGAAATGACTATGGAACTCAAGTGGACGCGGTAATCGACGCTGTCCGAAAAGGGGAGTTTTCGACGGTAAAAACTCTCATTGAAGGAGACCGTCGACTCATCAATGCGCGGATACACAATGATGCGCGCAGCTTGATTCAGATTGCGGCAGAGAGGGTGGTTTGGCATCGCCCGCAACATCGGAAAATCGTACAGTATCTGGCTGACAACGGCGCCGAATATGACATCTTCACGGCAGCTAGAGCGGGGTTGCTGGACGTGGTTCGACACATGCTCAAAGAAACCCCCGATCTAATCAATGCCCGTGATTACCGCGATTACACGCCGCTACAGTGCGCATCACTTATCTACGGCGCTAGCGAGGAAGCCGAGGCTGTTATGGATTATCTGCTGGCGAAAGGTGCAGAAATCGACATCTTGACTGCGTCGCACTTCGGAATGTTGGGGGTTGTGCAGGACTTGCTAGAAGACAATCCGTCTTGTGCGACTGCCACGGATGTCGAAGGATTGGCGCCGCTCCATTGGGTTGTGCGCCCGCGGCGAGGATCCAAAGCTAATTTCATTCGGATTACCGAATTGCTCATACAGCATGGCGCCGATGTGAACGCTCAAGGTGAAGCCTCTGGAAATTGGACCCCCATGCACACGCTCGCCGAATGGGCGGGCTTCATCGAACAAGCCGACCTCTTGCTAGAAGCAGGGGCGGGGATCAATGCCAAAACAGATTTGGGCTGGACGCCTCTCGATTTTGCCGTAGATCGCGCCCGAAAAGAAACGATCGGATACCTGCGCTCAAAGGGAGCAAAGGCGGGCGTGAAAAGATAGTCCTTCGCACATCCTTGACTTTGAAAATCGCTTATGATTGTTGACACGCACGTCCACGTCTGGGAGATTGACCCGCCCAAATATCCAATCGGACCGACGGCGCCCACCTGGAATTCAAATCCGGACGAGCCGGGCACCGCTGATGAACTCCTAGCCGAAATGGATGCGCATGGCGTCGATTGGTGTGTGTTGGTGCAGACTAGCTGGTCCACATGGGACAACGGCTACATTGCGGATTCTGTCTCACGTTTACCGGACCGGTTCGTTGGGCATGGACTGATTGATCCGCAGGCTGCGGACAATGCCGAGCTCGTCCGGTACTGGGTTAATGAGCGTAACCTTGCCGGGTTCCGGTTCCACCCGCTCTACTATCCCGACGAGAAGATTCTCCTCACAGATCAGAATCGCGCCATGTGGGAGGAGCTTGCTGTCTGTGAGGCGGTGATTCAATTCCATCTTGATGCCGCCTACGCCGATCAGGTGGAGTGCATTGCTCGACAATATCCCCGCCTGAAACTGATTCTCGACCATATGGGCTATCCGGAGGTATCAGGCGGTTTGTCGGCATTTGAGCCAATTCTAGCCCTCGCCCGGCACGAGAATGTATATGTGAAGATATCGGACATAGCGGGGCGATCTAGCGAGACGTTTCCGTTTGAAGATGTGCATCCGTTTATCAAGGCTCTACTCAACGTTTTTGGCGCGGAACGGGCAATCTGGGGCACCGGGTATCCCGGTCATCACCGCATCAAGCACAATTGGCTCCCATTGAGTGAAGAACTCAGGCTCATCCGAGAAGGCTTGCCGTTCTTGACGGGTGCTGATCGAGATTTGATATTGGGGGGCACAGCAGCAAACATCTGGGGACTGTCATGAGCGAGACGTTTCCTCAGGTTACGTTCAGAGCATCGAATCGGAAGTAATGCCATTTCTCTATATTTGAAGTGCATTATTAGCGTTAATCAAGTCTTACTAATGCGGGGCAAGATGCCCCGCCAACGGGTTTGGCGTACGGGTTAATGGTTAGTATCGGTCATCTCATAACAGTATAATTGATAAACATCGTAGGCAATAGTATTCAAGCGAAATGGTACAAATTGGCAGCACAAACACCGAAGACCTCTTCAAGGTTTACAACTATGAAAGTCAACCCACAGCAATTATTGGATGACGGTTTCATCATACTGCCGCAGGTCATCCCGCCAGATCAATTGGATGCGCTCCGGACGAGTTTTGAAGTCCTCGTCGATCGACAGAAGGCGGTGTGGCGGCGTGAGCGCGAACCGGACGACCCGCCGGGCGGGACTTGGGAAACTGCCGCCCAACCGAGGGTATTTTTCAACGAGGTCGTTAACGAAAAGACCGCGGACACGGTGGAGTTTTGCCTGCATGAGAACACACTAGGCGTGAGCCAACAACTGATGCGTTCGTCAGACGCCGCAGTCACATTGATGGCGCTGATGTGCAGTCCCCCGCGAGACCATGGGCCTGCCAGTTGGCATCGTGATGTTAATCCCGTTGCGCAAGCACCCTTGAACGGTATGCAAATGGATATGCTGGCTAACGCGCCCGGTTATGTTCAGTGGAATATCCCGCTGTACGATGACAGTGTATTCTGGGTGGTTCCAGGGAGCCACTCCCGCCCAAATACCGAGGAGGAACACCAACACCTGCTAACGAACCCGCAGCAGCCGATGCCGGGAGGCACGCCAATCGAGCTTAAAGCGGGGGATGGGATTGTCTATACCCACTTCATGTTGCACTGGGGCAGCAACTACAGTACGAAGTTGCGGCGCACGGTTCATCTCGGCTATCGCGCTCTGGGCGGTCCGGTATTCCCGGTTGTTAATGCACATGGCTGGGAATTGGAATTCACCAATTCTCTCCCGCGAAGAATACGCGACCGGTTTGGAGAGTTCACTCGGTTGTACCAAGAACAGTGCGATGTGGTGGAGTCTACCCTTCGCGCCGTCCTGAAGGGGGATAGAGCGGCTTTCATGAATGGACTAGAAACGTTGCATCCGGGGGATGAAGGGCGGATGGTGTGCGTCGTGTTCCTATCGAAGTGGGTTGACAAGCTGCGCACGTTGAAGTCTCGGGAGAACGTCAATCTTTCACTGGAGGAACAGATTGTTGCGACAGGGGAGCACCGGATCGGTTTCCACGCGATTAAGGATTTTGCTCAGCGTTTTTCCGAGGAGGAAGCGAATCAGCTCCGGGAGCGTTTTTCAATCCTGTTTGAGAAAATAGAAGCTGAGATTGAGCGGTGCGTCGTCGATAGAAGGGAAAGAGTGATGAGGTATCAATTGACGGAGATGCCAGGGGGATTTGAGGTAGAGGACTTTATCCAAAGTTGGAATGGATGAGGTAAATTCTAGCCGTTCCTGATTTTAACCTGTAGGTTGGGTTGAACGACTGAATAGAATCAAATGAGCGAGTAGCGAATGCGATAGAAGCGTTAGTGCAATAGAGATCCCAGCGAAACCAAACTCCAAGCTACTACCACGAAGCACTAGCGGTTTCCGAACTGTGGCGTATTGTCTGCCAACAACCTGCGGCTCGGTTATATCGTGTGCCGATCCTCTTGGGCGTCTTTATACAAAATCTTGCGAGTGGCGTTGGTCGCCTTCTCGTGAAACAACACCGCTGAGGGATCGAAGTCCTTGGCTGGACGCGGCGTAATGGTGAAGTGACCGAATCGATCCTCGCCGCGGACGAGCGCCGCCGTATCCCATTCTCCAACCGTCTGTTTCGTGTGGGTGGGCATGTAGTGCAATGAAATACCGATGCGACGGTCGTTGGAACAGTTGGGACCGGAGGCGTGTGCCAAGCGCACATTGTGCAAGGAAATCTCGCCGGGTTCTAGCGGCATAGCGACAGTCTTCGTCTCATCAACCTTCACCGCAATTTCCTGCCCGCGGGTCAAGAGGTTGTCCTGCTGGTATTCGTCGTTGTGAGGCAGCAAATCCCCCTTGTGACTGTCCGGCAAAACGCGCATACATCCGCTCTCAAGCGTCGCCGGCGAAAGCGCTAACCATACGCTGACCAAGTCGTTGGTATCAAGCCCCCAGTAGTGCAGGTCCTGATGCCAAGAGACGAAACTTTGACTTCCCGCCTCCTTAATCCAGAATATCGTGTTCCAGCACAGGATATCCCTACCAATCAAGTCTTCGACGGCATCCAGCAACGTTGAGTCCCGCATCAGGTCATCAACCCATTTGAATAGGAGATGAGATTTGCTCCGCTGCGCGCCCTCAACGGGTTTTCCCTGACGCGATTCAAATTCCTCTAGTCGCCTCCGATTGGCTGCAACCTGCTCATCGTCCAAGATTCTGACTGGGAAGAAGTAACCCTCCCGATGGTATTGTCCGATGGCGTCTTCAGTCAATACTTTCGGCATTGACGCATCCTCCAATAATCTGAATTTGGAATACCCTCTCCGTAGGAGCGATCAAGCGAGCGAATAGCGAGTAGGATTTTCTATCGCATTGGGATCTCTATCGCCCTCCCTATCCGGTCAGTTGATCTATCCGCTTCTTTGATCGATAGGAATCTTCTCCGAATCGCGACCCGTAGCATAAAGCGCCCATTCAACTATCAACACCGCGTCCACTCTCTAATTTCCGTGCGCAACTCGTTCGCTAGGCTGTCTATTTTGGTATGCAAGGTTTGGGAATTAGTATCGATTTTATCATTGAGCTTGCTAATGTCCGCACGAAACGTCTTCATCTCAGACCGCATCTGCCGCATGTTCTCTCTAATATCTCGAGTCAAATCAAGCGTTAATTCAACCGACTGATTTATCTGCTTTTGGAGGTACTCAGCAATCCTGTTCACATCCTCCTTTGTTGCTACCGAGGTTGTGATTTTCCACCAGAGTGCGGCAATCGCGACTAGCGGCGCGACCATGGGGGCGATAATTTTCACCCATTCTTCCATCGTCCCAGTTTCCCCTTTCGGCTCAAGGGTAAATACACTATAACACCTTCACCGCCGAAATTCAACCTATATCGTCTCGCACCGAAACTGAGTTTCTTTCCTTATTAAAGCCCCTGCGGGTCAATACGGGCGATCTATTTCCGACAAACCGGATAAGGTGCATCCTAATCCACGCCTCGTAGCCCAAACAAGAGAGTTGAACCATGGGAAATGAAACGATGCAACGCGGTTGAGCGTTAACTTTCTCACTCCTACAAATACTACATTGATATGCTATGGGAGACGTTCAAGATGCGTTGGAATATCACTATTACTATCGTTATTTCCGCTTTTCTCCTCGGTATCGCATCAGGTCTACTCAGCGCGAACGCAAGCGTGGTATCCCTCGGGGCACTGATAATCTGTGCGGGTTTCCCTTTGATCGCTGTCTTTAGCCGGTTTAACGACAAGGACTAACCCAGAATCTGCGTTAGGGCTTACGCGATTGAACCCCCAAGGTTTCGTGGTGGAGAACTTCTCGGTGATTTGACGATCGCGGATTGTTATCACGAACCAAACAACTGCTGTCCGTCTAAGGCGAAGAGTCTATAGCAAAGACCGGCTACATCAATGTCTATCAACCCCAAAAAAATACCCGACGCCTTTAAAAATCACTCGCTCTTTTCGGACTACTACCTCGACTCCCTCATCGTTGAACAGCCGCAGTGGTTAGATACACCCGACATTAAATCGGATTACGCCGAAATCAAGGACGTTTTCGACGCTGTCGCCCCGAATGCGCCGAGCCGCAATGAGGCACAAATTGAACACGAACTCATCCAGCCGGTGCTAGAACAGTTAGGGCATGTTTTCGAGGTGCAACCGACTCTCCAAACGCCGCAGGGAGCCAAACGCCCCGATTATGCCTTCTTCGGCTCGGAGGATGCACACGAGGCGGCGCAGCCTCACATCAACACCAACCGGTTCTTCAATACCGCCCTCGCTGTCGGCGACGCCAAGGCGTGGTCTCGCAATCTGGATCGGAAGGCGGAGGGCCGAGGCGACCCGTTCAACAACCAAAATCCAAACTACCAGATAGACTTCTATCTCCGGAGCGCGGATAAACTGTGGGGCGTCTTGACCAACGGCAGGCAGTGGCGGCTTTACCATCGTCAGACTAGTTATAGGCTTGACAGTTTCTATGAGGTAGACCTCGCCGCGCTTCTCAGCGAAAACCGAGACTTGGATAGCTTTCGCTATTTCTACTGTCTCTTTCGGCGCGACGCTTTCACCCCCGATGCGAGCGGGACATCGTTCCTTGACCTCGTATTGACGGAGAGTCGGCAACACACCATCGCCGTTTCCGATGACCTGAAGAATCGTGTCTACGATGCCTTACGCTTGCTCATCGGCGGTTTTCTCGATTTCCCCCGCAACGGTTTTGACAGAGCCAATTCACCGCTCGACGAGATTCATGCCAACTCTCTGATTCTGTTGTACCGCCTCCTGTTTATCCTCTACGCCGAGAGTCGAGGGCTGCTGCCGGTCGAAAACCCTGACTACGCCGCCCGCTACAGCCTTGCAGCGCTCGCGGAGACGACTCACGAAACGCTTGATCGAGGCAACCTGATTATTCCGACGATAAGCGATTATTGGGCGCGGCTACGCGGTCTATTTACGCTCATTAACGATGGTTGGAACGACCTCATCCCGCAGTACAACGGAGGGCTTTTCAATCCGGAGCATCACCCGTTTCTTGAAAAGTACGAACTTGGCAACGATGCTCTGGCGCAGGTTATCGAACTCCTGACGCGTACCGAGGAGAGTAAACGTATCACGTACCGTGACCTTGACGTACGTCATCTGGGGAATATCTACGAGGGCTTGCTTGAATATCAACCTCAAATTGCCGACCAAGATTTGGTCATCGCTTCAAAAAAGAGACGTGAAGTGGTCACGCCAAAATCATCCTCCAATCAGAAAGTCGCCTATCGGGAGGGAGAGGTTTATCTGCTGACCGACAAAGGCGAGCGGAAGGCGACGGGGAGCTACTACACGCCCGATTACATCGTGCGCTACATCGTCGAAAACTCGCTGGCGCCGCTCTGTAAGGACAAAAGCGTTAAAGAGATTTTATCGCTCAAAGTTCTCGACCCCGCCACGGGTAGTGGTCACTTTCTCGTCGGCGTCGTCGATTATCTCGCCGAGGAACTAATTACGAACCCGGATGCGCCGTTCATGACCGAAACCGCGAGCGAGGAGACGGAACTCGCCTATTGGCGCCGGCGCGTTGTGGAGTCGTGCGTTTACGGCGTTGACCTCAACCCGATGGCGGTGGAGTTGGCGAAACTCTCACTCTGGTTGCACACGGTAGCGAAGGGCGAACCGCTCTCGTTCCTCGACCATCACATCCGTTACGGCAATTCGCTAATCGGGGCGAAGATAGAGAACCTGTCGCACCTGCCGCAACTGAAGAAGAGCCGCCGTAGAACCAGCGAAACCCAGACGGAATTTGCGATGACCTTCCCTTTCATCGACACCGTTGCCATTGCCATCGGACACTACCTGCTGATTGAGGAAACGGAGAGCCGCACCGCAGACCAGATCCACGCGAAAGAACACGAATTGGACATTGCCCAGACGATGCTCCGCTTTCACAAGGGGGTGGCGAATCTCTGGACGAGCGTTTACTTCGGAAACGATGTGTCCCGCGCCGTCTATCATCAAGCTTTGAACGCACTCCGCTCCAAAGACACCGACACCCTTGAGAACCTGCTCTGCTATCGACAGGCACAGGAGATAGCGACAGAGAGACGGTTCTTCCATTGGGAGATTGAGTTTCCCGAAGTGTTTCGTGACAAGTACGGACGGGAGAAGGATAATCCGGGGTTTGATGCGGTTGTAGGGAATCCGCCTTATGTGAGTGTTACCAATATTGAGCCTGACTTTCGTAATTACCTGTTGAGGCAGTTCACCACAGCAACTGGGCGTTTTGATCTTTACATCACTTTTGCCGAGCAAGCACTTTGTTTGCTGCGAAAGAGTGGAATGTTCGGTTTTATCCAACCGATTAAATTTGCAATTTATGCTAATGGCAAAACACTTCGGGATTTCTTGTTAGGGCAAACACAGATCGAACAGTTTGTGGATGTTTCTCAATGTCGTGTGTTTCCGGATCCCACAACTTACCCGTGTCTTCCGATAATAAAAAAAGGGACGCCTTCCGCAGAACACAAAATCCTCGTTGTGCGAGTTCCACCAGATGCACCGGAGTTAATCAGCGATAGGAACAGTGAACTGGTAATCACTGCCCGAATACCTCAGTCAAGGTTCAACCTAACACCCGAAAACGTGTTTTGTCTGCGTCTTTCAGATGGGTTATATCATTTGATTAAGAGGTTTGACGAATTGTCATCCAGTTTAAACGATATGTTTGACATAGAGCAGTGTATCCGTATTGGTAGCCAAGCAAAAAGGCTGGCACTAGTGCTGGATGAAGGGCATTATGCTTCAGCGCCTGAATATGTCAAAATGGCCTGTCGAAAGATGCTAGATGGAGAAAATATTGAACAATACACTATCGCTTGGGAAGGTGAATGGCTTCATTACCTACCTAACGAGCTATATAATGCTAAATCACTTGAGGTCTTGGAAACCGAGAAAATCCTCATCAAGCGGATTGCACCGTCACTGACAGCTGTTCCGGATCTAGGACTGAATGAAAGTTACTTCTACCCTCTGAATACAATATACGCACTCATTCCTAACGAGCATTTCAACCTTACACTTCTCTATGTGACATCACTGCTGAATTCGAGATGCCTTGATTGGTACTATAAGCTACTGTTTGAAGCTATTGCCATTCGGGGAGGATACATCGAATATCGTGAGTATTTGAAATACTTGCCCATCCGCCGCATTAACTTCACCACCCCTCCCGACGAACGCGACCGCCAACTCGAAAAAGCCAAAACGCTCTACGAATTCTGCCTCAACAAAGGTAGCACTGACTGTGTTCTCGGTTTCGTAAAACACCATCTCGCCGCCAATCCCGAACGTGCCGACATCGTCCACGACCTGCTCGCTTTCCTTGCGGAGCAGATGCTTGAGATGAACAAAGCGAAAGGTGAGGAAATTCGGGACTTTCACCGCTGGTTGGAACGGGAACTAGAGGTCAAGATTGATAAGCTTCAGAACAAGACAGCAATTCAGAGTTACTTCAATCTGTCCTCTGACCAACTGCTTGGTATCCTGAAGAAAAACCATCGGCTCATCCGAGTCGATCTATCAAGCCGAAATTTCCAAGAATCGTTGGAGCGCGAATTCAATTCCAGCCTCGTCAAACTCAATCCTTTGCTCACCCGCATTGAGCATACCGGCACGCTTATTGATCAGATTGTCTATCAACTCTACGGCTTGACTGATGAGGAGATTGAGATTGTGGTCGGCAGCTAGCGGAGGGCAGGGCTTCGTCTTGGTGCGCACCATACAAAACGGGTTGTAGGAGCGAGCTCCAGCTCGCGATTCAGGGATTTTGTCGCAACAGAAGGAGCTCGCGATTAGGAGAGCGATCTCTATGGGATCGCTCTCCTAATCGCGGTCATTATCCACTCAGTTGAGTGTTCGCTTGATCGCTCCTACAGAAGACGCGCAACAAATTGTGCTACTACAAGCCGAACAGCGCAAATCCTATATGTGTAATTCTTAGTTGCAATGACTATAATACATCCCCAGATAGAGGCGTTCTCACGCTGATTCTAAATGCTACGACAGATTTCTTCCCATATCTACGGCTGGTCGGAGATTCACGGAGCGGCGAGAAATGAGCCGTACCCATGGAACAGCTATCTGATAAATGTTCCCGATGAAGATGTGGCAGTGACAGTCGATCCACTGCCGATATCTTCAAGTGACGCCCAAGAGATTGAGCAGATTCGGACTCCCACACACATCCTTCTGACGTGCGAATTTCACCTGCGCGAATCCGAAGTCTTCAGGCAGCGCTGGGGATGTGAAATTTGGGCGAATGAAATTGAACTCGACAGGTACGAAACATCTCTTGATGGGACGTTTGTCCACGGTGGACGATTGTGGGATTTTATCGACCCAATTTACGTTTCGGATGTCTATTTTCCCGAGACGGTTTTGCTGGTTCGAGAGGTTGGAGGCGGACTAATCATCGGTGACATGCTTTCCGGCGGCAGGCAGGACGCGGGCATCGTTGACGGAGATCTGGGAATCTATGCACCCGAATATATTGGGGATTTGAAGATGGCGCGGAATTCCATCTCTCAACTATTGAACTACGCATTTAATTTCATCTGTTTCGGGCATGGCACTCCAATTTTCGACGAACCCAAAGCCAAGTTGAAACGCTATGTCGAGAGTGACGAAATTTGGGAGAGTTTAGCGCGAAGAAAGCAAAATACGCCACCGCCTGCTGAAACACACTAGGTTCCGTTGACATTTATGTTAGGCGTGTGCGTAATCGTAAGGGCGAGGATCAGGTGAGCGAATAGCGAATGCGATAGGGATCTTCCCCTCGCCCATCTGGTGACAATGAAATGTCAACAGAACCTCGAACTTGCTGCAAATCTATTTGTATAAGCACCATTCGCCTTGGAACTGAGTTTTTTATCACCATCATCTGGGGTGCGCAGTAAGAGGGGAAATCGGTGATTTGACGATCGCCGAGGATTCTCTATCGCACTCGTTGTTCGCTCGTTTAATCTCAGTTGATCGCTCACCATTCGGTCGCTTGATTGCACGCTGGCGCTTTCAAATGCTGGTGCGCAGTGCGCACCCTACAAGTGAGAACTCTTAGTCCGACTTGGCAGACATCCAGTTGTCCCCAATCCCCACATCGGTGAGGAGAGGGACTCTCAAATCCATCGCATGTTCCATCTCGTTACGCACGATGGCTGCGTGTTCCTCGGCGAGCGAATCGGGGGTTTCGTAGACCAACTCGTCATGGATTTGGAGCAACAGTTTCAGCGGCAAACTGTCTCGTTCAATCCGGTTCTGCACGTTGACCATTGCCGCTTTGATTAAGTCTGCCGCGCTCCCTTGAACTACGGTGTTGAATGCCAACCGCTCGCCTTGACTCTGCCTGTTTCGGTTCGGCGAGTGAATCTCCGGAATTGCGCGTCGCCGTCCGGTCAGCGTGGCAACATAACCGTGTTCCAAAGCGTGTTGGATACACCGGTTCAAGAAGGCATCGATTCCCGGGAAACGTTCCTTGTAGTCGTTGATTAACGACGTCGCGGTTCTCATGTCCATGCCCTTAATCCGCCGAGAAAGTCCGAATGCAGAAATCCCGTAGATGATTCCGAAGTTAATGGTCTTCGCTTGGTCACGTTGCTCGCGGGTCACGGCTTCAATCGGGACTCCATAGACCTGAGAAGCCACGGAGGTGTGGATATCCAGTCCCTGCTCAAAGACCTCGATTAAATTGGGATCCTCGCTGAAATGTGCGAGCAAACGGAGTTCGATTTGCGAATAGTCCGCGCAAATCAACTTGCGGCCTTCAGGCGCTTTGAATGCTTTGCGAATTTGGCGGCCCACCTTCGTCCGAACCGGGATATTCTGAAGGTTTGGCCCATGCGATGCCAACCGTCCTGTCGCGGTGGTTAGTTGGTGAAATGTTGCATGAATGCGCCCGGTGTCCTTGTTCACGGCGCTCCGTAATTGCCCAAGGTAAGTGCTCGCCAATTTGGTGAGTTGACGATACTCGATAATGAGGCGCGGCACTGCCGTGGGCGGATCATTTGCATCCTCCTGCCCGGTTAACCGTTCCAACACCGTCACATCCGTTCCCCATCTGCCGCTCTTCGTCTTTTTAACGGGCTCAAAACCGAGTTTGTTGAAAAGCACATCCCCGAGTTGGTGTGTTGATTCAAGATGAAATTCGCCACCGGCAAGCTCCCATATTTCGCTTCTGAGAGCGTCGATACGCTCGTTAATGACGTCGCCTTGACGCTTCAACTCCTCCGGGTCGCAGACGATGCCGTTGAACTCGATCTCCGCGATGATGGGCGCGAGAGGCGATTCGATGTCCCGCACGAGAGCGGTCATGCCCATTTCCTCCAGCTTTGGTAGGAGGTGATGATAGAGACGCAATACGATGTCGGTGTCCTCCGAGGCGTAGCTCGTGACCTGTGCCAACGGAACCGTGTCGATGCTGGTCTCTTTATCTACCTCTCCTATCAGGTCGGAGAGCGGAATCATCTTGTAGTTCAGATGCAGCAAAGCGACGGTATCAAGCCGGTGGCCCGGCTGCTCCGGATCAATCAGAAGACTGGCAAGCATTGAGTCGAACACCACACCGCGCAGTTTTACGCCGTTTCGCAACAACACCTGCGCGTCAAACTTCAGATTGTGTCCGCACTTGTGCAGATTGCCGTCCGACAGGATTGGGCCCAAGACGGTTAGGGCGGTTTCGGCGTCAAGGTGGTCGCTGGGGTTTGGCGAGCGAACGGGGACGTAAACGCCGTGTCCGGGTTTCCATGCGAAACTCAGTCCACAAAGCGCCGCATCCCGCGCCAAGCTAGTTGTTTCGGTATCAACGCTGATAATTGATTGTGCACGGAGGGTTGCAGCGAGCGCCTCCAACTGATCGGGTGTCGTGATGGCTGTATAATCGCCCCCGTCCGCGGTTTCGTATTCGCCTTTTTCCAGAATCGCTGTCGTTTGCTCCTCCAAAACGGCGACGCGCTCCTCTCTTGTCTCACGTTCACCAGTCTTCGGAGCGGAGGTGACTTCGGCGCCGCCGGCAAGTTGTTCAACCTCAAGCTGAAAGCGATTAAAGCCCAACTCTTGAAACAGCGGCAGGATCTTCTGAAGTTCAAGCGGGTTGACCCGCGCTTGCTCAAGTGAAAACGGGAAATCGGCGTCGCGCTTCAGTGTTACAAGGGTGCGTGACAGGGGCAGATGAGCCTGCGCCTTTTCTAGGTTTTCCCGACGTTTGCCTTTAATTTTGTCGATATTGGCAAAGATGCCGTCGATTGATTCAAAGTCTTGTATCAGTTTGGTGGCGGTCTTGGGACCGATGCCTTCGACGCCGGGCACGTTGTCGACTGTATCGCCCATCAGCACCAGCATGTCAATAACTTGTGCCGGAGTGATGCCTTTGTCTGTCCAAAGCGACTCCACGTCGATTGTTTTATCCGTATGGATGTCGAACATTGTAACGCGATCGCCGAGAAGTTGCTCAAGGTCTTTGTCCTTGGATATGATGCGGATGTACAAGTCTTCGCATGAAGGATCATCAAGTATTCGTTGCGTAATCGTGGCGATGACGTCGTCCGCTTCCAATCCCTCTACGCCAATTATCGGAATAGCGAAGTGTTCAAGCACCTGACAGATGCGAGGAATTTGCGAGATTAGATCGTCAGGGGTGGCTTCCCGTGTTCCTTTGTACTCGTCGTAAAGCTCGTCACGAAACGTCGGTCCCGGCATATCTAGTGCCGCCACGACGTACTGAGGACGAATTTCGGAGAGGAGCTTGATCAACATGCCCGTAAAGCCAAAGACGGCGTGGGTCGGTTCCCCCGCCGGGCTACGCAGTCCTCCGCGGATGGCGTAGTAAGCGCGAAAAATCTGGGCGTGTCCGTCTATTAAATATAATGTTTCAGCCGGTTTATGTTCTGATTCCATGTTAATCTCCCCATTTTTTGGTTATGGCGTCCGTGTGATCGGGCAATTCATAAGTCGGCGCAGAGATTACTGCTTTGAAGAAGAAAATCTGCGAGGCATGGATATACGTATCCAAGCCGCGCCCGCAGATGTGCAGTGGAATTGTCAATCCACCGCGAGCAATGATTGGCTTGATTTGGGTTATGTATTTACAGCCCCTCCATTTGCGAGTAACCTTTCGGTAAAGGTTTGTCCGCTACCAAAACCGGTTTTAGTACGCGCACATGCCGGCAACTGCCTCGGTGAGTGAAGCCGGGGCAGTCGCACGTGATGTCTGCACCGACGACCTCAAGCTGGTATAACTGTCCCGGTTTGGACGTGCTCTCCGCCCGATACACGGTTCGCACAGGACCTGCGAGAACTTTCGCCAGGGTTTCAATCGCTTTCTGAGAATATGGCAGGAGTTGTCGCCGGACGGCTTCGTTGAGATAAGAGGCGTTTTCCTTGATGTAGGCATCACCGGCTTCTCGAAGCACGGAGCTCATTTGGGCTTCCTCACCACCGTTTCCCGAAAGTTCGTCCAATCGGGTCGGGATGGCTTTCATCATCTGTTTGAGTTCGCTGATGACATCGGTGCCCAAGTCAACGCCGAGCGCCTTGCCTTCGACGAGATCTTCCATCAACCGAGCTTTGGTTTCCAACACGGTCCGCACAAATTCGTCAACCGTGTCGCGTGCAATCATGTATGTCACATTGACGGGCGCCGTCTGGCCGATTCGGTATGCTCGGTCTTCCGCCTGCCAATGGTTCGCCGGCACCCAATCAAGGTCGTTGAACACCACCTGCCGGGCGGCGGCCAGATTGAGCCCAACCCCGCCTACATGGAGATTGGCTAGAAACACTCTGACTTCCGGGTCATTCTGAAATTGGTCAACCCGTTCTTGGCGTTCTTCAGCCGGTACTTCACCGAAGACGGCAACCGCCTCGGCGCCAAAACGCTTGGAAAACCGTTCAATCGTGTTCACGAACGCTGAAAACACAATAACTTTTTCGTCCTGTTCCAGCGCATTTTCGACCAATTTGATTGTATCGTGACACTTCGCAAACGCCAACTTTCTCCGAGCGGTCGTCAATTGACCGATAACACGCCGCCGTCTTTGCCCGGCTTCCGAATCGTCATCCTCTTGAGAATCCGAAAGTTCTGAGGGATCGTTCGTTGTCAGAAGAAATTCACGCACCGCCTTGTTGAAGTGCTCGACGGCACGCGGGTGCAGATCGATGTCCAGCCACGTCCGGAATTTCGGAGGGAGATCCAGCACCTCATCCTTAGTCCGACGGAGCATGATGCCGTGCAGTTGGAGGGTCAATTCTTCGATGTTGCTGGCGCCGTCTGCGACCAGTCCGTATTCTCCCTGATATCCTTCGCAGTAACGCTTCGCGAAACTCAGAAAACTCTTGCCAAGCGGGTGTTCGATGAGTTGGAGTAGCGGGAAGAGATCGCGGGGACGACTCGTCAAGGGCGTCCCCGTCAAGGCGTGTACCACAGGCTCGCCCGCGGTTTGCTTGACCAGCTTGCTCGCGTGGCGAGAACGTTGGCTTCGGTGGTTTTTCAGGTAGTGCGCTTCGTCGAATACCATTCCCGACCAACTAAATTGCGTTAGCCCTTCCAGATGCTTGCCGAGGATGTCGTAATTGAGGACAACCCAGCCGCGGAAATCACGCGCCGGCAACGGGGCAGGACCAATGATTGCGGTTTGGGCTTCCGGCAGGACAATCTCGATCTCCCGTACCCAGTTCCGCTTCACCGATGCGGGGCATATTACCAGATAGGGCCCATCGAGCTCGGCTTCGATCATGGCAATGATGGACTGACGGGTTTTACCCAAGCCCATGTCGTCCGTTAGGAGAGAACGACGACGCCCAAGCAGAAACGCAATCCCCTCGATCTGATGCGGATACAGCGATTTGGCAATTGCTTCAGCCCTTTCGGTGAAAGCGTGATTGGAGGTTGTGGGAGTCTCCATTTTTCTTTCCTAAATTGGCGCCGCGGAACAGAATTGCAATCTTTCGCGTTCACGCGGGAGATTGTCCAAACCTACCGGCAACTTGAAAACTAAGTATAACATACTAAAGGAAGTTAAGAGAATACACTTTGCATCTCGCGTGTAGGGTCGAAGAGAATCTCCCATCCTTCTAACTCTACGCTTCCCAGTCGTTGCAGAGGACAAACGTCAATACTGAGACTTGCTTGACTGCCTTTTCGCTTGAGGATTTCTTGATGCTTTGCTATAATCTGCCGGTGGTTGGGGTGATTGCGATTTTTCAGTGCATCGTTGAACTCAACCGGCTTTTTTCCTAGCGCAAAATCACCTGTTCGCTAGCCAATCCTACGTAGACTTGCGGCTCTGCGTCAGCAGGTACGGTTGAACGCAGTGAGGCACTATTTCAATGATGACCCCACTACAGCGGTATCTATTTGATACGACAGGATACCTGCACATCAAGAACGCTCTCACTTCCGACGAGTTGGCAAACGCTCAAGATCCTGTCTGTCGCTACATTGATGCGTCAGCCGACAAAATTCCGTTTGGTCCCGGAGACTTCCTGCCGTTTTTAGTCTTTGACAAGGCGCTTGAGAACCTGGCTCTGCATCTGTCAATCTGGCCGATTATCACAGAACTGACCGTGCGCAAGCCGCGTATGTTGCCGAGCACCCACCTGAAAATCACTACACATAACGATGCGCCTTTAAGACTGCCCTCCCTGAGGGAACCTGTCGCAGGCAAACTGGGACCTCGGCCCGAACCCTACTGGCAAGGGGGACATACCTACTGCGTCGAAGGGAAAATTCAGTGTGATTACTTTAATGTCTTCTGGTATTTTACCGACGTTTTGCCCGGTGACGGGGGGTTAGTCCTGGTGCCGGGATCGCACAGAAGTCTGTTCAATAACGGAGAATTTTTCTCCGATGGCTGCCTCACTCAGGGTGTGGTCAACGTTTCGCCAAGAGCCGGCGACGTTGTGATTGTCAATGAGGAGCTTACTCATGGGACGATGAAGTGGAATTCGACCGACCGAGATCGAATCGCGTTTCTTTTGGGCTGCGGACCACTGCATGTCGTTGGTTCCCAACTCACGGAGGATTATCCGCAACAGATGTTTGACAAATTATCGCCTGAGACGCGGGAATTTTTGGAGATGGCGCCCGTTCGTCATACCAAAGAAATCGTTAATCGAGAAAATGGTGCACAGTCTGAAGACGCTTGAAAACAGAGGAGCCGGGTAAACCGTATAAAATACGGTATGACGGGGACTTAGTGCACTAGCTGCAAAGGCGTTTCTAGCGGGGGAGGCGAAGGAAATAATGGCGGAAATTAGGAGTTCTCAGAATCTATGGTTTTCCCCAACCATCGGTTTGTAATACCATTTCTCTATATTTGAAGTGCATTAATAGCGTTAATAAAATCTTACTAATGCGGGGCAAGGGGATCTCTATCGCACTCCCTTTTCGGTCGCTTAATCCCCCTCTGGGGCTTACAAAGGCTGGTGCGCAGTGCGCACCCTACAAATGTGCAAAGTCGAGCTTAGCGACTGGCTGCTGCCAATAAACATCTAACGATTTTGGAGGAGAGTTCATGAGCAAAATCTATGAGCCGCTTGACGACCTCAAGGCCTCCGATTTACCGGAGAAGACGCTTCCGTTTTGGAAGATAGCCGGCCCCGGTGCGATACTGGTGGGTCTATCCATCGGTGCGGGCGAGATTGTCATTTGGCCAAGAATCGCCGCTGAATATGGCGGGAGCATGGTTTGGGCGGCAATGGTCGGGATTTTCATCCAGTTGTGGGTAAATTTCGAGGTTGCACGCTGGACGATCGTGACGGGCGAAACTGTGTACACCGGTTATAGCCGCGTATGGCGAGGGTTTGCGCCGTTGTTTATTCTGCTGACGTTGGTGAGTTGGATTGCACCCGGCTGGGGGCGCGCAGCCGGGCTTGCGCTGAAAGCCTTGCTCATTGGTCCAGCGGGTTGGGGTTCCGATACATTTTGGACAGTGATTACGTTTGGGGCTGTGACGCTCATCCTGTTTGGCCCCAAACTTATCTATAATTCCGTCGAGAAAACCATTGAAGTGCTTGTGGCGATTGTAACCATCGGTCTTATTGCCGTAGTGATTGCCGTCGGGTCGGCTGACACCTGGAAAGAATTGGGCAGTGGGCTGGTGAATATAGGATACAAGGATCCGAGGATGTCGGTAAAGACGCTCTTCATCGCGCTCGTCTTTGCCGGCGCTGGTGGTACAGCCAATCTGTTTTACACATTCTACTTGCGTGACAAGAACATTGGTATGGGCGGGCGTCTTCCACAGTTGCAAAACCCGCTCCGGGGTCGAACCGAAACGGTTTCTTCCACCGGTTTTGTCTTCGAGGAAACCGAAGAAAACCGCACGCGCTTCACTGCATGGTGGAATTATGTGAAGAAAGATCAGCTCCTCTTCTTCTGGGC
Source organism: Candidatus Poribacteria bacterium (assembly GCA_965222225.1). Lineage (GTDB taxonomy): Bacteria > Poribacteria > WGA-4E > WGA-4E > JAJDTR01 > JAJDTR01. The sequence continues at coordinate 2,240,513 of CBDCTK010000002.1, read as the reverse complement.
GTTGAACACGGTGACCATGATGCTCTTTATCTTTGGCGCCCTCGCCGTACTGCATCCCAAAGGGATTGTACCTGAAAAGGGAACGCTGATTTGGGACGAGGCGCAGGTGCTCGCCGAAGTGTGGGGCGGTACCGGACGTACAATATTCTTGCTAGTCGGTGTGGCAACGCTATTCAGCACACAACTTGCATTGGTTGACGGCGTCTCCCGGTCGATTTCCGACATCGTGTACACCAACTTCAAGGGCGCGCGGAAACGGGGACTGAGTTGGTGGTATATGCTGATAGCGGGCATTTGGATAATCGCCGGCTGCCTAATCACCTTCGTCATGGAGCAGATGGGGGTCAGCGAACTGGGCTTCCTTTTCAACGCCGCCTACATGGGTGGGTTCGCGATGGCGCTCTATGTTCCCCTGACACTGTATATCAACCGCCGATTCTTGCCCAAATTTGCTCGACCGGGTGGAATATGTACCACAATGATGATCCTCGCCTCGCTGGTTTATGTCGGATTCGCTGTTTCAAGTCTTATCTGGGAAATCGGAAGGTTGATTGGCGGATAGGAGGGCTTTTTGATGAAATGTGACAAAAGGCAGAAGATTGGGAGACACGGCTTGGAAGTCACGCAGATGGGAATGGGTGGCGCCGCACTTGGGAATCTGTACACGGTCGTGGAGGAAGATGAGGCAGCAGAAACGATAGCCAGTGCCTATGGGGCGGGCATACGTTACTTCGACACTGCGCCATCATACGGATACGGACGGAGTGAGAGCCGATTGGGATTAGAGTTTTCTCGTTTCGATCGGGACGAATTGGTAATCTCTACGAAAGTCGGTTACTCACTCGTGCCGCGCACCGCGGAAGAACCGCCCGAATCGCCGTTCGTGGACGTTCTGCCGCTTGACAAAGCCTTCGACTTCTCCCGTGATGCGGTGCTGCGCTCTGTTGAAGAAAGCTTGGAACGTCTCCAAACAGATCGCATCGACATCCTGTTTATCCACGACCCGGACGAGGGAATCAGCATTCAACCGGACTTCGACAATCCGTATGCCGTGAGCCATTTCTCGGAGGTGATGGAGCAGGTTTATCCGGCGTTGGATGAACTTCGTGCACAGAAAGTGGTGAAAGCCATCGGGGTGGCTATGAACCAATGGCAGATGTTATACGATTTCGCCGTTGAAGGCGATTTCGATTGTTTTCTGTTGGCAGGACGGTACACCCTGCTTGAGCAGGCACCGGCTCTCAAGTTCCTTCCACGCTGTGAGGAAAAAAAAATTCGCGTCGTCATCGGCGGGCCGTACAACTCCGGGATTCTTGCGACGGGCGCCGTTGAAGGCGCTTACTACAACTACCTGCCTGCGACTTCCGAGGTCCTCGATCGCACCCGTCGAATACAGGAAGTGTGCGCTCGTTACAACGTTTCGTTACAGGCAGCGGCTTTGCAATTTCCGTTTGGTCACCCCAGTATAGCCTCGGTCATTCCCGGCGCCCGTTCAACTGCCGAGATTAACGCTAATGTCGCTTTCTTCGAAGAGGAGATTCCTGCTGATTTCTGGAGGGAACTCAGAGACCTATCGCTCATTGCTGCGGAGGCAAGCCTTCCTGTTTCGGACGATTAACACGGAAGAAAGAGAAATCAGGTAAGGCCAACCAACAACACTATGATTGAACTACAACCAAATCAGCTGCAGGTTGCCGACACGCTTTATCGTAACTATCCCTATTTGCACGGCTATGTCGCGTCCGCGTTAAGTGGAGAGATGGGCACGGTTGCTGTCGATGACCTAGAGTGCCCAACTGTCGGTCATATCACCCTCGCTTGGGCGAACATCCTGGCCGGCGATGCAACGACTCCGGCGGCAGAGGCGCTATTAAAAGAGATACTCCCGAATACAATATTGATCCCCGAAAATGCCCGATGGGTAGATGCGTTCTACGGGAGATGGGGGCATCGCTTGGAAAAGTGGAGAAGGATAACGTGTGAACGGGGGGTTTGGAGTATCGAAAAGTTGAGAGATTTCGAACGGCAACTCCCCGCCGACTACTCAATCAGGCAGGTGTCATGCCCCGAAGAGGTTAAAGGACTGATTCAGATGGGGGACGGTCTGATCGATTTCCCAAACTACCCAACTCCGGAGGATTTCCTCAACCGAGGCACCGGCTTTATCATAGAACGCAACGGAGAGATTGTCTCGGGTTGTACATCGTATGCGGTTGGAGGCGGAAAATTCGACATTAGTGTTACGACACGGCAGGAATACCAACGGCGAGGGTTGGCGCAGGCAGTTGCCGCTCGAATGATTTTATACTGTTTGCAGGAGGGCATTGAGCCGTGTTGGGATGCGCCGAGCGAAGCAGGTGGGAATCTGGGCAAGAAACTTGGGTATACCTACGCAAGACCCTACACGGCATTTCGAGTTCTCAAAGTAAGGGAGCACTGGAACAGCACCTCCTGGATGTAGACGATTTCAAGGGCTAGATGGAGGAGCAAATGCATCGGTGTCGGCAATTCACGGTTCTTGTTCTATCGACTGCTTGGCTGAGCGCAACATTGAAAACGGCAGCTTCATCGATGAAACCTTTACTCGCGAACCTATTTCCCGCCGGATGCGCCCAGCCGCCAATCAAGAGCGGGTTGGCGGTCGCTGAAATCTCGCTCTCCGCCGGCGCTTCATTGAAAAGCACGCCAATTTCGTTCTCCAGCGCACCATTTGTGTAGACTCGTCGGATTGTCCCATCAAAAGAGAAAGCCCCATGATACCATGTGAAGCCTGAGATAAGCGTCGTTGCGCGCTGCAAATCCATTTTTTGTAGCCGATGAATGGGTGGAAACTTCGGTTAATCAGTGTCGTAGCCGGCGATTTGCAGGGCTTCGCGGATTAGGTTACGGTCTCTTGGCGCAACTTGCCTGTTTTTCGCAGGGGTCACCGGGAATCCTTTTGCAAGTATGTCGTTGCGAACTTGGATGCGGAAGGCGTATCTCTCTTCGTCTACAAAATCAGCTAACACCGTGGCGGAGCGCTTGCGCACACAATCCCAGTTTGGGTCGGATGGCGCGTCTATCAGACGTATATTCCAGGCATTCAAGAAAAAACATAACCTCAGCCATGTCCCTAGAGTCTGCAATCTCATCTTCTAGCATCTGGATGAGGATGGGAACACCCTCACCACCGGCATACCCCAGTCCAAAAAGCGCTCCGTCCGTAACGTGGAACCCATAATTTCCATAGTAATTGATGTGTTCGCGTGAGCTGTCTTGAGTAGGACGCGCAGCCAACACAGCGTTTAACGGGGGTACCGCCGCTTCGCTTGCCAGCATTCCTAATGCAATAGCTGCTGCCTTCTGCACCCGCCAAGACGGATCATTTTGCAGAGAATCAGTGATAACAGGTAGCGCTTCAGGATTCCGTGAAAGACCTAATAGAACCGCTGATCGCTCTCTCACTTCTTCGGAGTCGCTCGTAAGGGCTGTTTTTAACAGACCAACCGTGCCCGAGGAAAGAAAAACGTGGAAAGTCAGAGCCATTGTTTCAAAGCCTTTGTGATAGGTTGTTTTGTTATAGAGGTTACGAGCGACGTACCTCATATCAACTGTTTCACTAGGCTTCGCGCCGAACTTGAAAGTAATGATATCGACTTGCAAAGGTTGTTCTCGGTCCGGAGTCTCAGTTTCTTGAGAATGGAGATTGGCAGTACCCAGCACTGCCAACATACAGCAGATGAAAACGGAATAAAGGACGAAGTAGCGGGAATTGAAGGGGCTGACTATCATAAAGGTGAATTCCCTTATCACTTTTTTGTATCGTAGATGCAATCACCTATCGCCTCAAGTTTATTCAAGAGGCGTTATTCCGAAAGCCGATATTTCGAATTCAGGATCAGTTATTGGCTCAAATCCAGGGTAGGTCCCCGTTAACTCATGAATATCGTAACCTGTCTGTTCCAGCGCTTGACGGATTCGGGTTCGATACGCTTCCGTGACTATCCTGTCTTCCCGCGGTGTCACCGGGACTCCCTCCGCAAATGTTTTGCCGCGATACTTAAGGATGAACCCATAGAGCATTGCATATTGAGCCAACGCCTCAGCCGCCTCACGGCGCACAAATTCCATGCTAGGGTCGGACGGAGAAGCCGGTTGTGATATAATCTCGATAAGCGGCGGAATCGCTCGCCTATTGCCGGTTCGTTCTAAAGTTTCAATTATCGCACCGGGCGCTTCAATGCCAGTTTTCAACATTCGGATGAGGATAGGGACGGCTTTGCCACCGGCATTCCCTAACCCGGTAAGCACCCCGTTAGCGTTGCCGCAGCCAATCCCCTGATCTCTGTGTTTCCAGTTCCCAACCCTTGCACGTAATAGATCCGGAATCGCAGCTTCGCCTGCTAGACCACCTAAACGCTTTGCCGCTAAATCTCGAACTCTAAAGCAGGGATCATTATGTAACAGATTGGTGATAATGGGTATGGCTTCAGGATTTCGGGACAGCCCTAGTAAGCTAGTCGCACGCGGCCTCACGTCGATAAGATCCTCGTTATAGGTTTCGGAATATGTCTCATCAATAGCTCTCTTCAACAGATGTACGATGTTGGAGGAAAGGTATGCGTTGTCAGATAAGCTCAAAATATCCGTGGCTTTGTTATATAGTGTCTCGTTGTAAAGATTGCGGACAACCTCTCTAACATCAACTGTCATCAACACCGGTCCTATACTCGCGGGGTGTCGTCTTATAGTAATCACATCTACTTGTTTCTCTCTTACTGAGGGTTGTTGACCAACAGCGATTGATGTTGCCAATAAACAATGGCAGGACAAGCATAGACCGATGTACAGTGCAATGTTTCGTTTCACTCGCATAAGAATAAGTCTCCGTTTAGTATGTTCTATGAATTACGCCGGATATTTCTCCACAACTCGGAAGTAATACCCATCGCTGACAATACTTACCTTTGACACCTATAGGGAACCGGGTTGCACGATTCAGGGCAGAATAGACTAGATTGCTGACCTGTTCTGTGCACTCAACAGACGAGTTCAACAACCTAAGTAAGACAACAGAATCTCTTTGATTTCAAATGAAAATTGCTGATGTGATACGTAGGAACCTTGACAGGTTAGGACGCTTGGGGGTTTGATTTCTACGTAGAATCCGAACCATTAGAATGCCTCGCCAGAAAATCATTCCGCATGATTCATCTCAAATGCAAATTGTTTGCCGAGAATTCTGGAACACTGTCAAGACTCGGAAGGAGGTCTCTTGTCCCTAGTGGTCGGTAGAGGCTGTGCGATTTGAAATGCAAAATGTATAGGGTAATCCTAATCTCGCTCTGTATCAAGTGGCATTGGCGCGACATCCAATGACACCGCGCGGAACGGTTAACGTCAAATTCGGCGTTTTGAAAACCTCCTATCTGACCCGATGATATTTTGAGTCGAATCGGCGTCACGGAGAAAATCGCCGGAAAGCCTGTGTTAGACATACGGGTTCCCGAAACTCAACAAATTTCAAAACACATTTCTACCTTTGTCGGTGTTCATGTGTTGTTTCCGATGATTATTAATTCATCGCAATCCGGCCGAAACTCATCTGCTACAGTTTGGGAATCGCTATAGAGTTATCCATCAAAATAACCGCCATTAAATAAACCCCATGTTCAGATTGAATGGAAACTGTGGAAGTGACGGAAAAATATGGGTAACTGGACTCTGGGGCATTGATGATAAATGGCATGATTCTATACCACTCTCCCGACTTTCTCGCTCGGCGAATCTCTCCATTGACTAGAATCTTAAAATCCGTTCGATTTCCATTAGACAGACGTAATAGTAATTCATGGGGGCGCCATCCAAAACTTACCGATTTCGGATGTTTGTGATGTATCTCCAACACGATTTGTTTTTCGTCAAACCAGCGGCGAGTTCCGTCCGGAAACTGCTTGAGGTGTCCAGTGAGCGTTTTCAATCCATAACCGCGTGTGCGTCGATTCTTGCTTTTGCCACTCCACGAGACTGCCAATTCACTAAACTTTATCGTTCTTTGCGAGGCATCGTCAAGCCCCACTAAATCATCCGGATGCATAGCCGTACAACCCATGATTGCTAAAACTGCGCTGCAGAACATGAGGGACCATGATATTTTCGCAGGTGTGGTACAAATCATAATTTAACCCTCTTCAACTAGATGAAATCGCCAGGTTTCGGTCAGAATTTGCGTCAAATCGTTACCTTCCAAGCTCAAAAAATCACGTTCATTAAGTGCGCAAATTGCTTGCCAATAGTTACCTAAATGCTATAAGGTGTAATTGTTCCCAAACTAAACATTTGAATATGAGATCTTTCCGGCTGGCAAAACAGTCAGCTGGGCGAATACAGTGCTCGGAAACGTCAAGGATAAGAAAGGAATGCGTCCACCGTGCCCCACAGAATACAGCGTGATAGACGATTGAAAGCAATAGTGGCTCTTGGAGCCATTAAGAATCGGCTGTTTAGAGGATGAGGGTAAGTTTACTCAATAGTACGCTAGGAAAATGAATAACCAACCACAGAACGGGCGGCACGGTTTGACCGGACGAGTTTTGTTCCTTGTACTACTCATTGCCCCGGTTAATTGTTACCTGCTCATCCAGATGGAATTGGTGCGTTACACCTTTCCCACTTGGGTCGTACCGCTGTCGAATGTCATTTTCATTCTGGTGGGGGTTCTCGTCTTAAACAGTCTCATCCGCCTCGTTGCGCCGAGCCTGGCATTTCGAGCGCATGAACTCCTGCTGCTCTACGTGATGCTTTCTTTTACCACGACGCTGGCGGGATGCGATGTGCTGCAAGCGGTTTTGTCTGTGCTCGGGCACGCCTTCTGGTTTGCCACCGAGGAGAATGAATGGAGGACACTGTTCTGGTCGCATATCCCGGAGTGGCTTACTGTCGATGACAAAAAGGTGTTGCAAGGGTACTATCTGGGAGAGTCGAGTTTCTACACGGATGCTCATTTGAGAGCATGGGTGCCCGTGGTACTTGCCTGGCTATCGCTGTTTCTGGTTCTGGCTTTTATTTTTCTCTGCCTGAATACGATTTTACGCCGGCAATGGGCAGATCGTGAGCGGCTAACCTTCCCGATTATCCAACTGCCTCTGCAGATGACCCATCCGGCTTCAAATTTCTTTCGCAACAAGCGAATGTGGTTTGGTTTTGCTATTGCTGCGGGAATCAGTCTATTCAACGGGCTCAGTACGCTATACCCGTCCATACCGCACATCCCTGTCACGCGCCGCTTTTTCACCTTTCTCGACGCGCCGTTGAGTTTCTATGACGATGTGACCGTCGCGTTCTATCCGTTCGCCATCGGAATCATGTTCCTGATGCCGTTGGATGTCCTCTTTTCGACCGCGCTCTTCTACTTTCTCTACCGCAACGAACTTGCGCTTGCGAGCGTGTACGGCTTGGACACACTCCCTAAATTCCCGTATCAAGACGAGCAGGCGTTTGGCGCTTTCCTGGGGCTTTGCGCCTTCTTCCTTTGGGTGGCGCGTCATCACTTCAGAGGTGTGTTGCGGAATGCGTTCAGACGGCGGTCGATCGACGATGATATAGGAGAGCCGATGCGCTATCGTACCGCGGTGTGGGGATTGGTTGGCGGGCTTATCCTGTTTGCATTTGCGATGCACAAAGCGGGTATGTCCCTCTGGATAGCTTCAAGTTTCAGTCTGCTTTTTCTTATCACGCCCATCATCACGACCCGCATTCGGGCTGAAGCCGGGATTTTCGTGCACGCCTACCATTGGCAAGCGCCGCGATATGTGCTGAATACGATTCTCGGCTCTCGGCGGCTCGGACCCCAAAACTTGACGGCACTGTCGGTATGCTTTTTCAACCGGGATTATCGCCCTCAGCAGATGCCTCACCAGTTGGAAGCATTTAAGATTGCCGAACAAGCCAATATCAACCCACGGCGGATGTTGGTCGCCATTCTTATCTCGACAATGATTGGAATTGTTGTCTATTTTTGGGTTCAACTCCACCTATATTATGAGAAGGGCGCCGCTTCCGGATACTTTGGTCCTTGGGCATTGGGGTACGGTCGAGAGTATTTCAGGCGGTTGAGCGACTTTCTTTACTATCGGTCGAACACCGATTGGATGGGCGTACTGTTTATGGGGATTGGATTTGGCGTTATGGGATTGCTGACATACCTGCGCGTCAAGTTTTTCTGGCTGCCTCTACATCCGCTTGGCTACGTGATGGCATCCAATCAAGAGATGTCGGACCTCTGGGCGCCCATTCTCATCTGCCTTTTCCTGAAATGGGTCATTCTTAAACATGGAGGCATCCGAAGTTACCGGCGGGCGATTCCGTTCTTCTTGGGGCTTGTGCTCGGAGACTTCCTGATGGGCAGCTTGTGGAGTCTGCTGAATGTGCTATTGAATACAACGATGTATCAGTTTTATCCTTAGCCACCAACGTGCCTGGTAGAGACAACATGTAGATAGGGGGATTATGTGGAGGAAGTGCCTCCAACGGATCCGAAAGTTGCCCTTGGTGGTAATAGAGTCGTTAGTTCAATGGGACCGAGCTAGAGCTAATTCGCTGTCAGGCGCTCGTTCGGGAAACGGTTATACCGCATTGGCGGAACATCCCCGATGTACTGGGGTATGACGGGTTCAATCTCTGCTAACGCAGCCTTGGGCCAACTGTCGTGTCTACTGTGAAATCCTTCATGAATCCAACTCTGCGTGGCGGGAAGAAGGCCCTCGAATAATGGGTGATACCAGATGGTTATCACCGTACGACGCTGGTCGGACATGTTCGCATGGGTAGCGTGAAACATGCGCGCATCTCCGATAACGAGATCGCCGGCGCGCATCGGTACATCTTGCTCGTAGGGGTAGTCGAGAAAACGCGGATCGTCAGGGTTTTCTATGTTATTGATGTCGGGTGTGTGCGCCTCGCCCATGTCGTGAAGGATGTGTCTTCTTCGGTGGGTTCCCGGCAGTACACGAAGGCAGCCGTTCTCGCGGCTGGTGTCCTCCATGTAGTACATCAGGAAGATCATCGGCGGATAATCGCTGTACGATCTCGGGTCTTGCCACATAAGACAATCTTGGTGCCAGTATAGGCGCGGACCGTTTGGCGGTTTGCTGATGATGACCGCTTTCCAGAACTTGCTGCCCGGGATCCCCATTTCGCCAAGCGCCTTCAGGGCGGTCGGATTGCCGACAATGCCAGCCAATTCTGGGAGAGGGCCTGAATCTATCAGCGTGCCGGGCGACGGGTTTCGTGCGAGCAGATCCGCATCCAGCGTGCCAATAGCGCGTTCCGCACAGGTGCGCGTGCGCTCAAGGAGAGCCTCATCCGCCACATTCTCCAAAATGCAGTAACCTTCGTTTTGCAGTTGCTTGAGTTTGGCTGACGGTGCAGCCGTTGAAACTGTGTTAGTTGCCATAGTTTACTTTCTTTCTTTAAAGCATTATGCTACGACGAAGCCGTGGACACTCCACTCTTTTTCAAAGCTACTTATTCGTGGGGGGATTGTGTTCGGCGCCGTTTTGGCGAAGAATGCCGGCAATCTCGGTTCTGCCAGTCTTTACGGTCTCCGCGTCCACTTTTATTTCCAACAAACCTGCAATATACTCGGTGATTTCCCAATTTGCTGCCATGGCATAGAGTGAGGTCTCACCCTTGTCATTTGTAGCATTGACATCCGCACCTTTCCGAACGAGCAACTCCGCGGTGTCGGCATGACCGAGAAATGCGGCGCCATGCAACGCCGTTCCGCCATCTCTGTTTCTGGCATTGACATCCGCGCCTTTCTGAATGAGAAGTTCGGCGATTTCGGTTTTACCCAGCAATGCCGCCCACGATAAAGGGCTGACACCGAATTCATCGTCTCCGGTATTCGGGTCTGCGCCTTTTGTCAACAACCCCTTCACCGTCTCAATGTCTCCACGTCTTACCGCGGAGTACATGTCGTCTCCCGGACGATTTGTATCGGTAGATTCATGCTGCTGTAGCATCTCAACAACCACAGTTCTACCGGTTTCGACTTTGCCTTGATCCAACTCTATTTCCAACCATGACGCTATTAACCGTGTAATTTCCCAATCCACTCTGGAAGCATCCAGTGGAGATTCACCCTTGTCATTTCTGGCATTGACATCCGCGCCTTTCTGAATGAGTAGTGCGGCGATGTCTGCGTGACCTAGAAAGGCGGCGCCATGCAGCGAGGTTCCCCCATCCCTATTTCTGGCATTGACATCTGCACCTTTTTGGATAAGAAACTCGGCGACTTCGACGTGATTGAACAAAGTGGCCCAAGACAGGGGAGTCGCCCCTAACTCGCTGTCTCTGGCATTAGGATCAGCTCCCTCATTCAATTGGGCTTTCACCGCTTCAATGTCTCCGACTGCGGCTGCTTCACAGAGTTCGTCTCCGCGAGAATTGGAGTTGGCCGCGCCCAACTTAGCGTCATACTGATCGAGCAACTCGACAACACTGGATCGACCGGATTTTACGCGTTCTTCATCAATTTCTATTTGTAACAATCCGGCTATAAACTCGGTGGCCTCCCAGTTGACGGTTGCGGCATTCAGCGGGGTTTCACCCTCATAATTTTCGGTGTTGACATCCGCGCCGTTCTCAATGAGCAGTCGAGCGGTATCGGCATGACCCAAGAAAGCGGCGCCGTGCAGAGCGGTTCCACCATCCCTATTCTTTCGATTAACATCTGCTCCCTCCTTGATGAGCAGTTCTGCGGTTTCAAGTTGTCCGAGTAGGGCAGCCGATGCCAACGGTGTGATCCCAAACACGCTATCCTTGGCATTCGCATCCGCTCCCTTAGACAGGTGCATTTTGAGTGCTTCGACATCTCCGGCTGCGGCAGCACTCCAAATATTGTCGCCCTCAAAGGTGTTCTCAATGACAAATGGCTCACTCGGAGCCTTTTTCCATATCGGCATCCCGTCCGCGATTTCATCGGTAACGTCGGCACGACGCTGGCGGATGAAATCGCGCGTTTCTTCCAACGCATCAGCGAATGATTTCCCTCTTCTCCTCTGTTTGTCCTCATCGCCGATAAACCGCTGTGCTTGGATTAGATGCGGCGTGACCATCTCTTCAATTTGGTTAATCTTAGTCAGCATTTCCGACTCGTTCCAATGTTTGTCACGAATGTCGTTGATTACCGTGGCGTAACATTCCCGACCGGATTGGAGTTGGTACAGTTTGTGGGCGACCAAGCCTTGGGTTTTGACGGAGATTGGCGCGCGAGGATTGTACTGGTGTTCAAGTTTGCTGTGCTTCGTAAACAACGAATCCGCTCCCCACGGTATGAAATGGAATCTATCGGTTTCCGGATTGAGGTAAATGAAGAAGTTATTGTTGTTGCCCGAGTACCCATCCCAAAATCCGAGCAATCCCTCCACCGCCCAATAGGTGTAAAACGAACCAAGATCGACCAACGCGCCGATGGCGCTCTCAATGTCCTCGCCCTCGCTTTCGAGGACGTTGATGAGGTGTTGAATCTTCTCTCTTCCCGGCTTGTCCTTTCCCCTTTTGAACTCGAAACTCCCTAGCCAACCCTCGTAGAAGTCAACGTACGGTCCCTCGAACAACGTACCTCGGTCATTGCCGAAAGCGCGCCTAAGCAATGGATTGCGAATGGATTCCACGTGCGAATAGACACCGAGGTTGACCCCATTGACCGTTACTTTGGCATAGGCGCAACGCGGGGCAGGCGAGCCGGCCGCATTGAACAGGGCGTATCCCATGAACTGGCTCACCAAGCTATGGTCCTGCTGGTTGTTGTTCAACGTCAGGTTGGTAAGACCTCCAATACCCACCGCCTTGTCAACGTGATTGAGTTTGATTTTTAACGACGGCCGAAAGGCATTTAATGATCCGAGGAATCCCTTCTTGCGAATCCCAACCTCGGGAAAACTTACCCCATCTATAGTTACGCTCGCGTTGACGTAGGTGTATGGAGATTCGATCGGCTCGGTTTTTCGGCGGACATGCAGTGCCGACGCAAAGGTTCGCGACTGATGCCGAATGGTATCCCAGTCCTCCTCTACGACGGTGATTTGTACGTCCAACACTCGATCAGTGGGAAAAATATCGTCTAGGGTGAGTTCCTTGGCGATTACAGTGTTCGCGAAGATCCAAACACACAGCGCGGCTGCTATTTTCGAATACCATCTAGCACGACGTATTTTCATTTATTCTAATCCTTACAAATTTGGTGATTACACGTAACTCGGAGGTCTGAATTACTACTCGAAATACACAAAACATCTTAAGGCATAATGTGGTATAATACCGCCGATTTCAGTAAAACGGCAAAAGAGACATGACTTGAGACCCTACGGACTTTCAGCCTCCAGCAGTTTGATTTGTTCCCTTGAGATATGACTTTAGTGCCAGATAGTACCGGCAATCAGGAAGACTTGGGCTTAATGCTCCACTAATTCGCGAAAATTCGACTTTTGCAGACAATAATACCATAGACGCACATATTTGTTGAAGGATTAAATGATATTTTCCTAGAAATGCGTAAGTTCCTCAACATAGTAGATTAGTTGGAGTTTGACACGACCTGTATTCAGATTACTGCGGACGCATTCACATCGGAGTCAAAATGGTTGATGAATTCCACATTACAGGAATCGGTGAAATCTTGTGGGACATGTTTCCCGACGGAGCGCAGTTCGGCGGGGCACCTGCGAACTTCGTCTGTCATTCTCAGGCACTCGGCGCAAGATCTCATATGGTTAGCTGCGTTGGGAACGATGAGCTTGGGCGGCGAGCAATGGGGTTCCTGAAAGAGCACGGCGTAGACATATCAGCGGTGACCCAATCCGAAGAACGTCCGACAGGCACGGTTGAGATTGAACTTGATGCCGAGGGAGTAGCTCAATTTGAATTTGCCACGGACGTTGCGTGGGACGCGCTGACGTGGTCGGAGGCACTAACCCACGTCGCGGTTACGACTGATGTCGTATGTTACGGGACGCTTGGTCAGCGGAGTGAAATCTCTAAGAACACCATACAGCGTTTTCTGAAGGGAACAACCGGCGAATGCCTGTGCGTTTTCGATGTCAACTTACGTCAGCAATTCTACACCGAGGGGTTAATTCGAGATTCGCTAGAATTTGCGAACATCCTAAAACTGAACGATGAGGAGTTGCCCGTTTTGAGTTCAAGCTGCGGACTATCGGGGTCGGCAACAAGCGTCATGGAGCAGTTGAGAGAGCGATACAACCTGCGTCTTGTCGCTCTAACACGCGGGGCGAAGGGGGCTATCCTGCTCACCGAGAATAGCTTGAGCGTATGCGACGGTTTTGCTGTTGAGGTGAGAGACACTGTCGGTGCGGGCGACGCCTTCACCGCAGCGATGACGTTGGAACTATTGTTGGGGCATGAGTTGGACCGTATCAATGAGCACGCCTGCCGCGTAGCCGCGTTTGTTTGCTCGCAAGACGGCGCCGCTCCCAAACTGCCCGACGACCTGAAGATGGATGGATGAGAAGATAGGTCACGTACACATGGAGAGGGCGGTTGCTTTATTTCTCCGAACTTCATCAGGGGTTAAACGAGATGAAGATTTCTTTGGTCTTGTCCTATGGCTTGCTAATACGAGCGCGACTAGCGGTATTGCGCTAATGGTGGGCGCTGCCGAAACCATCACCACGCCTGCGACGAAAGGCTAAGAAGTCCGCGACGATCTGTATGCACGCGCTCTCGTATTGGCAGAGGATAACACACGCCTCTCAAGCATACCGTGGTCTACGGCTACACGAACGGACGCGCACTGTATATCGCCGCAAAAGAAGGACTACGAGTTGGGATCGAACGGCGGCTATGAGGCATGGGCGCATCCGCAGGGCGTATGGAAGTATTTGCGCCCGCGAGCATCGTGCGAGCAGATTATCAGGAACGGCATAACTCGCCTCTTGAACGAGTTAAAGTCCGAATATGGATGAATTGAATAAGGCTCTTGACCAATAATCGTCAAACAAGTAATACAATTTCTCGTAGGGTGCGCACTGCGCACCAGCCTTTAGAAACTGGAGTTCGCGACGATTATTCAAATGGGGTCTATAGCTCTTGACCGATGATGGAGAAAAGGGTAGACTACCCATCATATCATCTTTGGATTGTTGGTTGTTGAATCGCTAAACGAGAAACAGGTCTACGGATAAAATACGGAGGAATTCCATCTGATGCAAACAGTGTCCCCAGTTAAATACAGCATGTTTTTGATGCCGGTTCACGATCCGGCAAAGCCGTTAGCCCAATGTTTCGATGAAGATTTGGAATTTGCCGTCCAATGTAACGACCTCGGATTCACTGATTTCTGGGTCGGCGAACACCATACTTCAACTATTGAGAACATCGTGATGCCAGAGATTTTCCTCGGAAAAGTGCTCGGCTTAACCGACAAAATACGTATAGGCGCGGCTCCTGTTTGCTTGCAGTATCACCACCCGGTGCATGTTGCCAGCCGGCTTGCGTTTCTGGATCACTTCTCGCACGGGCGATTGAACGTCTGCCTGGGGCCAGGCGCGATTCCAACCGACAACGAACTCTACGGTATAGATCCCAGCGAGATAGGTCCCCGTATCTCCGAATCTATCAACATGATTCTGGACATCTGGTCCGGCGACCCGCCCTACAATATTAAGGGGGATTTCTGGTCGGTCTCTCAAAAAACTGTCGATTCGGAGTTCGGGATGGGGATTTTGCATAAACCCCTTCAACAGCCGCATCCACCAATTTTTGTACCGTGCATGTCTCCCGCCTCGCGAGGACTTCAGGCAGCCGCGGCGCGCGGCTTTCGCCCGATAAGTCATCACATGAATCATCCCGATGTTCTCGCGAATCAGTGGCAGGGATATGCCGAGGGGGCGGCGGCGGCGGGTCGCGAGGCGGATCCAAGCGATTGGTGTGTGGCGCGAAACATCTTCGTGGCGGATTCGACGAAAGAGGCGCGTCAGATTGCCCGAGAGAACTCACTCGGCAAGTGCATACAGTACATACGCGACTTTACGCTCCGCTACGCGCCAACAGGTCTCCTCATCTGGAAACGCAACGAGGAGATGACCGACGACGAATGCAATTTGGATTACTTCATGGACGAGGTGATTATCGCGGGCGATCCGGACTCGGTGACGCAGCAACTATTGAATCTTCGCGAGCAAATTGGCGCTTTCGGTACGCTGGTCGCGGTCGCCCATGACTGGGACAATCGCGAGCGCTGGGATAGGAGTTTCGAGTTGTTTGCCAAGGAGGTTGTCCCTGCGTTTAATCGCGCCATCGGAGCAACGAACTGAGTTATACGCGATAATCAATAGGAGAGCGACCGACCGAATAGGATCAAGCGACCGGATAGTGAGGGATCAACTGAGCGAATAGCGAAGGCGATAGAGTTCCTATAGAAATGCCTCTCCCGGTCGAGAGTAAAACTCGCTCCTACAAAAAACTTGCAGTGAATTGTGCTACTACAAACCGTATTGCGTAGCTCGTCTTAGAGATTGCTAGAGACAAACTCCCTGGCTTCCGTTAGCTCTTCCGATGTGCCGTGCCGAACTTCCAACACTTTCAATACATCGGCGGGGAATTCTGTGAACACGTCACCGAAGTCAACATCTCCGAAACTGGGCGGGTGGTATTCGTCAAGGTCTTTGAGGTCATGGAGGTTGACGCCAATGAGGTGGTCTTTGTACGAGTCAAGCCAACGCTTCGACCAGCAAAGACCGACACGCTCTTGCAAGATTGCGTGACCGACATCGTGCCAATACCGCATGTTGCTGCCGGCAAAGGCATCCAGGAACATCTCCACCTCATCAAAGTTTGGAATGTGATAGTAGCGCGGGCGATTCTCAATGGCGAGGTAGAGATTCATCCGTAAAGCGAGTTCATTGAGTTCATCCAAGCTGAATAGAACCGCGTCTTGATGTTTTGCCTGCTTTCGTTCTCGCCAATCCATCGCCTCCGACACCTTGCCGCTGAACGCCTCAAACTCACGCTCACCGTACTCGTAAAAATCGTACATCAAATAGGAGCGATCGTACGTGTCCACCTCGCCGAGGTGGAGTACCACGATTGGGATTTCAAGGTCGGAAGCCATCTCCATCGTCCGCACCGTCCAACGTACCGCCTGTTTTCGTTCGGCTGTGTCCAAACTCGAAAGGTGAATCGGATCGATTTCGGAATCCGATTGTAGATGGTCGGGCAAAATAGGGCAGAAGTTATGAATGGAGCAAGGCTTGATTCGTCCCAAATAGGGTTTAAGCTGCTCAATCTGATCGCGTGTCAGATGCCGACTGAGTTCGACCGCATCAAACCTGAGGTTGTTAAGCTCATCAATCAGAGCCGCTCCGTCAGGTTGCTTCAGTGCGTTCCACATTGTCGAGATGGCAATCATCCTAATCCGACCTCTTCACATTTACTTTCCTGCCAGCCACACTGATTCGATTTTCCGCATACCACTTGATGACGGTGGGATACAGTTTGTGCTCTTCCATTTGGAGACGCGCATGAAGGCTCTCCTCATCGTCGTCATCGAATACCGGCAGCGACTTTTGCGCGATGATTGGTCCGGTGTCCATCCCCTCATCCACAAAATGGACGGTTATTCCACTCACTTTTGCCCCGTAGGTAAGGGTGTCCGCCACTGGATGCGCGCCGGGGAAAGCGGGCAGAAGCGCTGGATGGATATTAAGGATCCGATTCCTGTATTTTTGGACAAACGCGGGTTTAAGCAACTTCATAAAACCGGCTAAGACGATTAGTTCCACGGCGTGCGCGTCAAGGAGTTCAGAGATTCTCTCGTCGAAGGCGTGTCTGTCCGGAAAATCTTGGGCGTTTACAACATAGGAGGGGATTCCCGCATTCTTTGCGCGGGTGAGTGCGTAGGTTTTTTTTTGATCGCTGATGACGACCGAGATTTCAATATCACAGGATTCGTCGCAGTGGAGTTGATCGATTAAGGTTTGGAGATTGCTTCCACTGCCGGAAGCCAACACTCCGATTTTCATGATTGCCGCCCGGTTTGCGTGAGGTGTGATCGGGTAAAAACCGATTGACTGTATAGTCTATGTTCGTTCGACTGTTCGTGAAGGATTCAGATAGACGGCTGTGGGGCATTAGCAGATACCCGTGGTGACTCGAAATGGACTGTCTTTCCCTGAATCAGTTCATTTTCCAGTCCTACCAACTTGACAGATGCGATTCGATTGATTTTCGATGCGGGAACGTCCAACAGAACCCGCAGATAATTTGGCGTAAACCCTGCGAGTTGCTCCATCTCCCCTTCGCGGCTATCTTCGACCAGCACGTCCACCTGTTTCCCCAGCATACGCCGTTTGAAGGCGTTGCCAAGGCGATTCCCCAAGTCAATCATCCTCCCACTACGCGCCGCGGAAACGCCTGGAGGGACCTGAACCGGATAGTCTACGGCTGGTGTACCACGCCGCGGAGAATAACGGAAAACGTGTAGTTGGCTGAATCCGATTTCCTCAACAAATCCGAGTGACTCCTCAAAATCGTGGTCGGTTTCCCCCGGAAAACCGACCATGACATCGGTCGTTATTCCAACATCCGGGAAGGTGGCGCGCAGTTTCTCCACAAGCCGAGCGTATTGTGCCGTGATGTAGCGTCGGCGCATCCTGCGCAGAATCTTATCGTTGCCCGCTTGGAGTGGGAGGTGAAAGTGCGGCATGCACTTCGGCAAGGCCCCCATCCGATCAACGAGGTCGGCGGGAAAATTCATCGGTTCGATTGAACTAAACCGTATGCGTTCTATGCCTTCAATCGGATGAACCTGCTCCAAGATGTCGCCGATGTCCACCTTTCTTTCAATGTCTAGCCCGTAAGCCCCCAAGTGGACACCGGTAATCACAATCTCCTTGTATCCACTCGCGGCAATACGCTCCGCCTCTCTCACAATGTCCGTCAGGCTACGGCTCGTCATCCGTCCGCGCACATAAGGGATAATGCAGTACGTGCAGAAGGCGCTGCACCCATCTTGAACCTTTATTAGTGCGCGCGTCCGCTGATTCGCATGACTAATCCCCGCGCTGAATCTTGCGTGTTCGCGCACCGGATCATGCTGGATGGGCTTAATCTGCAAGAGATCGGATTCGCGGAGTTTATCCAAATAGCCTTGAAAGTCCGCTTTCTCGCGATTCCCGAAGACGAAGGTCACTCCCGGTATTTTTTCAACGGTTTTGCGATCACTTTCGGCATAGCAGCCAGTAACCAGCACTTTGGCTTTCGGATTCTGTCGGACGATTCGTCGAATCGATTTGCGGGCTTTCTGGTCAGCGACATTTGTTACTGTGCAGGTGTTCACGACGTAAACATCTGCAATTTCGTTCGCATCAACGATTGTGTAGCCGTTGCGATGCATCGTTTCGTGCATTGAGTCGGTGTCGTATTGATTCACCTTGCAACCCATGGTGAGGAATGCTGCTGTCGGCATGTTGACACTCTATCTCGTTCAGGTCGAGGAATTTTTTTACTTCGTGCGCTTCGTCGTGGTTAAGTCGCCGGAAGGGGCGTGCCCCTATTCCGCATCATGCGCGTCGATTACAGAGATTCCACGACAACGTGTTTGTCCGAGTTTGGATGATATAGTATGACCATGCCATTGTCAAGACGCATTAGGAACGACGCAACTCATAAACGGTGAGAGTGACCGCTACGATAGCGGCTGTTTCCGTCCGCAGTGTGTTCCCTCCAAATGTGGTAGGTAGGCACCCGCTGTCAATCGCATTCTTGACCTCGGCATCCGAAATTCCGCCCTCTGGTCCGATGAACAGACCGATCGATTTCACTTCCTGAAAATAACGCAAGACATCCTTAATTTTGCGCTCTACTTCATTTTCCCAGAGGAGCAGCGACAATTCACAAGTCTTCGCTTGTTCAAGACTTTCGTCCATACTTCGTGCTTCAATTAACTTGGGAAATCTCGGGCGTCCGCACTGCTTGGAGGCTTCGATTGCGATTCGTTCCCAACGATCTCGCCGTTTCTTCTGAGTATCTCCTCCCTGCTTCGGAATCGATCTCTCACATATCATCGGGACGATTTCATCAACGCCGATTTCCGTGGCTTTCTGAACAATCAAATCCATCTTGTCGGATTTGGGAATTGCTTGAAAGAGGGTGATGTGGGGGGGGATTGGCGGGTGAAATTGATGATCTCGAATTGACGCTATCGCGGGAGAAGATTCTGTATCCCTCAGGCAAGCGATGTAACTGTTTCCTTCCCCGTCGAAGATTTGTACGTCATCACCGGATTTTAAGCGGAGCACATTGAGCAGGTGATGGCGCTCGGGGTCACGGATGTGGATGGTATCGGAAAAGATGTCGGTTGACGGAACATAGCCACGATGCATAGGTGATCGGGGACAAGCTTTAGGCTGGTTAGAGCAAGTTTTGGTATGACGGTTTTTCTTTTGACCTTCTGTTCTTATCCCCAATAGTCGTGACAGTAAAGTATCAACACGTCTATTTGTCTACGATTGCCGCAGTTTTTCGATATCTGCTTCTGGCATTCCCGTTGTTCTCGTAATGAACTCAATGTCTACCCCTTCGCTGATTAGTGCAAGAGCAATCTTCTCCGTCGTCTGTTGGCTTCCCTCTTCAAGTCCTCGTTTGTGTTCATACACTAGGGAATCTTCCCAATCCTCTTCATCCTTAAGCACTCGAAGTTCACCGGGCGAGATGTTATCACGTGTAACCGCGTGGATCACCTTTTCGAAAACTGGAATGGTAAAGCGGTTTTCATCAATCTCGCCGTCAAGCGAATCCAAGACAAGCTCCAACCACGCTTTGATGCCCGGTGGAGTTTTTTCATTGACCATACGGGGCACCAAGAACACGAGTTGATGAGGATACGCTTCGACTTTGCGGCTGAACTCGTTGACGGGGTTGAAATCCGTGACAGCAACGCTGAAGTCAATGTCATTCTCGCGGGAAGGGCTGGTCAAGACGACAATGGTGTATACAGTCTGTCCAAACTTATAGGTTTGCTGCTTTTCACCTGTTCGACGAGGTTGATAAGGTGATAGTACAGAAAACGATTGTAGAAATGCCGTTCTTTGACATGCTGCACCTCAACGACAATTCAAGATTCCGGATCCTCGGCGAACAGGTCGTACTCAATATCAACCTGACCGACAGGTTTGAGGAATTTATAGCCTTGATGTACCTCGTTGGTATGAAATTCAATGCCTAAAACATCTTTGGCGAATTAACAAAAGATGTCGGGCTGGCTGAAAGCTTTCTTGAAAGCGGTGTCATACCGTAAGGGGACAACGCGTGCCATATCTACACCCTACTTTAAAGAATGAGTTACTCGCGCTGCTAGTTTCTGCTGATATTTGATTCGTTGGAAGGATGGAAAATTGGAAGACTTCCCTTCCAACCTTCCCTCGCTTCCAGACTTCCAATTCTTCGCTGACACTTGGTCCTCTTACTCCGATAACTACGGAACCCGGCACTAGATTTACATTCAATCTAATGTGACCGGCACACCTTCTAGCAAGCCGTTTTCGTGCATGTCGACCCACTCGTCCATGAACGTCTTATTCCACTGCTCGGTAAGCGGGTGATCCATCATGTCCCGGTAGACGGTCCACATGGTGACGAGTTCGTCGGCGCCGTCACGGAAGGCGGCATGAGCGGTCTCCACCGAGCGTACGAGCGCCGCCATGATATAGGGCCGCTGCTCCCAGTCGCTGAACATCTGCACACACTCGCGTATAAGTTGGGTCGGATCGCCGCCTACCGCTTTCACGGGATCGCAGAACGGTAGGAGATGATCGACGCCAGCTTGGGCGACAGCCGCAGCTTGGGGCAAGGAAAAGACCGTCGTGCAGAAGGTCTCAACTCCTTCACCCTTGAGAATGCTGAAGGCTTTGAGGCCATTTATCGTGCATGGAATTTTCAGAATAATCTGATCCGACAGGTCGGTGAAAACCTTCCCAACTGCGAGCAGTTCGTCGACCGTGTGACCGTCGATTTCCATGACCACGGGTTTGTCGGTGATGTCGAGATACGCCTTCATCAGGTCGATAACTGAGCCGTAAGGCTTGGCGTACTGATTGAGTACGACAGTATTGGTGACAATCCCGGCAATCCCCAACGGCATCCACTCCTTTAGTTCATCGGGGCTGCCTGCGAGCCAGATTGTGGGACCTCGTCCTTCCGAGCGGGTTTTCGGTACAGCACCGTTCGCTGTCATTATCAAGTTCCTCCTCTGTTTCGACACGTGGTGATAGGTGTGGTAATCGGCAATTCGTCCTATTGGCGTTGATTCCGCTATCAAACGGGAAGAGTCCGCAGCGGGTTCTCTTTGGAAAACTCGGGGGTTTCGGGACAGCCCTTAACGGGCAACCAGGAGCAATACGGCGTTCCAGCCTCGCCCGCGCTGCCAAAGTCGCAAAGACGCACCGTCTCGCCGTTCGCCGCCTCAAATTCCAGCAGAAGTTGAGGCGGTAGCCAATCGGTCCACTGAACCTGCTTCGATTGCAGGTTCACGAGGTCAACCAGCGGAATATCCAACATGCAGGTTACCGGATCCCACTCCTTAACATCGCGTATCTGCGGATTGCCCTCTTCGGCGTGCTTGAGATTGTACCGGTGGTCATACGCCAGCAGGATAGGGCCCCGATAGATTGATGCCAGTCCTTCACATTCCTGCTCTCCGCTCCATACGCGCAAGGACATGTCCAACGTAAGCTGAATCTTATCACTTGCTTTCCATTTGCGATCAATTCGGAGGTAACTAGCGGCTTTCACGCTAAGCGGAGGTTCATCATTAATTCTGACGTGCGTCTCTGATGACCAGTGCGGAATGCGCAACTTCAGAGCAAATTCGGAGGATTTGGATGGTTTCACAGATACGACAATCTTGCCATCAAGCGGATACTCCGTCTCCTGCGTCAGTGTCACGGACAAACCCGGCTTTAATCGTGCCGCTAGCGTTGACGGACCGTAGTAGTTCAATATGAGACCTTCGCGGTCTTTCATGAGCGCCCAATCGCTTAGCATTCCGAATCCGCGGGGAGTGTTCACACTACAGCAGTTCAGTTCGGGGGTGCCTTCACGCGCTTGGAAGACAATGGTGTGTGCGCTGGAACGGCGTATTCCGTTCATCGGCGTGTCGTAGGTAGACCAGTGCCCTGTTGGGGAGTGCATGCCGACGATGGAGTTGAATAGCGTGAGTTCGAGTTCATCGGCGACAATGGGATTCCCGGTGAGTTTCAGCATCTCGACGCTCATCGCCGTCCACGCAATCGTGCAGCAGGATTCGATCGCGGCTAGATGGTACGGATTGCCGGTTGCCTGCTCTCCCGACGAAAAACCGCCGTTGTTGTGCCGATCAAGCTTGACAATGCTCCACCAGATTCGTTCAAAGGCTCTCCGGTAGCGGTCTTCACCGGTAATCCAGTAGAGTTCCGGCAGCGCCATGATTGGGTGTAGGCTTTCCCACCGCGGTTTGGGAGTCTGGAAAAACTCTTTGCCATCAAGTGCGCTCCGCAGGTAGTCGCCTGCCAAAGGTTCCCCATTCTCCGTAGCTGCAAATTCATCCACGATCTGGAGCGCCAACTTAAGATAGCGTTCGTCTTTCGTCTTGCGATAGAGTATGCACAGGGAGTGGGCCGGCGCCAGATTCATCTCGGTTGAGCCTGTCTCGACCAAGCGCGGACGCTTTTTCCCCAGATACGTCTCGCAGAGCAGGTCGGCTATGTGCGACGCGCAAGTCAGCGCCTCTTTGTCTTGCGTTTCTTCATGCCAAAGCAGCAGACCCAGCATGTTGTGGTAATGGCCCCAAGTATCCCAAGTATTCTGCCCCGCGGAATTGGAGTTTGTTAAGCGGTGCGGCTTTGGCCAAGGGCCGAGGTAGCCGTCGGTATCTTGAAGGTTTACAAGGATGCGGACGAAGTCCTTCATCCACACTTTCAGCGCCGGATCTGACGTCACTCGGAGAACTTGCACCGCGCCCGTCAGATATTTCCCCGAGAACTCCCCTGCCCAAGGCACCATTTCCCGTAGCGGGGAAATGTCACGATCGCGGAACATTTCAAGCATGCCGGGATTGGCTTTTGGCGCCACGAGCAACCATTGCTGCGTGATTCCCTTCAGGTAATCCCCCACGAAGCCGCCAATCTGCATCCCTGTTTTTGGGACTCTCCTACAAATGGGTTCTTTCATCTATGGCACACATTCCCTATCGCGCGAAGTGAAATCATACAAGAACTGCCATCGGAATTTTCTGTTGAATCCGCTACCTAAACCTGATAGAATTGAATTCAAAATAATGCGCTGAATTATACTCCGCTGGCAGAAAGCCGTCAAGCCTAAAGAGACCGAAGAGGCAAGGCAATCGCATCTCATTCAATGGGATGGTAGAGAGTGTACTGACCTCTCTGCAATCGGACCAACTCCCTTCACCCCATTTTCAAGCTACAATTCCCACATCTCATGAGATGGCATTAACTTTTTGGAAATAACGGAATTTCACAATATAATAGATCGGAATTAGTAGCTTGTAGCTTTTAGACTGACGACAAACATAAAACTTGGTACCCTGTCGTAAATCTTTTCGTCACACGTAGATGTCCATAGTGACTATTCTTCTCGTAGGAGTTTGCTATGGACATTTTGAATCTTATGAAAGAGTTTCCAAATCAAGAATCTTGTCTCAGATTTATAGAGGAAAAACGTTGGAAGGACGGTGTTTGCTGTATCCACTGTGGCAGTGAAAAAGTTGGACGCAAGAACAAAAACGACATTACTACTGGTTGGAATTGCTACGATTGTGAATCTAGCTTTTCGGCTACAGCAGGAACCATCTTCCATGGTACCAAGATACCTCTCCAGAAATGGTTTTTGGCTATCTCAATTCTTTCCAATGCCAAGAAAAGCATATCGAGTTGTCAGCTTGCTCGTGACTTGGACATGAATCAAAAGTCCGCTTGGTATATGGCAATGCGCCTCCGTGAGAAAATGAGTGATAGTGATGAATTGCTGAAAGGGATAGTTGAAGCGGACGAAACCTATGTCGGCGGCAAACCCAGAGCAAAATCTAAGAGAGGTAGAGGCACAAATAAATCTCCCGTCATCGGCGTAGTCGAGAGAGGCGGTCGGGTGGTTGCTAAATTCATGAAGGTTCTATCTGGTGAAAATATCAGAGAATTCATCCTTAGCAATGTCTCACCCGATGAGTCTATTCTTATGACTGATGAATTTCGCTCTTACAATAGTCTGGACGAAGATATCGAAAGACATGTTATCCATCACCAAGAGAGATATGTTTCTGAGGACGGCGTAACTCACACCAACACCATCGAGTCGTTTTGGGCTTGTGTCAAGAGGTCATTCTACGGAACGCATCATCACTACAGCAAGAAGTGGCTGCCACTGTATATCATGGAGTCTTGCTGGAAATATAATCGCAGAAAAGATGATGAGATTTTCATAAGATTTTTTGATGAATGCTTCACCTGAGCCACATGAATTGTTTGGCTATCGGTATATTCTGTCAACGACAACATCATGGTGTGCTGAAAATCCCATAGTGTTGGAAATTAAAATCCCGCAGATAACCCGCAATGCTCCCGCGAGCATGTACAAACGCTTGGTCAACATGATATGCCTCCATTTCTCTCTTATAGAGATGTATTTTAGTGTGAATCAAGATTCCGAACACTGTCTAAAATGATTGTACATTAAGAAGAGAAAAGCAAGCAAATCGACCAAAAAGCAGTTAACTACTAAGTCCCTAATAGATAGCACCTACAATCGCCTCATCTGCTTGAAAGGGACAGATTACCACTGAAAGCCAGTCGTCGTTAACCCAATGAAAATTGCCTATATCGCCGCAGGTGCCGCAGGCATGTATTGCGGCACCTGCATTCACGACAATACCCTCGCTGCAGCGCTACTACAGAAGGGGCACGATGTCGCGCTCATCCCAACCTATACCCCTATCCGGACAGACGAAACCGATGTCAGCATCCACCGCATCTTTTACGGCGGGATTAACGTCTATCTGGAGCAGAAGTCGGCTCTGTTCCGCCACACACCGTGGGTTTTTGATGAATTGCTCAACAGTCCCGCGCTGCTGAGGAAGTTATCTCGATTTGCCAGTTCAACAAACGCGAAAGATCTCGGTGCCCTCACACTTTCCGTACTTCAAGGGGAAAACGGACATCAGAAAAAGGAATTGGAAAAGCTGACAAAATGGCTGAAAGATGCCTACCGACCAAATCTTGTGCAACTTACCAACTCAATGTTCGTGGGGTTTGCCAAGGAGATGAAAAAGGCGTTGGGTGTCCCAATTCTCTGCGCGCTTCAGGGAGAAGACATCTTTCTGGAAGGTCTAATTGAGCCTTACAAAGCGCAGGCGTTGGAGGTTTTGCGAGCGCGGGCTTCCGATGTGGATGGTTTCATCGCGCCCTGCCGATATTATGCCGAGTTCATGGCATCATATCTCAGGATTCCCGCGGACAAAGTTGAGGTGGTGAAACTCGGTTTGAATCTGGAAGGACACGGCGAAGCTAGGGAAACCACCGCTTCCGATTCTCCCTTCGTGATTGGATATCTGGCGCGCATCTGTCCGGAGAAAGGGCTGCATCTGCTCGTTGATGCGTTTTACCGGTTGACGCGGCAGGTTGCATCTGATAAGATTCGGCTAAAGGTTGCGGGGTATCTCGGCAAGGGGGACACACTGTACTTCGAGGAAATTGTGAAGCAGATCGAGGCGTGGGGATTAACGGACGCCTTCGAGTATGTGGGAGAGGTTGATCGCCTGCAGAAGGTTGATTTCCTTCGAGGCTTACACGTCCTATCCGTGCCGACGATCTACAAAGAACCCAAAGGGCTATTCGTTCTGGAAGCGCTCGCCAATGGCGTGCCGGTTGTCCTCCCGCGCCACGGGGGATTTCCGGAGTTAATCGATGCGACGGGTGGCGGCATACTCGTAGATGCGGAGTCGCCGACTGCAACTGCAGAGGGCATACTTGAATTGATGAACAATACGAAACGCCGCGAGGAGCTGGGTCGGCAAGGGAAGGAAGCCGTGCATCAATGCTTTAGCGACGACATCATGGCGGATGAAACTTTGGCGGTTTATCGGAAATACCTTTCGACATAGGGAGAACAATATGCGTATGACATGGTTAATTTTTGTTTTTATAACGGTTGCAGCATGGGGTTCTTACGGCGTTTTACTTCATTCCGGACAGTTATCAATGGCGGATGCTGCGCATGGGCGCTACAAAGCGTTCTTTTTCGTGGGCATAGCCTATCTGCTGATAGCGGTTATCGGATCAGCGATTATGCTCGTTGCCAACGGTGCCACATGGAGTTTTCCGGCGAAGGGGATAGCTTGGTCAACAATCGCCGGGACAGTCGGTGCCATCGGGGCGTTCGGCGTCGTGTTGGCATTTGGTGTGGGAGGCAGGCCCGCCGTGGTGATGTCGATTGTCTTTGCCGGCGCTCCGATTGTTAATGCGATTGTTGCGACGGCGATGCACCCACCGGCGGGCGGTTGGAGTAGTTTCCACTGGCAATTCATCGTTGGGATTCTGCTTGCCGCGGCAGGCGGTTGTCTCGTGACGCTTTATCGACCGGGGTCGTAGGTTACCGCCGGAAACAGGATTGATAAATTTCGGCATACGCGCTACATCACCTTCAGCGTTCCTTCGCCCAACCTTGATCGCTGAGGAACTCAACTCTGATTAACTACCCCCCTTGTGATTGAATGTCATGCCCTATGAATATCGGACAAAACGGCAGATAGAATTTTCCGATACCGACATGGCCGGTATTGCCCATTTTTCTCGATTTTTTGTTTTCATGGAAACCGCTGAACATGAATTTCTGCGTTCATTGGGAACCAGCGTTGCAGCAGAATGGGAAGGAAACAAGATTGGTTGGCCAAGACTGTCGGCATCGTGTGAATACTTGAATCCCGTTAAGTTTGAGGATACCTTGGATATTAATCTGATGATTTCGAGAAAAGGGCGCAAATCTATGACGTACCAATTTGTGTTTACCAAAGATGATGTCCAGATTGCGCGTGGTCAGATGCGAACGGCGTGTTGTACCTGTAATCCGGGCGAAAAAATGAAAGCCATCCCAATCCCCGACTTTATCGCAAACCAAATTGAAGAAGCCCCGAGTCCTCCACGGATGGTCTGAATGCACTCTGCAAATGGGAGCCTTCTGCGTAGTACGAAGATACTCCCAAATCCATCTGCGCGACTTCATGTCTCTCCGTGAAAGATGGCAACATCAAATCTTACTTCCCTCAAAGTGTCGGAAATCCATAAGAACTTCGGTAGCGCGGCACGTTCCGTCGAAGTCCTTCGCGGCGTCTCGTTCGAGATGACTCAAGGGCAGAGGCTTGCCCTAACCGGTCCCTCCGGCTCAGGAAAGAGCACGCTGTTACACCTGATAGGTACGCTGGACACACCTTCCGCCGGCACGATTGAAATCAACGGTGAAAGCCCGTTTGGACTCTCGGAACCACGGTTGGCAAGATTTCGAAACGAAGTTATTGGGTTTGTTTTTCAGGACCATCACCTTCTACCCCAATATTCGGTTCTGGAAAATGTCTTGATACCCACTTTGGCGTTTAATCGGCGCAATGAGCATGTCGAAAGTAGGGCCAGAATGTTACTTGAAGGCGTCGGTCTCTCTCACCGATTGAGCCATCGTCCGGCGGCGCTTTCCGGCGGCGAATGTCAACGTGTCGCCGTGGCTCGTGCGCTTATGAATAAGCCGAGCCTTCTCCTCTGCGATGAGCCGACGGGAAATCTCGACCGTTCAACAGCAGATACAGTCACCTCCCTCCTCTTTGAACTTCACCAAGCCGAGCAAAATATCTTGATTGTGGTGACGCACAACCTTGAACTTGCGGAGCGCTTTGAACGCCGATTTGAGTTGGTAAATGGCAGAATTGAAGGGCACGCGGGACAGGTTTGAGATGAAGACATTAAGTCCTAAAGATTACCCGACCATTGTCAGCTATTGTATTCCTGTAGTGCAAAACCGACCATCTGACGAAACCTGATGCGCAATTCGCAAAAGCTCTTTTCATGCGCCGAAGTCTAATCCATTTCTGGCAAATTCATCTCGCCGTATTGCTCAGTGCCGCCGTGGCGACAGCAGTTCTCACCGGCGCGCTTCTGGTCGGTGATTCCGTTCGCGGAAGCCTACGAGAGCTAACACTGGATCGGTTAGGCAAAATTGACCATGTGATGCTATCAGAGCGCTTCTTTCGAGAAACACTCACGGCGGATTTGTCAGCCTACCTGACGACAGACGAAGGATATGACCGCGTTGTACCTGCAATGCTGTTGAGCGGCCCCGCGGTTAACGCGACTACCAAGACCAGGGCGTCGCGCGTCCAAATCCAGGGAATTGATGAGGATTTTTTGGACTTCTGGTCAACCTCTGAAACAGGTAATCTAGGCGATTTCCTGAAAAAGCAACCGAGGCAACTCTTCCCATCGGTCATTATTAACCAATCCCTCAAAAAGGAACTCAACGTCGAGGTTGGAGGCACGCTTCTCATCTCTTTTCAGAAGCAAAACGATATTCATCCCGAATCTCTGCTTGGTCGTCGAGATACATCGGATGTCGTGCAAACCCTCCGGCTCACCGTGGCGAAAATTGTCCCAAATTTAGGCGTTGGGCGATTCGGTCTCCGCCCCAATCAAAGTCTTCCATTCAATGCCTATGTTTCCCTACCTGTTTTGCAGAAAGCCTTGGGGCAGGAAGCGAAAGTCAACGCAATTCTAATTTCATCGCCCGCGATTCCCGCCACTGACGCAACGGAGCGATTGGGGGAAAAACTTCGGCAGCTATTAAAGCTGGATGACTTCGGCTTGACGCTCCGACGCTCCGTCGGCTATTTCTCCCTTGAAACCTCCCAGTTCGTTCTCAAACCGAACATCATAAAATTGGCAAAGACTGTCGCAGCCGAGAACGAAATTCCTGTGACTACCGTCATGACCTACTTGGCGAATGGGATCTCGGCGAATGGGAAGTCAGTTCCCTACTCGACCATTACGGCGCTTGGCGTGAATGAGCAGATGCGGGTGCAAACGGGCGGACAACCGGACAATCAAGTCCTGTTTCACGCCGTGCGACTCGGTGACCATGAAATTCTACTCAACGAATGGGCGGCGAGCGAATTAAAGGCACAGACCGGGGATAGGATTGATGTGAGTTATTACGTCATTGGGCGCAACGAACAGTTTTTGACAAAGTACGCAGAATTTCGTCTAAAGGGTGTTATTGCCCTAACGGGGCTAGCCGCAGATCGGGAATTGACGCCAAACTTTCCGGGGGTGCATGACGCGGATGACATGTCCGAATGGGACGCGCCATTCCCGGTCGATTTTAATCGAATTCGTCCTAGAGATGAAGCGTATTGGGATGAATTCGGCGCGACGCCCAAGGCTTTTGTTTCTGCCGCGACGGGCTATCGGTTATGGAGCAGTCAGTTTGGCAGCCTAACGGCAATTCGTTTCGGAGCAAATCCGGGTGAAAATCTCCAGACTACCCAAAGGGTTTTCCATGAACAGTTACGGGAAATGGCTGCCCCTGAGCAATTCGGGTTCGTATTCCAGCCGGTGAAGGCGCAAGGCTTGGAAGCCGCTTCAGGCGCCACCGACTTCAGTATGCTGTTTATCGGATTTAGTCTCTTTCTCATCATCTCTGCCGCGCTACTCGTGGGATTGCTCTTTAGACTTGGCGTCGAAGGACGAGCGGGCGAAATCGGGATTCTATTGACTTCGGGCTATCCGCTGTCCACGGTACGTTGGCGTTTCATGAGGGAGGCGGGTATCCTAGCTGGAATCGGCGGTGCGATAGGATTGGTTGGAGCAATCGGCTATGCCTGGTTGATGATGACAGGATTGCGGACGTGGTGGGTGGCAGCGGTGGGAACGCAGTTCCTGTCACTTCACCTCAATTGGTTGAACCTGCTACTCGGCTACTTGATTTCCATTGTTGTCGTTCTTGCTTCAATCGGATGGACAATCCGACGGCTGGGCAAAATCTCGATTCGCTCGTTAGTCGCCGGGGCAACTGAGCTTGAAGAAAAAGCATCGGGACGTGTGGTGCGCATCTTTGCTTTTGCAACGATTGGGATTGCTCTGGCGCTTTTGCTGTTTGCGTTGATTACCGAAGCATCATCATCACCGACGCTCTTTTTCGCTATCGGGACGCTTCTATTGATTGCGGGATTCTCCTTTCTTGCTTTATGGTTGAAGTTGGATGGGGCGTCCGAAGCGTCGAGTTCAAGAGGTGGCATCGCGCGAATAGGCATTCGAAATTGCGCACGTCGTCCCGGGCGTAGTATGCTTTGTGCGGCACTGGTTAGTTGCGCCTGTTTCGTCATCGTTGCAGTCGGCGCAAATCGACACGTTAATAGCGGACACAACTCATCTCTGGAGCGCACCTCCGGTACAGGGGGGTTTACGCTGGTCGCCGAGGCGGACGTCCCGCTGCATCATGACTTGAACTCTGAAGCCGGAAGGTTTGAATTGGGTTTCTCGGACCGAGATGAGGCGGCATTGGCTCAATCCCGAATTATTCCACTTCGCGTTCTCCCGGGCGAGGATGCGAGCTGTCTGAACCTCTATCAACCCCAAAATCCTCGGGTATGGGGTGTTTCCGATAATCTCATTGCACGGGGCGGTTTCCAATTTCAGTCAAGAGTGAACGAAGAGGAGGCACCGTGGCGCCTTCTATACGAGGAACTTGGAGAAGGGGCGGTCCCGGCTATCGGAGATTATAATTCGGTGATGTGGATTTTACACCTTGGGCTTGGCAAAGATCTCATCATCCGGGACGAATTGGGCGAACCGTTAAAGCTCCGGCTCGTAGGACTTTTGCGAGGCAGCATCTTCCAGAGTGAACTGTTAATCTCCGAAGCCAATTTTACCAAATACTTTCCGAGCCAGAGCGGGCATAGGTCTTTCCTAATCCAAACGCCTCCCGAAGCCGCGGAGGAGGTGACGCAGGTGCTTGAAAATGTGCTTCGCGATCACGGTTTCGATGTAACCTCAACCGCCGAAAAACTAGCCAACTACAGAACGGTCGAAAATACCTATCTTTCTACGTTTCAGACGCTTGGTGGTTTCGGACTACTGCTCGGGACATTAGGTCTGGGCTTGATTCTTCTGAGGAATGCGATTGAGCGGCGCGGTGAATTGGCGACCCTGCGCGCAATTGGTTTTCGCCGGTTAACACTGTCCGCGATGCTCCTGATAGAGAACGCGTTTCTTCTTCTGACCGGTATGGCAATCGGCGCCGTTTCCGCGTTGATTGCCGTTGCACCGCACATACTTGCTCCCGGCAGCCATGTTCCGTGGGTCTCCCTCGCGGCGACCTTGGGCATCGTGTTTCTTGTGGGGGTGATAGCTAGCGCCGTTGCCGTCTTTTTTGTGCTGTGCGCTCCACTACTTCCGGCGTTAAAAACGGACTGAACGGTTAAGCGAGCGCGATAGCTAATCCCATAGAGATCGTCTAGTGAGGTTCCTAATGCGGGAAAGCAATTCAGCCCACAAACCGCTCATACGCCTCAACGGTTTGAGAAAAATATACAGGGAAGGCGACCAACATCATATCGTGCTGGACGGAATTACCGAGGAGTTCTATGGGGGTGAATTCGTCTGCCTGCACGGGAAATCCGGCAGCGGCAAGAGTACCCTCCTCAACCTCATCGCTGGCATTGACGCGCCTAGCGACGGTGATGTCCTTATTCGAACATCTGACGGGGAAATCGCACTCAATCGCTTGACGGAGCGCGAACGCACCCTGTTCCGACGGAATCATATCGGTTTCGTTTTCCAATTCTTCAATCTCATACCGACACTGACTGTAATTGAAAACGTTACGCTACCCGTAAACTTGATGGGCAAAAGGGACGCTCATAAGTCTGCGGCTTCCTTGCTAGATGCCGTTGGTCTCGGTGCGCGGACGGAAACCTATCCCGACAAATTGAGTGGTGGTGAACAGCAACGGGTAGCTATCGCTCGTGCTCTAGTGCATAATCCGCAATTTGTGCTCGCAGATGAGCCGACCGGTAATCTGGACGCCGAAACGAGTGAATCCGTCCTCTCGCTGCTGCTGCGACTGAGCCGAACCGCTGGCAAAGCCTTGGTGATGGCAACCCATGCAACTGAAATCGCGGAGCGAGCAGACCGTGTGTTTCACATTGACGGCGGAAAACTGAACTTGCATAGGGGATAATATCGGCAACGTGAGAAATCTGAGAACCTTGCTTCGGTTGGCTTGGGGAGGTGCATGGCGTCGTCCTCTTCAAAGTCTGTTTTTTATCGTAGGTGTGTCCATCGGCGTCGCCATGATTATTGCCATTGACCTTGCCAACTCGTCGGCAAATCGGGCGTTCACCATCAGTACAAACGCCGTTGTTGGCAAGGCAACGCATCAGATTGTCGGAGGTCCGAACGGAGTGGACGAGAGTGTCTATCTTCAAATCCGGCGAGAACTCGGTTACCGCAAGAGCGCCCCTATCGTTGAGGGATATGTCAAGGTGAAGACGCTTAACGGGCAACCGATGCGCTTGCTCGGCGTCGATAGTTTCGCTGAACGACCTTTTCGCGAGGAACTTGGCACCGCAAAGATTGCGACGTTAAATCAAAAGTCGTTTAGCGCGTTCATGGCGGAACCGAACACGGTGCTAATAGGGGCAAATGTCAGTGATGAATATCAGCTTGCCATAGGCCAGAACTTGGAGATTCAGGTTGGGAGTTACCAGCGCAAACTACGAATTGTCGATGTCATTGCGTCCGAAGATAGGCGAATTCGACGCTCCTTGAAAGATTTGCTGATAACCGACATTGCCACTGCGCAAGAAGTATTTGCCAAAATTGGAAAGCTGGACCGAATTGACCTCATCCTGCCGGAGGCCCCGTCGAATACCAAAGCACTCGAACGCATCGAATCGGTGCTTCCGCCCGGCGCTCGCATCGAAAGCCCGGATGCGCGCCGCGGCGCGGTCATTGAGATGACAAAAGCCTTTCGGCTGAATCTGACAGCGCTGAGTTTGTTAGCCTTGGTGGTGGGTATGTTTCTAATCTACAACACCGTCTCGTTTAGCGTTATTCAGCGACGTGCGGTGATTGGACGGTTGCGCGCCATCGGGATGACACGCCGCGAAATCTTCGCCATGATTCTTGCCGAGGCGACTGTGCTCGGTATTGCCGGCGCGATTCTCGGCGTTGGATTGGGAATCTTCCTTAGCCGTGGCGCGATTGGAATGATAACAACCAGCATCAACGATCTGTTTTTTGTCAGCAGTGTACGCGAGATCGATGTTTCATTGTTGATGCTCCTGAAAGGTGGGCTGTTCGGTATCGCGGCGGCGATGATTGGAGCCTTAATGCCGGCGTTTGAGGCGACGCGAGTATCTCCCCTCAGCACGCTCCAGAGGAGCGCTATCGAATCCCGAACACGCCGCTCGCTCCGCTGGATTAGCATCGCTGGTGTCGCTGCGTTGTTACTCGGTGCGAGCTTGCTGCTCCCCGAATGGCATCTCGGACTCACGTTCCTAGGGGTGCTTGCCGTACTGGTCGGGATGGCGCTCCTGACGCCAGCGTTCATGCGCGGATTTACCGCGTTAGCGACAACTCGTTGGCTGCGCCGAAGGCTTCCGATTCTGGGCAATATGGCAATTCGAGACATCGATCGCGCATTGAGCCGAACCTCCACCGCGGTTGCCGCACTCATGATTGCCGTGAGTGTGATTGTCGGTGTGAGCGTCATGATTGGGAGCTTCCGATTGACCGTTGAACGTTGGCTGACAGACCTACTGGGGGCGGACATCTTCGTCACGCCGCCGGTAATCGCCAATAGCCAGATGACGGAGAGGCTCGATCCGGGCGCCCTCAAGCTGTTTGAGACGTTTCCGGGTATCGCCCAAGTTGCCACGGCTAGAAGTGTTGAAATTGATGCCACAGGCATGGGGTGTATTACCTTGAGCGCCGTCACTCAGGACATTGCGGGGGGAAATCGCCACTACAAATCCGCCCTCGGAAATCACGCCGAAACGTGGGACGCATTCCGAGCGGGTGGGCTCATTGTCAACGAACCGTTGGCAAACCGATACAAACGCTCCCTCGGCGATACGATAACGCTTCTCACAGATAAAGGCGAGATATCCTTTAAGATTGTTGGTGTGGCTTACGATTTCGATGTCCGACCGGGAGTGATGATGTATGATGCCGTCTACCGCAGCTATTGGGACGATCCGCACCTCTCGTCTGCCGCACTAATTGTCGAGCCCGGCGTTGATATTGACGAGAAAATTGGAGCGCTCAAATCCGCTTTGGCGGGCAAACTGGATCTGGTCATTCGTTCAAATCGGGCGCTGAGGGCTAATGCGCTTGCAGTGTTTGACCGTACGTTCAGCATCTTCGTTGCACTGCAAATGCTCGCGGCAGTGGTTGCGTTTATCGGAGTGCTTTCGGCGTTGATGAGTTTGCAACTGGAGCGGACGCGTGAGATTGGCACTCTACGGTCTATCGGCATCACGCGCAGTCAATTATCAAGATTAACGCTCCTCGAAACGGGATTGATGGGCGCCATCGCCGGATTAATCGCGATGCCTACCGGTCTGGTTCTTGCGACCATTCTGATTTACATCATCAATCTGCGTTCTTTCGGATGGACGCTGCAGATGCAGTTACAACCTTCCCAATTTACTCTTGCATTCTTGGTCGCACTTGTTTCCGCGTTGTTGGCAAGTATTTATCCCGCGTGGCGCATGGGACAGATGCAGCCCGCCGAGGCGTTGAGAACTGAGTAATGGGACTGGAAGGGAAGGAAGATTGGAAGGAGGGAAGGGAATCCCGCACTTTTTCGCTCCAGCGAAGATTTTCAATCGTCAAATCGAAGCAGGAGTCTTCGTTTTTTCTTGAAAACCAGATTTCTAAATATGGTAACCGTGACCCTACACCCCATAGCGCCAGCGGCGCGACAGGTATATAGCCGCGAAAACAGCAACGTAATAAAGCCCCTCCGGGGCTTTTGTCGCAAACTGGAGAAGATTTCATCTTCGATTTGATGATACAGATTGGTTTCTGTAACCATCATCCCTGTAGGACGAGTGCACCAGCCTTACAAAGCCCCAGCGGGGCGACAACTGACAGCTTGCGCTATCTTAATACCGAAACTCACTCGTAGCAGATGAACAAACCGCTCACACTTTTCACAACAATTATTCTCGCCTTAAGTCACTTTGCCCACGCTAAAGGAGACACAAGCCAACAAAACATCGTTGAGATACTAAGCGGCGATAGCGGAGAGGGGTTTGCTCGTGCAGTTGAACCGATGAATCTCGTGTTTCCCAAGGATCACGGACCGCATCCCGATTACAAAACCGAGTGGTGGTATTATACGGGCAACCTGAAAACGGATAACGGGAGAGAGTTCGGTTACCAACTCACCTTTTTCCGAAGGGCGCTGGCGGCAAAGATGCCCGTGCGAAAATCGCGTCTGGGAACGAATCAGATTTACATGGCACATTTCGCCCTAACCGACGTTAAGGCAAAGACGCACACGAGTTTTGAACGATATAGCCGCGGCGCAGGCGGATTGGCTGGAGCACAGGGGGCGCCGACTTACGAGGTTTGGCTTGAGGATTGGTCGGTATCTCAGGATAGTACGAGTGTTTTTCGTTTGCGGGCAGTTGACGACCAGATTGAACCGCGTATCGCAATCGATTTGAGCCTGCGAGAAACACGTCTGCCTTTGTTGCACGGGGGGCAGGGACTAAGTCAGAAGGGACCCGAGCGCGGGAACGCGAATCACTACTACAGTCTCGTCGGATTGGATACAGAGGGCACAATTGTCAGTCGTGGAGAAAAGCATAACGTTACGGGAAAGAGTTGGATGGATCACGAGTTTGGGACAAGCGCGCTCAGCAAAGGTGTGGTTGGTTGGGATTGGTTCGGACTGCAACTCGACGATGGCATCGCACTGATGTTTGGTCGATTGCGGGAGAGCGAAGGCGGCGATGTCGGCATCTTTGAAGGAACGGTATCGCATGCTGATGGGCGGCAGATTCCAATCCAACCGGGGGACTTCACAGTCGCGGCGACAGGGAGTTGGAGAAGTCCGGAGACCGAAATTACCTATCCTTCCGGCTGGCAGGTGGATTTTCCGTCTCTAGGTATTGAATTGCGCATAGATCCGCTAATTCCAAATCAGGAACTATCCAGCGGTTTTATGTATTGGGAGGGCGCCGTATCAGTGGAGGGAACAATCAGCGGACAGCCCTCAAAAGGCCGTGGCTATGTCGAATTGACGGGCTACAAACGGTAGGGCACGTTATCAGGGGAAACATCTCCTGATGAAAAAGGAGGGGGAGCTAACCCCTCCTTCAACTCGCTCAAGAGTACGTTAACACACTAGAAACACATTATGGCATGTTCGCGTGAAGAGCCGGGCGTTTACGCGTTTAGTCTCCCCACGCTTGTCCTCGATCCGGCACCCACAGCATTAAGCCCGCTTTCAGACGCTGTGGATTAAAATCGGAGTCGTCCTGGTTCGCTTCGACCAATCTTGACCAGAGGTTGGCGTCGTCGTAAACTTCGGGACGTCCGGCGATCATCGGTAGTGTTTCGCCTTGTCGAACTCGATATTTGCGAACCTTTTCCGGATAAGAGACTGAGAAACTAGAACTGTAGCTGGCTGTTTGAGCGTTGCCCTTTGCGTCTTTGAAATCTGACACAGTTACCATATACTTGCGACCTGCCCGCATCGGTTCATCGGATGTAAACGTGACCATGTTTCCCGCGCCGCTCACGCTGCCTGCAACGGTTCCCGATTCTTTACTGATCGACTCGGGCGTTGACTCGACCATGACGGATATCATCCCGCTCATGCTATCCACGTCTTCACTAAACGTAAATGAGACGGTGTTTCTCACGTTAAGCGAATCCTCATATTCGGAGATCAGCGTGCCGTCTGGCGGATCTACCGAGGTCACGGTCGACGGTGTCGCATCGGTATAGGTGAACTTCTGCGAAAGCGTTGCCGGTTTCTCCACTTTCTTCTTGTTGGTCACAACGACTGCCACAGACTCGCCTGCGGTTCCGGCGGGGGTTACAGCGGTAATCTCGGTCTTGCTTGGAACGGTTACGCTTTGGGCGCTCTTGTCGTCAAAGGTAACGGTGACGCCGTTTTTCATGTCGAACTTCTCGCCACTAATCCGCACGGTCGTCCCGCCTGTTTCGGGCCCTTCCGTGGGACTCATGCCCGATGGCAGTGGTTCGGGGTTACAGCCTCCACACCCGGACATCCAGACAAGCGCAAATGCCAATGCGATAATCGTAGTTATATTTCTGAGTTGAATCATGAGATCTTTTCTCCTGAACAGTGTGGTTTTGAAAGGGGTTCTATCTGTTGGTACTAGGGGAAACTTGAGTCCACAACACATCTTTTAAGTATACAGGTTAATGGAATCTTTGTCAACAGTTTTTCTCCGATGTGCCGAGGCAATCCCGCCTGATATTAAACACGATCTGTGCAATAAGCAGAAATGATGATTTTCTACGATAATCTCATGTCCCAGGATTTTTGTAGGGAATAACGAGGGATCTCTATCGATCAACCGACTGATTAAGGAGGGAGAAATTCTATCGCAGTCACTATCCGTTCCTTTGATCGATAGGAACTCCTACTCCGTACTCAACCGCTTGAAGAGCGTCCTATTGCACTGTGATCTTTATCGTGGTCGTTACGCACTCTCTTGATCTATTCACTCCGCTTGATTCCTACAATCAGATGCGTTTTCCCCTGGGTTAAGTTATTGAATTTGCTTGACAGTCTTACCCGGCTATTCTATAATCCGTCGGTGCTAATTTGGGGCGGTCAACAATTCCGAGAAGCGTCGGGCGTCCCGAACAGTCGACTTGGGTTGCGGTGAATATAGCTCGTTTAGTTTTGATACGCTTGATTCGACCACGGTTATTAAAATCGGGAGGCAATGACTTATGTCAGCGTTGAAACGGATACTCGGGATCATTCTCGTAGCTACCGCTATTGTCGTAGGTATAAACTGGGTGACTACCCCGATCCACCACGACGGATCTCCACAATATCCGATCTGGAAATTTGTGAATTGGTTCATGGCGTTCTCCGTGTTGGTAGCGTTAATCGTGAATATCGCCCGGAAGCGAGCCGTTGGAAATGGGGGAGCCGATAGTCCAATCACGCGTGAGTATTTGGAAGCCAACGTGGCTTTCTATGCCTCGCTCTTGCGGGCGCCTTGGTTCTTCACCAACTTTTTGACCTACGACTTTTTTCTAGACAACCTGCCCGCTGCCGGTATAGCGGCAAAAGATGTATGGTGGGAGTTTATTGACGGTTTGTTGGTGTTAGTGGCTGGATCAACTGGCTGCCACCTATGGCGTAGCGCGTCGGACTCCTAGAATTAAAAAAGCAACATTGACGGTGCACGCTGTGTGAAATTGGGAAAAAATTGTTCTCTACCGGAAGCCGTCATTTACCTGACGATGTTTCTAGGACTTTGCGCACTCAGATTAGACAATCTCACTACAACTCAAAAAAACGCATAACTGAATACATGCCCGACAAAGAGGGTTTCACCTGCGATAGGAAACAGCAGGGTGACGCAGCCTGTTTTTCTACCCTTACAGAATCCTCAAAGGACGATTCACAGGACGTATGACCACGGTTTTTCCACTGATTTGAAGGAGGTTCTGACATGTTCGAAGGATCCTTCGTCGCACTCGTAACGCCGTTCAAGGACGATGAATCGCTTGACGAAAGCAAGCTCAAAGAACTCCTGGAGTTCCAGATTGAAGGTGGCACAGACGGAATTGTTCCCTGTGGCACAACCGGTGAGTCTCCTGCACTTTCGGATGAAGAGCACAATCGCGTCGTCGAGTTGGCTGTCCAAACGGTCAACGGCCGACTGCCAGTAATTGCGGGAACAGGTTCAAATTCGACAACGCGCACATTGCACGCAACGGAGCATGCGAAAGCTGCCGGGGCAGACGGGGTGCTCATCGTTACGCCGTATTACAACAAGCCAACGCAGAATGGTCTTTATGCCCACTACATGAAGATTGCCGACAGCGTCGACATCCCGATTATCATTTACAACGTCCCCGGCAGATGCGGCACAGACATTCTGTCGGTAACGGTTGCTCGACTTGCCGAACACCCGAACATCGTCGGACTCAAGGAAGCCACAGGCGACCTCAAACGCGCCAGCGAAGTCATTTCCATGTGCCCCTACGATTTCGTCGTGCTTTCGGGCGATGATGTGAATACGTTGCCAATCCTCTCCGTCGGCGGAAAAGGCGTTATCTCTGTTGTGGCAAATGTCGATCCCGCGCCCATTGCCGAGCTGTGCGGCGCTTTCAAAGCGGGTAATGTTGAACTCGCCCGAAAACTGCACTATGAGACCATGCCGTTGGCGGTTGACCTCTTTATTGAGACGAATCCCATCCCCGCGAAAACCGCTCTAATGTTAATGGGCAAACTGAACGGAAAGATGCGTCTCCCTCTCGCGCCGATGACCTCCGCGAATCTGGAGCAACTGCGCCGTACCTTGGAACTCACGAATCTGATATAGGAGTTTGAACGTTGTTAGGGCATTCCACTTAACGGAGTACAATTCTCGTTTGGCAGCTAATGAAGTTCCAACGCAAGCTACTATTGGCCTTTACGGGGATGGCGCTGTTTCCGACAATTATCCTTGTTCTGGTCGCCTACCATCTGATTAGCCAAAGCATTGAACACTGGGCGGACTATAAGATCGCGGCAACGTTGGAAAATGCGAAGAAGCTTGCCTATCAACTTGAACTGCATGAAAATCAGCCGCTGACGTTTACGGCTGAAGAGTTAGCGCTTGATCCGGATTTAGTGGCTGCTTT
Organism: Candidatus Poribacteria bacterium; assembly: GCA_965222225.1. GTDB lineage: Bacteria > Poribacteria > WGA-4E > WGA-4E > JAJDTR01 > JAJDTR01. The sequence goes on along the minus strand of CBDCTK010000002.1, from coordinate 2,200,566 downwards.
GGAAACGCCAGCCGATTCCAGTCTCATCAATCAGCGAATGACCGAACTCGCTGATGCGTATCAGGAATATATCCTCGCACTGTACGACCAATCGGGACAGACGATTTATCGCACGCATCCCGACATACCACCAACGGACCTCACCGATTTTCTTTACCCCTTAAATGAGTTGCCCGAAGATCCGACCACGTCCGAGGAATTAAAGCACCAAGGCGTTCTGATTTCCGGGATGCCAATCTTTTCGGAAGATGGAACCTCTCGTCTCGGGGCAATCGTCGTTGGCAAGTTGATTCCATTAACCACGGCTCAGGCACGCGACCAGTTGGCGACAATTCAGGGTCGGGTTGATGCTCTGGCGACAATTCAGGGTCGGGTTGATGCTCTGGCGACAAATATCGGCGCGTTAGCCACGGGTATCGACGAAGACCAGCTAGAATATCGGCGAACGGAAAAACGATTGACTTTTATCGCGCTGTTAATCACGGCTGCCGTGGTGATTGGGCTCTCATTTTGGTTAAGCCGCATTCTTGCCAAAGGAATCAACACCCCGATCCAGTCAATTGTCAAAGGTACAGAGGAGATTGTCGATGGAAACCTGGACTACGAGGTCAAAGTTCGAAGCAAAGATGAGTTTGCTGTGTTGGCGAGAGCATTCAATCAGATGGTTGGCGACCTGCGGCGGCGGACCGAAGAGTTAAAGCGCGCCGAAAAAATCGCGGCTTGGCAAGAGATAGCACAGAAACTGGCACATGAAATCAAGAATCCGTTAACGCCGATTCAACTCTCTGCGCAGCGACTTCATCGTCGTTACCATACCAACCCGGGTGAATATGCGGAGCTGCTCGAACAGTGCACGCAAACAATCATTACAGCGGTTGAAGGTTTACGCCATCTGCTTGACGAATTCTCGCAACTCGCCCGGCTGCCAGCGCCGGAGCTATCATCTCTCAAGCTGGATGAGGTTATCGAAGCCACGATAGATATATTCGGCGAGTTTCCGCCCCACGTCGAAGTGCGAATGGAGGTCCCTTCTGATTTGCCACCTGTTGTGGGGGATGCCGAGCATCTGAAACGCGCCTTCCTGAACCTGATTAAGAACGGACTTGAGTCGATGGATGACATGGAGAAAGGAATGTTGACCATTCGGACATTCCCGTCCCTCGACAAATCTAGGGTGTACGTTCACTTCGCTGACGCCGGGAGAGGGATTCCGCCCGAGGTGCGAGAGAAGATATTCACACCTCATGTTTCGACGAAAAGGGATGGCATGGGGCTCGGGTTGGCAATCGTCAAGAAGATTATGACGGATCTCGGGGGTGACATTCACCTCGAAGACGCCGAACCCGGACAGCCCGGGACAACGTTTATGTTGTGGCTGAAAACGACCACAATTGGATGAACCTACATTATGGAGGAAAGAGATGGTTGATGAAGTACGGAGGGAGATAGAAAGAATTCAAGGATATATATCAAGTGGGCGCTTAACCTCGTTTGATGAAGCTAACACAAAAGCCACTGCCATAGAACCAATTTTTCGCGAACTGGGTTGGGATGTGGTGGATCCTGATGAGGTGGGGCGTGAATATTCTGTAGGCAGTCGATCTGTAGACTATGCACTGTTTTGCGACGACACGTTGAAGGTCTTCATTGAGGCGAAAAGAGGTGGCGAATCGTTGGAAAGACATGGCGAGCAACTGCTCGATTACGCTTTTGCCGAAGGTGTTGAAATCGCAATACTCACCAACGGCGCAACCTGGTGGTTTTACCTGCCGATTCGAGCGGTAAGTTGGGAGCGGAGAAGGGTCGCAGCTCTGGAACTTGATCGACAAGATAGCACTGAGATTGCGCAAAAGTTGGTTGACCTTCTCAGTAAAGACAATGTTTTCTCTGGGAGAACCATCCAAAATGCCGAGAGACACCAAATTTTAGAGGCCCTGCCAGAGGTATGGAATCAACTAGTAAGTGAGCCTGATAGTTCAGTTGTAAATCTCCTCGCAAAACGTACACATAGATTATGTGTACGTCAGCCGGATAGAAACGAAGTAGAGCAATTCCTCTCCGGGCATCTCGAACAAATACAGATAACGCCGCTTCTAACCACTCCTGTTCCTCCTTCAGAGCCTAATGCACCCCCTGAACCAAAACCTTCTAGTTCCTTGAAACTCACGAAAGCAACGGCATTTACATTTGACGGGAGGAGATATGAGGTCCAATCGTGGCGTGAAATGTTTGTCCGATTATGTGAGGTAATCCATGAGATACACGGGAACCGCTTTGAGGAGGTGTTGAGTTTCAAAGGAAAAATCAAATCGCCCTTTTCAAGAAACGCCAGCGACTTTACTGCCCCGAAGCAAATTAACGGGACAGAGATCTTTGTTGAAACCTCTGGTGGCTCTGAAGTGATTAAGAGGCGCGCAGAAAATCTGATTGCCAACTTTGGTTATGACAAGGACGACCTGTCATATGAGAGTCGGATATTATGAATTTACGCGACGTTCTGATCGTTTTAATAAATGACGAGGAAACCGGCATTAGACTTTCGACCACATGTACACGCACTATTCACTGATGGAGGAAAATAGAATGCAAAATGGATTGTAACCCTTGAAAAAGACGAAGATGGTTGGTATGTCGCAGAATGCCCGGCAATTCCGGGTTGTGTCTCTCAGGGACGGACCGAGGAGGAAGCGTTGGAAAACATCAGGGATGCTATCACCGAATGTTTAGCCGTTCGTGCGGAGGAGGGACTTCCGTTAAGCGCTGAAATCCGTACACATCCTGCTGCCCAATGAATCACGCAAGTAGGGAACGCAGTTCTGCGTTCCCTACAATCTAAACTGCGTAAGTCCTAATATCACAAAAAACCATGCACTCCAAATTCAAACCCAACATTCTAGTTATTGACGACGAAATCAGCATTTGCGAGTCCCTGCAAGGCGTCTTGGAAGACGAGGGTTACACCGTCCAAACCGCTCTTAGCGGCGAGGAGGGGGTTCGTAGTCTTGCGGGCGAGCACATAGATCTCGTTTTCTTGGACATTCTTATGCCCGGCGGGATGGATGGGATTGAAACGCTGAAGCGGATACGGCAAATATCACCCGATGCAAAAATCATCATGATTTCCGGTCACGGAACGTTTGACCTTGCCCTAGAAGCCGGACAGCTAGGCGCCTCCGACTTCTTGGGGAAACCGCTCTCGCTTGACAGCATCTTGAGCAAGGTTGAAACGATTAGTGAGAAAATTGCCATTAGGCATTCCCAGAGAGACGGCGACGCGGAAGCGAGCGCACACGGAATTGTTGGAGACAGCCCCCAGATTCAGGAGATTCTACTGAAGATTCGGCAGGTGGCACCGACAAATGGACGGGTGTTCATCACCGGCGAGAGCGGCACAGGCAAGGAACTCATCGCCCACGCCATCCACGCCTTCAGCGAGCGGACTGAAGCACCGCTCGTCAAAGTCAATTGTGCGGCAATCCCCCAAGAACTGATCGAATCCGAACTGTTTGGGCATGAGGCAGGCTCGTTTACGGGAGCATCCAAGAAACGAGTCGGGAAGTTCGAACAAGCGGATGGCGGGACAATTTTCCTGGACGAGATTGGAGACATGAGTTTGTCGACGCAGGCAAAAGTACTGCGCGTCTTGGAGGAACGGGAATATGAGCGAGTCGGTGGAAACCAAACGCTCAAGACGGATGTCCGCGTTATCTCGGCGACGAACAAGCATCTCCCCGACGAAATTGAAAAGGGCAATTTTCGAGAAGATCTTTACTACCGCTTGAACGTTGTCCCCATCCATAGCCCGGCGCTGCGAGAGCGGATTGAAGATCTCCCGTTGCTTGTGGATTATTTCTTGTCGCGATTCTATCGTGAAAACGGGAAACAGACGATGTCCCTAAGCGATGCCGCCATGAACAATCTTCGAAGACGCGACTGGCGGGGCAATGTTCGCGAGTTGCGCAATCTCATGGAGAGAGTGGTAATATTGTGTCCGAGTCAAACGATAGACGAAAGCGATTTATCGGAGGAAACCCGGCGGAACAGCGCTGGCGGGGACAATTCGGAGACATCGCTCAAGGATGCGCGGCAAGAATTTGAAAGCCGTTTTATCCTCAACTGTCTCAAGGGAAACAGTTGGAACATCACCGAAACGGCAAAACAACTCGGCATTGAGCGAACCCATTTGCATCGGAAAATGCGCCAATATGAAATTGAGCGTGAATCGTAGTCAGCCTCGCTTTACGACAGGCTTATCTTCTGTGAGGGGATTATCATTTCCTTACCCCACAATCTTGCCCATTTCTCTAGTTTTCTGTTTCAGCACGGCGGCGTCGGAGGGATTTGGGAGGCCCAAGGATTTCGCGCAGTATGATTCCCTGACGAATCGTCTGAGATGTTAGAGAAATGCCCGCAATTGTACGAGGCGCTGTTCGGACAGGAGTGGCTTCTTTTCGTTCCTCTGCCTGATTTAAAGTGGGACGCTCAATTGGTTTCGACGCTGTAGTATCAGGCGGAGGTTGAGTTTCTTTCGCCGCTGTTACTGATGGACTAGGTTTCGGTGATGGCGACCGTTCGTCTAGTTCCAAGAAGTCAGGTAAAGGCCCGCCGGTATTGTCATCCGTGGTTGCAATGTTACCCCAAGGTGGCAGCGTTACTTCCCGTTCATCCTCCAGCACAACCTCCGGTTCCGATTCCCGCGGCTTCTTGCGGAGAAAAACGCGTCCCAGTAGAGTCAGTGCAATGATGATGAACGGAATTAGTTGAATTAATTCATCCACGATTGTTTACCTTACCTGTAACTTCCTTAGCTCGACTTTGTACAAACGTACAACAGTTGGATTGAACGTAAAGCGGTGCAGCACCAAATCCGTAGACGGGGCATCTTGCCCCGCCGTGCAACACCAAAATTCAAGCGAAACCTAACACGTTCTGCATGGTCGCAGAAACCACTGCCGACTTTTTCAATGGTCAACCAAAAAGGCCCGATGGCTAAAATCTCTTCCACTTTTCTTCAACGCTTGATTGACACCGTCTGTTATTCGGCTTAAAGGTACAAAGTCGAACTTAGTGGTTTACTTTCTAAATCTTTATGATATATTCATCAGTGATAAATTTTTAGACATTCAGTATATAACTCGGTTAACTAGAATACTGTCACAGTAAATTATACCTTTATACTTAGCGAGCAAACCACTTAGAGCCGGTTTGAATAATAGGTGGCAAAGCAATTTCGGTCACTTTGGGCGCGGCTTTTTCATGCTTTTGTGGTCGCCTGCTATACACCTGTCAGGATTTCTATCGCACTCACTATTCGCTCATTTGATCGGTTTCAGGGCACAAGTTCTACCCGAAATGAATTTTCAAACAGGCTCTTATGGAGATTTGAACAGGTTCGAAATGAAGATGAGCTAAGTCTGCCGCTTAATTGCCGAACTCACGAGCCTGCTTCGGTTGCCTACGTAAGCCCCATGGAATGCGACGATCGAGTTGTGTCAATCTCGCCATCGCCGCCAGATGAAGCAATGGCTTGACGCATCTCCGTATCGGCGAGGATATTTCTGAGATTGTAGTAGTCCATGACGCTCATTCGGCTCGAATCAAAGGAATCGGCAATGGCGCGAGGAACTTCGGCTTCCGCCTCGACAAGGGTGATGGTCATCTCTTCAACGAGCGCTTTGTTCTCCTCCTCCTCCGCTTGCGCCCGGGCTCGCCGCTCTTCCGCTTTCGCTTGAGCGATTTTCAACTCGGCTTGTGCTTGATCGGTTTGCAGCTTGGCGCCTACGTTCTCGCCCACGTTAATGTCGGCGATATCAATGGACAAGATTTCAAAAGCAGTTCCAGCAGACAGTCCTTTTTCGAGCACGGTTTCCGAAATGCGTACCGGGCTTTCCAAGACCTCCTTGTGACTTGTCGCAGAGCCGATTGTCGTGATAATTCCTTCACCCACTCTGGCTTTAATCGTCTCTTCGGTAGCCCCGCCGACCAGCCGATCGATGTCTGCCCTCACCGTCACCCGTGCCTTGACGATGAGTTGAATGCCGTCGCGCGCAACGGCGGTAATTCCGTGTTGGCTGTCTCCCTTGGCGGGAATGTCGATAATTTCCGGTGTGACGCTGACCTGTACCGCTTGCAGTACATCGCGACCGGCAAGGTCGATTGCGGCGGCTTGCGCGAAGCCTAGTGAGATGTTCGCTTTATCCGCAGCGATGAGCGCTGCGACGACACTGGCAACTCTTCCGCCAGCGAGATAGTGCGCCTCAAGTTCATCAAGCGAAAGGTTTAGCCCCGCCTTGGTCGAGTTGATTAGGGGCTCTATGATGCCTTTCGGAGGCACGCGCCGCAAACGCATGGCAACCAGATCGCCAAAGATTCGCACACGGACATTCGCCGCAATCGCAGCGATCCACAAACCGATAGGGACGAACGTGGTGAGGAAAATGAGAAAAACAATAACAAGAACCGCAAGTATGGCAACAGCTGACGGCATCTGAAACCCTCCTTTTATGATGGTAATGTTAAGGTGCCTTCGCGGAACGCACCGGCGAGAGCGCGTGGAACGGAAGCCTCGGCCTCGACAACGGCGGCTCGCATCTTTTGCACGTTCGCTGTCATTTCCTGCTTACGCGCGATTGCCATCGCTCGCCTCTCCTCCGCCTTTGCCTGAGCAACGACCAGATCTGCTTCAGCCTGCTCGGCTTGGAGTTCAGCTCCGATGTTCTTCCCAACGTTGACATCGGCAATATCAATGGAGAGAATTTCATAGGCGGTGCCCGCGTCTAAGCCTCGATCCAACACGGTCTTGGAGATAACGTCGGGATTTTCAAGGACATCCTCATAAGTCTCCGAGGCGCCAATTGCGCTGATAATGCCCTCCCCGACTCGCGCAAGGATTGTCTCTTCTCCTGCACCACCGACGAGCCTGTTGATGTTTGTCCTGACGGTGATTCGCACGACGGCAATCAACTCAACGCCATCAAGCGCAACCGTGCTAATGCGCGGCGTCGTGATGACGCGAGGGTTGACGCTTACCTGCACGGCTTCAAATACATCGCGTCCCGCCAAATCGATTGCGGTGGCGCGCTGAAAATTGAGGTCGATTTTAGCTTTATCCGCGGCAATCAACGCGTTCACGACTCGCAACACGTTTCCGCCCGCAAGGTAGTGGGCTTCAAGATCGGTAGTTTTAACTGTCAGACCTGCTTTCGTCGCGCTAATCAGCGCGTTGACTATTACGTTTGGGGTCACCCGTCGTAAACGCATCCCGACCAAGTCGCCGACTATGCGGATTCGTACGCCTGCCGCTTGGGCGGCAATCCACAGACCGACGGGCACAAACCAAAAGAAAACTAACAGGAAAATCAGTATCAATACGGCGATAATCGCTGTAAAACCTGTAATGTCATCCATCTAGAATCTCCTTATTTGAAGAGTGTTTACCGACTCCGGACAACAACCCGGCTTCCTTCTACGGCAACTACTTCCACTTCTGTTTCGGGCTGGATGAATTCTCCATTGGTGACTACATCCACCCGTTTGCCATCAATTAAGACGACTCCTGCCGGTCTGAGGGGAGACACGGACTGACCGGAGTGGCCGACTAACGTCGTTAATTCCTGTGGTGGAGCTTGGAAACCGTCCGCGCTATTTTGAGCGGCCTTGAGAATGACGGTTCGTCCAAGTCTAGTTCGAGGAGCGAGCCACAATCCCAAGATAGCAAGTGGGATAATAAGGATAACTGTCCCACCGGCGTAAAGCGATGCGGTTTCCCAACTGTGTTCCATCCAAACAATCCCGATACCAACGCAAATGAGAATAATTCCCGGCACGCCAGCCGCACCAAAACCGGGAAGCAGAATGATTTCGATGAATAGCAGTAAAACCCCTAAGCCGAGGAGAAAGAGGGGTAGCGGCGGCATAAGCACGTCCTTTTATAGGAGATTGTCGCAGAAATTCAATCTTTCCTTCAAGGGCATAGAGAGGCCGAGTGCGCTGTGTAAATTGAATCCTGTCTTACGCTGTGTTGGTTGCCTCATCCAAGGCTTCAACGAAGACCTTTGAGCCTTCCACTTCTATCACTTTAACGGGGGTTTCAGAAGGGATGAAATCGCCTGCGGTAAGCACATCAACGCGCTTACCTGCGAGGCGGATTGCGCCAGCCGGACGCAAGGGTGTAATCGCTGTTCCGGTCTGTCCGATGTAACTCTGAAAATCTTCATCCCCTGCGGAATGATAGCCAATATCCGAACTCATCTCGGTTGCCAAAGCGAAATGCTTCCATGCGCGCGTCTTTGGGAAGAGATAAAACGCGGCAATCACACCGATGGCGGTGAGGACGATAACAGATGAAAACGCCAGAATTGCCGTTTCAAACTGATAGGCACTCTTGAATACATAAAATATACCGCCGAACATAAGAATGATGCCCGAAATCCCCGCAATGCCAAATCCCGGTAAGATGAAAACCTCTACCACAATTAATCCTAATCCCAGAACAAAAGCCAGCGCTGCCCACTGGGCGTCAATTTGGCTCAGCATGTGTCCGCCGAAGAAGATTCCTAGACATAGCAGACCGAGCATCCCGGGAAGGCCGAATCCTGGGGACTGAATTTCTATCCATAATCCAAGCATTCCGAGGGAGAGCAGGAGCGAGCTAATGAGGGGGCTCGTGAGAAAAATGACAATCCGATCCGCCAACGAAACCATGGCTTCGTCGGTTGCCGCGCCTTCAAGTGATTTAATGAACTGCATGCTTGCGGTGCCAAGTTCTTCCTGCTTCTGCGCTATGGCTTCTTCTGTCAGTGCTTTCCTGGCCCCATCAATCTCGACGATCCGGTACATCGCCAGTAACTCATCAATCGTATCCGCGCGCCCATGCGCGAAACCATACTCTAAGGCTTCGTCCGTGGTCAAAGTCAACAACTCGCCCTCGGCGGAGATGACTTCCATCTCCTCTCCGTTTTGCCTCTTTTCTTGATAAGTGTCAGGCCTGAACGAAACGATTTCGCCGTCTGCCATTCTGACAAGTACCCGTTTCTTGTCAACCATAGTGACTGCGATATGGAAATTGTGCCCTTGTCGTTCCGCGGTTGATTTGATTGTCTTGCGAATATAAGAAACCGCTTTTTCCCCAGCCTCTTCTCCCTGAATCGAGACCGGCGCGGAGTCGCCAATCGTTCCACCAGACACCATCACAATTTGATCGCATGCGATGGAAATCATTGCGCCTGCGGAGATTGCCTCTCTATTCACAAAGGCGATGGTTGGCACCTCCGTGTCTTGAATGGCGTCAATTATATCGACCGCGGAATCCACTCGACCACCGGGGGTATCAACATCAAAAACAATGGCATCCGCATTGGCTGTTTCGGCGCGTTCAATGCCGTTGCTGATGTAGACGCTTATCCCGCTACCAATCTGATTCCGTATGTTGACAATGTGCACCAAGGCGTCATCTTGAGCCGATGAAACCAATGACATGGCTAGCAGGCTAACGCCGAGCATTATTAATATGTGGCTTGTCAAACGTGTTTTGCTAGACATGGCAATCACCTCTTCCTAAGTCCTGCAGGCGAGTGAGGTGGAATAGTTTTTGGGTTGCTCAGAGACGGTCTGACATCAATCTGCAATCAAAACGTTCGAATTACACGACACTATTATATACTTCACACCTTACGCTGTCAAGCCTTTTGGAATTCCACACCGCGACGATAACGTCCATAGCCGTTATCAATCACGCGAGTCAAGAGTCTTTGTGCTGACGAGACTACCGCTAAAGTTTGTCATTGGTCTGGCGACACCGCGTTGGCGCCGACATCCTCCTCTATTTCTGCACGGACATTGCCGTTCTTTAGATCCTGTTTGAAAAATAGGTTGCGAACTCACATTTGGTGATTTGATAAAAGGTTTTCCGTGTTTTTGTCGTCATCCGGCAATACACCTGTCAGGATTTCTATCGCACTCACTATTCGCTCGCTTGATCCCACGCTGGGGCTTAAGTGAGTGGGGTTGCGGCATTGCTATACACCTGTCGCCCTTCCAGGGCTTTTAGAGACTGATGCGCAGGGGGATCTCTATCGCGGTCATTATTCATTCCTTTGATCGCATCCTACAAATGTACTTTTCAAACAGGTTCATAGCGATGTTGTCGACATGTTCTGAAACGTGCCGCACCCTTCGGATCGATCCCCAAATTGTGACCGATTCTCCAACTCATCTAAAACGCTTGACAACCAATGGTTTTTGTGGTGTGCTTATAAAGAATATAGCGCGGTAATCGTTTGCGCGCATGACCACAGATGGTAGTCGTTGATTTTGAGAGAAAACGACGTATTCATTGAAATCATGGAATTCAATGTTTGGAAGTTTTGCCGCTAGTCTTAGCACAGCGCAGGCTAATCCAACATAAACTGTATATCTCAACATTTGGGTGTGTGATAAGACTATGATTGAACAGACACAATTATTTAATAACGGCGAAGGCGGATATCGCGCCTATACCACTCCCGTCCTGACAAGATCTGTGAGCGGTACTATGCTGGCGTTCTGTGAAGCCAGAAACAGTGATCCAACGGTAATGGGTGGCGACTCTGGCGATATTAACATCGGCCTCAGACGCAGTTTCGACAATGGGCGCACGTGGGAACCTATGCAGATTGCAGTCCGCACCGGTCCGGACACCGATGGCAATCCTGCCCCGGTAGTGGATAGGGACACCGGAACAATCTGGCTGGTGTTTTGCCAAAACTTTGCGGACGGTCCCGAAAACCTGATTGTCGAAGGCAAAGCCCCGCGCACGGTCTGGGTTACGTCGAGCAAAGACGATGGCAAAACGTGGGACACGCCACGGGAGATTACAGACGAGGTAAAAGCCCCTTCGTGGACGTGGTATGCGACGGGCCCCGGGGGCGGCATCCAATTGAAAAGCGGACGGCTCGTCATCCCGTGCGATCATGTTCAAGGCGTAGCCGGCGGTTACCAAGACGTGAAGTCCTCTGTGGCAACGCTGACGGCATCTGGCCATTCGCACGTCATCTACAGCGACGACCACGGCGAACATTGGCACATAGGCGGCGTGGCGCAAGCGGGCACGAACGAATCGAACATCGTTCAGACGCATGACGGTGCCTTATACTTGAACTGCAGGAACTACGTGGGCGACCATCGACGTGCCTATGCTTGGAGTCATGATGATGGCTTGTCCTTCTCGGAGTTCGGCTGGGATGAAACGCTGCCGGAACCCATCTGCCATGCGGGCGTGACTCGTTTCACGGACGAAACTTCGCATGACAAAAACCGTGTTCTCTTCTCCAATCCTGCCAGCAGCACCCGGCGTGAGCGCATGACCGTTCGAATCAGCTATGATGAGTGCCGCACTTGGAACGCCGGAAAAGTTCTCCACGCAGACCACTCGTCTTATTCGGGTATTTGTGTTGCCCCCGATATGAGCATCTGCTGCCTCTATGACCATGGTTTTGGAAGCGGCTACGATGGGCTTACCCTCGCGCGGTTCGATCTCGAATGGCTCACGGATGGGGCTGATGATACCCTCGCATAGTGTGAACCAGCGGTCAGACATGCCATACCGCTGTGTTCTGCGATGGTGCCATTGAAACCGTCCGTTTGCAAACTACATTAGGACTTGCGCAAGTTGCCCCGATTCATAGCAAACGATAATGGTGTAACGTAATGGGAATTCTTTGGGATCCCTCGTTATTCACTCGGTTAAGGGGATCTCTATCGATTAACCGACTGGATAAGGAGGGCGATAGAAAATCTTACTCGCTATTCACTCGTTTGATCCCTACAAGAAACTGCACATTTCATGTTAGATGAGTAAGATGGGTCGAAAGGACTATCGCAACTATGGAACACCTGAACATCGTAGTCATTTGCCTCGACACATTCCGCGCCGACATCGTGGGGCCAAACAAGCGGTTTAGCGATGTCGCCACGCCGGCGCTTGACGCGCTCGCCGCTGAATCTGCGCGATTCAACCGCTGCTTCACGGAACCCGGTCAGACTGTCCAAGTCCGAAACGGTTGTTTCACCGGCATGCGTGGATTCCCGTACATTCACGGCTACTACGGATGGCACGAGATTCCGGACGAGTACCCAACCATTGCCGAGATTCTGTTGGAACACGGTTACGCTACGGGCTTGATAGCCGACACGCCCCATCTGTTCAAGCCCAACATGAATCACCTCCGTGGTTTCATGACGTGGGACCACATACGAGGCGCGGGAGGTGATGGCTGGCGCACCGGTTCTTGGAATCTCATCAGTCAACTGTTCAAGGACTATTTCGGAGCTTACGAACCTGCCGAACCCGATGCTTCTCAACTGGCAGGCAGAAGCCATTTCCTTCAACATTTACACAATATACGCGACCGAAAAGAGGAATCGGACTGGTTCGGTGCCCAAGTTTTCGCCAGAGCCAGCCGATGGCTGCGCGACAATTCGTCGAATGCGCCCTTCTTTCTTTGGATCGACTGCTTCGAGCCGCACGAGGTGTTCGATCCGCCGCTGGACTATGTGCACCGCTACGACGACTCGTGGCAAGGTCCGATATACCAACAGCCTCGCCATATTCTTGATCGCTCATTCTTTTCGGATATGAGGGGCGCGGATCTTGATGTCAAAACGCGGGATTATATTGATTACTATACCGCCTGTTACAAAGGCGAAATCACCTTTACGGATGCGCATGTGGGCCGCTTTCTCGATCAACTCGATGCACTGGGACTGCAGGATGACACGGTAATCATCTTCTTCACCGACCACGGCACCGAGCTAGCTGATCACACGGGCTGGGGTAAACGCAACACCGAGCTGCATCCGTTCAACACGCAGCAGAATTTAACGATTCGGCACCCGAGCGAAGGATGGCGGGACCGCGACATTGAAGCCTGGGTGCAAAACTACGACCTTGGTCCGACCATCCTTGATTTAGCGGGGGTAGGAGATGGGGTCGAGCAGATGGATGGGCAAAGCGCTTGGCGGCTGGTTACTGGCCAGGAAGAAGCGCTGCGCCCGTACATCACTACGGCGTGGGGCGGTCGTGTTTCGATTCGCGACGAGCACTGGGTCTACGCAACAGGCTGGGATTTCGAGGATTCGAACCCCGAGTTGTACAACTTGTCAGCGGACCCAGATGAGCGAGAGAACGTGCACGATCAGCATCCGGATGTGGTGAATGACCGTCGAGCGCGAATTGAAGCGCTGCTCGGCACGCCGATCCCGCAACCATATTCGCAGGATCGGTTTGGTCCTATCGTGGGTCCCTTGAGCAAACCGCTTTATGCCGAGTCTTATGCGCCGGTGTTCTATCGCGCGCGGCAGGAATGGGATGAACCCCGCGCCCTTCCGCGATAGCCGGAGTGCGTCGCAGCCATGCAGTGAACCGGTTGACGAATCCACAACCTATTCATGGATTACTTTCCTTCGCACCTTCGCTTGCAAGCTTTGCTCGCCACAGGGCTCGCGACTTGGAGATTGCTCCTACTCATTGCGCGTCCCGCTAATCGTGCGCTCGCCCGTGGACAGTCTGACATGCTGTTTTGTGTGGAAACAGGCAATAGATGAAGATCCCATCTTCAATTCAATCGAAGATTTTACTGCTAGGCTTTGGGTGTCCGACTGCGCAAACCATAATCTAATTGGCCTCGATTCGATGCAGGTTGAATCCGCTCCATGCCCAGTGCGCGCGGCGCTCGCTGCCAGCGGCATGGATAACTTGGATGAGCGTTCCGTCTTTCACTTCAGCGGTAAATCGCCCCTCAACTACCTCGTTGCTGCCGGGAGCCGCAATCTGGATCTCGCGCTTTCCATTTGCGTACAGTTCGATGCGATGCGCTTTCCCGTCGTTCGATTGGAAGCGGCACGTTACTTCATACTCTCCATTTGGCAAGTCAATCCTGAAAGCCGCATCCTCCGTATCCCAAACGCCAGACCCGACCGGCGCACTGGTGTTCTGGAAAGAATGTCTGGGATAAGCCGTGTCCCATCCGAAACTACCGGTCTGATACCGTGTATCGACGAATACGGGCATAGACATGTCGTCTGGAACAGCCTGATTTGACGCATCGCTAGCTTGCATCTGAAAGTTTACCTCCCCGACGTTTGCGTACTTTTCCCAGGTTTGGGTATTCTCGCGATGATACCCATGCCGTAAAATTCTGTACGGTTTAGAATATTTCCGAGATTCCGGGGTTGAGTGGACAATACCATAGTCGCCCCAATACTTGTCCAGTTGAGGGCTGTTTTCCCCAACGTTCCATGCCAGCCGGTAATTGATGTATCCACCCGGATAATCATTCCGCTTCTTGTCATCCTTAAAATTAAGCGGGAAATAGTTGAATTGCGCTTCATAATTGCCAATATATACCCTGTCTCCGGGTATCATGTAGTAGAGGTAGAGGTTACAATGGGGATGCGGAACTTCAGTCTGCCACCTGTCATCCCAGTCGTCGTTGTCGGGCCCCATATTATCGAAGACAATGTGGTCCGGCAGTGTATCCAACGCGGAAGTATAGTCATCCATTGAACGGTTAAAGTTGTAGTAGTCCCGGCAGGTATATCCCAAGTGAACGGCGGAGAGGAAAACCATTAATCCAACGGCGCACCATCTCGCCGCTTTGTGAAAATCGAGGTTGAGCCACGGCAGCAGAATGGGAATCCAAAACATGTGAATGCGTTCACTGATATAGCCTCCATCGCCTATCCACCGGGGCGATATGAAATACGCAATCACGAGAACGATAGAAAGAATTAGGAACACGTCGCGTCCGTCCATCCATCGTCTCGGTTGAATTTTGTCCTTCCACAAAGTCCACAGGAAAAGTATCCCAATGAATCCGAGCAGCACGTAATTTGCCCAGATGTGACTCTCGTTGAAGTACACGAGTGCCTTTGTCTGCAGAAAGTAGTCCCATAGCTCCTTGGAACTCCAATATCGATACAACTTATCCGAGGCGTCATTGAGCAGGTAGTTGATCATAATGAATCCCGCCGGAAGCATATAGCCGGCGAAAACCAGCAGTTTCCTCGGGGTGACAATCAACCTTAACGCACAGATGGACAGTGTCACCAACATCAGCCCGTAAGAAAAAATATGACAGAAGTACAACAGAATCATGAGGACGTAAAACACGCCGATATTCGCGGGTGACATGGACTCATGGTGCCGCCACCAGTAGCCGAGGAGAAAGAAGAAAACCGGGAAACTGATTGCGAAGTTGTAGAAGCCCATGTGCAGCAGATAGTTATATCCGAAAAGGAATCCGATCAAACCGAGAATTTGGTTGCCCGATCCGAATGACGTCTCAGCATTGCCTCCGGCAATCGCGCGCAAGCAGTAAAAAAGCGATAACGGCGCCAATGCGATGCAAAGAGTCAGCAGGATTTTCTCCGCGACAAGGGGGGACACGAGGAACATCAAGCCAGCCATAAGGGCATGGGAAAACCAGTTCGGGAAGAGGGTTAGGTTGAGCTCGAAACACTCCCGAACCTTATACATGGCGGGGTTGTTGTATTCTTTCAGTAGATAGGCGTTGTAGATATGGGAGGCGCCGTCTTGCGACGGGAAGTATTTGAATACCCAGAGTGGCAGTAGGTGAGCGACGAGCAGCGCGATGACTAGGTATGTAAAGGTTGACCTCTGCCGAAGGAGGTAAAGATATTTGTTCATATCAACCGTAATACGCGGCTCCTTTTCTAAGCGGGCGAAAACTAGGGCATGTTGACATTTATGCGAGTTGTGTCCGCAATTCGTCGATAAATACCCAATCGTAGGGGATCAAACGAACGAATAGTGAGTGCGATAGTAAATCTCTCAAACGAACGATCAATTGAGTGAATAGCGATCCAGCGACTGAATAAGGAGACCAAGGGAGTGAATAACGACCGCGATAGCCAATTCTGCGATATTAAATCCCGTGCGATAGGGATCTTCCTCTCGCCCAATGGGTTGGGAAACCCAACCCCTACAGGTTGCTGCTCCGCCAACTCTCGTTTCGCGCTTCAGTTGGATTAAGCGTTGGGTTTCACGGTTCCGGTTCAACCCAACCTACGTGATGTCAAATGTCAACAGACCTTAATCACCCGTAATGAATGTGCAGACAAAAAATGAGGGGTAGATAGATGTTTTTGAAATCACAACACCGCTATCTACCCCTTACGCGATTCTGTAAAGCCGAAGAATCCAGATAAAGGTCGGCGATTAAATTGACGCCAAGCCGGACTGATCGAGCTTCAACCAGGCGAGGTTGAAACGGCAGACGTACACGTCGTACGCGCATAAGATGGTGCCGTCCGCCAACACCGCTAGTGATGAATACGACGCATTTTCACTAATTCGCCGCGATATCGGCCAAGTCTTGCAATCGTCGAAACTCACGCGCACTGTCTGGTCGCGACGTTGACCAGCCCGTCCTCCCCGGGGGTGCAATTGGCTCTTTCCCTCGTGCACAGCCGGATTGGAAAAAAGGACGCAACCCGGTTCATTGTCGTTCGGGTATGAATAGCGCATCAGTGCCGCATGACAGCGGTTTTCAATAAGCGTTCGGTCTACTCCAAACTCGGTGAAACTTTCGCCGCCATCCCGGCTAATGCACCAGGAACGGTAACCCATCGTTCTCGGATCGTGGTTGCGGTTGTTCATATAAATCGAGCCGTCGGATAACTCAACGATACACGCTTCGCCGCAATGGCCCTGTGAACTCCCACCCCAATGCCACGTTTCACCGTGGTCGTCACTGTAAATGACCATGTTATGCGCTTCATGGTCGAGAACTTGCGCGATTTCTCCTTCACCATCGTCATAGACATCCCCCAGTGCGGGGTGATCGTAGATGATATTATGCTTGGAAGGGTCTACCTGCTTCCAATTCCCGGTAAAGTATCTACCCGGCACTACCAACCGTCCCCGGTGTGAGCCGCGTTGGAGTTGGATGCCGGTCCCGATAAACCATGCCAATCCAGCCCCCGGATAGGTGTAAAATTGCTCCGAGATGTCGGTTGAAGTCCACGTGCGGCCATCGTCCACACTGCGTTCCATCGTCAAGCACGCGCCCATCTGACGCCCTTTGTGATAATTGGCGATGAGCCAGCTCTCGGAGAGCGGCTGACCGTGATCGTCCTGAAGGGGCCAAGTGCCTTGTGTAAACATAAAAATTTCGCCCGTGCTGCGGTCAACAACACTGGCTAGCAAACCTCTTTTCTCGGGCTCCCACCAGTTCATCTCCTCAAGCGTCCAACTACGACCGCTGTTGACGCTGCGTGCTCGAAGATGCATCCAGGGAAATCCGTGGTCGGCGCCGCCGGGCATGCGAGCAGTCGGCAACTTGGTGCCGAAGGCGATAACCGCGCCGGAGTTGGTCACCTCCAGATAGGTATTGCTCTTTTTTGTCTGCCCCGGCACCGGGTCGAATACACGAGTCTGTTCGAAGAATGGTTGGTTCATATCGAAAGATATTCCTTAAGAGTTAGGATGTCACCCGGGCATCACCGGATCTTCTTAATGCCGCCCCACGTTGTGGCGAGTTTTGCCCCCGGCTCTACGGATAAGGTCATCAAATCAGGAATTGCGCGGGCGGGCAACTGTTCGTCATGAATCTTCAATTCATCCACGATCGAGTATGTGGGAAATGTAGCCGGATCAGTTTCGTTGTTGTTTATTGACAGCCGTTCAATAATATTGGCGGGACCACCCTTGTAACGGTCTTGGGCAGCCAATTCGCCATCAAGATACAGATGGAGCCCGGCTGCTCCCCATGTTCCAGCCATGTGATGGGTTTCATCCTCTTTCCAATTCAGCTTGGCGCTTACGGCGTTGTGCCACTCGTTACGCACTTCCCGCACACGGAATTGTGCAACCGGATGGTTTCTTCTTCCGCCAATCATTAAACCGATGGCATCTGTTTCGGCTCTGTTATACGCCCAGAACATAAAGGCTTCGTCCTTGCCGGTTGTGTTGGTGAACTTATCTATGTCCCAACCCAAAATCAACCAGCATTCCAAGGTGCCTTCATCCAGATAATGTTTACCCAACATCTCGTGCATGGGGAAGTGTACCACCGCCGATCTCTCGTCACTGATGAATCCATTTTCTCTGACTCCCGGCACAAATTGACCGCCGCCAATGACGCTCCCACCTTCTCTCTTGACGGAGGCCTCGCTTTCCAAAGTTGTATGGAATTTTATTTTGGCGGAGGCAGACAGAAAAGGTATCAAAAGCAGGACGGCAGTGATGATATAGCATATTCTTTTCATATTAGAAAACAAGGACTCATGCCAGCAAGGTTGCAACACACCGATACATCGAACGCCTAGGCTTGTCTTCTTCCGCGAAAATCGCCGAACCGCGGTGCTCCGGCGACTAGCTGGGTGAGTCCTGCGGGTACATAAATGAATGGCTCATGTTAACGGTTTGTGCAAAACTCCTGCACATCATGTTCACATGAGCCAATACATACGGGTGTGTTGAAATTCAACCAATTTCAGCCCGCAACCGTTCGAGACTATCTACTGTCTCTTCACTGCTGCCCACGTCGTGGCAAGCTTGGCAGTTGGATCTACAGATGTCGAAGCCTCTGCCATTCTCTCTTGGTACAACGCACCAACCTGATCATCGTCCAGCTGAACGTCATGAATCCGCAGTTCGTCCACGACGGAGAACGTTGCGAATGCAGCCGGATCGGACTCGTTGTTGTTAATAGACAATCTTTCGATAGGATTCTTGGGCCCTCCGACGTAAGGGTCGTCTGCGGCCCACTCACCGTCCAGGTACAGATTGACTGCGTTTGGCCCCCATGTTCCGACCATGTGGTGGGCTTCGCCCTCCTTCCAGTCCAATTCCTCGCTAGCCGCACTATGCCATTCTTCGTCGACTTCCCTAACGCGGAACCAAGCAATCGGCGTATTATGACCGCCGCCGACCATCAGGCCGATGGCGTCTGTGCCGGCCTTATTATAGGACCAGAACATAAAGGCTTCGCCTCTATCGGTAACATCGGAGAACTTGTCGAGGTCCCAACCTAGCACCAACCAGCACTCTAGCGTCCCTTGTTCTTGATAACCCGGGATGTGGCCCTCGAAGGGATAGTGCACCACAGCTTCTTCCACGTCACTCATGAATCCGTTCCCGACAACGCCCGGAACGAAACTACCGCCGCCGACGACCTCTCCACCGGTCGCTTCCACCTGATCCTTGCTTTCCAAAGCCGCATGGAAGGTTACCTTGGCGGATGCTGACAGAATCGGCATTGCCACCAATGCGACACAAGAGAGGATATACAACATTTTTTTCATGGTTTAATCTCCAGATATTAGACTCTGATTGAACCGGTGTTTATCCCGGTTTCAATCCATCTATCTTTTGTTTTATATGGGTGACTGCACTAGGACAGATTTCCCAGTACAACCCTACTGTAATCTCCAATTATACGCATCTGCTATTCAAGTGTCAAGGGAAGAATTGACCTCAATAGGATTAAGGGAGATTACATAGTGATTAACGAGCGATTAAACAGTGGATAGCGAGAGGGATTTTCTATGGGAGTTCTATCGCACTCATTATTCATTTGCTTGATCCCTCATCAAATCGTCGAGTTCTTCTCTTTCTTCGATTGCCGAATGGAAGGCAGGACTTTACAATCTGGAGCCGTAGGTAGGGTTGAGCAATCAAGCGACCAAACAAAGAGCGCGATAGAGATCCCGCGAAACTCAACTCCAAGACACTCTTTTCATTGCGCATCCAGTCTATAGCGAGGTAGAGGGAAATTAGATGCGATTACTGTCGGGTTAAGTAGAAAGCCGAGCATTAGCCAGTGCTTTGCGCTCCTCGGTCTGCCAAGGTCGGTGAGCCGGTTTATCGCGTCTCTTCGGAGGGGTGCCAAATACAAGGATGTAGGCGCGACGCGGGGCGTCTGTCAGGTTTGGTCCCGCGTAATGGAGGGTTCGGCAATGATGGAAGGTCGCTCCGCCCGCTGGAATGGGGCAGGCAATTGCCTGAGATGGGTCGACATCGTCGGTAATCAATCCGTGCACCAGCGGGTCGTTGTCGATGTGGCGGTGCCAACGGACATCGGTTTTGTGGGAGGCGGGAATGAACTGCATGCAACCGCTGTCCACCGTGGCTGCATCCAACGGCAACCAAACGCTAAGACTGTGAGGGATGACCTCCGGGTTCCAGTAAGCTTCATCCTGATGCCACGGTGTTTCTCCGCCGTATTGAGCGGGTTTCAAAATCATGTGTCCGCCGCCGGTCACGCTCTCCGCTTCAGCACCAAGCAGTTTGGCGGCGAGGTGGTGTGCGTTCCGGAAATAGGTCGTTTCCCTGAGTTCGGGAAATGTCGCTTCCGGACCGAGTACCTGCGGCAGTACATCGCGTCCCGTGCGCGCGCGGGGCCCTGCGAGATCGAAATATTTGCCCTCTTTTTCGCCGGTGCGCAGATCAAAGAGTTGATTGTAAACCTTTTTCAACCACTCTACTTCGGCATCTGTTGTGATACGCTGAATGCTCAGGAACCCATTTTCACGGAAGAAGGAAGTTTGTTCCTCTGTCATGTCCACTTGATAGCTGGGGTGTGATGTCAACAGTCTTCTCCGTTAGCGATTGCACAATCAAAACAGCTTACTGCTATCAAGTAAGATGGTAACCGGCCCATCGTTAACCAATCTCACATCCATCATGGCTTGGAAGATTCCCGCCTTGACAGAAATCCCTGTATTCGAAAGCGCTTGAATGAACTGTTGATAAAGCGCCTCCGCCTTATCAGGCGGAGCTGCATCAATAAAGCTTGGCCTTCGCCCCTTACGACAATCACCGTAAAGCGTGAACTGGGAGACCACAAGCGCCTCGCCGCCAATCTCCAAAAGGGAACGATTCATCCGTCCTTCATCATCTTCAAAAACGCGGAGATTCGTAACCTTGTTCGTGAGATAATCGAGATCGGTGGAAGTATCCTCTTGGGCAACCCCGTGAAAGATGAGTAGCCCTCTGCCAATCTCGGAAATCAGATTGCCATCCACGGTTACGCTGGCAGATGTTACACGTTGAACAACAGCTCTCATGCTTCCTTTCATCGTGGCGACGCTTGGTCGTCAGTAGTATCTTGTCAATAAACAAGCACATTAAGCACGTTTCAAGCAAAACATGATTAGGAACTACGCAATCCAGGTTGTAGGAACGCAGATCTGCGTTCCCTACGTGCCCGATTCATAGAAAGAGACCAGGACGTAGGGAATAACGAAAGATCTTTATCGCACTCACTATCCGTTCCCTTGATCCCCATCTTTCTTGAGCTAAAACTGCAATTCATCCCCTTTTGGAGCGGTCGGCGCAATCATGCTGCCCTTTTCTCCGCCCACCACCAAAGAGAATTGAAAGCCCGGTTCACTGACATATCCGAAATGAAACGAGGAGCGATTGGAGATTTCGTATCGCAGTCCGACGCTGAGTAGATTGCTGATTGTCATTCCGGCGAGGGGCAATTCTCGTGTGAAGTCGCCGACCAACCACAGGTCATGAGTAAGCAACACCTCGCCTCCAAGCTGCCAATTCAATAGAAATGAATCCGTGGCTTTGAAGGATTTCGAGGAGAGATACATCCCCACGCCGGCGTGCCCTCGAGCGTACTCGCCAAAGCGAAGTGCCCCCAGAATATAGGTGTTGATTCCAACAAACGGTAAACCGTCGGCAGGTGTCGAATCGAGAAAATCGCCTGTGCCACTGAGTCTGTTGTCGGCGGAATAGCCTACCTGTACGTCTCCGCCGATGGAGATTTTGGGCAACCCATCCCCATCGTCGGGTTTTATGCCGTATTTTAACCCTACCACGGTGTCGAACAGCGCTTGATCGTATACTCGCCGATCTTGTTCCGGATCCCCCGTTTCATAGAAATCGTAAACAATCTTGCGAACGCCGCCCGTCGAGAATGTCCCTCCCAGGATGAAATCTAGGTTCTCACCAATCCCGTAGGTGAATCGAATCGGCATCAAGAAAGTCTGTACATCGATTTCCACTGTGTGCAACTCTTCGAAGTTACCGATTTCAACACTTTGGTCCTCTGCTTTGACTCGCCCCTTCTGAAACTGAAAGTGTCCTAAGGCGGTTGTATATCCGCCTTTTCCCAAGGTGTCGGCGGTCTGCATTAGCGCAAGGTGGGGTGCGGGGAGAAGTTGCCCAAATCCGGACTCCGTGACCAGAATCAGTGACATACAACAGGTTAATAAAGCCCAACGATGTATTGACCGAAGAAATCGCATAAGGTTGTCCTTATCGGTTGAATGGGTCTGATTTGAGTATTCGGATGAAGAAACAGCATACGAATCATTATGGCGCTGCAACTAGCGCGCTTTCGTCCAAGCTGCCGTCGGCTCTGGGGGTATCGTCGAATGCGGTGATGAAGTATTGGCGGGCAACAAGATTTTGACCTACCAATATTTCTTGGTCGCCGGAAAATTTGTGCGAACTGTGCTTCGCATCCACTCGTGGGCGCGAAAGCAACTCGCCATCAGCCGATGTCGCGTAGAGCTGATAACCCGCAAGGTCCGCCTCTTTATTGGGTATCCAAGAGAAGTATACATCGTACCTACCGCGTGGCTGGAGCGGGATGATGGCAGCGCGAAAACCTTGTGGCGGCGCGGGGGGTAAATCCGGCGAGGTCGATCGAATCTTTGTAACGGCTTCAACGCCGACGCGGTCGACGGCGAGGATATGATATACTTTAGTGATTCCATCCCGGTCGAAATCCTCATCGAAAAAGAACGGTCTGTCCTTCGTTGTTTCGCCGACCAAGCGCAACTTCCCGAGATCGCCGTTTTCGTCTACAGCCGCCGCAAATACTCTGAAAATTTCAAAGTCCTCGGGAGGTACGTATTCCAGCCAGAACAGCTTCACGGTCAAATCCGTCGGATCTCCGAGAACGACATGTGGAGCCGGAGGCGGGTTGCTCGGTGTGGTTTTGACGATGGGCCAGATTTTGCGAGGATCCGCGTCGTCGCCAGGCGGTGCGTTCGGATCAGGCGTTTCGAACCCGTCCCGGTCTACGTACGAAATTCGATATTCGTAAAGTAACGGTTTACCGAGTTCCAGGTCGAACTGATCGTTCTTGATGTCATTCGTGTCGAGAAATTCGGTTGTCGGCGCATCAACTTCGCCAATCCTTTGAAACTGTGGGTTTGGGTGACCGGTAAAGCGTCGGTAGATGCGATACGTGACTATCCCGTCAAGTGCGATGTCTTTCCAAGAAACCTTCACTTGCTGATCGCCGGCCGACAGCGTTAAACCGGTAGGTGAGCCGGCTGTTCGCAAATTCTCCGGATCCAACGGATTGCTATAATCTTCATCACCCGTGCAACTCGTACAAAACAGCCCGATAAAGAGTAAGAGGAATGGTGATAGATTCTCGATTTTCATAACAATACACCTCAAAATTGACCTTGGAGACTAAGAGTTGTTTCACGGTTTTGGAAATCATAACCCGGCGTGAGCCGCAGCGCGGCAGGTTGGGACCGTTGGGAAATCAGGTCCAGTTGGTCAAAAATTGAGATAAGTGTCGCAACTCCAACCAACCCTATTCCAACCCGCGACATAACCACGCCGGTGTCGCGCTTGCTCGTATAATCGGTACGGTATCGGGCGATGTCCGCTTGGAGCGCAGTGGTTAAATACTGGTCATATGAAACTTGAGCCGATTTCTCAACGAACACGCTGCCAAATTTCAAACCCATACCGGTGGTAAACAGCACAACCTTCAACGCACGTGCGCCTCCTCCAGCCTGTGCGGGAAAAACGGGCGCGGTCAAAGTTAAAGCGGAACATACGCCAATCAGGGCGACCACTTTCGTTGGTGAGTATAAACGCATTGAAAAACCTCGTAATCTGTAGATGAAGGGTTGGCTAACCCATCTGGACTGTGTTTCCAAAATACCGGCATCAACTCATGCTCTCGCCCAATTGAGGTGATGAGTCTTATTGCATCGGTTGCATCTGCTGCATTTCCTGCATCTGCATCATCTGTTGCATTGTTGTTCCCGCGTTGATTAGGTCTTTAAGATCCGCCAGCGCAACGAAAATCTTGACTTGAACACCGCCATCACGATTCTGTCCGGCTATCCCGATACTGTGAACTTTGGGGCTATTCTGGAATGCCATCTTGAATAAACCGGCCTCAGGCATAGACTGGACAGTAGCACCTAGGACGCCATCCACCAGCGCGATAGGTGACATTGTGAGAATCCAGTTGTTTTGTAATGTCAGTGTATCAATGACTTTGCCGTATCCCATACCACTATCAGCGGAAGTGCCGACGCCAGCCATTCGGTCCAAGGCGTCCTTAATTGGTTGTGCCGTGGCAGCCATGGAAATTAGGAGTTTCTCGTTTTCAATAGCGTAGTAAAGATTCCATTGATTGGGGATTAAGGCTTCCATGTCCGGCGGCATCTCGGCAAACCCTGCCGAGATATTTGGCAAAGCGTAACTCATGATGTCAACACCGTTATAGTCTTCTGAAGGTCCCGCTGACGCTCCGGCATACATATTGGCAGCCGCCCCAGCTCCCATAGCTTTGTACAACGACGCTGCGGATGTCATATATGCAAGATAATCCTCTTTCATGTAGGTTGCAACCTGCTCCTCATTGACGATGTCGTTGATAAACACCATATCCGGCATCAAGCTCCCACTAAAGCTGAATGAACCTGAGGCTTCCTCTCCAATGGGTTCGTAGAAAGTGGATAACGCTTCGATAAAGTCTTGGGTTGCTTTCTCAAGCCCTTGGTTATCCGCATTCGAATCGCTAGGAGCAAGCAATTTCATAATGTCCACGGTAAGATCAATCCAAGCTTCCTTCTGAAAGTGCATCATGCTGTTGACCACTGCTGTCCGTGAGAGATAGTCGAGGTGCGTCAATTCCGAGGGCGCCGAACTGAACAATGTTTGCGCTTCGCTGCCCTCTTTGAACTTAAGGTAAGGCGAAATCTGTAAGTCGGTGCCATTCAACTGCAAGGTAAGGCTCAACGTCGCTGATTGATCGAGGAATTGGAGGCCCCAATCCAACATTTTCGAAACTATCGTTAGCCCCTGAGGATCCGGAACAGACGCTTCCATTGCATCCAAGTCAACTTTCATTCCGTTGGCTGCCTCGGTTAACATCTCTACAATTGGCGCCATTGGGAAGTAAGCCAAGATGTCATTCCGCTCCAGTGAGGGATCGAGTTTGAGAGAGGCATAATCGGGGTTCATGCCAATTGACGGCAACGCTTGCTTGTGGGTATCAATGGCTTTCTCGCACACAGCCGATATTCCCGAATAAACCATGAAGTTCCCCAGAATTACAAAAGCGCTGCCCCCTTCCGTGGTATTGTAGGTCATACCGTTGTACTCGACTGTGTTACCGACATCCGACTCGGCGGCGATCACCTGCTTAATCGCCTCCGGGGCTTTCACGTGGACAGCGGCACAGGGGATGAGAGGTTTTGTGCCAGCGAAAAACACACAGAAATCCTTGCCCAAATCTAGACCAAGTTCCTCCAATTCCTCCAAGCTTTCAAAACCGGCGCCAAACGTGTCCGCTAGCGTTTTCGCGATAATTTCGTGCGGCGGCTCTCCCTGCACTAACTCGGCAAGGAGTGCGTTGATTTCCTCATTCAGCGCGAGCGGATTACGGATGTAGATTAAGCCATTAACATCGCCGGGAATGACGCTCAAAACGCTATCGGGATCAACGGACACAGGAGGTTCCGAGGTTGCTGCCGTCTGGGCATCATTCGGAGTTTCGAGGGTTGCCTCGGTTTGCTTCGCACCACAGCCAGCGAATATAATCGCCGTGATACAAATCAGGATGTGGATGTTTGATAACACACACTTTCTCATTATGGATTTCTCCTTTGGATATTTCTGAGTGTTTGACATGGGCGCTGGAGTTTGGGTAATCCTATTTACCTGCTTGTGTTTACGGTTTGACGATGCTAATGACACGCCTGTTAAGGTCCAGAAATTCGGTCGCAGCACGCTGAATTGCGCTAGCCGTAACCTTTGCTATCTTGGATGCATACGTCGTTGAGTTATTATATCCAAGACCGTGGAGTTCATCAAGGACATCGGCTGATGCCTGATCCGCGGCGGTCTGCGTCGAGATTAAATGGGTCGTAATGCACATCTGCTTTCCTCGGTCTAGCTCGTCATTGGACACGCGCTCCTGCTGCAAACTTTGAATTTCTTCATCGATCTGTTCCAGCACGGAGTCGACGTTTTTTGGCATAGTAGACGCGCATAGTGATATGTATCCGTGCTCAAGTCCGAAGTATGGATAACCGTGGATATAATACACCATTTGTTCGCGGCGAAGTCGCTTGTAGATTCGCCCGCCGGAATGTCCGGCTCCACATAATAGGCAACTAAGAACTTCGACGATTTCTTGGTCGGAATGTTGAAGAGGAACACATCGAAATCCTTGAAATATCACGGCTTGTGCGAGTTCTTTGCGCCGTTCGACACTGCGGACACAACGCAGGGCTGGCTCTGCCGGCACTTCGGGAAAAGATAGATTGACTGACCGGAAGTCCGCAAAATGTTGCTGCACGATCTCCTTCACCGAACGTGGCAAGAGGTCGCCGTACACGCCGAGCACCATATTATCTGGCCCACAATACCGGTGATAGCAATTCCGTATCTCCGCTTTGGATAAGTTCGTCAATGATGCGACGGAGCCGTGAGGTCTTAAGCGGTTCGGGTGCTCGTGAAACATTGTTTCGAGAAATTGCTGTTTTCCAAGCGCGTACCAGTCGTCTTCCTCCGACTGAATGCTGACAATCGTCTCCTCCTTCAGTTTTCTCAACTCGTTTTCATCAAAAGCGGGATTCAATAAGATATCGGATAATAGCTTCAACCCGTATTCCAAATCTCGACAGAGTAGATTTAGACCTATCCCAAAGGCTTGACGTCCACTGTATGCGCTGATGCTTCCTCCTCTCGCTTCGACAGATTCAAAGATCTCGTCTGAACTCCGCGATGTTGTACCCTTCAATAGCAGATGGGACATGAGGTAAAAAACACCATTGTTGAACTCCGTCTCGAATCGCGTGCCTCCAAAAAACAACGCCTGGATTGATACAACGGGTGCGGCGACTACGCTTTTTGTCAACAGACATAGACCGTTGGGAAGTGTATCCTTGTGGGGTGTTGAATCCCTTGCTTCCGAACCCGTTGATATGTCGGCATCTTGCAGTTCGCCGGTTATCGCCGAAACTGAATTTTGAACAGGACAAGTCGCTTCCAAATCGGATGTAAAATCCGTATCCACCGTGGTTACGATTGACGGTTTGCCCGTATCGGGCCGAACCATGACCGTTGTCAGGTTCTCTTTCCGAAAATAGGATCGCGCGACACGCCGTATGTCGTCCGGGGTCACGGCACAAAGTTTTTGTAGATATTTCTCATGGTAATAATAATCGCCCGTTGTCAACTCGTCAATGCCGAAAATTGTGCCGCGTTCCTCGACAGTCTGCAAGGTGAACAGGTATTCGCTCTCGTCAATGGTTTTCGCCCGATTAAATTCCGATTCCATCACCGGTTCGGACTTGAGACGCTCCATCTGCTCTATGAGGGAGGTCTCCGCTCTCTCAAGGTTCTCAATCTCGACCTCCATCTCCACGCTGAGGCAACCGGCATCATAATGTGGCGTCTCCGACCACACGTCAACGGTATGAGCGATTTGCTGCTGATTCTTTAGGCTTTTAACGAGTCGGGAACTTTCACCGCTACCCAGCAGTGTTGAAATCACATCCAATGGCACGGCATCGTCGTGATTGAAGTCTACAGTGTGGAACCCCATCCCCAAATACGCCATCTCAGTGTCCATAGTACGCTCGGCGCGTCTCGGAGCCAATTGAGGGGGTTCGGGCGGCAACTCAATCGCGGCCAACCTGCGTTTCGGAAGTTTCTCGAAAGCACTAGAGATCTTGTCAAGCATCTCGGGCGTGCTGAAATCCCCGGTGGCAACAAAGATTAGGTTATTTGCGGCGTAATGTTGTTGGAAAAATTCGACGAGATTCTCTCGTGTTAACTCCGCGAGCAATTCTGCGGAACCGCCGACGGGAAAGCGCACCGGGTGCTTACGGAATGCGGTTTGATAGAAGGTATTGTGAAGCAATTGAGTTGGATCGTCTAGGTCGCCGTTCAGTTCGTTGTAGATAACATTGCGCTGAATTTCCACCTCAATCGGTGGAAAGATTGGCTGAGTGAGGTAATCTGACAGAACATCAAGAGTTGGATCAATGGCATGAGTCGGTGCCGTAATGTAGTACAACGTGTAGTCTTTGGTTGTGTAAGCGTTGGAATAATTCCCGACAGCTTCCACAATTTCATCGATTTTTGCGCGATCGCGCCGTCTTGTCCCGCCATCAATCACATGCTCGACAAAATGTGAAATCCCCGATCCCAGATATTTCCCCTCGTGAATGCTGCCAACCTTTACATACGCCTGAAAGGATACCAACGGAACAAGGTGAATCTCTTGGAGAATCACGGTCATTCCGTTATCCAATACCACGCGTTTTGCTGCGGGAGCGCGACTTATGTTTCTCAACGTTTCCCTGTTTCTCGACTAACCTTGACCCTTGATAGCCGCAATCCGGTTCTCAATGTTCGAAATCTCTTCGTTAGAATTCAATACGCCGATTTCAGCTTCGTAATGTCTGCGTCCGCCCGGCTCGATGTACTGTAACGTACCTCGCGTTTTCTCCTTCTCCTGTCCCTCAACCCAACAGTTGGCAGGTTCCAATCCAATTACATACGATCCTTCGCTACACATCTTCCATTGGACAAACCGCGGAAATTGTGTCCTGTGATATTTCACGTACAACCCGAATCCCCGTCCGCCGTCAAATTTGCGGTTTACCAAAGCAATGTAGACGTGGTTATCCGCATCCGCTTCCATTTCGTGATAATAAACTCGTTCACGAAAATCGGCGGTCGGTGCGTCGCACCGTGCATGATTGTCCACATCGACAGCAGCGTGCTCGTCTCGCGGTATCACTTGCGTCGTGGGCGCCAGCAATTCGGAGCCCTCGGCAACAATCGGAAATCCGACGTTGATGTGGAAGAGGCACATGTGTGGTGCGTCTTGATATCCAAGATTTTCAACGATGTCTTCTATGTGGAGATTTTTTGCCCCAAGTTCTGTCCAAACGCGCCGTGTTCGGCTGAGATTCTCGCCCAATGCCGCCGTTTCGGTGACTTTTCCCTGCGCCCATAGCATGTAACGATTCCCCTCCCAGCGGCTATCAACCCAGACGTTCTTCGCCGGTATATGGGACACACGTCCGTGTAGCCCATGCGGCCCACTGCCATCCGGTTCGCCTACGTGAAACATCCCACACGTTGTGAGGAGACCGCCGAAAAATCCACGCAACCATCCGAATCCTTGCGGTTCGTAGTAAGCGGGTGCAACATCGCCTGTACCCGACCGCCAACACAGTGGGACGCCGTTGTATTCTGCATAAGATATATCCAATCCTCGATCCGGCAACACGGTGAAATTTAATCCTGAACCTGTGCGGAAGTCAACTCCATTGACTCCGCTCTCGTTACCATCTGTTAGTTGATACTGTTTTATATCGGCAATCTGGGAAATATCACCGATATGCCGAAGTAATTGCCGTTTGTCATATGTTGCTCCGTGTAATTTAATCACTATCACGCCCCCTCAAAAGAAATCGAATCGCGGAATAGAACTGCGGTATATAGGGAAGAATGTCGTAAACAAATTATAGCACACCGTAAATGCAAACATCAATCAAACGTTTCGTCATACGATTCGCATCTGAGTAGGGGACGGCCCCCGTACCGTCCTGCGATTGTAGAGGGCAATCATCAAATCGCCGAGTTGAGGGTTGAGGGTTGATTTTGTCACACCGCACGATTTGAATGTGTAGGCTGCAAGAATTTTCCTCGCTTGAGTTGCTCATAACACATTAAAACGTCTTGTCTTGGATCGGCAGAGAGGCGACAGATTGGATTGTTAGCCTTTGACGGCGAAAACTGGGTGAAGGTAAATTTGGTACAGGTACTAGCCATAGTTGGTTTCTCGGGAACTTATTGCCTCCGAATGGATGTTATTCTAATGTAAGGGTATTCGCATGGTACATACACCTTAAAAATACCATCTTCGATTCAATAATCATCGATCTCTAGAATCAAATGCGATTGCCCTACTGGCAAAACTCGGGAGGCTTGGTGGCAGCTTCAATAACTGGTACAATGAGTACACTTCGGTAGTTGCTGAAATTGGACATCGCGGTGTGCCAAGACTTTGTCAAACACAAGGAGACATCACATGGACTTGAATGGTAAGGTTGCAATCGTAACAGGTGCGGGGCAGGGAATTGGTCGGGGGATTGCCATCCAATTCGCCCGCGCGGGGGCGAGCCTCGCCGTGGTAGACTTGGACGCCGCACGAGCTGCAACAGTTACAAAAGAGATTGAGGACCTGGGACATGCGGCTGTCGCGATACAAGCGGATGTTACAGCTTTCAGTCAAGTAAAAAGCATGGTTAAACAAACTCTTGAGGCTTTCCATCAAATCGACATTTTGGTGAATAATGCGGGGATTACCGGACGGACGCTGCCACTCACCCAATTGGAGGAAAAAGATTGGGACGAAGTGATGGATGTCAATCTGAAAGCCGTTTTTCTTTGCTGCAAAGCGGTAATCGACCACATGATTGAGAGACGATATGGTAGAATTGTGAGCATTGCTTCCGTCGCCGGAAAGGAGGGGAATCCAACACTGATTCCCTATTCAACTTCCAAAGCGGGTGTTATCGGTTTGACCAAAGCGCTCGCCAAAGAGGTCACGGACTATGATATACGTGTGAATTGTGTTTCGCCTGCCGTGATTGGGACTCCGCTTCTCGACGACATGGCGCCAGCAACTGTTGATTACATGATCAGCAAGATTCCGTTAGGGCGTGTCGGCAAGCCGGAGGAGGTGGCGGTGGTAGTAAACTTTCTCGCCTCGGACCACGCTAGTTTTGTCACCGGAC
The DNA here is from genome assembly GCA_965222225.1 of Candidatus Poribacteria bacterium. Classification (GTDB taxonomy): domain Bacteria; phylum Poribacteria; class WGA-4E; order WGA-4E; family JAJDTR01; genus JAJDTR01. The sequence continues at coordinate 2,169,522 of CBDCTK010000002.1, read as the reverse complement.
AGTGCTACGATATCAGTGGCGGGCGGGCAACATATTAAATACTAAAGGATTGTCAACAATGCTTCTATTCAACCGAGAATTCCTATCGGTTTCTCTTATCTCAGTGTTTTTACTCTTTTCAATTGGATGCGGCGACGAAGGTGTAGGGGGTATCAATCTAGCCCCGCGAATTCTTGTCTTTGAAGTAGAATCCGACATTGTTGAACCCGGCAGTCAAATTCCCATTACAATTGAGGCCGTCGATATTGAGGGTGATCCGATAACATTTCAGTGGACGGCGACGGGCGGCGCGATCGCCGGCGATTCGACCGGAGCGCTCTGGACTGCGCCCGAACAGGAGAGGAAGTACCAAATTGAACTTTCGGTCAGCGACGGGCGAAAATCAACAACGAGCACCCTTGACATTCAGGTATGGCGCACCCGGCCGGGGAATTACTATCCGTTAGCCGTTGGCAACACGTGGACGTATCGTGACGATGAAGGAAACAGGGTTATCTTCAAGATTGTTGATAAGATACAAATACACCTGTCGGAGGACCGTTTGGTCGAGAGTTTTGTACTTGAGAAATCTAGCACTGATGAGAACTTGGAAAACGTCAGAAATTATTCCTACCTAGGGGAAAGCGTCAATGAGAATGGGGTTATTAATGGGATTGTTCAACACGCACAGAATGTTACATCTGGCACGGACGGGACAATTCTGTTCTTACCCTTTCTGCCGTTATACAATTTTCCATTGATTCCGGGAAATAAGTGGGCGACCAACTTTCAAGCAGAAATAGTGCCAGAACGCCTTCCCATCGGTGGCGGGTTGGATGAATTCGAGGTATTATCGGAAGAAACTGTTACGGTGCCCGCTGGTACGTTCGATAATGTGTTCCAAGTGCAGGAATCTTTCAGATGGACTTTTTTTGAGATACAAGACCTTGATGTGACCGTTGCAAAGAAGTGGTTGGCGCCGGACATCGGAATCGTCAAATTCACCCAACTGCAAACTCGCATAAACGTTACTGTTGAGGTGCTTTTTGAGCTTGAATCATTTGAACTGCTTCCAAGTTAACCCTCCACATCCAAGTTCTCGCCTTCGTTTCAACTACCCTAGATTTTTCGCTAGACAAACAACGCCGTAGCTGATACAATCGCGGTTGAGTTAAAATGTACCAAATCCGCGTACCTATCAAGAAATATCAAAATCTGGCTAGTACCGCCGCGGTTGCCGGCTTCCTGTTCGGCGTGGTCATTCCGTTGTACGGTTTCGTGACCGAACGCTGGGCTTGTCCGTTTGGCGACCACATCACCAACAGGGCGATATTCAGTTTGCTGTCCGGCGTGGTTGGGGCTTTATTGCTCGGCAATCTTGCCGCAGTGGCAGTGATTCTAATCGCCAAGGGTTGCAAAAGGTAATACATGGAAAACCTTTGGGAAATCCCGTTAATACTCGTTACCGGTGTCTTCGCCGGCTTCCTTAACACCGTCGCGGGCGGTGGTTCACTGTTAGCTCTCCCAGTTCTCATCTTTCTCGGTCTACCCTCGGCAGTAGCAAACGGCACGAACAGAGTCGCCGTGTTTATACAGAACGCCAGTGCGATCACGGGATTCCGCCGCAAAGGTGTTTCCGATTTTGGCTATAGCGCACTCCTCTCCTTACCGGCGCTCGCCGGAGCTTGGATCGGCGCACGAATTGCCATTGATATAGATCAAACGCTCTTCAATCGAATCCTCTCCGGCATCATGATTGTGGTGCTCTTTACGACGCTTTTCAGTCCTACGAAGAAGCTAAAGGGTGGAGCCGAGAACCTGAGCCTACCCCGAAAAATCGTTGGGATGGCTGCATTTTTCTTGGTCGGCATCTGCGGCGGCTTCATTCAGGCAGGAGTCGGATTCATCATCATCGCGGCATTGACTCTTATCAACGGGTTCGACCTCGTCCGTACGAATGCAATCAAGGTGTTCGTCATATTCTTTTACACAGTCATCGCACTCGTTGTCTTCAGCATGAGCGGAAAGGTCAATTGGTATCTTGGATTAACCTTGGCGGTTGGAAATGCGACAGGCGCTTGGATCGGGAGTCACTGGGCGGTTGACAAGGGAGAAAAGTGGATAAGGGTCGTTCTTCTAGCCACCGTGCTCGCGTTTGCGATTCGGCTGTTCTGGAAGACGCTCTAGCAACAACGTTCTCTCCTTGCTACGTCACGTGCTTGATGTGCGCCGGACAACACACTCCGACCACGCCAAACTTGGTGCCTTATCGTTATGTTCCTCCAGTTCATTCCGTGCTAACGGTTGCCAAATGAGGCGTATTGACACTATGGGTTGTGGAAAAGCCACACCAATCCTTAGAATCTTCGACGAAACGAAAGCCAAGGAATTTTATGTTGATTTTTTGGGCTTCAGGGTTGATTGGGAACACCGTTTTTCAGAGGATCTACCGCTTTACATGCAGGTTTCTAAAGACGAGTGTGTCATCCATTTATCGGAGCATCACGGCGACTGTTGCCCCGGCGGGGCGATGAGAATCGAAACGACGGAACTAGACGCGTTTCAAAAGGAACTGATTGCAAAGCAGTACAAATACTATCGACCGGGGATAGAAAAAATGCCTTGGGGCAGCAGGGACATGTCGATTACCGATCCCTTCGGCAACAGATTGACATTCACAGATGCCATCAGTACCTAACAAAGTACATCACTAGTGGAGTTTCCCGGCACGTCCGGTCTGTAGGAGCGATCTCAAGGTCGCGACTCCCAGCAAATATATTTCGCCCAAGTATGCTTCGGATACATTCATCCACCTACGGCGTTAGCGCAATTTTGGAACTTGGAGCAAGGCATGTCTGAGAAAACAGAAATAACAGACAAAGAGTGGCAGGAGCAGTTGACCCCCGAGCAGTATTATGTAACTCGCAAAAAAGGAACAGAGCGCGCCTTCACCGGGGTGTATCACGACTTTAAGGGGAATGGCGTCTACAAATGCGTGTGCTGTGGCAACGAGCTATTTGAGTCGGGGACGAAGTTCGATTCGGGAACCGGGTGGCCAAGTTTCTGGCAACCGCTGGCAGAAAACAAGGTTACGACCGAAATTGACAACGGTCACTTTATGACGAGGGTTGAAGTGCTTTGCAACAGATGCGATGCGCATCTGGGACATATCTTCAAAGATGGGCCGCCGCCGACCGGGCAACGTTACTGTATCAATTCAGCGGCACTTGAATTCAGCGACGAACAGTCGGAATGAATTGGCCCCCACAATCGCCGGTCTCCGCTAGGCGCTTCCGCCCTGCGTTAGACGTTTGACGGGTTCGCCAATGAGACTTTCATGTGCCTCTGCCAATATGCTTGGTAGGGCATCCGCGAAGGGGTTATCCTTTATTACGTCCGAGACATCCAATTCGCCAATCCGAGCCGCATTGTTTCCGGGGAACCAGTGACTGCCATTCCCAAGCAGGTTGTATTTCCACTTCGCAAATTCATACATGTCGAGCGCCTTGGCAAACCCCCACACGCGTAAGATGTGGATGAGGTTCATCTCCCCGGGAATTTCATCGTAGTCGGGAATACCGACGTGAAAGGTATCATACCAATCATCTCCCATAACGGAATTGACCTCGTTCTTTAGGCGGGTTGCTATCGATTCTGTCAGTTCTTCGCCCTCTTTCGTGTTGTAATATGCCGATATGGCTTCGACATGTGCATCGAAGTTTTCCGGTCTGTCCGGTCCTAGACTCAAAGAGTGCACCTGAGGACGAGCGAGACACCACAACAGATTGAACGCCATGGGTGTGAGAGGCCTACACAACTCTTCCAGTTTGGGAGAGGGTCTGTAGAGCCTGCCGCCTTGGTCGTTCGGACTGATAATGTAGACGCCCATGGCGTGTTGATTCGCCAACTCAATCGCGGGCCAATTACGATTATCGACAAAATACCAATGCAAGAAGATGTAGTCCATTCGGTCACTGGAGATAACGCGGCACATTCGGTCAGTTGGTCCATGGGTCGAGAATCCGATATGGCGACAAAGCCCCTCATCTTTGAGCCGATACGCCCAATCCAGACAGCCGTTCTTCCTTAACGTCCGATCGAACTGTTCGGCATTGTTGATGCCATGCAGCGTAAAGAGATCGAGGTAGTCGACCTGAAGTCTTTCCAGGGACTTATGAAAGGCGGTTAAGAATTCAGACTCATCGGCGGTTGGTCCGACTTTCGTTTGAAGAACGAACTCGTCTCTTGGTATTGCGCTTAATGCTTGACCCAGTTGGACTTCGCTCGAGCCGTAACCGTGCGCGGTTTCAAAATGGTTTATGCCGAGTTCCAGCGAACGATTGACAATGGCGCTGACACCCCTATGGATTTCCTCCGGAATATCCGCCGCCGTAACATCGTTCCTCAGACGCAAATCGCCCGATTCGTTATTGAGCGTATACGAATAGCGTGTGCCGCCGCAGGAGATTATGGGCAACTGCAACTCCGTGCGACCAAAACGTCTGGTCGGAACTTGAATCATCTAGAACTCCTCCCCAGTTTCAGTTGTTCGGAATCAATGATGTAAACCGGGTAATGTCAGCAATCTTAAATTTGGGGCCATCAACCCATGTGCCATGCCAATGTAATTCAGGACGGGTCATTTTTACGTATTACGATCTACTGAGCGGATAGCCAAGGAGACTTGCTATCGCACAAGGATCTCTATCGCCCTCCCTATTCGGTCAGTTGATCGATAGAAATCCCATTACGCATAGTGACTCGCCGACCTACATTACTTTTGAGCATTCAGCTGCACAAGTCCCATTTAACCGATATCAAGCCCCAACGATTCTGCCATCGTCATGAGCCGTTCCCACAGGGGGTCGGGGATAGGGATGCCGTCGCGCGAGCGTATCTCCCGTGTTCGTGCTTCAAGATCGCCCGGAATTACCACTTCATCAAAGCCCGGCGCTGGAGGTGCAGATCTTGCCCGATTCGCCAACTCCTCTGCTCGGGATGCGTAATCGGAGAACGGCTGAAACAGATCGGCTCTCAAAGCCATCATCGTGGTACCGGATCGACGAAATATCGGTCCGCCTCGTCCCTCAGCCGCGAAGGCATCCGCCCCCGACATAATTCGCCCGAGGAACTCAACTGCCAGCATCAACGCGTAACCCTTGTGTCCGCCGAAGGGAAGATGAAACCCTCCCTGGAGATAGGCATCCGGATCGTTGCTTGGGTTGCCGTCCTTATCGACGACACTGTTGGGTGGTAGGGATAAATTTTTGTCCTTATAGGAGGGCACCTTGCTTCCCGCAACCACGGTTGTGGCGTAGTCGATAATCATCTGCGAACCATCCCCAATCGGGAACCCCATCCCGATTGGATTGGTGCTCAAGATAGGTTTACGCCCGCCATAGGGTACCGTAACAGGAACTTCCTCGCCAAACCCTCCTGCCCAGACAATGCCTACCATTCCTTCGGACACTGCCATTTCGGCATATTCTCCCAGGCGCCCGATATGGTTCGCTTGGACAATGCTCACGACGGATATATTATGACTCTTCGCTTTTTCTATAGCCACTTCCATGCCATACTTTGCGGTGACATGGCCAAACGTCCAGTTTCCACCGATGCGCGCGCTGGTTGCGTCCTCTTGCAGGATTTCGGGCCAGGCTGTCGGGACAATCTCGCCGGATTGCACATACCGGACATAACCCGGTAGATGATGAATGCCGTGTGTATCAACACCGCATAAACTCGACGAAACCAGCGCCTCCGCGACACGATTGGCATTCCGTTCGTCGGCGCCCGCCGAAATCAGCGATTTTCGAACCAACTCGTTAAGTTCAGCGGCTGTTTTTATAATCATTCCGAGTCCTTTCAAAATCACTAGTGTTAGGGCATGCACAATCCGGCTTGTAGTAGCGATTTTCAATCAACCAATCATAAATCATCTTCGATTATAAATCGATTGGTAATCCTCACACGGCCCGACATTCTAACTTTTTTCAAACGTGTGCCTGTATCGCTTCTCGCGCGATTCTTGCCCCATCGGAGGCGGGATCATTCTTGATAACGCGCTCCAAGTGTATTATAGCCTTCCTATCGCCCGCCTTGGCAAGCGACAGTGCTTCCGCAAACCCGTGCTCCGAGTAACCGTGGTCCTTTGGTATAACGGGAGTCTCGGGGGTATCTACCAAATCCTTCCAATAATACTTCAAATCGTCCGATTCCCAGCCTTGATAGATATCATCCCAACTCAGTGAACTAAAACGGCTCAGATGCGGGCGGATGACTTCGTCACAAATTGGATCTCCGATGGTCTGATAGCGGTTATCCAAAGAGATTCGCAGCCGATTCTTAGTTAGATTGGGCAATGCCTGATGCACCGTCAACGCTAAGAAAAAGAGCGTATCGCCGATTTCGTAGTTTGTGCTGTGCCATTCGCCATCGATTTCGTCAGTGTAGATTTGAAGAGCGCCGGCGCCCAATGAGAAGTGATGGTCTATAACACGATCAATTTTATGAGAGCCCGGCAACACCGCCAACCCGCCCAATTCGATGGGGCAATCACCCACTGGAGCCCAGCAGGTATATGTCTCGAAGTTACCTTGAAAATGGACACAATCCTGGTGTATCGGCGTCGTATGATCGATGTACTGCGGGAACCAGAGCCGGGCAATCTTCTGAGGGTGCGGCAGTACGGGTTTGTCCGTCAGCTTTTCCAGTAGATCAAGCACTTCGGGCCAGTGCCCCGATTGGTGAAATGCTTGTAACTTATAGACATCGTGATAGACATCAGTGTACCCAATATCACCTTCGGTGCATGTCGTCAATGGGTCTGCTATTCCGTCAATCGGGTCGGTGCCGGGGACGAGCCAGCCCCCTTCCTGGATTACGTCCAGCATTTGGCGGCGCAAATCCTGCAACTTATCCGGATCCTGCAGCCGCTTGAAAAACAGATAACCCTCATCCTGAATACGGCGACGTAACTCCTGAGGGTCGTTTATTGCATCGTTTGATACCTTCAGTTGTTCAGCCATCTTATTCCTCCTTTGGTCGTAGTTCTTTAAACTGACGTGTCGGCATAGTCTTGTCCGGCGATTAGGACTTCCGGTTCAATCTTGAAACGATCTTGCCCAGTGGTTTGCCGGCACACCCTAGAGGCGTAATGATACTGTATTGCGCGCCGTCGTTTGTCGGTTATGTTTGGCGAGGTATAGTGGTACAGTTCACCATGGAAGACGAGTGCATCACCCGGTTTCAACGGAATGGGTACCGCACCTTCTAAAGACTGTGGCGTTACCAATCCGTATTCATCCCCAACACCGGCATGTTCAGCGATACCCTTCGTATGCGAACCAGGTCTTACGTGCATACAACCGTTTTCGACGGTGGCATCATCGCACGCCACCCAAAAGCCGAAGACATGGTTCGGCACAAGCCGAAAATAAGCGTTGTCTTGATGCCAAATCTTTTCCCCGCCGAGGCGAGGCGGTTTCATGAGCAATTGACCCTGATGCAGTACGATGCCAGGGCCCAGTATAGTTTTCGCTATCTTTACCATTTTTGGATGGAAGGCGAGGTTGCGAAAAAACTCGTTGTACCGCGCCATGCGGGAGAGTTTCCGCACCCCGAGTTCGAAGGATTCCGGTATTTTCTCGCCGCTTGCAACAGTTGGCTCGATTTGTACCAACTCCTTTGGGGCATCGGGATAACGCTCAACAATCTTCGGAATCTCGTCCCGCACACCTTCAACTTCCTCGGATGTGAACAAACCTTTGACGGTAAAATACCCCTGTTCATGATACTGTTTTAGTAGTTGGTCATTGATAAGGTTGTTATCACTCATATTTTTTTGCTCCCGTCGATAATTTTGCGGGCAATTGAAAATGCTACGGTCAAAGACCAAGCATCGTCCGCTGCGACACGTTTACAGTTGTCCCTCGCGCGCGTACTTGTTGAACAGCGCGGCATAATCTTCTCGTACTGGGCTAAAGATGTCTAATAGGGTTGCGCTACCACCAACAGCTTTCGCGGTGTGAGGAGTGTTAGGCGGGATGATGAACATGTCCCCCGGCACACATACGTGTGTCTCATCGCCAATGGTTAACTCCATTTTGCCCGTCAGCAGCATTCCTGCCTGCTCATGCGGATGTTTGTGCAATGGAACGACAGCGCCATCCTCCATTTCCAAGTAGGACAGCATAATGTGTTCGCCGTACGGTGTGCGTGCTTTTGCACCGGGAACCAACTCAATGGGTTCATAATCGTTAATCTTGATGAACGGCATAGTTATGATTTATAGTTTCTAAGCGACAGACTAGATTTTCCGCGACGTTTTCTTTTGTCGCTCCGCTCGATGGAAACCTTTATAGCGGCGTTATATGCGCGACCATTGAGGGCTTCAAGTGCCTAGAATTATCTGAATCTCTCTGCAGTTGGCACGCAAACATAGACCCACGGATTCCGTGCACGCAGGTCGATTCGAAACCTCTGCTCCGTCGTGAAAGCGGGTTGTGCCTTCAACAAGCTATCAAGAGCAAATCGTTGCGTCGTGAGAAGTACCATTCGCCCCGTGGGTTTCAATGCACGCTCACACTCGGTGAGTAATTCCCAATAAAGTTCGGAGATCTCGGATTTGTCGGCGCCCTTTCTTCCGGATGGCAAACTGCACACGATCTTATCCACACTTCGCCGATCGAGTGGCAGTGTCTGGGTGTCCCAGTGGAAGAGTTGCCGTGGTTGATATTTTCTGCCAATGTTTGTCTGAGCGGCTTCCACAGCTTCCAGCGAGATGTCTCCGCCAAGCAGGTAACGGAAACGTCCCGAGTATGCCCGTTCGATGAGAATCGTCCCATCTCCGCACATAGGATCCACGAATATATCCTCCGGTTGCGGATCGGAGAGTTGGACAAGGGAGTATGCGACAGTGGGTCTGAGTGAGGTGGAAAAATTGGCGCGTTTATAGTTCCGCCTCGCCATCTCGCTTGAGGAGAGCTTAATGCTGATAGTCACCCTTGCTTCATCGGCCTCCACCCAGATCTCAAGTGCGGGATTCTCCTCAATCGCGCGCCATCCATAGGCCATGAAGGCGCGCTCAACGCCGCGCTGAAGGTCGGCACGTCGAAAATTGCGCATCCCAATCATTCGGCTTCTGACGCAAAAAGTGACCCGCTTCCGCAACCGTATACCTACTCGCCGGCAAATATCAAAATAAGGTTGAAAGTCAATACGTCCGAGTGATTTTTCTAGCGCTGTCAAAGAATGACGGGAGCGCGACATTTTTGGCAGCGCCTTAACAACCAAGAGCACCTGCTCCGCGGATCTAAGTGATAACAATTCCCTCGGGTCGCCCGAATAGCGAATCAGAATGTGTTCCGGTTCTTGAGTAACAAATTCAAGCCTGCCCTTGTCCTGCAAGCGACGCTGGATTTCCCGGCGAGTGATTTCCACAAGCCCGCGACGCACTAAAACTGAATAATGGGGAATCACTGTTTCTTTCATATATGTAAACTTTGAGAACGCAGAACCTTCCTAAATCGAATTTCTACACACGAGGTAGGCACGAAATTCCTCGGGGAAATCATACAACCCCCTCTTGCTCCAACTTGTCAACCGTCTCAGGGGACTTCCCTAGCAAACCCGTCAAAATCTTTGCGGTATGCTCCCCAAGCGCCGGAGCCGGAGTGGTAACCTGACCGGGGGTCTTCGACAACTTTATCGGCACTCCAGGCACCTCTACGCTCCCGGTGATGTCATGTGAAACTGTCGCAATCATCTCCCGTGCAAGTATTTGAGGGTGGTTCACAACCTTGTCAATCGTGTTGATGGGGCCGCAGGGGACGCCAAGCGCATCCAGTCCCTCAATCCACTGAACCGTGGTGCGCCTCCGCATAATCTCGGCAAGAATGGGATGGAGTTGGTCATGGTTTGTAGTGCGCGATGCATTTGTGGCAAATCGCTCATCACTGACGAGGTCGAGACGCTCCACATGTTGGCAGAATTTCTCCCACAGAGAATCGTTACCTATCGCGATGATGATGTATGCGTCCGCCGACTCAAAGGCCTCAAACGGAGTGATCGCCGGATGTTGACTCCCTAACGGCTGTGGAATCTCGCCCGTCGCAAAGTGCCGCACAATGGCATTCTCCAAGATTGCGACCATGCTGTCCAGCATAGCGACATCGACCAACTGTCCTTCACCCGTCCGATCTCGGTGGCGGAGCGCGGAGAGTATACCAATCGCCGTAAACAGTGCAGCCGTGATATCACTGATTGAAGTGCCGACCCGCACCGGTGGGCGCATAGGTTCGCCTGTAATGCTGATGATGCCCCCCATCCCTTGGATAATCATATCATACGCCCCTCGCTCGGCATAAGGACCGGTTTGACCAAACCCCGAGCAGGCGGCGTAAATCAATGAAGGCTGAGATTGTTTGAGAGTTTCATAATCGAGCCCGAGTTTTTTCATCGCGCCGGGGCGGAAGTTCTCGACAAGAACGTCAGATTGCTTGACCAATTCCAAAAAAATCTCTTTTCCTTGCGGCGCCTTCAAGTCAAGCGTCAAACTCTGCTTACCTCGATTGACGCTCATAAAGTAAAGACTGAAACCGTTCTTGAAAGGTCCGAAATTCCGAGATTCGTCGCCGGTGCCGGGTTGCTCGAGCTTGATAACCTCGGCGCCAAGATCGCCCAAGACCATTGTAGCGTATGGACCCGCCAAAACTCGCGTGAGATCAAGCACTCTAATCCCCGTTAACGCACCTAGCATCGGTCAAATATTAACCTTTCGGTAATGATTTTAACTTCCAATTTAATCCGTTAAAAGTCCAAACACAAGAGAAGCCCGATTCCCTATCGGGCTTCGCGTCGTGAAATCATAGCAAAGGGCAGTAGCAGTGTCAAGAGGATTCACCATTGGCATCCGTACCGTTTCGCGTTGAAATTGCGGATAGGATGGGGTATAAATGGAGGCGAATTCTTATTACACGCTACATGCGGTGATTGCAATCTCGACGAAATGAGATTTGGCGGTATTTTAAGATGTGCATTACGGGGAAATCTGCGATGAATAACTGTACCTTCGTGTTTTCGGCACTTCTGCTATTCTCTATAGTTCTTGGTTGCTCCGAAGACCCAAACCCCGACGCCGAAGCCGCACGTGCACAACAGACGAACGGTTGGCTCGCGTACAACCAGAAAGACTTTTCGGCGGCGCTCCTGAGTTTTGAGCGCGCCGTTAACCTCAATCCGGACCTTGCGGACGCCTACAACGGTTTGGGCTGGAGTCATCTCAGCATGTCGCGAGTATCCGTAGTCAATCCTCAGATTGTTGCAAAGGCGAAGGAATCTTTCGAGGATGCGATACGCATCGATCCATCTAACGCGGACGCTTGGGTTGGCTTGGCAAATACCCTCTTTCTGCGTCGAGGAGGCGACTCCGACTTTCAAGCCGCACTTCTTGCGCTTGAGAATGCCTTTGACGCAAACCACCAATTCTTCTTTCGACACGATTATCAATCGGCAGCGGATCTTCATGCGCTGAAAGCGGCTTGCTATTACTATCTTGGCAAAAGAGATTTGGCGAAGGCGTCGGTACAAACCGCAATCAGCATGGATTCCCGAAATCCTTCCGCGCTGTCGCTCAGGGGATTATTGGACTAATCTGGTGCAGCATGAAATTAACGCAGGCGGTAGCCTACTGGCAGGAGGGTGACTGTGTAGATGGGGATGCCAAGAGGGATGGGAGTGTCTATACGACATCTTCAGTTGTCAAGAGACATTCAGATTTCACGGGTTTGCATGGTAAATTCAGTTGAATAGGCAGGTCTGAATTTGTCCATACAAGCCGCATAATCCGCGAGGCACGGGACTATAGCGTTAATTCACCAAGCCTTTGGAGATAAACGGTATGGTTACAATCAGCCTAGCTCACGCAAAACTGGGCGATTACTTTAGTGCATCAAGTTGTTCCGGGATTCACTCCCCTTCAATCAACTCTCCGCCTTTCTTCACGAAGGCAATCGCACTCCTTGAGACCTCGACTTTGACGTTCTGATCTCCCACTTCGGCAATCGAAATTACGACAAGATCCTTGTCCACGCCGACGATTTTGCCGTGCAATCCCCCGTTTGTTACAACCTCATCCGCCTTCGACAAATTTCCCAGCATAGATTGGTGTTTTTTCCGTTTTGTCTGCTCCGGGCGCCACAGCAAAAAGTAGAAAATCGCGAACATTGGAACGAGCATAAAGAGTGTGCCGGTAATTCCGTCCATTTATTATATCCTCCAAAATTAAAGAATCAGCATTGCGTCTCCGTAGCTGTAAAATCGGTATTTGCGCTTAATCGCCTCGCGGTAGGCTTTAAGAATCAACTCGCGTCCCGCGAAAGCGCTGACAAGCATCAACAGTGTCGATTTAGGTAAATGAAAATTTGTGATTAGGGCATCAACCAGTTTGAATTGGTAGCCCGGATAGATGAAAATGTCGGTGTCGCCGGTATAAGGTGTGATGTTGCTTCCCGAAGCGGCGGTTTCAAGCGCGCGAGCTGAAGTTGTCCCGACCGCAACAATCTTCTTTTTTCCCCCTCTAGCCGCGTTGATGGCGTCGGCAGCCATCTGAGAGAGCTCAAGATGCTCTGCATGCATCTTGTGTCTTTGCACATTCCGCACCTTAACAGGCTGAAAGGTGCCTAAGCCAACATGCAAGGTCAGTGTCACAAAATTGAAGCCGTTCCGCTTCAGTCGTTCCAAGAGCGGCTTGGTGAAGTGTAACCCCGCAGTTGGCGCCGCGATTGCCCCTTCGGAGGTTGCGTAAACACACTGATACCGATTCTGATCAGCCGGCTTGGGATCGCGTTTGATATAAGGCGGCAAAGGCACTTGACCTACCTTGGCAAGGATCTCGCGGAAGTCTTCCTTATATTCAAACCGAACGATGCGGCTACCACTCCTCCCCAGAGCCAGAACCTGCGCCTTCAACAGGCCTTCGCCGAATTCAACTTGCGTGCCCGGCACGATACTTTTTCCGGGTTTTGCAAGAACCTCCCAAATATTGTTACTTCTTTGTTCAACCAGCAGAAATTCAACTTTTCCTCCCGAATGAGGCTTGTTTCCGATTAGTCTTGCCGGGATAACTTTCGTATTATTGAGAGTCAACAATGCCCCTGCCGGCAGAAATTCATCAATTTGGGCGAATTGTGCATGTCGGAATACACCGGTGCGTCGATTGATAATCATCAACCGGGACGTGTCTCGCCGCAAAACAGGAGATTGTGCGATTAAACGCTCGGGAAGATGGAAATCGAAATCGGCGAGTTTCATGTCCCTACCTTGACGAGTGGTCAATCGTAATCAGAGGATAACAATGTCTTGGTTTTATCGGAATGGGGGCCTCCTTAAAAGAACGTGCGCTGGAAGTCCTCGGGCAGTTCATAGCCCAAGTGTCCGTGAGCGACATCTGTGGCAACCCGTCCCGTACGGATCAAGCGAGCGAATAGCGAGTGCGATAGAGATTCCGATAGCTGTATAGCAGGCGACAACTTAACGTGAAAAACCCCTCTTCAGGCGACCAAGACTGTCTTACCACCGATTATTCAAACAGGATCTAAAAGAACGTACGCTGGAAGTCCTCGGGCAGTTCATAACCCAAGTGTCCGTGAGCGACATCTGTGGCAACCCGTCCCGTAGGCGTCAACGCGAGAAAACCGAGTTTAATGTAATACGGTTCATACACTTCCGAAACAGTTCGTTCATCCTCGGTCAGTGCGATAGCGAGTGCTTTCAGCCCGGCACGCCCCTTGAACTTTCCAATCAACGTTCGGAAATAAAGTCTGTCCCAATCGTCCAAACCCAGTTCATCGATTCCATAGAATTCTAGAGCTTCCGCAGCGATCTCCAAATTTATTACGCTATCGCCTTTGACGGTAGCGTAATCGCGGACATTAGCCAGCAGTTTATTGGCAATGCGCATTGTACCCCGCGATCGACGACTCATTTCCTGTTCCGCTTCCGCGTCAATTTGGACGTTCATCTTTTCGCTGTTTCTGCGCATGGCAATCTGAATCTCGGCGGACGTGTAATACTCCAAGTGCAGGCGAATGCCGAAGCGGTCTCTGAATGGCCCCGCCAACAATCCCTCGCGGGTTGTTGCTCCGACCAGCGTAAATCGGGAGAGCGGTACTTGCACAATCTCTGCCGAAGGCCCATGTCCAATCGGCAAGTCGAGCGTATAATCCTCCATTACCGGGTACAACGATTCCTGAACATGCCCCTTAATGCGATGAATCTCATCAATGAATAGCACATCCCCGGGTTCAAGATTGGTCAACATTGACGCAAGATCTATTCGCTCAACCACCGCGCCGATTCCCTGCTTAAAGCCGCTCGACATTTCATTTGAAATTATCTTTGCGAGCGTTGTTTTGCCAAGTCCGGGTGGGCCAACCAATAGAATATGCTCAAGCGCTTCCTGTCGTTGCTTGGCGGCTTCAATATGGATTCGTAACTGCTCCTTAACCTTTTCCTGCCCGATGAATTCTCGTAGTGACTGAGGCCTGAGGCTGTATTCAAAACTTTCATCCCCTGCATTCAGAGATTTCATCTGTTTGGATGAGGTTTCGTGATGCTTATTCATGGAGCGTACTTAATCACTAGAGGTATCGAAGTGCGAGTCGGATAAGGTCTTGCAAATTGGCGTCGTCTCCTAACGCTTTTTGCGCATCCGTCATCGCTCGTGCTGCGTCAGATTCGGAAGCGCCCAATCCCACCAATGCTTGCACGCCTTCATCCGAATATTGAGCGAGTGCCGTAACTTCACTCTTGGCTTCAAACTGCACCTTGCGAATCGTGTTTTTTAACTTTATGATAAAAAGTTGGGCAAGTTCCTTATTGAGACGGGGCACGCGGATCAACGTTGCGGAATCCTCCCCGATCACTGCGCGTTGGAATTCTGATGGCGAAAGTTTTGAAACGATGTTTTGCGCTAAAGTCGGCCCGACTCCCTTTACCGTAAGTGCTAACTCAAACACCTTAACATCATCACGTGAAGTAAAACCGTAGAGTTTGACCTCATTTTCTCTATTCTGGTGATAATGGGTGTAGAATGTGACTTCCGAGCCGATTGTTGGCAATTCGCTAACGGTGCCGGGCGGAATTTCGAGGCTATAGCCAATCCCGTGAACATCAACAACGATCTCTCTTGCATCCTGCATCACAAGAGTGCCCTTAACGAACGAAATCCACGTCATGGGGAGCGCCTCTCATATTTTCCGCGCAGTTGGAGTATCTTATAGGAGCGGGCGTGACAGATTGCTAGTGCAAGTGCGTCTGCGGCGTGATCGGGGTGAGGAACTTCTGTTAGCCTGAGCAGCACCTGAACCATTTTCTGGATCTGCACCTTGTTGGCGTTGCCGTACCCGGTAACAGCCTGTTTGATTTCGGCGGGTGTATAGGTGAAAACCTCACAATCGGTGTTGGCAGCCGCTAACTTGACAATGCCCTTTGTTTCTCCCACGGCAAATGCGCTGCTCACATTCTTGCTGAAAAAGACATCCTCCAACACCAAGAATTCCGGCTGATACTGCTCCACTAAATGGATCACCTCATCGTAAATCTTCTTCAAACGATGAGGTGACTTGGTTTTACTCTCTGTTTTAATGTTGCCAAAATCGAGAAGTTGAACTTTGCCGTGATGCGCTTCAACAATCCCGTATCCGGTATTTGCAACGCCGAGGTCTATTCCAAGTATAATCAAATTAAGTTCTGCTGTAGGTCTCAGTCCGCAAATTTGCGGCCGGGAATCGAAATGGCAGCGAGAAAAGTTTTTCGTTGACGTTGAGGATAAGGATTATGCGGCGGCCTCTAGGATTTCGTCCGGAATATCGAAATTTGCGTAGACCTTCTGGACATCATCGCTGTCCTCCAATGCCTCCATCAAACGTACCACTTGCCCGGCTTCTTTAACCGCGAGTTCTACCATATTTTGCGGAATCATGCTTATTTCGGCGACTTCAATCTGGATACCCGCTTCTTCAACCGCTGTTCGTACGCTGTCAAACGCATCAAACGGCGTAATAATCTCAATTGTGTTCCCCAACGGCGTTATGTCGTCCGCGCCAGCTTCCGCCACAACCATAAAGAGCTCATCCTCATCGGTGCTTTCTTTGTCAACTGCGATTAGACCCCGTGTCTCGAACATCCAAGACACACACCCGCGTTCTCCCATGCTTCCCCCATGCTTCGTCAGGGCGAGTCTCACTTCAGCGACTGCTCGGTTCCGATTGTCCGTCAATACCTCAATCATTAAGGCAATTCCGCCAGGTCCATATCCTTCGTAAGTAATCTCTTCATAGTCAACGCCTTCAAGCTCACCTGTTCCACGTAAAATCGCCTTTTCAATGTTATCGTTCGGTACGTTACTTGATTTCGCGGTTGAGATGGCGGTACGCAGGCGCGGGTTTACTTCGGGATCAGCCCCACCGGCACGAACTGCAACAGTGATTTCCTTAATCAACTTTGAAAAGAGTTTGCCGCGCTTGGAATCGTTCGCCGCCTTTTTATGCTTGATTGACGACCATTTAGAGTGTCCTGACATTACCATTCCTCCTTCGTACTAGAAACCATGCGTATTTTAGCACAAGACTTAGTGAGATGCAAGCAAATCCTGTGACATACACCTGCGGCAGAGCTGTGAGTATTCTTTGCTTTCAGTAGGGAATAACAATTGTTATTCCCTACATAGGATTATCCTTTACGTCCGGGTTGTCTTCTACATCTTTAGTCTCTTTCAACAGCAAGGCGCGCCTACTACAGAATTGGCAATATCTCCAGCACACGATCGTCTTGAACAAAGGCAAATGTGTCGTGAGCACTGATTGTTGCTTCTAAATTTGCCGGAATGATACACACTTTCTCCCCAACCATAAATTGATTGTCCGTCATGCTTAGATGTCCGTACGCTTCCGTCAGATGACAGAGCGTCGCGCTAGTGCTATTTTTGGTCACACCGAACACCTTCCCCAGCCTTATCTCCAGCTAGAGGACAAGACGGTGCTGGTAGCCAATCGGTATGCATGGGATGAGTCTTGGTAAAAGTTTTCGTCCCGGCATTCACAATTGCCAGATTCTTGCTCGGCGTGTCAATCACGGTCGCTAAGACTACCAGCGCGCAGTCCGCAAGTGTGCATTCATTTCGGCACACGTGAGAATAATCGAATAACGCATACGCCCCAACGCACAGTTCCGTCATCTGCGGAATTTCATGAATTTGGAAAAGGTGTCCGGTATCTACGCAACTTACCACCGGCAAGGGGATACCCGCAGTCTCCAACCGGTTGATTGTCTCGATTACGTATGTGGAAGCCACAGACGATGCAAGTTGGGACTTAGTAGTTAACTGCTTTTTGGTCGATTTGCTTGCTTTTCTCTTCTTAATGTACAATCATTTTAGACAGTGTTCGGAATCTTGATTCACACTAAAATACATCTCTATAAGAGAGAAATGGAGGCATATCATGTTGACCAAGCGTTTGTACATGCTCGCGGGAGCATTGCGGGTTATCTGCGGGATTTTAATTTCCAACACTATGGGATTTTCAGCACACCATGATGTTGTCGTTGACAGAATATACCGATAGCCAAACAATTCATGTGGCTCAGGTGAAGCATTCATCAAAAAATCTTATGAAAATCTCATCATCTTTTCTGCGATTATATTTCCAGCAAGACTCCATGATATACAGTGGCAGCCACTTCTTGCTGTAGTGATGATGCGTTCCGTAGAATGACCTCTTGACACAAGCCCAAAACGACTCGATGGTGTTGGTGTGAGTTACGCCGTCCTCAGAAACATATCTCTCTTGGTGATGGATAACATGTCTTTCGATATCTTCGTCCAGACTATTGTAAGAGCGAAATTCATCAGTCATAAGAATAGACTCATCGGGTGAGACATTGCTAAGGATGAATTCTCTGATATTTTCACCAGATAGAACCTTCATGAATTTAGCAACCACCCGACCGCCTCTCTCGACTACGCCGATGACGGGAGATTTATTTGTGCCTCTACCTCTCTTAGATTTTGCTCTGGGTTTGCCGCCGACATAGGTTTCGTCCGCTTCAACTATCCCTTTCAGCAATTCATCACTATCACTCATTTTCTCACGGAGGCGCATTGCCATATACCAAGCGGACTTTTGATTCATGTCCAAGTCACGAGCAAGCTGACAACTCGATATGCTTTTCTTGGCATTGGAAAGAATTGAGATAGCCAAAAACCATTTCTGGAGAGGTATCTTGGTACCATGGAAGATGGTTCCTGCTGTAGCCGAAAAGCTAGATTCACAATCGTAGCAATTCCAACCAGTAGTAATGTCGTTTTTGTTCTTGCGTCCAACTTTTTCACTGCCACAGTGGATACAGCAAACACCGTCCTTCCAACGTTTTTCCTCTATAAATCTGAGACAAGATTCTTGATTTGGAAACTCTTTCATAAGATTCAAAATGTCCATAGCAAACTCCTACGAGAAGAATAGTCACTATGGACATCTACGTGTGACGAAAAGATTTACGACAGGGTACCAAGTTTTATGTTTGTCGTCAGTCTAAAAGCTACAAGCTACTAATTCCGTAATCAAGTAGTCGCCAGTTAGGTTTATTTCGCCAATAATTGCGCTTTTCCTCGGACATCTTGTCATAACCAGGATTACCACTAAGACCAAAGTATTCAATTGCCACCTTATAACGAGGTATAGTGAAGTCTGGATGGTAAGGGTGGCGTTTTTTCGGGCCCCACCAGAAAAGCGGTTCATATTTGTATTTGATGCTGTGTTCAAATAGGAAGTTCGCAATAGCTTTTTCGCCATACGATTTCACGGGCTTGCCATCAAGCGTTTCACAGCGCAACGACCGGCGATAGCGCAGCATCTCGTTCAGCGTTCTATCGTACCCACCTGAGACAATACGTTCCCAGTCGGTGCGAAAGTGTTTCATCATCAAATCACGAATCCTGTCGTAATAGACAGGATTGCGTAAATAGCTGTCAACCACGCCTTGCAGAACGCGGCTTTGGCTCTGTTCGCCATCAGGTTCGTCTAATAGGATCTTTTCAGGTTGAACCATCGCAAAAGCTAGTGCATGAAACGTCATTACGTGAGGCGTAGATTCTTGTACGAATGAAGCAATGCGATCTCGCATCTCATACGCAGCCTTACGATTAAACGCCAAGAGTAACATCTGGTCAGGCGATACGCCACAGTGCTCCTGCAAGAACAGCGCACGGTTGACCAAGGTCGCCGTCTTGCCGCTGCCTGCCCGAGCTACTACTTGAATATTACCTTCGACAGCGCTAATTGCCGCCGCTTGTTCCTCGTCTGGCATCGGGTCTAAACTATAATTTTCCGCC
The DNA here is from genome assembly GCA_965222225.1 of Candidatus Poribacteria bacterium. Taxonomy (GTDB): domain Bacteria; phylum Poribacteria; class WGA-4E; order WGA-4E; family JAJDTR01; genus JAJDTR01. Next base: position 2,150,153 of record CBDCTK010000002.1, on the reverse strand, counting down.
CAAGATTGCACAAAGGTGATTTTTTCAGTCTCATACTCCTCAAACGATATGTGATTGGTACATCGATCTTGATAGAAGCGGTCAGCGTTGAGGAAGTCTTGTTCAAAATGCTCCTTCAGATTCTTTAGCAACCCGCGTTTTTCATTTTCTCGACGAGCTCGTTCCTGACGTTCTTTCTCAGCACGTTCTCGTTCGTGTTTTCGTGCTAAACTTCTTCGGTACGCTGCTTCCTGGCGCTGCTTCTTCAACAAGCGTTCCCTGTCTCGACGTTTTTTCGCAGCACGCTCCTGTTCGCGCTTGAGTGCTTCCTCTCTGCGGCGTACTGCTTCTCGGCGTTTTTTCTCGGCATACCGAACTGCAGATAAGGACTGTTGAATGTATTTTCCCAGGTTTTTCAGATCCTCTGGAGCAAGTTCCCGCTTCATTTCACGGAACAACTTTTTTTCCCACGTAATGGACGACGCGTCAGGATTTGCCACTAGTTTGATAGCTAATTCAATATAGTATTCGCTATACTCATCCCAGGAGTTCCAACGATTCACGAGTGTCTCAAGTAACCGTGATAGTTTGGAGTTCGTATCCATCAAACGCAGTCTCCTGATGTCAACATCTATGAACTCCTATGCTCTTTGGCCACCATGTAGCTCCCAATAATGTTCGGACAACGAACGCCTAAGATTTTGTTTGAATAATCGGTAGCAGAGCAATTTTTGGTCTTTTATAGGAAGTTTATTCATGAATTTATTGTTGTATGCTACGTACCTGTCGCCCCGCTGGGGCTTAGGTGCACGGGGTTCTGGCGTTTCTATACACCTTCCGCCCCGTGGGGGCTTTTAGAGGCTGGTAAGAGTTCTATCGCGCTCCTTATCCAGTCGCTGGATCGCAGGAGATCTCTATCGCAGTCGCTTTTCGCTCCGTTAATCGCACCCTACAGATGTACATTTCAAAAAGGCTCCAAAGGAACAAGACGAGGTTTCTTGTTTGCACTTAACGTGTCGGTTTGTCGTCCGATTCTTACAAATCCCAGATTGCAGCAATTAAGTGTCCGATGAGAGATTCATGAAATATCGCCACTGATACATCGCCATTTTCCGTGATCGACGTTGTATCTTGCAATCTCGTTGTCCAAATCGTCACAGAACTGCACCTCGATTCCAGCAGCAGAATCACTCCAGCCACTCTGATCAGCGAAATCCTTTATTGAAAACCCCTCCGCAGGACGCATAATGTACCATGTCTTCAATTTATTGTCCCAACGGTATCCTTCAGCTTTGAGCAATTCCCTGATTGCCATAGTGGGCTTGGGGCCACGTCCGTATTGATTGCCTATCCGGATGGCGAAATACTTCATTTCACCCACCATCGGGGGATAATCCGACCATTTTAGCTTGGAGAGTCTAATGTATTTTTCCAAATCCTCAAGAAATGGAGAAACATCCCCTGTTTCTGTCAGAATAAACAAATCTTCAACGGCCCGGGTCAACGCCACATAAAAAAGACGACGCTCTTCGGCGGTGACTTTCTCAAGGTTGTCGCCGAAAATGCGGGTAAAAATCAACTCGGAATGTAGTAATGGAAAACAATGCTGCACGGCGTCAAGTACGATAACGACATCCTGTTCAAGGCCCTTGTAGCTGTGGACCGTTGATGCAGTGACTTTTGCCTTGTGTTCCTCAGGAAGAAACGCACGTACCATTGCAAGGAAGCAGTCGAGGCCACTTTTAATTGATGAATTTTCCTGATCTTTATAATCTATGTACCAAGGCAGGTGATTTTTACGGGCAAGCAAGACAATGTTCTTGTCGCTCGCGAGAGCCTTGTTCACTAGACGCAATACGGCGGGAGTAAAGTGATCTCCCGGGTGTTCTCGTTCCTCTCGCAGAGTTGGTTTAAAGGTGACAAGGTCGACAATTTCTACCTGCCCAGTCATTTTTTTTTGCGCACGGGCAGGTTTGCCGGAGCCTTTCATCAATGCATTGCCGACATTGACGATTGATTTTCCGGACCGGTAATTGGTTGCCACATGTAACATGCGAGAATCCGGGAAATATTGTGTGAAATCTTGGAAGAAACGAAGGTCGGAACCGGCAAAGCCGTTAATGGCTTGCCAATCGTCACCAACACAGAAAAAGCGTGCTTGAGGATTCTGTTCTCGAACCGCCATCATCAGACGATGGAAAAGTTCCGAGAAATCTTGATATTCGTCAATAAGCACATGGCGCATCTTCCTGAGGCCGCCAATGCCGGTTTTTCGCCGAAATACGGTTGCACCGTTCACAACCTGCCGCGCCGCTTCTTGGAGGAGTCCGTCAAAATCCTGCTTTCCCGTCGCTTTGATGTGCTGGAGATAAGCGGCATAAAACTCTTGTGCGACATTTAAGAATTGCCGCTCTACCTCATTAGTACATTCGTGGTTATTTACCATTTCCGAGAGTTCCTCCGGTGTCAAGGAGAGTTTTCGCGCCCGCTGTATGAAGCGCTTTACTACTCTCGTGAAACGATCTATGGCACGGTCTTTAATCAGATTCCATAATTCTTCCTCGCTGAGTCGAGCGCACGAAATACCACAGGATTCAAGTTCTTGTTTCAGTAGAGCGCAAAACCCTTCCTCTCCGTCGTTTTCGAGGTTATGCGGGAAAAACTCTAACAACTCCCAATCGGGCTTGTTATGCCAGTAACTGCGTTTTTCCTCCGACATAGCATCGTAGTCGGGATCGCCTTCAAGTCCGATGTATTCGATGACCATTCCACTGTTTTCTCCGGTGAAAATGGTAAAGTCAGGACGATAATTGACATCGTTCCACCAGAAATTCCGCTCATATTGGTACCTAATGTCGTGTTCAAACAGGAAGTTGGCGATAACTTTTTCTCCAGACGATTTAACGTATTTCCCATCAAGTGTTTCATGAGGCAATGATCGACGAAAACGCATCATCTCTTCAGGAGGCCTATTGTAGCCGCCTGAAACGATGCGTCCCCAGTCGGATCGGAAGTGCGCCATCATCAATGGACGAATCTTATCGACATTCTTGGAAGCCCGCAGGTATTGGTCAATCTCGTCTTGCAAGGCACGCTCTTGGTTCTGCTCTCCATCAGGCTCGTCAACAATTATTGCTTTAGGGTGAGTCAGTGCATAAGCCAAGGCATGGAAGGTCATAACGTGGGGAATGGAACCTTGCAGATATGAGGCGAGGCGCATCTGCATCTCCTCAGCCGCGTTGCGATTGAAGGCAAGAAGTAGCATCTCGTCGGGCTTTACTCCGCAGAGTCGTTGTAGGAACAGCGCACGGTTGACCAAGGTGGTGGTTTTGCCACTCCCGGCGCGCGCCACGACTTGCACATGTCCTTCAACAGCACCGATAGCCGCCGCCTGCTCGGGGTCTGGACTGTTGTCCAACAGATTCGTAACCCATGCACGCACGAAATTGGTTTTTTCTGTCTCATACTCCTCAGCAGATATATGGTCAGTACACTTTGCGCGATAGAAGTCGGAAGCGTTAAGAAAGTCTCGTTCAAAACACTCCTTAAGGCTGTTAAGCAGAGACCGCTTCTCTTCTCTGTGGCGTTTCGCTCTCAGCCAGACACGGCAACGCTCCACGAGTTTTCTAAGAAGCTGGAACATCTTGGCGCTTTGATGGGTCATACATCGCTCCCCGGTAGCCACCGTTTTGAAGCTAATTACGAATAATAGCGACTGGTATGGATAGTGGTCCGATGACACCATGCGTGCGGGTGATACCACACGTTGTTGGCAATAGGACGTATGTTATAATGGAAACGGGAAAGTCTAACGGCACCGACATTTAAGATAGCGCTCCGATTTCGTCCGCCATGGTCTGAATGGTATATCCTTCTTTGCGGATGCGGAGGTCATAATACAACAGGGTTGTTGTAGCAATTTTGAACGGTTCGATAATGAGAAGTGGCAACAGGATGGATAGGAACTCGGATACTGCAGTGATGCCGGCGAATACCTCAAGCATCTTGGATAACGAAAATATGAGCGACGCAACAATAAGTTGCAGGATTGCCAATAGTACAACGACAAAGAATGCCTTATTCCAATATCCCTTGACAATCACATAACTTCTCTTGAGGGCGCCAATTCCGCCTTCACCTTCAATCGTAACCACTGCGGGCGCCAAACAGAACCAACCGTACACAACCAGCCCCGGAATGACGAGTGTGAATAATCCTGCGACGATGGCTATTGATGTGAAGGCCAAAGTCCCTAGTAATGGGAAAAACACATCGGCAATTCGCAGGTATGCTTTACCAATGGAACCTGCTTCTCCCGAGAAACGCTCTGAGATTATAATGGTTCCAAGAGCTATTCCTGCGTAAGAAAGGAAAATCACTAACCCAACAAACGACAGCATCGCCAGGCCAGTTGTGGGGTCAGAAGACGTATGAGTGTGGTTAGATTGCTGGCCGAAGATGAAAAAGTAAACCACCGCGCTGATGATTGAGCACGGCGCAACAATGCCGAGTAGCTGCGTCCACGTCTCACGGTAGAGCACAAGCGACTCGCGAAAAATGCCTCCGACTGTCAGCACCCGGAAGCTGTTTTGAGAATCGTCGCTCATAGTTTCGAATCATCTCTTGAACTGTGTAAGATATTGTTCAAGCTTTTTGTCGCGTGGATCCAAGTCGTGGGCTTGGCGTAGATAATTGACGGCGGAGTCGGTCCGATTTATCTTCATGAGTAGAGAACCAAGGTTGTGGTAAGCCGGGCTATAGGTTGGTTTAAGTTCAATGGCGCGCACATAGGCGTCTTGGGCTTTCATCAAGAATTGCTGTGTTTTGCCGATTAAAATACCAATTGTCGCTCGGTCCTCCCACATTTCGGTGTAAACAATTGCACCAAGTTCTTTCGCCTTCTGTTCTATTGCTTCGGTCATTTTTCGATCTGCCGACTTCAACCGAATATAACCTGATTCCGTATGTGTGACGGCGCTCTGCAGTTCATCAATTCCTTCGGTTACCGTTTTCCCTTCCAAGTCGCTTTCCCACGACGGCCAACTGGGCCCCCCATATTCCAAACCGTATGCGTAGTAGGTCGCACCAAGGTCGTTAAGCACTTCCGCATTTTCGGGCCGCATCGTTATCGCTTCTTCGTAAAGTGCAATTGCTTTCTCGTAATCCTTAGCGTTGTAAGCATTCGTCGCATGAGTCCGCATCATCTTAAATTCGGCGCTTTGTAGGTTTATACTTTCTCTTGTTCCATCATCCTTTATTCCAATGAAATAGATAAGTGGAACAATGAGGACCAGGGCAAAGCACAGCACGATTATTGTTGGCAGTTGCAAGCGCATGTTTTTCACCTTTTTGTAGTATCCGTCAGGGCTTTCCGATGTAGCATCGGTAGTCGACTCACCAGCATCCTTTGTAACGATAAATCGTATTTCAAGCTAACTCACAGAAAGAGCTTTCCTTCGTCTCAATTCTACAGTACAAACCCCTACTGGATTATTAAGTTGCGCGATCCCAATCTCTCTCCATCTCGCTCAAAATAGAGCGTAATCCGTTGCTGCCGTTGCAATTGATTGATACTGCGCTTGAAGTCTTCGATTGAACCGATTATCGAGTCGTTGATTCTGTAGAGCAAATCCTTCTCCTCCAATAGTTCCGCAAGTGTACTACGGCGATCGACTTTGGTAACGAGAACCCCGCGTTGCTGGTACTTCCGGGAAGTTTCGCGGTCCAATTGCTCAATAGTGATTCCCCAACCGGGTACGTTGTACGACCACTGAAGCTCGCGAATTGAGAGTGCCACATCTTTGCGATTCCGATTTCTGATGAGTTGGACTGTAACCGATTGATCTTTTTCCAGCAACCTTGTGATTGAATTGAACGCCGCCAGGTTTGGTGTTGGTTGTTGATTGACTGCTTCAATCACGTCACTGCGTTTGATACCGGCGTTTTTCGCGGGGCTGCCCTTTTCCACTGAGGTCACCAACACTCCCATTCGATTGCCTAGACCGAGTTTTTCAGCCAACTCCGGTGTCAACGCCTGTGTTTCAATGCCGAGGTATGGGGGTACGACTGCTCCATACGAAGCGAGTAGTTCGATTATCTGGCTTGCGGTATTTACCGGGATTGCAAATCCAACGCCCTGTGAACCGCGGCTCGTCGAATGGATTGCCGCGTTGATTCCGATGAGTTTTCCGTACATGTCCACAAGCGCTCCTCCGCTGTTGCCCGGGTTAATTGAAGCGTCTGTCTGAATGAGCCGCTGATACAGTCTGTCGTCAATCTTGATGGCACGGTTAGTGGCACTAACCACTCCGATAGTGACAGTCGGTTGCGGGTCGCCGCCTGTTACTGCAAACGGGTGACCGATTGCAATAGCCCATTCTCCTACAAGTAGGTTGTCTGAATCACCAAACTCAATCTGCGTAAGATTCGGCGCCTCAATTTCCAACAATGCAAGATCCGAGAGATAATCCTCCCCAACAACCGTTGCCTCGAACTCTCGTCCGTCTGAGAGAATTACACGTGTTTCATCTGCTCCCGCAATCACATGTTGATTTGTTAGCACATAGCCATTCTTGTCAATGATTACTCCCGAGCCGAGTCCATTAAGCTGTCGCTGTCGTGGGATCTCGAAAGGAAAATCGAAAAAAGGCGCCCAAGGGTCATCAAAGAATGAAGGCGTTCTGACTTGCCGTGTTGTAATCGTGCTAATATTGACAACCGCGGGACTGGCTTTCTCCACCGCACGGACAAGCGCATTCCTCCGAGAAACTGCAAGATCCGTTTGCAGTTCTGATTTTGATTGGCTCACTGCCGTTTGTTCTAGTTGCGACAATGAAAGCAGGACAACCAGGATTTTAGTTAGGAAGCAACAGATATGCTGGGGCTTTATCAAAATGGCTTTCTTTCTATTCTGATAAAACTGGTGGCTGAATAAACAACGGCCTAATGCAACAATAGTATGTATGTTCCACGGTTACGGCATACGGAGTATGGCTACAACTTTTAGGCCTACCAAATCAATTTAGGCACCACGTTGATTTCGCCATTCGGTTCAGGGGTTCGATCGTGGGGATAACCGAGGCAGTGTGAGACGTAGAGTATGTCATTGACTCGTCGAAATCGATCGCGGTGTTGATGTCCGTACACATGGACCGTGGAGTTGAGTTGTCGAATTTGCTTTTCGAGGCAGGTGCATCCGGCGACACGGCTGAAATTGAACCTCGGATGCCGATCTTTGCGTCGTGTTCCAGCGGCATTTTTCTCGCGCTCTGCGCTGAACATAAGATCCGTCCGAGGCAGAAAATGGCTAAAGGAGATGACCGGTGCATCATAGGTTCGGCGGATGTTTTTCTCGTTTAAGCGCAGGAAATAGTCTGCTGTCGGTGCGCCGTTCTTGGTGGTTGGCCACCGGGTGAAGCGATTGTCGCTCCACATCGACAGCGTCGGGTCATCGCCCGCCTTGGGAGCGTATAGGCTGCAATCTCCCTCCTCAGGCTTCACGTACCATGAATAAAGCGGCACAATCCAGACACCGGTAGTATCTTTCGAATACCCAATCTTGGCAGGGCATATTTCCACATTTAACGATTGGCAGAGGTGCAAAATACTCCAGAACTTCGCTATCGAGTCAACATATTCCTTCCGCCGTAGCCACAGGTCATGATTGCCGGGCACGAAAAATACGCACCGGAACTTCGCGCGTAATCCGGCAAGGCAGGTCTTCAGTTGGTCCAAATCATCGCTAATATCGCCAGCCAGTAAGAGTGCATCGTCTACATACTCAATGTCGGACATTTTTTGAAGGAGGGACATGTTACATTTGTAATCGACATGGAGATCCGACAGAGCGTACACACGCATTTGATGGTTGTTTTCCTTGAAACTTTTTCGGACAAATTTCGAACTACCAGTTGAAAATCAACTTGCTTCTTGCCGTAGCCTCGCTAATTCAAGCGATACCCTGTATCCCTCCAAACCAGGGTCGGTGTCGATAACCTCTTGAATTGCTGTATTGGTGCGTCGGTTAGCAGGAAATTCGTCGGCGTTGGCAATACGAAGTGCGAGCCGTGTACCGACCGCACTGGCCGTCCTAAGATTTTCTAGCTCTACTTTCTCCAAGGTGTCATACGCCGTATGCCCGAAACCTCGTCCGTGGGGCGGTGCTTCGGGGTCGCTCATATCACCTGACGGAACTCCTTTCAAAACAAACGGGAAATGATCCGAGTAGGAATTCAGTTTTTGTCCAATCGGAATCTCCGCGGCCATATCTTTCGCGGCCTCCTTGAAAAAAGATTCCAGTTCTTCCCACTGATGCAGTCCGATTCCCTTGCGACCCGCTCCGCCCGAGGCATCCATATTAAACATGAACCGTATCTTGTCTAGTTCGTCGTTATGGGCTGCCACATAATGAAATGCACCGGTTAACCCAATCTCTTCCGTGCCGAATGCAATGAATCGCACAGTACGTTTAAGGATATTTGCGGCATACCGCGATAACACCCGTGACGCCTCAATGACTGAAACCATACCGGAAGCGGGATCGTGCGCTCCTTGAGATATGTCGTGTCCGTCGTAGTGGCACCCAACAATTACCATTTCGTCCGGACTTTCATTCCCCGGTAGGTCGCCGATGACATTCCACGATGTTCGCGCTTCGTTGATGTCAGTCGTACGCACATGCAATCGCACGTTTCCATATCTCTCCGCCAATCGAAGCAAGAATGCCCCATCCTCTTTACAAATAGAGATGCCGGGAATCGGCGCAATGCTATCATTCTGAAGGCTGCCTGTTTCCGGACCGACGCCGGGATGTTCGCTAACAAAGATGAAAACCTTAGCGCCGCCAAGCACCGCTCGATCGTACTTCTCTTTCCGATGCACCCACCGTCCCAAGTCGGGTGGCGAAGCGCTTAAAGCCATGACTATCTTTCCAGCTATCTGGTCGCCAATGCCCTCGTACTCTGTCGGACTGCCGTAACCGGCGGAGATAAGTTCCGCGGCGATTTCATCTGCAGGACAGTACGGCAGCGAAATGCATGGGATAGACTTCTGAACGGGTTCTACAATTTCCAATGTTGCTTTCCCACGAGACCACCCCGCGTAGGGGTATGCCTCCAAGCGCACATTTTTGAGACCGTATCGCACGAAAGTCTCTTGGATGAATTCCGCGGCTTTCCTCTCTTCCGGTGTACCCGCGAACCGCGACCCGAAATCATCACATAAGATGGTCAGATTGTCCATCGCTTCGCGCGATGTATAGATGTCGCCAACCATTTGGCGGTCAAGCTGAAGATATTGGTACTCGTGGCTCAATTTTATTGTCCTCAAGTCAGGGATTGTTATTCGTAACACTCAGATGGTTTAGGCAACTGTTGTATGGGAATGATCTCCCCCAAGTGGATTGTGCTATTACCATCCAAGGTGGGTAGCGCCTACTTTGCTGTTTTCTGTTCGGTAGGAGGCGTTAAGCTGTTGCCGGGAGCCTCAAAGAGATTCGGTTCTTCTTCCTCGTCGGGTGGTATCTCTAGCTCCTCCATCTTGGCGTCAGAAATCTTCTTTAGTTTCCATTGATTCAGGAGTCTGATTCGTCGGCCTTGGACCTCAATGATGCTCAGCCGTTCCAGTTCATTGAGAAGGTCGCCAATCGTTTCGCGAACTGTCCCAGTAAGCTTGGCTAAATCGGCCTGAGATAACTTTACTCGCAGCTCCATGCCGTTACTATTGTGGACCCCACCCCCATCGGCTAAAGAAAGCAGCAGGCATGCAAGCCGGGAAGAAGCTGTTCGGAAAACCAGGTTTCCGATATGGTTTTGGAGGTGCTGTCTACGTGTACGGGCAAACTTCGTCAGACGCATTGTCAGGTCGGGTTTCTTCTTGAGAAACAGCTCAAAATCTCGCCGACGCATGACATACAGAAGCGAATCGTTCAGAGTTTCGGCTACCGTGTCACGAGGCTCGTCATCAACGTTTTCAGTTTCGCCGAAGATTTCGCCTGATTCTACCACCTCAAGCGTAAGTCCTTCACCGTTGGGCAAGAGTTTGTAGATTTTAACTCTTCCGTTCCTTAGGAGATAAACAGTGTTTCCGAAATCCGTCTTTCCGTTGACCTGCTCGCGTCGGCTGTACTGCTTCAAATTTGCACTTCGATCCAGCGCATAGTAGTCTGCATCAGTCAAATTGCGAAAGAACTTGATATTTTTCAAATACCAAATCTGTGTTTCCATGTTCTCTTTCTCATTGCCACCACTCGGACTTCAGCTGTTCGAGAGATTCTTATGAAACACTTCGTGATCGTGGTTGGAAAAGGACTTACGCAACTTGGATTCGTGGGAATGCAAGGCAATGAACTCCTACGCTGCGCAAGTCCTATCCTTCCATGTGTCAAGAGGCTACAACCCGCAGGGGTTACAAGGATTACACGGGTTGCAAGGATTTGCCGCGCACGGATTGCAGGGGTTCGCGGCACAAGGGTTACATGGATTGCCTGCACAGGGATTGCAAGGATTTGCCGCGCACGGATTGCACGGATTACCTGCACAAGGGTTGCAAGGATTTGCCGCACATGGATTACATGGATTACATGGATTACAAGGGTTCGTCGCGCACGGATTGCATGGATTGCACGGATTGTTCGCCCCGGCACCCGATGAACCGAATAGACTTACGTTAATCTCTATATCCTCGCTCACTTTGAGAAAAGCAACTTGCGGTCTCTTGAGATTGTAATCGCCGAGCTTCACAGTAAAGCTGCCTTCAATCCGAAGAAGACTGCCCGGTAGGAGCGCTTGGGTGTCTTCGTTTTCCTTCAAGAAGGTCACCTTGACACCTTTCAAAACAACTCTACGCTTGACACCGTGCAGCTCCAGCGTCGCGTCTGCGTCTGCTCTGACCGTCTGCATGTCCTCAAGTTTACCCTTGGAAACTTTGGTCAGTCCATCTAGGGTGAGAGTCGCGGTCGGATACGTGTCTGTTTCCAGGTATCCCTCCCGCATGTGCTGATCTCTGAGACCGATTCCCGTTGTTATACTGCCGAGGTCGACTACAAACTTTGCCATGGCACCGCTAGAAATGTCCATTGGATTAACGGAGATTTTTCCGGTAACTTTGTTCGTTCGCCCAATAATGGTCTCCAACGGTGCTTTCGACTCGAAGGAAAATACGTTTCGATCGTCGCCGATGGTAAAGTGCATCTTCGCCGCACATGGATTGCACGGATTAGCCGCACACGGATTGCACGGGTTAGCTGCACACGGGTTGCACGGGTTAGCCGCGCACGGGTTACATGGATTACAAGGGTTTGCGGTTTCCTCGCTCGCGCACGGATTGCAGGGATTCTCATGGTGGTCAGCCAGTGACACTGTACCAAGAAGTGTCAATCCGAGGAACATTGTGAGGATAAGAATGGTTAAACGGTTCATGATATAGTCTCCTTCTGTTTCTGTTGCATTCAGGTTTTGTAAGTAATTTGAAACGATACTTCACTAAGAGCCTGTTTGAATAATCGGTGGCAAAGCCATTTTTGGTCATTTGTAGGAAGTTTTTTCATGTTTTCATTGTTGGCTGCTACATACCTGTAGGATCTCTATCGCAGTCGCTATTCGCTTCCTTGATCCCACTCTGGGGCTTTTAGAGGCTGGTGCGCAGTGCGCACCCTACAAACTGTACCTTTCAAACAGGTTCTCAATGACGAGGGAATGATTTATGATTCTTAAATCTGCAATCTTGCCTTACCACATCACCTCAATGGTGGAAGAAAGCGTTAATGGAACACAAGCGATTTTATCACAAATCAAATTCAACGGCAATACAATATTTGCCGATAATCCACATGGAAACGGAGGTTACGGTACGATCAATCTCGGATAAAAATGAAATAGCGGCACGTCGTGTTAACTTCTCAAGGCTTTCCTACGCCTCGTTTAGGAGCATGATTATCTCTGCATCCAGCGTGACGGAATCAATGATGCCCGTGTGCCTGAACCGGATGCGATGGTGGCGGTCCAAGATGATGGTAGTAGGCATTCCAATCCCGTCGTAATGTCTGCTATAGATATTTTCAGTGTCCCAAAGGACCGGATAATTGATGTTGAATTCTTCAACTAAGGATTCAACCGCTTCCTCATTTTTCGCCAATTGACCGTTTTGATTAAGCAAATCTCTAGAGAGTCCGAGTACAATGAAACCTCTGTTCCGAAACCTGTCTTGGATCTTCACCAAGTCCGGGATTTCCTCCCGGCACGGATTACACCACGTTGCCCAAAAATTGATAGCAACCACTTGGTCACGGAAGTCGTTTAGGGACACAAGTCGTCCGTTCAAATCCTCAAGTTGAAATAACCTTGCACCCCCAAAATCGGGCGGTGCAACCGGGGGAAGATTGTCGGAAATGTCGGATGAGTCTACAACGGTTTGAGCTTCATCGTTATCTCTACACCCGAACAATCCAACTAGAAAGATCAGTCCGACAAGGGAAGACAGCACAATTTTGGTCATCTCTCCAACCTCCGACACCTTTCCACACCGAGACCTACAAAACGTTCTCAGAAAACTCTTGCCATGTCACGCGTAACTATGAGATCCTGTCGTCTCCTGATTTCAGTTGACCTCTGCTCAGACGCGATTGTATAATGGAATAAGGTACAAAATTATTCTACCCAAACATGGGGATTCAAGACCGCCTTATCAATCTGAACGATGAACACTGTCTGTCAACCAGAGACTTCAACGCATGCGTCGGAAGAACCCCTCCGGCAACGCATGCGACAGTTCTATGAGACATCGGAGACATACAAAGGGCTCCTCGCCGAGCATGACGAAGCCTATCATCAACCGTTTGTGGAACTGGTGAATCGCTATACGCCGCCAAACTCCCAGATTTTGGAACTCGGCTGTGGCAACGGCATCGCGGCAATGTTACTCAATCGGTCAGGGCACGATGTAATCGGGACAGATATCTCCGCGCTCTTCCTTGAAGAGGCAGTCCAATGGCAAAAGACAGTGACTCGTGATGGCGACCACAACCTAGAATACCGAGTCTGCGATGTCCTTGAACTTCCGTTTCCGGACGAGACGTTTGATGTCGTCTGTTCAAATGAACTGATTGAACACTTGCCGGATGTTGAAACGGCACTCTCGGAGATGATTCGCGTGACCCGAAAAGGGGGGAAAATCATCATTTGCGGGCCGAATTTGTGCTCTCCACTTATGCCACTCCTCGACCTAATGCAGCTGATTCGAGGGAAACCTGGCAGACCGTTTTGGGGTGAAACAAAGCGCCAAGCGTTAACCAACAGCTGGAGGAATTTCTTCCTGTATTTGAAGAAGCGATTGTCGTCTGCACCACAATTTCTATACCGAGAACCAGACCTTGAAGAACAGGTTTACGGCGGGGATGGCGACAGTGCTTACTACGCAAATCCAATTGATCTTGAGAAATATTTCCGACGTCACGGTCTCCGAATCGTGAAACGATGCGTCGGCGTTAGCGCCAAAGGCAGGATTATGGCAACCTGTTTCCCGCGCATCAGCCTTTACATTAGCATGGTTGTGCAGCGATGAATATTCGTCCCGACGATTTCGTTCTCGAAATAGGGAGCGGACACAATCCGAAGACCCGATCCGACATCCTATGCGACAAGTTTATCAATGATGACCTACAACGAGGTGGAAGCATTGTCGCCGATCGTCCATTTGTTGAGGCAGACGGTCAATATCTACCATTTGCGGATGCGTCATTTAGTTACATAATCTGCTCTCATATTTTGGAGCATGTCGAAGACCCGGTATTACTGATTCGCGAGTTAACGCGCGTTGCTTCTGCGGGCTATATCGAAACACCTTCCGAGATTGCCGAAAGACTTTACGGGTGGCCTTATCACAACTGGATGGTCAATCTTGTCAATAACCGATTGGTTATTCAGAAGAAAGCGGTCAAAAGCCAATTTGGTCAGCTTTTTCACGCCCTGGCAGCGCATGACAAGAATTTTGCGCGCTTTCACGTTACCCATCATAAGCTCTTCCTTGTGCAGTATGAGTGGACAGGCAAAGTTGACTACGAAATCCTCCCGCCCGAAACCCCCACGCTCGATTTGGAGTCTCGAAAAACGATTTCCGGTATGCTCGACGAGGTTAATCACACCTCATTTTGGAAGAAGTGGGCACCAATCGTGAAGAACCGTGTGCCCAGGAACCTAATCCTCAAGGCGAAATCTGTTTTCGTGAATCGGCGTCGGAATTCGACAAAGACACTAAAGGATATTCTAGTGTGTCCGCTTTGTAAAGGCGAAATCGGCTGGGAAGCAGATCGTGTTTGGTGTAGCGCTTGTAAGTTAGATTATCCGATTATCCACGGCATCCCTCGAATGGTGCCTCCCGAGTCAAGGATGAATTATGGTCATAACGCACAGAATACTCACTGTAGCGCAAAATAGGCGGGCATTTAGATTGGATGCCGTGTCCCACATATCTCATCACAATCCATTAATCACTGAAGGTATAAGCAAACTCAGTGATGGAACTTCATAGCGAACACTATGCCACAACTCAAAATTTATACGACAGATTTTTGTTCTTGGTGCAACCGCGCAAAACGGATTCTTGAAAATCGAGGCATCGAATATGAGGAAATCAACATACACGGTAACCCTACGATGCGGGATAAAATCGAAGCCTTGACAGGACGCCGCGATGTGCCACAAATCTTCATTAACGACCAACATATTGGAGATGATGACGATTTGGCGGAACTCGCCCAAACAGGTCAATTGGAGAAAATGCTACAACTTGAAGGGGAACAAAATTGACAACAACAGAAAGAAACGACAAGAATGCTATCGAGGAACGGAATGTTATCATCATCGGTGGAGGGACAGCGGGTTTCGCCGCGGGGGTTTACACGTCTCGCGCGATGCTTGAACCGCTGCTGATAACCGGAGATGCGCTCGGGGGACAACTCTCGTTGACACTTGATCTTGAAAACTACCCCGGTTTCTTCGGAACCGAAGCCGCAGATTTCATTCAGGGGTTACAACAGCAAGCCGAGCGTTTCGGCACAGAGGTGCGGTTCGACATGGTCTCAGAGGTTGACTTCAATCGGCACCCATTCTACGTGAAAACCTATGATAAAGAATATCTTGCCAAGTCAGTGATTATCTGCACAGGCGCTTCCCCGAGCAAGCTTGAGATTCCGGGTGAAGAGGAGTTCGGTGGACGAGGTGTGTCGTATTGTGCGACGTGTGACGGTTTCTTTTTCCAGAATCAGCGACTCATTGTCGTGGGTGGGGGCGATGCCGCTATTGAGGAGGGCATATTTTTAACAAAGTACGCTTCTGAGGTCTACATTGTTCATCGCCGTGACCAACTTCGGGCAAGCCAAATTATGCAGGAGCGTGCCTTCAAAAACGACAAAATTAAGTTTATCTGGAACACGGTAGTCGAAGAGATTCAAGGTGATGGTGAAAAGGTCAATGGTGCGTTGCTCAGAAACGTTGAAACCGATGAGAAACAGGTGTTCCCGATTGATGGGGTGTTTATCTTCGTCGGGCATATTCCGAACACAGAATTGTACAAAGGAACTATCGAATTTGATGACCAAGATTACATCGTCGTAGACAAGCTCCAAAGCACGAATATTCCGGGTGTCTTCGCCGCTGGAGATGTTCATGACCATATCTTTCGTCAAGCGATTACAGCGGGCGGCGCCGGAGCCGCTGCGGCGATTTCGGCGGAGAAGTTCATTGCAGAGCTAGAGAATAGGTCATATCCGGGAAAATAGAAGTTCTAGAGTCTTAACGCGGAGGACGCTTCCGCCCGGGGAATCGCATCTGATTTTTCAGAATAGAGTTGCAAGAATAGTAGTAAAGTGAATGTTGTCCCATGCGGCTTTGATTCGCTTGTTGGCAACACCAGGTTTGTTTGACGTTTCAGCCTTAAGTAGATTGAGAGCAATACGTCGGGCAGGGCGAATTTTTCACTGCTGTTATCTTTACGAATTCGAAACGCATCCTCACGGAAAGCAACATCTAATACCCAATGAAGCGAAGAGATTTAGTAGCGTGACTCCGTGGTCACCTGTTGGTTGACTTCTCGCTCGTCGGTGACTATGACGACTGAGTTGAGATTGACGAAGTTCTCAGGGGGCTCTATTGCACAGAATTTGCTATGGGAACTCTATCACCTTCGCTATCCACGCAGTTGATCGCTCGCTTGAAGGGATTTCTATCGCGGTCGTTATTCACTCCCTTGATCCCCGCCTACAGGTTGGTGTTGCATGGCTATCCGTTCGATCCCATCGTTGTACAAAGTCGAGCTCACGTCAAGTCCAACATATAGATGCGTTTCCCCTGGTGCTCTTTGGCAATATTGCGACGTAACCAACATAAAACCTGATATAAGCCTTTCGCCCCTCTGGGGCTAACATTAAGGGAAACAAGGCTGCGACAAATGGATTGTCAAACAGAATCTAAGAGGGAGAGAAATGCGATTCAAGCTGATACCTAGATTTCTGCTGTTTGCGGGGCTGTGCGTCTGTCTGACGAGCGGGGAGTTGTGGTTGAGACAAGGACTCGCCGCGCAGAAGTCACGGATTGTTTTTACATCTAGGAGAGATGGCAACAATGAAATCTATGTAATGGATGCCGATGGAGGAAACCGAGAAAGACTGACAGACAATCCAGCGAATGACTTCGATCCGGATTGGTCTCCTGACGGGACGAAGATTGCATTCGCTTCCAGACGAAACGGCGACGTCTATCAAATCTACGTAATGGACGCCGATGGAAAGAACCCGATTAGACTGACAGATGGACCGCGGCGGAAGGAGGATCCAGACTGGTCTCCCGACGGGCAAAAGATTGCATTCACCGTCAACCCAGATTGGAAAAAAGAAGAGTTGTTAGATCATATCGCCGTGATGGATGCTGATGGAAATAATCGTGTGATGCATGAAGACCACGGGCGGGAGCCATCATGGTCTCCCGATGGGGGTGAGATTGCATTCACATCCTGGAGAGATGATTGGAACTGGGATATTTACGTGATAGGCGCAGACGGACAGGGGCTTAAAAGGGTGACGCACGATTTAGCATATAAATCCAGACCAGCGTTTTCTCCCGACGGACAACGGATTGCATACATGTCCGAGCACGAAGGATTCAATCACATCTATGTGGTGGGGGCGGATGGTAGAAATCGCAAGAGGCCTACGCACAATCAAGAGCATCATTGGCACCCCGCATGGTCTACGGATGGACAGACGATCGCATATGGGATCTGGGACGGTATCTTGAACGGTAATCTTCTCAGCACGATACACTTGATGACCGCCGATGGAAAATATCTTAAGCAACTTAGCGATGTCCATGATGCGCGCGATTATCAGCCCGACATTAGCCCGGTAGGACTAGCTGTGTCCCCCACTTCCAACAGAATTACGGTCTGGGGAAAAATTAAGAGTCTGTTTGATTAATCGGTAATCGGTGACAAGCCACTTTTGGTCATTTGTAGGAAGTATTTCCATGTTTTCACTGTTGGTTGCTACTTACCTGTGGGATTTCTATCGCACGGGATTTGCTATCGCGCTCCTTATCCAGTCGCTTGATGCCCGCTGGGGCTTAGGTGCACGAGGTTCTGGTGTTTCTATACACCTTCAAGAACTCTATGGGATTTCTATCGCGTTCCCTACCCGGTCACTTGATCCCATGGTTCTATCCAATCCGCCGCGGCGCTCATCAAACTACCTTCCCAACGAACCTAGTCAAAATTCCTGCCTCCGAGTTGGCTATTTCGCATTTTCCCCAGATTTTTTCATTCGGACATAACCTCCAATCCACATGGTGGGGTCTATTTAATAGATGTACCCTTGCTTTCATTTTTGGATTTAATGAGTGCTATGTATTCAGCCGACGAAAAGATAGTGTCCCAAACACTCGCAGGTGATCGCGACGCCTTTGGTGTGCTCGTGCACAAATATCAGGATATGGTCTACACCTACGCCTTTCAAAAGGTGAGGAATTAGGCTGATGCACAGGATATCACGCAGGAGGTCTTCATACGGGCATACCGTCGTCTTTTTAAGCTCCCGCACCCGCATCTCTCTTCCGAACCTGGCTGTATACCATCATGTCCAACGAGTGCAAACGTTGGATGGAGCGCGTCATTAAAAAGCGCAAGCGCGATATTATCCTAGAGGAGACCGCAGAGGACGCGCTAAAAATTGAACCTGCTCACACCGCGCCCGTAGAAGGCTGGCAGGTGGATCTTGAACAGGCAATGTCCGCGCTGCCCGATGAAAATCGGGTCGCCGTGTCGATGTTCTACATGGGGGACTGTTCGCTGAAGGAGATTTCAGAATTCCTCGGCGTGTCCGTGAACACGGTCAAAGGCAAATTGCATCGGGCACGTCAGCAACTTGGGGGTGTCATGTCTCAGCACTACGGCAGACTGTTGAAAAGCCACAAACTAAGAGCCGGTTTTCTCATGCAGATAATGGAGAAGATTCGATACGTACCGGCGCCAGCGATAGGTTTCGCGTGGAGTAGCGCTACCGTTGGTAAATCTTTATTTGCGCTGATTACGGCATTGTGCATCTTGTTTGGGCTTGCTAGAGTGCGGAACGATTTGCCGACATCGTCCTCAGCAAACCAGATTGGGTTGTCGCCATCGGTCATGAACCGATTGCCAATTGAGGTCGCGCTTCTTGAGTCTGTTCCTTATTCAACGCACTCGTCAGTTTCGGGCATTCCGGTGGCGACAGGAAAGCGTCCGTTGGCTGCCTCCAACCGCGTTTCAATAGAGCCGAGCAATCGGTCAATAGGCCGAAAGGGGACATCTGCCGCAAATGGCGGAGAGCCCCAAAATCCACGATTCTCGGCCGTCATGACGGAGGAGGCCACCGAGAGGATAACCTTTTCCGGTCGAGTTGTTGACAGCGGCGGTGAACCGGTAGCTGACGCTGAAGTTCTGTATTCTTTACAATCCAATCAACCCAAGTACGTCGCTCGCACAGCAGAAGATGGGATGTTTAATTTTGAGTTCCCTCGTCCCGAACCCGACGAGCGGAATCGAGTAGACATCGTTGCGGTGCACCCCCAACACGCCAGCGGCTGGCAGAACCTTCGGACACAGAGTACAGCGAATGTTGAGATTCAACTTGAAAAGCCGACAGTCATATCCGGTAGGATAATGAACACAGCAGGCGAACCGATTCAAAATGCGGAAGTACAACTCAAGGGATTTTTGAGGGATAGCCTAATAATTCTCGGGTTAGAGAATCATTCAATTCTGAATCTTATTCCCATTCCCCCCGTCAAGAGTGATGTGAATGGAATTTTCATTTTCCGGAGACTGCCGCAAGGTAGAATGGCGGCTCTTTCTGTTCAAAGGCAAGGATACGCAAGAGAAAGGCAAACCGCCGTGCTAACGGGTACAAAGGGACTGGAGTTCAAGCTGGATCGTGAGGCACAGATTGAGGGGCACCTAAGCTATGTAGAGTCCAGTGCGCCGGTCGAAAGCGCGACAATCTCGGTTGAGAGCATCCATCCAACTGGGGGGGGAGGACGGGCAAGCGTTGATGTGAATGGGCATTACGTCGTGAGAAATCTTCCCCCTGGTACTTACAACGTCCATCTTCAAGAGGGACCGGCAGGGTGGACGGCTGCCGCCAACGCAGTCGTCAAGGTTGGCGAGGGACAGACAGCCTCTAAGGTAGACATGACTTTGGTTCGGGTCGGCTATGTTACAGGGCGAGTGACTGACGGGGACACGAACGAACCGATTGCCAATTATAATATCAGTATGTACGACGCAGCTCGTCCGGCGCCTCAAAACAGAAGCCATAGTGTGCAAACGGACGAATCCGGAACTTACCGCTTTAGTGCTGCACCGGGTCCCGGGCTCGTCTTTTTTTCCTCACCACAGGGATATCAAGATGTAGAACACGCTAATAAACGCGTCAATGTCGTTGAGGGGGAAACCGTGGTTGTTGATTTTCAGTTTTCAAAGGGAACACCATCAATTTTCCGGACATTAACGGAGACTGGAGACCCTGTCACCGGCGCGAGAATCACCGATTCGTTCGGATGGCGTAGGGATTACGGCATATCGAACGAGCATGGTGAACTTACCATTCACGGGCTGCGTCTCGGACAGAGACTCGCTCTTTCCGCCGAGCAGAGCGAACTGAAATTGCGCGGTTCCGCACGGGTCGAATTCCAGCCAGGCGCATCGATTGAGATCCGGATGAAACCCTTCAAGTTAGTCAAAGTTTCCGGGCGAGTGGTCAACCCCAATGGAGAACCGATTCCATCTGCAAGAATCCATCGACACCGACTGGACCCTTTGCGACATACAGTAATCATTTCAGGCGTAGGCGTGACGAACGGCGACGGACGGTTCCCTGAAGTTGGGCTTATTGTCGGTGTTCAATACGTAATTACTGCGAAGGCGAAAGGATATTGGAGGGAGGTAACAGAGGAGTTCACTGCGACGGAGGGGGTGAGCCAAATTGATGACTTCGTGCTACGCCCAGCCATCGGTCAGTTTTTCATTGAGGGACGCATCATTGATACATCTGGTGAGCCGGTTAACGGAGCTCGGTTAGAATCGAGGCAGCAGTGGCAACGCTGGGAAACATTTACCGATGCAAATGGCGATTATCGGCTTAAGAATCTTCCCATGGTAGTTCTCTACCAACTGGACATTATCCATCCGGACTACGCACGCCATACGTTTGAGATTTTGAAAACCAATCAGCGTCACGACCTTGTATTAGTCAATGCGGACGGATACCTTGCCGGGAAAGTCGTTGCCGCCGACGGCGAGGCAGTTTACCATGCGACAGTGATGATTGAACCACGCAAAGACCCTGCATCCGGTGTCGTTCACCGCCCCGATTACACCAATAGAGAGGGTGAGTTTGAACTGAAATACATCAAGGGCCCGGAGGCATCAATCTACGTCGGCACCAATCGTCAGTCTCAAGTCTTTGAAGGTATCAAAGTAAATCAGCGAGATTTGGTCTTTACTTTCGAGCCGATTGACGCGAGGTCCGCCCCGCCCCCAGAATGGGGTGCGCAATGGGCGGATGCGGAGGAAGCCAAAAGACGTCTCGATGCCCTGGCGGGGAAGCCCGCACCGGAGTTGGCGGTTGAAAAGTGGTTGTCCGGCTCCTCCGCCTCCATTGGACATCTAAAAGGAAAAACAGTCGCTCTCGATTTCTGGGCGCGCGACGACTTCGATAATGTTCAATCAGTACGCTTGTTGAATATATTGCAGGAGATTTATGGGGAAAAGGGACTCGTCTGCGTCACTATCTGTCCGGCTAAAGCGGATGTCGACACGATCAAACAACAGATAGCGGAACACACACTAATCTACTCAATCGGTCTGGACAGCCCAACGGATGTGCTTGGTGCGAAAGGCGAAACCTTTAATCGCTACGCTATTGAAGGGAGAGGTTCGATTGTGCTGATTAACGCGGCGGGAGAGATTACGGGTTCCGTGTATCCTGGGAATCTTGAAGATCAGATTCAGAATCTGTTTGCAGATTGAGCAGACGGACATCGCTCGATTCGGGCGCTGGTGAAACGATGGGAAGCCAAGGACTGTTTCAATCCATTTGTCTTATCACGTTATCTCACTCTTTGGTGTTCCTGTGTTATCCCTATTGACAATCGGCCGCGGACCAAATCTACAGGCTCCCATTTCCGAAATCGGAGCAAGTCTAGATGTTGCTGATTTTTCACCGTATTGGAGATTGTCGATGTCTCGAACCCGGCAAAGCGCGTCAATGTTTCATCGATTTCTCTACCTTCAAAACCGGAATATTACATGTAGTATAACGGTTTGGAGTCAGTTTGCGTTGGTAACCACGGCTTATGGAGTGCATTTCTTGAATATAGTGAATCCTTCAGTCCCAAAGCTTCTTTGGAATCTTCCGCTTGATACAATCTCGGGCAAAAGTGCGGTTTTCAAAGATTATACGTTTTTCCCAACTCAAGAGGAACTGTATGTTCTTCGCCTCAAGAATTCATTGAATCCGCAGTGGGTGTTTCATGCGGGGCACATCGGGTAAAGGTGGCGGCTTGGATTGGTATTGAAATGGTCGCGGCATTGTCCCTATCTTCCGAGCGTCTAAGATTGAGGATGGAAGTCATAAGCTCGACTTTGTACAAAAGTACAATTATGAATTGTCATCTTTTAGAGTGCAATCAACCGAGTGAATAAAGAGGACGATCGAGTCGCCCTGCGACCACGTGACCAAACAAGGAACGCGATGGAGATGCCACCAGCCTTTGTAAACGCCAGCGGCGCGAAAGGTGTATAGTAACATTAAGGCACTTCACACCAAAGCCCCAGAGGGGCGACAGGTTACATAAAGTATCAGGAACCGCTGGAGGCCTTTTCAATGGTCACCCAAAAAGACCAGATGGTTAAAACCTCCTCCTTCTTTCTCCAACGATGGCTTTGTCGTCAGCTTTTCAAAAAAGCACTTGAGTGGACATACGAAGGGCACTCCAAATCATTGAATTTGCTTCACTATTTCACCAATGTGCACAAGTTACTTTTACTGCTTATACCATTTTTATAAAATGGAAGTGCATTGACTACGTGGATTAAGTAAAGAAACTTGCTTGGAGCGGAATAATAAGCTTTGTCTCCGCGCAAAGTCCGCGGGGCAAGGGGATCTCTATCGCATTCGCTATTCGCTCATTTGATTCCCGCCTACGGAGAAAGTGGACGAAATAGCTCAGACATCATATGCACTATTATTCAAGCGAAATGGTATTACTTTACCCACAACTAAGGAGGGAAAAATGCGATTCGGACGTACACTTGTGTCGTTTATCGGGTTACCCGTGATGCTGTTAAGTGCGGTACTGTGGTTAATAGGAGGACTCGCCGCACAAGGGTCACGGATTGTTTTTTCAAACCTGGCATTTGACAACTTTGAAATCTATGTAATGGACGCCGATGGAGGAAACCGGGAAAACTTGTCAAACCATCCGGTACACGACATGGATCCGGATTGGTCGCCTGACGGGACGAAGATTGCATTCGTTTCCGACAGAAACGACGACGCAGATCAGATCTACGTCATGGATTCCGATGGTAAGAACCAAACTAGACTCACAGATGGACCGCGGAGGAAGCTGAATCCAGACTGGTCTCCCGATGGTCAAAAGATTGCGTTCACCGTCCACGATGGGATACCTCATATCGACGTGATGGATGCTGATGGAAAAAATCGAGCGACGCTGGTAGGCCAGGCGAGTGCGCCATCATGGTCGCCGGATGGACAACAGATTATGTTCGTATCTGCGATAAACTGGGAAAGTGAAATTTCGGTGATAGGCGCTGACGGACAGGGGCTTGAAAAGGTGAAGCACGGTTTGCGTGGAGGCAGCCCGTCGTTTTCTCCCGACGGACGACGGATTGTATACAACGTCTGGCAAGAAGGATTCCATCTCATCTATGTAGTGGGGGAGGATGGTAAAAATCCCAAAAGGCTTACGCGCAATCAAGAACATCATACGGACCCGACGTGGTCTCCCGATGGAGGGGCAATTGCATATGTGGTCCCTCATGATGGTATTCGCTTCGGCGCAGGGATTCACTTGATGACCGCGGACGGAAAATACATTAAGCCACTCAGCAAAGATCGAGTTGGGATCGATTACCAGCCCGATTTTGGCCCGGGAGGCCTAGCTGTGTCCCCCACTTCCAAGACAGCCACAATTTGGGGTAGGTTGAAGAAACGTGCGTCGAACCGCCGATAGCTTGCGAGATTGCCTTTTGAACTACGAATCTTGATGATGCGGGCTATTGTCATTGCAATACGAATTGCACATGTAGGATTTACTTGGTTCGGATCGTAGTAGCACAATTTATAACGCGACCTCTATCGGAGCGAACTTTGCGCGCGACAGGAGGTCGCGATAGAGATCCTTGTGCGATAGTAGATCCTGATAGAGATCCCTCGTGCTTCAAAGGTGGCAACTCAGGTTAGAGAATTCTCTAGAAGTGAAGAACCCGAAAAAGGAGAATATGACCGGTGAATAAAATCAGCCCATTTTTGAGAAGATGCCTGTTTCTACTGCTATTGGCGTTTATGGTTACGTCGGACACCACAGCGCAGAGGTCCAAACCGAAAATCGTCTTTATATCAAACCACGATGGCAACTGGGACATCTACTCCATGGACGTAAACGGAAACAATCTTGTCCAACTCACCGACCACCCGGCATCTGACTTGCACCCCGCTGGCTCGCCAGATGGGAGAAGAATTGCGTTCGCATCAGGGCGTGGTGTTACACATGACCTGTATGTGATGGACAGCGATGGCAACAACGTGATTAGACTCACCCATGACAATTTTCGTGAAGGCCCCCCTAGTTGGTCACCGGATGGCACGAAGATTGCCTTTACATCATTCTGTGAAATCAACTGCGACATCTTCACTGTGGAAGCCGATGGAGGTAATCGGACAAGGTTGGCAGAACACGAGATGCAGGATGTTTTACCGATTTGCTCGCCAGATGGAAGCAAGATTGCGTTTGTCTCCGCCCCAATTTCGGCGCGTTGGATGCTCGTCATATTTTCGTGATGAATGCAGATGGCAAGGGAAGGCGCAATCTCACTGGCGACACCAACCTAAAGTACAATTGGAATCCTAATTGGTCGCCAGACGGACGCAAGATTGCGTTCCAGTCACAGCGCGTCTTCGAGGGTTATGACATTTACGTGATAACCGCTGAAGGGAAAAATTTAGAGCAGCTTACGGAAGAGGGTAACAACAGGATGCCGGCCTATTCGCCGGATGGGAGAAAAATCGCCTTTGTGTCAACGCGTGGTGGAGATTTTAATATTTACTTGATGGACACCAACGGGAGGAACGCGGTCAAACTCACGAGAACTCCTCCCGGTGTTGATAACATATTTCCTTCCTGGCTGCCGCTTGGTGCATTTATAGTCAACCCAAACGGAAAGTTGCCGATATCTTGGGGAGTTCTCAAACGGACCGGTAACCCGTGATGATGTCAATCAACTCGGCGCCGACACCTAAACACCAGCCATAGCATTGAACTCTGAGAAGCAGGTCGTCTTATGCGATGACGTTACGCGCTAATGCGAAGAAGAAAGATTAGATAAAGTTTTTGGAAAAGGAGTGGGGAGTTGCCCGGACTGTCTTGAAGTGGAAATCTTGGCGGACTACGGGGATCGGGCAGATGTTTTCGTGACGGAACTATGGGAATCCCCAAGTGCACTCGGAGCAATCCGTCGCCCTGTAGGGCACCGAAAGGGTTGATATTTGGGAGGCGTGCAGGGAGCTTGTCCTGGTGCATCCGTCATCTTGGACATAGGGAAGAAACCGAGGTTCTTCGGGAAAAACTCGGTTTCGTTGCGCTACAATTTACAAGGATGCGGTGAATCCCAAAAGTAAATCTCTCACAGGGGATGGATTCACCTACTGTGCCAATTTACCCAACCGAAGGAGGGGGAGGCGCCGAGTCAGCTTGGATTGAAGGATCGGGGTGGTCAGTCGGTTTGGAATCTACCGTGTGCTCCTTGTGTTTTAGTGCACGGTTCAGCACTTGGTCAATGTGATCCGAGAACACGAGTTCAAGTCCTTCCGTTGCGTCATCAGGTATTTCTACCAAATCCTTTTCGTTTCGACTTGGAGCGATAACAGTTTTAATGCCCGCCTGCTTCGCCGCCAGCACCTTTGCTTTCAACCCGCCGATGGGGAGCACCCGTCCACGCAGCGTGATTTCTCCGGTCATGGCAACCTCGGGCGAGACCGGGCGTCCAGTGGCTAACGATGCCAAAGCGGTCGCAATGGCAACCCCGGCAGATGGCCCATCTTTCGGAATTGCTCCGGCCGGCACATGGATGTGGATGTCACTATTCCAAAAGTCGGGGTCAAAGTGTAGCTCCTCGCTCTGCGATTTGATGTAACTCAGCGCGGCTTTTGCCGACTCCTGCATTACATCGCCAATTTGCCCGGTCAAGGTCAGCTTTCCCTTACCAACCATACGCGTGGTTTCGATGAACAGAATCTCTCCGCCTGCGGGGGTTACCGAGAGTCCTGTCGCAGTGCCGACCTCCTCCTTTCGATCCGCCACTTCGGAATAGAATTTCGGAGGTCCCAAGTAAGTGGGAAGATTGTCGGCGGTCAGGTCTATCGGATCTTTTTCTCCCTCGGCTATGCTACGAGCAGACTTACGGCAGAGTGTCCCCAGTTCTCGCTCAAGGTTACGCACACCCGCCTCACGCGTGTACTCATCAATGACGCGATCGATTGCCTCGTCTCCAATGGCAAACTGGTCTGCGGTAATGCCGTGTGCCTCAATTTGGCGGGAGATTAAATACTGTTTGGCAATCATTGATTTCTCGATTGCCGTGTAGCCGGGCAACTCCAAGGTTTCCATGCGATCACGCAACGGGGGTGGAATGGTGTGGAGCTGATTTGCCGTTGTAATGAACATTATCTTGGAAAGATCGAACGGTACGTCAAGATAATTGTCCGTAAAAGTGTCATTCTGCTCCGGGTCGAGTACCTCAAGCATTGCCGCCGCCGGATCTCCACGGAAATCCGACCCGAGTTTGTCTATTTCGTCCAACATAAAAACCGGATTATTGGATTCCGCTTGACGGATGCCTTTGATAATGCGTCCCGGCATCGATCCAATATACGTTCTTCGATGTCCACGGATTTCTGCTTCATCGTGTGTCCCGCCCAGTGAAATCCGCACAAAATTCCGTTCCATCGCCCGTGCAACGGATTTGCCCAGTGACGTTTTGCCCACTCCCGGCGGACCGACGAAACAGAGGATTGGCCCTTTCATATCCTGTTTGAGCATCCGAACGGCGAGATACTCCAAGATACGGTCCTTAATCTTCGTGAGATTGTAGTGGTCTTCATCAAGTATCTCTTTCGCGTGGGGAATGTCAAGATTGTCTGCGGTGCTAGTGTTCCACGGAAGGTTTAAAAGCCAATCCAAATAATTTCGAGAGACTGTGGATTCCGGGGACGAGGAGTGCATTTTCGAGAGACGGTTGAGCTCCTTTTCAGCCGCTTCGCGGGCTTTATCGGGCATAGCAGCGTTTTCAAGCTGTGCGCGCATCTCATCCACTTCCAGCAGAAGATCGTCCGATTCGCCCAGTTCTTTTTGGATGGCTTTCAATTGCTCGCGCAGAAAATATTCACGCTGTCCTTTATTGATTACCGCTTGCGCATCGGATTGAATCTTGGTTTCCAACTCAAGCAGGTCGTGTTCCTTCGTCAAGATTACGATCAGATGGTTCAGTCGATCTTTAACCGAAATTGACTCAAGAATGTGCTGTTTGTCATCAGAACGAAAGTCAAGTATCGCCGCAATATAATCCGCAAGTCGGCCGGGCTCCTCAATATTTTCCGCAACAATTGCCAGTTCCTCCTGATACCGAGATGACAGCTTCACTATCTTTTGGACAATATCAAGTGTGCTACGGACGAGGGCTTCAATCTCAACGTTGTCATCTTCAAGATCTTGTTCCGCTTCTTCCTCTATGACCTGCACACGTGCTTTGAGGAAAGGTTTGGTTTCAAGGATTTCCTCAATTCTTACCCGTGCCCGACCGCGAGCCAAAAACAGCACGCTTTCATCGTCCTTTTTATATCTCAAGATTCGAATCAACGTGCCCACGGGAGCGAGGTCTTCGGCGGTTCTTGAATTCGATTCCCGGTTTCCGACCTGTCGAAAAACACACAGTGCACGTTCCCCGTTCACCATGGCATCATCGACAGCCTTGGTTACCCAATCGCCGGAAAGCGCGATGTGATGCGGCGCGAACGGCGGCACCGGCGGCATGTAGGGAAACACAACCAAATCGTCAACAGGAAGAATAGGAATCTCGGCGGTGACTTCCGGATCTAGTACGTCTTCATTCTCAGTCTCATTTTTCTTCGACATAATCTAACTCCTTTATTCTTCGTTGACAGGTTTAATGGTTTTGGCTTCATCTTTTACTTGCACAGAGATTTCTTTGGATGAATCTTGTTTTATTTTCGGGGTTTTAATTTCGATAAAACCGTTTTCATAGCTGGCAATCGCTTCGCAATCTTCGTCCAACACATTTGGAAGAACTACCGAACGTTCAAATGGACCATAGCTTAACTCGGCTTGATGGTAGTGTTGTTTTTTGAGTTGCGTTCGATCTCTTCGGTGTCCTGTTATCTTGAGAACGTTATTATCCAATCGAAGTCTTACATCCTCGTCCGGCTGAATGCCTGCAAGCTCAATCTTTACGATGAAGTGTTCAGCCGTTTCGTAAATATCCATCGGTGGACGCCAGTTCGTGTTTTCACCCTTTACACTCCGACGAGGAATACCGAAAGATTCAAAGGCGCGATCGAACTCCTTATTGATTTCATAGAATTCTTCAACCAATCGCCGTGGTTTCGATTTCAACGCATTACCTCCTTGCCGCATGTGAGAAGTGAATGTTTTCAATTCTTAAGACGTCTGCTCTGCTTTAGAGGTTGACGCCGCCGGGGAATCGAATACGTCCACTTTTTGATTAGCGTGTATCACATCTACTAGGTTCTGTTGACATTTCATCGTCACCAGATTATTGAGGGAGGCATAAAAATGAGGGCGAGGCAAGAAGATTACTATCGCATTCGCCATTCGCTCATTTGATCCCCTACGATTGAGGCAGAGTCTGCGCTCAATGAAACGCGGCATACGCCGGCAGCCGTAGGGGTTGGGTCTCCCACCCGTTGGGTGCCTCCCTCGATTTACGCGCCCGCCCAACATAAATGTCAACAGAACCTAGTAGTCTTATGGTTCAGGGCTAGACGTTGAGCAAATCGTATGCCAAAATCACTTGAGGTTAATTCCCGAACCACTAGCATCTTGAAGTGCTGATGTCTGCCGGACGCCAGGTATTCCATCTGAGTTTCAGGCTGCTTACTAATTCGGTAATACCCTATCTTTGATAATGACTTCGATACCTAGTGCCCCGCAGTACGCAATCACATCAAGGTTTTCTCGGCAGGGTTGGTGCAACAATATGCCAAAAAAGCATTCTGTGCCGATTTGACAGCAGCTCTTACGGGTACAATGCTGCTGGCCAAGATGTAATACCATTTCTCTATATTCGCAGTGCATTAATAGCGTCAATTAAGCCTTCCAAGGCGGGGCAGAAGGATCTCTATCGCGTTCCCTGTTCGGTAACTTGATCCCCGCCTACAGGGTTTGGTGTGAAGGGCAACAGTTGGTATGGGTCGTGCCATAATAGTATAATTGAAAAACACCGTATGCACTGTTATTCACGTGAAATGGCAACCATTTTTCCTATTTGAATGATATTCTAGTTAGGTGGCAAAAATTTGTCAAATATCAAACGGGGTGGCCGCAGGCGAATTGCGCCTCATGTTCAGAAGCGTCCATGCGGGGTGAACGCCGCGCATGATGCCGTTTCGCGAGGCAGTGATTGTAGCTATTTTTTGTTTTACTCTTTTCGTATACATGATATAATCTTTGATAGATTGGGAACTCCAAACTTTGACGGCTGGATGATTACACTGCGGGAGCAGGAAAGTGTTTAATCTGTCTCATGGTCAAAAACACAACCTCCCAAATGAACACATATCCAAATTTTGATACTAAACCTATAATCAAGAATCGAGGATTGCATGAACTCAACTGATGAACAAGTTATCTTTGAGGACAAATTCGATGGCGCGCTGAGTTCCGGATGGTCCTGGATACGAGAGCATTCGGACTTCTGGCGGATCAAAGATGGCGGTCTGGAAATTTGCGTGGAGCCGGGCAAGGCGGATACGGTCAGAAATGCGTTAGTCAGACCTGCGCCAGACCGCAATGAGGGCGCATTTGCCATTGAGGTGACCGTGACTAATCACACCAGTCCTACGGAGCAGTTCGAGCAGGCGGGAATCACGTGGTACAATGATGGTAAGCCGGTGTTCAAAGAGGTGAAGGAGTTGGTTGATGGCGAGCTATTCATCATCCCCGGGAGGGCGCCAATGCCGGCGGCGAGCGTTCGATTACGTCTCTTAGTCACGGCTAATTCATGGGAGGCCCAGTATCGTGCCGATGGAGATGCGGATTTCCAAACGGCGGCGACCGGAGAACTTCCTGCGCCGGGCGACGATCAGGTGAGTATCCAGTGTTACAACGGACCGCCGGATGGGGAACATTGGATCCGGTTCGAGAAATTCTGTATCAGGCGGGTTTCATAGGAGCGCGGACGTAAGCGATTGGCAATGCGTCATGTCGTTCAAGCGTCGCTCTTTTCCACATGCTGATAAGGGCGCGTTAAGTTGTTTTGAAAAAATCAACAATTTACTTGGCAGGAGAATAGATGGAACAGGAGAGAACGCTTGTACTGATTAAACCCGATGGAGTTCAGCGCGGTTTGATTGGTGAAATAATCACTAGATTTGAACGTAAGGGCCTCAAACTGGTTGGGCTCAAACTTCTCACCCTTCCCAAAGGCAAAGCAGAGGAACTTTATTCCCCTCACCTCGGCAAGTTCTTTTATGACTATCTGGTCCACTTTATGACATCAAATCCGATTGTAGCGCTTGCGGTTGAGGGCAACAACGCAATTGAACTTGTCCGCCTGATTAACGGTGCGACCAAGCCGATGGAATCTGCGCCGGGCAGCATTCGCGGTGATTTCTCGATTGATATTACCCACAATGTTGTTCACGCTTCAGACAAACCTGAGAACGCCGAACGCGAACTGCGCATCCTGTTTGACGAAGGTGACATTCTCGAATATCGACGGATTGATGAAGCCATCATTTATGGGCCTGACCTTTAGATTGTTTCGCGCTTGAGACATCGTATTCCCAACAATGCTTGTCTATAGCAAAGGCATCCCTGCCTAAAATCTCGTTAAATTAGACATTCCCAAGAATATGAAACAGGAATTGAAGTTCCACCACATGAGCATTCCGACCGACGTCCCACGTGAGAACGAAACCTATGTGGAAGCGTTCAAGGTACACATATCAGGGTTGGAGGGCAATCCGTATCGCGTGGATTGGTTGCGGTTTGAACCTGATAGTCCACTGCCGGAAATACTGAAGACGCTTCCGCATGTCGCCTATGTTGTAGATGACATTGAAGCTGCTGTAGCGGGGGCGGAGGTTATCGTTGAACCTACCACACCGATCGAAGGCGTCACGGTTGCCTATATCGTTCATGATGGCGCCCCTGTTGAATTTTTGCAGTTCCATCGCCCCGCATCTCAAAGCGAGTGATTCATTCGCGAGCCCCATATTCAATGGAGATTACCGATGGGAGAAACGAATCGAGAGCGTATAAGGATAGCGTTTTTCATCTGTCTCTGGTCGGCAATTTTCGGATTACCGAAGGCCTCCGTCTCTGAAGAGGATTACTTTGATTATATTACCATTTTCTCCAGTGGTCGAATCGCGCGTTTCACCGAGATGCCGATTCGTGTCTACGTATCCTCGATGCTAAGGACGGATGCCTATCTGAACGCGATACGTTACGGCATGCGCCAATGGGAATCGGCGTCGGGAGGGAGTATCCAATTTGAGGAGACGCAAGCCAATGGTGACGCCGACATTCGAGTGAGTTGGGGAAGAGCCGGACTTTGGCCAATCGCCGAGGTAACAGGAGCCAAAGCCGAGCTAACACGTCTTGATGGAGATGGCATTAGGGTTGAGATCATCCTCGTTCCGCACGAGCCTGAACTCGGCGTGGTTAGCGATCCGGCGCGTTTGCGCGCAATTTGCCTCCACGAATTTGGGCACGCGGTCGGATTGTGGGGGCATAGCCCGGACTCGCGCGATGCTGAATTTCACACCTCCACCAAGGTGCAGCCGTCCCCATACGACATTAATACACTCCTGCGTGTTTACGCCACACCCCAGAGCACGCCGCAACATGAGATTGCGATTAAGACAATCAAGGAGAGCCTTGATGGATCTGCCGCCGATGCCCGCCGACACTACCTCTTAGGCACTATAACGGTTGACAAAGAAAATATCAGGGAAGCAATCGGACACTTTAAGACCGCCCTCGCGCTTGATCCAACCTCCGAACCCGCACGCCAAAAGTTAATCCAAGTCTATCAGGATTTTGGCCATTATGAGCAAGCCATCAAGTTGCTCAACGACGTGCTGGCAGAGGCGCCGTCGCACGATGCCTACAACACCCTTGGCGTGATGTACTACCGAAACGGGAAAATTGACGAGTCAATCGCGGCTTTTCAAGACTCAATCAATCAGAATTCGCACGACCTTGCCGCGCAACATAATCTTCATCAAATCTTTAGGGAAAAAGGGATTTCGGCGCTTCAAACCGAGAATTATGCTCAAGCCAACGTCTATTTCGAGAAGGCACTCCGGTATGCCGCTCGCGACGCGAGCGCAGTTTACCGTTTGATGGGTGACAGTTACGAGAAGCGCGGCCATTTTGCCACAGCTATTCTGCAATACCAAAAGGCGCTTGAGGCCAACCCTGTTGATCGGAAAATCCAAGATGTGCTTGCACAGTGTCACAATAATCACGGCGTCGAGTTGAGAAATGCGAAGCGATGGGACGACGCCATAAACGCCTATAACCGCGCATTAGCCTTGGCGCCAACACTTACAATTGTGCGCTCTAATATGATTGACGCGCTCTTGCAACGCGCCAAACATCATCGCGAACTGGGAAACATTGATGAGGCGATTGCCAGCTACCGCGAACTCGCGGCATTAGAAAGCGGCAACAGTGATGCGTACAGTCGACTGGGTGAACTGTACCTCGAACAGAACGCATATACACAAGCGATTGAGTCATTTCAATCTGCCTACGAGTTGAAACCGAACGTATCCCAAACCCGACATAATCTTGTTGTCGCCTATTCCACTTATGCCAAATACCTTGATATGCAAAACCGGCACGACGAGGCTATCAATCAACTGCAACAAGCGCTTGCCGTTACGCCGACGCAGGTTAATCTCCACGTGAGTCTTGCCCGTGTTTATCAACGCGCCGGGAATCTCGATCGGGCACAAGCGGCATTCACGAGTGCATTGCGAATCCATCCAAATAACGACGCGGTAAGGCGTGAGTCGGTTTATCTTAGGACAATTCGTGCAAACAAACTCTTGAATACGCGAAGGTATAGCGCCGCCTTGACCGAGTTTGAGGCCATTCCGCGGGACGAGAGAAGCGTCGATATTCACAACTCCATCGGTTACCTCTATTTAATAAGGCGCAACTTTGCAGAAGCGATAAGTGCGTTTGAGTCTGCACTGGCTATCGCTCCAATCAATCCAATCGCGTATCAAAACCTGTTGGCGACTGAATCTCAGCTAATTCGTCAGCCTCCACACAGACTAATTCAGGGTGAAATTGAGAACCTTCTCGCACGCGCCCAAAACCAACTTGCCATGTGCTACTTGAATCAGGGCGAGTATGATAACGCGATGGCAAAATATTGGGCAGCGATGAATCTTTCTCCGACCGATGCCGAGGTTCGTCGGGGATTAAAGGCCACTGGTCAGGGCTTGGCGCAAGTGTTAGGACAGAGTGCCCTTGAGGTTGAGTAATATTGATTCATGGTACCGATGTAGCGATGTAGGGGACGCAATCCCAGCACTGCGCCAAAGTCGGCGGTACCGATCTCAATACATTCGGCGCAAGAAGGTGGAGAGGAATATAACAATAAGTCCTAGAACTAAGGTCACGTTTAACCAAGGGATAGGATGTTTCTGAATGGGCGCCCACACGGGGTACGGGAAGGTCAGGGCAATCCCAAGTATGAAGATAAGAGTTACAATGAGGAATTTGACCCCAAGCACCACGATATATATGGAGTAGTCCACCTGATTCGGATTAGTCGCTGGTTGATTGCCAGTCGATCTAATGAAGACTATAAAATTGTAGATACCGCTCACAAGGATTGTGAGGAGGGCAATCCAAACAATTACACGGAATCGCCGAAATGCAGCTTCAATTATATGGGTTTTCTGCGGGTCGGGGAGAACTTTGGCGGTAGGCAGCAGAACGACACGCAGAAAGAAAAAACCGCCAATCATTAACACGACGGAGCCAACATGCAGCCATTGCATCAAGACCGGTAGGAATTCGTAGCTAGGAATCATAGAAATGCCATGTTCTGCTTGTGCAAATCATACCTCGTGGAATTTTGGCAATACTGTATCCTATGAATCAACGTTGGTCAAGGAAAAAGCCGTTGCAATGCCATTGAAAATCCGTGTGCTGAATCACGGTGTTGCTCCTTATCACGAGTGATTTCTTCATTGATAATTACTCCGGTAAAGCCTCGAATTTCAGATTGACAGCAGGGGACAGAGATGGTAATTTGGAGGAATATCTCTAACTGTGCAACGGAAATACGCTCAGATGTCGAGTAATCAAGTGACAATAGAATTCCCGCACTTATTCAAACTGTGGTCGGACATTTCATTTCGACTGTCAATACAGTACAGTGACCCAAGTTGCTGCCTATCGAACGTTGTGGGATTTTCGCTTTTTTCGGAAGTTGTATTGCGTCTTTGTATATTATCCCGCTAGCGGGTCGGGCTAGAAGCCCGACCTACCGGAATGGGTTGAACTTGGCTTAACAACAAAAACGGAGGAAATACCGATGAAAATGCACCTTGGTGGCGAGTGGGTTGATAAATCCCAGAAAATTGAGGTCCTGAGTCCATACGATGGTTCAGTCGTTGATACTGTTCCCAAAGGTGATGCCGCTGATATAGAGAAAGCGTTGCAAACAGCGGAACGCGGCGCAAAAATCATGGCGCAGATGACAGGATTTGAGCGGTACGAAATTCTGCACAAAGTCTCGGAATTGATGATCGAGCGGTCGGAGGAACTTGCCCGAATTATTACGATGGAGGAGGGGAAGATTCTTGCCGAAGGGCGGATTGAGGCAACGCGCGCTGCCGAGATTATCGCCCTCTCGGCAGAGGAAGCGAAGAGGCTTTACGGCGAAGTGATTCCCCTCGAAGGCGCCCCAGGCGTTCAAGGGAAGTTTGGCTTTACGGTGCGTGTGCCGTGCGGCATAATTGCCGGGATTAGTCCATTCAATTTTCCGTTGCATCTGGTTTGCCACAAAGCGGGACCTGCCATCGCCGCCGGCAATGCGATTATCCTCAAACCTGCCACAGATACACCGCTATCCGCGCTAAAACTAGTCGAACTCTTTGTGGAAGCCGGCACTCCTCCGGAAGCCATCCAGTGCGTGACGGGCGCCGGCAGTGAGATTGGCGATGCGCTCTGTTCAGACAGCCGCGTGCGGAAGATTACCTTCACGGGCAGTCGCGACATCGGCGAACACATCTGCCATGTGGCAGGCTTAAAACGAGTAACAATGGAACTCGGTTCAAACTCGCCTCTGATTGTCATGCCCGACGCCGATCCGGAAAAGGTGGCGAAAGCGGCTGCCATGTCTGGTTACTCAAATGCCGGACAGGTCTGTATTTCTACGCAACGGGTAATCGCTCACGACAAGATTTACGGCGATTTTCTCGACGCCTTCAAATCCGAAGTTGAGCAGATTAGCATCGGCGACCCGCTTGATGAACCGACGAAGATGGGACCGATGATTCGCGAATCGGATGCCGCTCGCGTTAGTGAATGGATTCAGGACGCCGTGAACGGCGGGGCGAAGCTGTTGACCGGCGGTGAAAAACACGACCAGTTCGTGACCCCCGCAATCTTGTCGGATGTCAAACCGGACATGCAAATCTCCCGCGATGAGGTGTTTGGACCCGCGGTTGGCGTGACGCGCGTGAGCGACATTGACGAAGCAATCGCGCTCGCGAACGACACGGTCTACGGCTTGAGCGCCGCAATCTTCACCGAGAACATCAATTGGGCGATGCGGTTTGTACGCGAAGTGGATTCAGGCAACTTGATGGTGAATTGGGGGACACAGTGGCGGGCGGACTTGATGCCTTACGGCGGTCTTAAAGAGAGCGGTATGGGCAAAGAGGGTCCCAAGTATGCCGTGCAAGAGATGACCGAAACCAAGATGGCAGTCTTCCATCTGAGCTAGTTGGGCGAAATTCGAATCAAAGTAGACTTCGTTGTGCGTGTCGATCGACCTTCTCGTCACGTTCAATTGCCTAGAATTCGGACAGTATGTGCAGATTATGAACGAATTGGCATTTGCCCAGGTGTAGTTAGACTCCCTTCGTACTGACAATATCGGTAATTTTTGACGTTCTGTTGAATGGTCATGAAAATTGCACAAGATTCCTGCGTTGCGATTAATTTCTACTTGCATGAATTCAACGGAATACACTAGTCATGGAAACCTAATCTCTGACCTTATATGCGAAGGGAGTACAACTTTGATAATACGAATTTGCCTGGCTTTAATTGTTCTCATCTGCATTGTCAATAATCTTGGGTGCAGCCAAGACGAGGATGGCGATAAGTGGCGACTCATCGAATCGGGAACGAGGGCGCACCTGCACGGGGTGCACTTTGTTGATGGCAAGCGCGGATGGGCGGTTGGCACGGAGGGGCTGGTTCTGTCAACCGCCGATGGCGGGTTGACGTGGAACGAGCAGTCACCGCGGAAAGCTATCTCTAGAATCGCTCTCAATAAAGTCCACTTTTCCACGGCTACCAACGGTTGGGCGGTAAGCCGGATGGGGGAGGTACATTATACGGGGAGCGGCGGAAAATCTTGGTCGCATCAGGCGACTCCAGTTGACAAAGGGTTACTCGACATCTATTTCGTCAGTGCCACCGAGGGGTGGGCAATCGGCGGGTATGGCACAATTCTCCACACGGTTGATGGCGGAGGAGGTTGGGAGAAACAACGAACAGCTTCGAATTCACATCTTTGGGCAGTGCATTTCCCAAATAGTAAAAACGGATGGGCTGTTGGAGAAAAGGGAGCCATCGTCTACACGCGGAACGGCGGCAAAAACTGGTTGGCACAGCAGAGCAATACCGAGCAGTCACTTCTGGGCGTTCATTTCGCAGATGCCGACACCGGTTGGATTGTTGGCGCGAACGGATTGATTTTGCACACTGCGAATGGTGGTAACACGTGGGAGCGTCAAACGCCGCCGGTGAAAAAGACATTACGTGGTGTGGAATTCATTAGCCCTCAACAAGGGTGGGCGATTGGCGAGGAGGGGTTGATTCTACACACCGCCGACGGTGGAAAGACGTGGACAACGCAACCGACATCTACGACTCTAAATCTGCTCGACATCCATTTTCACAAGAATCGGAGTTGGGTAGTCGGTGCGAAGGGGACAATCTTGCGGCGTGGTTAGGTTCAGTTCACGAGCGTCCAGATTTATTTCAACCGATTTCGGAAGTTGCAGTGCCTTTATTGCGAGATGAAAATACCTAGCGGGTGATAAACAGCAAAGTTCTAGAGGCCAATCAAAAAAAGACCGAAGCCTATGAGTTGGAGCAGGAAGCGTTGACGGTTCTTGATGAGAAGGTTGTCTATGCGCGTTGAAAAGATGACCAAAACACTGCTGGGAACGCGGAAATCTAGCTCTACTCAATTGCAGGCGTTTGATGCTTTGTTGTAGAGAGAAATGGAGGATGAGATGCCATCTGTGTTTTTATGCCACCATTCAACAGATAAGCCGTTTGTACGGGATTTAGCCGCGCGACTCACATCAGATGACGTGCTGGTCTGGTTTGACGAAGATGAGTTAAATGTCGGGGACTCGCTGATTGAAGAAATCTCTGGCGGCATAAAGAATATGGAGTATGTTGCTGTAATAATCTCGAAGAATTCTATTGAGTCTAGCTGGGTACAGAAAGAGATTAGCCTAGCAATGTCCAAAGAAATCGCGGGGTCAATAGTGGCTGTACTACCTATTCTTGTCGATAAATGTAACTTGCCTGAAGCTTTGGCTGATAAATTCTACGCGGATTTCACATCGCGAGAGAATTTCGACGATGGATATTCAAAGCTATTGCGTGCAATGGGCGTAGCCTCTACCTCAAAAGCCAGGAGTCAAGACCAAAACAGGTCGAAGCAGGAAATGAGTATTTCCGATGCTATTGAGCAGAACCAGACAGCTGGCAATCGTAGCCACAGTGACCGTACGGTCTCTCCCGAGTTTGTTAGAAGGTCCCTCTTTTCAACAACCACAATGCCTCGTGTTGATCCCGAGATGTCTCTCATCTCAGTCTATTCCACTGACGAATGTCCAATTTCCAAGGCTACTGTGGTAGCCATAGCGGACAATGCTACAACGAAGTCAGCGAATACGGATGAGGAAGGTGTTGCACGTCTTATCATCGCGACAAGACGCCAATACCAAATCTTGATTGCCCATCCCGACTTTCCTGGGGTAGTTATCAATGCTTGGGACTCTGTGGAAGACATCAAAATTGCTTTGGCTTCAAGTGAAAATACGGGTTCTGTAATCTGTATGGGGACAGGCTATATCCCTGGATTGGAGGGGCGGCTAAACCCTATTCTAGATACAAGCAATCGAACTTATATTTACGCGGACAACATTGCCATTGACGGCGGCAAGAACCAACCTGCCACTTTTAAAGTCGGCGATCCTTTTGAACTTGAGGATAACAACGGTATAATCATGCAGGTTCGAGTCCTTCACATTCAAGGGCAAACTTCATTGCTCCAGTATGCCCATCCGAGATATGACTGTTAACAAGCCGCCGGACGTTGCGGTAGACAACTAATGTGTCTTGAAAGGGGAATAGTGATTATAGTTGATAGCAGAAAGTCATTTGAAAACAAAGTAATCACAAATCCTGCCGTTCATTCATCCGGAAATCAATCCAAATGGGACTTGACCACGGCAGGTGCTCATCCGTTTAAATTGCGCGAACATAGTAATACCGGCTGGTTTGTGATTGGTTCACGCCAGTGTTCTCAATCTCGGCGTAGAATGCCGCTCGATTCGGTTTCGATCCCGTGTACGCGTGCTCATAGGTATGATTGACGACGCCGTTCCCAGTCACCTCGATTCTATCACAATAGGTGCGGTTCCTTCCACGGCTACCATCAGCTTCAACGGGAATAGCGCATCGATTGTGTACTAATTCACCGTAATTATCGACCCCATAAAGAAGTCGTTAATCGCGAAGTTTAGTTTAATCTTTGTGCCGCTGGTCGCATACGTCCGCCGCGCCTTGAGGACAGCGAATATCGCGCCACGCGTCGACGCCGGAGCGTAACCGCCCGAAATGCACGATTGTCCCGGCACCACGTTGTGCCCGTCAGAAGGTCCGACGAATCCCAGGTGATAACCCCGCGCGTGCGTCCTGAACGTAGAATCCCGGCACGGTTCTGTCGGGCACCTGCCGCATCGCTCCGTAGTGTTCCTAACTCCCTAGGCATTAACCTCCCCTTGGCTGAGAAAGCCTTTCACCACTAGAAACCCCTGCAAATCGTACAAGTATTTCCAACGGTCAGACATCGTTACGAAATCTACTTGTTCGTTCATTGATGAAAACCTCTTTGGGGTACGTGTTTATGGTACTTGCGCACCTCGGACGGTGAAGCGCCATTCTTCAGACGTCAGGGGATGTGTCGCCTATTGCTAGCCGCGCCCGATATACGGCATCCCGTTCGCCATAACCGTGATGAAAGGGACATTCGTATCTAGCGGGAGATTCGCCATGTACACTACAGCGCGAGCAACGTTATCCGCATCCATTCTCGGTTCGACCATGTAGGCGCCGTGAGGTTGGAGACTGCCGCCGTCAGATCGCGCCGTCATGTCGGTCGAGGCGTTACCGATGTCGATTTGGCCGCACAGTATATCGCAATTCCGTCCATCAAGGGAGGTTGACCGGGTAAGCCCCGTTAGCGCATGCTTCGTAGCGGTATACGGCGCCGAATTTGGTCTGGGCACATGGGCTGATACGGAACCGTTATTGATGATGCGTCCACCCCGCGGATTTTGATTCTTCATGATTTGTATCGCTTCCTGTGTACACAGAAAGGAGGCGGTCAGGTTCGTGTCCACGACTGTTTGCCACTGTTCCAAGGTGAGTTCTTCCATCGGAACCCCTGGTGCACCCACCCCAGCGTTATTGAAGAGCAGATCCAATCGTCCAAATGCCTCGACTGTTTTTGCGAATAGATTTCGGATGGCGGCAGGATCAGTTACATCGGTAGGCACAGCCAACATGCGCGAGCCAGCATCGCCAGCTTCCGTGACGGTCTCCTGCAAACGTTCTACGCGGCGTCCGGCAATGGCAACAGAATATCCCTCTGCCAGGAGCGCAAAAGCGGTTCGCTTGCCAATTCCGCTTCCCCCTCCAGTTATAATCGCTACTCTTACGGGTGTGCTCATTCGTAAGTCCTCCTTAGATATAAGAATCGAAAACGTGAATAGAGCGCTTCAGTGAATTCCCGTCACTTTGTGCTGCCAGACACTTAACTACAATCAAAGCGGTAAATCATCACACGCTAGAACCCGGCGATGACTGACAGGATTCTGCGAAGTGATACATCGTTCTTGCACTAGATAGTCGAGCTATTCCGTAGCAAAGGAAACTCGTTTTCTTAACGCTGGTGAATCATCCATCACCTCTAGACAAAGACTAACTTGCGATGGAAATATCAAGTTGTTTGCAGATACGCTGAGCAGTGTAATCAGGTATTTCTCGGTGGCGGGGTATGGCAGAACGTCGGGTCTTGGCTGCATTTTCCCATATCGAATGCGCGGCGCCCTCTCGTACTAGTTGGCAACCATGCTGTCGTAGATGTTTCAAGAGTTCGCGCCGCTTCATGCATTGCTCTCTTGGGGAATCTGAAGGACCTGATTAGTTGCATTGAGTATCAAGTAGATTGGCTCTTCCAAATCTGCATCTAAATCGGTAACTGTCGTGTCTGGTTGTGGAAGGGGTTCACCGAGAAGTAGATTGGTTTCTGCCATGTCCGTCAATGCACTTGCCAGCAATCGCCGGGCTTCTTCGAGATTAGTTGCCGAGGTGATGACCCCCGGAAAGTCCAAAACTTCGGCATGAATCCCTTCATCAAGATATTTATACATTGCTTTGTAGGTCAACACGATTTTGTCTTGTCCTTTCACTGATGAAAAACTGGAAGAAAGTCAATTGTCCTACCAGCCAATAGCCTGTCTACGACTACACTTCGGCATATCCAATTATTGATTATTCTACCACGTTTGCATTAACAATTCCACCTAATACTGCGAGATTTGTCGGGGTGGACAGCTTAAATCAACGGCGGGTGCGCACATAAGAGATCCCGCCGATAGCGCCGCGCACGCAAGGCAATCACTTCTAGCGCTCTAGGAAATTCAAGTCATTAGTCTGCTATAAATCTTGAGATAGGAAAAGATTGAAGATTGGTGTTTTGATGATTGTCGCTCAATATCCACTTGCTTGATTTCCTACAATCAGATACGGTTTCCTTGCGGCGCGTGCGAATTTTTAGTTGACATGCCTATATCCATGTGTTAGAATCCGCCTACATTTGAATAGTTTCGGATTCAGGGGCCGACAACTACCACGTTGTCGGAGAATAGGGAAGCGCGGTGAAAATCCGCCATGGCCCCGCCACTGTAAGCGACGGAATATCGTCCCGAGAGCGCCACTGTCCAGATTCAGTTGGATGGGAAGGCAGGCGACGAGTTGTCGTGAGTCAGGAGACCTTCCTGAATTCGTTTCACGCATCGGCTTTCGCGGGAAGGCTGTGAGACAGAAATCGGTTTCGTCTTATCTGGACAGTGCGGTAGAAAATCTCCGCACGCCGCGCAATGTGCGCATTGGATGAATAGAGAACTGTACCCCAGTTTCCCTTGTGGAGGCTGGGGTTTTTTGTTGCAATAGCACATTGTCCCAGATGGACGAAAGGATTCATCGATGTTATCACACTGTTTTAACGCGTTTCGCCGCTCCGCTAGGGGGCATCTTGATTGGGTTAAAGTATTCGCAGTTTTCGTTTCAGCACTCTTCCTGATTCCAAATGCCGTTACCGCACAGAATCAGATTAACAATCTGGCAATCGTTGTTAACGGCTTGAGCAAACCTGAGGTCGGTATCTCCCCGTCACTGTCAATCGTCAATCTTGACGAACCTGACGCGGCCCGAGCTGTCGCGAAGGAGGAAATCCCTTTCGGTGACATAGTACCCAGCGATCTGATTGCCCAAGAAAATGTGTTATATGTGGTCAACCAAATACGAGACCCGTTTTTTGATCCGCGCGGGGGATATGTCGAAGTTATTGACTTACAGACCCGCTCTACCGTAGGGAAAATCTCTATTGATTCAGACACAACACCGAAACAAATCGCGTTGGTAGAGTCTTCCAAAGCGTATGTTACCGGGCTATATAGCGACAAAGTTGATGTTCTGGATTTGAACCGATATCGAGTCATCAAACGCATTCCCGCCGGCCAAGCGCCTGACGGAATTACAGTGCTCAATGGCAAGGCTTACGTGGCGAACTCCGCATATGTGAAGGAAGAAGGCACTTGGAATGTCAGTTATGATGACAATAGCAGCGTCACAGTGATTGACACCGCCAACGACACAGTTTTGAAAACCATTCCCATGCCGATTAATACCTCTGGCATTACAAATGACGGAGAATCCAAAGTGATTGCGGTTTCGGCAGGAGTTGGCGACTGGATTGTTCCTGGTGGCATACCTGGGACAGTTGTAATTATTGACGCAGTCACTGATGAAATCGCAGATACTATTGACTTGGAAAAGAGTGCCGGAAGCCCTGCAGTTGATAGTATGAAGCGCTTGTTCATAAGTTCTGGCGGACTGCTCGTTTACGACTTGCTGGGCAACCAGTGGCTACATCGCCCGGAGAATCCGTTCTCTGATTTGGGTAGTATCGGCGCGATTGACCAAGACGACAACCTTTATATCACCAAAGCGGATTGGACTGGCGGTGGAATGGATGAGTTGTATGTTGTTTCGCCCAATGCGGTGTTGCTAGAAACCTATCGCGTGGGACACGGTGCATCGGGAGTTGCGCTTGCCCAAGTTGAGACACTCCTGACAGCGGTCAGTCCGCAAGGCAAGCTAGCGACGAGCTGGGGAAAACTCAAATCCAATAACTAAACCTCTACCAAGCGGCGCCGGCGCATCCCTGTTTCCGCAGGGGCAACAGCCTAAAATCAATGCACACCATGCTTCGTGATTTACGACTGGCGTTTCATCCCTTTGTGTTGGTTTTTCTTGTCACCGTATTCGCCAATTGTTCAGGCGGAAGGGGGCAGGCGCCGCTTTCTTGGGAAGTCAGATTTGTCTCGCTCGGGGCCGAAGTTCACTTTGACTCAACCAATCGAAGAAAAATTCGACAAATTCGCGTCCGGAGCGTAGCAGACATGGATGAATTTGTAGTTGCTCAACTCAGTTTGGACAGCTACCCTCGCGTTACGGAGCCTCTCTACTTTCGATGGAAGAACGGT
The DNA here is from genome assembly GCA_965222225.1 of Candidatus Poribacteria bacterium. GTDB lineage: Bacteria > Poribacteria > WGA-4E > WGA-4E > JAJDTR01 > JAJDTR01. The sequence goes on along the minus strand of CBDCTK010000002.1, from coordinate 2,106,757 downwards.
ATAGAATACCGGTTCGAGGTTCAGGGTGAATCGGGAGAAACCTCAACCAAGACGCTGCGAGCCCCGCAGTCAGACCGACAAGGCACACTTGAGATTGCTGTTCCGTACGGTACCGTTGCGACGGAGAGCCTTGGCGATTCAGATTCCACCGTTACCCCATCGGACGAGTCATTGGTGCTTCAGGATAGCAACATAACAATGACTTTGCTTGTGCGAAATGGCTTGAGAGCACCCGCTGGGTTTGAATTAGATGTCGAGATTCCTCATCCGCTTCAGGTAGCGAAGGTTCCAGAAGGATTCGGTTCCAAACACGTGGTCGAGATGTCCAATTCGGCACATAATGGTAACGGACGCGGGAATTGGCGATTATCCGCATCGGGGAGATTCACGGTTGAGTCGGAGGTCTGGTACCGGCAAGTAGAGTTACATGTCCCGGCGGAGCCGCTTCCCGATTCATCACGAATTTCCGGAAGTGTGCTCTTCAAAACCGCCGACGGAGAATCTTGGGAACGGCAAACTTCCGTTTCTTTGCGATCAGCGACGAGTGATGAAATTGCCGCGCTAATCTCGATTGAGGACGTGTTTATGCCGACCGACGAAGCTGGCATTTTGGATTCGCGTCAACAACCGGATGTAATTTCTTATCCGCAGCCCGCGTTTGGACGTCTTGGCAAGTGGTTGGGAGTGAAAGCGGAACAGTCGAACTATTTTCAGCCGATTACGTACCAATCAGTGCGTCTTCGAAATAATGGCGAAAATACGGTACATCTACTTGTTTCGGCAGTGAACCTTGACACAAAGCACGGAAGCCCCGTTCCTTTCCTCGTTCCGCCAGACGAATTTAACGCGGGCACAAACCGAAGTTTTGCTTTTGTAAGTTTGGCCCCTCATAACACCACGGATGTGCCTTTACCAATCTTCTTCAATCCATCAATAGCCCGAGAAGATGCATCGCGCGGATTTAAGGGTAGAGGCAGCTATGAACGGGAGATAGAGGTAAAGGTTTGGGGGAGCGACACAACGGTACTTCGTGCAACGAGACCCTTGCACATCAGGACTCCAAATCAGCAAGCCCTTGTTGTTACGGTATGTGCATTCGCCGGCACAATCATAGGGCTTGTTCTTTTTTTCAGCTATCATCAATCTATCTTTTCTCGCTTCGCCACGAAGCAACTCATCTTGGTCGCTCTTTTTGGCACAACCATCTTTATCGCCGTTAGCATTCCGTCGACATTGCTCGCCAACTTGATCCCCGCGTTGCTCGGTCCCGCCTCATTTCTGGTTACGGGACTGATCAACGAAATGCTGTACTACGCGCTGTTGACAGCGTTGTTAATGCTCATTCCCAAACCGGGCGTTATAACGTTAGTATCCCTCGTTCGACTGTTGCTGGGCGGTGTGGTACTGGGATTATTCAATCCAACAACGCTGGTGTATACGGGCGTGAGCGTCTTGCTCTTGGAAATAGGCTTTAAGATTGTCCGAAACGGCCGTCACCTGTTACCGCTTGCGTTGGTGTTTGGCGTGTGTGACTCCATCGCCGTTTACGTCGATTTCCAGATTAGTATGACACTGTACCGCCTTTTTTATGCCGAATGGTATATTATTTCCCGGTGCTTGGTCGACGGGTTTATCTACACTCTTGTCGGCGTGCTTTTGGGAAAGCGTTTGGGATGGGGGCTTTGGCGCGTGTCAGAATGATGTGTGAACGGCGATAGATTTGGGTGTCTATCCATGTTTTGCGGCACAATCATTTCTAATCTTTTGAGTTGCCAAGCATAACGTGCACTGTTTGTTTCCGCTTGAATTAGATTGTCAAATCCACATTTTGCCCGTGAATTTTTAAAAATGCCGTGGTTATCAAGTCCCCAATTCTTACGCCGGCAAAATCACTTCTACGCTTATGGAGGCATTGTATGAATAATGGGAAACTACGTTTGAAGATATCTCTCGCCTATTTATTCTGCATTATGGTTTCAATCTGCGCTGCTTACGGCGCGGAGATTCAACACGATGACATTACTTTCACTAGACAAGGGGTCGTCATTGAGGCCCAGCACGATCTGACGATGCGCATTCGGGCGCAAGTCCAATCTGATGCGGGCATGCTCCCGGTTAATGTACTACCGATTGACGGCGACCGCCTTTTTCTTCAATTTGCATGGCAACCTGCTACGTCCTATCAAATTCGTGTTGATTCTTTGAATCTTGAAGGGCGCCAAATTTCACCGCTCAAGCCAAGCGTGTATCGGGTGCGTATGATTGAGTTGGATTCGATGCTTTCACTGTTAGCAAATCTAAAACGCCCTGCCGTTCCATCCACTGTCGCCTTCTCTCCTGATGGCAGCCAACTCGCTATTGCAACGGATACCGGCCATCTGGCAATTGTAAACCCACTAACGGGAGTAAATATCTGGACCACACGAATTTCGGAAGGTTATGTGAAACACGCGACATTCAGTCCTGACGGCACTCGCTTTTACATAGGCGAACAATCCGCCGAAGGCTTGATATACGCTTACAGGCTGTCCGACAAGAAGCCTGCACTGTTATGGAGCTACAGGACAGCGAACGACATTGATACCTCCCATCCCGACGACCCGAATGATGTTTACGGGTGGGTGCAGTATCCGGGACCTTATCGAATGGCTGTGACTAACGATGGCGAGCTCCTCGCAGCAGCGAACCATTCGTGGACGAAGGATGGCAAGAGCTTGAAAAAGGCGCAGTTCTACCGTTTCGACAACACAACCGGTAAAATAAAATGGAAGTGGCCTAGCGATCAAGCAATTCCAATGAATATCAAATGGTTTGACTACAGTCAAGACGGAAGAACTATTGTACTTGTCTGCGACGGAGGAGTTATCGGAGGGTCGTCACGATACAAATCGGGTACGCTATACGTGATTGACGGCGAAACCGGGGCAGACCGATGGAATTACACGTTCGACTCGCTGAAGCCCTACTATGGGGCGGTGACGTTCTGGCGCAGCGTAGGTATCTCGCCCGATGGATCGTGGATAAATGTATCGACAGACGATGGAAGAGTTTTCATCTTTAATGCGACCCATGCCGACAACCATTGGAAAGCCAACCTCACAACACCTCTTCAAGTCAGCGAAGTCCCCATTACCGCAACTACGGGCACCATTGGCGCCACAAACGAGTTTGCCTTGTTTGTAACCGGCGACACCTATATTCCTTATCATCTTAAGAAAGGAGCACAACAACCGCCATCCGCGCATCCAAATGGTATGACACTATTCGCCTATTCGTGGATGGGCGAAAAGATTTGGCAGTGGAAATTGGACAACATGCCTCAAGCTTTGCAAATTGATGCTGCAGGAAAATATGCTGTTGTCAGTCAATCGAAATATAACCGAACCAGTGTTCAGCAGTTACACGGTGTCTCTGTCTTCAATCTGCAGGAAAAAGGTGGCGGTCTTGACAAATACCTTTACACCTTTCGTACGGAGGGGCAACTTCCTTACGATACGGTAGACATAAGTGCTGACGGAAGGCTTATAGCCGTAGTAGAAATGCCGATTGTCATGCCCGATGAAACCGTGCGTGGAAAGAACCGCGTGCACATATTGCAGTAGCGGTAATTCATGACTGTTAGCTTTCTTTTCCGCCTTTGCATGGTTCGGTAACCTCTTGCCATTGTGCACTACACACCCATCCCTTCCCATCTTTTGTGAAGTCCCTGTTTTTTTCATCAATCGCCGTTTGTTGGCTGGCATTTTCATTGACGTAGGTTTAGCACTTTGATAGACTTCAAATTTGCCACTTTGTTCGTGGAGTCACCATCCTAAAAGCGAGGGGACAACTTACCATGTCCGAGAATCACGGCGAGACACTTTGCCTTTATGTCGGTACCTATACCACAGGCGAGAGTGAAGGCATTTACGTCTATCGCGTGAATCCAATCACTGGCGCTTTGGAACTTTCTAGTACCACGGAAGCAGGGGAAAATCCTTCTTTCTTGGCTATCCATCCTCAACAGCGATATCTTTACGCTGTCAACGAGATTAGCGAGTTTGGAGGTAAACCGAGCGGGAGCGTAAGTTCGTTTGCCATTGACCAAACAAGCGGCGCATTGACGTTTTTGAATCGAGAGTCCTCGGTCGGAACAGGTCCGTGTCATCTCACAGTTGACAATACCGGCAAATTTGTACTCGTAGCAAATTATGGGGGCGGCAGTGTGTGCGTGCTTCCGATACAGGACGATGGAGGGCTCGGTGAAGCATCCGACTTCGTTCAGCACAACGGCTCTAGTGTCAATCCCCAACGACAGGAAGCACCACACGCTCATTCGATTATAACTGACCCGACTAATTGTTATGCCTTTGCGCCGGATCTGGGGCTTGATAAAATCATGAGTTATCGACTTGACCTTACCGAGGGGAAGTTGATTCCCAATGACCCGCCGTGTGCCCCGGTTAAGGCCGGAGCAGGACCACGCCACTTCGATTTTCATCCCAACCGAGGACATGCCTATGTCATCAATGAACTTGACTCTACCATTACCGGATTCGCTTATGACGAAGCTAGCGGTGCGCTGCATGAAATTCAAACGATTTCGACCCTTCCCGAAAATTTCTCCGACACTAGCTATACCGCCGATGTGCACGTCCACCCGTCTGGTAAATTCCTCTATGGTTCCAACCGAGGCCACGACAGCATTGCCATTTTTGAAATTGACGAGGTTACAGGTAAACTCAGCGCCGTAGGCCATGAGCCAACTCAAGGAGAAACGCCTCGGAATTTTGGGATTGTCCCATCCGGAACGTACCTACTTGCTGCCAATCAGGCTAGCAACACAATTGTTAGCTTCCGAATCAACGAAGAGACGGGAGATCTTAATCCAACAGGACAGATAACTGAGGTACCAGCCCCTGTGTGCTTGAAGTTTGTGAACATACCATACCTTAGCCATACAACTTAAATAGTCACATGGAATCTAGGTATTTTGTTGGACCGAAAACTACAAATTCTACTACAAGTGTAAACCAACTGTGCACATCAAAAATATAGTAAAGTACAATTGATGGCGCGGAAAATTTCTCGTTCCTAGTGCGAAATGTGCCTTGATTAAAAGGTAGATTGTCAACTATGCAAATCGGATATTTTTACTGGAATAACCTCGTCAAGGAGAATCACGAATGAAAAGAATTCATTCTGCCATCTTCGGCTTTTTGTTTCTTTCTGCTCTGCTTCCATACGATAGCTATACCCAGTATTTGCACCGATCGGAGGTGCCCGAGGGTGCGAAAGCCAAACTTGGCGGTGGGTTGATGCATGACCTCGCCTATTCACCGGACGGGACTAAGCTTACAGTGGCTAGGGGACTCCACATTTGGATTTATGATGTAAAGAGCGGTGCCGAAGTCGCGCTACTCACGGGACACACCGAGAATGTAACGTCGGTGGCATTCTCTCCCGATGGCTTCACCGTGGGTAGTGGAAGTGGAGACAACACAGTTCGACTGTGGGACTCCCGCACCGGACAGAGTCTACAGACCCTTTCTGGACACACCGAGGAGGTAATGTCGGTTGTCTTCTCGCCTGATGGATTGATGCTCGCTAGTGGGAGTGGTGACACTACAATCCGATTGTGGGATTCTCACACAGGAGCGCACAAGCAAACCTTAAACGGACACACGAGTTGGGTCTATACCGTGGCGTTTTCCCCTGATGGAAGCATACTTGCCTCTGGCAGCATGGCCGAAGATATGAAGATAGGGCTGTGGGATGTTCGAACGGGGGAACTATTGCATTGGCTTGAAGGGCATACATATTCGGTCTATGGCTTGGCCTTCTCGCCTGATGGCTCGATGCTCGTTAGTGGGGGTGGCGACCGTACTATCCGGTTCTGGGACGCTAATTCTGGAAAAAGTTTGCGGAACTCGGAGATGAATCACCCCAAGGTCACTTCACTAGCGTTCTCCCCCGATGGAGCTACACTGGCTAGCGGACATCCGTGGGAGGTTCGATTGTGGGATGCTCACACTCTGCGACACCTTCAGACCCTCAAGGGACATGAGAATGACGTCAATTCGATTGCGTTCTCTCCCGATGGACTTACGATTGCCAGCGGGAGTTGGCCCAATACGATACTTCTATGGGACACGCGCATTAGGCGTCCCCGATTGACGTTCCCCCGGGGGCGCCCAGTCACTTCGGTTGCGCTCTCTCGCGATGGTCTGAAACTTGCTATAGGAAGCATGGGATCCCTAATTGATGTGATAAATCCCGAAAATGGGCGACGCATTATTATGCCCTTTGGATTCCGTAATTCGGAAGCCCGAGCGTTCGGCTGCGTAGCGTTCTCTCCAGACGGATTTACATTGGCTAGCGGCGCCGGACTCTTTTGGGGGAGTGACGGGACCATTCCTTTACTGGTTGGTGAAATGGATGATGTAATGCGAGTTGGTAAGGCCGTTCTACTGTGGGACGTCGATTCTGGGAAACTACTTAGGACTCTAACAGGGCATACAGGTGCCGTCACTTCCATTGCCTATTCTTCGGCCGCGCCGCTGCTTGCGAGTGCGAGTGGGGACAAGACAGTTCGATTGTGGGATGTACGCACAGGCAGCCATCTGCGTACCTTGAAGGGGCATACAGACATCGTCACTTCTGTAGCGTTCGCTCCGGACGGGTCAATACTTGCGAGCGGTAGTTCGGACAAGACAGTCAGAGTGTGGAATGCTTTGACTGGAGAAAGTCTCCACGCCCTGCAAGGACATGCGGAAGATATTACGTCGGTTGCGTTGGCTGCGGATGGGCTCACGATGGCGAGCGGTAGCGCGGACAAAACGGCTAAGTTATGGGATGTCCGAAGCGGCGAAAATCGGCAGACGCTTGAACATTCGACTGTGGTCAACTCTGTCGCTTTTTCCCCTGATGGGCATACCTTAGCAACCGGAAGCGCAAATGCCAATTATAGTTTCGGCGTTTACGCCAACAAAACAATTCGGTTGTGGAATGTGGAAACAGGTGGACTCTTGCTCGACTATGAATGGGACAATCCGGTCAGTGCCCTGGCATTTACTCCCGACGGACTCAACCTAATAAGTGGGAGCGGGGCCGATCCGGGTGGAACCAACGCAATTCGAATATGGGATGCTCAGCAAAATAAACTGGAATAGACTGCTACGGTGGCTGTGTATAAGTTTTTTTGGAAGCATTGTTAAAATGAGCATCTTATTTTCATTTCGCAAGAAACAGTTCTGTCTAATGTTATTCCAATTGGTTCAGCTTAGAAGCGTAAACGACGTATCAGTTGGCGGAGGCAGCAGAGGTCACGATGAAAATCTATGATACTAATGGGCTGATGGTTCGGGAGTTGGTGTTCGGACATCAACCTGCAGGAATATATCAGAGCCGGAGCCGTGCCGCGTATTGGGATGGACGCAACAAACATGGCGAGTCGGTGGTAAGTGGCATCTATTTTTGTACGTTGACAGCCGGTGATTTCGCCGCTACACGGAAAATGTTGATCGATAAATAGGAACTACGTCAGTCGTTAACTGGGGTGAAATGGTAAGCACAAAGGGTGGGCTTACAAGAACGCGCGTTTACCATCCCGCCTGCTTTAGGAATTCCAATGCCATCACTGTATGGCCTGCCGGATTCGGGTGTACGCCATCCTGAGTAGTCCACAGTTCCCTTTGCCGCATTCTCACAGCCTGATGGAATGCATCACTTGTCCTAACCAATCGTGCGTTGAATTCGCCCCCTAGACGGTGGATGACTTCGTTATAAGCGTCCACAGGCACTGGCCGAGGTTCCGCAACATCCGTTGCGATGTAGAAGATTTCAAACATGAACAGTTCTGCGTCAAGCTCCTCCTTCACACGGGAAAGAATGCGCCGGTAGCACGCCTCCCACTCCGGCAAATACTCTTCCGTCCGCAGCCCGGCAGTTAATTGTCGGCTTGTGTTGTTGATGCCGATCTTTACGGAAAGCCAATCCGGTTTCTCGGCAATCACGTCCGTGTCCCAGCGCTGCTCTAGCCCTTCAACCACATCGCCGCCGATACCTTTGTTGACATATTCGATTCGTCGTTCAGGGTACTTTGCCGTTATAAGCTCAGCCGCTCTGCTCACATAGCCATTTCCGAGCGGTGCGTGTTCGTCGCGTCGCCCGCAGTCCGTAATACTGTCACCGATAAACAGGACTTTGTCACCTGATTGAAAAAGAAAATCGGTCATGAACTCTCCACTAGAGACAAGAATTGAAATTTGGATACGACATCAACGCCTTAACAAATCCCGAATTGACAAATTTCCCGCTAATATTATGAGGTTGCCCCGCGATGTCAAATGGTGGAGCTGCAGCGACTCACTCTCTTATTCTATAGATAAGACACTTCGCGCAACTTCTCCTTTGGCGAGTGCCGTAAAAGCGTCATTTACCCCTTCAAGCGGATAGGTTCGCGAAACCAGCTCGTCCAGTTTCAGTTTTCCAGCCCTGTATAAGCCAATCAACCGATGGAAGTCCACATGAGTCCTCGCCGATCCATAGTAACAACCGATAATTGACTTCTCGTACATCAGCATACGCGCGTCCATTGCGAGTGGTGTGTTCTCAGGTGCATGCCCGACGAAAACTGTCACTCCACGCTTGCGTGTGCATTCGATACTTTGGAGAAACGGTTCACCCGTTAATCCGATCGCCTCGAATGCGTAATGCACGCCCGGTCCACCACTAATCTCCTGTATACGTTCGACGGGGTCTTCTCGTGAAGAATTGACCGTGTGGGTCGCGCCAAATTGTCGTGCCATTTCTAGCTTGTTGTCACGGACATCAACGGCAATAATCGGCTCCGCGCTTGCCAAGACAGCGCCTTGAATACAATTCAGTCCCACACCGCCGCACCCAAAAATTGCCACACTGCTTCCAGGCTCAACTTTAGCGGTATTGATGACCGCTCCGACTCCTGTCATGACACCGCAACCAATTAGTGCCGCTTGCGCGAATGGAAAGTCTTTATCAATTCGAACGATAACATCTATAGGAACTAGCGTAGAAGTGCTGAAGGTGCCCATTCCGACAAATTTATTCATTGTCTCGCCACTCTTAGTACGGGGCAATCCGAATTCGTAAGACGGAAGATCACACAGGTTGGGGAACCCTTTCTGGCACATTTCACAGTGACCACATTGGCGCTTCCACGAAAGAATAACGTGATCGCCTTCATTGATACCGCTCACCTGCGATCCAACCTCTTCGACGACTCCTGCGCCTTCATGTCCAAGGATGAGTGGAGTCGTGTGCTGGGGCCAATCACCTTTAACGACATGAAAATCCGAGTGGCAGACACCTGCCGCTCTCAATCCCACGCGTATCATGTTGGGACCGGTTTTGGGCAATTCAAATTCCTCGATTTTCAACGGCGTATTGACTTCGTACAGCACTGCACCTTTCATGAAACCTACTCTCCTTCCGAGTTGGTTGATTATCTCCTAGTATTGTAACTTAATAAATGAAACCCTAATATCTCGTACCGCTTCTTGTAAATCGGTGTACCCGTCTGGATTATGGATGTGATTTCCTAAACTGGTACTTCGGGGCGTAACCTATCGTACCTCTAGCCTTTCTGGCTGGCGGGAAATCGGTGTCGGGCGCATCGGCCTCAATGTGAAAAACCGACCAGTCCCGCTTGAGGTCGGGAGGTTCTTCACCCAAAGCACATTCAAACGCGTGGACGAGATCTCTAATCTCAATCCAAGCGGGGTTGTAGGGTTTGTCTTTGATGTCGTTGATTCGGACAACGTTCCCGAATCTCAAGCAGGTAATTTGGATCTGTGCTGTCCTCGCATATTCTTTGCACGTAAACTCGCCCAAATGCTTTCCCAATACATACGGGTCAGTAGATGGGAGCGGTCTCCAGTCTTCGGTGACGGTTAGGTCGTCATCGTACCTGTCGAACAGTTTGAGCGTGCTTGCATACGCCACCTTTTTAACCTTCTCCTCTACCGCCGCCCACAACAGATTATAGGTGCACCTGGTAAGGAAGTCTATCGTCAAATTGTCCGAATCCAGCGAATCATCCGAATAATCGGGAGGAAGTTCTGCGAGATGGATGATGCTATCCATTCCTCTGACCAACTCATTGGTCGCGTCATCGTGACCAAAATCGCTCCTAACGAACTCAAAATCGGTCTTGATGTCTACAATGTCGGTCAAGCGAATTTGATGATTTTCACTCAGGTGTGAGGCAAGTGCCTGAGCCAACTCACTTGCGGCTCCAGTGATAAGGATATTCATAGGCCATTTTCGCTCGCGATCCGAAGACCTTGATAACTTGGTATGCTACCACGCCGACAGTTGTGTCGAAGGTATGGTTATAATAGCTTTAACGAGCCATGCTGTCAACTGTTAAATCGGGGAAGGGGTAGGTGGAATCTATAGCGGCTGCCTGATGCGTCGCGCACCGAACGTTCTATTCGCGAAGCACGAATCGACAATTTATTGAGTTCTGAAGGTGCTAATACGCGGGTCCTACTGTTTCAAGTCAGAAAAAAGAAATCCTCGGCAGTTTTCCGAAGAATCAGCTCTTTATCCTCGGCGGAGAGAAAATCCAGACGATCTCGGATTAAACCGATACTATCTTCGTATGTATGATCGACCACTTGAAAGGGGCAATCACTCGCCCACATCAAGCGTTCGGGACCAAAAGCGTCGTAAACGCGGCGAATGAGGGGCACGAGATCTACATACGGCGGCGTCTTTCTACCGAGCGCATAGAAGGCTGAAATTTTCACCATCACGTTGGCATGTTTAGCCATAGCGCACAGGCTGTTGATGTGAGCGTCTTTTACCGGTTGTGCCGCGCCGATTCGACCGAGATGATCGATGATGACAGGTGTGTCGGGGAATTGCGAACAGCGCCTATCCAGAGACGGGAGCCCTACCGGATCGATTAGTGGACAAATGGCGCGGTTATACTTAGCACCTGCCGCGAACATCTGTTCGACGCCTCTTCCATTCAGCGCATGTTCGTCTTTTACGTACACGCGGAATCCGCGAACTCCCCTGCCCGCGAGCCGTCGCATGTCCTCGTCGGGGTGTGCACCGTTCCAATCAATAATGGCAATCCCCGAAAATACGTCAGGCTGCTTCTCCATCACATCAAGCATGTACGAATTGTCAAAGCCATAGTAACTCATTTGGATAAGCACAACTCGGTTGACACCAGATGGCAAAGCATGTCTGAGAATGTCTTCAGGGTAGAAAGTCTCGGGCTGCATATCGATCTTCGTATAGGACTCGGCGAGCGGGTAAGCATCTAAGTCGTCCGTCCATACGTGAACGTGTGCGTCAATGTATTCCATCTTAATTCTCAGTCTTATTGAAAAGAAGATGGCGCAATCAACTTATAGTATGCAATGCGCCAGAAAAACTGTCAACGAGGGGAACAACAGCGGGGGCGAAATACCGTCCCTATCAATCGACCACGATTGAATCTCGTCCCACTACGTCCCATGATGCCGTCGATAAGCCAGGGGGGGCAGTGAGGCGAATCGTTTAATCGTCGCCTAGAGCGCAACAACCTCGCCAGTGCGCACCGATTCGTCCGCGGCGAGGACGATGCGGAGGCTGTTGACGGCATCGCTCAAATGATCCGTCAAGTCCATGTCTTCGCGGATTGCCTTTAGGAAGAAAGCCTGCTCACGATCACAGAGCCCTTGGTGATCGGGTTCGTCCGTCGTGTCAATGATTTCGTCGGCTCTGAGTGGATTTCCGCTTTCATCAAGCGCGGCATGATGCACGAGAAGTCGGTTTGTTTTTGTATGTGAATCTATGTCAGACGAATCGGCGTCATCCCCATCTGCTGCTTTGACGATACTGACGCAGCCCTTGGGTCCCGAAACATCCTTGACAAAAAATGCCTCCTCGCTAATCATGGGACCCCACGCCGCCTCGTACCACCCGACAGATCCATCGTCGAATATGACTTGAAGCTGGCCGTAGTTATACATATCGGGTTTGACTTCGTCCGACAATCTAGCGCCGATGGCATGTACTTTCGCCGGTTGCGCTCCGGTCATTTGGCACATAACATCAACGTAATGTACACCACAGTCTACGATAGGCGAGAAACTGTCCATCAAGCGCTTGTGCCACTCCCACTCTTCCCCTTTACTTTGCTGATTGAGGCTCATGCGCATGACAAGCGGTTTTCCTAGTGTCTGTGCCTTCTCTATGAATAGCGTCCACGAGGGATGCTGCCTCAGAATATATCCCACTACCACTTTTTTGCCTAGCCTCAGAGCCGTCTGTTTCACCGATTCGGCTTGTTCGACGGTTAGCGCGATAGGTTTCTCGACGAATACATGCGCTCCCGATTCTAATGATTTCAACGCAAATTCCGCATGAGTATCGGGAAGCGTGCTGATTGAGACCGCATCGGGCTTGGTGGCATCCAGCGCCGTATAGAAGTTGTCGAATTGTTCGAGTTCCCCTAACTCGGAGGACAACTTACCGCGCGTTTCCGGTCCTCGGCTGACCACACCGACTATCTCAAACCCATCCAGTGTATGATATGCCCGAGCGTGCGATGCTCCCATGTTCCCACATCCCACTACAAGCACGCGAATTGTGTCGCTCATAAGATACCTCCCTAGCGTATTTTATGTTGAGGAAATTGACTGTTCCGATTTTCGGTCAAAGTTTTCGCCAATGCTGGACGTACGTCTTTTTATGAGTGCGCCAATTAGCGCGATTTGAGCTCACCACAATCAGAGTGGCGGATTCATCGCACATTTGCCGTCGCTGCGTTCTTCTGCCCACGCCTTCAACGGCACGTCGTCCCAATCTCTGGGGATCCAGTATAGAGACGATGGGTGAAAATCAGGATCGTCACCCAGCGGGTGCTTGCCGGTGTTCAATGCGCCTAGCAACTGACGGCGGATCGGTGAGCTATTGGCAATTAGATCGGGGGCCTGCTGAATGTAGTCAGCGGGACGGAGCCACCGGTAATGATAGCCAACGTGCATTATCTTGCGTATCCTGTTCGACAGGTTTGGGCCAACACAGTGCCATGTGGCAGTGCGCCAAAGTACGGCTGCACCCGGCGGCAGCTTGAGTTCAACCGCCTCGCTGGCATCCACCTCCCGATCCGTGTCTCGCAGTTCCTGCGGCAGGCGTTTGTAGCTGCCCGGCAGCAGCCACAGGTTACCGCAATTGGATTCGCTTTGGTCCGAAAGCACGTAGAAGACTTTGACTTCCATGAAGGGAAGGCGTCCATCAAGCGAAGGCGCTTCGAACAAATAGTCACCTGCCAAATCCGGATGCCAGAGAACGTTTCGGTAGCCCTTTTGGTGGTCCTCGCCATTGCCCCTGCCCACCTCTCCAGCCTTGAGGTCGCGCGGGTATGGCGGACGGTAGTCCAGATGCGAGGTCCGTATCTGAATGTTCCATCCGATCGCGTCAACAACTAACGGCAACATTCTCGGATGGTCAATCAGGTCAAGAAACGCCGTGTGCTGGGCAAGTGCATTGCGGACAGCGAATGGCTCATCGGGTTTCAAGCCGTTTGTTTCTTGGATCCTTGAAGCTACGTCGTCTGCCGCCGACAGCAACTTCTCTAATTCACCCTCGGTCAGAAAGTTCTCAAGAATGAAAAATCCCTTCTCCTCAAAGTCTTTCTCCTGTTGTCCAGTCATTGCGATGGACATGGCTTCCTCCCTGAATCATTTAAATAGATCTTTATAACCGCATTCACTCCATTGCCCGATCTTCTAAACAAGCTTCAATAGGTCATTCCTCCGAAGGAGGCTGACGGCCCTGCTGTTTCTCTATGGGAGCTTTATCGCCTAGGGATATCTATCGCAGGATTGGCTATCAGGACTTTCTATCGCCTTCACTATCCGTTCAGTTGATCGGTCGTTATTCACTTCCCTTGATCTATTGGCTTAGTCGATCGTTCAACCTAACCTACAGGTTAGATAAAGATTTGCTGGATTTGTCAATCCAGCAGGAGCGGTTTGGACCTAGACCGAAATGTAAGTTCATTCTTGAACGTCGCTTAATTTATCAGTATTGGCTTTGTTATGTGCTACAAAGTTGTTGATTGACACTTTGGTCTATGATATTCTGTTTGAGACGCTAGAATCAATGCAAGAATGTTATAAGGGTGGATATTTTTGGCACCATTTTGCAGCTTGGACGGCTTCGATGTTGTCATGACCTTTCAGCAGACGCGGGAAACCACAGAACCTTGAGACTATCCCTCAATTCGCGGAGTTTAATATGGGCCGTTTGAGAGACAAAGTAGCTATTGCCACGGCTGCGGCACAAGGCATTGGCCGCGCGGCCGTAAGACGATTTGCTCAAGAAGGAGCAACCGTCTACGCCTGCGACGTACAAGAAGGCAAAATCAAACAACTGAAAGCGGAAATCGGAGATTCAGTAATCCCCGTTACCCTTGATGTAACCGATGCATTAGCTGTGCGAGAATTCGCAACTCGTGTGGATCAGGAACAGAAGACCATTGATGTGCTTTTCAATTGTGTGGGGCACGTTCCCGAGGGGACTATTCACGAGTGTGATGACGAACAGTGGTACAGGGCAATCAATATCAACACAAAGTCTGTTCACAATATGTGCAAAGCATTCATTCCAAGAATGGACGCCAAAAACCCGGAAGGGGACAAATGTATCGTGAACACGGCTTCTGTAGCATCAAGCGTGCTTGCTACCGCGAATCGATACCTGTATATGGTAACCAAAGGTGCAGTTATCGCTTTGACCAAATCACTAGCACACGATCATGTCCAACTTGGTTTTCGGATTAATTGCGTTTGTCCGGGAACCGTAAACACGGAATCTTGGCGAAATGAACGGGCAACCACGCCCGGGTTACGCAAAGGATTTGAAGCCCGGCAAGCAATGGGGCGCGTAGCCACGCCGGAGGAAATCGCCGACTTGGTACTATACATTGCGGCTGAGGCAACCTACACGACCGGAGAAGAATACATCATTGACGGGGGTTGGAGAAATTGCGCAGGTGGAATTGGAACAACGAGCCATGAGGATCTCCGTCGTTATCTTTGACTACCTGCATGGCATTAAACCCCATCCAGGACGTTCTCGCCTCAATCACACAAATTGGCGTTCTCTTTGACTGAACGCTACCCCTTTGCCTCGAACAACATCTTCGCGTTGCCATGTGCGAATAACGTTTCCAATATCGTCATTCTCGCCGATCATATCTTGCACGACCTCACTCGTAAACCAGCCACAACGACTATTACCTTTGGTTAACCCATCAAAGGATTCGTTTTCATCCAGATAGCCGTAGACACGGCATAAACCGTTCCGTTCCTCAAGATCCGCGATGTAGGACATCCACGGAACATCAACACCGAGTTGTCCTTGGGTGAGTGTCTGCATGGACGCGATGCGGGAACCAACGTCCCAACCAATGTGGTCCTCCTCCTCACTCTTACCACCCGGTAACTGCCACGCCTGAGTTTCGTGGTCATAGAGGAGAAAGAAAGCCGATTCCTGAGGCGATTCGCGCTCGACAAGGAGGCGCGTTGTCGTCAAGGGCGTATCGGAATGTAAGGCTAACAGGCGCTTGCCAGCATCACTCAGGGAACGATACGCCGCCTGATTGTAACGGTAATGACCGGCGGCAGGCGGGGCATTGACAGCACAATACTTGTGGAAAATACCGCTTCGGAACTTGTCCCCAGTGCCGCCCGGTGCCCAGTGCCAGGTATACATGTTCAGGAGCAGCAAATCACCGGCGTTCAATTCAGGGTCGACAAAATCCGGTAACTTGCTCTTATCGGGAGGCGTCACATCCAGTATTTTGGCATCGGGGTCGATAACCTGATGCAACTCATGAGATTTGGGAGAAACCAAGAGCGGCCCGTGTTCGGCGTCGAAATCGGTCAGAGGAACAATCGCAAACAGCCAATTCATTGATGAGCCAACCGGCCGCCAACGTTTGTAGTCGTTATGCGGATTGGATCCCTTGTCTCCGGGCGTGCGCACGTAGGCGACGAAGGCGGCAAGGTGGGCCTGATCGCCTAATAAGCTTTCAATACAGTTAACAATTGTGGGGTGTTCGGCAATCGGCGCCAATCCGGGATGAGCGCTCATCGCGTTGCCGCTGACGGTGTACTTGCCGGGCGCCGGATATTCGAGTGACGGCGCGTGGGCGTTGCATTCTGCCTGATTATCGACAATTCTGCGCAGTGTATTTGTTTCGCTTGGGGGCAAGACATCTCGAACAATAAGAAACCCATTATCACGATAGTCGGATATTTGTTCGTTGCCAAGTACGCCAGCTTGAGTCATGGTTTTAATCCCTTGGTTTGGTTAAGAGGTATTGCGATGAGGTTGGTTGTTGCAACCCTATTTGCAAGATTCAAACGGCTTTATATTTTCCCCAATGCCTTGAGGATACGACCGGGGACATTGGCAATTCTTTCATCCGAACCCCGATGGCTCGGTAGATGGCGTTTGCAATGGCGGCAGGCGGGGCAACAATCGGCGTTTCGCCAACACCCCTCACGCCGTAGGGATGACCGGGATTCGGCACTTCAACGATTACCGCGTCGATCATCGGCAACATGCGGGTTGATCGCCGTAACCGCGGCGACCTGGTGTCCCTTGTATAGCGCTTTCACCCCTGCCAGCACGTTATCTAGGAGATCTTGCAGGTGAACGGCGCCCACTCCAAGATTGGCTATCGTGTCCCCCACTTCGGGAAATCCTTCGCCGTCACCACCGCCTTCACGCAGGGATAGGCTTCCGCTCGACTGGTTTCAATTGATTTAATCCGCGCATGGGCGTGCGGGCTTCGCAACACTCTGCCGTGCAACAGTCCAACCGCCTGAAAATCCGCCCCGTAGAGGGCGCGACCGGTTACTTTGTCAACACCGTCATGTCGGATAGGACGGGTGCCAATAACCTTGTATTCTTTCTTGTCTGCCATTGTGCACTTACCTCCGGGGAACCGTTTGGACCGCGTCAAGATTAGCGAGGGTGGATCTGCCGTAGTGAATATAGCGTTATAAACAGTCTGTATACCAACAACGGACTTCGTGTGGAGAGCCGATCCATCCTAAATCGAAAAGGGGATTAGTGTCAAGTGGAAAATGCCGGAATAGAGTAACCGGTGGTGCTAGAGAGGCGGTGAAGTGGTGAGGGGAAGGGAGGAAGAATGGAAGACGGGAAGGGCGGAAGGATGGGTAAGACGCGAAAAGGGAAAAATCCATAAGGAACAAATGGACGGTGAAAGCAGTGGAACGCGTAAGAACTTGGCCGTTGTTCAATCCGAAATTATCAACTATTCATTCAAGTTCATGCAATCTTGCCAACAGGAATGCCACCTATTCGTTTTCTCAGGGAGTCCCTTGGAATATTGGGAAGAGGTAGCTGGGGTCGGTAGGATTACGAAAGAGGATGTGCAGGGCTTCAAAATCCTGTTTATTCTTATCACGATGCTTTTGTCGAAGTGTCGCGAAATCAGTTGTCGAGATTATATAGGAGTTACGCAGTTGGCTGAAGCGTATAAAGAGGTTGTGCCAAATAAGCCCGTACCGCATCTCTGACAATAGAGAGTTTTGCATCAAACCAACTGATACCGGTATGATAGCAATAGTGCTCAATTCTCAGAAAGGCTCTCAGCGCTAAACCGATATGATTTCTTTGAGTGCGAGCAGAGCGCACTTGTGCGCGTTCAATGCCAACAAATTGCTTAATCCCGCGATGATATTCTTCTATTGTCCAAGACCATTCGGCATATTTGAGACGCGTCAATTCGTCCATCTGTAAATCATTCGTTGCCCAATATTCAATGTCACCTTCTGGAGTGTCAACCTTAAATACTCGAATCAATCCATAGCCTTTGAGATGGACAATTGTACCTGTTGATTCACTCGGAAGCGTACTCACCGGACGGTTACCGGAATAATCTTTACTGACAAGTCGGTTGGCAGCTAGACGAGTAAGCCACTTCCAACCATGACCTCGCACCGCTTTTAGATTCTTTAGACTGGCATACCAACTATCAAAACACACACATTCAGGAGCAAAACCGCGTGTTTTCGCTTCTTCAAGCATGGCGCGGAAATGCTCATTCTTCGTCAAGCCGTCTTTGGCTTTATCATAGATTCGATAATCACACGGAATATGTCTATCGCCATCCGTCCAGAGCAAAGTGACCAAGTTAATCCCATTCACAACTCGGTGGTGTTTCCCTGACCAGTGTTTTGTCACGAGTTCAATCTTTTGTGAATAAGGTTTATCCAGAGTCGAGTCATCTATAACTAAAATTCCGGATTCTAATTTCACCTGATTTCTCGATTCTTGCCACAGTTTGCCAGTATCGGGTTCCTCTCGATGCAAGAGCCGTGTTATCGAATCGTGAGCCGGAGGATTATCAGCTTGGGGTTGAACTTTTTCCGATTCAAGACAACTGTAACTTTTCTGAGCGGCTACCAAGAAATCAATATAGTCAGTGTCAGTATATTTAGGGGGATTCATACTCAAATTATAACCTATTTTCACTCAACTGCGTAACTCCTATTATATAGGAATCCATGTGCACACTTCTGTCTTGAACGCGTTGTTTCTCAGAGAGTTCGTAGAGCATTTCGTAGAGAGAGATTTTGTCGTTGTAGTTATTGATAGCTTCATGCACCATGCCGTGGGGTTCAATGAAAACGATACGCTGTTTCGCGTCTCCGATAATCCAGAGGATGAAGTCGGGATAGAAGCCTTCGTTTTGATAGAAGCCGATTCCTCTACCGCGATTCTGATTGCGCAAGAAGAATATTGTCTTTGATGTGAGAGACGTGGAATTCTGTTGGCAAATGTAACTACGCAGGTCCTCAACGAAGTGCTTCTCGCTTCCTTGTAAGGCAGGTGGTGTCGTGCGCCACGCTGTGTCCACCGTGTCTATGGTGAAAAGCGGTTGATAGAGATGTCGGTCATTATAAACAGTACCGATGTCATAATCTTCGGACAGGGAAGTTAACCCGGATTCATATATTTTGCCGCTCTCCATGAGATGCCTAACACGTGGTTCAAATTCCTCCGCTTCGGTTCGTGGAATGTAAACGCTCCAATTTGTAAAGTTAGAATCTTCTTCATGTAACTGTTTTAGCCGCACTCTTTCTTTGGTCCACCGTTTCTGAATGTTGCTGTAGAACTTAGCGATATATTTACAGAGGAGTATTAACACTAACTCCTCTAGGCGGTTAAGTTCCGCTAGTGATGTTGGAACGACCTCAGATTCCTTCATGACAGAGAGTTTATACAATTCCTCGTTTGGACTGAGGATCCGTTTGAGAACCTGGGTATCAAAAATGAGATTGTGAAATCGTTTTTCTTGTTTGTACTCAAGAAGTTGAAGATAGATTTTTTCCCAGTCTATCAACTCCAAGCTTGACTCTGGAATCTGCATTTGGTGTGTAGCTTCCGCATGTTCACTTTGAACACCTCTCTGTGAACTGCTCCCGATAATGTCAACCCTTTGGGCGGTATGAGTGACAACCGCGTCTGGCATCACGTAAGGGATACACATTGTCCTTTGGCTGCTCGGTGATAGGGGGCGACTGATGGAACATAGAGACGGTTCGCAAGGTGCTCTGCGTTGGGTCTGATTCGCAATGTCAATTGGACAGGTTCATCGGTTGGAACACCTTCGCGCGTGAGGTAGTCTCGGAATCTTTCCATGAAGTTGGCGCGGACAGCAAAAATGTTGAGCGTTTCCAATAGGGGAAGATTGCGCGGATGCTCACCGTCAAGGGCTGCACTACGTTTAAGGCTCATGTCTTTGCCCCGTAGGCGGACACCTCTACCGAACAATTGAATAATCTGGGAACCCTCCTGTCTGCCGATGTTGAGCAGTCCCATGGCGGTGACACGCCAACTATCCCACCCCTCAATGAACTTTTTCGCACCGATGAGGATATTGATGGGACTGGCAGGGCTGTTGATGTCGTTGAACAAGCTTTCGGTGACGACATCGTCGGGTTCGATGAGGGTGCCCGCATCGTCGCTTTCAACCAGTTTTTTGAAGGCAGGAGTGTCGCCGATGTAGATAACCCCAAAGTAATCACTACCACTGGTAGTTTTCAACCCGATTTCACCTTGCGCGTTGCGGACATCGCATAGATGCAGTGCAGCGCTTGTATTGGTGTGAAATACCTCGTTGAGGATGTTCGTGTACATTTGGACGGGCGTTTCGTTAAACTCTTTCAGATAGTTGAGCCGGCTATAGAAGACATCCCTGCCACTTTCATCAGACAAACCAGATTCACCGTTGAGAATTCGCTCAATAGTATGAACTGCCGAACTGCCTTCATTTTTTAGAAACCTGTGTAGAAAGCGGATGACGTTAAGCACGTCGGAGCGATTGCGGTGATTTTCAGTATACACAGCGTTGACTTTACTGCCAACGAATGCCCATAGTGGTGGGTCCAAGCCGTAGACACGCACCGCATCACTGTTTTGGGTAAAATAGCGTCGCTGTTGATAGAAGCTAAGGAGATTACCCATGAGGAGTGTCTCAACTTGAGTTTCTTCGTCGTCGCGGACGTTAAGGATTCGGAAGTTCTTACCGTATCCATCGCCGTAGAAGTATCGGTAGGAGTAGTCAAAAGCGATGGCTTTTCCGTATTCCTCAACGAGGTCTGCATTGTTGGCGGCAGCGAGTGCTTGCCCAAAAGTCGCGCTATATTCAAAGGTGAATCCGGTTTCGGCGATTTTCTCGCGATACTCGCGCCAAGCTTTACCACCACTGCCTTTGTGTCCTTCGTCGACAAAAATCAGGTTGTTTCCTCCGAATGCTTCAACTGGAACGCTCACACCTCCACTTGTCTTTACTTCCACTAACTTTGTAATTTCGATTACCTGCATTGCGTTGTGGGCACGTGTGGGGCGATTGCCTTCAATATTGAAGCGTTCACACCAAATGTCGGAGTTTGCAAGTTCGTGAAGGTGTTGTTCACTCAAGCCCTCGTTGGGTGTAATCAGAACAATATGGTCTAACGCCTCTTTGCAGTAGTGAAGGTATTGGTGATAGTTGATGTGCATGATTAGCGTTTTGCCTGCGCCGGTTGCCATCCAGAAGGCAAGTTTTTCGAGATCCTGGGCTTCAAAGAGAGAATCCGTGGCATCGCCCGGGGCTCTCGCATCGTTTCGGCGTTGGACGAAATCATTGAGTTGACGCAGGAATTCTCCCGGCCTGTTGAATTTCCAATCCAAGAAAATCTCCGCGTAAAGCAGAGCGAGGTATTGGAAATAGCGGAGGACAATCGGCTGCGTACGTTTGTTGTTTATAGCGGCTAGGTGTCGTTTGATATTTGTATCGTAAGTTGGGAGTGCTGCTTCAATCGCAGAGCTTGGCTCTGAACAGGATATGAGAAATTCGCAGATTGGGGAGTGGCCGTCTGGGTTGAATCCCTCACCCACTGTATCCGCGTCGTTAAGGAGGTCGCGCGTGGTTTTATATCCAAAGTGGCTGTTAAGCCATGCGTGGAGCGTGAGATGGTTATCAAGTTGGCGTTGTGAATTGTTGGGCATAGGCCTTGTCCTTTGACAAGATTGACTTACTCTATAGATAGATCGCGGATTAGACGAATTGCACAGTTGCTGCAGATTTTATTGCATGAACATCAATCGTTTGAAGAGTGGATCTAAAGGTTTTGCCTCTGAGACAATGCTATCCGTGTTATACCCCGCATCGGTTAATATTACGCTTGTCTTCTGGGCAACAATCGCTTATAATGTGAATAAATTGTGTTTGTGGATTTAACATAGCCTTCTTAGTTTTTGACGAGCAAATCCTATGATTGCTATTGACTTTACTGAAGAAGACATTGAAGCGCTCGATTATGAACGTTATCACCATCCTCATCCGAGGGTGCAGCGAAAGATGGAGGCGCTTTGGCTCAAACACCAAGGCTTGCCACATAGTCAAATCACTCGTCTAGCCGGTATTTCGCCTAACACGTTGCGGGCTTACCTGTGCCACTACCAAACTGGCGGCATTGACGCACTCAAACAGCTCAATTACTGCCCACAGGAAAGTGAACTGTTGGCACATCAAACCACAATTGAAGACTATTTTCGGACAAATCCAGCAGCTACAATTAAAGAAGCAGCGGCAAAAATCTACGAACTCACCGGTATTCAACGCAGTGAAAGTCGTGTGCGTGCGTTTTTCAAAAACATAGGCATTGAGTACCGGAAAGTGGGGCATATACCAGCCGAAGCCGATGTCGAGGCACAGGAGGACTTTAAAAAAAGAGTTGCAACCGCGTCTGGACCAAGCTGCTGCTGGTCTGAGAACCGTCTTTTTCGTTGATGCCGCCCATTTTGTCTTAGCTCCCTTTTTAGGATTTCTCTGGCCGTTCACTCGTGTGTTCATCAAAGCCCCCGCCGGCAGAAAGCGATTTAACGTTTTGGGTGCCTTGAATGCCGTGACACACGAACTGATAGCGGTACAAAACGATACTTACATCAATGCGCAAACCGTCTGTGATTTGTTAGTGCGTATTGCAAAGTCGGCAGGTGAGATGCCGATTACATTGGTTTTAGATAATGCCAGATATCAAAAGTGCCCAATCGTCCGGGAGTTAGCTGAGAAACTCACTATTGAGTTCCTTTATCTTCCACCATATTCTCCCAACTTAAATCTGATTGAACGGCTCTGGAAATTCGTCAAGAAAAAATGCCTTTACTCAAAGTATTATGCCGAATTTTCCGATTTCAAGCGTGCGATTACCGATTGCCTCAATCAGACTCACACCACCTACAAATCGGAATTGGCAACATTACTTACGCTACGTTTCCAGACTGTTCAAAAAACGCAACTTCCGGCAGCGTGAAGTATAACATAGACTTCGGATGCACCTTCGGTTAGATTGTTTTTCTCAATGAAGCGGTAATCTCGTTCCCAATCTTGTTCGTCCCAGCCCTTGGTCTCGCGCCAGATAATGACGACGTGTTTTTGTCCGATGGCGCCGTGGTAGACGAGGTAGCGTCTATCGTCATCATAGAAACATTGGCGAGTTTGGACTGAGACCCCGAGGAGGTAGTTGAAGGTTTCGGGTAGATCTACGGTCTGTG
Source organism: Candidatus Poribacteria bacterium (assembly GCA_965222225.1). GTDB lineage: Bacteria > Poribacteria > WGA-4E > WGA-4E > JAJDTR01 > JAJDTR01. The sequence continues at coordinate 2,083,651 of CBDCTK010000002.1, read as the reverse complement.
TTTGAGTTTGGAGTCCGTGAACGATTTTGAGTTGATAGCTGAACGGATTTTGGAGTTCAGCAACGTTCAAGAACGTTGGACTTTCGCGGGTTTCGCCTCCCAAAAGGTAGCTAAGCAGATTTTCCTCAAAGAGCAAATTTTCACGTTCAGTAAATTCAATGTTGTTGAGTGCATCTTCATAGGATTCAATACGCTGGTATTTGATTATGTGAGAGAGGCGACTCTCACGAGAGACGGGCTTGGCATCTCTCCATTTTTCCGCGTAGACGGCTTTCATGAGGCGCGGTTTGAGGACGGTGTCGAAATAGTCTGCCATCTCAATGAGGATGTATTTGCGGTTACCGTTATCTTTGCGATTAAGGTTTATAACGGCATGGGCATTAGTGCCACTGCCTGCAAAGAAGTCGAGAGTAATTCCCTTGCGTTCCGGCGTAAGGGACCACACAAGTTCCTCATACAACCCAACAGGATGACAGTAAGGAAAATTTAATCCTAGTGCATCCATTTGCGTTTTACCCCTCGAGCCTGAAGCAATCACAGACGACAATTCTCCAACGAGATAGTTTTTCAAATGAATCTTGAGTCGAGGTTGTTTGATCTCATTAGGGCCGAAAATTATACGGCCTTCCTCCAAAAATTTCTGCATATTTTCCGGAGTTCTACTCCATCCATTTTGTGGAACAGGACATGGTTTGCAGGTATCAGGATGGATTAACGGTTCGTGGAATTTAGGATCGGTAAGTAGGGCCGGGGCTTCTAGGCTTACTTCTGAAAAAACCTGTCCCTCCTCGTCAAGTTTTGCATAAGCTCGCTCCCCTCCACTGAGTTCAGGCTTGTATTTCATCCATGCACTAAATTCTTTGCGGCATTCTGATGTGACACCGTCGTGCTTTTTTATCAGGGATGCAGCCTGCCTGAGAATTGATTTGCGGTTAATTGAACGAGCTTTAAGTTTAATGTTGCCCTTGGAGTGGCAGACAATATATTCGTGTTGAGTGGCTATTGTATTTGTTCCAAAAACAGGATTCCTTTTGTCCCAGACAATGGTCCCTTGATTTTCCAGCGGTAGGGTGTTAAAGATCTGAAACAGATTCTCATACTCGTTTTCATCAATACGGGAAAGAATACAACTATTCGGCGCCATTAACTGATCGGCGAGGAGCAATCGATCTGCCATCATCGTTAACCAACTAGAAGACCGATAGGTGTTCTTGTAAAGGAAACCACTTGTATCAGTATTGTAAGGAGGATCGATGTGAATACATTCTATCGATTCCCAGTATCTTTCTGCAAGTAGATTTAACGATTGGAAGTTCTCTCCGTGAATTAACAAACCGTCTGTCTCGTTATCCAGATTGTCAAAATGTGCCAAAAGACAATCTTTGAAAGCCGTATCAAAGTGACGAGTATCAAGAACGAGATTTGGATTCTCTTTGAGGAAGTCAACGGAGAGCGGTTCACCATAGGCGGAGTCCACGAGATCGCCATCTATTTCGTGGATAGCAAAAAGATGTTTCCACTCCTCACGCTGGGCAGTGTTCTGTGCGATAGCGGGGTAGAGTTTTTTTGGGACCCGGTCAAGGGTGAGACAGTAGTCAGTCGAAAGGACGAATTTCTTTTTGAGCCAAACGCGTTTCTGAGATTCTTCGATTTGGGAGAGAAAGTCAATGATTTGGGTGGCGATACGGTGAACGAGTTTCGCCGTTTCAAGCCAATTATTACTATTGGTTAAATTCTCGTCTCCCACATTTGTAAAAATGAAGATAGATAACGGGATAACTTCGTTTTTGATATAGACATCAAGTTCGCGGTTGAGGAACGGCTTGAGGTTTTTGTGGATGAAGAAGTCTGCGGTGTTGCGCCGTGTGTAGGTACGGAGATGTTTCTTAAGGGTGGTTACGCCTTCTGCTTGGCGATCTAACGCGGACAGAGCATTATAGTGGTTGGTTAAGCACGCCATGATCTCTCGTTCGGATGCATCAATAATTGTATTTTGTTGGTCTCGGTTACCGTAGAGCAACTGCTCTTCTGCGGTGAAGGGGCGGTATTCAAAGGGGATACAAATTTCATCGGTTTCTGGTGAATATCTTGTCTCGGCAGATAAGGGAATGAAAAAGCGTTTCGCGCCTTGGATGTTGTCTGTCTCAATATCTATGCTGCGGAGCTTGAAGGTGACGGTGATGCCTTGGGATTTGAACTTATGAATGGAAAAATGCTCGCCACTCTTGACATAATACTGGTCTCGATTTGCCCAGTGGAGGTGGACCTCTTCGCCATTGTATTGTATGGAATGGCGTACCGTTCGGTTTGGGAGTAGCGTCGACGCGGAATGAAGTCACCATTGTCGTAGTAACGGGAGAAGAACGTGTAAAGGTGGTTATAGACAGTATCTTCGCGCTGGTCTCGCGATTGTGGGGAACCATACCGCTCTTGTGCTTCAAGATATTGGTTAACTAAAGGACGTGTTTTTATAGTTACGTCAATGAGTTTGCCATCTGCATCTAATACGTCATCACCAAAGGCCTCTTTGACTCGCTTCTCCAATTCCTTAAGCTCTTCAAGTGCGGATTCGATCTCGGTGTTTTCGTCGAGGGCATCGTCGATGATCGAAGGAAGTTCCACGTCAATGAATTTCTGGATTTGGTCGCGTCGATAGTTAAGAATGCGATAGATGCCGAAGTCAAGGTCTGCGTCATCTGCACGGAAGAGTTGTTGGAGGAGTTTTTGTAGTTTTTGTAGGGGTGTCTGCAAGTTTTGTGTGATCTCCTTACCCAGAGGTAGAAATTTTAGATTGCGTTTTGATTATACTAGAGTTACGCAGCTTAGTAAATTATAATTTAACGAAAGTTACAACCTATTGGAAATTGTGGGTTTTGCGTTTTTTATCGGGTGTTGTAAGGCATTCTTGCTCATTATCCCGCTGGCGGGGCGGGCTAGAAGCCCGACCTACAGGAATGGGCAGCAACTTGGGTTACATTGTGCAGTGGATTTGGCAATCCAAGCCGATCAAGCGACTGAGTCGGGAGGAGGATTTTTTATGGTTCTCTATCGCATTCGCTCTCAAGATCTCTATGGGAACTCTATCACGGTCATTATCCATTCCCTTGATCACGCACTGTTCGTTCAGTTGATCGATAGCACTCCCTGCGAGAAACGGCTATGAGTGTCTTGCATCTGCCTGACCATTACACTGTCCAAGAAAAAGGTCAATTTTTCCTTCCTGATTGGTTCACGCGGTCAACATAATTCCTGCTCCGAATCTGCCCGTCCTTCCTTTTTGGTGCCGCGCAGAAAAAAACAGATGTGCGTCACAATAGGTGCATATCCGGGCAACCTCGATATTTTGTAGCGGGATTCCCGCTTCCATGATTTGCCGCTTGTTGGCTTCCCAAAGGTTGAAATATCCCTTGCCATCGGACGACTCGTGGCTGATATAGCCATCTGTGCCGCCAAAAGTATCCTTAACTTGTGAGATGACTTCGGGACCAATTTCGTAGTGACAGGGACCAATGGAGGGGCCAATCCCTACCAGAAGGTCCGCCGGGTCGCAGTTGAATTTTTGCTTTAAGATTTCTACCGTATTCCGAGCTGCCAATTTGACGCTTCCTCGCCATCCGGCATGTACGGCACCTACCACTCGCGTTTGGGGGTCGAAGAGGAGCACCGGCACACAATCCGCCGAAAGAACCGCTAGACAAAGACGGGGAACAGCCGTTACCATCCCATCTGTCGCTTCAACTGCCGTATTGAGGTCAGCCGCGCCGCAGCCTCTCATTTGCTCCGTCACGATTGCCACCGTACCACTGTGAATCTGTCTCGCAACTGTAAAATCGAAGAGAGGGAGCTTGATATTGGATGCCAGACGTTCACGATTTGTTAGGACGGTTTTAGGGTCATCTCCGACATGAAATCCCAAATTAAGAGATTCGTAAGGTGGGCGACTCAATCCGCCGATGCGGGTCGAAACAAAGTGGTCTACCCCACTCTGCTTAGAAAGATTTTGGAACCGGAATATGGACGATGAGTGAAGGCGTTCTTCTAACATGAGAACCTACTTAAGATTAAAAAATTGTTTAAAAAGTTCATTAGGTGGGGTTGTGTGCTGAAAAGCGAATCCTTATCAAAGACAGTAAGGAGCTGGTGAAACTCAACTCCACAATGAAACAACGCAGTCTATCAGGAGTTGGGTTTCACTGTGCGGGTAAATTTCAGGCAGAGTTGAACCTAGTAATCGTAACGTAATAGTGGTAGTTTCTCATAAGTTCCGTTCAACCCAACCTACGTCACCACACAACGAATTTGTCGAAACGTGGAACGATGGTTTACTTTGGTCGAAATTCGTCTTTGGCCATTGACCTCAGGCTGCGTACCGAGATTCACGGCACGGCACGGGGGTCGTCCTCTACAATTATAATTATGGAACGGTGCAGGGGCGTCCGCAACAATCGGATGCAATTCCCTGAATGAGACGCTTTACAGGTACCCAGCGTTGTGTTAAACTGTTTTCCGTACACTTGACGTTTTTCCTGAACAATCGAAAGTGAGGAATTTAGGTTATGCGAAGTTTCTTTGTTGGTATTGAGTATGCCGGAAAATCGACGCTGATTGACCTGTTGACCGAATACTATTATCGGTTGAAGTTGCCCACGCACGACGACGATCATTTCACGATTCCCGACCGAACATTAAGCCCCGAATCACGTGCGCTCATGCTTGATTTCCCAGATGACGTGAAGGAACGCATGCAGCGCATGCAGATTAACTATCATATTGGAATCATCAGGGATTGTACGAATCCGATGATTTCGGGTTGGTATATTGAAGAAGCAATCTACTCCGAAATCTACGGCAAAGACCCCGACAGCCCGTACTACGAAAACTACGGTTATCTTGCCCAGCCGAAGTATGAAGCCGAGGTCTATGAAATGCATCTGCCGGACGTGGTGTTGATTCACGTCACGGCGAGCGATGAAGCGATTCGTGAACGAATGAAGGCAAGTCCTCACGAATACGAGATTATCAATGAGGCGGATATTCCGGAAATCAAGCGGCGGTTCGAGGAAGAGGTCGAGAAGTCGATATTCACGAAAACCCGCAAAATGGTCGTGATTGACACGACGGACAAAACGCCGGAACAATCTTTGGATGAGTTGCTATTGGTCACCGAGCCGTTGGTTACGTATGGGGAATTGGCTTTACGGGCTCTTCCCATTCCGGACGGGGATTATGATGTGAGGTATGAAAATGGGGTACGGAAGATGATTGCAAGATAGTAATTGAAAATCTACGCTGATGATTTGAGGGCCGTCATGGCACGTTCAGAGGCTGATGGTCAGTAAGAAGGGCAATCGACGATTTAGCGATTGTCAATCCCGCCCCACAGATACAGAATTGCAAGGGAGAAACTGAGTTTTGAAGAAAAACTCGGTTTCAGGAGAGATGACTCTACGCCATCAAGCTACGCAGATGCTTTCAAGCGCAATCCCCTAGGAATTACGGCGCCGTCAAGGATGTCAAAGAGGAATTGCGACAGCAAGGCGAGAAGTGCGGCAGGAATAGCGCCTTGCAATATGACATCGGTGGCGTTTAGATTGATCCCGCTAAGAATGAGTTCTCCATACCCTCCGGCGCCTATAAATCCGGCAAGGGTTGCGGTACCGATGTTAATGACCGTGCTTGTTTTTACCCCTGCGAGAATTGATCGGGATGCCATCGGTAGGAAGACTTTTGTTAGTTGGACGCGAGGCTCGAGACCAAGGGCAGCGGCGGACTCTCGAATCGGTGTAGAAATATCCTGCAGTCCGGCTGTCGTGTTGCGTACAATTGGAAGCAAACTGTACAGGAAAAGCGCGGCAATCGCGTTGCGCATACTCGTGCCTAAGATGGGGATAAGAACGGCTAACAACACAATTGAGGGGATGGTCTGAATAATGCCGGTCAGCCCCAAGATGAATTGGCTGACGAGTCCCGGTCGACTCGCGCGTATCCCGAGCGGAATGCCGATAATGACGGCAAGAAACATTGAGATGGCCACCAACGTCAGGTGTTCACCGGTGAGAGGGACAATCTTAGAAAAAAACTGCGAAATCTTGGAGTTCGCGCTTGTTTCGGTTTCCTCGAAATATAGCGCGGCGGCGCGGGTGTAGTCTTTCATACGTTCCGCCGCCACGTTGAGTTGAATCATCCGAGCTTCACCAATGGTTCCCCCTAGCGCTTGAATAGCGGAAATGGCTTTCTGATCGGTGTCCAATCGGTACAGGAAGACTGCGTTATACTTTGGAAAAAACTCCAAATCATCCTCTAAAACCGCAAGGTCGTATTCTCCCAACTTCGCGTCGGTGGAGTAAGCGTCGGTGAGGTCAATATCGCCACTGTTGAGGGCGACGTATGTCAACGAGTGTTCCATTCCGCGGGGCCTCATCTGTAAGCCGTAGTGCTTACTCAGCGGTTCCCAACCGTCCTTTCGATTCAGAAATTCATGTGTAAATCCGAGTTTCAGATTCGGATGCTGTTTCAAATCACTTATCGTGCGAAGGTTGAGGGATTCCGCCGTTTCACGGCGCATAGCGAACGCATACGTATTGTTGAATCCGAGTTCCTCAGTCATTCCGATGCCGTGTTCGGCGAGCGCCGCTCGCATTTGTTCCGATGTCAGCGGCGTTTTTGACTTCAGGATTGTTTCCTGAACCGTACCGGTATAGTCGGGATACATGGAGATGTCACCATTTGTCAACGCTCGCCAAACGATGATGGTGCCACCCATGCCCTGTTTGTGTTCGATGGTGAATCCGGCATTTTCCAACAGGCGCTTCGATATTTCGCCTAGAACGTATGACTCCGTGAATCTCTTGGAACCAACCTGAATCTGTTCGGCATTCGCAGCCAGGGGAATGAGGATGAACATCACTGCAAGACATTTTGCGATAGGCAACGCATTAACGGCCTCCCGAACCCTTGAACTCTTGATCCAGCCTGGCAGGAAAGTGAACTTAGCGGAACGTAGCTTCATAACTGGACCAAGCTCCTTTGTGCCGTAATGAACTCCGAGATGAATTTATCGGACGGTCTTTCTCGCAGGTCGTCCAAAGTGCCCTCTTGGACAATCCGTCCCTCTTTCAACAATACAATCTGATCTCCCAGATAGGCTGCCTCCGCCATATCGTGGGTAACGAGCACTACCGTCTTGCCAAGGCTCCGGAATATCGCCTTGAGTTCGGTTTGGAGTGAGGCGCGCACCATCGGGTCCAGCGCACCCAGCGGTTCATCTAACAAAAGCAAATCCGGATTTAACACGAGTGCTCGCATCAAACTGACGCGCTGCCGCTGTCCACCCGAGAGTTCCACAGGATAACGACTTAAACCGTCTTCGGGAAAATGGCTCAACTCACAAAGTTCGCTCAAGCGTTGTTGCGTCTCGTCAGCGGGGGTGCCAAGATGTTTTGACATAAGCGTAACATTTTGGGACGCCGTAAGATGCGGGAACAAACCCCCGTCTTGAATGACGTAACCCATCCGTCGGCGCAACTCAAGAACGTTGTCCTTCGAAACGCGCTGTCTCTCAAATTCCACGCTCCCCGTTGTCGGTTGCAGCAGACCGTTCATCAGTCTAAGGATTGTGGATTTCCCGCACCCGCTGGGACCAATCAGCACCGTTGTCTTGGCTGGTTCTATCATCAAACTTGTGGGATGGAGTGCAATCGTATCCCCAAATCGCTTACTGGCATTGTTTAGTTGAATCATATTCCCCTCGGTTTTAGTAGGGCAACCGCAAACCATTCATGCTTGTCGAGCCATTGGTTTTGAATTTCAAGACCGGCAACGCGACATATTTCCGTGAAACTCTCAAACGTGTATTTATGTGAATCTTCGGTGTGAATATACTCATCCCGTTCAAAGGTAAATTCTCGCTGAAGATTGTTAATGTAGACGCGCTGAGACCACCGACTGATTAAACGCATCTCAATGCGGGAATCCAACTTGACGAAGGGGGCAAAATGATCGAACTTGGAGAGTGCGAAAGTACCCCCAAGTTCACGGTTGATTCGCGTCAGAAGGTTTTTGTTAAATGCTGCCGTGACTCCGGCTGCATCGTTATACGCGGCTTCGAGGATATGGGACGCTTTCACTAAATCGAAACTAATCAGCAGTCTGTCCTGAGAGTGCATCTGTTTGCGAATCTTTGTGATGAACGAGACTGCTTCGGCACGATTGAAGTTGCCGATATTGCTGCCTATGAAAAGAAACAAGCGAGGCTCTTGCGGGTCGGGAATAATCGGGATGGCGTCAGCATATTCGGCTGCGATTGCTGTAATCGAGAGCCGATCGATTTCACCGAGCAGGGCCTGCGAGGAGGCTTTCAAAAAACTGGAAGAAATATCAATGGGAATATAGTGCAGATGGTTTTGACGATTCAACGCCGCGTTAATCAACAGGCGGGTTTTTACGGAATTGCCACTGCCAAACTCTACAATTGCCAGTTCGTAATCTAGGGCGTTGATAATATCGGTCGAGTTATCTTCGAAAATCTTCTGCTCGGTGCGTGTAAGATAGTATTCCGGCAACTCGCATATCTGCTCGAATAACTTGGATCCAGCCAAGTCATAGAAGTATCGACAAGGGAGACTCTTTTGCGGTTTGGATAGCCCTTCAACTACAGCTTGTGAAAATGCCTTTTCTTCACAACTCCTTGGCAGCTTGATTAGATCGAGGCTCAAGGCTAACCGGCGTTTAGTTTGCAACTCCTCCAAAGCATTTCTCCTCAGATTCTCGGATTGAGAGAATCACGTCGACAGGTAGCTTCTCTAAGTCGCATTTCCCGTGACGCATGGCTATTATATGATTGCTCAATCGGTTGAGTCAAGCTAAATCCTGACCACGACTTACCCGTCTCGAGTCAAACAATTGAAGCGGAAAAGCGTCAAATTTTTCATTTTGTTCACAGATTCCACGTGGGTTATAATATCAACCACACAATGCTGTAGTATGCCGGTGACATGCCATGAAAGATAAAAATAAGGCCCAAACGTGGAATAGCGGAACAGGTCTGATTAAACTCGATCCGTGGTTGGAGCCTTACTCGGACAAATTGCGAGAACGCTTTGCCCACTACCAGCGTTTCAGAAAGCGCATAGATGAAGAAGATTGTAGAGGCCTAATGGGACCGATTAGCCTAGGGCATCGGTATTTTGGATTTAATCGTGGCGAGATGAATGGACAGAACGGCGTTTGGTACCGTGAATGGGCACCGGGTGCAGATTACTTGGCATTAATCGGTGATTTCAACGATTGGAATCGAGACTCACATCCGCTAGCACGTGATGACTACGGCGTCTGGCAAATCTTCTTACACAATTCTCATTATGGGAATCGGTTGACACATGAGAGCAAGGTAAAAGTCCATGTCGGTTCAGCCGATGGTGGGCTCGATCGGATTCCCGCTAACATACGACGCGTGGTTCAGGAACACGGTACCCCAAATTTCACCGGACAGTATTGGAATCCGCCCGAATCCTACGAATGGAAGAATACGCCGCCAAAATGGACGGGAGGATTGCGCCTGTACGAAGCCCATGTCGGTATGGCACAAGAAGAGGGCAGGGTCGGCACATTCCTCGAATTTTCGCAGAACGTCCTGCCGCGCATCGCCAATCTGGGATACAACGCCCTTCAGTTGATGGCTGTGATGGAGCATCCGTATTAAGGGAGTTTTGGCTACCATGTAAGCAATTTCTTTGCCGTGTCGAGCCGATTTGGCACTCCGGAAGAACTCAAGGAGCTGATTGACACCGCGCACGGCATGGGCTTATTGGTAATAATGGATCTCGTCCACAGTCATTCGGTGAAGAACGTGCACGAAGGGTTGAATCGCTTCGATGGCACCGATTATCAGTAATTCCATGCAGGGGCGAGAGGACAAAATCCCACGTGGGATTCGCTTTGCTTTGACTACGCCAATTACGAAGCTCAACGGTTTCTGCTCAGCAATGTCCGTTTTTGGTCGGAGGAGTATCGGTTTGACGGTTTTCGATTCGATGGCGTGACCAGCATGTTATATCTCGATCATGGGAACAAGGGATTTTCAAATTACGATGACTACTTTGACGACAATGTGGACAACGACGCATTGGCTTATCTGATGCTTGCCAACGAGGTGGCGCATGGGGTCAACAACGCGGCGATTACAATTGCCGAGGATGTCAGCGGGATGATGGGATTGGCACGCCCGGTAAAAGAGGACGGTTTAGGGTTTGATTATCGATTGGCGATGGGTATACCCGACTATTGGATTAAACTGCTCAAGGAAGAAACAACAGATGAACAGTGGAACATGTCGGAGATTTATCATACGCTTCTAAATCGGCGAGCACATGAGAAGCACATCGGCTATGCGGAAAGCCACGATCAGGCGCTAGTGGGAGACAAGACTATCGCGTTCTGGTTGATGGACAAAGAGATGTACTGGAATATGAGTTTGTCTACTCCTAGCCTTGTGACGGATCGTGGGATTGCGTTGCATAAGATGATTCGCCTCATTACGTTCTCTTTGGGAGGCGAGGGTTACCTAAATTTCATTGGAAATGAATTTGGTCACCCGGAGTGGATTGATTTTCCTCGCCCGGAAAACAACTATTCGCACCATTATGCTCGTCGGCAGTGGAGTTTAGTCGATCAGGAGATTTTGCGATACAAAGGGTTGAACAACTTTGACAGGGCGATGCAAAATATCGATCTTCAGTACAATTTGCTAGAAGATTCTCTTATTGAATCCCTTATGTCTCATGAGGAAAAAAAGCAGTTAGTTTATCGGCGAGGCGCTTTGGTGTTTGTGTTTAATTTTCATCCAAGTGAATCATACGCGGATCTACGGGTACCAGTACCAGATCCGATCAACTATCAACTGGTTCTGAACTCGGATAACGAGGCATTTGAAGGGCACGGTTTAGTTGATGAGGGTACGATCTATCCCAAGCAGAATGATCCGATTCATGGTCGCAATCAGTCAATTCAGCTTTATCTCCCGGCTCGTACTGCTCAGGTGCTAGATCCTGTTTGAATAATAGCCGGTAAGGTCGTGTTTGGCCATTTGAGGAGAGGCTTTAGCGTGTTTCTGTCGTCGCTTACTATAAACCTGTAACTCCCATAGGGCGAAAGGCTGGTACGCAGTGCGCACCTACAAATGTACAAAGTCGAACTTAGTTCCTATGTGAGGGTGTTGAGGGATTATGGCGAATTGTGAAAACTCCTGGTTCAGGTTTTGTGTCTATCAAGCGCTCGCTGCAAGCCGGGCAAGAAATAGTTCTCAACGACGACTTCCCAACTCATCTTAACGGCAATTTCAGAACCCCGCTGAATCATTTCGTCAGCATCGCGGTCGTTGCGCGGCAAGCGTCCTACCAATTTTGCCGCAATGTCCCAACTATTGTGGGCTTCGATCTTATCTCGTTCGGCGGCTCCTATCGCCAATAAGCCTTCTAGCGAATCTGACAGGTAATTAAGATGGGTATAGTCGGCAATGATGACGTTTGGTACATCGGCGCCATCGGTCACACGCTGGACGAAACCGCAACAACCGCAGGAATTGCTTAGCACGCAAATCGCGCCGAAGCTTAACGGCTCAACCTGCGCGATGCCAAAGGGTTCGTAGATGGACTGTCCGAATTCGGCATCGGATCCCTTCCGGATGTCCATGAACTCCATATCTTCGGGCATCCTGACCCCGCAACGCTCTCTACTCCAACCGAATTGATTGACAAAAACAACCTTGATTGCCGTTGAATCGAAATTGAAAGCAGTGACGCCGTTGTTCATATCAACCTCGCTTCCAACCAGGTCGGGAGCACCAATCCGATGACGCACGGGCCAACCGTATTCCGCTTCCATAAAATGCGCCTCTTCGCTTGATCTGCCGCTGCCAATTTCCGTCGAAAGGATAAACAGCACGGCAGTTTTTCCAATTGATGCGAGAAGGTTATCCATGTGCCTTAGCAACTGCAAATCGCGCCAAAGCCCTTTGCTTCTTACTAGGCGGGTTACGTGTGTGAATACATAGTCGGGGGTGTAGCCAAGCAGGTTCTCGGCGTATTTTTGTAAGCGATGCTTGGATTTCAACTTCTCGGAAAGATTCAAGCGCGCACTAGGAATCCCATTGTAAACTAGGTCTATTGATGCATCGAAAAAAGGCTGGGCTAGGAAGCGAAGTTCTTGTACGACGAGATCGCCCACCGCAAAAATGTTGTCACAAAGGTGTGCCTTGTCAATGAGCGCGTGCTTGTAATACCAGAACTGATCGCCGAACACATCCCGAATAGATTTACCTTCGTCCAATCCACGCTGTAGTGCGTTATAGAACATGGTGTCGTGTCCGGTATGATTCTCAATAATTGGCCGAACGGTTGCGACTTCATGGGCGTAAAAAATTGTCTTCATGTTGGGTTGCCCCTCAAGAATTGTCTTGAGGCCCAGGGGCATTCCCATGAATTCGTGCGCAATCACGAAACACGGCGTCTCGGTATCTTCGCCAATCAGTGCACGTAAGGTACAATATCCCGGTTCTGCGCGTCGAACATATTCCTCATATTCCCAGATGTCGTCGTAACGTCCGGATTCGATAGAGAATCGCTCGAAGAGCCGTGACTTGAACGAACTCAAATATTCCGGGTGGATGTAGGAAACGTTGACTAAAATTACTTCCGGGAAGATAGTGATGCCACTTTCATCGTCCACAAGTCGACATTTGCCGTAAACGATTGCGACGCGATAGGTTTCCTCAATTTGTTGCAGTGCATCGGCATAAGGCGCTTTGCGGATTCCCATAGAAGATGAGTATAACACTTCACCGCCTTCTCCCAAACGCTCATCTTCGCCCACGTCCGTGTCATGAAGAGGGCCAATGAGAAATGTCCTTTCAATACTTCGGTTGTACTGCCGTGTCGTGAGGAGGCCCTGTATTACCGCTCCGATCCATCCCACCTTCTGAATTGCTTCATGGGTCACATGGGCAACGATGCTCAAGATTTACCTCGTATTTCTCTGTGGATATGCAAAAATAGATATTAGTCTAGGAGATGGTCTACAGTCGTTAATGCGTGATGGGAGTTTTATCACCCTTCCTGTTCGGTCAGTTGATCGTAATACGTTAAGAAGACAAAACAACAAAGGGTTCAATTTTGCACAGGATAAAACATATGCGAAAATTGCGAAGGTGTGCAAGTGTCAGCGGGCTATCTGAGCGTTACAAAACATATAGAATCGGTATTGTGCACCTATTAATGCGGATCACGTTATCGTTTTGGAGGAGAATAAGAAACCGAGTTTTTACCAAAAGCTCGGTTTCAAGGTGGATTTGCGTCTCCTATTGACCATCACCGATCGCTTTTTCAGAATCACATGTTGCACCGCTGGAGCGGGAGATTTAAAAACCGTGAGTATTCGCTATCTACCTGTTCCTGTCATGCTCAACCGTGCTTGTTCTCCAGCATGGTAAGAACTCCGAACGAGGGGGCCAGATTCAACGTGGCGAAACCCCATCTCCATACCGGCCTCTTTCAACTCTTCAAATTCTGCTGGTGTATAATAGCGCTGAATCGGGAGATGCCGAGATGTAGGCGAAAGGTATTGTCCAATCGTAAGGATGTCGCAGTTGGATGCTTGAATATCTCGCATGGTGTCTAGCAGTTCATCAACGGATTCCCCCAAACCGACCATCAATCCCGATTTTGTGACAATAGTGGGATCAATCTCTTTGCCTCGCCGTAACAGGTCCAGAGTTTGTTGGTAGTTCGCCTGAGGACGGGCTCTTCGATAAAGACGCGGCACTGTCTCGGTATTATGGTTCAAAAGGTCGGGCTGGGCGTCGATAATCACGGCGAGCGCCTCCCGATTCCCTTCAAGGTCAGGAATAAGCACCTCGACAGTGCAACCCGGGCTGTGCAGGCGTGATTCACGAATGCACTCCGCAAAAATGCTAGCTCCTCCGTCGGGAACATCATCGCGGTTCACGGAGGTAATCACCACATGCTCTAGTTTGAGGTCCCCAACAGCTGCCCCGATTCGCCGCGGTTCATCGTGGTCAACGACGCCTCCAGGCTTGCCTTTCGTGACCGCGCAGAACATGCAACGTCGCGTGCATACATCACCCAGAATCATAAAGGTAGCCGTTCGGTTTTCCCAACATTCCCCGATATTCGGACAGCGTGCTTCCTCGCAGACGGTGTGCAGGTTCAATTCTCGCATCAAATGTTTGAGATCGGCGAAGTTTGGGCCAGACGGCACCCGTGCTCTAATCCAGGGCGGGTGCCGCCGTTTGGCTGAATACCGAACTGATTCTTTGCCTGAAATGCACGACGTAACCTCGTTGGGTGCGTCGTGTAACGGCAATGATTTGATCATGTCCTCAGTCCCTTCTTTCAGAAATGGGAATAGCAAGTGATCGGGAGGTGAAATCGGCTGAGGCAGATTCTCGATTTTTCCAACTTTCTCATCTCCGCAGTCCGTTATTTAGCAGGAATTGGAAGAACTCGGAGTCCGCTGGTATGACGACCTTGTCACCACTCTTAAGCACGGTTCCGTATGCCTCAAGGCGTCGTGAAAAGGCGTAGAATTCAGGATCCTGACCTAGGGCTTCAGCGTATATGTGGATGGCCTCTGCTTCACCCTCACCACGAATGCGCTGTGCCTCGCCGTAGCCCTCAGCCACAATGACGGTGCTGTCACGGTCTGCTTGGGCGCGGATGATGTTGGCTTGCTCATTGCCCTCGGCTCGGAATAGGTTGGATTCCCGTTTACGCTCAGCAATCATTCGGTTGAAGACACTCTGCTCCACTTCTTCCGGCAAATCGGCCCTTTTCGTGCGCACATCAACGACGCCGATTCCATACTCTGCCGCCTTTTCGGTCGCGGAGCGGGCAACCCGTTCCATAATATTCTCGCGCTCTCGAGAGATAACATCAACAAAGTTAAAAGTTGCAAGTTCCCGCCGAAGTTCGGAGAAGACGATGTCATCAAGACGTGCTCGTGCGCCCGCCTCTGTCGTTACCGCTTTGAAGAACAGGAGCGGGTCGAGGATTTTCCAGCGGGTGACGTGGTCAACCACGAGCCGTTTTTTGTCGGTAGTCAGATATTCCTGCGGAAGTGCATCGCTGGAAAGAATACGTTTCTCAAAGAAAATCACATTTTGGATGAACGGTGATTTTACCTTCAGGCCCGGACTCCGGACAGTTGCAACGGGATTGCCAAATTGGAGGATGATAACCTGCTCAGTCTCATCCACGGCGAATAGAGTCTGGCTAATAACTACGGCTAGAGCTATCAGCAGGATAACAGTAATGCCAAGCGTTCGGGTATTCATCTTAGTTTCCTCCTTCGGATGGTCTTGAACTGTTTAGATTGGAAAGTGGCAAGAGCGGTAAGACTCCCTTACCAACATCATCGTCAACCAAAATCAACTCGACTTGATTCAGAATGTTTTCCAATGCCTCAATGTGCAACCGCTCCCGCGTCACTTGCCGAGCTAAACGATATTCCTTCAGAACGGATAGAAAACGATTAGCGTCACCAGTGGCGTGGAGTACCTGCTCCTCTTTGAACGCGGTGGCTTCCTCGATCGCCTGTTGCTTTTCACCGCGCGCTTTGGGAACGACGTTGTTTTGGTAAGCTTGGGATTCATTGATGAGGCGTTCCTTATCGGCACGAGCGCGAACCACGTCTTGAAAGGCATCACGAACCTCTTTCGGCGGGTCCGCCACTTGAAGACGCACGTCAGTTATCTGGATGCCGGTTCCGTAGTCAGCCATCAGCCGTGACAGGAAAGTTCGCGTGTCATCCTGAACACGAGCGCGTTCTTCGGTAATGACCGCATCAACGGTCATCTGCCCCACGGTACTGCGTAAAGCCACTTCGCCGCTGGTGAGCAAGAGTTGTTCCGGATCTTGAACATTAAAGACAAAGTCGCGCGAACTGGCAACGCGATATTGAACTAAGAGTTCAACCTGGACGATGTTTTCATCTTCCGTCAGCATTAAGGCCTCGCTAAGGACCTCACGCTTTCGGTCCCGATCTGTGGTTCGGAATCCAATTTCTGCGCGACGGATGCTTTCGACATTCACAATTGTTACACTCTGAATGGGCCAGGGCAAACGAAAGTGAAGTCCGGAACCAGTAATATTTACAAATTTGCCGAAGGTAAGCACCACACCTTCCTGACCCGGTTGCACCATATATATGCCCGTTGCCAACCACACCAACAGCACGATTCCGACGATAAGCAAATAGAGAAACTTGTTGGATCCCGAAAACCATCTTGAGACATTGCTCATGTATTGGTTAAATTGTTCTGGCTCCCACGGTTGTTGTTGCATTTAATTTCCTCCTTTTTTAATATCCAGACGCGATCAATGTGGACGCGTGTCGCCGTCTATCCATTCCGTTCACCCCACACGAGGTGCTTGTTCCTACAGTAGGAACAATGAGATTCCAATGTTTGTTCGTCGTTCCCCTCCGCCGAGAGGAACAAGGAAGTTCTGAATAACATAATCCGAGGTAATGAGAAGTCCCATTCTCTGACCAAAGGCATCACCCTGCAACACAAGTTCAAAAAAGCCTACGGTGCGGTCAAAATCGTTGCGGGAATCGTTGAGATCTCGCCATGTAAGATATTGGGCACCAGCGCTCAACTGCAACTGCGCCGCAACTTGATGGGTCAACGTCACGATATAGGCATTCCGCAGGACATCAATTGACCTTTCCTTTTCAAAGGGGACAGTGTAACCGATGGATCGGTCGCTTCGAAAAGCGGGTGCAATCGTCAGGTCGTCTAGAACCTCATAATCGTAACGAATCTGATTGATTAGAGCAGTGTCGATAACGCGTTGCCGAGTGTGAAATAGGTTGTCACGCTGATATTTGAACTTGCTGGTGAGCATCAGATTCTTTATGTTTTGATAGTTAACAATCATAGTAAAGATATTGCCGAGATAGTTTTGGAGCGCCAGGTTATCCTTAATTCGTTCTCCCGTGCTCCGGATCACGACATCGTCGGGTATAATATCACGGGAACGCCGAAGTGTGTAGCGAAAAAGAACAGTTCCAAAGTGGGGAATCGGCTCGGGCGCGTAGGACAAAACATTGTAGAATCCTTTCGCACTCTTATGTTCAAGGATGAGACGCTTAACATAATACCCGGGAATGATTGAGAGCCCATCCGCAAAGGGAAGATTGACCTTGAAATAGGTGTTATGCCCATACGAACCTTCATCATAATCGAAACGGTAGTTGGGTTTATCATCATCCTCAAGGTTATCAGGCTCGCCGTTATTGTTGAAATCAATGGATTCACGATTCAAGCCCAAGCGAAAGCGGGGCGGGTCTGCGAAGAACAGAAGAAAATCGTCGTCCCAATCTTTGATTCGATCGCCGTCTATATCATCCTTGGTGTTTCCCGACAGCAGGATTTCAGGCTCACGTGAGTCGGCGTATCGGTCCTCATTGTCATTATCGTCCACGAAATTTTCAGCTGTAAAAAAAGGCGCGATTCGCGTGTATTCGCTTCGCCAAGTGATGGGCCCAAAGTTTCGATTGATGTCGACAAA
The DNA here is from genome assembly GCA_965222225.1 of Candidatus Poribacteria bacterium. Taxonomy (GTDB): domain Bacteria; phylum Poribacteria; class WGA-4E; order WGA-4E; family JAJDTR01; genus JAJDTR01. Next base: position 2,066,066 of record CBDCTK010000002.1, on the reverse strand, counting down.
CCAAGCGTTCGCGCGCCGTTGGCTCCGGTTTCCCGCGATTAGTGGGTACTGCCGTGTCTGAGTATACCAAGCACATTCCGCTTCGACTGCAAAGCCCGCCAATGTGGTTTGCAGGTCAAAACCCATGGCGGTTTCATCTGTAAGGGTGCCGTAGTCGAATTGACGCATCTCACGATTTGAACTGTCGCCGACATTGCCTGCGGCGCTTAGCTCTAGTTGAAAATTCTGATTGTCTGTTGACAAATCTACGCGATAGTCGTTGGCGATATCGACTTCAAATTGCACCCGCGTGATTTCCTGCGGGTTAAACAGGGAGAACCTATAGGTAAATGTGCCCTCGCCATCAACCCATCGCGAACGGGCATCGCGTTTGCTATCGTTTGGTAGAACTAAGATTCCTAGCGGTTCCTGCCCGGCCGCCACGTTGTACTCCAGTACACCATCGACAAAAACACGGACATGAAAAACCCGTGCACCTCCCGAATTTTCTGGTGAAGCATCACTAAAGCGAAGAAACAACTCGGTTGGTGGATTGCTGATGGTGATGCCTCGTAGCGGATTGTTCGCACGCGTGAGGTCATAGTTCGTAAAAAAACGGTTCACATAGTTAACCCCTACGCGAGGCAATGGCACGGTTACCTCAGGATACGCCCCCAATCGAAAATCGTATGCGCCGAGATTCGCCTCGGCACGCATACCCGTCATGAACCAATCTGACGTGCTTTCGATATCAACGTCCTCGATTGGCGTCGTTCGCTCCCCTAGAATGGAGAACGTATTGTTTGTTACACGTGCGACAAACGCCGAAATGCCGCCACCAACACGTGGTACCGTGATGTTCCACCGGGCCGCGTCAAAGAGTTCTTTGTTCAGCGTGAAGCTGGAAAACTTTGTCAGGAAATTACCAACGGTCAGTTGGTGATTGACGTTTTCAGCGGGAATGTCGAAAGTGAAAAAATTGCGATTACTTGTCTTTTTCCGAAATTCGGCATCGCGACGCAAAACAGAGTCTCCCTCTAGTACGCCAAAAGTAGCCTGCATCTTGTAGAGTTCCTTGCCGCTCTTGTCGAAAACCTGATTTCCAAGAGGGTCGGTTTGCTGAGCAATTGCAGGCGAAAACATGCTCGTACAGCAAAGCCAAAACGCGGCAAAGGGAATAATCGAGATTAAGAGCGTCTTAGAAATCGTAGACAATGCTGAACCGATGACTGCCGAAAGTTGCTTGGATACCGCTATTGGGCAGAACGAACCCATAATCAATGCGCATCCTCTCTCTTGGTCTAAAACCGGCACCGATTGTTAGGTTCGTTCCCCACGCCAAATTTTCAAGTCTGAATCCACCCCGCACCAGTAGCTTGTCGCCATGAAGTCGATATTCCAGCCCAACTCTCACGTCGATTTCATGCCTGCTGAATACGAGATCCATGCCCCAGGTGGAGTTTCTGCGCAGAATGCCGATGCCGAGCGTTGTCTGTAGCGGCAGGTTTTCGTTTGTCGGCGACGATGATGACGCAATGTCAGGTGAATTCAAGTTTTGTACCGATACAGCGATAGGAATATTCGGCGACGACCGAAAAATGAAACCCATATCAACACTCAATTGACTTCGCCCGGGCAAATCTTCAAGCACTACGCCGTTTGTACCTAGAGTCGGTACCGTCTCCCAATTGAGCAACTTGCCGGAAACACCAATCGAAAAGTGACGGTTGCCCCCGCTGCCAATTCGATAGCTCTTACTCGCACCCAAAATGACATAATTTTCGGCGTATAATTGGCTCACGTTTAGACGTTTCCACAACAGTCCAACCGCGCCTCGTTTGGGGTGTGAATTGGCGTAGGCAACCAGATTCTGCGTAATACTTGTCTCGTCACTCAGGCCAACATGCAACAATGCCATTGTTGCCGAGAACTGCTGTCCGGAGGTGTTAGAGATTGACGCGGGGTTAACCAATAAACCGTCCGCCTCATTTGCGACTGCGGTTGATGCCCCGCCCATTCCATACGCGCGAGCGCCGATGAACTGATCGTCGAAGGCTGCATGAATTGTGGAGATTAAGAGATCGAGAAAGAGAAGTAGACATACGATTGAATTAAATGCGAACAAATGACTAGATATTCGATCGAACCAACTCCTCATTATTAACCTGTCTTCAGAAATTGGATGATGAGGGCGGCAATTACTCCGATCCATACCGAAATCATCATTCCAAGGAGCCACTTGAAGACATCTCGAAGTTCCATACTCATCCATGTTTCAAGATTACTCATTCGAGTTTCAAGAGCTGTCATGCGTCCCTCTAGTGAAGCAAGTCGTTCATTAATCTGCTATAGCTCACCACGCATCTGGTTCTGGTCTTTGGCAATCTGGATTACCATGTCATGTGTTTGTTCAACAAGATTCCTGATTTCTGTGGTTTGGGCGTCGGTGTTCATAGGCTTTCTCCTTCATACCATCCGTCGCGGAGCGCCATGGACTCTCTCCTGTTCATAAACGACGGACGCAGCATTATTGAGAAAATTCGCGACCGAATATCTGGGAAATCGTGACATAAAACAGAAAATCTATTTTTTCACACAAATTGGCCAAGGTTATTTTGCGACAACAATGACTCCGTTGCTAATCTGCGAACCCATACGAACTTGATAAATATAGGGGCCAATGTCTACGGAGCGCCCCGTTCGGTCTGTTCCATCCCATTCAATGCTTATCGAATTTGAAATGACAGTCGAACGATTTATCAAGGTTTTAACCAGTTTACTATGCAAATCGTAAATCTCGACGACGAGCTCGCGTTTGTCATCGTCTACTTCACGAGAATTGGGAATCATCAATCGTGTGATATCCGCGACGCCATTGCCGTCCGGAGAGAACGGGTTCAGGCTCCAACGGGCTACAAGCTCAGGTGGCGGTACCGCTTGGAACACCGCAAATTGGGTAATATAATTGAGTTCTAGGCGCACTATTTGGCGAGCAGGGTCAACCTCACCACCGGCAAGCTGCCATTCGTGTGTTGATGGATTCCATGTGAACACCCGCAAATCGGCTTCTCGGTTCACACCTGCGCGCTCCAAATCCGCACGATCATAGCTGAATTCCAATAAAGCGGGGCGTTCGAGCAGAAGCTGCTTGAATTCCACAAATCTCGATATCTTTGAACCGAACGCATCGAAGAATTGTACCTCGTTCAATTGTACATTATTTGCCTGCATGCTCTCGGTAATCAGTAAGCGGACATACCGGCATGATATATGGGCTGGCATTTCGATGACTGTGGCTCCATCGTTGAACGCTGGAACATCCAATACATCCCTGAAATCATGATTGTCGTTAGAAACCAATATTGTCCCACGTTGCGGACCAAAAGAGCGATTGTCAACCACATTGGAGTGAACTGCAATTTGACCTAGGGTATGAAAATCGCCCAGATCCACCGTCAGGTGGATTGGAAGCGGGACAAGTCCTGCCATCCAAGTAGACGGCGGTTCTAAGATACCATCCACAGCCAACATCGGCGGCTGACTCGAGAGGGAACTTGTCGCTTCAACCTCGAAGTTTTCCCGTTTCAACACTTCAAAACGATAAACGAGTACGGGCAAGGTACCTCGAGCAATGCGAGTGTTGTCCTGATAGTCAAATCGGTCAAAGTAATTCGGCGGTTCACGAAAAAACTGTATCTTTTTAACGTTGGGATCTAATGCGTCAACCGGAACCAAGATGCTTGCTCGATCGCCATCGCTTAGCGCAAATCGATTCTCGTTGGGTATAACGCTCTGAAGGTCCGCAAGGTATCGCACCGAAATCGTCTCAATATCTTGTCCTTCGGTTTGCGAGGAAAGTGGTGCGGCAACAACGGAAATCTCATTTTTGCCCTCGCTTAGGAGAAGTTCAATCGAAAAAAGGATGTCCGCTCCCAGTGTTCGGTCAAGCAGGATTGATACAGAACTAATACTTGGCCGGATTATTTGATTATCATCACCAAGGAATTCAAGCGATTCAATCAAGATTCTGTCGGGCGCCCATCCTTCAAGCAGTTCCATCCGAATGAAACGTGCGGCAGTTGGGTTCGGAAAATTCACAACAATCCGATCTAGGAGGGGATCTAAGCTCGCCGCAACATCAAAGTAACCTTCGGTGAATAGCGTGCCATCTTGAGAAACGGTGAGGAAGATGCGTTGTGGCCCCGTTGGGGCTGCTTGGTCAATAGATGGGCGAATCAAGACTGCTTGAAGTTGCCGAACATTACCCAAATCCATCGTGACAGCGTGAATCAAGGGTCTGATTGATGAGAGACGGGAAACACCTGCTGGCGTGTTGATTGTAACAATGATTTCGTTCTGTTCTGACGAGGTAACACCTCCTTCAACCACCAGAGTCTGATTCGTGGTAGTGAAATTGTGAGTAGGCTGAGTGATGTACAGGTCTATCGCAGCGATAGCCCTGCCATTAGTGAGAGAAATAAGAATCAGTAGGAGGGAAATAACGTGGAGGCATGTCATGGCATGTCCAAAGGATGTAGGTTAAAGAATTCGGTTGGATCCAAACGAGAATCGGCACTCAAACCCGAGGTATTTGCTGGATTCGCTTTTCCCATTCATCACACGTGGCGTGCGTACGTTGAATGGATGCGCCAATATATTTCGTCGGATCTCGAAGTGCTTCCCGTTGTTCTTCCGTCAATTTTTCGAGAACCAGTTTGAACGTTTCGTCTGTCCACAGGAGGTCCGTCAGGCTTTTTCCTGTCTCATGCACCTGAGCGACCAACTTACGAGTATAATCATAAGCATCTGGAAATCCGTAATACGCCATCAACAGGTAAATTGGTTCCGCAATCGTGTCTCCAGCGCTCATTTCAAGATTACGCCGCATATTGTCAGTTTTAGCTTCTAACTCGTCCAGTGCGCGCTTCAAACGGTAGATTGAGTAGTCAAAAGCTGCGAACAATTCGGTCAGGAAACGACTCGACGCCGAGTTTGTTAAATCGCGTTGGTGCTCCAATATGCCGTCCATGAACACGGTCATCATGCGTGGTACGAACGCCTTCCAAAGACTCTTCACATTTTCAAACTCTTCCGGATTGACCTTGTGCGGCATCGTCGAAGATCCAACGAGCTGCGGGTTATATTTTCTGCCGACCTCCGCAATTTCCGTGCGATAGAGATGCCGCATATCGTCTGAGAAATTCGCAAGAATCGTGTACGCCGACGTGATGGCGTAAGCCAGATCCGAGATAAATTCCGGTTCAACGCATTGTGTTGAGGTATGCGTGTCCGATGCCTTTAAGCCGAGTTGTGCAAGCATATCTGCCTCAATCTCTTCCGGGTTTTGGCTGATCAATGATAAGCCATTGAACGCACCGACCGCTCCGGAAAACTGACCGCGTAGATTCCGGCTTGCCTGATCTATTAACTCAATCCTGTTACCAATTCGGCTGACGTAAAGTGCAAGCGCATACCCAAAAGTAATGGGTTCCGCATGCTGTCCATGTGTGCGCCCAATCTGCACTGTTTCCGCGTGCTCGCGCGCCAGTTGGATAAGTTGTGTTTCAAGCCCGATTAAATCCGGCAGAATAATTTGTTGAGTCAAATCCTTAAATCGCAATGCAGTTGCGGTATCGAGTACATCCGCTGAAGTTGCAAACAGGTGTACATAAGGACGTGCCTCAGGGCTGATCCGTCGCCGTATTACATTGACAAGCGAACGAATATTGTGTCGAATTCGCGTCTGCTCCTCATAGACTTCTTCGGCAGTTATTTCCTCCGCCGCACCCTCAACTTCATCCGCGCATTCGTGCGAACAGATTCCGTGGTTGGCAAGTGTGCGCACCAACGCTGCTTCAACTTTCGCCTGATATCTCACGTAACCAGATTCGGATACGTACGGTATTAGCCGCCGCATAAACTCGTCGTTGCCGCCGTAGTATCTAAAATCAAGCGGACTAACCGCTTCAAAAAGTTCCATCGTTTGATTTTTTTTCCGACCAGAATATGCTTCTACTTGAGGACAATCGCCTGCCATTTGTTATTATAGATGATTGCTCCCAAAAAAAACAACCGAAACACGGACTCAGGCGTAGTCGCATCTAAATGGCGGTAGAGCACGTCGCCCCGCTTTCCCTAACAATAAACGGTTACCCGTCACCAAGTAGTCCTCTCCGCGCCCGAAAAAACACTTGCGCAGCGTTCAATTCTCTTGTAAAATTAATGCCATGGGAATCAATCAAATCTTCCCTCTATGCTTTCCAAAATGAAGCCAAAATTCATAGGAGGATAAAAATGGAACTGAGAATTGAATATTGCACCGCCTGAAACTATTTGCCCAGAGCCGTCAGTATGACGAGCGACTTACTCAATAAATATGGAACCGATGTAAAGGAACTTGCTCTTGTGCCTAGTGGTGGCGGATGCTTTGAAGTCACGTTTAATGGGAACTTGATTTATTCGAAGCTAGACACAGGTGAATTTCCTACGACGGGTCAGATTACTTCCGCGATTGAAGCCCAATAACCGTATAACGAGTCACATCGGGCTGTCGGGAAGTGATGGGAACCTAGCGTCGTTTGTTTAATTATCCGTCCCGCGGACAAGGATGCCATGCTCGGGGGCCTCACATTTCTTTATATGCATGTCTTTATATGCATGAGAGAAAGCGTTTTATTGATTGCGCTTTCCACTCATTGTGTGTGATTGTGTCAGGTAGTCCCGGTCTAGAAAATCCTTCGCTAGCTGCTTGCCTTGTGCTGAAGGTCCTTGTCGAAACTATACCGAGTGCCCGATGTAGCAAGCTGCTCACGGCTAGGAGGCTATGTACCTACGGTTTCACTATGCTCCAACAATTTAGAAGCACAATTTGATAATCATGGAAAAGATTCGACGCGCGTTAATTAGCGTTTTTGACAAGTCTGACCTGTTGAGTCTGGTCCAAATCCTCGCACAGAACGGCGTCGAACTCTTATCGACCGGTGGGACCGCCAGTTACCTTACCGGAGCCGGGGTTCAGGTTCGCGAAATCTCAGACTACACGGGTTTTCCCGAAATACTGGACGGGCGTGTAAAAACGCTTCACCCAAAGATTTTCGGTGGTCTACTTGCGGTTCGAGACAATTCGGAGCACGTTGCGCAAACTTCTGCGCACGGCATTGAACCTATAGAGCTGATTATTTCCAACCTCTATCCGTTTGAAGCGACGGTCCAACGCGAGGGGGTCGAACTCGCAGAAGCGATTGAGAATATCGACATCGGCGGACCAACGCTCATCCGTGCGGCGGCGAAGAACTATCAGGATATTGCCGTGATTACAAATCCTGCTCAATATCCCGATATTATCGATGAACTTCGAGAGAACGGTGGCAGTTTGTCGTTCGAAACACGATTTCGGTTGGCAAAAGCAGCCTTCAAACATATCACTCGTTACGACGCCGCGATTTCACACTATCTCACCACTTTAGATGTCCCCGACTGTGAATTTCCCGAAGTCTTGGATCTTCGCTACGAAAAAGTCCAGGAACTTCGCTATGGCGAGAACCCGCATCAAGAGGCGGCGTTTTATCGTACTGAAACGTCGCCCGAGCCGTGTGCGGCGTGGGCGGAGCAACTAAGTGGTCAACCGCTTTCATTTAACAATATCCTCGATCTGGAATCCGCGTTGGAGATCGTCAAGGATTTTGAAGCTCCAACATGTGCGATTATTAAACACAATAACCCGTGTGGGTTAGCCACCGGCGGGGACTTGGTGCAAGCCTTCAACGACGCGCTCGAATGCGATAGAACTTCCGCATTCGGTAGTATAATCGGTATGAACCGCAAGGTGACAATCCAGACGGCAAACACCATTCGGGAAGCCGCCAAGGCAGGGATAAAGGTTGAAGCAATAATTGCGCCAAGCTATACCGAACAGGCATTGAAAGCTCTGTCTCGTGTGAAACAGCGACGGATTTTGGCAACGGGAACGTTATCACAACACGCATCTGTCAAACAGGCACGCAATGTAATCGGCGGATTACTACTTCAGGACCGTGATCGGTACGAGATTGAACCGAGGGAGTTGCAGGTTGTCACCAAACGCACGCCCACCGATTCAGAAATTGAATCGCTCTTGTTTGCGTGGAAATCCTGCAAGCATGTCAAATCAAACTGTATTTTGTTAGCGCAGGGCACCAAGACCGTCGGAATAGGCGCCGGGCAGATGAGCCGTGTCGATTCATGTATTATTGCCACACGCAAGGCGGGGGCAAGGGCGAAGCGATCGGTGCTTGCGTCAGATGCGTATTTCCCGTTTCCCGATGGGGTCGAAATAGCCGGTGCGGCGGGAGTGAGTGCGATTATTCAACCGGGGGGATCGGTGAACGATCAACCGGTGATTGATGCTGCAGACCGCTACGATATGGCTATGGTGTTGACTGGCGTTCGGCACTTTCTCCACTAGATTTGAAATTCAATCCTGCAGATGATGAACCAACTACCGCCAGCGACAGCGTCGTTTATGATTCCGGCGACTGTTATCACCGGAATTGGCGCCGCTGAGCAAGCAGGCGAACAGGCAAAACGGTTGGACGCCCGTACCGCGTTGGTCGTGACCGATATTGGAATCGTTAAACTGGGATACGCCGATGAGCTTGTAAGCCGACTTCGGGGCGTTGGTATTGCTGCATCGCTTTTCTCGGATGTCACGCCCGATCCGACTCTGCAGAACGTCAACGATGGACTAGAACAGTATCGGGACGAAGGGTGCGAACTCATCATAAGCATTGGCGGCGGAAGTGCGATCGATTGTGGCAAGGGTATCGCAATTAAACTAACCAATGACGGTGAGTTGGTCGATTTCATGGGAGTGGACAAGATTCCCAACCCCGGTGCTCCCCTCATCGCTATTCCCACCACGGCAGGCACCGGTAGCGAGTGCACAAAAGCAACGGTCATCACCGACACCGAGCACAACGTGAAGATGATGCTCAGTAGCCCATGTCTGATGGCACAGGTCGCAATAGTAGATCCGCTCTTGTCACTGACCACTCCGCCGCATTTGACCAGTGCGGTAGGAGTGGATGCGCTGACCCACGCGATTGAAGCCTACATTTCCAAGCGAGCGCAACCCATTACCAATGCTCTAGCGTTGAAAGCAATCCGCATGATTTCGGGTTCACTGCGTCAAGCTTGGGCGGATGGCGAAAACATCAAGGCACGAACTGAAATGATGATCGCAGCGTCAATCGCTGGCATGGCATTTAGCAATTCTTCTGTGGCGCTCGTGCACGGAATGTCCCGACCAATCGGGGCTTATTTCCACGTTCACCACGGTTTATCCAATGCTGTCTTGCTGCTTGATGTTATGGAATACAGCGTAGTTGGGGCTCCGGACCGTTTTGCCGACATTGCTCGCGCGATGGGTGAACCAATTGACGGATTATCTCTGATGCGTCAGGCGGACGCAGCAATCGCAAGCGCTGAACGCTTAATCAACGACCTTCGAATGCCGCGATTTGGGGAGATTGGTATTAATCGGGACGAGTTTGAAGCTGTGGCGGATCAGATGGCATTGGATGCACTCGCTAGCGGAAGTCCTGCTAACAATCCCCGCCACCCGACGAAAGAAGAGATTGTAGCGCTGTATCGGAAGTGTTTTCAGCCTCGTCACCTCTGAACCAGCCTTATCCGAGCGCCCAATTTCCGATAGGCATAGCGACAACATGTCATTGGATATGCGTAATTCCACCCGTCAGTACAATGGCCAAGCGCACGCAAAAAACCAGAAATGTTCCCTGTCCGGTTGGTTAACCAAGCGTTGGTTGGTGGGCTTAGTATGCCCTGAGCGCGGAGAGGCGCTGCACTCGCGGGAGTTCGATTTGAGTTTCTGAAACTTACAGTGCGTGGAACCTGAGGAATTGAGCATGTTGAAACTGATGAATTGGAAATCCCTTTTTGTCCTCTTACTCATCCTGCATCTTTTACCGCTTTGGATTTTCACGTATTTCCCATCACAAGATGGGCCTAGCCACATCTACAACGCGCTCACATTGAAGGAGCATCACAAGCACGAGAATTATACAATGCGTGATGTTTGGAAGTTGAACATCACTATCTTTCCAAACTGGTTGTCGCATCTCATGCTTGCCGCCTTCCTCTACGTCTTTCCGCCCATCGTTGCCGAGAAAATCCTTCTCACCTTGGCGGTTGGTCTTGTTCCAATCTCATTTTTCTATCTCCTTGACGCAGTCCATAAACGCGGATTCGTTTTTGCTTGGCTCGGCTTCCTTTTCACCTACAACTATCTCCTCTTCATGGGATTCTACAACTTTGCCCTAAGCACCTCGTTGTTCTTTTTCAGTTTCGGATACTGGTGGCGACACAAAGACGACATCCGTGTGAATCATCTCATTGTTCTGTACATTCTACTGCTGCTCACCTATCTTTCGCATATTGCTTCTTACGGTCTGCTGTTAATAGGTCTGTCTCTAGCTGCGGGTTGCCTTTGGGGAGGTTCCGCTGTCGCAGCCGCTTGGCGTACCCGGAGAGAGGGGGTGGCGCGGATAACAGCGCAACTTTGGGCGGGGCTGAAACCGCTAGTGCGGTTCGGGCTATACATGATTCCGGTGTATTTTGTCCTAGCGGATTACTACCTTAAGAGCCTTAGTGACCATCAAGGCGGTCACCATAGAGGGATGGAGTGGATAAAGGACTACTTTTGGGGCGTTAAGTCAATCGTCTACTTTACCGATTGGCACATAAGAGTACATCATGTACTGCTCGTGATTCTGGGACTTGCAATTGTCACTTCTTTAGTGTATCGGATTATCCGAAGACAGTGGATACGAAATAGCGATGTGTTTTTGGTCATCGCGATTGTCTTCACAATCATGTTCATCAAGGCGCCGTGGGGGTTTGGTCCGGGAGGCTGGATTAACGACCGGATACATTTCTACATTCTTTTAATGCTTGCCCCGTGGCTCGTCGCCGACATGTGGAAATGGCTGCGCTACGGATTTGCGGCAGCTGTAATTGTCATCTGCCTGCTACATCTTGGGCGCACTACCTATGACATAGCCCGACTCAGCCCGGAAATCGCAGAACAAGCGTCCGGGGCGCATTTCATCAAACCGCACATGACATACGGAATGCGCGTCCGGGACTGGCATAAGTCCGACGCACTTGGAAGCGTCAAATACGTCGCACCATTCGGCCATTCCATGGCCTACTACGGGCTTTATGCCGACGATGTGTGCCATCTGGCGAATTACGAGGCAAAACACAACTATTTTCCAATCAACCGTTTTCACCAACATACCTACGGCGGGCGTGAGGACTACGTTATCGCATGGGCATATCCGCCTGGGGAGAAATTCGAGAATCTAAAGAAGGATTACGACTTAATCCACGAGACCAAGAACCTCAAGCTTTTTCAACGGAAGCAGGCTGAAGCCCTCGACCCGTCTCTCTGGAGTGAAACCGCCGACGGTCGCCGAGTCATTCAGTTCGACATGCAGCCACCTGAGGGACAGACGGCTGAAGGCTATCACGCTGTCCACAGGAACCTTGGCTACGTGAGCGGCAGATTCGGCTGGAAGACTCAGTCGCCGCAGAGCCATCACGGGGGCAATGCCGAACTCTCACCGGACTGCCGAGATTCCGTCTGGGATAGGCACGATGCGGCGTTTAAGCTCGACCTTCCGAACGGGAGATATCGCGTGACGAATATATTCTGTTCGGCTGAAGATTGGGGGCATCAGGTGAACTTGCTTGCCAACGGGAAGCGGATGATTAAGAAACTGATTGTCCCGGCCGGGAATGAAACCATTGAACATTCCTACGAAATTGAGGTAACCGACAAGCATCTTACACAGATTATCTACAGACCGAACCTGCGTGTGCCAGAAGCGGGGATGCACAACCACTGGGTCTGGAACGGATTCACGGTGGAACAGATTTCCGAGTGATAGCGATTTGCATCAAAAGTCGAACCTATATAACGACTTGTGCTAGTTAAAAGGCAAAAGAGATGCTATCCTTGCGGGAAATAGTTCGCTTTCAGTTTCCGAAAGTTAAGGTGCATGGAGACAGAGGAAAAAGCATGTTGAAACTGATGAATTGGAAATCCCTTTTTGTCCTCTTACTCATCCTGCATCTTTTACCGCTTTGGATTTTCACGTATTTCCCATCACAAGATGGGCCTAGCCACATCTACAACGCGCTCACATTGAAGGAGCATCACAAGCACGAGAATTATACAATGCGTGATGTTTGGAAGTTGAACATCACTATCTTTCCAAACTGGTTGTCGCATCTCATGCTCGCCGCCTTCCTCTATGTCTTTCCGCCCATCGTTGCCGAGAAAATCCTTCTCACCTTGGCGGTTGGTCTTGTTCCAATCTCATTTTTCTATCTCCTTGACGCAGTCCATAAACGCGGATTCGTTTTTGCTTGGCTCGGCTTCCTTTTCACCTACAACTATCTCCTCTTCATGGGATTCTACAACTTTGCCCTAAGCACCTCGTTGTTCTTTTTCAGTTTCGGATACTGGTGGCGACACAAAGACGACATCCGTGTGAATCATCTCATTGTTCTGTACATTCTACTGCTGCTCACCTATCTTTCGCATATTGCTTCTTACGGTCTGCTGTTAATAGGTCTGTCTCTAGCTGCGGGTTGCCTTTGGGGATTCGCTGCTATCGCCGACGCTTGGTATGCACGGAAGGAGGGTGTCGCAGGTATCGCAGAGCGTTTTTGGGCGGGCGTGAAGCCGCTGTTGCGGTTCGGGCTATACATGATTCCCGTCTATTTTGTCCTAGCGGACTACTACCTTAAGAGCCTTAGTGACCATCAAGGCGGTCACCATAGAGGGATGGAGTGGATAAAGGACTACTTTTGGGGCGTTAAGTCAATCGTCTACTTTACCGATTGGCACATAAGAGTACATCATTTACTGCTCGTGATTCTGGGACTTGCAATTGTCACTTCTTTAGTGTATCGGATTATCCGAAGACAGTGGATACGAAATAGCGATGTGTTTTTGGTCATCGCGATTGTCTTCACAATCATGTTCATCAAGGCGCCGTGGGGGTTTGGTCCGGGAGGCTGGATTAACGACCGGATACACTTCTACATTCTTTTAATGCTTGCCCCGTGGCTCGTCGCCGACATGTGGAAATGGCTGCGCTACGGATTTGCGGCAGCTGTAATTGTCATCTGCCTGCTACATCTTGGGCGCACTACCTATGACATAGCCCGACTCAGCCCGGAAATCGCAGAACTCGTGTCAGGAGCACGTCTAATCGAACCGCACTCAACATACAGCGTGCGCGGCAATAACTGGCACAAGTCCGACGCACTTGGAGAGGTAAAGTATGTCTCACCGTTCGTCCATTCAACGGCACTCTACGGAGTATACGCCGAGGATGTGTGCCATTTAGTGAATTACGAGGCAAATTTTGACTATTTTCCAATCAACCGTTTGCACCAACACACCTATGGTGGGCGCGAGGATTACACTGTTGCATGGGCACTACCACCCGAGGAAAAATTTGACGATCTCAAGAGAGATTTTGACCTCATCCACGAGACCAAGAACCTCATGCTCTTCCGGCGGAAAATGGCGGAGTCCCCCGACCTGTCAATCTGGAGTGAAACCGCCGATGGTCACAAGATAATTCGGTTCGACATGCAACATCCCGAGGGACAAACGGCTGAAGGCTGTCACGCTGTCCACAAGGATCTCCGCTACGACAGGGGCAGATTCGGTTGGAAAACCCAGTCACCGCACAGTCATCACAGGGGGAATGACGAACTTTCTCCGGACTACCGAGATTCCGTCTGGGATAGGCACGATGCGGCGTTTAAGCTCGATTTACCAAACGGGACATATCGCGTGACGAACATATTCTGTTCGGCCGAAGATCGGGGACATCAGGTGAACTTACTTGCCAACGGCAAGCAGGTGATTAAGAAACTAATTGTCCCGTCCGGGAACGAAATCGTTGAACATACCTACGAGATTGCGGTGACTGACGAGCGCCTTACCCAAATTATCTTTAGACCGAACCAGCGTGTACCGGAAGCAGGGATGCACAACCACTGGGTCTGGAACGGATTCACCGTGGAACAGATTTCTCAGTAATCGTCTTTCGAATCAAACTGCGCTGCGGCACACGATTGAAAGCACCGAGTTCTTGGAAGGAAACGATGAATATGGATATTTGGGACAGTTTCTTAAATCTTCATACACTTTATTGGATCCCTATCATATTCGGACTGTTTTTTCTTGTTGTCCTCCTGGTCGTTGCCAATTTTCTAGACAAACGCGGCCCAGCCGATACCTCGCCGAAAACAGCGGCAGGCCATCCAAAGTTCGTGCGTATTACAGAAAGGAAGACAATCGGAGGAGTCTGTGCCGGCTTTGCTTATAAATTCGGAATTAGTAGCTTGTAGCTTTTAGACTGACGACAAACATAAAACTTGGTACCCTGTCGTAAATCTTTTCGTCACACGTAGATGTCCATAGTGACTATTCTTCTCGTAGGAGTTTGCTATGGACATTTTGAATCTTATGAAAGAGTTTCCAAATCAAGAATCTTGTCTCAGATTTATAGAGGAAAAACGTTGGAAGGACGGTGTTTGCTGTATCCACTGTGGCAGTGAAAAAGTTGGACGCAAGAACAAAAACGACATTACTACTGGTTGGAATTGCTACGATTGTGAATCTAGCTTTTCGGCTACAGCAGGAACCATCTTCCATGGTACCAAGATACCTCTCCAGAAATGGTTTTTGGCTATCTCAATTCTTTCCAATGCCAAGAAAAGCATATCGAGTTGTCAGCTTGCTCGTGACTTGGACATGAATCAAAAGTCCGCTTGGTATATGGCAATGCGCCTCCGTGAGAAAATGAGTGATAGTGATGAATTGCTGAAAGGGATAGTTGAAGCGGACGAAACCTATGTCGGCGGCAAACCCAGAGCAAAATCTAAGAGAGGTAGAGGCACAAATAAATCTCCCGTCATCGGCGTAGTCGAGAGAGGCGGTCGGGTGGTTGCTAAATTCATGAAGGTTCTATCTGGTGAAAATATCAGAGAATTCATCCTTAGCAATGTCTCACCCGATGAGTCTATTCTTATGACTGATGAATTTCGCTCTTACAATAGTCTGGACGAAGATATCGAAAGACATGTTATCCATCACCAAGAGAGATATGTTTCTGAGGACGGCGTAACTCACACCAACACCATCGAGTCGTTTTGGGCTTGTGTCAAGAGGTCATTCTACGGAACGCATCATCACTACAGCAAGAAGTGGCTGCCACTGTATATCATGGAGTCTTGCTGGAAATATAATCGCAGAAAAGATGATGAGATTTTCATAAGATTTTTTGATGAATGCTTCACCTGAGCCACATGAATTGTTTGGCTATCGGTATATTCTGTCAACGACAACATCATGGTGTGCTGAAAATCCCATAGTGTTGGAAATTAAAATCCCGCAGATAACCCGCAATGCTCCCGCGAGCATGTACAAACGCTTGGTCAACATGATATGCCTCCATTTCTCTCTTATAGAGATGTATTTTAGTGTGAATCAAGATTCCGAACACTGTCTAAAGTTATTGTACATTAAGAAGAGAAAAGCAAGCAAATCGACCAAAAAGCAGTTAACTACTAAGTCCCTTAACTTTTAATGACCGCTATCCCCGGATTGAAAACAAGGCGGCAGGAGAAACACCGACGCTAAGTTTACCGATAGCAACTTGACCAAGAAAAATCATACCATGCAAATATCAAATTTTTTGGGCGCTCTAGTATACAATTCCGTTGGCGGCAAAACCGCTGAACAGGCAGCAACCAAGCCAGTCTGGCGCAAGCCACCTCCCGAAGGAGTGGTCGAAATTATCGGTACCGGCGTCAGCAGCCTTGTGGAGCTACCCGATGGAAGCCTGCTGGCGCAAAATGGAAGCGACTCCGCAAACGAAGGCAAAACGTGGAGCGAGCCGCGCTCATTCGGCGATGGCGTGAGTGGAAACGGCTTGACCTGCCTCAATTCAGGGGCTATAGCTCTCACGAGTAACGACCACATATGGATATCACAGGACCGAGGAGAAACATGGGACGCGCCTCGCCAAATTCCCTTGGATACTGCTCGACACGGCTTGTCCGACACTATAATCCAGCTGTCCGGCGGCAGGATGCTGTGCCCTCGAAGAACGGTACTGGGAGGCTACCATCCCGACGATGGCTTGGGATTGCCGATAGGCGGCGCGTCACGCGTGCCGGAATGTGAGGCATGGGGAACCTGGAGAGGGCTGCCGGCTTCTGTTGAGGGAGAAGGTCACTGCCCCCAGATGGAGATTGCCTTCGTTTACTACTCCGACGACCAAGGGCAGACGTGGAGTCCCTTTAAGGAATACGGGTGCCTGATGGGTTGGTTTGATTTCGAGGGTGTGGTCAATGGCAATTGTGGAGTGACGCCCTGTGATGAGCCCTCGGTGGCTGAAACCAACAATCTCCGCGTGTTACTTTTCGCTCGCTCGACCGTTGGCAGGATACTCCACAGTTATAGCGCGGACGATGGCAAGACGTGGAGTGCGGTCAAGCCCACCGAGTTAGCAAGCTCCTACTCACCCCCGCGGCTGCGCCGCATCCCCCGGACAGGTGACTTAATCTGTGTATGGAATCAGGTCTCCCACGCAGAGATACGCCGAGGATATCTCCGGGGGCGGCTATCAGCCGCAATATCCCGAGACAGTGGTGCAACCTGGGAGAACTTCAAAACTCTCGAGCTTAGCGCCGGGTTGGAGGATGTCGAGCGCATCCCTGCCGAATATCCTGTTCGACCGGTGCGAGCCCAAGACTATATCGGCACTCTACCCGATGATTACGCGAACATCTACTATCCTAACATCTGCTTTGCCGCCGACAAGGTCTATGTCACCTACTCCCGGGGTTGGATGGCACAGCAAGGCGGGGAGGCCCGCTTAACCAGTGAACGTGTACTGCGAATCTATCCATTGGAGTGGTTTTATCAGTAACCCAGTGGACAGTTTCAGTAGCCGGGGCTGTCGTGCAAGCCCAAAAATGCGTCTAAGTGCGTCGGGGAGAAATTTGTTGCTGACACGGGGACATTGAGGTCCGTAATAGTTCCATGACCCCGGTAGGTCGGGATCAAGCGAGCGAATAGCGATCAACCGACCGGACAGGGAGGGTGATAGAAAATCCGGATAGAAATCCTTTCTAGCCCGACTCTACGAGAGATATCGCTTAGCCGAACCTAATCCGCGATTCAGACAATCAGCCACCAAACACTGACAATCAAGGTAATCCCAAAATCCCATGAATCACGGTTCAGACAATGTTAGCGACCGACACCCAACACTTACCATATACTCTTAGAAAATAGACCATTTAAAAGGATCGGGTACACATGCTATTCGATAGAGACCGCCAACGACGCCTCATCTACAACGACGACGCCTATCAACAAACAAACCAGCGCAGCCGCAAACACTGGTACAACATCACGGATGAGCAGTCGTTCATCGACGCCAGAACCACGCCTACCTTCGACACGCACGTCGACACATACGTCTGGTGTGTCGGAAACGGCTGCGATCCCCCGTGGGGACCGATCTGGGGCCCCAAACACCGTGGCCCTATCTGGCCTGCCCTCGGTACATCACAGCGCGCGACCGATCTCATCATCAACGCCTGCCACGCCAAGCGCATGGAAATCTGGGGTTCACTTCGCATGAACGACCTGCACGACCATGAGCTTGACCTGGAGGAAACCAACGATCCCCTAAAAGCGGAACATCCGGAATACCTAATCGGTAAGTCCGACGACCGCAATCTACCCGAAGAACATGTCGAGCGTATGTTGCGTACCGCCTTCAACTTCGAGCGCCCCGAAGTGCGAGAACACCGGCTTAATTTCATCCGCCGCAATGCCGCCGCCCACGACTTCGACGGCTACGAGCTGGACTTTTCGCGCTGGATCTGGAACTTCCCGTTGGGCAGAGAACGCGAACTTGCCCCGCTCATGACAGACTTCGTGCGGAGCGTACGCTCTGAGTTGAACGCTATCGCCCGCCAACGTAATCGTCCATACACATTGGTGGTGCGTGTGATGGATTCCATTGAGAGCTCCCTTCTCCTTGGACAGGACATCGAAACCTGGCTGTCGCAGGGGCTGGTGGATGTCTTGGTTGCCGGCATGGGGTTAATGCCGTTCACATTCAATCTAGAGGGCTGGAAAGCCGTGGGCGAGCGTTACGGGGTGTCCGTCTATCCTTCGTTCTGTGCCAGACCTCCTCTCCGGTGGTGCCCCGAGATAGCGGCGCAGCCTTACGCATGGCAGGAATACATCCGTGGAGCCGCCGCCTGGTGGTGGCACGAAGGAGTCGATGGTATTTATCTTTTTAACTTCTTCACCCACGTAGATGTGCGGGGATTGGATAACAAGCGCGTATATGCGCCACTGAAGGAAATTGGCGATCCTGCCGAGCTTGTCGGCAACGACAAGCTCTACGGCATCGAACCGCTCGCAGTTGCAGGAATGTTCAGTCAGGCTTCCGAGATCGCTCCGCTTCCCATTCCGTTGGACATCCATGAACGCAGATTACCTCTGAAGATGGGACCCGACGCGAATAATCCCGACGCGCACTTCCGGATTCATGCACTGACCACCGGCGGAGGCACTGACGCAAAGGTCTGGATGCGCCTCAACCATACGCTGCTAGACCTGCAGCCCCGGAACGGCTGTTATTCGGCAGAAGTACCCTCCGGCATCATGAACGTGGGACGCAACGACCTAACTGTCTGGTGCAATTCCGAGCTAGATAAGACAGACAACCCAATCATTGTACACGAGATCTTGACTTCAGTGGCGTACTAACCCAAGTCACTACTATAGTCAGTGCAACTAAGAATTAAACACATAGGATTTACGCAGTTCGGTTTGCAGTAGCGCTCTTTGATCGTCAAATCGAAGATGGGATCTTCATTTATTGCGTGTCTTCTGTAGGAGCGAGTTTTACTCGCCACTCCGTAGGATCAACCGACCAATCAACTGAGCGGATAGATCAAGGCAGTGAATAACGACCGCGATAGAGATCCCAAGGCGATAGCAAATCCCATAGTGCGTGCGATAGTAAATCCCGCGCGATAGAAGATTCTGATAGAGATCCCACATTGACTGCGATAGGAGTTCCTGATACAACTCCCCTAAGGGGGTTGGCTGGAGAATCACTACTGGCAACTGAACACTTTATCGTATCCTCTCTTAGCGAATAAACCACTAAACGCCTACAATCAAGGTAATCCCAAAATCCCATGAATCACACTTCAGACAATGTTAGCTACCGACACCCAACACTTACCCTATTCACTCGGCGAGAAAACCACTAATACAGGAATAGCTAAATAGCCAACCCTTGTAGAAGGCATAAAACCGTATGCTAGAAACCACGAATCATCATGAACCCGCCATTGCTGCCCCGCCCGGCGAGCACTATACGACTACCGTCCCCGATACGCTCGATTTGGCGGAACGCGCGGCGCTAGCTGTTAACGCATTGACGAATTTCCGCCCCGACGAAGGCTATGCCATAACGCAGACATTTCGCTTCAGCCATCAGCCGCCAATGATTGGCCCACCTAACTGGCTGACACCCAAGTTCCTACGGACATTGCCGCTCATCCGGTTAATGTGCGGAAGCGATCTAAATCTCGCGGTGGAGACCGAAGCGTGGAGGGCATTCCTCAAGCAAATTCAAGCGGACGGTTTGCTCTATTGTCCCATTAGTGGCGATGGCCCCCCGCCTAACACGTCCTACCCGATGTTCAACGGTATATTGGCGCAGGCATTGGCGTTGCGACACGGGCTTGACGGCGAAGATTTGTGGATGCCCTGGCTTCACCTACTGTGGCGAGGGCTGAAACGAGCATCGATTGACTGTGGTGAGTACGCCTATATCCCCCCTGAATGCAGCCTGGATCCGTCAGGCGTGTGGCGTTGGACGCTGCGTGGTAGCGGCGACGCACCCGGATATCTCCCCTACTCGCCGCCCGACGAACCGATACACGACTCGCAGGGACAGGAAGGCACTGTCAAGTTTGAGCATTCTGGCTCGATCAAGGCACTCGTGCAGTGTTACCAAATGACCGGTGATCAAGAGGCGCTCGCTTGTGCACGAAAGCTAATCAAGTTTTGCCTGAAGCCGGCGCTCTGGAGCCATGAGGCTGACGATGCGAGCGTCCCGCCGCATGAACATGGTCAGTTTACCGGACATTTCCACGGGAATATGGGTTTCCTGGAAACCCTTCTACATTTTGCCCTTACCGAAAACGATTCAGCGCTCTCGCAAGTTGTCCGGGAAGGCTACGAACATGCACGTCGCCACGGCGTCATTCGGCTAGGCTTCATGCCCGGCTGGATCAAGCCGATGATGGGAAGGGATGCAGAGTGGAGTCTGGAGCAGAATGAAGGCTGCGGGGTTGCGGATACGCTGATTCTCGCGATTCGACTCACGGATGCCGGGCTGGGCGACTATTGGGATGACATAGACAGCATCGTTCGCAACCATTTCGTGGAATTACAGGTGACGGATATAGAGCGCATGCGGCGTGCCTGTGGCAGCGACGCATACGATGAAGTGCATCGGCAATTTCTGGGCGGTTTCACGCAAGCAAAGCTACTCGTGAACCCGCATTCCTCCGTTTTTGGATGCTGTACCGCCAACGGGAACCGCGCTTTATATACCGCGTGGGAAGGCATAACGCGATTTTCCAACGGCGTAGCCACCGTGAATATGCTCCTCAATCGGGCGGCGCCGTGGATGGACATCCACAGTTACCTGCCTTTCCAAGGCAAGGTCGCCATCCATAACAAGCAAGCCAGGGCAGTTCAAGTGCGGCTCCCGAGGTGGATCGACGTAGCGCAGCTTGCCTGTTACGTGAAGGATAAGGCGATTGGTTTGCACCGTGTCGGCAATAACATTTTGTTCGACCATCTTGCCGGTGGCGAGAAGATTCGCGTCGAATTTCCGGTGCCGGAGACCACCGAACAGTATACCATCTGCGGCACCCGCTACACCGTGTCGTTGCGGGGCAACACGGTAGTCGATATCACCCCGCGCGAATCCGACGACGAAGCCGCGGAGAGCAAGTACCCCTTCTTCCAACGGGAACACCTCAAATCGGGGGGTGCACCAATGCACGAGGTCAAACGGTTTATCGCCTCTCAGGTACTGCCGGTGCAGTAAGCGATACGTGACCGCAAGATGGTGCGCAACATCGGTCATTTCGGCGATTATGGTTCGTGGGTCGAATGGAATGTTGGTACTTCTTGCGGTTTTGCGTAAGGACGTGATAAAATGTAACATCGTAAATTTGAGAACCATTGCAAGTTCATGTCAAGATTAAGTGCAAATCACTTGAAACCCCGAGTTTTTGGAGACAAGCCACGTGAATTCAGCAGCAGTGGGGATCGATTTCTTCAACACGGTTTCTTGGGAAGAGCCGTATTTATTTCCGCTCCAACTGCTTTCACTTTTTGTTCAGGCATGTTGCCGTTCGCGTTAGCACTTTACATTTGCTGAATCTCTATACATTTAATCACTGGTTCGTCCTCGAAATGACCGAAGCACATGAAGGCATACGGGAACGAACCGTAATTTGGCGAGGTGAACCAATGAAATGTCTAACTATTGCGTCACTCATGGTAACTGTGGCAATTGCCTCCTTCAGTCTGATGATGGAAACCGGCGATGCCGAGATAAATATCAGGAGCGCCGTAGTCGCGTTGAGCTTTGATGAGGGTGAAGGAAAGCGAAGTGTTGATCTCAGCCGTAATGGGAACATTGCGACACTCAAGGGCGGTGCCACTTGGGGAAAGGGGAAGTTTGGCGGCGGCATAGTGCTGGACGGCGAGGATGGTTATGTCGAGGTGCCGAACGCCAATGATGCTTGGGCATTTGGAGACGATGACTTTACCATCGCTGCCTACGTCCTTATGGACCAACGAGGAAAAGACAGACGTTACAACATCATGGGCTACACATCTGCACTTTTGGATGCGGTATTCTGGGATGGATGGTGGTTTAGGTTAAGGCATTGTTGCGCCGGCGAACAATTATATTTTCATTTTTGTATCGGTTGCGGCGGCGGCGGCGGCGGTGGTACAGATATGGGCCCCCAAGTCCCTGGGCGCTATAAGTATATGGAGTGGCATCATTACGCGATGGGACGTAGCGGAAATAAAATGCGGATGTTCTATGACGGAAAACTGATTGGCGAGAAAGACTGGACGACCTCGATCAAGGCAGGAAATGCAAAAGGGGCGCCCCTAAACATTGGAAGAACGGCAAAACCACGTGACGAACACTATTTGGACGGCATGGTAGACGATGTTGCCGTCTTTAAGGTTGCGCTGTCCGAGGAAGATCTCCAACAACTCACCGAGGAGGGATTGGCTGATACGTTAGCCGTTTCTACGCCCGGAAAACTCGTCACAACGTGGGCACATATAAAGAAACCTAGGTAACATCGTTTCAAAGTAGTAGGATTAAGCGACTGAATAAGGAGTGCGATAGAAACCCCCGTGTGCCGTAAACCGCCTTACGCTAACTGGTAGGAGCGATTTCCGAATCGCGACCTGCGCGTCCCTGTAGGAGCAGTCGCCCGGTCTCGACCTCTTGACTTGCATTAAACACTTATCAAGCAAACCACTTGGAAAACCGGATTCCGCTTCAGAAAAGGTTTCATACCTGCTACCACAGGTATTTATTGACTGCCTGTTGGCTTGAGCAGTAGACATGCTAAGTCGATTTTCAATAATCTGTAATTTGGAGGCATTAAGATGAAAACAGCATTGACATCCCAACAAGTTGAACTTTATCAGCGCGAGGGTTGGCTCATACTCGAAGACTTTCTCACCTCCGACGAGCTGCAGGAAATGTGCTTCGCTGTCAGTGAAACCGTGACGCAGATGGGGAGCAACAGAATTGCGGACGGAGGAAAAAGCAACAAAGCGCTCTTCCAAGAGGTGAAGCCGTTTAACCAAAGGGTCTTTCTGCAGCGAGTCAACCTGTGGAAAATCAATGACGCCGTCAAAAGGCACTTTCTGAACCCCGAGCTGGGGAAAATGCTTTGCAAACTCGCTGGCATTGACGGCATCCGGGTGTGGCACGATCAGACACTACAGAAACTCGCCTGGGACAACCCCACATCCTGGCACGTGGATGATCCCAATTGGTCATTTCACTCTCCTGACGCCATCTCCATTTGGATTGCCTTGGACGATGCGACGCTTCAGAATGGTTGCCTGTATTATCTGCCCGGCTCACACAAGATGACCAACTATGAAAAAAAAGGGCATTTTGGCCCGAATATGGGTGCTCTCTTCGACGAATATCCCGAATTCAGAGAGATTGATCCTGTGGCAGCCGAGATGAAGGCTGGATCTGCCGGGTTTCACAACGGACTCACTGCCCATGCCGCCGGCCCGAATATGACGCCGTATCCGCGCCGAGCGATGACCTGCATCTATATGCCGGATGGGGTGACCTTCAACGGTATCCAAAACGTTCTGTCCGATGAGCAGGTAGCCGCACTCAATATCGGAGACGTCCTCGACGACGAATCTCAGACCCCGCTCGTCTGGCCCAATCGGCCCGATCAAACGAGTGGATAGCGAGTAGGATTTTCTATCGCCTTCGCTATCCACTCAGTTGATCGATAGAGATCCCGACAGGTATGGGTCTTTGTAGGAGCGATCTCCAGGTCGCGACTTCTTATCGCGAGCAGAGCTCGCACCTACAGAAGACGTGCAGTAAATTACGTTACTGCAAACCGAACAATGTGGGTCCTAAATGTGTAATTCTTAGCTGTAATGACTATAGCCCGTAGGTTGCGTTGAACCCCGTGAAACCCAAATATTCCGCTTCCATTTTCCCGCTCCAGAAAATCCAAGCCGGCGCGGAAGGCACCCTTCCAACCTTCCACGCTTCCACCTTTCCAATCCCCTTCTTCTAGGAGGTAACAAAAAATGCCACTGACGCAAGAGCAACTGAGATTCTTCGACACCTTTGGTTACCTGCTGATCCCGCAACTGTTCTCACCTGAAGAGACAGACGAAATCATCGAAAGATTTGAATGGTCAATCCAAAACTGCGGCGGCGGACGAGACCACGACGGCTCGCGCCGCACCATGTTCCTAAAACCCATTGAACATAGACCCGACATGTGCGCGTTGCTCGATCTCCCCATGATACTCGACCTTATCGGAAGCATTCTGGGAGACGATTTCAACTACTGTGGCGGCGACGGAAACTACTACAGCGGCAACACCGGCTGGCACCCCGACGGAAGCTGGGGGCAGCTCTTCGCCGCCAAGATTGCGTTCTATTTGGATCCGCTCACCCGCGACACGGGGGCGCTGCGTTTCATTCCCGGCAGCCACAAGCCCGATCACTTCGTCCGCACGGGGAAGATAGATGTCAATAACTCACTTGAGCTTTTCGGCGTCCCGCCCACGGACTTCCCCGACAGCGTCGCCATGGAGACCAATCCGGGCGATGTTGTGGTTTTCAATCACGATCTCTACCACGCCTCCTTCGGCGGCGGAAATCGCAGGCGCATGTTCACCATGAATTGCACCCGCCGCGCCAAAACACCCGAAGACTTCGAATTCGCGCGCCGCTATCTCAGCGTACATTCGCCGGGCGGTTACAAGCTCAAAACCGGAGCCGGCATATACTATCCCACCATGATAGACACCGCCGACGAGAATCGAATGGTTCACCTCCGCCAGCCAATGGAAATCCATGACCAGCTCTTCCCCCACTTGGCAAGAGACGCAGTCAACCCGTAGTCGGGATCAAGCGACTGAACAATGAGCAGGATGGGCTATCCGCGCGGGATTGGCTATCGCAGTCGCTGGTCGCTCCCTTGATCGATAGAAATCTTCTTGCCCTGCCGAACTTCGATAGGCGCGCCATCTTGACCCGCCCACCACTTCCCTTCCAATCTCGCTCCCTTCTCACACACTGCTCGCCCCTGGTTTTACTGGTCACTGACCACTGCTTCTCTTCCATCCTTCCCCTTTTTCCCCTTCTCATTTCCACCCCCGTGTGCTAAGATGAGAATCTACATCACAAAAAAGGAGACGCCCTGTGGAGAATCTAAACCCGTTCAAACAGTCCGGACAATGGTATCGAGGGAACACACACAGTCACAGCACCGAATCCGATGGCAGGATTCCGATGGACGAACGCTTCGCCGCTTACCGTGACGCCGGATACAATTTCCTCGTGCTCACCGATCACCGAAAAGTCAACGACGTATCCCCTTACAGCCGTGATAACTTCCTCGCCATCTCCGGCAGCGAAGTTCATCCTGATAATCCATACGGAGGTGGAACCTATCACATCGTCGGCATCAACCTCCGCGAACGTATCAACTGTGCCGAACTCCACCCCAACGATGTCCTCGCCGAAATCAAAGCCCAAGGCGGGGAAGCCGTGCTCTGCCACCCGTACTGGTGCGGACACACGATTCAGGATTACGAGCAACTCAACGGCTACTTCGCCGTCGAAGTCTACAACGACACCTGTATGGGCGCCTGCGGGAAAGGATTCTCCGAACAGGCGTGGGACGATGTGCTAGATCGGCTTGGACCTGTCTTTGGCATTGCCGCCGACGATGCGCACGGTACTGAACACGACTGCTTCCACGCCTGGGTTATGGTAAAAGCGGCTGAGCTCACAATCGACGCGATCATGAATGCCTTCCGCACCGGCGCCTTCTATTCGACGCTCGGTCCCGAAATTGTGAATCTCGATCTGGTTGGCGACTCCGCCCGCGAACAAAAAGTCGTTGTCAAATGTTCCCCCGCCCGGTCCATCATATTCAAAGGACAATGCAATCTCGGGCGGCGTATCCTCGCTCCGAAAGGCGAAAGCCTAACCGAGGCGGAGTACCCTGTGCCGAGCGGCATGAAATATGTCCGCGTGGAAATCGTCGATGAGGAAGGCAAGAAGGCGTGGTCAAACCCGTTCTTCCTTTAATGCAAGGATCAAGCGAATGAATAATGAGCGCGATAGAAGATCCCAAGTCGATAGAGATCTTACAGGTTGCATGATCTCAGAAACCGCTGACGACTTTTTCAATAGTCAACTAAAAAGACCAGATGGCTAAAATCTCCCCTGCTTTTCTTCAACGCTTGGTTGCCATCGTCTGTTATTCGGCCTAGATGTACAAAGTCGAGCTAAGTATACGAAGTCGAACTACGTTAAGGGCAAATGACACCTTATGAAGGACGAACTGACAGGTCAACAGATTGAATTCTACCGAACCAACGGATCAATCGCGGTTGAGAATTTCCTCGACGCTGGCGAACTGGAGGAGTGGCGTCAATGCACGGACGAAGCCGTCGCCGATCGGTTGGGGAATTCCATTGATGTTATGACGAACCAGATGCAGCCCGACGACTTTTATGCCCGGGTCTTTACGCAGTGCCTCCGGCTCGCCGACACACACCCCGGCATGAGAGATTTGATTCATAATCCCCGGCTTGGACGGATGGGAGCGGCGCTGGCGGGAGTGGAAGGGATTCGAATCTGGCACGATCAAGCGCTTATCAAACCGCCTCACGGCAATCCGACCGCATGGCACCTTGATGTCCCGTACTGGTCGTTCGATTCACGGAAGGCTATTTCTTGCTGGGTGGCGTTGGATGATGCGACACTTGCCAACGGCTGTATGTGGTACATTCCCGGCAGCCACCTCACCGCGCGTTTTGAGAACTGCGGCATCGGTCAAAACATCGGCGAACTCTTCACGATTTATCCGGAATGGCGCAACATTGAGCCGCAACCGGTGCCCTGCCCCGCCGGCTCGATCGTCTGGCATAACGGGTTGATGGCGCACGCCGCGGGCGCCAACATGACCATAACCCCGCGCCGCGCCATGACATGCGCCTTCATGCCCGATGGGTGCACCTTTAACGGCAAACGTAATATCCTACGGAAAGACCTCTTCAATTCCCTCAAGATCGGCGATCTCCTGAACGATGAAAACCAGAACACCCTCGTCTGGCACAATTCATGGAAAAAGTAGGGTGTGTTGACGTTTAAGCGAGACCCCTCTACCAATGCGAACACCCCACCCAACGGGTTGGGAAACCCAACCCCTACGATTTGCAATGCGTCCCCAATCGCAGGAGTTAGTTTCTGTAGGGGATCCAGCGAGCGGATAGCGAGCAGGATTTTCTATGGGAGTTCTATCGCACTCATTATTCATTCGCTTGATCCCCCCTTATCCAGTCGGCTGATCGATA
Source organism: Candidatus Poribacteria bacterium (assembly GCA_965222225.1). Lineage (GTDB taxonomy): Bacteria > Poribacteria > WGA-4E > WGA-4E > JAJDTR01 > JAJDTR01. Next base: position 2,038,759 of record CBDCTK010000002.1, on the reverse strand, counting down.
GCGATTATCTTGCCCCGCATTGTATAGACTCGATTGACACCATTATAGTCATACTGTAGGAGCGATCTCCGGATCGCGACCTCCTGTCACGGGCCAAGCTCACTTTTGCACTTGGTTTGCCGCAACAATCTTCACTCTCCCAATCGCCCACCTCCATTCTTTTCATCTCGTGTCCGACTGGTCCCTCACCAGCCTACAAACCGCAATGAAAAAAGCCCCCAACTCTTCCGAGTTGGGGGCTTTTTGGGTGGATACCTCTACCGACCTGAAAAATTCAATACTCAGTCGGCGCTCATGCCGTTTAACTTCTGCGCAAGATGTGACTTCCGGCGGTCCGCTGTGCCTCGCTTGATTACGCCTTTCTGTGCCGCCCTGTCAAGGCGCCCGGAAGCCTGACGATACAGTCCCTCGGCGACTTCCGAATCCCCGGCTGCGATGGCAGCTTCGGCATTCTTTAACGTCGTTCTCAGCGTCACCTTTCGCCTTCTATTTACTTCCGCTTTTCTCTTATCCGCACGAACATGTTTTACTCCAGATTTTCTATGGGACAACTCCGATTACCTCCTAAAAATTCATTCGGTACAAGTTTTAGCGTTTACATTGAACCTTCATACAAAGTCCGAACTAACCATTAAGTATAACACAACGAATCCAAAAAAGCCAATAAAACAATCAAACTTTTAGGTTGGGATCAAGCGAGTGAATAACGGTCAAGGCAGATCAAATGGGCGATTAGCGAGTGCGATAGAGGTCCTATAGAACTCTTACCAGCCTTTACTGTAGAATCAAATCGACAATCACCAAATCCACGATTCCGTCCGTCCACGCCAATCCGCTCTTCCCTCCTTCCATTCCCGCCGCGCTATTCCCGCTCCCCGATGGGTACGTAAGCCGTCGGGTCCGGACCGATATACTCCGCCCCCGGCCGAATCAAACGATTGTTGCTCCGCTGCTCAATGATATGCGCAGCCCAGCCCGCTATCCTGCCCATGACAAAAATCGGCGTAAACATCGGCGTTGGAATCCCGCAGAGATGATACGCGGACGCCATATAGAAATCAAGATTCGGGAACAACTTCTTCTCCCGCCGCATCACCTCTTCAACCCGCTCGGAAACCTGAAACAACGTCAAATCTCCGCTCGCTTCGGAGAGTTTTCGCGACCATCCTTTGATGATGTCCGAGCGCGGATCCGAAACGGTGTACACCCGGTGCCCGAACCCCATGATGAGCTGCTTTGCCGCGAGCATATCTAGGACAGAAGTTTCAGCCTCGTCCGGCGTTCCGAACTGTTCGATTAACGCCATCGCCGCTTCGTTGGCGCCGCCATGCAACGGTCCCCTGAGCGCGCCGATGGCGCCGGAGACCGCCGAATAGAAGTCGGTGAGTGTGGCGGCGGCGACACGTGCCGCGAAAGTCGAGGCGTTAAACTCGTGCTCCGCGTAAAGAATCAACGACACATCGACCGTGCAGCGTTGCAACTCGTCAGCCTCCCGACCATGCAACAGATGCAGAAAATGCCCGGCGGTCGTGTCGTCATCCGTATCCACCTCGATACGTACCCCGCTCTCATGAAAATGGTACCAATAGAGCAACATTGACGGGAGACTAGCTACAAGCCGATCGGCAATATGAGACTGGTTTGTGCTTTCCGTTTCCTGCTCAATCGTCCCCAGCGCCGAGCAACCTGTACGCAGCACATCCATCGGATGCGCATCGCCCGGCAACTGTTCAAGCACCGTTTTCAGCCCCGTCGGCAAACCCCGTGCGCCAATCAGCGTCTCTCGGTAACCATCCAGTTCCGACTGTGTGGGCAACTTGCCATGAATGAGCAGGTAAGCGACCTCCTCAAAACTCGCGTGCTCAGCCAAATCGTCGATACCATACCCGCGATAGGTCAAGCCTATCCCTTCTCTACCCACGGTACAAATAGCCGTTTCACCGGCGGTGACACCTGCCAAACCACCTGCCTTTTTTGCTTGCATTGTTTACCTCATGCGACAACAAAAGTCGCCCTGTAAATCAGTCCATTCCATATCCGACATCGATCGACCGACCGGATAGGGAGGGCGATAGTAGGGTGGGATCAAAGGAGTGAATAACAACTGCGATAGAGATCCCCCTGCCCACCATCCTTCGTAATCCCCCTAACACGACCTGCGTTTGTTAAATCCTCAATTCCCCGTTCTTCCTCTAAAACCGATCAATCTTCCGCTCGTACTCATGATAATTGAGGATTTCGTACAATTCGTCTCGCGTTTGCATCATATCAACCACGCGCTTTTGCGTCCCCTCATCCCGCAACGCCTGAAACACACGGAGCGCGGCGGCATTCATCGCGCGAAACGCGGACAGCGGATAAAGCGCCAAACTCACTCCGGCGCCCCTGAGTTCCTCCGTTGTGTAAAGATTGGTTTTGCCAAACTCCGTTATATTCGCCAGAATCGGAAGGCAGACCGCGTCTGCAAACTTTCGGTACTGCTCCAACTCGGTAACGGCTTCCGCAAAAATCATATCCGCTCCGGCATCTTTGTATCGGCACGCACGTTCGATAGCGGCATCAAGCCCTTCAATGGCGAGCGCATCCGTCCGCGCCATGAGAACAAAGTCCGGATCCGTCTTCGCATCCACGGCGGCTTTGATTCGGTCTACCATCTCGTCCGGGCTTACAACTTCCTTGTTCGGGCGGTGACCGCAACGCTTGGCGCTCACCTGATCTTCAATATGGGCAGCGGCGGCACCCGCCCTAATCATCTGGCGAACGGTCTTCGCAATCATAAACGCGTTGCCCCAACCCGTATCCGCATCCACGAGTAACGGCAGTTCGGTCGCGTTCGTAATCCGACGCACATCCTCCAGCACGTCATTTAGCGTGGTCATGCCCAAATCCGGCAAACCGTAAGACGCGCTTGCCACCCCCGATCCGGAGAGATAGATAGCTCGAAACCCCACACGTTCCGCCATGATTGCGGCATAAGCGTTGATAACGCCAACAATCTGCAACGGGCATTCTACGGATAACGCATCACGAAAACGCCGACCGGGAGAATAGATTTCGCCCATTAAACCGTCTTCCTCCACCACAAATACGATTCATTTCTCACAACTCAATGTGTTCCACGATAACGCCTATTATACACCAATCCCATCAGGTTGCCAAGACCTAAACCCCGTGACAATCCTACCTGATTCTAGAGAATCTTCAATCATCGAATCCAAAATTCGACAAAAGATCCCATACTTGCCTTGTAAGCATATTATTGACTCCGATTCAGCTTTTTTTTGCCCTTTGAGACTGCAAAAACGTTAAATCTGGCAGAATATTACAGGCAAATCAGGTTAATTGCGAGCGATGCAGATTGACAATCGGCGGAGAAGGTGCTATAGTCAAAAAAATCGCAGGCCTAAAACGAACGAGGAATCTGATGGAATGGATCAAAATCATCGTACCGTCGGTCATACCGCTGATTGGAGTGCTAATCGGGATTGGCGCGCTCTGGTGGAAAATCACAACATCAGTGGCGACGAGAGCAGAGATGAACAGAGCTGATGATAGACTGCAAGAACAGATAAACTTGGTAGCAGTCTCAATTCAAGCGGTGATGAAGGAACTCCGAGAGGATATGCGGCAGTTCCGCTCCGATATTTTGAAACTTGATGAAAAGATGGACGCTGGTTTTACCCGACTCGATGAGAAGATGGACGCTGGCTTCACCCGACTCGATGAGAAGATAGATGCCAATTCACGGGCGCATCATAGGGACATAATGCAAGTGATAGACAAAATAGACGGCGTGGCAAACGATCTCCGTGCGGAAGTTAGAGAACGGACAAGTGTCAAGGCTGACGGCGTTGACAGTACGTAGGTTGGGTTAAACCAAATCGGTATATGGCAGCAGACCTGGAGGTCAGGTCTCACTAACATATAGCATTAATTGTCGTTTGTTTTTAGCCGTTCAACCCAACCTAACGTACTGCACGAAACCAAGTTTTCGCTTGAAAATTCGGTTTCTTCCTCTGTAAGCCCTACGCACAATCCTCGGCCACCAAATCCCCAATCTCCCTTCTCCTCTTGCCCCATCCATGCTAATCCGCGTCCCTTCCAATCTTCCCCCCTTCCCTTCTTCTCTCCCTCACTCCACGACCGGTTCATAGCAGCGCTTTTTTTTCGGAAGTTTATCCTCCCCCTCCCATTGGCATGAAAAAGTCATGAAAGCGACAACCTCCCGTAACATCCGTCTGGTATCGTATGTAAATCAAATGATGTAAGTTGCAAAAACACAATCTCCGTGTTACCCTTTGTCTCATCTTGTCTTCAAGCCAAATGACAACCCGTACGACCAAGAACGGCTCTGCCACCAGATTCCAACTGCCCTAGATAAATCAAAGGAGTATTTCCGAATGCTTTCTAAGCAACACGCTATTTCAATCTCCGTTTGTATCATTTTCTCGGCGCTAATCCCGGTCAGCCCTGCGTTTTCTCAGGACACCCCTGCCCACTTCACGCTTCAACTGCTCCACGCAGCCGACCTTGAAAGCGGCGTCGAAGCGCTCGAAAACGCCCCCCGCTTCTCCGCCGTACTGAACGCGCTCAAAGCCGAGGAGGAGAACACCGTTATCATCGGAGCGGGCGACACCTATATCCCCGGCTCGTTTTTCGCGGCGGGCAATGACCCGAGCCTTCGCGATGTCTTGGGGCGAGAGGGGTCAGGGCGCGCGGACATCCTGATGCTCAATGCCATGGGCTTCATGGCATCGGCGCTTGGCAACCATGAATTTGACTTGGGCACTAGTGCAATCGCCGGGCTAATCCAAGCTGATGGCATAGGCTACGTCGGCACGGCGTTCCCGTTCCTGAGCGCAAACTTGGATTTCAGTCTCGATAGCGCCCTCGCCCCGCTTGTCGTCGACGCCGGGCAAGAGGCGATCGCGATTCCCAACAGTCTTAGCAAGAGCGCGGTCATCACCACCCCTTCAGGCGAAAAAATAGGTGTTGTCGGCGCAACGACGCCATGGCTCCGAACCATATCATCGCCGGGTGATGTCGGAATTGTGCCCGAGAACCGGGAAGATATTCCGGGGCTGGCGGAATTATCCAAACAGCCGTTAACGACCTGAAATCGACCGGCGTGAAGGTGATTATTCTCACCGGTCACCTTCAGCGAATTTCCATTGATGAGGCGTTGGCGCCGCTGTTGCACGGCGTTGACATCATCATTTCCGGCGGTTCGAACACGCTGCTCGCGGACGCCACCGACCGCCTGCGCGACGGCGACACCGCCGCCGGGGTTTATCCGATTCTGACAACTTCCGCGGCGGAGGAACCCGTGGCAATCGTCAGTACGGATGGCGATTACAAATACGTTGGTCGGCTTGTCCTCGATTTTGACGAGGCTGGCGTTCTGATACCGGATTCCATCGACCCTGAAGTAAGCGGAGTGTTTGCTACGGACGAGGTTGGGGTTACGGATACCGGGGACGCCGACCCCGCGCCGCAAGTCGTTGCAATCACCGAGGCGGTTCGTAACGTGGTTATCACGAAGGATGGAAATATCTTCGGGAGTACAAGCGTCTACTTGGAAGGCAGACGCGGGGCGGTGCGGGCGGAGGAAACGAACCTCGGCAACCTGACCGCCGATGCCAACTTGGACGCCGCTCGGCGGGTCGATCCGACCGTGGTCGCCTCCCTCAAAAACGGGGGCGGCATCCGCGCCTCCATCGGCGTCACCGTGGGTGTGGGTGAACTTCCACCGCCCGGGAACGCGCTCGTCGGCAAAGCCGAAGGCGAAATCTCGCAGCTCGACATCGAAAATACGATCCGGTTCAACAACGGTCTAAGTCTTTTGACGCTAACGGCGGCGCAACTCCTTGAGGTGGTTGAACACGCCATCACCGAAGCGCAGCCGGGCGTGAACACCGGGCAGTTTCCTCAGGTCGGCGGACTGGCTTTCAGTTACGACGTGTCACAGCCAGCAGCTGCAAGGGTCAGATCGCTCGTCATCACCAATTCCAACGGAAATCCGACTGATGTCGTCGCACAAAATGGCGGGGTTGTCGGCGATGAGGGCCGAACCTTCCGCATCGTCACGCTCGACTTCCTCGCCGATGGCGGCGACGACTATCCGTACCCGAACTACCCCGATACGAATCGCGTCGACCTGCCCGACGTGATGACAGAGGAACAATCCGGCGGACAAGCCGACTTTGTCGCTCCGGGCAGAGAGCAGGATGCATTTGTGGAATACCTCGCGGCGAACTTCTCTGAAACCCCGTATTCGATCGCCGACGTCGGCGCCGAAAGCGATGAACGCATTCAGAACCTCGCACTTCGAGCGGACAGCTTGGCTGCCCCACCAGCAATCACGAACACATTTGAGACACAACTCGGCGCAGGGTTGAATATGATTAGTCTACCCTTGATGCCGGATGAACCCTACACCGCCCGATCCTTCATGGAAAAACTTGGCGCGACAACCGTCATTGAGTACAACCCATCGGTTGGCAAGTTCATCGGATTCACGGCAAACTCTCCCGGTGGCGGCTTCCCGATTGAAGGTGGCAAGGGCTACATCGTCAACGTGACCGAATCGAAGGTCGCCGCATTCACCGGTCGCGCATGGCAAAACGCACCCGCTCCGCGCCAGACTTCGGGGGTCTGGGCATTGGTGCTCCACGCGCGGCTTGAAGGGCTTGACGGCATATCGCTAACCGTACACAACCAGCGCACCGGAGAGGTCGATGTCGTTGAGGTGGGGAGATTGCACGCTGTCTGGGCGGATATGAACCGCCAAATGGTCGCTGCCGTTGGCGATACCTTGATTATTGAAGTCCGCGGCGGGAGTGGCGAGCTGATTCGCACGCTGCACCACAAACTTGACGCGAGAGATATCCGTCGCGCCTTCACCGAGTTGCGGCTGACACCGGACGACATGATACCTATAACCACCGCGTTGCTACCCAACTATCCGAATCCGTTCAATCCAGAGACCTGGATGCCGTACCAGTTGGCGATTGATACCCATGCCGCCATCCGTATCTACACCCCGACGGGAACACTCGTTCGGGATTTTGAACTTGGCTTCCAAGGCGCCGGATTCTACGTTGGCAAATCGCGCGCCGCATACTGGGGTGGACGCAATAATGGCGGAGAGCCGGTTGCATCGGGAACCTACTTCTACCAGTTGATAACCCTCGAATCGACCACTACCCGAAAGATGGTTATCCTGAAGTGACGCCGCGCCAACCAATAACCGCCCGGCGCATCCCCTAACCCCTCCGTACGCCTCCGACCATTCAGGGCACTCTCTAACCGCTGGGACCGGATAGCCAATTCTAGTTGTAGGGTGGGCACTGCCCACCAGCCTCGGAGAGCGCCAGCGGTGCGAGAGGTGTATAGATACACCGAAACCTCCGCGCACCTAAGCCCCAGCGGGGCGACAGAGAATAATACTTAAAATGTAGGAAGATGACTCTTCTAATTATGTTTCAAACGGGCTTTACTGCGATAATAAATCCAATCGCACTAGCGATAGAAATCCTCAAATCAACATAGTCCGTAGGTTGGTTTGAACACCGTGAAACCCAGCTACTTCATTTCATGAGCGCGGCGTTTCAAACTGCCCCAGGTAGTAGCCAGTTTATCCCGCGCTTCGACCGCGAGCGAACCGCCGGGGAACAGGTGATAATTGTTGCCAGAGGAATCCCGATAGAAATGCGCACCGGGACCTTCGTCAAAGTGCCACAGCGCTATAGTCCGCCCATCCGCCCGAAACCGGCGTCTTGGATGAATTTCCGCACCTATTTCGTCGCCATAGGAGGCGCCCTTGGAGATGCGGACTTCGTCGATATAACCCTTCATGGATTCGAAGCGCTTATCCCATTCCCATTTGTAATTGGGTGGCAGAGGTTTGGGGCCGCCAATAACTAGAGGGGTATTTTCGCGACCCATGAGGCGCCTGCGATCGCCCGACCAGTTTTTGCGGTCGTAAGATGGAACGGTGCCGTAGAATAGGATTTTGTGGATGTCGTCCTGTTTCACCACTATCTGATGTGCAAAATGCACCCAGCGACGCAACGGGAATTCTTCGGGTGCGATTGGAAGCCCAGTACTCGATGCGCCCCAAGAATTGCCGGCCGCTCGCTCAATTGCAAACCACATGTAGGTTAACCCCTCCTGGGCATCCGGGCAGATGGGTGAGCCCAGGTCTCTTCCCGTGGTGGAAACGTGATAACTTCCGGGCTTGCCAAGGATTAACCAACGCCCCTCATTCGTGTCCCAATAATCCCCATCTTTCGGTCGATCAGTCAAATAAATCCACGCTTCAATCGTGATACCTTCACCTTCAGCATCATCGAAGACTCCCGGGTAATCGGCGTAGAGATAGCCGTCCCGCCCCGCTTTAAACACATCGGGGGGTATGCCCTCCGGTACGGCGAAGCCGCGATGAACTATAACCAGCCAGCAAATGGCTGATACGTATATTCCCTTCATGGTGACACCTCCTGCCGTTTCAGCTTGCCCAAGTAGCCGCCAGTTTTCCAAGTGAATGAACAGCGAGCGAACCGCCGGGGAAGAGATGATAATCGTTGCCGGACGAATCCCGGTAAATGCGTGACCCAGGCCCCTCATCGAAGTGCCACAACGCTATCGTCTGCTCATCTAGTCGAAACCGCGCCCGCGGACGGATTAATGCCTTCCCCTTTGTCTCATATCGTAGTCCCTTCGAAATACGTACCTCGTCAATATAGCCTTTCATAGATTCATAACCGTCGCCCCACGGAAGTCCGTTTCTGAAGGTTACAGGCGTGGCGCCGCCGATCATTAGCGGCGTTGCCACGCGTCCCATCCGTATGTAGGTGCTGAATCCCCCGAAGAGTTCGCGGTCAAAAAACGTGGAGTCATGGGTGCCATCTCGTTTCACCACCAACTGAAACGCAATATGCGCCCAACGTCTCAACGGGAAATCGCGGGGACGAATCTGACCCCCCGAACTTGCCGAACCCTTGCCATCCGTGCTCTGTACTCCAAAATAGACATATGCAGTGCCTTCCGGATCTCTCTGTTGAATAGAAAGGCTTAAATCCCTACCGGTGATAGTAACGAAATAGCCGCCGGGCTTGCCAATGATAAACCAATGTCCCTCGCTTGTGTCCCAATAATCCCCATCTTTCGGTTTATCGGTCAAATAAATCCACGCTTCTATCGTGATGCCGTCGCCTTCAGCGTCATCGAAGACGCCCGGGTAATCCGCGTAGAGATAACCGTCCCGCTGTGCTTTGAACACATCGAGGGGTATGCCTTCCGGTACAGCGAAGCCGTGATCAACTATAATCAGCCAGCAAATGACTGATACGTACATGCCCTTCATGGTGACACCTCCTAACGTTTTATGTTTCCCAAGTAGCCGCCAGCTTTCCGCGTGAATCAAAGGCAAGCGAACCGCCCGCTCGGAGCGTATAGCCGTTGCTGGAGGAATCTGCATAACGCGTCGCGCCGAGGCCTTCATCAAAGTGCCAGAGCGCTATCGTACGCCCGTCCTCCCGAAATCGTCTCTTCGGACGGATTTTTCTCCTTGCCGCCTCGCCGTAACGGAACCCCTTGGAAACCCGAACTTCGTCAATGTAGCCTAAAATGGATCCATATCTGCCTCCCCATCCCCGCACATTTCGTTTGCTCCCGCCAATTAGCAGCGGCGCATCGGTGCGCCCCATGGCGCTCCCAAAGCTGCCTCCGCTCCCTCCGCCATCAAAATACGATATCGATTGTGTACTATTTCCTTTCACGGCAATCTGATAGGCAATATGTACCCAACGCTTCAATGGGACATCGTGGGGCAAAATTATACGGCTCAAAATTCCCGAACTCAAGCCGCCACCGCGCTGACGCTGTACTCCAAAATCGATGTATACGGTACCTTCCGGGTAACGCCGATCGAGGCCAGAGCCTAAATCCCTTCCGGTGATAGCAACGAAATAGCTAAAGGGCTTGGCAAAAATAATCCACCGTCTCTCGGGATCTTGATAATCTCCATCTTGTGGACGCTCCGTCAAATATATCCACGCCTCAACCGTAATGCCTTCGCCTTCAGCGTCATCGAAGACGCCGGAGTAATCGGCGTAGACATACCCGTCCGGGCGCAGTTTCAACACGTCGCGGGGAACCTTCTCAGGTAAAGCGGCTACTCTTGGCGCGACAAATATCAATGCAATCAAGGCCAGAGCACAGAATGAATACGCTGTCCTGAATCTCATGATTCCCGCTGATTGAGTGTTTGCTAGTGTAATCCCCTGCATTTCGATTCCTCCCATTTTATGTTTCATGTAGGTGTGCCGAGCGATCCACGTTCATAGTGTTTGGCGCTAGAAGCCGATTTTCCTAACAGACAGCAAATTTCCTGCCAATCTGCCGCCGTACAGGAGCACAAGCCAAATTCCAAGTTTTCGGGACACGCAACGACTTGAACTTGTGAGTTCGCCAAGGCAGCGTGTGCATCTGTGGCATGGGAGTAGGGTTAAACTGCGTTGCAACCTGTCCTGACGCTGAGCAACGTCAGACTATCCTACGATTTCCTAGCCGAAGAAAGGTGGAAGGTAGGTCGACACAGATGCTCTACCAGATTTGTAGGACATAGGCACGGTTGCGAGAACTGTCAATGCCCCTCCTGTACAAAAAATGAACATCGGCGTTCACTTTTTAGACACGAAAACACGAAACGCCATTGCGTCTCCATGACACATCGGAGGACAATGCCGATGAAATTCGCGGGGTAGTGCCAAGTCGGGGCAGCTTATGGGAGTGGTACATAACTTGCGCGCACTCTACTAACGCAGTCAATCCGATAGCCATCAGTTCTTAGGGAGGAAATCCAATGATATGGACTCGACGTTTAATGCGAACCGCGTTCATTTTCTTAGTAACAACGACTATGCTGGCGAACGAATCGGATGCGAATATCCGCGCCGAGTGGACTCAACTGACTGTCGCGCAGCCCATGGGGCGCGTGAACGCACTTGAAACCGATGGACGCCGACTCTACGCCGGGACATGGAATGGCGTATACATCTCCCTCGATGACGGTTACACCTGGGGTTCAAGCGAAGTTAAACACACGTGTACTGCAATTGCAATCCATCAAAATACCGTGTATGCAGGAACACATGGCAACGGCGTAGTTCGCTCCGACAATCTCGGCGAGACATGGAAGCCCATAAACGACGGATTGCCCCTATACGAAGAACTCGACCAATACGGACGCGTTGAGCAAATCCTCGTCACCAGTTCTGGCACAGTCATCACTGTGACGTGCTTGGGTACGTATACATCGACCGACCGAGGTGAGACATGGCACGGCGTAATAGACGACTGGATAGTGCGCCAAGACGCGTGGGGAGCGCCCGACTGGCCAATAGCCCGTAGTATCTTGTCGATGACTGAGTTCGATGGTTATCTCTGGAGCGAATCGGATGGCAGCATGTTCCGTTCCCCTGACAACGGCCACACGTGGGAATCTATTCCCCGTTTCGGACACCACCCGGCGCACGACTGGGCGGTGTTCAATGATCGATTATACGTCGCCGGAGGCAAAGGCTTTGCACGATGGAACGAAGAAGGACTCCCCTTCCCTTGGGAGTATCGCATCGTAGGGCTTCCAAGCGATTCCGATGGGTATCTAGACCACGCGCCCAGTTTAACAAGCCTGGCTGTAATCCGCGGCAGTCTGTTTGCCGGACTTTATGATCACGGCGTCTACATGTTTGATGCACGCTCGGACACATGGATTCCCGCAGGTCTGCAGTGGCTTACAGTTAGTGCGCTCGTCTCCCATCAATCCGAACTCTATGCCCTCACCCGAGAAGGCATCTTCCGCGCCACAATCTCGGTCGTGCAACCCCACGGCAAATCCGCCACCACCTGGGGCACCGTTAAACAAAAATGAGATACCTAACCTTCATCCTCAGCTTGTTAAGCTTTATCGTTGCCGCCACTCTCCTTGTGCTCTCCCTCGGCAACTGCGCCCCGAACGCTCATGCCGCAATCCAAGCCGCCCCTATTTATTAGGCGGCGCTTCTGACCGGATCGAAACACCTGAAATTCGGGCATCCGTTTCTCTAACCAATTTACATCGTGTGAGCACCACACCTCTTGAAGAAGGACATAGTCCGGCTTATGTTGCTTGATATAGGCAACAATCCGGCTCTGCCGAGGTCTGTTCCTATACGACAACCACAGTGGAAGCACCCATACATTGAGAACAAAAATCGACCTCGACTCCTGCCACGTCAATGCCGTTGGGCTTGCTTCTATCCATGATGGCATTTTAGCCATAAATTGAACCTCCTTTTCAATTCAGCGCAGCGTTGAGTGTTTTATGCTCTGAGCCATTGAGACTAGCATTGTGCTTCTCTTCTCGGCGCGCCCCTCACGTGCTAGGTCTGAATTGCCAAATCCGCATCACACAGCAGCATTCCGGCTCGGTAATCGGTAGCCACGGTCAGCCGCATAACAGCGGCACGGATGATGATGCTACTTCCTCAACGCCTTGGATGATAACAGGGGCTTGTTACAAACAGATGACGATTGTGTGAATATTGTTTTTCGATCTTGTAACGATTCTGTTCCTTTGCCCCGAAAAAAGGATTGGGATCGCCAATCATTAAATCGAATATGGAACCCCCATCATTGCACGTCCACTGTAGGAGCGAGTTTTACTCGCGACAGGAGGTCGCGACCGGGAGAGGGATCTCTATGGGAGCTCTATCGCGTTAGGATCCCTATCGCACGGGATTTACTATCGCGCTCCCTGTTCGTTCGCTTAATCGCTCCTACAGTTGCAGGGCGGAATCGTCAAATCCCGGATTCCCCTCTCCCTTTCTCTTTCCTGTCCGCGTTTATCTATGTCCCTTCCAATCTTCCACCCTTCTATAAATGAGGCTACCTCCTATTATCCACTCATTATTCCTAAACTTTTTAAGGGTAATATGCGGAAAATTGTGCGATAATAGTTAGGGATTACGCGGTTCGGTTTGTACCCGTGCCGGAACTAAGATTGCTCCAGCAGTTCGACAATCCCACTGCGAACCGTAGAATATTCAACTGCGTAAATCGTAATTTCAATGGAGACATTGTCAGAGCAGGAATCAAGCATTCATGCGCATCGTGACCTCCGAGTTCCCGGGAGCCGCATTCCCGCCGGGGACAAGAGTATCATTCACAACAAAGACAGGCGCGCTGGAAGGTACAGTCCAAAAACTTCTGTCACGGTGGGCACGGGTAGGGACACAGCACGAAGGGCTATGGAACGTCCCGTACGACGCCTTGACACGCGTAGCGCTGGCGGGTGAGTCCGCTATGCCACTCAAAGAGGTTGAAACCCTGGGGTTACACCTTATCCGAGAACACGAAACGGTGAGCGGTCTCAAAAAAGGGTGGAAGTTTGCGTTCGATCTCGCCCCTGTCCGCGGCGGTGTATGTAGGTACAAAGAAAAGTTGATTGCGCTCTCCGTAACATACTGCTTGAAGGCATCCAAAGCGGAGATTGTTGACACGATTCTGCACGAGATCGCCCACGCAATCGCCGGACCGAATCATGGCCACAACGAGGAGTGGAAAACTGTGGCGCGGCGGATTGGGTGCACGGCGAAACGCTGTCACCACGTCGATCACACGCCCCCGCGCTGGCGCGGACAGTGCGGTTGTGGCAAAGAATGGAAACGACAGCGCTTGACCCGGCGCGCCAGAACGGGCCATTGTCCGCAGTGCAAGGGAAGGATTGCATGGCAAAGGGTAGAAGTCGCATTGTGAAGTGCATACGCAGCGCGCGAATTGCCGGAGCAGTATGCCCATGCGAGTTATTCACCCGGCATCACGTCATGGAAAATCCATACCAACGCCACAATTCCGCGACATCTATTGAGTATGAAGCCATGTGCCGCTGAAGATAACCGACTTCAATACCAATGATACTAGGTTCCGTTGACATATCATCGTCACCAGTTAATCTGGGGAGGCATAAATAGGCTCGCCCAAATAATCAAATTGGGCAAAGCAACCGAATTTGTGTGGAGTCAGGGCGGGGCGGGAAGATCCCTATCGTATTCGCTATTCGCTCATTTGATCCCCGCCCCTACGGGTTCTCTTTGCGCTTTGCACGTTCAATTGACATGTGGTCACTGCTTAATCCCGTTAGAAGGATGGACGAAGGGTTCAAGTCCTCTGGTTAGGCATCCACCGGCATCCGTAGGGGTTGGGTCTCCCAACCCGTTGGGTTCCTCCCTTGGATTGCACACACGCCCAACAAAAATGTCAACAGAAACTAGGAAAAATAATTAATGCCCTACAAATGCATTCATGTTTATAGGATGCTAATCCTCCTCGCCGTGTTCCTTTCAATTGCGGTGAAGGTAGGAGCCGAAACCCCGCATTTCCCGGACCGCATCCCGATTGTTGAACGTCCGTTCTCGGATGATCCGGATAAGTTCAGCTTTGCCATCATCGGTGACAAGACCGGCGGCGGCGAGGACAAGTGGCACGTGTTTGACCGCGCCATCGCCGAAATCAACGCGCTGAAACCCGACTTCGCCATCATGGTCGGCGATCTGATTCCGGGGTACACAATGGACTTTAAACGGATTGAATCGGAATGGAAAGAGTTTTGGGGACATGAGTCCGCTTTGGACGTTCCCTTTATACCGTTGCCGGGCAACCACGACATCACAAACCGTCTGATGTACGATTACTGGGTTGATAACCTTGGGCGGACGTACTCGGCGTTCACCTACAAAAAATGCCTGTTTCTGCTACTCAATACGGAGGAAAGACACGGTCTTCCCAAATCTGACGATGGCTGGCGGGAAAACTGGTTTGGCGCTCGCCAAATCGACTACGCCCTCACAGAATTGGCGAAACATAAAGACGTGCGGCACACGTTTGTCCTGTTACACAAACCTGCGTGGCTGCATGAAGACTCGGGGTGGCTTGAGATTGAGGCGGGGCTTGCAGGACGTGAATACACGGTTTTCGCGGGGCACTACCACAACCTGACGCTGCACACGCGGGAAGACCATCGGTATTTCGTTCTAGGTGCGACCGGTGGAGCTTTCACGCCGCAGGAGACGAAAGAATTCGGCGCGTTTGACCATTACAGCATTGTGACGGTGGATGGCAACGATGTGGGTGTTGCGATTATTGAACCCGGCAACGTTCATCCGGCGGACATTTCGACGGCGGAATTCAAAGAGAAACTAATCAACCTGCTCACATTCAAGCCCGATTTCAAGGTCAACAGGAAACAAACACGGTCGAGCGGCACTGTTGAATTCCGGTTGAAGAATACGCTCGAAAAACCGGTGAGAGCCGAAGTCACTTTCGGTTTGGAGGCGAACTGGCGGATAACGCCGCCCAATATTGCCCTTGAGGCCCAACCGGGCGAGGAAGCGAGGAGTACCATGAAGCTTTCCTGCCCATCCAACATGTTGCTGCCGTTCCCCACCTACGGCTATTCAATTGCGTACGGCGGAGAGGTGTTGTACGGTCAGTTAGACATAATCAATCTGGTTGACCCGACGGATTTGTACAGTCTTAATCATTGGATGATTCTGGGTCCCTTGGAACTCGGCGTGACGCAAGAGCCCGCAACCCCGGGAGTATATCCGGCACAGTTCACCGCCAACCTTCTACCGGAGTTGAATAATTCAGCTTATCAGGGCAAAACCGGGCAAATTAGCTGGCAGGAATACCGTGCCGAGGACGGTTTGGTTAAATTGGACGAGGCGTTTGGTGAACCGAATTGGACAATCGGATACGGAGTGACCTACATCAAGAGCCCTGAGAATCGGACGGTTTTGGCGGCGGTGCGATGGAAAGACATCGGGCGCCTCTTCGTAAACGGAGACGAATTTCGGATTTCGGGTGCGGGCTACGGAAATTCAGGTCATGTCGAGCTGCCGTTGCGCGCGGGCTGGAACACCCTTATGATTAAGTGTGCGAATTACACCTGGGGATGGGACTATCGGATAGCAATCGAAAACCCGATGGACGACCTCGTATCCTCCAATCACAAGGAGTAAGAAGCAGCAAACAGTAGTAGGCACACTCTGTATGCCGTAACCTGCGCATTCGGCACTCCACAATGCTTGAATACACCGAAATCTTTGTGAAATCCGACACCCCATCCAACCCCAACAACGAGGACATGCTTTATGTCTACTTACCTGGAACCGTCACAGCACAACGCTTGGGAAACCAACGGATACCTTAGGATTCGCGGATTCTTCTCGGATAGCGAGGTCGCCGCGCTATGTCAATGGGTCACTGAAATCGAAAGCTGGGGGCAAGATCCGCAGAGGTGGATGCACCATTACGAATCGGTATCGGACGGAACCCGGCTCTCGCGCACGGAAAACTTCGCTCCGTATCATGAGGGAATGAAATCGATCCTGACGGCTGGCAAAGTGTCGGAGGTGATTTCGGAGTTGACAGGCGAGCCTGCCGTGCTCTACAAAGAGAAAATCAACTACAAATACCCTGGCGGTGGCGGTTACGCTCCCCACCAGGATGCACCCGCCTACGAGTTCGTCAAAAACCACACCACATGCCTAATCTCAATAGATGCGGCGACGGTCGAGAACGGGTGTTTGTACTTCTCGCCCGGGCGGCATCGGGAGGGCTTGATTGCGCTGGATACGGACGGTTGTATCGCTCCCGAAATTGCAGAAAGCATGGATTGGGTTGCCGCGCCCACGCAACCGGGTGATGTTCTGTTGTTCAGCTCCTACATTCCCCACAAGAGCGATGCAAACGGTTCAGATACCCCCAGACGCATCATCTACGCCGTCTACAATCACCTCTCCGATGGCGATTGGCGCGATAAGTATTACGAGGACAAGCGTCAGGCGTTTTCGCAGTACGCGGCAGATGAGTCGGGAAGGTCGGGTCAAATCAGCAAGATAGCCCATTTTCAGGGAAGGACTGTATTGAACTATGAAGAATAGTATTGACCAAACGCTCGCGGACGACATGGCGCGCGCGACAAGCCACCAGAAGATTGCCATCCTGTTCGACTGTATGGTACGGAGGGGACAATCCTTTTACGACGAGTCCGTGACACAACTGGAACACGCGCTCCAATGCGCCAACCAAGCTCACATCAATGATGCCACGCCGACGCAGATTACAAGCGCCCTGTTACATGATCTGGGACACTTTTTGTTGGACGAACATAATGCCGACAAAGCGTTCTTGGCACACGACCTGAATCACGAGGAGGTTGGCGCGAACTTTCTGGAGCCGTTTTTCCCGGACGCGGTTACGACGCCGGTGCGATTGCACGTGCCCGCAAAGCGGTACCTATGCACGACAGATGCGGAATATTACGACGGTTTATCCGAAGCGTCAAAGCGGAGTTTCCGAGTTCAGGGCGGGGTCATGTCGGACGATGAGCGGTTGGCGTTTGAGCGAATCCCCTATTCCGAAGATGCGCTCAACTTGCGGCGGTGGGACGACCTCGCGAAAGTAAAGAACCTCGAAACACCCGGATTGGAGGTTTACCGCGAGATTGTACAGAGTTGTCTGCGGTGATGTGTTAAGGTTTGTTCATGTTGATACTGTAGGGAATAATGATCGTTATTCCCTACGAAACGCCTGAAACCTGAAATAATCATTGATTTTGCTTTCTGCGTAAGCCCTCTTGAGATTACCCCAATATTAGCGGCAGGATATAGGGCACAATCACCTTCTGAATCACGGTTAGCGTGCCGAAAATCGAATAAAATACCGCGCACAATACGAGCCCAACCTGCCGCCAGACCGGAGGCTGAATCTCCTTAGGCAGGAACTTCCGGTTTACGTAAAGCGTGTGCAGCGACGTAATCACCAGCAGGTAGCCGCCAACCGTCGCGGAAACCAAAATCATGAAAAACGGCTTGGCAAGGTACATGGCAACCACACCCCACAGGATATAGACGATCAGAATCGGGTAATAGATAAACTTCGCGTCCGATTCTTTCAATTTCCGCGCTCTTGAGAACCCCGTCCAAATGATGTCCGTGTAACGGCGGGTGACGCTGTCTACGTTACCTAACTGCGTTGAAAAAAGCACCCAAAACCCGCATAACAGCGTGAGATACCAGAAAATTTGCCCGCCCTTCGCCGCCAGCCCCTCCGCTTGAAATGCAGCTGCCGACCACTCGTCAATCGCCTGCCCCGACGGGACGAACGAGATGGTTAGCATCGCGGGTAATGCCATCCCGAAAAAGCAGCCTACCACCCAGATGTAGTACTGCTCGAACCGGTTATACTTCCACCACTCGCGGAAACGGTTAAGGTTTTCAGGCGTGATACGAAATACCTTGCCAAAATGCGACAGCGTCACCTTATGCCCGCCGATTATGGATGGAATTGCCCCGACGAGACTGCTCATTCCCCACCCCTTATCTCGGACGTAGTTGGTAATGGTGACATTCCCCAAGCCGCCGCTACCGGCGTATGCCGCAAATGCGCCGAGCAGCAGCCAATCAATCCCGTCCCCGCCCTCATCTGCGGCGGGTAGTGCGCCGAAACTCAAGAATCCCTTGATGACCGTCCACCAAACTTTCGGAGATACCATAAAAACGTCAATAATGAGCAAGTATCCGATAATCCACACCACCATGAATAGTTGAACTTTCTCAAGGACGTTATAGATTTTACCGCCGAACAGAACAATAAAAAGGCAAACGAAGAAGATGAGATATGCAAATGTCCGGACCGTCGCCTGATCCGCATCACCCGGCAAATACCCCAACCAAGCGGCGCCAACGGCTGTAGCGGCAGCCATCGCCCATCCGGGCCAGATGCCGAAGAAATCGATAATTGAATAAAAGAACGCCCAGAACCGCGAACCCGGCCGGCATCGCATATAGCCACTGAACATCGGTTCGCCTGTATAAACGGTATAGCGTATGGCTTCCGTGTTGAGGAATGACTGAAGGAAGATGGCAACCGTCGCGATCCACAGCAGCCTACCGCCGTATTGTGCCGTAATCGCGGGACCTAGCAGCCACTCGCCGCTGCCAATCGATCCCCCAAGCGCAATGATTCCGGGACCCAGGATATTGTGAAATGTTCGCCCGAAACGGTAGGGCGGAGGCGCGGGAAGGTCGTGAACCTCCCAGTCCGGCAAACACCCGCCGGGGACAGTTTCCGCTGTTGAACTTTCAGGGTTAATTCGATTTTCTGCCATTTTCTCTCCGAACGATTTTGTTGGTGAACCGCGATTTTGGGTGAGAGACTTGGATTAAAATACGAGCCGTTTGAAAGCCAATTTGTAATGGCACAATTTGCCTTGAAACCAATCTTCGCAAGCCCCAGAGTGGGATCAAGGGAGCGAATAGCGAGTGCGGTAGAAATCCCGAAGGTGTATAGCACACCATCGTTCCTGTCGGAATGATTCTTTCAGCAAGAAACACTCATCTTTCGCTCTATGACTAGCTTTGAAAGAGTGTTCTTGATAGATATGTAGAATAGGCACTGCCTTACATTTTTATGTAGGAGGGGCATCTTGCCCCGACGTTTTATCTATAGCGCGCCATTATCCCTGACGGAATAATGGCGCGCTATACACCTGTCGCGCCGCTGGCGCTTTCAAAGGCCGGGAGGAGTTCCACGGGAGTTCTGTCGCGATGGGATCTCTATCAAGATCTTCTATGGCCTTCGTTAATCACTCAGTTGAACGCTCCTTATCCGATCGCTCTCGATTGCTACAAGAAATGGTGGGCAGGGGATCTCTATCGTAGTCGCTACTCACTCCTTTGATCCCACCCTACAGGAGGTCGCGACCTGGAGATCGCTCCTACAAAATTCGTGTCAATCAACTTCCATTCCGCCCTTCCATCCTTCCAATCTTTACGGCGTTTGCGCCCCCTGCGTCTCCACATAGAGCGAGTAAAGGGATTGGCTGCCAGCCATGAACAGCCGATTTTTCTTGACGCCGCCGAAGCACAGATTGGCGCAAACCTCCGGGAGATGAATCTTGCCGATTAGGTCGCCATCCGAGGCAAAGATATGCACCCCGTCGAATCCCTCGCCATCCCAGCCTGCGGACGCCCACAGGTTGCCGTCAATGTCGCAACGTATACCATCCGACATCCCTGGTGCCATGTCACAGAAATTCCTGCCGTTCGTCAGGATCGCCCCGTCTAGGACATCGTAGACACGGATATGACGAGGATGATTCGGCTTGTGCGAGACGCCGGTGTCAACGAGGTAGAGCCGCGAATAATCGGGCGAGAAACATAGTCCGTTCGGTTTCTCAAGCTCGTCTACCACCACGGTTGCCTCGCCGGTATCCGGATTGAGCCGATAGACATTGGTCGGCAACTCGAACTCTGCCAGGTGTCCCTCATAATTCAGCAAAATCCCGTAACCCGGATCAGTGAACCAGACGTGGTCGTCTTCATGAACGACTACATCGTTGGGCGCGTTCAAGCGCTTTCCCTCGAATCTGTCCATCAGCACCGTGATTGTGCCGTCAAGCTCAGTGCGCGTGACGCGTCGGGCGCCGTGTTCACAGGTAATCAACCGCCCTTGCTTGTCGCGCGTGTTGCCGTTGCTGTTGTTGGAAGGCGATCGGTAGACGCTAACCTCACCCGTCTCCTCCGTCCAGCGCAGGATTCTGTTATTGGGAATATCGCTCCAGAGGAGATAGCGACCATCGCCAAACCAGACGGGTCCCTCCGCCCAGCGGCACCCCGTCCAGAGGCGCTCGACCGCCGAATTTCCGATCGGGTAGTCTTCGAACCGCGGATCGAGAATTTCTATTGCCGGATCGGGATACCGAACCGGTCCCCCATCCCAATCTCTATTCATAAATGCCTCCATCTTGTTTCTCTCCTGATTCATGAGTTGAGTAACCTTCATGAATAAATTTACATTTATAGTCATTGCAACTAAGAATTACACATGTGTTTATTAACATACCCAAATTCCCACCCATTCCCGTAAGTCGGGATCAACCGAACGATCAACTGAGATCAAGCGACTGGATAAGGAGCGCGATAGAGATCCCTTCCGATTCCCGACAATCGGTCGCGATTCGGAGATCGCTCCTACTACCGGTTGCGGTGATTTCAAACAGAATCTCACTCTGTCGAGAACTTGAAGAGAATGCTGTGGCTATAGACCTCGATCGGGCGCAGAATAACCGATTGCCAGCCGGGTGTCCCCTCTTTGTTAATTGCGTCCGGAAAGTGCTGGGTCTCAAGGCAGAACCCCGCATGTTTTTTGTAGACGGTGTCGCCCTTGCCGCTAAATGACCCATCTAGGTAGTTGCCGGTGTAGAGCTGCACCCCCGGTGCGTCGGTATGGACTTCCATATTGCGGCCGGAACTCGGTTCGCTGACGCGAGCCGCCAACCTCATCGTCCCCGCCTCGCCATTGAGAGCGAAATTGATGTCGTATCCCCCGGGATCCTCGCCGCCATCGCCGGGCAACTGTCCAATATCCCTCCCAATCGGTTTGGATTCGCGGAAATCGAACGGCGTGTTTTTCACCGATGCAATCTCGCCCGTCGGGATGACTGTTTCGTCCGTCGGCGTGTAGTTGTCGACATTCAGGCTCAATTCGTGCTTCAGGATATCGCCGGCGTCATGCCCCGCGAGATTCCAGTAAGCATGGTTGGCAAGATTCACGATGGTAGGTGCGTCGGTTTCGGCGCGCATGTCGATCCGAAGGTCGCGCGCCTTCAGTGTATAAGTAACCGTCACCGTCAGGTTGCCGGGATAGCCCTCTTCACCGCCGGGACTGACGTATTTCATCGTCAAGGAGGCGCCCGCATCGTTTTCCTTCGCCTCGACAATATCCCATACCATTTTGTCAAATCCCTTTTCTCCGCCGTGCAGGTGGCTACTACCCATGTTAGTCGCCAGCGTGTAATCCTTTCCATCAAGCGTGAATTTGCCGTTGGCGATGCGGTTGGCGACTCTACCAACCGTGCAGCCGAAATACGGGTGACCGGCGAGGTAGCCGTCAAGCGTATCGAATCCGAGGGCGACATCGGCGTTCTCGCCGTTGCGGTCGGGGAGGTGAAGTTCCGTAAGGAGCGCCCCGTAGTTGGTGATTTTTGCGGTTATGCCCTGCCCGTTATCCAGCGTGTACAAGTAGACGGTTTTGTCATCGACCGTTCCCCACGTAACTCTGTGAATGCTAGCACGGGTATGACTGTGCCCTTCAATGTGAGTTCGAGCGGCGGATGTCGCCAGTAAGCCCAACATGAGCATCGCTGCAACTGTGGATACTGAAATCGCCATCATTTACCTCCTTGCAATAGATTATGAATTTATTAGTACGTTCGTGGTTCGGTTTTCTGTAGGAGCGAGCTCTGCTCGCGATATGAACGTCGCGATCGGGAGCTCGCTCCTACAGACCTCAAAAAGCACATTTGTAGGGTGCGCACTGCGATCAATGGAATGGATAATGACTGCGATAGGGATTCCACCAGCCTTTTCCTGCAATATACTTCGCATGAGCGAGCTCTTACAAACCTTAACAAGAGGTGGCAATGTAGGAATTAACAAGGGATTTCTAGGGGAACTCTATCGCATTCCATATTCAGTCATATAATCTCTCGTTAGTCAATCGCTCAATCTCCTCCGATTCCACTTTGCAGCTTACAAAGGCTGGTGCGCACTGCGCACACTACAGGCTTTTGACCATATCCACGACCAATGTGTTTGTTGATAAAAGTGATATTTCGTTTGACCGTTCGTGTTCATTTCCGCCGTGACCAAAAAATGTCCAAGATTCATCTGCGCCAGTATGTGCGAGCGGTCTTCCGAGTTTTGCTAGCTTCGTGCTTTTTCTTTTCTTCCAGTTTCGCGTGGTAGAGCTCATGACACTCGCGACAGAGCGCGGTTAAATCTGTGAGTCGCTCTTTGCCGCGGCGCTCATAATTCACATGATGAACCTCGGTGGCGGGAGCGCCGCAGATCCGACACGTCCCGCCCGATTTTTTCATGATGGTCTCTCGTTTTGCTTTCCATCTCGGCGATCCCAGATACGACTTGTAATTGCGCTGGCGTGTTTGCTTGCTCGGTTGACGTTGCCTCTTTTGTTGTGTCACTGTGATTTTTCCTTTCGAGAAAATGTCAGCTTTGACGGTGTGCCAACGTCGTAATGCTTGAAGGGGTGTTCGACAAGGACAGCACTTCCGCCTTGCACCCGGTACGGAAGTTTGAGTGTGAGCCGATCTGTTGCGGGGAGTATCTCGACCATAACGTGTTGGGTGTCGTTGAACTCGCGGTCGAATACCATGAGGGGCCCTGATCGAAACTGACCGGGGTTGAAGCGGTGTAATTCGAGCGGTCACGGCTCAAAGCCCGCGCCCGCCGAATTAATGTTTGTGTAAGTGTATCGCGCTAAAACGATGCGCTCCGCCAAGAGCGTATCATCCCACTGAAAGTGAAAACTTCGATCTGTATCTTGTACCAATCGGACGGTTGGACTGTAGTTATCGGGAACACCACAGTCACAGACATAACGACCACCACCGCAACTGAATCCGATGAACATCACGAGCGTTAAAAGGCATGCAAGGATTTTCATTTTTATGCACTACCAGCTTGTTGCTTGGCGCGACGTTTGGCGGCGTAGCGTTTTATGAACTCGTCCACCGTGACGCCGATGAGAATCACGCAACCGATCACCGTGAACTCGGACTCCGTGGGAACGTTGAGGAAAAAAACCGAATTCTTTATCACCTCGACCATCGCCGCCCCGCAGATGATGCCCCCAATCGTCCCTTCGCCGCCGCGAAGGCTGCACCCGCCGAGCACCGCTCCCGCAATGGCATACAACTCGTAAAAGTTCCCGAACGTCGAGGGTTGGACCGAATTCTGATCCAGCGCAAACAGCATCCCGCCGAAGCCCGCCAGAAGCGAGCAAATCATATAGGCGCAGATGACCATCCGATCCGTATTGATGCCGCTGAAACGCGCCGCTTTCTCGTTTCGCCCCAGCGCCAGCAGGTAGCGTCCGTAGATCGTTTTGTTGAGAAAGAGTGCGGCGATACCCCCAAGCAGCAGAACAATCACGAACGGCATCGGGATAACGTCAAACACCCGATACTTCACGATGAGGCGCAACCCTTGGAAATCGTTGCCAAAGCCTTGGTTTATCTCGCCCGTGATGTGCCGGGCGACGCCGCGGTAGATGAACAGTCCGCAGAGCGTGACGATGAAGGGCTGTAGCTTGAGCTTGGTGATTAACACCCCGTGCGCGAAGCCGATTGCCAACGCCAGCAGGATGACCAATGCGAACCCGACGCCCACGGGCAGCCCCACCCCGACGAGAAAAAGCGGGAAAAGCGATCCGGTCAACCCGATCAACGATCCAATCGAGAGATCGATACCCGAAGTGATAATCACAAACCCTGCGCCGATGGCGAGGATACCGTAAAGCCCCGTCCACCGCGCCATGTTCGTCAAATTGCCGACTCTCAGAAAGCGTGGTTCGATTATCCCGGTGATGAGGAAAATGGCTGCCAAGAGCAGGAAAATGCCCAGCGTCTTTTTCATGTACCTTAAGAGCCTGATTGAAGATCTATTTGTAGTAGCCCAATTTGCCCTGAAACCGAGTTTTCTTTCTTGAAAAGGGAACTCTATCGCACGGGATTTCTATAGATCAACCGACCGGATAAGGAGGGATCAAGCGAATGAATAATGAGTGCGATAGAACTCCGATAGAAAATCCTGCGCGCTATCCGCTCAGTTGATCTATTCGGTCGCTTGATCCAGTTGCCAGCCCCATGAC
The DNA here is from genome assembly GCA_965222225.1 of Candidatus Poribacteria bacterium. Taxonomy (GTDB): domain Bacteria; phylum Poribacteria; class WGA-4E; order WGA-4E; family JAJDTR01; genus JAJDTR01. The sequence goes on along the minus strand of CBDCTK010000002.1, from coordinate 2,013,979 downwards.
CGCCTCTTCACTGAGCATGTCACGCGCGAGTTCGCCCGTCAGCGCTCCGTCGTGCATGACCAACACGCGGTCCGAGATCCGCAGAATCTCCTCAAGATCACTGGAAATTGCCAGGATAGCCACGCCTTGACTTGCCAAGTCTTCGATTAACTGGTAAATCTCGCTCTTGGAGCCGACATCAATGCCCCTTGTAGGTTCGTCCAAAAGCAGAACTTTCGGTTTCAGGGATATCCACTTGGCAAGCACAACCTTCTGTTGATTGCCGCCGGAGAGCAGCCCAACCTCGTTTTCGATAGAGGTTGTTTTCACGTTGAACTCATCCACCGCCTCGCGGGCGAGGTCGGCGACCTTTTTCTGGCGCACAAACTTCGCCGTCTGATAACGGTCAAGCGCGGACAATGAGATGTTGTCGCGAACGGCAAATTCCGTTATCAGCCCGTAATCGCGACGATCCTCCGGAACGAGCGCAATGCCCGCGTTGATTGCGTCACGGGGGTTGTGAATCTCCACGATTTCGCCATCAACCTTGAGCGTCCCGGAAACAGCGCCGTCAACGCCGAAGATTGCCTGCGCCAGCTCTGTCCGTCCCGCACCCACGAGGCCAGCCATTCCAACCACCTCGCCCGCATGGAGCGTGAAATTGATACGCAGATCCGAATGCCCGGGCACCACCAAATCGGAAACCTCAAGCACCGGCGATCCAATCTGATGTTCTTTGTGTTGATAAAACTGCGTCAGAGATCTACCCACCATCAGCGATACCATGCGCTCGTGGTCAATCTCGTCACGAGCCAACTCGCCGCTATTTTCGCCGTCTCGGAGGACAATCACGCGGTCGGCAATCTGACCGACCTCCATCAGGCGATGGGAGATGTAGACGACACAAACGCCTTGGGATTTCAGGCTGCGGATAAGATTAAAGAGGCAATCCGTTTCGTGTTGCGTCAGGCTGCTCGTCGGCTCATCCATGATAATCATCCGGGCGTTCTGGGATAACGCCTTGGCAATTTCTACCATCTGCTGATGCCCGATGGAAAGCTCGCGGACGATTGTTTCCGGATCGCAGTCCATCTCCAACTGATCGAGGATGTCGCGGGTATGGCGGCGAATCGACTTCTGATTGATTAAGCCGAGGCGCCCAAACTTACGCGGCTCCCGCCCCAAGAAGATGTTCGCCCCAACGCTCAAATTGTCCGAGAGGTTGAGTTCCTGATGAATGAATGCGATTCCCAGTTCGGTCGCCTTGGAGACGGTGGGGATGGTTACCGGTTCTCCTTCAAGCGTAATGGTTCCCGCGTCGGGTGGATGGACGCCGGCGATAACCTTCATCAAGGTGCTTTTGCCTGCGCCGTTCTCCCCAATGACAGCGACTACTTCGCCGAGGAAAAAGGTCGCGTTCACGTTGTTGAGCGCGTGCACCCCCGGGAAGCGTTTGTGGATTCCGGTCGCCTCTAGGAAGGGTTTTACATCACCGTTCTGCATAGAAATTCCGGGATTTGTTGGTTCGCCGAAGGAGTATGGGATAGGCGGGCATGTTACGAGTTTCCAGTAGAAGAAACCGAGTTTTTTCTTGAAAACTCGGTTTCTCCGAATAAATTGCGCCAATCCAGATTTATTCCGGCATCGGCTTATCCATGAGCTCGTCAATCACTCCCTGCCGCCGCTGCTGCGCATTCAGCACATCCAATTTCCCAACAAAAATCATCAGTTTGCCGCCGTCTGGTAAAGCCTCTTTGACCAACTTGCCAACCTGCCGACCACCGAGATAGTTGTTTGTGCCCAGATAAAACAGACGGTTACTGTCCGGCGCGTCGCTGTCGTGGCACAGGAGTGTGACCTTCTCAGCCACCTGGTTGAGAATCGCCGTCTGATTCTTGGGGTCGAGCGGACTCACGGCGATTCCCTTAATTTCGTCCTTCTGAACGAGCGTTTCGAGGATTCGATTCTGCTCCGCCGATGAACCGTCGTGGGGAATCTTGAAATCGCAGAGCAGACCGAAATCCTGTTCGGCTTTGTAACAACCGGCTCTGGCGTAATTCCAAAACTCGTTGGGGACGTTCACCACGAAGGCGAAATGATGCCCGCCCGTCGGTTTTTCCGCGTCTTTCGCGGTCTCACCCAACTGACTGAGTTCCTTAAGATTAGCCCAGAATTCATCAACGTTGTCCCTCTTAATCACCCTCGTCGGGATATCCAACATCTTGTTTGGCGGGATCACGGATGTGTCGCCCTCCGCCAGCGCTTTGAGGTATTTCATCGACTGGTAGCCGAACTCATAAGGCTGTTGCACGACAGTTCCGTGCACATGACCATCTTTGATTCCCTGCAGCGTCAAATTGTCTTCGTCGAAAGAGATCAACTTCACCCTCCCCTCCATGCGGGCATCCTTCACTGCCTCGAGGCATTGAGGGGTATTGTACGCCCAAAGCCCGACCATTGCGTTGATATCGGGATATTTCTTCAGGGTGTTTTCGGCGTTCTTCTTTGCCGTCGCCGAGTCGCCCTGATCCGTCCGCGTGTCCAGAATGATATATTTCCCAGCCACGATGGCGCTTGCCGGGAGTTCGCTGCCCTTCTCACATCCACTCGCCGTGACAATGAGCAACAAAATGAGTACCCGTAGGATTACTGTGGTTTGCCGTATCATGTGAGCTCCTTTGATTGTTAAGGCATTGTTCCGTCTTGCAAACTCTGACTGTTGTTAGAGAACATTTTAGCAGAAGCGGCAACTTTGAGCAACGTCAAAGCACCAGCCATGCGGGCGCACGGCATCTGGAAGCCTTCAATTAAATCGCCGAGGATTCGCATTGAGGTTTATATCACACATCCAGTTGTGTTGCAAGTGCTTTGGGGTTGCGTCGGGTGGGGATTTGTACTGGCGTTTTTTGACTTTACCACGTGTGGTGGGCGGAGTAAGAGAAGGCGGGAATTTGACGAATGACGATTGTTGATGGAAATCGGGGAGCGTCCGATTTGCAGTCTCCGCGAGCCTAGCATTATCTGACTACGAGCGACCAATCTTAGCAAGCTGTCCGACTGGGCTCATGTGATTTTAGTAGTTGGTCGAAATTTCAAACTCGCTGCGGAGAATAAGTCTTCTTGTCAGCGGAGACTCAAGAGCTGGTATTTCGGCTTGGTGATTTCATCTGTGGTTTCGCGTTTTTTGGTGATTTCTTGAATTGTTGCGGTGTATTCTCGGCTAAGTGTGGCGGTACTTACGACCTTAATGGCTTCGTCTGCGATGGACCCAGTATAGACTTTTTCTGTAGTTTCAATTTCAAATCTTTTGGATTTAAGGAAGGCACCGATTAACGTGCCAATAACAGTGAACGTTGACGGCGTTTCTTCTTGAAATCTTTGGAGAATTTCAATCGCTTCTTGCATTTGCGGTTTGGATAAGTATGCTGTTCCTCCTCGCTGTGGATTTGGCGATGTCCATGTGAGTTTAGTATCGCTTACGGATTCGCTGAGCGATTTGAGAAATGTAGTGTAGTTCTCCGCAACTCTTGATTTGAGTCGTCCTAGGAGTATCCTGAGTTCGTTCTGGTCACTCCCGGCAACAAGGAGATTGAGGAATTCTTCAATTGCATTTCCGAAATCAGAATTACTAAAAAGGTCAACAATCTCTGTAGAGGCGAGCCGAATGTCGAATGACCCAGCACCGACTTCTATTAGCGAAATCTGCATTTCGCGCCTGATGTCTTCAGTGATTTGAGTTGAGTTACAACGGGCCATTCCAATTGTGTTAATCACGTCTTGGAGTGTCCCAAGAATCCTACTTAGGGCAGCAGCAGGCGCTTCTGTCCTGAATACGCCATCGAAGTTGAGAGTCAGGTTTAGAATTTCTCGCTTTCCCGATTTTGCAATTTCTTCTGGACTACTGAGTGTCGGAAGTGTATTGGTCTTAAGATCGAGGCGTTCACCGGGTATGGGGAGCATGTCTTCAGTGATTCGATCGGGCTGGATGAAGTCGGTTTGGATTCCGGTTTGGTTGTCGTATGGAACTATTGCTTGGAGTACATAGCCATCTTCAGGATCGGCGAATGCGTCGTGCAGGTCAATCGCTCCGGATCGGATGAGTTTGAGGCGTTCCTCGGAAACTCCGGCGTACAGCCATGTTTCGTGTTGGTCGTTTTCATCAGCGGCAACAACAAGGTAGAGATGTCCAGCGGCGTTTTTGCAGGAAAAGAGAACTGGCTGATCGTAGTATTCGAAGGTTTCTAAGATTTCGAGTCTTCCCAACATTGGGATATTGAGTAAGTCATCCATCATTTACCTCCTCACCAAATGACTGTCTGCCTTTTTTACCGGATTACGTTAAAAACAAGCCTAGGCTCCGCTCCAATAGGTACCCACCAAGTATGTGTGATTCCTCTATTGATGGTGTATGTCGAATCATTCCAAGCGTTGAATTTAGACTACCTTCCGCAATCTGTCTGTTTTTGAATTTTCTGGCCCTGTTCTTTAGTCGCTCGCGTAGTCGCTCGCTGTCTTGTGAATCTCTATGGACGGAGAGTCCATAGAGATTCACAGTTTGCTTTTCTTTGACTCCTCTTAGGTTTTCTTCAAAGACTGATTTGAAATCTTCTGCCCGTGCCGGGTCGTGTTTTACAAGGCGGTAAACTGTACCGGAAGCAGATTCGGCTTCCGCAGGCGGACAGTCTGCTGGATAAAAATCTGGCCACGTCAACGTCAGAAAACTATCGCCCTCGCTATTCATTCGGTTGATCCTTTCATTCCACAAGTGATTGGTTACTGAGTGTTGTGTTCTTGTCCTTTTCAACACTTCGGCAAATTGTACTATATGTGTGTTAAGTTATCAAGTGTATCCAGATTGCAGACTTGGAGTCCGTAATGGTTCAGTATTGGAGAGCGACGGACATCACCGGGTAGCGAGCCGTATGCAGCCATTGAAGTAGCGCACATAGTGTGCCAAGAATCAAAGGCGCTGTCAAACAAAAATTGTTGTTCATACTTGTCCGTCACCGGTCGGATAAGTGGCAAAAAGAGGAGAAATCAGCGATTGTCGCGCTTGGAAACCCAACCTACAAAGGAGAAAGAGGACATTGGGGATTTGGTGGTTGCGGACAAGATCTCGTATTTCCATTTGAAACACGGTTGCATTTGTGGTATGCTTTTGACCAATAGAGAGACGCACCTTTACCGCTGCGTTGAAGGAAACTGTAGAGTATAACAAGCGGGGCAATAAGACAAATAGAATCCTGTTCCCTCATCGGAAGTAGCCTTACCTCAACCCAGATTCGCCATGCGGCTTGAAGTCGGTATCATCGCGCTTGTTGCCGAAGTGTTGGGCGTTCCTGCCGAGCGGCAGGCGCAATTCGATTGGCTGAAAAACAAACCGACGGCTGAGCATTTTGGAGGTTATTACCCGAGAATACTCCGCCTCTTTGAGGAATTGGGCGGCGATAAGGACGGATTATTCGCGAAGGCGGACGGCTACTTGACTCCGGACGCCTATTTCCCGGAGCCGTATCATTTCATCTTCGAGTTCGACGAGCTGCAGCACTTCACCGCCCCCCGGCAGAAGACCTTGACGCTTTATCCGGCGCATGTGCCGTTGGCGTTTGATCGGGGGCAATACCTCCGGTTCTGTGCGGAACATCATGAGTCGGCGCTTCGGAAGGGCACAGATCGATTTCGGCGCAAAACCGCCGATTTCCCTTTCGTCAATGGACGCGCCGCGCAACGCGCCTTCTTCGACACCTTTCGGGATTGGCTGCCGCCGTTGCACGGACTTCGTCCGACGCTGCGCATAGCCGAGTTTGAGGTCTCCGAGATTCTTCACGGGGAGCTCGTAGACAACGCCGCAAGAGACCACGTCGCCGCATTACTGGAACAACGATTGGGGATGGGTTTCGAGCCTGCTGTATCGAATTAGGAGCTTGCGCAACGGCACAGCGTCTGTGCCACCTTCTTTGTATAGACTTCGTTAGAAATGGACAACAAACCGTATAATGAGTAACCAAGCCGCGCACGCCGTGGACCTTTCGACGTACCCCATCCTCCAACAGATTGGAAATACGCCGCTGGTTAAGATTGATGTTTTCTCCGACGAACTGCCGGATGTTGAAATCTACGCAAAAGCCGAGATGTACAACCCGGGCGGGTCAATCAAAGATCGTTCTGTGCTGCGGATGTTGACGGAAGCCATCCGGTCCGGGGAGTTGAATCGGGACAAAACCATTCTGGACTCAAGCTCGGGAAACGCCGGAATCGCGTATGCCATGATTGGCTCGGTGTTGGGGTATCGTGTCGAGCTTGTCCTCCCCGACAACGCGAGCGAGGAGCGGAAGAAACGGATCACAGCGCACGGCGCGGAGATTGTGTACACGGATGCTATCCTCGGATATGACGAAGCGCTGCGCGAGGTTCACCGCCGCTTCGAGGCATCGCCCGACAAATACTTCTTCGCCGATCAGTACAAGAACGAGAACAACTGGCGCGCTCATTACGACACAACAGCCGTCGAAATCTTGGAACAGAGCCGAGGCGAACTAACCCATTTCGTCGGGGGCGTAGGGACGGGCGGCACCGTGACGGGCACCGGACGACGGCTCAAAGAGTACAATTCCGACATCCAAATCTGTTGCATCACGCCCGATGATTTCCCGGGAATCGAAGGACTCAAACCGCTGGGCAATCCGGGGGACATCGTGCCGGAGATCCTCGACGAGAGCGTTGTCGATTGCAAAATCCCCGTCACCATCGATCAGGCGTACGATATATGCGGTCGTCTGGCAAAACGCGGGTGGTTCGTCGGACAATCCTCCGGCGGCTATCTGAAGGGCGCTTATGAAGTCGCCAAGCGGATCGGGAAGGGAACCATCGTGACCGTGTTCAACGACCTCGGGGAGCGCTATTTCAGTACGCACTTGTGGGATTAACAGCTATCAAGGGAATCGCTAGGGAAATTCTCACCCTGATATATAAATCTGCCGTACAAAAATGATTTCTTGAATTGGATTTACGAATACCACAAAAATGGGAATTACACTAAAACACGTTTCAATTTTTGATAAGCAAATCGCATGTTACTCGTTACGTTATCAAGACTTGGATTGGAAGGGAAGGTAACTATTGCATGAACGATATAAAGATAGGAATGGCGTTCCTATTGGTCGGGTTCGCGTTTTGGGTTTGTGGTTGCGGCGCAAGTTTCGACGATTCTGCCGAAGAACTCGGATTGGTATTTGACAATCCGGCAGATGGCGGCAGACCCAGCCCCTCTTTCCAGAATGATATACACCCTATACTGACCAGCGGTGCGCGCTCGCAGGTTGCCACGTTGCCGATGGGCCGCACGACGTCGATCTCAGGAGTTTCGAGACCATTCAAGAGAGCGGAGAACACGAGGCGATAGTCATTCCCGGGTCGGCGAGAGAGAGCCACATTGTTAGCGTTCTCGTTGGAGACACGATGCCCCCTGAGGGACCGCCTCTGGACCCAGCTCAGATTCAACTCATCATTGATTGGATCAATGACGGCGCCAAGAACAACTAACCCCGGCAGGGTTCGAGGCTAAGAAAGGTCTATCGTTTAGACGGCAGACGACCAATCTCGCTTTCAAAGCTATCAATGAAAGGAATAGATTATTACTATGAATGGGATAAAATTAGGAATGGCGTTCTTACTGGCTGCGTCCGCGATTTGGGTTTACGGCTGCGGCACAAGTGATGACGATTCTACCGATGAAATGGGCGGGGTAGTCGATGGTTCGACGGGTAGCGGGACCTCCTTTCAGAACGATATTCTGCCTATTCTCACGCAACGATGCGCGTTCTCAGGGTGCCATGTCGCCGGGGGACCGCTCGGGGTCGATCTCCGCACCTATGAGTCAGTTCTACAGGGCGGGCAACGCGGCGCTATCGTCGTTGCGGGCGATGCGGTTGGTAGCGAGATCGTCAACCAAATCTCAACGGGAAGAATGCCGCTGGGAGGACCTCCTCTGGATGCCGCGCAGGTTCAACTCATCACGGATTGGATCAATGACGGCGCCCAAAACAACTAAAGGCAGTGGTCAGCGACTAGTGAGGAGTAGCTTTAAGCGATGCCCAGCATCTCCCGTGCGCCATCGGGTGTCGCAACCTCCACTTCAACGTCCCTCTTGAGCAGAACCCCCTCCTCAGTTAGATGTTGTCCTCAATCCAACCCTGACATGTCCTCCCGGCAGAATGCCTTAGGTTGACTGAACCTCCCCTATAGTCATTTATATTTACACATATTAGATTGTATATTAATAAACGCTGGCGTTATGCGCTAGAACGGGAGAGGATCTCTGTCGCGGAGGCTGTAGGAAAGCCATCGCACTTCATAATTAGGGTTCTCTTCCTCAAGGGGTCGGGGCAAGATGCCCCTCCTACGTGACGGATCAGTCTGGATGGGAGTTCTATCGATCAACTGAGCGAATAGCGAAGGCGATAGCAAGTCCCCTTCACCAATCGTCCCTTTGTTCGCACCCTACAACGACTACAACTTAACGGTCATCAAGCGGCGGCTTGGATGTTCGCTTGAGTGCCGCCGACATCGAAACAGTCAAACTGATTGTCCCGCATAATGCGTGTGGCGATAGCCATCGCTTGCTTCTCGGTCATATAGCCATCCGCAATCTCCGATTCGAGAGCGCGCGTGATTTCAACCCGCGCTTGGATGGCATACGCCATGGCGCTTGTCGGCCAGTGCGTGTCGCCGCCGAATGCGAAAATCTTGTTAATCGGTACCGCATGGACAAAGCGGCGCAAAAAGTCGCGAGAGCTGTACGGGTCGATGCTCCACGCCCAACACAGGTCCACCCAGATGTTCCGATAGTGCTTCGCGAGGGCGACCAGCTCATCGTTGTACGGATAGGCGATGTGCATCAGCACGAATTTGGCATCCAGATAGCGGGCAAAGAGGTCGCACATATTCCCCGCGGGAATCCGACTCACGGGCATACGATCATTTCCGGCGTAATAGCCGGTATGAATCTTAAACGGCAGGTTGTGTTCGATTGTCAGTTCGACCCCTCGCGCCCAGCACCAATCACCGAGGCAGAGCCGGGTTTGGAGGTCAATCTCCTCTCCGCGCAACACAGCGGCGAGGGCGGTAGACGCTTCCGCATCGGTGCGCTCGACCCAATCAAGGGTGCGGCTGTAGGCGTGCTGGGCTTTTACGGCAATAGCATTCGGGGCGTGCTTTGCGAAAATGGCTTCCATGCCTCGTTTGAGCGAGCCGAGATCGGTAACGACAATGCCAGTTTCCGCCTCAATCTGCTCGGAATCAATGTCGCCATTGCAGAACGCCCGCCACGAAAGGTCGTAGAGAAAGAAGTCCAGCCCCGATTCGTCGGGCGCACAAGACCAAAGCCCGTCATCGGTCTGCGTGTGCTCAAGGTTGGCTACGTCGTGCAGCAACCGATAACGTTCGCCCGGCCCTCGCAGGACGCGGGTCTTTTTTTGCGCCCATTCGAGGGTTTTACCGTTCAGTTCCTCAACATCGTAGGCGTGTTTTGCAATGAGTCGGACAGCTTCGCCGTACCCGGTAAATTGTGTCGCTTCCCACGCGTTCCGGATGCCTTCAAAACGACCGCCGATGTCCGGGTCTGTTCCATCCATCAGGCGGATCATCCCCTGCGGCGACGCGCCCGCGGTGACGAGGTCTGCGGTAACGTAATTTCCGAACAGGTCTTGTAGAATGTCGGGGCCGTTTTCCACCCACTCGTGCTCTCGCCGCAAGTGTTCATGCGTATCGACCAAAGCGGTTTCCTGAATGTGTTGTGCCAGATCAGTCGGCATATCTTAGTCTCCTATCTGCGTTGTTTGAGTTTCATCTCCTACGCTATTTCTTGAACATCAGCCTTCCCTGTCGGAGAACCTTAGCAACGACTGTTGGGATCTCTATCAATATTCTCTATCGCGAAAAGATCCCTATCGCACTCCCTAACCGGTCATTTGATCCTTATTCAGTCGGTCAATCGGTCGCGATCGGGAAATCGCTCCTACCGAGTCTGAGGTGATGGTGGGCGAGAGGATATCTATCAAAACTTTCTATCGCGCGGGACTTGCTATCGCGCTCATTATCCATTCGCTTGATCCTCTTGGAAGAGTTCAAACCGTGAACACACGATTCCGGTTTCGGGGTTGCGGACGTGGATGTGCGTAATCGCCGCACCCGTCGCGCAGCATTCGATTGCGGCGTCGGCTATCTCCTTCGGCGTATACGGCAGCGCCGGATTCATTTCTTTCGTCGATCCCCCGCCCACGACTGCCACCGAGATGATTGTCTTGTCCATGTCATAGCCCCCATCGCTGTCATTATAGCACGGGCGCAAAAGGAAGGAAACAGAAAACCTGATCTGTTTGCGGTCGAATCTAATTCTAGACAAGCCTAAATTCGTTCACTCGATCCCGTACAATTAGGTGCCGTTTGCGTTGCTAGACGCTTTGTGATACAATCGCGCAACGGGAGATTGGGTGGGATTCGCTTCACGTCGGTTGACCCAAGAGTTTTCACGAAATAGAAGGTGACAGAGCATTTATCCGACTTGTAAGGAAGGCGTGCAATGAAATATCTGATAGTTGTTCTGATGTTGGTTTTGATGGCAGTAGCGATTCGGGTTTTTGCCGACACGCGCATTCTTTTTTCGTCGAACCGGGATGGCGATAGGTATTCGCTCTTCGTAATGAACCCTGACGGTACCGACCCTGTTAATCTATACGAGGAACTTGACGTACGCGCAAACCTAGTCTGGTCGCCCGATGGCACGAAGATTCTCGTCGCATCAGAACGCCCCGGCGACCAGAGGTTTGTGAACGACGGTGGCGTGCTAGACGTGGTGCGGGGACCTGCGGAAATCTTCGTCATGAATTCAAACGGCGCTAATCGTGTGAATCTTACGAATGACGAAGGATGGGACAAACACCCGCGCTGGTCTCCAGATGCTATGGAGATTGTGTTCGAGTCGGATCGCAACGGAGACTGGGAAATCTTCGTCATGAACGCTGACGGTTCCGGGCGCGTCAAACTGGCTGATCTTCCCGGTAGCAGCACAGGATTTCTTTCTTGGTCGCCGGTCAGAACAAAGGTTGCTTTTCTCGGGCTTGCGGATCCCGACTTTCTCCGGAGCATCTATGTCGTGAACGCCGACGGTTCGAATTTGACTAATCTTACGGATGGTTTCACGGACTCCACACACGCTTCTTGGTCGCCGGACGGGACCAAAATAGCGTTTCAATCGGACATCGGCGAGGTCTTGGATATGGATGTCTTCGTGGTGAATGTCGACGGAACACATCCGGTCAATCTTTCCAATCACCGTGGATGGGATGCGGGGCCATGGCGGTCGCCGGACGGATCTCAGATTCTTTTCAATACCGTGCGCGATGGCAACTTTGAAATCTACAGCATGAACGTCGATGGCTCTAATCCTCTTGATCTCACAAATCATCCGGCAGATGATAACAGCGGAACATGGTTGGATACTTCACCAACGTTGGTTTCTCCAGAGGACAAGCTGATTATGACGTGGGAGCAGGTAAAACACGGAAATCGATAGAACAGTGGTGAGTGGCTAGTGGAGAGTGAGGAAGAAGGAAAAGATAGGAGGAAGAAGCAGACTTTTTTTCTTAAAACTCGGTTTCTCTATTTCATATTCCTGCAGGAACAATCTTCAATCATCACCCCGTTGATTTCCCTTCCTGCGGCTCCGAAACCTTACTTTGAACCCCCGGCTCGCTCCAACACAACTCATTCACCTTCCCGTTCCTGCTCTGCTTCCTCCGGCTCCGTCTGCTCCGCGCCGATGCCTGAGCTGGTTGCTATTAACGCCTCCCGAAGCACTTCTTTATCAAACGCCTCAAGCAACGCGTTTCCATAGATTTGCGCATAGGCATCAATCGCCATCTCCTCCGCAGCGTCAATAAGCTCATCAAGGCGCTCCGAAGTCAATTTCCCGCTTTCGAGAATCTCGGAGAAACGTTTCGAGAGCCGCTCAACCTCTTCGTCACTCGCCGCCGCGCCGACCTATGGTCAATCGCCCAAGCGATCCCCGGCAGGAGGCCGAGAAGAGCCCCAATGCCAGCAATCGACAGGATAAATGGAAATGGCAGTCCCATAGCTGGCAAGAAAGCATAAGAATCCCATACATGAGCCTCATAGCCGAATACTCAGGCATCAAGACCCGATGCGTATGGAATAAAGCTAAAAAGCAGTAGGGGAAAAACTACGACCCCAATCGCGCAGGTGACGATCCGAAGAATTGCCACTCTACCGTTTATCATTGTCTGACTCCTTTCGTTTGCGCGTTTGAGTCGGAAAATGTACCCCAACTTTCAGTATGCCCCGTGATTCTAACGAGGGGACGTTGGCCCTTCGTACGTGCTAAGCTTGTCATAATAGTTGTAGGGTGCGATCAAGGGAATGAACAATGACTGCGATAGAGATCCCCTGCGCACCAGCCTTTTATTCTGGCTTGTTACCTTGTGCTGCTACCGAATCAGCATGTTCCGAGTCGCGCTGAATTCACTAGGCGCCAGCGTCACATCATCCGACATACTCCCACCCCGAAAGTTCAGTTGCCTACCGGATTCTTCGCTAAAAGACCCAATTCTCTCTTTGTACAAGTTCGACCAGTTGAATACACTGAAGGTTAAAATGAGCACAGACATCAGGGATTTTAGGTCTAAGCGGACTACCCGTCGGCTTTTCTTCGGTCACGACGATGCAGTTCTGGGATACCATTGCTAAAGCAATCACCCATGGGTCGTCGCCTGATTTTCCCCGCCGATCGTCTAGCAGTTTTGGGAATAGCTTTAGTATCTCACTAACCTTACGCTGTATAGGGTCATTAGTTGCCCATCGGAAATTTGGTCTTAATTGATTCTCTTTACACCATTTCTTAACGCCTTCGTCTCTGAGTGCTTCATCGAAAGCAATTTCCGCAATTTTCAGTCGATCGTTTTTGATTAATTCCTCGAATTTGCACCAAAAAGCGGGGAAATTTGCGATTGGATACCGCTCGTTAAAAGCAGCAAACAGCGCACTGAGGTCAAGGCTGTAAACGACCATGTTTTGATTGAACAGCGAATTCATGCGAAGATAGCGCTTTCAAGTTTGGGAATGTGTTTTGGATCGCACTTGGAAAAGGAAGCAGCTAAATCGGCGAGTGTGATTTTCTGCTCGTAATAAGCCGTAAAAGCGGTTCGCGCGAAGTGCTCTCCGGCAGCATTAAGCAGCCGCGTATGATACGGTATAGGTCCGCCGGTGGGTGGACTATCTTTATACTTTTCCTGTTGGCTCTGTATATACGCTTCGTAGGTTGGTTTCGAAATATAACCAATTGTTCGCAACCGTGTCATAATGGCCCCGCGACTCACATGAAAGTGTTTGGAGAGTTTAGGAAGGTCTGTTTCAAGCGTATGCAGATTAACTCTCTCTAACAATTCATCCTTGGGAACCAAGACTTCACCAGCCACCTCATTGCAGAAGACTTCAGTCGGGTTCAGATTCGCATGCCCCCTAAATCCCGTGTTCTGTATGACGCTTTTCCCAAGTGCAACGTGTACCAACTCGTGAATGATGGTAAATACGCGACCGTAAGGGCTGTCTTTGGGGTTGAGCACAATCACCGGAAACGGTTTCTGTGCGATGCAAAACCCTCGCACAGTTTGCAGTGCAATGGAGAGATGTGGGTTGACGGATGTCTGACACACGAGAATTCCCTTAGCTTCGAGTCGTTCTCTCCAAAATTTCAACGTGGCACGATCATCATTACATTGTTGTAGCAGTCCAGTATTAAACTGAAGAAATTCTCTAATTTCTTGTGCGGCACGCTCCGGATTATCTGTTTCATCCAGCTCCAGCGTTACTTCAGGCGGGGGATCCTCCAACAATCCATAAAATTCAATAATCGCCTCTCGCCGCTCAAACGCCTCTAGAACGTTGGAATTCAATTTATACGCTTGCTCATCGTCTGCAATGAGAGACTCCGGCAATCTGCGGTGATCCGCGAGCAGTTTAAATTCAGTAGGTGGCTCCGGCAAATAGAAAACAGAGATGTGCGTTCTGTAGAGCTTGGCGATCGCCTTCAATTGCGCGAAGGAAGGCTGATCCGTCCCTGCTTCCCACTTCTCAAGTTGATCGGGCTTTACATCTAATTTCTTCACCGCATAGTCAAGGGACATTTTGATGCGTCTTTCACGCGTCCACTTGAGAACTTCCGGCGTAATGAGTGCTTTCACAGATTTAGCCATGATATGTATCCTTACACATCAATTTTTGATAGTTCCCGATTCCTACTTAGCCGATTTGGCATCAGCAAACAATTATGTATTCCATGTGTATTGCTATATTCATTTCATCGACTCACTGGCGTGTGTTCCGCGATTGTGCGGTCTATCTCCTTTATCAACCGATTCATCAATTCGTGAGATGGTGTCATCTTCAACGCAATCTCGTGAAGTGGTAAGGTGTTATGTTTGGAACCACGACTCGGAGCATTTAGAAAGCGAACCAGTACCTCAAACAGCGATTTGCCTCTCAGCTTAAACTGATATTCGTCCTTTATTTCTTGATGGAGTTCCTCATTAGGCAAACGAAATCCGCGACATGTGCAGAAATCTCTATCCATTTCGGTCCAACCTGGCGGTACAACTCTGTTGATGTGTATATCAACGTGCGCATCCCTTCCTTCCAAATACTCTTCGACTTCAAACGCAAACCATTTGATGATTGAATCTAATAGCTGTCGGTGTTCTTGAACTTCATGGGCATCTAACAACTTTTCCAAATCGGCACCTGCGTAGAGATCATTCTCAATGCTGTACCCTTGGGTCCAAATGATGTCTGGATAGTCCGGCGGGATCCCCGAGAACAACCACAAATCCCTGTCGGCTAAAAAAGCAACTGGCAAATCAGCATATTCATCTCTCCTCGCGTATACCGAGAGAAGAGTCTTTCTACCGCCTACAGGCTGCACATCTACCTTCTGATTACTAACGCGCTCTTCCAGCCACCGATATATTCGCATGTCGTCATCGCCTTCAACGATGACCGTTGGAAATTCCGCGTGACCAAGCGCCGCCACCCATTCATCTACCGTCAAATCTGTTTTTGGCATCAATCTCCTCCGCGGTCTTCGCTTAACTGAATCTCTTTGTCAGGATACTTGGCATAGATGAACGGCGAGTGTGTGGCAATGAAAAACTGGTTGCCCGTACCCTGTTCAAGCAAAGTTGGTAGTAGACGTCTTTGCCAGTCTACGTGGAGGCTTAACTCTGGCTCATCAATGAAAATAGCTGCGTCTTCGCAAAAGATATTGTAGCACAGAAAACTGAGCATCTGCTGCTCGCCAGCAGAAAGTTTATCAGATTCGATAGCCTCCTTCACCTCTCCAAGTGTAATGCTCGCTGTGAGGCGAACTCCTTCGTATTGAAAAATGCCCCGAATTCGCTCCGCTAACACAGAAAAGGGCTTCCATAACGCATCTTGTTGCTCATTCACCGATTCAACTGTTTTCTGAATGCCGTCCAATATTCGGATTGCATCGTCGGTTTCACTGCGTTTGGAGATTCTCTGTATAATGTCTTTCGACAAATTTACATTAAGATCATTTCTCTTTCCCATCACATCGGCGTATTTCTCCGTGACAAGGTCACGTATGTCGTTGGTTGAAATTGAAGCGATGAATTTGTGATCATAAACCGATATCTCAGTTGAAAACCCCGACATCGCATCCTGAAGCAGTTCTGTCGCTCGATCTCCAAATCTTCGGGCGCGTCGATCAGCATGGTACGCAACTGAATCCTCCTCCACATAGTATCCAGAATCCCTGGCAAAACCCCCTTCAAGTCTTCGAAAGGTTGGAAAGAATAGACTGCTCTGCTTCGCCTTTGCAATGCGGACGTTAAACTTGTGTATTTCTTCATCATCTGGCGTTAGTAATGGTATGCTAATTTCCGTCTCCATTGGACTGTGCTCAGCAGACTCGAGACGAAGTTTCCCCTTTCTAGACGCAACCTCAATAAACAGCGAAAACGAATCAGTTTCGATAGAAACTGACCGAAACGGAAACTCGGGAATAAATCGCTCAAGATTACCACTGATTAAGAACCAAATAAGTTTCAATAAGGTTGTTTTTCCTGCGCCATTCTTTCCCGTAATAATGTTCAAATCTTCATTGAATTCCCAAGCACCATTAACGCGGTTATTCAGACCCTTTACTTCGAGTTTTCGTAACATGCTACAACTCCTTATTTGAACGCCTTGCTCGGTTAGTCAATCTTCTTTCGCCAGCCATCGCACAACGATTACGGTTCTCAACTATCCACTGAGTTCAGTTCATGCCTGCCATTATATTCAAGGTTGATCTTACCCGTCAAGGTTTGCTGCCCAATATCAAACTATCCCACTCGGGGAATTCCCCATCTTCCTTTGCATCTTTCACAATCTGTATTATAGATTGTCGACATAAGCCCTGCGCTCTTTCGATAAACTCTGATATAGGAATCCGCTCTTCTCCAAATCTAGCATCTGGGTCAAGTGTTCCGCTATGAACCGCATTAGAACGGCACCTATATATGTCTTTGAACTTTGTCGGCAACTTCTCGGGATCCTCTTTGTCCGCTCCCAAGTGCCGAGCAGCACGAATAGCAAATTTATAAGTGATATCCCCGCCACCATCTTGTACATAGAGGGCTTCTAGAGCTATGCCTAAGTCAATAATTTTATTGACAGGATCTGTTCCTGCTTTCGACTTTATCCATCTGTCAATCGGTATCTTCAATTTTGCCACAACCTCTGAATTCGGGTTGACCAATATCTTGTATATGCGTTTGGCTTGCTCCATCTGATCATCTCCGACCTCAGTAGGACTATCAAGCGGAGAAGAAGTATGAACTATTCCCTCTTCGTTGTACGGATGGAAGAAATCAGTCTCCGCTGACAATCGCCATTTAACAACAGTTTCCACCGCGAAATTGTAAGCTAGAGACAATGCTTGACAGAACGTCTTATAGAAATCATTCTCCTTGAGGCCTACACGCTTCCCGCTACTTACTTCATCCCGAAATAGGGGATTTACTAGCTCGGAGTATTCTTGAATTGTTCTTGGGAGAGGCCTGTGTAATAT
Organism: Candidatus Poribacteria bacterium; assembly: GCA_965222225.1. Classification (GTDB taxonomy): domain Bacteria; phylum Poribacteria; class WGA-4E; order WGA-4E; family JAJDTR01; genus JAJDTR01. The sequence goes on along the minus strand of CBDCTK010000002.1, from coordinate 1,996,857 downwards.
TGGAGATACAAAGAGATCAATGATGAGCACTGTATACTGGGAGGCGAACATTCCAAACGGAAGGACAGAAGGATCAGGTAAATAGCGCGGGAGTTCTGATGTTGAATTAGGAAGCGGGACAAGCCGAATTCCCTCAAAGACTTGGATTTCTGTTCTTAGCGTTACTCCGCTAAGTAGTGCAATATACTGAAAAGAACCATCATGTGTCCCTCCAACATACTCATCAAAAGCCGATACCGACTCCTCAATTCCCTTAACAACGGCAATTTTCAGAAGTTGCGCCAGAGGTCTCTCCAGAGGCAATCCATGGTCTGGACCACCTTGTACAAACGACGAGCGGACAAAATCTTGTCTTCGTGAATAAATGGAGCAAATTCATCTCTGATAAAGCCGATGATTTTTGATTGAGTCACCTTACTTACCATCTCAGGTTCAAAACTCATTGGCCCCCATAAGGAATATGATGGATAAAATGTCCAAAGTAGTTGTAGGTACTGTCTATATGTATGTACATCCACAGGCAATGAATCCCTATCGCGTAAACGCGATCGTATTTCCAGATCCCCCATCGCTTCCTCAAGCAACCGCCTCAGTTCCTGCTTTCGTTCCTCTGTCATCTCTTATTTCCTTCAATGCGGAAGGATTGGTCGGATGTTCCCCGCCTTTAGGATAGATATTTATCTTCAGACTCTCGGTCCCGAAGATTATTCTACTTGCTCATATTGTCCAGTTACAGATTTCGGTTTCATTGGAGGCGATTCGTGAAGGGTCTAGTAACTTGTGGGAATTTACGGGAGAGGGATCACGTGCGATACTATCGGTCATCAAAGAGGAAGGTTAATCCTTTTTAGCTCCCGTTACGAGATTGTTCGACAGAGCAATTCAATTCTTCTGATTTCCGCAAACTTCTTTGAGACTCCATTTGCCCTGTCCCTCTCCGCCCGTTCATGGCTTTTCATAAAGACAGGATCATCAAGCAACTCTTGCGTTCCATCCCACTCCTCGTGGTCTGCTTCCGCTGTTCGTCCTGGCATTGAGTCGATGGCAGGCGATGCCATGTGAATCTTTTCCTTCTCTGTTGCCATGATAATCTTCCTCCTCGTTGAATAACTACCTAGATTATACCATATCTCACCTTCCAAGCAAGATATATTGAAATTTCAAGCAAACTGACGAGATTTTCGGGGTCACTTCATGCCGATCGCATGCCGCCTACGCCCTCAAAAAATCCCCCCAACCAACCCCCAAATTCCGTGTAACCGCACGAATAGTCCCTATCCTCATGTCTCGGTCGCCGCAATCCGGTAGCACCGCCGAACCCCCGGTAAGCGGGTTAGACCATATCCGGTGCGTTGAATGTGGACAACTTCTGCGCCAAGAAACGCTGCCATCACGGCTACCGTTTAACAGTAGCCCGCCATCAGACGCAAGCGGAACCGGGAACGTAACAGGGCAACTCGGCAGATTAGCGCCCCAAGGCTTCGCAACGGGCTTGAATTATGTCGCCGAGTTGGATAAAATACTCGCGTTCACAGGGGGAACGAGTCGTCCCCTCACCTACGATGCATATGTTTCATTCCTACAACAAATTGCAATGAATTAAGGAGGCCCAACATAGTGAATCCTATCAAGAAAATCTGTTTATTGGTTATAAGCGCCGCGCTCATCTTGGGGCTTTGCGGCTGTGAGGAATTGGTGTCGGTTCTCTCCGGCGGCGAAGCGCCGACGCCGTTGCCCGATGAACTCCTCATCGGCGTGGTGATGCCGCAGTCCGGCGCCTTCGTCGACGGCCCCGACGACCCGGACATAATCAGGTATCTAAACGGCTTCTATTTGGCGCGCGACGAGATTAACAGCACACAGCTCGCGCCGCCGCAGATCCGCTTCATCCTTGAGGATAATAAGAGCACACCAGAGGGCGCAATTGCGGCATACAACAAGCTGATCCACGAGGACGGGGTGGTCGCGCTTCTGGGCCCCGCCACATTGACCCTAACGGAGATAGCCTTCCCGGTGGCGGAAGAGAATCAAATTGTGGCAATTGCGCCGACATCCGCGTCGCAAGGACTGAGCGCGCTTGGGGACTTTGTTTTTCGCGTGAACCTGACCGTGGACAAACTGATCCCACCTGGTGTACACCTTACACAAGAAAAACTGGGGTATCAGCGCGTCGCAATTATAGTTGACACCCTCGATCTGTTCTCCCGCAGCACCAATGACGTGTATTCGGAGACGCTCACGGCGATTGGCGTTGATATTTTGACGACAGAGACGTTCACTACCCGCGAGGCAGATCTGCGTGCCCAGTTAACGCGGATTCGGGACTTGAATCCGGAGGCGGTTCTTGTCGCGGCGAACTCGTTTGACCAGACGAAGATACTCGTTCAGGGGCGCGAAGTCGGGATTCCCGACGATGTACCTTTAATTGTACCGTTGCTGAGTTTGGGCGAAGTGCAGGAGGCGGGCACAGCCGCGGAGGGGGCAATTACGTTTACCGCTTGGTCCGGTACGGCGGAAACTCCGGGGAATCAGGCGTTTGTCCGGAACTACACCGCGAAATACGACGCGGCGCCCTCGGTTTTTAGCGCATTGTCATACACGTCCGTGAAACTCTTAGTGAATGCGATTTCTGAGGCTGGGTCAACCGATTCGGGTGCGATACGGGAGGCGTTGGCTGGCACAAGCGACTTTGAGACCGTTCTCGGCAGCTTCTCTTTCGAAGCCGTCGGCGACGCGGTGTATGACCCAATCGTTCTGATTGCGCGCGACGGAGCGTTCGAGGCGTTTTAGTTGTAGGGTGCGCATCGCGCACCAACCTTTCACGGCCACAACGTGCGAACAAGGGAATGGATAATGAGCAGGATTTGCTATTGCCTTCGCCATCCGCTCAGTTGATTCTATACAGTCGGTTGATCGATAGAGATCCCATAGAACTTACCTCATCTAACTCGTAGGAGGGGATCAATCGACTGGATAGTGAGTGCGATAGAGATCTTCTTGCCCCGCCCCCCATAGGCATCAGGTCCGTAGGTTGGGATCAACCGACTGATTAGGGAGGGCGATAGTAGATCCTGTGCGAAAGAGGTCCCCCGCCCACCAGCCTTTGTAAGCACCGGAGGTGCGAAAGGTTTATAGAACGAAGACAACACAACAAATCTAAAGCCCCTGCGGGGATCAAACGAACGGATAGTGAGTGCGATAGAGATCCTACAGGTATGTAGCAGGCTACCACAAAAGCATGAAAAAGCCGCGCCCAAAGTGACCGAAATTGCTTTGCCACCGATTATTCAAACAGGCTCTTATCGGAAAGTTGTAGTCAACACGTAGGTTGGGTTGAACGGCTGCAGTCATAAACACCCGTCCTCACACTCCCTTCCAGGAACACGATTCCGTTTAGAACCCTTTCAAATCTAGTGAAACCCAACTTTACAATCAACTCTAGGCCTGGATTGAGGTGTTAGGTTTCACTCTCCACTCGTCACTCTCCACTTAACACGTTCCGCTACGGCGTGCCGCCTTCTCCGAACGCCTCAAGCCTACCATCCCTCACGATCAGTACCTTTGGATCGTAAGCCCCGTCGCCGACCTCATTAAACGAAAACTGCCCCAAAACGGTGTCAAAATCGCTAATATTCGCCAAAGCGTCTCGAATCCCGACTGAATCCGTCGATTCGGCATTCGCGACGGCTTCGGCTAGGATATGAACGGACGCATACGACAGCGCAGACCATACGCTAGGCTCCCGTCCGTACCGGGCGCGGTATTTCTCGACAAACGCTTGGTTTCCCGGCGTGTCCGTTTTGCTGCTCCATGACGCAAAAGTAATTGCTCCCTCGGCAGCCCCCTCGGCACTTTCTATGTCGTCCGACGACAGCGACGCAGTGATAAACGGAACATCGGAGGTAATGCCAAGTGCGCGAGCCTGCTTAAAGATTAGAATCGTCTCAATCTGTTGAGCTGACACGAAGATCGCCTCCGGATCAGCGTCCTTTATGCGAGTAAGTTGTGCGTTAAAGTCTGTTTCACCTGATTGGAAGTTCTCGGCTTGCAATATCTCGACGCCGGAATCACTTAGCGTCTGCTCTAGCTCTTCGCTGCTGGTCCGGGCGAAATGATCGTCAGAGTCGGCAATTGTCGCCACCCGTTGATAGCCGAGTTGCTCCTGCGTCACCTTAACCCCCGCGGGAATAAGCACATCCGTGGGTTGCGCCGCGCGAAAAATAAAGTCGCCAATTTCGGTCAACCCGCCTGCTACCACGACAGGACTGAAAGCCACAACCCGATTCTCCTGCGCAATCGAAAAGACGGTCTGCGCAACCTCTGACGTCCAAACTCCGAGAATTACCGGCACTTTGTCTTGATGTATCAGTGTGTTGAATGCGGCAACCGCGCCGTCTACGGTGCTTCGATCGTCCTCAATGATGAACTTCAGGATTGCCTTCTCGGGTTGCGAGTAGCTAATCTCTTCGAGCGCCAAGTTAAAACCGTTCTCCATAACAAGCGCGCCGGGACCAAATTCGCCCGGACCGAGATAGCCCGTCCGCGGCAGAACCACGCCGACAGAAACTGCATCAGGCGCTTCGACAATGTCTCCCCCGGACAAAATAGACACGAGTTCATCGCAGGAGGACAACACGAGAACTGGGGCTGCAATCAGGCATACAATAACCAAAGTTGCGATCCGACTTGTGAACATCATTAATCACCTCACTGTTTTTTATCTGAAACTCCTCAAGAATCCTGTCACGCCCCCTAGGCGTGGCAGATATCCTTCCCGTTTCCCGTACCATAGAAGTATGGCACTATAATCCGTCTCAGTCAAGCAAAAGTGGCGCGAAATCCCATCCCCCGTATGGGGATCAACCGACTGATTAGGGAGGGCGATAGTAAATCCCGCCCCGTAGGAGCGATCTCCGAATCGCGACCATCAATGGAGCGAATAGTGACTGGGATAGAACCCCCAATAGAAATCCCTCCGACCCCGTACCGTCTCCACTCCTGGCTCGGGAGGTGCGCCATGTCGATAGAACGGGTACATGTTTCTCTCAAGCGCTCGCGAGGAGCACAATGTGGTAGACACCCAATCAACGACGTAGGTTGGGTTGAGCACAGCGAAACCCAACTTCATTGGATACCGAAGATACAAACAGATATACTCTATCCGTCCCTGTAGGCGGGGATCAACCGAGCGGATAGCGAGGACGATAGAGATCTCCTTGCCCCGCTGACCACCGTGTAACAATCTGCTTCGCGACTAGCATCCTTCGCGTAGCGCTGAAATCACCCGCCCACCATCCTCAAACGAGCAAGATGGAGGGTGGGCACCGTTCAAAGGAATGAACAATGACTGCGAAAGAGATCCTGCACCAGCTTTTGAGTTTTTGTAGCGCGCCATTAAGAGCCTGCTTGAAAATTCATTTTGTCGCACATTTCGCCTCAAAACCAAGGTTTTCATCAGGGCTCTTGTAGGGTGCGCACAGGGCACCAGCATCTAAAAGCCCCAGAGTGGGATCAACCGAGCGATTAGCGAGTGCGATAGAGATCTTGAAGGTGTGTAGAAACGCCGAAACCCCACGCACTTAAGCCCCAGCGGACCGACAGATTATAGCACTCAACAGCTTCAGAATGGCTTTGACATCTATTTTTCAAGCAGGCTCTAAGGGAATGAATAGCGACCGACACATACAACATGACTTGTGTCTGACTATGCTGGTGTGTCAGTTGACAAATCGCAAAAACCGGGTTAACCTATGAAAACGACACGAATACGAGGCTCTCCCCATGTCTCGCGACTGAGTATTTCGCGAGGAAACAACATTATGCACGTTCAGGGGTACCCTTCGCGATTCATGCTAATCCTTGTTGTGTTTTGTGTGTTCACCTACTTGGGCACCTGGAGTCTCGTTCTGCTAGCCGACGTGCAGTCCGAGCCAAAGATTGGAGACATCATACCTGAAACCATCGCCAAGGTTGAGACACCCATATCCACGGTACCTGATAAACGCTTACCCGGTCAAGATGGCGAACAGAATCAGGGCAGGACAATAAAGCAATTGAGGGAAGAGAATGCCAAACTTAAACTTGCACTAGCGGATGCAGAGGTGGAAATGGCCAACCTCAGGACGGAGATTGAAATGCACAAGCGGCGCGAGCAAAGTGATAGAGAGACAGGCAATATAGTGCTGTGGGTGCTAGTTGTCGTAGTCGGAATAGGTCTGCTAATTCGTTTCACCGCTCCCCGTTTCTGACCCAACATCCATGCACAACACGACCGATCAACTGAGTGAATAACGATCAAGCGAATGAATAATGAGCGCGATAGAGTTCCCCTGTGCACCAGCCTTTGAGTCTTTGTATTGAGCAGTCGGGGATTTAACAATCTCCCATTATCCATAAAATGTAGGAGGTATTGAGATGAAGATATTTTTGACCTTACTATCACTTTTTGTGCTCTCCACACTGGGCGCCGCCCAAGAATTCCCTCAATCGGGACTGCCCGACGGCGCTAGATTGCGCATTGGAAACGGTAAGATTACCCAAATACAGTATTCGCCCGATGGCACTCGGCTCGCGGTGGGAACAGGCATCGGGATCTGGATATACGACACATCGAACCGTAAGGAAGCCGCCCTGTTCGCTGCCCATGCAGGTGTTGTCTGGTGCTTAGCCTATAGCCCGGATGGGAGTGTATTGGCGAGTGGAAGTTCGGACGGAACCATTCGTTTCTGGAATGCTTCAACAGGCGCGCATCTGCGCACGTTGGAGGGTCACACGTCGAGAATCATCGACGTGATTTTTAGTCGTGACGGCTCCACACTGGGAAGCGTAGATTTTGACAATACCGTCCGTTTTTGGGATACCTTGACGGGTGAGGAGGAACAGTCATTCGATGCGCGGACACAGGAAGATATGTCGTCTAGGGGCGTAGGTGCGGTATTCAGCCCGAATAGCACAATGCTGGCAAGTTGGAGTTTTGCCAACAACAACATTGACGTATGGGATGCGTCAACGGGAGAACATCTGCGCGCCCTGGTAGGACATACGGAGTACATTTCGAGCGTTGCATTTAGCCCGGACGGATCGATGCTGGCAAGTGGGAGTGGACGCGATAGTATTCGTTTGTGGGATGTCGGCACCGGCAATCATCTGCGTCAACTGGAGGATTGGGAGACTTGGGTCGGGTGCATGACATTCAGCCCGGATGGAAGCACGCTGGCGTGCGGGTACAGCGACAATTCTGCCCGATTGTGGGATGCCGCCACGGGGGAACTTCTGCGAACGCTGCGAAGGCATACGGATAGGATTATCGCGATTGCGTTCAGCCCCGATGGGACGCGAATGGCGACCGCGGGTACCACCATCAACCTGTGGAAAACAGCAACAGGCGCACACTTGGGTAGCATGGGAGGGCATCTCGACTCGTTCGATTTCGTGGCTATCAGCCAGGATGGCACGACGCTGGCAAGTGCGGGCGGAAGATCCCCCATTCGTGTGTGGGATGCTGTCACGGGGGCATACAAGCGTTCGTTTCTGCACGATATGTCCCTGTCGCCCAATTTCGTCTTTAGCGCAGATGGACAAACATTGGTGAGGGGAGACGATTTTCACAGCATTAGACTCTGGGATGTTATGACAGGCAGCGAACTGAGAACCTTGGTACCCGATGCCGGAGATGACGTTATCTTTGCATACAGTTCCGACGGCTCCATGTTCGCCAGCGGAGATGGCGTCAGTTCCGCCACGCTGTGGGACGCCAAAACAGGCGCGGAACTGAAATCGCTCAAATGGGAAACCGCACGTGTACCGATGACCATATATCGACCGGTTCGCACCAGTCTCGCGTTCAGCGCCGATGGTAAACTGCTGGCGAGCGGTAGCGACGACTATACGATTCGTCTATTTGATACGGCAGAGGGCACCCCTCTACACACACTGAAGGGGCATGAGTTGGACATCGTTAGCGTCGCCTTCAGTCCGGACGGCGGCGCGCTGGCAAGCGTTAGCGGCGACAAAACCGTGCGGCTCTGGGACACCAAGACAGGCGCGAATCGCCACACGCTTCAACCGGAAATGGGTGCCATGAGTGTGGTTTTCACCCCGAATGGCGGCGAAGTAGCAACTGGGGGCACGGACGGCAGCATCGATTTTTGGGACGCCGACACCGGTGCGCACCGGAAGACACTGAAGGCACACAGTGAGTGGGTCCGCAGCCTCGTTTTTAGCTCGGACGGCAGCACACTGGTGAGTGCGGGCCTCGACGGCACGATACTGTTGTGGGACTTCCCCCGCTAGCGCCGAATTGAACACACGGGATCAAGCGCGCGATCAAGTGAGTGGATAACGAACGCGATAGTAACTCTTGTTCCCTATCAGTCAGCTGCTTCTTTGCTATCAAGATCTCTATCGATCAACCGAGCGGATAGCGAGTGCGATAGCAATCCCATAGCTAAACCCGCCCTGTAGGAGCGATCAAGCGAACGGATAGTGAGGGCGATAGTAAATCCTCCCTCCCGGTCGCGATCATCAACTGACCGACCGATCGTGCCTCCCCCGTAGGGGCGCGGTCTCCGCGCCCGCTCCTTTTTCAACAGCCGGTTGTAAGGCGGAATCAAGCAAATGATAGAAATCCCAAAGAGCACCGCGAAACCCAACTCCACACGTTCCCGTAGATACACCCAAATATCCCTCATACGCTCTCAGGAGGCGCTACGATGACAAAGCTGCACGGTCCCATCTTGACTAACGACGAGCTTGCGACATTTCAGGAACAGGGCTATGTACGTTTGGGCAAAGTCGCACCGGACGAAGAGATTAAAGCACTTTGCCAGCGTATTGATGATATCATGCTGGGGAAGATTCGCTACGACAACATGCTCATGCAGTTATGCCCGTCAGCCGGCCATCAGGAATTATCGAAGCAGACAAAGGTGTTGAAGGGTTCTACGCTAAACTACCGAAAAGTTCAAGACCTTGAACAGGACCCATTGTTTCTCCCTTACATACAACACCCGCTGTTTCGGGACATTACACGGAAGATTATCGGCGAGGGGATCTCCGCCTTTCGGACGATGTTCTTCAACAAGCCTGCGGGGCGAGGGATCCCCATCAATTGGCATCAAGATGGCGCAGGCGGCTGGAGGTTGAGCATTCCGCCAAAGGTGACAATCTGGACCGCGATGGATGCGACGAGCGTCGCCAACGGCTGTCTGCAAATTATTCCGGGGTCGCACAAAAGCCCCATCCCCGAAAAAGGCGATTTGTTATCTCCCGAGGAGCGAGCGATCCACGCACCGAACGAGAAGCGGCTTTATCTGGAGATGGAGATGGGAGAGGTCGCGCTGCTCCACAACTGGACGTTGCACCGCTCGGAGGTCAACACCACGAATCGTCCGCGGCGAGCATTCAGTGTATGCTATATTGATGCGGCAACGCGTCAGGTCTCAACCGGACGCCGTTATCCGAAGGTCTTTCCGGAATACGTGCCCGTCGCGGATGATCAAGCGAGCGGATAGCGAGTGCGATAGAGAATCCCGATAGGAATTCTTGATAGAGATCCCATTGTGATGGCGATAGAAGATTCTGATTGAGATTTTACCAGCCTTTCTGCGAGTGCGATAGAGATCCCATCTTGCCCCGCCTAAAGCTATCCCGTAGGAGCGACCTCCCGGTCGCGACCATCAAGCAACTGAATGAGGATCAACCGACTGATTAAGGAAGGATCAAGGGAGCAAATAGCGACCGCGATAGAGATTCCATTGCGATAGAGATCCTACAGGTACGCAGCAGACAACAATAAAAACATGAAAAACTCCCTACAAATGACCACAAATGGCTTTGCCACCGATTATTCAAAACAGGCTCTTAGTCGCGAATCCACGCCTCATCGACTTCAACGTGCATGATGCTGATGCGTCGGTAGGTATAGGTGATATGGATACCGCCGTCTTGGGCTTGAATAATGGCGGGATAGGAGTATTCTCCCTCCTCGATTTCGAGATGTTGTTTGTATCCCCACGTTTCCCCTTCGTCGATAGATAGCGCGACTGTCAGAGGTGTTCGCCCACGCCGTGTGTCATTGTAAACGAGAGCGATGTTTCCATTGTGCAAGCGCGCCATATCAACTCCGCAGTTGGGATTCGGCAGATCCGTTGGGTGTGCCGCCTCCCAGCTCTGTCCCAAATCATTGGAGGTTGAACGCCAAATCTCGCCATCCCGACTGCGCATTAGCATCAGCAAACTACCGTCATCCCGCTGAACAACGGTTGGCTGGATGACGCCCTTCGGGCTCGACAAATCTCCATACGTGTTCCATGTCTCGCCGCCATTGCCGGAAATCATCACCATTGAATGCCAATTGCGTTCATCATAGACCGGCAGCAAGATTTCGCCGTTTGAGAGATAGAGCGGTTTGTTGCGCGTCATCCACCCCAACTCATCGCGGAGAACACCTCTCTCATCCCAACTATTTCCCATCGCGCTCGACTTCTGGTAATACATCTTGCACTGTTTCCAATGGTTGCCATACATCGTAACGTAGAACAGCCAGATCTGACGGTTCGCATCGACAAACAAGACAGGGTTGCCTTCCGAGCAATTCGGAGTGTTCACAACCATTTCCGGCTGCATCCAGCGTTCACCCCCGTATGTCCGTCGGGAGGTAAAGATCGCCACATCTTTCGCCCCTTCTCGCGATCCGGCATACCATGCGGCAAGCAGCTCTCCGTCGGGCATCTCCGCAATCGTTGACGCATGACAGGACGGGAAGTTCGGAATCTGTTCAAAGATTTTTGCAGCGCTATACATTGTGTCAGGTTCTCCTAGGAAGGATCAAGCGAATGAATGATTTCTTGTAGGAGCGACCTCCCGGTCGCGACCCCTCAGCCGACCGATTAGTGACCGCGATAGAAAATCCCGTGCGATAGCAAGTCCGGATAGGGTTCCTATAGCAAATCCCTTGAGGTAGAAAATCTGACCAATCCGGGGTAGTCCAAATACCTTATCAGTGTCATATTATCGCACAGATGACAATCGAGTTACCAGACAAAGAATGTCCTTTTTCGACTGGACAACGGGCGATTAACCAATTTGTAGGAGGGAATCAAACGAATGGATAACGATCAACCGAACGAATAGTGAGGGCGATAGTAGATCCCGTGCGATAGAAATCCCCTAAGGTTCCCCCGCACCGCCCTTTAGCCGTTGTAAGGTGCGCATCCTGCACCGCCGTTCTTCTCGCTGGATACAAACAAATACACCGTAGGAGGGGCATCTTGCCCCGACTCTGTCCGCACCGATTCCCGCGGCAAATCCCGCGCGATAGAGCTCCTGTAGGGTGGGCGCCGCCCACCATTTCTTGTAGGATCAAAGGAATGGATAATGACTGCGATAGAGCTCCCTCTCCCGGTCGCGGCCAGTCAAGCGAGCGATTAGCGAGTGCGATAGAGATTTTACAGCGAGCAAGAATTCCTATCGCCTTCCCTATTCGGTCAGTTGATCGATAGGAATTCTTTAACCCGTCAACGCCATTCTCCGAGACCGATTGTGCCCTGCAGCCGTACGCAGCGATCCCCGGATTCCACGCCATTACCGCCGAAAGGTAAGTTTTTACATAACGCACGAGGCGCGCTATACTATCCGCATCGCTGAGAGCCGGTTTTCTCCGACAACCGCGTCATCCACAACCTCGTTGAAACGAAAACAAACATTGTCTCTCTTGTGTGCGGACATTCTTGATAATTCTGTTGCGTGAGTATGGTATGCTTTGCGTGCTGAATATAGTTTTCAACGTAACAACGCTTGACCGTCATTTCTAATGCACTGGCATCGTTCATCGTTGACGCAACATGGTAAGTTCGCTCTGACTTCAATGAACTCCCCAGATAAAGCGCCAGATTTCCTTATACGTATACGGGTTATAATCGCCGTTGTGAACATAGTGGGCGTATCTGCTCCAATCACCACGGCGAATACCGACACTGATACCTCCCACATTATCGGACATGCCCTCACATTCCGCGGCATTCTAGGGTTTGGGGCGATTAGTTACCAACGTTATAAACATCTCTTTTATTACGCCGCAATCGCAGCGGCTGTCACTGGAACGAACGCAGCCATCTTTGTCAGCGCCTTTTTCGACAGGTTGTATTAGCACCGCGTATGGAAAAAATATCTCCCAACGATCTCATCGCCGTAGCAATTAGCTGTTTCGTGTTCACGGCAATAATGATAATCTTCCATCTCTTCACTGACTCTTGGTCAAACGACCAAAAGTTCATAGTCGCAAGCATCTTAGCAATCGTCGGGTTTCTAATTCTACGGAGATTAAGAGACAAGACCCACAAGCACAGATTTTTCTATCTCACCGTTGGCAACGTTCTGTTAGGCGTCGGCGTCGCAATCTTAACCATCCCGTTAATAAAGTGGGCAACAGAGCGGATTGTCTCCTCTCATTGATGCGCCTGCATGTGGAGTTGTGAACGAATACCGTGCAAGTCAGCGCGGAATCGACGACACGCGGACACGAAAAAAGCCTTGATGGTCACCACCACCGAGGCTTTCAACTTCAATCGCAGTCAACGCTCGAAACGAAATTAACCGATTCAACGACGACCAATCCGCACGAGGCTGAGCACAAAGACCCGAAAGCTCAGTCCCTTCTTGTACATTAGGAGATTCCCCGTGAAAGTATTACTCGCTTTATTAGCGCTTCTTCTCTCATGCAACGGCATGAGTGCTCATGTAGATAATTCAACCCCGATTGTAAATCTCGTTGAAGAACCCCTGGAACTTGTCGAATTGCATGGCGGCACGAGTCCCGATGCGTTCTACGAGGTGTACGGCTTGGGTTCTTATGCCGAACGATCTTATGAAGATTTTCGCTACGCACCTTATTTTTACCGATTACGTTGGAATGCTCCACTCCGCTCCCCTCGCGCCGTGCATCTCGTTGAGACCGCTTACTTTCCCCGTGGGCGCACCGGCTGGGAGGCGTACAAAAGAGAGCGTCTCATTCTGTGCGAATCCGGGACTATCGAATCACGTGCAATTCCGTATTCTCGGCATCTCTCTTCAAATTCCGGCAGCCGCCGAATCGAAAAAGATAAGGATTGGATATGTACCGTCCGGATTGTGCGCGCGTCCGACACCACCCATCTGTGGAATCATGGCTTATCGTGGCATTACGAGGTCGGCACTCCCGCTCAGCTTGTCTTCGGTGAACTGCCGCAGACTGCTATTGAGCAACCCTGGATCGAGCAAGGAGATTAGCGGGTGATCGCATGGATTCGAATCTCTCTGGAGAGCACCGGCAGGATGAATCGGTGCTTGATTGGTTAGCCGCACCGCTTTTTGAAGAGGGGCGTAGAAGCACCGCTAAATATTTATCGCGACTATCCCTTGAGGAGCGTCAACAGTATTTGGAGGCGTTTACGATGATCTTGACGGAAGAACTACGCGAATATGGTTTGGCTGACCTAACCGACCGAGGAATTGATGATTTTATCAAGGAAATGAATAAGAGAGGAGTGTATTTCGAGTAAGTTAGCATTTGGCATGTTGACCAATACACGCTAGTCTTGGTCGGCACCCTCGTCGGATTAGTGCGTCATCCGCAACCTCGTGGAAAGGAAAGATAACAGTGTCTCTCATTGATGATAATGGCAAGGATTAGCTACGAAAATGCAAGCTTTTCATCGCGAACGCGGGCGTGCATCTGATTATACATTTCGTTTTACATATGAATTATGCCGACATCGTGGCGTAGGTTAGGGAAAATGAAAAGCAGTTTAGTGACATTTAAACAAACTTGCCGACATATGTGGAAAAAAGCGTTGAGCTTGATGCCGAAGGCTTGGCGTCACGATGTGTGTTGATGTATATAATTCCTGCCGATCCAGCCGATTTTCTCTCACTGAATTCGGAGGAGAAACGAGAGTTACACGCTAAAATCGTGGCATGGTTTTCCCGATTTGATGCTTTATGGGAAAGGAAAGAGAAATTACGGGCAACATATTCTATTGGACCAACTGACACACAAAGCTACAAATGAACTTCATGTTGTGCTTCTTTGCTCTACTCCTAGCATTAGCCCTCCACAGTAAAGGGACTTGGCTATCTTCGTGTGTGCGGACATTCTTGATAATACTGTTGTGTGAGTATGGTGTGCTTTGCGTCCTGAATATAGTTTTCAACGTAATAACGCTTGTCCGTCATTTCTAATGCACTGGCATCGTTCATGGCTGATACAACATGATAAGTTCGTCAAACTAGGCTATGAAACTCCGCCCTGACTCAATGAATTCCCCAGATAGAGCGCCGGATTACCCTTTTCTTTCACTGGTTTCATTCGCCGTTGGGACCATAACCGTAATCGCAACGGCTGACACGGGACCGGGAGTAGCCATCGTGGTCAGCGCCTTTTTCGATTGGTTGCATTAACACCGCGTATTTCAAAAACGACTCCCAACGAATTCATCGCCTTATTTATTAGCGGCTTCATAGTCGCGGCAATAATGGTATTGCTCCATCTCTTCATTGACACTTGGTCAAACGACCAAAAGTTTATAATCGCAAGCATCTTGGCAATCGTCGGGTTTCTAATTCTACGGAGATTAGGAGACAAGACCCACAAGCACAGACTTTTCTATCTCACCGTTGGCAACGTCCTTCTCGGCGTCGGCGTCGCAATCTTAATCATCCCGTTAACATAGTGGATAACAGAGCGGACTGTCTCCTCTCTTTGATGCGTCCATAATTGGCGGTTTTCTCGCTAAGCATTTATGTCTTCCTGGACTGGCACAAGAGACCTATTCCACAATTCCCGTAGGTGCGGTTTCTAACCGCACCGGCCCCCAACACTTAGCATATACTCTTAGAAAATTTACCACTTAGAATTGTGGGCGAATATAGTGCAAGTCAAAGCGGCATCAACATCACGCGGAAATGGAAAAAGTCCCGATGATTGCCGTCATCAAGGCTTTTTCAAACGAACTAATTCAGAGCAATTTGTCATGTGTGATGACAACTTTGGCGGGGATGAATCAGCGGAGACCAACCCCCACACTGTGCCATCTCAAAGGGGTTCCCGCTATGGGAGCAATTCTTAACACAATGAGTGTGAAGGATGACTAAACCAACCCTACTTATAGCAATTGCGGTAGCCTGCTTTGGCATAAGCGTTCTCGGTGAAAAGGGGACACGCGGGAAATCCATATTTCCCGTGTTCAGGCGAGCGGCGGAGTAATCTTTTGTATTCTATGCCGGGTTGATGGCAATGTATTTCGAGAGCTTGGGACTTGGAATCGCGGTCATTGCGGCAATTGTATATTGTGCCGCTAGGCGCGAGTGGGATGACCTGTTCGGTAAGGGCGTAACGCGTCTCGTCCGCTATGTGTTTCGGCGCAATGCCCCGCTGAATCGCCAGAAGTAAAACAAAAACGCCCACAGATCAGTTTGATTTGCGGGCGTTGCCTTCTACCTATGTTTCTACTAGAGCTTCCATACATTGTTTTACTGTTGATTCTACTGGCCCTTCTTTTACCTTGGGTGCTCTTAAAAGACCGGCGATTCGTTATCATTTTTGTTCTGTTCTGTCTCGTTACATATTTGGTAACCCACTTTGTGTTTGTCCGGATACATGAACCGCCAGATCCCAAGACCTCAACAGGTCGTGACCTGCCTTGGGAGAATCCAAAAACCGCCTACAAAGATGATGACATCCATCGCGTGCAAAAACTCGGATTCTCGTCCCTTGTATTTGGCGCTACCTGACAATTGCCATGCGGCGTGCGCCGCGGTAGCTCCCCGCGCGGAATACATAGATATAGAGTCCGCTTGCAAGTAACTCTCCGCTATCGTTGCGCCCGTCCCAATACGCCGCATAGTGCTTGTCGGTATAGTATCCCTCCGGCTGGAGCCCCAAATCCAATTGCCGCACCAAGATACCCTTCACGTTATAAATTGAGATTCGGACAACCGAATCCCGCGCGAGTTGATACGGAATCCACGTCTCCGGATTGAACGGATTCGGGAAGTTCGGCAACAGCGCCGTCCTTTCCGGAGTCAACGCCTCCAACAGATTCTCCAAATACTCGATACCTCTCCGTAACGTCGCATCCGCCAGGGCTAACCGACGCGCATCGTCCAGCCACTCCTTAACCTCGGTCGTCCGAAGCATCATCGCGCCGTTGGAAAACATGGGCAGCACACCCGCTGCATCATCCGCCATCCCCGCAACTAGCACCAGGTCCAGGACGTTCACAGTCCCATCCCCGTTCACGTCCGTGCGGTTCTCTGCGGATATGCCCAAACGCGCTGCAACCAATACGAGGTCCTGTACATCCACGCCCCCGTCCCCGTTCACATCAGGTTTAATTGGCGGGCGCTCGTCCTGCAGAGGGTAGGGGGACGGCATGATTTCCCAGAGCAGCACTGTGCCGTCGCTGCTGCCGCTGGCAAGCGTACGCCCATCCGGACTGAACGCGACGCTATAAATATCACCTGTATGCCCTTCCAGCGTGCGTAGGTGCGCCCCCGTCGCCGCATCCCACAGACGTACCGTGTTGTCGGTACTCCCGCTCGCGAACGTGTAACCGTCCGGACTGTACGTTACGATAGTATCCCCACCTCCATCTACATCGAGTGAGGGCATTTGTACACCCGTCGCCGCATCCCAAAAATGAATTGCGTCCCGACCCCCTGCGGCAAGCATGCCGCCATCCAGACTGAACGCCACGCTATTGAGAGAGCTGTTTTCCGCCGACACGGTTAGTGTACGATTGAGCACCCCTATCTCCGCATGCCACAGATGGATTTCTCCACCGATAGCGCTGGCAAGCGTGTTGCCGTCAGGACTGAACGCCACGTTGACAATTTTTCCATTGCTCCCATTCAGTGTCAGCCTGTGCACCCCCGTCCCCGCATCCCACAGGCGCACGGTCCCGTCATCCGCCCCGCCCGCACTCGCAATCGTGTTGCCATCCGGGCTGAACACTACGCTAGTGACTCCACTCGCATGCCCTTCCAGCGTGCGAATGTTCTCACCTGTCGCCGCATTCCAAAGACGCACCGTTTTGTCCCAGCTCCCGCTGCCAAGCGTGCGTCCATCCGGGCTGAACGCTACGCTTGTAATGCCGTCTCTATGCCCTTCCAACGTTTTTTTCTGCGTCCCCGTCGCCGCATCCCAAAGACGCACCGTACCTGCCCAACCCGAACCGCTATTCCTAATACCGACCCGATTCCCAGCGGCAACTGTGCGGCCGTAGGGGCTGAACGCGACACTGGAGATTGGGCCCGAATGTCCTTCCACCTTTCGCTTCTGTGTTCCCGTCGCCGTATCCCACAAGGAGAGTCTACCGTCCCTACTCGCAACGGCTAGCGTGCCGCCGTCTGGGCTGAGTGCAAGGCTGCGCCCTTCCCATACATAGGCTTCCAGCGAGCGTAGGTGCGCCCCCGTTTCCGCGTCCCAAAGCTTTACTGTAGCGCCTCCCCTGCGGCTGCCGTTCTCATCGATCCGGCTCCCACTCGCAAGGATGCGTCCGTCCGCGCTGTACGATAGGCTAACGACAGCACCGGTATGCCCTGTCAGTTCGTGCTTGAGTTCGCCCGTCGCCGCATCTATTAGCGTAGCCCAACCGGATGTGCCATAAGCATACGACCAATGCGAATTCCCAACAGCAAGTGTCCGACCGTCGGGACTGTAAGCGAGACTCACGGGGTCACTGTGGCCCAAATACAGTATGTCTTTGAGTTCGCCCGTCGCCGCATCCCACTGACGAATGCTACCGCTCGAACTATTGCCCGCACTAGCCGACTCGTGCCCGCTGGCAAGTGTCCGACCGTCCGGGCTGAAGGCGAGGCTCCAGACGTCACCGACACGCTCCCCGGTCAAGGTGTGTTTCTTCTCACCCGTCTGCGCGTCGCTAACATAGACTATCGCACCATCGCTGACTGCAAACGTCCGACCATCCGGGCTAAAGGCAAGATTATGCAGCGATCTTAAGTCTGTAGGTAGCGTGTGTCTTAGTTCCCCCGTCACCGCGTCCCAAAGGCTGAGAACAGTACCACTACGGATGGCAAGCGTCCGGCCATCCGAGCTGAACGCGAGTCCGGTAGCAAAAAATAAATTCCCGCGCCGCATCAGGTCGACGGGGTCACCGGTCGTCAAATCATACAGCCAAACGCCGATGCCGCCTGCCACCGCCAGTCGTGTGCCGTCCGGGGAATACTTAAGATCAAAAATTCTGCCCTTTCCAAGTCGCGCTTTGGCGCCCTCGGGCAACCCCCATTGGAAAGTATCTTGAGCAATGGTGCTGAGCGAAACAACGGGAGAAGAATGAGTGACGAAAAGGTTGTCTTCATATGGAAGTTTCCTCTCCCAAACCTGTCATCACATTCACATGCACCCATCCCCTGTACGGGATCAAGCGAATGGAAGTGAGTGCGATAGCTCGACTCTGTACAACACTAAAGTCTGTAGGGTGTGCACTGCGCACCAGCCTTTGAAAGAGCGACGAGTGACAGGCTATATCGCACCAGAAACCGCTCGAGACTTTTTCAATGGTCAACCAGAAAGACCAGACGGTTAAAAGATAATCTATCGCCTTCCCTATTCGGTCAGTTGATCGATAGAGATCCCCTTGCCCCGCCCAACTCTCTGTCCGGTGCAATCATCCGACCTCTCGCTGTCGGAGCGATCAACCGACTGATTAAGGCGGGCGATAGTATATCCCTCTACGAATCGCGACCTCCATATTCGCATTAAACGCTTATCGAGTAAACCACTAAAGGGTTTTTGCGCAAAGTATTTCATGTATGTTGGAATTGATTGTCCATCATTAATTTCTCACTCGTTCTCCCTTGGAGAGAAAGTCCCGACCAACAGCTAGCCATAGGAATACGACAGTCACGCTCCAGCGGAGCGTCATGTTGATAGAACGTGGCTCTATGACCGTCTTGCGATCCAGCGGAGTGCCATGTGCGGTTGCCGTCTGTGCGCGTCTCTCTGTCAGTAGACTAGGATACGCAAACCTCGGGCCCTCTATCTTCAGAGATTAAACCACTTAGCTTTAAATCCACAGAGCATATCTTTCACGTCCCGTGAAACTGGCAACCATCGAACCACTAAATGCGTCTCTAACCGCCCACCAACTGCGTACACCTCACCGAAGGCTGGACGCAACTCTCTTGAGCCTGCCCCAAATTGTGATGCGGTTGCCCTCCGGCGAAACCGAGAGCTCTCCGGGATAAAGCCAATCCGGTTCAAAATCATGTTGGCGCTGAACCTGGCCGATTGGGTTGACGGCGCCACCCTCCGCGCCTACTGTGACAATCGTAAACTCAAGTCCGTCCTCGTCCCAAGAATGAAATGCAATGCTGCCGCCGTCCGGCGACCATGTCGGATGCTCATGCCATCCATTCTTCGTGAGTCGTCTTGGATTCTCTCCGTTGCTATCCATCACGCCAATATGATCGTTGGTGTAATACGCGATGCGGCTCCCGTCGGGCGACTAGGACGGACTTGTGTCCCACCCCGGTTTCTTAATCAGTTGCCGATTGTTTTTTCCATCCGAGTCCATCACGTAGATGGTACGGTTCCATCTATCATTGTCCCACGGATTGAGAAGGAAGTCGTACGCGATCTTCGTCCCGTCGGGAGACCAGTCCGGATTTCGGTCCCACACACCATCCGTCAGTCTAACCGGGTTCTCCCCCATCGGCGTCAATCACCCAGATTTGAATATAACCTCCGTTTCGATTGGAAACAAATGCAATCTTTTTCCCGTCTGGCGACCATGTCGGATACTGATCAATCGTTGGATGCACCGTTAATCTTCTCTGGTTTCTCCCGTCGCCGTCCATGACATAAATTTCATAATTCCCGTCCCTGCTAGAGGCGAAGGCAATCTTGGTTCTGCGAGAGGCGTAACCGTTTTCCGCAAGCTGCATCTGGATCAGCAGGGAGACGACAAGCGCTGCAATCAAGAATCGTCTAGCTTTAAATAACATCATTTCCTCCTCAGTAATAGATAACCCAAGTTGCTAATTACAAGATTCTAGACATCCGCCACCGATTTTTGTACCGCAAACTGTTAGTTTGCGCATTGCAGGCACGGTTACTCTTCATGTGCACTCCGAAGTTCGTTGGTTGGGTTGAACGGCACCAACCAATGGAACGCGCGGCGTTCCACCCAAGTTCTGACGCTCTATGGCGCTCAATCCTTGTGAAGCATAGTGAAACCCAACGGAACCCCTGCCACTGACCGGGAAAGAAACGATCAACCGACTGGATAGGGAGGGCGATAGTTTGTCCTACTCGCTATTCGCTCGCTTGATCTGTTAGTTTGCGCATCGCAAGCACGGATTCATTTCAGATACACTCCAAAGTTCAAGATTGACCAAATATTTCTGTTCAATCGTAGGGTGGGCTCAAAAGAATAAACAGTGAGTAAGAATTCCTATCGCCTTCGTTGATCGATAGAACTCCCCCGTCCGCCATCACTTGTAGGAGCGATCAAACGAATGGATAATGAGTGCGATAGAGATCCCCCCAGGTCGCGACCTCGTTATTTGCACGAAACATGTCCGTTATGCAGCGATCAACCGGCAACCGACGAATCCCCTATCCCTCCTCTTACCGTCCACCAAGCGCACTCCTCACCGGAGGCTGAGCACAGTATTCTTCAGCCTGCCCCAAATTGTAATCCGGCTGCCCTCCGGCGAAACGGAGAGTCCTCCGGGATATAGCCAATCCGGATCGTAATTCAGGACGTCGGGATCACGTGGCAAAGCGTCGACAGCGCCGTTAGTTACATCCACCGTGTAAATCCCAACAATTCCAGGATCCCTTCCACGCGAGGTAAACGCGAGGGATCCACTGTCCGGTGACCATGTAGGGTGTTCTTCCGTAACATGCCACGTGAGTTGCCTCGGATTCTCTCCGTCGCTATCCACCACCCAAATCACGTTATCGCCCACATATGCGATGCGCCTCCCGTCGTGTGACCATGATGGCAAACGTTTTCGCACAAAGTCATGCGTTAACTGCATCCGATTTCGTCCGTCGGCATCCATCACGAAGACATGACTGATGACATCAACTGCGGAGATAAATGCTATCCTTTTGCTATCGGGCGACCAGGTCGGATGTGCGCCTTCACGCGTAAGTAGTCTCTTGTTGTTCCCATCCGCATCCATTACAGTAATCCCGGCGGGGGCTACATGATGTTCCTCTGGATGAAGATGGGCGTCGTACACAATTTTCGTGCCGTCTGGCGACCAATCCGGATAAGAGTCCACCAACCCGTCCGTCAGTCTAATCGGGTTCTTCCCGTCGGCGTCGATCACCCAGATTTGCTTGTGATCTTTGTTTACGTTGTTTCTATTGGAAACAAAGGCAATCTTTTTGCCGTCGGGAGACCATGCCGGATATTCGTCCCTTGCCGGATTCACCGTTACTCTTCTCTGGTTACTCCCGTCACCATCCATGACATAAATGTCCCCATTCCCTTCACGCCAAGAGGTGAAGGCGATCTTGGTTCTGCGAGAGGCGTAACCGTTTGCCACAAATTGCATCTGGATAAACAGGGAGACGACAAGCGCTGCTGCAGACAAGCGTCTAGCTTTGAATGACATCATTTCCTCCTTTTTGGTTAATGAGCTGAAGTTTCAAGCACGCGGTGCGTATCATCTGCGAACCGAGGCTGGCACTTTAATCTTGCCCCAGATAGTGACAAAGTTCGTTGCTGGAGACACAGACCATGCTACCGGATCAAACCAATCGGGACCGGTATCATCGCCACCGTGCTCCCCACTGAGTTGTTTTAGGTAATCTCCGTTAGCAGTCATCAAGTGAATCGTCGTACGAACGGCGGGAACCCGTAAAGCGTATGCGATTGTGTCGCCATCAGGGGACCAAGCAGGACGCGTTTTGTGTGGTGCGTCGTGTGTTAGTCTTTTTTTCCGACCGCTGCCATCGGCTTCCACCACATAGATTTGAAAAACCGCACCTTGGCGACTCGCTTCATACGCAATCTGTTGACCGTCGGGAGACCACGATGGATTATCTTTTTCCTCCAAATCGTGGGTAAGCCTTACTTGATTGCTGCCGTCAGTATCCATTGCGTAGATTTCAGCCCCCCCTTGCCTATCGGTGCCTACGAAGGCAATTCGATTGCCGTCAGGCGACCACGCTGGATTATAGTTCTTTCCCCATTGAGTTAACTGGACCTCGTTACCCCCGTCGGCGTCTATTACCCAAATCTGATTTTTCAACGCTTTGAATCGAGTGAACGCAATCCTTGTGCCGTCGGGGGACCACGACGGACCCTCGTCCCGTGCTGGGTCTTCCGTTAGTCTTACCTCATTGCCTCCGTCACCATCCATAACGCAAATATCGCGATTCCCGTCGACTCCCACGCATGTGAAGGCAATCTTGGTTCCGCGAGAGGCGTAACCGTTTGCCGCAATTTGCATCTGTATAAACAGGGAGAGGACAAGCGCTGCGGTCACGAATCGTCTAGCTTTGAATAACATCATTTCCTCCTTGGTAATAGATAACCCAAGTTGCTAATTACAAGATTCTAGACATCCACCACCTTTTTCTGTACCGCAAACTGTTAGTTTGCGCATCGCAAGCATTATGTAGGGTGGGATCAAAGGAACGATCAAACGAGTGAATAGTGAGTGCGATAGAGTTCCTATAGAGCTCCCCCTCCAGGTCGTGACCTCATTGCTTCCACGAAAAATATCCGTTGTGCAGCGAACAACCGGCATTCGTCGAATCACCAATCCCTTCTCTTACCGCCTACGACTCACAGGATTCTAGACATCCACCGCCGTTTTTGTAGCGCAAACTGTCAGTTTGCGCATTGCAGGCACGGTTACTCTTCATGTGCACTCCGACGTCGTAAGGTGGAATCAAGGGAAGGACCTCGATAGGAATCCCTCCATCTGCTTACGCTTCTCCTCCGCGCTCCAGAGGAAATCAAGCGACTGGATAACGAGTAGGACAAACTATCGCCTTGGGATCTCTATCGATCAACCGACTGATTAGAATCAAGCGAGCGATTAGCGAGTGATCAACTGAGTGATTAACGAAGGCGATAGCGTTCCCATAGCGAATCCCGGGCGATAGCGTATTACCTCACCCTCTATCTTTTCCTAGGAATCGGGGCAACCTGCGTGAGCCCAATGGATGGTCGTGTATACTTCGCCACAGCGCAACATCCATGCCAGTAGAAAACCCAATCATACCGCTCCCGATGACGGGTTTCGTGCCCCCGGTGCACGGAATAGGTCAGGGATCTCATTCCCGTTGCCCTGCACGGTGCAAACATGCGGCTTTGCCCAGTCATATTCGTAGGTTGGGCTCAACGATCAAGGGAGCGAATAGATCAAGCGACTGGATAAGGAGCGCGATAGAAATCCCGTAGAGCTCCCATAGAGATCTCCCTCCAGGTCGCGACCTCATTGCTTCCACGAAACATATCCTTTGTGCAGCGAGCAATCGGCAATCGTCGAATCACCGAGATCCTCTCCGTGACAACTGACAGTCATACAGATCGCCGGTCGCCCTATAGCCCCGATGTTAGCTTTTTAATCCCGCCCCATATTGTGACCAAGTTCGTGGCTGGATACACCGACCATGCTGTCGGGTCAACCCAATCGGGACCGCTATCCGATCCATCGGCGACCTCACCGAGTTGTTTCAGGTAAACTCCTTTAGCCGTCATCAAGTGAATCGTCGTACGAATGAAGGGCGGATCCTCTGACGTGTATGCGATTGCATCACCGTCCGGGGACCATGCAGGATGATATTTGTGCGGCAGTTTGCGTGTCAGTCTGTTTTTTTGAGGAACGCCATCGGCTCTCACGAGGTAGATTTGAAAAACCTTCTCTACGTCAAGAGATGAATACGCAATCCATCGACCGTCGGGGGACCACGATGGATGGCCCGTAATCGCCATGTGTTGGGTAAGTCTTTCCTGATTATTACCGTTCTCATCCATTACGTATATTTCGGCCCCCCCATCCCTACTGGATACGAAGGCAATTCGTACCCCATCAGGCGACCACGCTGGATGACTGTTCGATCCCATTTGATTTAACTCAATCTGGTTACCCCCGTCGGCATCCATTACCCAAACCTGCTTCCCTCCTTTGCTGCGAGTGTACGCAATCTTATTGCCGTCGGGAGACCACGTCGGGTCCCGATTTACCGCTTCCTCTGTCAGTCTCATCAAATTCTGTCCATCGGAATCCATCACGTAGATTTGTCTGACTCCACTTCTTCTGGACACAAACGCAATCCTTTTGCCGTCGGAAGACCACGACGGATCCGAGTCAATAGCCGGATTATCCGTTAACCTTACCTGATTACCTCCGTCACTATCCATAACATAGATTTCGCTGTTTCCATCTCTCGTAGAGCTGAAAGCAATCTTGGGTCTCCCTGCGGCGTAACCACTTTTGGCTATGTGCATCTGGATTAGCAGGGAGATGACAAGCGCTGCAGTCAAGAATCGTCTAGCTTTGAATGACATCTGTTCCTCCTTGGTTGAAATTAGCGAAATTTCTCAAGTGCGTCATACACATCATCGAAGTTCCAATGTTGGCTGTTTGATCTCGCCCCAGATTGTCACAAAGTTCGCGGCGGGAGACACAGGCGGTGCCACCGGATCAAACCAGTCGGGATCGTAATCATAGCCGCGGTCCGCACTGAGTTGCTTAAGGTGCCCTCCATCGGGGGTCATCAAGTGAATCGTCGCGGGAACGCCGGAACTCCATAACGTGTATGCAATCATGTCGCCGTCGGGGGACCATGCCGGGACTGATTTATTCGGTAGGTTGTGCGTTAGTCTTTCTGTCAGACCGCTGCCATCGGTTCTGACGGCATAGATTTGTTGAACCTCGTTTCTGATCGCGCTGTACGCAATCAATTGACCGTCGGGAGACCACGAAGGATAATTCTTAGGCCTCAAATCGTGGGTAATCCTTACTTGATTGTTGCCATCGCTATCCATTGCGTAGATTTCAGTTCCCCGGTGCCTTTTCCAGGTTACGAAGGCTAATCTATTGCCGCTAGGCGACCACGCTGGAAAATGGTTCGACCCTAAATGCGTCAACTGTACCTGGTTACCCCCGTCAGCGTCCATTACCCAAACCTGTTCTTTCCGCTCTTTGGGCCGAGTGAACGCAATCTTCCCTCCGTCAGGCGACCACGCCGGTTCCGAATCATTCGACTCTTTTGTTAGTTGCATCAAATTCCGTCCATCGGAATCCATCACGTAGATTCGAAAACTAATATCTCTACCGGAGACAAACGCGATCCTATCGCCGTCAGGAGACCACGTCGGATCCCAATCAACCGCCGGGTCATCCGTTAGTCTTACCTGGTTGCCTCCGTTACTATCCATAACGTAGATTTCA
The DNA here is from genome assembly GCA_965222225.1 of Candidatus Poribacteria bacterium. Lineage (GTDB taxonomy): Bacteria > Poribacteria > WGA-4E > WGA-4E > JAJDTR01 > JAJDTR01. The sequence continues at coordinate 1,971,432 of CBDCTK010000002.1, read as the reverse complement.
TAGTTTCCGTCTCTCATCGAAGTGAATGCAATCTTGGCTGGAGGCGCAGCGTAACTGATTTGTGCAATATGCATCTGGAACATCAGGGAGAGCACAAGCACTGACTTGAAGTAGCGTCTAGTTCTGAATGACATCTTTTCCTCCTCATTCATACGTAACCCGGGTTTCTGCTTACAAGAATATAAACACACACCATCATTACTTGTAGGAGATCAAGCGAACGATCAACTGAGTGGATAACGAAAGCGATAGAAGATCCCACAGTGAGTGCGATAGAGATCTTCTCCAGGTCGCGACTTCCTTTACTTGCAAGAATCGCCGGTAGGTGCGGTTTCTAACTGCACCTGCGCACAACACTTACCGCATATATTTAGAAAGTAAATCACTAAGAGCCTGTTTGAAAAGTCCGAATTCGTCTTCGAGAGAGGCTATTTTGGGGAAAATGTCTTGAAAATCCGATAACTTTTGCCCTCAAATGACCGAACAATGGCTTTGCCACCTACTTTTCAAACAGGACCTAAGTGGTGCTCTCGCTAAGTAATTAACTTATGGGATTGGCGCAAGAAACTTGCTCCTGAACCTTGGTTGGGCGGGTTTCGGACCCGCCCATACAACACAAGACACTCGGTCTACAACTTCTGTAGGTCGGGCTTCTAGCCCGACTCTACGAGATATATCACTTAGCGAAACCTAATCCGTGAAATCCTTTAATCATCAAGCGACTGGATAAGGAGCGCGATAGAAATCCCTCGATCTCCAGGTCGCGATAGAATATCCTGTTCGTTGTCCACTTGGTTGATGGCTATAGATGTTGGCATTTGCCGTCCAATAAATTCTGCTCCGCGCTGAACGGCACTCAGTCGGAAAACGCCAACACAATCGGTTGATGGTCGAGTGCAATTGCCCTGCCAAGCGTACCTCCTCCGATTTGCACGCTTCCGTATCATGTGCTATACTAACCGATAGTGCAAGCAGTGGAGGCTTTAAGGGTAGACAGTTCCCATCCCTCTACTCATCCTCGAAAATAGGCGGCGGCTTACAAATGATTGAAGAAATTCAGAAGACAATCGCCAAAGAGAAAGACGAAATACGCCGCAGCTATAAGGCTGAGATTAAAGGAATCTTCGGCTCGTACGCGCGTGGCGATTTCCACGCGGACAGCGATCTGGATCTGTTGGTGGATTTCGATGATAACGCCAATCTCTTCGATCTCGTTGGACTGGGTCAATACTTGGAGGGGGTGTAAGGTGGACGTGGTGTCCCGACGTTCACTCCGCGAGGAGCTCCGCGCGTCCGTCTTGAACGAAATGATAAGGATTTGAGGGATTTAGGGAGTAAACAACGATCAAGGGAGCGAACAGCGACTGCGATAGACAATCCTGTTCGTCATCCACGCTCGCGATGAATCGCATCGCTCAATGATCGAAGATTTCAACTTGAGAAGAAGTTCACATTTAAGAGTGTTTCTCTCTGTCGCCGATATGAGTGAATAGCATCTGTCGAATCTCGCGCATGTCCGCCTTAAGTTCCTTGATATCCTCTTTGGTGGCGACGCTGGTGGTAAGTTTCCACCATAATCCGGCGATGGCTAATAGCAGAGGGATTGTCGGCATCCAATGTTCCATTTCGATTGCCTCCCATTCTAGCGCGGAGAGTTTTCCCGGTGTACGAATCCAGATATTTACTAATTGTGTTGTTTTTGAGTGTTTGACGATGAATTTCGAGAATTATATCACGTTTCTGTTGTTCGCAACAAGGCAAATGACCAATCAATGGAACCGATAGGGACAGATCAACTGAGCGGACAGCGAAGGCGATAGCTAACCCCAATAGAAGTGCCCTCAAGCGATCGGACAGCGATCTGGATCTCTTGGTGGATTTCGATGATAACGCTAATCTCTTCGATCTCGTTGGACTGGGTCAATACTTGGAGGGGGTATTGGGATGCAAGGTGGATGTGGTGTCCCGACGTTCACTGCGCGCGGAACTCCGCGCCTCCTTCTTGAACGAAATGATTAAGATTAACTGAGTGAATAGCGAGGGCGATAGAAATCATTCAAACGAGTGGATAACGATGGAAGAAGCGAACAGCGACTGAGATAGAAATTCCCGTGCGATAGAGACCATACAGATACGGCCTGTCACTGATTAAAACGTTTATCGTCGCTATATACCGAGTTTTTCAAAGAAAAAATCCTTCAGAATTGCTTTCTAAGCATTTTTTCGTAATGGCCCGTTGCCCGAGACTGTAACTTACCGTCCCTGAAAACTCTGACTGGTTCAAGAGAATCACGGCATAAACGCGTTAATCTGTTCTATTGCCCTATTGAGTACGCGTGACCGCGTTCTGTTCCGCTAGATTTTTTTGGGCGTGATTCCCTGTCATCTTTAAATTCTTGCAGTAACATCGCTGCCTTGACAGCGTTAGGCCTTTATCTCAACATCTTCCAACCAAAAAGATTAGCACTAACAGCACTACAACCCACCAAAAACATCTGCGCGCAAACTGCTGGCTCTCGCGTTCCTTTCTCTCGCGTTCCGCCTTCATGTGTTGATCGTAAGCTTCAAGGGACCCGTACTGTGAAATAATCGTTTTCCGCCAGCTATACTCAGTACGGCTCATACCGTGAGACGCTTCGAATTGGTAATCTGCTATTGCGTCTTTTATCCCTTCCCGCATCTCCGATATAGCGAACAATTTTCCCTTAATACTGAGATACTGTTCGGTGTGCGTTGATTTTGAGGCCCCTACCCCGCCTCCTGGCGCATTATTATACCCGTTTTCGGAGCTATCCCATTTCTTGATTAATTCTGTCTCAAGCTCGTCCAAAGTAACGCCTGGATAATCCTTTTCATCTGCCACAATTCTCCAATTCCAGACATCGGGGTAATACTTTAACAAATCCTTTTGTATTTCTTTCGACCCCCCATGTTCCCCGGGCATCAAATGGCGCAACACCCGACGATACGGTCTACTCGACTGTCCAACATAAGACTTACCATTGGCCTCATTCCAAATTCGATATATTGCTCCCATTATTTCCCCTATCACTTCCCATAGAATGACCGAGCGATAGTGCCCCGTTCTCCTAGTTCAACCCACACATAATGCACCGACATTTGAGAGTTTTTCAATCTGCCCGAGGTTTGCAGATTTCCTTGCGTCAACGGTCCTGCTGTGGTAATATTTACTGTCTTGGGCGGCCATGTGAGTGCAGCCCCGCTCGGTCACAACACCATAAACCCGACATTACATATCTGAGCCAATCGTTGCGTGAATATGTCCAGAGTGGGATGGGTAATTTTACCCATCCCACCTGCGCATTAGAATCCGCGTTAACTCCCTGAATTTCGGCTTGCCCACTTCCCATGTTTCAACCAAACGATTGTGTCCTACCTTGCTAGTCATACGCTCACACAGTGTTCAGGCATACTCGGTTATCTGGGCTTGATAATCGTTCAAATTCTGTTGACCAAGTGTTTACCCCCTCGCCAATATGGTGTTAGAATTGAACTCGTTTGAACAGCGTACGACGCTCAAGACCTCTCCTTAATGTCTGACTCATTTCTTGCTATTTTTGGTCTAGATATAGGGAACTCTTCATTCGGGTACCTCAACGAGAATGCTCTTCATTAATTCGTTGACATTGAAACTGCGGTTGTCTGGAGAATTTTGGGGTTTGGCAAGTTCTTCTTGTAATCGACGTGCCTGGCGCGGGGACATGTCGTGAAAATCCTTCCACCCCACAGGTGGTTGTTCCGGATAGTCGTCAAACTCTTCAAGACGATTAGTGATGTGCATCCAGTCTATAGGTTGGTCCTGATACATTGGAGTCTCCTTTATGATTGTAGTGAAGCTTCCCTTACTCCACACCCTCCTTTTTGCGAAACACGCCCCCCGTGAGAACCAGGAAGACAGCCAGGATAAGCGACGACAACACAAGGTACACAGGCCACAGGGTATCGACCTGCCTCAAAAGCTGAAACCTCACTGCGATTGCCCATCCCATTAATGCAGCCGCGATAATATTCCCCATCTCTTCTTGTATCCGACAGCCCAGCCAATACCGGCGTCCAGACCGAACGCGGCACAGTGCCAAACTTTCACGTGCACAAATCCCTCTATTGCGTTCTTATAAACCGCTGGCGCGAACACGGAAAGTGCGAGCCACGCCACTACACCCCCAACCGTGCACGTTATCAACTTCAGAATCACTCGAAGTCCTCTGCGAATTCCCATCTTTACGTATCCTCGTCTCCCGTGATGTGACATTGTATCACAAGCCCTCTCGAAATACAAACGTAGGGGATCAAGCGACTGCATAGGGAGTGCGATAGAGATCCTCTCAAGCGACCGAATTGGGAGTAGGATTTTCTATCGATTTAGGAGTTACGCAGTTGGCTGAAGCGTATAAAGAGGTTGTGCCAAATAAGCCCGTACCGCATCTCTGACAATAGAGAGTTTTGCATCAAACCAACTGATACCGGTATGATAGCAATAGTGCTCAATTCTCAGAAAGGCTCTCAGCGCTAAACCGATATGATTTCTTTGAGTGCGAGCAGAGCGCACTTGTGCGCGTTCAATGCCAACAAATTGCTTAATCCCGCGATGATATTCTTCTATTGTCCAAGACCATTCGGCATATTTGAGACGCGTCAATTCGTCCATCTGTAAATCATTCGTTGCCCAATATTCAATGTCACCTTCTGGAGTGTCAACCTTAAATACTCGAATCAATCCATAGCCTTTGAGATGGACAATTGTACCTGTTGATTCACTCGGAAGCGTACTCACCGGACGGTTACCGGAATAATCTTTACTGACAAGTCGGTTGGCAGCTAGACGAGTAAGCCACTTCCAACCATGACCTCGCACCGCTTTTAGATTCTTTAGACTGGCATACCAACTATCAAAACACACACATTCAGGAGCAAAACCGCGTGTTTTCGCTTCTTCAAGCATGGCGCGGAAATGCTCATTCTTCGTCAAGCCGTCTTTGGCTTTATCATAGATTCGATAATCACACGGAATATGTCTATCGCCATCCGTCCAGAGCAAAGTGACCAAGTTAATCCCATTCACAACTCGGTGGTGTTTCCCTGACCAGTGTTTTGTCACGAGTTCAATCTTTTGTGAATAAGGTTTATCCAGAGTCGAGTCATCTATAACTAAAATTCCGGATTCTAATTTCACCTGATTTCTCGATTCTTGCCACAGTTTGCCAGTATCGGGTTCCTCTCGATGCAAGAGCCGTGTTATCGAATCGTGAGCCGGAGGATTATCAGCTTGGGGTTGAACTTTTTCCGATTCAAGACAACTGTAACTTTTCTGAGCGGCTACCAAGAAATCAATATAGTCAGTGTCAGTATATTTAGGGGGATTCATACTCAAATTATAACCTATTTTCACTCAACTGCGTAACTCCTACGATTAAAGGAATGGATAGTGGCTGCGATAGAATCTTCTGCTCGTTGTCTACTCGGCTCATCATAGAGATTCCTCTTGAGGCCGTGACTGATTGTTGGGGACGGCCCCTGTGCCCTCCCGTGATTATAGCTCAAATTTGCACGCTTCCGTACGATGTGCTATACTAACCGAAATTTCAATCGGAGGCGGTTGTGAGCGGCTCGGAAAACCAATCTCCCCTAAAGGCGTGGTTGCAGGACAAGAAAGACAAGTATTTGAGCGGCTGGGATCGCCAGCCGACAATCATCCTGCTCGCCTCGGCAATCCTATTAACGCTCTATAGATTCTATAGTAGCCGCACCTTCTTCCGGAAACACCTCGCGAAATACGTCGCCCACCTCCCGCTCGCCGGACTCTACCGCCACTACTACTGGTTCCTCACAAGCCTCGTGACGCTTCTGCTGCTCCCGATGCTGGTCATGACGTTCGGGGTCAAGGGGCGCCTCCGCGATTACGGCTGCCGTCTGAGCAACGGAAAGCTGGGCTGGGGATTTGCCATTGGCGGTTGGATGCTCATGCTTCCCCTGCTCCTCCTCGCCGTTCACCTATTCCCCGCATTCCTAGCGAAATACCCGCTCAACAAACTCGCCGCTACCAGTTGGAAAACCCTCCTCCTCTACGAACTTGCCTACGGCGCCTACCTGTTCGCTTGGGAGTTCTTCTTCCGTGGATTCATGCTCTTCGGGCTGGAGAAACGGTTCGGGAACTATAGCATTCTAATCCAGACCATCCCCTTCGCCGTGATGCACTACTCCAAGCCCTTTCCGGAGGCTATAGGCTCTATCGTTGCCGGCCTGCTGCTTGGAGTTGTGGCTATTGAAACGCGGTCGTTTATCTACGGCGCCGCCATCCACTGGCTGGTTGCCGCCTCGATGGATCTGATTGCCGTCATGATCCGGTGAAGGTCGTTGACACAGCGTCACCTGATTTTGATTGACAACAAGCGCTATTCGCTTATAATAATTCTACCGACCGCCGTTTGAAAACTTGTGGGCTTTGCTTGAAATTTGACGCCGATTTGCACCATAGACAGACATCAAAGTAAAGAACGTGTAAGGCATCAGCGAATTACCTCCCTCCAAACCAACTGTTGAATGAAGGGGCTTGCCGATGGGCAAGATAAACAGACTGTTTTAGTCCATGTCTCTAATAACCTTTGGTGCTAGTTTAGAGACTGAATTGAGCTATTGACAGAGGCACAAAGCCATCGTCGTCAATCGACAATCCATTCCACTGTACCAAGAGATTGACCAAAGCCATTGTAAAGCCGACTCGCGTTTTGAAGTAACTCCAACGACGGTGCATGACTTTCTTAAAATGGCACACTAGCGTCAACATGGACAAAATCGTTTCTACCAGCATCCGAGAATTCCACTCGCCACGTCGGCACAGACGCAAGTTGGAAGGGAACCAATCCGCTTTGGCGAAATTTACATCGGCAAAAACAACCATCTGGTCACTGACCCCATCAACGAGATGTTGGAAGGCACTCCCATCATGTACATTGGCAGTGTCGCAGTCCCAGTTGACAATCAGTCCGAGATGATTGTGTAGCAAGCAAAGTTTTCCACCTACAATCCATCGTTGGTTGGAAATGCCTTTGCGTCCGATTTGACGTTTAGAGCGCCCTTCTCGGCGCGGGTGAATCAATTCAATACCGTACGTGTCAATTCCACCGATAAGCGAAGGATTCGCCATAAAAACGTCAATGAGATGTTGATGCCCGTCGAATAAGCGGAACAATCGGGTACGCTCGGGTAACATCGGAAATAAGGATTTGAAATTGTTCGCTATCCAGCGATAGGAGGCTCGATTACCCACACCCTTGAGCGCAAAGAGCATGGCAATGGTAACCACTTCAGACGGATAAAGTTTGGCATGGCTATGCTTATGGTTTTTACCGTGCTGTGAGAGTTTATCATCAACACAACAAAACAGTTCTGTGATAAAATCTACTATGGTCATGAGTCTAGATTTCCTCCCGTTATTTGATAGCTACCGATACTCAAATTAACGGTAGAATCGAGGAAATCGTCTCATGCCCTGATACCTTTCGCGTTAAAGCAAAGCCAAAAGGGAATGTTATGCTTATTAACCTCCAAATTTCAAACTAGCACCATTGGTTAATAGATAACTTGGAACTCAGAAAACTAGTCGCTTGCGTTATAGACGAGGCAATCGCGACCGTGGCTGAGGAAGAATTCAATCGGCTCTGCGAAATCACAAATAATGTCGCCTAGGTAGGAGAGAACATCAAAGCGGCACTTGAATCGCTGGCCAAACTCCGAGATGGTTTGGAACCTGAATACAACGAGTGGGATGCGCTTTTCTACGTCACATGGTATCAACCGCGCCAAATCAACTTGGCGCTCAGCATCTTACAGGAATTATATCAAGATGTCCGAAAATGGCAGGGGCCGGATTTACCGCTTCACATTATTGATGTCGGATGTGGCGCTCTGGCTGTACAATTTGCCATGGCGATACTGGAAACGGCGTATCAAAGGGAGGGTAACTACCTTACTGTAAATGGAATCGACCCAAGTGAACCGATGAAGAAGATTGGCGAGACGTTATGGTTGGAGTTCTGGTCTATTCTATGCGATCATCCTGAACTATCGGACTTATCACGTACTTGCGATTATATGACCAACAACTGCGAATTATTCGACTCGCATTCCTCGTATTGTTGTGGTTATTCACACGTCAATCCGCGTCCCGAACGTTGGCTGACAGCTGTACATGCGGTGTATGAGTCGAACAAGGAAAAAATTAATGGCACTTTACGGTCACTCCGCGACCATTATTCTCCCGGTGTAATTCTTGTTACATCGCATGAATCAAGGAGCGGTATAGCCCGTTTTGTAGCTGGTGAAGACGCCCGCTTCAAAAAGCTGAACTCCGACGAACTAACATTACAAGGGGAACTTCGTGAAACGACTCAATGGCGAAGACGCTTAGTTAGCAAGTTGCCGGAAAACACTCGCAATAGCGTAGCCAGTTTGTTGTACAACCGTCCCGTGGAATGGGCGCCGGATAAATCTAGCGCGGTTCTATCAAGAATCTTGAGAGGAAATTAGATCGTGAGTATTCCAATTCAACAATCTCTACCTTTCGAGGAACCTGTACGCCCAGATCGTCCTAATCAACTCGGACAGGCGGCAGTCGAATATTCTCCGGTGCGGGACATTCTGACACGGGCGAGCGGTTTCATGGGCGAATACGACTATACGTTGAATCCTTACAGCGGCTGCTCCTTTGGTTGTACCTACTGCTACGCCGCTTTCTTCAGTATGAGCCGTGAAAAGCGAGACAGATGGGGCTATTGGATAACCGTCAAAGACAACGCTGTCAGCAAGATGGAACGTTTCAAGCGCTCACTGGATGGAAAGCTAATTTATATGAGCAGTGTGACCGATCCCTACCAACCCATTGAACACAAACTGAAGATAACCCGCGACCTGTTGAAAATCTTGGCAGAGCGGCACAAACCCAAGCTGGTAGTGCAAACACGCAGTCCGCTGATTACCCGAGACTGCGATCTTTTTCAGAGCATCGAAGACAACGGAGGCCGCGTACAGGTGAATATGACAGTCACCACTGATGACGAAGACATCAGGCGTACCTTCGAGCCGTACTGTCCATCCAATTCTGTGCGAATGCGGGCGATTGCAGAAATCATGGCTGCCGGCATTGATGCTTGCATTACGATGACACCGCTGTTGCTGGTGAGGGATGCGCATGCCTTCAGTGAGAGTTTGTTGGAAACCGGAGTAAGAAAATTTATCGCGCAGCCGTTCCACTTCCAGCGCGGAAAGTTTATTGCAAGCACACGTAAGGAAGCATTCGCAATTATGGCGAAAAAACTAGGTAGTGCACCGTCATCATTCCGCGAGGATTATCTGAAACACTATAAGGCGGTTTTTAACGTCCTTCAAGAGAAGTTGCCGACCCTCGGTGAAGGCAAAAAAGGATTTGCACCTCCTTTCTGAAAAAGGTAATCTTCAAACAGTATCATTGTTGACAATATCGTTAGCTGTGATAGTTCATGGTTAGCGAATGGGATCTTTTCGGATAGAAATCGGCTAGCCCAAATTTTACGACTGCTAGTTATCTCTTGGTTTGATGATAAAGGGTGTATACCATGGCAAGAATCACTTCATTCGAGACACTTACGTTTCCGGTTGAATTGAGACCAGTTTATGTCAACCATATAGATCTTGAAGAACAAACAAAACAAATCCAAGTAAACAATAGCAGGGCTGTTGTAAACACTGAGTCAGGAAAGGTCCTTGGGGTGGTAAATAAAGAGTATAAGCTCATCACAAATGAACGAGCCGTAGAACTCGGTAAAAGATGCTGGACTGATCTTTTTGGAGCAAACGAAGCGTCCAATATTAACATCTTCAAGGTAGATGCGCCATCAACGGCAACTTATTGTCATATTGATCTGGTGCATACAAACTATGTTATGAATCTATGGGGCGAAGATTTGCAATCTGATGTTTACATTCCGTACATCAGGGTTACGAATAGTTACAACACGTCGCGCGCATTAAGGTTTGATGTTGGATTTTGCAGGGAAATCTGTTCTAACGGTGTCATTTTTGAGTCCGAGACAGTTAAGTTCAAATTCAGTCATGTAAAGCAGGAACTTGATGATATCTCATTTGTCCATGAAAACGCCAAAATGGAAGCGCTCTTTGATAGATTCGTATCTTACGCGAGAAGACTCAAAGCTCATAACATATCTAAAGGCGATTCCTTCCGCCTAATCCTCGCACTGTTCGGAATGAAGAAAGTGTCAGAAATAGATTTCCGTGCCAAGCAGGAAAACAAGTGGGAATACGAAGGTCTTCTAACTGTCATCAATACAAAACTGGAAAGATATATCAAGGAATCAGGCGAGAATGCTTATTCACTATTCAATGCCATTACCGATTTGGCATCAAACCCAATCGAGCGCAATCGTTACTTCCGCAGGGATATGAATTCCTTACAAAGATTGGCTGGCCATTGGATGAATTCATTTCAAAATGAAATCAAGAAACCAGATTTCAACATCGTTAATTATCTCAAGGTGCTAGAAGAAGACCGTGACAAGGTACTTCACCGAACCAACAACCGCTATGCAACTCAGACACAATTATTCGAATAATACCGACGTTTGGAGGGACTTATGGCTACGAAAATATTCCCGCCGGGGGATACGCATTACCCCATCAACACTGCCCACGTGAGCAGCATCGAACAGTATAAAGAAATCTACGAAGAATCCATAAAAAACCCGGAGGCGTTCTGGGCGAATATCGCCGAACGAATTTCGTGGTTCAAGAAATGGGATAACGTCCGAGAGTACGACTTTGTTAACGCGCATATAAAGTGGTTCGAGGGCGGCACACTGAACGCCTCCTACAACTGCCTCGACCGCCACGTTGAGGCTGGGCACGGCGGCGACACCGCGATTATCTGGGAGGGCAACGATCCGTCGGCGGACAAAACCTTCACCTACAGCGAACTGTTGCGTGAGGTGAAACGCTTCGCCAACGTACTGAAATCGCACGGCATCAAGAAGGGCGACCGCGTCTGCATCTACCTGCAGATGGTTCCCGAGTTGGCGATTGCAATGTTGGCGTGCGCCCGCATCGGCGCGGTGCACTCCATCGTTTTCGGAGCGTTCTCGGCGGAGTCATTGCGAGACCGCATCAACGATTCGCAGTGCAAGATGTTGATTACGCAGGACACCGCCTTTCGCGGACCCCGCAGCGGCATCCCGATGAAACTCAATGCGGACGCCGCGGCGGCGGAGTGCCCTTCCATCGAACATATCATCGTTGTACGCCACACCGGCGATGAGGTGGATTGGGAATCACCGCGCGACATCTGGTGGGACGAAGCCATGGCGACCGCCGATGACGAATGTCCGCCGGAGGAGATGGACGCCGAAGACCCGTTGTTCATTCTCTACACCTCCGGTTCGACGGGCAAGCCCAAGGGCGTGCTCCACACCACAGGCGGCTACCTCGTTTATGCGTCCTACACTCACCACAACGTCTTCGACTACCACGAAGGCGACATCTTCTGGTGTACGGCTGACATCGGCTGGGTCACCGGGCACTCCTACATTATCTATGGGCCTCTGGCGAATCGAGCCGTCAGCATCATGTTTGAGGGCGTACCCAACCATCCCGACTTCGGGCGTTTCTGGCAGGTGGTCGAGAAACATAACGTCGAAATCTTCTACACCGCGCCCACCGCGCTCCGCGCCTTGATGAAGGAGGGGGATGAATGGGTGAGGAAGTATGACAGGTCAACCCTTCGGTTGCTGGGCACCGTCGGCGAACCCATCAAGGAACCCGAATGGCTCTGGTACTACAATGTCGTCGGCGAGGGGCGCTGCCCTATCATTGACACCTGGTGGCAAACGGAAACCGGCGGCATGTTGATTTCGCCATTGCCTGCGGCGACTCCGCTAAAACCGGGATCGGCGACGTTCCCGCTCTTTGGGGTCGAGCCGGTTATCTTGGACGAGAGCGGGGTTGAGATCGAGGGAAATCCTGCCAGCGGCTATCTTTGCATCAAGTCCCCATGGCCCGGGATTATGCGGACGGTGTACGGCGATCACGAGCGATTCCGCCAGACCTACTTCGAGCGTTTCCCCGGTTACTACATGACGGGCGACGGCGTACGGCGCGACGAAGACGGCTATTACTGGATTACCGGGCGCGTGGACGACGTGCTAAACGTCTCCGGGCACCGATTGGGCACCGCGGAGGTCGAAGGCGCCATCGGACAACACAGCGCGGTGGCTGAGGCAGCGGTCGTCGGCTATCCGCACGATATCAAGGGGCAAGGGATATACGCCTATGTCACGTTGATGACCGGGGAGTCCGGCTCGGATGAAGTTGAGACCGGTATCAGACAGGCGGTGCGTCGGCATATCGGTCCGCACGCCTCGCCCGACAAGATTCAATTCACCCCGGCGCTGCCCAAGACGCGCTCCGGCAAGATTATGCGGCGCGTGCTGCGGAAGATTGCCGAAGGCGATATCTCGGACCTCGGCGACATCTCGACGCTCGCGGAGCCGGGGGTCGTCGATTCATTGGTTGAGGGCAGGAAGTAGGGAACGACAGTGGCGAGTGGCTAGTGATGAGTGGCACATTCAAAGGCTGGTATAGGATCGCTATCGCACTCGTTATCCACTCGCTTAATCGCAATGCGCACCCTACAAACACGCATTGCCATTCCTGACGAGATGAGGAGGGATACGATTTGCCATCAGCGCAGAAGATTATTGACGAATTAAAGAAATGGGACGTTACCCATGTGATTGGACTTCCGGATAACGGGTCGGCGAAGCTCTACGAAAAACTTCGCGGCGAGCCGGAAATCGATGTTATCAGCGTCACCCGCGAGGGCGAGGCGTTCGCCATTGCGTCCGGGTTGTATGTCGGCGGCAAGCAGCCGGTGGTGCTCATCCAGAACACGGGTTTCTTGGAATCCGGAGATGCCATCCGAGGCACCGCCGTCAATATGGAAATCCCGTTGGTAACGCTTATCGGTTATCGCGGGTATCAGACACTTCAGCCTGGGAGCAGACTCCACGCCGATTCCGCGGCGACATTTCTGGAACCTACGCTCAAAGCGTGGGGATTCCCCTACAACATCATCGAAACCGATGACGATATCCATTCCATCAGCGGTGCATTTCAAAAAGCGCAAGCCACGTCATTACCAGCCGCCGTTCTGATCATCGGCACCTGTTCTTGATCCTCAACAGCCCTGCACAGACTAGCAGGGATCGGAGTTGTAGCCGATAAGAATGTGTCTGGATAGGAGAATACCCGTTATATGGCAAATCGGGATTCCGCAGTGCCTCAAACATTAGCCGATCGGATTGAAGCTCGGATCCGCAGCAGAAGTATCAAACAGATAAATCAAGGGCTACGCCCCGGCGAATTCATCTACCCCGCCTATTCCGACCTTTCGTTAGTCAACATTCCCGCCACGCTGCTGAAGCTTTTCAACATCCGCATCCCGCATCATGCCCCCTTGCCCGACGACTTGACCGAAGGGCAAACGGAAGGGGTGCGGAAGGTGATTTTGTTCATCGTCGACGCCTTGGGATACAATCAACTTCGGGCGGTGTTAAGATCCGAACCCAACCTGATTCTCAACGAACTCATCAGCCGCGGTCGATTCGCCCCCCTCACCTCAATTTTCCCATCCACAACGGCGGCGGCGCTGACAAGCCTTAGCACCGGTTTAACTCCCCAAGAACACGGCATGCTCGGCTATCGCCTTTTCCTCAGGGAGTACGCGACCGTCGCCGATATGATCGGGTTTACGCCGATTTATGACGGCGAGCACGAGCGTCTGCTGCGGATGGGACTTGAGCCTAAACAGTTTCTCCGAGCCGAGACACTAAACCAACGCCTGACAAACGCGGGTATTGATTCGTATGTGCTCATCAAGAGCATCTATAAGGAAAGCCCTCTGTCCAAGATGTTTTACAACGGTTCAAAGAAGGTGCACGGATTTGTGAACTCTTCGGACATGTTCGTGACGCTACGAAGATTGGTAAAAGAGAAGCCCGATGAACGGACGTGTATTCTGGTCTATTGGGATGCGATCGACTCAATCTCTCATGCCTACGGCGCGAACAGCGAGGCGTTTGCGGCGGAGGTGCGGAATCTTTCGTATTCCCTCGAGCGCGAATTCATCAATTGCGTCGACTCCCAGATCTCGGGAACCACACTTCTCATTTTGACTGCCGACCACGGCCAAGTGACGGTGCCCGACAACAAACTGGTGCGGGTCGATCGACACGCGAAAATCAAGGACAATCTCCTATTGCCGCCAACGGGGGATTTTCGGGCGGCGTACCTATACGCCAAGCAGGGCAAGCTCGAGGCGCTGCGCTCCTACCTGCAGGATCAGCTCTCTGATCAGCTTGTCACCATTCCCTCGTCGAAGGCGCTGAGTTCCGGGCTGTGGGGATACGGGGACGTGCATCCGGAGGTGCCCGATCGAATGGGCAACCTCGTCGCCATCATGCGTGACAACTACGCCTTCTACTCGTCTGTCAAAGAGAAGCCGTATTATACCGGCGGCAAGCACGGCGGTTTGACGCCGGACGAGATGTTGATTCCGTTTCTCTGCGTCCGCCTAGGTTAGTATAATCTTCACGTTCCCCCATTCTGTAGGCTGCGATCGGCGATCGGCGAATCGCCGATTTCCCTCTTATTGCGATCAAGCGAGTGAATAACAAGTGCGATAGAAATCCTCCCAGCCTTTTAAAGTATTCCATTACGCCTATAGGATCTGCGATTATCATTAGGAGTTACGCAGTTGAGTGAAAATAGGTTATAATTTGAGTATGAATCCCCCTAAATATACTGACACTGACTATATTGATTTCTTGGTAGCCGCTCAGAAAAGTTACAGTTGTCTTGAATCGGAAAAAGTTCAACCCCAAGCTGATAATCCTCCGGCTCACGATTCGATAACACGGCTCTTGCATCGAGAGGAACCCGATACTGGCAAACTGTGGCAAGAATCGAGAAATCAGGTGAAATTAGAATCCGGAATTTTAGTTATAGATGACTCGACTCTGGATAAACCTTATTCACAAAAGATTGAACTCGTGACAAAACACTGGTCAGGGAAACACCACCGAGTTGTGAATGGGATTAACTTGGTCACTTTGCTCTGGACGGATGGCGATAGACATATTCCGTGTGATTATCGAATCTATGATAAAGCCAAAGACGGCTTGACGAAGAATGAGCATTTCCGCGCCATGCTTGAAGAAGCGAAAACACGCGGTTTTGCTCCTGAATGTGTGTGTTTTGATAGTTGGTATGCCAGTCTAAAGAATCTAAAAGCGGTGCGAGGTCATGGTTGGAAGTGGCTTACTCGTCTAGCTGCCAACCGACTTGTCAGTAAAGATTATTCCGGTAACCGTCCGGTGAGTACGCTTCCGAGTGAATCAACAGGTACAATTGTCCATCTCAAAGGCTATGGATTGATTCGAGTATTTAAGGTTGACACTCCAGAAGGTGACATTGAATATTGGGCAACGAATGATTTACAGATGGACGAATTGACGCGTCTCAAATATGCCGAATGGTCTTGGACAATAGAAGAATATCATCGCGGGATTAAGCAATTTGTTGGCATTGAACGCGCACAAGTGCGCTCTGCTCGCACTCAAAGAAATCATATCGGTTTAGCGCTGAGAGCCTTTCTGAGAATTGAGCACTATTGCTATCATACCGGTATCAGTTGGTTTGATGCAAAACTCTCTATTGTCAGAGATGCGGTACGGGCTTATTTGGCACAACCTCTTTATACGCTTCAGCCAACTGCGTAACTCCTATATCATATCAATCGGACGGCAACTTCCTCAGAAAGGTCGTACTTCAGATGAACACTAAAGAGACCTCACTTACACTCTTGCCGCTGTTTCTATGCAGTACCTCCTCCCAAGATTATATGCAGTGGGGGTTGCCCGAAGGCGTCAAGGCGCGCTTGGGTAAAGGCACGATAAGTGACATCACTTATTCACCGGACGGCACACGGATCGCTGTCGCTAGTTCTATCGGAATTTGGCTCTATGATACAAATTCGCATCAAGCGGTAGCCCTGCTAACCGGGAAGATGTCTGGCGCGGACCTATGCGTGACATTTAACACGGATGGGACACTCGCCAGTGGGCGTGCTGATGGAACAGTTCGACTATGGGACACCAGAATTGGGGACCATGAACGATCACTTTCCGGGCATACGGGTATCGTTTGGGATGTAGCGTTCAGTTCGGATGGCAAGATGCTTGCTAGTGGGAGTGATGATGGCACAGTTCGACAATGGGATGCCAAAACTGGGGAATGTCTGCGAACGCTAAACTGCGGCACATTTGCGGTCGAATGCGTAGCATTCAGCCCGGACAGCAGCAAACTTGCTAGTGCGGGTCAGGACAATACGATACGACTGTGGGAAGCGGAAACGGGAAGGTATCACCGCATGCTTGTCGCGCATTCGGATTACGTCAATAGCATAGCGTTCAGCGCGGACGGAAAAAGGCTTGCCAGTAGCAGTAGGGACAAGTCAGTCCGACTGTGGGATACCGTCGCTGGGACACATCTGGAGACACTTACTAGACATAACAATGTGGTCTATAGCGTCGCGTTCAGCCCGGATGGCAAGTGGCTCGCCAGTGGGGGCAGCCGCGGAAGGTTGGGACTGTGGGAAGCTAGTGCGAGTCCGCCTAATTTGATACAACTGTGGGATGTCAGACCAGCAGGACCCCCACGGACGCTCTCCGAGCAGACGCGTTCTGTCAATAGCGTGGCATTCAGCCCAGATGGAAAGACGCTTGCCAGCGGGAGTGATGATGGCACAGTGCGACTGTGGAATACCAATACGGGAGAGCGAGTGCGCGCACTCGACGATAATACGAATTCGATTAGGAGCCCAGTGTTCAGTCCAGTTCGTAGCGTAGCGTTCAGCCCGGATGGAAAGTGGCTTGCCAGCAGTGGGTGTTATGATGACACCGTGCGACTGTGGAATGCCAACACGGGAGAACGTGTGCGGACGCTCCATGGGCATTTGGGTTCAGTTAATGACATAGCGTTCAGTTCAGATAGAAAGACGATTGCTAGTGGGAGTGATGACACGACAGTTCGACTGTGGGACGCAAAAACGGGGACACATCTCTGGACACTCCTCGGGCATACAGATTCAGTAAATAGCTTAGCGTTCAGCCCGGATGAAAGATGCTTGCTAGTGCCAGCGGGTCCTGGGACCGGCGCGAGGACATTACGGTACGAGTTTGGGATGCTGTCACTGGGGAACATCTGCACATACTCACCGGGCATACGAGGGCAATCTATAGCGTAGCGTTCAGTCCAGACGCAAAAAGGCTTGCAAGTGGAAGTAGCGATGAGACCGTACAACTGTGGGATGCCGTTACGGGGAATCATCTTCACACGCTGGCAGTAAATACTGGTGCGGTCTTGAGCGCAGTCTTCAGTCCAGACGGCAGAACGCTTGTCATTGGAAGTTTGGACAAGACAGTGCAACTGTGGGATGCTAAAACGGGAGAACATCAGCGCACACTCCTCGGGCATACAGATCCAGTAAATAGCTTAGCGTTCAGCCCGGATGGAAAGACGCTTGCCAGTGGGAGTTCGGACGGAACAGTGCTGCTGTGGGATTTCACCTCTTTCGCCACAGGGCGCTGAGTTGTTGGTGCGCACGTTGGGTTGAACGATTTTCAATCATCCAATCAATGGGGCGTGATTCAAGGAATGACTCACACATTTTTTTTTGCCGCCCACGATTGCTTAACTCGTCCTGCGTTGTCTCCGTAAGAAGACGCTGTTTTGAAAGAATTCCAATTCCCCCTGTGGAATCCGCGATTTATTAAATCAATCGGATAGCAACTAACTCAGAAAGGCCGTACTTCCGATGAACTCTACAGAGGTCTCACTTGCTCTATTGCGGTTGTTCCTATGCAGTAGCCCCGCCCAAGACTACACGAAATTGGGGTTACCGGAAGGCGCTAAGGCGCGCTTGGGCAAAGGCACTATAAATGACATCACGTATTCCCCGGACGGCACTCGGCTTGCCGTCGCCGGTTCTATCGGTATTTGGATCTATGATACGGCGACGTTTCAAGAGATTGCCCTGCTCACCGGCCACACGGGGCCAGTCGAATGTGTGGCGTTCAGCCCGGATGCCAGCACACATGTCAGTGGGAGTCATGACGGGACGGTGCTGCTGTGGGGATTCACCCCTCCCGCCACCGGAAACGGAACTTTCAGTGCGTAGGTCGGGTTGAAACGAAATCCATGAGAAATCACACCCAGGAGGGCTTGGGGCCTTTCAGTTCGCATAATACTGCCGAGATTGAAGTGAAACCCAACGCTTCATCGCACACGATTTTATTCGTCAAAGTAAGATGAATCGCTTATCATCCATGAGATCTGCAATCGCTTAGGGAGACACAGCCCGCGCGGATTTCTTCTCCTTTTACAATCATCAAATCAAACGGATGGCAACTAACTCAGAAAGGCGGTACCTCAAATGAAATTCACCGTTACATTGCTTCTTCTTCTGGCTGTGCTAGGATGCAACACCCCCGCCCAAGACTACACGCAATGGGGATTACCCGAAGGCGCTAAATCGCGACTGGGTAAAGGCACGATAAATGACATAACCTATTCCTCGGACGGCACTCGGCTTGCCGTCGCCGGTTCTATCGGTATTTGGCTCTACGATACGGCGACGCTTCAAGGGGTCGCCCTGCTCACCGGTCATACGGCTCAAGTCGAATGCGTAGCGTTCAGCCCGGATGGCAGGGCGCTTGCCAGTGGAAGTTCGGACAAGACGGTGCGGCTGTGGGATGCGGAGACAGGGGAACATCAGCGCACACTCACCGGGCATACGAATCGGGTCATTAGCGTAGCGCTCAGTCCAGATGGCAGCACACTTGTCAGTGGAAGTTGGGACAAGACGGTGCGGTTGTGGGATGCGACATCGGGGGAACATCTGCGCACACTCACCGGGCATAAGTCTCGAGTCAATAGCGTAGCGTTCAGCCCGGATGGCAGGGCGCTTGCCAGTGGAAGTTCGGACAAGACGGTGCGGTTGTGGGATGCGGAAACGGGGCGACACCAGCGTAGGCTCACCGGTCATAGGTCGGGGGTCTCAAGCGTAGCGTTTAGCCCGGATGGCAGCGCACTCGCCAGCGCGAGTTCGGATAAGACGGCGCGACTGTGGGATGCGACATCGGGGGAACATCTGCGCACACTCACCGGGCATACGGCTGCAGTCGAAAGCGTAGCGTTCAGCTCAAATGGCAGCGCGCTTGCCAGTGGGAGCCTGGACGGGACGGTGCTCCTGTGGGGATTCACTCCTCCCGTCACTGGAAACTGAGCCGTCAGTTTGCGCATGGCAAGCACAATCTAACAGATTGTGCTACACGGATGGCGAATTTTGTTAATTGACCCAAGTTGTTACTTAGAAGAATATAGACAATCCCCATCAATTTTTATTGAACATAGACGATTAATTGTGTAGATGTAGTCGCGCAATGTGTCAGTTTGCGTATCACATGCACAATCTAACAGATCGTGCTACAAAGATGGCAACTTAGGGTAATGAAGTCTTTCCAATGTGGGGCAGCGGGATCTCCATCGCACTCGCTATTCGCTCGTTTAATCCTACAGAGTCGCGAGTGGAACTCGCTCCTACAGGTTAGCTGTGGGCGGGGCAAGATGCCCCGCCTACGGTGCTAGTGGGAACTCTCTAAGAGGTCTATAGCATTCATTATTCGTTTGTCTAATTCCAGTAAGAGGGAAAATCGGGGATTTGACAATCTACAATCGTATCCTAAAAGAAATGGTGGGCAGGGGAACTCTATCGCAGTCACTATCCGTTCCTTTGATCCCACCCTACAAACGTACTTTAGAATGCATGATATACGGACAATGGAAATGAAGATTACCGAAAACGACTTCAAATCCGCACTGCCGGACCTCACCACGACGATGCGGCTGCCCGAACTCGGAGAGGCTGTCGACGTGTACCGGGATCGATGGGGATCAACCGAGTGAATAGCGAGGGCGATAGCAAGACCTGCGAGAGAAATCCGTTATCGAATCGCCGAGTTCTTCTCTTATTGCCCATCATCGCCAGGAACCGAGACCCGAACTCTATTTTCCATCGCTCCTGTAGACTGGAACTTTAGCTCCTGACATTCGAACTAAGGACAACGCACATGAAGATTACCGAGAACGACTTCAAATCCGCACTGCCCGAACTCACCACGACGATGCGGCTGCCCGAACTCGGCGCGGCTGTGGAGGTGTACCGAGATCGGTGGGGGATTCCCCATATTCGAGCCGAGAACGAGGCGGATCTGTTCTTCGCGCAAGGGTTCGCGACCGCCCAAGATCGGCTGTGGCACATGGATTTTGACCGGCACCAAGCGCTCGGAAGATGGTCGGAATTCTCCGGAGCGAGCGGGGTTGAGAGAGACCGTCTGCTGCGGGCGGCGGGCATGGGACGCACGGCGAAACTGGATTGCAAGCTTGCCAGTCCCGCCGCAAAGTCTATGGTCGATGCTTATACGGCTGGCGTGAACGCCTTTATTGATACGACAAGGACCATCCCGATTGAGTACAAACTCTTGGACGAGCGGCCGGAACGGTGGGAGAATTGGCACTGCCTCGCCGTCTACAAGATGCGCAACACGCTATTGGGCACATTCGAGCCGAAGCTGTTCATGACGAGGCTGGCGATTGCGGTTGGCGGGGAGAGGGCGGCGAGTCTAATCAAGGGCTATCCCGCCGGACACCTGCTCACGGTGCCTCCGGGCGCCGTGTATGAAGGCGCACCGCTGAACGGACTTGAGGAACTCACGAGAGCCGCGGAAGAGGTGAACTGGCTGAATGAGACCGATTTCGGATCGAATGCGTGGTCGATCTCCGGGGAGCTGACGGCGTCGGGATTGCCGCTGGTTGCGGGCGACTCGCACCGTGCGCTGGACACGCCGAGCGTCTACTATCAGATTCACCTCTCGTGCCCCGAATTCTCGGTTATTGGGCATTCGGTGCCGGGGATGCCGGGCGCTCTCCACTTTTGTCACAACGACCATGTGGCGTGGGGGATGACCTATGGCAGCGCGGATACACAGGATTTGTTCATCGAACAGTTCCGGGAAACACCGGACGGACGCGAGTATCGGTTCAAGGATGAATGGCGCGAGGCGGAGGTGCTGAACGAGACGATTGATGCACGCGGAGGGGATTCGGTAGAGCTTGAGGTGACGATCACACATCATGGGCCCGTGATTGCGGGTGATCCGGCGACGGGCGTCGGCGTGGCAATCAGCGACCCCGGACTGATTGACGGGTCGTATTGGGTGGACGCCGCGCTCGATGCCATGAAAAGTCGATCGGTCGCCGATTTGCACGAAGCCTTTCGGCATTGGACGGACCGCGTCAACAATTATGCGGTGGCTGATGTAGACGGGAACTTCGGCTATATCCACGCGGGCAAGATTCCGATTCGGGGGGAGGCGAACGGATGGCGTGCGGTGCCCGGTTGGACGGGCGAGTACGAATGGGACGGCTACATTCCGCACAACGAATTGCCCAAAGCCATCAACCCGGAGGCGGGGTATGCGGTCACCTGCAATCAGCGCGTGGCGGGGCACGATTACCCCTACTATGTGGGGTTGTGTTTCACTCCGGAACACCGCGCGCGGCGGGTGCAAGCGGGCATCCTCGCACTTGAACCGAAGACGGCGACGGTGAGCGACATGGCGCGCATCCACGCCGACAGAATCTCCGAGCCGGCGCGAGTCTTTACGCGGGCATTGATCGGCGTTGAGCCGCTTGACGCAGAGTCGGAGGCTGCGCTCGCTTTGATGCGGGAATGGGATTTCCGCATTGATCGCGATTTGGCGCAGCCGCTCATCTACGCCAAGACAAAGGTGCACCTCATCCGCCGGGTCGTCGAGCATCTGTTGGGGGATTTTGCGTCGGAGGTACTCTCGGAAGCTGCCGGCAGCACGACCGTCCTTCGTCAAATCGTCGAGCAGATGACGCTGGGGCTTGGACGGGGCGATGCGTCCATGTTGCCTCCCGAAACCGGCTGGGAGGAGTTGCTGGCTGGGAGTCTCAGTCGCGCGGTCGGGGAACTAAGGGATATGCTGGGGGAGGATATGTCCCAATGGCGGTGGGGGCGGATGCACCGTACGGATCCGCGTCACCCGTTGTCGGCGGTATTTCCGGAATCTGCCGAAGGCTTGGATCCGCCCTCGGTTTCGACTCACGGTGACGGGGACACGCCGATCGCCGGAGGCTACGGGCTGCAGAATGAGTTTGTCGCAACGAGCATGTCGGTGAATCGGTATATCCATGACCCGTCGGATTGGACGAAATCTCGGTGGATTGTGCCGTTGGGGGCGTCGGGGCATCCGGCAAGCGTGCATTATGCGGATCAGGCGGAGGCTTGGGCGAATGTCGAATATATTCCGCAGCTTTGGGATTGGGAGCAAATTCGATTGGAAGCGGAATCGCATCAGCGGCTGGAGCCGAGAGACAGTCGTCTTTAAAAAAGGCTGGTAGGATTTCTATCAGGATTTTCTATCGCAGTCATTATTCATTGCTTTGATCACTCATTATTCATTCGCTTGATCGCGGTGCGCACCCTACAGCTCTATCTAGCGCTTTGATTTGGCGAATGTGGATTGCGCCGCATTGAAATGGTGGGCGGTAAAAGAGGAAAGCGGCGATTTGATAATCGTGGCGTAGGTCAAATGGTGGGCAGTGCCCACCCTACGAACTATCTGTTCTTTGATCGCTCAGTGACCAGTCGCTTGATCGCTATTCGCTCGCTTTATTGGTCGCGACCGGGAGGTCGCTCCTACAGTAGTTGGCTTGTCGGTCACGATGGGAGCGCTATCGCGGTCGTTATTCACTCCCTCGATCTCAGTTGATTGGTACGCAACGGGTTGGGAGACCCAACCCCTACGGGGAGAGCCTTGTTCGTATCTCAGTGGAGGGGAAATGGATATAAGTTTTCAGACGAGTGCCGGCGACGGCACATGGAGCTTGGAGAAATGCGCTGCCTGGGCAAGTGAGCACGACTTTGATTGCGTGCGACTGTCTGACAGGGGCGTGCTGGAGTCGAACCGCATTCTCAGCGAGGGGCCGGATGAGGTGTTGGAGACGTTGAACCGGCATGACCTGTATTTGGCTTGTGTCACCTCGCACTGCAACTTGCTGGATGACAGAGCGGAGGTGAGCACAGCGGAGCAGAGCCGTTTGATACGGGCAATCGAGTCGGCGGCGGTGCTGGAGTGCCCGGTGGTGGTTACGGGGAGCGGGTCGCCGGTGGTGAACGGGCGGTTCTACGGCACGTACTCGTACCCGCCGGGAAACGTAAGCGACCGCTCGGACGAGTTGGTGGGGCGTTTCGCGGAGATGTTCGCGCCGGTGGTCAACGCCGCGGAGGATAAGGATATCAAGATTGCCCTTGATGTGGCGGTGCGCATGGGGAATATCGGTTGCAATCCGGAGATGTGGGAGAAGATTTTGGACGCGGTGCCCTCGGATCACTTGGGCTTGTCTTGCGATCCGTCGCACTGGGTGTGGATGATGATTATGCCGGCTGAAGATGTGATTCGCGAGTATGCGGGCAAGTGGTATTATGCGGATGTGAAGGACTGCGAGGTTAGTCCGCGGATGCTGTACCGGCAAGGCATTATCGGCAACTGGTGGTGGCAGTATCGCGTGCCGGGGCGCGGGGATTTGAATTGGGGGACGGTGGTCGGTGCGCTGGTCGAGTCGGGCTACGACTATGTGCTGTGCGTCGAGAATGAGGACCGGGGTATGCCGGGATTGGAGGGGTTCGCCTACGGGTGTCGGCATCTTCGGCGGTTTCTGCCGCCGCGGGGGGTTCGTTACGAATCGACGGGTGGGTCGTGGAAAGTTGGGAATTACAATCGCACGTCATCGCGATAAATGGGAGAGGAAGGATGGAAGAGGAGAGGACGAGAAAATCGGGAGGGTGGCGATGAAGATTGGAAGGGGATCTCTATGGGATTTCTATCGCACGGGATTTGCTATCGCGTTCCCTATCCGGTCACTTGATCGTTATCCACTCGTTTGATCAGTCATTATTCATTCCTTTGATCCCACCCTACAAAAGGACTGCGTGGGACGTGAAGGGTGTCGTTTAGTACGCTTGGGGAATTTCATACTTTTCATACCAAATGGGGGTTTTGGAGGGAGATGGAAAGAGGGTGGAAACCTTTGCTATGACTGGATTTTTTGCGGTTTTGACGGTGTGGTCGTTGAGAGGTAGGTATGAAATTTTGGTATGAAAAGGTGGTTGCCACCAACCGCAAAGTCGAATCGCACATTGACGTTGCTTTCATGACCATTGGGGCTAGGTTGTGTTGACATTTATGTTAGGCGGGCGCGTAAATCGAGGGAGGCACCCAACGGGTTGGGAGACCCAACGCCTACGGCTGCCGGCGTATGCCGCGTTTCATTGAGCGCAAACTCTGCCTCAATCGTAGGGGATCAAATGAGCGAATGGCGAATGCGATAGTATTCTTCTTGCCCCCCTCATTTAACACAAACTCGGTCGCTTTACCCAATTTGATTATATGAACGCACCTATTTATGCCTCCCTCAATAATCTGGTGACGATGAAATGTCAACAGAACCTAATTTTGGGCGCATGATTTTCAATGACATATAGCGTGTTAGGTCGGCGCAACAAGTCGTCTCAATAAATGGGATTGGAAGGGTGGAATACGAGAAACAGTGGTCAGTGACCAGTTGCCAGTGGCTAGTGGGGAAGGATGTAAGAGAAGCAGTTACCAGTGGTTAATGGGGAAGGGCAGAAGATTGGAGGACTAGCAAACGGGAAAACCGGCAGAGCGAGATTTTCGATTGACGAGTGTTAATCACCATCGCTGTTAGTCGTTCACATAAACATCAATATATAGTATGGCATTTATTATAATAATACAATATATGCTATATGCACGGGTTCATAAGCGGAATTTTCGCTAAGAGAATAAGGTAAGTGTTGGGTGTCAGTATTTGACATTGTCTGAACTGTGATTCGTTGGATCTCTATAAGGATTAACTATCGCATTCGTTGTTCACTCATTTGATCCTTATCCAGTCGCTTGATTGCTGCTGCGCTTTCATCAAAGGCTGGTGCGCACTGCGCACCCTACAAATGCTACAAATGCACAAAGTCGAGCAAAATCAGTCACTCGAAGGGTTGGAATAACTAACGGAGGACGGGAATCATGGCAGGGAAATATCGTGTCGGGATTGTCGGCTGCGGCAGCATAGCTAACCTTCATGCGCGCGGCTACCAAGGACTTGACAACGTGGAGATGGTGGCTCTGGCAGATCCGGTGCAGACGGCGGCTGACGCCTTCGGCGACCAGTACGGAATCGAGAACAGATACACGGATTTTCGGCAGATGCTGGATGAGGAGGACCTGGACATTGTCAGCAACGCCACTTGGCACAAGCTGCACGCGCCTATCACCATCGCCATCTGTGCCCGCAAACCGAAGGCGGTGCTTTGCGAGAAACCGATGGCGACTTGCATGGGGGAGTGCAACGAGATGATGATTGCCTCCCAACGGAACGGAGTGAAGTTGGCTATCGGTCATCAACGGCGTTTCAATCCTGCCTGGAACGAGGCGCGCGATCTCATCGCCGACGGCGCTATCGGTCAGGTGCAGCATGTCACGGCGGTGGGGAGGCAGGGATTGCTCAACGACTGTTCTCACATCTTCGATATGATGCGTTTCGTGATGGGCGACCCCAACGCCGAATGGGTGATCGGGAATGTCGAGCGGAAGACGGACCGCTATGAGCGGGACACTCGGATTGAGGACCGGAGCGCGGGGATTATCGGGTTCGATAACGGCGCGATTGGGCAGTTGCTCCAGGAGTTGGGCGGTGAGGGCCGCCAAGGCGGCGTCTTCTACGGCAGCGACGGCATCTTGTATCTGGATGAGGCTAGGGTGCGTCTGCTCAGCGGTCGGACGGGGCGATGGGAGGAGCGCAGGCGCGAGGGCGAGGAACCCTCTGTGGCGCAGGCGCGGGAGTTGGTGGACTGGATTGAAGGGAAGGCGGAACACCGGGGGAGAGCCGAGAATGGCATGGCGGCGGTCGAGATTATCATGGCAATCTACGAATCGGCGCGGATGCACGAGGTGGTGGCGATGCCGGTGAGGACGCAGGTCTCGCCGCTGGATGTCATGATTGATGAGGGGGCGCTGCCGGTGGAGCGTCCGGGTCGGTATGATATTCGGGCGTTTCTGTTGCGCGGAGAGGCGATGAGTCAGGGGGAGGGGAAGGGAAGTAGTGGCGAGTGACTAGTGGTTAGTGGTCAGTAAAGAAAGAGGCGAATCGGGAATGAGGAAGGATGGGTGATTGTCTGAATCACAGATTACGCGGATTGAAGGCGCTTGGACGTTATCCACTCGTGTGATGGCGAGTGGGGAATAGGGGAAGATGGGAAGGCAGGAAGATGGGGTGATTGTCTGAACTATGATTAGTGAGATCAAGGGATTTCGTAGATTAAAGTCGCCTGATTGTTTTTCAGTCGGTTGATCGTTAATCGCACGCTACAAGGGACGTCGGAAGGTCGGGAATCGGATTTCCCTCCTACAGTTGGGATTCGCGTTGTTCAATCCAACCTAACGTATTACTACTAGCTATCGGGCTAGGTAACCTAGGATTTCTATCGCACGGGATCTAGTATGGGATTAGCTATCGCAGTCGCTATCCGCTACTTTGATCCTTCGTTATTCACTCAGTTGATCGCTCGCTATCCACTCGTTTGATCCCGTTTGATTGCTCGGTCTTGTCGCGACCAGGAGGTCGCTCCTACAGAGGAGTTGGCTTTCGCAGTGCTTCATGGGATTTCTATCGGGACTTTCTATCGCCCTCCTTAATCAGTCAGTTGGTCGCACCCTTCAGAGTCACGTAGCATTCACAATTACAGTTAGTCAATGGAGCAAGAATATGAGATCGCATCTGTTCTGTTTCGTATTGTTTTCGGTTGCCGCCGTTTTTTGTTTTTTCGCGCCGGAATTGGCACCGGGTTCGGTGCCGCCGCAAGGGGGCAACGTCGCGCCGATTGAGTTGCAGCATGATAACCGGCGTTATGCCCGAAGTCTGGCAAATGCGGATGTCGGGGAACCTCGCACCGTCAGGCTCGTCTACTTTCTTCCCAATGACCAAGGTTTTCGTCCCGAAGTGATGCAGCGCATGAAGGACGAGATTCGACGGATTCAAGCCTTCTATAGAGAACAGATGCAGGCGCACGGTCACGGTGCCAGAACCTTCCGGGTTGAAACCGACGCCCAAGGGGAACCGCTGGTTCATCGTGTGGATGGGCAACATCGCAATAGTTACTACCAAAAGAGCGATGTGGCGGGCACTACGCTTGCCGAGATTGGAGCGCTGTTCGATGTCAATGTTAATATCCACATGATTGTAATAGACAATCACCGTGAGAGGATTGGACCGTTGTTTGGCGTTAAAGGATATGGGCTTAAACATAACAAAATCGCCGGATACGCCCTGCTTCCCGGGGAGTTTGAATTTGAGGTTGCCGCACATGAACTTGGTCATGCCTTCGGTTTGCAGCACGATTTTCGTGACGATGCATACATAATGTCGTATGGTGAAGCACGCGATGAACTATCCGCGTGCAGCGCCAACTTCCTCGGGGTGCACTCCTATTTTGATCCCAATGTCCCGGTGGACGATGTAATGTACGACCATGAGATACGGCAACTCAGAAATGCTGATAACATCGTCGAATTAGTGAAAGCTAATCGGAGATTGTACCCGACCATAGAACTCATTTCCCCGCACCAATATCCGAAAGGGGCAAAAAGCGTCACTGTGCAACTTAATATTAACGATTCCAACGGCGTTCACCATGCGCTCCTATATGTCACTACAAAGAAACCTCACGATGCCGCGGGATCTCGCGAGGTTGTTTCGTGCCGCGAATTCGCAGGAGAAGAGAATGCGGTAGTACGGTTTGATTACGATGGTGTCATTCCGTCTAGTGGATTTGGAAGTTTGTCTGATCCGAATATACATCCAATTTTGATTGAAGCGGTTGATATTCACGGAAACGTCTCCACGAGATATGTACGTCTCTACCAAGCTACACCAGGCCACATCGCTACATTCACCGAGCATGAGAAACAGGTAAAATCTTTGGCGTTTTCGTCTAATGGCAGAATATTCGCATCTGCGACTAATGACAACAGAATCATACTATGGGATATGGAGATGAGAAAAATGCTTGACGTTTTTCATCATGCCACGTCGTACCGCGAAGCGCCGACTTCGTTGGCGTTTTCACCCGATGGAAGGATGCTCGCTGTTGGTACGGTGGGCGCCACGGTCATGCTGTGGGACATGGAAACGAAAACGCACATTGATACGCTTGCCGGGCATTTCTTTTCGTTTTCGGTCTACTGTGTGGCGTTCTCGCCCGATGGGAAAATACTAGCGTCCGGGTCCGGAGATCGGACGATTAGATTGTGGGATGTCATGACAAGAAGCAGCGTCGCCACACTTGAAGGGCATGCGGATGAGGTCAGGTCTCTGTCATTTGCCCCTAGCGGGAACATCCTCGCTTCCGGGTCTAGCGACGCGACAATCAAGCTGTGGAACATTGAAACGGAAAGGAACGTAGCCACGCTTGAGGGGCATACCAAAGATATACGTTCGTTGTCGTTTTCGCACGACGGTAGGACATTGGCTTCGGGTGCAAATGATTTCTCAGTCAAACTGTGGGATGTTGAAACAGCAGAGCTTTCCGCCTCGTTCGGCGATCCGTCTAATGCTCTGCTCCATACGGCGTTTTCGCCCGCAGGGGATATCTTGGCTGTCGGTCTGAGGGATATAAAACTCCTTGATTGGGAAACAGGCGCACATATCGCCACTCTTGGGATTCCGGGACAGGTTGAAAGTCTGACATTTTCTCGGGACGGAAAGCATTTCGCCGCCGCCACATGGGATGGGTTCACTCCCACTATTGAGCTATGGAAAACATCCGCATGGACACCCCTCGGTAATCAGACGGTGCCCGATGCGAGTCTCCGCAGAGCCCTGCGAATTTCTCTTGGTAAGGAGGCAGGAGCCGAAATAACGCACGATGATTTAGCGATGTTGACAGAGTTTTACGCTAGGGAGGCCTCTATTTTTGCATTGGCCGGGCTTGAGTTTGCAACCAATCTAGAACGCCTTTCGCTTGACGAAAACAACATCGTGGATCTCTCGCCCATAGCAGGGTTAACCAAACTTCGAACGCTATCCCTTGAGAAAAACAACATCTCTGACATCGCCCCTTTAGCGAGATTAACCGATCTGAAATCTTTACACCTGTACGATAACAACTACATCTCCGATCTGTCCCCCTTAAAGGGCTTAACCAAGCTGACATCGCTACGTCTCACCAACAACAACATCTCCGACATCTCGCCGCTGTCCGCATTGGTCAACTTGGAGCTACTCTTTCTTGCAGGAAACAAGGTGTCGGATACCTCAGCACTCACCGGTTTGACTAACTTAACAACGCTTCATCTTGCCGTGAACTCGATTTCGGACATTTCGCCGTTGGCAGCCAACCCGGGATTGGGTGACGGGGATACGCTGTTTTTACGAAAAAACCCCCTAAATAAAGAGGCCGTCAACTCACACATTCCACTCCTGCAGAACAGAGGGGTAACGGTATCCTTTATTAACCGTATACCCACAACACTTCGGGCGATCTCGGGCGAAGGACAGCGGGGGGTGCCATCCATCCCACTGCAAGTTCCATTCGTGGTTGAAGTTCGGGACGAGCACGGCGACGTGTTTGAAGGCGTTCCGGTGTCGTTTAGCATTCCCGATGGCGGCGCGAGGCTCAGCCCAACAAACACAACAACCGATGCCGATGGTCGGGCGCAGAGCGTTCTCACCATGGGGCAACACATGGGGACAATCACCGTGACCGTTTCGGCTGCCCCAATTGAAGAGAGGACGACCTTTACGGTTGTCTCCGAGATAACTCCGCCAACTCCGCCGCGGGTATGGGGGGATGTCAACAGCGATGGTGCCGTCAATATCTTGGATTTGGTGCAGGTTGCCGCGAACTTTACGAAAACCGGAGAGAATGATGCCGATGTTAACGGGGACGGCGTGGTGGATATCCTTGACCTGGTTACGGTTGCCACGACTATTGGCGGGGGTGCGGCACCTACTGCGTATCCCCACGCTCTGTCAACCCTAACCGCCGCAGATGTCAAAAGCTGGATCGCTCTTGCACAAGGATTGAAGTTTACCGATGCAAGGTTAGAACGAGGAATACAATTCCTTGAACAGTTGCTTGCGGCGCTGACACCGAAAGAGACGATGCTGTTGCCAAACTATCCGAACCCGTTCAATCCGGAGACGTGGATACCGTATCACCTCTCGCAGGGGGCAGAGGTGTCGATTACGATTTATGACAGGACTGGCGCGACGGTGCGTGAAATTGCGCTTAGGCATCAGGCGGCGGGGTATTATGCAGATCGGGGGAGGGCGGCGTATTGGGATGGGCGGAATGAGAGCGGGGAGTACGTTGCGAGCGGGGTTTATTTCTATCGGTTGCGGGCGGGCGGTTATGGGGCGGTGCGGCGGATGGTGATTATCAAGTAATGGAAGGTTGGAAGGGCGGTAAAGCAGAAAACGGGAACGGGAGAAATCGGGAGGAGGGGAAGATTGGAAGGAGGGAAAGATGGGTGATTGTCTGAATCGCAGATTACGCGGAAGAAAGTCGCTTGTTCCCAACCTACGGGCTAGCCACAATCCGGCGGGGCAAGATGCCCCGCCTACCATTAACGGGCGAGTGAGGATCTCTATCGATCAACTAACCGAATAGGGAAGGCGATAGAAAATCTTACTCACTATCCACTCGCTTGATCGCTCCTACAGTGTTGACTATAGAAACATGAAATTTCTCTAATCAGGAAAGGTGGTGCTTTAGATGAAGATAGCGGTTGTGTCGCTCTTTGTATTGGCTGTGCTTTCGATCAACGGCATCGCTCAGGATTATACGCGATGGCTTCTGCCCGATAATGCCAAGGTGAGACTGGGTAAAGGGAAGATTCATGAAATCAAATTTTCTCCTGACGGGACACGACTTGCCGTCGCCAGTTCTATCGGCATTTGGCTCTACGATACGGAGACGCTTGAGGAAGTTACGCTGATAACTGATAAACCACGTTGGGCAAGTAGTATCGCGTTCGACTCAACCGGTGAGAGGCTGGTCAGCGGCGGCGGTGCGGTGCGTCTCTGGGATGCGAAAACGGGCGAGCATTTGCGGACGTTCACAGGACATTCTTCGACAATCGAGAGTGTAGCATTCAGTCCGGATGACAGAACGCTTGCCAGCGCGGATCGCGTGGGTGGGGTGTATCTCCGGGACGCCCAAACCGGTGCGCGTCTTCGGGCGCTTGAGGGGCATACAACTCTTGTTTCGAGCGTGGCATTCAGCCCGGATGGTAGTACGCTTGCCGCGGGAGACTATGACAACATGGTGAAGATTTGGGACGTGCGAAAAGGATTGCATCTACATACGCTAAGAGGGCATACGCGTCCCGTTACAGATGTGGCATTCAGCCGAACCGGTACGCTTGCGAGCGGGAGTTGGGACAGCACGGTGCGACTCTGGAATCCCAACACGAGGGCAGTTCTGCATGAGCTAAGAGCGTCCGGATCTACGGTCAGAAGCGTAGCTTTCAGCCCGGACGGCAGCGCTGTTGCGGCTGGCAATGGCAGTAAAACCGTTGTCTGGAATTCCGGATCGGGAAAGCATCTCATGACGCTCCGCGGGCACACATCTATCGTGGTATCCATCGCATTCAGCCCGGACGATTCGAAGCTTGCCAGTGCGGGCGAGGACGGAACGGTGCGGATTTGGGATACGGAGACGGGACTACAGGAGGGCGCCATCACGGCGCACACGGTGTGGCCGATGAGTTTGGCGTTTAGCCCTGACGGGAGCAGCATAGCGACAGGGCACCTGGAACATTCCGTGCGGCTGTGGGACCTTAGAACGGGGCGAATTCTTAACAAATTGACAGGTCTTTTAGGCTTCGGTACCTCCTTAGACTTTAACGTGAACGGCACGAAGATTGCTGTCGCCAGTCTTAGCGAAATCCGCCTGTGGAACGCCAAAACCGGTGAACTTCTGCACATACTGACCGGGGATTTGAGAAATACGCGCGCCGTCGCATTCAGCCCGGACGGGAGCACGGTCGCCAGTGGCGGCGGTTATCAAGACCATGCCATACGGCTCTGGGACACCAATACGGGTGAACTGTTGCATACACTGGCTTGGCATACGAGGGACGTAATGAGCGTCGCGTTCAGTTCAGACAGTGTTATGCTTGCCGGTGCGAGCAAGGACGGCACGGTGTCGCTCTGGCACACCAAAACGGGACGTCATCTGTGGTCACTCACCGGACATACTCACGAGCTCGTCGGTGTGGCGTTCAGTCGAGACGGCAGAAAAATGGCGAGTGCGTCTACTCGTAATGCTATACTCTGGGATGCCGAGACATGGGAGCCGATACACACGCTTGAGGGACATTATAACGAAGCCTGCGTCCCCGTGTTCAGTCCGGACAGTAGAACCTTGGCTTGGGGGAGCTCCAGCGCGGCAGTGCGGCTGTGGGATGTCGATACCGGCGAATCGTTGCGCTCGATGCGCGGACATGCGGGCGGGGTTACCGGCGTTGCGTTCAGCCCGGATGGGGCATCGCTTGCGAGCGCCAGTTGGGACGGCACGGTGCTGGTGTGGGATCTCGCCCCTTCGACTATCGAGGATTTCTCGATGGGCGATGTCAACGGGGATGGCGAGGTAAACATCTTGGATTTGGTGCAGGTCGCCGCAAACTTAGGGAAAATCGGCGAGAATGATGCCGATGTGAACGGGGATGATGTGGTGAATATTCTTGACTTTGTTCAGGTTGCAGGGGCAATTGGGGGCGGCGGTGCGGCACCTTCGGCGAATTCCTTAGACCTGTCGATTATTAGCGCCGCGGATGTCGCGGGATGGCTCGCGCAGGCACAGGGCTTGGGCGTGGGAGATGCGAATTTGGAACGGGGAATCCACTTTCTTGAACAGTTGCTTGCGGCGTTGACACCGAAAGAGACGACGCTATTGCCGAATTACCCGAATCCTTTCAATCCGGAGACATGGATACCGTATCGTCTCGCGCGGGAGGCGGAGGTGGCGATTACGATTTATGACACAAAGGGGATACTGGTGCGGCAGTTGGCGCTCGGGAATCAGGCGGCGGGGGATTATGCCGAGCGGGGGAGGGCGGCGTATTGGGATGGGCAGAATGAGAGCGGGGAGTACGTTGCGAGCGGGATTTATTTCTATCGGTTGCGGGCGGGGGATTATGCGGCGGTGCGGCGGATGGTGATTGTGAAGTAATGGAAGGTTGGAAGGGCGGTAAAGCAGAAACGGGAACGGGAGAAATCGGGAGGAGGGGAAGATTGGAAGGAGGGAAGGGCGGAAGACCGGAAAAAGGGAAAACGAGAGGATGGGAAGGGGGAAAGATGGGTGATTGTCTGAATCGCAGATTACGCGGAAGAAAGTCGCTTGTTCCCAACCTATGGGCTAGCCACAATCCGGCGGGGCAAGATGCCCCGCCTACCATTGTCGGGCGAGTGAGGATCTCTATCGCACTCCTTGTTCAGTCGCTTGATCCCAACCTACAAACTACGGGCTCGCGTATTTCACATGATTCAAATTAGGAAAGGTGGTGCCTCAGATGAAGGTAACGGTTACATTGCTTATTGTTCTGGCTCTGTTTACGCTCAACAGCTTCGCCCAAGATTACACACGATGGCATCTGCCGGAAGGCGCTCGAGCACGTCTGGGTAAGGGTACGGTGAATGGGATTACGTATTCCCTGGACGGCGCCCGGATCGCTGTCGCGACTACTATCGGTATCTGGCTCTATGATGCCGAGACGTTCAAAGAGGAGGCGCTGTTAATCGGGCACCCGGGCTGGGTCACGAGTGTGGCGTTCAGTTTAGACGGCGAGATGCTTGCGAGCGGCGGGGATTTTGGAGACATGACGGTGCAACTGTGGAACGCTACATCCGGTGAACATTTGCACACACTCACCGGGCATACGGAAAAGGTCAGTAGTGTCGCGTTCAGCCCGGATGGCAAAACGCTTGCCAGTGGGAGTTGGGACGACACGGTGCGACTATGGAATACCGAAACCGGTGAACATCTGCGCACACTCACCGGGCATACAGGGCTGGTCGATAGCATTGCATTCAGTCCGGATGGCAGCACCATCGCCAGCAACAGCGGTTATAGGGACGAGACGGTACGGCTTTGGGATGTCAACACGGGTCAGAATCTGTGGACGGGCGCGGGGCATTCGCCCGGGGTCACCTTCGTAGCGTTCAGTGCCGATGGCAGTATGCTTGTCAGTGGCGGTTCGGATGGAATACGACGATGGGATGCCGCAACGGGCCAACTGCTGAGTAAAAGCTTCGAGTATGGAGGCACGCTAGTCAGCGCCTACAATGTAAAGAAGAACATGGTTGCGATTGGGGACATACCCGGAAGCGTGGGGCTGTGGGATGCCACTACTGACCAATTCCTGAGAGTATTCCGCGGGCACAGAACGCACATCACTACCCTAGCGTTCAGCCCAGACGGAGGGAGGCTTGTCAGCGCGAGCGCCGGCGGGACATTGCGATTATGGGATACGGAAACAGTCGAACAAAAGCACGTGTTCACCGAGCATACCGCTAGAACTACCGGTCTGGCGTTCAGCGAGGACAGCAGGATGATTGCCAGTGCGAGTAATAATGGGAATATATTTCTGTGGGATGCCAACACGGGGGAACGTTTACGCACATTCTCCGAGCGTTGGAAGTATGTTTTTGGCGTTGCGTTCAGTCAGGAGAAGGGAATTATTGCCGGTGGGAGTAATGGGGAAATCTATTTGTGGGATGTCAACTCGGGCGAGCTGCTTAACACACTCACTGGACCTCGGGGCGAGTATCGCAGCCTGGAGTTCAGCCCGGATGGACGGCTGCTTGCCAACGGTGCCGGATCAACGGCACTACTCTGGGATGTCGAAACGGGCGAACTTTTGCATTCGCTTCCTTGGCATATCGCGGAAATAACGAGCCTAGCGTTCAATCGGGATGGGGATACGCTTGCCGTTGGAAGTAAAGATCGCAGCGTGACGCTATGGGATGTCGAAACCGGCGAACGTCAACGCACGCTTACCGGACACAACGATGAGGTGGTCAGTGTGGCGTTTAGTCGAGATGGGCGCGTATTTGCCAGCGGGACTTCCCGTGAACTTATACTGTGGGACACTCTTTTTTGGACGAAGCGGACGGCACAGGTCGGTGATGGGTACGAAAACAGCAATATTGCTTTCAGTCCAGATAGCCGGACGATTGCCAGAGGCGGTCACGACTCGACGGTTCGTCTCTGGAATGCCACGACGGGTGGAGTTGAAGCCTCGTTCACGGGTCACCACCGTACCATCGTTACCGGCGTGGCGTTCAGTCCGGATGGCAGGACACTTGCGAGCGGGAGTTTGGGCGGGCCGGTGTTGCTTTGGGACGTTGTTTTTTCTTCTCCCGCAGTGAGTTCGACGGTCAGCATTACGCCCACCGTTGTCACATCCCCACGGGTTGGAGAGCAGTTTTCGCTATCACTTGACATCACCGCTGGGGAAGATGTGGTGGGTTATCAGGCAAGTGTCAACTTCGATTCCACGGCACTGCGGTATGTTGAGGCGGCCCAGGGAGACTATCTGCCGGCGGATTCGTTCTTTCTGTCGCAGTTAGTTAAGGAGAATCGCGTGACGCTCGGCGGGACGGCATTCGCCGGAGCAAGTGAAGGCGATGGCACGCTCGCCGCACTCACGTTTGAGGTGCTCGCCATTAAACCGTCCAGTTTGACGTTATTCGATGTCAATGTGGTGAATTCCAAGAAGGAGCGTGGATATCCTAGCATTGTAGATGGGCAGGTGATTGAGCCTCCGCCACGCGTCGAGGATGTCAACGGTGATGGAGAGGTGAACATCTTGGATTTGGTGCAGGTCGCCGCAAACTTAGGAGAAACCGGCGAGAACGATGCCGATGTGAACGGGGATGGCGTGGTGAATATTCTTGACCTTGTTCAGGTTGCAGGGGCAATTGGGGGCGGCGGTGCGGCACCTTCGGCGTATTCCTTAGACCTGTCGATTATTAGCGCCGCGGATGTCGCGGGATGGCTCGCGCAGGCACAGGGCTTGGGCGTGGGAGATGCGAATTTGGAACGGGGAATCCACTTTCTTGAGCAGTTGCTTGCCGCGTTGATGCCGGATGAGACGGTGCTGTTGCAGAATTATCCGAACCCGTTTAATCCGGAGACGTGGATACCGTATCGCTTGGCGCAGGGGGCGGAGGTGAACATCGCGATTTACGATGCAAAAGGAACACCGGTGCGGCGATTGGCACTGGGGTATCAGGCGGCGGGGTATTATGTGGATCGGGGGAGGGCGGCGTATTGGGACGGACGGAACGAGAGCGTGGAATCGGTTGCGAGCGGGGTTTATTTCTATCAATTGCGGGCGGGGGAGTATGCGGCGTCGCGGCGGATGGTCATCATCAAGTAGTGGAAGAATGGAAGGGAGGGAAGAGAAGCAGTGGCTAGTGACCAGTGGTTAGTGGTGAGAGTGGAAGGATGGGTGATTGTTTGAATGGGATCTCTATCGCATTCGCTAATCACTCACTTGATCGGATTAAGGGATCTGTATCGCACCGGTTCGGACTCAGTCGGGGCAAGAAAGATTGCTATCGGGATTTACTATCGCACTCATTATCCATTCGCTTGATCCCCTCCTACGAGCTGGTTGAAGGTGTTTGCTATCGTGCGGGGCGGGTTGGGTTGCGCGTGGAACTTAATGGGAGTCCTATCTCTTTCGTCATGCCGTAATCTGTACGAGGGTTACGGCATACGGAGTATGCCTACTACCGGGTGTTGGGTTTCACTTGGATTTCGGTCTTTTTGTGCGTAAT
Organism: Candidatus Poribacteria bacterium; assembly: GCA_965222225.1. Classification (GTDB taxonomy): domain Bacteria; phylum Poribacteria; class WGA-4E; order WGA-4E; family JAJDTR01; genus JAJDTR01. The sequence goes on along the minus strand of CBDCTK010000002.1, from coordinate 1,934,298 downwards.
GGAATCTGGACAGCCTCGGTCTCCCGCGTATGCGTTGTCATGGATTTGCGTTCAACCCAACCTACGGGCTTTTCCATTACATCATTCTAATTAAGGCGGTGCATCAGGTGAAATTATCGGTCACATCGCTCATAATATTGGCTTTGCTTTCGATCAATGTCGGCGCACAAGAGTCTTCGTCGCGGCGGTTGCTGGCAGGCGCTAGGATACGCATAGGTAAGGGTAGAATATTCGAGATTAAGTATTCCCAAGATGGCACACGTCTCGCCGTCGCCAGTTCTATCGGTATCTGGCTCTACGATACGTCGAGTCATCAAGAGATGGACCTTCTGGCCGTGCACCCGACCGGGGTGAGGAGCGTCGCGTTTAGTTCGGACGGCAGAATGCTCGCCAGTGGAAGTTCGGACGGCGCGGTGCGACTATGGGATGCCAAAACGGGGAAACAACTGCAATCGCTCTCCGGGCACGCCCGTATAGTTACAAGCGTAGCGTTCAGCCCGGATGGCAGGACGCTCGCGAGTGGGAATTCGGACGGCACGGTGCTTCTGTCGTGACATCGCCTATGCCGGGCGAGCGGCGTACGGTTGCCGTCAACATCGCCGCAAGAGAAAGTGTGGCAGGCTGTCGCGTAACCGTTATGTTTGACCACGCAGCGCTCCGATATGTTAAAGCTGCCGCTGGTGACTACGTTACAGAAGGCGCGTTATTCAAGCAGCCGAAAATAAGAGGAAACGGTGTGTGGCTTGAGGCGTCCAAACTCGATTGTGATGGTGAGAGTGACGGTACGCTAGCCGTCCTGACGTTTGAGGTGCGGGCTGTCAAGACATCCACACTGCACCTATCCAGAGTCAATCTCGTCGATCCGCATGGCGAACGTTTGTTCCCTCGCCTTGAGGATGCTCAGGTGGTTGAACCGCGCAAATAGTTGGCAATGTCAGCGGTGGCGGCGCGGCGGAAGGGGGAAAGCAGAAAACGGGAAAACGAGAAGACGGGAAGGGAGAAAGCAGTGATTAGTGGCGAGTGACCAATGGCTAATGGGGAAGGATGGAAGGGTGGAAGACGAGAAAACGGGAAGGGTGGTGGATTTCTATCGCGCTCCTTGTTCAGTCGCTTGATCGCACGGGATTTTCTATCGCACTCCTTATTCAGTCGCTTGATCTATCCGCTCGGTTGATCTCCTCCTACGAGCTGGTTGAAGGTGTTTGCTATCGTACGGGGCGGGTTGGGTTGCACGTGGAACTTAATGGGAGTCTTATCTCTTTCGTCGTGCCGTAATCTGTACGAGGGTTACGGCATACGGAGTATGCCTACTACGGGGTAGTGTCAAAGGGGGTTGTTATGTCTCAGATTAATCAGGAAATTGTTGTGCAGGCGGAGGAGCTTCGTGAATTTGCGTGTACGCTCTATCGGAAGGCGGGGGTCAGCCGGGAACACGCGGAATTGATGGCGGAGCTCCAGGTTGAAACGGATTTGCGGGGGGTGTATTCGCACGGGACGCGGCTTGCGCCTTCTTACATACAGAATATCCTTGCGGGCGATATGAATCCCGCGCCGGAGATTCGGGTGCTTCGGGAGGGCGGCGGCTATGTCCTCTTTGACGGCGATAACGGGCTGGGTCATGTGGCGAGTGTGGTCGCCATGAGGGCGGCTATCGACAAGGCGAAGTCGACGGGTATCGCGGCAGCGGGGGTGCGGAACGCGGGGCATTTCGGGGCGGCGGCGTGTTTTACGATGATGGCTGTCGAGGAGAGGATGATTGGGTTCGCAACGACGAATACCGGGGGAGCGTCGGTTGTGGCGCCGGGAGGCGCGGAACGTGTCGTGGGGAACAACCCACTGAGCTATGCGCTACCGGCAGGAGAGGAGTTGCCCATCGTTTTGGACATGGCGTGCGGGGTTTCGGCGTGGGGCAAGATTCTCACGATGAATATGTACGGACAGCCGGTGCCGAAGGAGTGGTTCTTGGACGGGGACGGGGAGAGTGTCACGGATCCGAGCGAAGGGCATTTGATGATGCCGGCGGCGGGGCCGAAGGGGTACGGGTTGGCGCTGGTTATGGGTATCCTGGCGGGGCCGCTGGTGGGCGGTTTAATGTCGTGCCACGCCGCCGATGAGCCTTCGAAGCATTTCTTTATCGCGATTAACGTCTCAAGTTTTACGGATTTCGATGCGTATGCGGCGGAGGTAGATCGCGGGATTCGGACGGTGCGCGCGTCGAAAACGGTGGAGGGGGTTGATCGGGTCTATCTGCCGGGGGAGATTGAGTGGCGGAAGCGGGAGAAGTGGATTGAGAGCGGGATTCCGCTTCATGTGGTGCATCTGCGCAGTTTGGCGGAGATGGCGAGTAGGCTCGGGGTCGAGATTTTTTGGGAGGAGTGAGGGTGGAAGGAGGGAAGACGGGAAAACGAGGAGACGGGAAGGGAGGAAGGGTGGGATTCAAAATTAGTTTGCTATGAGGACGAGGTCGAAGACGTTGACGACGCCGTCACCATTCACGTCGCCTTCGGGCTTGTCGGTGCCGAAGGCTTGGGCGATTGTCTGAATCGCGGATTTGCTATCAGGATCTTCTATCGCCTTCACTATTCGTTCAGTTGATCACTCGATATTCACTCGCTTGATCGGATTGAATTCGACAAATCGTCTTCGATGCAACCGGCGTCATTTGCCTAATTATGCGTATGCGTTGGCCTCCGAATCTCAAAACTGTGTTGGATTAAAAGATTGTCCGCCTTTAATCCGTGATTTAGAGCTTGTTTGAATAATAGGTGGCAAAGCAATTTCGGTCACTGTGGGCGCGGCTTTTTCATGCTTTTGTGGTCGCCTGCTATACACCTGTCAGGATTTCTATCGCACTCACTATTCGCTCCCTTGATCCCACTCTGGGCTTACAAAAGCTGGTGCGCAGTGCGCACCCTACGGGTTTGCGCAAGAAAGAAACGGAGTTTTCAAGAAAATACTCGGTTTCAGGGCAAAAGTTCTACCCGAAATGAATTTTCAAACAGGATTTTAGATTCGTTGGCTACGAACACGAGATCGAACACACTGACGACCCCATCCCCATTCACGTCGCCTTGGGGCTTGTCGGTGCCAAAGGCTTGGGCGACCAATGTCAGGTCCAGGATATTTACCACGCCGTCGCGGTTGACATCGGCGGGATTCTTCGGTTTCACTCGCAGATACATCTCCCCGTCGATATTCGGCAGCGCGTGCTGCGTGTTCACCCAACCGCTCGCTGGCGACGCCCTGCACCTCTTCGGGCAACGTGATGACCTGGGGGGCTCCGCTGTGGTTGTACACTGCCCAACCATTCGTAAACTCGCGGATGTAAAGGCCTTCTCTCCCCTCATACACCTGTGCCTTCTCCCCCACTGGACGCCCTAAATCCGCATCCCAAAAGTCATACTAGTGGTGTGAGAATACCCCACTTTCGCTGTACAGCACGTAGCCGTCCGAGTGAGTTAAGCTTAGAGTTGTTAAAGCGCGCGCCCAGCGCCGATTGTTCGGGCTGTCTAGGGCTTCTCCTGGAATGCTAAAACCTTCGAGCGCGTTTATTCGCGGTTCTCGCAAGTTGTTTTCGAGCCATGTCAATGCATTTTCAGTCGCATTGATGACACGTTCCAAATCGACGCCCGTGCGGTTTTCTGGAATGCCGGTTTCCATAAAGCCACCGTTTACATATATCCGGTATTAGGAATTATGAAGTAATTCGTATTGCCCATAATCAGAAAATCCGGACGCGTCTCCGCCCGGATGCGTTGTACAATCGTTTCTCGAGCACGCAATTCTTCTTCCAAAGTGCGAAAAGAGCGATGGCGCGTGCCATCCCAACCACCAAGCACGCGCCATTGCTCTGACCAGTAATCAAAAACAATCCCGTCATACAAACCGCACTTCGATACGGCAACAGCTTGTTGGACGATGATATCTTGAACGGCGGGGTTTGTGAAATCGATTAAGCCGTAATCCGCTATGATTCCGTTTGTATTTTCTCGGAAGATGTTTCCATGCTCGTCTCTTATCCAATATGGCAGTCCTCCCCCAGTATGTGCAAACCCTCACCTCTCAGCCGAACATCTACAAGAGTGATGATATTCGGATTAGCAGCAAGCACTTCGTCGCGCAGACTTATTGCGCGGTCAACATCGCCCGTCATCTTAAATCCGTCGCGCACATTGAGGAATTTTAATCCAAACGGATGGACAGCAAAACGAAGGTCGTGAAGCGCAAGATTTTCTGCCTCCGATAGATTGGGACGATTAGTAACAGGAGTGCCACCGAATCCGCTCCAGCGAGCAAATATCGACGGGTAGTTTCGATTTTCCAGTCGGGGCTCAAGCGGCAGAGGCGGCATTTCACATGTTTGGTCGTAGATAAAATGAGAAAGCGCGAGTGTGTCTAGCGGGCTGTGGTCGGTTATTTGGTTGTGTTGGATTTCCAAGAATTGAAGTTTAGTCAACCCATCCAAAGGGCTAATATCGGTAATTTTGTTGTCGTTTAGCCGTAACTCGACAAGGTTTGTGAGGTGTGTGAGCGGGCTGATATCAACTATGAAATTGTATCGAACATTTAGAACGGTTAAGTTGATTAAGTTTGATAGGGCAGTTATATCGATAATCGAGCAGCCGGCGATATTAAGATAGCTTAACTGCGGAAGATGGGCAATCGGCGTAAGGTCGTCAAAAGAGTTTCCCCATAAGTTGAGACTTTGCAGATCTGCTGCGTATTCCAAACCGGTGAGGTCGGTTATACCTTGACTCGCGGCCGATAGGTCTTCTAGTCGGAGCATATGTTCTTTGGTGATGGGAGCGTCGCGGGCAATATTCAACTCGGCCGCGATGGCGGCGCGGAGATTGGGGTCGGGGATGTCGACGGCTTGCGCGAATGCGGCGCTGGACAGCGCGATATAGAGCAAGAAATTGAGTGTGAGTTTCTGTCGGAAGTTCATTGATTCTCTCCGTCTAATCATTGGGGGTAACGGAACTGAAGGGGTTGTACAGGCTACTGGAAGATGGGTTTTCATCTTAGCACACGGGGGAGGAAATGGGAAGGGGAAAACGGGGAAAGCGGTGGCTAGTGGTTAGTGGCGAGAGTGGAAGGATGGAAGAGCGGCAGAAACCGAGTTTTGAGGAAAAAACTCGGTTTCGTCGCAAGCTGGAGATAATCTCCAACGCGCGGGATTTCTATCGGGATTTGCTATCGCGGTCATTATCCATTTCCTTGATCCCTCGCTAATCAGTCGGTTGACCGCTATTCGCTCGTTTGTTTGTATTTGATTTCACGCTGGGGGTTTTAAGACATTGCACTCCTCCGGAGTGCGGGGCATCGGGCATATTTATGCTATCGACATTGCGCTCTGCTAGAGCGCGGAATTTGGGTATGTCGTTATTTTATAGACATGCAGGATAAGAAGGACAATCGACGAATTGATGAGGACGTTCGATGGGTGTTCTATACGACTGTCGCCGCTCTGACGGCTTGAAAGGCTGGTGGGCGGTGGATCTCTATCGCCCTCCTTAAAGCCTGGTTGAATAATAGGTGGCACAGCCATTTTTAGTCATTTGCCGGAAGTTTTTTCATTGTTGGCTGCTACTACCTGTGGGATCCCTATCGCAGTCGCTATTCGCTTCCTTGATCCCACTCTGGGGCTTTAGATGCTGGTAGGATTTCTATCGCGCTCATTATTCATTCGCTTAATCGCAGTGCGCACCCTACAAACTACAGGAAATGGTGGGCGGTGCCCACCCTACAAGCTATGGGAGATGATTTTAGTTTTGACAGGTTTGTGGGGGTGTGATATAATGGCTTTGGTTGGAAAGACGGTGTCAAACGGCGTTCGAGGACGGATTTGTAACCGAGATCTCGGGTGGAGCCATACGTTTTGAGGGGGGTGAATTTTATGAAGTCGTCCGCAGAGATTATTGAAGAGGTGAGAAGGGAGATTCCGGAGGCGTCGGTTGGCGAGGTGAAAGCCGAGCAGGATCGGGGCGGGGATTTTGTGCTGCTTGATGTTCGAGATGACGATGAGCGTCGGGCGGGGTATATTCCGGGCGCGGTTCATGTGACGCGAGGTATGCTTGAGCTTTCGATTGACGATTATGTGACTGACGCGGATCAGAAGATTATTCTTTATTGCGCAGGCGGAGTACGCTCTCTGCTCGCCGCGAAGTCCCTGAAGGATATGGGTTACACGGACACGATCTCAATGGCGGGCGGATATAGGGGTTGGTTGACGGCGGGCTATCCGACGACGCAGGACAAATCGTTGACGCACGAGCAGTTGGATCGGTATAGCCGTCACTTCATGCTGCGTCAAATCGGTGAGACGGGGCAGGCGAAGCTACTTGAATCGAAGGTGTTGCTGCTCGGCGCCGGTGGACTGGGGTCGCCCGCGGCGGTGTACTTGGCGGCGGCTGGGGTCGGGACGCTCGGTGTGCTGGACTCGGATCTTGTCGAAATCAGTAATTTGCAACGACAGATTGCGCATCGCACGGAGGCGATTGGCACGCCGAAGGTGCAATCGGCGACAACGACAATCAAGTCGTTGAATCCGGATGTCAAGGTGGTGCCTCATCAGACGCGCTTGAAGTCGGAGAATGCGCTTGAGATTTTTGAGGGATATGACTTAATCGTTGATGGCTGCGACAATTTCCCGACGCGCTATCTTGTCAACGATGCCGCGGTATTGACTAACAAAACGGTGGTGCATGGCAGCATCTCGGAGTTCGAGGGGCAGGTGACGGTGCTCAAGGCTCACGAGGGGCCATGCTATCGCTGCTTGTACTCGGCGCCTCCTCCTCCGGGCATGGTTCCAAGCTGAAGCGAGGCGGGTGTCTTGGGCGTGCTCCCGGGCGTGGTGGGTGTGATGATGGCAACGGAGGCGATTAAGTTATTGGTGGGTATCGGAATTCCTCTCATTGGTCGGCTGGTGTTGTATGATGCGCTGCGCATGCAATTTCGCGAGTTGAAACTCAGCCGGGATGCGAATTGTCCGGTTTGCGGGGACAAGCCGGAGGTGACGGAGTTGTATGACGATTATGACGTATGGTATGATGAGTATTGGGTCGATGCGCCGGCGGTTCAGGTGGCGACGGCGGCGGATTGAGGTGTCCCCGGAGGTTTGTTAACATGGGATTTGTGCGGCAGTAGGGGCGCGGTTGGGAGAGAGATCCTACAGGCGTAAAGTGTTGGGTTTCGCTAGAATTTCGGCGTTTTCGGGTAGCATGAAACATCGGAAGTTTTTTTTGGACGCGATTTCTTTTGGATATCCGCTCAACCCAACCTACGGACTGGATTTTGCAGGGAAGAAACCGAGTTTTCAGGGAAAAAGGGATCTCTATCGCCCTCCCTATCCGGTCGGTTGATCCCAACCTACGGACTAAAATAAGGGTTTATATACCAAAGCACCATATATAGTGAACCAATGAAGAAAGATCGAAAAAAGGCAACTTAAACCGTTGTTTGAAAGCATAGCTCAATCTTCTGGTTATGTGGATGAAGATTCGGATTTATATAATGACCCTGATATTGTTGCGAGTTTGAATCGGGCAAGAAAACAGATGGAAAACGATGAGTGCATCCCTAGCAAGGACGTATTCAAAGGTGTTTGACTCGCGATTTACCAAAGATGCTGAGGAATATTTCAGAACTTAAGTTGGATAACAACATGAAGATTCGAGTTAAAACTGCTGTCTCACATATAGAAAATAACCCATACCGAGGTCCTAATATCAAGAAACTTACAAACAGGGAAAACGAATAAAGATATAGAATTGGCCATTATAGAATGGTTTATCACGTCGACAAAACCAAACAGATGTGTACCATTTTAAGCATACTTCCACGGGGGCAGGTATACTAATACCGTTTCTCTATATTTTGAGTGCATTAATAGCGTTAATCAAATCTTACGGATGCGGGGCAAGAGAATGATATGATTAAAACTTCATATGCACTGTTATTCAATCGAAATGGTATAATTAGCTAAAGTTGCCACTTATCGCGAACGTTGCAAACCGGGAAAATGTGAGTCAAATGGAGCCAGCCACTGCACACGCGCAAATACGGCTTGGATAGACATATCCAAGCCGAGTGGAATCAATAAATAAACGCAATACCCGGCAAATTGCAAATCCCACAATGTGTTGGGTTTCACTCGAATTGTGGTGATACCAAGCAAAATGAGAGGCGCACATGCAATTCGATTTTTCGGCTTTTTCGACGGTTTGCGTTCAACCCAACCTACGGACTAAAATATAGATTGTTTTGGAAGGATACGTGATATGTTACCTTGCCCGGATTGTAATAATCCTTTGACGCAGTTTCCGGTTGAGCAATCGGATGTGGACTTGATGAGTTGCGATAGCTGTCAGGTTGTCGTTCTCAGCCGCGCCGGTCAGGAGCTTGAACGGGTTGATGATACGTCGTTCGGCGACTTGGTTAAAGCTTATGGCACGGAGTTCCCGATTGATGTTGATCCGAGTACGGTGACGCTGCCGGAGGAGGTCGCCGACGCTCTTGACGAATAGCGGAGCGGGGTTGGCAAAACAATGGAGATGGGCGAGTTGATGGTTGAAGGTTGTTGCGACAAACCGAGTGTAAGAGGGAGTTTCGGTCGTGACGGGAGGTCGCGATTCGGAGGGGATTTCTATGGGAACGCTATCAGGATCTTCTATCGCCTTCACTATGCGTTCAGTTGATCGCTCATTATCCATTCGGTTGAGGGATCTCTACGGCGGCAGCAGCGGATAGTGTTGGGTTTCACTAGGATTTTCGAGACATCAAGTAAAACGGATATTCTAGATGTAATTCTATAGTCTCGATTTTTCAGGGTGTTCCGTTCAACCCAACCTACGGGCTGTAAGAGGGAGTTTTGGTCGTGACGGGAGGTCGCGATTCGGGGATCGCTCCTACAGAAATGTAAAATTCTTAGTTGTAATGGCTATAAAGGATCTCTATCGCACGGGATTTGCTATTGAGATTTACTATCGCCTTCGTTGACCACTCAGTTGATCGGTCACTATCCGTTCCCTTGATCGCCGTGAAAGCATGGTATCGATTCAGTCGATTCATCCGTGACCATTCCGATAGCCGCGTTCTCATCCTTCTTTTTCCCGCCCTGTTTTGGCTCATCTTCTTTTTTCTCGTCCCTATCGCGTCGATTTTCATCTACAGTTTTGCCGAGCGCGGCACATACGGCGGCGTTGACTGGACGCTTACGCTAGGAAATTACCGTCGGCTGCTGGATTCGCTCTATCTGGGCATCCTTTGGCGTTCGATCCTGACGGCTGCGGTTTCAACGGTTATCTGCCTGTTCCTGGGCTATCCCTTCGCTTACTACGTTGCGCGGTATCAGTATCGTTGGCGCAACGTCCTGCTGCTGCTTGTGGTGCTCCCCTTCTGGTCAAATTTCTTGATTCGCACGTATGCGTGGATTGTGATTTTGCGGGCGGAGGGAGTCTTGAACAAGCTCCTGGTTGCACTCTTCCCCGACATCACGCCGCCGGAATTGCTCTATACGCCGGTTGCGGTGCATATCGGTCTCATCTACGGGTATCTGCCATTCATGATTTTGCCGCTGTATGCGTCTCTGGAGCAAATTGACGGCGCACTGATTGACGCGGCAAAGGATCTGGGCGCGAAACCGTGGCGAGCGTTTCTGAATGTGACGTTGCCGTTGAGCATTCCGGGCGTTGTCGCCGGATCGGTGCTGGTGTTCATCCCGGCGGTCGGCGCATTCATTACGCCGGATTTGCTTGGCGGCGGGAAGGTGAATTATATCGGCAATGTGATTGCGCGTCAGTTCAAGACGGCGCGGGATTGGCCGTTCGGTTCGGCGCTTTCGTTTCTGCTCATGGGGGTGGTGTTGGTTGGGACGGTGATTTATTTTCGGTCGTTGCAGGGGGAGAGAAGCAGTGGTCAGTGACCAGTGGCTAGTGGGCAGTGGTGAGAGGGGGAATCGGCGAGTTGATGAGCGAAGATTGCGCCCTACAGGGTTGCTTGATTGCGTTTCACGCATTACGGATTAGGTGTAGCGTGTTATGAAGCGATTATTGCAACTGAATGTGTTCTTTGTGTTGCTATTTCTGTATGCGCCGGTTATCGCGCTGGTGGTGTTTTCGTTCAACGCTTCGGAGCATTCCGCGGTTTGGCGGGGGTTTACGCTTGATTGGTATGCCAAACTGCTCGGGAACCGGGATTTGTGGCGCGCGTGTCTGAATAGCTTAATCGTGGCGGGGTTCTCGACCATCATCGCAACGGTCATCGGTACCATGGCGGCGCTCGGCATCGAACGTTACCGATTTCCGCTGCGGGGTGTCTTCACGCGGGTCATTTTTCTGCCGATTATCATTCCGGATATTGTCATGGGGATCGCGCTGCTCATGTTCTACGCTCAAGCGCACATTCCGCTGGGGATCGTCTCGATTATCATTGCGCATGTGGCGTTCAATATCTCGTATGTCACTATCATCGTTCGGGCGAGGTTGCAGGGGTTTGATTGGTCTATGGAGGAGGCGGCGTTGGACTTGGGCGCCAACGAGTGGAGGACGTTTTGGGCAATCACTTTGCCGCTGATTGCGCCGGGGGTGGTCGGCGGGGCTTTGTTGGCGTTTACGTTGTCGATTGATGATTTCGTCATCTCGTTCTTCACGGCGGGGGTGGGCTATACTACGTTGCCGGTGCATATTTACTCGAAATTGAAGTTCGGGATTACGCCGGAGATTAATGCTATTTCGACGTTGCTTTTGTTTAATTCGATTGCTTTGGTGGTGTTGGCTGTGAGGTTTCGAGGGACGGCGGAAAGGCAGTGACCAGTGGCTAGTGGTCAGTAAAAGCAGCCGTGAGTAGGAAGGATGGTTTAGTTGGGTTACGCTGTGCTCTCTGGGATTTCTATCGCAGTCACTATCCGTTCCTTTGATCCCTCGCTATTCGGTCGGTTGATCGTTGTCGATTGATGATTTCGTCATCTCGTTCTTCACGGCGGGGGTGGGCTATACTACGTTGCCGGTGCATATTTATTCGAAACTGAAGTTCGGGATTACGCCGGAGATTAATGCTATTTCGACGTTGCTTTTGTTTAATTCGATTGCTTTGGTGTGTTGGCTATGAGGTTTCGAGGGACGGCGCGGGAAGACAGTGACTAGTGGTCAGTAAAAGCGGCCGCGAGTGGGAAGGGTGGAAGGGAGTCTTTGAGGTAAGCCTAAGTTCTTTGGGTTGACAAATAGTCCGTAGGTTGGGTTTCGCTGTGCCCAACCCAACCTACGGACTATTCGTTCGCTTGATGCCCGCCCACCAAGTTTCGTAACGATCGGGAAAAGATCTCTATCGCATTCGCTATTCGCTCACTTGATCGCTCATTGTCCACTCGCTTGATTGTATTTGATTTCACGCTCGGGGTTTTAAGACATTGCACTCCTCCGGAGTGCGGGGCATCGGGCATATTTATGCTATCGACATTGCGCTCTGCTAGAGCGCGGAATTTGGGCATGTCGTTATTTTATAGACATGCAGGATATGAGGGGCAATCGACGAATTGATGAGGACGTTCGTTGGGTGTTCTATGCGCCTGTCGCCGCTCTGACGGCTTGAATGGCTGGTGGGTGGCGGATCTCTATCGCATGGGATTTGCTATCGCACTCCCTATTCAGTCGCTTGATTCCACGCTGGGGCTTAGGTGCACGGGGGGTTCGGTGTTACTATACACCTTCCGCCCCTCCGGGGCTTGAAAAAGCAGCACAAAGTTTTTGTCTTGATTTGATGATTGTGGATTGCATGCTAAGGTTTACAGAGGTTGATGGGCGGTAAGAGAGAAAATCGGCGATTTGACGATTGCCGATTCCGCCCTGCAAAAAGAAACTGGTGGGCGGTGGATCTCTATCGCAGTCACTATCCGTTCCTTTGATTCCTCGCTATTCGGTCGCTTGATCCCAACCTACATGGGAGTCCGGTACGTATCGTGTAGGTTACGGCACAGCGGAGTGTGCTTACTACTCGGTTGATTGTATAGAATGGAACTTACGGATTATTCGACAATTACATCGGAGCAGATTCGTGCGCTGGCGGGGGTGTTAGGGCAGGGTGAAACGCCGGTTATCGATAGGTTTGAGCCGGTCGCGGATTATGAGGAGCTGAGCACTTTCGCCGTCGAAAACCCTACGCCCGTCTTCAGCGGAGATCGGAACCCTGTCTGGCGGGTGGAGTCGGTTGCGTCGAGGCTCGTCGAGGCATTTGCCATCGCGTCGCATGAGCGGCTGTCGGGGGATGATTGGGAGGTCTTGGCGAGGATTGTCGCTGAGCACTCCGAATACCTTTATACCTATCACTACTCGCCGCAGAGACGCATCAGGTTGGAAGGGGGCGCGGCGCTGGCTTTGGCGGGCGGCGTATGCCGTCTGATGCCGCAGGCGGCGGCGTGGCGGTTGGCGGGGTTCGCGCGGATTGCGGAAGCGGCGGAAAGCTCTTCTCCATCTTATCTCGTCGAACTCGTGGACGCCGCGTTTGAAATGGCGGTTACGCTCAATCTGCCGATTTTGGAGGAGGCTATCGAGGCGTATAATGCCGTCTTCAATCGGGATCTGCGCTGGGAAAATTTTGAGCGTCTTCGGCTGACGGATGCCGAATTTTTTAATCGACTGGATCTGGATTGGGAGGGTTTGGAGGACGTCAAATCCGAGCTTGCCCTCGGGAATGTCGAGGGAGGGAAATCGGCGTACGAGGCGTACCTGCGTCGGCGTACAGGTGACTCGGAGTTGTACCGTGTATCGGAGGAGGGTAGTGGCTCGGTAAAACTGCAGCCTGCCGTAATCAGTTTCGCCTCCGCCAAATCATGCTTGGAGCGTGCACGCCGACTGTCAACTCAAACGGGAGCTTGTGTCTCCAATAGTGCCAGTCGAGCGGTTTGGGAAACGAGCGACATCGGGGTTGCGGCGCTGGTTTATCCTGAATGGAGAGATCGCGAGCAACTGCTCACGCTTGCTCTGAGACGCTGCAGTTGGATTCTTCATACGCGCTTTTTCCCGGACGGCTGTCATGTCGACGGCTCAACCCGTTCTCACCACGATGTGTTCACCCACCTCTGCCGTTTTTATCGTCTCGCCAAACTCAGCGGGGTTCAGTTCGCGCCGGAATTTGAGGCGCAGATGGAGAAGATCCTTAAGGCGTTCGTTTATTTGAGCCAGCCGGATTACACTTTGCCGGCGCTTGGTGATTGCGATCCGTCGGAGGTCAGTGCCGCGGAGGCGTGCTCTCTCGGTATCGAGATTTCCGATCGCGGGGATTTGAGGTATATCGCGTCGGAGGGGAGGGGCGGCGAACCGCCGAAGGAGACCTCGTACGCTTTTCCGTATGCGGGATACTACGTCATGCGGGATTGTTGGCGTCCCGAGGCGCAGTATCTGCTCTTCGACGCGGGGCATTTCGGGGAGGGAGGACAGCCGCACGGGGACAAACTGAGTTTTCTGCTGTACGCGTACGGACGACGGCTGATTGTTGATTCTGGAATCGGGAGCGCCGCGGAGGGGTCTGTCATGGGGAAGTCCGCCTCGGAGGGTTATTTCCGATCCAGCCGCGCTCACAATAGTTTGATTATTGACGGGAGGGGGCAGCGCCGGGGACGGATGGGTGAAGCGGAGGTTGTGCCGGATCCGGATTCGCGTTGGATCAGCACACCGTCGTTTGATTTTGCGGAGGGTTGGTACAAGGAGGGTTACGGGGATGACGGCGACGATGCTGTGGCCCGCGACGTCGTTCATAAACGGTCGATTTTCTATATACGGGGGGAGTATTTCATCCTGCATGATCTGGTTCTTGGCGAGGGGGAGCATCGGCTTGAACAGGTCTTTCATCTCGCGACGGTGACCGACGACGGATGTGACGGGGGAACGCCGGGATGTGCGGAGCGCTTGGAAGGCGGGATTGTGCGGACGGTTGATCGGGATTCGGGGAACCTCGTGATTGCGCCAACGGACGCCGCCGGCCTGGAGGTAACACTTGGGAGCGGCGAAACCTCGTCGTGCGAGTTGGCTTACCTGATGAAGCGGGCGCTCCCGACCGCCATTAATGTCGTGCTGTTGCCTTTGCCTCCACGTGCCGAGGTATCGCCGGAGATTCGTTTGATGGAGGTCGCAGCGGATGCGGATGTGTTGGCGACGGGTTTCAGCGTGGTGCATGGCGAGTTCACCGATTTCGTGCTGATTTCGGATGACGGGTTTGCGGAGATGTGTACGTCGGAGCTGGAGTTTCGGGGGGAGTACGCCTTTCTGCGTGTGGACGGGCAGGAGCGACCGCTGTGGTGCGGGTTGGTTAACGGGGAGTTTCTCGGATGGCGGGGAAGGGTGTTGGTTGATTTGCCGGAGGCGCGGGAGAGCTATGTGAAGAGCCAGTGACCAGTGGCTGGTAAAGGAATAGGCACCCTAGGAATGAGGAAGGATGGAAGAGGGAAGGGATGTGTGGTAGACTTGTATTGTTTGGAGGAATTGGTTGATTTTATGGGAAGGCTTACGATTGAAAAGGAGGGACTGATGGATTTTGGACGTAGAATTACGCTATATGTTTTGCTCTATATCGCGCTGTGCAGCGCTGCATTTGCGCAAGTTGTTGAGATACCCGACCCCAACCTTCGTGCCGCCATCCGGGAGGCGCTTGATATCGCCCACCGTCCTGAGGTCAAGTTGGATGCATCTGTTTTACGCCGCGACCTCAGGCATTTGGACGCGGGAGGCCGCGGCATCTCGGACCTCACCGGCTTAGAACACGCCACCTCCCTCACTTCCCTTTTGCTTCATAACAACGATATTTCTGATTTACGCGCGCTTTCCCCCCTTGTAAATCTAACTTTTATACGCCTTCACGGCAACCAAATTAATGACCTCAGCCCCCTCGCTAACCTCATTGAACTTACTACACTGCCTTTGGACAGCAACAACATCACGGATATCAGTCCCCTCGCCAACCTTACCCAGCTTACCACACTTGTATTGGGCGAAAAAAATTGGGACTTAGTAGTTAACTGCTTTTTGGTTGATTTGCTTGCTTTTCTTTTCTTAATGTACAATAACTTTAGACAGTGTTCGGAATCTTGATTCACACTAAAATACATCTCTATAAGAGAGAAATGGAGGCATATCATGTTGACCAAGCGTTTGTACATGCTCGCGGGAGCATTGCGGGTTATCTGCGGGATTTTAATTTCCAACACTATGGGATTTTCAGCACACCATGATGTTGTCGTTGACAGAATATACCGATAGCCAAACAATTCATGTGGCTCAGGTGAAGCATTCATCAAAAAATCTTATGAAAATCTCATCATCTTTTCTGCGATTATATTTCCAGCAAGACTCCATGATATACAGTGGCAGCCACTTCTTGCTGTAGTGATGATGCGTTCCGTAGAATGACCTCTTGACACAAGCCCAAAACGACTCGATGGTGTTGGTGTGAGTTACGCCGTCCTCAGAAACATATCTCTCTTGGTGATGGATAACATGTCTTTCGATATCTTCGTCCAGACTATTGTAAGAGCGAAATTCATCAGTCATAAGAATAGACTCATCGGGTGAGACATTGCTAAGGATGAATTCTCTGATATTTTCACCAGATAGAACCTTCATGAATTTAGCAACCACCCGACCGCCTCTCTCGACTACGCCGATGACGGGAGATTTATTTGTGCCTCTACCTCTCTTAGATTTTGCTCTGGGTTTGCCGCCGACATAGGTTTCGTCCGCTTCAACTATCCCTTTCAGCAATTCATCACTATCACTCATTTTCTCACGGAGGCGCATTGCCATATACCAAGCGGACTTTTGATTCATGTCCAAGTCACGAGCAAGCTGACAACTCGATATGCTTTTCTTGGCATTGGAAAGAATTGAGATAGCCAAAAACCATTTCTGGAGAGGTATCTTGGTACCATGGAAGATGGTTCCTGCTGTAGCCGAAAAGCTAGATTCACAATCGTAGCAATTCCAACCAGTAGTAATGTCGTTTTTGTTCTTGCGTCCAACTTTTTCACTGCCACAGTGGATACAGCAAACACCGTCCTTCCAACGTTTTTCCTCTATAAATCTGAGACAAGATTCTTGATTTGGAAACTCTTTCATAAGATTCAAAATGTCCATAGCAAACTCCTACGAGAAGAATAGTCACTATGGACATCTACGTGTGACGAAAAGATTTACGACAGGGTACCAAGTTTTATGTTTGTCGTCAGTCTAAAAGCTACAAGCTACTAATTCCGTAAAGAATTAATTGAACATCCCGTAACTATCTGCAATCCTCGCGGCATCTACTTCGATCATATCAGCCATCATATCATGATGTTTCTGCTCGCGCTTGCGCGAGGTCTTCCTTACTATTATGATGCCCAACGTCAAGCGATTTGGGATCCTGACGCACGCAAAAGCCGGTACATCGATCTTGCCGAGACGACGGTGCTCATCATTGGAGTCGGTGGTATTGGCCACGAAACGGCGAGACTTTGCGCGGAATTCGGCATGACGGTCGTTGGTGTTGATCCACGATGCGAATATGAACTGCCGTTCGTCGAACTGCACACCCCGGGAACCCTTGATGACTTAATTCCGCGTGCGGATTTTATTGTTGCCACGACACCGCATACTCCGGAAACGGAAGGAATGTGGAACGCTAAACGGTTTGGTTTGATGAAGCAGACAGCCTACTTTATAAATGTCGGTCGGGGCAAGACCACGAAAATTGATGACCTTGCCGATGCGATTGAGAGTAACCGAATTGCCGGCGCCGGGTTGGACGTGTTCGAGGAAGAACCACTGCCGAAAGAACATAGGCTTTGGAGGCTGGCGAATGTCTTGTTGACACCGCATATCGCGGCAAAAGATGCTGAGAGCGTCACCGAACGTCGATATGAGATTCTCTTGGAAAACGCACGTCGGTTTGCCAATGGACAGCCGTTACGCAACGTTGTGGATAAAGCAGTGTGGTATTAAGATTCGAGTTTATACAGCTCGGTATGTAGTAGCAATCGTCGATTAGCAAATCGCCGATTTTTGCCCTATCTAGTCCACATCCGGCGCGGTTTATGATGCGCCGATTCATCGGCCTTGGTTTCGTACTCATCTGATTGACGTGGACACTTTTTTGAGAGAGTACAGTTGGATTTGACAATTCGATGGATTTTTCAACCGGTTTTCTCAATACAGATTGATGAGCAAAACCGTTGCGACAATCTGAACAATCCAGTCGACGCCGGAGGAATCAATGACTGTAAAGTGTGAAGACGTAGACTTCGACTTAAGAGTTGCCGAGTTCAGGATTAACGGCTACGTCGTATTGGAGGATGTCCTTTCAGTCAACGCGGTGGACCGCATTCGGGCAGCGTTTCTGCCGATGCTAGAACATATCAGGAAGCGGGAAGCCGGCATCGCTGACAGAGAATGGGGCGACCTGCGAACAGGTTTCGGGCGCCAACAGAATGTAAACCGCTACACGATGACAATTCCGTGGGTACCTCCGTTCGCCGACCCGGAGGTATATGAAAATCCTGTTATTCTCGAGTTTCTCAAGCGCTATTGGGGAAAAGAGGAGTTCTATATCAAATGCTTTCATTCCAACAACCCTTACCCGGGGAGTGAGTACCAGCACTGGCACCGAGACACGCCGCTGCCCGGCGAGATTCCGCATGTCGGTCTTGATACCTGCCCGATACTGGGCATCAAGTTTCCGCTCGTGGACACTTCTGAGGAGAATGGCAGCGTCGAAGTGCTTCCTTCTACTCAATATATTGCTAATCCCGACTTGCAGAGCCTGTATGACGAGGTGCTGACGCGGGGTGATTTTCCGTCGGCTCGCCAGCTCAACATGAAAAAGGGATCGATGTGGATACAGGACCCTCGTATGCTCCATCGCGGCACGCCAAACATTTCCAACGCGCCGCGTCCCGAGGTTGTTGTCGGCTATGGGTTGTCTTGGATTGACATCGGACACCAAATGAAAGTACCGCCTGAATCATACGAGGGCTTTTCGGAGCGGACGCGTGAGTTATTCAAATTCTGTCAAATTGTTGACTATTAGAACAAGAGTCAAGAGATTTACAACCCCGCGAATGAGGGATTCATTCTCTTCCTGGAGTCTCTGCCGAGATGCTAAATTTTCTTATTGTACAAAAGGGGTTCAACGCATAGAATAGTGTCCCTACGGTTTTCCAAAGATGTCATCTGCCCTGCTATCTTCGCGTCAGAGATTCGCTCTTTCGAGACTTTATAGTTATGCGAGCACGGCCCGTCTCGCTCCAATCTCTTTTAAAGGACGTATAAAATGACGATTCGACATTCTATTTCTTGGTGGTGCTTTGAAAGCCGAATGCCCCCGGAAAAACTAATCTCAAGCGTCGTCAAGTTGGGGTTCGATGGAATCGAACTTGTCGGACAGCAACACTGGGACGCCATCCGGGGTGCCGGCTTAGAAATTGCCGCCGTAGTCGGACACGAAAGTCTTGGCGACGGTCTTAACAAAACCGGCAATCATGATCGCATTGAAAGAGAAATTGTCGAGAACCTCAAACTGGCGGAAAGGTATTCAATACGCTGCTTAATCTGTTTTTCCGGAAATCGCCACGGCGAAAGTGATGAGCGGGGTATAGACATAACCGCGGAAGGATTGCGGCGGGTGGCAAAGGCAGCGGAAGAGGCAGACGTGTATTTGGTGCTAGAGTTGTTGAACAGCAAAGTAAACCACGCAGGCTATCAGTGTGACCGGACCGAATGGGGGGTAGAAGTCATCAAACGTGTCGAATCACCACGGGTAAAGCTACTCTACGATATCTATCACATGCAAATCATGGAAGGCGATCTAATCCGCACTATCCAAGACAACCATGAACACTTTGCTCATTATCACACGGCGGGAAATCCCGGACGAAATAATCTTGACGAAACTCAGGAAATTTATTACCCGGTAGTCATCACCGCAATCAGGGATACGGGCTACGATGGATACGTAGGGCACGAATTCATTCCCACAGGGGATCCCGTGGAAGCGCTGAAGAATGCATTACATGTCTGCAACCCCTGAAAGTATTCCTCGTAGGACTTACTCAGCCACAAAAGGTCACGACTCGGAGATTGATCCTACCGTTGCTATGAAAGTCCTAAATCGTTCTCTTATCCCTTTCAGTAAGGTATCTGGTCGTAGTCACTGACAGTATCACACCCAATGAAATTTGCCATTTGCAACGAGACCTACGAGGGTTGGGATTTTGAAGCTGCTTGCGCGGACATCGCCGAAAGCGGCTATGACGCGGTCGAAATCGCACCATTTACACTCAACAATGACCCAAGCAGGATTACCGAGAGTGACGCTCGGAAAATCGGCGACCTCGCCAAGGCATCCGGGCTTACCGTGACAGGATTTCATTGGCTGCTGCAGAAGCCGGAAGGGCTGCAGTTGACCTGCCCAGATGGTGAAATCCGAAAACGCACCAAGGAAGTCCTCCAACATTTGACTCGCATCTGCGCCGTTATGGGGGGCGAGGTTATAGTTTTCGGTAGCCCCAAACATCGGGATGTGTTGCCCGGCGAAACGTACGATGACGCATTCGGGAGGGCAGTGGAACTATTTCGCGATGTGTGCGATGTTGCGTATCCCTTGGGGGTGACCCTAGCATTGGAACCTCTTTCCGCCGAATATACCAATTTCATGGTAAACGCCGAGGAGACCGTGCGGGTGATTAAGGCTGTAGACCATCCCGCATGCCGGTTGCATTTGGATGTGAATGCCATGTGCAGTGAAGAGAAGACCATTGACGAAATCATCAGCGAGAATCAGGAATATCTTGCCTATTTTCACGCCAACGATCCCAATCTGCGGGGCCCAGGATTCGGCGAGATCGATTTTGTTCCCATCGCCCGCGCCCTGAAAAAGGTGGAATACGACGGAGTGGTATCGGTGGAAGTCTTTAACTACGAACCAAATCCCGAGTCAATTGCCCGCGAAAGCCTAGCGTACCTGAAACGGACGTTTCGAGAAGCGGGCGCAATATAGGAATAAGCAATACATGACAAAGCCAATCAACCTTCTTGTTAAAGCCGGGGCGCATGAGCGACTTCACACTCCGGTAAGCATCAAGCTATCAGACAACCCTTTAAGCGGTCGACTCACGCGAGGTGATACAGGGACTGAGGTTCCGTGTCAGATTCACAAGGGGGCATTGTGGTTCGTCATCGACGAGTTGGCAGAACACAGCGAAATGCGTCTGACCTTCGAACCCGAGGTGAATCGTCTGGATACAGAGCTTGGGGTATGCTTCGATCACCGTAGTAATGACAGCGCGATTGACATCAAAATCGGAGAACAGGAGTTCACCTGCTATCAATATGATTCCAAGTTTCCGCGCCCACACTTCTATCCTTTTCTCGGACCTGATCAGAAACAGATTACACGGAACTATCCCATGGCAGAGGTGGAAGGCGAAACACCCGACCACATCCATCATCGTTCCGTATGGGTGGCATTTGGCGACGTAAACGGAACGGATAATTGGATTGAAGAAGGCGAACACGGCTGGCAGACGCACCGCCAGTTTACTTACGTTGTGGATGGGCCTGTGCTCGGAGAATTCCAACACCATCTGGATTGGGAGGATCATGCCCATCGGTGTGTGATGAAAGAGACACGAACAGCGTGTTTTTACGCGACCCCTGACGTGGCACGTTTAATGGACTTGACCGTAACGTTAAAGGCGCAAGATCGCGATGTCCGGCTGGGCGATACCAAAGAGGGGGCGTTCTGTAGCGTCCGTGTTGCCACGTCGATGGACGCGAATAAAGGCGGGCGAATTGAAAACAGCGTAGGAGGAGTTGGCGAGTCCGAGTGTTGGGGCAAGCCCGCTCATTGGTGCGATTATTCAGGTAGAGTCGATGGACAAGAGATGGGCATCGCGATCTTCGATCATCCGATGAACCTGCGGCATCCGACCTGTTGGCACGTACGCGATTACGGTTTGATGACGGCAAACCCATTTGGATACGCTGTCTACCGAAGCAGTTTCCTCAAAGACGGCACGCACACAATCCCAGCAGGTACTTCCTTGACCTTCCGTTACCGCATTTGCGTACATCGTTACGACGCAAGCAGGGGTAGGATTAACGATCGGTATCATGACTACGTTAATCCACCCTCGGTGGAAATCCAAGGGTAAAACCGGCGTCATACCAAATCGTGGCTGAACCATTTAACAATGTGAGTCCCAGCACGGTAGACAGGTATTCCAACATTTGGGATTCAGCAGCAGATAACATCGTTACTCCATGAGCCGGTGGAAACGATCTAATAACCGGCTGCGTACAGATTTTGAGATGTAATCGCGTTTATCTTGCCCCACACGCTTGCAGACACGCCTGCATGTGGCCTCGCGACTCGGCGACGATGACGCTGCATTGCGCAGCATCGTACTCCTTTGCACCTATCACTTCCAGATTAAGCGGGCCGGTGTAGTTGTTTTCATGCAACACACGGATATAACCGACCAAATCTATGTCTCCTCTGCCACTTGCCTGCAATTCCGGCTTCCCCGGTCCGGGCTCGCGCCCTTTACAGTCGCGAATATGTACGTGCTTGACCCGTGAGATGACGGCGGCAATGGCTTCAACCGGATTTTCACCGGCACGATGAATGTGTGACGGGTCCATATCAATACCGAAAGCGGGGGAGGAAATCTCCTCCATCGCCCGCAGAGTGGTCGGCGTGTTGTAAATGCTCGCGCCTACGTGCGCTTTCACACACAAGGTCACGCCGTATCGTTCCGCCATCTCCGCCAAGTTGCCAAGTGAGTCGATAATTTTGGGCCAAGATTCCTCATCATCGGATTTCCCGCCCGGACCGCAGTTGACGATAGGAATCCCGATTTCGACGGTCGCTTGAAAGGCTTTCTCCATGGTGGCGTGGTCTTGTGATGGTTGTTCCATCGCCAACAGTTCGAGACTATAATCTTTCGACAGTCGCTTAATCTCATGCGCAAGTTCGCGCCAGCGATTGAGGACGAGGTGTTCGCTCATGCCATCAATGGCAGACAACTCAATGCCGTCGTATCCAGCCATAGCGATATACTTGAAGGCAACTTCCATGTCATGACCGCCAAACAGGACGGAATTAGCTCCTAATTTCATCTATTTCATTCCTTGAAAACAGTGGCAAGTGGTTAGTGGTCAGTGAAATCCCAATTGCTCGTAAAGAGCGAAATGTCTACCCACGATGGAGGTAATCCATCTTCGGTTTGAAGTTCGAAAATCGCTATTGCAAACAGAAGAGCAGTCAATAGTTAATGAGAAGCGGTTTTAGCCCGTCATTCTCTACTAATCCCTGTTTCTAACTAGGGTGGGCATGTTGCGGAGGCAGCGGCTGTGGACGGACGAGTATCCCGCCCTGTTCGTAAGATTCCATCGCTGCCCATGTATATTCCATCGCCGCCAATGCATCTCTCCCGGAAGCCCTGAGTTGCAATTTAGGGACGTTATTCGTGATGTCTTCCAAAAACGCGTGGATTCTGCGCGGGAAGGTCTCGCCGAAATCGGTTATCCCGGACTCCGTGACGACGGGACCCGACGATGTTCCCACGTCCAAATTTTCAGGCTGCGCGGCATCCTCCCCGCCGGGTGCCCGCCAGAATGTTACCTTCTCAATGCAATTTTCGACGCAGAATGTTCCGCGTGTTCCCCCAACCTCAAGACTCCACCAGCCGCCGAGCCCAAAGGTCGCATCTCCGCGTTGGCTGAGAAGGTAGCCGATGCAGTCGTTGGCGAACCGAACGTGTATGCCGTTCACTGATAACATAACATCGCCAGCGCTCTTCCGAAAACTCGGGCGCGTTACGAAGGCTTGAACGTGCGTCACGTCGCCGCAGAAGTGCCGCATGACACTGAAGGGATGCGAAAGGAAGGCTTTCATGTGGAAATATGGAAAGCCTTTGATTCTGGGCGAATCTTGGGGTTGGTATGTTCGTTCCCCACCGGCGAACCCCATTTTGTGGAGGCAGTAGACGAGTTCACCAACTTCACCGTCTTCGATATACTGTTTTGCGCGATCAGCTGGTGGAGTGAAATGGTGGTTTAGATTGCAGCCAAAATAGACATCTTTTTCTTCGGCTTTGCCGACCATTTCTCGCGCTTCGCGAATGTCATTCGATAGCGGTTTCTCAACGAGTACGTGTTTCCCCGCTTCCAAAGCCTGCATGCCGGGTTCGTAGTGCCAGCTCCCGTTCTCATTCCCTCCGGTGCTGACGTCGACTATATCAAGATTCGGTTCACCGTCTAGCATGTCCTTGAGGCTGTAATATGCCTTCACGTTGCACTGTTCCGCTAGACTGTCGGCACGCTCTTCATCCAGATCGCATACGGCTACAAGCTCTGCCAACTCATCGTCTGCATAACAGCTTGTGTGCTTGGTTCCGATTCCACTAAGACCGACGACACCGACATTCAGTGCCATGTAATTCCTCCTTAATAACAGTGCTCGGTTAAAAGACGCTCAACGGGTTGCAGGGTGCGGACGAACGCAGTCATGAGACGTGACTTGGGAAGAGCTGACGCGCAATGAAAAACCCTACTGCAATTCTTCGCCGTAGCCGTTTTCACGCATAGCGTCTGCCAAAAACTCAAAAGAATACGGTCCCGGGTCTTTTCTCCAACGACCAACGGCTTCAAGGCGCACAATAATGCGCGCAAGCGGGATACCCAAGAAATCCTCAAGCCGCGAAAGCGTTTCCTCTTGCCGCAACACGAAATCTTCAAAGCGAATGAGAATATAGTTTTTCGGCTTGGGCGTTGATTGCATTATTTGGTATTGATACAGCCATGAGATTGCCCGGCGTTTGCGGACGTCGTCGGTTAACGAATATTCAACTCCGAATCGCTGCAGGTCGTCGGTGCCGTGGGGGCTGAGAATACAATCCCTCGGATCCCGAATCCAATGAATATACTTAATATCGGGAAACATCCGAGTGATCCACGGATAAACCAGCGTCGTCTCCGGTATTTTCCAGCCCTGGTTTTCGGATTCGTTCGACAGGACATCTTCCAAATAACTGTTTATTAACGCTTCAAACTGCTTATCAATCTGCATCGTGTGCAGCGGCGAAAACTCCCAGCACAATCCGCCCTTCCATTTTACGTATTTTGCCATGACGCGGCAGGCGTCGTACATTTCCTCGGGCGGCACTTTATCTCCGGAAGGATTGAGCAGCTTTCCCATATACACGCCGCTGGCGTATAACGTATGTGAAATTGCGCGCGTGCCGGAATGGCCACGCCCGATAACTGTGATTAGGGACATCCTTTAAGAACTGGGTAAGAGTTGTGGTTAGAGGCAAAAACTCACACAAAGCGATAGGTCCCAGAATGGTAACAAACTACAAATCTTAGAGCGCGATGAATGTCGCTACTGCGAACCGATGCCTGATAAATCGGGCTGCGGATTTTACCCTTTACTTCCGACTTTTGGCTTGCAATCGCGCCGCCTGTCCAGGATCTCCAATATGCAGCGTGTCGTACGCATCTTGAGATGTCTTGAACGGCGCGCCTTCTACCCATGCTCCTTGCGTCATCATTGGGTTTTTTAGACCGGTTTCCTTCTCGCGTTTGGCAATCCAAGTCTGCATTCTATCTTGCAAAGTGGCAACAATATCCGGGCGATCCTCCGCGAGGTTGTTGTTTTCATCAGGGTCTTCGATGAGATTGTAGAGTTCAATCGTGGGTTTAAAATGAAAATCGGGTTCAAGCGCAACAATCAACTTCCAGTGTGGTGTTCGCCAACCGTGTTTCCGCATCCAGGTGCACTCGGTAATGTAAAATTCACTCTCATGTGAGGCGACCTCGCCCCTAATCATCGGCACCAGACTTCTGCCATCAAAGTCAATGTCCGTCTGAATCGCTGCCAGTTTAAGGATTGTTGGCACGAGATCTTTGTGCTGGTTAAAACCGGATACATGTTTGCTTGCGGGGATGGCACGCGGATAACGGATAATCAAAGGGACATGCAGAGTGACATCGTAAAGTCCGTGATGGTCAAACCAGCACTCATGACCGTAAAGGGTCTCACCATGATCGCCATTGAAGATAACAATGGTGTCGTCGAGGACGCCTCGGGTTTCAAGAGCGTTGAAGATAGCCTGTATACAGGCATCCATGTACGCGATAGCGCCATCATACTGCGCAATGACGTAGTCTTTGTCGGTTATTCCGGGCGGCATCCAACTCGCGAAGAAATCGCGAAACGGCTTAAACGCCATTACGGGTTGCATTGATGTATTACTCGGATCGCATTCGTCGCCGTGATAAAACATACGCTCATAGGGTTCGGGCGGCAGGTAGGGTGCATGCGGATCCATGTGGCGAAGAAAAAGGAAAAAGGGGTCGCGCTGATCCAAAAGCCTATTCAATTCGGGAATCGTCACGTTGTTGAGGTTCTGCGCCTTTGGACTACGTCCTTCTGCCCAACTTCCCCAGCCCGGGTAATCAAGGTAGTTGTCAAAGCCTCGGGAACCGGGATTACCACTGAAACCGACACAAGTGGTGTTATAGCCGGATTCTCGAAGGATTTCAGCCAAGGTCTTAACCTCGGGTCTAAGGGGGCCCTTATGTCGTAGCGCGACGACTTGGGTACTGAAGCAATCCATGCCGGAGAGCATTGATGAATAGGCGCTGGTTGTCGGAATATGGGCGCTGTATGTTTGCTCAAAAAGCACTCCGCCTTGAGCGAACCGATCTATATGTGGGGTGGTGAGGCGGTGATAACCGTAGCAACTCATGTGGTCGGCAAGAAGTGAATCAACGCCTATAAGAAGGACATTCGGTTTCGTGGTCATAAGGCAATAGCTCGCTTTCAGCGGTAGTCAGACGCCGGTGAATGTGGATAAACACTTCGGATAGCGGCAAGTTGAGCCTCTCTTCACTCGCCCGTTAGGAGCTGCTATGTCAGTTATTTGAGTATTGTTTGGAAAAGTTCGAGCAACTTTAGCTGTTGACTGGCAGCCAGGATTTGCGGATCGTGTTCGTACTCGTCAACGTCATTTTCAGTTTCACGCGCGATGGCAAGGTCTATCCCGGCATTGCCTAGGACAAGTTCCTCTTTAGACAACGTATCTACAAGGCGCCGATATTTCCTCAACAGAGCAATAGCCTCACGGTCCTCGCGCGACGCATGGCGTGCCTCAT
Source organism: Candidatus Poribacteria bacterium (assembly GCA_965222225.1). Taxonomy (GTDB): domain Bacteria; phylum Poribacteria; class WGA-4E; order WGA-4E; family JAJDTR01; genus JAJDTR01. The sequence continues at coordinate 1,908,118 of CBDCTK010000002.1, read as the reverse complement.
CCAACTTTGTCAAAACGTCATCGCCATTTTCCTCAATAAAGGTTTTGATTTTTTCGTGCTGGCGCAGCTTAGTAAGAATTTTATTCTCGGATTGACTGAACCATGGGACTTCAATATCCGGCGTAATCCCGATCTTGTGGATATTAACTCCGCTGGGGCTGTAGTAATGAGCGACGGTCAGTTTCATCGCATGGTCGCCACTTAGCGGAAACACCTTCTGTACCGAGGCCTTTCCGAAGGTTTTGCGACCAAGTACAAGACCACGCCCATGGTCTTTAATCGCTGCCGCAACAATCTCCGATCCGCTTGCGCTCCCTCCATTGACGAGGACAACGAGAGGATAGTGTTTCTGTTGCTGTCCGGGACGGGCAAGTAAATCTTCTCGCTGGCTAGTGCCCTCCGTATAGACGACCAACTGATCGGGGTCAAGGAAATCGCTCGCCACTTCAACGGCGGAGCTGAGCAAGCCGCCCGGGTTAGACCGCAAATCTAAAATCATCCCGCGAAGTTCCTGTGAATCGAAGGATTCAAAAGCCTTGTCAACATCGGCTCCCGTGGTGTCCCGGAACTGATTGATTCGGATGTACGCGACATCGCCTTTTAGAACTTTGGATTCAACGGAACGAAAACGGATGACATCGCGTGTTATTGTCATCTCAATCGGTTCGTTTTCACCTTCGCGCAGCAGAGTAATCGTCACTTGGGTGCCCGGTTCTCCGCGCAAGCGTTCGACTGCTTCGTCAACAGCCATCGTCGCGGTCGATTCCTCTTCTATTAGGCTGATAATATCACCACTCTGAACCCCAGCCTCGTAGGCAGGCGTGCCTTTGAATGGCGAGATTATGGTCAGACGGTCTTGGCGAAATCCAATTACCATACCTAGACCACCATAGGCGCCTCGACTTTCGGTTCGGAAATCCCCATAGCTTTCAGGATCAAAAAATTGGCTATACGGATCAAGCGTACGCAGCATTCCACGAATGGCGCCGTACATTAGTTTCTTTGGCTCCGGTGATTCCAGATGCCCCTGTTGAATATGTGCCAAAACCTCTGACAGCAGGGAAAGATTTTCGAGAAGTTCTTCGTTGAGGGGATCAGTGGATACCGCATCGTCAGTTGCTGTCGCTGGTATTGGGTTCAAGCATAAGAGACAAATCGCCACAATAGACCAAATAAAGAGACGAGGCGAAACCAAACTACGGGGGGAAGACATAGAACAACAATCAGTGGCAAGAAAATGGATATGACCTTCTTTCATTCATTTGCTCCGTTCAAAGGCAGTGGCTAATGATTGCTGGACACTGGTAAAATCGAATTCGATACCGATTCCGTTAATAGTTTCTGAGCGGTTAGAAGTCAATCGATACATTGGAAATTGCACTGCGGAAAACAAATTCTTGACTACCAGCCTGCGCAGAGAAATTTCCGATCACGTGGTTCTGAAAAGGAGTTGGTGCAATCGTCTACTATATGCCGTACGAAACGCAACGAAACTGGCAACCGCGTAGTAAACCAAATCAAACCATTCCATTCGCACCCGCATACGCTTCCATGTTGAGTCGCCAGCTTCGCTTGCCTCAACCATCTTGGCAATGCTTTCCGCGTATTCCGGCGGGATATCCGGTTGCGCCTCAATGATGCCAACCGTGCGAGGCGCATTCCATCGAACATCAAGGTATTTGCCCAAGAGAATTCCCAAGATTGCAAAGACAGCGGCAATCGACGCAATGGAAACTCGACGTGAGCGGCTCGTCAGCACGGCGCCGATGCCGGTTAGAAGTCCGATAACTAGCACAACCCAACCGGCTGTCATGCCTGTCCAATTGATATATTTTGCCCACAATATACCACCGATAATTGCGCCTAGCAACGCGCCCGTGGGCGCAAGAATGGCATTAGCTGAAGAGTGGTTCGTAGTGTCCATAGTCAAATAAAGGTGAATCTTGAGGACGAATGCAAGCTAAGGGCACAGAACGATGTTGCTAGTTATTCTCCACATTCGTTATTGGTCAGTGCTCCCTCTTGCCAGTTACAGATTTGGCTTCCGCCGGTGGTGATTCGTACGTTGTTCAAATGTGTGAGCGACATTTAAGACTTTCCCTTCCTCAAACGGTGCGGCTAAGATCTGAAGACCGATTGGAAGACCGCCCTTTGTCAACCCGCACGGGACGGAGATTCCCGGCAAGCCAGCGAGGCTTGAGGGAGTTGTCAGGACATCCGAGAGGTACATCTGCAGAGGGTCAGCGGTGCGTTCGCCTACTTTGAAGGCTGGTGTCGGCGAGGTTGGCGTGACGATGGCATCAACGGTCTCGAAGGCACGATCGAAATCGGATTTAATCAACGTCCGCGCTTTCTGACCTTTCAGATAGTAGGCATCATAATATCCGGAGCTGAGTGCATACGTTCCAAGCATTATGCGCCGTTTAACCTCCTCGCCGAACCCGCGACTGCGAGTTTTCTTATACATATCAATGAGTTCCTCGGCATCCTCAGCGCGGTATCCGTATCGAACGCCGTCATAACGCGCCAGATTTGCGCTCGCCTCCGCCGGGGCAATGATATAATACGTAGCAATTGCGTATTCGGTGTGTGGTAAGGAAATCTCCTCAATGGACGCGCCGCACTCCTTCAGTGCTTGAACTGACGTATGTACGATTTCTTGAACTTCTGTGTCCATTCCTTCAACGAAGTATTCCTGCGGCACACCGATTTTTAAACCTTCGATATCGTTGGTGAGATATTCCGTGTAATCCGGAGTCGGCAAATTGACAGAGGTCGAGTCCATCGGATCATGACCACAGATTGCGTTCAGCATAAGAGCACAATCGGTGACATCTTTTGTGAACGGTCCAATCTGATCCAGAGAGGACGCGAAGGCGACCAAGCCAAACCGCGAAACACGTCCATACGTGGGTTTCATTCCCACAACTCCGCACAGCGCCGCCGGCTGCCGGATGGAACCTCCGGTGTCGGATCCGAGGGAGCAGATGGCTTCATCAGCGGCGACAACCGCCGCGGAACCCCCGCTTGATCCGCCGGGTATGGTTTCCAAGTCCCACGGGTTGCGCGTAATGTGGTACGCGGAATTCTCGGTGGACGACCCCATCGCAAACTCATCCATGTTTGTCTTGCCAATCACCACACTCCCTTGCCGATGGAGTTCTGTTATCACGGTTGCATCATATGGGGGCACAAAATTGCCTAGAATCTTGGAACCGCAGGTGGTCAATACACTCTTGGTGCAGATGACGTCCTTGACCGCGATTGGAATGCCAGCGAGCGGTGGCATCTCATCACCGCGTTGGAAACCAGCGTCCGCAATTTCGGCTTGCTGGAGCGCAGTCTCCCTCGTGAGTGTAATATAGCCTTCGATTTGCCCTTCGACAGCGTCAATACGATTAAACACCGATTGTGTGAGTTCTGCGGAGGTTATCTCTCGTGTTTTTAGCTTCTCATGAAGTTCGTGGGCTGTAAGTTCGTATAACTGTGTCAAGCGTTTGCTCCGAAACCCAGTGGTTAGTGGCTAGTGGAAGGTAAGAGCGGGTTTCATTCATCACTAGCCACTGTTTCCTCTACAGTTTACTCAATCACCTTCGGTACATCAAAGTATCCAGTTTCGGTTTCCGGTGCGGTAGCGAATACAAGCTTCCTATCGTATGATGGCTTCACTGTGTCTTCTTTGGACACATTGTGAATGGGGAGAACATGAGAGGTCGGCGGCACGTCCGTCGTGTCCAACTCGTTCAGTTTTCCGATGTAGTCCAAGATTCTACCGAGTTGATGCGTAAATTGCGCTATTTCCTCCTCATTAAATTCGAGGCGCGCGAGATTCGCGACGTGCTCGACTTCCTCGGACGTGATTACTGCCATTTTGCTTCTCCTTCACGATTTCTGATAAGTTGTCTGAGGATTGTCCGTTAGTCTATCACATTACCATCGGCTGTAATGGTGCGTATTCAGCGACCAAGGTCTTCTCGGCACCACGCGCAAACCGAATCGTAATGCGCATGTTTGCACCATGGCCGCTGATTCCCGTAATCTTGCCGCGGCCAAACTTCGGGTGAAACACGAATTCACCAACACTGTAATCGAATGAGGACCCTACGTCAATGTCGGGTTCATCGGGATCGTAGGATCTGACGACGGGGCGATGGGCGGTCTCAAACCTGTCAACATGATTGATTAGTTCGGGTGGAATCTCTTCAATAAAGCGAGAGGGCATGCGATAATCCTCAAGTCCGTGGATTCTGCGCGTTCGAGCGTGAGAGAGGGAGGCCCGCTCTCTTGCCCGCGTCAAACCCACATAACAGAGCCGTCGCTCCTCCTCTAGTTCGGCTTCGTTGGCAAATGCGCGTTGATGGGGCAGAGAGCCTTCCTCAACTCCAGCCATGAAGACGATAGGGAACTCTAGTCCCTTTGCGCTGTGGAGTGTCATCAGGGTGACCACATCACTTTTGTCATCCATGTTGTCGACATCGGCAACCAAGGTAATCAACTGCAAGAACCCTGACAGTGTCGGTTCGGGCTCGTTTCCCTCATATCTGCCTGCGGCGGAAATGAACTCGCTCACGTTTTCAACTCTGCCCATCGCCTCGATTGTGTTATCGCTTTTGAGAAAAGTAAGATAATCCGTGACATCAAGTAGCTCGTTAATAATCTCTACGGGAGGACGCCCCGGATCGAAACTTTCAATCAGTTGAGAGAACTCTCGGATTTTTACCTTCGCGGCTACACGCAGCATTGAGATTTCATCAACGCGACGGAGGGCCGAGAACAGGTCAATCTGTTCGTCATCCGCAAAATCCTCAAGTTTCCCAAGAGTAGTCCCACCGATTCCTCTGCGGGGCACGTTGATGATTCGCCTGAGGCTAATTGAATCATCGGGATTCACAATGACACGGAGATAGGCAATGAGATCCTTTATCTCCACCCGTTCATAGAAGCGGACGCCCCCCACGATTTGATACGGGATGTTCGCGCCTCTCAACGCTTCCTCAAACGCCCGGGACTGGGCGTTAATCCGGTAAAAAATCACACAGTCGCCATACTTAAGTCCCCGTGAGCGCGCCTCACGAAGCTGCTTGATGACATATTTTGCTTCGTCAACTTCGTCTATCGCCTCATAACAGTCAATCAACTCACCCTGTCCATTTTCTGTCCAGAGTTTCTTTTCCATTCGCAGACGATTGTTGCGGACGACCTCGTATGCGGCGGAGAGGATGTTTTGCGTCGAGCGATAGTTTTGCTCAAGGCGCAACACCGTAGTGTCCGGATAATCCTTCTCGAAGTCGAGGATATTGTTGATATCCGCACCCCTCCACGAGTATATAGACTGGTCGTCGTCTCCTACGGCGCAGATATTCTGGTGCTCCTTAGCCAATGCATGAACAAGCAGGTATTGACCGCGGTTGGTGTCCTGATATTCATCAACAAGAATATACCGAAACTTATTCTGATAATACCCCAAAACATCGGGACAGGATTTGAACAAATCCACGGTCAAGCCGATGAGATCGTCAAAATCAAGGGAATTGTTCTTGCGAAGATAGTCTTGGTACACGGGGTAAATTTTTGCGATATTTTCTTCGAAGTAGCTGTCCGCCGCTTGCATATACATCTCTGGCGTTACAAAGTCATTTTTGGCTTTACTAATTTGGCTCAAAACAGCTTTAGGGTTATTCAACTCTTCGCGCATCTGATGTTCTTTAAGAATCTCCTTGATAACCGCGAGCTGATCGACCGTATCGTAAATCGTGAAAGAACGAGAATATCCGAGCCGCTCAATATCTCTGCGTAGAATGCGAGCACAAGAGGCATGAAAAGTAGATACCCAAATCAGCTTTGTCGTATCTACCCCAACAAGCCCTTCAAGGCGAGACTTCATCTCGCCTGCCGCTTTGTTGGTGAACGTTACCGCTAGGACATTAAACGGCGACACGCGGTGGTGGCGAAGTAGATAAGCGATGCGGTAGGTAATGACGCGTGTCTTTCCACTACCAGCGCCAGACAGAAGTAACAGTGGCCCATCAGCATGTTGCACCGCTTGCCGTTGGACCGGGTTCAAGGACTCAAGGAGATCTGCCATCAAGTTTTCTTTCGCCGCTACCGTGTTGAAATTGAGTGAATTGCCAATGGGGTGAGCGGAAATCTATACTTAGGTGTTCTGAATCGCCATTATTTTCGTCTAGGGTCTACGATGCCATGCCCATTACGTTAGCGGACGGGACTTAGCCGTTGTTTAGGCGCAGTATAATCGATCTGTCCCCGATACGCAATAGAAGAAACTCCGACGCATGGGGTGAGAATGTAAGTCAATCGACATTGCTTGGCGTTAAAACGCTTATTCCCACTCAATCGTACTTGGCGGTTTAGAGCTGATATCGTAGACCACGCGATTGATACCGTGTACTTCATTGATAATACGATTGGAGGCAGTTCCCAACACTTCGGGTGGAATCTTCGCCCAGTCCGCTGTCATCCCATCGGTGCTCGTAACCGCACGTAACGCCACAACGTTTTCGTAGGTACGCTCATCTCCCATCACACCTACACTCTTGACTGGTAGGAGCACCGCTAACGCCTGCCAAATATCATCGTACAGTCCAGCCTTGCGCAGTTCCGTAACGAAAATCCGATCCGCCTCACGCAGAATATCCAAGCGTTCTTTTGTAATCGCACCAATGACCCGCACTGCCAAGCCGGGGCCCGGAAAGGGATGCCGTCCAAGAATTGACTGGGGAAGTCCTAGCTCCAAACCAACAGCCCTAACCTCGTCCTTAAACAATTCGCGAAATGGCTCAATCAACTTGAACGGATGGTCGCTAGGTAAGCCCCCGACGTTGTGATGTGTTTTAATTGTCGCCGATGGCCCTTTGACGGATACACTTTCGATCACATCGGGGTAAAGCGTCCCTTGCGCGAGGAAGTCGATTTTTCCCAATTTCGCCACGCCCTCTTTAAACACCTCTATGAACTGCTTTCCGATCACGAGGCGTTTTTTCTCGGGGTTTTCGACGCCCGACAGATATTCCAGGAATCGATCCGAGGCATCCGCATAATGGATTCCGATTCCAAGTTCTCGGTAATTTGACAGCACTTCGTCGGCTTCGTCTTTTCGCAAGAGTCCATTATTGACAAAAACGCAGACCAGTGCATCATCAATGGCGTGCTTGAGCAAAGCGGCAAGAACAGTTGAGTCAACACCACCGCTAACCGCGCACAATACCCGTCCGTCCTGCGTCGCGGACTTGATTTTCTCCGTAGCCTCCACAATGAAAGATTTCATCGTCCAATCGCCACGGCAGCCGCAGATCGTATGTACGAAGTTGGAGAGGATGCGATTCTCATCCTTCGTGTGCACGACCTCCGGATGAAACTGCATACCGTAGATTTCTTGGTCTAGATTTGCCATGGCTGCAATCGGTGAGTTTTGCGTATGACCGATGACTTGAAAACCTTCCGGCAAGCTATCGATTCGGTCGCCGTGGCTCATCCATACATCGATTCCGTCGGGCAAGTTCTCGAATAGCGTGCCACGTTGATCGACATCTAGGGTTGCGGCGCCAAACTCACGTTCAGCCATAGGATGCACTTTTCCTCCTTTAGAAAGGTGGGCGATGAGTTGCATACCGTAGCAAATACCGAGAACGGGGGAGCCAAGCGTTAAAACTTTGGGATCCGGTAGGGGGGCATTTTCCGTGTACACGCTGGATGGACCACCAGATAAAACAATGCCCTTGGGATTCAATGCTCTCAGATCGTCGACTGAAATGTGGTAGGGGTGAATCTCGCAGTATACCCATCGTTCGCGAATTCGCCTGGCAATCAGTTGCGTGTATTGCGATCCGAAATCCAAGACCACAATCATTTCGCGGTTCATAGCAATGTTCTCACATGTCTTTGCGGTAAGAATCTGGCGTTACAAATTCGACAACACGTCTCGAAGCGCATCAAATATCCGATCTGCTTCGGCGGTGGTCGCAATAAGCGGAGGCGCGAGGAATATGGTGTTTTCCGGTTCGTCCATCGTGTGACTCACTTTTCCAATCAAGATTCCTCTGTCGTGCATCATGCTGACGACTCTATTCGTGGTTGCCGTATCAAGGCATGATTGATCGGAGTTGACGAGTTCGACGCCGATCATCAAACCTTTTCCGCGGATGTCACCGACTACCGGAAGGTCCAGGAGAACTTTCAGTTTTTCCAGCAAGTAGCTTCCAACCCGCGCAGAATTTTCCCATAACCGTTCTTCTGTCAAGATGTTCAGATTGGCAAGCCCCGCGGCGCAGGTGACCGGGTGTCCGCCGTAGGTGGCAACTTGTGCGAACTCAAGGTTGTCGTCGGGAGCTCCCCGAAAAACATCAAACACTTTCGGGGTCACAGCACTCGCGCCGAGCGGGAGATATCCGCTCGTTATACCCTTTGCGAGGGAAATGATGTCCGGCTGCACGCCCCAGTGTTCGCAGGCGAAAAGTGCACCAGTTCTCCCGAATCCTGTGATGACTTCGTCAAGGATCAGCAGCAAGCCGTAACGATCGCAGATTTCTCGTAATCTCGGGAGGTAGTCATCAGGTGGAACAATAACTCCGCCCCCGCCAATAATCGGCTCGGCAATGACTCCAATGACCGTGTCAACACCTTCCCACCGAACTATCTGTTCAATCTCATCCGCGCACGCAACGTTGCACTCCGGATAGTTTTTCCCCAGTGGGCATCGGTAGCAATATGGCGGGTGTGCGTGCAGAAACCCGGGAACGAGAGGCTCAAAAACTTTTCGTCGCTGCGTTTGCCCTGTCGCCGACATGGCGCCATACGTGAAACCATGGTAACCACGATAGCGGGCAATAATCTTGTGTCGATTCTGCCCCGGGTATTTTTGCCGACCGTACTGGCGAGCAATCTTAATCGAGGTCTCGTTGGCTTCAGAACCACTGTTGCTAAAAAAGACATGCTGCAAATCGCCCGGCAGTAGCTCGGCGAGTTTGTCCGCTAGGAGCGTCGCCGGGATATTGATCTGTGACAGCGGATAGTATGACAATTTCCGCATCTGTTCATACACGGCGTCGGCAATCTGTTTGCGTCCGTAGCCAACATTGACGTTCCATAACCCCGAGAGCGCGTCCAGGTATTGGTTGCCTTCCGAGTCGGTGATAGTAGTGCCGTGTGCCTCCTTGAATACGGTTAAATTTGTGTTTTCCAAAGCTTGGTGCTGAAAAATCGGGTGCCAGACGTGAGCCCGATCGATTCTGCGATATTCTTCTAAGGACAAATCATTTTGAGAAGTCGCCATAGGTTTTTCCTCTTCAGGCTAAATGCACGAAACTAGATCGATAACGGTGTGGATGTAGAGATGGTGTACGGCATCAGCAGGACGATTAGTAGTTAAAGTAGTGCAAAACAATGCAGCGATCCTTGGACCTTTACCGTCGAGGCTGATAGCAACTAGACTTGCTGCGTGACATGGTAGAGGCAGATAAGGTCCGTACTCGTCTTCACAATCCCGGTTTTCCCATTTTACATTGACTTAGGAGCGGAAATCCCCAGCAGGGCTAAGCCATTTCTTAACACCGTTTGTGCACCACCAACCAACATTAGCCGCGCTTGTGTCAAATCCGGATTGGAAGGGTCAAGCACGCGGTGTTCATTATAGAAACCGTGAAACAGCGCAGCAAGTTCGTATAGGTAGTGAGTCATGCGATGCGGCTCCCTTTTTTCTGCGCTGTGCAGAACTACCTCCGGGTATTCGGCGAGATGTCGTATCAATTGCAATGATTCTGGCTCATCGATATACTCAGCCAGCACTTCATCTATCTCGGCCTGATCGATGCCCTGGTTCTCCATCTCGCGAAAAATGCTGCAGCAGCGTGCGTGCGCGTATTGAACGTAGAAAACGGGGTTTTCATTTGCTTGGGTCACCGCCAATTGGAGGTCAAAATCGAGGTGACTGGTATTGGAGCGCATCAGGAAAAAGTATCTTGCCACATCAACAGCAAATCGATCATCGACAGCTTCGGCAAGTTCATCAATGAGTGCGTCAAGCGTATAAAATTGCCCACTCCGTTTGGACATCTCAATTCGGTTGCCATCGGAGTCGATTAGATTGACCTGCTGGATAATCCGAACCTCCAACCAATCATTGCCCAATCCAAGCGCCTCCACGAAGTACTTGAGATGTTCAACGTGTCCTTGGTGATCGGGGCCAAGAAGATCTATTGCTTTATCGAATCCGCGCTCGGACTTGTCGCGGTGGTACGCCGCATCAGGTACAAAGTAGGTGTATTCGCCATCGCTTTTGATAACTACACAATCTTTGGCGTCGCCGAAATCGGTCATGCGAAACCACGTCGCGCCATCAGCCTCGTAGAGGTAGCCGCGTTGACGGAATACCTCAATGATTTCATCAGGTTTCCCGCTCTCGCGCAGGGCTTGTTCGCTGCTCCAGATGTCAAAATGAACACCAAAACGCTCCAATGTGGTTTTCTGTACGGCGAGCAAATGTTCTACGCCGAGATTTCGAAAGGTGGCTACTCTCTCTGCATCATCGAATTGTAGGTATTTATCATCACTTTCGTCAATGATTGATTGAGCCAAGTCAATAAGATACGTCCCGTGGTATCCACCATCCGGGATTTCCAAGCCGCTTTCACCCAGTAACTCCCGATACCGCACGTCAATTGATGCCCCAAGGTTTTCGACCTGTCCACCAGCGTCATTGACGTAATACTCACGAATTGCCTTGTAACCGACGGCGCTAAGCAGGTTGACAAGTGAGTCGCCCACCGCAGCCGCACGACCACTTACGATATTAATCGGTCCGGTTGGGTTGGCGCTAACGAATTCTACTTGGACTCGCGAACCCTCGCCGTGGTCTGAGTGCCCGAATTTCGTTCCTTCGTCTTTGATGGTTCTAAGCACGTCATAAAGCCAATGACTGGATAGGTAAATGTTGATGAATCCCGGACCCGCAACTTCCACCTTTCGAATCAGCGAGGATGTTCCAAGCTGTATATGGTTGGCAATCGTTTCCGCAATCTTGCGCGGTGATGTATTGGCAATCTTAGCCAATGATAGAGCAATCGGGCTGGCAATATCGCCGTGCTCAGGTGCTTTGGTGGGGGAAAACGGAATGTCGGGAGTGTTGACGTGAGGGAGGTCACCGCCCTGAACCGCTGCGTCAATGGCGTCTTGCAGAATTCCCTTTATCTGATTTCTTACTTCACTTATCAATCTTTTTTAACCTAAGCTCAAATTTTACGAAAATACAGGAAAGCCCGTAGGTTGGGTTGAACGAAAATCGTAACATTATCGAACGATTTTAAATGCGATTCACTGAAAATACCATGTTACCGTGATTAACATGCGCTACTCACCTTCTCCGCCTTCAACGGGTAAGCCATCAGCTTTCCAGCCACGAAATCCACCGTCCAACATTGAGGCGTTCTCGTAACCCATAATCTTCAGTGTATGGGCGGAGAGGGAACCGTGCGTGTTGCCTCCGCAGTAGGTGACGATTCTCATGTCCTGATCGGGAACTACCTCATCAATGTCTAGCTCTATCGCGGCACGCGGAAGTGAGATGGCGCCCGGCAGATGTCCGGCTTCGTACAGTTCTTTATCACGGATATCTAGGATAACTAGCCGTTCACAGTTTTCGACTGCCGCTTGGAGTTCATCGGTAGTCATATGTCCGATATCCGCCCGAGCTTCGGCAACGAGTTGCTCTAGCGTTTTTCCGCGCATCAATTGACCTTTCGTAGGGATGAACAGATTCTAACACAACAATTTAAGCGTAGTCAAGTTCGGATATGCGTGCTGTTGCGCCATTTAATTCAGGTTTGCCTAGGCGTCTTAAGATCCTGTTTGAAAAGTACATTTTGTAGGGTGCGCACTGCGCACCAGCCTTAAAAGCCCCAGAGGGGCGACAGATATATAGCAGGAAATCACAAAAAACGTGTCTTCAAATGAGTAAAAATGGCTTTGCTACCGACTTTTCAAACAGGCTCTAAGTTTACAAAGTTCTACCCACAGCCGATCGACCTGATGTGAAAGTTCTTCAAGGACGCCATTGTTGTCAATAACGAAATGCGCGAATTTTACCTTTTCGGATAACGGTATCTGGGCACTGATTCGCGCCTGAGCCTCCTCGCGGCTTAACGGACGGCTGTCTTCAATGCTCCTTGCTAAAAGGCGCTGTAGTTGATTCTCGGTCGACGTTGTTACGACAACGATAACGTCGACCAGCTCCTGGCGTCCACCTTCGATGAGCAGCGGGATGTCAATTACCACGACACGATTCGGATCTTCAGCAGCAAGCCATCTCGCCTCGGATTGCGAACGTTGAACGATTGGCGGATGCATAATCGCGTTCAACTGTTCGCGAGCATCATCATCGGTGAAGACAATGGCGCCGAGTTTTTTGCGGCTAACGTCCCCCGATGAGTCAAGGATATCTGATCCGAATGCCTCAAGCAGTTCATCCATTACGGGGCTTCTCCGCTTGAGCAATTCATGGCCAATTGCGTCCAAGTTGATGGTGAATGCCCCCTTCTCCGCCAGTAACCGCGAGGCAGTCGATTTTCCACTGGCAATTCCGCCAGTAACTCCCACGATTATGCCTCGCTCAGGATCGATTGGTTTTGTCGGCTTGTTCGTCATGAGGGGTAATTGTTCCGAGGTAAACTCCGTACTTCAGATGAGTCTCATTTCATTGAGTTCGGAGTTGTAGAAAACGCAAATCTGCGTTCCTTACGGGTTCTGCGTTCTAAATATGATGCGCGATACAGAGCGCTGAGAGACAGTCATTCTGTATACCAACTCGGCACAGGCTACTTGTCAGTTCTTATACATGCCACCATCAACATTCAGAGACTGCCCGGTGATGTTCATTCCATCATCGGACACGAAATATACGACAGCCCGTCCGATATCTTCAACCATCTGTTCTCTCCTGAGCGGCGTTGAACAGAACATATCCGGATATTCGCCGCGAGCTATGCCGGCGAACCACTCCCTCACATCCTGACCCTGAAACTCCGGTATGTTATTTACCATCCGCGTCGAGTTGTTTTCCCAGTCATCCGTGTAGACGATACCCGGACAAACACAGTTCACGTTGATGTTGTGCGGACCTAGCCTTTCCGCCAGCGACTGCGTGTAGCTGATTAGCCCAGCCTTCATGGCGCTGTACGATTGAGGTACGATACGCTCTTGTAGCTTTTGAGGCAGTGCAACCCGCCCCGCAATTGATGAGATGTTCACAATCTTTCCGCTTTTCTGCTCCATGAGATGTGGTACAACAGCTTCACACATGAGCACGGGCGCTTTTAGATTCTGCTCATACATATTGTCCCACAGGTCTATCGATTTCGCAAGGGGCCCGGCATCGGTTGTCTTCCATGTCTTTGGTCCAGAGCCAACGTTGTTTACCAAGATATCGATTTTGCCAAAAGCCTTCAAGGCTTCCTGAACCACTTGCGTAATCATGTCCGGCTTTGTGATATCGCACGGCATTGCGAGCGCTTTACACCCTAACGCTTGAACCTCGCCAGCAGTGCGAGTTGTTGTGTCTTCGCTGTATGAGTTGACAACTACATCGGCGCCTTCTTCGGCAAGGCACACGGCGATTGAACGGCCAATTCCTCGTCCTGCTGCAGTTACGATGGCTACCCTATTCTTGAGTTTCATTCTGACTGCCTCCCGTTATTGCGGTCTTTAACAAAATCCTCGCGCGTTTCGTGCCCGAATCGCGGTTAAGAGAGTGACATCATGACCATAATTCGCCACAGTCTGCGGTATATTATTAACCAAACACCAGATGCCAAAATAGCCCTCCATCTGTTCGTGCGTGGTTTCTAGCGGTAAAACGAATATGCGGGAAAGCCCGATACCAGACGAATAATCACCCAAGCGCCGCCGACGACGTATTCACCCAAAATTAGACCTAGAAAGAGTGGAAGTGCTTTGCGATATAGCCCAATCCCGCCAACCTTCAAAATAATCACCTTTGCCGCCCAACTCACCAGTATTGAGAACCAGAGCCAACTGAAGGTTAGTGAGCCGCTCGCGACCGCGTAACCTGCGGGATGAAACGGCCAGAGAGGAAAAAGCCTTCGCAACCACCACAGCAGACCCGTGAAGACAAAACCGCTGCACATCGCGATGATTCCTCCAACGTTTGTTTCCGAAGGTTTAAACAGCCACCGCTGCAGCGACGAGTATGCGCGGAAAGCGAGACCGCCTTCGCCGACGACAGCTACGGCACTGTGGGATACGGCTAGATATGCCCAGAATGCGGCGAGAATTCCAACAACAGTCGCGAGCACCATGACGGGAACAAGCCGACGTGAATTTATGCCCGATTCTCCGCTCAGCTTAAACGCCTCCAGCGCGTGCGGCATCGGGTGGGCACGGTAACCCCTGTTAAATGTGATATATAGCGCCATCATCGTTAAACTCCCGGGCGATAATACCCGACTTCCAAACACGGAGGTAAAGAATTGACGCGGATTTGCCAAGAATAGTTCGTGCGTTGGGGCGCCAACCTCGGCGCGAATGCGACTCACGCTGATCGCGAGGAGATAGTAGATCAAGAAATATACCAGTATCGTCCAAACAGCCATGCCTCCGGTATAGGAAAAACTCATGAGGAAAACGAAGCCGACGACAAATCCGATTACAGCCCATCGGTATGTCATCGGTTCTTTCCGTTCATACGGCTGTGGTTTGCCAAGACTCTTGACAATAGCAACGATGTGACGACGGGCTCCGATAATTGCAAAGACGGTGAGTGCCAAAAATGCACCGAACGCCTGTTGGCCATCGTAAGCGATGCTCCCGTGAGAGTCCATGAATCCGGTTGCGGTGTTTACCCCAAGCGCTTTTACCACCACACGTTGTACCTTCCAGAACAGATAAAAAAACCAGACAGAGAAAGACATGTCGGACGGCATTAGAAAACCCAGCCCCACGGCAAAGGGGAGTACGTAGAGAGGTGTCCACCCGACGACGTTCCAGGGGCTTTCGGTGAAATATTGACCAATCTCCGCTTTGCGTACAGGAATTTCTACGAATGCCGGAACGAAGGCGTGTATACCGTTTATCAGATTTATGCCACCGGCGATGGCGAACCCGAGCCACATCATATTCGACTTGAACAGCCTGCTTTTAGAGCGAGTCATTTCGAGCGGCAACTGGAGGATTGGGTAAGACAGGCGTTCCCGTTCCACCCACTGTTTTCTAAGCAGAATGTCCAAGCAGATTAGCGTCCAGATTAGCACTGTTAAGAACAGCGTCCACCAAAAGATTGGGCGTAACCAGTATTCTAGGTGCGCTTTGGTGTATAAGGTATTTCCACCCCGGTAAAAATCCTCCAAACGCGAGAGATTATCTAAGGTTAACCAACGCGGAAGATATTTCCAGAAGAGTTGTTCCCATTCATTCTCGGGAGTGGCGTACTGAAATCCGTAAGGTATAGTTGGCACGAGCGTCTGCATCATGTCATGTCCGGAAATCGCCGATGAAAGCGAAAGGATAATGTAAACGACTAGCAGTTCGCCCTGCTTAAGTGCGAAATTGGGAAAAAAACGCTGAATCAGGAAATTGATTATAATTAGTATCGTTAAAGTGATGATAACATTGTAGATTAGCGATAGCGTGGTGGGCAGGGTACTCCAAAACAGTAGGTGATTAGCCATGATGAAATACGTGTTTATCGGGATGAGTAGCAATCCCAAAATCACGGCTCGAAATGTAACCCCTACGTTCGGGTTGTGAATGGTTGTGATATCCTTTATCATGGTGAGTAGGTCGCGTCCGGGGCGTATGTTACAATTCCGCAACTAAACCACGGTGTGTACGGAGAACACGGGATTGGTCTTTCTGCGCAACTTGGAGGTTCTTATTGACTGACGTTTCCATGAGACTTGTTTCTTATAGTGTTCATGCTGGTATAGCCGCATCGTTGGGATGAAAATGCTCATTGAAGAAGTGTTGAATGTCCAGTTGTTTACTGACTTCCATTTGGATTTGCTGGCGTGTAAAATGAGAGTAGTACCCGATTCTCAGCATCAGCAGATAGGCGATGACCTTGATTGCCAAAGTGGCATAGACGCCCTGTCTGCCACGCAATCTCATTTGACGAATCTGCAAGACGGTCTTGAGAGCACGCCAGAACTGCTCGATGCCATGATGTTGCTGCCAGATGGCCAGTATCTCACATGCTCGCAACTTCCGACCGCTTCTTCTCGTGGAGATAAAGCGACTAATCCCTTTCTGATTGACATTTCAGCTGAAAGTGTTACACTGTCCGCAATTCAGAAATAATGGACTAGATGCCTTGAGATCCATGAAAGTTAAATGGTAAGTGACAACGATAGAATACTGGCGGTGTCCCAACGAGCTTATGACGTTGATTGTTGACACCCTCTCCATAGTGTAGTGCATTATACATCAGGTAAGTGTTTAGTGGCTAGTGATTAGTGGTCGGTAAAACCCCTGGAGCCATAGGACGGGCAATGAATTGCCCTACTACAAACCGGAAAAATGGGCATCCGCACGATGTGCGCCTAGAAATTGGCAAAAAAGACCGCCTAGGTTCATAGCACTCGACCCCAGAAATCAGGGAACTAAACAGTTACTACATCAGAATGAAAATGACTAAATATGGTATGGGAGCATCCCGCGAGACATGAACAACACCGCCGCTATCAAGCGATTCGTTTCCTGTTTTTTTTGATTCAAACGAAGAGGCCTCTTTGAGATGGTAACGAGAGTCGCTATGTCTTGAAGTTGCTTCCTTGAACTTGCTCTCTGGCACAACTTCCACTTGGTAAGCAGAATGCTGGACATGAAAGGGCTGAAATTATTCATTGTCATAATGCTATGCTTTACGGTCATCGTTCAATCAAGCGCGAAGGTCGTTTGGCGGGCAGATTTTGAAGGACGTGAATTTCGCGACGCAATTCCTAACGGACGGGTAAACGATCCGGCCCATTGGAACCGCAATGTCGAGAACCCGGATACAATCTGGGATATAACCAGTTATCGACAAGACTGGCCAGCGACTAGAAGAAAGGGGAATGGACTTATACAGCTTGCCGAAGGCTGTACTACTTCGGGCAACACGCCAATACCGGAGTCGCCAAGATTCAGAGATGGCACCATCGAGTTGGAGATGTCGTGGAACGATGATGACAGCGTGGGGGTCACTTTTCGAACGAGTGGTGACAGAGGCTATTTAGTTGTATTCGGATACAATGAAACAATTGCGCTAATGTTGCATGACCTGAGACGTGGTTGCGCAGAACCCGGGCTGTGTCTAAGCGCGCCTCGGGCAGACGGGAAGCACTGTGACGAACCAGCATGGCCAGGTGGCGAATGGATTGAAATGGTATTACTCGCAGACGTCGGCTTCGAGGTTGATGGGAAGAAGGCTGGCCACCGTGGAGGTGTTGACAACCGTGGCATACTCCCGCAAGATCACAAACACCCGCTTTATGGACGCATCCAAGCCATCGGGAGGCAGATTGATATCTGGTATATGCCGATGGATAAAAAGTTTGACAGAGGCAAGCTGGGGGAACCAATGATTAGCGTCAGAGATAGCAAGTATCTGTCGGGGCAGGTTGGCATCTGGCATGAGAGTTGGTCGAACGGTGTTATTGACAACCTAACTATCACAGACGCGAAGGGCTTTGCCGTTGATAGCCAGGGCAAATTAGCTACTGAGTGGGGTGCTATCAAGGCTTCCAAGTAATCAACTGCAATGTGTAAATTGTGCCACCGCCTGTTTTTCACACTTTACTATAATCTTGACAGTGGGGTCATTTTAGATATACTATGGCGTTACGCTAGGTGTTTTCGCCGATTCAATCATAACGGGCATAAAGCCCTAGGCTACGGAGGCGTCATCGTAGTCTAGCCCCTTGTGGGCGTTGGGTTTGCACGAATTAGCATAACGCCATACTAGCATTACAATAGAAATGAGTGTAATTCAATTTTCACCCAAATTCAGAAAGCGCGAGGGAGAAATTACAATGAAAACCTCAGCAACATGGTTCACCTTAACATGCATCGGTTTAATCGGCGTCAGCCTGGTGTTCACAAACATAGGTTCTGCCGAAATCGATCCGACCAGTGTTGTCGCGGCGTACCTTTTTGATAACGAGAAGGCTGACGCTGTTCTAATAGATTGGTCTGGAAATCGCAACCATGGTGAAATTAACCGTAAAGTCGACTATGTAGAGGGGAAGTTCGGCAAGGCAATACACTTTAATCCGAGCAGAAAAAATTTCATTGACCTCGGAAAACCCTTGTTGAATGATCTTGAAGAGTTTACAATTGTTGCCTGGGTCAATAAAGACGCCGAGGATTGGGCTGGATATGAAAGCATCGTGGGGCAACATGATGCTATTGAATGGTATCTGAGTAGGAGAAGCACCCTTATGCTGATGGCGTACCCGACAACAGAGACACATAAGAAGAAAGACGTTCACGTTCATCCTCATGACGCGGCAGGATGTTTAAATGTCAAAATCTGTATCAGCGCACTCCTCAAATTGCCAGGTCCTGACTTTAAATGGGAAGATGAAGAGAGCTGGGTTCATTTGGCGGCTATTGGGGACGCAGCAATTATGAGGAACACGCGTAACGCGGCAAGAGGGGTACAGAAACGTGTTAACAAGTTGAACATTGGTCCAGTAACCTCCTATGGAGCTTCGGCACACTCTACGAAAATTGGAGGCGGCGGGATTTTTGGCCCTAGGGAGGGAGTCCCAGATTTTTTTAGTGGCTCCATTGACGAACTGGCTATTTTCAATGTAGCGCTGAGCCTGGATGATATTAAAACCCTCATGGCGGAAGGATTGGAATCAATTGGCCTCCAGGGTCAGGCCGTTGAACCGGCTGGGAAACTTTCTGTGACATGGGGCGAGTTGAAAAACGGAAGATAATATTTGCATTTTTTGGACTTACCCCCAGTTTTTGGGGAGGGTACACCGAGAGCAGTTTGAAAGGCCTAAGGTGTGAGAAAGTCTGTTGAGATATGGTAAATTCCCCTCCTTTGTGAAACGCATTAAGTTTAACAGAGTAAGGATTTATGAAAGTGAAACACGCTGTGAAAAAGCGAATATCGCCAGAAGAAATGATGACCACTGTGTCGCCGATTTTCAAGGGGACCTTGAGTCAACCGCAACTGAAGAATACAGTGCTGCTCATCGCCATAGCGATGAGCATGCGTTCCGTTTCAACGAGCTAGCGCGGCATCTGCCGATAAGTGGTCAAAGGGAAAAGACGAAACAGAAGCGGCTTTCCCGATTCGTTAAATCCAAACTGCCGATAGCAGCAATGCAAGAAAAATGACTCACCTTTGTACTAATACCTAATGGTGCATTCTGCGTAGTGGCGACTTCAGTCGCTTAAAAGAGCGGTTAAAATCGCTACTACAGGCTAATGCATCACCGAAAGATAGAATTGGTATAAAAAAGGTGTATCTAAAGTGTCATGGTAAAGCGTTGATACTGATTGATGAGACCAAGCTAATTGGAGGTTACAAAGCGATAGTGGCCGCGATTCCTTCCCGTCAGCGAGCTATCCCCAGCGCAAACGCGGCTGTGAATCTTTTTGAGTTTTAAAAAGTGTCAACCCGATTCTGACGAAGAACGAACCGTAATTCCACTTGATGGATTTTCATTTTGATTGCATACTGGGAAGCGTTGGTCGCCCTAGGTTTCGGTTGATTCGTTAATCCAAGGAGATAACCAAATGAGTACCACAAACAAAGGAGAGGATGTAATAGCCGCTTACGTCCGCGAGGGCGAGCGGATGGCCTATGCACTTGGCAATCGCGGGCCGATTAAATTCAACTCCGACGGCACGCTAGACAAGGACATCCTGGATGCCTACTTCAGTTGTGGCTTCTATGTATTCGAAGGGGTTGTAAAAAGTGAAGAACTCGAAGACCTGCAGGCGGATTTAGAGTACGTGTTTGAGCGAGCACCGCACACCAAGGACGCACTGGTTGACTCAAAAGGACGGCCTGCACTGGGGACCGAGTTTGCGCGGCCGACTTTCCGTTTTGCTAAGCCGTTGAGCGACCCTATCGGTGGCACGTCGGCAAACAATGGTCGCCACCCGGCCAAGATGACTGAACTAGAGCCTCCCACCGACGCCCCGGAATTTGTGATTAGCGGGATCGCTCGCCCGCTAGAGATCATGGATTCCTGCTTAAGGCTCTACGGTCATCCGCAGTTGTTGTCCATCGCAGAACAGATCAACGGACCCGATTTCACCCCGTTCCAAGAGTTCATAGTTGTCAAGCCACAGGCGTTGGGGCCATCTGTCGCCTGGCACCAGGATGGGACCACACACTGGGACAAGCCTGACTGGGACGAGGACACACACGGGTTTAATTTTATGTTCCAGTATTACGGTAGCACTGCGACCAACGGGGTTTGGGTGATTCCCGGATCTCACAAACAGGGCAAACTGGACATCAAGGGGATGATCGCAGCCAACGGCGGCTCCGATCGTTTGCCCGAGGCAGTACCGATGGTGTGCAAGCCTGGCGATGTGGTCATGACCAATCGCCAAGTCTTGCACGCCTCTTTTCCAAACTCCTCTCCGTACAAGCGGGTGAGTTTCAACTTTGGATTCCACCGCCGCTCTTCCGTACTGGGTGTTCGCCGAAAGCAGTACGATAACCAAGAGGTCGTCTACGACGAGGAGCGCATCTTTGAAAGGTCCCGTTTGATCGCCTTGGCCATCGATGCTCGGCAACAACGCTTCCTCAATGAGCCACGCTACGCATACCAGCCCTTGGTTGGACAAGAGAATGCCAATCGGTGGAGCGAGGAGATGAGGGAAAGCATCCTAGCAAACTACGCCTTGCGGGACCTATCTCTTTGAGGACGGCTCCGAGGGAGGACAGTGAAACAACCCTCGAATTGCGCCGAATCAATGGCTGCAAACACTCGACCAAATGTTCAATCCATACTTTGAGGTGTATGAAGAACCCCTCTATCAAACTACGGTTGGCATTACACCCATTCCCAAAACCGATTGGTCCAAAGTGATAACCGCCATTTCATCGAAAGCCGCCTACGTCTCCAAACTCCTGATGAACGAAATGCCCGACAATTTCGAAGACGCTTTCTCCGACCTGGCTCTGAGCCCACTGCCCCGCAGCCGAAAGGACTTTCAGACGGACTGCTCACGCCAGGGATGTCAGCGTGGCGACTGCAAGACCGGCCAGAATGAGTATCCGCAATGTTCTGACCGGAACACTGGCGAGCGTGCAGGCCAATGCCGGCACGCCATTCGCCGAATTGACCATTCGGGTCGGCGAACAGGTGCTGCATGCACGCGTGACCCGAGCCGCTGTCGCAGACTTGGGTTTGACTACGGATAGTGATATTTATGCATTGGTGAAGTCCGTGAGTTTTGATCGTGATGCCTGACTTTAGTCAACGGAGGGAGAGATGACGCAGCCGCTCAAGAGCCCCGGTGCGAAAATGATGTATTTGATCAAACGGCGCCCGGAGACATCGCGAGAAGAACTCGTTGCTCACTGGTTTGCCAATCACATGCCCATCGTTATTGCCGGCCAGGCTGAGCAGGCCGCACGCGGAAAATTGCACGCCACGCGCTACATTGCGACATTGTTCGACCCGGACAAGGCCGGCGAGCACCCTTGGGATGGCGTTGCGCAGCTTTGGTGGGAGAAGCCCTTACCCGTTCCGGCCACGTCCCACGGCACCGAGCCGACGGATACGTTTCAAGAAAAGGCGGAGCCCTATATTCCCTGGGCTACCACGGAGTACGTCGTTATGGACGGATCCGAGCGTCTACCTGTCGTGGCTTTGACATTAAACGAGCCCTTTCCCACAACGCGTACAGGGTTTTTCAAGATCGCGTTTCTCGTGGCAGCGAAGACGAATACCGACTTCGATGCGCTGTTTGCGCACTGGCTCGATGTCCACGTTCCGAACGTTACCTCAGTCATGCACCAAGTCGGCGGTTTTCGCTACGTCGTCAGCCACAGCCTGAACCCGGAACAGGAGCCCTACGCGGGCATGGCGGAATTATATTTTCCTGATGCGTCAGGCTGGCAGCGCTACCGCGAGACGATAGAACCCGATGGCATGGAGCGCTGGGTCAGTGACACCGAGACCCTGGCGCTGCGCGCCCATACTGAGACGATCGGCATTCCCTGATTGTTGGAGGCGGCCTACCAACCGCAAGTTTGGGGCTTTGTCGTGTATTACAGGTCGATATCCACGCCCACTGGGCAATGGTCCGAACCCAGGGCGTCGGGCCAGATGAAAGCATCTTTTACCGGCCGCGCCGACTTGCTATATTTAAACATACTCTACGGAGGAAAGATGTCTACTGAAGTGGGAAAGGGAACAATGCAACAGAACGGAACGCGGTTAGCCGGAAAAGTCGCGATTGTGACAGGGGCGGGAGCGCGTTGCGAGGTGACTGGCACGGGCCAAGCTACAGCAATTCTCTTCGCTAGGCAAGGCGCCAAGGTTCTGCTAGCGGATTTGGACGAGAGCAATGCCGCGAAAACCCTCGACACGATTAAGGATGTAGGCGGCGAGGCGTCCATATTTGTCGCCGATGTAACGAAGAACGCGGATTGTCAGGCGATGGGTGAAGCTGCTGTGTCACGTTACGGCGGATTGCACATCCTATTCAACAATGCGGGTCTCGCTGGCGCAAAGACCGTTGTTGATGTAGAAGAAGATGCCTGGGACCGTGTCGTAGAGGTCAATCTCAAGGGTACAATGCTGGCTTGTAAACACGCCATCCCGCAGATGATCGCGAGTGGCAGCGGGTCGATTATCAATATTTCTTCTATTGACGGTATGCGCGCGGGGTGGGGACCAAATATTCCCTATGCCGCAGCCAAGGGTGGTGTCATTGCTATGACCAGGAACATGGCGGTACATCACGGACGGGACAACATTAGGGTCAATTCCATTGCCCCCGGACATGTTTGGGGGTCGTTTGTAGGCATGATTGCGGAAGAATCGCGCGACCTCCGTAGGCGTGGGACGTCCCTAGGCACCGAGGGCACTGCGTGGGATGTGGCGTGGGCTGGAGTATTTCTGGCAAGTGACGAGGCTCGTTGGATTTCCGGAGTAGTGTTGCCAGTTGATGCTGGCACGTTGGCAGCTACGCCGCTTGCGCTATTGGAGCACTTACGCTAAATTACGTTCAGCCATCATTGAACAGCACATACCTCAATATGTCCAATTCCACATATGTTGATGCAATGCTAAACCTTGGGCTTACAGATACTTATATACCACACATAGTCTAATCCCTCCGGGGCATACACCGACTAATAAATTCCCGACTCAATACCAAATCTCCGCAACGCATTTCCTCTAACATCCGCCTATCCGTAATTTAAGTGCGTCGCCTTGCCCAACAGACCAAACACCGGCCCGCCCAACGTTCTCTCCATTGATGCAGATTTACAGCTTGCTGCGGTATTCATATTTTATGACGGACGCAGAGCGTGGGAACGAGAAAACACACTCACTGGCTCGTTCCGATGCTCCGCGTCGGAACGCCTCACTCGACGCTCTGCGTCCAACATACAAGGGTTCGGTGAGGCAGTAGATGTAGAGGTTATAAAATCTCCAATCCTAAAAACTGGGGGTGAATCAGGCTGCATTTTGGACTTGACATCTATGTGGATCTATATGTATAATACGTGATTATTGTGGGGACTTCCCCGCGCCAATAGGGGTAACGTGTTATGCCCCTACAACCCGAAGCGCGATATGTCTCGTGCTGCGTCAACGACCCAATTTTCTGTGTTTATGGAGTACTTTGTGGTTTGGTAATCCGTTGCCGCTCGCTTAGTTTCTAGGTACTGTTAAGCGGGAAGATTACAATTGCGGAGCCGCAAACTAAAGTGCACCGTTTATTGTGGAAAATTAGATAAATCTATAAACTAAGGAGATCCTATACATGAAAACTGCAACACTACTCACCATAACTGCGCTGCTAGTGTTCACGGTGATTGGTCAGGCAAATGCTGAGGTCATTTGGTATGCGGATTTTGAACCAGACGCCACGACGAAAGCTATTCCTGGCCCAGAGGTAAATAACCCCGACAATTGGAATGCCAACGTCGAAATGCCAGATATATTCTTTGACATATCGGATGTCGGAGCAGAGTATCCAGATGCTGGAAGAGCGGGCGAGAAGGCACTCATACAGCTTACGGAAGGTTGTGCTGTATCCGGGCATACCGAGCTACCGTTTTCTCCAGAATTCACCGATGGTGTTATCGATTTGGAGGCGTCTTGGGCCGACGATGACACTTGGGGCGTTACTTTCCGACGTACCCCTGCCGCGCTAACTTATTTCGACATCGCTGAGGTTCTTCCCCTTGTTAACACGGACGCTTGGGCCACGGGATATATGGTGACGTTCGGATGGAATGAATCGCAGTCTGTCCAGTTACTTGATCTGGCAGACGGTTGCGGCGTCCCTGGCGGGTGCCTAAATTATCGACGAGGGCCGGATGTTCATGGTCCAGACGGCGGTCCGGATGGTATCGCCGATCCCGAGACGTCGTGGGAGTGTGACTGGGATTATGTAGATATTGACGGGGGCGGGCAGAGCAAGCGCATTGCCGGATCGTGGCACGGCTATACTGCGATCGATCCCGCTTTCGGGGACCCTCCCGGGCAGCGCGGACAGCTTCCGATGGATCACACCATTGTAATGTACTTGCGGGTTGAAGCCTTCGGCGATAGCATTAAGGTCTGGTTTGGGCCCAAGTATGCCGAAGACGCTGAAGAAATAGTTGCGTCGCAGGCCCACCTTTTTCCTCTACAACCAGACAACGCTCCGAATGTTAATGGTACTACCCCAGTCAATCGCGAGACAGTCGCGGCGGGGCTCGTAGAACCAATTCTTGACGTCAAGGATACTAAGTATGGGTCTGGTAATGTTGGAATCTATCTGGAGAGTATGAAAGAAGGTCTACTTGACAACATTACCGTTACCGATGCGGATGGCTTGCCTGTGGCTACTGCTGTTGACGCCAGGGGCAAATTGACCACTCAATGGGGGGCTATCAAAAGTTCCAAGTAATTCTACAATGCATGAAACACAAGCCAGGTATTTGTGCCTGTGTTTCACATATCACACAACTTAATCTTCGTTCCTGCATACTGTGTGGGGACTTCTGCAGTTTAGAAAAGCAGGGGGCAAGTTACTCAATGGGCTTTCACGCCTAGGTGATTTGCTATCCTGCTTTTTCATTTAGCTTGTTTGCGTAGATTCCGTTCCTGTTGATCGTGTAGGCATTCCTCAACAACCGATTCATCCGCTTCTAAACCACCAGGGGAGACGGGAATTGGTGCGCCTTCCTCCTTGATGGGGGAAGGTTGGGATGGGGGTGATAAAAGTCTCATTTCAAACTTCAATTGGTATTACCCATGGTATTACCCAGCCGTTCGAGCAGCTCCGCACCGTTCATCGGCATCAGTCCAATTCAGAACCGCCGGTGACACTAATGGCGATGCCTGTGAGGTAATCCGACTCGGACGAAGCGAGAAATGCCGCTGTCCTGGCAACATCAGATCCGTCCGCAACTCGTCCTAAGGGAGTCATCGCAACCCGGTTGTTGATAAATTCCTCACGCCTCTTGCTCGTCCTCCAGGTTTCTGGTGACACAAGCTCCGACGGCATCGCGGCTGCTATATCGCCTGTCCGTTCTGAATCCACGGCGGTTGGGGAGATAGCGTTGACGTTGATGTGGTAAGCCCCTAACTCGCATGCGAGACACTGCGTAAAAATAAGCAGCGCGGCCTTAGAGACGCAGTAGGCAGCAAAACGGGGTCTAGCATGTCTACCTGACGTAGAGGCAATGTTGATGATTTTTCCCCCGCCGCCACGGTCTATCATGTGCCTGGCAACCGTTCTGCAGCAGAGGAAATTCCCCTTGGTGTTGATGTTGAATTCTTTATCCCATGCATCTTCTTCCAACTCAACCATGGGCACACGGTCACGTTCTGGGCGTGACCCCACGCTGTTCACCAGGATGTCAATGTGTCCAAACTGTTCAAGCCCCTGACGTACCATACCGGTCTATGTCTTGGGGCAGTAATAACCTTTGGTGCTAGTTTAGAGACTGAATTGAGCTATTGACAGAGGCACAAAGCCATCGTCGTCAATCGACAATCCATTCCACTGTACCAAGAGATTGACCAAAGCCATTGTAAAGCCGACTCGCGTTTTGAAGTAACTCCAACGACGGTGCATGACTTTCTTAAAATGGCACACTAGCGTCAACATGGACAAAATCGTTTCTACCAGCATCCGAGAATTCCACTCACAGCATCCGAGAATTCCACTCGCCACGTCGGCACAGACGCAAGTTGGAAGGGAACCAATCCGCTTTGGCGAAATTTACATCGGCAAAAACAACCATCTGGTCACTGACCCCATCAACGAGATGTTGGAAGGCACTCCCATCATGTACATTGGCAGTGTCGCAGTCCCAGTTGACAATCAGTCCGAGATGATTGTGTAGCAAGCAAAGTTTTCCACCTACAATCCATCGTTGGTTGGAAATGCCTTTGCGTCCGATTTGACGTTTAGAGCGCCCTTCTCGGCGCGGGTGAATCAATTCAATACCGTACGTGTCAATTCCACCGATAAGCGAAGGATTCGCCATAAAAACGTCAATGAGATGTTGATGCCCGTCGAATAAGCGGAACAATCGGGTACGCTCGGGTAACATCGGAAATAAGGATTTGAAATTGTTCGCTATCCAGCGATAGGAGGCTCGATTACCCACACCCTTGAGCGCAAAGAGCATGGCAATGGTAACCACTTCAGACGGATAAAGTTTGGCTTGGCTATGCTTATGGTTTTTACCGTGCTGTGAGAGTTTATCATCAACACGACAAAACAGTTCTGTGATAAAATCTACTATGGTCATGAGTCTAGATTTCCTCCCGTTATTTGATAGCTACCGATACTCAAATTAACGGAAGAATCGAGGAAATCGTCTCATGCCCTGATACCTTTCGCGTTAAAGCAAAGCCAAAAGGGAATGTTATGCTTATTAACCTCCAAATTTCAAACTAGCACCATTGGTTAATATATCCAGTGCCCCGCAAGTGCTTCCATCGAATTACTAACTGACGTTTCCATGAGACTTGTTTCTTATAGTGTTCATGCTGGTATAGCCGCATCGTTGGGATGAAAATGCTCATTGAAGAAGTGTTGAATGTCCAGTTGTTTACTGACTTCCATTTGGATTTGCTGGCGTGTAAAATGAGAGTAGTACCCGATTCTCAGCATCAGCAGATAGGCGATGACCTTGATTGCCAAAGTGGCATAGACGCCCTGTCTGCCACGCAATCTCATTTGACGAATCTGCAAGACGGTCTTGAGAGCACGCCAGAACTGCTCGATGCCATGATGTTGCTGCCAGATGGCCAGTATCTCACATGCTCGCAACTTCCGACCAAACATCATAACGGCCTTGAGCTGCCCTCCTTGTCGAAACAGCAACAATATCAGTTTCCCGAAGGTTGGACTCTGGGCTTGGCAACGTGCGACCGGTGTGTTTCCACACCCCCATTGACCTTCTATCAATTCGATTTGACGCTTATGTTCACTCAATGGCAGATGACTTTGCCCAATGGTGAATACATAGCGGCTCTTGGCATGAATGGCAATCTGGTCGAAACCTTTGTCGGTCAGCAAAGTCACCAATTCTTCGGAGCCATACCACGTGTCGAAACTGATAGGATACTCGGTCAAGTCAATCCCTTATGTTTTGAAAAAGGCGATGACTTGAGCCACAATGGTCTCAAAAACTTCTGGCTTGGAAGTGTTAGCGCGTCCTTGTTTGCCGACAGGGCGTACTACCAAGGGAACGACCATGCACCCAATCTTGATGGTGATACCAAGAATATTCTGACCACGAACCACCTTCTTGGCACGACCACTCCACCACGAATATGTCATCGACAAGACTCGACCCAAACGGTCTATCACTGTGTCGTCGACGCCAATAGTCACACGCATACGAGAGTGCGTCGAGGCACTCTTGCCTTCAAGTTCCTGCAAAAGCTCAACAGCCAATTCACTCCCCATCACCATCAACTGACGTCTCCATTGATAGATACTCCAAAACTTCAATTCTTCGTACAGTTGACTCTTGGGTATATCCAATCTCTGGGCCAATTGGTGGGGCGTATAGTAGCCGAAAACATGTCCTACCACCAACACCAACAGAATTTCTATTGCTTCCTCCCGATTGTCGCGGAACTTGCTATACAGAAGCCACCGTTAAAATCGAAGCGATTCGTTCAACCTTTCTAGCATCGTAGCCATCCTCCGGGAGCATTTTCATCCAAGGGTAACGCTTTATCCCAGAGGTGTCAAGCTTTTCTCATTCTTTTGGAAACCTCAGGTTCTTATTGACTTGGACAAGGGAAGGTACATGAGTGGGGAGAAAAACAGATAGGACTTTCGCAATTGAACATCTAAAAATTCGCGGAGTTTATTTCGTGTTTCGAGGCCACAATCCTGTAGGAGCGAACAAACGAGTGGATAGCGAGTGATCGAGGGAACGAATAGATCAAGCGACTGAATAAGGAGTGCGATAGAGAGCCTGCTGCGATAGAGTTCCCATAGAGATCGCCTCCGGTCGCGACCGCCGATGCGCGGTAGGGCAAGAAGATCTCTATCGCCCTCACTATCCGCTCGGTTGATCCTGCTTACCGTAGCGACCTCCTGTTGCTGTGTAAGTCCAAACAGAATAAAAGTAGAAGTGAGGGCGAGACAGCACGAATTTCTTTATCTTGGTCTTCGGTTTCCTTAAACTCTGGTCAGGACAAGCTTCCGGTTTGCCTCTGGCTCGACCGACTAGAAGTCGTAACGTTAGTGCTCACCTGCTACCGATGGATTTGTCCGTCCTGATACGCAAGGGTGGTTAATTCCAGTCCACCGGCGATTCCAACGTCCCCAGCACTGCACGGCGAATCCAGTCCAACCCTTGGATGACCAACCATCGGTTAACATGGGCTGTGGCTTGATAATGGCGGCCATTTTTGAATAAACACATATCGCCTGGACCATGCAGGAAGACACAGGTCGAGTTGTCTTCAAAGGGACCCAGCATCACCAGACCGACTCCATCAGCATCAGATGGTCTCACGCTTTTAGCAAGGGAGTCTGCTAATGATCGCTTGTCCGTTTTCGCCGGATTGGCAGGCAGACCGGCGGACTTTAATACTTCGGTCAAATCCCTTGACCAAGAATCCGTGGCAATCAATTCCCCGTAACCTGCCTCAGTCAAATCCCTGGCAACCTGGCCATCTGTAAGCGTATCTGCTATGCCGAGTTTTAGGGAGCATTTGGCTAATAGACTGCCTACTACGTCGGCCACCGTTTCTTTGCCCACGCCGTAAATAGCGATACCCAAACGTTTCCGAAGTTCAGTTTCCATCCCATCGATCAGCGCGTCCGCCTCTTCCTCAGTGTCTGCTTTGGCTGCGATTCGCACATCGGTCTGGCCCGAATGTGCCGCCAACCCGACGGTAGGATTGCCTCCAGTCATGAGATCGCCGATTCCCCGATCAATGTTGCTTTCACCCACTGCACAGGTGCGCAAAACTCGGATTCTAGTCACCTTGATTCCACCAATCCGTTCCACTAACAGGGGGATTACCGTATTTTCCAGCATGTGCAAAAGTTCCCGCGGCACACCGGGCAGCGAGATGACGCAACCTCTTCCGCCCACATCCTCGCTCAAGAAACAGGGAGCGGTACCGACAGGATTCGTGAGCGGCAACGCGCCTTCCGGCAAATAGGCTTGACGTCGGTTGTTTTCCGCCATTTTTCGTCCAAACCCACGAAAACGCTCCGCAATCTCCACTTCCAGTGCATTGCTGTAGACCAACCGGCGCCCTGTGGCATTTGCCGCAGCTTGGCGTGTTACATCGTCGACGGTCGGTCCAATTCCGCCGGAGGTGATAACCACATCCGAGCGGTCCAGAGCAAGGTTTAAGACATCGGTAATGCGCCCCTCGTTGTCACCAACGGTGGTTTTGTAGTATAAGTCTAGCCCGATGTTTCGAAGGGCTATTGCCAATTTGTTGGCGTTCGTGTCAACAAGCTCTCCTAGCAGAAGCTCGCTGCCGATCATAACTATTTCTGCATGCATGTCAGTCCCCTAAAATAGGTATAATGAAGTACATTCAAATGTCACAATTTTGGGATTCACTCCGACCGCCCATCGCTTCTACATATACGCTTAGGTGAATCTTTGGTTCGGCACACCCTGAGAGGACGGATTGCCAATTTATGGTCCAGACTGAATTTCCTTCGAAACGTCTCGTTGCATTGTCGGTCTGATTATTACTTCTGGTATGTTGGCTCTTTGTGGAAGGCTCGCAATGAGGTTAATGAGTTCCGAAGTATCCTCAATATCCGCCATTGTTGCACGGGCTTCAGCCGTTGGAGGGACTGGACGCAGATCGAGAATGGGTGTATCAATCTCTCCCGGCATGATCACGCTCGCTCTTACTCCCGTATTCACCAAATCGGCATTGAGAAACTGTGTGAAATTATTCACCCCTGCCTTCGCTGCGCCGTACGCCGGTCCGCTAAAAGGTCCCGGCTGTATCGCGGCAACTGACGACACGTTGATAATTGTTCCGCTCTTAGCTTCCAACATAAAGGGTACTACCGCTTGAGTACAGAAGATTGTACCAATCAGATTGGAATCAACGACTTGACGAATCTCTTCCGGCGTCATGTTCAGGAGACGGCGGTTTTTAGAGCTGTGTCCGGCGTTGTTCACCAGCACGTCAATTCTGCCAAAGGCTGCGAATACGTCTTTTGCCATCTGTTGAGCAGCCTCGTAATCTGCGACATCCAACCCAAATGCCAGCGCCGAGCCGCCAGCGGCTTCAATCTCGTCTCTTACCACTTCAACCTTTGAGACGGTCCGCCCTGCGAGCGCAATTTTGGCCCCGTTATGCGCCATCAGCAGAGCCGCGCCACGGCCGATGCCGCTTCCACCTCCCGTAACGATACAAACCTTATCTTCCAAACCCATTCTACACCTCATGAATACCTATTCTGCCTCTGAATTTAATCAATGACAACCAATAAACTACCGCCAGCCGATTTCATAACCGCGGCGCGACAGGAGTGTAGCATCGCCATCACCCCTAATTATCTTAGCACCTGTGTGTGATCTCCACGGGTGTAGGTCCTCGTAGGAGCGATCTCCCGGTCGCGATTTCTTGTAGAAATCCTTCGTTATTCCCCACAGCGTCCGGTTCATAGCCTACGTCTCAACGCCGTCAGGAAAGCAGCAGCGCTGCATCGGAGCAACCAGCTTGAGAACGTGTTGAAGGACTTCGGCAGGCGTGCCAAGCGCATCAACCACGTTTACGAGCGATGCGGAATAGTAGTCGATTACAGGTTGCGTCTCCTGTTCATACACCTTCAAGCGATGTCGTATGACCTTTTCGCGGGCATCATCGGCGCGATTCTCTTTAAGCGCCCGCCGACTTAGCCTGTCAACCATCGCATCCTCGTCTTCACATCCCAAATGGATAAGGCTGAGAACCTGAATGTGTTCATCCATTAGCCGTGCTTGGTTTAGATTCCGCGGAATGCCATCAAGAATCAATAATGCACTATCCGGCCTGTATGTCCCTTCTTCGGTCAGATTTTGCATATGCTCCTCCCACATCTTAACCGTCAGGTCGTCGGGTACGAGCGCACCGCGTGACGAATAGTCAGCAAAGATTTTTCCCAATTCAGAGGTAGGATCGAGCGATCGAAAAACATCGCCGGAGGCAACGTGAAGGAAACCGGGTATCGATCCGAGAATTTTTCCCTGTGTGCCTTTTCCAGCTCCCGGAGGGCCAAAAAGTAGTATCGTTCGGTAGCGTAAATCGTTCTGCATTATCTTCCTTAAGTAACAGAAATTGGAATAAGCTGGAGTTACGACTGCGCAAGCAAAATCTAAATGGATAAACTCGTCAATAATATATTGGATACAAGCCTATGCTATCTATTATAAATTGACCTACCCAAGAATACCAGAAAATTAGTCTGAACGTACTCCCATCCTTTGACAGAAATGAAGGAGATTTAAGGTGGAAAACCTGACCAATCCGGTCAAGTTTAGAGCCTGCTTGAAAAGCCATCTTCTCCTATGAAAATCGTGTCAATCTGAGATTTCAATCTGTTCCGAGTGACAACTACAGTTTCATACCTCCTCTTGGATGGTTTTAATGTCGAAACTTCGAAGAACCCAGTCATAGCAAGGGTTATAACCCTTTTTTTGTCTCTATTGAAAACTTCCATTGGGGTATGAAAGGTATGAAAAGTATGAAAGTTCCCAAGGTTGGCAAACAACGTTCTCAAACAAGCTCTAAACATCAACCCGAAGGAAAGAAAGAAATAATGCGACGGATAACACCACAAAGACCAGTACCAACAGCAACGTATCCACAGTAGCATCATTTAGCGATTCGCCGAAGCTGTAGCGGTCCTTGAATTTCGGGATGGCGTCAATAGGCACAGGCTTCCACGAAATCGCATATGGAAAAAAGAGCGCATGGGGACTTTCCGCGTCCGCTTTGTCGACTTCGACGAGGAAGTCTCGAAACTCGGACACATAAATCTTGACCTGGGAAAGAAACTGTAGGTGTCGTGAGAAGCCCGTTCCCGCCAAGGATTCGATGGCATACTGGACGACAGCTGCGGGTGATACGCGTGCCAACGATCTCGCAAACACAACCTGATCTATTTGCGCTCTCAAATGTGCCTCAAGCAATCTTTCGTCACCGAGGGATTCTTCTAGGTGATACTCGCCCCACAACAAGGTGACCTTTGCAGGCGGAATCTCACGCGGGGTAAAATCAGCATCAAGCAGCCCCCGATCCAGATATTTTTGTGTCACCTGCTGATACAGTTCCTCCCGTCGTTGGCGAAATTCGTCACTAGTCATTGCCGGCTTAAGACTTCTGACAACCAACCCGACGGTGTTTGGTATCAAAATCACCCAGACAACCCAGATTAAAGTGAGAACCATCAAACTTGATGACGATTGCCGGGCGCGGGAGGAAATCAGCAGCCCCAGTGTGATAAAGATGGCTATGTAGACGAAACCAATCAGAACGATTACTCCCAACCGCGCCCAGTCGCTTGTTCCTAACTGGATGCTGACAGAGGTATAAAGTAGAAAGAGGTTGACCAACACTGCCATGAGAAATGGAAGACCAATGCTTATCAGCGCCCCAAGAAATTTGCCGCCCAACACCACGTGGCGTGGAACACTATTGGCGAGCATTAAGCGTAGCGTCCCGCGCGCGCGTTCTCCGGAGATGGCGTCGAAAGTAAACAGAATCGCGGCGAAACTCAACACAACTCCAATCAGAAATGCCCAATCCATCTGAGTAGAATCCGGCAGGAGATCCCACAGGCTTGGATTGCTTTGAGGATAAGTCATCCGCCAGATGCCGTTGAATCGGACTGGGTAGCTTCCCCACCACCGTTCCAATGGCCTGCCATCGGCATTATTGGAAAGAAAGGCTTCTCCGCCATTCGCACAAAACGAAAGTGCGGAAGGCTGCTTATGGAGTTCACCGGGCCCATACAAGACCAAATCGGGAAGACTCTCTGCGTGGAGCTCCATCTCCTTGAGTTCATCGGCTATATTTCTATGGTAATCGCCGATTTGCTCACTGTATTTGCCGAGGGAGACAACGGCATTGGCAACCATTACTGTGAGCATCATCAGCACAATCAGCGCGAATCGGAGGCTCATCATGTTGTCGTAAAGTTCGCGTTTCGCTATGCCAAAAATCATAGAATACTCACCAATGTGGGATTCGTTGGAGATTGCATGTCCTCTTGCGTAATGGAATCTTTATCGCAGTAGGAACTCTATCGCACGGGATTGTCTATCGTCCTCCCTATCCGGTCGGTTGTTCGCTCGCTATTCACTCGCTTGATCCTATAAGTCCTGTCTGCGGAAGGACAAAAAGACTGCCAAAAATATCACCAAGTTAATCAACAGCAACAGAATCAGATCTGGAACAACATCAATAATATCACTCCCCAAATCTGCCCGCTGATAGGAAAACTGCGGTAAGTCGTCCCAACGTACGCTGCCTTTGTCATGAGAAAACCATTGCCTGGAGGAAAAGGCTTTCTTTTCCCGCAGATATTCAATCAGAGTGCGCCGATACTGCCGGCTCGACTCCGCGAAACGCTCAATCCCTTGGAGATTTGTGCCTGCTAAAGCCTCTGTTGCCAAATCATAAGTTGCCGCCGGCGAAAAACGGATCGCCATTTGCACAGCATTCGCTTTGCGGCCGTAGGTCTGATCGAGCGCTTTTCTTCGAACCAGCCATGTCTTTTCCGCGGCGCGAATTCGGGATGATTCCATGAACTGACAATGGGATTTCACATTCGGGACCAACTCTTCTTTATCTTCGTCAATTTTTTCATAATCATATGTCCACCAAAATCTATGATGAAGCAGGGTTTGATTGTTGTAACCCCCGGAATATTTGAGATGGTCGCCGTGACCAATGCGCGCAGGATAGCTATAAGCACGTACGGAGTTCTTTTTGACCGAAGCTCTCTCATCAGCATCATACCGATCCCAGAACTGTTCTATCTCGGACAGAGCTGTTTTTAGCTTTTCCTCGGTGCTTATTAATCGATCGAGGGTTGCAACAGATAGACTTGGATAAACCAGCACTAGCATAACCCACACAAACATGACGAACACCAAAGCTGTCGCGGTACGGCGCGAAACAGTCGAAATGAGCAGTCCAATCAGATAAAACGTGGAGAGGTAAATCATGGATGTCAGCAGAATTCCAAGTATCCGAAGAAAGTCCTCGCCTGAGAAGGCAACTGATCCCGAAGTCGTTAACAGAAACAGCGCCATGAGGATACTGATTGTCAACGATAAGACGAGACATACCATCGCACTCGCATACTTCGCCAGAAGAATGAGACTTCGAGGCACCGGATTGGTCGCCATTAAACGAAGCGTATGCGCTTCGCGTTCGCCAGCGATCGCATCGTAAGCGAACAGTAATGCCATTAGGCTCAGGACAACTTGGAAGATAAAAACCAAATCCATGCCGGAGAAGAGATTGAGGAAGGGGTTGTCCACACCATGTTGTTGAGCGTCCAGTAGAGTAGGCACAAATTGGTGATGAACATGGACGGTATTGCCAAGTCGTTTGTCAAGCCCTTGGTTAAAGATGCTGAGCGGGTTCGGGGGGCGATCCACATACAGCCGCAGTTGCGAATAGGTCTTGGCATCGGTCACATCCTCGCGATGTGTTTTCACGGCGGTGTTGTAGACAGCTAGGCGGTGTTTGTAATCTTGAAGAAGTGCGATGGTACTGGCAATGACTAGTATCAGGCAGGTGACGACAGCGACAAAAAATCGAAGTGTCATCAGATTTGCGAGCAATTCTCGGCGGAATAGTATCAGAAACATTGGATAGCCTGAAAGCTTGGACAATAAACCTAGAGCCGTGCCCCTTATCTAAACCAAAATTAGGACTTACGCAGTTCAACACCTACGGGTTCGTATTAAGATCTGCAAACTTCAAAACGAGAATCGTTAGCACAAACCGAACTGCGGAAGTCCTAATACCGAAGAAAAGGAAGCCGCTGCTAGACATTCATCAGCGGATTACCGGATGTCAATGTAGTCTTTGAGTTGTGTTCAAAACTCACCCGGTTGGTGCGAAAAATCCTCCCCGCCTACGACCATCCTAAGAATCTACCACCCCGCACAATCTCACGTCGCGATTAGGTTCCTCAACACGGCGAGGTTCGTCGCGTGCATCTCTTCCATCTTTGGCGTCTCAATGACCATCGGGACATCCGCAAACCGTGCATCGTTCAGAAGCAGTTTGAAAGGAAGCTCGCCGAGATTCCCTTCGCCGATGTGTTCATGGCGGTCAACACGACTGCAATATTTCGCTTTTGCATCGTTGAGGTGAAACGCACGTAGCCGGTCAAGACCAATTACCCGATCGAATTCATCGAAGGTCTCGTGATACATTTCCTCGGTTCGGATATCGTAGCCTGCGACGAAGACATGGCAGGTATCAAGGCAGACGCCGAGCCTTTCCGGACATTTCGAACTGTCGATAGTCTGGCGTAGATGCTCAAAGGTGTAACCCAGATTCGATCCTTGTCCGGCAGTAGTCTCTAGCAGCACCATCACCTCGCCGTCCGCTGTCTGCTCGAAGAGTAGGTTGAGACTCTCGCTCAACAACCTCAAGCCTTCATCTTCACCGGCGTTAAGATGCGCGCCCATGTGGGTTACGAAATAGGGAATTCCAAGGACATCTGCCAGTTGCAACTGTGAGCGAACCTGTTCTCGAGAACTCTCAAGCACATCAGGTTTGGGAGAAGTGAGGTTGGTGAGATGGATGTCGTGGATGAGGACGGATTGGATTGCGGACGCTTGCCAGGACGCTTTGAACCGATTGGTGTCGTCTTCGGTTGGCTCTTTGCCGACCCAGCGGTTGGGGTTCTTCACGAAAATTTGTATTGCCTCACATTCCAATTTTTCTCCGTTTTCAATTGATTTATATAAACCACCAGCGGTAGATACATGGGCTCCAAGAAGCATGTTAAAATTTTTCACTCCTTTCTCGGTTTGAATCAATGGCATTGTATCACAGGTTGAGAGCGTGAATCAAAAGAAATACGTGAATGTGAGATTTCAGGCTTTGAATGATTTTCGCGAATGTGTTAGAATGTCGTTTCACGGATTGACGGGAATAACCGAAGAATCAAAACACATTCCAAACGTGAGAGGCGCTTCACCTGACTTTTCATGTTAAGAACGGGGGCGAATCAATGAGATTTGAGGGCAAGGCGGCGTTGGTAACGGGGGCTAGTCGAGGAATTGGTAAAGCGACAGCAATCAAACTCGCAAATGAAGGCGCGGATTTAGCCGTTCATTACGTTCAATCTGCGGGTAAAGCAGAGGAGGTGTGTGAGCAGATTCGTGCCATGGGGCGGCGATGTATCACCGTGGCGGCTGAGGTGACCGATCGAGAAGCAGTCAATGCGATGGCCGCGAAGGCGATAGATGAACTTGGCCGCATTGATTTGTTGGTCAATAATGCGGGAATTGTGGGCAATCAAGGGTTTGACGAGTTGACTCCCGAACAGTGGGACCGCATCATTGCCGTCAACCTAACGGGCTCATTCAACGTAATTTGGGCGGTGAAAGATCACATGATGGAACGGCGGTTCGGGCGCATCGTCAATTTGGCTTCAATCGCTGGGTTAGCGGTCCGCCCGCATCAACTGGCTTACGGTGCCTCAAAGGCGGGGGTCATCTCGCTAACGAAATCGTGCTGTGAGCCTTTTGCCGAACATAATATCCGCATCAACTGCGTTGCCCCCGGCGCGACTAGCACAGATATGCTGGGCGAGCTTTCAAGGGAGATGCTGGAACATATGCAATCAACCACGCCCCTTGGCCGCGTGGGCGAACCGGATGAGATAGCGAACATAATCGCATTTCTATTGAGCGAGGAATCTAGTTTTATGACGGGATCCACCGTAATCGCAAGCGGCGGACGGATTCTATTTCCTTGAGATGGTAATTATATAGTAGTGGTTAGTGGTAAATTCTCGGATTGTCGTGGCAAATCCAGTCCCTATCCGACGGGTTTTCGATTGGGTTAGAGGACGTTTGCAATTCAATCAAAGGGCGTAATTCACAAAGGAGATGGAGAAATCGACGAGACAACCTCCGATTGGAGAGTAATTATTTGCCGCCTTGAGCGGCTTCTCGACAAAGCCGAGGCGTTATTGAACGCGACGACATCACGTCTGCCAATTGCGTCGGCAGACGATCTGCTTGACGAGTACAATGCCTTTCGATGGCGTAGTCAGAACGGTTCGGGAGATTTGCTTCCGATTAAGCATCCTGATCTCGTAGAGATTGGCGATCTTATCGGCATTACACGTCAAATTGAGGAGGTCAATCGAAATACCCTCCAGTTTCTACGCGGTTTGCCTGCCAACCACGTTCTGCTTTGGGGTGACCGCGGAACCGGCAAATCCTCGCTCATCAAAGGCATGCTTCGACAATACGAAAGTCAAGGACTACGGTTGGTTGAGGTAAACAGAGACGGTTTGCTACACCTTCAAGAAATTGCGGACCTGCTATGGTCGCGCCCGGAACGGTACATTCTTTTTTGCGACGACCTCGCCTTCAGCGAAGGGGAACCCGAGTATCGAGAGTTGAAAGCCATGTTGGAAGGCGGCATTGCGGCGCGTCCGGAGAACGTCCTCATTTACGCCACATCAAATCGGCGGCACCTCATGCCGCGTCAGGTTAAGGAAAACCAGTTTCCCGACGCTGATGAAGACGAATTGTACCCTCGTGAAGCCACGGAAGAGAAGGTTTCCCTAAGCGATCGATTCGGACTGCGTCTCGCGTTTTATCGGATTCCCCAAGCCACATATTTACAGATGGTCTCACACTACGCCCAGAAATATGACATATCGATCCCGGCAGAGGAGTTGCGTCGTGCAGCGCTGGAGTGGGAGGCGTCATCCAGCGGACGTTCGGGCCGCGTTGCCCGCCAGTTCATTGACAACCTGAAAGGGCGCCTGGAATTGGAGGCGAAAAAGGGGTGAGATAGCGGTACGGCGGTTGTTTCAGAATAAAGACAATCAATGTAGGTTATAGAATCGTAGTGATCAAGCGAAGACCAATTCGAGGAGAGTATTTGATGAAAATTGTGTTTGCCCCGACTCACCTAGCAGTGAGAGATGGAATCCCCTGCCTCAAGAATAAATATCCGGAGTTTGACTTCGACTATTGTAACAGTCGAGAAGAGATACCGGATTCAATTGTGGATGCCGACGTTTTCGTCGGTGGTTTGAATCGCAATCTATATTTGCGGGCAAAGAAGCTAAAATGGATTCAGTCAACAAGCTCTGGGGTGGACTATTTCGTCGCTATACCGGAATTGGTAGACAGTGATGTGTTGTTAACAAGCGCGAGTGGCACTCATGCGGGCGCTGTCGCCGATAGCGCCATCGGTATGATACTGGCTTTTACGCGTTGTATTCGTGACTCGATTTTCAAGCAACAGCGGAGACAGTGGATCAAAGTCTTCGATCCAAAGCGGTTGAACTTGCCCGAAGCACAGTGGGAATCATCGGGCTTGGAATTCTGGGGCGCCAGATGGCGAAGCGCGCGCAGGGCTTTGATGCACGGATTATAGCGGCGGATCTTTATCCGTCAAACAAACCCGATTTTGTCCACGAATTGCACGGATTCGATAAACTTAGCGACCTGTTGCGGGAGTCAGACTACGTTATAGTGACCGTGCCGCGCACTCCACAGACAACCGGCATGATTGGCGCCGAACAGATCGCCTTGATTAAGCGTACTGCGATGCTCGTTGGAATGTCTCGGGGCGGTATCATCGACCAAGGCGCATTGGCTGATGCGCTGCTAAGTGGACAACTGGCATCGGCGGCTCTTGATGTGTTCGATCCCGAGCCGTTGCCAGAGGATAGCGAACTCTGGGATTTGAGAATTTGCTGATTACCTCGCATATCTCCGGCGGCACACAGCACGAGGGACAGTATGTTCTTGAGATTTTTAGCGAGAACCTCGATCGATTCTGTCGAGGCGATCTGCCACTGCGGAATCAGGTTGATAAACAGCTAGGATTTTAACGTAAATCGGAAATGGAAGACAGGAAGATTGGAAAGTTGGAGGATTGGCGAAAGCGCGGAATAGTTGTGTTTGATACGGTGAAACTCGGTTCTTTCTTGAGTTTGGGATCTGTGTTACTGGAAGAAGAGACCGGAGAAGCACTCTGTAAGGAACGCGAATCTGTGTTCCGAAGCGTATACGACATAATATCTATCGTCTCGGCCCATCAAAATCAGATATGAGTCAACCACTAACCCCTGTTTTATGCACTCATTCCACGGAATTCTCCGAGCTACTCTGGAAACTCCAGTGTACGCTTGTAATTAGTATCTACCAAGCGAACAAGATTATCTACATTAGCGCAGGAGACTCCGAAAATCTCGTTCAGGTGTCACAAGATTTTGACTCGCCTATGGGGCTGGCTGCCAAGGATGATTATCTTGCTGTCGCAACGAAAGACGAAGTGGTTATGCTCTCCTACGTCCGCGCATTGGCTAGCAGTTATCCACGTCGTTCGAACACCTCCGATGGGCAATACGTACCACAAGCGGCGTATTACTGTGGCGAACTAAAAATCCATGACCTAGTGTGGGGGCTGGCGGGGCTATGGCAAGTCAACACACTGTTTTCATGCCTTTCCCTGAAGGACGACCGGAACAACTTCAATCCCCAGTGGCGACCACAATTCATCAGCGAACTTGCACCAGAGGATCGGTGTCACCTCAACGGCGTCGCAATGGTTGAGGGTCACCCCGAGTATGTCACGGCACTTGGTGAAACGAATAATTTTGAAGGGTGGCGGCCTGGCAAAACTTCCGACGGGGTTGTCATACACGTCCCAAGCAACGAAGTTGTACTTGGAGGATTACCGATGCCGCACGCTCCTAGGGTGTACGATGATGAACTCTATGTGTTGCTGTCGGCAAAGGGGGAACTCGCTCACGTGGACACGGGGCGAGGCGGTTATGAGGTGGTGACGCGCTTGCCCGGTTTTGTGCGCGGTATGGCGCGCTATGGCGACTATCTGTTTGTTGGGCTGTCGCAATTGCGCCGCAAGAGCCCGACTTTTAGTGATATACCAATCGCAAGGGAGTCACCGTTTTGTGGCATCGTCGTAATCAATCTGTCAAGCGGGACTACGATTGGCAATCTGAGATATGAGAGTGTCTGTCAGGAAATTTATGACGTGCAAGCCTTGTCGGGTTTACGGCGCCCTGGACTCGTAAGCCCGTCCGCGCCGGGTGGATGGAGCGGTTCGCGTCTTAACCCGCTTACTTCACATCGCGAATTCTCGTCAACAGTGGATGGTACCGGAAAATGAACGCACCCAATCAGCAGTCTTTCAAATCTGGTTATGTTAGTATCATCGGTGAACCGAACGTCGGCAAATCGACCCTGCTGAACGGGATGATGGGCGAGAAGTTGGCAATTGTAACCCCTAAGCCGCAGACGACCCGCAATCGGATAATGGGAATCGTCACGACTGAAGGCTACCAGCTTATTTTTTTGGATACTCCCGGCATAGTTGCACCGAAATACCTGCTTCACGACGAGATGGTTAAGGCTGCCTACCGCGCGATTAAAGATGCGGACTTGATTATATATATGGTCGATGGCATCCAGCTACCGCCGGTTCTTGAAGCACGGATCCTTAATCGCATACGCGAATCCGAGTCAAGAAAAGTATTCTTGGTCATCAACAAGATAGACCTGATTGAGGCGCCAGCGCTGCTGCCACTTATTGCCCAATACAGAGGCAAGTTCCCCTTTGTTGAGATTGTCCCAATTTCAGCCCAGAATTCAGGCGATGTTTTACGACTTCGCGATCTGATTGTTACACATTTGCCGACTGGACCGCTCTATTTTCCGGATGATCAGATTAGTGATTTGCCCGATCGTTTTTTTGTTGCCGAAACGGTGCGGGAGAAGGTTTTCCTGAGGACTCAACAGGAGATTCCTTATGCGTCGGGCGTCATGGTTGAGGAATTCAAGCATCGCTCGAATGGTAAAATCTATATTCGCGCCATAATCTACACTGAACGGTTGTCTCAAAAGCGAATCTTGATTGGCGATCGCGGAAATATGATTAAGCAGATAGGCAGACTTGCTCGGGAGGAGATAGAACAGTTTCTCAACGCTTCCGTGTTTCTGGAATTGCAAGTCTATGTAAAGGAAGACTGGCGGCGTGATGTTCGAAAATTGAGGGATATGGGCTACGCCTGAACATCCGGGATTTCGGCAAATACAATCGGTATGGAACACGCATCTGTGTTCCGTTATGATTTGCGAAATGCCAACCGCCGGAATATCCCGGCGTCTGTATGTGTTTTCCCCAATCTTTCACTGAAACTCGCCTCGTACCGAGAGGGAGCTTGCTACCGAGAAGAAATCCTTGCCCTCCTCGACACGATCGTTGTTGTAGCTCAAACCAAGATTGAGTTGCGCACTCAACCGGGTGCTCAGCTCGTAATTTGCGCGTACAGTTGTCTCGTACCGCTCAGATTTTTCCTCTTGATTCGCGCCAAAGCGTTCGCGTCGAACAACGGTCGAGAACGTGTTGCTCATTTTAAGGTCGTGTTTGAGTTTAATCTTACCAAAGAACGGCATCCAAACGCCTCTTTCTACATTAAGACTATAGTCAAAATTAATGTTAGGCGTAACTATCAGAGAAGTACTCCTGATGGAGCCACCACTTCTTTGCTGCTCGCGAAGCGTTACACGGATTCCTAGTGAACTGCTAGTTTCCTGCCTCCACGATTGCCTCCAACTTATTGAGGGATTGTGGGCGGAGCTTTCGCTAATCAATGTCGCAAGGTTACGCCGATCTCGGCGTGTGAAGCCATAGCGCACCTGAAAACTTGAAGAATTCTTGGCATTGAAAAACTTTACATCACCTTCATAGTTTTTGGACTTATTCCGGGAAGTGGTGCTTGATGTTTTCGCGAAATTGTTTGTGAGCGATACATTTGTGCCCAACGACA
The DNA here is from genome assembly GCA_965222225.1 of Candidatus Poribacteria bacterium. GTDB lineage: Bacteria > Poribacteria > WGA-4E > WGA-4E > JAJDTR01 > JAJDTR01. Next base: position 1,865,389 of record CBDCTK010000002.1, on the reverse strand, counting down.
CCCATGACCATGGGTCTACAGAGCCGCGGACAGTGTAACGTTGCCCTTGGCGTGACTGAGTTCGCCGTTCATCTTCATCCGGAAAATCCAGAACACCAAGTACCGACTGCCCCGCGTCTAACCTCCGAAAAGAATCTTGAATGTCGAAGCTTACGTTTGTATTTACGGCAAAACTTTGGAGACTTTTTCTCCAAACTCCCATACCCACGTCCTTCTTTCTTCCGCGTCGCTCTCTCAACTTTCGTTCAAGTTCAGCCTTGTCTCGGCTAATCCAGTCGCCTCTTTCATCTTCCAAGTCTTGTATCCTCTCCGTGTCTACCCCCATTCGCTCCATCCTATCAAGCCGTTGTCGCCGCCGTTCTTCCATTTCTACCTCATCGTCGAAAGCATCGGCTTCTGAAGGATTTCGCGGCGATTCTGTCTGCAACTCGTCCTCAGGCTTATCCACAGATTCCAGTTTTTCTGGCTTCGCTTCTGGCTCTTCTTCTGGTTTACGTAGCAACCATCCAAACCAGACGTGGGGTCGTATATTTACTCCAAGCCCAATGTTCGCATTGATTGAGATATCTTTCTGCTTGCTAAACCAGTTCTCGCGCAAGCTAACCCGGTTGTTAATGGTTGGGCGCATTCCCAAAAGGTCGCGATTGAGACGTGGCGTCATTGAGAAACGATGCTCACGGCTCGCAATAGTAAACTCCGGTTCGGAAGTGGGCGCTTCCGGAGAGCTTTCGCGCTTCTCCAGAATCCGGCGAACATCGTAGGTTGGATTTAGGCTAAAACTAGAAAATGGACTAATATTGAGTGAAATGGAGCCGTCATCAACTTTTTCATCTTGATTTCTGCTATATCCGTAACCGTAACCAGAACCGTAGCTAGAGCCGAAGCCGGAGTAGCCGCTACTCGACGAAACACCGGCTGCCGTCCCGGTATCGGCGTCGACATCCTCATGCCGGTATTGAAGATTCAAGCCTAGCTTTGATCCAAGATTATATTGGAAAGTTCCGGTATACAGGTCGCTAACTTTCGTACCTTGACGTTCATTCCAAAAGTCTTGATGATTGTAGGCAAGCCCAATTGACGGGTACGGAGGGAGGTGGAATCGAACGGAAAGATCTTGGTTTTTGGTTTTACTCTTGCCGCTCTGGAACGAACTGAATGAACCGCTTCTGCTTTCGGTTTCGGACTCATTCTCTCGGAAGTTGTAGCTAATAGGAAGCCACCGAAAGAGATTAAGATCGGTGTCTATATTCAAATCGTTGTTCGTGGTGCTGAAGCCCCGCTGTTGTTGGCGTTGACGTCCGGTTTCGCCGGCTGAGTTCTCAAAGTCCTTATCTTGACTGGCATATCCCCCCCGCACGCTCAACAGGTTTCCAAGTGACACGGACACATTTCCACGTCGTGCCCAACCGGAGCGCACTAGCGGATCGCTCAAATGGATTTCGTTCACCCATACTTCACCGCTGATTTCTTCGCCACGGTCGTTGCGGATGCCGAGTAGGATACCGCCGATATTTTTAATGGAGAGTTGGGCACTATTTGTTCCCCGGACGACAAATCCGTCGGGGTGACCGTCAGGTTGAGGCGTGGCGGGTTGACTTGAATCTGATGGTTCCTCAAGGACCTCAGTTGGGGTTACAATGTCCGGATATTCGTTCCGTTGAACATCCTCCAGATCGATTTCAATGAGTTTCCAACCATCAAAGTCAATCTCCTGCGTGAACTCGTAGTAGTTCGTCAAATTCTCGAAGATGTCCACGTCATCCTCCTGCTGCGAGCGCGGGTCGGAAAACGGGTCGGACGAGCCGTAAAACGAGCGATAACTGGTTCGGACACTCGGCGCCAATCGCAATACAAGCGTTTCGCGATTTTTATCGCCGTAGACCCAAAATTTTAGCTTGTTGTGTTTGGAAAAGTCTTGCCCTTCCCCTTGCTGAACGCCGCGTAGCCGTTGCGATGTCACGGCGAACGAGTTGGGTAGAAGGTTGTAGTCTAACACGAGTGCCTGTTCTCGCTGTTGGCGGGTGCCGAATCCAAACGTGACATCCGTATACGGATGCAACTTTTTGAAGGCATTGTCATCTTTAATTTCCTCGTAGGCTTTCTGGTAGTCGTTGAAGTTGAAATTGTCCTTCGTGCCGACAGAGAATTTTTCATTAGTATTCGTGACGATAGTGCCGTTTTGTGTAACCACCCCTCGTTCCCATCGGTTCCCAACGATTTCGATTGACGCCCATTCCAGTTTTCCCCGCAGTTTGCCGGGTTTGTTCTTTAATAGCCAAAAACGGAAGTGTTGAACGAACCCGAGATTCGGCAGGCGGCTGCCATAAACATTCGCCGCACGGAGGGGAATGCTTAGAAAAACCCACCCGTTGTCATTGCGCTTCTTAACCCATTCTTCCGGTAAATCATTCAATGAAATGGGGATTTCAAGGTATGCATCAACAGTGTCTAGCACACCGTCGCCGTTGAGATCCTCGGTATCCAAAACTTGGTTGTCGCTTCCAAATGGCGTGGGTTGGAGAGCCCCGTCATAAATCCAACCTTCGTCTTCGCCCGTATCGAGGGAACCGTTAGCGCTGTATTTTTGGGATCCTGGCAGGTTCTCCAAATCAAGATCCAATGTGTCAATCTTATCGTCTCCATTGAGGTCCTCAAGATCTAGAGGTAGGTCTTCGCTATCAAGTCTACCATCATAGTCTGTGTCTTCATTGAGAATCCCAAGATCGAGTAACAGCGTCACGTCGTCGTCACCTTGGACTCGTAGCCAAATTTCTAGAAATTCACGTTCAGAGAAATCGGTCCCCGACGCAGAGATGCCGTAAGAAAAACCGCCCCATTCTTCAACAACATCCGTGAAATCATAACCGACCTCCATAACAAGGCGCTGTTCCGTGGATTGCAATAGCGAGTTGATGGCGGAGGCGGGTACTTCGCGGTTGCGCATATAATTGCCGACCGCTTTAGACTCATCTTTATCTTTTAGCAGCACATGAAAGAGGGCGCGGTTATCGGGCGTTAATCCATCCACCGCTGGCGGACTTGCCACGCGCCAGTTGTATTTGAATGTGGGGATGTTTGATGAATCGCGCGCTCCCTCCATGCTATCGATTAGCGCAACGGAAACACTGTTGGGGTTGTTATGAGAAAACGCTGATTCGCCGCTAAAGTCAATTGACAACGGGAAATACTCCACCGACACGAATGGTAACGGATTGACGAACCAAGCTAGGTTGAAATTCCGTCCAGCGCTTGTGTTGATGTTAAACGCTTGTAGGCGACTGGGGGCATTGTTCACATCCGGAATGGTGCTCGGTTTGCTCCCCGTATTTAGAATATAACCCGTCGATAGGCTAAACCCTTTCTTGTATACAGGATTAAAATAGCTACTTCTCCCTGAAGTGAGTCCGTATCTGGAACGTCCACCAAGGCTTGAGTAAGAGCTGCTTCCGCCGAACCCACCGCCATATCCTCCACCAAACCCACTACCGTAGCCTCCGCTGCCTCCGCCGAAGGAACTTCCACCTCCGATTCGGTTTCTCTCACCAAAAGAATCCTGCCCCCTTCCCAGCCTTCCAAATCGATCTTCTTGCTTCTGCTCTTCCGGCGGTTTTTGCTTCGGCACGTAGGAGTATTCAAGCCATACGCCCGCGACAGTTTGCTGCAAAGAACCGCCGAACGGCGTTCTCTCGAACTCAACCTCGATGACATCGAACTCATCAAGTTGGGTAAAGAACGTAAGGCTCCCAACCTCGTACACCATCATGTAATCGACATCCCGCTGTAGCCTTCTGCTATTCAATCGAACAGTTTCGCTTCCAGGAATCACAAATAGTCCAACATTGTAGGTGCCTGACTGATAGGCGTAGTCGGCGACGATGGTGTAAATTTGATCTGCCGTGCGCGGGTTTTCAAGATAGATGGCCTCGTTATTCAGCTGATCTCGGTACTTATAGTATGGGCTCTCTGGATTGTCAATCACAAATGGACGTGGACGCGTGGCAGGAAAGGTCAGCAAACCACGGTCAAAATCGATAAACTCCGGATCGATGCTGCCATCGCCATTCTGATCTAGCCCAAAGATTTCAATGTATAATACGGGTCCATCATCAGTTTCAAATGCCTCTCCAACGCCTTGCCGCCAAATTGTGATTTGATAGTCTCGCGGGTTAATATTTCGATTGCCCAAGTTGTAGACCCGACGCGCTTCTGTTCCACGGTATCCTTTGTCCTTGAGTATAACGTATCCGATTTCCTCTCCCTCCTCATCAATCGAGCCGTCATCATTTTCATCCACGAAAACGTTACCGGGATTCCCAACCTGCCCTCCGCCATCGCCGAGATACTCGTAAGCAACGGCGATTGTATAGCCGGGGGAGATTGGTGTTAAAAACTCAATCTCTCCGGTCTCATAATTGATGTTGTAATCCTGCCCCGGGAATTGGAGGTTGAAGTACCCCCGTACGGTGCGTTGCCCTCCCTGATTATTGCCTGCGACGTTGTCGTCAATATAGATTTCTTCGCTACCACTTTTTATCGGCAGATAGGACTCGTGTACAACATCGTCTTCACCACGATGGATAGAGTAGAATCGATCTTTGACATAGTTGGCATCAGCAATCTGGACGCCTCGACCGTACCCCGCTCTCGTTGATTCCCCTCTGAAACGCCGCGTGTCCGATATCCCTTTGCTTCGAGAACCGAAGGTTGTCATCTTGAGTCCCCCTAATTGTGCAACCGCTTCGAGTCCGAAGAGATTTCGATTGATGTTCAGAAACCGAGTATTCGGCAAATTCAGTGTGATGTCGCCAAAAGATATTGTTTTGAGAATACTATCCGGCTTGCCCTCATACCACACTTTAATCTTTTGTTGTTTTGCGCCGCCCAGACCGCCACCATATCCCCCGTATCCGCCATAGCCACCTCCGAAGGAATCGTCCGAATCGCTATAATCGACGGCAACGTGGGTACGCTCACCAACGCGGCCATGCAACCCAACTCGGAGTGTTTGCCGAAGGTTGAATCCTGTGGCACGCGCCACACCACCTCTGCCGAATGTACTGAAACTTCCGCCGTACCCACTCCCGTAGCCGCCCCCATACCCGCTCCCATATTCAGAGCCATATCCGCCGCCGTAACCTCCTCCGAAACTTCCAAAATCGTCATATCCGTAGGAGGATGTTAAGCCGAGGTCGAGACCTGGCCTATTACCCCCATAGGTGCTGTATCCAGCGTAACGGTTGGCATCACTCTCACCAAAATAGTGTGTTACATTGCCTTCAATCGTAACGGACTTGTGTCCGGTAATCTGAAGATTAGATTGGAGCGGCAGGGCGAGGCCTTTTTCCTCATCAATCCCGGAACCATCCTCCTTGAGATCGTATAGCATCCGAGGTTCAATCATGAGTGGTGCATCTTTCCATCTTTGTAACGATTCATAATATGGAGCCAATATCCTGGAGGGTATGGAAGTGTCTTCCGCATCTGGCGTAAAAGGGTCTAGGGGAGGTGGGGTCGGGGGTTCCGGTTCGGAAGCACTCCTCCACCAATCATCTTCATCGTGCTGATCGGCGGATTCAGTTTCCCAACTCGGATCTTTCACGAATTCACCCTCGGTTTCGGGCGATTCCGCAGAATCTTCTCGAAGTTCCGAGTAATGTTGGGTTAACTTCGGATCCTTGGTAACGGGTTTTGCGTGAGTGCTGAAACAAGGGAGGACTAAGATGAGTAAAATGACTAGAGGGGTATGATATAAGTAGCCTCTCGTTATAATCGAATACAACGCCTATCTCCTTAATTCGACTCGGTCAGCTCCGGGCAGGTGCGCCGACAACGTGGTAAACGAGAAAACAGGAGAGGCAGTTTACAGATTCCGGGTGTGGGGCGGCAGCGTGGGAGTCGTACAATGCTATGACGCTAGGATGAAACTGCAGTCGTTCGATCCTTTACTCACCTAGGTATCAGGATAACACGTTTTCGTTAGGCTGTCCATGTGAAGAGGCTGGTGTACGGTTCAATGCTTCGACTGCTTTGCATCGGAGGAGCGATAGTAGATTCGTATCGGCGTTCCGTGAAAGCCGAAGGCATCCCGAATTCCGTTGATTAGGTAGGATTCGTAGGGCTGGGAAATCTTATTCGGATGACGGGCAAATATTAGAAAGGTTGGTGGTTCGGTCTTGATTTGGGTCATATATTTCAGTGTCGGGCGCACCTTACCTGCTCGCGGATGCTGATGGCCACTTTTCAATTGCAGTAGGAGTTCATTAAGGGCATGTGTAGGCACACGCGTGCAGTATTCTCGGTGGACCGTCAAACTAAGACTCAATAATTTCTTCACGCGTTGCCCCGTCTCTGCGGATGTAAACACGGCGGGCACATAGGTGAGTTGTGGAAGTTGGCGGTAAATCTCCTCGAGGAACTTGTTATGGGTTAGGTTGTCCTTCTGAATGAGATCCCATTTATTGACCCCCAATATGCTTGCTACTCCTTCCCGAGCGATAAAGCTGGCTATCACCTTATCCTGGCGCGCCACTTCTTGAGTGGCGTCAAGGATTAGCCAAGCAATGTCGCTCTGACGAATGCTGCGAATCGCCCGCTGCACAGTCACTTCCTCAAGTTCGTCGTCAATTACCGACCTGCGGCGCATGCCTGCCGTGTCAATTAGCTCAAACGGGATGTTATCATAGACAAAGCGAATATTGACCGCATCGCGAGTAGTGCCGGGACGGTCGTCAACAATCATGCGTTCTTCGCCAAGGATGGTGTTAATAATTGAGGATTTCCCCACGTTTGGGCGCCCGACAATGGCAATTTTGATGCCTTGAGACGGCGCGGATACTTCCGTTTCTGAGGCTGGGAGATTAAACGCCACCTCATCCAGAAGTTCACCAATTCCATGATTGTGGGCACAGGAAATGAAGAATGGCTCGGTTAGTCCAAGTTCATAGAACTCGCTCCCCTCAGCTCGAAGTCGCTCATTATCCGATTTATTTACGACCACAAAAATAGGCTTGTCCGTTTCTCTCAGCTTATCGGCAACAACAAGGTCCTGTGCCAGAATTCCCGTTTGTGCATCAACAACAAAGAGAATTACCGTCGCTTCGTCAATGGCGGTTTCGACTTGAAACTGCACCGAGTCAATCAATGTATCGTCTGGGTCGAGATCCAGCCCGCCTGTATCCACGATAGTGAAACGAGAGTCGCCCCAATCCACATCGGCATAGTTGCGATCTCGCGTCACACCGGGGTGATCATGGACAACGGCGATTCGTTTTTTGGTAATGCAATTGAAAAGCGATGATTTGCCCACGTTTGGTCTTCCAACGATGGCAACAACGAGTCGTATCATTTTTCGTTCTCAACTTTGCGCAATATCAAGCCGCACCGAGATCTATCGGAAATGTTTCTGCTATACGAGAATTAATGCGTAACTCGTGATGTGTAAGGAGACAAGGCAAAACTGCGATCAATTGGAGTTTTGTAGAGAACGCAGCTTTGCGTTCTCTACAGTTCTGAGTTAGGCGATCGAAGTTCATTTGAAACAGTGAACACCGACTTTATAACGACAATAATTGGTATTGCCAAGATGACCCCCCAGAAACCGAGCACAACGGCGCCCACAATCACGCCAAACATAATGAGCAACGGATCTACGTCAACAGCACTTCCCATGACCTTCGGCGAAATCAAAGAATTATCCACTGCCTGAATTCCGGCAATCGCTCCCAGCACAACAGCGATGCGAACCAAGAACTCGACCAACTCAAAGTTGCCCGCAGCCAGTCCCATTAACATCGAAAGCAGGGCAAACGCGCCACCAATATAGGGGCCAAAGGTGGGAATCGCGTTGCATACTCCCGCAAGTATCCCGACAACTAAAGCGAACGGCACACCGACGATTGAATAAACAACAATCGAGATAACGCTGATGATAACAATTACAGTGACTTGACCCTTAAGGAATGACTGCAGATTTCGGTCAATCTCGGCCATGTAGCGTCTGGCAGTAGGGCGATTGTGTTCCGGGAAGAGTTTGATAAAATTCCGGATATAGTTTACAAGTGACTGGCCCGCATAGACGAAAACCATAAGCGTCAGGAATAGCGTCGCCAAAAAGCCTCCAAATCCAAGAGCAAAGGATGGGAAAATCAAGACGACTTTACCCAGATATTCACTACTCGTTTGAGCCAATGTCGGAAGTTTCGTTTTAAGATATTGCTTTGACTCGGCGACTACATTGGAAACGATGCCTGTTTCGCTTACCATTGGAAGGTCTTCGAGTCTAGTGAGGATTCCTTCTTTGGCGGATGCTATCAAATCCCATTTCGCTTTGGCGGTTTTCCGATAATGGATTATTTCTCGATTGCCGGCGTAAAGTCCTCCTCGCGAATCCGAAAACAGCAGCGAAATTGGCTGATGCAGTCTGAGCGATTCTCTGTTATCCTTGCTCCATCGTTTCTTTCGGGCATCCCAGCGATATATTCCATTAGATGTTCCGGCGTAGAGTTGGCTGTCATCGGTGGCAAAAACAAGAGTATGGATTGCGGCTGGAGCATCGTCAGTCCGTGACTCTAGTCTGAGCCATCGCCAGGGTTCGGAGTCGCCCGCATAGTAAACACCCTTGTCTGTAGCGACGTAGATTCTTGGATTTTCATTAGGTACATACGCAATGCTTCGGACTGCGTATCCGGAAAGACCGACATGTTTCCATGTTCTACCGTTATCTGTACTTGCGTAAATTCCTTCGTCCGTTCCTACATAAGCGCGAGGCGCCATCGGAATGGGAGTTGCCACTGCCAGAACAAGTTTTCCTGCGAACACATCTTCCCCGACGGGTTGCCACCCATGAAGAGCGTCGTCTCGTATGGACGGCGCTATGTACCCGAATAAACCTGCCGGTGTTCCTACCAAGAGTTGGTGTTCGGCGAAGGGGGCTGTAGAGATTGCTTGAATTGATTGACCAATTAGGGCTCCATCCGTAATATCGACCATCCTGTTTCGGTTCCCGTCAAAGCGATACAGACCGTGTTCTGTCCCAAGATAAAGAGTTTCCGAATAAATGTACAACTGATCTTGCGTCATCTGAATTTCATACGCCTGCCCATCCCCGGTGTCGGTTATAAGCCATTTGCCGTGTTTTTCCTTTACTGACACTTGGATGTCACCGTAAAAACCAATCTCGTTTTCTTGGAAAGCTTCTCGCAATTCGGACGGGAACTTGCCTTCGTCTAGCTGGCCTTCAAGGGTTGTATCAGTTGTTGAAAGTGACCTTCTGACCGTAACTGGCTGATTCGCAACTGCATTGAACTCGTTTCCTACCGCAAAAGGGACTATGGATTGGTGATAGAATCTAACCAACCCTTTGCTTATTTCTTGGGCTTGCTTCCCAATCTGCGGGACGATATAAAAGAAGAGTAGCGTGAAAATACCAAGTATGCATATGGTCAATATACCGCGCGCGAGGGGGCGCGGGAGTTGCAAACGTCTGCCTTTGGGCAGCGGAATATCTTGTATGGCATCAAGCAGGAATCGCATATAATAGGCAATCCCGAACCCAAGCAGGAAGGGCATCAAGACACCCAAGAGATTCTTGAATACCCAGATGGCTATCATCAGAATGTGTAGATCGACCACACTCTTGACATCAATGAGCGGCCTTATTCGGAGAAGAAGGGCAACGAGTATAACCGCGACCACCGGATGCAGCAACAAAATGCTCTTTCCGTCCGCAGTCACCGAATCTGTGCCCTTGTAGTATGCAAACGCAATCCAACCCGCCGCAAACACAATAGAGATAATCGCGATGATTGCGCTACTGGTTAGCGATTGATTAGGAGGTAGTTGTGGAGTAGGGTTGGCTTTATCGTCCATTCGGTTGGGTTTGGTTCTACGATGTAAACGACAATGGAAAAGGCTCGGACATAAGCAAGAGAACTGAAACAATGTCTATCCACAGAATGCTTGCCGTAAGCGAGTTTATGCGAACACTGCGTCTGAGGGTAGGGGTGCCTTCAGCGGTTATGTGCTGAAAATGGCAATACGATCGATTGAAGAGTCTTCGGATTTCAACATTCGGATACCGGAGTAATGATTGTGCCGAGGTTTACGCCTAGGAGTCGGTTACAATTCAGTCCCGTTCTTCGAGTTTCTTCTCCAATCTATCAATGTATCGATTTGTCGTCGAAAAAATCATATCCAGCGTGGCAATGTCACGCGTTTCCAGACGTGTTCGCGAAAACACGCGCCTAAGCGATCGCAGATACGTTTCCCAGTCATGATTGTACGGTGTTACACCGACCGTTTTCAACAGATTGGTGACTCGACCATAAAACGCTTCAATCTGGTTTACTTCGGCGTACTCATACTCCTCAGTCGGCATCTCTGTTATGCTTGCGAGAAAGATTTCATAGGCAAAGATTTGCACCGCCTGTGCCAAGTTAAGTGAAGGATTTTTTGTCGCCATTGGAATGCTCGCCGTCAGTTGGCACAGGCTAATCTGATGGCTCGACAACCCGAAATCCTCCCGACCAAAGAGCACGGCGACTTTTTGGTTTTGCGATATGGCGGCGATTTGTTGTGCTACTTTCCTCACTGGAACACAAGGGGCTAACCTCTCGCCTCGTTTTCGGTGGGTTGTACCAACGAGATACTGAATCCCCTCCAAGGCTTCTTCCAGCACGTCCACGACTTGGCAATTCTCAATAACGTCTGTTGCGCCGTGTGCCATATACCATGTAGCCTTGGCTTCGCGAAACGGTACCGGATTGACCAAATAAAGTTGCGACAACCCCATCCCTTTCATCGCCCGTGCAACGGATCCGATATTTCCCGGCTCACGAGGTTCAATGAGAATAACTCGAATTTCCTTCAAATTGTCGGGCACATCAACCTGAATTGCTCGAAAACCGTTAAGGGTTTCGTCAGTCGGCGTTGTTTGAGTCTCCATATCATGGCTATTCGTCATGTTGCGGCATTATCATTGGCACTCAATATGTTAATAGGATACATGCTATTTCTAAGGTTTGTCAAGCGTGAAACAGGAGGAATGCTTTGACATGTTCGCTTGCCCAATGCTAAGATTCAGGGATAGAAGTTGGAAGTTTGCGCTAATTCCAAACGCGATACGTGATGCGTGATGTGCTTCACATGCATACATTCACGCATTCTCGGTCTCAATCTCCTGATTTGGCTATCCGGATTTAGCGTGTGTATTTCCAGTAATTCCGCGATTCGTTCATACGCTCAAGGGTTTAACCGGAAGAAGATGCAGATCATACAGGGTTTTGGCATTGGGTTATCTGCTCTAAGGCGAAATAAGCTAAGATCGTTGCTGACAATGCTAGGAATTATCATCGGTATTTCCTCGGTCGTTGGTATGGTCTCAGTTGGCGGTGGTGCAGAATCGCTAGTATTGGCGGAGTTTGAACGAATCGGTGGCGCGACCACGATTGTCTGTATTCGCCCAAGATGGGTGGAACAAGCAGATGGGACATGGGAAGAAAACAAGCGCCCCGAGCGTATTGAATACGAAGATGTGGAATCCATCCTAGCCACCTGTCCTTCAGTGAGGGCTGTCTCGGCGGACATTGACGCTATGGGAAAGCGTGCTTCACACGGCAACAGAAGTAAGGAACTCCGATTTGAGGGGGTAACGCCACTATATCAGCAGGTACACAATTGGTACGTAGAATCCGGGCGATTCCTTCGTCAGGACGATCTTGACCGGAAGGATACAGTTAGTGTGATTGGTTCGCAGGTGCAAAAAGATTTGTTTGGCAACATTGATCCCATTGGTCAAGAATTGAAACTAGGCACCCGACGATTTACCGTTATAGGAGTGATGGAGGAAAAAGGGAACAGGATGGCAACCGAGGGCTGGGATGAGCGGATTATCATCCCGTTCACCACGATGGAGACATACTTTCTCGGTAATAATAAGCGGGGCATTGAACTCTTTATTCAAGCGGTGAGTTTTAACAAGGTGAATCAAGCGCTGGCAGAGGTCAAGATTGCCTTACGGCGTCTACATGGCTCGGAGGAGTTTTTTGAATTCTTTACCGCGAAGGAGATATTGAAGCAAGTTGGAAACGTGAGCCGCATCCTTCAAGCCCTACTTGGGGGAGTGGCAAGTATCGCGTTGTTTGTAGGGGGCATCGGAATTATGAACATTATGCTGGTCTCGGTAACAGAGCGCACAAGCGAGATTGGGTTGCGGAAAGCGGTCGGTGCACGACAAATTGATATTTTGCAGCAGTTCTTAATTGAAGCGATTGTTTTAAGCGTTTCTGGCGGGCTAATAGGCATATTCATCGGCGGAGGCATCGGGTTCGGTTCAGCCTGGGCAATCACTACGTTCTTAATCAAAGAGACAGCGTGGCCCGCGTCGGTATCTGTGCAGGCAGTTGTCCTAGCGTTTAGTGTTGCTGTCGCTATCGGGCTCATCTTTGGAGTTTATCCGGCATACAAGGCGGCGAGATTGACACCCACGGAGGCGTTGCGACATGAATAGCTGCCCCTAGTTGTGTGAATACCCCCTTATTCCGCAGATGGCTTACGATTATCCTTAGATTCACAGAATCGCACGGCACGTGTGCGCACAAGGAGTACTCCTGCCGGAAAAGGGTTAACAATCGTTGATTCCCATATCTGCTATGACCGGATGAAATTGATATGTGTCCCGACGGGAATAATCTTGATTACTCATGTCATCTGGGATATACTTCACTCCGCAATTGTCCGCCAAGTCATTTGAAACAGGTTGTCGTCCGACACCAACGTCGGCAATCCGTGACATGGGGTGTTTTCGACACATTTTTGAGCGCATTGCCCGCTGTAGTACGCACGAATGAAACGGAGATCTGTTGGCATCGTTGATGCGCTATACAGCAAGAACTCCGGTCAGGAACGCATTGAACCAATTGAGTTTCTAAGGAGAATTACCGATGAATAAATTAGTTATCAAAGGCGGCAAGCGGCTTGAAGGCACGGTGTCGGTCAGTGGCTCTAAAAACGCAACACTACCAATTGCGGTTGCAGCATCAATTTTGGGAGATGGGGCAAGCGTAATTAACAACGTTCCGGATCTCAGAGATGTAGAAACCCTGCGTTCGGTCCTGGAAGTGTTAGGCGCAGCCACGAAGTTCAGAGATTCAACTCTCCATATTGCCCCTAGAAACGATATTGTTTATGAGGCACCTTACGATTTGGTGCGGAAGATGCGCGCCTCAATCTATGTGCTAGGGCCTCTCCTTGCGCGGCTTGGTCGAGCTAAAGTCTCCTTCCCGGGAGGCTGCGCTATTGGTCCTCGGCCGATTGATCTTCATATAAAGGGTTTAGAGCAACTCGGAGCACAGATTGAAATAAAGGGAGGCTACATTCACGCCCGAACAGACCGATTGGTGGCGACGGACATGGATCTTGGTGGCGTCCACGGTCCGAGCGTCGGTGCGACTGCGAATGTTATGATGGCGGCAACCTTGGCAGAGGGAACAACGGTTATTCGGAATGCAGCACGCGAACCGCACATTTCCGATCTCGCCAATTTTTTGAATGCGATGGGCGCAGAAATAGAGGGAATCGGTACGTCAGTTCTCAAAATACACGGCGTGAAACAGTTGCGCGGAACGGAATACAGCATTGTCCCGGATGACATTGAAGCTGGCACTTTCATGGTAGCGGGCGCTATCACCGGGGGAGATGTGTTTGTGAAAGATGCCGTGCAGAAAAACCTTGAAGCCGTCTCGGCAACGCTGTCCGAAACAGGAGTTCAGCTTGATTGGAAAGAAAATGGTGTTCGCGTGACAACCCCGCGCCAACTCAGCGCTATTGAATTGAATACTGAACCGTTTCCGGGGTTTCCAACCGATATGCAGGCTCAAATGACGGGTCTTCTGAGCGTTGTGGCAGGTACAAGCGTTATTACCGAAGCAATCCATACCGACCGGTTTATGCATGTTGCGGAACTGAATCGTATGGGAGCCGACATTCGAGTGCGCGGAAATCGTGCGACGGTACGTGGGGTGCCCAAACTCAGCGGTGCACCCATCATGGCGTCAGACCTGCGGGCAGGTGCCGTCTTGGTGCTTGTAGGCATGGCGGCAGAAGGTGAGACCGTTGTTTCTCGCGTGTATCATATTGACCGCGGATATGAACGGATTGAAGAGAAACTAACCGGTATCGGTGCAGATATTGTCAGGATAGATGAATAGGCTGAATCAAGTAGGAGTGACCTTGGCATTGCGACCTCCTGTCGCGGCGTAAACCAAATAGATGTACATGACGTGGATATTTCGAGGTTCAGATGATTAGGATTCTTGAGTCCAGTTCCCAAGAAGCAAAAGAGTTCCTTGAAAGGTTGCGGCATCGCGGACAACTCCAGGACGAAAATGTCTTGCGAACTGTGAATCGTATTCTGGAGGACGTGCGGAAAAATGGGGACAAAGCAGTAATCAAATATACCCGAAAGTTGGATGCGCCCCGCATCTCTGTCAAGGAATTGCGGGTAAGCGAGCGGGAAATCAACAAGGCATATTCCCTGGTTGACTCGGAATTCCTTGATGCAATCAAACATGCGCGTACCAATATTGAACGGTTTCATCAGAAACAGTTGCGGAATTCGTGGATAACAACCGAAGATGATGGTGTTCTTCTAGGACATGTCATCCGTCCGTTACGGCGTGTTGGCGTCTGCGTGCCGGCTGCAAGCCAATTATTGGTTTCTTCGCTAATCATGAATGTGGTGCCTCCTAAAGTTGCGGGAGTAGAGGAAATTGCAGCTTTCATTGCCCCTGCACCAAATCGGAAGATTGATCCGCATATGCTTGTCACCGCGGCGGAGTGTGATATTCACGAGATATACAAATGCGGCGGTGCACAAGCGGTCGGGGCGATGGCATACGGGACGGATTCGATTCGCAAAGTCGACAAGATTGTGGGACCCGGCAACCTATACGTCCAGCTAGCTAAGAAAGCGGTCTACGGCACGGTGGGCATAGACAAATTGGCAGGGCCGAGTGAGGTGCTGGTAATCGCCGATGATTCAGCCAATCCTGCCTACGTTGCCGCGGATCTCATTTCACAAGCCGAGCATAGTGAAGATTGCTCTGCAATCCTCGTCACTACGTCAAGAGGAGTTGCCGAGCAGGTGAGGTCAGAGATTGAGTTGCAAGCGGCAAAATTGGCGCGTCAGATTGAAGTCGTCGGCGCCTTCGGCAACTACGGCGTGGCATT
This sequence comes from Candidatus Poribacteria bacterium, assembly GCA_965222225.1. Lineage (GTDB taxonomy): Bacteria > Poribacteria > WGA-4E > WGA-4E > JAJDTR01 > JAJDTR01. The sequence goes on along the minus strand of CBDCTK010000002.1, from coordinate 1,850,164 downwards.
CGTCGTTGATGATTTGAATGAAGCTGTAGCGCTTGCTAACGAAATCGCGCCGGAGCACGTGGAACTGGAGATAGAAGAACCGTTCGAGTGGATTGGTGCCATTCGTAATGCTGGCGCAATTATGGTTGGACCTTACACGCCAGAGTCTGTTGGCGATTATATTGCTGGCCCAAACCACATTCTGCCGACCGGAGGCTCGGCGAGATTCGCATCTCCGCTGAGTGTAGACGATTTTCTAAAGAAGACAAGCGTAATCTCTTATACTAGGACAGCCTTGAAAAGAGTTACACCATCGGTCGTAAAACTGGCACAGATTGAGGGCCTGGATGGCCATGCGGCAGCGATGGAAGTTCGTTTCGAGGACGACCGAGAGTAAGGCTTACCCATAAACACGCGCACCCATAATCCTATCTACTTCTGGGAATCTGATAACACGTACTGGTGTTGTAGTATTTGCCCGCGGAGGGTGAAATCTATCAGATGTAGCGTCAGTTGCTGCAAATCGATCGCCAGTTGTGCCCCTTTCATTTGTTCTGCAGGCGTCGAAAAATCCTTACTTCGGTGTTGCTGTTCGATTGACAATTCTTGCTAGCCTTTACCAATATTCAAGTCTGGCGCAGTCAAAGACGGAGAGACTCGAAGTCTGGCTATTGATTGCCATAGGAAAGATTCGCACCCCCGATAAGTCGAGATACAAAAGTCCGAAAACCGTAAATCCTATCACTTAGGGCATTAGGCCAACCCAATCATTGCACCTTTGTTTCGGTAATCAATTTCTGAAGTTTGATCGAAGGAGTTCAACAGTGTGGCGATTCATGGCGTGGACTTCGTCGTACATTATGTTCCCAACCTTGAGGAAGCGGTTTCATTCTATCGAGATACCCTTGGTCTAAAGTTGGAGTTGCACAATCCTGACTGGAATTGGGCGGAGTTCTCGCTGTCTCCAATAGCATTGGTGCTGTTCGGCACCTATCTGGGTGCACCGCTAGAAAACGGCAGAGGCGGCGCAGGGCTCGCCTTGGCTGTAGACGATTTCGACGGCACGGTTAAGGAATTGAGTAAGAATGGTGTGGATGTCGAGTGGGGGCCGAATGAACTCTCTACCTGTCACGTAGAGATGATGACTGCCCCGGGAGGAAATCCAATCTTCATCCACAAGCGAAAAGATGGGAGTTGGGGATAGTCTAGCTTATTCATTAACTTCTCGTTAGAATAAGGAATGCGACAGATCTATGACATCGCAACAACCTACACTCAAACGGAAGGTCGCACGTTGGCACGATTGCCGTTCGTCATTCGTTGAAGACCAACTGGTTGTCGAAGAGCCGATTGAAATTCGTGTTGGCGGCCAGAGTTTGATTGTTGTGATGCGGACGCCTGGACAGGACTTTGAACTTGCCGCGGGGTTGCTTTATACCGAGGGCATTATCAAGTCTGTTGACGATATTGGAACAATCGCTTACTGTGAAGATGTAGAACAAGTAGACCTACAGAACATCATTAATGTGAATCTCACGAATGGTTGGGATGCCGAATCGGAAGATGGTTGGCAGCGTAACTTTCATGCAAATGCAAGTTGCGGGTTGTGCGGCAAGATGACGATTGAATCTGTACGGCAGGCGGTTCCACCGATTGAATCTCAACTTCGAATTGATCCAGAGATTGTCTACACGCTGAATAATCTGCTGCGGTCTGCGCAATCTGTCTTTGAGGCGACAGGCGGGCTACATGCCGCGGGACTATTCACTGCGGACGGGGAGCTGCTAATCATTCGAGAAGATATCGGGAGGCACAATGCGGTGGATAAAGTAATTGGACAGGCATTGCTCGTCGAGATGTTCCCGCTTGATAATCATATCCTGATGGTAAGTGGTCGTGCCAGCTTTGAGATTGTGCAGAAGGCACTATTTGCGCGCATACCGGTGGTCGTAGCGGTTTCCGCCGGATCGACCCTTGCAGTCGATTTGGCTCAAGAAAGCGGCATGGCACTCATCGGTTTTATGCGCGGAAATCGCATGACCGTATACAGTTGTCCCGAACGAATTCAACAACCTATATCCGAGAATGGCAACAATCTTGTACTGTGAAGTGTTAGCAACTGGATAATCGAAAAGGAGACAGATTGAATGATTGCGTCCATTTTAGGCGGTATCCAAACATTAGTAAATTTACTCTTTCTTGTTGTTGTTCTCGGAACAGTCGCACTTTCGTGGTGGCTTTCGGCGAAATATCGACGGCGTTACGCCGAGTTCCCGTGGTCGAAAGCGTGCATAATCTTGGCTATTGAAATTCTGGTCTGGATCGGTTTCAATCTTTTTTGGAGTTTCTTCGTGCACAATTGGTGGATTGTCAGTATTGTGGTCATCATCATTCTCGTGATTGTGACTAAGGTGCGAAAGAAAAACGATGTCATTTAAGTTTTTCACTAGCGTATGCAAGTTTAGAGATTGAATTTTGCATTGTGAGGGTGACGTGGAGGAGTAGAAGACAGGAAGGGAAGGTTGGAAGGAAATCAAGAATCTTGCATATTTCCATCCTTTCAATCCAGTTCATCCAATCGTCTTAATCACTTCAAGAAATAGACTTGTGTAGACAAACTCGCGTACGAGCTGGCGTAGATAATAATTTTTCCGGAATTGATCAATCAACCAAAGGTAGCTAATGGAACTAGCGAACAAAGGCGGTGTAGCAATTCGTCCAGATCGGGATCTCCTGTTATGGCGGCATGATTTCTATCTCCCTGCTTTTGAGTACATGTTTCGGCAGATGGGGGATTTACGTGGCAAACGGATTCTCGAACTCGGCGCAGGAACGGGCGGCACTGCTGTTATGCTAGCCAAGCATGGCGCTACTGTTACAGGAATCGATCTTCTCCCATTCCGCTTGGTTGAGGCAGAAGAACGTGCGATAAAGCATGGCGTAATTGGTTCGGTGGAGTTTGTGCTGATGGATGCGATGCAACTCGCCTTCTGGGACAACGCGTTTGACTTCGTCATATCGAAATCTGTGCTTATTTTTACGGATCATGAACGCACCGCGGAAGAATGTTATCGCGTACTTAAACCGGGAGGCAAAGCCATTTTTATCGAAAACATGCGCAGCCATCCCGTAATCTGGTTGTACCGCAAGTTTTTCCTCGAATATTCCGCGAATGTGCACTATTTTTCGATGGCGGATGTCGCGAAATTAGGTGGACATTTCGATTGTCTGCAACATCGTGAGTTTCACCTTCTGTCAGTGGGTGCACTATTCTGGAAGCATCTTCTCCCCGTTGCACCAATCTATCGACTGAAATTAAAGAGCCTTAGAGCGATTGATGGCGGTCTTCTTAAGTTGTGTCCACTGCTAAACCGTCTCTGCTGGATTACGGCGATGATCTGTGGGAAAACCTGATGCACAACTTGCCACTAGCATTTGAACCCCTCTCGTTCCAGCCTTCCTTTTTCCCCATCTGAAAAACCGATTTTTGATTCCCTAGTGAACCGTCGTCCATCCTGCGGTGTCATCCACAGTGGAAACCCGACGAAAGGATTCTGTCGATGCAATCTGATCGGGAACTCATTGAGCAGATTCGCGGGCGAAATACCATTGCGTTTGAAATCCTTTTTGAGCGCTACAGGCACGTCCTCTACAAGCACATCCTGCGTACTGTCCGAGACGAAGGTGCCACTGAAGATTTGGTCCAAGAGGTTTTCCTTCGGGTATGGACATGTGCGGCACAGTGGGATGGACGCGGCGAATTGAAGTCATGGCTTTACCGCATTGCGACCAATCTCGCCCTTAATCACCTTCGAACGGTGCATCGACGCAGACAGCAGCCACTTGAAGTTCCCGAAGAGCCCTATGATGACGAAGATGGCGCTCTTACACAGATGCCAACCTGGTTAATCGACAGCGCATCGCCAGACCCTCAAGTGATGCTTGAACAAGCCGAACAGTCCGAATTCCTATGGGAACTTGTAGACGACTTGCCCGATGAGAAGCGAGAGGTTCTTCACCTCGTCTACGGTGCAGAAATGGACATTCGGCAGGTCGCTGATGAACTCGGTGTCCCAATAGGCACAGTCAAATCGCGTTTGCACTATACACTGAAACGTCTCGCACGCGAATGGAAGGAACTTGGCATTGAATGGCATGAATGGTGAGGACAAATCAGGACCGGCTATGGTATTAAGAACCTAAAACGAATCTCTACATGTCGGATCCTGAATTCTTGATAGGAGAAAAGAATGTCCCGCAATATTACCGCTTTTTGGCACAAAGAATCGTTTAACCGATTCACCAACAATCGGCTACCAGAACTTCTCGCGGTGCGTATGCCGCTGGCTGGCTATCACGTTGAATCAACAAGTACGTATACTTGTCGCATTGAGATTGCATTTGGATTCGGTTCGGGCAACCTAGACGAATCGTATACCGACATTCCACAGCCAGATGATGACGGGGTATTCAATATTGATGGTAAGGAGCGAATCGTCCTGCCAATCGCTCAAAATGAAGATCTCGCCGCCGCCGAGATAAAATGTGTCGGCGAGCAACTGTGCGATTTCATCGCGGAGCGCCTAGGAAGCACTCCTCCCGATTTTTCATGGGATGCCTCGCTCGTTAAATCTTGGTTTTCGCTCCACACATGGGTTCTCGAATTCTTCGCGAGTCAACCATCCATCCGGCGCCTTCAGAGTTTCAACTGGCTTGATCGACAAACCAATCTTCGCCGCATCCGTGTTGAATGGCAAAATCGTGTCATGAATCCGAGTTATTTTAGTCGCGTGTGTCCATATGAAACACCTGAGGGACCAAGTGTTGGTAAGATTTTGAGCATCGCAGTTGGAGCAGAGATTCGCGATGGCAAGCTAATCGTCGTCGATAATCGGCCGGAAGCCGGACTCGGACTCAGTGCTTCGCTTGTGCCGTTTATCGAGCACAACGACCCAAACCATCAGCAAATGGGGCTGGGCATGCAGCGTCAATTCTACGTTCCGCCTGACCCCGAACCCGCACTTGTTCAGACCGAGAATAGTTTTGATGCCGACAGATTTTGGTGCGGACGAAATGTACTGACGGCTTTTGTACCGTGGGGAGTTGATACTTTCGAGGATGCAATCGTCATTAGCGAGTCGTGTGCGAATCGTTTCAGTTACCCCTATCCTGTTGAACCCGGCGATGCATTTGCGAACCGTCACGGCTCGAAAGGCTGCATTTCCCGCATTGTGCCGGACGATGAAATGCCACATCTCACTGAGGGAACTCCGGTTGAAATTGTTTACAACTCGTTTGGCGTGCAGACACGGATGAACGTTGGACAATTAAGGGAAGCAATCATGAGCCGCGTCGCGAAAGTTGAAGGAGAACCAATAATCGTACCCTCCTTTGGTGCCCCAAGCATTGAAGAGTTAAGCAAGCGTCTGAAACGTGCGAGACTGCCCGAGAATGGCATGGAATACCTCACACTCGGTAAGAATGGGAAAAGACTCGAGCGCCCTAGCACGGTTGGTTGGGTGTATTGGGGGCGTGTACGCCACATTGCGCGGGAGAAAATTAGGCCCGCTCGTGAGGGACTGACTTACGGCCAGGGGTTAGGTAACATCGAGTATAGTGTCTTGCGCAATCTTGCTGTTTTCAACAATCTTTATGAACGTTACCATACTTGCTCTACAGACTGGGTAGATATAAATACACTCGCGGATCGTGTCGCCCGTGGAGAAGTTGAACAACATGCTGGCTTTGCCCCGCGGTTTGTCAATCTGATGAAGCGTCTTGCCTTCGCTGGCATTCGCACCGAACTTGAGGGCTCGCACCCATTAGGATCGGGAGATGGGACTAGGAGCTATCCGACGATGAAATTCCGTCTCAAGCCGCCTGATGGCGAATCGCTCAAACTAGCTCGTCCAATTCCTCATCCTTGGCTGCGCCAGCATACAATCGACGAGGTGGGCGTCCCTGAAGATGGCGACTTTTTCGGAACCGCATCAAGTCCGCGCGAATACAACAATGCATGGTGGATTGACGAGACGAGAATCGTAAATACCAACATTTCCACTGCTTACGAGAACCTTGTTACGGTCAACGATCGAGCAAATCGAATGCTTGCTAACAATGCGCCCGAGAGTCTCATTCGTCAGACGCTTTATCAGCTAGAATCTTGCGTTCGAGAATATTTTGACGTGCTCGTTACCCACCGTCATCTCGCCTTCAACACGCGGTCAGTTTTTAGCGGACGGGGGGTGATTGTCCCGGATATTCGCCTACAGCACGATCAAATTGGAATTCCTGAAGAGATGGCATGGAAGCTTTTCGGACCAATAGTGACACGAGAGATTCAAAACTCTGTGGAAGTCAGTAAACGAACCAAAGATGCATCACAAGCACTTGATACCATCATGAACCGCTCGTGGGTGATTCTGTATCGCGCTCCCGCTATAACACCAACCCAGTTTCTCGCATTTCGACCGGTACGGCGCCAGGACAATGCCATCCATATCCCACCCGTTGTCTGTAGGCCTATGAATGTGGATTTTGACGGAGATCAAGCCGCAGTAATTCTGCCAATTACCGAGGCTGCACAAACCGAGGCGCGAGAAAAACTTACCCTCGTTTCGCATCTTGAACGCGACCCGGGAGCGCTAGACTCCGTGCTTCCGATATTTTCGACTACACGCGGACTCCGTCCAAGACTTAATCGCGATCCTGGATTGCTTGAAGCCCTTATACCGGCACTGGATCCGATGTGGGGGCTTGCAAATCTGAGCCTGACCGCAGATGGACGCGCGGAAATCTCAAGGCTAACGGGCGTTGACGTGGACGCACCTGAAGGATTTATTACGCGAAATACGCTCGGATGGGCACTGCAGATTGTCTTGGAACGTGACGGCGCCACGAAAACGCTCTGTACCATTCAGGAATTGATGAAGCGCGGTTTTGACCTAGCGAAGGAATCAGGCGCGTCAATTAGTCCATTCATTGGTGAAAGCTTGGAAAGAGAGCCTTTGCCTCCGGATCACGATGAAGTGGCGTGGGAGGCATACACCGAGGAAATGAACGAGCAACTCGCAACTCGAAAGGACTTCAGCGACAATGACGTGGGTCCACAATTGCTCGCAGTGAAAAGCCTTGCACAGGGCAGACTCGAATCATTCTCCCAGATGGTTGTGCGATGGAACAGTACGAAATACGGTCTTCCGACTCCGCCCAATGTCCGGCGCAGTTATCGGGAGGGACTGAGACCGGAAGATCTTCGTGCAGTTGCACACCGCCACTGGGAAGCCCTAGTCAGAGTTCAACGTGAAATTGCAGAACTTGGACGCAGCGTGAAACGCAATAACCCTATCGGCGATCAGGCTTCGGTGCTCGGTCGGGCAATGCAAGCCAATCGCCCCGGGATTGTCTTTGCGCGTGCGGCGGTAACGGGGTCAGTGGAACCACTTGCAGATATTGATAGCCGCATGTTCGTCGGTTTGCCAGCGATTGATAGCCACGAGGATGTATGCACACATGAAGTTGACAAATCGTAGATAATTTGTTTCAGAGGTGGACAGTGCCCACTCTACAGAAACTACAGAGACCTCAATATGCGATCATTACATTGTGGTCAGAAAAAACGGGCAGGTTTGGGAAATGCCGGGGTTGCGCGGTTCGTGTCGTATTGAAACGTTGACAGCCTGGTCGCCTTCGGTTAGAATGACACAGGCCATTTCATAATTTTTCCTGGAACCCGAGGTGATTTTCAATCAAGGAGACACCCCAAACCGGTAACGGATCGCTTTCACACCAGCCTGGGAAGCTGTCAATTTGGGCGTTCTATGTGGCGATGTTTCTGTATTGGGCTGCGCTATACGTCTACTCACCTATATTGTCTGTTTACGCCGCATCGCTAGGCGCTTCATTCACGACCGTGGGTGTCATTGTTGGGGCGTACGGTTTCGTTCAAATGCTCCTGCGAATTCCGGTCGGCATTTGGTCGGATCGTCTGGGGAGGCGCCTGCCTTTCCTTTACGCAGGTCACTTCTTCAACTTGCTTGGGTGCCTGGGGCTTGCTCTTGCGCCTAACCCGGCATATCTAGTCCTGGCCCGCGGTGTGTTCGGTATCAGTGCGTCGACTTGGGTTGGATTCACGGTATTGTATGCAAGTTACTTTCCGCCGGATGAAACGCCCAAGGCAATGGGTGTCGTCAGCGCAATCAACGGCATATCGTTAACGGTCTTTATCGGTCTAGGAGGACAGATTGCCGAAATCTGGTGAATGGAATCTACATTCTATGTCGGTGCTATTTTGGCGGTTTTCGGTATTATTTCAACCGCGCCGATTAGGGAACCGCGAGCAATTAGAAAATCTCTTACCGTGCGACAGATTCGCTCGGTAATGATTCACCGGACAGTAATCACTACAGCGCTAATCTCCGCTCTGAATCAATATGTCATCTGGGCAACGACATTTGGCTTTGTCCCGTTGTATGCAGATGGATTGGGTGCGAGTAAATCGGCACTCGGCGTCATTGGTGTGGTTGCCCTGCTGCCCTACACTCTAGCGTCACTGGTCAATCATCGCGTTGCCGATCGTTTAGGCGAAAATCGTGCGCTTTTCGTGGGCATTCTCATTATGGCGGGGATGGCGTTTGTCGTTCCCATTGTCACAAACCTGCCACTCCTAGCAATCACCCAAGGTATCAGTGGGTTTGGACGCGGCATGACGTACCCTTTGCTGATGGGCTTGAGCATTCGGCAGATACCCGATCAGGACCGTGCAACGGCGATGGGGGCCTTTCAAGCCACGTATGCCATCGGGATGTTTCTTGGCCCCATGACATCCGGCGCCGTTGCGGATATCTTTGGGCTTTCAGGGGCATTTGTCGTCGCAGGATCCATCTCTTCGGTTGCCGCATTAGTCGCGCTAATTCTGCTCAGGCCTCAAGCCAGCGAAGCCAATGGGGCGTGATTTACTACCAATCTCACCGCCGGATCCATCTCATATCATTCTCACCCGAACCTGAGTCACAGGATTTTCAAGTTGACACTGATTTGACAGCGTGGCATAATTGCGCCCGGTCCGCAATAGTAAGCAGTGCCTACCCTACGAGTCGAACAACTGGCGATTGAGTATTTGTCTCCGGCCAAAAATCGACAATTGAGGCGTGGAGAGGCGAGTTTGGTAACTCGGAGCCGATTAGATATTCCTTCGAGTGTGAATAGGAGCGCGGCATGAATATCATCTGCACAGGAATCAGTTGCTCCGGCAGAAAGGAGTTGATGGCGGATTTTGAAGCGCTCTGTCGCGAAAAAAAAGTGCGGATCGGGTTTTTTAACGTAGGTGATTTCATGCACCGTGCCGCTGCCGAATCCGGAGTGCGCTTCACGGAAAAAGTACTCGATTCCGATCCTGCCGTGCTCTCCTTAGCGCGTCGGTCTGCGTTCCACGAAATTGCCAATCGCGCCTCCGAATACGAGCATGCGTTTATCGGACTTCATTCGTGCTTTCGCTGGCGTGGTAGATTGATTGAGGGGATATCTTTTCGGGACATTCGGGAGTTTCCGGCAGATGTGTTTGTGAATGTGGTTGATGACCTTGCAGATATCACAGATCGTATGACGCCGAATCCTCAGTGGACGGGTATGCGTCGCGAAGAGATTAACGTCTGGCTAGATGAGGAGGAGTTCCTAACTAAGCAGATGGCGATCCTCAACAGCAAACCTCACTATACAGTGGCACGACGGCACGATCTTGAGAACTTTTACGATCTCTTATTTTCCGACAAACAGAAATTGTATCTCAGTTATCCAATCACTCTGCTACGGGAGAGCACCGACCACCTCAAAAAGATTCATGCGTTTGGATCGAAGATGCGCAAGCATTTTATCGTGTTCGATCCGCTAGATATAAAAGATATGGAGTTAATTCACGACGCAGAAGCCGAACTGAGCGTGAAACCGGAGCTAGTAACTTCAGACAGAATCACCACCATTAGCAATCTTGACGCGAGTTTTAGCGAGCAGATAAAGACACGCACCATCTCAAGGGATTTTCAATTCATTCATCAGAGCGATTTCGTCGTTGTGCTTTATCCAACCGATAAACTCTCTCCGGGCGTGTTAAGCGAGATGAACTATGCGTCTCGTTACAACAAGCCGGTCTACGCCGTATACTCCCATGCCCGCAGTCCATTCTTTGAGAACTTGTGCGAAAGAATCTTTGACACCGTTGAGCAACTTGATTCATTCCTAGCGAGTAGACGGCACAACAAATAGTATCGCCATATCGCCCACCCATGTGCCTAAAAAAGCACCTTCCCTCTTGTAGAATTCCAGTATGAAGATTGCTATTTTATCACGTGCTGCCCAAAATCATTCCACGCGAAGATTGACCGAGGCAGCGCATTCGGCAGGGCATGTCGCCCATGTACTTAGCCCGTTTGGTTTCAATTTACAGATTGGAGGCACAGGGAAACGGATTTATTACGAGAGGGTTCCGACTGAGGACTACGATGTGGTTGTTCCGCGTTTGAGCGCCGCAACAGCGGTGTACGGCGGCGAGGTTGTTAGTCATTTTGAATGGGTCGGTATCCCGGTCATTAACCGTGCAACGCCGATAGCTAACGCCCGCAACAAGTTTCGCACGCTCCGCATCCTAGCCGCACAAGGCCTGCCAGTTCCACCGAGTTTCACTGCCGGTTCCGCCGATTTTCTAGACCGCGCGGTTAGTGAAACGGGAGATTATCCATTCCTGATGAAGCCGTTTCATGGTACCCATGGCGATGCGTTTCTTCTGCTAGACACGCGGACTTCGCTCGCATCCGCGGTCGGCGCAATGTGTGATTTGCATCAGGATTACGTCATTCAGCCCTTCATAAAAGATTCGGGTGTACTTGACCTTAGGGTAATTGTAGTCGGAGGAAAAGTGATTGCTGCTATGAAACGGGTTGCTCAGGCTGGCGAGTTCAGATCAAACATCCACCGTGGCGGATACGGAACTATTGTGGAATTACCAACACCGTGCGTTGAAACAGCAATTGCTGCGACAGCAGCCATGGATTTAGAGGTAGCCGGCGTAGATATGTTGCACACAGCCGATAGGCCTTTAATACTTGAAGTCAATCCTTCGCCCGGATTCGAAGAGATTGAAACGGTAACCGGAATCCGGATTGCTGAGGCAATCATCACGTTCGCGGTCGAGTATTCTAAGAATTCCCTGCCACGGACGCCGTAGATTTGTGGACACCTAGATATGCGAATTCTGATGTTTAACCACGAGTTTCCGCCTATAGGCGGTGGAAGCGGCTGGGTGAGTTACTTTTTTGGGAAACACTTTGTAGAGGCGGGACACGATGTATATTTAATTACCTCCCAATTCCAGAGTCTCCCTGAGGAGGAGGAAGTTGAGGGAATTCATGTTCACCGTGTGCCTACATTGCGAAGTAACAAAGATGTCTGCGCCGTACACGAAATGCTCACCTACGCGATTAGCTCAGGTTTGCACGGATTACGTAGCGTTTCGCGACTCAAGCCGAATATTGTCCAGATTTTCTCAGGCATTCCATCCGGTGGCGGCGGATACCTGTTGAAGAAGATTCACGGTTTGCCGTATGTGGTCTTTCTCAGTGGACGCGATGTACCAAGCCCGAATCCGGATCCGCCCTATTACCGTTGGATCTACGCCCTAATCAATCCGGTAATAGGGGGAATTTGGAAAAACGCCGAGGCAGTAGTCGCGTGCAGCAACGGATTGCGTGAATTGGCTTCGAAAACCGCCCCGGAACTCCCATTTAAGGTTGTTCCCGACGGACTAGACTTGAATCGTTTCTCGCCGGTACCTCGAGCCACCTTCCCGACTTGTGTCCGAATCCTGACGATTGGCAGGTTAATTCCAAGAAAGGGTTTCCAATTCCTTATTCAGGCATTACCCCGAGTGATTGCCGAAGCGACGGTTGATTTTGAGATTGAGATTGTTGGGGACGGGCCCTACCGCGATACTCTCGTGGCGTTAGCGAAAGAACTGAAGGTCGATCATAAAATCCGTTTCGGCGGTTCAGTCTCCTATTCTGAACTTCCTCATATATACCGCGATGCCGATGTGTTTGTTCTGTGTTCCTTAGCGGAGGGAATGCCACTTGTCGTGCTTGAGGCAATGGGGACCGGATTACCAATCGTTGCAAGCAGAGTCCAAGGGATTGAGGACTTGGTCAGGACGGGGGTAAATGGCGCACTCTTTCCACCAAATGATGTCAACGGTTTGGCAAGAAGTCTGGTGGGACTCATCAACGACGGTGAAGGTCGTATCCGAATGGGCAGATCTAGTATTGATTTTGTGCAAAAGTACGACTGGAGAAATATCGCTAATTCCTACTTGGCAATTTACGAGCGAATCCTGGAGGGACGGGGGTAAGCTTTCGGGGTTTGCTCTTAGGTCGGATTTGTCTGACGATAAAACACTTGTTCCAAAGCGTTGGGACTTAAACATTTTGGCAACCGGGTCTTTCGGAAGACTCGATTTCATCACATGAGTTTATGCGAACGCCCCCAGGGAAGAGGAAGCTATTCGAAATCCGACTTATTGCCCCTGCCAAAGACCCTTCCAAACCATTGTCCAACTCGAGTACTCCATGGCGACTTTTCCTCGTCTTCCTCTGAATCTCCGCGCTCATATTCGGGAATTTCGCTGTTGACATCAAATTGCGGCGTGCTTTCTGCTAGATGCAGATTGTGCAACACTTCTCTAAAGTCGGGTTTCACCTTTAGCGCCTCATTCCAACTTGATATAGCCAACTCCCGATTCCCTTGGTCGTAGAAAATACACCCTAATTTGTTATAAGCTTCAACCAAAGTTGGGTCTATAGAAAGTGCTTGTTTCAGGGATTCGATAGCTTTGTCTGGAAGATTTAGGTGAGCGTATGCGTTTCCCAAATTGTGGTGAATTTCCGCTACTTGGGGATCTATGCGCAGGGCTTCTTCCCATTGAACGATTGCTTCTGCAAACCGATCTCGTTTCCAGTATTCAATCGCTCGATCGTTAGCGATTTCAGCTTGTTTACTCATGAATTTTTTTAGTGCGGTGAAATAGAGTTATTTCGTCCGAGAGGTTGCTTGTCCGGCGAGCTAGTGGCTAGTTTCCCTTTGTGCTGTCGCATCGTCAACCCCTGAGATCAGCCCAGTTTCCGTTTTTCCACGCTACAATGAACTTGCCCCGAACTCCGTAACTTCTGAAGACGGTCGTTGTCTTAGTTCATCAAGGCTATTTGAAGGATTATTGCGGTTGCGCTATATTGACGCCTGGAATACACGAAGCGTGCCAACCCGGTCTAGATGCTTTCATTTTCGTAAATCAACCATGGTTAACTTGGTGCGAGCGTCAGCCGAAGGAGTCCACACCAAATAACTATACCACATTATCCATCTCCCGTCAATTGCAAACATCGCTGTTCAGTCAAACAAAGGGCAATAATGCTTAGGTCATCCACATTGGAGATCCCAAGTTTCCTTGACCCATCAAAGGAATCCAAGTAAGCGAATAACCCCGTAGAACGACTTCGGCGGGATTGAGGAATTCGGTTGATGGCAAAATAGTCTTGACATCTACCCGCCTGTTTGTTATTATTCTAGCCGTTTCATCCGGTGCCGAGGTAGCTCAGTCGGTAGAGCAGTGGACTGAAAATCCATGTGTGGGCAGTTCGATTCTGCCCCTCGGCATCCTTATCTGACATGACGCTTGTGGAATGAGCCTATTCGTGATAGGCCGGTGTAGCTCAGGGGCTAGAGCGGCTGATTCGTAATCAGCAGGTCGGAGGTTCAAATCCTCTCACCGGCTTCATCCTCCCTCCCCAATCATTCGCGGTCCTCGGTTATAAACAGTTTCCATTGTTAGCTTAGGGGACTTCAAGCCTCGATTCCTGTTTCTCTCTTTAACCCCAGCTAACTCTCTGAATCTTCGATGCATCTCAAGAACGAGATGAAGATTGAAGACCTAATCAACGCCATAGAGGCTACGATAGAAGCAAACGCCTCGCGGCCGCCACGCGAGTTCGGTGTTGCTCCGACTGGGAGAGAGGGCGCGTCCCTTCCGGCCTCAGCTAATCGGGCGGTTCGCTCTAGCATTGCGGTTGCGCATTTACAGGATGCAGTCCCCCTGCCGCCTTCGACAGGCGCGTTAGCAGAGGTATTAGAACGGCGCCGAGACGCGGAATCCGTACGGTTACGCAGGAACACGTCATCCCTTCTCCAGATTCTTTTATCCCCCCCTCTTTAGACACGCTGCCTTCACACCCTTATTTGAATTGAGTTTTAGGAAACACCCATCCTTCAGAGAAATTTCTCTTTGACAGTGTAAACCTTTCTCATATACTATCGTAATAGTATTTGAAATTAGTACTAATTGGATTTTTACTTTTAACATGCGAGTTAACATCTTATCTGACCTGTCAGCAGCAGAGGCATTCACCCTAAACCTTTTGGATAAGGAGAGAATCAGATGAAAGCCAAGAAATTACACTATTTAGAGCTTGACGTGATGAAAGTTGTCTGGAAACTGCGACAGGCGACTGTTAACGATGTGCTGGACAACATTGACCGCAAGCTGGCCTATACCACCATTGCCACGACCATGAAAAGCTTGGAAAAGAAAGGCTTTTTGGCACATCAGGTCATTGGTCGGACTTTCCTCTACGAACCCTTGGTCAAGGAGGCGGAGATTACCCATTCCATGCTCAGTGATTTGCTGGAACACCTGTTTGACAATTCTGCCGAGAAATTGGTTAACGCTTTACTTGAAGTGAGACAAACAGGTACCGCTGAACATGACCGCTTACAACAACTGATTAACAACTACCGGCCAGAAGGGAGTGAAACTGATGAGTAGGCAAATCCTGATTTCATTGTTCAATTGCTCTTGGCAGTGGGGGCTACTGAGTGGCCTTACTTGGTTGGTGACCAGTCGTTTACGCCGCTCTAACACCACTTTCCATCTGCTCTGGCTGTTGTCCTTAATCAGCCTGCCAATCCTGTTTGGCTTAAATCAGCTTGTGCCGGGTATCTCCATCAAAGCCGCTCAGTCAGAATTAACGCAAGCCCAGCCAGTAGCTATCACGTCCCTAATCCTCCAGACTGCGGACCTGTTAGACCTTCCAGCCGTCGGAAACCAAGCACTATCGGTAAATCACATACTTACAGATCGGATTTTCCCTGCTAACTGGGGCTTACTTGATGGGCTGCTATGTGCGTGGGCTATCGGTGTGCTGACCATGCTGGCGCGTCTATTGTTTGGCTTGCACCGCATCGGTCACATGCGGCGAGCTGCCACGGTCGCTGATGGTTCGTATCAGACGGTGTGCAGGCGAGCGGCTGAACAGATGAAAATCAATTTTTCGGTCACCGTCTACTTCTCCAATCAGGTCGTGTCACCTATATCTTTTGGCTGGCGGTCCCCTCGCATACTAATTCCGCAGACACTTAGTCTTGAGCAGTTTGAACTGGTGGCAGTCCATGAACTAGCCCATGTTCAAAGACTGGATTGGTTGACCAATCTCTTTTCGCACTTGGTTGGAGCCATCTTCTTCTTCCATCCATTTTACCATCTCCTCAACCGTCGGTTGGTGGACCTACGAGAGCAGATTTGTGACGACTGGGTCATCCGGTTGACAGGTGCGCGAAAGAACTATGCCCAGTGCTTGCTGGACCTGGTTCGCCACAAAGACGAAGACATATCTCTGGCTTTGGCACTGAATCAACCATCGCAATTGGAGTCCCGAATCGGCTCCATCCTGAAAGACAATCGACGGCTAGATCTGCAACCGAATCCACGCTTGCTATGGCTGGCGACAACCTTATTATTCACTAGCCTGCCTTTGCTGGCAATGGCACAGTTGGTCCCGCTCCGAAGCGTCCAACTCTCGCTGTTCTCTCAAACAGCCAAGACATCAGAAGAAGAGGTTGATATGAGTGATAAGAGGCGTAGCGAGCAGACAGAGCAGGGCCAGACGATGGCAAAAAAGGAATACGAAAACGGCCGTCGGGTCAAAGTCAAAGACCCGACCGGTTTCAACAAGTCCGAAGAAAGTCCACTGTTCTCTGGCCCGCAACCGGGCGATCACCTTCCGCCATTGAAGGCGACTGGCATCAGGGGTAAATTCGCTGATAAGGAATTCGATGTCATCGCAGAGGCAGATGGAAAACCCCTTGTCCTGTTCGTGCAAGACGACAACGGGGTGGGCGTGCGCGGGCTGATTGGCACTTCACGTGCCCTGCTTGACATCGCTAACAAATCTGAGAAAGAAATTCGCACAAGTGTCGTGTTTTTGGACAACGATCCAGGGACGTTGTCTAAATGGATTAAGGAATTTGAAGCGCATGTTCCAAAGGAGGTTTTGCTGGGTATCTCGCCAGATGGTGGCGAAGGCCCTGGCAGCTACGGCCTGAATCGCAACGCGGCGATGATGATTCTTGTCGCAAAGGGTGGTAAGGTCATACACAATTTTGCCTTTCAACAACCCATGCTTTACCTTGATCCGCATGTCCTTGGCGCGATGGCTGATGTCATGGGTGTCGAGTATGAAACGATGTCGAAGTGGCTCGACAGCGGATCGAAAGCACGTGGTGAGCGCCGAGACATGCGCGGACGCCGCAATCGCACCTCGGAGCAGCAGACCTACATTGATGAACTGAGAAAAAAGGTCGAGAGCGGCGAGATGACCCGCGAAGAGGCAGGTGAACAGTATCGCAGGAAGTTTCCGGATTCGAGATCGGACGACGAACGCCGCAAGTGACAGCAATACTCGCACGCCCTAGTACGGGAGTTTGAACCGGAGGTGCTGGCGGACATCCACGGGGCCGAACCGAGCAGCGCAACGTGCTCGACATCTTGGGGCGTTGCGGTCACCAAGGGGCGCCTGAGAGCGGACCAGCACTGATTGGCGCATGGGCCAGAAACCGTATTGTTCCGCGGTTCCTATTCAATGAACCTATCGGTGTATCCGCAACTTGGATCGATTCGCTGCTTGCGGCTGAGAATCGCCAATTGACATTGTGCACGCCTTCTATTTGGCAGCGCTTAGGCGGTATCCCACTAACACTGAGCGGTAACCCTTGCGGTAGAAACTTTGCGATAACACTGCCGCCAATGCGCCGCGTGTATTGCTTGGGGATTTCGTGTGAAGTCACATGACCTTCCGCTAGTGCCAAACCAACCATTGCGGAGAAATGAAATGGAAACTCGATTCAGAATCATCGCGGTTATCGGGATCTGCGGTGTTGCGATGCTGACGTTGTTAATCAGCCAATACAAGAACCTTAATGCTCAGGGCGACATTACAAACAATTCCAGAGAGAGGTTTGCCTATCAGGAGCCTGACCCGAAACGAGCAAATCGTGAGAAGCAAAATACAGGTAAGGATGGCTCTGCACGCAGCAAGAATCTTGCTGCCTATCAGCGTAAGGAACTGAAGGGTGATGAAGATTTCTACCGTGTGGTTGTTGAGAATAACCTCTTCCGGCCAATTGGCTGGCAGAGACCGGATCGTGAGCTACAGTATACACTCATGGCAACGCTGATCGAATCAGAAGGGAACAAGGCAAGGGCGTACATGATGGACCGGAGATCGAGACAATTCTACTATGTAGGTGTGGGCGAAAAAATAGGAGACGCGATCGTCAAAGACATTGAATCAAACCAAGTTACACTCAATAGGGCAGGGGATATAATGACAATTCGCGCCGAGGCGAACCCATTTCTCAGCGGGGCAGGTGGGGAAGACCGCGGGGATCGCTCTTTGAACCGTGAAAATCGATCGAATCAGAATACAGAAAATCGTGATGGCAAGCAACGGAATTTAAGGGAATAAAGAACCCGTTTCAAGACGCTTCTCCTGAAGAACGCAAACGGATGCGGAAGCAATATCGCAAAACGCAAGGAAACCAGAGACAGGAGCAAGGCGAAGCAAAGTGGGAGGACAATGCGAAAGAAACCGACAAAGAAGAAGCGAAGGACAAAGAGGAAGTGGAAGACAGGGACAAGTAAGCGCACCTGACACTCGCACATAATACTTTGCTGAGCTCAATTATAGGTAAGCAATTAGGACAGCAGAGCCAACCAACAGCCACTTTCAGGGTATAGTACCGTCAAACACGAAAACCGGAAGATTATCTAACGCTATCGGCATGATCGAAAGGAAAACCGAAATGCTTTCAGATAAAAAGGTGTTTCCATTATATGCTCAAGCAACCACGGATGATACCCAACTCGTCAAGCGATTTCAACGCGGGGAGACGTCAGTCTTCAACGAATTGATGATTCGCTACCAGAAATCCATTTATGGATTGGTATATCGCAACGTCCACAACCACGAAGACGCACTCGATCTCACCCAAGATGTGTTTCTGAAGGCCTATCAAGGGCTGTTCAATTTCAGGAAGGCATCTCAGTTTTATACATGGCTCTATCGGATCGCGGTTAATCTTTGCATTGATTTCAAGCGCCGAAATACGATGCGCCCGATTGTCGTTGAGATGTGGGAGTTTGACGACTCGATCACAACAAACCTCACCGATGCCAACTCAGAACCACCGTCAAAGATGGTCCTAAACGAAGAACTGTTGAAGCAAATACATCAAGCGATAGAGCAACTATCGCCGATGCAGTACGAGATCTTTGTTCTGCACTATCGCGAGGGACTTGCGCTGAAAACAATTGCGCGGAAGCTGAATCGGCAAGTCGGCACAATTAAAGCGCATCTGTTCTTTGCACGGAAGAAACTGCAGCACCAATTGTGTCCTTATTTGCGATGTGAGTCGCGCGAAAAATCAGAGACTCGTAGCATTGCATAAGCACGTTTCACAGGGCAATCGCACCAGATTCTAGAGGATCAACCGAGTTAATAGCGAGGGATCAACTGAGCACATAGCGAAGGCGATCTCGATAGAACTTCCCACAGAGATCTTCAAGGTGTGTAAGAACGCCGATTCCCACGCACGTATGCCTCAGAGTAGAATTCTCGACCATCATATCGCCGATTTTCCCTCTTCTCCCAGATGGAATCTTGCATGCGCATATCTACGATAAATGGTAAATCGGTGCTAAGTACTATAGGTTTACGTTATCGCCGAATCAGCCTGATCCACCCTTGTCCCGATGTGGGTAATAGTAAACCTTGTCGGGGAGGATTGCACTACTACGAACCTGAAGACAGAGCCTAATAGCACTAGGTTCTGTTGACATTTCATCGTCACCAGATGATCGAGGGAGGCATAAATACGTTCGCTCATATAATTAAATCGGGCAAAGCAACCGAGTTAGTGTTAAGTCAGGGCGGGGCAATAAGATCCCTATCGCATTCGCTATTCGCTCATTTGATCCCCGCCCCTACGGGTTCGCGTTGTGCTTTGCACGTTCTTTTGACTTGTGCACACAACTTAACCCGTTGGAGGGATGGGCGAAGGGACCTAGGCCCGGTTAGACATGCACCGGAATCCGTAAGGGTTTGGTCTCCCAACCCGCTGGGTGCCTCCCTCGAATTACGCACACGCCTAACATAAATGTCAACAGAACCTAGGATTGCCTTTACAATAATAATGCGAACATTTTTGAGCCATAGCCCCCTAAGATCATAAACGGTTCCCTACATTCGCGCTAGAAATCAATAGACTAAACACTTACGGACCTTCAATATTACTGATACTGGGCCTACGAGAGGTCAATTGAATTTTTTCTTCATTCTAAGGGCGCTACGAAAGATAATGGGGCTGATTGAGATACGGTAAGAAAGAATGGCATAATTCATGCGCCATTTCCTCAACAAATTCAGGACATTGAGGAGGAAAATAAACGATGTGTCACTTCCGTAAATATCAAGAGGCAGTTTCAAGCAGTTCTTCGGATCGGCGGCGGATTGTCATTAACGCGCTCAAAGGATACCAACGTGAAAGCGCTCTTTCTCGCCTAGAAGCTGCGAAAGCTGCCCTGTCGAATCTGAAGGTACAATTGAGCACTAATCAGCCGTTAGATCTTAAAGCCGAGGTCAACCGCGCCATTGCGGAGTTGGAGGCGGCACCGAAGGCAACTGTCTGAACCAAGAAAACAATAGCATTTAGCCGAGGATTCAGAAGGGCGCCCTGTCGGAGACACTCGTGTAGCTTTGCATGGCGCCTTTTTTTCTAACTATTGACCATTAGCCACCGTTTTGCTACTATCCTTCCAATCTTCCTTCTTTACTACTCCTGTGTTTGAATCCGTATTTATCTGTGTCCCACTTTCCCATTCTTCCAAACTTCCACCCTTCCAGTCTTCCCAGGGGAAACGCATCTAAATTTTGGGCTTGACATGGGAGGTACTTGGGATATGCTTGTATGAAATCTTCTAAGGAGCAGAACACATGTCTAATCCCCCGATTTCCTCAATATCAGAGTAAAGCTAATCGTTGATTAGAGATTAACAATCCCATTTTGGCTCATTGCCAGACCCCAGACGAGTTGATTGTCGCACACCCCATAAATTGCTTGATAGAGTTGTCATTGCTATCTGCGCCGTTATTTGCGGCGCTGATAGTTGGGTGGCAGTTGAAGCATTCGGAGGTGCCAAGTATAAGTAGCTAGCTGAGTTCTTGGAATTACCAAAAGGCATCCCATCGCATGATACATTCAGGCGTGTGTTTGGTGCGATAGATTCTACGAAATTCGAGGAGTGTTTCATCAACTGGATTCGTAGCGCCATTAAAGTCACCCAAGGCCAAGTGATTGCGGTTGATGGAAAGCAACTGCGTCCTTCCTATGATACTCATAACAACAGAGCTGCCATTCACCTAGTTAGTGCATGGGCGTGGCATTTGGGCAAATTAAAGTTGCCGACAAATCCAATGAGATTCCAGCAACTCCCGAGTTGTTAGAGGTTTTAGAAGTGTCAGGGTGCATTGTTACTATTGATGCGATGGGTTGTCAAACCGACATCGCTCAAACCGTTGTGGATTCAGATGCCGATTACGTTTTCGCGCTTAAAGCCAATCGAGGACAGCTGTATGAAGATGTTCAACTTCTGTTTGATGGCGTCTCAACTAGCGAGTTAAGAGATGTTGAAGTCGACTTGAACCAAACAATTGACGGCAATCATGGACGTATTGAAACCCGCACCGATCAAGCGACTGAACAAGGGGATCAAGCAAGCGAATAGCGCGCGCGATAGCAAATCCTGCGATAGAGACTCCTTTATGCGATTGCAGACTCCGGCGTGATTTCCGCCCTCAGAGGTTCAACGGAGCAAATAGCGAAGCCGATAGAAGATCCTGATAGAGTTCCCATAGCGAGTGCGATAGAGATTCCTGAGAATCTCACCAATCTCAACTTAGTCGTCAAAGCCACCGCTCAGCGAGAAGCCGACCAAAAGGTAGCCAGCGAGACACGCTACTACATTTCTTCGCTTCCCGGGGATGCGGCAAAGTTGCTTGAAGCCACCAGGCATCACTGGCGGATTGAAAACTCATGTCATTGGGTATTGGATGTTGCTTTCCGCGAGGATGCGTCTCGAATTCGTAAAGATAACAGCGGTGAGAACTTTGCCATTGTTCGACGCATTGCTCTCAATCTACTCAAGTCTGAATAGTCAACTAAACTTGGTGTCGCCAACAAACGGCTCAAAGCCGCATGGGATAACAATTACTTGACCACTACTCTGGCAACTCTATTCTGAAAAATCAGATGCGTTTCCCCTGCATTCAGAGTTGCCCACTCTTGACTCTTACCAGACTTCGCTGAAATGACTTTGTATTCGTATTTTTCTTCCATAGCCACGTTACCTCGCTTGTTTGAATGTTTACCGATAAGTGACTTTATCAATTGTTCTCCAATGGTTTCTGCATTTCCCAAAATCTCAGAGCTACTAAACACGACTGGTGCGTTAGCGTTTCACTGCGACCGAAACCCCATCGCGAAGCGGAATAATCGTCGTGAACACATCAGGTGAACTGTAAAGCAGCCGCGTCAATTCCTTGATTCCGACCGTGGTTTTGTGCAGCCATTGATCCTGTTCATCACACCCTGGCGAGCGAACCTCGGTATCGTGCGTAACGACACGCCCCATCCACAGCATGTTGTCCGTAATAAACAGCCCGCCACTCCTGAGCCGTGGAATCGCTTTGCGAAACGCTTCGGGGTACCCATCTTTGTCGATGTCGTTGTAGATGATGTCAAAGCCACCTTCAGTTTTGTCGATGATTTCGAGCGCGTTTCCGACATGATAATCAATGCGATTCGTGATACCACCGCGCGCAAGATAATTCGCCGCACGGTCAGCGTTTTCCTGCGAGCCGTCGGTACAGATGATGCCTGCTCCCGGTTGTCGCAATGCCTTCGCCATCCAATACGCCGAATAACCAAAACCTGATCCCATCTCGAAAATTCGCGTCGGGTTAGTCAGCAACACCAATTGATGCAACACGCGACCAACGAGCGGACCAACAATTGGAAAACGGTGTTCCCGTGCGTGTGCTTCCATCTCCGTTAGCACCTCATCGCGTGCGGGAATAACATCGAGTAGGTATTCGTCAATCAACGGGTGAAGAATGTCTAAACGTTCCATAAATCGCTCCAATTGGGCCTGATGTCGTAGTTGATTGGTTAGATATTCTTTAATCCGACAGTGGGTGCGCGGTGAA
This sequence comes from Candidatus Poribacteria bacterium, assembly GCA_965222225.1. Taxonomy (GTDB): domain Bacteria; phylum Poribacteria; class WGA-4E; order WGA-4E; family JAJDTR01; genus JAJDTR01. The sequence goes on along the minus strand of CBDCTK010000002.1, from coordinate 1,827,551 downwards.
GAATCTACTGTACGTTCAATATTTTAACGCAAGTTGCTCCTTATTCCAGAGAAACCGAGTTTTTGGTGTCCGTTTGATGGACCATGAGCAAATCGGTCCCGTTTTCGCCAACTCGTGTGGATTCATCATAAAAAACTCAGTTTCTGCATCTTTTCTTATCTCGGCTTTGTACAAAAGTACAATACAGAGGAGAATATGCGGCAGGCCCATCGCACCTGATTCTAAAGGTGTAAGGATCTTCGTTCATCAAATCAAGATGGGATCCATGCACCATTTCTTGTAGGGAGCGATCAACTGAGCGGATAGATCAAGCGAGCGATTAGCGAGTGCGATAGAGATTCCGAGGCGATAGTAGATCCCATAGTGACTGCGATAGAGTTCCCATAGAGATCTTTACAGGTCGCATAGTATCAGAAACCACTGGCGACTCCGGCGCACTGGGGTGGGTGAGACACTAGTTCTGGTCTGCCGAATCCGAGGCGACTTTTTCAACGGTCGACCAAGAAGACCAGACAACCACAACCTCCCCCGCTTTTCTTCAACGCTTGATTGACGTCATCTGTTATGCCGCTTAAATGTACAAAGTCGAGTTTATCAAGGTGGCAATTCAGGGATACCGACTGGAATTGCGTTTCAATTGAAAGAGGCGTCGTGTTCCTCGCGCCTCCATCGCTCAAGTGGATGTTCACGTGGGGTTAGTGGCATATACACCCGAGTTTTCCGCCGATGTGATTCCCAAGTTGCGTGAATCATTTCGAGGCAATCGCGACCATCCCTGCCGCTTGCGAACGGGTCGCGGTCTTCCTCAATGGCTTCAATCAGATCGCGAAGCATAAGGCGTTGCAATAATAACCGTATGGTGCCTTGATCTCGGGGATTTCCTACCTCGTCAAGGTCCTCGGCAGGAAGATGCACCGGTTCCCATGCCTCCGCCGGCGTCTTGTGTTGCCCTCTATGGATAAACATGGTTGTGCCAACACTTTCTCGAACAGCGATTCGACCTTCAGTACCGATGATGTCAATACCGTAGCCGTCATCGTTTGTCTGGGATTGGCCGATAAATTGCGCATCTGCGTGGATGCCATTCTTAAAGCGAAACGAGGCGTGGCCTCGCTCGCCAAGCACAATTCCGGCATCACGGTCATGCGGGTGGACCTCTTGAGTATGCTTGATGTCATCCACAGTTGATTCGCGACCATCCATCTGAACGAGGTGCGCGTGCGTCCACTCCACATCGCCGCCGAAAAGCCGCACCCAATCGTAAAGATGCGTGCCCATCTCCATCAGCGAGTTGCCCGCCTTGCGTCCACCCTTGTCCGTTGCCTGTAGTAGAACCACTTCTCCGATTTCGCCGTTTTCAATCAGCGATAGGACGTGCCGATTGTAGGGGCTAGCGCGTTTAATGTGATTGATGGCAAACTTGACATTGTGCTTGTCACAAGTTTCTACCATCTCGTCAGCTTCAAGGAGGTTAAGGGCAGCCGGCTTTTCACAGAAGACGTGGATGCCGCGCTTTGCCGCAGCAACCGTGGGGGCGTGGTGTATCGGAGCCTGAGTTGGGATGATGACGATGTCCTGTCGTTGTTCATCAAGCATCCTTTCGTAGTCGTCGTAAATGGCTTTAACGCCAAAACGCTCCCCCCAAGATGCTGCGCGCCCCGGATCAATATCCGCCCCGGAAACAAGTTCGCAGTTCGCCTCCAACTCCACCGCCTCGGCATGACTCCTTCCCATGCCGCCTAAGCCAATAATCGCAATACGGTACTTGTTCATGCATGTCTCCGAATTGACCGATGCCAAATGGGTTTCTACAATCGTTGAACAGACAACCTACTAACAGCAACGCCGATTAAACTAATTTTCGTTTCATCAACAGAACTCGCGCCATCAAGCCCACATATACCAAGTAGAATCTCATGCATTGTACCAAGTATCTCTTTCATCTGCAACAGTTCATTTCCGGATAAGCATTTTGCGCGTTGCCGAAAAGTTGCCCGCGTATATCGAGTAGAGGTAGATACCGCTCCCCGCTGTCTCCCGCATCTCATTTTTTCCATTCCAATAGGCCGCTTGCGATTGAGAGGAATAGTCGCCTGCAGGCATTGTCCCCAACGGTAGAACACGAACCACCTGACCTGTTGAGGCATAGATACGAATCGTAACGGTGCTTTCGTTCGCAAGCTGGAACGGAGTCCACGATTCAGGCGTGAAGGGGTTGGGATAGTTTTGTAGAAGTAGGTTCTGCTTCCCCTGACCCCATGTGACGATCTGATTACCGCGTGATTCAACGGGGAGAAGCGCTCTTCCATCCCAAATCTGGATTTGCGCCGCACTACTGTTGTAGGAGAGGAGAACGGTCCCGTTTGACTGATGGCAAAGTATTCTGGAATAAGTGGGTGCTCAATTGGCGTGTATGTATGCCCGTCCCAGATTTGGAAACGGTTATTTTGATTGGCAAAGAGATAGCGACCGTCCGGTCTAAAGTGCGCCGGAGACTCGGCATCCAGCGTTGCTACTAGCTGCGAACCGTTTGGCGTGAGTTTTCAGATTTGGAGGTGTTCCCGTCCAGGGGCCGCTAGCACGACTGAACCATCCTTACGAAAGGCGAAAATCGCTTCGTAACTTCTAAAGGGTTCTGGCACTTGCCATGCGTATTGAAAGACGAAGGTGTCACCCTCGCGTTTCCACAACAGACCCCGCCCGTCGTCGTCGACAGCCGCCAAATATTGGTCGTTTTCACTGAACATTATCTCACGCATCCACGTCGAACCGCCATCACTATCTGGTACAGCCGTCCGAATTGTTTCTGGATTTTCAGTTTCGAAGATGCGGATACTGCCGCAGTCTCCCTCTGCTGCGACCCACTTTCCGGATGAACTGAAGGCAATCTCAGAATGCCCGTGGTGATATGGAAATTGAGTTTCAATTTTGCCGGTGTGAAGATTGCGGACCTCAATCCAGGGATTTCTGCCGACAGTAAGTTTTTGTCCATCGAGAGAGATTGCGAATTTTCGAAATATTCCGCCTTCGGCAGAAACGAGTAGCCGCATTTCCAGTGAAGCGACATCCCAGGTTTTAATAAAGTATGAAGATACGGAGACCACAGTTTGACCGTCGGGGCTCAGGTCAACAATCCCGCTCGGAAAATCAGCCCACACCTTCAGCGGTTGCTTCGCTTCGATATCCCACAGTACGGCAGCATCCTCATAGTGCAGGATTGCGGTTTTCTCGTCCGGAGACAGGTTTATCGCATTCAGTTTATAAAATTCGGCGCCGAACGTATTGAGCAGTTGGTCCGATTTGACATCCCGAACGCGCACCCTATCGTCCCATCCTTCCTAGTAGGGTTCACCTGGCCCGGGCAGGGGACCTTGTGCCCGTAGAACACCTGTCTTATTCGCAACGTACAATCGTTGACTGCCCGAACTAAGTGCCAATCCTGAAACCGTTCCAAAACCGCCTCGTTTTTGCCATAACGGGTGTCGCGTCTCCACATCCCAAACGTAAACGAACTTTGCGTCATATCCAAACGTAGCAATGCGCGTTCCATCCGGACTGATGACTACACCCCCAACCCAGTCATCGTCATCGGGGTGACCTTGAAAGTGGCCTTCCAAACGGCGTGTTTCCACATTCCACAACTCAATATCCGGACGTTTTGACGCAACGATGAGAAAACGACCATCCTGGCTAAAAACCGAAGCGTGATCCCCGGGGAAGCGCGAATGGATTATATAGCTATCACCTCGGCTGAATCGCATCCAGGGCCGTCGTTCACTTAACATCTTTCCAACAAACTCGCCAATTTTCCAGTTCCATAGAGCATTCGGCTATACGTGCAATGATGTGCTTCTTCTGTATGAAATGGACTGCCTTGAGCATGTAGTACGTGAATGACTTTGGTTCGCCTACCTCATTTAGGAAGTTGAGTGTGAGGACGGCTTCGTAGCCTTCTGGACCATATTCGAGGTTACTTCCCGAAATTTCGTAGCGTTTGCCGTCTCGTATGACTACGACTTGGCTATCCATGCTGTGTTCGGTCATGTCGATGATTAGGTCGCGTACGTCCATTGGTCGGTTTCCTTTCCGGGGATTATCCGGCTGCGTGCCCTTCGCAAGGGTCGGTATCACAGACTTTGCAATATGTTTCGGTGTGCTCTTTGACGGTGTTGGTTATGTCGTTTTGGTCAAGGAAGTTGTGTGTATCGGTTCGTAAGCCGTCGCGTATGATGGCTTTGGCTCGGACGCATTCGATTTGAGTTCCCTTGAAAAGGGTTATGCTGTCGTCGTCGTTGACTGCTCGTACCTTCCAACACTCTATTTCGTTGGGGGTACTCATAAGCACGTCTATGTCGTTGCTGGGGATCTCTTTCCATTGCGGGACTATCTCAATGAATTTAGCTTGGTTGAGGTTGACTAAATCTCCGTGTTCAGTTTCGTACCACATAGGGGGTCTCCTTTTGGGTTAAAATCCGAGGATGCTACGTCGTGAAGTTCGGACTTGGTTGATGATGACTGCGCCGGTGGCGGTGTTGTCGTCTTCCTTCTTCGGCTTTGCGGTTGTCTCGGCTGTTTGTTCTTCGGGCGGTGGTTCTTTCCGCGCCTGAAATTCGTCGAGGCGGTTGTCTGCGTCGGTTAGGTGGATTAAGATTAATCCTGCTAGTAGCAGTGCGGTTGTTATGAATCCGATGATAAGTCCTAGGGTGAGTTCGTTCACTGTCTCTCCTTTCCTAGAGCATTGAGTTCCACTTATCGTTGTGGTCTTTCTGGGCTTGGCTTAACAATTCTCGGTCGGTTTTGGACAGTATGACCGATTGAAGGTTAGTGATGCCGGAGTTCATGACGGCCGACTTGATATGTTCCCACAAGCCTTTGATGGTTGTTCCGAAAGCGTTTTGTATCTGTTCCTCTATCTGAGTCGCTTCACGGAGGAGGGCTTGTTCTTATTGGGATATGATGACCGGTCGGTTGTGCATGGCTGCGCCAGCGTCTTGGCATTTCTGCCAAAACTGGTTGACGGTTAGACCGAAGGTGTTGATTAGTTCTTGTTCGGTGATGATGTCTCGGGTTGCTTTTCCTTTGGTTTTCATGTGGTAGATTCTCCAGATGAATCTCATCGTCAAAAGAGGCGGCGAAGAACGGCTCCGTCGGGCTGAATGCTGACACCCCTATCCGTGCCGCAATCTCCCACTCGGATACCTGCTCGCGGGCATTGACATCCCATACGTTTACGATGGTCGTCTTTGAATCTATAAGATAGTCCAGAATTGCTACATGCGCCGTGGTCGGACTAAACACCACATCGCTTCTATCTGCCCGTTTGCCGAACTCGCCGATGACCTCGCCGGCACGTGGATGCACAATCTGAATGTGAGTTGGGACTGCACGCAGGAGGGCTTCATTGGAAAGGAAGGCGTGCTGCTCTGGATATGGCCGCCCAATCGTACCGATAGGTTCGATTGCGAACACGATGAAAGGGATACAAAGAAAGTTGATTAACAGAATAACAGGTAAATTCCCAATCAAGGACAGAGGTATAATCGTTGGTATAGGTTTTTTGGAGACTCCGTCGCCTAATTTGTCCCCATGCGGTCACTGGCATTCCCTATGCTTTGTCATAGTCGGTGAGAGAGGCCTCTTCATACTTGATACTGAGAGAAAAAAAACGAGTTAATTCCTGTTCTTAATTCGCACCAGATTTCTCTGTGGTGGTGTAGAACTGAATCGTATCAATGTTGCCTTTCCCGGTCGTTGACCGATGTGAGATTTTAATGGCGTCCGTTTCAGCCCTAAGCGGAAGTTCAAATGGAAATTGAATGGCTTTTTGTACTCTCTTTACCAGCTTCAAATGGTTACTGTCATCACGAGCGTGAATGTCGATATTCTGAATTTTTCCGGAACCCAGAATCACAATTTTTCGAACATCAAGTTTTACGGGAATGGTATAAGCGACTCCCGAGAAGAGAATTTCTGGCGTCACTTCCTGATCCACCAAAGTATACTGCTGCTCGGTAAAAAGCGTAGCGCAACCGAAACTTGATAGACAGACGAGTAGGAATAGTATACATCTACAAATACTCATGATTCTTTCTCCTCAGACATAGCGGGGCAGTATGTCAAATCAGTAGACGGAGCGATGCGGTATGTTGTTCGGAAGTGGGAAAGCCACCGCATCGCTCCATTCTACCTCATGGAGGTAAGTTTTTCCACGCTTTATATCCAATGGGAACCTATGCGTCGCAGCGCCTTCTGTCAATCTTCGCAGTCTGCGTCAATGGGAGCCTAATTATCAGGGCGTAATTCGCATGAGTCGAAATCGCTTCTAGGATCAGATACCCGAGTGGTCATATGAATCCTGTCCGACGTGCCCGTCGCTTGCTCGACACAATTCTGTGCATCTCATTGGGCGCTGTATCAATGGTGTTTTCCTATGTCTCTGTCGCTTTTGTGCAGGTCGCATGATTAGAATACATTATTGAGACTAACAATCACATTAAAACCCGGCGCGTTTATACCGCTGCCGTGCTCGCGATACCGCTTATCAAGCAGGTTTTCAAGAGCGAAAGTGAGTTGGCTGTATTCGGATACTTGCATTCCACCGCGCAAGTTGAGCGTGAACCAGCCCGGTGAACCTTCGCCAATGGCATTGCCATCCGAGTCGAATTCGACCTCGCCGGTATCACGCGTTGTACCCGGAATGCGCGGATCACGAATGTCGCTGCGGTTCAACCGCCTCTGTTCGGTTGCGCCGCGAATGAAGAACCCGCCCCAATATTGTTCGTCAGGGGGGTGCCAACGAAGACCTAGTATGCCGTTAAGCGGCGGCTCACGACGAATCCGCTCTTCCCACGGTTTTTCGGGATCCGGTGCTCTACCATTGATGAGCAGTACCTTTCCGCGCGTGAACATGGCGTTACCGTAAATGGACAAACTGTCCTGAACCGGCACCGTCCCAACCAATTCAACGCCTTGTATTTGAACTTCATCAACATTGTCAAAAACGAAGACATCAACTCCTGGATTGTTCTGCTGGAGTTGTTGAATCAGGTCTGGACGCGAATGCTCGGCGTAGGCATCTTCTGCCAGAACGCGGGTGACCAGATCGTTGATGCGACCATGAAAAACTGTGAGCGATCCGGCAAACTGCGGGTAACGCGCTTTAAGCCCACCCTCAACGGTCCATCCCGTCTCTGGATTGAGGTCGGGAGAAGGAGAATCGATGCCTTCATTGGAGACTTCCACGGCAGTCGTATCGTTGAGCGATGGTGCGCGAAACGATGTCGCAAAATTTCCAACCGCGTTTAATTGGTCGTTGATGCTTGCAACGACCCCCGCGCTACCGGTCAATGCGCTCCCGGACTCGTTGAAATCGCTAAACTGATTGGAACGCACCGAGAGGTCGGCACGTGTGTTGTAAAGAGTATATCGCCCACCGAGCGTCAGTTCGAGGCATTCGTGCAACGCGATTTCGTCCTGAAGGTAAAGGTTGGCATCCCAGAATCGGGAGCCGTCAATAAACCGTCCTTTTGTCTCGTCCATCTTTTCGACACCCGTATTGATATCGGTTTTGATGGTCTGGCTTGAGAGGGTATCGAAGTAAGATTCGCCGCCCACGACGACGCGCTGACTCGGGAGGGAGGAACTGATCGCTTGTGCACTGAGCCCCAATGTACTGACGGTATCGAATCGCTGGCGCCGCTCCGTTGCATCACGCAATAGCTCATTTCTCCCCTCCTTCTGACGATGAATCGAGGCCGTCAATCGAAGCTGGTCAATCGCTGTATGGGTAGGGTTGGAAGAGTAAGTGGCGTAGAGCAGATCTCGGTTTTGCGGCTCAAAGAAATACTCGTCATACTCGCGCGGCGCAATTTTATCGTAGCGTGGGGTTTGAGGTTGCCGCCAAAGTTGGTAGGCGACATTGACTGTACTGGCGTCACTCAATTTGTAAGCGAATTTCGCATCGGCATCGTAGGCGTTCCATTCAAGAGGCGATTGGGAATCAATCAACCAACGATCGGGGACTTCTTTGGGAGGTGCATCGGAGACTTGCACGCCCTCTGGTTCGTCGGCAACGAACTCAAATTTGCGATTCTTGTAGTGAAGGTCGTATCCGCTCCCCGGGTTAATGTCACCGAACCATCGCGCAGATGCACCAACGGAGAAACCGAGTTGCTTTTTGCTTCCCAGCACCTCAAGACGTCCGAGCCGCTCCGACGTGGCTGACGCAAATCGTCCATAGGCGCGGGATTGAATGCTCCACTGTTCGGACGCGCTGTCAAGAATTGGATCTTTGGTAAACATGCTGATGACACCACCCATGGCGCCGCTGCCGTACAGCATGGAACCGGGGCCACGCAGTACCTCAATTCGATCGAGCGTATCGGCGCTAATTGTCGCCAAATATTGATTAGGACCGGAGCGGAAAGTCGAGTTATTGAGTCGGACACCATCTATTGAAAGAAAGGCTTGATAGCCGGTGAGACCGCGAAGCAGCGGCGATCCCTGCCCAGTTGTGGTTTGTTGTGCCCAAACGCCCACCGTGTCTCTAAGGATGCGCGGGGTAATGTCGGCGTTTATGCGCTCAATCTGTGACCGGTCAATGACTGAAATAGCATATGGGGTTCGAAAAGTATCTTTCTCAACGCGGGTGATGACGGTGATTTCCTCAAATAGAATTGGATTGTCCTTTCCTTCGTCTGCCCGAACATGGGCGAGCGAGGTCCAAATGAGAAGAAGTCCGAATCCTATTAATAGTTGTATTCCTGTGGTTGTCATCGGTCGTTCTCCTTACATAACTTGCTTGGATGGTTGAAGTTTTGGAATCGTATACTCATCGTAGCGCAAATTATGTGCCAAAGGGGTCAAAGCTGGAAGGTGCACCTTTAGGCGGGTTTTTCCCGTCTGTATCTATCAATAAAATGTGTCCATGTTCAACTTCTGAACAACGGTGTCCATTATTTGAAATACAACCTAATTCGCGAGCAATGAATGGACTGGAGCTGGTTACCACTCTCGACTTTGGTTGAATGTGCGCCTATTGACAGCACCAAAGACAATCTTCCTTTGTGACGCAACCGTGTGCATGACTCTGTAATAAGCTTGAAATTAAAAACAGGTAGGCGGATTAGTATCTTTTGGCCGAAGAGAAAAGAAAAAAGCCATCTGAAAGTGTAAACTCCCAGACGGCTTACGATGTGCGATGAGTTTGGTTGCCCTACTGAATTGCTTCGTTTGCCAAATCAGCTTCAAGGTTCTCAATCTCGGCGAGAATTACTAAGTCTGGATCTAGTTGGTAGGCTGCTTTGAAGGCTTTAAGTGCGGCGTCCTTGTCATGCATGAAATGGGCGTAAATTTCCCCCATTTTCTTCCATATATCCGCTTTGGTTGGGTCTAGTTCGACTATACGTTCATATACCTTGAGCGCTTCGTCGTAAGGACGGGTATCACCTTGTCGTTCAATGATTAAAGCGCGCGATACAAGTAGGTCAATGAGTTCATTTTTTGCCTCGCCAAAATTCGGATTTCTATCAACTGCCTGCTCCAAAACAGCTACGGCGGCCTCCTCCATTTGACCAATCTTGGCGGCTTCCTGTGCTGATAACTCACGATCGATAAACCGATAGTCTTGGAGCATCCGCCGATAAGTTCGCGCCAACTGAAGACGGGCTTGCAGTCCGATTGGCTGAGATTCAAACGGTAACTCGACCAACTCGGCATCGTTCTCAATGGCGGTCGTGTAATGTGCAATGGCGTCCTCATATTGCTTGTTGCGTTGATATAGGAGACCTAGAAGATAGCGTGCTTCTGCATGGGTCGGATCCATCTCGACCGCAGCCAGAAACTCGTTCGCAGTCGACAACCGTTCTCCGTCATCACGCTCAAGTTTGCCACGCAGCAGATGCACTTCAACGCGATTCGGTTGAATTCTTGCTGCATGTTCCAAGCGATTTCGCGCATCCTCGATCCAGCTGCTATGCAGATAAATCTCCGCTACTCGTAAGTTTGCATGAAACAGTTCGTTGTCCAGTCCATGGGTTGACTCTGTGTCGTCTCGTTTTGCCGACTCAAAAATTCGAATGGCTTCCCAATAGGCGAGTGCCGCCCTTCCAAGATCTTTTTTTGCGAAATCTTGGTCCCCTTGTGAGATAAATTCTTGTGCCTGCGATATGGGCGGTGCGTTAGATTGTGTTTCCCCTTTGTGAGTGAACGCAACAATCAGTGCGATAAACACTATGATTATGGCACCCTCAAGATAGGACAGCCAATTTCGAGATGGAGCATGGGCTTTGTCGGACATAGAGTCATATACTCTTGATTGGTTTGAGATGGACGCTGAATGAGGTAAAATGTTGGTTAGCTTTGTTCAATTTCATCTAGGATTTTAAGAAACTCTTTCGGACCAACGAATTTCTCAAGTCGCTTCAACGGTTTTCCCTCCGAATCCAGGAAAAGTACAACTGGCAAACCAACGATGCCATATTTCTTCTTAAGTTCTTCAACTTGCTCCGAACTTCGGCTGAAATCGAGCTTAATCTTGACAAAATCTTCTAATCTAGATCTAACCTCCGGGTCGGAAAAGGTGAATTTGTCGAGTTCAACGCAAGCCCCACACCACGTCGCGTAGAAATCAATGACAGTAGGTTTCTTGGATTCGCGCGCTTCTTCCAACCCTTGAGTCTCATCATGAGTCCAATCAAATGTATCTTCTACTACAGTAAATGCGCCAACGATTACATACAGTCCAAGAACGGCGGAAAGAACGCCTACCGATTTGCGCAGTTGCGCTGTTCGAGGTAGGTCCCTAAATCGCCGGGTGAATTTCCCTAGAATCACACCAAGGAGCAATAGGACGCCTCCAATGATGAAAATCGGAGCGGAATTATCAAGAATCGCACGTAGCGGTTCCACAACCTCTTTTAGGAAGTACAGCGCCATTGCAATGATAACTATGCCAAAGATGTTCTCTAGTACGTACATCCAGCCACCAGAAGTTGGTAGTGACGAGATCAAACCTGAAAATGTTCCAATCAGGATAAAGAGCAGCCCCATGCCGATGGCGTAAGTCAGCATTAGCCAGAATCCCAGAAAGGCATTGCCGGTTGTGGCAACAAAGGAGAGTACCGCTCCAAGCGCAGGACCGGTACACGGCGCAGCGATGATTCCAGCAACGGTACCCATAGCAAAGGCTCCGCCGAATCCTGCACCGCCAACCGTGTTCAATTTGTTCTGTAGGGCGTAAGGTAGCCGAAGTTCAAAAACACCTACGAGCGAAAGTCCGAGTGCGATGAGGATGATGCTTACAAACCCGACAACGATTGGATTCGCCATTATCTGACCAAACACTGCGCCTGTTGATGCGACGGCGACTCCAAGAATTGAGTACATTACGGCAATACCCAGAACGTACGTAACTGAAAGAAAAAACGACTTTGAGCGGCTTACGTCCCGACTCGCACCGAATATGCTTACTGTAATTGGAATTAACGGATAAACACATGGAGTCAGGCTTGTTAAAACTCCCCCGATGAAAACAAATAGAAATGCCCAAAAATATCCTCTTGATAATGCTTTGCGGAACTCCCCGGTTCCGCTGGTTACGGACGCTGTATCCTGCGACATGTCGAACTGTAGACTTGAAAAAATTTCCTCATTGATTGATTGCACTGGCAGATCGGTGCCGACAATTTCCATGGGGATATTCACGCTGACGGTTTTCGGTAACAGACACTGCTCGTCGCTGCACGCTTGGTAGGTCAACTTGAATGGTAGCTCTACCTTTTGGATTTGTGTGGTCTGTCCCAGAGTCGCCTGTATTCCAATTACAGCTCGATCGTGATAGACGGGTGCCTTTCCGATTGAAGCAATCTCAAGTACATCGCCTTTAGGGTATATCACTTCACCGAATTTTAAATTGGTGTGTTCCGGCAGGACGACTTTTGTGGGGATAAGCCCCTCTCCGGCGGGATTCGCATTTGCGTGCCATCCTTCATCAAATGTCATCACGATGGCAATTTGAAAAGTGCTGCCGGGCTGCACTTTATCCACCGATAACACGCCTTCCGTGTGAACAGTGTCTTTCGGTTGACTTGGCGCCTTGAGCGCCTCAAGCCCTGTTAACTGCCCATACGACCCCAAAGTTCCAGTGTAGAACACGCAGAATAAAACTAACAACCGATAGATGCGAGGTACGATTTTCCTAATCATCCTTGAATCTCTCCAGTGAGAACTTGGCTTGGCATTGACACACGACGCTGTGTTCACAGTTACGCTCCCCTATTTGATATCTAAGCAGAATATACTCTTAACTCTGCATGAAAAAAGCGGATTGAAGACACCTTTGCGCGATAAAGGTATCTACAATCCGCAAAAGACAATCTTAATGAGACGATGAGCGTCAGCAATAACAATGGATTTCCCATTCACCGAGGATCAAGCACAACACAGGGCAAGATCATCTCTTCCAGCGAAATACCCCCATGTTGGAAACCGCCGACAAATTGGTCTTTGTAGTCATTGAACTGGGTTGCGTAGACAAAATAGTAATCTTCTTTGGCGAGGACATAGTTCTTTTGAGTTGATTCGTCGGGCAACCTGTAACGCTTTGGATCGGTAATTCGCAAACCGACCTCCTCATCAACATGGATTTCTGCACCGAGTTTGAATCGAAGGCCGCTGGTCGCAGCTTGACTGCTGGATACGCGTGCCGGACGCTCGGACAGAATAGAACCGTGATCTGATGTCAAAATTACAGTGATGCCCCGTTCGGCGAGTAGTCTCAAGATTTTGAATAGTCCGGAATGCCGGAACCAGCCGTGCACCACGGTACGGAAAGCGGCTTCGTCCGGAATGAGTTGCTTGAGCAAACTCGTTTCGGACCGTTTGTGGGTCAAAATATCAATAAAATCAACGACGAGAGCTGCTAAGCTGATGCGTGGAACACTGTTAATCCATTGTAGATATTCCGTCTCACCTCGCACATCGAAAATCTTGAAATACTGTGGAGCAGGTTTCAGCACAATGCCATGGCGTTCAAGCTGCATGCGCATCAGATTTTTTTCATGGCGATTTATGCTTGTGTTTTCCTCGTCAATTTCTGTCCATAGATTCGGATAACGCTGGGCAAGCTCAAGGGGAAAGAGCCCGCTAAAGATTGCATTTCGCGCGTAGGACGTTGCCGTGGGCAGGATGGAATAGTAGTAGTGGGTTGTCATGTCGAAGTATGGTTGGAGGATTGGTTTGATTGTGAACCAATGATCCAACCTCATACAATCAAGCACGATGAAGAGCACCTGTTTGCCAACTTGAACTTCCGGCAGAACGTACTTGTAGATGACATCAACTGACAAAACTGGCGAATCCTTGCCCACCAGCCAGTCGCAATAGTGTTCTTCAATATAGCGTGCAAAATGACTTTGGCATTCCTGCTTTTCTAGCCGATGTGTTTCACGCAGGTCGTCCGCTGTGGCAAGGTCGTCCAACCGCAGGTCCCATTCCGCCATCTGAACATAGAAATCAATCCATGTTCTCCAATCAACAACTTGCTGTTTGAATGATCTACGCTTATTGAAATCAACCACGTACTCTTGTGCGGTGTAGTCCTGCTTAATTGCGCCATGATCGAAGATAAATGTGAGAACGGAGGCAATCTGTTTCGGACTCACCGGTTTAATTAAAAAATCATCTACGTGGTGAATGATTGCTGTGCTCATGACGTGCTTTTGATCGCTGCCGGTAACAATTACCACTGGTAGGTGAGGGTGGCTCTTCTTAATCTTCGACAGGACGCGAATTCCGTCCATCTCCGGCATCTTGTGATCTAGCAGAACAGCGTCATAAATCTCTGATTCTAGTATAGACAACCCTTCGGAATCACTTATCGCTGTAGTGATGTCATATCCGTTATGTTCGAGGAACAAAATATGCGGCTGTAATTCGGTGATTTCATCGTCAATCCACAGGATTCGTCGTTGTCTATCCATTTCATATCACCTTTCCTCCGTATTGTTTGAGAGTAGCATCTTGTAATTCAGCACGGTATTGCAAACCGGAGGAATCAGACTGCTGCAGTCTCACCAACAAATCTGTCCTTAATTCGTTGATTGTTGCCCAACGGACACCGGCGATTTCCTTTTTGTCAACAGGCTCTAAACGCCCTCCAATTACGCGAGCGGCGAGCACGTGAGAGGTTCAAGCTACAATCTCGTCTTCAAAGGCAAGATCGACATGTGATCTGAGAGCGTATTTCTGGAGTTTGATTTCTAAGCCTGTTTCTTCATAGGCTTCTCGCCGCGCCCCGATTTCAAAATCCTCTCCCGGTTCAATTCCACCGCTAGGGGGACGGTAAACGCCTTTAGGGTAGCTCGGTTTTCGGATAACGACTATCTTGTCTTTTTCCTCGTTGGAGATGAACAATGTCACGTCGTGCCTCCGTCCATTGCGCATGCTCCACTCCAACAAGTCAAATTCGGCACGATTCATCGTATATCGGGTGTGAAGAATATCGGGCACACCGTATTTGCGCTCAATCTTATTCAAGACTTCTTGCGTGATGTACATGATGTGAAACGCAACTTGGGTTGGATTCTGGCGCGTGTGCTGGGGGAATACTAAATCCCGTCGGTAAATCGACCAGGATTCAACAGCTTGCTCGGATCGAATTGTGCCTTAATCTTTTTCATGATCTCGGAACCGCTGCCGACCGTACCCCAAACATCAATATCGCGTTTAACTTCCACCGGCGCCGTTTCAAGGATCAAGTTGCCACCGACACTGCTTGCGTGTTTTCGTAATTCTGCTAATGTGGAAGCAATCATCGTGGGTTCGACCATACCGGCAAATTCAGAGAAAACGAAATAAACCTGCCCCGTGCCCATTAGTCCCATTACTCGGACAGAACACGCCAGAGCGCTGGCGATCTCCAACGCAACACCGATATATTCTTCAATGTCGCTCATTCGCAGGTTGACCTTGCAAACAATGATTTGCTGAGATGGATTAGTCTGGGTGAATGTCCGCATCGCTTCTGCCAATTTCGCTGCTTGCCGCTCTTGAATGATTTCCACACCTATAACCCCGCTTTGTTTCGCAATCCATTGTACCTGATTTCTTTGCCAAGCAATGGCTTTGGGGTGGGCATCAAGACCTACGACAAGACTGGGTTCTAGAACTCTTGTGTCCGGCACGCCGTTGATGAACAGATTGAGATAGCTTGGTAAGAGTTGAGAACTAGTGATGTCGGAAGCTGTCTTGGTTGCGTCTTCAAACCGTTTGAATCTAAGAAGCATTGTGATTCCGTTCTCTGCCAATGGGGACAACTTAAATGTCAACTCCGTATTAATCCCGAGCGTGCCAAACGAACCGATGTATAGCTTGTTAAGATCGTAACCCGAGACGTTCTTAACCACTTTTCCGCCGCTCTTCACAACGGCACCACCTGACTGAACTACTCGCATCCCCAGTACTTGGTTTCTAGGTGTACCGTGTCGCAGGCGCAGTGGGCCGCTTGCGTTTGTCGCCGCAATTCCACCGACTGTAGCTAGCGAAGCGTATGCTGGATCTAGCGGAAGAAATTGCCCGTTTTCGCTGAGTTGCACCTGAAGATTCGCCAACCGCATACCGGCTTGCACGGTAACAGTCAGGTCGGCGGGTTCATACTCAATCATACTGTTAAGTCTTCGCGTTGAGAGCACGAGATCGACCTTCTGGGGTAGATTCCCAATTCCGAGTTTTGTTCCACTTCCGGCGGGAATGACGGAAAGCCCTCGATCGGTGGCGAACGCTAGAAGTTTTTGAATCTGTTCAACCGATTCAGGTAAAGCGACCGCTTTGGGCATGAAGCCGTCCACGCGGTAGTCTTTGTGCTTATCGTTGGGCAACAACCCGTTTTCACCGACAATTCGGGTTAACTCTTTCTGCAATACGTCTGAATTAGGCATTGTGATTGGTGAGAGGTCCTTTGACTTCGAATAGGTACTTCCGAGTCTGAGTTATCGACAGATTAGACATCTGTTCGTCGTCAATGTTTTTGAAGCCTACAGCCACCGTAATCTCCGGATCGAACTTGACATTCATCAAGTAGCAAACCCCAGCTTGATATAAGATTCGGGTGTCGGAAAAATCTTGCCCGGGTTGCATAGTCCCGTCGGGTTGAAGACATCCCTGACAGACGCCATAACTTTGAGATCTTCGGGACTGAAAATGAGCGGCATGTAATCCATCTTCTCAATACCGATTCCGTGCTCGCCGGTAATAGTGCCGCCAGCTTCAGCACAAGCAGTAAGTATCTCCTCGTTGACCATTTCAACACGCTCGCACTGGTCCGGATCCCGTTCGTCAAATAGCACAATTGGGTGGATGTTTCCGTCACCTGCATGGAACACATTGGCGATTGGTACGTCGTATTTCCGTGAGATTGCCGCGACTTGTCGGAGAACTTTGGGCAGTTGCGTGCGGGGAACTACGCCGTCCTGGGTAATATAACTTGGCGCTAACCGTCCGAAAGCGCCAAAAGCACTCTTCCGCGCCTTCCAGAGGTTTTGTCGATCCGCGTCATCTTTGGCGTAACGCACTTCGCGAGCATTGTGCTCATTTAGAATGGCGATGATGCGTTGTGTCTGATCCCGCATTCCGGCTTCAATGCCATCCAGCTCAACAATCAGGACTGCCTCGGCGTCAAGTGGAAAACCGTAATGGAACCCATCTTCTAAAGCCTTGATGACGAGTTGATCCATCATCTCCAGCGCGGCAGGGATAATTCCCGCAGCGATAATGCTCGACACTGCTTTCGAGGCATCGTCCATCGTCTCAAAAATGCTGAGGGTCGTTTGATAGGTCTGCGGACTTCGGAGGAGACGTACAGTTGCTTTCGTCACAATTCCGAAGGTACCCTCGGAGCCAATCATGACGCCGCGCAAATCGTAACCGGGCGTTTCTTCAACCGCGCCTCCGAATTCGACGATTTCCCCATTTGGTAGGACCACCTCCAGCCCCAAAATATGATCCGTAGTGACGCCGTATTTGAGGGTGTGAGGGCCCCCGGAATTTTCAGCTATGTTTCCACCAATAGTACAGGCTTTCTGGCTGGATGGGTCCGGGGCGTAGTAGTAGCCATCATCTTGAACGGCATGGGTTAGCAGCAAATTTACCACCCCGGGTTCCACCACGGCACGCTGGTTTCGCAGGTCGATTTCGAGGATTCGGTCAAGCCGATTGAGGGCGATTAGCATTCCACCGCGTACCGGAAGCATCCCGCCACTCAGTCCTGTGCCAGCGCCCCGCGCAATGAATGGGGTTTGGTGTTTGTTAGCCAGTTTTACGATTGCAGAGATTTGTTGGGCATTTTCCGGGAAGACGACCATATCAGGCAATGCTTTGAAGAGTGTCGCTCCATCACATTCATAAACCGACAATGCGGTTGAATCCGTAAGCACGTTTTGCGGGCCGACTACATCCGCAAGCTCATTTATCAATTGATTTTCATCAGGCATTGGGGCATCCTCCATGTATGTGTTATTTGCCAAGGTGCGTACCCGATAGAAGACTAAAAAGGCGCATGGATTGGTTAATTCATCGAGCGTGTGTCCGGACTTGACCCCTAGCTAGGTAAATTCCCGTGCGTTGATTTGCGTGCAATCCGGAACGAACATCGACAGTGGAGTCTATTATTGAACTATCTCGACTGGTCAAACAAAAAAGCCAAGATTTCTTCAAATTGGGAATGTCAGAAACCTCGGCTTGAGTTGTGCCGCACGAAGAACTCGAATAGTGAAAGAGTTAAGTCATTACACGATAATCTTCAACTCATCCTCGGGTCCCCGCTCACTCAACTCTACCGAGAGTTGGTTTGCAACTTCATAGAATGCTTGAGATTGCGGCGAATCGGGGTGGGCGGCGACAATCGGGACGCCGAGATCGCCAGCAGTGCATACCTCCGCGTCTAGCGGAACCCGCCCAAGGAATGGAACCCCTAGCTTTTCGCTGGTCTTTTTCCCGCCGTCGGACCTGAAGATGTCCGTCCTCTCGCCACAGTGTGGACAGAGAAAGTAACTCATATTCTCGACGACGCCCAAAATCGGCACGCCCAAGCGATCGAACATGGCGGCGCCGCGTCTGACATCGGCTAAGGCGACATCTTGGGGCGTCGTCACAATCACCGCACCGGTCAGTGGGATGGCTTGGGTCAAGGAGAGGGCTGCGTCTCCCGTACCGGGCGGCAAATCTATGATAAGATACTCTAACTCACCCCAATCCACATCGCTAAGAAACTGACGGATAGCACTGTGCAACATGGGGCCGCGCCAAATCATTGCTTGCTCTTCCGGCACCATGAAGCCGATTGACATCAACTGGATGTCGTGTCTGACCAACGGGATCAATTTCCTTTCCGGGCTTGTTTGGGGTTTCTCGCTGATGCCCATCATTGTGGGAATGCTCGGCCCGTAAGCATCAGCGTCCATCAGTCCGACCTTCGCGCCGCCGCGTGAAAGTGCAATCGCCAAGTTGGTTGCGACTGTCGATTTTCCCACGCCGCCCTTTCCGCTTGCTACAGCAATCTTATAACGGATGTCAGGAAGTTCCACATTGTGTTGTCCGGTGTCCGCTTGCGGCATACCCTGAGCAGGCCCCGTGCGCGGAGCAGCCGTCGGGCGAGAAATCTGAGAGCCACTGATTACTTTAAGCTCCGGATGCCCCTTTGTCGTCGATTGAGTCGTTTCATTATTCGTTGAATCTGTGTTTTTATTGCCTTTTTTGAAAAAGTTCATGTCTCGTCCTTTTAAAGGTACACGTCATACGAAATCGTCATGCCTCGGAGTTCGTCTTTTGAGAGTTTTCGTCTGTCAGCCCGTATTCGACAAATCTCCCTCATAGAGCGGCGACAGTTGCCGCAAGCGGTGAACCGCTTTCACCACGGCGTCAATGACCTGATCGACATCTTCCTCGGTGGTGAATCGACCTAATCCGAAACGAACCGCCGTATGCGCCAGTTCCTCTTTCAGTCGCATGGCGAGCAATACGTGAGACGCTTGAACGGCGCCGGATGTACAAGCCGAGCCTGCAGACAGCGCAATGTTATCCAAGCTTGCCAACAACGCTTCGCTTTCTACAAATTCAAAACTGATGTTAAGATTCCCGGCGAGACGTTTTTCGGCGTGCCCGTTCAGATAAATGCGGTCGATTCGGTTAAAGAGTGCGCGATAGAGCTTATCTCGCAAATCGGAGATTCGTTCAGATTCCTCGAACATCAAAGTTTTTGAGAGTTCGCACGACTCGCCAAAACCGACGATACCGGGAACGTTGAGTGTGCCCGGTCTAATGTGATTCTCTTGCCCGCCGCCGTGAATCATGGGGGTCAATTGAATCTCCGGCTTCCTCGCGCGAATATAGAGAGCGCCGATTCCTTTGGGACCGTACATCTTGTGTGCGGTGAGCGACATAAGATCAAATCCCAGTCGATCAACATCGGAGTCAATCTTGCCAACCGCTTGCACCGCATCAGAATGGAAAAGTACGCCATGTTCTCCTGCAATCTTTCCTATCTCCGAGAGAGGATTAATCGTGCCAACTTCATTATTCGCATAGATGAGACTAATCAGGATAGTTTGACTCGTGATATGATCCTCAACCTGTTGCGGTTGAATCATGCCGTACTCATCAACGGGCAGATATGTAACTTTGAACCCTTCGTTCTCCAAGGCCGCACACGTATCCAACACGGCGTGGTGCTCCGCGGTGCTAGTAATGATATGGTTGCCTTTGTGCTTATAAGCGTATGCAACGCCTTTAATCGCCAGGTTGTCTGATTCTGTGGCGCCGCTCGTAAATATAAGCTCTTCCGGTGAGCAGTTGATGAGTTCAGCAACTTGGCGTCGAGCCTTTTCCACGGCATCTTTTGCCTTCCACCCGAACACATGCGCTGTGCTGGATGCATTGCCAAAGCAGGTTGTCAGATAGGGCATCATCGCCGCTACGACCTGTGGGTCTAGAGGTGTCGTCGCATGATAATCCATATAGACGATGTTGTCCTGGCCCTTCATGTTCACTCACCTTTGGCTTGAATCAATGATAATTCTACTGCACACTTAAGGGAAAGTCAAGTACAATGCCGGCGTTCTCTCTGGGCTTATTTAGGGAACGACACCTCCTTATTTCAACTTGAATCTCCGTCCCGTTTTCACCTATAATACTGTTTTATTGTTTGCGTGCCGTGATACAATCTTACAGTTTTCTATGCACTGATCGCACATCACGTCCTTACTTTTCTGTTTCTTGACCCGCGAAGGAGTTTATTTCCTTGGGCTTTCTCAACCCGATTTTGCTTCTCGGGGTACTTGCTGCCGCGATACCTCTTCTCATTCACCTCTGGAGTCGCCGTCAAGCGAAAAGGGTTGATTTCAGCAGCCTTATGTTCCTCTTGGTTGCGCATCGCCAGAACGTGCGGCGTATTCAGCTCAAGAATCTCTTAATCTTATTTCTGCGAGTGGCGATCATTACCCTCATTGCGCTTGCCCTCGCCCGCCCCCTGCTGAAAAACCAATTCTCGTTTGCCGGAGCTCGTGCGAAAACCAGCGCAGTCGTAATACTGGATAACTCCTTTAGTATGGGATATCAAGGAATCCAAGGTCAAAGATTCGACAAGGCAAAACAGGTAGCGTTGGAAGTTGCCGACTCACTTCGACACGGAGACAGCGTAGCGGCCATCTTAATGTCTGACATCCCAGATACTATCTTCATGAAGTTGACGAGAGACTTGGATGCCGCAAAAGCAGGAATTCGTCAGGCAGAGGTTTCCAGCCGATCTACACTCGTGCCGCCTAGTCTGGAGTTAGCCCATGATATCCTTGAGACCTCGGTTTCCCCGAACAAAGAGATTTACTTGATTTCTGACTTTGGCAGAAACGGTTGGGGCACCTGGGGACGTGTGCCGAATCGATCGGGAGCTAAGATTTTCCTGCTTCCTGTAGGCGAGGCAAACGAGGATAACGCGAGCATTGAAGAACTTCAAGTTTCTAATCAACTAATTGGGGCACATCACCCCGTTCAGTTAAACGTAAGCGTCAACAATCATTCCGCTTCGTCTCAGGGAGAAATCACGTTAACGCTTTTTATTGATGGCAAAAAGCGCAGATCGCTGACTTCCAATGTGCCTGCACGTGAGGCAATCGTCGCAACTTTTACACATAAATTTGAATCACCCGGAACGCACACAGGTTATGTTAATCTCACACCAGATCGATTGCAGGTCGACAATCGACGTTACTTTGCATTTGGCGCTTACGGTCAGATTCGAGTGCTTTGTGTCGGTGAACAGACGCTGTACTTGACGTTAGCGCTGAATCCCGAAATGCAGGCAACACCTGCAACGGAATTCACGATTCTTCCGGTAAGTTGCTCCGCCCAAGAGTTCGCAGATTTCGCGTTAGAGGACTACGACGTTATCATCTTTGCGGACGTGCCTCAGCTTGCTGATCGGATTAAGCTACAACTTCAAAGCTTCATTCGTGCGGGTAAAAGTGTCGTGTATTTCGTGGGCGACAAGATTGACGTGTCAAGTTACAATCAGTTTTCCGATTGGATGCCAGCTAGCCTCGGCGCCTTAATGGACTGGCATCCACCCTTGACACTGTCGGAGTTCGACGCCAATCACCCGATATTCAATATTTTTGGTGCGGACGATTTTTCGGGACAATACGCGCCGCAGTTTTATCAAGGCTTAATCTTCAATCCGGCGGAGGATGCGCGTGTCATTGCGGAACTATCTAACAGAACGCCTTTTGTGGTTGAACGGCGAATTCATTCGGGCAGAGCCATCGTATTTAATGTATCCGCCAGCCAGCGTGATGCGTCAAACCTAATGGTCAATCCGCATTTTGTCCCGTTGCTGCAGCAGACGGTACTCTATGCCAAGGCGATTCAATCCGCGCACGACAGAAATCTGCTTGTCGGAGACACATTTACTGCCAATTACCGTTACGCGAAGGCAACAAAGGCCTCCGTGGAGCGAGTGGGCGACCCATCTGGTTCGACCGAAACTGTTTCAATTAGCGCGAGTGGTGACCTGAGATTTGATGGAGCAGATTTACCCGGGATTTATCAGGTTGATGTACACGGCAAGGAGCGGTTGGTTCGAGATTTTTTCGCCGTCAATGTTGAACCGACGGAATCCGATTTGCGCACTATTGAGATTCAAGAGGCGATAGACCGAGTCGGCGCTCAGCCGATGGTTCCTGCCTCGTCCGAATCGCTGAATCTTAGGCTAAACTCTCACCGAATGGGAAAGGAAATTTGGGGCGAACTGCTAATTTTGGCACTCGTCTGCATGCTCATTGAAGGCATACTCTCAAATCATGAACGTACTGCTCCGGGTGAATCACCTCCAGCGCACTAGCCCCACTCTAATTTTAGGATTAAAGTGATGAACGCACGTTTTTTCGTCACTTTGGCATTATTCATCATATTTTGCGGCTCGGCGATGGCAAACCACCAAGCTGTTCGCAAAATCATCCTGCGCGGTAATGAGGCATTTTCCAATAAGCAACTCCGCCAAGGGATGCAAACCGAAGTAGGAGAGACTTACGATGAAGAATTGCTGCGGGAGGACTTCAAGCGCATTGTCGGCTTTTATAGAAAAAACGGGTTTAGTTTCGCACGAATTGATGAGAAACGCCTGTTCAAAAGAAGCTTCCCCGACGGAGTCTACCTGCATATCTACATTGATGAGGGTCGGATTGGGCAGTTGACAGTCGAAGGGAACTCGCGCACAAGAGATCATGTTATTCTCCGAGAGCTTCTTTTCAAAACCGGGGATGTTTACACGGTGGAAGATGAATTGGAGAGTGAGCGTATTCTGCGCCGAAAACCTTATCTTGGTAGCGCAGAAATTGACGCGGCGTGGGACGCCGAGACCTCTACTGTTGAGATACGAGTTATCGTCGTAGATCTCTGGTCGGTGATACCTGCCTTGGATATACCCGCCTTTAGCAAAGATAGTTCTGACTTTCTCGTGCAAGTCGTTGATTCGAATATGTTTGGCACCGGCAATCAAGCACAATTTCGATATCAGCGGATTAGCGAGGCGAAGATTCCGACGCGAAGCCTAATTCGGACCCGCTACACGGAGCCGCACCTTTTCAGTTCGCATTGGGAATTTGATGGCTTCTATACGCAGCAACGCGTGGGCGATTCTTGGGAAGTGAGTTTGCAGCGACCACAATACACGCTGAAAACCCGCTGGAGCGCCGCATTTAAGGCCTCGGAGCATATCGATTCAAAGCACTGGTATGAACATGGGACGCCAACAGATGAATATGGCCGTAGTAGACAGCAAAGTACGGGACAGATTACCCGTTTCTTCGGAGATCGACATAAACAATTACAGCTCTCGGCGTGGGGACTTTCCGAACGTTCAAAATTCACCCCACCTGAGATATCTCCTGGCACGACTTGGGGAGAAACCAAATCAAGATTTGCCCCGCAAGATCGAGACATCAAGATACTCGGCATCTCGGTTGGACATCGAGACATAGATTTCGTTCGGTCACGATACGTCAATCAGATGGGCCGCGTAGAGGATATTACCGTCGGATACGGATATAGCATGTCCATTGGGTACGGTTCGCCGTTCTACGGATCAGATCGGTCGGAAACAGTTCTGAATTGGTTGTTTTCCTTATCGTTAGCACACCAAGATTCGCTCTTCTTGAATACGCACACAGACTATACAACGCGACTTAGTAGTGAACCTCGTGAATCGGTTTTCAACGGGAGGATTAAGTTGGCCCGCAAAAACCTTCTCTATCAAACGCTGGCGGCTCGGTTGTCTACCGTGTTCGAGTTCGGACGCGAGGGTGAAAGCCAGGTAATTCTTGACGGAGAAAACGGGATGCGCGGTTACAGCCCGTACGCTTTCAATGGAGAGAAGATGATAATCCTGAACATTGAAAGCCGCACAATCTTCAACGGTGGCCTGCTCGAGAAACTAAACTCTCTGGTTGTAATCGGATCAGTGATATTTTTGGACCTTGGTTACATCTGGAGTGGCAACGAACTCGTCTTGAGCCAACCGAAACGCAGCATTGGAGCAGGTCTGAGATTTAGCATTCCACGGTTGAGCGGGTCCCGCATATATCGGTTCGATTTTGCCTACCCCCTGGATACCCTTGAAGGCGCATCTCGTGTTCCTGTGATTACCTACGGCATCGGTCATGTTTTTTAGCGCGGCTTGCAAAAATGAAATCTCTCAATATGGGAAGTTGTCCTAACCTCATGTGAACGGCGGTAATTCTTCGTGAGTCCCGGTTACAAGATTGGTGAAACTCCATGAAACGTGTCGTAATTGACACCGACATTGGTGTAGACGATGCGCTCGCAGTTATCTTTGCGCTGAAATCTCCAGAACTCAAAGTTGAGGCGATTACAACCGTGAGCGGCAACGTTCATGTGGAGCAGTGTACTCGGAATCTACTGATTACACTAGGGTGCATGGATTTTCCGGAATTGCCGTTAATCTCTCAAGGGGCAAAGGAACCGTTAGCCGTGCCACTTGTGACATCAGCGCACGTTCACGGTTTAGATGGGCTGGGCGGTATATCTGAATACTTGAACCCCGACGGAACAAGGCTTTACCCGGAACTTGAATACCCGTTGTCCTCAATTCGGGGAGTAGATGTAATTATCGATATGGTCAACCGATATCCCGACGAGTTGATTCTGGTGCCTGTTGGTCCTCTGACTAATATTGCAAAGGCTATGCTCAATAATCCAACGGTGATGCGAAGGGTTCGAGAAATTGTGCTAATGGGGGGCGTATTCGAAATCTATGGGAATGTGACGACACAAGCCGAATTTAACATTTATGCCGACCCGCAAGCGGCGCAGGTGGTATTCAACTTCGGCATACCGGTCACTATGACACCCCTTGATGTAACACACGAGGTAGTTCTGACCCGCGGCCGTTTGAACGCGGAAGCGAACCAACGGAACACTCGGTTGATTCGGTTCCTACAAGACTCCACACAGGCGTGTATGGTGTACCATCAGGAGCATGAAGGATTCAATGGTCTGTATTTGCACGATCCGCTTGCAATCGGTTATCTGCTACGGCCAGACCTTTTCGATATTGTGGATGCCTATGTACAGGTCGAAACGCTGAGCGCTTTGACTCGAGGCAGAACCGTTGGCAATCTCCGCGCCAAACGCGCAGACCATGCACCAAACGCTCGTGTGTGTGTCGGGGTGGATGCGGAGCGATTTTTGAGATTCTTCTTTGACCGTGTCTTGGGTAGTAACTAGCTAGAAATCACGCGGGCTTCCCATTCGTGTTCCGGGAATAAACAAAAAGTCGTTATAGTGACTGCGTCGAAGAATATTCGGGAGTTTCAGCTTGGGAAATTCAATCTCCTCAAGCGTCGTGAGTTGCCGGGGCGTAAGAGTTGCTCGAATTTCTTGAATAAGATTCGAAATTTCCTTTATGTATTGCTGACGTTGCTGGGCAAAATCCCTAATTTTCGTTCTCAATTCATTTTGTTCACGATAGATCTGTCGCATCGTTTGCCTACCTCCACCTTCATATCGACTTAACGGCGGCAGGTTTGCCTCACTCCGATATCGCTGATAAGCTAACTCTAGCTCATCCCTTTCAAAGTTGTAATCTTCGACAATATCAGTAATGAATGCAATTTTGGGTTCAACGATTTCTCTTTGCTCAGGAGATAGGTTGAGCACCGCAGCGCTCTTTTGCACGTCGATGAGTTTGACTCCCCCACACGCCGCAAGCGTTAGCACGTAGCTCAACAAAAACAACGCACATCTAAACTGCCCCATCTCGTTACTCCTTTCAATCAACATCCTTCGCCAGAGATTCTTCGGAGGGCAGCTTATACAAGTCACCGTATTTCTGCCGCAGGTAGGAGATATAAGGTTCAATCTGTAGTGAACCACCAGTAACGCGATGAACGAGTTCGGAGGCGGTGAATTTACTCCCGTGTTGATAGATGTTCTCTTTCAGCCACCGGAGCAGCGTGCCAAATTCACCAGTCTCAATCTCCGAGAGTATCTCCGGATGGTTGTCTAGCGCGCTCGCGAAGAACTGCGCGCTAAGGATATTGCCCAATGTATATCCCTGAAACGCTCCACCGATTGTTCCGGCGTACCAATGGACATCCTGCAGGGCGCCGTCCCGGTCATCCGGGGGGACAATCCCAAAATCAGCTTGAAAACGCTCCCGCCACGATTCCGGCAAG
Organism: Candidatus Poribacteria bacterium; assembly: GCA_965222225.1. GTDB lineage: Bacteria > Poribacteria > WGA-4E > WGA-4E > JAJDTR01 > JAJDTR01. Next base: position 1,801,314 of record CBDCTK010000002.1, on the reverse strand, counting down.
TCCGCCACCTTTATTACCCCCTCCAGCAAATCCAACTCTAGATCGAACCGCAGCAGTACATGTAGGTCATAGGTCACTTCGTCGGCATCTGTGCGGATTAGCGATTTCTCTACTTTGTTAATTGCACGATAGAAAGTCTCCAAGGATACGGAGCCGAGTTGATCGGTAAATTCCGCTTGGAGCTTGGGATAGAAACAGTTCCAGAATCTCTTGCTCCGCCCTACAACATTTTCCCACAGGCGTGACTGGCTTTCGTGGACTCCGGAGGACGTGCCGTTGGCGAGTGGCGTTCCGTCAAATTCCATACGGATTCCTTGTTCGTACATCCCGTGTCCGGCTTCATGCATTGTACTAAAGAGTGCATCACTTAAATCATCCTCTTTTGAACGAGTCGTAATGCGAACATCACCCAGAGAGAATTTTGTCATAAATGGGTGATGAGTTTTGTCCTGTCGCCCGCGTCCAAAGTCGTAGCCAAGGAATTTGATAGTTTCGATTCCAAACCTCAATTGCTGCTCTTCCGGAAAAGTTTGATGTAGGCAAGAGTCATCCGCGGGAGATTGCGCGGTAATTGCCTCAACAATGGGCGCGAGTCGATTACGTAATTCGGAAAAAATACACCGTACGTCTGAGGCCTTCATACCGTAGTCGCTAAAGTCGATCAGTGGATCTGCGATGTGCTCGTATCCCGGAAAGAATTCAGCTAACTGACGGCTCATCGCGAGTGTTTCTTCGAGGTAAGGCTGCACCATGCTAAAGTCATTCGCCGGTCTAGCTTCGGTCCATACTTGATAGGATTCGGAGGAGTGACTATACAGTTTTTGCATAAACGTTGGCGGAACTTTGATCGCGCGTTCATATTCGCGTCGGGTCACGCGAATTAAGCTGGCATCGTCCGAGTCATACGGCAGTTGTTCTTCGTACGGTTGAAGTTGATCGAGGAGTTTGCCGAGTGCCGGCGCCGTGAATTTCTCATGAGCGAGGCGGCTCAAGGTTGCGGTTTGGCGTGCGCGCGCTGCGGCACCCCCTGATGGCATGTAAGTTGATTGGTCCCAATACATCAAAGCTGCTGCGGACTGCAAATCATCAACTTCAACAAGATAGGTTTTGAGTTCCCTTAATTTAGCTTCCAATAGATTGTCTCCTCTTCTAATACTAGGCCTGATTGGCAGAGAATTCGTTCCTACGATGAACCCCATAGATTGCCAAACGAGACTAGATTAGTGAACAAGCAGTCCATCAATCTGACTTGGTTCGACTGTGTGCCCGAAGTGACTCAAGACGGTGGGGAACAGGTCAACGGTGCGAATGTGTTCTGTCTCAAGAGGTACATTGATTGCGAGCGGCACCAATATCTGTTGCGCATGCAATGCGCCATGGGTTGCGTGATGTTCCGGAAATTCATAGCGTGCGCGTAAGTCATAGCCGGGTTGGGCGCTTAGTACGAGATCTCCTGTCCGGTCGCCTTGGAAAATCTGCCACAGTTGTACTAAGCCGTCCGGGTATTCGGTATCGTAGGTTTGATTGAGCGCCTCACGATACGATATGTTTTCATAAAATGTCCCGTATCCTAGCGGGTCGGTCCCTCGAAATTCATACGAAAAAGCCGCGTTTTGACGGGTAATTGTCCCTTGACCTGTCTTCTTCTTTACGATAATGCTTTTGTTCTCGCTTTGTCCCGCAACGAAATCAAGTCCTTCAAGATCTAAGAGCGGATCGATGACGCCCATACCGTTAAGTTGCTCAGTTGACAGGCGCTCACCCCAGCCTTTCTGCAACTTGCCCGTCGCACCGGTCTCTTTGTTTTCTCCCTTGAAATAGACGTGCGCCATCCCGTTCCCCGAAACCATGCTGGCGGATTCGGCTTGTTGCCTCCAGAGCAGGGGATAATGGAGACATCGCAAACCCGTATTTTCCAAATGGCGTGGAAGATCAATATGCGTGTGTGTATTACTCATTCCGTGGTCGCTTGTAATCATAATCAGCGTATTGTCAAAGTCATTTGATTCTTGCAAAATGTGACAAACGTCTCCGACAGTTTTGTCTATTTCCCGATAGGTATCAAGGACGCGGGCGGATGTCGTATGCGACAGATGGGAGAACGTATCCACTCCGGGGAAGAGACACATCACAAATTCATCGCCCGCTTTAACTGCTTTCAATAGCTTTCGAGAGGCGATGGTATTCACAAACCGCCATTTATGGGAAAAATGCGCGTATGTGTAGACCAGTGGTTTAATCCAACGGGTTCGGTTTCGAGATGATGGACAACCGCGGGTCAATAGATTGTAGATGTTACTCACCGGTGAAAAAAAATCAAACAGCGTAGGCTTGCGCGGCAAATCTTCCGTGAAGGAAAGACTATCAAGCCCCATGTAACTGCATATCCCCGGACTGCGGAATCGGTGAGGATTCTGGAACTGCCGCTTAGACAACCAGCGAAGACCGGGCATATTTGCAGTGCCTGGAAAAAGCCCCATAAAGAAAGGAATAAAGGCGGGACCTGTTGCTGATGGAAATGTGGAAACGGCTTTTTTGAATGAGCCTCGATCTATTACATACTTCTTGATGTTTGAAAGGGTACCATCGCTGACCAAATCTTTAAATATGTGATACGGTGAACCGTCAACCAAGATAAAGATGAAACGGGTAAACGAGTTCTTAGGAGTCATAAGTGGGGATGTGGAGCGAGAGAAGGGAGTTGGTTCGGGGAATGTCTTCTGTACGCATTTGCGGGACTCGGCACTTCAGATAAGTGTGAAACGCAAGGTAGTCGTAACTTGCGTAATGGACGCAAAAAGCTAGTAGCTCTCGGGAATCAAAGAATGGATGTGCGATTAGTTTTGTAGGTCGATTGAACAGACGATATCATAAGCTATCAATCCAAATAGTGCCACTGTTTTTCAAGTAGACTGTCGTGCCAAGCATCTATCGTGAAACCCGACTATACACTATGGGCCTGGGCTCCACGACGAAACCATCTTCGATTCCCAAATCGATGATGATTGGGGACTATCAAGTCTCCGATTGCTCTCTTGCCTTCAAGGTGTATCGTAGGAACCAAAAAAAACATAAAAAAGTCCTCTTCGAAAGACCAAGAATGATTTTGCCGTCTGTTGTTCAAACAAGCTATGGGCGTGCGAATGCACAAGAACAAAAGTGTATCAGAAAAGGAGGTGAAACGCAAGGATTGATTGCCCCAAAAATCCTTGACAATACACGGCTCAGGTGCTATGCTCTCTCTTACGCATCACTTCCGAGGACTTTTGGTATGGGCTGGGAAACATTGGGCTGGGACGCTTGGATAACGCTGGCTGTCGTTGCATTAGTGCTCAATTTGTTAATTTTCACGCGCATCAGTCCGGATGCAATCCTACTTGGCGGCTTAATCCTATTGTTGACAACAAGGATTCTCACGCCTGCCGAAGCCTTTTCAGGGTTTGCCAACCCGGGAATGATTACGGTCGGGGTGCTTTTCGTCGTCAGCGCCGCATTACGTGAGACGGGTGTCATTAATCTGATTGTTCGACACTTGTTAGGACGTCCCAAATCGCTCTCGGCGGCACTTCTGCGCATCGTGTTACCTGTCGCAACCACCAGTGCATTTCTGAACAACACTCCCGTTGTTGCGACACTCCTACCAGCGGTTGATGAATGGGCGAAACAGAATCGCTTATCGGTGTCCAAACTGCTGATACCGCTTAGCTACGCGGCGATTCTTGGAGGTATGTGCACGCTGATTGGCACAAGCACCAATTTGGTGGTCAATGGCTTGCTGGTAGAGTGGGGAGAACAGAGCCTCGGGATGTTCGACATAACGAAGGTCGGGTTACCCTGCGCGTTGATAGGAACAATATTCACGGTGATATTTAGCCGGTGGTTATTGCCCGAAAGGCGCCCGGTGCTTCGCCGAACAGCCGATCCGCGAGAGTATACGGTTGAGATGCTTGTGGAAGATGGTAGTTCCCTTGTCGGCCAAACAATTGAACAAGCGGGATTGCGGCATCTCGAAGGACTGTACTTGATGGAAATTGACCGTGACGGTCAAGTGATGGTTGCTGTTTCACCGCAGGAACGGCTTCGGGCGAAAGACCGCCTCATCTTTGTTGGGATTGTCGAATCGGTTGTCAGTTTGCAAAAAATGCCCGGCTTAACCCCCGCTACAGATCAGATTTTCAAACTTGACACGCCAAGGTCCGAGCGATGCCTTATTGAAGCCGTCGTCTCGAACACTTGTCCGCTCGTTAGCCAAACAATTCGCGAGGGGCAATTTCGTTCAACTTACAATGCCGTGGTTATTGCCGTCGCTCGAAATGGCGAACGCATCCGTGGGAAAATTGGAGACATCGTATTGAGGGCAGGCGACACCTTACTGTTGGAAACACACCCATCGTTTGGGACGCAGCAGCGAAATTCACGCGATTTCTTCTTAGTGAGCCAAGTGGAAGATTCTAACCCGCGGCGCCATAGCCATGCCTTGATGGCATCGGGGCTTCTGATAGGCATGGTTGCAGTTGTGGTCATCCAACCCGAACTCATGCTGAATGCCGCACTCCTAGCGGCTGGGCTCATGCTCTTGACTGGTTGCTGCTCGGTGGCAACTGCAAGGCGCAGCATCAATTTGCAGGTCTTGCTAGTCATTGCGGCATCGATAGGAATTGGCCACGCTATGCAAAACTCTGGAATAGCCGGCGCGATTGCGCAATCTCTCATCGCGATGGCGGGCCAAAAGCCGCTGCTTGTGTTGGCTGTGGTATATGTCATCACTTTGTTGTTCACCGAAACTCTAACCAACGTTGCAGCGGCTGTGCTCGTTTTCCCGATTGCAATCGCGACAGCTGATAATCTTGGCGTGAATTTCATGCCGTTTGTTATCGTGACAATGGTCGCAGCGTCGGCAAGTTTTGCCACACCGCTAGGGTATCAGACCAACTTGATGGTTTATGGCCCCGGCGGCTATCGCTTCAGTGACTATCTGCGAATCGGACTTCCGTTAGATGTGCTGGTCGGCGGTACAGCAATACTCATCACACCTCTCGTATGGCCTCTCTGATTTTCCTAGATGTCACGAGTTGCCGGTAATTTGCACAAGCGTAAAATGAGACGGATTGTTAGGGAGCATCCTCCTAGAAATGCGAACGGAAAACCTCTCGGTTTCTAGGGGTACCGAGAGATACCGATTGATAGTTTGCGCGTCGGCAACGTGGAGTGAGTCGAAGGACCAAACAACGGGTGTCACCTCCAAGCAACACACGGTTAGTTTTTTCCACGTTATCACGTCGGGCAATCGTCCCTGAATATTGTTGACTAGTTTAACGCATATGTTGAACTTTCGGTTAATCGATCCCTTGATTGAGTTAGCGATCGTAGAGGATGTCGGCTCCGGCGACATTACAACCGAATCTACGATTTCGAATGCTCAGATTGCAAGAGGCACTATCACTGTGCACGGCAGCGGTATCATTGCAGGGATACCAATTGCCGAACGTGTATTTGACAAGATTGATCCGTCTCTCCAATTCGAGTCGTTTGTTTCCGACGGTCACTCCGTGCAAGAGACGACTCCGATTGCCGGTGTAGTCGGCGCGGCGACATCCATCCTCACCGCTGAGCGTATTGTTCTCAACTTTCTGCAGCGCCTTTCGGGTACGGCGACATTAACCGCAGAGTTTGTTGCTGCCACGGCTGGGTACCCTGTTAAGATTATCGACACTCGTAAAACAACGGCAGGTTGGCGGACAATTCAAAAGTATGCTGTCCGAGTAGGCGGTGGATCTAACCACCGCTTTGGACTGTACGACGGTATTCTGATTAAGGATAACCACATTATTGCCGCTGGAGGCATCGCTCAAGCCGTGGAGCAAGCCCGATCTATTGCACCGCATACCTCAAAGATTGAGATTGAGGTGGAAACCTTGGATCAGGTTGAAGAAGCGCTGCGAGCCAGAGCCGATATTTTATTGTTCGATAATATGCCCGTCGACTTGATGGAGACAGCTGTTGCGAAGGTCGCTGGCAGAGCCATCACGGAAGCGTCGGGAGGAATCACGTTGGATAAGGTCGAGGCTGTCGCCATGACGGGTGTAAATCTCATTTCCGTTGGCGCACTAACGCACTCAGCAACACCGCTAGATATAAGTTTAGACCTAGAAATATTTTAGCGAGGGAGGAATTATTGGCAAAGCCGAGTTCTTGGGAAAGCTGGTTCCCTTGTTCAAGACCGATTCAGGAACGCAGATTAAGCACATTCGGAGGCGACGAATTGTCTGGAAGGAACCCGTTGAATCATCAATGCAAGAGTTCTTGAGTCGATCCCTTAGCCGAAAAAATATCACACGCGGATTTCTGTTTTTCGGTCTATGTACGGTTATCGGATTATGCGCTAGCTTTTTTTGGAGTGACACTAAAAACATCGGTGCGGACCTTAGATCTTTACAGGGGAAATACATCCTTCTTGCGGCACTCTGCATGCTGGTTGATTGGCTATTCGGAGGAGCGCGTATCCATATCTTTTGCCGGAAAATGACGACTGGACTCACCTTCCTTGATGGCATTCGCGCGAATTTGGCAACTATCTGCGTAGGAGGCATCACACCTTTTCAAACTGGCGGTGTAGGCCACATATATATTTACAGTCGTGTTGGGGTGCCGGTAGCTGGCTGTATTACTGCGGGGATTATCTCTTTCACCGGAACACTTATATTCCTTTTCCTTTCCGCCGCTTACGTAGCTTGGCAAGCGCCAGACTTCCTTCCCAAAGGAGTCACGCTTGTTAGTCGGTACACTCTGTTGATGTTCGCGCTTTTCCTTTCGTTTTTTCTCCTCATGGCGGTGAAGCCGAAAGTTTTCCTCATTCCGCTGACACTCATCCGATTTCCCGATCGACGGGGGTTCCACTTCGCCACAAAGGTTCTCAATCGACTGGTTACGACGCTTGGCAAACTCATCACGGAACACGCAACGTTCACTCGAATGTTCATTACCGACCACAAAGGAGTTTGTGTCGTCAGTTTTTTGTGTACAGCAGGGATTTATGCAAGCAGATTCACGGGTGGATATGTCATCGTTCGAGCATTGGGCGGAGACGCGCCTTTCTGGCATGTAATCGCAATACAATCGATTTTACACTTTGTCACGCTGTTTGCGCCTAGCCCGGGCGCAAGTGGAATTGCTGAAGTCTTGACCGTTATTTTTATGGAAAACCTATTAGTTGGACATACAGGTGGATTATATTCGTTACTAACTCGGTTTTTCACGACCTACTGTGGTGTTGTGGTTGGAGGGATTGTTCTGGTGTCCCAGCTTGCGAAGGATCTGGATTGGCAATCTAACAAGGAAACGCAAGCGAAGAAATCAATAGACACTTCTTCCTAGGTTCCGATGATCTATCACCTAGAGTGCCACTTTGTGGTGGATTCGAAGGCTGAACCGCTATGCGAGCTTTTGTGACGGGCGGCACCGGCTTCATTGGCAGCCATTTGGTGGAACTGCTAGTGAATTGTGGTTATCAGGTAACGTGCACGGTTCGGGAAACGAGCAATCTGCGGTGGCTTCAGCCGCTACTTGATGAAAAGTTACCGCGTATTCAACTGGTGACCGCCGACCTTAGCAATCCTGATTCGCCAATACCATCCCTGAAGGACGTTGACCTCGTCTTTCACCTCGCCGGTTTGACCAAAGCGTTCAATGCTGATGAATACAATTGGGCAAATGCAGGAGCGACGAAGCGCTTGATTGAGGCGTGTCTCGCGGAAAATCGTGGCATAACTCGATTCCTTTATTGCAGCAGCTTGGCAGCAAGCGGTCCAAGCCCGGATGACAGGCAAATATCTGAGGACACGCAGCCGCAACCACTGACAGATTATGGAAGAAGTAAACTCAAAGGGGAGACGATTACACGTGAGTATGCAGATCGGTTGCCTATTACAATCATCCGCCCACCTGCGGTTTACGGCCCTCGCGACAAAGACATTTATTTGTTTTTTCAGTGTGTCAGGAAGGGAATACTGCCGATTATCGGCAATTCGCAGCGGCAACTAAGTCTTGTGTATGTAAAGGATTTGGTTGGCGGGATTCACACGGCTGCAGTTTCCGATCGCGCCGTGGGCGAAACCTACTTTCTGACCGATGGCGTCGTTCATTCGTGGTGGGATGTAGCGCAGGCTATCTCTGGAGAATTGAAAAAACGGCCGCTTCCGCTAAGGGTGACATTTTTTCTGTTGGACGTTGTAGCCATCTTTACGGAAGCTATCGCCAAATTCACAGGCGAACCTGCTACTTTGAATCGCCAGAAGATGATTGATTTGAAACAACAGTATTGGATTTGCGACAGCACCAAGGCAGAGAAGGAAATTGGCTATTGTGCCAAACATCCGCTCGAAAAGGGAATCGAAGAGACCGCCCGTTGGTATTTGGATAATGGTTGGCTTTGATTTAATGTCGCGTTCAAATTTACATTTGCGCACTGTAGAGAATGCGGATCTGCGCTCCCTACTAGAGTTTAAGTGTGTAAGACCTAACATGAAAGCTAGTCTGACGTGAGTATTTCGTGGTGGGATGGAATTGGGATATAATTTATAGCATGTGAGTGGTGAAAATCACGCTTCGCCGCTTTTTTGCCCATAAGTCAGACTGACTTCACATCGTATCCCAAATCTTGAAAACATGAACCTCAAAGGAGACAAATTATGAGTATCACTGTAGCACCCGGCGAAACGAAAATTGGATGGATTGGCACCGGCGTTATGGGGCGTTGGATGTGTCAGCACCTTATGGATTGCGGTTATTCGGCAACCGTGCACAACCGTACGAAGGAAAGAGCGCAACCGTTGCTTGACGCCGGTGCCACATGGGCGGATTCCTCACGTGAGGTCGCCGCCGCGTCCGATGTCATCTTCACAATTGTCGGCTTTCCACCGGATGTTCGCGATGTTTATTTGGGTGAAAATGGTATCCTCAAGGGGGCGAAGTCGGGCAGAATTATCGTCGATATGACGACGACCGAACCTTCGTTGGCGAAGGAAATATACGACCAAGCCAGGACGCGGGGGATAGCGTCTGTTGATGCTCCCGTTTCGGGCGGTGATGTTGGTGCGAGAGAAGCACGTCTATCAATCATGGTTGGTGGCGACGAAGACGCCGTCAAATCGGTTATGCCTCTATTTGAAGCGATGGGGAAAAACATCGTGCATCAAGGAGGGGCAGGGGCTGGCCAGCACACGAAAATGTGTAACCAGATCGCGATTGCAGGGACTATGATTGGGGTTTGCGAGTCACTTCTTTACGGTCATAAGGCAGGCTTGGATTTAGAGACGATGCTATCGTCAATTGGCGGCGGCGCCGCCGCCTGTTGGACGCTCGATAACTTGGCGCCGCGAATCCTCAAGCGCAATTTCGATCCGGGCTTCTTCGTCGAGCATTTCATCAAGGACATGGGTATCGCCCTTGATGAGTCAAAAAAAATGGGTCTGAGTCTTCCGGGGCTTGCCCTCGTTCATCAACTTTACCTTGCCGTGCAAGCCCAAGGGCATGGCCGCCTTGGAACACACGCGCTGACGCTAGCGCTGGAGCAGATGTCTGGTGGGACAACCGATTAGTTGTTGGCAGGACGGTTGTTCCGGTGTCATCAGCACGTGGAATGCGGAATTTGTCTTGGCGTCGGCAATCAACACTATGGGGTCAAGGATTGTTGACTCCTAACGTCCACACGGTGACGGAGCAAGCACGGGCATCATAGGACGCAGTCGTGGATCGCACTCGGTTCTTCTGAAGAAACCTTACGTACGCACCTGCCCGTTTCCATAGACGATGTATTTGTAACTCGTCAAGCCTTGAAGTCCCATGGGTCCTCGACAATGGAGTTTCTGGGTGCTGATGCCAACTTCCGCGCCAAGTCCAAATTCATAGCCATCGGTAAAACAGGTGCTTGCGTTGACATACACAGCCGCCGAATCGACCTCTTTTAGAAACCGTTGCGAGTTTGCGTAACTCTCGGTGACGATTGCATCGGAATGGTGTGAACCGTAAGTCTCAATGTGATCAATCGCGCCATCGAAGTCAGGAACAATCCGAATCGACAATATTTCATCCAGATACTCTGTTCGCCAATCCTCCTCGGTTGCGGGTTTGGCGGTGGGATATAACTTCCGCGTTTCTTCGCACCCCCGCAACTCCACGCCTTCAGCTGCGAATTTCTCGCACATTGACGGCAGGAATTGCGGTGCGACAGACGCGTGAACTAGCAGTGTTTCCATTGCGTTACACGCGGCAACTTTATATCCCACCTTGGCGTTGATACAGATATCTTCAGCCATGTTGAGGTCGGCAGCCTCATCAACGTACACATGGCAGATTCCGTCCGCATGACCAACGACAGCGATGTCGGAGGTTTTCATGATGTGGCGGATGAACTCCTGGCTACCGCGCGGTACGATGAGATCGATGTGATTGGACATTGAGATCATCTCCCGTACCGCCTGCCGATTCGTGATGTCAACAAACTGTATCGCGCCGGCCACCCCTTCTTTTTCCGCTGTCTCAGTCAATATGTTTGCAAGAGCTGTGTTTGAATGGATGGCTTCCGATCCGCCGCGCAGGATAACGCCATTGCCCGACTTGACGCACAAAGCGGAGACTTCAACGGTGACATCCGGGCGCGATTCGTAAATCACCCCGATAACACCAATCGGGACCCGAACCGTTCCAATCTTCAGCCCATTCGGGCGTTCTCCCATGTGAACTACCTCGCCGATGGGATCAGGAAATGCGGCAACCTGCTTGAGATTATCCGCCATTCTTTCAATCTTTTTATCGTCCAACGCGAGCCGACTCATCAAAGGAGCGGCAAGCCCGGTGTCTCGGCCAGCTCTCAAATCAATCTCGTTGGCATCTCGAATTTTATCCTTGAACCGAATAATGCCCTCCGCCATCGCGAGAAGCGCCCGGTTGCGGACATCAGAGGAAGTTTTGGATAGTTTTCGCATCGCGGCTTTCGCGGTGCGTGCTTTGGATTCTACCATTTCATGAATTGTTTGACTCACCTAGTTATCTCCTTTTTGGGTTTTACCAACGGCCGATTTCTCCACTCGTTGCGGGAGCGCGTGCAATTAATGTTAAAACTTTCGCAGTTCGGCTTGTAGGAGCGATCTCCCGGTCGTGGCCGCCTATGCATGGCAGGGCAAGATGCCCTGCCTATCGTAACGACCTCCTGTTGCTGTGTAAGTCCTATATGTAAAATAGTCCGTCATTTGCATACTTTCAATTCATCGATCTGCTTCAATTTCTTGTCTAAGCGGCGCAGGACCTCAGTTTCACCTTCCCATTCTAACACATCAATGTCGTCAATTAGCGTAATGGAACTGGCTAACTCTTGAATCGAACCGCCATATTGTTCCTCAAAATGTGCAATTCGCCCTGTCGTCTTCTCGATCCCTAAACGCAAAAAAGCAGCCTCTTTGAGGAGACCGGAACGAATGAGACGTATCGCGGCTTCAGTATTCGTGGTCTGTATTGTCAATGATTCCACAATTCTGTTCCTCTTTCGACATAACTAGACACCGTGTTTCACGCCTGCTCCATCAGCACCAGATTGTCTCGGTGGATTACCTCTTCGTAGTAGCGCGCTCCAAGGATTTTTTCAATCTCGCCGGTCTGTTTCCCGATAATCTTGGTTATATCCTCGGTGTTATAATTCACCAACCCGCGACCAAATTCATCCCGATTCTCATCAAGACATGAAACCGTGTCGCCGTATTCAAACTCTCCTTCCACACCCCGCACGCCCGATGCGAGGAGGCTTTTTCCGCGATCCACGAGGGCACGTCGCGCCCCATTGTCGACAAGCAATCGCCCCTTGGGAGGACGTGAATAGGCAATCCAGCGTTTTCGTGAGGATTTAGGTGACTGCGGCAGAAAGAGCGTGCCAATGTTCTCACCGCTAAGTATGCGATTGACAACGTCGGGTTCTTTTCCGTCCGCCAGCACCATCATCTCACCTGATCCCGTGACGATTTCTGCTGCCCGCAACTTCGTGACCATCCCGCCTGTGCCGTCTTGGGTACCTGCCCTGCCGGCAGCTTTCTTTATGCCCTCGGTGATGACGGGAACAACGTCGATTAACTCTGAATGTGAATGTTTACGCGGATCGGCACTGAAGAAACCGGCTTGGTCGGACAGAACAACCAGTAGATCGGCATCTGACAGGTTAGTGACTTGGGCTGATAGCGTGTCATTGTCGCCAACCTTAATCTCCTCTACTGCCACCGTGTCATTCTCATTGATGATGGGCACTGTGCCAAGTTGCAGCAGTGTGTTGAGGGTATTGCTGATGTGAATGTAGCGCTTGCGATTATTGAAGTCCTCCTGCGTCAGGAGCATCATCGCCGCAATCTCGCCGTACTCCTGGAATCGGTCCTCATAGGCGTGCATCAACCGGCTCTGGCCCACGGCTGCCGCTGCCTGCAATCCGGGAATCGTCTGCGGACGACTTGAAAGCCCGAGTGTGCCTACCCCGGCAGCAATTGCGCCTGATGTCACAAGGATGACCTCTTTACCTCTCCCCTTGACCCGGGCTAAATCGGCGACCAGCCTATCTAGGGCACCATCATTCAGCCTGAATCCTTGCGAGAGTGTGCTGCTTCCGACTTTTACGACGATGCGCTTCACACCGGATAACCACTCGCGGCGACTATCCGGCGTTGACACCGCTGTTGCTGTACGCGAACTCGAATTCATCGATCTGGACTGTATCTCCTTCCTTAATTCCCGCCTTATTCAGCGCATTCATAATTCCCATCTTTTTCAGTTTTCGATGGAGCAGAACAAGCGCTTGATCGTTTTCCATATCCGTCATCAAAACCGCACGACGGGGTTCGTCGCCAACTACGATAAAACGATCGCCGTCCTTCGTCAATTCAAATCGCCCCCGTGGTTTGGCAATTGAGAGTTCCAATTGTTCAAATGGGGGCCCATGTTCTTCTCTCTGTTCATTCAGCCCTTGTAAACGGTGATATGCCGCTCGAATTAACCCCCCAATTCCCACTCCGGTTAGGGCAGAAATCGGAAAAAGCGCGCGCTTTTCAAAGTAGTTCGTGATTCGCGGCAAATTGGCTTGGGCTTCGGGCGCATCGATTTTGTTCAGTGCAATCAATTGAGGGAGTTGAATCAAATGTGGGTCGTGGCCCTCAAGTTCCGCGTTGAGTTTTTCATAGTCCTCAATTGGGTCACGCCCATCAATCGCCGCAGCGTCGATGACGTGGATGAGCATCTTTGTCCGCTCAATGTGCCGCAAAAAATCGTGACCTAGACCTGCCCCTTCATGTGCACCTTCGATTAACCCGGGGATATCCGCCATCACAAAGTTGTGTTCCGCGCCGATTCTAACTACGCCGAGATTGGGCGCGAGGGTTGTGAATGGGTATGGGGCGATTTTCGGTTTCGCGGATGAAATCCGTCCTAACAGAGTTGACTTTCCGGCATTAGGATATCCGACTAAACCGATATCTGCAATTAGCTTGACTTCCAGTCTGATGGTGCGTTCTTCGCCAGGTTCTCCCTTTTCCGCCACGCGCGGTGTTTGGAAGGTACTGCTCTTGAAATGGGTATTCCCTTTTCCACCGATGCCTCCGCGAGCTATGACGACGCGCTGCTTGGGGACTGTCAAGTCGGCGAGGATTTCTCCGCATTCGGAATCTCGCACAAGTGTGCCGCAGGGGACTCTGACGATTCGGTCGGAGGCGTCTGCGCCGTGCATCTCTTTTCCTGTGCCGTGCTTGCCATCGTCGGCGACCTGGAGCGGGTTGTGTCTCAGGTCGATTAACGTGCTCATCCCTTCCGCTGCTTCAAGAATGACACTCCCGCCGTGTCCCCCATCGCCGCCGTTGGGCCCGCCACGAGGCACAAATTTCTCCCGACGGAAACTGATGCAGCCGTTGCCGCCCGTGCCGCCCTTCGCATTGATTCTGGCTGTGTCTATATTCATTGGTACGAAACTCCCGAAGGATTAGCGAATGTTAGCTCGTAGCGACATCAATAAATGCGACGGTTGACGATGGAGGTGGAACGACAGCAACATCTTCTCGCAAACCTTCGATATGAAATTGGATCGCTTCTGCAATCAATCTGTGGGCTTCAGCCTTCGTTTCGCCTACTGCGACACAGCTGGGCAAGTCTGGCACATGCGCGCCTTTTTTGATAATAACAGGGGATTGCATAAGTTCCTCCAAGTTAGTCTTTGAGACGGCCTGTTTGAGAACACTGTTGAGCGTACCAGGTGGTACTTCCAATCCCAATTCTCCGGCGACGGTAACGGCCCCTGATTCGATCTGATGTCGAAACCTCCTGTGGCTACTCCGTGTCCGTATCAGGTACCAGCCAACTTCCTCACTGAATCGCATGAGGTCCCTAACCTTCATCGCCTGAACTTGCTTGACATCTTGAATTCTCGTATCATTGACGTAATGTTTCGGTTGCATTAGACCGCGAGTTTATGTCCTCGCCGCGCCAAAATAAGATGAGAGTAATCAACTATCTTGAGGTAAGGATGTTAAATTCTACTTCGTTTACGATTGCTGGGAATCCCATGGCTAGCGGAGATCTCGCATTGTTTCCTCAACGAGCGCTTTGAGGCTCCTATCCCCGCCGCGCCCTGCGAGTTTTAGTGCAGTTTGGAAATCCTTTTTCGCCGCCCTAGTTCGATTCAGGCTGTATTGCGCCAAACCCCGGTTGTAATAGGCGAAGGCATAATCTGGTCTAAGTCGTATCGCTGTGTCATAGTCAGTGATGGCGGCAAGATGTCGCCCTAGATTCTCCTTCGCCACGCCTCGATTGATGTAGGCCCACGCGTAATCTGGTTTAAGTCGTATCGCTATATCATAATCTTTAATGGCGGCGGCGTTTTGCTTTAATTCTACTCGTGTCCAGCCCCGCCTGACATAGGCATATGCATTACTTGGATTCAAGCGTATCGCTGTGTTGTAATCTTTAATGGCGTCGGGGTATTGCTCTAACTTTTCTTTCGCGCTGCCTCGCCGGACGTAGGCATATGCATAATCTGGATTCAGGCGTATCGCTGTGTCAAAGTCTTGGATGGCAGGAAAATGTTGCTCCAGATTCTCCTTCGCCTCTCCCCGTCTGACGTAGGCAACGGCATCATCCGGATTCAAGCGTATCGCCGTGTCGTAGTCTTGGAGGGCAGGACGATATAGGCCGAGGTCGTATTTAGCATCACCCCGCCTCTTATACGTATCGGCGTCGTCGGGTTTGAGGCGGACAGCGATGTCGTAGTCTTGGATTGCGGCGACGTACTGTCCTTGCCTCCTCTTCGCCCCGCCTCGTAATAGATAAGTAAGGGCATCATCCGGTTTGTTCCGGATAGCAACATCATAGTCTAGAATGGCCGCGGCGTATCGATCCAGTTTTGCTTTTGCCCAACCTCGTCTTACATAAGCGAGAGATTCGTCTGGTTTGAGTTTGATTCCCATGTCATAGTCTAGAATGGCCGCTGTGTATTGCCCTAGTTTTGCTTTAGCCTTGCCACGATTAAAATAAGCATAAGAATTATCTGGTCTGAGTCGTATCACGGCGTCATAGTCGGCAATGGCTGCATGATACAAACCTAATTCATACTTGATATTGGCTCGCTTAAAGTAGGTTTCAGCGGATATTGATGGTTTTACTTGTGACAACGGTTTTGCGGACGTTAGCCTTGTAACGAGAGTCAAGAGGTCCTTTGAAGGGACCGCAAAGTTGAGATTCTGCCCGCCGTTGAAGATTGTCACCGAAACACCCATCGCTTCACCACGGATATTCAGCACGGGACCGCCACTGCTACCGGGAGAGATTGGGGCTGTCATCTGGAGTTGTTTGTTTCGCGGCCCCCTCGAATTGCACTGATAATGCCATCCGAGAATGTGCCTTCAAAAATGCCTTCGGGATTACCCGCGACATAGACTGCATCCCCAATCACAACCGCTTCGCTGTTTCCGAGCGGAAGCGGCTCGACACCTGGAGCCGATACTCGTAAAATTGCCAGATCGTGTTCTTCATCCATCGCGCTGATGCCTTCAATGGCATACACAATTTCCTGACCAACTCGTTTCGCCGTGCCTGCTGTTGCTTCCTTAATGACATGATAGTTCGTCGCAATCTGATTGGGTTTCACAAAGAACCCGCTCCCTGTGCCAAGCACTTGACCGTTACTATCCTTCATGACGAGAAGCACCGTAGCATCTAACGCTCTCTTGGCAATCTCTTGGGGAGTTAGATCGTTCGCAAGAAGGGCTCTGCAGAACAATAAAAACACCAAAGACACGAAACTCAGAAGTGGATTTACCTTGTGTTCGATAAGGGGCTCCTAATGATATAATACAGATAGTATGGTACACCAATGGCTGGCATCAGTACATTGTGCACATCTGAATCTAAGCGTGACGTGATACCTGCTGAACCAAAGCGTCACATCTCTATCTCTTCTTTCTCTAGTCGATAATGCCTCGTAGACGCACGCATTCGTTGGATTCGCAAGTGTCGTAACTCCGGGCACTCGCGTCGCAAGGCAATAAATTTGTCTTCTAATTCTTGAGATCTGTAGCAGCCAAGGATTACACCTATTATGCACTTGGGAGGTACTCGAAAGAGCGCCATAGGCAGCACGTTGCTTTGCTGGCACAGCACATCTGCGTCTTCGATTTCTTTCAAATACCGCCACTCTCTCTCGTACTCCCAAGGACGGCCCTTCATGAAAAAGATTGCTGACATGTTCGGATCATTTATTTGCATTCAAGGACGCTCTGAACTGTATTCGACACGTTCAGGTTTTTCAAATCCAAAGACTGACCTGTCACCCTTGAAGAAATCGTGGCAGCCATCAAACATAAGGACAAAGCCCCGGTGTCCTTCTGCATAGTGTGCCCACATAAGTAGATTATCCGGTGTTTCAGAAAGGGATAGGATTCCAACACGGTTGTACACTTCGTCGTACACTTTTTTCGCTATCTCATCAAGAGGGATTTGGATTCCAGCATGCTTGTATATTGGTTCGGCGCAATCGGGATCCCGCTCGACGCTGTCCGCATAGGCCTCCCGTTCCATCTCGGCCTGCGTCGCGGTCCGTCCGGCACTCCATATAGAGATAGGCGACTGCCTAATCACGTCTGCTAGTTCTTTTGCTCGCCCTGCCTCTGTCATGTAGAAGTCCGGCCGTGCTTCAAACGGATCGTTCATCGCGTTGGGATGCGTGAACCGAATCCGGAGTTTTTCTAGGATATTAATTCGTTCCGTGGGAACGTATTTATAGAGAATCATAAGAGCTAATTTGTCTAGATAACCTTTGGTGCTAGTTTAGAGACTGAATTGAGCGATTGATAAAGGGCCAAGCCATCATTGAGAAGCGGTAGCCAATCCGCTGCACCAAGAGAAAAAACAAAGCCATTTGGCTCTTCAGAGTTAAGTGTGGAAAAGGAAATTAACTTAGGACTTACGCAGTCGAGCACTCAAATCCGCCTAGTGCGGCAGTAGGGAATAACGATCGTTATTCCCTACAAAAGCCTTGCCGCAACATCAAATTATTGCCGAAATCATCATTTTGCGCGTTCTGCGTAAATCCTGTATATCTGTCCCAATCTCGACAGAAACCACCCGGTAGTTGGGAATGTCGAGCGGTTATGTCAAGAGCGTATACATCGGAGTCTCCAGAACCCTATTGGGGATTATAGCAATCAATTTGAACTCGTGGGGCAAACACGCCTTCCTGCAGCAAGTTTCATTCCCACACTTAGCCCTAAAGAACCAGCCATTTTAAAGCCGACTCGTGTTTTGAGGCAACTCCAACGACGATGCGTGACTTTCTTAATATGGCATACCAAGGTAAACATGGACAAAATCGTCTCTGCCAACATTCGAGAACTCCACTCACTTGCATCATTCAGGAATTTCAGGTACCACCACTCTCTTTCATATTTCCAGTGGGCACCTTCAATTAGAAAGAGTTCTAACTCAGATAGCTCTCTAATTGTTGGGCGAGGGCGGTGTAGCTTATTTTCAACACTCTCAAGATTTGCAGACCCTACTCGAAACTTTTCCAGGTTTCTCCGACTGCCGTGCTGAAATGGATTCGCACATTTGCGGAAAAGCACGCACCCAAACCCACGCATTCGCCCAGAGCCTTCGTTATCTTGAATCTTGATGAGATGTGGCACTCCATCGGGAACAAGAAAAACAAACGTTGGGTAGGAAAGGCAGTTGATAGGAAAACCGGACACTTGCTAGCGTGGGAATGTGGCAGCAGGGACACAGCAACGCTTGAAAAACTCTCCGTGCGGCGTTTCGCGCTGAATGTGGAGATATACTATGCCGACAAATGGGAACCGGTGTGTGAAGCCTTATTACCGGCATCAAAATGGGTGCGGACGAGAGCCGAGATGCCTCGCAATGAGCGCAACAATAGCCGGATGCGCCATGGATTCGGGCGTTTTAAGCGAAAGTCGATGATTGTTTCTATAGTAAAACTCATAATTATCTATACATTGGCGGAATGGGGGGTTGCAAACCTCGCCAGCGAAGGAAGTGCACACGTTCACCGACCGAATGCCCACATATTTTCAGATTTTACTATAAATGTGTTGAAAGGGTAAACTTGACAATCGCCTTGTTTGCGCGCTTTCGTGCCAATGAAGACGTGTTTGACATCTCAAAACTCGGCGGAAACCCACAAACGAGTATCAATAGTTTTACGATCTCTTATGAATAAGTATCGCTAACCGGCACGGAATGTCGACGGGCACCGGGGAATTGCCGGAACAAAGATGTAACGTTCTTTTTCGGAAAATGTATTAGTTAATAGCCTCTTGTAATTTGTACAGTCAACCGCTACCGTTCAATTCAATCTATTTGCTTAGCTCGAACTAACCTCACTCAAACTCATAGATTACCGTGATACTCACGGTGACAGTGAGTTCACCAGCTTCAATAGGGGTTGATGTACGGAGGCTATCATCAGCAACTGCGCTCTCAGCATAGACGATCGGAGAGATTCCTTCGGAGGTGACCTCTGTGATAGTCACAGGTTTTCCAAGCTTAACACCGTGTGCGTCCGCTAAGGTTTGCGCCTTCGCTTCAGCATCTATTGCTGCTAACGCACGTGCCTGCATCTGCAATGTTGTGGGGTCCTCAATCATGAATTGGATTGAGTTTACAACGACAATATCTCCCCCGGCTCCAGCGGCATCGTCAATTATATCGCTGAGACTTTGGAGTTCTCGCACCCTTGCGCTGATGCTGTTGTTCACGCGGTAACCACGAAGAACGCGTCCGTTATCCGTGTAGTCGTACTGCGGGTAGATACTGAATCTTTCCGTTTGAATGTCCTCTTCAGCAATGCCGTTAGCTTTCAAAGAGTCTAGCACCGCTGTCATCGCGATTGCGGCTGCCTCCCGTGCTTCTGCAACCGATTCTTTCTCAACTGATACACCTAACTTCAGAGTTGCTATATCCGGTTCACCTGCTATTGAACCGCTCCCCGCCACATGGATACTTCTATCCTTCGGCGATTGTAATAGCGGTACCAGGCTTTCTGGGTCGCAGCCGGTGAGAGTTATAGCGATTAATACACTTAGTCCAAAACACGAAAATTTTAATGTCTTCACGGTAGATATCCTTGGGCACGGCAACCGCTCTGCTATATTGCGTGAGCTGATACAGTAGAAAGATACCCCCTTTGGTTAAATGGAGTACGCAACAGCTTCGCAAAAGAAGTTCCCTGTACGCATTATACCACTAATCCATAAAATTGACGACTTTTTTCTTGCGATGGAGAAGAGTAAGGCACAGTGATTCCGGCTTTCCAGCGAAAACACACGGACGCCGGCGAGGCCTAGATACCCGTGAGGTGATGACGATACCTATCAACTTTCATCAAAGTCTGTATCGCACTTTCAAGGATTATTATCAAAACGCATGTCTGGTCGAACTTACGATGCGGTTTGCAAAACTCGTTGGCTTCATCCGCTCCGTGCATCTCTTTGGCCATGCCGTGCTTGCCGTCGTCGGCGACTTGGAGCGGGTTGTGCTTCAGGCCGATTAACGTGCCCATTCCTTCCGCCGCTTCAAGAATGACGCGCCCTCCGCCCCCGCCTCCATTGGGACCGTCGCGAGGCACAAACTTCTCCCGACGGAAGCTGATGCAGCCATTTCCTCCCTTACCGCCCTTTGCATGGATTCTGGCTGTGTCTATGTTCATTGTTGCAAAACTCCAGTAGGAAATGGAGATTGTTAGCCCGTCGCGATATCAATAAATGCTGCTGTTGACGATGGAGGTGGAACGACATCACCATCTTCTCGCAATCCTTCGATATGAAATCGGATTGCCTCTGTTATCAATTTGCGGACCTCAGCCTTCGTTTCGCCGACTGCAACGCAGCCGGGTAAATCTGGCACATAGGCGCCGTAACTGCTGGCTCCTTTTTCTATGATAACGAGGTATTGCATATCAGCCGTCTTTTACAATCAATTGAATGAGGGACACGAAACTCCATCATGCGAATCCAACATTGAAAATTCTCACTTTCTGCCATATGTTTAGGTGACAGCAAAAATGCTAAAAGGAACAACCATAGGAAACGTGTAGAGCAAGTTTAATTTACCCCAATAAAGTGTAACCATCGGAGAACGGGACTCAGAAATTTCACCAACTCATCCCACCCAGAAATGATGGAAACCAATGTGCCGAAAATGGCGATCGTCCCAACGATTTTTCTGGTTATTGAATGACGACTCACCACATTTGAAGTATTATCACCGATTATTCCAACTGATTTGAGTATCCAAAGCGGTCCGTCGATTAGGACAAAACGTACAGCTCGTGCCAACCACTTTAAGGGATTTAAAACCCCAGTCCATGTTTCACGTATTTGATTATCAAGACCGCCGATGTACTGTTTCAATAGGTCATGTGTACCTTGAAAATCGGCGATTGGAGATTCAATATTGTTTAAGGTAAAGGACAAGAATGCATGGTTTAAGATTTCACTATTGAGATAGGCGGGCCTATAGCGATCAATACGCCCATATTTTCCCATTTGGTCTTCCATTTTGGCCAGATTCTGCAGCAACCATTGATGGATTTCTCCATTGAATTGACCGCCGTTCAGGAGTTGGTCATACTTTGAGAGATATTGTTCTCCAAAATTTATTCGCTGCATTAACCGACACAAATCGTAAATTAATCGAATCAGACCGAAAACGCCTAACGCGCAGAGTACAGTTAATATGTCTGGTTCAGCAATCTTCGCCGACAACTCGTTAATCACTGTTTTTCAGTCCAATAATTTGGTTACATCGGTGGTGCAAGAGCGTTATTACCTGTACCGACAGACACTGGAATCATACAAGGACCGCTAGTGAAACATGCAACCTTATCACTTGGACGTGAGGGTGCTTGGCGGTAGACTCTCGCTTCTCACCGAAAATCTTCACAACAGTTTCTGGTACGCTTACTTCGAGAGATTGTCAGTTCAAGCTGATGTTTTCCCGAAAAAAGTGACCTTCTCAACACTGCTGCATTCCGGCATTGGATAGTGCTTTTCTTCAAAAGCATATATGACCGCACCCAGCGTATCAAGTAATTCATACAGAGGATGTCGCTCAGTGGTGCCAATTTCATCCATGAGTGCGTTCAACCACTCGATTGCCAGATTGTATTCGCTTTGATTATGAATTGAAAAAAGCGTCTTCACAATACGCCAGTGTTCCTGAATATCCTCTGTGACTACGCTCATGACTTCCATCCTCTTCCGACACTTTAGTGGCATCGGCATCACTCTACTATCTCGAAATCAAGGACTCTGATTTCCACTTTTGTGTGAGGAACCTTGGAGCCGAGCCGTGTGGTTAGTTCTTGGACGCTGCTGTGGACCTCACTGTCCACCCGCTTTGCCAAACCCGCAGGTATCGGTCCACGAAGTTGCACAACATCTACATCAATCGGGTCACCTTGCGCGTCATAGAAAATTACAAAACAATAAACGTTCCTCACACTTTCGCGCAGTCGGTTTCTCAGAGAAAAGCTATACTTACCGGATTGTATGACGTCATATGTCCAAGTCAGCCTGTCACCCATTACCCCTTGCACGCTTTTGCCACCGAGTCCGGCGAGCATGGAACGTTGAGATTTGATTGGCTTCGCTCTTGAAAACGGCTTTGGATTGCCTACTTGTACGGCCAGCGCGACGAGATAGTTTGAAGGGATTGCAAAATTGAGATTCTGTCCGCCGTGGTAGGTTGCCACGGAAACGCCGATGGCTTTGCCTTGCCCGTTTAGAACGGGACCTCCACTGCTCCCCGGAGAAATCGGTGCGGTGATTTGGAGTACCTTGTCCGCTCCAACCGTTCGGACGCTACTAATAATGCCTTGTGAAAACGTGCCTTCCAAACCGTGCGGGTTGCCCACGGCGTAAACAGTCTCGCCCACAAGAACTGTATCGCTATCGCCGAGAGAAACTGCTGGCGCGCTCAACGCAGATACTTTAAGTATGACTAAATCACGTTTCGCGTCAATCGCGGTAATGCCCTCAATGTCGCGTTTCGTTTTCTGACCAACCAATTTTGCGTAACCCCTTGCGGCGCCTTCTACGACATGCAAGTTGGTCGCAACTTGATTAGGTTTCACAAAGAATCCACTCCCCAATCCGAGTGGCTGACCATTGGTATCTTCCATAACCAAGAGCACTGTAGAGGCGAAGACTTTTTGGGCAATCTGCTGTGGAGTCTGGGCATTTGCCAAAGCCATTGCACCGCACAGAAAAAGTACGAAAAATCCGAAACTCAGGGATGATTCTTTCTTATGTTTCATGAGGTTGTCCTTTCTATTTGGACTTGAGCAGTGGAATCCTCAAAACCTCCTCAGTATGGAAATTCCACCAGAACGCGCAATGAATTGCCTCGCTAGGAGCAGGTGTGTTCATGTTAAGCTTCACTATGACCGAAATCTTCGAGCCAGTATTTTCGAGCTCTATTTACGTCACGCGGCTTTGCCCAATAGGTCTTACCGAAAGAGGTTTGAAGACCAACATGACTCCACGACTCTTTGAGAAAGCAGTTTTCATCACAGGGCAAATAAAGTTGCACTTCGTCGCCACCCTCAAGCTTCTGTGGAATTTTATGACTGAGAGGGTTTTCAAAGTCAGGATTAACGGCAGCATATTTCGTTTTTTTCAATATCCATCTCGACAGTGATTGTTCTTTGACGTTAATTCCATTTACTTTCGTAGGAACCAAGCCACGATTCAATCCTGAAATTGAAAGGTACTTGAGCCCTCCGGTATAGTCCGGTAAGAAAACCACATTAAACCTCACAGATACCCTTGGATTCAAAGCAATGTCACGGTAGATATTCCATCCCAGTGTTAAAAAAGTTATACATGCCGATATGGAACTAACAATAATTGCAATTGTTGATGTATCCATTTTTGAGATTTAACTGGGAAGTTAATAAGTGCATGAGTCGACGAGAGGTTTGTGCACCTGACTTCCGTCGCCGATTGACAACTCATGGGTCAAGGCTTGGATTTGCCAATCCAAGCCGAGTAGAAAACAGTCATTCCCGTGCGCCATCTACCTGACCGTGACAGAAGTACAAAAAAAGCCCCGTACAAGGACGAGGCTTTGACTGATCGAAATTCGGGCTGAATCTCAGGTTAGAAATTTGGACGCTCTGCGTAAACGCTCACTTTCCTGCGCATTTTGTCTTTCCGCTCAAACCACACATAACCGTCGATGGTTGAAAAGAGCGTGTAATCGCTGCCGACACCGACGTTTTTTCCGGCGTGGATGTGGGTGCCGCGCTGTCGAACGAGGATACTGCCCGCCGTCACGTAGTGTCCGGAGAAACGTTTGACACCGAGCCGTTTTCCGATACTGTCACGTCCATTGCCGGTACTGCCGCCGCCCTTTTTATGAGCCATCTTCTTCCTCCGTTTCTGATGGGCTGCCTGCGCCTTGGATGACGGTTATTTTCAGCCGCGTAAATCTCTGGCGATGTCCGAGTTTGCGCTTAGAGCCCTTGCGTCGTTTGGATTTGAAAACTATAATCTTCTTCTCTTTGCCCTGTTCGACGATTTCGCCAACGACCGTGCCGTTCGCAATATGAGGTTGCCCTACTTGGATCTCGCCATCGTCGCCTCCGATTGCCAGGACTTCCGGAAAGGTAACTTCTTCTCCCACAGGCGCTTCGATTTTTTCAACATCGATCAATGAACCAACTTCAACGCGGTGTTGCTTTCCGCCTGCAGCAAATACAGCGTACATCTTTTTCTCCTATGTGATAGTCAGTTTGATTGCCTTGTTCACGTATGATGGACAATGAACGGATGATTGCTTCTGGGGTGCCCACCGAAACACGAATTATATCATAGCTGACGAGTTGAATCAACTTTATTTTGAGAGCGAATCAGGGCCGACGAATATAATTCTGGACGTATAGTTGGCAGACCAATGCGTACCAACAGAATTCGCAACGATGGGGAATACCCACCTTACAACTGTGCAGTGTGATAGGTGCCTGTCGACTTGCTAATCCAAATAGATTTCGCGATTGGTGTCTTCAGCTAAGATCTGATAATCCTCAAGATGCAGGTCCGCATCCTCATCAATCGTGATTTTGAGATTCATTGATTTTTCCAATTGGCTAAGTTTGTTGGAATCCTCATCAAGAAGGCGGGTGACGATAAGTTCATTCGCGATGACTCGAAGCCTCTTTTTCCGCGACTTCAGGTGTGCTTTTTTTATTGACCGCAGCACCGAGATGGTAATTGTATCAACGGATAAAATCCTGCCGTGCCCGTCGCAATAGGGGCAGGATTCGGTGAGGAGCGACGAGAGACTCGGACGTGTACGTTGTCTCGTCATCTCCACGAGGCCAATTTCCGACACGTGCAGAATGTTGGTTCGGGAGCGATCCTTCTTCAGTGCCTCCTGCAGTGCCTTGAAAAGCATTTTTCGGTGCTCGTGCTTATCCATGTCGATAAAATCGACGACAATGATTCCGCCAAGATCTCTAAGGCGCATTTGCCGAACGATTTCTTCGACTGCCTCAAGATTGGCGCTAAGAATGGTATTATCCGGATCCGCCTTTCCGACGAAACGTCCGGTATTAACATCAATAGACACCATCGCTTCAGTCTGCTGAATGACGATATGTCCGCCGCATTTTAGCCATATCTTCTCGCTTAATGCTTTCTTGAGTTCCTTTTCAATTCCATAGGCTTCAAAGAGGAGAGATGATTTTTCATGCAGTTTAACGCGCGAACTGAGTTCTGGCAGCCCCGATGACAAGTATTCGAATGTTTCCTTATATCGTTCCTTCGAGTCGAATACTAGCTTGGTTACATCGTTTGTGAAGTAATCCCGAATAATCCGCCCGATGAAGCCAAGGTCTTCCCGCACGAGACTTCGAACCGGCATTTTCTCGCCACGTTCGCGGATTTCCTTCCACAAGTCTACGAGGTATTTAATTTCGGTGGAGAACGCTTCCTCACTCTTTCCCTCAGCCGCGGTGCGGACAATAAAGCCGCCTTCAACCCCCGATCGCAGTTTTTGGGAAATGTCTCGAAGCCGTTGCCGCTCCTTCGCGGATTCTATTCGGCGCGACACGCCGATATTCGATGAAGTGGGGAGATACACAACGTAACGTCCGGGCAACGAAATGCAACTTGTTACGCGCGGTCCTTTGGTGCCCAACGATTCCTTGACGACCTGCACCAGTATTTCTTGGTTCTTGTGAACCAACTCGCTAATCGAATACGGAAATCCTTTTGAGCCTTTTCGAGAGGTAGGCTTTTCCGAGCCTAAATCAAGTTTTGTTAGGTCCTTATCCGTCTCCTCTTCTATATCGTCGAAATCGTAGTTAATGTCCGAAATGTGGAGGAAGGCATGTTTCTCCAGTCCAATTTCGACGAAAGCGCTCTGCATGCCGGGAAGTACATTCTCGACACGCCCCTTATAAATATTTCCTAAAGTGTCTTCATCATCTTTACGTTCAACATAGATTTCGCTTAAATCGCCATCTTCAATGATAGCACATCTTGTCTCATACTCATCATCAGAGATGAGAATTTCCTTTGGCATAGTCGCCTCCTAAATGCTAGTACGGGCAGAGAACCCGTTGCTACACAATCCGCAACAGGCGTGTCTATGGAGGCAACGAATACAACCACTCGATTGAATGCGTCTCAACAAATGTCCTTCAATCGTAAAATGGCTCTTTGACGTGAAAAAGTTCGGTTTCGGTACAGCAGTGCGCGAAAACCGTCGATTCCCATTTCCAACTCTGTCTAATCAACACAGATGATTTACAAGCATTTTTTGAATCCGTTTTGAATCCGTCTAGAATCTTGCCTAGTGCTCATCAAGACAACATCTGTCTTGAACTCATAGACGAAGCCAAATGTTCCATCCGTTGTAGTGATGGTGACGTGTACTGCCACTCAAAATGCTTGATACAGTGAGTCGTTCAAGGACGAAAACCACGATGCCTGAGTCGTAGCATGTATTACGTTCCACTTGAGGATTCAGTTGGTATGAATCTTCTGGAGAGTATTCTGACCGTACAATCTCCCAATATGAACGGTTTGAATGTACGATTTCACCGGAGACTGGTCCAGTGATTTTCCGCTCAACGCGATGTCATTGTAACAACCGGCACAATCAACTCTCCCATTGAGATACCTCCATGCTGAAATCCTCCTCGAAACTGTCGGGTGTATTCGTGGAACTGATTTGGATAAACAAAATAGTAATCATCTTTTGCAATGATATAGTTCTTATTTGAACTTTCTGCAGGCAATTTATACGAATTCGGCTGCTTGATATAGACGGCTTGACCTTCGTCACATGCCAAGTCCGTGCCGACTTTGAAGCGAAGGCTTGTCGAAGTCTGTCGATTACCAAACGCTTTTGTCGGCCGATTGCCGAGTACGGAACCGTGGTCCGTGGTTAGCACAACAACAGCATCTCGAGGGGAAATAATCTTCAAAATCTCGAATAGAGCTGAGTGTGCAAACCACGATTTCGCCAAAGAACGAAAAGCGGATTCATCTGGAGCAATCTGTTGAAGTACATCTAACTGAGAGCGCTGATGAGTCAAGATATCAATGAAATTAACAATCAGCGCGGATAGACTAATTCGCTCAAAAGATGAAACCTGTCGGATGTATTCGTTGCCTCCTTTGGCGTCAAAAATCTTAAAATACCGCAACCCGGGCTTGAGTCGCAACCCTGCATTCCGCAGTTTCGATTGCAGAAGTTGTTTCTCAAACCGATTGGTACTTGTTTGGGCCTCCGAGTTTTCCAGCCAGTATTGAGGAAACTTTTCAGAGAGCTCTAGTGGAAAGAGCCCACTGAAAAGGGCATTGCGCGAATAAAGTGTCGCGCTAGGCAAAATTGAGTAATAACAACTTTGATCGGTATAGTAATACGGCTGTAGCAAAGGTTCAATCGCTAGCCAATGATCGAGCCGCAAACAGTCAACAACAATAAAGTACACCTGTTTATTCTTGCGAAGGTGGGGAATAACAAACCGATCGAGAACATCAACTGACAGAACCGGGGCATCTTCTCCCCTTATCCAGCGTGTGTAATTCTCCGCAACATAATCGGAAAATAGGGCATTACACTCTTTTTTCTGTTCTAGGTGTGTTTCTTCAAGACCGGTTTCGCCTAGTAAATCGAATTCGAGATCCCATTCGACCAATTTCAAATAGATTTCTGCCCAATTGCGCCAATCGGGGGCTGAATCTTTGATAAGACGAATCTGATTGAAGTCTTCCGTATATTTATGTGGGACCTGTTCTTCGATAATCTTGGTCTGATCTAAGACACGCTTGAGTGTAGAAGCAATTTGGGCTCCCCCAATGGGTTTGACAAGAAAGTCGCTAATCCGTTTTCCTAGCGCTTCATTGATTAGCTCGTCCTCCCTGCATTGCGTCACCATAATAAGTGGTATCGTTGAGTCAAGCTCGCGAACCCGAGCAAGGACGGACATTCCATCTTGTCCCGGCATCATCTGATCTAGCAGAATAACATCATACCGAAAAGTCTTAATCATGGAAATTGCGTCATCGCCATTGGAAACGGGAGTGACATCATACGATTTTTCATTTAGATAGAGAATATGAGGTCTCAATGCCTCAATTTCATCATCGATCCAGAGGATTTTGCGCGCGGCATGTGCCATCAAACATCCTCCTCATTCATCTTCATGCTTTTCAATTTCCATCTCGTGAACTGTCCCAGGCGGTTCGCCTCATGTTCATCGCTGGCTCGCTGCGCCCCACTGGATTCGACAGGCAATACCAACTCGAAGACCGTACCATCCGAATTGCTCTCGATCAACCGAATCTGTCCATGATGATACTCTTTGATGATTCGTTGGGCAAGCGTCAAGCCAAGCCCCCAGCCGTGTTTCTTTGTCGTCATTCCGGGTTGAAAGATTTTGCGGCGATTTTTCCGTTCAATTCCGCTCCCATTGTCTCTGTAATGGATGACAATCTGCTGCTTCTCCTCATCAAACTTCGGCGCAATTTCAATCAGCCCGATGTCCTGCTCCATGGCATCCAGCGAATTCCGAATCAGGTTTTCAAATACCCACTGCAACAGATCCGCATTCGCTCGAATATAAGGGAGTTCCTGCGTCGTTACGCGTAATTCAATCTGTTTGGTTCGATGAGGTAAGCGCTTTCTAAAATATGTAACGACAACATCAATGATTGAGTTGATATCAACCTTCGATTTTGATGGATAAGTACCGATAGTTCCGAGTCTGTCTGCAATTTTTCTTAGTCGGACGAGATCGTTTTGTATGTCTAAATAGACTTCATTCATTCTCCCGTCCGCAGTTTCTCGACCCCGTTCCCTGAGTAATTCAATCCATGCCATTAAAGAGGAGATTGGTGTTCCAAGCTGATGGGCAGTCTCTTTCGCGAGTCCGCCCCAGATTGCTGCCCGTTCAAAGGATTGAATTCGTTGATAACTGAGAAGTCCCACAGCCAAGAACGTGAGAAAAACGAGTGCCAGAACTACCGGCATTATAATAAGACCGTAATAGGGCGTCTTTCCGTAATAAAAATACCCTTTTCGCAGATCTGGATGCGTCTGGAGCGGCACATAGAAGTTGCGTGCTTTTGAGTATTGGACGAGCCTCTCTGCATTCGCGTATTGCTTCTGCGGGGCATTTTCAGCCGTCATCCATTCTCCCCATATCTGCCATTTTTGCGGTTTATCATTCACATCTGTAAGCACAAACGGGATGTGGGTTACCGCCACCCCATCACCCTCGCCATAGTAGAGATATGCGTATAGCGTCCGGTCTTCAAGGCTATACATTATCTCTTTTGGTTCAGCGGTGTTTTTCTTCATCCGCTCAAGGACGGTTCTCACCTTCAGTTTTTCGGAAGAGGACAGTGCTGACGCACCATCGGTGCCAATTTTACGGTCAATTGATTCGTCAATCCCAAGTGCAATCACTACCTCCTCGGTCTCGGCATCGGTAAGAATGAAAGAGAGACGACTCGCTGATAGGAAGTCTCTAACGATTGTCTTCAATTTGCCGGCTAACCTCATATCATTAATACCCGGAAGTTCAGACGCCAAATCTGCCAGTGGAGAGACTTGCGCATTGAGATCGCGGTTTAATTGGAAAATCTGTTTGGTGTAGTAAATAAAAGCAAGCGTCAGAATGAGGAGTCCAACTATGAAGTAGGTGAGCAGAAAGTTGGAAGCGGTATAACTGGCTGGGTTAATCTTGTTGCGCCGGAAAAACATGGGCTTTCCTCACACCCGGATCTGGGAAATTCTAACGATATTGTATCAGATTACCCCCTGAAAGTCAAGAACTCGTTTTCGTAATCGCGAGGCCGTTATATCTGGATGCTTTGATTTTTGCCGAGATATGCAGCATGCATCTCATATTGCGTCGAGAATGTCACCCTATAGATAGATTCTTGGTCTTCTCTTGAACGGTACGAACAATCTCGGAATCACCCCTTCCCCCGCATCACGCCTACCGGTAGGCGTGATCTCCGAATCGCGACCTCCCGTTGCTGTGTAAGTCATAGAATTGTTACCACGTAGTTTATTTGAAGAAGTCCTGAGAAATGACAGCGCGGTAACTTATTCGAGTGCCCAGACTTCACCGGTGAACGGTGGAAATAGGCAGTCGAGTAGAACTGCTGCACTATCGGTTGCCGAGCAGTCGGCGAACCGTAAAGTCAACTCGTTGGTCCGACAGCGACCACAAACTAACTGCCAAAAGGTGTTGCTTGTAAACTGAGCGTCGCCATCTTCGACCGAGTCGGCGCACCATCCGGAAATGTCCGAAATACGCCCAACCTCGAATTTCATGCGCAATCCGCTTCGATAGAAATTGAGTTTCAATTCTCCGGTATAGGCTTCAGCCACGGTGCCGACGAGGTGTTTTTCAAGGGCGGATTGGACATGTCGCAAAAATGCAATTACATCAGGGATTCGGATATACCAAGCGTACGGGTCCTCATTGCGTAGGACACTTTTCGGCATAGCCGTGTATGCTTGGTGGTCTCGTCCGAGGGTGAAGATGATTCCTCTTGCTGTCTTGTTCCTGCCGTTTTTAACGACTGGCGTCTTCTTGGCTTTTGCCCATAACGCCCGTAGCAGAGACGGCATGAGGTACAGATAGCCAATGCCCGGTTTAAGTTCAAGCTGTGTCACCCAAAAATTATCGAAGAAAACCCAGTTAGGTAAACATCCGACATAGCCCAAACGGGTCCCTGCTAAATCTTCTATGATTGTCCACTCGAATTGTGCTCCGCTTCCTTCTGACCGCCCGTTGAATTCATATGCCCACATTGACTCTGAACGGGGGCATGCAAAGACTTGTCGATCGGCTGCATATTGGTACAACTCCTGAATAAAAGCAATATCATCTGTGCTTCGGGCGCGAAGGCGACAGGTTTCGGGTTGCCCTTTTTTTCGAGTAGGGATATGCACGCCATCCAGAATTCTATTCGCCTCCAAGTCTAGCGCCATTTCGTAGCCAAACAGGCGGTAGTACCACGGGATGCCAGTGATTCCTTGCATCAGTTCACCTCTTTGGGCACTGACGGCGTGAATCACGTCAAACTGTTTTCGCACCAAGCCCCGTCTGCGGTAGTCAGGTTCCGTGACGACAAATTCCAGACGTCCTAGCTTGAAGGGGATTCCGCCGTAGGTCCACGTTTGCGAAATCAGGCACATTGATGAAACAATTTTTCGTGCATTGGTATCTTCAACGACGGTAAAATCGCCTACTTGAGTCGTCGGGTGATTTCCGGACATCAGATCGCGTACGGCTAAACCGGCGGCTGATTCTTCATGAAGGCGCGCATTAAAATCAACCAATTCGTCGGTATCTTTGTGAGTTGCAAATTGAAGCGCAAGCTTGTCGCCTAGGTCAATGGGCATTTGGTCAAGAATTGACTTTTTCGACATCTAGATCTAGGTTTCCCAAGGTTTGGCGGATCACATTTCGACACACCGTCATTGTGAGTTACGCAGCTTCGGTACTCCCCATGCCGGTTTTCCGAATCGTTCTTTTTTACTCGCCTTCACGCTGTGGTCGCACGACCGTTATACCATCCTCCTCAATTAACGGGCGATTAAAGATGTAGGGCGATTCCAACACAGCCTGCTGCGCTTCGGTCAATTCTGAAACCCACTCAGGCAAGCTGGTTTCGTAGTAGCCATTGTCGTAGTAGAGATATTTTGGCGTGTAGCGGTGGAGAATACAGCGACGCTCGGTTTTGCCCTTCCTCGGAAGTCCGCCGTGCGTTGTCGCTCCATTGAAGATGATAAGATCTCCCGCCTTGAGAATCGGTTGGCAGACAACGTCTTTATAGGTTTCCCACTCTCTGAAATTTCGTGGACCTCTGTCCATCGGAAATGGAAAGTTGGCTTTATGGCTTCCGAGCACGTGGCAAAGTCCACTGCCGCCGCCATTGACATCGGTGAGATAGAATTGACACACGATTAGCCCGCAACGCATTCGCCCATTTTGGCAAACATAATGACGCGACCCGTTAAAATCTTGGTTACCATGACCGTGCAAGGTGAGCCCTTCGCACCCTTCCTTCATGGTGAATACTTCGACGCAGCGATCTATCTTCCGCCCCCTGCCCATCATTGTATTGAGATACGGGACAAGTTTACGATGCGCGATTAAATCGCGGAACGGCTGGCACCACGGTTGTTCCCAAGCTATCATATTGATCCGAAACGAATATGAGCCAAACTGACCTGAGAACGGCTTTCTCTGTGGCCCCGGAGGTCCAAATTCACTGCGTTTGTCCGGATTTACGTGGAGCGCCTCGTTGAAGGCGCGGATTTCTTCCGGCGTTAGGAGCTATCGAACAATAAGGAATCCTTATCGAATACGTATTTCTCTCGGTCACTCATCGTCACAAATTCAGCTTGTTCATTCATAGCTTTATGACCTCGTGATAACGACTAGTAATCTGATACCTCGCTACATTGCAGGTAAAACACGTGAACCATACATCGCGTGGTTCGTCTGTGGGACCTAGTACATTATTCAGTTGCAATTCGAGACGGTAATCCTGCGATAGCAATGCTCTACCGCCGTAGTTTTGGCGACCCCTGCCTAGCTTCCCCGCTACTTTATTTGGGGGCAGCCCTTAGGAGTTCTCGGCTTTCGCTTTCAATTGGTAAATCTGATTTAATGCGTCAAGTGGCGATAGTTGGTTGAGGTCGAGTTGCCGCAATTCCTCAATAATGGGGTGGGTTTTGGGAGTAAACAGGGCAAGCTGAAGTTCATCTCCCTGAAAATCGGATCTTGAAAGGCGGTTGCGTGGACGAGGCATTTTGGAGCTGGTTCTAGGTAGGTGATTTGGAGCTTCAGATTCTACACTGAGGTTGTGCTGTTCAAGGACTTCCAAAATTTGCTGAGCCCGTTCAATGACTGCACACGGCAAACCTGCCAGTCGGGCAACTTGAATTCCGTAACTCTGATCGGTTCCGCCCTTGACAACTTTTCGCAGAAAGGTCACAGCGTGCCCATCCTCATGAACGGCGACGTTGAAATTCTTGACCGGCTTATACTTTCCGGCTAACTCAATCAGTTCATGATAATGGGTGGCAAACTGGGTTTTTGCGCCAATCCGCTTCTCGTCAAGGATGTATTCTGAGACTGCCCATGCAATGCTTAATCCGTCGAAGGTACTCGTACCACGGCCAATTTCGTCAAGGACGATAAGACTCTTGCGGGTGGCGTTGTTTAGTATATTGGCGGTCTCGTTCATTTCCACAAGAAAAGTGCTCTGCCCCATGACAAGGTTATCGGATGCTCCAACGCGGGTAAATATTCGGTCCACTATACCAATTTTCGCCGCTGATGCTGGCACGAAACTGCCCATCTGCGCCAACAACGTGATAAGTGCGGTTTGCCGTAGATAGGTGCTTTTTCCGCTCATGTTTGGTCCTGTGATAATGTGCATCTGATGATCGCGACAATTTAGTTCCGTGTCGTTCGGGACAAACCCCTCTTGAGTAAACAGTCGCTCGACTACGGGGTGACGACCGTTTCGGATAATGATTTCATCACTCTCGTCAACAATCGGCTTTGAATAGTCGTATTTAGAGGCTGTGTACGCTAAGTCGGCAATGACATCAATCATTGCAATGACCGAAGCAACTCGCTGAATACTTTCGGTTTTACGAGCGACTTGACCGCGAATTTCACAGAAAAGATCGTATTCAAGCGTTTGAATCTGATCTTCAGCGTTCAGGATTCGTGATTCGCGCTCCTTGAGTTCCGGCGTAATGAATCGTTCTGCATTTACCAATGTTTGTTTGCGGATATAGTCCTCGGGAATAAGATTTAGATTTCTATTCGTGACTTCTATGTAATATCCGAAGACTTGGTTAAAACCGATCTTGAGAGAGGTGATTCCGGTCTTCTCACGTTCCTTCTGCTGCAGCGATGCTATCCAATCTTTACCTTCACCGGTTATGCTTCGCAATTCATCTAACTGCTCGCTGTGTCCGTCACGGATTAATCTGCCTTCACGCACGGTTGCGGGTGGCTCCGGATGTATCGCAGCCTCAATTAGGTCGCTCAGCTCCGTCAATGGATCCAGCTCCTCATTCATGGATTTGAGCAATGCGGTTTCGCAAGCTTGTAGTTGTTCTTTGACTGTGGGAATCAGTTGCAGTGAGTTTTTCAAGGCGAGAAGATCGCGTGCGTTTGCGGATCCCAAGCTAACCCGGGAGATTAAACGCTCAATATCGTACATTCCATTTAACGCTTCGCGCAATTCTTCTTGCAAACCTATGCGATCTTTCAACTCACCCACTGCATCTAACCGAGCATTGACTTCCGCCGGTTTCAATAGAGGTTGCAAGATACACTGACGTAGCTTGCGTCCGCCCATTGGCGTAACGGTTTCGTCCAAAACTTCCAAGAGCGTGCCTCTGGAAGAAGCATCACGAAGGGACGATGTCAATTCCAGATTTCGCTGAGTGTCGGCATCCAGTACCATGAAGTTGGAGATTGTGTAGGTGTGAAGCGAGAGAATATGTTCAACCTCCTGCTTCTGTGTTTCATGCAGGTAATATATTAAGGCGCCCGCGGCACAAATTGCGGCGTGAAGATGTTCGCAACCGTAACCATCAAGCGAGAGTGTCTTGAAATGTTGGAGAAGTTCAACTCGCGCACTATCGAACGCAAAACGCCAGTCGGGCAGAAAATTGACGACAGCCTTGAAGTTTGTGCGAAGGCGCTCAAACATTTCTCCATCGTCGAATGATTCAGAGAAAAGGCACTCCTTGGGGGCGAACCGATGTAGCTCCGCCCAGAGTTTTGGTGCGTCCATCAACTCGGTCACTGTAAATTCCCCGGTGGAGAGATCGGCGGCGGCGAGACCGTAAACGTCTCTGAGTTGATAGATTGCGACCAAGTAATTGTTAGCCTTCTGTTCCAACGCCTTTGGATCGGTAAGTGTTCCGGGAGTCACGATTCGGACAACGTCTCGCTTGACTATGCCTTTTGCCGCTTTCGGATCTTCCATCTGCTCGGAAATCGCCACTTTATGGCCTGCCATCACCAGTTTGTAAAGATACGAGTCGAGAGCGTGGTGCGGTACGCCCGCCATGGGTATCGGTCCATCCTGGCTATCTTTATCTCTGGAAGTAAGTGTGATTTCCAGCACGCGCGAAATCAATTCCGCGTCATCGTAAAACGCCTCATAGAAATCGCCAACGCGGCACAGCAGAATTGCGTCGGCGTGCTGATCTTTCAAGCGTTTGTATTGCTCCATTAACGGGGAGATTTGTTGGTGTCTTGCCATTTTTCGATTGCGACATCTACAAGAATTAACGATTCGGGAATTGATGGTAAGTTCGCTGCCAAATAGGATAGCACCGCTTGTAACGTGCGTCAATCCTTAAATTCCATTGCATTTGTTTGGGGGTGTGATATAATCAAATCAGTAGACGGTTCATGAATACCCCTGTGCGAAGACAATGTTTTGGAAAGGGCTGGATAATCCTAGCGATTAGAGGGAAAACTTCTTCACATTAATAGCCGGGTGAGGATAGTGACTATCTCTAAATTCGATACAAGGAGTGTAGACTGTGTCGAACAGTAGTAACGCTCGTCGAAGGGTGGGGCATTCTATCTAAATGCATGGGATTGCTAACGGTTTGTACCGACAAACACTCATTGGTATGACAATAAGAACGTACCTCACTAAAGCACTTTTCCCAACATCAATTGCGCTCATTGTTTGCTACTTCCTCTTAAAAGAAATCTCGATTCAACAGATTCCGAACACGCTTGGACGAGCGCCGGTTTTGGCGCTCATTGTCGGGTTTATCCTGTATTCGTTATTGGTTTGGTCGAAAGCCCTTCGTTTTCGTGAGTTGCTTGAGTTGGATGTTCCGGTTAAGCAGCTCGCCCCAATCCTCGCGTTGCATACATTTTGGGGTAACCTACTGCCGATGCGCAGTGGAGACCTTTCATATATCTACTTAATGAAGCGGAGGGAAGGGGTAGATGAAACAAAAAGTGTCGCATCGTTGATGTTGGCGAGCATCATCGATCTGATGTTACTACTGGCTTTTATGGTTGGCACAGGTTGGTTGCTCCGCTCTAGCTTTAGTGAAGAACTATCTTACACGATTCTCTTTATAGCACCCCTCATGATGTTCTGCGCATTGGCAATTTTGCTTTCTACGGCGTGCACCGCACCCAACGCATGCATCGCTATCGCTTCCCTCTGTGCTAAACCTTTGCTATATTTCGAAAAGCGACCTATTACATGGTTAGTGAACAAATGCCTTAGGGTCATTCATGAATTGACGAATATCCGTTTTAACTGGCGTTTCTCCAAGATTTGGGGATATTCTCTCCTCGGTTTGGGAATTCGTTTCGGATTCCAGTGCTACCTTGCACGTGAGATGGGGATTGATATTTCCGTGGTTCGTTTAACCTTTGCTTTGGCATTCACTAGCATCTTTAACCTGTTGCCTGTGCAGAGTATTGGCAATTTTGGAACAGTGGAATTCCCCTTCGCGTGGGTGTTAATGCGCTTCGGAACACAAAAAGAACTGGCTATCGTCGCTGGATTTAGTCTACATCTCATCATCCTACTCTACTGCATTCCTCTGGGTATCTATGGACTAATTAAGAAACGGCGTCATCACAAACACGAAATGAAGATGTCAGGGAAGATTCCAAACTAATTACCGTAAGAATCGGTTGTGCCCCACTTGATGCCTGAGTTCGATTCTCGTTTTGAATTCACTCTTTTCAAACGCGATAATCTCGGATATAATTCGGATAAAGAGTAAAACACGTACGCAGCTACACTGTGTATCCGAATCCCTATTCCCAATCCAGTATTTTCAATTGGCTTGTCACAGTTAAAGTAAGGTGCCTTATGCCGTTTTGCCCACAATGCAGGTCCGAATTTAATGAAGGGATTCTGAATTGTACTGACTGCGGAACAGATCTCGTCGCGGAATTGTCACTGGACGCGGGTGTTGAGTACGTTGACTGGAAGATTGTCCAATCTGTTTCAAGTGAAATCTTGGGAAATATCTTGAAAGGCGTCTTGGAGAATGGTGGAATTGAAACGGCTTTGCGGTCACACGAGATGCCATCGGTAGGGAGCGTGCAAGGTGATTTTTCGCCCGACTGGGGTGATATTCTTGTCCATCCGGAAGATTTCGGAAGGGCGAGAGATCTTATCGAACTATATCTTGCTTCTCTACCGGCTGACCAATCGGAAGATTCGGATGCAGAAAACGATACGACCTGAATTTATAAGGAGATTTTACACACTAATGACACCTTCGCGCTTAATCTGGATTCTAACCATTCTGGCTTTGCCCGTGTCTATCTCACTCGGCGAAACTTATAGAATCGAACCCGGAGATACGCTCTCCATTGTTGTCTTGGACCACCCTGCATACGGTCGTAACCTACAAGTTAGACGTGATGGACATATTATATATTTCGGGGGAGAGCTGCATCTTGCGGGAAAAAGTCTTGTGGATGCTGCGGATTTGATTCGCGATCGAATTACGAATTATGGGCGGACTCAAAATCCTATTGTTATAATAGACCCTCTTCACGGAAGAGGGTTTCTGGTATGGGGAGAAGTAACCGTGACAAACCGCTTTGCACTACCACTTCACGACAAAATCGGACTGTATGATGCATTGGCAAAAGCGGGTGGGATGAGTGGAGGAGCAGATCGGGAAAACGTGAAGGTTATTCGTGCGGATAAGTGTATTGAGGTTTACGACCTGTCGCCAGACCAGGAATATCGCGAGATTTTAATTGAAGATGGCGACATAATATTTGTTTCAGCGCTCGCCAGTGTCCAAGTAAACGGTCAGGTTTTGAAACCTGGACGACTCCTTGTTCGTGAAAAGATTCGAATTGATCGCGCATTGGTACAAGCGGGCGGACCGGTGAGCGGACCGGATGATGTCGCCGATCTCACCTCGGTGGTCATTGTCCGAAAGAGTGGCGAGATAATTGAGCTAAACCTAGGTGAGGAATTTTGGAAAAACCCACAAGTAGAAGAGGAGGGGTATTATCTAAGGGATGGCGACACGATGTATATACCTAGCGCTTACAAAATTAATCCGGTTCATGTGCTTGGTTATGTACGCAATCCGGGTCCCTATCGCATCGGCAAACCAATCTCCCCTCGAGAGGCGATCTCAAGAGCTGGAGGCTTCGAAGAATTCGCCAAGCGCGGAGAGGTGAAAGTTTGGCGAAAAGACGGGACGATTGAAGAGATTATATTGGACTGGGAAGATGATGAAGATTCAGCAGGTTTCAAGACTTTACTATACCCTGGTGATTCGCTGGAGGTTGGAAAACGGTTTCATATTGACTGGTCGTTTGTTCTAAGTGTCATCTCGATTGCTACCACCTCTACATATATCTTCTTAAGTAAATAACCCAAGTTACTACCTTTGTCCGACAGGGGCACAGAAACCGAGTTTTTTCCAACGTGGAAACACGATATTGATGAAAATCAGACCAATTTACCTATTAGTTTTGCGATCGTGAACCAAAAACTCGGTTTCTCTGTTATAGGTAGCAACTTGCGTTAGTAAATAATAAATCCAATTGATTGTCAACGGCGCAAGTTCCCTTTGAACGCTTGTATATGTTTCGGTGCACAACCGTGCATTGCACTGATGTCTAAATTCACAAAATCGCAATATGAGTGTGTTATATCTGCGAAAGGGACAAAGGAACTCGGTTGGGAACGTACACGTGTTTTGAAAATCTTTACCGCCCGCTATTCAGGGGAAACGCACCTGATTTTGGGGTGTAAAGGTGCCTCTCCCTTCCCTCTAGGCTGGAGTTTCAATGAGTGGGGATTGAAGGAGAATCGTGGTTTTAATAATTGCCGATTCAATTTGATAATCAGAGATTGTGCGGGATGAAGTGTTGGGGTTCACTCAAGGTTTGGCACATTCAGACGAAATCAACCCTCAAAAGCCCGTCTGCGCGATTTTTCATGGATTTCGGTTCAACCCCAATCTACACGGTGTCGCCCCGCTGGGGCTTTGGACGGTGTGAGAATTCGCGTTGCTATACACCTGTGGGATCTCTATCGCACTCACTAGAAGATCTCTATCGCGGTCGCTATTCGCTTCCTTGAGCGCCTTTGGTGCTCTTAATGACTGGTGCAAAGAGAGAAAATAGCGGTTTCGATGATTGCCGATCGATTTGGTAACTGTAATAGAACTGCTATAGCACCGAAACGGGATTCGGGAACCAAGACTCGTAACACCAGCAATGGATTTTAGATGCGTTTCCCCTGCCCCGCTATTGAGATTACATTGACAACACTGCATTGAAACGCTATAATGGCGATCTAGTGCCGAGGAATCAAGCATAGAGGAGCGAATTGTCTTGTTAAAGAAGAATCCGTGGTTAGGGTTACTAATTGTACTTGGTTTCCTCGTCTATTCACCGATGATGGTCAATGCTACGGAGATTCACCAAAACACTGGAACACGTGCGATGGCCTTCTTGAAAATCGGCGTTGGAGCCAAAGCGATTGGTATGGGCGAATCGCAGGTCGCGGAAGCAAATGACCTTTACGCCTCCTATTGGAACCCGGCCGGACTTTCCAAAATACACCGTCCGCAGTTCGGGTTAATGCATAACGAATGGTTTGAAGGTATTAATCACGAATTCCTTGGATTCGTACAGCCGATTGGCGGAGCAGGAGTCATTGGCGGTAGCGTAATTTATATGTCCTTCGGTGAAATACAGGGGCGTGATGTGAATGGCAAAGAAACGCAAGTGTTTCGACCTTATGACCTGGCGCTAGTTCTCTCGTATGCTCGCCGCATTGGCTCAAGCATGGCTTTTGGAGCAAATGTAAAATGGGTACGTGAAGAGATTGACACAGAGAGCGCCCAAGCGTTAGCGTTTGATGTGGGAGGGTTATACACACTTTCGAATCATCCTCTTTCCTTCGGATTCAACCTACAACATCTAGGGACTCAAGCCAAGTATATCGAAGACTCCTTTAGCCTTCCTTTCAATATAAAGGTTGGAGGGGCATACAAATTACCGGAAGATAACTTTACAATCGTTGCTGATGTAAATCGTCCTTCAGACAACAATATAACGACCGGGTTGGGAGTTGCGGTTGCTGTCTCAGAGTTACTCCACCTGCGTGCCGGCTATAAATACCGAGTTGGCGGAAACGATTTGGGAACTGCTTCTGGAATAACAGGTGGCGTTGGGTTTAGGATTGAAAGTTTCCATATTGACTACGCCTTCGTTTCGTTTGGCAGACTAGGCCCAACGCACCGATTTTCGCTGATTTCGAACTTTTAGCTTGACGTATTCACCATTACTTTTGTTGTTACGCCTTCTATGCGACTGTTCGCACATTGTCAATCTGTTCGCGGTTTTGCAATCTAGGGCACATTGGCAGGCAATACCCCGCCAAGGCTGTATCCTGAAAAATGCTTCCAACCAAACTGCGATTATTCACAAAACCCGACTGCCCGCTGTGTGACAAAGCTAAAGCCGCTTTGGAAAAAATAGCAATGGAGTCCTCAATTGAGGTGGAAGAGACGAATATTACGACAAGTATGGGCTTGTTCACAAAGTACAAGAACATCATTCCGGTATTGGAAATGGATGGCAAGCAACTGTTTGTCCATCAAATCAACGCTTCAGTGCTCAAACGCAAGTTGGCTTGGAGAGCATTCAGACAGTGGATTGGAGGTCGCTAGACTTTCAGGGCTCTAAATCGTCGTGCTTTCGAGGGAAACCATCCTAACAATCCTTCGTTGATATTGGGAACAGCACAAATAGTAAACTGCTGGCGACTCCTCATGGATTGCTGGCATTGCCGGGCGAATAAGTGTTATAATCAAGGCTATTGAAACACCTCATTGCCAATCGAGATGATAGAGGTTCGTCACTTGATACGGGGTTAGGTTTCATCGGTCAGGAAATTGGCGGAAAAATACGAACCCAATTAAACACTCAATGAGAAAGGAAGGCAAAATGAGACACGGGATTCGCTGGTTTTACGTAGGACTTGTTATACTTGGGTTGAGTATCCCGATGATTGGCAACACAGCTAGTATTTTTATAGTTAGCGGCCAAGTGACAGATGCAAATGATTTGCCACTTGATGGACTAGAAGTTACCGTTTCGAATGCAACAAAGAAGCTAATGCTCACGCAAGTCACCGGTGACAGTGGGCGAGGCGCCTATGCCGCCACCTTTATTAATTTTCGCGGTGGAAGCGTAGCCGACGTAGGTGATGAAATCAAGGTTAGCGTTAAACAAGAAGGGAAGGTTGTTGCGGAAGAAACATATACAGTTGTCCAAGGCGACTTTGACGATGCGGGACAAACTGGGGTTGTAAACATTAGTCTCCAGATTATCCCGGAACTAAGTTTGACTAACGTAATTCCGGATAATGCGCTGGCGTCGGGTGGGACAACTGTTCAAATCATAGGTGAAAATTTCCATGAGGGTGTAGCCGTCACATTTGGTGGAATTGAGGCTAACAATGTCGTTCTTGCGTCAGATACGGAACTTTCTGTTACTGTTCCCCCGGGATCTAGGGGCGTTGTTGAGGTCATTGCTACGAATCCCGATAGCCGATCGGCATCAATTCAGTTCACCTATATAGACTACCCGCCGTGGGATTTGGACAAGAACGGAGCGGTTAATATTTTCGACTTGGTAGGCGTTGCATCCCAATTTGGTCAGACAGCGCAAGGACTTTCCGGAGATATTGACGGAAACGGAACTGTCAATATTTTTGACCTCGTGCTCGTTGCCAGTCATTTCGGTGAAGCCACCGTCGCGGCGGCGCCACCGCTCGTTGCACTGAATTCTAAGAATTTCGGAGCAACACAGCACCTAAGCATGAGATTAACGGACCGAGATGCCGGTATGCGCAGGCGTATCGCGCTGACTGAACTGGAGAATCTATCCGACACAGATCCGCAGATGCTTCTTCCCGCAAAATTATTGCGTCAATGGCTCGCAACCAGTGGAGAAATTCCGTCTGAATCGATGTTACTGCCAAATTATCCAAATCCTTTCAACCCGGAAACGTGGATTCCGTATGATCTTGCCAACTCGGCAGAAGTGACGATACTCATTTATAACGTTCTTGGGCAGCCGGTAAGGCGTCTTGAAATCGGTCACCGTCATGCGGGAAGATATGTCGAATACTCTCAAGCCGCCCACTGGGATGGGCGGAACGATGCTGGAGAATTGGTTACAAGCGGAGTATACTTCTACTCAATCGAGACCAAAGAGTTTAGTGCAATGCGAAAGATGGTCATCGGCAAATAGTATCAAATGACAAAGTGGCGGTTGGAATGTTGGTTGCATTGGGATTCACTAATCATGTTTTTATTACAGCTCATCTCTGTACGGGCTTTTTCTTTTCCCTGCGATTTGAATGACGGAAATCGTATCATAGATGCTACTCGGATGGTGGCGTGAACCATCCGTTGCGAGACATTGCTAGATTTGAAATCCGGATGTGCCGACGTTGTTAGAAGCCATGCTACTCGGTTTAATGCTTAAGGCGAATTGACACGCCTCGGTTACGCAAGATAAATGTCCTCGCGTACAAACTTGGATCTCCGGAATCTACTTACAAAAACGGTTTGCAGATAGAGTATCGTTTGTGGTACAATCCCCTTTGGTTCAGTTTCGGAAGCCGACGTAGCTCAGTAGGTAGAGCGCGTCCTTGGTAAGGACGAGGTCACCGGTTCAATCCCGGTCGTCGGCTTTGCCTGCCAGTGTTATTCCTAATACTGAATACTGACAAAACCAAATTCCGTGAGAAACGACTATGCCTAGAGATATAGCAACGTTAGCTTGTGACGAATGTAAACGGCGTAATTATGTGACGACACGTAATCGGAGAACTCAACAGGCGCGACACGCCTTAAAGAAATTCTGCCGGTTTTGCCGAAAGCATACGCTTCACAAGGAAGCCGCATGATTTATTTCGGCACCCAAATTTTGACGCAGACTAGATTCTATCGCGTGTTTTCTCCTACGTTTTGGGAATCCACCTGAGCAGTAAAGCATAATGACAAGAATCATTTTGCGTTGCAATTTAACTTACCGACCTTGAAGGCCAGTAGCTCGAACGGCTAGAGCGTCGGTCTCCAAAACCGAATGTTGGGGGTTCGAATCCCTCCTGGCCTGCATGTTTGATTGAAACTACACGATGATAGCGCAAATCAAGAAATACATCCAAGAAACACAGCTTGAGTGGCAAAAAGTATCAAAGCCGAATCGTAAAGAGGTACAAAGCAACACGCTCGTGGTGCTCGTCGCATGTGCGTGTTTGGGACTGTTTTTGTGGCTAGTTGACGGCAATACCACATATCCGAATTGGGGATCCTTACACGGGGCGGTTGTGATAGTCTTGTTGACTATCGCCGTCTTCCTTATTTCGAGAGCCATACTACAGCGCTGGCGGACGGCGCTCCTGATTTCCATAGTCCCGTTGGCTGTTGTGCTGATTTTCGAATATGTTTTCGATTATTCTCTTGAGGGTTTCGGGATGTCGCTGCTGCGTAGTCTATTCATTCGATAATTTCTGCATTCAAGCTAAAATCTCAAATTTTATGGACGGCTACTGGTATATTATTCATATTTACTCGGGACATGAGAAGAAGGTGAAAATGAACCTTGAACAGCGAGTGTCCGCGCTGGAACTGCACGATGAAGTTCTGCAAGTGATTGTCCCGATGAAGGAAGTTGCTTCTGTTAAAGATGGAATAAAACGGGTGCAGGAACGCCCCTCTTATCCGGGATACATCCTAATCCAGTCGTGCCATGAACTGGGACCTGAGGTTGAAGAGGAAGGTGGCCGTCGTAGTTGGTACATAATTCGGGAAACGCCCGGAGTGATGGGTTTTGTGGGTGCATCAGGTTCAAATCCCACCCCGCTCAAAGAAGATGAAGTCAAGAATGTTCTGAATTTGTCAAGCGGCGAGGAGAAAGACGAACCGGTACCGACCGTGGATTTTGTTGTTGGCGATCAAGTTAAAGTGATTGACGGACCATTTAATGGATTTGGTGGTGAAATCAAAGCGATTGATTTTGAGCGTCAGCGATTGCATCTGGTCATTTCAATCTTTGGAAGAGCGACACCTGTCGAACTTGGATTTCTTGAGGTCGAACGGCATTAGAAGTTAAACCGGTAATGAAAAAGTTAAAGCGGGCTATTCTGCCTGCATTTTGAAGGAATCAAAATGGCAAAGAAAATCGCAGGAATTGTGAAACTTCAATTGGTCTCGGGACAAGCGACGCCAAACCCGCCAGTCGGTCCGAGTCTTGCCCCGTACATGATTAATATCCCAGAGTTCATCAAATCGTTTAACGCCCAGACCCAGGATCAATCTGGATTGGTTGTTACAACGAATATCACCTGCTACGCGGATCGCTCCTTCTCCATTGAGGTAAAATCATCTCCAGCAGCCGTGCTGTTGAAACAGGCGGCACGAATTGCAAAAGGATCTGGCGAACCAAACCGCGATAAAGTTGCATCAATTACTACAGATCAGGTGCGAGAAATTGCACAGACAAAATTGGCGGACCTTAACACTAGCGACATTGAAGCTGCGATGCGGATGGTTGCCGGAACTGCTCGCAGCATGGGAATTACAATCCAGTAATCCCAAACGGTATTTAGCCGAAATCGGGTGGAGGTCACATTGAAAAAGAACGGAAAACGAAATCGCGAGATTGCGAATCTCATTGATCGGTCTCAACTTTACAGTTTAGACGAAGGTGTGCAGTTA
Organism: Candidatus Poribacteria bacterium; assembly: GCA_965222225.1. Taxonomy (GTDB): domain Bacteria; phylum Poribacteria; class WGA-4E; order WGA-4E; family JAJDTR01; genus JAJDTR01. The sequence goes on along the minus strand of CBDCTK010000002.1, from coordinate 1,756,449 downwards.
TTGAAACAAACTTCAAAGGCAAAGTTTGACGAATCTGTTGACTTAGCTGCGCGTCTTGGAGTAGACCCGCGTCACGCGGAGCAGAACATCCGTGGCACTGTTGCATTGCCTCATGGTACTGGTAAGCAGATACGCGTGGTTGTATTTGCTCAAGGAGACAAAGCCCGTGAAGCGGAAGAGGCCGGGGCAGATGCAGTCGGCACTGACGACCTAGTTGACAAAATTGTTGGAGGATGGCTTGATTTCGATGCCACGGTAGCAACGCCGGATCTAATGAGGACAATTATGCCGAAGTTGGGTCGTATCCTAGGTCCTCGAGGATTGATGCCCAATGCGAAGACAGGGACTGTAACGATGGAGATAGCGGAAACTATCAACAACATCAAGGCTGGCCAGATTGAATACCGCGTGGAAAAGGAATCGGGGATTGTACATGTTCCCATCGGCAAAACGTCTTTCGATGACAATCAGATTAAGGAAAACCTTCAAACGGTAATGGAGGCATTAATGCGAGCACGCCCTGCATCGGTGAAGGGACGGTATTTGAGGAGTGTTGCCGTTTCGTCGACTATGGGTGGGGGGATACGGTTTGACCCAGTGCAATTTAGCGGTTGAGCGCACAAGTTTGAAAAAAATTTAAGAAACTCGATACGGTCAAAGACAGCAGGTGCCAATAGCTTAAATGATATTTTCAGCCTGCCGAGGCATGGTAGCGATGGAGCATGAGTTCTCCCTATCGAAGCAATGGGGAAAATATCTGTGTGAGTATCCATGTGTAAAAGCCTCCAGTTGACTGGAGGCTTTTTTGTTTTCACATTTTTGAATAATTCGCGGAAGGAGGTGAAGTATGCCTAGTCAAGCAAATATCCAACAAGTGGATATGATTCGAGAGCATATTCAGAGTGCCGATGTTGTATTGCTAACTGATTTCAAGGGATTGACTGTTGCTGAGGTTAATGAGCTTCGACAGCAATTACGCGATGCGGGTATTCAGTATAAAGTTTGCAAGAATCGACTTGTTAAGGTTGTTGCGCAAGAGCTGGGAATCGAGGGTTTAGAAGACCATTTGGTAGGTCCAACTGCTCTCGCAACGAGTGATGATCCCACAGCGTGTTCAAAGATTTTGAAGGAATTTGCCGATGAACATGAGCATTTGAAAATCAAAGGCGGTCTTCTGGGCAAATCGGTCATTGATGCTGCGGGAGTTGAAGCGCTTGTCAACATGCCGTCAAAGGAACAGTTGATTGCTCAGGCTATTGTCGGTATCAAAGTACCGCTTTCCGGGCTTGTTTCTGTTTTGCATAGAGGTTCGCCAGTGACGGATTTTGTCAGCGTCTTAAATGGTACAGTGCGTCAGTTGACGACAGCACTGCAGGCTGTTGCCGATCAGAAAAAAGAGGCCGAATCGGCGTAGTTACTATAAATATAGAAAGGAACAGGAAAATGGCTAACATTGATGAAATGATTGAAACAATCAGTAACATGACAGTTTTGGAGCTTTCCGAGTTGGTGAAAGCTTTGGAAGATAAATTCGGCGTGAGCGCTTCCGCACCGATGATGGCGGCGCCAATGATGGTGGGTGCCCTAGGGGCAGGAGCAGCCGAAGCTGAAGCTCCACCGGAAGAAGAAAAGACCGCATTTGACGTTCAGTTGAAAGAGATTGGATCCCAAAAGATTCCTGTTATCAAAGAGGTGCGCGCGGTGACAGGTCTTGGGCTCAAGGAAGCAAAAGAGAAGGTCGAAAGCGCTCCCACTGTAATCAAGGAAGGTCTCCCGCAAGAGGAAGCTGAAAAGATCAAAGAGCAGTTAGAAGCGGTTGGAGCGGTTGTGGAGATTCTATAAATCCGAGCTGACTTTAATCCATCCAAACCCATTGTGGTTACTTGCCACAGTGGGTTTTTCTATTTCTGAAGAAGGCCAGAATATGATTCTCACTCCGATTTTTTATCTGGTATTCAGTCAACTGGCAATTGGCGGTTTTACCTTGCTTCTTCTTGTGCCAAAGGGATTGGTAGGTCGTGGCTTTTATCGCTTGATGGGGAGTATTTACCTGCTAGCAATCATATTCGCCAGGTGTACAAGCCTTCCGATTAGCGGTCAAGCGGTCTCTTGGAGAAGTTTTTTCCTAGCTTGGAGTGGACAAGATGTGTTTTTTACGCTCCTTCTGTTTCTTATTCTCTTTTGCTACGCCGTTAGTCTTTGGCTGAAATCTGAGATTCTTAATCGAGGTCTTCTTTTCGTTGGGACGGTCGTCGGGACAATTTGGGTTGTGAGCAGCGCACAATCTTTTCAGCCACATAGCCATCTTCCACTGAGCAGATTCCTGTTACCTCTCCAATTTCTGGTCTCTGCTGTTCTGCTAGGCTCTGTAAATAGCGGCATGTGGTTTGGACACTGGTATCTAGTGACGCCAGATCTTCCAGTAATCCATCTGAAAAGGTTCAATCAGATTTTTCTAATTGCTCTTCTTCTATCAATTTCTCTGTTTGTCCTGAATTTTGCCGTAGGTGCGGGGTCGTCAGTGGGAATACCGCGTAATTTCTTTTTGCAGGTTGTGTTGGGAATGCGTGTCTTAATTGGGTTTTGCGGGTCATTTCTGCTGTACATCATTGTATGGTATTGTCTCCGAGACAAAGCCGTGGAACGGGATGCCGTTGGAGCAACGCGTGCCGCGACAGGATTTCTCTATGTTGCCATGATTGCAGTTTTTATAGGGGAATTATGCGGGAGGTTCCTGTTCTTGGAGACAAAGTACTTCATGTGAATTAGTGGACTCTATTGCACTGATGTCAAGATATCGAACTTAGCATTTTTCCATCCCAATCCAGAGAGCGGCATAATGGCCTGCCCGCAACCTAACGCCAAATTCATCGGTAATCTGCCTTAAGACGACACAAATCCAATTGACAGTCGCCGCAGATTTTCGTCATGCCCCCTCTTGATTGTGCTATAATAGTGTGGATTCGAGTTCCGGTCAAACATTGAAGATGGGCTTAAGGTCAGTCATTTTGGAAATCGTAATATTCGTATTGTTACGAAATATTTGTTTCTACAACTCGGCTCCCAATAATATTGCCATCCGTTTCTTGGCGTCGTTGAATGGTCAATGTGAAATTACGCCAAACATCTCACCAAATCCTCGTTTGCATAAAGTTTGAACTTCACTGCAGACAGGCTCGTAGAATCAATCCCATGATGCTCCGAAATGACGCACCAGCCCTAAATGCTTGATGGAAGTCAACGACGGTGCGGAAGCTCTCGCGAGTAATGGATGCTGGTTTTATTTCTATATGGGTTTCGCTTGAAAGCGTAGTTGCCGCTGAGATTCTCGCATTACGGTGCTCATTGCAGCTAGGAAGACATCTTGAGTAAATGAGGGTGTAGCATGAGATTAAAGCAACCAGACACCGCATAACGCTATTATGGGCATACCATTTTTCATAGTTTTCGCGCTCTCAATTGCCTTTCTATCGATAGGTGTTGCAGGTTGGGGGGATTTCGCGTCAATAACGTGGAACCAAACGTTGAGATTCAGCATAGATTCTCAATTCGCGTCGGAACTGAATCGCGACGTGATTTCGGAAACGCTGAGGGAGACTTTTGAGAAGCATGGGTTTTCTCTTTCCGAGAACCTCAGCAGTTCACTCGGTGACTATCACAGCAGTAGGTGGTTGATTCTTGATGAAAATAGTAATCGAACCTACACACTTAGACAGGAAAACAGTGTGTTGAAAGTTTATCATGGCTCCTTTCCCCGCCTTCATCTGGAGGCAGACTATTTTGCCGTCTTGAGATGTTTCTCAGGCTTTATACTATTTTTCATTAGCTTGTACTTGATGGGCTTTTTTCTCTATCTTGAAGAGCGGGAGAGTGGTCGTATCATGAAGAACGTGAAGAGCTTCGTGAAACTCAGACAGTTTCTTGAGCGCCATGAAAAAGAAAGAGTAGGAAACAGTAAGAATTGACCAATCCCATGCGAGAAAATAACCTTTTGCTCCGCGCAGTGCGACGCCTTCCAGTTGAACGTGTGCCTGTGTGGTTGATGCGTCAAGCAGGTCGTTCCGATCCGGTTTATCGGGCACTTAGGGATAAGATTAACTTTCCACTAGAGCGTCTGTTTCAAACAGTTCCGGGGTCCTTTGGCACTACGGAAGTCGAATGGGTAATCGAAATCTCACTCCTGCCGAAACGCATCGGGGTTGACGCCATTATTATGTACCATGATATCCTTACCCCACTAGCTCCTATGGGTGTACATTTTCGCTTTGCCCCTGCTCCAGTGTTGGGAACTCCTATTCGTACGGCTAGCCAGATAGTGGGCTTGCGTCCGCTTGATGACCCTTTGTCACAGTTGAATTTTACCGGTGAGGTAATCAGAGGTCTCCGCCGATCATTGGATGGCAAACTCCCATTGATTGGTTTTTCCGGAGCTCCCTTGACGCTAGCATTCTTTATGATTACGGGAAAAAGTCCCATGAATCGAGAGGGTGGACTATCACGCGAAGCCAATGTCATATTCCGAATGATGCGAGAAGCGCCCAACTTGCTTCATGATCTGTTGCAACGCTTAACGCAGATGACGATAACTTACCTCAATTATCAGATTTCACAGGGTGTTCAAATAGTACAACTGTTCGAGTCAATCGCGGATGGGATTGAACGACCGTTATATGAAGCCTTTGCTCAGCCGTACCATGAACAGATTTTCGCGGAGTTGAGTGCCGACGCGCCTTCCATCTTGTTTGCGAAAGAGTGTTCTTATCTGGATTTGATGCTGAAAAGCGGCGCAGACGTGCTAAGTTTGGGAAAATGTATAGACCTTAAAAAAGCTCAGGCGTATGCGGCAGGTCAGGTTGCTGTCCAAGGCAATGTGGATAATTGTGTTCTTCGTGACGGTACCCCCGACGATGTCACGGATGCCGTGGACAGCTGTTTGCAACAAGCTGGAAGAGTCGGACATATTCTTAATCTCAATCATGGAATTCATAAGGACACTCCATTCGAGAATGTGAAGCATTTTATAAAGGCGGCTAAAGCCCACACATGGAGTAAATGATGTTCGAGTATACCATGCAAAATTTTATGTTAGGATTATTAATTTGTTTGTCTTCCGCTGCAATAATTCGGAGATATGAGCCAGTATCAGTCCTGGGCCGTTAATGGTCCTAAGAACAGGAATAAAGTCAATATGAATAATCTGATTCAATAAAGAAGCGATCTCGCTGGGAGAAACTACATGAAGCCAGTGCAAGACAACCCGTACGCTCCGCTTCAATATGGAGCGCTCGAAAAAATAACAGATAGGGTCTACCTTTTTCGCAATATCGTTAATTCATCCATCGTTGTTGGTGACAAAGGGGTAGCCATCATTGATACGCAGGTTAACCAGCATATGGCGTGTCGGGTGCTTCAGGCTGTTCGGAGGATAACGGATAAACCGATTCTGTATACCATCAATACCCACTACCACTGGGACCACACGAACGGAAATATTATTTTTCATGATGAGGGGGCGGCAGTCATTTCAAGAGAGATGACGAAGGAGTTTATGGTCGATCGAGCCCCACGTCAAAAAGCGTTTCTCCGGTCGCGTGGTTTTGAGTTGGGCGATGACCCCTATTTACCCGATGAGACTTTCCAACTCGAAACGGAACTTAATCTAGGGAATCAGCCGCTACATCTTGTCCATCTTGGTAAAGCAGAAACGGACGATGCAACTGCCGTTCGCATTCCACACGAAAGATGCATAATTTCCGGTGATACGATTATGACCGGCAGTTTCCCCATCTTCGGTCAGCCTGTAATGAATGAGGGGTTGATGGGAAATCACGACTGGATTAACACGATAGACGAACTGCGCTCATACAATCCTGACCACGTGCTTCCCGGTCATGGACCGTTGGCACATGACACAGAAATGGATCTACTAATTAAAATTGAAGAATACTTTCTAACAGAAGTTCGTAAGCGGATGGACAACGGCATGGAGTTAACTGAATTACTTGCGGATCTTGAGAATGGTCTTCCCGACTGGATTACCCGAATCGCCGAGGTGTGGGGTACGCCCCGTTATGCCGCCCTACGCGTTTATCGCGGATTGATTGATGTCCCTGAGCCGGGTTGGCAGCACTTCAAGCCGTCAGTTGTCCCGTCCGCCAACCCACGTGAGGTTGGAGAGAAAACCTCCAAACTTGATAGTTTTGAGGGTTATTATCAAGCAGCGGCAGAATTGGGAGAGGGAGGTGACATTGGTTTGAGGATTGCGGTGCTGCGCGAAGCTACCCGCCAGTATCCGGAAAACCCTGCCTCATGGACGGAATTGGCGAGCACATTGAACCAAGAGTCGCGCATCGTATCGAGCGTTCTGGAAAAAGGAGATTTTTTCTCGCAGGCAAGAATCGCCATTCAGACTGCGTTGGAATTGGATCCCGAGTACGCACCGGCACTGTTACTGCTTGGCCAAACGCTGATTACAGTTGCCTACCGTAATGGCGACGATCCGGCACCTGGGCTAGCATACATTCACCGTGCGTTGAATCTCCCGCTTACCGACACTCAGCTTGCCCAAGCGTACTTCTCGATTGGACTAGCCAACCGAACAAATGGTGCTGAAGCGGAGGCGAAGGCTGCCCTGGCTAAGGCAATTAAAGCGAATCCAAAGTTCATGCCCGCCCAACTGGCAAACATGGTCTGAAAGTACTGCAGCTCCAGCTTTGTTTCGTTGGAGTATTCGATAATCTCAAACCTAGCTTGTTGCAAGACTCCTGCGGTTCAGTGTCCACAATTAAACATTCTGGACAGATAGACCGCTGCGGGACGACTTACTCCTTAGACAGTGTACTATCAACCCCCTTTCAACGAGATGGTATTAGGTTTTCTCAGAAATAATGATTGTCTTACGGAGGGCACAAAATGCGAATAAGTATTTCCACGCTGTTAATGTTGTCAATAGCAATGTGCGGTTATGCCCATACCCATGGGGAAATGGTCAAATACACGGTGGATAATGTCGTGTTTAAAGGTTATCTGGCTTATAACGACCAAGCTAAAGGGAAACGCCCCGGCGTGTTGGTTGTTCACGAATGGTGGGGCCACAACGAATATGTGCGCAACCGAGTGCGAATGTTGGCTGAGTTGGGATATACGGCACTTGCGGTAGACATGTACGGCGATGGAAAACTGGTTGACCACCCCGACGATGCCGGCAAATTTGCTCGCGCAGTGATGGAAAATATGGAAGTTGCCAAAGCCCGTTTCATAGCTGGCATGGATTTATTGAAGAAACACCCAACCGTTGATTCGGAACATATTGCCGCAATCGGCTATTGCTTTGGCGGCGGTATTGTGCTACACATGGCTCGTCTCGGAATTGATGAGCTTGACGGAGTGGTCAGTTTCCACGGTTCGTTGTCAACACAGACGCCTGCAAAGCGCGGGACGGTGAAAGCCAAGATTCTGGTGTGTCACGGTGGAGTCGATCCGTTTATAACGCCAAAACAAGTAGACACGTTTAAGAAAGAGATGCAAAATGCCGAAGTAGATTTTAAGTTTATCGTCTACCCTGAGGCTAGCCACAGCTTCACCAATCCGGCTGCGGATACACGTGGCGGACCGTTGAGATATAATGCGGCAGCGGATAAGCAATCTTGGACCGATATGCAGGACTTCTTCAAGACGCTCTTCACGGTGCAGTAAGAACTTTACCGCCCGATAGATGGAAATCCTACCGTTTCTTTATTTTATTCTGTTCTGTGTAATTATTCTGGTCATGATTTACGGGCTGTTCCGCATTCTGCTATACTTTGGAAAAAGCGACGCCGACGAATTCCGTGATGTACGGTGTTCGCAATGTCAGACACAGCGGAAGCCAATTAAAACGGGGGCGATGAGAAACCTTGTTGAAGTTGAGTTACGGTGTCCGGTGTGCGGCCACGTTTCTTGGGACATTCCAGCGAAAACGAACCTTTCTATCCGTTCTTCTCCCGACGATCCGAAGAACTCGTAGGATTGTTGAATAGACGAATCTATGTGTTGTTGAGCGCATCATCACCTTTAGTGAAACTTCAATATTTCGTCCTTAGTTTTTTCACATTCATAGGTTTTGTCGCATTCGGTCCCGTGCTGCCTTTGAACGGACAGATGCTACCGCAATCTGCACCAGAAGATGTGCATCCGCTTGTCCAAGCGGTACGCGTTCTTCCCGCGGATGACAAGGCTATTGAGAACATGCTGCCACAATCAAATGCGTGGGCGCAGGTTATTGCATCTGCGGGAATAAATCCGGAAGTCGAACAATGCCTTAATTGTCATTTTACAGAACAGACCGCCGAAGACGCGCACCCGGGCAAACATCTAGCTCGCCACGCCCCTGCAGCATTCGGTTGTACGCTTTGCCATGGTGGAAACGGCAGTGCTCCAGATAAAGAGGAAGCACACACCTCGATAGAAGGATTGCCGTTTTTGAAAGGTCAACAGATAGAAGCGGCATGTGGCAAATGCCATGTTGAACCTGCTGTTCTAGATGCACCCTATCTTTCCGGCGGTCGGTATGTGTTGAATAAATACGGCTGCGTGACCTGTCATCATCTTCCTGTCGAAATTCCTGTTCGACGTTACGCCCCCCGTTTGGATTATATAGGGAATAAGGCCTCAAGAGCATGGCTGAATCAGTGGCTAGGCGATCCGACAGTGTATCTGCCAGAATCGAAGATGCCGCGAGTTGAGATGACCGATTCGGAACGTGAGGCGATTGTTGAGTTCCTTAGTAGTCTGCGACTTGATGAACAGCTTCAGCCAATCGAAGGGGTGGGAGATGCTGAAGCCGGGAAACGTCTTTATGTCGAGAACGAATGTCAAAGTTGCCACGCCTTGCAGGGAGTCGGAGAGACCGTTGGTCCAGAACTTGCCAAAGTAAGTACAAAAGTGAGTCGGACATGGCTGATGTCATATCTAAAAAATCCGGCGGCTCTTCACCCGGAAACAAAAATGCCTAGTTATGACTTTACCAATCAACAAGTCTTGAATTTGACAGAGTATTTGCTGGGAGATGTTGTTCCCAACTCGACACTTGAGGAAGGGGAACTCTCCAGCATGGAACAACTGATCGAGATTGATGCTTTAAAGGCAGCGGATGGTTTCAAATTGTACATTAGTAAAGGTTGTGCGCAATGTCACGGCGTTGGAAAATATATGGGAGTAAACATTACGAATCGGTTGCTAGACAACGATATCCAAGATTCCATCCGGCAGATTCAAACACATCAGGGAACCCAGATAGAAGTTCCGGGGATTGACATGCCGGAATCGGATGTTAGATTGATGACAGTTGCAATCTTGGCGCTTCGCCGAAATGAGATTCATGATGCCTTGTTACATAAGTCTGAAGGTGGAGCGTTGGGCAATCCCAATCAGTTCTTACAGGAGTTTTGGGAGTTGCCTATCCCAGCACAGCAAAAAGCACCTGACTATTACAACGAAGTGGTATCGCAACTCACCCCAGAGGCGTGTGGGATTTGTCATCAACAACAGCTTGAGGATTGGAAAACATCTAGGCATGCCATCGCCACGGGGCCAGGGGTACACGGTCAACTGGTTGAGCAAAATCCGGCAACCATCCTCAAGTGCCAGAAATGTCATGCCCCATTATCCGAGCAGGCGGAGTTTCTTCCCCCTGGTGAGGATGAAGTCAGCAATCAAACTGAACTGACCGGTAGAGGCAGGGAATATATTCCGAATAGGGGATATGATGCAAAACTTCAATCCCACGGAATTGTCTGTGCGGCATGCCACGTGCGCTCACATCAGCGTTTCGGCCCGCCATTCCCGGAACATGCGGCAGCCGCAAGTGTTTTCGCGGGAGGACATCACGGTGGAGCGGTAGTCGCTTCTGCCTATAGTGATTCTGCGTTTTGTAAGCCGTGCCATCAGTTCGAGGAAAACGGATTCTCTCTAAACGGCAAACTACTGGAAAATACGTACAATGAATGGCTTGAAAGTCCGCATGCGAAGGAAGGAAAAACGTGTCAATCGTGTCATATGCCGAACCGCCGCCACCAATGGCGTGGGATTCATGATCCCGAGAGTGTGAAAAATGCGCTAAAGTTGGATATAGAAATCAGGAACTATCAAGAGTCTATAGAGGCAGAAATTCGTCTAACGAATCAGGGGGCGGGGCACCATTTACCTACTTATCTGACCCCGGCGATTTTTGTCACTGTGCGATTACTCGATGAGGCAGAAACTCTAATTCCGAAGACCGAGGCAATTCGAGTGATTCAACGACGAGTACCATTATCATTGGATAAAGAGGTGTTTGACACGCGTATCCCGGCAGGTGGAACATGGGTATACACATACAAAGCATCCTTTACCAATGATGCAAGATCTCTGGAAGTTCGACTTGATGTACATCCGGACCATTTTTACAACGACTTCTTTGAAGTGTACAATTCCAAGACTTTAGAAGGGAAGACGGCAATCAAGCATGCGCTTGAAGTCACCGAGAATAGCCCTTATTTGCTAATGTCCAAACGAATACCTCTGTTTGTAGAGTGAGAACATCGAAACCCATACAATGTTGGAATTGAAGTTTTTTGTTCAGCTTATGAACAGCGATGTACATTAGTTGGTCAAGATTCGTGATGATGCCGTGCCTTCGACGAATGGATACGGTACTTCCGCTGCTGGCACGGAATTTGCTAATTACAAAACTGTATATCTGAGGCATAATTTCTAAGCTATGTCGCACCAACTTAATCAACTACGCTCCAAAACTTGGGAGGTTCGCAAACAATGATAAGAAGAATTTGGCTTACCCGCGCGTGTGAAACTCTGGCATTTGTTTTTCTCGCGCTAGTTTTAAATCTATATGCTCTCTCTCACAGCGAGGCACAGTCATCAAGTAATCAGACACTGTCGGATACCGATGTTTCCTATGAAGGCTTGAATCAGGATGTATTAAAGGCAATCGATCGCGGACTTGAATGGTTGAAATCCAAACAAGGAAATGATGGCCTCTTTAATCAACACACTGGAATGACCGGGTTGGCAATTACCGCGTTTTTAAGACACCCGGAGAATCGGTATGCGGAAGCCAACCACCCATTTGTTCAGAAGGCGCTCCAAGCCTTGCTGGAGTTTCAACAACCAAACGGGGCAATCTATAACGCGGAGCAGCAGCCAGCCCTGCCAAACTACAACACGTCGGTTTCACTGATGGCACTGTCATCCACGGGCAATCCTGATTACAGGCTGGCAATTGCAAAAGCACAAAATTTCATCAAAAGTCTGCAAGTCCAAGATTCGGAGGACGTTTACTATGGTGGAATTGGCTATGGTAGTCGCGAAACTGTTCACGATCTCTCAAATCTGAATTTTGCAGTCCAAGCGCTGAAAGAAAGCGGATCTGACGATCAGCAAGTATGGGACAAAGCCATTAAATTTTTACAAAGATGCCAAAATAGTAGTGAAACCAACAGCGAGAGTTGGGCTGGTAATGACGGAGGTTTCATCTACGCTCCGGATGGCGAAAGTAAAGCGGGCAGGGATGAAAGCGACAAACCAAGGTCTTATGCGAGCATGACGTACGCGGGCCTCTTGAGCTTCATCTATGCTAATGTTGATAAGGACGATTCACGAATACAAGCTGCAGTCGATTGGATAAAGAAGCACTTTACCGTCGAAGAGAATTACGGGATGGGGCAAGAAGGGCTTTACTACAATTACAATACTATGGCAAAGGCGTTAAGTGCTTACGGCGAACCTGTCATTGTGGATGGCAAAGGTATGTCTCATGACTGGTACAGGGAACTTGGTGAGAAGCTTCTTTCTGAACAGAACTCAGAGGGATTTTGGGTGAATGAGTCAAGCCGGTGGATGGAGAGTTTTCCGGTCCTTGTAACCTCGTATGCGATACTCGCGCTTGAAGCTGCTTATCGTCCCTAATTTCAGCCGGAAGGACGAATCGTTCTCTGGGCGTGGGTTGACGAAGGTTAACATTCGCATGCCTGAAGTTGACAGGCAATCCTGCACGCTTACTCGGCTGTAGCTATCACTTACCCTCGGCTTGACATTCCCCACAGTAGCCGAGAATTTCATTTCGAAACTTAATAGGCTTGAATTGGTGAAGGTCACAAATGGTTTTCTGCAGCTTATCAATTTCAGGATTCGTGAACTCAATAATATTGTTGCACCGAAGACAGATAAGGTGCGCGTGCTGCTGTTCTTGGAGTGCATGGACGTGTTCGTAGTATGAATTCTTCTGGGCATCAATAATCTCCGTGAGGAGACCGCTCTTGACAAGATGGGGCAAAGTACGGTAGATTGTCGCTCTGGAAGCGGAGTGCCCTTTCTCTCGAATGTGAACCAACAAATCCTCCGCTTGAAAGTGCCCTTCGTAGGAAAAGACCTGTTCGAGAATAACGAGCCGCTCCGATGTAAGCCGTAAACCACCGCTCTTGAGGTATTGTCGAAACTGTTCAACGAATTTGGGATGAGTTTGTGTTTTCTCTCTCGTTCTCATTGCGGTGGTACCCTTTTCGTGCTAATCGCGCGCATGATTTAAGCGTCTAAATACTCCTCAGTACGCTTCGTTCATTCCCGGTAGCTTGCAATTATTTTCTTCGGCTGTTTGTGCGCTCTTGGTCAAGTAATTTCGGTTTCCAGTGCAATCCAGCCGAATAACCACCGAGTTTGCCATCACTGCGGAGAACACGGTGACATGGAATTATAATCGGCAAGGGATTGGCGCCTTCTGCTCTACCGACCGCACGCGTAGCAAGTGGTTTCCCAATTTCGCTGGCTATTGAGCTGTAACTCCGAACTTCACCATACGGGATATGGTAGGTGGCTTTCCAGACCTTCTGCTGAAATTCCGTTCCAGCCTGAAGATCAAGATCTAGGTCAAACTCAACAGGTTCGCCACTGAAATAGTGCCGGAGCAGATTAACCGCTTCGGATAAGCCGTCTTCAGACTTCGTCACTCGTATGCCGAGGAGCAGGCAATTTTCCACTTCTGCCTCATTCGATTTGCCAAAAACCACTCGCGAGATACCGCGCGAGGATTTGGCAACACCCGCCCAGCCGAATGAAGACTCGAAACAGGTATAGTTCATAATCATTTGGGCCTCCGAGTCATCGCTCAATCCTACAATGGCTATTGAGGCAGCATCAATACTCACAACGACACTCCAAATGGTCACATCCCGCCCTTGTAGAACGGAAGCACTGTTACCATTGCGTTGACGGGCCCGTCTCCTGTTATAATCTTGACTTTACTGCCAGCATCGGTATAAGCCATCCGCACATAGCCGAGAGCAATTGTTTTGCCTAGCGATGGCGAGGTGACCGCACTGGTAATCCAACCGATTTCCTTGTCGTTACCGAAGATTACGTCATTTTGTACGGGCGGCGTATCGCATTCAATTTCAAATCCTCGGAGAAGTCGATTCGGGTGTCCGCGGAATTTCATACGTGCGACAATCTCCTGACCAATATAGCAACCTTTCTCAAAATCAATAGCGTGTTCTAACTCAGCTTCAAGTGGGATGACCGAGTCGGTTAATTCAGTGCCATACCGGGGAATTCCAGCCTCTATGCGAAGAGAGTTAAGCGCCGTCAATCCGATCAGTTTTGCATCAATTTCTCGTCCTTTTGCCAGAAGAGTATCCCAAAGCCATCCCATCGACTCAGCCGTGACGTAGAGTTCATAACCAATCTCACCGGTTTCGTCCGACCGGAGGCAAGCGATCAATCTCCCCTCCACCTCTTGACAGATAGAGTGGTATTCCTTAAGTCCGGTAACGTCAATTCCCAGGCTAGTTTGAACGAGGTGTATTGACTGGGGACCATGTAAGGCGATTACTCCTGTCCTGTCCGTGCAATCTTCGAGGTTTACATCGTCCGCGATGATATATTTGTCCAATTCTTTGAATAGGATTTCAGTTGTCTCGGCGTTGGTGGTAATACCAATGCCGTCCTCGAACGCACACACCTTCATATCTGAGATGATTTTCCCGCGATTGGTCAGCATAGTTGCGCAATTCCCCTCGCCGACCTTTAGCCCTTCGACTTCATTGGAATTAATTCGATGCAGGAACGTAGCACGATCTTCGCCCGTCAACCAAAATCTGCCGCGATGGGAAAGATCTATGATTCCAACCCCGGTTCTCACGGCGTGGTGTTCTTCAATGGGGTTATCAAAATGGGCGACAAGATCCCAATCGCCATGGCTTGTAGTAAATGTCGCTCCAAGGGCAGTATGCATCTTATAGAGAGGTGTTCGTTTCATCTGCTAGACTGAAAAGGGAGTTATCGCGGTTTCGAAATCTACATATTGCTTGATTACTCTACAAATGTTAATTATAGCGCACGGCAAGTAGGAAGTCAAAAGTATCTGAAATCTAGCTATTCAATGGCAGAAGAATACATCCTACCTTCACCGTACCGAGCCGGGTTTGGCACTCACGACTATATGCAATGCGAGAGTTTGTATCGAAAAACAGTCGTCGGATTGAAATGGGCACTACTGTAATGGTAATGTAACGGTTGGGCTGTCGTTGGGTGTTGACAAATATGATGGGTGGGGCTTTGGAATCTCGCAGATACGCCCTTATTGTCGGTGAGTTCATGAGATGGAATCAGTCCTAAGGTTACTTAGAAATTCCGCCCGAGCCGCAAGACGAAATTGGTAACGTGCCGTCTCTCTAACGCGCGGACAATCTCGAAGCGTAAGGTGTCAGGAACACCCTCATACGGTATCGCATTTGTGAAAAGAGAAAAACCCATTCCGATTGAGGCATTTGCACGCGAGAGGCTAAATCGTTCGTGATCGAACCAGGCGTCGCCAGCATCAAGGAATATTGAAACTGCTCCGTTTACTGCTTCGCCCTTGCCGATGTGCTCAAGTTTCTTGAGTTTCTGGACAACTCTGTATTCAACATTCAAGGCGAGCATGTTATCGCCAATGAATCTATTGAAGCCAAAACCACGCAATATGTGAGTGCGATCCGCATAAAGCAACCGTTGTCTAGGTAACGGGGAGTCTGACAGTCCGCCCATAACTCGAAAATCAAGGTTATGACCATTAGGCAAACGGTTGTATCTTGCCACCTCAAATCGGTACAAGGTAAAATCGAAGTCACTATTGAATCGGTGGCTTGAATACTCGACAGAAAAGGAACTTCGCCATCCCTGTGTCGTGTGCTCACTGGGCCAAGGAATTAACCTAAAAGGTCGCTTGATGTAGAACTTGTAATCTCTGCTATCGAAATAATAGGAGAACTTCAAGCTACGCGCTGTTCCCTCGACAATGCGGGCATTGCCCCGCTTTGGATGATCTCGCGAAAACAGGCTCCAGTCTGTTGATGTCAGGAGATTTTCGTGCAGTTCATCGGTAAAACTGAGTACAATCTCTGTGGAAGTCGTCAATTTCTGGGTCAACCACGTTTGATAACCTTGGCGTTGATAGAAGTCAAGAAACGATTCCCCTAAGATAATTGATGATAAGGATCCTTCACCTAAGTATGTTGATGCGTTATGAACAACGCCGGTCAGTTTGTACCAAGTTCCCCCGATGCGCAATTCACGGGTATCAAACCACGGTTTTTCTGCACCGAGTTGATAATTCTTGATTGAACTGGAAAGCCCGATGCTTGCACTGCCGAAGATTCGTCCCTTAACATATGTCTCTGTGGAAACTTCGCCACTACCCTCCAAGAATAATCCGTGCACACGATTGAAGCCTACACGCGGCACGGCATAATATCGAATGGGCAAATGTTCTTCCACATTAATGATTAACACATTTTTTCCTTTTTCTAGCCGCGCCTGCCAATCCCGAACGTCCTTGAAGATTGCATTGTGTTTCACGAGTTTTTCACGCATGAGGCGAATTTGCGTCTGGGTTTTCAATACATCATAGATATCACCCGCTTGCAATCTTAACATTTGGGTCAATTCGTGGTACTTAATCCGTTTGTTTCCGGTAAAACGGACTTCGTCCAAGCGCCCCTCGTCAATGATAAGTTCCAGTCTGCGTGGGGAAAACTTCTCTTCTGTTCTTGCAAGTTCGTAACCGTGATTCCTGTAAAGTTTCGTAATAAGTTGAGATTTCGTGTTTAGGTCCTCAATGGGGGTGCGCCCACGGTTTAATCCGAACCACTTATGCAGCATTTCTGATTTGAAATGCTCGTTTCCCTTGATGTCGAATTTTTCATGTGAGTGCGATGGATATTCTGTGATATGAATGCGCAGGGCAAGCCGAAGTGGGGGCACTATATTATGCCCGTTCGTCATTGCATCAACTTTAGGCTCAGGCTGGGTCAGTTCCGTCGAAGCGTCAGCATCCGTCTTGGGAGGATTTACGTCCGACTCACCGTTGTGCGCGCCAAGCGGTACGGTGTCTAATCGTGCCTTCCGAAGCCATGGGTGTTCCTCAAGTTCACCAACGAGCCACGACAATTGGCTAGAAGTGATAACTTCCCCAATTTGAAACGGGATTTGCTGAACGATTTCTAGTGTCGGAATTTCGCTGTTGCCTTTAATCTCGATTTCACCTATCTCTAGTTGTTCCTCGATTCCAATCAGCGCTGATTCTTCACTGACCGCGGTAAATTGAAGCCGCCCCATCCGATCCCTGTAATGAGGCCACCACGGCGTCTCTGTGTCATAGGTCGGAATCCAATAACTGAATTCGCGGTTTTTCTGAGCCTTGCGGTGCAGGTTTAATCGCCAATTATCCGTTAATTCGGGTTCCAAGAAATCGCGCATTAAAGCAATTTCAATGCTCCAGTACCGAGATGTGATTTGGGTTTCAATCTCGACTTGCGCAGCATCCGGATTAGAAGTACCGCCTTTCCGATTTTGGTTCGGCTTAGCTTGTGAAGTTCGCGCAATCTGTGCTTCTGATTTGCGTTTACGATTATCAACGTGTTTAGTAACCGTCGGTGCGAACCGATAATTCGGCGGATAGTCCGCCCGGACCATCTGGCTAAATATAGTGCCGATTGGATTGACGATTAGGTGATAGTACAACTTGGTTTCCGGATTAGGATCGACCAAAATCTCTATCGAATCGTCCTGCCACACTGCCGAATCTATCTCCGTCTGTGAGATATGGAGTTGTCCCATTTCATCACTATAAACCTTGATTCCGATGTACAGGTGCTGTTCATCCCACATAAGGAATGCCTGTGTAGGCTCGTCAGGTTCTGCTGCCCCATCTGCATTATAAAAAGGGTACAACCCCACCGCCTTTGACCAAGCTTTTTCAAACAGATTGCCATCAATTACTGGCGATTGCAGCGCTTTCGGCACCGGTTGTGCGCTGTCTACTTCGCTCTGAGAATTTGCAGACTCAATCGAGGTTTCAGCGTCGGCAGATGTAGCTTCAAGGGGGAGAATTTCGACTTTGTCGTCTGCCTTCAACTGGAAAAGGGGACCACCTCCATTAATCCAACCGTACAGTGAGTCCCCTTGGAATGAACTCTCGACTTCAACGGGCATATCTATGGACACTGCACGCGGATCTTGGTTCTTGGTTTGGATTTCTACTTCTGCTTGAAACGAGTTGGGTAGTCGTAGCGTAATCCCGCCGCTCATCGCGGTCAGATTGGTTTGCGCGGCGATCTCGTCCAATACGACAAGATTGATTTCTCCTAACGCGGTTTCAAACTGGTTTATTCGATTGGTCAGAAATATTTTACAGTGAATGTCTCCTTCACCGGAATAAACTTGATATCCACCCATCGTTTCATTGAGGTGAATCTCTCCGATTGCTGCTTTTAGTTCAATATCTCCACGAATTCGGTTGACCCGAATATCTCCGTTCTGTGTTCGAATTTTGAGGGAGACATCTGGCGGTGTTTCGACAAAGCAGTCTAATCGCGTCAGCTCCGCTTTTGAGTCGGAAGCCGCAGGTAGTCTCGGCGCAAGCGTGAGCACATTATCCGTCTTTGAGGCCGACATTTCTACGCCTCCAAAATATTTCCTCACGCTGTCCTCGTCTGCCCCACGTCCATGTTTCTCAAGTCTGACGATGATTTCGTCACCATCGACTGCGTTCACCTCTACGCTTCCAACGAGCGACAGTTCTAGATTGATCGTGTAGATATTATTGAAGTTAAATCGCTGTTCAGAGGTAATAAAGGACTCTACGTCTAGAGATTCCGAGATCGTCGGAACAGTTATCTCGGGGGAATCAGACGACAATGTGCCGATGTTGTTAGCCTGCGCCTGGGATGCAAGGATGAGCATAGCGGCGAAAAGAAGGCAACAATAGACACGCAGGATAGAACTAAACATAGCGTACAGCTTATGAGGTGCTTTAGGATGAATATGCATTCAAAATCAATACGTAAGGTGATTCGTAGCATCTGTGCTGATCGCAAGTAATCGAGAGATGGTGGGCAGTGCCCACCATACAATTCGTTCGACAGTGCTCGCGAAGTTTGGATTCGTTTGATAAAGAGAGAGTATGTTACTATAGATAGATTTAGGGTCTAGGCTTTCTGATAACAGAAGGATAGCAAATTGAATCTGATTTTAATCTTTTTGACAGGTATCTGGAAATCGTCTGCCTCCTTTAACCGATGGTTTTGCCTATTTTTACTCCAACTTCACACGGATTATTCACACCCGTTTTTCTCCCACTGGCACAAACTTTGGAAGAAATGCTAAGACCTGGAAACGCAACCATGATCTACTATATTTTGAAACAGTTTAAAGCAAACAGCCGTCTTGAAGTACGAGGCTCAGGTTTTGAGCGAGGAGACAGGTTGGTCCTCAAGAGTAACAATCTCCGCCAGCGGCATAAAGTTTTGCTTCTCAAGCAGCCGCTTTAATTCCTCAATTTTTTCTCTTGAGATGACAAGGTCAGTCGGAGAGATTTCACCAAGGATGTGTTTCGCAATCGGCTTGCTAGATTTTAGTTCTTGAGCAAGACGTTCATTCTGGCAGCGAAGTAGCATCACGTCCATAAAATAGACCTGTCCGTATCGCGCTCCCCACTCCTGAATCGAAAGTTTGATGTTTTGCGGAATATTTGTCTTGGAGTAGGTCTCCAAAAATTCGAGAATTTCGTTCACTAACATACCTGAGCGCAGGCTATTGTAGATTGATTGAGGTGAGAGTTTGTAAGTGATAACCTGACTAGCTTGATAAATTTCTGCGATGAGATTGAGTTTCCAGCGAATTTCGGGAGTGAGGTTACTTGACGCCAGAATCTCGTAGTTAGGCTGGACAACAAAGGAGGATTCCCGTTCATAATCCTCAATTGATTCTCCCGATAAAAGCTGCTTTCCAATCTCCGTAATCTGGATGGCCGTATCATCCCCCGAGGTGGCAAAGTTCACACACCCCATGTAAGTCAGATAATTGGTAAATCCGCGTTCAAGGTGTGAGTAAAGCGTCTGTTCCCAAGACTCCGCCACAGAAAACCGTTGTACCTGCTCTAGAATAGATGAAAGTTTGACCCACCGGTTTTCGGCGAGAATCCGTAAAAAGGAGAGGGCTATTGTGAGCGGACGACTGGGAAACACATCATATTCAAGCCAGTAGTCATAGATAGTTGAAAGTTTTTCGGCGTTAGATTTCTGGATCCATTCATGCCCAAGTGACGAGCAGTGCAGGTTGTTGGATTCGTCCAAGTCAACGAGTTGATGGTGCTGGCAGAAGTGGTGGATAAAATGCAGACGATCTGTAGTTCCGTCGGGCGGGTTAATCCGTTCGTAAATTTTTGTCGTATCTTCGGTGATTTCAAAAGCGTTGAGAAGCCGTTTCTGAGCGTGTTTGTGAACAGTGAATCGTTGTGTAAGTCGAATACCGTCCCGCGCAGCAGTTGATAGGAATGTAAATATGTCCTGAATGAGTGCGAATCCATCGCTGCGAATAGTTTTGGGCGCTGCATCCGGAGAAATGAGTGCAGCATTTATTTCGTCTGAAAAGACCCGTAACAATAGCAATTGAAGGTCTTCTGGAATCATGTAAACATATCGGAGATGGCCTGTTGATACCAAAAAAAACAAACCTGATTCGTGTAAGACCTGTCGCACCTGTTCGGGAGCGCAGGGCCAACCGCGGCAAAGGTGTTTGAGTTTTCGGTTAAAGAGATTGACAGGCACTCCATTTGAACCAGCCAGGAATGTGAGTGTGATTAGGACAGAGCGTTCGTGAGGATTGAGGCGAGCGATGGCATCTTTCAGCCAAACGGTGTTTAGCACTCGTTCGGGAATTTTTTCTCGGAGGCTTTGGACAGATAACTGGCTAGGCAATCCGATTCTCTTGGCAACTAGCCGACAATACTCCTTGGGGGCACGTTGGATAATTTCTTTGTACCCCGTTGTTTCGTTGGACGGGTTCATAGGCGATAGGATATGACGCGACGCATTTTAAGGTATGAAATTAAAATGATGGAATGGTACACAATCAGCTAGACGCGCGACGAAGTTAGGACCAGTTTGAAATACCGAAGCCGGTCTTTTGAGAAATGCCATTTTAAGAATGAACGGCACCAACATCGAATGGCTGTCCCCAAAGAATGGCGAGGAATAGTTTTCAAACACGTTCTTGGACAGAATTTTACTTCTGTTTTGCTTCCAGCAACTCCAAAGCCTTAACCATGATATATGCGACTAAGGCAAATCCAAATAGCAAAAGATATACGTGAACGATTGCCTGAAGTGTCTTAAGAATGGTTCCAATGATGATTCCATATAATTCCATCAACCAGAGTTCGTTATACAATTCATCCATAAGCTTCCTATTGAGATTTGAAATTTGCGAATCGGCAGAAATTTCACTTAAGGCTTCCCCCTAACCTTTGTCCTTGTCCTTCAGGCGGAGGGCTGACGCCCACGTGCAATGGCTACTAGATAGGTAGCCAATTTCACGTATTTTATGAACGCGCCGCTGATATCGTCCTTAATGATGCGCCCAAGGATGGCGGAAATTGGTGGTCCGAGCACTTTAAGAAGGCAGAATGAAACGGCAACGGCGAAGACGACTCGGGCTACCAGTATTAACATAAAATGTAATGTAATCAACATTTGCCCTCCATTTGTATGCTAGTGCACCACGTTCAAGCGGGGGCTTGAAATCGTGAAACCGTCTGCAATATCGTCGTTGAGAACCGAGGTAGTCATTCATTTCCGTTCAGAGAGTCAAAATGAATTAGTTTCTACTTTGTGTATCGTCATCCGCAGATTGATTTTATCAAAGGTTTTCTAGTTTGTCAAGATCGCCAGATCTAGGTTTGACCTAGGATCATGCAGTTACGGTTATGAAAATAACAGGTTTATCAGTCCTTCTTTTCTTTGTTATAACACTGTCCTCGTGTTTTCGCTCTGTCGATTTGACGCCGGCGATGTATAGCAGCGCTTCAAATCGTCATCATCAACTTGCCGACAGGAAGGTTGGCGGATCAAAGGATGAATGGATGTCACTTATCGAAGAATTTGAGGCTATTGTTGCCGCCAATCCTAGCGGCGAGTGCGCAGATGATGCTCAATACGCCATCGGTTCATGCTGGATTTGGCTATCAAAAAAGACGGATCCGGTGCGTATCCAACACGCGATAGGCGCACTCGAAAAACTTCTAGAAAACTATCCCGATACGCCTCTAGTCGCTGACGCGCATTACTGGCTCGGAGCTTGCCACTTTCAACTCGACGACAGCAACCATGCTGCGATGCACTATCAGAAGGTAATCAACGACTATTTCAACCATTCTATATCCGAGCTCGCACAATTTGATCTAGCCCAAATTTACGAAAAACAGAATAACCTGGCAGTCGCTATCTCGACGTATCAATCTGTCGCCGAACGAAGTAATAATTCACCACTTGTCGCCCGAGCCAAAAAACGCATCCGACGTGTTCGGTTAGGGCAAGCATCATCCGATTCAACGGCATTGAAGCCGGAGGGCATTAGTACGCTTGGGCTTAACATGCCATCGGAACGGCGTTCGCTGGGGCCGCCAACCGACGAATTACCGGCTATGCCGGTCATAACTACGCCCCCTCCCAAGACTGATGATGAGAAAGTTCGGACGGAAGGTCAATCTATGCCACAAATAATGCTCTCTGACGACGTTGAAATTGCTAGCCTTCCATCTACGGACAGTCAGTTCGAGATAACCGCACCGACGAACGAAGGACGAATAACCGAACCGCAGGAACAAGTGGGACACAGTCCGGTACAGAACGTTCTAGTAGAAAACTCAAAAGCCGACCCCGGCATCAATATCACATTACCACGCCAGCTTGGACTCGAGGTCAAGACGGTTGTTATTGATCCGGGACACGGTGGCAGGGATCCTGGGGCGATAAGCAACTCACACATTCATGAGAAGAGTGTGGTACTGGAACTATCGCTCATGCTGCGCGACCTGCTAGTAAGTCGAGGTTACAATGTGCGGCTCACGCGCGCGCGCGACATCTATATTCCTCTCCGAGAACGCACCCGAAAGGCTACGACGCAAGGCGCGGACCTGTTCATTAGCATTCACGCAAACGCCGCCAACCATACCAGTGCGTCAGGTATTGAAACCTACTACCTTGCCCTAGCGTCTGATGAGACAGCGCAACGCACGGCTGCCCGCGAAAATAGTGGCGCTGGATACGGCATCAAAGAACTCGATAAACTTGTGGCGAAGATTCTCAAAGAGAGCAAGAGCGTGGAAAGTCGTCGACTCGCTCAGTGTGTTCAGGCACAGTTGGTCAACTCGACACAGGCGGCAGATCGTGGAGTGAAACACGCCCCCTTTGTCGTGTTAATTGGCACAAAGGTTCCAGCCGTTCTTGTTGAGGTGGGTTTCTTGTCGCATACGATCGAAGCCGAAAAACTGACGAAAAAAGCGTATCAACATGGCATCGCAGAGGCAATTGCAAATGGGATTGACCACTATGTGTCGAGTGATCCGGTAGCCACCGTAAGGGGCGATCGTAGTGTCAACGAGTAGCTACTGAAGTGAAACCCCGCAACATCGTCGGCGACTGAAGGAGATATATAATGATGAGAACGAGCGTCGCTATACTTGCAATATCTTTAATCGTTGGCGTACTTTCGGCAAACATTCCTCAACCTCGCACGAGCGAACCCAAGGCAGATCCTTACCAGAAACAACGTGAGCGAATGGTTGCCACGCAGATTGACCGGCGTGGCGTACGGGATGGCCGCGTCGGTGTTCGAGACGAGGTTGTGTTGGACGCCATGCGCCGCGTGCCACGCCATGAATTCGTGCCTAAAAGATACAAATCCCGGTCTTACGCTGATTCGCCACTGCCAATCGGGTACGATCAGACCATTTCACAACCATACATTGTTGGATTCATGACCGAGATGCTCAAAGTTAAAAAGGAACACAAAGTGCTTGAGATTGGCACGGGTTCCGGGTACCAAGCTGCGGTTCTCGCGGAGATCGTTGAAAATGTCTATAGCATAGAGATTATCAAAGAACTCGGTGAGCAGGTGAAAGCGCGTCTTGAAAGGCTTAACTACCAGAACATCACCGTGAGAATAGGCGACGGTTATTTCGGCTGGAAGGAACACGCACCTTTCGATGCAATCATTGTTACGGCAGCCGCAGATCACATTCCTCCCCCACTCGTGAACCAACTCAAACCTGGGGGACGAATGGGGATTCCGGTTGGTGGACGGTTCCAAGTGCAGAATATATTGATTGTCGAAAAGGCGCTAGACGGAACAGTCACGACAAAACAGGTTATGCCGGTTCGGTTTGTGCCACTAACACGCAGCCAAAAGAAAAACAAGAAAGATAGATGAGGCATTGCCAGATTAATCTATTCTAATAGACTAGAATGGACAGTCGCCTAGGATACGTGTTGCACTCCGGTTTACCTCTCCGTTTCTCTTCCAGTAGCCATTAACACCGCCAATCGGCTGTCTCTCTTGCTTTTCTTACCCACTACGCGTCCTTTTTCTGACTTGCTAAATCCGATGTCCCAAGAGCGAGATTTTGCGCTTGAAAGCGATTGTCAAATGGAGTAACATCTATCACCTGGATAAAAAAAGGCAGTTTGCGGAGCTGGGGGGATCGCGAGTTTACGCCCGTAGTCATATAGCATAGCACGGCTCCTCAGCCGTCATAGGTTGGTTGTCGGATTCGGGGCTCGTTCACGGGAGCAAGAAAACAGGCATTTGTTGAACCATTGGTGCGCAAAAACAAGACTTAAATCCCCATGCAATGGGAGGCAAGATAATGAAAGAAATGTTGCAGAAGTCGTTGAACTCTCTGATTGCCGAATACGTGGCAAATAATCCGTGTTCACAAGCGATGTGTGAGCGGGCGAAACAGTCGTTGCCGGGAAGTAACTCCCGTTCCGGGCTGTATTTCCACCCCTTTCCACCCTATATCAACCACGGTGAGGGCGTTCATTTGATTGATCTGGACGGTCATTATCTGTTGGATTTTGTTAATCAAGCGACGGCGCTAATTTTGGGACACGCCCATCCTGAAGTTGTCAGCGTGCTTCAAGAGCAGGTCGCAAAGGGTACCGCCTTTTCACGACCAACAGCGCTTGAGGTTGAAATGGCTGAGCTACTAAAGGATCGGATACCGTCTCTCGAACGAGTGCGATTCTGCAGCTCGGGTACAGAATCCGTAATGAACGCTATTCGATCGGCGAAGGGATTTACCGGTAAGCCCAAGATAGCCAAGTTTGAAGGTGCATATCACGGCACAAGTGAATTTGCATTAGTCAGTTACAGTCCACCATTGAACGATGCGCTGGGGCCGGCGGAGCGGCCGAATTCGGTCCTGTCCTCCGCTGGACTCACGGAATCCACTGCCGACGGTGTGGTTGTGTTGCCATTTAACGACGCGGAGGCCTGCGAGCAGGTTATCAACGAGCATGCCGATGAACTGGCTGCGGTCATAGTTGACCCGTTATCGACGGGCGCCGGATTTACACTACCCAAAGACGGTTTCCTATCCAAGTTACGAGAGATGACCAAGCGGGCGGATGTGCTGCTAATCTTTGACGAAATCATTAGTTTCAGGTCCGCGCGCGGTGGAGCGCAGGAAACATACAACATCCGACCCGACTTAACCTGCCTCGCCAAAGTCATCGCTGGCGGCGTACCGGGCGCAGCCTTCGGAGGACGCGCGGATATACTAGCGCTATACGATCCAACAACCACGGGACCAAAGATTCATCATGCGGGAACTTTCAATGCGAATCCACTAGCCATGGTGGCAGGACTAATGACGCTGCGAATTATGACACCGGACGCGTATGACAAGATAGCAGGATTAGCCCGGCGGTTGGCAAAGGAAATGAAAGCCGTGTTTGATGAGGTTGGAGTTGAAGCACAAGTCTCGACAGCAGGGTCACTGTTTAAGGTGCACTTCATGTCGCAGACGCCGTCCAACTATCGTGAAGCTGCGCAGAATGATGAGTTGATGCACAATTGGCTGTTTTTTGCACTTCTCAATCAGGGGATTCACTGGAGGGAGAGTGGGAATATCTCGCTACCAATGGATGATAGTCATGTCGACAGATTGGCCTCAGGAGTGATGAGTGCCTTGCGGCGGTTGTAGTAGGGTTATGAATCAAAAATCTCGGATGATGTTCCCTTTGCGTGCGCCGCTTAATAACAGGGACATGTGCCAATTCAACACTCTATTTGGGTAAGGACGCTTCGCTCGTCTGGAGCGATTCAACCCTTTGTTATAGATGTAGCGTTCCTCTGCAGAGCAAGAGACGAACACTTGTCGTAGAACTTGGCTTCGATTGGTGCCATTTTAGGATATGTGGGTATGAAAGTCCCTGCAGTTGTGATTGACGTGCTTGCTGTCGTCACCATATGTGCACTCCTCTTTCTGTTCATCAGACATTATAGATGGGGCTATCAATGGCTACGACGGTGGTTTCATCACTGGATTCAATCTTGGAACGGCGTGGTCATCGGAAAGTATATCTACACTCAAGAGAAGTCTGAGATTCAACACTGTGTCTTTGAATTGTGCCACGGACAGACGATTGAAACGCGAGAGGTGTGGCCATCTGCTTGGAAACAAGCGCAGATTGGGAACTACCTCGAAAAAAAGCGTTGGCGCAATGCGGTAGAAATTCGTCCGATGCCAAGGAGCGAGGCACCGCAAGTCACTAGCGTCTTGGCGGACCGGCTCTCGATCGAAGATGAAGCCACGCGCGCGCGCGCCATTGAAGCCCTCGGCCAAATAGGCGTCCCTGATGCAACTATAACATCTCGATTAGTTGAGATATTGAAAAACGATACGGATCAATTGCGAGCTAAAGCAGCGAGCGTTTTAGGGCAATTTGGTGAGGTAACGCAAGGGGCTATTCCAGCGCTGCTAAAGGCGTTGGTGGATAACGCAGTTCGGGTTCGAATGAATGCCGCTTGGGCATTGGGCGAAATGGGCCCACCTTCCCGGTCGACGGTTGCCGCGCTCATAAAACTATTGAAGACCGAACAAGATCCGAAAGTACAGTTCAACACGCTTCAAACATTAAAGAAATTTGGCACAACCGAAGCCATAAAGGCTGTTCAGAAAAGTCCGAAGGTGGAGATTTAACCTCAGCACAACTGGCTGCGAACAATCCTCCTCAAAGAATGCATTGGAACAAAGATTTGTCTACGTCCGACAATCTTACAATCATCAAACAAAGGAATGAACAGAATTAGGACTTATGTGATTCAGATTGTAGGGAACGCAGATCTGCGTTCCCTACAAGACCCCTACAACATGAGATTGTCACAGAAGATTGTCAATTCTGCTTTTTGCGTAAATCCTGTCGTATGATGCGGCTGCGCTACATTATGCTCTTAGTTAGAACAATGACTCGTCAATTAAGGAGGGAAAAAATACATGAAAATAGTACGAGTCCATGAATTTGGAGGCCCGGAAGCCTTACAGTATGAAGACGCACCCGTACCAGAGCCGGGCTTTGGAGAAGCCCGCGTCCGAATCGAAGCCATCGGACTAAACTTCATTGATTGTTACCATCGTAAGGGGTTATATCCTGGGACACTGCCGGTTACGCCCGGAATGGAAGCAGCTGGCGTCGTGGATGCAGTTGGTCCGGGGACGGATGGGCTTAAGGCAGGAGATTGCGTCGCGTATGCTACGCATCAGGGCTCTTATGCCGAATACACTACTGTGCCCGCAGAAAAGTTGGTGCCGGTGCCAGACGAAGTAGGCACACAGCAAGCAGCGGCGGTGATGTTGCAGGGAATGACCGCCCATTACCTTGCCTTCACTACCTATCCGCTCGGCCCGACAGATACCGCCCTCGTTCATGCGGCAGCAGGTGGCGTCGGTTTGCTCCTCGTCCAGATGGCAAAACGTGCGGGCGCTCGCGTCATTGGTACTGTTTCTACGGAAGAGAAAGCAGCCCTGGCAAGACAAGCTGGCGCCGATGAAATCATTTTCTATACGCAGAGCGACTTTGAGGAGGAAACCCGCCGACTGACTGATAATCAGGGTGTGAATGTCGTTTATGACTCAGTTGCCAAGACCACTTTCGAGAAGGGACTCAACTGTTTGAAACCCCGAGGTTATATGGTGCTCTACGGTCAGTCTAGCGGCCCTGTTTCTGAATTCAATCCTCAGATTTTGAACCAGAAAGGTTCGCTCTTTCTGACACGTCCTAGCCTGACGCATTATGCCAACGATCGAGAGGAACTGTTACAACGGTCAGGAGATCTCTTTAGGTGGATGTCATCAGGGGAACTGGATGTGCGAATTGATACAACCTTCGCGCTGGCGAACGCCGCTGCCGCGCATCGTTATATTGAGGGAAGACAAACGAAGGGGAAAGTACTTCTTATACCGTAGAGTCAAATGATTGATTCGCGAAACGCACGGTATAGCGGCATATGCACATTTCAATTTTTAATTTTACACCTTGAAAAAGACCGCGGCGCACCGAGTCCCAGGCCGCTCCTGCTGGATTGACAAATCTAGCAGATTTTTCTCTAGCTATTCATTTTCCGTTCTTTCGCTCCGGAGGAGATTAACCGACTGATTAAGGAGGGCAGTAGAAAGTCCTGTACGATAGTGAATCCCATAGTGACCGCGATAGAATTCTTCTATGTCTATAGCACCTCATTATCCCTGCCGGAATAATTCTTTCACCAAGTAACACGTATTACTTCATAGAGTCCAGGTTTTCGATCCAGAGGATCGATATGTCGATAGAATGCGATAAATCCAAATTCCCGCGCTCCAGAGGAGCGCAATGTGTACAACATATCTGAATCACGAATTCAGCAGGAATTCGCCCCGATAAGATTGGGATTCAGAGCAATCTCGTAAACAAAATTTACGTGTGCACATGCCTCATTTAACTAAAACCCCCTTCACTTAAGCCTGAACGTATCATCCACCTTGGCAAGCAACTCGTTAATCTTCTCCACTGCCTCCGGGTCGGGCGGAGTTTTACCGCCGAACTCGACGCTAATTTTGAACTTGATTTCGGTTCCAATCGCCGCCTGTGTGATAGCCGGGATCTGATCCGCCAAGTCCTGGATGCCGTGGGCTTCCAAATCCGCCTCGGCTACAACGACACCTGTTGGTTTTGGCGGGTATGGTCTGTCGGGCTCGTGAATTTCCTGCGGGATTTCAAACAAGACGTTCTGAGCGCCAGAGAAGTCGCAGGGCCAGTCAGCGCTTTCCTCACTCACCGCGAGCCAGTTCGCCTGAATGGCGCCGCTAATCGCTGTCTTTACCGTGTGCCAAGGAAGTGTTACATCCCTCCTGTTCGAGAGTGCCGTAGCGAGTGCGAGCGCGTTGGTTTTGCGATCCCGCCAAGCGTCGGGGATTTCGGCATCCGTCAACTCTTGAACGGGAATCGGGGCGGGCGGCGGCCGCAACGACGCCGAAGCACTAAGCACGCCGGGGGGTACAGTTTCATTAAGGATTGATGCCGGGCCGCTCGTTAACCACAACGTCCCCTGCTCAACAGCTTCCAACACCGCGGCATCAACATCCGCCGGTTCGCATTTGGGAATGGTGAGGGGTTCTTCGTAACCCTCTTTTGGAATGTTTACGATATTGCCTCCCGCAAAGTAGTCATACAGATTTTGCACGGTAATCGCGGCGGATGACCAAAGCCCCGGGAGCGCTTGATGCTTCAAGAGACTTGACGACAGTTCGCTCAGTGTTGCAAACTCGGGAAGCACTACCTCAAGGCTCGGTTCTTTAAGCGCGGGTTCGTCAATCGATGTTCGCCAAAAGGTCTTCGTCGTCATATCCGGACGCGCGACTTGCGCCACCCAGATGCCCTGCTGTACGCCGCCCTCCACGGTATCCATAATCCCTTTGGAGCGCAGCATTTTGGGCAGCTTCGGGGATTGGGCGAAGGCGCCCACCAAATCCTTGACACGGCGCGATTGTTCGCCTTCGCGCCACAGGTCGTAGGGCCCTCCGGGCAGCATCGCCTCCGCGCTGATGGCGGTTTCTTGGATACGGGATCGCTTCTCGGCTTTGATGGTCGTGAACAGGGGTTCGTCGGGCACCACCACTTTGAAGGCGTGAATCTCATTGCTGTCGTTGACCGTCACCACGATGGAGTACGCCTGCTTGACGGCATCCGGAATGCGCTTTCGCGCCGTGTCCGTCTCGCTGACTAGCATCTGTTCGCGGATGAGATCAACCTGTTGCCCCTTGAGTTGAGTTCGGACTTCCTCCCAGCCGAGGTACTCGCGGACGCGGTTGCGAGCCACGTCAAGCCCATCCCTAGAGG
Organism: Candidatus Poribacteria bacterium; assembly: GCA_965222225.1. Lineage (GTDB taxonomy): Bacteria > Poribacteria > WGA-4E > WGA-4E > JAJDTR01 > JAJDTR01. The sequence continues at coordinate 1,726,723 of CBDCTK010000002.1, read as the reverse complement.
GGACGGCGAGCACGACAGCGTTGCGATTGGCACGTGGACGGTCGGCTGCCGTTGTTTCGTTGATGAACCGCTTGGCTGCGGCGCTCGGCTTGCCGGACTCCGAGACCGCATTGGGACCAAGCACGGCGTAGTGAAAATCGCCGTCGTCCTCAATATCGCGCGGCCGCGGCGGAAGATTGTGCACTCTTGCCCCCGCCGCACGTGCATCTGAAGTGAGAGTCTTCTGTTTCTCAATAGCCTCAATCACCTTTGAGTCCACGAGTTCGGGAGGTACGCGAGAGGTGCAGGCGGCGTGATGCATTTGACGGAGGTTGGGACGATTTCCCAGCCGCCACGCCTTGGGCAACGCCGTGGCGCCGCCGGCATCGGATTCCCCCGCAGCGATTTCTTGCTCGTCCAGAAACCAAGACAACTCTGCCCAGCGGCGAAGCGCCTTTTCCAATTCTATTTTGTCCGGATTTGCCGCGCCGATCAGCACCATCAGTTCCGGCGTCAGCGCCTTTTGACCGATCGGCTGCGAGCTAAGGAATACCGACATGACCGCCTGCTCTATCTCTCTGCCGCTTAAACCGGTGGCTTCGGACTGGATGGTAGCCGCCTTTTCCAGTTCACCCTCAAGAATAGGTCTCCATTCCTGCTGTTGACCCGACCCCGAATCGACGCTGGCGAAGGAGGCGAGTTCGCTCGCGGCTTCAGCAAGATCGCGCTTTCCCGGTTCGGCGAGGAAGACGTTGGGCCCAACCAAAGGCGCCGTGTCCCACTTCTCCGCGTCGCGCAGGGCAATGGCAAAGGTGCGCAAGATGCCCCGGGTGCGCTGGAATCTTTCAACTTGTGTCCAGCGGGTGTAGAGAGTTTCAGTGAGTCCCGGGTGGAAGGGGTAACTGTCGAGATATCGCTTCTCCTCCGCCTTTTGCCCCTTCTTCGTCCCCTCGTCAAGCGTCGCAATGCCACGCACAATCGACGTGACGTGTGGTCGGAATGCGTCCTCTTGCATGGATTCCGGTTTGAAGAAACGCCGCCGGAGAACCTCCGCCACGTCCTCTTTGCTCACCGGACTGGCGTCCTCCTCCATCTGCCTGCCAAAGACATCGGACACGTCGGCGAGGAGTTCAGTTCCGAGGCTGTCGTGCTTCCTTGGATCCGAGGCGCGCAACGACGCCACCATGGCGCAACGGTCCACCTTTACGACTGAATTTGTGAGGTGTTGGAAGAAACTGATGAGACGCCCCCGCCAACTCCCGTCGCTTTCGACCATGTCGCGAAGGTACATGAGCACCTCGTCGAGGAGCACCAGCGTTGCGAGATTGTCCCGTTGCGGCTTTGACAACAGCTCCGATAACACGGGTTCTGCCGGCGGCGTATCGCGCTCAAGTTCTTTGCCATCGGCGTGAAGCAGCCGCAGCCCCTCCCCGCCCGCGATCTGATAAGCGAGAATGCTCCACGGACGTTTGAGCGTCGCAACCGACCCGTCGGGCGCGAGTGTTTCGACGCCCTTTTCCAGATCAATCTTGTCGAAACACAGCGCGGCGCACCGAGCCGATGGGGGCTTTTGTCCGATGTGCGCTTCAAACTCCTCGATTGCGGGCAACTTCGGCAATGCGGCGGGGTCTTCTACCAGATGCTTGAGCGTGATTAGCGTATGCGTCTTGCCGCCGCCGTAGTTGACGGAGAGTGTGCGGTACGCCTTGTCGCTCTGGCGCGCCAACCGCAGGGAGACATCCTTGACCAATTCCCGCAGGTTGTACGTGGGATACGTGAGGGTAAAGAACTCGGTAGGATCCTCGTAAACCGAGCGCTTACCCTTTTGCATCACCACGTCGTACAGGTCGGCGGCAAACACTGCCAACGAAAGTTCACCCGTTCTGAGATCGTCACGCAGTAGGACGACGTGGTGCCAGGGTTTCCATGTCGATTTCATCTTCGTGTTATCCTCGTTCGGTGAAGGACTATTTCTTGTCTAGTTGTTGAGGTTTTGGCAGTTGTCTGAATCACAGATTGTCACAAATTATCACAGATTTAAGGATTTCACGCATTAAGAGCGCATTTGTAGGAATCAACTGAGTGGCCAACGAAGGCGATAGTAGACCCCGTGCGATAGAAGTCCCTCCCTTGTGCTGTCCCATGCGACTGCTTGTCACGCAGATTTTCTTGTGGGATATCTATAGTGAAACCCAACACTCAGAGCACCAATCCACGTGTCATGAAATGTTGGGTTTCGCGGCAATTTCGGAGCCTTTAAGCAGCATCGGTACGCGAAGGTTTCCGCCCCACGGATGTGTGATTTTTCATGTCTCGCTCAACCCAACCTACGTGCTTAATAATCACCAATCGCACCCTACGGGATTATCGAAGTAAGAAACCGAGTTTTCAGGAAAAAACTCGGTTTCATTGCGCGTTCTCCGCGTACGGCAACATCCCCTGACCCGACTCCCGAGCGTCCCCTTGCGCGACGACGTGGTTGCTCAACGCCTCAAGAATCGATCGTTCCTCGGAACCCTCGTCCGCCAACTCGATAAGCGCCTGAAGAATCTGATTGAAAAGCGTGTTGCGCTGCAGCCCATGGTCGCCAAGGTAGTCGTCCACCTTGACCTGATCGCCGGCGCGCCAGAGGTGCATTAACTTGTGCACTTGGTCGATGAGCGGCACCGGTTGGCCGCTCGGCGCTTCAAGACCGAGGTTGCGCCGTTGGCGCCGCTGCCACGGTTTGAGTTTGACCTTGGCGCCGCCCCCGCTTTCCGCCTCCTCGGCCTCCTCGGCTTCAGGCGTTTCATCCGCGCTTCCCGCTCCCGATTGGCTCAGGAGGTCGTGCTGGTTGACGAGCGCGGCATCGGAAAGGTTGCACGACAGCGCGTAGAGGATGCAGGCGCCGACGGGGGCATCCGCCATCTTGAAGTCGTGACGGTGGAGCAGGTAGTACGTGGTCACATCGTCTAGCCCGGTTGTGAACTCCGCCTCGCCATCCTGCGTCAGGACTTGACCGACGATGAAGTCGACGACCATCCGCCGCACCTCGCGTAGGAACTCGGAGACAGTCATCAATTCGTCCTGAGCGGTTGCCTTCTTGACGACCGGGTGCTTGCTGAAGGCTTCCAAGGCGGGACCTGTCGCCGCCCACACGAAGTCGGGTCCCCGAATGCCGGCGTCCCAGAAGTCGTGGAGTTGTTGCGTTATGTTCCTCCGCATGTCGTCAAGTACAACGTTGTCCCAACCGGGGCGGGCAGATGTGCGTTTTTTGCAGACAAGCCAGACAGACGATGCGAGGGCTGCGGAACTCACAGCTCGCAATCGCCCCTGTCGCTCCGTCTGGATGGGCCAAGAGCCATCCACCACGAAACCTGCTCGAATCAGGGCGGCTACAAGGGTCTCCCAAGCATCGGGATTTTTACTGGCAAAAACGACGACAAGTCGTCCGTCAGGCACAAGCGCCTCAGAGCACGCCCTAAAGGCGCGTTCCATTCCATTTTCGTAGTTGCGCTTTGATTGTACCTTATCCCCTTCAAAGCGGCTTGAATCATCGATCAATTCTCCGTCGTTGTCTTCCGCATTCCACTTGGGTCCCACCGGAGACAGAAAAGCACTTCGCAATTCGTCCGAACAACTGTGCGCGAGGCGTCGAAGCCAGATATAGAAGAAATCCATTAGGTCGGAATACGGGATGGCGTCATAATACGGCGGATCAGTGACAATAACATCATAGCGACCTTTCTGTCCCTCAATTGCCGATTTCAACGCCACCGCAGGTTCTGATGTATGCTTGACTGCTGCCTGTAGATGATCGATGACCCTTGTCACCCACTCATAAGCGCTCTCTAAACCACCAGATGCACTAGTGAACGGGCAGACTTCAGCGATGTCCCACATGATTGGCAGTGCATAGCGACTGAACTGATGACCAATTTTCTCGTGGGCGTTGACCCAGATACAACCCGCGCTCCCGTAGTCTGCTTGACGGTCCATAATGCACGCCAAGAAACCCACGATTGCATCCGCAATACCATTGCCATGTACCGTTTCAATTTCGGGCTTAGAATCGATTATCGCTTTGATAATAGCACACTGCGTAGCAAGCTGCCGATTCGTGAACAACTCCTTCCACGAGTTGAATCCATATAGCGGAACACTGAACCCTAGCGTGCCTTTTCTTGGCAAAGGCTCATCCGGCAAGCCGAAGGGGATGTCTGCGTAGAGGGATTGAAGTTTCTCCTCCGTCACTTCCGCTACAGCGCGTTCATGTTTGGTCGGTAGGCGGTATTCCTTTCCCTTTTTCCCCTTCACCACGACAGCCGTCATCTCCGCGTCCAGGCGCTCGGCGCGTCCCTCAAGGCGAATATCCTCCATCGTCATAATCATCTTGCAGCAGGGGCAGGTGGCGCCGGTACGGGACATGGTGCCCGCTCCGAGACGTTTGTCGTTTTCCCGTCGTTGCGCGCCGTTCCCGCCGTTTTGGGGTACGTCTGTTTCGACGCCGAACACAACGCCGGTTCCCTCGGCGTTCGCCTCCATCGTCAGCAGCACGCGCTTCCGCTCCTTCTTGCACAGCCAGCGCGTTTTGAGCAGGGGCAGCGTGGCGCGGCAGCCTTTGCACGTCACGGTGCGCGCCCAGAGGTAGGCGACCGTCGGCTTGGCGATCCAGCGCGGGTTGCGCGGGTCGTTGAGGTAGTCGTCGTTGAATTCGGCGTTGAGCGGATCGAGTTGGGGCACGCCGTCCTTATCAACCTTCAAAAGCCGCGGAGGTTCCGGCTCAAAGTCGGCGTCGGGGTCAAGCGGCTCGTATTCGGCGTAGGTGGGGTAGTACGGCGCCAACTCCGCCCGTGCTTTTGCCAGCACCCACCTGCCCCAAGCGCGGACATGCCACGCCAGGTCGGCTTCGAGCAACGAATCGTCGGGGGGGAGGTGTTCCAATTGGGTTTCGCCGCCATCGCCGTGACCCAGACGTTGGAGGGCTGTCCGCAACCTGTCGCTCTTGTACCCCTTGGCTTTCAGGAAGGACTCCATGAAGTCGCGGTCCGCCACCGCGAACTCGGGCAGCAGTCGCGTCTGTCCTGCCAGCTTCTGGGGGTATTCCAGCGTGCACTTCAGGATGAACCACGCCACCGGGTTGATATCCATGGCGGTGACCTCGCAGCCGAGGCGCATGGCTTCGAGCGGGATAGCGCCGCCGCCGGCAAACGGGTCCAGCACCTTGGGAGCGCGTCCGCCGTAGGCTTTGCGAATCTCGTCGCGGAACCACTGGAGTGCGTCGCCGTTCTCTCTGCCCCAATGAAGGATGCCGCCCTCGGTTACCTCTTTGGTCTTCTCTATGACCCTGCCGTTCAGGCGCTTGCGTTCGGTCTTCTCGACGACTTTGCCAGCCATGCGCTCCAAGATTTTCTTCCGTTCGTCGTCGTTGCCGGGGTCGGGTAGGAGTGTGGCGATGAGCGCGGCTCGCGCGGCTGCTAGCGGTCGACGCGCGGGCCAAATGTGGAGCGTGGAGACGTGGCCATGCCGCACGTTCTTCTCGTGCACCGAGTCGAGCGAGACCTGCTTGAGCGGAAAGGCGACCTCTATGAGGCGTTTGTCGTTAGTGGGCATAGTTTTGTGTGCCGATAGAAAATCGGTTAAGAATTCATCATGCTTGCGCAAATGAGGAAAATATATCAATAATCTCCTGAAACGGATTGGTATCAGCTTCTCTTGATTTTTGAATATACAGATTCTTTAGGTAGTTGTCCTTTACTCCAGCTTCTCCACAGAAGGGTAAAAGAATACACTTGCCGGGGAACTGCATTTTCCAAGCATCACCCGGTGTTTTCAGTAAATTTTCAAATCCCTCGTAAGTGTGTTGTACCAATTCCCGAACGGGGTCGTCGTGTAGTGCCGTTGTAACACGTTGTTTTTCAGCCTCGGCTTTTTCTGAGAAAGCATCGACAAGTGTAACCATATCCATCTTATGGCAACCCTTTGGCTTGACGCTGACATTTCCAGTTGAATCACAAAGTTTTTTTGACACCACAAGACTAACCGCGTAACCTATTTGACTTCGTGCAATTTCTCGCAAACGTCTTTCTATCTCTTCAATCGAGTAAAGCCAAGAGTCTTCATGTACCATTCCATCAAAGCACCGACACAGTATCTCAGCGTTAAGGAAGTAATTCTCTAAATGGTATCGGCTCAACATCCGAAAGTGGTCGGTTGCAGTCGGTTGGGCCCCGGTAACCGCATCTCGGTCTGCCAACATAAAAAATCGGATTCCCCATAAAGACTTATTAAGCACTTCCGAGGAAATTGTACCAAATGATGACAAAGTATTTTTGCCACCGCTTGGCAGAAGCACAAGCTCCGGAAATTTGTCCTTAACTATCTGTCCATAGGTCTTCTTGTCCAAGCTCGCATGGCAACCTTCTATGAGAACAATCTTTTTGCCCAACGAAACAACACCAAGAGATTGACCAAGTTGGTGCAATGCTTCTGCTACATCGCCTGTAGGCTCAATCTTCACGGCTTGATTGCCACTGTCCTCTTTGGGCGGCGTAAGGAATATGACTGATTCGTCTAGGGAGGAGGAAATGAGTTCCGCGGAATGTGTTGCGAGAATGAATTGATTGGATTCTCCGACATCTCGAAGTGTCATTATCAGACGGGATAGCAGTTCCGGATGTAGGTGCAACTCCGGCTCATCAAAGAAGACGATACAGTGCGAAGGTTCGCGAAGAACAAAGTCAAGGGCTATCCTGAGAACTTCAAGTTCACCACTGCTAAGCGACTCAATACCTAAACGCTGTTCTCCTTCCGTGTACATCAATTTTCGACTGTCAAGCGTCGGCTTGATTAGGGACTTTGGCCCCAACAGCTTGAAAAAAGACTTAGTGAAAGGAGTTGTCGGGTCATCGAATTTTAGTGGCATGGATTCATGTCCTTCATTCCACATCTGAAGTGCAAGATCGCCAAGGGAAGTCCTTTCGTACTCTAATTTCCTGAAGATGGCGTTTTCGGTATCATCCCACCGATCGCCAAGACCCCCCAACGTGAGTTTCGACGGAATGCCTTCTTCCCATGGGTCACGGCGGTAGTGCTTCGACGCCGATGAATTTGTCTGTCGCATCCATCGGTTGCTCTCGTAGTTAAGAATGCTATTTCGCAGGTTTCGTCTTGTACGATGCCCCTGAAGAAAACCTTTTAGGATCTCTGTCTCTTCCGGCTTCGTAGTATCCAATTCCTGTTGACCCCAAGCCTCACGTTCGAACGAGTCGGTTGCTTCAATGATAAAACTCGGGTTAGTCAAGTATTTCGCTCGGTTGTTGGGTTTGGGTGTCTGAAAATACCTTAACATTGCCTCGACTAATCGTGTTTTGCCAACTCCGTTTGGCCCCGCGATGACGACTAAATCCTTTAAGTCATCAGCCATGAAATTCTTGATAGGAGGAATGTCGGTAGCTGTTATCGTTTTAATTTTCATCCTAGATTCTCCTAGCTGTCAAATTTTGGAACGTGTTTAAAAATTTATTTGTCGCAACACCATACAGCCAAAAGCCCTAGAAGGGCGATAGGTGTGTAGCAATGCCGCAACCCCGCCCACTAAGCCCCAGCGGGATTAAGCGAGCGAATAGTGAGTGCGATAGAACTCCCACAGATAATGGCAATCCAAACGCCTAAGAATGGCTTGGCACCTAGTATTTCGACAGGTTCTGGGCCTCAGCGGTTGCTTTAAGAGAACGTAAATCCACGACGTGTTGACCCTCGCGCCGCTCTTTGGTTTGTAGATGGGCGACAAGGGCATCAATGTCGTACCCGTGCTCGCGGGCGATGCTGTCCTTGATTTGCCAGAGTTGCTTGATGATTTCGTCAGGCATGTTCAACTACCCCGATGGATTTCTGAGGGCCCTAAAGTGCAAAGACGACTTCTATGCGGCGTTTGTTGCTAATCAAGATGAACATCTCCGTAAGGAAGATCCAACCCTGATATAGGTTTTGGACAGTTGGGCCCGAGCTCCTTAATAAACCGCGTTGTGATTGTTTTAACTTGGCGCCGACGAGGAGGGACGTCAACGCGCATTTTGTGGGCTTCCTTTGAAGACAATTTGGTGACACTGGAAAGTACCAAGATTTTTCGAGCACGGGTTATAGATACGTAGAATAGTCGTCGCTGTTCTTCGAGTGCGAGTTGACATTCTTCCTTTGATGCATCTTTCGGCAAATTTGGGATTAGCCCTTGAATACAACCCATCACGATGACTAGGTCTGCGGTCAGTCCTTTTGATTTGTGAAGACTCATCACGCGCACGAAATCAACTTCGGTCGGCAGTTCAGGCTGAGTAATATTCGTACGGAGGTGGTCTAGGAGTTGCTTTGCATCTGCGTCTGAGTTGAGGTCCGCGGCTAAAGTCCTTATCTGCTTAAAGTCGGAATTGTTGTCCGGGAATAGAGCATCAAACAATTCACTCCCGTGGAGGGGCGCTAACTCTTGCAACCTATTTTTTGTTCATTTAACCGTTCAATTATTTTACTTCCATAGGCCAATTTGAGTTCGCCACTTTGGACGCGGCGTAGTGCTTCCGGGAGAATGAGATTTTGTTCAGTGCATAAAGCTTGAATGCGCTTCCAAGCCGTTTCTCGGAGGTTGGAACTGCCAAATCCGCACCAACAGCGGAGTGCGACATTGTCTTTAGGGTTAGCGGCCAATGCCAGCAGCGTGAAAGCCTGCTGTGTTTGGCATTTTTCCAAATACTTGGGGTTCCCGTCAAGTGTCTCTTCCTGAAAAAAACTGTGGGCTTCTATACCCCTATCATTTAGTGCATCGCGAACGCCGTAGCCAATCTGTCGGCGAGGCGCGAGAACGAGCGTTTCCCCAGGATCTACACATTCAGCTTCGATAAGATTTTCAATGAATTTGGCAAGGCCTTTTGTTTCCTTTTCCAAGCTCTCCCACTGAGCGATGTAAACTTTGCCATCCGCATTGTGAGGCAAGGAAGCCAACTTGCGATTGGCCCGTCGCGGATTCTTCAAGATGAGCCGGTTAGCCATTTCAACGATATTCGGCGGACATCGCCAGCAGAATCTCAGTGTCTCATCCATTGTTTCCGGATGTCTGTCGTGAAACTCAGCGATTCCCTCTGGGTGGGCATGTTTAAAGGAATAAATTGATTGGTCTTCATCTCCAATGATTGTCAACTTAGCATTCTCCGCAAGGAGTCCGATGAGCGCTTGCTCCGACGCATTTAGGTCTTGGTATTCATCAACAAAGATGTGAGAAAAAGCAGAACGCTGTGGGCTAAGCGGGTTGTTGCGTAAATAGCTTAGAGCTTCCGGAACAAGCTCGCCTATCAACATCGCTTCGTGGAATTCAAGCCAATTTCGTAGATGTTCTTCAAACCGCATGTCTATGGGCTCGAGAGCCCACCCTGGCTCGTCACTTTGAAGTCGCGCCCAAGCCGCTTCGAACGCCTTAAGGCGTTTTTCTCGTAGATTGAGTATCCCGAAGTCCTCGTCCCTAATATCCTCGAGTAGAAAGCGTGTTTCAAATTCAAGGAGCGGACGAGGGACACAATCTATAGCCTCTAGCACTTCGTTTCTGTTAAGTATACGAAAACAGAGTGAATGCACCGTTGTAGCGCATACAGACAATGCACCATCAACCTCCAGTTTTTCTAACTCACGCTTGAGATCGGCGGCAGCCATGCGAGTAAACGTTGAAACCAATATGTGTTTTGGCGGCACGTTTTCTTCTAAGAGCCGAGCAACACGTCTGGTGAGAATACGCGTCTTGCCGGTTCCCGGCCCCGCCAGAACGCGTAACGGCGAGGCATCGGTCATTGCGATACGCAGTGATGTGGGATCGAGTTCGTCCTTCCAAGACATTTTACACACTCCCTTTTCGTTGCTGAAATGAGTTCCATGCTTAAAACTACCTGTCCACCATGGGACCTTGCAAAGAGACACTGAAACTGATCGCACAGTGGCGCAGTCCGCAGCACTGGACTGGTGTAGTTGAATTCAACGAGACTATTGATACAAGCTTGGGACTGTTCAATTTTCCATTCTTTTTCTACAACCTCGTCCGATGTACTTAAGCCGCACGGCAGGCAACTTCTTCAGTTGCTGGTTAAGCGGATCGATTTCGATTCCCAAGGACTCCAACGCCGTAACGCCAAGCAGAGGCTCCGCCCTTTCATCCCCGAAAAGTACGGTACTTCCCCCGATTTCTCCCAGGAGTTCGATTCGCGCCACGCCAATATCCATCCGGATTTCGGTACCGTCTGCCAGTACGTAGGTTCGCTGTCCTTCGGGTCGAATGCCGATGGCTTCCAAGTGTTGCCGTGGGACAAGGCTGTCAGTCGCACCTGTGTCAACTAAAAATTGGCCCTCCCAGCGCCTATTTCGATTGGCTGGGTTGCTGACGATCACGTTGGCGGTTACACCACCCATTTTTGGACTCCATCACAACTCAATCGCCTTAAGTTTCACGCGCTTTAAGCGACTGCTCTTCGTGTCGCGCCAAGTGATCGATGTAATTCTGATTCATCGTTCTAATCTCCGCGCGGAGTTCCGTAGATGCGTTATCAATCCTCTCATGCGTTGCCTGAGAATAAGATTCTACCTTATCGTTGAGTTTACGGACATCTGCATAGACCGTCTGAAAGTTGGCGTCCATCTTATCATTGAGTTTAGAGATTTCCATATGAGTTGTCTGAAAATTTGCGTCTATCTTATCAGAATTGGCGTCAATTCTATCAACGAGTTTACGGGTGTCTGCATAGACTGTGTGAAAATTTGCGTCCATCTTGTCATTGAGTTTAGAGATTTCCGCATGGGTTGTCCGGGAATTTGCGTCAATTCTATCAGAGAGATTGTTCATCGACGCTCGGAGAGCGTCGTCTCCCCTTTGCATGTCTTTCTTGCTGGGTACTTTCCACACAAAAGCGATTACTGTAACGATAGCCACTACAATAGGAGCAAATATCTTAAAGCCCTCAATCAGCGCATCCATCGTGTTTTCCTCCTGAATTATGTTTTCTGTTTTCCACTATACACCACCGCACCATTGTAAGACAACTCAAAACGGCGGGCGGCGATTATTGCCTCCTATAATAGGACAATCACAGGGGATTGCTACGGGAACTCTATCGCCCTCACTATGCGTTCGGTTGATCCTACACGGCGTAGAGCGGTGAGCAATTCTCGCCTTCCAAAGGCTTTAGGCACACGGCGGGCAGCCTTTTCAATCGCTGGTTGAGCGGGTCAACTTCAATGCCGACCAATTCCAAGGCAGTGAGACCAAGCAACGGCTCCGCATCCGTGTCCCCGAATAGAATCGTTCCGCCGACAATTTCGCCCATGAACTCAATCTCTGCTACCGTAATATCCATTCTGATCTCACTACCATCAGCCAAGCCGTAGACTCGCTGTCCTTTGGGCGCGAGGCCGATGGATTCCAGATGCGGCCGAGGGACGAGACAATCCGTCGAACCCGTATCGACACGAAAAAGGCCCTCCCAAGTTCTTTCCGGCTCGGCGGGATTGCGGGTAATCACTTACGGGTTTAGGTAATCCTTCGCGATATGTCTGAAAGGTTACGCCTTCCGGGTGCCCCTTGTCAGCCATTAACCACTGCTTGCAGTTTCGTAGTAATGCAATTCATTCCACGTCTTGTGACTTTAAGGTTTTTGCTAGTCACTAATCACTAGCCACTAAACACTTTCTCAGTCTCCTTTCCCTGTTATTCGGCTGCCTCAATAATAGCTCCCGATTTGATAGTGATGGCGGACACTTCGCGGCTGCGGACGAGGAGTTTGGCAAACGGGTCACACACGCGCACGAGGCGCGGTCGCGGCGTGGCGCAGTCGAAGACGACGTAGAGCCAGTAGTCGTCCCGCAGGTTGCAGGCGCGCGCCCATTCATTCTCGGTCATTTCAATATTCCCGGAACCGGCGCGCCCCTTGACCTCGATGGCGCGTTCCTCGGTGTGTCCGTCGGCGTCCGCAGGATGGCGCGACTTGAGATCGAAACCGGGCCAATCCGTCAACCCGGCACGGCGGGCGAGTTCGGGCTTTGAGACATCCGTTACCTCGGCGCCGAAGTTCGCTTCGTATCCGGTGGCAACCTCCACGGCGATGGTTTCAACATCAGCATCGTAACGCTCAAGCTCCTCCGTGTCCTGAACCGGTACCACGAGGGCGTGCACCAACATCGCGACTTCCCTGACCCGAATGCACTCCGGTTCGGCTTGCAGTTCGGCGAGGCTCCGATTTCGGGAGGCGGTCAAGCGGCGCTGGCGATCCTTGACCACGCCAAGTTCCGCCCCCGCGTCCCGATCGCCGTCGCGCGTCCGTTGGTTGAGGCGCGCGCGGGCAGCGGCAAGTTCGGCAGCCTGAAAATCGAAACCTCGGTTGACGGATTCCGCCCGCGAGGGCAGATCGTCGAATCGTCCCTGTCGATGAAGTTGCGCTATCCGCTCGCCTATCTCCTCACGGGCAAACGCCATGGCGTCGGCGACCATACCGCGAGCCAACGTAGCGAGGGGGACGCGGCTCGGCGCGAAACCGTCCGCCCCCCTGAGCAGCAGAAGGTGTTCCACCGGAATCTCGGTTAGGCTGCCGTCGCCCGATTGGCGCAGCCCGACCAAGCGTGATTCTATGGGCTTGGGCGCATTTTCACGCTCGGTGCGGTCATCAAACAAATCGGTCGTCTCCTCTTTGCCGCGCTGTTCGACGGAAACCCGCGCGATGTGGAATAGATACGCCTCGGTTGCATAGGGATCGGTAAACACGGCGCCCTGTCGTCCGGCACGCCCGAACCGCTCCAGGATTGCGTCCGAGAGACAATCGAACACCGGCTCGCCGGGGTGCATCCAGACGGCATCGTCTCGGCTCGTCGGTTTGTAAACCGTTAGGAACTCGCGTGCGCCCTCGGAATATCGCTCAAGTGAGGAGAGCAGGGGGTCTGCCGCGCGCGGTCGGTTGGGCATCAAACTGAAGGTGGTTTCCGAATCTTCCTCAATATGCAGGTCGAGCAGCGGCGCGGCTCGTTCCACAAAACGGCGCACGTATCCGGGGATCAGTTGACGATAGGTTTCCTGATCCGTTTCCTCGTTGAGTTGCGGGAGCCGCTGGCGCACGTCGCCGCCCTCGCCGTACAGGACGCGTTCTTTGTGCTCGAGCGCCAGAACCTGATTCTCCGTGAGATTGCCCTCCAACTGTCGGGCGACAGCCTCGGCATCGTCGGTGAGCGCCTGCCGCAGATAGTCCGTCATAGACACTTCCTCGAACAGACGCCCCACCACGTCGAACACCTTGTCGGATTGAAGTTGTTCCCGAATAACCTCCAGCTTTTCCAGCAACGTTTTCAGTACACGTCCTTCGCGCGTGCCGCCCGCCAAGAGATTGACAATCACCACGGGGTCGTGCTTTTGACCGTAGCGATGAATACGTCCCATGCGCTGCTCAAGCCGCGCCGGATTCCACGGGATATCGTAGTTCACCATCAACCAGCAGAATTGGAGGTTGATTCCCTCACCTGCGGCGTCGGTCGCCACGAGGTAGTTTGCCCCTCCTTCCATCGCCGATCGGCGGAAAAACTCAACCTGCCGCTCGCGTTCTTGATAATCTAGCCCGCCGTGGATGAGGGCAACCTGATCGGTGAATCCGAGGCCTTCGAGCCGACGCACTAGAAAGTCTGCCGTGTCGCGGTGCTCCGTAAAGATGATAAACTTCTCGTCGTTGTAGTCCGGATCTCGAAGGACTTCACGCAGTTTTTCAAACTTGGATTCTTCCCCGGCATCCAACAGTTTCCGTGACTTTTTAAGCAATTCCTGCACCTTAAGCCTTTCTACGATTAGCTCGGCGAGACTGACGGCTACGGTGCCCTCAAGCGCGTAGTCTTCATATGCTTCGTGCTCATCCTCGGTCTCATCGGCGGTCGACGATTCGAAAAGGTCGTCAAGCTTGTCGAATCGCTGTTGCTGACTGACGAATTGTGCCTCGCTGAGATGTCCGTTTTGGAGGTTCTCAATCAACCCGTCGAGTTTATCTATGCGCCGCTCGAATGATCGCATGAGGGCATAAGTCGAACTGGCGAGGCGTCGCTGGAAGACGCCCATCGCAAGACGGGCGGCTGATTGGTTCAAGACTCCCGCGCGGTTGTAATAGTCGCGAATGTATTCCGTCGTCTCGTCGTAGAGTTCCTGTTCACTGCCTGCGCCATCCGAGAGATTGTAGCTGAGCGTGTCGCAGTTTCGCTGCGGGTACAGGGGTTTCCCGTTAAAATGGAGCATCTCCTCCTTCGTGCGGCGGATGAAGTGCCGCTGGCGAGATTCACGAGGAAACCTATCGAAGGCGTCGTGGGTTGAAAGCGTCTCCGGCAGCAATAGACGCCATAGGAAGTAGTAGGGGGAATCCTTTCCCATGTGCGGGGTGGCTGTCAGCAGAAGCAGGTGTCGGGCTGACCAAGGCAGTTCCCAATCCTCACCGTCTACCTCGGCGCCGGCGATAGCTTCCGCCAGCCTGTACCGGTTCGTTTTGCGGATTCGGTAATCCGGTTGACGGACTGCGGACAGCTTGTGCGCCTCGTCAAAGACGACAAGGTCGTAGGGATTGGTTTGGGGGTCTTTAAGGCGGTTGAACACGCGTTCCGTCACCAAGGTGTCCACGCTGACGATGACCCGATCGCTCTCGGGACCGCTGAAGGGATTTCCGGTTCGCGCATCCTCGCCCCTGACAATGCGGAACGACAGGCGGAACAGTTTTCGCATCTCCTGTTCCCAGTTGCCCAAGAGACCGGCGGGCGGAACGATGAGTATGCGGCGGATGAGTCGGCGGGACAACATTTCGCGGACGTAAAGCCCTGCCATGATAGTTTTGCCGGCGCCCGCGTCATCCGCCAATAGAAAGCGCAGCGGCGTCTGTCCCAGCATCTGCTCGTACACGGCGATGCGCTGATGCGGGAGCGGGTCGATCAGCGAGGTTTCCGTGGCGAATGCCGGATTGAAGAGATGGCCATAGGCGAGACGGTGCGCCTCCGCGACTGCCGAGACGGCGTTCGAGTCGGCGGCGAAGTCCATGCTTGGCGCTTCGTCGGGTACGGATTGAACCTCTTGACGCCCGTCGCCGGACTCTGCCAACTCGAGGATGCGCTTCCATGCCAAGTTGTTGGGGCGAGACTGACCATTCTCCCAGCGGTTGACGGTGGCGAAAGAGACACCGACGAGTTCCGCGAATTGGGTTTGCGTCATGCTTCTGATCTCGCGGAGATTCTTGATTTTTAGGCGAGATTCGGTTGTCGGAATAGATGACATGTTGTCCACGATTCGTGCAAGTATAAGTACAGCGTATTATATTATGCCATGCCCATCGTGTGGTTGTCAAATACAATATAACATATGGTATATAGGCTGCTGTGCAAGGAGATTTGCGGATGGAGAATTAGGAAGGATTAATGCGTGAAACGTAATGCGTAAGAACCCGTTTGATAATTCATTTTCTCCGATGAAAGAAGGGTCAATCTTAGGCTTGAAATTGTTTTGGGCGGCAACCCCGTTTCATACCAAAATTTCATACCAATAGCTAAATGGTATGAATGTCAACACTGCCGATAAGCTAGTCATAGCAAGGGGTTCAACCCTTTCTACGCTCCTACTGAGCTCCTACTGAGAACCCTCATTTGGTATGAAAAGTATGAAATCGTCCAAGATTGCCAAACGCCGTAATTCAAACAGGTTCTTAGCTCGACTTTGTACAAAAGTACAATTCTGAATTGCCATCTTGTAGGGTGCGCACTGCGCACCAGCCTTTGAAAGCCCCAGAGGGGATCAAGCGAGCGAATAGCGAGTGCGATAGAGATCCCGACAGGCTAAATAGCATTAGGAATCGCTGAAACTTTTTCAATGGTCAACCAAAAAGACCAGATGGCTAAAATCTCTTCCACGTTTCTTCAACGCTTGATTAACACCGTCTGTTATACTGCTTAGATGTACAAAGGCGATCTTAGTCTTAGTCCCGCGATTCCTTCCTCTTGACTCGTAAATATACGATGCCCACACCGAGCGCGCTGCCAATGATATCGACAATCAAATCAGAGACAGTAGAGTGGCGACCTAACACGAATGATTGGTGCCATTCGTCGCTCACTCCGAACAGAACGGCAATTGCAAAGGCAATGATCCAAGCAGAGGTTGGAAGTATTCGCCGCAAAGAGTACGACAATGCGCGTGCCAACAAAACTCCCAATACGGTGTATTCAACAAGATGGAACACCTTATCGATTGGCCCCCAGGCAATAACCTCCATTAATGTTTCGGGCGGTTGGGACAGCGAAGAGAGATAAAAGATGAGTCCCATGTAAATCAGGAGTGGTAGCCAATATCTAATAAATCGCAAAATCCATTCCTCTTGAACTGATGCGCTTTCACTTCCTAACGCGGAAGAATTGGTGTTGATAGTAATCCTTATCCTTTCAATCGGCCCGGGATGCGTTGCCTGATTCTTGTAATGTTGCCCGGCCGGTTTCCAGCATCTCGATGATTGAGTTGACATCATAGACGCATCCGCCCCAGGTTCCGCCGCCAACAGATTGAAGTGCCGCCCAAAGACGCGTATCGTCGGGGATCATTTCGTCCGCCGCAAGGTCGGAACGTGGGGAACGCTCTGCTAGAACCTTCGAGCCGGCGTCGGGGCCAAAAATATCCTCTCCGTAGCCAACTAAGTCGATACTGCCCTCAAGCCGGTTACAATCGACCGCAATCTGAATCAAGTCTCCGTCGACAACCTTGCCGATGGGCCCTCCTGCCAAGGCTTCTGGACCGACGTGACCAATACATGCACCAGTGGATACACCCGAAAACCGCGCGTCGGTGATTAGAGAGACTTTCTTTCCAAAGGATAGATGTTTAAGGGCGGCAGTTATCTGGTAAACTTCTTCCATGCCTGTACCCATAGGCCCACGGCAACAGAGCACCATTACATCACCAGGTCGAATTCGATTTTCGTCGTGGCTCTTGATAGCGCGTATCGCATCCTGTTCGCGCACAAATACGCGTGCCGGCCCAGTCATTCGATAAACACCGTCGGGATCGACCACGCTTGGGTCAATAGCGGTGCTTTTTATTACTGAACCTTCGGGGGCAAGGTTACCTCGCGGGAATGTGACGGTGTTCGTCAATCCGCGCGCCTTCGCGACGCCGGGACTCATGATTACGTCATCAGGCTGCACTCCGTCGCTCTCAAGAAGCAGGTTGCGCAATTGCTGACGTCGTTCCGATTTTTCCCACCAGTCAAGGTTGTTACCAAGTGTCTCACCGGTTGCCGTCATGACCTCTTCATTCAACACCCCCAATTCTCTCAAATGCAGCATGACCTCAGGTACACCGCCCGCTAGAAAGACCTGCACGGTTGGATGTCCAACCGGACCATTGGGAAGTACATCGACGAGGCGAGGCACCTCGCGATTAATCTCAATCCAATCTTCGACAATCGGTCGGTCCAGTCCGGCGGCATGAGCTGTTGCAGGGATGTGCAGCAGTAGATTGGTCGAACCACCAAAAGCGGCGTGAAGCACCATCCCGTTGCGAATCGCTTCGGGTGTCAAAATCTCCTGCATCGTGATACCCTTTGATTCCAAATTTACAAGAGCGCGTGCTGACCGTTTCGCCATGTCTAGCCAAATCTCCTGTCCGGAGGGCGCGAGTGCGGCGTGGGGCAGCGTCATCCCAAACGCCTCGGCGACAACCTGTGATGTGGCGGCTGTGCCCAAAAATTGACATCCGCCGCCCGGGCTCCCGCACGCTTTGCACCCGAGGTCGGCGGCGTCTTGCAGAGAGATTTCACCGTGCGCGAAACGTACGCCGATGGTCTGAATTTTTCCCGCATCCTCACCTTCGGTCGGCGGTAGAGTAACGCCACCGGGAATTAGCACACATGGCAAATCTGGCGTCCCTGCCAATGCCAGCATCATTGCCGGCAGTCCTTTGTCGCAGGTCGCAACGCCTATTACCCCTTTGCGTGTCGGGAGCGAACGGATAAGACGCCGTAAAACTTGGGCGGCATCGTTGCGATAGGCGAGACTATCCATCATCCCGACTGTACCTTGAGTGCGCCCATCACAGGGGTCTGAGCAGTAACCTGCGAACGGAATTGCGCCAAGCGCCTTGAACTCATGCGCCGCTTCCTGCATCAGCAAACCTATTTCCCAATGTCCCGTGTGGTAACCAAGCGCAATCGGTGTACCATCGGGAGCGCGAATTCCACCTTGAGTGCTCAACAGGAGAAATTGTTTTCGGTTCAGTTCGGCAGGTGCCCAACCCATGCCGGCGTTTTGGGTCATTGCAAAGATGTCACCACTAGGCCAATTCAGGAGCATCTCTTCTGCAAGCGGTAGGCTGCCTTCGGGACCGGGAGCGTTCGTTTGGAGGTCGTAGATTCCCGGTTCTCGGGAATCTAGAATCTCTTCGAACGCGATGTCTATCTTGGACGCCATGAAATCCCTCCCATGCTTGAATTATAGTAGCGAAATTTATTCGGTATCCGTTTGGAGGCTAACTGGGTTGTAAAACAATTGGGACGATCAGTGGATTGGTCGACTACGAACTTGATAAGTAACGACCGGCGACGAATCTCGGCGTAAGTATACGTTATGTAAATCTCAACGAAACTCCCGGAGGTGCCAAATTGTGCTTCTGGGCGAGCTCATAAAACCGGTTCATTCCGGCAATTTCCGAATCGCCGAGATCGTAGAAGATACGGTTTGTCAAATAGTCGCTGCACATCGCTTCCGGCAAACCCAAAGCTTCAGCTTCAACCCGTGCAATCTCGGGTATTTGTTTAACACTAATTTCCTTTGCCTCCTGTAATATGTGGGGCACCCTTCCGATATCAATACCCCCTCTAGCAACCCAGCAGGCATAAACAAAGGGCAATCCCGTCAACTCGTCCCACTCCGCGCCGAGATCTAAGGAATAGGGCGTAGAACCAAGTCGCCTCAATGCGGCATCCCCGATGCGGAGAACTGCATCGGTTTCGGCTGATTGCATCTCAATGGACGGTGGCGACGCAGAAAACGTCGGATGGAGCCCATACTTCTCAGCAAACACAATTCGGAGGAGCGCATGTGAGGAACGCGAACTAGTGTCCAACCCAACACTCTGGATCTGTGGAATCGGCACCCGACTAAAGAGTTGTATGCTACGTACAGCACCGTGCGACGAGATAGAAATATGGGGGATTATGCGGTATGGAGGAAAATTTGCCGGCCCATCCGCACGAAAATACTCGATAATCGGGATCAATCCGACATCAACGCTGCCGGTTTTCAGAAGTTCTGCTAAACGGCTCGGCACATGAACACTAAGTTCAATCTCCTCATTTAGCGAGGTGGAATGTAATAGGCTGTAGATGAGAGGCTTGGTGTTCAGAAATGAAACCGCGCCGATTCTTACGCGGCTTTTCTGTACCATTGATTTCCCTCTCGGATTATTTCGTTGTAGAGTGTGTCACGTTCGATCGGGGTTCTGCCAGCTTCTCGAATTAGGCGAGTTATCTCATCAACACCCACAATTTCCGGGGTCGTCGCGCCAGCCATATGGGTAATCTTTTCTTCCGTCACCGTTCCATCTATATCATCAGCACCGAAACTCAACGCTGTCTGCGCCACGTTCAAACCGGTCATTATCCAGTAGACTTTAATATGTGGAAAATTATCTAGCATCAAACGGGATAGTGCGACATTCCGAAGATCCGTTAAGCCCGATGGGCTTGGCAGGTAATCCATTCGCGTGTTTTCAGGGTGAAATGCAAGCGGGATAAAGGTGACGAAGCCATCCGACTTGTCTTGCTGTTCGCGCAAACGAATCAGGTGATCGACCCGATCTTCGCTTGTTTCAAGGTGACCATAAAGCATTGTCGCATTGGTAGAAATACCGAGTTCGTGTGCTTGTTGATGTACATCAAGCCACCCCTCCGTACTGAGCTTGCCGGGGCAGATTTTGTCTCGCGTTTCTTCGGCGAAGATTTCTGCTCCACCCCCAGGCAATGAGTCTAGCCCGGCTTCGCGCAATGCGGTTAACACCTCCTTAATCGACATTTTGAATATGCGAGAAAAGTGGTCAATTTCCACAGCCGTGAAGAATTTTAGATGGACTTGCGGCATGCGTTCCTTAAGTCCGCGAAGCATATCAAGATAATATTCGAACGGTAGCTTCGGGTGCAGGCCGCCGACACTGTGAATCTCCGTACAGCCGTGATCGATCGAATACATCGCCTTATCTAAGAACTCATCAACGCTCATTTCCCACGCACCTTCCGTTTTCATATCCTTCCGCGCAAAAGCGCAGAAATGACATCGCGCGTGCAGGATACACACGTTTGAGTAGTCAATGTGTTGGTTGATGTTATAGTAGGCAAAGCTCCCGTTCTGGCGTTCCCGCACGATGTTGGCGAGATACCCGACACCTGTTATGTCGGGGCTCTCAGAGAGCGTGATACCGTCCTCAAACGAGAGACGCTCTCCGGCTACTACTTTGTCATGAATAGGGTGAAGGCTTGAGTCTGTTATTGGTAAATATTTTTGCATTACTACCTCGTGAGAACCCTCTCTAATTGTTGCTGAAACTGATATTATTCATTGCATGGACTTCGGTATATTTTTTCGTAAGCGCGGATAGCGTGGTTTTAGATGGAAAATACTATGGGTGTAGGTGCTCTTGTCCATTTCTGTTCTGTAAAGCATGGGCGTTTATAAAAATGACGACGCGCATTCCGAATAGTCGGTAATTGTTGAATACATGCTGCCTTTGTCGTTTGCCACTAAGAAGACATCGTAACCTACGGTGAGAATCTGGCTCAGTTCGGTAATACATCCGAAATACCTTATAATATAGCGTGAATTCGCAGATGATACAGAAATATTATAGCGCAGCGGACGCAGTCGTGCAAGCGAATATTTCGCCTTGCCTAAAACCGCCCTTTTTGGTAAACTTTCTGCGTAGTCCAAACTGCGGAAAATCGAACTTACGGAGTGATTTACAATGCATCTCAATCCATGTGGCGTCATTACATTGATGACCGATTTTGGAACGAGAGATCACTTCGTCGGTGTCATGAAAGGCGTGATTCTCAATATAAGTCCGCAAGCCCGGATTGTGGACATCACGCACGCTGTTCCGCCACAGGATATTCACGGTGCCGCATTCCTCATTAATTCCGCGTATCGCGATTTCCCAGCCGGAGCTATTCATGTTGTGGTGGTTGATCCGGGAGTGGGAAGCTGTCGCCGAGGAATCGTCTGTCAAACAGACACGGCGTATTTCGTCTGTCCCGACAACGGCGTCTTGAGTCACGTCCTCGGCGACAGTAGTGCACGTCGCGTTGTCGCACTGGACAACGCTGCATACTGGCTTTCTGAGATTAGCAATACATTTCACGGCAGGGATATTTTCGCTCCCGTGGCAGCCCACTTGTCATGTGGGATTTCGCTCAGTCAATTTGGGAATGCGGCAAACAACTTGGTGCGATTGCCCATCCCCACGCCTCAAGTGAAGACGACGACGATTGTCGGAAGCGTAATCTGGGCCGATCGCTTCGGGAACCTGATTACGAATGTTACGCTCGATATGCTTGAGTCATTTGGAATGGATAGCGGTTTTGTAATCAGGGCTGGAAAGGCTGAGATCTATCAGCTCAATTGCGCCTATGCCGAGTCTGAGAAAGGCAAGTGCCTGGCAATTATTGGAAGTTCCGGTTACTTAGAGATTTCGGTCAACCATGGAAGCGCCGCGCAAGTTCTCGGACTGAAGTGCGACGATGTAATTGAGATCCGTAAAACCTGAGCCAAATCCTAGCGTAAAGCCGGTGACCGATCAAATGAGCGAATAGCGAATGCGATAGTACTCCCATAAAGATTCAACTAGCCTTTGAAAATCTTGGAGGGGCGACAGGTGTATAGCAGGCCATTATTCCTGTCGGAATGATTCTTCAGCAAGTAACACGTATGATACAGTAGGGTTGGTTCAGGCATTCAAAGGCGGAATTTTTCTTGGAGTTGGAGTTTGTAAACCCTTTGAAACAGTGTTCCTTGGTAGAAACTCGAATGAACGACAACGGTTTCCTCTCCTATTAGTCGCGCAGGCTCAAACCTCACTTGATGCTGTTCCAATCAAACACAACACTATGACAAGTTTCCTTCTCGTTCAATAAGCTCAGGAAGACTGTTTCCGCGTCTAACGGGGGCCGCAAAGGAGCAGCTTGGATTTGTCCCCGCGCAAACAGATTCAATGCGTGCTGGAGGTTCTGGGCAGTGCTGCCGTGTCTGAAGGGAGTTGGAAATTCGGGAAGTTCCAATTCCCAACCGCTGCGAAGGTGCAGGTATTTCAAGAAGAGGGGTTGTAGCAGGTCAGACATACTGAATGCCACGCTTCGTTTCCACGGTCCGCCTACCAACACAACTTCTGCGCCCGTAGACGCAAGTTGTACGGCGGCATGAGTGGCGTGTGTGGGGTACCGATTGCTCCAGTGCTAACTTGCAAGGCGTGTCCCCCCAAGCGTACGTGTTCATTGTCTAGACAGGTCTTCGCTTGGAAGCAGTGTATGACGGACACCGCAACATTCCTCCTGCTTGCACCGTGCATCTAGCGGGTCAATACCGATAACCTCATATCCGGAAACTTGAAATATCTGGGCTGCCATTGTTCCGACAACCCCCAAACCAAAAATCGCAACACCGTCTCCCGGGCGTGCCACCGTCGTGCGGAGGGTAGCCATACTAACTGCGCAGAACCGAACATAGACCGCGTTCCTGAGGTAAAACATCCTCCGGAACCCTTATCACCGACATCTTTGTCACATAGACGCGATGATGAGAGGCATGGCCCTTGGCGACGAACACCATATCTCCAAGGTCAAAATCCTTCACGCCATCGCCGAGATTGACAATCGTTCCGACAGCAGCGTATTCGGGAAAAGCCGGATACGGCTCGCCCGTATTTATTCTATACGGCATCACACCCATGTCGCGATCATTCGTGAAAGCCACTAGTTCCGAGCCTGAGCTAACCGCGGAGAAGGCAGTTTCAATTACAATCTCGTTCTCATGCTCCGCGTTTTCCTCAAAGGAATGATGTTCTAGACACGCTTGCAATTTTCCCGAAAAGATGATACGATGTGCTTTTATCATTTGGTTTATCCTTATGTGGATGGCTGCGTTCCGTAGTGCATTATAGTTGATACGGAATCATCGGGTAAAGCAGAAAAATGTAGACGTCCGACAATTCTGAGTTACTGAATCAATCTCGGATACCCAGGTTCACGCTCCGGCAACCAGTGTGCGGGATCCGTCGCTTTTTGAAACGTAGAGAAGCGCTAAACGTAGAGTTTTTATGGACTCCACATCTGTCCAACTTGATAAATTCTTTGCCTATTGATAGGACAATTTAGATGAAACCGCTTCGCCAATTTGCAATCATACCTTCATTACCGATTGAACTGGAGCCGTTACGCGAACTCGCGCTGAACCTCTGGTGGACCTGGGATTACGAAGCGATTAGACTCTTTAGACATCTTGATACAGATCTTTGGGAGAAAACGTACCACAACCCGGTCCACATGCTCGGAATCATACCGCAGGAACGTTTGGACGCATTGGCAAGAGACGAAGCGTTTATTGTCCACCTGAATCTGGTTGTACGGAAGTTTCAGGATTATATGACGGCAACCTCGCCCTACGAAAAGAACCTCCGGGATAGGAATCTGGATAATCTTTCCATCGCGTAATTCTCGGCAGAATTTGGGCTCACTGAATGTTTACCGATATACTCCGGTGGATTAGGGATTCTCGCGGGCGATTACCTGAAGTCGGTAAGCTATGTTGGTTTGCCAATGGTCGGCGTTGGATTGCTCTATCAACACGGCTATTTCCGCCAAATTCTAACGCGAGGGTTGGCAAATGGCGGATTATCCGCCGAATGACTTCTACAACATGCCCATTCAGGTGGAGTGTCAGGACGACGGTTCACCGGTGATGGTAGATGTCGATTATCCGGAAGGAAAAGCCTATGCCCAGATATGGCGTATACAGGTTGGAAGGATTCCGCTCTACCTCCTTGACACAAATATCCCTGACAATACCCATCCCGGGCTGAGAAATATCACCAACTACCTCTACGGAGGCGATGAAAAAACACGCATCAAACAGGAGATACTACTAGGGGTTGGTGGCTTCCGTGCCTTGCTCAAGCTGGGGAATCCGTCCAACTGTATGCCACATAAATGAGGGACATGCCGCGTTTCTAGCTATCGAACGAATTCGACACCTGATAGAGGAACAGCACCTTACATTCGAAGAAGCCCGGGCGGCGGCAACGGCAGGCAACGTATTTACAACTCACACGCCGGTTCCCGCAGGGATTGATTGGTTCCCGCCCGGTCTTGTCGATTACTACTTTGGGGGATACTATTCTTCGCTTGGTATTTCGCGGGAAGAATTTCTTGCTTTGGGGAGAGACAATTTTGCGGACAGTGACAGTGAGTTTAGTACTACAGTCTTGGCGCTACGTCTTTCTGCTTACAGCAACGGAGTTAGTAAAGTTCATGGAAAGGTGTCCCGCAGTATGTGGAATCACCTTTGGCCCGGGTTGCCGGAGAATGAAGTCCCGATTCGTTCTATTACGAATGGTATCCATATTCCTTCATGGGTTGCGGGCGACATGCAGAGTGTGTTTGCACGATATCTCGGCCCAGGATGGATTCAGAATTTAGTAGATGAAAAGTCTGTTTGGACGCAGGTTGACGGCATCTCGGACGTTGAATTGTGGCGTACCCATGAGCACCACCGCGAGCGTCTCGTGGCGTTTGTCCGTCAAAAGCTAAGAGACCAATTGATCCGCTCCAGTGCCTCCGCCGCCGAAATTAAAAATACTAGCGAGATTTTAGTTCCGGAAATCCTGACAATCGGTTTCGCACGACGTTTTGCAACATATAAGCGAGCAACGCTCCTTTTCCAGAATCCGGATCGTTTGGACAAAATTCTGAACCACCTGGAGCATCCGGTACAAATCATCTTCTCCGGTAAAGCGCACCCGCATGATCATGCGGGCAAACTTTTGATTCAAGAAATCTGCAGGTTCGCCGCTCAAGATTGTTTTCGGCATAGGATAGTGTTCATTGAAGACTACGATATCTGCGTCGCGCGCTATCTTGTTG
Source organism: Candidatus Poribacteria bacterium (assembly GCA_965222225.1). Taxonomy (GTDB): domain Bacteria; phylum Poribacteria; class WGA-4E; order WGA-4E; family JAJDTR01; genus JAJDTR01. The sequence goes on along the minus strand of CBDCTK010000002.1, from coordinate 1,701,569 downwards.
CGGGTGTCGATGTTTGGTTAAACAACCCTCTTCCGCCACAGGAAGCCAGTGGCACTAGCGGTATGAAAGTCGCTGCAAATGGAGGCCTGAATCTAAGCATCCTTGATGGCTGGTGGGCAGAGGCACACCCATCGGGTGGCGGATGGACAATTGGTAGAGGCGAGGTGTACGAGGAACGGAAATTTCAAGACCAAGTGGACGCGGAGGCAGTTTACAACATCCTTGAGAAGGAGGTAGTCCCGCTGTTTTATGATCGCGGGAGAGACACAATCCCCCATGGCTGGGTTGACCTGATGAAATTGGCGATGCGAAACCTTTCGCCAATTTTCAACACGAAACGCATGGTGTCCGAATATGCAAGCCAATGCTATTTCCCTGTTCACCAACGTTGGAATCTATTGAATCGAGACGATATAGAACGGGGCAGGGCGTTAGCGCACTGGAAATCTTACCTCCAAGAACATTGGTCGCGAATCAAAATTAAGGGTGTTTAAGACGTACCGGTATCTGAAATTGGGATTGGCGAGAAGCTAAGCGTGAAAAGTTATATTGATTTAGCCGCTCTATCCCCGGACGACGTTTGCGTTCAAATCTATCATGGAACTCTCAATGAAGATGGCGAAATCAATGCCGATTACGCAATCCCCATGGAATCTCGGGGACGGCTGGATGATGGAACGCACCTATTTGAAGGGGCGATATCTTCCTACAAGACGGGTTTGCACGGTTATACCGTTCGCATACTGCCGCGTCATGATGACCTGCATAACCCACACGAGTTAGCTTTAATCCATTGGGCGTCCTAAATTGGTCTGTAGACATTGTGTTCCTCTGGAGTAGAGCCCAATCCATCTTGATGTTCGATATGCGTCTTGGTTGTGGAACTGAAAAGGGTTGTGAGTTAAGATTCCCACGCTACACGCCTTTTCACATTACAATCTCCGGTGGCAAGTCGAAGCTAATTTTGTATAGCAAAAAACGCTCAAATCAACCTTACGCATCAATTTGTTTCACTAGTCACTGACCACTTCAAACGATATGGCTGAGAAAACACTCTTTGAACAATCTTATGAAAAGCGGAAGCGTGGACTTTTAACCGAGACGCTAGACCGGCTTCGGCCCATTTACACCGAAGAAGAGCTCCGCGCCTTGCGAATCGACAGCATTAAACGCGACATGCTCTCTTTGAGATCGGGGCGCGGGTTTGTCAATCGAGATATTCTGGAGACAATTCTCGGTAATTTGCTGGAATGCGTTGCGCCGGGATCACACAATGCCCTCGATCCGCAGTATCAGAAGCGGGACCTGGCTGAAGCCATTGAAGAGGTCGTCGACCAACTTTATGCCATGATTGCCCAATCCTTTCTGGCGGTTTCTGAGTCAGCGCAACTGGAAGAAGCCTTGGAGACGACTTTTGCGCTCCTCTGGGACCTACCACGCTTGAAAATCCGGGCAAGGTGGAATCGCTTTGCTTCGCTTAGAGATCCTGCTGTCTGGGATGCTTACCTTCTTCATCGCGGGGTTTCCCACGATAAACTTGCCGAACTCGATATCGGTGCGCACGTAGATAGAGCGATTGTGGAGAGAGACTTTGAACCATATCAGGATTTTCTTAATTCTCTTAGTCTAGGCTTCGCTTTTGACTACCAGATGCAATTGGTTGTGAGTGCCTATCCCGGGTGGCGCGTCCTTTTTTACCATGACATTGCCCATGCGTTGACCCGCGCCGGGCGAATCGACGATAGCCCTAATCTTCATCGAATTCCTGTGCCCCTCCTACCGCGCGCGCTTGCCGAACTGGGCGGACGCTACTACCAAGCTGACCTACATCCTGAAACCCGGATCGGTGATGCAAATTTCCTAGAACATCCCCATCGTGGTATCACGACGGGCCAAACCGGTATCATCGGTTCCGGATGCGCCATTTATCCGTGTACGCTAGGTGGACTTAGCGTCAAGGTTAAGCAACGCCACCCTGTTGTCGGTGATTTTGTGCAGATAGGAACAGACGCGGGAATATTCGGACCTGTAAAAATTGGGGATTACTCCAGCATCGGTACGAATACTGAGATGTACGGATTTATCGAAATGGGGGAGGGGTGCCGCATCGGTTCATCGGTTATCATCGGCACCATAAAAAGCGAGTCGAATCGACCTGGCGTGATTCGTCTTGGAAAGCGCGTCCATGTCGGTGATAGCACAATTATTGAGAATACCTCCGCAATCGACCTTATTATCCCGGATCAATCGGAGGTCCCCGCCAGGAGCCATGTCGCTAACGATGGCTTTGGCCACCCTCGCTTCGTGGTATAAACCAACCTATTCCAGTGTCGTGAGGAGGACATCACCGAAGAGGTTGTGGACATGGTCTCTATTGCGGCGAATCTACTCCACTGCCACGATGCAAATCTTCCAGCGGTCTGCCTGCCGACAGAGCGCTTCCCGATCCAGGATAAACGTGCGGTTTGCTTCTATCGCTAGTACGTTGCCGTGGACTTCGTGTAGTACGGTTAAGGTCTCTATGCCTACGGTTGGCACATCAACTCGGAAATCGTGAGAAACACTTGCAGCCTTTCCAACCACGACTCCTTTCTTCCCGAGTCTCCCGCCACGCCGAATTGCCTCGTTCGTATCCTCAATCGCTTCAATTGCCAAAGGAATGCCATCCTTGACAACAACTGTCTGTCCAATGTTCAAGTCTGCAATTTGCCGAGCAAGAATGATTGCATACCTCAAATCCGTCCATTGCGCTTCCGTTGGCTGTTTCTCAGTAAGGACACCAGGTGGTGGCAGCAGTTGCTTCAAAAATCGGTGCTGCTCAATGACGCGAAGCCCATTTGATTCCAAGTAATCAATAATTGCCGAAACGATTGCAACCGCGCCTTTCTGACGTGTCGTGGCGAGAATGTTAGCCGCGACCCGATCCACCTGAAAGGGGCGAAGGAGTATTCCCTTGTGAACTTTGCCAATTAGCGCTACTTCCCTTACGCCTGAGTCGAGCAACGTCCGTGTCATCTTCCGAAGCTGACCAACACCAAACGAATAAATCTCGGGCACTATATGGGAAAGGTGTTCAGATGGCGTTTTTGTCACCTGAATAATAAACGGTGTCCGACCTTGCTCAATAGCAGCCTGAGCTAACAGAACCGGAAGTTCTCCTGCGCCAGCGATAATTCCGAGTTTTTCCAATGTATTGCTCCGTTAGTGAATGGACAAATATGTGGTAAGGGGGCTAAGTGCAAAGTACGATTCGCGCATTTCGGCATGCATTCACGCACTCTACATATGCTGGGGCGTGTTTTCGACCAACAAATCGCTGAGCCGCGGGAATTGGCGCGTTCAACGACGCCAGTGTGGACGAAGGTGGGAACGTAGCTTGGTGGAGGTCTAAGCTGCTAGATTTCACCTGAACCTGTGTACTAAATTCGAGAGTATTGCCATATAGATAGATTTATGATATAATTCTTCTAACTAACCAGAAAGGTCAGGAAGGAGATATTATGTCAAACTGTAAGAACTGTCATAGTTCGGAAGTCACGAAAAACGGATTCGTTCGTTCCAAACAGCGATACCGTTGTAAAACGTGCGGTTATAATTTCGTTGAGGGAGACGAGAGAACCAACCCTCAAACCACCATCAAGCGTGCTTTTGCAGTAATTCTCTACTCGCTTGCAAAAGCATCTTATGGCACTATTGGCAACTTGTTTAATGTATCGCCAAGTACTGTTCAAAAATGGCTTGCAAAGGAAGCAGCCCTGTTGTCGGAGCCTGAGATTCCAATCAATACCCGTGAATTGGAATTTGATGAGATGTGGCATTTTATCGGGTCAAAAAAAACAAAAGATGGATTCACAAAGCAGTTTCTCGTGAAACAAGCAAAACCGTTGCCTGGGTTATCGGTGGTCGTGATGCTGATACCTTCAGACGGCTATTCGACAAAGTGAAACACTTAAGTGACTGCCAGTATTACACTGACAATTGGGAAGCGTTTGCCAAGGTACTTCCTGCGGAGCGTCATCACATCGGGAAATCAGGGACAGCAACAGTCGAACGTGATAACAGCAATACACGCCATCATCTTGGACGATTCACACGCCGCACCAAAATAGTATCCAAGAAACTTGAGATGGTGGACAATGCCATGAAGTTATGGACTGCTTTGACCGACCAAGAGGTCTTCCGTCGGTATCAGAAGATTGCCTTATCTATCTTTGTGTGAACACTCTCCTAAATTCCAATTCCACGTTGAGAATTTTCGATGAACTCAAGGAGATGGTTGACTTCGGGATTAGACTCAATCTCCTTTCTTACGCGATTAACCGCTTCCCGAAGTGGAAGTTTAGAGCGAAACAGAATACGGTAGGCTCTTTTCAGCAATAGAATCGTCTCGGGCGGGAGTGACGACAGAGGGTTTGTGGCAGATGTGCCTAGACCAATAATATTCAAGCCGCGAACACGGGCAGGATGACCATCTGAAAGTGCGAACGGTGGAATGTCTTTAACGAACTTTGAACAGCTGCCAGCTATCGCCATCTTGCCTACTCGGACGAATGGATGTAGTGCTGAATGCGCTCCCATCCGAACATCATCCTCAATGATGACATGCCCGCCAAGGGTAGCGAGATTAGCCATGATCGTCCGATCTCCGACAACCGAATCGTGCGCGATATTCGTCCAATTCATCAACAGATTGTCATCGCCGATGATAGTGGCTCCCTCCCTGGTGGTTGCTCGGGAAATTGAGACATACTCGCGAAACACATTTCGGTCACCGACTCGTGTGTAGCTGCGCCAACCTCCGTATTTCAAGTCTTTGGACGGATTTCCGATTGTACAGCCGAAGTAGATCTGGCACTGTTCACCAAGCGATGTCCATTTGTCAATTTGCACATGTGGCCCAATGACGGTCCCAGCCCCAATCTGTACTTCGTCATTGATGATTGAATAAGGTCCAATCTCAACATCCGTTCCTAGTTCTGCTTTTGGTGAGATGATTGCGGTTGGGTGAATCTTGCTCACTCACCTACCCTCCCCCGATATTCCCTCACTGCCTACAGTTATCCCCCAATACAAGTTAGACGCATCACAAACCTCTGATTATCGGAGTTTAATCCGAAGTAGACAACTTGATGGGATTTCTGTGCCTATCTCTCCTCAGCCCGTGTTTTGTCAAGCACGATTGTCAGTTCGCCCTCCGTGGCAAGCTCGTCGCCAACATAGGCTTTGCCGCCGATGCGGGCTAATGTCTTGCGTCCGCGCAGCACCTCAACTTCCAATCTTAGCTGATCGCCTGGTATCACCGGACGGCGAAATCTCGCCTCCTTGATGGTAGCGAAGTATCCAAGCTGCCCTTCGGCGCCGTAGTCGTGCAGTAACAACCATGCAGCAAGTTGGGCTAGTGCTTCCATCTGGAGTACACCTGGCATAACAGGCTGTTGCGGAAAATGTCCTTGGAAGAACTGTTCGTTATATGTCAGATTCTTAAGACCAACTGCACGCTTCCCGCTTTCAAAGTGGATCACTCGATCGATCATGCACATCGGATAGCGGTGCGGTAGGACTCCGTAGATTTCCTGAGCTTCAACAGGCTCAAGCGCCTCTCCGTTGATGAATCCCTTTTCGGCTAAGGATAGTACGAGCTCCGTATGCAGCGTGTGCCCCGTTCGCAGCGCGATTACATTAGCTCGGAGGCCGCGGCCCGCTAGGTACAGGTCCCCAATCAAATCTAGTATTTTGTGCCTAACAAATTCATCCTCAAATCGCAGCGAGTCGCTAGCGCTACCATCTGCCTCAACGACGACAACGTTGTCGTAAGATGCGCCCTTCCCAATCCCTTGGCTTTTTAGCAGGTCGATCTCGTCCGCGAAACAAAAGCTGCGCGCCGGAGCAATCTCCTTGGCGTACGTTTCAGGGTCAATCCTAAACGTGCCAATTTGCGCCGGAATCTGTGGATGGTCGTAGACAAAGGAGAACTGTAATGAATCGGAGGGTAGCAGTACGATTTGCCTATCCGCTTCATGAATGGCGAACGGCTCTTCAAATTCGATATAGCTGCGAGGGACTTCCTGTTGAGCGGTACCGCCTTTTTTGATGAGATTTACATAGAGCAAGGCACTCCCATCAAGCGCTGGCGGCTCGGAAGAGCTGATATCAACCTTCACATTATCAATTCCAAGTCCAGCGAGAGCTGACAAAATATGTTCGACGCTATTGACGACCGCATCGCCCTCTTGTACGCTAGTACAACGCGGGACGACAGTGCCATAGTTCTCTGGGCAGACGCGAATCTCGGGCGTATCGGGCAAATCTGTCCGTCGAAAGACAACCCCGGAATTGGGAGGCGCCGGTCGGAGCGTCAATTCAACAAACTCACCGAACATCAAACCGTGTCCGGAAATCGTACATTCATTCTGCACGGTTTGTTGCATGTCCGCGCCAGAGTTAGTTCTATTCTGCTTCAAAATTCTTGAATTTCCTTCCTTAGCCTCGGTTCGCATTCCGTCTAATTCTGCGAACTACTCTGTTATGTTCTGCCAGAGTATTGGAGAAATAATGTTTTCCATCACCGATTGCCACGAAATAGAGATGAGAACTCTCAACCGGTCTTAATGCCGCGATTATTGAAGCCAACCCCGGATTACAGATAGGTGCCGGCGGCAAGCCACGATTAACATAGGTATTGTACGACGAATCAAATTTGAGATCCCGTGTAGTTAATGCGCGCGGTGGATTACCTAACGCATATAGAACTGTCGGATCTGCCTCAAGTTTCCAGCCACGTTTCAATCGGTTGTGAAATACAGCCGAGATTAACGGTCGCTCGCTGTCAATCTTCGCTTCCTTTTCGATGATTGAGGCAAGGGTAATGATTTCTTGTGGAGAAAAATTTATCGACTCCGCTTCCTGGGTTCGTTCGCGAGTCCAATGTCGATTAAACTCGTCGAGCATCATCTTGATAACTTTGGCGGCGGCGATTCCATCGACCAATTTGTAGGTATTCGGGAAAAGATATCCTTCCAAGCTGTTCACTTCAATGCCGTACCGCTTTTGCCACTGTAAATCACGAGCCGCACGGTTAAATGATTCTGCGGTTCCAAATCCTTCGTCCTCGAAGAGTTGAGCGATTTGCGCCACGGTTAGCCCTTCCGGCACCACAAAATGCCGATGAACGACCTTCCCTGCTTTGAGTTGATGAATAATCTCGCGAGGACTCATCGCGGCGCTTAACTCATAGGTCCCCGCTTGCAAGTAACGGCTGGCGCCTTCAAAGTAAGCTACCACTTCAAATAGTAGAGAACTACGAATGATACTCTCATCCGCAAGTTGCTTCGCGATTGATTTTGTGCTCGTGCCTGGAGCAATTCGTATCTCCTTGGGCTCTAAAGCTAACTCTTTCGAGGTCAGATAGGGGGCTAAAATCAGAGCGAGGATAATGCCCACAATCGCGAGGCAACAAGATACGAGAATCGTAAGACGCGAAATGTGGGGTATCATGTGCCTACTGTCGCGAGATGCTTCCTTGAACGCAGCAAATAGAAACAACCCAATCCTAAGGATGGTGATTATCGCTTTTTAATTCACGAACATCGTTCAAATACTCATTAAGAATGACCACCGCAGCAACTTGGTCAATTACATGTCGCCGCTTCTTACGCGGTTTTCCAACTTCCCTTAAAATATCATCCGCTTCAACTGTGGTCAGTCGTTCATCCCTCAAATGAATTGGAATACGCGCCTCTTGCTTCAGACGGTTCGCGAATTTCTGAACTTTCTCTGCTTGTATGCCAATTTCTCCACTGAGCATCAACGGAAGCCCAATGACAACCGCATCAACCTGATGGGTATTGATTAAGTCACATATCACCGCCAAGTCCGTTTTACGATTTTTCCGTGTGATTGTGCAGAGCGGATGAGCCGCAAACCCGAGTTCATCACTAATTGCCGCCCCAATCCGTACATCGCCAACGTCTAATCCTAGAATAATTGGCATAATTGATAAAGTTCAAAACGGAGCGTAATTCTGCGGGCTAGCGTCAATTTCAGAACAAGCGGGAAAACCTTAACCGGGCACCAAATGGGGGTGCTTTTGTCAGATGGAATATGAGTGAATAGGAAGCCGAAACCACTAAATAATAGCATTGATATAAATTTCATGTCAAGCACAAAGTCTTTAAATCCTTTCACGCCTTTGTTGTCTGTATTGTTCGATGTCTCTTGCTTGCTCTGGTTTCTTCCCATCACGTTTCACGGATTATTTTTCCCTTTATAACCTTGAAAATGATAAAATAAGCCATTGAAGGGCCTAATTCCGGCTTCTGATTTATGTAACGAGGTTCTCCATGAACATTGGTCGATGCTTGACAAAATCCGCCCGAACTTTTCCCGACAACCTGGCTATTTCCTACGGTAAAAGGAAGCTTTCGTACGCGAACTTCAACAGTCGAGCGAACCGTTTGACAAACGCACTCTACAGGCACGGGATTCAGCAAGGCGATAACGTGGCGGTGCTCATGTATAATTGCCCTGAAATGCTTGAGTCGATGTTTGCTGGCTTCAAAGCCGGGTGCGGAGTGGTACCCATCAATTTTCGGCTGCATCCCAAAGAGTATGCCTTTATCATCAAGCATTCCGAAGCCAAAGCGGTGATTGTGTCGCCAGAATTCAACGAGGAAATCATCAAGACTGGCGACCTTTTCCCCCGTGTCAAGTCCATTGTCACAGTGTCCGGGGCGCGTGACAATCTGCTAGATTACGAGTCCCTACTGGCGGCCGAATCCGAACGGTTCGATGATGCCGATGTCGACGCGGATGACGTGGCATGGATTTTCTATACATCCGGAACAACAGGAAGCCCCAAGGGTGCGATGTTAACACATCGCAATCTTCTCGGCATGACGATGAACTTCTATGCGGACATGGCTCCCGGATTTGGCTCTAGCGACGTTGCTCTCCACGCCGCTCCATTGTCTCACGGGAGTGGGTGCTATGCTCTTCCCAATATCGCCAAGGGAGCAGCAAACGTTATTTTAGAGTCCAAATCCTTTGACCCGGAAACAGTATTAAGGACAATTCAAGACCACCGTGTGACAAATATGTTCGCCGCACCGACAATGATTAAGCGGTTGATAGATAGTCCCGCAATTGACCGGTACGACCACAGTTCGTTGAAATATTTGAACTACGGTGGCGCACCGATGTTGGTAGAGGACCTAATTGATGCCATGAGAAAATTAGGTCCCTGCCTCGTCCAACTTTATGGTCAAGCGGAATCGCCCATGACCATCACCTATCTTCCCCATGATGACCACGTGCTTGACGGAGATTCGGATCAGATGAAACGGCTGGCATCCGCTGGTATTCCACGCACCGATGTCGAAGTCAAAATCTTTGACTCGGATGAGAACGAACTCCCACCGGGCAAGACAGGGGAAATTGCGACACAATCGGATCTGGTGATGAAGGGATACTGGCGTGAGCCTGAGACAACCGCTGAAATACTACGGGACGGATGGCTGCACACCGGTGATATGGGCTACATGGACGAGAGCGGCTACCTCTTCCTCATGGATCGGTCAAAGGACTTAATTATTAGCGGCGGCGAAAACATCTACCCTCGTGAAATAGAGGAAACAATCGTGCAACACCCCGCCGTTCGAGAAGTCGCCGTTATTGGTGTCCCGGACCCACAGTGGGGTGAAGAAATTAAGGCTGTCGTCTCCCTCGTGCCCGGGAGAACAGTCACGGAAACGGAATTAATCGATTTCTGCACAGAACATATTGCGCGTTACAAAAAGCCACGTTCGGTCGATTTCATAGATGAACTCCCGAAGAATAACTATGGAAAAATAGTTAAGCGTGAATTGCGAGAGAAGTATTGGAAAGGAAAAACCAGTAGAGTAATATGAGACTGGAAGGCTGGAAGACTGGACGATTGGCAAGGGGAACACAGATTCGCACAGACAATAGCCGATCCAAAAAAGCAGGAAGAATGGTGGAAAGGTAGGAGGAACGCGGACTGAGAACACAAGAATTACGTTTCACGCATCACGATCAAATAAGCGAATAGCGAATGCGATAAAGATCCTATCACGAATTGCCTGATTAGCTCGCCTCATGATACCGTCATTCTGATTTAATAAAAAACCATTCAAAAGGAGATTCTCCATGTATAAAAAACGAAAGTTGGGAAGGGGAGTCGCAATGGTCGGCGCCGGCATGTCGAAATTCGACATGTTCAGTGATAAAGACTCAAAGGATCTTTTCGCCGAAGCCTTTGTCGAAATGAACACATCCGTGGACAAAGGGCTGGATCCAAAGGATATTGATGCCCTTTACTTGGGCAATTTCACAAACGATTTTTTCGTCCACCAATCTCATTGGGGGGCAATTCTTTCCGATTCTCTCGGACTCGTTCCCAAACCGGCAACGCGAACCGAAGGCGCCTGTGCTTCAAGCGCACTTGCTTTCCGTGAAGGCGTTTTTGCCATAGCATCAGGATTCTACGATGTAGTCTTGGTTGGCGGCGTTGAAGATATGTCGAAGCGATCAACTGAAGAGGTGGCCGAAGGACTGGCTTTGGCGGCAAGTCCGTACGAGCGCAAAGCGGGACTGACTTTTCCAGGCGTTTTCGCTGTCATAGCTACCGCATATTTTGAGAAATACGGCGCGTCCCGCGAACACCTAATGAGCGTGACGATCAAGAGCCACGACAATGCGCCCTTGAACCCTAAAGCCCAATTCAACCTCGCCATTCGAGACATGATGGACGCCAAGGTTAAGCGTGCAAAAAGTCAGGGAAAAGCGGTTCCTGATTGGATTGATGAAAAAGATTTCCTCCGAGACGCGAGGGCGAACCCTCCCATTGCTTGGCCCATGCACCTCTTTGACTGTTGTCCCATAAGTGACGGAGCTGCTTGCATACTGTTAGTCGCCGAAGAAATTGCAAATCGCTTTACGGATTCCCCGTTGCACGTCGTCGGACTCGGGCAGGGGAGTGGGAGAGCGCTTCATGCCGCGGATGACCTGACGTACTTTGAAGCCACAAGACATGCCGCCCAGGAGGCCTACGATATGTCCGGTCTAATGCCCGAAGATATTCAGTTCGCCGAGGTGCACGACTGCTTCTCGATTGCGGAAATTCTTCATATCGAAGACCTCGGGTTCTTCAAGCCGGGGGAAGGGCACAAAGCGGTGGAGGAGGGCTTGACGAGATTGGATGGTCCGATGCCGATCAATACCTCGGGAGGGTTGAAGTGCAAAGGTCACCCGGTCGGCGCAACGGGTGCGGCGCAGTTAATTGAGGTGTGGGAACAGTTGAGAAACAAAGCGGGCAGAAGGCGTGTGCCGAAACCGGATTTACGTATTGGTGCGGCGCACAATCTCGGCGGCACCGGGGGCACCTGTACCTTTACCATTCTCGAAAGGAGATAGTCCCGTGGCTGAAAAACCAATTAACGATTACGGGTTTGAACAGTTTCTCAACGAAGGGAAACTGATGGGCTCAAGGTGTAATGTCTGCGGGATGCTTTATGTGCCGCCGCGTTCGCTATGTCCGCAATGCCGCCGTTCAGATATGGAATGGGCAGAGACAGCGGGCGAGGGGAGGCTTGTCGCTTTCACCTCAATCTCGATCGGCACGCCCGCGATGATTAAAGAGGGACATGACAGGAACAATCCATACTGTTCGGGAGCCGTCGAGTTGGTGGAAGGGGCGCGTGTTGTCGCACGGATTGAAGGCGTTGATTCGCTTTGCCCGGAAACGATAAAAGTCGGAATGCCGCTACGAGTCAAGTTCTTGCGTCAGGAGACCGGCGAAAACCGGCAAACCGTTTTGGCATTCGCGCCACTTTACAAAAAATGCCTTGTGTGATAGCCTGATTCCATTGTATTTTATTTCGGAATTAGTAGCTTGTAGCTTTTAGACTGACGACAAACATAAAACTTGGTACCCTGTCGTAAATCTTTTCGTCACACGTAGATGTCCATAGTGACTATTCTTCTCGTAGGAGTTTGCTATGGACATTTTGAATCTTATGAAAGAGTTTCCAAATCAAGAATCTTGTCTCAGATTTATAGAGGAAAAACGTTGGAAGGACGGTGTTTGCTGTATCCACTGTGGCAGTGAAAAAGTTGGACGCAAGAACAAAAACGACATTACTACTGGTTGGAATTGCTACGATTGTGAATCTAGCTTTTCGGCTACAGCAGGAACCATCTTCCATGGTACCAAGATACCTCTCCAGAAATGGTTTTTGGCTATCTCAATTCTTTCCAATGCCAAGAAAAGCATATCGAGTTGTCAGCTTGCTCGTGACTTGGACATGAATCAAAAGTCCGCTTGGTATATGGCAATGCGCCTCCGTGAGAAAATGAGTGATAGTGATGAATTGCTGAAAGGGATAGTTGAAGCGGACGAAACCTATGTCGGCGGCAAACCCAGAGCAAAATCTAAGAGAGGTAGAGGCACAAATAAATCTCCCGTCATCGGCGTAGTCGAGAGAGGCGGTCGGGTGGTTGCTAAATTCATGAAGGTTCTATCTGGTGAAAATATCAGAGAATTCATCCTTAGCAATGTCTCACCCGATGAGTCTATTCTTATGACTGATGAATTTCGCTCTTACAATAGTCTGGACGAAGATATCGAAAGACATGTTATCCATCACCAAGAGAGATATGTTTCTGAGGACGGCGTAACTCACACCAACACCATCGAGTCGTTTTGGGCTTGTGTCAAGAGGTCATTCTACGGAACGCATCATCACTACAGCAAGAAGTGGCTGCCACTGTATATCATGGAGTCTTGCTGGAAATATAATCGCAGAAAAGATGATGAGATTTTCATAAGATTTTTTGATGAATGCTTCACCTGAGCCACATGAATTGTTTGGCTATCGGTATATTCTGTCAACGACAACATCATGGTGTGCTGAAAATCCCATAGTGTTGGAAATTAAAATCCCGCAGATAACCCGCAATGCTCCCGCGAGCATGTACAAACGCTTGGTCAACATGATATGCCTCCATTTCTCTCTTATAGAGATGTATTTTAGTGTGAATCAAGATTCCGAACACTGTCTAAAATGATTGTACATTAAGAAGAGAAAAGCAAGCAAATCGACCAAAAAGCAGTTAACTACTAAGTCCCTTTTATTTTGAGGGCGTTGCTTCTTACGAGGCGAGGGAAATCCGGCTCCCGATTATTGAAACGTAGTTGGACGATTCGCCACCCATATTTTCAAAACGCGCCATTAATTGCGCAACGACTTTCCTTAACCGTAACGGAGGGAATCGATGAAAAAACAAACTCTTGGTTTCACCTTGTATTTGATAATGGTCTATCTTACTTGTGCCACATTGAACCCCGCGGTTGCCTCTTCCTCGCCACTAGGAGAAATCGGGGTACACATCTGTGGGGTTACTGGTTTGCAGTCGGACAGCCATCGCTCCACCCAATCCCCCAACCGCCGTTACGCGCGAAGTTTGGCGAATTTGGATGTCGGCGATCCACGCACGGTGCGGACGATCTACTTTCTGCCCAACGACCGCCCCTACCGTGCAGACGTGGTTCAACGAATGAAAGACGAGATTCTCAGCATTCAGGCCTTCTTTGCCGAGCAGATGGGTGTACACGGATACGGAAAGCTAACCTTCCGTGTGGAAACCGATCCCCAAGGCGAGCCAATAGTTCATCGGGTGGATGGGGAACACCCCGATAGTTACTACATTGACAACCCTGATCCTATGTTGGACCAGATTGAACGAGCGTTTAATCTCGATGTGAACATTTACTTGATTGTCATTGACAATAGTGTCGAGCGAGTTTCTAGGGGCGCGACGGGTTTCGCAGGGAGGGGATTCACCGGCGAATTTAGCGACCCATGAACTTGGGCATGTCTTCGGGTTGGGTCACGATTTCCGCAATGGTGAGTACATCATGTCGTATGGACTAGGATGGAGTCGATTATCCGACTGCGCTGCCGAAATTTTGTCCGTGCATCCCTACTTCAATTCCGATATCCCAATCGAAGAGGGGCAGTCGCCCACCATTGAAATCATTTCGCCTCTTACATATCCGGCGTGGTCAAAGAGCGTTTCTGTCCAACTGAAAGTCAGCGATTCAGAGGGGCTTCACCAAGTGTTCCTAGTCGGTCTTGATGCGCTCTCTAGTGGCGGACTGGCGGCATGTCAGGGATTGGCGGGCGAAAAAGACGCCCTCGTCGAATTCAACTATGAGGGTGTTATTACCGAGGACGGCTTGAGGTCTCTTCCCCATTATGTTGCACATGAGATTTGGGTCGAGGCAATTGATACGGAGGGGAATAGGAGCGGTGAGCATTTTACCCTCTTGGAAATTTTGCCAAACTATAACGCGATCGCCACGCTTAAGGGGGGGCATGCACATCGGGTGAATTCAGTGTCATTTTCGCCCGATGGGACAACCCTTGCTGTGGGGACATCGCAGGAAGTCAAGTTGTGGGACATGGCGACACGCCACATCGCCACCCTTCCGCATACGGCTGGGGCCAATTCAGTGTCGTTTTCGCGCGATGGGACAACCCTTGCTGCGGGGACATCGCAGGAAGTCAAGTTGTGGGACATGGCGACACGCCAAAATACCGCTATATTTGAGGGGCAAACGCATTGGGTGAATTCAGTGTCGTTTTCGCCCGATGGGGCAACGCTTGCGTCCGGATTAGGGGACGGCACGGTCAAACTATGGGACGTGACGACAGGAGTAAGTTTCGCCACTCTCCAGCATACGGCTGCGGTCAATTCAGTGTCGTTTTCGCCCGATGGTACAACCATCGCCTACGGGGCGGCAGATGGGACGGTCAAACTATGGGACGTGACGACACGACAAAATATCGCCACGCTTGAGGGGCATACGGCTGCGGTCAATTCAGTGTCGTTTTCGTCCGATGGCATAACCCTGGCTTCCGGATCAGGGGATAGGACGGTCAAGCTATGGGACGTGACGACACGACAAAATATCGCCACGCTTACGGGACATACGGCTGGGGTCATTTCAGTGTCGTTTTCGTCCGATGGCATAACCCTGGCTTCCGGATCAGGGGATAGGACGGTCAAGCTATGGGACGTGACGACAGGAGTAAGTTTCGCCACTCTCCAGCGTACGGCTGGGGTGAATTCAGTGTCGTTTTCGCCCGACGGGGCAACCCTCGCCGCCGGAACGATTGACGGCACGGTCGAACTGTGGGATACGTCTGAGTTGACGCAGGTCCGTCTTGAGGCTATAGCAGAGATTGTCGATATCCCCGACTCCAACCTCCGTGCTGCAATTGCGACCACTTTCGATAAATCACCAAGTGCTCCCATTGTGAGGAGAAACATGCTGGCTCTGAACAAGCTTGTCGCATACAACGCGTCCATTAGTAATTTGACAGGGCTTGAGTTTGCAACCAACCTGAAAGTGCTGAATCTTGGGGGCAACAACATCTCGGATATCTCGGCGGTGGCGGGATTAACCAACCTGACATTTCTGAATCTTGGGGGCCACAACATCTCGGACATTTCTGTGGTGGCGGGATTAACCAACCTGGCATATCTGTTCCTTGGGGGCAACAACATCTCGGATATCTCGGCAGTGGCGGCCCTAACCGATTTGACAGTTTTGGGTCTTGAGTCCAACTCCATCACGGATATCTCCCCTGTGTCCGGTTTAACAAATCTGACAGAACTGAGTCTTGGGGGCAGCAACATCTCGGATATCTCGGCGGTGGCGGGATTAACCAAACTGAAAACACTATCACTTGGGGGTAACAACATCACAGACATTTCTGTGGTGGCGGGATTAACCAACCTGACATCGCTAACTCTTTATAACAACAACATATCGGACATTTCTGTGGTGGCGGGATTAACCAACCTGGCATCTCTATACCTTTGGGGTAACAACATATCGGACATTTCTGTGGTGGCGGGATTAACCAAACTGGTATCTCTGTACCTTGGGGGCAACAACATATCGGACATTTCTGTGGTGGCGGGATTAACCAACCTGGCATCTCTATACCTTTGGGGTAACAACATATCGGACATTTCTGTGGTGGCGGGATTAACCAACCTGACATTTCTGAATCTTGGGGGCAACAACATCTCGGATATCTCGGCGGTGGCGGGATTAACCAACCTGACATTTCTAGAGCTTGGGGGCAACAACATCACAGACATATCACCCCTCGTAGCGAATACAGGATTGGGAAGCGGAGATGAGGTTAATCTTTGGGGAAACCCGCTGAGCTACCCATCCATCTATACTCACATTCCTGTCTTACAGGAAAGAGGAGTTGAGGTATCCTTTGGCCACCGCAGGCCTCAGCGAATTCGCATCGTTTCAGGGAATGACCAACAGGGCTTGCCCGGAGCGGCACTTGAAAAGCCACTTATCGTGGAAGTGCAAGATGAGAGAGGTGATGCGTTTGAGGAGGTTCCGATTACGTTTACGGTCACCAAAGGCGGCGGAACGCTGAGTGTAACTAGCGCCACGACGGATAGCAACGGTCGGGTAGAAAGCACCCTCACGTTGGGGCTCAATCCGGGAGCAAACACTGTCGAGGTGGGGGTAACGGGGATTCAGCTGACACAGAGCGTTACGGCAATCGCCGAATTGCCCCTATTCCGCAAGATGTCAACAGGGACGATGTCGTGAATATCTTGGATTTGGTGTTGGTGGCGTCGGTTCTCGGGGATGAGGGACGAGATTTAGATGCAGATGTCAACAGAGATGGGGTCGTGAACATCCTGGATTTAGTCATGGTTGCGGGTGCGTTGGGGAAGGCAGCCGCCGCGCCGTCAGTCTGGTATCGCGACCTGGAGATCGCTCCTACAAGGGCGGACGTGGGGCAGTGGTTGGCACAAGCGGGTGAGCTTGAGTTGACGGATGCAACGTCGCAGCGGGGCGTTCTCTTCTTAGAGCAACTTCTCGCAGCGCTGACGCCGAAAGAGACGGCGCTATTGCCAAACTATCCGAACCCGTTTAACCCGGAGACGTGGATACCGTATCAGTTGTCGGAGGATGCGGATGTTACGTTGACGATTTATGATACCAATGGTGTCGTGGTTCGTCGCTTGGATTTGGGGCATAAGTCAGCGGGGTTCTACGAGAGTCAGTCGCAAACAATCCATTGGGACGGTCGCAACGATTTCGGTGAAGGCGTGGCAAGCGGCGTGTATTTCTATCAGTTGGCAACACCATCTTTCCGTCAAATCAGGCGGATGGTGATATTAAAGTAGGCTGAAAGAAGCCGAGTTTTTTCGTGAAAACTCGGTTTCTGTAACGGTCAACTTGCTTTATACATCTGTCGCGCCGCTGGCGCTTGGATGGTGGGCGGTGCCTACTCTACAAAGACTGGGGAATTTGGGTGGCGGTTAGTCTATACACCCTCCGCACCTTGTTTCTTATCCGCGTCTCATAAAACCTAGGGTGCGCGTTACAAGTTAATTCATACAAGGCGGTCAAACATTTGAAAAGGATAACCGAGAGAATGGCGAACTCTGAAAATAGGACTCGCGCGGCAATACTAAGCGTGAATCTATGCTTTCTTCTTATATTGACCACTCCCTACTTGATGTTCGCGCAAGATGATGAACCAGTTCCTGATGTTGAAGCCATCGTCAAGAAGATGGATCAACTCCATCGTAGTGAGACCAGCCATGCCGAAATAGAAATGCAAATTACCACGCCGCATTGGGAGCGAACCCTCGCCATGACCGTCTGGACAAAAGGGATGGATCAGACCTTTATCCGAATCACGGCACCAAAGAAGGAACTGGGCGTGGCAACGCTGCGCATCGGAAATGAGATGTGGAACTATCTGCCCAAAACGAACAAAGTGATGAAAATTCCGCCGTCAATGATGATGGGATCATGGATGGGCTCCGACTTCACGAATGACGATCTCGTCAGGGAGTCGTCCATGCTCAACGATTACACCTATAAGTTAATCAAGCCAGAGGACGCAGTTCCCGGACAACTGTACATTCAACTCACGCCAAAGGAGGATTCGCCAATCGTTTGGGGCAAGATTGTCGCTGCGGTGCATTCCGGCGATTATATTCCGGTGTGGCAGCACTTCTATGATGAACAAGGGAACTTAATGCGCGTCCTGAATTTCAAAGAAATCAAAACCTTTGATGGCAAAATCACACCTTCCGTCATGGAAATGCTCCCTCAAAACAAGACGGGACACAATACAGTCGTCCGGTTCGTAAACGCGAAGTTCGATTCGAATATCGACGACAAAATCTTCACACGCCGAAACCTCCAGAAAAGGAGATAGAAGACAGGCAGGTTGGAACACTTCTGGCGACAGATCGTCTTACACATCACACATGATTAGTCCTAATCGATGTCAATTGGTGTGCTGTTTTCCAATCTTGTCACTAGCCACTGACCACTAGTCACGGGCCACTGCCTTTCTCACGCATAGTTCCTCATCATGATACTCAAAATTGCATTCCGTAACATCTTTCGCCAAAAGCGGCGTACAATCCTTACTTCGCTCGCGATGATTGTCGGATTTACGCTGTCCTCGGTATTCATCGGATGGTCCGATGGGGCGTATGGGAACATTATCGCGATGTTCACGCGAAACCGCATCGGGCACATTCAGGTGCATCGGGAGGGGTACCTCAATAAACCGTCGCTCTACAAAACAATCAGCGACTATTCAGCCGTAGGCGAGGCGATTCAAACCATCGCAGGCGTTGAAGCGTGGACACCGCGAGTGTTTGGCGCCGGACTTGGTTCTGTTGATGAAAAGAGTACAACTGTACAAATCATGGGGGTGGACGTAGCGCGTGAGACCGAGACTACTCGATTTGACAAGAAAGTGATTGATGGTAGAGTTATGGGCGACACCCCTTCCCACCACATTGTGATTGGAAAGGGGCTGGCGAAAACCCTTTCTGCGACACTGGGTAGTGAGATGGTGCTCTTTTCACAGGCTGCCGACGGTTCTATTGCGAACGATGTGTATACTATTGTTGGTATCTTGGAAAGCGGTGACGACGCCACGGATCGGGTGACGTGTTACCTGAATCTCGAAGATGCACAAGAATTGCTTGTCCTTGAGGGGCGCATCCATGAAATTGTCCTCACTGTCTCAAAGATTAACCAAGTTCCTACAATCACGAAGGCAATCAAGGCACGCCTCAACGATTCAACGCTTGATGTCGCGCCGTGGCAGGAAGTTGCCAAATCCTTTTATCGAGCCATGCAAGCCGATAAGCAAGGGGATGCCATTGGGCGCATCGTGATTATGCTCATCGTCGCCATCGGTGTCCTAAATTCGGTACTGATGTCGGTACTGGAGCGGACGCGCGAATACGGGGTACTCAAAGCTGTCGGGACAAAGCCGACACAGATTTTCCGGCTCGTAATCTGCGAAGTCGCCATCATCGCGCTCGCCAGCATTTGCGTAGGTGCAGTGCTGGGGGTTTTGGCAAATTACCTCCTATCCATATACGGCATTACGCTCCCACAGGAATTCACATACGGCGGAATCAAATTTGAGACGATGTATGCCGAAGTTAATGCGCGAAGTCTGATTATTCCGGCAATCACTGTTCTGCTTTCGGCGATAGTTGTCGGCCTCTTTCCGGCAATCAAGGCTGCTCGAATAATGCCTGCAAAGGCGATGCGGACACATTAAATTAGAGTTCAACAGACGATTCATAACATGTGGCTAATTCTAACAAAACTTGCTTGGAAAAACATCTTTCGCAACAAACGGCGCACGATTATCGCTTCCACGGCGATGGGAATCGGCTTGGCCGCCCTGATTTTTGTTGATGCGTTCTGGATGGGGATGGAACAGAACATGATCAAGACTGCCACCGCCTCCTTCCTCGGCGATGCACAGATTCATCGAGAAGGTTTTCGAGGCGAGCGAGAGGTCTCGCTGATAATTCGAGCGCTTGACGAGTTGACTGCGAATCTTGCTGAAGAACCCATTGTGGGGCATTTCACGCAAAGGACGCTCGCCCCCGGGATGATCACTTCCCCGGCAAACGTTAATGCAATCAATCTCGTCGGGGTTTATCCTCCCACAGAGAAATTCTTGTCAAAGGTTGATGATGCGATTACGGAAGGTGCTTATTTTGAAGGGGACAATAGCCGCGATATGGTAATTGGTACAAAACTCGCCGAAGTCTTGGAGGTTGGTCTTGGTCACAGAGTAGTCGTGACAGTGGCGCAAGCTAAGAGCGGAGAGATCTCCCAAGAGATGTTTAGAATTTCCGGCATTTATCACTTTGCCGATGAAGAGATGAACAGGGGGATGGTGTTTGTTCGTATTGATAAAGCACAACAGATGCTCGCTATTGGCAACGGTGTCCATGAAATCGCGCTTAAATTTACCTCGCTCGCATACGCACAGGATTCGGCGTTGCCGTTTTGGGGCGCATATTCCCAACACGGCAACGAAGCTTTAAGCTGGACTGAGATTTTGCCGCAATTGGAAGCAATCCTAAAGATGTCTCAAACTAGCAAATACATCATGGGGATTGTGTTGTTTGGTGTGGTTGTCTTCGGAATTGTCAACACGCTTTTCATGTCGCTGTATGAACGCATGTTTGAGTTCGGTGTGCTGCGTGCCGTTGGGACTCGTCCTTTACGCATGGCGCAAGTCATTCTATTTGAGGCGGGTGCATTGGCTATTGTGAGTATCGGTTTGGGTGCGACACTCGGCTGGCTCGTGACTGCAATATTTGTGCATCGTGGTATTGATTATACCGGCATTGAAATGATGGGCGTGACGATGCAGGAGTTAATCCACCCGATTATGGCGGTTCGACAGTTCATCCTTTATCCCATATGGATCTTCGTTTTCACTATTATTGCGGGGCTGTATCCCGCCCGGTACGTAGCCAAAATGACTCCGGTAGACGCCATGCGGCGTAGCTTCTAGAAACTCATACCCATGTAGGGTGCGCACTGCGCACCAGCCTTGGAAGATAGGAAGGCTGGAAGACAGGAAAACAGGAACGTTGCAATGGAGAAAAGCTAGACGGGAGGAGATGCGGTCAAGCCTCGCTTGCTATTAGCTACTGACCACTAACCACTGCCGCTATGTACCTATTATGAAACAGGCTGAAAAAAACGATGTCATCGTCACGGAAGGCGTAACAAAAGTTTATGCGGCTGATGGGATTCCCGTTAACGCTCTTGGCGGAATTGATTTAACCATTCGATCGGGAGAATTCACCGCGTTGATGGGCCCCTCTGGCTCGGGCAAAACGACCTTTCTCAACATTATTTCTGGCTTGGATAACCCGACGGAAGGGAAAGTGTGGCTCGCCGGCAAAGTGCTATCTGACATGAGCGGAAATGAACTCTCCGATTTTCGGCGTGATAACATTGGTTTCATTTTTCAAGCCTACAATCTGATTCCCGTGCTTACGGTTGAAGAAAACATCGAATACATTATGCTCTTGCAAGGAGTATCAAAAGCCGAGCGTCACGAGCGGGTCACATCAATGCTTGAATCGGTTGGGCTGAAGGGGCTTGCCAATCGGAATCCGACCCAACTCTCAGGCGGGCAGCAGCAGCGCGTCGCCATCGCGCGAGCGATGGTCTCCAAGCCTGCCATAATTCTTGCCGATGAGCCGACCGCGAACCTGGACTCGAAAACCGGCGCCGACCTGCTTGCCATAATGAATCGTCTCAATGTGGAGACAGGCATGACTTTCATCTTCTCGACCCACGATCCGATGGTTAAGGAAAGTGCGCGACGTTTGATTACACTCCGCGACGGGCAAATAGACACTGACGAGATGAAATAACCGGGGCAGTCATTCCTGTAGGGAGCCCCCCCACACCAGTCGCCTTCAATGCGTAATGCGTGAGGATGGAAGAGGGGAAGGATGGAAGGTTGGAAGGAGGAGCACAGATGAACACATATAAAAGCATCGTCTATCACGCATTACGTTCTTGGGTTCGTAGTAGTGCAATTCATTGCACGTCCGGATTTTGGTTTTTTCACGTTGCACGCAAGCCGTGTCGTTGACCAATTCACAAATGAAAGCAATCCTCGCACTTATTATCTGTCTGACGGCAATTCCGCGCGTGGAAATCGCCGATGCGGAATTACAAATCGGAGGCTACTACAAGAACTTTTTCACAATCTTCGATTCGCCGCTCCAAAACGAACCGATGATGGGCGCGGTGGTCAACCGATGCCGTCTCAATCTGTCCTACGCGCCGGCAGCTCCGGTATCATTTACCTTCTCCTACGACTTTACGCCGCGAGTTCAAGATCCCTCCCTCTTTTCTCAGTCTCCGATAGCTGTTTCCATTGCCTCGCGCCAGTATCGCGTCGTAGATCTTGACTCCCCAATCTATCCAGACAAAGGCGATCCAACCGGCAGCGTTGGGATCTATCATAATCTCGATCGAGCTTTTGTAGAGTTCAGTACGGATTTCGCGGACATCTCTGTTGGTCGAGACGCAATTGCCTGGGGCAGCGCTCGGATTGTGAACCCAACCGATGTTGTCGCTCCTTTCACCTACAATCAGCTGGATACGGAAGACCGTATCGGGGTAGATGCGGTTCGAGTCCGTATTCCGATCGGCGCCATGGGAGAGTGGGATACCGGCTACATCTTCGGGGAGGGTTTCGATTCTGAAAAGAGCGCCTTGTTTCTACGGAGTCAGTTAAATGCCGTGGAAACCGACTTTTCAATTTTATTGGTGGGATTTCAGAAACATCTGTTGGCAGGCTTGGATATAGCTCGCGGGATTGGTGGGGCGGGATTTTGGCTTGAGGCGGCTTACGTATTTGTCGAATCGTTTGGCCAGGATAGCGATACGGCGAACAACTATCTGCGTGTCTCTACCGGTTTGGATTATAGCTTTGGGGAAAAGACTTACGGATTCATCGAATATCATTTCAACGGCGTCGGCGCGAAGGCTCCCGAGAATTACCTCGCCAATTTAAACCAGCCAGCCTACACCCAAGGTAGCGTTTATCTAATGGGCATCCACTATCTTGCCCCCGGATTTTCCTATCAACTAACCCCTCTAATTTCCTCAAATGCTCAGATGTTGTTCAACCTATCCGATTTGTCAATCTGGTTTGGACCTCAAGTTGAGTATAACATCGCGGAGGATATCTACCTCTCCGCAGGCGGTTTTCTCAGCATCGGTAAGCCCCTTGAGAATAGTGAAACCCCCGAATTTCAATCGGAGTTTGGCAGTTATCCCAGCGTCATCTTTTCCTCATTCCGAGCGTATTTCTGAGTCATTCTTCCCTATGCCAGACTTATCACTGTTTTTCTTGTGAATGCCGTGTGAGGATATCCAAGACATCGCTTGGAGCCCTTGACACGTCACAAGTCCAGCGTCCGAACCCGCCATGCGCGTTGACCGCCTGAATCCATTCCTTGAGAAATCTACGTTTGGTTCTATCCCGATCTCTTTCACGGCCTTTCGTTTCCAACACCAACGTATCACCTGAACTGAGACGGATGAGAAAGTCGGGACGGTACTTCCGAACTACGCCGTTGTGGATATAGAACACTTCAAATCCGAGATGATCGTTCTTTGCCCAAGCTTCTACTTGGGGATTATTGTCCAGTTGAAAGGCTTCCGTTGCTTCCCAGGTACTATCGTATACACAGAAGTTAATATGACTTCGCACCGTGTATTCGCACGGCTTACCGGTATACCAGATACCCATATCGCTCGTTGCACGAATTGGCAGATCTCGGTCAAACACAGGCTCAAGCTTCTCCGTATTCTCAAAGCGGATTGCCTCCCAGATATGCCGAACCACTCCGGTCATGTTAAGCGTGATAATGAGACGCCGCTTGAGGTCGTCCTGAAGGAATAAAACCGGTTTGATACTGATTGAGTCTGAACGGATAAACTGCTCCACGAGCCGAACAAGCTGAGCGAGAAGAAACTCTTTGCTGCCACGCCAATCGCCGTGCATTTGTTCATATACGTCCCGGGCGGTCTCAAAGATTATTCGCTGTGTGCGAAATTCACGTGCCAGCTTCTCTAAATCTATCGCCTGAATCTTCGTTATATCCGGCTTGCCTTCAACAATCGGTGCAAGTTCTGCAATCTGGGCAGTCTGAGTGGCGTCAAGTTCGAGCGGTTTCAGGCGTTGCGGGTCAAGCGTTAGGCGTGGGCGGTAAAGGTGGTCTATGCGGATGACGTTGGGCCAAGAGATTTCAAATTTTGCTTTGTCTGCTACCGGCTCAATGGCCGTTTTAGGCTGCGGCGGGATGGGAATGACATCGTCGACAGACTCATGCGGCAAAAACGCGAAGGGAACGCCGAAGATGTTAACGTACTCGGGCTCAAAGAGTTCAATCGTTTTCCCGGTTGAAGGGTCGGTTTGTTTCTTCGTTTCGTAGGAGGTGCGACGCAGGCCTCGACCAACCACCTGCTCACACAGGAGTTGGCTGGTAAAGGCGCGTAAGCCCATGATGTGAGTCACGGTCTTCGCGTCCCAGCCCTCCGAAAGCATCCCAACCGAGATGACGTTCTGTATCTTCTCACCCTCTCTGTTTAGCCGACCTACAGTGTCGACTTTCAGGCGAAGCAACTCGGCTTGCTGCTTCTTTGTTAGTTTAGACGCGTGATCGTCATCCGCCTCGTCCTCGCCGCCCCAGATCATGGCAATCGGCTCCTCGGCAGCTTCGGCAGTGCTTAGCACCCTGGAATCGATGTGAAGTGTTCGATCCCGATTGCAGAGTTCTGGGATGTGCACCTTGCTATGGTCAAACGCATATTTGACGCGCGCCGCTGTCTCGGTGCGGTTAGCGACGGTAATCATCACCGGTGGGGTGCTATTCTGTCGATTCGCCCAATTCCTCGCGGTTTCCCGCCAATCATAGCCGAGTAGGTAGTAGCCGTTCATGACCAAATCTGGCAACGGTTCCTCGGGTCTTGCTTTGCGGTTCAGGTCGTCTTTGACCTCAGAGTCGTTGTAGATATGGTAGAGACGGGATTTGTAGGTTTCGGCGTCGGGGACGGCATCGTCACGAATAACAACGCGCGGCGTCTTAACCAATCCAGACTCAATAGCGTCGTTTAATCCGAAGTCGCTCACAATCCAGCCGAATAATGCCTCCTCCGAACTCCGTTTTCCCGATGGCGTGAAGGGAGTAGCAGAGAAATCGTAGCAAGCAAGAACGCCTCTTGCCTTATTGACACGATCCAAACCGCCGACCCATTTGGTCGCCTCATCAATTTGATCCCTCGTCACACCCCTGACTTTTGATTCAACTGCAACACGCCAGGCGTGATGCGCTTCGTCGTTAATGACCAGCAAGTTCCGGGTATTTGCCATTTCACCGAGAACCTCGCGGACATAGGCTTCGTCACTTTTGACACCTCGTTTGTCCACGCTGCGTTTCTTGGCGATTCTATCCTCGGTTTCCCAGTTGAGGGCGTGCCAGTTTCGCACCAATACCCTTCCTTGATGTAGCTTATCGCGTAAGGAGGACGGGACAACATCGAACTCTTGGTAATAGTTTTCGGGGTGTGAAGGCTGCAGCACTGCCAATCTGCTTTTGACCGTGAGTCCAGGTGCGATCACCAAGACATTTCGGGCGAACCGAGAATCTTGAGGATTGGTAACCTTGTTCAGAATCTGCCAAGCAATCACCATCCCCATGACGACGGTCTTCCCCGAACCTGTTGCCATCTTCGCACATAAGCGCCGGAATCCTCCGCCATCGGATGGGATTTCCACCCCGACCTTTTCGGAGGCGGGTGATTCGGCGAGCCAGATCAACGTCTCGGCGGCTTCCAGTTGGCAGAAGAAGAACGGCCGGTCGTCAAACTCCTTTGGCGAATTCCAGTGCTCAAGCAAGCGTTTCGTTATTCCAGTGACGCCCGGATACCCGAAGTCACGCCAAGCTTTGACGCGCGAGCGAATTTGGTTAACGAGAGGGATTTCAACAAAATGACCCGGATCATCGAACGCTCGCGAACCTTCGGATGCGACGACATACCCAGCCGGACGGCGTCCCTCCGAGAGCGAGAAGGTACGGCGTTCACGGTTATAGGTCCAGTGCCTCGCCGGTTCCTCATAGGGGGAATTGACGATTAAGCGATCGATTGACTTCTGTTCCATAAGACATCTTTCCAGAAAATTGCTAGTCGTTTCATGCTTTTTTCACAGCGTTAAATGACCAAAGAAGCAATTGCACAGTCAACTTAGAACGGGTTGCCTGAGTCCTGTCTCAGGGTTTAGATAAATGTCGTGTCTTGCACCATGTCTCAGCATAACTCCACCCTCATTCAAGAGTTGGCGAACAAACTGTCTTCGCTTCATATTGCAATTTCTTTCGTCTCATACTCTTCCGGCACATCGTCCATAGCCATGAGAAGATAGGCGTCTTTTATATTTTCTTCCAATTCCTCAATGGTCTCGCCCTGCGTCATTATTTCGGGGTGTTCAAGGAGCTTTCCTAGCCAAAATTTGTCCGATTTCCAGTAGAGCATCGTCATTTTAGGTTTCATTGTGTTTGTGCCTCCAATTTATAACATTCTATCCATTTTCATATTTTACGTCTGTCAATCATGATGCCGTTTGAGGCGGGAGATGTGGTTCTGGTTCATCTCGCTCATTTCCGCTGCGGCATCTGATCCCATATTTCGTCATCCAACGTCCTACCCGTTCTCTTCTTGAATACGCCGCCCCACTGCTTGAAGAAGAAGGGGACACCATGCTGAAGACAGTTGTCGCGAATCTCTCTCACCCAGTCAGGTTGCATTGGCCTTGCGCCAGGCCCGGATTCACCGCCGACAATTACCCAGTCGATTCCTCGCAACTGTATCTCCGGCAATGGCCCGAGCAGCGGTTCGATCGACAAAAACTTTATCTGGGCGCCAGTTTCCTTGAGCGGTTCCAACCGCCCAAGCCACTTTTCGGATTCGATGCTTGTACCCAGCCAGATGTTCGGCGTCCAATTCAATCTCCCGTCTATTTGGGCAACTCGACTCGGCCGCTTGGTGAGTACCTGAAACGTGTGTTGAGGTGCCCTATTCATAATCTCGAAAACGGATTCAATGAACGCCGTCGGCACCGACTTATGGAAGAGATCGGACATGGAATTGACAAAAACTACGCGCGGTTTACGCCACTTCAGTGGATTTTTGAGGGCGGATTCGTGTACGGTGATTGAAAACCCGTCTCTGTACTTGTCAACTCCCATGGCTCGAAGCCTCTTGGACATTCGCTCGGCGTAGCAGAATTTGCAACCGTGACTTATCTTCGTACAGCCGGTCACCGGATTCCAAGTGGTTTCGGTCCATTCTATTGAGGAGTTTGTGGACATGGCTAAGTGTGCTCCAAATGGTTTACTTTTTAAGGGTATGTGAGATAGGATTTGAGGATGCTGAGTCAGAGGCTGGACGAATGACGTTGAACACGACACTCTGCCAAACGCCGACGATTGGAATGCTGGTGACGTTACTATCGAAAATGCCGGTTGGTACGACTCCGACGACATGGAGTCTGATAAGGGTTGGAATACTCGTCGGTCGGTTGACATCAGGGGGCAATCGGGCGACAGGTATAGGGTACGCGCCTACACTCTAGTCAAAGTGCAGGGTACGACAACTATAAGATCCGAGGCTGAGGACATATGTACGGTGCCCTAGCCATAATAAGGTCTGTGTAGGCACGTTGTTTTACGGCCGGGCGCACCAGTTCTCTGCGCTGCGCAATCTGGGGCTGTGGGCATTGGATTCTCGGTTCCAGGGGTTGTCGCGGAAGGTGTGGGAGCAGATCCTCGCTTACTATCTGGTAGACCTCGAGCATTATATATCGGAGCATTGCGATTACGACAACTTCGCGGTCTGCTTGGCAGGCGATGTGGCGCAGCGCTGGGACATTAACGGCATCGGTATCGTTATTGATGTCAGTGCTCGCCACGCCTATAACTGTGTTTTATCGGACGACGGTGGGAGGCTCGACTTGCTCACCTTTGAGCCTCAAACTGACGGGGTCGTGGTTCGCGGTCTTGGCTATGATGATGCTCGGAGCGGGGTGGTGATGTTTGCGTAATGGAAGGCAAGGAAATTCTTGAGGCAATCCATAAAATCGACAAGAAGTTCGCTGCGTTAAGTTCGGGGATACGGGCGTAGATTGCCAACATCAAAGAGGAGACTATGGGAAACTATAAGGAGTTGGCGCGGGAGGTTGATGAAATCCGGCGGGATGTGACGGAAAATAAGAAGGAGATCGCCGGATGTCGTAGATGGTGCGCAAATATTCTCGGTACACGGGGTGCTCTGTGTTAGTGTGTATATTGTTCCCATTTCCTCCCTGCTGGGGTTGTATTCCCACTCGGCTCGGGCGTCTAGGGCGCCACTGATGAGGATAATGACGATAAGGGTTAGGGTTTTCATTCTGTTTTAACGGCGCCCCACGTGACGGCGAGTTTGCCGTAGCGCTGGATGATTGGGATGGAACCACGGTAGATGCCTTCGTACGTTCCGGCGTAAAGGGCGGATTGATGGGATACGAGCGCGGTAGGGGTTAAGCCGAACAGACCGGCGTAACTCCACGTCTCGGATCGCTGATTGAACATGAACACACCGTGCTTAGTAACTCCGGCAAAGAGACGCCTCCGGTAAACGGCCAGGCTAGATATCGGCTGTCGCGGGAGCCCGTCACTTAGATTGTCCCAAATGAGCCCCGCTTCGTTCCATCTTCCAATGCCTTTTCCGTCTCTGTCGCCGGCGATGTACAATCGATCGTCAAGCACTGCCCAGTCGTTTGGGTCGCCGTACTCGAATAGAACGCCGGGTATGCCGTTGGGAATCCATTCCCACGTTTTCCCGTTATCAGGGGAACGAAACAGGTTAGCGCCCTGGTTCTGGGCAACCCAAAGATAGCCGTCGAATTCGGTCATTGACACGAGGCTACTGGCGACTTCCAATGCCCCTAATTTGTCGTGGTGGCAATACCATTTGTCTGATACGTCGTGCCATGTCTCCCCTCGGTTGTTGGATATATACGTGCCGAGTTGGTACCTCGCAACGATGACGGTACCGGAGTTTGTAATATGTATGTCCCAAATGTCTGGATAGGTTTCGGATGGGGTGCGTTCGGTCACTTTATATGCGGGCATGCCGTTGTTTTTGGCTGTCCAGGTGTTGGCGTGATCGTCTGAGCGGAACAAGCCGTGTCGCCAGGTGCCCACATATACGGCGTCGTCGCTGATTGCAAGTTCCCCACTGTGCTTGAGTGGGGTTCGACGCCAGGTGTAACCGTTATCGAGGGATTTGGAGACGCCATACTCCTTGCTGGTGGCGTAGAGCCGCCGGCCATCGCTTTCAAGCCTGTATATGTGTCCCGTCTGCTCTTTGTCGGCGATGTGTTCCCACTCGGCGGGGGCGTCCGGGGCGCAGACGACGAGGACGATTAGTAACGCGAGGAAGGGGTTGGTTCTTTCTCGTTTTCGCATTGTTCTAACGGAAGTGTATCTCGTAGAGTAGCTCTTTAAAATATAGGGTTGGGTCGATCTGACTATGTAAGTCTGCAGTTCGCAATCTTCACCTAACACTCGGACGCGCGGCTCGTCTCTTGGAGGTCGAATAGTCGTCCCGCATAGAATGCGCTTGAGCCAACGACCGTACTAAGACATTGAAAGCGGTTCGCATTAAGCGCCGAGAGCACATGGTTGGATCACCTTCCGTGAAAGGCAAGTTTTTGTGCCTAACTTCTAATGGAGCAAGTTTTGTGCCACGCCCATAAGTCGCCTTGACTCGGCAGTATCCCACGAATGATATCAAACTCGCTCCCGATGTGTCAAGGCGTTTCGTGTTTTTGTATCCAACAAGTGAACGCCAATGTTCATTTTTTGTGCAAGAGGGGCATTGGCAGTTCTCGCAACAGTGCTTGTGTCTTACAGTTTCTCCGGAGTGGGAGGAGTGTCACGGTTGCCAGTGCGAGGATGACTCCTTTTGATTGGTTTCGGGTCAAGTGGTTCTGTTTTTCTAGGTTAATGTACAATAAAATTTCCAGATTGATAACTTAATATATGTGGGGTATATTTTAGCAAGGAATTAACCGGCGGCGATAGAAATTTGATGCTTCCGAGATTTCGACAGGAGAAAGAGGCAATAGATAATTTAGATAGTTTGTCGCAACAGCCTACGGAAGGACAATATGTTTCCGTGTCGCCAGTCCGTTGTGGAGTGGCAACACATACACTCAAAGAGGGAGGCGCCCGCTTGCAGGATAATATTGGAGTCATTGAATCATGACCGAGGAAAAAGATGTTGGCTTAAAGCAATGGGTACGCGAGATAGATAAGAAGGTGGATAATATTCTTGAATTCATGCACAAGATGGAAGTCCATCTCGACTACACAGCCAAGCGTATTGATGCCCAGTGCGAAAAGTTGGCAAATCAGGACAATCGGATTAAAGCGGTCGAGGACGAAATCCAAAAGCACAAGGGGGAACTCACGATGCTCAAGTGGATTTTGTCCGGGATTGGCGTAGTTGCGGCGGTAGCGGTTCCGATTGTTATGACAGTAAAAGGTGGTTGATAAAAAGAATAGACGTGCTTCCACAATGTCCCGGAGCCCGACGGCATTACAGGCGACTTCGTCGTTCACGGCTGGGACTTGACAATACAAGCCTATCAACCGTCCAGATAGGGAGGTATCACGCGAGTGAATAATGAGTGTGATAGAAGATCCTGATAGCAAATCATAGTCACTATGAAAGTTTTTTGTATTTTTGATAATTTTTAGGTTGACAACTTAATATATGTATAGTTCATTTTGGTAGTAGTTGATACTTCCGAAGTGATGGTTTCAAATTGAATCACACATTAATCTACTTAGCTTGACGTTGTACATTTAAGAAGTATAACAGACGGTGGTAATCAAGCGTTCGAGAAAAGTGAGATGGGAACTCTATCGCACTCGCTATCCGCTCATTTGATCCCCGCGTACGGGTTTGGTGTTGTACGGCTCTCGTTACAACCCAACCATTGTACTTTTGTACAAAGTCGAGCTGAGGTCCAGTTTGGCGATCCCGATGCCGGAGACGCGGTGGGCGAAGGCTGCGTGGCTTGAGACAGAGGCTAAAGCCAAAGCTGAGGCTGAAGACGTTTAACTTCGTTGGGTAGTCCCAACGGGTGGCTTCGGGGGCTCGCCATTAAGCAGCCCTCACTTTAACTCTTAACAAAAGGAGATTCATCAATGCTAGATCCGAACGACGATTGGTAACAGCTGATGGCTCCATTATTGCATAAGGCTAGGATGGATATTGTCGGAATACCGGTCGGGTGTCCCGACACTTAACTTCTATATGGAGGATAACTACCATGCTAGCGACATTTATGCGCCTTATCGTGCTGTGTTTTGCTGTAATTCTCGCGGCGTGTTCGGAAACAGTGTCCAATAATGAAGCAGACGATGATTTAAATCTGCGCTTCGCCCCGTTGAATGACGGACAGCCAATAGAGAAAGCCATTCAAGGGCCTTATTGGGTAACGCGTTTTCTGCCGTCCGATGAAAGACCGGGGTTTTTCATTTTTAACGACTTATTGCGGATGCGACACAGTTCCCCAATAGGACGTATTATTATTCATTTTGGTGCTCGCGGACGATGGAATTCATGGCTTATCGTACGCGAGTGGCAGAGTCGTTGGGAGCCGCGTGTAGAACAGTTTGTCATCGGCGACTATCTGTTTACCGATGACGGTCAATTTATGATGTCGGGCGGTCGATTCGGGTGTTTGGACTCGGTCGTCGGTCGATATTATTTGAAGGGTGATACCTTGGCTCTCAGAGCCAATCGCTTTACCCTGCATTTTACTCGGTATGATGGCGATCCGCTCGATCTGTTGGCGGAGGTAGCGGCCGAGTGGCCGAGGTAACAATACAAAGGAGATTAACAATGCGAGTAACTCAGACAGGAAATGACAAATGGCGAGGCAGTTGGGTTGAAGTGAAGAACGTGAGCCTCGTACCTCACGACAACAACTTGCTTGTATCCCAATCAACCCATTCGTTCGAACTGCGCAATTTAACGGACGAGGATCTGGATTTTACTATCGAGTACGCTCATAAGTTGCATGAGGTGGTGAACGGGGTTAACGTCGATATTAACGTCCACCGGACGTTAAGTGGAACGTTGACAATACCGGCGCGTGATGCGGGCGAACCTATGCGGGTATGGACCCACGTGGACCAGGAACGCGTGCACGGTTGGAATCCCTTCCGCCAGATGGATTACACGGGTCAAGACGGCAAAATCTATCTGTTGGAGTGCTATACGGCGCTGCGCCCAGATGGTGGCCAGGGGCTTGGCAATGCTATTGAAGCTCGCGAAACGGATGACACTGTCCTTTAGAGGATGTCTTAGGTATGACGACAATAGCCCGCGGTCATATTCGGCTGCGGGCTATTTTTATGCTTTCTTTCGGGAGCGATTAGCGGCATGGTGATTTTTGCTGGCGCGGCGATGTATTCTATTGCCTGTCCACTGAGAATCAGTCTCATGTTACGAAGGGTTCAGTAAATGAAGAACAAGTAAGGAGACTTTTCTGACATGCCAGCTGGTGGCGTCGGTTATGGGCTTTTATTAAGAGGGTATTTTCATGAACGGCGAATCTGACGGCGGCCCAAAGCAGTGGGTGCGCGATCTTGACAACAAACTCGACATTTTGATTCAGCAGGTGACCGAGACGCGAACGGACATTAAGCATCTGGTGGTGCGCGTTGATAATATCTGTAACCGGCTAGGAAAATCTGAAGAACGGATCAGTTTCCTTGAATCGGAAAATCAGAAGATGAAGGGCGAGTTGACCATGCTCCGGTATCTTGGGATAGCCATTGCGACGGCGGTTGTTTTATCCTTTCTTCCTGCCGCTCGTCCACTTTATTGTTATTCGTCCGGGCACCAATAGTTTAAGTACTTGTAGCCTGCATCCCACGAGACGACAATAGACGTTCTCCGACCCCGGATACCACCGGTAGTCGCAAAATGTTCTTATAGTGAGGACTCGGCCTTTCAACACCCATTCAGACACCCTCCAGTACGCGTGATGCACGTCAAGGTCTTTAGGTATATCGGAGAAGGTGATGGTGATGGGTTGCCAGCCTTCATCGGTCAACTCGCCGACGTTGATTTTCTCTTCGGCGGGACGGCCTTCGTCGAGTATAGGCGGGTTGATGCTCACGATGTAGGCGCCGGTGGTGGGTTCGTCCCGCTGGGGCGTTTCACTGCAGGCGAGAAGGGTGAGGCAGATGAGTAGGGTGAGGGTTCGTGTCATGGTTTAGGGTTTCCTTTTATTGCGCCCCAGGTTGTAGCGAATTTGCCGTAGGGTTGAACGGCGGGGATCCAAGCGCGGTAGATACCCAGTTCGCCGGTGGCGTACAGATCGGATCCGTGGGATGCGATCGAATACATGTGTCCGGCGTTTTGGGGGCGTACGGGCGCCCATGTTTCGGACGACCGGTCGAACAGCCACACGCCGCGGTCGTATAGGAAAGGCGCGGCGAAGATACGACCGCGATTAACCGCCAGATCCCAGCTGCCGATGCCGCCGCCCCTATGGACCGGAAGCCCGCGGTTGAGAAGCTCCCAGCGCTGTTCGGCTTCGTTCCATCGCCCAATGCCTTCGTGTCCGGCGACATATAATCGATCGTCGAGCACCGCCCAGTCGACTATGGTGCCGAAGTCGGCAATGCTCCCGCCGTCTGCCCAGTAGGGAAGACCTTCCCACGTTTCGCCGTTGTCAGGGGAACGGAATGCCTGGCTGCTCGAATAGGCCACCCAAAGATAGCCGTCGAACTCGGTCATCGAACGGATGCGGCGGGCTATGTAGAGGGGCGGGAATCCGCGCGGTCCGTCTCTTCCGGGTCGTATCCATTCGTCTGCGACGTTGTGCCATGTCTCGCCTCGGTTGTTGGATATATACGTGCCGCCGGTGTACCCCACAGCGATGACGGTGCCGGAGCTAGTGACGAGTATATCCGAAAAGATTGGGTATCCACGCTCTCCGTTGTCGCGCTCCCACATGCGGATGCCGGTGTTTATGGGAACCCATGCCTCCCCGTGACTGTCGGAGGGAAATACGCCGCGGAGAAACGTCGCTGCATAGAGGTTATTTCGATCGATTGCAATTGCACTAACACCGTGTTGCGGTTCGGTTGAACTCCAGGTGTTACCGTTATCAAGGGAGATGTAGCCCCCCTCCCACGTCGCGGCGTAAAGGCGGCGCCCATCGGTTTCAATTGCGTTCACGTGCCAGCCCTCCGTGCCGGGGAGTGGAATCCACTCCACCCGAATTTCGGCATGTGCGTTTGGCGCGCAAGACCTGACGGCGATCACCAGCAGAGCAGAGGCAATGAGAAGGCTTAACAGGGTGACGATAAAGGTTAGGTATTTCATTTTTGTTTAACGGCGCCCCAGGTGGAAGCGGTTTTGCCGTAGGAATTCACGATCGGTATTGACGCGCGGTAGATGCCCTTGTACGTAGACGCATAGAGGTAGGATTGATCGGATGCGACCAAGTATACCGCCACGCCGTCTAGGCCTGCGGGAAACCAGGTTTCGGATTGCTCATCGAACACGTACACGCCGTGTGCGACAGTCCTATAAGCCCCGGGTCTAATCACGGATGACGCCCTAACTGCGGCAAAGATGCGGCCGCGGTTAATGGCAAGGCTGATCAAATCAGGGTAATCCGGCAGCCCGTTGTTGAGATCGTCCCAAGCGAGTTCGCCTTCGTTCCACCGTACAAAGCCGTGTCCTCCAGCGACGTATAATTGATTGTTGAGCACTGCCCAGTCGTAGGCTTCGCCGAGCCTTGGCAATACTGGCACGCATTCCCATGTAGAGCCGTCGTCGGGGGATCGGTATACTTGGAACCACGCGGCTGCCCACAAATAACCGTCGTACTCGAACATGGAATCGAGGTCATCGCTGATCCTACGGTCGTGATCGGGCGCTGCGGGGCAGGGATACGACCAATCGGCCGGGAAGTGCCATGTCTCTCCTCGGTCACGGGATATGTACGTCCCATCAAAGCCGCCCACAGCGATGACCATACCGGAACGGGTGAGGAGTATTTGGTTAATGGACGGAATTAGGCCGGTATCCTCATTTGTTTCGGGGAGCCCGATGTTTTTCCGGTGCCATGTCTTCCCGTAATCGTCGGAGCGATACATGCCATCCTTATACAGGAATGCATATATCACATCGCCGCTGACAGCTATTGCTTGCGCGTAGTTGACTGACAGGTGGGTTGTACACCAGGTGTCACCATTATCGTCCGAGGTATACAGTCCTTCCAACGATCCCCCGGCGAAGAGGCGGCGGCCATCGCTTTCAAGTGCGTCCACGGTTTTCATGGCGCGCGTACCGACAAGGGGTTCCCACTCGGCGCGGGCGAGGGAGATGACGAGGAGCATAGAGGCGGTGAGGGATATTTTTTTCATTTTGTTTTTATAGCGCCCCACGTGGTAGCGGCTTTGCCAAAGGGTTGCACGGTCAGAATTGTAGCGCGGTAGATGCCTTGGGGGGTGTGGACGGTGCCTGCCTGCCTTTCGTGGAGCGCATAGGTTGCTGCGTACAGCTCGGATTGATGGGAAATGAGCACACTAACTGAAGAGCCCTGAAGACCTGCGGGAACGAATGTGTCTATGCGGTCATCAAACATGTAAACACCTCCCTCAGCTCCGGCGTGATCGTAAAGTCCGGCAAACAAACGGCCGCGATAAACGGTCAGGCTTTTTATACTGGCTGTGGCTCCGATGGATAGGACTGGAAGCCCTTCGGAGAAATACTCCCAAGCCGGTTGAGCTTCGTTCCATCGGGCAAGGCCGTTTCGCGTACCAGCGTATAATCGACCATTGAGCACCGACCAGTCAGCTATCTGACCGTACTTTTGTTCGCGAGTATATTCCCACGTTTGGCCATTGTCAGTGGACCGGAATATGGATCTGGAGGTGCTTGAATAGACTGCCCACAGATAGCCATCGAACTCGGTCATCGACCAGATGCTATCGCCTATTATCCAGTCGGGCGCTACGCGTTGGCCCACTTTCCACGCTAGTGTTACGTCGTCCCATGTGTCACCTCGGTCTGTTGATATATGCGTACCGCTGTGGTACCCCACAGCGACGACTGTGCCGGAACTAATGACCAGTATTTGCTTGATGTATGGGAGGCGGATTTCGCCGTTATCAACATTAATTGTGCGGATTCCGTTGTTTATGGGCTTCCATGTGTCCCCGAGATTGTCGGAGCGAAATACGCCGTGCGAATCTCCTCCTGCATACAGAGTATTCTGATCAATTGCAATTGTATTAACGCTGTGATTCAGCTCGGTTGGATTCCAGGTGTAACCGTTATCTCGGGAGATGTACAGTCCACTCTCCGCTCTGATTCCCGCCGCGGCGTAGAGGCGGAATCCATCAGTCTCAAGTACGCGCACACGATCCATGGGCTGCCCGACAGTGAGTTGAGTCCACTCGGCGTGGATATTCGCATCCGATTCGTTTGCTGGCATAGTCATCGTTACCAAGAAAATGACAGCGGTTCGCATGAATATTTGAGTCCATATCATTGGACTTCCTCCCTTAGAATTGATGGCTGTCGGATTGATTGCGTTAGTAGAGCGTCAGCAAGTTTTGTGCCACGCCCATAAGTTGCCCTGACGTGGCACTATGCCACGAATTGCATCAAACTCGCCCCCCGATGTGTCATGGAGACGCAATGGCGTTTCGTGCTTTCGTATCTAACAAGTGAACGCCAATGTTCATTTTCTGTGCAGGAGTGGCATTGGCAGTTCTCGCAACAGTGCCTGTGTCTTACAATTTCGCGAGAGTGGGGGGAGTGTCACGGTTGCCAGTACGGGGAAGTTCCGAATCCCGTTGATCGGTTTCGGGTCAAATGGTTCTGCTTTTCTAGGTTAATGTACAATAAAGTTTAGATTGATAACTTAACATATGTGCGGTATATTTATGTACAGTGGGTTTTGGTAGTAGTTGATACTACCGAAGTGATAGTTTCAAATTGAATCACACATTAATAATCAATAATGCGCCCGGCACTGTGACGCTTGATGACACGACACCTGTTGTTGGCACACAAATGACGGTAACGCTGGCGGACACCGATGTGCCGCTTTCCAATTTGATTTGGCAGTGGCAAAAGCGTAATGAAGGGTCGAGCGACGAGTGGGCGAGCATCACGGGCGGAACGTCCAGCACTTACACGCCAGTCACAGCAGATGTCGGTATGGAACTGCGGGATGTGGTAGTGTGCACCGATAATCTCGGAAGCGGGAATACAGCGATCAGTGCTGTCACGTCTGCGGTGACGAGTTAAGTATTCATGAGCCTGCACCATAGGGCGCCGGCGGCGGTTCCGGGGGCTCGCCGGTAAGTAGTCCCCTCTCACGCTAACACGATAAGGAGATTATTATGGCTTTAGAAGACAGCGACGATCAAACCAGCCAAGATTGGACTGGATCGTGCGAACTGAATGACATGGCGGTCGCATTGACGGAGGGCGTGGTTATGTCTCGCTCGAGGCATACTTTCTGCGTCGAGAACTACGACGACGACGACGAGATCGAATTGACGATGGAGTATAAGCATTACCTCGAAAAATGGAACGGTTACGATTCGGTCAAGGTTGGCGAGGACACCAAACCTGACGCCCCGGGTGGTGAAAACGGCGGCTTTACCGTTCCGGTAGCTCAGAGCTACAGCCATGAGGACATCGAGGGCGATAAGCACTGGTCGAACACTCGGTCGGTCATCGACAGCGACGGGGGGAGTCCGGTGATCGTTATCGGCTTTCCTGCTATACCGAGGTGAACCCGGTTGCCCCGGTCGACGGGCGCTCTATCGAAGCGAAGGTCGATCATCGGGAGTTCACGGTATAACTAGGAGGCTTTATGGCGCGCCCGGGGTATTGGGACGTCTATCGCTCAGTTCGGGGCACGGTGCAAACGGTGCTTCGGCTGCCCAGTTGATTCTATTTCCTCTGGAGTGGATTCTATGCCTATTGCAACTACTGCGTTGAGGTATTTTGGTGGTAATAATGCCATTGGTATCCTCTCCTATTGTTATGGGGATTCCTTGTTGATTGTGCTTAGTAGGTTTCTTAAGGCAGGCAACAGGACCGGAATATCTGTTTGGATGATGTCCCAAACGATGTCATCGTTGATGCCTAGATAACTGTAGCCAACCGGTTTCGCACTCCAATAATTAGCTCGACTTTGTACATTTAAGCGGCATAACAAACGGTGTCAATCAAGCGTTGAAGAAAAGCGGGGGAGATTTTAACTATCTGGTCTTTTTGGTTGACCTGTGAAAAAAGTCGCTGGCGGTTTCCAGTACCACGCAGATGACGTGTTGGGTTTCACATGAATTTTGGTGTAGTACGGCGGGGCAAGGAGATCTCTATCGCACTGGGATCTCTATCGCGTTCCCTGTTCGGTCACTTGATCTATTCGCTCGCTTGATCGCTCCTACCGAGAAATCATAACCGGAGGATTTACCACGGCATCGTTCGATTCGTGTGCTTTCGCCCAACTTCTGCCGCTTCCTCACCGGCGGACAATATCTTGACTCCCTCGTCAATCCTCCGGGCGACATTCTCCGGGTTAGCCCCGTCAAGAAACGCAACGTTTACCGATTCACAAGCGTTTTTCACTCGCGCCTGCGCTCCCGCCATCTCCTCCGTGTAAGGCGGGTCATGAGCGTCAGGCAGACCGAACGAAAATCCCATGTCCCCGGGGCCCCATTCTGCGAAGGCTATGCCGGGAATACTCGCACTGGCTTCCGAATTTTCAAGTGCACGTCTATTTTCAATCTTTAGTCCGAGCATAAGTTCACCTTCCGGGTTGAGCGGCCAGACATCGGCTTTGGTCAGATATTCCTGCCCCGACACTCCCCAAATGGCGGCGGCGTTTCCCTGTCCGCCGTTGCCGCGTCGCCCTTGTTCCAGTCCATTTCCCACACCAACAGACTGGAACGGATAGCGAGCTGCCTCGACAAATGCTCTGACCGCCCCGGGGTCTTCGGCATGGCAGAGCAGGACGCCGTGTACGCCGCAGGCGAGCACCTGTTTAACCATCCAAGCATTTGCGCGCATCACGCTTTCATTCGTGCCTTCCGCCGGCAGCGTCGTAATCACTGTCGGCGTGCGATGACCGCTCCGCGTGGGGCCGCCTTCTACGAGACCGTGCATAAACTGATGAAGCCCGGGCACATTGTAAAGCCCGTGTTCCATCTCAACCATGAGGTAATCTGCCCATGTTTGTGAGGCTTTGACGCCAGCTTCGTAACTCAGTGAGTTCAGTCCTGTATAATAGATTGGTTGTCCCTCTTGAAGCAGTTCGATTGCTCTATTTACGCTCATAATTCTGCCTTTCAATTGATAATTTAGTGGTTCATTTTCTAAGAGAATATGGTAAGTGTTGGGTGTAGGTGCGGTTAGAAATGGATTCTCTATGGGATCTCCATCGCCTTGAGATCTCTATCGCGGTCGTTATTCAGTCGCTCGATCCCGTCACTATGGGATTTGCTATCGCCTTCGCTATCCACTCAGTTGATCGTTCGCTTGATCGCACCTACCGTAGGAGGAAATTCCAATTTGCGACAAGTCGCGATTCGGAGATCGCTCCTACCGTGAGGGGGAACTCCAATTGCCGACGCGTCGCGATGTCGGCATTCAAAAGAAGGGGTTGTGCGCCTTCTCTTCACCAACTGTGGTCGATGGACCGTGTCCGGGGAAAAGTCTCACCTCATCCGGAAGCGAGAGCAGGTGATTCCGAACACTCGTAATCTCGTCTTCATAGGAGATTTTTGGTCCGCCGACCGACCCCGCAAAAATCGCATCGCCCACTGCCGCAATTGTACCTGCGTAGAAGCTACACCCGCCCGGCGTGTGTCCCGGCGTATCAAGCGTCTTTACCGTAAGTTCGCCGACCGACACTTCATCGCCGTGATGGAGTGTGCGGAACTGTTGAGAGCTGCGAGGCGTGGGCTCGTTCGCATGAATATATGTCGGGCAATTTGTCGCCTTTTCCAGTTCTGGCAAACCATCAGAGTGATCGCTATGCGCATGCGTCAGTAGAATGACAGTCGGTTTAACGTCAATCTCCTTTATCCGTTTAAGGATAAGATTCGGGTGGGCAGCGGTGTCAATAACAGCCGCTTGCTTGGTTGTTTTGCAAATTAACAGGTACGCGTTCACCGGGTATCCGCCGACGTCCCCGGAGATTCGCTCAACATCCAGCTTTTCATCAAGTTCCGGGGGAGCCGGCGCCCAGTGTTCCATGGCAATGTCAGCCAGCTTAGCCCCATCAAGACCAAGTACCTCCGCGATCTTGTGGACCTGGCCTTCAGTTGGTTTAAGCGTATAATCCTCCAATTGGGAGAGTTGGGCATCTGTTACACCTGCTTGGTTAGCGACGTGGCTCAGGCTCAATCCATTTCCACGACGCGCTTTACCGATAATGTCACCAAATTCGTCCTCAAGTTCATAAGCCATTGTGCATATTCTCCTAAGATATGATAAAAAATTAGTGTAACACGAAACACCGCATTGCACCACCGAAAAAGGGATATAGAGCAGGGCAACCGCGTCTAATTTATGGTTGTAGAGTCATCCTCTACCGCGCTGTGGACCGGACGCGCACACAATGCGAAAACGAGAAAACGTGAGTACGTAGGTTGGGTTGACGGAAATCTCTGAGAAGTCTCACGCGGAAGGAGAGCTTTCGAGGTTTCATTCCGTCAAGAGTAACGTAATTCGAGTGAAACTCGACGTTTATCGCACACAATCGACAATCATCAAACCAATCGGTGTTCATCAACTCGTGGGTTTCCCCTCTTGGCTTGACTCTATGCAACATGTAATCATGTAATACTGAGAGAAACATGAGGCATGTTAGTTTCCCCTGATTGCAAATGAGTAGGGATCTTCAATAATCAAATAAAGATAGAATTCCTGCGCCATCTTGTCGAGTGCCGAAGAAAAACTTGGTCTTGAGGCGAATGATGCTACAAAAGATGGATTTCCAATCAAGCTCTAGAGTAATCATATTAACCTTTGGTGCTAGTTTAGAGACTGAATTGAGCTATTGACAGAGGCACAAAGCCATCGTCGTCAATCGACAATCCATTCCACTGTACCAAGAGATTGACCAAAGCCATTGTAAAGCCGACTCGCGTTTTGAAGTAACTCCAACGACGGTGCATGACTTTCTTAAAATGGCACACTAGCGTCAACATGGACAAAATCGTTTCTACCAGCATCCGAGAATTCCACTCGCAGCATCCGAGAATTCCACTCGCCACGTCGGCACAGACGCAAGTTGGAAGGGAACCAATCCGCTTTGGCGAAATTTACATCGGCAAAACAACCATCTGGTCACTGACCCCATCAACGAGATGTTGGAAGGCACTCCCATCATGTACATTGGCAGTGTCGCAGTCCCAGTTGACAATCAGTCCGAGATGATTGTGTAGCAAGCAAAGTTTTCCACCTACAATCCATCGTTGGTTGGAAATGCCTTTGCGTCCGATTTGACGTTTAGAGCGCCCTTCTCGGCGCGGGTGAATCAATTCAATACCGTACGTGTCAATTCCACCGATAAGCGAAGGATTCGCCATAAAAACGTCAATGAGATGTTGATGCCCGTCGAATAAGCGGAACAATCGGGTACGCTCGGGTAACATCGGAAATAAGGATTTGAAATTGTTCGCTATCCAGCGATAGGAGGCTCGATTACCCACACCCTTGAGCGCAAAGAGCATGGCAATGGTAACCACTTCAGACGGATAAAGTTTGGCTTGGCTATGCTTATGGTTTTTACCGTGCTGTGAGAGTTTATCATCAACACAACAAAACAGTTCTGTGATAAAATCTACTATGGTCATGAGTCTAGATTTCCTCCCGTTATTTGATAGCTACCGATACTCAAATTAACGGTAGAATCGAGGAAATCGTCTCATGCCCTGATACCTTTCGCGTTAAAGCAAAGCCAAAAGGGAATGTTATGCTTATTAACCTCCAAATTTCAAACTAGCACCATTGGTTATTAAACGAAGTCCTTGGTTATTTCCCTATTGGGCAGTGCGAACTTTTCTTCTCGTCATTTGTCTAACCGATGGAAGGCGAAGATTCTTGCCTTACCCCATACTCGGTCGGGATTTTCCCGTGGTTCGGCTCAATTCAAATATTTAACGATTGAACGAAATACTATCATGACGCGCAAATGGGTTTGCATAATTTCCGGGCTTACTATTTTATTAGAAACGGTTTTTGTTTCAATGGGACTTACGCAGCAACGGGTGGGCGAGATTCGGAGTGGGTCTCTATCGCACGGGAATTTCTATGGGACATTATCGCTCTCCTTTTACAGTCGCTCGATCTCTCACTATCCGTTCGGTTTCTCCATGCACTTCCGTTCTTGCATTCTTCCATGATCCGCTTTGCTACCTAGTAATCAAACTGGCTCTAAAATGTGACAAGAAAGATTGGCATAATTCATGCAATACTATTCAACAACTTGAGTACAATAAGGAGGAAATCAACCATGAGACTTCAAAAATATCAGGAATTGGTTTCAAGAATTTCCTCGGATCGCCGGAGAATTGTCACTAACACGCTCAAGGGATGTCGGCGCGAGAATGCTCTTTTCCGCCTGGAGGCTGCGAAAGCTGCTCTGTCGAATCTGAAAGTACAATTGAGCAATGGTCAATCGTTAGATCCTAAGGCCGAGGTCCACCGTGCCATTGCGCGGCTGGAAACGGCGCCGAACGCAACTGTTTGAGACCAAGAAAAACAAGAACAATCAAGAAAAACAAGAACATCTAACCGGAAATTCAGAACAGGCACCATGTTGAAGACGCTCCTGCGACTTTGCATGGTGCTTTTTTTATGTAAACAATGTCCAAAAATTGGACATTGTTGGTAGAGATTGCAGACAAGCAAGATTGCCAAAAATATGGCGAAGTGATGGGCCGTTGCCCGGCAGACTTTGGATTGATCTGGAATAGGTTATCTGTTATACTAAACGCGTATGTCAATGACAATCGGTAGTTGGCAGATTTTAGTCTTACAAATGCGTCAGGT
This sequence comes from Candidatus Poribacteria bacterium, assembly GCA_965222225.1. Taxonomy (GTDB): domain Bacteria; phylum Poribacteria; class WGA-4E; order WGA-4E; family JAJDTR01; genus JAJDTR01. Next base: position 1,658,458 of record CBDCTK010000002.1, on the reverse strand, counting down.
GTAACCTGATGCTGTCACTAGAGACTCCGTTTCATGAGGAGTGTCATGCTGCTATAACACTGTGTGGTGTTTTTGCGCCTTTATGTTTCGATCCAGCCAACCCGTTACCCCTGTTTCCTGTGTGTCTCCGCTAAAGGAACTGTATGGACGTTAAGCACATTCCCATTCGAAAAGTCGACGAGGCGGAATTGATTCGAATTAGTCGCGAAGGCCTGTTGTCGCTCAACCACCCCGAAATGAAAGCGATTCAGAGTTATTTCGCCCGACAAGGTCGAGAACCAACGGACGTTGAAATAGAGACAATCGCGCAAACTTGGTCGGAGCACTGCGTTCACAAAACCTTCAAAAGTCGAATTGAGTACACGGAGAACGGCGGGACAGTTGAAATCATTGACGGACTGTTCAATTCATTCATTCGCCGCGCAACAGAGGAAATCAACAAGGACTGGTGTGTTTCAGTCTTTGTTGACAATGCGGGAATCATAGAATTTGACGATGATTATAACATTACGTTCAAGGTCGAAACCCACAATCATCCCTCCGCAATCGAGCCTTATGGCGGCGCCGGTACAGGAATCGGAGGCGTCATTCGGGATTCTCTTGGCACGGGCCTCGGCGCAAAACCGATTCTGAACACCGACGTGTTTTGCTTCGGTCCGTTGGATTTAGCTTATAACCAACTTCCCACAGGATGCCTCCACCCTAGGCGTGTCTTCAAAGGTGTTGTCGCCGGAGTACGGGATTACGGCAATCGCATGGGCATCCCTACTGCGAACGGCGCAATTCTGTTCGACTCACGGTTTACAGGCAATCCACTGGTCTTCTGCGGCAATGTCGGATTGATTCCAAGAGATCGGTGCGAGAAATCCGTACATCCCGGCGATCTGATTCTCGCGGTCGGAGGCCGCACAGGGCGTGATGGCATCCATGGGGCAACGTTCTCCTCTCTGGAACTGGATGACGCCTCCGAGAGCCTAGGCAGTGTTGTACAGATTGGTAACCCGATTATGGAGAAGAAGATTGTCGACGTTTTGATGGAGGCGCGCGACCGGGGACTTTATCGATCGATTACCGACTGCGGCGCTGGCGGATTCTCATCAGCTGTCGGCGAGATGGGAAAAGACACCGGAGCAGAGGTTCACCTAGAAAACGTGCGGTTGAAATACGAAGGACTCGCTCCGTGGGAAATCTGGCTTTCGGAGGCACAAGAACGGATGGTGTTGGCACTGCCCCCGGAGAACGTTGCAGCAATGATGGAGTTGTGCGAAGCTGAATTGGTTGAAGCCACAGTGCTTGGAGAGTTTACGGATAGCCAAAAGTTGCGTGTGTCCTATGACGGGAAACTTGCCGCAGAGTTGGATATGCACTTCTTGCATGAAGGGCTGCCAACACCTACCAAGAAGGCAGTCTGGGAGATGCCATGTTTTCCAGAGCCGCCCGATGCGACGGTCGTCACCGGTGAAAATAGAGTGTCAGGTGCCAGCAAGGTTGCAGATTTTACACGAGATCTCTGCACAATTCTTGGGAGCCCCAATATTGCAAGCAAGGAATGGGTCATCCGACAGTACGATCACGAGGTACAGGGAGGGGTTGTCCTCAAACCGCTTGTTGGCGTAGAGAACGACGGGCCAAGCGATGCCTGTATCGTTACACCTGTCCTCGGCTCACGTAAGGGGATTATCGTCTCGAACGGGATCAATCCCAAATACAGCGAGATAGACCCATATCACAGCGCGGCTGCCGCAATTGATGAAGCGCTTCGCAATATCATTGCTGTCGGTGGGAAGCTTGAATATACGGCACTGCTTGATAACTTTAGTTGGGGGAACCCCGACAAACCTGACCGCCTCGGCGGGCTTGTGCGTGCGGCAAAGGCCTGCTACGACATCGCGACCGCCTACGGGACCCCTTTCATTTCTGGAAAGGACAGTCTCTACAACGAATACCGCGATACCACCACAGGCAAACAACTCGCTATTCCGTCAACGCTGTTAATCTCGGCTTGCTGTGTTATTCCTGATGTGACGAGGGCAATCACGATGGACGCCAAATCACCGGGGAGCCTGATTTATGTCCTCGGGAAAACCTATCGCGAACTCGGGGGCTCGCACTATTACGATATACACGGATTCGTCGGGAACAGTGTTCCGATTGTTCGACCAGATGAAGGGAAGCACACGATGACGGCGTTGAGTCGCACGGCTGAGGAGCGGTTGATTAACTCCTGCCACGATTGCTCCGAAGGGGGCATCGGTGTTGCCGCCGCGGAAATGGCGTTCTCCGGAGGATTCGGGATGGAACTCGATCTGACGAGCGTGCCGCGTGATTCAAAGGTTACAACTGATGATGTTCTCCTTTTTGCTGAATCTAACAGCCGATTCATCGTCGAAGTCCCGCGTGAGAATCGCGCCGCATTCGAAGAACGCATGGAGGGCGTGCCGTGTCGTTGTATTGGAAGGATTATCGAACAATCGGATTTCGTCATCAAGGGCATCGGCGGGGAAACAGTTGTGGAGACGCAGATTCACCAACTGAAAGAGGCTTGGCAGAACACCTTCCGCGAGAGTGGATAATACGTAAATGCATACGGAGGTATGTTGGCACGAAAAGTTTTAGTCCTTCGCACGGCAGGCACTAACTGCGATTACGAAACCGAATACGCCTTTCAACTTGCTGGCGCGGAGACAGCGCTGATTCACATCAATCGACTAATTTCAGGTCGTACAGATCTGAACGGGTATCACATCCTCGCCATCCCTGGCGGATTCTCTTACGGCGACGATGTCGCGGCGGGGATACTGCTGGCGAATGAGATAAAACACAAACTCGGGAATGTCCTAAGAGATTTCGTTGATTCGGGGAAACTAATCATCGGAATCTGCAACGGATTTCAAGTGTTGGTCCGGGCTGGTCTACTTCCGGGACTCAACGCGCAAATCGAACAAGAAGCAACTTTAGCTTTGAATACCTCCGCTAAGTTTGAATGCCGATGGGTGTACTTGGAAACACAGGAAACTTCCTGTGCTTTCACGCATGGGCTAAAGCGCAGGATTTATCTCCCAATTGCTCATGCCGAAGGACGTTTCACAGCACCTAATCAGATTCTAGATCGGCTTGAATCTAATCGGCAAGTGGTGTTTCGCTATGTGGCTCCGGATGGAGAGTCCCCTTTGTATCCCGATAATCCAAATGGATCCGATCTTCAAATCGCTGGCATCTGCGACCCCACTGGTCGAATCTTTGGTATGATGCCTCACCCGGAACGTTTTCTCACACGGCTAAACCATCCGCACTGGACACGCGAAAATCTCCCCGAGAAAGGGGACGGATTTGACATTTTTCAGAATGCTGTTGCTTTCGTTCAGCAAAACTTTTCGTAGGACTGAGGGTTGATAGACTTGCAAATCTCAAACGACTACGTGTTCCGGCTTGAAATAGCACACGCTATTTCCTTTCCGAAGCTAGCCTCTTTTCGCACTTCTGTATTAGTCAAGGAGATGGTTGACACATTGTGCCGGTACTGCGGACCGACAGCGCCTATCAATAAAGAATCGGTTTCAAGGCGGGTTTGCGTTATCTATTGACCATTACCAACTTGCTTCTCCCGATTCATGTCGGGATCTCTATCGGACGGGATTTACTATCGCCCTCACTATGGGATTTGCTATGGGATCTCTACCGCCTTCCCTATCGGTCAGTTGCTCTTTCGCTATCCACTCAGTTGATCGCTATTCGCTCATTTGATCTCGCTTGATCCGTTCGCTCCTTTAATCCTCCGGAGCGCAAAAGCCAAGAGTTTCGAGTGGTCTGCTGTATTCTACTTGACCACTACACATTTTTCACATTTCACGCATTACGCATCATTTCCCTCTGTCTTGTGAAAGGACGGAAAGTGGAACTCTCGTTAAGGAAAAAAGCGGCAAATCAACCAGAAAAACTTCACCGCCGCCACCTACCCTTTTACATGCAACTTCCGATTTTGGTCTCCTTCATCGTGGTTTCGGTGGTAGGTCAGATTGCATGGACTGCCGCCGTCAATCTAAGTCGCGTCGACACGAGTTGGTGTGGCGTCGGCTTCGCCGCGGGGGTGGTTCTCGGTTTCATACAGGGAAAATGGACGACACGAATGTGGGAACGAGATTACATGCGAGTCTTGGCACGAGAGATTACATTTTGGGATGCGAGGGGGGCGAAAGGTACAACCATTTTTGTGATGCTCGCACTCGGTATGCCGATACTCTTTGGATTAATGATTCGGCAAACCTACGGCATCTTGGCGGGGTTTCAATCGTATGTTTTCGGGTTCGTCGGCGGGATGAATTTGGCGTTGGCGCTATGGGTGCGGCGACTCCCTCGGTGACTAGAACGGGGGAGGTTTTGCCGTCAGACGCTTGACTGTTGGTGCCATCTCTTGTCACTTTGCTTTAATGCACTTCGTAATAAACAGCAAGATCCGGTCTGCCCTCCAATGCTTCGGCGAATAGCGAAAGCAACTCTTCGTCGCAGCCATTCTCGGCAAGAAACTCCAATGTGCCTTCATCAATGTAGAACTCCTGGTCTTCGACTCCTTCCTCTGCCAAGTTATCAATTAAGAATTGAACCTGACCGTCCGTGATTAAACCGATTTCTTCCTCTTTCTCGGAATTTATTAGATAAAATAACTCATCCATAGCTGTCTCCGTCCGCTGAAGGTTACCGGGGCGATGGTAGAATAACGTAATGGGAATTGTATCAGAAGCGGCTGAATTTTTCATCTTAAAAGTGTCAATTGACAGGGGAGTTTCTCATGAAGCAACTAATGTATTCCGACATCTATAGTTGGTCAATATTTAGCGAAATGCGGCAAGTTGACTTTAATGGACATCTATGGGTTCGTCCGGAGGGCAATATCCTCATCGATCCCGTTCCAATGATCGATTCGGATCTAAACCAATTGACTGCCCTTGGCGGTGCAAAGTTGATTGTCATTACAAATTGCGACCATGAACGGCAAGCTGAGGAATTTCGCAAGCTTACGGGTGCGCAGATTGCCGTTCACGAAGCTGACCAGGGTGCGCTCTCTACGAAGGTTAATCGGTCACTGGCCGATCAGGAGGAGATTGTGCCCGGTTTAACTGCGATTCATCTGAGGTACGGAAAGAGTGACGGAGAAATCGCACTTTATTTCTCCGAACAGGGAATCGTGTTGGCTGGGGATTTGATTGTCGGTGCACCAATGGGAAATCTCTCGTTGCTGGCGGACGACAAATTGGCAAATCCGGCAAAAGCGGCATTAGAAATCCGCAAGCTCCTTGCTCTCTCGTTTGACACGATTCTTGTTGGTGACGGGCATTCCGTTCTTCAGGATGGAAGGCGACAGTTGGTAGAATGTCTAGAGCGGCGTAAAGATATCTATATCAACCGAATGAATGTCAACGAGATTGAGTGGAAAAAAAGAGAGGTGCCTCCTCCGTACGACTTCATGGATAAGGATATCGATCCCCTTATCGGGGCGCGGAATCTAGGCTATCGACTCATACGGTTAGAGCCTGGCAACGCGAGTTATCCGATGCACTTGCACAATTTTGGCGAAGAGATGTTTTACGTCATGGAGGGCAAATGTACGTTGAAAACCCCGCGCGGCAATCTCGCGGTCACACAGGAAGATTTCATTGCATTTCCTCCCGGACAGGCGGGAGCGCACAAGTTCGTGAACGAGGGCCAGGTATCGTGCACGCTACTTGCAGTGGGAATTCAGTTGACGCACGATGTCAGCGAATATCCGGATTCTGACAAGATATTCCCCTATGTGGCAGGACGCATTTTCCGAAAGTCAGACGATCTGAGTTATTGGGATGGTGAAGTATAGATAGGATTCCCGGCGTATTATCAATGAATGGGGGCCTTGACAAGAGTTGCGCCTCCTCGTTCAGACCTGTGGCACGAGGCCCTGTCTGCACCGAGTCACTCCTTAATGCAAAACAGTAAACCGTGTCCAGCAGCAAACTCTCGTGTAAGTTTGCCTGTCATCCGGGAATATCCCGTAGTAGACTGCTGGTTTCCAGTCTGCTTAGAAACCTCGAGAAGTTCCTCAGGAGTGTTGCGAAACTTCAACTGCAACACCGCGAGTTCGATGAAATTCCTATTCACCACCATCATGTAAGAACTGCCGTCTTCGCCTCTGAACTCGCCGATCAACCACATTACTCCGATGATTGATTCCACAAGCGTAGATTCTTCGATTGATCTAGTCATTACCGGAAGCGGCTCCGTATGGTAAACACCCGTGGACTTTAGCCGCAGCAATGTCAGCCCCCAGGCAAGTACCTCACCATTCGGGTACTTCAACATCGAGTAGTGCCGCGCCTTGGTGGAATCCGGTTGACCAGTCCTGAATTACATTGACATGATTTACTTCGGATTACTACACTAAATTGATGAGGTAGAAAGGAGAATTCAGATGTTGCATCAATTGAAAAATCGCATTTTCCTTGGCACTTGACTAACCGTGATTGGCGAACAACCAAGGTTGGATTGTGATTGCTCGTTGTAGGGAAATTAGCCGATACCAATCTCGCGTAGATAGGCGCGCGTGCGCTTCGCAATGGGTAATGGTTTGTCAAACGGCGCCGGATACATGTCTTGTTCAACAATTGCAAAGCCATTGTAATTGATGTCATGCAGCACATCCCGGAATGCGAGAAAATCGACCGCACCTTCGGATGGCTCAACGAACATATCCATACTAACAGCGGTAGCGAATGGAATATTTTCGGTTTCGACCTTTTGCCGTATTTTCTCGTCAATACTCTTGAGATGCAAATAGGGAATCCGCTCGTGATGTCGGCGCATAAAGTCCACCGGATCGCCACCGCGATAGGCATGATGACCGGTGTCATAACACAGCGACACACGGCTGGAATCAGTTTGTTCCAAGAACGCCTCAATCTGATCACTATAATCAACATGTGAATCAGCATGATGATGGAAGACCAACTGGAGCCTAAATTGATCGCGCGCGATATCGGCTACTTTGTGCGTAGTATCAATTAATTGTTTCCACTCGCTTTCATTAAGACGATTTGGCCTCTGCGGTTCTCCTGTGAAGAGGTTGGTATAGACATCGTCAATGAGCACAAGGTATTCAGCGCCAAGGAATGCCAAGGATTCGCCCGCACCCAGTACCTGTTCTTCCAATGATGTCCATGACGCCGGATCCTCAAGATGATCCATGGCAACTGTTCCGGACACTTTCAAGTCACGCTTGTCCAGTTCCGATTGGAGCGTAGACAGATTGGTAGGGAGATAACCGTAGGGGCCCAGTTCAGTCCATTGATAGCCAGCTTCGGCGATCTCATCCAGAAATCGGTGCCATGGCGTCTGTTTTGGATCGTCTGGAAACCAGACACCCCAGCTATCTGGTGCACTACCAATTCTAACATTCATAGCTTTTTTGTCCCTTTCCGAGTAGGCATTATGTGAGATTAGACGGGGTTCTTCAATCGTGAGTCTCAAACTGAAGAAAATCCGCCACTACTGCCAAAACGTGTCCGCCGTTTTCGGGGGGTGAGGTATTCAATCACTCTCTTGCCGCGCAGAGAATCAAAACGATTTGCATATTCGACACCGACAATACGTCCGATAAATCTGTGCTCTATCCGTGAATCCTCGGCATATTCTTCAGGGTCAAACCCCTCTGCTACACTTCCCCACGATGCAATGCAGTCCTCAATCTTCTGCTCCTTGGTGTCGGTGATGTCCACGTATATGTCGGGCGGCGTGGGCTTCGGATAATTCAAGCTGCCAATGAAATCCATTGTAGAGTAGTATATCGTCTTTGCTCGGTGAGGAGCTTCTACATCGGGATGACGCCAAACCGGCGCGCGATCTATCATCCTGGCTGTTTCACCATGATCATGACGCCGCTGAGCTTCTTTAAACGGGTAATGTACGCTGATGACAATATCCGGTCGGGAGTCTTGAATAACTTTACCCACCTCTATGAGTGTTTCCTTGGTCGCAACAAGGGGAGAGTCGTCGAAATCCAAAACCGGTAATCCTTAACTCCAAGGATTTTCGCAGCCTCGGTGCTCTTCTCGCGCACAATATCCTTCATTTCCTCGACACTTTTGTCACGAAGTTGCTCCGTATGAACATGGATGCCGTAGGTTACCGATAACAGTATTACGTTATCGCCTCTCTTGGCATGTTTTGCTAAAGTTCCGCCTATCCTAGGAAAAGCATCTGAATGGATGGGCGCCAATACCCAAGACGGTAAGTTTCTGAGACTCAGACATAGCCTTGGTTCCTTAATGGGGAATGTAAGTTTTTTGTGCCAAAATTGGGAGAAACAGTTACTCAGAAATTGCAGCGATTCATTCCGGATAATCAACTTTACATCTTAGGGAGATGATAACCCATTCGCTATAGAAGCACAAGCAAATTCTATCGGTTATACAGGGGAATCGCCTTCGAATCTTGAGCTTGGCTTGAGAGGAGATTGGGACATGTTTGTGCAACACCTTCTAAAGAGCCGAACACCTACCCGATTCTTTGGTTTTCTCATGGGTCGATCCCATGCATTTGGTTGGCGTGGGGTTCTGACAGATTTCACAGAAACAGAAGGATTGTATAGGATTTTGGCATCTTGACAGGAGTTACGATTTGTGCTACGCTCAGTATCGCCATGAACAAGCCGCCCCAACCTGCTGTTCCCTCTTCTGAATTATCTCATGACCCTAACCCGTGCACATTCCGCGCCGTCACTGTTGGTGTAGTCGGTTCATTGGTTGTCGGTGTCGGAACTACCTATAACATTATGGTGATTCACGGCTCCTACATGGCGATTGATTTCAGCACTGCGGCGGCAATCTTTGTTTTCTTTGTCCTGACTTTTATCATCAATGCTGTCGTTGGGCGCGTGAACTCCCGCTTCGCACTCTCAGTTACGGAATTAAGAGGGGTTTATATGATGCTGGTTGTCGCCTGCGCCATTCCGACGATGGGCTACAGCGCACAATTGCTGCCAATCATAACCGCACCATTCTACTTTGCCACGCCTGAAAACAACTGGGCGGAATTGATCCAGCCACACATCAAACCGTGGCTGACACCACAAAGTAATCTAGGCATCAAATACTTCTACGAAGGGCTCCCGAGTTGGGAAGACGGAATTCCTTGGGTGATCTGGATTAAGCCACTGCTGGTATGGGGAAGTTTCGCCATGGCACTTTACTTGGTGATGATCTCTATGATGGTCATCCTGCGCCGACAGTGGATGGAACATGAGAGGCTTGTCTATCCACTTGCGCAACTGCCGATGGAGATGGCAGCGCCAAGGGGACAGTCAGTGTTTAGTCCCCTGTTCAAAAACCGAATCATGTGGTTGGGTTTCGGCATCGCTTTTCTTATAGCCAGCCTGAAAGGATTTCACTTCTACAATCCCGCCATCCCGCATTTAGAGTTAGAACAAAGCATCCCAATCTTCAAGAACACCGAGACGCTGTTCTTCCGATTCAGTTTTCCCATGCTCGGTTTTTGCTATCTGGTGAACCCGGATGTCGCCTTCAGCATGTGGTTCTTTAATCTGCTCAGCTTGATGGTACGCGGCGGCATGGCGTATTTCGGGTATCGAGTAACTGAAAATTTGGGCATCTACGGTTCACCTTCCCCGCTTTTCAAACACCTGGGGATGGGCGCCATGATTGTGCTCGTTGTAGCGGGGTTTGGTCGGCAAAAGCCCACCTAAAAGCGGTTGTGCGTAAAGCGCTGTTTAATAAGCAAACCATCAATGATTCCGACGAAATACTTTCCTACCGCGCATCTGTCTGGGGTATGCTTCTTGGACTGGTTTTTATGGGGATCTGGTTAAACGCCAGCGGCATCCCCGCTCTGATGGTCGCGGTTTTCCTGTTTGCTGTATTTGTAATTTTCATTGGGTTGACGCGGATTGTCGTCGAAAGCGGAATGGCGGTCGCAGTTGCTTCAACAATAGGATCTTCCTTTGTCATCTCGGGTTTTGGGGCGAATCGATTGGGAGCCACCGGTGTTGCCGGCATGGCGCTTACTTACGTGTGGTCAGCCGATGTGCGGATATTCGTGATGGCATCTGCTGCAAACGGATTGAAAGTAGTTGACGATTCAGACCGAAACAAACGCCCGTTGTTCTGGGCGATAATGCTATCCATAATTGTTAGCATGATTTCGTCAATCTGTGTGTTGCTTTGGTTGTCGTATAAGCATGGTGGGCTTAACGGTAATGGATGGTTTTTCGGCGGCGGCGCGAAGGCGCCATATAACTACATTGTTACACTACTCATGTCGCCACCGGACGTAAATTGGCTCGGCTGGTGGATTCAGGGAATCGGTGGGACGATTATGGGGTTGCTGATGTTCTTGCGCTCGCAGTTTCTCTGGTGGCCCCTCCACCCGATCGGATTTGTCATTGGTCCAATTTGGCTGATGGATCGACTCTGGTTTACCGTTTTTCTCGCGTGGTTAATCAAGGCGTGTATCCTCAAATATGCAGGTCTTGGTGGTTATCGAAGAGCACGTCCCTTGTTTCTCGGTTTGATCCTGGGGCAGTTCACGTGTAACGGTTTCTGGATCTTGATTGATCTATTGACAGGACAAAAGGGAAACTCGATCTTTTGGATTTAATTGGGAACAACATCTGGTGTACCATATACTTATGCTCAGTCTTTCCAGCAAGATGATTGCCAGATCCAAGCTATCGTTCAATGGAGCGCTGTGGATTTGGAAATTCGGAGCGAGTCGGACTTGCGGGATCTATTGTACAGTTTAGCACTCCTTCCAACGAACGGGAATAGGACAAAGGAGCATACAAGATGAGACGCGGGCAAGTTGTGCCGAGCGGTTTGGACGAATCGGAAGGTGCTAAGGTCGGTACGCCTACTTTCATCGGGCAGGAGGATGCACAGATGATTCTTATACCTGCCGGCGAGTTCATTATGGGTAGTACGGAAGGCGAAGGGTACAACGATGAGAACCCACAAATTACGGTGTTTCTGGACGCTTTCTATATCGACAGGTGTGAAGTATCCAACGCGCAGTACCAGCAGTTCATGGATGCAACCGGACACAAAGCGCCGATGTATTGGGACGATGGAGAATATAACCATCCGAAGCAGCCGGTAGTTGGCGTTACCTGGTATGATGCTAATGCTTACGCCAAATGGGCTGGGAAGCGTATTCCCACCGAAGCTGAATGGGAAAAGGCTGCGCGCGGCACCGATGGCAGGGAATATCCTTGGGGGAACAAGTGGGATAGCTTAAAATGCAATTCTAATATCGGCAGCGATGGGTACCAACATACCGCTCCCGCGGCCAGTTTTCCCGACGGACCCAGCCCTTACGGCGTCATGAATATGGCAGCCAATGTCTGGGAATGGTGCGCAGATTGGTATGGCAGTGACTACAGTCGAAGCCCTCGGCAAAATTCTAAAGGACATGATTCTGGAGGTGAGCGCGTGTTGCGTGGGGGTTCATGGTGTACTACGGATCATTCTTACCTGCGCTGTGCGAATCGTAACTGGTTCTCTCCCGATTTCGCGTTTGACGACGCAGGTTTTCGATGCGTTCGCGATGTAGCTCCTTAACGCCTTATGCCTATCAGTACGTATCGACCTAATGGATTCTGATTTCGTTATATTCATCGTGTTGTGAAACAGGATGTAGTCCCAGTCTAGTTTGCGTATACTGCCTCAGCGCACGAGGGGTAGTACTTCAGTCGTATCCTGTTGTGAACCCGGTTCAGAAGTTGTTGAGACATTTTCGCACTTTCAGTCTCTACTTTTTTGGCTTGACGGCTCTCTAAAGGAGGGTTTATGATTAGAAAAGCGCTGGTCATGCAGGTAGACCCTGACAAGCATGAGGAATATTGCCGAAGGCACAATCCAATCTGGGAAGAGCTTCAAGTTGTGCTGAAAGCGCACGGTGTGCACAACTATTCAATCTTCCTTCATTCGGAAACTAACCAACTATTTGCGTATGTCGAGATTGAGGACGAATCTCGCTGGCAAAGTATCGCAGAGACCGAGGTTTGTAAAAAATGGTGGGCGTACATGTGCGATATTATGCCATCCAACCCGGACAATAGCCCCTGTTCTAAGGAGTTGAACGAAGTTTTCCACATTGATTAAGAATCAAACCATTTGCGAGATTAGAATTGCCGCATTCTACTCATATCCAAGATGTTGAGTGAAAACAGCGGACGATATGGAATCACGCCCGCGACAACGCTGATATCATCGTACCCAGGGGATTGTGGGCTTCAACGATAAAAGCGCTTATGGATAGACCAAACATCCTTTACCTCCATTCACATGATACGGGGCGGTATATTCAACCCTATGGCCATACTGTTGCCACGCCATGTCTCCAGAAGTTAGCCGAAGAAGGAGTTTTGTTCCGCCAGAATTTCAGTGTCAGTCCTACATGTAGTCCAAGCCGGGCGGCACTGTTGACCGGGTGTTACCCTCATGAAAATGGGATGACAGGACTGGCGCATCGTGGATATTCGCTCAATGACTACAGACAGCACATCATTCATACACTACATCGAGAGGGCTATGTATCAGTGTTAGCGGGTGTCCAGCATATTGCCAGCCGTACAGCCGAAGAAGAAGCGTGGCAGATTATCGGTTATGACACATGTCTGGAAGGCGACCAATACGAGCAGCGGGCGGCTTCATTCCTAGAGCGACCCCCCAAAACCCCTTTCTTTCTCTCTGTTGGTTTTCATGAAACTCACAGGAAATTCCCCGCTCTCCAAGACTCAGCCGAGAACCCAAACTACTGTCTCCCTCCTTCACCCCTTCCGGATACACCCGAAACACGGGAAGACATGGCGAGATACAAGGCTAGTGCCCGAGAATTGGATCGAAAAATGGGGGTTGTACTTGATGCGTTGGAGCGAAGCGGCTCGGCGGATAACACCTTGGTCATTTGTACGACCGACCACGGGATTGCCTTTCCTCGTATGAAATGTAATCTGCATGATTCCGGCATTGGCACCATGCTCATTATGCGCGGCCCGGGCGGCTTCGCCGCAGGCAAGGTTATCGATTGCATGACCAGCCATCTCGACATTTTCCCCACGGTTTGCGACCTTCTCCAAATTGAACCCCCGCCTTGGCTGCGAGGTAAATCGCTTCTGCCTCTGGTTCGCACAGAGGTTACAAGGTTGCATGACGAACTATTCTTTGAGCTCAACGACCATGCCGCTTATGAGGCTGTGAGAGCTGTGCGCACGGATCGATGGAAGTATATTAAGCGTTTCGACGAGCATTGCACTCCGGTTCTTCGCAACTGTGACGATGGCGAGAGCAAATCCCTATGGTTAGATTATGGCTGGAAGGATCAACCTGTACCGGAGGAATCGCTGTTCGATTTGGTGTTCGATCCAAACGAAACCAACAGCCTAGCTAAAGATGCCACCCGCCAAGAAATCTTGACGGCAATGAGGGAACGCTTGGGAGGATGGATGGAAGCAAGGAGAGATCCTTTCCTAAATGATGGCATTCATCCGCTAACCGGAGCAGTAATTAACAGAAGAAATGGGCCCTCACCAAGCGAGCAGACATAGACTATCCAACGGGACGCATATGAGGCAGTCAACTGTGTGCCTGAGGTCAATTGTTTAGGAGGACATTGATGCTAGAAATTGTCGACGAGGGCATTATTTCACGCGAGCCGGGACGCGGCGCCTATATGCCGGTTATCACTCCGTTGCCGGACGGAACGCTCATTGCCTGTCAACACGTGGGCGCCGCCTTGGCGTCAGAGGACAACTACATTGAAGTGCTTCGTTCCAGTGATGGTGGCGGGACGTGGGTTAACGAAGGCAGCATCCATGGCGATGGGCATCCCGGCGACAACTGGAGTTACCGAGCACCGAAGATAAGTGTTGCCCCTGATGGCAGACTGATGATGGCTGCAACTCGGTTCGAGGCAAACAACAAGCAACTATTTGACCCGGAGTCGGAAATCCTTCAGCGTCCGGAGATGCTCCTATTTTGGTCGGAAGACCAAGGACATACTTGGTCGGCGCCGCAGGCAGTTCCCGTGAATTTGCCGCCCGAGAAATATACCTGCAACGGCACCAGTGGGGTCGAGCAACTTGCACCGGATCGGTGGATGTACCCACTGGAGACCTGGAAACCGGAAGGATACACAGGTGCTCCTGATCAAAAAGCCGCGGCGGTGTTTTCCGCGGATGGCGGGCGGACATGGGGAGAATTCACCGTCATCGCGGATGATCCCTCCGGGGCACTCTTGTGGTGGGATCTGACGTGCACCATTCGTCCGGACAGCAGCATCTACGGCATGTTCTGGGTGCACAAATACGGCACCTCTGAAGATGCGAACAACCATTGGATAATTTCAAAAGATGCCGGGCGCACATGGTCGCATCCTCGCCCCACGAATTTGCGTGGTCAGGTGTGCTGTCCCATCGCGTTGTCGGACGGGCGGGTGGCCGCCATTTATAATTTCCGACACGATCCCCAAGGCATCCGCATCGCATTGACTGATGATCTGGAGACGTATGACGTAGAGAACGAACTGGTAGTCTTTGACGCCGGGGCGGAAGCTTCACTCGGCACACCTGAGAGCGAGAACTTTCTGGCTGAACATCTGCTTATCGGTTTCGGTAAACCTGGCGGTGTCTTGTTACCCGATGGCGACCTAATGACCTATTTCTGGTGCACCTCTGCGGGAGTCACGCACACCCGTTGGGTACGTCTGAGAATCAAAGATTAACGCCCCACAGCATTCTTGCCGGCGACAATTTGTCCGCAGGTTTTCAAGGGAGGAACAGAATGAGCGATCCGAAATACATAGGAGTTACGCAGTTGAGTGAAAATAGGTTATAATTTGAGTATGAATCCCCCTAAATATACTGACACTGACTATATTGATTTCTTGGTAGCCGCTCAGAAAAGTTACAGTTGTCTTGAATCGGAAAAAGTTCAACCCCAAGCTGATAATCCTCCGGCTCACGATTCGATAACACGGCTCTTGCATCGAGAGGAACCCGATACTGGCAAACTGTGGCAAGAATCGAGAAATCAGGTGAAATTAGAATCCGGAATTTTAGTTATAGATGACTCGACTCTGGATAAACCTTATTCACAAAAGATTGAACTCGTGACAAAACACTGGTCAGGGAAACACCACCGAGTTGTGAATGGGATTAACTTGGTCACTTTGCTCCGGACGGATGGCGATAGACATATTCCGTGTGATTATCGAATCTATGATAAAGCCAAAGACGGCTTGACGAAGAATGAGCATTTCCGCGCCATGCTTGAAGAAGCGAAAACACGCGGTTTTGCTCCTGAATGTGTGTGTTTTGATAGTTGGTATGCCAGTCTAAAGAATCTAAAAGCGGTGCGAGGTCATGGTTGGAAGTGGCTTACTCGTCTAGCTGCCAACCGACTTGTCAGTAAAGATTATTCCGGTAACCGTCCGGTGAGTACGCTTCCGAGTGAATCAACAGGTACAATTGTCCATCTCAAAGGCTATGGATTGATTCGAGTATTTAAGGTTGACACTCCAGAAGGTGACATTGAATATTGGGCAACGAATGATTTACAGATGGACGAATTGACGCGTCTCAAATATGCCGAATGGTCTTGGACAATAGAAGAATATCATCGCGGGATTAAGCAATTTGTTGGCATTGAACGCGCACAAGTGCGCTCTGCTCGCACTCAAAGAAATCATATCGGTTTAGCGCTGAGAGCCTTTCTGAGAATTGAGCACTATTGCTATCATACCGGTATCAGTTGGTTTGATGCAAAACTCTCTATTGTCAGAGATGCGGTACGGGCTTATTTGGCACAACCTCTTTATACGCTTCAGCCAACTGCGTAACTCCTAATACAATCTATTGGCGGAAGATTTGGACAAACAGGGCGTTCGGATTGAAGCGGTCAAAGATTTACTCAAGCAGCAACATATTGAAACACCGTCGTGGGGATATGGAAATTCGGGAACGCGATTCGGTGTTTTCCAGCAGCTCGGGGCGGCGCCTAATGTGCATGAACGTCTAGAGGATGCCGCGACTGTCCATCGATTCACCGGAATTGCACCGACGGTTGCCCTACATATTCCATGGGATGAAACGGATGACTGGGATGGAATGAAACAGTATGCGAGCGAACTCGGTATCGGTATCGGGGCAATTAATCCGAATGTCTTTCAAGCACAAGAGTATAAGCTGGGAAGCGTCTGCCATCATGATTCAGCTATCCGCCGGTTAGCAACAGACCATATGCTATACTGTGTCGAAATCATGAAGAATCTGGACTCAAAGTTGTTGAGTCTCTGGCTTGCCGACGGTACCAATTTCCCCGGTCAAGCAGACTTTCGAAAACGCAAACGTTGGTTGTATGAGTCCTTCCGTGAAGTTTACGAGGCTCTACCTGAAGATGGGCGTATGCTTATCGAGTATAAGTTCTTTGAGCCGGCGTTTTACCACACCGACCTTGCTGACTGGGGTACGGCGTACGTTATGGCAACGAAGCTAGGCCCTAAGGCGCAAGTATTAATCGACCTCGGGCATCATCCGCAGGGAACAAATATTGAGTTCATCGTTGCGTACCTGATTGACGAGGGCAAGCTCGGTGGATTCCACTTTAACTGTCGAAAATTTGCCGACGACGATCTCACTGTCGGATCTGTAAATCCACAAGAACTTTTTCTCATTTATACGGAACTGGTGGCGGCGGAACTGGATCCGGATACAAATACCGATATTGCTTACATGATCGATCAGAGTCACAATCTGAAGCCAAAAGTAGAGGCGAGTATACAATCCGTCTGCAATTTGCAAACCGCGTATGCGCGGGCGTTGATTGTTGACCGAGAAGAGCTAACTCAAGCACAAGAAGCGGGCGAGATTATTGATGCTGAACGCGTTTTGCAGCGCGCCTACGAGACGGATGTCCGTCCGCTTCTCGAACAAGTGCGGTTAGAGATGGGTCGGGATCCGGATCCACTGACGGCGTATCGAAAAAGCGGTTATTTTGAGAAGATTAGTAAAGTCCGCGTCGGTGGTAAAAGCCAAGGGTGGGCGTGATCGCGACAGCAAGTACGGTTCTAACGAGACATGCAGCCTGGTGGTTAACTCAGTACGGGGCTCGGGGCGACCGTCATGAGGGACGAATTGCTCCTTAGTTCATTCGCACAAAGCTGTCCATAGTGCGCGATAGTAATTCATGACACGTTCAGGATCAGGGCTACCCGGAATTTCGGCTAGACAGTAGCCATCATAGCTTGAATCTTTTAGCATCGAAAATAGTTCACGCCACGGATATTCTCTGCGATGCAACTCATTGATGTGGACTAACCGAATCCAGTTCTTAACCAAATCAAAGTTGCTCTTGACCGAGCCGTTTGCAACTTCGCCAGGGTTGGAATTCCAACAAACGGATACATTGTCGCGGTCGGCAATCTCCATAATTGTACGGATATGCGGGAGATGAGAGGTTTGCCTGCCGTGTACTTCAAGGCGTATTTGTACGCCAATGTTTTTCGCGAATTCCCCGCACTCGCGTAGAGAGTACCCAATCTGCTCCAACATGGTTTGCTCTGGTACGCTGTCGGGTAAACCGTTCGGGCGCACCTTTACACCGGGCGCTCCGACATCCGCCGCAAGTTGGGAATACACCTTGGTTCCCTCAATATTTTGTCGGAGTTCGTCGCTATCAGGTGAGTGGTATTCAAAAGCGCTGCCCAAGCCGGCAAGTTCAATTGAGCTATCTTCAAACTGTTTGCGCACATCGCGGCGTTCCGCTGCAGAAAGGTTAACCTCGACATTGTGCGCATGAGTGGTTCGCAATTCCACGCCCTGAAAACCGGTAGCTTCGCAGTGTTCGATGATTGTTGGAATATCCCACTCTTTCGCCATATTATATGTCACTAAACCAAGTTTCATTGTCTTCCCCCTAGGTTACTAATATGCCGACATTGTAGCATAGCCTGGGAAAACCGTCTAGGGCAAAGTTTTGAATAACAGCCCCAATGCTGAAGCCGCTGCCGTGCCGGTGCACTGTCGCAAAATGCGCCGCAGGCTGGCGGCAGCACACTTATTACAAGGTTAAAAAGAAAGGCTAGTCTCATGACTAAACCATATCGTGTTGGGATCATCGGTTGCGGAGGTATGAGCAGAAATCACGCAAAGGCTTATGCCCAAAACCCGGCAACAACACTCGTTGCAGCCATGGACATCAGTAGGGAATCGGCTGCCAAGCTGTCCCAATAATTCTCCATACCGGCAGTTTATACCGACTACAACGAACTGCTGGAAAAGGAAGACTTGGACATTGTGAGCATTGCAACTTGGCAAGGCGTGCGCGCCGAGATTACCATAGCTGCCGCAGAATCGGGTGTAAAAGGGATTTTAGGCGAAAAACCGATGGCGGCATGCCTAGGCGAAGCCGATGCCATGATTGAAGCGTGCGAAAAGCATGATGCCAAACTTGCCATCGGGCATCAAAGCCGTTACTCGGCGAAAAACACCGAAATCCGAAGGCTTATCCAAGACGGTGCTATCGGAGAACCAACTTTGTTTCATGGACGCTCTAAGCCTAGCGCTGGGCTGCTTAATATCGGTACGCACTACATTGATTGCACTCGTTACCAATTATCAGACCCGGAAACGCTGTGGGTCATTGGGCAAACATCGCGCACGACCGACAAGTGGGAACGGCGCACCCGTTGTGAAGATTTGTGCATGGGGCTTATCTGCTTTGAAGGTGGTGCAAGGGCAATATACGAGAGCGATTTGCCCGAACCCGCTATCCCCGGATCTGCCATTTACGGCACTACCGGGCAAATAAGAAGCGGGGAAGGTGGTGTCACTTTGCTTCAAACTGACAAAGCCAGCGGATGGACGGAGATAGAACCACGTGCCGAGGAAACTAATCAGTTCCAAGCATTAATCGATTGGATGGAGGGAAAGACTGCTGACCACCGAAGTAGCGGACGACAGGCGCGGTATACCATGGAAATCATGATGGCAATTTACGAGTCGCTGCGTATCAAAAATGTGATCACCATGCCGCTGGAGACCAAAGAATCTCCTCTCGAGTTGATGATTGAAGATGGCACACTCCCGGTGCTCGAAGAGGGACGTTACGATATTCGCAGAGCATTCCCGGAGCAGTCGAAGACTTAGGAATGGAAGGATGGAAGGGAGGGAAGATTGGAAGGGAATTCTCCAATCTTAAAGACAGGCGCGGATTCGTAGGTAGGGTTGACGGGTAAAACCCAACCGACCATCTGCAATTGTCGATAAGGAACAATCCGTGGCTTGTCGACTTTCGAATCTCGGTCTCAATCCGAATTGCAGCACTATATGGCATTCCTGAAATATCTATGAATGAAGTGCAACTAGCGGGTGAGGCAGCGGAAGGGGCGATTACCTTTGTGAGTTGGTCTAGCACGTCGGACAATCCGTTAAATCAAGTCTTCGTTGAACGTTAACGAGGGGCATACGGCATCGAACCGGACCCGTGGGCTGCTCAATCCTACTTGACGCTTTGGCGACGGTGGGAAACCTAGATACCAATTTGGGGCTATTCTCTTTCGATCCCAACGGCGAGGCGCTTTATGAGCCGGTCGTGCTGATGGTCAAGGACGGGGTTTTGGAGATTTTCGGCTCTGGCGGCGTATAACGACGTGGCGTGCGACAGTTCATTGTAGGAATCGATCCTATCGCTTGGTGTAACCAACTAGACACGATATTGTCTTTTCGGTTCTAAGCGCTTGGCGACCGGTTTCCTCCATGCCCGAATGCTAGGAAAGAACGCCGGCAGGTCTTGATAGCTTGTCGGCGTTCTTTTTGAAGA
The DNA here is from genome assembly GCA_965222225.1 of Candidatus Poribacteria bacterium. Lineage (GTDB taxonomy): Bacteria > Poribacteria > WGA-4E > WGA-4E > JAJDTR01 > JAJDTR01. The sequence continues at coordinate 1,638,602 of CBDCTK010000002.1, read as the reverse complement.
ATGGTTATAACTCAGGTTGAGACTGTACCCATTGGTCGCTAGAGCTGGATTTTTATCTCCTCTAATTTTTGTTTAAGTTCTGACGAGATATTCAACTCTAGGAGCGCAACAATAATCGTCAGCACTGCACTGTGACGGTGGTTCGGTATATTGCAATCCCACAAATAAAGCAACAGCTTTGCTACAGCTTCTGGGTGATTCTGCCAAGTTTCATTTGTGACGAGACAAGCAAAAATCCTCGCATGTTTCAACGAAGGCGGCGGCATGTTGATAGCAAGATCCACGGCTTCTGGGAATTTTGTGTTCAACTCTGGCAACCAGTCGAGCATGAGGTTAGCTTCGTCGGGTGTAAGCGGCGCGGGTTTCCCGTTTAACCGATCCTGCCAATAATCTTTAAGCCAGCGTTGCCACAATTCTTGCTTTTCGCTGTCATCCATGTGCTTTAGACATTTCGTGAGTTTCAAAGCAATAATCTCCGGAATCGTGTGATCGTCACCGCGTAGGAGCGTACGTTCACTATTTACAGGCAGGGGTTGGTCGTGCTCGAAAAGTTGGGGAATCCATTTACTGAGGACCTCATCGACGACATATATGAGCATGACGATATAGCATTCAACGAACTCATAGCGTTGATTGTATAGCTGGGTGCTAATCCGAGTAACTGCCTTGAGAAACAGTTGCTCCAGTGCTTCGGCGGCGGGTGGTGAAATGCGTCCCTCCGTTACGAAGCCATCCCACGCTGCCTGGAAGTCTGCATTGTCTAGGTCAAAAAGCGGGAGGAGGTGTTCTCGCGTCCATTCTTCATCGACTGCCAAGAGAAAGGCTAATCGACTCGCTAGAATAGACTTTCCTAAGCCACCGATCGGCGACGAATCTCTGATGATTTCTAGCAAAAAGCGGCGATAATCTTCACTAAGGGTTGGCGGTTTCGGATCCTGTTGCTGCCGCCAGAGCGAAGCTGAGGCGAGCCAAAAATGGGTCAGTCCCCATACCGGATATTGGACACTCTGATTGTGCCAACCTTGTTTTGCGTCAATAGAGACAGTTCGGTCAAGGTTTTGCCATAGTGCTACAGCGATTGCGTTAGCTTCGGGCAGCAGGCCAAACGCATAGGAAAGTCCACCATCCTTCACAAGTGCGTAAAGCCAGTCGGCTATTTCGTAACTATATTTTGAATACAACTCCGTCTTTGCAAACCACTTTAGCACTTGTCTGTGTTTATTTAAGTCCAATTCCATTTCTGTCCAAGTGTTAATCAAAACACGCCATTGGTAACCGTCCCATTGCCCCGCTTCAGCCAACGTGTTCGCTACATTCAGCCCCTCGTCAAAATCTTGTTTTATCCTTTCCTTGAGATTCTCAATTTCTTCCCTGAGTGTTGCACCTTCGCGCGGCGAAAACTGGGTTATCGAATCGGCAGTAGGAGTTGCCGGAAGGTCCTCCAGGGTCAAGGGGCTAGGTATATCCACATGGCCTGATTGGATGTAAGATGTAAATTCGGGATATTCTCTAAGTCCTCTTGTTGTGAAGTTCGGGTACTCCATCAATACTTCGTCCATAGCTTGTTTGGCAAATGAACAATCGAGTTTTGCGATGTGTAGCCAATGAAACCAGTCGAATTGTTCTTTTGCCGTAAGTTCCCTATTGTCCGGGTGTTCTGCGTGTGGAAATTGGTAAGATTGCACCCTTTCAATGAGAGCCATTCGACAGTCCACACTAGCTCTAGGATAGGCGTGTCGTACGGCCTGATATACTTCGTGGTGAATAGAGTATTCGTGCAAATCAATATTTTCTAGCAACCATTGGATCTTTTTGTCTGGGGTGAGGTCTTTGCGTTTGGACAAGCTATGTACTGCCAACCGTCGTTGCAAGGGTGAGTCGGATTTCGCAAGCCGATTACACCACTGCGCCGCTACGTTTGGTTCATGCGTCGCCAACCAGTCCAGGCACTCACGTGCAACATCAATCACCACATCGGTGTCGTGGCCCTTACATTTTGGTCGTGAGATTCGATGGCAGAGCGTAGTGTACTAGCACGCTCTAACAAGCGAGTGGCCCGTCCAAATGTGCGATGAAAGAAATACTGATTCTCCAGACACCTGATTACCCGCTCAAGCAACCGCTGCGCGATTTTAGGTAAGTTTGGCCTCAACCGTTCCTCCCACACCTTGTTTAATTCGTCGTATTCACCGACGAGCGGCACGTCCAAGCTAATTTGAAATGCCTCTCTAATCTCAAGATCTTCTTCAGTTTCGCCGCGGGGAAGATAATGATTGGGACTTAGTAGTTAACTGCTTTTTGGTCGATTTGCTTGCTTTTCTCTTCTTAATGTACAATAACTTTAGACAGTGTTCGGAATCTTGATTCACACTAAAATACATCTCTATAAGAGAGAAATGGAGGCATATCATGTTGACCAAGCGTTTGTACATGCTCGCGGGAGCATTGCGGGTTATCTGCGGGATTTTAATTTCCAACACTATGGGATTTTCAGCACACCATGATGTTGTCGTTGACAGAATATACCGATAGCCAAACAATTCATGTGGCTCAGGTGAAGCATTCATCAAAAAATCTTATGAAAATCTCATCATCTTTTCTGCGATTATATTTCCAGCAAGACTCCATGATATACAGTGGCAGCCACTTCTTGCTGTAGTGATGATGCGTTCCGTAGAATGACCTCTTGACACAAGCCCAAAACGACTCGATGGTGTTGGTGTGAGTTACGCCGTCCTCAGAAACATATCTCTCTTGGTGATGGATAACATGTCTTTCGATATCTTCGTCCAGACTATTGTAAGAGCGAAATTCATCAGTCATAAGAATAGACTCATCGGGTGAGACATTGCTAAGGATGAATTCTCTGATATTTTCACCAGATAGAACCTTCATGAATTTAGCAACCACCCGACCGCCTCTCTCGACTACGCCGATGACGGGAGATTTATTTGTGCCTCTACCTCTCTTAGATTTTGCTCTGGGTTTGCCGCCGACATAGGTTTCGTCCGCTTCAACTATCCCTTTCAGCAATTCATCACTATCACTCATTTTCTCACGGAGGCGCATTGCCATATACCAAGCGGACTTTTGATTCATGTCCAAGTCACGAGCAAGCTGACAACTCGATATGCTTTTCTTGGCATTGGAAAGAATTGAGATAGCCAAAAACCATTTCTGGAGAGGTATCTTGGTACCATGGAAGATGGTTCCTGCTGTAGCCGAAAAGCTAGATTCACAATCGTAGCAATTCCAACCAGTAGTAATGTCGTTTTTGTTCTTGCGTCCAACTTTTTCACTGCCACAGTGGATACAGCAAACACCGTCCTTCCAACGTTTTTCCTCTATAAATCTGAGACAAGATTCTTGATTTGGAAACTCTTTCATAAGATTCAAAATGTCCATAGCAAACTCCTACGAGAAGAATAGTCACTATGGACATCTACGTGTGACGAAAAGATTTACGACAGGGTACCAAGTTTTATGTTTGTCGTCAGTCTAAAAGCTACAAGCTACTAATTCCGTAAATGTATAATTCTTAGTTGCAATGACTTATAGAATCCGACTCGACTATTATCGTATCTGTCGGTACATTTTCGCAAGTCGCGATGGGGAAACGCCGCAGCAAAAGAGGAATGTAATCATCCAGTTAATCAGTGTTGTCCGCACGATACCAGTCTGTTCCCATCTTCGGGGCGATATGTGAATGCACGGCTTTACAAGCGTGGTTCGTCCGATCTGATGGAGTTTACGAGAAAACCCGATTTCTTCCATGAGAGGGAGATTTGGAAACCCGCCTATTTGTTGAAAATGAGAGCGACTGACGAAGATTCCCCCGTCACCATAAAACACTTTCAGGCGCTGCGCCCTAAAATTCGCCGCGAATTCGATGACGCGATACAAGGGGTGTGTGCCATCAATTCGCTGCTTGAACGCCCCCCCAACATAACCGGCGGCAATCGCAGCTTCAACTCCTTGAATTGCGCCCGGTTCAAGCCACACATCTGCATGTAGGAAGAGGAGCGTCGCCCCTGAGGCTGCGGCCGCGCCTGTGTTCATTTGGCGTGCTCGCCCACGCTTAGAAGAGATTATCTCGCCATATCTTCTCGCAATTTTCCGTGTGCAATCAGTGCTTCCACCATCAACGACAAGTAGCTCGTGTCCTTCAAGTTGCCCTGCCAGTTGAGGCAAAGTAGAATCTAGGATAGCTGCTTCGTTAAGGGTAGGAATGACAACTGAGATCATTTCTTCATTTGAGATAACGTCAAGCCGTCTCGTTTGATTCAACAAAAAGATTAACGCTCTTCGCATGTTGCATCGCGCATTTGGCTTGATACAATGCGCGTAGCGGAAACACCGACGCATTGATTGGATCTGCGTATCCCCCGATTACCTCCCAATAGATTCCGACACAACTATCATTCCATGAACCATCAAGTCTCTGATGACTAAGCAAAAACTTTATTCCCTTCCATCCGGACTCATTTTGAGGATTAGCAAGCAATAGGGCATCCGCAGACCAAGCTGTTTGTTCTACGGTGCTTTCCGTACGGTTGCCGAACATATCTTCGCCCCATCCGCCGTCGTGGTTTTGTACGCTTTCCAACCATTGAACACCTCGGTGTACCTCTTCACAATGTCGTTCACCCGCTTGAATCAGCGCCGCAATCGCATTTGCTGTACCGTAGGTGTTCTTCGCAAGCCAGAGGTCGCTCCAACGCCCCTCCGGGGCTATTTGGCGCTTGAGCCATTTACAGGCACGGTCAACGTCTGTATCCCGTCCTCCAGCTTCAATAAGCGCTTCGATTGCGTGGACAGTGATGCTAACACAGCCAACATCGCCTTGGCCCGGAAGATAAGTACTCCAACTCCCATCGCGTCCTTGATGGGCACGGAGCCAGCGGAGTCCTCGATGAATCGCGGTATCGGAATCAGCTAGCTTCAACTTCAGAAGGGCAAGCGATGCCAACGCTGTATCGTCGGCATCACTAGGTAAGTTGCCGCCGGGCAGCCCAGAAAACGCCCAGCCTCCATCGGCATTCTGGTTTTGGGCTAACCAGCCGGCGGCGGACCGAAGCTTATCCGCGCCCTCCGTGGCATTAACATCTATGAGCGTGATGATACTTATCGCGGTGTCCCATACATTGAGATTTAGTGCCTCCCGGCACCCGCCATCGGGATTCTGAGTACAAGCTAGCCAAGATAGGCCCTCATCAATCATCCTATCAAGTTCAACACTTTTTCTAACTCCCTTTTTGCGAAGCTCAATAAGCGCCAGGCTTGATAAGGCAGTGATATAGTTAACACGAAACCAACTGCCGTCAGTAAGTATGTGCGCTTTCAGCCAGTCGAAAAGACAATCGACAATCTCAACACGTTTTGTTGTATTGAGTTCAACCATCAGAAAAATTGCTGCAAGTGTGTGTTGTTCCGCAATAAAAAGTTTTTGAAACATCGGGGTGGTGAAAAGGTCTACAGGCGGGAGAACATTGGTTGGCGGGTTGAAAACAGCACGGAGCCGTGGAAACAGAGCGGATATCTTCTGCACTAACGTTAACACTGGAAGCATGTTTTTGGAGATTGTCAGTTCAGTCCATTCGGACTGCCCGAATGCTGCGTAAGCCAATTTAATTAACGCCAATTCGAGTGGGTAGTCAGGAATACGTGCGAATGCCGTTTCAACCTGTGGCGTCGGCTGTCGTTCAGCAATCTGTTGTAAGATGAGCTTGGCAAACAGGGTTGCTTCTCGGTTCGGCTGATTCGATACATCAAGACCCCACGTGCCATTTTGGTTCTGGTTACGCAGCAACCACTCAATCAGCGCTGCGTCCGGCAACTTTTCCAGCGCAAATTGCACCCAAGCGTAGGCACACGTTGGAAACGTGCTTGAGGAAAGTTTACCTTCAAAATAACCGGCGTGATGCGATTGCGTCATCAAGAAAGATGTGCCTCGACGCAATGCTACTTCGATGCTGTCGTTCATGATCCAATTAAGAATCTGGCAGCGCTAACGAAACTTTTTTTCCCGTTCATTTACACAACGCCTTTCCGAAATACGACTGGTCTCCATTCCGGTCACTGTCTGTTTTCATTCGACCATCTGAGACTGTGGAGAAACCTATTAATCATCCGACCAGCCAAATATACCGAATCACAAAAAGTATGGCGAATAGATAAATTAACCAATGTACCTGTTTCCCTTTACCGGTTACCAACTTCAGGAAGGCATAAGAAATAAAACCAAAGGCAAACCCTTCCGTAATGCTGAAGGCGAGCGGCATCATCAGTAACATCAAGAATGCCGGAAGAGACTCTGTAATGTCGTCCCATTTGATGTGGACGACGTTCTTAAGCATAAGGCTTCCGATGATAATCAACGCCGGAGCAATAATTAGGATACAGGAACGTACCTTCACCGACAGCATAACCTGCTCCGACCATTTTAATCAGCGGATGGAAGAAGAGCGCGAGCAGCATCAAGGCTGCCGTTACTATGTTAGTCAAACCCGTGCGGCCGCCCGCAGAAATTCCTGATGCGCTTTCAATGTAGCTGGTAACCGTTGATGTGCCAAGCAGGGCACCGCTACTGGTAGCAACCGCATCAGATAGCAGCGCTTGTCGTGCCTTCGGCAGCTTGCCATCGACCATTAACCCCGCCTGTTGGGTAACCCCAATCAATGTTCCAACGGTATCGAATAAATCGAGGAAGATAAATATGACGATTATTGAGATTAGCTCAGGTTGTACGAAAATGTTCGGAATCTGCAGCTTGAAGAAGGTCGGTGCCATAGAGGGCGGAGCAGAGACAACGCCTTGAAATGTCACCATTCCGGTAATGAGTCCAACAACCGTTGAGGCGAGAATTCCGATCAAGATAGCACCTCGCACGTTCAAGGCAAACAGGACCGCCATAATGCCGATACCGACCAGCGATAGTAGCACCTGTGGCGATTTCAGATTGCCGAGGGTGACATAGGTTGCCGGGTGTTGAACGATGAGTCCCGACCATTCCAAGCCCACAAGTGCGATGAGTAATCCAATTCCGGCAGGAATGGCATTCCTGAACGAAACTGGCAGAATGTCCATTACCTTTTCCCGCAAACCGACAAACGCAAACAGAATAAAGAATGCCCCGGCAATGAAAACAGCGCCAAGTGCAGTTTGCCACGGGACTTGCAAGGCAACACAAACGGTGTAGGTGAAAAAGACGTTGTGTCCCATTCCCGGTGCAAGAGCAATTGGATAATTGGCGAGGAACGCCATCAACACCATTGCAAATGCGCTAGTGATACATGTCGCGGTCATTACTGCGCCGGGATCCATTCCTGCCGCGGATAACACTGCCGGTTGGACAAAGATAATATACGAGAGTGTCGCGAATGTCGTACAGCCTGCTACGATATCACGTTTCAGTGTGGTTCCTGCTTCTTGTAAACGGAATAATTTTTCTAACATTGGATCCCCATTTTGTATCGAGCGTTGTTCCGATTTGATTGCTGTTCGTCCACGTGGCAGAATTTGGACTTATGCTCTAATCGGCCGCCCCAGCACGGGGTACGCCGGGTCATTATACCCTTTACCAGTATGCTCGCCTTGAGGGACGAGTTGGTTAATCGCGTCTTCATCCGAGTCACTCAAGACACAGTCTAAACACTCGAGATTATCATCAAGTTGTTGCATCGTCCTTGGACCTATGATGACGGAGGTAACGATGGGGTTCGCCAGCACCCATGCCAATGCAAACTGGGTCAGCGTTTTGTTGTGTGCTTCTGCCAACGGGATGAGCTGTTGTGCCACCTCATAGGTTTCTTCACGAAGTTCAGTCTGTAGGATACGAAGGTCGCGTCGGGCAGCTCGCGATCCGTCTGGAGGCGACTGCCCCGGACGATACTTTCCAGACAGCACGCCACGCGCCAGTGGGCTGTACGGAACAACGCCCAAACCGCGCTGCTGACACAGCGGTAACAATTCCACTTCTACGTCTCGATTCACAATGTTATAAAGGGGTTGTACACACGCAAAGCGTTCTAGGTTCATTCGTTCACTAACTGATAGGCCTTCGCAAACTCGCCACGCATCGAAATTTGAGCAAGCGATGTAACGCACCTTGCCTTGTCTTACACAGTCGTCCAATGCTCGCAGCGATTCTTCAATCGGCGTAGTTGGATCGGGGCGATGCAGATAGTACACATCGATTCGATCCGTACCAAGTCGCCGCAGGCTTTCCTCAACCTGAAACATTATGTGATAGCGACTTAATCCGGACTGGTTGGGACCGTCCGCCACGGGACCACACACCTTGGTGGCAATTACCACCTCGTCACGTACCGAATGAATTGCTTTGCCCACAATCCTCTCCGATTCACCATCATTGTACACATTTGCAGTGTCGAGGAAATTAATACCTGCATCAAGTGCGCGATGAATCATTCGAACCGAATCTGATTCATCCGTTGGACCGCCAAACATCATCGTTCCCAAACAAATCTCGGAGACCTTGACTCCCGCTCGTCCCAGCGATTTATATTCCATAACAAACCTCAGTTAAGCCATTTCCTATGAGTATCACTCCATGTAAGTTTATCGCACCGAGCGATTGCTCAAGTCAAATACTCTTTTGTCTTAAAAAAATCAAAAACACGGACGTGTTTGCAGCTGATGTTCACTTTGGCGCTTGCTCTTCCACGACTGTTGTGCGACATCTAGACATTGACGGACAACAAGGCCGTAGGCCATGGTGCGAATACTGTTTCTATATTGAGAATACCTGATGTGTATGATAGAATAACACCATATATTATTGCAAGATGACGATGAAAAGTCAATGTCAAAACCGGGGCATTTTGGTTGAGGAAGAACTAAGAAACAGCGTTGTCCCACATACGTGGCGAGTTAATAGGAGGTCTTTCACATGGCGCAACAGACGGTGCGAATTACGACTGAATCCATCGTGATGGACGCTGAACTTAATAACTCACGTACGGCGGCGCAGATATGGGAGGCATTGCCAATCACTGCCGCAGGGAACGCGTGGGAAGACGAGATTTACTTCTCTATCCCGGTGGACGCAGAACTCGAGAACGAACAAGACATCGTGGAACTTGGCGACATTGCGTATTGGCCCCCCGGTAAAGCATTCTGTATCTTCTTCGGGCCCACGCCAATGAGTCGGGGGAACGAGATCCGACCAGCGAGCGCCGTTAACGTTGTCGGTAAACTCCTCGGAGACGCGACAAACTTCAAGCAAGTCAAGAACGAGGAGATAGTAACACTAGAGCAAATCGATCGGAGATAATATATGGAGTTTACCGAAGAGGAAAGAAAGAAACTTGAAGAAAAATACAAAGAACAGCGTCGGGCTATGTGGGCAGGAAAGCGTCCTCCAAGTGCCGCACCAGAGGAGAGTTTGGAAAAAGTGCCGGACAATTCGGACAGCTTGGATGAGAACCAACCGACTACGGTTTCTTCACAAGCGAGTGTGGGGCCATCTGAGCAAACACGGTTGAATGCGAAAGGTATTGCACGCAAAAATAGTGGGAACACAGTTTCAGCAAATAATTATAGTAACTCGCAGCAGATGATTCAAAAAATTCGGAGTCAGAGAGAAGAAATCTGGGAGGGTAATTCCGCCACACGTTCGCGTCAACGCCGGCGATGGCGAGATACAGCTGGCAAAGTAGGAAAATTTTGGAACCCACCTCGACAGGAAGAGCTTGAAAGACCGCGTAGATGGAAACTTGTACTAGGAGTATTCGGAGCTACTGCCGTGTTAGTTAGCGTTGGTATTCTGCTAGGATATTGGTTTGCAAGCTAGAACTGTGGAGACTCGCGATGTGCTTAATTCCTACTATTAATCTTCGTTGCAAACTGTGCAGCAGGTACAATTGGAGAAAAATCATGAACTCACCGTTCCTGACATTATACCGACACCGGATACAGTTCTATTTTCTGTTCACACTCGCACTGGCACTTTGGTTCAGCACAACGGGTTATAGCCGGAACTTTTATCCAGATGACATCGGAAACCAGTGGACCTTGCAGAGCCTTGACAAAATGAACCTAAGGACTGTTACAATCAAAGGTCCGGAGATAATCAATGGCGAAGAACTTAGACTTATTGAAGAAGACACAAATGGCAACATCAACAAACTTTTGGTGAAATCGGAAGCCGACGGAATAAAACTCTTCCGATCTGTTGTCGCCATCGCCATCATAGGGGAAGTGACATTTGATTACTCACCGCCACAGGTTTTTCTCCCAATTCCGGCAGATCTCGGTTCGACTTGGACGGTTCAAAGCGACGCTGAGATTGCCGTCGTGGGGAAGGTACGATCGACGAATCGGGCGGAGGTTGTCGCAATTGAGGATGTGGCTACGCCCGCAGGTACTTTCCAGAATTGTTTGAATATTAAACAGAACATCACCTTAAATCTACCGATTGCAGATTTGGAATTGACCAACTCTATGTGGTTAGCTCCGGATATCGGCTTAGTTAAAGCAACCGATTCGAGTGGTGTCATCTTCGAACTGATAGATTTTGATATCGCTGAAAGCGGGCCTCAAACCGCGGTGCAACCGATTGGTAAACTAGCAACAACATGGGCATCAATGAAGTATCGGTGAAAGAACATAAGCATTTCGACGCCGAATCCCTGTTAAGTTCTGGGCATCTCACAACATCTCCCATTTTCCCTCGGCTAGTTCATTTCTTGATCCTTGCCATCCTGTTGTGTGAACACACCTCCCCCTTTGGAAACGCCCATGAAAGGCACCGTCTCAAATCATTTGATGGCAGGTTGTATTTGACGAGAGCGCCTCGAATTGGGGGCAGTGCGACCCTTGTTCTCTCAATCCACTCCAATCTCGTCGAATCCGTCCATGCCCGAATTCTGTTTCGTCCGCCACGGGGTATTGTCACGGAGTCACCGAATCAATTTGACGATGTTTATTTCCCGTCCAAGGAGGCAGAACAACGATACAGTGTACGCCTGCGAATAAAAGCGCCTGGGAATTATCCACTTCAAGCATCAATCTATACCACATCCGCTGATGGCAAAAGAATCGTACAACATTTTTATACGTATCTTCTCGTGACTCCAAACCGTGCGGAAATTGGATCCGAGCCTTTCAATGAAGAAGTCAGAAGCTTACCGCTACAAACCCACGTCCAATTACCATCCATATCCGCTCAGATTGATAACACCCTGATAATTCGAGGATCGATTTCCTATTTTGACGATAACGAGCTCATTGAATTGCCTGTTCAAAGGCCCCAAATCCAATTGTACCTAGAGAATCAAACTATTGGCAGCACTCTTATCGGTCGCACCTTTGGCGATGAACAAGGCAAGTACAACTTCGATAGTCTGAATCATCCATCCCTTCTCGATGGTAGCCCCCGTAATCTCTATGTTGTTCTAAAATTTGACAATTCCGTGCTCTCAATATCGAATGACATGAACCAAACGTACACCTTGCAATCTGAAACGGTTAGCGATGTCCCAGATGGTGAAACCGTCATCAATCTAGTCATTGATGATTCCCATTTAGATCGCGGGATTGGACACATTTTCAACACGATCCAAGATGCACACGCCTTTCTTTACAACCGATTGGGTTGGGAACGAGACAGACCCATACAGGTTGTATGGCCCGGCCCATATAGTATCTCTTACTACAATTTCGATTATATGGACGATGGCAGGAAACAAACGATGCGGGAACAGATTGCTATTGCTTTTGGGGAACACCAATGGCTACGCATTATAATGTTCCACGAATATGCCCATGCGGTGATGACCGCTGCGTATGGCTACAATTTTGATGTCTTGCCACTAGATAATTACCCTGGTGTGCACCGTGTGGAGACCGTGTCGAATTTAGGTTTTGCATTCTACGAAGGTTGGGCAGAATTTGTGGAAGCCGCAGTGGACAATAACGCCCTGAACGTTACGGGATTTCGGGATAGAGATTCCCCGAATATTGAATCCAATCAGTGGTGGACAGGACACGTAAATGGAGCAGGTCGGAATGTCAGAGGCGAGATAGTTGAAGGAACTATCGCGAGTATTCTGTGGGATATATTTGACACACTAGACTCAATCGATCTCGCCCCAGATGTTGACGATGACAACATCAGCGATGCGTTAGATTCATTCTGGGAAATCTTTGTGAATGATACTCCGCAAAACATCACAGACGTTGCAATGGCGTGGCGCCAACGGAATCTTCCGATGTTAAAGGAACTGGAGGAAATCTACGCAAATCATCATACGCTCTCTCGCCCAAACTTCCCCCCTACGTTTCAATTTACTTCTCCTACCAACGAGGGCGCCGTAGCAGGCGATACCTTTGAGATTACGTGGAATGCATTTGATCTGAATGGGGACGATTTTACGATTGGCCTATTCTATGACACCGATCAGATCTTGGGCGATTCTGTGGAGATTCAATCACAGATTTCATCGGGCCTTTCTAGTTGGAACTGGGACACAAGCGCAGTTGAAGAAGGCAAATACTATCTTGGCGCGAGCGTTAGAGACTTCAGAAATTCTACTGTTGAAGTCTATAGCGATGGGTTCGTGACTATTGATCGATCAGCAATCTACGATGTGAATGGAGATAAGATTGTCAACCTGCTTGATTTGGTCGCAGTCGCCGCCCAACTCGGAAAACCGTCAAATTCGAACTCGGATGCCAACGGTGATGGGATTATCAATATTCTCGATCTTGTCTTGATTGCAGCTCACCTTGCAGAAGTCGTTCCGTAACACATCATAGACCAATAAGCAGCAATCTCATTATAACAAAGGACAACCAACAATACATTTCAGTGGATGTTCACTCTTGATTAAGAAAACTCACCCGCCCACAGTATTGCTATCGACGGCAGTGGCGGTCATTTATTAAGTGTATTACCTAATCGGTGGTGATATGATGTGACTACCGACTACGGAAATGGAGGTGCAACTTGCCATTCGGAGATAATAATTGGCTTGCTTTAACACAAGAACCGACTTTGGAACCTGAGCTCCCCATCTGCGATCCCCACCACCACAACTGGGACTTTCGCACTGACCGTATTCCCTATCATCGATATCTTCTTCACGAACTTATCGCCGATATTAACAGCGGCCATAACGTGCGTTCCACTGTGTTTGTTGAGGCGGGTGCAATGTACCGTGCAGACGGACCGCAGGAAATGCGTCCCGTCGGGGAGGTTGAATTCGTACAAGGACTCGCCGCTGCCAGTGCAAGTGGATTGTACGGCTCTAGTCGAGTTGCTGCCGGTATTGTTGGCAGTGCAGACTTGAATCTGGGCGATCGAGTTGAGCCGGTGCTCGAGGCATTACAATCGGCTAGTCCGAACAGGTTCCGAGGTGTTCGTCACTCTGTTACGTGGGATCCTCATCCGGAGTTCGCAAATAGGGCACGTTCCAATATTAAAGGTCAGTTGGAGTCGAGCGCCTATCGCACCGGGGCCCGGATACTAGCGCGTATGGGGATATCTTTGGAGGCCTGGTTGTATTTTCCACAACTCCTAGAGTTGGTCGATTTTGCTAAGGCAGTTCCAAATTTGACGATTATTCTAAATCACATTGGAGGAGTGTTAGGCGTCGGCCCGTACGCTAATCGGAAGGCTGAGGTGCTTGCCACTTGGCGCACCGGCATCGAAGCCGTAGCCGAATGCCCTAACATCAACGTAAAACTTGGTGGTATGGGGATGCCACAAGTTGGCTTTGATTGGCATACGCGTGCAAAGCCAATCGGCTCGGAAGAACTTGCCGAATTGATGAGCCCTTATATGAATTACTGTGTTGAGAAGTTCGGACCGGATCGATGCATGTTCGAGAGCAATTTCCCGGTTGACAAAGTATCCTTTTCTTATAACGTAATGTACAATGCCTTCAAACGGCTATCAACAGGTTATTCGGACTCGGAACGCACCGCCATGTTTCATGATACTGCTACTCGCGTTTACCGTCTTGATGCATAGTCGGAGATGGCGCACATTGTCGACGAGTGCTACACTGAGGCCAATTTAGGACGCCCTTGGAAGATTCGATAATCTGAACTTCCACAAACAGCGCAACTATTTCGAAAGAGGAGTTAATTCACAATGCCAGAAGTTATTTACGACGTCGCCGTTATTGGCGCGGGCCCGGCGGGCGCCCAAGCGGCGATTTCCGCCAGTCATCAAACACGACACGTATTGGTCCTTCACGCTGGGAAAGTGAGTTTTAGCCGCGGGCGGGCATACTGGTCAAAGTCTGTCGAAATTGAGGACGCGCCTGTGTTTCCAGGCGTCACCGGACCGCATTTTGCCAAGGAATTGATGAAATGGATGGAAGGACGTCCGTTGACTGACGTCGCTATCCGCGGAGAGAAACGCAAAACAGGAATTGAAATCCGCGACGGCTTGATTACTAAATTGAAGAGGGAAGGAGACGGTTTTGACATTGAAGCCTCCACCACTGCACGTAAGAAAGGAAAGTCAACTGAGATTGAACACTTTAAATCTCGAACTGTGGTGGTTGCATCGGGTTTTGATGATCGCTGGCCCGATATCGAGTTCCAACCCGAGGCTGAACGACTGTACCAACAGTATGTTGCTGTATTTCGTTACGCTGGCAATCGGAAGGGATGGCACGTGTGCATCCGATGCGATGGGCATTTGCACGTTGGTGAACATCTCGCCATCGTCGGTGTTGGTGACTACATATATGATGTAGCGTTCGGATCACAAGATTTCACCGATAAGATTACAATTCTGACGAATGGTCGTCCCCATGGAATGTCACCCGAAGTCCTAAGGCAAACCGAAGAGCGGGGCATCAACATCATTGAGACGAAGATTCTCAGACACATTGGCGAGAAGACGAATCTGATGGGGTTTGAATTGGGAGACGGAAGTGAGGCGTATTTTGACGGTTTTCTTGTCGATGAAGGGTTAATCCCGAATACGGAATTTCTTGAAGGTTGGGATTATCAAAAAGACGAGGACGGGCTAATTATCACCAACGATGATGCACAACTACTTGATTCTCACGGCAATCCGATTCCTGGGCTGTTCGCTGCAGGTGACATTGTGTCGGGAGAGCGCAATCTTATCGCAACAGCTTTTGCGTTGGGACAAGAAGCCGGGTTGTCGGCATCAGATTCATTACGCCGGTGGCATCATCCCAAAAGCCAGTGAGCCAGAATTCAAGTTTTGACCGATGGGACTGTCAATCCGCGGGAGCGGTGCGCCGTGTAACACGATTCATTGACGAATATATGCTCTCTCAAAAATCAGCAGCGACAGCCACCAAATCTAGGATGTTTACCACACCGTCTTTGTTCACGTCGGCACTAGAATTGGTTCCCTCTACGACCTGCATTCCTAAGTTATTCGCAACGAAGACCAAATCCAGAATGTTGACCACGCCATCTCCGTTTATGTCTGTGGACTTAGCTCCACTTGGAATAATGATACTAGTACTCCTGACAGTTTCCCCGTCTTCTACACCATCAAAAGGAGTGGCTTCAACGAACAATACCTCTCCCTCGCTAAATTTTCGTGTTAGGATTGCCTCCGTCGCATTTAGTATGGGATCATCTTGTTTGTGCCATTGATACCTAATTTGTTCCGCATCTTCATCATCATCAGACCATCCACGCGCTAGAGCGGTGAGAATGTTTGGTATTGCAGACGGCTCCACATCCGTGGTAACCTCAACGCCGCTCAATGTTGGCGGGGTGTTAAAGATTTGAATCCGGTCGCTCTCAACAGAATTACCACGATCCTTCCCATCATATGGGGTAATTATGACATATACCTCGTCACCGGCATCAAAGTTGGCGCCTGAGAGGCTACGTTCGGTGACGGATGTATCTGCCAGAGTGAGAGAGGAATACTTGGAAAATGCCAGTTGGTAATCAATGTCGATTTTCAGCGTTGAGCCGGGAAGAATTACCCGTTGGGTGACTAGGTTAACCACAACTACTGCGCCGGGGTTGGCAATGTCGAGGTCAGCCGCCAAATCGCCGGTAGCCGTCAAAGTGATTTGATGCACCCGCGTCATGTAACGATAGAGCCTTTCGCCGGGAACAGGATTGAGATAAGTCCAACTGAATTGGCGTTCCCCTGCTTGCAGCTCGAACGGTAACAGCCCTTCTTTCGATCGAATTATCGCCTGAAGAGTCTCCGTAACTGTGTACTCTCCGACTTCCTCCAGACTGACAGTGAAATTGTCATTGATGTTGCTCCCTTCATCTTCGGGAATACTACGTACCGTCTCGACTCCGCTCGGACTGGTAAATTTTACTGTGCCTTTCTGTACTCCTGCAACCCGCACCGTTAATTCTAGATCGCGAGGTAGCGGCAGTGGTGATGAAAAATCCACTGGAGTAATGCCCGGATACTGTTCCTTTTGCTCATTCGAGAAATCAACCGTCCCTCGTAACGGACCATTCTGATTATACCAAGTATACAGATACTGTTCGGCGTCTCCGTCCACGTCCTTCCAGCCTGCAGGGGTAGCGGTCAGTACACTCGCCTCACGTGCCGGCGCCGGTTCTATAGGCGTAAATTGGATTGATTCAAAACTTGGTGGCGTATTGCCATTAACGTAAGCGGAATTCTGCACGGCAAGAAATGCAACTAAGACTAAGATTATTCTCTTCATCTATTATTCCTCGTGTCAGTTAAACTTCAAGCACATAATTCCTCATTGTAGACAAACAGTTGAGGCGTGCCTCCCGTGTGAAGGAAAATCACGGTGTCATCAGAGGTGAGTTGTCCACGCACAACGTGGTCAATTAACCCGGCCATCGCCTTGCCCGAATATACCGGATCCAAAAAGATGCCTTCCGTTTGTGCAACCAATCTGATTGCTTCAGCGCATTCAGGTGTTAACATACCGTAACCTTGTCCTACGAAGGCATCGGTGTTTCTCACTTCATCATCGCCAATAACTACATCCAGGTCCAGAATCGCGGCAGCGGCGTTCGCTGCTTGTTGAATACGCTCAATCCGGTTATCCCAACTAAGTGGAGCAACGCCAAAGGGTTTTATTTTCATTCCTAACGCTTTAGACCCGAGGACTAGCCCTGCCTGTGTACCACCTGCCGAGGCCGCGTAAATCCAATCCGCCTCTATTCCCAAGGCTTTCTGTTGTTGGTAGATTTCGGTCATGCACCACGTGAAACCGACTGCGGCCAGCGCCGCGGCATGCGGCCCACCGACAACATAGGGTTTCAATCCTTCGGCTTTCAATTCTTCCGCTAACGCCTCCTTGACTGCATGCAATTCATCGCCGAATGGAACATCAACTATTTCAACATTAGCTCCTGCGAGATGGTCTAGCAGTAGGTTGCCCTGTACAACACTCTTATGATCGCGTGCAAGGCGAAGATAACATTTCAGACCGAGTCGAGCACATGCCGCCGCAGCTTGACGGCAATGGTTGGATTGCGATGCTGCTCCATGCACTATTGTGTCCGCCCCCTGATGTACAGCCTCGCCTATTGTGAAAGTTAACTGTCGAACCTTGTTTCCACCAAGCGCGAGACCTGAACAGTCTTCTCGTTTAATCAAGATACGGGGACCGCCCAATCTTTCAGATAGACGCGGACAATCTTCCAACGGCGTCGGAAAGTGTCCGAGATCGACCTGTGGAATTCGGGCAATTCTTTCACAAAGATCGGCATATTTCATGACAAGATGGGTTGGATTCATCATCTCCACTCGTTTTCAAGCATTGCATTTTGCGTCCCATGCTTGGTATCATTTCATATCTGTTTACCGATTGAGCACCTTTTTCAGTAGTACCAGCAGTTCGTCATTCCCCTGGGCAAGCTCGAAAATGCGCTTGATTTCATCTTCGCTATTTAGTTCTTCTTGAGACGTGGCTTTTGGTTCCCAGATTACATCAACCTTTCTAGGGCTTAAACGATCGTAGTTCATTTTAATAATCGTTAATGGATAATTGTCTGGCACCAACAATATCCAATCGATAGTCTCGGCTCGGTCAGAATAACGACGGTCCGCTTTCAAACGCCGATCCTGGTGTGGCACATCCTTTTTGACCCATTCCTTCCGTCCGAATCCATCGGTCTCAAAACAACCTACTTCCAACCAATTGCGTCCTGCGCCGTTTGGTTTCGTGGTGATTTCAATTCGTTGCATGACTTTGCTCCCTCTCTGCGAATTGAGAATCTGAATCGAAAGGATTTTCTGCACGTATCGCACAACTTCTTTGATTCTGACCTATTCCATTCGTTTTGTCAAGACGTTTTTCTTAAGTGATAAGGCCTTCCGCACCATCGCCGATTTTCCCTCCGCTCCTCTCTTTTCGTTCCACTCTCGGTCTAAGTCGACGTGGAAATGGATTTACAATTGAAATCCGATGCGATTCTCCTGCATCTTCCACAAAAAAGTGTTGCCATGAGTTAATGATTTTGTTTATAATGATAGGGACTATGATATAAGGTTTCGGCTTGGAGGTTCTACGGAGAAGCTAACGATGCGAATTGGTATGAGATATGGACGCGGATTCTTGGATGTTGACGTCCCAGACGAGAATCTAGCTGGGATTCTTACTATCCAACATGAAAATCCACTTCGAAATCCAGAGGCTGCGGTCCGCGAAGTTGTAGAATCGCCAATCAATTCATTACCCTTAGCCCAGTTGGTAGAAGATCGATCTTCCGCATGTATCATCATTTCCGATATCACACGCCCTGTCCCCAATCAGGTAATTCTACCGCCGATATTGAAAACCTTTGAACAGCAAGGCATCCCGCGAGAGAAGATTGTTATCTTAGTCGCGACAGGTATTCACCGCCCGAGCACTGAGAAAGAATTGGAAGAAATGGTCGGGGTTGGCATCATGAGCAACTATCGGATTGTCAATCACCTGTCTGACGAACCAGAGACTCATAAATATTTAGGATTAACGAGGAATGGAACGCCTGTCCATATTGATAAGACGTACCTAGAGTCCGACGTAAAGATTACCACAGGGTTAATTGAACCGCATTTGATGGCGGGATATTCGGGAGGACGTAAAGCAATTTGTCCCGGTATTACTTCAGTAGAAACGATGAAAGTAATGCACGGTCCCCAAATCCTTGAACATCCGAGCGCATCTGTAGGAGTCTTGGATGATAACCCGTTCCATATCGAAGCAACCGAAATCGCGCTCATGGCAGGAGTTGACTTTAACCTTAATGTTGCGATAGATAATAAACGACAGATTACGGGGGTATTTGCTGGTGAGTTGGTTGAATCGCATAGGGCAGGCTGTGAATTCGTAGAGAAGCAAGTAACTGCAACGTTGCCTTACCCCGCAGATCTGGTAATTGTTTCAAGTGCCGGGTACCCGCTCGACACCACTTTCTATCAAGCAATTAAAGGATTATTGACGGCTGCAGAAGTTGTAAAGCCAAACGGGAGTATTATCCTAATGGCCGAATGTAGTCAAGGTATCGGTAGCAAGCCGTTTACCAATCTGATTTTTGAAACGCAAAATCTCGACGAATTTATTCAGGACATCTACCAGCCAGAAAATTTCGTGATTGATCAGTGGCAACTTGAGGAACTAGCGAAGGTTGCAAGAAAAGCTGATATCTACTTCTACACAGAGGGCATCCCCCTTGAACAACAACAGCACCTTTTCGTGCAACCGCTTCAGCGTCTCAAAGAAGGAGTCGATCAAGTGTTTGCCAAACATGGAAATGACGCTCAGATTGCTGTAATACCCGAAGGCCCTTATGTGCTAGCGAAAGTTGAAAAGCCCTATATTGAGGCAATCAATTGATTTCACATAAGGCGAAAATGAAAGATATTCCACGACCGATTGTCGAACTCAAAGGTTTTCGCGATGGCTTGCACCTGTTTGTTGATCCGGAAGCTAATATAGAGGAAATTATCCCACGCATTGAAAAACGGATGGAGAAATTGGGCGATTCGCTTGCCGGAACAGGAGTAACTATCAATCTCGGTGGTGGATCGATGGACACTCAGGGGTTACGCCGATTGGAACGATTGCTTCAGGATACCTACGGCCTTGAAATCAAACAACTAATAGGTAAATCCAATGATATGCCTTGGACGCAGGAAGACTCACCGATTGTGGGCACCCCGGCTCTGCACAAGGCAACCCCTCAGAGCGGTGGATATTTTTTGCCAGCGGAAGAGGAGAAAACACTATTCATCCGACAAACATTGCGCTCAGGACAGGTCGAACGCTTCCTTGAGGGCAATGTCGTCATTCTTGGAGACGTAAATCCAGGAGCGGAGATTATTGCAGCTAGGGATATTATTGTCCTCGGAACCCTGCGCGGCATTGCACATGCTGGCGCTTTGGGCGACATTTCATCTGTGATTATTGCTCTAAGTCTCGTACCCACGCAGTTGAGAATCGCACGCTTCATTTCCCGTCCACCTTCAAATCAGCGAACACAAGGAAATAAAGTTGAGTTCGCACGGATACGGGATAATGTCGCTGTGGTTGTTGAAGAATTCACCGATTTTAATCATCTAGCCCAAGTGGGGCAGCGAAGTTCTGTCGCTTTTTCACAATCGCATTTAGAATGAACATGGTATCTAGAATACATCCGGCAAGCAGAGAAGGAGGGCTGTGAAAGCATGGGAAGAGTGATTGTATTAACCTCCGGGAAAGGAGGAGTGGGCAAAAGCACTTCCACAGCTAATCTGGGAACAGCACTCGCAATGTTAGGCAAAAAGGTCGTTTTGGTTGACGGTGATGTGGGGCTTAGGAATCTTGATGTAATTATGGGCTTGGAAGCCCGAGTTGTTTACACGTCAATGGACGTGATTGATGGTACATGCAGCATTGAAAAGGCATTAGTCAAAGACCGACGCGTTAAAGCATTAAATCTCTTGCCGGCATCCCAAAAGAATAACAAAATGGACATCTTGCCCGAGCAGATGATAAAAATCGGTAAGGAGCTAAAAGAGGATTTTGATTATGTTCTCATCGATTCCCCGGCAGGAATTGAGCAGGGCTTCCAAAATGCCGCGGTCGGTGCAGACGAGGCGTTGATTATCACCACTCCCGAGATCTCGGCAGTTCGAGATGCAGATCGAATAATCGGCCTGCTGCAGAACATGCACATTGAAGAAATGAATTTGGTCATCAACCGGCTCTCTCCACAGATGGTGAAAGCAGGAAACATGATGGATCCACAGGATATCATTGACATCCTGTCAATAGACTTGATCGGCGTCATCCCGGAGGATCCGGAGGTAATCGTTTCAACTAACCACGGATTGCCTTTGGCATATAGTCATGCCTCATACGCAGGTGAAGCCTACAATCGTATTGCAAAGCGGCTCGAAGGTGAGGATATACCGATACCAGAATTCAAGTCGGAAAACTGGTTTGGTCAACTAATGAACAAGCTTATCGGCCGCAGCTAGCAGGAGAATCCGACATGTTTCGAAAACTGATGCGACTATTACATCAGGAGCGTGGGAGTAAGGAGGTCGCCAAGAATCGCTTGCAGTTGATCTTAATTCAAGATAGGGTCGGTGCAGACGAGGCTATTATGAGTGATTTGCAGGCGAAACTCACACAACTCCTTGCGGAGTATTTTGAATTCCCCTCGGAAGACATTGATATTGAACTTCAACGTGACGGAACATCAATGGCGCTAACCGCGAGTATCCCCATCAAAGCCATGAAACGCCGTGCTCCCGCCGATCAGTAGACGCTCAACTGCTTGAGCGACGCCGTCATTGTCGTTTGACTCGGCAATATAATCCGCACATTCTTTCAATTCATCAACAGAATTTCCCATAGCAATACTGAAACCTGCGGCAGCCATCATACTCTCGTCATTATATCCATCGCCAAAAGCGACAACGACGTCCATAGAAATACCTGCCTGAGTCGCTAAGGCCTTCAACGCCGGCCCCTTGGAAACCTGCGGATTCATGAATTCAATGTATTCGATTTGCGTGCGGGTAATGTAAAACCGATCTCCAAAATCTCTTTGAAAGTCAATGAGTAAGTGCTCAACGTTTTCAGGTGTGTCGAGTATTTGCATCTTTGTTGGTTCCCCGCCCGTTAATTTTCGAAGGTCTCCAACCGCGGTAGCACGCACCCCTGTCCGATTCTCATAAAGTTCGCTCCAAGGATTTTCCATCTTAATATAGAGTTGATCTTCCAGACAAAAATTGAGATGTAGGTCTCTTTCATCGCAGTAGTCAACCAAATCCATTGCCGTCGCACTCGCAATGGGTGTGTGATGAAATACTTCCCCGGTTTTCGCGTGTTTTACCATCCCTCCATTGTATGAAATAATCGGGTTTTCCAATCCAATCTGATTACTAATTGGTAGAATCGATTGATGCATCCTTCCGGAAACTAACACGACGACAACCCCTTCCTTCGACAGTTCTCGCAACGCTGAGCAGTTTCGGTTAGTAACGACGTGGTTACTATTGAGAAGTGTTCCATCTAGGTCTAGTGCTGCCATTCGGCATGGAATCTTGGTCATTCCCTGTTTCCTTTCACCTCTAGAAGAGTTCCTCCAATCTCCACCCATAAATCAACAAATAGCTCGTCCCGTTTTGGGATTAAAGAAATGAACATGTTCCTCGTCGAAATCCATCCAAACGGGTTGTCCTGCCTCAACATGGAATGCTGGGTGTGTTCGGACTCTGAGCGTAATGAGATTTGTTGTCTCCGAATCTTCGCCAAGGAAAATATCAATGATATTCACGGAGCCAAGCAACTCCACCAAATGTACGACTGCCTTGATTCTTCCTTCGACAGATTCTTTGGAAACCACGATATGCTCTGGTCGAATTCCAAAAACCAGTTCGTTGTCTGGAAGTTCGCTGCCGAGGTTCGCAACCTGCTCGTCGGAAAGTTCCCACGAGAAATCTGTATGATTTAGTCGCATCAAGGTTCTACTACCAGCCGACTGAATAGTACCACGGATTAAATTCATTGATGGGCTACCCATGAACCCGGCAACGAATAAGCTCTGTGGTTTGTTGTAGACCTCTTGAGGGGAGCCAATTTGTTGGAGTATCCCTATGTGCATTATCGCAATCCGATCCGCCATTGACATTGCTTCAACCTGATCGTGCGTGACAAAAATTGTCGTTGTGCCAAGTTCGTATTGTAAACGTTTAAGTTCAGATCTCATGTCGACGCGGAGTTTGGCATCAAGGTTCGCCATCGGCTCATCCATCAAAAACGCTTTCGGACGGCGCACCATCGCCCTTCCAAGCGCCACCCGTTGCATCTCTCCGCCGCTCAGGTGCGTGGGTTTTCGGTCCAACAACGTATCAATTTGTAAGAGATGGGCAACTTCCCGTACCCGTCTGCGAACTTCAGATTGGCCTAACTTCACTGCCTTGAGTGGAAATGCAATATTATCCAAAACTGTCAGATGCGGATAGAGTGCATAAAACTGAAACACAAAGGCGACATCTCGGTCTGCCGGGCGTAAGTGATTTGTCCGTATTCCATCAATTAGGATGTCCCCTGTTTCGGGCTGTTCAAGGCCAGCAATTGATCGCAGTGTTGTTGTCTTTCCACAGCCGGAGGGGCCCAAGAAAACTAAGAACTCTCGATCTTGAATTTCTAGGCTTAGGTCATCAACGGCTATAACATCTCCGAAGCGTTTGGTGATATTTCTTAGTTCAATTGCTGCCATAGAATTTTAAGAAACTACGGACTGTACCATCAACAAAATATAGGTATCATCAGCGTTGATGTAAGATATCCTTCAACGATAAATGCATATTCTAGCACACGATTTCGAAAAATGATAATGGAAAAGGAAGGAATTATTAAGGGGGTATTACGTCCCGTGTGTAGCTGAAGGCTGGACAAATAGGAAAACGAAGAACCGAGGTGGGTTATTAGAACAGATTAGCAAAAATGTGGATATCCGCCTCAACTGCTGAGAACAAGATACATCGCCAAGCCAGAGAGCAATGGCATTGTCAAATTGTCATCAAGCTTAGTTGGGATAACCTCAACCACCGTTGCTACTAAGGCCCCGATGATTGCCACCGCTGGATTGAACTTGACAAGCGCAATCAGAATACATACAAGAAAACAGGCGAGGCTACCTTCTAGACTCTTTCGAGAAAATAACGTTGTCCGCCCCCATTTCTTTCCGATTAGCGCGGCAGCCATGTCGCCAAAGATCATGAAGAAAATACAGACAATAGCGAGGTTTTTAGGGAAGAGAAGAATGGGTAGGAAAACACCGATAAGAAAATACGTCGCACCTGTAATGTCGCCACTTCGTTCGTGTGAACGGAGCAGCGGTGTGAAGACTTGGTAGAACACAACCCTGAACGAGGGCCATAGAGTTTTAAACAACTCAATCAGAAGCGCAATGAACACAAGGATGCCGACAGCAATTACAGCTTGATATCTTTCAATGAATATGTAGAAAATCGGCACGATGAGGCCAATCAGATGAACGCTTTTCCGCCGCAATTCTAGTGGCATACCTTTCTTCCTTTCTCTGGTAAAATGCGTCTCTACTAGCAAGACGAGCAAGAAACATACCAGTGAGAATTGGATTCGTGAAGCCGCTAGTGGACGAGCAGTCAAGGGCAAACATTGTCATAATTGCGAAAATTAAAGGTGCAAATCCTAGGTGGAGGGTGCAGATTTTGCATAGGTTGCCAACTATTACGTGGACAGCAACCGTTTAAATTCGACAAGTCATCTGTTTGAAATTTCCATTGTACCATTGATGGGAACCCATTGAGGCTAATGCTGGAATCCTAGGATTAGGAATTCGCAGTCGAACGCTTCTTCTTGATTAGTTCAGTTTTAGTTCAGTGGGAATGTCAGAGAGCGGAATTTCTCGGTGCCTGATGGGTCTGGATTGCGATGAAGAGTGGAAACCTCCATTGTTATCTCTTTATAGCAGAGATACGTCCAGGCACAAACAAAGTACCTAAACTTCAGTACAGACTTTTTTGATAGTACACAATCCGCAGACAAGTGGGGACAAGATAGATGGACATCGGACGTTGTGCTATTTCTAAGCAGGTTATGCAAGAGACAGATTGGGTTGCCGGCATTTCTGTTGATACTTCACGACGAATCAAGTTGGAAATTTGGACGGTAATTTGCTTGACTAATTGCACAGTTTGGTGTAACATCGGCGCGCGCTAGTGCCAGTACAATGAAATATCATGGTAATCAAACCCATAGCTTGGATCTTCGGATGTCGATTGCGGAAAAAGCTTAATAAAATGACAGAACCGAAAAAAAATGTACGTTGGGGAATTCTGGGCACTGCAAAAATCGCCACCAAAGTATGCCGCGCTATAAAACTTGCTAGTAACGCCGAACTTGTGGCAATCGCTAGTCGAACAAAAGAGCGAGCAGAGAATTGGGCATCTGCGCATGATGTTGAGCGGGCATACGGCAGCTATGAACAGCTTTTGGAAGATGAGTCAATTGATGCAATCTATCTCCCCACCCCACCAACACTTCATGCCGAATGGACAATCAAAGCCGCTGAATGTGGCAAACATGTGTTGTGTGAGAAGCCGTTGGCGGCAAACGTGGAAGAATGCATGGCGATGGCGAAGGCATGTCAAGAGAATAGCGTACAATTGATGGATGGCGTCATGTGGGTACATCATGATCGTACACCTCAAATGAGGCGAATCATAGAGGATGGGACATTAGGAAAGTTACGTCGAGTGACCTCGGGGTTTTCATTTAACTGGGACACAATTCCTTATGACAACATTCGCGCTAAGAAAGAACTTGCGGGTGGTAGTCTCAGCGATTTAGGATATTATTGTGTTCGCGCTATTCTTTGGGCATTCGGCGATCTCCCGGCCCAAGTTTTCGCAACCGCACGTTACGAAGTTGGCGTCGACTTGAATTTTTCGGGGCTACTTTGGTTTGAAGGCGAACGGATGGCATCATTTGATTGCGCGTTTGACACCGGTAGCAGAAAATGGTTCGAAATAGCAGGGACCAATGCCTCGCTGATATGCGACGATTTTGTCATTCCTTGGAAAGCAGAATCTGCAAGATTCTGGATACACAATGCGACAGGAAAAGTTGCCGAACACAAAGTCGAAAGCACAATCCAAGAGGTAAACATGATTGAACGGTTCTCGAGAATCGTGCAGTCCGGGAAGCTTGAACCTAAATTCATCAAGGATGCAACCGACACGATGCACGTCTGTGACGTTCTTTCCGAATCTGCGAGACGCAACGAAATTGTGGAACTTTGGACTTCCAAGTAGGTCCTAATTCGACCAGGATTAGAATTGCCACGCCATAAAGAATAAGTCAACCGCATAATACGTAATACATTCGATGTCGTTATTAACAAATGAGGTGCATAACTCAAGAACCTATTAACCGATATTGCGAAGGAGAAAACTCCCATGGCGGTAATCACCGTTTCGCGAGAATACGGAAGTCGTGGTGAAGAGATTACTCAAGAAGTAGCGAAAGAACTCGGTTATAGTTATTTTGATAAAGACATCCTCGCCGATGTCGCGCGTATTGCCAATACGACTGAAGACGAAATCCGTCAATACGATGAAAAGGATGAACACGGACTGCACACCTTCTTGAAAAAGCTGTTTGTCGCACAACCTTTGGTCGTTGCCGAGTTTCCGTACTATTATCCGCCGACTATGCCACTTGATTGGTCAATCGGACCTATTGAAAACGAACCAAGATTAGATCCTGAAAGTGTGACGGCGTTTTTTCATCAAGTTGTCGAAGAACTCTGGAGGCGGGACGATGTTGTGATTGTTGGTCGAGGTAGTCAAAGGATCCTTGCTTCAAAAGAGCAAACGCTTCACGTTCGCTTCGTTGGGACAATTCAAGATCGTTGCAAACAGGTAATGGCAGCAGATTCTCTAACCCATGTTGAAGCCGCGAAGAAGATTCTATCCATCGACAAAGGACGTGCACATTATCTAAAGCATCACCACGACGCTGCCTGGACGGATGCGACACTATATCACCTCGTCATTAATACTAGCTTAATACCGATAGATCGGGCCGTTAAAATCATTACGCTGGCGCTTCGCCATGTGGAAGATTAGAGTGACTAGGCTTGACTTTGTACATTACTGGCCTATAGGGAAGCATACCCGCTTAATGACTAGCGATTTCTTGACATATTGCAAAGCCTATTCCAACTCTCTCCAACCGGTCATAAACGTTCGGCAACTTCTTCAATGGTCAATCAAGAAAACTGGATAATCAAAATCTCACCTGCTAATCTTTAACGTTCGATTTTCACCGCCTGTTATTCGTCTTAAAAGCACAGAATCGAGCTAATGGGAATCCCCAGATGGGGTGTGATTGGCGGCCGGACCTATCTCATGCGAAGATAACAAACATTCATGCGCAAGTACGGTGCATATCTCCCTGCGCTTCTAATGGATGCTAGCATCAGTAGTATCCTTACGAACGCCGCTTTTTTCATAAACTACCTCCACTTTTCTTCTACGTTTCTAGGCATTCTGACCGCAATCAGCACGGGCGTCTTCGTGCTACTAGCAATTCCGTTTGGCCGTCTTTCAGATAGGGTTGGACGACTTCGCGTCCTCACCATTGCCTGCCTTACACTCGCCGCCGTAAGTATTCTGCTCCCATTCTGTACGCGCAAGCTATATCTCATGATAGTTTTTCCGTGCAGTGGTATCGGTATGGCACTTTTTTGGCCCACCTATGAAGCGTGGCTAGCTGAACGAGAAGGTGCAGGAGATTTGATTGGACGCATTACGACCTTTAATCTGTTCTGGACCGTTGGGATTACAATTGGTCCGATGATTTCCAGTTATCTTTATCAAGGAACCAGCCCAGTCCTTGCTTTCTATTTCGCGGGCGGATTTAGTCTAATCAATTGGATTACTCTTGAATCTCAAATAATCGCAAATCGTAAAGACCTACGTTCGCCGGAACACCCTGTTTTAATTGAAGCGCCTCCTCATACTGCACACCACATCCATCTAAAAATAGCGCGGATTGCTAACTTTGCTTCATGGTTTTCGCTCGGAATCGTTCGACATATCGCGCCGAAACTGACAGTCGAGGCCGGCATTCCCGCAATAGCTTATGGAAATTTAATACTGGTGTTGGGAGCAACACAACTGATTGGCTTCCTATGGTTAGGCACAAATCAAGCCGCACGGTGGCATTATCGATTGTCCCCGTTGATTGGCGCCCAGTTACTCGCAATAATCGCCTTCTTGGCAATCGGACTTATGCCACATGGATTTTATTGGACGTGTGCCTTCGCGGTAATTGGTCTATCTGGAGCTGTTACTTACTTCAGCAGCATGTATTATAGTTTGCATGCACAGCCGGATAAGGGCAACAAGAGTGGTGGCCACGAAGCTGTTCTGGGAAGTGGCTTATTGCTTGGACCATTTTTCGGTGGGGTATTGGCGGATTCAGGACTAGGAGTTAACAGTCCGTACATTCTTTGTGCCGTGGTGATTGGCGTTTGTAGCGTAGTGGAAACGAGTATCTGGTTAAGGCAAAAGCAAATTGAGGAAATTTAGAACATAGAGACTTTCTCTATCGATGGGCAACAATAACAAATCCAGTTAAACCGCCGAGTAGGATTTGAAAACCTGTCTGGTAAAGTATCTCCTGAAACGGTTGACAGAGAAAGATAAGACCGCATGCAATCGTACTGATGGAAATCCGTTCCACCCACCATTTTCGCCTCGCAAGAATTGCAAACAAAGTCATACCTAATAGGATAAGATAGAGAGCTGTGCTCCGCAGAAAACTAAGAGGCTGATAGAGGAAAACAAAGCCGATGACTAGGATAGTTCCGCCGAGAATTGCCATCTGCTTTCGCCAGCGTGTTGTCATGCTAAAAGCGATTGCGCTAGCATAGATTAGGTGGAAAGCGGAACCGCGAAGAGCACCTGGAACATTCACAAACAGGAACCCCATTCCAGTAATTAGCCCAAGACCTGCAATAATCTCCACGACCCACTTGGCAGAAAAACAACTTGCTGATAAAATCGATGTAATGGTCAAAAGCGGTAAGGCAATACCCTTGAGTAATACAGAATTGGGCTGATACAGAAATCCAAGCCCAAAAACGAACGTTATAATGGCGATAATCTGGTGGCGAGAACGCTTTGGCATATCAACGAAAGTTAGGTATAGGTTTAGGTGTTATGGAATTGCTTCTCAGCCATGCATGGTTTGTTCACAGCCAAGGCGTATATTTCAATAAAGTTTTGGCCGTTGCTCCCGTGCGGATGTGTCGTACCAACGACCAAAAGAGTGGATAAAGCACTGTTTGCTATGCTATAATCAGCACAGTAATTCGATTTGAAGAGAACGTGGGAGGAGACTGATGAAGCCAAGAATCTCAATGATTGGCACCGGACGGTGGGGTAAAACCCTACTGCACAAATTCCATCATCTTGGTGGACTCCACCTCGTCTATGGACATCAGAATCGCGATGTACTTCAACAGCTTAATTTGCGTTTTGCTGAGGACATCGATCAGTTAATAGAGGAGAGTGATGCTGTCGTCGTCGCCACCCCTTCGGAGACACACGCAGAAGTCGGAGAACGGGTGTTACAGGCAAAGAAAGATTTGTTTCTTGAGAAACCCATGGCGCTTTCGTCAAAGGAAGCACACCACCTCACGCAGTTGGCGGAAGATTCCGATTGTGTCTTGATGGTTGGTCATGTCCTTTGCTACTCAACCGGTTTTACCAAACTTAGCGCGTTGCCCGGTGAAACAGTTTCCGCACACGGAAAATTCCTGAAAACAACGACACCTGAGAAGTATCTTAACGCCTACTGGGATATGGGGGTGCACTGCGTTGCATTGGCAATTGCCCTGAAAGTGCCCATGATTCAGTTCAAACTTGACGCCTCCTCGGAAGCAACGGTCAATCAAAGGACTTTCGAGCTCCAAACAAGAACACCCGACGGTCAACTTCACTCCCTACTATGGGACTTTCTCGCCCCTGAAAATCAGGAAGATATGTTGATGGTTGAGTGCAGGCATTTTCTCGCTTGTGTTAACAACCGAGAAACGCCTAGAACTGATGGACGTCAGGGCGTTCAAACTATCGAAGCATTGGAAAGGATTCATCCGGAGCAGAGCGCATAAGCAACAGCACCTCCTCTAATCCTTGCTTGATTGCGATCGCGATTTCTCGTCTCCGAACAAACCACTAAACCATCCGCGTGATTGAGTTTTAGCCGCTTCTGCGACTTCTGATTTTAGTTTCAGAGTTTCAGTCTGGACCTCTTTGATACTCCGTTGAAGTTCTTCATTCTGAAATTGAAGCTCCTGATTCTCGCGTTTTAATTCGGCGATATCTTCCTGCAAAACGGCGAGATGCAGCACTTGGCAAGCTAAGTTCTCAATTAGGTCTGACGTTGGAATATTGAAGGCAAGTTTTGTGATAAGAATGGATAACCCATCGATACTTAGCATGAACGCAGTATGGGGTTCTTCTGCCTCCTTTTTCTCTCCGCCAAATAGTGCTTCAAGCGACTCGTCACCTTGGGATGCTATCACCGGTTCAATATACAAGTAAGGTTTGAGATCGTCATCTTCGCGGGCCAATGCGTTCGTTATGATATCCTCCTCAACACCAATGATGCTAGCGATGTCGGGTACACTTAGCCGTTGTGGCATGCTCAATTCTCCTGAATCAGATGCATCAATCACTAGGTTGACCTGTGCATCACGGTCTGTGACTCGCGCTACGGTAAAGTCAAAACGGTGACTCGAAATTTTGTGGATTACACCAATTTCCTTTGCTGAGGAACATCGGCTTGAAGAAGTCTAATTAGCCGCCGGGAGTAGCTCCAACTTGATATACCGATGAAAGCAATCCCAACGCAGAGTACATAGAACGAAATTGTTCCGACAAGATCTAGAATGTAAAGAATCAAAGCAATTGAAAGGAATACAGTAGCGCACTTTCCCCATCGATTGGACCGCGTGACGAAACGGATTTGATATGCGAGATAGATACTACCGACGACTATAAAAACATCTCTTATGACAACGATCACAAATACCCACAGGGGAAAATCGTAATGCTTTGAGTAGACGAGTCCGGAAAGCGCGGCACCGATCACGATCTTGTCTGCTATAGGATCGAGGATTTTTCCCAAATCAGAGGGCAACTTCAACCTCCGAGCCATGTGACCATCAAGCAGATCAGACAACACGGCTAGACCGCCTAATGTCAACGCGATAGCCCGCTCATAATGAACGATGTTAAGAAAAATGAAAGGTGCTAGAGCAAGTCTAGTCAAAGACAGCAAATTACTGACATAGACGAAATCTCGCCTAACAATCTGCACTCCCGTGTTTTGCGCTAACTGATGTAGAGATGAATGAAGTCGCATGGTACTCAGTTTGTGCTAGAAAAGATTGGTGCGCGACAAGCGCTATCCAGGTAATATTTGGGAGGGCAAACTGCAACGTCAAACCAGCACGGCATTCTCTCGAACGCGCTAGAATGCCGATGCGCAAGTGCCATTTAATGGATTGATGATATTAGGAAGACACGAATGAAGCCAGATAAGTGGCTTATCGTCGGCAACTTTCGTGCCACGAACAATAACGTCGCGTTTGGTGTGTATCCTTCGAGACGTGATTCACTCAGACAGAGAACATCTTAATTGAACACTGCGTACCAGCGCAACTTTGAATCTTTCAATTATTTTGAGCGATAACCCGCGCTCTCAATCGCTGATTTTCTCTTTTTAGGAGCGTGGCCTCTCCGGCAAGAAGCTGATTTAGCGGGAAGGTTTCCAGCAGTTGCTGTTTCTCTTCAAGGGAAATGTGCAGCCTAACACCAATTTGATATGCCAAATGGCGCGGATTTTCAGGAATTACCTTCGGAGGTTCCCACTCGAAAAACAGTTGTCTTAACAAGGCTTCGTAATCCCGATATAGTTCTCGTGTTTCCGATGCAATCGGCTCAAAATCATCATTTACGTCTAGATCCAGCACGTTTGGAATTCGAACACGGCCTACTAGGTAGGGAAGATTGTACTGATTTTCTAGAATCTCAAATCGGTACTGCCCGGATGTCATGAGGTTCATCCGACCGCCGTCCAATCGATTTACCTCAAGAATCTGCACGGCTGTCCCAACAAGATGTGGTTTGGCAGGTTCGCCGGTTTCTGTTCCCTCTTTAATAAGAACAACGCCAAAAGGTGATTCATGCTCCAAGCACAGTTGAATCATCAACTGATACCGTTCTTCAAAGATGTGCAACGGCAAGATGCCACCGGGGAAAAGGACGGCATGCAGTGGGAAAAGCGGCAATTCCTGTTCCGACGGGACTTCGATTGAATCAATGTTCATTGGACAATTCCTTGCGCCAAAGACAATACATCTATGATGGCAGTCTCAAGTCTAGCACACGATAGTACAAGTGTCAACAGAAACTTTCCAATCAACCCAAGATGTGGACAGACTTTACTGACTAGACAGTTTCCGACGTACTCTTAAGCTAGTAGCCGTTATAACGGCGCTAGATACTACCTTACCTCAAACCGTGGAGGAACGATTATCATGTTAGAAAATTGGGTGTTGTCGCTATCAAATTATAAACAGGCAGCACTGAAAATCTCGGATTGTTTGCTGGCACGGACCCAGGTTGAAGAGATTGAGGATGAAAGTGGTACCAAGGGAGCTAAAGCTGTCTGGAAGGGCAAATCAGGCGAAAGCGCGCTTAAAGTCAATGCACCAGCCTGGAAAGGTAAAATTGAAATTGGCGGCGATACCGCACCTACCATCGAATACCGCCAACAAGGTGATCGGAGACGGTTCGCGGTGCGCAATCCTAAGGACATTTCGTTCGAGGTCGATCAGAAAACTCTCAATAAAATTACAACGGCAAAAGGCGCATGGATAGCCGCCATCGCTGGAGCTAGTGCGGGACTACTTGGATGGTTTTTGCTGACGCTTGCAAATCGGGCCTCCCTTGTTAGAGAAGAGCGGGAAGATGAGTCTCTCCCGTTGCGCACATCTGAGTCAACCGACCCCGGCAACAGATTATCGTAAGGAATATAAGCCTACTAAAAATGGCTGAGTATTTCAATCGGAAACCATAAAGGACCTTACCAACCTAGCTTGTGACAGCAATCTTTGATTACAAATTGAAGATTATCTTCGCGGAGCAAAGAATCCGTATAAGGGATTGCTCCGCTAGGAACCTTTGAATGTGCTGAAGCAGCTTAATTGTCGGACATCATGCGCTGGCGTTTTAAACTCAAACTCGCTGCTCCGCATGCAAGGTGCAATTACCCCCAAAAACTAGACAGTTGAATAAGAGATCATTCCGACTGGCAAAATGGTCATCATCTGGGCGAAAATATGGCTCGGAAACGCCAAGAAAAAGAAAGGAGTTTCTCCACCATGTCCCACAGAAAACAGCACGATGGCCGATTCAAAGCACAAGTGGCTCTTGAAGCCATTAAGAATCAGCAAACTACCGCTCAGATTGCCAGTGAATACGGTGTTAATCCAGCGCAAGTCAGCCTATGAAAAAAACAGGTTCTTGAGGAATTACCTCAACTGTTTACCAACGGGCGCTCAAAAATGGTCTCTGACAATGACGAGTTAGTGGCAGATCTCTATCGCCAGATTGATCAGTTGAAGGTAGAACTGGACTGGCTTCAAAAAAAACCTCAACGCCTCCGTTGAACACAAACGGCAGCTTGTTGAACAGGAGTGCCGTTCATTGTCGGTTGTGAGACAATGCGAGCTTTTAGGCTTGTCCAGAGCCTCATACTATTATCGTCCTGCAACAGAGTAGCCACAAAACCTGCTCTATATGAGTCTGTTAGATGAGCAGTACACCAAGACACCGTTCTACGGGCTGCCTAAATTAACGAAATGGCTTCGTTCCCAAGGATATGTCGTCAATCCGAAACGGGTAGCAAGATTAATGCGAAAGATGGGATTAGCTGCCATCTATCCCAAGCCCAAGACCTCCGGTATGGGCAAACCGTCGAAAATGTACCCTTATCTGCTGACGGAATTAAGTATCAACAGACCGAATCACGTCTGGGCAACTGATATAACCTATATTCACTTGAGCAATGGTTACGTTTATCTGGTAGCAGTAATGGATTGGTTTTCCCGTTACGTGTTGTCATGGGAACTTTCCAACTCACTTGACGTATTCTTTTGTCTGTCGGCTCTGGAACGAGCCCTTAGTCAATCAAGCGGATCTCTATCGCGCTCGCTATTCGGTCACTTGATCGTTGATATTCAACAACGACCAAGGAAGTCAATTTACTTCTGACGCGTTTACTGGTAGACTTGAAGCCTATAACATTGCCATCAGTTGGGACGGCAGAGGCAGCTATTTTGACAACATCTTCATTGAGCGGCTTTGGCGCAGCGTCAAGTACGAGGAGGTCTATCTCAACGACTATGACTCAATGAACACAACTCATCGTCGATTGAGAGACTATTTCAACTTTTATAACCAAGAGCGACTCCATCAATCGCTCGACTACCGTACACCAGCAAGCGAGCGGATAGCGAGTGCGGTAGAGATACCCACGAGGTGTATTTCCAATAACTTCAGGCGTTGAAATCGGACCACAATTAGTCGGATTTTATTACTTAAATCTCCTTCATAGCTGTCTAAAGGATGGGGGTAAGTTCAGCCTACGTACCAAATTACTAATCAGATGGCTGGTAATCGATGGATCAACTCGAGAAAATACTCATCGTTGATGACGAACCCGACACAGTTACGATCTTACGAGATCGGCTAGAAATGGACCACTACGAAGTGATTACTGCGTCCAGTGGGAACGCTGCTCTGGAACAGATCGATCGAGATCTGCCGGATCTAGTATTATTAGACATCCAAATGCCAGGTATGGACGGCTTGGAAACGCTGGCACAAATTCACCGGAGATATCCCGGACTACTGGTGACGATGTTGACCGCACACGGCTCAATTCAGCGGGCGGTTGAGGCCACTAAACTTGGAGCATATGATTTTCTGGAAAAACCGTTCAAGTCGGAACTTATTAAGGCGAAGGTCGACAAGGCGCTTGAACACCACCGTGCGACGAAACAGAGCGAAAGAGATGAACTTATCCATAGTTATGAGGAGATAATTGGAGAAAGTCCACAGATTGTGGAGGTTTTGAAGGTCATCGAGAAAGTGGCTGGCACAGATTCTACCGTGCTCATTCATGGGGAAAGCGGCACAGGCAAGGAGCTCGTCGCACGTGCGCTTCACCAAAATAGCGCTTATGCAGATAAAGAGATGGTTGTTGTGAACTGCGCTGCCATCCCGGCTAATCTTTTGGAAAGCGAACTTTTTGGCCACGAGCGAGGAGCATTTACAGGGGCTATTTACCAAAAAATGGGGAAATTTGAACGGGCCAATGGAAGTTCGCTTTTTCTCGACGAGATAGGAGACATGCCAGTGGCACTGCAAGCTAAGTTGCTTCGTGCGACTCAGGAGCAGGAAATTGAGCGTGTCGGTGGAACGCATGTTATTCGTGTGAAGGTTCGAATTATTGCGGCTACTAATCACGATTTGCGTCAAGCAATTGAAGATGGATTATTCCGTCAAGATCTCTACTATCGATTAAATATGATACCAATTCAACTCCTCCCGCTGCGAGAGCGACGGCAAGACATTGAAATTCTGTCCGAATATTTTTTGCGAAAACACAGTGAAACTCATAGTCAACCAGTTCGGTTTATCAATCAGAAAGCGAGAAATCTTCTGATGCATTATGATTGGCCTGGCAATGTACGCGAATTGGAATACTCAATTTTGCGAGCAGTTCTTTTTGCAGAGGGAGAAGTTGTCTTGCCGAAGCATCTTCCCGATGAAATTCAATCCTTGAAGAAGCGAACCTACAACGACATACCTATCGGCATGACAATGAAAGAGATGGAGAAGGAGCTTATTCTTAAAACACTTGAGCGCATGAGTGGCAACCGCACGAGAACGGCAGAAATCTTGGGTATAAGTCTACGGGCGTTGCAATACAGGTTGAAGGGTTATGCAATGGAGTGAAGTATGCTGTTACCAACCCATGAATTTGTCGAACCGAAGACGGTTGTTATTCCTGAGGGCGAATTTCTGATGGGAAGTAAAATCGGCGCGGCTAACGAGGCACCGGTACATCGTGTATGGATTGACAGTTTCGCATTGGCAACGCTGCCAATTACTAATAAAGAATATTCCTTATTCATGCAGGCATCTGGGCGCCGTCCCCCTCCGGTTTGGGGTAGCTCAAAGTTTCGACACCCTGACCAACCCGTGGTCGGGCCAAGTTGGTATGACGCAATTGCTTATTGTGAATGGATTCGAGGCCTGACTGGCAAACTGTTTCGCCTGCCAACGGAGGCGGAACGTGAGAAGGCCGCGCGCGGCAGACTGGAAGGACAGGAATATCCTTGGGGAAATGAACTGCCAGCCGATTCGCTCGGCGGACAAAATTCACTACTTGCACCGGTTGGGACAGAGGGACCGAACGGCTACGGTTTGTACAACATGTCGGAGGGCGTCCATGAGTGGTGCGCAGACGCATACGATGCACGATATTATGAGACTTCGCCGTGTCGTAATCCAAAAGGACCAGGACATGGCAAGCGCCGTGTGGCGCGAGGAGGTTCCTGGCGTCACCGTGTGAGATTCGCACGGTGCGCGGCTCGAAGTAGCCTTGCACCTGAGAAACAGTTTAGCGATTTTGGATTCCGTTGCGCGATGACGATCGAGCGAACCGAAGAATAGGAAACTAGTTCTTGGCGCAATCCCATTTCTATGAACTCTCCGTTGATATTCATCCTTGGTCCCACCGCCATTGGAAAAACCGAAATCGCTATCCGACTCGCGCAGCGGATTAATGCCGAGATTGTTTCTCTCGATTCGCGACAACTTTACCGCCAAATGAACATCGGCACTGCAAAGCCAACGCCGGCACAACAGCAGGCAATACCACACCATTTAATTGATTGTGCCGACATCGATCAGCCTTTTTCCGTTGCGGATTATCAACGGCTCGGTGACGCAGCGCTTGCGGATATCCGAGAGCAGCACCGACCGGCACTGGTTGTAGGCGGTGCGGGTTTATACTTTCGCGTTTTGGTTGATGGTCTTTTTCCCGGCCCTGGCGCCGATCTCACGACTCGTGAACAGCTTCGGCGGGAGGCGGCTGAGAACGGTGCTTTTACATTGCATGAACGATTGCACCAGTGCGATCCCGACTCCGCTGCGCGTATCCATCCCAATGACATGGTTCGAATCATTCGGGCGCTAGAAGTTTACGAACTAACAGGCAAGCCAATTTCGGAGCTTCAAGTGCAGTGGAAAAACACTGACGCGCGCTATGAATTTCGTGCTTTCGGTTTGGACATACCTCGGGGGAAACTTTATAATCGGATCGAAGCCCGTGCCGACCGAATGATGGAGGTCGGTTTGGTTGAGGAGGTCAAAAGGATTCTCGATGCGGGTTACCCGCCCGATTGCGTTGCCTTGCGTAGTTTTGGATATAAAGAGATTATCGACTACCTTGACGGGCAACTAACGTTGTTTGAAGCAGTTGCACTGCTTAAACAGAACACCCGCCAGTTTGCAAAGCGTCAGTTGACATGGTTCCGTGGCGATCCTCGGATTGAGTGGGTAGACCTCTCTTTGTTCGCATCGATCGATGACATTGTAAGTAACCTCATGGAAACGAATCTCGGCTAAGTATTAACGGCGAGAGCGACACTCCGGCGCTGAAACAACACGGCTAACTAATCGCGGCGCAGGTTGATTCGGGATTTTGTATGCCTCAACCTAGATGATTGTCGTGAAGGCAGACAATGATGGACATCACTCTTAAAACAGTGCTGGCAATTGCTGTTTTGGCGTTTCTCTGGTGTTTAGAAACATGGCTACCTTTATACCGCGAACGTCATGGGAATCGCCTGAAGCACGCTGGTAGAAACATAGTCATTGCGCTATTCAACACGACGGTCATTGCCTTGATGTTATATGGAATCATGGCGGTGGTTGCCCCTTGGGATAATAACCAGAAAATTGGACTCTTGAATCTTCTGGATTTGCCACCGACAATAGAAACAGGGATAGCGCTCCTTTTGTTCGACGGTTGGATGTATCTTTGGCACCGCGCCAATCACAAGATTCCGTTTCTCTGGCGATTTCACCGCATGCATCATAGTGACCGTGAGATGGATGTCACGTCAGCCACGCGATTTCACACCGGCGAACTGATTTTTTCGTCAATATTGAGACTTGGGGTAATCCCTTTGTTAGGCCTTGAATTGTGGCAGTTGGTTCTGTACGAAGTGATGTTGCTACCAGTAATTCAATTTCATCACAGCAACGTCAATTTGCCTGAAAGATGGGATCGGTTGCTGAGAGCAATCATTGTGTCTCCCAACATGCACCGGGTGCACCACTCTCGAATTCAATTTGAAACGGATTCTAACTACTCGAGTGTTTTTTCGTTTTGGGATCGATTGGCGTGTACGTTCCGCCGACGTGAGGATGTGGGAGCAATTGAGTTCGGATTGCTTGAATTTGACGACTTGAAGTGGCAGACTATTTTGGGAATGTTGAGAACGCCGTTTAGAAGTAGAGGGAAATAGATTGGCATAGGTGAAGTGAAGTGGTATTTAGGGGGGACAAATAGAAGATTTGCCCCGTCTTGTTTACGAAATAACTGATGGATGACTGCGCCAGTGCTTATGCGATTTGCGCAGAATTATAATTATCACCAGTTCCTGTATAATCTTGGCTATGAACATTTTTGAGAAAACAACTTTGAGACGGTTTCCGCCAGGATGTCGAAGTATCAAGTCGGTTAGAATATCGATACAGGCAGAATTTACGAGGTTTGTAGGTTACTAAATGATTCGGAACAGCAAATACTCCGTTCACATCATCCTATCCCCGATTCTTCTCTTTTTTGTTGCTTTTCTGATATATCCCCTGCTCTACATTTTCAAAGCTGCCTTCTGGATTGATGGCCGTTTTACGCTCACCTATTTTCAGTTGATGGTTACGGATGCAAACACCCGCGCATTAGTGAT
Source organism: Candidatus Poribacteria bacterium (assembly GCA_965222225.1). Lineage (GTDB taxonomy): Bacteria > Poribacteria > WGA-4E > WGA-4E > JAJDTR01 > JAJDTR01. The sequence continues at coordinate 1,599,527 of CBDCTK010000002.1, read as the reverse complement.
TAACAGTTTCAAGCTTGGCGTGTTCGTAACGTTGACGACGACTTTGGTGAGCTTACCGCTCGCATATTTTTTTACTCGCTATCGGTTCCCTGGGCGTAGGTTGATGCAGGGGGTGATTCTTGTGCCAATGATTATGCCCCCTTTTGTCGGCGCTATCGGCATGAAGATGTTCTTTGGACTGTACGGCAGTGTGAACATGTTGTTATCAAAGATAGGAGTTATTAATCTTAGCCAACCAGTTGACTGGTTTGGCGGCGGTTTCTGGGCTGTGGTACTAATGGCAACGTTGCATCTTTATCCGATTATGTATCTCAGCGTTGCTGCCGCGTTGGCGAATATCGATCCAAGTCTAGAGGAAGCGGCAGAAAACATGGGAGCATCGCGATTCAAACTCTTCCGGACGGTGACAGCCCCACTCATGATGCCCGGTTATTTTGCTGGTGCCATTCTGGTTTTTATCTGGTCGTTCACAGATTTGGGTACACCCCTGATTTTCGAATACAATGAAGTCATTGCTGTGCGGATTTTCCGGCAAGTTACCGATGCAAATGTTAATCCGATGGGATACGCACTAGTGGTATTGATAGTCGTACTAACAGCGTCGGCCTTCTATCTGTCCAAGCGGTGGACAGGCGGCAGAAATTATGAGATGATTGGACGCGGACATGTTGGCTCTCGTGAAATTACTGCGAACAAGCGGATGTGTACAGCAATTTACTTATTCGGCGGCGGACTGACCTTTGTGGCGTTGCTACCGCATATCAGTGTTGTGCTAGTTTCTTTAACGCCCGACGCCAGTCAGTGGCGGTTGAGCATTTTGCCTAAGAGCTATACAATCGAGCATTACCTGACAGTCTTTACACATGAAGATACACTTCCTAGCATTCTGAACAGTTTCAAATACAGTATCTTCAGCACGCTACTCGCACTTGCGATGGGAATAGCGATTGCTTATCTACTCACCCGCAAACGTCTGCCATTTAGCAACCTGCTTGATGCGCTAGCGATGTTGCCATTAGCACTCCCCGGTATCGTACTTGCTTTCGGCTACGTGGGTAGTTTTGCAGATACGTCGCCTGTACTTCGCCACATGCCGGAGAGCATAATCACCGTCATCGATCCACGCCAAAACCCTACGCTGTTGTTGATTGTTAGTTACTCAGTGAGACGCTTGCCATACATGCTACGCTCAATTTATGCCGGACTACAACAGACAAGTGTCACGTATGAGGAGGCATCACAGAATCTGGGTGCCAACCCGGCACGCACGCTTTACAAGATTACGTTTCCACTTATTATCGCGAATTTAATTGCCGGATCGATTCTGGTTTTTTCGTTCTCCATGTTGGAAGTGAGCGATAGCCTGGTGCTTGCGATGCGAGATGAGTACAGCCCTATTACCAAAGCTATATGGAGTCTCTCACAGCGTCCTGTCGGAGGGGAATACATTGCTAGTGCACTTGGGGTAGTAGGGATGGTGATACTGATTGGATGCCTGATAGGCGCCGGACGAGCACTCGGCGGTCGACTGGGGGAGATTTTTAGAATCTAACACGTAGGTGACGAACAAATTAGCGATTCTGTTCTTCCACTTCTTGCAGTACAACTACAACGTCGACAGAATTTTGCAGTTACACCACCGACGAGCCTGTGATATAATGGCATAGCTTTGATTTCTTAGAGAAATATGACGGTAGAATGGAGGTCCGTGTGTAACTACACGGGCGCCCTCTCTACAATTTCTAGATTTCGAAGGCAATAACTATTGAGATTCCGTTACCATGAACGGAAGGACAAATGCGTAAATCTTTGACCATCGCTATGGATGGCCCCGCGGGATCCGGAAAGAGTACCGTGGCGAGACGGATTGCCGAGAAGATGGGTTACTTGTTTCTCAATTCGGGGGCAATGTACCGAGCAGTAACGCTACTTGAGGTTCGAGCGAAGGTACCGTGCACAAATGTTAAGAAACTCATAGAACTCGCGCACGGCTGCCGAATTGACTTCGCCGACAATGGTAAGATTACGCTACTGAATGGCGAAGATGTATCGGACCTGATCCATACACCGGAAATTGATAAAGCAGTAGTGGACATTGCGAGGATTCCTGAGGTGCGCAATGCGATGGTAGAGCAACAGCGCCGGATTGGGAAAGACGGCGGAATTGTCGTTGAAGGGCGAGACGTGACCACGGTAGTTTTCCCGCATGCAGAGGTCAAATTTTACTTAGATGCGTCTGTTCAGGAACGAGCGAAGCGGCGCTTTCTTGAGTTGCAAACCAAAAAGATTGCGTGCACAATCGAACAGATTGAACAGGAGATTAGGACGCGAGACGAAAAGGACCTGTCCCGTGCACATAGCCCCTTACGGCCCGCCGATGATGCAATCATCGTTGACACCACTGACAGGACGCTGAATCAGGTTGTAGAATTCATTATCAAACAGATAGAAGCGCTTTCATGAGATACCAGCAGTTTAGTTTTTTGACGGATTCTGTGCCGTACCGGTGGACTCAGCGATGCCTAGGCGCCGCTCTAACCGGACTGTTCAAACTCGAAGCACACGGCAACGAGCATGTCCCTCGTGAGGGTGGCGTGTTACTGTTGTCGAACCATGTTAGCTATCTCGATCCGTTTATTGTGGGAATTACGGCTAGGCGCGAATTCCATTTCATGACACGGGATAGCATATTTAATGTTCCCTTACTCGGAAAACTACTTGCATTACATAACGCTTATCCGGTAAAACGCGGCACGGCAGACCGCAGGGCATTAAAGCATACGATTTCTCTCCTGAAGGAGGGGCATGCCGTGCTAATCTTCCCCGAAGGTACGCGTAGCAAAGATGGCAACTTAGGCAAAGCCCGTGATGGCGTCAGTTTCATCATTCAGAACGCAGATGTTCCTGCAATTCCTGTTTATCTTTCCGGAGCGAATTACCTTATGCCGCGACGGTCAAAATGGATTAGACCAGCAAAGCTTACAACACACTTTGGACCTCCGATAGATTTCAGTGAGTCCCGGAAGATCGAAGATAAACGCCTCATGTACAACAGCATGAGCCGAATGATTATGGAATCAATTGGCGCCTTAGGCGGCATAACCCCCAACTCAAGGACAGACTAACACCAACTTTTCGATGGTGTGCTGCTTCACTACGGAGGAACCTTCCACTAACGAATCTAGCTGATATTTTACAAAGGAAGGACGATATGCCATCTGTCAAAGCACTAGGGCATGTAGGGCTTTATTGCACCGATTTGCAGAAATCGAAAGATTTTTATACTCGAATCCTTGGTCTCGTCATCACGGACGAATCCCCAGACGGACAGATGACTTTCCTGAGCGCACAGCCGGATGAAGAACACCACGAACTCGCTCTCTGTACTGGCAGAGATGTCGCACCGGGCGCAAAGGTAGTTCAACAGATCTCCTTCATCGTCGAAGACCTTGACGCTTTGAAACAGTTTCACGAACTCCTTAAACAGGAGGGAGTGCGCATTCGGAACATCGTTACTCACGGGATTGCTTTTTCAATCTACTTCTACGACCCGGACGACAACGTTGTTGAAATCTATGCGAAGACACCTTACAAAGTGACGCAACCCGTTTCGGAGCCCATCGATCTCGCTCTGTCCGAATCAGAACTGATGTCTTTGGCGGAGAGGGGCGGTCCACCATAATAGGCGCCCGCACACACAGTACAAACACGTATTCGTGATTGTGCAGCCATTGAAGAGCCGAGAAATCTTCAGTCAGAAAAGGATGCAGGCATATGTGTGGACAGGAAGTTTCGTCCTATGGCTCATGGAAATCGCCAATCACCTCCGACGTTATTGTGTCAGAAGCAATTCGGTTTGGGGAGATTGCCATTGACGGCGATGACACGTACTGGGTTGAAATGCGGCCGGAGGCGGGTGGACGCTACGTTATCGTCCGTCGTACATCCAATGGACACGCCACCGATATGACAATTGCCCCGTTCAATGTCCGCAGTCGTGTGCATGAATACGGCGGCGGGGCATACACAGTAACAAACGGCATAATCTATTTCTCAAACTTTGAGGATCAGCGTATCTACCGGCAAACAGGCAATACGGCTCCTCAGCCAATTACGCCAGTAGGTGAAATGCGTTACGCTGATAGCATCATTGATAGTCATCGCGAAAACCTAATCTGCGTGCGCGAAGATCATTCCCTACCCGACCGCGAAGCAATTAACACGCTCGTGAGTGTGGGACTCAACGACGGGCAGGATGTTAAAGTGCTAGTCTCGGGCGCTGATTTCTACTCGTCCCCTCGACTCTCTCCCGACGGTTCTCAGGTTGCGTGGATAAGTTGGAATCACCCGAACATGCCGTGGGATGGTACCGAATTGTGGACTGCACAGTTCAATGCAGACGGTACATTGACGGAAAGCCGTTGCATCAGTGGCGGGATTGATGTGTCTACATTGCAGCCAGGGTGGTCGCCTGAGGGTGCTTTGCATTTCATCTCCGACCAAGGAGGATGGTGGAACCTCTACAGATGGCGTGATGGACGTGTTGAGCCTCTCTATGAAACAGACGCCGAATTCGCTATACCACACTGGGAATTTGGATTGTGCACTTACGGATTTGAGTCCGCCAAGAGTATTATTTGCATCTACAATCGGCGGGGGAATTGGGAACTCGGTCGCCTCGGCACGGAAATGCATCGACTTGAACAGATCGAGATCCCCTATACCGATATGTCTCGAACAGGTCTGCAGGTTGGCACCGGACGGGTCGTATTTGGCGCCGGCTCCCCGACGATGACACGTTCAATAGTGGAACTCAATCTCGTTAGCCATGAGATTGAAGTGTTACGCCGCTCAAATACGCTTGAAATTGACACTCGTTATTTGTCCATCCCTGAAGCAATTGAGTTTCCGACCAAAGACGGATTGACGGCGCACGGCTTCTTCTACCCGTCACAGAACGGAGATTATGTCGCTCCGCCAGAGGAGCGTCCGCCAATCCTTGTCCAGAGCCATGGCGGTCCGACTGGTGCCACTTCGTCCGCACTTGATTTGACTGTACAATATTGGACAAGCCGCGGTTTCGCGGTGCTTGATGTGAATTACGGTGGAAGCACCGGCTATGGACGCGCATATCGGGAGCGACTTGACGGCAAGTGGGGAATTGTCGATGTTAACGATTGTGTATCCGGTGTTCGGTACCTTATCGATCGCGACGAGGTTGATGTGCGCCGAGTGGCAATAAACGGGGGTAGCGCTGGGGGCTACACTACGCTGTGCGCCCTCACGTTCCATGACATCTTCAAGGCTGGAGCCAGTTATTATGGCATCAGTAATCTTGAAGCGTTGGTGACTGATACCCACAAGTTTGAATCGCGCTACCTAGATCGATTGGTTGGTCCTTACCCGAACTGCCGCAATCTCTATCTAGAGCGCTCACCGATTCACTTCACAAATCTGCTGTCTTGCCCGGTTATCCTCTTTCAAGGCCTTGAGGATAAAATTGTCCCGCCAAATCAGGCAGAGATGATGATTGCGGCGTTACGGGAGAAGGGCCTACCTGTCGCATACGTTGCGTTTGAAGGGGAACAACACGGTTTTCGCCGCGCAGAGAATATCAAGCGCTGCCTTGACGTAGAGTTGTACTTCTACTCACGCATCTTTTGCTTTGATCTCCCCGAGCCAGTGGATCCGGTGTTAATCGAAAACCTCGACCATTAAGGGGCGTCGCATACGCGATTATTACCAACGCTCTCGAGAAATCTGCATGGCGGGAGAGGGTGGGAGTCGAACCCACCTATCCACTTGCATGGACAAGCTGGTTTTGAAGACCAGTAGAGCCACCGGACCCTATCCCCTCCCATCGGACACATATCAAGACATCACAGGTGTTCATTTTGCCGACTTCCGCAAACGACGATGATTATCCACTCGGACTGTGATGCCTTGACCATCGCAGTATTCGAGAAAAGGTACTGCAAATTTGCGAGAAGTCTTTGCAAGTTCACGAAATTCAGCGACAGTGATTATTTCATTTTCTCGCAGGTAATTGGTAAGTAAGTTGAGGCATTTCTTAAGTGTATCCGCATGGATGAAGTACCCGTCCGCGATTTTGATAAACCGGTTAAGATTTAACAAGGCGTAGAACGTCTTCTGGATTAGTTGGGGCGGATATCCGCCAAATTGCGTTTCTAGCTCTCCTAAATTGGGCGTATTCAATCCTGCTTTCAACAATGCTTCCTCGATTTGGTCTTTTACTCCCGCCGCCTCCGCCGAGAATTGAATTTGGTGCGCCGCCATGCGGAGGAGATTACCATCCTTGATAACCTGTTTTCCTTGAATCAGGTGGTTTACAATTCTTTCAAAGGCTGTACCATCCAATCCTATCTGCCGTTGTAACTGCGCGACATTCTGGCCAGGGGCAAGCGGATTCTGTTCGTGAAAGTCTCTTAGTGCACCAAGAAGGGTTTCCTGAGCTGCTTCTGTGCGGTTCACTGCCGAGATCAACTGCGTCCCACCACTCCAACGGACAATCTTCTGATCTGATTCAAGCACCTTTAAATTCTGTTCCAAGGTAGTGTGAGAACCGGAGAGATAGTAGTGCAGGTAATCCTGTGGTATGCACAGGTCACGGTTATGCGTCAGAACCAAGCTGATGACATCAGTATCGTCCGCACTCTCCCACTCATCCAAAACCTCTAAAGTTTCCTCCGTAAACCGCTTGTGTCGCGGTGCAAACGGATTAATGACCTGTCCGCCGCCGACCGTATGCTGTGCTGAAAAGTCACGCACGATGAATCGGTCGCCTCTGAAGGTGAGAATGGGCCTCTCCAAACGGAGTTGGATTTGCGCCGTCTTGCCTCGTTTCACAGTTTCATCGACAAGCAGAATTGTGCGACAAAACGTCTCAGTGGTGCCAAGATAGAATCGTAGGCGTGTCCAGTGTTCAAGCGAACGCGGGAACGAGGATAAGACACGGAGCGATACGTCAATGTTGTCGGTCACCTTCGAGATACCGACTGGACAGATTATATCACCCCGCTCAATGTCGTCAGCGGAAATACCGGACAAGTTTAGTGCGGTGCGTTGCCCCGCATGGGCTCGATCTGCCGATTCGTTGTGCACCTGTACCCCGCGCACACGCACCTCTCGCCCTTGGGGAAGGACAACAAGGCGTTGTTCACGATGAATGTCCCCGGTAATCAATGTACCAGTGACGACAGCACCAAATCCTTGCATCGTAAACACACGGTCCACATATAGGCGCGGGATCCCATCGCCTTGTCCCAGTTCAACAACGGCATTCACCTTTTGTACAATCAAGTTTTTGAGTGCATCCAAGCCTTGACCGGTGAGTGATGACACGTGGACAGTCGGAATTCCTTCAAGCGCTGTGCCGACTAGCATCTCTTGCGCCATCTCGGATGATTCTGCCAACTGAGTTGGCGACACTAGGTCGACTTTGGTCATCACGAGAATTCCTGTTGAGAGCCCGAGGAGGTCAAGAATCTCCAGATGTTCCAGTGTTTGCTCTTGAACACCTTCCTTGGAATCAACAACAAGCAACACGATGTCCATTCCGTACGCGCCGGAGAGCATATTTCGGATAAACTTCTCATGGCCTGGAACATCAACGATGCCGGCTCGCGAACCATCGGGCAGATTGAAGTAGGCAAACCCTAACTCAATCGACAACCCACGTTCCTTTTCCTCTTTGAGCCGATCGGTTTCAATGCCAGTCAAAGTGTGTATTAGGGCAGATTTTCCGTGATCGACGTGCCCGGCTGTACCAATAATGACGTGTCGCATAATGCTACGTTTATCAGACCTGGAAGATTGAAAATTCGGAAGCCGATTATGCCACAGCGGCGCTTACTTAGGCAATAACGAGCGGATAGCGTGAATCTCTATTTGGCACACGCTATACTCTGAGCTGCCTCAATAACCCAATTGAGTTGATTTTTTCCTATCGCTCGCACATCCAACCAAAACTTGCCATCCTGCGTACGTCCAATGACTGGCGTCCGCTGAGCGCGGAACTGTGCTGCGAGATACTCGGCTGACATCTGTTGCGATTCCAAGACAACTGCTAGACTGGGCAATGTCTCTACGGGCAAGGATCCGCTGCCGATTTGAACTCGACTCTCTCCGATTGTAACACGGATGGTCTCCCCAAAGACTCGACGAAGATTCGCCGTCAACTCTTCTGCAACAGTTTGAAGTTCTTCAAGCGTTCGAGTATAACAACTCAACATCGGTAACTCCTGAAGAAGGCAGTCCTCATTAAGGTAGAGCCGCAGAGTTGCTTCAAGGGCGGCGAGTGTCAGTTTTCCAACGCGCAGCGCCCGCATGAGGGGGTTCTCCCGAATTTGCTGTACCAAATTAGCCTTGCCGACGATTATCCCTCCCTGAGGCCCTCCAAGCAATTTGTCTCCACTGAAAGTTACAATTTCAACTCCTGCTTCAATCCGTTCGCGGACGACTGGCTCACGGGGAAGACCATAGCGTGTCAGGTCAATTAACGATCCACTGCCGAGGTCCTCCATGGTCGGTATTCCCCTCCGACGTCCGAGCTCCGTAATCTCTGCTATATCCGGCGTTGAGGAGAAACCGACGATTTTATAGTTGCTCGGGTGCACCTTTAGGATGAGCGCCGTGTTTTCGTCAATCGCAACTTCATAGTCCCTCAAATGCGTTCGATTAGTCGTGCCCACCTCCCGCAAGATGGCGCCGCTCGCTGCCATGACGTCAGGAATTCGGAATGAACCGCCGATTTCGATCAGCTCACCACGCGACACAATCACTTCTTTACCTTGAGCTAGCGTGTTCAGGGTCAGAAGCACCGCCGCGGCATTGTTGTTGACGACGGTCGATGCCTCACACCCGGTCAATCGCTGCAACAGTGGTTCAGTGATGTGGTCACGGTGACCGCGTTCACCAGTCTTCAAATCGTATTCGAGGTTTATGTAGTTGACTACAACTTGGCAGAGGTTTTCCCTAGCCGATTCACTCAGCAACGATCGCCCTAGATTTGTGTGAATAATTGTTCCAGTGGCGTTGACAAGCGGACGAAGCGTTGAAGTAGTTATTTCGTGAAGTTTACTGCGGACGAGTTGAAGGTACGTGGATTCGTCAATGCCATCGAAACTTGTACCTTCGTCGAAGATGCGTCTTCTTGATTCGGTAACAACGGAGCGAAGGATATCTGTCACTAAGTTGCGGGAATACTTCTCTTGCAACGTCATGAATCCATCTTGAGCCAATAGTTTTTCGATGGACGGGATACGGCGTAGGGCGGCTTGTTGCTCGGTGGTTAGGTTTTTCTCGTGCATTTTCATACTATATTGCGCGAACGAAACTGGGGAAACTTGGAGTGGATTATATCCAAGCATTATGAAACGGTCAAGAGAAAAGCATGGTACATGATTCGTGGAACAGGCGGTAGCGAGTGGCCGATGGTTAGAGGAAGGAAAATTGAAAGACAAGAAGACGAGAGGGATAGAGACTAGAAAACTAGCTGAATCTGGGGGTTGACGGTTGTAGATGTATAGGCCTCTTCGGAGACAAAATCGAAGTGGAATGGGCCAAAGAAGACATCAAGGCGAGACAAGAACTCATTCAGGTTTATGCCCACATAGGTTTCCGTAGGAGGTTTAAACTTTAAGGATACTTCTCGCAACTTGTCAGACCCGGCGGTGGAAAGCGTACGCACAGGTCTTGGCATCCGCATGTGGTGTTTAATTAGAGCGGCGGAGATTTGAATCAATCCTTGTAAGAATAAACGGTAGTCGTCCTCGGCATGATGCCATAGCCCCTCCCACGCCTCATGTGCTTCCCACCAGTAGGCGAAGTTATAAAGATCCACGCCGTAGAGATAATCCTCATTGGTTCGCCAAGATTCAGGGGATAAGACTTGAGGTCTTGTCGATTCGTCACTGCCGTAACTGTGGCCCGCCGGATCTTTAATCGGGTGTGGAGTTACACCGGGTATATGGCGATAAGAAGGGAAGGGATTTCTTGGACAGTAGCGTTGACAATTTGAGTCGAATGGACGTGGCTCTTGAAGAGTAGGCGTGAAATCTTCCATAATCGATACAAATCAAAAGAAATGAAGAGCCACGCGTAATGCGTGGAAATATGAAAACAAGATTGGGCTGGATATGTTATCCTCGACCAATTCCCATGTACTGCAATCCAGCATCACGGGCTTCGTCTGGCGAATAGATGTTGCGGCCATCAATTAGAATGGGGGTACTCATAGGCTTCGCTAATATGCGGAGGTCGAGTGTGCGGTATTCGTTCCAATCAGTTATGAGCACCACCGCATCTGCGGCGACGGATACTGCATACGCATCCTCCACAAATTCTATTTCAATGTCCTCAAGGTCTCCACGGGCATGCGGAATCGCTACCGGATCGTGAGCACGGACGTAAGCCCCCTGCTCGCTCAGCAGTCGAATTATCTCCAATGCAGGAGCCCCGCGAACATCGTCTGTGTTGGGTTTGAAAGCGAGCCCCAAGATTCCAATTGTTCGTCCGCGTAGGATTTTGAGGGCGTGCTGTAGTTTCTCAACGATTAATGTACGCTGTCGCTGATTGACCTTACGTGCGGCCTCAATAATTGGCATCGAATAACCGTATTCTGAAGCCACCCTTAGAAGTGCGGCAGTGTCCTTTGGAAAGCAACTACCACCCCACCCAACACCGGCTTGGAGGAAGCGGTGAGAGATGCGAGAGTCCAATCCGACACCACGCGCTACTTCTGTCACATCAGCTTGAACTCGTTCACAAAGCCCCGCTATCTCATTGATGAAACTGATTTTAAGCGCTAGGAAGGTGTTGGCCGCATATTTTATCATCTCGGCATTTGTGGCGTCCGTTGCGATTAAGGGCGGCAGGTTCTCGTCGTCCGGGGCTGCCAAGAAGCTGGGGGGTTCAAAAGTGCGCTCGAGGATTGGTTCATGTAGCCGCCGCATGGCATCAACAGCTTCAGGTCGATCCGTACCGACAACAACGCGATCCGGGTAGAATGTGCCACGCAATGCGAGACCTTCCTGCAGGAATTCCGGATTAGACGCAAAATACACGTTAGTTTTGACATCGCGCTGCTCAAGCGCGGAATGTACCAAGTGCGCAATACGGCGATTAGTACCAATTGGAACAGTTGATTTTATAACGATGACATACTCCCGATTCGGTTCCAGACCGCAAGCAACTTCCTCTGCGGCCTCCTCCACATAGCGGATATCGGCTTCACCATCCTGCTTCGGTGGAGTACCGACAGCGATCATGATGACTTCGGAATCGGTTACTGCACTTTTCAAGTCATCGGTGAAACAGATATTCTCAGTAGTTTGATGGAGAAGTGCTTGGACGCCGGTTTCGTGGATGGGACTTATTCCTTGACGTAACAAACTGAGCTTGTCTGGATCTTTGTCCACGCCTACAACTTCGTGCTTTAGGTAAGCCATGGCGAGGCAGGTTGTTAGCCCAACGTAACCGGTGCCGATAATTGCGACTTTCAAAGGAATATCATGTATTCGAAAAAAAAATTGGTTGGTGCAGAAACGCTCCACACAAAGGCTGAAAACTACTGCGTCGCTCGCCTAAGAGTCCGGTAGTTTGGTAGTTTCTAGCAGGCGATTGATAATATCAAGGCTCGTGATTCCATCCGCCTCGGCGTTAAAATTTGTTAAGATCCGGTGGCGTAGGACGGGTTTCGCGACAGCTCTTATGTCGTCACAGGAGACATGATAGCGGCCGTGCATGATTGCACGTGCTTTCCCACCTAACACAAGGTGCTGTGAGGCACGAGGGCCCGCCCCCCAATTCACCCAGTCTTTAATCTCTTTGAGCGCCTCTGGCGTGTTGGGTCGAGAGTTCCGGCTTAATTCGACAGCGTAGTTTACAATCGACTCCGCAATTGGCACTTTGCGCACGATTTTCTGCAAGCGCAAGACTTCCTCTCCAGTCAGCACGTGTTCTAATTCGGGATCGTAGGCGGAGGTTGTCGCCATGACTATCTGTTTTTCATCTTCTTTATCGGGATAGTCAATATAAATGTTGAACATAAAGCGATCTAACTGTGCTTCCGGAAGCGGATATGTTCCTTCCTGTTCGATTGGATTCTGGGTCGCCAACACGAAGAAGGGAAGGTCCAAACCGTAAGTCGTTCCACCTGCCGATACTTTGTACTCCTGCATAGCCTGCAGCAGCGCGGCCTGCGTTTTTGGCGGAGTACGATTAATCTCATCTGCGAGTAATATGTTTGAGAAAACAGGACCTTTAATGAACCGAAACGATCTCCTTCCCGTTTCGATATCCTCTTGAATAATGTCCGTGCCGATAATGTCAGAGGGCATTAAATCGGGTGTAAATTGGACGCGATTAAATTCAAGATCGAGAATCCGGGCGAGGCTGTTAATCAGTAGTGTTTTTGCTAATCCAGGCACCCCGACAAGCAGACAGTGTCCTTGAGAAAACAGGGAGATTAAGAGTTCATCAATGACGTTCTGCTGACCGACAATCTGCTTCTTTAATTCCTCCAAGATTTTTGTACGTGCCTTGGTGAGGAATTCGGCAGCTTTTAGGTCTGTGTCTACCATATTAATCTGATAGTTTTTCTTCACGTGTGAGGACTCCGATGTCAACGGAACTAGTCGGGTAACAGAATCAGACGGTACGGATTTAATTGACTCGCCACGTCTGCAGTCCACCGAAGTCAAAGTTGAAGTCAATGATTTTCGCGCCCGACTCTTCGAGCTTTTGACGGACACGATGTTCTCGATCCGGTTCGCAATAGAACACAAGGCATCCGCCCCCACCGGCACCACACGCCTTTCCACCGATGGCGCCGTGACTCAGCGCAGTATTGAAGAGGCCGTCGATATGCTCATTCGTCACTGAAGGGTGAAGACATTTTTGATTTGCCCAATTCTCATTTAGTAGTTGACCGAAATTTGACAATTTGCCGTCCATGAGCGCGGTTTTGGCAACACGGGCTATGTCTTTCATGTTTCTAAGCGCTGTCCGCGTTTTCACTTCTTTGTTCAAGTACGCATCGGTCACATTTTGATGGATATTTCCAGATGGACGAGATTTACCCGAGTAACATAAGACGAGATTTTTCTCTAGCTCATTACAGACGTCAGGCGCGATTTTCAGGCTAGAAGTCTTCACCTCTTCGCCCATAAACTCCATGAAATTGATTCCGCCGACCGTACTAGCGTAGTGATCTTGCTTGCCGCCAAGAATCCCTAATTCGTGGCGTTCAATTGAACTTGCTAATTCAGCGTATTCGTAAGACAGCAGTGGGGACTCTTTGAACGCACTAACCACGCCGACTAACGCAACTCCCATTGCAGCCGAGGTCCCGAGTCCGCTTTCCGGTGGTGCAATTGATTGGGTAGAAAGGCTGAATCCGTCTCCTTTTCCCAGCATCATGCGTAATGCCGCTTTCACGAGGTCAATGTTGCCGTCATACTCAAGCTGATTCACATCTGGTGTTTCAACGTGGACATCAAAATCCGCTGAATATAGTCGAACACCGCTTTTGGAATCAGGTTGTTTTCCTGGCAAGTCGCTCTCAATCCGACCGTCATTGCACGCAATCGTAGCGAAGGAATAAATATTAATTGCAGCGTTTACAACTAGCCCTTTGGACTCCTCTGTAAATAGGGCAACATCGGTCCAGCCCCCAGCAAAATCAATGCGCACGGGGGCTCGAGCTCGAAGTAACATTAATGACCTCCTGTGATGGAGTCAGATTCGGTTGTCGTATCAGCGACAACCGACGAACCCTGAACCACACCCACTGTACGCGCCGAGGCATTCTAAATACGGCGGCAGTCGGGACGTTTCAACGGAAAGCTACCAGAAATCGGCGACATGTAGGTTTGTTTCACGCTCCAGACATCCGCACCTTCCCGATTCCAAGTAATTATCATTTGCCGCACATCAAGAAAACGCCTGACAGTGGCAGCGTTTACGATCTATCGAACCAGAATTTCACCCGCTTTTGGGAAACAGAGAACCTCTATCGTCGAAGGATTCGCTTGAAATGAAAGATTGAATGGAAGTATAATGATGGGATAATTGAATCACGTCTACATTACCGCTTTTGCGTGATAGTTTTAGGACATTGATGAATTTGATGAAGATCGAGGTTTACACCTTGGAGCCAAGCCACTCAAGATATTGGAAGCCTTAACATGCGCGCGGGAAATGCTCGCAAGCAAATCAAGGCGTCCAAAATCCGGTAACTGTCAAACGGACATCACGCGACAGCGTCTTTTAGCTCTTTACCAGCCTTGAAGGATGGGACTTTTTTTTCAGGAATATCAAGTTCTGCGCCTGTCTGCGGGTTACGTCCTGTGCGAGCCGCTCTGGTCTTTACCTCAAAAGAGCCAAACCCAATTAGCCCCACCGAGTTTCCTTCAGCGAGGGCATTCTTGATAGTGTTGACGACGGCGTCAACTGCGTCGCCTGCTTCTTTCTTAGTCAAACCTGTTGCATCAGCAACACTGCTAATGACATCTTGCTTCGACAATTTGTCAGCCATCTTATCCTCCTTTAGTATTTGTCAATATGCTTTGGTTCGCACTATGACTGCGATTCTGCGCAATTATACATACTTGGTTGCTTATCTGTCAAGTGAAAAAGAAATACTGCATGATGCGTAACGCGAGAGGGATTGCAATACTGATTAACAAAGAACAATGACAGTGAACTAACGATTGTCTCGACTTTGTACATTTAAGCAGTATAACAGACGGTGTCAATCAAGCGTTCCAGAAAAGCCGGTGAGATTTTAACTATCCGGTCTTTTTGGTTGACCATTGAAAAAGTCTTCCTTATAGACTAGAACTTGTGTTTCACCCAACCCGATGTATCGGAAAAAGTCGCCGGGGGTTTCTAACACTCTCCAACCTTTTGGGATTTCTATGGGAGTTCTATCGCGTTCGCTATTCACTCATTTGATCGCAGGGGATCTCTATCGCAGTGTCGCTATTCGCTCGCTTGATCGCCGCTGGCACTCTCAAAGGCTGGTGCGCAGTGTGCACCCTACAAGAAATGGTGGGCGGGGGATCTCTATCGCACTCGCTATTCACTCACTTGATCCTACAAGACTATCGCCTTCGTTATCCACTCAGTTGATCCTACAAATGTACAAAGTCGAGATTAGTGGTTAGTCGGAAAGGAAACCTGCATATCTCAAATATGAAGGGACGGGCTAAAGGAATATTGTGATAATTACATCAAACGGTTTGGTAGTTGACCGACTCGTTAAACATTTCTACCGGAAGAAACCGTACCCACAAGATAGTAAATTGACGTTCTCCCAGAAAATCCGTCATCAGTTAAGACGGGAGAAGGAGGTCATCAAAGCAGTTGACAATGTTTCGTTTCAGGTTGGAATGGGAGAAATTTACGGTATCCTCGGCGCCAATGGATCTGGAAAATCGACTCTGATTCGATTGATTTCTACACTGCTACTTCCTGATAGCGGGCAGATTGGCTTTCTTGGATACGATGTAGTCAACGACAGCTTCAAGTTTCGACAGATGATTAACCGGGTTTCTGTGGAGGCCTCGTTTTTCAAGCGGCTGTCTTCGACAGAGAACTTACTGTATGCCGCGCGGCTTTACGATCTCTCGGCAGGCGAAGCTCGGGGCAAGGCTGAAAAGATTCTGGTTCGGCTTGGCTTTGATTCTACTCGGATGAATGAGTCGATGGAAGATCTTTCACGAGGCATGCAACAAAAGATTGCTATCGCTCGCGCACTCCTTACCTCGCCGATTCTGCTGCTGCTTGATGAGCCCACCACAGGCTTAGATCCAAAATCGAAACGCGATGTACAGCGGTTGATTAATGAGATTCGGGAAGAGCACGATGTTGTTGTGTTATTGACTACGCACGATATGGACGAAGCCGAATCCCTATGCGATCACATTGCAATTATTGACAAGGGCAAGTTTATCGCCACGGGTACGGCGAAGGAACTCAAAGCCCAGATTAGCATGCAAGACAAACAGGTTACGCTTGAGGATGTGTTTATCGAGCTTACCGGAAAAGATTTGGCGGAGGATGTGGAGTAGACAATGTTCGATATCAAACGTGAAACTGTGGTTTCCTATGCTTTCATTGAACGCAATTTCAATCTTCTCAAGCGGTATCTCAACTGGGAGATTCTCTTTTTCACCTATTCAATCGTCAATGCATTAACGATTGGGTTAATCATGGTCGGGCGCGGCTCCGCAAAAGACGTGCTTTACTTGGTGATCGGCGCATTGATTTGGGGATTCCTTTCAATTATGATGAGAGAGGTAAGCGATGCCATAACATGGGAACGCTGGGAGGGCACGATTGAGTACACGTTTATGGCACCTATTTACCGCATCACACATCTTGTCGGCTCGTGTCTCTTTGCTATTCTGTATGGTCTGTTGCGGACAGGGATTGTGTTGGCGGTGATGCCACTCTTTTTCAGAGAGCACATCGATCTAAGTCACGCCAATTGGTTGACGCTGGCAGTGACTGTGCTCATCGCGAGCGTTTCCTTTATCGGGATCGGCTTGATGGCGGCGATTTTTCCACTGCTTTCGCCCGAAAAGGGTCAGGCAGCAACGGGAATCCTCCAATCCGTTGTTTTGCTGATTTCCGGCGTCTACTACGAGATTGAGGTATTGCCGGAATGGATTCAACCGTTATCTCGAATTTCCCCTGCGACGTATGCGCTTAGGTCCATTCGGGCAGCAATGCTTGATAATTCGTCGATTGCCGACCAAGCGGGCAACCTCATTTTGCTGCTGATAATTGGCATCATAACAATCCCGCTCGGTTTTTGGATTTTCCATTTGGGGGAACAGTATGCGAAACGAACGGGAAGACTGAAACGGAGTGGATAAACAGCGGCAGGAACACGAGGTTTATTTGCCCAAGGCTCGTATTTGTTTGGCATTTTGTCGGGAACATGATACAATGAGGACTACGCAACTGACCAAACATCGACCAGCGGTCGGTAGTTGGACTATGAACTAAGACAGTGATACGTGTATTGAACTCAATGTTGGCGGACAGCGGCTGCATCTGTTTGCCAACATTGATCTATTTTGGGGCAGAATACATTAACAGATGTGGAAATCGGACTAATCGTAACGAAGTATTGAGCCTAGAAATTTGAGAAAGAAAAAGAACGGCGAAGATGGATTGTAGACTGATTAAATAGGCTTTTCGACATTTTTCATTGTTTATCTTTGGAGAAGAGTTATGCACTTGATTTCACTCAAGGACTGGACGCGAGAAAATATCCTTGATGTTGTTGAGAAAAGCATCGAAATTAAGCGTTTCCCGGAGAAGTTTGAAGACCTGATGCGCGGCCGAAGCCTCGCGCTGTTATTTCAGAAGACATCGACTCGAACTCGCTGTGCCGGCGAGGTGGGTATGACGCAGTTAGGGGGGCACGCCTTCTTCTTGGATTGGGGAGTGACAAATTTTGTCTTGACGGACTTCCATGATGAAATTCGCGTATTATCAGCGTATGTTGATGTCATTCTAGCGCGGCTACTAAATCATGCGGACGTAATCCGGGCAGCGGAAGTCTCATCGGTTCCAATAATCAACGGATGTTGCGATCGGTATCACCCTACCCAGATATTGGCGGATCTGATGACCATCCAAGAAAGACTAGGACGGATAGAGGGAGTGAAACTCACCTATGTCGGGATCCATAACAATGTGTGTAACTCGCTTATTGCGGCGGGGATGAAGGTTGGCATGGAGATTACGATTGTGGCGCCGATTACAAATCCGGCGGCGGCTGACGAAGCACTGCTTGCAGAGGCATGTCGGACGGGGTTGTGCAGGTTGTCAGATTGTCTCAGCGAAGCTATAGCTGAAAGTGATGTAGTTTATACTGATACTTGGGTGGATATGGAGTTCTTTGGGAATCCTGAATTTGAAGACGAAAAACAGCGTCGGATTGAGTTGATGCAGCCGTATCAGTTGAATAAGGCAATCATGGAAGGACACGACACATTGGTGATGCACTGTTTGCCTGCGCACCGGGGGTACGAGATTTCGGGTGATTTGATTGCTGATCCGCGGTCGATTGTGTTTGAGCAGTCGGAGAATCGCCTTTACGGAATGAAGGCTTTGTTAGCCGAGGTAACGCGGAAAAAATGAAGCGGAAGAGAAACACATGTGCTTCAGAAAACTGGAAACAGGAAAGATGTTTCGTTTGAAGTAATCTTTAGAGCCTGTTTGAATAATCGGTGCCAAAGCGATTTTTGGTCAGTTGATCGCACCCTAGAAGAACTCAACCCCAAAGGCTGGTGCGCAGTGCGCACCCTACATATAGCTATCGCAGTCGCTATTCGCTTCCTTGATCGCTCAGTTGATCGCACACTACATACTAGAGGAAGAATCTCTATCGCACTCGCTATCCACTCGCTTGATCGCTTGATCCTGCCTACAATAACCCGTAACCGATGATTCTTGCTTTGCTCCTTTTCCCGTCTCTGCTTTGGGGCCATACAGACGGCTTGGGATCGCACCTCATTACAGCATACCGTTTAGAAGACACCCCGCCTCCGATAATAGATGGCCGCCTAGATGACCTCGCTTGGAATGCGGCAACTCCCATCTCCGGGTTCATCCAGCTAGAGCCGAGACGCGGTGAATCCGCGACCGATGAAACCGTCGCCTACATCGCCTACGATCGTCACAACCTCTACGTCGCGTTCCGGTGTTACGACTCCGAGCCTGCCAAGATTGTGAGTCGCATCACGCGGCGAGGCAACATTTACGTTTCCGATCTCATCTCGTTCTTTATCGATCCCCACCATGACCACCGTACGGGTTATAAGTTTGCCACAACTCCGAGCGGTATCCAACAGGACAACTATCGTTACGATGACGCCCAAATTGATGGAAGTTGGCGCGGTGTCTGGTGGGTGGAGTCGCAAATTGACGACCTCGGTTGGACAGCGGAATTTAAGATTCCGTTCGCTAACTTTCGGTTTCCCGATACGAATGAGCAGGTGTGGGGATTCGACATTGAACGGTTGAATCGCAGGAAGTCCGAAATTACTATCTGGAAACAGATGACACAAGCCGGGGCTAGGACACGCATGTCCGATCTTGGTCACCTCGTCGGGCTTTCCGGGATTGAAACCGGGAAATCGTTTGAAATCATACCTTACGCTCTGGGCGGCTCGTCGAAGACTCACGCGCAGCCTGTCGCGGGACAGTTGGCCACAGGGATTGACGTGCAGTACAGCGTATCGGGTGCGCTAAGGACGAACTTCACGCTGAACCCCGATTTCGCGCAGGTAGAGGCGGATCAGCTGGAAATTAATCTCACCCGATTTCCGACGCGGTTTCCGGAGAAGCGTCCGTTTTTCGTTGAGGGCAACAGCCTTTTTGAGACACCGCTCGACCTGTTTTTTAGCCGTCGCATTGGAAGTCTTGGCGACATTCTGTGGGGCGGAAAAATGACGGGCAAGGTTAGCCGTTATTCGATTGGTGTACTCGGGGCTCTAACCGGGAGTTTTGATGAACTAGAAGCCGGGAAACCGTCAAGATCCAAGGAGGAAGCATGGTATTCTGCAGTGCGGGTGAAGCGCGATGTGCTCAAGCGCTCCAACGTTGGGATGCTCTTCACAAATCGGGAACACGGCGATGGCTACAGTCGGGTCGTCGGCGCAGACATGAGTCTGGCGCTTGGCAAGACCTATCATGCGACGGGACAGGTCGCGCGCAGCCTGCATTCAGACGGAATCGCGGGCGGGAGCGCCTACATTTTGAATTTTGCCAAGCGTGATTATTTGTGGGATATCAAGGCGGAGTTGGAGCGTGTCGAACCTCGGTTTGAAACGAATGAAACAGGATTCCTCGAGAAGGAGCCGTATCGAGGATGGCAACGGCTGGATGCCGAGGCGACGTATAGCGCCCGCACTGACAATCGCTGGCGTCCGTTTTTCGGTGCGGGGAGCGGGGTTTCTCAGACGCTTTATACAAACGACTATTTCGTACAATGGCAGCGCGGCCATCCTACACTAGGGCTCGCTCGGGACTTTGCGGAGGATTTGGTCGCAGCGGATGTGAAATTAACCACCGGACTGGTGTTTACCGAGTTTTTTTTGAACCGCATTCGCGCAGTGTACGAACACAGCAGGGAGATTGAGTTGACAAACATCTTTGGCGCGAACTATTTCGCGGTGGATATTGACACAAACCGTTCCAAGCCTATTGCCGGATCGTTAAGGTTTAACGTATCGGATTACTACAACTTCGCGCAACAGACCATTGGTTTACAGCGGGTAGCCTCTCTTGCCGCTACTGTTCGACCACGAAGCAACTTTACGATTGACCTCCGCGGAAGTTTTGCCCAGAGCTTAGATGAACAGCGGAAAATTGATGGACGATTCCTCGTAGGTTCTTTCCGGGGTACTTATCTGTTCACTAGAGATGTGTTCTTTCGTGTCTTCACGCAGGCGGCTCGCGAACATACTGCATTTGCTAATTTACAGATTACTGAAGACTATTTGGTGAGTTTTCTGTTTGGGTGGGAGTACAGCCCAAAGAGCAACTTATTTGTCGGATATAATGAGGGGTGGCGGAAGGACGCGGACATGCTGCGACTGGAAAACCGAGTGATCGTATTCAAGCTGGGATACTTGTGGAACCGGTAGTTTGTGTAAGAGCCTGTTGAAAAATAGATAGTAAAGCTATTTTTGAGCATTTGTAGAAAAGGGTTTTCATGTTTTCATTTTTGGCTGCTACATACCTGTAGGATATCTATGGGATTTCCAAAGGCTGGTAGGATTTCTATCGCACTCGCTATCCACTCGCTTGATCGCACTCTGGGGCTTTGATTTGTGCGATTCGGCGTTGCTATACAGCTGAAAAACTCTATCGCAGTCGCTATTCGCTCCCTTGATCGCCCTCCCTATTCAGTCGGTTGATCCTACAAGACTATCGCCTTCGCTATTCAGTCGGTTGATCCTACAAGACTATCGCCCTCGTTATCCACTCAGTTGATCCTACAAGACTATCGCCTTCGTTATCCACTCAGTTGATCCTACAAGACTATCGCACTCGCTATTCACTCGCTTGATCCTACAAGACTATCGCCCTCCCTATTCAGTCGGTTGATCGCACTCTGGTGCTTTGATTTGTGCGATTCGGCGTTGCTATACACCTGAAAAACTCTATCGCACTCGCTATTCACTCGCTTGATCGCCCTCCCTATTCAGTCGGTTGATCCTACAAACTGTACTTTTCAAACAGGTTCTAAGGCGGAGGGCGGCAAGAGATGAAATCGGCGATTTGACGATCACCGCTCCCAACCTGCAACGGTTATCGGTTGTTGAGCTGAGAATAAGAGAAGACGAGGCGGTGGAGCGCGGTGATGTGAGCCGTTAACGCAAGGATGGCAAATACGCATACGAGGATGATGCCGTTGGACTCCCAAGAGAAGTATCTTATGATTATGCCTTGGGCGAGGACGCCGAGCGCCAAGAGGACGATTCGTTCCGGGCGCTGCATCAGACCAACTTTGCATTCGACGTGGAGGCTTTCGGCTCTGGCGCGGACATAACTTACGAGAATAGATCCGATAACGGAAGCGAAGACCAAGACCACGCCTAGCAGGTGGGAAAGGTGATAGAAGTAAATCATCGCGCCCACAAAGACAACGGCTTCCGCATAGCGGTCGATTACGGAATCAAACAGTGCTCCGGAGGCGTTGGATTCGTCCTTGTTGCTGACGCGGGCAACAACGCCATCAATCGCATCGAAACTCCCGCCGAACAGTATTAGGATTCCCGCCACTACGAATCGTCCTGTTGCCAAAAAGAATGCGGCGATGACGTTCACTAAAAGACCAAGGAGTGTGATCGTATTCGCGGTAATTCCAATTGCCGTTAGGCCTTTCGCAATGGGAAGTAGGATTTTCTTGACGAAGGGCCGGAAGTTTTTTTCAATCATGGAGAAATAGGGGTTGGTAATGGGTTACATGGTGCGTGGCAGAATATATTATGCGCGTTACGTTAAAATCTAAGGGACTCTTTGAATAATCGGTGGCAAAGCCATTTTGAGAGTTTGAGGACGTTTTTCCATGTTTTCATTGTTGGCTGATTCATACCTATGGGATCTTCTATCGGACTTCTATCGCACTCGCTATTCAGTCGGTTGATCGCAGTCATTATTCATTCCTTTGATCGCACCCTACAAACTGTATTTTTCAGCCAGGCTTTAAAAGGGATATCTATCGCAGTCGCTATTCGCTCCCTTGATCCCGCGGTGGGGCTTTAAAGGCTGGTGCGCAGTGCACACCCTACAAATCTCCTGAGTCGAGTTAAGGGATTTCTATCGCCCTCGCTATTCACTCGCTTGATCGGTCGCTATTCGCTTCCTTGATCGCTCAGTTGATCGCACCCTACATACTACAAACTGTACTTTTCAAACAGGTTTTAAGGTTATCATAGATTGACATGGAATTAAAGGGAAAAACAACGGTTGCAAGAGGTACAGAAGAGTAGTTTGTTTGCTGATTGCGGCGCTTACCTAGGATAAGGTGATTGAGGCGAGGCGCGTCCTGCGTTGAGAAGCTAATTCGTTCGCGGGTATTGATGCAATTTCGGCTAACAGCCCTGAAATGCCCGACGCAATTCCCTCAGCGCTGCTCGCAACGATGGTTCTCGGTGAAATCGTAAGGTGTCCCCAGAGCGTTTCGGCGCCATCGACAAAGACGATACCGTCCGGTAAAGCAAGTTCGACTGCTGAGAAGTCTCTTTTTTGGGCGCCTTCAATAACGCTAACAATGGCAGAGGGAAATTGAACGATGTGCTGTTGAGCGTCTCGAGCCGCCCGTTCCGTACCGAGGTTTGGGGTTCGCCGAGCGTCGTTGTGGAAAGATAGATTCCATAGGAGCAGGGGCTTTCCGAGTTGGCGTGCCAAGCCGATTATTCGCGATGCTCGCCGCCAACCAGAGGCGCTGTGAAATTGGCATTTCTCGTTGTCCGCGAGCAGGACGAGTGTGTTAGCGCCGACCCAGCCCAAACCGGTCCTCATGGATTCACCAATTTCGCTGATTCGGTCGCCCGAAAGTTCGGTTAGGCGATCGACTATGTATTCAAGTTGGGACATAATGGCAGTGGTTGGGGTCTAGTTGCCAGTGACAGACGTGATGTGTGCACGTTTGATAGGTGCGCAATAGCACGCGTGTTAGAAGGGCGGTGGAGGGCGTGGATTTTTATCATAATCTTCTATCGCACTCGCTTGATCGCTTGATCCTTCGCTAGGGCTTTCAAAGGCTGGTGCGCAGTGCGCACCCTACATACTACTTGATCCTTCGCTAGAAGATCTCTATCGCGGTCGCTATTCGCTTCCTTGATCGCTCGGTTGATCGCACCCTACATACTACAATATGAATATAGATGACTATAGAATGTTGAAACGAAAAAAGCAGGGCGGATGCCGTTGAGCATTTGCCCTGCTTTTTGGTCGTTTGTGCCGGTTCGGTTATTAGCGATCGCCGAGAGAGTTCACGGCTACCCACGCGGCTCCGCCAACCAATGCTGTCAGGAAGGCGATCGGACGTGTTTTGTACTTTTTCTTCGCCGGGGGAGTGAGAATCTTGTCGACCTTTCCGGGGGTATCGTCTTGCACTGCCTTCATTCCGGCGAGCGTCTTCTCAATATTCTCAAGGTGACCGTCAATGTGCTCGCCGTGCTTGACGTGCTCCATGTGTGCCGTCTCCATCTCCATGATGTGCGCTTTGAACTTCTTACCGATACCCATTACGGAGTCGTTCAGACCGGCGATGGCTTTCGAGTTCTCCATGTTCGCCATTGAGAGCGACTCACCGCCCATGTCCATCGCGCTTTTCAGTCCCGTTATGGATTCCTGAATGCCGTGAATCTCTTGGTGAATTTCGGAAACTTCGGCACCGATTTCCTCAAGGGAGGCTGCCGTGCTCATGAGATGGGCTTCAAAATTCGCTCTAAGCATATCCAAGTCAGACTTTGCTGCCATTTCGGCAACCATTGCCGGCGGCTCGGGCATTGCGACACCGGGGAACCCCCACATCGCGGACACTTGGAGTTTTTCCTTCGGGTAGATTAGGTGCGGATTGGTGAAGATGTTATATTTCTCGAATTCCCGCCACAATAGGGGATCATTCCGATAGTTCTTGGCGAGGTGCCATAGCGTATCGCCTTTTTGAATGGCGTAGAATCCCGTGGGGACATCGGTCTCTTTCGGCGTGATTTTCGCCGAGGCGTCCAACACCAACAGAACACCACTCAACGACACGCAGAGAAAGAGGATAAGTCCTAAACTCACGGCAGATTTCATTGCTTTCATGAGGTGGTTCTCCTTACTGTTATAGTATTGCCCGTTCATTAGTATTAGTAACTATAGGACATCGATACATGATGCGTCGTGCCCGAGTCGCTCAGCCGACTTGCCGGCGCATCTTGGAGTGCGTAATCGACTTGGAGTGCACCGACATTGACACCGAAGCCCGCGAACAAACTCTGGTGGTCTTGTGTGCCTCGCGCCCCGCCGCGAATCGCAAATCGTTTTGAAATCTTGTATTCCGCGCCGATGCGTGCGCTGGTGGTTGATTCGTCCAGCTCCACGTACTCCTGCTGGACATCAAACGAGAAGGTGACCTTTGCGCCCTTACGCGGCAGTTTAAATGATACGCCCGCATCTACAAGCATGGGCACGGCGCTTTCGCTGTGCGAACCGCTATACGAACTTCCGAGGTTGCGGATGGCGAGTCCGTAGGTGAAGATTGGAATTTCTTTTCCGCTGTCGGTCGTGTGGACGCGTTGGCCGATGAATCCGATATCGGCGCCACGAAATCCATTGATGCGCTCGGCATCGAAACTATACACATCCGTGAGAGCGCCGACGCCAAAGCCGATGCTAAAATTGTCGAACATGTGTCCGTACGAGAGTGAAATCGCGTTTGAGTTTTGTCGGAACGTCCCACGTCTAATATCGTTTCCGTCACGGTTTTCAATACCATCGACGGTAACACCCGAGACAGCGAAACCTATCGAGCCGTTGCCCAGGTTTTTGGCGATACCGAGGAAACTCTGTCTTGCGTCGTACCCCATGTTGAACGTGGAAACGGTAAACGTCGTATTCTTCACCGAAGCTAAACCTGCGGGGTTCCAGACGGTTGCGGTGGCATCATCAACCGTTGCGGTGACCGCGCCGCCGACACCTATGGATTGGGCGCCCGCCCCCAGCCGCAGGTATGGAGCAGCGTCAACGGCGTTGGCAGAATAGATTGGAGCGAAAGCCAGTAGCGCAATTAAAACCAGGAATGACCCCAGCATCAATTTCGGCTTCATCTGAATCATGTTGTTCTCCTTTGTAGAGTAATTTGTGTGCGCGTCGTGTTTAACGTTGTCAAGATTGAAAAGAAGATATTTAGGCCTGGTGCAGCATTGAAAAGGTTAATGCGTAAATACTAATGCGGCGCTCAACCCCTGCGCCCCCTCATGGGGGACAGGGGTTAAGCGTTGTGATTACTTGATTGCCATCTTGAGGATGGCGTATTGCGGGTTGAGGCTATCGTGTACCATAATCTGGCAGAAGTATACACCTCGCGCCAACTTTTCGCCGCCGGTGGTTGTACCGTCCCATCCGATGACGTGCTCTTTTGTCGCCTGGATCGTCCTGCGACTCATGTTCCAAACAGGACGCATCGAAATATCAAAGATTTCGATACTGACCTCGGAGCTTCGGGTCAACGTGAACGCAATTTTTGTCGCACCGGCGAAGGGGTTCGGGAAGTTTCTCGCATTCAGCACGGCGACACCGTCCGCTGATTCGACGGTAAAGCTATACGTCGCATTCGCAACGTTACCCGCCTTATCCGAGACTCTGACGCCAACATAGTGCGTTCCGTAGTCCAACGCTCCTAACGGGACAAAGGTTCCAATCGTGCCACCCTCAAAGACCGTCCGACCTGGAACAGCGCTCTGGTTGCTGTCTCTCAACGAGATTACGATACTCGCGATACCCGACAGATTGTCCGTGGCGGAGACGGAGATGATTGGATTCTCCGGGCGCACACTGCCCGCTGGCGAGGTATGCACGATGCTCGGCTCAACGGTATCCACTTCGACGGTGAAACTCCAGCCCGTGCTGGCGACATTTCCGCTCTTGTCGGTCACATCCGCGCCTACGGAGTAAACGCCGTTAGCCATGCCGGCGGACGGCGACCAACTCGCGAAGGTTCCACCTTGGAAGGTTGTGGGTCCCGCGACGCGGTTAAACGCGGCGTCAACCACACGAATCGAGAAGCTCCTGATCCCGGACAAGTCGTCGGTCGCGGATACGGTTACCCGAGGCTGCGCCGTGCGAATTATGCCGTGCGGTGCCGTGTCGCCGATAGTCGGAGGCACCTCATCGACTTCGATTGTAAAGACCCAATCGGCGTCGGTGGTGTTGCCGGCTTTGTCGGTCACCTTCACACCAACAGTGTAGGTGTCGTTCCTCATCGGACTCGTCGGGTTGAAGAAGCCGACGGTACCGCCCTCAAACGTGGTGGGTCCTGCGATTCGTACGAACGCGCTGTTCAGGACACGTATCTCAATGCTCGCGATACCGGAGATGTCGTCCGTTGCGGAGACGCTGACACGCGGCGTGTCGTCGCGAATGATGCCTTGCGGCGACGTGGAATTGACGGTCGGCGGCGTGTGGTCGGCTTCGATAGCGAAGGTCCACGTCGCGTCCGAACTGTTCCCCGCCTTATCGGTGGCTGTCGCGCCAACCGTATAGGTACCGTTAGGCAGCGCTCGCTCCGGGACAAAGGCAGCGGCGGTACCACCCTCATAGGTGTGCGGACCGCCGATTCTCTGGAAGGCGCTGTTGAGCACGCGAATCTCAATGCTCGCGACACCGGATTCATCATCAATCGCAGACACGCTGACTCTCGGCATGTCGTCCCTGACGATTCCCATGGGGGAGTTGGTGCCAAACACCGGAGGCGTAGCATCAACTTGAACGGTGAAACTCCAGCTCACGTTCGTCACATTGCCTGCCTTATCGGTGACATCGACAGCCACGGAGTAGGTATCGTTTCTCAGGGCGTTGGCAGGGGTCAAGGACGCCTTGGTGCCACCCTCGTAGGTTAGATTGCCATCTATTCGGACGAAGTCGCTGCGCACGACGCGAATGACGAAAGACGCAATGCCGGACATATCGTCCGTGGCGGATACATCTATCCGCGGCCTGTTGGTGCGGATGGTGCCCTGCGGCGATGTCGCGTTGATGATTGGCGACATTTCATCCATGACAACTTCCACGGTGAAGTTCCAGGCGGCACTCGTCTCATTGCCACTATTATCGGTGACAACAGCAGTAGCCGTATAGGTATCGTTCGCCAAGCCGGCATTCGGGATGAACCTAGCAGACGATGCGCCGTCATACTCGGACGTACCGCCGACCGCAGTGCCGTCGCTAGCTGCCACGGAGATTGCTATACTCGCTATGCCCGACAGTCCCTGCTCTGCGGTGCCACTGACATCAGACGCAGTTACGCCGATTGTCGGCATATCGATGCGAACAACGCCTTGCGGCGAGTAAACATCAATGCTCGGGCCCGTGGTGTCGTAGCTGTGTTCAACGGTGAAACTCCAACCGGTGCTCGCGACGTTGCCCGCGTTGTCAGTGACTACGGCGGCAACAGAATAGGTATCGTTCGCCAAGCCGCCTGCCGGGACTAACGATGCGGCGGTTCCGCTCTCGTCCATAGCCGTATCGCCATCAACCGCGTCGCCGTTGCTATTCGTAACAGCGATTTCAATCGAGGCGATGCCGGATAGATCGGTAGCTCCAACGGTTACGGTCGGTGTAGTTGTTCGCACAACACCCAGCGGCGATGTCGTCGCGATGGTTGGCGCTTCCACATCAAGTGCAATCGAGAACGTCCAACTGTATTCGTCGGAGAACCCGTCGCCATTGGTGACGGTAGCGGTAGCGGTGTGCTGACCGAGCGTGAGGCCTTCCACGTCGCGGCTGGCGCCTTCGACCGCATCCCCGCCGTCAAGGGCGATAGATACGCTTGCGACTCCGGATTGGTCGTCGACAGCCGTTACAGACAGTGTCACGTTAGCTCCCCATACGGTTCCCTGCGGACTGACCTGTGTGACGACTGGCGGTGTCATATCAGGTTCCGGATAGTCGACCGTAAAGATTACGGAGGCATCCGCCATTTTGCCGTCGGCATCGCCGACTTGAATAGACACGGAGTGTTCGCCTTCCGCTAGCGGCGATTCGGGCGTATACCTCAGATATTTACCGTCCATCTGGGCATCCATCGCCTCACCGTTAATCATAAAGACGACATCCAACGTTCCGGTTCCGGTTATCACCGCGCTAACAAGCGGCATACCGTCTTCCGACAGGCTGCCTTCCATCGGCGACAGGATTGTGACGGACGGAAGCGTGCCGACCACGGTGAACTCACCGGCGGCGGTGCTTCTGTTGCCCCACTTATCGGTGACGGAGACATCGGTGCGATAGGCGCCGCCGACAAGCGCATCGTCGGGGGAGTAGACGACCTCGGCATCAGCGTCGTCAAGCTCGTCCTGATTGACGGGAATCGCGCTTTCATTCGGCGGATTCAAGCGTGTGACGAGGATCTCGACATTCGCGGCGACATCCAGCGCATCGTCCGAGAGAACGGCGATCCCGTATCCCGCGCCATCGTTGTAAATGGCGTGGATTGTCGGGAGCGAACTGACCTCGGCATCTTCGGTCGGCGTCAGGACGCTGATTACCGGCGGTATACGGTCAATAGCGAGATTCACGAGATCAAACGCGACGCTGCCGTTACGCTTGGTAACAGTACCACTGGCGGGGCGATCGCCCTCACCGGTGGTCGAGGTGCTGGCGACGATACTAAAGTCGTGCCGCGCGCCGTCAATCATCACCAAATCGTCAGCCAACGTTCCGCCATCAATCTGAACCGTGATATCACCCATGAGTACGCCGGGCGCATTCATCGAGAACGGGAACATATTGTTGTCCGACATGGCGATGCGGTATCCGAGGGGGTGAGCCGCCATAAAGTCGGCGAGGCCCATTCCCCCGCCCCTGCCGTCAATGGTAATGTTCGGCGGAGGCGTAAAGTTATCGACATTGGCGGCAACGCCGAGCGCGGGATCTTCCGCTTCGACATCCGGCGCGGCTTTGGAGTCGTGCGCCAAAACTTGGAGCACATAGTCGCCTCCGGCGCCGAGCACGCTCAGGTCGGTAATAGTGATTGTGTAAATCTTATTGCTGCTGTCCTTGGTCATGTCCGCCATGTCAACACTGACGGTTTCCTCAACGGTGACCTCACCGACATCTACAGCGCCGCCCTTGGATCCATCGTCGTTCCGCATGTGGGCGACGAGGCTGATCCCGTCGACTCTCCAATCCGGCGCGGCGGGATCAGCCGTCAATATAGCGACTGGCGTATCATACCCACCGGCGGTGATACCGCCGAGTTGGACGTAGCCGCCGTCGGTCATCTCAAGCGTACCGTATGCATCGGCTACCGCAGTAATGGTAGTACCGACTTCCACATCCCCGTTATGCAGGAGGAAGTCATCGGTTCCGCCAGCGATGGGCACGTATTCCATGCCATCGGCGCCAATCATGGTCGCGCTAACGACATACGGCGCATCGAGCGAATCTACGAGCGATGCCGTGTTGAAAGTAATCGACCATTTTCGGTATGTGGCTTCCGGCGCGGATGATCCCATTCCTTCATTAAGGATAAGGTTCAAGAGGTCTCCGAGGACGATAACCAGATCGTTGGTCGGTAGCTCGGTGAATACCCAGGATTCGGTGGCTTCGCCGATTGTGATGGAGGAGCCGTCGGCCATCGTCAAATCGAACCGGACGGAAGCGAGATCGGGAATGGTGCGTGCGGCGGTATAACCGTAAACAGTTATAATTCCGCAGTAACCGCCAGTCTCATCGTTCGTTCCGGCGGGTACAATATTGACAGCGACATGCTCCGGCTGGACGGGGCAGACACCGGCGTCAAGTTTGACTGTCGGGGCTGCCGGATCGGGATCGGAGATGGCGAGGGCGTTGGTCGCCACGGCCCGCACGTAGATGTGCGGGTCATCGCCGCCGCCGTCAATCAGTGCATTGACATCGGCGATATTCCATTCTACATCGCCAGGGGCGTCGATTGTCGCTATATCCTTCCACGCTCCAGTGCCGTGCGCGGTTTTATACTGGACGACAATGCCGGTCAACGGGTGCGGCGTGCGATTCGGAGTTTCGACAGTCAAGGTGAGGCTACGGGTATTGGCGAAGATTGTGGTCTCCCCGGGTGCCTGACTCTCGAAAGGATCTTCCAAGTCGCCGTCTTTGTTGCAATCGCCAATGTTGATATTCGCGATAAGCGCCTGATCGCGATCCGGCGGCACAATATTCACGCGAATCGGCGCGGTATAGGACGAAAGGTTACCAACATCATCCATCGCGACGGCGCGTAGACCGTATTCGCCGACGATGAGCGCGGGGTCGTTGTTCATTCCCCGAATCATCATCTCGAACGGCTGCAACATGCCGGCGGGTAGACCTGCCAAAGCATTCAGCGTCAACAAGTCGTTAAACGCGGAAGCGATGAATTGGTCAAATGTGTTCAGCGAAAGCCCGTCAAGCATAGGCACAATGGTCGGGTCGAGCAGCGGCACCCAAGCGTTCGCCATCTGGGCGGAGGGATCTCCGCCGTAGCGGATAATCTGGAACATGAAGTCGCCCAAATCTTCTGTGCTGTCCATGGTACTGGCGTTCAGCATCAGGGATGCCATCTGGTTCGGGTCGGGGGTTATCAATCCGGTAGTGATTAGAACACCGTCGTCCCGCATGTACATGCCGGAGTTTTGACCGTTATCGACCGAAATATCGATCTCCGGCGCGGTCCGATCCAGCATAAAGGCTTTGCCGAAGACAGGACGGTTATCAATCTGGACGCCCTCCGAATCGAACGCGTTGGCGTCAACGGTGTGCATTCCATCCTGAATGGTCGAGAGGTCGATTGTGGTGTACCAGACGGATTGATCCTCGGTTGACATGGGTACGGTAAACACCGACACCATCTGCGGATTCATGGAGGTCATGATATCCATGTAAATGGGATAGCTCGCGCCGGTGAGCGCGCCGAGCAACATCCCGAGATTTTCGCCCGTGAGGATATCCTCAACGTTTACGGTGGAGATATCCTGGCCTGCCAAAATTGCCTCGAGAAACGGATTGAGGAACGGCGCTATGGCGTCCTGCACCTGCATGGTGAAGATGGCGTCGATCATGCCGCGGTCTTCAATCTGAAGGTTGCGCGGATCGGGAACCACATAGCGCGACAGCATCGTGGCGCCACCTTCGCCGAGTACGAGCGGCACCGGGGTGCTGAGTTCAATTTCGTAGTAGTAGTAGTAAATTTTGCCGGATTCAATGCCGACCTCGCCGCTCCAGACGACCTGGCCGTTGATATCCATCGGGCTGAGGGGTGCGCTGGCGTAATCGGCGGGATTCACTGGCACTTGGCGACCCCGAGAAATGAGATTCGCGAATTCCGGCGGCAGTTCGTCGGATGCGTACCGCAGGTTGACGGCGGAGAATATACCGGAGCTATCGCCGAGACCGTGCCAGGATGGCAGCAGCAGAGCGGCTTGCTCCTCTTCCAACTGGAAGGTATGGGGCATGGTCATGCCGGCTACGACTTCTCTGGCATCTTGCGTTCCGACTTGGCTTAGGGGGTCAAACCCCGCTCCGTCGAACCTGAAGGTGACGCTGCCCACGTCTCCGCGCGGCGCGGCGAGGTAAAGGTCCAGCTTGTTGCCGTTTACGATTCTCTCGAACCCGCCATCCTTCGATTCGAGGATGCCCATTCCGCTTCCGGGGCGCGCCGTGACGGCATTGCCGAAGTTCTCGAGGTCAATGTTTTCGTAATCCTCGAAGATAAGCGGCAACTCCGCACCAAGCAACTGACCTGGCAGGATTCCCGGGGGCAGGATTGTGTTCACGGCTTTGATAACGGCCGCCTGAACCGCGGGATCGTTTCGCATCATCCGGATCAAGGCTTCCGTGCCGATGCTTTGACCGATATCGGTGCGTGCAATCGCCAAACTCACAATCTTCTCGATAACCTCTCTCGCGTGGAGCGTGTTGAGCGACAAACCTCCGAGGCGCACGGTGTCGACAAAAACCTCAATCGACATCGAGGCTTCGTTTCCGGCGAGGTCCATTACCGTGAGGGTTACGACGTATTTACCGGAGTTGGCGTATTGGTGGGATGCGTTCATGGTATCGGCGGTATTGCCGTCTCCGAAATCCCACATATAAGTATCGATCCCAACATTATCCGTGGAACCACTGCCGTCAAAATCGACAGTTTCGGTCTTCTGCACAAACTTCTGGCTGCTGGCAGCGACCGGGGTCGGGGCGATGTCATCGGGGATGAGAGTCATGTCAAACCTGACACTGCCGGCGATGACGTGGTAAGAGGCGATAGTCATGGTTTCGTTCGCGGCGGAACCGGTTACGCGGTCCAGCACAGCGACCATGAGCGTGTCACCGACGCTGACGACCGGCATATTGGGGTCGAGATAGGTGGTGCTATAATCGCCGCCCGCCGCGGTTTGCAACGTTCGCGTCGGGTTCATTCCGAGCGTAATTCGGATTTCAACGCCTTCGCCGGCGGGTGTACCGTCGGGATTGGTGACAGTGCCGAGCACAATGATTTGGTTCGAGGGTTCGGCAATGAGCGTAGTCCGGATATCCACATCAGGAATGTGTGTCGC
Source organism: Candidatus Poribacteria bacterium (assembly GCA_965222225.1). Lineage (GTDB taxonomy): Bacteria > Poribacteria > WGA-4E > WGA-4E > JAJDTR01 > JAJDTR01. The sequence continues at coordinate 1,566,696 of CBDCTK010000002.1, read as the reverse complement.
GACAACCTCTTCCGTGGTCAGGGTAAGGGAGGTTGTGCCGACGGGTTCCCCGCCAGCCATAACCGTGACCTGCAGAACGAGTTCGTCGTGCGTGGCGGCGACCGCCATCTCGGCGCTGACCATAGAAACGTTGTATCCGCCGCCCTCTTCGGTGACGGTTTCCCAAGTCGTACCGGGCCGGTTCATGTTCTCGACGGTGACAGTGAGTCCGCCGGGGGCGGGGCTCATTCCATCTTCAAGGAGCACGCTACCGGTAACAATGAAGATTGCAGATTCGGCGGGAAGTCCGCTGTCGACGTCCACCATGACGATGCCCGCGCCAATTTCCGATTCGGAAAGGGTGTGGCTGTCGGAGCCCATGTCTTCGCCATCGGCGGACACGGTGACGGTGACGGTGTCGCCGGTTTCGGCGGCGGGGCCTTCCGTGCTAACGAGCGTTACGCTATAAGTTCCATCGTCGCCAGTGGTGCCCGAGACTTCAAGCCCGGTATCCGGATTCGTTACGGTTACGGTCAAGCCGGGACCCGCGGCAATTTCGCTGTCGAGGAGATACACGGTTCCGGTCACAACGAGCGTGGGGGTAGAGGCTTTCAAGCCTGTTTTCACATCAACGACAGCGTGCGCGACATCAACCTCGTCGGAGGAGAGTTCCTTCGACTCAGAACCAATTTCCGCTCCGTCCCGCATGACGGTGACGTTTAGGGTGTCGCCGGTTCCGCCGGCAAGGCTTCCCGCCGTTCCGACAAGGGTGACGCTGTAGCCACCGTTCGCATCCGTGGTTCCGCTTACAGTAATTCCGGTGTCCGCATTCATGACGTTCACGGTCAAACCGGCTCCGACGGGAAGCGAGCCGCCTTCGTGGTAGACGGTGCCGGTAACGGCAAGCACGGGAGTCGTCGAGACAATATCAGTGTCAACATTAATGACTAGGGGTTCGCCGCCGAGATCGGCGTTCGCGAGCACCATCATTGCGTCGCCGCGTTCAACGCCGTCGCCATCGGTAACGACGACTGTGACGATGTCGCCGGTACTGGCGGCATTGTTGCCCGCGTCGACGTGTGTAACGCTGTACTGGCCGTTATCATCCGTGGTAGTCGTAGCGATCGGGGTACCGTTTACGGAGACTTCCACATTAACGCCGGGGACGGAACCGGTGCCATCCGCTTTATTGACCATACCTATAACGATGAGTTGTCCGACCATCATCGCGGGTTCGGTCGTGAGGTCTACGGTGGTCTCGCCGGTGGTATCGCCCACGGCGACAGTGATAGAGTCGGTGCCGTCTTCTTCGACGGTCGGCGCGGTATACGGCGCGGTGTAGGTGCCGGGTTCATCGGATTCGGTGAAATCACCAACGGTACCCTTATCGGCGTTTCCAGTAGGCATTTGCCCGCCAACCGGATTCCCGGACTCGTCCGTGACCATGACGGTCACGACGCCGGAGCCGTCGCTAGAGACTGTGGTCGGCGTGCCGGTAACGACGACGTTTGCCGGGGGACCGGCGTTCACGTTGACAGCAGTCGAGCCGGCGGCGCCGGAGACACTGTCGCTTGCGGTGAGGTTCACTCGCCCGACCATCTCGGACGGGGTGTAGGTTGCGGTATAGGTGCCGTCGCCGTTGTTCGTTAGATCTCCGACTGCCCCGGTATCGTTACCGCCATCGGCGCGGCTGCGGCTAATGGAGATGTCGGCATCCGTTACGGGATTCCCGCCGCGCGACACGGAGACGGTAATGCTACCCATCTCACCCGAACCGGCGGTATAGACACTCGGCTCGGCGGCTACGCTAACCAGCGTGGGCACGGGGGTGAGGGTTACGTCGGTGGCGGTGGTTTCGCTCGTGTTCGTCGACGTGATCGTAATGGTATCCGTCGAGTCGTCGGCGAGTACGAGTTCCGGCGCGGTATACGTTGCAGTATAGGTGCCGTCGCCGTTGTCGGTCACGCCGCCTACGGTGCCTTGGTCGGCGGTGATAGACAAGGTGTCGCCGACAACGTTCTCGCCGTCAACCTGAATGAGCACATTGATGATGGCAATTGACGAGCCGTCCGCGGGCAGGGCGGTTGTGCTGACTTCCGTCTGCAGCTTGGACAACTGAATGGGGACGGTTGCGCCCTGGGGTACGGCGGCGATATCAGCGGCGGTGACAACGTAGTTCTTCACCGAAACGATTTCGTCGCGGTCTTCCACCGTAATAATTATTGTGTCGTTAACGCTTATTTTGCCTCGCGAGAGCGAGAAAAACGGAAGGCTATAGTACCCGTTGCCGTCCGTTACGGTCTTGACCGGGAAACCGGAGGCTTCGACAGACAACCCCGCCGCCGGCACACCATCGGAATCGTTAATCGTCCCATCCAGCGTGAACGACTCGGTCGACTGCGCGTGGACGATGCCGTCAGCGGCGATCATGAGTCCCGCGGCGAGCGTTACACAACAGAGAAACCAAACGGTACTTCCTCTGAGACTGTTCATAACTTTAATATTTAACCTCCAAAAAAACGTACAGTAAGTAAAGGCTGGTGCGCGGTGCGCACCCTACAAAGCCAATTTAAAGTCCTAAAACATAGACAAAAAACAAACATAAGCTGAAAGTAAAGAAGATAAACACGAGGTGTGAAGATTTATGATGTTATGAGGCCGTCGGAACCGATGATTCGACAAAACGGCTATCGCACTCCCTATTCGGTCGCTTGATCCCGCCATCATTAAGACAGGTGATTGTTGAAATTGTATCCAAAAGAAAAAAAACACGATGTGTCAACGTTTATGATGTTATGAGGCAGTGATGTTTGTAGAGGCATAAGGAAAAAGGCTGGTGGGCGGTGCCCACCCTACATTGAGATGCGGGATTGTGTAACCGCTATCGTAAAGACAAGTGATTGTCGAAATTGTATCCAAAAGAAGATAAACACGATGTGTCAACGTTTATGATGTTATGAGGCAGTGATGTTTGTTGCGCCATAAGGAATGCGCCATAAGGAAAAAGGCTGGTGGGCGGTGCCCACCCTACATTGAGATGCGGGATTGTGTAACCGCCATCATTAAGACAGGTGATTGTTGAAATTGTATCCATAAAGAAGATAAACACGATGTGTCAACGTTTATGATGTTATGAGGCAGTGATGTTTGTTGCGCCATAAGGAATGCGCCATAAGGAAAAAGGCTGGTGGGCAGTGCCCACCCTACATTGAGATGCGGGATTGTGTAACCGCCATCATTAAGACAGGTGATTGTTGAAATTGTATCCATAAAGAAGATAAACACGAGGTGTCAACGTTTATGATGTTATGAGGCAGTGATGTTTGTTGAGGCATAAGGAAATGCGCCATAGGGAAAAAGGCTGGTGGGCGGTGCCCACCCTACATTGAGATGCGCGATTGTGTGTACCCGCCCAAGAGAAGATAAACACAGTTGAAGATGAGTTATGGTGTTATGAGGCAGTGATTTTTGTTGCGGCATAAGGAATGCGCAATAAGGAAAAAGGCTGGTGCGCAGTGCGCACCCTACAAGCAGTGTGCACCCGACAAACAGTTTGGTGATTGGGATTTATTATAGCACGGTTTGTATTTGATTTCAATTTGATTATTAGCAAGGGCGGAAGGCTCGAAGGTTAGAAAGTTGGCACCGGTCTGGATTTGGCAATCCAGACCGAGCAGTAGCAGGGACTCTACAAAAAATTAGCTGCTAAGCGCAACAACGATGTTTTCGCCAAGCGCCTAGCAGCTAATTGGTTTAGCACAGGCTAGACCTACTTCACGATTACCATCTTGCGAGTGGCTGAGAAGTCGCCCGCGTTCAGGTGATAGAAGTAGATACCGCTAGAGACCTGCTCACCGAAGTTGTTCCGGCCATCCCAGTAGATGGCGTCCGAACGTCCTTCGTAGACAGCCGCCGGCGTGAAGCCAACGTCGATGGTGCGGACGAGGCTGCCGGACGCTCCGTAGATGGTCACGGAGACACTGGCGTCTTCAGCTAGACGGTACGGAATCCATGTTTCAGGATTGAACGGGTTCGGATAGTTAGCCAGCAGTTCGGACTGCGCCGGAATCTCGTAGGACACGAGGTCGGGCAGGCTGATACTGCCGTTGAGCACATCCGCAGCGGTCACAACATGCTGTACCGGACGGACACCGAGCAGCGGATTCCCGGAGTCGGCGTTTATCTCAAGGATATCGCCAACCTTCGCGGCGGTCGTATCGATTTTCACGAAGGTCATGCTGTAGTCATCCGTTGCGACGGTGCTGCCGAGAACGGTGCCGCTGGACAGGTTCTTGAAGGAGACGTTCAAACCGTCAAGCGACATCATGCCGACTTCGTCAATCAGTCTACCCTGCACATGCAGTACCGAGGTTGTTGACGCGTTGAGTACGACCGGAGCAGCGCTGCTGCCGCTGCCGCCATCGTTCTCCCACGCAACACCAGATACCGGCAACGCTAACGCCGCGCTCGCGATGACAAAATAACCCGTGCCACCCATGAGAGGGCCGTCCGTAGCGGTGCCTGCGAGGACGTTCTGGAATTGCCCGTTTTCGTCCATGATCACAATGTGCGTGATCCCGGCGAAAACCGGGTGATTAATCGCAGCGCTGAGCGTCGGCAAAATGCCGGTTTGCAGCGGCACGCCGACGAGATTCAGCCCAGCGCGCAGGTTCATCGTGGCTGACCCGCCGCTCCCTAGCGCATCGCCCTTGAGGGCAAGCGTCATGGCGGACGTCATATTCACAATCAGGCCGGTATCGTCACCGATAGCCGTATCGCCGAAGGCGCTGCCGGGTGCGTCGTCACCAAGGTAACTATTAAAGGTGACGCCATCGTCGGCAAGCGTGGTAATGAAGCCGACAGCATCGCCCAACGCACTGAACACGTCTCGGACGGTGTTGATTTCCATGTCCACGCCGTTCACCTGAGCAACGGCGAGCGGAATGTGGATCATGCTGCGACCTGCCGGAATATCGAGGGTGAACTCGTATCCCGGAGGAACGATTGTCAAGGCGCCGGAAAGCGTCATCATCTTCGTACCGAGGGTTACGGTGACATCGTAGACACCGACCGGGTGCGCGTCCTCAACAATCATGAGTCCGGCAACGTAATTTCCGGCGTTACCCTCTTCCTCTTCGAGCGTCACCTGAGCAATCATCATTCCGCTGTCGGAATTATTGACGGTGGCTTCGGGGCTTCCGCCCTCGGAACCGGTCGCCTTAATCCAGATAGTTTCGCCGGGCTTGCCGCTTGCCGGAGTAACCTCGGCAGAATTCAGCTCGCTCGGATCGTTCTCCAAGGTGACCATGACCGTGTCTGATCCCGTGTTGCCGATGGCATCGGTCGCGGTGATGGTGATGGTGTACTCACCGTCTTCCGCTTCATTGGCATCGTCAACCGTGATGATGGTGAAGTATTTGCCGGGCGAACTCGAAAGTTCGTCCAACGCCACCGTGGTTTGCGTGGAATCCAGCCCGCCGATATCCGCGATAACCGAAGCAATGGCAACCATCGATTCGTTCATGGCGACATCAGCGGAGAGAGTGAGTGTATCGCCGTTGACAACCACTGCCTCAGACGCATCGGCGTCGCTGATGGTCGGGGGCGTCTGGTCGTTCAACACCTGAACCGTCAACTCGTTATTGACATCCCCCTGAATTTCGACGCTTACGGTATACATGCCATCCTCAAGCACCGCAGGCAGCGTAACGGAACGGGAGTACTCCTGATCGCCATCGGGATCAACGTCGCCGATCGGATCAAGTGCTTTCTTCGTTCCCACTTTTTCGCCCTCGGAATCCAGAAGCGTCACGGTACCCCCGCCGCCTTTACCGGTTGCAGAGACCGTAAACGTGGAACCCTGCCTTGCGATCGGCACATCGACCACCAGATCGCGTATAGTAGACTTGACCTCGACATCCACGGAGGAGGTCATTTCGCCGGAGGTAGCGGTTATCGTTGCCATGCCAGCGGTGGAATCACCGTAAGTGGCAGACGCCGACGAGGTGTTGTCCGCAATGGTGATTGAGGTAATCGCATTCCCATCGGCATCGGTAAAGCTGGCGGTTTCAGACGAACTGGACAGCATGACAACCCTATCGCCCAATGCCTTGGCGAGTTCGCCAGCGGCGCTCCAGAGGTCGACGGTGACAGCTATGTCATCGCCAACAAATACCTTGGTCGGCATGGCATGAGCGGCAATGGCGGCGACCGACGCTCGGACAATCACCTTCGGCTGAACTGAAAGCGGGAGGGTCGTTGCGCCGGCGCTGATGGACGCCTCCGTCATGAACAGGTAGGTGGCTTCCGCCGAAGGCGCGGTCACCGTCTTGTAGGTAAATGTCAGCGTATTGCCGGCTTCCAGCGTACCGGTCGCGGTGGCGCTCAACCTCCAGGGTTGCGAGCCGCCTCCGGACACGCTGAGATCCGCCATGCCGGTCAACGACACCTCGCCGGCGGTGTCAACGCCGTCGTCGTTGTCGACAAAGGGGAGCGTCCAACCTAGAGGAATGGTGATTATCACCTGCGCCCCGGGCTGCATCTGCGTGCCTGCGGCGAAGGTAAACACCAAGTTTCCGAGGTCCACGTCGGGAGCGGCGGAGGTCAACGGACCGCTGGCTGATGTCAGCGCAATAGAGCCGGACGCCACTTGGGACACGGTGATGGTCGGGCTCTGCGAAAGCGCCGTAAGCGTTCCGCCGGATCTCACGCTTGACTTCGCGCCGAAGATGTAGGAGCCGCCCGCCCCCGGCGCCATGGCGTTCTTGTAGGTAATCTTGAACTGCTCGCCGCTGCTCAAGGGGGCGCCAAGTGTAACGGTCAACATGTTGCCGCTAATAGCGAGTGCCGGCGCGCCCGCGCCTGTCGCCGTGGTCTCGCCGGTGTCAGTCACGCCATCGTTGTTCTCAAGTATCGGCACCGACCAGCCCTCCGGTACGACAATCAGCACCTGGGCGCCGATGGACATCGATCCGCCCGCGGTATAGGTGAAGTCGATCATGTCAACCTTCGAGCCGGCGTCCGCTTCGTTGATGCTCGCCATGATGCTTCCGGAGCCGTCCGGGGCTTGCCCGATGCCGACCACCGGGCTGGAGTCGAGCCTGGCGCCGGGGAGGGCAATATCCCCGGTCCCCGAGAGCACTCTCGTCTCGAACACGTCGGAACGCGGGTCCACGTCGGGAACCATGACGTTGCGGTAGGCGACCGTTATGCGGTCACTTGCCATCAGCGTCTTCGTGGTGGTTATGCTCGCCGTGTGCATGTCGGTACCGGTGCCTCGCGTAAGCACAAGCGTCGCTTTGTCGGCGGGGGACACCAGGATCTCGCCTTCGTCGTGTCTGCCATCGGCGTTGTCGTTTCGCGGCGCCGACCAGTTGTTGGGCCAACTAATTCGAATCACCGAACCCGTCGGCATAAGCCCGGCAGGGGAATAGATGAACGTAAGCGTGCCGACGTTGGTTTTCCTCGTCGCCCGCGCAAAGGCGGCGCCGCCTCGGTTCAAGGCGATGGTTCCGCTGCCGTGCCCGGTGATAACGCTAATCGTCGGGCTGGTGATTGGCATCGGGGTTGCCTGTTTATGGGAACTCGCCTTTGAAGAGAAGGTATAGCTTCGCTGCGTCTTGGGGGCTTTGGCGGCGTAATAGGTGGCGGTAAGCGTACTGTCTTTAGCCAATTTGCTCGCGAGGGTAATTATGATACTCCGGTTGGAGACCTTAACCATCGAGAGGGCGCCACCGTCGCTCTCTACAGCCACGTGTCCGGCGGGATTGGTATCACCTATTATGTTGATGTAGGGCGATGGCATCCAACCGGCAGGCACCATGATTTCGACCACGGAGCCTTCTAACATCACGCCCCCGGAGGTGAATGTCAACATCAGGTTGGCCTCGGCATCTCCTGTTCGACTCATGGAGAGGTCGTCAACTGCCACCTTGTGGCTGTTGTCTCCGTGTGTCCCATACACGGTGAAGTAGACCGTATCTCCGACTTTGGCGGCGGTACCGGCATCATCACCGTCCACGGCTACTAGCGAATTCATTTGGGCGACAAACGCTGCGGTCACCTGGGTGATGCCTTCAACTTTGGGCGCCTTTACGTTCTTGACGGTAAACCTAATCGGATGACCGGCTTGCCTGGTGGCTCCAAGTTTGGCTGTCACCGTAGACTCTGTCGTAAGGGCATCGTCAATATCCGCTCCGCTCACGCTCACCTCGTTCTGGTCGGCTACGCCGTCATTGTTCTCGTTTCGCAAAGGTTTCTCGGGGTCAATCCATATTGGCAGGGTATTGACAGTAGTTCCTTCCGCGAGAGTGCCGCCCGGCAGGACGAGCGTGACTGTGGAACCCTTATACATTGTTCCGGCGGCGGTGAAGGTAAACACCAAATTCCCCAGTGCCTGCCCTGCATACACCAGATTGTGTTTTTCGTAATTATATGTTGAAGTTTCACCTTCGCCGGATTTGTACTTATCATTCCCCTTAGGAAACGATGGACTGGTCAACACGAATTTTCCCATGCCGTTCGCCACCGAGCCGACAGCAAGCACGATGTTACGGCCATCGCCTTTCGTCGTCTCGGTTCTACTAACCACGTCACCGATGATAGTGCTCGGATCGAGGCGAGGCAAGCCTCCGTGTATCGTCGAATGCACTCCGAAGGCGTAGGTGCTGGCGCTAGCCGGAAGCTTTACGTTGCGATAGTGCCAGGTAATTGTACTACCGATTACATCCTTTTTGACAGTGGCAATCAGTCGATTGCCACGGGCGTCAAGCGTAATGTCATCAGCGTCATCAGCGTTAGTATCGGCGCTGTCGAATGCTATAATAGCGCCCGCCCGCTGATCCCGAGCCGGCTCTAGCGTATCGAGCGTATCGCTGGTCATGAACGCGCGGGACCATCCGGAGGGAATCGTGATGGTAATCGTGCCGGTGGGATCTGCCGTAGCGATAGCTGTTGTGTTAATTACAAACGTAATGTCCACCACATCGGCTGCTCTCAAAGCGTTGATGATGACAGGGCTGTCCCCGCTGGACCGGGCAGTAACTTCTACCGTTACGGGACTGTATTCTGTCTGTGCCAAGGCATCGGTCGTGGCAAGCCCGAAGGCTAGCATGAGCGCGACGATACCGAATACGCTAATTTTCCAATTGCTACACATCATTTTATTATACCTCCTGGGTTTTGTGTTAGCTGTAGCATTCAATTTGGGTTTGTCGTTCTTGCGAGTTTCACAAGACTGAATCGAACTATCCATAATTGGTAGTTTTCCTTTCGAAATAAAAGAGAATCGACAAGATTCCTTTAAGATGCGGAACCTCGTTTGAGGGACTACCCCTCACACTGAATGTTGCATGAAAAATGGGAAGTTGTATTTGCTCCGGTTTCCGCGGGGTTTTCCACGGTTTGGAGCGTATTAGATTATGATGAAGCCGTGATCGAAGGATACAGTCGTGACGCATCAAGACCACAACTTGTGAGTATAATATAACAGATTCGGAAATTTGTCAAGAGTTTTTTTTCGATTATTTTGATGGATCGGAGAATCGGATGACGGGACTCTTGACGGACATTTCGTTGCAAAGAAAAAAACGAAGAGCGGGATTTGGGGGTTTCAAAAAACAGTGAGAAAGACAGGGGAGAGTGGGGAGTGGAGAGTAGTTAGTGGCGATATTGTCGTGTGGCTGAGGGATTACCATGATTTAGAGGCGGTGATTGAGGAATGGGAGCGCACGCTAGGTTCCGGCGCCGATTCGGGGCGCGAAACCCGTAACGGCGCGGGTTTGAACGGGATGGCGGCGTGTGCGCCAAAGTGCGCTAATGTGCGCTCCGTGTTTTTGGGGTGCGCGGCGGTTACGTAAAACGGGCGCGGCGAACGAACGAGGGTTGTGCAAATGCAGCGGCGGGGCAGGATATCAATAGGGAAAAAGGCTGGTGCAAGGAAAAAGGCTGGTGCGCAATGCGCACCCTACATATAGTACTACATATAGTATTCAGTCGGTTGAGGTATGCAAGGCATACGGCGTATGCCGGCTACTGATTTTTGTGGGTGAGGGGGACGGTTTTGAGAAGGTGCATGGCGGCGCGCATCCGGATTTGTTCGTCATCGCTGTCGAGGAGTTCCTCCATGACCTCGATAGCCTTGGCGTTGACGCTTGAGAGGGCGATTACCCGGGCATTGACTTGGGCGACGCGGCTTTGGGACAGCTCATCTTGTATGAAGTCTTCATCGTGGTTTCTCCAGCGGTTAACGGTTTCTCTGGCGACGCCCACGGCTTCGGCGACTTGGGCATCGGACTTTCCGGCGAGGATGTGGGGGATGGCGAGCATCTGCTGGTCTTTCAGCGCTTTGTTTTCGGCTTCGTGCTTGGCGCACCATTCGGCATGAGTAGGCTCCATGGATATGGCCTTCATCTCTCGGAGCAGGCAAGCGAACACGGAGTCCGAGTCTGTCGCCCAATCGGCGATGGTGCCCGCATCTAATTCAAGGACCTCTTCTGCATCGGCGAATGACACGCTATCTAAGGTTAGGGCGACGGCTTGCAGTTCGTCCATGTTCGCTCCATAGTTATCTCCTTTATTGAGGCGAGCAACGCGGAAGATGTTTTGATCTTCCCAGTCCCTCAGGACTTCCGGGGTTACGCCGACAGCGGCGGCGATCTGTTTGAAGTCTCCCATCTCCCAAAGTTCAATTGCCAGTTCTTGTTGCTCTGTTAGGTGGAGTTGGTTTGAGTCTGCGGATATTCCTACAACCGGTTGATTCTCTTGTTTCTTCGTCATTTTGGATAGTCCTTTGCGGGCGTGGGGATTGTGGGTTTTTGTTCGCGGATTGTCACATATTGTCACAAAATATCACAGAATGTCACAGTTTTTGATGTTTTTTGCCCCCGGGGGCAGGGGAGATGGCGATGGCATACATATATTAAGCCTTTATATTGTATGGCATTGGGTTTAGTATACAATTATTTTGGTGCTTTGTCAAGGTCAAGTGGGAAAAACAGTGACTAGTGGGGAGTGGAGAGTGGTTAGAAACAGTGGCTAGTGGGGAGTGGGAAAGACAGTGGAGAGTGGGGAGTGGAGAGTGGAGAAAACGGTTGAACGTAGTGGAGTCATATGTAGGGTGCGCATCGTCCACCGGCATTTAGTCCCTGTAGTTCCTACCCATACCCGTAGGTCGGGCAAGGAAAAAGGCTGGTGGGATCAACTGACTGGATAGGGAAGGCGATGGTCTTGGTGGATTCCATCTGCGAATCGCGGCTTTCGACGCGGGTTGTGCAAATGCAGCGGCGGAGCAAGATGCTCTGCCTACAAAGGATGGTGGAATCAACCCCAAAGGCTGGTGCGCAGTGCGCACCCTACAACGTGGTGGAGCAAGCGGCCGAAAAGGCTGGTGGGATCGACTGACTGGATAGGGAAGGCGATAGTCTTTGTGGATTCCATCTGCGAATCGCGGCTTTCGATTCGGGTTGGGTAAATGCAGCGGCGGGGCAGGATATCAATAGGGAAAAAGGCTGGTGGGATCAACTGACTGGATAGGGAAGGCGATAGTCTTGGTGGATTCCATCTGCGAATCGCGACTTTCGACGCGGGTTGGGCAAATGCAGCGGCGGGGCAGGCTATCAATAAGGAAAAAGGCTGGGGGATCAACTGACTGGATAAGGAAGGCGATAGTCTTGGTGGATTCCATCTGCGAATCGCGACTTTCGACGCGGGTTGGGCAAATGCAGCGGCGGGGCAGGATATCAAAATAGGGAAAAAGGCTGGTAAGAGTTCTATCGCGCTCCCTAGAAGATCTCTATCGCGGTCGCTATTCGCTTCCTTGATCGCTCGTTATCCACTCGCTTGATCGCACCCGTAGGCGGGTTATCCTCAAACTCGCGGGGTCTGATGGATTTCTTGATTCGTGATGTGGGCGTCGATTTTTTGGGAGAGGTTGTCGTGTTCACGGTGCATCTGTGATCGGAGGTCGTCGACCCGCGCATTTATGTTCGCATTGATTTCGCTGAACCGCGCGTTGAGATTCGCGTTCATATCGCTGAAGCGCTCATTCATGTTGGAGCCAAGATCGTCTATACGCTTGTCAAGATCGCCGATTCGGTTGTTCACATCGCTGAAGCGCTCATTCATGTTGGAGCTAAGGTCGTCTATTCGCTTGTCAAGATCGCCGATTCGATTGTTCACATCGCTGAAGCGCTCATTTATGTTGGAGCCAAGATCGTCTATCCGCTTGTCAAGATCGTCTATTCGCTTGCCTAGCGCGGATGCCATATAATAGACAATTCCCGCCACTGCAACCAGATTTGTAACGACGAGTGCCAGTAGCGGTATGAGTTCCTTCAAGGACACGATTCAATACTCCTTCTCATAGTTATGACGGTTGGACTTACTATTGTCTCGGTGCATACCAAATCATAGCCTATTTTGGTGATGGTGTCAAGGCGGAAAGCAGTGGGAAAGGCAGTGGGGAGGGGGGAAAAGCAGTGGTGAGGGGGAAGGATGGAAGAGGGGAAGGAGGGGATTAGACTCGCGGGGGCTGGTGGATTTCTTGATTCGTGATGTGGGCGGTGACAGTGTCGGTCAGGCTGTCGACTTTTCGGGCGAGGTTATCGTGTTCGCGGTTCATTTGTGACCGGAGGTCGTCGACCCGGGCATTTATATTCGCATTGATTTCGCTGAACCGCGCGTTGAGATTCGCGTTCAGATCGCTGAAGCGCTCATTCATATTGGAGCCAAGATCGTCTATTCGCTTGTCAAGACCGTCTATTCGCTTATCAAGACTGTCTATACGCTTGTCAAGACCGTCTATTCGCTTATCAAGATCGCCTATTCGCTTGCCTAGCGTGGATGCCATATAATAGACAATTCCCGCCACTGCAACCAGATTCGTAACGACGAGTGCCAGTAGCGGTATGAGTTCCTTCAAGGACACGATTCAATACTCCTTCTCATAAGTTATGACGGTTGGACTTACTATTATCTCGGTGCATACAAATCATAGCCTATTTTGGTGATGGTGTCAAGGGAGCAAGCGAGCGCGATAGAGATTCCTCAAGGGAACGGACAATGAGCAAGATGGGCTATTGCACGGGTTTGGTTATCAATAAGGAAAAAGGCTGGTGCGCAGTGCGCACCCTACATAATGTGCACCCTACATAATAGTATTCAGTCGGTTGATTGCCGGCTACAAAGGGTGGTGCGCGATATGAAGGGAAATCGGGGATTTGATGATACCCGATCGCACCCGTAGACGGGTTATCCTCAAACTCGCGGGGTCTGATGGATTTCTTGATTCGTGATGTGGGCGTCGATTTTTTGGGAGAGGTTGTCGTGTTCGCGGTTCATTTGTGATCGGAGGTCGTCGACCCGTGCATTTATGTTCGCATTCATTTCGCTGAACCGCGCGTTCATGTTGGAGCCAAGATCGTCTATCCGCTTGTCAAGATCGCCGATTCGGTTGTTCACATCGCCGAAGCGCTCATTCATGTTGGAGCCAAGATCGCCTATCCGCTTGTCGAGACCGTCTATACGCTTGTCGAGACCGTCTATACGCTTGTCGAGACCGTCTATACGCTTGTCGAGACCGTCTATACGCTTGTCAAGTCCTTGAATCATCCTGGCAACGGCAAGATGGTCGGACTCTGTCATTGACTTCAGATCGTCTATCCGCTTGCCTAGCGATTGCGTCACGAAGCGTCCAATGCCTAAAATGCCGCCCAAGTATATGGCCACGATCGCTACTATTTGTGCGGTGAGTGTCCAATCCATGAATATGCCTCGTCGTATAGTGGTACGTGCCGTGTTCGGAGCGCGCGGCGCAGGGCGCTTGCGGCAGAGAATTATAACCGACGGTGTCATTGATGTCAATCGGAAAAGACAGCCGTCTGTGCGGAAAAGCGCCGGAGGTTCGACAGCCTGTAGGAGCGATCTCCAGGTCGCGACAAACATTCGGGCGGAGCAAGGGGATCTCTATCGATCAACCGAGTGAACAACGAGGACGATAGCTAACCCCGACGGATGCGCATGTGTGACCGTATCCATCGTAGGGGCGAGGTCTCCTCGCCCGCACAAGGAAAAAGGCTGGTGGGATCAACTGACTGGATAGGGAAGGCGATAGTCTTTGTGGATTCCGTCTGCGAATCGCGGCTTTCGACGCGGGTTGTGCAAATGCAGCGGCGGGGCAGGATATCAATAGGGAAAAAGGCTGGTGGGATCAACTGACTGGATAGGGAAGGCGATAGTCTTGGTGGATTCCATCTGCGAATCGCGGCTTTCGACGCGGGTTGTGCAAATGCAGCGGCGGGGCAGGATATCAATAGGGAAAAAGGCTGGTGGGCAATGCCCACCCTACATATAGCTACATATAGCTATCGCAGTCATTATTCATTCCTTTGATCACTCGTTATTCACTCGTTTGATCGGTTGATTGCGCCGTATCAACGGGCTGTGGGTGGGTTGACTCCGCCATGGTGATGGATTCGGATTCGGGGGTTGTCGGGGTGAGGCGGTAGAGGAGTGACGCGTGAACTCGTCGCCCGCCGTTGAGCGGGAATTGGAAGGTGCGCGTTTCGTCGGCTGCCAAGCGGTTGTCGCCGCCGGTATCTCCGGAGGCGGCGGAGATGGTTACCTGCTCTTGGCGCATTCGCTCGCCATCCGCGGCGGAGATGCCGACTTGGAGCGTCAGTGTGCGTAACGCTTCGCCGGGAAGCTTGTGTCCGGCTTTGTTTCGGATTGAGACGTAGGCGATGCCGCCGGTTACCTTGACCTCGAGATCGGCGGCGCGTTTGAGCATGGCAACGCTGCGGCTGCCGTCCCATGTATGGCGCCTGCCGGAAATCTCCTCGTAGCTCCGGACGCTTTGCAGGCGCGTGACGCGGGGCATGTGGCAGTGCGCGCAGGATTTGCCGGACTTGTCGGCGGGGCTGCCTTTGAAGCTTTCAAGCTGGTTGTGTTCGGGGACGCTCGGTTGGCCATGACAGGTGGCGCAGAGTTTGGTCGGTTTGGTGTGGGCTTCGTCGGTGACGTTGGCGTGGAACAGCGCATCGGTGCTGGCGGGCGGTCCGTGCATGGCGCCGTCGGCGTCGACGTGGCACACGAGGCAGGTGACGCCGCTCTCGCGGTCATCGGGTCGGAGTTTCGGAAAATCGCCGATCCCGGTGATGAGGATGGGTTCGGGCGCGTGGCAGGGGTCGCAGGATTTTTCGCGGTCCGCGATTTGGTTCGCGGCGGCTTGGTAGATGGGGTCGGTCCAGGCTTTGGCGTGCATGGAGCCGCTCCATTCGCGCCAGATGGCGGGGTGGCAGCTTCGGCATTTGCCTCGCTTAAATTCGAGGTTGATGTCGTCGTAGCCCAGTTGGGCGTTCGCGAGGGATAGGAGGAGGAGTAGGGGGTAGGGCATTGGAGTAGGGGGCCGGCGAAGGGGATTATTTATACGTTAATATAAGTATATGTGGAATGGGGCGGGAAGACAAGGAAAAGCAGTGGTGAGTGGTGAGTGGTGAGTGGAGAAAACGGTTGAACGTAGTGGAGTCATATGTAGGGTGCGATCAAGCGAATGGATAATGAGCGCGATAGTCTTGGTGGATTCCGTCTGCGAATCGCGGCTTTCGATCGGGGTGTGCAAATGCAGCGGCGGAGTAAGATGCTCTGCCTACAATGGATGGTGGAATCAACCCCAAAGGCTGGTGGGATTTCTATCGCAGTCATTATTCATTCCTTTGATCGCTCCCTATTCGGTCGTTTGATCCTACATATAGCTACATATAGCTATCGCAGTCATTATTCATTCCTTTGATCGCTCGTTATCCACTCGCTTGATCCTACAAGAACTATCGCGCTCCCTATTCGGTCGCTTGATCCTACAACAAGGTATAAGAATATAGAGGGATTGACGCAATGCAGATTGGAAGAGGGGAAGGATTGGAGGGGATTAGACTCGTGGGTCTTGGTGAATTGATTGGTCGGCGATGTGGTCGGTGACGGTGTGGGTCAGGGTGTCGACCTTTTTGGATAAGGCGTCGTGCTCGCGGTTCATCTGGGTGCGGAGGTCGTCAAAACGGGTATTAATATTTGTGCTCATATCGTCGATGCGGGTGTCTATTTGGTGGCTTAACTCATTGAATCGCACATTCATATCGCTGAACCGGGCATTCATATCGCTGAACCGGGCATTCATATCGCTGAATCGGGCATTCATATTGACATTCAAATCGTCCATGCGCTTGTCGAGCGCATCTATCCGCTTGCCCAAGACTGTTGACATGTAATAGACAATTCCCACGACTGCGACGAGGTTCGTCACTACCAATGCGATTTGTGGGGGTGTAATCACCGTGCGTTCCTCCTTATCATCGCCGAACAGTTAGCAATTATAGGCCATTTTGGCGATGATGTCAAGAGGAAAAAGGGTGTGGAGTGGGGCGGGGATCAAGCGAATGGATAATGAGCGCGATAGTCTTGGTGGATTCCGTCTGCGAAACGCGGCTTTCGATTCGGGTTGGGCAAATGCAGCGGCGGAGCAAGGGGATTCGCGCCTACAATGGATGGTGGAATCAACCCCAAAGGCTGGTACGAGTTCTATCGCGCTCCCTAGAAGATCTCTATCGCCTTCGCTATTCGCTCAGTTGATCGGTCGCTTGATCCTACAAGACTATCGCCCTCGCTGTTCACTCGGTTGATCGGTCATTATTCATTCCTTTGATCGCACCGTACAAGACAACTATTGGGGCGGATGTTCTGTGTAGACTTCGTCGCAGCAGTGGTCGGCGAGCATGTCGATGAAGGCGGGGTGGGTTCCGACAGTGCCGGCGCGGACGAAGTTAATGTCGTAGTGCGCGGCGGTGGCATGGGCTTCGTGATCGAGGTCGTAGAGGATTTCGACGTGGTCGCATAGGAAGCCGATCGGGGACGCGATGACGGTGTCCACGTGTTTGCGATAGCGTTCGCGGATGAGGGCGTTGATGTCGGGCTGCATCCAAGGGACAGAAGGATTATCGGGCGCGCTTTGGTAGGCGAGATCGAACAGTTCTCGACCGAGTTGCGCGGTTACCAACCCGGCAGTGCGACGAAATTGCCCGGTGTAGGGCGACGCTTTTGCGGCGGTTTTCGGGATGGCGTGCGCGGTGAAAACGAGTGCGGCATTTTCGAATTCCGAAGGTTGGAGATCTTTGCAAGCCTCGCGGATAAGTTCGGTAATCGCCGTGATGTAACCTCTGCTTCGAAACCACGGCTCAAGGTAGTTGACGACGGGTTTATCTCCCTCAAGGTTATCGATGGCTTCGGTCACGGTCTGCTGGTACCAGTCCCAACTGACTTTGGACTGGTGCGGCGCCATGATGATTGCAAGGATGTTACGGTGTCCGTTCTCCACCATTTGCGGGATGACCTCGCGCACGTAAGGAGACCAGTGACGGAACCCGGTGTACACGGGGACATCAACGCCTCTCGCGGTTAGCGCGGCGCCGAGCGCGTCGGCTTGGCCCTTTGTCAATTCGTTGAACGGTGAGAATCCGCCGAGTAATGTGTAATGGTTGGCGACCTCTTTGACGCGCGCCGCTTTTGACAGCGACGCTCCCGCGATACCTTCGACGAAACAGTGCGCTTCGCCGGGACAGGAATTGTATTTGTGGCAGCAGCCGGGGGTGGGGCCGCCGAATGCCACGAGGAGAATGGAATCGAAGTCGTGTTGGGGCATGGCGAAAGACAGTGGTTAGTGACTAGTGGCTAGTCGATCATGCAAAAAGTTGATTGTTCAGGGATGGATACGTCCATTTTACGATTGTGATACAGGATAAAGCAGACCAGTCGGGAATCGGGATTTCACTATTCAGTCGGGGCAAGGGGATCTCTATCAAGACTTTCTATCAGGATTCACTATCGCACTCATTAGCCATTCGCTTGATCCTCGCTAGAAGATCTCTATCGCTACAAGAACTATCGCCTTCGCTATTCGCTCAGTTGATCGCTCAGTTGATCGCGCCAAATCCATCAATATATTAACATTCCCTATATACGTTAATGTTAGCATTACGTTACAGGATAAGGCAGACCAATGAAGTGCCGTTGATGTGCATCGCGCCGCCGAATTCGTTTTGTTCCGTATAGAGTTCGTTCAAGGCATTGGTCAAACCGCTCCACCAAATCTTATCATAATCGTGCCACAGAATCAAACCCTTCCCATCCTTTAAGAGTTTGAGGGCACCCCGCGAATCGTGGAGCACGTATTCGTAGGAGTGGGCGCCGTCCACAAATATCATGTCTACCGTATCGCGATAGGGCGAAAAATCAAAGGTGGCGGAATCGCCGTGGAGTTGGGTTATTTTCGATTCGCAGTCCGTGCCGATGAATCGTGCCCCCGAGGCGTCTTTGTCGATGTATTTTTCCTCGCCGCGGTCGATTGGCAACTCGGTCTTGGATTGGCTCGGGAGATCCAGTGTGTAGATTCGGGCGTCCGGAGGGGAGTTCGCCGCCATGTTTAGCGTTGTTCGTCCGTCAAAAGTGCCGATTTCGAATATTGCGGCGGGATTCCGAGATTTAACGAGTTTGGAGATAACGGCAATCTCGACAAGGGAGATGTTGCCGTCGGCTTCAACCGGTTCACGGATTTGGATGGGGAGCTCCTCGGGGACAAGTTCAGAGATTTCAACCGTAGGGAGCAGAGGTATGGGGGCTTTTTCGCCGTAACCGAAGTGGGCACAGATTGATGAGATTAGCAGCCGATTTTTTTCGCGGAAAACGCCGAGCGTGAAGAGATAGAGGCAGGCGAGCGCGGCGTATAGGTAGCGGGTTATCAATGCGATGAGTCGGGACATGAGAAGCGGTGGTCAGTGGCTAGCGACCCGTTTGAATCGAGAGTCATATCGTCTGTTTAGGTTGGGGATAGTTTAGCCGATACGAGGGAGGGAAAGCAAATGGAAAACGGTTAAAGGCAGTGGAGAGTGGTTAAGGCAGTGGAGAGTGGTTAAAGGCAGTGCAGAGTGGTTAAGACAGTGCAGAGTGGTTAAGACAGTGGAGAGTGGTTAAGGCAGTGCAGAGTGGTTAAAGGCAGTGCAGAGTGGTTAAGACAGTGCAGAGTGGTTAAGACAGTGGAGAGTGGTTAAGGCAGTGCAGAGTGGTTAAGACAGTGCAGAGTGGTTAAGGCAGTGGAGAGTGGTTAAGGCAGTGGAGAGTGATCAAGGCAGTGGAGAGTGGTTAAGACAGTGCAGAGTGGTTAAGACAGTGGTGAGTGGTTAAGGCAGTGCAGAGTGGTTAAGGCAGTGCAGAGTGGTTAAGGCAGTGGAGAGTGATTAGTGGTGAGGGGTCAGTTTGTGTGAGGCGCTATCAAACGTCTGAATTTGTGTTGTGTTGACAGGGGAATCGGGGAGATGGTATTATGATTTGTTGCGGCGGTTATACAATATTGTATAGTAAGGATTTGGGGAGGCACATAATGTTTCGAGCATCATTGGGGTGGCTTGTTTTGGGGTGCGCGGTTGCGTTGTTTGGTTGCGACTCCGGGCGGATTCAGAATTTCGAGGGGATTGAGGTTGATTCGGTTTCGCGGCTCGGGCGGCTTGATATTCGTATTTATCTGACTAATGACCGAGGGAATCGGCTGTTGTGGAATCCGAGTGTCTTGACGCCGCAGATTGGGGTGAGCGCGATTTCGGAGTCGGAGTTCACGACGAATGTCAGGATTTACTCGATTCGCGGCGGAATGCAGGGGATTAAGATTTATGACGGACGGCTCCTCGATTTACGCTGGTCTCGCGATGCGGGGAGTCCGTACCGGCTGTTGCGCGGTGAGGTGCCGCATTCGTTCATCTCGAAGGATGACGAACGGGACACGAACAACGGGAATTTGACGGTTACGGTTCGAACAGCTAAGCAGGGTCCGTTTATGGACACCCTGAACGAAACCCAGATTTATAGCAGTGTGACGCAATTTTAGGTGTGGATCAAGGGAGCGGATAGCGACCGCGATAGTAAATCCCGTGCGCGTCGCCGCTCCAAGAGGGCCGTGAAGTTGATGACAATGAAAAGGCTGGTGCGATCAAGCGAATGGATAATGAGCGCGATAGTCTTTGTGCATTCCATCTGCGAATCGCGACTTTCGATTCGGGTTGGGCAAATGCAGCGGCGGAGCAGGATGCTCTGCATAGAAAGGAGGGTGAGCGGTGCCCACCCTACAAGAACTATCGCCTTCGCTATCCGCTCAGTTGATCCCTACATATAGGTTAATCGCACCCTACAACTACAACTATCGACATGCCGCTCTTCCGGGGCGGGTAGGCGATCGGGAGAGTCGCGATTCGGAGATTGCTCCTACAGATAAACCAAACAAAACAATTGTATAAAGGATGGGGCGCAGTGCGCACCCTACAACTACAACTATCGACATGCTGCTCTTCCGGAGCGGGTAGGCGATCGGGAGAGTCGCGATTCGGAGATCGCTCCTACTGATAAACCAAAGAAAACAATTGTAAAAAGGATGGTAAGAGTTCTATCGCGCTCCAAGTGGGTCGTGAAGTTGATGACTATGAAAAGGCTGGTGCGATCAAGCGAATGGATAATGAGCGCGATAGTCTTTGTGCATTCCATCTGCGAATCGCGACTTTCGATTCGGGTTGGGCAAATGCAGCGGCGGAGCAAGAGGCTCCGCCTACAAAGGATGGTGGAATCAACCCCAAAGGCTGGTGCGCAGTGCGCACCCTACATATAGGTTAATCGCAGTCATTATTCATTCCTTTGATCGCACCCTACATATAGGTTGATCGCACCCTACAACTATCGACGTGCCGCTCTTCCGGGGCGGGTAGGCGATCGGGAGGGTCGCGTCGGTAGGCTGAAAGCACTATTCACAAAATCTCTCCCACCACCCCGGTTAGAACAAGACAAATCTAATTCCCGCCGAAAACACCGAGAGCGCAACATTTGGCAACGTCGGTTTTGGGAACATGCCCTTCGAGACGAAGCGGATTTTCAGATCCATCTCGATTACATCCATTATAACCCTGTGAGGCACGGGTACGCTCAATGTCCGCATCAGTGGGCACCCTCAAGTTTTCATAAATGGGTAAAAAGAGGAGGGTATCCGGCGGATTGGTGTTGTACATGTAATGATATCCATCCACATATCCCCGATTTCAGTCGCATCGAAAGTAATGTGGGAGAGTAGTTGTGGCGGAGGTGACACCAAACCTGTCAATGTTGATTCAACAATGGACGCACCCATCAAAGGAATGGATAATGACTGCAATAGAGATCCACCGCCCACCATCTCCATCCGCACTGCATTAGGAGCCATTACCATAAGGATGGTGGGCAGTGCCCACCCTACAACTACAACTATCGACGTGCCGCTCTTCCGGAGTGGGTAGGCGATCGGGAGAGTCGCGATTCGGAGATCGCTCCTACAGATAAACCAAACAATTGTAAAAAAAGGATGGGGGAGTTCTATCGATCAAGTGAGTGAATAGCGAACGCGATAGCCCATCCGGCTCATTATCCATTCGCTTGATCCCGCCCTACATATAGGTTGATCGCACCTTATATTAGTCCGTGCGCTTCGCGCTACAAGAGGGTCGTGAAGTTGATGACTATGAAAAAAGGCTGGTGCGCAGTGCGCACCCTACATATAGGTTGATCGCACCCTACATAGTGGGCGCCCTACATAAGCCCTTGACCCTCGCGCTCCAGGAGGGACGTGAAGTTGATGACGCGGTCAAGCGCCGCGGAGGCATTGTCGCGGGCGGCGGCGTTTTTTTCAGATTCGGCGATCCATTTGCGGCGCTTGGCGATCCATTCGTATTTGAGGTGGTTGAGTTGGTGCGCAAAGTGCGGGTCTTCGGTCTCGCCGACGAAGTATTCGACGACTCCGAGCAGACCGTATTTTCGGTTGGTGGGCATGTCGTCAAGTTCGGCGTTCATTTCCGCAAATAGCGCTCGCTTCCGATCCTGCCGCGCTTCGGCAATCTCGCGCGCGGATTCGGTGAGCAGTTTGCCGACAAATTCCTGTTTCGTGTCAACAAAGCGGGGGAGTCCGCGGACATAGGTTTCGAGATTGAACCCGTCGCGCCGGAGGGCAAAATAGGAGTGGATGTGGACGTTGCGGAAGAAGGCGGTGTAGCCGAGATTCGGATCTATCGTGTCCACGTCATACAGGATTTGGTTTTCAATGTTGCGATAGAGCATGTCATAATCTTCGTCGCCGAGGTTTGTCGGCTTCAGATGAGCCAAGACGATGGCGCGAACAGCGTCGACGAAGTCCTGGTCGAAGTCGTACATCTCCAGAATCTTTTCCGTGATGACGGCACCGGATTCGTGGTGGACTGACCCGTAGAGGTCGTTGTCGTGGTAGAGCTGGGTAACGACGTTGCTTCGCGACGGTTCCAGAGGCTCGTTTAACCAGAATCCGTTATGGTCCAGAACGCGTTTGCCGCCTTCGTCGGTGAGGATTTCGCCATCGTATCGCTTGGTGATGTCGTGCAGGGTGCCGGCGACCTCCAATTTCGTGGTGTCGCCGCCTTCACGTCTACCGAGTTCGATGCTCATGGCGCGGACGCGCATGGTGTGATTCCAAGTGTAGTTTTGCCATTGGAATCCGATGCGATTGTGATCCCAGAGGTCGAATGTTTCGCTGACGAGGTTTTCGAGTTCGGAGAGGACTTCGGCGTAGTTCATGAGGGAGAAAGGCTCCGGTTTTTTGAGGTGAGTGATTGGTTGAAAGCGTGATGCGAGAGAGTTGTAGGGTGGGCACTGCCCACCATGATTTCCGAACGCATTTCTGATTTTCGGACGAAATTCAGCGGACGCAGAGTAAGTGAAATGTAGATTCCTTGGTGTAGCCATAATAGCCAATCCTACGATTAAGTCGCTGTTAAGCAAGTAGCAAGGAATGGTGGGCAGGGGATTTCTATGGGAGTTCTATCGTGGTCATTATCCATTCCCTTGATCGCTACAAGAAATCAACCCCAAAGGCTGGTGCGCAGTGCGCACCCTACATATAGCTATCGCAGTCATTATTCATTCCTTTGATCGCTCCCTAGAAGATCTCTATCGCGGTCGCTATTCGCTTCCTTGATCGGTCGCTATTCGCTTCCTTGATCGGTCGCTATTCGCTTCCTTGATCGCACACTACAAGACTATCGCCTTCGTTATCCACTCAGTTGATCCCTACATATAGTTCAGAAACGCGGAAAGAAGCTGGTCGTTTGATCCCACCCTACGGGGTGTCTCGCTAGTTTGGTTGAAGCTTGGCTAGGGCGTCCACTTGTTGGCGTGCGTAGGGGACAATGACGCTTTCGGGATAATCTCGGACGAGCTGGCGGTAGGTTTGCAACGCTTTTTTTGTGTCCCGCAAACCCCGGTGATAGACCACGGCAATCTCGTTCAGTCCCTCGGCGGCGGTGAGGCTACCCTCGGCGACGACCTTCTCGTACGCCGCGATGGCGTCGCCGTACCTGTCTTGGCTTTTGTGAATGTCGCCCATTAACAGCCACGTGTCGTCAACAATCAAGGCTTCGGGAAATGCCTCGATTGTTTCGCGACATATCCGCAGTGCCTCTTCCAGCTTGCCGTTCAAGTTTGCTTTTAGTCCGCGCACGTAACCATCCAGCGGGACATTCACATAATCGGAATTCGACTGGATGAGAATCATCCGATCCAGCGCATCGTTGCTCGACTCATCGGACGGCGAGAGGTCGAGCACCTTCTTATATTCGGCAGTGGCTTTCTCGAAATCGCCTTGAAACAGATAGGAGTCGCCGATGAATTTTTGCGCCGCGGGCCTCAGATGCACTCGGCCGCCAACAATTCGCTCAAGGCTCTCACGGGCGAGGTCGTATTCACCCTGCAAGAGGTAGCACTCGGCGACGCCGAGTTGGGCTTCCGTCCTGCCCGCTGCCGGCAGCGGCTGATTCGCCAAGGCTTGATAGATGGGCATCGCGGCGTCAACGTCGTGGACTCCGTGCAACCAGAGGTGCGCCACCAGGGAGCGCGCCTCCGCGTCCAAGTGTACTCCTTTCATGTTCGTCAAGACGTCGATAGCCTCACGCGGCTGCCCCGCGCGCTCATAAAGACGCGCGAGTCTTATCCGTGAATTGCGGGCAACCCCGGACGCCGGAAAGATGTCGATAATTGCCCGAAAAAACTCCGCGGCGGCGGGGTGTTCTGCTCGTTGAAGCAGAATGGCATATTTTTGGAGGATAGTACCTCTATCAACGGCGTACAGTTGCGGCAACCGGCGGAACTGCTCAAGCGCGAGATTGTAGCGGTTGTGATAGAAATAGAGTTCCGCCAGCGCGAGGACGAATTTCGGATTCCGCGGATCTCTAGTCACGTAGTCCTTTACTTGCGCGATGACCTTCTCAAGCAGACGCTCCCGTTGCTCACCCTCGTAGATATCGGCAATCTCTTCAATGAGAATTTCCCTTCCGTGATAGCCGATTTCCACTTTCCGCAGCCCTTCGAGGCACGTCCCGACCACGAGATTGATTTTGCCTTGAATCTTATAAACGCCGGCGAGTTGCGCACACAGGTAGGCACTGTGCGGGTCGAGTTTGATTGCCTGTTTATAAGATTCGATCGCCTTGTCATACATCCGATGCGCCGTGTAGATTTCAGCGGCTTGCCGATACCGATTTGCACCCGCCGGATTGTTCTCAATGATCCGCGTCCATTCCTCGATCGCCCGTTCAAGTTGCCCCTTCTCCGCGTACAGGCCTCCAAGTTTCTCGCGAAGGCTGATGTCCTCCGGCGCGTGCGCCAGCGCGGCGGTGTAGAGGTTCAACGCATCCTCGTGTTTGCCTTGAGTCTTATACAGGTCGCCCAGCTTCTCCATCATATCGGTATCTTTGGGGTTTTTGCGGAGTTGATTTCGAATCAAGGCTTCGGCGTCGGCGTATTTCTTGGCTTCGGTGTAGAGTACGATTAGATTATAGATTGCGCTAATTGAATACGGCGCAGCCGGGTAATCCTCAAGAAAACGAAGATAGCCTTCTGTCGCGAGTTCCCGCTTTCCCTGCGCATAGAAATATGTGGCGATCAGGTATTCGGCAAGCGCGGAGGTTCGCGTTTCGGGATACGACTCTGCCAGTTTTTTGCAGGCGAGGATGGCTTCCTTGTACTGATACCGCCGGACAAAGAGATTCCCAATCTGGT
This sequence comes from Candidatus Poribacteria bacterium, assembly GCA_965222225.1. GTDB lineage: Bacteria > Poribacteria > WGA-4E > WGA-4E > JAJDTR01 > JAJDTR01. Next base: position 1,541,586 of record CBDCTK010000002.1, on the reverse strand, counting down.
GAGTCGCCTGAGTGGCGTACGATCCGTTTGGGTCGTCCTCGATCACCGCTTGGAACGTCTGAATAGCCAAGGCGTCGCCGCCGCGTTTGGCGTAGCATTGTCCCATGTTCATACGGATTTCAGCCTTGGTCGCCTTCGATAACACGGTTTTGAGAATCGTTTGATAGGCTTCGATTGCCTCTAGGTATTGACGCGAATAGTAGAGGCGGTGAGCGTTTTCAATTGCGGCGCAATCCTCCCGGCTTTGCGTTTGCTCTTGGGCATTGACCGGCAAAACGGTGAACAGCAACAGCGTTAGGATGTGGGGAAGGATGCAAATCTTGGATGTCATTCGGTTTTTCCTTCAACGATTTCCAGCGGCGCCCAATCGAAGGTGCGACGTAGAATGCTGCGGTGACCAAGGTCGTTTTCAAGGCGGTAAATGACGGTGTAGGTTCCCTTCAACCTCCGAATTTCGGCAGTGTCGATTACCGGGTTTAATCTAACGACCGTTTGCTTTTCATTAATGGTATCAAGGCGATCCGTAACGGGACCGTAGCATCGTTCGCCCAGCGGATTGAGCACCTTCAAGGTGACTGCGATCCGTTTAGGACGCGAATTGCGGGGGATTTGCACGATGAGTTCATCATTTAGCGAATTGTCCTTGAAGTTGAGCGCACCAAACGCAGAAAGCATTTTGGCAGTCAGCGTTATCGGGATTGTGTACTCTCCAACTCCCCTGCCGGGGATTTTGCGCCATTTACCGCCTGTCCCCCACGCCAACTGTTTCACCGGGAGATAGTCGATTCCGATGACATCAACCCGAATCTCTTCGCGCTGCAGGGAGGCGATGACATCGTCAAGGCAATGCCTTGATTTGCCGTCGTAATCCGCATCGTGGAAAGGACCGTCGCTTGCGAGGACGAAGAATCGCTGGGCACCGCGTCTGAACTTCAATTTGGTTTGCGCGGTGACGAGGGCGTCAAGGGACGATTCAGCGAAATCCCCGCCGCCCTCAATCTTGACCTTGTGCAGCCAGTTTTTGAACGCCCCGTGGTCGGTAGTAACGCCGCGCGCCTTTAACTTCTAGATTTTAACCTCGCCGAAGGTCACGAGGCCGACGGCAGTGTCGTGTCCCGCCCGCGTTAGTCGATCGAAGATAGTGTCGACATAGGCGCGGATACCACGCACATTGTCCCTCATACTGCCGGTTTTGTCAATGACAAATACGAGATCGACTTGGCGCGTTGTGGCTGCCTCGGCGATATCGCGCCCGATGGCGTTCATCATGTCGAGATGTATCGGTGTTCCGGTTGCCACCATTCCGCCGCCACCACCGGCGGATGAGTTGCCCATCGATGTCCCGCCAATGGCGCCGCCGCGGCGATGCCAGTATTTCAATTCGTCGAGTTCGATATCCGGCGAATCCGCATCGAGTTCTTTCTCGACACCTGCAACAACAACGTTTGAACGCTCGACGTGAATGTCGGACGTGTTCCCGTGGTCGATTTGGGGCAGGTTAACTGCCTGGATGCCTTCCGATTGGAGTTTGTCGCGGGCGGATGGGGTGCCGTGCGGAGTGCCGGTAATAGTTTCCGCGATGGATGGCTCGTTCGGTTTAGCGGGCATTGCATCGCGTTCGCCCGATGGGACTGTTTCGGTTACCCTCCAATCCATATTTACGGCGGGTTTTGGCTTTGACGGGGAAGGTGGTACCGCTTGAACTAAGGGTTCGGGCGGCTGTTCGACTGGAGTCTTTATTGGTTCGCGCGGCAGGGTCTTGGGCCAGACGAATCGGAAAAATTCAACATCAAACTCGGGCGGAAGTAGTGGAGGTTGAAGTGGTTCAACCCAGAGCAACATCGCCAGTAAGAGGGCGCCGACGTGAATAATCAGAGAGCAGATCAGGAATGGCGAGGATCTTTTCATAGGTCACCCGAAAGCGGAACTATATGTGGAATTCCAAGATGTCGCCATCGTGGACGTGGTCATCACGACTAACGGATTGTCCATCGTGCCAGTTGACACCCCAGACACGGGCGAACTTCAGGTTCGCGGCGAAGTCACGATGCAGCCTCATGGCGGCATCTATTACCGTGCTGCCCATCGGCAGCACAATCGGATCGTCGCGATCGACGCGTTTTCCGGGGGATTTGGTGTACACTCGCAGGATTTCCAGTTTGTCGTAGATTGCTTTCTCCAAGTGCTCGCGTCCTTCGCCAGTGGCGGCAGACAGAGGATAAATCTCAAAGGTTTCGCCATAAAATTCACTCAGAATTTCCAGCCGGTCAGAGGCGTTTGGGACGTCTATTTGGTTCGCAACAATTAGAGCCGGTTTGCTTGAACTGCTCTCGGTAGAGGAACTGTTCTCGTCTACTCCGTCGTCATGGACCTCCCGGGCAATCACAATTTTGGCGGCTTTTAGTTTGGATGTCACGACCCCAACCTCGTCCAACACGTCGTCGCCACCGAGGTTGACAATAATCAGTAGTATGTCTGAATTTCTGGCGAGATCGAGGATTTCGGGTTGTACGAAGTCGGCAGTCACCGGTGGCGTATCAATGATTTGAAACTGGATATTCTCGTAGTTTAACATGCCGACTGCCGGTTCACGTGTAGTGAAAGGAGTGCGCGATATATCGGGTTTGGCGTTGGTGCAACTCGCTAGAAACCGGGATTTTCCGACGTTCGGTGCCCCAAGTAGTATGATTTGTCCCGCGCCCTGTTTGGGGATGAGGTGGCTATGTCGTTTAGTCGCGCCCTTTTTGTCAGGGGCGTTACGCAGCTTGGCGATTCGTCGCCGAAGATCGGAAATCACTTTCTCGGAGCCTTTGTGCTTAGGCGTAATGCGGAGCATCTCTTCAAGCAACGATAGGCGTTCCTCGTCCGTCTTGGCGGCTTCGAGTTGGTGTTTAAGTTTGTAGTATTCGGGCGGCAGATTTGCAGGCATGGGTAAAAAACAGTGGCTAGTGGCTAGTGGTTAGTGGTTAGTGGTTAGTGGTTAGTGGTTAGTTAAGAATATGATGCGTAATATATGACGCGTAAAACCACCAAGATCGGATGTTCAACGAATTGTCCTGCTAAATAACCAGGTCGAAAATCAGAAAACGCGACGCGTGAAGAGTAGAGACATCCTACTTAGACTCCCTTGATCCCACACTACAAGACTATCGCCCTCGTTATCCACTCGCTTGATCGCTCCCTACAAGACTATCGCGCTCCCTATCCGGTCGCTTGATCGCAGTCATTATTCATTCCTTTGATCGCACCCTACATATAGCTCACTACAAGACTATCGCCCTCGTTATCCACTCGGTTGATCCTACAAGAAATCAACCCCAAAGGCTGGTGCGCAGGGGATTTCTATCGCAGTCATTATTCATTCCTTTGATCGCACCCTACATATAGCTCACTACAAGACTATCGCCCTCGTTATCCACTCGGTTGATCCTACAAACTTCCACTGGCTACAAGCCACTGCTTTCTTGGCGAAGGTCGGCGACGGTTTTTCTGAGTTCGTCCGAGATCGAGGGTTCAAGCAGAAAAACCGTATCCGGCGTAGCGCGGAGACGGGCGTAGCGTTGGTCGTGTTCATTCGCCATCCCGATTTGCAATGTGAATTCCTTCAGATTATTTAAGGTGACAGTGGCTTGCACCTCCGGTTTGTTAAGGCGTGTGACGTTGAGGCCCGGCGCCGATGCCAAGTATTTATCGGCTTTCAAGCCACCGAGTCGATAAATCATGCTATTCACGGCGCCATTGTTCGCGTCCTCCTGCACAGGCGAAACGAGCCGCCAGCTCACCCCCTGCTTTTGACAGGTCAGTTGTACGTCACCGTGTCGTAAGCTGAGTTTAAATGCGTCATCACTCTCAAATTGAAGAACCTGTTTATCGCGGAGCCCCGCAATCCCCGACCCGATAAGCTCTAGCAGGTCGCTTTTCACTAGGAGGACACGCTTGGCATTCTTGACTTTCGCATAGACCTTATCACCTTTGATTTTCCCGAGCAGTAAGACGGCGGGCTCCGCGTCTAGCGGGAAGAATGAGACTTGAAGCGACGGAGCATCTAGACCGTAACGGCTTAGGCTTGTCGGCTGTTCCGCCACAAATTCGACCGCTTTGAGTGAGTCAACGCCAAAAAGGATGTCATCCACAATTTCCGCGTCTGCTTTCAGGGCAATCGGTTCTTCAATCTGCCAATTACCTTTCAAGTCTTTCGCGCAGACAATCTTTGCCTGCCCCTGTCTTTGGATTTCGAAGCGATTGGTTGCGGTCCGCTGAAAGTCGATGACGCGTTTGCCGCGGAGATCGAAGACCGTCTTGTTCAAAGTAGCATAAATCTCCCTGTTGACCGCATAGACGGCATCACGCGCGCCGGGCTTAACATAGATTCGCGTTGCATTTAGGATGTCCGATCCGACTAGCAATTCCTTCGATTCGCCCCCCAGTTGGAGGGTTACGCGGATCCGCGGTACCTCAAGACCGTATTCTGCCAGATTGATGGCGCCGTCTTTTGTAAATTCCGCCACTTTCAACAGGTGCAGCGCATCCAAAACCGAGCGAATCTCTTTTGCATCGCCTTTGACCTGAATAGGCGCCACCATCCGCCACTCCGCCTCACCTTCCATGCGGCAGCGAATCGGCTCGTCGCCAGCAACCGCAAGCGTGATTCCGTTAACCGCCTCCGGTTCAAACTTCAATGCGTTGCGCGTCCTGATGTCAGCGGGCGATTTTGTGAGATCCTGGAGCGCGCTGGATTCGATTAGGAAGATGTGGGATTCCGAGGCTTCTTTGGCGTAGACCGAGTAGTTGACGGTCTTATTGCCAATCAGGAAAGATTGGGTTGGCGCCTCGCCTTCGTTCCACAAATCAATCCGGATGTTCGGCGGATCTAGTTCGTACCGGGAAAGTCCACTGACCTCCAGCGTACGTTTGACCCGTTTGTTTAGGAGATCGTCCAGCATCTCGGACACTTTGCTCCTATTCGCATAAGCTATGACGGGATCCGTCAACTGCCATTCGCCGTTGTCATCCTTTGCCAAGGACAGAGGCCGGTAGGCTGAATCTTTGAACGACAGCCGAATTCGTTGCACGGTGTCAACGCTTAGTTCGTAGATTTCGCTGATTCTTGGTTGCTCATTTGAATCAGAACTTTCCTCTGTATCGCCATCCCAAAACAGGAAGTAGCCGCCTGCAGAGAGAGCGAATAAAATGAAGATGATTAAGGTTGTTCGAAAGTTCATGAAGATATCAGGGGTTAAGAGCCTGTTTGAATAATAGGTGGCAAAGCAATTCCGGTCACTTTGGGCGCGGCTTTTTCATGCTTTTGTGGTCGCCTGCTATACACCTGTCAGGATTTCTATCAGGATTTTCTATCGCAGTCATTATTCATTCCTTTGATTGCACCGTACAAGAAATCAACCCCAAAGGCTGGTGCGCAGGGGATTTCTATCGCACTCGTTATCCACTCGTTTGATCGCACCCTACATATAGCTATCGCAGTCATTATTCATTCCTTTGATCGCTCCCTACAAGAAATCAACCCCAAAGGCTGGTGCGCAGTGCGCACCCTACATATAGCTATCGCCCTCCTTAATCAGTCGGTTGATCGCACCCTACAAATGCACTACAAATGCACAAAGTCGAGCTAAGTGAAAGCGAAGAAAGCTAACGGCGATGCCACCACACCGTGACGCCAATAATGAAGACGACAATCGGAATCAGGAATATTGAAGTCATTTGCACAAGCCTCGCTTCGCTCGCGGTCATGCGCCGGAGAGATTGTTGACTCGGGCCGATAGGGCGAATAGCGATTAGGTCTTCCTCAAGCGTTAACCAGTTTATTGCATTCAGAAAAAGGTCGCCGCCGCCAGAATTGGCAAAATAGGCGTTTGACGCAAAATCTGAATCGCCAAGGACAACGATGCGTGTTCGTATCTCGGTGGATTTGGCATCCTCCGGTTTCTCGGACGAGTCCCCTTCCTCTGTCTCCTCGATTTCGTCCTTCAGCTCGACCGCAACGGCGAGGGACAAAGGCGGCGGCGTATCAACGCCTTCGGTGTAGGACGCTTCCGGTAGCAATACCCCATCTTCCCCGCGCTCGGTCTCGCCCCAACATACTCCAACGGTATCAATTGTCTTGGCAAGCGATTTTACGTTGAGATTGGCTCTATTCACGTCTTTTGGCGTTACCGATCGTGCTGTTTGGAAGATCGCGGACTGAACATACCGTGTGACTTCATGAAACTCTAACTGTCTAATGAATGGTGCTTCGGGTCCCACAAACACGTACGAGAAACGCGGATCGAATACAAGAACATAGTCATTTCCAACCGAGACACCCCACTGAGCAACCAAGTCAACCAACTGTTGATTCGGGTCTTCCGCCGAGAGTATTGAAGGCTCAAACATCAAGAGCAGCTTGCCGTTACGTTCGAGGTATCTGGCGATTGCCTTGACCTCGTGGGATATAAGCGAGGTTTTCGGAGCAGCAATTACGAGGGCGTTGCAGTCAGCGGGGACATCAGGCTCGGTGGTCAGCGTTAGCGGCTCTACGGCATAATTCTGTTTTTCTAACCCCTCTTTCGCTTGCTGATAGCCATCGGCATCAAATGCGTCAATTCCGCGTTCCTCGTGACCTATCAGGAAATAGACGCGCTTAATCTCGTCGCGTACCACCTTCATGATTGCGCTGGTAAATTTTTGCTCGTCAACAGCGGTCACCTGTTCTCGCTTTTGACCACTCTCAAAAACCACCGTACCGCCAAACTGGATGTCATACATTTCACTGGTATGGGGATCTGCCTCCGGATCAATGAACTCAACCTCTAGTTTGTCCGTTTCACGCGCGTACCTGCCCAACACATCTCGGCCAAACGCAAGTTGATTTTGCATCCTCGGGTTGTCGGCATTGTTGCTGAAGAACGCAAGTACCTTGACCTCGCGATCCAAGCCGCGCAGAATTTTCTTCGTCTGATCCGACAGGGTATAAAGTTTGTCTGCTGTCAAATCTGCTGTCAAATCTAACTTATGACCGACAATGACGTTGATGATGACCATTATTCCAACAAGCCCAATAATACTAATCGCTACATTTGCGCCGTAACGTGCCTGTCGGCTGACAAAAAACAGCGTAACGATTTGCGCGTTGAGTGCAACGAAGGCAATCAGAGTCCCTAAACCGAGCAGGAGTAGAATCCAGAAAGCACCGGTAGCCGCAAGGAGATAACTGGCGAGCGCACCGAACAGGAGGATGAGCGTCAAGAAACCGAGGAGTGGGGCAAGGTTCGCGCGCGTCCGGGATTTTTCTTCGGATGTCATTGCAACCTTAGAGCCTGTTTGAAAAAAAGGTGACAAAGCGATTTTTGGGTATTTGAGAAAGTTTTTTCATGTTTTCATTGTTGGCTGCTACATACCTGTAGGATCTCTATCAAGATTTACTATCGCCTTCGCTATTCGCTCAGTTGATCCTAGAAGAAATCAACCCCAAAGGCTGGTGCGCAGTGCGCACCCTACATATAGCTCGTTATCCACTCGCTTGATCCTACAAATGTACTTTTCAAACAGGTTCTTACCTCCATTTTGAGGATTCAACAGACTTAACCGTGGCGAACAGACAGACACTGATGAAACTGAGGTAGTACACAGCGTGCTTGAGTGATACCACACCGCGGGCAAAATCCTCGAAATGCTCGGTGAGAGAAAGGTAGGCTAAAATCTCGCCTAGCTTTCCGGCGCCATTCGACAAGGAACCAATAACCCATAGCGTGAGTAACAACCCGAAGCTAGTCAGTGCAGAGACCACTTGGTTTTTGCTCATTGAAGAGAACAGCAACCCGAGCGAGAGAAAACAAGATCCAAGTAGCAAGAGCCCCAAGTAGCCGCTCAAAACTGGACCGGTGTCAAGCTTGCCAAATGGGAGGATAAGGATTGGGAAAAGGAATGTCAATAAAAGCATAATGAGTAGCAAACTCAAACTCGCCAGGAATTTGCCAACTACGACCTCGGTGTCTGTTACCGGCGAGGTAAGAAGCAATTCAATCGTGCCGGATTTCCGCTCTTCTGCGAACAGTTTCATCGTCAGCGCAGGCGTAAAAAACAGCAAGATGATACTGATATTGCCAAACACAACCTGCATGACTGCCATGGCTGAACCGCCAATCTCGTGTTCATAGAAGAATATGGCACTGAATAAGAACCCGGTAACCGCTATAAACACGAAAAAAACGAAGTAGGCAATCGGCGAGACGAAATAGGTATATAACTCTTTACCGCAGATTGAGATGATGTTTTTCATACTCTTACGTACAAGTTTCGGAGAGATTTGGATTTTCGCAGAGTGCCGTGTACCCAGATTCCACTCGGACCTTGATGTTTTTGACGGCTAGGCTTATGGTGGCGTTTAATTCCAGCGAGGAAATGGGGCAACCAGAATCAATCAGCCCGCATCGGGCTTTGCCAACAAACTTGTCCGACGAAAAATGGCCCGAGCGAGTCAATGTATTTGGCGGTTTGCTGCGTTTTCCGCATGTCCTGCACGAGGCGCGACAATGGATAGAGTTCGGCGCCGACCAATCCTATCACGAACTCGTTGTCATGCTGATCCAGTCCGAAGCAAGCCACACGGATGTCGTTGGCATAGCCGGCTTCGGCATAGGCGCGTCCCATCATGCCGTGCTCCGCAAGAATTTTCCCCTGGTCGGGCGGCGCGAGGAGATAAAATTCAGGTTTGCGGCGCAACGGGTACCAGATCGCCCAGCGCAGCGCCGGATTGAGGACATTCCGACGCGGCTTGACCAACAGCCAGTCCTCAAGATTGGGTTCACGTCCTGTTGAATAGGTTCTGCCGATCATGGTTAATTCCGGTCTTGGTCGCAATGCGGAGAAGGGTTGGCTGCCAAAGAGTGTTCGTGCCTGGGTCACCAAGTCGGCGGGATCCGTCGCGATTAAGAGTATGCCGACCCCTGTCGGATCGTTCAAATCGTGATAAAGGACGGACTCCAAGTTAATTGCGCGAAGTGGTTCGATTAACGCATCTGGTTGAGAGGCTCCCGTAAAAGCGTAAAGTTGCAGGAATAATCGTCGTGAACTTGTTTGGGGATTGCCGTCCGGCGTCGGAGCGCCAATCTCGCTGATGTCTAAGGGTTCGCCGGTATGGAAAGATTCGGGGTGTTGTGGTCTCATGTTTTCCGTTTCCTCGTCACAGTGCAGGTTTCGTGTGAGAGTATACTATAATGCTTGAGACAATTTCAAAAAGAAAGCGAGAGTGGATTAACGGATGGCGAGAGGTTACTGGAGGTGGTAGAGCATCCAGTACACAATTACGCCAGTGACAGAAACGTATAGCCAGATTGGGAGCGTCCACCGGGCAATTCGTCGGTGTTTGGCGAACTGCTTGCGGATGGCGAAGTAGAGCGTAGTCAGTGCAAGCGGAAGGATAAGAGCGGCAAGGACGATGTGCGGAATGAGGACGGTGAAGTAGACTCCTCGAATCCAGCCTTCACCCTCAAAGGGAGTCGATCCGGCGTGGTAGTGGTAGGTCAGGTAAGAGGTTAGAAATAGAGCTGAGACAATGAAGGCGGCTATCATGCAGTTTCTGTGGGCGATAGTTTTTCGGGAGCGGATACAGAGGTAGCCAATGGTCAGGAGTATGACGCTGATGGTGTTGAGCGTGGCGTTAACGGAGGGGAGGTCGGAAATAGTTAGCATGACGGATTAAAGGCATGATTTGTTAAAAAAGACGATAGGCAGCGCCAACCTTACCGGATCGCTAGGTTTGGAGGCGTTCAATTGCGGTTTTGGCGCCTTGCTTGACAAGCTCTGAGGAATCGTGTTGTTCTAGCTTTTTTAGTTTGGGGAGCGCGGCGGTATCTCCGAGCTTTCCTAAGGCGACGACGGAGAAGTAGCGGACATCGTCCTCGCTGTCATCAAGGGCTTCAAGCAGGGGCGCTAGGTCGTCTGAAGTTGCAAGGTCGCGGTCGGTGTCTCCAATGTTGATTAGCGCTTGTGCCGCCTCTCGTCGAGCATTGATGTCGCCGTGCCGGAGCGCGGAAACTAGCGAATCATTATTGCCAGCGACAAACGACAAGTTGTCCCATTCACAATCGAGGCAGAAATATCCATTTTCTCCGATTCTTTGGATGTTCGCGCTATTGCAGTCGGGGCATGTCGTCAGTGGTTGTTGATCGCCCATTATCCAATGTGTGTCCGATTTAATCGGCAGGAATATGTGACTCGGGGAGCTCGGGCAAGTCGCGCCAGATTTCTGGTCCTTCGGGTTTGAAGTTGATTGTGGCAATGAATTGCATTCCACAATAGAAGTTAATTTTGAATTTCCCGCCGCCGAAATGCTTTTTGATATAGCCCATCGGATCCTCGATTAGGGGGCCCATCTCATCCGCGTGGTAGAAAGCAAGCGCCTTGAATCTGACGGTGTTCCCAACCGGTTCTTGAACTAGCAGCCGCGCGGTGGTTGTCGGAAAAAGCACCTTGAACGTATCCCACAGGTCATCAACCGTGGGCTTCGGATTTCCCAGTCGCTTTTTGAAGTCGTTTTCGATATATTCGGAGAAGACGTTAAGTACCCATTCCATAGGCGTAATACGGATGTACGGTGCACGACACTCATCTTACAGGAGTTTAGATTGAGACTTTAAGAAAATCCTCCAAATGGAAATGCGGTAGAGGAAACTCCTCTGTAGCTTTGCACTGTCAAAAGGTAGCGGCTTTCTCAAAGAACTCAATGTCGACCACGTCTACGTCGGCGTTTCGCGCATTCTCGGCGACTCGCTGCACAACCATTTCGCGAACAAACGGGATGGGAATGCGTTTGACACGATGGACGACCTCTTCAGTGCAACGTGTCGTGGTGTTGTCAAGAAAGGGACCTTCGCTTAGGTTGGCTTCAGCGGGATGGTCGCAGGTCTCCGGCACAAGTTGTTGTAGCCGCATTGAAACGTAATCCGTGACCCATTCCTTGAGCACTTCCCCCTTCTTTTCGTTTATTTCCGTTTGCGGGGGTTTCCGGTCCAGTTTTTGACTGATACCAATCAAAAGATCCTCGAGCCGATTCAAGCGATTTTCAACGGCGGATAGGCGTTGTTCAATTTTGGTTTGGGTACTCACTGTTTGTTCTCCTTTATGCTCACATTAGGCGTGAAACACAAAATACTTGTGCGCGGTTAGAAGGCTAAGCGGCGATTTGATGATCGCCGATCCCACTTTTCAAGAAGCTAACGGCGAGGGCGGAATGAGGGAATCCCCGTTTTGTCGAACCGTTCTTTGACCGCCTTCATCGTTTCGGGCGTGATTTCGCGGTAATCGTGTTCGCGCGCGTACTTTTCGACGCTTTTGATAACCATCCCTCGCGCGAAGGAGGGAACACGCTTTAATCTCTTCTGCGCTAGATCTGTCCAGCGCAATTCATAGTCTACCTCCGCCGCGAAGGGTGTCGTCTTCTCAAAACTGATAGTCTGGCTGCCGTATTGCCCCGGTTGATACTCGCACGACGTATCCTCGGCAAGGTAGTTCCCCGTAGCGGCGTAGGCGCGCGCACGGCAACCACCGCAAACATCACGAAACTCACACGCGCCGCATTTCCCTTCCAATAGCTGACGATTTCTCAGGTCTTGAAAAACTTTCGATTTGTTCCATAATTCTGCAAAACTCTCGTCTTTCAGATTGCCGACGCTGACAGGCATGTATGGACACGGCGTCAAATCGCCTTCGGGCGTGATACGGCAATAGTAGATCCCGCAAGGGCATGTGCCGCTCGGATAGGCTTGCAGAAACGGCGAATCGGACTGTTGCTCGTAAATTGCGCGCTTGTAGTGGGGTGCGCATTTCGCCGCGACGAGCATTTTGCCCCGATATTCCGCCTGTAGCTCAAAAAGCTTCGAGAGCAGCTTCTCGTACTGCGACGGCGTGATGTCCATGACCGTCTTTCCGCGCCCTGTTTTGACGAGGAAGTAGATATTAATGACCTTGGCGCCCAATTGATAAGCGAACTCAACAATCTGAGGAATTTCATCGTAATTCCAGCGCGTCACCGAGGTTTGCACCAGAAAGTCCAGATTGGCGCGTTTCAGCGCTTCAATCCCGTACATCGTGGCTTCATAGGCACCTTCCATACCCCTGAACCTGTCGTGATTAACTGCATCCACCGCATCCAAGCTAATCCCTGCACCACTCACACCGTGGTCGCTCATCCGCAGAACTACCTCATCGTTCAGCAACGCCCCGTTGGTACCCATCACGACTAAGAATCCGGTTTGCGCGGCATACTCAGAGATTTCCAGTATGTCGGGACGCAACAATGGTTCGCCGCCTGTGAGAATCAGTAGGATGTTGGGATTGATTTCGGCAATCTCATCAATCACGCGGAAGCATTGGGACTGTGTCAACTCTGCATCCCGATAGTAGCCGGTCGGAAAATCGTTGGTATCTACAAATCCGGCGGGCAGATAACAGTGCTCACATTTGAGATTGCATAGCCGCGTAATATTCCATGAGACGGCTTGGACTTTAGTTTCCATTTTTCCAGACTTCCTGCCAATCCAATCTTTCCATCTTTGCGAATCGGGATTCCAGCGCCCAATCCATTACCCTGCATCCAATCGCAAGGAAAGGGCCAGGACGATGAGACCAATTAGCAGTGCAATGATACCGCATCCGTCCGTCAGCCGCTGCAGTCTCACAACCTCTAACTCATTAACATTCGGGTTGGTCGATGCAGTTTCCATGCGCCTGTTGAAAACGGCAATATGCAGACTATGGAACAGCGTCATCAATCCGACAAAGGCGAGTTTCGCTACAAAGGCGATGGCGTAGTTCTGCGGGAAATTCATCTGCGTGTTCAGACCAACGATGAAGACATTCATCGCACCCGTGATCAGTAGAATATGGATAGTGAAACGGATTACGTGACGCAGGCGATTCCGAATTGCTACGGTGTGCCGGATGCCTTCGAAAGCAGGCAAATGCTTCCTTAGCATCGGCGATGCGATGCTCACGGAAAAAAAGATTCCACCTAGCCAAACGATTGCGGCAACAAGGTGAATCCAACGTATGATGAGTTCGACGAATATGCGCATAAATCGGTGGAACGTGAAACCAGAGGGCACTCTCGTATTTCATCCGGGTCACGGCGCTACATGCCGAAGTTGCCGCGCGCAGTGTCCATCACCTCGGCAGTAATTTTTGCTATCCCTTTTTCGCGGGCGAAATCTTCAATTCCGGCTTTAGCCATTGATTGGACAAAACTCGGAATTCGATTCAGGCGTTCAAGTGCTTCTTCGGTCCATACGAGATCGGCAGGTTCCGACCTCTGATCCTGAAACGCGTCGGCAACCACCGATGTAAAGGGACATCTACCACCTTCCGATTCCGAGGCTGGCTGGGGAGTGTGACTTGATGAGAGCGTTCCTTCCTTCTGGTCACTCAGAAAGGAACGCACCATCTGCATCGGGGGTGCATTTTCACTTTTTCCACCGAGCTGAACGTCAAGTGACTTGAGCATTTGGGTTTCCCACGGGTTCATGTGCATTGCGAATTCCCCAAAGCAGTCCGGGCACTCGAATATTGCGGTCAACGTGCCACCTTCGGGCGTTTTCGATTCTTTGAATTTCATGGCTGTGTTGCATTCAAGGCATAGGAATTTCATTAGTTGACTCCAAGAGCGGAAGTTGATGAATACGTACTTACTACGAGTGACTTGTTTTTACCCACCCTCATTCCCAATCTGATTTAGTTGTTCGCGAAGGATTTGAACTTGTGAAGTTCCATCAAGGACACGAATGGCGTCAACGCAGCTTTCTTTGACAAAGGATGCCTGCTTCGGGTCATTGGCGCACTGATGCAGTATTTCCCGCGATTCAACATATTTGATATGGGATAGTGCGCTCGCGGACAGCATGCGGATATCATCGTTGGGATCATTTGTTAGCAATTCGACTAACTTTTCTCCAATGTCTGGTTTCTCGTGCCAATGACCACCCAACAAATGCACTGCATTCAGACGACATGTAGCGTTCGGAGACTCCAACATCTCTATCAAGAACACCCGCAGTGGCTCATATCGTTTTTCAGCTAATGGATGAGCTATTTCGTAGAATGTATGTTCTGATACTCGTCCGTTTTGACAGAGATGCTTCAATTTAGCGAGGCTATTCGCTAACTCGCACATTTTTCCTCTCGTTCACTTAGGATCTCTATCGCACGGGATTTCTATGGGAATTCTATCGCGGTCATTATCCATTCCCTTGATCGCAGTCGCTATTCGCTCAGTTGATCGCACCCTACAAGAAATCAACCCCAAAGGCTGGTGCGCAGTGCGCACCCTACATATAGCTATCGCACTCGCTATCCACTCGCTTGAGGGGATTTCTATCGCCCTCCTTAATCAGTCGGTTGATCGCACCCTACAAACTGTACTTTTCAAACAGGTTCTAAGAATGTGTCCGCATCGAAATTAATAATTCGATCAAGATGTATCTGCTCGCCGACATTCCATTGAATGGTTCCTATCAGCGTTCTCATGACTTACACACCTGCATATTGCAAACTCGCTTACAGTACCCAGCATAAATGTTAAGTTTCGTGGTTGAAGAAGGATTCGATTTTCGCCGCTATTTTCGTCAAGCCAGCGCCTGCCGGGGTGTCAGCAAATTTTTCCACGAATGCGTTACCGTTATCTGCAGCCGTAGAGATACGCGGATCGAACGGTATTCTGCCGAGTAGTGAGACGCCAAATTGACGCGCCATCTCTTCCGTATTGCCTGTAGGAAACAGGTCTTCAGTTTTCCCGCAATCTGCGCAAACGTATGCCGCCATATTTTCGACGATGCCCACGACCGGCGTGTTGAGCAATTTCTTCGCCATCGTCAACGATTTCTTGACGACAAGTTGCGAGACGCTAGAAGGAATTGTGACGACGACCGTGCCGCCGAGTGTCGGTAACAAATCGATTAAATTCGGCAATCGATCGGTGCCTGGTGGCAGATCGATCAGGAGGTAGTCAAGAACTCCCCATTCGGTGTCAGACAGAAACTCGCGGAGCGCAGACACCTCCATGGTTCCGCGCCAAGTGAACGCATCTTTCTGTGTTTGGGCTTCCCATAAGACTGGCGTTTCGTCGTCCTTCAGAAACAGATCCATTGACATGACTCTGACCCCTAGCGGACTAATAACGGGTTTAACACCGTCCGCGCCGTAATCAACTTTCATGCCTCTCACGCCTATCATCTTGGCGATCGAGGGCCCGTTGATGTCGGCGTCGAGTACGCCAACGCTGTTGCCCCGCAAAGCGAGGGCCGAGGCAAGATTCGCCGTTATCGAACTTTTGCCCACACCGCCCTTCCCGCTCATGATGGCAACGGTATGGTGTATCGATTCTAACCGTTTTTGGGTGCGACTGACTTGTTGAGTCACCTGCCCGATGATGCCAGATCCGCCATCGCTAGGGAGGTCGCTGTACGTTTTCATGGTTTACGATGCTTAATCCTTGACTGCCCCCTGAAGGCTGGCGCCGCATGTGTGCTACTCGTAACTGAGGTCATTGACAAGTCTTTATTGTTTCGTTTCGGTCATCGTATCCCGATTCTATTCCCGAGACACACATGACCGTCGAAATTGCGCAATCGCAACTTATCTGGTTGGAAAAGAATTCATTGATTCCAGTTAATGATAAATAAACAGCGGAATACCTGCCTGAGTAACAAGGGATTTCGTCACACTACCGACGACAAACTCCGACGCGGTTCGTTTGCCATACGCCCCCATAACGAGTAGGTCGATTTCATGTTCTCGGATATACGACAGAACGACTTTATCCGGACGTCCTTTCAAGTGTACTTTTGTCGGCTGTATTCCGTATCTTCCCACGTAATCGCCAAGCCTATTGAGCAATTGCTTTGCGCGAGCCGCATCGTTATTGATATTCAGAAGAGTAATGTCGCACTGATTCCAGATGTGGAGCAGTAGAAACATCTGAATTGCTTTAGTGACTTGGACGCTGTTATCGTATGCAACAAGCACTTTTTTAATCTCTCTGGCAGAATCGGGGACGGCAAAAACTGCTGTTAATCCGTTGTGCAGGATCCGATGTAGAGTGTTACCTCGCTCGCGTCCGATGCCGTGTCGAAAAAAGGTTTTTTGCCCGAGAATAATAAAGTCGTGAAATTTTGATTCCTCAATAATTTCCCGAAACGGGCTGCCGGCTTCTGAATGGATGGTATGGCGAATATCTTTTTCACGACAGGTTTTCTCAAAGTCTTTTAGGATTCGGGAGACGAGACCCTGCGCCTCTTTGACGTGGTGTTGCTCAGTGAGATCGCCGGAGCGCATAGCTCCAATCGGAGCAGGACCGCTTGCGCGTAGGATACCGGGAAGATCAATCACACCGACACCCGTAAGTGAGGCGTCGTGTTCAACGGCAATTTGCGTGGCATATTCCACCGCCGCCCGAGAATATTTTGAACCATCAAGGCACACAAGGATTTCGGCAAAATTCAGCGGGGATTTGTTGGACACCAGGACCTCCGTTTAATTGAGACATGTGTGGCTTGGAACTTCTGCGTGATACGTGATTGCGAGAAACGCAATCTGATATCATCGGCGATTGAGATCTAATTCTTGAGTATGACCACTATGATGTTCGGCGAGCGCTTCAGAAGCCAGTTTGGGCACTGTATTTTGAGAATCAGCGAATTGTTTAGTCCACCGTTTCTCAGATTGGAGTTCGGCAAACAGCCATTCTGCAAGGGCATCTTGTTCGCTTGGTGAAAGTTTCGAGGCTTCCGCAAAGTCTTTTTCGAGTTGTGCTGTCATTGAGAAATCTTCATTTTGAAATGTAGGTTTTTCTCGCTTTTGAATTCGTTGCTCATGCCACCGTTAGGATAGGCACAGATGCCTCCCCTAACGATGATGAGATCATTGGCTTTGTTCGCGCGGAAGAATGATGCGATCGGGAACGATAATTTCGCCCGCAACGATTTGCGCTTTCAACGATTCAACACGATCTAGAATCTCGTGGGAAAATAGAGACTGATTGTGTTCATCTACGGCATAGCTGACTCCACCATCTTCGAGTCCGAGGTATCGTACTCCCCCTACAAAAGTCCCGGCGGCGGTCTCACTGATGACTTTGATGACGGAATCTGAAAGTTCTTTGACCATGCTCGTCAAAACTATGCCGGGTTCGAGGTAATTGCCGTTGGAGTCAACCCAAATGACAAATTTTTGCTGCTCTCGTGCAGCTTCGAGCACTCCGTTACCGGATCCGCCCGCAGCAACGTAGATGACATCAATTCCACTTGCATATTGGGCTAACGCTATCTCTTTTGCTCTGTCCGGCATGCCAAAACCGGTTTCATCCTCGCTGATGTATTCGACCGTAACTCCAGCGTCAGGATTGACGGCGTTAACTCCTGCGATGTAACCGGCTTCAAATTCGTGTAGTAAGGGAACATCGGCTCCGCCAATATAGCCTATTTTCCCACTTTCAGATTTCAACGCGGCGATCGCGCCGACGAGAAACGAGCCTTCGTTTGCCTTGTAATTGATGGAGGCAACATTCGGAATATCAAGGACGACATCAAAAATCGCAAATCTCACATCGGGAAATTCCGGTGCCACTCGCGCAAGGGGCGCTCCCATTTGGTAACCTGCCGCTAGAACGAGGTCTGAGTTTTGAGCGGCTTCCCTTAACTGCATTTCTGTTGCTGCCGGGTCGCTCTCCATTCCGGCAACCTCGGTGAGGCTAATCCCGAGTTCTGCCTCAGCCGTTCTTACTCCGATATGGAAACTATCACAGTAACCGGCGTCTCCAATGCAATCTCTTGGATAGATCATGGTTACGCGAAGGAGGACGGCATCGGCGTCGTCCGGCAGGTCCGAAAGGATTGCTTGCTGGATAAGATCGCAGCCGGAGATTCCGACACAGAATAACGCTAATAAAAATCCGGGAAGACATTTCGTTATGTTCAAATTGCCCATATTTTTTCCTTCTCAGTAGTTGATAGTCATGTGTGAAGGTGTTGTAGTCCAGTTGAAATGTTAGCACAAGGGGTGGCTAGATGCAAGCGCAACGGAGAATAAGGCGTGTTACTTGGAACGCAGTGCGAAACATCGCTCGCGGAAAAACGGATGGTGGGATCTCTATCGCACTCGTTATCCTCTCGTTTGATCGCAGCAAGAGGGGAAATCGACGATTCGCACCCTACGAACTTTGCTAGGTTTCATGGCGTTCACAGAAGGGAGGTGAAATCCGTGAACTTGATATTATCCTCGTCAAATCTTTCGGCGTACCAAATTTGGTCTACTCCAGACAGATTACCACCTACGTACGTTTCTTTTATCGTACCTCGCATCATTGTTCTGCTCATAAGAGCAAAATCAGAACTCTCAACGAGAAGTAATGTCGTCTTTCCTTTCGTTTGATATTTGGCTAGTTTCTTCGCCTTTTTATCAAGCTGCTTTCCGACGCGCTCGGAAAGGGTGTCATCCTCAGGAGTAGAACGGACAAAAAAAAGATGTGAAGGCAAATCAGTATCCTTGTGCACATGAAGTTTGAACGGAATGCCAAAAACGCCATCAAGAATATGGTCCCCATCTGGCAAGTATTTCGCTCGATCAACAACCCAGTTCTTGAGTGCTTGGCGAATTCGCTTCCAGTCTTGTCCTTTGGTAACGGCCTCATATTCAAGTATAACAACAAGGTGAAACGGGAGTCCGCCGGAGAGCTCTTGTTCAAGCCCTTCGATGACTTGCAGAAACCAATCGTCATTCCGGCGTTGATGTGGGACTGTGTCGATACTCGTGTGTTCGATAGCAAACGGACCAGCAATTGCATCAATCTCGGGTAAATTTCGTTCCTTCTCGTCCGGGATTTCATCCACCTTGAGACCTTGGTGGCCATGTTGCGCTAGGTGTGCTACGAATCTTTCAATCACCTCAGTATCTTTCATGAAATACCTATTCCTCCTTGAATCCCTATTCGCGGATAATTCCGGCTAAGGCGGGGAATGCGGTACAAATCTGAGAACCAAACTAGAGCAGTTTGCAATCCCCATACCGCTTGGTCGATCCAAATTTGCCACTACTCCCATTCACACCGAATCCAATTAAGCAGCCGTTGTTCGCGCTCCATGATTTGTTCCAAACCCCATCCGTCCCGCTCTATAGTTCGTGTTACTTCAGCAGCAATGAGAAGTCCCGTATCTCTATAGTCGTTCACTTTTGCTCTTGGTTCTCTATCTTGAAGCGCTGAATTAAGACTAGGCGGTAAAAGTAGCAGATTTCCAAGTCTATGGACGAAAACACCTTCTTGGTTTTCTAGCGGTTCCTGACTGCCTCTTGACTGTGGAAATATATGTTCTATTGATTTAGCAGCCGATTCTTGCCAAATGCGATTCCATTGTTCACTACGAAATCTCTGGCCCTGCTGTTCTGCCAGATGTTCTTCATAGCGATACAGCAGGTATCTGAGTTGGTCCTGCCATCCTTCGTAACAATTGCTATTTTCGAGTTCAAGAAGAGCCGATTCAACGTTTCGATCTTTCCCCTCACCGATTTGCGTCACTCTTTCCGAAACGTGCCTAGCATTTAAATTTGCATCGTTCAATATGTCCCAAGCTAGTCTAACGTAATCGCCGACGCCTGTGCGGGCATCTTTTCTACATAGACCGAATATACGGAATGTCGTATTCTCCCACTGATCGAGGAGTTCTTTTTCTTCATTACAAGAAAAATCTTTCAAGATAATTGCTACAGCGAGCAATCTCGCTTGCGAAATTTTGGTTACGGCTTCTCTGGAACGTTGCATATCCTCCAAAAACCGTTTGACGACAGAGATGACCTTCAGCAGCCACTTCGACGTTGCAATAGCTTTGGAGGCGTTTCCGTCGCACTGAGTCATAAGGCTTTCCACAGCCCTTTCCTCGCCAAAAGCTGAGCTCCGTCTAGATTGAGATTTAAGGGTTGCAGCAAAGGTTAGAGATTCGGTGTTTAACTCTTGCCGCAGTCCAATGGTCTCGTAAATCCTTCCCCAAATTTGGTGAAGTTCATCTATGTGTTCGTCAACATTTCCCCTATTGGCCTCAAAGGCTAATGACATTAACATGCTTTTCAGTCTATCTAACCAAGAAACGTTAAGTCCTCTATTGTTGAGAACCTCGAAAACCGTATAAACCGCTGCTTCATCATCAATCTCATGAAATATGAACGTCAGTTGATTCTTAATTATTCGCAATAGGTCAATTCGATCGCTCCAGTTTTCAACGAAGAGATTACACTCGCTGATTGCCTTTAATAATTCATGATCTGCAAGAGTTCGGGCATTGAGGATTGGGGGACAGGCTCCATACCTCAGGAAGTCGGCAAAATACTGGCTTCGATCATGATTTGTTTGCAGTAAAATAAGACTCGCATCGTCCTGTTTGACAAGAAGCTCTCGAAGTTCTTGTCCAAGCCGTTTCTCGTTGGGCACGGAACAATCCAGTTTTCTCTCAATTGCTTTGAGTAGAATCACGAGCGTAGTCAGGCGTTGCTGCCCATCTACGACCTCAATCTCGCTAAACTGGTCCGTTACGATTGTCTTTGTCTGGCGCCGCAATCCGACTACCGTCGACATGAAATGGAAACTCGTTGGATTGTCACTGAGTTTTTTAATATCCTTAAACATGTCCCTACGGTGTTTGCGCTCCCACGAGTAAGCACGCTGATAATGAGGAATTCGAAACAGACGTTTTGCAAGCAGTTCATCTAGAGTAAGGTACCCCGGTTGAATATTTAACAATTTGAATCTCCTTTCCGCATTACTCTTGGTTGCACAGAATGTCTTGTTAAATGACGCGCAGATTGACGGCGTAGATGAATCATTTGAGTCAGGAAACGGGTCGTCATCTCTAAGGCGGCTCCACTGTATCTTGCGTGAGAGGATTGCCTCTATTCGGTTTTGGAGTCATTCACGCTGAGATCCTGCCGGTAGTATGTGCCGAGGACTTCGTTATCCAAGCTGCGTCCCTCCTCAATCACCTGCGCGGCAAATTCTAGATTTATTGTTGTGAGATTCGCTTCTCGAGCGCGCTGTTCAACACGGGATAGGGTGATGTTTCGCATAAACCCGGAGGGGACGAGGTTCAAACGTTCGCGTGCCTCCGGCGCCCACTCAAACGCGCTCTCAAACGTTTCCCCTTGAGAGGTATCCGAGGATTCACGGGACTGGGCAACGGCTTTAAGTTCGGGGGCGTCTTCGCGGATTGCGGACGCCTGATTCATGCTTTCGTTGACAATCCGCATGGCGAAATCATTGGTTATAGTGCTGATTTTCTGGGTGCGCGCCGATTTTTCGATTCGCGCTTTGACATTGCGCCGCATGAAACCGCGCGGTACATTTCGTAACGCCTTCTTTGCCTGATCCGACCACTGGAGACGGAGACCGTCGAATGTCTGTTCTTCACTCACGCCGCCTTCTTTGTCAGCGACTTTCCGGAGTGATTCTTTGTCGACCATCTGAAAGTGGTCCCCATCCACGCTGCAGACGGGGCATTTGACAGGCTTCTGATCGCGTGCTGCGTAGCCGCAATCGGCACAGATAAAGGTCTTGACGGCATTCGAATCCAGAACGGTTTGCGTAGCAATCTGTTTGGCAACCTTGGTCATCCGATCCGCTGAACGCCCCGGCATGAAGGCGTCCATCGCCTGCTCAATCACGCTCTCGGTAATCACGGAATGACCTCGTTCAATTGCGTAGCGATGGACGGCTGTCCGCGCGATACCCTGTATCTGTGGCGGCGCTTTCGCCATTCGATCCATGGCTTCCTGCGTCCAGACGACCGTCTCCTCGGCTTTAACATCAATTTTGGGGACGTATCGGGCGCTTGACAGCAATACGTTACACGGTGCAAGTCGCAACAGGTTTTCGGTGTTGCTGCCGATGTCCATATCCGTCTCGCTGTGGACGCCGATTCGCCCTAGCACGAGCATCCATGGCTGTGTCTTTCGGGTATATTGCAGGACTTTCTCGAAGGCTTTGCCATCCAGCAAGGTAATTTTGAGATTGTAACCGTGATCTTCCTTGGCAATTGTGCGGGCAATCTCCAGATGGGATTGATAGATTTTGGCGAGCCCGGTGTCGATAACCTCTTCGTGCAGTTGCTCCTGTTCTTTGAATCTAAAGGTTTTGGAGGCGCGCTCCGTTAGAACGTTGACCACCGAATTGAACACGACATAGTGAAGATAAGGGTCGTAAACGCCGATTGCTTCTACTTGCCTGTCAAACGCTTTGCCGATGCGGATGGCTGTTTTCAATCCGGCGAAGGACTCGGGGCTACCATCGATCCCGACGAGGATATGCCCAGGTTGGTCAAGAATCCCCTCTGTATTTCGGACGACGAGAGTGTCTGTCTGGATGCGCCGCACAACACGCTCCACGACGCCGCCGAGCAGGCTGTCCTTGACCGCGCCCATACCGAGGGCACCCATTATTACAAGGTCGTAATCGCACTGCTGAATGTCCTCGGCCAGCTTGATGAAATGCTTGCCTTCCGGCATCTTCGCTTCAAAGGGAATATCATTTTCGACGCACTTTTTCTTCATTACCTCAAGGTAAGAGTCGGAGATCAATTGAAGCCCCATCGTAATCAGGGTGTCATGAATCCGGCGCTGTTTTTCGAGTTCGGCTTCGTCCTGATATTCTTCGGGGAGAGTGTACTCCATCTGTTTGAATCGCACGTCGTGCATCTTTGCCGCGTAGACGTGGGAGCCGACGAGTTGCGACCCAAATTTCTTGGAGAACGCTACGGCAAGACTGACGCTCGCATCAGAATGATCCGAATTGTCAACGGGCACATAGATTTTCTTGAACATCCTTCCTCCTCCGATTTATGTTTTCTTTTTGCGAATGTATTTTTTCGTCAGGGTAAAGACCTGAAATCCTAGCCGAACTTTAGGGGTGAGAGACCGCCATATTCCAGTGCGTAAAGAACAAAGTAATCGTGGCTTGTTCAATGCTGCCAGAGGCGGGCATCTTTAATTAGACGGAAAGCCCATTCAATGATTTCCTCATCCGCATGAATGACAAATTCTTGGCCACGTCCTGCTGACTGAAAATACCCGTCCTTCCATGAGTTCTCCGAGTGGTAAGAAATTCTGACGTGTCGGAAAATTTTCGGGTTGAGATTCCAGCGACTCCTTGATTCTCCCTGCTTTGTTAACACCTTCCGATCGTCAAACTGAAAGACACCAGCACCGGGATAACCCAGGTGATCACTGAACCTCGACGCGGCGACGTAGATTGTATTGTTAATTCGTTTCTTTTGTGCTGTACTAGCATGAGGATGTCCATTCAACCGATTCGGCAACTGAGTATCTTCATTGGCACTAATAATATCGCCGATTTCCAAATAACCGAATATGGCGTGGAAGCCGTTGAGGTTGCCGTAAAAGCGTCTTTTGTCTTCAACCTCCTCAGTATGTCGGAACCAGCCGAAAAACAGAAATAGATCGCCCCGGGAAACTCCTTGATTCCGCAAATGGGACGCCGCGGCACTGTCTTGTCCAAATGCTGGAAGCCAGTCCGGAGGACGGGGCAATGTGCCCGGCACAAGATCGGGATCTAGGTGAGCCCCTTCACATCCAATCTCTGCCCCAGCATCCAGTTCTTCAATGATTTCTGCATAGGTTTTGCCTCCGGGCGCAATGATGTCGCTATAGGTCAATGTCTCCCAGTCCCCGGGAATCGGCAAGCTGAGCATCTTGCCATCGGGCAATATTGGGCTCGGATATCCGCCGATAGAACTGTCAAATCCTTTCCGACTTAGAACGATTTTCACCGACTGCCCCTCCCGTCATCCTCTTGCAGCGTAGAATCTATACCACGAAGCCGCTAGGAAGATTCTTGTTTTTTGCGCTTTTTTCCCCAAAATCCACCCAATAGATGTCCCAAGACCGTTCCAGTGAAAAGGTAGGGAATTGCGCCCCAATCCCATTGCAGAATCAAACGGCGGGTTAGGACGTTGATGAGAATCGGGAGATAGATGGTTCGTCCCCAAGGGCGAGAGAATCTTCTGAAACGGACTCGGTAAAACCCGAAAGGAAGGTTGATGAGGAAAATAAGGAACGCTACACCTAGCCGCGCCGCGTCAAGCCTAATCATTTCGACCTTCTTTCTCCGAAGCGATTTTGGCTACTTCAGCAAGGTACTTATGTCTCGCCGCAGGCGCTGGAGATTGGTCTTATTTCGACTATCATAGTAGCCGCGTACGTTTCCCTGTCTATCCACAAGAACAAAGCGAGTGCTATGAAGGATTTCACTCCCCCGATGCCCGGCTGCCAGATTGAATCCGTCGTGCGCGAGTTGATAAATCAGTGTTTTTTCGCCCGTCAAGAAGAACCAACGACTATGGTCTGCTCCGAAGCTGTCCGCGTAGCGGGAGAGCACCGCCGGGGTATCACGTTCCGGATCGACAGAGAAAGAGACGAAACGCAGTCCGGATTCGGACGGAAACTCATCTTGAAGCCGCGTCATCTCATCAGTCATCGCCGGACAGATAGTGGGGCAACTTGTGAAGATGAAATCCGCGACCCAAACCTTGCCTTCTAAATCGGCGAGTGAAAGCGCGTGACCGTGCTGATTAGTCAAAGCGAAATCCGGCAGTTGGTGATGAACCGCGAGTCTTGATAATGAACTCTCCGACACGGAGGTTTCACTCGGTCGATGCATGACCGACCAAATGTTCGCGACGACGATGGCGGCTATCACGAAAATTAGCACTCCCCAGAGTATACCGGGCAGCAAACGCTTTCTCGAAGTAGTCGCCTTCTCTAAGGATTTTATGTCGGCTTCCATGGCGTGCTGTGTAAGTCGAATCGCAGGTGTCAGACGCGCACATCCACGATATGCTTTACGCTAATGCGATGTATCCACCGCATGACTTTCGGCTTTAGCTTCTTCTGCGTGCCGGGCATCTGTCATTAGGTCTGGCAACAGCATAAACACGAGAAACACGCAGATGATAAAGGGCGTCAGCGCAATGGCTGTCAAGGTTTTCTGTTCAAATTTCAGATGCATGAAATAGAGCGCGACGTAAGCCGCTTTAGTGCATGCCATACCGATAAGCAGAAGCGTGGTCACAACCTTTGGAAACGGCAGGTAAACGACGGCAACTTCAGCGATCGTGAGTACGAGAAGGATCCAAAATATCCTCATGTATTTCGGGTGTTCTTTGTGAGCGTGTTCCATCTTGATTCTCCATTTGGTGATTACACTAGATAGACGAAAGTAAAGACCATGATCCAGACTAGGTCAACAAAATGCCAATACAACCCCAAGATCTCGACTTTGTGATTATATTCTGCTGTATACGCCCCTCGTAACCCCTGAATCAAGATAACGATGAGGTAGATGACGCCGCCGGTCACGTGTGCACCATGGAAACCTGTGATCGCGTAGAAGGTCGGACCAAAAAGCACCGAACCGGAGATCTCAGCACCAGACAACCCGTGATGAGGAATTGTGGTGAGGGTGAGACCGGGCTCGCCGTGCGTGATCAAGTGTGTCCATTCATACGCTTGCAATCCCAAGAAGATTAACCCACACAGAATCGTCACCCCGAGATAGGCACACATTCTCGATTGGTTGCCATTCTGAATGGATTCAAGCGCTTTGACCATCGTGAGACTACTACAGATTAACAGGAAGGTCATACCCGCTGTGAGGTTAATGCCGAGCACTTCGGATGGGGGTGCCCACTCCGCTGCGCCCGCACGCACGGCACCGTAAACAGCGAGCAACGCCCCAAACGACATGGCATCACTAATGAGAAAAAGCCACATCCCCAACTTACCCTGACTGTCAGGCGTTAGAGACGGCTCATAGACATCAGCAGAATGATCTATGGCTGCAGTTTCTGACAATTTTCATACTCCTTTCATATCTGAATGCGATTCATGTTTTTAACGCTGTTTGACGCGCTTAATCGAAAAAAATACTCCACCACCAATCAGGCTGAAGACGATATAGGGCATTGCCATAAGGAACAGAATGCTCCATTTGAAACCTTGCGCAATCGGGTCATCAACGAGTTTGCACGAGGGACATGCTTGGACTGCGGTCGGTATTACAAACAGCGCACAAACTGTAATCCTCAACACGAGCGGAAAATAGCGGCGAATCATGAAGATCTCCTTATTCACGATTTGTAGTCGGTACTTACGTTCCCGAATCGCCGGACACCGACATCTCTCCGATCCGTCAAGTGGCAGGTTACCGTGATTGGGAACTATCTTTAATTTCCCTCAGTTTAGACCAAATAGACCATTACATATAGTATGGGCCACAACCCCACGACAAATGTCCAATAGATAGTGCAGATTTCGACGCCAACGTGGCGATCCGCCGAGAAGCCACCGCCTAACGCTTTGGCAAAAACACTCAACTCCCAAACGACTGCAACCAATACGTGCAGCGCATGGCAACCGATGAGGACATAAAAGATTGAACCGTAGACACCTGACGACAGTGTGAATCCGTGATGCACTAATCGAACCCATTCGGAGCCTTGTACAACAAGGAAAATTGCGCCGAGAAGACCTGTCACGAGTAGCCAGCGTCGAAGTTCCTTCTGACTGTCCCTACGCACCACCCGCAGCGCCCGAATCATGGTATAACCACTTAACAACAGGACAATCGTATTAATCCCCGTGACGCCAATCGGCAATCGCACATCAGCCTGCGAGGGCGGCGGCCATGTCACACTGCCCAATCGAAACACGAGGAATGTCCCAATCAAGCCTGCGAAAAACATGATTTCCGCGCCTAGAAGTATCAGTATAGCCAAACGGGCATTGCTCATCAGTTGACCTGTATCAGCGGTATGTTCGTATGTTGCTTGTTCTGCTTCAGTCATCAGAATTAACGCCTAGTGTATCCAAGGGAATGGTATTCATTTGCTTGTTGTACTTTAGTTTTTCACCAGCGCGATAATCGTTGCGACAACAAATAGGGTGACAAAGATTGCAAATAGGAGTAACCCGAGGCGACGGTTTCGGCTCTGCTTTTTGTGGTCATTCATCCGAGCTAAAATTCCTCATCTCATCACGCGGTTTTATCAAGCGCCATTACAAGAAATACAAGCGGCAGATATATCAATGAGGCGTATAGCAACCGTTTTGCAGATACGGTTGTAGGAGAAACTGACAGCTTGATACCGAACGCAAGAAAGCAGACGCTCAAGACTAGCGCGGCGAAGAAGTAAAGGATACCCGCGATGCCGACCAATGTGGGCAGCAGTGCTACGACAAGAAGAGCCAAACAGTTGCTCACAATTTGTCGTCTCGTGCTCTTGCCATCCGGGTGAACAACCGGAAGCAATCGGAATCCCGCCTGCGCGTATTCGTCGCGGTAGATGCATGCAATCGACAAGGAGTGGGGTAGCTGCCAGAGAAAAAGAATGGCGAAAAGTGTCCATGCTTCAATATTGATTGTTCCTCGTGCGGCGACCCAGCCGATAACGGGCGGCAATGCCCCCGGAACCGCGCCGGCAATGGTGCAGAGCGGTGACTTCTGTTTGAGCGGCGTATAGACGAATAGATAGGTCACGACGATAGCAGAGATGGCCAATGCGCTTAACGAGTTAACGCAGAATGCCGTAAATGCGAGGCCGCCAACAGTCAGTAACACGCCAAAGAATAGCGCGGTCGTCGGTTCGACACGCTTGTCTGGCAAGGGACGGTTGCATGTCCTTACCATCTGTGCATCTAGGTCCCGTTCGAGGTATTGATTCAGAGCTAACACTCCTGCCGCCGACAACCCGGTGCCGATAATCACCTCAACAAGTTGAAGCCAATTGAGAGAATCCGAAGATGCGAGATAGAAGCCGGCGAAGGTTGTAATCAGTATCATTGCTACGAGTCGCGGCTTAGTCAATTCCACGAAAGTTGACACTCGGCGGCTTAGTTCGGACAGGTCATTGTCTTGAGTCTGAGTTGTTGACATCATGCGCATACCTCAATGAACGCAGGTTATTGCGTTCCCTATGGAAGCTCTATCGCAGTCATTATGGGATTTTCTATGGGAACTCTATCGCGGTCACCGTTCGTTCCCTTGATCCTCGTTATCCACTCAGTTGATCGCTCTCTAATCAATCGCTTGATCCTCATCACTAACGAGTTCTACTCGTCAAGGGGTCCGGTCTAAGCTTGTAAGACGATAAACACTCACAGTCACTACGACGGACATGACCAGCATCAACGCGCCGATTGCAACATGGGCAGTTGTGATTATCACGCTCATGGAAGAAGACACGACTTCACCGACAGAAGTGAATTCAGCAACGTATGCCGCACCGCCCAAAACCAATTGCACAGCGAGCAAACCGCTGAGTACCAATACAGGACGAACAAGCCGCAAATACCCTAGGTAATCGCTCAACACTCGTCCAGAAAGCAAGAATACGTGAATTGTCACCAAGGCAGCAAAAAGCAGATGGGCATCCAGCCGAGTCCCAGTATGCCTCAATATTGCACCGAAGATGAATTGAACATAAATGAGCACTAACGTAATTCCACTTAGCCGCCTCAGACGCGATGCACCTGGATCTTCAATTCTTTGCCAGATTTGCAACCATCCGCGCGAGGTAAACAGCACGAGACTGGCGGTCAACCCAAAAAACACTTGGGCAAAGCAGGCATGCACGATTGCGAGGGCTCTGCTAAGGTGTGTCACACGCAGACCACCCATCACACCTTGCACGATGACAGCAAGAAGTGCGATCGCGCCCAGCAATATAAGCCATCTCCGATCGTCCTTTGCCCAGATTGCCACCAATAATAGAATCGTTAGCACCCCAACGATTGAGCCAATCAATCGATGAGTGTGTTCGTAGAGAACGCCGTGTACGTAGACATCCAGCCTCGCGTCCGATTTAATCAGGGTATAGGTTCGTTCATTCTCACTATCCGTGAGCCTCCACCTACCCCCTTCTTCTTCAGTCGAGATTACAGCGTTTTCTGAAATCGAAATCTCATTGTTTTCAAGCGCACTCCGCAGATTCTCGGAGAGGTTACCTTCGTCCAAATCCGTTTGCAGGGTCGGATCAACACTAAACAGAAAACCGCTGACCGTTTTCGACAACGGATAGAGGAACATGTTGTATCCAAATGTTGTGGGCCAATCGGGAACGGCAAGCCCCGAATCCGTGCTGGTTACAAGCCCTCCCATGCAGATTAGGATAAAAGTCATCACTGCTGTCAATACAGCGATTCGGTGAAGCCATATATGGTACATATCTATTTCATGGAAAGACTGTTGCCTCAAACGCGATACCTCCTAACACGATTTGTAAAACGTAACGAGCAAAGGAACGCGGACGCACACGGACAATGATTGGTCTATTGATTAATTGACGAATCAATGTGTGTCCCTGTCCAACAGCGTCCCAGACTGTGGTTAATCGGCAGTGGCGCCGGCTGGTATCGGTTCACCGTCAGAAGGTTCACCATCCGCCTGCGTCTGTGGAATCCAGTCCCGATCAGCACCGGGAACGCTATACTCATAGGGCCCGTGGTAAACGTGCGGAATCTGATCGAAATTACCGTGCGGTACTGGGGTCGGCGCTTGCCACTCTAGGGTGTTCGCGTGCCACGGATTCTGTTCGGCTACCTTACCCTTGAATATACTCCAGAACACATTTACCAACAAGATTATCTGAGTGGTTCCCAAAATGAACGCGCAGATGGTAATGAACACGTTTATTGGCTGTAAGTCTTGCAGAAATTCATACTGCAGAGGGTTGGAAATACGGCGCATGTGCCCGGCAACACCGAGGATGTGCATTGGGAAAAATACACCGTTAAAGGCTAGGAAAGTCAACCAGAAGTGCACCTTGCCAAGAGTCGAATTCATGTGACGCCCGAACATCTTGGGGAACCAGTAAAAGATTGCGCCGAACAACGCGAATACGCTGCCGCCGAAGACGACGTAATGGATATGCGCGACGATGTAGTAGGTATCGTGGATGTGGATATCTACAGGCGAGTTTGCCATATAGATACCGCTGAGCCCCCCAATTACGAACATGGAGACAAAAGCGAGCGAATGCAACATCGGTACTTCAAACCGAATCGATCCACGGAATAGGGTGCCGATCCAGTTAAAGGTTTTTATCGCCGAAGGGACGGCAATCAACATCGTCGTCGTCATGAACCCCATGCTTAATGCCGGGTTCATTCCGCTCTGGAACATGTGATGTCCCCACACCACCCAACCCAGAAAGGCGATTGAAATCATGGCGAATACCATTGACTTATACCCGAAAATCGGCTTTCTGGAAAAGACCGAAATCATCTCCGAGACGAGCCCCATGCCCGGAAGGATCAGAATGTAAACCTCCGGGTGCCCAAAGAACCAGAAGAGGTGCTGCCAGAGGAGTGGTTCGCCGCCCCCTGCCGGCGAAAAGAACGAGGTGCCTGCCATTCTATCGAAAAGCAGCAGCGCAAGCGCCGAGGCTACGACGGGAAACGCAAGCAGCAGTAGAATTGCGACAATAAAGAGTGACCAGATAACGAGTGGAAGACGAAAGTACGTCATCCCGGGCGCCCGCATGTTGATAATTGTGGTTATGTAGTTAATTGACCCCATCAGCGAGGAAACGCCCATAACGATTAGTGCGATACACCAAAGGTTTTGTCCCCAATACACACCGGTAAAGTCAGGAACCGACGAGAGCGGCGCGTATCCGGTCCACCCTGCGGCGGCGTGCCCACCGGGGACGAGAAACCCAGCCATCATAATGAAAGCGCCAAGCACACTCGACCAGAACGACAGCATATTCAGCGCGGGAAACGCCATGTCTCTCGTGCCAATCATCAACGGGATGAGGAAATTCCCAAACGCACCAACAAGCAACGGTACAACAACAAAGAAAACCATTATGGTGGCGTGCATTGTAAACAGCGCGTTGAACAACTCTGGTCCGATGATGCCGCCGTGCATCGTTCGTTCAGCCCAGTTCTCCTCATCGTCCTCGCCCCATTTTTCCCACATTCGGTCTGCGCCGGTGACGACTTCACCTTCGTCTAGATACGCCTGGGAGAACCCGATGATTGGGAGTGGTTTTTCAGGCCAAGCAAGCTGCCAGCGGAACAGTAACGCAAGCCCACCGCCGACCATGAACATAATCAATCCATAGATTAAGAATTGCCTGCCAATCATCTTGTGGTCGAGTGAGAAAATATATTTACTGACAAAACTTTCCTCGTGATGATGGTCATGCGATTCATTTGCGTGATCGTTCATTCGACACGAACTCCTTTCTGTGAATGGTAATTATTTCTTACACTTAAACCGGAAATTCAGGCGTTTCTTAGGTTGTGTTTATCTCATTTTCTTGCGTCCCAATCTACTAAAGTAAGGACAGGATTTCGCCTTTGACGTTGCCTTCAGCGGCGCCCACTTGCAGACAACGAAACAGTTTTCAGCAATGGTTATTAAGGTTCTTCAGCATCCCGCTTGCCGTCACTTCCAAGCTTCTTCTACCCACTTCGCATAGGCATCATCCGTATGGACGGTGAGGTATCCGAGCATTCCGGAGTGCCCAAACCCGCAGAGTTCAGCACATGGGATTTCGTACTTGCCTACCTTCGTTGCATCAAACCAAACGTCAATGGTCCGCCCGGGTAACGCATCCTGCTTGACCCGCATATTCGGTAAGAAGAAACTGTGGATGACATCTTCCGACGTGAGTTTGATGTGCACGACCTTATTCACGGGTACGTGTAACTGATTCTCAAGCGTCAGGTCATCGGCAGTTCCCAGTTTACCGTCAGCTCCCGGATATGTCATGTCCCAGTTGAATTGTTTGGCGCTGACTTGAACTAGGACATCATCAGGGCCACTGGGAAACTGGGACGGGACTTTGAGTTTGTTCCATTGCGGCAGGCTCAACATGGCTAAACCGAATACAATGACGGTCGTTGCCGCGGTCCATGTAATCTCAAGGGTTGTGCTACCTTCAATATAATCCGCTTTACGTCCGTCTTTAAAGCGATACTTAATCAAAAAACCGATGAGTACCGCCATTACAGCTATAAACACAATGGAAGTTATCCAGTAGATTAGGACGAAGAGTTTATCTACCTCTTCGCCATAAGTGGATACGTTCTCTGGAAGCCATTCAGGGAAATTCAGCCATTTCAGCATTTCATTAAAATCTCCTTTCTGGGTCGCTGAATTCGTTGGAAAGGGTTTCTCTCACGTAATATTCACACGACGATACGCTGTTTGAGTAGCGCCCAAATACATCGCAACACAGAACAACCCGGTAACAACGAGCGATAAAGACAGTTGAGGAATCTCACCAACCGCTTCAAGATTGTTGAGATAGAGGCATTGGCGTAACGCCGCGACGCCGTAGGTTAACGGATTTATTTTCATGACCCATTCAAGCAGTGGTGACACCCCGGCTACGGGGAAAAACGCCCCGGATAGCAGCCAAATCGGGATGAGGATCAGATTCATCACTGCATGAAATCCTTGTGTCGAATCCATCCGCCACGCAATCATCAGCCCCATGCTCGTGAGCCCAAAACTCAGAAGCACCATCACGCCAACTGTTGACAGAATGGAAGCAAAACTGAAGGACATTCCAATAATCGGCGACAGCAAGAGAAAAAGTGCGCCTTGCACGAGCGCTAATGTAGTTCCACCGCACGCTTGTCCGAACACGACGCTCCATCTGGAAACCGGAGCAACTAAAACGCCTTGAAGAAATCCTTCTCGTCGGTCTTGCACTACGGCGATGGTTGAAAAAATCGCCGTGAACAACAGGACGAGCACCAAGACGCCGGGGTAGAAATAAGTAATATAGTTTGTCCCCTCCTGAAGCCCGGACGGACGGAATGAAGCGTTTAACCCGCCACCCAGCAGAAGCCAAAATACCAGTGGCTGCGCAATTGCGCTGACCAAACGGCTCCGCTGACGCAGAAACCTGATGACTTCACGCCACCAGATTGTCGTCACGGGGAGTAATATTTTTATTATCAATATAATTCAGTCTTTTGGCATCTTGACAATATGTTTCGCCAGAGAATCTTTAATTTCTCTATGCCGTGGCACAGGTTGAGATATCTTCGTGTTTGGGTTTTGATACCAATCATGCGACACGCAACTCGGCGATCTTTCGGACACAGGGAATGGTGCTGCTTGTCAACTCCCTGAAGATGTCGAGAAGATATTCTTCTATCGTCTCTCCCTGGGTTCAGTAGTCGGGATAGGTTTCAAAGTAGCCGCGATACATCGTCTCGTCTTGCCAATAGATGTATTTCTGTGTTTCCAGGCGTTGTTTGTCTTTCTAAGCTGACTTGAACCCGATTCCTTGTTCGTAATGTTGCTTGTTCCAATATCCCTTCTAACGCGACAGCGAGAAGTCTATGATACGAAACGGCGTCCTGTTAGTTTGATGAAGACATCCTCTAACGTCGGTTTGCCATAGCGTGCAGAGTCAATTTCTGATGGAAATGCGGCAACGATATCTCGAACAAACTCATGTCCACGATCGCATTCAATGTGCAACATGTCGCCAACTGAAGTAACCTCACATCCAAACCGTCGGCTGATTCTCGGCGCTAGTTGTTCGGGTACCGGAGAATCAACGATAACAACATCTCCACTGACTTGACTTTTTAGTTCATCGGGTGTTCCGATAGCGACCAATTCTCCCGAGTTGAGAATCCCGATCCGGTCACACGTTTCGGCTTCGTCCAGCATATGGGTTGTCAGAACGACCGTCACTTCCCCTGTTTTACGCAGGTCTTTCAACGATTCTAGCAAATTCCGACGGGCAATCGGGTCCAGCCCCGTGCTTGGTTCATCAAGCAACAGTAATCTAGGCTGATGGAGCAACGTTTTGGCAAGTTCGGCGCGCCGCCTCAACCCTCCAGAGAGCGTTTCTACCAGGTCTCCTGCGCGGCCGGTCAATTCCTGTTGTTTGAGGACCGAGCGGATGCGATGCTTTAAATCTGCACCCCATATTCCGTAAAGATGCCCGTGATGCCGGAGGTTCTCAGCAACCGTGAGCTTCAAATCCAAACTTGGATGCTGAAAAACAACTCCCAAGTGTCTCCTGACTCGAGACGCTTCACTTACCAGATTATGCCCGAGAAGCGTGACCTCCCCGCACCCCATGGGAATCAGGGTCGCAAGAATTTTAAAGAGTGTTGTCTTTCCACTGCCATTGGGTCCAAGAAAGGCGAAAATCTCCCCCATACTGATACGAAAACTGACATCCGCCAACGCGGTTCGGTCACCGTAGGCGTGCGAGAGATTTTCCACTTCAATCGGGAACATCTTTAATTGAAAGTTGAAGGAGGCAACAATCGCCCTTCATACTACCGATAAAGACTGCAAAAGCCTATTGAGAAATAGCCGAAAGTAACTGAACTTTGTAGGGAAACCGGCAACTGCGGCGTGGACATATAACCTCTACTTCTTGAGAGAGAGTGTAAAGTCCTGCATAACGCTTCCGCCGGCATCCACGGTAACTGAGGCAGGCGCATCATTATTCGTTCCGCATGCTTCATGCCAGTAGCCAAGTTTGTAGGTGCCCGGAGGCACGTTCTCAAGCGTATATTTCCCGTTCTCATCGCTGAGTGCAAAGTATGGATGAGGAATGTAAGCAATCCAGGCTTTCATCCAGCCATGGACGTCACATTTTACAGCCACAGGTCCTTCCGCCTTCTTCACCGCTTTAACCGGCATCTTTCGTCTGCTGCCCGGTTGCGATCTATTGAATGCGGGGTTCTCTCTACTAAAAATATGGACATTGTGCATGATTTTGTCGGGATTGAGCATGGTCAATCGTTGTCCGACGGGAAGTAGACGAACATGCGGATTGAAATGACAGCCTTTCTGATCGAGTTCGTATTTGACCTTAGCGTCCTTCGAAAAACCCGCACCTGACGAAATATCCATCAGATATATGATGGTGTTTTTCAAAGCACTGCCTTCGCCGACTACTACCGATTCATCAAAATTGTCGGTTAAACCACAGACTTCGGGATTCTTGGTGATTTCAAGTTTCTTCATTGCGGGCGCTGTGCCTTCAAATTTCACAGTGCCGGCGATGGTGCCGCCATTAGAAACACTCCCGACTTTATAACTAGCGGGGAACATAAGTGATTCGACAGCTTCGCCTTTGCCGGCAGCGATGGCACCGGTGGCATAAACGCCTGCAATAATCAAGGTTAGGACTGTAACAACTTGGGTTTTCATAATTGAACTCCTTTTGAAATTATCTTAAGAATGAATAGAGTTGTTTTCAGGTTATATCAACGGATTTGCGACTCTCTTATTTCTCTATTTCTTGTCACTGAATCGTCAACTGTGCAGGGTTTCACACAGAGTGTCGGACTATCCTTAGGAATGTTAATCATGTACTATTCGTACTAGTTCGTCTCTTTGCGCTACCTCTCAAGCCAAAAAGGAACCCAACAGAGATAAGCGCGACAAGCGGCGGATACACGAAACGTCTGTTTGACGGCACAGGATCGAGAATGAAAGTATACCATGTCGAAATGGCTCGTTTAGTTTTCACGTCGCCGTTGGCGCCGTCCCAGGCGGAGAATGCGATGGGGATAAAGGTTCCGGGCTCAAGTTGAAGGTCATTTTTATCATCCGTCCTTAGCGTCCGCTTGACCCACAGACGGTAACGCCCATCTTCGTAGACGCCTTCAACCTGCATCTGGCTTTGCGACGATTGGACAGTGGCATTGTCAATTCCCTTAGCGTTCATCTCCGTGATCTTGTCTTGTTCAGCAACCTTCCACTGCCAGAGGTAAACGGGACGGCGTCCACCCCAGATGAAGTACGGTTTGGGATCGGAAGGATTTTTAGGCAGCTTTACAGGAAACTGAATGGCAATGGCATCCTCAACGGTTTCGCCCGTCTCGTCATCCTCTTGCGGAAGCGTTTTCGTCCGATCGTCCCACGTAAAGAGAAACGCGACTTCATTATCGTTATAGAAAGACTTGGCCGTCACAGAATCTATGGACGGGTTGAACTGTCGCGGTTCAATGACAACTTGACCCACGAGCGGGAAGTAGCTCGCCTCCTCGATTTCACCCCAGGCGGCATTATTCAATCCCGGCAGGTCGCCCAAGCGATATTGCGAGCGCAGCACCTTGTCACCTACTGCGGCTGCAGGGCGCTCCTTGCGCCCTAGCGATTTCACATAGTTCGCCAAATGCCAACTCTTCTCGTATATCGGCTTCATGGCATCGTCGACCTTCTTCAGATCTTCGGGCGAAACTTCATTGCCCTCTTCAATATCGAGCATGATGTTTTCATACTCGTAGGCTTTCTCCTCCAGCTCTGCATACTCCGTTTCCTCCTCCTCTGTCATTTCGTCATTCTCTTCAAGTGCAGTTATCCGCTCTGTCTCGGCATCGGTCAATCCGAGTCGGAAAGCAGAAACGAATGCCGGCATCGGTGACCCGGCAATCCCGCCAATAAATCGTTTGAAAATATCCCCAGTCGTTGAGCCACCCCTGAAATTCCAACTGTGCTCCATATTTGCGGGCCAGGTGCGGAAACCCCACTCATCCGTGAGATCAGGTGCAGATGTACCATCCCCTCGACCGAGTGCGCCGTGACATTCGACGCAGCCAAGCTTGGCGTAAAACTCTTTTCCTTTGGCAACGCTCTCCTCAGAATAAGGTACCTTGCCTGACAGGTCAATCACCCGCAGCGACGCTCCCTCAAAACCCTCAAAGAATGTCTTGATATGGGCAACGAGGCTCCATCGCTCAGCCTCGCTGAGAAGTCCCTCCCACGCTGGCATTGAAGATTCCGGCATACCGTTCGAAATCACCTCAAAAAGGTCCTGGGCTGTCGGCAAGTTTCCACCCTCGGTGGAGCGAATTTTGTAAAGTCCTGACGTGAAATCCCTCGGTCTTGGCACCAAATTTTCGGCGGCATCCCCATTGCCATCCCCCTCAATACCGTGGCAATGAGCACACTTGTCCATGTAAAGCGACTTTCCAGCCTCGGAAGCAGCGGGGGCGGTCTTGCCCTGTGCAAAAACTGGGTACGCCATAATTGCAGGCAATAGAAGGGAACCTACGATACATATAGCGAGTGTTTTTTTAACAAATAATCGGTTCATTAGCAGATTATTCTCCGTTCGGTACCGTCTTCACAGCGGAGAAGGCTTTTTTGACTACCGAAGCAGGACAGGTTTAGATGTGAAACCATTCGAATCTAGGTTTCGCTTAATTTGGGGCCCTCTACTGAATTACCATCGCCGATTGAACAATTTCGCTGCTTTACCAGAGTTGGACTTTTTGCAGAAGCTTAGTGGGCAGCATCGCCAAACGTTCTCGGCTTATAGCCGGTGTACTCGGACAAGAAGATGATGACATCCCAAATCTCTTCTTCAGTCAAATAGTTCTCCCAGACCGGCATGGCGGAATTCCAAGGGGTAGCGGATGGTGGTAACCCCGGTCCACCTTTACTGATACGCCAGAAAAAGAACGATTCTTGGAAGTTCGGAATGATGCCGGGGTCTTGGAAGTTCGCTGGCAGTGGGTTTAAGCCGTGGGCGAAATGCCCCTCGCCATCAAGGTCATCGCCATGACAGTAGAAACAGTTCTGATAGTAGACACGACGCCCATTTTCTGCATGCGCTTTGAATGCATCCACCCCGTCTTTTTCAAGATGCCGGAAAGGGTTCACTACTTCCTGCGTTGCACCGATTACCTTGTCGCCATATGTCAACTCATCAGGGGGCGCAGGGTGGGCAACACGCAACGCCGCTGGCGGATCTGCCTTTGTGGAGACCTTTGAGAACGTGAACGCAAGCAGGGCGAGTGGAATTAGGATAACTAACGCCTTCCGTCGCAACTTTTTGTCATCATCGACTAGCGTCTCTTTGATAGGGCGCAGGAATTCGCGAAATCTATCATCCTCGACTGACACGTGGACAAGAATTGCCAAAAGTATTAGACCGACATACATCGCAATAACGCTCGCGGGCAGCGGTACAGACCACACTCCACCGATGAAGAAACGCAGAAAGAGCCAGATGAAGACAAAAAGAATCAGGCATCTGGTGAATAGCGATATCCGTTTCATCATCAATTAAGTCTCCTAATTGACACCCTATCACTTATTAGGTCACCGAGGAGGATACATACACCGTCAACCACAGGAAATCGGGCGCTTGCACAATTTTAACGCCGTTGGTATGCCTAGATGACAATCCCCGATCGATTGAGTTGAAAAACTGGTGTTACTCAGCCGTTTCCTCTGCTCCGACGTTTGAAACTTCAGCTTCAACAACTGTCTCCTCTATTGCACCGGTCAATGACGCTAAAAAAGCCAGCAAATCGCTCATGTCAGCGACGGATAACAGGAGTGGGAAATTGTCAGGCATTGGCGAAGTAACATAATGCCTTTTACCGTAGGCGCGACTATAAGTGGGGCCTTCATCAATATCGAAGGTGTCAATAATTTGCTCTACCCCATCGACAATCAGCGTGACTTCGTCCTCATTCTCTGACACCAACTCACCGACGATTTCATTCCCATCAAAATCGATTATGGTCGCCTGTGCCTTAACATTCGATTTGGATACCGTCTGTGGTTCTCCACCGGCTTGGATGGTAATGTTTTCTCCATCCTCTTCGAGAAGGTCGCCGCTTATTTTCGTCTCTGAGTCTGCGGAAGTGACCTCAATCCAGAAATACTCTTGCTCCTTTAGATTCGCTAACTCTTCAATCGGTTCGGGATCAATTTCGGTCAAGAGCACCGTCTGTTCGGTTTCAACTCCGGCGGCGTCTTTGACGCGCACAGTGATTTTCTCGTTGTCTTGGGAAATAAGCGTTCCCTGAATTGACGCGCCGCCCGTTTTCACTGTGACGGAACCGTATCCGCTCACAATTTGGGCGTTCGGTTTAAGGATCGACTCCTCAATATACCGCATAGGGTTGACTGCCGCAATCTCCGTCAAGTCGGGCGCGGCGACAACCTCTACTCCTTCGTCTAGGGTTTGACCAGCTGGTTTTGCAACCCCGGTAACCTCGTGACATGCAATGCATTTCGCGCCATCTACGAAAACCTTCTTACCGCGCTCAATGTCTCCGGCTAGGAGGGGAGGCAACTCCTCACCTACTGCCTCGGGACTTCCGATATCAACGGGCGGTTCAAACCGCGTCAGATCCACTTCTCCGCCTTGATTTTGGAGGAAGGCGATGACGGTTTCGATCTCAAGCTCTGATAAACTGATTGGGGGCTTCCAGACCGGCGGCATAATGTTGCCGTAGCCGGGGACAAGGAATTTGTGAGGTTCGTATGTGGATTCGATCAGATACTCTTTTGCTGTCACGCCGGGCTTACGTGTCGCGGCTCGAATACCAACATCCGACATATCCGGGCAGCGACTTTTAGGGGCTGACGGATCGAGCGTGTGACAGGTATGGCATTTTCCTTTTCCGTTAAAGATTATCTCGCCCGCCTCAACAAATGCCTCCGGTGTTCGTTCAATGCTCAACACATCCACCTTCGCGGTCGAGGTTTCCGGAACAATACTGGCGGCAAACGCATAGAACCAGATTACTAGCAATGAAAACGCGATCAGCTTCATCACCCGCTGCCAGAGTATTATATTCGCTATCGCGGAGATGAAAAACCACGTTGACCACGGCAGGAGATTTTCTGACGCAATCGGGAAAGCTGGTGCTTTCGCAACGTAGGCAATAAAACTCACAATCATAACAACCAAACTTGCGATTCTTGTGAGCGTGTTTGACATCAGTTAGTTCCTATTTCTTGGCTCTCAACGGAATAGCTAAGATGCGTTGGACAACCCCAACTCCGACGGAAAATTTGTTATGGGCTTAGTCGCGTATGACATAACGTGGAACGTGTCCTCCAACCGCGCCCCCCCTGTACCGGGGACCGACAGTACGGGGTGGCCAACTGTCACCGTCATGCCTTCGCAAATTTGGAGGCCAGAATCACCGGGGTGAATGGTCGGCGCTGGTGATTCTTCAAAACCTAGCCCGATGCTATGGCTCATGCCCGACACATAGAACTCGCCATAACCCGCGTCGTCGAAGACCTTCTTGGCGGCTGTATCAATATCTCGAATCCGTGCCCCCGGTTTTAATGCTTGTAATCCGGCAGCTTGGGCATCTCTATAGGTATTGAATATTTCTTGCTGTTTCGTCGTCGGATCGCCCACGATAAACGTGCGACAGAGGTTGGCACAGTATCCTTTGTAGCGCGGCACCAAGTCAATTACGACCAAATCCCCTTCTTCGATTGGCTTATCTGTCGCAGTGCCGTGCAACCAACCGGAA
Organism: Candidatus Poribacteria bacterium; assembly: GCA_965222225.1. Lineage (GTDB taxonomy): Bacteria > Poribacteria > WGA-4E > WGA-4E > JAJDTR01 > JAJDTR01. The sequence goes on along the minus strand of CBDCTK010000002.1, from coordinate 1,501,257 downwards.
CGAATGCCGGAGTTGACAAAAACTGGCGTTGCGGTGCCGTGTCCCCCAGCTCTCCGCATCGCGTATTCTATTTCGCCAGCGGCTTGGTTTTCTGTTACACCCGGTTTAAGTGTATCTACTGCCGTTCTCATGCCGATGGCGGCGATTTCTCCGGCGCGACGCATGAGCGCTACCTCAGATTCATCTTTCACCATGCGGAGTTCATCCATCACAGATGCGATGTTTACGACCTTGACCTGCGGATTGGCTTTCTGAAATAGATTCAACAGAAAGGCTGGCGTGGAAAACCACATTTGTACGCCAACTGTTATCGTCTCCTTCCCGCCTGCCATTTGGCGCATTACTTGAACGACATCCTTAATCTGTTGCCCGACGGAGCCGAAGATTCTGACATCTTCCACTCCTAAAGAGGCTTTGACCTCTTCTTCCTCTCCGACAAACGTAACTACGATAGGAGGTCCCTGTGCGAGAATAATCGCACGCGGCTGATAGCGGTCCTCCCCGAAGAAATAGATGTAATCATCGTGTGTCAGAATAAGATATGCGTCAATCTGCTGCTGCCGCATACGCGCTTGAGCGCGTTGAAGTCTTTCACGATTTAGCATGACATTTCGCCTTAATCGTCACCTGTACCAACTTCCGTTGAAACAGGGGCGTGCGCCACTTTTTTCTTGTCACCCCACAATCCGATCCAGAATATGAAGCCTACGAGAGCGAAGAAAATCACCATAATAACAGCAATTACATTGACGGCATCGGCTAACATCGGCGTGAATGAATCTGGTGAAGTGTCGGGCATCACGCCAAAAATGTGCCAATTTTCGCGAAGGCCAGATCGCGCGTAGCCCATCAATCCCATCAAGGAAGTAAAGGTGATAGCAAGCAGTATTAGCACGTACTGTGAGCGGTCGGTCATCTGTCCCCATTTGATATCGCTTGAACTCATTGCCTTCCGATACATGGTCAGGTCTATTACAGTTACTAAAATCATGACGGCTAACGCAATCAACACTTGAACCGGTGTTAGAACATTAACGCGCAAGTCACTGTCGACTTTAAATCCTGCCAGACCGATAGTGATAATCCCTGCGACCGCAAGTCCAAAGATAACCGCGATAATGATATTGCCCCCTTTACTCCAACCCACCGTCGTTGCTTTTCCGGATCGGCGGTAAAAGAGGAAGCTGAGGAAAGTGGTCAAGATGATAATATTGACAACCGTGTTCTTCGCTGTCATCAAGCCGAAAAACCCAACGAGCGGGTGGTACGGTCCACCCATTGCCGCCTGTTCTCCCGGCGTCGTGATTAACATGCGCGGCGTCATCCAGATCGCCACGCAGATAACTATAATTGCGATCATATAGGGCCGATAGCGCGTATAAATTTCCCCACCCTTGATGCGTGTCATGCCTGACCAGAGATAGTAGTTCGCACCGATAAACAGCACGCCAATCATCACCGCCTGAATGATGAACAACCACGAAAAGAGGCTCCCCATCATATTAATGCCCATCGTCACGTTGAACATATAAATCTCGCGCCCCAACCAGTATCCGGCGAATGGTAGTGGAATCAGTCCGCACAGTGCGATAAAGTTGCCGGTATATCCCATCCAATCGTAGTGCGCCTTGTCTTCTTTCGTCTTGGCAACCAGAAAGCGAAAAGCGGCATACGCGCCGACGATTGCGCCGCCGAAAGCCACGTTCCCGATCAGACGGTGTATGTTGACGGGCATCCAAGTATAGTTATTGACCGCTTGCCACAGCGTGCCGATGAATTCGCCTGTTTCTTCGTCATGAAGTGAAATCGCCTTGTGATCAGGTTTGGGCCCCATAATCGCCGGGCTGGTTTGGTATGTCAGCCACGCATTAGAGACGAACATAATCGCGGTACCGAAAACGTTTAGAAGCACACCCAAAAACAGGTGCCACATCTTCGACACCTTTCCTTGCATTCGATCCCACCCATAAGAGTAAAGATAGAGCGTGAAGGTTTCTCCAAAAAACAGGAAGACATAGAAAATCATCGTTGGGCCGAAGATCCCTGTCATCTTGTTCATCACTCTGGGATAGCACCAGATGAGAACGAAGACCAACACACCGCCCATCAGGGCAGTTGTCGAGAACGCTCCCATGCACAGTTTGATGAACTCCTGCGCCATCTTGTCGTAACGCTTGTCCTTCGTCTTCATGCCGACAAACTCAATGACGACAGCGAACATCGGCACTCCTAGGATGAAGGATCCGAATAGCAGGTGAAGTTGGGCGGCGATCCAGGCGGCGCTGCGACTACCAATCTTCGGAAAGGGCCGGTACTCCAAGTCGGTCGCATCCTGCTGCGCAAAGGCAGGCGCAATCGCTAAGATTAGATATATTACAAGCAGCCCGAGATAAAAATACGACCTGTGTTTGGAGTCGGTGGATATGAAACGCATAATGTTGGTGTCTCGCAATCGAAATGGTCGAACGAAGGACAAGCGACTGCATTTCGTTACGGCGATGTCTCAATAGTTACTTTGCACTTTTTTTCTTGAAATCGGCGCTTGTAAAGTTGACATTGAGTTCTCCGCTCGCGGCAACTTCGACAACTTTGGCTTTTGTGGTACCAAGTTCCTCGTGCCATGCTTGGATTCGATATTTGCCTGCAGGAACGTCTTTGATTGTGTAAGCGCCGTTATCGCTTGAAGCTTCATAACTGTCGGAGCTAACCCATTTGCCCTTACCGTCTTGGTACCCTGTCACGGCATGGTAGTCATTGTCAACCACGAAAATATATCCCGTCATCCAGTTGTGAATGTCACATGTGAACTTAATGGCTTCACGCTTTTCTAATTTCAAAGGTAAAGCTTTCCCGGGACCAGGTATCTGCCAATTCGGTGCCTCGTTTTTAGTTGCGTGAGAATGAACGTTGTGCGCCACCGGATCACTGGATTTCACATCGACTGTAGTGCCCGCGGTGACAACCAGAACATGAGGCGCATAGAGGCAATCTTTTTGATCCATGACCGGATTCCTGGCCGGAGTTGTCGGTGTCGCCCCACGAGCACGCAGATAAACAACTACGTTCTTAATCCCTTTTCCCTTGGAAACGACTAGAACTTCAGATTTGGCGCTCTCCAGAGCGTCAATACAGTGCTGATCCTTGGTTGCCGATAGCATTGGGCGTGCGGGCGCATCTCCATCATACATAACAGTTCCGGTGATGGTTGCGGCGTATGCGAAACCTGCCGCGAAGATTAAGAGACTTAGTGTTGTCAGCCGCATTACGGTTTTCATGAGTTTAATTGTCCTTTCTTCATTTTTATTTAAGTAACGAGAGCAAAATAAGTTTTTACAGATTGAGATTATGATAGCACGGCACGAAAAAGAGAATCAAGAATTAAAGAATCAACCTCACGGATATCCGTGACTGGATGAGCCAGCGTCAGGTCTGCATAAGTGTCTAATGAATACGTCATTGCCGCAGCAAAACTCATAAAGGACTTACGCATTTGAAGGCTTAGAGATTCGCTGTAACGTAATCTATTTCCCGTTTCGACGCTACAATCCCTGTAGGAGCGATCTCCCGGTCGCGACCGCCCATGCGTGGCAAGACAAGATGCCCAGCCTACCGTAGGTCTCCTGTTACTGCGTAAGTTCTATCATATATAATTCGGTTTAGTAATCCCGAGTGAATCTGACGTTCACTCGAAAATCTCAAGTTGACCGTTCTTGACGATGAGTACAGTCGGTGCATAAACTGTGCCTCCGCCGGCATCAAAAGCGAATTTTCCTAGAACAGTGTCGAGATTTTTGATTTTAGCCAGCTCGTCCCGGATTGCCGTTGAATCGGTTGATTGGGCTTTCGGAATCGCTTCAACCAGAATATAGACGGCGGCATACGCCTGTGCCGCGAATGACTCGGTTGCATCCCATATTTATCGCAGTAGTTCTGCACAAAGGCATGATTGCCAGGGGCGTTAGCCGTGCCAATCCAACTTGTGAATGAAATGGCGCCCTCGGCGGCATCGCTCGGAGTTGTATCTGTTCCGATGTCAGGGTAACGGTAACAATGAAAGGAACATCGACGGAAATCCAAGCTGCCTGCCTTGAATGAGAATTGCGGTTATTTCCGGTGACAGAGCCGAAATAAGGATAGCGTCGGGATCAGATTCCTTGACGCGAGTTAATTGCTCCGTAAAGTTTGTCTCACCGGTTTCGAAGGTCTCTGCTACCAAAACCTCGACATCGTTCGCCTTGAGCGAATCAACAAGAACTGCTTGGCTGCTCCGGGAGAAGAGGTCAACTGAGTCAGCTATTGTAGCAACACGTTGATAACCCAGTTTCTGTTGGGTCATCTGGATCCCGTGCGGCACAAGTTTGTCAACCGTGAGGCCTGCACGAAGGACAAAATCGCCAAGGGCGCTGAGGCCCTGTGCGGCGGACGTCTGGCTAATTGCCACGGTTTTATGGCGTTGCGCGATGGGAAAAACCTCTTTTGTCGCAGATGAGGTCGTAGGACCTAAGATTGCCGACATGCCGTTTTGACTATTGAGTTTATTGTAAGCTTCAATTGCCCCCTCTACGGTACTGCGATCGTCCTCAAGTAGGAACTTAATCCTTGCGTCACCATGTTGTGCGCTATTAATCTCGTGAAGAGCTAGGTCAGATGCATTTCTCATTGATAGGTCAGTCAAGGTGAGAGAACCTGTCAGCGGCAGGACAAGACCAATCGGTATCTCTCCTACCAGACCATCCAGTTGAGGAATATCTCCGTCCATCCGGGATATCGCGCCGCTGGATAAAATCGAAGCCAATTCGTCGCAGGCGGAGAATCCTATAATCAGACTAGCAATCGCCAATACAATCGCGAATTTCGCGATTCCTCTGATGATCGCGTTGAACCTGTCGGTATTGAGCTAGAAAAGAAGAGATAGCATACGAGTTTAGTTCCTTGATGCCTGAAAAACACATCTTGAGTGAATGCAGCCTTCACAATAACCTCAGAAACTCGTCTACTCCAATTCCTGCACCTCTGATGATGCTTCGCAAGGTGCCTCTATCTAATTCTTTATGGTTGGGAACCACTACCTGAGCAAACGGATTGCCTCGACGCAGATTCAGGTGCCCTCCATGCTGCCGCCTCTGGTAGACCCCAATCTTATTAAGTACTTTGGCGCAATCCCTCCCTGAAATCCTCGGCAATCTGCTCATACAGCTACTAGCAACGCCGCAAAGTGTTCTTCGGGAACTGGAAGTCCATCTTCCTCAAGAGAAACAATGTATCCTTCAATTGCTTCTTTAATATTCGCGATAGCTTCTTGCTTTGTTTTCCCTTGACTAATGCAACCGAGCAAGCTATGACACTCAGCAACCCAGTAACCATCTTCACCCGGATAAACAACCACTTGTCTCATTGCTCTACCTCCTCTAAATCAAACGAGGGAATTGCGGATGGTTCATAAATCGAACGATTGAGGCAGACATTCGCCAATTGAAACCTGACCAAGCGTTATTCAGCATACGCTGAAAACATACCAGAATAAAGCCCTACGTGAAAATTTCAATTCCTCGTCCTTGAAAATCAGTATCTTTGGATCGCAGACAATACTTCCGATCGCGCCAGCTTGACAACCTGTCCAAAACGGTTTCCGATTGTTGAGATTTTCCAATGTGTAATGGTTGTTCAATCGCGAGTCAGCTCGGGACGGAAGTGTTCTTTGATGAAAGTGAGAAGTTCCTTCTCTTCCTCAAGGGTTAAATAATAAAAAAATGCCGGCATGTCGTTTTTGCCGGCATCAATACTATGGATAAGTTGTTCGTCGCTTCGGCTAACCCAGAAATCAGCTTCCGTCAGATTTGCGGGGTCTAGCTTTTTGAATCTTCCGATTCGGCCGTTGCCTTCGCCGTTCGCTCCATGACATCCTGCACAATACCTTGCGTAATTATACTCGACTTTCGAGCCGTAACGGGTACTTGGATCTACCACACGACAGAGCCAAATCAACCAACTCATGCTAACTGCAACCATCCCAATGATGATTAGTAGATGTCGCATGGTTACTCCAGAATCACTTGGCTAATGAGATAAGATAATCTCTGACCAGTCGAATCTGTTTTTCCGCGTCATCGCCCGCGACGCCTTCGACAGGCTGGTACTCACCGCCAATCTTTGGCCAGGCTTGGGGCATCGCAGTCCCCGGTTGGAAAGATTGCGGATCTTTGAGCCATTCAATAATCCAGTCCGATTTCAGACGGGATTTGGCTAAGGCAAGATCGGGACGCCCTGTCTTGTTGCTTCCGGATGGAATCACTTCGCCCTGCTCCGGATGACATGATATACATTCAAGGGCATCAAAAATCCGCTTGCCCACTCTCAAATCAGCACTTGTAGCCGGTTCCAAAGCAATTGTTTTATACGGGAACGGCTCATCGGACAGCGATGAGAAGTATTTCACGAGTGCTGTCCCGTCGTTGTCTGACAGACCAAAGGTAGGCATCCGAACTTTAAGTCCGTACCGAATCGGAGTGGGATTCTTTAAAAATTCAAACAGCCAGTCGGGATAGACTTTTGCTCCTTGGGCTTGCAGCGTCGGTGGAGCGAACTGTTTTGCTTGAATTTGGTCAAGTCCTTCATGCGCTGCGATGATGTCTACATATGTTCCGCCTTTACCTTCGATTTCATGGCATCCGGTGCAGTTATATTTCTTCGCCAATCGACGGCCCGTATCAATCTGCTGCGTCAGTTCACTCGGTTTGTGAATGTAGTTGAAGGGGTATTGTGTAGGCTGGAAACTCTTGAGCAAAACCGCCAGTGCTCGTGCATCCTCCTCGCCAATTGGAAACACAGGCATGCGTGAAACAATTCGGCGCGTTTGGTAGCGTCTCGGATTCGTGATTTTGCCAATTGTCCAATCGTGCCAACTATGCTCAATGCCGACAGCGTCTCCAAAATCGAACTCCTCAGTAGTCTTGGCTCCAAACTCACCTAGATCTGCCCCCACCTTCGATTCGTTCTCAATACCGGGGATGTTATGGCAACCATAGCAACCATAACTCCTGACCAGCTTTTCACCTTCCGCAGGATCGCTCAGCGCATGTTGATATTGGCTATCTGCCATAGCAACGGTCGTCGCCCCTTTCAACGACATTAGGTACGCCACCGCATTGTCCACTTCGAATTCTGTCAAGCGTAAGCTGGGCATGGCTGTGTCAGGATCGTAAGATTTTGGATTGCTTATCCACTGTCGAAGGAAATTAGGTGTAACCTTGCTCCCGACGTTGTCCAACTCCGGCGCGAAATCGCTCCCCAGACCGTCAACCGAATGACATGACAGGCATCCAACCGATTTAACCACTTCTTCGCCAGCAGTAATTGCACGCAGGGAAGTCGAATATGTGGCATTAACCTCTTCAATCGCGGAATCACGCAACTGCACAAGGTACTGGGCAATCGATTTCACTTCGTCAACTACCTTTTCCACCGCATCGTCGCTATATACGAATTCTGTGCCGTCGTCTCCTTGAACAATAATCCCGTCCTCAGTTTTCGTGACCACACCTGTGCGCTTGTTCCCGTTCTTGAAATAAACGAGTTGAGTCATCTTTGAATTTGGAAAGAAGCTCGGCATCTTGGTGTTAGCCAAATGGGCGCTCGGATTCTTGACCCAACTCCCAAGCCATTCAATTCCCTTCACTTTGCTTCCAATTTTGGCTAACGATGGTCCAACTTTATCTATGTTGTCAAGCGCAGAGTAGCCGTCAACAGCATGACAACCATGGCACCCAAGATCCTCAAATAGTGCCATGCCTTTAGTAAGATTCGGCGCATAATCCCGTGTTTCGCCTGTTTGCGGCGAAACAGCATCCAACATCATTACTCCATCATGGCACCGGCGGCAATTCGATTCCATATAGCCGCGGAGCACAGGAGACGACCTGCCGGTATGTTCATCCAAGCCCAACACAGGAGTTAGCCAATACTCATTGTGTGTAAGTGCGTGCGCGGCTTTCGACGTTAGGGCTTGCCCCTGGCCGCCATGGCATGGAGTACATCCGAATCTTTCCGCCGGGTGGCTGCCGAGTAGCACATCGAGGTGAGGGTGTGTCCGCAGCGACGGATTGTAACCTGTTTCATACGCAACCTCAATAACATCGGCGAATATATCTGGATCAGTAAAGGTAAGTTGACCCTCCTCGCTTAATTCATAGCTGTCTTCTTCAGCTTCTTCTTCGTCAATTACTACGGTTTCGCTACCGACTTTCACCAACGGGTGCGCAAGTTGAATAGAAAATTCGCTTTCTCCATCACCCTCTATCTCCTCAAAGATCTCTTTACCGTGACTGTCATAGCCGCTTTCGTCCACCGCAAAGTGACAGGTGGCGCATCGATCTGCCGTGTGATCGAAATCCTCAATATAATACTGGACTATCGTCCGTGTTTTTGTAAATGGGCTCTCCAATAAACTACCCAAAAAGGTCTTGATTCCCTTCAGTGAGTGAAGTTTCTCCTCAATCCGCGCCACTTCATCATGTTTTGCTGTGTCCGCTGCAAGTGATTCGGCCCGCTCACGAACCGTACGAACCTTGTCAGAAATCTCGGGGTTACCGGGATTATATTTTGCCGCAAGCAGGTATGTGCTCAAAGCGTCTTCAAGGTGACCACTCGTTTCATAGAATTGGGCATGGGTTTGATACGTCTCTGACAATTTAAGCTCTGCAGTTATAACAACTTGAGTCAATGGGCCTTCAATCGCTGACTCGAGTCCATCCAGTTTCTTCTTCCATTTTTCGACTGAATGTTCACTTTCACCAGAGGCTTCGTGAGCCTTGGCCTCATGCAGCGCATGTTGATATTTGTAATGTATTGCGTCGGATTCACTCTGAATAAATTTGCGTTCCTGCAGCGCTTCTTCACGTTTTACTTTTGCGTCCGCTACCGCATTCTCCAGTTCGTTCAGTTTCTTCCGGTCTAGCGCCTTAGGTTCTGAAATCTCGGGTAGATTCTTTTTGGCTCGCTCCAACGCGATTTTCGTCTTTTCATATTCGTACTGATAGAATTCCTGCTGAATACCTTTCCATGGTCGCCTTGTAATCGCTTCATTCCAGAACCCCCAAATCGTAACGAGGCCCAGCAAAGCAGAAAGAATAAAGAATAAGACGGCATAGGATTTCTCTTCTACAGGAATATCTTTTTTGCTCCTCACGATCCCAATTGACTCCTTAACTATATCAATCGACAAAAAATAAACACAAAAAACTTCGGTTTGGCAGGTATCTTCTGCGTTTTACACGTTACGCAACATACCCTAGATATTAAACCAAGGGGAAACCCAAATATATTTGATATTCCACACCCACCGGAGAATCATCTTGATTGGAAGGGAAAGCATTGTCAAAAACAGGAACGACACGACAATATATCGGACCAGTCCCAACTCTTGGAGAAATTCGCTGGTTCGCATCTTCCATAGATAGAAGATAGGACCTAAGGCAAAATAACCGGCAACAACGACAAAACCGATCACATTCGCGGTATGCACGTCTCGAATGCCAAACTTGTACGATAGGTTGACGTTTGTCAGTGGCACGACTTTGTGGGGATCCCATGCATTCCACGGGGCGAAGAAATTCCAACCGGGGCCTCGTAGAAAAGTGCCAACCACCATCAGAGTAATCCACAGGACGATAAAGCCGAAACAGAACGTCACGATTGCAAACGGGCGCTCTTTAAGCGTATAGTAGCCTTTCCCCTTTGGGTTGATGTCAATATAAGGGATGGCAATCAAACCTACGATAATTAAGCTTGGTAACACGACGCCGGCAACCCACGGGTCGAAATACACTAGCATCTCTTGCAGCGCGAGGAAATACCACGGGGCTTTGGAGGGATTGGGGGTTATGGTGGGGTCGCTCGGTTCTTCTAGCGGGGCATCAATCGTAATCGACCAAACGGCGAGGATGAGAAGTATAATTATAGCGCACAGAAATTCATTGCGGCAAAGGTAGGGCCAAACGTAAACTTTGTCTTTGAGTGCTGCTTCAGCCGGTGTTCCAGCTCGGTCATTTTTGCGTCCTTGACTAAATGCGAGCCAAGTGAAGTATGGTAATAGAAAAACAATTGCAAGGATTGGGACATTATCAGGTTTCGTAACAAGTGCTATCAAATGTTCCATAGATTACAGATTACCTCAAAGGTTTGAACTAACGGAAAAAGTATGTTACCAAATCACGCCAGCAGAACTCTTAGTGACAATTAACCATGAGTGGGCTATATTTTGATACCTTGAACCTGACGGGTGTGACTTTCGGGCGTTTGCGCTTGAGCCAACTTTAACCCAGGTCGACATCTTAATTGAATCTATAGAGGGCCTGAAATCCCACCGTCCTTACGAACCCGCCAAAAATGTAATGCCATCAGCACGCTTGCAAGCAACGGCACGGCGACACAGTGCAGAATATAAAACCGCAACAGAGTTGAAGGGCCTACAATTGTTCCACCGAGGAGAGCAAACCGCACATCGTTCTCTTGGGTGATGTCCTGAGGGTGGAATGGCCCCTCATGTCCCAAGACGGGAGTCGCTCGCGCCATATTCGTACCCACTGTGACCGCCCAAAAGGCGAGCTGGTCCCACGGAAGCAGGTAGCCCGTGAAGCTGAGAAAGAGCGTAACAACAAGCAATATAACCCCAACTCCCCAATTGAACTCACGCGGCTTCTTATATGACCCGGTCAAGAAAACGCGGAACATGTGGAGCATAACAGCGATGACCATGCCGTGCGCTGCCCAACGGTGCATGTTGCGCAACAACATTCCAAATGGGATATCGAACTCCAGATACTGCACATCTCGAAACGCATATTCTGCGGTGGGGCGATAGTAAAACATGAGCAGGACTCCCGTGACCGCAGTAACAAGGAACATCAAGAAGGTGATTCCGCCCATGCACCAAGTAAAACGGAAGTTGATTCCGTGGCGTGGAACACGTGGTGGATGTAAATGCAGCCATACATTTTGAAGGATTTGCAGCGTATACCGCCGTCCAGTGTTCTCGTAACCGTGGCGGAACATTGACCGCCAGATTGGAGAATTAACAATTTTTCCCTTGAGTCCGTTACGTTTCTCATTCATAAGAAATGTGAAGTCAACTCCATGAGCACGCGAACAATTCGCGACAACTACTCATTTGGAGAATCTGTTTGGCTCCTTTCTCACATAGCGCAATAGTCAGTTCTGGTGCCGCAAACTCGGTTAAACTTTCAAAAACGAACCGGGTGTTCCCCAGTCACCTCTTTCGCCGAGGAATTTCACAGATTTATCAATTTCGAGCTGTCCATCTTCCGCCAAAACGATTTTTACACGCTCAAGAGGACGGGGTGCAGGTCCCTCATAATTGACGCCCTCCCGATCGAAACCACTCCCGTGACAGGGACACTTGAACTTATTTTCGGAGCCAAACCAACGCGGTGTGCAACCGAGGTGAGTACAAGTGGTCAACAGTGCGTAGAATTCGCCATCCTCCCGTCGAACAATCCAAACTCCGTATGGATTTTTCTTGTACTTTTCACTAACACTGCCGGGTGGATATTCATCGGGAAACCCTGCTTTAAAGGTCGAGGAGGGCTCAAACAGAACACGGGGATACAAGAATCGGATTAATCCGGGACCAAAAGCAAGCCCGAGTGCAGCTACAAAGTTCCCCCATCCGAGGAACTTGAAAAATTGTCGTCGAGATGCCATGATATGTAACCTCAAGAGTTCGGTGTTTGACTGATGGATTTAAGAATCATTCTCTAAAAACGTATGCACTACAATATTGCTTGCAAAATTTCGTATATTATAACGCTCGTCTAGAAAGAGTACAAGAATCAAATTAGGCGCCTCACGGATATCCGTGACCAGACGAAGTGGTCTTGTAGAACTCACGTGAGAAATTGAGGAGAATTGATTGGAGGGCATCTTAACCAATCCGCGAATGTAACGCGCTTTCGCGCTTTCTTGAAATCATCAGATTGGTTTGACACTTTAGAATGCTAACCTGTGTTTACCCTTGTATCCGCGCCCGTGAGCTTCCACTTCCCACCTTATCAACAGCAATTCGTACTGGAATCCGCCTAGTCAACTCGTCAATGTGGCTGATGACCACAACAGTTCTGCCTGCTAGTCGCAATCCTTCTAGTGCAGAGATCGCGATGTCCAGCGTTTGACTGTCAAGTGTGCCAAACCCTTCGTCAAGGTAGAGAGAGTTGAGTTGCGTCCGACCACGGCTCATCTCGGAGAGTGCAAGCGCGAGTGACAGGCTCGTCAGAAACGCTTCGCCTCCTGATAGTGTTTCCACCGGACGCTCTTCGTTCCCATTCCAGCGATCAATCACTACCATATCATCAATGCCTTCCACTCTCAATTCATAACGCTGCGTAAGATCTTGCAATTGGTGGTTTGCGAAGCGGATTATCGAATCAAACATCCGCTCCAGGGCGAAATCGCGCAGACTGTTGTGGGGAATGCAATTCTGTAGATTTGCCCACCGGTTCTTCTCTTGGAGGGCTTTTTCGAGCGCGCCTTTTTGCGCGTTCCGTTGCTGGATATCCTCTTCTAATTTCTTAATATTCGCCTGCAATTCCCAAACTTGCTGGCTGGATGATTCAATCTCCTCATTGATGCCTCCCTCTCCCTCTTGAAGGCGCGTGACTATCTCTGGGTCGAATGGTCGATCGGCGAAATTTGGTCGCAATCGCGCAACTTCCTCTCCAACTGTGCGCAAGTCCTGTATGTATTCAGCGATTCTTACCTCACATCCCTTTATCCACGCTTCATCACGAAATGCCTCTTCATGAGCTTCAGGAGACTCAAAGTCACCGTTTTCTAGAGCCTCAAAATAGCTGCGTTGTGCGGCATCCAATTTTTTTACACACGCGGCGTGCTGGGACTCAAGATTATCTGCTTTTGTCTGTGCCTGGGTCAGTTCGTTTTCCTTCTCACTCGACACCTTCTGGCTTTTCTCACGGAGCTCTGTTTTTTCTGCCACTTCCCTCCCCAGCTTGTTACTGGCAGCTTCTGCGGTCAATCCTCCCGTCTTTGCTCGCGCTGATTCGGACAATTGATTGGCCTCGGCACGACAACGCTCTATCTCTGCCACCACGTCCGCTTGGCGTTCTCGATTCGCGTTTTGATCTTTCGAGTTTTGTTCAATCTCCAATTTGAGTAGGCTCAGCCGGTTCCGTCCTTCATTTAATCTTTCTTTTCGTGCTTGGACTTCCTCAATCCGTGCTTCGAACTGATTAAGTGCCTCCCCTTGGTCCTCTTCACGAAAATCGTCAGGCAGCGCCTCCCAGAAGTCTGTGTCAAGTGCTTCAATTTCATCGCTTAGACCTTCTACCTCTGTATTCACAGTCTGTTCTTGTGATTCGGCGTCATCCAATTCAGTCTTGACGCGCTGAATCTCCCGCTCCTGTTCACTCAGACGTTCGGCAGATCTTTTCTGGTCTTTCGATGCCTCCCGCACTTCCTGAAGTTTGCGGATGGATTCGTCCGCTGTTTCAATTATCTGTTGGATCCATTGCGAAGAGATTTCGTTCTGCGGATAGGTCTCCTTCCAGTTCATTTGCACAGAGTCGCGGATTTCTTCCAATGATTCAAACTTCTTGCGAGATTCACTAATTTGCTCCTTAAGATACGATTCGTTTTCCTCGAACCGAATCTGTTCCTGTTCCAGATTTTGGAATTCCCTTTTTTCAGCTTGAAGTTCCTTTTCAGCCTCCGATAGATTAGCTGAGGCAATTTTCAACTGTTTCTCACGCTCCCCCTCCTTTTTCTCCCGCCACGGATGTTCCATCGCTCCACACACTGGGCACGGTTGATTATCGTCGAGTTGTCCGCGTAAGTCGGTGATGTGGTTCAGCATGCGAGCACGGTCTTTTTCGGAGGTGCAGCGCTTCACTTTTTCCTCCACTCGTCCGAATACTTCGGTTTGAATTTCAGATTTCCGATCGAGTGTTGCGAACTCCTCCTGAGCGGAATTCAAGGAATCACTCACCTTCCTCAATTGACCCCTTTCATCGCTCAATTGACGCTGGTTTTCCTCGAACTTGATTGCAATGGACTGATGTTCACTCGCCTGATGTTTTTGCGCTTGCCATGTCTCCACGGTGCCTTTATTCTGTTGTGCTTCCAACGCGGATTCTGCCTGTGTTAGCCTAGCGTCCGCAACTTGCGTTTGCTTGATGCGTCTCTGCCGCTCTTCCTCCGATTTTGCCAACTCATCCACCAAGTCTGTAATCTTCGACTGTAACTCTTTTCCCGTCTTCAACTTCTCGTTCCAGAATTCCGATTTCCAGTTGCGCTTCTGGAGAACTATATTCGCCTGATTAAGGCATTGGTTGCTATCTTCCGGCAGCGACGATTCTTGTAAAAACGAAATATCCTCTTCGATATCCTTTTCCAGTGCGGCTCTTTCCTTGTCTTGGAATGCAGCTGTTTTCAACAGTTCGTCAATACGTTTTCCAATCGTTTCAAGTTCTGCCGTCCGTCCCTTAACCGTTTCCAATTGCGCTTTCGCACGAGCCTCCTCATCACTTGCTGCTCGATACGCCTTTATTCTGGCGTCACTGTCTGATCGCAAATCAAGATGCGCTTCATTGATTTCCGCAAAGTTCCTCCGTGCTTCGTCATAGTCTTTTCTCGCGAATTCTAAACTGTCATTAGCTTTTCCAAAGTTCCCCTGTATCGTCTCAAGATCTTTTTTTTCATCTCGAAACTTTGTCTGCTCAGGGACCAGCTTTGCGGCACGGTGAGCAAACTCTAGTTCCGATTGCTGTAGATTAATCTCTTTCTGCTGGTTCAACAGTTGTCCCTGACGTATTTCCGCCTGTGTCAGTTGGTTGAATAGGCGCTCGCGCTCCTCCTCGATCTTCTTCTCATCCAGAATTTTGGCGCGTTCCCTCTGCAAAGATTGGGCCTTGACTTCCTGTTCCTCAAGGTCATTTCGCGCTTTCTCCATTTCCTCATCAGTCACGAATGTGATCGCTTCAAAATCCCTTTCAAGGGGATTATACGTCCATTCCGTTTCATCGACCTTTCTGTTCAGCACATGCTTGAGTTGATCGTAAACCCCAATGCCCGTTGTCGCCTCCAAGATTCCGCGACGCTCTTCAGGTTTCGCTCTTAAGAAAGCCGCAAAATCGCCTTGTGCTAACATTACCGAGCGGTTAAAGGCGTTAAAATCTAGTCCCAAGATGGATTCAATAACTTTGCTCACACTCATCTCGCTTGTGTCATGAGATTCGCCTCGCGAGGACAATCGATCGGTAATCACATTCTCTGTATTAGCCTCGATCAACTTAACCTCTGGCTTGAGTTCGCCCTTTGAGTTGCGTTTAATTCGCCATTCAGCGAGATAACGATTCCCTTTGGCTTCAAAAAGCGCTTCAGCAAATCCTTCTGTTTTCCCCTGACTCAGCAGATTACCGGGATTCTTATTGCGTTTACCACCTAATAGGCGCGGTGTTTTGTTGTAGAGCGCAACGCATAGCGCATCGAGCAAGGTAGTTTTCCCCGCCCCAGTTGGACCTGTAATTGCTATCAGCGATGTACCATTCAGCGGTTTACGCTCGAAGTCGAGTTCAGTCTCACTGCGAAAACTGTTCAGGTTCTTGATTCGCAATCTGAGTAATCTCATCTAATCTCTCCAAGATCTAATATAACCCTTTAGGTCATTCACTCAGTTTCCTCAGTTTTAGTTGAGGCAATATGCACCAGTTCTTCAAAGGTTTCTAATAAACTTGGAAGTTCCGTTTCAGCGACCCTTGCGTCCTTATATTCTGTACGGTAATACTCCTCGAAAATCTCCTCTGGCGGCTTGCTAGAAATCTCCTCAGCAGACAACCCAGTTTCGCGCAGCTGTTCCGCTAATTGTACTTCCACAATCAACACCTCGCCCTTGCGGCTTCCAAACGCTTGGCGGACTTCATCGTTGACCTCAAGCCGTGGCGCATCAAGAGTGAGTTGTACCTCAATATACTTTCCACTCCAATCCCCGGACATCGCTTCTACTATCACCTGATCGTAGTTCCCCTTCACACGACAAAGTTCTTTGAACACCGGGACGTTAATTTCCGTGAGTTGAGTATCAGCAGTTTCCGTAAAATCAACCAAGTATACTTTCTTTGCGTACTCTGCCTCTTTGAAAGTCATTGGTAAAGGCGAACCCGAATAGCGAATCGGACAATCGGCACCATAGATTGATTGTGGACGATGAAGATGACCCAATGCCACATAGTCGACTCCCTTCGGGAAATCACTGGGGCGCACTAGTGATGCTCCCCCAATTTGGACAACACGCTCCGATCCACTTTCCTCTCCGCCATGTACTACAAGGTGGCCCATCAATATTCTAGGCAGATGCGATGGCATCTGTGCCACACATTGTTCGTAAAGTTGCTTCGTCGCCTCCCGATATCGTTCCGCCCTTTCAACCTCCGCCTCGAACGAAATGTGGGGCAGAAGTTCACTCTCGGATAAGTAAGGGATCGCGGCGATCGTCACTGCATCTTTTGGTTTGTCCCCTGCGCGGGAGTGTAATGTGATAACACAATCTTCAAATCCTTCAAATCTCGAATCGATTTCTCCGACAACATGAATACGTCCCATCTTGAGGAATTCCCGCGGCGCTGCCAGATGACGGGGAGAGTCGTGATTGCCAGCAGTAATGACCGCCTGGGCGTCAGACTCTTTGTAGAGTTGGAAAAGGAATTGGTAGTATAGTCCGGTCGCTTCCGAAGCAGGTAGGGCAGTATCGAATACATCCCCGGAAACAACCAGTACGTCGACTTCATGCTCCTGGATGGTTGCAAGCAGCCATTTTAGGAATTGGCGGTGTTCCTCAATTCGGTTGCGCTCGTAAAGCCGATGTCCGATGTGCCAGTCCGCGGTGTGAAGAATTCGCATAGACGCCTTGATTGGACGTAGTTGTAGGTGCGTGAAGACGTGATGAAATCGTCTTAGTAGATTGCAAATCCGATACTGTGTTAAGCCAAGAATTGCCGCAAAATCACTCTAGCATCATACACGGGATAAATCAAGTTATAAATTCTCAAGTTTAAGAACTATTGCATCACAGCTAAATCCGAAGGTCCCCGTTCGTTTAGACCTAACAGTAGAGACGTGACATCTCTGCCAAATAGTGTTAAAATACAATTTGTCTGTAACTCCTGTGACCTAATCCGTATCTCAGGTATTTGACATCATGTTAACCTTTTCGCTGGTTTGTAAAGCAATTTCCGATGACCGCAGGGCTCTCAGAAGTGGGATGGGCTTACTCGCAGAGGTCGCTCACAAATACGGTATTCCAATTACTTGGGCGATTAACGGAAATTCGGCGCGCATCTTCGCCGACAATCTTACTGAATGGCATGAATCGCACGGCGATGAACCGCTTCTGATGTTGGATATTGGGCCTATATGGGAGACTGATGTTGATCTCGGCGATACCATCCAGTCAGCCGAGCACATCGTGACAATGCGCGAGAAATTACCGAAGTATGTATCGTCCGAATGGGGTAAGATACACCGAGTGATGGAGTGGGCAACGCCTCGAGTTGCAGGCGCAAATAAGAAAACCCATGTACTTCTCTATGCTTTGGAACAAGTTGGGTTCAAGGGGCTATGGGGATATCAATGGGATGCAACGGATTTGGACCTCGGAGATGACCGCGGATGCCCATTTGGGTTTTTTTATCCTTCGAGAGATAATCATAACCTTGCTGGAACGCCGTCAAGCCGAATTGTCGGCATTCAACGTACATCTTTCAATCTCGCGGAAAATCGGGAACCGCAGGAAGGGGACTCTCAAAACAGTCATGAGGTTACACTTCAACAATGGATTTCAAGTGGTGCGGCAAGCCAGACATTCGATTGCTATGTCGCAAGCGCGAAATGGAACCGTTGGCTAGGCTACGTTCAGCATATTAGCGCTGCGGATTTGATGGAATTGGAGTCGGAAGGGACGGAACAGCTTGACGCTTTTCTCGGCAAGGTTTGTGAACATGAAGCGACGCAGGTGATGCTGCTCTCTGACGCGGCGAACGATTATCAACTTGCGTTTAAGCAGACGCCGCCAACTTTCTTACTTATGGGCAACGGGCCTAAAGCTGATGAGGTTTCATTGAAAGCTCCTTCTCAATCAACCCTTTATTATTACGATGACGAGTGCCAATTCATCTTTGAGAGGGACAAAATGGAGCCGATTGATATGAAAAATTATGTCTCTCCGCCCACCGAGTCCCGCCACGGTGTAGAATTTACCTTACCACAAATTGAATATTTCTCCCCCACTCGCACTAGGGATCAGTTGCAGATGCGCTTTTCGCTCGAGTCCTCGAAGGCAATGCCTTACGGTTTCGCAATCTGGGGAAACCATGAAGGGTTAACCCTTGTAAATTCAAACGCCAAGGAAGTGAAATGGTTGAGCGACCAACTCTTGTTCATCCGAGTCGAATTACAACCTGGAAATAACGAGATTGAGGTGGTATTGACGATTTAAATGGATAACGGCATAAATTATTTATGCTCACTTGGGATGTTTTATTTTCGTTTGCCTCTACCAGGAACTTATGCTAGAATTTGTGCGGTTGCGGCAACCTCAAGGTGAGCAAGATTGCAAACTCCTCATCTTTATACCGTCTGCTACAGGCGGCACGGAGGAACCTAGATTTCCCAAAATACTTGGAAAGTTTCGTACAACAGCAGGGAGTATGTGGAAGCGATTTTATCGGACATCGGAGAGGATAAAATTATACGCTAGTCTCTCAAACCTCGCGTTACCTGAACAACACGTCACTTATTGGAATTATACTTATACGATTATGCGATGTGCTAATCTCGCGACGGTGATACCGGTATTTCTTGTCCAGACAGAGATAGGGGGTTCGAGATTAAGTTAGAGATATATTTTTCGCGAGATTGCCTATTATCGCAACCCTGTGATAGTAGGCTTTTTTTATATTGATAAACAGTGGAGGAAAAATATGGAGAAGGTCATTGGACTCAAGTGTCGAGAATGTGAACGCCAGTACCCGAAAGAACCTTTGCATGTGTGCGAGTTCTGTTTTGGCCCGCTTGAGGTAGACTACGATTATGAGGTTATCCGAAAATCAATCTCTCGCAAATCGATCGAGGATGGTCCCGACAGCTTGTGGCGATATGCGGACTTGCTACCGATAGATGGAGAACCCACAGACGGTTTAAATTCAGGGTTTACGCCACTTATCCGTGCAAGGAATCTGGAAGACGCCCTTGGAGTCAAAGAACTCTATATCAAGGACGATTCTGTCTGTCATCCTACGCTTTCCTTCAAAGATCGGGTTGTCGCAGTCGCACTAAGCAAGTCAAAAGAGTTTGGATTTGACACGGTGTCGTGTGCATCAACAGGAAACTTGGCGAATTCGGTTGCGGCACAGGCTGCGATTGCAAACCTTAACTGCTACATCTTTATCCCTGCGGACCTTGAACTTGGCAAAGTGATTGCGTCACTGGTTTACGCGCCGACCGTCGTGGGCATCACAGGCAATTACGATGATGTCAACCGTTTGTGTAGTGAAATCGCCGGTGTATATCCTTGGGCATTCGCAAATATTAACCTCCGTCCGTTCTATGCGGAAGGCTCGAAAACGCTCTGCTTCGAACTAATTGAGCAACTCGGCTGGGAAGCTCCCGATCACCTCATTCTACCTGCAGCGGGAGGTTCACTCGTTACAAAAGCCAAGAAATCGTTGAAAGAATTCCATCTCTTGGGTTTAATCGACGAACCGAAGACAAAAATTCATGTGGCTCAGGCTGAGGGTTGCGGACCAATCGTTGCCACGCTTAAGGAGGATGGAGACTTTGTAAAGCCGGTCAAGCCGGACACAATCGCAAAGTCCCTTGCAATAGGGAATCCCGCCGATGGCATCTACGCTGTCTCCACGGTTCGCGAATCGGGCGGACAGGGAGAGTACGCTACGGATGAAGAGATTGTTGAAGCGATTAAATTCCTCGCTGCTACCGAAGGAATCTTTACTGAAACCGCGGGAGGTGTGACTCTCGCCGTGACGAAGAAACTCATTGAGAGTGGGCATATCGGGCGAGAAGACCGAATCGTTGTTGGCATCACCGGCAACGGATTGAAAACAATTGAAGCCCTTGATGCGAAAGTTGGGGAGCCACATATCATTCAACCGCAATTGAACGCATTCAAGAAGTTGATGACGACGCTTGAATAACGGAGGTAAAGATTTTCTAAGGCGGCCAGAAGAACACTGTTAACTTATCCGTATGGGCCCGAGGATGCGACACACCAAAGGACAAAATAATTCAAGACAATGAGGATATATTCAACGGAATTCTCTCACGTGACAAGGGATGAAGTTCCAGAGAGCAACTATTATCTGCAATCACTGCGTAGCCTGATAATATCCATCACATGGAATGTAAGGTCAGATATTCTCCATTGATGGAAACCCGGAACCCGTTAATGTGTGATTCGTGCCATAGCTTTCGTAGCTTCGATTTCATTTTGGCACTTTGGGATTTTAGACTCAGACCAGGGGCTGTCGTCAGTTTCACAATTGGTATAGGAATGTATTGTTTCGCTCCAACTCTAAGGTTTTCCAAATTCGCAAATAGCATCATTTTCAGCAGTGCATCTTTAGTGTCACCATCTGATGGCAGTTTTGCTTTCCTAAGAGTGCTTCCCTTCAATCAAATGCATTTGGTTGCCATGAATTTCAACCTCGTCACAGGTCCAATAGTAACAACCTCCGAGAAAATTCTGTATGGTCAACGTTGCTTTGATGCCAGTTAAGAGTTCTTTTGGCTGAATGGTTAGACTTTCTCTTGTTTGTGCTTGCTTTGCCAGTTTTCTTGAGTATTGCATAAAATGCTCTTTGTTTTGGCGCAGGTTCGTAATTCGATGGTGAGCACTTTCCCATGAGGTCATTTCAACATCGAGTTTGTGTGAAATTGCAGTATACGCGTCTAATGCCATTTGACCGATCCCCGCGATATCATCAACGCGCGATAAATTCCAGTGTAAAGCATCAGATTGGTAGGATAAAAGCTGGGCGATTTCATTGACGATATGTTCTGTATTGAATCTCTGTTGAGTTATTTTATCGTTGTATTTGATGTTCTTTGTGGCATCGTCATAGTAAGCTATCACGACATATACGTCCAACAGACTCATTAAACAGATGGTGTCCCATTGCACAAAGTCCCGATCTTCGTCCTTCATATTCGTCCTTCATAAAGGGTACTATGTTAACCTTCTTACCAGAAAAACCTAAGGTATCATAAACTCTCGCGTAAGGATACGACCTTGTCCTTTTCGGAGTAACCCACCAACTGACAGCGAGTTGGTTTGCCGAATCAATCGTCAAGAGAAAGGTTGCGTTATTTGGCAGCGCCAACGGAAGTTGGTCTATGGGAAAGTGTTTTAGACTAGAGCAAAGGGTCGGCGTATACGTTACTTCGGTAAGGTCGGCGTAAATATTCATCAAACAACCTTTCATGCGTGATTTGAATCAAATAACTCTAGCTGTGCCAAAACTTGATTAAGTTGCTGTACCGCATAATCAATGTGCTTCTGTTGAGTTTCAATACCGAGATGTTTTCGTCCTAGTTTTTCTGCAGCGCAGTTTGTTTGCCCGCTTCCAGCAAAGATGTCTATGACTGAATCTCCTTTATTCGAATACAGTTCAATTACCCTTTCTGCAAGCTCCAGCGGAAATGGACAGGGATGGAGGTTTTGTTGTGGAGCTAACTGACGAATCTTCCAGACGTTCTTGCTTTTTTCGCCCTGATAGTCCGACATGTCAATTTCGTTTGCGGCTTTCTCGGCAGGACTTCGATTCCAATATATGTTGAAATGCTTTTTCGTCGCCGCTGGTTTCTGGAATACAAACACATATTCCGCGACCAAGCTTGGGTAGTAGTAGCCGGGATATGGATGCCGCATCAAAACACCGGATCTCTTATATCTTGAAATTGGTTTTTCCCAGATGATATCCTCCTTGAATCTCCAACCAACTTCTTCGATCCAGAAACGGAAGGTCCTACAGCCACAACTATTGGCAAATGTAGTGAACCAAGCCAATCAGGTCAGGTATTGCAATTGACAATCCCGAGAATATGTTGAACATTAAGATTCCATCGGCTAATCGCGATTTCTGGTTGCCATCAAGCGAAACATATCTCCCGATTTCGCGCTATTTGCATTATACCTAGTGACTGCGTTTCACGTAAAGTCAAAAATTAGACGAAACACCATTGAACATGTTAATATACCCCCTTCCTTCCGACTGCAATGAATGAGATGCACGACGGAATATCTGACAAGTTGGATTAAGTTTGAACTCTTCAAAATATTGAGAACTCGCTTGGTGCGGTGTCCGATAATTGAGCGCTCAACAATGCTGTTTGGGGGAAGCGTTTGCACACGCCAATTCAATTATTTGAAGACGACAATTCAAAACCTAACATATCTGTAAAGACAAAAAATCAGAAGAAATTACCCCCGTTTCATTATTCAGAGATAAGATGGAGCAATGACGAACGCTTGGAAAAGGATAAGCCGTTTTACGGTTCTGGAGATACCGAAACTGTATTGGAGGTAGTAATATGAACAAACATCAATTTGTGGGGGCACGGTGGTGGAAATTCGACTTTCACACTCACACTCCTGTTTCTCATGACTTCAAGGACAACGTTGAGCCTGAATGTTGGTTAAAAGCGTTTATGGCGCAGGAAATTGATTGCGTAGCAATTACGGACCATAACTCGGGCGACTGGATAGATGACTTGAAGCAGGCATTAAATCACATAGAAAAAACCAAACCCGAATGGTACCGACCTCTTTATCTGTTTCCAGGCGTAGAGATATCGGCCCACGGCGATGTTCATATTTTAGCGATATTCGGGTGTGAAAGGGATCGGGGCTATATCGATCAATTGATAGGAGCCGTAGATTACCCGGGCCGAAAAGGACATAGCGACACAGTAACGAACAAAAGCCTTATTGAAGTTCTTAATGAGATTTGTAAACGAGGCGGTATCGCTATTCCTGCCCATGTCGACAAGACAAAGGGTCTGTTTCAAGTTAGGGGCCCAACGCTAGAGCAGTCGTTGAACAACGAAAACACTTACGCCATGGAGTTGTGCGAGGAAAGTTCCCCGAAACCCCAAATATACACGGACAAAAAACTGAGATGGACTGAAGTCAAAGGATCCGACACCCACAGTTTTAGCGGTAGTACGTTCGGCACGTTTACTTGGATAAAGATGGACACCCCTTCCATAGATGGATTAGAACTTGCTCTGAGAGATGGTGTTGTATCTGTGAAGCGAAATATGGACGACAGCCCGAACGAACCTCCATCATACTTTGTCGAAGAATTGGAGATTTCCAAGTCAAAACACATTGGACATACCGACCCACTTAGGTTCCAATTAAGCCCATTTCTCAACACTATTATTGGAGGGCGTGGCAGTGGCAAAACCACCATACTAGAGTTCATGCGATTAGTCCTAGAGCGCGTTAAAGATCTGCCAGATTCAATGCAACAGGAAAATGGTCGGTACTACAATATAGAGGATGATGCCCTCTTGACAGAAGAAAGCAGAATTCGGTTAATTTACCGAAGGCATGGTACGCGCTATCGTTTGCAATGGAACGCCGCGTCCCCTGTCCCTGCGTCTTTGGAAAAGCATGAAGATGGTGATTGGAGGAGTTGTCGCGGTGAGATAACTTCGCT
The DNA here is from genome assembly GCA_965222225.1 of Candidatus Poribacteria bacterium. Taxonomy (GTDB): domain Bacteria; phylum Poribacteria; class WGA-4E; order WGA-4E; family JAJDTR01; genus JAJDTR01. The sequence goes on along the minus strand of CBDCTK010000002.1, from coordinate 1,477,495 downwards.
TTTTCCGGCGTACATTTATAGCCAGAAACAGATTTTCGATATTGCCAACGAGCCGAGTGCACTGCTTGATATTATTGATAAAGCTCCTGAGGTGGATTGGGACACGAGTGATGAGGAATACAAAAGGTTGGTTGGCGAATACAAGAAAACTACAAATGAATTGACGGAGGCGACGAGAAAAATCAATCGGGAGAACGAGCTTCTAGGGAAGTCAAACGACCTCGCGAGTCAGATTAAACATATTGAAGGATCGGGGCATGAGAAACTGTTGCAAAAATACCGAAAACGTCAGGAACAAGTAACCGAGTTTGAGAACGTGGAAACACAGTGGCGAACGATGAGTCTTCGTCTTTCGAAGATGAAAGACGAAATTGCCCCGGCACAGTTCAGAGAAGAAAATTTTTCAGAGCATCCCGACATATTGCCGGATCTGAGAAAAGCAAATGAGAAATGGCGTGGCATTAGCGATAAATTAGACGAATTGGCACAAGAAGCCATGTTGGTAATTACTCAATGGCAAACTGAAAAGAATGCCGCTGTCTGGATGCAAGGACTTGAGTCAGACATGAAGCAGTACGAGTCATTATCCTCTGAGCTTGAACTTCAAGGCATAGATCCAGACAAATATTCCCAACTATTAAAGCAACGAGAGGATATTCAGAAGGATTTGGACAGTATTTTCGAATTCAAATCTCGAGCCAAAAAGTTAGAAGACAACAAAAAAGCGTTGCTAGTAGGAGTTACGCAGTTGGCTGAAGCGTATAAAGAGGTTGTGCCAAATAAGCCCGTACCGCATCTCTGACAATAGAGAGTTTTGCATCAAACCAACTGATACCGGTATGATAGCAATAGTGCTCAATTCTCAGAAAGGCTCTCAGCGCTAAACCGATATGATTTCTTTGAGTGCGAGCAGAGCGCACTTGTGCGCGTTCAATGCCAACAAATTGCTTAATCCCGCGATGATATTCTTCTATTGTCCAAGACCATTCGGCATATTTGAGACGCGTCAATTCGTCCATCTGTAAATCATTCGTTGCCCAATATTCAATGTCACCTTCTGGAGTGTCAACCTTAAATACTCGAATCAATCCATAGCCTTTGAGATGGACAATTGTACCTGTTGATTCACTCGGAAGCGTACTCACCGGACGGTTACCGGAATAATCTTTACTGACAAGTCGGTTGGCAGCTAGACGAGTAAGCCACTTCCAACCATGACCTCGCACCGCTTTTAGATTCTTTAGACTGGCATACCAACTATCAAAACACACACATTCAGGAGCAAAACCGCGTGTTTTCGCTTCTTCAAGCATGGCGCGGAAATGCTCATTCTTCGTCAAGCCGTCTTTGGCTTTATCATAGATTCGATAATCACACGGAATATGTCTATCGCCATCCGTCCAGAGCAAAGTGACCAAGTTAATCCCATTCACAACTCGGTGGTGTTTCCCTGACCAGTGTTTTGTCACGAGTTCAATCTTTTGTGAATAAGGTTTATCCAGAGTCGAGTCATCTATAACTAAAATTCCGGATTCTAATTTCACCTGATTTCTCGATTCTTGCCACAGTTTGCCAGTATCGGGTTCCTCTCGATGCAAGAGCCGTGTTATCGAATCGTGAGCCGGAGGATTATCAGCTTGGGGTTGAACTTTTTCCGATTCAAGACAACTGTAACTTTTCTGAGCGGCTACCAAGAAATCAATATAGTCAGTGTCAGTATATTTAGGGGGATTCATACTCAAATTATAACCTATTTTCACTCAACTGCGTAACTCCTAGCTAGATCAAATTGAAGACAACAGGACAAAACTCTCGGAAAAGCGGCGAAAATTCCTTTGCAATGTTTTGCGCGACAATCCGGCGGTTAGCATCAAGGTCAAGACTCTAGGCGAAGATTGGGATGGCGTAGAGAAAGAAATGCGTCGTATACTAAATTGTAAAGGGCGATTCGACAAGGATATTGAAGAATTCAAGAAAATCTATCACAAGAACTGGAACAAGCGAATTGTAAATCTCAAAATTGCAATCCAGGGCATTCTCAACGGAGACAGGGATGCCCAAGATACCCGGTTCGCCAGTTATTTGAAATCATTAACAGACGAGTCAATAACAGACGAGTCAATCGACAATTGTATGTTATGGTTTCCCAAGGATGCTCTGGAAGTTACCTTTGGCGAGAACCGCCAACGAATAGAGCAGGGATCACCAGGTCAAAAGACAGCGGCGTTGTTAGCGTTTATTTTATCGTATGGAGAGGAGCCTCTCTTGTTGGACCAACCTGAGGACGACCTAGACAATGAGCTAATCTACAATTTGATTGTCGAACAGTTGAGGAAATCGAAAAGCCGAAGGCAGGTTATCGTCGCCACGCACAATGCCAACATCGTAGTGAATGGCGATGCGGAGATGGTTTTGCCACTTGAGATGGTAGACCGTGAGACCCTTGTACGACACATGTCTAGCATTCAAAACAAACAGGTTCGGAAAGCAATATGCGATATTCTGGAAGGCGGCCAACAGGCATTTGAACAGCGCTATAAACGTATTCATTTGGGGGATTAGCAGTGTTTAGAGGTCTACCCAACTCTTAACGTAAATTTCTGTGGGGCAATTCAATTATCGAATTCAAAAGGCAATAACCTAACAGCTACGGCATAAATAGCGGAGTTGTATATTCATAGCAGAGAAAGCGCCAAGACGTGGATTTAGTCGCTAACGCTTGAACAAACTCATAAACTTGTAGACCAGGTCTTTTGTCCATGGAAGCACTTCAAGGTATTCTAGAACGAATCGTTTTCGAAAATGCCGAAACAGGTTACACGATAGGAAGGCTCTCCTCGCGTGAATACCCGAATGAATTGATTACGGTTGTAGGTAACCTCGCGTCCGCCAATGCCGGTGAAAGCATGCTTCTCAAAGGGATTTGGACCAACAATCCAAAATACGGCAAACAGTTTCAGATTGAAGGATATGAAACAGTTCTGCCCGCCACGGTCGTGGGTATGAGGAAATACTTAGGCTCTGGTCTAATTAAAGGAATTGGGCCTGTAATGGCGGGGCGAATCGTCAATTGCTTCGGTATGGAAACAATGGATGTGATTGAGAGCACGCCTAAAAAGATGATGCAGGTACAAGGAATTGGGAAGAAGCGGGTTAATATGATTATGGAGGCGTGGGAAGCACAGCGGGAAGTCAAGAACGTAATGCTCTTTTTGCAGTCTCATAATGTGAGCACCACCCATGCAGCTAAAATCTATAAAACCTATCAGAGCGACTCCGTGCCGATTGTCCGCGAAAACCCATATCGCCTTGCAGATGACATTTACGGAATCGGGTTTAAAACAGCCGATACGATCGCAGAAAAGCTGGGAATGGACAATGAATCGCCGCATCGCGTCAAAGCCGGTTTGAAATACGTCCTGAGTCAGAAGGCGGACGATGGCCATGTCTTCCTGTATCGTCATGAGTTGATTGCTGCGTCGCAAGAGATATTGGGTCTCTCTACTGAGGCAATCGAGAACGGGATAGCAGTGTTAGCTGTCAATGAAGAGATTATCCCCGAGAATTTGGGAATTCCCGTACCGACTGAGGCTGAGGAAGCCGTATACCTTGCACCCTTTTATTATTCTGAGATTGGCGTGGTGAATAATCTTTCACGACTCTTGAAATACCCGACCGCTCAGTATAATCCGGGTTTTTTAGATCATTCCATTACACAACTCGAAACTAAGATGGGAATGTCATTTGCGGCAAATCAGCGAGAAGCAATCAGGAAAGCATTGACTTCGCGAGCGATGATCTTGACGGGTGGTCCAGGGACGGGGAAAACGACGACGACAATCGGGATTATCTACTTGTTCGAGCAACTCGGAAGACGAATTACCTTAGCCGCGCCAACGGGACGCGCCGCGAAACGTTTAAGTGAAACAACAAAGCGCGAAGCGAAAACCATTCATCGCCTTCTAGAGTTTTCACCGCAGGAGAACGGCTTCAAACGGAATGCGGAAAATCCGCTGGAAACGGACGCGGTCATCATCGACGAAATCTCAATGTTAGATCTCGTGTTGATGAACAACTTTCTAAAGGCAGTCCCATCAGAAGCCATGCTCATTTTTATCGGCGATGTAGATCAACTACCGTCAGTCGGGGCAGGAAATGTCCTTAAAGATCTTATTGCGTCCGACAAAATTACGGTTGTAAGATTGATGGAGATTTTTCGACAAGCTCAGGAAAGCTTGATTGTGACCAATGCCCATCGGGTTAATCGGGGTAGACACCCTAAAGTCACGGGACCATCAGACCGTAATTTTTTCTTCATTGAGGAGGCCGATCCGGAGGAAGTTGTCACCTGTATTTGTAACTTGGTGCGAGATCGTTTGCCTAAACACTACGACTATCATCCGATGGACGATATCCAAGTGCTCTGTCCGATGCGTCGCAGCACAGTCGGCACGGACAATCTTAATAGGAGACTACAAGAGACACTAAATACGGATTTGGCTGAAACGGTAAGGGGTGAACGGAATTTTTGGGTTGGCGATAAAGTGATGCAGGTCCGCAACAACTACGATTACGAGGTGTTCAATGGCGATATTGGCCGCATTTCCAGCGTGGACCCGATTGAAAAACAGGTCTTAATTTCGTTTCCCGAAAAGGTTGTTCGCTATGACATAGCAGATTTGAATGAGTTAGTCTTGGCGTATGCCACCACTGTCCACAAGGCCCAAGGCAGCGAATATCCCGCTGTTGTTATACCGTTACTGACACAACACTATATGATGCTTCAGCGCAACCTGCTTTATACTGCAATCACTCGGGCAAAGGAGCTAGTTGTCATCGTTGGAACGAAAGAGGCGCTTGGTATTGCCCTCCGTAACAACAAGGTTGTTGAAAGGAACAGCCACCTCGGCAGCCGGATTCGCGGGGCATTTGAAAAAAAGGAAGAAGCGATTGGGCTTGAAACATCCGACACAACTTCGGCAAATGGAGATTGGCCCTTCCCGAAGCCGCCGACGATGTGAACCGTAGTCTTAGCTCGACTTTTTACAAAACTATACGGGTTGAGCAATCCTACCATTCTATTGATCTACTGATGCTCCCAGATTTGCACGTTATGTCTCGGCAAATCAAAAGGATACGGAATTAGTAGCTTGTAGCTTTTAGACTGACGACAAACATAAAACTTGGTACCCTGTCGTAAATCTTTTCGTCACACGTAGATGTCCATAGTGACTATTCTTCTCGTAGGAGTTTGCTATGGACATTTTGAATCTTATGAAAGAGTTTCCAAATCAAGAATCTTGTCTCAGATTTATAGAGGAAAAACGTTGGAAGGACGGTGTTTGCTGTATCCACTGTGGCAGTGAAAAAGTTGGACGCAAGAACAAAAACGACATTACTACTGGTTGGAATTGCTACGATTGTGAATCTAGCTTTTCGGCTACAGCAGGAACCATCTTCCATGGTACCAAGATACCTCTCCAGAAATGGTTTTTGGCTATCTCAATTCTTTCCAATGCCAAGAAAAGCATATCGAGTTGTCAGCTTGCTCGTGACTTGGACATGAATCAAAAGTCCGCTTGGTATATGGCAATGCGCCTCCGTGAGAAAATGAGTGATAGTGATGAATTGCTGAAAGGGATAGTTGAAGCGGACGAAACCTATGTCGGCGGCAAACCCAGAGCAAAATCTAAGAGAGGTAGAGGCACAAATAAATCTCCCGTCATCGGCGTAGTCGAGAGAGGCGGTCGGGTGGTTGCTAAATTCATGAAGGTTCTATCTGGTGAAAATATCAGAGAATTCATCCTTAGCAATGTCTCACCCGATGAGTCTATTCTTATGACTGATGAATTTCGCTCTTACAATAGTCTGGACGAAGATATCGAAAGACATGTTATCCATCACCAAGAGAGATATGTTTCTGAGGACGGCGTAACTCACACCAACACCATCGAGTCGTTTTGGGCTTGTGTCAAGAGGTCATTCTACGGAACGCATCATCACTACAGCAAGAAGTGGCTGCCACTGTATATCATGGAGTCTTGCTGGAAATATAATCGCAGAAAAGATGATGAGATTTTCATAAGATTTTTTGATGAATGCTTCACCTGAGCCACATGAATTGTTTGGCTATCGGTATATTCTGTCAACGACAACATCATGGTGTGCTGAAAATCCCATAGTGTTGGAAATTAAAATCCCGCAGATAACCCGCAATGCTCCCGCGAGCATGTACAAACGCTTGGTCAACATGATATGCCTCCATTTCTCTCTTATAGAGATGTATTTTAGTGTGAATCAAGATTCCGAACACTGTCTAAAGTTATTGTACATTAAGAAGAGAAAAGCAAGCAAATCGACCAAAAAGCAGTTAACTACTAAGTCCCTACATTTATAGTCATTCATGTTCAGATTTACACATATTCTGAATGAATGTTAGCACAAGATGCTAGTAGTAGGCATACTCCGTATGCCGTACCCCTTATGCAGATTACGGCACGGCGGAGGAATTTCTATGAAATCTCTATCGCAGTCACTATCCGTTCCTTTGATCGCTCGTTGTACACTCGCTTAATCTTATTTGATCCCTCCATTTCAAAATAAAACCATGAAACATTCGCGTTTCCTCTGTTCTCTGTTAATCAGTCTCGCTGTCTATTTCTGTTTAGAATTGCCTGTGTTTGGGAATCCTCTACTAAACGAGGCACTTGTGTTGATGGAGAAAGAAAAATTTACATCTGCTGCCAAGCACTTGGAGTCGTTGGTGCGCACCCCCGCTCCAAAATTAAACACGCACGAGATCCATCACACACTTGGGTACTGTTATGAAAAACTAAATAAGTGGAATCAGGCTGCCAAACATTATGAGAAGGCTGTTTCACCGAGTTATATTCTCGCTGATTACGCTATCTATCGCTTGGCACAAATCCATCAGAAGCGTGAGAATCATGCGAAGGCAGTTGCTTGGTATCAGCGGTTGATTGAGCAATATCCACAGAGCCACCACGTTTTCATGGCAAAATATGAAATCGCGAAAGTGTATCTGAAGCAATACAAACATGCGAACGCTATTGAATTTACTTCTCAGTTAATCGCGAATGAACAGAGCGATTATGTGAGAAGAGCGACTTATCTGCAAGCGCAAGCCTACGAAGGCTTGGGGAAGTGGGAAAATGCTCTGCGCGCTTATCAACGTCTCATTGATGCCGACAAGTCGGATGGGGTTGCACGAGATGCTCTCAGGGAGATTCAAAGGTTGGCAAAAGCCCACCCAAGATTGAAGGTTACCCGTAGCCAACGTGTAACACACGGCATAGTGCTTTACAACCACGGAAGGTTTACGGATGCAATCGCATTGCTTCGCACGGTTTCTCCAAAAAAAGGCGACAAACTCACCGGCCAAGCAGTTTACTTCACCGGTCGCGCCTATCACCGCCGACGCAAATACGATCTCGCAATTCGCGAGTACAACACGGTCGTCACGCTTTATCCGACGAGCGACTACCTAACCCGAGCGTTGTACCAAACCACAATTTGCTACCGTCGCAAGAAACAGCCCCATATCGCGCAAAAGCGGTTGAAGGCTTTCGTAAAGGATTACAGTTGGAGTGACTTGGCGCATAAGGCGCTCTTTGATCTTGGATGGGTGCAGGAAAACGAGGAACATTTCGACGAAGCGCTCAAGTCGTATCGTCAATTGACATTGAAATACCCGAGTAGCCGATTCGCCTCCGATGCTTATTGGCGTATCGGATGGATTCACTTCAAGCATAAGCGGTTCGACGAGAGTATTGAGACCTTTTCCTCGTTGATGCGTCTCTTCCCAGGAAACCGTCTCGCCATGGCTGCGCATTTTTGGACGGCGAAGTGTTACGAATGCAAGAATCAACATGAAACAGCGAAAAGGATATATCGCGAAGTTCACGGGGCGCACCATTGGTATTATGGTAGTCGGGCTGAGGCGGTGCTTCGTCAAATGGGTGAAAGGATAGAGAACGCGGAGGTCGCCCCCGTCTCTATTCGTGTGAATGCTGTTCCTAATCACTCAAAATGGAAACAAGCTGGATTGAACCAATCCGAACGTGTTAATAAATTGATGCAGCTCAGGTTCTACGATGACGCTATTACGGAGATAAGCGGGGAAATCAAATCGATGCGCGGAGATCGAAACGCCAATTACTACAACTTAATTTTATGCTACCAGAAGAAACGGAGATTCAGTGAGGCCTACGATTTTGCGCAACAGTTATCCGCCCTGGCGTCTATACGTGATGAAAATCAGGCGATACCGCTGGAACTGTATCGGTTGCTTTACCCAATCTACTATCATGACACTATCAATAAATATTCCAAGAAATATGAGATGGATCCTCTGTTCATAGCGGCGATGATTCTGGAGGAGAGCCGGTTCGGCGCTGAAGCAGTTTCATGGGCTGGGGCAATAGGCTTAATGCAAATTATGCCCCAAACCGGACGTGAACTTGCGCGTCAACTCAAGATTCGCCCGTTCAAGAAGAATATGCTATTGAATCCTGGCGTGAACATTGAGATGGGCACGAAATACATGAAATTCTTGATGAGTCGCTTTCAAGACAATCATGCATTGGTGACTGGGGCATACAATGGTGGGCCGGGACGGATGAGCCGTTGGGTGAAAGAAAGAGGATTGGCGGATTTGGATGAGTTCATTGAGGATATCGCAATCGATGAAACGCGCCGCCATATTAAAAAAGTCATCGATAGCTACTACGTCTACAGGAAGCTTTACCCGTCCGAGACTAATTTACACGAGTTACTGGTGCCTAAAACCAAGAACACTGGCGATGATAAAGTGAGCGGGGAGTAAAGACTTAGTTTGGGTTAGTTGTCCCGAGGTATTGGGCGAGGTTACCTTTCGCCCCTACGATTGGGGCTGGTACATATGGGAATTCGCAGGGGTTGGGTTTCCCAACGCGGTTTGGTTATAGCGGCGTGTTGGACGGTGAACTAGGCGAGGGCTTCGACAGATTGTTTTGTTTGGTGCAATTTGATTGCCCTGTTTGGTGCAGTTTAAAGTCCGGAATAACTCACGCTGTGCATCTCGCAAGCGATTCGTGAAACGTGTCCGCTATTTCGCGCTGTTTCCCGGTTTTTCCCAAAGCGTTGCACGCAACTTGCTCCGTAGCGATGGTGAAATGTCAGATCCAAATGTTGCCGGCAGCGGGTAAACGATGCAACCGACTAAACCACCAAGCAGTTAATGGAGGGAAACGAGCATGACAACTGCGGAACTCAATATGGCTATCATCCCCAAACTCAGCGTCGCATCTGTTCTTCTCACCTTACTCATGGCTTGCAGCTATAACGCACAGATCGTTAAGAACGCTGCAGAAGGAACGCAACTCGACACTGACGGAAGTGGGGCTGTCATTCACGGCAATGACGGTAACATAAGCGGGCACGTCCACATCGCCGGGGTTTTCTATAGCGATGGATCGTTCTGGTCTCAGGGAAAACCGGCAGCTCTGGAAAAATGGGTAAACAAGAGAAGTCGCTTGCAAGTTCGCTTTATCCCTCGACGAACGACAGTGAAATCGGTCTACTTGTCACCCCCTCGCGACATCCCTGCGGAGAAAGTTGATTCCGACGGGCTGTTCAATCAACCCATGCTCTTACTGGATAGTGGTAGTAAGGATACGGCGGTCTATCTGTCCGTAGCAGAACGCGAAAATCTGCGGCGGTATCTCGTTGAGAAGGGCGGGTTTCTATTCGTTGACGATAGTTCTAACACGGAAGGTGAATTTTATCAATCGATACGAAGGATGCTAGAAGAACTGTTACCCACATACCCAGTTGAGCCGATATCCGAAGACCACGAGATTTATCGCTGTTTTTATCACATAGGTGGCGCGCCCGTAGGTATGATACCAATGATTGGTCCGCTAGAAGGTATATCTATCAACGGCAGACTCGCAGTGGTGATAAGTCGGAAGGTTATTGGGATTACTTCACAGGCAGAAGTATGCACTATTCGCCCGGGGTCATGATGTTCGGCACCAACATGATTGTATACGCGGTAACGCGTGGTCGTATTACTGACAATTCGGAATACTTACCCTAACAGCCGCCCTATTGCGAACAGTAATTCAGTTTCCTTGTCGGAGACACTTTACTCCCCGGATGTACCTGACCCTCGTGTCTGCAGAGACAGTGCTTTGAAATACCGTTCAATCTGCTCTCGGTATTCAAATGGAAGGGATTCGACTCCGCCAGATCTAAGATTTAATTCGACTTGTTGAACCTTTCTTAGGAGTTTTGGATCCAGCGACGACGCGTCCCTAGCGGGATTTATCGACGTCTCAGCTACCGCGCTTTGGCGCTTCTTGCTCACGTCACGTTTCTGGAGCGACTTCGCACTTTCGAGCATACGTGTGAGAATCTGCCGCTGCTTCTCCAATATTTTCTGATTGATATTTCCTTCCTCAAGTTCCGTCTCAACCTTTTTCATCTCCTCCGCGACCACCCTCAAGTCTCCGAGCGCCTGTGAAAACTGTTCCATCATATTCGAGAGCCGCTCCGTTGCTTCGCGAATCAATTGCTGTTCGTAGCCCATCCGCTTCAACATCTGCTCAAGCCCGGGAGTTCGCCCCTGTTGCCGCATCTGTTCACTGAGATTCTGGGTCATCTCGTTTAACTGCCCTTGGTTTTGCGCGAGCTGCTGGAGTTGTTCAAGCATGTTCTCCATTCCTGCCATACTCATTTGTTGATTCATCTGATTCATGGAGCCGAGGAGTTCCACAACCGCTCTATTCAGATCTGCGAGTCCCTGCTTTTGGATAGTGGTAGCCAGATTTGCTTTCCTATCTTCCAATGCACTTGCAGCGCGACTCAACGCATCACTTGCTTCATTGAGGCGCCATACCACTTTCGGATCAATCTGCATCTGCTGTTTGCCAAGTTCCCAGAGCCGACTCGCAAGTTGATCGATTCCTGTTGCGGTGCTCAACTCTTTTGCTGCGAGGGCTTGTAACCGTTTGATTTCTCCATCAATATATTGCCCGTGGCCCGATTGCAAAATCTCGTTTGTATCCTTTATCACATCCTCGTGTACTTCGGATAGATAAACTCCGCTCCTCACAGCCTCTCTGAGGGCGGTCAGCGTTTCATCCGCATTTGATCCCTCCATGAATTCGAGTGCATTCTCCAATCCTTTGGCGAGGTCGCTCATCGTATTCTGCGCCTGCTGCCCCGGCTGCATTGCCCGCTCAAGCTGAGAATGCTGCATCTGTGTACTAGCCTCTTTCAGGTTGGGGACGACGTTTTCATTTCTCGCGAATTGATTGAGTCGGTTAATTTCATCAGCCACTCTCTGGAGATTGTCGTGTTTTGACATTTCTCGACCAAGTTCGTCCAAGTCGTTGTGAAGTCCATCCATTCCATCGGCAATGCGTTCTTCCTGCTTGGCGAGTTCATCACCGTGTTGATCTAGAGCTTGCTGGCTCCCAGTGGGTTGACTTGCTTCTTTCTGGTTGGATTGAGCGTGATATTCTTCCGCCTGTTCCATCAACCCTTGCTGACGCTCAGCCAATTCCTTCGTCTGCTTTGTCACCGCCTCCAGTTGGTTTTGAAGAATCATCTGTTTATATAATTCTTTCAACTGATCTAATTGCTGGAGAAACTGTTCCTGGCTGAAATTTGCATCCATCAGCTCTCTTTCTTGATCTGATAACTGCTGTTGTTCCAGTGCCTCTGACAACTTGCGCAAAAGTTCTTTATGTTCCTCGGAAAGAGCTTGCTCCATCAGCTCCTGCAATTCCTGATATTTCTGAACGGTTTCCAACTCAAACAGTTCGTTGGTTTGCATCTGTTCAGCGGTTTTCTCCATATTGTCCACGAGTTCTTCCGCTGTCTGTTTGATTTGGCGTTGTGTTTCAAGCACTTGCTTCATCAGTTGTTCGTCTTTTGCCGTCAATTCCTGATTCTTTCGGATTTTGTCCAACAGCTCATCTACGATTCCGATTGCTTCAGTTTGTTCTTCAAACAGCGCCTCAAGCCCCGCTTGTTCACCTTCCTGGCTTGATTCAATCGCCGCATAGAGTTCATCAAGCGACGGGAAGCGAAGAGTGTTGGTATCCGATTTTCCAATATTTGGGCCCGTCACATTATCAGTATCAATCGCTTCCACGTGGTAGGAAACTACATCTTCGGGGAAGAGACCGATTGGATCCGTATCCCACGAGAACTCGATATATGCCTCTGTTTGCTGTGTCCTCCATTGTTTCAGTAGAATCACTACCGGTTCCTCGTCCTTTCCTTCAACTTTGTACACTAAACGAAGTTGCTCTAGCCCGTAATCATCTTCGGCATTAATCTTCAATCGCACAATCATCGCATCATCAAGCACGACATCTCTGTCCGGTTCGATTATCTCAACCATTGGTTCAGTGTCAAGCACGGCGTTGATCGTGTAAACAATCGGACTTGAGTTCGTCATACCGTGAGTGTCGAATAGCTCGATATGATATTTTTCGCTTGTTTGAATTATGAAACTCCCGGCTAACTTGAGCTGCTCTGTGGTTCTTAATGTCACGGATTCCGATTCGTCAAAGACGAGCTTGTTGCCGGAAGAGAGCGGTTTGTTCCCCTCTCCTTCAAACTGGACCTCCGTGCCGGTTAGAGCGGAAACGTCGCCGAGGTTTTCCTCCAATGTTGCCGGAGAAAGTTGGGTATAATTGGGAAAATTGAGTTTCAACTGAAACCGGCTAAGAATCGGTTCGCGTGTGACTGTAATTTTATAGCGATCCGACTGCGTCTCTTTTGCTTGGACGTAGTATTCTGTAGAGTGTGTGATATTTTCAACAGTCACGCGATAGGCTATCTGTGTGTCGCTTCTCGTCATCAAAACTGATTTCCAATCAGACTCTGATGAATCCATAGGTTCATTCGTTAAATCTGGTCCCCCGACACGGTAATACAAATGCACCGGCGTATTGAAGTGCCCGGTAACTTCAGCCAAGATGGTCACGTCCGCACCTGATTCGATTCGCGTATTTCCGGGCTTGACTTCATTGATTTGAACCGTTAGTAATTCTTGGACGGTTTTGGGGATTTCGTCGAATGCTGCAACGAAGTCGATCATTGCTGATGAGAAAACGAGATTTATGGCAACAAACAACGCGATGGCACAGACAGTGAATCCGCCGTATCTCTTTAGACTCAGAAACTCCTTTTCGAAAACCCGCTTTGCCTTGATTTCTTCAATAGATTGACGCGCCTGTTCAGTTAACCTATTGATGAATTCCAAGGCATATCCGAAACGATTGTGAGCTATCTCCGGTTGAAGTTGAATGGCACTCAAGATTCTATTCTCAAACCCAGGGTAACTTCGCTCGATGTAGGCTGCCACGCGATTGATTGTAAGTCTTCCAAAAACGGGACGGATGAAATTGAAGATAATTGTGTAGGCACCAATTCCGATTACCAATAGCACGAGCCACATGCGGATTAAACGAGGTATCGGCAGAAGTTGGTCAATCACAAGGACAACTGAAAGGGCGACTGCAATTACTCCCGAGCAGAGGAGTAAGCCTTGAAATATGTGCAGCATACGCCATTGTACGCCCAGAGAGCGAAGACGATTGACAATTGTCTGATAGGATTGTTCGCTGTGCCGATTTTGCATGGTGAAATCTCCATTAGCGTAGACCGAAATAATAAATGCGGATTTATTCTGTTCATTTAGGTTCGCAGTTTACGGCGAATTTCGGTTTTGTTATCTTTTAATGTACTTGCTTTCCTGATTGCTCATTCAAGGTGGTTATTTTCTAGGTTTGCGTGTCCCAAATAATATCTTAGTGGGTTAACGTAAATACCGCGATATTTACTGCCATCTTTGCGGCGAGTTCCCGTACTTCGGAAGTATCGTTCGGATGGACTTCCGGATCTTCCAGCCCATCTCCGATGTCGGAGCTATAGACGTAATAGACTACCATCCGTCCTTCGTGGAATAACCCGAAACCTTGTGGAGGTTCACCATCATGTTCGTGGATTTTGGGCAACCCGGGAAGATCGTAAAAACAGTGGTAGATTAGGTGAGAATTTGGTATAGGTTGGAGCTCTTGATTAAGAAATACACGCCGCATTTCGCGATGGAAACTCTTGTCCAGACCGTAGTCATCATTTACAAACAGGAAACCGCCATGTGTCAGATAGAACCGTAGCGCCTGGACTTCCTTTTCTGAAAGCCGAATTTCGCCGTGTCCAACGATATAAAGCATCGGATACTGGTACAACTCTCGATCTGTGAGCTTCACAATTACCCGGTCGTCGGCTGTCTCAACGTCGGTCCTCCTACGAAGTAACTTTAACCAGTTGGGAATAGCGGTCCGATCTCCGTACCAATCGCCGCCGCCACTGTAGTGGACTTGCGCAATGACAAACTTATCTCCGACGCCATAGGCTAAACCGAACATCAGAAAACCTACGGACAGCAGGACCAGAAGCGGGAGAAACTTAGGCGGAACGGAATCAAACCACGTCCATCGTTGTCTAATCATAAATCTTCATGCTGGTCCCGATGTAAAAGAGTGTCACATTGACCTTATACCAAGCCTCTTCGCTTGCGTAAGAACCATTCCAACCCGAGCAACACAACGACGCAAATCAGCACTAGCGGAGTATCCCACAAATCTCGTTCTTCAGTCGCAAAGATAGGGTGTTGTCGAGCATTAATCTTCTCGGGCAAAGTGGAGGCTTCGGCAAACGGGAGGTAAGCACCTCCCGTTTTGGCGGCTAACTGTTTTAGCAGAGATTCATCAAGTTGTGGATTTTCTAATTCTGCCAATTGCAGTTGAACAAAAATCTCGGTTGAATCCTCTCCGAGCACAACTTCACCCTGTCTCCCTGAAGCTTTGATATAATAGTTACCTTGGCTATCCGAATTGAACCGCGCCGTGTAGGCACCCGTATTTGCGGAGTTGGCACTGGCATGGAGTTGAAAGGGCTGATCGCTGGGAGGGAAAACTTCAATATCAATCACCGCATTGTTGAGGGGTTGAAAACTTTCATCATACGCGAAGACTGTAATTTCAACAATGTCGCCTACTGAGTAAGTGGGCAAGTTTGTTGTAACGCTAATCTGTTTTTCCTCTCCTCGTGTCGCCATCCAACGAATTGACTGTGCCCAGAATCGGGGATATGTGTTGTCTTCGTTTTTGAAACTCCACACACCGAATCTCCAGTTCCAAACGCCTTCAGCCGCAATCAAGAGGCTTTTTCCCAAGCCAGAACGCTGGAAAATAATGATTGGTATAGGTTGGCTCGGTGTGTCCCGCCGATAAACCGCAAGTTCAGTTGCACCGCCTCGAAGTTGCAAGCCGCCGAGCCACCGTGATAGCGGTGGTAAATTTCTCCAGATTGCCTCATTGTTTGCCTTCGTATTAGCGAGGCGTGTTATTGGATGGTATAATCCACTTGGAGTGAGTCCAAGGTTGAAATCTTCATTTTTTGCGATGCAACCGTTCGAAGAAAGCACAACCGGAAGGAGACCTGCAAGTGATGTCTTTATTAACCCGTTAATACCGAGTGAACGCTGTCCTCCAAGAAAGATGATTGCTTTTCCATGATTCTCAACGAAATCGACAACAGCGGCTTGTTGTATCGCATTCAATGCGTTTGAGAGTACATCTCCCACAATTAACACATCATAGGCCATCAATTCTTGAAGTGTATCTGGAAATTGACGAACTTCATTCAACTCTTTGTTTTGTGGATAGTAACCATTCGTAGTGCTTAACAGCGTATCACGCAATTGGTGCTGTCTTTTGCCCGATAGAATAACGCATGTCGAATCAATATCCGGATCACGTTCTAGCGCCCGCTTCAAAAAAACATAGTCCCAGCGAGGGCGCCCGTCAATATAAAGGACACGCAGTTTTGTATTGACAACTTTGAGCAGGAATACCTTTCTGTTGTTTTCAGACGAAATTTCACCTTCAAGGGTTGGCAACGAAGCGACATATTGGAAACTACCCTCAGATTTGGGAATCAAGGTGAATTCAACAACTTGAGCGGGATCATCAGTTAAGGTAACCGAGGTAGCGTTAACAATACTTCCCTCGTTTTCAGAATTCTCTGCCCGCCTCAATGACAAACGCACTCGATTACCAGAATAGCCGTTAGATTGTATGGTGATATAGACTGGGACCTCATGCTCCACATAAACAACGGGATTTACTTCTATTTTTACGATTTTGAGATCCCTCGGAGGTTCCGGGGCTCCAATGCCGATTGGGTAGATAGGGATTTGCAACCGCAACACATCTTCCAGCGGAAATGTCGAGGCATTGTGAGCACCATCAGTAATTAGCACTACACCGGCGGTCTGCTGTCCTCGCCATTCTCGTATGGCGGTCTGGATAGAAGCGGCAATATCCGTCAGATTGCCTCTGATTTCTAAGGGATTCAGTTGTCCTGAAATCTGTTGTGATTGTTCGTCAAATCGGTAGAGGTGGGTTTCAAAGCGTTTATTGAGACTCGGCAAGAACTGGCTTGATGAATCAAACAGAAGGTGGTTTGCAAGTGTTAAGCGGCTTGATGGTTCGCCATTGAATTCGACATCTCGAAGTTCCATACTTCGGGAGGTATCAGCAAGAATGGGGAGATTTATCGGGGGAGTGATGTCCATCTTCTCGACAAGCACTGGCTCCAACAGGCAGAACAACAACACTGATATGGCTAAAATCCGTAAGGCAATGAGGAGCGATTTAGGCCTCCAACTGATAGGACGTTTCAGACGGAGGTAGGCATACACCGTAACGCCAGCCATGATTGCAAGTCCGAGGATAACCCCCCACCATGGCCAAAAGTAAGTGAATCGCATTCAAATTCCTTCTTCGCCTAATAGGCTTTTAAGAGCTTGCCGAATTATACCGTACCGTCTGAAAAGCCGTCAACTTCAATCCTGTAAGAACTTAGCTCAAGAAACCCTTGGACCTCGGATTCATCCCGACCACGATGGCACGGTGCGAGCAGACAGTCGGCGTCTTCTGAACGCGGCAAGAGGAACACGTGAAAGGCAGATCCTGCCTCATGGACATGAGCCGTAATCTCGAAAATAGTGGTTGACAGGAAAAATCGCCTGCTGTAGAATTTGCAGATAATCTACGTTGAAAAGCCGGCCAAGCGTTGTGGCAAGTAAGATGTGCTACTGGTAAATATTTATTGAATCGACCTATTCTACGCGGATATCATGACAACTTTGGCTTATAGTCTAAAATACCAAGGTGTGTTTTCGAGATTGGAGGGCGAGAATTGCGGAAGGAGAGAGAGCCAATCAAATTGTCGATAGTGGATCGAATAAGCAGTATAATGCTCAGTTTGAGAGGAGCGATGGTGTCGACAGAGATCGTACTTAGTCCTAAAACCTATAAAAAAATCGTTTCGGAGCAGGATATAGCAGAAGGAGATACGGAGAACGATACACGACTGGTACTTGAACATCACTTTTCAATTCCAATCTTAATTCGAGATGAGAATACCGATGTAATTACGGCAAAAGAACTCTTTCCTGACCGGTGTCCCATTTGTGGTCGACGCATTCCATTCCTCCGAGAAATGATTGAACGACTCGAGTCCCGTGCTACGAACAAGGTCCGTTGCCCTCTGGGCCACCGCTATGAAGGGGAAATTAAAATGTACTACCTAAACATTTTCCAAATAGAGGTGAAGCGAGAAAAATCTGAGAGAGTTGAAGTGTGTCCAGCATGCGGAAGCAAAGATATCCAATATCTTGGTCCGCGCGAAGCGTTCTGTCTTGATTGCGAGTGGGATAATAACATGCTCCCCCGTTTCTAACGTGTGTGAATTTAGAAACGGTGTGCGGATCGCGGTTAGATAATTATCAACCAGAATCCCATGCACGCTGTGCATGGTTTAGAGGCGTTTTTCTCCGCGAGAGAGGTCTACCCACGCAAAATAAAAAGCCACGCTATGCGAGTGCTGAATTAGCGTGGCTTTTCATTTTCGACAATGGGCTTGGTTTCTCTTAAATATTCATCAGCCCAAATGAAATCTGCCTTGTCACGTCCGAATTTCAACGGAACTATAGTAGGTGCTCGTTCTGTATTCGCACCTTGCGATGCAAAACCGCCACCTTCAAAAGTTAGTCATAATCAAGGCAAACTTGGATTAGTGGTGATGATGGTGATGGTGACCGTGGGCATCAGGTTTTGGCTTCTCCTCAACTTCCGTAACGAGAGTTTCTGTCGTCAGCAGCAGACCAGCAACACTTGATGCATTTTGGAGCGCAGATCGAACGACCTTTGTCGGGTCTACAATCCCTACTTGAAGAAGGTCTTCGTACTCTCCAGTTTCCGCATTTAGTCCGTAGGCGCCTTCTCCGTCTTGGATTTTAGCAACGACCACTGAGCCTTCTAATCCGGCGTTTTCGGCAATTAACCGGCTAGGGGTTGATAGAATTTGACGAATGATGTTAACACCAACCTCCTGATCCCCGTCAAGATGGAAATTGTCCAATGCGGCACCGGCCCTCAACAGTGCGACACCACCGCCGGGCACGATACCTTCCTCAATTGCCGCGCGAGTAGCCGACAGAGCATCTTCAAACCGCGCCTTCCGTTCCTTCATTTCCACTTCGGTGGCAGCTCCGACGTTTATAACAGCAACTCCACCCGCAAGTTTGGCAAGTCGTTCTTCTAATTTTTCGCGGTCATAATCTGAGGTCGTCCCCTCGATTTGGTGGCGAATCTGAGCAATTCGATTTTCGACCTCCTCGTTTGAACCGGCACCATCGACTATTGTGGTGTTATCTTTATCAACAATTACTCTTCGGGCGCTACCTAGCATACCGACAACAACATTTTCAAGCCGAATGCCACGATCCTCTGAAACAACCTGACCTCCTGTGAGAATGCTAATATCTTCAAGCATCTCTTTGCGACGGTCTCCGAATCCGGGTGCTTTCACGGCGGCGACTTGGAGGGCACCGCGCAACTTATTTACAACCAGCGTAGCCAATGCTTCGCCTTCCACATCTTCAGCGATGATTAGCAACGGTCGCCTCAGTTGAGATGTCTTCTCTAAGAGTGGGGCAAGCTCAGCTATTGCGCTAATCTTTCCAGTATTGATTAAAATCAGCGGATTTTCGAATTCAACAACAGTCGTTTCAGGGTTGGTTGTGAAGTTAGGAGAAAGATATCCACGATCGAATTGCATTCCTTCAACGGTATCGACATTCGTATCAGCGCTTTTCCCTTCCTCAACGGTAATGACGCCATCTTTTCCAACCTTGTCCATGGCGTCAGCAATCAAGGTACCAATCTCACTGTTGTGTGCTCGATCGTTAGCAGCGATTGCTGCCACCTGTGCAATTTCGTCGTGACTGCTAACGGCTTGACTCTGTTCGCCGATGGCATCAACGACCACATCAACAGCTTTATCGATGCCAATTTTTAATTGCATCGGATCCCTACCAGCTGTTACGTTTTTGAGTCCTTCATCAACAATCCCTTGTCCAAGTAAAGTCGCAGTGGTAGTACCGTCGCCAGCAACGTCATTTGTCTTCGTCGCTATTAATTCTAGAAGTTGAGCCCCCATGTTTTCATATTCATCCGGAAGTTCAATCTCTTTTGCAACAGTCACTCCATCGCTTGTAATAACTGGAACCCCGAACGATTTTTGAATCACGACATTTCTACCGCGCGGGCCCAAAGTCACTTTTACGGCGTCAGCCAGCTTATCAGCACCTCGCTTGAGCGCTGCCCTTGCCTCTTGATTAAATATCAACTTCTTTGCTGCCATTCAAGTTCTCCTCATTTTCTGTGTTTGAATCGGTCTATCGGAGCATATTAAATATAGAGATTAAGGATAGACGCTTGTTGTTAGCACTCTCAAGTATTGAGTGCTAACATGCGCGGAATTATATCATGTATAAATCCCAAAGTCAACTATACTAGTGACGATATCTGAGTAACCGAGAAAAGAGGTGGATTACACATGTCCCATGGTTAACAATCCAATGTTTGTTGGCTAGCGGAATGCATATTCTATTTAGTCTCCACGCGTTTACGGAGTTCGTTAAGCCTTCGGAGAACATCCGCTCGGTCTGTGCCTTGAAATCCGAAACTTGATGCTTCATTAATCACCATTTCAGCTTGGATGTGGCTGTTGTCGATTAGCTGGATGGCTCTGTCATATGCCTGGGAAGCACGCGATTGATCCCCTTGTTTTTGGTTTGTCAGGGCAACGTAAACATGGGCTGCCGCTAGGCGTGGCGATCGAGGTCGACTGTTGATGAACTCTTCAAACGTGAGTCTCGCGTCATTGTATCGACCATCTTCGTAATGAATCCGCCCAATCCGGAACCGTGCTCGATCCGCAAAACTGTCCTTGTAGCCTTCGGCGAGGTATGAATCGCGCTCAGGGTAAGTAATCGTGGTCTGATAGGCCCGTAAGGCTTCATCATACCGCTGCAGTGTCCGATAAATCTCGCCCAATTGAAAATTAGCCATCATCGTATGCGACGATGATGGGTATCTTTCAATCAATCCTTGATGACTTTGGATTGCCATTTCCGTATTATCAAGGTGTTCCAGATAAATTAATCCGATACGATACAGAGCTTCTGCAGCCCAAGGCGATTCCGGATATTCATCAATTAGCTCGCGATAAACTGTAATTGCGAGATGATATTCTTGCAATCCACGTTCATAGGTTGTCCCTATTCGAAATTTACCATGAGCCATCGCTGGCGATTTTGGAAATTCGCTGATACGATTTTGCAGCTTCTGAATGGAAGCATATGACGTTATTGAACTAAGTTGGTCCTGCGCTTTCTTTGCGTACTCGCTCTGCGGCACATCAGCAATCAGTTGCTGTGCGAGGTGTAGTGCCCTGACATAGTGTGAATGGCTAATCAGCTTGTTGATTTTGTCCCATTCAACCCGTGGCAGTTCAGTTTCAAGGAGTTCAATCTTTCCTTGTATTGCGGTCTCAATTTGAACGTGGCTTTGATTGTGTCTGCCGATTTGACCAAAGTAAGCAGGTTCAAGAGTCGGAAGGTAGACGTGCAGAAAGGTCCGATAGGCTTGGAGCGCCCTACGGTAGTCCTTGGATTTTTCGTGACAAACGCCCAACCAATAAAATGCAGCGTGAGTATTCCAGAAATCAGGGTATTTCTCGGTAAGTGCTTCTAGAATGGATACGGCTTCTTGATACTGGCCTTTTTTTTCATTGATGCGCGCAATTTGGTAAAGGGCATCCGCAGCAAAATTGCTTGTCGGATAGTTTGTGGGAACTTCTCGATACGCTGCGATGGCAAACTCGGGTTCATTCAGAACCACATGCCACAAATTTCCGATGCGCCACTGTGCTTCAGGCGCATTTTTGGCGTCCGGATATTCCTTCAAAATAATTTCGTATTGCGCAATCGCTTGTTCGGGCTGATTTAGTTGATAGTGACTGCGATATACTTCCGCGATTTGGAATAAAGCTTCAACTGCCGTCGGTGTACCGGAATATAAGCGTATAACTTCGTGTTGTGCCTCCAAGGTTTCAAGCGCAGTCTGAATATCGCGTATCTTTTGTAAACCAGTTTTGTGCGCAAAATGGGTAGACGGAAATTGATTTACAAGCGTCTGGTAGGTACGAATTGCATCATCGCATTGCCCCATTCGGCAGTAGACATCGCCCTTTTTGATATAGGCAAGAAACAAGTCCACTGCCGCTGGAGTCTTTGCCTTTAGTTGAATGACCTGGTTATAAGCATTCAATGCATTCGGATACTCACGGGTATAGTTGTAATGGATTTCACCTAACTGATGATTAATCCAACTGAGTTGGTCAACGTCCTTCGTTGAATTTTCCAGTTCGTGCAACGTTTGCGTTGCTTGATTGTATTTGCCCGCATCAATCAACGTGGATACATTAACGATTTGTGTTTCAGCAATCGAAAAGATAGTATAGTTCAACAACAAAACGCTTACTATCAATAGCTGTATACGTCGGCTAGAATTCATGCTTAGATGCCAGCCCAATCCAGCACAATATTCCTCAATATAATTCCTCCTTCCATTCCAATCCTTACTCTCTTGGTTGTTCGTGAGCCTTGTCATGAGGTAAATCTTCATCAAACATTACCGAAGTCATCTGAAACTGCTAATTGTAATGTTCTCGTAAGGTGTTCCTTGAGCTTGTTCATTCAACATGCGTGCCCTGCCGGCTGTCTCCCATTCATCGTTTGTCAGATGCATACTGACAAGTACATCCTGCAGACTCCGACGTATGCCTTGCGAGCGATACTGTTCAAGTTGCTCGTGTGAGAGTGAAACATCGATTTTGACCACTGGCATTTTTGTTGATTGGTCACCATCGAACGAGACGACGGAAATCAACAACACCACTACCAAGGCACAACCGGTTAACATTCCGCGCCAAAGTTGACGCACACTAGTGGAACGAAAGCCATACAAGGAAAAGCGTTCCGTTTGCATCAGGAATCTAAATGGAAGCAGATGGCGCACACGTAAAAACAAGGAACTGCCGCTTGCCTGTTCATTTTCTGCCGCTAGACGTCTGTAAACTTCCATTTCGACATCTTTAAGTTCCCACGCCGTTGATGATATTTCAGTCTCTGCCTTGTCCGTAAGTTTCAATACCTCTTTCAACGCTTTGACTTCTTTTCTACAATTCGCGCAATCACGCAGATGTGCGTTGAGCTCCGAAATCTGTGCGTCGTCAAGGAGATGGCACACATAGTCTATGTGAAATGCTTCATATTGCTTGCAGGTCGACATTAACGGATTCCAAGCCTCAGATTTCATTTCTTTCCCAGAAGGGTTGAAGCAGAATTTGCAATTTCTTCATTGCTCGATGCAGGTGAACTTTCACAGTGCCTTCCGCCATACCAAGAACCTCTGTGATTTCCTTAATCTGCATACCTTCATATCGATTTAACATAAAAACTACTTTTTGGTTTGGAGAAAGCTGATCGACTGCGGCGCGGATAACGCAATTTCGATCCTTTTCTTCCAACTGCCATGCCGGATCGCTTCCTAGATCGGAGGCTATGGGTTCTTCAATCGCCAACTCTTCGTCATCCAAGGAATAAGTTAGCCTTCGAGATTTTGCGCGATGGTGGTCGATTGACAAATTATGAGCGATTTTGTAGAGCCATGTTGAAAATCGAGCTTGCGGCTGCCAGCCATCAAGAGCACGATAAGCCTTGAAAAAGACTTCAATTGTCAATTCTTCGGCGTCCTCGCAGTTCCTTACCGATCTCAGTAAGTAAGCATTAATTTTGTGCTTATGCCGCTTCATTAATTCATCGAATGCGTGATGACGGCCAGCTTGGAATTGCGCAACCAACATTTCATCTTCAACAATCGTGTCCATAAAGAATCCAATCCAACATTAGGATTACACGGAATTTCAAACGATATTTAACCTTAATAGTTTACAGTTATCGGGAAAGCCAACCTATATTTCGTCCTAAGAACATATTTGATTCCTACTCTTAAATTAACTTCAAATGGCAGGCGATTGAATCTTGACGTACACTCAGGTGCCAATTATCTTTTCAAGATAGGTTTCCTATACTGCTACTGCGGACATAATGATACTACATAATTGTCATCACCGTGTCATGGTAAGTAAATTTTCATCTCGAGCTTTAATTAGATTTCGCACGCGGTTCTCATCCACCTCATTTGTAGTTATTCCTTCGCGTTTCAGCCATGTACCAACAATGACGCCATCGGCACATTGTAATAGGTTGGCAATCGTATCCGCGGCAACGCCGCTTCCGGCGAAAACGCATGCTTGGGGAACAGTGTTTTTTACCTGCCGTAAATGGTTGTAGCAAGTCTGCTTACCTGTTCCCAATCCGGTGATAATCAGCGCGTCAGCGAGTCCGCGATAGTAGGTGTCCTCCGCACTGATTCCCAAATCGATGTCTGCAATCGGGGCAGCGTGTTTTACCGCAATGTCAGCAAATATTTTCACCTCGCTATTGAGTGTTGTGCGATAGCGAAGTGTCTCGTGCGCTTTTCCTTGTAGAATCCCCTGATCTGTAAGCATTCCTCCGGTGTGGACATTGGTGCGGATAAAATTCGACTGAGTAACCGTCGCGATTGCCATTGCCGACCTTGCATCATTCCGAAGCACGTTGATTCCGATTGGTGTCTTCGGGTAGTGTTCGCGAATCTCGTGCGCAATGATTGTCATTGACGCGACAGTGTGAGATTCCACTTGATCCGGGAAAAAGGGCACATCACCATAGTTTTCAATGATAATCCCGTCAACGCCATTATTGATGAGAGTTCCTGCATCAGACAGCGCCCGAGAACGAATGTCGGCGAGTCCAACTGTCGACTTCGGACTGCCGATTAAAGGAAGTAAGTGAACGACACCGATAATGGGCTTGGGGTGATTGAATAGCTTTTCAACACCGTGCATGACATTAGACGAAGTATCAGGGCTTATTACGTGGACTATGCTTCTTTGTCTGGGCTAACGACGGAACCAATATACGACAATTCCCGATTTCCTTCTGCTGTGCTAGCCATTTCTCCATTTGTTCGCCAACTAGCATCCTCTTAATCTCGTCTTTGACTTCAGTGTAGGCTTGCTGGCGGCGTTTTTCTACACCTAGCGAATTGACGATAAGGTAGCCACTAGACGTGCGGATAGGGGAACTCCACCTATTCGTCTTCAGTGCCGCAATTGTCATTCCCAGTTTGGAATCTATATATTCTGTCCTCGTATCGGGCTTGATTTGCGCGGAATCTTGCGCGAATTGTTGAATCTCTTGGATTGACATACCGTTTCTCAGACGGAAATAAATCGCTTCGGCAGAGCGTCCGGCTTGAGTCTCCTCCTGAAGAGAAGCGTCGGACCTCAAGGGAATAAGCACATATGTGAACCTGACCCGTGCAGCCTCAGAATATTCAGATTTGTGTTGTTCAAAATGTTGTAGTGATTCTTGTTCGATCTTTTCCCCACGTATTCCTTTGATGAATTTTCGGAAAATCAGGTCGTCAATCATCAGCCCCGCTCTCATCCATTCTTCCAGTTCGGCATATTCTAGTCCGCTTAGCTTTAATGTTTCAAAGAAGCCTAGCTCGGACGGGTAAGACATCTTGATCCTCTCCATGTCGGTAGCAACTTTGTCATGCCAACGTGCCAGGGGAATTCCCAAACGTTCTGCTTCCTGTAACATAAGTGTTCGGTCAATGAGAATATCTATAATAGTTCGCTGGGCTTCGTCTGACGGATTTTTGAGTTCGTCAAGAAGCGGTGGCAATAATGAAACTAAGGGGTCAACGAAAGCGCGGACAACCAACGCGCTCCGGAGATCAGTCCATGTGACGGCTTGGTCATTAACGACGGCGACTACGTAGTCAATTCTTTCTTCATTGCCCACCGCAGCCCAAGTTCCGGTTACGGAGAAAATCCAAACTATTGTGTAAGCTGTTAAGCGTAATCTATTTCTCACGAATAAGTGCCACAGCCAATCAATAACGGTGTTGCTATACAGTCCAAAATGAAATTTATGTAGAGTTCTAGCAGGCATTTCCTCTCCTGATTCCGATTTCTGCTACCTTTAGGTACAAGGACGAATCAGTGGCGTGAGCGCCTTGGATTTATAGGCTGTGCACCATTAGACGTTTGAGATAACACAATCCTGACCATCTAATTACCAATGTTTTTCGTTTCGATAGATCTTGTTGAGAAATTAGCGTTCAAACACAAATTTTTCTAGGGCTTTGGCGACACCATCTTCGTTGTTTGATGCTGTCACATGGAATCCCATCTGTTTCAGTGCCGGAACGGCGTTCTCCATCACAACCCCTACGCCGGCGAATTCTAACATCTCCAAGTCGTTATAATTGTCTCCGATGGCAATAATCTTCGTCCGGTCTATCTTTCCTTCCTCAGCAAGAAAGCGAAGAGGTTCGCGTTTACTTACATCTGGGCTAGTAAGTCCGATAAAAGCGCGTTGCCAATCCGTCGTGGTAACAACAATCGATTTCACCCGACCGTTC
This sequence comes from Candidatus Poribacteria bacterium, assembly GCA_965222225.1. GTDB lineage: Bacteria > Poribacteria > WGA-4E > WGA-4E > JAJDTR01 > JAJDTR01. The sequence continues at coordinate 1,451,456 of CBDCTK010000002.1, read as the reverse complement.
AGTTGTTCTTCAAAAATCTCGGCGAGCCGATGCAAGTCAGCCGTCGGGACGACGCAGATGACTTCAATGACGTCGTCAGGCAAATTTTTAGACAGATTGTCAACTTCTCGTAGAAATCGCCGGTTTTCCCGGAGGTAACCCCTTTCCCACGAATCAAGCCTGTCCCCGTAATCTTCGATCAGAACGGCTGCCTCATCATCGATCCCGGCAAAAACTACCGGACATAGCCCCATTTCATTAGCGACTTCAACCACCTGTTGAGCTGTCTCGCGAGGAAGCAAACGATGATAAAGCAACTCACCACTAAGTTGCTTGAGAATAGCGCCATTATGCACTGCAAGCAGCATGTTTGGCAGTTCAAGCTGCAGAACTCGTTGTTTTGCTGTAAAGAATCGTCGCCCCGTTACAACTAGAATGACTACGCCTTCTTCAGCAGCACGGTGGATTGTTTTATTGGTCCTCTCGGTAACTCGTCCGCACGAGTTTAGAAGTGTTCCATCAATATCTAGTGCAATTATTTTGTATCTTGTCATTAAAAAAGATGAAATCTAGAGAAGGATGTTATTTCTCGATAGCCGCAGTCTAGTGTGGAACCGACGCCGTATGCAAAACGCGATTTTAGCACACCATGATGATTCCATCCAGAGAAATCTCTCACGCAAGCGGTTCTATGCAGCAATTCTGGATACAATCTGGATACAAGTAGTGCGGAGTTCGATTCTGGGAACTAAAATTCGCTTGGTTTGTGAAATTAACAATATGGAATCCACGGAGTAATCAGGTTTATTTCCGTCTAGAAGTGATACAACTCGTCAGACCGTTAGTCATATTGGACAGTTGATACGTATCTTCAACGATGAAGAAGTACGCTTGTAAACGTGGCTTTTGATGTCCGTTAAAGCATATCCAACCGTAATGAAAGTAGGAGTAGAACATGAGGAAATTTATTGTCACGGAGATTCTTGTGATTGTGGCACTGGTCGCTGGTTTCTGGATTGGCAAATCGACAAATTCAGACATGGATTACGCACGATATTATGAGAAAGCCGAGGAAACTTGGCAGAAAGCACGAACGGCAAATAACCCGCCCGTGACCCTCGAAGACGAGGATCAGAATCGCGTCCGTAAAGTGAGGGCATTATATCGCCAAGTGTTCGAAAAATATCCTGACAGTCGCTGGGCGGATGATGCAATCTATCAACTCGCTTCACGGGTTGCAAGGACAGATGAAGAGGTGTTTGCGCTATTTCGTCGTCTAATTAACAACTATCCGGACAGCGAATGGACGGATGATGCTTTATATACAATCGCTATTGCGAATTATAAAATGGGCGATGGAGTGAAGGAGACAGATGTGTTGGAATCTGCCGATACTTACTACGATCGTGCCTTGGTTCTCTTTGATCGGTTGATTAGGGACTATCCCGGTAGTAAACTTGTGGATCACGCGCGGTTTACTCGGGCGATGTGTTATTATGGAAAAGGTCTGTTAAATCGTACTCTGCAAGCGTTTGATGAATTGGCGGAGGAATTTAGGGATAGCGATCTTATTCACAGCGTCATGTACTATACGGGCATGATTTACACCGAGCAAAGGAAGTATCGAGATGCTCGTGTTGAATTTGAAAAGGTAGTCAATTCAGGGCATGAAGAGTTGACTCCACTCGCCCAGTTTGGAATTGGGCAAACTTACTTTGCCGAAGGGAGATTCGATGAAGCAATTGAGAGCTATAATCGTGTTATCCAAAATGATTCAGGTGCGAAAGTGGCCCAAGACTCTCATTTTTATATTGGTTGGGCGTATCAACAGATGGAGCAATACGATGAAGCGATTGATCAGCTTGAAGAGGCGATTAACAAATATCCAGACAACGAGAATGCGTCTAATTCGCAGTTTTTTGTAGCTCAAATCTACTATACCAAGGGTGACGCGGACGGGGCGATTGAAGCCTATAGGAGGGTTGCAGATAATTCTTCTTTTGATTACGATACGCGACGACAGGCTCAGTATTGGATTGGATACATATACGAAAAACGCGAAGAGATAAATCTCGCGATTGAGGCGTATCAACGCTTAATCAAAGAGTTTGCCGAACCTCACCAAAACCCAACTCACCCATCGAACAATATCAACGAAAACTACATTCAGAACCTTCAAGCTAATGAGTTTTGATGTAATTATCGGGGTGTATTGAATCTCTTGTCAAGTCGCACCGTTGTCGAGGATAATGCCTGATCGAGATCTGCGATTATGTCCTCGGCATCCTCCAAGCCAACGGAAAGACACACCAATCCATCCGTGATACCCGAGCGTTTCCGTACGTCTGCGGATACATGCAAATGTGTGGTTGAAGCGGAGTGACAGATTAGTGTGCGTACATCGCCTAGACTCACTGCCAGCGAGCATAGCTGAATGCTGTTTACAAGCAGTCTGCCGGCTTCTATCCCATCGTTGAGTTCGAAGGCAACCATCCCTCCAAAAGATTGCATCTGCCGTTTGGCGAGCTGACGCTGCGGATGGCTAGGAAGGCCCGGATAGCGCACCCATTCGATAGCGGGATGGCTTTCCAAAAAAGTTGCGACTTGATAAGCATTTTCACAGTGTCGCGCAAAACGCAATGGAAGCGTTGCAATACCGTGAAGTGTTAACCAGGCGTTAAATGGACTGATTATCCCACCGACATTTCGCAACACCTGTGTCTTCGCGCGTTCGACGAATTTTGCCGAAGCCGCAATGATTCCGGCAATAACCGTACCGTTTCCACTCAGATATTTAGTCATGCTATGAAGGACAATATCAATTCCGAGGGCTATGGGCTGTTGCCCACATGGTGAGGCAAATGTATTGACGATAATTGTCGTTGTACTATGGCTCCGCGCGATTTCCGCACAAGCACGGATGTCAACGAGCTTCAGCGTCGGATTCGCCGGACTTTCAATATAAACTGCCTTAGTGTTGGCACGTATCGCGTGCTCAATTTCGTTTACCTTTGTTCCGTCCACAAAAGTTGTTTCGATTCCCATTCGAGGCAAATCCTCATTGAGGACGTTGTGTGATGCCGAATAGAGCGAGTCCATCGCTACGACGTGATCTCCACGCTCAAGCAGTGTGAGTAGTGCCGTACTTATAGTGCCATGCCCGACGCCGTTGCTAAGGCGTCCTCACTTCCTTCAAGCGCGGTAATCTTAGCCTCTAGCACCGATTGAGTGGGATTTCCCCAGCGGGTATAAACATAGTCAGCGCTTTTTTCGGTAAATCCAATTACACATTCATCTGCTGTTGCAAATCGGAATGTGCTATTCTGGTAGATTGGCGGAATTAGTGGCCCCGTCCTTGGAAGAGATTCCTCGCCAGCGTGTATAGCTTTCGTTGCATACCCGTAGCGATGTGGTTTAACTGTCATGGTTATCTCCTTTTCCTGATAGAGAAGGTATCTATTTCCTCCTTCAGATTGCAAGCTATGGTATTATTTCCCATGAATTCTGTCAAACTGAATTGTACATCAAAGCCTGCCGGACGCCCTCTCCCGATCGTTCAAACTTGCCATTTTCCCAGCTAGTTCCTCGGCAAATGTTGTTCGCTCATTTATCCCTGCATTGATGTGTGCATGGGGGCAAATGGAATCGGAAAGTGGGGGGAATTGGAACAAGATTTGCTTGACATCTCAAAGAATCATCAGTTATGATTTAGTTGCAATTCATACGGACTCTGTTTGATTATGAGAAAAATTGATTCGTACCCCATCATTAGCATAGACGGAATCCTTAACCGTCATGCGCGAATTAATGCCGTGAGATATTTGTATATATTCTACGGGTGGTGTAGTGATGGGCTGGTGGCAACTGAAAAAGTATCTTAAAGGTTCCTAACAAGCATTCACCAATCGCCCATCATCGAAAGACATAGTCGATGATGGGCTTTTTTGTTGGCGGGTCAAATATTTTACATAGTGAGGTGTTGTCTAGTGGAGAATGTCTTTGAAACCTTGAAAGAGCGAGGATTCATACAACAATGTACCAATGCGGATGAAATCACACGGCTGTTGTCCGTAGAGAAGATTACCTACTACGTCGGATTTGATCCGACCGCCGACAGCTTCCATGTGGGGAGTCTTGTTCCCATTATGGCAATGGTGCACCTTCAACGATCAGGACATACCCCAATTGCTATCATTGGGGGCGGAACCACGATGATAGGCGATCCTAGCGGTAAAACTACAATGCGCCAGATGATTTCGCGTGAAACGATTGAATCCAACGGGATGGAAATCCTCTCCCAACTAAAGCGCTATCTCGATTTTAGCGATGCAAGCGGTATATTCCTGAACAACGCGGATTGGCTACTTCCACTTAGTTACATTGAATTTCTGCGCGACATTGGACGACACTTCCGCGTCAATGAGATGATTAGGGCAGAAGCTTACCGACAGCGCCTTGAACGCGAAGGGGGGCTATCATTTATCGAATTCAACTACCAGCTCCTGCAAGCTTACGACTTCCTTCACCTCTTTCGACAGCATGGCTGCGTACTCCAACTTGGCGGCGATGATCAGTGGGGAAACATACTGGCGGGCGTTGACCTGGTTCGTCGCGTTGAGAGGAAGACTGTACATGCGGTGACGTTCCCACTACTTACCACTGCGAGTGGCGAAAAGATGGGTAAAACGGCAGGTGGCGCGGTCTGGCTCGACACTAGCCGCACATCTCCTTACGAATTTTACCAATACTGGGTTAACATCAATGACCGTGATGTACAGCGGTTTCTGGCGTGTTTTACCCTTTTGCCTATGGATGAAGTTATACGATTAGGGAAATTAAAGAGCGAATCGGTTCGAGAGGCAAAAGAGGTACTTGCCTATGAGGTTACCAAACTCGCTCACGGGGAAACTGAAGCCGAGAACGCACGCAATGCTTCGCGTGCTGCTTTTGGAGATGAGGGCATTGATTTGTCGGCGATTCCAACGACAACCATCAACGCTGATAGGCTCACAGGCGGAATCCCCATCGTAAATCTGTTCTGTGAAGTTGGCTTGGGTGGTTCCAAGAGCGCCGTCCGTCGCCTAATTCAACAGGGAGGTGCGTACCTGAATGGTAAGCAGGTGAAGGAGTCAGATTCGATTGTAACAGAGAAACATCTTGATGACGGTACCCTGTTGCTTCGTCATGGAAAAAAACGCTTTCGCCGCGTTGTAATCGAATAATAAACTTGACATTTACAAACATGTTTGTTACACTACAAGGTGGAAATTGGTAAACTTGTGATTCAATAACCGAGACTTATGTGCCTTCCGCATCTACATACCAGCCTAGCAAATCAGTTCGACAGCTACGATGTCGTATATTATTGTTGTGTCTATGCTTGGGTGCTTTATGCATTCTTGTTGTATTTGCGCTCCGATGATGGGCTGGTGTCGATAGTAATGATTTCATAGAATTATCTACACTAATTGATTAACAAAGCCCATCATTGACACAAGAGTCGATGGTGGGCTTTTTTTGTATATGGAAGAGAAGTGGAAATCCGATAGGGAGACAGCGACCATGGTGATTATTATGGAACTTGGGGCATCGCAAGAACAGATAGACCATATTATTAAACGAATCGAGGCTGCCGGCGTGAAAGCGCAACCGTCTATCGGCGAAGAACGTACTGTTATTGGAGTCATTGGTGATAAAACACGACTTGGTGACATGCCAATTGAATCAATGTCGGGGGTCGAAAGCACGATGCCGATAAGCGCACCATACAAGTTGGCGAGCCGTCAATTTCGTGGTGAACCAACGACTGTTGAAGCCAACGGCACGAAGATAGGTGGTAAAAAGCTTATCGTTATGGCAGGACCGTGCGCAGTTGAGAATACCGAGCAGATTGTCACAATTGCAGAAGAAATTGCGAAATCGGGTGCGACCTTCATTCGAGGTGGCGCATTCAAACCACGCACAGGCCCCTACAATTTCCAGGGCCATGGCGAGCCTGCTCTCAAGATGCTCGCGGAGGCAAGGCGGGTAACGGGGCTTGGAATTATCACGGAAGTCATGACGCCACACGATGTCGAGCTCGTTGGCAGGTACACAGATATTTTTCAACTTGGGACACGGAATATGCAGAACTTCTATCTTCTGCGCGAGGTAGGGAGATCGGGCAAGCCCGTAGTTCTAAAACGTGGATTTGCGGCAACGATTGAGGAATGGTTGCTCGCAGCCGAATATATCCTTTCCGAAGGTAACCCAAACGTGATTCTGTGCGAACGCGGAATTCGTACCTTTGAGACGCACACACGGAACACGCTTGACCTAAACGCGGTGCCAGTGATTAAGGAGTTGAGCCATCTGCCTATCGTCGTAGATCCAAGTCATGGAACAGGTATCCGGAGCCTTGTTACACCAATGTCGAAAGCGGCTATTGCCGCAGGAGCGGATGGACTACTTCTGGAAGTTCATCACGACCCAGACAGTTCGATGACCGGCGATGGGGTGCAGTCGCTATTTCCCGATCAATTCGATCAACTCATGCTCGACCTTAAATCAATCGCCGGCGCGATAGGTCGGGAAGTCTAGAGAATAAAGCATGGAGTTCGATACCTAATCAAGGCGGATTTGAATCCGCGAAGGAGGTGATGTAGATGGGGTTGAAGACGACCGAAGAATCGGATTTGCGCGACGCTGAACGCAATCTCACGTCCTTGAAACAACGGACCGAAATTGTGGAAACTACCGAAAAGGAGAATAACACAATGTCTGAGCAAGTTTACATTTTTGATACAACCCTTCGTGATGCCGAGCAGACCCCGGGCGCCGCGTTGAATCTCGAAGAGAAGTTAGAAATTGCCCAACATCTGGCTAAGTTGAATGTTGATATTATCGAAGCCGGCTTCCCAGTCTCATCACCTGGTGACTTCGATGCGGTGGAACGCATTGCGAACGAAGTAGAAGGCCCAGAAATATGCGCGCTTTCACGAATCGTTGAGAAAGACATCACTGCGGCGTGGGGTGCGATCAAGGATGCCAAAAAGCCTCGTATCCATACCTTTGTCGGCACATCGGATATTCACGTCGCGGGAATTACTCGCTCCGATCGTGAGACAATACTGAAGCGAACGGTTGATGCCGTGACTTATGCAAGGAGCCTATGTGAAACCGTTGAATTTTCACCAATGGACGCCGCACGGACGGAACCTAGTTATCTGTTCAAGGTGATTGAGGCGGCAATTGACGCCGGGGCAACCATCATCAATATTCCTGATACCGTAGGGTACGCAATGCCGTCAGATTTCGGGAAGTTGATTGCCAAGATATTTGTTAGTATTGCGAATATCGGTGACACGGTCATTAGCGTCCACTGCCACAATGATCTTGGTCTTGCCGTGGCGAACAGTTTGGAAGCAATCAAAAACGGAGCACGTCAGGTCGAGTGCACCGTTAACGGGCTTGGGGAGCGGGCAGGAAATACTTCGTTGGAAGAGATTGTGATGGCAATTCGAACGCGCAACGATTATTTCGAGGGGTACCATACTGGCATCGAACCGAAGGAGATTGTGCCGATAAGCCGCCGAGTCAGCCGAACCATGGGTATTCCGGTTCAGCCAAACAAAGCCATCGTCGGTGCCAACGCCTTTGCACATAGCTCGGGTATTCATCAAGATGGCGTGATAAAGCAGCGGGATACGTTTGAGATTATCGATCCCGAAGATGTGGGTTGGCAAGAGAGCCAGATCATCCTCAGTCCACGATCCGGTCGGAACGCGCTGAGACACCGTTTAAGCGTGCTTGGCTACAATCTCACACAGGAAAAACTCGATAAAATCTATGAACGCTTCCTTGAAATCGCAGACAAGAAGAAGGCGGTCCACGACGCCGATCTTGATGCAATCATGCGCGACGAGGTTCGCTCAATTCCGGAAACTTTCCAACTTGAATATATCCAAGTCGTTTGCGGAACGAAGATTTCACCTACAACTACCGTGGGTATATTAACGGAGGAGGGCCTCATTGAAGAAGCATCAACGGGCGACGGGCCTGTCGACGCAGCCTATAAAGCGATTGATCGCGTCGCTAAGATTCCTCTTGTTCTTGCAGATTACAGTATTAGGTCCGTGACGGAGGGGAAAGATGCTATGGGAGAGGTGACAATCAGGGTTCAGGACAATCAGCATTCAATTGTCGGTTACGGTGCAAGTACGGACATCATTGAAGCTAGCGCAAAGGCGTACATTGACGCGATTAACAAAGTTGTTCATTTGCGCTACGAAGTGTAGCATCTTAAGGGAGAAATGTACTGCCGTGAGGAAGGATGGAAAAGGGAAGTATGGCTTTCAGCCCTTCCTCTTTTCCTTTCGAAAGCCACGCTTGATTACTATTTGTAGCCACGTTGCATGTTTTCTTTAACCTGCAGGGGGTGCGGAAACATAGGAATCTTCTCTTTCCACTTCAACATTTTGGACAACGCTGACCTCCGGTAGCGCTCTAACCTCTGCCGAGCCGATTTCCTTTTGAAGTTGAACGTGGGTAAGTTGCTGATGTCTTAACGTTTCTGTATCCGTGAAGGGATCAAAACTCTTAACAAATTGCCCATCTCGAAATAAAACAACTTCACTGTTTTCCTCGCTGACTATAATCGCCGCCAAAACTTCGTCCAATGATGATGCATAGATACCTGCATTGTGCTTAGCGCTTCCCTTTTGCAACGCCTCGACTTTCTCGTACACTTGATGTGTACGAACTCCTTCCACCATAATGCACGATCGGAAAGCTAATCCCTTTAAATTGATTAGCAAAGCGCCATCGCGCTCTTCATAGCCGGTAATCTCCCCGCTCTCATCCTGTATCGCAACTTTCTCACCCATATAATCAAGAACTTCATCAATATTGGAAGAGAAGATATGAGGTATTCCATCAATCTTCTTGTATTTTTCCTGTGTGAGGTTTTCTGTCTGACCGTCGTGGAATTCCGAGAAATTATCACTCGCCATGTTACGTTGATCGACGAGTAACAGGAATAAACCTCGGTTTTTTCTCATCTCTTTGTTCGACATGGCAAACTTTTTCGCGAGCGAGTAAAGTTTCTTGAGGTACAACTCAATGAGATCTTTTCTATCTGCCCAAAGCGTCTCGACTTGGGCTGGGCTAAGTCCCAATTTCTTGATTTCTGTGTCAATTCCCTCCGCAATTTGGGTTTCTACGTCGTCTTTCAACTTCTGGAATCTTACTTGAAGCGATTCATAATCCTGTGCTTGATGCCGCAGTTTTTTCAATCGCGCATCAAGATCCGCCCGCTCTCTCCGGTATTCCTCCTTTAGATCCTTTTTCTCTTTTTCAAGGAGTTTGGCGTTCATTTCAAACTGCCTACACTGCTGTCGAAGACGTCTTGGTACGTCAAGCAATTGTTGGTACTGCTTTCGTCTCAAGAACTTGAAGAAGAACATTCGTTAACTCCCGTAAAACGCAAGAGATATGAGGAAACGTGCATGTCCGCACAAATCTCTAAAACGCGCTATGAGTCATTCCCCGCTTTTTTTCTCGCCAAATATTTTCTCGCGGTATACCCACCGGAGATTAGCACAACAACCAGAAGAACAATGAGCGCCCCGTTGAGGATATAATGGGTCAAATTTAACTCTCGCAATCGTTTCGACGCTAGGTCGTATTCAACCGTTCCTTTATTTGCTTGCGACTTGACTCGGTTCCAGTAGATTTTGGAAGATTCTTTATCTCCAAATCTATCTGACAATTGCGCCGTGGCGACTAGGTAGGCGATATTTTCTATATTCATGCTGTCAACGGCAGCTGAGAACGAGTTGAAAAGCAGCACTGTCAACTCTGGAGATAGTGGCGGAAACTCGGTCGTAATTTCAATGCCGTTTTGAAACGCTGCAATTGCTCCCTCATTATCCTTTTGATCGAATCGTTCCTGAGCGACTTGAAACCACGTTTTTTCGGCAAGAGTCAGATTGCGTTCAATCGCATCATGTCCTTCAAAGGTAAAAGTGGTTTCAGCGTGGTAAATCTCTGCTGCCTCCGACTTTAGCGTATACGTTTTTCCAACCGACAGTAAATCATCAGCGTCCCAATCCCCAAAACAATAATTTCCGTCCAAGCCTATTGTCTGTTTGTGAATTGTATCCTCAATCCATACGGTTATCTGTTCTAGTACCTTACTCCCGGGAAGATTGATTTTTCCATACACCGTGATTGGTTTTAGTGCCCAAGAAACTTCAACAGCTTCCCCTTGGTTCATGCCAACTTCCGTAGAGCGCGTCGGTGGAATGAAATAACCTTGCTTCTTAACCCGAATTTCGTAGTTTCCCCTCTTTAGGTTATCAATCACGCGCTGAGGGGTTGCGCCTATATCTTCGCCATTTAGAAATACCGACGCTCCCTCCGGAACAGTAGTGATTTTGAGCATCGGGGGGAGTTTAAGAATGGGTGTCTCCACGGGCCCGGTTGGCACAACAATGCTTTCCTGTGGTGGCGTTATTGTGACAACATACTCGTGGAGTTCACCAATAGCAATTTTCCGATTGTCGTCAATATCACTCGCATCAATGTTGAGTGCCGACAACACCGACCGAAGCAGGGAGTCTTCATCTTTTTTGGCAGACTTAATTGATACAAGCGCTGCCACGCCAAGCAGTTCACGGTTGGCAAGGTAGGCATAGATGCTCTGATCGTTGGTGTAGCCGTCAAAGAGAACGGTTACATGTTTAGCGCCAGCTTCACGAAACCAACGGTTCAATTCTGTATCCTGCACGGCTTCCGCTAAGTTCGCTGATCCGGCGCCGTGGGATAATAGATATATCGAGTTTGTTCTAGGCGGTTTGGTCACTCCTCCACGATAGAAGAAGATGAACCGTTCTCCATGTTGCATACGAGAAGCGAGGTTCCGAATTGCTTTGTAAATCCCTGCCTTGGTGCATTGCTCTGCCTCAATGTGCTGTATCCGATTGGAAGGTACGTTTCCGCGAGCAACCAAGAGGTCAATGAATGCCTCAAAATCCGCACGTGAACGGGCATCAGGGTTGGTATCTGCAAGCAACCAGTGGGCTGAAGTATTCGTAGGCCGGGCACATGTCGGTAGAATGGCAACCGACACGTATCCAGTAATGATTACGATGAATAAAAGTTGACGTTTCATCATTTGCCCGTTAAACCGTGACTATACTTTTTTGGGTCTTCAGGGTTAAGTGTGGGAATGAAACTTGCTACGGGAACGCGCGTTTGCCCTTATGAGTCCAAGTTGATTGCAATGATACCCAATATGGTTCTGGAGGCTCCGATGTATGCGCTCTTGACACAACTGCTTGACACTTCCAACTACCGAGTGGTTTCTGCCGAGATTGGAACAGATATAGTCATTTCAACCAAGAATTATGCATATAGGATTTACACTATTCGGTTTGTAGTCGCGATCAAGGGAGCGAATAGCGACTGCGATAGAAATCCCTTTATTGCGTGTCTTCTGTAGGAGCGAGTTTTGCTCGCGATAGGAGGTGGCGATTCGGAGATTGCTCCTACAATCCTTTGGATGCGTCACTTCGTAAGTCCTAAGTTAATTCCATTTCCACACTTAACTCTGAAGAGCCACCTTTTTCTTACTCCATAATTTTGACTTCACCATCTTCGACCATGACCTCATACGCTTCGACTCGCAATCGTGCATCAGTTTGACACACACCCGTCTTGGCGTCGTATGTATAGCCGTGAATTGGACAAACGACTACCCCATTTCTAACTCGACCCCTTCCAAGTGATCCCATTGCATGGGCGCAAATATTGCTCAAAGCGCAGAAATCTCCGTCATCGTTGAAGACCGCAATTCGGCGCCCTTTGAACGTGAATGCTTTACCGCGTCCTGATCGAATATCAGAGATTTTGGCAACCGTTACGTAGTTTGGCATCCGTATCTCCCCCATTATGAAGCATTGCCAGCATCGATAATTTCCTAAATTAAGGATAACAAACCTAAAGCATTTACGTCAAGCCAAAAGCAAGATACGACTTTACCTTGCTTAACATTGGGAGTTGTGGCAGAATATTTAAAGAATTCTATCTTGCCGCTCCTTGTGTGTTGATTGGCTAGCAAAAGAGTAACAGGAGGAATCTCACTATGCTACTTACGCGTTTATACATATCTATCTTGAATATCCAATCTTGAGATTTAGAGAACCGGAGACAAGGAAATGAGAAGGGGATTTGGTTTTGTAATTGGAATTTTGTTCGGATTTATGGCCAGTGCTTACGCGGACATTGACCGTTGGGCACCGCTTGGACCAATATATGGCGGTGTTGTCAGGGCGATGGTTTCAAACGACCTTTATGTCTATGCTGGTACACGAGGAGATGGTGTCTTCCGGCGGGAAGTAGCCTGTGCAAACTGGAAACAGATTGGTTTACGGAATCTCACTGTTAATGCGTTGGCAATTCACCCGCAAGTGCCTGGTACAATCTTTGCGGGGCTGCAATCAAACGGGTTACATGTCAGTCACAACGCTGGGCTCACGTGGGCAAAGACGAATCGATTTACCAAAGACAGCATACTTGACATAGAGTGGCACCCCAAGTTCCCTAATTTGATATGTTTAGTAGCATACTACAATGAGATCGCAATCAGCCGTGATCGAGGGGTGACCTGGGAACTCAGGAATCAAGGGCTTGAAAACGCCACTCTAATTCGCACTGTTGAGTTCCATTCTGAGCATGAAAATATCATCTTCGCGGCGACCACGGGAGGAGGTGTGTTTAAGAGTGAGGACGGAGGCACACGCTGGACCCCGGTTAATTCTGGGATTTCCTCAAGGAAGATTCGTTGTCTAGCGTATCAGCCTATGACAGATATGTGGTACGCGGGGACATACGATCATGGCATTTTTCGTAGCCGTGATATGGGTGAAAGTTGGGAGCCGATTAATTCTGGAATACCCAAGACATACCCTTACGGCTCCATCCGAGTCCTTGAGGTTGACCCTCGAAACCCGGACCTCGTATACGCCGGCGCGCGCGCAGGATTTTTCATTAGCCGTGACCGTGGAAATACTTGGGAAAGCGAATTCGCGCTTTTACAGTTCGATGTTCGCTCGATTGAGCCGTTGGCGACGGGCCTTTTGGTGGGCACCTGGGGTGCGGGCGTGTTTCGCAAAACGATATCTGACGCGTGGATCCTGTGGAATGAGGGGTTGACCAATATCAATATCAGCAGTTTCGCCATAAACCCGGCAGATTCGCGCATGATGGTTGCAACCACTTGGGGGGCTGGGTTATATGTCACAAGAGACGAAGGAAGGAATTGGCATCTGTCAGATTCGGGAATAACCAATAAGACGACAATTGACCTGGCTATTTCGCCAGGCCATCCGAATCGAATTTATGCAGCCTCGGACGGGGCGGGTATTTTCTTAAGTGAGGACTCCGGTAGGACGTGGCGTGCGATTAATCAGGGACTTGATGCCGGAATTGTCACTAGCCTATTGATTGATCCGACAAATCAGAACCGAATATATGCGGGCACTGAATATATTGGACTTTACCGCAGTGAGGACGCTGGGGAAAGTTGGCAGCCAACTGGACTGAATCGCTATGCGATTTGGGAAATCGCTGTCAATCCTCAAAATCCTGATATCATCTATGTCGGAACCTGGGGGATAACGGCATATGCCTATGAGGGGCTCGCTGTTCTACGCACGCTTGACGGGGGAGTGACTTGGGAGGTGGTGCTTGAGTTGGAGCACGCAGTACTAGCTCTGGCAACCGATCCAACTTGTTCGGATTGTGTTTATGTGGGCACGCATGGGAGCGGTATTTACAGGAGTTTGGACGGCGGTGAGTCTTGGCAGCAGATTAATCGGGGTCTTGGTGAACATAAGATTCTTGATCTTGTGATTGCCCCGTGGGATCCTAATTATCTATTCGTTGCAACCGGCGGCGGCGGCATTTACTATTCTGCCGATTCGGGAGATAATTGGGTTGAAATGAACAACGGTCTCAAAAACCTGAATTTCTCCGCAATCGGTCTAATTCCCGGGCAGATGAATCAACTGATCGCTGCTGGCACTTCAGGCTTTTACTCCTATACATTTTCATTATCAAGTTCCGAAACCACTTCCGAACCTACCGAAGTAGCTGACCCGATAGTGGACAGCACAGAAGTATTTGCCAACTTTCCAAATCCCTTCAAATCTGAGACGTGGATACCTTATCAACTTATTGACAACACGGATGTGAAAATCTCAATTCACAGTGTTGATGGCAACCGTATCCGAACACTTCAGGCGGACGCTCGAAACCGTGGCGAATACACCACTCGTGGTTCTGCTGTGTATTGGGATGGCAAAAACGATGAGGGAGAACCGGTAGCCAACGGCACTTACTATTACCATTTTCAGGCGGGAGATTATCGTGCATCGAAGAAAATGGTAATTATGAGATAGATGGAATGAACATGTATGCGGACTGGCATGATTCTGTTCTGAATTCGCCACGAAAGGAAGAGCACCATGGGTCATTGCTCGTAGTGAAGTTAAGCTCCAGTTAGTATTGATTTGAGACTCGAGTTTCAATTCGGTCGGTATTTCATCGTTCGATGAGGAGGAATAACTCTTGCAAGGATTTGTGCATTCGCCACTGTCAGATATAGACCAGATTCGCAGAGATCTACGTGATAGATATCAAGAAGGGTTTCCGATTGTTAAGGAGTTGTTGCAAAATGCAGACGACGCCAATGCATCTTGCCTGCACACCGGTTGGTTTCCAGGCTTTCCAGATAATGCCCACCCATTACTTATTGGTCCTGCGCTATTCGTTGTGAATGACGGGGAATTTACGTCTAAAGACCAAGATGGAATTAGGCGCATTGGGATTAGCGCCAAGGCGTCGGATCGAGCCGCCATCGGAAAATTTGGACTAGGTTTGAAAAGCGTCTTTCACTTGTGTGAGGCATTTTTTTATTGCTGGTCCGGGCAGGACACTTTTTTAATTCTGAACCCGTGGTATGACAACACGCCTCCAATTCACGAGGATTGGGAATGGGATGAGAAATCATCAATCGCCCGCGAAACGCGGCAAGCAATCATTGGCTGCTTAAGTTCGTTAGAATTACCTAATTTTTCACATTGGCTCTGTTTATGGATGCCGCTCCGACAAGAACGTCATTGCGAAAAGGTGGCTTCCATCATCAAGAATTATCCAGGTGAGGAGAGTGAGGGGCTTGAGTCAGTTTTTCCATCGGATCTGGCAGTTGAAATCAGTGAAATCCTCCCACTGCTGCGCAACCTCGAGACCGTATCTGCTTGGAATACCGGGAGGGATGGAAGCTTGGAAATGCTGTTCCAAGTAAATCTAGACCAAGGAGCCACTCGATGCCGGTATCGCGGTTCTGAGCAGAACACTCCTACGATTGCTCACGGCGAACAACTCCCAATGCAAGGTACTATGAATGTGACAGCCTGCGCAGAGCCCATCAATGTTCGGTATATCGGATTTGAAATGATGGCAGATTTACCCATCTTTTGCAGATTGCTCCAGTCGAATTATTGGCCCACAGTCATCACAACGGATCGCGAATCCGGAGCAGAACAAGAAAACAAAGAGAAAGCCGATGCCCACTGCGCTGCTTATTTTGTGGAGAAACCTGCAGAAAGTAGAGGGTCGCTGCGAATTCAGCAGGCGGTATTTCTACCCGTCGGCGATCCAAAGGAAACTCAACCGTGTGAAGGTAAATCGGACTTTACGCTTATGCTTCATGGGTATTTCTTCCCCAACGCGGGACGAACAGACATTGAAATTCCTAAAGATGAAATCGCCGACGCCGTCAATAACGAGACCCATGTTAGACTAAAGTGGAACTATGAACTGTACGTTTCCGGTACATTGCCATTGGTCATTCCCGCATTAAACCGATTTGCGAAAAAAGGAAATTTCTCGGCCGAGAAGGTGCGTAGGCTGACGGAAACATTGGCACAGTCTAATACTTTTAGGAAGTTTCGTAAATTTATTTGCCGAAACACGCAGTGGGTTCGGAGATTAAATGCTTCCAGTGCTGCATGGGAACGACTGGATAATCCAAACGAAGAAATTCTTGAGATTCCGCCGCCGCCGAACAGCGCTCCAAATCGCCCTAATGAAGTCTTTCCGAATCTCAGGGAACTAGCAAGCCAGCATGTGATTGTATTTCACGGCGACCCACGGTTAACAGCACAAAAAGAGGCTTCCAAATGGCACGCAGAATTACTAGCGCAAATGCTGCATGCTGTCCCAGTTCAAACCGTATTTGGAAGTCGAGGGATGTTGAAATATCTCGTGGAATTTCTGAAGGACTGTACAGAGGATGCGAGATCTGGTGTCTTTGATGTGCTTCAACAGTTGATTTCGCAAGCCTTCGCTACGGTCGATCTTGGACAATTACGAGGCAACCGGTCTGAAATCAAGAATTATCTTGCACTTCTAGGGAACAGCTCGTGTTTTCCGCTCCCCAAAAATTTATCTGGGGAAGTATTTCAAAGGCTTTTCCAGTTGGAACTGCGCGTACTCTTGGTTCCCGAAGACCTAATCCCTGAGGAACCTCACCAACTGTTGGTTGAAAGTCTATGTAACAAAGACGCTCTGAAAATTCTAGAGTTTGTACCCACTTTGGGCGAAAATAGGGAACTTGAGAGACCAAAACAGACGCTCGTCCAACAGGTCATCAAAGCCAGCCATTGGGACAAGATTTGTGAACAATGCAACTCACTGATGATATTCACGGCTTACGACTGTAGAAGCGAGAGCGACGTCTCTATTTCCTTGAGCCAACTCAGGGAACTGAAACACGAAGGCATGCTATTTACGGGCAGATCGACCTCAACCCAAGCAAAGTATCTTCAACAAGCCCTGCACCGGGAATCCGTATATCTAATTCCGACTGAGAGGGAGACACTTACAACACTCGGTTTGGACGACATAACGCCGTGCAATGAAGGCGCCTGCCTGCAAGTCCTGCAATCGAAACCCGCGTTGAATCGTCCCAGCGAGCGTGTCAATTTGCTTAATGCACTATTGCCAAAGATTGAAGGCATCCCCGAGCATAAAGAAACAGTGCGATACCTCATCCATGCCCATCCGTCCGATGACAATTTGCCGCTATTTATGGAGGCGAGTACAGGGCAGGAACTCTGGCCAAGAATAGCCCATCAGGTTTTGCGAACAAGGGATGAGGAATGGCGAGTCATAGACAATGTGTTGGGAAATAGAATAGCTCCGCAATTCTGGCAGCCGTTAGGCATCCATGAGTTTGGCGCGGACGGCATTGCTAAACTGATTCTGGAGGTAGGACCTGAACGCGTTGATTGTACGATATTCAGTATTGACGAGCGGCAGCAAATCCTGAGGGAGATGAACAATATAGAGGTTCTTAGGAGATTAAATATCTACGATAACGTTAACGGAAATCCGGTGCGAATCAATCCCGAACAATCCTACTGGCAGGATGATTTCCCCATAGAAGAAATTCCAAAAGAAAATATAACCATTCTTCGGCGCTTGCCAAAACCCATTAGTTGGAAACAGGAACGACTGCTCAATCAATTCCTGAATGCTGAAGCCGCAATCCGTATCGTACTTGAGACGGAGAATCCGCATCAGCACTGGAGATTAATCCTTGATGCGCTCAACTGTCGAGAAAACATCCTTGCCGCATCCGAACTTAATCAGAAGTTAAGAGCCGTGAAATGGCTACCCATTGATGCAGGGCGTCCTCCTCAAGATGTGATTTACCTGAAAGACATGGAGGATGAAATTGCTCGAATTGTTGCCCAGTTCGGCGATTCATTTGTTGATGTTTCAATGCTCCCAGAGGAATTTCGCGCCCACCCTGGGTACAAGAGAAAAGTTCAGCGCATAATTCCCCCTAGGGATGACGCCCTTGAAATGCTTGGGGAGATGATGGCGGAAGCCGAAGAATATCACATTGGTGATATTGACTCAGAGAAGTTAGACATCAAAGTGTTTATTGCTACTTTTAGCCAAGCTCCTCCACAACTGATGTCAGCATGTTCAATGATTAGCCACGTCTTGGAAACTTTTGACGACAAGGTTTGTCGTGAACATCTATTACCGAGGCTTTGCCAGAAATTGCCAATCCCTCGCACTGTTGAGATTCTGAAGTTCATCTCGGAACGCCACGAGAAGAATTCCACCAAGAAGAATAAAGATGGAATTCACGACATTTTTAATCAGTATCTGAATGCTGCAACAGAAGGAACTGAATTCAGGAAAGTATTCGAGCAGATACGACTCCTGAGCCGTGATGGAAACTGGAAATCGCCTGCCGAGCTCTGTCTGGATTCGGAAGGTATCCATCCCGACGACTTACTCGACGAAAAGCAGAGTGAGGTTCTCATAGACCGAGTACAAGCATCCAGAAATCGTGGCAGGACGCAATCTCATGAGTTGCTACCCCTGCAAGGTAATGAAGAACAGAAGTTTAACGAAAGCGCCGCGCGTTTAGAGCAGTATTTCGATGCATGGGAGGGAACAGTGCCAAACGAGGTTATTGGCGGATTTCTCTCCCTGCTAGGCAATCATCCGAGACTGCTAGAATTGAGTGAGCAGTATCTTGGCAACCGCACAGTTGACAGGTTCCGTTCACAACTCGATCGCTATTGGGAAATTACTCCCTACTCATCTGCGGTGGGAGCAAATGAGAATATTCATGAAACCCTGAAGAAACAGCGGTTTCTGGTTGAGGTGTTTGAAGATGGAACCGTTAAGGTGACAAATCTCTTGGGTTTGTCGTTCCACGCTCGCATTGAACAAAAGGAATTTGACAGCTTATTTGTCGGAAGTGCGAACGAGCAGTTTCGCTACAAAACCGGAATGAATTATCGGGTCAACAGGATTGGGTTGCGATTGGTTCAACCGGATCGATTGCAACGCCATCTTCTTCTTGATTTCATCAAAAACAGCGCTGGGATGTTGCTCGACAAAGTGTATAAACAGACAATTCAGAATCTTGACGAAGTCTTCAATGATTTGGCACAGAGCGAGCAGCTAGATATCAAAATCGCGCAGAACTTATTGCTGGACCATGCTTTTTTCTACGTGCAGCAGTTGGAAATGCACAGAGTGGATGACGGCCTTTCCACAGCTTTGCAAAAGTGGGACGAAGCGCGTCGGCTAAGAAGAGAGGCTGAACACACGGGTGATCCAGACAGGGTGGATGGGGCCGTGGAGGAGCTGCAACTGGAACAGCAAGAGTTGCAGAACTTGATTCAGAGCGATGAAGCGGCTCAACACTCTCTGCTAACCGCAGTACGCCGCAAAATATGGCAGTATCAATACACGCCTCAATGCGTTCCTTTTGAAATCTTCCAAAACGCTGATGACGCGGTCGTTGAACTTTTTGAAATGTACGGCGACTCTCCCTCGGAAAACACTGATACGACCCGGTTTGTCATTCAGCAAGAGGACGGCAAAATTGCTTTCATACACTGGGGACGCCCTATCAACAAATTTCGGTCTGCACACCTTGATGGTCGGGCAAGGGGTTTCCACAAGGATTTAGAGAAAATGTTAATCCTCTCAAACTCAGATAAAACAGAGTCTCCCGGCAATGTCACTGGTAAATTTGGATTGGGGTTCAAGAGTGTATTCTTAGTCACTAGCAAGCCTCGTGTCGCGAGCGGCCAATTGGGGTTTGAGGCGATGGGCGGGTTTTTCCCCAAACAGTTGACCGGTGAACCCCTAAGGGAATTGCAGCGCCAAATTGAAGCGTGCCAAAATGATGGAAAAGAGGGCACCATTATTTCCATACAGGCGGAGGAGTGTTCCGTACAAGAATTTCTTAAGGATTTTTGGGATGTGGTACACTTCATTCCGGTATTTGCGAGAAAGATAAGAAGATGTGAGTGGATTAAGAATGGGCAGCCTAGATCTTGGGAATGGAATGAAGAGCGACTCGGTCCGTCCCAGCGTATCTGCGTGGGTGAACTTCAGCCAATGTCCGACGGTCAATGGGGACGCCAAACTGTTGTGGTCTTCCGCGCAAGTCAAGGCGATTTGCTTGTTGCCACTTTGCTTGTTGCCCTTGATGTTCACGGTGTGGTGAAGTTAGAAAAATCGGTTCCGACTGTTTGGGTAACTGTCCCCACCAAGGAGAAATGCGATTTTGGGTTCATTGTCAATGGAAGCTTCGATCTGGATGTCGGACGTGCGCAGTTAGCGCGAGATTCACGGAAAAACAGGGATGTTGCAGACAGTATTGGACGGGAAATAGGGGATTCATTGATTGAACTTTTTAATGAGGCAGACAGGGATTGGGATGATTTCTGCGCTAATTTGGACCTTGCCGTAGACACCGATCGGTACGAGTTCTGGCACTCGTTGTGGCGTCTGTTTAGCAAAGTAACGCCGGAAAGGCCAACGAATGATGGAGATGCGAGCCAACTCATACGCCGAATTCTATGGAACAGTAGCAATCACGGGATGGGAAGACTTTTCCAGCAGCGCTCAGCAGTACCTAGCGGGTTATGGGGCGATTACAAGACTTTAACCAAGCGAGATGAGATTAAATTCAAAACAGTCGGCGTACTCGACACTGATGAATCGGTTTTTTGTCAAGCATCCCAATGGTCTCAATTCCAACAGCAGATTAAGCCGGGGCATGTCGTGTCCGACGAACAAATTGCCTCCATTCTGATGAATTTGCTGCCACATGAAATGGTAAATTTACAGAAGGTTAAATTATGCGATCTCGTCCAGTGGGAATTGGGAACCGACGTTTGCGTTGATGCTTTGCAAGCGTCTCGATTGGGAGCATTAATTACACGGGAGTTTCTGAACGATTTAAATAGTGGGAACCGGAATCAGCGAGATGAATATGATGAGCTTGTCGGTCTTCTTAGTAATGTCCGCTTTCAAGGAAGCGACGGGGTATTTCATATTGCAGCTGACCTACTTGTTAAAGGAGAGGGCGCGGACAATCCGGATGAACCGCGTCGTGCCGCGTTTGCGCCGGATAATAGATTGCTTGCTGATGATTATACCGGCAGCGCGTTGGAATTCTTCAAAGCTTGTCGATCAGGGCTCAATGCACCGCCGGAGTTAATGGCAGAGTGGGCAGTGGAGGCGTTACACCAACAAGCGCGCCTCAATGTGTTAAAATACCTTCTTATGGGACAATTGAGACGTGAAGTTTCCTCAGAAATACTGGAAAGAATCGAGGGTACCTGGTTACGTAATCTTGCCACATCTCCACTTCTGACTGACCATTTCGATCGATACGATCAATCAATTATTCTCGGTGAACTCCGACGTATCGCTCCACCAATCTACCCGCCCAATGGGAATGATGCCGATGAACCTCGCCCTCCAGACCCCACTGTTTTGCACAGAATCTACGAATGGTGGATACTGGACGAACGCAGCCATATTAGCCGATATGAGGAATCCGTGTACGGCGATTTTCGCTTGCAGTTGTCGAATCAGCCAGATTGGGAAGACTCACAGACACGCGAGAACTGGCTGACATTGTTCATGCTCGGCGCGTTGCATACCATGGGACGGGCGAAGCCTGAACAACACCGATCTTTCATCGCGCTTTGGCGTCAAAACAGGTGGTTACAAATCGTTGCCGATCCACAGAAAAATCTCCAGTCGTGGGTGGAGATTGTTGTGGATTTCTTGGACCAGCCGGGAGAGACTATCCAATTCTTCAATTGGATGCGCCAGTTTGCGAGTATAGTTCAGTTTGCATATTGGCTTGAGGACTATGGCGAGGCGTTTTCGCAAATCGATAGGTTGAACGATGACTTTCCGTTGACAGACATTACGCGACTGCAATATAGTTCCCAATCCCAGGGTTCCGATTTAGATGCGCCTTCGATTGATAGAACACTGGGCATCGGTGCCTGCTTTGTGGTCCGAGAACTGATGCGTTTGGGAGTTCTTTCATCGGAACATGTGCGTCCTCACTGCTATGCACCGGTAGGAAGGGTAAGTCAACTCCTCAATTCAATCGGCTGTCAAGGGTTAGATTCAGATGCGCCTCAGCGTTGGAAACAATCTGTCACCATCTATGAATTCCTGTGTGAACATCTTGGAGAGCAGGAAGCAACCTTCAAAGGTGCGTTTGATATTCCATTTCTCATTATTGCTGGGAATCAAAAATTACAACAAAGGTTCTTCGGTAGTAATGTCTCGCAAGACGAAGGCATCGAGGAAAATAATGAATGACAGCCAATTTGCAACAGATGATAGAGTTCAACATCCAGAATTCGGCAGAGGCAGCGTCCTGATAGACGAGGGTGAAACCGTAGTCATTCGATTTGAAGGTGGCATCGAGTCGTGCGAGAAAACCGATCTATCAACAGTTTCCACACCGTTGCAAGCAATCTCCCTGAGCGAATGGCACCCCCCGCTTAAAGTCGTTACGCGCATTCAAGCCGAAGCAATCCAATCAATCAACGATGCCTGGGGTGTGTTTTCACCGTCTCGCATCGTGCTCTTGCCCCATCAACTGTGGGTCTGCCGCCGAGTGCTGCAAGAATGGCCAACGAGATGGCTAATCGCTGATGATGTTGGGCTTGGCAAGACAATTGAGGCAGGACTCGTTTTGTGGCCATTACTTGCCAAAGAACGAGTGAAGCGGCTACTCATTCTTGCTCCTGCCTCACTTGTTGAACAGTGGCAATACCGACTGAGGACAATGTTTGATATTCGGATTACAAGATATGCGGCGGAATCCGACACCGAACAAGGGGGGTTCTGGCAGGCTAACGACCAAGTCATCGCCTCGCTGAACACGTTACGACTTGACCATAACGGACGGCATGACCGACTTTTCGAAAGCGATCCGTGGGACCTGCTGATTGTCGATGAAGCGCATCACCTGAACGCCGATGAAAGATCCGGTGCTACGCTGGGTTACAAGCTCGTGCAACAGCTTGTTGACGAGCAACATGTCAAATCTATGCTTTTTTTCACAGGCACTCCCCACCGCGGCAAAAACTACGGCTTCCTGTCGCTGCTGCGACTACTCCATCCCGACAAGTTTAATCCACATGAGTCCCTTCACGAACATCTGCCGAAACTTCGCGATGCGATGATTCGCAACAACAAACAAAATGTCACCGACCTACAAGGTAGACGACTCTTTCACGAACCTATTGTGAAATCAGAGACCTACAGTTACTCTGACGAAGAGTCCGAATTCTATACAATGCTCACAGAATTCATTGCTACCGGCAAAGCCTACGCATCAACGCTCCCATCTGATGACGAACGACTGGTGAAGTTGGTATTGATTACCATGCAGAAACTGGCATCAAGTTCCGTGGCGGCAATTCGGCGTGCGCTGAAGAAGAGGCTGGACCGTGTCGTCGAGAGTAGAAACAGACTCCAGGAATTGAACGCGCGCATATCGGCACACAGATTGTCTGAACAAGAAGGAAATCTCGACGAAGTCAGTAGGTTAGATGAGCAAATCGCCGAACTTTCTGAATTCTTGCGTCTGATGGAGGATGAAGTATCTCGTGTCAGTGAACTTGTCGCGGCAGCAGAGAGAGTTGGGACGGAGACGAAAATTCAGAAAATTATCGACCTTGTTGAAAATCAATACCCGAATCGCCCTGTTCTCTTGTTCACTGAATACAAGGCAACACAATCTCTAATGCTATCATCCTTAATGCAGAGGTTTGGCGACAGTTGTGTAACTTTTATCAACGGTGATGATCGGGCAGATGAGGTGGTTGATAGCGCCGGGCGAATTAAAACGCTTCGCGAAACGCGCGAATCGGCTGCCAAGAAATTTAACGCCGGGGAGGCGCGGTACATGGTCTCTACCGAGGCGGGAGGCGAGGGTATCGACCTGCAGGAGCGGTGCCATACGCTAATTCACATCGATCTGCCGTGGAATCCAATGCGTCTGCACCAGCGGGTTGGCCGCCTAAATCGTTACGGGCAAACCCACACTGTTGAAGTGGTTTCCCTCAGGAATCCCGACACGATTGAATCCAGAATCTGGAATATACTCGACAGCAAAATCCGGGACATCACACTCGCTCTCGGTCAGGTGATGGATGAACCTGAAGACCTGTTTCAGTTGGTTCTTGGCATGACCTCGCCTGCTATTTTCCGTGACTTGTTTTCCGGTGCCTCTGATATTTCGGAGGAATCACTTTCAAATTGGTTTAACGAAAAAACGGCACAATTTGGTGGAGAAGATGTCATTGACGTTGTGAAAGACCTCGTCGGGAACTGCGACAAATTCGATTTTCAACAAGTTTCCTCGCAGATACCGCCACTTGACTTACCAGACCTACAACCCTTCTTTCTGTCCATGTTAAGACTCAATGGCAGGAGAGTCGAAGCGGAGCCCCAGGGGATTAGATTCAGGACCCCCGAAGCTTGGCGCAGCGAGTTTGGCATCCGATCATCTTATAGCGGCACGGTTTTTGATCGCACGCCGCGCAGACAAGAAAGGCATGGAACTGTACTGGGGGTCGGACATAAATTGGTCAATCAGGCACTCCGCCAGGCAAAGGAATACGACGCCTCAGTTGCATCCTTATCCTACGAACTACTCCCCTATCCGATTGTTGTGTATCGCATTCAGAATCGACTCACAAGCCAAGAAGGGGTTATACAGTCAATCACTGCCGGCGTCGAATTTGGTGAGGACGGCCGCTTATTGAAGGACTGGGAACTGCTTGAACATCTCAATCAACTCAACCTGCCTCGGCAGTTATATACCGAAGTAGAATCGCCCGCGATTGCACAGACTGATGAGATTCGCGAGGCAGTCGAACGCGGCCAGGCGCTGGTGAGACAGAATTTTGAAGAGCTAAATGCTCCGTTTACACTGTTTATTATTGAGACGTTGGCAATTCTATGGCCGCTGGACGACACTAACGATGATTGCTAAAGGTGTTACGCGACCTAGTGTAAAACGAGCAAAGCTTGGCGTTTCAGAGCACTTTCATGATATGGTCACGATTCTCAACCTCGGACATTCTGCCGTTGAGGGAAATTTCATGCAATCCCAGACGAGTTTGTGATATACTCAATAAACCTCAAGCATAAAGAGCGCCAAGCAGCTTCTACCGAGCAAAACAGCGGTGAAGTTGGCGAATGTGTTTAACTAGCCTATGCAAATTCATATCCTTATTAGCGGCCGAGTGCAGGGAGTCGGTTTCCGCGATTTTGCACGTCGAAGTGCAGAGAAAATTGGGGTTCGTGGCTACGCCAGAAACCTAGCTAACAGCGATGTTGAGGTCGTCGCCGCTGGGGATAAGATGGCGCTGGATGAGTTCCTTATGTTATTGGAACAGGGGCCTCCTGCAGGTAGAGTTGACCGTGTCCAAATCGATCAATTCGAGCGTAGTGAGGAATGCGCAGGTTTTGAGATTCGCTTCTAGGTTTGAGAGTTAGTCCTTTTGTGTTGGGATTCACTGTCCGAATTCATACATAAGAGCATCGCATATCTCTCGTGATAAAGTTACCCGAGAATGTCTGATTCAGTCGTGCTTTATGCCAACAACTATTAAAATTCACGGGATACTCCTTGCGGCAGGTCTTTCCACCCGAATGGGGGAACCAAAACAACTCCTTCCCTTCGGCGACAGTACCATTATCGAAACGATGATCGATAATATGCTCGGATCCAAGCTTGATGAGGTCATCGTCGTAATCGGTCACGAGTCGGAGAAGGCGCATGAAAAGATTCGGCACAAACCAATCAAGGTTGTGTTTAACCCGAACTATCAAGAAGGGATGCTGACTTCCGCCCAATGTGGGGTCCAAGCGTTACCTGATTGCGCTGATGCGTTTGCGCTGATGCTTGTCGATCAGCCGTTTATCACTTCAGACCTCATCAATTGCGTCGTTGAGGCCTATAAAGAATCGGATAAAGGAATTGCGCTGCCAAGTTACAACTATCGTCGCGGACATCCTGCCATTTTTAATCGGCGCTACGCTTCTGACATCCTCTCTCTCGACGCGGAAAGCGGTGGCATTAGATCGCTTTTCAAAAAAAACGCTGACGATATTCAATACGTCATCGTTGACACAAACCGTGTCCTGAAAGACATTGATTATCGTAAAGATTATGAAGAAGCGCTGCAGGACGAAAGAATGATGCAGTAGATTCGATGACATCACGACTTGTCACAGGCGAATTTTGTTGGACTAAACTCTAGGTTAAGTAAAAATGTTTGAATCAATTGAGAAAGTTCAAAATGCGTGCGCTAAGGGGGAATATATTACCGACCGAGCGTTGGCGACGACTATCTACTTAGCTCATAACCTGAACAAACCAATTTTTCTTGAGGGTGAACCGGGGGTTGGCAAGACAGAGGTTGCGAAAGTTCTGGCGAACATAACAGGTGGTAAGTTAATCCGTTTGCAGTGCTATGAAGGTCTCGACGCAAACAACGCATTGTACGAGTGGAACTATACCAAGCAGATTCTACAGTTGCGAATTGACGAAGCGCAAGGGATTGATAAGGACCAAATTGGTGCTAGCATTTTTAACGAAGCATTTCTCTTAAAGCGCCCACTCCTTGAAGCGATTCAGAGCGATGGTGGGGTACCTCCGGTGTTACTTATTGACGAAGTGGATAGGAGCGACAGCGAGTTTGAGGCATTCTTGCTTGAGATTCTGTCCGATTTCCAAATCACGATACCGGAGATTGGCACGATTCGCGCGAAGCATATTCCTTACGTTGTATTGACGTCGAATCGTACGCGAGAGGTTCACGAAGCCCTTAAGCGACGCTGCCTTTATCAGTGGATTGATTACCCTTCTCTTCAAAAGGAATTGTCAATCGTGAATACCAAACTCCCGCATATCAATGATTCGCTGGCGCGACAGTTGTGCAACATGATGCAGATTTGGCGGGAAGGCGACTATTATAAGAAACCGGGCATAGCAGAAACACTCGATTGGGGGCTAGCGCTTATTGCACTGGGGAAAGACGCACTTGATCCGGAGGTTGTTGATGAAACACTTGGTTGCCTCTTCAAATATCAGGATGACGTTCAACGTGCCCAGGGATCCGACCTACATGAGTTCATCGCTCGGGCGAAGCGCTTAGCGGATTCGTCTTCTGATGATAAATCAGAGAAAGCGGATTGACTCTCTTCGCAAGGGTAATTCCATGAGACAACGAACACTTTCTCGAGAAATCACTGCCTTCTGCCACCTGCTCAAACAGATGGATATCAACGTTACAACGACGAATCAGATTAGTTTCTGCCGCAGTTTGGAACTCATCGACATTGCACAACGTGACGAGTTTTATCATACAGCCAGAACAAACCTGATAGCAAATGAGTCCGATCGTGAAACTTTCGATTTAGCGTTTAACCTGTTCTGGAAATACCCTCGCCCGACTCCTCAGCCGTTAGGGATTGATGACAATGATGATGCTCTATCAACTGATGAATCCTCACTTCAAGAACTTGCTGACATGGTGCAGGACGACGGTGGAGATTTTTCTGTAAATGAGTGGTCGGAATTGAACAGCGCGGAAAACGAAGAGCAGGAAGCTGGCGACACAATTGCCTATAGCCCCGATGATGTCCTCACGCAGAAGGATTTCAGCAAGCTGTCGCCGGAGGAAATTGAAAAAGCACGCGAAGCGATTGCAAAATTTGCGGCGTTGCTTGCCACAAGATTAAGTCGGCGCAAGGAACTGGCAGTCAAGGGGAAAACTATTGACTTCAGACGAAGCTGGCGCAAAAATATCGCTTACGGCGGTGAACTGCTAACCCTCGTTCACAAGCGTAGCAAGATTAAGAAAAACAAAATTCTCTTACTCTGCGATGTCAGCGGATCGATGGATTGTTACTCGAAATTCCTAATTCAATTCATCTATGGTATGCAACAGGAGATTAAAGAGATTGAAGTTGCGGTGTTTAGCACACGTTTGACGAACATTACCGGACTCCTACGTCGCAAGGGCGTCGAAGAAGGGCTCCGTGAAATGGCAGAGGTAGTGCCCGATTGGTCGGGTGGAACGAAAATAGGAGAAAGTATTATTGGTTTTTACCGCGAATTTGCGCGCTCCTTCACAGCCAATCGATCCATTGTCATCCTAATCAGTGATGGCTGGGATCAAGGTGATGCAGATGTGTTACAGCAATCAATGGAAATGCTGAATCGACACGCATACAAGCTAATATGGCTCAACCCGTTACTTGGTAGCAGCGGATATCAACCCGTTTGCCGAGGGATCCGTACCGCTTTGCCGTATGTTGATTATTTTCTACCCGCTCATAATCTGGAAAGTCTTGTGAAGTTGACGAAAGTCTTGGTACCAATCTGGTCTCACTAAAGCACTTGCTTGCGATGAAACAAACCAAAAGTAATGTGCTCTCAGAATGCCAGTTATTTTATTGCCTGTTATCCATTACTTACCGCCCACATGTCGTATATCTGCTAATAGTCGGTTGTTTCATCTTTCCTGCCTGTAGAAAGCCTTCACTCGTCACTTCTTCTCTTGGTTCAATCGCTCCCGACTTTACGCTTCAGAATCAGTACGATGTCAAATTTCGGTTAAACCAATTTAGGGAACAAAATGTAATACTCTTGGGGTGTGACAGGAAAGGTAATATTCAAAGCGAGGAATGGTTTACACTCTTCAGGAAACGGTATGCAGGTGACTCGTATATCCTCCCCATCCTCAACGCCTCAAACTTACCTCTTCTTGCGCGATGGTATATGAAGGGAAAGATTAAGGCGAAACTTCGTGAAGCTGGTGATAATACCCTATTTGCGAGCATTCTTCTCGACTGGAATGGAAAAGTGACAAGGCAATACTGCATTTCCTCCGAAGGGTGTACAATGGTTTTCATAGACCGCTTGGGCAGAATACGGTTGATTCATCCATTGGGGAAGTTCGATAGGGATGTTCTAGAAACGGTCTTTGGTCTGGTAGATCAGCAACTTAAGCCGTGAAAGCATAAATCCGTGACCTCCGACTTGGCAAGGAAAGATTGTCCCAAATTTAAGGAGAAGATAGCATGCGAAGGTATCAATCTAGGTTTCTATTGTTGGGGATATTGCTTATTTGTCTAATCCTTTCCCCTGGAGAGCGTCTGGTTGGTTCGACTCTATTCGAGACCATTGAACGCGCCGAATCATACATCCATTCCGCTCAAAACGAAGATGGCGGCTGGCCTCTCGTACCGGGAGTAGAAAGCGATGTTGAAGTCACCTCTTTCGCTATGCAAGCGCTAATGTTCAAGGGCTGGGGCACAGGCTCAACCGTTATTCGTCGGGGTGTGAGGTATCTGACGCGCCAACAAAAGCAAGATGGGAGTTGGAATGGTAATACAGCGCATACAATCTTTGCACTAGTCACGCTTGCTCAAGCTAAGACGGATGATTCAGAGACAAGATTCGCAGGATTGAAATGGATCAGGGACGCACAGAACGAGAATGGTAGTTGGGCGAGAGAAATGCATAAACCTGGCAATCCACTGAACACCGCCGCCGTATTAGCTGGGCTAAAACGGATGGATTTCAAAGCAAGCTTTTCGCCCGTCTCAAGAGGCGCTGATTGGCTCGCCGAGGAAATCAATGTGGATGGCGGCTGGTCGTTGAAACGCGGTAGCCGCTCGGATGTACTTGTCACATCTTGGGTATTGCAAGGGTTGGCGGCAGTCTATGACATTGATGCTCAAATAGTATGGCTGAAACAAATGCAAAATGAGGATGGCGGTTTCGGCAGGACGAAAGGAGAGAAGAGCGATCCCGAGATTTCAGCCTATGCCGTGATGGCGTTAGCCGCCGGAAGAGATCCGCTGAATTCAGATCGTGTTACACTCGGATATCTGACAACCGTCCAACAGGAAGATGGCGGCTTTATCAGTGATACTCCCATTGAATTGCAAGAACCAGTGGCAAACCTACAAACAACTTGCTTTGCGCTCATCGCGATGTACGCAAGAAAGATCGAGGAAGACCTAGAAAATTGAGGTTTTTGGTTTCAGGCTTTCTCATTCCATCGGAACTTCTCCGCTAGGTCTGGAATACCAAATCCAAACTGATTGATTTCCTGCCCTGCTTGGTGCGAGGGGCAGCCATTCGCAAAAGCGCCGATAGGCTAACTCGTCAGTAAAGAAGGACGGTTAGGGAAGAAATTCGGCAGATACTATTCCTATGTCGATCGCATTCATTCTGGGGACTGTGCGAACGAATGACCTGAAAGATTGGAACGACTCGGGGAAACGTGACGCAGGTAGGAAAGTTGGGCGGGATAAGTATGTCCAACCTAGAATCCACTGAACGCTGCCGTTGCGTAGGCTGGATTCAAGCGATACGGATTCAAAGCCAACCTCACATCCGTTTCCTGAGGAGGCCAATCGGCTTACGGCGTAAATTAGTCGAGAGATTAGGCAATCCTGCAGTCGGGGAAGGCATAAATCGTGAAACTGGAGCAGATAACAAATCAGGTTGCCGGTTTCGGTAGGAGGCGAGAAGTGCAGAGTGGTTTTCAGATTTTGGTTTACCCCGCAATGGCATTCGCTATCGGATTTAATTCACTGAGTGCCGGCCTCGTCACGCTTGAATTTATGACAACAATCACGGAGGACGATTGGAGATACCAGGCAAGCAAGAGATTGCTGAGCAGAGCCTAGAATTACAAACTAACGTCTGCCAGTTTGAGGAACTAGTTAGAGGCTCTGGGCATAACGTAATGTACGCCGTTTGTTATTTCAGCAACCCGTTTCTGAAAAACAACCGAAGGGGATGTAGCGCGGCCGCCAAAGCGCCCCTTATAGGAATGAATACTCATTGAAGATTCTCCGATGACATTCACTTGCGCGCCAGCCCTCCGACAAACGCCGATGGCTTGATTGACGGTATACCCTTTTTCCGCGCGGTGCCCAGTCGAGCCATCTGTAACAATCACGAGGACAAGCTGGCGATCTGTAGGGGTTTTGATTTTGGGCACACCCTTTATCACTGCCCCGAGGAGATGTTTGTCGCCTTGCTTAGGCGCGCGATAAAGGCGCTTAACTTGATCGGTGTTCAATGGCGGTTTGGTAAGCACTACGACGCTTTCGCCGCTACCGATTGCTGACCAAAAACGGATAGCGCCAAATCGGTAATTGATTCCCGCTGATTTCAAGATGTTCGCCATTTCATCAATGCCGGCACAAATTCTGTCTGTTTTGATTTTGTTAGCTTTAGCCGCCATACTTAAACTTGAGTCAAACATAAAAACAATGTCGGCTGGTTGCTTTACTGTCGCGGAAATATGCTGGGCAGTAAGCTTGAAAACACCTTCAATTTTGAGAATCGACTTGTCTAGGTCACCTGAGTTAACAAATTTTACGCCCTTCTGACCACTGCCAGAGATAGCGTAAAATTTGCCGCCCGTCTTAGCTGTCAACTGTATCTGTGCGCTTTCGCTCACCCCGATGATGTTGACATGTATATTGTCCTGTTTGCACAGGTTTACAATTTCCTTCACGACTTTGTCATTCGCCTTTTCTGCGGTCCAGGCGGTCTGCAAATGTGAATTGGTTACAACCAGTAAATGTTTCAACGCTTCCGGTCGAAAGTTGGTCTCCCTTATCGATTGTAGAATTGCATCAAGTCCATAACCGGTCTCGGCACCCCGCGACATTTGCAATTCACGAAACCACGCTTGACTGGCAACCAGATCGTTCTCGAATGATTGAATGCTGGTTTTTGGTACGCCGGCGACTTTCTCGAACGAGACTTGGGCGAATTGATAGTTAATCAACTCTTCCTCAAATACGTTAGCCATGCCAATGAGAGTTTTTTGAATTACAGAGATTCCGTCCATCATACCCCGGCTGCCATCAATGACGAACAGAAAATCTACCATCGAATTCTGGGATTGATCGCTCACTCGCTGAGCAATCTCAAGGATATTTGTTTTCAAATCTATCGTTGTATCTGTATTGACTTTTTCTTGGCGCTGTTGAGGCATTACTACTCGCTGACGTCGAATCCTCCGAGCTTGTGCGGAGACCTCTACCGCGGCTGTCACATCAATGCTCAACCAGACCGTTATTAACGTCCAAGCAATCCGCCTCGTCAAAGTTCGCGAGTATTCCATTGGTCCTATTTCCCCGTTATTTGTGTCGATTTATGGTGTATGAGGTATCTGCTGGAGTCATGAGATGTGCGTTAGATTCATTGAAGACCACTAACAGAACTGTTGCAGTCAATTGTTGTCAATTGACAACAATTGAAGTATATCATATTCCAATCCTAGCCGCAATTCTAGCGGTGATTTGGACTTGAATGCGCTGTGCCCTTGTGCTGCACTTACTTCCAAGGAGGAAACGTCCGATTTCGATTATAACTGCAAGGAGGACCTATTGTGAAACGGGAAGTTGAAATCTCGCGTAAAACGCGGGAGACACAAATCGAACTGAAGTTGAACGTTGATGGCACCGGCAAATCCCAAATCGAGACTGGGGTAGGCTTCTTGGACCACATGCTTGAACTCTTTGCCAAACACGGCTTTTTCGATCTTACGGTGAATGCCACTGGTGATCTCCACGTGGATGCCCATCACACTGTGGAGGATGTGGGCATCTGTTTGGGAGAAGCATTTAACCGAGCCGTGGGCGATAAAGCTGGTATGTGTCGCTTCGGGAATTCTTCCGTGCCAATGTATGAAGCGCTTGCGCATATCAGTTTAGACCTATGCGGACGCCCATTTTTTCGTCACGATACCCCACTTCGTCACGCCAAAGTGGGTGATTTCGATGTTGAACTGGTAGAAGAATTTTTCCACGGATTCGTCAATCACAGCGGAACAACGCTTCACATCAATGTTCCTTACGGAACGAACCATCACCATATTATCGAAGCGATCTTCAAGGCATTTGCAAAGGCGCTCGATCTCGCTACAATTATGGATACTCGTGTGAGCGGGGTACTCTCGACGAAAGGGACGCTGTAGAGAATGAAGGAGAAATTAATTTCTATCTAGGAGTGGGAGGGGCTCAATGACTGAGTTTGCGGCAAACGCACGGTTCTCAAGCCATGGACAAGAGATCTCTGCACACCGGCGCTCAACGGGAAAACGGCATAGTAAATGAACGAAGATAAGGTAATTGCAGTCATTCTAGGCGGCGGTAGAGGAACACGACTATTTCCTCTGACGAGGGAGCGAGCCAAACCGAGTGTGCCAATCGCGGGCAAATTCAGACTTGTAGATATTCCAGTCAGCAATTGCCTAGTTTCTGGAATGGAGCGGATTTTCATTCTTACTCAGTTTAATTCGGTTTCGTTGAATCGTCATATTGCCCAAACCTACCGATTTGATTCTTATCGTCGCGGATTTGTACAGGTATTGGCTGCCCAACAAACGGTTGAAGGTGAGGCGTGGTATCAGGGCACGGCGGATGCAGTTCGACAAAACGAATCGTACATCATTAGCCCAAGATTCACGGACGAATATGTACTTATCCTAGCCGGCGACCATCTTTACCGAATGGACTACCGCAAAATGTTAGACGTTCATGTCGAATCGAAGGCGGATATCACAATCTCCGTTATTCCAGTCTATAAGGAAAATACCAGCGGTTTCGGTATTTTGCAAACCGATAATGACGGACGAGTCACCGATTTTGTGGAAAAGCCGCAGACTGAGGAAGAACTCCAGCGGTTAGCAGTTCCAGAAAACACTTTCATTTCAAGAGACATCGATCCGTGCGGCAGACAGCACATTGCTTCAATGGGCATCTACATCTTCAATCGGGCACTCTTGGAGCAAGCGCTTTCGAATGAATCGCACGTCGATTTTGGCGTGGATATTATTCCGAACTGCATCCATACGCACCGCGTGTTCGCCTACTTCTTCGACGGTTATTGGGAGGACATCGGGACCATTCAGGCTTTCTATCAGGCAAATATAGGACTCGCAGATGTTTCGCCGAGGTTTAACTTTTACGACGAACGTACGCCGATATACACTCACCGTCGTCATCTTCCAAGCACAAAAGTAAACGGAATTAGTAGCTTGTAGCTTTTAGACTGACGACAAACATAAAACTTGGTACCCTGTCGTAAATCTTTTCGTCACACGTAGATGTCCATAGTGACTATTCTTCTCGTAGGAGTTTGCTATGGACATTTTGAATCTTATGAAAGAGTTTCCAAATCAAGAATCTTGTCTCAGATTTATAGAGGAAAAACGTTGGAAGGACGGTGTTTGCTGTATCCACTGTGGCAGTGAAAAAGTTGGACGCAAGAACAAAAACGACATTACTACTGGTTGGAATTGCTACGATTGTGAATCTAGCTTTTCGGCTACAGCAGGAACCATCTTCCATGGTACCAAGATACCTCTCCAGAAATGGTTTTTGGCTATCTCAATTCTTTCCAATGCCAAGAAAAGCATATCGAGTTGTCAGCTTGCTCGTGACTTGGACATGAATCAAAAGTCCGCTTGGTATATGGCAATGCGCCTCCGTGAGAAAATGAGTGATAGTGATGAATTGCTGAAAGGGATAGTTGAAGCGGACGAAACCTATGTCGGCGGCAAACCCAGAGCAAAATCTAAGAGAGGTAGAGGCACAAATAAATCTCCCGTCATCGGCGTAGTCGAGAGAGGCGGTCGGGTGGTTGCTAAATTCATGAAGGTTCTATCTGGTGAAAATATCAGAGAATTCATCCTTAGCAATGTCTCACCCGATGAGTCTATTCTTATGACTGATGAATTTCGCTCTTACAATAGTCTGGACGAAGATATCGAAAGACATGTTATCCATCACCAAGAGAGATATGTTTCTGAGGACGGCGTAACTCACACCAACACCATCGAGTCGTTTTGGGCTTGTGTCAAGAGGTCATTCTACGGAACGCATCATCACTACAGCAAGAAGTGGCTGCCACTGTATATCATGGAGTCTTGCTGGAAATATAATCGCAGAAAAGATGATGAGATTTTCATAAGATTTTTTGATGAATGCTTCACCTGAGCCACATGAATTGTTTGGCTATCGGTATATTCTGTCAACGACAACATCATGGTGTGCTGAAAATCCCATAGTGTTGGAAATTAAAATCCCGCAGATAACCCGCAATGCTCCCGCGAGCATGTACAAACGCTTGGTCAACATGATATGCCTCCATTTCTCTCTTATAGAGATGTATTTTAGTGTGAATCAAGATTCCGAACACTGTCTAAAATGATTGTACATTAAGAAGAGAAAAGCAAGCAAATCGACCAAAAAGCAGTTAACTACTAAGTCCCAAAGTAAATAATAGTAGCGTCCGGTCCTCAATCCTTTCAGAAGGCTCGATTATAGACGATTCTGAAATTGATCGCTCAATTGTTGGAATCCGCACAGTAATCTCAGGGCGAACTCGTGTCTACCAGTCTATCCTGATGGGAGCAGATTTCTATGAGACGGACGAGCAGAAAGAACATAATCAGAAAGTCGGCATCCCGAATATTGGTCTTGGGAGGGGTTGCTTGATCCGAGGAGCAATCATCGACAAGAATGCGCGCATCGGCGAAGATTCAATTATTGCGAACACTGAACAGAAAAGTGACTTTGATAGGGATGACTATTATATCCGTGACGGAATTGTCATTATCCCAAAAGGTGGCATAATTAGACCTGAAACAGTCATCTAAGAGCGGGGTTCGATCGCTGTTAGAAATTGTAAAATAGGGGGCGGTGGTTGTAATAATCGAAGGACAAATATCTAGTCCGACTGGTAACGGAGTGTGTGTTATTCAATCAGCTCAGCCGATGGTTATTTCTCGACGATGACTTCCGCTTGAAAAGGTGGCATTGACCGAGATAGCGAATAGATTCTGTGGCATCTAATTGTCCTCTTCTAAGCCGAAATCAAATACCTCTGTGTCAGCCGAGCTAGGTGCTTCCGATTGTTCGGCCTCAGTAACTGTGGTAGAGTTGGAATTCAATCTCGGCGACCGAATTCCAAGAATTGTAAGCGAAATCAGTGACAAGACCGATATACTGGTAATGGTCAGAGCGAGGGGACGCTTGCGAAGTGGCAATCTCTCTTTTGCGCTAAGAAAAGGAACCAAGAAGAGAAAAAGAATTGCAACAGTAGGAATTACAAAAGTCCCGATTACTTCAAGCGGTCCTTCGAAGTATTTGAGCAGTTGAAACAGGAAAAGGAAATACCACTCCGGACGCGGATCGTACGAGGCATCTGTCGGATTAGCAATCTCTTCAGTGGGCACTGGAAGGAACAACGCCATGACCACGAGAATGCTGAACAAGACGAGAATCGCCACGCCATCTTCAAAGAGTTGGTCGGGGTAGAAAGGCTTGCCTGCATTTATGTCCTCTGATGTATTTTGCGGGAGCCCGGACGACCCGAGATAGCGTACAAAGAAGAGATGTAAACCAACCAGTCCAAATGCAATCCACGGTAGCCAAATGGTGTGGATGGCATAGAAGCGAGCCAGCGTTACCGCACCTACCTCCTCACCTCCTCTCAGGATTCTGCCAATAGCATCACCAATGAAAGGTACGGTGCTTGCGATCTTTGCGCCCACCACAGTAGCCCAGTAAGCCTTCTGATCCCATGGTAGGAGGTAACCGGTGAATCCGAATCCCAACACAATCAGCAGCAGCAATACGCCAACAAACCATGTTAATTCACGCGGCGATTTGTAGGAGTCGTAAACTACGACGCGCAGCAGGTGCAAAAACACTACGATTACCATGGCGCTGGCACCCCAATGGTGTAGCCCGCGCACGAAGCCGCCGAAAGGAACTTCCTTGCTGATGTAGTTCAGAGAGTTGTAGGCATGGTCCGGAGACGGGGAATAGTATATTGCCAAGAACGCTCCGGTTGCGGCTTGCAGTATCAACAAAAACAGCGCCATAGCTCCAAGTGAGAACAGCCAGTTGATATGCTTCGGTAGCGGCTTTTTGAAGTGTGCTTCTATTGAGCGTAACGGGATGCGCGCAGCGAAAAATTCGGCTATTCTCTCCTTCAATCGTTAAATCTCCTTAACATATAAAACACCGTCTTCTACCTTAACGGACAACCTTTCTAAGGAACGTGGTGGCGGTCCTGCCACGACATTCCCTTCTTCGTCAAACACACCACCGTGACACGGGCAAAGGAACTGCCGCTTTGATTCTTCCCATCGAACAAGGCAATTGAGGTGGGTACAGACCCTAGAAAAGACGACAAAGTTTCCTTTTCCTGCATCGGTTACGTAGACAGAACGCTTTTTGTTGGTTTGTATCCATCCGTCTTTAGATTGAAATGTGTAATTCACTTTTTTGTATTGGCTTCCCTTGAGGAGGTCAACAATTCCCAGAACCACGTACTTCTTGGGTGCTTTCTTTAAGGCGGGCAAGATTGCGAAGCCGAAAAGCGGTACCGCGACAACCGCACTGATAAGGCCGCCGATGAAAAGTAGACTAGCCTTCAAAAACGAGCGTCGTTTGGGGGAGGCAAGATTCTCTGCGCGAAGGTTCATTTTGGGCTTCTCCTAGTAGCCTACATGCACTTCCACCGTTATTCCAAATCTTCGTCTAGGTCAACTTCATCTATACTGAACCGCAAATGCGCTTTATCGACCAAGTCTAAGACGCCTTCCCATTGCTGTCTGCTGTTATCGGAAGCCCCTTCTTTATCCAAAGTATCAACAAGCTGCGAAAGGGATTCTGAGACTTGATCCTGGAAGTAGGCATATTCTTCGGTCTCGTTCGGGTTGTTGGGTGGCTCAAAATTATCTATGTACTGTATGTAGTTTTCAAGTTGCTTCGCCGCTTTCACTGCGACTGCTCGATCAGTTGGAGACTGGAAATACTCACGAACTACGATATATGCTTCCTTCATCATCTCCATTAGTTCTATAAGTGTTTCCGGCTCATGACGTTCATCTGGAAACTCTTCAGCCACGTCGGCAGATTCGGGAATTGGCTGCTGCTTCTTAGCGTATAGGGCATACGTCATGAGAAGTGCCTTCCGGGGCAGGAGTGTGACCGATTTAGAAACGTCCTCCTGTCCAGATAGAGGTTTCACATCTTCGCCGACTTGAAACGCGTCCTCAATTCCCATGCCGGTAAACTGGTCAAGGAATTCCCTGTCCGTGATGCCAGTTACATCTGTGCTCTTCGAAATCTCGACGCGTACGACTTTTCCCTGCATGTT
Source organism: Candidatus Poribacteria bacterium (assembly GCA_965222225.1). Classification (GTDB taxonomy): domain Bacteria; phylum Poribacteria; class WGA-4E; order WGA-4E; family JAJDTR01; genus JAJDTR01. The sequence goes on along the minus strand of CBDCTK010000002.1, from coordinate 1,413,343 downwards.
GAGGCCGATACCTCCCGTAAGTTCGCCCCGAGGACTATCAACGCTCAGAAACACCACCGCTCCTAACGGCTTCTTATTGGAGTTTGTTGCAATGTGGAAGGTTGGCGTGAGATCGCTAGGTTTAAGTTTTGTCCCAAGGACACTTTCGATGGAGGAGACCTTATCTGCGGGCAATGTGAGGTTCTTCAAAACGAAGTTCTGAGCGTTCGGGAAAAACAGGGAGGGGGTCTTCTCAGGGATTGGGTTTTCGCTTGTACAACTTAATAACGGTAGTGCGAGTAGGAAGGCGGCCAAGAAAAACATGGATGAAGTCGCTTTCATCTACCTTTCTTCCCCAATTTCGAGGAGTCACTTCTTGAACAGCCCCAACTGCATAGTGCCGTTGCTATTCTGAGTCTCGAACCAGTCTGTCTGTTCGGCTCCCACCAAACCGTCGAGTTTGTTAATTGCATTCTTAATCTGATTTAGGCGTTCCATCGGATTCTGGAGTTGCTTAGTTGAATAGCGAAGCACATGCCAGCCGTTTGCCTCAAGGTAGTTCTGCCTCTCGTTATTTTCGACAGCTTTCTCTGTATTACTATGCCATGTACCCCCATCGCATTCGACGGCGATGTACCGCTTCTGATAGGGCAAGTGAAAGTCGAGAAAGTATCGTCTGGCCTCCTCTTTTATCACTTCGTATTGTCTTTCCGCTTGAATCCCCTCTTTCTTCAGATGTTTCCATAGTTCATTCTCTAACGGGCTCCCGTGAAACAGGTCGTTAATCTCTGTCGCGGTGAATAGTTTCTCCAAGGTCGTTTGAACAAAAAGAATCCGACGTCCACGTTTACTTAGAATTGGCTTGTCTAACTGCTGTAGGTCTTCGACTTCGACACGGTAATAAAGGGCATAGCGTTGACGATCTGCAACTTCACGAGGAAGCAACTCAATCCGTTTAACCTGTATGGTTCGGCCCTTTCGCCATAGTATTGTACCCGCCAACTATCCTCGCCAAAGCCCTTCGGTTGGTAGAAGGCTAGGTATTCGACATCTTGCAAAGTCTTGGGAGCGCTTTTTAACGGAATTCGATACCAGCCTTCATCCTTGAGATACGTTAAATCTCTTCTCTGCTTGAGTAGCATTACCAACGTATCTGGTTTCGGGTATCCTCGTCTTTTCATGCGAAAATAGGATTACGAGGTCTGAAGGGATTGACGAACAGTGTGCCAAGCCAAACGCGCCAGGGGGCCCAATTTGGTTAGCTTTTGGACGATCGGTAAGGATCCATTCATCTAGCAAGCGCTTATTTGAAAAGGGACTAGTTAATCGCCGCTTGCTCGCGATGCCAATCCTGCACTTCTTGAGGAATAGCCTTGAGGTTCTCAATAGCTGTCTGCAGCGGGATTGCACATTCTGGTCCAACGAGTTGTACTTTAGCATCAAGGTTGCTGCGAACCTCCTGACGAACATCCTCGGGTTCCTTTGAAAATAGTGTCTCAGGATTATTTATGTTTCCCACGAGAGCGATTCGATTGGTTACCGCATCCATAGATTCGGCAGGCTTGTTCTTGGAGTCGTAATGGAAGGCGGCCATACCGGTCTGAGCGATGTATTCCATCCGGTCTACCGTACGACCACAGATATGAAGAATCAGAGGGATGGGGATGCGTTCAACGAACTCAATGTGCAGGTCTCGCAGATACCGCTTATAGTAATCCCCACTGACCAAGTCGCCAGTCGCATGGTCCGGCAAAGTCAGCGCATCAGCGCCGGCCTCTATTTGAGCTATCCCAAATTCTACAGTGGCTTCCTTCATCCTGTCTAGCGCAAGCTTAGTCTTGCCAGGATCATCCAGAGACAATAGTAGGAAAGGTTCTACACCGAAGCAGTGGTAGCCCAACGACCAAGGTCCCATGGTTTTACCGATGATAGCGACCTCATCGCCGTACTCCTTCTTAAGGATTCTGATTGCATCAAGAACACATTGGGTATCTTGGTGGGTTAAGAAATCTGGCGGGATTTTAATATCATCAACATCTTCCCAGATTGGCTCACGCATTTTCACTGTGGGCCAATTATCTTTCTGTTCCCACTGAATTTTGCAGCCAAGAGCAGACGACTCTTGGATAATTGTGAAGACTGGCATAATCGTATCAAAGCCCAACTCGGTATATCCCGTGGCTGCCAGGCGCGCCATCAATTCGGGCTTTCGGTTAGCATCCGGAAATGGGGCATCTACGAGATCCATCAATTCCACCGTAGCAACAGAAGTGGGATTACATACCGGCGTCCGATCTACAGGATCGCGGTGTAACGCCGCCAAGACACGTTCGCGACTGGTCATCGGATCGACTATCCGTGTTTTCATAATATTGCCCTCACGTTTTGGGGTTACAGTTTTTCCCTCGGTTCATTCTTGTTGGCTTGGAGCCGAAAGCACCCCACGTGAGGACGCCGTCTCTTGCTCGCGCATGATAGCTCGTACATTCGGTGCGCGAACCAGCAACAAACCGACTAGGGCGTCATGGGGCTGTCCGCAGGCAAAAGAAACCTGATCTACCCTCTCGTCCACCATCTGTCCCAGCTTAATCAAACCGCCAGCAATCGCCGATATTCGCCTTTCCTTGCTTTTGGCGTCCCCGTCGGCGCCAACATCGTAAACGCCAGCGCCAGCGCTGGTGATGGTGATATTTAGCCCAGATTTTTTGTCTAAGATACCCAAAGGACGCGGTTCAATTGGTTCGTTCGAACTAAATTTGCACGCTTCCAAGAAAACTCGTCTACAAGCTAGTTCATGACCCCCCTCACATGAGAACTGGAGTCGTCCGTCTGAGGTCAACTCCATGCCGCCCAAGACTTGCATCGCATTTACAATTGATGCAATACGATCCTTGAAACCTTCGATACGGCTATAGGTATGAACCACAAATGTAGGGACTTCATTGTGCAGTTGACAATTGAGAGCAACGGTAATGTCATGGAAACGTACGTCCATTGGAACGATTTCAATTCTTCTGCCGAGGTCCAGTGTTTTTCCCATAATCATAGTCCTCCAGAGAAGTAAGTTTAACCCATGTGGAGTGAATTGTAAAGCGGTATTTTTTCTTTTGGATGTGAGTAATCTTGACGAGATTGCGTTCAAATTTAGACGTAACTGTATCAGTTACCTCCATCTCGAATCCGCATGGACTTCGTTTCCGCTTGACACTATATGTCTTAACGTTATAATGCCCTCAATTTGTGGTATCCAAGTCGGTTTTAACGATGTATTGGAAACTCATCATGAAGGGTAATGGGTTGACAAGAAAAATGGAAACAGATGAAAAATTGGCTAACTACGAGACAAAACACGTAAAACACACCCCGGTACTTGCGCGTGAAGTTGCCAGCTTTTTGGTGCCTAAGAATACTGGGGTTTACGTTGATGGGACTATCGGCTTGGGGGGGCATGCCACCGAGATATTAGAAGCATCCGCACCAAGTGGTCAGCTCATCGGAATTGACTTAGATTTAGAGGCACTCGCTATTGCGGAGGAAAAATTACGTGGGTACAGAGAACGGTGCGCATTAGTTCAAGGAAATTTTGCTAATTTGAACGAGTTACTAGCTGCCCATTCAGTCACGCAAGTAGATGGCGTTTTGCTTGATTTGGGGGTTTCATCTTTGCAACTTGGTACACCGTCTAGGGGATTTAGCTTTTCTCAAGCGGGAAAGTTGGACATGCGCATGGACAGAAAACAATCGCTCTCTGCCACAGAGGTCATTAACGACTATCGCGAAGATGTGCTTTCCGACATTTTTGCTCAATTTGGTGAAGAACGTTGGTCAAAAAGAATTGCACATCAGATTAGCCGATTCCGAAATATTCAGCGCATCACCACGACACTTCAGCTCGCCGACATAGTGCAGAAGGCAATGCCCAAAAAGCTTAATCGTGGACGAATCCACCCCGCAACGAGGATTTTTCAAGCGCTCCGAATCTACGTCAATAATGAATTGAGAAACCTTGATGCAGGCTTAAATGCGGCGGTATCGGTTCTGAAACCTGGGGCCCGAATCTGTGTTATATCTTTTCATTCGCTTGAGGATCGAATTGTCAAGCAACGATTTCGTGCTCTATCTCGCATTTGTATTTGCCCACCTCGTATGCCTAGATGTGTTTGTCAACATGTTCCCTCCCTTGAGATATTAACGAAACGGCCTATATCTCCAACAGCAGAGGAGGTTCAGCGCAATCCTCGATCTCGAAGCGCAAAATTACGCGTCGCAGTCAAAATCCGTGAATCTTGAGAACGAAATTAATCGTTTTTCTGCTTGAATGAGGTTGTGCGATACTCAGCGACTTAAAGAAACAAAATCCGAAACTCATATAAGATACTATTTCCAACCGATGCAAATGCAGCACTATGCTTGATAGAATGGATCATCAAAAACCAAAATCGGCGGGAAAACTCCCCCTTCTCGCATATTTTCTCCTGTTCTGTTTTGTCTGCATCGCCTTTGCAACTGCCTGGTTTTCCTCCGAGCAGAATAGGATTGCTCTGCAAATTCGCGAGGATGTTAGGACAGAGAAAAACCAGCTAATTAACGAAATTCGCATATTGCAACTGGAGGAGGCAAGACTTACTTCCGCCAAACGCATTCACGCGTTCGCTCGAGAACTTCAGATGGTTCAACCATCACCACCGGTCCGTAATTTAGAAGAATAGCTATAAATGGAGAGGATTGAAAGAGTTGAGAAATCGATTCGTTGGCAAACACCACAATGAGGAAATCAAATCGCGGATACGCAGGTTTGTAAATAGAGTATTTCAAAGACAAGACCCCTTGACGCGCGAATGGGACTCTGATGAGTACGAGGAAAAAATCGTCCGCATATCTCGGACGCGTATCGCCACACTGTTCATCGCTTTGCAAATAGGATTTGGTCTACTGATTGGAAGGCTCATCCTGGTCCAATTGTTGCACAGCGATGAATTGTCTATGCGATCTAAGGGGCAGCGGCAAATCCAAATTCCGAAAGCTGCAAGAGGCAGAATCTTTGACCGTCATCACAATTTACTTGCTCTCAATCTAGATCTCATTTCAGTATGGGCCGACCCGAGATTCTTTAACGCTGATGCCCACAAAATCTCAGCTCAGCTTGCTCCCATACTTGAGGTACCAGAGTCCGAAATCCTTGCCTCACTTCAAAGGAACAAGCGACAATTTATCTGGTTGGCGCGAGATTTGTCGTATGACCGTCTAGCTGACATTCAATCGGTAGTACAACCAATTCGCGGCTTAAAATACCAAATCCACGAAAGACGGTTTTATCCCAAGGATGAGCACGCATGTCATATCATCGGGCATACGAATTTTTCCAACGAAGGAGTCGACGGGATCGAGCATTTATACAATTCACATTTGCTCGGTACCGCCACCGTTTCAAGGGATGAAACTTCAGAATCATCTGAAAGTCTAGGTATTCCTACCGACGGAAAGAAGCGCCCCATTAGCCCTCAAGTGGTCTATGAAACCATGTCGGCAAATGGGAATGACATCATTTTGACTATCGACGACAATATTCAATTCATTGCGGAACGGGAATTAATCGCTGGATGCAAAAAATGGAGGGCAAAGAGAGGTGCTGCAATCGTTATGCATTCGAAGACCGGGGAAATTCTAGCAATGGCAAATTATCCGACCTATAACCTGAATGCATACGCTACAAGCCAGGAAGCCGCTAAACGCAATCACGCCATCTGGATGCAGTATGAACCCGGTTCTGTATTCAAGATTGTTCCTGCAGCAGCTGCGTTGGAGGAAAAACTGGCTACTCCTGAATCCTTGGAATATTGCGAACAAGGGGTATATCGCCTTCCCAATGGCCATAGAATTCACGATGTCAAACCAAATGGGTGGCTCAAACTCGGTGAAATTCTTCGAAAATCTAGCAATATCGGAATTCTAAAAATTGCGAACCGGCTCACCAAGGAGCAGTTTGAGACCTATACCCATCAATTTGGGTTTGGTGAAAAAACAGGGATCGATCTCCCTCATGAGCAAGTAGGCAAACTTCGTGGATTTGACCACTGGGATGATTTTTCCGCTGCCTCTGTACCTTTCGGACAAGGGATTTCGGTTACCCCGATTCAGATGTTGAATGCAGTCAATGCTATCGCCACGAATGGTATGTTACTACAGCCGTATATAACAAAAGAAATTCGTGGGGCAGATGGGAAACTGATTGAGCAAAGAGCTACAAGGCAAATTCATCGCGTCATCTCACCTGAAACAGCTACACAGATGGCGGAGATGCTCGTCGGAGTTACTGAAGGCGGGTCTGGGCGGAATGGGCGTGTTGATGGTTATCGTGTGGCAGGGAAAACTGGCACTGCGCAGAAGGCGGAGAGAGGGAAAGGATATGTCAAGGACAAGGTGGTTACGAGTTTCATAGGATTCTTGCCTGCGGACGACCCAGATGTATCGATAATCGTGGTTGTTGACGAACCGGCCGGCGGTCCTTTGAGCAGCCGTGTAACAGCTCCCATTTTTAAGAGGATTGCAAGTGAAACCATTGCGTATCTGAATCAAACGGATGTATTTGCCCAGCCGGCTCTAGCTGGACGGTGACCTATAAGGAAAGCGACTTTGAATCTTCAGCACCTGCTTCAGCATGTGGACATAATCTCAACAGTTGGAGATTGTGATAGAGAGATTTCGGGCATTGTGAGCGATCACCGAAAAGTGGAACCGGGTTACGTTTTTATCTGTTACGAAGGTGTGACGTTCGACGGGCATGAATTTATTTGCCAAGCGGTACAAAATGGAGCAAGTGCAATTGTTGGAGAACATCCACCGCCAAAAAATCTTCCAAGAGGCCCTACCTACATTCAGACCGCGAATGGACGAGTCGCGCTTTCCTTGGTTGCCGCCAACTGGTATGGCAATCCTGCAAATCGCCTTAAATTAATAGGCATTACCGGTACGAACGGTAAGACATCAACTGCCTACCTCATTCACTCGATTTTCGAAGCAGCTGGGTTAAAATCGGCGATTATGGGCACCGTGGGCCATCGCTACGGTAACGTAGTGGTGTCAGCTGCTACAACAACCCCCGATTCTCTGACTCTTCACGGTCTATTTAGTCAATTCGTTTCTGCAGGTCTACGGTATGTTATTATGGAAACTTCCTCTCAGGGATTAGCGCAGCATCGACTTGCGGGCCTCAAGTTTATAACTGCGGTTTTCACCAATTTGACACAAGACCATCTCGACTACCATGAATCCATGGACGAATATCTGAACGCTAAAGCCATGTTGTTTCAGCAGATTCAACGAGAAAATGGACTTGCGATTCTTAACGCTGATGATCCAGCTTCAAATCAGTTTCGCCAAGTCACAGATGCAGTAGTCCAAACCTATGGGCTTGACAAGTGTGCGGATCTAACTGCTCAAGATATTGAATCTACGCTCAAGGGACTGGCTTTCAGTGCGATTACCCCCCTAGGAAATATTAGGGCGAGATTGCGTCTCATGGGGGATTACAACCTTTACAATGCTCTTGCTGCAGTCGGTATTGCCCAGCATCACGGCTGCTCAATAGATGAAATAAAGGAGGGGCTTGAGAGCACAGTCGTACCGGGCCGCTTTGAATTAGTCGACCGAGGGCAAGATTTCGCTGTCGTCGTCGATTATGCCCATACTCCCGATGGACTTGAGAACCTTCTAACTGCCGCGCGCCGGATCGCCAACGGACGCTTAATTTGTGTCTTTGGCTGTGGCGGAGATCGAGATCGTGGCAAGCGCCCAAAGATGGGAAGGATATCTGCCACTATCGCTGATCACAGCGTGATTACTTCAGATAATCCTCGTACGGAGGACCGAGATCGAATTCTCAGTGATATTCTTGCGGGTTTGCCGGATGGTTCAAGTTACGATCTTATTCCAGATCGCAGGGAGTCAATTAGTCGCGCAATTGAGCTGGCGAAACCCGGAGATTTTGTCGCCATTGCGGGTAAGGGGCATGAAGATTACCAGATTCTCGGTGACCGGACGATTCACTTTGATGATCGAGAAGTTGCTGCGGAATATCTTGAGCGTTACGGTTGACATATAACATGAACCTTGCAGTCTCTGAAATCCTACGGGCAACACGGGGCAAACTCATCCGTGGTACTCCCAATGCAGTCATAACACAGATTTCGACAGACTCGCGGGCAATCAGTGCCGATGACCTATTCGTCGCGTTGGTTGGCGAAAAATATGATGGACATGACTTCATAGATGCCGCACGCCAAGGGGGAGCTAGTGGTGTGGTCGTGTCCAAACGGATCGAAACCGACTTCCCGATTGTAATTGAGGTCGAGGATTCGCTGATTGCGTTGGGGGACATCGCCGCTTTTCACCGTAGCAAGTTCGATCTTCCAATCGTCGCTATCACGGGCAGTAACGGCAAAACAACAACGAAGGATATGACCGCATCGGTATTATCCCGACAGTTTTCCGTATTTCAATCCGAGAAAAATTATAACAACCAAATTGGCATTCCATCGCGACTGCTGGAATTGGATGATAACAGTCAGTTGGCGGTATTAGAGATTGGGACGAACCAACCTGGAGAGATTGGGCGACTGTCGCAGATAGTCAAGCCAATGGTAGGCGTCATAACAAATATTGGACATAGTCATCTGGAATTGCTCGGTTCTCTTGAGGGGGTTGCCAAAGAAAAAGGTTCTCTAGTGGAGCAGGTTGAGTGGGCCGTGTTGAACGCCGACGATCCGATGACACCGCGTCTGGCTCGAAGAGTATGTGGTAAGATTACCACGTTTGGATGCGGCAGTGATGCGGATATTTCGGCACATGAAATAGAAATCCAATCCCTTGGAAAACCCTCCTTCACGTTGCGAATCAATGGTGGAACCGCGACTAGAGTGAACCTCCCATGTCTCGGCGTACATAATGTTTCAAATGCGCTCGCCGCGGCGTCCATAGGAGTTTGGGCCGGGTTGACAAGCGCCGAGATTCGCGACGGACTCGAAAACTACCAGCCTGCAAATATGCGCATGCAGCCAATCGAGTGCAATGGTTTGTATATCATCAACGATGCTTACAATTCAAACCCGGATTCGCTCAAGCATGCGCTAGAGTTTCTCAGCAGAACGCGCACTTCTGGCAGGCGAATTGCTGTACTTGGTGACATGCTTGAACTCGGTCAGGAATCCAAAAAACTACACTTCAAGGCTGGAATGAATCTGCCCGCGAATATTGATGTGTTAATCTCCGTTGGGACGCGTAGTCTAGATATCATTCGCGGCGCGGTCGGTCGTGTAGAAACAACATTCGCCTGTGACACACCAGAGGCAGCTGCAAGACAGTTGCGAGAATTTTCTCAAGCCGGCGACTTAGTTTTGATTAAAGGATCGCGCGGTATGAAGTTAGAGCAGATTGTCGATGAATACCGCATCAATTGTCACCCCGCTCGTGGTTCGTAATTAGATTCATTATATGTTTCGGAATTAGTAGCTTGTAGCTTTTAGACTGACGACAAACATAAAACTTGGTACCCTGTCGTAAATCTTTTCGTCACACGTAGATGTCCATAGTGACTATTCTTCTCGTAGGAGTTTGCTATGGACATTTTGAATCTTATGAAAGAGTTTCCAAATCAAGAATCTTGTCTCAGATTTATAGAGGAAAAACGTTGGAAGGACGGTGTTTGCTGTATCCACTGTGGCAGTGAAAAAGTTGGACGCAAGAACAAAAACGACATTACTACTGGTTGGAATTGCTACGATTGTGAATCTAGCTTTTCGGCTACAGCAGGAACCATCTTCCATGGTACCAAGATACCTCTCCAGAAATGGTTTTTGGCTATCTCAATTCTTTCCAATGCCAAGAAAAGCATATCGAGTTGTCAGCTTGCTCGTGACTTGGACATGAATCAAAAGTCCGCTTGGTATATGGCAATGCGCCTCCGTGAGAAAATGAGTGATAGTGATGAATTGCTGAAAGGGATAGTTGAAGCGGACGAAACCTATGTCGGCGGCAAACCCAGAGCAAAATCTAAGAGAGGTAGAGGCACAAATAAATCTCCCGTCATCGGCGTAGTCGAGAGAGGCGGTCGGGTGGTTGCTAAATTCATGAAGGTTCTATCTGGTGAAAATATCAGAGAATTCATCCTTAGCAATGTCTCACCCGATGAGTCTATTCTTATGACTGATGAATTTCGCTCTTACAATAGTCTGGACGAAGATATCGAAAGACATGTTATCCATCACCAAGAGAGATATGTTTCTGAGGACGGCGTAACTCACACCAACACCATCGAGTCGTTTTGGGCTTGTGTCAAGAGGTCATTCTACGGAACGCATCATCACTACAGCAAGAAGTGGCTGCCACTGTATATCATGGAGTCTTGCTGGAAATATAATCGCAGAAAAGATGATGAGATTTTCATAAGATTTTTTGATGAATGCTTCACCTGAGCCACATGAATTGTTTGGCTATCGGTATATTCTGTCAACGACAACATCATGGTGTGCTGAAAATCCCATAGTGTTGGAAATTAAAATCCCGCAGATAACCCGCAATGCTCCCGCGAGCATGTACAAACGCTTGGTCAACATGATATGCCTCCATTTCTCTCTTATAGAGATGTATTTTAGTGTGAATCAAGATTCCGAACACTGTCTAAAATGATTGTACATTAAGAAGAGAAAAGCAAGCAAATCGACCAAAAAGCAGTTAACTACTAAGTCCCATATGTTTTACTACCTATTTTTTGAACAACTCGCTGATGTCTATTCCCCGTTCAATGTCTTTCGTTACATCAGTTTTCGCTCCATTTATGCTACCGTAACAGCGCTGTTAATCTCCTTGCTTTTTGGACCGTTGGTCATTGAGCGCTTGAAACGACTACGCATTGGAGAACAAATTAGAGACGAAATCCCCGAAAGTCATCAAACCAAGGCTGGTACGCCCACGATGGGGGGCATACTGATTATTTCGTCAGTATTAATCTCAATTTTTCTTTGGGCGCGACTAGATCAGCCGTACATATTTCTTCTCATTTTTAGCCTGCTGTGGTTTGGCGCTCTCGGATTTTTGGATGACTACAAGAAAATTACGAATCAACGGTCATTGGGACTGCGCGGTTGGCACAAGATTATCCTGCAAACACTCGGTGCATTTGCAATTGCTTGTGTTGTTTACCGTTGGGGACCAATTCCGAAAGACGGTTTGACATCACATACGTCAATCATTATTCCGTTTTTCAAAGACCTTCATCCCGATCTGGGGATTTGGTTTATCCCATTTGCTACCATAGTCATTGTTGGCACCTCCAACGCCGTAAACCTCACGGATGGCATGGATGGTTTAGCAATCGGCTGCACACTGTTTGTTGCGGCGACGTTTGGCATTCTGGGTTATTTGACTAGCCATCAACAACTGGCGGGATATCTGAATATCGTTCACTTACCGGTTGTTGGAGAAGCAGCAACCGTCTTTTGTGCCGCATTAATTGGCGCGGGTTTAGGATTCTTGTGGTACAACTGTCATCCTGCCCGAGTTTTCATGGGTGACACCGGTTCTCTATCCCTTGGCGCGGCGCTTGGGACGGTATCAATATTGATCAGAGAAGAATTCTTGCTTGTAATTGTTGGTGGGATTTTCGTGGCAGAAGCTCTTTCAGTAATCCTTCAAGTTTGGTCGTTTCGGACTTATAAGAAGCGCATTTTCAGAATGTCACCGCTGCATTACCATTTCCTGTTAGGTGGCTGGGAAGAGTCAAAAGTTGTCATTCGATTTTGGATCGTTGCGTTACTATTGATGTTAATGGCGTTGAGTACGCTCAAGTTGAGATGAGTAGATACTGTAGTGGCATCATTGTCAGGAGATGAGGATTATACATGAATCCTGCGCACTTCAAGGGACAGAAGGTCACTGTGTTTGGCATTCATCGCAGCGGCGTTGCTGTTGCTAAACTACTAGATGATCTGGGCGCTAGCGTGCAGGTGACGGATCCAAAACCGGCAGATGAACTCCAATCTGAAATTGATGAATTGAGAGGTCGAGCGATCGATTTCTTTCTTGGGGGACATGAGAATCAGTGTATCGAGAGTGTAGACTTTGTTGCCGTTTCTCCCGGTGTGCCACTGAATATACCGGTTCTAAGGACAGCACGGTCCTTGGGCATCCCGATTATAGGGGAGCTCGAGATCGCGGCAAGTATCTGCCGTGCTCCAATCGTGGCTATTACGGGAACAAAGGGAAAATCAACAACAACTCTCCTGACGGCCGAGGTCCTTAAACGAAGCGGGAAATTTCGACACGTCTGCGTCTCAGGTAACATTGGGATTCCATTATCAAGTAACGTCCAAAGGCTAACCGTGGAAGATATAGTGGTGTTGGAGGCAAGTAGTTTCCAACTTGAAACAACCACATCATTCCGGCCAATGCTAAGTATTGTACTGAATCTTACCCGAGATCATCTTGACCGCCACAGAACAATGGAGGCCTATCGTGATGCAAAACTCAAGGTCTGCGCGAATCAAACCCCCACGGATTGTATTGTGTTGAATGCAGACGATCCTGTCGTCATGGGTTTCGCCAACGAAACTGCAGCAAGACCAATCTATTTTACGGAGAATGTGGAGAATTGGAGAATGAACGGGTGCGATAAGACAGGTATGTACGATAAAAATTTAGTGGTGATGGGAAGCGAAACAGAGATACTTACGAGGCAGAATGGTGAATATCATCGGATTTGTGATATAGCAGATATTCCTATGGTTGGCCGGCATAACGTCCGCAATGTGCTCGCCACGACTGCTGTGGCACGAATTCTTGATGTATCATACGAGCAGATAAGGTCTGCGATTTGTCGATTCCGTCCTAAAGAACATAATGCCCTTGAGCACGCATTGGAACCAGTTAGCACAGTACGCGGTGTGAAAATTGTCAATGATTCTAAGGCTACAAATGTTGATGCGGTCAGAGCCGCAATTGAATCAATACCCGACCCGCTCCTATTAATCATGGGAGGATATGATAAAGGAAATGACTATACTCCGTTGATAGACCTGGTCAAGTCTAAGGTCAAGGCATTGATTCTGCTGGGCAAGCATACTGGAAGAATCCGAAACGCCCTAGAACCTCACGTCGTTACGTGGGATGCGATGACAATGGAGCACGCTGTTGAGGTAGCATACTCACATGCCGTCCCGGGGGACGTTATCCTTTTATCTCCGGCGAATGCTAGCTTTGACATGTTTGATGATTATAAAGCACGTGGATGTGCCTTTCGGGAGGCCGTAATAAGACTTGAAACGATGGATTCAGTGGATCAATTCCCCAGTTGATGCCATCAATAAGACTGATAAGGGTATCGATCACGTTCTCCTATTTCTGACGTTGTGTTTAGTTGCCATTGGAATCCTAATGGTCTATAGTTCGAGCAGTATGTTGGCATTCGAACTTTATCATGAGGACAGCTTTCGTTACCTTAAGGTTCAGTTGATTGCTAGCGTGTTGGGATTCATTGGCATGATGTGTGCTTCACGCTTTCCATACCAATACTACGAACGACACGCCAAGAAGATACTTATCCTCAGCCTGATTGGTATGCTGCTGGTTTTTTCACCGCTCGGCTATAGCGTGCGTTCTGTAACGGGCGGTGAGTTCTCTCGATGGTTACGAATTGGCGGGGCACAATTCCAGCCGGTAGAGGTGGCAAAACTGGGTCTGATAATCTACATTTGCCAATTTCTCCAACAAAAGCGTAATAGAATTCATACTTTTGTGGGTGGAATGCTTCCCGGCCTCCTGATTCTCACAGTTGCTTTTCTCCTCTTGTTTAAACAACCCGACTTTGGTTCCGCAGTATTATTATGTAGCGTTGTTCTCATTCTATTGTTCGTCGGAGGCGCGCGCATCTGGCCGATTATTTTCCTTGGCTTCTTCGCGCTCCTGCTCTTCTACGTTGCAATACTTCTAGACCCCTATAAATTACAACGCTTCCAAGATTACATTCAATCTCTGAGGTCGCCTTATTCCGGGAGTTATCAAGTTTCCCTTTCCCTGAATTCGCTCGCTCTTGGTGGTGTTCTCGGGTCCGGGGTTGGCGACAGCATCTATAAATTGTTCTACCTCCCTTATCCTCACACGGATTTTATCTTTGCCATCATCGGCGAAGAATTGGGATTCCTTGGAAGTATCGTTGTAATCCTCCTCTTTATGCTACTCATCTGGCGTGGCATTTACATAGCTCGGCGCGTCAAGGATCGATTCGCCGGGTTACTTGCAATCGGGATTATAACGCTGATTGCTTTGCAGGCCTTGGTAAATATCGGAGTCGTGGCTGGCGTCCTGCCCACTAAGGGTATCACCTTACCCTTCATTAGTTATGGCGGTTCGTCCCTACTAGTCAGCATGGTTAGCATCGGAATCCTGCTAAATATATCGCGCAAAGTGAACATGAGAATAGAAATACGGCACATCTCTCCACTTTCCTAGCCCTCCCAAGTAGACCCGCCAGCACGTAAACGAAAGGAGAAGTCGTGCCGCTAATTGTGATTTCGGGTGGTGGAACAGGTGGTCACATCTATCCAGCAGTCGGACTTGCTCAAGCCATTGTGAAGCTTGATCCGGAAATCAAGATTTGCTTCATCGGCGGCACAGATCGTCTCGAGTCAACAATTATACCCCAACATGGTTTCCGTTTTTTGCCAATTTCTGTAGCCGGTTTTCCGAGAAGACTAACATGGAAATGGCTCCCGGTTCTTGGAAAGGCATGCCGCGGATTCGCTCAATCCTTGCAGTTTCTTAGCAAACTGAAACCGAGCGTTGTTGTTGGAACGGGGGGATATGTGTCAGGGCCCGTACTCTTTGCAGCTTCAAGGCTCGGTATATCAACTGCTATTCAGGAGCAGAATGCGTCTGCAGGATTGACGAATCGCCTCTTGGCACGTTGGGCAAAAATCGCTTATCTAGCATTTCATTCAGCCGCTAAAGGATTTCCGGCAGAAATCGTGAAAATCACCGGAAATCCAATTCGCCCGCAGATCGCCTCGTTTGCCCGTTCTTTGGCAACCTACGAAAGATTAGGTCTCGATCCAAACCGGAAAACGATATTCTTTATGGGTGGCAGTCAAGGAGCCCATGCAATCAATCAAACTGTAATCAACATGTTGCCCGAATTGGCACCTTACCATCGGCACCTACAACTCATTCATCAAACAGGAAAAAAAGACTATCAACAAGTGCGCGAGCATTATGTTGGTTCACCATTGAAGCACCTTGTTCAGCCTTATTTTGATTTAATCGGCGAAGTATACAGCGTTACGGATTTGATGGTTTGTCGGGCGGGCGGGATGACTATCTCCGAGATTACAGCATGTGGACTTCCCGCAATTTTTATCCCCTTGCCTTCTACCCCAGGAAATAATCAGGAGCTAAACGCACAAGTGGTGTCTGATAGCGGGGCGGGGGTGGTTCTAAATCAACAAACCTTAACAGGACGGCTACTGGCCGAGCAAATCACTAGGATTACTGAAAATCCCAAAAAACAACAGCAAATGTCGGATGCTAGCCGCAAATTTGGCAACCCGCATGCAAGCGAAGAAATTGCAAAATCAATCTTGTCTTTAGCGAAAAAGGGCTAAAGGCGAAAAATAGCATGGATTGCAAAACACATTAGTAATAGTAGGTCAAACCTATGTTCGGAAAGACACGTCACGTTCACATCGTTGGAATCGGCGGTGCGGGGCTAAGCGGAATTAGTGAGATCCTGCTTAGTCTCGGCTTTCATGTGTCCGGATCAGACATGAGTCGCACTGAAATCACTGAACATCTAATCGAGCTCGGTGCTTCTGTTTACTATGGTCATCAAGCCCGACACGTCCCGGATGCGGATGTTGTCGTCGTATCTCCGGCGATTCCTTCCGAGAACCCTGAAATTCTCGCCGCTCAGGCACGAAAGATTCCAGTTATCCGTGGCGCTGAGATGCTGGCAGAAATCATGAGAATGAAATTCAGCGTTGCAGTCAGTGGAACACACGGGAAAACCACAACAACCGCTATGATCGCCGCCGTTTTGGACGACCTAGATCCGACTGTTGTCGTCGGTGGTAAGTTGGTTAGCCTCGGAAGTCATGCTCGAATTGGACACGGCGAAGTCATGGTTGTTGAAGCTGATGAAGCCTACGGATCCATTGAAAATTTTTTTCCGACAGTCGCCGTTGTTACTTCAGTTGATGCTGATCACCTCGATTATTACAACAATATTGAGGAAATCGGCAAGACGTTTTTGGAGTTCATCAACAAAGTGCCTTTTTTTGGCGTTGCGGTGCTATGTGTGGACCAAGAAAACATACGACAACTGCTCCCCCAAGTTGAGAAACGCTACATAACTTACGGCATCGACACTCGCGCCGACCTGATGGCAGAGGAAATCCGAGTGAAGGGCCCTACCTCTCGGTATCAGGTGCAATTCACAGGAGAGGTATTGGGTGAGATACATCTCAAGATGCCCGGGCGTCATAATATCTCCAACTCACTTGCGGCAATAGGTGTTGGAATCGAGTTAGACATTCCGTTCAGTCATATCCGAGTTGCGTTAGAGTCATTTCAGGGGATTCATCGCCGATTCGAGATTGTCGGAGAAGTCCAAGACATCATTATTGTCGATGATTATGCGCACAATCCCGCTAAACTCAGAGCAGTATTCAGTGCTGTGCGCGAAAGCTATAGTCGTCGCATCGTTGCGGTTTTCCAGCCGCACCGCTACCAACGAGTGAGGCACCTTGCCGGTGAATTCTCGAAATCCTTTTACAATACGGATGTATTAATTGTCACCTCAATATACGGCGCGGGTGAGACACCCATTGAAGGTGTTACAGGTGAGAATTTGGCGACTGCTATTAAAGCGCGTGGGCATCAACACGTAACTTATGTTCCTGACAAGGATCGGATAGTGGACGAACTAATATCCGAGATACTGCCCAATGATATTGTAATTACTGTCGGGGCGGGAGACATCTGGCAAGTTGGTCGGGACCTATCAAAAAGACTTCAAGGAGACTGCGAAGATGCGTGTGGAGGTAGCCTCGAGAGACAATAAGTACGCAACATGGGCTGTCCATTAGCGGACTTCGCAGTAAACCTCAAATATGCTCACGCGATGCATAGGCTTTTGCGAAGCGTAAAACGCTGATTGTATGTATCTTCTCGGTCTTTTATTTCCAGAAAGCGTTTGTCTTGTATGAGCTGAGCGTTGTTATCATGACGCGCCACCGCATCTTATTTCTTATAAGCTCAAAGTACTGTTGGAGAGCTTTCACGAGTTTCCGTCGTGCCGCTTCTTTCCGATTCTAAAGTGCCGAGAAAAGCCGTCAATCCCTCAATCTGCACTTCAAGCTCCAATCACACACGTAAGAAAAATTCACCAGTCGCGTCTGCCGTGGGAAATGCCTATACACGGTTAGCATATTGTAGAGTGATTGCTGTTACAAATTGTGACGGACAATCGCATCTGATTTTGGGGTGTGGGACGTTTCTGCGTCGCTCTTAACTAGATCTGCAATAAAAAGACGGAAAAGCGAAAAATCAGGGATTTGAGGATGCAGAGAAATTTCAATCGATTAACTGAGCGGATAGCAAACACGATAGAAAATTCCGCTCACTATTCGTTCGGTTAATCTCGTGCTTAGGCTTTGGGGTGCAAAGATTTTGAGCTGTCAAACATCTCTCGTGCTGGCGGCGTTTTTAGAGACTAGTGCAAAAAGAAATGGGTAAATTCGGGAATTTGATTATTTTGAAGGAAATCTCTCCTTCGATTTGGCTGTCTCATTTCTACATCTCTAAAATCAAAAAGACTTGCTCTGACAATAGTGAATTACTACTGTACACACAGCGAAATATCTGATATACTATGATGTTAATAGAATCTTTGCGTTTGATTTGCCGTATCAATGATCGCGTGTGCTTTCTTATAGTCGCCCGGGTAAAATATGCGCTAAAATATACAAGCCCAATCTGAATTCATGCCGCAACCGTTACCGATGTACAAGGGGCACCAATAGTTGAGGTTGAGTCTGTGCTGACCAAGAGGAACCGAGGTTGAACGGGCTGTGGTCGACGACTGAACGCGATATTTGATGATGTTGCTGATGCCATCTTTCTAGCAACGCCATGGGTGCGTACGGAATGAAAGGCGTCCGATTCGATTAATTCAGCATACTATTTTCTATATCAAACCAGCAAATGGTTCTCCAGTAGTGACACGAATGTTATATGCAGACCGGTTGAGAATTTTCGACTCTCCGGATTAGTGACACTATCTGTGGAGAGGAGGAGTATGAATGCCTAGAGAGGATATTGTTGTCGGATTGGACATTGGTACTAGCAAGATTGCTGTTATTATTGGTAACACATGGCAGGGAGATCCTGAAAAGATAGAAATAATTGGTGTGGGAACCGCACCTTCTAATGGATTACGAAAAGGTGTTGTCGTCGACATCGATCTCACTACTGCCGCAATTCGTCAGGCGGTTGAGGCCGCAGAGTTAATGGCGGGTGTGGAGATTGGATCTGCCTACGTCGGAATTGCCGGAGGGCACATTAGCGGTCAAACTTCGCCTGGGGTAGTTGCAGTAGCTGGCGAAGGACACGAAATCACCCAGGCAGATGTCGACAGGGCCATTCGAGCTGCCCAAGCCGTTTCGATTCCGGTTGAGCGTGAAGTCTTACACATTATTCCGCAGGGTTATGCTGTTGACAATCAGGATGGCATCAAGGATCCAATCGGGATGTCAGGGGTTCGTCTTGAGGTTTATGTCCATATTGTCACGGGTGCTGTCGCCGCGGCTCAGAATCTTCTCAACAGCGTCTTCAAAGCAGGACTCTCAGTGGAAAACATTGTCTTGGAACCGATTGCCTCTGCTGAATCCGTATTGACCCACGATGAACGCGAGGTAGGCGTTGTACTTGCTGATATGGGGGGTGGCACCACAGATGTTGTTATCTATAAGGAGGATGCACTCCATCATACTGCTGTGCTTTCGACTGGTGGCGACCATGTGACGAGTGACATCGCCCAAGTATTGAGAATAACACCACAGGAGGCAGACCGACTTAAACTCCACAAGGGGTGCGCCTCAATGGATTTGGTGGATTTGAATGATACTATTCAAATTTCGATAGTAGGCGGTGCACGTCGACCACGTTTTCATCAAAGACGAGATCTTGTCGAAATCATTCAGTGCAGAATGGAAGAGGTTTTGACCCTGATTGGAAACGAGATTTCTAGGAGCAAACTGGTTACCCCAGGAGGCGTCGTGCTAACTGGCGGAACGTCCCTGTTGGACGGTCTTATTGAACTGTCTGAAAAAAGATTTCCCTTCCCGGTGCGAGTCGGCTATCCTACACCATTAAAAGGCTTAACGGACCGCGTTCATAGCCCAATCTACGCAACGGGTGTTGGTCTTGTCCTTTATGGAGCAATGCTACGCCATAAGAAGCCGCAACGGACATTTATCAAGGGGAACAACCTATTTGAGCAAGTGCTCAAACGCATGCAAGATTGGTTTCGAGATTATTTCTAAATCTACAACATTTGCCACTTGCCACGGTGTCGCCGGCCTCAAGATTTGACTGCATGGTGTAACCTCGTACTTCATCGAATATTCCAAGTCCGTCTTTGGGCGGGGCTCGTGGGAAAAGTTCGGTCAAAATTGGATGGTTTTAACCTCAGATGATGGAAAATGGCTTTGACGCCTTCTTTCAAATTAGGCATCTAACGGGGAAAGCCTAAGGAATATTACAGAATATAGCAAAAACGTGTTAAAACCAGAGCTAGACCGCCATTTCCGAAAAAAATCGTTGACTTAGGTTGCAATGTGCATTATAATCTGCCATGGGCGATGCAAGATGAAAAACTCTTTATTAGCTTGTGTCCTAACGTGAAGGAGGAAATTAGGTTACTGAGTTGCTTAACCAGTAACTGAAGCTAATTATGATTGAATTTGAACAGGAGGACTTTGAAGCGCTTGCAAAGATCAAAGTCATAGGAGTCGGCGGTGGTGGAAGTAATGCTGTCAAACGCATGATTGAGCAAGCCATGGCAGGTGTTGAGTTTTATGTGGTCAATACGGATCATCAAGCGCTTCAGGCGTGCCCAAATGCCACGAGAATTCCAATTGGTCAGAATATGACAGGCGGGCTGGGCGCCGGGGCGGATCCAGAGATTGGCAAAAAGGCTGCCGAAGAGGATAGAGAACGACTCCAAGGTGTCGTTGAGGGATCGGATATGGTTTTCGTCACGGCGGGAATGGGGGGCGGTACCGGTACAGGCGCGGCTCCAATTATCGCCGCACTTGCCAAAGAAAGCGCAGCCTTGACAATCGCCGTTGTGACACGACCTTTTGATTTTGAAGGTAGGCGACGCGCGGAGCAAGCTGAACGGGGCTTGGAAAACCTTCGCGAGAATGCCGATTCCGTAATCGTTATTCCCAATCAACGTCTGATTGACGTTGTCGATCGAAAGCTGCCTATACGCATGGCATTTCGAATGGGCGATCAAATTCTACATCATGGGGTTCAGAGCATCTCCGATCTTATCACAGTCCCTGGAGAAATCAATCTTGACTTCGCTGATGTAAAGACGATTATGTCCAACGCGGGCGGTGCACTTATGGGCATTGGGACAGCGTCGGGCGATAATCGCGCAGAACTCGCAGCACAAGAAGCTATTTCTTCTCCATTGCTAGAGGAGGGTTCTATTAAGGGAGCCACCGGAATCATTGTAAATATCATTGGTCCTCCCGACATGACAATGCAAGAGTTGGAGGAGGCAATGGCGGTAATTAAAGACGCCTCTGAAACAGAGCAGGTAATTTTTGGACTCGCATACAATGAGGAACTTCAAGAAATGTTGCGTGTTACTGTAATTGCGACCGGTTTCAACAATTATCATGAATCACCAGGGAGTAGTGCGACAAGTCCCATTGACGACATCTTTCATCGTGAATATTCGTCCGCCTCACCCGGCAATCGTCCTAGTCGTCAAAATTTTCAACCATCAAGGCAACAATCAGGTTCTTTTACGGAGTCTACTTCACGTCCCAATACTGAACCGCCGCAATCAAAAGACTTTCCACGACGTGACCTAGACGAAAATCCAGACGAAGTATTAGATATTCCGGCGTTTCTCCGGGTCCGGAATTCCAAGGACAAAAAGTAGATAGTGGGCAAAATGAAATCGAATCTCCGCCAAACGTACGCGGAACTGTTGGCCCAGGAGCAACGCCCCCGCCATAATTTCCGGAAAGGAATCCGTTCTGTGCTGGTCTACCCGGGCGCCTATGAACTCGGGATGTCAAGTCTTGGGGTCCAAGTCATCTATTCCACGCTCAACAGGCGCGAGGATACTTCCTGTGAACGTGCTTTCTTACCACATCCCCAGATACAAAGGCAACTCCGTGATAACCGGAGCCCGCTCTTCTCGTTTGAAACTCAAACCCCGCTCAATCAATTCAATCTAATCGGATTCTCTGTTTCGTTTGAATCGGATTATGTCAATATTCCACTAGCATTGGAGTTGGCACATATTCCACCTTTAGCTGCGGACCGGAGTGATAGAGATCCGTTGATTATCGCGGGAGGTATCAATATCTCGTACAATCCGGAACCCATAACCGATTTTGTTGATATATGTTTCGTCGGGGAGGGGGAAATCACAATCCACAACTTGATGGATTCCATTAACGGATGGAGTGAGACTGGCGCCCGTAAAGCAGATTTGCTGCGTTCCCTTGTAACAATCCCGGGCTTCTACGTTCCCAATCTCTACCAAGTTGATTATCGGGATGATGGTACGATTGAACGCACGAGAGCAGGAGTTAACGCACCCGAAAAGATCGTCGCTAGCGCTGTCGCGAATCTTGATGATGTTGAAACTTGCACTCAGATTCATACCCCTAACACCGAATTTTCCAACGCTCATCTGATTGAAATCGTACGCGGTTGTGGACGACAATGCCGCTTCTGTGTTGCTGATTATGCTCGCCGATGGCCTCGACACCGTTCCGTCGAAAACACATTAAAGCTAGCTGAGTTCGCTCGTGGTATTACAGATAGAATTGGCTTAGTTGGTGCTTCAATCTCGGATCATCCTCAAATTGATGAGATTGCCTCTGGCCTTGTAGAGAAAGGGTTCCGAATCTCGTGTGCCTCGTTGAGGGCGGAAACTGTGCGCCCTCCCTTGCTTGATGCACTTGCCGAAAGTGAACAAGGAACCATTACCATTGCGCCAGAGGTGGCGACCGAAAACTTACAAAGGGTCGTAAACAAGGCGATTCCGCGTGAACGACTCTATCATGTCTTTGAAGAAGCCTTAAAGCGTGAAATTCTCAATTTGCGCCTGTACTTTCTCATTGGCGTTCCGTACGAAACCGCCGCCGACGTAGAGGCAATCGCCAATATGGCAAGGGAGATGCGCTCGATTCTTCTCCCTTATGCCAAGAAAACGGGGCGTATGGGACGAATTAGTTTCACTATATCTCCGATGGTTCCCAAACCCCATACACCGTTTCAGTGGGTGGCGATGGAGGATCAGAAGACTATAGCTCGTAAGCTAGATTTTCTGAAGCGGGAAATCAACAGCATTGGAGGTTTAAAGGTATCGTCTGCAAGTGCCCGTTTGGCATATCAAGAAGGTGTTTTTGCTCGCGGAGATCGGCGGCTCGGGAAAGTCATTCTAGATCTTTCGCGGGGCATGCAATGGAAGCAGGCGTTTAAGAAACATCGGCTCGATCCTGATTTCTACGCGCTTCGACCACGCTCACTCACTGAAATCCATCCTTGGGATCACCTTGACTTGAATGTAAAGCCTGGATATCTTAGCCACGAATTCAAAAAACAGGTCAGCGGATTCATGACCAGCCCATGTGACAC
This sequence comes from Candidatus Poribacteria bacterium, assembly GCA_965222225.1. Lineage (GTDB taxonomy): Bacteria > Poribacteria > WGA-4E > WGA-4E > JAJDTR01 > JAJDTR01. The sequence goes on along the minus strand of CBDCTK010000002.1, from coordinate 1,390,429 downwards.
AACCGTTTGTAAGAAGTGCGGTGCATGCTGAGCTATATGAAGTTGCGATTATGATAGTTCAATTCATGCTGGCGCTCTAGCGCAACCCCGCCGGTTCGCAGCGTGTAACAAGTTGTGTACCTTGCGAGGTTTGTAAATAGTCTCGGAAAGTATCGCCTATTCTTCCGTCTTTCCAACTCTATTTTCCAATCTCCATAGTAACTTTGGGTGTGTCAATCAGTGCGAACCATCAGTTGACTGGTATACCATATTATATTTTCAAAATTATTGAAGCGCTCTTAGGGTAGGTCATCCCAATCCTTTTGAGCGCTTTTTTCGCGCCAGCTTGATGAACGGTAAATAGTTTCGGAGCAAAACCGTATTCCTGACTAAAATCGAAGGAGTGTTCCATGGAATCACAATTAGAACTGTTCATTAAGAATCTCACGGCAATAATTGAGCCTCTTGCCAGACAACTGGCAGAAGCATATTGGGAGGCTAGCCTAACAGGGTCGGATGAAGCTGTTCAAAGAGTTTCAAAACTAGAAACACAATATCGTCTTATCTTCGCTGATCGCGACCGATTTGAGCAGTTGAAGACATTCCAAGCGACGAGTCAGAACATATCTACCCAATTGTCACGCCAATTGCACTTGCTGCTCTTGGAATTTACATCGGAACAACTGTCTCCCGAGGCAATCAAAGAGCTTGTCAGACGGCAGACCGCGATTGAGCAAGTCTTTACTAGACATCGCGCTGTGGTAGAGGGAGTAGAGATGAATGACAACGCTATCCGCGATGTATTGAAGTCAGAAATCGATCGCACAAAGAGACAAATTGTATGGGAAGGGAGCAAGCAGATTGGAGGTAAAGTTGCAAAGAATCTAATCGACCTAGCTCACCTACGTAACCAAGCAGCACGCACAGTCGGGTTTGACGATTACTATCAGATGTCGCTGACAATTCATGAGATCGACCCCACATTTCTCGCCGAAACAATCAGCCAAATGGAAGACTTAACAAACGATCCATTTTCGGAGATGAAGTCGAAACTAGACGACAACCTCGCGAGGCGCTTTGGTGTTGATGTAGAGGCACTTCGCCCTTGGCATTATGCGGATGTTTTCTTTCAGGAAGCACCCAATATTAGTGAGGTCAATCTTGACGAACTGTTCGCCGAGTTGGACGTTGTTGGCCTTGCAAAAGATTTCTTCCGAGGCATCAATTTGTCCATTGACGACCTTGTTGAAAAGAGCGATCACTACGAGCGTCCCGGCAAGAATCAGCATGCTTTCTGCATACACATTGATCGAAAAGGGGATGTACGCGTGCTTGCGAACGTAAGATCGACTGCGAAGTGGATGGAAACAATGCTACACGAGTACGGACACGCTGTTTATGATAAACAGTTGGACCCTTCCCTACCATTCACGCTGCGTACCCCCGCACACTTAATCACGACGGAAGCAACCGCGATGCTTATGGGGCGTTTGGCTCATAACGTGGAGTGGTTGGATCGTATGATTAGTCTTCCCCTCGACCTGAAGCAAATTATTTCGGCTGAAATGAAGGAAACATTTCGTTTGCGGATGCTCATCTTTGTTCGGTGGACGATGGTAATGATTTGCTTTGAACGTGAGTTCTACCGCAATCCGGATCAGGATTTAAATTCACTGTGGTGGGATTTAGTCGAGCACTTTCAATTTCTGACGCGACCCGATGGCAGGGACGAACCTGACTGGGCAGCAAAGATTCATATTGCGACGGCGCCGGTCTACTATCACAATTATCTCTTGGGGGAGATAGTTGCTTCACAATTCCAGCATACCATTGACTACCATGTCTTGAACGGTGCCGGAGTCACAGAGACGGGATATGTCAACGAGAAGCGAGTCGGTGAATACTTACGTGAGAAGGTCTTTAAACCGGGCAGCAATGTTCATTGGAATGAGTTGCTCGTTGATGCAACGGGGGAAAAACTTAATCCACAATATTTGGTGAATCAGTTGATAGGCTGATTGTATTGAGTCTAGCGAAAGATAGTCCTTGAAAAGGCGCAAAGAACTCGACAACCGCCCTTCGGCCATTCAATCAATTACCCCTTGCGTCAGATCTGATTCTTGCCCACACTGTTGGTAATTTCTGCTTTTCATCAACTGGGCGTGGCTGCCCGGGCCCACCGTTCTTGATATTTGGTCCACTAATCTCGACGTCATCAAATCGGGCGCGCGCATCGGAAACCACCAGCCCGGCTTGCCCGCCTTCTAGCGGATTTAAATCTCGTCCAACAAAAACCTGATCGTCAACCTGAAACTCCCAGAACTCACCGCTAATCGTAGCCTTCAGTTGATACCACGTATCTATCTCCGTTTCAAACGGAAAAGTACGTACGAACCAACCGTCCGGTGTAGTTATGATGATTCGGACGACGCCGAGCGTGACCTCAACAAAGAATAGATAGCGACTGTCTTCTTCCCCTCTGTCGTGGAGGGTGAGACCAACAGTCGCGGGATGGTTTTTTTCCTCTACTAGCTTTACTCGGCACGAAACTGAATAATCGCGCCAATTCAGCTCTCCCGTCAACCATAAACTCATGTATCCCGGGTGAAAAATCTCCCCCACAGCTTCTCCGTTGTCAATCCACCACTTTTCAACTCGACGGTCTAGATTGTAAATTGTCCATTCGGTGGTTATCTTGTCTTCGAAATCGTCGCGCCACGTTCCAGACTGAACAAATTGGCAGGGGCAAGAAACGAGCAGTAGAATGCCAATAATCCAATTCACAAGCACGGGTTTCATTTGGTTGGTACCTCCTATCTCAATGCTGGATTATGTAATCCATAAGTTGCCTGCTAAATCAAGAAGCACCGTGCTGTAATTACCAATTCGGCGACGCACTTTCTATATCTTTGAATCCTATTTTGAGACTACAACCATTATAGATTGTTTATCGCACGGTGTCAAGCCATCCGAATTCCTGTTCCAAGGCAATCGCATCTAAAATCCATTGGTTGTGTTACGGAACTCTCGCTTCGAAACCACGTCCCCGCGCTATTCCCTAGGATACAAGAACGTCCTTATTCTGTAGGGGTGAACCACTGTGTTCGCCTTCTTGTAGCGGGCACATAGATTGAAGATTGTACATCCTGCAGTCGGGACAGCCGTTATTATCTTGTATAACATGGGACGGCACAGAACCCGTTCCCTACACGGTTTTTGCAGTTGACACACTGCAACTCCTATGTTAGAGTAGCCATGCTGCGTAGATCCGATAGCCGACCGCGAGAGCTTCCGTTAAACGATACCTTACTGGGTGTTGAGAATCTGAAAATATTCTTCCAAACCGTTGAAGGACTCGCCCGCGTCGTAGATGGTGTGCCGTTCGAAATCAGGAACAACGAAATTTTTGCGCTCGTTGGGGAATCTGGCTGTGGCAAGAGCGTTACCACTCTATCAAGCATCCAACTCGTACCGCAACCGTCAGGGTTTATTGCAGAGCGCAGGATTTATTGTCTGAAGCAAGAAATAACTAGCCTTTCGAAAGTCGGCAAGCGGAAGATTCAGGGTGTTGAGATTGCAATAGTTTTCCAAGATCCGATGACGAGTCTTGATCTAGTCTTCACTGTGGGAAACCAGATTGTGGAAGCGTTCGAACAGCACTAAGGAACCCGTGCAAGAGCAGCCAAAACGCTACCATCAAGATGTTAGATTTGGTTGGAGTTCCGGAACCTGCACAGCGTTTTTATGAGCATCCGCGTCAGCTTTCGGGTGGGATGGGATAGCGCGTGAGGATTGCAATGGCGCTATCATGCCGTCCTGGGTTACTGATCACTAATGAGCCAATAATCTCTCTTGATGTCACAATTTAGGCACAGATTCTGAATCTTTTTCAGGTACTTCAGGCGGGGTTGTATTTGGGCTATCCGTCATCACGCACTATCTGTCGTTGTCAATAACTTATTGATGAAGTAGCAGTGATTACCTTGGTAGAACCATTGAACGCGACAGGATAGAAGAAATTTTCGATGACCCGCGATATCCATACACACGTACGTTGCTGTCGGCGCTACCGAAGGTAGACCCGGAATCAGGAGTTGAGAGAATTCGCCCTGAAGGTGATGTGTCATCTCCGATAAACCCACCGACAAGCTGTCATTTTCATCCCCGATGCCCTGAAGTAATGGTACATTGTCGTGAAGCCTATCTATCCGTGCCTATCTTCACCGATATGCGCGCCTGCCACTGTAATCTTTATACTGTGGATGATTAGACTTTCTCAGATGTCTGCGAATGTCCTCATGGTTTTACTCGTACGTGGAAGGCTAATTCGCAGTTGAATTGCTATACTAATGTGGGAAGTTTGAGGAATACGGGTACATAATGACTGCAATGCCTGTGATTGCGATTCGTTGTCAAGATTTCCGACGGACAGTACAATCGGTTACTTCTATACTTAACCACCATTCTGCAGGGGCTGGTTATGGCGAAGATTAAAATCCTACCGCCCGATGTCTCGAACAAGATTGCTGCCGGGGAGGTTGTTGAACGTCCAGCCTCTGCGATTAAAGAATTAATCGAGAATGCAGTTGATGCGCAGAGTACGAGTGTTGGAGTTGAAGTCCGCGCCGGAGGTAAGAGGCTGCTTCGTGTTTCGGACAACGGGACCGGGATGACTCGCGAGGACGCTTTGATTGCATTAGAGCGCCATGCAACGAGCAAGGTTCATTGCATCGAGGATCTCCAGCGAATCCAGACGTTCGGTTTTCGCGGTGAGGCGTTGCCGAGTATTGCTTCTGTATCACAATTTGAGCTTTTGACCCGAACTGCAGAAGCGCTTGAGGGCACCAAAGTAACTGTTGAAGGCGGCGTGGTGCGATCTGTGCAAGAGAGCGGCTGTTCACCGGGCACCCACATAACGATTAACAACCTTTTCTACAATGTTCCGGCGCGCCAAAAATTTCTTAAAAGTGGAACAACAGAATTTAACCATATCACCAACCAAATCACGTGGGCTGCGCTTGCTCATCCGAAGGTTCAATTTTCCCTTTCTCACAATGGACGCTCAACAATTGATGTGCGCTCTTGCGATTCACATATTGAGCGAATTCGTTTGTTGTATGGAAAAGAATTTGCCGAGAATTTAATTGAATTTGACGCTGATCTCGCAAGACTTCACCTCCACTGTTTCATCGGCAAACCTGAGTTGACGAAATCAAATCGAAACTATCAACTTTTCTTTCTGAATCGACGTCCAATCCGCAGCAAAATACTCGGAGCTGCGCTTGCAGAAGCGATGCGCTCATTGGTTCCCAAAGATCGATACGCTGTTGTCTTCCTTTTTCTGACAATGGATTCTGAGGAGGTTGATGTCAATGTCCATCCCGCTAAAATTGAGGTGCGGTTTCGGAATGAGCAGGGAATGTACGGAGGCGTGGTGCGGGTGATTCACAGTGGTGTCTACAGGCATAAATATATTCCAAGAATAGAAACTGATGGACGAGACATGGCTGCGGAGGAAAATGGAGAAATCTCAGACGGAGCACGAGCAATTACTGAGTCGTCGCAAGTGAACGTGGTGGGAACAGAAGAAACAATAGATTCTTCGCCTAGTAACGATTTTGCAGCGCTTGCTAAAGGAGTAGGAACTGGAGAATCCACTCAACCAACTGAACCTGTACCGACAATACCTCGGATCGATTTGGTCGAGAAAGAGAAGATCGAAACATCAAATGATGAATTAAAAACACAGCATCAACCGATTCCAAGTGTTGTTCAACCTCCGCATCGGGCAGTTCCAGAAGGCGTAACCCTTGAATTGTTTGATTTCGAGAAGGTAGAGTTAAAAACCAATCTCTTCAACACCTACATTGTTGCGGAAAGTCAAGACAAGGTGTTTATCATAGATCAACATGTGGCGGCAGAGCGGGTGCTCTACGAACGGTTCATTGAGCAGTTGAAAACCGACGGTATACCGGTACAGGGATTGTTGCTTCCGGTGACGATGGAAATGGACTCGCAGCAGTTGAACACCTTTAACGCACACGAAGACCTCTTCAGAACGATGGGATTCGATGTGGAGCCTTTTGGAGGAAACACCATTCTCCTGCGCTCTATACCCGCACCGCTTCCTATGCGCCTTGTAGTCAATACCGTTACGGATCTCCTAGACAAAATTGCGGCCATCGGGCAGCCCTCAATTGAGATGCTTGAGATTCAGGATCGAGCATTGATTACGCTTGCCTGTAAATCTGCCGTCAAAGCCGGGGATCCGTTGACCATGGAGGAAATGGTGAACCTGATAAAGGAGTTGTCACAGGCGAAATTGCCATTCAACTGCCCGCACTCTAGGCCGATTACTATCGAAATGAGCAAGAATGAGTTGGAACGTCGCTTTCATCGGCGTTAATAACAAAAGGAATCATGAGAACAACCACCTTCTGATACGGCAGTCGGAAGTTTGGACTTGGTCGGAACAAACCTGAAATTCACACGCAAATAGCGTGAATTGGGAGATAAGGTTATGCCAAAGTATGGGGTCAACCTGCTGCTGTGGGCGGACAAATTTGACCGCGAAACCGTTGACTTAATTCCAAAAGTCGCGGAGATGGGTTTCGACGGTGTCGAAATTCCAATCTTCGACCACGCAACTGTTGATATACCGCTCACGAAGGCGGCGTTAAGAGACACTAATCTACACCCAATAGGATGTGCCATCATGATACAGGATCGCAATCCAATTCATGAGGATGTTACGATTCGCGAGAACGGGAGGGATTACCTGAAGCGTTCAATAGAGGTCCTCGCAGAGTTGGGTGGCGACACGCTTGTTGGTCCAGTGTACAGTGCTGTCGGCGCCTTGGTTGGGCGTGGTAGGAACCAGCAGGAGTGGGATTGGTGTGTTGACATTCTCGGCGAAGTCGCAGAATTCGCAGGACAGCGTGGCGTGACCGTCGCAGTTGAGCCTCTGAACCGTTTTGAGACGTACTTCCTCAACATTACCACCGACGCTATAAAACTAGCAACTGCCGTCAACAGTCCATTCTTCAAGATTCATCTGGACACGTTTCACATGAATATTGAGGAGAAAAACCTAACGCAGGCAATTGCCGATACTGGGAATCTGTTGCATCATCTCCACACATGCGAGAATGATCGAGGAACTCCGGGCACTGGATTAGTTGATTGGGAAGGGGTATTCAACGCGCTCGCAAGAATCGACTACAATCGATGGCTGGTAATTGAGTCGTTCACACCTGCTGTGAAGGAAATTGCTGCGGCGACTGCAATCTGGCGGAATATCGCTCCGAGCGCCGAGATCTTGGCAACGGAGGGTTTAGCGTTTCTCAAGCGCATGTCAGCTAAACATCTGCACTGAAGAGCGATCCTTTCACATAGTACAAGAAGTCTGTTGGCTTAGCAAGTTATGGATTTTTTGAACGAATTCCTGGTGCCGTACTCCGTAGCGACAGTTGGATCCATTGCCCTCAAGTTGTTGCTCGCTTTTGCGCTCGGCATTGTGATTTCCGTTGTTTATCATTGGACGCACATGGGGATTGCCGAGCGGTCCTTCACGGATACGCTTATCATCCTCTGTATGTTAATATCGGTTGTGATGGTTGTTATCGGTGACAGCGTGGCGCGCGCATTTAGCCTTGTGGGTGCACTGTCGATTATTCGGTTTCGCACCGTGGTGCAAGATTCTCGAGATATTGCCTTCGTTTTTTTCGCTTTGGCAACGGGGATGGCAGTCGGTGCAAGCGATCCGCCCATAGCCATTCTCGGAACGTTTCTGATTGGCGGGATCATCATCCTACTTCATTGGTGGCACGGCAGGCATCCCTATCGTGAAACATTTCAACTTACCTTCAAAGCGCCGCTTGCCTCCGCTTCTGAACCAACTTTTCGCTCCATTTTCAACAGATATCTCAATCACGAGCGACTCATCCATCAAGAAACGTCGAAAACGGGCGGGATTGAACTCAGGTATCATATTAAGTTTAAAGACTCTGAAGGCTGGGAACCGTTTTTCCACGAACTTTCCGCTTTGGAAGAGATTCAAGGAATCAAATTAACCAAGCAATGAAGCTCGATTCTTTGTGAAAACCGATGTTATCTACCGGCGGTCATTTCTTGGTTAAGAAACGAAATAATATCGGCAATATCCTGATTAGACAGCCGATCTTCCGAGTAAAATGGCATGATGAATCCCCCACCGCGAATCTTGGCTGCATATTTGTGTAACGTCTTTGGCACGTTTGAAGGTGGCTTGCGACGGATTAACTGCGATCCAATTCCAGCTTTCCGCGCGGTTGGGTGACAATCATTACAGGCTCGGCTATACAACTTCCACCCCTTTTTCGCATCTCCCTTCATCGCAACGATTTGTTCTGCCGCTGCGTGCGCTGCTTCCTTGTCGAGTTTTTGGAGTTCAAACTGTGGGCCCTTGTTCTCGCCGGACACATGTTCAAAGTAAGCCATCAACGCTTCCGCTTGCTCCTCCGGGATAGCAATAGGATTGACTTTGTCGGCTGGCACACGCTGTAAAAAATGCTGATAGCAGAACCCGCCACCACCGGCTGCACGTCTGAATGTGTCAGCTTTAATCATCCCGCCTTTTGCTTCGCCGCGGTGGGGCACACCGATGATACTGTGACCTGCCCGAATTTTGCCATCGGGATTGGCATCTTCGTCGAAATCTGCGTGGCAATTTGCACAAGCAAGTCCACTAATCTTTTTGGGATCGAGCGTGCCTCCGAAAGACGGATCGTAAAACAGTTCACGACCAAGCTGAACTTGTTTAGATATTTCAGCATGAGCTAGCAGAGCGAACAGAAAAATGAGGCATGAAACTATCAAGGTCGAACCTAGTCGAAAGCTGGTAGTGTGCACAAAACTCTCCTTTCAATAGGTGTGAAAACAAATAATATTAGTATTTGACTAGGGACTTAGTAGTTAACTGCTTTTTGGTCGATTTGCTTGCTTTTCTCTTCTTAATGTACAATCATTTTAGACAGTGTTCGGAATCTTGATTCACACTAAAATACATCTCTATAAGAGAGAAATGGAGGCATATCATGTTGACCAAGCGTTTGTACATGCTCGCGGGAGCATTGCGGGTTATCTGCGGGATTTTAATTTCCAACACTATGGGATTTTCAGCACACCATGATGTTGTCGTTGACAGAATATACCGATAGCCAAACAATTCATGTGGCTCAGGTGAAGCATTCATCAAAAAATCTTATGAAAATCTCATCATCTTTTCTGCGATTATATTTCCAGCAAGACTCCATGATATACAGTGGCAGCCACTTCTTGCTGTAGTGATGATGCGTTCCGTAGAATGACCTCTTGACACAAGCCCAAAACGACTCGATGGTGTTGGTGTGAGTTACGCCGTCCTCAGAAACATATCTCTCTTGGTGATGGATAACATGTCTTTCGATATCTTCGTCCAGACTATTGTAAGAGCGAAATTCATCAGTCATAAGAATAGACTCATCGGGTGAGACATTGCTAAGGATGAATTCTCTGATATTTTCACCAGATAGAACCTTCATGAATTTAGCAACCACCCGACCGCCTCTCTCGACTACGCCGATGACGGGAGATTTATTTGTGCCTCTACCTCTCTTAGATTTTGCTCTGGGTTTGCCGCCGACATAGGTTTCGTCCGCTTCAACTATCCCTTTCAGCAATTCATCACTATCACTCATTTTCTCACGGAGGCGCATTGCCATATACCAAGCGGACTTTTGATTCATGTCCAAGTCACGAGCAAGCTGACAACTCGATATGCTTTTCTTGGCATTGGAAAGAATTGAGATAGCCAAAAACCATTTCTGGAGAGGTATCTTGGTACCATGGAAGATGGTTCCTGCTGTAGCCGAAAAGCTAGATTCACAATCGTAGCAATTCCAACCAGTAGTAATGTCGTTTTTGTTCTTGCGTCCAACTTTTTCACTGCCACAGTGGATACAGCAAACACCGTCCTTCCAACGTTTTTCCTCTATAAATCTGAGACAAGATTCTTGATTTGGAAACTCTTTCATAAGATTCAAAATGTCCATAGCAAACTCCTACGAGAAGAATAGTCACTATGGACATCTACGTGTGACGAAAAGATTTACGACAGGGTACCAAGTTTTATGTTTGTCGTCAGTCTAAAAGCTACAAGCTACTAATTCCGTTTGACTAAATCCTTGAGGCGGTTCCGACGAACGATTCTGACATCAGAAACGCAGACTATAAATCTTCCGCATAGAACGTAGGAATTCCTGTAGACTGTTTGACACTTATAAACATTATCAGGTTAGCGAGAATCTGTCAAATACATAATCAAGTAGGACGATTCCGTAGATGCGAATAGAGCGAAAATCGCGACTATTTTGCCAACATCGGGCAGTTGATTATTTACCAGTCCGGCAAGCACTAACTGTCAGGTTGCGGAAATTAGGGGAAGAACCGAGTTTATTGACTCCCTTGGTCTCTTTACATGGCTGTTGACCGACGCTGCGACTGAGAGAACTCTTTAAACTTTACTCTTCGCAGGAACCTAGCTGATTGGATGTTCGGCAACAATCTTGGCTTCCTCCACTCTAAACTGTCCAAGGTATTTGCCGGGCGGATGGTATATCGCAACATCCTCCGGTCGTGGTGTGATTGGCGCCCTTCTTCTTAAGATTGATTGGCTAAAATCCTCAAGGGCAAACGGTTCATTTCGAGAATTGTAGTATGTCTGTACTCCCGCGACTGCGGCTCCCAAAGCTGGTCCCCCCTTTTCAATTGGAATAATCTCACGATTCCAGATGGCTGCAACACGCCTCATAATTTCTGGGCTGTCTGTCGCACCGCCGGTGACGTACAGGGGTACATTGCCTGTTCTAGTAAATCGTTCCGAATGCACGTACACTGCAGCCAAACTTGTCTCAATGACTCCAGAATAGTCTAATCCCAACCGCATATCCGCATGGGAGCCAACTCGGATTAGGTCGAAGCTACCAGAAGGAGGAAACGACTCGTGTTTTGGCTGCCAGAAGGTCATGGAGGATCCGGGTGTGACCTTGTTCAAAGCCGCTTCTCCCAGCTCGTAATCCCCTTTTCCCAAGCCGTAAAGCGCCCTAACCTGGTCCCACACCATCGCGCCATTCGTCCTACAGCCAAACATAAACGGTCTTCCGACGCCATCGTACATCGCATTTGCCATTCCATTCATATCGTGCACGTCGCCATCAGTCGACACCATGTTGACGAAGCTAGTTCCCAAACTGAGTAGGTCTCCTGCCATCAGCGTTTTCGCTTGAGGATTATCTCCGGAACCAGCAATCACCTTGCATTCCGGACAAAATCCGTATTTTTCTACAAAATACGCTCCAATATTTCCTACCACTGTGTCAGGAGGTACCAAGTCGGGTAATTTCCTTGCCAGCGCTTCGTCGCCGCCCGGTAATCCCTCAGATGTTGCCTTAAGCAACTCAGGTGCCCAATTCCTCTTTTGATAGTCCATGAGGGACATGCCGCAGGCGTTGCCGTAATCAATAGGCGCTTTGGAACTCCCCGTCAGAATCGAAGGAATAAGGCTGCTTATCAATTGGATGTTTTCCGTTGCCCGATAAGCGTCAGGAAACTGTTCGGCGACCCGTCTCATAACTGCTCCCGTGAACCGTAACGGCGCGTCCGAGCCGGAAAGGCGAATCATCTTGTCCTTTCCCCCAACGCCTTCACGCACGCAGTCTGCCTGATTTACGGTATTGGATGTCATCCAGATAGGCGCTGTTAGGTACGAGAAACTCCCGCTAAGTAGTCTTACGAGGGATAATTCTCCACGGCCTCCTTCCCTTAGCTGCGCAAAGCGGCTTTCAGCCCGATTGTTCAAATACACATGCCCATGTTGCTGACCAGAGTTGTTAATAAGGACAATTTCCTCGACAGCGACTCCTGCAGTTTGGAAATCATCAAACATGGCATCCAAGGATGCAAAAATTATCTCAGGAGGCTGGTCTGCCTCACCCTCTACGCGTGGTGGGATAATGTAGTCAAGTCCAATTCCAAAGTCGTTTATCCTATTATCCTTTCGATAATCTAGTGAATGTTCGAAAAGCTTCTCAGCGGCATCAATGTCTACGATAATTGATGACAGGCTCTGCGTACTAGAGTCTAGTCCTAAGGCTAATCTCGCCATTTTTGGCTCCTACTTGATAGACACCGAGTTTCTGAAAAAAGTGTATTAGTCAACGAGATGGTTTCACGCCGTACTGTTCCTGCAGATTAACGGCCTCATCGGTCAAGGCTTGGATTTAGATGGAAGGCAAAGGACCGTATGCGTCGCTTCCTAATCCTGCGATACTCCACTCAGTATCTGTTGGCTTACGTGAGTGACGGGGACATCAATCTGCCAGCCAGCGTAATGGACCGCTTATCGCCTGAGACAAAAGAGTTGTTGGCGAAGGAACAACTCTACCACACCAAAGCCATAGCCATGACCGACAATGTGGTACTGAGCTAAGCGTATACTGGAAGTCAAGGTGGTGGGCACAGTGTGTTGATGGGGAATTAGGAAACGTTACACCTGAACCAACAGGCATTCCGAATTTCTCAATCTAGACTGAGGAGAAACCTATTCCTCTTTCAATTTCCGGATCTGTGGCTCAACAGGGTTTATCTCCCGTCAATGTGACACGATGCATCACCCTGCGATGACCTTGATAGTCGTTGACCGGATTATGTTGGGTGCAACGGTTGTCCCAGAAGGCAAGGCAGCCTTCGCTCCAGCGAAAACGACAGGTAAATTCTGGCTTCACTTGGTGGTTGAAGAGATAGTTTAGCATAGGTAGACTCTCCCCTTCGGTCCATCCTTCAAATTTTAGTGTGTGCGCATTATTGACATATAGGGCTTTCCGACCGGTCTCCGGGTGTGTACGTACAACCGGATGCCTACCTACAAGCGCCTTCAACTTGTCGCCTGCTTCACGCAAGCGGTGCTCCCGTGTCTTAGACACCTCAGGTTTCGTGGAAACATTTACTGCGACAAGACCATCAAGTGTTTCTTTGAGACCGTCCGAAAGGGTTTCGTAGGCAAGGTACTGATTAGCGAACAGCGTGTCACCACCGTAGGGTGGAATCTCAACCGCATAAAGCATACTTGCGGCGGGCGGGTATTCCAAGTACGTGGTGTCCGAATGCCAAACTCCACCAAAATTTGCACGCTCATGCTCCAATTTGGTTACAGCCGTGACCAACGGACACTCTGATAAACCTTTCAATTGCGGGTATTCTATTGGTGATCCAAAGTGCTGGGCGAAGGTAAGTTGCTCTTGGGGAGTGAGTTCTTGGTTCGGGAAGAAGATTACGAGATGATTGAGGAGTGCGCCACGAATCTCTGCAGTTACCTCAGGTTTTAGTGGCTTCGAAAGATTGGGGCCCCTTATTTCCGCGCCGAGGGCACCTGAAATCGGCTCCACAGCGATATATTGATAATCCTTATGTACCGTATTATCCATCGTCCTTTCCGTAACCATTTCAGGTGCGGGTAGGGTATTTTGTTGGTCTTGCCATCGTGACTGCTAGCAACTGAATTCAGACTTTGAATTGGGTTGCGAGACACGTTGATTTGGGTCGGACTCAAAATTTGATAGTCAACTCACCGGCAAGCTTCTTCATTTCATTACGACTTCCAAATACTTGGTAGAGATCTCCCGACACATCGAAATAGCGGCGAACGAAATTACGGCTAGTATCCGCGGGGTTAAAGTTTGCATATTCCATCCAGAGATTTGCTCTAGACAGTATGTCCCAATTCAATCCTACCGAGACAGCGCTGGCATCACCTTCGCTGTCCTGACGTTGTTTGTTGACCTCTTGGAAAATTGCTGCTTGATCGAGATTTGACGTTCCATCAATTCGTTCCAGGTAGATATTCAATTCTTTATAGCGATATGGGTTTGGATCGGTAATAAACTTAAGGTTGGCTGCGAGAGTATTCGTCAGCGACTTTGTCTGAAGGTCATAGCTATCTTCCGCTTTTGGCGGCGTGATGTATCGCTCGTCTAGTTCACTGTAGGAAAGCGTGTCGGCGAACATCAAACTCCAACGCTCTGATAGATTGTAATTCCAGAGAAAAGCGTTGCTCAACTCCAATTGTGTAATATCGTCTTGGATATCAGCATTCGGGTCAATATCTTCATAGTCCTCCGAAAACCTATTATCAACATTGGATGCCTGTGCGTTGTATAGCCCGTCCATCTGAGATGGTTTTAGGCTAAACCCTTCCACCGAATATTGACGAATGACGAAATCGCTACCATCTCGCAGGTAGATATTTCCAAGTATATCCAGTGCAAGAAAGTCGATGTCCTGATTTTTTTCATTCTGCTTATCGATTTGATATATTGTTCGCCCGAGATAATTTCCGTTGCCATCAAATCTCTGTACGCGCATAATCACGTTGTGATAAATGGTGGCTCGAATCGTTGCCGCTTTCAAATCCTCATCTTCTTCTTTCTTGTTTTCGTCCTTATCCCCTCCTTCGTTATCGTCAAAATATTCGGTATAATAGCGTCTATACTCTGCCTCTTCCAGTAGACGGATGCGGCGATTCAAGGCATCGAAATTGGACTGTTCCGTGACACCTTGACCGAGTAGCGCGGAGCGAGATCTCCCAGAATGAATGACCGTATCTTGTATTCCTGCGGCGATTGGTGGAATAAGACTCAAAACGCCGCCGCTTGGCAATTCACCCAAATGTCGCTTGAATTGGCTGGAATCCTTGACGAGAATTTCGCCCGTTACCAAGGGAGCAATTGCGATGGGCTTCGTGAATTGACCGTCGTTGCGCCCCTTCACGCCGAAATTCAGGATGAACTGCCCCTCCGAATCGAACTTGACCACGCGATGGTTGCCGGTATCTGCAATCAATACGTTATCAAGTATGTCAACGGCAATGTCGGAAGCGTTACGATCAAATTCACCATTTCCCGCGCCGTATCGCCCGAAGACATGCAATTTTTCCCCGGCAGCGTTAAACTTATAAACTCGTCCTCTTTTCGCATCAAGCACAAAGAGTTGGTTCTGACTATTCACGGCAATGAGAAGTGCTCGATTGTGCCCTTCTGGCTTGATGCCAAACGCCGTTTTCCCTTCTTCGTCGACGATTAAGCTGGCGACCAATACCTGCTTTGGACGCACATTGACCGGATCGACAAAATAGGTGTGAATTAATTCTCCACTCGGGTCGAATTTGTGGACACACGGCGCAAACATATATATCTTTGGGTCGTCAGTTTCAGCAATGTGATGTGCGGCGGTCTCTGCTACATAGATATTTCCATTTCCATCAATCGCGATGTCACCCGGCTTCTTCAACTTATTGTCTACCGCTTGCGGTTCCTCGGGAATCTGCATGAGGAATTCACCGCTAGGTGAAAGTTTTTGTATCAATCGGTTGTCGGCATCACTCACATAAATCTGTCCTTCGGCGTTAAACGCGACGTGAATATTCGCACTAAAAGTTCCCTCTGTTGAGCCCTTGCCGGAAAATTCACGTTCGAGTTTCAAGAAACTCACTGCAAAGGCCGAATTGACGCTGAGGAGAATACTTGAGCACAACAGGGTAAGCAGGATCATGCACACTTTCTTCATTCACACAAACTCCTCGTCACAAAATGCGTATCTGATATCCGTGCCCATCTGTGCCAAAACCTTTGAACTCCAAGATTCGTAATCCGGTTCACTTATTCCCACTCGCCGCTTAAGTTCTTTCGCATAATACGCGTTTCGTAGTGCCCACTGTAGTCGCTTGGGGAATGGAGCTGAATCCCGAGAAGTTGCTGCATCTCAGGCGACGCATCAGGAAATCGCTGAAGTGTCGCATGGGCATCCATGTTTCAAAGCGCTTCATCCCGTAATATCCGTAGATTGGGAAAATTGCTCTGCGCGGACTGTCCAATCTATTGCCGCCGCCTTTGTGGGCGAGGGTACAATCAAAAATGACCGCCGAACCTTCGGGAAGATTGAGCGGGATACCATCTACGTCGGGTCCGGGTGCGATCCAAATCGGCCCGTTGTCCATGATTAACTCATCAAGGTAAATGCCGACATTGAGCATCAAGGGTTTATTACAGCGAAACTTGAAATCCGAATGCCACCGCTGGTCTCCACTACCAGGAGTTCGATTAACACCATCGAACTGCAGCAGGTGCGGGTGCGGTTATTGGATCCAATAGTGTCGGCATTGCGGCAAGCCCCAAAAAATTCATATCTCGATCGAGCAGATTGTGGTAGCCATCTAGCTGATCGAATGCATCACGCATACGATTTAACAACTCCCCATCAAGCAGACGCCGATTGACAAAAAATCTATCTCTTTCAAACTGTTGAACTTCATCGGAATTGAGCATGAGATTTTCCTATATCTGAGCGGTTCTTCAAATCGACGTTGTTCTGAGGATTGTCATAATCGAACCGTTATCTCTCTTACACTTAAAGAAGGCGCTTCTGTCAAAAGTCGTACCATCTAGCATACCGCGTGCCCTATTCTACATAATGGGGGTTGGGTTGGTCAACTCTTTTTGCGAAGATGCCCGTGGATTTAGTTCAGTGCGGCATTAGTGTTCTATCAATTCTGTGGCCCATAGAGTTTGCAAGAGATGCAAACTCCCGAATGTCTAATGTCTCGCCGCGGCGACGTGCGTCCATGCCGAGTTCTTCGAAGATTTCATCAAGCACTTTGTCCGGTACTGGCAACCCACCTATCAGCATCGCATTCCGTAACGTCTTGCGCCGATATTGGAATGCAGCACGCAGAAGACGGAAAAACAGTGCTTCGTTCCCGACTTCGACCCTTGGTGTTTCTTCAATTCTTAGTCTGACCAATGCGGAATCCACGCCGGGGACGGGGTAAAACTGATTTGATGAGAATGACCGAAGTATCTCGGATCTAGCGTAGTAAGAAACTGCGACGGAAAGGGCACCGTAATCTTTTCTGCCCGGCAATGCAACTATGCGTTGGGCGACCTCTGCCTGCATCATTAGCACACAACTGCCGATTAATTTGTAGTGTCCCAGTAACTTCCAGAGAATTGGCGTGGTAATATGATACGGAAGGTTTCCAACAACTTTGGCGTTGAGGCGAGGGATACCACTGAGAATCGGGAAGAGGTTCAACTTGAGAATATCCGCCTGAACAAGACGAATCTGAGGATAGTCGATAAACTCGCGTTGTAACTCTGTGCATAAATCGGCATCAACCTCAACACTCACCACCGTTTTTGCTTTGTCTCCCAATGCCTTGGTAAGAAATCCGAGTCCTGCGCCAATTTCAAGGACAAGGTCGGCATCCTCTATCTGTATAGCTTCTAAGATTACCGGCAGAGCGTTTGGATTAATTAGGAAATTTTGGCTGAGGCGCTTTTTGGGGCGCCTTCCAGTACGTCTCAGGTATTCGTGAACCTTCTGATATGGAGTCATGGCAAACGGTAGGTTGGCGCGGAGAAAACTTTCCCAAAACGTGGCAGTGTTGTTCCCGATGCATTGCCAAATTCAGTAACAAGTCTGGCTTCGGTGGTGTTTGACACGAGGTGGAGTTTCAGATTGAGCAAGAAGATTCCGCTTTCAGTTGCCAGAATCCAAAGTGCGGAGTCGTGATTCACTGATTTACGTAGGTTTCGTTGAGGTAGCGGGCAATAATCTCGATATCCTCCTCCAGAATAAAGAGGCCATTTTCAATCATCCGCGATATCAGTTCCCCGGTTTCCGCCTCCGTGGTCGGGGGTGCGTTGTCAAGATCCGCGACGGGGTGGCATTGGGAGCATGTATCCTCAAAGAGTAGCTTTGCCTCTGCCGAGTCATAACTCTCGTCGTCCGGATCTTGGATAACCACGCTGTCAGGGTCTTGTATGGCATCGGGAGACGAAATTGAGGCCGCCTGAAATGCCACCTGCGCCATGTCCGTCTGAATCTCCTGTTTCCTCTGTTCCTTCACAGAGATTTGCAAATCATGCGTAATCGCAATCAAGTATGCCGATACTGCCCATGATTCCTTCTCCCCGATTGGTTCTCCAATCACCGGTTTTATCGTCATTCGATTAACTAACCGTACCCAATTTGATGGGGTGCGCGGACGCACCAAGATTGTGCGCAGGTCGTGGCACTGAACACATTTATTCAGAAGAGTTTTCCGACCTTCGCGAAGTTTTCGTTTGGACGCGAGTTGGTCAAGCGGCGCCTCAGGCGGTAAGCCAGCGTTATTCAGAAGCGTACGCGTCCTTTGCATCCCGGCTTCGCTAAAGACTTTCGCACTGGTTTGGAGTGCCTTTTCCCGTAGACTGAAGGGAGCAGAGAGGCCGATCAGGAGATAAGTACACAATAAAAGCGCGGTTCCGAGATACGGCATGGCTTCCTCAAAGTGCCTGAAGAAGCGAAGGATAGAAATTTTGACAAGAAGCAGCACACCAATCGTGATGCCTAGCATTAAATGAGCAACCGTGCGCGGTGGCAGTTCAATTTGATAGTTCCACAAGCGGGGCACCATGTGCCACATCATGAACACATAGAGTATTGCGTAAGCGTAGCCAATCATACGATGTATAAATATGAGTGATGGAGGTGCGGAACTTGTGCGGGTTTCATGATCAAATGGATATCCCCACAGTTTATACATCAAGAAAACGGAGGCATTTCCGAGACCTAGAAACACGAGGCCGAGGATTGTGCTTGTTGCTGTAGACATTACGAATTCGTCTCCTCTTCTAAGCAGGTTCAGTATTAAGGATTAGCTTCTGACACGATTAGGCGGTGTCACATTCCGACTTTGGCAATTTTTGAGTTGGCACAAGTGTATCTTCATGATATAATACGTTCAATGACTGAGTCAAGGAGGGAATTGCGCTAGCACCTCTCAGGTCGTTCAAATACAACAATTTGAAAGGAGTTTTCTGTGAAACGGAAGATTGTATTAACACTGACGTGTATTACTGCCATCTTCATTTCCGCATTTGGCATCTATAACCAAGCGGACGGAGAATCAAAAGTTCAGCCAATGTACGGCAGTTTACTCATCGACGGCTATGATTTCAAGAACGATGTAGGGCCGAAGGGAACCATCATATACGACCCCGAAAAGAACGAATTCAGAGGTAGCTATATCGGGTTAAAGATGCCTGAAGGACGTCGATCTATTTTTGCGTGGGTACACGACACCGTCAATCAGAGATCGGAATATATCGGTCCAGTGGGGTGGCTGAGAAACGATACTGGCGGGAAGAGAAGAGGGAAATTCACAATCAGTGTTCCCGACCAATTCAAAGGTGGGAATTTCGGGACTTATGAAATTATCGGCTTTACAGCCGAGAAGACATCATCCCTGAAGGTTACCAAGGAGGGCATTGAAGTTTTAGCAAAACCCGCGGCGCCTTCTGGCAGCGATATTAACGCAAAACTGAAGCCCGCTTTTTATCTCTATGCGCCGCTGCCCGGTTCCGACACGGAAATCCACTACTGTGGACATGGCGGTGACTTCTTTTTTGCGAAAGACTTAGACAAACAGTTTTGCTACGACTGACTGTGCGGCACGAAGTATTCCAAATGTAAAGCGGCTGGCGACAAAGCCCATGGGAGCCGCTAACATTTTGAATATTGCCTCAACCCGTGTGGTTGAGGTTGCTTGAATCAACTACATTTATTGACCCCGATGAATTTCTGTAATTCGTCGGGGTTTTTTAATTGACTGCCGACCTTGTTGAGCGGACACAACGAAAACCGACGCTATCGACCTTGCCTCTTGGTCCGTTTCCATCGCGATATGCAACGCGAAGTCTACGCGAGGCGGCATCCCAACCGCCGCCACGAACTACACGACGTGTGATGACTTCTCGAAAGCTATCATCCAAAAGAGATATTGGTGGTCCTGCGATTGGATTCTTGTTGGAGTTCGTAGTATAGAAATCCGTGATGTACTCATCAATGCACCACTCCCACACGTTGCCCACCATATCGTGCAATCCGTAGCCGTTGGCAGGATATGAACCGACCGGAACCGTTTTTCCGACGCCAGACTTTTCATAATTTGCCTTTTTTACGTTGAGCGCCTCATCTCCCCAAGGATAAGCCTTCATTTCGAATCCGCCGCGTGCCGCATATTCCCATTGTGCTTCCGTGGGGAGGGTTTTTCCCGCCCATTTGGCGTAAGCAATAGCATCGTACCAACTGACATTGACCATGGGGTGACGATCAGTTTCAGCATAGCGTGCCACCTCTGCCCAATCAGGAAATGCCGCACCCGTTGCGCAAACGAACTGCCGGTATTGCCCGACGGTAACTTCGTATTTGTCGATGTAGAATCCAGCGAGGCGAACGGTGTGCACCGGTTGTTCATCAGGTGCGCCATCATGGCTACCCATCTCAAATAGTCCTGCCGGAATCAACACCATCTCCGCCTCACTCGGTGGAAATTGCACGACTGTGTCCCGGGAACCCCGCGTCTTGGGCTGCTCCAGATCCGACCGAGAATCCACTCCGCAGCCGAAAGAACCGAGGAACGCCACGAAAATTAGGAAGCGATGAAGCATTCGTGCGAAGAGGATTTGAGCCTGAGATAGTAAAACTCCCCTAATTGCGTTCGACTTTTTTATCAATCGCCTATTATTGAAATACATAATCTGTTGGCTGGATGTCTTTAGGTTTGTAGCGATTATCGACGATTTGATAATCACATCCTTCACTCGTTTAATCTTAACATCTTCCACTCTTCCATACTTCTATAGCTTTTGGTTAATCCCGTTTTCCGAGCATCGC
Organism: Candidatus Poribacteria bacterium; assembly: GCA_965222225.1. Classification (GTDB taxonomy): domain Bacteria; phylum Poribacteria; class WGA-4E; order WGA-4E; family JAJDTR01; genus JAJDTR01. Next base: position 1,369,663 of record CBDCTK010000002.1, on the reverse strand, counting down.
AACGACCCGATCCAAAATAATGTCCGCAACTCCTCTCTTGGATAGAAGGGGCAATTGTTCCTGTTTGTCTGAGTTGTCCAATAACGTTACGATGTTGGTATCTTCTTCAAATCCTGCGCCTTTCGCTAGAATGTCGTTCGCTACCATCAGATCACAGTTCTTGTTGATTAACTTCGATTGGGCGTTTTGCAAGAGATTGTTCGTCTCGGCAGCGAAACAAACTAAAATTTGTTCTTTCTTGCGCTGTCCAAGCATCTCGGCAATATCAGGATTCCTTTCGAGGGGCAGGGTCAGCGTGTCGGCAGTTTTCTTAATTTTGTTTGCTGAGTATCTCAACGGGCGGTAATCCGAAACAGCCGCTGCCATCACGGCGATGTTCACATTATCGTACACTTTAAGAACCGCGTCTTGCATCTCGCTCGCCGTTTCAACGAAACAAAGTTCGACCCCGGTAGGAGGCGAAACTGTCGCCGGACCGCTGATGAGGGTGACATCCGCGCCGCGCCGTTGGGCTACTTCGGCGATGGCGTATCCCATCTTCCCGCTGGATGGGTTGCTAATGAAACGGGTAGGGTCAATATATTCTCGCGTTGGGCCGGCGGTAACCACCACCTTTTTTCCCTGTAAATCTTGCCGCCCGGTCAATAAATGAGTCACTCGACTGAGTATGCAGTCAATAGTATTCAATCGTCCTATCCCTTGGTGACCGGAGGCAAGATCGCCGTGGAGAGGGTCTACAATTTCGACGCCGTGCGATTTCAGTTTCTTGATGTTCGTCTTAACATACGGGTTGTGGTACATGTGCTCTTCCATTGCTGGTGCAATCAAGACAGGGCAGTGAGCTGAGATTGCGACGGTGGTTAGTGCGTCATCGGCAATGCCGTTTGCCATTTTACCGATGAAGTTTGCCGTCGCGGGCACAATTGCCAGGAGGTCCGCACGTTCAGCAAGGTCGATATGCGGGGGTTTCCACTTGCCGCCTACGTCAAAAAGGTCAAGCAACACCGGATTTCGCGATATGACTTGGAATTGAAGTGGTTGAACCAATCGCGTCGCATTTTCTGTCATCACTACATGCACCGAAACGCCCTGCTTGACCAATTGGCTCACCAAGTCGAGGGATTTGTGAATGGCGATTCCGCCGGTCACACCGAGGATTATCTTTTTATTTTCGTATTCCATTTACGAATTGCCTCGCTCCGGGATTTGGATTTACGTGCTGTCTCGGGAAGAGCAGGTTTTAAGCCGTGTCGCCTTTCAGGTGCATTGATGTGCGGCGAGCGATCCGAAGGTTTAACGGCTGGCAAGAGTTTTATCGCGCTAGGATCTCTATCGCGCTCCTTATTCAGTCGCTTGATCTTACGATGTAGGCCAACTCGCGCTCCAGTAGCTGCGGGTCGCGGCATACATGGAACTCCCATTTTCCAAGTTCATTCCAGTTGTTGACGGCGGACACCCATCGTTCCGCGCCTGCATATTTCGCAAGCTCCTGATCGGTCTCGAAGCCTTTAATCTCCAAAATCAGTCTGACATCATTCTTGAGTCGGACGACAAAATCGGGCTCGTAGCTGTGGGAGTTGTCGGTGTACTCATACGGAATGCCAAGGCCAAGATGGTCGTTGCGGACATAGTAATCTACAACATCAGACCGCTCCAGCCGGAAGCAGGCTGAACTCTCCCACGTCTCGGTATCCAGAACGACTTGGTTAATCTGGCTGCGCTCGGTGCTGTGGCACGAGCGGGTGGTCATGAAGTCGACTTCCGCCGATGTGCCGATGGGTTTGTACCGATTCAGGATGGGCAGCAGCGGGGTTTCTCCTTCCACTTCGTTTGGCTGGATAGCCGCCATCAGGCGCTCAACTATCCGATTGGTATATTTCTCGTGGCCAATCTCACACGGGTTACACCCATGGAAGTCGACTTTTGTTCCGACGTAAGCGTCAACCAGCCTGTACACTTGGGGGAATAGACGGTGCCGAGATTGCAGCCGCAACTTGGGATTGCTCCTACTATCGGGTTGGAAATCGCCCCCGCCGACCAAATTTAGGACTATTCGCCGCGCAATCTCGAACTTGATGGCTTGAATGTGCGTTGTGTTGTAATATTCTTGGCGGTTTTGCTCTTCGAATTGACCGGGACCCAAGGCGGAGGGATTGCCGGTGTCGTAGCCGACGGCGGGTTTGACGAATACGGCGATTGGCGTTCGCTCAGGTTCAACGAAGAGCAGTTCCATGGCTTTAATATCCGCCTTGATTTCGTTCTTTCTTAGGGCGAAGGCGTAGCCCTCAACGACGGGAAAGCGTATCTCAAAGCGCTCCCGCTCCGGCATTGCGCGAACATGATTCTTGGGCAAGTCGGGCACAAGCGTTCCAGGTTTGCGTCCCTTGAAGGGAATCACGGAAAACGGGATGCCGTACACATCAACGTACTCCTCGGTCAGCAATCCCGTCTCGGGGTCGGGAGTGTAGTTCATGCGCCGCAAACCTCTGCCAACCACCTGTTCGCAGAGGAGCTGGCTCGTGAAGGCACGCAGCCCGAGGATGTGCGTGACGTTGTTGGCGTCCCAACCCTCGTTCAACATCGCCACGGACACGACGCATCGCACCTGCTCGCCAGGCTTGCCGGGCTTGCCGATGGTGGCGACAATCTGGCGCAGGTCTTCCGCCGCCTGAGCTCTGTTCTTCCCCGGGTCCTCGCTTTCCGCGTCAGCCAACATCTTGCTGTCAATTCGCAGCGTTCGCATCAGGTCTTGTTCGTTGGATAGCAGGTCGGGAAACACCGTCCCCTGTCCGTAGACTGTCCTGGTGCCATTTCGTCTTCTGCGCCCTCGGTTGCCCCCATTTTCTTCGACAATCTCGACCTCGTCTTCGCCGGAGATTTTTCGGAAAAACAGTTCCGCAATGTTGGTATTGTCGCAGACGATAATCATGACCGGCGGCGTTTTGTCCTGAGCATCCGATGCCTGCTGGATGTAGCCAAAGCGCTCTACCCACTGGCTGGCGAGGGTGTTTAGCGCATCCTGGGCTTCACGAAACACGGCTTCCGGTTTGGGTTTCCTCGCTCTACCCGGCAATCGATCTGCCGGCAGGATTTGGTCGTTAACCGCGCGCCACAGGCGGAAGTATTTCGGCTCGGGGCGCCCGGTGGTGTCGCTTACGGGCAATCGCGGAATCTTGGTGATGCCGCTCTCGATGGCGTCCACCAATCCGAAATCGCTAACGAGCCAAGGGAAGGGGGTACCCTCCGGGTGCCCGCTGGCGTGAATGTAGAACGGCGTGGCGGAGAGATCGACGCAGAAACGGACACCGCAGGCGGCGTTCATCCGGTCCAAGCCGGAAATCCAAACAGTGGCATCTTGGCGTTCGGACTTCTCGGTGCGGGAAAGTTTTTCTTTTTCATCGATAGGCGCGGGTCGGTATGCGTGGTGCCCCTCATCGTTCAGCACCATGATTGGCGCGCGTTCATGGAGTTCGCCCAACACGCGTTTCGCAAAAGCGTCGGGCGTCTCCTCGCCTTTGTTCACGACGGAGTAGGTGGAGCCGCCCTCTGCCTGTGGGGATTCCAGAGCGAATTGGTGCCAGTTGGTTACCAGCACTTTCCCGCTGTTGAGCAGCGGGCGGAGTTTTGTCGGGATAAGTTCAAACGCATCGTAGTAGTTGTCCGACAATTCGGGGCGCAGCACCTGAAGGCGTTCTTTGATTGTCAGGTTGGGGCAGACGACCAGCGCGGCTTTCGGGAAGCGGTCGTCGGAGGGCACTTTGCCGCGGTTGCAGAACGCCCACGCAATCAACATCGCCATCACAACCGTCTTGCCGCTGCCGGTCGCCATTTTGCACCCGTAACGGATTAACTCAGGGAGGTCTGTTAATTCAGGTGCGTCAACCAACTCGTTGAGATTTTCATCGGTGAATTGGGGATTGAAACCAGTACGTTTGCCTGCGCGGCGAATTTCGGCGAGCCAGATAACCGTCTCAACGGCTTCAAGCTGGCAGAAAAACAGTCGCCGTTCTTTATCCTCGCGCGTCCAATGGTTTAGCAGTTCGCGCGTCACATTGGTGGCGTTCCGGTAATTCGATTCACGCCACCTCTTGATATCGGCGCGTAACGCATTCACCAGAGGCAGGTCGTCCCGCTCCTCTTCTTGAACGAAACGCATTTGAAGTTGCTCGGTTCCCGTGCGCTCAGTTTTGTACCAGTAACCGGCTTCGCGCCGTCCGGGATTCTGACTGGCTTCACCGGTTTTGGTGGCGTAGACCCAGTGGGCGCTCGGTTCTTCGTAGGGGCTGCACAGGATGGGGCGCTCAACGGGTTGGATTGGGATGTCGAGTTGGTTGTGGTTCATAGGGAGTCTTATGATTCTGTGTGGTCCGTTGTTTCTCTTGATCGCCAGTTTCTTACAAACTCAGGATTGTGTTTTTGCAATAAATCTAGGCATTCTTCCTCTACGTCAGATGCCAAAGTTGTGCCGTGATGTTTTAGGAGATCTTCAATTCCTGTTGGTTCATTGAATCTGTCAAAAAACTGGAGCAATGCAGTTATGACTTTCTGATCGGGATTCTTCAAATGGGGTATTGCCGTTTTTAATGTAGAGGTCGAGTCTGACATGTTCAATTCCACGCTAATTCCCGCAAGTGAAGATACAGTTTCTGATAGGAATAAGTCCTTCCGTTTTGGATTTCCTGTTAATAAATGGTGGAGGAAATCACCGAGCGCCTGCTGAGCTGGCGACATGTGCATGCGTGCCAACAAATTTGTGACTTTAGGCAAGTAACGCTCTGTTTCCAAATCAATGCTTGAGTCTGCGTCTAAAGCCGAATTTAAAAGCTGCAATGTAGGAAAAACCAATTTAGGAGATTTTCTTGAAGATTCTCTCGCGACTAAAACTTCTACAGCCGTATATCTGAGTCGTAAATCGCGTTTTACATCGTCATATTTTCCATCGGTAAGTATCTCGAAGAGAGTTTCTTCACGTAGTGCTTTGACTTGTTCAGGATGGCTATGTTCGTCTTGAAGTGGCGAACTAGAATAGCTGTCCAACATAAACACTGTGTAATCTTTTTCTAATATCCTATGGTTGTTTTTCAGTGCACTTAACTCTTTCAAGGCCCCCGCAAATTGAATTTGCAGTTCGCTTACTTGATTAACGGTCTCCTTAAACCCGTTGAGGTTTTTTTCCACTGTAGCCGCAATTAATTGATTAGTCCTAGATTTGCCCCAAGCTAGAACAGCGGCTCCAACTACTCCTAGAAATGTCAGGGCAAGTATACCCCATTTTATTAACCATCCATTATTTGCATCCCTCAATTCGCGCTCGAACTTGCTAAACTCCGCATTGAGAAGCTTAGCATTTGCTTCAGCAAGTTTCGCTTGCAACTCCATTTTCTCAGCATTTTCCACAATCTGAAGCTGTTTTTCGAGTCCTAGAACACGATTCTTGAGGGATTCTACCCCCTGTGCTGAATGTTGTGGGCTTTGGTCCTGCTGTGCGGGTAACAGAGGGGGCGTTATTCCGCATAACAACCCTAGTAGTAGGCACGCCATGAAAACCTTCATTTTTCTAGCCCTTCTTGCCATCTTGCTCGCCGTGGATTGCCCAATCCACGGCACACTAGTGAAAACCCGCGTGGATTTGTCAATCCAAGTAGGGCAGGAAATTGACGGAGAACAGTCACATAACGGGATGGCCGAGTGAGTTCTCTACGTCCTACTACTCTTTATCACGTTACACAGTTTGCATCGCAGTGTAAGATTGTCCCATTCGGTTAACCCGCCTTTCGCATAAGGCACAATGTGATCGGCATCAAGGTGCTGAAAGCCTGCTGGACCGGAGAACACCTGCTTGCAGTCCGGACATACATAACCACCACGATTCTCGTCGAAGTTTCTGCGAAAATATGATTCCTTCCACGCCACTGGAAAATGACGAAGGCTGGGGTCACATGTGGGAAGATTTAGGGGTAGTGCGCTCAAGGATGGTTTTCCACAATCCTTAATAAAAGGAGCCTTGCAGTGTCACATTGAGCTTTTTGACCTCGTGTGCCCTTCCAACGTCCTCGCGGTTCCGGATACCCGCCTTTTTCGATAAGCCATCTTTCGCCTGCTCGCCGCGGGGTGCGTATAAATTCACTTATTGCATCCCATGCATCATGACTCAGCGCATTTGCATCAAGATTCAACTCAACGGCAGCCCCAATCAATAAGGCTATTTGCTTGTATTTATCAACGCTCACCCCTGGCATCCCGCGTGCGAGAATCACTTCTAGCCATTTAACAAAATTTTGGAACCCTTCTTCTAAGCCATTCCCGCATGTGGGAAAAATTGGCTCTCCATTCTCTGTATCGGTGAATTGCAATTGTGCGCAATAAGTGTCAAGTGCTTGCTCTGTTGAGCCATTAAATGTCATTGAAAGATGCTGCATTGTGCCTCTGGTTGAAACGAGATCATCCAACTGGTTTCGATGAGAGAACACGAGATACCAGAGGAACATTGCGGATGGAGTCTGTCCCTTTGCTTGGGCTTTTCCTTCCCACCAGTCGGTCCAATAGATTTTCGGTTTAGCGTATTGATTCCACGGATTGTCCACGCCCTTTTTTCGTGCGGCAGTTATCATCCGATTTGTTGGGGGCGTGTCTGCATAGATTCCGGCGAGGCGCACGAAATATACAGATTTGGATTTGCTGTAATACGAAAGCCGAATATCTTGGGCGGTTAGAGGAGTGCCGCCTTCGTTTATGCGTCGAAATATTTCAAGTCTTGTAGCAAGATCGAGACGGGGCGGCAAGTAAACAATCGTGAGTGGATAATCATTAAAGACGGATTGAAATTTTGGAGGAAGCTGCGAAAACTTTTTCCCACTATAGTAGACATTCTTTTGCGAAAGATAGTTAATGTCATCGGCCCCCTCTAATGTCAGTTCGTTGCTGACAAATTTCAGAATTGTATTTAGGCGCTGCTGACCATCAACCACTTCAATTGAACTAGGGACTTAGTAGTTAACTGCTTTTTGGTCGATTTGCTTGCTTTTCTCTTCTTAATGTACAATAACTTTAGACAGTGTTCGGAATCTTGATTCACACTAAAATACATCTCTATAAGAGAGAAATGGAGGCATATCATGTTGACCAAGCGTTTGTACATGCTCGCGGGAGCATTGCGGGTTATCTGCGGGATTTTAATTTCCAACACTATGGGATTTTCAGCACACCATGATGTTGTCGTTGACAGAATATACCGATAGCCAAACAATTCATGTGGCTCAGGTGAAGCATTCATCAAAAAATCTTATGAAAATCTCATCATCTTTTCTGCGATTATATTTCCAGCAAGACTCCATGATATACAGTGGCAGCCACTTCTTGCTGTAGTGATGATGCGTTCCGTAGAATGACCTCTTGACACAAGCCCAAAACGACTCGATGGTGTTGGTGTGAGTTACGCCGTCCTCAGAAACATATCTCTCTTGGTGATGGATAACATGTCTTTCGATATCTTCGTCCAGACTATTGTAAGAGCGAAATTCATCAGTCATAAGAATAGACTCATCGGGTGAGACATTGCTAAGGATGAATTCTCTGATATTTTCACCAGATAGAACCTTCATGAATTTAGCAACCACCCGACCGCCTCTCTCGACTACGCCGATGACGGGAGATTTATTTGTGCCTCTACCTCTCTTAGATTTTGCTCTGGGTTTGCCGCCGACATAGGTTTCGTCCGCTTCAACTATCCCTTTCAGCAATTCATCACTATCACTCATTTTCTCACGGAGGCGCATTGCCATATACCAAGCGGACTTTTGATTCATGTCCAAGTCACGAGCAAGCTGACAACTCGATATGCTTTTCTTGGCATTGGAAAGAATTGAGATAGCCAAAAACCATTTCTGGAGAGGTATCTTGGTACCATGGAAGATGGTTCCTGCTGTAGCCGAAAAGCTAGATTCACAATCGTAGCAATTCCAACCAGTAGTAATGTCGTTTTTGTTCTTGCGTCCAACTTTTTCACTGCCACAGTGGATACAGCAAACACCGTCCTTCCAACGTTTTTCCTCTATAAATCTGAGACAAGATTCTTGATTTGGAAACTCTTTCATAAGATTCAAAATGTCCATAGCAAACTCCTACGAGAAGAATAGTCACTATGGACATCTACGTGTGACGAAAAGATTTACGACAGGGTACCAAGTTTTATGTTTGTCGTCAGTCTAAAAGCTACAAGCTACTAATTCCGTTGAACTATCCTGATTTTCTAGGAAAAAGAGGGCTGGTATTGTTAGATTATTCAATAACGATTCGATAAAAAGCGATTCTTTTCGGGGATCCCACTGCTCGGCATCGCGTTGGTAGTCCGGTATGATAATCCGGTGATTATTCAAACGGCTAATAATAGTCTCTACATTCTCGCTTTGCGTTCGGGTCGGTTCCCGAACCATTGGCGAAACCTCTTGATTCTCCATATCCATATCGACCTCCATATGTTAACTTGTGGAAATTTGATAATCTCTATCGCATGATTTTATCATTTAAGGCGTGAAAAGTCACACTTCATATTAAAGTTTTTTGGAAAACTAAATATTCCGGCGCTTAACCCAACGCTGCTTGTGGGATGGGTTCATAGTGTTTCTGATGACTCTCCTTAAAGCATTGCCACGCCAAGACAAATTCTTTCACTACACCTGCCGGGGTATCCGAGAACGCCGAGATATTGGGGAGTTCGACGAAAGGCGCTACATAATCGCCATCTTCATCAAGGAATAGGTTGACGGTGTAGCCGTCAAAGATGTCGTGGTTTTTACCCATCCTGTGCTTCCTCGGCTATCTTAATGCAGATTGCTATCTATCGCCCCGCTGGCGCTTTCAAAGGCTGGTAAGATGGCTATCGCACTCGCTATCCACTCGCTTGATTGCAGTGCGCACCCTACAAAAACGACCTGCAGGTTTGCCTGAACCACATTCTGCTCCGCTAGAACGCAAAAGAGAAAAACTACAAGTGGCTGCATTCTACGGGATCATCACAGCATTTCATACTCTTCGTACGTAATATGCAGAATTGGGAAACTTTTACGGGAAAAAAGGCGCGAAAATACACGCTATAACCGGCTTCTTAGCAAGTTCTGTATGAATTGCACGGGAAAGTAGGTATGAAAAACACGGTTGGCATCTATCCATACAAAATGGTTGGGACGAGGAGGTTGTTCGTACAGCCCAATCTACGCCGTCTTAATGTGTTTGATTCTTGCGATGTCACGAATTGTCACAAAATATCACAAAATGTCACAAACATTGGATTTTTTTGGGGTAACAGGCAACCCAGTAAACTTCGTGTAACAGTCCATCGCCAGAAGTCTTTCACGGAAAATATTCGCAACAGTATCGTTACACCTTTACGCATCGCCACGTCGTGAGCCCAGCGGTGGGCTAGGAGTTTCACGTTTGCGTAGTCCTAATCAATATCAGGAAACCATGGGATACGTACGGTTAGTAGTCGGAGATGGTGGGCAGTGCCCACCCTACAATTAGACACATTACACACGTTAAGTATATCACAATCCGGCTTACGGCGCAAGTGTGAATGATAGTTACGAGACGAGATCTCAGTATCCCTGCTCGCCGAGGTTGTGTACTCGCATGACCTCATTTCCGCGCGGGTCGATGACCTTGACGGCGACGCGTCGATGTTCACCCGCAGGAAACGGCAAGGAAGTGGTACCGCTGAAGTTTTCAAAACGCTCCGGATCGATGACGCCCTTCAGGGCGCGGGCAATTCTGCTCCAGGCTTTCTTGTCGGGAAAAAAGGCTTGGGTGATGCAGAAGGTCCTGCCGTCGTAGTCGGAATCAATGAACCACGCCGCCACCCTGTCGCTGCCTTCGGAGGTCACCATGTTGTCGACGGGATTGTAGACATCGACGCCCTCCATCGTGACGATGTACTCGTCGTCTTCCGACATTTCAACTTTTGTACGAGGCTCGCCGAACACGGTGAAGAGCTGACTGGTTGGCGTCTCTTTGAGCAAGCCGCCCATTGCCACGTCGGGGTTGATGTGCGCCATGTGGATACGGACTCTGGGATTCGGATCGTCGCCGATAGCGGCTTGGGCGGCGCCATCGAAACCGAAACCCGCAAAGACTAGATCGTCGTAGCCGCGGCGAGATGCAATCGGCAGGCATTCCTCAACCTGCATCGCCGTCACCGGACCGTGTTGAGGCCCGAATACTACGGCAATAAGTCGATCTTCGGTGTCGTCTTTCCAAGCGCCTTCGGCATGGAGAACGTCAGCTTCAATCGGGTCAAGCCGATCGAATTCCATGGTTCGGTTATCGGGAAAACGGACGCCGTCATTTCGGAGCAGACGAATCATGCTGTCAAGATAGGCTTCGGCGTTTGCCGATTCGCTACCGCTGCCTTCGGACTCGAACGTGTCCGACATGTCTTCAGGTTCACCCCCAATCGGTGAATCGTCGTGGAGCGATTCTTCGGCGGGTTGCACCGCCTCCACGGTGAAGGGGCCACTCACCCTCAGTTTCTTTCTGTCCACCTCTGGCTGATCGACCAGCTCCTCAATGTCGGACGCGGCAGCGATGCATTCGTTCACTTCATCCATCTTTGCCCGCCACGCCTCGCGGTAATCGGTTAAGGCTTGCTGCAACTCTGGGTGCCAATCGGGATCGGTATCAAACGGCACCTCCCACCCCTTCCAAGCGCTCCCCGAGAGTTCCCAGCGCCGCCGGTCGGCATCGGTGACGGCTTTCTTCCCTTCGCGTTTCCCTTTTTCCACGAGTTTGGCGTGCAGCGCGGTGCGAATCTCAGGTGTTACCGCCTCCAAGGTACGGTTCAACGCCTCCAACTTCTCCTCAAGAACCGGTTCATGCTTTGTGAAGATGGGGTCAAGCGCTATGTTCTGAGCCATTCCCTTGAGCGTGATATACGCGGCACTTCTATGGATGAAGCCGCCCACAACGCCTGCCGAATCATCTTTGAGTTTGTAGTAGTTGAAGGTTCCTGTCAGAAGGCGTTGACGCGCTAGGGCAATCGCGACGCGGCTGGTATCAATGGTTATCCAGCGCCTGCCCCAACTCTCTGCGACGTAAGCGGTGGTACCGCTTCCGCAGGTGGGATCGAGGACAAGATCGCCGGGGTCTGTGGTCATTAAAATGCAGCGCTGGATGACTTTTAGACTAGTTTCTACAACGTATTTTTTATTGCTTGCAAACCCTGAGATGCTCGTATCCGTCCACATATTTGTCAATCGTTTGCATAGGAAATCATCAATATATCGAATGTAACTCAACGTGTTTCCAAAACGGTCAATCCTACCACTCTGAATAAGAATACTCATGCCAGTTTTGCTCGTTTTCCAGCTACCTCGTGCAATCCTAAATGTCCGCCCCTCGAATTCGACAGGGAACTGTCCACTCTCGCCTCCACTTTGACTTTGCAGGTTGTCGTATCTGAATATACGACACTTCCTAAGGAAGGCACTTCGCCCTTCGATATCGGAGTTTGACATATAGCGGCGCGCTCCATGTTTGAGTTCAAGATTCCTATAGGCCTTATCGGGCTTTAATTCTTTTTCCAGCCAAATCGTACGAGTTTTTATTTGGGAAATGTCTTTGCAGTACCAAATAAGATAATCACCAGTGGTTTCCAGATTCTTATTTCCGAGACCAGAGGTTGTTGTGTAGCTAATCATACTGACAAAATTCTCGCTCTCAAACACTTCATCCATCAAACACCGCACGCGATGGACATTCTCATCACTAATCTGAACAAAGATACTCCCGCTATCAGTCAGCAATTCCTTGGCGACAATCAGACGATCACGCAAGTAGGCGAGGTAGGAATGCACGCCCAGCGTCCAGGTGTCACGGTAGGCTTTAATCTGTTCCGGTTCGCGGGTTAGGTCGCTCTCCTTGTCCTTCACATCACGCTGAAACACGGTGGGCTGAAAGTTTGAGGCAAACTTGATGCCGTAGGGCGGGTCGATGTAGATCATCTGCACTTTGCCGGCGAGGTCTTCGCGATGCGCGAGGGAACTCATCACGGTGAGGCTATCGCCCAAGATGAGGCGGTTAGACCAATCCACGTCGTGCTGGTAGAACTGCACCGCCTCGTGATACGCCTGCTGCGGGTCGGCGAAGAGGTGGCGTTGGACATCTTGGCGTCCCGCGGCTCGCATAATGGCTTTTGCGCTCACGCGCTCGTGGATATGCAGCGCCACCGGATCGACGGCGAAGGATTTCGCCTCCTGTTTGCCTGCCCATTCGAGCCAGGGGGCGCGGTCTTTCAATGCGTCGGCGAGGATTTTGATTTCGTCGTCGGAAAGTCCGTTCTTCGCCTTTTCGAGGAGTTCGGGGAGTTGGTCGGCTGCTCCGGTCTCGTTGAATCGGAGGACAGGCGGCAGGTGGGGGTTGTAGGCGTATTCTCGCTTTGGTTTTTCGCGGAGCCCCCCGTGGGAGGCGATGCCGGCGGGAGGGTTGTTTCTTCGGGTGGCGGCGTCGTGTCGGTAGTCTTGGACTTCGGGGGTGCGGTTGTTTTGTGCCATACGTGTTTTCCTTGACTTTCGCGGTAGTTAGCGGGCGGCGATAAACTGTGGCCGCGCTCTGCAGCTCGCTACAAGAGCTCTATTGGTGCGAATTCTTGTGCGGTGAACGATGTCTATCTATCAAAACCAAAGGCTGGTGGGCAGTGCCCACCCTACATGAATTATCGCGCCGGGGCTTACAAAAGCACGTGCAGATAGAGAAAAGCGGTGATATACGGTTGCCGATCCCATCATTTAAAGCCAAAGACTTATGAGCAGTAAGAGGGGGAATAGGCCATTTGAAGATTGTCGATTCCACCCTACAAACTTGACGAAACTTGACGAAACTTGACGGAATTTGACGAAGTTTTGCTTTTTAATGCAAGTTACTACCTATAACAGAGAAACCGCGTTTTTGATTCACATTCGCTAGTTTATAGGCATATTGGTCTGATTTTCGTCAATCTCGTATTTCCACGACGGAAAAAACTCGGTTTCCGTACCGCTGTCGGACAAAGGTGGCAACTTGGGTTTAGAGAGTGAACCACTAAGAGGTCGGGTGAGAGAATTCTTGAGATGTCCACGCTAAGAACGATTCATTAATACGGCAGCGTTGCGCAGAGATAATGTGCCGAATCTGTTGCACGGCTTGATCAATCTTGTCATCAGAATTTATCACGCAGTAGTCATAATCCTTTACATACGCAATCTCAGATTTTGCAATTGCCAAGCGTTGCTGAAGTTCGTGACATGATTCGGTTTGCCGCCGACGAAGGCGCTTTTCCAGGATCGCAAACGAGGGGGGCAAAATGAAAATGGATATAATCTTGGGACTCCACGATTTGAGCGCCATAGCGCCCTTAACATCAATCTCGAAGACGAGATCTTTGCCCTCAGTCAAAGGCGACTCGATTTCCGACTTTAGTGTGCCGTAACAGTATTCACCGTACCGAGTCCACTCGACGAACTCGCTTTTCCCGAGGCGTGTTTCAAATTCGGAAGGTGATAGGAAATGATAGTTGACACCGTTAATCTCATTGGGTCTAGGGGGACGCGTCGTCGCAGAAACGGAACATGTCAATGTTGAGTCGGATTGGAGGAGCGCGTCAATAACACTTGTTTTGCCAGCGCCGGATGGGCCTGAAATGACAATCAGTGAACCCTGGCGGGGGTGCGGCTCATTCGACATTCTGAACGATTTCCCGAATCTTTTCGATTTCGGTCTTGAGAGAAACACAAAGGGAAGAGGGCGCCATTGACGAGGACTTCGAAGCGATAGTGTTGACTTCGCGATTCATCTCTTGAAGTAGAAAATCGAGTTGCCTGCCGACCGGATCTTTCGCACCTAAGTAATTCTCAAATTGTGCACAGTGGCTGTCGAGCCTCACAAGCTCTTCCGTAACATCGGAGCGTGACGCAATTACGCCGGCTTCCATCACGATGCGATTCTTGTCAATCTCAATTCGTCCCTCAAAGAGTTCATTCAAACGGGTCTCTAATTTGCTCTTCGCTGTTTCAACCAGATTCTCACGTGCGCCGTCAAGTTTCCGAAGGTAAGATTGAATTGATTTCAAGAGTTCGAGAATCGCTTCAGACATCACTTGACCTTCCGCGCGTTTCATCTGATCCAGTCCATCAAGCGTTTGTTCTAGAAGTGGTTGGACTTCGATCCAAGCCGATTGTTCATCAATGGTGGGTTTACCGACGGTGAAAACGCCAGGAAGCTGCGCCAATACCGCCAACGAAATCTCATCATGTAGCTGGAGTTCATTTCGGATTTCGGCAAGCCCATGATAGTATTGTCTCGCCAAGGCGAGGTTGAACTTTAGGTGGGAACCCGAGTCCGTGTCGTTCTCGGAAAGTTCAATATTGACCTGCGCTTGTCCTCTGTGGATGCGATTCCTTACCGCGGTGCGGATGGGATGTTCAAACTGCGAGAGAAGAGGCGGGATGCGGATGGACACATTGGAGTGACGGTGGTTCCACGTCTTTACTTCGATTGTCAAGGTGCCGGAGGTGGTGTTTGCCTCCTTCCGGCTATACCCTGTCATGCTTTTAATCATGAATCATCCTTGAGTTCTAGTCGGCAGCCTCTTCCAGCTCCACTAGAACGGGTGATTCAACCCGAATTGCGTCCTTAATGCAGACTTCCTCGCAGAGTTTGCAACCGACGCAATCCTTGGGTTTGACGAGTTCGCAAATTCCGAAGAAACTCTCGGCGTGTTCACCTGTCTCGGGATCTTTCAATTCGAGGCAATCCCAGGGGCAGATGTGCACACAGAAATCACAGCCTGAGCAGAGTTCTTCGTAAATGACTGCAATGGGTCTATGCGTCGGGCGCCTTATGAATTTACAGACCTCTCCATGCTGGTCTCGAATAGCTTCAACAGGACAGACCATTCCACAAGCGCTACAATCAATACACACGCCCGGATCGATGATGTGCAATTTATTCCGATCGCCGGTGATTGCATCAACGGGGCAGTTCGTCAAGCACGCCATGCATCCAATGCACTCATCTGTAATATAGTAAGCCATTTAGGTTTTCTTTCCGTCTCTGGTCTGACAAGTTAGCCGGTTAACTTGGGATGGTATTAAGACATTTTGATTATAACACGTTTTGCTCAATTAAGCAAGTATGAGTGTTTAAAGAATGGCAGATTGGAAGGGTGGAAGGAATGGGTACGGATTGACACAGGTAAACACGGCTTAAAGTTAGAAAACAATCGCAGAATGCCGGTGCAAAGAAAAGAAAGAAAATCAAGGATTTAACAATTGAAGATTGGTCGATTCGGTTCGCTTGACTGCAAAGACGCCGTGTGCTATAATTGTGAACAGCGTCATAAATTCGTAAATGGAGAAGAGTTCAAACATGAACATTAAGCATCGACTAGACGAGACAATCTCAAATTGGAATTTGCTCGAAAATCCTTTTTATCAGGCGTGGAGTGATGGGACATTATCTCAGGAAGCGCTGCGCACCTACGCCGGCGAATATGGTGCACTCATTTCTCTTATGCCAAGTGGATGGGAGACGCTGGCGGATTACGAAATCGCTCAAGAGGAAAGGGAACACCTAGAACTGTGGAACGATTTTGCCCAAGGCTTGGGTACCGAGGCCGGGCAAGCATGCATCGCGCAGGTCAGGAAATTAGTCGAGACGGCGCGGCGTCTTTTTTCCACCCCGACCACAGCGCTTGGAGCGCTTTACGCCTTTGAATCCCAACAACCCGCCACCGCCCAGTCGAAACTTGAAGGCTTAAAATCCTTCTACAACCTGCCTCAAACCGTGGAACCTTACTTTGAAATCCACTCGCACAACCAGCATGAGAGCGAAAAACTGCTGGATCGGATTGAATTGCTGTCGTCGGAAGAACAGGAAGAGGCGCTGGGCGCTTGCGAGACGATGAGTGTTGTGCTGTGGGATGCGCTCAACGGAATCTATGAGGTTGAATGCTAACCTCTCGACTATCAGCAAAGGGAATGGCAAAATCGCAGGGTGCGCTAGTGCCTGCCTTCCCTTCTTCTGCACCCCATCTGCTCCAATGCCTCAGAATTGAAGACACGCGTAAAGGCATCCTCTTTGTAGTTTTACCCCTCGTCAAGACATTATGCCCTCTACGAAACTCACCGACGCGTATCGTACCGTCACGGAATACTTTGATGCCCTAGTGTCAGGGGATGTCGAACGTCTGACGGGAATGATGTCTGCCGCGGAATCCTTCGTGAAAATCGGGACAGATGTGAATGAGGTGATTGAGGGCGGAGAGAACGCGCTTGAATACTATCGCCATCATGCGGCAAGCGCGGAGGATTTCTCCATTAGCTTTGAAAGTCTTGATGTGCAGGAGCGCGATAGCGTCGCATGGTTTTATACGCGACAGCGCTGGCGCCTCAAGTGGTGTGGGGTTCGCGAGGAATTAGCGATGCGCATGACGGGGGTGCTAGAGAAGGAGGACGAGCGCTGGAGGTTTGTTCAGATTCACGCGTCGGTGGGATTGCCGGTAGATTAATCGGCTATTCTTGAATTTCACGTATCTGGCATTATGCGGAAGCAAAACCGGTCAGGGGAATGGAAGATTGAAAGAAGATGGTGGGCGGTGCCCACCCTACAATGGCTGTTTCACGTCTCAAGCGTCGCGTTGCTCGCGGAGATGTCCTAGGTTTGACGGATGCAGGTAATCAAACTGAAGAAGCTGGATGGGCAGGAATGGGATAATCGACAGGAAAAGCGAGTGAATCTTGCGCAACGCAGCGACCCGAACTCCCTACAGCAACTTTTGAATCAATACTGGACCTGGCATTTCGACGAATCTCTGGCAGAAATTGCCCGCCTCCTACTGAGAGAAGAACTGAATTGGGAGCATACGCCAAGAGCGCTGACCCCACCCGTTGAATCAGTGTCATCGCCATTGGGATATGCACTCGACCATGAGGATGTGGGAATCCGCAAAGCCGCTTTGCGAATATTGCACAGCATGGTAGATGTTCCAGCTGGCGAAGTGTTAGTCGGTGTAGATTTGGAACCGGTTCAGGTGGATGAATTCCAGATAGGGCGATATCCGGTAACGAACGCTCAATATCATCGATTCGTTCAGGAGACCGGGTATCGCACACCGAAGGGATGGGAAGCAAGCACATACCCGGAGAGACGGGGGGATCACCCGGTCACATGGGTCAATGCCGAAGACGCGGAGAATTACGCGAGTTGGGCAGGAGGTCGTTTGCCTTGCTTTGAGGAGTGGCAGCGTGCAGTGCGCGGGGATGATGACCGTTTGTTCCCATGGGGATATGAGGTTGACAAACCGCGCTGCAATACAGCAGAACTCCGTGCCGGAGATACAACACCCGTGGGCGCATTTCCCGATGGCACCAGTCCTTTCGGCTGTTACGACATGCTCGGAAATGTGTGGGAATGGACGAGCACGCCGTATGATGACGATGCCCCGGATTTCCGAGTGGTCTGCGGCGGCGCCTGGTACTACAACCACGACCACAGTACTTGCATCAGTTTTGATTTCTTCAGCAAAGACTATGCGGAGTTTGTGCTTGGATTCCGCATTGCCAAGTGAGTGGTCCGCTTGTTTGATGAGGTGTGCCATTACCTCACCAGCCGATGGCGTACCCGTTCACTCGTGGATCTGATCCTCCGATGAGCGCACCCGATTCGGGATGACGGATAATGACTTGTGCGTTACCGGGACCGTGCCAGTCACCCAAAACCTCAAGTTCATGCCCTTTTCGCTTGAGGCCTTCACGTACCTCTTCAGGAAATCGATTTTCCAACTGTAGGTTATTTGAGCAGGTGTGCGGCACTGTCGACTCCATCGGGTTTTGCAGACTGCGCCAGCGAGGCGCTTCCACAGCTTCTTGAGCATTCATCCCAAAGTCGATAATGTTGGTAATGAGTTGGAGGTTGGTTTGTACTTGTGTATCCGCTCCCGGTGTGCCACACGCGAGAAACGCTTTGTTACTTTGAGTTACAATGACAGGGTTCATCGTGTGACGGACGCGTTTCCCCGGCATGAGGCAGTTTGGATGGTCTTCCTCTAAGTGCCAATAGGTCATGCGATCGTTAAGCAAAACCCCAGTATCGCCGGCGATTAAGCCGGAGCCAAATCCCATCTGGATGCTCTGTAGCATAGAAACGACATTGCCCCAGCGATCCGCGACACAGAAGCAGGTTGTATCTCCAAACAGTTCCGGCCCGCCAGCAGGCACATCCACGGCTGCTCGGTGGGGGTCGATGCGTTTCGCCTGTGCGGCAGCGTATTCTTTCGACAGCAGTCCCTCAATCGGAACGTCAACCCAGTTCGGGTCCGCCATGAATTTTTCCCGGTCCGCAAAACCGAGTTTCTTCGCTTCGACCATCAGATGAACGCATTCCGTTGTGTTATGTCCCAACGATACGAGATCGAACAACTCGACAATGTTTAGCTCTTGGAGAAGGATGTGTCCGCTAGAATTAGGAGGCATTTCGTAAACTTCGTAGCCGCGATAATTAATATGGATGGGATCGTCCCAATGTCCGTGATAGTCAGCGAAATCCTTCTCTGTAAAAAGCCCATCGCATGCCTCGCTAAACTTTACAATTTCGCGTGCGATTGCGCCTTCATAGAAAGATTCACGTCCTTCGGCAGCGATTTTTCTTAACGTGTTAGCGAGATTTTTGTTGTACAGCATCTGCCCTATGCCGATGGGGTTGCCGTTATTGGTGAACGCGGCTCGCGAATATGGGTTCTCATTAAAGAGTGGTGTTACGCCTCTGAGTCCAGCCGCGAGATTCTCGCCAACGGGAAAGCCGTTTTCGCAGAGCGAAATTGCCGGATCGAAAACCTGATCGAGTTTCAATGCACCGTAACGGCCGTGCGCTATCAGCCAACCATCGACAATTCCGGGCAAGGAAACGCTCCGAATGCCTCTCATGGGAATCCCACCATCTTTGAGATACACTTCGCGGGTGGCTGCGTAGGGCGCTGGCCCTGTTGCATTGACACATGTCACCGAGTCAGATTCGGCCCAGTAGACCATGATAAATCCGTCGCCGCCCGTTCCAGAATTCGCCGGGTCAACGACGCCAAGGGCAGCCGCAGTCGCGATTGCTCCATCGACTGCATTTCCGCCTGCCATCATGGCTTGGATTCCTGCTTGCGAGGCGATCGGATGCGCCGATGTAACCATGCCGTTCTTTGCCATTACTGGTGCCCGAAACGCTTCGGATCTAATACCGTGTGGGGATTGCAAAAGCTGTTTTTCTCTCCAGTATGTGGGGGGTTGAGTTTGTTTTTACGTCCGGTTTTTCTATCTGTACCGTTTCTTACCAAGTCAATTCCTATTGCCCTCAATTAGGATGGTAAACTCTCCGCGCGGAGGTGAAGCTTGGAATTTCCGTATTGCCTCGCTTACAAGACCCCGGAAAATCTCTTCGAACTTTTTTGTCAATTCGCGTGCAACGACGATGTGACGATCCCCTAGAATTTTTATAGCATCCTGGAGGAAGAACATGAGCCGGTGGGGAGATTCGTAGAAGATGAGCGTCCGTTTTTCTTCGCGCACTTCAGTGAATTGTCTCATTCGTTTCCCGGACTTTGGGGAGAGGAAGCCTTCAAAGACAAAAGCGTTTAACGGCAGTCCAGCTACTGAAGCCGCCGTAATGCATGCGGTTGCCCCCGGAATGGGCGTGATTTGAATTTTCGCATCAATGCATTGAACGACGAGCCTGTGTCCTGGGTCGGAAATCGTTGGTGTCCCGGCTTCCGAGACCAAGGCAATCGATTGCCCCGCCTTTAATCGCGCGAGTAGTTTTTCACCTTTGCGCTCCTGGTTTCCATCAAAGTAGCTTGTAAGCGGCGTGTGGATATCATAGTGGTTGAGTAACTGGCGTGTGCGACGGGTATCCTCTGCGGCGATCAGGGCCACTTCATTGAGAATTCGAATTGCGCGCAGGGTAATATCTTCCAAATTGCCGATTGGGGTGCTCACAATGTATAGCACACCAATTTCTTGATTGTCGGCAGCGGTTACTGGCATTTTCATTGAGGGCGAATGAGAGAACAATGGGAAGCATTGTTAGCAAGACATTATGTATTGTAGCATTCATATCGAAAAAGTGCAATTGGTTTCAAAGTGGAAGATTGGAAGCATGGAGGACGGAAGAGTGGGACGAAACGATGCCTAAAACGCGAAAACAGATAAAGTCCAGGGACCGTTTATAGAGAGAAGTCTGTCCAAGACTATCAAGTCCGCGACAAATTTTATTCTCCGCGTGAAATGGAACGCCCGTGATTGGCGGCGTCGCTAAAGTAATCCACAGATTTCAATCAATTGGTCAAAAAAACCTATTGATAAAGGTTGTTCACATGAGTTATAATGTCATATCTTTATATTTAGGCATCCCACAATAGATTTTGGGTACAATAGAAGATCGTCGTGTTATGTGCTGATCTCGTAACACGTTTTGGAAATCCACTGCCATTTCTTGAATTGATATTTTCACTACCGCATTTCTTGAAATGACAAACATATGACAAACATATTATGAAAGGTGTATTTTTGATGAAGAGCCAGATAGTTAACCGAGGGTCGTTATTCTCTTTTGTCACCGTTTTTATGATGTTGTTTGCTCTTCAGGGCACAACGTACGGTGAAGCGGTTCTTTCAATCGATCCGGCAGCAATTGAATCCCCAGCGGCGGGCGAACAACTTACTGTTGATGTCAACATTAGCGCCGCCGCGGGTATCAAAGCTTATCAGTTTGATGTGCTATTTGATCCAACTGCGCTTTCGTATGTTGGAGTGGAATTCAGCGATTATCTACCCGGCGCATTTCCTGTTCCGCCAAATGCCGATGAAATCGAGACGAATCCCGACACCGGCCTTGCTACCATCCGTATGGCATCACTTTCTCTCGCCGGAGAGGGTGGAGATATGGGTACGCTGGTAACCATAACATTCGAAGTAGTTGAGGCTAAAGATTCATCGCTGCAAATCGCGAAGGTGCAAATTCCGGATCCTGCTGACGCTTCTTTACAGACACTTCTAGCCGTAACAACAACAGACGGCATGGTCTCCGCTCCAGCAGCACCGGTTGACGAAACACCAGTTGATGAGACTCTAGTCGACGAAACACCGGTTGATGAGACTCTAGTCGATGAAACACCGGTTGACGAGACTCCAGTCGATGAAACGCCGGTTGACGAAACACCAGTTGATGAGACTCTAGTCGATGAAACACCGGTTGACGAGACACCAGTCGATGAGACACCAGTCGATGAGACACCAGTCGATGAGACACCAGTCGATGAGACACCAGTCGATGAGACACCAGTCGATGAGACACCAGTCGATGAGACACCAGTCGATGAAACGCTGATTGACGAAATGCCCACCGAAGAATCTGCCGCAGCCCCACCAATTGAAGCCGACCAGACCTTTACGGTAACGCTCGAAAACCTCACTGTCGGCACTCCCACGGAAAGCGGACAGATTTTCTCCCCAGCACTGTTCATCACCCATACCAGCAGTGTAAGTTTTGTTGAAGCTGGTACGGCTGCCTCCGAGGAATTGCGTGATATCGCCGAAATGGGCGATAATGCACCGCTTTCCGCCCTCGCTATGGGCACAGAAGGGGTCAAAGATGTTCAGTCTGCTGAAGGTGTGTTGCTTCCAGGCGCATCTACTAGTGTAATGATTGATGGAGGCATGGATGGATGGCTGCTTTCGTTTGCTTCTATGCTAGTCCAAACGAATGATGCGCTTGTTGCTGGTAATAGCCTCTCGCTTTTTGACGAAGCTGGAGCGCCGCGCACCTTTACCATGGACATCATGACGTATGATGCTGGCACGGAAGAGAATAACGAACTTGCCACGCATGTTCCTGGTCCTCCGTTCGGCGGGAGTGAGCAAGCTGTCGAAGGTGGCGTTATCATGGCACACCCGGGTATCACGGGTAACGCTGATGTTGGCATGGAATTCGGCTGGATGGAGCCGGTTGCTCGATTGAGCGTCGCACCGTATGTTGCCCCGCCCGAGGAAGAGATGGCGACCTTCGCCATGATGCTTGATGAAGGGCTGAACATGATTTCTCTGCCGCTGATGCCGGAAGCGCCGTTCACAGCCCAAACGTTTGCAGAGGCAGTAGGCGCTACCGTCGTCATTAAACTTGACGCGGCGAGTCAGAAATTTGTCGGCTTCACGACAGGTGAAGGCGGTGATGGGTTTGCTATCGAAGGCGGCAAAGGCTACATCGTCAACACACCCGATGGCGGTTCCGTTGCCTTCACAGGAACCGCGTGGGACAACCAGCAAGTCGCCGCAGCGCCGGGTATCAACCCCTTCAGGGATGCGTGGGCATTTGTTGTAAGTGGTAGTTTGCAAAATGCCGATCCACAAACGAACTACACTTTGGTAGCCAAGAACCTGCGCACCGGTGCAGTTGCAACCGAGCCAATCTCAACGAGCAAGACACGCTCCGCTGCTGTCTGGGCAGATCTCAATCGGAATAGTGTCATAGAGGCTGGCGATCAGCTGGAAATCACGGTGCTTGATGGCAGCGGAAATATCGTATCAGGTCCGTTCACGCACACGGTTGATATTGCGGACATCAGGCAGGCTTACCTGCGTCTGTCACTAGTGGTTGGTGATGTGCATCCAGAGCAAACGCGACTGGCACAAAACTTCCCCAATCCGTTCAATCCCGAGACGTGGATGCCGTTCCAACTCAGCGAGTCTAGTTTCGCTTCCATTCAGATTTATAGTGCGTCCGGTCAGCTTGTACGTACACTCGATCTGGGAATGAAACCGGCTGGCTTCTACATGACACGCTCCAACGCCGCGTATTGGGATGGGCGCAACGGTGCTGGCGAGCATGTCGCATCAGGTGTCTACTACTATACTCTGAAAACCAACGATTTTGCTGCTACGCGCAAAATGTTGATTTCTAAGTAAGCGAAGTAAATTTCCCGTAACTCCAACGCCCCGCTTGAACTAGCAATTAACAGTTTACGCGGGGCGTTTTTTTTGGTATCAATTTGTACCGGTGAAACCGAGTATTGGTCCCCGTGTCACGGGCAATTAGCAGATAAAGACGGGGTATTGTCTAGCTTGTGTTGATACACCGAAAAAACTCAGTTTCGGCCAGCGCAGTGCGATAAACTAACAATATGACCATTCTTGAAGCAGTTGTACTCGGCATTATACAAGGGATAACAGAATTCTTGCCGGTGAGTAGTTCCGGGCATCTGGCGTTGATGCAACATTTTTTGGGTTTGAAAGAGCCACAAGTATTTTTCGATGTGATGCTACATCTTGGCACCCTCGGTGCGGTTGTCATCGCGTATAAACAATCCATCCAGGAACTTGCCGGAGCAAGCTTTTCGGCTCTCGCGAATCCTCGATTTTACCGGCGGCCAATCTCCGCCATCAATGGATCGACCGACCTTAAGCTAATCTGGTATATCCTACTCGGCTCTGTTCCCACCGGAATAATCGCACTTGCTTTTAAGCAGCAGCTTGAGGCGCTCTTCATCAAGCCGACGATTGTCGCGGTAATGTTGATAACTACAGGCGTTATCCTACAATTACCGCGACTCAGGCGGAGCACAGTCCAGGGGGATTGCCCCGTGCGGTTCTGGCATTCGCCGCTTATTGGAATAGCTCAGGCGTTAGCCATCACACCCGGGATTTCAAGGTCAGGCGCTACAATCTCTTTGGCGCTACTCTTAGGCATTTCTCCGAAACAGGCAGGACGATTTTCATTCCTTCTCTCCATTCCTGCAATCCTTGGCGCAGTTTTGCTTAAACTCAAGGACGTGGCGAGCATCTCAGTTAACCCGATGGTTGTCGTAGTTGGCACATTGACATCATTCTTGGTCGGCTATATTGCATTGCGCGTCCTACTTGCAGTGCTCGATCGGGGAAAAATCTCAGGATTCTCGTATTACTGTTTTGCGTTGGGCTTGGCGGTATTAATTTTCAGAATTCTCGGTTAGCCGGGAGGGAAGGAATGTTGGAAGGGCAGAAGGTTGGAAGAATGGGGGAACAAGAAAGATCTGACATGTAATGACTTGCCCTGCTACCAATGGAGTGAAAGAGGAATGCAGATGAATACGCGGCTAGACAGGGATTGAAGACAAAAGCGACAGTATCTGAGGATTTATTTGCCTATGATTTCCCTTACTTTTGTCAAAAATCGCGGGATTTTTCCTTCGGTCATTCGACGCATCCAAAAATCTGGAGGCGTGGGAACGTCCTCCCATTGGGCATCTGGGTTATACAAGAAATAAACGTCCCAGGGAATATCCCGCGCGCCAAGGACGGGCTTCCACAATTCTCCGGTGAATCGCTCTTTGTCCCAGAAGTGACGAATCCTATCGTCGGCAAACTCATCCGCACGTCTTTCTGCAGCCTCGCGGTTGTCACTGCGAAGGACGGGTTGCCAGACAACATAGACAGCCGGATAGTCGTCTGAAGAATTGTTAAGGATTCTCTTAATTTCGGAGACCCCCCGACGACATAGCGGTCAGTTTGGCGACAGGAGCGCCACAATGCGCACACGTCCAATCTCGTGCATGAAAGCGGCTTTAAGTTGCTCCCAATCGTTCAGGGCTGTCAAATTCCGGTTTTCAATGACCTTGCTTTGCTGTTCCTCTTCGGCAAGTTCTTCGCCATCCCCGGATAGGGCGTCGTCTGGCGCGTTCTGTATTTGAACCACGTCCAATTGCTGAAGGAGCGCGATACCATCCAAATTTCCCCATCGTTCACTGATTTTCTCGCCAACGATTCTGTAAATTTCAATTGCCGCAATGTCAATCTGCTTGCCGGTAGGCTTGATTCCCATGAATTCGCCCTGATGCGTTCCCCGTATTCTGATACGAGCTACTATTCTATTCCGACCAATGATCAAATCTTCGACGCGAATGTTAATGTCCGGGAAACCGGTTCGAAACAGTTTCGAGGTGTATTTTAGCCCATCAATTCCAGATACCGATTTGGGATTTATGGGGTTGTGATCGATGTAGTCAGTACCTACAAGATTTCGGGCTTCGATTAGATTCGGGAGGTTGAAAACCGCGTCATAGAAACGCTCAAGGAGAGCCTTATATTCGGACTGCGAAGGTAGGAGATTCTGACTGGACGGACTGGCTTTGGTTGTCTTCGCAAATAGTTTTCCAACGAACAGTTCAGCCGTTGCGAGAGTGATTAAGGCTATGCCTATCAAAAGTAATCTAGGTAGTCGAGTTATGGTAGGTTTGTGCTCCATAGTTGTTCTTGTTCGGTACGTCTTGCCTTCGTTCCAAGATTATAGGTCTAGGGAATTTATCATCTATTTCTAAGCTCCCATGATACTCCATTAGACACCGTGATGTCTACATTAAAATTAGAACATCTCACGAACATTTGGATCTGGCTATCAGCGTTGAGATTTACTACAGCGCGCATAAAGTGTCCAACGCGCAAGATTCGAACCTTAGACATTCAACCCTGTACAAAGATTATCGCTAACAGAAGAGGTTTAATGTGTCTCGTGCCAAGAAAATCTCTACGCGGATCTAATGTTCCTGCCAACCATTTCAAATTCGCATTGACGAAATCGGTAGTGCTAGTCTAAAATTGCGGCATGAGGCACATCGCGAGCGCACTAATTATCTCACTCAAAGGAGAGGAATAATGGGACAACCAGTGGTTCATTTTGAAATCGGAGGTAGAGATGGTGAGCAGCTTCGGGGATTTTACACGGAGCTCTTCGATTGGAATTTAACTGTAGCGGAGAATTTGAACAACTACGCAGGCGTGTGTGCGGAGGAGGGTGGAATCGGAGGAGGAATCATGCCGACGACCGAGGACATGCCGCCTAACCACGTCACTATCTACATTCAGGTGGATGATCTCCAAGCGTATCTGGACAAAGCCGAAAGCCTAGGTGGAAAGACCATTGTGCCGCCCATGCTTATCCGCGATGATGTTGGTTCGATGGCAATGTTTAGCGATCCGAGCGGCAACTGTATCGGACTCTACAAGGCACCCGAAGGGCAGAACGATCGGTAGCAAAAGGAAGAATGGAAGATTGGAAGAAAGTAAGACTGGATGGAACCGCAGGTCTTCAAATCCTTATCTTGCCCAAAATGTAGGGTTGATTCTTAAACTTTGATTACGGCAAGGGATTAGGAGGGGTTCATGGGAAAACCGGTTGTCTATTTTGAAATCGCAGGGCGAGACGGGGCGGCGCTAAAGGAGTTCTTCGGCAGCCTCTTCGATTGGAAAATTGCGCGTCATGCCCCGGCTGGCAACTACTGGTATATTGAGAATGTCAAGGGCGGTATCCCTGGAGCCATTATGCAAACGACCGAAGACATGCCGCCAAACTATGTCTCTATCTACATCCAGGTGGACGACATTCAAGCGTGTTTGGACAAAGCGGAGAGCCTTGGCGGTAAGACGATTGTGCCGCCGACGCCGGTCCCGGGTGGTATGGGACACATCGGTGTGTTTATTGACCCTGCCGGAAACAACATCGGTCTGCATAAGTTCTGAAAGTCTTTTGCTATGGCGAGGGTTCAGATGGGATAACTCATGAACGCTAGCGCAATCTCCATCTGCCCGAGGCCCTGTGCTAAGAAATTTCAATCACTTGTCCGTCAAAGGCGAGATGGACATTCTCGGGGAGATCGATGTTTTGGTCCTCGCACTGTACGGGGAAATAGCGGTGATCGAGGCGGTGCATGATGTGGGTAAAATAGGTTGCTTTCGGCTGCAAGTCGTTACTTACAGCGATTGCCTCGTGGACGGAGAAATGGGTTGGATGCCGCGAATTGAAACTCAGTGCGTCGATAATCAGCACATCAATTCCACGCAGCAGATTCTTTGAGGAGTCTGGCAGTTGTTTGACATCGGGAATGTAACCGAAGTTGTCGATTCGGTAGCCGTAGGTTTGCACGGCAGCGTGTTCGACGGGAATAGGTAACAGTTCACACCCATCAATCTGGAATTTCCTGTCAACGATGTGTGGAATGAGGTGAGCGATACCGCCACCTTGGTAAGACTCTTTACTGAACATATAATCAAAATTGCGCTGCAAAATTCGTATTGTTTCCTCGGGACCATAGATTGGCATGTCCATTTGTTGCTTACGGCACGGCATTACGATGTCATTTGTTCCACTGACATGATCTGCATGGCAGTGCGTAAACACGACCGCATCAATCCAATCGACTTTGTTGCGGTCAATCTGGTCCATAAAGTTAGGTCCCAGGTCGAATTGTAAATGCTTGCCATCTTTTTCGATATGAATCGATGGCCGGGTGCGGTAATTCTTTGAGCCGATGCGTCGAGCGTCTGCACAAGTGTCACATTCGCATTTGTATTCGGGTACGCCCGTAGAGGTTCCGGATCCGAGAATCGTAATCTTCACACGTGACTCCTTGATTCGTGATTGTGGCGAGAATTGGGGCTATGATATATCAGGATGGAATGGAATGCAACGATGAAAATGGGGATTTGAGTTGGGTGTGCAGTGCAGGCAACGCGTTTGGAAATGGTGGGCAATAAGAGGGAGAATCTGCGATTTGATGATCGCGGATCCCGCTTTACCTTTACAGAGAGCTGAAGAAACCGAGTTTACAGGAAACACTCGGATTCGTCACGAGTATCGTGCGTGATTTACTATGAGAGCTCTAGCGCCTTTCCTATAGGTCAGTTGCTCCTTCGCTATCAGGGATTGCTATCGCACTCACTAGCTGTGCGTTTGATTTCAGTTGATCCTACTACGATCCCTTCTGCCTCCGGATTGGAATGGAGGTTAGCTTGCGACATCCGGTGTATTCAGCGGATTTGGAGATGGTGGGCAGTGGTGGATGGCAATAAATGTCTGTGTTGGATGCCCAATGTCTGCACCACAGAACTACAGAGGGTTTTGGATAAGTCTTATTCGTTTCAGAAATAGAAAAAGCGTCTCAATGGGATGAGACGCTTCTTGTTGGAACGAACGAAAAAGTTAACCTCATCGCCACGCGCCTGCCGGCGGTTTATTTCGAGGTGGCAGAATCACGCGGTCGCCTTCAAACAGACCGCTCTTGATAATCACTTCCGTTTCGTTTTGCATACCAGTTTCAATTGGGGTTTTTCTACCTTTTGGCGGTCCCTTGCGCTTTCCTTCCGTTTCTCCCTCATCCAGAATCACAAGTTTTTCCTTGACTATGTCAATCGTGCCGGGAACACCGTCCGCTATCTGTTTTCCTTTAGCCAGAAGTGCGAGGGTCATTTTGCCGGGCCGCAACCCTCGCTGGGAATTATCAAGGCTGATGATTAACTCCGAACCACTAATCGACTTCACGTGTCCATTGAAGGTTTTTTCGGTTGGCGTCATGATTTCGATTGGCTGTTTCTCTTTGAAGGGCGATGCGTCGTTAACTTCCGCAGTGACAGTGACGGAGGTTTTGTCCTCGATGGCATCGATCGGCAGTAGTAGGACATTCTTTTCCTTGTAAGTGATGATATCAACATCAGCACTCATACCTGGCATCAACTCTTGCGGCGACCCCACGACTTCGACCATCACCTCAAACGTTATGATATTATCACGCTCTTCTCCACTCGGCGAGATTTCTGCAACACGCCCCTTGTATTTCTTCTTTGCGTATGCGTCAACTTTGATTTCAGCTTCTTGGTCCAGGCGAAGCCGTTCCATATCAACTTCGTTGATGTAGGTTTTGACGACCATCTTTGACAGGTCTGCAATTGTCATGAGCGGTGGGCTTTGGGAGAAGGAAGACCGGCCCGAAGTGACAATTTCACCTTCTTCTATTTCCAACAAGGTAACGGCGCCTGCCATCGGGGCTTTTATTGTTGTCCACCCTAAACGCTCCTGTTGGTTTTTCAAGCTGCTTTTGTTCCGAAGAAGGTTGGCTTCTGCCCCGACTTTCGTCTGTTTTGTAACCTCCTCCTTGGCCTCAATTGACTCCTGAATCTCTGTAAGACGCGTTTCAGCAATTTGCAACTGAAGTTGAGTCCCTTTTTCTTCTGCTTCCCGCATTTCGCCCAATTTGCCACGATTTAGTTCCTGATACTTCAGCGTGCCTTTGCGGGATTCAATGGCACTTTGTCTCGCGTCAATGGTTTTCGTTTGAGAATTGACAGCTTGCTGTTGAGA
Source organism: Candidatus Poribacteria bacterium (assembly GCA_965222225.1). Classification (GTDB taxonomy): domain Bacteria; phylum Poribacteria; class WGA-4E; order WGA-4E; family JAJDTR01; genus JAJDTR01. The sequence goes on along the minus strand of CBDCTK010000002.1, from coordinate 1,340,497 downwards.
TTCAAAGCGCTTCACGGCGCTATTATTTTGGGATAGCGATGTCGCATGTCTTGTTTCTGCCTCTTCCAGTGATTTCTTCGCAATGAGTTTCTTATCGAACAATTCCTGACTCCGATTCAATTCTGCCTGCGCGGTATCCAATGCAACCTTCGCGGAGTCACGCTCGACCTCAAGTTCAGCAAGCCTCAAATCCGCTTGTGTAAGGGCAATCTTCGCCTGTTCCAAAGCAATGTTATCTTGCGCTAAATCGTTCTTCGTCGTTTGAATTTGTGTATCAGCTTGCGTGAGTTGCGAGCCAGTGGTTGCCAGCGTGGTCGTCAAATTCGCTTTAGCAATTTCAACGTTGTCCGTCGCCTGCCTCAATGTACTGTCTAGTTCCTTAACTTTCAGACCTATGCTGAGTCTTGCTTGTTCGAGTTGTGCTTTCGCCGCGTTGACGTTAGCCTCAGCCTGCTTCTCATCTTCTTGGATCTGTTCGGGATCAATCTCTAGTAACACCTGATCTTTCTCTACATGTTGCCCTTCGCTGACATACAACCGTACAACCTCGCCTTCAACATTCGACTTGACTTCAACATCAATGAGAGGTTCAAGGTTACCGGTTGCGCTGATACGCATTTGGAAATCGCCGCGTTTGACGACTTCGACTTTTTTTTCGGCGGGCTTGCTAGTGAAATCAGAGGTCGCTTTAGGAACTATGTTAACCCCAAACTGGATGTTCACTCCCCTCAGTCTGAGAATGCCGACGATAGCTGCGACAAATACAATTACTACAATTGCAACAATCTTCTTGTTCACGTTGTAGGAGTTCCTTCATTAAGTGGCAATCGGCGACTGCCAATTGACTATCGAATGTTATTCTGATCTTAGCGCTTCGACCGGGGTCAACTTGGCGGCCCTATTGGCGGGATACAATCCGAAGAAAATTCCTACGCTTATAGAGACCGTCATTGCGAGAATGATTGTGCTTAAAGAGATGATCGAGGGCCAATTACTTCCGGGCCACACGTATTTCTCAATGAGCGCCGCAGTACCTTGCCCCATGAATACGCCAAGTATGGCGCCAAGAATTCCGCCGAACAGTGTAAGCGTACCAGCTTCTATGAGAAACTGCAACAAAATATCACGCCGCTTAGCGCCAAGAGCCTTGCGCAAACCGATTTCCTTCGTTCGTTCGGTGACGGAGACCAACATGATATTCATCACGCCGATCCCCGCTACGAAAAGAGCGATTCCGGCGATGCCTCCCATTAGTGCTTTCATTGTTTGTCCAATTTTTTCAGCGGTCGCGAGTTCCTCAGTCGCTGTCCAATATTGATACTCGTCGCCGGAGTTGTTGTGTATTCGTCCCAATATGCGTTTCGATTTCTCTCGCACAGATTCAACGTCGTCCAGATTGTCGGCTTCAACACGAATGCGTTCAATGTCCTTTCTGCCTTTAAATCTTTGTTGGAGTGTTGTTATAGGGATGATGAAGCGATTGTCCCACCCTTGGGTGTCCATGGCGTCACCTTTTTCTTCCATGACCCCAATTACGGTAAGGCGCACGTCATAACGACGCCCCCGCGAACTGGCGCGTGTTGCTTTAATTTCTTCGCCGATTGCATCCCCGTTCTTGAAGACGTCTTCGTAGATTTTAGATCCGATGACAGTGACATTACTGGCGGCTTCGACCTCTTCTTCCGTAAAGAACCGACCCATCTGTGGGTACCAATTGTGCGAGCGATCGTAACCCGCCGTTGACGCGACAATGCGTGAGTCCTTGCTAATGCCTTGATAGTTGATGTTCCAACCACCCATGTCATCTTCAGCAATAACGTGTGTAACCCCTTTCGCCTGTTCAAGAATAGCGTATGCATCGGAAGTTTCCAAGTGTTCTGCGCGGTTGCGCCTCCAGCGTCTGTTTCGGACCGTTCGACCAGCTGCGCGCGTCAATGTGCCCGATTGTTTATCCCAATCGTCTCGGTATATTTCGATCATGTTGATGCCACCTGTACGCTCAATCTCTCTCAGAACCATAGCGCGGGAACCGTCGCCAACCGACACCATGCTCACCACGGCGCCCACACCAACTACAACGCCCAAAATGGTCAATGATGTGCGCAATGTATGGCGGCGAAGGCTAGAAATCCCTACGAAAATACACTCAATGATGTTCATGCTGATTGCCGTTGATTATCCCATGTTTATAGGTTTGTAGCCTGAATCGGTTATGCAAGGTTCGATATCAAGATCAAGGCTTATATTCTGAAGCACTAGAGTCAGGAAAGCGGAAGATTGAAAGAAGTAATGACTTAACGTTGAACAATCCTTTCTCGGTGGAGATTCATTCGATCTGCAATGGACAATTACGGGTGAATTCAGTTCGCGAAAATCCCTGAGTTGAATGCGACTCCACTATTCCGTTCTCAAGGCTTCCACTGGCGATAGTTCCGACGCTCGAATCGCAGGATACAGCCCAAAGAAGATACCAATTGCCGCTGAAACCGCCACCGAAATAATCATCCACTCCGTTGAAATTACGGCGGGCCATTCCGGAACAATCTTAACGATGCTAACAGCGATGTATGCCATTCCTTTGCCGGCGAGAACACCTAAGCCGAGGCCGATTAGACCACCTGCGCTACACATTATGATAGCTTCGACCAAGAACTGAAAGAGGATGTCTAGCCGCTTGGCGCCAATCGCTTTTCGAAGACCAATTTCTCGGGTGCGCTCAGTGACTGACACCAACATCATGTTCATGATGCCGATTCCTCCAACCAGTAAGGCAAATCCGGCGATAATGCCGAGCGTGATTTTAATCACCTTGCTAATCTTTTCGAGTTGTTCCATTCCTTCCTTCAAGACCCAGACATTGAAAAAATTGTCTTGATTGCGGTGTCTTTTCCTAATAACAGATTTCACCTCTTCAGTTGCTTTGTCAAGTAGGTCTGCGCTTTTTGCGTGAACAGAAAGCATCACAACTCGGTCGTTTCCCGTGAACCGTTGTTGGACGGTGGTGAGGGGCAAGAAGATAATGTTGTCAAGGTTCCAACCGAAGCGCAGACTCCTGCCACGCGACATCATCGTACCGACAACAGTGAAGCGCTCGGTACTCCTGTCCTGCTTTTGTCTGCCCCCGCGGCGATAGCCACTGCTACGCCCAATCTTGATTTCCTCACCAATAGGACTACGGTTGCCAAACAATTCGGCAGCGACTTCCGATCCGAGAACACATACCTTGGTGCGGTCATTGATATCTTCAGTCGAAATGAAACGACCCCGTTGGACATCCCATTTCATTGAAGCAGGGAATGAATCATTAACACCGTTGTATCCGGCTCGTGTTTCTGCACCATTAGCGGCTTGAACTAGCACACCGCCCCACTGGGGTATTCTGGGTACAACTAATTTAACAGAGGGACATTCGGCTTCAATGGCTAGTACGTCGTCATATTCAAAGTATTCACTGCTTCGGTTCGGTACCCAACGTGCACCTTTTCTCATGTGGGAGCTGCGATACAACGTGAATTGATTGAGACCACCTAACTTTTCGGCGTCCTGCAGGACAACGAGTTTGGCACCATCGCCAATTGCTATCATCGCGAGAACAGACGCCACGCCGATAATAATGCCGAACATGGTCAGCAGCGAGCGCATCTTGTTTATGCGGATTGCGGCGAATCCAACTGATATTCCTTCTACTGGCCTCATCGGATTCCTCTAGCGTGATGGGTCATCGTGCCGATTAAGTCTCAGCATTATTTGACGGTGAGGTTAAGTTTTGGTTTACCCATCGAAACAATCACTCTTCGACGAGACCGCAGGTATGACAATCGACTTGAGCATGTACCGAATCTAGTGTTATAATTTTCCCGCGTAGGACGCAAGCAACGGCATCCCACGCCCGTAAGAACACAGCCACACCATATTATTTTGGCGGAAAATTCTTTTCAAGCAAACACACATATTTGAACTCCGCGAAACATCCGGGCGCGTCAAAAAGATGACAAGCGACCTACAGTATAACAGTTTTTTTCCTTTGTGGCTAGAGAGAATGCAGGCGTGGAAGGCGGAGGGACAGGTTTCATGGAGACGTTCCATATTGAGGTTGAAGTTCCATCAATTGGCAAGATTCCTGTTTTTGTAAGAAGATGGGGCAGTGGTCGAAGAAAAGTGCTTCTCGTCCATGGCTGGATGGATTCAAGCCGGAGATGGCATCGTCTCGCCCCGTACTTGGCATCTCAGTATGAAGTGTGGGCGTTGGATTTGCCCGGTTGCGGTCACACCCCACTGATTCCACGGTGTCACGCGACGCTAAAGATGTACTCAAAAGTTGTCGCAGGTCTATCAGAGCAAATTTCTGAAGGAAAGGTGCTGCACGGCGTCATAGGTCACTCAATGGGAGGAATTTTGTCGCTGTTGCTCCTCAAAGCGCCGCGTCTTGCCGCGAAACGAATTATAGCGTGTGGTCCGCCTATAAAGGGAGTATACTACTTAAGGCCTCTAGCGAACCGGACGCGCCTTGTCGCCACATGCTTGAGAGTTTTTCAAACGTTTCGAGCGGGAGTTAGAAAACTTACTGCCGAGCGAGTTACCCTAGGCGCTCATGGTGCGCCCGAGTTTCCAAAGGATGGCCGAAGAATCTTGCCGGATGTCTACGCGGATGCGTTTACGTCTGCTATCCTTCTGAAGCAGACATGTAACTACAATCTTTATGGCGACCTCCACATCCTGCAAGAGAAGGCCTCGCAGGGATTGGCATCTTTGGATATTGGGTTCCGGTGTCCCGAAACGGCTACTTTCATCATGCGCGGTCAACATGATCCCTTTTGTTCCCGTCATGCCGCGCTACAACTCGCAGAGGCACTCGGGAGTGTATTCCATGAAGTTCCGGGATCCCTGCATGTACCTTTTGTTGAACGCCCTAGCGCTACTTATCCTGTTCTAAGGAAATTTTTAGATCGAAGCTATTAATGTTTCTCAAGCTCCTCCTACTCTTCATCGTCACGCCCTTGGTTGAAATGGCGATCTTGATTGAGTTAGGCAGACGTTTTGGTACGTGGCATACCATAGGAATCGTTGTCCTGACTGGCTTGATCGGCGCCTCTCTTGCGAAGGCCCAAGGATTACAGGTGTATAGGAATCTCACGAGGTCTTTGTATAATGGGGAGTTGCCACATAATCATCTGATTGAAGGTCTTTTGCTCTTCGTCGGAGGTGCGCTTCTCATCACGCCTGGGGTGTTAACCGATATTGTTGGATTCGTTCTGGTCCTGCCGTGGACGCGGAGACTGGTGCGTGAACAAGTGAAATCACAACTCAGAAAACGTTTGATAACACGCATTAAAGGTAAGAATGAGAGTCAAAATTAAGATATACCGGATATTTGTTTACATTTTCAACTTTATACTTCTCCTCGTTTTCCAGTCTTCAGATGCATCAAATCACCTTCCCCAATTTGTTGACATCACGAATCAAGCTGGTATCGATTTCGTTCATAACAGCGGAGCATTCGGCGAGAAATATCTGCCGGAAACAATGGGAGCAGGGTGCGCATTCATAGACTACGATAACGATAACTGGCAAGACCTCCTGTTGGTTAATGGTAAAGACTGGGAGGGCCACCCGACCGGCAAACTCCAAACCATGGGCCTTTACCGAAACAGTGCGAATGGTACATTCGTCAATGTGACCAAGAAGGCGGGACTTGATGTGCCTTTATACGGGATGGGTGTTGCGGTGGCTGACTATGACAACGATGGCGATGCGGATTTTTATATCAGTTGTCTTGGGGATGACCGCCTATTCCAGAATCAGGGGGACGGAACATTCGCCGATGTGACCTTAAGGACAGGAATCAGTAGTCCCGGGTTTGGGACGAGTTGCGCTTGGTTTGATTATGATCGAGATGGCAATTTAGATTTGTACGTCGCCAATTACGTTGAATGGACAATTGAGACGGACATTTTCTGCACGCTGGATGGCACGAACAAGTCGTACTGTACACCAAAGTCCTACAAAGGGCAATCCAGCCACCTCTTTAAGAATCGCGGTGACGGTACGTTCGCCGATGTGTCACGAATCGCGCGAATTGAGGACCCGGAGAGCAAATCACTAGGCGTCTGTATCTTTGATTTCGACGACGATGGTTTTCCTGACATTTTCGAGGCGAACGATACTCAACCCAACAAACTCTATCGGAACAACGGAGATGGAACCTTCATTGAAATGGGGATGATTGCCGGCGTCGCCTACAGCGAAAACGGCGTTGCGACGGGAGCCATGGGCATTGACGCAGGGGATTACGATGGAAGTGGTAGAGAAAGTCTTGTCATCGGCAATTTTTCTAACGAGATGATAAACCTCTACCACCACGAAGGGGACTTCTTCATTGACGATGCCCCGGTTGCCTATATTGGGAGCCCGAGCCTACTAACACTCACGTTTGGCTGTTTCTTTTTCGATTTCGATCTTGACGGTCGACTTGACATTTTTGCCGCTAATGGGCATGTCGAGAATGAGATTAATTCGGTTCAGAGCGAGGTTACTTATGCGCAATCACCCCATCTATTCCGCAATCTAGGGAAAGGAACTTTTACGGACGATGCAATGCGCGTCGGTCAGGATCTTTCAATTCCGATTGTTGGACGGGGGGCAGCCTACGGAGATATTGACAACGATGGCGACTGGGACCTCCTCGTTGCAACCTCTAATGGACCGGCACATCTCTATCGCAATGATGGAGGCAACAACAATAATTGGATTAAGCTGAAACTCAACGGGACAAAAAGCAATCGAGATGGTATCGGCGCGAAGATTACGATTCATGTCGCATCCGGCGCGCAGACACGGACCATCAAAAGTGGCAGTAGCTACTGTTCTCAGAGTGAGCTTTCTGCCATCTTCGGAGTTGCGGATGGCAAGCGGATTGAGTCAATCGAGGTTGCGTGGCCAAGCGGAGCCGTTGATTACCTGACCGGGGTGGCACCGAACCAACTGATTGTGGTTCAGGAGTGAAAGATAGTAATTACCCGCCAATAAATACGCCAAATCGGCATACCTTCCATCCGATGGATAAACTTCTGTCAATCTGGCACGTCGCCCAGCATGTAGATTGCCGAAAACACGTCTCTTGCCTCTCGAAAACGTTGGCATTTATTTTGCGCTAAAATGGACAGTTAACATATATAGGAGTTACGCAGTTGGCTGAAGCGTATAAAGAGGTTGTGCCAAATAAGCCCGTACCGCATCTCTGACAATAGAGAGTTTTGCATCAAACCAACTGATACCGGTATGATAGCAATAGTGCTCAATTCTCAGAAAGGCTCTCAGCGCTAAACCGATATGATTTCTTTGAGTGCGAGCAGAGCGCACTTGTGCGCGTTCAATGCCAACAAATTGCTTAATCCCGCGATGATATTCTTCTATTGTCCAAGACCATTCGGCATATTTGAGACGCGTCAATTCGTCCATCTGTAAATCATTCGTTGCCCAATATTCAATGTCACCTTCTGGAGTGTCAACCTTAAATACTCGAATCAATCCATAGCCTTTGAGATGGACAATTGTACCTGTTGATTCACTCGGAAGCGTACTCACCGGACGGTTACCGGAATAATCTTTACTGACAAGTCGGTTGGCAGCTAGACGAGTAAGCCACTTCCAACCATGACCTCGCACCGCTTTTAGATTCTTTAGACTGGCATACCAACTATCAAAACACACACATTCAGGAGCAAAACCGCGTGTTTTCGCTTCTTCAAGCATGGCGCGGAAATGCTCATTCTTCGTCAAGCCGTCTTTGGCTTTATCATAGATTCGATAATCACACGGAATATGTCTATCGCCATCCGTCCAGAGCAAAGTGACCAAGTTAATCCCATTCACAACTCGGTGGTGTTTCCCTGACCAGTGTTTTGTCACGAGTTCAATCTTTTGTGAATAAGGTTTATCCAGAGTCGAGTCATCTATAACTAAAATTCCGGATTCTAATTTCACCTGATTTCTCGATTCTTGCCACAGTTTGCCAGTATCGGGTTCCTCTCGATGCAAGAGCCGTGTTATCGAATCGTGAGCCGGAGGATTATCAGCTTGGGGTTGAACTTTTTCCGATTCAAGACAACTGTAACTTTTCTGAGCGGCTACCAAGAAATCAATATAGTCAGTGTCAGTATATTTAGGGGGATTCATACTCAAATTATAACCTATTTTCACTCAACTGCGTAACTCCTAATATAGAGTAAAACTACAAACCTGTGAAAGAGAGGAATACCATAATGAGATTTGACCGATTAACGATAAAATCACAAGAAGCCTTGCAGACCGCGCAAGATTTCGCGAGCCGGGCGGGAAGCCCCGATGTCAATGTCGAACATTTGCTGCTCGCTCTAATCGATCAGCAAGAGGGAGTAGTGACGCCGATTCTCCAAAAAATTGGAGCGGAAGTCCAAGCCATCAGATCCGAAGTTGAGGAGGGGGTTCGAAGGGGAACAAAAGTTCAAGGAGATAACCAAGAGTTGCGCGTTTCGTCGGCGCTGAGAGAAGCATTTGACAGGTCTTGGAAAGAGGCGACCAACCTGAAAGATGAGTACGTTAGTACGGAACATCTGCTAATCGGATGCGTTGAGGACAAGGGGGCCTCAGTTGGGAAGACCTTAAAAAAGTACGGTGTCACGAAAGACAAGATTCTTAAAGCATTGGTCAATATTCGTGGTGGACAACGTGTCACAGATCGGAATCCCGAAGACAAATACCAAGCGTTAACACGGTTCGGGCGAGACTTGACCCAAGAATCAATGTCCGGGAAGCTAGATCCTGTTATAGGACGGGATGACGAAATCCGTCGTGTCATGCAGGTATTGTCTCGTCGGCGTAAGAATAACCCCGTGTTGATTGGCGAGCCGGGAGTCGGCAAAACTGCCATTGTTGAAGGGCTTGCACAGCGCATAGTCGACGGTGATGTGCCCGAGAGCCTGAAAAACAAACGGCTCATTGGCCTCGATCTCGGAGCAATGATTGCTGGGTCGAAGTATCGTGGCGAGTTTGAGGACCGGCTGAAAGCGGTGCTTAAGGACATTGAACAATCTGAGGGACAGGTTATCTTGTTCATAGATGAGCTCCATACAATCGTTGGCGCGGGGGCCGCGGAGGGTGCGGTGGACGCTTCCAATATGTTGAAGCCTGCGTTGGCACGCGGGGAGTTGCATTGCATTGGGGCGACCACACTTGATGAATACCGCAAACACGTCGAAAAAGATGCTGCATTAGAACGGCGTTTTCAACCTGTTATGGTTGAGGAGCCATCGGTTGAAGACACAATCGCTATCCTGCGAGGCCTCAAGGAGCGCTATGAAACACATCACGGCGTTCAGGTGCAAGACAACGCAATTGTTGCGGCGGCGGTGCTCTCGAAGCGTTACATTGCCGATCGGTTTCTGCCCGACAAAGCTGTTGACCTGATTGATGAAGCGGCGTCGCGTTTGCGGATTGAAATTGATAGCGTACCGGAAGAGATTGATGAGGTCGAGCGCCGCATCACTCAGTTGGAGATTGAAAGGCAAGCACTTGAAAAGGAGGAGGATACTTCCTCTCAGGAACGATTAAAAAAACTGCTAGAAGAGCTTTCCGAGCTGAAGGAAAAGGGAGATCATCTCAAAGCGAACTGGCAGAATGAAAAAGCGGGTATTCAGCGCGTTCGCGACTTGATGGAGCGGATCGAAGCGTTGAAGATTGAGGAGGAGCAGGCACAACGTGCAGGCGACCTCGCCAAGGCTTCGCAGATTCGATATGGGGAGCTTTACGAACTTGAAGCCCAACTTGAGGCGGCAAAGGAGGACGAGCAATCTTCACACATGCTGAAGGAGAAGGTCGACCAAGAGGATATCGCCGAGATTGTTTCCAGATGGACCGGTATACCTGTTTTCCGGTTGATGGAGGGCGAAGTCAAGAAACTGCTCCACATGGAGGACCGACTCAAAGAACACGTTATAGGACAGGATGAAGCGGTTGAAGCCATCTCAAACGCCATTCGACGCTCACGAGTTGGGTTGCAAGACCCCGATCGACCACTCGGTTCTTTTGTTTTCATGGGACCAACGGGTGTTGGAAAGACCCACGTCGCGAAGTCGCTTGCGGAATTCCTGTTTGATGATCAGAACGCCATGGTGCGAATCGACATGAGCGAATATATGGAGAAGCACACAGTGTCAAGGCTTATCGGCGCACCTCCAGGGTATGTTGGCTACGACGAGGGCGGGCAACTGACAGAAGCCGTTCGTCGTCACCCCTACTGCGTCGTCTTGTTCGACGAAATTGAAAAGGCACATCCCGATGTGTTCAACATTCTGTTGCAGATGCTAGACGATGGTCGATTAACGGATGGGCATGGACGCACGGTGGACTTCAAGAACACCGTTGTAGTCATGACCTCGAACATTGGCAGTAAGTGGATTAGCGATAGCAAACTGACACCCGAGGGACTTCGCTCTCGCGTGCTGGAAGCATTGCAGCAACAGTTCCGTCCCGAATTTCTGAACCGTATTGACGATCTTATCATTTTTGATAGGTTGGGATTAAAGGAGTTTAAGCAGATTGTGTCGCTTGAACTTGATGTGCTCAGCAGTCGTCTTGCGGACAAAGAGATTGCGTTGTGCATGACGGAGTTAGCAAAGGAAGAGCTTGCAACTCGCGGCTATGACGAGGTTTACGGTGCACGACCACTGCGTCGGACCATTCAGCGCGATATCCTGAATCCACTTGCAATCGAAATGCTTGAAGGACACGTCGGGGACGGGGTTGGGATTGAAGTCAATTTCGAAGACGGGAATTTTGTTTTTCGCGAGGTGTGATCCCTCTACATCACGAGTGTTCCAGTAAGGAAAACAGTAACAAAAAGCGTCTCCTTTTCAGTGAAGACTTTACTGATGGGAGGCGCTTTTTTGTTGGGGCTAGGACTCATTATAGTCATTTACATTCATGTTTACACATATAGGGCTGACGCGGCAACAGGAGGCAGCTACCGTAGGCAGGGCATCTTGCCCTGCCGCGCTTAGGCGCTCTCGCGACCAAGAGATATCGCTCCTACAGAAATCGCGTGATAAATTGCGCTACTACAAACCGTACAACGTAAGTCTTAGGTGTAAAATTTTTAGTTACAATAACTATAGCAGGGATTACTTCTGCAGGACTTTTCCTATAGCCTGGTGCGACTATTCTTGGGGCGGAATCGCCGACGGACTTTCCATCGAAGTAGGGCGCTTTGAGACACCGTGATTTTGCCGATTGCCGAATGATATAGCCAGCCAACACACAGGCCTCGGCATTCGCAATAACCTGAAGTTAGAGCGTGTTTGAAGAAATGGTAGCAAAGCTATTTTTGGTCTTTTGAGGAGAGAAGCGGAACAACGATCGTTGTTCCCTACGAGGTATCCCTATGGCATTCCATATTCAGTCGTTTGAGTCTACAGGAATGTGCAAAAAAGAAACCGAGTTTTCGAGAAAAAACTTCGGTTTCTATGGGTGAACTCATCACAATGAGATGATGATCTCAATACGCCGAGATTGGGTCGGTTCTCCTGCTGGCAGGGTTTACCTCTTATTTTTGTCGGCGTCTTCATCAACGACCTCGTAATCAGCATCGATAACTTCGCCTTCACCGCTGGGCGCCGCAGATTCATCGGTTGGGGCGCTGCGAGGATGATCTGCAGTCGGCGCTTCGTCTTGTTGAGAAGAAGCCGTCTGTTGATATAATTCTGCAGATGCTTGATGCCAAATCTGAGTCAAATCTTCAGAAGCGGATTTAATCTCTTCCTGATTCTCACCTTTCAAAGCTTCCTTGACTCGTTCAACCGCGCCTTCGACTTTGCTTTTTGTTTCAGCATCAATCTTGTCGTTAAATTCCGTTATACTCTTTTCAGTTTCGTAGACAAGAGAATCTGCACGATGACGGACTTCAAATTCCTCACGTTTGCTTCTATCTTCATCGGCATGAGTTTCGGCATCCTTGACCATCTGCTCGATTTCTGCCGCTGACAAACCAGAGGAGGCGGTGATGGTAATATGCTGTTCCTTCCCAGTGGCAGTGTCCTTCGCTGACACCTTGAGAATCCCGTTGGCGTCAATATTGAATGAGACCTCAATCTGCGGAATCCCCCGGCGGGCTGGCGGGATTCCATCTAAGCGAAAACGCCCAATTGTTTTGTTGTAAGCCGCTTGTTCACGCTCCCCTTGAAGTACGTGCACGTCGACGGACGTTTGGCTGTCATCGGCTGTGGTAAAAATCTGCGATTTTTCCGTGGGGATGGTCGTATTGCGTTCGATTAGTTTGGTAGACATTCCACCCAAGGTCTCAATACCCAGCGAGAGGGGTGTGACATCAAGCAGAAGAATGTCTTTGACCTCAGAGTCGCCGGAAAGAACTCCACCCTGTATGGCTGCGCCGATTGCGACCACTTCATCCGGATTAACTCCTTTATGTGGTTCCCTTTCGAAAAGAGCCTGAACGGCTTCTTGAACTTTGGGCATCCGCGTCTGTCCACCGACAAGAATGACCTCATCAATATCCTGAGGAGACAGGTTTGCATCGGAAAGCGCTCTTCGACACGGCTCAAGCGTGCGTTCAACTAGATCGTCTGTGAGTTGCTCAAGTCTTACGCGAGAAAGAGACAGATTCAGGTGTTTTGGTCCGCTCGCGTCGGCGGTGATGAAGGGCAGATTTACGTCGGTTTGCAGAGCTGTTGACAACTCGCATTTCGCTTTTTCCGCGCCTTCCTTGAGTCGTTGGAGCGCCATAGTGTCTTTGCGCAAGTCGATGCCTTGTTCACGTTTAAACTCTTCGGCAAGCCAATCAATAATTTGCTGGTCGAAGTCATCGCCGCCAAGGTGGGTATCGCCATTGGTGCTTTTGACTTCAAAAACCCCGTCGCCAATCTCTAGGATTGAGATGTCAAAGGTTCCACCCCCCAAGTCGTAAACAGCAATTTTGAGCTCCTTTTTGTTTTCTAGCCCGTATGCCAACGACGCGGCTGTTGGTTCATTGATAATCCGCAGCACCTCCAAACCTGCAATTCTACCCGCATCTTTCGTTGCTTGTCGTTGCGAATCGTTGAAATAGGCTGGCACAGTGATGACTGCCTGCGTGACTGTTTCGCCGAGGTAGGCCTCCGCCGTTTCTCTCATTTTTTGCAGCGTCATTGCGGAGATTTCGGGCGGCGAATAGGTTTTTTCTTCAATTTTTACCGCCGCATCACCATCTTTGTCGACGACTACGTCATAGGGCACGCGTTTGAGCTCTTCGCCAATCTCACTATGTTTTCTACCCATGAACCTCTTTATTGAGAACACGGTGTTCGTTGGGTTGGTAATTGCTTGGCGTTTGGCAACTTGGCCAACGAGTCGCTCTCCGTCTTTCGTGAAGGCGACAACCGAGGGAGTCGTGCGCACACCCTCGGCATTTTCAATCACTTTCGCGTCGCCGCTTTCCAAGATTGCGACACATGAGTTGGTTGTTCCTAAATCGATTCCAATGACTTTGCTCATTTTATATATCCTCTATTTTCCTAATTTTTAGTTTACTTGACGATGCGAGTCCATCGAAAGAAGATTGATTTCCTTATCTGAACGGTGTTAGCGCGTCGCCGGGAACTTGCAACGGACTGCTCTTTGAAACCCAATGCACGCCTAACGAATTGTAGGAATTGGCGTAAATCTATAGGTTTCGGAATGAAAGTGAATGCGCCCGCCTCGAACACGTCAAACTTGACGTTTGTCGAGGTGTTTGCGCTCATAATGATGACAAACATGCTAGGTCTGATTCGCTTAATATGCTGAAGTAGTTCCAAGCCAGTTGTATCCGGAAGATTGTAATCGAGAATCGCTAAGTCTAGTGGTTTCTCTTGGATGATTTTCACGGCGTCATATCCAGTTGATGCAGAAAATGTCTCGTAGTTGGCACGGTTCAACACTTCGCTCAATACTTCTAATGAAGCACCGTCATCATCAACGATTAGAATACGATGTGTTCGCCCGACCATTGGACATTTTTCCCTTCTCTGCTAAGCCGATTCGCACCGGCACCGCAGTGGCATCGACAACATTCACAGGTGGAGAGCAATATCTGTGCCGGAGAATAACCTACGAGATAAAGGATTGCACAATGCCTTTATCTGGATATCCTGCACCGAATCTCGGTAATTTTGTAGTTGATTGATGACCAAATTCCATAATTTGTGTTGAAGAATATGCTGTTTTGCGCCGCGCACGAACTGTTGATTAAGTGTTTCAACTTATGCCAGATTGGCAATGTCGCTCATGTCCCTGTCAATCTGGCGCATGCGATGAATCCTTGACACTTAGTTAGATTCAGAATTGCAACGTATATTCTCAAAATCCGGAAAACGTTTTGCGACAGTGAGATTTGTTGCGCGTATAGCATGGAAATCTCCGTGACGCTATTCCAGTAGGTTTGTCTTATCTGTTTGTGGAAATCGGTACTCATGCCGTTTTTAATTCAATCCGCAAGTCTATCATAGGCGTGAATCCCAGTCAAATCTCTTTAGTTTCTCAAAAGACAACCAAAGTTTAGCCGCGCACATGGCCTCTAACTGCAAGGAGCCGCTTTCATAATTCATAGGAAGACAGTTGCTCACCTTAAGCTTAGCTCCCGCTTGCGGATAATGCTTGGAATCAATGATACCAGAACAATGCACAGAGCAGCGCCAGCAAGATAAAACAAGGTCTTTTTTATGTTTCCCTCGCCAACATTTACCGCTGCCCCCAATTGAACATACGCTGCCGTACCCGGCAACATACAACTCCATGAAACAAATAGAAATGTAACGAACTTGATCTTCGTGAGACCGTAGACGTAATTCTGTAGATTGAACGGGAATATCGGGAGCAGCCGGGTAATCATCAGCATTCGCCAGCCTTGGCGCCTCACGCCTTCATCAATCCGCTGAAAATGTGCGTTGTGGTCAACCCATCTCTCAACCATGCCGCGGGCAACATAGCGTGCAATAAGAAAGGCACACGAAATGCCAATTACTGATCCGATAGAGGCATAAACGACGCCCCATATTGGCCCAAATACCAGCCCGGAAAGCATGGTAATCGGCAAACCGGGGAGGAAAAGAATGGTCGCCAGCACATAGAACCCGATGTAAACAAGCGGTGCAAAGACGCCGAAGCTGCTAATTTCCGCTTTAAGTTTCGGGATTTTGTCGCGGGAAAGGTTTTCAGTGATGCCAAGATGTCTCAAAAGAAGGTACACAACGGTAACCAGAGCGACAAAACAGATTAATTTAATCAAATGCTTCTTCATAGGAACGCTTTGACCAGAAACGATCGTAGGACAGCTACTCCCTAGAGGGATTCGTGATTGCCTCCAAATAGTCACTAATTAACTGCTGATAACGCACAGGGATACGATTGTTCCCAATTGCTTCGGCATATTCCTGCTTCGCATTGAGATACACCTTGCGGTATGGTATATATTCGGCGTTATCTTCACCGTCCGGAGCGCCCTTTCCTACATAGACGTTGGTATCTGCAAGCGTTTTTGAATCCGACAAGGTGTCCCCCCTCAACGTGAGTTTCGGCCCATCTGTTCGTAGAGATTGTGTCGGTTCAGTTGCCGTTGGATTATTTCCAAATTCTGCCTCTTCAACTGTTTTCTCCGGCACGAAGTCTGAATCCGCTGCCGCAATTGTCCCCCGCGTTTCTCCAGTTGTCGATTCGTCGCCGGCACCACCTTCACTATTTGCAATCCCGCCAGAATCCCTATCGATTTCGAGATTTAGGCTTGCCAATGCAATGTTTTTACGGCTCGCCGCGATTTGTTCCAACACCTGTTCCAACTGCTCACGGTTCCTAGCCAATTTATCCATATTTGCCAACTGGCGCGCAATTTTCTTCAAAGTATCCCGACTGACCGTTTGCGTTTGAAGTTCATCCAGTTCTTTCATGAGGTTTTTGGCGACACTGTTTCCCTCCAATCGTTCGGCGATTTTTTTGAAGAGCGCTCGGAGTTCTTCTTGAAACTCCGGAGTGAGATTTTCCTCATTCGCGAGTTTTGCTAGCTCCTCGGCAAGTTTGCTCGGGTTCATGTTCTTGAAACGATTAGATTCGTCGCTGACTTCGGCGAAAACTTTGCTTACTTCTTCGAATTCATTCTCGGTGTATGGTTGCTTCCGGGCACGAACCTCATCGCGGAGTTTGCTCAATCGATCTTGGACTGTGAGACTGTCGGTCTTTTTAAGTCTTTTTATGGCGTCTTGAATTTTCTTAGCTAGCACAGGATTGTCAATTTCACCTATCATTCGATTGAAGTTCTCCACAGTCTCTTCAATTGCTTTCTTCTCGGCGGCTGTTGGAGGGAGGGGCAGTTCATACATGCGTGGCATGGCGAAGGAGGCTATGAGCAGTAATGCCGGTATCGGAAACCATTTGAGAGCTGGCGGGAACCTATATGGTACGACTGCCGACGGAGACGTTGCGGTACAAATAGTTGCGGCATCACGTATTTGTAGGTGGCTGAGGTCGTCCGTTGCTTTTCTTTGAATCAATTCGACGGCGGTGCTGAAGCGTTCTTTCAGGTTCAACTGTTTGTCAACGAAAAGGGCGACGGCGGATGGAGAAACTTTTCGCACGAACGCCGGTCCAATCGCTAGTATGGCAGCAAGTATGATTGGTATGAGAACAACAACGGTCGGGATGTTTGGTAATCGTAGGAATCGACTAAGGAGAATCATCCCACTCGTGAGGAGCAATGCCCAGAACGCATAGCGAGCTAACCGCGTGAAGATAGATTGCACTCGCATACGACGTTGGATGATAGACAACAGGATTTGAATAATCTGTTGGTGCTGACTCACTGGCGGTCCTGCGGTACGAGATTTTACTTTTGCAGATGATGGTCTATCTTTTGTTTGCATCGAAAACTTTCCTATCAATTTCCTTGCCATAATAGACTTCGTTGGGGGATTAAGCGTTTAATAGTCTACAACCCGCGCCTCTTTAATTTTTTGGTTCTACTTTTTAGCTACAGAGGCTCCGTCTAGGCATTCTTGCACGACAGATAATACTTCTTCAACGGTAATCTCCTCCATGCTGTTGCGAGCTATAACTTTATGTTGGGGCCAGATGGGTGCCCATTGAATAGGATTTGACGCGCCGAATAGAGCGATTGTGGGTGTTTTGACCGCAGTGCTCAAGTGCATGGGGCCCGTGTCGTTGCTTATAAAGAGATTACACTTTTGAATAATTGCGGCAAGCTGCAGCGGGGTGGTGTCAGTGATTACGGTTGTTTCGCCGTCTATCAACGCTGCTAATTCATACGGTAGGTGCGCCTCTTGTGGTCCTCCCAAAATAATTAGTTGGGCATTATGTCCCACCTGAAGCAAATTGCCAACTTCTGCAAACCGCTCTTTCGCCCATCGTCTATAAGTCGTGCCGGAACCAGGATTGAGTCCAATCAACGGTAAATCGCCGTTAATCTTGGCGTTGAGTAGAAATTCGTTTGCCCACGCCTGTGTTTTTTGATCCACAAAGACTTCCGGCTCATCACTCTCGGGATCAATTCCGAGTAAGCGCACCACACCCAAGTATCTAGCGGTTTCATGTTGGTTCGTGTTGTTTGGCACGGAAAGATGCAGCAGTCTCCGTCCACCAGAGTTGGTTTCAAACCCGACCCGATACGGAATCCTAGCGAGAAATGTGTGTAGCACTAGACGAAACGTTGGTTGAAGTACGACAGCCAATTGGAACGACCGTTTCACCATACTAAATATCAATCTTGGAACGAACGATTGATAGGGAATGACGTCGTCAAGATTTGGATTCGCACGCACAAGATCTGTACGAATCGAATCAGTCATGCACGCAATATGTGCGTCCGGAAATTCCTGTCGCAGTGCACGAATCACAGGCGTCATCAAGACCGTTTCGCCCAGGGGCGCAAGTCGGATAATGAGAATGCGGCGGATTCGTTCAAAATCAATGCTCTTCATAGACGGCATGTTGTATGTTTCGTATTAGGCTATTGCAGAAAGCGGCGCTTCAGAAGGAAAAGGAATGGAATTTACCGCAGCATTGGTTACATAGATTGCAGTATATTGGGTCTCAACCGTGCTAATATCGGAAATGTGAATTGCGGCGTCGGAGAAGCGATTCTGTTCCGAATTCTGTGACATAAAAAAGGCTCTCAAACTAATGAGAGCCTTTTCCACGCGACACTCAATTGGGAGGAGTGGATGATACGCGTTTCAGATTTTGACCACATTCTCAGCCTGAAGCCCTTTGTCTCCTTGGACAATATCGAACTCGACTTCCTGGTCTTCATCAAGGGTTTTAAATCCTTCGCCCTCAACGTTGGAGTAGTGCACAAAAACATCTTGACCGTCATCAGTCACGATGAAACCGTAACCTTTCTGGTCGCTAAACCATTTGATTCGACCTGTTGCCATTGTATCCTATGTCTCCTTAAGTCCCTTTCGGGACCTGTTCAGAACCTGTTCAGAGTTAATGCATTTGACATTGATGTAACCAACCGCAGATTGGGAATGAGTCGTTCATTCCCTGCGATTCTTAATTTTAACCTATTTGCCTGCAATATTTCCAGAATATCTTTATCCAATCCACAAAAAAACGGAGAATGTTCTAGTTCAACAGCATCTTCTTGATGTGACACATTCGGAAAATTGTACAATGAGATTGAAATCTGTGCTATAATTCAGACATTGTGCGGTGCGCGGAAAACACTGTGAGGATTAAGAAGAGATTAGTTTCGCGGTAGCACAAGCCGTGGCATCTATATGCACGAGTTTTTCGGCGGATCGCAGGGGGATATATGAAGATATTGGAGGTTTCCTAGTGAAAAACACTGATGAATTTCCTAAACTCACGACAGATTTGGCACTTGCTGCGGCGAATCTAGACGAATTCGGCTACTGCTTGGTTGAAAATGCACTCAGCGCAGAAGAAGTCATCACGCTTCGGAACAGGTTGGAAGAGCAAGCTGCCGGTGAGAAGCAACGCGGGCTTGCCTTTGAGGATGCGGGGCCAAATGATACCGGAGTGAATCAGCGAGTCTGGTTCCTAGTCAACAAGGGAAAAGTATTTCGTGATTTGCTACTACACAAAGTCGTGAGAACGCTCGTGAGACATGTGCTGGGCGATGAATTTCTGTTGTCAAGTTTCACCGCCAATATCGCGAAGCCGGGAGGGGTGATGGGATTTCACACCGATCAATGGTGGATGCCAAAGGCAGTCCGGCCTCATCAGGAAACGGTTAAACCCGGATCGATGACAGGTGCACGCTTTAGGGGCAGGCGCCTTAGCCATGGGGACACTGCGCCTTCAAATTCGATGCCGCCGGCAGTTGCTTGCAACGTCATGTGGATGCTTACGGATTTCACTGAGGAGAATGGTGCAACTCACGTTGTGCCGCGGAGTCATTTAAGCGGACAGCAACCAGACGTGGATTTGGATAAGGATGTGGAATCTATCCCTGTGGTCGCTCCCGCTGGCACTGCGATGGTTTTTGAAGGACGATTATGGCATAGCACCGGTACGAATGTTAGCGACGCTCCACGGCTAGGTGCTTTGAGTTATTTCTGCGCACCCCAATTCCGACAGCAGGAGAACCTTGTGGTTGGGACAGCTCCTGCAGTTTTGAGGGATGCGTCGCCTGAACTATTGGCGTTACTTGGATTCAAAGTGTGGCAAGGATACGGGCGCATCGAGAGTCCCAAGTGGGAGTTTATTTCACGAGGTCAAACCTCACTGGGTGAGTTGGCACCTAAATAGTCAAAATCTCGGACAAGCGTAGAGTTTAGGAGAACAGCGACATTTCCATTCCGACTGTGCACTCAGCCGAATGTGGAAGTGGTGTCTCAAATAGAATCAAATGAAGGGGGTATATAATGGACGCGGGTTGGTTTGATTACTGTCTGAGTGACGATGAACGTCTCGAATTTGAAGAAAACGGATTTTTTATTGTCGAGGATGCTCTACCACCAGAGATGGTAGAAAATCTCGTCGCAGTAGTTGACCGGTTGGATGCACAATATCGGGCGCCGATCGGAGCGCAAGATGTAGGACGAACTTCGTCAAGTGTCATAAACCCCAACCGCCCGCCCAGCAAGTTAATGGGCCCTCACGAACGACTGAATCTTTCTGACTTTGTGGGGAAAGATGAGATTTTTCTGGAATTACTTGATTGGCCCAAGACATTCCCAAAAGTCTGGGATCTCTTGGGGTGGAACATCCAACTGTATCATTCGCATCTTACAGTTACCGCTCCTTCTTCACCGGACGAGACCGAGGTACAGAAGCGTTTCGGATGGCATCAGGATAGCGGCCGGTTAAACATTGAGTTGGAGGGTAATCCACGCCCACGAGTTTCCTTAAAGGTGGGTTTTTTCCTTACTGACACGAGAACACGAGGTTGCGCGAATTTTTATGTCGTACCCGGCAGCCACCTGCAGAATGAGTTAGAGTTTCCTGCCGATGGGGTTTCAAATCCTGACGGCATGCTTGAAGTGCGGGTCGCGCCCGGCACGGCGGTGTTCTTCGATCGGCGATTGTATCATGCCGCGAGTCCGAATCACTCGGACATCACGAGGAAAGTACTCTTCTACGGCTACGGCTACCGGTGGTTGAGACCGCGGGACGACATGACTGTGTCCCACTATATGGATCAATGCGACCCAATTAGACAGCAGCTGTTAGGAGCCGGGGGCGGTGGTTATAGTTATACGTCGCCAAGCGACGAAGATGTTCCGCTGAAGACGTGGTTAAGCAGTCAACTTGGAGCAGAAGCTATTGCGCCTTGATTTCTTGATGACGAGGGAGATAGGGATGTTCGTTACTAGTGCACTAACGCGTTTTAAAGATGTTAGAAGAAATTCAGGTGCTCCAATTGGAGTTGTCGGGTGTTATTCATTAACTCGATCAACGCTGGTTTCACGTCTCGTATAACTTTATAAAGCAAGTGTTTTGGAGTAAGCGGAAATGGTAATCTCCTTGGTACAGTGAGGTTCGGACGCGAGTGCAACGTGAGTAACATAATGGCTTAAATCCTACCGCGGTTGAGCCAATTTGGAATGTAAATCATGGCTTCGATGATAAACAATATTTTGTATTTCGACATCGAAACCAAATTCTTGGCAGACGAAGTGGGAGGTTGGGACAACATCCCGCAAATGGGCGTTTCGGCCGCCACTTCCTACGATTCGGGAACCGGACAGTTTTATAGTTTCGAAGAATCGAACATCGCTGAATTAATCGACGAAATTCTTAACGCCGGGCTTGTCGTGGGTTTCAACCAATTGCGTTTTGATTACCGTGTGCTTTCCGCGTATTCAGACGCCGATTTCTGGTCAGTGCGCAGCTTCGACATGCTTGTCGCCGTCACGGCAACACTCGGACACCGGCTAAAACTAGACCATATCGTGCAAGCCACGCTGAACGCGAAAAAAACAGGAGACGGTACACAGGCTATCAATTGGTTTCGCAATGGAGAGATTGACCGTGTGAAAGAATATTGCATGAACGACACAAAGATTACCCGCGACATCTTTACGTACGGCTGCCGAAAGGGGCATTTGCTATACCTTGAGACGCAACACGCGCATCGGCCGACGTCGAGAGTTGACACAAGCCACTGGCGTGACACTGTGAAATATGTAGCGGCGATAGCAAGTGGATTGAAAGCGGAGCCGAACCAGGCGACGGCAAATTACTTAGCAGTGATGAAGAACGGAGTGTAAGTCAAAGTGCATCTACTCGATTGACGAAGCATGACTGGACAGTCTGCGTAGTGTTGTTCAGTCGAGCAATCGAGGCAGTTTTTATTTTGAATCCTGATGAGCCTTTCTTTTGGAAAGTCTCTTGATGTCGTACTAGAAAATAAAGGAAGTCACCGGTAGTATACACCATGGCAGTATTCGCCAAAGCCAGACGCCGGACACTCGCGGAACGCAGTGGTGTATCGCACCTGCAACTGCCGCAAGAAAAACCACGAGCCAGTAGAAAATCCACCTCAAACACCTGTCCCGAGGAGGCCATTGAATCTTCTTCAATAGGCGGTGTGCTTCGAATCCGAGGCAAGATTCCATGTCCCTCACTATGTCAAATCTCTCGTCCTGCCTTGTCCTATAGCGCCAAGATAGAAATATCCAATAAGTGAGCAATAACCAACTCCCGGTGTAAGCATAAAGGTAGGCCTCAGGTTACTTTCCTAATGATGCCGCCAATCCTGTGATGGACACGGGCAGGAGGATTCTGTCAATCGACGTTAGGGCCTGAGAGCCTGGTTGAATAATCGGTGGTAAAGCCATTTTTGAGAATTTTGAGAAAGTTTTTCCATGTTTTCATTGTTGGCTGCTACATACCTGTGGGATCTCTATCGCCAGATTGTTCGGTTAATCTAGTCGCCGAAGCCAGTCCTGAATCCCTGCTTCGAGGCTGTGATTTCCTTGCTGCTTCGCCAATTTCAGCGCAATGTTTAGATCTTGCTTTGCCCGGTGAACTTGGTTGAGGGTGTACTTTGACAAGCCGCGATTCTTGTAGGCTAGGGCTAAGTCAGGATTAAGCCGGATGGCGAAATCGTAATCGGCGATGGCGGCCGAATATGGTTCAAGGCGGCTTTCGAAGCGCCTCGATTCAAGTAACCGGCAGCATCTTCCGGGTCGAGGCGAATCGCGATGTCGTAGTCCGAGATTGCTGCGAAGTGTTGTTCCAGGACTGATTTGGCATTTCCCCGATAGAAGTAGGCGGAGGAATCCTCAGGGGCGAGGCGGATTGCAGAGTCATAGTCGGCGATAGCATCAAAGCTTCGCCCCAATAGGTTTTTGGCCCTACCGCGTTGTACGTAAACGTAGGCATCGTTTGGATTGAGTCGGATGGCCGTGGCATAGTCAGCGATGGCGGCATCAAGTTGATTGAGTTGCTCTTTTGCGTGCCCGCGCCCCACGCAAGCTGTGGCATAGTTTGGATCGACGCGGATGGCTGTATTATAGTCATCCACGGCGCTAGCGTATTGTCCCAAAGAGTGCTTCGCGTGTCCACGCATGGCATAGAGAACAGAATTGTCAGGACTTAAACGAATCGCGTTTGCGAAATCGACAAGCGCCCCATTATAGTCCCCCAGTCGAAACTTCTCCCAACCTCTTTGTCGGAAAGTATCGGCAGATGTCGTTTGTTTCGAATACAACATCGGCTTAGCCTGGCGAGAGCGTGCGAGCAACTCCCTCAGCGAGTTGGATGGTATCGCAAAATTGAGATTTTGCCCAAAAAGTGGGCTGAAGGTTGACACGGAAACGCCAATGACTTCGCCGCTGGTGTTGAGCACGGGACCACCGCTGCTGCCGGAGGAGATCGGGGCAGTCATCTGAAGGCGTTCAATTCCGTAAGTGTTACGCCGGCTACTAACAATACCGTCAGAAAACGTGCCGTCAAAGCCTAGAGGATTGCCCGCCACGTAAACGGTTTGGCCAGTTTGAACCTTGTCGCTATCGCCGAGGGAAAGGGGGATGACGCCGTGAATAGTGACTCTGAGGAGTGCGAGGTCGTTGATTTCATCGGTGCCAGCAAGGCCTTCGATAGGGTATGCGGTGCCTTTGTTGACTAGTCTTGCGATGCCCTTCGCAGCGCCGTCAATAACGTGGAAGTTCGTGGCGATGAGGTTGGGGCGCACGAAGAACCCACTGCCTTGACCGAGTGTAACGCCGTTTTCGTCCTGTACCTCCAGGGAAACAGTTGCGGCTAGTGCTTTTTCGGCGAGTTGCGGCACCGACCGGGATGAGGCATGGGTCAGTAGGGAGAGGAGTAGGGCGAGCAGGACCGCGACTAATCTAATCTGAAAACGCATGGAAGATTCTCCCGGCGACAGTCAGAAATCTACATCTAGCAGGGGTTGTACATTGATGGGGTAAGGTGATTTCTACTATATCATTTTCAGCGGCGGATTTCAATGATGAAAGCGATTTTGGTTTGGAAATCGTGAGTAAGGCGGTGGAGAGAGGTGGGAGTGCTATCACACGGGATTATCTATCGCCTTCACTGAGAGATTTACTATCGCGGTCATTATCCATTCCCTTGAGGGATCTTCTATCGCCTTCGTTATCCACTCAGTTGATCGCTATTCGATATTCTCGAAGAGGGTGAGAGTCTCGGTGGTGCCCGGGAGCCTTCCCAGAGGGGCACCTTTGTGGTTGTTAAATCAAAAAAAAGGCTTGACGTTTACGTTGTTAGGTTTTATAATTCATGTTATGAGACGTACCTTGTATTAGCGTGGTTTACTCATTTCACGTCACGAATTCAAAAAGAGAGGGCTATGATAATGGCGAAAAGGACTAGGAACAGGAAAAAGACAATCGAACTTAGAGACGATCAACTTATCTTTCGGTTTGCGGGAGTACACGAGGATGCGGAAGTCGAGATTGGATTCCAACGGACGCTGCGGATTCCGGACGACAACCGGGAACATTATCTCCCGCCGGGACTCGGTGAATTTCCGCTGAGCCGCGTGGACGACTATCCGGATAACTTGCCGGATAGGTGGGCAGAACATGGAGGGGTATTCATCCCCATGTACCAAGCGGAAGCGCTGTGGATTAATTTTCGCGGCGACTATCCGATGGCGGTGAAGATTGCGGCGGGCAAGGTGAACGCGGTGACCGGAGAGGCATGGGAGGAGGAACTCAGCGGGGAACCGCAGGACTACGTGGTGGTTCCGGAACAGCCGTGGGTGGACGGGTTCTGCGTGGAGAAGGGCTTGATTCGGCAGTTCGTGGCGATGCCGCTGGGTGAGGGTTACACGGCGGAGGAGCAGATGACTGGAGAGGCGGAACATGGGGGGCTTCAGATTGCGGTCTACCCCATGAACCGGTCGACGTATGAAGAAATGCATCGCGTCCCGGAGGGAATACTACATGATATGGCGGCCCCGAGTGCCGCACCACCTCCCGATATGGGGTTGGCGCCGGGGGGTTTGATGCGGCAGGAGATATATGAGGACGAACACGGTATCGATGCGTGGGACACGTCGAACGGCTCACGCTGCTTCGTGCATATCGTCAATAGCGTTCAGCTCTTGCACTTGACGGGGTGCCAGCCGCCAAGTAAGCCGCCGACGGCTCAGAATTACACAAACGCGGGGCTGCCTTGGTACGATTACTACGGGGGCGATCTAAAGGCATTGCAAGGGGCAAAGGAGTTGACTGAGCTGGACAGTGTTGCTTCTGTTAAACTAAAGAAGGGTAAGGGATTCCTCCCGGACAACGATCCGGTGACGCCGTCGGTGGTGAAGAGGTTGAGCCGATCGATGGTCAGGGAGGGTGTGTTCTAAGAACCTGTTTGAATAATCGGTGGCAAAGCCATTTTTGGTCATTTGTAGAAAGTTTTTTCATGTTTTCATTGTTGGCTGCTACATACCTATGGGATTGCTATCGCCTTCGCTAACCACTCAGTTGATCGTTCGTTTGATCCCCGCTGGGGCTTTTAGAGGCTGGTAGGATTTCTATCGCGCTCATTATTCATTTGCTTGATCGCAGTGGATCTCTATCGCAGTCATTATTCATTCCTTTGATCGCACCCTACAAACTGTAGGTAACGACGTTCGTGTTGCCGTATTCACTTGGCGTGCCAGATACCGTGGGACAACTTGGACGGTCGATGAATATGGCAACAGTTGCGTAGGTCTGACGAGGGTTTTATCATGAAGCAAGGAAAGGAATCGGACAGGGGTTTGCGAATCGCCGCCGGCACGGGGGAGGAGATTCGGGCGAACGTGGCGGATAACACGCTCAAGGCGTACGAGCACGCGACGCGCAAGCTGGAAGTTTGGCTGGAGGGACGAACGCTTACCGATGCGGTGTTGGCGGAATATATCAGGTTTCTGCATGCGGAGGGGAAGTCGCCGGCTACAATCAATCTGGTCGTTTCCGCGGTGAAGTGGATGGCTGAGTACCGTGGGGCTGATACTGTGGTTGGGGATATCACGGCTCGGACAATGTCTGAAATCCGTGGAGAAGGTAAAGAACGGGCGCGCCGCCAGGTCGACGGGCTTACGTGGGACGAAGTGGAACGGGTGTGCGCGGCGTCGGAATCGTCAGATACAGCGGCGGGGTTGCGGGATGCCGCCATGATAAGCCTGATGAGCGATTGCCTGTTGCGCATCTCGGAGGCGGTCGCGGTCAATGTGGAGGATGTTAAAACCGAGGGACTTCAGGTGCGCGGCAAAAACGCAGACGAGGAGCAGCGGGGCGAAGTCCTGTATATCTGCGAATCCACACGGCGGACGATAGAGCGGTATCGAACGAGAGCGGGGATTGCGACCGGGGCTCTGTTCCGGAGGATACGCTTCCAGAATCATGTGACTGAGGATCGGCTAGGCGTGAAGGGGGCACGTGAAGCAATACAGCGGCGGGCGGCGGAAGCTGGCGTGGAGGGATTGATCGGTGGACACTCGCTTCGTATCGGGTCTGCGGTGTCGCTTGCCGACGCCGGAGCAACAATGAAGGAGGTGCAGCGGGCGGGGCGGTGGCAGGAGCCGACGATGCCGGCGCGGTATGTGAGGGAATCAGCGGGGGAAGGGAGCCCTGTGAAGTGGTATAAGGATGGGAAGTGAGAAGGCGAGAGCCGAATACGACGAATTTGAACAGTATCGAATCACGCCCCAATGGCGATAAAAAGCGGAGAACGGTATAGTCTCAGCCTCCTTCGTTTCAAAACGTCCAAGGGCGATTTTCACTACGGTGAGAAGTGTGGACAGCTTGACCTAGTCGCCTTATGTCCTAGTCGTAAAACTAAATTTGATTCGGTTTGCAAATGGAATCCGTGCGCAAGCTACAGATGGTGCTAAGTAAAAATTCGCATGACGACGATGGCAACGACGCGGAATAGCCGTTAACCAGTTTCTTCTTGACCCCGTCCCACCTTCCTGCTATAATCCCCCATCGCTTTTGACAAGGGGCTTCACAGTTGTCAATCCCGGCAACTGCCCTTGTCATTCCTTGAAGCGGAGATAGAGCGATAAAGCGAATCCCTCACTGATAATTCAATACCACTTCTGCAGACGCTGAGTAGGTTGTTGATAACTTACGACTGTTTCTCTCATGAAAGGAATGTCAGAAATGAGTGAAGTTAAGCAAATCGAGGTAAGCCTAATTGACCCTACGAGTCCCGTCAATGTTCGGAGACAAGGCGTAGAACAAAATGTTGATAGAATCAAAATGTCTATTGAACAACACGGTTATATGCAGGAATATGCAATTGTTGTTCGCTCACACCCTACCCCTAACGCTGAATACGATTATCAGCATGTTTCCGGTCAATGTAGGCTAAAGGCATGTATAGAACTTGGGTTGAAAGAAATTCCTGCTTTCATAATGGAATTGACCGACGAACAAGCTATTCAACGTTCGTGGTTAGAAGATGAGTCACACGAGGCTTTGGCATTTAGCGACCGAGCATACTGGACAGAAAGGATATACAAGGCGTTTACTACCCCAGAATACAGTGGAAGAGACGCTCTCGAACTTGCAGCCAGATATCTCGGCGTAACACGACAAACCGTTATGAGGTATTATAGCTTGGCTGAACTGCCTGAAGATCTTATGCCATTAGTAGATGCGGGAACACTTCCTGTAAAGACTGCGAATACCATTGTGCAACAGACTTACGACCGTATGCACCGTGAACAATCACAACAAAAGATGAGAGACCGAGTGTCATGGTACTTAGGTCTTGACAGGGAAGGGCGTCGACATGCTATTGGGGCTTTAGAAGAGGCGGGTCACAAAAGCTCTATTGCAGACTTGAATAAATATGTTACTAAACAGATTGACGAATCTAGCCGCGAGATACGAATTACAATTCCTTCTAGGCTTAGTGCCGAGTTAGCGAATTGGGGCAGATCGCGCGGCTTGATAGATCTACCGACAATCAGTTCTCATATCATAACAGAGTTTATGAGACGAGAGGCTAAATAATGAATAAGGAGGTGGCACGCGAGTATTTACAGGTCCTAAACGGGAAACTCCCCTCTGAAATAGGGGAGGCTGTAGACGTGTTGTACGGCGATTTCGGTTCTTATACAGCAATGGCGAGTAGTTTGGATGTGTCCCCCGGTTACTTGGGTGACAGACATCACATCTTTCAGCTTCCGAAAGGTATTCAATGGAAAGTCGATCGTAAGGAAATTGGAATAACGCAAGGCTGTCAGATTTTCCGACTTAAGGATGAAGACAGTCAATGGGTGTTAACTCTTGCCATTATTGAAGAAAGACTGAAGATAAATGAAGGGACTTAGTAGTTAACTGCTTTTTGGTCGATTTGCTTGCTTTTCTCTTCTTAATGTACAATCATTTTAGACAGTGTTCGGAATCTTGATTCACACTAAAATACATCTCTATAAGAGAGAAATGGAGGCATATCATGTTGACCAAGCGTTTGTACATGCTCGCGGGAGCATTGCGGGTTATCTGCGGGATTTTAATTTCCAACACTATGGGATTTTCAGCACACCATGATGTTGTCGTTGACAGAATATACCGATAGCCAAACAATTCATGTGGCTCAGGTGAAGCATTCATCAAAAAATCTTATGAAAATCTCATCATCTTTTCTGCGATTATATTTCCAGCAAGACTCCATGATATACAGTGGCAGCCACTTCTTGCTGTAGTGATGATGCGTTCCGTAGAATGACCTCTTGACACAAGCCCAAAACGACTCGATGGTGTTGGTGTGAGTTACGCCGTCCTCAGAAACATATCTCTCTTGGTGATGGATAACATGTCTTTCGATATCTTCGTCCAGACTATTGTAAGAGCGAAATTCATCAGTCATAAGAATAGACTCATCGGGTGAGACATTGCTAAGGATGAATTCTCTGATATTTTCACCAGATAGAACCTTCATGAATTTAGCAACCACCCGACCGCCTCTCTCGACTACGCCGATGACGGGAGATTTATTTGTGCCTCTACCTCTCTTAGATTTTGCTCTGGGTTTGCCGCCGACATAGGTTTCGTCCGCTTCAACTATCCCTTTCAGCAATTCATCACTATCACTCATTTTCTCACGGAGGCGCATTGCCATATACCAAGCGGACTTTTGATTCATGTCCAAGTCACGAGCAAGCTGACAACTCGATATGCTTTTCTTGGCATTGGAAAGAATTGAGATAGCCAAAAACCATTTCTGGAGAGGTATCTTGGTACCATGGAAGATGGTTCCTGCTGTAGCCGAAAAGCTAGATTCACAATCGTAGCAATTCCAACCAGTAGTAATGTCGTTTTTGTTCTTGCGTCCAACTTTTTCACTGCCACAGTGGATACAGCAAACACCGTCCTTCCAACGTTTTTCCTCTATAAATCTGAGACAAGATTCTTGATTTGGAAACTCTTTCATAAGATTCAAAATGTCCATAGCAAACTCCTACGAGAAGAATAGTCACTATGGACATCTACGTGTGACGAAAAGATTTACGACAGGGTACCAAGTTTTATGTTTGTCGTCAGTCTAAAAGCTACAAGCTACTAATTCCGTAAATGAATGTAAAAATGTCGTCGATATGGTACTCAAGCAGAACAGTTCAATCAAGGATGCCCTTTGTGTTTCAGCCGGTGTTCGGCTTGACAATATCAACACTTTGGTACTTCCCCTAGCATTTGATTCACGGATGGCTATATGTCGAGGAGCTTGGAATCAACGCCAAGAATGGGCTGATTATAGTTACGAGCTAATCCTTCAGGGCACACAAGGCATAGATGTTCTTCAAAACATTTGTGAAGACATGAAATCGTCAATTGAAGCAATCAATGCACAGCACCAGAAAATACAAGCCTTTCTCGACCACATGTCAAGAATTGATGACCGGGCTGATGGGCAATCAGATGAATCCAACGAATAGCTTCAGTAGAATTCGCAAATTGATGTGTTGCGGAAAACCCCCGTCTATTTGCGAAAGAAATGCCTGAAATGGGAGTTGAAACGAGACAAATGAAGATATTCTGTTTCAGAGTCAAATCACTGAATGTAGACGCCAAGCGATCTTAGGTCGGTTGCAGTCTATGCCCCGATGAAAAGGGGTCGGAAGGGAAATACAATCATGTTTTTTTTCATCGAAAGTCGCGCGATAATCAATCTAATATACGCACCACACATTAAAGTTGAGCCATACGAAGTCGGTTATCGAATTGTCGCAGACTTTCCGGGCAATTATCAACGTTTAAGCGAAACTTTAGGCGACGATGTAACCGAAGATGGACATGTCGTCATCTTGAGAGGCCCCTGTATGGAACCATTCGCTAAAATGCAGTTAAGTAAACTCGATACTAAAAATCCGCCTAAACCAGAACACAACGATGGATATTGTGGCATCACAACTGTGCGTTTTAACATACACGACATCGCTAGTGTCGTGAAGTGCCGTGATAATAAGGGTTATAACGTCAAAGCTCACTTTGCGATAGAAAAACACTTTTTGCCACGTCAGGAATCGCTAAATCCGGTGAATATGATGCCTAAATCTTCCCAGTTAGAAAGCGAAGCCGATGAATTTCTAAGTATTTTGGCACATAGATGGAAGGCAATCTCTCGGCAGGAACTTCAGTCGGGACAATAGCGTTAATTATCTTTGTTATCATATTGGTGGCACTCATGTTCGGGAGCGGTTTCGCAAATTGAGTTTCTGCGGAAAACCCCCCTCTATTTGCGAAAGAAATGCCTGAAATGGGAGTTGAAACGAGACAAATGAAGATATTCTGTTTCAGAGGCAAATCACGGAATGTAGATGCCAAGCGATCTTAGGTCGGTTGCAGCCTATGCCCCGATGAAAAGGGGACTGAAAGTCAAATAACTGACGTAGCCCGCCCAGCCCATCCGTGGTTGCAGTCTATGCCCCGAAAAGGGATATTAGAGCTTATATAAGATTCGGTGGGCGTGAAACAAGCGGGATTTGACTGTACCCGTTGCATGCCCAAGACGTGGTCGATGGCTTTTCTAAACAGCCTCGCAGTTTGATAGATTATCCTATCGCTTTACAACTTCATCTATGCCTTGAATCAAACCGTGAAGGAAATCCGAAAAGTTTTTCTGTTCTTTATACATCTGTTCAGCCAAGTTCAGGGCAACAAGAATTGCTACACTCAGTTGATCGTATCCCTTTCGACTAACCTGACGCATCAGTTTGTCGACATAACTCGCCAAAACACGAATATCATCTTCACTCAAATTATCAGTAGGTTTTATAGCGTACTGATTATTAAAGATATCAACTTTTACTGTTTCAAGTTCTTCAGAGTCCATAAATCACCTTCTGGAGATGTTACAAACCTCGCGGAGGCAGCATCAAGAAATGGCGAATATTTCCGCAATTTAATTCCGTGTTCCCGTCACAACCTAGCGTTCTTTCAATGCAACGCTTGTTGAAGTATTTGTTTCATCGTTTTAACGGGTGGCGATACTTTCGTCCATTTCTCAAATGCAATTGCTCCTTGATAAACAAGCATGCCGAGTCCCTGAATTGTGTGGCACCCTCGTTCGGCAGCCGCTAATAATAGACGGGTCTCCGGGGGCGTATATACAATATCGTAGACAGCAGTTTGAGGTCGCAGCCATTCGGCGTTAATCAATGGAGGCTTTGATATATCCATACCGACCGACGCCGTGTTGACCACTAATGCGACGCTGTTAACTATATCTGCCAGTTGTGGATTGTCAAGTCCAATTCCATGAATCGGTGTGCCAATCGTATCAGAAAGACCTTCAGCAAGTTTAATGGCTTTCGATGTAGTGCGATTGGCGACGAAAATGGTTTCAAGTCCAATTGAAGTTAATGCTACAATAACCGCCCGTGCGGATCCGCCAGCGCCAATCACAAGAGCGGACTCGCCTTGACGTAATTCCAGCCCGGTTTCTCGCATCCCTTCCAAGAATCCCAAGCCATCCGTGTTGTCACCCTTGATTCGACCATTCTCAAACGTCAGTGTGTTAACAGCGCCAATTAGCTCAACTTCGCGCGAGATTTCATCTAAAAATGGGATGACAGCTTGTTTGTGCGGAATGGTTACATTAAGCCCAACCACGTTGATTGCCTTAAACCCTTCAATAGCTGCGGGTAAGGCGTCTGGTTGTATGTGGAATGGAACGTAAACGTAATTCAAACCCAACTCTACAAAGGCAGCATTGTGCATTTGTGGAGAGTGGCTGTGTTCAACGGGATCCCCAATTACCCCAACAATCTTTGTCTTTCCCGTGATTTGCATCATCAGAACAGGACTAAGGCTACGTAAAACATCAGCAAAACCTAATTTCTATTACCTATCAATTTTTCAACCTTTTCTTTGGCGACTTCCATTTTTGGGTAACGTACTTCTCGATAACCACGGACCTCCTCGGGAGTTTCTAGGGCGTTTACATGCTTTTCGTAACTTTCCGTATCCGCCGGTGCGAAAGTATCGACCACCTCAGAAACATACCAGTCTCGGAAAGACTTTTCAATGGCATGCCACTGCGAAAGCCAACGCCGAAGGAACTTCATCCGTTTCATCAAACTCAGTTGCCAGTTGCGTGTACTTATCTCGCCTTCAAGGTCAATCCCCATGATTCTAACGTGTGGGCGGTTGAGGTGAACATATTTAATCCTGTCACCATTGGATTCGTCAATACCATAACGTTCTTTATCTCGTTGGAGTTTCTCTTGACTTGTTAGCAGATGCGATACATAAATCTCATCCTTTATAAGCATGACCTTGTGCAGATATTTAATGGCAGCTTTAGTAGCTCGGTAATTTTGGTCGCTAGAATCTTTGCCGTAAACGCGTCGGATTTTTTCAACATATAGACGGGCATACTTCAGATTTTCGAACTGAATTAGGTCGTATACACGCATAGCCAGCCCACGATTAGTCTCGTCATCCAACTGCATCGTATCCACAGCTGATTGGACTAACGCTGAATAGTCACGCGCGATGCTTCTACCTCGCCACCGTTTCGCTAGGACTCGACTCTTATCGTTAACAGTGTGCTTGTAAGGTTTCTTTTCGAGTGTTTCGACGAAGGCGGCAGGATGAACAGCGAGCCAACGACCAATTTCAAAAGCACGAAGATTGGATTCCAAGTCGCTTGGTTTCACCATTTGTTTCAACGCCAATTGTAGCGTGCCGAGTTCAAGCGGTATTAACGCACGTTGAAACGCCACACCGAGCAGCATAATGTTCGCGTAAAGTTTGCTGCCCAAGTGTTTCTCGGCGACATCGAAAAGATTTGCACCGACATATTCGTCCGTTTTGGTGTACAATCGCAGCCATTCCTCAAGATTGGCAACTTCAAAACCATCCTTCCCTATTAACGACCTGACGGTTTCGGTTTTCGCCGTATTAACAATTGCCGCTGTTTGGTCTGGAGAGGCGACGCTGAATCCGGCTTTTGGATCAATACCGCGTACAGCTTCCAGAATGTCCAGTCCAAGTAACAGGTCTGCTTTTCCATACGGAATGAGGGGCGAAATGTGGTTGTCGGTCTTTGAATAAATTACATGGGTATAAACGCCTCCATTCCTGATTGCGAGTCCTTTCTTGTCGCAGAATTGAACATGATATCCCTGGATGTGCCCGGCAACTACCAGAATCTTGGAGATTGTGCCGATTCCCATGCCGCCGACGCCAGCAGCATAGGCACTCCATGTATTATCAAAACTGGTGAGCCTTGGCGGCGGGAGATGCTGCATAGCCATATCAGTCTCGCCTATCTGAATCAGGCCGGATTCTCTAGACTTCTGCGGCGTATGTTTACGGGTAATGGTTACTTCCTCAAAAGATGGGCAAGCCCACTTAATTCTCGCGCAGGCGCCATCGGATACACAGTTGGACTGGTCTATGCCAATCTTGGGTCCATATTCCGTTTCAACGGTTTGCAGACCCGGGCATCCCGTTGCTTTTGTGCACTCTAGGCAAAATTCGCAAACTTCCTCTGTAATATTGATGTGCTTTTCAGTCTTCAGGAAACCGTGTTCCGTTAGGGTTTGCTGTTGTTCACGTCGCACTCGCCGATGGTAGGTAATTCCACACTCTTTGTCGGCAATGATAATCTTGACTCCCGGTTTGAGAATGGATTCCTCAAGCAATTTCTTGTATTCAAATCGATTCTCAGGGTCGATACGGACGATTAGTGCATCAGACTCGGCAACAAGACCGCGGGTCACTTTTTCGATGTCTTGCGCGAATGTCGGATTGCCCAGAATGTCCTCTCCGGTAGAGGGGGTGGGCTGATGCCCTGTCATCGCAGTGGTTTGATTGTCCAAGATTACATAGGCGATATCTTGACCATTTTTGATTGAATCCGAGATTGCCGACATACCGCCATGAAAGAAGGTTGAATCGCCCATGAATGCAATTTGTTTATTCGTGATGAACGGGTCGATTCCCGCGCCAGTACCTCCTCCTAGAGCCATTGCAGACAGATTGTGCATCAGTCGTGGGTAGGGATCGAACTTCAACATGGAATAACAACCGATATCTCCGTGAAAAACGAGATCGATTGGTGGTGAATTGTAGTGCTTCTTCATGTATTCGGCGTCCATGAACTGCTTAACGACATCCAGAAAAACACTTGCAGAGTCGCGATGCGGACAGCCCGGGCAAAATGTAGGCGTTCTTCCAGGAATGTCGACTTGGTGCGAATTGGCTTGTTTTATCCGCTCTTCCTCCTGAAGCAGTCTGCCGTCATCCATCTTCAACTTCGTCAAATATCTTGTTCGAAGGAGGGGAATAAGCATCTGCATGATAACCGATGGATTGAGTCCACCCATGTCGGGGATTCCTTCTAATCCATCGGGAAATTGCTTTCCCCAGACCTGCACAAACCGGTCGATTTCACCATTTTGATAAAGCTGGCTAAGACTGGCTTTAACCTCGTTTTCCAAGAGTGGACGATTTTCTTCAATGACACAGATTTCACGAACATGCATCGCAAACTCGCGTACAATTTCGTCATCGATTGGGTGAGTCAAACCAAATTTGAGGATTGGGATTTTACCTTGGAGTCCCAGTTCATTTAGTGCGTGCTGAAGATAGGTGAAGGCTACTCCAGAGGACACAAATCCAAATTCATGGATGGAGTCGTGTGCGTAGTAAATCTGATTGAGTTTATGTTTCCTTGCGGACTTGATGGCGTTAGGCAAACGCTCTTTCAGAGTTTCGACACCAATCCTAGCCGAATCCGGCGGTAAGACGACTCGATTTGATGGATCAATCAGATTTGTATCGAGCGTCAGTTTAGTCTTCGCGTTAATCTCGGGGTAACGATTCGGACTAAGCAGGACATCTCCTCCTCCGTCTGCCTGATTG
Organism: Candidatus Poribacteria bacterium; assembly: GCA_965222225.1. Lineage (GTDB taxonomy): Bacteria > Poribacteria > WGA-4E > WGA-4E > JAJDTR01 > JAJDTR01. The sequence goes on along the minus strand of CBDCTK010000002.1, from coordinate 1,305,158 downwards.
ACGGTGACCAAGTATGTCACAAAAAGGTTCGATTCGACCGAAATTTCGAAAGCGGCGCTCAGCCAATCCTTGATTTCCTGAAATGTGCTGGGTTCCACAAGAGGAGTATAGACGTGGCGGGCCAAGTACCGTGAATCCGCTGGTACTTGCGTGCTTCCAGACCCCGGATCATCGCCAACAACAACGACTGCCCCGCCGGTAGTCCCAGCCAGATTGCTAATAGCAAGTGCATCGGACGCTACATGAAAACCAACACTCTTCATGAATGCAACAGCCCGCAGATTTGCCATCTGCGCCCCATTGAGTCGGGCAACGCTCAGCGCTTCATTGTTCGCCATTTGAGCAACAATGCCATTCTCTCGGAACAGGCTGGCGTTGCGCTCAAGAAGATCGAATACCTCCGCAATGGGTGAGCCGGGATACCCTGTTATCAGGCTGACGTTGCTTTCAAGTGTTCCCTTGACCAAGAGTTCACAACCTGTATAAACATTGGCGCCACTGGCTTGTATTAAACGCGCATCCATGACATCTGTCTTATCTTCATTTTATTGAATTAACGACTACCTAAGTCAATTTCTGAATTATCTCAATAGCTCCCGTGCGCGTGCAAATGCAGCGTCTGTCAACTTCCCACCATGCATCCGGGCAATTTCTTCCACCCGATCTTCGGTCGTTAACTGTTTGGCAGTGATAAACGTTTGATTTTCTTTAACGTGTTTTTCGACACGGAAGTGCCGATCAGCTAAACACGCAATCTGCGGCAAATGGGTAATACAGATGACTTGACGAAAATTCGCCAGCTCTTTCAATTTGCCGCCAACCACATCTGCAGTCTGTCCCCCGATTCCTACATCAATTTCGTCATAAATCATGGTTGGGATATTGTCGATTCGCGCAAGAATGGTTTTCAAGGCAAGCATGGCACGGGATATCTCTCCACCCGACGCAATATTTGCCAACGGCTGGGGTTCGGATCCCACGTTGGGTGAGATTAGAAATTCAACTGTGTCCATACCGTGTAATCTTAGTTCAAATCGGTTGTTGCCAACTAGCAAAATACCATTTGGGGAGAGCATCGGTTGCACAAGAACCCGGAAAACGGCTTTTTCCATCCCAAGTGTGTGAAGTTCCCTTTCTACGAGAGCTTGCAATTCAGAAGCGACAGTCTTGCGTTTGTCCGATAGATTAATAGCAAGTTCCTGTGCTTCACTTATCGCAGTGGAAAGATCCGCCGTTAGTTCTTCGGTATACTCAGAGCCAGATTGTAAATCTTTCAACTGTTTTTCAACTTCCGCCTGATAAACCAGTAGCTCCGGGATAGACTGTCCATATTTCCGCTTGAGTTGATAAATCAAATTTAAGCGATCTTCAATTTCAGAGAGGCGATATGGATTGAATTCAATAGAATCGCGATAATTGCGTGCCTGGTGAGCGATATCTTCTAACTCATACAATGCAGATTCCAAGCGTTCGCTCAATTCTTTCAAGCGCGTGTCCATCTCCCCCAGTTTGGAGATGGTACCACTCACGTTCCTCAGAAGGTCCAGAATAGCTGAGTCGGGTTGACTCCCGCCGTAGAGTTGTTCATAAACGAGGCTAGCAGCTTCAAAGAGATTTTCCGCATTACCGAGGATGCGGCGTTCGTCGTCAAGGGATTCTTCTTCATCTTCTTGGAGTTCCGCCTCGTCGAGTTCTTTACTCTGGAATTCCAACAATTCTTTTTCACGTTGGCTCTGCTCCAACATTTGAGAATGGCTATGAAGTTGCTGCTGTAAATCTCGGATTTCATTATATTTCTGCCCTAACTCCGCGCGTTGTTTTTCAAGCCCGCCGAAAGCGTCAAGTAGATCGAGGTGGACATCAGGGCGAAAGAGAGATTGGTGATCGTGTTGACCATGGATGTCCACCAGCAGGTCGCCAACTTCGCGCATAAGTCGGAGGTTCACCGGCTGCTCGTTGACATAGCAACGACTTCGTCCACTTGCACTAATCTGCCGAGATAGGAATAAGGGGTCCGCCACATCCAGTTCGTCAATCGACTCGGAGTCACTAAGCCGTTGCCACATGGGATGATTGGGAGGCAGTGCGACGGTAATTTGGACCTTTGCGTTAGATTCGCCGGAGCGTACCACACTAGCTATTCCGCGCTCGCCTAGCGCCAACCCTACGGCCTGCAGAATAACCGATTTGCCTGCTCCAGTTTCGCCGGTTAGCACATTTAAACCCGGAGCGAGTTCCAATTGGAGTTTATCAATGAGGGCAACATTGCGGATAGAAAGTTCTTCAATCATGGGACGGACGGGGCTTCGATGTCAACCACTAACCTGCCACTTCCGGTTGTTAGGTTTAACTATTGGCGTTTCATGTGCTTCGCTTCCGACCTTCTCCCAACATGAGTTTTGTTCGTAGGACTTCGTAGTAGCTTCGACGTTGAGAACGGATGAGTTTAATGGTTTTCTCTGCTTTGCGAACGCGGATTAAACAGTCAGGAGCGAGGCAGTGCGTTTCACGCGGCCCGTCAACGAACAAATTGACGCTGCTATAGTTGGATTTCATGGCAACTGTAATCACCGAATCGCCATGTGCAATGTAAGGCCGTACAGTGAGCGAGTGGGGTGCAATCGGTGTAAGAAGGATTGCATCAAGACGCGGTTCAACAATTGTTCCACCACTAGCAAGCGAGTATCCTGTTGAACCGCTGGGGGTGGCGATGATTAAGCCGTCGGCATTATAGGTGATAAACGGTTCCTCATCAATATACGTGTCTAATTCGATGAGCCGTGTGTTGTGGCGGATGACGACCTCATTAAGCGCGAAGGAACGCGAGTGCTCCAAATCGTCGTTGCCGCCACTGATTTCCAACATCATTCGCTGATCAATCTCATAGCTTCCGCTTAAAATGTTGGTTAGTGCAGGATAAAGCTCATCAAGCGAAACCTCTGTGAGGAAACCAAGATGACCGAGATTAACGGCAAGTATCGGCACGTTCTCGATCATAGAGATATGTACAACACTTAGAAGCGTTCCATCCCCACCGAGTACCAACAAAACGTCCGATTGCGCGACGACTTCGTCTTCGTCTACCCCACCGCGAGGTATACCGAGGGTTATTGCCTGTTCATCAGGAATGAGCGGTTTAATTCCGTGGCGCTGAAGCCATTTGGAGGCCTCAACGACAACTTGAGCGGCTTGAGATTTCGAGGTATTGACAAAAAAACCGACGGTTTTCATGACCTATATTTATGCCGGTCCTTCAGGTAAATCCTGATGTGGGATATCACTAAGCGATACGGAAATGTTGGTTGAGTCTTCTTAAACTGGAAAGGACTCCTGTGCGAGATCTGCTTTGTGCGGTTTTCTTTTTTCCATCCGAGACAACAGTAGAATAAAGAATACCCCAACGAGAAATGCCGTACCCGTTATTAACAAATTCACGTTTACTTGCGGAATTATATGGGCTAGGTCTATGCGTTCGCCGCCGCCGATTTCATAATTACGGAAGGGCCAAAGTCCATACAACGAACCAACCATCAGTCCTATTAGGAACGAAATAGTCAAATCGTAGAAGTGTTCGAAAACGTAGTTTAGCAAGCGCGTAAACGCCAATAGTCCAATGCCACAACCTGCAGCGAAAATCAACAACACGAACAGATCCCGATTGTTTATCGCTGTAAGGATGTCAAAATAGGAGCCGAAGAGGAGCAATACGAATGCACCGCTGATTCCAGGCAAAATCATTGCGGAGGTGGCGAACGCTCCACAGAGAAACAGGTATGCCAGTTTGCCGACCGAAAACCTGCTGACAACTACCTCTTCATTTGGAACAGGTTCCGAAGATTCTTTTACTTCAAGGCTTTCCTTGTGTTTTTGCTTATCGAGGTTTTTCACGCCCACGCTCATTGAGAGTCCGATGGTCAGCATAGCAGCAGCTATGAGAGCCATCAACTCTTTCCAACCGAATCCCTTAAGCAACTTGGCCGGAATGATGATCGAAGCCAAAATCAGCCCAGAGAAGAAACCGTAAGTCGGATCGTGTTGTTCATTGAGCAGATAAATCATCAATTTAGAGGTTGCAACAACGGCAATAGCTGCCCCGATTCCTAGAAGCGCTAGAAATCCAAAGTCAATCCGACGCAACTCTAACACAGCATCAGATATCGCCGTCTTCTTCAACGTTACGGCAGCCAATAATCTTTGCACTGTTTTCGCGCCGATGTTGTGCAGCGCCCTAATCAAGCGTTCATAAATGCCAAGAATAAGTGCAAATGTACCTCCACTAACACCCGGAATTATGTTGGCAAGACCGATTAAAAATCCCTTAACAATCAGATTTAGGTAGTTCAATGCCTGCCTCTACCTCCTCTTCCAAGTATTCGTCTTTCAACCACTGTTTCAGGGGCTCGATTTCATGGTGCGCGGTAAAGTCAAGTTGAACAGGAGTAATTGACACGCATCGTCTCTTGACAACATTAAGATCCGAGTCCTCCCGCGCATCCACTTGAGCGCGTTCTCCGCCGATCCAATAGTAAGGTTTGCCCACTCGGTCCACCCGTTTGATTACGGTTGCGCTGTATGTCCCCAAATCTTGGCGCGCTACTTCAAAGCTTCTCACCATAGAAAGAGGGCAGTTTGGCACGTTGACATTTAGTAGAATCCCCGGCGTTAATCCGTTCGCCAAGACAAGTTTTGCGAGTCGGCAGGCAGCAGAGGTTGCTGTCTCATAATGGTAGGGCGGTCCAGAAATTAACGATACCGCCATTGATGGAATTCCCAAGAAGGTGGCTTTTTTCGCTGCCGCAACCGTGCCTGAAAAATGGATATCTTGCCCCAGATTTTGTCCGTGATTAACGCCAGAAACCAGCAACTTCGGATTTTCAGGCAGCAATGCACTCACCGCGAGGTCTACACAATCAACCGGGGTGCCATCAACCGCCCACGCACGATCGCCAACTTGCGTGGCTCTCAAGGGATGGTCAAGCGTAATTGCCATCCCAATCGCACTGCGTTCACGATCAGGCGCTACGATATAAACTTCATCAATACTCTTTAGTGCCTGCGCTAGGGCAGTCAGTCCGGGCGATTCGATACCGTCGTCATTGGTTACAAGAATCATCTAAGTCGTGACCGTGCAAGACATGCGCACGGGTTTCGTTCTCGCCGTCTGTAGCCCGAAAGGAGGCGTGTATCGTTACATCAAATCCTATAATCAGTTACAGAGACTATTGACAAGTAACTTCGTGAACAACCGCATTTCACGGAACGTCTTGATATTACTGATTTCATCCCCATAGACTGCCCGAATTGGAATACTCTCAATCCGAAATCCAAGACGGCCGGCTTTGATTAACAATTCCGACTCGGTCTCGTATCGCTCCGTTTTCAATAAAACCGCCTTCAAAACCTCGGCTTTTATCAACCGATAGCCGGATTGAAAATCTGGCACATGTTGTCCGCATAGTGCCGAACCCACCGTAGAAATCAACCTGTTGTTTAATTGGCGATGGAGCGGCATAGCAGCCCTGTCTTCAAAACGTCCGCCGATAAGAATGTCTGAATCTGCCAGTCGAAAGTGATCCAAGAAGCGTGGTAAGTCGCTTGGGTTATGCTGTCCATCGCTGTCCATGGTGAAGATAAGTTGGTATCCAGCTCGAATCGCATAATCAAATCCGGTTCGTAACGCCAAGCCCTTGCCACAATTGTGGGTATGCTTCAGAACGACCACTCCACATGCGAGCGCAATTTCTGCCGTTTTATCGCGTGAACCATCATCGACAACAATGATATCTCCAACAAATAAATTTGCTTCCCGAATGATTTGTTTCACGGTGCGGGATACATTGTAGGCCGGCAACAGAAGGCAGGTTTTCATTTGTCGCCTCGTAATCGTCACGATCGCAATCGTAGTCTAAACCACCATGATTATTATACTATAGATGCCCCGCAGAGTCAACTGTGGATTTATCGGGGAGCCCAAGGATGGAAGATTGGAAGGACGGAAGGATGGAAGACGGGACAGAGGACGTTTGTTGGCTGTTTACCCGTCATATCTTGATTCAAATGTAAAGCTGTTTCAGTGAAACTTGCGTAACAAGCAGGCGTGTAATATAGTGTTGATGTTTCGAGATTCAGTTTTTTGCAGTAATCTTCTGATGATGTGCAATTGCCGATTAGATTCAACCATACTCCAATCCTGCCTATCCTGCCTATACAGAAGGAGGAAAATGTCATGGGTTCTAACGGTAAGCTAAAGTGGATAGCGTTTTCATTTATCATCGTCGCTCTAACTAACTATAGGATGGTATTACGTTAACGGATGGTATTTAAGGAAAACCTTGATCGACTTCCCAGACCTGGTGGGGGCTGAGGTACTTCTCGCCAAAGACCCTCCAACGCCCAAAGTACGACGTGCTTCTGCCCCCGTGCTTATGGTATCGCCAGATGAGGAAATTGAATCCAACCCACCAAGCCAATCCACCAAAGAAGGTTGTTCCAGGGACAGAGACTCAGCACGATGACACTATGGGAGACATGGTAGGAGCTAAGGTACTTCCCGCCAAGGACTCGCCCGCGCCTAAAACACCGCGTCCCCCTGTCGATCTTGAGCCCGTGCATGAGGAATCACCAGATGCGAAAATTGAATCAAATACACCGAGCAAGCCATAAAATGAAGTTGTCCCAGAAACGGAGACTCAGCACGATGACAACCACGAGTGGCAAATGAATCCATTGCCCATGAAACCTAATTCCTGACGAGCGGGATATCCACCGCAGTCTCACATCTTTTAAGTATCATCGTTATTATCTCTTCATGTCTATTTCCTGCATTTGACCCGAGCGTTGCATGGCAACGATAATGGGCGATTCGTAATCGACATTCTCCCATTATAACAACTCGGTTCGGGCTAATGCACGTGCATACTCGTCCGTTCCTACCTCCCCGCAGTTTGTCAACTCCCCTCAGTTCCGCGAGTATGGACAAGTGACACCGTAATCCCCATCCGAATTGAATACCCCTTGATGACTTCCTCAATAACCGCTGCTCTGTAATCGAAGATTCTTCCCTCTCACCACACGACCTTGATTGTGGTGTGTTTATTCTTGATATTTGCCATCGAGTGAAATAGAAAAGAGCGGGTTGCAAGAGCCAGAATATTATGCTATTATGAACAGTGATCGACAGATTTGTATGAGAGATCTGTCGGGTGGTCAACCCACAATTCAGTTTTTTCACTGTTCTAACACTTGGGAGGTCTTTCACGAAATGGCGAATGAAGCTTTGGGATTGATTGAAACGAGAGGGCTTGTTGCTGCGATTGAGGCGGCTGACACAATGGTTAAGGCGGCGAATGTCTCGCTGATTGGCAGAGAGCAGATTGGCGCAGGATATGTTACTGTAATGGTTCGAGGCGATGTTGGCGCAGTCCAAGCGGCAACGGACGCGGGCGCGGAAGCCGCAAAGGGCGTTGGTGAACTCATTTCTGTACATGTTATCCCTCGTCCACACTCAGACGTGGAAAATATGCTTTCCCAGGGGTGAAGATTCGGGAATTCGGTATTGGACAATGGAGAGGGTTAAACCGTCCCGGATTTTTTATCTCCAGTCCATAAATCTAACCCCCAGAATCGGAGGTATACATGGCGGAAATTAACCCTGAACAGATTGAAGAAATTGTTTCGCAAGTCATCAATAATCTTCGAAGTGAAGGGCGTATCTCAAGCGCACCGGTGAGAAGTTCGAAAGTCGGTGTTGGTTCCAGATCGCAATCAGGAATCCATCCAAGTACCGACCAAGCAGTTGTGGCTGCAAAGCAGGCGCAAGCAGAATTCGTTCGACTCGGGTTTGCCAAGCGTCGGGAAATCATCGAAGCGATCAAGCGTGCCGCTCTCGAGAATGCTCAACGTCTCGCTGATTTGGCAGTTGAAGACACGGGAATGGGAAACGCGGCACACAAACTGATGAAGAATGAGGGCGCGGTCAATCTTTCGCCAGGGGTAGAAGATTTGCGATCCGAAGCCTCTACAGGTGATGAGGGCACGCTGCTCGTGGAATATGTGCCGTTTGGCGTGATTAACTCGATTACACCGACTACCAATCCGACCTCAACGGTTATTAATCACGCGATAATTATGCTGTCGGCAGGGAACGCTGTGGTATTCAGTCCTCACCCAAACGCAGCAAAGTGCACGCATGAAACTATGCGCGTCATAAACGACGCAATCGTGAAGTCTGGCGGCCCCCCCAATTTGCTCACCGCTGTTGCGGATGCGACGCTCCGCACAGCAAAAGAGATAATGAATCACGATGATATTTCCATGGTCGTTGCAACCGGCGGTCCCAGCGTCGTGAAAGCGGCATTGACCAGCGGGAAGAAAGCGATTGCGGCGGGCCCAGGCAATCCTCCGGCGCTCATTGATGAAACTGCGGATGTTGCGAAAGCCGCCAAACACACTATTGACGGCACAAGTTTTGACAACAATCTCCTCTGCATTGGCGAGAAGGCGCTGTTTGTGGTCGAATCTGTCGCAGATGGAACGGTTCGAGAACTCACGAGGAATGGGGGCTATCTGCTCAACGCGAATGAGCTCAAAGCAGTGGAGAGGACCGTGATTAAGGATGGAGATGTCAACAAAGACTTTATCGGGAAAGGTGCGCGGGTAATTTTGGATGCGGCTCGAATAAGGGCACCGGCTAACACAGTTGCGATTGTCGCAGATGTCCCAGCAGACCATACTTTTATCATTGACGAGTACCTTATGCCTATCCTTCCCGTTGCGCGAATGCGAAACTTTGATGAATCGCTTAAAGGTGCCATGACGGCCGAAGGCGGACGCGGACATACCGCGATTCTCCACACCAATGACATGAAACGAATCACACAGTTTAACAAGGCAATGGATTGCAACATTGTAGTCGTAAACGCACCGTCTTATGCGTGTGCGGGACTGGGTGGAGAAGGGTTTCTGGCGATGACGATTGCGGGTCCAACAGGGGAAGGGTTTACGCGACCTCGGACTTTCACGCAACAACGTCGGTTGACAATTGCAGGAGATTTGTCAGGGCATACACTGTAATTAGTGCATTCGCGCCGACTAGCGCAGGATTTCTAAACGGGGGTAGCATGGAGCTAAGCGATGTAAATCAGGTCGGGGTTGTTGGAGGCGGGACGATGGGCTTTGGCATCGCGATTAACTTTGCGTTAGGCGGATACTCCACCGTTATCTGCGACTTGAACGATGAGGTTCTTGAGCGGTCCATGGCAAACATCAAGTCAGCTCTAAATCTCTTTGTCGAGGAAGAGTTGATAACCCAGGAACAAGCCAAGGACACCGTAGATAGGATAACGACCACTACCGATTTAACGGAAGTCGCGAGGGGCAGTGATTTCATTACGGAAGCGATTGTCGAGAGATCGCGAGATAAACGGGAACTATTCAACGAACTTGATAAGTTATGCTCACGCCATGCAATATTGGCGAGCAATACGTCCGGATTAGTTCTCAGCAATTTCGGTTCTGATGTTGAGAGGCAGGATAAGCTCGTCATAACTCACTATTTTGCGCCGCCGCACATCGTGCCGGGGGTTGAGGTTGCGAAAGGGCCAGGGACATCCAACGAAACATACGACATCACCTGCGACCTGATGGAGAGGGCGAAGAAAATACCGATTCGGTTACGCAAAGAATTGCCGGGTTATCTGCTGAACCGGTTGCAGGGCGCCATGAATCGCGAGGCGCTTCGATTATGGGCTGAAGGGATGGCAACCGCGGAAGACATCGAACTTGGTGTCGTTTCTACCTTTGGTTTCCGTATGCCGCATGAGGGCCCGCTCCGACACTATGATTTGGCGGGCATCTGGAAATGGCCGGAAGATATACGGGCCCCTCGTAGCATAGAGAATGAGAAAATCAGAGTTCGCCTGGCAGAAGGCACGCCGTGGTTTGTTGACCCAGAGAGGTTTGACGAAGCGTTGGAGAAGAGAGATAGAGAATACATTCGCCGCCTCAAGGAGTTATATTGGTCAAAGGCAAAATAATACGAATCGAGGAAGTGCATCAATCATGGCTTTGATTGCGTCTCTATCTTACACGTTCTCTCCAGTCCTAGAAGAGAATGCAATCGGAACTGCGTCGAGTGAAAACTTATGATAAACTTAAGCGTAAATGTAAATAAAATTGCAACGCTGAGAAATTCAAGGGGCGGGAATCTTCCGAGTGTGACGCAGGCGGCGCAAACTTGTATTGATGCGGGAGCACAGGGTATCACAGCTCACCCTAGACAGGACCAACGCCATATAAAGCCACACGATGTTTACGAACTTGCGGAGATGGTCACTGTCGAATTTAATATTGAAGGCGATCCGCGACCTGATTTCCTTGACATGGTGACGGAGATTCGTCCGACGCAGTGTACTCTGGTGCCTGTTGTCCCGGGAGAAATCACTAGCCACACAGTTTGGAACCTAGAGAGAAACGGCGACAAACTTAAACCGATTATTCAACGTCTTAAAGATGCTGGAATCCGCGTAAGTCTGTTCAGTGGAACCGATCTTCAACAGATTGAGTTATCAAGAGAAGTTGGTGCAGATCGTATTGAGTTCTTTACCGAGCCCTATGCCGCCGCAAAGACAAACGAAGAAATTAAACATCAGTTCGGCTTACTTGTCAGGGCTGCTGAAAAAGCTGTCGAGGTAGGGGGCGGTATCAATGTCGGACATGACTTGAATCTGGACAACTTGCCGCCCCTACGGAATCTACCTCTACTTGAGGTCTCTATCGGACACCACTTGATTAACGACGCGATTTACATGGGTCTGGAGAACGCCGTGAAGGCGTATCGCAAAGCATTGGGGCAGAAGGTGGAGTGACGCAATGAGTTCTTGTGCAATTTTTGATCTTGACGGTACTATCATTGATTACTCTTCGGAGGGAGTTTTCCTCAAATATCTTCTCAAGGAAGGCGAACTCCCGATGTCCAACCTGTTGGATTGGACCTCCTATTTTCTCAAAACGCAAGATCTACGCAAGGCAAAAGCGTACAAGATGTATCTTCACGGATTGGATTATCAGCGCGTCTGTAGCTTGGCGGAAACATGTTTCAAAGAGCGGCTTGTCGATCGAATTTCCCCGCGTGTTTCCGATCTTATGGCATTCCACCGTTCCGAGGGCAGAACAATTGTGATTCTCTCTGGATCGTTGCAGGTGCTTGTCTATTTGTTTCACAACTATCTGGGTACTGATCTCATGATTGGGTATGAGCTAGAAACGGTTGATGGCTATATTACAGGGCATCAAGTGGGTTTGAATCCACATGCCGAGAATAAAGCTGTCTTGGTCAAGGAATTGACCAAGACATACGCTTTTAATCTGGCTGACTCTTACGCCTACGGAAATCACCATTCGGATGTGCATAAACTGCGGTTAGTAGGTCACCCTGTAGCCGTAAACCCAGATCGTAAACTGCGCCGAATTGCTATGGAAAATGGTTGGCAAATTGAGCAGTTTCATGTCAAAATTTAGTGGACGACTTCTAATCCTTGAGGTCCGCCTTATACTCAGTTGAATTACTCTCTCGGAAATTGTTTTCGTGACCAATTCAATGACGGAATATCCTCTAGGTAGTGAAAAGAGACCGTTGCGAGTAGCTGTGGTTGGTGCAGGTCCTTCCGGTTTCTATGCGGTTGACGCCCTGTTGCGGCGAAAAGATATCCTGATTGAAGTGGATACTTTTGATCGACTTCCAGTGCCTTACGGTCTTGTTCGATTTGGAGTTGCTCCGGACCATCAGAACATCAAAGCCATTATCAAAGGATTTGAGAAAATTGCCACAAATCCACGATTTCGTTTCTTTGGAAATATCCAGTTTGGACATGACATTCATTTGGAAGATCTCCAGGCACATTACGATCAGATAATCTACGCTGTCGGTGCTGAAACAGACCGTAAACTAAATATTCCGGGTGAGATGTTCTCAGGTAGTTATACCGCCACAGAGTTCGTTGCTTGGTATAATGGTCACCCCGACTATGTGGAATCCAAATTCGATCTATCTCACGAACGTGCCGTCGTCGTAGGCGTTGGTAACGTGGCGATGGACGTGACGCGTATTCTTGCAAAGTCGCCCGACGAATTAGCTACCACTGACATCACAGATTACGCACTAGAAGCCTTACGCGCAAGCAAAATAAGGGAGATTGTCATTCTAGGAAGGCGGGGTGTTGCACAGGCGGCTTTTACTCCTAAAGAAATCAAGGAAATCGGCGCACTTGAAGGCGTAGACCTCTTGGTCGATCCTGTAGATGTCGTGCTAGATGAGGAATCCAAGAAATCACTGGAAACGGATAAACGGGCGCGCGCTAACGTTGAATACCTGACCCAGAAGTCACGGGAAGCTCCGGGAGCAAGCCCCAAGAAGGTTCACCTTCGTCTCCTGCGATCGCCCGTGGAAATCATCGGAGAGAATGGACACGTTGTTGGTGTGAAAATTGAACGAAACGTGCTCGCCAAGAGCGAATCGGGAGACATGCGACCTCGGCGGGGATCAGGAGAATTAGAAACAATTCCTTGCGGTGCTATCTTCCGCTCTGTAGGCTATCACGGAATTCTTTTGCAGGGTGTACCTTTCGATCAGGCCAACGGAGTCATTCCAAATGAGCGAGGGCGCGTCGTTGACCCTGACAACGGGGAAGTGGTTTGGGGACAGTACGTCGTTGGTTGGATTAAGCGAGGACCTACGGGCCTCTTGGGCACAAATAAGGGTGATTCTGGTGAAACTGTTGACGCGATGTTAGAAGACATTCAAGGTCTAACTGTTCCGATGTATGATGAGCAAGAACCCAGAGCCATTGAGTCGTTTCTGAAGGCTAAAGAAACTTCCTATCTCACTTTTTCTGATTGGAAAGAACTCGATCTCCTCGAAATTGAGAAGGGCGTGGCATTAAGCAAGATTCGCCAGAAGTTCGTGCACTTATCTGATATGCTTGCAGCATTAAATAAGGGAAGAGGGTGATGGAATAAATTTAATCAACTTTCCATATTTGAGTTTATCTTCTCGTACGACTAGGAAAGTTGGAAGCGGAGGAAGATTGGGAAGGAAAAATAGTCGGCGATCTTCCCGCCCCGCCCCACTTTTGTGAAGTTTGTTCTTGAAACTTGCTGATGCGTCTCGAAAAGTATCTTGCTAGATCTGGCATCGCTTCACGGCGATCCGCTCAGAAGCAGATAATAATGGGCAGGGTTACCGTCAACGATGAACGTGTACTTATCCCAGGTACGCACATTGAACGCGACAGAGATCTTGTTAAAGTTGATGGGCAGCTCGTTGAAGGGACGCCCGAACAAATCCATTTGATGCTCAACAAGCCGTCAGGATACGTGACGACGGTGCGCGATGAACGTCACCGCCCGACGGTTATGGAGTTTGTCAGGGACATTCCCGAAAGAATTTACCCCGTGGGACGACTGGACCGAGATACAGAAGGGTTGCTTCTCATGACGAATGATGGAGAATTTGCAAATCGTTTAACGCACCCACGGCACGAAGTCAATAAAACGTACGTCGCATGGGTGTGCGGCAAACCTAGCCAGAAGGCGATTCACCAATTGCGCAAGGGAGTCAGAATCGAAGGAGGATTTACATCTCAAGCGAAAATTGCGCTAATCTCACACCGAAAAGACTGTACACGATTCAGAATCACTATTCACGAGGGGAAGAAACGGCAGATTCGCCGGATGTTTGAAGCGGTGGGCCATAGAGTAACCTTCCTGAAGCGCCTAGCAATCGGAGCATTGGTGCTGGGTGATTTACCGGTTGGTCAATATCGAATGCTGAGTGCGACTGAGATCGATAGTCTCCGAAAGTAAAAACGCCTATACCGTAACCGATATAGGCGCTCTTCTTTACACCTCTTATTAAGAAAGGGGATGTCGAAAGATTGTTTATTTCAGTGCGTTGGCTTGTTCCTTAACAATCTCCAACATCTGCATGGCGGCAGTTCTGGTATCTGAATCCGATGCGTTGCTCAACTTCTCAAGCATTGGAATCGCTTTGTCGTACATTTCTTGAGCCACGTAGATTACAGCTATGTAGTAATGCGCCGGTTCACAATCCTCGCTTTCGGGATATTGTTCAATGACAGTCTGAAAGTGACTTTCTGCTTTTTGGAAGTAATCTTCAGCGTTCTCTCCATTAATGTGATTGCCGTAGTAGAGTCCCAGGTTGATGTGTAACGCTGGCAAATGCCCCGTTTCGTTCTTTGGGTCAAGTCTGAACGCCGTATCAGCTAGTGGCATTCCTTTTTCTAGGTTGTTTCGCTGCAGATGGATAAGCGCGAGTTGGGCATTCGCTTCCGGATTGTCCGGATTCTTTTCTATCACAGCTTTTAGCCGCTGGAGATCTTCCTCAACTTCAAGCGTATTGTCCATCTCCTGAACAAACTTTTCGGGGTCAAATGCTAAAGCGATAGCAGGCTTGCTGATGAAGTTGCCCTCGAAATCAACGAATGCAAGTGCTGGGACCCCCACACCGGCTCCGCCGATATATTTTCGGTAGGCAGCAAGGTTATCGGGATTGGCTTCGACATCTAGCTTTAGATTTACAAAGTCTTTTGACAGTTCAACAACTTTCTCATTATGAAATGTAGTGGCATCCAGCCGCTTACATGTCCCTCACCACTCCGTAAAGAAGTCCATTAGCATCGGCTTACCTGCTTCTTTGGCTTTTTCTATCCCCGCCGTTAAGGATTTTTCCCATTTAACCTGCTTTGCTGCGAATAGAGGCGAGACTATAATGGCAGCCATTGACATGGTAACAAATAGAGCGGCCCATTTATGTCTTCGGACTTGACTTAACATGAATTTTCTCCTTATGAATTAGAATGCATTCGGGATGAAAAGATTGAATCCCTGTTTGGGTTTAGGGCGATTATCGGTTTCGGTTCGCTAAGGGGTTTTGAGAACATTTGTGTCCGAGATGGTGAGATTAGTTAATCCTCACGACACAGGTTTTCCTATTCCTTTTCGGCATGTTCCGCTTCTTTCGTCGGCGCCTCTGCCGTCATATTCTCAAGGACAGATGCGCTTGTTGTCTTACTGCTCAGTGTTGTTCGGCACTTTCGACAGGTGACAACAATCTTCGCCAACTTTCCGAGTTTTCCAACTTTCGCATGCTTTACCTCAGTTTCCACATAGCGATTGCAGCGATGACACCATTTTTCTTTTGGGGTTAACATTAACTGCTCCTTTGCCAACGTCAGCCAAAGAGACAACCCAATACTAATTTTGGAAAGAAATAAGATGGTGAATTATTCCTTTCCTACCTGCATTGAAACACCACTAGCACGATTTGGTTGCACTCCGCGAAATTGGTCTTTCGTTCTCTTGTGTATTCTGAATCCAAAATCACTTGCCGATACAAAACTGCGAGAAGATACGGTCAAGAATATCCTCGGTCGTGGTTTTGCCGACAATTTCGCCAATGGCATCAAGACTGCTGCGCAAATCAACGGCAATGAATTCCGGCGGCATGCTCGCATCAAGACTTTCTATCGCGTGCGAGAGAGCGGTTTGCGCCCGGCGTAAAGCATCGTCATGACGAACATTGGCGATAATGGGTGAGTCTCCCAGGACAAAGCCGCCTCCAATGACATGCTGAATCACCGCTGATTTCAACTCCTCAATCCCCCCTCCATGAAGCATTGAAGTTTGAACCACTGTTTTTTCAGGGGCATGAAGTTGCAAATCCTTGGGCGCAGTTGCGATGGGCAGATCCATCTTGTTCGAAACGAGAATAGTGTTCCGCGAGGATGCTTCCCCCAGTAACTCTATGTCTAAATCCGTCAACGGCTCCGACGCATCAAACACCATCAAAATCAAGGCTGCGCGGTCAAAATAGCTCTTACTCCGCTCAACCCCTTGCCGCTCAACAATGTCCTCCGTCCTGCGTATACCCGCCGTGTCGGTTAAGTTGACCGGGATGCCACGGAGATTCAACGTTTCCTCAATTGTATCCCGTGTTGTACCGGGGATTTCTGTAACTATTGCGCGCGTCGATTTGAGCAGTCTGTTCAGCAGACTTGATTTACCGACGTTTGGTTTGCCTAGAATCGCGATGTTTATTCCATCTCGTACGATTTTTCCGTCTGATGCTGTCGCTATCAACTGTTCCAATCCATCTTGGATAGCCTGCGCGGTTCGACGCATAGCATCCAAATCCAAGAAATCAAGTTCTTCCTCAGGAAAATCAATTGAGGCCTCGACTTCCGCGAGAAGATTGGCAAGCCGGTCGTTGAGGGAGTTTACTTCCCGCGAGAGCCGACCTGTCAGTCCGTCCACCGCAATTTGACGGGCAAGATCGGTCTTTGCCCGAATAAGGTCGGCAACCGCCTCGGCTTGGGCAAGGTCGATTCTTCCATTAAGAAAAGCACGGCGGGTAAATTCACCCGGTTCCGCTAGGCGCGCGCCTGCTTGCAATGTCAAGTCGAGGACTGTGGTTAGCAGAGCACTACCACCGTGGCAGTTGAATTCGACGACATCTTCTGCCGTGTAGGATTTTGGGGCACGCATAATGCCTAACATGACTTCATCAACGACATCCCCTATAATCGGATCGACGATATGTCCGTAGTTCAGTGTATGCGAAGGAAAATCTAAAAGGGAGGCGTGTTGTGGAGATTTGAAAATCTTACAAGCAATTGATATGGCGAGGCTGCCGCTGACACGAACAATTCCAATGCCGCCTTCCCCATGAGGGGTTGCGATTGCCGCGATGGTGTCAGACAGGAGCATTTTCCTCCGAGTCCCCATTTGATGCTTCGCGCGGCGTCACAACAACACACCGCATCAGGCCTTCACCACGGCTGTATGTGTGGACACGTTTGTCTGATTGTAAGGCAAGGTGTACGATTCGGCGATCCCGTGGTGGCATAGGGTCTAGAACGACCTCTTGCTTTGTTTCTCTGACTTTGTTCGCCATGGTTGATGCCAGATCCACAAGCATTTTTTCTCGTCGTTCGCGATAGCCTTCGGCATCGATATGCACTTTCCGTTTAACGAGAGATGACTTACTCAGAATGCAGTTCAGTACGTGTTCAATTGCATCTAATGTTTGTCCACGTCTACCAATAAGCAACCCGGGCCTGTCGCTACTTATGGTGAGGTGGATGCTTCCATCAATGATTTGAGATTCAGTTGTCGCCTCTATTTCCATGCGGGAAAAGATTTCGTCCAGGACCGCTTCAGGCGAAGCGGAAATGTTCTCCTTGAGCGTTACCCTAACCTGAGCGAGTTTCGCACCTAACTTCAGAATTCCCTTAGTCGGCTCACGTAGTACCTTCACATTGACCAAGTCTCGGTCAACACCTAGTTCTTCAAGGGCACGGTTTAAGGCTTCTTCAGTCGTCTCTCCTTCCATTTCAATGTATTGTTGCACGCTTGATTTCCTCCTAAAATAGCCCTAACCGTGTCAGTCAGAAAGGAATAATGCGCTGCACCGACCATTATTTGTTTTGCTTCTGTTTTGATGAAGTGGAAAGTTTTCTCGGTGAATCAGGCGTTTTAGTCGACGCCGCGGATTTTGCAATCGTTTCATCTGCACCATTTGACCCGCGCGACTGGAGATATTGTTGTCCAACGGTGAAGACATTGTTAAATAACCAGTATAGCACGAATCCTGCTGCCCAATTATAAAAGAGAAAAACGAAAATGAGCGGCATGAACTGCATTAGTTTTGCTTGCATATTATCGGTAACAGGCGTCATATTACCCATTACCTTCTGTTGTAGCCACGTTGTTAGTCCATTAAGCAGTGGTAAAAGCCGAAGCGTATCTATGTTGACGAGAGGTATGGTGAAGGGGAGAACAACTATGGCATCGGGAGCAGACAGATCGTTTATCCACAAAAGGAATGGGGCACCGCGCAGTTCAACCGCACTGCCCAGCAACGAGAATAGCGCAATGAAGACTGGTATCTGAGGCAGATAGGGGATGCAGCCTCCTAGTGGGTTTACGCCGTGTTCCTTGTACAATCGCATTGTCGCCTTATTCAGTTTCTGGGGATCGTCTCTGTGTTTCTCCCGCAGTTCAGTAAGGAGGGGTTGCAGCTTCTGCATCTCTTTCATTGATTTGTGTCCCTTGTGCGTCAGCGGATATGAAACTACCTTCACTAACGCAGTTAGCAGAATAATGGCGACGCCGTAGTTCCGAAAGACTCCGTGCAACCCATTAAGTAGCCAAAGCAATGCCCAAGCGACAGGCCAGAAGAACCCGAAATCTATGATTTTCGAGAGTCTAATCGGAGTTTCAGGCAAAACCGGCGCTTGAATCTGTTTTAGGATAGCGGCATCCTTAGGGCCGACGTAGATGCGAAAGATGTGTGTACGTCTACCGTTTGACTCTAATGGAAAACCCGGAATCATCAAACTAGCGGTTTCAGCTGGCGCTGCAACATTGGGCGTGGACGGTGTGCCGTTGTCCTTGAGTTCCTCTAAACGATATTGAGTGTTTAACCCAGGCTCGGGGATCATTAGTGCAGCAAAATAGTTACTATTTAGCCCTGCCCAAAGGACCGGTTCTCTAAGCTGTGAGTCACGGAGTTCTCTCTCCGCCTTGCCGACCCCGGTATAAGCTCTGGCACCTGCGTTTTTCCCCCATCGACCTTTCCCGCCATGCTGTCGCTCATGGGGCAGCAGATCTGCGTCTATTCCAGGGCCACAGCGAAGTTTGTATCCATTTTCCTGATTCTCATTCGTCACTTGCAATACGGACAGAGTGTCATTCGATAGATTCTGAAATTTCAACTCAAGGTCAACATAGTAGCTATCTCGGTAAAAGGTAAACTCTTTCGAAAACTTCAGGTTTTCGCCAATCTGCGCGGTAAAAGTAATGGAGTCCTCTACCTCAGGACTCTCCCCGGTGAGGTCCACTTCTGTTTTATCCACGGTCCACACTGACTGTCTCACGTCTAGCTGCAATTGTGGATGGGAAAACCAAAGTGCCAACCAATTTTGGGAAGTTGTTGGGATAAGGTTCAAGAGTTCGCCAGTGTCGGAGCGATCTTGATATGTCCGAAGAGACCATTCTCGGGCAACAACTGTTCCAGCGCCAGGATTGGTTGCAAAAGTAATCTCGTATCGATCTGTCCGAATGTGTGCTTCCGCGCTTTGTTGGATTTGCGTATTACGTTCTATTTCATCGGTTCTTTGTTGTCCATCTGCATCTGCTACGTCTTCGTCGTCATGCGGAGATTGAGTTTCGCTTGTCTGTTCGGATGTTTGCCCTTCTTTCTGCGCGGTTCTCTGCTTCGACAA
Source organism: Candidatus Poribacteria bacterium (assembly GCA_965222225.1). Lineage (GTDB taxonomy): Bacteria > Poribacteria > WGA-4E > WGA-4E > JAJDTR01 > JAJDTR01. Next base: position 1,285,857 of record CBDCTK010000002.1, on the reverse strand, counting down.
TCGGTTGCCGAATAACAGGCTCCAAGCAAACATCACAATTATCATTAGTACCAGTGCCAAGATGTAACGTTGTCCCATGAAATTTAGAAGCTCCTTGCGGAAAAATAGGAATTTAGGCTCTGCTAATCTGAGGTGCCATAACAGGGATTAGATTCAGACTCTTCGTCCGAGTTTGTAAGTGGATCGTAGCCACCAGGGTGATAAGGATGGCATTTTGAGAGACGCTTAATTGTTATCCAGCTACCCTTCAAAGCACCATATGTCTGAATGGCTTCCAGTGCGTATTGCGAGCAAGATGGATAGAAACGACAGGTTGGCGGAAATAATGGAGATATACATATGCGATAAAAGCGTACAGCGTAAATCAGAAGGCAGCTCATCTGAGAATTCTCACTGTTTCTTTCAGAATTCGGGCTTTCCGAAAGAGGTGTAGAAGGGCTTTTTGAGCGCCCTGATACTTGAGATAGATTGAGGGCGATCTGCCGACTACGATAATATCATACCCGGGATGGATTCTCTCTTTCGACAGTCGAAACACTTCTCGAATCAATCGTTTGGTGCGGTTTCTCTGTACGCTCTTCCCAATCTTCTTGCTAGCTGTGATGCCTAAGCGTGTGCTATTGAACATATTTTGATACACGTAGACCACAAACTCGCGATTCCAATATTTTCGCCCCTTTCTATATCCTCGCTGAAATTCCCACTTTTTTTTCAGCTTTTCAGGGTGTGGTGCGTGTGCCATATCAAAATTTATCAAATCGCAGTTGACTCTCCCACTCCCCCAAGTTAATTCGTTCTTCAAGGAAAGCTTTGTAGTTTTCCACTTGTGTTTCCAACCTCATTTTTGGCGTGCCATCTTCATCTTCGGCAATGGCTCTGACAACATCAATAGTGTCCGGTTCTAATTGCGCTCCATGTACGATTGCACAAATCATCAGGAATTCTTGTTTAATTGCCCGATCCGAAAGCGCACGCGGGATAAAATGAACTTGGACCACATTCTGTTTGCCTTCAAGTCGCCCATTTTTGGATCTCCAATAGGTTACTTGAATCTTCTGTTTCTGAAAGACTTGACGTATTGCGTCTTGTTGCCATGAAATGGGTACTCTAGGCAGCATACGTTGAGGAGGCTGGTCCGTAAGTTGAGGCCTGGGGATTTTGTATGGTTTGAAACCGATTAGTTGTGTCGGCGTTTTTCCAATTTCAAATGCAATTGCAAGAAGCTCAGATTTTTCTGGATGGGAAACCGTTTGACGCGGATTGCGACCGGTGCGCTGTCGATTGTGTTTTCCCCATTCTTCCATAAGTGTAAACTCGAAGTAGTAGTCCTTCGGCGCACGCCAACCACATCCTAGAAACAGAAAAGATAGGCCAATAAGTAAATTAAACGACTTAAAGATTGGAAATCTCGCCATCTCAGTTGATGTACAGGTATTTCTTCCAGGCAGGATCGTAGCCGCGGAAATGGCGATTGAGGTGTAAATAAGTGAGAATTGATGGGGCTTTAGGTGAACGTTTGGTAAACATCCTCGCTTCATAGGGAGTTTGATTCCCTTTCTTTGTGTTGCATTTTTTGCATGCGGTTGCAACGTTTTCCCAAACGGTTGCGCCTCCACGGGAGCGGGGAATAACATGATCGAGTGTGAGTACAGATGGAGGGAAATTTGTGTGGCAGTATTGACATGTGTATTGGTCGCGAATAAAGACGTTTTTTCGAGAGAACTTCACAACGCAGTGAGGAATATGCACATAGGTTATAAGTCGAATCACAAGAGGAATGGGCATTGAAGCGGTTGGAGAATGAATCTTACGGTCAGAAACTTCCTCCATACTTGCAGCCCCCTTGACAATCATCTTCACAGCGCGCTTGAGATTACAGACGTTAATTGCCTCGTAGCTCGCATTCAATACCAATACGGATGTGTTCATGCCTATCCCCACGGTGGGAAAAACAGTTATCCAAGATATTTCACATGGTGGCCCGGGAGATTGTTATGTCAATACTGTGACCGGCATCGCCAAAGTATTCAACACGTGTACAATTATGACGTTAGATAAATGCCGAGCAAATCCACCTCAATGCTAATATAATCTCAATCAAATTGTATCACACCTCTTTCTAACCTGCAAGAAAATTATCATGACTGGTCTCCTTGGATAGCTTAGGTGGGAAGGTAAAGACGGGTGCGTGATTTTCTTGGTTTGGATTGGAAGGGTTGACCTCTTGCAAATATGGTTCAATGGGCTTGGATGGCGCTGGAACGTCTTCTGAAATTACCAATCATCGTATCTCGAAATCGAAATCCAATAGGTCTTCCATCTGGAAGATACAAGCGTCTTCATTATTATCTCGGTAATACCGCTTGTGAACGTGTACAAGCCGAAATCCCAACTGGCGGTAAAGATTTTGCGCTGGAATATTACTCAGACGCACTTCGAGATGAACTAGGCGTCCTCCTAGATCTCGAATACGTTCCAACGATTTCGCGAGCAGATATTTTCCCAGACCTGTGCGCCGGTATGCGGGTGACACGGCGAAATTTACGATGTGGGCTTCGTCTAGAATTAGCCAATAGTTCACGTATGCAACTGGAACCTGACTGAGCCGGGCGACGTGGAAATAGGAATGCGGGTTCTTTCCGTCAATTGCTTCTTGGAGTGTGGACAGGCTCCATGGATCTGAAAACGATTGACGCTCAATTTCAGCGATTATTTGTAAATCGCTCTGCCGTATATAATCGAGCTCAATGTTCGGGAAGGGCTTCTTGATTCTCACTGCTGTCTGCGATGGTTTAGCAAAGGTGGAAGAATCGCAATTCGAAAGATTGATACGATCGGCAATATAAACGCTGTGCACCGCCACCTCTTCATTTTAGCACTTCAAGGCTGTCGGGTCAATCGATAACAGTCGCTTTGTTGCAACTATGGCGAGGCGTGTGGATAGATGTCTTTTTCGTGTCCGGTTCGTCAGGTACTTTTTCTTAGGATTTTCGCTACATTTGTGGTAACATACTTTATAATCTGACTCTGGAATTTAGCTGCCTACGTACCTCATAACTAGAATACCTTAGACAATTCAAGGATTGAATTATGAAAGACTTTGCTTTTACCGGAGGCCGTCCTGATCCGTTCACGTTTCCAACCGAAGCGTTAGTTGAAGCGAGCGCAAAAGCGCTTCGAGATCTGGGTGGCAGTCTCGTGAACTATCCTGGCGATAATGGATACCGCGGGTTACGCGAGCTAGCTTCAGTGCGGTTTGAACGACGTGAAGGCGTGCCCCTTCCCGTGGACAACATCTCACTTACATCGGGTTCAATGCAGGCACTGGATCTTGTACTAAGTACCTTTATTGAACCTGGTGATGCAATTCTGACTGAAGAATTAACCTACAGTGGTACGCTCGGCATAATGAGACATCTCAAGGCGAATATCGTTGGCATTCCGATGGACTATGTTGATGGAATGAACGTGGACGCACTTGAGGCACGCTTGAAGACGCTCAAAGCGCAAGGCATTCGTCCGAAGTTGATTTATACAACTGCGAATCACCAAAATCCTACAGCGGCAATTCTCACGCTGGAACGACGCGAAAGAATGCTTGAGTTGGCAAATGCCTATGACACTCTGATTATTGAAGACGACTGCTACGGCGATATCGACTTTGTGCCGAATCCAACGCCTGATGCCCTGTTCAAACTTGACGACTCCAATCGCGTGATTTTCATCGCAACATTTTCGAAGATTCTGGGGGCGGGGGTACGGCAGGGGTACTTTGTCGCGAGGCAACCGTACTACGACGCCATTCACGAAAATCGTTGGGACGGTGGAACAAGCGCGCTTGCAAGTGCAATCGTCGCAGAATTCTTCAAGAACCACCTAGACGAACATTTGGCTGTAACGAATGCGGCAGTGGGCGCGAAATGCCAGGCTGTGATTGAAACTCTTGAGAATAATGTCGCGGATCTGTGTAGTTGGACACAACCACGAGGTGGGCTTTTTCTCTGGATTACGTTGCCGGAGACAACGGATATGGAGAAACTCGGGGAGCTTGCGGGAAAACACAATGCAGGGTTCAGCGAAGGGCGCGCATTTCATTATCGTAGCGATCCAATTAAGTGCATCCGTCTTGCATATGCCTACTGCCATGTAGACGACATTCCCGAGGGGATTACTTATCTGTGTGAAGCCATCCGTGACGCTCAAGTTGAGTCGATTGAAATCGCGGCAGATTAGTGCATAGATTGTACTTAAGCCGGGATCCGATCCGCCCAGAGCGCTCGTTAGATTGTGACGAATAGACAGTAGCTTTCTAGATGCAAAATGTACAGGTAAGTCTTGGTTCTACTTCAAACTGTCAATTTGAGTATGGCATTAATACAGTCGTACAAGGTCCTCATCGAACGACAAGAATGTAATTGCACGTTGTAATTCGCAATGGAGGACTGTGTCATGAAACACGTCCGTGATACAGGGATTCTCGGTGTTTTGTTGGTGATATGCGCGAGTTACTTTGGATGCCTTGCCGAGGTTATGCAGCAGGGGACAAGTGCAGACCGGTTGGTTGACTATGCTCTTATTGAAAACGGTGCGACGGTGACTGCTTCCGTGTCTACAACCAATCATCAACCTGAAACCGTAATTAACGGTATCGCATCCTCAGATAGCTGGAGCAAAGGAGAAGGATGGGAAGCCAAATTTGAGCGCCAACATCTTAAAGACAACTGGCGCAGTTGGCAGTGGGAGACCGCGCGAGCGGAAGCCCGTGGTGGAGCGTCGATTGAAGTAGGTTTCCCCGAACCGAAGCGAGTTAATCGCATTGTGATTCATACCTTGGATTCCGAGACATATCCAGCTTCCAAATGTGGTGTTCACTCGGGGGCATTGCGAGTCTGCACGGGAGACCGCTGGGAAACCATTGCTCTCGTGAAAAATGGGAAAATAGAGTATACGAAGACGAATCCAATCCGATTTGTTGCTGGCGGCAAGATTGAGTTTCGTTTTCCAATGATGTCAATCGGTAGAGTAAAGTTTATAGTTCTTAGGAGTAATGATCGCAAAATCGCGGGAAAAAGTATGTCCACGGTTACAGAACAGAGTGCCGCTCGTATTATCGAAATTGAAGCCACCGGAAGCGAGTCCATTGATGAAGTAGTCGAAAAATCTGAATTAGATGACCCCGACGACGAATTAAATACAATTATGCAGTAATCCTTCGTGACCAAAGAGCTTGAAGCATCTGGTTTGAGTGAAGAATCACGGAAAAACTAAATATTGCCGAATGAGTATGGTCTTTGATGGCGAGCTCATACCATGATCAAGCGGGAGTCGAGTAGGTTTTCGTTCCCATGCAGGAAAGTATCTAAGATGGAGTTGGGCATTGGGCTGGTAGGGATTGGCGGCATTGTTCATCGACAATTCATTAACGGAAAACGCAGACGCGATTTTCCCGCTGTTGGACATAGATTGTTTTCCGTGAATGTACGATGAATTTGGCAACCTCAGCGAACCTTAAGGTGTGTAGTGGTCGGGTACATAGTTAATGTGAAACCTTCAATCGAAGACTCCCACCGCAGTTGAAGTCGCGAAAGTTCTAGCGGTATGGATAAAGCCGAGTTATCCGTAATCACGGGGTTTTTCATGTGTTTCCACATGCTTGCGGGTTGGAATCAGGACTGCCCTAGTGTCAGTCCTTGTGTGTTCTATAATCGCAGTCATTTAGGGCCATCTAGGTAGTTGTCTTCACGTCGTAATCGTAAAGAGGTAAAGGCGAATAATCTGATGGCACAATCAAGCCGATTTGACAAAAAGTGGGTTCCCATATCCGTCCTAATCCTACTCTTGACCTCAATCATCAGTTGTGCAGCGCTGGAAGAGGCACAGCAACGAAGACAAGAGCGACTGAAGCGGAAATTTGCGGGGTACACGACCCCACCAGAAACGCCTAACGAAGAGTTTCCTCTTCATGGTCAGCCTGCTCCGTTATTCACGTTACAAGATTTGAGCGGGAATCGGGTCAGATTATCAGAGTTCAAGGGGAGGCCTGTCGTGATAAACTTTTGGGCGACGTGGTGCGGGCCTTGTCGCATGGAGATACCGCACTTAGAGTATTTGTCCAAGAAGTATAAAGATCGGGGTTTAGTCGTTATAGGCTTGAACAATGAGAACAATCACCAGGCAGTTCGCGACTTTGCACAATCACAAATTTCCTATACAGTTCTCTTAGGTGGACAGATGCAATTCCAGGACTACGGTGTCAGAGGTATTCCCTGCACATATTATGTTGACAAAAACGGGATTATTCGAGATCGAGATGTGGGCTTTCATGGTGAAGGGGAAATGGAGAGGAAGATAAAAGATTTGTTTAGCAGTTCTTCACGTTCAGGTATTAGAGCTTATCCTTTAAGCCGTCCGATTAACGGGGCGGTAGGTTACAAGTAAGAAGGATTCGGAGTAGGGTTTACCCGCGCTAACGGCTTGATGGTCGAAGCATTGGCTTGAATGACTCTGAGTGGCAGCCTTCGAGATCATCAATCGGAAAAACGGCAGATGAGAAAACTGAATTTGTCTTACAAACACTGGAAGTTCATGTTTGTGCTTCTTATGGTCGCGATCTGCATTTCCAGTTGTGCCTCGCTTGAGAAGGCGCAGCAACGCCAACAGGAAAAAATTAGGCAGCAGCAAAGCAAGCGTTACCTGACATTTCCGCCTCCCGACGTTCACATTGCAGTTTCCCCTGACGGATTAAAGATTGGAAGTGACCATTATACACTAACTTTTCATGAGGACTTACTTAAGAGAAGCTCCTTGGATGAGTCCGAAGAACGTCAAGAGGTAGGACACGGCGCGTTGCTGTATATGGAGAGTCTTTATGAGTTTATTCACGAACTGTTTCGCATTGCGCCTCCGACTCGTCGTATCGGTATTGTGCTGTATGAAGAATTTGAAGGTTCCACAATGCGGGCGATAACAGAATCTCACCATGCTACGGTTCCTCAGGGCAACGGACTGCTGAAAACAGTTGGGAAGATTGTGATGCACTTCCCAAAGGCTATGTTTGACCAACGGGAAGTACGAGCGCATGAATTAACCCATGCTTTTACAGCCAATTACTATCTGCCGACATGGTTCACGGAAGGAATAGCAGTTTTCGTGCAGATACAGTATGCGAAGGGAGGAGATTTCAGATCGCTCGACCTTCAGGAGAGGATGAAACTTGACATGGACAGTGTCAACGCAATACAAACGTGGAAGGGGCACGCGTCAGTTGATGCGCAGTGGGGCTACGCCTACTCGTTCTCAATTGTGAAAGAGCTCTACAGGCTTTACGGCGAGGGTTTTTATCCTGAGGTTTTCCGCCTTATGGAGGCGGACAAATACCACCAGCAACTTCCCGGAGAGATGAAGACGAGTATGCTGGTTTATTACATGAGTCAGGCTGCGGGGGAGGATCTTGTTCCCTTCTTTGAGAATCTCAAATTCAATGTCCGCCGGTTGACTAGAGACGACATTGAATCAGTTATTCGGCAAGCAGCCCCATCTCAATAGGAGGGAGCAAAATCAGATGAATCTTCAATCGACAATAATGATTTTCACGGTTGTGCTAGTCGTCGTTTCATCGTGTGGCTGTTCCGGTTTGGAGGGCCTTTCTGCCGAGCAACAGTGGAGCAGCAACTTTGTCCTAGCCGATGGTGTAAGGGCAAACGATCCGGCAATTATTGACGGGAACGTTAGAACAGTTGGACAATCCCAATATGTGGAGAGCACGGGAGATATGGTTATGAGTTTCGGTTCACAATCCGAGTCAATTATTACTCTCCCAAACCCCAAATCCATCCATCGCGTCATCATTCACTCTTCCAACCTGCAAGCTTTCGATATCTGGACGACTGATTCGCAAGGCAGATGGGAGAAGATCAAGGAGGTTGAAAGCAACAAGAAGAAGATTATTGATATCCGGCTTAATCGGACGGTGTATACTTCAGGTGTCAAGATTCGAGTGCGCCGGACATCGGATGACGCGGGCCAACGTCGCAAGAATGTCCAAAACATCCGCGGCTGGAGGACGTATAGCGGGAACGTAAATGCTCCGGCAAAGATTTCGGAGATAGAAATATACGGATTTGTCTCGAAGTCTAATGCGGCGAATGACGCCTCTCAAACGTCAGCCGGTAGCAAGGGCGAGGAAATCGATGAGTTTGATGAATTCATGAAGTGAAAGAATTTGGTTGATCCAATCTAGATTTACCACGTCACTATGTCTTGGGGATCTGTCTTGGCACACCTTAGGATTGAGTTCTAATGCTTGATACCCGATTCTGCGTGGTTCCTTGAGCAAGTACATCCACATCAAGACTATTCATGAAAATCAGTGAAATACATCATGACAATCGCGATGTCGCTTGCATGTCAGCGCTACAAGCGGAGTATTGAGTTGTAATGTCCACTAGGCATACATTCCGAGACTTTAGGAATACAATAAAGATATTCCTAGCACCCCCCCCCCCACAATTATACCCGCCCCTACAGTTTGTTTGTGTCAAGAGTCTAAAGCGACAGAATCCCCATCTAATTCTCCGATATACGGCAAATTCCTGTAGTGTTGGGCGTAGTCCAAGCCGTATCCTACTACAAAGGTATTCGGAATCTCAAACCCAAGATAATCAATTGTGACAGGCACTTCTCTTCGCTCAGGTTTATCAAGTAGGCTGCATACTTTGACGCTAGTCGGTTCAAACGATCCGATGTGATTTAAGAGAAAATCTAACGTCATTCCCGTATCGACAATATCTTCCACAATCAGTACGTCCGCGCGAAAAAGATCTTGATAAAGTCCTTGAATCATCTGCACGCCTGAAGACTTTGTATCGTTGTGATAACTTGCGAGCTGTACAAACTCATAACGGGCTGGCACAGCAAGCGTGCGAATTAGATCAGCGAAGAACAGGATTGCCCCTTTTAGAACGCAGACCAAAACCAAATCAGATTTGTCATAATCCCTGGAAATCTGTCCTCCTAATTCATGAACTCGTTTTTCAATCTGCGCTTCAGTGATTAAGACTGACTGCACTGCAGGCTTCATGAACGTTAATTCCTCTTAGGTTCATAGTGGGCGAGTACAAGTTCTCGCTCTTTAACAAATCCTAGTCGCTCGTAGATTCGGATCGCAGGCGTATTATGGGCGACTACAAAGAGACTGATGATTTGAATCCCCATCCGCCGCAAATGATTCGTAACACCCACGGTTGTCGCTGTAGCATATCCTCGTCCCCTAAATTTGGGATGCGTAAAGACATTGCCTATCTGAGCAATGAAGGGTGTCACGAAATGGATGCCGGCAGCTGCAATAAGCCGATCATTACACCAAACACCATAGAGGGGCCCATCTCAAACATCAGCGGCGTCCATGCTTCGACGCGATGTTCGTTGTAAAATTGATTTAACGCATCGAATTCACCCTTTTGAATTAATCGGGCTGGTTTCACTGGTTTTGGAATAGGCATACGAAGCAACATTTGATGTTCGGTGTGAGAATAGATTCGCTTTCCGAATTTAGAGAGAATTGAGGACGAAGCAGAGGTTGAAAGCGTTATCCACTCGGTTTCAAGATGTCTATTCATCCTCGTCAGAAGTGAGTTTTGAACTGTTGGATTGTCTTCAGTAATGATGACCGACGGCGTCGAAAAGCCGCGAAACACGCTCCCTATGCCAACAAGTTGTCCCACTTCAGTTGCGACATAAACCTCGGGAACATTAATTAGAGGTGGGTATAAATCCCCTAACAACATAAGATGATGAATCGGGTCGCGAGCTAGCCAGCGAATACATGCCTCCCTGTCTACAATCTCCACGAGGGACTTAACTAGAATTGGCATTTTTCTGTTTTATCTCAAGTTACCGGCTTTTCCAGAGAAAACGAGTTTTTATATTCGTTTCAGAAACGATGAGTAAATCAATCACGCCTTCGCCTGAATCGCATGATTTGTCATCAAAACTAGGTTGATGTCTCTTGGCTGATTACGGTGGCAACTAGCGTAATGTTACATTATGGAACTCGTTAGGATTCCGGCGAATAAGTTAGATGGAGGAATCTCCTTGTTTTATTGCTAACTTTGCATTTTTCACTCGTGCGGTGTCCAACGACCCACAAAATTTCGTCTCCAGTAACAAGAATCGGTATGGACTGTCGCATTCGTTGAGGTACTTTTGCATCAATGAAGAAATCTTTCACTTTCTTTGTTCCTCCCATTCCAAATGGTTGAAATCCATCGCCCGCTCGCCGACTTCGGATTTTGAGCGGCATTTGAATCTGATCGACATCAAACACTGCTTGAAATTTACCATCAGGCACGTAGGAAGTCTTGCGACTTGGCGCCTCAACAATGGTAGCGACCATTACTGCATTTAACGCTGGAAAATTGTTGTCTCCCGGCACGGCAACGGTGTACTCAAATTCGCCAATCTTGCTTGTGGGACGTTGAATGATTAACTGATTGTATGCTCGTAGAAATTCCAAGTTGTTGGGAAGATTGAGTTGCCGGTTGGGAGATTTACCCTCGCTGAATTGTAGCATGAATTCAGAATGATTGAAAGCCAACTCTTTCATATCCCCTTGTATCTGACCGATGGCGAGACGGAGGATGCGCCGACGCAGCGCGGGATGATGTCGGAGGAACATCAATCGGTTTAATATAACTACATCATGTGTAGCTGGCTCTGCGAGGCATGCGTCAAGCGCTTTACGAGCTATGTCCTCAAGGTAGTCTGATTCCGCCCGCAACAACTCGGCGTTTTGAGCCAGTGTATTCTGAATATTGCGATTATAATCTCGTTTGAGAAGAGGGAGAAGATCCAGCCGAATCCGATTGCGCAGAAAGTTTCGATCCCAGTTGGTTGAGTCTTCGCACGGCTGCAACCCCTGTTCGGCGACAAATTCCTCGATTTCCGTCCGTGAAAAATCAAGCAGGGGACGGATGAATTTGCCATCTCGGATGGGAAGTATGCCTCTCAACCCCGTAAGAGCGGCTCCTCGTAATAGATTCATCAACACTGTTTCTGCCTGATCGTTGCGCTGATGTCCTAATGCGACCTTTGTTGCCCCAATCTTCTTGGATACAGTTTCAAAAAATTCATAGCGCTCCTTACGAGCTAGTGCTTCGATCGACTGTTTCCGCTGTTTCATCAGAGCTGGTATGTCAATCTTTTTAATTGTAAATGGCAGTTTCAAGAGGTTGGCGTATTGCTTTACAAGCTCTGCATCTGAAGTCGAATCTCCACGTAATTGGTGATCTAGATGAGCAATGTGGAGATGGCAATCAAGGGGATGGCGTAATTCGTAGAGTGCAACGAGGAGAGCAAGAGAATCGACTCCACCAGAGAAACCAACAACAATGGCTTCCCCTGAGCAAATCATATCATGCTGCAAAATGAAGCGATGGGTCCGCTGTAGAAAACGAGAAGATATGCTCATGCCATATCTCCATAAAGGACACTAAACAGGCATAAAAAAAGCCGCTTGCAGCGGCGGAGAAAACGGAGACAGTGAAATGCCGGTGCGGAGAGTTGAACTCCGGACAGCACGATTATGAGTCGTGTGCTCTACCACTGAGCTACACCGGCAGAATATGAAAAAGGGAAACGCGCGGCGAAACACGTTTCCCATATTGAATGGTTGCAGGGGTGGGATTTGAACCCACGTCCTCTGGGTTATGAGCCCAACGAGCTACCAGACTGCTCCACCCTGCGTCAAGACGCGTATTGAAATGGTGGTCGAGGAGGGACTCGAACCCTCACACCTTTTTACAGGCGATGGATTTTAAGTCCATTGTGTCTACCGATTCCACCACTCGACCCTGATACAGGTGTGTGATTAGTTTTCCAGTGTATCAGTCAACAAGCAACTATATTGTAATCGACATCGTCAAGGTTTGTCAAGTTTTTTTGGATTTGTAAATTCTGGCAAAATTAATCCTTGACCGGAACTATATTTTAAGGTAATTTTGTATGGTATAAACCCAAAATATTCAAAATCAGTCTTCAGTGCCTCATTTTCCCTCAATCGCGAACGTTTGTATGACTTCATTAGCCAAAAGGCGCTTTACAACTGCTTCGATTGTGCTTGAGTTTGAGGTTCCATCTATCCAGTATTTTTGACCCGTATGCGCAGCGTTTATCCCCGAGATTCCCAAGTCGCGAATACCCTTTACTACACTGTCGCCGACCGCGTCGGTAACCCCAGGCTTTAATTGGACTTCGACTATCCACGCACGGTCTTGTGCAGTCCATGTATCTGAACAGCCGTCAGACTTCTGGTAAACATAGTCCTCGGTCACCGGGTCGGCGAGTAGTTCTGAGCAAACTCGAATAACCTCTTGGATCTGAAGCTCGCCTTCGAGCCAATAAACCTTTGCAGTTCGCACTGAAGTAATGCTAGCGACGCCAGAGTCTGCGATGTCTTCCAATTTGCTTTGTCCAACGGCATCAGGTGTATCGGCTTTGCAGTAAACTTCAATCTTCCACTTCAATTTTAGATTTTCCCCCATTATAGGAGTAAGACATGCCAACAGAAGAAGCGAGCGCACGGACGCTAATGGTGATTGTCAGTATCATCGGACTGGTTTTCGCGATTATCATGGTAATTCTGTTTTTCAACGCCGCGCCAGCAAGATCCAACATTCCCGCACACCATAAGTCAACGGCGCCCGCTGCCTGTTTGAAATGTCATCTTGTTGGAACGGAGGAAGCGCCCACCATGCCGCACCTCAACCTCGGCAATTGTACACTTTGTCACGAATTAGCGGACTCCACGCCAAAGTCGTGATGGCAACTGCGGTTTAATCAAGATGTTTGGTTAGCTCCCCCGTAGGGACAGCGTCTCGAAAGCAGAATTTCTTAGCCAACCGGCTTTGCCGTCCCATCTCTCAATTTTGGACCATTCAGATTGGGGTTCAACAACTTCAATCGCCATACCCTCATGAAGCGTCAAATGGAGGGTTGCAGCGTCGGAGGGTTCAAACCGCGCCTCGTCGGATTCAGACGTGATGACCGTCCGTCGCTCAAATTGCGTTTTGTGATGAAGTCTAAGTGCGAAACAGACAGCCGAGAAAAGCAAGAATATCCCTAATATCGCAATGCCGTAGTTAGTGGCTCGCCGAAAACTCCTGAAAAGAATGCGCAGAATCAGAATTGCCATCAAGCTAGTGTAGAGCAGAGACACCGAGGCAGTCAATTCGTCAAGGTTGAAATGTTGGACCACTTTAAACCCTTAAACTTTGAACAGTGAAGAAATTAAGATTGAAGTGAGAACGGTTTTACCGTTATTTTACCTATCATGCTTCAGCCGAGCAACGATGAAGATAGAGACGGACCACTTCATCAACTGTTGCACAATTGTTTTTGTTACTACGTTTTATTGAAGATATTCGCCCGGAATGCGGGAGCCGGGATAATCCTGATTCGCCACCCGTTTGAGAATTACCTCGGGAATGTCGCCGTGCCAATATGCGGGGACTGAGATGGTGGGTCGGCTGTGCCATGCCAAGATAAGGGTTCTTCTATGGTCTGTCAGGTTTCTTCGTGCCGAGTGAAGAACCCGAGCGTCTGCGAGCACGAGCGATCCGGCCGAAACACATACATTGACTTCGTCCGGGTGATCGCTAAACATAATCGGATGGTCTTCTTCTACGAATCGAGCTCCCTGTTCGTGGGCGGGAACTAGCTGATCGTGAAATGGGATTCGCTTAAGATGGGTGCCAGGGATTACCTTGAGACAACCGTTTTCAATTGATGTATCGCTCAAATAGTAGGACACAAACATTGTTTGCGGCCATGGAGAGCAACTAATGGGATCGTTCCATCGCATCCAATCCTGGTGCCAATACAGTGCGGGTTCCCCCGGATCCTTCGTGAGGATGATTACTCCTCCACTGCTCACGAAATCTCCAAATCCAAGTTGTTCGAGTGCTTCACGTGAGGGCTTCCAATCTAGCAACTTCTGAATGATGGTGTTGTCTGTCCCACGTACGTTTACATGTTGACCCTGATATCTCAAGTCAGGAGGGGGTTCGTGTGCCTCAATTAGCCGCTCAGTCTCCTCTCGGAGTTGATGTAGAAAATCTTCGGTCAATATATCATCTATCACGCAGTAACCATCACGCGTCATCTGTTCTCGCTTTTGGATGGCTGTTTCTGGTGCCATACCGCACCTCCTTGGATTAATGGCTCAACAAGGTAATTATTGGTCGGGTCACTAAATGTACCAATTGAGCCTGCGGGGAAGAGATCCGGAGAAAACTGAAGGCACTGGAACTTTGTCTGAATGGCTTCCGAGAGCGCCTTTACGGACATCATCTATACTAGTCGAGGTACCCTCGTCTAGAGGCAAATCTCCATTCGCCAAGATTCCAATTAATAGTCGATCGATTAGGACCTTCTGTGCGACAATGGCTTTCTCAATTTCCTCGCGAATCGAATTCACAATAACACTTTCTTGTTAAATGTTTTCATTGATCGCTGTAATGCTTGTTGCCATCCCTCTTCTTCCTTGTTCGGATTGGTCTTTGATTTTTCAATGCGAATCTCACCTTCGGAAAAGAGCGTAAATTTCACGAATATAGTTGCGGAGATCGATCACTCAATTTTGCTGAAATTCCCACCCATTCCTCGTCATGTTCAATGTTGATAGGAAACAATTGATGTAGTTTCAATACTTTTACAACTTGCGCCGCTTCTTGCGTCATAATCCCTGATAATATAACCACACTTCCTACGTTTAGAAATTGAGGGAATTCAGGAATCATCGGGAGCAGGACCTTCGTCAAAATATTGGCGATGATAACATCATACTCGCCGGCACATGCATCAAGTCCGTTTCCAGCTTGAAGGCGAACAACCGACTCAACATCATTTAGCTGGAAATTTTTGGAGGCGACTGGAAGTGTGGTTTCGTCCAGATCGACCGCGTCAACGCGTCTCACCCCGAGTTTGGCTGCGGCAATTGACAAAATTCCCGAACCTGTGCCAATATCGGCAAGCACCTCATTTCCCTTGATTGTTTCCTCAAGTAAGCGGATTGACAAGCAAGTGGTTGGATGGTGTCCGGTACCGAAGGCCATTCCCGGGTCTAAACGAATCAGCACTTCGGTGGGTTTGGGCAAAATTTCAACCCAAGTAGGAGCAACAATGATGCGATTACCGATTCTCCTAGGGGGGAATGCGGAACGCCACTCTTCTGTCCAGTCTGTATCCTGAATTGCTTTGAGCGTAATTGATGCCTGTCCAACTGGAAGGTCCCATTCTGGTAGTAAATCAATAAATCGCTGAACCTTTTGGATACGGTCACCGACCAAATCATCCATTGGGTAATAGGAGATAAGGATTGTAGATTGGGAGGATGGTGGTTGGGCATCTCGAATCTCAACTCCGAGGGCATCCAAATCAAAGAGTTGATTGGCAACAGCTTCCGAGGCTTCCGGGGAGATTGTTACAGTAAGTTGTACCCATTTCATGTTCGACTATTGAAGGTTTTCCAAAGATCTTGATGTCTCGCGCTATTTGTTTTTGTCGTCGTCATCATGATGCCGGTGGAATAACTTGTCAAAGAAGCCACTGTTTTCGTGCTCAAGATGTTCTTGTTCGGCACGCAGATGAGCAAATTGCGACAAAATCTCTTGCTCTTGGGGCGTTAATTTGGTTGGTGTTTGAATCCTCACTTGGACAATCAGATCGCCGGATCCGTAATGGTTGTAGTAGGGAATGCCCTTTCCTCGTATGCGAAACTGTTGGCCATACTGTGTCTCCGGTGAAATTGTCAATTTTTCCGCCCCGTCCACAGTCGGCACCTGAATCTCTGCACCTAGAGCGGCTTGTACAAAGGAGATTTTGGCTGATGTGATTAGGTCGTTTTCCTCGCGGGTAAAGGTATCATGGGGCGGCACATGAATGGCGACAAACAAGTCTCCCGGGGGGCCTCCATTGGTGCCAGCTTCACCCTCGCCACGCAATTGGATTTTAAACCCGGTATCAACACCCTTAGGAATACCAACCTTGATATTTCGTGTCGCACGACTGACGCCGCGTCCGTTACATGCGCCACAAGGATGAGTTACAACACGACCTTCACCGTGGCAATGCCCACAGATCCGCGACATCGTAATAAATCCCTGAGAATGCGTGACTTGCCCGTGTCCACGGCATTCCGGACACGTCTCAGGTCGAAATCCCGGCTCGGCCCGATTTCCATTACATCTTGTACAGGTTTCAAGCCGAGGGACCTCGATAGTGGTAGTTTTTCCATGGATAACATCTTCTAGGGAAATCTCCAAATCGTATTGTAAACTCTGACCGCGCCTAGGCCCGGTCCTTCGCCGCGAACTTCCAAACCCGAAGGCATCGCCGAGATCTCCAAAGATGTCTCCGACAATATCATCGAAGTTGCCGAAATCAATACCTGAACCACCCGTCATTCTCTCAAGACCTGCATGTCCAAACTGGTCGTACCGACTACGTTTGTTAGGGTCTCGAATAATTTCATAGGCTTCAGTCGCTTCTTTGAAGCTATCTTCGGCGTCTTTATTTCCAGGATTCTTGTCCGGGTGATACTTGATAGCAAGTTTGCGATATGCTTTTTTTATTTCGTCTTCAGTTGCATTGCGACCAACGCTCAATACTTCGTAGCAGTCACGCTTTTGCGCCATGCTGTGTTCCCTTTCTCTTATCAGCGTAGATACTGTCCCGCCCTACATTATTTTTTATCCGATTATTTGGGAGTCGTCTGTTCATTGACATCATCCGGAGCATTGGCCTCTTCGTCAGGGGCGACTGATTCTTTCACTTTCTCAGGTTTACCCTTCGAAACTGAGACCATGGAGGGACGAATCACGCGATCGTGGAGTGTATATCCTCGCTGAAATTCTTCGATGACTGCATTTTCCGGAACCTCCTCTGATTCAACATGCATGATTGCTTCATGGCGAGTTGGGTCAAAGTTCTCGCGTAAGGCTTCAATTGGATTGACACTACGCCTCTGAAGCGAATCAAGAAGTTGTTTGTGTATCAATTGAATTCCTTCGCTTAACGCATCAAAGTCTTTGGATTCGTTCGTGGACTCAATTGCTCTTTCAACGCTATCAATGATTGGAATTATGTCTTTAATGACTCCTTCAACGGCATACTTAGAGGATTCCTCCGCCCGGCGCTCTGCCCGTTTCTTTGCATTGTCGTATTCCGCAATTTTACGAAGCATCTGGTCGTATTGTTCTTGATATTCAGCTTTCAGCTTGGCGAATTCTTCCTCAAAAGACACTGCGGTCTCCGGTTCGACACCGTCATCAATTTGGGTTTCATTTTCCTCGCCGCCTTGTATACTATCTTTTTCTGATTGGTTTGTGTCGTCAGTTGGGGCGGTAGCCTCCGACGACGTCTCACCTTCCGCTTCGTCAATTTCTACCTGTGTTTCTGTGTCTTTCGACATGTTCGTCTCCTTGATTTCATAGAGTATGTTCAAAAACTTGGCTCATAACTTGAGCCGTAAAATCGACGATTGACACAATGCGTGAATACTGCATCCGAGTTGGTCCAATAACCCCTATCGTCCCCAAGACATCGCCGTGGCTTGTGTAACATGAGTGCACAACACTACACATCTCCATACCTTCGTATTTGTTCTCGCTACCAATTACTACCTGAATTCCGGACGTTGGCTGCTGAGGAGACAGCAACCCGGCAATCCGTTCTTTCTGTTCAAGTAAGCGGAACAGAGGCCCGATCTTCTCGACCTGTAGAAATTCAGGCTGGCTGAAGAAATTGGAAGCACCGTCCAGAAAAATATGTATCTCTTGATTTAGTGAGAAGGTGTCACGAGTGAATGCCACGACTGAGTCCGACAGATAGGTGTCGAAGATTACTTTAAGGTGCGCTGTGTCTTGAGAGATTTGCTGTATACGTTGCAAAGAAAGACCCACCAGTTTTTCATTCAAGATTCGGCTAATTCGACGAATATCTTTGTCTGAAAGATCTTTACTGACTGGAACAATGTGGTTCTTTACAACTCCCGACGCCATCAATAAAACCGCGAGCACCTTGCCTTGATGTTCCGAGTTGTCATCATCTTCGTCAATTGGGATAAGCTCAAGTCGGCGCAAGATACTGTCATGAAGTTCCGGGGTTAGAACAAAACCGATATAATGTGAGATTTCGGACAAAATTTTGGAAATTTGTTCAATAATTCCTTCAAAGCTACCATCAAGTGAGGCGCATCTCTCTTGAATCAATAGTTTCTCTTTGTTACTAAGTTCCTCTGCTTCCATCAATGTGTCGACATAGACCCTATATCCAATCTCCGTCGGCACCCGTCCAGCGGAAGGATGAGGCTGAGTCACATACCCAAGCTCCTCCAGATCGGCCATCGTATTCCGGATAGTCGCAGCACTAACCCCCATACCATATCGGCGTACAATGGTGCGTGACCCAACCGGTGCAGCTGTCTGATTGTAGCACTCAATTATTGCTTCTAGGACTTCACGTTTACGGAAATCCAATGTAGAAGTTGCCAAGGCTCTAACCCTATCACAAATTAAATTTTAGCACTCTCTACTTGCAAGTGCTAACACAATGTGCAAAAAATACCATGCTACGTTATGGTTGTCAAGCGAAAATCTCTCGGTGCAAGCTACCCGTGAACCGCGTCGGCGAACTGTTTCATCACCGTCAAAGAGCGACTATTTTCGATGGCCGTACCTGTCACGATGAAATCTGCACCGGCTTCGACTTTTTGAGCAGCAATTTCAGGTGTAGTGATTCCACCGCCAACAAGAACCGGGATACTGATGTGTTCCTTCACTGCGGCAATCATCCGATCAGGGACGGGATATTCTGCTCCACTGCCGGCTTCGAGATAGACCAACTGCATACCGAGATATTCAGCGGCAAGAGCATGCGCCCAAGCGAGATCGAACTTGTCACGGGGCAATGGCGTTGTCCCACTCATGAATCCAACCGATGTTTGGCGACCACTATCAATCAACATATATCCCGTTGGAATCGATTCAATACCGTACTGTCGTAGCCTAGGCGCAGCCTTAACCTGCTCTCCGATTAGAAAGTTGGCGTTCCGCCCGCTTATAAGACTGAGGTATAAAATGGCGTCCGCATGAGGCGTTAGGTGCATTGCGTCGCCGGGGAAGAGGATGATTGGTAACCGTGTTTCTCTTTTCAGGGTCTCCGCTACGGGTTGGAGATCGGTAGTCAGAAAGCTGCCACCTAGAAGAAGTGCATCGGTACCCGCATCTTCTGCTTGATGAGCTGATTCGACACAGTCCGAGACGGAGTATTGATCGGGATCGATAAGAACTAAATATCCCGCTTTATATCTCGTAATGGTCTCTTGAAGATAGTTGAGGACAAAATCAGATTGCATTATAATAGGAATGATTCGGTTCAATCACCAAATGCCAACGTTCTAAGCGCTGCATCCTTACTAAACCCAGCCCGCCAGAACCAAATGTCTTAATTCCAACAGTAATCGGGGCTGGTGTTTTAACACGGTTTTGAAGATTTGTGTCATGGTAACTTTTTCACTGGGCATTTTCGATATGACTTCAGCACACCTATCAAACGTGTCATCACTGAACTTAAACAGCCCGTCACGTATACGACATATATGCTTGAAATGCTTCCCTATTTGTTTGTTCCAACGCCTCTCATAGGAGCTAAGAGTCTTGGCGGAAACATCGCCGATTCGGATTCCCTCGACTGCGGCTTCTGCTGCGAATTGACCTGAGTACATTGCGTTAGCGATTCCGCCGCCGGAGATGGGATCGCTGTGGTGTGCGGCATCACCTATTAGGAGGATTCCATCGCCAACTATGTCGGGTAGGCTATCGCCGACTGGCACACAGCCGACGACTTGAGCCAAGATTTTGCCATCGGGGAATTTTCGTTTTACAAACTCATTCAAGTAATCAATGGCGAGTTTGCCGCCCTTTCCGGATATGGCGCCCCCAATGCCAACGCCTACATTGGCAATGTTTTTCCCCTTTGGAAAAACCCAGATGTATCCGCGTGGAGCAATCTCGCGTCCGACATAGAAGTCACAGTGATCCGGAATGATGTCAATGTTTGAAACCAAATATTGGGCGCAGATATCCACATCGCGCAAATCGTGAGTACTATCAATTCCCGCCCAACGCGCAACCTGCGATTCAATTCCATCTGCGGCAATCACCGTTTTGGCTTTACAGGTGTAATCACGACCAGAATGACGGAAGGTTACGCCGTTGACTACTCCGTCGTCCGACTTGGTGACCGTAGTTACCCTCGCTTTCACTAGCAACTCGGGCCGGCATCTCCTGCCATCTCCGCGAGTATGCGATCGAAGACTTTGCGCTCAAGCACATATCCCGCTCTCGGGAAGTCAAGTGTAGCTGCTGTTTCGTTAGGCGAAAACAGTCGGCCGCCGTTGATCTGCTGGGATATCCAAGATGGATGCGGCTGAATAAATTCACACAGCGACGCTGTGCCGATACCTTCCGCTCAGCGAACGGGGGAACCGATTTCTTGGCGTTTCTCCAAGAGCAGAACACTTAAGCCATTTTCGGCGGCAACCTTCGCGGCAATCGAACCTCCCGGGCCAGCACCGACGACAATAACATCAAACTCGGAGTGGAACATTAAAATAATCCCCGCCCTTCATATGCTGGATAATATACCTTACCATTGCGTTCCAGAGCAAGCACACCAACCGGGCAACCTTTAACACAACGCATGCAGTCGGTGCACTTCGATTGATCTATTTTCAGATAAATGTCAACTAAATCGATGATATTTTCCGGGCAGACAGCGACACATGCCCCACAATAGCTGCACAGTTCTTCGTTAATTAGAATCATTGATTTTACGTCCGTTGAAATTGAAGCGCAAGGGACTCCTCTAATATATATGGGACAGGCGGGAATCTTCGCAATGTGGCCTCAATAAAATCATCCCCTCCCTACCTGTCATGACTTCTGGTGTTGTCCGCATGTTTGAAAAATCTAACGGTAGAGTCGTCCAGTATACCGTTTGGAATGCCTGCCTTTAACTATTAACCCAAGTTTTCTCCATTGTCCATAGGGGCACAAAAATCGCCGGAGAATCGCATCCAATTACAAAGGACGTCTCATGGTGGTAGAATGTACGATTATTGTTGGGTTTCACTCAAATTTTGGCACATACATGTAAAGTGGGCACTCGAAAACTTCTCCAAGAATAACGATTATTGACGGATTGCCGTTCAACCCAACCTACGATCCCCAAGAAAAGCATTACAAACTTAGCCCGGATTTCTTTCTTGTAAAGTCGTAAATTTAGATGCGTTTCGCCTGTATTCCAGGAGCGCTAACGCACGGGGATTTGCCATCGTCAGCGCAACGCGGTCAAACTTCGTTTGTTTGATGGCTATCCTGTTTTTCGACCTGACTTTCCGAGATTCAATTTGGAGTTACAGTTCCGCAGGTCGCATACTATAGCTACTAGTAAAAATCGCCTTGGAAACCCGTAATGACACGGGTTGGAAGGCAATGCAGCGTTCTGCGAAAATCTGCGATTTTGTGCGAATAGTTTTTACCCCCCCCATCCTGTAGTTGTTTATTGGGAAGAATAATGTGTAAGGATGGCGTATTTTGGTAATTGTATGAATCAGGATTCATTATCAAGATTTTCTATGGGAACTCTATCGCATTGAAATCTTCATCGCACTCACTGTTCGTTCGCTTAATCTATTCGTTCCTTTGATAGGCGAATTATACCATACGTATGTTAAGTTTTCAAGGGGCTGAAATATGTGTTAAGGGGACGAGCAATTATTAATGGATTCCCGATCAACCCAACCTACGACCCTGTTGGAGACGGAATCTTTAGTGCGTAAGGTGCTATAATTGTTAGGATCCAATTTCATCGGCTTCATTCAGGTGGAATTCCATTTGATATTCGAAGAGATGTACCTGTGGAATTACCGATGCGGCATATCTCAGATTGCGATCAATATCCTTTGCCACGATGACCCCGTTTACCTCTCTTCCTACCGCTATGGTGCGCTGGATGCAACCCATATATCTGGCGACCTGGCCCACAACTTTATCACTTGCCCGATCGCGCTTAAACTCAATGACGTAGAACGCGCCATCATCGTCTATCGCAAGGATATCAATTCGACCTGTTACTGTTTGATATTCAACACCCTCTTGCCCTTCTTCGTCCTCATATAACCTCAGATGCCTACCATTTCAAGAATCGTATTGATGTTTTCAGCGAAGAAATCCCGAAGTTGATGCTCTAAAGTGAAGACGGGATCGCCGTCTAAGTTGGTCTCCTCGTCCTCGGATTGCCCAAACAATTTGGCAACCCTTAATTCGGTGTCGGAATCTGGTGAAATCAGCCGCACTTCTGATTCTGTTTCCTGATCCACCCAACCTTGCCTTTGCAAAGCTGTATGCACCGCAAAAGCGTCGTACTCGCCGACATCCAACCCTTCAGGAATGTGCTCGGGATGTTGACGAAGCCATTCCTTCATGCGATGTACTTCCACCCCACTATCCCCACTTGGAATATAAACGTTATATCGTCTTCTCTCGAATTGTCCAAACAACTTGTCAACCCTTGACAGAGTGTCGGATTCAGGTGATATTAGCCGCACCTCTGTTTCTGTTTCCCGGTCCACCCAGCCCTGGTGTTTTAAGGTTGAGCGCAACTGATAAGAGTTCTGCCTATTGACATCTATTCCTTCAGGAACGTGTTCGCGAGGTTGACGAAGCCATTTCTTCATTCGATGTACTTCCACCCCGCTGTCCCCACTGGGGATATAAATATTAAATCGTTTACTCATGGCAATCTCCAGTTTGCGCGGCTGACTTATAGTCCATGAATTTTTTTATGCATCATCCAGTTGAATGACAACCTGCTTGACTTGTGGGTGGCAATGCCATATTTGGTCATTTGAGGAAGGACTTGCCCATGTTTTTGTTGTTGCCCGTTTTACGCCTTTAGGGCTTCAATCGCGCTCCCAATTCGGCGGCTTAATCCACGGCGGGACTTACAAAGTCTCATGCAGGGATTTTATCTTAATTTGATGATTGGCTATCCTACGCTTGGGTTCTGCGGGTTGATTCGACGTAACTTTGCGCATACAGGAATCTCTATCGCACTCGCTATCCGCTCATTTGATCCCCGCTGGCGCGAAAGGCTGAGCAATTCAAATTTATCGAAAACCGATGGATTTCCAATAAGTAATTCACGGGTCACATATTATCCATGTCGGTCCAGGCATCTATGTATCTCCGTGCAGCGTCTGACCGATAACAAGCTGTTTGCCGTTCCCGGACAAATTGCGGCGGCGTACAAGCTCGTACAGTAGCACACCAGTTGCAACCCCCACATTTAAGGAAGATTGCCCCGGTGCCATTGGGATGGAGACAAGATTTGTGCAAAGATCTAATATTGTTTTCCGAATTCCTTCATTTTCGTTGCCAACGACAAATGCCAAAGGAACTTCGAGTTCAAGGTCATATAGGTGGTTGTCCGATTTGGAAGTAGCTGCTATAAGATTAAAACCGGCACCTATTAATCTTGCGAGATAGCGATCGACATCCGAACAATATAACAGAGGGATTCTCCCAACCGCGCCTCTAGACGCCCTAATGCAATTCCTGTGGAAAGGGCTTGCACCGTCACCAATAACAAGAACTCCATCCACACCGGCGGCATCGGCGGTACGCAGAACCATCCCAAGATTGTCCGGGTTCGCAACGCTATCTGTGATTAGTATTACGGTCTCTGAGGTCAGATGAAAGTCATCCGCGTCACGATAGTTCATTTGCACCGCAGCAATGACTGATGGCACAGGCCTTGTAGTCGTAAGCGTTCCCATCACTCCATCATTCACCTGATAATACATCAGGTTCTCCGAATGTATACGATTCAGGAGATTTTTACCACCAGAATCTGATAGCAAATCGGGAGTAAAAAGTACCTTTTCTACTGGCAAACCGTCATCAATCGCGCGTCTTGCAAGGGTTGACCCTTCAACCGTAAATTTTGACAGTTTCAGCTTTCCACCCAGAGAAGCAAGGGTTCGGAATTCAGAGATAACAGGGTCCTTCCGCTTAATCGTTCGTTGGTTTCCGCGCTCATTTTCAAATTGCTTCTCGGTAGGAGAAACGATAGAGACATTTTTGCTTCCTCGTTTAATTCCGAGAAAACAGCAGTCACCATAGTCGGGCATTTCATGACCGTCGAGAATTTCTCCTAGAGGGTTAAACATCCATCTGTCGCCGCAACGAAAGCACCCAACCTTCGTTCGGGGAAATGACAACAGTAAATCTCTCAGCGCACGTTCGTTGGTGGCAGAAATTTCAACCAATAAGTCCGCGTCCAACTCTTGAGCGGAAGTGAGTACCATTACTCCCTCAAGCTGCACCCAACCGGCAATGAAAATCTGATAGTCGCGCCGCCATTCGCCAGTCCGCTTTTGGTAATCGTAATCTTCTTTCAACAATGCTCCCAAATCGGAGGTTGCTTGCGTCGACCTTGTCGATTCGGGGCGCGCAGGAATCTGGGCAAGACATTCCCTTGAGTCAGATGATTGGAGAAAGTTAATCACTGTTTCGTAGTCTTTGGTTTCAACCGCCATTTGTCAGAAACCTACGAAAACTACGCTGTACTATACAAAGTCGCCAACGCATATTGCACCGAGTCCGACCAAGATGTCCCACTTCATCCACTTCTGGATACGCAAACTATTTTCTTTTGAGGCATCTTTGCAGAGTTGAACAAGGAGGTACATTAGAACCAGATCAACGCCAATAAAAACCATGAGCATGTAACGCCATGAATACCAGCCCAACAGATATGGAACCGGACTAAATAGGATAACAGTTCCCATAAAAATTGAAGCTATCAAGGCAGCCACAGATTTGCTGATGACCGCGATTGTGTTCGCGTTGTTTTTGAAGTCACCTTCAGTGTCTTCAATATCTTTGACAATCTCACGCGCTGTGGTAAACAGGAGTGCAAAGGTCGCCGGTACAAGTGTCCCTCGAAAGGACTCAAAAACCGCACCCCCCGCGATGAAAGTCAGTCCGGTGAGAAAGCCTACAAGGAGATTTCCAATCATCGGGGTGCGTTTGAGCCAGAGTGCATAGCCGATTAAACTTGTGGAAACGCCCACAACGATTATCGCTATGTGTCGATTGACAAGACACCCGAGCGTTATTCCGGCTCCCATTAAGAGTATGGCGGCGATTAAGGCCTCTCTCCGCTGAATCCGCCCCGAAGGGATTGGGCGTCGAGGTTTATTGGTGCGGTCAATTTCAGAGTCGCAGTAGTCATTGAGGCTGTTGCCCGCCGCCAAGAGTAGTAGTGCGGAAAATGCCGCCATCAACAACCCAACATCATCAAGGCGATTTATTTGTCCCTTGACGGCGAAAAGCCCGCCTAGCATAACCGAGACAAAAGCGATAACACCATTAGCTGGGCGCGAGAGTTCTAGAATAGCGCATAGTCGCGCTACTGACGAAGACATTCTTCTACTTTAATGCGCAAGGCGTGAAATGGGTGCATGACCGTGATACCTAAGAGGGTTTTGAGTTTGAATATCATGCTTTAGAGCCGGGATATACGATGTCAAATCGAGCGCTGTAGTACCAACGAACAAATAGCAAGGCACACCCGAATAAGATGAAATAGGGCGGAATGAGAATGCAAGCAACAAGCGAGAGCATAAGGATGCCGACACGAGTTGCCAGAATGATAGCTTGCCGTTTCGGCGTGATGTTCATGTATACGAAGAACGGAACGGAGACCAAACCGGAAATAAGCGCAATGGCATCTTTGACAATCCACGCCGACAGTATTGCGATGACCAAGAGGAATAGACTCAATTGACACGCTCGCCGCACGCCCAATAAAACTCCGGTTGTTCGATCGCCATGCGCCGAGTCTCCTTTCAGATCCGGAAGCGTTGTATTAACAAAAGCGGCTCCGACACAGAACATGTAAGGGATAGCTCGCTGTAGCGCTTCTGCGTTTAATTTGGCGGTTGCCGCCCATCCGAGAAGGAATGCTATACCCCCATATCCAATCGCGTTTGCCAGAAGGTCAAGTATCGGTTTGCCTTTCAATCGAAACGGTTGGACGGAGTAAATCACCCCCAGAACAGTGGATAGTGCAATCAGCGCGAGATATGCCCAACTACGGTGAAACCACACAACCGCCCACACAATCGAGGCAAGAAATAATGCAGCCGCCTCCAATTTAATCAGCGGTAGTTTTACGTATCCGTTGGCAACCAGATATAGCTTGTCATTTGCCAAATCCGTTTCTTTATCTGCTATCTGGTTTATGATATAACCGGCACTTGCCAACATTGAGTACAAGCAAAGCGTAACCCAGACGCGAGCGTCCAAATTCAAGTAGATTGGAATTTCAGCAGCTAGAAACTCAAATTTTAAGGAATGAGAGATGTGCGCTGTTCCATGATAATGTCCTAGAAGTACGAGTGTCCAGACAGGAAATAGGAGGGTGGGGCGGAGAACTATCAGGTAATCAAAAAACGGGAGGATGGAACGTGAGAATTGATTCTGCATCCCAGACCGAGCATGACTTTGTTTTTCCATCTCCGCATTTTCCCGTTGTCCTCTTGTCAGTGCCGGAGTCGATTCAAATAGGCAAAACGGTTTATGACGCTGTTTTTCATACTCTCTAACTTGAAGCGATGTCGTCCCCGCAAACCCAACTTTGCCTGAAAGGTTGAAAGCGTGTCACATCGATAAACTGCTATGCGCGGATAACGATAGATTGATTCTGATGCTATCGCTTTGTTGGGCTTCAAGCTAAAGGC
The DNA here is from genome assembly GCA_965222225.1 of Candidatus Poribacteria bacterium. GTDB lineage: Bacteria > Poribacteria > WGA-4E > WGA-4E > JAJDTR01 > JAJDTR01. The sequence continues at coordinate 1,258,991 of CBDCTK010000002.1, read as the reverse complement.
AATGCGATAACCCGCGGATTTGACTTGCTCCGCAACTTTGGGGTTCGCACATCCGTATGGGTAAGCAAAGCTGTGAACAGGGTGATGCAGTAAATTCTCAAGGATTGCTTTTGATTCCCAAAGTTCGACCTTTGTGTTCGCCTCGTTACAGCGCGTCAGAAAACGATGCTGCATACCATGGCAGGCAATTCCAAATCCCTTTCCAAAAAGGGTTTGAATCTGATTGCTATTTAAATGTCGTGATTGCTTCAACCGTAATCGGACATCCCACGTGTTCAACTTCCCAATGTATCCCGCGAGAACAAAAACGGTAGCGGTTAAGCCATATTTCGTTAATATGGGTTGAGCCGACGTATAGAAATCTTCATATCCATCGTCAAAGGTAATCATGATGGATCTGGACGGTAGATCGAATTCTTCCTGCCGTTCACAAGTCGACTCTTCGCGGGAAAGAGGGTAGGGAGTATGGTCGTTTTCCTCCTGTTTCAATCGAAGCGTAGAGCCCCGGGGCAACTGGCTTGAGTGGAGGGAATGCCCCTCTGAGTTTTTTTTCTGGAGGGAGAACGAGTCAATCGCCTGAATGAAGCGGTCAACGGTAATAGCAGTATAACCGTGTTCGGCAAGAAACCGCATCTGGCGGTCAAACGCTTCGGGAGAAATAGAGTTAACGCCAAGTTCAAACCCACCATCGATTTTATGATATGCCAACACTGAGACGGATAATCCAAGGGGAGTCCCATCGTTAGAGGGTTGTGACCTATTCAAATGACTCATCGTCACTCTGACGAAGTTGAGATTCTAGTTCGGCTACCCGTTTCTGAAGCTGGGAAAACTCTGATGGTAATTTATGCCAAGCGCCTAGGACTCGCATTTCTTGTGCATGAGGTCGTGCTGGGAATCCAGAGACACAACTTCCAGCCGGCGTATTCTTGGTGACGCCGGATTTTGCGAATATAACAGTATCTTCCCCAATTGTCAGGTGTCCAACCACCCCCGCCTGGCCTGCAACTGTTATCCGGTCTTTGAGCACGGCACTTCCAGCGATTCCCACTTGGGCAGCTAGCCGACAGTCTTCGCCGATTACAACATTATGGGCGATTTGAACCAGGTTGTCAATCTTGGTGCCGCGCTTGATAACAGTAGCCCCGTTTGTCATTGTTGCCCGATCCACTGTGGTGTTAGCACCAATTTCAACATCATCCTCAATGATGACGCTGCCGATTTGCGGGATTTTATGATGCCGGTCACTAACGGTCGCAAACCCAAACCCATCGCTTCCGATTACGGCACCACAGTGAATAATTACGCGATCGCCAATTTGGATTTCTTCCCGGATTGTAACGCGGGGATAGATTAACGTTCCACTGCCAATCTTGGTATCATGACCGATGTATACAAGGGGACTGATTATAGTGTCATCCCCAATTTCGACGTTATCCCCTATATATGCATGGGCTTGGATTGAGACCCGTTCTCCCACGTGGACATTTTCGCCGATAATGGCGGTTTCATGAACTCCGAACTCGGTCCTGCGTTTCTTGCGCCAAGAAAAATTTTCGAGGACTTTAACGAAGGAGAGATAGGGATCTGCAACTCGAATTGTGGCTTTCCCATTGCACTGGATGTCCGTGCCAATTATTATCGCGGAGGCATTTGTGTGCTCCATCTCGCTACGGTATTTGGCATTGGCAACAAACGTAATCTCATTCGGGTGCGCCTCTTTGATTCCCGATACGCCGGTAATCTCCAAATCGCCGTCACCGCACAAATCTCCATCAATTAACTCAGATATTTCCTTCAGTGTTTTTACCATATTGCCCCCATCCGGTGCAACAGGACAGTTTGATAATTATTCGTGGTCAATGAACGGTTATCACCCCGTCCCATCCCTCCTTTTCTATTGGGGAGTTTCTGATTTCTCGGCATCCTTTTCGCTTGGCTCAGACGAATTCGTCTCTTCATATCGTTCATTCAGCGTTTGAGTCACGCTCTCCGTCAAATCGTAGCTTGGATCAACATAAAGCGTAACAAGGCGTTTCTCAAGAATCAGGTTATACGCTCCATTCTTGCCAATTTCCTTGATAAGTGTCTCAATCTCATTCAGGATTGGTTCAACAAGCTCCTTTTGCTTTGCCAAGATTGACTGTTGGCCCATTTCCAACTCACGCTGATATTGCTGTTTTTTCAGCCGGATGTCATTCTCTATGCTTTCAGTTTCGGGATCTTCAAGGAAGAGTTTATGCTTAGTGAGCCGTTCCTCCATTGTTAGAATCTGTTCGCGGACATCTTCGAGCTGGGCTCGGAGTTTGTCCTCTGCAGTTTTCAAAACCTCGTCAGCGGCTTTCGCGCTCTTATATCCTTCAAAGACCTTCTGCGTGTCAACAACCCCGAGTTTAAATTGATTCTGAGCCACCGCGCTAATGGCGATCGCAAATATCCCAATCCCAACAGTGGCGTATAATATCGAAATTCGCTTCATGTGTCGATCCTTATATGTTTGAGATTAATGAGTAGTGTGTGGACGATTACTATGTACCATGGCAATCGCCTAGAAGCCCGGACCGATTGTAAAATGGAGCTTACCTCTCTTTTGTCCTCCAGGTCGGTCAAATCCATATCCCCATTCGGCTCGTGCCAACATGCCTAGCAGGTTGAACCGAATTCCTACGCCGGCACCTTTCCTTAAATTGATATCCTTGAAGATATTGGGCTGATATTCATCCCAAACTTGACCAATATCGAAGAATGCAGAACCCGTCAGCTGTGAGCCGAGCGGAATACGGTATTCAAAGTTTGCATAGAAAACCTTGTTTCCGCCGTTATAGTTGCCGCTAGATGGTATGATTTCGTAGTCTTCATATCCTCGGACGGTATCAATACCGCCCAAGAGAAAACGTTCATAACGAAGAAACGAATCGTCGCTGGTTCGACTATTCAAGAAGCCAGCCCTCGCGTGAGAGGCAAAAACGTGATTACTCCATGTGCTTAGGAACCAACTCGAGTCCAAAGTATATCGCTGGAAGTCACTTTCGGCTCTTAGAAGACCTCCAGCGTGTTCATAGGAAAGCGTGTTCAAGGAACCGGACACCGGGTCGTAGATGCTCGTCAGATAATCACGCGTATCTCTGGATAGGAAGAATGTGATACTTCGAACAGTACGATCGAAGGGATGCTGTCCCGATCTATATACATCTAAGTTTAATGCATCCTCCCCCTGACGGATTACGAATTTCTTCGTAGCATCGGCTTCATCCTCAAGATCTTCAACTCTCCATTCCCGACCAAGTTCGTAAATCGAAGTAGTGGCGTTTTCAGAAAGAGCATTCCCACCGTTTTCAAATTCCGCCCCCAACTCATCCGTAACGATACCACTATCTAGGCTTGCTTGGTGATTTAGACCAATGGAGAAAAGGGGATCTCCGCGATTGTCGTGTGTATACTCGTTTCTGAGGCGAACAGATATATCAATGTCCTGGGCAATCGATCGTCCTACGGTTACCGTACCCCCTTTTCGTGAATAAATGGAGCGGTCCAATCCACGGTCACGGTAAATAATTGAATTGTAATATCGGTGGAGCCGTCGTGTGTTGTAAAGACGAACATTCAAACGTGTCGGCGTGCCGAAAATCCAGGGGGAGTTGAAGCGGAGTTCCGCGGTGTGACGATCGCGTGTGCCTAGTTCTCCTTTTAAGTGCACGCGGTAAGCGCGCCCAAAGAGGTTATTTTCACCGACTTCCGCAACGCCAAAGATGCCGCCTTCCGTGCCGTATCCGCCCCCGAGGCTGAACATACCGGTCCTCGACGTTTCGGTGATTTCAACCTTGAGATCGCGACTGTTCTCTCCGAGGGCGTTAGGAGTAGGTATAAAATCGACATTTCGGATAAATGGGCCCATTTGGAAGAGCTTCTGGCGAGCTTTGCGCAGAGATTTTACATCAAGAAATTCTCCACTTTTGAGATTCACTCGATCGAGTTCTCGCTTGACGACATTCTTTTTGGTTTTCTCCAACCCGTCAATCTCCACTTTTTCGATGATGATGACATCCCCTTCATTAATGTCCAATGCGATATCAACAATCGCCGTTGTTTCGTTAAAGTGCGGAACTGGCGACAACTCTGACAGGAGGAACCCTTTATCTTGGTAGGCTTTTTGAATCTTTTCAATCGACTCCTGAAACGTCCCTCGGTCAAAGATTTCGCCTTCAATCGGATCTAGCATATCGCGAATCTTATCTTCTGAAAAGGCGGGTTTCTTCGCATGCAGGACATTGATGTCATAGGTGCCTATAATATATTCCGGGCCCTCATCAACGGAAATATCAATTATCAGTCCAGTGTTATCAGCAGTAAGACGATGTTCATATCCTTCGACCTCGATCTGCGCATATCCCTGATCTTGGTAATAGTGGCGCAAGAGGATCATGTCTTCATCCAACAGGTTCTCATCGAAATGCTTACCGACACGAGTTTTAATCTTTTTGCTAAGCGTTTTCTCAGGGATGTTACTGTTGTCGACAAAATTAATCTCCTGAATCTTGATGCGTTCACCTTCGCTAATCTCAAAAGTGGCCACAATGGTATTTGTATCCCGATCTACACTAGTGTCAGACTTTATCGTGGCAAGGTAGTAACCTTTTTCCTTGTACACGTTAAGAATAGCTCTTTCACTTTCCCAGCGGCGCTGATCGCTGTAAATCTCACTGGGTTTAAGTGTAATGGCTTCCTGAATCTTGCCCGTCTTCAACTGCTCATTTCCAATGATTTTGACACTTTCGATTTTTGGGCTTTCTATGAGTTTGTAGATAACTTCCAGACCGCCGCCTTCAGCAGGTTTAACTTCAACTCTAATCGGGGATTCTCCTGCATCGCCAAAGTCAGAGAAAAAACCGGTGTTTTTGTAAAGGTTCTTAATGTCTTCGGAAAGACGATCCGGAGAGATTTCCTCGCCAATTCTGGTTTGTATAAGTATTTCAAAGAAGTCTTCCGGGGTGTTCTTTATCCCCTCAAAGGTGATTTTTTTTACAATTAGAGCTTGGTCAACAGTATCCGCCACGGGATTTTCTGTGTTCGTTGCTTCTTCTGCGCGAGCTAGCATTAGACTATTCGCCAATGCAAATAGCAGAATCAATGTGCTGAATGCAATTCTGGACATGTCAAAACACCTCCTGATGGTGCGTTATTGCGGATTAAGCAGGCTTCCTTGACAGCTTTCCGGGTGCTGCGGGTTCTGGTCGACAAATGCATGTGTTTAATGTAAACCCAAAAGGCGCAGATGGATATGCATGAGGATTTTGTCGCCGATTTGATGATCGCCTTGTTCCGAGGTTGAATTAGCACAATATGCACCCCAAAATATTGCACCTTGCCCGGTCCCCAACTTGGAGTTTCGACAATCGTTATTCCCGAGACAGCCCAACATGGCGCTCCCGAGGAGCGGCATGTGAATATCTGCGATAAATGGTAAATCGGTGCTGGGTATCATAGGTTTTCGTTATCGCCGAATCGGCCTAATTCGCCCTTGTCAGATGCGAGCTTCAATCGACACGGATTCGCCATCCAAATGGGTCTTCTATGCGACCGTATTGAATGCCGGTGAGTTCGTCATAAAACCTCTGAGCAAGTTCTCCCGTCTTGCCATCCGCTATCCGGAATTGCTTGCCTTTATAGGATATTTCGCCTACCGGGGAGATAACCGCCGCCGTCCCCGTGGCAAACATTTCTTTGAGTGCGCCACTTCGGCATGCACCAATGACCTCATCAATGGAAATCAACCGCTCAGAAACGTAGAGTCCCCAACGTCTGGCAAGCTGGAGTGCCGAGTCTCGCGTGATTCCCGGCAGAATGGTGCCTTTAAGGGGAGGAGTAACAAGCTCATCGTCAATCAAGAAGAAAACATTGCTTGTACCGACCTCTTCTATGTACTTAAGTTCGTTTGCATCAAGCCATAAGACCTGGCTATACCCTTTCACCGCGGCTTCCTGCGAGACAAAAAGGGTCGATCCGTAATTTCCCGAGGTTTTGACGTTACCGACGCCGTGTTTCGCGGCGCGCACATGCGTATCAGAAACATAAATGCGTGTTGGGTTAAAGCCTTCGGGGTAGTAGGCACCTACCGGAGAAAGGATGATGTAAAACAGATACCGTTCCGAAGCTCGGATCCCAATCATCGGTTCGGTTGCAATCATTGTGGGGCGGATATAAAGGGATGTACCCTCGGATTTCGGGAGCCTCTCGCGATCAATCAAAACTAGCTGTTTCATCGCTTGAAGAAACAGTTGACCGTCCACCTCCGGCATTACTAGCCTCTGGGCAGAGGTGTTCATCCGCTGAATATTCTTCTCCGGTCTAAACAGACCGATACCGCCGTCTGCGAGAGCATAGGCTTTTAAGCCCTCAAAAACCTCCTGATTGTAGTGTAACACCATCGCCGCCGGATCCAAGCGCAAGTATTGGTAGGGAACAATACGAGCATCATGCCATCCCTTTCCGAGGGCATAGTCCATTAGAAACATGTGATCGGTAGTGTATTTGCCGAAGCATAACTCAGAATCCTTTGGACGATTCTGCCGGAGATTTGTTGATTTTGTTATCTTGATTTCCATGACACTCTGTTTTAGCGTACTTTAATGAATCTTCGCCTTGTAAACCTCATTCGGAATTCGCTTCATAGGTCAACCACTTGGACTTGATTCGAGACCCTTCCATCAACGAGGTGAATCAACCGATCCGCTCGCTGCGCCAGGGCTTGATTGTGGGTGACAATAATAAACGTTTGGTCGAAACGATCGTTCAAATCCCACAATAGATCCAACACCGCCGCACTAGTTTTACGGTCGAGATTCCCTGTTGGTTCGTCGGCAAGTACCACTTTGGGGCGATTAATCAGAGCGCGGGCGAGGGCTACGCGTTGTCGTTCGCCACCTGAAAGTTCGCTTGGATGATGTTCAAGCCGTTCGGACAATCCGACGTAGTCAAGCAACTTCCCGGCGTCGGCGCGCGCATCGTGACTATTTTTGCCGGCAATCAGCGCTCCGAGTGCTACGTTTTCAATAGCTGTAAACTCTGGCAACAGGTGATGGAATTGGAAAACGAACCCTACTCCGAGATTCCGAAATCGATCCAGCTCTCGGTCGTTAAAATTGAAGATGTCCTGATTTTCGTAGAAGACTTTGCCTTGTATTGGGCGATCCAGCCCACCGATTAGATGCAGCAATGTACTCTTGCCGACGCCTGACGCGCCGATGATTGCGAGAATCTCGCCTTTTTCGATCTCTATATCAATACCATTGAGTACGGGAAGTTCTTTTGCCCCATCGTAATATGACTTATGTAGATCGACAGTGCGAATGAGATTATTCATATCGCAATGCCTCAACGGGGTTGAGCTTTGAAGCCTGCCACGCCGGATACACTGTCGCGAGCCAGCAGATTGCAAATGAAAGAATATTCATAAAGCCAACAAAGTGCCAGTTAATCTTAACGGGCAGGCGACTCAATTGATAAACTTGGCCATCTATGTATATCGGCTGGGCGAGGCAATAGAGAAATAGTCCGATTGCCCCAATCCACAGCAAGCCTTGCAGCCACTTAAAGCTGAAACGCAGCGCTAATGAGAGTCGAAATGCACTAAAGAAATGTCGAAATGCAATTAAGAACTGAATACTGATTGGAATCAGAATGAGTAGCGCAAACCAACGTGAAGGTCGAATATTCTGTAGATCAAGCAGCCAAGAGATGCTCACGCCCAAGACTGTACCCAGTATGCCTCCCAACACACCGATAGCGCAGCCTTGGACCATGAAGATTTTGAGGATGTTACGCTTGGAAGATCCCATCGCACGAAGAATGCCGATGTCCCGAGTTTTCTCCATGACCGTCATAATCAGCGTGCTGGCGATATTAAATGCGGCTACGAGGATAATCAATGCTTCAATAATTACGGTGACACGCTTCTCCAACTTTATGGCATCAAACAGGGGAGCATGCGTGTCTACCCATGTGTTGGCAATTGGTATGCCGCGAATCCCTCCGTCAAAACGGATTGTCGATGCTATACGCCCTCGTACTTCAGATGCAATCTCCGCGCTTGATGTGCGCACCTCAATCATATTAATCTGATCAGGGCGATTGTACAGTTTCTGCGCCGCCTCCAAGTGGATAAAACCGAGGTGATTGTCGTAGGCGTACATCCCAGACTTGTAAATGCCAACCACGACATAGTTCCGAATGTGTGCCCAAAAAGCGGTTGGATCCATGGGGTTTTGCTCCATTCTGGAGATTAAGCGCAACACATCTCCTTTTAGGACTCCCATGTGATTTGCGACGGCGTCTCCCAAAACAATGCCGCCAGAAATCGTTTCATCTCCCTTCAAGCGAGCACTTTCAATCAGGGGTGAATTTTTGAAGTCAGTAGACCTATCAAAAAACTTTGAGAAGCGTGTTACCCGATCCTCCTTCTCCGGATCAATACCTTTTACGAATATTGTCCTATCAATCGACGTTTTGTCCTTGGGCCAAACCGCAATCGGAGTGTAAATCACCGGAGAAGCGGCTTCAACCCCGTCAATGGCTTCGATTTGTTTGATGGTGTCCTGATAATTCGAGAAGTAATTTCCGCCTGCCAAACGAACTGTGACATGGGCTTCATTGGCGAGGAATTTCTCCTTTAGCCCATGTTCGAAACCGTTCATCACGGAAATAACAAGAATAACAACCGCAATACCAAGCGCAACACTGACGACGGATATGACGCCGATAATCGAGATAAACGACTGCTCTCTTCGAGACCTTAGGTAACGAGAAGCAATAAACCACTCAAATTTCATAATGCGTGACAATCCGGATTAGGTTTGGTCTTCGGGTCGCATTTGCGGAAAAAAAATCACATCCCGGATTGATCTCTGATTCGTCAACAACATGGTGAGTCGATCGACGCCAAATCCGAGTCCGCCTGTCGGCGGCATGCCGTATTCCAATGCTCGGAGATAATCTTCGTCGACCATGAATGCTTCTTCGTCCCCAGCCTCGAATTTCTTGCCCTGCTCAATGAATCGCTCGCGTTGATCTATCGGATCGTTCAACTCGCTGAAGGCGTTTCCCATTTCCATGCCAACCATGAAATACTCAAACCGCTCCACAAAACGTTCATCGCCTCGCTTTTTCTTGGCAAATGGCGACACCTCAATCGGGTAGTCATAAATGAAAGTTGGCTGAATCAGATTGGGTTCAACCAGCGCATCAAATAGCGCCGCAATGGTTCCCCCTCTTGATTCAATTCTGTCCAAATCGACATTCGCATCCAATGCGGCGTTATGCAGTTCGTCCTTATTGAGGGATTCCACATCGATTCCGGTCTCCACACCAATTGATTCAATCATAGTGAGCCGCCGCCATGGTGGCTCAAGCGAGATCTCTTCGCCTTGAAAGGATATCGTCGTGCTGCCAACCGCCTCTTGAGCGGTGTGAGCAATCAACTGCTCAGTGAGGCACATGATATCTTCATAGTCCGCATATGCCTGATACAACTCAAGCATTGTAAATTCAGGATTGTGATCGCGGTCCATGCCTTCATTTCGGAAGTCTTTTGAGAATTCATATACGCGATCGAAACCGCCGACAATCAAGCGTTTTAGATAGAGTTCATTCGCAATACGCAAGTAAAGGGTTTGATCCAGCGTATTGTGGTGGGTGACAAATGGCCGTGCATTCGCTCCGCCGTATATTGGTTGAAGTACTGGCGTTTCAACTTCAATAAAATTGATGGCATTAAGATAATCTCGGATAGCCTGAACGATTAGGGTTCGCTTGGCAAAAACGTCCTTTACCTCGCGATTCATAATCAGATCGGCATAACGCTGGCGATAACGAGTTTCCTTATCCTGTAGACCGTGCCATTTTTCAGGAAGCGGGCGAAGCGATTTGGACAGGAGTTCAATCTCACTTGCCAGGACTGTAATTTCACCCGTTCGAGTGCGGAAAACATCCCCCTTGACGCCGATGATGTCGCCAACGTCAAGCATTTTGTAGATTTCGTAAAGGTTGGCACCGATGACATTCTGGCGGACGTAAATCTGAATCTGTCCTTCGGAATCCTGCACATTGGCAAAGCTACTCTTGCCGTGATCCCGTTTGGTCATGATACGTCCGGCAATACAGATTGGTTTACTTTCGTCGGGAGTTTCTTGGATTTCAGCGAACTGTAAATGAATTTCGGAGGTGGTGTGTGTTGGCGAGTATCTGTATGGATATGGATTTGCGCCGAGAGTTCGGATTTCGTCTAATTTTTCTCGGCGCTGTTCAATCAGATTACTGGGCGCTTCCAATTTTCATATCCCTTCAAAGTCCATCAAATTATAGCGCGTAGTAGTATAGCACGCGCCAATGATTAAGGCAAATAAAATCAGGGGTAATGAATATGGCGCTTCCGTGGACGAACCGTGTCATGGATTGTGCTGTTGTCTATGTTTCAGGTAACCTTCAATAAAGGCGTTCAAATCACCGTCCATGACCGAATCCACGTTACCGGTTTCGATGTTCGTACGCAAATCTTTGACGAGTCGGTAGGGGTGCATCACATAGGATCGAATCTGGCTCCCAAAGTTAATGTCAAGTCGGTCCTCGTGCAGTTTGGAAATCTCCTCACGCTGTTGTGCTTCATAGTATTCATATAACCGCGAACGTAAGATTTTCATGGCAACTTCGCGGTTCTTGTGTTGTGAGCGCTCATTTTGGCACTGGACTACAACTCCGGTGGGGAGATGGGTCATCCGAACCGCAGAATCTGTAACATTTACGTGTTGGCCGCCGGCACCGCTTGAACGATAACAGTCAATTCTCAGGTCAGCGGGATTGATTTCCACATCAATGGTATCATCGATTTCAGGGCTGACCGCGGCTGCTGCAAAGGAGGTATGACGACGATGGTTGAAATCGAACGGAGACAAGCGGACCAGCCGATGAATACCAGCTTCTGCCCGCAAATAGCCGTATGCGTACTCGCCTGTGACGAGAATGGTAGCGCTTTTGATTCCCGCTTCATCGCCAGGCGTCAATTCTAGCGTTTCTGTGTCGTAATCACTCCGTTCACACCAACGAAGATACATGCGCATGAGCATTGCTGCCCAATCTTGAGACTCTGTCCCCCCCGCGCCGGGACGGATATACAGAATCGCATTATTGACATCATGTTTCCCATCAAGCATCAACTTGAACTCAATGCCTTCAATTTGCGTCGCAATCTCCTTTAATCCGGTAGTGATTTCGTCATTGAAACTTTCATCGTCTTCCTCAATAGCGAGATCGACTAACACTTGGAGATTCTGCAATTCCGATTCTATGTCTTTGTACGTTGTCACCTCATTGCGGAGTTGCGCCATCCGCTGGCTGGTTTTCTGAGCTTGCTGTGGATTGTTCCAAAAATCGGGTTTTGAATGCTCTTCCTCAAGCGTTGCCAGTTCATTCTCTTTGTTTTCTAGGTCAAAGATACCTCCGGAGTTCAACGAGTCGAGTGTTCATGGTATCAACTTCGGATTTAAGATCTGCAATCATAATGTGTTTCCTTTCGTATCTGGGATTAACAAGCTTCAATATAAAAGTTTATCTTCAGCATAGACGTGGGAAGAATAGGATTGGAAGAGTGGAAGATTTCTTCCCACGCCACCCTCAATCCTCTGGAGCGGGAGAGTGGGGGCTTCTCGTCCAATCTTCCCTCCTTGCATTCTTTTATCATGATATTTGAGCGTAACTTCTCTTGAATTATGTTGCTTACTAGGACTGAGCAAGCGTGTCCGCTTTTGGGTTCAACTCGGACAATTTCGGTTTCTCATCTCCTGAACTGGGAGTGTGGCCCGCAGCGTTTTCTGACTCGACGACCGTTGAATCCTTCCAGAAGGATTCTTCTGTTGGCGGATCGTCCGCATCCGATCGCGCTGCCGCGTCAATGTCCTTATCGGTCAGTTCATCGACACGATCCCAGTCGGTCTCGTCAGGGATTGCGTCCAGTTCAGAACGCGTGTACTCGACGTATGTATTCTGCTCTTTCATGCTTTTTCGCCCTCCTTGCCGAAATGACTCGGATGACCGAATTGCGCCGTGTATAAACTACTCGTAGGATTCTTCCTTCACTTTGTCCCAACGCAATTATTCGTTCTTCACCATGGTCTTGACGCGTATCTTCTTTTTCCACTCGGGGTGCATCAAAAATCTTCGCCGCTCTGGGGAAACTGATGTGATGTTTTCCGATATTGATTTGGTTTTTTTGGGGATCCCATGTGAATCGTCGCTGTGACATTACCCCACCGTGTCGGCCTGCCTTACTTTCTGAGTTTTGTGTCTGTGTGCACGGGAGGGTTTCAACAATCCCAACCTACTTGGGCAGTTTGGGTTCGTTCCGCAAAAAACGGAAATCGCCAATCCAAGATTAATCTTTGGGTACCTCCCCAGCGCGACGCCCTCCAAACGGGGAGGCGCGGTATTTGGAGGGTGGCACAGCGTTCGAATGAAGATAAAATGGTGGGCAGTGCCCACCCTACAAGGCTGTTATATTACGCTTTGATAGACGTTTGAGTTCCAGAAGCAGATGACTAATTTCATATGTGATTATAATCGAACCCCCGTGAATGGAGAGAAGGGAAATTGGGGATTTCGCGCATAAATATGCGACCAATGTGTCTCAAGAATGACTGTATGAAGGTGCGGCTGGCGTGAAATAATGTATACTCATCGCACTTTTTTGAAGGTTTAGGTATGGTTTGTTCACATTTCATTTGAAAAATAGGGGCAAAAAATAGGTACAAGAATGTGAACAAGGCGCCGATTTGGAGGGGGTGTTCACATGTTCCGAGATTAAGGTTTCCTTTGCTGGTGTGGGTTTGTGGCGTCATGGATGTGAACAAAATGTTAACGGAGAAAAAAGTTTGCGTTTCGGGGCCGTTTTTGAGCCTACAGATTTGAGAGGTTCGCACTTTCTCTGGCACTACGCATTCATTACATCCAAATTATACTTGACCTATGTAAAGTTGTCAATCGAAAGACAGTGGGTGGTGTGAATTTACCCACAGTCTTTAGACAAAAATTGGGGAGATTTAGGTTAGGCAATCTAACGAATCTGGACAGTTGAAGAAACTTCCCGACTCAATAGTATAGCCCGGCTGAGGACGGATTTGCCAGTCCGATAGATAGCTCATTCGGCTATATGGATTATGGCACAATTGGCATTGACGATTCGACACTTATACTTGACAATAGCTCGGTATTGTGAGAACATGCAGGCTACGCCATATTTGCTTTGGGTAACCCGCATTGCGGGTTCACAAATTGCGGAAATTCCCTTCATAAGAAAGTGCAGGGCAGCTCAGAGAAACCGAGTTTTTTCTTGAAAACTCAATGTCTTTGCACTATTTCTTAACCTGAGCGATTGCGGCAACGTTAGCCGAAATTGTAGTTATTGATTGTTGTATCAAACTACCCTAACCTTTCACCGTAACCCTAACTATCAACAGTGGGTGAAAAAATCCAACCGTTTGGAAAAAATACGGAACACGATTGGAGGCAATATGAGCAGCGAAAGTAAGTGTCCAATGATGGGCAACCCTATACCAAGGGGCATTGTAGCGAACCAACACTGGTGGCCGAATCAGTTGAACCTGAAGATACTCCACCAGAACTCTCCCCAGTCCAATCCTATGGGGGAGGATTTCAATTACGCCGAGGCGTTCAAGACAGTTGACTTGGAGGCGCTGAAGCAGGACATTGAAGAGGTGATGACGACGTCGCAGGAGTGGTGGCCCGCCGACTATGGCCACTATGGTCCTCTCTTCATTCGGATGGCGTGGCACGGTGCAGGCACCTACCGCATCGGCGACGGACGCGGCGGCGCAGCCTCCGGCACGCTCCGCTTTGCGCCCCTCAACAGTTGGCCCGACAACGCGAGCCTCGACAAGGCGCGCCGGTTGCTCTGGCCGATCAAGCAGAAATACGGCAGGAATCTCTCGTGGGCGGATCTGATGATCCTTACCGGGAACTGTGCCTTGGAGTCGATGGGGCTCAAGACCTTCGGGTTCGCCGGCGGGCGAGAGGACCTCTGGGAGCCCGAAGAGGACATCTATTGGGGATCGGAGACCACGTGGCTGGGGGACGAGCGCTACACAGGCGAACGGGATCTGGAGAATCCTCTCGGCGCCGTTCAGATGGGCTTAATCTATGTGAATCCGCAGGGACCGAACGGTAACCCGGATCCGGTCGCTGCAGCTATAGACATTAGAGAGACGTTCCGCCGCATGGCAATGAACGACGAGGAGACTGTCGCGCTCATCGCCGGCGGACACACGTTCGGGAAAACCCATGGCGCTGCCGATGCGGACGAGTACGTCGGTCCCGAACCCGAGGGGGCATCCCTCGAGGAGCAAGGGCTAGGTTGGAACAACCGCTTTGGCAGCGGGGTGGGCAGCGACACGATCACCAGCGGGTTGGAGGGTGCCTGGACTACCGCGCCGACCACGTGGGACAACAACTTCTTCTACAACCTGTTCAACTACGAGTGGGAACTGATAAAGGGCCCCGGCGGTGCGTGGCAGTGGACACCCAAAGACGAATCCGCACAGGATACCGTGCCGGACGCTCACGATCCCTTGATGAAGCACGCCCCCATGATGCTCACGACGGACCTGTCTCTGAAGGTGGATCCAATCTATGCGCCGATTTCAAAGCGCTTCTACGAGAACCCGGAGGCGTTCGCGGACGCCTTTGCAAAGGCGTGGTACAAGCTGACCCACCGCGACATGGGGCCTCGCACGCGGTGCCTCGGTTCCTTGGTTCCCGCGGAAGCGCAGTTGTGGCAAGACCCCGTCCCCGATGTCACTCATCCGTTGATTGGGGCACAAGACATCGCTGCCCTCAAGGGAAAGTGCCTCGAATCGGGACTGTCCATTTCCCAACTGGTCTCGACCGCCTGGGCGTCTGCGGGGACATTCCGCGGCACCGACAAGCGCGGCGGCGCTAACGGGGCACGCATTCGCCTCGCGCCGCAGAAGGATTGGGAAGTCAACAATCCGCCCGAACTGGGGAAGGTGCTTCAGACCCTGGAGGGGATTCAAAATGAATTTAACGGATCGCAATCCGACGGGAAGAGGGTCTCGCGCGCCGACCTGATCGTTCTTGCCGGGTGTGCAGCGGTTGAGGCGGCTGCAAAGAACGCCGGTATCGCCGTAGAGGTTCCCTTCGCTCCGGGGCGCACGGACGCGCTGCAGGAGCAAACTGACGTGGACTCATTTGCCGTGCTTGAACCGACCGCCGACGGATTTCGCAACTACCTCGGAAACGGACATCAGAGAGCAGCAGAAGAGCTGCTGCTGGATCGAGCACAAATGCTGACGCTAACCGCTCCCGAGATGACGGTTCTCGTCGGAGGTTTGCGCGTCCTGAATGCGAACGTCGGTCAGTCCGAACTCGGCGTCTTCACCAAGCAGCCCGAGACGTTGACTCCCGATTTCTTCGTGAACCTGCTTGACATGAACACCGAGTGGCTGGCGTCTTCTCCAGCCGCGGATGTGTTCGAGGGGCGCAATCGCTCGACAGGCGAACTCAAATGGAGCGGCAGCCGCGTCGACCTCGTGTTCGGCTCAAACTCCCAACTCCGAGCCATTGCGGAAGTTTACGCGTGTGATGACGCTCAGCAGGCATTCGCGCGTGACTTCGTGGCTGCGTGGAACAAGGTCATGAATCTCGATCGCTTCGACCTTTCCTAATTTCGGCGAGGTAGGGCAGTGGGAGCGATCAAATGACCGAACAGGGAGTGCGATAGAGATTCCCCTGCCCGCCTGCTTTGCGCGGAGATACGGCTTCTTACTTCTCTCCGCACAGATTTCTTTACTTGATCCACTGTAATCAATGCACTTGAATTTTAGAGAAATGGTACAAGTCGGTTTTCTGTCGCGAAGTTTTCTTATAAAAAACGCTATTGTGATAATCAAATCCTGAAACTCGTCAAAGGAGTAGCTTGAATACAGCTTTAGAACAATTCCATCGCGTGAACGAGTATCTCCGTAAGCGCGAGGGGGTAATCCTTGAGTTTGAATCCAAGTTGTTGAGTGGAAATGCTTTTTTTGACGATTTGGAAAAAGCTACCCGTGTTCTAAAAACAGAGGGCGTTTTCCAGGGCGCTCTGTTTAAACAACGCGGGCTAGTTATAAATAGCAATTATTTCCTACTGGAGTATCCAACGACGGCCCCACCACCTACGCAAAAGGGCAAAGGACATTCACCATGAACGAAGAAAGTCTGCGTCGCATTGTCGGCGAAGAACTTGATAAGCGTCTTAAAACCATCGAAACTAATATTGCCAATATAGGGGAAGAAATTTCCGAAATCCGTCTTCATCAAGTCGCGGTAACTCCTGCGCTTACCGCATTGATAAACTCTGTAAATGGTCTAATTGAGAAAAATCTATCTTCAAAATGACTCGCCTTCTTTAGTTACCAATGCTGTTTGTGCGTGTTGCCCATTTTCCTCGTAGATCCCTATGAGTCCTCCGTATTCGCCAGCCAGCAGTCGAACCACTTCATCCCCCCGATTATTGACCACCCTAAGCGCAGTACATGTGATTTCGCTTAATTTATCGGATTGGCTTTGAACGCCGAGAGGTAAGAAGGAGCAGAGGACAAGGGCGAGTATGACGCAAACGCAGCCGCTTATTACTGCATACAAACGTTCTCCTGTATTCATTCTTTGGGGCCTCGCAGGCGTTCAAATTCTCTGTCTATGCCTAAGTATTCGGAGAAGTCTATATACTCGTCGAATGTTTGCGAGGGGCGTACTTCCCCACCACTACGACTAGTGAGGTAAATGTTAAATTTTCCTGTATTTCTTCCCGTCCGGTCTTGGTTCGCTGCCTCAACAAGATCGCGAGAGGGGAAAATCCAGCGAGTTTTTATGCTCTCAACATAGAAGACGAAGAAGTAATTTTTTCTAGGGCAGGCAATGTTCATCGCAGCGAAGTTACCATCCCTAGATCTCGCTTTAAGTTGCAAGTCAATATAGTGGTCGTCGCCACGCCGGATGATACAGTCAATCTGCCGGTCATCCACCAAAGGTATGTAAACATCAAATCCGTGTCGCAGCAATTCCGCTATTACAATATATTCGTGCCTTCTACCGTAGGATAACCGGCTTTGGGATTGGTCTTCAGTCATGAGTACCACCTCTTGGAATAATGTCTAGTCGGCTCAAAAATAAACTAAATTGTGAGCAACCCTGCCAGGCCGCGTGCGGACTCGAAGGCAAAGCCTTGTACCTCCCGAGGCAGCGCTATTACCAGTGGCGTGTCGCAGTGGTTGTACACCGCCCAACAGTGGGTGAGCTCTCGGTTCTAAAGACCTGCGCGTTCGTAGTAGAAATGGGCTTTGGGGATGACGGGGCAACCGAACCATTAGCGAGAACAAGACCCCGATGGGTGTTGTCATGGACGGTGGATTAATGTATGTATTCTCAAGTACCATCGAAGTTAAGACAAACTTCGCTTTCATTGCGTGGCTATCAAGCGTTACCAAGTAAAGCCCAACGCTTTACCCCTCTCCATCATGCACCAACTCAAGGACTAGCTGTGGATCCTGCCTAATCATTTCAAAGACCTCTAATCCCTCACGACATACAACGCAACACAATTTTTTAAACATGACTCCTTTAAGGGCAGTTATCATGACACCGAGTGTTTTCGCTAAATCTCTGCCAGCTGGAATAAAATAGACATTTGGCAAATTAGGAATCAGCTTCCTATTTATTGGGCCGAGCAGAAAAATCTGAGCAACCGTATCCGGAACATCAAAAGGGAGTTGCAACGCTTGGACGTACTCTTTACCCAATAAAAAGAAAACCAAATCATAGCGCGTAATTAACGCCTTCGTCCGTTCATGAAGATGAAGGCTGTCACTGCGCTCCAAGACTTCCTTTTTCTTAAGACCTGGAAATGTACAATTGTAAGGAGCTATAACATCGCATTCACTGAGCAAACCATACTTCGCGGAGATAATTGCTAAATCAATAGCTTGTTCTCCAAAGCTGTTCCGCACCTTTTCCAATCCTTCCATTAAATACCTATGTTGAAGTCCGGTATACATCTTTGCAGCGGAGGCTTCACAATCTAGCTTATCGCTTGTGCAAGAACTGATAACCAGTATCTTCACGGTATAAACTCCTTTCCATGTCACGATGAAGCGCTAACGCTACTCTAGATCACAAATAAGGAAAACCAAGGCAAGTTCTGCTGCCCAAGTTCAACCGGAGTCGAATAACCCAATGCGGAGCGAGGTGGTTTCTGGTTTTACACCCCTATCCTGTTCTGGCGTTAGGGTTTTCAAAGGCTGGTGGGATCTCTATGGGAACTCTATCGATCAACTGAGCGAAGGCGATAGGAAATCTTACTCCCTGTCCAGTCGTTTGATTGCAATGCGCACCTACAACTATCGACTGAATTTCCTATTGAGTTGGGTTCGCTATCGATTAACTGAGCGGATAGGTTAGGATAGAAAATCCTAATCACTATTCGGCCGACTGATAGCACCCTACGACTTAAACAGAAGATTTCTAGGTCAATTCGGCATTGGTACCGGCTTTGACCGATTTGGTTATCTCGGTGCCCTTGAGCATTTCCTTCTCATTCTCAAAACGCCTCATAGCTGGTGGAATGTAATCAGTCTCTAATCTACCGGTCCGATAATCGTACCATAAATAGAGCGGAGGCACAGAAGGCTTGTTTCTATCGAACGACTTTATCCAGCTCCCTACCGCAGGGGACGCATTGTAGGCGCAGGAATCTTTTAGCCAATACGGACGCATCTCCTCGTTACCCGCGAGATAATGGTCCATTAACTCCTTGGCGTAGAATATCCGTATGATGTTGGGATGCGCCACTGTCGGGAGACCGGTGGCTTCGTAGAATGCACGGGCGATTGCGCAGTCGCTTAGGTTGCGAGGGACACCTTCGTCTATGTGACGCTGTTCTACCCAGATTGACTCGATCACAGTTATACCTCCTTTAGTGAGATGATACGTTTGATGGCGAGGTGATTGAACTTCCGCTATCGCTCAGATTGGGGATTTGAGGTAGAATATCTGAGGAATACGGTCAGGTCGACAGGATTTCAACGTGGCGTATTGTAACATAACGGAGGCCCATTTTGCCAGTCGAGATTGCAGGGCGGTCGTTTGGATGGTTTTATTTTGGGGCTATCGGAGCGATGAAACTTCTATGGGAGGGGGTGCTCTATCGCAGTCGCTATAAGATCCCTAACGCCTTCGTTATCCACTCAGTTGATCGGTCACTATCCGTTCCCTTGATTGCTATCCACTCGCTTAATCGGATGCAAACGGAATACAAGGGCAAACACACCCGCGACACACGAGGTATCCTTACGACGAAATGCCAAAACTCATGGGTGCAATCCCCGATCGGGTTTGCATATTCGCTTCCTCTTCGGAATGGACACCGTTCTGTCCATAGATGAAATATCGACCGTGTTCGATCCGAGCATCAAGCCCGCCAGCCCGTATCCGACGGCGCACCGTCGTCTCCGAAAGTCCCTGGCTAACTGCATATTCCTTGATGGTCAATGGTTTGTTCATTTGAGTAGTCATGTATACACTCAACGAAGCGAATCGCCCATCGTTTCAATCTCCCTACTCATTGCGGCAATGGCGTCCCCTCTTTACGGCTTTTTGTTGTTTTTGCTAAGTCATTCAGTTATACTTGTAAATGCTCAATGGGGTTCTATAAAACGTTGACAGACGACAACCGGAGAAAAAAATGAAAAATCGAAATAAGGCAGACGAAGCAGTGTGCCGACGTCCTTCAAGTGGAACAGTACAACAAAGTTCTTCCGCTGCCATACGAGAGACTGCTGTTACACGCCCTGCCCCTGCCGCTATAGCAGAAAACCCTCCGCTTATTGATTTGGAGGATGTTGAGTTGCTTAGTGACTCAGAGTTTATGAGTGACCTTGAACGGTCGGAATGGGAAATAGCAAATGGGAAAACAAAGAAGTGGAAAGGCTTCCAAGCCTTATGAAGTTGAATATACAAGCACATTTGAAAGGAGGTGTTCCAAACTTCATGAAATGTCGGAGGATATAGAGGAGGCAATAGACACAATTGCCGTGAATCCTTTCGTAGGAGAAAAGCTAAGAGAGAAGCGGTTTCGCGGACTATATAAATACCGAATAAATAGGAAAGAGAAAATTTGCTTTTTGACGGACATTAAAGCGAGGGACAAAGCATATAAGTAGCCACTTTATTGTGCAATGAGTAGATAAGGGCTTTGACTACAGGATATGGACATCATTTTCTATACCATTGGAGTGCCTATCCGGCAGAAATCCTCTAGTTTTTTCTGTGACCAGTTGCTATATGGATCGTGATATAACTGACAGTTATATTATGAAGAAGGATCAATGTACAAACATGGGCATAGTTGCTGCAATATTTTTTGTGTTCTTCAGGAGGCTTTTGATTCGTGGGATAGCGTTGTTAGTTCTTGTCGCAACACCATTTGTGGATTATTGCATTCTTTCGCCGCAGGTAAGCCAGTAATTTGGTGTTGCATTATTGCTGGATAGTCAGTGTTCCCGTCAACGTATGGCGCAAGAAAATTGGCAAGCACCACAAGCAAAGCGATTAACACCAACGAACACAAAATCGTTGAAGCTAATGCGCAGCCCACGCGATACGATGCAAGGAATTTCATATTCAGCTCCTTTCACGATCGAATTCTTCCGCGGTGGCGAATAATCCGTTCCTCATGCTCCAAATTAGCCGTTTTTTTCGCCCTTCCGAGTACCAGGACCACCTTCCCACCCCTCCAAAATCGTCAATTTACCCCCGTAGCGTTACGATTTGTGCGCCTAGCGAACCTGTCGATAGCACGATACACGTTCAGGCATTTCGATTTCGCTTGGGCGTAATTGGCAGTGTCAATCAAGTGTATGAGATCTTGCCCCAGCCTTCCACCCATACTCATCAGTTCTTTAGAATCCCAAATCTCCCGCCCCGGCGGCTCCCCGCCCCATTGACTATCGCTACCGAGTCTGTTTTCTCGGATTCGAAATTTGTTGTGCTGGTTGGTTTGTTGTTAGCACGTGCTATCGGGTCGGAAAATCGAATCCTTCCTGTGTTAATATTACGTGGCTTATACGGGTATGCCAGATCAGGCATTGTATAAACTACTGGCTGTGGGACTGTTGCCTTGTGGGTGGTCATCTTGTAAACAGACACTAGAAGCACTGATATAGTCGCAATGAATAGTGGTATTCGCCATTTCCACTGATGCTTAGGTCCAAACATGATAAATCTCCTTATTTATCGAAATTCCAAGTTGGCTTTTTCCTACCGTCATACGGTTTTGCCAAGCTCAACCAAGTGGTCACCGAGGTCTACTCCACCGATTTCCACATCCGCCACAATACGTCCCGCACCATCGGCAGTTTTCTTTGAAGGTCGCATTTCCGGCGTATCAATGCCATTATCAAGAAACGGTGGCAATATGCACCGAAACACAAAAAAATTGACGATATTATCAAAATGTATAATTCTTATTTGAAATGACTATAGTTGTAATTGAAAGAAATTGCTACCATGACCGTTGCAATCCTAACAGCAGTAGCTATAATTTTGCTAGTAGCTATTGCTCCATTAGTGATAAGAGCAGCACAGAAACGGCACGGCACCTTCCTAGTTGTCATAGCATCAGTAACAGCCGTGGTCGGAGTAGGTGTCGGTGAGTTTCTAATATCAACTTACGGCATTACTGCTTGGTTAATTGAACTCGGTATCTTATTGACACTTACAATTCTGATTCGAGTTGTAGCAAAAAGAGTGTATTCAAAAAAAAGTCGAGATAGCTGAACGGCTTATTTTCACTTCAAACATAAGAATAGACTCATCGGGTGAGACATTGCTAAGGATGAATTCTCTGATATTTTCACCAGATAGAACCTTCATGAATTTAGCAACCACCCGACCGCCTCTCTCGACTACTCCGATGACGGGAGATTTATTTGTGCCTCTACCTCTCTTAGATTTTGCTCTGGGTTTGCCGCCGACATAGGTTTCGTCCGCTTCAACTATCCCTTTCAGCAATTCATCACTATCACTCATTTTCTCACGGAGGCGCATTGCCATATACCAAGCGGACTTTTGATTCATGTCCAAGTCACGAGCAAGCTGACAACTCGATATGCTTTTCTTGGCATTGGAAAGGATTGAGATAGCCAAAAACCATTTCTGGAGAGGTATCTTGGCACCATGGAAGATTGTTCCTGCTATAGCCGAAAAGCTAGATCCACAATCGTAGCAATTCCAACCAGCAGTAATGTCGTTTTTGTTCTTGCGTCCAACTTTTTCACTGCCACAGTGGATACAGCAGACACCGTCCTTCCAACGTTTTTCCTCTATAAATCTGAGACAAGATTCTTGATTTGGAAACTCTTTCATAAGATTCAAAATGTCCATAGCAAACTCCTACGAGAAGAATAGTCACTATGGACATCTACGTGTGACGAAAAGATTTACGACAGGGTACCAAGTTTTATGTTTGTCGTCAGTCTAAAAGCTACAAGCTACTAATTCCGAAGAGTTTATGAAACCGTACAACTGCCAATCCCACCATCCGTTATTTAGTAGGTGTACGCGACGCTATCTTACACACTGTTGAGGAGCTTGAAGGACAATTAACCTCAATCCTAGAAACCATTGCCGGCTATAATGACGCAATTGCACGCTACCAAAGGAGACGACTAGCCATGCGCAGGAAACATGTTGCTCTTGCCACCATTGTTGCCGGGATCATGTTTGTAAGTGGCGTGTTCTGGCTGGTTACAGAAGTCTGGTTTGCGGATGATAACGCCGACCTACAGCGTCAAGCAGCCGACGCCATGCAACATTTTCATGATTCCAAGGCCGAGGCAGCCGCTCGTGCAGCTAAAATCGACGACTTAGAACGTCGGATAGCGGATTCTAATTCCGCCATCTCCAATACGAACGCTGAAATTGCGAGGTTGGAAGCCGAACAGGCCGCGGCAGAAGCCGCCGTCCAGGAAGAACAGGAAGGAGACGACTAGCCATGCGCAGGAAACATGTTGTTCTTACCACCATCTCAACCAAGCCTTCTGGACACTGCAACCTCATCTCCAGTCAACTTGATTGATCCCTTAACTGAAACTGAAGATGAGCTAACCATTTCGGATGATGATTCCTCAGTTCACGCCGCAAAGCCCCACAATGAGTGCCGTAAATAGAGCGGCGCAAGTGATTGTACTGAAATTGAATGTCCTTTCGTATTCGCTTGATTCTCGTGCGTTTGTGTGTTGGTACGAGGTTAATGTCTCACAGATAGGCTATCAAGCCTCTGTGTCGCCTTTGGTGCGTATCGTGAGAAACTTCGCGCGAATCCTCTCAACCCATGACGGTTGAGGAGGGGGATTCAACTTCGCCACCATGTCACTGTTCTGTGCGGTCAAGACTGCCAGGAGTTGCGTCTGTGCGCAAATAGTCAACTTCGGAAGTAAGGCGGTCAATCAACACTTGCTGCTCGCTTCGTCTCCGGAGTAAAAACCATTCTGGCCAAAGATGAAATATCGCCCGTATCCGATGGCGTACCGTCGTTTCCGAGAGCCCACGCTCGAAGTGGCTCTTTCGCAGCCCTTTATGGTTGACGCTGCCTCAATGCTTTACTATACTTCATCCTATGAACGAACTCTTTTCATTCAAAGGTCGATCCACAACAAAAGACTATTGGCATGTCTTCGGCATTGGAGGCGGTGCGCTCATACTACTGACTGTTGCCTCATGCGCTGCTGGAGTTCTCGTAGTTTCAAAAACGTTTTGGATTGTCATGTCTATCGTTAGATACGCCCTATTGGGTTTTTACGTTTGGGTAGCAGGGGCAGCCTCGGTCAAACGTTGTCATGATCTCAACAAACCTGGTTGGTGGATGTTCGTGCCTTACTGGAATTTGAGAATCATGCCCTTTGTCAAAGGTACGCGCGGCACAAACAGGTACGGCCAGCTTGTCGTCGCACTCGTAGCGATAAGTTTCGGAACAATGACTGGCTGCGCCAAGCTACTCGAGGTGCCGGAAGAATTGGAACGCATTGATGCGACGTTCTTTTACGACCCCATGTCCGCATCTCTGCCTAGCGCACATGCCGTTAAGTTGCGCGAACAGCGTCATATCCGACGAGTCGTGATTCATTCGATTGACCGAATGCGAAACACGGATATTTATGTCCGGACGGGAGAAGACAGGTGGGTTCATGTCAAGCAATTCAAGGGCTGGATAGAAGGGGTTACGTCGGTTGATATTCGAGCTGAAGGAGACGCGGTTCGAGTTATCCCCAAAACCCATGCTTTGGGCCTCATAAAAAAGGTTGAAGTGTTTGCCCTGGCCAAGCCATAGCCCATGGCGATTTGTCCATGTGCATCTCTCAGCCAATAGGGTGAATCACTAGGGTAAGTGTCCAGATCGACGAAAAGCCAGGGTAATCCAACTAGAAAAATCATGTTGGGATTGTGCGCGAGATAAGAATCTCGTACACTAATAGCGTTCGGGAGATCGGTCTTTATTTCCCAGTGAGTACCGCAACAAATCCTTCACTGTCCATTCAGTTGATCGCTCCTACAGGGGATGAGGGTCAGTAGGGGCGGAAATCGGGGATTAGACGATACCCAATCTCACCCTATGGATATGCTGCGGAGCCCAATGAAGTTGGGTTTCGCTGTGCTCTCTGAGATTTCTATCGCGCTCCTTAATCAGTCGCTTGATCCTAACCTACGGGTTGGAGTCGGGAGCGTCTTTGAGTTTTCCCCAGAGAGTAGTCAGTTTACCTTGCGGCGCGACGGCTGTTTGCAAGTTCTTATGAAGAATTATGCCTTCTCCGCCCGCCCAGAGGGATTGCGTCGCTTCATTGTATACGATGACATATATGCGTTGGGGACCTTCCCATTCCAGTTCCCAGGTGTCTCCATCATCCGCCGAATAGAAAATCCCTCGAATTGTCTCGCCAGTAGGAGACCACCTATAGCCTGGCAGCCACACACCATCTTTGTTGGCATAAAGGACACCACTCAGGCCTCTAAATTTTATGCTCCATGTCCGTCCTCCGTCTGCGGTGAACCATGCACTTTCTGGAGTGCCAGCCCATGTAGTGCCCGCCCAGCCGCGAGATTCATCAACGAATTTGAGTTTAGTAAGAAAGCGCTCACGGGGCAGGACCGGCATGACTCCCGCAAGTGGGTGACCTACCACTTCCCAATCCGTGCCGTCATTCGTTGTGTGATACATCCAACCGGTGGCTGGCGCGATCCACCCTACCTGAGGATTGAGAAAATATACATGTTCGGGCATTCTCAAATATTCATCAATATTGAAGTGTCCTTGTTTGCGCGAGAGATAGATATGAATCTGGCACTTCCACGACTCGCCGCCGTCACGAGTAGAACATAGGTAATTGCCTGCTAATAAATTCCCGATCGGATCCCCAAGCCAGTCGTGGCGCCAGACCCAATTGCCCGTGGGTCCGACAATCCACCCAAACTGATCATCAAAAAAATAGATTCCGACTTGTTTAAGCCTTACGTTGTCCGCAAGGGGTCGGTCAGGGTGAGGCGTCTCATCTCCAATGAGAACCAACTCGGTAACCTTCCCGCGCTTTGGTTGCCATGTTAAGCCGCCATCGGTAGTTTGAATGAACTCGATGTCTTCAAGCAACATGGGGGAATTCTGATGGCGCCACTCGGTTAGGCTCCATCCCGTCGTCGGAGAAGAAAAATCCTTCGTCCAGCGAGGAAGGTCGTCAGGCCTTTCATGCCGGTGCCAATTGTGTCCCCCATCTGCGGTGCGGAGTATAAAATCTGACCCCACAGCCCAACCGATTTCGGCATCGATAAAATGAATGATTCCGACATCCAATTCGCCCGGTGATTTAACCTCGACCCACGGGCCCGAAGCGTGGGCGCACGGAACGGTGAAGCCAATGGTAAGTAGGATAACGATGGCGGCGGCGATGAGTGGAGAGCAGGGGAAGCGGGGTCTTTGGATGCGCATAGGACGATTTTTTCAATAAGGATTTGTGGCGATCATTTCTGTGGTTGATATAGTATAGCAGACTTAATCGCAAGTGGCAAGGGGAGGGGAAGGGCGGAAGAATGGAAGAGAGCGATTGAATGGGGAGCCGGATGGAAGATATTCGGGTGAATTTGCGGGGAGTTGGGTTTCGCTGTGCTCAACCCAACCTACGGAGTCGTGGGACTTTTTTGATCGTAGAGTACAAATCTGCTGACGAGCGTGGCAAAGGGATTACGATGCCGAGGGTGGCGTAACGGAGTTTTGTGTGAAGTTCATGATAGCTCCTTATTGGCTAAGCTATTGGTAGTTACTCCTGTCAGTGTTCCCGCCGTATTTCATGGCATAGACCAAGAGGTTGGTCATGAATCGGTGAACGTCGGGCGATCGCCTATCTCGCAGCCTAGCGCGACTATCGACTTCCGCGGTCTCCATTGAGCACAGGTAATCTTTGCGGTTATAGACGACGGATAATCTGCTGCCAATCGAGATGCCTTTCTGGTACGCGAACTTCGACGAGATAGCTCGATAGGCGCCTCCCGCGCGCTGGCCTGCGCCCGGAGCAGCCCAAAACACGTCGCCCCCTGTGGGAGGCCGGGGGAGCTGGTAATAGAGTTTGTAAATCTCGTGGTTGTGCGGAATATCCTTGAGCGGATACTCCGGAAAGACTTTGCCGAGCTCGAGGGCGACCTGTTGGGCAAAGAGTCCGTTGAAACCGCAATCGTCAAAGAAAAGCATCCCGCCCCGTTCTACGATATATCTCCTCAAGGCTGCACGTTCTTCCGTGCTAAACCCGTCCAATAACGGTCCGTCTTTAGCGAGTCCGCGTCCCACGGTTATATCCTTGTCGTGCCCGGTCATGAAGATTAGCGGGGCGTCCTGAATATCCGGCTCGGTTAATCGAAGTGATCCACCCTTATATTTCATATCCGCCCGAATGCGCGTATTATCCTTTAGCCACTTCATAAAGCTAGGCATAGCCGTCGGGTCCTGCCACCAGTCCGAAAGCGAATGTTTCAATCGTATCATCCGGATATGCCCGGATATGTCCTTGCCCTCGCCCGTGAGAATTGCGCCCAGTTCGCCATCAGGTACAGTCTCCAGATGGGTGAAGTCGGAATCTTCTAGGCTGGCTGAATCCGCCGTGCCCGTCGATTCTATCGTTGCGCCCAATCCGCCCCTGCCCGCAGTTTTCCCTTTGCCTCTGCCGGGGGCGTCGGCGCTTCCGGTAACCATACCCGTTCCGGCCTTCCCGGAACGTGAAGACAGCGTAATCTCGCGAGGCTTGGGGACGAATTCAGCTTTGGTTTCAATGTCGCCCACGCTCCCCTAGCTCGTGTCTACGGACAAATCAAAATTCCTTTCGACCAGAGAAATCGACCGTCTCGCCGCCACCTTCACATCGACCGGCTTTGTATTCGGCGTTGCTTGATGCGTCGCCAGATTACGAGGGGGTATAATCCGGGGTTGGACAGGTTTGACTTCAGGTGTCTTTAGGCGCCGCGGTGTCCGCGGTATCTTCACCCACTCCACGTTGATAGCGTCGTGTTCGATGTCCTTCGTAACAATGAATAACGCACCAATCAACGCCAGCACAGCGTGAAACGCGATGCTCAATAGCACCGAGTTCTTCGTTCTGGCGCCCACGCCGACACCCGCCCGTCCAAATTTCGGCAACCTAATCTTCGACCAGTCCACGCGCCGCAGTCCCAGCACGACTAATATCAGAACACAGCCGAGGGCGATATATCCGAGTTGCTCCATGATTATTCTCCTTTGTTCACGTCAGCGCTCATTTGGAGTGAGACACGATCTGATGGATTCCAATGCCGCATTTTGTCGAAGGGTTCGATGAGCTGAAGTCGTTTCCGGGGATTCGTTTTTGTCCTGTTCCAACTTCTTGGAATGATGTTTAGCTGGCTCAAAATAAACCACAGTATTAGAAACCCTGCCAAGGAGCGCGGGGACTCGAAGCCGACGACCGCGGCGTGTTTGAGTGAGGCGCCGGTTGGCGGGATGGGAATAGCGATGGAAACCGCCAAGCACACGAGAATGTAGCCGAGGCGGAGAGTGGGAAGTTTGGATTTCATCTTTAGGCTCTGTACGACTGTCATAACGCCGCCAGGTATTGCATATCTCTATTGCGTTTAGTGGAGTTGCAAAAGCCACGACGATGCACGCCTCGCTGAACTCCCCTTCTCACTTGTGGAAGGGCATCGGCCTAAGTGAGTAGCTCCTAAGGCGATGCGGGAGGCGGACAGGGGGTTAGCCAAGTGGGAACGCACGCCTTTTACATCATCATTAAAATCATCCACATCATGAGTCGCAATGTCAACCGCCCCGCGCCGAAGTCTTCTCTTGTCGAAGTTATGCTAGTAAGATTGCCTCTTGCACGCCGACAATTAGCTTTTACTTCTACCCTGCGGGCAAGGTCCCCCAGTCTTCCCAGTTTGTTGTTAGTTGTCGGTGTTTGAGAATCTCGACGGAATCGTCAGAGTGCCGTCTCGCGATCCAACAAACAGGGCATTCAACATGTTTGGGTGAGGTAGGTCCCCGAACAATTCTTCAGGACCGCTCTCAGGTGTTATCAGGCCATCTTATAGTATAGGATTCAGTTCGGTCATCATTGGCACACATGAAACAGTGCTGATGGATACTGAAGTCCTTGCCGTATTCTGGATGATTCAAATACTCGGTTAATATGTCTCGCAGGAACTCTGCGGAAACAACCACATACCATTTGGGGCATTGGCATAGGTTTTTCGGTGGCTCATGGTTTTATCACCCGAATGTTAGTTACCTCTTGTGGCTGCGACTGAAGGTACGTCTTTCCACTACCACGCTTAGGTTTATCTTCGCTATTCTCGTTGTAAGGTCGCCTGGTCCGCTTGCGAGACTCTCGCCGACATAGGTTTCAGCGGCTACCACGATATCCTTCAGGATAATGCTATTCCAACGCACCAAATCACGCCAACTTGTAGTTGTGTCTCATTCTTAGAGCCTGTTTGAAAAGTACAGTTTGTAGGGTGCGATCAAACGAGTGGATAACGAGTGCGATAGAAATCCCATAGAAATCCTACCAGCCGCTAAAAGCCCCAGCGTGGGATCAAGCGATCGAATAGTGAGTGCGATAGAATAGTGACAGGTATGTAGCAGCCAACAATGAAAACATGAAAAAACTTTCTACAAATGACCAAAAATGGCTTTACCACCGATTATTCAAACAGGCTCTTAGGTTATGTACGACTGTCACCTCGGATGACTACGCTTTGCCGTCACATTCACGATTTTAGATCGAGTTGGGGGTTCTGGTATTCAGACGGATAAACGGACGGCGATTTTGGGCATTTTGAACCATTCTGGTTCTTTGACATTTTGTCGCGCTGGGTTGACATGCTGTATTTTTCCGGAGAGTGTGCCTGGACATCGCCAGAGTTGCCGCTGTAATTCGATACAGGCTTGACCACGGTTTGTGGGTACGCCTTGCTCTTCCCCGGGGGACCCATCCTCCGGACAGAACTCGACAATTGTCCTCCCGCCACTACGTGAAGATAACTGCAGAGTGAATTGAAGCGTTCTGTGTCTAATCGCAGTAGTGACTCAAAATTGTCACGGATACTTAGAAGATACCTATCGCGATAGGATGGCGGGAGCACAACCCTCTCGCTCTTGGATGCTGGATCGCCTTCGATAGAGACGTGTTGTTCTTCAGTGTCCATGATGACTGTAACGGGCGTCGCCGCTTTTCCCTTGATTGCTGGCATTGGCGGCAAGTCCGTCTTTCCAAGTCGTCGTAAGTCTGCGCATTCTTTGCGCCATTTTTGATAATTGCTCCGGACGGCTGTCCATCGATCAAACTTACGAATCCATTCCGAAAACGCCAGTGACACGGTAAACACGGATTGATCTCCATCATTCGGCAACCGCAGCAAGACTGTGTCGTTCAAAACGTCGACTCCGAGCGTATCCCTCACAATCTTCGCGTTTACCAGCGCCTGCGCCACGGTGCACGTTGACGCCCTACGTGCAGGGTCGAGCCAGCCGTTGTCAATTACCTCAAGCGTGACTAGAATTCTTACTTTCATTCGTGGAATGTCTCCTTTCAAGTAAGATGTAATCCGAGCATTAAAACAAATTGGGGAGCTACCATTCCCATTCCATCGGGCCACGTCCACATTATACTATACATATGAGTAGTTGTCAATCAAAAAAGACAGTCGACTGTCATTAAACTTTCCCACTATCCTTTAGACATAAATGAGGGAGATTCAAGGGGAAAAAGCCGACCTACTCGGTCAGGCTAAAATGCTTGATGATAAAACAAGGGATGAGTGTGAAAGTCGCCACGTCAACGCCTCGAAAAAAAGACGACTCGTCGTTTCTGCCGTATTATTCTGCTTTGCCGTCGTCCGCGTCCGCCTCCGAAGGCAGTGCCTTAACTCCGTTGCCCGTCCGCTCTCGCTGCGGCGCTTTCAATGCAAGCGTTAAGTGCTCCAAAACTCCAACCAGTTCCTTCGCATCGCCACCAAGCTGTTTCTGTTCGGGTGCTCCCAAGGCAAGCGTCAACCGCTCCAGCACGCCGACAAGCTGAACCCCGGACAGACTCGCAGGCATCGGCTCGTCAACCGCCGATAGCTTTCGCAGACTCTCCAAGGTTTTGGTCAGCGAATTTGTCAGCATTTGAATATCTTTGACGGAATTTTTTTCATTGTCTAAAGCACGGTTTATCCGCTCCGCATTCTTGGCTAAAAGCGCAGCCTGCTCCGCTTGAGAGGTGAACGGAATATCACTGACTTGTTGCCTATACTCTTCCCGCGCTTCGCGCCACACCGAACCGTACTTCGCTTCGGGCCATCGCGCCGTCCCCGGCTTAAGATACGATAACCGATGAATCAAGATTGTGCGTAAATCTTCCACGCCCACAGCGTCCTCTTGCGCCAGCCGATTCATCGTACGGTCTTCCAATATCA
This sequence comes from Candidatus Poribacteria bacterium, assembly GCA_965222225.1. Classification (GTDB taxonomy): domain Bacteria; phylum Poribacteria; class WGA-4E; order WGA-4E; family JAJDTR01; genus JAJDTR01. The sequence continues at coordinate 1,227,917 of CBDCTK010000002.1, read as the reverse complement.
ACGTCCGAACCGCATCGGCGGTAGATAACCCGCGCGCATGAGCGTGGACGACCAATTCCCGGTGTGCATCTGAGATATAGGACGATACGTATGGCGCCAATTCTTTGCAGATTATCTCCTTAATCTCATCGGCTAGATGTTTCCCCATCAGGCGAAAGTCGGAGTCTACGGTTCTACCCGCTGCCTCGACCGTATATCGTTGCACCCGCTCAATAACCGCCTCAACACGCTCATCCCCATCTAACGTATCTAGCAACTTCCTTATATCCGATCCAAGTTCTGTGCGTCCCTTGCTCATCGCCCTACCTTGAAGCGCGTTTTGAAGTGAAGCATTAGTCTTCTTTGCCGTCATGGTCATCCTCCGTATTACGCCAGAACCAGCATTAAAAATCGCCCCCGTTTCAGAGTATCATTCCGAGTACCCGTCTTGTGAAACCGCCGAGACATCAGTCCTGGCATGGACTTTCGCCGTTTTCTGTCTAGCTATATTTCTCACGCCTACTCTGAAAACTCTGAAACGTTAATCATTGATAGAATGTTAACATTGCCGCCCCGTTTTCGCAACTTTTTCTCGGGTACCGGATGCGGCAATCGCATCCGTATCTTGCGCCTGACACGAGAGGGAATTGAGATACGTTTGTGTAATACCTTCTAAAGCGCAGAACACATGTTTGATTCCCCAAATTCGTCAATATTAGGACAAGACTAATCGTTGATGAGAGACTGACAATCTCGCACGGGAGTCACTATCGCATTCACTGCCTGTTCGCTTGATTCCGTCTTGGTATTGAAGGAAGTGTTCTGTAAAAAGACGGTGCAGGGCGTCGCTTGCAAGTGGACGATTAGAGACCGGTTCAATAACTAAAAGAGAAGGTAAAATCGGAGAGTTTCAGGTCTCGAATTGACTTGTCCACGATCAGGAGATCGCTCCTACATGTGTGTGGGGAATCCAGTGATGCTTCAGGTGTACCGCCTGAGTTTGGAGTGGATCCACGTTCGGTTCCTCTATGACCAATTAGTACGAGGCCTGCCAGCAGACATAGGATTGGAAACCAATCGCCGTAGCGGGTGTATAGCGTTTGTTTCGCGCTATGATGATTTTTCAACGGTACGTCTTCTACCAGAACGCCATCAGGTTGGGTCGGGGTGATAGTCTGGCTTACTATCCTCCCGAACGGATCGATTATGCAGGAGATGCCTCAGTTCGCACAGCGGAAAACGGAGATACGGTTTTCGACGGCACGGAAGGGCGCGGCGGATAGGTGTTGGGAAGGTGCCCGCTATGCCGGCTCATTATACGAAAGCAGAACTGGCGGAACGGGGCGCGGTGGAACGGTTCTTCTCTGGGAAGTAGTTAGTAAAATTTTTCTGCTTATGGAATCTCGTCTATCGTGCTGCGTTCATTGACGAACGCCGTTAGCGCGATTATGTGTGTTGGTAAAACGGTGCGATTCCAAATGTGCGGCAAACTGATTGTTGAATGTGTCAATTCTTTGATTCATACCGTGTATTTGCTGGTCAAGGGTATTAATCATTCCTGACAGCCTCTTATCAGCAGCGTCAATCTTGTCAGACAGCCTCTTATCAACGGCGTCAATCTTTTCAAACAGCCTCTTATCGACAGCGTCAATCTTTTCAGACAACCTGTGATCGATAACTTCCAGTTTTTCGGAAAGATGGTTATGGTCGGACACCATCTGGGAGCGCAAATCATCAATTCGTTTGTGAGTCATGCGGAACATGATTGCCAGCATCGCTATTCCGAGGGCCAATACTCCCGGTGTTAGGAACAACTCCAAAGTTTCTTTCATTGTCCGATGTCCTTTCATTTCGATTGGAGTTACATAAATTCCTTGTGCTTCCGAAAAGGATTATTGCAGAAATGTTATCCGTGCCCTGTTTTAAGGTGTCGATTGTTGTGGATCAGGACACTTTAACACCATAAACGAATCTTTCGATTCAAGATGTTTTTTTATGTCGTTAAGGACGTAAATGCATTGGTCGTAATCCCGTCCGCTTACCAAAAGTATATGGTGTTGTTCAAGGGGTTCAGGTGCAACTATACCCATACCGGCTGGAAGGATAGCATAGAGGCTGTGTCCAAATCTGGTAGGATAAGTACGAGCTGCTTCCTCTTTGATAATTTTGATTCCGCCTACTTGATTTAGGTTCACAAGCGTACCGTCTGGGGTTTGGATAAACATGGCGAGAAACGTCCTTTTGTTATTCGGAATTGAAGAGTACTGTCTTGTGAAACATCATGGGAATTGTAACGCAAAAAAGTGTTGATGTGCAAATAAAAGAGCAAAATGAAGTGCGCCATCAGGCGAGGGCTCTTACATGTGTGCGGGGAATCCAGTGATGCTTCAGGTGTACCGCCTGAGTTTGGAGTGGATCCGCGTTCGGTTCCTATGACCAATTAGTACGAGGCTTGCCAGCAGACATAGGATTGGAAACCAATCGCCGTAGCGGGTGTATAGCGTTTGTTTCGTGTTCTGATGATTTTTCAAAGGGACGTCTTCTACCAGAACGCCATCAGGTTGGGTCGGGGTGATAGTCTGGCTCACTATCCTCCCGAACGGATCTATTATGCAGGAGATTCCTCCGTTGGCGCAGCGGAAAACGGAGATGCGGTTTTCGACGGCACGGAACGGCGCGGCGGATAGGTGTTGGGCAGGCGCCGTTGTGCCTACAAACCAAGCATCGTTGGTCAAGATTCCCATGATGTCCGCGCCTTTCGCTACGAACTTGCGAAAGAGATTGGGGAACACGGACTCGAAACAGATCGCAATACCGACTTTGGCATCCTTTATGCTGGCGAGCGGTAGTAGGTTAATTGACTTCCCGGGTGCGAAGGTCTCAAATTGGATGAAGTTTGGGAGAGCGCTGGAGAACGGCACGTATTCCCCGAAGGGCACGAGGTGCATCTTGGAATAGCTGCCAAGCTTCTCACCCGCCGGGGAGAGAAGAAAAACGCTATTATAGAACTTCTTATCAGCCTCTCGCACGGCGGCACCGGCGAGCAGATAGGTTTGATGCTCTCGCAGCATCTCGAATAAACGCTGCCTGTAGGATTCCGCCTGCCCGGATAGTATTTGGGGGTGAATCGCAGTTTCGGGCCAGACAATTATATCCGGGTTAGCGGCATTCGTCTGTTCGGTTAAACTGATATATCGCCTGAAAATCTTCGGGGCGTGTTCCGATTTCCACTTCTCGGCTTGCGAGACATTGCCGGGAACAAGCGCGAGTTTAACGTGCGCTACCGAGTTTCCGGAATCGGACAAACAAAATGCACCGTAAACGAACGTGAGTGCCACAATGGCGATTGGAAATGCAACACTCTTGGTTGCTCTTCGCCAGTTGGAAGACGAGATGATTAGATATGCGATTGCCGCGTTGAAGAGCACGACAACAAAGCTGACGCCGTAAACTCCGGTAATCGAGGCAATTTGAATTCCGGCATGATTGTTCCACTGCGAGTATCCCATACTGCCCCATGGGAAGCCTGTCAGTAGCCAACTCCTAATCCACTCCAACCCCGTCCAAAACAGTGCTGTCGGAAAAATGAAGGATATCCCGGATTTACGCGGCAATTGGTGCACAACTAGGGCAAAGACGGCAAAGTAAAGGGCGGCGTAAGCGACGAGAGCGACATAGCCCAGCACGGTTACAAAGATGTGTGCAAACGGATAGAGCAGGACAATCCAGTAGAGGAGCCCCGCGAAGAACGTCAATCCCGAAATATATCCTATCCGGAAGGCAGATTTCGCGTTTGAGACAGACTTTATGGCTATTAACAGCGGCACCAATCCTACCCATGCGAGCGGGAACAGGTTAAAACTGGGGTGACTCAAGACTAGCAAAATCCCGGAAACAACTGCGAGAATATTATTTCGATAATGTTTCATAAATCCGTCCGCACGAATTAAGATGGGCGCTGAAAAGCCCCATGCCTAGGGCATAGAACTAGGACGTTCTCGTTCAACGATTTGATGCCATGAATCTTATCAATCGGGGAATTCTAACCAACGGGGAGGAGGCGTGTCAATGTCAAAGAAGCCGACAAGCGAATCCCGATCTGCCGGGTCGATTGATTCAGGCACGATAAAGTTTCCAAATCACTCCGCTAATCAAAATAGGCCTTACCACATCCCCAACTTAAACAGATGTGAGATTTTGACAAATAAAATACGCTCAGTATCGCCTCTTCGTCTCGGTTGTCGTTATAGACAACAAAAAAGGTGCTTTCGGGTCGATATTCGTAGGCAAATAGGACGAATACACGTCGTTCCATTTCTATGGTAACTTCCGCACTAGTCCTTGCGTACATGCGCTGTGCGAATTGGTAGTTGACTGTGATCCGCCGAGTCCATTCTACAAGTTCGCGATCTTCAATCAGACGTTGTAGGGTGATTTCAAAATTGAGCTTCGAGGTCGGACGCAGGGTAATCTCGGGTCTAATGAAAAAACTATCCTTATCATCTCGAACTCCCACTGACCCGAAGTTCCGAATTGACACCCATTTTGGTGGTGACCAGCCAAGGTAGAACCTGAGGAGCTTATCTGTATAGGCGATATCGTCTTCAGTCACGTGAAAATACCATTGGGGCGCAAGCCAAAGGGAAAAATCTTGGATTCTGATTGATCCATTAACGTCCCGGTTTTCGTTGGTGCGTTGTCCGGCATGATTTTCCAGGAGTTCATATCTGACACGGCCGCGAAAGCGTTTTATTAATCCCTCGTAGTGCTTGGTGTACTGCGTGGAAAGGAAAATCCCACGGCGATCGATGCGTGGAATAAAGCCGGTCTCCAAATCAAAGTGTTCGCCGATGTCGGTATAACGCACATCAAATGAGAAGCGATTGGTTTGGCGAGTAAGTTGGGCAAAAACCAGATCGTCGCTCTTGACGCCGGATTTCCATTCTCTCGCATATTCGAGATTAAGATCTATGTTGCCCGGCAGTGTAAATCGAGCATCCGCTCCGGATGCCCTATCGTACAAACCCCCGCGCTGCTTGTTGACTCCCAAGAACCCGACTGACGATGTCCTTCCCAACTCTCGCTGGAGACGGAAGACGGAGTAGTTATATTCGTCTAAGGGTAGGTGCCCTTCTTCAATCTCTTCATCCGGATACTCTGGGCCTGCCTGCGCACTAAGGGCAGCAAGATTGTATCCACCAACCTTGCCAGCCATCTTCGCACCGCCTGACAAATCTCCTACACGCCGGCTATAGAACAATTCGACCGGCATCTGAAAAATTTCATTTCCTTCCAGAAAGAAGGGACGCTTTTCCGGGAAACGTAACGGAATATCCGTCAGATTGATCCGATCCGGATCTGCCTCAATTTGCGCGAAGTCGGGGTTTATCGTGAAATCTACCGACATGTTCGAGAACGGGTAACGCAAATCGAGACCCATATCGGCTTTCATTTCCGGGCTTTGGGCGTTTAGTTGTTGCGGTTTGGCAACGCCATACGGCTTTATCTCCAACAGTCGTTTGGTCGCAAGCGTATTCACGGGCAGATTCGTCAAGTGACCATAACGCGAAACGGCGTATCGGCGGCTTCCAAGGTTTACCCAAGATTGATCTTCTTCACGTGATTCATCGTGCCGCCAAAAATTGACACCCCAGGCTACAGAAGGATTCTGAGATTTCGGAAAACGGAGTTCGGCAAAGGGGATAGAAAATTCGGCGGTCCACCTGTTCTTATAGATTGCGGCGCGACCATCCCAATCACAGTCCCAGGGTAATGCAGAACCCGAGCCGGATCCGCTGCGTCTCACGTTTGAGCCTTCATTGGTGATACGACGATCTCTTTGTGTCCCGAGTGGATTCAATGCGAAGGCATAGCAGTTTCGTTTGTCTAGGTATGTATCTAGGAAAACCTCGACATAATCATCGGAAAAGAACCGAGCATCCCGGCGTGTCGAATTTGCGGCGAGTCTGTTCATATCATCTTTGAAGCATTCAAAACCGACATAAAGTCGATTCCGATCATAGGCAAGGTAGACTTTGGTTGGCTGAGTCGCTGGCTCGCCCGATAGCGGATCGTATTGGACGAAACTTCCCGACTGAGCCGCTTTTTGCCAGCAGATGTCATTGAGCGCGCCATCAATCTTCGGCGGGGAATCGGTCGGAACGGCTTCAATCTCTCTGAGGATTGGCGCCGCGGGATGGCATACGCTACACATCCAGAGAGTTAGGAAAACCCCCGCCGCTATATTCTTTTTCATGTCTTTTGGTTGTCTATAAGCAGGTTTCAGTATTAAAGTTCATCTTGTGACGCGACTTGGAAGAATAGGATTGGAAGGCTGGAAGATTCCCTTCCAATCTTCCAGTTTTATCCTTTCCACGCCTCGCTCAAAATGCGAAACTTATTTTCTAAATTTGCATGAATTAGATGGTCTCTTGCGGGGTTGGCTCAATACGCGGGAAACGAGTCTTTATGTTAAGGTGCATTCAAACAATATCCTTTTCCATTGTAGTTATTCCCGTAGTAGGCTATCATTTCAAAATCCAATCCATTAAGCGTTTTGAAGTGCAATACGATTGTATTCCATAATAGATTGACGGCGGCGCGAAAATCAGTTGAAATCAACCTCTGTAGTATAGCGCGACCTCATCGGTTTGTAAACCCGTTCAGCACTCTACCCGTTTTTTCTAGCAAGTAGCGGAAACGGTTCACTTCAACGAGCTTGTGCTAGGAGATTAATGAATGCAGCGAGTAAACCTAATATTGGCAATTAACATAGTCTTGGTTGTGGCGATAATCTCGCCTCCACCATCAGGATTGGCGGGACCGGGCACCCAAGGCTCTCAAATTCTCGATCTCGGCGGCGGGACGCGTGCGACAGCATTGGGCGATGCCTTCACTGCTGTTGATGGCGATGTGACTAGCGCTTTATGGAATCCCAGTGGATTGGGAATTATTCAAGAGAAACAGGTGGCTATTTCGTACAAAAACCAAGGGGACATTTTCGGCGAAGCTGGCGAAGGATTGTACTATGCATTTTTTGCCGGAGCTATGCCGATTAGCGATGTCGGCATCCTTGGAGCGACGCTTCAGCTTGAAGGACAAGGAACCATCTTGGTGACAACAGATTCTCCCAATCCGATTAGAGAGGAAAACCTCGGGACGAATTGGGTATTGACGTTTTCATACGCAGACCAAGTGACAGATCGGCTTTCTGCTGGCATGAATGGCAAGATTATCAGACAGAAGTTAGGACGGGAGAGCGGGGGCGCTTACGCCGTTGATTTCGGATTGCAGTACGATTTGTTGAATGCATTTGTGCCAGTCAAGATTGGCGCTGCCCTCCAGAACTGGGGCACGCGTCTGCACTTCATAGATGAGAATCAGAGCGACCCTCTTCCTCGCAAATTCAAGATGGGGACGGCAGTGGTACTCTACGAAGAAACGAATCATCGGGTCAACCTCATTGGAGATTTGACGGCATCTATCCATAAATTGACAGAGGATGAAGAGGAGATAGAAAGACGCTTGGCTGACTTTCCTGACGAAACGCGTAGTGATGTGCTTTCGAATCGGGGTGTTGGCATTCGCGCCCTTGAATGGAGGCATCTACGGAAAAGTATCGGCGCCGAGTATTGGCTTGGTAATCTCCTTGCATTGCGCGTTGGTTACAAAACGGAACCGGGGATAGACTTGCTGAATTTTTCGGACCATCTAACGTATGGTCTAGGTGTGAGATTGCTTGACTACCAATTTGACTACGCTGTAGAAGTGCCGCGGGGTCCCGAAGGAAAACGGTTAAATGTTTTTGAGTTAATGCTTCGGTTCTAAGAGCCTGTTTGAAAAGTACAGTTTGTAGGGTGCGATCAAAGGAATGAAAAATGACTGCGATAGAGATCCCCTGCGATCAACCGAGTGAACAGCGAGGGATCAACTGAGCGAATAGCGAAGGCGATAGTAAATCCTGATAGAGATCTTCTAGGGAGCGCGATAGAAATCCTACCAGCCTCTAAAAGCCCCAGCGTGGGATCAAGGGAGCGAATAGTGAGTGCGATAGAATAGTGACAGGTATGTAGCAGCCAACAATGAAAACATGAAAAAACTTTCTACAAATGACCAAAAATGGCTTTGCCACCGATTATTCAAACAGGCTCTAAGTCGAGAGGAGAGTACAACGCAAGTTATCACCTCTGCGGTAGACAGTAGTTTTAGGTCTCTTTGGAGACAGAATGAATCGAATGGAGACGGCACAATAATGACTTGGGGAATGAGGCGAGGGGCCTCAACTATATTGATGAGTTGCATGTTGTTCTCATGCGCTTTTTTATGTATTGCATCAAGCAAGGAAGCTGAGACTCCTAATTCCGAACTCACTGCTTTTCTCATGGCATCTGTGGTTGGCACGAGGACATTGGGGGCGCAATTGGAAGGTTTACGTCCGAGGGAACCGATGAAATCGCCTAATCGCGCGTTTCTGTCTTCACTCGTTGTACCGGGATCGGGTCAACTTTATGTTGGAGCAAAACGAGGCTATTTATTTCTTGCCGCCGACATTGCGCTTTTAGTGGGTTATTTCATTGCACACAGCGATGCCGAAAACTCACGTGATGACTACCGCAATCTGGTCAGGGAACATGTCATATCTGACGGCCCCGGCACCTTTGAAACGTGGGACCCGATTGAGGATTTTGAACACGCTACGCTCTTTGATAACTGGCATAATGTTTATACGGAGAATAACGGTGAACCCCTCAGCCGGACAGGACCATGGTACTGGGATGACCGCCGCGCGTTTAAGGATGAAGACCGGAAGGGGGACAGCGATTCGCCTAGCCGTGAAGAAGCCTTGCGTTTAAGATACGAGGCTAACGACAAATTCGAGTTGGCGCGAACTCTCTTGGGCGGGGTTATTTTAAATCATGCAATCAGCGCGGTTGAAGCCCGTATCGTTGCCAAAAAACATAACAAGAAGAAGAATTCTCGTTTGATGTCGTTCAAACCAATAGATTTGGATTTTCAGACGACGGTCTTACCTGATGGCGTTGAAAGTCAACTCATTTTACGTACGCGCTTCTAAACCGAGTTGTCAGCTTAATCATTCTTGGAGCATTGCCGCGATTACAGCCCTATGCACCGTGCATAGGGCTCTTTTTTGCCTAAAAACCGATGAGAGGACAAGAAACTATCTGTTGACATGCAAATTTGATTCTGCTAAACTGGAATTTCCTCCCAAGCTGAGGCGGAAAGCTATCTGCGGCGGCGAAGGAGAGCCGCCAGCTAGGTTATCAAATCTCATTCCAGATTCGCAATATCAATGCTTAAAATTGAACCGATTCAGAATCCAGTCGATGCTATTGTAACTGTTCCGGGGTCCAAGAGCTATACAAATCGCGCGTTACTTATTGCTTCGCTTGCCAAAGGACATTCAAGACTGACAGGCGCCTTATTCAGCGATGACACCCGCTATATGTATGAGGCGCTAAGACAGCTAGGCGTGGCTATTGCCGCTAATGAAGATCGATGCTCGTTTGAAGTCATTGGCAACGGTGGCAGAATTCCCGTGAATCACGCGAATCTCTATGTCGGAAATTCCGGGACAACAACAAGATCGCTAGTCAGTTATGTTGGACTCGGGAAAGGCGAATTCATCATTGATGGCGATGTACCTATGCGCCACAGCCGCCCAATCTCGGATTTGCTGGATAGTCTGAGGCAGATTGGGGTGGACGCTCGCTCGCAATACAATAACGACTATCTGCCTGTAGTCGTATGTGCAAATGGACTTCAAGGCGGACGTGCACGATTGAACGCGAGTAAAAGCAGCCAATTCTTGACTTCGTTAATGCTAGTTGCCCCGTATGCGGTCAATGGCTTAGAGATTGAAATTGTGGATAAGCTGAAGAAACCGTACATTGATATCACGATGTCGGTGATGAAGGCATTCGGTGTGCAGGTAATCAACAAGAACTACCGCTACTTTCATATCCCTGCCGGACAGCGATATGAGCCTCGCGAGTATGCCATTGAACCGGATGCGTCCAGCGCATCCTACTTTTTTGCCGCTGCCGCCTTAACAGGCGGCCGTGTGCGCGTGAAGGATTTGACGACGGATTCTACTCAAGGGGATATTCGATTCGTTAATGTGCTTGAAAAGATGGGTTGCCATGTGAATCGACATTCTAGCGGAATTGAAGTCATGGGCCCCAAAAACCTCAAGGGGATCGATGTGGACATGAACGCGATTTCCGATACGGCACTTACCCTCGCTGCCATCGCCCCGTTCGCAGAGGACCGCGTGGTTATTCGTAATATTGAACAGACGCGCTGGCAAGAAACAGATCGGATTCATGCGATGGTCACGGCGTTGCGGAAACTCGGCGTAAATGTAGTTGAGCATCAAGACGGGGTCGAAATCTATCCCTCGAAAATCAAGCCGGCCGAGATTGATACCTACGATGACCATCGAGTGGCAATGAGTTTTTCCTTAATTGGCCTGAAAGCGCCGGGGATTCGAATCAAGAATCCGGACTGTGTTAGCAAGACCTTCCCAAATTTTCTTGATGTCTTGGCAACCCTCGGGGAACCGATTAATCCTCCAAATTCTTAGTTTCGACTGTAACAGCCCCCGTGCCGTCCATAGAATTGGTCCAATTCTACGACAAGGTTTGTTCTACCGTAGTTGCAATTTGTAAACCCATCCATCATTTCATTGATTCAACGAACTCCTCACCAAAATCTCCGCCGCTATCGTCGTTACGGAACCAACTTCATAAGCATTCTCCTACTATCGAAAAAAGACGACTTGTCAATCTTCTAGAATCGGGTACGATTGTCTTGGCGCAAATGAGACGTGTCTAAGCAGTGAATTGTGGAATAATTTTAGCCTGTGAAGAGCGACAATAATCGTAGGATGATACGTATTCAACCTTTCTATTAGGAAAAAAGGAGCCGTGTTATGTCCAACACCATTCCGAGGCCGGAATCGTATTTCGGATTCCGTCTCGGGAGTGACCGTAATATTGCCCGCTGGGACAAAATTGTTGATTACTTCAATCTAATGGATGATCGAAGTGAAAAGATCCAAGTGATCAATATGGGCGCAACGACGGAAGGGAACCCTTTCTTACTGGCAATTATCTCGTCTGCCAGCAATCTTGCGCGCCTGGATGAGCTGAAGAGAATCAATGCACAGATTGCCGATCCGAGGGGATTGTCTCAGGCAAGAATTAGCCGCTTAATCAAGAATGGTCGCGCGGTGGTGTGCCAGAGCATGAGTCTACACGCGAGCGAGATTGCCGCGACGCAAATGTCGGCAGAGTTAGCCTACGACTTGGTCTGCGGTACGGACAGGGAAACAACAGAAATCTTAGAAAACACGATTTTTCTGATGATTCCCTGTTTTAACCCCGATGGCCAGATTATGGTCACTGACTGGTACAACGAATACGTTGGTACGGAATACGAAGGAACGCCGTTGCCGTGGTTATATCACAAATATTGCGGACACGATAATAACCGAGACGCGTTCATGCTTAATCTGGTCGAATCGCAATACATGGCGCGTATCATGTTTCAAGAGTGGCATCCGCAGGTGTTTCAGGACCATCATGAAATGGGTGCATATGGCCCACGGTTATTTGTCGTTCCATATTGCGAGCCGATTCACCCGCACGCCGACCCACTCGTATGGCGCGAACTCGGTTGGTACGGGAGTCACATGGCGTACAAGCTTGAAGAAGCTGGTATTCAAGGGGTGGTCAACGGCGCGCTTTTCGGCGGCTGGGCACATCTTGGGTTTCATTGGATGGGCAACTATCACAATGTTGCCAGCATGCTGACGGAAACGGCGCAGGCTAGACTGGCAACTCCAATCTATATCCATCCTCACCAACTTGCAGGAGATGGTGGTACGCTCCGCGGAATGCCCCACTACAAAGCGCAGACCAACTTTCCTAACCCGTGGCGTGGAGGTTGGTGGAGTCTTCGCGATATGATTGAGCAGCAACTTATCGCATCAAAGGCAGTTTTACATCTCGCTGCGCAGTATCGAGAAACCGTATTGAATAACGCGGTGCAGAAAGCACTACGACAAACTGAGCGGGGCGAAAAAGAGCCTTCCGCCGGATTCCTAATTAGGAAAGACCAGCATGACCCGTTGACGGTCAATACACTAATCAACAAGCTGCTGCTCCAAGGCATTGAAATTCAGAAAATGCGCCATCAAGTGAGGCTGGGCAATATAACTTATCCGGCAGGTACATTCTTTCTCCCAATCAACCAACCGAAACGCGGCGTAATCAAGTCGTTGCTAGAGCGTACTTTTTTCCCGGACGACGCCTGGACGCGCTTTCAGGATGGCACACCGAATCGGCCATACGATACCGTAACAGACACGATGGCAGAAATGATGGGAGTAACCGCCGAACCGGTCCCGGCGGATTGCACTGTGCTTGCGTCAAGGAGGCGCGCGTTTACCGGGGTAACCGAGCCGATAGCACCTGACGGCAAAGTCATTGGTACTGGCAAACACGGTTATGTAATCGATTCGCGTCTCAACGAAGCGTATCGTGTTGTGAATCAACTTCTTGCTAATGGTTCGGAGATTTATCGGGTGACAACGGAGATCGAGGTGGGCAGTGAACTTTTACCTGTCGGCAGTTTCCTGATTAAGGATATAGGGGTGCAAGATTTGAACACATTGGCAAGCACGTCAGGAGTGTCGTTCTCCGGTCTGAATCGCTCCCTAAACAGCGAAATGGGCTTAATCAAAGCCCGGCGCATCGGTATTTACAATCGCTATTGGGGAGGCAACATTGACGAGGGGTGGACGCGCCTGACTCTAGAGCAATTCGGTTTCTCGTATGAAACTTTGCGGGATGAGGGAATTGTGGCGGGGAATCTTAACGAGGGGTACGAAGTCATTATCTTTCCTGATGATTCGACGGAAATGATTGTGGGTGGAGACGAAGAGATTGAGAAGCGGCTCCGAAACACGCCCGTGCCTGAGAAGTACCGGAGTGGAATCGGTGACATTGGGGTAGAGAATATCAAGGCTTTTGTTGAGAACGGCGGCACGCTGATAACGATAAACCGCGCATGTGGATTCGCTATAGAAAAACTGGGGCTGCAAATAAAAAACGTCGTGAAGAACAAACCGAGCAAAGAGTTCTTCTGCCCGGGCTCCACATTGCGCGTTGAGGTCGACTCGTCCCATCCACTCGGTTACGGTATGCCATCCGGCGCGTTGGCTCTATTTTGGGACAGCCCCGTATTTTCGATCGACAGTTCTTATTTCAACGACCGGTATCATGTGGCGGTGTCCTATCCGGAGCGCGACATCTTGCAAAGCGGCTGGCTTGTTGGCGAGGAGCATCTTTCTAGTCGCGCGGCTGTAGTATCAGTCACATATGGCAAGGGAAGGGTTATTTTGTATGGGTTCCGTGTTCAGTTCCGCGCTACAACCCACGGAACGTTCAAGTTGCTGTTTAACGGTTTATTAGGTGGATAGACGGTAAGAGCCAACATTTTTCGATGTGTAAACGAGTCAAAACGCACGGAGTCGAGAGGTAGAAAATGGCGATATTTGAAAGGGACATTCTGGAAGGAAGAAGGCGTCGCGCTGCGGAAGCGTTCGGAAGCCGGGTGCCGACTGTTCTAATTGGTGCGGGAGAACCAATTCCCAAACCTGGCGGGCTTGACCAAACCTATCCGTTTACGGCGCATCCGGAATATTACTGGCTGACTGGCTCACAACGATCTGGCGGGGTTCTTGCGTTCAATCAGCAGGAGGGCTGGACCCACTTCGTACGTCCAGTCACGCCATCAGAGCGGTTATGGGAAGGAAACGCCGACGCCCCTGAAGGAGAAGATGTTGCTGGGCTCTCCGACAGGTTAAAGCGATATAGCGATTCGGAGATAGCAATGCTTGGTTCACCGGTTCATTGCGTCGCAAGCGACATCGGAAGTGACAAAGAACTCAACCGGGATATGCGAGTACGTCTTGACGCGGTACGAAGGCGAAAAGATTCTGCCGAAATAGAGCTTCTTGGACGTGCAGTCAAAGCCACGGCGGCGGGACATGCGAAAGCACGCGAGGTGATTCAGCCAGGAATAAGTGAGCGTCATATCCAAATTGAGCTGGAAGCGGAAATGTTTCGCCAAGGGGCAGATGCCGTGGGGTACGGCACAATTGTGGGAGTCGGTTCTCATGCGGCAGTGCTCCACTTCGAACCTGGCGAACGGATTGTGAAGCCCGACGATCTGGTGCTTATAGATGCTGGGGGGGCGATATCCGGCTACACGGCAGATGTGACACGCACTTATCCAGCGAGGGATAGGTTTACGCCGAGACAGCAAGCCATCTACGACCTAGTACTTGCCGCAGAGTCTGAGGGGATTTCAAAATGCTGCGTTGGCACGGAGTGGCACGATGTACACCGTGCAGCGGCGAGCGTCCTTGCACATGGATTGCGAGATATAGGAATCCTCAAAGGCGATGTAGAAGGTCTTCTCGATTCGGGAGCGATTGCCCTATTCTTTCCGCACGGCATCGGTCACATGACGGGACTCGGGGTGCGCGATGTTGGCGGACATTCCCCGGGACGCGACGAAATTCAGCCGTGCTGCGGTGTGCGCGTGAGAATAAATTTTCCACTGGAAGAAAACTTCCTGATGACGCTGGAGCCCGGAATCTACTTTGTGCCCGCAATCCTTGATGATCCGGCGAAGCGTGAGCGTTTCCGCAACAGCGTAGCTTGGGAATCGCTCGACGCCTGGAGATCTGTCGCGGGTATTCGAATAGAGGATAATGTGCTGATTACTGCGAGCGGACCGCGCGTAATCACCGCAGAGATACCAAAGTAACGCTGCACAGAAAATCCGATCAGAATTACTGTTGTTCTTCCGCCAGCGCGTAAAATTGAACAGTGTTGATGCGGCCCCTGCCTGTTATTCTTTTTTGGTAATTGTTTAGTCTATTGATTTCTAGGTCGAATGCAGGGCAACCGCTCATAATTTTAAGGGTATAAGGATCGACCAGCGCTTGCCATATTTTGTTATTGTAGAAGCACCCCTAGTGGAATTAGTCACTGGTTTCAGATTCGTAGTAGTGCAATTCATTGCGCATTTTAGGCTGCAGGCGTTTTATTAATCACTAACTACTAGCCACTAAACACTTATCAGTTCTCTCATCAATCGTTGGTTCTCCCTTTCAAGGTAAGGTCGGCGATTTTCTGGACGGCTTTGTTCTACCAGCCATAGGGGTTTCTGTAGGGCCAAGTGTTGATTTTTGCACGTGCGCCTTTAACTTCCATTGGGATGGCCCCCTTATAGGACTAGTGGTTAGTGGGATCATGGGTTTAGTCAAGTACTTTGTCACAGATTAAGATGCTTTTATCCGACTCATCAATTAGAAAAGCACCAGGAGGCGTATCCGTGCCATGTGAAAGAGTTAGTAGACCGCCACTCTTGGTTGCTCGAAGTCTAACAAAAGGATTCTGTATATCTTCTGTGAAAGATTGCTGTGGGCCGTAGAGCGCGAGTTGTGGACCTTGTGAAATACTCCACAAAGCAGCAGTGTTCTTTCCCGTGTTATCACGTAATAGTAGGTTTGACGTCGAAGGGTTTTCACTGGTCGCCAATCTAATTGCAACCTTGTCGTTGCTGCTATTGTTCATTCTTATCTCTCCGTTACCGCCAGTAAATACCAACGAAGGTTGGAGAATAGATGAATCGGTCTCCCTCTGTTGTATTGATAATTGTATTCTGTCATTTTCATCTTTATCGAGTACGCTTATGTATCCGCCATTTTCAGTGCCAGCTAAAACCACATTCATTTTCCAGTTATTAGACACAACCAACCTCTTGCAGGTGATTTCATCAAAGACACCATTATTTTGGGCGGCAATGGGGGTTAGATTGTTTGCGGCAAGCACGCCGATGAGCATTATGGCAGCGCCGAAAGCGGTGTAGCCGAGTTTTGTTTGAAGTTCACTTGTATCTCCTTATTGGCTAAGCGATTGGCAGTTTGACCTGTCAGTATTCCCGCCGCACGTTGTGTCACCAGCTCAAGGATGACTATCGCCCTCGCTATCCGCTCGGTTGATTCCCTATTTCCAAAGTGAAACCGTCATCCATTCGTCGGGCAACAATTAGCCGACGCAGAATGACGGTATAAAAATGAGGATGAATCGACCGATTTCTTTCATCAAGAAGGTCGTGAATTAAGCACACCTGTACCAATTTCGTTCGGTGAATTGCCGGACAATAAGCTCAAGGGCTTTTGCCCTATGTTTATCGATGCGTTGAATCGTTGGGGCAGTTACCAGTGGAATCTGATATTGGCTTCTGGTTTCGTTGTAGGTGATAGGTTGTGCAAGTAGTAAATACCA
The DNA here is from genome assembly GCA_965222225.1 of Candidatus Poribacteria bacterium. Taxonomy (GTDB): domain Bacteria; phylum Poribacteria; class WGA-4E; order WGA-4E; family JAJDTR01; genus JAJDTR01. The sequence continues at coordinate 1,211,553 of CBDCTK010000002.1, read as the reverse complement.
ATTGACAGCGAGCCGATGTTCGAACCTATTATCGTCTCGTGCGGACGGCTTAATTCGGATCATGCAATCAGTTAAGGGACACTGTCCCAAGTGTCTTGGACACAGCCTATAGCACCAACTCCTCGAGAGTTAATCCACATGAGCATCTGGTCGCCGGGCTTGGGGTCAAGCAAGCCCGGCGGTTCAGGTTCAGCCGCGTGTATAAAGGCAAGATTGTTGTCGATCCAGACCTGATGCTGATCGTCCTCGGTGTACTTCAAGTTAGTGTTCATGCAGTAGGTTTCCATAATCCGTTTTTTTCCTCCCCGAATTTTGGTTTGATAGGATTGGCTAAGTGCCTATTCACTAGCTTAGCATTGATAGTTTGTCCTGTCCGTATTTCCACCGTTGGATCGCCATAGCTTATTCTTCTTAGTCTTTCCAACTCGGAAATATGTGCCTTTTACCGTCTGCTTCTGTGATTCCTATCTGCCCACCAGTCGGACTACCAACGATGTAAAAACAGGTGTTCCTACCATCAGGTTTATAAAACTTTAATTCGCGGGCGTTAGTTATAAAATCTGAGGAATCTATCGATAGCGTAACAGCCAGCTTATTATTGTGTACGAAAGCAAAGATACGAGGCTCTAAAAGTATACCGTTTGCCTCTTTGTTTCCCATCAATTTTAACACTCCATGAGATCCGTCGTCATCAGCACCGGTTTTTAGATGTGCTGTCATTCTACCGTCAGTATCTACAACCTTTAACGAACGACAAATAATTTCGTCGAACGTGTCGTTTTGGGCGGTGAGGGGTGCGATAAGATGAGACGCGAGCATGCCCATGAGCATGATGCCAGCGCCGAGGGTGGTGTAGCAGATCTTTTGTTTGAAGTTCACTTGTATCTCCTTATTGACTAAGTGATTGGTAGTTGGTTCGGTTGGTGTTGCCGCCGTATTTCATGGCGTAGACCAACAGGTTGGTCATGAATCGGTGAACGTCGGGCGATCGCCTGTCTCGAAGTCTCGCACGACTATCGACTTCCGCGGTCTCCATCGAGCACATGTAATCTTTGCGGTTATAGACGACGGCTAATCTGCTGCCAATCGAGATTCCTTTCTGGTACGCGAACTTAGACGAGATTGGTCGATAGACGCCTCCCGTGCCTTGGGCTGCGCCCGGAGCACTCCAAAACACGTCGCCGCCTCGAGGTGGTCGCGGCAAAGTGTAGTAACATTTGTAGATTTCATGGTTATGTGGAATATCCTTGAGCGGATACTCCGGAAAGACTTTGCCTAGCTCGACGGCGACTTGTTGAGCAAAGAGTCCGTTGAACCCGCAATCATCGAAGAAAAGCAGCCCGTCGCGGTCGATGATATACTTCCGCAGGGCTGCGCGTTCCTCGGCGGTAAACCCGTCCGATAGGGGGGCCGTCTTTAGCCAGACCGCGACCGACGGTTATATCCTTGTCGTGTCCGGTCATGAAAACCAACGGAGCGTCTTGAATCTCCGGCTCGGTTAATCGAAGCGACCCGCCCTTATACTTCATATCCGCCCGAACCCGGGTGTTCTCGGAAAGCCACTTCATAAAGCTAGGAAGAGCCGTCGGGTCTTGCCACCAGTCCGAAAGCGAGTGTTTCAGACGAATCATGCGAATATGGCCGGAGATGTCCTTGCCTTCGCCCGTGAGAATTGTGCCGAGCTCGTCATCAGGAACTGATTCAAGATGTGAAAAGTCCCCTCCCTCCAAACTCGTCGAGTCCGCCGTCCCGGTTGATTCAACCATTGTTTTTCCCAATCGCCCTTTTCCCTCACCCTAGCCCGTCCCCGCCGGCGCATTGACTCGCCCTGTAATCGTCCCCTTCCTCCCTGTACCCGTATCACCGGCACTCCGAGCAAGCGTAACCTCACGCGGATTAGTCGCTTGTCTCGTCTCAGTCTTTACATCACCCACCTTCGCCTCCGAAGCGTCTATCGATAAATCAATACTCTTTTCGACCACTGGCATCGACCGGTTTTGCCGTCGGCGTTACTCGATGCGTCGCCAAATCACGAGGCGGTATAATTCGAGGTTGGACAGGTTTGACTTCAGGTGTCTTTAGGCGCCGCGGTGTCCGCGGTATCTTCACCCATTCCACGTTGATAGCGTCGTGTTCGATGTCCTTCGTAACAATGAATAACGCACCAATCAACGCCAGCACAGCGCGAAACGCGACACTCAATAGCAGTGAGTTCTTCGTTCTGGGTGCCAACTTACCCCACCCAAATGTCGGCAACCTGATATTCGACCAGTCCACGCGCCGCAGTCCCAGCACGACTAATACCAGAACACAGCCGAGGGCGATATAGCCGAGTTGCTCCATGATTATTCTCCTTATGCCTTCGATTTTTAGGCTATATCATATGGTCTAGCAATTGGGCTAATGATGGTTTTAAGTAATGGCTTGCTAATAGGTGTAAGCCGGTCATCGCGATGATTGTGGGAATTGTGAAGATTGTGGCGTAGATGGCTTCGTGTTTGTATTTGTAGCGTTTGCCCCGGAGTATCAGCATGAATAGTATCCCGCCGAATGCGAAAATGCAGGCAATAATGCCCCAAATGTAAAGAGACCAGAACCCCCCGTATGCCCGTATCAATTCACTGCCTGGCATGGAGATGAAAGTGGCGATGCCCATGACTATGACGACGGTGCCGGCGTTCATAGGACAGGGGTTAGTTTGAGAACGTAAGTTCATTCGGTGTCTTGTTGTTTTTGGTTAAGAGATGATGTGAAACGCTCAAGAATTAGTGTGCCGTAACAGATTATGGCAAGGTGTGTACCCGTTTTCGCTGGCTTGGTCAATGCCGAGAAAGCACATAGTGCAAATAAAAATGGTTACTGCCCAGTGAGGTATACGGACTAAGATGTCACGCATGGCGACCGATTATGAGAGATTACCGGTGGAGCTGCGTCGCGGGTTAATCGTCTTCTAACCGGATTGCGCTGCACTTAATTGCAAAAACACCAAAAAACTCATTGGCAACACATTTGCTGCTAAGACATTCCAAATCCGCGCTGGCGCGGGCGGACGGTGATTTCCGTACGTCAGATGCGAAGTAGGCTGTAACACGAAAAGCACACTTCCTATCGTCGTACCATTTTACGACACTAGCGATGTCGTGTAGGTCAAAACAAACGCCATCCACGCTGCGTGCAAACCTGTCGTATTCCGGGCTTTGGGCCAAGAGTTTGTTTCGTTGAATATCGGCATATTCTTTGGTGCAAGGTCCTCTCAGAATGACGATTCTTTCACCTTCAGATGCTAGATGCTTTAACGGCTTGCAATTATTAGTGAAATCTGCCACAAGTTGATAGCCGCTTTCATAGGATTGGAGTGTGATGGATAGAGCAAAGTTAAGATTGATTAAAGTTTCGGTTGCGCTGCCGGCTGCGATGTGAATGAACATAAGTGTTTCCCTTTTTGGGGTTGGGGGAACGGCGCGTGGCTGTTTCCTATTTGTGAGTCTCCTTTCCAGGCATCTTTCGGTCCGCTTTTCATCATCCCGTCGGCTGATCGCTCACTTTCTTAGGAGTGGTAGTTCGTGTGGTGAGTATTTCCGCCGTACTTCACAGACTAAATCATCTGTTTGTGAGCCGACCTGATTTCTTCCTTTGGCTAAGGAGATGCTGCCAGTTTTGAACTTAAAGGCTATAATGGTTCTCCAATGCTTTCCGCAAAACTCTCCGCAGATGGCCATATTGAGTAGAAATAGTTACACAAGTCGCTCGTACGATGTGCGATTTGCGGAATATCCCAGGTATCGTACTCACAAATTTCTCTGTTCAAAACCAGCAGTGAGTTTTGAAATAACCCCGATTTCTTCTCAGAAAATGGTCTGTTTGACAGACTGGAATTAAGTGATCCTGTGACAAGCGTTAGGTTACCAAAGTGGTGTAAATCCTCACGTCTGAATCCTGCGACCATCAGTGCTGATTTGTACGATTCGTCAGCCAATCCCTCCTCTAACGGGTTCGTTTTCCATTCTGGGTTATTCTCGCGGTATTCATTATGAAATAAGTTCTTGTAAAGAATTCTCTCCTTGCAATCATACAGAGGATTCAAGTCAGGAGGGTCGCCATCCGCCAGCAGCGGTAAAGACCATGTGTTCTCCCATTTTTGGGGCATTATATGTTCTAAACTCAGCGGGTTGTTAAAGTCCAACTCGTTGCTTTCAAGCGATTGGTTCTCTACTCGTTTCTTTAATTCAATCCGATACAAAATGTAACGATTAGCCTTTGTATCCGTAATCCAGCACATAGTATTGGAAACCTCACGATTACTCGGCCACCAATTCGAGTGTGCCTTTTCATCAGATAGCAACTTTAAGAATTGCCCCACGTCAAAACGCCTTCCTTTCAGCCTCTGAATCAATTTAGAAAAGAGTCTGTTATAGTTCTTAGCGCCTGATGTGTTACACAGTAGACGACGCATGGTATAAGACTCTAAAATCTGGAAAACTAAGGAGAGATCTGAGCCAGACACTCTTAACTCATTTATCGCGAAAAGTATAAATGGGTGCAAAGAGGTAATATCAAAGGTATTGTAAAATGACATCGCCTGCCCAATTTCGGAATCAGGGGAGCAATCTGTCATTTCTTGATAAATCTCTGAATATTGTTTTAGCGCTGACAGTTCTTGTTCGACTCCCTCGTTTTGTGCAAGCCGTTCTTGATATACACTAAACAGTGGGCTAACGCTCACCTCACCGAGTCTTGCCATAAGATAGTGTTGGAAAAATCGTTCAGAAAGCATCATCTTCTCTCTCCCAACCGTTACTTCTTTTTCCCAGTACGTACTTTCGAAATGCTTCCAATAGTCTTCATATAGCCTATCTCTACCTTCTTCAATTCGAGCCCTTAGAAACAGATTGTTCCTGAGCAAATCAAATTGAAGTAGAGGTTTAGCCCTTGCATTGAGCGATTCAAAAATTCTCTCGGGCTCGTCCCCTGCATCAAGCAGTATCTGGACAAAACCAAAGTCGTTTAAGATAGAGCGAAACAGGGCAAGCGTCTTGTTCCTATCACGGTTCACATAATCTTCGATTTCTTTCTTAAAATAATTATAGGCTATACAAATTCGTCCGCTGCTCTCATCTACACGCCCATCAGTCAATGAGATGAATGGAGCCCTATCAAACTCTGTCGGGAGAAGTTTGTATTTCTCACTGTCTGAGTTGTCTAACAGTGTTCCTTGATTTAGCATGTGTCGAACTGCCTCCGCCCCAATTTTCTCAAATCCGCATGAATTGCATACATCTCTGATAGCGCAAAGGATGACCTGAAAGGTTGTTAGGCGCTGCTGTCCGTCAATAATTTCGTATTTTTGTACTTCGTCCACATTAGTCTGTTTTTGCTGTATGACGATAGCACCCGTAAAATGAGAGAACTGATCTCTTTGAGATTCAGACAGCCTATGGTAAGCCTTGTCCTTTATATCCTTCCACAAAGGTGTCCACTGTCCTGCCTGACCCCAGACGTAGTGTCGCTGAAAAAGAGGAATTATGTACTGCACATCATTACCAAACATGGAGTTTACTTGAACATTCGTCGTTTGCACCTTTTAATTCTCCTCACATGCTGTGGCCTATCCAAAGGCTTGTTTTTCAATCCGCTTTTGCATCGCGTCAATAACTGCGCCTTATATCCGAAGTGAAATCCTTAAAGTCGAAGTCCGAGTCATTATATCTAGCGGCGTACCATATCTGTTCTACTCCATCAGGAAGATCGTTGGGGAATTCCCCCTTTATCCAACTCAGCATTATCCGACGGGTCATGAAGGCGTAATCACCGCTCTCAATGAGGATACCGTAGTCTTCGCACAAATCTTGTACGGAGCGAGTTTCTCCGCCTTTTTTTCAAGCTGTGCCCTAAAGTTACCAGTAACAGGCGGTCGCGTATTGACTTGACTCGGGGGTAATCCAGGACTCAATTCTTCGGGACAAGACCGCTGAAACCAAAGACAGAACGGAGGTTGGCTACACTTTTTCACACGAACAGTGAAGGGAATACTTGGAATGTCGTCGAACTCGTGGTCTCCCGACCCGAGGTGGGGGACATCTTCAAGAATAAAACGCTTTAGTGCGTTACGAATTGTTAGCCAGTTTTGGCGTTGGGTAAATTCTTCATGCCTAAAAGTTACCAACAGGTTAAATGTGAGTTGTCCAGCCAATTCTGATTTAAGATTGTCAATGGCTTGCAAGAACCAATCCTCATATTTGCGTTGATTCGAGTATGTATCAATGCTTGTGTGCTCAATCGCAAACGGCCCGGCAACTGCGTCAATGTCGGGGGTTGTCGAATTCTCTTCATCCGGCCATCGATCGATCTTAAGATCTGAATACCCGTTTTCTCGCAGATACGCCGCGAATTGCTTAATAATGTTTCGGAATTAGTAGCTTGTAGCTTTTAGACTGACGACAAACATAAAACTTGGTACCCTGTCGTAAATCTTTTCGTCACACGTAGATGTCCATAGTGACTATTCTTCTCGTAGGAGTTTGCTATGGACATTTTGAATCTTATGAAAGAGTTTCCAAATCAAGAATCTTGTCTCAGATTTATAGAGGAAAAACGTTGGAAGGACGGTGTTTGCTGTATCCACTGTGGCAGTGAAAAAGTTGGACGCAAGAACAAAAACGACATTACTACTGGTTGGAATTGCTACGATTGTGAATCTAGCTTTTCGGCTACAGCAGGAACCATCTTCCATGGTACCAAGATACCTCTCCAGAAATGGTTTTTGGCTATCTCAATTCTTTCCAATGCCAAGAAAAGCATATCGAGTTGTCAGCTTGCTCGTGACTTGGACATGAATCAAAAGTCCGCTTGGTATATGGCAATGCGCCTCCGTGAGAAAATGAGTGATAGTGATGAATTGCTGAAAGGGATAGTTGAAGCGGACGAAACCTATGTCGGCGGCAAACCCAGAGCAAAATCTAAGAGAGGTAGAGGCACAAATAAATCTCCCGTCATCGGCGTAGTCGAGAGAGGCGGTCGGGTGGTTGCTAAATTCATGAAGGTTCTATCTGGTGAAAATATCAGAGAATTCATCCTTAGCAATGTCTCACCCGATGAGTCTATTCTTATGACTGATGAATTTCGCTCTTACAATAGTCTGGACGAAGATATCGAAAGACATGTTATCCATCACCAAGAGAGATATGTTTCTGAGGACGGCGTAACTCACACCAACACCATCGAGTCGTTTTGGGCTTGTGTCAAGAGGTCATTCTACGGAACGCATCATCACTACAGCAAGAAGTGGCTGCCACTGTATATCATGGAGTCTTGCTGGAAATATAATCGCAGAAAAGATGATGAGATTTTCATAAGATTTTTTGATGAATGCTTCACCTGAGCCACATGAATTGTTTGGCTATCGGTATATTCTGTCAACGACAACATCATGGTGTGCTGAAAATCCCATAGTGTTGGAAATTAAAATCCCGCAGATAACCCGCAATGCTCCCGCGAGCATGTACAAACGCTTGGTCAACATGATATGCCTCCATTTCTCTCTTATAGAGATGTATTTTAGTGTGAATCAAGATTCCGAACACTGTCTAAAATGATTGTACATTAAGAAGAGAAAAGCAAGCAAATCGACCAAAAAGCAGTTAACTACTAAGTCCCTAATGTTTTTATCTTTCTTGATTTTCATTAAGATTGGATGCCTCATCAATCAAGTTTCAACCCGTATTTCATCGCGTCAGTGAGTGCTACCGCCGTGTTTCCAGTGTTCATCGCACGGTCTGGAGGCATCCCCGTTCTATTGTCGGCGTAAACATCTCGTCTAATTTGATTGATACTTTATTTTTCAGTCCGCTCTTCAGAATGTTGATTAGGAAATGAATCTCGTAGACGCCCATTGAAACATCAAAGACGACAAGCTGATGGTGGTGAGCTAACGTCTCATTCTTCAATGGCTTTTATCAGGTTCTCGACTGACTGTGTAAAAGCCGGAATGCTCAGTAACCCCATGGCATCGGCGACATATTCGCCGCGTTTCATCCCGTTCAACACCACCGACACCCCTGGCGATGAAGTGACAAAGTTCAGCGCTTTTTGCGATAAGGTTAGCTTTCTTTCTTGGTTTGCCAGCAATTGATTCAATGCCTTTGAGATCGGTTCCATCTGCACTGATGCCATGCGATTGAAATTACCCGAGACGAGTGAAAGCAACCTATTAATTGCTCCGACATATTCCCCCTGCATGTCTCGCCACTCGGCTTGACGAGTATCTGGGCATGCTTCAATCGTTTGGCCCAGATAGGTGTGAATCAGGGGAATCAGGTATTGTTGAGCAATTTGCTCCCAGTGGTCTCGGTTTTGAATTTGGGGCATGAATCTAGGCAGCTTTTGTGCGAGGTCATAAAACAGCGTCGAGTTAGCCGACGTGCTCAATTGAGAAAAAATCCCCCAATCCTTCAACGTCATTTGCAACCGATTTTCCGTCTTATCAAGCGCTCGGACCTCATTGTCAATTGCATCCTGATAATCAAGCTCAGGATTGTGAGGATACTGTGCTAGACGTACCATCTGATTGCCTTTCACAGCATTGAGTGGACGATTCACCAACACACCAATCCCAAGTGCTTTTGCCCCCTCAAGCACCGTCATATCATTTCCATTGATTGTGTTGTTGAACTCCGATAACGCGGTATGTTCAAAAAGATTATACGGGAGTTGGAGAATTTTGAAGTAGTTCTCACCTTGAGTACCATGTGCCCTTCTCGCCGCGTCGCAAGCGGCGTCATAACAGCGCTGGAGGGAAACGTGTTCAAAGTCCCCTTTTGGCGAAGGGAAGGTGTTGGATGATATGCCATAGTAACGAATTTTACCCTCCTCCACGAATTGTTCCATTTGTACGAATGCACGGCAAATACGATCATAAAAGATGTCCCGAATCTCATCAAGATTAGCGCGAGGGCTTCGTTTGTGCGAATCCGAGAGAAAGTATTCCGGATTATGCAGCAGGTAAATGTCGATAGTCTCGAGCTGCAGCCGGTCCGAACTACGCCTCCACTGATCCGCAAGGAAATCGGGGTGAATACAATGCCAACACCCATCCATGTACTTGACAACCTCTTCCCAAGGTTCTCCATCTCCTTCACGCCGCATTGCTTCGTCTAGATTCTGCCCCTGAATGTAGCCAACCTTCGAAACAACGACAATCTCGCTTCGCTCAATTTTCCCTGCCGAAATCTGTTCGCTCAAGACATTCCCAATCAACGTTTCGCTGCCTCCATCGGTGTAGTTGCTTGAAGTATCAATTAGATTACAGCCGGCTTGAATCGCTTTGTGAAGGGTTGCTGTATGTTCATCGAATCGGTGGTCAACGCGGTAGGAGCCGTAGCCAATCTTCGACGCAATTAGGTCGGTGCCGGTTAGTTGGCGGAATGCCTCTGGCTCGAAAGTAGGATGGCGCTCTCGCTTACGGTCGGCAAACGCCCGAGTTTTGGGAGCATCGGCACAACCCTTTATTTTTGCGTTCATGGCGTTGTCTCTTCGTGGGGAAAAAGTATTATTTGGCGATGCGGTGGCACCGTGCAACGGGGTCACGTTAACCTGTGCTATGGTGGGAATATAATTAGTTGTACGACACTTCTGGGACGAAGTATTGGTTGCCCTGCTCTCAGACTTAAACTGATTCTGTCAGAAGCTATTAGCGGTGAGTTCTAGAGGCGGGTTCAATTCAGCTTCGCTTGCAGTTTCTTCATCGCTACAAGCGCTATTTTGTAATCGGGACTTTCCTCCAACGCCCGTCTGTAACTTGCAATGGCTTTCGACCACTCGAATCGGTGTTCAAAAACCCGCCCAAGGTTCATGAAGGGGTGCGCCCGTGCCTCATACCGGGGAGCGACAATCGCTTTCTCAAGCCAAGGTATCGCCGCATCGTGTTCACCGAGTTCTATCAGAGATGCGCCGATGTCGTTGTATGGGTTGCCGAAATCGGGATCGATTGCGATGGCTTCTTTGCACTCATCAATCGCGTCATGGATTCGTCCCATCATAGAATACGCCCAACCGAGATAGGTGTGTGCTTCGGCAGTGGGATGAAGTTGGATAGATTTCAGGTATAGCTCAATTGCATCGGCTAATTCCCCGCGCATTTGATACTCTAGCGCCTCCTGCCAATACAACAGTGCCTCCTCTTTTGCCTGTTTTTCATCCGCGTTCATCTGATACAATTCTCTCTTATTAGCTCAATTTGTACATAGGGGAAACGAGGGAAGACTGAGATTGTAACCCCGAAGTGCCATTTCGTATTTATCAACACACTGGGCTTTGAAGGTCTGATGAAAAATACCGGGCAACTTAGGATTAAATCGCAACTCTAGGCCTTGAGCCCGCTATGTCAATTCGGGAAGCCACGTATTTAGTAACGGTTTTCTAGGTTATTAATGCCATTTCTCTATATTTGAAGTGCATTAATAGCGTTAATCAAATCTTACCAATGCGGGGCAAGAAGATCTCTATCGCACTCACTATCCGTTCGCTTGATCCCCGCCTACGGGATTTGGTGTGCTGGGTAATGGTTGGTATCGGTCTTTTCATAACAGTATATTTGAAAAACATCATACGCAATATTATTCAAAGGAAATGGTATAAACCCGGTTCTCGCCAATTGGTGGTTGGTTTCACATTATATCAGTCCGTCTTCTTTCATCCAGTTGATGGTTTGATCGAGCGCAGCGACTGTTTGTTGGATATCTTCGTCAGAGTGAGCCGCCGTTGTCATACCGTTACCGGGGAAATCAATTCCATTAAGTAACATGCCACAGCGTAGATTCATCATCAGGTCAGGCTGACTCGCGGTTTTCAATCTACGATAGTCCCATTCATGTGGGTTGAAGTCTTTGGCACGGACCTTCTCCCCGTGTCCGAGAAGCATCTTGATGCACGAAAAATCGCCGTAAGATGCCCAATCGAGACCGTGTCTGTCTATGACATCGTTGAATCCGTCTCGCAAGTCGGCAGCCGTACGATTTACGTGTCGGTGGGGTTCGCCTGTTTTAACAATGTTTAACATTGCGATTGCGGCGGATGCAGTTAGGGGATTGGCGTTGAAAGTTCCAGGGTGGGGCATTTTCTTGCGCTCGTCGGAGGCGTCCTGCTCTCTAATCGATATCAGGTTTAAGATTTCCTTCTTGCCGACGAGAGCGCCGCCGGGCAGCCCCCCCGCCACGATTTTGGCTAGACTCGTTAAATCCGGGGTAACGCCGTAGTAATCTTGCGCCCCTCCGGGCGCCACTCGAAAACCGGTAATCACCTCGTCAAAGATCAAGACAACGCCATAATGATGAGTGACTTCGCGCAGTTGTCGTAAGAACTCGCCTTTGGTCGGAATTGTTCCAGAGGAACCACCTGTCGGCTCTAAAATAATACAAGCAATGTCCGAATCCGTTTGCAAACACCTATCAACCGCGGCGATGTCGTTTGGCGGGCAAATCACGGTTGTGTCTAGAACTTCTGGCGGAATACCAGGGACGGCTTTCCCAAAGGGTGGCTGCGCATCCTGAATGACAAAATCGTGCCAACCGTGAAAATGTCCCGCAAATTTTAACAGCTTGTTTTTTCCGGTAAAAGTACGCGACAGACGTAACCCCATCAAAGTGGCTTCCGTGCCTGAACTTACAAAACGCACGCGCTCGGCGGACGGGATGAGCTCCTTCACCAAGCCTGCCCACTCGAGTTCAAGCGGATGACATGCACCGTAGTGAGTGCCTCGTTCCATCTGGTGTTTCACCGCGTTGACAATTGCGGGATGACCATGACCTAACAGTAGGGCGCCATGGCCAGCCCAGTAATCGATGAACTCTGTCCCGTCAACACCCCACTTCTTCGATCCCTCTGCTCGATCAATATAAATAGGAAATGGATCTGCGTGCCGACTGTCATGTGTGACACCGTCAGGAAAAATCTGACTCGCTTGGCGCGACAATTCTTCGTGCCTCTGAAACGCTTCCGCATATTTTTCCAGAATTGTTGGCATTCACTGTCTCCTTACACAGAAGATATTTTGCCTAATGGTCATTCTTCCGGCATGCTGCCAGCGGTTTTTCACCACTGAGAACGTAGTTTTGCGTCATTTCATCATCGCGTCAAACAAGTCCCCCAGAATCCGATAATCATGGTCAAATGCGAGTTCTGGTAGGGATTGGAAATCAAACAAACTAGCGTCAAGCGCTTCTGCACTTCCCTTTGGGGCACCGGAAACAATCCTGCCGACATACACAATTAACACGACTGTCCGCTCCATGTCGGAGTAAACACCCAAAAGCCGGTCTAGTTCTACCTCAACGTCCGCTTCTTCTTTGGCTTCACGAATTGCAGTCTCTTCCGGCGTGTCGCCGATGTCAATGAAACCGGTTGGAAAACTCCAGAAACCGCGTTTAGGTTCGTTTCCACGTTGAATCAGCAGAATCTTCCCGTCTTTCAGCGCTAATATTCCCGCTACCGGCTTGGGATCTCGATAGAAGATAAAATCACATGCCGTGCATGCTTGGCGACGGCGCTGTTCTATGAACCGATCTTCGAGTCGCGCTGCGCATTTTGGGCAAAAACGAAACTGGGTCCCAGCATCATCATGGGCATGAGAATTGTCTTGATTTGTGTCGGTCACGATTGAATTCCTGAGAAGATTTCGCCTAACAATAATACATCAAACGCGATAAGAAGTCAAACCGGTAATTTCGGATGGAGCGAATCAAGCGCCGGGTTAATTCTCACACAGGCGGTGCAATCCCGATGTGGATCGATGTAGAGTTCTAAGACGATGCGTTCATAAAGAGATTCGTTCTTGCTAAAATCTCCAGAGATCTTTTGCGGATTTGGAATTTGAAGGATGGCTGTAGCCATCCGATTCCAATTGTTTGTTCGACTATAGATAGAGTATCATAAGATAAGTTCGCATGCGGTGAGCGGTGGGCATTTTCGGTTGAACGGATGCAGTTGCCCGATAACACAGCAACCCAATTTCCAGGCGAATGCTCACGTTGAATTCCCTCACACTATATGTCGCAAAAGGAGAACGGATGCGCGCGCTGATTTGGATAATGACGCCCCTGTTGATTATCTGCATGCTGCTCGCCTCGCGGTTTGTCAGTTGGGGGCGCCTCAAAGGGGAGGACCCAATGGTCGTAGAATATGTCAACGAGGGAACCTCCCTGCTGCAAGGTTCGAATCATGATTATCAAGGCGCAGTCCACGCCTTTACACGCGCGATTGAGAAGAATCCGAAACATGCTCTTGCCGTAATCCGAAGGGGCCTCGCATACTACCGCCTTGGGGAATACCGTAAAGCAATTGCAGATTACGATCAGGTGCTTAAGTTAAAGCGATACGAAGCAGAAGCGTATTATAGTCGTGGCGATGCCTATCGAGAGTTAAGAGATTATCATCAAGCCATCACAGATTACACAGCATCAATTGAGGAAAGATGGGCGGCGTTTGTCATATGGAAAAGGGCAGAAGTATATCTGCAGATTGGCGAAGAGCAGCGTGCGCTTTCAGATTATACCGCAGTTATCCAGCGCAAAGATGGCGGTGCGGCCGGATATTACCAGCGGGGACGAGCCTTTATGCGGCTACAAGAGAACGAACTAGCACTTGATGATTTTAACAGGGGGATAGAGATAGAGCCAGAGTTTGCGGAGGCGTACCTTCACCGTGGAGAAACTTATGAACGCTTAGATCAGCGACAAAATGCAGAATCAGACTATCTCAAAGTCATTGAACTCGCAACTGCCGAGATTCAGATGTGGGAGGAAAATCATCCGATTCTGGGACTGGTCTATTATCGCAGGGGCGTTGCCTACCAGTGTCTGAGACATATTGAGCAAGCACGCTCTGATTATGAGATGGCGACTAAACTTCAGACTGGCGGGGAGATTGGTCAAGAGGCTGCGATAAGATTGCACATGCTCGTGCCCCATCATTAACATACGAGGAGCGGTCGGACACTGTCGGGTTAGCCCATTGCTATGTCAACTTACTAACCACATACTTTGCCTGTTAGATTTTCAACCCAAAGATGTCCGTAAAGCCGATTCGAGATCTGCATAGCGGAATTCATAACCCATTGACAAGGTTTTCTCCGGGAGAACACGCTGACTCATGAGCACAAAATCGGTGAACTCGCCAAAGCGCATCTTCAGCGCAAAAGTGGGTACAGGAAAAAGGGTTGGACGCCGGATAACGCGACCAAGGGTCTTTGTGAACTCAATGTTTCTGATAGGGATTGGCGCCGTGGCATTGAGTACGCCGTTTACGTTTTGATTTTCGATGGCATATAGTAAAATTCCCGCTACATCATCAATATGAATCCATGACATCCATTGTGTCCCACTTCCTAGCCTGCCTCCCACACCCATGTAAAATGGGGGAAGCATTGTTCTAAGCAAGCCACCATCTTTTCCAAGGACATGGCCTAACCGGATTCGGACGACACGGATTCCCAAAGCTTCCGCCTTTTGTGCCGCCAACTCCCAATCCTGGCAGACTTCAGCGAGGAAGTCATTGCCCGGAGGGGAATCCTCTGTGAATTCCTCGTCACCACCTTCACCATAAAATCCAATCGCTGAGGCGCACACCAACACCTCAGGTTTTGGCTCAACTTTCGATAGGGATTCTACAAGCCGATTGGTCGAGTTTACGCGACTTTCTCGAATCCGCTGTTTCTTATCAGGATTCCATCTTGCTCCGATGGTTTCTCCAGCTAGATGAACGACAGCTCCGATGTCGGATAAGGTTGAAGGCGGGACGAGCTCTGTATTTGGTCGCCAAGCTTCCACCCTCTTCACATGAGGGAGTAGGGCGCTAGCAGTGTCCGGTGTACGGGACAATGCGACAACACCATGTCCATTTTCAGCCGCCGAACTGCATAGTGACCTCCCGACGAAACCGCTAGCGCCGGTGACCAATAGCGTTGGTTTATATTGGCTAGCCATCCTCGATTCATTCCTCTTCCGCGCTCAGTTGCTTATACAATCTCCAAAACTGGCCCACTACGAAAAATTACCAATCTTCATATCGGATGTGCGTTGTCGTGTTTATTGGCGAGAAAAGGTACTGTTTTGGTCGTGGCTTATTTGTATTGCCAAGATTGGTTCAAACACTGGCCTTTCTGTTCATTTGTGGTCTGTCCGTTCACCGGACTCCTGAGTTTAAGATTGTTTGGCTCAGGAGCCGCAGATTCAGCCCGGCTATCTTGTCAATGCAGCGGTGATTTTCTCAACGATGCCGACAGCCCGCCCCCGAATTTGGTCTGTGGTCAAACTTTGGATTGGGTGTCCGACAGTTATTGGTTCAAGGTCGTTATAACCGAGTGCTTTTGCTTGGACCTTACCAGCCGCGAAGAATACTTCCGAACAGATGGCAACGGATGGGATACCGCGTTCTTCCAAGGCTGCTCCGTCGTGTACACTACACGATATGCACGAACCTCAATCAGCAAGGCCTTCAACAACAAAGTCGCACTGGTTGGCAAGTTGGATAATCAGCTCTTCGGGCGCCGGTCGTGTGAATGTCGGTTTGTTGACATGAAGAACTTCCGCGACATCAAATTCTTCACACATCAGTTCTTCGACGCGTTGGAGAAAGACATCGCTACCATTCTTCCCGATGTTGAGCAGCCCCATCGTTTTACCGTTGAGGGTATCTAGACGCGGCGCGAGATACTTGGCAGATATATCGCCTTGATCGAGTGGATTTAGTAAGATGACATTTCCCATAAAGATCTCCTCAGTAGTAAAGGTTGTCAGAGTCGTACGAATTGGGAAAATTACCACGACCATGGTATCCCGAATCGCAGACATCTTTGTGGTTTCCGGTCCAAATGTGAAAAACAGGACATCCCGATTCTAGGAGCGCTGTGGAGCTGACCGAGAAATCCGAAATAGATTGCGAGACAATGCGGGTTCTACAATATCTATATGATACCTGCCCTAATTCTTATCGCTGTTAGGGCTGATTTGAACTAGCTCGTTCACACATTCCACATGAAGTTTTCCATTGGTTGCCAAAAAAGGTACATTAGCACCGCGATACGCGGGGGAACCTGCCGGCAATGGAAAAATAGCTTCACCGGATGGGTACGTCATACTCCCGCCTGCCGCTTCCAATATGGCTGCCGCAGCGGTTACATCCCAGAGTTTTGTATTATAATCGAGACTACCATCAAAATGTCCGGTAGCGACGCCGCAGATGTGGAGAGCAGCAGAGCCAAGCGAACGTCCCTTTGCAAGATTCTGCAAGAAGGGATTTAGAGTTTTCATAACCTCAGAGGAAAATCCAAATAGCCCGATAGCATCCAATTTTTCTCGTCGGTTCGCGTGGATAGCAGTGCCATTTAGCGTCGCAGTTTGCTCTTTCACTGCGCTGAACATCCGGTCCGTATTGGGGTCAAAGACAACACCTAGGATTGGGCTTCCGTTGCACAACAGGCCTATAGCAATCGAAAAGATGGGTAATCCAGCCGCATAATTGGCAGTTCCGTCTAGGGGATCGGTAACCCAACAATTGTCGGACTGCAGGTCGGACAATCCAAACTCCTCACCAAGTGTAGAGTCATTGGGGAATAGAGACTCAAGGCTCGTTTTGATGAACTGTTCAGAGGTTTTGTCCGCCTCCGTCACAATATCGCCGATGCCCTTATACTCCACTTGGACAATCCTGCCGAAATAGTCCATCAAGATTTCGCCCGCTTCCCGTGCTATCTTCTCAACCGAGCCTAGCATTTCCACAGGATTGTTTGTCAATAGTCCAGCCTCTTTCCGGTGCAAATTCGTTCGTTTTGCCAAGAGGGATAGATTTCCTACTCGTAGCGTCAAGCCATTCTCCGAATTATTCCAGTTCCGGCCTTGAGCTTGTATCGTTAATTCTGGATTTTAGCTTCTTGAGTCGCTCAATAATGTTTCTATTGTGTCTGTTTCCTTCAATAAATGTCTCCCAAACCGCTAGTGCCTCATCATCGTAACCTTGCGAGAGATAATACTCGCCGAGAGCCACTGGCGCAAAGTCGGAGTGCGGGGCTTTCTCAATTGCTTTCTTGAAGGATTCAATGGCTTTGTCTGCATCACCCTCAATCAAAGCGATTTCCCCCTGTCCGTAGGGGAGAAGAGGGTGTTCAGGATATCTTACTGCCAATTCATCCATTAGTTCCCGTGCTCGATCTACTTGTTCCAGTTTATGAGCTGCCATCGCTGTACGAATCGTCGAATGAACGATTCTGTTTTCCCGCTGGCGCTTTTCTTCCCGTGCTACGCCCCTTTGCACCGCTATTCTATCTCGAAGAGGTCCTAGCCTTCGCTCATTAATTCCCTCAACACGAAGCAAATCATCAACTCTTTCATACGGTCGACCGGCAATAATGGCATTTGCCAAAGTAGAGCCAATCCCGGGCAAATGTGCCAGGCGTTCTACAGAGTCCATATTAATGTCGACTTTGCCGCCCCGTTCGGCGTTTCGCAATGCTGCAGAATAGTTTGATTTAGCCGTTCTATAATTTTCGTGGACATAGCAGAGGTCAGCAATCGCTATTTTATTCACATAGAGATCGCCCTTGCCCACAACGATGTTCTGAAAGGTTGTTGCCCGTGACCGGTTTTTCATTCGTTTGTAAACATCCGGCAGCCATTCAAGCGCGTCCATGAAGTCTGGTTTGACAGCAACAGCACGCTCAAAGGATTCTCGCTCCATGTCTAGGTTCCCCATTTTTTGATACACTAGACCAAGCCGAAAATAGATTTCGGCATCCTTGCTTTGATTGAAACCTAGTACGGAGTTATAGATTGCTATTGCTTTTTCACATGCGGCTTGCTTATCGTCCTCTGAATCCATAATCTTTGCATCACTGTAATGATTCTGTCCCGTAGTGATGACTGCATCAAGAACGCGGCGGTCCCTTTTTACCGCCTCTTTGAGCATTTCTCGAGCTCGTTTGTGCATGCCCAATTTGCGATAGCAGACTGACAGGCGCACATAGGAGTACGGATCAATTTTAGCATTTTCGGCTTTCGCCCGATAGATGGCGTCGAATAAAATCGACCCCGCATCACGATAATATTCATCACCATAAAGAAACTCCGCAATCATAAGTTCTGCGTCGTAGTAAGTACCATCTTCATCACCTTGTACGCCGCGCTGAGCACCAAAATTTCTCATGACCTCTTGTGCACTAATGCCGAAGCCGGAATCCGGCATTTGGGCGGTAGTGCCCATTGCGCGGCTTCTCTCAACGCCCCCACGCGGGCGATCCATTTCGCGACGGGTGTTTTGTCGCTCTACGGAACGCCCCATTTGTGTTGCCAAGGGGTCGTCAGGTTTGGGGATACTCGCGCCAATCTCGGTCAGCACCTTTTTTGCTTCGCTGATTTGATCTTCCGCTCCTTCAATTCTACCGTACCTCTTTACAATTGACTGATACGTGCGTTTGGCTTCGGGTTGGTTCTGAAGGTAATTTTTCTGAATTCGAGCTTTATTGACAAGTGCCAGAGCTGCGCGGTTGCTCGTAGGATGTCGATTTGCGAAATTGTCATAAATTTCTGCTGCCTGCTTATAGTCCTTGGCCTCTTCGAAACTCTTGGCAAGCATGAGTTGGGCGTTGTTGCTAAGTTCTAATTCGGAGAAGCTATTCACAACCGTATCAAACTGTTCTTGCGCAGATTCATATTCCTTAGATCGAAAATAATGCATGCCCAATTCATAATGGGCGTTTGCAGCTTCTTGACTGTCTGGCGCGGATGAGATGACCTCCTGATACAATTTCACTCCTTGATCCGGTTTATTCAACTTTTTGATGTAAAGCGTAGCCATCTCAAGTTGGGCCTCACGGGCTTCGGATGTTCCGGGTTTTGTATCGGCAACGGTTTGATAGACTTCAATTGCTCCGTGGTAATCCTTCGCTTCGATCAATTTGTCGGTTTTGTTCGATACACCTCCCGACAAGCAGGCGGCGTGCGATACGATGACTAAGCAGCTTAGAATTAAACTACAGCGTTTCGCAAATTTCATGTCTGTCTCCTCCTTTGTCCTATAAATACACTTTATCCTGACTTATGTTCATCCGAATTGGCGTCGAGGTCTATTATAAAGATTTCAAACAACGTTGGTTATCACCATAACGCGGGGCAGAAAGAGCGGGTGGATTGACGAACGGGTTAAACGCCTAACGAAAAGCTACAGTCGGTGAGTTTAATGCCTTTTGGAGTCTAACCCTAGCCTAACGTTAGCCATTGACGCTCGGTTGGCAACAAACTCAGGTTCGAGGACGAAAAATCCGGAAAAGTTTTTTTAGCGGATCGTAAAACTGATCTACTACGCGTTCCTTGAGAGGAATAATCGCGTTATCCGTAATTGTAATGTTTTCCGGGCAGACCTTCGTGCAGCATTTCGTAATGTTGCAATAGCCGATTCCATCCGCACTCTTCAGGTCTTCAAGGCGATTCTCGGTGTCGAGTGGGTGCATTTCCAAGGCTGCAATGTGAACAAAATATCGAGGTCCGATGAACTCCTTGTGGAGGTGATGATCGCGGAGTACATGGCACACATCCTGACACAGAAAACACTCAATACATTTACGGAATTCTTGTACTCTGTCTATATCTTCCTGCGCCATTCGCCAAGTACCGTCTTCGGCGTCAGGCGAGCGCGGGTTGAATGTTTTTATTTTCTTTTTAACTTCAAAATTCCATGAAACGTCCGTGACCAAGTCTTTAATCAGCGGAAAAGCGCGCATGGGCTCAATGGTAATTGGTTGGTCTAGCGGAAGATCGTTCAATCGAGTCATGCACATCAATTTTGGATGGCCATTGACTTCGGCAGAACAGGATCCGCATTTTCCGGCCTTGCAGTTCCAACGTACGGCGAGATCATTTGCCTGCTGTGCCTGGATCTGATGAACCGCATCAAGCACTACCATCCCTTCGGAGACCTCGCTTTCATAATCGACGAACCCCGCCTTGTTAGCGTCACCCCGCCAAATCTTAAACGTTGCTGTTGCCATTAACCCATCTCCTCTATTATCTCCTCAAGATCATCGCGAATTGGTGGAATCTGTTCGCGTCTGACCTGCATAGTGCCATCTTCACTTTTTCGCACGACCGTGTTGTATTTTCCCGCGCC
Source organism: Candidatus Poribacteria bacterium (assembly GCA_965222225.1). GTDB lineage: Bacteria > Poribacteria > WGA-4E > WGA-4E > JAJDTR01 > JAJDTR01. Next base: position 1,191,408 of record CBDCTK010000002.1, on the reverse strand, counting down.
TGGTTCCTCTTTCTCGGGATGGTCGTCGCGTGAATGTGCACCGATGCTTGCTTTTCGTTCTAAAGCCGCAAGAGCAATAGCTTCAGACACGGTCATCAGACTATGCAAATCAAGTGCTGTATGCCATCCGGGATTGTACTCTCGATTCCCTCCAATGCTTATCTGCTCCGCCTGCTCTTTTAATTTCTGAATCTCAACTTCTGCCCTGTTTAGGCCCTCCTCGCTCCGAGCGATGCCCACAAGTTCCTGCATCAAATCTTGGAGGTTGTACTGAATTTGGTACGGGTTTTCGCCATTGGAACCAGCGTCATTATTGAAAAGCCGTAATGCCCAACTTGCCGCTGATTCGATTTCCGTGTCGTCGACCGTGCCTTCACCGTTTTCTCTAGCAAACTTTGCCGCATACTCCCCGGCGCGTTTACCTAGAACTAGGAGATCGGAGAGCGAGTTTCCTCCAAGTCGATTGGCTCCGTGTAAACCGGCGCCGCATTCGCCGCTGGCAAAGAGCCCCGGCACGCATGTCATCTGCGAATCTCCGTCGACTCGTATACCGCCCATGATGTAATGAGTTGTAGGCCCAACTTCCATTGGTTCTTTCGTGATATCAAGATCGGCTAATTGCATGAATTGATGGTACATACTCGGCAATTTTCGCTTAATGTGGTCTTCAGCATTTGGTAACTTCTCCTTAATCCATGCAATATCAAGAAAAACACCGCCGTGCGGGCTACCGCGTCCTTCTTGAACTTCACCAACAATGCATCTCGCCACATGATCGCGGGTGAGAAGTTCAGGAGGTCTTCGGGCATTTCGATCGCCTTGCGTGTATCGCCAGCCTTCCTCGGGATCGTCAGATGTCTGGTTGACATAGAGTTCGGGAATATGGTTGAACATAAACCGTTCTCCCAACTTGTTTTTCAGAACGCCCCCTTCTCCGCGTACTCCTTCTGTAACCAGTATTCCACGTACACTCGGAGGCCATACCATGCCGGTCGGATGAAACTGAACAAACTCCATGTCGATAAGTTCGGCACCCGTATGGTAGGCAAGCGAATGACCGTCGCCGGTATATTCCCAACTATTGCTCGTAATCTTGTAGGCTTTGCCCACACCACCGGTCGCGAGTACGATTGCTTTCGCACGAAACACTTTGAATCGTCCCTTCTCTCGCTCGTAACCAAACGCCCCTGCAATGCGATCGCCGTCTTTATGAATGGAAACGACCGTACATTCCATGTGCACATCGACCCCTTGGTGAACGCCGTGATCTTGTAATACTCGAATCATCTCCAATCCCGTCCGGTCCCCGACGTGGGCGAGTCTCGGATATTGATGTCCACCGAAATTGCGTTGGAGAATGCGACCATCGGCAGTCCGATCGAAAAGCGCTCCCCAAGCTTCCAATTCACGAACCCGATCCGGTGCCTCCTTAGCGTGAATTTCAGCCATACGCCAATTGTTGAGATACTGTCCACCCCGCATGGTGTCTGCAAAGTGAACTTTCCAACTATCCCTCTCATCGACATTAGCCAACGCCGCAGCGACGCCGCCCTCAGCCATCACGGTATGTGCCTTACCCAATAGAGACTTGCACACCAATCCCACGGATACTCCTGCCGCAGAGACTTCAATTGCAGCACGTAGCCCTGCGCCACCGGCACCAATCACCAAAACATCATACGTGTGTGTTTCGTATTGGCTCATTACAAAATTCTCCAGTCAGTCAAGATTCCCATAGAGCACAATCGAACATAGATGTCCGAAAATCCCACCCAGCTGAGGCTCATCCATGCCCACAACATGTGTCGACGATTCAGGCAACTGACGCAATTGTAGGTGGACAGGCGCACCGGTGCGCTCGAAAGTCGATCGAGAAAACCACCTACGAGGTGGCGAAGCGAGTGACAGCCAAGTGTGTATCCGCCGAGAAAGAATACGTTACCGACGAGTACGAGAGAACCGATACCAACCCCGAATGTCGTACCACTCTCGTCTTTGAACCATAAGCCCTTCCACGCATCATGGGAAAGAAAGATTAAGAAGAGTAAGGCGAAATAAAGAAAATAACGATGCACATTCTGGATTATTAGCGGGAATGAATGTTCGCCACGATACCCCTTTCGAGGTTCGCCAATGGTACATGAGGGTGGGTCCGCCCAAAATGCCTTGTAATAGGCGCCACGGTAGTAATAGCACGTCAGGCGGAAACCAAGAGGCGCCCACAGAATGAGAAACGCAGGTGAGAACGGCAGCCAAAGCGGCCACCAACCCGGCTTGTCCCCGAACCAACTGTGTTCTGAACTCCCAAAGAACTCCGGCGAATAAAATGGAGATAGATACGGTCCGAACGTATAATGGACGTTCTGAAAAGCTGCCCAGGCAGAATAAATTCCAAACGTAGTCAATCCGATCAACACGACTAAAGGCTGTAGCCACCAAGCATCTCGGCGTGTCGTCTGGCCAAACCGGCGATCTGCCAACGTTAATTCGGGATGCGTCATAAACAGTTATTCCTCCAAATTATCCTTATGTCTTCGCAGATATAGGCTAATACAGAATTTTATTTATCATTGCGAACACGGCGTGCAATGGTCAATTCTCACAAGACTCAGAAAGCCCTAAGTTAACACATCGGGGATTAGAAAAGCAACACTTTTTCCGTTTCCGCATGCGGCATCATTCTGTACATTATATTACATTGAAGAAACGATTCAATCATACGGGTTCTTCGGCTGTATTCTAATTCAACCTTGCCACTTGTTTTCTCAATAATCCCATGTTTTCCTCAATTTCCTCTCGATCAGGAGCATTGCCTGAAATCCGCAGATACTCCTGAAAAGATTTTAGCGACTTGCCGTAAGCATGAGTTTTATAATAGAGATAGCCAAGATCTTGATGTTCTTGCGCGAAATCTGGAAGGAGCCAAGTAATTCGCTCACTAGCCGAGATTGCACGAGCATATGCTTTATCCTTGAAGTAAATTTGTTTGAGATTACGCAGGATTCTCGCCAAAATCTCCCTATTACCGACTTGCCTCAAAAATTCCGGTTGTAGCGGGGTGGGCTGTTGGAAAACTGTTTCCAATTGTTCTCGCAATGTATCATCAGACAGAATTCGTCCGTCGTGGAACGGGTCAATATATGTTTCAAGATGATCCCCTTGATGTTTGACGATAAAATGTCCCGGGAAACCAACGCCGGCGATTGGCAATCCGATTCGCTGGCTCGTTTCGATGTACACAACTGAGAGGGTAATCGGGATACCGAGTTTTCGCTCAAGCACATCGTTAAGATAGCTATTTCGTGGGTTGTAATAGTCGCCTTGATTGCCTTTAAATTCTTTCTCTTCAAACAGGTAGTGATTTAACTGTGCGATTTGCCTACTCGGCTCAGTAGTTTCGCCAATCTGTTCCTTTACTTCCTGTGCCATTCGATTCAACTGTTCCATGTAGGTACTCGTGTCGAGCTCTGGATAGGCGTCTTTGGCGATTAGGAGTGCACCTAAGCCAAGGTCAATCTCCGCATCGTTGCATTGTGCAATTGAGAAGAACGGGTCGTCGTGTGTTCTATCCATGTTATTGTGATTGACGCTAAGAACTCTAGACGTTGGCAGACTGAATCTACAATGTAATTGGCTCGGTGTTTACTTCGTAACCCAATCATGGATAGTTATAAACACCGTGTTCTTCTCCTTCTCCTGGCGCCAGCGAATTTGCTGGATTTTGGTTGGCGTGAAATTCGCGTAGAATACAATTCACGATTTCATCGCTATAGGGCTGTGCGTCAATCTTTCCTTGGTTCGCCTCCCATGCCATGCGTGCTGCCGCCTCGAAATATTCGCCATGCTTGTAGGCATCCAACAAATCAACACCTCTGGAGAAGGTCCCATGTCCAACCCAGTAAAGAATGTGACGCATTGCGTTAGCCGGTTGAGAAGGCAAATCCTCCGTTTTGAAGAGACGTAGGCTTTCGTAGGATAGTTCCGGGATTCCGGGAGCCCGTTCCTGGACGAATCCGATTCCTCCACAGTCTTCGTACATTATTGGAGTTTCCGGCTCATAGCCTTTTAGAAAATCATAGAAGCGTGATGGATGTCCGTGCTCGGTCCGAGAGATGAGATTCAGGAACTTCGGCTGTAGATGAACCAAAGCCTTGAATCCGTATGATTCTAGCTGATCGAAGACTAACATGTAGTGGAACATTTCGCTTGTAGGTTTGGGTGCGTTTTGTTGCTCCGTTTTTAGCTGAGACGCCGACTGCGTGCCGAAGCGCATGCGGTAATGGATTCCGTCGACTTCTACTTCGACGATCGCCAAATTCAGCGCTGGATGCTCCAGCGAAATCATGTCCAGTCTTGCTCCCGATTTGGTTAAGAGCACACGTCGTCCGGCCAAACCAGGTACGGAAATTGCGCGTGGTAACGCATAGCGCGGTGATTCAATGTACGGCAGTAGGCAATCGGGATCAATGGATTCATCAAGCAGAGCACCCAAGTTTCCCGCAGATCCCCACAGATATCCGTGGGCATGCGCATGGCTACCCACCCATCCCATCTGGCCAATGAGTACTCCGAGTTCACTATCAGGAGAAATAGGCCTCAAACTTGGCTGATACCCTCGCACACACCATTGGCGGGCACGAAAACTCCGCGGTGGTGGGGGCGATAAGTCCCTGGTAAGGTAAGGGTTAGCCAAGGATAAGTTACTCATGACCATTTCTCCTTGATACGTAACGGTTCTTAGTCAAAGAATATATCATGCTGGACGAGGTTTTATCAACCTAAATTCTCTCCAAATTCGGTTGAGCGGCGGCAGTCGGAAGTGCTATAATACGCGGTAGTTATTAACTTCGTAGTTATTAACTTCATTGAGGGATAAATCGGAGCAAAATAGTGATGAAAACAAGAATCGAAAAAGACAGTATGGGCGAAATTGAGGTTTCCGTCAATCGGTATTGGGGAGCGCAAACACAGAGGTCGTTGCAGAACTTTGAAATCGGCAGAGAACGCTTCCCGCGTGAAATGTTATGGGCGCTTGGGATTGTGAAACAGTCGGTTGCTCAAGTCAATTCGGACCTTGAGCTGCTTGACCCGGATAAAGCGGAAGTAATTTTGCAGGCAGCTCAAGAAGTGATAGATGGCGAATTGGACGACCATTTTCCACTGGTTGTCTGGCAAACCGGCAGCGGCACGCAGACCAACATGAATACAAATGAGGTAATTGCAAACCGAGCAGTTGAAATGCTTGGTGGTGTTCTGGGCAGCAAAGAACCTATCCACCCCAATGATCACATTAACAAATCTCAATCCACTAATGATGTCTTCCCAACGGCTATTCATGTGGCAATTGTTGATCGGATTTGTCACCACCTAGTTCCACAAGTGACAGCACTACGGGATGCCTTTTCCGATAAAGCGGAAGCATTTTCCGATATTGTGAAAATTGGGCGAACACATCTAATGGACGCCACTCCTCTGACCTTGGGGCAAGAATTTGGCGGGTATACTCAGCAGTTGACCAACGCCTTACGAGCCATCGATCAGGTATTGCCACACCTGCATGAGCTGCCTATTGGTGGCACAGCCGTTGGAACCGGCTTAAATGCCCATCCGGAATACGCCAATCGTGCTGTTGCTGCGATAAGTCAACGCACGGGAATTCGATTTGTATCGGCGCCAAATAAGTTTGAAGCCTTAGGCGCACGCGACGCAGTTGTTGAAGCCAGCGGCGCATTTAAGGTATTAGCAAGTTCGCTTTTCAAAATTGCCAATGACATCCGTTGGTTGGGTAGTGGTCCCCGTTGCGGGCTTGGGGAGCTTTTCTTGCCTGAGAACGAGCCCGGAAGTTCAATCATGCCGGGGAAAGTCAATCCGACGCAGTGTGAGGCAATGTTAATGGTGTGTGCCCAAGTGATTGGTAATGATACAACAATTGCATTTTCGGGAGCGTCGGGTAACTTCGAACTGAATGTGTTCATGCCGGTTATTGCGCTCAATGCGTTGCAATCCGTGCGTCTCCTTGGAGATGCATGTCGTTCATTCCGCAAGAACTGCATCGTCGGTATTGAACCAAATCGGAAGCGAATCGAACAGTATCTGAGCGAATCCTTAATGTTGGTAACAGCACTAAATCCCCATATCGGTTATGACAACGCAGCTCGAGTCGCCAAGAAGGCGCACAGTGAAGGAAAGACCTTGCGCCAATCTGCGATCGAACTAGAACTTCTAACGGAAGCGGAATTCGACCGAATTGTTGTCCCAGGAAAGATGCTTGGACCGAACGTAGGTTAAAGGGCTAAGAGTTCGTCCATTGACTTCAGGCTCCTTACTCATTTTAGCCATTCCTTATGCCAATCTACCGCGTTGATAAACTCATCTCTGACTTTGATGAAACCATCTCGCAGAAGGACACAATCCAGACGTTGGTTAATGCTGCGATGCAAAATCGCGCTGTCAATGAATTACCAACTATAGAAGAATGGAAACAGACGGTCGAAGGGTATAGAACCCGTTATTCCCATAGATGCAATAAATGGCTAAACGTCCCTCGTGAGTATTATCAAGGAACCGTTGCCGACTTCCTAAGCGAAATTGAGTCTCTGGAAATGGCTTCAATCGCCAGGGTCATGAAGAAAAGATTCTTAGCGGGGCTAAGACAAGAGCAGTTGCGAAAAGCGGGAAGGCAGGTTCAGAAACGAGAAGGCGCGAAAACATGTCTATCAGAGATGCGTTCTGCGGGAGTTACTGTTGAGATACTGTCCGCCAATTGGTCGCAGATTTTTGTTGAGGAAGCGGTGAAAGGGTTCTGTGATGCGGTGGTGGCAAACCGCTTGCTATTTGATGAACGAGGATACTCCACTGGCGAAATTGAGTTGCGAGTTGCCTCCGCTCGCAACAAGTGGACATACTTCAAATCTCGACGATCGAAGACCGGACTAACTGGCTACGTCGGCGATTCAGTATCAGATCTACGCGCGATACTCGAAGCCGACGTAGGCCTACTCGTAGGCGAAAACACGACGTGCTTAAGGACAATAAATCGATTTCAAATCCCGATGAAGCGTGTTACTGAAGCCACTCGTCGAGTTGTCAATTGTTCGGAAACACGCGCTACGAATAAGCGCATTTTGCACGCTGATTCTTGGGAGACCGTCAACCATTTGCTGAAACAAACATAGATAGTAAAGTCGGAGAACAGTTAGCGAGAGTTGGGACATTGGTCCAAACGTGCTTGCCAAAACGACAACGCGCCGCACTTAAATCTTAATCTGCAGCTCGGTCATCCTCGTCCGCGCTAGGTAGTATCGCGTCATCCGCGCTTGGCAATTCTCCGGATTCCGGATATACTTCAATCTTTCGAAAACTAGGCACGCCACTGCCTGCGGGAATCAGCCTGCCCATTATGACGTTTTCCTTCAAACCTTTTAGATAGTCCTTTTGTCCAACGACCGAGGCTTTGGTCAACACATTTGTTGTCTGCTGGAATGATGCAGCCGAGATGTAACTTTCTGTACTTAACGACGCCTTTGTAACGCCTTGCAATATCGGGTCGGCAATGGCTTGCTGTCCCCCATCTTCTTCAACTCGACGATTGATCCGATGGAAAACTGATCGATCCACTTCATCTTCCTCAAGGAACTCGGTATCTCCTGCCGCGAGAATTTTTACCTTTTTCAGCATTTGGCGGACAATCACCTCAATATGCTTGTCGTTAATGTGTTCACCTTGGCTACGATAGACATCCTGAACTTCATTAACTAGATAGGATTGGACTTCTTCCTCACCCTTAATCTTCAAGATATCGTGTGGGTCAAGAAAACCATCCGTCAGGCGGTCACCAGCGTCTACCCAATCATTTTCATGCACGACGAGGTGCTTACCAATGGGAATTCTATACAGTGCACTTGATTCCTCGCCATGTTTGATACGAAGTTGGCGCATCCCTCTAGAAATACGGTCAAACTCCACATATCCCTCGATTTCGGCCATGACTGCTCTATCCTTGGGCCTTCGGGCTTCAAGAAGCTCCGTTACGCGGGGCAACCCGGTCACAATATCTTGGCTGGTTGCGCTTTTTTCTGGCAATCTTGCCAATACGATTCCAGCTTCAACCGCTTCACCGTCGGCAACGGATAAGTGAGCACCTGTCGGCATCAAATAACTCGCCAGCACTTCGCCGCTAGGTGTTTGAATTTCCATTCGAGGTTGATAGTCGCCTTTGTATTCTACAATTACCCGCTCAGCAAGCCCCGACGCTTTTTCTTCTTGAACGGTATGTCCTTCAATAATGTCTTTAAACAGAACAGTTCCATTGTGTTCCGTCAAGATCGGCACACGATACGGATCCCGTTCAAGCAAAAGGGTGGGCGGCGAATCATCCGTTTCCGGATTGCCCTTAGTCACTCTCGCACCGTTTTCGACGGAAAGCGTTGCTCCAATCGGCACTTGATGGCGTTCAACTACTCTCTCATTTTCATCAACAATTAGCAACTGTCCATTGCGAGAGAGCACAACCCTCTCTGTGATCTCGGAATCGGGCGCCTTGCGCTCTGTAACCCCAATTTTCTCATATTTAGCGCGACCATCGTGCCGAGCTTCAATCCGGGATTGAAATTGAAAATCACCGGCTGTTACGGTACCACCCGTGTGGAAGGTGCGCATTGTCAACTGCGTTCCCGGTTCTCCAATTGACTGGGCGCCAATTATGCCAACGGCCTCACCGATATCAATGACCCCCCCCGTTGTCAAATCAGCGCCATAACATGTGGAGCATATCCCATGAGGGGCCTCACACGTCAGCGCCGATCGTACGCGGACCTCTGTAATTCCTACCGCTTCAATCTTCTCACCAGTTGATGGGTTAATCAGACCATCTCTGGCGACAATTACGGAGCCATCGTTTGGATTGATAATATCTTCTGATTGCTGATTATTTAAGTTTCGCTGATCAGCCGCAGTTCTACTATGGATTCGCTCGGCGAGTGTGTCATCCTCTGTTTCTCCCGCGATTTTCGTGATACCGTTCAATGTGCCACAGTCCTTCATTGTTATCATGACATCCTGAGCAACATCGACTAGCTTGCGTGTGAGGTAGCCGGAAGAAGCTGTCTTGATTGCTGTATCAGCTAGTCCTTTACGTGCCCCGTGTGTTGAGATGAAGTATTCAAGCACGCTAAGGCCTTCACGGAAACACGATTCAATTGGTTGTTCGATAATTGCGCCGCTCGGTTTTGTCATCAAACCGCGCATGCCGCTAATCTGACGAATCGGTTCTTTCTTAGAGCGCGCCCCACTGTCCGCCATGACGTGCACGGGATTGAACCCTCTAATTTCATCCTCGCGCCCTTCTTCCAAGGAATCAAACAACGCCGCTTCAACCGATTGAATCAATTGATGCCACACGTCAATAACTTGATTATATCGCTCTCCTTCACTCATCCCACCGCGCCGGTATTCCTTCTCGATTGCATCCACTTTTTTCCTCGCCTCGGCGATTAATGTCTCCTTTGCCTCGGGGATAATCATATCTTCCATGCCAATTGAGAGACCGGAGAAGGTAGCGTAATGGAAGGCAATTCGCTTCAGCTCATCAAGGAATTCAACTGTTCGGCTATTTCCAAGTTCATTGAAACACCGGGAGACGAGTCGAGAGAGGTCTTTGGATCGCACCTCTTGATTGATGAAATGGATCCGCTGCTCTGTTTTCAAATCAGTAAACTCGAGTTCATCAGGGATAACTTGATTGAAAATAACGCGCCCAACTGTTGTCTCAATGGGTTTGGTAACACTATCGAGATGCAATAGAATGGAATCGTGTAGGCCTAGTCTATCGCATTCGTGCGCCATAATGACCTCATCGAAATCTCGGTAATGGCGTAGTTCTTGATTGTCCCGATTAGAATCGGGAATAGATTTGGTCAAGAAACTACAGCCAAGTACCATATCAAGTTCAGGAACGGCAATTGCGCCCCCATGTGCGGGTTTCAGAATGTTACGGGGCGCCATCATAAGTAGTTTTGCTTCAATTTGTGATTCTACTGACAGCGGGACGTGCACTGCCATCTGGTCGCCATCGAAATCCGCGTTGAATGCTTTACAAACGAGCGGATGTACGCGAATAGCCTTTCCTTCGACCAAAATAGGCTGGAATGCCTGTATCCCGAGACGGTGGAGAGTTGGTGCCCGATTAAGCATCACCAAGTGTTCGTCAATCACTTCCTCAAGTACCTCCCACACCTCTGGCGAGATTTGATCTGTCATATGCTTCGCCCGTTTGATGGTGTGCGCATAATCTTTTTCTTGGAGTTTCCGGATTATGAAGGGTTTGAACAGTTCGAGAGCCATCTCTTTCGGCAAGCCACACTGATGAAGTTGAAGGTCGGGACCTACCACAACAACGCTGCGTCCAGAATAATCGACGCGCTTGCCCAATAAGTTTTGTCGGAAACGACCAGTCTTTCCCTTCAGCATATCTGCCAGCGACTTGAGCGGACGATTTCCGGGACCGCGCACTATCCGACCATGCCTGCCGTTGTCCAATAAGGCGTCAACAGCTTCTTGTAACATCCGTTTCTCATTACGGATAATGACATCAGGGGCACGTAGTTCAGTCAAGCGTTTGAGCCGATTGTTTCGGTTAATTACCCGCCGATACAGGTCGTTAAGGTCACTGGTAGCGAAACGTCCACCATCAAGCGCAACCAGTGGCCGAAGATCGGGAGGAATAACGGGAATAACCGACAGAATCATCCATTCCGGTTTATTTCCGGACTTCTTGAATCCCAATACCAGCTTGAGTCGTTTTGCTAGTTTCTTTGCCTTTTGCTTGCTGCCGGTTTCCTCAAGTTCGACACGTAAAGTTTCAATTTCCTTATCCAAATCAATATGTGACAATAACTCGTGAACCGCCGCGGCACCCATTCCTACACGAAAACCGTCGGGAAATTGTGAAAGGTGTTCATTGTACTCTTCTTCCGTTAACAACTGCTTGACTTTCAATGGACAATTCGGATCGGAGACTTCCAAGACTATGAAAGCTTCAAAATAGAGAATGCGCTCAACATCTCGCGACGACAAGTCTAAGAAAAGCCCAAGTCGAGACGGAATCCCCTTGAAAAACCAAACGTGAGACACGGGTGCAGCAAGTTGGATGTATCCCATCCGTTCTCGACGTACGCGTTGATGTGTCACCTCCACACCACATCGATCGCAAATCGTGCCTTTATGCTTAATGCGTTTATATTTCCCGCATGCACATTCCCAATCTTTCTGAGGGCCGAAAATCGCTTCACAGAATAACCCATCGCGTTCAGGACGAAATGTTCGGTAATTTATGGTTTCAGGTTTACGAACTTCAGCACAGGAACATTCGTTCATCATCGGACAGGGCCATATACCGTTACTTCGCCGTTTGCACGAAGTTTGTTTTGCCCAACTTATTATCCGCTCTGGTGATGCAATCCGTATTGATATTACGTCGAAGTTGTTTAGATTCGCTGACAAGGCAATTCTCCTTAAATGTGTGGAAAATGAGGCGATTATTTCCGCCTCCCTGTTTACTGGGTATCGCTAAACCTCGTTACGCCTATCAATATAGTCATAATAGTCATATGGGTGGTTCTTCTGCATGAGGAGATTGATTTGACTCTTTCTCAACCTTAAGACTTGAAAAGATGAAACCGCTTTAAGATAGAGAACAATCTCCCAATGTCGTCGTATTTCGTGAATGCTGCAACCAATAGACTAGGTTCTCGAATGAAAGTATATCTACTTCTAACCTTACACGCTGACAAAAACGAAAGCCTTAGGACTACTTTACAGCCATCAATATGCGTATACTCTGACCAATCGATTTCTTCCTTCGAAAGGTTAGCTGTCAGATTAAATCCAAAATATTGATGCAAAGCGGATACGAGGGCAAAAACGCGTCGTGCCAATATCGTAGGATTGCTTGTTATTGGATAGTCCCATGTGATTAGACGGCAATCCTGCTTCGGTTGGATTTGACTTCAAGTGTAGTAACAAACAAGCCGTCAAGCATGGCAAAACTGTCACTCGCGACTTTCTGGCCACGGCATTGAAGAAGAAGAGCCTATTTCATCAGGTTGTGTATCACGTTGTTCAAGATTTACGTCAAGCCCCAAACTCTGTAGTTCTTTGATAAGGACGTTAAACGACTCCGGGGTTCCCGGGCTTGGTGCATTTTCCCCTTTGACGATTGACTCGTAAATCTTACTTCGACCCGTCACATCGTCCGATTTAATTGTCAACAACTCCTGGAGCGTATAAGCTGCACCGTAGGCCTCAAGTGCCCAGACTTCCATCTCTCCAAATCGTTGTCCGCCTTGTTGGGCTTTTCCACCGAGCGGTTGTTGAGTCACCAAGGAGTAGGGGCCTGTGCTCCGCGCATGAATCTTGTCATCAACGAGATGATTGAGTTTCAATATGTAGATATAGCCAACTGTAGCTTTCTGTGCGAAAGACCTCCCCGTCCGTCCATCGTAGAGCATGGCTTTGCCAGATTTCGGTAGATTCGCCTTTTCGAGCAGTTCGGAAATTTCTGATTCCGTAGCACCGTCAAAAACTGGCGTGGCAATATGAAGTCCCAATGCTTTAGCTGCCCAGCCAAGATGGGTTTCCAGGATCTGTCCAACGTTCATTCGGGAAGGGACACCTAACGGGTTCAGGACGATACCTACCGGCGTGCCATCCTCAAGGTAAGGCATATCCTCTTGAGGGAGAATCTTGGCAACGACTCCCTTGTTGCCATGTCGTCCCGCCATCTTATCTCCAACGGAGATCTTCCGACGGTTGGCAACGTAAACCTTAACCAACTTGATTACTCCCGGTTTGAGTTCATCGCCTTTCCGAATCTTTTCTAACTCCGCCTCCTTCTCAGTAGTGCACTCTTGAATGCGTCCATCGGCAAGTTGTTGGATACGTGTAATACGATCCATTGCGCCGGCATTATCGACTACGATCGAATCGAGCGGGATGTCGTTTTCAAGCAGCGCTTCAGTGACGATATCACCCTCTGCCGCTAATTGAATGGTGGCTGTGGAGACCGACTGTGCCAACTGTTTGCCAAGTAAAGCGTGTTGAATCTCTTCGTTTCGTCTTCGATTGATAAGTTCGCACTTTTCCCGCCAAGCCTTGTCAACGGTTTTCTCCTTGGCGATCTCACGCAACTCGGTCTGTCTGTCATGCTCGCGTTCTTTCCGGGAGAACACTTTAACGTCAATGACCACACCTTCTACTCCCGGTTTGGCATACGTAGATGCATCGCGCACTTCGCCAACTTTTTCACCGAAAATAGCTCGGAGCAACTTTTCCTCGGGGCCCAAATCGCTTTCACCCTTTGGTGTCACCTTTCCCACAAGGATACTCCCCGGTCGGACAATCGAACCGACACGAATTATGCCCTCGTCGTCAAGCTGATTGAGAGCTTCTTCCGAAAGGTTAGGTATATCGCGAGTAATTTCCTCGCGTCCCATCTTCGTGTCGCGCGCTTCCACGTCAAATTCATCAATGTGGATGGAAGTGAATGTATCATCTGACACCAAAGACTCGCTGATGAGAAGAGCGTCTTCAAAGTTATATCCTTCCCAAGGCATAAACGCCACCAAAACGTTGTTACCTAGGGCAAGCTCACCATTGTCAGTGGCAGTGCCATCAGCGATTACTTGCTCGGATTCAACATGATCGCCTACTGCAACGCACGGAACCTGATGGATGCAAGTGCCGTTATTAGATCGCTTGAAGTTTGTCAGATGGTAAACATCGTAGCCCATTTCAGAGAAGGACTGTTCGCCGCCGTCAACGCGGAAAGCATCATCGGTGCGGACAATAATTTCGGCGGCGGAGATACTCTCAACGACACCGCCGCGTTTTGCGAGCACTACAGCGCCGGAGTCGCGAGCGGCTCTGTATTCCATACCTGTTCCGACCAAGGGTGCCTGTGGACGCACCAAGGGCACTGCTTGACGCTGCTGATTCGCTCCCATAAGAGCGCGATTGGCATCGTCGTGTTCAAGGAACGGAATCAGTGACGCAGAGACACCGACAATCTGTTTTGAGGAGACATCAAGGTAATCGACTTCCTTTGGCGCCTTTCGCGGGAAATCTCCTTTGAAACGAGTGGAAACCTGATTCTCGATTATCTTACCGTTCGGATTGAGTTTTGTGTTTGCCTGTGCGATGACGAACGCGTCTTCTTTATCCGCTGTCATGTGTGTAACTTCACCGGTTGCGACGCCGTCCTTTACTTTCCGGTAAGGCGTCTCCAAAAACCCGTATTCATTTACGCGAGCGTATGTGGAGAGCGAGACAATCAAGCCCACGGAGGGGCCTTCAGGCGTTTCAATCGGACACACACGACCATAATGCGTACGGTGCACATCGCGGACTTCAAACGTGGCTCGTTCACGGTGCAGCCCGCCAGGACCAAGTGCACTAAGGCGTCGCTTGTGAGTCAGCTCGTCAATCGGATTGGTTTGCTGCATGAACTGGGACAACTGACTGGACCCGAAAAAGTCTTTAATCGCTCCGGTCAACGGTTTTGGATTTATGAGATCCGGCGGTGTGGCACTCTCTAGTTCTTGAGCCGTCATCCGTTCTCGGGTAGCGCGAACAACTCGAATCAGCCCTGTGCGTATTTGGTTTTGAAGAAGTTCACCAATGGCTCGCACCCGACGATTTCCCAAGTGGTCGATGTCATCCATCTCGCCATTGTTGTCTTGAACATGCATCAAATATTCAAGCGTAGCAGCGATGTCTTCCCGCCGCAGAATGCGGACACTTTCGTCCGGAAGCTCATTTGAATCGGACGAGTCATCAGGCGTGCCATTTTGGTAGATGGAAAGCTCTCCAAGTTTTTCATTAAGTTTGTAGCGGCCCACACGGGAAAGATCGTATCGGGCGGGGTCGAAGATCAACTTCTCGAAACGGCTACGTGCGCTGTCCAGAGTTGGGGGATCGCCAGGTTGAATCCTACGAAAAATATCGACTAGCGCTTGATCCTGGATGTGCCCTTCTTTATAATCGGATTGAACGTCGCGCTTTAGTGTGTTTCGCAGAAACTGAATCCTTCGGGCATCTTCTTCATTCAGTACCTCAATGCTTTCAACACCGGCTTCTTGGAGTGTCGCGAGTTCTTTTTCTGTCAGGTCTATATTGGCTTCAAGCAACACTTCCCCGGAACTAGAATCGATGACGGGAGTAACAAGAACTCTGCCTTCAAGTGTTACCACAGGCTCCTCATGGCGAACGTTGATACTTTCAATATCAACCCGCACGAGTTCCATTAACTTTGCTATAGTCAGCTTAGTATCGGCTTTAAGTAACAGTTTATCGGTGCTAGGATGGTTTACAGGGTCAAAAAGAATTCGACCTTCAAGTGCTTTCAAGAAGTCTGAAGCTTCAGGACTCAGCACTCTTAATTTTTTTATCTCAGCCTTCTCAGCCTGTTGGGCCGCACTCAAATTTCTCTTAGTCAGTTCAATGTAGGCTTCAAGCAGTACATCTTCGGTGCTGGGATCGATGACGGGGTCAACGAGAATTCGGCCCTCAAGCTTTTCCAAATCGGCGATATCATCAATCAAGACTATCTCTTCGGCTTTTGGCAACGCTACACTGTCCTTGCGCGATACTCTTTTGCTCTTGAGCGATGCTAGTTCGGTCTTGGCAAATAATTTGAGAATCTGCTCATCGGTCTCCCAACCCAATGCTCGAAGCAAAATAGTGACAAGCATCTTTTTCCGACGGTCTATCCGCACGTAGATATGGTCTTTGATGTCGTATTCAAACTCAATCCAAGCGCCGCGGTACGGAACAATCTTGGCGACAAAAAGTTTGTGCCCGCTCGTGTGAATTGCTTCGTTAAAAGTAGCACCGGGAGAGCGATGGAGTTGGCTTACAATGACCCGTTCCGCCCCATTGATGAAGAAAGTACCCTTCTCTGTCATCAACGGTATTTCGCCCATGTAGACATCGGACTCCTTAATATCAATAACGTGTTTGTCCCCGGTGTCTTTGTCCTTCTCGCGCAATATGAGCTGAAGGCGAATCTTTAACGGCACACCGTAGGTAAATCCGCGATATTGACACTCGTTGATGTCGTATTTTGGGCTGCCGAGGGAGTAGCTTACAAATTCGAGACTTGAGGTTTCTGAAAAGTCAGTGATTGGGAAAATCTCGTTGAATACAGCTTGTAAACTTTCATCTTTGCGTTTATCGTCGTCTACGTCTGCTTGGAGAAACTCGTGGTAGGATAATTTCTGAATCTCAATCAAATTCGGGAGATTCATGATTTCTGGTGATTTCGCAAAGGAGAGTCGTTCACGTTTCCCAAAGTTGACTGCATGGGGCATACTTTACACCGTTTACCTTATTTGGGGCACACGTTGCACTTTTAAAGTTACTGTGCGGCGGAGGGGAGTTGAGGGGCAACATTGATGGCGATCATAGATTAACCCTAAAGTAGGCACAACAGGATATTATATAGAACATCTGGCGCGTGTGTCAAGTAAATTTTTTAACAATTCCCAAAAAGTTGACCTTCTTAGGTATTTATCCGACTATCAACTAGCGTAATGATCTTGAAACTAAGCCACAATTCCATCGAATCGCTAATCCACATTGACTCGGAAATTAAGTGGTGCTATACTGTACGCCTTACGACAGAAGTTTCACATTTCAGACGTAAATTGCGCGGTTCTTAGCTTGGGGATTGTGTTTGTCGTTGACGAATTATCAGAATGCATAGCTTTGAGTCCTCAATACGAAGGTGCATAGTTTAATGAGTTATTGTGTTATGATTTCTCAGGCTTTCCGGTGTCATCACGTTAAGTATTTAGCAGGCGGACGGAATGAGCAAAAAGGAAGTTTCAATATACGCTAATGGAACCGGTACATCACCTAAATATCCCGGACGGGGCGGCTATGGTGTTGTGATGTGTTATAATGACTCTCACAAAGTATTCGGTCAAGGATTTCGATTTACAACAGACATGCGGATGACAGTTATGGGCACTATCGCCGGCTTGGAGGCGCTAAAATCTTTCTGCGCGGTACAACTCTTCACTGATTCCAAGTATTTAGTGGATGCAATGACAGATAAGTGGCCCCGAGATTGGGAGGCGAACGGGTGGGGTTATGACATCGTAGCCGTCGGGAACAACAAACCAAGGATTGCGAATGCGGATCTTTGGTCAAAATTGCTTGAGTTGTGCGACCGACATACCGTGGAGTTCAACTGGATTAAGGAGATGTCCGCGCGCCAATGGCATGAGAGGTGTGGTGAGTTCGCAAAAGAAGCGGCGGACGCTAATGAGATTTCCTACGATGATGGTTATCTTGACGATATATTAGTTCGGCTAGACAATGATAGTGCATTGAATGTTCTGTTATCTGAACTGCCGCCGGAATTATTGCTAGATTATGCCGAAAAGGCTCGTGTGTCTGGGCGGCTTGAAAGAGCGCATGAACTTGCTAGCAAGGGAACACAGCGCGCAGCGGAGGAACTCCGTGCAAGAGAAAAACAGACTTTACTTAAGAAATTGAGACAACATTTCAGGCATGACTTTCTCCATGTGGATAGTTTCTATCAAGATCAGTGTAGCTATGGCATATCGCCCGATGAGTACGAGGCTGAAAAAATCAATTTCGTGCAATCTTGGGCGGAGAATCAACTGGACCAGCAGCCAGACCGACATCAAGCTGAAGCCATTGGCGCTGTCGAAGGTAATATTCAGCTGGTTGCCCGGGCTGGCAGCGGCAAGACGGGGACCCTGGTCAATCGGGCGCTGTTCCTGCAACTCCACTGTGGCGTGTCGCCTGACGAGATGTTACTTTTGGCTTTCAATCGTAAGGCGGCGGATGAGATGCGAGGACGTATCGCTTCATTCGTACAAGAATCTACGCCTAATGTAATGACGTTTCACGCGCTGGCTTACGCAATGATTCATCCTGAAAAGATTTTATTTGATGAGCCTGAAGGCGAACAGAGTCAGAGCCGTGCTATACAGCACGTGATTGGCCAGCATCTTCGCAATCCTAACGATTACAACAGGATTCGTGGCTTAATGATGGCGCACTTTCGTCCGGATTGGGAACGCATTGTTTCCGGCGGGTACGATAGACCTCCAAAAGAGATGCTGCGTTATCGCCGCTCATTGAGAGGGGAAAGCCTTGATGGGCAATACGTGAAATCGGATGGCGAGAAAGCTATCGCCAATTTCCTGTTTGAACACGGTATCGAATACAAATACGAACGGACTTTCTGGTGGGACAGACGGCCGTACCGTCCTGATTTTACGATTTCCACTGGTGACAACCAAGGGGTAATCATTGAGTATTTCGGACTCAAAGGTTTTTCCGATTACGACGAGATGTCGGATGAAAAACGCAACTATTGGCGAAACGAACCTAACTGGGAACTACTTGACTATTCTCTGCCAGATTTAACAAGTGGAGAGGACGATCTTTATGCTTTATTAAAACAGCACCTTGAACGCCTCGGAATCTCCTGCGAGCGACTCAGCGAGGATGAAATATGGAACCAGATTGAAGACCGCACCATAGATGACTTCACTGAAGTTACAAAAGGGTTTATACAACGCGGTCGAAAACTTAGCCTGACTCCGGAGCAACTTTCGGAAATGGTAAACAATCACCATTGCGACGGCGATGTTGAGGAGAGCTTCTTGAGCCTTGCACTGGAGTTCTACGCATCTTATTTAGAATACCTTGAAACCACTGATGAGGAGGATTTTGATGGGCTAGTGCAGAAAGCCGCCGAGATGGTTGCCAAGGGCGAAACCATATTTCGGCGTAAAACTGGATCCGGCGATTTGAAGCGCCTTCGATACATACTCATTGATGAATATCAGGATTTTTCGAATCTCTTTTATCGTCTGATGCAGGCAATCCGGGGGGAAAATCCCGGTGCTCGCTTCTTCTGTGTCGGGGATGACTAGCAGGCAATTAATGGGTTTGCAGGTTCCGATCTTCACTTTTTCGATAACTTTTCAGAAATCTTTGCTGACTCGCGGAGACTTGATATGCTTACAAATTACCGTTCCTCCCGCACGATTGTTGACGTCGGGAATGCATTGATGAAGAAACGGGGTACGCCTGGACGGGCTCACAAGACGATTGCGGGCAAGGCAGTAATTGCTGATTTGAGTGCTTTCTCGCCGACTCCGCAAGAAAAAAACACAAACCTCGGAGACTACTCTACGAATGCCGTATTGCGCCTCGTGAGTAAAATCATCAGCGACGGCAAGGATGTCGTCTTGCTCAGCCGAATGAATAGTGTGCCTTGGAGCGTAAAGTATGACACTAAGGGAAAATCATCAAACGGGAGTGGGATTGACCGCCTTCTTGCGACGTTACGCTCTAGGCTTCCAGATGAACACGCGAAAAAAGTCACCATATCGACGGTTCACAAGTGCAAAGGGCGCCAGAAAAATGCTGTAATCGTGCTTGATGCTATAGATTGGTGTTATCCGTTACTACACCCAAATTTGATTTTCACTCGCGTTTTTGGCGACAGCATCGAGGGCGTCACCGACGAGGAAAGGCGTCTCCTTTATGTGGCATTGACTCGCGCCGTGGAAGAGTTGTATATTCTGACCAAGAGCGGCAACTTTTCACCATTTCTTGAGGATTTAGAAGAACACATAAAACTCTCTAGGTTGGAATGGTCAGATTTTCCGCCAGTAGAGGACACGTCTAAGCATATTACCATACGGGTGTGCAATCAAGACGGACGTGGTTCAAAGCCAACCGTTGAAATCAAAGATTTGCTCATCGCGGAGGGATATCGCTGGGACAAGAAATCGACGCCGTGGTACATTGTTTGTCCTGCCGACGAGTTTTCGGTAGCAAGGTTCATCCATCAGACAACGTGGGGCAAATCGGCAGCTGGGGTAGAAGTGCGGTTTTGTGACCACTTGGATATCGCTGTGGCGATTTATCACGTTGATAAAGGAGAGTGGAAGTGCGTCTATGACAATCTAACAGGCTAACAGGATTGGAAAACTAGACTAGCATGTTTAGTGGAAGACCGCGTGTCCATTCAATATGCATATCACCTTCCTAATGGTACCGTGGTCGTTGTTAACGCTTTACTAGAGTTTTATCAACATTTTTTGGCTTCAAAATTTTGAACACTTGACTGTGGGACAGATTAAACCGCCTTCGTTCGTCAAGCTAATAGTTGGTGTCATCACCGCTAACACGAATCTTCTGGAGGCAGTGTACCTCAAATTGGAAGAGCGATTTGGCGAAATCGACTTTAAAGGGCGGCTTATGCCTTTTGACTACACAGCCTACTATAAAAAGGAGATGGGCCGGGAGTTGCAACGTCAGTTCATTAGTTTCGATCGACTCACCCTACCAGATGAACTTGCAGCAGCGAAGTACTTTTCGAACGCGGTTGAACGCTATTTTGCAGAAAACGAGACGACACGTCGCCGAGTGAATCTCGATCCCGGCTATATCTCTGCTGCCAAGCTAGTTCTCGCATCCACGAAGGATCATGCCCATCGTATCCATCTTCAGAACGGCATCTACGCCGAAAATACGTTAAAATTCCGTGACAAAACCTTCCAGCCTTGGGAGTGGACTTACCCGGATTACCGCACACCTGCGTATATTGAGATTTTCAATCAAATTCGCCAAATCTATTTAGGACAGCTGCAAGAAAAAGGATTGAGCGCACACCCGGTTTAGATACAGGGACATTCTATGAAAACGCGAATTCGGAATCTGCTCATCTCAATGATGTATCCTCTAATCCTTCATCTTGTCTTTACGCCCGTGTGCCAAAGTAGGTTGCCGTCCGAGTCAAGAGCATCGGCGTGCGATCTTGGAATTCGGATTGGAATATACGAACCGGGAAAACACAATGCGATTACCGATGTCGCCGGGGTAAAGGTCGGTCATGTTACTTTGAATGTTGGAGACAGTGTCCGCACTGGCGTTACCGCAATAATTCCACGTGATGACATTTGGTTAAATCGAGTATTTGGTGCTGCTCATGTTATCAATGGAAACGGCGAAGTAACCGGACTTGCTTGGGTCAACGAGTCCGGCTTGATTGAGTCGCCCATCATGCTCACCAATACACTCAGTATCGGGGCAGTCCACGACGGGGTAGTGCGATATACGATCAAGCGATATCCACAATCTCACATTATTCTGCCCATAGTCGCTGAATGCTACGATGGCGGACTCAATGATATTAGCGGGCTTCATGTTATGGCTGAACATGCTATTGAGGCAATCGAAAATGCTGCCACAGGTCCTGTGTCGCAAGGATGTGTCGGCGCTGGCACGGGAATGCGTTCTTACGGATTCAAGGCGGGAATTGGCACCGCATCGCGCGTGCTGAAAGTGGCAGATCAGACGTATACCGTAGGGGTGTTAGTCAATGCTAACGGCGGTCGTCGTCATCAACTCCGAATTGACGGCGTTCCTGTTGGAGAAGAAATCACCGATTTGACACCAAAGCGCCATCGAGATGGTTCATTCATCATCGTTGTTGCCACAGACGCGCCTCTTGCACATCGACAGCTATTGAGTCTTGCCCAGCGAGCAACTCACGGACTCGCGCGGACAGGTACACCAAGTACAGTTAGCAGCGGCGAATTCGTAGTAGCTTTTTCGACCGGCAACACGGTGTCCTCATCGTCCGAGGCTAGTCTACTGTCAGTCAAAATGCTTTGTAACAATCGAATGGATGTCTTCTATCAAGGCGTCATTGAAGCTACGGAGGAAGCCGTTATTAACGCCATGACGATGGCAGTTACTACTGTTGGAAGGAATGGAAATGTCGTTCATGCAATTCCCCTCGATCGTTTGCGTGCATTGATGGAGAAATATAATCGATATACACAAGACGAGGGAATATCAACGACACGTTAAATTGGCGTATTAGCGGGTCTGGTGACAGCACGCAGATATTCTACAGTGGAGGCTAACCTGCGTACTCATATCGAAACACTTGCTTTTGACTGTAACTCCCTCAAACCTCATGGCTTTTTGTTAAGCTAGCGATTTCGGAAAATTAGTGGGTCTAAACCCACGCCACAGCCTTAATGAGAAGTCATAACAGATAAGGATGCTGTTGACAGAAAACCGCAATTTGTTGTATTATACGTACTGATAAGTTCTTAAATCTTTGTTCGGCAAGAATTTCGGTCAATTCTTGTAACAAATCTGGCTGAGAGATGAGTTTCCAACGGCAAGAGAAGGGACTACCAATGAGCGAATTTCACTTTGACTTTAGGGACGTTTTTCGAGCTGGACGCTACGGATTTAGTGGCAAAAAACTCACGGTTCATTTCATCGGTCTTGTACTTGCGTATCTGATTTACGAGGTGATTGTGTATGTCAGCCTCTTGATTGTTGGAGGAAATGCGCTAGAGGATTTCTGGAATGAATACGCGCTAGTTCCGGTTTGCCCCATTGTGGATTATGCGTTAAATCCCGTTACAGTTGGAGCTATGTGGTTGGGTTTGTTGGTTTTCTTCGTCATCTTCTTTTCAACGAGCACGATGGTGTCAAAAATCACGATACAGCAGTTGCGGGGCGACACTTTCTTTTCGATGAAGGAAGCCGCGTCGTTCTTGAAGCACCATTGGAAAGCTGTCTTCGGAGCGTTCGTAGGACTAATTGTTATTTTCGTTCTTTGCATGCTAGTGCCGATTGTCGTAGGTTTACTCGGCAAGATTCCGTGGGCTGGAAGAGTTGTCGTAACGTTCTCATCTCTGCTAATGCCGTTTGCATTTTTCCTTGGATTGCTGATGGTTTATCTGCTTGTGATTCTGAGTGTAAGCCTGTTCTTCGTTCCCGCCATCGTTGCTGCCGCTGACACGGATACCTTTGAAACTATCTATCAGCATTTTTCTATCGTTTGGAACCAGCCGTGGCGAATCATGGTTTATGAATTCCTCTTATTTGGTCTTAAATTAATCTGCGTACCGGTTTGGATGATTTCTTGCTTGTTCGGTCTCAGCTTGGTGATGTTGCCGATTCGTTATCTCTTACCTGAGGACATGATTCTTATTATGGGAAATGCGAACAAGTGGCTTGGTAAGTTGATGAATGAAATATCCGCACTACCACTTCTTCGGAATTTAGGTGTATTCGATACAATCGCGCCTTCGAATGTCTCCGGGGCTCAGTTGTCGATGTTTGATAATTTTTTTGTGACTCTCACATCAATCTTCATAACCTTGTCCCTATTATTTGTAGTAGGACTAATTTTGGCATATCTCTTCTCAATTTCTTCGGTAGGAAATACAATCATCTATGCGGTATTGCGGAGACGGTCTGACGGTGAAAATTTGCTAGAAGCTGAAGAGGAAGAAGACTCTTTCCCGGACGATGAAGTGTCGCAAGAAAAGGAAGCGACTGAGGGGTCATCTGAAACTCAGTCTGGCGCGTAGACGGAAATCATTGAAGATTGTGCAACTTAGCAGGTTTCGTCTCCGAACAGTGGAAAAAGGTGGAATTTTGTACTCTCGAAATTACCCTTGAAGGCTAAATGGTTGAGTGAGGCGGATTTCTAACAAGGTCGACGGTCTTCCTTTCAGCGAAACTGTGACGCGGAAGTGACGGGAGCAACCTTAGCCGTATATATACCATGACGCGGAGAAAAAATTAAATCCGCGAGTCGAAGCACAGTTGAGCAAGTAAAACGGTGAGAAACGATGTGCTATCGCTCAGACTGACAGTGAATATATAGTTCGACTGAATCCGAGGAGTGCTGCCCAAGAGATGAAAATCAAGATATTGAGGACTTGCTCCATTGTTCTGGTACGGTAAATGTGGAACTATATGTTAGGTCTTTATTATCCCTCAGACATTGCGTGGTGCGCTATGAGATAAGAAGGGGATGATGTTTTATGTTTCAGAAGATTTTAACCAAATTTCTTGGAAGCAAACAAGGTCGAGATTTCAAGCAATTTCAACCGATAATCAACGCGGTGAATCAAAGAGAGGCCGAAACGAAACGCTTAACTGATTCCGAACTTCAATCGAAGACGGCACATTTTCGGGAGAAACTTGATGTGGGAGAGTCACTTGACAATCTTCTCCCCGAGG
Source organism: Candidatus Poribacteria bacterium (assembly GCA_965222225.1). Taxonomy (GTDB): domain Bacteria; phylum Poribacteria; class WGA-4E; order WGA-4E; family JAJDTR01; genus JAJDTR01. The sequence continues at coordinate 1,167,300 of CBDCTK010000002.1, read as the reverse complement.
CTTTTGCGGTGGTGCGAGAAGCCGCTGTGCGAACGCTGGGCCAACGTCACTACGATGTCCAGATAATGGGCGGGGCCGCGCTCCATCAGGGTTGTATCGCCGAAATGAAAACCGGCGAAGGTAAAACTCTGACTTCAACACTTCCTGTCTACCTAAATGCACTAACAGGCAATGGGGTTGATGTTGCCACTGTAAATGATTATCTTGCGAGGCGCGACGCGGAATGGATGGGGAAAATCTATAACTTCCTCGGTCTTTCGGTCGGCTTGACCATTAGTATGATGCCTCACGAGCAAAAAAAGCTTGGGTACAAAGCAGACATTACATATGGCGTCCACAGTGAGTTTGGTTTTGACTACCTCTGGGACAATAAAGCATCATACATTGACGCAAAAGTACAACGAGGTCATCACTATGCGATTCTTGATGAGGTCGATAGCATTCTGATTGATGAAGCTCGTGTGCCATTAATCATTTCAGAGCCCTATGGCGAACCCGTTGAGCTCTACACAAAGATTAACCGTGCAGTAGTTCGGCTTAAGGCGGATGAGCATCATGAGATTGATGAAAAGAGCAGTAAGCGCGGTTCCGTTGCGCTGACGGAGGAGGGTGTTGAAGAGATGCAGTGCCTGCTCGGTGTAACGGATTTATACGATCACACGAACATGGAACTCGTTCATCATGTAAATCAATCGTTAATCGCTCATCACCTATACCAGCGTGATGTGGACTATCTCGTTGAGCACGGGGAGGTTGTCCTCGTGGATGAGTTTACAGGTCGAAAACAGCCTGGAAGACGACTGAGTGGAGGACTTCACCAAGCTATCGAAGCCAAGGAGCGTGTTCGAATTGTACAGGAAAGCCAAACCGGCGCAAGCATTACCTATCAGAACTTTTTTCGCATGTATGAAAAACTGGCGGGGATGACGGGAACCGCCGAAACGGAGTCCGCAGAATTTGGACATATCTACAAGTTGGATGTCGTTGTAGTGCCCACAAACGAACCGATGATTCGGGAGGATTATTCAGATCAGATATACAAAACAGAAGAAGCGAAATGCCGGGCGATCATCAATGATATCGTGGAACAACATGAAAAAGGACGTCCGGTATTGGTGGGAACAATATCCATTGAGAAGTCCGAGAAATTGAGTACACTGCTTAAGGCTAGGCAGCGAGACATACGACATCAGGTGTTGAATGCCAAGGAGCACGCTCGCGAAGCAGAGATTATTGCCCAAGCTGGCACACCAGGAACCGTTACAATTGCCACTAATATGGCAGGACGAGGAGTTGACATTTTGCTGGGCGGAAATCCTGACGGCATGGTCAAAGAGATTCTTCGCAAGCGCAATATTGAAGCAGACGCCATTGACGAAGATTCGGATGAATGGAAGGCGGCTTACGAGGAGGCGGAGGCGGCTTGTGAAAAGAAACGTGAAGAAGTGTTGAAGGCGAGCGGATTGCACATTATTGGCACCGAGCGGCATGATTCTCGACGGATTGACAATCAATTGCGTGGCAGATCGGGGCGACAAGGGGATGTCGGTTCATCCCGCTTCTATCTGTCGTTAGAGGACGATCTCATGCGCAAGTTCGGGTCGGACCGATTATCAGGCATGATGGACCGGGTAGGCATGGAAGAGGATATTCCGATTGAACACCCCTGGGTCTCCAAAGCCATTGAGAAAGCCCAATCTCGTGTGGAAGAGAGACACTTTGAGATCCGCAAGAACGTACTCAAATTCGATGATGTGATGAACACGCAGCGCCAAACCGTCTACGACCTACGTAATAGTATCCTTGAGGGTGAAAACCTCAGGACGACAATTTGGGGCATGATTGAGAACGTGCTGGATGACAGGTTAGAGGTGGACCTACCGGCGGAAGGGTCGGAGCAAGAAGAGCTGGAGAGCATCACGAAATGGCTTGCACAGACTTTTCCTATTGATTTCGCAGCGTGGGAGACTCCGGTAGCAGAGATGAGTCTTCCACAACTTCGCGAACAATTGATTGAAACGCTTCAATCAGCTTACGAAAGACGCGAAGCAGAGATGGGGGCAGAACAGATGCGGACTCTCGAACGGCTTTTGCTCTTGGATCGCATCGACAGCCATTGGAAAGATCATTTATACAATATCGATTATATTGAAGAAGGGATTCATCTTCGTAGCTATGGGGGTAAGGACCCAATAGTAGTTTTCAAGAACGAAGCCTTCAATGTTTTTGAAGCGATGTATCAGCGAATTGAAGAAGAGACCAGCGAATACATCTTCAAAGTACATCTTGATGTTGAAGCACCGAAGCGTGCTGTACCTCAGCGTAACTCGCGACAAGCTGACGTGTCCCGTAGGCGACGGTCAATACCGTCGCAGTCCAGTGGAGAAGAATCTCCCTCGTCTGCTGAATTTGCTACTCAGGAAGCCATGGGGAGTCTTCCCAAGGTTGGTCGCAATAAGCCTTGTCCTTGTGGCAGCGGAAAGAAGTATAAACGGTGTCATGGGAAGTAGGTAACGCAACATTGAAGACGTGGGATGAGGACACAGGGAACATATCAGTCTAGGCTTGCTATTTTATGCTTGATTGTTTTTCTCACCTAGTATACCATGTATTATGTAAAATTTCCGGAGGGATATATTGACTTCACAGGAAGAAACAATTAGTCAAGAATTACTTCAGATTCTGGCTTGTCCCGCTTGTAAAGGTGATATTGAATACGACTCTAAGAATCAAAAGCTAATATGTGTCGGTGAGTGCCAGCGTCGTTATCCCATTCGAGATGGTATCCCTGTTATGCTAATTGACGAAGCTGAGATGCCCGCCGCGTAAATGGCGAAGAGTGCGTTGTGAACTACTTTATAGGGCGAGCTTGGGGTTTGTGTTTCACTTTTCTCGCATGAAGATTCTATTCTTGAGCCTTAGATTTCCGTACCCGCCTCATCGGGGCGATCGAATTCGCGCTTACCATTTCATCAAACAACTTGCCCGACATCATTCCGTCACTGTTGTCTCATTTTTCGAATCAGATCAAGAAGTAGCCTATGTCAAACATTTGCAGTCTTTCTGCGATCGGGTCGAATCAGTGCGATTTCACCATGGTAGAGCTCGATTAAATTCTCTATTGCATTGCTTGTCTAACAGCCCGTTGCAAGTTTACTACTGGTATGTTCCTCAGATGCAACGGGCGATTGATCGACTGTTGGATCAACACAGCTATGATTTGATTCATGCGCAGTTGTTTCGCATGGGACAATATGTTCGGCACGTTCAAGGCGTTCCGAAGATGTTAGATCTTTGTGATTCGCTTGGGCTAAACTTAAGTCGTCGTGCCGTTCTTGATAGAGACTTAATACGTACTCTGGTGAAACTGGAAGCAAGGCGAGTTCGGCACTATGAAGTTGAGATAATGAATTCATTTGATTGGGGTACCGTTGCGGCTCCGATCGATAGAGACTATTTGCTAAAGCAGGACGGCTCGCTAAAATTGTCAGTGGTACCAATGGGGGTCGACTTAGAGCATTTCCAACCATCCTCAACCGAGTACCTGCCTCATATCCTATTTACTGGCACAATGAACTATTTCCCAAATTGGGATGCAGTGCTGTATTTTCACACGGAAGTTTTCCCACTAGTGCAAGAGACGCATCCGGAAACTGTTTTCTATGTTGTGGGTAGTGCCCCTCCGAACCGAATTCGAAAGCTGGTAAGTCACAAAAATACTGTCGTCACAGGATATGTGCCCGAAACACGACCATACTTTGATGATGCCGCCGTGTTCGTTTCGCCGATGCGTGCAGGTTCAGGTTTGCAGGTTAAAAATTTGGAAGCAATGGCAATGGGAGTCCCGGTTGTCACATCTTCTCTAGGCGCTATGGGGTTGGACGCGCGGGTCGGAAAAGACCTTTTAGTTGGTGACACCCCTGAAGCATTCGCAAAACACATCAATGACTTAATTGAATCACCGGATTATCGTCAGGCGGTTGGTACTGCAGGCCGACGTCTCGTCGAGGAAAAATATGGTTGGGATGTCTTAGTAGAACGGTTGGAAGGAGTTTACTCTCAGATTTGTTGCTGAAATAATTTAGCAATTGTGAAGTTCGATAACCAAACAACACGCGTTACGGTACCTCAACAAAGCAACTGGTGTATATTGGTGTCTTTCTCTACGATGTTGATGACTAAGCAACTGGTTGCTGTTTCGTCAACGCGGCGAAGGCGGTATTAGTAACCCGGGATTGCACAGCCTATCGCATGGGAAAAACTGTCTAAGCATAATTAAAGTAGCTGCGGCAAACTAGCATTTAAGCGATTCAACTAACATTAAGGACGGAATATGCCGAAATCCAAGAAAAGATTGATAACTTCGATTGTTGTTGATGTCTGTCTGATTAATCTTGCCTTCTTAGTAGCATATCACACGTGCAAATCACTGGGAGTTGATTTGATCGCATCAATCAAGCATCAAGGTGAGGCGGGACAGTCCCAACTACTTCAACATTCCTTCGCGATCTCGGCAGTAATCATTACCGTAGTTCGTCTGGGTGCATTCTTGGTTTTTAGGCTCTACAAACCGGTCTGGCGATACGCGAGCGTTCGAGAATTCCTTTCCCTGATCAGTGCTATAATCTGTGGGACCTTTGCGTTAATTCTTGTTCCTTATGTTGCGGATTTCCTCCGGGTCATCCAATTCTCCGGAAATCTTCTCCATTCGTGGGTATTGTTTTCAATGGATGGGTTATATAATATTGTTCTTATAGGATTGGCGAAATATTCCCTACGTATTTTGGAGGAATATCGAAAGAAACAAGTCGCAACCCCCTGGATTAGAGTGCTAATTGTTGGGACGGGCGAGGCAGGCATTGGAGTGTTGCGCGAAATACGCAATCATCCGGAAAAAGGGTATTTACCTGTTGGATTTGTTACTGATAACCGTGAGAAGGTAGGACAGAGCATTCAAGGACTTGAGGTCCTTGGTACGACGCGTGAATTGGCTTATATTGTGCGCAAGCGACAAATTGATGAAATTGTTATTGCAATGCCTTCTGCGTCGGAGAGTAAGGTTCGCGAAATCGTCCGACAACATAAATATAAAGGGTGTAAATTCAAAATTGTTCCGAGCATCCATGCAATCCTTGATGGGCATGTGAGTATTAGCCAGATTAGGGATGTCAGGGTCGAAGATTTGCTCAATCGTTCAACTTCCCCCATTGACTTGGCAGAGGTTTCGAAGTACTTATCCGGCAAACGTGTAATGGTAACCGGGGCCGGCGGTTCAATTGGATCGGAACTTTGTCGACAGGTGGCAAAATTTGAACCTGAATTACTTATCCTCGTTGGACGAGGCGAAAATAGCTTATATCACATTGACATAGAATTGAGCGAATCTGACCCGAATGTCAACCGTGCGGTAATCGTGGGCGACATTCGTGACCGTTCGAAGATTGATCGAATCATGAAGAAGTATAGACCGCATATCATATTCCATGCGGCGGCACATAAACATGTCAAGTTTATGGAGATACATCCTGACGAAGCCGTGAAGAACAACATATTAGGCACTAAAAGCCTTATTGATGCGGCGATTAAACATCATGTTCAGGCGTTTATCTTGGTATCTTCAGACAAAGCGGTCAATCCGACTAGTGTAATGGGGGCCTCCAAACGCGTTACTGAGAAGTTGATTCAGAGCAAAGCGAAACGTAACGGGACTGATTTCATCGCGGTTCGCTTTGGGAACGTGATTGACAGTCGTGGAAGTGTCTTACCAAATTTCAAACGTCAGATAGCAAAAGGAGGACCTGTTACTGTCACACACCGTGAGGTCACGCGGTTCTTCATGACGATTCCTGAATCGGTACAGTTGCTTATTCAGGCAGGCGCTATGGGCAATGGGGGCGAGATATTTATCTTGGATATGGGCGAACCAATCAAAATTTTCGATCTGGCACAAGATTTGATTCGATTATCCGGGCTTGAGGTCAACCAAGATATCAAGATTGAATTTACCGGATTGGAACCCGGCGAAAAACTGTACGAAGAACTCTTAACCCCGCAAGAGGGGGTTACCGCCACAAAACATCAACGGATTTTCGTTGGACAGCTAGAGACAATTGAGGAAACGGAATTACTTGCCCAGATTGGTGCTTTGGAAGAATTGGCGGATCGGCTAGATACCGAGGGCATTATCGCGAAACTTCAGGAGATTGTTCCAACCTACAAACCTCAAAGGACATTCATCGACCAAATGAGTGCTGAAAAATTGAGACAATCTGAGCCTCAAGTAATAAATCTTCCAATCGGCCGAAAATCCTATGAAAAGCCAGCAGTGGGAAGCTCTTGACCTATCTCGAGACGGTAGAAAACCAAATCGATCCATTTCCCAGAGTCCATCAAAACGGTGGCTGGATGTTACATTCGCAACATTGGGATTGATTGGTCTTCTACCGTTAGTGCTACTGTGCGCATTATTGGCGCGCATCCAATCTCCCGGACCAATCATTTATAGAGCAAAACGCGTTGGCCGAGGCGGGCGAATCTTTGAGATGTACAAATTTCGGACTATGGTCGCAAATGCCGAGTCACTCGGAGCAGGATTGACAGTCTACGGTGATTCACGGATTACAAAACTGGGCCGGTTTCTACGGTGGACGAAGTGGGATGAGATTCCACAGTTCCTCAATGTCATCAAGGGCGACATGAGCATTATTGGCCCGCGTCCTGAGGCACCTGCATACGTGGACTATTATACTGAAAATCAGAAGCGGGTGCTCCAGGTTCGACCAGGGATTACCGGCCCGGCGCAGATCGCGAATCGTGATGAAGAGAAAATGCTAGAGGGCCAGGCCGATCCTGAACAGTATTACATCACCCAGTTAATGCCAAAAAAGCTTGAAATCGATCTTGTTTATATTGAAAAACAGAGCGTAGCTTCCGATCTCTTGTGGCTGATTAAGACACCTTTTGTAATAGTCTTCTCTCACAGGTGATTGATTACGTGGAATTGAGGAAACGAAATTTACATGACGCGGAAGAGATTCATTAAACTTCTCGTCACCCTCGCAGTCTTGCTAATTCTAGTGTTTATTGTACGGGCACTAGTGGGTGATGGATTTATTGGAGAAAAAGTCGCGGTTGTCGATATCATCGGGACGATTACAAAGTCGGACAAGGTCATTGAGTTGATTCATCAATATCGTGACAATGGAAGTGTTAAAGCGATAGTTGTGCGAATAGACTCGCCAGGGGGTAGTGTTGCACCAGTTCAAGAAATATACAGCGAACTGAAGAAATTAGACAAACCGGTTGTTGCGTCACTTGGGGGAACAGCTGCATCCGGAGGATACTACATTGCTTGCGCCGCCGATCAAATCTTTGCAAATCCAGGAACGCTGACGGGGAGCATAGGGGTAATTATGCAGTTCGTGAAAATGAAGGGGCTTTACGATAAGGTGGGAATAGATCGGCAAACTGTAAAGAGTGGTCAATTCAAGGACACAGGTTCACCAATCCGAAATCTCACACCAGAAGAAAGGGAGTTGCTACAGGAAACGATTGACGACGTGCACCATCAATTCGTTGAAGCAATATTTGACGAACGAAAAGATCTACTAACACGTGACGAGGTGCAAGCGTTAGCGGATGGACGTATCTTTTCGGGGAATCAAGCGTTGGAATATAAGCTCGTTGACAAACTAGGTAATCTTCCTGACGCCGTAGCTCATGCCGCAGAGCTTGCCGGCATTGTAGGGAAGCCAAAGGTAACGCGTGTCAAACACGAGCCTACTTTGCTGGAACGGCTGATAGGATTTGCCGGAAAACGCACGTTAGAGAATTTTCTTGATGACACAGGTGTTTTATTTCGGTACCAGTTAAGTTTTGTTGAATAGGGTCGCACGAGAAGGGAAGCATCAGTTGAGTCGACAGCTCACTGGGTACGGCTACAAATCGAATGGTCATGTTTCGACCCAATCTTGGAGAGTATGAAGTGTGATTATCAGGGGAACCATAATTGGGAACGTATTGCGCGATGCATTATCCATCCACAAGCGATTATACTTGTGGTTGGGTCAACTGACACCGGCAAATCTACGTTCTGCCGATTCCTTGTTGAACAGGGCGTGTCTCAAGGCTTGAGAGTCGGTTTGGTTGATGCTGACGTAGGCCAATCGCAAATCGGACCACCGACGACGATTGGGCTCACAATCTTGTCCCGAAACCCCGATTGGGATGATATGGAAGCCGACGATCTGTACTTCGTCGGTTGGATTTCTCCCGAAAGACATTTTCTGCGGTGTGTCACCGGTATCCGATTAATGGTGGATGCTGCGCTTAGAGCCGCCGTGGACTTTGTTGTGATTGACACAACTGGCTATGTCAAGGGTATGGGGGCCGTCGCGCTTAAACGGCACAAGATTGAGATAATTCAACCTCGCTATCTAGTCTGTATCCAGCATTCAGGAGAGTTGGATGCGATCGTCGCCGGGTTTGATGCCATCCAGTGCATGAAGGTTTATCAACTCTCCCCTCATTGCGCGGCTACTTCCAAAAACAGCGAATTCCGACGAAAATATCGTGAGACCCGCGTGAATCGTTATTTTTCCGAAACAGTCGAAGCACGCCTCCCGTTTGAGAAGTTTTGTGGGCAGATGATTCCTTTTTTCATTGGCAGACGTGCCAATGAAAAGGAGTTGGAGATTCTTTCCGACTTGGCTAATGACCGAATCCTTTATGCAGAGTGGGGGTATCGAACGCTCGCGCTTGTAACTCAAAACCTTTTGACTGATTATGCGCATTCGCAAATAAAGAATCGGTTGAGCCTAACCAATTTGGTTACAAGAACTCCGGAATATTTTGAGCGACGTTTTGCTGGTTTAGTTGATGCGCGAGGAAAGATAGTTTCTGTTGCGATCATCAAAGCAGCAGACTTCGAGGCAAATCATCTCAAGGTATGCTGCAAGCCGGATGCGGCAGATGAAACGAAGATTGTGCAATTTGGACAATATAAGCATGAATAAGTCTAATGGAGGAGAGAACAGTCACTGTTACAGCCGTAGATTAACATATTGGACCTGTCATGTGGGATGAAACTTACCTGCATTCGGAGTTACCATCGGAAGCCGAGACGGAAGAAGAAGCAAACTTTATCTTTAGTGAGTTAAATCTCCAACCGGGGTCGAGAGTCTTGGATCTGTGCTGCGGGCAGGGCCGGCATGGGGAACAACTGGCGAATTTGGGTGGAAATGTCATTGGGTTGGATAATTCTCGATTTCTGCTCAATGAAGCAAAGAACAATGCACATTCGGATGGGCGAAGACTTCAACTCATTGAAGCGGACATGCGCCATATTCCTCTGAAACCGAATTGTGATGCCGTTATATGCCTATTCACAAGCTTTGGCTTTTTTGAAGAAACGGACAACAGAAACGTCCTTTCGGAAATCGCGTCGGTACTTAAGCCAGGTGGTAAGTTGCTCATTGACTACTGGAATCCATACGTGGTAACTCAGCTCGACCACACTCGAAATTGGTGGTGGGTCTCTGATTCAACCTTAGCCTTGGCAGAAGTGGAGTACGAGCCTCAATCAGGTCGCTTGTTCGACTATCGTACAATCATTGAATTGCCCGCAAAAACGATTCGCAAGATGGTCAACACCGTGCGGTTTTACTTCCCCACAGAAATGAAAAGGTTGTTGGAGACCGTTGGTTTGTGCATTCGTGCCACTTATGGCGATTATGATGGCAGTGATTTTACTACGGAGTCGAGGCGCATGATCACAGTTGCGGAGAAGTCGGGGTGATGCTGATTTTTGGACGGTTTGTACGGTATTTGACGCCGTATACTGTACAAATCTTATTTGCGGTAGTTTGTGCGTTTGTAATCTCGATTTGTGAATACGGTTACTTTCACATTCTGGCGGAGACGACAGACCTCCTTGTATTGATTAAAACAAAGGGGTTTAACGGAGAGCCAATTGTCGTTCGTTACTTTTATTTCGAAGGATTTTTTGGCGGAATCCCCGAAATTGTCCTAGTAGATAGTCGTGACGCACTTCAGCTTGTGGGTCTAGTTCTCACAAGCATTTTGATACTGGTGGTCATCAAAGGGGTTTTCACGTTTGGCAATGATTATCTTATGTCGCGAGTTGGACATAAATTGTTTGTCCGAGTTCGCAACGAATTGTACGCGAAGATACTTTTTGCTCCTTTAGGTGTGCTCAGGGAACATCGGTCAGGTGATCTGATGTCGCGAGTCACCGACGATGCTCGAACATGGCTTAACGGTGTTGGAACAACAGCACCTACCATCCGTGCAATTGTCACTGTTCCTGTCTTCGTCTGTTTACTGTTTGTCAGAAATTTTGAGTTAACTGTATTAGCTGTGCTCGTGTTGCCACTTTTGGCATACATTATTACACGTGTGGGGAAGCGGGTGCGCCATGTGAGCACGGGAATTCAGCAGCGCACCGCAGACATCGTTTCACAGCTGAAGGAGACTATCGCTGGCATCAAAATCATTAAGAGTTTTACTGCTGAGGAGTTGGAACGGCGACGCTTTGCGACGGCCAACAACCGTCAATACCGTGTAGCAATGAAACGTGTTCGTCTTGTGGCAATGCTACCACCTTTAATTGAGTTAATCAGCGCGGTTGGTATTGGGGCAGTTTTTGGGTTTGGCTGTTGGCAAGTTATCCAAGGACAGTTGACCACCGGATGGTTCATCGGATACAACGCCATGATTGGCTTTATGTTTAAGCCGATAAAGACTATCGGACAGTTTAACAACGTCTTACAGCAATGTCTTGCATCGGCCGATCGAATTTTTTACATATTAGATATTCAGGAAGAGGAGCCAAAGGATACGAAGAAAGCGCTACTTCCAGGCGTGGTGGGAGATGTTCGGTTTTACAATGTTTTCTTTGGTTACGATCGGCAGGTAGTCCTCAAGGATATAAATATTCATGCCAAGCCGGGGGAAGTTGTTGCTTTGGTGGGGGAAAGTGGAAGTGGAAAGACCACGTTGCTTAATCTCCTGCCGAGGTTTTACGAGGTTGATTCGGGAGAGATTCTGATTGATGGTCACCCCATTTCTGAGGTGGCGGCTAGGTCCCTCAGGCGCCAGATTGCGATTGTTCCACAGGATACAATCTTATTTGATGGTACGGTCAGGGATAATATTAGTTACGGTTGTCCGGAAGCGACTCGCGAAGCGGTGATTGAGGCTGCACAACAAGCAAATGCGCACGAGTTTGTCATGCAGATGCCTAACGGTTATGAGACATCTATAGGTGAATCCGGCCTCAAATTGTCCGGTGGGCAACAGCAGCGTGTTTCAATTGCTCGGGCTATTCTCAAGAACCCCCGTATTCTCATTCTTGATGAGGCCACATCTGCATTAGACAGCAAATCGGAAGCCCTTGTTCAAGATTCTCTTGCAAAGTTAATGAAAGGAAGGACAAGCTTTGTCATTGCTCATCGGCTTTCGACGGTTTCTCACGCGGACAAAATAGTTGTGCTTGACCACGGGGAAGTAGCGCAAATTGGTACGCATCAAGAACTATTGAAACGCGAAGGGCTGTACCAGAATTTATGCAGATTGCAACTCCGATGAGAATTAGAAACTGTGGAGGGCAATGAATTTGAGTCAAATAGTGAAAATCGTGTAAACTTCATCTTGAATAACACCGTCTCATGTGAAGCAAATCATAGAGATGGACAAAATTGACGACTATTCAATCTTTTAGGCCTCATTGAGGGAATTAATTTCTCCCCTTTTTAATGATTGCGTCTTTGAGGTCAGAGCGCTTGTACACCGCTTCTGAAAAATCTACTTCATACAAGTAAGCGCCCGTGAACTTGGCCCCAAGTAAGACGACCGCTTGCGGTTTGGTTTCTCCAAAGATTGTTTCTTCAAGATTGGCGTTTTCAAAACTCGTTAATCTTCCAAACTGATCTGAGGCGACCCAGTGTGGACACCCAATGGTTGCGCCACGTAGATCTGCATTCCGAAAGTTTGTGCCCGCAAGGATACTACCACCAAGAAAGGCTCCTTGGAGATTGGTTCCTTCAATGTTTGTGTTCGCTAAATTGGCACCTATCAAATAAGCACCTCGCAGCACCGCGCCCGACAAATCAGCGCCGGAAAGGTCGGCTTCATTAAGGTTAGCATCGGTCAAATTGGTGTTTTTTAATCTCGCGCCGCTCAGATTTGCTCGCGGAAAATCGATTCCAACCAAGTGTGTGCCAGATAAATCAATATTCGCTAGATTTTCGCCAGCAAAGGATTCGCCAGCGCTTATGCGTTTTACTACATCAGGTTTGCTAATTTTACTCATTTTTTACTCCCAAAGTCTTGGATGGGAAGGATTTAATTCGTGGAGAGCATAAGGAGGACGCGGTATTTCGGATGTTCGATGGAAGACGCAACATGCTTCTTCCCACGTATGTGAAGATAGCCATGAAATATGAAGGTAGCCACTCATATCATGACCCGGTGCGACCACATAAATTTAGAGCCGTCCTTGGAATTTATGGCTTGTTGAGGCCCCAAGGGAAGGTTTTTAGCGTCAATAGATTGGACATAGCACGTGTAGTGTTAAATTGAACGAAGATAACGCATTCAGTATATCACAAAATCGGAGGTATCTTCAACAATTCAGCCACATTGGAGTTCCGGCACAGCGGAGGATAGGAATGAATCAACGATGAAAGCAAAACAAAACTTGGTAGAGCGAATGATAAACAATAACTCGTTCAACCATGATCTAACATTAGACGTGAATGAAAAGGAGGACACAGATTTCCTAGCTGTGTTGCCAACTGCTGAATCAGGTGAGGAAGGTTTAGACCATAGTTCAGTTGGGGATAACAACGGCGTGGATGAGAAAGAAGACATGGACTTTTTAGCTGTGTTGCCAACTGCGGGGCCTCCCAGTCCCGATTTTGACAATAATTCCGTCAGTAACCATAGACCCGTAACTGGGAAAGAGGAAGATGGTTTTCTATCAGTGTTACCAACCGATGGCTCAAATGACGGCTTAGATGGTAATACAGACAACGATAATGAGGATGAATTGATTTCCTCTGAGGAAGGTTTAGACCATAGTTCAGTTGGGGATAACAACGGCGTGGATGAGAAAGAAGACATGGACTTTTTAGCTGTGTTGCCAACTGCGGGGCCTCCCAGTCCCGATTTTGACAATAATTCCGTCAGTAACCATAGACCCGTAACTGGGAAAGAGGAAGATGGTTTTCTATCAGTGTCACCAACCGATGGCTCAAATGACGGCTTAGATAGTAATACAGACAACGATAATGAGGATGAATTGATTTCCTCGTTTCGGAAGCGTCCAGATGGTACGGACAGCACAAGAGATGAAGCGTTTTCTTATTTACAAGAAATAGCTCGTACTCCCTTACTTAAGCCTAAAGAAGAAGCAGATCTTTTCATAAAGTTTGAAGACGGTAAGGCAGGAGTGGCGGAGTTGTTAGATCAGCTTCCAGAATCTATTCTGGCGGAGGTACGTCCGAAGGTAAACAAACGCCGTGGGGCTAGACAACAATCAGGAAGTGAATTGTGGTGGAGCCCAATGAATCTTGGCACAATCTTAGATGAGGTTCGCCAAGCAATTGAAGTTTACCGCTGCCCGGATGCGCGGGGTACCCAAGCGGCAGGAGTACATGCTAAGGAACGCGAGCACCTTGAAGCATTGTGGGGTAAGTTACAAACGGCTGCCCAGAAAGTCCATGACGCCGAGTTGAAGATTGTAGAAGCGAATTTGCTGCTCGTTGCAAGCATTGCCAAACAACACAATTTCAGCAAATCATCGCTCTCATTTCTCGATCTGATGCAAGAGGGTAGTATTGGTCTAATGAAGGCTGTCGAGAAATTCGACTTGAAGAGAGGGTACCGTTTCAGTACGTATGCTACATGGTGGGTGATGCAAGCAATCAAACGCGCTCTTGACCAGCAAAGTCAAACGATTCGTATTCCATGTTACGTAGGAGAAACTTGGAGGTCGATTAAACAGGAGCAATCTAACTTGGCAATAAATCTTGAGCGAGAACCAGATATAAGGGAGATTGCCGAAAAAGTCGACATGCCTGAGAGTCGCGTAATTGAGATTTTACAAAGCACAAAAGGCACAATTTCACTGGATTCGCCATTGAGTGAAGCGTCACCCGATGCGACCGTTTCGGACCTGTTAGCAGATGATTCGCAGGTGACACCGGAAGAGGAACTACTCTGTGTCTCGGAAAAGGAATCGCTTGAGAGAGTGCTCAATACATTGGCACCGCGTGAGACCCTTGTGATTAAACTCCGGTATGGATTGACGGATGGTACAGAGTATACCTTGGCTGAAATTGGCCGACAACTTGGCATCAGTCGCGAGAGGGTGCGCCAGATCGAAGATGAAGCACTTCGCAAGTTGCGGCATCACACGCGTGTGCAATATCTCCAAGAACTGCTTTGAGTTACAATGGCGTTTCAAATAACTCTCGATTCCAGTTATTTAACGCCAGCCGCTTTGACAGTTTCTCCTCTCAAGTCCTCGGTGGCGCCGCCATTAATGATTGGGCAGAGATCGCAGAGTCGGCTACTGCAAAAGTTATTGTGAAGATACATTGCACCTTGCTGGATCTTTGAGTTCGGCGAGATTACGTTAAAGGGTTGTAAGTCGCTAAAAATTTGGGATTGGATTTGTTTAGTGATGCGATTGTCTTGCAACTTCGGACAACTGCCGTATAGTCGTATTACCGCTTCGTACAAAGTTGTACTTTGTGACTCCTCAGCCCAGACTGTCGCAATTGGCAGTAATATGTTGACGATAATGTCCAATGCGCGATTTTTTCCGATTAAAGTTGCGCCGATTTGCGGAATCCGTTTTCCAAAATTACAATGATCCGTCCAATATCCGCTGGGTACGGGTGTTAATCTTTCCACTAACTGTCGCCGAATCTTCCCCAAACTTGTTTTATCTGCCTCCGCCGATTGCAGAATAATTGGTAGGTAGACCATCATCAAGCTTTCTTGACAGTTTCCAATTAGCTGACTAATAGCGGCAATCCGACGAGTTGGAAAGTTCGCCGGACGTATTCTCGAAAACTGCCATTGGTCGGCAACCATACGGGTTGGCATGCTCGCTTGTTCGGATGCATTCCAGCGGGATTCTAGCCGCTTTATGAATATTCTGTCGGATTTGTCCAGATCGGTGGAACGTTGGGATTGCGAAGGTAGCAGTCCCGCCGTTCCAAATAGGATGGCCTGAATCTCCTCATCAATCTTACCGATAAGTGCTGAAAAGGGAACGCGTCTGGCTAATTCCCGGAAGGGTTCACGATTCTTGGCGTATCCCAACGCTTCCATAATCCCCTCATACAGCAATTGTTCAAAGTCCATCCGAATGCGGAGATGCTTCATGGCGTCGGCCTTCTCCATCAACCGCTCCTGACCTAGGTCGTCAAAGATTGATTTGAGCGGTCCAATCTTGAGAATTTTCCCCGCCACTCGGCAAAAGTCGACCGTTCTCGTTTTTGCCGCCTCTGTTTCGTCAAATAAATCTCCGATTGGTGTGTTGAGCCGATTCAAGAGTTCAAGGGTTGGGATTCTTTGCCCGTCCTGAAGACGTGTGCGCAAGTTCAAATCATCGTCCCAGTGGACAACATGCAGAACAACGCGATTGTATCTCGGGTTAAGATGATGCTCGTGGGCATACCAGTCTGACGATTTGACGTGAATCTCAATATCGCCAACCTGAAGTTGTCCGTCAATAATGACTTCCGCGCGAACAAAATCCGGTCCTTCGTCACTATTCCAAATACCAGCCTTCAATATGCTGATAGACCTACCATCTGTCGCCCGGAGGTCGATATCAAAAAAACGTTGATCATTCCAGATGTTCTGAACGAAATCTTCGTTAATATTCTTTAGATTGGTCATCATCTTGTCCGCAGGTATGACGTAATTTTGTCACACGCTAATTCCAATCGGACTCAGTGCCGAGCATCTTATAAGCAATTCGCGCGTCACAGAAATAAAAACTAGCATCGTTAAGAAAATGATGGGAATTGCAAGAAACGAAATCAGCGTGGAGAGCGTTACCGAAAGCCTGCCAACTTGCTTTCTTGATTTGGATTTACAGAATCCAAGCGTTCCTCCGAATTAACGATTGCTAGTATTCGTGTCCAACTAGGACGGTTGCCAGACGCTAGCGTCTATGATGATGATACTATATCAGAGATGAAGGAAGTGTATCAAGCTTAATCCCCATAAGGATCAACTTAAGAGAGTTTGTTTAGTATTTGGTCGGGTTTTCCGCCACAAACCCCTTACTCAGTCCCTATTGAGCGGGGAAAGGATCTCTATCGCGCTCCTTGTTCAGTCGCTTGATCCCCGCCCCTACGAAAACGGGCGCTGTGAAAGATCTTCTTAGGCGGGCAGATCAATGAATTGGTAGAATTCCCTCTCCAAGTTAGCATGGAGACTAACAGTTTAAGACATTGAAACCAAGTGAATTGTGCCCTAAAACGCTTAACTTGATCCTTATGAGTGTATCAAGCTTAATCCCTAGGAGAAACATGGGGTATTATTCTTGACAGCGAGTTCGCGTTAGTATATTCTTTCCGAGTTCATGGTTCAGCATGTATATTTTCGGCGAATCGTGCCATAGCTAAGTTTAGGTAAGGGATGGACGTTCGTCAAAGAGGATTAAATCAGTGGGGAAATCAGAGAGATTACAGAACGAAAAATTGCGCGTAGCCGTAGTCGGTTGCGGTGCCATCGGATTACTCCATGCGCAGGCAGTCGTTCAATCTCAGCATGCCCAGTTGGCAGCAGCTTGTGACGTTGAACCGAAACGCGCAGAAATTGTCGCTGCACCGGTCCGGGCAAACGTATATGATGATTTGGAAGAATTATTGTTAGCTGAACGGTTGGACGTTGTCACAGTGGCAACCCCAGAACACCTACACATGACCCCCGTAGTCAAGTCAGTTGAAGCTGGTTGTCACGTATTCTGTGAAAAGCCGATGGCGTCGACTTTGACAGATGCACAACGAATGGCCGATGCCGCCGCACGACACAATCGACATCTGGCGATTGATTACAACCGTCGATTCGGATTTGGGTATTTGAAAGCGAAAGAACTCTGTGCTGAAGGAGCAGTCGGCGATATTCGGTATATCGTAATTCGCGTGACCGAACCGCTTACCGGATCGAAGAATGACCTGAAGGCTCATTCAATAATAAGGAACGTCCTAATCCATCATATAGATTTGATGCGCTTCTTCTGTGGCGAAATTCGTTCGATACATGCCTCTTTTAGCCCGCGGGGTGAAACGGATCTAGCACATGACGTTGCTTTTTCATTTCGATTTGAGGGAGACGCTCTAGGCACGTTAATCGGGGGATGGCAGGAAGTGCCGCGCTGGACACGGACATCTGAATGGACCGAGATTGGTGGTACTAAGGGAACAGTAGTAATTGAAGATGTGATGAGAGCCGTAAAATTCTGGTCGGTAGACCCCGACCACATTGAACGTTTTTGTCCCAACTTTTTCAAAGGCCAAACCACTTTTTACGATTCTCTGACAAATCATGTCCACTGCTTCCTAGAACGACTGGCAGAGGGCAAAATCCCACTAGTCACGGGACAGGACGGTTTGCGTGGTTTGGAGATTGTGGAAGCGGCAATCCAATCTAATCAGACAGGGCAAGTGGTGAATGTATGATGTGGAAAGTCGAGTTGATTAACACAAATGCACCATTTTAGCGCTAGATACTAAATTTGGTACGATACCATGCGGCAGGTTTCCATTGTTCTTATTTATTTCCCTCGACAACAGGTGAAGACAATCTCCACCATACGGGCAAAGGCAGCGAGGAGTTTGGAGATGCTTCAAGATATTCAATCGGGATCCTCACGCATTTTCCGTGGTATATATTCTCACGATTAACTCTCTGTCAGACATGTTCCCATCATTCCACAGTATTACGATGTTTCCTGCCCAAACAACCCCTGTCTTATCGTAAAGAGATGCACTAGACTTCGACGTTACTCCGGCGACACACGAAATATCAGATTAGTGGCAATCGGTGTCTGCTTGATGTATTTTTGATACATCCGAGAAGGAGATAAACACTTATGGGAGTAGCAATGACACAACCGGAAAGTGAAGGATCGAGTCCCGTACACAAAGTGAAGATGCAATGCGACATCAAAGTGCCCATGAGAGATGGAATAGCCCTTTCCACGGATCTCTTCATGCCTGATGTGGGTTACCCCGTCCCCGCGATTTTGGTCAGAACGCCTTACGATAACAACAGCGAGAGTGAGGTTGCACAAGCCTTCTATTTTGCTTCTTGTGGCTACGCGGTCGCTGTCCAAGATGTGCGTGGACGACACGATTCCGATGGTGAATGGTATCCCTTTAAGCATGAGGCGGAGGATGGATTTGATACACACGAATGGCTAGGGGTTCAACCTTGGTGCAGTGGAAACGTCGGGATGCTAGGCGATTCGTATGTGGCTTTAGTGCAACTGCAAGCTGCGCCGATGCGTAGCAAATATTTGAAAGCGCTGATCCCACGCGTCGGCTATTCGCACGCTTATCATAACTGGGCTTACACTGGCGGTGCTTTTCAGCTTGGATTCAACCTTCGCTGGGCTGCAGTGAAGATGCACACTCGCACGAACCAAGTGCAGTATCTATGGTTTCCCGAAGGCAATCACCTTTCAGACCTTCATTGGCATCTCCCCTTGAGAACCATGGATGAAGCTGCTGGTCGCAACAACAAGATTTGGAAGGATTGGATAGACCATCCAAGTTGCGACGAGTATTGGCAAGACATGCAGCCAGTCGAAGATTGCTACGCGGATATAGAGGTGCCTATATACGGAATGGGCGGGTGGTTTGACGTGTTTTTGCAAGGCACACTCAACAACTTTATGGGGGTCAAAAGGGAGGGACGTGAGCCTGGAAAGAGTAACCAGAAGGTCATTATCGGGCCGTGGATACACAATCTCGGCGGTCACGGCACTGAAACTAAAGTAGGCGACATTGATTTCGGGCATGCAGTCCTGATCAATTTGCGAAACGAGTGCCTTCGTTGGTTTGACTATTGGCTAAAAGGAATCAATAATAGGATTGCTGAAGATCCGCCGGTCAAAGTATTCGTTATGGGCGCGAATGAATGGCGTACTGCCTCAGACTGGCCAATCCCGGGTACAGTTTATGTTCCTTACTATCTCCACAGTGGAGGCACTGCTAATTCGTTATTCGGTGACGGTAGTCTTAATCCACACAAACCAGAAGTGGAGAATTCAGACCACTTCGTCTATGATCCGAGTAACCCTGTCATGACAATTGGTGGGAGCACCTGTTGTGCGGAAAATGTGACACCGGTTCCTATGGGCCCGCGAGATCAACAACCTGTGGAGTGGCGGCCGGATGTCCTTGTTTATGACTCACCGGTACTCGAATCAGATGTTGAAGTGTCCGGTCCGGTATCAATGGTGTTATATGCCGCTTCCCATGCGAAGGACACCGACTTTACCGCGAAACTTGTGGATGTCTTTCCTGACGGACGCGCGATCAATGTGACACAGGGAATTATCCGTGCCAGGTATCGGGATTCTTGGGAGGAACCGACGTTACTGACCCCCGGGAAGATTTATAAATATACCATTGATTTGTGGTCCACTAGTAATCGCTTTCTGAAGAATCATCGAATTCGTGTTGAAGTATCAAGTAGCAACTTTCCTCAGTTTGATCGCAACCCAAACACGGGACAGCCTTTCGGGCTAGACTCAGACATTCAGATGGCAAATCAGACGATTTACCATGATGCGGAGCACCCATCACACATACTCCTGCCGATTGTTCCCATTGACTAGATTTTCAGCCATTTTTCATAGTTTCAGCAAATGTATGTTAATAACCTCGCGAGTCAGCGACAAGTCGCGCAAGGAAGTGTAAACCAAGTTAGATGGACGGCGGCTTTCTCCGCCGCCACGTGGAAGGAGATTAGGCATCAGTGTCCGAGGTTACTTGAGACTGGTGTAAGAATCCGGAGAACAATTAACACCTACGAGTTAGGCTGTCTGAGTTATGACGAGAGGTAGTAATGGAATCAAGACCGAAGAAGCGTGCTACTACGCCCCAATTTTGTCTTGACAGTCAGAGATGACGTATTGGTATTATGTAGTAATTGTAAGAGATAAATTGCGGTTCAATTCCCGTGAAGTTTTTTGAGCCTGATGACGTTTTGCAATGGCCAGTTCGTAGATTATCATCCGAGTGCGGCTATTGCAAATGTCCCGGATACTTTTCAGGCTTTTACGTATTTCGGTTTTAGGGAACCTTTACAATGTCGATTAAAGAAAGCCGATTGGTCAATAAGATTTGGAAAGCGCAACACTTGGTTTTGTACAAACTTGGATTGCGGGATTATCGGAGGGCGCACAAGCCAATCATCAGGAAATGCCTGCTGAGGTGTTCAAAACAACATCGCACCCAACTGTCATCGAAACTGGTTGTATTCGGGATGCCAATGAAGGAACCGAAAGTACCTTGACAATCGCGTCAACGCTGAATAGCCGTGGAATGTTCTATAAATTTGAGATTTGCAAAGAAAATATCCGCATCTATCAATCTCTATGCCGTGACTATAACGAATATATTAACCCAAGTTGCTACCTATTCATCGGGTATTGGCTATATGGGTGAATTCTGAGTGGGTTCATATTGGTTGATACTGGTAGCCACTACAAACAAGACGACTTTCAGTTCAAATCCCTGTGGTGTCACCGCATGAATTGAAGGCGGCAACAACCTCTCAATCAAGCTCGCAGTCGTCTCAACAGACTTGCGATAATAATTGACTAGATAGGCTTCCCATGGTGGATATTGCCGCTTTGAATTCTTCTTGCGTATCGGTTTCAACTCCACCCCAACTTCGGCAATACTGTCTTCTATAGGAATTTCTATCGCCTTCGCTATTCGCTCAGTTAATCGTAGTTATTGTACGCTTTGTCTCCATAGACACGGCTGCCCGGTGGTAAGTCGAAGTCAAAGTATTGTAAGCCTTCAACATCACCGGTGTTACCCGGGGTCAAAAAGAATTCAACCGGCTGTCGTTGAGCGGTAACCAGTAGATGAATCTTTAAGCCGTAGAAATACCGACGTTTGGACGACTGATAGCCTCGAAATGTTTCATTGGTGTAGATTTTTGAGCGACGAATGCGGAAATTGTCACAAACAACAATTGGTATAGTATCTACGGCATAGCGTTTCTGCTTGTTGAGTTGTACAAAACTTTCGCCTAAGATTTCGAACAGTGTGATGAACATGGGTTTAATTCGGTGAAGCCGTCGATTGAACCGGCTCTTTGAGAGCATGTTTGGAATATAGCCGTGAGTTTGGAGAAAGTCACGAGCGGTTTGGAAGTTGGCACCGAAAAAGAGTGTTGCAACCAGTGCAGTCGTCATAACTTCGGCATCAGACATCCGAGATTGTGGGTCTGGTTGATGGTTGAATGCTTTTAAGAGAGCGTCACACAAACAGAAAACAGTTACAATTTGAATGTCCATGGGTTCTCCTTTAGGGTATTGAGGTAATAGTGAACTCCTCAACTCTAACGAAAACCCCGGGGATTTTCAATTCAATTAGGTAGCAACTTGGGTATATTAACTATGTTGAAGGTGACGCGATTGATAATTTAAGGAAAATGGTCGACGCCGATGTCTTGGACACAATCCATCTCGCCTTATTTGATTCCGTGAATGATGCAGATCGCATTTGGAAAAAGTTCAAGACTTGTGAGAAGGTTTTCAGAGCGAACTCTATCGTTATTATTGATGATGTCTTGTGGGGAGACAAGGGTAGGGTCATTAAGCCGTACCTAGAAGCATCGCCGGAATGGAAAACGAAAATCTATAATGTGGGATACGGCATCCTTGTTGCTCAAAAAATGAGAGATTTTGAGACGAAGTAGGAGAGTATATTGAAATCGCATTCTTTCTGCCCAAATAAGTTTTGTTTGTTAGGTTTAAGACTAGATATGTGACAACAGCAGCATATTTTCGAGCTGCTTGAAAAATGACAAGATTTTTCTCCCCTCCCTGCCAGTCTTTGACGTAGTTTAAAGTTACACCCTCCAATCTGATTTGATTATCCAGTTCTCGTAAATCCCACCGAATGATTCCAATTGATTGTGTTTACGTAGACGATCGCTCACAACTTCATGGTTCGACGCTTCTCCTTCGAATACATAGCTCCCGACATCCGATGGATTCAATTGCTACAATCTGACGTACGTCTTAATTGACTCGTGGTTGTGAGCGCTGAACAGTTCGTAGTCAGATCGCTAGCGTATCCAGGACAATAGGTGCTTATACCATTTCTCTAAAATGCAAGTGCATTGATTACGTGGATTAAGTAAAGAAACTTGCGTGGAGCGGAGTAAGAAGCCTTGTATCCACGCAAAGTCGGAGGGGCAACGCGATCCCTATCGCCCTCGCTATCCACCCGGTTGATCTCCGCCTACGGAGAAAGTGAACGATATAATTCAGACATCATATACATTCTTGACAGGGGAAGCGCAATGCAGTATTATGCGGCGAACAAAGCGAGGTTCATTCAGTGTAAAAAAGTATCCCATCGCGCCGCCAAAATCTCCCATTGGCCATTATAAAACCTTCCTTCTGCTCGCTCAAGTCCACCTCCGCCAACGGCTTTTAACTGTGCGCAACCGCACATTTGAACGCAGGCGAATATTATAATTAACATGATAACTTTTCTGTGCTGTAATGACATCGTGATACCCCTGTGCCTGAAGGTTAGCCCAATCTCAAAACTCTATCTCTTTCCTGCTAAGGTTCGCTAGACTCAATTTTACTTGGGTACGACAAACACCTCAACATCTTGAATGACGCGCAACGCATCGGTTTTGGGAATTACTCGAACGGCATCTCCTCTAGCTCGAATATCAATGTCGGTAGCCCCTTCAATCCAGCCCTTGATTTGCTTGGCATGAATCCACCTGTTTTTCCCAGATCGAACATAGATATCAGTGTTTCGAATTCGGTCAACCGAATGAACGATAATTCTTCGGATGGTACGCTGCTCGGGCAACTCGACGGCATACGCGCTGGGGATGGATGACGACGTTGAATCGTAAAAGAACGTCGCATCAACGCGTTCTAATTCTCCCTGATCTTCGAGTATCTTAGCACAACCAATCGTTGCCCCTAAACTAGCCATTACGAATACAATGATAAGATTTCCGTGTTGAAATTGCATGGCGAATTTTTGCTTGTAGTGAGGATGAGTCAGATACAATATTCAGATTCTTTGTCCTACGGACACTGCCGACTGCAGTTCATCCAATTTTTCGGACATTCCAAGTCCAATTGTGCGGCAAATCTTTCCCCCAATACGTTCTGGGCGCCGGATTGATGAAACTAGGTTACGACATGATAATCCCTGAGGTCAAATAAACTTGATTACTAGCGGTGAGATGAGTCCTGTATCAGTTCGCACCTCGACTGTCTTGAGCGGCATATTTCAACAGTTGCTCATAACCCAAGAGTTTGAGTTTGCCATTGTTTTGCTCTGCGAGATGGACAAGAAGATCTGCACCTAGCGATTGTGCCAGGACAATCTCAAGCCCCACAATATAGATGCTAGTGTCATTTACGTTTTTTGTTCTTACTGCTTCAAGAATCCTCTGGCTGTCTGTTTCGATTGTCATCTTGCCCTTTCTGTATACATTAAGTTGACTGAGTTCTTTATGTATGTAAAATGTCTGTTCTCCACTCATTACTTTCCACTGAAGGTCTTTCGTCTCCGCGATTAGAACGGCGTCCGAAGCGATGGAAATACCGTGATTCTGGAACATCCCATTCAACACAGCAATACGATTTTTGTTTAGATGAGTTTGGTACTTTAAATCGAGACTGAACAAGTGCCTTTGTTTATTCGCACCTGCAGTCGGAAGGCCATCTGTCACCAAGACGATAACTGTCGGTTTCCGTTCAAGAGCTTTCTCAATTGCGCCTAGGAGGTTCGTACCCCGATTCTCAAGGAGTCGATCAGACTTAAATCTATCGAGGTATCTCGACGCTTCTGTAATGTTTTCCACCGTGGCAGGAACGAGCTCCGGCTTTCGAGACTTGGCTTCGGCAGAAAAGGTAATGATATCGAAGTAGCTATCAACACTAAGGGCGCGTAGCGATTCCTTGATGGATTGAATCGCCAATTCGAGTTTTCGCAGTCCCGGGATTTGCATACTTGCTGAGACATCAAGACAATAGACGACCTGTTGGCGATCGCCAAATTCCTTTTCCTTGATGAAATCGACAATGCCTAACGGATCCATCATTCCGGGGCTGCCGCCTCCACCCAATAGTCCGTCTTCTGAGTCACCATACGAATCGGTTAGGAAACGCCCCATTCCACGTCCGCGTACGCGCGCGCGTCCCGTAACTACGCCACTACCATCTGACCGTCCAGGGTGCGACACCAAGCGATTCAGGTTAGACGCTTCTGCGGGCCGCAGATTGGCATCAGTCATCAGTTCAGGAATTTTATCACTAGGAGGCGCCTCATGAACTTCTACGTTTTCAACAACAATCCGTTCACTGAGTCGCGCAACTTCAGTAATTTTGTTGGGGGATGATTCTGCCAGTTTGTTCTCTGCTTCTCGCGCCAGACGATTTTCCGGTTTGTAGACTTCTGTCTTTAATGGCGGTTTCATCTTCAGTTTCCGAAGTTGTGGAGGTGGGACATCTTTCACCCAGCTAATCGCTATACTATCGGTGTCTTTTGTCACTTCACCTTGGTGAATATATAGATAAATGATGGCGACTAACATGTGTATAATGAGTGAAAATAATGCAGCAGATCTTCGTCGAACTCTGTGTCGAATTCGGTGTTGCTGTTCAGCGGACATTGTTCTTGTCATAGTAGATTTCAACTGTCAGTATAGAAGTTTACCCAAACCCTCTGATTAAGCCACGGCTTCGTTCAAATTTGTGGAGATTTCGGGCTTACTCTTACGCTTTGCGATGTTTACGACTGCTGGGAGTAACCCGTAAGTCAACCAGAATGGGATAGCAATCGCATCTCCATTAAGCAGGTTATTTACGACGAAGTGCACAAGCAATGAAATCTCGACGGAAAGCAACCCTATGATAAGCGAACGATAGAAACCATCCTCAATATCCCTTAACGCGCGAAACCCATAACGAAAAAATGTAATGACCAACCACATCCAAGCGGCGAATCCAACGATTCCAAGTTCTGCCAGGACTTGCAGATATTCACTATGTGCACCTAACTGAAATTGTGAGGTATATTCGCCGACCAGTGAGGCATCTTCTTCGTATAGAATAGCAAATGCGCCATACCCTTTTCCAATAATTGGACTTTCGAGGAACATTAGCAACGCTTGTCCCCACCGCAGAAGCCGGGCTTGATTTGAGGCAAATTGGAAGTTAAAAACAGAGGAAATCCGTTCTTGTGCGATATTGGATGCCCCCGGAAGACTAACAATCAACAGGAGCAAGACAGTGAAGGCGCCGACGAACATGACTTTTCTGTGTTGTTCGCCTGTTTTGATTTGCATTAGAAGAAATCCGACGGCGACGATTAGCGAAAGCCATACACCTCGCGAAAAACAAACCAAGAGTCCGATTCCAAAGATAAACAGTAGTATCGTCCAGAATACGCGATCGTAGCTACTTCGATCAAACATCAAGCGGCTAAGCACGATGAGAAAGAAGACACCGGCGAATGCACCGTAACTGGAGTGGTTTGTAAACGGCGTCCCTTCGTATGCGCTTCGCCATTGCCATTGATCGATTTGATAGACTAACACACAGCTTGTCCAAACTACCGCTACCAAAGCGGAAGGAAATGTAGAGACGAAGAGCCGGTACAGACCTTGGTGATTACGGATGAGTTCATAAGCGAGAAAACCGGACATCATATACACTGTAGCCCGGAAGGCTCCCTTAAGGGTCACAAAGAGGTCCGGCGAGTTGATAGTTGGCAAAAATGTCGCTGCAATATAGACGATTAGTGGTAGAGCAAGTGGAAACCGACCTTCTTCCCGCGGTTTAGGTTGTCGATTGATTGCTCGGTTGATGATTTTTTTAAGACAGTAAATAGCTATTAACAGCCCCAATAACGGCTCTGTCGGTGTTTGGATTTCCACTTGGGAGGGGAGAATGTAGCGGAAAGAAAACGGCAGACAGATCAACAACACGTAAAGCACAAGATCAGGAGCCAAAAACACGAGCACACCTGTTACCACCAATGCGCTCAAGATAGGAATGGGTGTCTCCGAGTATATCGCCAAGATTGTGCCGAACACGACGCAGAATACCCCGACCAAGACGATCAACGACAGGTTTTTTGGACCTGTCCCGATTAGATTCATATCTCAACCTGTGATTTGGGTTCTAGGTAGTCCAACATGAGATTGACATTGGCCTATTTCAAGAAACTCGAAGAGTAAGAGTAGCTTTTTGACTTAGTAATCTCGGTTCGGCTTGTGTTGTTCAAACGTCCACGGAAGATGCGAGGATGTCTGACAGCTTTGCACGGATGATTTGACTTTTGTTCGCCATGCTTTCAGAACCGACACATCTCAACGTACCAAAACTTGGGCATGTTGACATAGCGCATCTTAGCCCCCAACTTAACGCGTGTCAGGAAGTCCCGGCTCGACATACAGTGTCTTTTCGCGAGAATAATGTACATACCCAGGAGCGGAACCTTTCGGTTTGACCACATATCGCGCCCATGTATAATCTACGGGCACGTGACTAGCATGTTTTCCTTTGCTGAAGAGAGCGGCTATCTGTGCGGCTTGTAAAAGCGTTGGCATTGGGATTCCCGGTTTATTCTCGGGGTTTCGGATAAGAACATGTGAGCCGTGTATCTGCTTGGTGTGGAGCCACATGTCGCGCCCCGAGGCGATACGACGAAGTAAGAGATCGTTCTCCTTGCTGTTCCTGCCAACATAAATTTGGAAACCGTCGGGCGAGGTGAATTTTTGAAACGTACTGCTTGCAGTTCGCTGTTTCGGCCGCCCATTCTTCCTCTCTTTAATCCAGCCCTTTTTGACGAATTGTTCGCGAATGGCGTCAAATTTATCTACTGTTTCTGCCTGCCGTACCTCTGACACATAACTTTGCAATACCTTCTGTTCAGCATGACTCTCAGCGAGTAGCTGACTGATGACGGATCGTCCGCGTTTCGCTTTTGTATATCTCTTGAAATACCCTTGGGCATTCTCGGATGGACTGCGTTGAGGGTCGAGTTCAATTTCAATTTGCTTCAGTTCTTGCGTGTAGTAGTTCTGTGCCTCAACGGACACGGTGCCTCGCTGGATTCGGTGTAGGTTTCCTGTTAACAGCTCCCCCTTTATCCGGTAATCTTCAGCTTGCTCGGCATTGGCTAGATCCTGTTTCAGGCGCACGATTTTCCGGTCACGAGCGTCCAGCAGTTTTTCTAACACTTGGCTGAGTGTGCGCTGTTCCGATTGAATCGTTTCTCTAATAACGACCATTTCGCAAAAGGATTCCAGTGCTTCGCTCATTGTGTTGAATGTCAGGCTGTCCATTCCGTGGAATTGGTGGAGAGGTAATGGAGAAACGGCAATGGCGTCACTGCGATCTTTCGGGCTGACAAGCACTAGCGGATTGCCGTGAGGTGGATTGAAATACGCTCTAATCTCTTTATAAGCTGTCCATAACTTTTCGGCACAATTTGGTTTATCTGCGCGGAAGAGGAGCTCTTTGGCAAGTGTTGGACTAAGACCGTCAACCTGATTAAATAGACATAGCCAGTCTACCTCCGAGTTGTTTTCGACGAGGGTAACAAACGTCTCGTAATCCAGCTTTAACGGGTCTAGTTTTGCAGGCTTTGGAGGTGGTGTGTAGATAACGCCCGGCAGGATTTCACGATGACGGCTCAGAGTTTCATCAATATGTTTAATACTTTGAAGAATCTTCCCTGTTGACTCATCGACAAGAATGATATTGCTGTGCTTGCCCATGAACTCCCCAATGAGTATTCGTGATTGGGATTCAATTGGCATGTCCGTTTGTGGTTTTATGGTGATTTTCAGCACGCGGTCCCAACCGAGTTGCTCAATTCCCGAGATTGTGCCGCGACCAATGTGGGTCATGAGGAAATCTGCAAAATATGACTGCCTCATTTCTGCAGATGGGCGTTCAATCAGATGTGTCCGAGCATGGCGCGCATGGGCTGACATCATTAGAAATTGGGTCTTACCGGCTTTAGTAATCTTGACCGCGATGGAAGTTGCATCTAGCTGCGCAACATGACGAATGCTACCGTGCAAAAGCGTGTCGCGTAAGTCGTGAACCACATGTCGCAGAGACAAGCTATCAAATGACAATGGAAAACCTCGTCTGAGGGGAGTTGAATGTTCGCGCTGAAATGTCGGAGTTCCACACATTATAGTATACACCTTCAGTGCCCGGCAGTTCAACGTGAACGGATTAAACTTGACAATCGAAGACTCTTCGGTTATAAATAATACTTGATGTTAGGACGTGGGGCTCTGGCTTCTGCAACTGAAAGTGGGTTACAGCTCGCATGGTGAAGATTGCTACACTTCTTGGATGGTCCCAGGAGGGGAACTCGCCGTCGGCGTGAGATTTAAAATGTCCAACAGTGTTGCGCACCGTAGTGATAGATAAAGGTACATTTCGTTACGCAAGTTTGGGGATTCAAAGGCTCAAAAGGAGTCACTTATGTTAACGCAAGAACAGATTGATTTCTACCATAGGAATGGCTATATCGGCGTTGAAGACGTACTGACTGCCGACGAGGTCGCGGACCTGCGAGGGGTAACCGATGAGTTTGTTGAGAAGTCTCGAGCGTTAACCGAACACACGAGCGTCTTTGACCTTGAGCCTAGTCATTCACCAGTAGATCCTCGCGTGCGGCGTCTCAAAAACCCCCATATGGAACACATCGTCTACGACAGGGCACTGCGACATGAAAAAATTCTTGACATTGTCTCGCAGTTAATCGGTAACGGTCTTCGTTTCAACGGTCAGAAACTCAATATGAAGTATGCGGAGTACGGAAGTCCGGTAGAATGGCATCAGGATTGGGCGTTCTATCCGCACACTAACGACGATCTGTTGGCTGTTGGTGTGTCGTTCGATGACATGACGGTTGAAAATGGTGCCCTGATGGTCATTCCGGGATCACATAAGGGGCCTACCTACAATCACCATCAGAATGGAGAATTTGTCGGTGCCGTTACCGATTCCAACTTCAGTTCGGATGGCGCGGTACCTGTTGAAGTTAAAGCCGGTGGGATTTCAATTCATCATGTGCGCACGGTGCACGGTTCGGCGCCAAACACGTCTAGCAACCCACGTCGTCTGCTGCTTAGCCAGTATTGTGCTATTGATGCGTGGCCTTTATCAGGGATTCCTGACTTGGAAACGTTTAACTCGTTTGTTCTACGCGGCGAGCCGACGAACCAACCGCGTATCGAATCAATTCCAGTTCGAATGCCGCTTCCGCACGCAGCACGCAAGGGCTCCATCTATGAAGTCCAGAGTTTGCTAGAAAATCCTGTCTTTGCGAAGAAAGCCAGTTGAATTAGGTGGCAATTTGGACTAAAGTAACTAGGAATATCAGTTGCCAAATCGAAAAACCGTTTGTTCCCACCCGTATTGGTCACTACCTTTTCAGGCATTCGCCGTTCAAGCCCCATATGCTCAGAAAACAATTGGGCGAGGTTTGCTAACTCGCGTTTAAAGCGTCAGTTTACGAAAATTGGAGGAGTGGTTTTTGATCTGTCAGGAGTCGCATACAGCCATCCAGATCTTGCATTGCTACTTCATTGAGCAACTGATTTTGAGACAGCGACACAAATATTGCAGCGGCGCGCGCTTGACAATTGAAAGAACGTTGCGGATTAAAAACTATATCTGAAAAACCTTGAAACTTTACGAGTTCAGGCGCTAGATTCTGCTTATTTTGCCATAGTGCTGTTATATATAAAGAATCGTAGAAAGCCGTTTTGGGCTCAGTTGGAAATTCTTTACCGCAAAAGATAAAACTAATTAACTCCCCCGAATTCTGAATACGTTCGTCGGTTTTCGCCTCTCTACTTGACACCGTGTACAGGTCGTGATATGGCCCGCCTTTTTCGAATACCTTGCTCCCTTGGTATGCGCATTCAACACTCATCGTCTGGCCGCTTAGTGCTTGAAGTTTCAGATTGAACGCACTCAGTGAAACCCCAAGTGCAAATGCCGATTTTCCCGATATCTCCAAAATGGGGTTAATGCCCCGGCTTTTAGCGGCTAGGTGTAATGAATCTATAGATTTCTGTAGCTGTGATTTCGCAAATCCGGGATACCATTGAAATTCTACATCAATGACTTCGACATAAGGAAATTCGCTCGGATTCGGTGCAAAAACAGGTCGTTTCGCCATTGTTTTCAACGTCCTTCAAGTAGTTATAAAATCTAGTCAGGGTTCTGCAAAATCCTTCGAAACACGAGATAAAGCATAGTGTAACCTGCCCACACAGCAACTCTTCCTGGAACGTGGAAAATAGAAAAACTCCTTGCGGACTGCTTACGTGATATAATCGGTTTTAGAGTTTGAACTCATCAGACCATTGGATTCGGCACAATGCTACAAATAGTGCAGTGGCGCGGGCAGGACAATTGTTAGCGCGCTGTGGATTAAAACCTATGTCTGAAAAACCCTCGAACTTTTGAAGTCTTCGAGCGAAATGCCGTCCTTCCTGTTTCAGTGCTGTTATGTACAGTCGGTTGTAGAACTCATCTTTGGATTCAATCGGGTACTCTTTACCGAAAAAGTTAAAGGCAATCACCCTTCCTGAATACCGTAAACGACTGTCGTTGTTCGCCTCGCTAGGAGGAACTGAGTACAATTCATGATACGGTCCGCCATTTTCAAACACTTTACTTCCTTCAAAAGCGCATTCGACGGTTACCTATTGACCACTTGGTGCTCGAAATTTCAGATTGAACGCACACAATGAAACCCCAAGTGGCGACGTTGATTCTCTTGAAATCTCAAGTACGGGAGAGACACCATTCTTCTTGGCAGCTTGGTGAAAAGAGTTGATGGACTTTTGTGGCTGTCCAGAGTACCAATGGACCTCTAGGTCAATGGCTTTGACGTATGGAAATCTCATTAAATATGGCACAAAAAGTGGTAGAGTTTTCAATTGGGAATCATATGTATCGTCGTTTATCCGTGGTTCAGGATTCTCAAAAAAGTTCCGATGCTCTTGCACCTCAGATGTATCATCGTTCTTCAAATCATCGCTCTTCCATATCTCCCAGTCGTGCCTCGGTCGAAAAAATTTCTGATTTTCGTCAAGCCGTTCATCAAAAGATGGGTGATGGTCAGACAACCACTGTCTCAAGATGCTTCCATCCCAAAAATGGACTTCTCTGATATGATTTTGCGGAATTGGGCTAAACACTAGTATTTCCGCTTGTGGGTCTGTCGGCTCATTATTATCAAGTGCCCGGCGCTTCTCGGGAGCATTCAAGAACATTGCCTCTAGAGCATTGAATTCCTTGTGCTCATCCAATGAAATGGATGTCATGGCACTAGCAGCGGCGTTTGTGTGACAAAAAGCACAATCCAATTCCCATAAGACTTCAGCGTCAAGGAGCAGAACAGTCCAATAGGCATCATTAACCTCCTCACCTTTCTTCTCTTCCCTAATTGAGTAGAACATTCTGTAGTTTGGAAAACTTATGCTAAGGCAAACCGCATTTTTATAACCGTCAACGCGGTCCTGGTCGTTGAAACAGTATTGTTGCCCGCGTGAATCCAGTGTCTCACGACTCAATAAGCCTTCTCGCAGAATGCTACGTAGGTTCTCAATTCGTGTAAAATGAAGGAGCTTCGTAATGCCGCGTTCGACGCAGAAATGTCGTATTTGAGCAGCACGATTGTTCCAAACCTCGTCTCGATCCAAATCAGCCATAGTACCTAATCAGAACCTCCAAGGAATAGAATAGGCGACTACCCAGATTGCCCAAGATGTTAGACCATAAATCAAAGTCTCTGATGCACAATGTCTGCCGTCAGATGTCACTGGGTTTGAGAAAAGTAATTGTTCCACGCTCATTAGTTCTTTGCTAAAATCAGTTTCTCCTAGCCATACCACGTCCTTGGGTGGCTACGAAAGACCGAAAAATCCACCCTATCAACGTCTGTATCTAGAACCGTGAAATCTCGGTTTCTTTACATGTAATGAATTCCAATAAGGCGGGGCGACCTTCCTTTGTCTGCTCAATACCCCGCTTGATGGCGGGGATTATTTCGTTTGGAGTTTCGACCCGTTCCCCGTACCCGCCGAAAGCCTTTGCCATGTCAGCGTAGTTGCCGGATATGTCCGTGCTACGAAATTTCTCGGTCGAAAGCGCCATAATTCTTAACTCAATAGCCATACAGAAATTGTTGAACAGTATGGAAAGGATAGGAATCTCGGCTCTAGCGGCTGTCTCAAAATCCATGCCCGTGAAGCCGATAGCTGCGTCGCCCCAGACGTTGATACATAGTTTGTCCGGTCGCGCCAACTTTGCCCCCATTGCTAAGCCAAGCCCATAACCCAATTGCGTGGTTTTTCCCCAGCCGATATACGAAAGCGGAGTCGTGGGTTGCCAGAAAGGTGAGAGTTGGTCGCGTGGACTACCGGCATCGTGAGTAATGATCGTATTCGCCACGTCCACGGTATGCAACAGATCCCAGATCACGCGGTAGGGACAAAGAGGAACTTCATCCGATGTCAATTTTGGGTTCCACTCACCCAGCCATCCTGCCTTAATCTGACTGATTTCTTGAGCCACCCCATTACCATGGCCTCGAAGTTTACCACCCAACCGATCGTGGATTTCATCAATAAGTGCTTGCAACGTCAGGCGCGCATCGCCAACCAAGGCATAGTCTGCCTCTAGGTCTTTGTTGATGTCTGCTTCATCGAGCGTGGCGTGAATAATGGTTTTGCCCTTCGGCATGGCTACCCCGAAGCCGGTGCTGCTGAAGCTGCACCCAATGCCGAAAATAACGTCTGAAGTTTGCAAGAAATCGTGCACCATCTTTGGAATGGCAAGCCCACCAGAGCCGAGGGACAAAGGGTGGTTCTCCGGAAACGCGCTCTTGCCTTGTAGGCTTGTGGTAACTGGAGCTTCCAACAATTCTGCCAACTCCTTCAACTCTTCCCACCCCTTAGCGTAGTGGACACCCTGTCCTGCATAAATAACTGGTCGCTTGGCCTCAATCAGAATTTTGGCAATCCTTGGTATTTCGTTCGGATCAGGTGCGCGACGCAGTTTTGGAACGGGTCGGTAATTCAACTCCCCAGGCAATTCCGCACTGAATATATCCTGGGGTATCTCTACTAGCGTCGGACGCGGACGCCCGTTTTTCGCCTGCATGAACGCGCGTCTAAGCGCCGCCGGAACGGAGGCCGGCATCGTAACTTGCTCGCAAGATTTAGTGACATTACGGTAATTTATCAGCGAACTGAAGTTGGGATCGACGTTTGTTTTGTCTCGACTATAACCTGCCGGCAATACCACGATTGGTGCGGAGTCTCCATAGGCTTGGGCGACGCCTCCGAATGCGTTTTCCGCTCCGGGCCCATGTTGCATACAAAACACGCCAATCTTCTCGCCCGAGTTCATCCGACTAAGTGCATCCGCCATGTGCAGCCCGATTCTTTCTTGGCGGACTACAATGGGGCGGATTCCCGCTTTGGCTGCACCTTCGGTGATAGGATTAACTGGGTAAGTGAATAAATACTCTGTGCCTTCAGCCTTCAGAATCTCGCCGATAGCATCGGAAACAATCATCGGAATTCTCCTTGCTAATTGTAATGCATCACTGTGTAAAGTGATGAGTGAAGTATTATATTACTTCGTGTAGTGCTAGAACCAAGAAATCTTGGTTGGTTGCGATTTGAATCAGAAAAATCTGTGCAGCAAACTCTGATGCCGCGCGGCTTCCTACGAAAAGAGACCAGCAGTTTAGGACATTGATGGGGTGTAGGCGGAGTAGAATGTTAGCACTGTCGATGAATAGCTTGCTAGAAGTGGAATGTCATCGGTGCGATTATTTTCCGGATATTAACTCGCGTGCCGTTACTGTCTCATTTCTTTTTGGCGGTAGAAAGAGAATTGGGGGCCGCGTATCTGAGGTAAGACTCGCTGCCTGTTATTCTCGTAGCGCCCTAATTTCACAGCTGCTAACATGGCATATATGGAGTACGGTAAGCATTCCTTAGCCAAATAATCCTTGACGCGAATCTGGACCGGTTGGTAGCCCGCCCTACTGCCCGAGAAGGTGGTTAAGAATGTAGAGATCCAATTCCTCGTAATCGCGTGCGTCGATCAACTCTCGTTCGACTGCGCGGTCAAGCGTGCGCACTTTCTCCAGCAAGCGGAAGAAGGTCTTGCGGCTGTTGAGGAGGTGTTTGGTCGAGATCGCGCGCGGTTGTGTTCGCATGACTTTCACGTCCAAACCCACAAATTCACCATTCTTGCCGTAACCGTGTTCCTCCAAAATGCGAACCTGATTAAAAGCACGTCGGAGATCCACTGATCCGAACGCCTTGTCCTCATCGAATTTCAACCCGTTTTGATCGTTTAGGTGGACACTCCACAGCTTTTTGTGATGTAGCGCATATCCCATTTCATCCGAAGGATCCAGTCCTGCAAGAATGGCGTGTGCGCTCTCAATTAGACCGCCGACTCGGTCTGGGTCATTGCTGATGTAAGCAAGCCCTAGTGCATGTCCGATTGTCGGAATATAAGCCTGATCCATTGGCTCATTCGGTTTGGGTTCAACCAACACGCGGATGCGCGGGTCGTAGTCAAGCATGGTGTTAATGGCATCAACGATGCGGCCCACTGCCCCCGCTGAATCTTTTGCTTCTCGGAGATACGTGCCCTCGCGGGCAAGCCAGAGAACAATATTCCGACACCCAATTTCGTTGGCGATGTCCACACAGCGTTTTGACCGTTCAAGGGCATAGTCGCGATCAGATGACAGATTGGAGGTATAACCACCGTCAATGGTTTGTGGTGCAAACCACAAACGTGGTGCCACGATTTCGGGTGTTAAGCCCAGATTCTCAATGAGTCGTTTAACGTCTCTGGTTTTCTGTATGATTTGCTCATGCGTCTTGTCATCAATGTCAGGTACAATGTCATCGTCATGAAACTGAATACCAATGAATCCGAGATCGCGGTAAAAGCTGATTTTCTCATCAAATGAATACGAATTACGGACGGGGGGACCAAATGGATCCTCGCCTTCGTGTATGTTCCAAGGACCAAATGAAAAACGATATCCTTTCCGTTCCGGCATATAACCTCCCAATGTTTCTATTTCGTTCACAGGTATAGGTACGGCTCAACACGTATCTCCGAGAAGTCCAGCAACGATTTCTCCTACTGCGACGCCAAGGACACTATGCTGATCTTCGTCTAGATGAACTCCATCAATTTTGCTAGTTGTTGTCGCCGACCCGGCATCAAAGAAGTGACAGCCGAGTTCTTCAGTTGTTTTGCGGAATTCGGTAGCAAGTCCAGTGCACTTGACATCTGCGCCGGCGAACTTTGGAGCCATGAGGCCTTTCGGTGTGCGGAGTTCTGGTGGTGCGATGACCAATATCTCAGGGATTGGCATTCCCGGTTCTATAGGCGCGCCTCTAATCTCGGCGATCAATGCACGAATTCCTTGCGCCGAATGCCAAGCAGTGTACGAGTGCACGGATTGAAAGTCGTTCGTGCCGAGCATCAAGATAACTAGATCGAGGGGAGAATGGACTTCGATTCGTTGAGCTAATCCTTCCACTCCGTTACGCCCAGCTTTGAACGGATCGCCCCACACCGTCCTACGTCCGTTGAGGCAGTCCTCAATCACGCGCGTCGGTATACCTTCACGAATCAGCGTATTTTCCAAGACGCCGGGCCAACGTGCGTCAAATTGCAGACGTTTTCTGGTATTCGGAATGATGCCCCATGTAAGCGAATCGGAGTAGACAAGGACCTGTTTCATAGATAATAACTTTGACGCAACACCATGGGATCCGAGGGCGAAGGTTTTGTTGCCCCTGTTGAAGTCACGTCAAAACTCTTCTTTGTATCCAATGTCTGTAGCGCGAAATGGTTCTACACCTCTCCCGTTGTTTGGAAGATCTAGCGGTAGATGCACATCCAGAAGGAATGGTCGCCCTTCGTGTTCCACTACTTCCAATCCACGTTCGATTGAATCTGCGACGCAAGACTCATCCTTTATGCACATGGCCTCCACTCCGAATCCCTCGGCAATCTTCACAGGGTCTATGCCGCTCAAAACGACGCCGGGGTACTCATCGGTTTCCTCCATTGTCGAACCTTTGGCTCGACCAAAGTGATACGCAACGATGCCGTAAGATTGATTGTTGGAAATCACATAGAGCAACGGAATTCCGTGATGAACCGCTGTCCATAGCCCTGAATCGGCATAACACAGCGAACCATCTCCGACCAGCCCAACAACAGGCCGATCAAGAGCCGCTAGCTTGGCGCCGATGGCTGCGCCAACTCCGTAACCTTCCGATCCGCCAGCAGCGATCATATACAAGTTGTTCCCTACATCTTCGGATTTAGCGAGGTTTTCCACGGGTACGACATACTGTTCAATCATAACCGTGCCTCCGTCACGACTGTTTAATGCCTCATCAAGCGCATCTCGTAACAGCCAAGGACGAACTCGACCGGATTGTGGTTTGGAACTGCGCTCGGCTTTGGTACGTTGTGCATGGAGCGATGCCGCTTGTGTTTGTGCCCATGTTCGTCGTAGCTCCAATCGAGTTGATGTAGAATGATTCTCCGCCAATTCGTTCAAGCGTGCCAAGGTTCGCTTCTCATCCGCTAAAATCGCGAAATCAACTCCCGGGATATTCTTGATGTTTGCGGGATCCGATCCAATGGCAACTACCTTACGCCCGTCGGTAAACGCGTGGTAATCGTAAGGCTTACCAAGCCCGGCGTGCCGAACACCAAGGCAGAGAATAAGATCCGGATTAAGAGTTTCTATGGCTGCCATCTGTCCACAACGGAATCTGTGCCTAATCGGGATGCTTCGCAGATCGCCCCACACGTGGACAACAGGAAGTCCATAATGCTCAACCAACGCAGTGGCTTCTGGCTCTGCCCCGCTCTTCCAGATTCCATCACCAATATATACCACCGGACGCTCGGCATCGTGTAGGAGACGTGCCATTTTTTCTACGTCATCATCGTCTGGGTGCCCTAGGTGCAGGTCTACAATGTCAGTTTCGATGATGTTCGTCGAGACCTGATGATTGTCCAAAGCCCGATCGTAAACAGCCAGATGCACTGGCCCAACCGGAGGCGTCTTGGCAATGTGAATGGCTCTATAAATGGCTTGAGGTAGTCCTTCCGGTTCGATGATTGTCCAAGTAGCCTTTGCCATGGGCGCAGCAATTGAGGTTGGCGCAAAACTATGGCCGAGGTCTAAACTAACCCTGTCGGTGTAGCTTCCTGTGTCTCCTGCGAATGTAATGACCACGACAGGGAGCCCCCCGTACCATACGTTATAGAATTGGCCAAGACACTGAGCCAATCCTGCGCCGAGGTGCACGAGCATTACAGCCGGGTCCAGATTTACTTGCGCGTAACCTCCAGCCATTGCTGCAACGCTGCCTTCATGTAGACCGAGAATACCGTGTATTTTGGGATGTGAATTCAGAGCGTCGAAGAAATGCGCCTCTCGGGAGCCAGAGTTGTTGAATACATATTTGACTCCTAGCGTCGCGAGTTGCTCCACCATTATTTGGGAAGGATTCGCCGTGATAGGTCTCAAATCCATGAAATCCAACCTTCCTCAATCCTACATTTTGAAGTGCGTATGATTCATTAGACAACTTCTCATATTCAATCCTGTCCTCGCCATCTGAGAAGAGTGTGCAACTTACGCCAAGTTTTCGAGAAAGTCACGCTGCCGATTTATACGGTTTTCGCGCATCTCGGCGAATCGTTGTATTCCAGCAAAGATAGATTCGGCATCAAGATGAGCTTCTGCGATGACATCCGATTCTGTGCCGCCGGTGAGCCACTGATTGTCCCAGTCGGCGGTCAATGAATATTCGTCCGTCAACGGACCAACATCCCTGATTGGCCAGACTCTCTGCGTGCCCGTGCTGACTACCATCATGTCATACTTTGCCTCCGGGGGCAACACCGATTGGCGATAATCAGCCGATTGGCGATCAAAAAGATCTTCGCTGACAGCGGCAATAATCTTCACATTGATGCCCTGTGCTTCCAGGCGTGGAATTATCTTTACGAGATTAACAGTAGAATTAGATCCTTGGACGATTACATAACCGTGTTTGGGTTGGTTCGGGCGGAAGTCTCGGATAACATATAATCCTTTGGCAGCCGCCTTGAGGTCTTTATCGGCAAACGTATTTCGATCTGCTACCGGAAAATCCGGACGCGCAACTTCGATGATAATCACACTAACCTTGGGGTCTCGAGCTGCAATTTCGGCCGCGGCAAAGTATCCAGGGGCAACATCATTATAATCCCAGAAGCTGACATGAATCGCTTGTCCGCGCGGAAACAGTTTCCACACCTGAGGTGCAAAAATGCCAAAATGTGTGCGAGCATCGGCGGCGGTTTCCGGGCCTGAATGACCGGCGAGAATGTGCAAAATTCCCATACGAAAACGGCTGTCTTGGCTCTGCTGACTCCATACTCGGGCAGGCAAATACATCAACGGTGTGAAGGCGCCGTAGGTGCCGCTTAATGCCCAGACGCCGGCAAACTTCGCCGGGTCAAGCGACGCACTCTGTCCCACCAGCCCGATTGCACTTGAGGCGTTGCCCGCTTCTTGGATGGGAGCTTTGAACCGAGTGGCGGCAGGGTTGGTGTCCGGATTGTAGTGTCCCCAAAGGCTTCCGTGTTCTATGTTGATAGACTCGGAAAGGTCGGCAGCAAGCGTGATAAAGCGGTTGTCCGTCACGTAGTTGACCCACTTGATGAATTCAGAAATAGCGCGGCGCGTTCCAGCGACTTCCCCCGGTTTCTTAAATAGCGAAATATCTACTTCCTGCTCCTCACCAGATACGGGATTTGTAACCGAGAGGTGCTGTGGTTCAACCGGGAGATTCTCAACGCGGAGCCGATTATCTAGGAAGGGGTCGCGGGTGACATCAACTCGCAGCGGCAAGTCATCCTGCACCGAATCACCAATCTCTACGAGTCGATGCGCCAACCAGTCTCCGAGTCCATTGCGATCTAGTACCGACATCACCACGTCAATGTTTGTTTTGAATTGAATCAAACGCTCGCGCTCGTCAGTCACCGGTCCGTCGTGGATGCCTTGAAATTCGACACCGTACTGTTGTTCAAAGGTTGTGGCGAGTGCCACAAAGTACTCCGAATTCATCTTTAAGGAATAGGGATGGCTTGGATAGCTGATGAGTTGATCGCCATAGCCCTCAATCTTCCCATTGACGGCTGCCGGCCAATATCCTTTTATCGTGTTTCCGATGACAACCATTGGTCGTCGGTCATCTGCACCCCAATTCTCCATGGTGTGAAGAGCCGCCAAAATCTGGTCATAATCATTGCCATTCTCAAGAGCAAATACATTCCATGCGTAGGAGGTCCACTGGTCCTCGAGTTGGTATTGCTTATATTTGGCGTCTACAACACCGCCGACCAAGGTGTCGTCAATTCCTGCGTTATTGTATGAAATCAGGATACGTAGGCGTTTGCCCACCTGCATGGCGAGACCTTGCGTTTTCAGTTCCTGAGCATGTCCCTCCGTCATGGCAAATTCGCCCTCGAGAGCAAAAACCTTGAGGGAATCTGGAGCACCTACAAAATTCCAAAAAGCAGCTTTTCCTGCAGCCGTTGCTACACCAATCCCGGAGGGACCGCCATTGACATCGTTGGTCAAATCAGTCGTTTCCGCGTGACCCGCGAGAGAACGAATGCCCCGTATTCTCGCTTGGGCAAAAAGCGGATGGTCTTCGAGACCATGATTTTCAAGAAGAGTTCTCAATGCGCCAGCCCCACGACGGAAACCGAGGGCATCAATTGGGAGCATAGCGATTTCTGGATCCACATAATGGCGCGCATCGGCTGTAGCAGAGTGCTTACGTGCCATAGCCTCGCCCATAATCATCCACAAGGCGTATGCGGTCGGAATGTTATGTCCCCCCGCGAGCATGAATTTGTCACAGAATGGATGCTTTGGCTTCCGGTAGTCATAGCGAAGCCCACCTAGTTCTGGGCCGGCTAGATGGAGAGCTACGTTATAGGGCGTGTATGCTAATGGGCCGCCGAAATGGCCAGTTTGAGCGTAATTGCCGAGCAACACTAACGTCATACATGTCATGTATCCAATGTCTTCTATGCGTTCTCGATTGTAATCGACCGTCAGCGGCTGAACCGGTGATAGTAACGGGTTCGCGTTTACACTATCTGCCATATTTTCCTCTTCTCTTTCCTAACAGTTTTCTTGGCGGGCGGGTGAAGCGGGAGGCTAGAAATTCAAAGATTTCAATTAGATCCATGCGTCAAGTTGCAGTGGAGGGGGCCTACCTGCCCGGAATCTGAATCTTCATTGCTTCTCAAAATTCTGCATAATTATAGCACGAGTCGTAGAAAAATGACACGCAAAAATAGGGAGGTGCGGCGTCAGCATAAGCCAATCATGCGCAGAGAATCAGCAATGTGTGTTAGATTCAATGACGGGCACAATGATTTCGTCGAAATCCTCACTTTGGTGATTCGCGTGGTTGAGCGGCATTCTCCGCCGAACAAAAAATCCAGAACTAGCCAGAAAATCCTCGCATTCAAGTACCAGAATCCAAGTCCTGTAAATCTCAAATTGCGAGACTAATATCGGCGTCCGGGCACCCATGTGAAAACAGTGTGAAAACAGGTCGTCGAATAGGATTAACAAGGAGTCATATACCAATGCCTAAATGGAATTAGCGCTAGCGAGCTTAGGTTTAGTGGCTGTGTGCGCTAGTGGAAACATGCTTGACAAAAACTGAGACCTGATGTACACTCTCCCTTAATTCCGTTCATAAACTTGAAGCATCTACTTATTTTGGCAGGTTCAAGGTGCATGGTAACGACAGCCGTAGACTAGCAGCTAACGTGGTTTAGCGGCGACGAGAGAATCCAAAGGTAGCAGCACATGAGCATACAGGCAGGGGATTTAAATCTTGAGAGTGTGAAAGCGGAACTGTACGAAAGGGATCATCCGGGCTTAACACCGGTGGACATTGAAGCGCATGCCAAAACCTTGTACAGAATACTTACGCTCAAGAAAAAACACAACGTTGTCATGCTTGGTCACAATTACATGGAGCCGCTCGTGTTTGGAGTGTCCACGAAAGAGGAACAGGGCGACTCCCTAGGCTTAAGTATGCACGCCGCCAAAACAACTGGGCCATATATCATCTTTAATGGGGTTCCGTTCATGGCGGAAACAGCCAAGATTCTCAACCCGTCAAAGACGGTTCTTGTCGCCGATAAGACGGCAGGGTGCTCGCTAGCTGATAACTTTGGTGCGGAAGATGTGAAGAAACTGAAAGCCATGTATCCAAATGTACCGGTTATGATTTACATCAATAGTTATGCGGATGCAAAGGCGGAATCGGACGTTTGTTGCACGTCGGCAAACGCCGCCAAGATAGCTAAGGAAATGCCGGGCGATCGGATTGTGTTTGTGCCGGACATCTTCTTTGCTCAGAACTTGGAGGATGAACTAGCTGGCGAGAAAACTGTTATCTACCCGGGCAAGGGAAACCACGAAAAGGGTGCGGTGTGCGAGGTGCATGAAGAATTCAAGCTTTCGGATTTGCTAGCCGTGCGAGAATCCTTTGAGATTCCCAAAGGGCACACGCGCCGCGCCTTGTATGCGCATTGGGAATGTCGACGTGAAGTTCTCAGAGAAGCCGACTTTTACGGGAGTACAAGTCAGATTATGCGAGATATCGCAAAACGGGTAGAGGAAAAGCGTTTGGACCGCGCTTTCGTGGCGTCAGAATGTGAGCTTACATCCAACCTTTCACAAGAGTTTCCATCTGTACAGTTTTGGACTGCATGCTCGGTTCGCTGTTCGCACATGGCGAAAGTCAGCCTCGCTAAAGTACTTGATATCCTTGAAGCCATAGATACGGGTAACAGTCTAAGTGATTATGAAGTGACCCTCTGTCCCGACGTGATTGAGCGGGCACGGGCGCCCATTGAACGGATGCTACAGATGAGCGCCTGATAAACTGAGATGCCGACTGCAAATATCTTTGAAGGATGGCGCCTGAAAGACAGAATCCAAACATGTCGGTACGGGTGTTTTCATCTAATTACGATATCAACCGGTAAGACCGTAGCGACCGGTCCGTTTGCGAATGACAGAAGTCGGTACAGTGCCGATAGTGACGTTGCGAGCGAGACAGGGACGGACAAATCCGGAGTTAGCGGAATTCTAAGGTTTTTTTCCATATCTTCCACAAGAAACTCAACGAACGTCTTCGGCTTAGGCAGCACGAATATCTGGACTTCATCATCGTCCCTTAATCCGGCATTAGCTTTTGCAAGAGAAAGGGCTGTGTCGAGCCCTCCAAGCACATCCACAAGCCCGATGTTTTTTGCTTGTTTGCCTGTCCAAACGCGTCCTTGCGCGATTTCATGAATTTCCTCTTTCGTCTTACGCCTGCCTTCAGCGGCTTTCCGAACGAAATCCTCGTAAACCGTTTTCATCAGTTTTTCTACCCGTTCACGTTCGGTTGGGGTGAAACTTCCATAATCGGAGTAAATATTCGCATTCTTGCCGCGGGTAACAACTTCCTTCGTCAACCCAAGCTTATTGTAGAGTCCTTTCAGATTGAACTTTCCGCCAAAGACTCCAATCGATCCGGTAATTGTCGCCGGTTGAGCGACAATCGTTCCTGCCGCCATTGCAATATAGTAACCGCCTGATCCGGCAACATCCGACATGGATACGACAACAGGTTTTTCGCGCTGGGTCCAGAGAACTTCGCGCCAGATGAGGTCTGAAGCAAGTGCTGAACCTCCGGGACTGTCGATGCGAATTACGGCGGCTTTGGTAGAATCGTCCGCGCGTACCTGACGGAGTGCCTCACTGATTTCGCGAGAGGTGATAACCTGTCCAATATTGAAAGGGCCATCCGGCACATCCGATAAGATGGGACCTGTTGCATAAATGAGCGCAATTCGTGGGGTGCCCAAAGGTTTAATGTGTTTCTTGGGTGGCGACAACATAGAAAACAGGCGCATTAATCCGGCAATTCCGGTTAAATCCTGCACCTCCTTGGACTTCTTGCGGTAGTCTGAGACTATCTCAATTGGTTTAGCCGATTCAGTTTGAATTGAAGAGAG
Organism: Candidatus Poribacteria bacterium; assembly: GCA_965222225.1. GTDB lineage: Bacteria > Poribacteria > WGA-4E > WGA-4E > JAJDTR01 > JAJDTR01. The sequence continues at coordinate 1,123,811 of CBDCTK010000002.1, read as the reverse complement.
TAGTTCGTCGTAGTATAGGAGACCGTCCACTAACCCCTTTTCAAGTGCTTCCTGTGCAGTGAATGGCCCTTCGTCAATAAGTTTCTCTACGGCTACAGCATCAAGGTGTGCACCTCCATCTGCAATCATCTCAATTTGTTGAATATGCAGGTCATCAAGGATGGTATTAACAGCTTCACGAAAGGGTTCGGACATACGCTCTTGCATGAATGGCTCGATTGCGGATTTATATTTACCCATAGCGATCATTTCTGCTTCGATATCCAGTTTTTCAAACAATCCGGCGTAGAACATCACCTCTGCGCGAAGCCCTGTTAAGCCAACGGTGCCGGAGGGACTAAGGAATATCTGATCGCCGGCGCAAGCGATCAGATATTCCATGTTCCCTCCACTGTTGAGATGGCTAATTACCACTTTTCCCGACAGGCGGAGTTGAATAATCTTGTCTCGAATCTCTTGTAGCTTTGCCCATCCGGCGCCAAGGTTGTCAATCTTCAAAAGCACGCCAATTGCCTTCTCATTTTTCCGAATGAACTCAAGTTCAGATGTCAAACTTCGCACTGTCTTGAACGTTTGACCGAATGTGAAAGGGGATTTAACCTCTGCGTACGGACCGCGGATCGATACCTCAATGTACTGACTTGGTGATTGCTCTTCATCCGCTTCAGCGACATCAGCATTTAACGCTTTGTCGGCAGGTTCGGAACTAGACGCGGCGTGCACGGGGTTGGACGAAGTGAAGATTAGCAATGCTATTACAAGTATCCAATAGCGCTTTAGCTGAATTGTCATTCCAATTTCCTTTCTAGCACAAAATAAAATAAAGAACGCGAAGGTGGATGTACATCCATTTATTACTTTCGACGAGCGGATGTCCGATGCGTATTATTCGGTAATTCTTTGAAATGCCCTGCCCAAACTGGGATCGGTGAGGTATCGGTGGTAGAAGCGGTTAATTTGCATGGACATGCAACGAGGATTATACATTGAGCCGGTGAAAAGTCAAGCATTTTGCGAAGCCACCGTAGTGGTTGGAATTCCTGTGATTTTGGATACAATTGTGCTACAATGCCGACCAACTTCAGGAATTATTAAGCGGAATTAATGGATTTTTTACGCCAAGTCATCAGCATTCAACCGAGTGGTTGCAATGACCCGGTTACACACAAACACATCTATACCACGGGGTATGAAAATGGCTCAAGAACGTGTCGTATATTTCAATGGAGAGATAATACCGGAGAGCGAGGCAAGGGTTCCTTTCCGTGACCGAGGATTTATGTTTGGAGATGCCGTGTTCGATGCGACCCGAACATTTGGCGGGACAATCTTCAAGCTGAAAGAACACCTCGACCGATTGTATAATTCTCTAAAATACATGCGCATAGATCCGGGAATGACACAAGATTACATGGCGGAGCTGACTCGCCAAGTGGTCAACGCAAATCTTCCTCTGCTAGGCGAAAATGATGACACTTGGGCGAATCAACGAATCAGTAGAGGGACACCTACTACAGACGGTACGTTCAATCCCACCGTTATTATCGAAACTATGCCAATACCATTCGCTGCCAGGGCGAGGTATTTTCGCGACGGTCATTCGGTGGTAACTCCTGCAACGAGGCGAACGCCGCCCGAGTGTATGAGTCCTAGAGCAAAGTTACACAATTACATCAATCTGTTTCTCGGTGAGCAGGAAGTCAAAGCTCAGAACCCGGATGCGATTCCGATTCTGCTGGACATTAATGGCAACATTTGCGAAGGAGCCGGCGCCAATATTCTCATTGTAAAGAATGGTGTAGTAATCACGCCGAAAGACCAATATATCTTGGCTGGCATCAGCCGTCAAACTACTATGGAACTCGCTGCAAAGCTGGGAATCGAGGTGTGTGAAGAAGACATTGATCTCTTTGACGCTTATACCGCTGATGAAGCCTTTATCACCTCGACCAGCTACTGCATCTGTCCCGTGTCGTTGGTCAACGGAATCACTATCGGTGATGGTAGTGTGCCCGGTCACGTTACACATCGCCTCCAGACGGCGTACAGCGAGCTGGTGGGTATAGATGTTGTCGGCCAGTATTTGTCGAGACTGGGTTGACTCCAACTTCTCTCAAAGGATAGAATCCAATGCAACGGACCGGAGGTAGGTTAAAAGAGAAAGTCGCTATCGTTACCGGAGCTGGTTCACGTGGCGAGGTCGTAGGCATTGGTCAGGCTACTGCTATTCTGTTTGCAAGGCAAGGGGCAAGCGTCTTGGTGGTGGACAAGGACGAACGGAACGCCAAGAAAACGCTGTCGCAAATTGAGGTGGAGGGCGGCAGGGCGTCGCTGTGCGTTGCCGATGTGACACAAAGTAGCGCGTGTCAAAGAATGATTGAAGACGCGGTGTCACGTTACGGAGGATTACACATCCTTTTCAACAATGCGGGGTTCACCGATAGGAAAACGGTGGTTGAAGTGGAAGAGGACAGTTGGGATCTTGTGGTAGAGGTCAACCTAAAGGGTACGATGCTGTCATGCAAATTCGCCATCCCGGCGATGATTCGGAATGGCGGCGGGTCGATTATCAATATCTCTTCTATTGACGGTATGCGCACGGGGTGGCGACCTAATGTCCCTTATGCCGCGGCTAAGGGGGGCGTCATAGCTATGACTCAGAATATGGCAGTGCATCACGGTCGCGATAACATTCGAGTCAATTCGATTGCCCCCGGTCAACTCTGGGGGTCTTTCGTTGGGCCAATTCCGGCGAAATCGCGAGATCTCCGTCGTCGCGCCAATCCATTAGGCACAGAAGGGACGGCTTGGGATGTGGCGTGGACTGGCGTGTTCTTGGCGAGTGAGGAAGCCCGCTGGATTTCTGGTGTGGTCTTGCCGGTTGATGGTGGCGCAATAGTGGCAACGCCACTCTCAATGTTACAATATCTACTGGAAGATTAGACAAGTTTCAATTTGAATGTTCATCTTCTGAAGCGACTGTGAGGGATATGATTGGAAGGATGGAAGATTTCATTCCACACTACTCTCAATGCCTTATGAGTCGGATTGATGGTAACCTATTGGGCGAAGCGTTTAACCATTTTTCTGTTCAACAGAGCGAATTTTTCTTCTTGTTATTTGTCTAACCAATAGCCCCGAAAATTCTTGCCTAACCTCACATTCTATAGGGATGTTCGCGTGGTTCGGCTAAATTCAACTATTTAAGGAGATACTATCATGACACGTAAAAGTTTTGGCATTGTTTCCGTGCTCGCGATTGTGTTAGTAGTGATTTTTGTTTCAAATCAAATTACTCAAGCCCAACGTCCGGACAGGAGCGAAATGCGCGAGAGAGGGCGCGGCGGAGGACGCGGTGGCCCTGGCGGCATGCGCGGATTTTCACCAACCAGTATAATTGACAGTTCATGGACCGACTTAACCTTTGTTGTTAAGGTCGACGATGAGACACTTCTGAAAGCGCGGCCAGTTTTCCAAAAACACCGAGAGAAGCTTGAAAAAGCCGTCAAAGAGGCTAGGGATTCGGGTGACTTTCAGTCCATGCGCGCTGAGATGGCGCAGCTTCGCGAGGCATTCGCTACAGAACGAGATGCTGTCTTGACCGAGGAACAAATCAGCCAACTTGAGAAATTAGAAGCGACGCGAATAGAGCAGATGATGCGTCGTGGCGGCGGACCAGGCAGACGAGGAGGAGGCAGTCCGCGGGGTTAGACCATACACAAAGATAGATTTCGCAATACGAGAGAGCGCATCGTTGGACGGATGCGCTCTCTTTGTATCAGGTCCATGGTAATTATGAAAGTTAAATTTCTTCAATGAATTGGGGACTTAGTAGTTAACTGCTTTTTGGTCGATTTGCTTGCTTTTCTCTTCTTAATGTACAATCATTTTAGACAGTGTTCGGAATCTTGATTCACACTAAAATACATCTCTATAAGAGAGAAATGGAGGCATATCATGTTGACCAAGCGTTTGTACATGCTCGCGGGAGCATTGCGGGTTATCTGCGGGATTTTAATTTCCAACACTATGGGATTTTCAGCACACCATGATGTTGTCGTTGACAGAATATACCGATAGCCAAACAATTCATGTGGCTCAGGTGAAGCATTCATCAAAAAATCTTATGAAAATCTCATCATCTTTTCTGCGATTATATTTCCAGCAAGACTCCATGATATACAGTGGCAGCCACTTCTTGCTGTAGTGATGATGCGTTCCGTAGAATGACCTCTTGACACAAGCCCAAAACGACTCGATGGTGTTGGTGTGAGTTACGCCGTCCTCAGAAACATATCTCTCTTGGTGATGGATAACATGTCTTTCGATATCTTCGTCCAGACTATTGTAAGAGCGAAATTCATCAGTCATAAGAATAGACTCATCGGGTGAGACATTGCTAAGGATGAATTCTCTGATATTTTCACCAGATAGAACCTTCATGAATTTAGCAACCACCCGACCGCCTCTCTCGACTACGCCGATGACGGGAGATTTATTTGTGCCTCTACCTCTCTTAGATTTTGCTCTGGGTTTGCCGCCGACATAGGTTTCGTCCGCTTCAACTATCCCTTTCAGCAATTCATCACTATCACTCATTTTCTCACGGAGGCGCATTGCCATATACCAAGCGGACTTTTGATTCATGTCCAAGTCACGAGCAAGCTGACAACTCGATATGCTTTTCTTGGCATTGGAAAGAATTGAGATAGCCAAAAACCATTTCTGGAGAGGTATCTTGGTACCATGGAAGATGGTTCCTGCTGTAGCCGAAAAGCTAGATTCACAATCGTAGCAATTCCAACCAGTAGTAATGTCGTTTTTGTTCTTGCGTCCAACTTTTTCACTGCCACAGTGGATACAGCAAACACCGTCCTTCCAACGTTTTTCCTCTATAAATCTGAGACAAGATTCTTGATTTGGAAACTCTTTCATAAGATTCAAAATGTCCATAGCAAACTCCTACGAGAAGAATAGTCACTATGGACATCTACGTGTGACGAAAAGATTTACGACAGGGTACCAAGTTTTATGTTTGTCGTCAGTCTAAAAGCTACAAGCTACTAATTCCGATGAATTGTATTCGTCAGATAGATAGTAGACACTTGCAGTTTTTCGCCCTTGCACTCCAGCGAAGATATTCCAACGCCAAATCGCAGCTGGAACCTTCACTTTTTTTGAAAACTCGAGTTCTAGATAGGGTAACCGCGTCCGTACACGCCAAAGCGCCAGCGGCGCGATAGGTGTATAGCCGCAAAAGCAGCAATGTAATAAAGCCCCCAGAGGGGCGAAAGGTTTATAGGTAGCTTTGGAAAATTTCTTCGCGTGTTTTGCGGTCATTAAGAACCTGTTTGAATAATCGGTGGCAAAGCCATTTTTGGTCATTTGTAGAAAGTGTTTTCATGTTTTCATTGTTGGCTGCTACATACCTATGGGATTGCTATCGCACTCACTATGAGATCTTCTATCGCCTTCGTTATCCACTCAGTTGATCGTTCGTTTGATCCCCGCTGGGGCTTTTTTCGCAAACTGGGTCCGATTCTAACTTCGATTTGATGGTCCGGATCGGTTCATGTGACCGTCATCTCTGTAAGGCGGTTGCGTCAGCGTTCTGTCGTTAGGAACAGGAAACAGTGAAAACCATCTCGTAGACCAGTACATTTTCTTCAAAAAAGACATGGCAGTTTTAACATGGTCATAGCAATATTTAAGAGAGATGGAAACCTTTACACCAGACTTAGACCGCTCATTCTTTGAATATTCATCTCGGAAGTAGGAAGTTTTGTCGAGTAGGAATACAGCAGGAACCTAAAATTTCCCTTCTATCACGTGAAACGGCGAAAAAAGTGCTAGAAAAAAGACGTGCGACAACGTCTTATTTAACGCACGGAGGAGAAACTCACGGTCATGGCTAAGGATGACGTACTCATTTCACGCGCACAGGCAGGGGATGAACAGGCATTCACCGACCTCGTCAAGAGTTATCATACTTTTGTTGACGCAATCGTTAGCGGAGTGTTGGACGATCTGGGCGATGTCGAGGAAGTAGTGCAAGATGCTTTCATTAATGCCTACCACGGTTTGCCTCAGCTCAAGGATACAGCCAGTTTTAACGGGTGGTTTGCCGAGATTGCCCGCAATTGTGCACGAGACCGACTGCGAAAACATAGACTGGAAACCGTGCCGATTGATGAAGTGGGAGCACACACACTTGAGACATCCGACTCGGCCGACGCACATTTGATACGCGACGAGCAGATAGAGTTAATTCGCCGCGCAATGGAGACGTTGTCGCAGAAAGATAGAGAAATTGCTAGGGCGTACTATCTTGATGGCGCGAGCTACAACGAACTCATTCGCACGCACGGGTTGTCATATAAGGCAATCTCGTTTCGCTTGTCCCGCGCAAAGCGGACGCTCAGGAAACGTTTGAGACATCTGCTCAGTGGGGTATTCGTTCCTACGGCAACAACACTCAAAAAGATTTCGTCAGGAGGACTCACAGCCATGAAAATCGGAACGGCTCCCAAAATCACTGTCGGGGTAATAGTAATCATTGCACTTGTCTTCATCGGTTTGCGCCAACTACTATCACCAGAAGGAGATTCATCACCATCCACTGAAGTCACGGCGTCAACAGCCAAAAAACCCGAGCTATTGGTCCCGGAAAATGACACCACTCGTAGGAATGTAGTCACGGCGCCTTCGCGTGCAGATGAACAACAATATTCCGCAGAGGAAATGGATCAGATTGAGGACTTCTTCGCTCAACTCGAGGCAGACGATGCGCAATCAAATACTGCAGAACTTGCAGGGACCGAAATTCAGCAAGATGCAGACGAACATGTTACAATCAACACCGATTTCTTCGGCGAAGGCGGTGAGGATATGGAGCAATCTGCCGAAGAGGTGATGGATGCTTATGTGGAGGCGTTTAAGAATCTTGACTTTGAGGGAATGAGCTTGCTAATGACTGGCTCGGCCAAAGAAGGGATGAACAAGGCTGCGGCAAAGGGGTTCCCGCTCATGACCCCAGAAGAGACCAAAGATTTACCGACTGAGGCGCGTCAGATGGTTGAGCAGATGATGATTGAGTTTCTCAGCCGCGTAAGAGTTGTGAACAGCGAATATGTTGGTGACGAATTCCATTTTGAATTAGGAGGTCCGCCGCCCGAAATTAAGATTCCAGGTAGGAGTTACGCAGTTGGCTGAAGCGTATAAAGAGGTTGTGCCAAATAAGCCCGTACCGCATCTCTGACAATAGAGAGTTTTGCATCAAACCAACTGATACCGGTATGATAGCAATAGTGCTCAATTCTCAGAAAGGCTCTCAGCGCTAAACCGATATGATTTCTTTGAGTGCGAGCAGAGCGCACTTGTGCGCGTTCAATGCCAACAAATTGCTTAATCCCGCGATGATATTCTTCTATTGTCCAAGACCATTCGGCATATTTGAGACGCGTCAATTCGTCCATCTGTAAATCATTCGTTGCCCAATATTCAATGTCACCTTCTGGAGTGTCAACCTTAAATACTCGAATCAATCCATAGCCTTTGAGATGGACAATTGTACCTGTTGATTCACTCGGAAGCGTACTCACCGGACGGTTACCGGAATAATCTTTACTGACAAGTCGGTTGGCAGCTAGACGAGTAAGCCACTTCCAACCATGACCTCGCACCGCTTTTAGATTCTTTAGACTGGCATACCAACTATCAAAACACACACATTCAGGAGCAAAACCGCGTGTTTTCGCTTCTTCAAGCATGGCGCGGAAATGCTCATTCTTCGTCAAGCCGTCTTTGGCTTTATCATAGATTCGATAATCACACGGAATATGTCTATCGCCATCCGTCCAGAGCAAAGTGACCAAGTTAATCCCATTCACAACTCGGTGGTGTTTCCCTGACCAGTGTTTTGTCACGAGTTCAATCTTTTGTGAATAAGGTTTATCCAGAGTCGAGTCATCTATAACTAAAATTCCGGATTCTAATTTCACCTGATTTCTCGATTCTTGCCACAGTTTGCCAGTATCGGGTTCCTCTCGATGCAAGAGCCGTGTTATCGAATCGTGAGCCGGAGGATTATCAGCTTGGGGTTGAACTTTTTCCGATTCAAGACAACTGTAACTTTTCTGAGCGGCTACCAAGAAATCAATATAGTCAGTGTCAGTATATTTAGGGGGATTCATACTCAAATTATAACCTATTTTCACTCAACTGCGTAACTCCTACCAGGAATAGTTATCTCAGAGGTACGCGCACCCAACGAACTCTACAAAATGCGAAAAGAAGGTGGTGTTTGGCGAATTTACGAGAGTGAGACATTGGATTAGCTCGCAATCCTATCCGAATTCCATGGAGTGGGAGTCACAGCGAATAAACGCTCGGGCTATTCAAGCAACCCCAGAAAAAGAGCGGCAAACCCGGGGATGCGAACCCAAATGCTTAAAATACTTAGTGTCGTTTCCATAATAACCATCCTTGAAATTGGAGTTTCCCGAATTGATGCGGGCAATGATGGGACTCAACAACCGGCGCAAATTTACGAATACAGCGAGTTTAAGCTGCCCCCCAAGGTGATGGACTTACTTCGGAAAGAGGGTGTGACCATCACGGACTTGAAAAACGACAGCGATCTTCGCCGGAGATGGTTGGGGCGACTTCGAGTTTTGGGTGGCGTGGAGCCGGGAAAATCAGCAGGAACGCGAGATGATTTCTATCAAGTTATCATCACCAATAATCTATTTCGGTCTCTTGGATATAGGAAACCCAGTACTCCCCCGCCGTATCAACTCATCGCCACTGTTATTGATCGTGAACATGGGAACAACAGGGCACTTCTTCGATGGAATAAGGGTGGTCGCACGCATTATGTTGGGATTGGGGATGTGTTCAATGGCGTCAAGGTTGAACGCATAGAACGCAGGAGTGTAACGTTATTGATAGACGGGAAATCAATGAAATTTCACCTGCCTCGTGCTGTTTTATTAGGGCAATAATCCTTTTGACCGACAACGTCTTTCAGGGCTGCGACAGTGGGTTTTCAATCCAAAGACCCCGTAGCGTCGCCCCAGTTACGGTTTGGAATTTATTCTGGTGCCTCAGGATTTTGGCTCTAGATTCTACTTTCCGCTAGGGGGCCCGCCGCTGAAGATTCCAGAGATAGACATCGCAAGAGCAGGGTCATCGGAGGAACTCTGTTGATTGCGTAGAGATAAGGGAGCATCGTATAGATGATGTCACCACGTTAGACTCGTTTTCAATTTTATTCGACAAAAGACAAAAAGAGGCGAATGGTTCAATCCATTCGCCTCTTTTGTTTTCAACTCGCGAGATGGTTGTTAAAATGCCTCAAGTTTCAAGTTCTCCGCGGCGGTCCATACTCGGCTTGTGATTTCTCCAATGAAATGACAAAGGAGGGTAATGCGACATTCACTTGGCGCATAAAAATCCGTAGAAAAGTGCTAGAAAAATTCTAGGAACGGTGTCCTGATGGGATGAAGGGGAGGACAGGATAGCTGTGGTTGAGGACAATGTACTTATTTTTCGTGCACAATCTGCTGACGAGCAAACGTACGTAGACCTAATGCGCGCTTATCATGCCTTCGTTTACGCGATTGTCGTTGGAATCGTGAACAATTCGCATGATGCGGAAGATTTTGTGCAAGAAGCCTTCATCAACGCCTATCGGGGTTTACCTCGGCTTGAAGACCCTACCAAATTCAAGAGCTGGCTTGCAAAGATTGCTCGAAATTGCGCGCGAAATTGGCTGCGTAAACAGAGAGTAGATACAGTACCGATTGACGAAGTGAGTGCGGACACTCTACGGACATCGGAATCACCGGGCAGGCGGTTGATACGTAACGAACAGTATTGAGTTGATTAGCCAGGCAATGAAGGTTTTGCCCGAGAAAGATCGAAAAATTGCCTTGGCGTACTATCTTGAAGGTGCGAGCTACGACGAACTCATCCATACACATGGGTTGTCATACAAGGCGATTTCGTTTCGGCTTTCGCGTTCGAAACGGAGGCTCACCAACCGATTACAACATCTGCGCACCGGCGTAATCGTTCCTCCAACAACAACACGAATTAGCGAATCAGGAGGACCTACAGTTATGAATATCAGACTGATGAAGCATCGACAAGATAGCCGCGGCTGGCTCGTCACTTTTTCGCCCGATGGAAAATACCTAGCAGGTCTGAATGGCGACAATTCACTGAGGGTGTGGGACATTAAAAACGGCACTAAGTTCCGAGCTTTTGAAACGGTTACGGGGCACGGTGGAACTGTTTCTCTATTCCGAGGGCGAACCCTGAAGGTTTCATCTGAAGGAAGCTACCTTGTAATTAGTTCCACATTTGGCTCTACGGATGACAGTACGGGGAGCGACCTTGTGACGTTGTGGAATGGAGAAACAACGGCTAGTTTCAGCCATGAGACGACAGTTGTCTCCGCCGCGGTATCGCCGGATGAAGAGTTTCTGGCAACCGGTGGTTGGAACAGGTCAATCACACTATGGAGTTTAGAAACTGAAAAGCCGATTCGCGTCCTAACTGGACATACGGGAGAAATTCATGCACTTGCCTTTTCGCCCGATGGACGACTTCTGGTAAGTAACGGGGCATACAAATGGGAATATCAGGAGGGTGAAGATTGGGGCACACTAGGTGGCGGTACTTACGCGTTCCGTGGAGATAGCGATGGCTCAATCCGTTTTTATGCGGCTAATGATAGCCAGTCCGATACAACCGCCAAGGTCTGAGAGGTAAAAACTGGAAAAAATATTGCCACTCTTGGACATCAACAGAAAGTTACAGAGATTGCGTTCTCACCGGATGGCAGTCGCGTCGCAACCGCTTTTGGGGAATCAGGTCAACATATGGTGTACAAAGACGTGGAAATCCATCAAGATGCTCAATACAGTGGAGGTTGAATCCCTTGCCTTCTCGTCCGACAGCACCCGACTTGCGATTGGAGGTACAAGTCCCGAGCCGATAATTCAAATCTGTAGTGCGGATATGGGACGACATATCGCTGAACTTTCCGGGCATACTAGAGGCGTTCAATCTGTCGCCTTTTCGCCGGATGGCAGTCTACTTGCCAGCGGCGGCTATGACGACGGCATCTAACGGCATCTATTTGTGGGATGTCGAAATAGGCGATTAGTAGCTAGTTCGTTGATTGGATTGGACGATGTTGGAGTCCGTAAATACCGTTCGCCAATGGTTTGGGTTTCCAAGGAATGCTCTGCAATTGTTGTGAAGATGGGTTTGCCCGGGCACGTGCTGTGTCGTTAACCGCCTTGGGTTGTAACTCGCCCGATAGTGAAAACAGACAACAATTGACCAATCAAGTTTGCCAACCGTTTGATGATTGAAAATTTCCTTGATTCAGGCGCGATTGACCTGTGATAACGTGCAGTTCTACTTGACACAAAAGGATGGGCGTGATACTATCCCTTCCGACAAAATAAGTAACCTAAAGCGTCCTATTGATAGGATTGTAGTGACATTGTAGGTGCATGTCCGTGCAGCTCAAATTGGGCAGATTTAACCTTGAATCCGGCCACAGCTTGCGCACTAATTAGGAGGATAATTTGAAAAATCTTGTGCCAACTATTCTTCTGGTTTGTAGTTGTTACGCTATTGGATGCCTCACCTCACCATTATTGGTAGGGCCTGAAGAGACTCCTGTCCAGACACCCTCCATGCCGCCTGTACCTGTAGAAGAGTCTTTTGTCGCTCGCCTTCATGTATCATCCCCACAGGCGACATATCGTTTTGATGATTCAATTCCTGTTGAAGTATCCATTGAGACCGGCGGATTCGACCTTCTCGTTTCTCATGCAACCGTTGAGAGTGAAGGGTTACTTCCCACGCTAGTTATCACGGACGAAAACGGAACAGTTGTTGATCCCAAGAGGCAGATTGCTTACGAAAGCGAAATGAGAAAATTAGTGCGCGATGGAAAGAAAGTCGATTGCGTTAAGGGAGCGAGATTGTTTTCCGGGACCGGGCAAATGGTTGTCATTGAGGATATTCAAAATTATTACGCGTTAGTACCCGGCGTTTACACTCTGCAGATTGCACTAGACCTGAGCATCTACAGAGAAACGTTGCCCCTTGAATCGATACTAATTCATGATGCACAACAGCGAGTTGCAAGGGTCGAAGCAAAATCTAAAATCGCCGCACATACGAGAGAGAAACATACTGCCGGTTTAAAGGGCGCAATTAATGCCTTGGAAATTCAAGCAGAGGAACTGGATGAAATTTACCTTCCATTGGATTCCGTCCGCGGGATTGTTACGTTGAAATCCAACCTCGTTACGTTAGAAATTCAGGAACCTTCCTAAGTTCGCGAGCACTAGCGCAGTCCCAAATGCAAACGTGCCGGCTCAGAATTGATAGGAGATTGCAATGCCCGCCGATACTCCGGTTGTGCCGACTCGCCTAAACCCTGACCTCTCAATTGAACTCCAGCTTGAGGTAAATTTCTTCTTGAAATGGGGATATTTGGTTGTTGAAAATGCCTTGACCGATGAGCAGGTGACGATTCTTCGAGTCACCCTTGATGAAACATTCAATCGGCTCAATTCGGAGTTTACCCATCAGCTGTTGGAGCAGGACGACAGGTTTAGTTTTTTGATTGACAATCCGCCGGTCATGGAGCGGATGAAAGCAATCTTGGGCAACTGTGTACAATTGCACAGCGCTACCGCACGCGTAACCCATCCAAATCAGCCGGATCAGAATTGGCACCGCGATGGTCCATGGCCAATGGACCCAGATAACACACCGTATGGGAGTTTGCCGGGCCAAATCAACTGTGGATATTTTCTTGATGAATTGACGATGGAAAATGGCCCCATTGTGATTGTTCCCGGTAGCCACCGTGCGCTTTTCAAGCCACCGGAGGGACATCCGGTGTTTCCGGATCAAAAGGTTGTCTTGGCTAAACCACGTCAAGCGGTACTGTTTGATGGATGGCTCTACCACCGGGGAGCGGCAAACAGTTCGCCGCACCGCAGACGCGTTTGCTTGATGTGCTATCAGAATGCGAGGATGAAATCGCGTGAACCATTTGATGGGCCTCTGGTAACCAAACTTCGCGAGGAAGGATCGCCCGAACGGAAGTTACTACTCGGAGAAATCCCGAAATGGTAAACTGCCAAGGGGGTGCTAACGTAAGATGGACAATCGTTAGGCATTGTGAATGGTACTGTCTGTTGCGATCGCCAAGACACTGTCTCGAGTTCCACCGGGGTAAAGCGCCCTTCGTTTTTCCTACTAATCTTCCTACCCGTGTGACTCACACTACAGTGTGTCACCGCGAACACATCTAATCTACTCCACCCCCAGTATGCAGTAAGTCTGCTACATCCCTCCGATACCCCTATCTCTTAGAGAACCCCACTGTTTTCACGGATTTTCCGCCAATGATTCGTTTTGGCATGTAATTTGCGCAAACGCATGGGCATCTGGCAGGTGCAGTCTCAAATTATAAGGAGAACTCAAAATGTTAGCTCGCACACCATTTACGACTACAATGCCTATTTTTATCGCTGGCATTGCCTATTTATTGATGTTTGGTAACGTCGATTTCGTACAGGGGGAAGTTGAATCGCGGGAAAAATCTGCCTTAACAGAATTGGGACTATCGCAAGTTCAGATTTTGCAGGTTGGGGAATGTTTCTGTGAAATCGCTGCCGAATCGAATGAGGTCTGGTTGGGTTTGTATCCTACGAAAGATGGATATTCCTTGATGCCTTCAACGGTTCGTGTAGACGCATTTTATGATCCGGCGATGGGTGATGACGAGAACGTAACCGGCGCAACTCGTGTCTCAGTTCAGGGACAAAATGCACCGCTTTTTCTGATAACAGGTTTGGATTCATTAAAGGCTGGCATGGTTAAAACTCTGTTCTCGGGTCGACTCCCGTTGCCGTTGGAAAGTTCCTTGGAGTTTACTCTCGACAACGAAATCACGTATTCCATTACGGCGTTTGGGGGGCTGAAATCCAACTCCGGAAGCGTCGATCGCAAAGTTGAACTGGTTAAGGGCAACCGTTCTCAGGTGATTTGCTCTTTCGACACGAAGAATGCGACTGTATCGTACTTGCTTTGGGCAGGAGACATTGACAGAGATGGTCAGTTGGATTTGTTGATTGATTTGATCTGTGATTACAATACCTCACGCCCTGCGCTCTTTCTTTCATCATTAGCAGAGGACGGTAATCTATTGCAAAAGGCTGCTCAATTCGAAACTTCGCCTCCGCCAGTTCTGAACTGATAGATAGCACGTAGATCGCAGGGCTGTAGGTTTACAGTCAAGAGCTGTAGAAGTAGAAGAATTAATTTGGAGTAAGATTATCTGTTATGGCAGTATGATGCTACGTTGCATTAGCGCTCATTGTGGTTTATAAGCCACAATGAGTCCCCATTCTCCAACTGCCCAGCAGTGATTCTTGTCTACGGCATGGACTGCCCATAACGTCGTTGAAGGTCCCGCTGTTCCAAGCGTCCAAGTAGTGCCGCCATCGTTTGTGTGTGCGACAGCGCCATAGTCGCCAACCGCCCAACCCTTGCTGTCATCGACAAAGACGATATCGTAAAAGTTGTCGTATGCATCAGTTTCCTGCTGTGTCCATGTCTTACCGCCATCGGTTGTATGGGCAATAAAGCCTTCCTGTCCCGATATCCACCCAGTCGTTGAATCGAGGAAATGTACTCCGTGTAGGTTACTGTCCGTGCCGGGATTCTGCGATTCCCATGTTGCGCCGCCATCCGAGGTGTGGAGCAACGTTCCAAATGAGCCAACAATCCAACCGTGAGTAGGCGATCCAAAAAAGATGCGTTCGAGATTGTTACGAGTTTGACCTACCGCGACTCCTCTCCCTTCGCCGCTCCAAGTTTCACCGCTGTCCGTGGTTGTAAGGAGAGTATTGTTTTCGCCGACCATGAATCCCATTTTCCCGTCTACTAGCCATGTGTCCGTCAAGCGTCTTCGACCACTCACTCCCTCTTCAACTTCCCATTTCTTACGCTCCCACGTCGCACCGCCGTCCGTAGTTTTGAGGATAGTGCCCCCAACCCCCGTAATAAATCCTACTTTTTCATCGTAGAAATAGAGATTCCAGAAGTCGATGGGCCGTTCTAAGTCGAATTCTAGTTTTGTCCACGTATTGCCCCCGTCCACGGTGTGCAGTACGAGATTCCCTAAACCAATAGCCCATCCGTTCTGAGTGTTTGCAAAATGCACGTCCTGAAGAATACCTTCCACGCCATCGTTACGAACGAAGTCATCGTGTCGCAGAATCGTCCATTCTTGTCCCTCTCCCCAAACATGCACGCCAGTTAGGAAAAGTATCAGAACCGCTGTTGCTCCAAATCGCATAGTGTTACCTCCGCTCTGTTGTATTTAGAAGTCCGTCGAATTACTAAACGCTAAGTCGAATTACTAAACGCTAAAATGTAGCGAGCGAATTTTAGCATGGCTACGATTTCTAAGCAATGCTTGAATTGAGGTTCGTCAGGGCAATTACATCTACTGTTTTGGTTTTAGAGTTGCCCGTTGCCTCGTGCTGAATCGGGCGTGAATGGGGAAGCGAAGAAAGAAAATCACTGATTTGAAGATTATCAATGAATTTGGTGATTTTCGATTCTACAGAATCAGGTGAGATTGCCCTGACACCAAATCGGATTTGCACGCATCGAACTTTGCCGTCGTGCGAAGATTCGATTAAAATAGAAAAACCGATTATTCCAGTGGCAGTTCGTAGCACGCGGCCTCACGGTCATTTCGAACAAGCAGATAAGGAACCGCAAGTGTAGGGTTATTCCACGTTCTTCCCATCAGAGCACTAAATCGCCCAAGTTCCACATGGGAAGTTGGGTTGGCTTCTAACAAGACGACATCTCCAGATTCGGCTTGTACAAGCAATAAATCATCGACCAGAATCATTTGACCATGCCCATACCTCCCTTTCTTCCATGTCCGTTTGCCGTTAGAAATGTCTAAGCATACGAGAATTCCATCGTCAAGCCCATAGACATATCCATCTCTGTAGACAACATTTGTGAATTTCGCCTTTAAGCCTAGGCTTTCCCAGACAAGGTTCGCTTGTAGTTTTCCGCCTATATCACGCTGGATTCGGAAAAGTTTTGATCCGATCCCGTAGCCGCTGGATACGAGGAGTTGGTCGTTAGGCAGTGGAACCGGCTGTGCGACTGATTCTGCACTAGGCCATGCGTAGCGCCAAAGAACGTGTCCCGTATTGGGATCGTGCGATACGACGCTCTTATAGTTGAATATTAGAATTTGAGGGATTCTGGCAAGCGTTCTTAGTTGTGGTGAACTGTAACCCGCCGAATCGTTTCCGCCACTCCACATGATTTCCCCGGTATCCTTGTGATACGCTACCAGAGATTTGCTTTCCATCCCACCCGCGCTCACGACGACCGAGTCATTGATAACTAGCGGCGAACCGCTCAAGCCCCAGTCAGCAACCTTAGACGTATTGTCGTGAATGATATCTGTCGACCAAATGGATCTTCCAGTTGCAAAATCAAGACAATTCAGTAGTCCGGTTGCTCCGAGTGTGTATACGCGATTACCGGCAATTGTTGGAGTGGCACGAGGACCAATCCCCGCAGGAGCTACTTCAAACCTTGCATGATCGCTATGACTCCATTTCAACTCACCTGTCTTTAACTCGTAGCAGACGACCTTCTCCATTTCTCCTTCTTGTGCTTGTGTAATCGCCGAATCCCCGACTACTGCGAATGCCGACCAGCCTTCGCCGATTGGCTGACGCCACACCAATCTCGGCGGTCGGACCGTCCAATCTCGCGCTAACCTTATTCCGTTAAGTGTGGCGTTGCGGTTTGGACCCTGGAACTGCGGATAGTCGCTAACCAGGAGTTGTGAAGTTACCTCATGGTCTGGCATTGTTGACTCGCTGAGTGTTCGTGTCCAACGCCATTCTAGAATTGGCACCAAGTCACCTGTGAAACCGCGAATACGAAAGAAGGCGATGCTAAGTAGGATTACCAAGATAATTGCCCCAAGAGAGATAATCCGAATTCGCCATTTTAGGCGCGAGAAGATTAACAACCAGCAAAGAATCAGGAAGAGAGAGATTATCGCCACAATTACAGCTTGAAAAACCTTCTCTTGGCGCTGTCCGGCATCGGAAATCCAGATCCAAATACTTGCCAAGACCACCATTGCAATTATCGCTATGAGAAGCCACCAGCGCGTCCCTTCGGAACCTGCTTTTAATCTGCGCATGGATATTATCACCCTCCAAGCTTAATATTCAGATACAATCAAGAGCTTTCCCTCCGGAGTTTTCTATACAGAGATAAGAAGGTGCGAAATTCTAACAATATTCCTCGGCGACTTCAATAGAAAGAATCTTAAATTTGTTGTGTTAATGACAATAGCATACCTGCAGAGCAGGTTTAAATATAAAATATATACACGTTTAGCAGATTAGATTTGCTGGATTTGCCAATCTAGCAGGAGCGGCCGGGGACCTGGCGCGCAGTACCTTGTCAAAATGCAATATTTATTATCGGAAGTTGCCAGAAATGGAAGGATTTGCTCTTTTATGCAACGTTCTCGACAGCTTTCCCCTTTTTCCTTGAGATTGAAATTGACCTATGCTACACTTTTTTGCGCTTGAAGCAATCACGAAACTCGGCCGACGACATTGAAGGACGGCGATACCCACTGTTCAACGGCACAATAGCACAGGAATTGTAAATGCCCCGTGACTGCGAGAATCGGAATTGAACCACAACATTTTTTCGACGAAACATCATCTAAGAAGGGAGTCATCCTTGTCACGAAAGGTTGCTATTTTCCCTGCTAGTTTCGACCCTGTTACCAACGGTCACGTGGATTTGATAGATAGAATCTCTAGGCTTTCTCTCTTCGACGAGATTGTAATTGCTATCGGCATTAACATCGCCAAACCACCGCGCTTTACACTTGAGGATCGAATAGAGATGTTGGAATCGGTGACCGAGGGTTATGACCATATCACAATTGAACAGTATTCGGGCCTCACGGCGCAGTATGCACACGAGCGTGGAGCGTGTGTCGTTGTTCGTGGACTGCGAGAGATGTCTGACTTTGAATATGAATTTCAGATGGCACGGATGAACCACCAGATTGCTCCGGGGGTTGACACGCTGTTCATGATGGCAAACGCCAAATACGCTTACCTCAGCTCAACGCTAGTCGTAGAGATTTTCCAAATGGGCAGTACGAAGATGAGCGATAAAAAGTTGCTTGAAATGGTGCCGCCAATTGTCGTCAAGATGTTGCGAAAGAAATTTGAACTAGGTTCTAATAATGGATAACTCTGACATACATCAGTACCGAGATTTCAGCCAACATCCGGTTATTGGATTATTCAACCCAGCCAACTAGATAATGCGATTCATTATGGTGATAATCCACACGGGAAAACTCCCATTATGTTCGGTTCACAGGGACAGATCACTTAACGTGCCAGAAAAGCGAAAGGATTATTTATGGCAGATGTAGTAGAAGTCGGTGGACTCAAGGTTGACCAATGTTTGTATCAACTGGTGCAGGACGAGATTGCGCCGGGTACAGGCGTGAACGGCGATATTTTTTGGTCCGAGTTCGGCAAAATTGTTAGAGACTTGGGCGAAAAGAACCGGGCACTGTTGGAGAAGCGCGATGCACTACAGAAACAGATTGACGAGTGGCATTTGGCACAAAAGGGTCAGCCAATTGAAATGGAAAAGTATAAAGAATTTCTGAGCGAAATTGGCTATCTTCTTCCTGAAGGTGAAGATTTTTGCGTAACGACAACAAATGTCGATCCGGAAATTGCGACTATTGCGGGCCCCCAATTGGTTGTACCTGTTGATAATGCCCGTTATGCACTAAATGCTGCAAACGCACGTTGGGGAAGCCTATATGACGCATTGTATGGCACCGATGTGATTTCAGAAGAGGACGGTGCAGGACGGAGATCGACCTATAATCCTGTTCGTGGCGCGCTTGTAATTGCCGAGGCATCAGCATTTCTGGACGAGACTGTCGCTCTTGAAGATGGGACGTATTCCGAAGTCACGCAATTCGAACTCAAAGGACAACAACTAGTCGCGAGGCATGATAAAGATCGCAAGGTGGGTTTGGCGGATCCAAGCAAATTTGTTGGGTTTACGAAGGCAGGAGATGAATTAAGCAGTATATTGCTGAGAAACAACGGACTGCATATCGAAATTCTGCTAGATCGTGAGAGTCCGGTAGGGAAGACTCATCCTGCAGGAATAAAAGACGTCTTGCTAGAAGCCGCTATTACTACCATCCAAGACTGTGAAGACTCTGTCGCTACCGTTGATGCCGCTGACAAAATTAGGGTCTACGGGAATTGGACCGGTATAATGAAAGGAACACTTGAAGCCTCTCTTGAGAAAAATGGAGAGTCGATAATCCGTCGACTAAATCCCGATAAGACATTTCTGACGCCCGAGGGAGATATCCTCACCTTACCGGGACGAAGTTTGCTTCTTATACGCAATGTCGGAATCCATATGTATACTGATGCAGTGGTTACATCAGATGGAGAACAGATTCCGGAAGCCTTCCTTGATGTCATGGTCACATCTCTGGCAGCCATGCACGATTTGAAGGGAAATGGAAAATACAGCAATAGCCGAATTGGCAGCATTTACATTGTTAAGCCGAAATTGCATGGACGAGAGGAAGTAGAAGCGACGGTTGAACTTTTTGAAAGGGTTGAAGACGCGCTGGGACTTGAAAGAAATACGATCAAAATCGGAATCATGGACGAGGAACGACGTACTACCATTAATCTGAAGGAAGTGCTGCGTGTTGCGAAGGAACGCGTTGTGTTCATTAATACGGGATTCTTGGACAGGACGGGAGATGAAATTCACACTAGCATGGAACTAGGGCCGATGCTCCCTAAAATGGAGATTAAAAACCAGCCGTGGATGAACGCCTATGAGGATTGGAATGTAGATATCGGGATTGAAACCGGGCTTGTGGGCAAGGCGCAAATTGGCAAAGGAATGTGGGCGATGCCGGACTTGATGCGAGATATGTTTAAATCCAAGATAAATCATCCGCAGGCAGGAGCTAGTACAGCTTGGGTCCCGTCCCCGATGGCTGCCGTGCTCCATGCTATCCATTACCATAAAGTAAGTGTGGTGACGAGACAGAATGACCTCGCAAGCAGAGGACGTGCGAATCTAGATCATATCTTGACACCACCCATCTTGGACAGAGAATTGTCGGAGTCTGAAATCCAACAGGAGTTGAACAATAATGCTCAGGGCATACTAGGTTACGTTGTGCGCTGGGTGGACCAAGGGGTTGGTTGCTCTAAGGTGTCGGATATTCATGGAGTAGCATTGATGGAAGATCGTGCGACGTTGCGTATATCAAGTCAACACATCGCCAATTGGTTGCATCACCAGATTGTAACTAGGGAGCAAGTTGTCGAGACATTCAAGCGTATGGCAGAGGTTGTTGACAAGCAGAATGCGACAGATGAAAATTATCGAAAGATGTCATCTCAATTCGACGAGAGTATTGCTTTTGAGGCGGCACTTGACTTAGTATTTAACGGTAGAGCAGTTTCAAACGGATACACCGAGCCCGTGCTCCATTCTCGGCGCAGGCAAGTCAAGGTGGCAAATGGAATCGATACTTCTTCGAGTCAACCGGAGTAGGCACCCGAGGTCGGCAGGCTTCCTTAATCGCTGCTGAAAGTGAGGATGTCAAGACAGGCAAGTGTGTCTTGTGTGAGAGCTATAACAGGTACGAGGAGACTAAACCTTGGGCACGGCGCTTTAAGCCAGGTGTAATACTTGACTGTAGTTATCATGTTATACCATTTCTCTAAAATTCAAGTGTATTGATTACGCGGATTAAGTAAAGAAACTTGTGTGGGGCGGAGTAAAAAGCCTTATCTCCGCGCAAAATAGGCGGGGCAAGGGGATCCCTATCGCACGGGATTTACTATCGCACTCGTTATTCACTCGTTTGATCCTAGTCGGCCACTTGATCTATTCGTTCGCTTGATTCCCGCCTACGGAGAAAGTGAGCGATATAATTCAGATATCATATGCACTATTATTCAAGCGAAATGGTATTACTAGGATCTGTTGACATTTCAACGGAGCCAGATGAGAGTAGAGACAAAACTTAGAAATCCAAAATAACGAACAGCCCGCTTCTCGAAACGAGAAAAGATACGACGATACCATTTTATCTGGTTGAAGAAACATTCAACCAGATGTCTCTCTTTGTATAGATGTTTGTCATATGTTCTTTGGCTGTCACGATTACGTCGAGAAGGTATCACCGCCGTTGCACCATTCGCCTCAATAGCGTCGATAAAATCGTGCGAGTTGTACTCTTTGTCTCCAATAACATACTCGCAGTTATATCCGACTATTAACGCTTCTGCCTCAATTATGTTGTGTCTCTGACCGGGTGTTAGATGGATTCTAAGAGCATTACCCAATCCGTCAGCTGTGGTGTGGATTTTTGTACTGAAGCCGCCTTGAGAGCGGCCTAGCGCTTGGTCTTCAGTACCACCGTTTTTTTTGAGGCACCAACCGCACATGGATGAGCCCGGCAAACGGTACTGTCAACAATAAGCCACTCCATATCTGGCTCAGAATCGAAGTGATTGTGCATCTGTGTGAAGCCGCCTTTGTCGCACCACCGGCCAAACCGCTTGTGGATGGAGTTCCAATTGCCATAGGCGATAGGCAAAAGTCTCCATTGGGCACCGCTACGAGCCACCCACAGCACAGCTTCGACGAATCGTCAGGTTGCCGCTTCGTTGCGGACATAGATGTTGGAACGGCTTAAAAGAAACTGGTAGATTTTTTCCCATTGGTCATCAGGCAAAGTTATTTGCATAATGCTTATATCATGCCACAACCTTATGACCAAATGTCAACAGAACCTAGTTTATGCGCGTTGCAACAAGTCTAAGCGGAAGGATTCAGGGGAATTATAACTGAAGATGGTGTAACGCAGTTTCGGTTGAATCACCAAGAACATTGTGATATACTGGCATGCAATTGGGTTTTTAAGGATTTATTGACACAAAACCTTTCAGATTAGATATGGGAGTTTGAGGAGGCAACGATAAAGTATGGCTGGAGATGCATTGGGCTTAGTTGAAACGAGAGGTTTGGTGGGAAGTGTAGAAGCCGCGGACGCGATGGTAAAAGCCGCAAATGTACAGCTTGTCGGATATGAAAAGATTGGCGGCGGTTATGTGACCGTTATGGTACGCGGCGATGTTGGAGCGGTAAAAGCCGCGACCGATGTCGGAGCGGAAGCAGCTGCAAAGATCGGTGAAGTTGTTTCAGTCCACGTAATCCCGAGACCGCATGCGGAAGTTGAATCGATTCTACCTTCGTTCTCGGAGAATGAGCCTGCGTTGCCCCTTGGCCTGAATGGCGAAGATTCATCAAGTTGAAACTAGGGTCCATCACGCATGCGAGACCAGGCGTTAATTGAAACAATTTCGCGCAAGGTATTAGAGCAGATTGGCGGCGAACAATCCTGTAGCGGTTGTGCCTTGCGAGTTTGTGATGCGGGCCAACGCGCCTGCGATGCCGCAATCTCCCAAAAGAAGATTCCTGTTGGCGTTTCGGCGAGGCACGCCCATGTTTCCCAAGAGCACCTAGACGTTCTTTACGGGAAGGGACATCAATTAACCACTCTTGCACCGTTGTATCAACCGGGAGCGTTTGCCGCAAAGGAGACGTTGACCGTGGTTGGACGACGGATGCGGTCAATTGAGGGTGTGCGAATCTTGGGCCCGGCGAGAGACTATACACAGGTAGAACTTGCACGCACGGATGCCATTCGATTGGGGCTGGATCCACCTATTCGCGATTCAGGCGATCTCACGGGCTCAGAACCAATAAGCCTGATCGGACCAGCAGGATCGGTCTACTTGAACGAAGGCGCGATATGCGCGACTCGGCACGTTCATATGACTCCCCAAATTGCAACATCTTTCGGGGTAGAAGAAGGCGATTTGTTAAAGGTGCGAATTTCTGGTGAACGTGCTTTAACGCTTGAAAACATCCGACCAAAAATTTCCTCCTCCTACGTCCTGCAGATGCATTTAGACACTGACGATTCAAATGCCGCGGGATTACGTGGCGGTGAAGCGGTTGAGCTATTGCGAGATTAAACGTGTCTTCCATCATCAAGGCTCGCAATCTTTCCCTACATGCCGAAAGCGTCGTGGAAGAAACCTTACGGCAGCCCTAAATATCCACCTGCATTCGCAGCGGATAAGCTGGCGTTAGCAATATTTGATGCGGCTTAAGTGAATCTAGCGCTTCGCTTTATCAGCTTGAAAAGTGTGTTGGAGAACGTGATATTGTGAAAGCGCTAATCTAGGCGATTCTCGCCAATGAGATTGTAGTTGCCGCATCCGATGATTTTCGCGAAGAGCCTTGAGTGCTAGAGAATCCATCAGTGATATTTTCAACTAGGAAGGATTTCGTCAAGACTCTACTGAAACTTGGCATTGAAATTGTAAGGACTGTAAGTGTGCTCACGTGTTTTTGGGCGACGAAGTATCTTTGAGTCGTGGTATGTAGTGACACTAGACAAGACGAGACAATGATTTGCACACTGGTTCTTACCGGCCTTATTCCGATTATCCGGGAGTTGATGGTTGATAAGCCTGCGATTATTACACCACAGGACAAGGACGTAGCAGATTGGAAAGGCCTTAAGCTTGATGCCAAAGCCAAATAACAAATCTAATATGACAATTCCTTCTTCAAATAATGCATAATTCGGGAAAAAGTATCAGTTTTGCGACAGTTTGTACCACTATTACTACAGGTTGAAAACAGAGATTGGAGGCGGACCGAACTCGCTTCTATAACCATGTAGTTCTTTGGTAATTGTTCATGGCGGCTATGGCATCTAGATTATTTCTTTGGGTATATAAAGCCCATTCCGTTTTAGGAGAGATTATGATGAGCGTCCGAATTAACATTTTGGGTCCGTTGGCGCTGTTAAGTTGCCTCTTTATGCTTGCTATACCGGCGGTAAGCCAAGTTGACTATGACTACAGTGACTATTCGAATCGGCTAAGCCGCGAACATCGGGCAGGCAACGATGTGGATGAGTGGATTGAACGAGGCAACGCAACAATTAACGCAAGTCCTCACTTTGAAGAAGGTGCCCGCTTGACGGCTTGGGCAAGCCAGAATTTTCAAGAGGATGATTACGAATTTGCTATAGCCAGCGCAGTATACTTCTTTGAGATTCCTGCACAAGCTCAATACATTGAGATATTGGTGCGTTACCGGGGAGATCCCAACGAGCCCTACATTGAGGATTACGAATCGATTGCCGGACGTGTTTGGATTCGTAATACTAAACGTGAATACACACGACGCGGTTATGATGACAAACATGCTGATGAAACACGCTACGGTGATACGTTCGCGTTAAGAGCAAAGCGCCGCTCGGAAACGATTAAGATTCCCGCTGCAGGCCACGTTGGTAACGGCTTTCTTGAGATGCATGTTGTCGCCCAAGATGGCGAGCAACTTGATATAGAGTACATTGATGTTGTTACTTACCGACAACAGCGTCATATTCAAAGGTATCACCGATACGCAAGGAGCTATGAATGGCGTCCTTGGCACCACTACACCTACCTGTATTTTTACGACGGTCCGTGCTACTATGCAACAGACCATGACTACTATATCCGGTGGAGTTACCCAATCTACGATCGCCACTACTACGCCGTTCGCTATTCCTACGGTAATTACCTCCATCGTTACTACACGTATTATCCAACATACTCTTATCGGTCATATTCAAACCCGAGATACGTTTATGTTGGGCCCAAGTCCTCGGTAAAAAAGAGGCGGACACAACTAAATCAATGGAGTCAGGAGCACGAAAATGTCCGTCGCCAATACAGTAGGAGTCGATTATCGGTAGCGCGTAAAGCGACTAAGCAGGTAAATGTCCAACCTAGAGTCCGTTCGGTTATTGAAAAGCATCGTGCTCAGCAACCGGTCTTGAGCGATCAAGTAGAGCAAAGTGCAACCATTTCGACTAAGCGAAAGCGAACGAGTTATCGTACTAGGTCAAACACACTGGGAGATCGATTCAATTCCATAGGTTCTTACCGTAGGTCGCCCGATAACCGAAGGTCAACAGATTCTCGCGGGACCGCTCTGCAAGACAGTAAGAAAAATAGTCGCGTACGCTCGAATGCGGAACGACGCACGCAACTGTATAATCGTTCGAAAACTTACTCCGGTCAGGCTCGCGCATCATCACCAAGAGAGTCCAACTTCCGCTCAAGGTCGGAACGAAAGCAAACCGCATCTTCAGTACCTTCTCGCACCCGCTCGACTAAGTCGAGTACCTCTTCAACCCCATCACGCCCAAGAGTATCAGCGGCTCCAAGTCGCCAGTCGTCAAGCGCAAGTAGTAGTAGTGATGATGACGATCAGGAGAATCGTTCGAACGATCGTACGCGTAACACAGAACGCACATCAAGCCGTCGAAGAAGATAGCATCATTATTGTTTTTGAGGTATTCATGCAAACACATAGCGTGTCCCATGGGTTGTTTGCAGATTTTTTTTGTTGACAGCAGATTCGACATTCGTTATCATTGTATAGTTGCGAAGGTTGCAGCGATTAAGTTATACAGGGAATTACTGGGTAGTGCTAAGTGAAGATTCTGACGATTACTCTTTTCTTTTCGGCTTTCGCGCAGGTTTGCTTCGCCCAATCAGAGGAACTCCGCCTCATATCTCCAGTTGGTTCCATTGTTCGATCGGCGATCATGCCTGGATGGGGACAGTATTATTCGCGCAGTCCGATTCGAGGAACATTTTCGGTGATAGGAGTGGGGGCATCTCTTGCGGGCGCCTTAGCGGCACATCAGTCCTTTCAGAACATCCATACAAATCGGTACATTCCCGCCGCAACTATAGACCCGAAATCCGAGGAAGCAATTGCACAATACAAGAGCTCAAACGAGCGCTACAAAATTAGACAGTTCTTCTTGTACACTGCTATCGGTGTATGGGCGTATAGCGTTATTGATTCGTACGTTGGCGCCAAGTTCTATAACGCAAATGCAAAAGTCAATTTACTCATTGATGAAGCTAAGGAAATTGAGAATTTAGGCGTGAGTGTCGGTGTAACACCGACAAAATTATATTTGAATCTAAGAAAGACTTTTTGAAAGAAGAGCGGTTTTAGTCAATGGCATTGCCAGGAAATATTAGGCAGATTGTTAGTGGAGAGAGCGAGTTTGTCTAACCGTTATTGCTAGTTGAAGTTCAATTGTCCTCGGATGAAAACGTGTTGTGGAGGTTGTCAGTAATGTTTAAGATATTTTCCAAAGCAGGTAGTTTAATACTCACGATGGCTGTGACGTTAGGTTTTTTGAGTTGCGGTGATGTTGAGAAGATCGGTGCACCCCGGTCTCAAGAGCTGGGTGCGATTGAAGCGGTGTTGAAAGCGTGGCGTACCGGGTATGAAACTGAAGATGTAAGTGCATACATAGATGTTTTTTGGGCGGACAAGTTTCGTTATGTATCGGATATGGGAACACCTGACGATGCAACGGATGATGTGATTTTTGACGACATTCGAGATGAAAGAGATTCAGCAGTTCGAGTGTTCCGCTTGTACCAAGACATTGAGATTGAGTTGGAAGAGCCCCCCGAGATGGAGTTAAACGCGGAGCGTAACAGAGCCGAAGTGAGAGTTCATTATAGGATTCAAGGATTTGTCGCCGACGGTGAATCTCTTGAAGGTGGATATACGGGATGGTATGCCGAAGGGGATAATCTGTTTATCTTTGAACTGAGAGACAGTGAATGGCGTATTACGGAGTGGATTGATGAAGCATATAGCGAAGAACAGATTGAGGTGGCGCGCTAGATGACAAATGGTTCTCCGCCGTGTCCAATAATCGTTGGTATCCGGCTAAAACTCTGCCAATTAGCATAAGTGCTGTACAATCGTTAACCGGGATGACAATTGAATTCAGCTTAAGACAACGAAGGGAGCAAGAGTTCTTCGCTCATCAATGGAGGAAGGAAATACGATTTCGATGCCTCAAAAAGAGGTCCACTTACGGGATTACCTCTCTGTAATACGGAAGTACGATTTTATTATATGCTTGTGTTTTCTGTTGCTTGTAGGTACTGCTCTCGTAGTTAGTTTACACCTGCCTAAAACGTACGTAGCTTCTACGCTACTGGAATTTGACCAACCAGCATCAAGCACACCAATACCATCCGCCAATGTTGTTCAAAGTGTCCTTTCCGGTGGAGTTGACCGAAGCGAGATGGAAACTGTCGGTCAACGCTTTCTTTCGGAGTCTATGATAACGGCGGCTATTGAACAGCTAGAGGAATCGGAAGTCGGCGGTGCTCGCTACTTGCCCCCAGTCGGGAAATTGAGGCGAAATCTCAAATCAAAGAGCCGCTCAGACTCGCAGTATATTGAGCTCTCGCTGTATCTTTCCGAAGAGGAAGGCGGCGAGCGCAATGCGGCTCTCCTGACCAATCAGTTAGTCGCTGAGATGCAAGAGTACCGCCGAAAGCAGGACTCTGCCAATTTGAAGCAACGCCACCAATTACTACGAGATACAATGAAAGAATTGCAGGATGAGGTAGAGAAAAAAGAACACGAAGCGTCCGAGTTTGTTCGGAAAAATGGCGGTCCTGGAACCTGGCGAGAAAGACTCTCTAGTGCGTCCTCGCGACGTGCGCAACTCCAAGGGAAACTAGAAGAGCTCGAATTGGCAATTGGCGCCTCTCAAAAGGTATTGGAACACTTGCGAGCAGAGATTAAGCAGCACCCAGTACATACGCAACTCACGGAGATGGTAGGCGCTAATCCTATCTGGTTGTCTCAAATGGAGAGACTAATCGCTCTTGAGAGTCAAAAAATCGGGCTGATTGCTTCTGATGTGGGTGAGAACGCGCCCGGATTGAAGTCCATCAAAGCCCAAATTGAAGATGTCAAGAACAGATTGTCCTTCAGTCTATCGGCTGAATCCGTTACCGCGACGACTCATGGAGCAGATCCGCTATATTATACTGTTCAGCAGGGCTTAATAAATCTACAAGCAAGCATTCTCCGAGCACAACATAACCTTCCACTGGTCAAAACTCAACTCGAAGCAGTCGAAACTGAGTTGGAACAACTGCTTGGCAGCATACCCGAGAATGAGCTGTCGCTTGACAAAATGAAGCGGGAGATCGAGTTCAAGCACGAGTTGACAAAAGAGACCTTCACACGAATTCTGCAGACACGGATCTTAATCGCCGAATCGGATCCGTCGCATGCTACATCAAATGCTGGAAATACCATAGGAGGTCTTGGAGTCGTTGACGGCGCGGTGCCTCGGAAGATTCCCACGAGTCCCCGTGTCAAGGCAATCGTAGCGATAGCCGGTATCGTTGGTTTGACGCTGGGAGTTTCTATTGCCATACTCATGGAGTATTTCAGTACGACCTATAGCTCGCCAAAAGAAGTGGAATCTGACATAGGCATAATGCATTTGGGGCACGTGCCGAAGCGGCAAGAAACAGATCTAGTATCTCACGCTGTTCCGGGAGTTTATCAAGAAATCGCTGCATACATCAATCTGACAAATCCCGAGATCAGTAAGCAAGTATTAATGTTCGCAGGATGTGATTACAACGACCACGTTTCTGTAATTACGGCTAATCTAGGAGTTACACTGGCTTTGGTGAAAGCCCCTGTCCTAGTCGTTGACTGCAGTGTAATCGCACCAAAGCAGCATGAGATATTCGGTGTACCATCTGATTCTGTCCGACAATCTGCACCGATTAATGCGCTTACAGATTGGCAGCGAGCTATTCAGAAGACTGAAATCGCGAATGTCGATTTATTCAGTATCAGAAGTGTTGCGTCTACTCCAATCGAATTGCTTGACTCACCCCGCCTACAAGCACTCTTTGAGCAGTTCCGTGAACATTATGAACTGATATTACTTGATGCGTCGCCACTTCTTTCGTCGGTTGATGGACTCGCTCTAGGCATTCACGCCGATGCAATTGTATTAATCCTTAATCTCGCCGCGAACTCACGCCAATCCTTGAGGACAACTCGCGATCGAATAACTCGCGGTAATCTTTCCCTTCATGGGTTTATAACGACTTAACCAACACTCAGGGGTTATCTCTGGACCACTGATGGCTTCCCGGTGTCCAACGGCCTCGCCAAGGGAACTCAAACTCGCATTGAAATGTTGCCTTGGTGTAAGTAGGTGTATGTTCATGATTCTCTACAATCAACGCGAGTGGTCATCGGATTTTCAATCTCATAATTGAGGGTTCTTCGCACAAATCCGATACAATCCGATACAAACGGTTAAACTTCTTTTAGTCAAAAAAAAGTCTTGACAGATATTACCAGAAGTGATATCTTAAAAGTCCATTTGTTGAAACTCACTTATGTTCTCCTGTAATTGACAGCGAACTTTGAGGGCACCGCAGGTAGGCATTGCTCCCCCTATATGGAGGAATCAAAAGTTAGCCAACAGTAGGTTTCGCGGATACTGTTTTCTCGGTGTAGTTTGGGATGGAATATAGTGCTTATGGAGTCAGGCGATTATTGCAAAGATTGGTCTTGTATTAATTAACAGGTATCTGCTTTCTGTTGTTTACTCTTCTTATCACTTATTTTCGTCGGTTTCAAAATAAATCCAATTTACTTCATGGAGGCAAGAAAAAATGAAAATGTTGAAACGGTGGTTAAATGCTGTTTCTATTATTGCATGTATCTTGAGTTGTTTCATCTTGTACGGTTGTGGGGCGTCAAGTCTAGGGCCTCAAGAACCTTTGCTACCAACGATTGAAGGACAGTCAAAGTTCTCCGATCGTTTCCAATTGGAAGAAGAACCCCAATTCTTCTATGACCTGTTTGGAAAAGAGTTGCTTGAGGGTAATGAGGTTTTTAATTACCGAGAACGGAAAGAATTCGATCAGAACGGTGAGCTAATCGTTGGTTGGACTGGTCAGCTTGATAGCGAAAGATTTTCCGCGCAATTGGACCGTACAATTCTCACTACGGATAGCTTCCGAGGCAGGCATAGCGAGTTCGCAATCGGTGATAACATGCGTATCAAGCCTTCTACGCTGTTCCCTAACCGATACATCATATTCAAAACAGAATTTGATGGGTTTAGGTGGGATCTTTCTTTTTCACAGGAACGACACCTCTTTACCTTGCTGAATTCACGTATTTCTAACCCTGTTAGACTTTCAGACGCGGCAGCCAACCTTGCACCGACACTTGGTCGTAGAAATGGCTTAAACGATGATGCACAGTTACGTCATATTGAGAATGCCCGTTTAATAGGCTTTCGCGCTCAAGGGCTTCTAGGCGATATTTTCCGCGTAGGTGTTACCTACATGAATTTGCACAAGGAACACCCGGAACGAGTTGAAAATCCGCTGCTGGGTACGGTGCCAAACACGCCGCCCGAGCACATTACCGTAGTCTTCCGCGATGATTCGCCAGAGGATAACCACCCGAGGGCGTTTTTGGGTCTGAGCCCCACCCGGGATGCCGACCTAGTTCATGGAGGTGTTGGAGCGGCAGTCAAGGATATTAAGGTGACGATTGTTACTCAGGCGCAAGAGGTAATCTCTCGAACTGATCGTATCGCAGGTGTCGAGCCGGGACTTTTGCCCGAGGAGACTACTGTAATCAGTGCTGCAAATGGATCGTTCGACCTCAATTCGGATATCACTGCTGTTACGGGTAGTAGGCCACCACGCAACTCTGAAGACAGTCTTTGGAAGATTGTTGAGGGATTCCACGCGATGAAGTATGACCTAGTCCTCGCCGATCACGATATTGATCCGCGACAAGTCAAATCAGTCGAGTTTGATTTGGTGGTTGCCGGTGATTATAACATCGTCGTTATGGGCTTTAGTGAAGCCAACAAGGCTGAGGACGATCCGGAATTACAGGAATGGATTAAAACCGAGGATGGCCATATTGAGATGCCATTTCGGGACGTAATCGAAGCCCCTGGAAATTACGGCCAATCTTCTGAGTATGCTGAAAACCGCGATAGCCTCGCCTATAACCCAAGCCAATGGACTGATGAGGGAAGACCTCGAAAAATCCACTACCGCTACGGTGCCGCCCGTGCGGCGATTCTGTACGGGCTCGATCTTGAAGGTACCCTATTCAACACTTTCATACGGGCGCATTACTCGATTAACAGCAAGCATAAGCAGTACCCGACCGTTCCCAAGGAAAAGGTTGGCTTTAGCCGTCTGAAGGAGGAGATTACTACCCCTGATGGTGTGGAGTCAACGGGCATTAGTGTTGACCGCCGCACTCTGCTGCCGGGAGATGCGAATGGCGTGGCTACCTATTCGGAAACTGAAGGAGAGAAATTCGAAGCCAAATTAGGCGGTGATGGCACTCCTGAAGATGGAGATGGGGAATTAGGGCGCGAAGTTGCTTGGTTTGTAAATCTTAAACAACGTTTTGGGAAGCTGTTCCTAGAGGAAACTTTCTATCATATTGACCCCGGATATACAACGACGTATCGGAATTGGGGCGCCAATAGTGATAGAGATCAGGCGTACTCCTTGCCTCGTACTCCCGAATCTTCGTCAGAGGTCGATCCATTTGATGAAATCGATTATCAGCTTATCGAAGACGATGATGATGATGATGATTGGCCAGATGACATTGATTTCGATGGCGTTCTGCCACGTGCTGACGATCGCGACCAGAATGGAATCCTAGACTTTCAGGAAGACTTTCTTATCTTTGAAGCGGATCCGCCCGTCTTCACGGATCTTGTCGATCTAAACAACAACGGAACAATCGATTCGCTAGAAGATGATTTTGAGCCACAGTACGAGTACGGAATTGATCGTGAGGGATACCACCTAGTTGCCAGCTATGACATACTCGACAACATGACGCTTAAGGTCGGATGGTTGAACGAGAGTGAGGTTTCTAGTCGGCGTCAAAACGACTCAAGGTATTTCCATGTCACCTACCAGCGTGATATTCCGGACTTTGGAACAATTTTATTCCAAAACCGCCTCGTCCGTGTTAAGGACGACATTCCGGATTATTCGATTACCTTACGTGTTGGAGAACTCG
The DNA here is from genome assembly GCA_965222225.1 of Candidatus Poribacteria bacterium. Classification (GTDB taxonomy): domain Bacteria; phylum Poribacteria; class WGA-4E; order WGA-4E; family JAJDTR01; genus JAJDTR01. The sequence goes on along the minus strand of CBDCTK010000002.1, from coordinate 1,091,582 downwards.
AACCTGTTCAGATATCTGACGAACTTGATTTCTACAACTCACGAGTGAACACTACCGCTCTCCAATTTCTCTATACGGCAATTCCGAACTTAACACTAGAAGCAAAGTTCCTAGTTGCCTTGCAGAAGCAATTTCAACCGGATGATCAAGATGCCATCGCATTAGATCGGGTAGATGATGAGGAAGCGACCCGAACCGGTAATGAGCGGAATCAGCGCACTGATTTCATGGTACCGATTGAACAGGTACGTGATTCGGGTGAAAAACGAGAATTCCCGTTCTATCCCGACCATGGAATCAACCCATTGGATGGCGGAGATACCGGGTTGATTTATGATCAGGACAATTGGAAACCCCGACGGTACGATGAAAAAAATATCCGCAACCAAGTGACTATCTTGCGGGCGAAATATGAAATCCCGTTGGGAGATTTGGACTTCGTGAAAAATATAGGCGAAGACTTGACGGTCACACCGATGGCTAAATATATCTGGGAGAAAGTGTTCGACCACACTGCCGATGAAATTGCTGCCGGTGTATATGTCTCACCGCTCAATCCACGCCTGTACGTTCCCACAGACATTGAACCGATAGAGTACCTTCGATTCAACAAGAGAAGTCGCGAAGATGTTCTGGGGGTTCGTCTAGATTACCAATTCACGCAGAGAATGAACGTTCTTGGCGGTTTTCAATATCGCAAATTCACCAACCGCGATAGCAACTTCAAGGCGTTCTTGACAAACTTCCCATCAGATGAGGAAGTACCCATCCTGTTTCGTCCCAACCTACGGACACGAATCTTCGAAATTCAAGCAATCAACCGCGGTGAATGGCTTGGATTTAATATCGTAATACTCGCAGGTTACAGACGAACGACCATTTTGCTTGAAGATACAACAAGCAACACGACATTTGTTCGTGCCATGATGGGATTCTAAACACTGTTGTTTCTCTACGCTCTCCCCTTGGTGATGACTGGCTAGGGGAGAGCATTTTTCTTGGTACTAAGCGCAACTTCTCAAAGATGCAGGTGTTTATAGCAACGTCTTGCTTGGTAGATTGAGGATTTCAGCCTAGAAAAGCGATATCTAATAGCGAAACCGCCAAATCTAGAAAGAATCTTAGGATAAAGTACCAACTACTTGCATAAATATTCTGAAAGTTCTTGTTCAACTAAAAGGAGGCAAATATGAAACGGTTGAGTTTAATTTTAACTATTACGATTCTCTCAGCGATGGGTAGCGTTATCTCCGTTGCCCAAGAAGCAGATGTGTCCGGTGGGGGTGGTACAGTACGCGGAGCGATTGAAGATACTACGAGCGCGCGCGCCCCTATCCCGGGAGTTGAGGTGATTATAAAAGATGTCGCTGGGACAGAATACAAGGGAATGACAGATGATGCTGGGGAATACGAAATTACTAATCTACCTACCGGCAGATACTTTATCAGTATTTTTAAAGACGGCTACGGAGACAGAGTAGGTAAACCTGTAAATGTGGTTGCTGGCGGTGACAGGTATTTTCCCCTGAAAATGACCAAGAAAGACAACATAGTTACCTTCTTTCAAAAGATGGGATTTGTCTTCTGGCCACTAGCGCTCTGTTCTGTTACAGCTCTGACGTTTATTATTGAAAGATTCTTTACTTTTGCCCGGGCCAGGTCGAAAATCGGTGCGGAACAATTCATGGCTAGCATTACAGACTCGCTCCGCAATGAAAACATAATGGAAGCCGTTTCTACATGCGAGGATGCCGGTGGGCCGCTTGCTAACGTCTTAAAGGCAGGATTGTTGAGGTTCAGTCAGGCACAAATTGAAGAACGCGAAATCACCAAGGACGAGATACAGGAAGCCATTGAGGAAGCCGAATTGCTTGAGACTCCGGAATTGGAAAAGAATCTTCCGGTGCTTGGAACAATCGCAGTCGTTTCACCACTATTTGGTCTCTTGGGAACCGTTACCGGTATGATCAACGCGTTTACGACAATTGCTTTGGAGGGTACTGGCGATCCGCAACAGTTGGCAGGGGGTATTTCTCAGGCTTTGTTAACAACCGCGGCAGGTCTCACCATCGCGATTCCTTGCTTGATCTTCTATCAGCTATTTGATAGTTGGGTCAACAGGTATGTTCTTGAGATTGGTCAGGTTTCAACAGAAATCGTTAACCAGCTTGTTCTTGGCCAAGAGGGCGCCGCATAGTATTACGCCATTGCCTTGTTGGGAATCTCTCGTTGTCAAAAAAACAATAGATTCCCAACAAACTTTACATCGGACAACGTTTCAGAAGTTTCCGGTCTTGGATTGTCATCTGAATGAAAGGAGGTGTCAATATGCAACAGGTAGCGAGCAGCGTGAAGAAACAAACAGTGCTTTCCACAAGACTTAGAGAGAGAAAAGCGCCAACTCTCAGTATGGCACCGATGATTGATTGTGTGTTTCTGCTTTTAATTTTCTTCATGGTTTCGACCACTTTCTCGCCAATGCCGGGAATTCGGGTACAGCTTCCTCCGCCAGGTAAGCCGAATACTGAAAAACCCAAAGGGCTCATTGTGCGAATTGCTAACCCGACAGCCGGTCAGCGAGAGGGAATCATGGTTCTGAACGACGAAATCGTCGAGATTGAACAGATGTTTAGTCTATTAATCAACGCGACTGAAGAAGCGAAGAACATGCTGATTATTCAATCGGAGCGAAAAGTATTGCACGAACAAATTGTTCAGATCATGGATAGGGCGAAGCAAGCAGGTATTGATAAGGTAGGTTTTGCGGTTGTAGCGAGAGAATAGTCGCGAGCAATTAGGAAAGGAGATTTCAATATGGCTGGAAGTGGACGTCGGAAACAGAAAGATAGAGATGAAGATATACCGATGGCTCCGATGATTGATTGCGTGTTTCTGCTCTTAATCTTCTTTATGGTTTCGGCAATTATGCGTATCCCGCCGCCGTTTTCAGTGAGTTTGCCTGATTCAGCTACTCAGCATGAATTCCCAAGGAAGAAATTCAACGTTTTCATTAGTCAAGATGGTCGTTTGTCCGTAGACGATCAGGAAATGCTATCTCTTGAAGATCTTGATTTGTTCTTGGCAGCGAACGAAAATAAAATTAGTACACTGATAATTAAGGCGGACAGACGGGCGGAACACGGAGTCGTGATAGATGTTATGGAACGTGCGAAGCAGCGTTTCAGTAAACCAGAAGGGCAGGAAATCGCTCTAGCGGTTTCAGAGGAGACTTGATTCTACCTTAAACCACACATAGGCACAAAAAAGGCAGCTTAAGGCTGCCTTTTTTTGTGCCCGCTTACATACAGTTGTGAGTTGTGAAAGGAGTTTGAGACGGGAATCAAGGGAGAAGATTGACTTACATTCTGCTTATGTCCGAAAGCGATACACCGGGAATCGGTAGGTCAGAAGAGCCCATCAAGTATTTATCCACAGCGTGCGCCGCACCGCGGCCTTCGGCAATTGCCCAGACGACTAGCGATTGGCCTCGTCGGCAATCTCCAGCAGCGAAAATGCCTTCAACGCTGGTAGCGAATCTTCCGTATTCCGCTTTCATATTCGATCGATCATCGGTTTCTAAGCCAAATTGCTTGACAAGCGTTTCGTCCGGACCAAGGAAACCCATTGCGAGGAATACAAGGTCGGCGGGCCATTCCTCTTCGCTTCCGGGAATCTCTTTCATCTGAAATTTACCTGCGGCATCCTTTGTCCATTCAATGCGTACCGTATGGGCGATTTTGACACGGCCGCTTCCGTCCCCGACAAACTCTTTGGTCACTATGCAGAATTCACGTGGGTCTTTACCAAATACGTGAGCCGCTTCCTCATGTCCATAATCTACACGGTAGATTCGTGGATACTCTGGCCAAGGGTTGTTAGGGGCACGCTCGACAGGAGGCTCGGGAAGTATCTCGAAGTTGGTCAGGCTCCCACAGCCGTGCCGCATTGATGTACCGAGACAGTCGTTGCCAGTGTCCCCGCCACCAATCACGATCACGTGCTTATCCTTGGCAGAAATGAATTGTCTATCTTCAAAGTTGGAATCCAATAGACTCTTAGTGTTTTGGTGTAAGAATTTAACTGCGAAATGGATTCCCTCAAGTTCTCGCCCGGGAACCGGCAAATTACGTGGGTGGGTTGCACCGCAGGCAAGCACAATCGCGTCGAACTCTTGGCGGAAAGTATCTATGTCGACATTAACTCCTATATTAGCGTTGGTAACAAACTCAACACCTTCCTTTGCCATAATGTCAAGTCGACGTTGCACGATACGTTTATCCAGTTTCATGTTGGGAATCCCATACATCAACAGACCACCGATGCGGTCGGCTCGTTCGTACACGGTTACCTTGTGACCGACTTTGTTTAATTGATCGCTAGCCGCAAGTCCGGCTGGTCCTGACCCGATGATGGCAACTGTTTTTCCCGTCCGTGTCTGAGGGGGAGTGGGTTTAATCCAACCTTCCTCAAAACCACGGTTGACGATTGCATATTCATTGTCTTTAATTGTTACTGCCGGATCGATTATACCTAGACAACAGGATCCTTCGCACGGCGCCGGGCACGTTAGCCCTGTGAATTCAGGGAAGTTGTTTGTCTTATGGAGCCGGTCTGAAGCTTCCTTCCACATCCCGCGATAGATTAAATCGTTCCATTCTGGTATCAAGTTGTCGATTGGACACCCTGTGGCAGACTGGCAAAAAGGGATGCCACAGTCCATGCAACGTGCTCCCTGAATTCTGCGTTCTTCCTCATCAAGTGTAAGATGAAAAAGATTGAAGTCTTTGATGCGTTCTTCCGGTGGTCGATCGTGACTTTGTTTTCGGCTGTATTCGATGAATCCTGTCGCTTTACCCATATATTGACTTCCTCAATTCTAGCCCGACTTGCGAGATTTAGCAGAAAATCTAAGCCGTTTTTGGGTGCCCTTGCATCTGCGCCTGAAATACTCGTTTGTAATCGGTTGGCATGACCTTCACGAATTGATCCGGTATGTAATTTTCGTAGTCGTCAAGGATTCGCTTTGCAACGCTTGACCCCGTATAGCGACAATGGAGTTCAATCAGATTTCGCACTTCGGTGCTTTCCTCATCAGATTCTATCTTCTCCAATTCAACCATACCGAGGTTGCATCGCGTGGCAAATTTACCATCAACATCCCAGACGTACGCAATGCCTCCAGACATTCCTGCAGCGAAGTTTCGCCCGGTCAGCCCCAAAACAACCACACGTCCGCCAGTCATGTACTCACAGCCATGGTCTCCGACCCCCTCAATAACCGCGTGTACACCAGAATTGCGAACAGCAAACCGCTCTGCCGCCATGCCTCGAAAAAATGCTTGACCTGAAATGGCACCGTATAGTGCAACATTTCCGATGATGATGTTATCTTCAGGCTTGAAGGTTGAGTGTTTAGGCGGGTATACAATTAGTTTGCCGCCGGACAGTCCTTTTCCTGTGTAGTCGTTTGCATCGCCTTCCAACTCAATGCTGACGCCGGGAACTAGCCAAGCCGCTAGGCTTTGCCCTGCGGATCCGTTGAGCTCAATGTGGATTGTATCTTCGGGTAGCCCTTCAAAACCGTATGCCTTTGATACTTCGTGGCTAAGCATTGTGCCAATAACCCGATTTGTGTTCTGTACAGGCAAATCAATGACAACCTTCTCACCGCGCGTCAAGGCAGGTCTAGCCAAACGAATCAGTTCATTGTCCAACGCGTGTTCTAAACCGTGGTCTTGCTTAATGGTGCAGTAGACTTCAACGCCCGGATGAAGTTTCTTTGCAGGTGTAAGAATGCTTGTCAGGTCTAAATCCCTAGCCTTCCAGTGTGCAATCGCCTTGTCGGCCTCAAGCATATCAACACGACCGACTAATTCATCAATTGTTCGGAATCCAAGTTCAGCCATGATTTTTCGTACATCCTCAGCAACCATGAAGAAATAGTTAACAACATGTTCCGGTTTGCCGGTGAATTTCGCTCTAAGTACCGGATCTTGTGTTGCAACCCCCACTGGGCAAGTGTTTAAATGGCACTTCCGCATCATGATACAACCCAGCGTAATCAATGGTGCTGTTGCAAAGCCAAATTCTTCAGCACCCAGAAGGGCTGCAATGACAACATCGCGCCCTGTCATCAACTTGCCGTCCGTTTCCAGACGCACGCGGGACCGCAAATCGTTCAACACCAATGTCTGGTGTGTTTCAGCAATCCCTAATTCCCACGGTAACCCTGCGTGCATAATTGATGTCCATGGTGAGGCCCCGGTGCCTCCTTCATGACCGGAGATTAGAATATGGTCAGCGTGTCCCTTGGCGACACCCGCGGCAATTGTTCCGACGCCGACCTCGGAAACCAATTTGACGCTAATCCGCGCTGATGGATTAGCGTTCTTCAAGTCGTGGATAAGCTGCGCCAGATCTTCAATAGAGTAGATGTCGTGATGTGGCGGTGGACTAATGAGTCCAACACCGGGAGTGGTATGTCGTGTTGCTGCGATTTCCTCGCTGACCTTGTGGCCCGGCAACTCGCCACCTTCTCCAGGTTTTGCGCCTTGAGCAATCTTAATTTGAAGCTGGTTAGCATTAGTCAAATACCACGAAGTTACGCCGAACCGCCCCGACGCTACCTGCTTAATAGCAGATCGCTTGCTGTCACCATTTGGCAATGGATTAAATCGCTCATAGTCCTCGCCACCTTCGCCCGTGTTAGACTTGCCACCTAGGCGATTCATCGCAATCGCTAGGGTTTCGTGTGTCTCTCTTGAAATTGAGCCAAAACTCATGGCACCGGTGCAGAAACGTCTAACAATCTCCTTCGCGGACTCAACTTCTTCTAACGGAATTGGTGTTCCTTCTCTGAATGTGAGAAGGCCGCGCAATGTACATCTATTACGATTGTAGTCGTTAATAAAATCCGCAAATCTTTCGTAGGCGGCGACACTATCCGTTCGTGCAGCAACTTGCAGATCCATGATGGTTTCCGGGTTGTATAAGTGCTGCTCGCCGCCACTGCGCCAGTGAAATTGTCCGTCGTTGGGCAACACAGATAGATGAACAGTTTCGCGCGTCGGATAGCCCAGTTCATGCCGACGCAGCGATTCTAAGGCAAGCACATCAAAGCCAATGCCTTGGATGCGACTGGCGGTTCCCGCGAAACAATGCTCGATTACCTCATCATTCAGTCCAACAGCTTCAAACACTTGCGCACCCTTGTAGCTTGCCAATGTTGAAATACCCATCTTGGACATCACTTTCAACATCCCTTTGCACACACCCGTAATATAGGACGTGCGTATCTCTTCATCCGTGGAGTTACTGTCGAATACTCCATCTCGTCCTAATTGGGATAACGTCTCAAAGGCGATATACGGATTAACTGCGTCCGCACCATAACCGACGAGCAAACAGAAGTGATGAACTTCGCGAGCTTCACCGCTTTCTACCACAATTCCGATACGAGTGCGTTTCTCCGTTCGCACTAGACGATGATGTACCGCTCCCGTAGCAAGGAGAGAACTAATTGCTACCCGGTCTGACGTGACATTGCGGTCAGAAAGAACAATTAACAGATTGCCGTCTTCAATTGCCATCACGGCTTCGTCACAAACACGCTCCAATGCAGCTTCCAGTCCGGTTACTCCATCGGATTTCGGATAGGTAATATCAATAACTTTTGACCGCCACCCCCGGTAGTTCAGATACTTAATCGCGGCGAGTTGCTCATTTGTCAGAATTGGCTGTGGTATATGCAAGCGGCTACACTGTGTTTCCGTCGTATCCAATAAATTTCCTTCGGGACCGACGAAACATTCGAGCGTCATGATGATTTCTTCTCGAATGGAATCGATAGCGGGATTCGTCACCTGCGCAAACAGTTGCTTAAAGTAGTCATAAAGCAGCCGCGGAGTGTCCGACAGACATGCTAGCGCCGCATCGTTACCCATCGACCCGACCGGATCTTTTTTTGCCTCTACAATGCCTGTAAGCATGAATTCCAACGTTTCGACGGTGTAGCCGAACGCTTGCATCTGCACCAACAATGTGTCTATATCGTAGCATTCTGCAGTTTGCTGGTCGGGAAGTTCGCTCAGCTCAATGCGTTGTTTCTCCAGCCATTTGCCGTAAGGATTAAACGTGGCGATTTCGCGCTTTAGCTCATCATCTGGCACTAAACGTCCCTGTTCAAAATCGACCAAGAACATCCTACCGGGTTGTAGCCGCCCCTTAACCTTCACCTGTTCGGCCGGTAAAGGTAACACCCCAACTTCGCTAGCCATGATCACCCGATCGTCGTGAGTAACATAGTATCGACTCGGCCGCAAGCCATTTCGGTCTAACACTGCACCAATATGTTTTCCATCGGTGAACGCGATTGACGCAGGACCATCCCAAGGCTCCTGTAGACAGGAATGATATTCATAAAAATCCCGTTTGGCACGCGAGATTGATTCATGATTTTCCCACGCTTCCGGAATCATCATTACTATCGATTCAGGTAATGAACGTCCTGCCATCAGCAGTAACTCCAAGGCGTTATCAAAATTTCCAGAGTCCGAGCAATCGGGTTCTATAATTGGAAACAATTTCCGCAAGTCATTTCCAAACAGGGAACTTCGCATTACGCCTTGCCGAGCGTTCATCCAGTTGGTATTGCCTCGTAAGGTGTTAATTTCTCCGTTATGGCACATAAAACGATTTGGCTGTGCACGATCCCACGAAGGAAAGGTATTCGTCGAAAATCGTGAGTGGACCATGGCGAGGTGAGACTTGTAATCTGACGCAGTCAAATCGGGATAGTAGACCATCAACTGGCTGGAAAACATCTGGCCCTTGTAAACGATAACATTCTTCGACAAACTGCAAACGTAGAACATCTTTGCCTGCCGCAGGTTGCTGTTGATGCGCAGTTGATGGCTTGCACGTTTACGAATCACATAAAGCTGGCGTTCAAAAACTTCAGCATCTAGATGATCAGCTGCACCGATAAATAACTGTTCAATGACCGGTTCCACGGAACGGGCTGACGGACCAATGTCGGCTTCCTCCGAGTTCACCGGAACACTTCGCCATCCAATGAGGTACTGTCCCTGTTCAGAGATAATCTTTTCCACGGTTGCCTTGCAAACTTGCCGTTCTATTTCATCGGTTGGCAAAAAGACCAGTCCCGCCGCAAATCTACCCAAATCTGGAAGGTTTGCGTTTAAGTCTTCGGCTGCAACTCGCTTCAGAAATTCATAAGGTAACGCTGTAAGCATACCAGCACCATCACCGGTGTTCGCTTCCGCACCACGTGCGCCACGGTGATCCATGTGGCACAGAATCTTCTCGGCGTCAACGATAATCTGATGCGAGCGTATCCCTTTAATGTTTGCAATAAACCCTACACCACAGCTGTCATGCTCGAAGGCAGGATCATATAAACCATGCTTTGGCGGGTATGTAAATGTTTGCATTGCACTTCCTCAAACGGGTTCCGGCTTGGTAATTTGGCCGATACAAGAAGCAGAACTGCTGTATTTGATAACTTTGGAAGCCGTATAGCACTGCCATTCAGTAGGCAAAATAGTTAATTTGCCCATCATAAAACTCTTCGGGTTCGATTAGCACCTGCTCTCCTTCGCCGGCCGCGATCTTCAATTGGGAAAATGCGCCACCCCCGAACAGCGCCTCTGTAATCAACTAAGATCACTTATCCTACAGTATGCCTAATCCCTAGACGTACGGGGGAAATATGCATTATTCCGCAGATCAGCGTTGATATGCTTCAATGGTTGGACGAAACGAAGGCTGGAAGAAAGGGGACATCCTGTGGTGATGTGCCATGTTCTTCTGGATAGAGGCGGAATCGCTATAAAATTCCATAAAAGGATACATCAAATTCGGCGACGTGTCAAGCAAATTTATTCTGATTCGATGTCCCCGCTATTTCCCCACTATATGATGTGAAATCGCGGTTCGTTCCCCACACGAATCTGATGCGAGAGAGCAATTGGGGAAAATTTATTGAAGAGCCAGCGATAATTTAGGCCACAAATAAGCGAAGTTATGACAAGAGCTGTTGCTCAAATTCAGCGAGAAAGAATCAAATAAGATCATTCGAGTAGCAACTACTTGCTGTTACATTTCCAACGTAGGTTTGTCGACGCACGACTGCAATGCGAGAGTCAATTCTTTCCACCAAGAGTAATCGAAAAACCCTTGGGAATCGTTAAACTACTAGTAGGTAATTAAAACTAAAAAGCAATCGAAAGCGGGAACTCAGAATGTCACATGTTGACAATCGTAATTCGGCGAATAGTTCATATAACCCAGTCAAAGGCAAGCTTGCTTCCATGCAGGAGTGTCTCACACAGTTGGCAAAGGTGTTGCCCGCTAGCAAGCACGAGTATGTTGCAGCAGATGGTTTGACGCACTCCTTCGTAAAAAGCTGTTTTTCGATGATTCTACAGCGAGTGATTGATATAAACCACGTTTTCATCGAAAGCAGAGGAGAACAACTTCCACACAACAAATCCCGCTCTTTCTATCTCATCTGGCAAAGTGGTTCCATTGATGACGAAACTTTGGATTTTTTCCGACGTGCACTTGATTGCTATAAAAAGCTTGTTGATCCCTACCACGATCTATCAGATTCCCTACTCTACGAAATGAACCGTGCGCTCCTGAAACACGGAAAGAAATACATTGACCAAATGAATGAGTTCTTCGTAGGCCCCAATGGAGTTCCAACGATGCCTAGCTCTTAACCCTCCAACTCGGTTGGATAGTCCTACGCCCGCCTTATTCAAAGGACTGAAACAGGGAGACACATACGCTAGGACATTCGGTTTAATTCATGGTTCTGGGTAGACAAATCATCATTTGGGTTACCATCCGAATCTTCTAAAGTGTTTTATCCTCAAGGTATACCTGCTTCATTCACAATGCGAGTTAACGGGACCTCAAATCTCAAATAATTGAGGAACAATTGCTGTGTTTCAGGTTCTTTCGTGCAGATTTCCACTAGTTATGGCTCCATTGCTTGATTCTAGTTTGCACAAATGCCGCAAAATACCGAAACCTAACGTAATTGACAAACGGCATCTGTCAGACTATAATCTACCGAACTAGCCGAGAAGCTGCGGCTTCATCTGTCCTAGGAGGTCAAAGATGGATCAAGATAATCCGAAGGTTGTTGTGGTAGGCAGTTTCAATATGGACCTCGTAATCAAGACCGAACGAAGGCCGCAAAAAGGGGAAACGCTTATTGGCGAAGAGTTTGGAATGTTCATCGGAGGAAAGGGTGCCAACCAAGCAATTGCCGCGTCAAGGTTGGGAGCGGATGTAACCATGATTGGGCGCTTGGGCACAGATTTGTTCGGCGACACATTTCTTTCTGAATTTGCGAGGGAAAACATTGATACTAGCTTCGTAGTCCGAGATGCGGCAGTCGGTACGGGTGTCGCGTCACCTGTCATTGATGCGGATGGTGATAACAGTATTATAATCGTTCCCCGAGCCAATATGTGCCTTGACGTGGAAGACGTTGAGCGTGCGTCAAGCAAAATCGCAGATGCTGATGCTCTTCTACTACAACTAGAAGTTCCCATCAAGTCTTCTAAAAGGGCAGCAGAAATCGCTAGGGAAAATGGTGTGGAAATCATCCTCAACCCTGCTCCAGCGTGCGAACTACCAGATAGTTTCCTCAGGTTAATAGATGTTCTGATTCCAAACGAAGTAGAAACGGAATTCCTCTCAAAAGTCACGGTTGCTGACGATGAGGGCGCACGTCTTGCGGCGCAAGTTCTGTTTGAGAAAGGCATCTCGACGATTGTCTTGACACTGGGCAATCGAGGCGCTCTACTTCTCACTAGTCACCAAAGCCAACTAGTACCCGCATACAATGTCAAGGTCGTTGATACAACGGCCGCAGGTGATGCATTCTGTGGAGCCTTAGCCGCCGCCTTGGCGAGTGGCGAGAAGATTGAGAACGCAGTGGCTTTTGCGAATGCAACCGGTGCCTTGGCGGTGACTGTGCTTGGCGCTGCACCATCAATGCCAACAGCCGAACAAGTTCATGGTTTCTTGGTCTCTAACTAATCATTAGAAAATAAACATGCTTTGCGTACATTTGCGGGCCGTGTTCAAACTTAAGTGACGTAAGATGAAATCCTTGGATCGAATTTTCACTTTGCTAACCTCGTTTGTTCTTGCATATTCATTTGTCGCGCCGTTGGCGTCGAACAACGCCGCTGAAAATTGGCCGCAAGATATGAGAAACGATTACACCAAAGTTCTCCTTGAGAAGAAGAAAGTGGCAGAACATCATCGGAAATTGGTCAGAAAATGGCAAGAAAATGGACGTCTCCTTAATTTGATTGACCTATATGAAGACGATCGACATCATAATGCCCCATACTATTACGGGTTAGGCTATGCTTATGCAGTGCTGGGAGGGAGCGATGGGTTAAGCAAGGCACGGGAGGCATTTCAGCAGTCAATCGCGCTTGATCCGGGGATGGCTTGGGCACATTTCAGTCTTGGCGGCGTGTACCAGCAAACGGAGTCGTACGAGTTGGCGTTGGGAGCGATGAAAACGTGTGTACATGTGAATCCCAATTTCTATTTGGCCTACTACAAAATAGGCGAAATCCATTTAAAGTTCAACAGGCACGAACAAGCACTTGAAGCGTTTCAGGCAGCGCAAAAGATAAACAGGAAATGGAAATACCCTTACTACGGAATAGGACTGGTCCATTTTGTAAAAGGGCGTGATAACAAAGCATGGGAGGCATTCAAAGAAGCGATTGATCGTGATAAGAATTTTGCCCCAGCTCGTTTCAAGCTTGGACAACTACTAGCCAAAAAACGATTCTTTGAAGAGGCATTAGGGCAATATAATGAAGCATCTCAATACGAAGCTGCTACGGCAGAAACTTTATACGAACTGGGTGTAATCTTTGTGGAACAAGAAAATACATCGGAAGGAATCAGATTGCTCAAGAATGCGGTTGAGGTTAACGCGGAATTCGCACCGGCTCATGTGCAATTGGGCGAGGTCTACTACGAAACCGGTCAAAGCAATCTTGCACTGGAACATTATGGACAAGCAATTCAAGTCGATCCAACACTAAAGGATTTTTTCATTAACAAACTTGAACCGTACCACAGAGGGTTAATGCTCGCAAATGAGGCAAAGTCACTTCTGGATAAATCTCTCAAAGTTATCCCAAATGATCCGCGAGCACATTTCTATTACGCCCAGATTGAGTCGGAGGCCGGCAACATAGAATCTGCTATAAGACATTATGAGAAGATTGTCACACTCATTGAGGAAGACAGACGGTATTTGGAAATTGAACTCCGAAAGGGCAAGCTACAAGATGTCTATCTAAATCTCGGCAATCTCTATTATCAGCTAGGAGTTTTAGATAAAGCTGCGGTCACCTATGAACAAGCTATTGCGCGAAACCCGGAATTGGAGCAGCATTTCCTTGAGATGGGTAAGTCGGCATTCGATCGAGCGGAGTTCAATCAAGTAATTGAACCGCTGACAAAGTTCCTCCTAATCTTTCCAGGAAACACTGATGCTAGCCATCTTTTGGCACGCAGTTATGAAGTTCTGGGAAATGTGGATAAGGCTTTAAAACTCTATCAACAGACAATCAAATTGGATCCCACTCACACGGAGGCAATGTTCCAATCGGCGCAGATTTACCGTAACCGGAGTGATTTACCGAACGCGCTGAAAATGCTGCAGAAGCTAATTGACACCGATCCAACGAACGCCGAGACGCACTATCTCGCCGCCATTGTTAATTTGGAGCATAATCTCCATGAAGACGCTCTTCTCGCATTTCTGGCGACTTCCCGCCTTGCCCCAAACCACGTCGACGCCCATTATCAAGCGGGGCTCTTATACGAACAGAAAGGTGACATTGACAACGCCGTGGAAAAATATGAGAGCGCAATCACCCTAGATTCACTGAATGCGGCTCCATTTTTTCGACTTGGTGCAATCTATCTCAAACGGGGCGACAAAGATAATGCGATACGGGTCTATGAACCGGCACTAGAAATTGAGCCTAACCATCCTCAGGTACAGTACCATCTTGCCGCCATTTTTGAGGAACGGGAAGAAAATGAGAAGTCCGTCAAGCATTTCGGTTTGGCAAACCAATATGACAACACAAATTACGAATGGCATTTCCGCTACGCACGTCTATTAACCCGCCATGCAGAGACTTTGGAGAATTATAACCAGTACGCGGCGATGGCAGTCCAAGAATATACGGCGGCAGCCGCGCTCAAACCTGACTATACCGACGCATACTTTTACCGTGGGTTAATTGCTCGCAAATACAAACAGATTGGTGATAAACTATATCGTAACAGCGAAATCGCTCAGGATTTCCAACATGTAGTTAAGTTGCAGCCGCAAAACCCTAATGCGCATCACTACCTTGGTTTAACGTTAGTGGATCTTGATGAGTGGCAAAAAGGAAAACAATCCTTCCAGAAAGTACTGATGCTGGACTCAAAATTTACGGACGCAAACTTTCAGCTTGGCCTGATAGCAGAGCGGGAACAAAGATACAAGGAAGCCATTGAATACTATCAGGCAGAGGTCGCAATTGACCCGGAGTCCGCAAGGGTTTACCAGCATCTCGGAGACTTGTACAATGCATATCTACTAGACTTCGGGCGGGCGAAAGTGGCATTTAAAAAGGCACTCGAATTAGAGCCTAATCATGTGCCAACTCTTCTTAACTATGGAAATGCGCTCTATAATCTAAATCGTTTAGGGGCGGCTGCCGAGCAATTTGAACTGGCGTTGCAACTCGATCCCAGAGATCTAACAGCGAATTACAATCTCGCATTGACATATGAATATGCAGGAAAGAAACAGCAAGCCTTGGGACGATGGAGACGTTTTCTTGAGTTAAGCCCGCCTGAACAGTGGAAATTAGATGCGGAACGGCATGTGCAGCAACTTCAACAATGAATTTCCTACTCCTCTAGAACCGACATATCCAGTTGTGTCTTACCCATCGATAAACGCATGCTGACGACATGTATTTATAAATACGGACGTAGCGAAATTGCAGAACATCGGGAGTAGAATTGCGCGGTTTCAATGTAAATGCTGAATGCCGGGAGTTCTTCTGCGATGACAGAGCATGAAATTCGTTACGGACTGCGAACTCGAGTCATCGGACAATCGATTGAAATCCATAATCGAGTGGAATCGACCAACCATCTTGCCTTGCAGCGCGGCTACACCGGTGCAGTAGAGGGCACGCTCGTCCTCGCAGAATACCAGACCTCGGGACGTGGTCGCCACGGCAGGATCTGGCACTCGCCCCACGGATCTAGTCTCCTCACCTCGCTGATTTTACGCCATCGACTCTTACCGAACCAAATTGGTATGCCAAGTCTAATGAGCGCAGTTTCCATTGCGAACGCAATTCGAGAACTGCTCAAGCTACCTGCGATGATTAGGTGGCCAAATGATGTATTGGTCTGTGGAAGAAAAATAAGCGGTGTGCTGACGGAATTAAACTACGATCGGAATCATCAGCCTTTCTTCGTTGTAGGGTTTGGGGTGAATGTCAACATTACTTCCGTCGAATTTCCTTTATCACTTCGTTCTTCGGCTACTTCCATGCAAATCGAATGTGGTCGTGACATATCCCGTGTTTCAGTTCTCCGCACTATCTTGCATCATCTGGAAGACAATTATTCGCACTTGAAGTGTGGAAGGACTGCCACTATTATTGATAGTGCGATTGATTTGTCAACCACAATTGGGAAGGACGTACAGCTTGAGACATTGGATGGATCCTTCAACGGCATAGCGGAACGAATTGATGCGGACGGTAGGCTTGTCCTGCGCGAGCAATCCGGCCAGCTACGTGTATTCTCGAGCGGAGACGTGGTCCACGCATAACATATCCGGGAGCTTAGCACGCACAATCTTTCCACATGAAGTTCTCTGGGCGTTGCACCTTTGCGGTACCGAAAATAAGAAAATCTCGCGAATATGGAAAATAAAGACACGACAACGCGTCTCAATATTGACTCACGGCACCGTGCACTACAAGGCGGCTGGAAATGGATCTTCGAGTTCATTGCCGTGATCTTTGTGCTTTTTTATGTTCTGGGGGCAGGCTTTGGCACGCCGGGAGAGGAATACCACGTTGGGTTGTATCTGCTCCTTACGTTCATATTGATTGGAATCTTTTACCGCTTTAAACAAAACTCTCCAACTTCTAGGCCTTCGGTAGTGGATATCGTTCTCCTTGGATTGACGATTGTTGCAATCGGTTATTGGATTCTTGAATACAAAACACTTGCTAACCGGGCAGGCGCGTATAGCAAATTGGATGTGGTTGTTGGTGCTATCGCGCTGGTACTCAGTTTGGAATATTCACGGCGTACTGTCGGTTGGGCACTTACAATTATCGCGGGAGTTGCCATTCTGTATGCCTTGCTCGGCAGGTCGATGCCATCCGCCATTGAACACAAGGGTTTTACGTTACAGCGAATTATCGAATATAGCTTCTTCAGCCAAGCTGGAATTTTCGGCATCATGGCAAACGTGATGGCAACCTATGTTATTCTCTTCATCTTCTTTGGGGCTTTTCTCGAAAAATCGGGCGTAGGGCAATTTTTCATTGACCTACCAATGGCCATAGCGGGGCAGTCGATAGGAGGTCCTGCCAAAGTAGCTATTGCTGCCTCGGGCTTCTTCGGTTCCGTTGCGGGTAGCGCGATTGCGAACACCGTAGCGACCGGATCGTTCACAATCCCGCTGATGAAGCGCACAGGATTTCGACCCCATGTTGCCGGGGCAGTGGAAGCGACTGCTTCGGTCGGTGGTCAATTCTTGCCGCCGGTAATGGGTGCGGGCGCTTTCATTATGGCAGAGCGCACAGAGCTGCCTTACAGCCACATTGCGCTCATTTCGGTTGCTCCGGCACTGCTTTACTTTTTCGCCGTGTGGGTGATGGTGCACCTAGAAGCAAAAAAATGGAACATCCAGGGGTTGCCGAAGGATGATTTACCTCAACTCTTTCCGCTGCTTAAACGCCAATGGTATTGCTTGGCTCCTTTGCTTACACTTATTGCAACTCTGATTTCGGGTTCCACCGCATCCAAAGCAGCGTTTTTCGCTATTTTAACAACCATTGTAGTGAGTTATATTCGACCGGAGACTCGCCTCACGCCGAACCGACTGTGGGAAGCAATGGTTTTGGGGGCACGCAATTCGTTGGCAATTGGTGGTGCGGTGGGTTGCATTGGCATTATTATCGCTGTTATCGATCTCACCGGATTAGGACGAATGTTTCCCGATCTTGTGCTATCGGTCGCTGGAAACAGTAGTGTGATTGCGATTCTACTATTGGCGGTAGCGTCGTTGATATTGGGAATGGGTATTCCCGTGACAGCGGCGTATCTGATTACTTCGGAACTTGCGGTCCCGATACTTACAAGCGATCAGATGGGTGTCTCCTTCGTTGCCGCACACCTAATCATTTTTTGGCTTAGCCAAGATTCGAACATTACTCCGCCTGTTGCATTGGGCGCGTACGCTGGCGCGGCGATTGCTAGAGCCAATCCATGGCAGACCGGATGGGCTTGTTTCAAGTTTGCCAAGCTACTTTACGTGATGCCGTTACTGTTCGCATACACTCACATCCTCATGGACGGGACCCTCATACAGAACATTTTTTCCGTTATTACCGCGGTAGTGGGCACGTTTATATTTTCGCTGGTTACGATGGGATATTTCGTTCGGAAAACGAGGTGGATTGAATGGATTGCGCTTGTTATCGCAGCGTTTTTAGCATTCATTGATAATTTTGCTACCTTCGTAATCGCATTAGGAATACTGGCGGCAGTATATTTTGTACAGAAACATTCTAAGTTACAGCCACGCGATTGAAGTGGAATTCATGGAATCGGGTGAATCGTTCACTCATTCTGTGACTTTTACCTCAAAAACAACCCGTTGCTTGGAAGCCATTTGATTGACCAATAACGCACGCCAGCCGATCGACTTCAAGCTATACGCAATTACGAACAGATCGCTGTGTGAACCGCGCTCATTGTATGACGTAATTCACAGTCTCTTGGACGTGGGTGTCACGGCAATCCAACTCCGTGAAAAAGAACTGGGCGACTTGGAGTTCTTCAATCTGGCTGCGCCGATTGCCGAACTCTGCCAGACATATTTCGCACAGCTGTTTGTTAATTCACGAGTGGAAATCGCGTTGAATCTTGGCGTCTCCGGGTTACACTTTCCAGCCAGCACGCCGTCAATAGAACAGATTAAGACACAAATGGGAAAAAGACTACTAATCGGTTGTTCCATTCACAGTCTTGGTGGGGCGCAGGCGCGGGAGAAGGACGGCGCCGACTTTATCACTTACAGCCCAATCTTCCCGACTGCAAGTAAACCAGGATATGGGCCCGCTGTAGGTCTGAAAAAACTTGACGATTTAACATCGGCATTTGAAATACCAGTCTTCGCATTGGGTGGAGTTTCTCCTGACCGGGTGCCGGAGTGTATTGAGGCTGGGGCATATGGCGTGGCAGTAATGTCGGGGTTGATGTTGCCGGAGACCGGCATTAACCGGGCGCGGGAATATCTAAGGGAATTAGAGAAGTGCAAAGTTAGATAAAATGAAGCAGGTTTTAACTATCGCGGGTTCTGATTCTGGAGGTGGAGCTGGCGTTCAGGCTGATATCAAATCTATTCACGCGAACGGCGGCTACGCGATGTCTGTTCTTACGTCGGTTACGGCGCAGAATTCGCTAGAAATCACACGCGCTTACGATTTACCATCGGACCTCATCGAAGCACAGTTGGATGCGGTCTTCGCCGACTTCGAGGTGTCCGCCGTAAAAACGGGTATGTTGTCTTCTTCAAGCATTGTGCAGACTGTCGCGAGGAAGTTGCGAGAAGTTGAAGCACAAAATATCGTTATCGACCCCGTGATGATTTCCAAGAGCGAATTTTTTCTCCTCAAAGCGGAGGCAATTAACAGCTTGAAAGCGACCCTGATTCCTCTGGCAAAGTTAATTACTCCTAACTTGCATGAAGCGGAAATATTAGCGGCACGCAAAATTGAAACGCGGGATGATGCGAAACGGGCGGCAGAGATTATCCACAACTACGGATGCGGGGCTGTGTTGGTAAAGGGCGGGCATCTACCGGGCGATCGATCGACAGATGTCTTGTATGATGAGGGAGAATTCACACTCTTTGATGAAGCTCGGATAGAAACAAATAATACACATGGCACGGGCTGTACCTATTCGGCTGCAATCGCGACTCGCCTTGCTCAAGGGTTGAACATGGTGGAAGCCATAGAGACTGCGAAAGAATACATCACCAACGCCATTCGAGGGGCGCTTGATATTGGACACGGGCATGGTCCAACCAACCACTTCTATTTTTTAGACAGGGACTGGCACAAAGCAAAGTCTTAGGGCAAGCGCATGTGTGTCCAGAGGATTTGGGTTGTTTATAGCGGCTGTCTGCCAGCGAATCCAGCGTCGATGTCATGCCAATAACGAATCTCGTCTTCGCCAAACTGCCAACAGAGGTAAACCTCTCGACCATCGCGCAGGTGAGGAAAGTCTACTAGTCCGGGATCTATGTTTTTTATCACACAACCGTAGGAATTTATTCGTTCGATAACTCCGCGAAACTGTGATGACAATTGAAGAAATTCTGGCGTTTTGCGATGACCGCCGTTGAGATGGACGTTTTCAAAAAGCGCGGACATCTCTACACCGAGGGCTTCCAACTTCTTACGGAGCGATTTTAGTTCCAAGATGTCTTTTTCTAGCATGGGGATAAATTGATTCGCCTCTTCGACAGTTATAGTTCTCTTTCTTTCAGGCATTTTCAGGCATCCCTTCCAAAGAATCTTCGTACAGTGGAAATCTTCACATGGCTGCATCTATGTTGCCGAGTCCAGCACAATTCGCCGGGCAATATCGGGCTTGAGCCATCGAATTTTACCCAGGCGAAAAGTCTAGACTTTCCTCCGCCGCCTCCTTGAGAAGGATCAAACTTGATGCACCTTGGGGACAACAACGCTCAAACAGTACGTCTAAACGAGGTTGTTGGCTCTTGGGGATTCTACAGTGTACCTTACAATCGTACAAATGTCAAAAAAGTCTGGTGGACAGCGTTCTTATCATGTTGACAGAAGGTCAGATGCGAAATGACAATCTTACGACGATAGCAAGATCGGCAGGAGTCATCGGTATTGCCGTAATGGTTTCACGTCTGCTTGGGTTGATGCGAGAGCAGGCAATTGCATATTTCTTCACTACAGGGATTAGCGCCGATGCCTTTTATGCTGCATTCCGTATTCCAAACTTGGTTCGGGACCTCTTCGGCGAAGGTGTATTGAGCAAGGCTTTCGTCAGGACATTCACTGTGACCGAACTAGAAGAAGGCAAAGAAGCCGCCCAACGACTAACTAGCCAAATCTTGAATTTGACGGCCTTGGTGCTTACGATTCTCTGTTTAATCGGAATACTTGCCGCTCCGTTAATCGTAAGCCTGATGACTGGTGGGGAAGGATTCGATAATCAGTTAGACTCTGGAGAAAGATTCGATTTAACCGACAAACGGAGCCTTACGGTTTATCTTACGCGAATCATGTTTCCGTTCTTGATACTTGCCTCGTTTGGGGCGATAGCGATGGGGTTATTGAACAGCAAGGGGAGATTTGGGGTGCCTGCCTGCGCCTCATCTTTTTTTAATTTGGGTTCGTTAATTGTTGGGGTATGGGGATACTATGTTTCTCAGGACCTTGGATTACACCCGGCTACTGGCCTGGCGGTCGGAGTGCTAGTCGGTGGGGCACTACAGTTTCTCGTTCAAGTCCCATCAATGTGGCGCGTCGGATTTCGATACCGCCCAAGCATCAGTTTTCGAGATCCACGAGTGCTGCAAGTAGTGCGACTGATTATCCCTGCAGTTTTCGGAGCTGCCGCGTTACAAATCAATCTTTTTGTCAATTTAAGATTTGCCTCGCAGGGGGAGGGTTGGATTACCTATTTGACTCGAGCATTTCGCCTCATGCACCTCCCGATTGGAGTATTCGGTGTGGCAATTTCGACAGCGGCATTACCGAATTTATCCAAGTTGGTTGTGCAGGACAGAATAGAAGACTACCGCCAATCTTTCTTATATTCATTGCGCTTGATAATCCTGTTCACACTGCCTGCGTCCGTAGGCTTAATGGTGTTGTCGGAACCTATATGCCGCTTGATTTTTGAATGGGGGAAAGCAACGCATGTTGACACGCAGCAAACAGCAAGGGCGCTTTTCTTCTATGCCATTGGATTATGTAGTTTTTCGGCAGTCAAGATTGCAACTGATGGATTTTACGCCTTCAATAATACTCGAACACCGGTGATAGTCAGTGCACTCACGGTTGTGGTAAACATTGTATTAAACTATGTCTTCATCTTCCATCTAAGGTTAGATCATCGCGCAATAGCGTGTTCTATTTCGTGTACAACTACGCTAAATTTCGTGGTGTTGCTGATACTTTTGCACCGAAAAGTAGGAGGTTTAGAGTTGGGGAAAGTTGGGATTCTATTTGCAAAGGTCATAGTGTCTTCTATCATTATGGGCGCGGTCTGTTGGAAGATGAGTTTTTGGATTGAAAGTTGGATTGGCGTAGACGGCGTAATCGTGCGCTTGACAGGTGTGTTTGTCACAATCATCTTAGGGCTTGTTACGTTGCTTAGTCTCTGCAAGCTGTTAAAGGTCAAGGAGTTGGATTACTTGGTCAATGCTCTCCTACGTCGTGGGAATCCGAGCTGAATCTCTCGTGGAACATAGAGTGTCACTGTTTTGCCGTATTGAGGATGTCCACCATTCGCAGTCAAGTTCCCACATCGTATGAACTGTCGTTACGAAAAATTTCCACCGCTGGCAGAATCACGACGAATAACTCCGCTGAGATATGCTAATTTTTGGAATCAAGTCCACAGTCTGCGAAACTAGGGAGATGTCTATGAAAATCGCGATGCTGCGAGGGCCGAGAGACTTGCACATTGAGGAGCATGAACTTGACACGAGTAATCTCGAACCCGATGAAATTTGGATCGAGACGGAAATTTCCGCGCTGAAAATCGGGACCGACCGCGGTAATTATGAAGGATCCGAACGCGTCCCTGGCGCGCCTGACTACCCCAGATGGGTCGGTGACAGCAATCTGGGAGTTGTACAAGGAGTGGGACATGCCGTCAAGCGTTTTCAAGTGGGTGATCGCGTGGTAACCCAGCAACCCCATCAATCCGAGTATATCATTAGAGAGGCCCCAAACATTGTCAAGGTTCCCAGTGATGTTCATCCGGAGGACGCGGTCTTCACGCACCTTTATAATCTCAGTTACCTCTGCTACCGGAAGGCGCATTTCCAACCGGGAGAGAATGTAGCAGTCGTGGGCTTGGGCGTACTCGGGCTGGGAGCGGTTGCGCTAGGACAGGTCTTTGGCGCAAGAGCGATCGCAATCGGCAACAGTGCTGTCCGCCTTGAGATGGCAGAGCGAATGGGGGCGCATGCCGTATTCATGTTCGACGACCCCACACTCTGTGAGAAGCTAGATTCCCTCACTGACGGCGTTGGTGTCGATCTTGTTATTCTTACAGCCAATCCATGGTCCGCTTATCGCGCATCCTTGCAAATCGTTCGGCCAAATGGCAGAGTCTCTATTGTTAGTCTCCTCGGTCGTGGCGAGCCACCGCTTGATTTTAACCCGTTAGCTATGGAGTGGTTCTATAACAAGGGAATATCAATCATTGCTGTATCAGGTGTTGCGGGGAATTTGTATCCAGAGGCCAATCAAAATAGCCCAATCGTTACATACGACCGGTTTGCAGTGAATCGGTCTGCCGACTATATTCTCTCCTTAATGAAAGACGGTCGCCTAGAACCGAAGCGGTTAATTACCCATCGTTTCCACTATACCAAAATTGCGAAGGCTTACGAAATGATTTATCATCGCGAAAAGTCAATGTTGGGAGTGATTTTTGACTGGGAAAATTAGGGCGGGTCAACATGTGGAAGATTTACGAGAGTCTTGAAGGGTGCGGTTGAAAGCCAAATGAAGTCCAAGAAAGGATGAAGTATGGCAAATTCAGAGATTTGTTTCCTTACTGCTACAGAATTGGCACATCGTATCCGTGCCAAAGATATTTCCACTAGAGAGGTAGTTGAGGCACACTTGGCACAGATTGACCGCATCAACCCATTAGTCAATGCGGTTATCACTTTGCATCCGCAGCAAGCGGTGGATGCAGGTAAAGCTGCAGACGAGACACTTGTGCGGGGGCAAGAAGTCGGACCGCTACACGGTCTGCCGATTGCACATAAAGACTTGGTTCCGACGCGAGGAATGCGAACAACGATGGGCTCTCCAATCTACAAAGATTTTGTGCCGGATCATGATGGGCTCATTGTGGAACGATTGAAAAAGGCAGGGGCTATCACAATCGGTAAGACTAATGTGCCGGAGTTTGGGGCAGGCGCGCAAACCTACAATGAAGTGTTCGGTGAGACGTTCAATCCTTATGACACGTCCAAAACCAGTGGAGGAAGTAGTGGTGGTGCAGCCGTATCCTTGTCATGTGGAATGCAACCCATCGCGGATGGCAGCGACAGCGGGGGTTCGCTGCGGATTCCAGCTAGCTTTTGTAACGTGGTTGGGCTTCGCACCTCCCCCGGCAGAGTCCCCGTTTGGCCCAGCTTACTCGCATGGTACCCCATATCGGTGGAGGGACCAATGGCTCGCACCGTAGAAGACGCCGCGCTCCTACTGAGTGCCATCGCGGGGCCAGATCCACGCTCGCCGATTGCAATCTCTGAACCGGGAAGTCTATTCGCACGCCCTTTGGATCGCGATTTCAAAAAAGTACGTATTGCTTGGAGCCGTAATCTAGGTGAACTTCCAGTGGATCCAAGTGTGACCGAGGTAATCGATCAAGAACGCCACGTCTTCGAGTCTATGGGTTGCCGCGTTGAAGACGTGGAACCCGACTTCAAAGATGCCGATGAAATCTTCCAAGTTTGGCGAGCTTGGTGCTTTGAAGTCATGTTTGCAAAATTGCTAGAGACATGTCGAGATCAGATAAAGGATTCTGTAATCTGGAACACTGAAGTGGGTATGGAGTTAACCGGCCCACAGATTGGGCATGCTGAACGCAAGCGGACGGAACTTTATCACCGCCTTCGAGAATTTATGGAGACCTATGAGTTTCTGATTCTCCCGGTGAGCCAAGTGCCTCCTTTCGACGTTAAACAACGATATATTACTGAGATTAACGGCGTGAAAATGGATACGTATATTGATTGGATGAAATCGTGTTACTACATTAGTGTGATTGGTCTTCCTGCTATCTCGGTACCGTGTGGTTTCACGTCTGAGGGATTGCCCGTAGGCGTTCAAATTGTAGGGAGGCACCAAGACGATTTCGGAGTATTGCAACTGGCCTATGCCTTTGAGAAAGCGACAGGATTTTGGAAGCGACGACCGCCAATGGCAAATATTGAATAGGATGTCCCATCGCCAAAGCGCAATGAGAATGCGTTCGAGCGGTTCCCTACTTCCACGCCGTGTGTCGTGTTAATGTAGAGGAATATATGTGGTTGCAAGCCTTTCACAGGCTGACTGGTGAGGATAGAAAATATCGGATGTGGAAGCGGGAATTTAATGGATTTGAGAGATTGCTATCGGTGCTGCTTGAAATCGTCGGACTTTCACCGCGCAGACATATTCCTTGAGTTCCAATCTCAGGTTTAATACAATGCAATGATTAAAACACTATGCTAAAGCGGGAGGCGCCTCATGATTAGACCCACGGAAGCTGAAACGGCACAATGGAAAGAGTTCGGTTATCTAGTCCTTGAAAACGCAATTCAGGGCGCGGAGTTGAGACGGTTGCAGGAAGTTTTTGAATATTGGGCGGAGAAGTGTAAATCAACCTGGCTAGATCGCGTAGATGCCGGGCAAGTACCTGCATCGTTTTACGACATTCCCGATCCTTTTGACAAAGACGAGATTTTTGTCAACCTGATTGATCATCCAAGTTATTACGGTTACCTTATGGCTTTTACGGACGACGATCTCATTCTACTCGGACCACAAGTTCGCACAGTTCCGCCGGGGCCGGTTTGTTATTCGCTTTGGCACCCCGACGTGCCTCATAGCAATCCGCTGCATATCAAGGTTCAGATTTACGTGAACGATGTCGAACTTCGAGCTGGCGAATTTGCTTATGTCCCGGGGAGTCACAAATTAGATGCCGGTCCCTATTCCAGCACAACTCGCTTAGAGGCTATGCCTGGTCACAAACGGTTTCCGGGTAAAGCCGGCACTGCTATAATGTTTAACTCCTATGGCTGGCATACCGCGATGGATAACTACACGAAAACGCCACGAAAATCCCTGATACTCATTTATGAAAAGTGGACGCCTGAACGGGTCGACCCCAAACGGTTTGCTTCCATTGCCCATCTTTGCACGACATCGGAACGCCGCAGATTGTTTGGTATGGAAGGTAATGGTAAGTAAGGCAGGGAAGGATAAGAATTCCTGCAAGGGAGTGCTAGTGGCATCCACATGCAACCGTTGCAGGACGGGCCTGTCGCCGAAAAGCGCATCCAGGTACCTGTCGACAATATCGGCAATCATTCTTGTGTTCGGATTTAGGGCACCCTCTTTGAAATAACTTACCGTTCGCTTTGGGTCCGTCCGCTAGCGCGCTTTCGGGCTCGACTCAAGGCGTCAATCATTCTCTCCTGTTCAGGTAATGTCTGCGGCTTTGTTGGTTCCTCGGGTTCAGCTTGTGTTGCTGGGGGAGCAGGAGGTGCCACGGATTGATCGGCGGAGCGGTCTTTTCGAAGTATGCGTTGTGTTTTCGTTCCTGCCTTTCGCCAACCGCGTCTCATGGAGATTAATCCGGTACGGCGTTCCAAGATTTCAACAAGCAGAAGGATGAGTGCTGCGATCAGTAGCCACGGCTTGAGTGCCAGCAGGCGGGGTTGACGCGGCAGGTCATCCCAAATCGTACTAAAATTGATTCGTGTTTTCCCATCTGTTGCTTGCGCAAGGCGTTCCATAGTTTCTAGACCTGATTCGGCAGTCGCAAGGTTAAATTCGGGGGAATAAGGTAGACAGATGGGCGGAAGTGAATAATGCCCTGTGCCCAATATCTCTACAGTAGCCAATACAGTTTCACTGCCGTGAATTGGAATGTCCACGGCGAGCGAATCGGCAGATGTCCAAGACAGTTTGGTTTCAGCCACCGTTGGCTTTTGCCCAACAATTCCCCTGAGCACCGTTACGCTAGGAAGTCCTCTGAATGGTTCGCCCTGTCGTTCCGGATTGAGGTGAAGTTCCACCACATTGATTCCATTCTTGACCTTTTGAGTAAGTAACATTTCTCCCGGCAAGTTACCTGAATCGCCGGCTGTCCAACGAACTAAACTTGCTAGGAAATCTCCAACACCTTTCCAACCTGCAATGGTGCCCGTGTAATCTCCATCCGCTTCACCAGTGTAACAGAGAACTCGTCCAACCTCCGCCTGCCATGCTGCCACAACGGGCGCTTTGTACTCGTCCTCTGTGACGGCTGCAAGGATTGCGTCGGGTCGGATGTAACAGAGGTTGTAGCCGCCAATCGGATAGGGTATATGATGTTGTTTACCGGTCAGTGTGACCATGCCACCGGTGGCGCGAACTTCAACGGGTTCGTCAACGAACGTGCTGCGCGCCACGACGAATGTATCTTGTGCAAACAGACGGGGCAGCTCTTCGGCGTTCCGTGTAAAGAAGCAACGCCCCTCCCCTCGCCGGGCGATATCGCGAAGCAGTTCGGCATCGACGTCGGTCGCGGTCCCGAGTCCAACGACACTTACGGTGATGTTGGCTGTTCGACACTTCTCTAGCAGTTTGCGGTATTGCCCGGGTTCCTCTGAGTCGGCAGCGTCGGCAAAGAGGATAATATGTCGGGTGCCCGCCTCTGCATTCAATATCATTTTGGACGCGGTGAAAAGCGCCTCGTAGACAAAGATACCGCCACCCCCCGGACTGATTCGTAGGATTTTGCTCCGAACGTGCGTGCTATTCTCAACGCTTGAGAGATTGGCGATGATGTGCGGCGAACTATCGACCGCAACGACACCAAATTCATCCATCGGTGACAGCATATCAAGCACTTCGGCCGTAGCAAGGTTTGCGAGACTCATCTTCGTTCTGCCGCCACTCACCGGCATTGACATGCTACCAGACCTGTCCATTGCTACCACAATGGCAAGTGATAGCTTTCGGTGCTCACGCCTCAATTCCATTGAGACTGGCATAATCGGCTCAAGCGGCGATTTGAAATAACCACCCGGTCCGAAAGCATGCTTTCCACCTGTCATCATGAAACCAGCCCCGGTTTCTTTGACCCATACGGCGAGGTTTTCCATACCGTATAAGCCAATCTTGTCCGCCAAAACGTTTTCAACGAGCACGGCGGAATACCCTGACAACTCGTCAAGCGACCACCAGCATGCCGATGGAGAAGCGGTTTTTACGTTCCATCCACCCGCCTGAAGTAATCGGGCCAATGCAGAATTGGACGTGGTAGTGATGTGCAGAATTGGACGCGGGCCGTGAATGCCGACGAGCACTTTTGCCGTGTTGTTTTCAGGCACCGGATCGGTCTCCGTCCCCGCAATCCTCACCGCGTACTGATGTGTGCCCGGTTGTGTGGCTTTGTCACGAAATACGAGTCGACTCAAACCGGACGGCACTTTTCGCTTGCCTGAAGCGAGGCGTTGGTTCCCACGCATGAACTCGAATGAAACCTCACCCTGAATTGGTGAACTAATCCAAGCAGCAAGCATAAACGATTCGCCGGGGGCGACAACATGTGGTGCGTCTACGTGTGTAATGACGATGTCATTTGTCGAATCTCTTTGTGTGAGGCGGTAGTCGAGCGCAATACTCCGAGTTGCGGCCTGGGCCGCCGCCGCCGCCGGATCTTTTCCTGTCCACCCCCCATCGGAGAGCAGAAGCACTCTACCGGGTGAATCTTGAGGGATAAGGGCTAATGCCGTTTCAATTGCCCCGTTTAGGTCGGAAGCATCATCATGAATCTCGCTGACGAATCCGGCAAATTTTCCGCTTTGGGGCGATTGTTCAATGGCGGCAGTTCGACCAAAGGACACGACAGCAAGGTTAGAATCGCGCGCCTTAGAGGCCTGGATTAGATCAATCGCCTCTTTGTGTCGTGATTCGCTGTCGAGAGGCATTGATCGACTTCTGTCTGCTACAACTACAACTGTACTCGCCTGCATGCGTAATTTCACGGCAAATCCGCACATGGACAACAGAATTAGAGACAACACCGCAAAACGCAGGGCTAACAAGAGGCGGGAGGGAAGTTGCCAGACACGCAGCGATACGATCAGAGGAAAAAACAGTATGAGCCAGACTGGATGGAGGACTTCCATGATTAGCTCTCCGATGTTATTTCAGGAAACGCCAATTTCGTCTTTTTAAGATGTGAGAATAGACATTGGGTAGTCCATTACTGAAAAGATTGAGGCGTCTTTCGCAGAGAGTCAACCGTGGCAATTCAATCAATGCTGTAGCAACTGTTCTCTCGCACGACTGAAGTATGTGAAACTCGACTATCTGAAGTTAGCGGAAAATAAACTGGTTTGTCTAGACGCCTAATTGCGTGGATTATTGAGTCCAATGTAACCACTCATCAAGGGAACCGCACATTGAGAATGGATATGCGCTGATAGATTTAGCTAGGACTAAGTTTCTGCAGTCCAAATCTGCTAGAGTCACCGACGACAGTATTTTATAACATTATGTGAGGCGTGCGTCAAGGGCGACAACTGCCACACGATTCAACAGATTATGACGCGAGGCACAAAACAGTACATTGTCTATTGTTTGCTGTTTGGAGATTGCCCGTCGAATTAATCGAATCCGGCAAACTTCCATTGCCCGAAAATATTCTTAAAAATACGAAATCTTGGGGAACAGATGATCCATCACATATCAGGGGCATCTTGCCATCTGGGGCGGTGTAAATGCGGAAGCGCAATGGTTCGAGGTGGAATGCGCGAAGACTTCATTGAACGACTGGATTGTTCGCGATATTTATACTCTCGTAAATTTCGGTAGTTACTCAATAGTTAGGTAAAGATTTCAACATCCTTCAATCCAGGTTCGGTTCTGGCGAGATGCCTTGCCTTGTCCAAACTTCAATCCCCGTGACAAGGATTGTTGCGAATCAGTCCATACCATTCGTGAGTAGCACCTCCCTAAGGTAGCAACGGTGTTTGTCCGCCGAATAAACTACCCGGGTTGTTGCTAACACTCTAGCAGACATAGACAAAAAACTTGACTTTTGTGTGGCTTAAGTTTACTATAAACACCATTACTGGACGAACTGAAAGATGTTTAGAGGATGAAAATTTAGAACAGAAAGGTTCATTGGATGACGCTTGGGAAAGTCACGGGAACAATTGTTGCCACCAAAAAAGACGCGAAGCTTGTCGGCAGTAAGTTGATGATTATCCAAGACGTGGATTTGGATGGTAATCTACTCAAGACATATAATGCGGCGGTAGATGCGGTTGGCGCCGGAATTGGTGAATTGGTGCTGGTTGCAACAGGAAGCTCCGCACGGCAAACAACAGCCACCAAAGACAAGCCTGTTGATGCGGTTATTATGGCGATTGTTGATATCGTTGAAGTGCATGGCGAAATTTGGTATCAGAAGTAATTGTGAAACTGTCCTTTACTGAGAAACGCATGAGGTCGTGTTTCCGTGAAACAGGGTGTATCTCCTCAATCACCGGATATAGATCGAGAACTCCCATTCAAGATTGAACTAGTCAAGCAGATTGCTTGGCTTGCCCGGATGCGTTGGATTGCAATCGGAGGAGTTTTTGTCACCGTCGGAATTGCATGGCGGTTAGATGTAATCAATCAGCCTCTTCCGCTGTATCTAATTGCCGTGTTCATGGTGCTCTACAACTTCGAGCCGCAACTTTACTCGAAGCATGTGAGCAAGAAACGGTTGGTGTCAATCAAACGACATGCCTGTACGCATATTCTACTTGATTTATTTTCCTTAACGGCATTAATTCATTTCAGCGGGGGTGTCGAAAACCCGTTTATCTTCTACTTCGTATTCCACCTTGTTATCGCAAGCATCATCCTGTCCAAGAAAGTCAGTTACGTCCTCGCTACTCTCAATACCGCACTCCTTAGTTCCGTTATCTTCTTGGAATATTTCGAGATTCTTCCACATCATCATCTGAACAATTTCCTGCCCATAACGCTTTGGCAACACCCAATTTATGTTGCGAGCGTATTGTTCGTCTTCACGAGCACTCTATTTTTCTCTGTTTATTTGGCTACGACGATAACGGATACCGCAAGGGCGCGTGAGGAAGAAACACGGGATTTAAAGGAGAACCTGGAGGAAAAGGTTCAGGAATTGGAATCCGCACGCAAGGAGGTTCTCTTCGAGCGAAACAAACTGAAGTCAATAATTGAATGTATGCACGAGGGTGTTGTTTTCGTTGATGAAAGAAATCAGGTAGCACTCTCGAACAAAGCCGCCCAACAGATTCAGCAGGAGCAATCTAACGCTGAGTTTTCACTCGCTGCAACGCCTCGGTCCGAAGCGACGGACTCGCAATCGTCGTCGCACTCTTACAACATACTATCACAGTTGGTACGTGATTTATCGGAAGGCAGTAGTATGATTGAACAGAAGAGCGTCCAGATAAAGGACAGACATTTTGAGAACACTGTCGCAGCAGTGCGTGATGCGGAGGAAGGACATTTGGGCACGGTGCTAGTTTCGCGTGATGTAACAGATCGAAAACGGATGGAGCAACAGTTAATCTTCTCTGAAAAAATGGCTGCGATTGGTGAAGTGGCCGCAGGTGTCGCACACGAGATTAATAACCCGCTTGATGGGCTAATTAACTGCATCCTTCGTATTAAGCGAGATCCGGAGAATACCCGCCAAACCAAAGAATATCTAGACCTCATGGAAGAAGCATTGCGGCGCATTGAGTCAACGGTTAAGCAACTTCTAGATTTTTCGCGTCACCATGAACTCAGCCTAGCCTCAATTTCGCTGAATGAAGTTGTCGATGAAGTTACCGGTCTTATTGAATATAGCGCCCAGGAGAAAGGAATCAAAATCGAAAAGCGATTCCATTCGAATCTTGCGTCAATCCTCGGAGACAAACACTTGCTTGAACAGGTTGTTCTAAATTTGGCGTTAAATGCTGTTGCGGCGATGCCTGATGGAGGTGCGCTAATTCTGGAAACAGGAACCGTTGATCTTGATGCCTTCAGGGGGGCGCAAATGGTTTACGTGCGGGTTACAGATATGGGAATCGGTATTCCCAATGCCATTCAAGATCGAATTTTCGATCCATTCTATACCACAAAGATTTTGGAAAAAGGTACAGGACTTGGCCTTTCAGTTTCTGATAGGATTGTTAGGCAGCATGAAGGGACGCTTGAATTCGAGAGCAAACCTGGTCAAGGGTCGACCTTCACGGTGAACTTGCCAGTAGCAACCGAGCGAACTTAGATATGAAGGTACTTGTTGTCGACGACGAAAAAATTAAACGGATTACACTGAGGGATGACCTTCGCGAGGCGAACTACGACGCAATCGCGGTCGAATCTCCATCTACGGGACTACGGTTGTTGGAGAATCAACATTTTGACGTACTAGTAACCGACCTGCGAATGCCGCGGATGCACGGGATTGATTTCCTAAAGCGAGTTAAGAAAGAGCACCCGCATATCACTGTAATAATCATGACCGCCTATGCCACGGTAGAAACTGCCGTTGAAGCCATGCAATTCGGCGCACATAACTACATCAAGAAACCATTTTCAAGCGAAGAACTAATTACCATGCTAGACAAACTGAAGAGACTGCACGAGGAAAGCATCCTTTCAAAGGGCGGAGACATCGTGCTGTCTTCCAACAACACTGGCAAACTTTCGTCACATCAGAATATCGTGGGAAGGAGTCAGCAGATGCAGGAGGTTCTGGGCGCCCTTGCCACCGTGGCTGAATCCAATAGTAATGTGTTAATCTACGGTGAGCGGGGCGTTGGTAAAGCATTGCTCGCAAAATCTATTCATTCGAATAGTCCGCGCAAATATCAGCCCTATGTACGTGTAAACTGCTCAAAGCAATCGCCAACCGGATTACACGACGATCTATTTGGAGGGGCAGTAAACGCGAACGGTCCACGGACAGGGAGACTTGAACTTTCTCACGGAGGTACGCTCTTTTTGGCTGATATAGAAAACTTGCCGTACGAAATGCAGATTAATCTACTTCAGGTGCTTGAAGATGGTGAGTACGAGCTTGACGATAGCACGGATAATGCTAGATTAGACGTACGCTTAATTGCCGCAACTACGGTGAACCTCCGAGAAAAAGTCAGACTGGGTGAATTCCGGGAAGATTTGTTCTATCGATTAAACGTTGTTCCACTCTTTTTGCCACCTCTTCGGGAACGAACGGAAGATATACCACTCCTTATTAACCACTTCTTAGATTTGTTCTCCCCGCGTCGGAATACCTTCATGGTTTCGGAGGCTGCTGATATACTTGCGGCGTATACCTGGCCTGGAAATGTAGGCGAGATGGAAAATCTAGTCGAACGGCTAGTTACGATGAGCGGTGGGCGATCTATTTCTGTTGAAGATATTCCCATTGAACTGAAAGTACCAACCCCAGTCAACTTGGATGATACGTTGTGTGGGACCTCATTCCACGAGATTGTCCAGTCCACGGAACGCGAGCTAATTGCTTGGGCTATGAGGAAAACGAATGGGAATAAAACACAATCGGCGAAGCTGCTCAAAATGAAACCTTCTACCTTCCGAGATGCGCTTGCCAAGTATATCAATGAAATTGGGTGGGACACTTGAGTCTACAAATCGCGCTGAACCTTTTATTGCGTCCACCACGGCATTTTCGATGGGAAATTCTAAATGCCGCGACAGCCTCTTACTTCAGTGAATGTATGACCAGAGATGAGAAACGTCAACGTATTCGCGAAGAAGCACTCCTTAGACGCGACATTATCCCTCCCGAGGTACGCCATGAATTGAGCAGGAATATTAACACAAGGGTGATTGACTTCATTGAGACGCATGCAATAGACACGGTTATGCTCTACCTTAGCATGCGGAGCGAAGTTGAAACGCACGACTTGCTCGTTTATTTGTTGTGCACGAACAAGATTGCCCTAGCACCGACGATAGAAGCGAAGCGTCTTGTCCCTCGGCGCATTACCAACACTAGCACGGAGCTTAGGCGCCATCGTTACGGTATGCTCCAGCCGAAGCAAGATGTTTGCCCCAAGTTCCCTTTCAATCAGATTGATCTGATTATTGTCCCTGGAATTGCTTTCGATCTAAAGAATTATCGCATTGGATATGGAGGCGGATATTACGATCGATTCCTGCCGAATTGTCCGCAAGCAACCTGGATGGGATTAGCGTTCGAGGAACAGGTCATTCAAGACACTCTGCCGCAGGCATGGGATATGGCATTGCACCATATCTTTTCCGAGAAATGTAGTTGATGGGGGTTAAATCCCGCACATCACTATTTTCGGCGCATCAGTCGCTGGCGCTAGAATTCAACTGATACAATAATCCATCAAAAACGGACTAGTAAATGAAAGGTATCGGCAACGCACAATGAAAATCGGTATTACACAACTTCTACTCGGGAACATGTCGCTTGACGACGTACTCGGCTTATGCCTTGACGCTGAATATGAAGCCATTGAGCTCACCTTCGGCGAAGGTAAGGAACTTGATATTAACATGAGTCCGTCAGAGATTGCTGGAGTTGGCGAGAAATGTGCTATGGCGGGAATTGAGATTAGCAGCACCATCGCCAACTACAGTGACAGTGGAAATCTCCTGAGTCTAGACACTAATCAACGGGAGAAGGGCATCAGAACCGTGAATCGTAGTTTGGAGATTGCCGGAATACTGAAGGTTGATACCATTCTCCTGCATCCCGGACAACTGACAGTCGGAGGCACCTATCAAGAAGTTTGGGACAATCTTCTCGGTATTCTGAAAGACTTAGCGGCAATTGCTGCTTCAAACAGCGCCGCAATCGGTCTCGAAAATGTGAGGAATAAATTCTTGCTAAGTCCTAAAGAGACACGAGAATTTATTGATGCTGTCGACAGTGAATGGGTTGGTGTTTACTTAGACACTGCCAATATGATGGCTTACGGCTATCCGGAACACTGGATTCGGGAACTTGGTTCACGAATTAAATGCGTTCATTTCAAGGACTTCAGGCGCGGAGAGCACCGATTTGTCAACCTTCTTGACGGAGACACCGATTGGTCCTCTGTCATGCGTGAGTTTAGGGCTATCGGCTATGATCGGTACGTTATCCACGAAGTCGGCGGCGATCTTGCCGCGCAGATTGACATCGCTAAGCGTATGCGTCGAATTGTTGCTATGTAACGAGATTAAAGCGAGGGAATGAATCACTTGCTTGGTCAATTCAACTTCATACATAATTACGCTAGATGGCTCACTCTTTTGAATGAAAAATAATTAAATGTACTGAAAGGACAATCCTGTGAAGCACACAATAGGCTGTACAACCCGTCCCTACGAATCACTTACGTTCCCCGAAGCATGTGACCACATTTCTGCTGCTGGATATACCGATGTTGCCGTGTTTGCCAACGCGGGTCAGAATCCAGTAAGAGCCGATAGCACGAGTGCAGAAATCAGGGAAACCAGTAGAGTGGCAGCCAATGCTGGATTGACGCCTTCAGCCGTGATGGGAAGTGTCCGATTCTTAAATAAGGATTTGGAAGTTTGCCTTGACGATTACAAACGGCTCCTTGACAGCGCCGCCGGGCTCGGTGCAAAATGGTTGCTTGATTGCGGTACTGCAAGCGAAGCGTACTACGAGGACTACTATGAACTGATGCGCCGAGCGGCTCCCCATGCCGCTCAGGCAGGAGTCAATATTGCCTTAAAGCCACACGGCGGAATAAGTTTAACGGTGCAAGATCTCATCAAAGTAGATCAGGAAGTAAATCATTGCGCATTTGGAATCTGCTACGATCCCGGCAATATCATTTACTATACGAAAGGGGAACTTCGACCGGAAACCGATATCAACGCAGTCGCACCTAAGGTTACCACAGTGATTGTAAAGGACTGCGTAGTTCAGGACGGAAAACCCGATGTCATGGTGACTCCTGGCGAAGGGCTGGTCGATTTCAAGCAAGTTCTGGACGAGCTTGTAGCAGGTGGATTTGATGGGCCATTATATGTTGAATGTGTAGGCGGATCCACATTAAATGAGATCAACGCAAATGTAGAATCGACATTGATATTTGTAAGGGGCGTTCTAACATGAGATGATTGCCAGATCTCTTATTGTTGAATGCCGTAACGGGCGATTTTTTTATTCTACGGTCAACAAACACCGAAGTCGGGCACCAAGACAAGGAAATCCCGATGCGATGGTAGGCAAGGTAGAGTATGAGGAGGCAAAGAAGTGCCATTGAATGATAGTTCCCGGGTATTTGAAGGAAAAATAAACCAGAAACTGTTTGATTATTTTCGGACGCACGGTTATGTGGTTCTTGAGGATGCTCTTACTTCAGATGAAGTCATGCATTTTGTCCAACTCTATGACGATGATCGGGAAAAGTTCGGTCCGCCAAATTGCTGGCATCCTTTCGACGGATATCAAACACGAAACTGCAATGCTCTTGTCACCTCACCGGGATTCGATAAGTTGCTGCGCCATCCTAAAATCCTTCCTCTCATTACGTTCCTTATGGGTGGGCCTGTGTGTTTCTCCGAAATTTGCCTTCGTCACATGGCTCCATATGATGGAGAACCACGCCAAGACTTTCATCGGGACCGTCCGCATTGGGAGAGTCATCCGCTTCGGATGGACTATGTACAACTCATGCTTTACCTGACCGACGTTGACGAGAGCACGCATTGCTTTTCCATCTCGCCCGAATCCGTCAACAATCCCATTCTGAATAGTGAAGCCCAGCTAGAGAGGGACGGGTCCGTAGAATTTCATGGGCCAGCTGGCACAATAGTGCTTTTCAATATTGCTCTGCTCCACACAGCTACAGTTCGCACAACGCAAAGAGAGCGAAAAACCGTACAAGCATACTATGGGCACCGCTTTCGACCTTTTTTGAGCAATTGTTCCGTGATACCAGCGCGATTTTGGCGTAATGCCCCAGATCCGGAGGTACGCGCCTTCTACAGTAACCTCAATGATACGAGTAGGGTGTTCCTGTCTGCGTTTGGGCCTATAAGTTCATGAGATCATTCTTCCAAACTATAGAAGAGAGCGTTGGATACAATACCAATAGATTAGAAGATGGTCGCACAAAGGAAAGAGGAGAGAATTGCCATATAGATAGATTTATGATATAATTCTTCTAACTAACCAGAAAGGTCAGGAAGGAGACATTGTGTCAAACTGTAAGAACTGTCATAGTTCGGAAGTCACGAAAAACGGATTCGTTCGTTCCAAACAGCGATACCGTTGTAAAACGTGCGGTTATAATTTCGTTGAGGGAGACCAGAGAACCAACCCCCAAATCACCATCAAGCGTGCTTTTGCAGTAATTCTTTACTCCCTTGCAAAAGCGTCTTACGGCACTATTGGCAACTTGTTTAATGTATCGCCAAGCACCGTTCAAAAATGGCTTGCAAAGGAAGCAGCCCTGTTGCCTGAGCCTGAGATTCCAATCAACACCCGTGAATTGGAATTTGATGAGATGTGGCATTTTATCGGGTCAAAAAAAACAAAAGATGGATTCACAAAGCAGTTTCTCGTGAAACAGGCAAAACCGTTGCCTGGGTTATCGGTGGTCGTGATGCTGATACCTTCAGACGGCTATTCGACAAAGTGAAACACTTAAGTGACTGCCAGTATTACACTGACAATTGGGAAGCGTTTGCCAAGGTACTTCCTGCGGAGCGTCATCACATCGGGAAATCAGGGACAGCAACAGTCGAACGTGATAACAGCAATACACGCCATCATCTTGGACGATTCACACGCCGCACCAAAATAGTATCCAAGAAACTTGAGATGGTGGACAATGCCATGAAGTTATGGACTGCTTTGACCGACCAAGAGGTCTTCCGTCGGTATCAGAAGATTGCCTTATCTATCTTTGTGTGAACACTCTCAGGAAAGAGTTTGCGAGTTATTAACACCTGGACTCTTAGCAGAGCGATGATCGTCTTCCGAGAGCCTTGAGGAGGCATCTATATCCGAGAACGAAAGAAGTTTGAGTTGTAGACCGCGGTCTTATATTACTAACGATGAAACGGTCAGCACACCAATGATACAAGCTGCATCCATGCGGAAATGTCAAGAACCGATAGTAGATCGTAGCAATTCTCTTAACTTCTTTGTCGCTTTATTGCCCTTTCAACAGCAATCATATAACACAGCCACGATGTTTGGGATAGGTTACGCCGGGGACGAATTGCAGAAAAATTGCGTACCTCAAGAAAAATACGCAAATAAACTTGACATTGAAAAACTGGTTTGGTATAATTCCAACCTTGGTGTCACATTGGCCCTACTGACTGTTGCA
The DNA here is from genome assembly GCA_965222225.1 of Candidatus Poribacteria bacterium. Classification (GTDB taxonomy): domain Bacteria; phylum Poribacteria; class WGA-4E; order WGA-4E; family JAJDTR01; genus JAJDTR01. The sequence continues at coordinate 1,053,862 of CBDCTK010000002.1, read as the reverse complement.
GAAAGGGAGGCTATCTATTCCGAAAAACCTTTATTATCTTTGGTTAGTTAATGTTGGTTTTTAATTGAGAAGATGTCTATGTGAGCCCCTTTCGGGGCTTTATTTTTGTCTATTCAATCGAGTTTGTTTCCCTTTGTCTCAAATTTGTCTCAAATTATTTTTGTGCCACCGTTTAGAAATGACGCTTTATTCTGGAATCAAGTAATTTTACGTGTCGTTGAGAATGCCAGTGTTAGACCGAAAACGGTTCCCGCTTGGAGGCCACAGGGAGATGAGGGTTGACTACGTTGAAAAAATGCTAGAATCCCCAAACCAGCACTCGTTGTTCTCGCTTTGAACGCTCAGGTGTAATTTGACGTGGAAAATTGCCAATTGCTTCGCCGGAGTAGAATATGCCAACAATCAATCAATTAGTAAGAAAACCACGAAAAAAAAGTGTCAAGCAGACAAAATCCCCGGTGCTTCAAAGTTGCCCACAGAGGCGTGGAATTTGCTTGCAGGTAAAGACCGTAAACCCCAAGAAACCGAATTCCGCCCTGCGAAAAGTTGCACGTGTGCGATTCACAACGGGGCTTGAAGCTACATGTTACATTCCTGGAATCGATCACAATCTTCAGGAGCATTCGGTTGTGTTGGTGCGGGGTGGTAGGGTCAAAGATTTATCCAATGTCAGATATCATATAGTTCGAGGAACATTGGATACAGCAGGGGTTGAGAATCGTCGGCAAGGACGATCGAAATATGGAGCGAAAAAAGCTGGCTAGAAATGTTAAGCCTGAGACTTTGATGTTGGTTTTTGGTCTCGGATGGAGGGGAATATGCCAAGACGCAGGATTGCTGTCAAGCGAGAGTTATTGCCGGACCCTAATTATGATAGCACGCTGATTACAAAGTTTGTGAATTGCTTGATGCTGGATGGAAAGAGAAGTACTGCTCAGAGGGTATTGTATGGGAGTTTGGATATAGTAGCCACTAGGGCCAAACAGGATGGTCATACTGTTTTTCGTCAAGCGATAAATAATGTTAAACCTGTTTTGGAAGTTCGTTCACGTCGTGTTGGCGGACAGACCTATCAGGTTCCCGTTGATGTTAAGGCAGAACGGCGTACAACGTTGGCGTTTAGGTGGATTCTCCAATCGGCAAGGGCGCGAGGAGAAAAAACAATGGAAGCACGTTTGGCAGGCGAGCTGATAGATGCTTCGAAAAACGAAGGCGCCGCAATTCGTAGAAAGTTTGAACAACATCGAATGGCAGAAGCGAACCGTGCGTTTGCCCATTATCGATGGTAAGTGCTTCCTGACGGAAGTTTTATAAAATCTCGTTAAGGTGAGTCTTAGTTAATGAAGTCTGGGGAAAAACAGCAGTCCACATTTGAAAGTCGTAGATCAATAGATCCGCGCCGTTTTGGTTTAGCTGCCACGCGGAACATCGGCATTATGGCACACATTGATGCTGGAAAAACGACCATAACTGAGCGGATTCTGTACTATACGGGTCGTGTGCACCGTTTAGGCGAGGTACATGAAGGTACGACCACGATGGACTGGATGGTCCAAGAACAGGAGCGTGGCATCACAATCACTGCGGCAGCAACCGCCTGTCAATGGAAAGACAATCGCATCAATATCATCGATACTCCTGGACACATAGATTTTACTGTTGAAGTTGAGAGATCCTTACGGGTACTTGATGGCGCTGTAGCAGTTTTTTGTGCTGTTGGCGGTGTCGAACCTCAATCAGAAACAGTCTGGAGACAGGCAGATAAATACAGTGTGCCGCGCGTGGCTCTAATTAACAAGATGGACCGCACGGGCGCCGATTTCTTTCGAACAGTTGAGATGATGGCTGATCGGCTTGGCACAACCGCTGTTCCAATTCAATTGCCAATTGGATCCGCGGAGCAATTCAGAGGCGTTGTGGATCTTATAGAATTCAAGGGATTCGCGTGGGATGAAGCGAATCTAGGCACCACTGTCCATGAAATTGACATTCCTGAAGAGATGATGGGAATGGTTGCCGAGTACCGCGCGAAACTGATTGAAACCATCGTTGAATGGGATGATGATTTATTAGCGAAATTTTTTGACGGTATCGAGTTGTCTGAGACCGAAATTAGAACAGGCTTAAGAAATGCTACTTTATGTGGAAACGTTGTACCTGTCCTATGTGGTTCGGCTTTGAAAAACAAGGGTGTGCAACCGCTTTTGGATGCGGTAGTTTCATATCTTCCTTCACCTATTGATGTACCTCCAATCAAAGCTCTGAACCCTGAAACTCAAGCAATGGAAGAGCGTTTGCCTAATGACAATGAACCCTTTTGCGCTTTGGTATTCAAGATAATGACGGATCCGCATGTGGGTAGATTGACATTCCTGCGCGTTTATTCGGGCGTTTTAACTAGAGGGGCAACCGTTTACAATAGCACACGTGGTAAGCGAGAAAGAGTTGGTAGGCTCATGCAAATGCACGCAAACAAGCGCGAGGAACGAGATGCCGTTTATGCTGGCGACATTGTTGCTGCAATTGGGCTAAAGGATATTGCGACAGGTGACACAATTTGCGATCGGGATGCGCCAATTATGCTGGACACAATGGTTTTTCCGTTGCCGGTCATGTCTGTCGCTGTGGAGCCCTGTACGAAATCTGATGTAGACAAGTTGAATCTGGCACTTCTTAAGTTGGCGGAGGAAGATCCAACGTTTAAGGTCCATCAAGATAGTGAGACAGGCCAAACCCTGTTATCTGGGATGGGCGAACTACACCTTGAAATTATCGTGGATCGGCTGGTTCGCGAGTTTAACGTTTCGGCAAACATCGGGAATCCGCAGGTTGCATATCGCGAAACAATTCAAAGGCACGCTACATCAGAAGGACGGTTTGTGAGACAATCGGGCGGACGCGGGCAATATGGGCATGTCGCCATTGAGATTTACCCGCTAGAAAAAGGTTCAGAGTATGAATTCGTTGATGATACTAAAGGCGGAGTTGTACCTCAAGAATATATCCCGGCAATCAACAAGGGCATCCAAAATTCCATGAATACTGGAGTGTTGGCGGGTTATCCTGTTGTTGATGTGGGTGCACGGTTATACGATGGTTCCTTCCATGCTGTAGATTCGTCCGAAATGGCGTTTTCAATCGCAGCCTCAATAGCATTCAAAGAAGCTGTAAAACGCGCCGGGCCGCTTCTGCTTGAACCAATTATGAAAGTGGAAGTTATTGTCCCTGATGAATATTTGGGCAAGGTTATTGGAGATTTAAATGCGCGTCGCGCGCAAATTCTTCAAACGGATCTTCAACAGAAATCGCGTGTCCATGTGATTCAAGCTTCAGTGCCGCTTTCCGAAATGTTTGGGTATGTTAAAGCACTTCGTTCTTTGACACAAGGACGCGCAAATTATTCCATGGAGTTTTCACATTACAGCGGTGTACCTTCCAGCGTTGCGCAAGACATCATTTCCTTGAAAAAAGTTTCATAGCGGCTTCGATACCATGTGGCATTGAAGCCACATAAGCTAGTTTTGTATTGTTTTAACAAGCCTTAAAGGTTTTTCGCTTATCTATGCGAGGAGGAAATTCATAGCAAATGGCAAAAGAAAAATTTGATAGAACTAAGCCACACGTGAATATAGGTACGATCGGCCACGTTGACCATGGCAAGACCACATTAACTGCGGCAATAACCATGGTTCTGTCGAATATTGCAAGCAAAGACTATGTGATGACCTATGAGGAGATCGACAAAGCTCCAGAGGAAAAAGAGCGTGGAATCACAATCAATACGGCACACGTAGAATATGAAACCGAGAACCGCCACTACGCGCATGTGGATTGTCCTGGTCATGCTGACTATATCAAGAACATGATTACGGGTGCTGCTCAGATGGATGGAGCCATCCTTGTGGTTTCTGCTGCTGATGGGCCCATGCCTCAAACACGGGAGCACGTTCTTCTTGCACGACAGGTCAACGTCCCTTCTCTCGTCGTGTTCTTGAATAAAGCGGATATGGTAGACGATCCCGAATTGCTTGAATTGGTCGAGTTGGAAGTTCGGGAGTTGTTGAATGAATACAATTTCCCAGGGGACGATATTCCAGTTGTTACGGGTTCCGCGCTGCAAGCTATGGAATCCGGCGGGGACCCGAATAGCGAAGCCTGTGCGCCGATTCTTGATTTGATGGCACAAGTCGATGACTACATTCCCGAACCCGTGAGAGACATCGACAAACCATACTTAATGCCCGTCGAGGACATTTTCACGATTAGTGGACGCGGTACAGTCGTAACAGGGCGCGTGGAACGCGGAATCGTACATGTTGGCGACACTGTCGAAATTGTCGGTCTCCGACCGACTCACTCCACTGTAGCAACAGGCGTAGAGATGTTTCGCAAACTTCTTGACGAAGGGCGCGCCGGTGACAATGTCGGTGTCCTAATTCGTGGCGTAGAACGGAAGGGAGTTGAGCGCGGTCAGGTGTTGGCTGCCCCCGGAACAATTACGCCGCATACCAAATTTGAAGCCGAAACCTATATTCTGAAAAAAGAAGAAGGCGGACGGCATACACCATTCTTCAGCGGGTATCGTCCTCAGTTTTATTTTCGCACAACTGATGTGACCGGTAATATGCTGCTTCCGGAAGGTGTTGAGATGATAATGCCTGGAGACAACACTCGGATTACTGTAGAGCTTTCCAAGCCGATTGCTCTAGAAGAGGAACTCAGATTCGCAATTCGAGAAGGCGGGCAAACCGTTGGCGCAGGCGTTGTGTCTAAGGTTATTGAGTAAAATTAATCCTACCAAGATGCAGTCTGCGAAGTCTTACACCTAACAGGGAATTTGAGATGAACAATCAGAAAATTCGCATTCGCCTTAAAGCGTTCGATCACCGGTTGTTGGACAAATCGTCGAGACAGATAGCGGATACGGCAAAACGAACAGGGGCAGTTGTTTCTGGCCCTATTCCACTTCCAATGAAAAAGCATGTCTACACCGTCCAGAGGTCGACATTTAAGGACAAGAAGTCGCGTGAACAGTTTGAAATGCGAATTCACAAGCGGATATTGGACATTCTGGAAACGACCCCAAAGACGGTAGATGCGTTGATGCACCTGGATCTGCCTGCCGGTGTTGATGTCAAAATCACACTTTTATAAACGAGTTGAGGCAGTATGTATAGAACTGTCGCGACCATTTCAGGAATGCGGTAGATGATTAGAGGAATTATAGGCAAAAAGGTAGGGATGACCCAAGTTTTCGATGAATCCGGCAAAGCGTTTCCGGTGACTGCAATCGAAGCTGGGCCGTGCCCAATTGTACAGATCAAGACCAAAAACCAAGATGGATATCAGGCCGTCCAGCTAGGCTTTGGAATTCGTAAAGAAAACAAAGTCAATCGGCCGGAACGCGGGCACATCCAAAAGGCGGGTATTACACCTCCACGAGTACTGTGTGAGTTCCCTATCGATGATGCCGATCAACTATCGGTAGGCTTGATGATTGATTCAGGCATATTTTCGGTTGGAGAGTACGTTGATGTAACCGGCACTTCAAAAGGGCTTGGATTCACGGGAGTAGTCAGACGGTACGGCTTTGCCGGAGGGAAAAAGAGCCATGGTGGGGAACAGGACCTTCGACGACCCGGATCAATTGGCGCGAGTTCATATCCATCTCGGGTGTTTAAAGGTAAGCGAATGCCTGGGCGACACGGTGGTAGACGAGTCACAATTCAGAATCTACAAGTCATCCAGGCGGACGCTGATAGGAGCCTTCTGTTGGTTAAAGGCGCTGTGCCTGGGCCAATGAATGGATTATTGTTGATTAACAAAGCTGTCAAGGCAGGTGTGTAGCATGGACAAGTCGGATTTATGAATGAAGGACAATTGTGATGGCAACTTTCGACGTATACAACGGTTCGGGTGAGATAATCCACCAAAAGGAATTATCAGACCGATTCATCAACGCCCCGGTTAATACAGATGTTCTACATCAATGTGTTGTTGCGCATCTTGCTAACCAACGTAGCGGCACATCCTCAGCTAAAACACGCTCTGAAGTCAGGGCAAGTGGCAGGAAGTTGCACCGCCAAAAAGGAACTGGGCGTGCCCGTGTCGGGGACAGTGGATCGCCTACGAGGGTGCATGGTGGTGTTGCGTTCGGACCAAGGCCTCGCAGTTATCGTCAACACACACCTAAGAAGGTTCGAAGACTCGGGCTATGTTCGGCACTAGCGAGCAGGTTTCAAAATGCCCAATGTGTTCTCATCGAGGGTTTTACGTTCGATAGACCGCGGACAAAGGATATCATTCAGTTCGTGGGTGCTCTCAATCTGGATGGCAAGCTTCTTTTGGTACTAGATCAACAAGATCCAAATATTCAGTTATCTGTTCGAAATATCGCCTACGTGAGTACGTGTATATGGGACGTACTGAATGTCTACGATATCTTAGGGCACGACAAGATTGTAATCACCGAGCCGGCTATCGAGAAGTTGCAGATGAAATTCGTTCAACCGAATGACAGTGTGAATGAGCAAGTGTCGGAGCAATGAAAGATTTATATCAAATCATATTAAAGCCTTTAGTCACAGAAAAAAGTACGAATCTTCGCGAATCGTCCAATAAATATTCCTTTGTAGTTGATATTAACGCTACCAAAGTAGAAATTCGTCAAGCAGCGGAGGAACTGCTTGATCTTAAAGGGAAGATTCTTAATGTAAGCACACTGCGTGTTCGCGGAAGGCCTCAAGGTAAGCTTATTCAGCATCGTCGTGGAAGACGACCTCACTGGAAAAAAGCAATAATTACAGTTGAGCCAGGAACAGATATTCAGATTTTCGAATCCATCTAATACAGGTGAACATTCGATAACGCGTCGTACTTCTTAATCTCCTTGGGACTTGTAACAGACGTTGTTGTGCATTGAACGACACGGTAGAAATAGCAAGGCGGTTGGTCATATGTTGACCAGTCTGCTTCAACTTAGCAGGTAATGGAACTCGCATACTTAATACCTGCTGAGAGTATCCTAACGCTCCATTTGTTTGAGGGCTATTGATTATGGCAGTTAAGATATATTCGCCTGTGACACCAAGTCGGCGATTTATGACCGGCCACTCTTTTGAAGAGATTACCCGTCGAAAGCCGGAGAAATCCTTGGTCAAAGGGTTAAAGGAAAATGCCGGACGTAATGGCGAGGGCCGAATAACGGTTAGAAGACGTGGTGGCGGTCATAAGCGACGATACCGAGATATCGACTTTCGGCGTAATAAGTTCGGTGTACCGGCTAAGGTAGCCTCAATTGAGTACGATCCCAACCGCTCCGGACGGATAGCGCTACTACACTACATGGACGGCGAAAAACGCTACATCCTGGCGCCTTTAGGGCTCCAGGTCGGCGAGATGCTAAACTCGGGCCCGGACGCGGAGATTAAAGTGGGCAACGCGTTACCGCTCGAAAAAATTCCCCTTGGCTCGGCCATACATAATGTGGAGATGGTCCCCGGTGCAGGAGGGCAACTAGTACGTAGTGCGGGTGTGGCTGCTCAGCTCGTAGACCGCGAGGGACGATATGCACGTCTTCGAATGCCATCCGGTGAAATTCGTTTACTCCCGTTAAGGTGTATGGCTACGGTTGGGCAAGTTGGAAACGCCGACCATTCCAACATATCAATAGGAAAGGGTGGACGTTCCCGCTGGATGGGACGGCGTCCGAAAGTGCGCGGTGTTGCAATGAATCCAGTAGATCATCCGCATGGCGGCGGTGAAGGAAAGAGTTCGGGAGGTAGACATCCTGTGACTCCTTGGGGGGTTCCAACTAAAGGGTACAAAACGCGAAACCGGAAAAAGAAGTCGGGCCAATTTATTGTTAGCCGCCGTAAGTAATGCTAACAATAAATTCACCAAAAGCGTTGGTTCAATTGAATGCTGATTTTGTTGTGAAGGGAAATTACAATGGCACGTTCCGTAAAAAAGGGCCCCTATATAGATCCGAAACTTCAGAAGAAAATTGAGACTTTAGAGCGATCCGGTACAAAACGTGTCATTCGTACTTGGTCTCGACGTTCGACGATTACGCCGGAACTGATAGGTCATACACTTGCAATACACAATGGAAAGAAGTTCTTTCCGGTTTATATCACAGAGAATATGGTAGGACATAAATTAGGCGAGTTTGCTCCCACCCGTACATTTAGATCGCACGCACGGGGTTCTAGAGCATAGGAAAGGCGTGTTTGGGAGGTTATCGAATGGAAGCGAAAGCGAGCATCAAAAATGTGGCAGTTGCACCGCGAAAAGCACGTTTGGTGGCGGATTTAGTCAGAGACAGTTATGTGGAAAATGCTCTGAATGAATTGGCTTTCATGCATAAATCGACATCGGCGGTGATTCGGAAATTAATTCGGTCTGCCGTAGCTAATGCGCAACACCAAGACTCAACCATTGATGAAAGTAATCTCTTCATCAAAAAAATCTTCATTGATGAGGGAATGACACGAAAGTGGATTCGACCAAGAGCACGTGGAATGGCGAATAGGATACTGCGACGTAGGTGTCATATTACCGTTGTGCTGGATGAGGAAAGTGATAGTAAGGAGAGTTAAGTTGTGGACATCTCTCATGTGCAGTCTTTCGCTTACTACCCAAAAGGTTTCTAGCATCAAGGTCAGCACATTTTAGCCTGAGGAGGTTTTAGTGGGACAAAAAACGCATCCGCGTGGATTCCGCCTTGGAATCATTGAAACATGGGATTCCAAGTGGTATAGTGACAAAGAATATGCCGTATGGCTCCATGAGGATTTGCAGATTCAGAAGTTCATCAAGAACAAACTGGCGCGCGCGGGCATTTCGCGGATTGAGGTTGAACGAGTCGCGGATAAATGTTCTATAAATATACATACGGCGCGCCCCGGTATTGTCATTGGACGTCGTGGCGTGGAAGCAGAGAAATTACAGGTGGATTTGGAGAAAGCTATCGGGCGATCGGTTCGCATTAATGTAACGGAAATTAAAACTCCCGAACTTGATGCTCAGTTGGTTGCGGAAGCTATTGCGATGAAAATCCAGCGACGATCCCCCTTCAGGCAAGCCGTGAAAAGAAGCATCGCCGAATCTATGCGTGCTGGTGCTCAAGGAGTGAAGGCTACCGTTAGTGGTCGCCTGGGTGGCATTGAGATGGCGCGTACAGAAACTAGTATCGAAGGTAGAGTTCCACTGCATACCCTTAGGGCGCGAATTGACTATGGGTTTTGTGAGCCAGATACGACGTACGGCAAAATAGGAGTCAAAACGTGGATTTTCAAAGGCGAGGTGATTGGTACTGCCGAAACTTTACACGAGGAATCATCTGTGCAAACGGCAACGGGGCCCGGAGCAAGTCCATCCCGTCCACGCCGACGTGGCGAACGTTTCGGCGATGATGAATCGACGAGACGTCGAGGTTCAGGTAGATGGCGCTAGTAAGTTAATAGTGCTAAGAGTAGATAGTGGTGATGGATTTAAATGCGCATCCCGCTGCTTTTGAAGAGTCGGATAAGTTAAGATAGGAGTATTGGCAATGTTGATGCCCAAACGGGTGCGATACCGTAAAGTACAGCGCGGAAAGCGGCGCGGGCACCCTTATCGCGGTTCGCGAATTAACTTTGGCGAATACGGTCTGCAATCAATGGAATGTGGTTGGATCACGAGCCGTCAAATTGAGTCGGCTCGAGTTGCAATAACACGCCATGTTCGACGAGGTGGCAAGGTTTGGATTAAAATTTTTCCTCACAAACCTGTTACCAAAAAACCTGCTGAAACACGAATGGGCAGTGGAAAGGGACCACCTGAATACTGGGTGGCAGTGGTTAAACCCGGGCGTGTACTCTACGAGTTGAGTGGTGTTTCTATTGAAGAAGCAAAAGAGGCGATGCGGCTTGCTTCGCACAAACTTCCGCTTAAAACAAAATTCATAAGCAGAGGCGGAGATTATTGATTATGACCGCTAAAGAGCTACGGATTCAATCTGTCGTAGACCTGACGAGCGAGCTTTCGAATCTCAAAGAGAGTTTATTCAATCAGCGATTTCGAAACATCCTCGGACAACTTGAAGATACGTCTCAGTTAAAGAAAATGAGGCACGATATTGCACGGATAAAAACAATTCTTAGGGCACGAGAGCACGGAATTGAAAGTGCCCCATAGTTCAAAGTTAAAGAGAGGATAAGCTTGACTCAAGAGAAACGAGGACATCGCAAAAATCAAACTGGTGTTGTGACTAGCAACCGGATGGACAAGACAGTTGTAGTAGCCATCACGCGAACCTACCGGCATCGACTTTATAAGAAAATCGTGAGACGCACGACAAAGGTTCTGGCTCATGATGAACAGAATACTTGTACAATCGGGGATGTGGTGCAGGTCATTGAATCGCGTCCGCTTAGTCGCCGAAAAAAATGGCGTGTTCGCCAAATCACAGCAAAAGCGGAATCAGGTGGCGACAGAAACTCGTAGTATATAAGCAGTGCAAATAATTGGTAGAGAATTCAGGAAAATTCGGTTTCTGTACCATTTGACTTATGTGGCTAATGTGTGAAGTGAGGAGCACCCCATATGGTTCAAAGCTCAAGTAGATTGATTTGCGCGGATAACACTGGAGCAAAGAAACTTATGTGTATCCGAGTGTTAGGTGGTACACGCAAGCGCTATGCTCGGTTAGGTGATGTTATCGTTGCAAGTGTAAAAGAGGCAAATCCCAATAGTCAGGTGAAAAAGGGAGAAGTCGTGCGTGCAGTTGTTGTGCGTACTACCAAAGGGTATCGTCGCCCAGACGGTTCATACATCAAGTTTGATAAAAACGCTGCGGTTTTGATTGACCCTCAAAATCAACCACGTGGCACTAGAATCTTTGGCCCGGTTGCACGTGAATTGAGGGAACGAGAATTCACACGAATTGTGTCCTTGGCACCCGAGGTCATTTGACGAGAATCACTATTCGTCTAGGAGGAGATAGTGTCAACAAGGAAATTTCACATAAAGGACAATGACTTCGTGTCGGTGTTAAGCGGAAAGGACAAGGGAAAAACGGGAAGAGTTCTTGAAGTTATCCCTAGCAAGGATCGCGCTGTTGTTGAAGGCGTTCAGATGATTAAACAGCACATGCGCCCAAACCAGACGGGGCAAGGTGGCGTAGTTGAAAAAGAAGGAACGATTCACCTTTCCAACGTGAAATTGGTTTGTCCTAAATGCAATTCTCCCACTCGCACAAAACGACAGGTCTTTGAGCGAGAGGTTGGGACTCGTACAAAAAAATATCGCCTGCGTGTGTGCAAAAAATGTGGGGCGGTTGTGGACCAAGAATAACTTGTTCGGACCGTATACAGAAGTTAGCGCGGAATATGTAATGCCTATCTTTGGATTCCGAATCAGCACGATTTGGCGAAACTATGCAGAGAGCGTGAATTAATGAGCGAGTTCAGAGCATTCTATCAAGAAGAGGTTGTGCCTGCATTGCAAAAACGGTTCAATTACCCTAATGTGATGCAAATCCCCAGATTAGACAAGATTAATCTGAACGTCGGACTTGGTGCGGCGATGCAGAATCCGAAGCTGCTGGAAAGCGCGGTTGAGGAACTAACGCAGATCGGCGGTCAGCGTGCAGTTATCACACGGGCGAAGAAGTCTGTAGCAAACTTCAAACTCCGTGCCGGTGCTGCTATCGGCTGCAAAGTCACCTTGAGACGCCCGCGCATGTATGAATTTTTGAACCGGCTTGTCAATACTGTCCTGCCGCAAATTCGAGATTTTCGTGGTCTGTCTCCCGACGCGTTCGATGGACGTGGCAATTACTCGTTAGGTCTTCAAGAGCAACTAATTTTCCCAGAAATCGAATATGACCAAGTAGACGAAGTTCGCGGGCTAAACGTAACTATCGTTACAACAGCTCAGACAGACGAGGAAGGACGAGAGTTGCTGAAGGTATTAGGAATGCCCTTTAGGGAGTAATCTTAAATACATCTAGTAGCTTGGTCGCAATAGATACGTCGCCTTCCAATCGTAAAGCAGTTTTAATCGTAACTAAAGGAAAAATAACAAATAGTTAGGAGCAACCGATTTGGCAACAAAAGCGCTTATTGCTAAACAGAAAAGAACTCCGAAATTCCGAACTCGGCAATACAATCGCTGCCGCGTCTGTGGACGACCTCGTGGTTTTCTTCGCAAATTTGAATTATGCCGCATTTGCTTTCGACTACTTGCTAGAGAATGTAAAATCCCCGGTGTGAAAAAAGCTAGTTGGTGAAGGAGAGAAGGTTACATGTCAATGACAGATCCAATTGCGGATATGTTAACACGTATTCGCAATGCAAATATGGTTAGCCACGAACGAGTCGAATTGCCCGCTTCTAGGATAAAGGCGGAAATTGCTCGAATCCTGACCGAGGAAGGATACATCCGGAATTATCGTCTTATCACAGATGGGAAGCAGGGGGTTTTGCGTATCTACCTCAAGTATGGCGATAACCAAGAAAAGGTTATTTCAGGTCTAAAACGAATCAGTAAACCCGGACTCCGCGTGTATGTCAGAGTAGGCGATTTGCCTCGCGTTCATGGCGACCTAGGAATTGCTATCTTGTCTACGTCTCACGGTGTGCAGACAGCTTCTCAATGTCAAGTTGCCAAAATTGGCGGCGAAGTTTTGTGCCATATTTGGTAAGTGTAACTTGTTGAATTTTAGGGAAAGACATCATGTCAAGAATAGGCCAAATACCCATTGAAGTTCCGGCGAATGTCGAAATCATCCTTGACGGCTCAAGAATAAGTGTGGAGGGCCCCAAGGGAAAGCTAGATTGGACAATTCCCGCAGGAAATAAAGTGAAGAAGGACGATGGTCGGCTTGAAGTCGAGAGATTGAGTAATCGGAAAGCACACAAATCGTTACATGGACTTACCCGAAGTTTAATCGCGAATATGGTAAAGGGAGTCACAGACGGATTTGAGAAAAAACTTCGTGTTGTGGGCACAGGGTATCGTGCAGAGATTAACAATCAGAAGTCATTGGTGTTGCACGTAGGATATTCCCATTCCGTTACATACGATCCACCAGAGGGAATCACAATCCGTGTTGATAGTACCGAAAACGTGGATGGGCAGCTTCATATTCCTGTCATCGTGAGTGGTGTTGACAAGCAACTCGTTGGTCAAGTTGCTGCATCAATTCGTCAAATCAAGAAGCCCGGGGTATATCAACCTTGCAAGGGCATTCGTTATGATGGCGAACGTGTTCGCATGAAGGAAGGTAAAGCGAAAGCGTAAGCTTTGGTCTACGTTCGCGCCGAGCGAACTAGGGGGGAAAATCGTTGGATCGACTCAAAAGAAAGAAACTTGCACGCATAGCACGGAAAAGACATGTACGACAGAAGGTGTTTGGCACAAACCAAAGACCAAGGCTTTCTGTTTTTAAGAGTGCCAATCATATTTACGCTCAACTTATTGATGACGAAAATCGTGTCACAGTCGCTGCTGCCTCGACCTTAGCACCCGAATTGAGGAAGGGGAATTCGCGCGGTGGCAATGCTAGTGCCGCGCAAAAAGTCGGCGCACTGATTGCGCACAGGGCTAAAGAATTTCAGATTGAGTCTGTTGTGTTTGATCGGGGCGGAAACCTATATCATGGAAGAGTAAAAGCTCTTGCAGATGCTGCTAGGGAAGGCGGATTGAAGTTCTAGGAGACCGTTTACTGTACACATTGGAGAGCGAGATATTGGGTTTTGCTAAAGGAGGATTTTGTTGCGAATTAAAAAAATAGATCCGGGAAATTCCGAATTTGAAGAGCGTGCAATCGCGATTAATCGTGTAATGCGTGTGGGCAAAGGGGGACGGACACCAAGTTTCAATGCCCTTTCCGCAGTTGGAAACTATGAAGGTATTGTTGGCATCGGGTTCGGCAGTGCTAACGATGTCCCTTCGGCGATTAGCAAAAGTGTTGCTGATGCCAAGAAGAATCTGATCCGTGTACCGCTAATGGGAGGTACCATTCCGCATGAAATATTCAGTAAATTCAAAGCGGCCAAGGTTCTCCTGAAGCCAGCCAGTCCTGGGACTGGAATTGTAGCCGGACATGCGACGCGGACAATTCTGGAATTTGTGGGGATTAAAGATGTATTGACTAAGCGCCTTGGATCTAGAAATGTGAAGAACATTGCGGAGGCGACAATGTTGGGGCTAAAGAATTTGAAAGATGTTAACGATGTCGCCCGCCTTCGCGGAAAACGCGTTGAGGAATTGACCGGCGAGAGTTCACCGTCGGCTACTCATTGAAATGGAGTTAATGGTCATGAAGTTGAATGAGCTCAAACCGGCCCGGAGTTCAAAACGAGCCAAGAAGCGAATTGGACGGGGCGAGGCTTCAGGTTGGGGTAAAACCGGTGGACGGGGGCATAAGGGCCAGAAATCACGTTCTGGCGGATCTATTCCCGCTTGGTTCGAGGGTGGACAAATGCCTCTGGTGAGAAGGCTTCCTAAGCGTGGACCGGCGGTAACTAAACATAAACGTATTAAATATGATGTAGTAAACGTCAAGGAACTGAACCGCTTTGATAGTAACACCATTGTCACAGTCGAAATGTTAAGCGACAGAGGTATGGTGAAGCGCAGGAATGCGCGCGTAAAAATTCTTGGCGACGGTGACCTTGAAAAACAGTTGACTGTGTGTGTGCACAGTTTCGCGAAGTCGGCGATTGAAAAGATTCAGCAGATTGGCGGCAAGGCTGAGATAATCTCCCAGTAAATCTTTTAGCCAACCGCATCTGTTTCCTAGATCGAATCGGATAAGATATTAACGCCGTGCGTGCCCCTCACGCGAGAAAGTTAAAGTTATAGTACCTGCCTATTCAATGATTGTATGATGAATTCGAAAGATAAGCCTCAGCTGATCAGAGCGTTCCGGAATGTGTTCAAAATCCCGGAATTGCGAACTCGTATTATATTTACAGCGTTGCTGCTGATTGTTTACCGGTTTGGGGCGCACATCACAATCCCGGGTATCGACGACAAAGCACTAGAAGTTTTTTTTAACCAATTGACAGATCGTCCCGGCGGCAACATGATTGGATTTGTGGACTTATTCTCTGGCGGAGCGTTCAGCCAGATGACAATCTTTGCGCTCGGCATCCAGCCATACATTAGTGCATCGATAATCATGCAACTTCTTGCTGTTGTTGTACCTTCTCTTGAGAAGTTATCGAAGGAACCGGATGGGCGCAAGAAAATCACACAGTATACGCGCTATGGCACTGTCATCCTGAGCGCTGTCCAGGGATTGGGGATCAGTTTCCTATTACGCAATCCTGGCAACCTCGGCATAGACGCAGATATCGTTATGCATGAAAGTTGGTCTTTTCATTTCTTAACGGTAATCACCTTAATGGCTGGCACTGCGTTCGTGATGTGGCTTGGAGAGCAGATTACGGAAAGAGGCATCGGTCAAGGTATTTCACTCATCATCACGGTTGGAATAGTAGCAGCAGTACCAGGCGGTGTTTCCTCGATAACTAGCCGCTTGATTAACGATTCTAACTTTGGTTTAATACAGTTGGCTATCTTTCTAGCTCTGATTGTTGTTGCAGTGATGGGTACGGTTTTCATCACTCAATCCGTTCGAAAGATTCCTGTTCAGTACGGACGACAAATAAAAGGGACACGGATGTATGGCGGTCAGAGAACCCATCTCCCGCTTCGCGTCAATGCAGCAGGAATGATTCCAATAATATTTGCGGTAACTTTGATGCAATTCCCTGGGACAATCTTGGGTTTTCTGCCACAAGATTGGGGATGGGCGCTTGGGCTACAAGGGGTCTTGGGGAATCCGGGTCATCCGGTATACTTGACCTTATACGCAGGTCTGATTATCGCCTTTACCTATTTTTATACGGCAGTACAAATTAACCCGGTTGACATGGCAGATACACTGAAAAAACACGGTGCGCATATTCTGGAAAAAGGTGGAATTCGACCGGGTAAGCGAACGGCTGAGCACATCAACTTCGTGTTAACGCGGATTACCCTGCCCGGCGCCTGTTTTCTGGCTGCAATTTCGGTGATTCCGATAATGTTTGATCGTTGGTTGCAAATCGGGACCATGGTGAGCGGAGCTTCGGTATTGATAGTTGTTGGAGTCGTGTTGGACACAGTATCACAGATTGAGTCGCATTTGACTGATCGGAGCTATGAGGGTTTCATAAAGGGACGACGGATTAAGGGACGTCGTTCGAGATGAAGTGCTGTAACTGTTTAGAGGGAAAAGGAAGCCGATGAAGGTTAAAGCCTCTGTAAAGAAAATGTGTAACCAGTGTAAGGTCATAAAAAGAAAAGGCGTCATTCGCGTTATTTGTCCTTCGAACCCGAAACACAAGCAGAGACAAGGATGACCGAAGCTAATACACTATCAATTGTGAGTTCAAAGGAGAAAGGTCATGGCAAGGATTGCAGGAGTGGATTTGCCCCGAAATAAACGGGTTGACATCGCTCTTACCTACATATACGGGATTGGTCGTCACAGTGCATCGAAATTGGTGCGCGAATTGAACATTGACCCAGGAAAAAAAGTAGACAGTTTGGCTGAGGATGAGATTAGTCAAATAAGAACCACAATTACTCAAGAGTACAAGGTTGAGGGCGATTTGCGACGAGAAGTCGATCAAAACCTCAAAAGGTTAATGGATATTAATAGTTATCGTGGATTGCGTCATCGTCGGCAGTTACCTGTGCGCGGTCAGCGAACAAGTACTAATGCGCGAACACGCAAAGGAAAAGCTAGAGCTATTTCTGTGGGCAGAAAATCCAAGGAAGCAGCTCGCAAAACTGGTTGATATTAACTTATTCTTCAACGTGAAAGGAGTGTGTCTTTGGGTTCTTCAAATCGAGCAAAAAGAAGAGAAAAGAAGGGTGTGCCGGAAGGTGTTGCCCACATCCAGGCTACGTTCAACAATACAATTGTTACTATCACGGATCCCTCCGGCGATACAGTTGCATGGGCAAGTGCCGGGATGAGTTTCCCAGGTTCCCGAAAGAGCACTCCGTTTGCTGCACAACAGACCGCAGAAGCATGTGCGAAAAAGGCTATGGAACAGGGAATGAGGCGTGTTGAGGTGCGGGTTAAAGGACCGGGATCTGGAAGAGAATCTGCAATCCGTGCGCTTTCAGCAGCAGGACTTGAAGTTACGTTAATGAAAGATGTGACCCCAATACCTCACAATGGCTGTCGTGCACGCAAGCGGCGCCGTGTTTAACTTCGATCATGAATTGCGAAGGAGAAAATGAGCAGATATTTAGGTCCCGTTTGTAAATTGTGCCGCAGGGAAGGCGAAAAACTCTTCCTAAAAGGGCGACGCTGCAATACACAAAAGTGTTCATTTGAGCGTCGCGGTTATCCTCCGGGACAGCATGGCCAAAGGCCGATTCGTGGAAAAGATGCCTACCGGCAGCAGTTACGTGCGAAACAAAAAGCCAAGCGAATCTATGGCACTTTAGAAAAGCAGTTTCACAACTATTACAATAAAGCCGAACACCAAAAGGGAATAACTGGAGACGCGTTGATTGTTCTTTTGGAACGCCGGTTGGATAACGTGGTTTTTCGCTTTGGCTTTGCTAGATCGCGGCGACAGGCGAGGCAACTCGTCAAGCATAACCATTTTCTAGTAAACGGAGTATTGGTCAACATTCCTTCCTATTTGGTGACTGTTGGTGACAAGATTGAAGTCCGAGAGAAAAGTCTCCAGGCAGGTGTGCTCCAAGAAGCAATAGAATACGCACAACAGACAGGCACACCTGAGTGGCTAGAGTTGCATGCTGACAAACGGACGGGAATTATTCGAAGTTACCCGGAGGCAAACCAGGTTGCCGCCAACATCCAAACTCAGTTAATAATTGAACTTTACTCCAAATAACATATACCTACGTGGAAGGACAACATAAATGGACATCAGGAAGCCAGAGCGTCTTGTGGCAGACTTGGAAAGCCTGAGACCGGACTATGGCAAATTTATTGCCGAGCCACTGGCGAGAGGATTTGGAATTACCCTAGGTAATTCATTGCGACGCGTTCTGCTTTCGTCTATCGAAGGAGCAGTCGTCGTTTCTGTTTCCATAGAGGGGATAAAACACGAATATTCGACCATTGATGGTGTCAAGGAGGATGTTATCCAGATTCTCCTTAATCTCAAAGAGATTCGATTCCTCGTCCACACGGATGAGGCTGTAACTCTACGCCTCTCAGCCGCCGGAGCCGGAGGGATTACAGCCGCCGATATTCAGCCCAATAGCCAAGTGGAGGTTATTAACCCTGACCAATATATTGCGACATTAGACAAATGCGATGGCCTAAACATAGAATTGCACGTCCGTCGTGGACGCGGTTATGCACATGCAGAAGAACACTCTGATTCAAACCAGCCCATTGGCGTAATTGCGCTTGATGCGAAGTATTCGCCGGTGAAACGTGTCAATTTCCGGGTTGAAGAAACACGGGTTGGGCATATGACTAACTTTGACCGCTTGATTTTGGAGGTATCGACTGACGCAAGCATTACAGCAAAAGAAGCTGTTACCCAAGCCGCGGATATCTTGTTGGAACAACTACGGCTATTCAGTGATTTTGATGAAACCTATGTTGAACAGGTTGAGGAAATTGACGAAGAAAAAGTGCAGCGCGAGAAATATTTGTCAAAACCCGTCGCAGAACTTGAACTTTCCGTACGTTCTTCAAATTGTTTAGAAGCTGCACAGATTACAACAATCCGGGATCTCGTGGCAAAAACCGAGCAAGATATGTTGAAGTTTCGTAATTTCGGGCGAAAATCTTTGAATGAAATTAAGGATTTTCTGGCTAATATGGGACTTTCCCTCGGAATGGTCCTTGATGATGAGGAAGATTAACGGAACGGAAGGAAAATCGGGGAATTATGCGACATAGGAAAGCTGGAAGAAAACTTGGGCGAACAACTAGCCATCGTAAGGCGTTATTCCGCAATCAGGCTACGGCGCTATTTGAACATGAACAGATTCGGACGACATTGGCTAAGTCCAAAGAATTAAGGCGAGTTGCCGAACGGCTTATCACGCTGGCGAAGCGAGGGGATTTGCACGCGCGCCGCCAAGTGGCCAGAATGATTATGGGGACGAATTTGCATGAAGGAGATGGCCAAGGCAAACATGCGGTATTGCAAAAACTCTTTGATGAAATAGGCCCGCGTTATCAGGATCGAAATGGAGGGTATACCCGCATAATTCGGGGTGAGTTAAGGCGTGGAGATGGGACACAGATGGCTTATATTCAATTGGTATAATGACCAGATCGCAGTTCTGCTTTCTATAAAACTTTTCTAGCGTTGATTGATGGTATCAGTCAACGCTTTTTTTTGCCCCGCATTAGCAGCAAGAGTGAGTGCTCGTGGCGTATGTCTGTCCATGATGACCGTATTTCAGTATCGATACGCTGCGGACACAAACAGACGATTCGATGTCTGGGTAGTAGCAAGTGATTCCACCGATTGTTTCCACGAACCGCGTATATACGCTATGTCGAACTTTACAACTTCGTCGAAGACTTTGCCAATGCCGATTGTCAAGGAATTCCGATTGTTGTCAATTTCTTTTGCGTTAAATGGGATAGGGTCATACAAATAACCCACACGAGTGTAGGCATCAATTTTCTTGATTTGATATTCTGCACCAACGCGAATCTGAACCGTCTTGTCATAGAACCGCTCGAAGTTATCTCTGGACACATCTTCCGATGGTGGCGCGCTATATTGTGTCTGTGTCCAATCGGTGAATTGAATGTCACTAGCTAGTGTCAAACACTTTTGCAGAAGTTTCACGGCGATTCCCGCACCGAGTTCAAACGGTCTTTCAATATCGAAAAGTATTGACCCCTGGTCGGAATCCCTTTCTGATTCACCATCATCAAAAATCACATCGGTTTCTTCCCGCCACAGCTCATCCACCTCAATGTCCATTGGAGCAACGGCAGTAAGACCGAGAGTTACATTTTCAGTGACGTAAGCAAGCAGCCCAATTCTGCCGCCGACACCAAAGTATTCACGGTCGATGGTGTCATGGAATGCGAAACCGGCTAATTCAGCATCAATGTTACTCACGTCGGTTGCAATGCTATCTAACTCGTTGATATATGTTCCGTGCCAGAAGTCCATAGATGCGCCGAGTATGATATTTTGTGAGATAAAAACTCCCGCACCGAAACTCCAAATTCCAATACCTCCGCGGTCGCTGTTAGTTTCATCTACGTCAAGACCGCCAAAAGTTGTGTCGTCAGAGGGATCTATTCCCTGAATAACAATTCGAGAGTCGAAGTTCTGTGCACGGTTATATCCTAACCCGATAGCGAAACCACCACGCCTCGCACCTAGTGGATAGACTATCCCCGCGGAATTGGGCCGAGTCTTTGACCGGCTGGCGTTAATCGGACGTGTCCCGGCAAATTGCGTTTCAGAGTTAGTGTCGTGGTGAGACATGCTGCCATACAACTCGAATTTCCGAATTTGGGCTAACCCCGCAGGATTCCAGTAGAGCGCTGTCAAATCGTCTGCAGTGCCAAGAAACGCGCCTCCCATACCCATCGCCCTCGCACCAACGCCGAAAGTATTACCGATAGCAATTTCCTCAACCTGAGCGAGACTAGGTAGGGTGAGAACAAACGTTGTAATGAACAGAATTAAGGACAGGACGTAGATTGTCTTCCAAGCTGCGTGTTTTGAGATTATGTAATTCAGTTTTCTCATCATTGAAATTAATGCCTCCTTTGATATCTTCTTAATTCCCTATGTCTTGAACTATCCTCCTTTGGAGAGGTCCTATCTAATTCGCGGTCCATCTTTTGGCTTGGTCTGTTGGATGACGAGCGTTGAGAATCAACGCCTCGATGACTTCGTGAGCGTCTATCGCCCTGGTGAAAGTCCCGGTTCTTGTAGTAACGGGGTGAGTAATCGCGATGATGCCTCCGACCATACCAATAAGAGTTCCGATATCCATAATTTTGGTAGTAGGGATGGTAAGAGTAGTATGGGTAAGGGTCCGAAAAATAGTATCCGTCGTAATACGGAATGTGACGATCGTAAGTTCGCTTACGGCGTCCGTAATATCCCTCCTCCTCCGTTTCTGATTGATGCTCTACACCAGTTTGGCCATCTCCATTGTCTTCATTTTCGTTCAATGTCTTGGCTTCATCATGTTGATTTGTCCCTCGGGGTGTTATCCGCGAGGCTGTATTGTACGCAAGCTGTGTATAACACCCAACAAGAAAAATGGGTGCTACCAACAACACAGCTGTGATGGCAAATCTGAGTTTCATGGTTTCTTCCCCCATCAAATGTTGAAATGTCAATCCCAAAGCGGTTTATTTTCCGGCGATGTTGATTTGATCGCCATTGCGGTAGCGAATTATAGCCAGTTTTTAACACAAGTCAAGATCCTATTATATCACGTCGGGATTGGATTATCCAATTTAAGCTGGCATGTAGGCACAATAGCTTAAAAGCACTTTGCGACTTCGCTAGAAGCTAAGTTGGTTTTATGCAAAACACAGACCAATTGCCAATAATCGCTATTATAATGAATCAGAGGCAAGTGCGGGCCTCTAATTAACAGGGAGTGCGTCGTTCCTACGACAGTAGTGACATTTGAGCGACAATATCAATATGTCCTATCCCGCGCTTGACACAGCCCAATGGCGAGTTAGATGCGGCTGAGCCGGACTATCCCCAAGCGAATGCTGGCAACTTCGGTCGAAGTGGGTTCCGACATGCTTGCTTGATTCTTGAGCCTAGGGAGGATGCTTTTTTCATTGGGAACTGAAATATTCGGCGACTCAACAGTCCTTCGCCATATGTGCTAGACGATAGTGTGAACCAATCGAAACGGGTTCCCATGCCCACAAAGTATTGGGCATTGTGAAAAGTTGACCAGTGTGATATAGTATACTTAGAAATGGAGGAAAGGTGTTTTCTATATGAAAGAAATCACACTCAAAGATTTCCTGCTTTTAATCTGTAACGTGTTATTTACCGTGACAGGGCAACTTTTGCTCAAGCAAGGGATGCTCCAAGTAGGACGCGTGGAGGGTGTAAGTCGAGTAATACACAAACTCATTCAAGCATTTATGAACCCGTTCGTTATTGGTGGTATCGCAACCTACGGATTCACAACGATGATTTGGCTCGTTATTCTTTCGAGAGTCAAATTAAGTGTCGCATACCCGATAATTAGTCTCGGCTATTTATTGTCAATACTTTTTTCATGGATATTCTTCAAAGAATCAATTCCAAGAATCAGAGTTCTAGGCGCGGTGGTGATTTGTATAGGGGTTTATCTCGTCGCAAGTGCTAGCGATTAATCAAGAGGTTCAAGATGGTACAAGTAGGAAGCGGAAAACCGTCCTACGTTGCTATGCTTTTGTCACTGATTCTTCCGGGTCTTGGACAAATTTACCTGCGCAAACGGCTGAAAGGCTTCATTCTTTTTTTAGGTGTTGCCCTCGGGGGAATTCTAGTCTATCTTAATTCATTGCCTGTTGATGGTTGGGAGGACCTTGCTCGTTTCGATGACTTCACCGACTGGTGGGAAGAGCGGCGATTTGACAACACAAACTCTGACCAGTCATCGGAATCTCCGAATATGGTGAAAGAAAAAGAAGAGAGACTGGGATACCATTTATGGACGTTTGAGAATGGCAAAAAGTTGATGTACCGCCCTTCGTGGAAGCTGAAATTGAGCGGCCTTGTCCAGGGACTGTTCTTTTGGCTGTACGCCATTTGCGACGGGTGGCGCGGCGAAAAAGGTTTCAACAAACGAGCATTCAGAAGGCGGCTGAGGGAGGTGAAGGAACGAGAGGAAGTTGAAGAAACAGGAAAATAAACCGACGTCAAGAGCGGAGCAAGCTACAGTCCTTGAGGGAAACACAAATGCCAGTTCGGAAACACCAAGAGGAAAGCCTTTCGAATGTGCATAGCGCATCCGAAGTTGACGGCAATGAAAGCTTACAGCGCACTTCTGTCTCTACACGCCTTCATCGTCATGTGTTGATTTTCGTTCAATGCCTGGCGCGAATCGCATCGCAATCTTCTCAAAAAATTGCAACTATTCTTTGTCTTGCCCTCATCAGCAGTGCACTCAATTGCCAGCACGTAGAGGAACCCTCTTTACAGCAAAGCGAAGAATTACTTCAGTCAGACATGGATCTAGAGGCTGTAAATCTGCTTGAGAAAATTGTAGAGGCAGACGATCGAAACGCCAAAGCTAGAGTGCTACTTGGCCAAGCTTATGATAGATTGGGACGCTTTCAAGACGCCATTTTCCAACTCAAGAAAGCGAAGCATCTTTACATCGATCAGCCCGAGGCAGAAGCCGAAGCACGGCTAAAGCTTTCAACAATCTACATGAAATTAGGCAATCGACAAGATGCTCATAACGAACTTCGCGCGATCGTTAGCATCACTTCTAATGAAGCCATGCTTCGTGACGTTGCCGGCATTGTTGGCGACACATATCAAGTCATGCAACTCACGGAGGGGGAAGCCGACAATTACTCTCCAATCTTCTCGCCTGATGGGACGAGAATCGCGTTCTCCTCTTTTCGTCTAGACAATGGCGAAATTTACGTGATGGACCTTAACGGACGCATACATCAACGTGTCACCTTCACAACCGATCTTAATGAAACTTCACCGGCATTCCTTAGTAATCCGAACTATCTCTTCTATAGCTGCGAGCCGAAGGATTCACGTGAAGTTAAGATAGTTCTACAAAGCAGTGGGTCTACACCGATATACGCCGGATTTAAGGTCACGCATATTCACAGCAAAGAAACACGCGAAGTTTTGCCGATGGGATTTGGTGTTAGAGCGCCACGTGTTGCGCCAGATGGACACCGTATAGTTTATGAATCTAACACTGACGCCAACCTAGAATTGTACCTGCTAGATATCGGAGGATTAAGCCTCCAAGATATTGACAGTAATACGATTCAGTTCAAAAGGATCACACACAATGAAGTAGACGATGGTAGTCCATGCTTCTTTCCTGAAGGAAGGCGAATAGTGTTTGTATCGGCACGAGAGAAGATTCACCAACTCTACGCCATAAGCATTAACGGTGGAGCAGAGAAACATCTTAACCCGAGCCGATACGACTGCTATAGTCCCGTCGTTTCCCTTGATGGTAAGTCAATTGCCTTCGTTTCGGCACGCGAGGGTGACATCGAAATCTATATGATGGGTGCGGATGGTACAAACGAACGACGCTTAACCAACGGGGTTGGTGTATCTATGCAACCTGCGTTCTCACCTGACGGACGCACACTTGCCTTTGTATCAGATCGTAGTGACAACTTCCAGATTTACTTAATGTCTCTTGACCAACCAGTTACCCGCAACGAACTAACCCAACGCCTGAAATGACATGGATTTAGATGCGCTCAAACGTCACATTGTGTTTGATGCCAAACTGCGCGGATTCGACTGTGCCTTTTCTTCTACATGGGGACTTTTTTCTCCCAGATCAATTGACCCGGGAACGCGCTTACTCATAGATTATCTTGACGTTAACGCAGGGGATACATGTCTCGATCTCGGTTGTGGATACGGTGCGATTGGTTTGGTGATGGCAAAACTATCGGGCAATGGCAAAGTTTACTTGGTCGATAAGGATTTTGTAGCAGTTGAGCACGCCATTAAGAATGCCAAACGGAACAGAGTACAAAATTGTGAGGCGATAGTGAGCAATACCTTCAGCCATCTACCCGATATCAAGTTTGATGTCATCGCATCAAACTTGCCTGCAAATGCGGGAAAGGAACTTCTGCGCATTATTCTGCTGGAAGCCCGGAATTACCTTAAACCGACCGGTAAGCTCTATGTCGTTACAATCCGCGGGCTCCGGGAATTCATCAAACGGAACTTCAAAGAAGTCTTCGGGAATTACCGAAAGCTCAAGCAAAGCGGAACACATGTAGTTAGTTTAGCGGTGCGGTAATCGCTAAAGTGTCCGCAGGCATTCACTCGTGTACCGACTCGTTGGATTCAGGCAGTGCAAATCACTTTGCGATGCAACAATGACAATCCTTAGTTCTATTTCTGAAGCAACCGAATACAAGAAACACCATGAGTTAGGTAGTCCAAATTGCGAACGTAAATACAAAGCTCTGTGTTTAGAAAAATCAGGAAACTCCCGAACTAAGGATGCTGTGGACAAAATCGGCAAATGACGCTAAACTCTCTCTTCTCTCTCTTCGTGTTCATCGAGCAAATGCCGATTAACATGACTATTCTCACCACGTATTACGAACCGCAACCCCTTCCGCATGAAGGTACTGCTTGATGTTCTCTATTGTGAACTCTCCGTAGTGTGTGATTGATGCGACGATTGCAGCATCTGCGTTGCTTTCGACAAAGACATCGCGGAGATGTTTCGGTTTGCCCGCACCTCCCGACGCTATGACCGGTACCGGCGCCAAAGTTGCTATGGCTGCGGTCAGTTCAAGATCGTATCCGGCTTTTGTGCCGTCCTGATCGATGCTATTGACTACGATTTCACCTGCGCCTAGCTCCACACCGCGTTCTGCCCACTGAATCGCATCTAATCCCATCGGGCGGCGGCCGCCGTCAATGTAAATCTCAAAACCACTTGGAATCCGATCGCTTTTCGGTACGCGTTTTACTTGCATACTCAGAACCACGCACTGGCTGCCAAACGCCTTTGCGCCCTGCCTGATAAGCTGCGGATTTCTCACGGCCCCCGAGTCGATGCTCACCTTCTCGGCACCAGCCAAGAGCACCCGTCGCATGTCCTCAAGGTCTCTCAACCCGCCACCAACCGAAAACGGAATAAAAATTTCTGCCGCAACCGCAGAGACAACGTCAATCATGATGCTTCGTTTTTCATTGCTTGCAGTTATATCGTAGAAAACGAGCTCATCCACCCCGCTTTCGTAGTAAAACCTTGCCATTTCTACCGGGTCACCGACATCAACATTACCCTCGAAAGCGACTCCCTTTGTAACTTTGCCGGCACGAACATCAAGGCAAGGGATGATCCGTTTTGTCATCATTTCATTACTCTCCCGACGAGAGCTTCATTGTGAGATTCGTAATAGGCACAGGTTAAAATGTGCTTGTGCTTGTGGTCGTATGGCACCACCGGAAAATGGACAGAAATCGGAGTAACGCATCTATTGCTTCGGACGTGCCAATCCACTCAAGTGCAACTGACGCATTGAAACGTACATACCGATTTTCATCTTTTAGTGCATTTACCAGTGCCGGTACCGCGACACTGGCAGGTTTCCCGATTTGCGCCAGTGCGAGTGCCGTATCGAAACGAACATGGTCATCGCTATCGTGCAGCGCGTCTATCAACGCGGGTACAGCGTCTTGAGCGGATTCACCAATTGTGCCGAGAGTTTCGGCGGTGTGACGACGTACTTGGACGCATGAGTCGCGTAAAGCTATTGAGAGTGCCGGGACGGCTTCGCGTGCAGAGACATCCATCTGAGCGAGTGCGTACACGGCGTTCAGATGCACCGACTCGGAAGGATGACTTAGTGCGTCGATCAGCGCCGGCACTGCTGCCTTTCCGACGGCCCCTAAGCCGTACGCGGCAGAGCGGCTGATTATTTCGGTATCATTTCTTAACCCATCAATTAGTGTTGGGACTACTGAGTCACTAACGTCACCAACTGCTCCGAGGGCATAAGCTGCATCAAGACTTGCAACCTCGGAGCAATCATGTAACTGGTTTGATAGTGCGGAAATATCGCAATTCATTGAAGAACTATCGCTGTTCGTTGAAGTATTCTTTCCATGGAGCCAGTCCCAAATATGTCGCCACATGGTTTCGTGATTTCCTAGGGGTAGTTCCCAACCAATAGGCTGCCATGTCGGGGTTTTAGATTGCCATGGGGCAATTGCAGGTGGTTTCATCCGCACAAACTCAAATTTCATCATGAAGCGATGTTTCTGTGTTTGATTTGCCATTGCGCGGTGCCGCAAATCAAAGTGAAGGAGCGTAACTGTACCTGCCTCGCCAAATAGTGGAGTACCCTCATCCCCATCTTCGTGAAGTTGCGTGTTGTAATACTGTGTGCCAGGCAATACCGCCGAGGGGCCAATCGCCTCGACAACGTCTTGTGGGTAGTAGAACGCTAATACCCAGTGAGGGCAATGGTGGCGCACTTTGCTATAAGCCCAGTAGCTGTCTTTGTGAAAATCTTGACCGGCACTGCCCGGTAGGTTGTAATGCGGATGACGATGAGAGTGCATGATATAATCTGGACCCAAGAGGCTGGACAAGGCACTACGTATAACGGCGTGATCGAACACTTCCTGAATCTCTGGAATCCGAGGGAGAAGATTATTGCCCGGATTCCCGTCCGATTCGAATATTTCCTTGGTCTGTTGGTAAATCCGCTCATGGAAACTTCGGGGGAAATCCGGTTTTACCGTAACATATCCGTTGACGATGAAGTGTCTCATGTCTTCATCACTGAACTGGTATGGTTTATCTGCCATACGTGGTCTCCTTTCTTGCTGGTAAATCGAAAACTGAGATGGTATAGATTATAGTTTACTCAATCAGAATTTATATGCGAAATGCCGAGTGAATGATGCTTGGATATTTACGAGTTGAGCAATTGATAAAAGAGCTTTCTCGTGTCTTCCGTAAACTCTTGATAGTCTTTTAGGAATTGCTCTGTGGCAGACTGCCCCTGATCGAGATAGCCGGCACGTTTAGCGAGTTTATCCAACTCTGCAGTTTGATCCGGCAATGCATCTAGCGGCCGGTCGTGAACAATACGTAAGCTATTCTCGACGCGCCGCAGGAATTCATAATCTCTAACGAGGTGTTCTTTATCGGAAGTCGTTATGGCGTCAATCTCACTCAATTGCGCAATTGCATCAAGCGTGTTCTGCGCTCGGACCATTGGATATTGTGTGCCGTAAATCAATTGAAGTGTCTGAACAGCGAATTCAATGTCCACTAACCCGCCGTATCCTGATTTTACATCTTGTGTCTTTTTTCGACGTCGACGGCGTTTAGTTGTTACAAGGCGCGTTGCTTGGGTTTCTTTGCGTTGTCGAGTATGGATGATTTCAGCTACTTCGTCTTGAGTCAAAGGTTGACGGTAGGCAAAAGTGTGTGCAACCTCTAGAAATCGTCTGCCAAGGCACTCATCGCCAGCAACAGGACGCGCACGAATTAATGCTTGACGTTCCCAGGTCTCGGCATGTTCTTCGTAGTAACTCTTATACCCGTCTAGTGGCAGGGCAAGTGCGCCCCCCGTACCGTAAGGACGTAATCGCAAATCAAGTTCATAAATTGTTCCACTCCCCGTGTCCTTAAATCGGTTAATCAATTCTAAGCCGAGCTTCGCGAAATACTCCGCGTTGGACAAGCCTTTTGTTGACTCACCTTGTCCGGAATAGACCATCATTACATCTAAGTCTGAGCTGAAGTTCAATTCTCGCCCGCCGAGTTTTCCCATGCCGATTATTGAGAATGTAGCTTCTACACCATCGTTTGTCAGAGGGATTCCATTTTGTTGCTTAAATTGTCCACTAATGTGAGGATATATTGCCTTTAATGTAGTCTCCGCCAAGTCGGAAAGTTCCGCCGTAGTCGTCCATAAATCTGCACGTTTCAAAATGCTTCTCAGTCCAATTCGCAGGACTTCGCTATTCTTGAATTGCCTTAGCGCGTTGAAAACGTGAACTTCAGGTGCATTAGCAATGATTTGGAGCGCGCTGTCCAGCTTTTCTACTAGCGTTCTAGGATGCTCCATTACGGCTGGTGCCGTCAATACATCAAAGGATTCCGGATGGACTATCAGCAGCTCCGAGAGAAACAAACTAGTTCCGCACAATCGAGCCAACATATCAAGAATAGATGGGTTTTGCTGAAACATTGTGTAGTATGAGACACGTGCCCCTACCCGGTCTGTAAACGCTTCAATGTAACTTAGTGCCATGTCGGGGTCAGGCGTATGGCGCAAGCAACTTAGCAGAGTCGGCGCAATCTCAATGAGTTTCGTACGTACCCCCGGGGAGAAACGTGACCCTTCCGGCCCTTCGGCCATCAGCTTTATCCGCCACTGCGCTTCACGTGGGTTCTCGAAACCGAAAGGTTCCAGTATTCGCTTAATCATTGTCAAGTCTTTTGTTGAAAGCAACAGTGAGATGTCAATGTCCTCATCCGCCTCAGAAATTGCGAAGATTTTGTCAAAAACTTCGCGAACTGCATGCGTGTATATTTTATAATCTCTGTGGAACGCACCTAAGGCGGATTCATTGTCGCTATCGCGATAAGCGGTGCTCCTGGCAAGTTTAATCAGGTCCTCTTGTTTTGAAGGCAGGCTATACCGCTGTTGATCCGCTTCAATCTGAATGCGGTGTTCAACTGTTCGCAGGAACCGATAAGCTTCCGAAAGCGTCTTCCAGTCTTCTCGACCCAGCAATTCATGCTCGCGAAGCAGATTGAGTGTTTCCAGCGAGTTGCGATTCCGCAGCATTGCTATTGGTCCGCCATGAATAAGTTGAAGGTATTGGATAACAAACTCAATGTCGCGGATGCCCCCGATTCCCAACTTTGTGTGAGTCTGTGGGTTTTCGTTTTCAGCGATGATTCGACGTTCGATTCGTGCCTTTGTGTGCCAGATGTCCGTTTTGATCTCAGAGATTGACAAACCATCAAGATATCGCTGATATACAAACGGCTGAATAGTCTGGATAAATTGCCTACCCAATTCTATATCGCCGGCAACAGGACGAGCTTTAATCAGTGCCTGGCGTTCCCAAATTTCTCCCCAGCCCTCATAATATGCCTCGTATCCCTCTATTGAGCGTACGATGGTGCCTACACTGCTCTCCGGTCGTAAGCGCACATCAACTCGGAAAACATAACCGCTTGCCGTCACCTCACTCATTGCTTTAATGATGAACTCACACAATTTTCCAAAGTATTCGCTGTTCTCGACATCCTTCTCGGTTTGTCCTTCATCGGAGTAGACAAACATCACATCAATGTCAGAACTAAAATTCAATTCACAACCACCAAATTTCCCCATTCCAATGATGGCGAAATTGCTTAATGTCTTCTTATCTTCCGCCAATGGAATTCCAAGTTTTGGGGTGAGTTCCGCCACACCTATTTCATAACAGATTTGTAAAGTGGCTTCCGCAAGGTGCGTTAGCTCTAGGGTAGTAGTTTCTAGATTTGCATCTTCAAGGAGGTCTCGCACACCAATGCGCAAACTTTCCTTTCGTTTGTACCGACGAATCATGCTCAACTTCTGTTCAATCGAACGGAAGAGGTTCACGGATTGGGAGAGTTCGGCATACATAATTTCGCGATTCTTTGGAGTATTCATCACTCCTGCATCAATCAGTTCATTGAAATGTTCCGGGTTGCGTACTAAGATATCCGAAAGATAAGTGCTAGACCCGAAGCAGACGGCAAGTATGCGAAGAAGAAAGGGTGCATCATGTAGGAGATGATACAACCAGGTACGATTGGGAATTTCGCCTGCAAATCGATCGAAGTTGTTCAATGCCGCATCCGGATCCGCAGAATCCGCGAACGTCCTCAATGTGAGTTCTATGATTTCCGCAAACGCCTCCTGCAAGGGTGGCTCTCCCGCCAGATTTTGAAGATTACGATACGCCCGGTCGCAATCTTGAAAACCGTACCTATTAAGAATCCTGTGGGCTTTGTCCTCGGACAACCCTCGTATTAAGATTAAATCTCTTGGATGCAGATGGTGGTTCATGAGAATCCCTCTTCATATTGAATACACCAACTACGGCTGAAAACCGATCGATTTTCAAGGGGAAGCGCACTTAAGATATTTTATCATAAGGTGTAACATAATGGAAACGTCGATTATAGCCTTGGGTAGATCCATCTACAATTTGACATGTCTATCAGAGTTGAAAGTGTCTCAAGAACCCACCCTCATTCTAACTCTTGTCAAAAGACCGCATAGCAGATGGAACAGTGGGATTTAGCAGGTGATTACATCTATTATCCGGACGAGCGTTGATAGTACAATAGCTTGATGGGGGAGTCAACTCAATGCCTGAAACATTTGCTCTGCGGACGGCACCCTCTCTATCAGGGAAATACATGGGCGGGGAAATCGAAAAGCGACACATCACTTCACACCAATTGTACGGACCTCTTGAATTAGATGTGTTTTTCTACCGCTGAAGGTTAAGGCTGAGAAGCATATGTCGTCCAGCGGCTGGGTAGAAGTAGAGTTGCCCGCTCCCTGAGGTATCGGGGTAACCCGTTGTACTGTAGGATTGATTGAAGATATTGAATACGTCAAATTTAGCGGAAACTAGACCCAATTGATATTTTAGCCGAGAATTCACAATGGTATAGTTAGGCAACGTCATCGTATTGGCATCATCAAGAAAAATGCGGTTTGCAGATTTGATGACGATGCTCCCACCGATCCCGGACTGATGTGCGGCATTGACGCCGCTAACGATGACATCGCGTGGGATTGCCTTCAGGAATTTGCCTGCATATTCGCTAGTTCGAGATTTAGCGGATTGGTGAGTGTAGTTGAGGAAAACATACAGATTCGACTTCATCGTAAACTTGAGACCGGTTTCAACTCCCTGATGGCGGCTTTTGCCTATATTTACGTACTTGAGTTGCTGAAGGTCAAAATCCAATTCGTCCTTCATGTCCATCGTATATGCCGCGATCGAAAATTCGCCGAACAGTAGGTTGGGGAGGAGTACCGCACGATGGTAACCTCCCACCTCAAATGATGTCCCGAACTGGGGATTCAGGTCACTGCTCGAAAGCAGGACTTTAAATGGGGGATTCGGTGGAATCTGAAAGATAATTGAGCGCTGGTCATAGAGTTGATCGAGTGTTGGGGCTTTGAACGATCGGGAAATGTTGGTGTACAGGTTTCCGATATGCCTCTCTGTTTTGAGATAGCGATAATTCGCTCCCGCTTTTGGACTGAACTCCGAGTGGATTGTTGATTGCCTCTCCCCGCCACTCGGTGACTTGGGGGTAAATCGATCTCGAAGTATATCAGCACGTACGCCCAAGATAATACGCAGTCTTTGAATCGGTGCGAGTTCGTATTGAAGGAACCCAGCGACAGAGCGACGAGTGCTATGTCCCTTTTCGTCCAACTCTCCCCGCGTAACGGAATCCATGTTGCTATAGTCAGCCAATCCACCAAGAAGGAATTGGTAATACTCGGACGAGAGCGAGTGTACCCCTGCGTCAATGCCAAGACTGAGACGGTTTTCGACGGAAAGTCCAAGTTGGTCGAAGGTAAGTTGTAACGAACTCGTGAGGCGTGAGGCGGTAAGTAAACGATTTTTTGTGTCAGCAAATTCGGGGCTCAGTTGAAGTGTCCTGAACGCATTAGAATCGCGAATCTCGGCAGAAACCGTGCCCGAGAATTTAACCGTCTCATGAAGATTATAATTGCCTTCGATTCCCCCACGATGCGTTTTGTCGGTGGTATGGTCAAATTTGTAGAACGGCGAAGATTGCGAGCGGGACTCATCTAATTCAGCGCCAGTCAGCGGACCAGGCTCATCAAATTGCTGGAAGTGGTGAGTCGTTGAAACGGAAAGCGATCCGTTAGGCGTTTGAAACAGCGTGAAGGAGCCGCCAAAGTTTTCGGCCGCGCGTTCAGCATGTTCTCGGAACCCGGTGTTCCGTTCCGCCGACCCGAATGCCACATACTCACCACCGTTCCAAAGACCGCTTGTTCGCGCCTGGACACCAAGCGATCCAAAGTTTCCACCAGCTGTCGAAAGCTGAGTCAAGGGTGTATGCTCGCCAGAGGTGACAACGTTGACAACCCCACCGATCGCAGAATCCCCGTACAGCGAAGACGCGCCTCCGCGCAGAAATTCAATTGACCTAATACTTGAAAGCGGAACGGCATTCCAGTTCATCAACCCTTTCTCAAGCTCATTGATTGGTCTTCCATCTATCATAATAAGCAGATACTCGGCTTCGCCACCACCGTAAAAACCGCGCAGCGTTGGCAACGGATCGCGTCCGAGCCCATCCCTATTCACAAAAGAAATCCCTGGCAAGGTTTCCAGCGCATCGGCGAGGTTCTTGAGTGGAAGCAACTCCATTTCGCTGGAAGTACGCACGGACACGGCAGCCGTAGATTTAAAAAGCGGGTTTTCCATCCGCTCCGCAGTGACAAGAGTTTCTTCAAGTTGATAAATTCTATCAGAATCATCCTCCGCAACCGCACGGTCTAGGAAAACCAGCGATAATTGAGTCAAGATATAGATGGCAGCCAGGACGGCCGAACTAGGACGCAGATTAAACATAAGCTTTCCTCCTTCACCCCAATCTTCCAGTTACAGTTTGAAACAGCGCAAATTCTTCCCGGTCTTGTCAATCAGGTCGGCTCTTTTAGTCTGCATTTTGACTGTCAATGAGAGTCCGTGATCGCCTCCGATCGAATCTCCGAATGACATATCTTCCTCCAAATTTGCTATCCAAATCATCAATCCCCAGACGACAATTGAGAGTATCAACACTGCCGTCGCAATTCCTCTTGGGATGACGGTAACGCCATAGCTCGATTAAGCGATAATTCCGAAGATGCCAACGGCTATGAGGGAGCCTAACGCCACTTCCTCATGTTTCTCCGAAATCTTCGCGCGCTAGTCCACTCGGAATAACGTGCAAACGTTATGCCAAAACCGATTCCAAGTAGAAATGGTGCTAATTCAGGCAATTCCCATGATTCTTACCTGATTCACACTCGCGAATTGTGTGATTTCTGAACGTCCTGTTCATTATCTGCACGCCACTCTCCTTACCCGCATTGTCTGAACATTGGGCGGTACAATAGTTGTGATAGAGTTAATTTGTCTCGGCATCAGGCGATTCCGCACCCAACATTAGCGCACCAAGTTCTGTTTCACGAGTCTGTGAAGTCTCAACAATGTCGACAATTTGACCATTGAACATCACTGCAATTCGATCGCTCAGACTCAAAAGTTCTTCCAAGTCCGGAGAGATCAAGAGTACGCTTTTCCCGTAATTGCGCGCGCGAAGAAGTTGTTCATGTACAAATCCAGTCGCCTTTAAGTCCAGTCCTCGTGTCGGATGTGCTGCGATGATAAACTCCGGGTTGCCTTCCAACTCACGAGCAACGACGATTTTCTGCTGATTTCCACCGGAAAGAGTATGAATTGGAGAATCAATTCCTGTGGTGAGAATTCTGTATTTCTGAATTGCTTCCCTCGCGAAATGTCGAATCGCGGTCGGTTGAAGTAGACCGCGACTAGAAAAGGGCGGTTGGTTGTGGCGTCCGATGATTAAGTTTTCGTCTATTGGGCCCATTAGATTGACCCCGTAGCGGTGACGATCTGCTGCAAGGTATGCCAGGCGTAGCCCACGAATCTCCTTTACGGATCTGTTCGTAATTAATTTTCCACTCAACGTCATTTGGCCACCGTCAATCTCACGTAACCCAGTTAGAACCTCAACGAGTTCGTTCTGTCCGTTTCCTTCAACCCCGGCGATTCCTACGATTTCCCCGCCGAAAACTTCAAGTGTTACTCGATTGAGCAGATAGCGATTGTTTTCTGCACGGAGCGTGACATCCTTTAAGCGCAGAACCGGAGCGGTTGGATGGACCATCCGCTTGTCCCTTTTGGCAGCTCGAGGCTCGGCGGCACGGTTTTTTCCCCCTACCACTGCAGGGCGTCCTCTAGGAGCGGTTGGCGACACTTGTTCGCCAATCATCAATTCTGACAATTGAACAAGGTCGGTTTCAGATTTGGAGAACGAAGCAATTGATTGTCCGCGGCGCATGACTGTGATGGAATCTGCAATCGCCATCACCTCTTGAAGCTTATGGGTAATTAAGACAACGCTCTTACCCTCATTCTTCAAGCCGCGGAGACAACCGAATAAGCGGGATACCTCTTGCGGTGCAAGGACGGCTGTTGGTTCATCAAGGATTAGAATGTCGGCACCGTGGTAGAGGGTCTTGACAATTTCACTGTACTGTTGGATGGCAACCGGAAGGGATTCAATCGTGGTATCAAGGTCTAGGTTGAACCCAAGTTTTTGAGCAATCGAAGTTATCGTGCGACGAGCTTGAACATGGTCAGAAAGGAATTTATGCCTGCGTGGCTCTTTTCCTAGAGAGATGTTGTCAAGCACGGTGAGAGCGGGGATGAGTGTGAAATGTTGCTGCACCATTCCTATCCCCAGTCGAATCGCAGTTCGAGGATTCTCAATTCGGATAGGAACACTACGAAAGAATATTGTACCCGCATTTGGCTGGTGGAGTCCATAAAGGACTTTCATCAATGTCGATTTGCCCGCCCCATTTTCACCGACGATTGCGTGAATTTCCCCGCATTGCAGAGAAAAGTCTGCCCGGTCATTCGCTACGGTGGTTCCAAACCGTTTCGTGATGCCGCACATGGAAATCAATGGAGTGGGGTTCATTGATGCAAATCCTTCAACGCGGGGGAAGGCAGCTTCGGAAGGGGAACTATAAGAGCGTGTAGCTTTGCAGATAGGTTTCGGCTTATTTTCTTTCCGATGGAACGATTATATCGCCGACGATAATCTTGGTTTTGAGATCCTCAACTCGACTCAGCAAATCTTCGGACAGGAGACTGCGGCTGTCTTTGTCGACGATGTACTGAATTCCACCCTCCTTAAGTCCATAAATCTTTGTACCGCCCGTAAAATTATCTTCTACGACGCTCTGAATGGTTTGGTAAACGGAAAGTTCAACTCCCTTAATCATGCTTGTTAGAACGAGTCCTCGGGCGAGATGATTCCCGTTAGCGTCCACCCAGATAATGAATTTATTTTTTCTTTGGCTGCCTCGAGTATTCCCAAACTAGTCGCGCCTGCTGCTGCAAGGATCACGTCAGCCCCCTTGTTGTATTGAGCAAGTGCAAGCTCTTTCCCTCTCGCAGGATCGCTGAAAGCTTGCGGTGTTACCCCGGCGTAATCGACCATGACTTCAATCTTAGGGCGTATCGCATTCGCACCTGCACGGTAGCCTGCCTCAAAGCTGTGCAAGAGCGGAACATTCATTCCTCCGACAAAGCCAATCTTGTTCGTCTTAGTCTTCAGCGCAGCGATTGCGCCGACGAGGTAGGTTCCCTCATGAGCTTTGAAAATCAACGATACAATGTTCGAACCGTTCGCTTCTGCATCAACGATTGCAAAATTAATGTTAGGAAAGTCCGGCGCCACTCGGGACATGGGGTCTTGGAACAGGAAACCTACGCCAATTATGAGATCGTATTTCAGTCGCGCAAGTTGTCTTAAAACCCGCTCAATGTCGGTGCTTTGTCCGGGAGTAATCTCTTTAAGCTCAATTTTCCACTGATCGGCGGCTTTTGTCGCACCGGCATAGGAGGCGTCACAAAAAGATAAATCACCACGCCCCCCTGTATCATAAACTAATCCAACCCTAATTGGATCAGCGTTAACATGATTCCAATAACCTAGAGTCAGGAAGAAGATGACAACAGAGATAGGAATCCCGCATAGCCTTTCACGCATAGTAAGATTTGCTCCATCGGTTTACCATCTACGATAATTACAGCTCGGGTTTACTCTCCGAGTCTCGTTGATTCTCGTGAAACATCCGGTAAATAGTAAAGCGATCTGGGGCAACAACTCCGCCCGAAACCAGCATTTTCATCGCAGTTTCGGGCTTCAGGTTCGTTTCACACAAGATATCCGAATTGCAGAAAAGTAACACCCCAGTTGTGGGGTTTGGACTAGTCGGAACAAAAACCGAGGTGAGGGGATCAGGATTTCCCTCCTCATACATCTGACCGGTGACAAATCCAATGACCCTCATGCTGCCATTTGGCGATTCAATAGCGACGACCCGCTTAAATTTGTTTGAGTGCTCTGGCCCCAAGACCATCTGCACAAGCTGCCTAACTGGTGCATACACATCTCGCACCAGCGGGATTCGAGTAAGAACTCGC
Source organism: Candidatus Poribacteria bacterium (assembly GCA_965222225.1). Taxonomy (GTDB): domain Bacteria; phylum Poribacteria; class WGA-4E; order WGA-4E; family JAJDTR01; genus JAJDTR01. The sequence goes on along the minus strand of CBDCTK010000002.1, from coordinate 1,016,834 downwards.
TCGCCCAGACCAACCAATTTCCTTCCAACGATGTTGGAAACGACCACCCCAGTTAGGTAGACAAGCAGAATGGTTGCCAATAGCCCCATTCCGGTGACATACTGTTTACCTAAGATTCGTGAAACAACTGGCGCTAGCCAACCATCGAGTGTGATAAATAAAAAGCGTAAAACGAAATACGTTACGCCTAACGGGACAAGGGTCAGAATACCTGCTAGAAGTGTGCTCTTGAAGTGGGTCTTTATATTCATGTATACTGTTGCATCTTGAGCGCCGCACTAGAAAAATATGGAGATACATAGACGGTGGGATGTTTTGATGAATCCACCGAAATTATAATAGCACACAATCACCGAATCGTCAACTCGTTTGCCTGATGCTTAGCTGCTGAATGTAGGAAAGTTCAACATGGTAGTTGACTTTTTGGGTTCCGTAACATATCATGTCTCAACGTTTGAGGTGAATTACAACTACATAAAAATGGTAGTAGCATACGACATTTCCCGCACCTTTCTGGCATCAGTCAATTTCGTTCCAAGCGTGGAATTCAGTCTGTACAAACTGCCTTCGACTGCGCGTATTCAGGTCACTGCGTGTAGCTGATACGGGAAGGCGGACATTTGTATCATTGCGATTTTTCGAATAACGGATTCAGCCGGAAAATTCAGGGTGTTTTCGTATCGCTCCAAATTCAGGTTAAAAACCTGCACGTTATCGCCTAAACCATACTGCGAGGGCCAATAAGAAATGGCATATTCAAGCCTAAGAGATTTTGTCAAAGATTTAGAGAATGCTGGTGAGTTGAAACGAATAAAAGCCAATGTGTCGCCCGACCTTGAAATCGCGGAGATTACCGATAGAGTGAGCAAAACAGGGGGACCGGCGTTGCTGTTTGAGAATGTGGAGGGGAGCGTGATGCCACTCCTAATAAACGCTTTCGGATCTTATCCGCGGATGGCGATGGCGCTCGGAGTAGAGACGCTAGACGAAGTCGCCGATGAAATTGAGGGCATGATTAAACTGGGTCCCCCGGAGTCACTTCTAGACAAGGTAAAAATCCTTGGTGTTCTCGCCAAACTGGCTAACTTTCCGCCCAAGACCGTTAAACGTGGGGCGTGTCAGGAGGTTGTATTAACGGACAATCAGGTGTCGTTAGCTGCCTTGCCAATTATTAAATGTTGGCCCTTTGATGCGGATAAGTACATCACGCTTCCGCAGGTTTTCACGCACAGTCTGAAGACGGGACGGCGCAACGTCGGAACATACCGTCTACAAAGGCTTGACGATCGAACGCTCGCGATGCACTGGCAAATCCATCACGATGGTGCCGCACATTACCGTGAATACCGTGAAGCGGGCGAGCGAATGCCGGTTGCAGTTGCCATCGGCGGGGATCCCGTGATGTCATACATTGGAACTGCTCCGCTGCCAACGGGGATTGATGAGCTCCTGTTTGCAGGTTTCCTCCGAAAATCGAATGTGCCGATGGTTCAGTGTAAAACCATTGACATGAGTGTGCCTGCTGATGCTGATATTATTCTTGAGGGATATATTGAGCCCGATGAAACCTGTGTCGAAGGTCCATTCGGAGATCATACCGGCTTCTATTCACTTGCGGATGAATATCCCGTTTTCCACCTTACTGCCATCACTCATCGGAAGAACTCTATCTATCAGACGATTATCGTTGGCAAACCACCGATGGAGGATTGCTATATGGGGAAGGCAACCGAGCGTATTTTTCTGCCCTTGATTCGGACCCAACTACCGGAGGTGGTAGACATGAATCTTCCGCTTTTTGGTGTGTTTCATAATTTTTGCCTTATTTCAATTGATAAGCGTTACCCATTCCACGCCAAGAAGATTATGCATAGCATTTGGGGTCTTGGACAACTCATGTTCAGTAAGACGGTTATTGTGGTTGATAAGCATGTCGATGTGCAAAATGTGGAGGAGGTATTCTTTTACGTTGGGAGTAATGTGGATGCAAAGCGGGATGTGACCATTGTCGAAGGCCCTGTTGATGTGTTGGACCATGCCGCTCCACTAATCGGCGCGGGATCCAAAATGGGCATTGACGCAACGACGAAGTGGCGCGAGGAAGGCTATCAGCGCGAATGGCCCGAGGAAATTGAGATGTCGCAAGAGACCAAAGACTTGGTAACTAACCGTTGGAAGACTTATGGACTCGGATAAAATTCAAAAATTGAAGAGTGCGCGGCTTCTCAAAGGTTCGGTGGGCAAAACCCTTGTCTCACTTGCCATCCCTATGGGGTTCGGTCTCGTGACAATTTTCCTTTTCAATATCGTTGATACATTCTACGTTGGGCAATTAGGCGCCAAACCGTTAGCAGCAATGGGCTTCACATTTCCGGTTACTTATATCGTGATGAGTGTGGCTGTGGGATTCAGCATGGGGCATCGTCGACCATTTCCCGAGCCATTGGCGAAGGACAAGCAGGATAGGGTTCGAAGGCTTACGACTGACGTAGTCGGTCTATCGGTTCTCATCGTTACGCTTTTTGCCATGATTGGGTTGACGAATTTACGTCGCATTTTTTCCCTAATGGGCGCTGACGACGAAACGCTTGGACTGATTTCAGACTATATGATACCGTGGTTTCTAGGCGTAGGATTACTCGGTATTCCAATCGTCAGTAACGGCGCCATCCGTGCGACGGGGGATACCAAATCCCCGGCGGTAATTATGGCGATCGCCGGACTAGCGAACATCGTGCTGGATCCATTTCTTATATTTGGCATCGGTCCTTTTCCACGACTCGAACTTTGAGGCGCAGCATTAGCCAGTGTGCTCTCCTGGAGCCTGACATTTGCTGCGACAATCTGGATTTTGGGGAAGCGTGAGAGGATGATTGGACTCCCTCTATTCGCAGCAAAGCGGAGCCTTGAATCGTGGAAGCAGATTCTTCGCATCAGTCTCCCTGCGGCGGGAACAAATATACTTGAGCCGCTTTCAATGGCGGTCTTGACAAGAATGGTTGTCCAATATGGGGAGGAATCGGTTGCCGCTTTTGGAGTCGGCAGTCGAATCGAATCACTCGCATTGATTGGTGTCGCCGCTTTATCAATAGCGATTTCGCCCTTTGTCGGTCAAAACTACGGTGCAGGGAACTGTGATCGGATTCGCGAAGCACTTTGATTTGGCTTGAGATTCTCTCTGGGGTGGGGAATTATGATCTTTGTGATTCTGTTCTCGTTTGCGGAGGCTATCGCACCCATTTTTAATGACGACCCCGTAGTAATTAAATCTGCCGTTCTCTTCCTAATGATTCTCCCTATCAGCTACGGTTGCCTCGGAATTTCGTGGTTGGTTAATTCAGCGTTTAATGCCTTGAACAAACCATTACGAGCTTCATTTGTCAGCCTGCTTCATCTTTTCGTGTTCGTGCTGCCATTAGCCTATTTGGGATCCAAATTAAGTGGACTCAGAGGGCTCCTTATAGGAATGGCTATAGGACACGTGCTTATCGGGTTTTCCGCATACCTGATGGCACATAGTTTACTTTCAAGAGTCGAATCCGAGATTCAGACACCAGAGGGTTGCCGCCGGGTCACTTCCAGGTCAAAAGGAGATTGTGGGGAACGCTAAGGGGATATGTGAAAGATACGAAGGGGTCAAAGGCAATTGGAAAAACTGACGGACGTCAGCAATCCCCGACGGGCGTGGTGTTCGAGGCGGTATCTTAGGTTTTCTTTTCCGATACGCCCGGTTGTTATGCCAAATGGGGATTTTGTGCTGCGCGGACATAGTTCATCCTGAGATTATACTGCGTGCCCTCTAGGAATTCCCCCTCGGGATTGGCAAGATTGCCTTGCGTCTTCTCCTTGAGCAATTCGATTGTCATATCATCTGTCTCAAAGGCCCGCAATTGTCCCAAATGGGCAGAAGCCGCCAGTGCAAACTCGGAAATCAGAGTAGTTAAATTGGCTGGTTGCAGTTGTGACTCGTCTCTCTGTGGAGGCACTTTTTCTGCCATAGTCTTCTCTTTTTTGGACAGTTATGCGCGGGTAGCGGGATACCTTGAATACGTCGTACCGCGAATCGGCGGCAACTCGCACATCAGATTAGCCTCCAACCAAATTGAAATCTTGGCAGGTCTAGTTTCGTGAAAAAAGTTTTCAACTATTTTTTGAGCGCTCAATCGTCGCCAAAGGCGATGATTTGCGTCATCAATGCCCCTGCTTGGTTGTTATTTTCCGGATTTTCGTTCATTGCAAGGAAGATTACCCCATCGGCGGGGGCAGGATTATCATATCGTGAACCCACCGCAAAAACGACATCGTCAATTTTGGCGAGAAGGGCACCAACATTCGCCCCGGGAAAAAGATAACCCTCCCCGCCGGGGGTATTTGCAACTCCCTCTCCTCCGCACCACCCGACGCGGTTTCCCAAATCGGGCGACCATGCTCCCTCTGTATCAATGACGAGTCGCTGTCCCTTTTTGATACGAACGTATGATTCCTGCCACTCGGGACTTGGACGTGCTGTTCGAATTACTGTTAATGCCACTAATGCCCCCTTTTGCGGTATCCTAGGCTACACCATTTATTCATCCACATTCATGAATTAGCGCGAGCAACACCTCACTATGTTAGCGATTTTGAATGCATTCAAAGCCGTCTCTCACCCGACTGTTTCCACTCCTGCTGTCGCCTCTTTTTCCAAGTGCTAGCAACCCAGTAACGGTTTACTTAATCGCCAAACAGATTCTGGAACCGCGTGTGTTCAGCTTTTCACATTGAAAAACTGCCATTCTTCGAATGTTGAGTAATTTCAAAGGTCTCCCACACGCCGGAGTTCATAAAGGTAACCCTCCGAACGTGCAAAGTTCAGGCTCTATAACTACCGTCTACTCTTTGGAACGGAGAGTTGCAGACACAATTTTGTCATTCTGCTCAATTTTGTCTAATACATCAAGTCCGTTGACAACTCGCCCAAAGATTGTGTGTGGTTCGTCAGTCTCAAGCGTGTCAAGACAGATGTAAAACTCGGAAGCGTGGGATTCTGCACCGTCGCCCGCCATTGCAACCGCCCCTCGTTTATACTGTTGGTTACTCGTTTCTAACGGCATGGTTTCATTTAACTGAACGGAGCCGGCTTGAATGAGTTTGCCCGCCTCGACACGATGAAAGGGCTCACCATCGTAGAATTTCAGCCGCACGTTCTTCGCGAAGTTTTTAGCCGTTTGGGGGGCATCGTCGGCATAAAACTCTATCTCAAGATCTCCTTTGTCGGTCTTGATGAAAGCCGTGAGATTTCGGATATCAGCCTCTAGCGGTTTCTCTCTTGGGGCTGATTGAATTCTAGTCTTACGCGCTTTGGGTTTCGGCGCTTCTTTTCGCTCCTGTGTGCAACTCGCCAAAAATACAGTAGCCAAGAGCACACTTACGCAAATGACAGAAAGGTAGATGACACCGCTTGCGTGTTTGCTATTCAGATTTGACATATTCTGATCTCGCCTCCAATTGTACGGTCTTAATAACGTCGCCGACTCTGAGTTTGTCAACGACCTCCATGCCTTTAATCACTTGTCCGAATGTTGTGTACCGCCCGTCGAGAAATTGTTGTGGTCTCAGACAGATGTAGAACTGACTTCCCGCGGAATTGGGTGCACCTGTTCGTGCCATTGCAACTGTTCCTCTGAGATGGGGACGTTGGTTGGGGTTGGTGTACTCATCAATAATCGTATAACCGGGGCCACCCGTACCATCTCCGTTTGGATCGCCTCCTTGAATGATGCTCAAGCTCTCTGTGTTTTCCCTACGATGAAAAGTAAGACCATCATAAAACCGCTTTCTAACCAAGTTTGTGAAATTTTCGACTGCTACCGGAGCGGAATCGGGGTAGAATTCAATAACGAATTTTCCTTGCCTCGTCTTGACCACTGCTACCTGTTCTTCTTGTGCACCAACCGGCTCATTAGCACCTTGACGGATAGCACATCCTATCATGAAGTTGCAGGATAATGCTACCAGCATGACACCCATCGCCCAATAATGTTTTCGCATACATTCCCTCGCTCTATTCATGACTTTTTTACTTCGCTATTTCATGAATTACACTTCACGACGTGAAAGCAATGATCGAACTCGCTAAAAATTGGTCAAGTCACGCTAATCATAGATTCGTGTTGCTTTAGTCGGGTACTACAGATTGACATGGCACCTATTTTCCATAGCGAGAGGGAAAACTGTACCCGTCAGTTTTTCCCCGTCTGGGACGGCGACAAAAGGCTTCATGAGATGGTTGCCGTTAGCATCATATCGCGTTTCGTTTGTCATATAATGAATCCCAATCGCGCGGCGCGGATTCCTGCTCGTGTTTGCGTGAGAAGCGTGCCAAGTTAAGGAGTGGTGATAGTGGACATGACCTTCACGCACAGGACACAACTTAACCTCAATATCGTTGCCTTCGAAACTGGAAGGCATGGCATCTATCTCCTTGACCGTATGCAAAAACTCAATTTGATTTCCCCAGAAGTATGATTGTGCCACCATACGCATGCAACCATTTGATTCATCTACGTCGTCTAAAGCAACCCACGCAGTTACTTGGCTTGTCTTCGGGCTTAAGATTGGCCAATATGGAGAGTCTTGGTGCCATGAGTTAACCCCGCCTACCTCGGCAGGTTTGTACTGAATCTGATCGTGCCAAATGCGTAGTTCTTCCGCTCCGGTCAACTGTGCAATCTCTTCAACCATTTTTGGATTGTGAACCAATCGGCGAAAAGGATTGCTCGCCTGCCAAATATTCACTATTTGCCAGACAGGAGACATTTCTTCACGAGAGAGATTAACTATGCTCACAGGCTGTGCGACAGGCGAGTCCTGATCTTTAATGACTCGCGCAAGCTCTTCTTGCAACACACCAACTTCATCGGTGTCTAAGACTTTTTCTCCGAGCAAAAATCCGTTTAAACGAAACTCTTCAACCTGAGTTTGGCTGAGCATTTTCGCCCTCTTTCCGTATATTATCTAACTATATTAGCACATAATTTGGCTGTGGTAAAGCAAAAACTGCCGTTGGTCAGGATGTCCCATAAAATAGGTTGACATCAAGCTTCCTCACGAAGTATAATGGAGATAGTGATATTATCATATACAGAAGGTTTTAAGCTCCTTATGTCATACTTTAGTTGTACCGTTATTAGCGTTCCATTTTACACTTGGCCTTGGCATTATGGCTGCGGGGTGGAGGTGCGACTGGAGGATTGAGACTGAATCTATAGCTCGCTAGAACTTCAAAAAGCCGCAGGTGAACTTAATACCCGCGGCTTTTTTGTTTCCAATGAACCGAATGTATATGGAATAACACTGGGAATATACGGCAAGGAGAACAAAATGAATCGTATCGCTTTAACGGGAATAAAGCCCACGGGGGCACCACATATCGGCAACTACCTTGGTATGATTAAACCTGCACTGGAATTGGCTCGGGATCATCAAGCGCTTTATTTCTTGGCTGATTACCATGCGCTCACGACGGTGAAGGATCGAGAGCGGTTGATTCAGCTGACCTATGAGGTTGCGGCTGCGTGGATGGCTTTAGGCTTAAATCCGGATAAGGTCATATTTTATCGTCAGTCAGACATAATCGAAGTGTTTGAGTTGACATGGATTCTACACTGTTTCGCCGCTAAGGGCTTGCTCAATCGAGCACACGCATACAAATCCGTTGTAGATGAAAACCTAAAGGCTGGGCGAGATCCCGATAAGCAAATCAATATGGGATTATTCAACTATCCTGTGCTTATGGCTGCGGACATTTTGCTTTACGGGAGCCATGTTGTTCCGGTCGGATTAGATCAGAAGCAGCATCTTGAGATGGCGCGGGACATTGCTACGGCATTTAACAAAAATTATGGGGACATCTTAGTGCTTCCCGAGGCATCAATCAAAGAGGAGGTCATGACAATACCGGGTACTGACGGGCGCAAAATGAGTGCAAGCTACAACAATGCCCTTCCCGTTTTCGCGCCTCCGAAGGAGTTGCGTAAACAGGTGATGCGAATCGTTACAGATTCCAAGCGACCAGAGGAACCGAAGGGTCCTGAATCGTGTAATGTATTTGCAATTTATCGTCATTTCGCTTCGCCGGACGACGTTGAATCAACACGGCAGCGGTATATTCAAGGTGGTCTAGCGTATGGCGAGATAAAAGGTGAACTATTTGACCTGCTTGACTCGACTTTTGGAAGCGCACGCGAGAAATACAATGAGTTGCTGACGGATCGGGATGAGATTGATCGGATTTTAGTGAAGGGTGCTGAGGAAGCGCGCACCATTGCCATACCGATTATAGAAAGGGTACGTCAAGCCGTTGGAGTCACAAAGTAGATTCATGGGCTAATTGGTGATTGAAATTTTCACGCCATTGGAGTGGACACATATTATCAACCCAAGTTGACCGAAGAAAATCCCGGTTGTAGGCGGTAACATGATTGCACTGATAGCGAAAGAGTTGCGTTACTATGCAAATCAACGAAAGTTCAGGCGAGTTCAACTACTCATAATAGGTTTGCTTTCCCTAATACTGTTAATTGCCGCATTCGAGTTATTCGCGTATGCACAAAAAGGCGCACAAATTAATGTTGGCTACGGAATTTACTCAATACTGGTAATAGCTCTTTTCATAATGTTGCTGTGTCTTGTCGTACCACTTCAAGCAATAGAAGCGGTACAGATTGAGAATCTAAGAGCCAATTTCGAGCTTCTCAGACTAAGTCCACTTAGTGCTTGGAAGCAATTGGCTGGAAAACTCATCGCTTCCATTATTGCAGCTCTTTGGTCGATTTGGCTCGTCACACCCCTGTTTTGGTTTTCAATCTACAGCGGCGGTTTAACTCTTAATCAATTATTCACCTGTTTATTGGTGTATATCGCGTGTATATTGCTTTTTTCAATGATTGGAATATGTTTTGCGCTTTCGGCGAACTCTATTCAGGCGAGGGCGCGCAGCTTCTCAACGATTCTACTCATTACCTTCCTCCCTCCTATTTCATTGCGGTTGCTTCCCCTTGATGGTGTTCTCTTAAGCTTGTGGAATTCCCTGAGTCCCCTGAGTGTCCTGTTATCCATTATTGGATGGTATCCGAACGCATCCATAGCGGGTTTGCCGTTGTGGTCATGGATGACGTGTTTCTATTCTATGGCATCTGTCTTTCTGCTTTGGCTTGCAGCGAAATGGCATCTCCCCACGGGTTAATGTCTCTACTCAGGCTGAAGTACAAGCGAAATCGCCTTCCAATGCCTCTCAATCAGTTGTAAAATCCTCATTTGGGGGCACCCATTTTGCTTGGAGACGTGCCACAATTCATTCGTTGAGTGTCATTCCAAGTTACCCAATCTCCTCCCTTGTCTAAATCAATCTGTTGACGTTTTTTCGATTCGGGCTTCTAGAATGACTTGCAATCATTTTTGCAGGTAAGTATAATGATGCAGCCGTCTACCACCGCGCCATCGGTAAATTTGGAGTGGATAAGGGCAACTGTAGCCGAGATGCGATCAAGTCGTCATCTTGCTTAAGAATTTACATTGTGGTTGATTAAACGCGAGTCCGTGACGGTCTAGGTTTGGGGCTCGTTGAATTCAAAGGAATCGGTATGACGTCTCGAATTTTGTTCATAGTGTTTATTGTTGCGATTATTTTTCCAAGAGGGGTGGAATCTTCGAAGGATGGAGTCAAGCTATCCGGTCAATTTCGGTCGCGTGGGGAGTTTGGTGCCACTGATTTTAATAATAATACTCCTGCGAATCGGAGTACGCTACTACGGTTTCGCCTCAACGCGGCCTTTCAGCCTGCAGAGAAAATCTCAACATTTATGCAATTGCAAGATTCGCGAGTTTACGGGGCTGAGTACGGTACAATTGCGAACTTTCGCAACGTTGACCTTCATCAAGCATATCTGCAAGTAGAAGATTTCTTTGCTCAGAAGCTGACGCTCAAGATGGGACGTATGCAACTGGCATATGCAGAGGAACGATTGATAGGTGCTGTCGATTGGCATAATGTGGGACGAGCCTTTAATGGCACGTTACTGCGCTATGCCCCCAGCGGGATGTTCACCTTGGACATCTTCGGAACAAAAATAGTCCAACGTGCAGATTATGAAAATCCCGCTGACACGGGCTTTTATTTTGGCGGATTATACGCCTCTCACCGACCTAAGGAGTCTTACCGTGTTGACCTCTACATTCTGGGAGAATTGAATCGAAGAGAGACCGAAAGTCGTGGCGCAGATCTCGAGCGAGTCACAATCGGCACATACGACACGGGAAACTTCAATGCGATTGATTATGATGTAGAGGCTGCCATCCAGTTCGGCACACGTTATAATTCCTCAACTGGAGAGCGCCAACGTGTATCCGCATTTATGTTAACCGGTGAAATCGGACATACTTTCAATGTGGACTATAAGTCTCGTGTTGTGTTCGGATACGATTACTTGTCTGGCGGAGAACCCACGGATGAAAATTACAAAGCCTTCAACACGCTGTTCGCTACGACCCACAAGTTTTACGGGTTTATGGATTACTTCGTGAATATTCCGGTTCAAACACAGGACAGAGGTTTGCAGGATTTAATGGTGAAATTCCAAGTTGTGCCACACAGTAAGCTAACGGTTAGTGCAGATGTACATCAGTTTATGCTCGCGAAAAGGATGATGGGCGATAGAAGCTATGGACGAGAGGTCGATATAACCGTTCTCTATCGTTATCACAAAGTTCTCTGCTTTACGCTTGGCGCCTCACTTTTCATGCCGGACAAATTGATGCGAACAAGATTCAAAGAAAATAACGATCCGGCATTTTGGGCGTACCTGATGACAACGGCGCATTTTAAGAGCGAGCGGTAACTGTAAGCTATTTGGACTATCCTGAGAACCTCTTGCCTGCCAGGTAATTTCTTTTCCAGACAAAGCCAACCCATGGATCTCGATCTTTCGGAAAAACATAAAATTATCCAAAAACAGGTTTATGATTTCTCGCGAGATGAAATCATGCCCATTATCGTAGAACATGATAGAAAAGCCAAGTTTCCGTGTGAATTAATACAAAAGCTAGCCGCGCAGGGATTTCTAGGGATGTGCTTACCCGTACGTTATGGTGGCGGAGGTATGGATTACGGGGCGATTGCCGTAGTATCGGAAGGGTTAGAATGGGCAGATTCCTCCGTGCGGGAAACAATTGCTGTTCACTTGGGTTTACACGCCTTGCCGATTTTTCAATGGGGTACCGAGGCACAGAAGAAGCATTTCTTGCCTTTGCTAGCCCGTGGTGAGAACATCGGTTGTTTCGGTTTAACAGAAGCTGAATGTGGATCGGATGTTTCCGGGATGAGCAGCCGTGCACGCAAAGAAGGCAGTTACTATATCTTGACAGGCAAAAAAACCTGGATTACCCTCGCCAACGTCGCTGACCGTATGCTCGTTTTCGCCAAGACTGATCCTAGCCAAGGTACACGTGGAATTACCGCGTTCATTCTAGAGCGCGGCTGGGACGGGGTGACTACGGGGGGCATTGCGGGCAAGATGGGAGTAAGGGCTAGCGATACCGGATGGATCAAAATGGAAAACGTAGCCGTACCCGACAGCCATCGTTTGGGCGAAGAGGGGGAGGGCTTCAAGATCGCCATGAGTGCGCTAGATAACGGCCGTTATACCGTCGCTGCCGGAGCGGTCGGATTGATGAAAGCATGCTTGCAGGAATGTGTTCGATACGCACGTGAGCGCCAAACCTTTGGAAAGCCTATTGCCGAACATCAACTCGTTCAACAAATGATTGCCTTGATGCAACAGCGCATTGATTTGGGTGAGTTGCTGGTACGCAAAGTGGCGTACTTAAAAAATCGTGGTATTCGCAACACCCGCGAAACGAGTATGGCAAAATGGTACTGCACAGAATCCGCGAATGCTACCGCCAATGATGCCGTACAAATTCACGGAGCATACGGTTATTCTGATGAGTGCAGCGTCGAACGCCACCTCCGAAACAGTAAGAGCGCGACAATCTATGAGGGCACCTCTCAAATCCATCAACTGATGCAGGCTGGGTACGTCCTTGGGCTTCGCGAGGATAAGCCGCTGCGCTGCGAATTGCCCGCCTATGACCCAGACTATTGGCAAGTTGAGGCATAGTCATCAATTGAGGCGGTCAGCAGTCAGACAATACAACCCATCGCTTAAAACGGATCGCACTTCACACTCTAGATTTTGCTTGTTGGTTGGTTTAGGGGTCCCGGATTCGCCAGCTTGTGTTCACGAGGTTTTTTCATGCTTCATGTAACAATTATCGGTGGCGGGATTTCGGGGTTGGCGACCGCATTTTATCTCCAAGAAAAATCCCGAGAACACAACAAAGAGGTTCAATATACGCTCGTCGAAAGCGCTCCACATCTCGGCGGTAAAATCGCCACGGAAAGAGTCCGAGATTTCGTGATTGAAGGCGGTCCAGACTTGATGTTGACCCAAAAGCCGTGGGGCGTGCAACTCTGCCACGATCTCGGTTTGGGAGACCGACTCATTTCTACAAACGATGACCGACGACATACCTTCCTGCTTCAAAAAGGCAAACTCGTACCCTTTCCTAACGACTTTACACTTCTTCCCACCCGACTGATGTCATTCGTCCGATCGCCCATGTTTTCCATCCGGGGAAAACTCCGAATGGGCATGGACTTAATTATCCCGCGACGTAAAGAAATTGAGGACGAAAGCCTCGCAAATTTCATCCGTCGTCGGTTCGGACAAGAAGCAGTCGATAAAATCGGGGGTCCACTGCTCGCGGCGATTCACCAAGCTGATCCAGAGCGGTTAAGCCTTCTGACCACCTTTCCCCGTTTTGCCACCATGGAGCGGGAGCACGGGAGTCTGATTCGGGCAATGCGGGCGCAAGGAAGGAAACAACCACCGTCAAAAGGCAGTCGGCCAGCAATGTTCAAGAGCCTAAAACTTGGGCTAGGCGAGATGGTGGAAGCGCTGGCAAAACATCTAAGCGGCAGCATACGGACAGGGAGTCCTGTGGCCCGTGTACAACCTCAAAGTGACAGGTTTGAAGTAACGCGGTGCCAGGAGGAGATGTTTCTTACTGACGTGTTAGTGTTCGCGGTGCCAGCCTATGTAGCAGCCGAGTTGGTATCCCCGTTTGCGTCTCAACTTGGAAAGATTCTTGGAACAATTCGGTACGTGTCTTCAGGCACCGTGTCGTTGGGGTATCGAAAGGCGGAGGTCGCAAACCAACATGAGCTGAACGGGTTCGGATTCCTAGTTCCGAGATCAGAAGGTCGATCTATTTCAGGATGTACGTGGTCATCTTCTAAGTTACAGCACCGTGCACCAGACGATAGCGTGTTGATACGGGTTTTTGTTGGGGGACCTGGCCAAGAGGACATAATATCCTTAGATGATAGTGAGTTAATACAGGTAGTACGTCGTGAAATCGGTGATATTATGGGAATTACTGCCGATCCGATTCTTCAGCGAATCCATCGTTGGCCGCGAGGTCGTCCGCAATACGATGTTGGGCATCTAGATCGCGTCGCTAGGATAGAGGCACTCGCCGACACAATCCCGGGTCTGTTTCTTACCGGTAGCGCATACCGCGGTTCGGGTATCCCGGATTGCGTAAGGGAGGCGCTTAATACAGTAGATCGCATTCTCGGACTAAAAGTGTGAGGAGAACGGTTCATGGCGTGAAGAAATGTAGCCGGCTAAATTGAATGGCTAACTGCATTATAGACGAGAACACATGAGCAGACAGCCGGTAAGGTGCATTTTAGCCTTCTTCCGAAGGACGTGTAAACCTCCAACATCGCGTTCGCAGACTGAATGGCATTTCAAAAACTTTCGAACAATCGAATCGAAGGAGTTGCTGATTACCTCCTAGTGCCATAAGAGCCCATGATAACCGCGTAAATTCCTGTGACCTGATAATTTCGGTTTTACCGTAAATCAACTGTGAAAACGACTCATAAAGGAAAGGCTTCAACTAATTGATTTCGTCCGACTGACTGATAAGCAGTGTCGTGACTTTGAAGCAGATGGTTTCTTGGTTATCCCACAGGCAATTTATTTGAAGATTATCGAACGCTTGATTGATGCCTCGGATCGATTGATGAAAGCAACCACGGACGATCCACATCCAGATAACGTCTATGCGTATCGGCGTGAAGGCGTTGTCCGCGAGGCCGCTTTCGACCCGTTAATTTCCAATTCACGCGTTGTACCGCTTATTGTGCAGCTTCTGAGTAGCAACATACATCTTCATACAGCGACGCTCATTTACAAAAAGCCGCACGAATCAATCCCTGCGAAGGAGTGGCACCGTGACATCGGCATCTCAAACGATCTTCGCCACGCCTGTCTGCCACGAGTTGGGATAAAGGCATGCTACTGTCTAACGGAATTTCTCGAACCTATGGGCGGAGCAACACGGTGTTCTGAGCAAGCCCTTTCTTGGGTAATTCGAGTTTAAACACTTTGGGTTCAACTTCATCAGCGAGAGAAGGGCTTGATCGGAAGGGCGTCCGGTGTTGGAGCCCACGCTGCTAACAGAAGAGAGGAGGTTCTTTTCTCGAAGTTTGCGGGGGGATTCTTCACCGACAGCGGCTAGGTCTCTGGTAAGATTGAGATAGGATTAAAACTAAACTGACAATGAGGATTCGGAGGTTACTTTTGTAGAACGGTAACTGTCCACCGTCCAATAGCTTATTCCCTTGATTGGGATTAGCGTAACCTTGAGATCATACGTTGTTTTTTACAACTCTATCTATCTGAACGACAGTTCCAAGTATCAATTCCAATTGTTCTAGGTTAACCATGTTCGGACCGTCGCACAACGCTTCATCAGGACGATTGTGTACCTCCATGAACAACGCATCAATTCCCGTCGCCGCCGCCGCTCTTGCGAGATGCCCTACAAATTCCCTCCGTCCCCCCGAATTTTTTCCTAACCCCCCGGGTTGCTGAACACTGTGGGTAGCGTCAAAGACCACAGGAAAACCTGTCTCCTTCATAATCGGGAGGGATGTCATGTCTACCACCAGATTATTATAGCCGAACGAACTTCCTCGCTCGGTCAGCAGGATTTGCTCGTTCCCTGTAGACACTATCTTCTCGATGACGTTCGTCATGTCCCAAGGCGCCATGAATTGTCCTTTCTTGACTTTTACCGGTTTTCCGGTTTTTCCAGCCGAAACCAGTAAGTCAGTTTGCCGACATAGAAACGCAGGAATCTGCAGAACGTCAAGGATTGATGCCACAAGGTCAACTTCGTTGACGCAATGGACATCCGACAACACCGGTACGCCGACTTCTCTTTGGACCTCTTCTAAAGTCCGAAGGCCCTGCTCACACCCGGGCCCACGGTAGGAATCAATTGAAGAACGATTCGCCTTGTCATAAGAGGACTTAAATACAAAACGCACGCCGGTTTGCGCAGAAATCTTTTTAATCGCTTCTGCCATTTGAAGTGCGTGGTCGCGACTTTCGATGACACAAGGTCCGGCAAAAAGCACCAGCGGGAGTCCGCCTCCTATCTTAATGTCCCTGACATGAACGATTTTTCCCATCACATTTGTCCCTTCGGACGGTGCTTCCTTTTCTGATATAATCAAATCGCATATTTCCCTAACTGCCCCAGCGCCACCGGGTTTTGCCGTTACATAATCAGCGCAACGCTTGACTTGGTCGTGTGCATCGGCGACGGCAACGCGGAGTCCAACAGACAAGAGGGCACCAAGATCTCCTACATCATCACCGATGTATAATGTTTCTTCTGCCGATATTACATGGGTTTCAAGAATCTCTTTTAATACCGCGGGTTTGTCGTTCACACCCATATGAACGTCATCTATAGCCAATTCTTGGGCTCGCCTTCGGAGTGATTCGCTGCTTCTTCCCGAAATTATAGCGGTTCTAATACCATGTTGTTTAATCTGCTTAAGTCCTTCTCCGTCCTGGACATTGAATGCTTTTATCTCGTCTCCTCTATCCGAGTAGTAGAGTTGGCCATTTGTTAGTACACCGTCGGCGTCTGTCACCAAGAGTCGGACTTGCGGGAGTTTCTTTATGAAGTTCATGATAAGGCAATTTTCCTTTTTGCGTCGCATCATACCGGCTTTACTGAATCAAAGTCAAATGCAAAAGATTACAGCGATTCCCGTTGACATCAGTTTAAGGGGTGCCTATAATCAGACTTATAGCATGAGGTGCAAAGCCCTGCACGCAATACAATTACGAGCACTTTGTTTGTTCATGAGATGTGTCTATCTAACCGAACACGACTAGTTTTGCACGATGCTAAGATGCAGTTTGAGGTTAAACCTGATACTCGATTCAACGGAGGCCATCACAGGTCAAGACGCACGGTCTAGGACCTTGAGCAGCATAGCGTTGCAAGCATTTAACAATCACACGGGAATAGAAACCGACCAGTTTTTTCACACAGAGGTGACTACAAGAGGAGACTTCCATGAATATTTACGTCGGCAATTTATCATTTGATGCGACGGACGAAGACTTGCGTGAAGTTTTTGAACAGCATGGTCGGGTCGAATCCGCGAAAATTATCATGGACAGTTACAGTGGTAGATCTAGGGGTTTTGGGTTCGTCGAAATGCCCGACGCTTCAGAGGCCCAAGCTGCAATTTCTGGGCTGGACGGGCAAGAATTTATGGGGAGAGCGTTGAGAGTAGACGAAGCTCGACCCCGTCGGTAGGGCGGACGAGGGAGCGGCTACAATAACGACGATGATGGTTCTTGGTAGATGCTATTTTAAGTAGAAGATAAACTGACTCAGCCAGTGGTTTTCAGTGATTGACGGCGCGAAATTCCCGCATAGCCCGAATTCCCGCAAAATCCTCTATAGGAAAAACGAAAATTACAAGTCTAGTTCTCCATTTTCAATTGAAATTAACGCAAATCTCATCCATACTGCCAATGCATACTAACAACCGTCCGCCTCAAAAAAACAGTAACCAAGCCGGGAATTGCTAATTGATCTAAGGTCGTAACGCCTATCATGACCTGAATTACTGTGCCAAACTGGCGCAAATCAGTTCTTTATCATTCCGCACAAATACATGCTTGGCGGCGAATGCCGGGTGTGTCCAACATACTCCCCCACGCTGGTTCAGTTGGTCACGAGTAGGTTCAATCAGTTGCGCTCGACTGATGATGTTTAACCCGTCTGGTGACAAACTCGTGATAAGCAACTCTCCACGTTCGTTGAACATCCAAACTCGCTCCGCGTTCTTGATGAAGTGAATTGTGCTCCAGCGCGCCTTTGGAACCGCTGAGAGATCTTCCCAAATTCGGTCGCCAGTACGAGCATCCAAACAACGCAACTCGCCATAGCTGTCAACCCCATAAATATAATCATCCAGAATAATTGGGGTCGAAATGATAGGATGAATGCCATCAGTATTTTTTTCGTCAGCTCCCCTCCGCCACCACATTTCTTCAATCGCTAAACGCTCAGAGTCGACTTTGAGCATCAGCGAACCCTCAAAGAAACCAGCCATGAACATCCGGTCTTTGTAAAGCACCGGGGTTGCGACGGCGAGGATTACGCCTTTCGGCGGAAACGGGTGTAGCCAGTATAACTCACCACTTTGTGGGTTAAGACCAACCACATTATCGCCTGTCCAGCAAACGAGCACACGTTTACCTGCCTGATCAATCACGATGGGCGCAGCATAAGAAGCGCGATCATCCAAAGCTTTCCACCTTTCTTCTCCGGTTTTGCGATCAAACGCAACGATGCACGCGCCAGGCGACCCACCGACCTGGACAATCAGAAGGTCGTTTTCAATGAGGGGCGCGCTAGCGATGCCCCAAACAGGCATCTGTATGTTGTATTCGGTGTTAAGGTTCCTTTTCCAGCGCAGATCGCCGTTGGCGGCGTTTAAGCAGTAAAGATGCCCCATCGTTCCGAGCGCATAGGCAAGTCCGTCGTGCACGGTGACGGAAGCCCGTGGTCCAGCCACATAACCGACATTTCTGTATTCACAGTCGTAGGAAATAGACCAAATCTTGTCGCCGGATTCCGCGTTGAAGCAGTGTACTCGCTCAATCTGCTTGGGGGCTGCGACGCGATCGGTCACGAATACACGCCCGTCTGCGACCGTTGGACCACTGTAGCCACTTGACACGGGTACACGCCATCGAATGTTCACTTCGGGCGCATTGAATTTGTCAATGATGCCGGTTTCGTTCCATACCCCATCTCGGTTGATTCCGCGCCACTGAGGCCAATCATCCGCAAATGTCGACGAAGCAATGTAAGAGAAAACGAACAATCCGAACAGAATAATCTTCATAACAGTCTCCTGTGAATAGTGTCTAGAAAGAATCAATTTTCAACAGATTTCTGGCTGCTAGCTACCGTCACTGAGTTACTCCCACGGCAGCGGAATTCCCAAGCGATTGCTAACTCGCCTCAAGTCGGCTTGCTCCGGTTCTCCATACCGAATGCCCTCGCGTCGGTGCAATTCAAACAATTCTTCCTCAACGGCACCGGGAAGTAATGTGCGGTCATACCCTCGCCGCGCAGATCGTTGTTGACCAGCAAGCGGATCGCCAGCGACTGCGTGCTCCCGTTCCAGTCCTACCTTCTCGAAACATGCGGTCGCAAACGAAAGAAATCGTCTTACTCGTACAAGCACAAAGGATTTAGGAGGTTGATTCATACGTTGTTCGTTTGGAACAGAAGGCACTACAATGAGTCACCGTCTTGAAGGCTTCCACAACCTTATTACCGCTATTCTCGATAGTCTTCTGCGGCGCTCGCGGGTACGTAGCCGATGACTTCACGAGCGTGCTCAAGATCGCGGTAACCCCAACGGTTGTTCGACAGAGCGTAGAAGATGTCATACTTGAGATTGGCAGGCGCATCAAGACAACACTCGACAATTCGGGCAATGTCAACTTTGCTACAGTAGATTGCATATTGGCGGGGCTTAGACGGCCTGTCTTCCTGAACCACATTTCCCATCCGCAGACAGAGGATGGAAAGGTTGGTTGTATCCGCGTAGTGGCGTCCTAGCGCTTCGCCAAAGACTTTACTGCAACCGTACAAGTCTCTGGGCCAAACGGGAGACTGGTGCGTCAACTTCTCCCACGTTTCCGGCGCTTCTTCGTAGCGACCTTCGGCTAACGCTTTGAACGGCATCACGCTTTCCCAGCCTGCAACTACCATCCCGCTACTGGCGAACACGATTCGCTTGACGCCTGCGCGAAGCGAGGCTTCAAAAACATTGTACGTACCGATGATGTTGTCATTGAGAATCGCATCCCAAGTTTCACCCGACCTCGCAAATGCAGCCATGTGAACCACCGCGTCAATGCCTTCGAATGCAGGCTGAATTGCGTCTAAATCACCGATGTTGGCGGTATGGCATGGCACACCCGGTACATTACGGCGATTCAGCGCGCTCAACTTAAAACGGCTCTGCAGATGATCGCGTAGTACGCCACCCACCAAGCCACTCATTCCCGTGATTAGGACTTTTTTCATAAAGATAGTCTCACCCTTTTGCTCGAACAGTCTTATTTTGGACTTTTGTAGGAAGCAAAGAACGATTGTTATTCCGTACATTTTCAAAATTAGTCCACATCAGTGATTCCGGCTATTATATCTGGACTCAGTTCAACCTAGACACATTTGCAAGTCAATCCGCCGTCAACAACGAGCTCTGTACCCGTGATATATTTCGATTCATCAGACGCCAGAAACAGTGCGGCATACGCCACGTCCCAGGCATCGCCCATTTTACCGGTAGGGCAAAGGTTGTCGCGAATCTCAATCATCTTTTCGACATCGCCATCGGCATACGCATCCGCAAGCCCTTCTGCCACCATCGGCGTGTTCATGAAACCGGGGAGAATGGCGTTGGCGCGGATGTTCTTCTTCGCGTACTGTATGGCAATGCTCTTGGTTATCTGGTTTATACCTCCCTTGGTTGCACTGTAAGAAACATAGGGTACTCCCAGCCAACGTATGGAGGCAATGGACGAGATGTTAACAATTGTGCCTCCGCCCTGCGTCTCCATATGCGGCAGCACAAATTTACAGGTTAGGAACACGCTTTTGAGATTGACATCATTGACGTGTTTCCAACTTTCCTCGCTTGCCTCAACACACCCCCCGACCTCAACAATCCCGACGTTGTTGTGGAGAATGTCTATGCGACCGTAAGTTTCAAGGCAAATTTCCACCATAGCCTTGACATCGGAAGCCTTGGAGACGTCCGTTGCGCTGATGGCACATCTGCCACCTTCCGCATTAATGATTGCCTTTGTTTCTTCAGCCGCAGCTGGATTGATATCGACAGCGAAAACTTTGGCGCCTTCGCGCGCAAAGAGCACAGCGGTAGCTTTTCCATTCCCCCAACCCGGACCAATCGACCCGGCACCGGTGACGATTGCAACCTTATCTTTTAAGCGTTCTCCCATTGCCCTTTCCCTGCGGTAGTAGTTGCTGCTTTCTATCCAGACGACATCGTAAATCCAGCGGGACGTGTATAAGGCAGGTACTCTCTTTGACCCCGCGACATCCCATCTTGGGTCAGACCATCCCGGCTCGGGTCAACATACCGGGCAAACCAGTCGTCCAACATTCCGCCTAGTTCCTCGATCCGGTCGATTTGCGCCTCGTCTTCTGCCAGATTATCTTGCTCATCAAGGTCGGTCACAAGATGATAAAGCTCGTGGGGACCATGGGAATGCCGGTAAGTGTATTTCCACTCTGGAGTCCGAACCATGCGTACAGGTCCGTATTCGTCGTAGACCACCACCTGTTCGGGGCCATCGAACGCCCTGCCTTCTAGCGCGGCCAAAAAGCTATTCCCGGGCAGGTTGCGTCCTACCGGTACGGGCAAGTCTAGATAGTCCAGGAGTGTAGGCATGAAGTCGTAGGAGCTAATCATTGAATCGTGAACATATCCTTGGGGGATACGTCCGGGCTGGCTGAAGATGGCGGGAACTTTAATTGAGTTCTCATACATGTTACGCGGCATCGTCCCGTTCCCTTTTCCCCAAAACCCGTGATGTCCGCACGAAAAGCCGTTATCGCTTAGGAGCACAACGAGCGTATTATCGCGCAAACCGAGCTGTTCTAGTCTGTCAAGGATACGACCGATGTTTTGGTCCATCGCTGTCACCGCAGCAAAGTAACCCTTCAGTGCCTCTCGGTTGCCCAGCGCGTCGTCCGTGAAGATATGACTACCTATCCCAGCCCATGGATGGCGCGGCTCCTGTGGACAGGTCTCGAATAGACAATCGTCATAGGAATCTACAATAGATTGGGGGTGTTCATTGACCCACGGATCGTGGGGGGCAGTGTAATGGACACTCAAATAGAACGGATGGCCACGGTCAGCGTATCTGTCCAGTATCTCAAGTCCTTCGTCGGTGATAGCATCCGTTAGGTATCTCGGCTCGTTCAGGAGTTGACCATTTTTTACCATGGGCGCATTGTGGTAGTGCCCGCCACCCAACTGATGGGCATACCAATCAGTGAAGCCGTGTTGCGGTATCTGGCTGTCGCCCAAATGCCACTTGCCGGACAATCCACAAGTCCAACCATGCCGTGCCATGATGTCTGTATACCCTACCTCACCCTCCAGGTAGCGGGTAGCGTCAGGGCCGACATTTCCATCCCGAATCCAATCGTGGACGCCGTGCTGGGATGGAATACGCCCTGTCAACAACGTGGCACGACTCGCCGAGCAGACCGGAGAAGCAACGAAAAAATTAGTGAACCTAACCCCCGTTTCAGCTAAGCGGTCAATGTTGGGAGTGCGTATTTCAGAATTGCCGTAGCAACCCGCTGCCCAAGGCCCCTGGTCGTCACTCAGAATAAAGAGAACGTTCGTTCTGTCTGCATTGCTCAAATTGCCACCTCTTGGTTAACGATCGACGGGAATTTAGGTATCTTCAAGAAAATGTATTAGTCATCGAGATGGTTTACGCGCCATACAACTCCCGCGGATTGACAATCTCATCGGTCAAGGCTTGGATTTGGCAATCCAAGCCGATCTGCAATAATTAAATCGCAGATTTCCCCTCTTGCGGGAAAAAGCTTATGAATGTCTCACATCTGCCTGACCATTACGGTATCTTCAGGAAAGTCACATTCCCGGCAAAAAGGAAGTCGGAACAGCGTACGATTTCTTAAGAACCTGTTTGAATACCCTGGGTGCGACTTGGAGAACGTCGTTTGTCAATCTTGGAAAATTTCATACTTTTCATACTTTTCATACCAACTTGGGGTTTTCAGTAGACACAAAAAAAGGGTGAGAACCCTTGCTATGACTGGCTTCTGCGCAGTGTGGACAGTAAAGTCATAGGCAAGGAGGCATGAAAACTTAGGTGTTACCCAAGACAAATTCAAACTTCGCATTAATGCTATTTTCATAAGAGAAGATGGATGTTCAAACAGGTTTTAAAGTATAGTGCCGTGGCGTTTGGAGAAGTGATAAGCATCTAGCATAGACTTTGGACGGGAAGGAGGGAAAGGAACGGGAGAAGCGAACTCAGTTCAGTTCTCTTCCCTTTCGTCTTCTGAACGCTGACAAGAGGATTACGCCCAGACGAAGATTTCGTCGTCATCCTCAGAGTAGCCTATAAAAGTCGCTAGGACAGTTCTGGGCGTCTTGCCCTCTACGGGTACCACTTGGTGAATACAGCCACTGTTGAAAAGATAGAAATCTCCAGGATTCACCTCAATCTGACACCGAGGAATTCTATTTTCCGTCATGTATTGGAAATAGGTGCCGTTAGACAAGTGCTCTTGCACTTCAGGGCTCCAAACACATTGGTCAATAGCTGCGTGGGGACATCTATCATCATCAGTGGCGTTCTGTATACAGATTAAGCCCGCAAACTGATGGCGGAAACGGGAAATATCGAAGTTGAAAAGCTTGTCTACGATACTCACATGGTTGATGTGTGGAGCGTAACCGTGGCCAGTGTAGTGAATCCGGAAGACTGCGGGACCATAGAGACGTCCATCTGGCTCACGAGCCACTTTAACCTCTTTGTCAACCGCCAAACTGGATAGGGAATCGTAGAGGGTGTCTACCGGGTTGTCAAACCCATCAAATAGATGGCTGAATAGCTCATGCGTGGCGGCAGAGTGTTGCAGAAAAGCTTCCTTGTTTTCAGCGTCATTATCCGATATCCGCTGCCCACCGCGTGTGCGATTTACGATGCCCGTACCGATGTCAATTCGAGAATTGGAGCCAGGCCCTCCCTTAAATTGGAATTTTTCTTCCAAGGCTGGATCCGGGTTTTCCGGATCTCGCATCATCCCTCGTTCAATAAATCTCCGGATTAATCCCGTGCAATGATCCGGGTTATACGCGCCGCGCAGAACAACCCCGGGGATGCGGGCAACAGCAAGTGCTTGGAGCGGATCTTCTTCATGCGCGAACACCGTCTCTATATCGGGTTCTAGCGCTACCCAATCTGTTGTTGATACCATCGATTACTCCTTTGTGAAGAGGCCGCGTCAAGTGTTAATGCTCAAACTGTTGCTGTACAGAGTCGTAGTGTCCCGTTCGTATATCTGAAGCCGCAGAACCGGAGTGTGGGCAGATTATTCGTGAATCGGTTATTTCTTTGGCTATCGGAGATGAATCAAACTCCACGGCAGCCGGGGATTCGTTTATCTTGCCACCGGTTCAACAATCGCAATGCCTTCAAGGTCATTGTATCACTCTGTCATATCTATTGCAAGGGGTTTATCATGCAGTGCGATCGCATCTAATCTTGGGGTGTATGCAAATCTTCGTGATTGCCTCACTTAGTTTCTTCGTACCATTCACCCAGCCAATCTTCTTGATAATCTGGTTCTCCGCATGATAACATGGCTAATAAAACAAACAGTGCAAAAGCCCAATTTCTAAGCATTTCCCTTCTCCTCTGTGTAGTATTCTGAGAGCGATCGCATTTGAAGAAGGAAAAGCCAAGGGAAAATCTAAGAAAGCGGCAAACTACTAATCGCCAAAGGAAAATTTTTAAAGTGCGCGAAGAAGAAAATCAACCATATCTGCCAGATGACACGACGTACCGGAAGTTATTCGGTTTAGATAT
The DNA here is from genome assembly GCA_965222225.1 of Candidatus Poribacteria bacterium. GTDB lineage: Bacteria > Poribacteria > WGA-4E > WGA-4E > JAJDTR01 > JAJDTR01. The sequence goes on along the minus strand of CBDCTK010000002.1, from coordinate 992,718 downwards.
CTATCTAACTCCGGTGTTCGTGATGTCCAGCATAGGCATCGCCCTATTTGTCGTTGGGGCACTCGTCTTTCAAGAAGGTGCGACGAAAGTTTTCGGAGACACTTACACTTGGCTCACAACGAATCTTAATTGGTTTTTCATGATCGCTGCCAACCTAATCTTACTCTTTTTTCTGTACTTGGTGTTCTCACCGCTCGGCAAGGTGCGCCTGGGGGGCGCGGATTCAAAACCCGAGTACTCCAATTTAACCTGGTTTGCCATGCTCTTTTCGGCAGGTGTGGGTATTGGTCTACTGTTTTTCGGTGTGGCGGAACCGATGTATTACTTGCAGAACCCTCCGCTCGGGGTTACCGCCGGAACGGAGGAAGCTGCCACCGTCGGTATATCGGCTGCGATCTTCCACTGGGGTCTACACGGCTGGGCAATTTACGGCATGGCGGACTTGCTTTAGGGTTTTTCGCCTACAATAAGAAACTACCTCTCACTATCCGCTCAGCGTTCTATCCATTGATCGGAGACCGCGTCTGGGGATGGCCTGGCCATATCATTGATACGTTCGCCATATTCGCAGGGTTGTTTGGGCTTGCGACCTCGCTCGGCTTGGGGGTACAACAGATTACCATCGGCCTGAACTATCTGTTTGATGTTCCGGCGACCAGCGCCACCATGGTAATGCTGATTGTCGTCATTACGTGCATCGCGCTGACATCGGTGTTGACCGGTATTAATGTGGGCATCAAGCGTCTTAGCCAGTTCAACATAATTCTTGCGTTTTTGTTGCTCTTGACTGTTATCATCCTCGGCCCGACGCGCTATATTTTCCGCAGTATGTTGGCTGGGTTTGGTAGCTATCTAGCGATGATTGTACCACTCAGTAACTGGATTGGGCGGGAAGATATCGGATTCTTGCACGATTGGACGACGTTCTCTTGGGCATGGTGGCTTGCTTGGGCACCGTTCGTTGGCCCATTCATTGCTCGCATTTCAAGAGGACGCACGGTTCGAGAATTCACAATCTTCGTGCTCCTTTTGCCGACGTTGTTATGTTTATTGTGGTTCGGCGGCTTTGGCGGCACTGCACTCCACCAGCATCTCGTTGACGGTTATTCCGATGTGGCCGAGAATGTTGAAGCTCAGAATCTTGAAATTACATTGTTCAAAATGTTTGACAGATTTCCGATGATGACACTACTTTCATCCGTCGCGATAATTCTGACAATCGTATTTTTCATTACCTCCTCAGACTCCGGCCCCTAATCATTGACCTCATCGCAGCTGGCGGCAAGATTGACACTCCGGTGCTGCAACGTGTGTTCTGGTGTACTGTCGAGGGGCTGGTCGCCATCGCGCTGCTGCTTGGCGGCGGTCTAAAATCGTTACAGGCGGCCACGCTCGCGGCTGGCCTCCCGTTCGCCATTATCCTATTGGGAATGTCGGTTTGCGTCTGGAGGGGGCTTCACAGTGAAATGCGTGAATCGCGCTGTTCGTGATGAGAGTATTGAGCGGGCGGATATAGGAGCCGCCTCTTTGGAAATACGAGAGGGAAAAACGGTGCGAGTCTGGTTAATTGGGTATGAGACACCCCAGTAGTATTCAACTGTTTACCCAACGCCTTTCGCCGGTTAAAGTTGCTAAACCATGGCTTAGTTGTGGAGTGTTTTATCGATCATCATCAAGGAGGAAGTACGTGTGATGACTAAGATGCTAACCAAGATGCTAGTAGCAGTCGCGCCGGTGGTGCTAATCGCCGGTCCATCGTTCGCACAGGGACGCTTTTTGTTCGGCCAAACCCTACCCGATCTGGACTGGCGACAGATCCGAACGGATTCGATTCACGGTCATTTTCTCTCGCTAAGGGGACTGTTGAATCCGAAGGGGAGGAATTGGAATCGGATAATGGTATTGGCATAAATCTAGCGCTTGGTAAGGAGTGGTGGGTGAGTGACAATTGGGGACTTGGTGTTGCAGAACAGTTGTCTAGTACCGTTCTTCCTGACAAGAATCTACGAACTGGAGAGGAACTCAATCTCACGACGCACAGCGTCGGTATCCTTTTCAGTGCAACGTTCAATTAACAGTTGAGGAGATTCGCAGGAAAAGTTCTGCGAATCTCCTTGTCCGATCCGATGCCGTCTAGATCCATTGGTATAAGGAGGGAGCAAGTATGATGGCTATGATGATAACCAAGACGCTGGTAGCAATTGCGCTGGCGGTGCTGATTGCCCGCCCGTCGTTCGCGCAGCAAAACTTTTTCTCGGGGCAAACCCCGCCCGGCGTGGACCGGCGGCTGCCACTTGGTGCTGTTGGAAACAGCCAGTGGCGCGGAGCAGGCGCGTTTTCCAGCCCCCGACGGGGTGTATTGGCGCACGCCGGCGTGGGTTCGGAGGACGCGGGCGCCATATCGCTGTCGTGCGGCAGGACGCACGCGGCAACGCGCTTGAGCACATTGATGTTGTCGATGGTGAGGGGCAGATTGTATTGCCGCACACCCGCGACGAGATTGGCTGGCCGATTTTCTGGGGTTCCTACCTGCTTTTCGACTCGCCCTATTCGGGTATCGACAATATCCACGCTGTCCACCTATCGAGCGGGGCCCACTACCAGGTGACCTCTCGACCACTGGCTGCCACCCATGTGTCCGTGTACGGCGATTCGCTCCTGTTCGAGGATTACACTGTTGACGGCTACCGCATCGCGGTCATGCCTCTAGACCCGACGACCTGGACACCGATCGAGCAGGTAGTGGATCGCCGTGTACGCTATTACGAACCGCTGATTGACCAAGAGCAGGGCGGCAGCGTATTGGTGAACATCCCTCGGCAGGTCTACCCGGTACGCCGCTATCGACCACTGGGCCATCTGCTCAAGATCCACAGCTGGGCTCCTCGGACAGACGGGGCAAACCACTCCCTCAAACTCACGTCCAGTGATTTGCTCGATCTCAGCAGCTTGACCAGCGGGGTCGAATACAATAGCAACGAGGACGCCTTCAGCGTCTTGGGCGATTTCAGCTTGTCGGCGTCGTATCCCATTTTCAGCGTGGGTGGACGCTGGGGCAAGCGGATCGGAGCCTACGAAATCGAAGAGGAAGATGGTACTAAAGACGACACTGACATAGAGGAAATCACTGAGAAGTGGACCGAAAAGAGCCTGCATGCCGTCGTCGAAGTGCCCTTGAATTTATCCCGTGGCCCCTGGAGTTCTTCCGCCAATTTGAGCGTAAAGGCAGAGTTGACCGATATCACCGACGAGAACGACCCAAACCATCCCGATACAAGCGGCTTGTTCAAGGAAAACCTGAACCGGCGTTTTGCGCCGGTGTCGTACCAGCTCGCCTTATCTCGGTCGCGCCATAAGGCAAAGCGCGATCTGGCCCCGGCCTGGAGCCAGAGTTTGCAACTGACCTACCGCCACACGCCCTTTCCGGGCGACTACGACGTCACCTTGTTGTCAGGGCGGCTGGGGTTGACCTTTCCCGGTCTCTGGGCTCACCACAGCCTGCGACTGAAGGGTACTTACGAGTGGCAAGATGATGCCAATCTCTACCGTTTTGCAAGCGAACAGGTCTTTGTCCGCGGCTACGACTACCACTTCCATCGCCACTTCTATCAGGGGTCGGCCAACTATGCCTTGCCGCTGTTCTACCCGGACTGGAACTTGGGGGCGTTGGTGTACCTCCAGCGTATCAAGTCCAACTTTTTTTACGACTTCGGCTTGGGCAAGGACGGGTCTCAGCACACTACCTATCAGACGGCGGGTGCCGAGCTGACCTTCGATTTTCGACTCTTTTCACTGTTCATCCCATGGGATATGGGCGTGAGGTACAGCTACCATTTTGACGAGGGAGATGCACGCTTTGAAGCGGTGTTTGAGGTCCCGGAGCTTTGAGCCGGCATTGAGATCCGCCTGCCCGCCATCACGACAAAGTTCGACGATTCGGTTTGGGACTTAAGGCTTTTCTGAGAATTGGGCATTACTGTTTAGGACTTATACCATTTCTCTATATTTGAAGTGAATAAATAGCGTCAATCAAGTCTTTCCAAGGCGGGGGCAAGGGGATCTCTATCGCACGGGACTTTCTATCGCACTCACTATCCGTTCGCTTGATCGTTATTCACTAGTTTAATCCCCGCCCACGAGAAAGATAATGATATAATAAAAATACGGAATTAGTAGCTTGTAGCTTTTAGACTGACGACAAACATAAAACTTGGTACCCTGTCGTAAATCTTTTCGTCACACGTAGATGTCCATAGTGACTATTCTTCTCGTAGGAGTTTGCTATGGACATTTTGAATCTTATGAAAGAGTTTCCAAATCAAGAATCTTGTCTCAGATTTATAGAGGAAAAACGTTGGAAGGACGGTGTTTGCTGTATCCACTGTGGCAGTGAAAAAGTTGGACGCAAGAACAAAAACGACATTACTACTGGTTGGAATTGCTACGATTGTGAATCTAGCTTTTCGGCTACAGCAGGAACCATCTTCCATGGTACCAAGATACCTCTCCAGAAATGGTTTTTGGCTATCTCAATTCTTTCCAATGCCAAGAAAAGCATATCGAGTTGTCAGCTTGCTCGTGACTTGGACATGAATCAAAAGTCCGCTTGGTATATGGCAATGCGCCTCCGTGAGAAAATGAGTGATAGTGATGAATTGCTGAAAGGGATAGTTGAAGCGGACGAAACCTATGTCGGCGGCAAACCCAGAGCAAAATCTAAGAGAGGTAGAGGCACAAATAAATCTCCCGTCATCGGCGTAGTCGAGAGAGGCGGTCGGGTGGTTGCTAAATTCATGAAGGTTCTATCTGGTGAAAATATCAGAGAATTCATCCTTAGCAATGTCTCACCCGATGAGTCTATTCTTATGACTGATGAATTTCGCTCTTACAATAGTCTGGACGAAGATATCGAAAGACATGTTATCCATCACCAAGAGAGATATGTTTCTGAGGACGGCGTAACTCACACCAACACCATCGAGTCGTTTTGGGCTTGTGTCAAGAGGTCATTCTACGGAACGCATCATCACTACAGCAAGAAGTGGCTGCCACTGTATATCATGGAGTCTTGCTGGAAATATAATCGCAGAAAAGATGATGAGATTTTCATAAGATTTTTTGATGAATGCTTCACCTGAGCCACATGAATTGTTTGGCTATCGGTATATTCTGTCAACGACAACATCATGGTGTGCTGAAAATCCCATAGTGTTGGAAATTAAAATCCCGCAGATAACCCGCAATGCTCCCGCGAGCATGTACAAACGCTTGGTCAACATGATATGCCTCCATTTCTCTCTTATAGAGATGTATTTTAGTGTGAATCAAGATTCCGAACACTGTCTAAAATGATTGTACATTAAGAAGAGAAAAGCAAGCAAATCGACCAAAAAGCAGTTAACTACTAAGTCCCTAAAAATATCCTATGCACTGTTATTCAAACGAAATGGTATTATGAAGTTCGGTTTGGAGTAGTGATCTTTAATCATCAATTGAAGACGGAATTCTCACTCACTGCGCGTCTACTGTAGGAGCGAGTTTTGCTCGCGACAGAAGGTCGCGACCGGGAGAGGGATTTCTATCGCACGGGATTTCTATCGCGCTCCTTATTCAGTCGCTTGATCGTTATCCACTCGCTTGATCTCCGCTGGGGCATAGGTGCACGGGGTTTTGGCGTTTCTATACACCTTCCGCCCCTCAAGGGCTATTAGACGCCGGTGCGCAGTGCGCACCCTACAAATGTACTTTTCAAACAGGCTCTTAAGATCTGGAATGAGTTAAACGGTCGTTCAAATAGAATGCACAATAATCTCACAACGCTACGTCGCGCAGTTGAAACGATTCTCCGATGTAATCTGGAAACTGCTATCGGCATTCCAGACAAAGGGGAGACAGACAGACGAATTGAACAGTTTCTAGACACAATTGCGCCTCAACACGTTGAGCACGTTCTAGCACAGTGGCTCGATCCACAGTGGGTGATTCTGGCGGGCGGACAGGGTACTCGAATCGATCCGTCAGGTCGTCTAAACAAGACCCTAGATCTGTGGTTCGGTGAGTACAATACGTTGCAGGTGTCCCGCAGCTATCTTCCGGGAACTCGTCCGCACATCATTGTCGTCAATTCCAAGATGGCGGAACGTTTGGTGACGCGCGAAATACTACTTGATGGGGTCATTCCTCCATCTGCACTTGACATGAAAGCAGTCAATCGGCTGTGCGGACCAAATGCCATCCTCTGTGTCCAACCCGAACAGAACGGTACCGGAGGCGCATTACAGGCGGCAATCCCCGCTGTTCAAGCATCTGACGCAGAGTGGATGGGTGTCGGGTTTGGAGACGAGCCGTTTCTCAACCAAGCGGTTTATCTGCAAACACTCGTTTCACATTTTATCAGCGGAGCGGATGTTACGCTTTGCGGCAAAATCCCTGAAACGGTCATTGACAAGGGAGGGCTGTTTTTCGATCAAGACGGCAGGTTTGTCGGCACGAAAGAGTGGAAAGAAATGACGGATGGGGAGAAAAACGAGATGTCGCGACGACTGGATTGCGGGGAAGGCTACACGAATACAGGCATTACTCTAATTCGCAGCAGCGCGGCAATTGACAGAATGAACCGATTGCAGCCGCATGGCAGCAATTCTGAACTTCATCATGTCGATTTGATTCGGTACTGCTATGAGGATGGGTTGAAGACACATGCCTATATCTATCCGGAGAAGGCAATTTCCGGCATCAACCGGTGGTCGAATCTCATTGCAGGCGAAGAATCTCTATTCGCGAGAACGAGGGTTATGCTGGCTCAGAGAGGCGTTCGAGTTGACCCTGCCGCCCAGATTACCCTGACAAACGAGGATATCGAAATTGGGAATGGCTGCTATTTTCTGGGGCGAACCCATCTCGGCAAGGGAGTCAGGATTGGAAACTACTGTCGTTTGGAGAATGTTGAGTTGTCAGGAAACACCGCGGTTGGCGATCTCGTTGGCTTGAAGGATGTAAAGGCGACGGACACGGTCTTCGAATCTAATCCGTTATCCGAAGAGATTGGGGCACCGGTTGCCGGGTTGGGAGTATTAAGTGAGATTGAAAACTGCCGATTTGATCGAGCAAAAGTTGGAAGGGCAGTGCATCTCAGATTCGTGAAGGCGGCGGCAACCGTAGTTCCGGCTGGCATGTCAATTGACCACCGGGAATTGGGAGTACCCAGTTCCGCAGATTTAGGCACCCCCTTGTTTCCATTAGACACGGAATCGGATTCGACGGAGAAAACTTCGGATGCTCTCGGTCAACTCGTCGTGTCGGAGCATATTCCGGGGGTCTACACGTTCGGTGAGATGCGTAACAAACCCGATTGGGAAAATCTGCGTCGGCACGTCCGATCGCATTCTAATGCTGAACTCATCGGTCGCGCAACCAGCAATCCCGCTCTACGGCGTGTCGCGTTAAAGGCTGTCGACGACCTGCTGGAAATGCGGAAAGAGGATGGTACTTATGTTACTGATGAATTGACACCTGAAGAAATCTGGGGGGTCATCTTTGAAGTTGTGTCACTCGCTACCGGCAATCCGGACCCGTACCGCAAAGATAAACTGAAAGCTAGACAGACTGCGCTAAACTTACTCGACCAAATTCCCGATTGTGACTGGACGCAACGATTGAAACTCGTTATTGCGGCAAACATCATTGACTATAGCAGCGCAAGGGTCATTGCCAGACTTGCGGAGCAGCCTGATTACTTCAACCGTGTTTTGCAGGAAGCCGTTCACGCTCTGCTTGCGATTGACTGTCTTGAACAATTTCAGTCCGAGGTGATTGAAGGCAGTCCCAAACGCCTCGTCTGGCTCATTGACAATGATGGAGAAGCGGTATTCGACCTGTGGTTGATTCAAATGCTACTCGATCTTGGACACCAAGTTACGATTGTCGTTAAAGCAGCCCCGGCGAGCAATGATGTAACTCTGACTGATTTAGAGGAGATTGTCAATCTGCCGCAGTTCCAAGGTCTTCGGAGTGCGGTCAACGGCGGAGAGGTTTCCTTGTGTTCTTCCGGATCCAAGACCATAGGGACGAATCTATATCAGGCGACACCCTCGTTTGTGAATGTGTTGCTAGATGCCGAACTGATTATCTCAAAGGGGCAGGGGAATTTCTACACGACGCAGGGGTTAAAACGCGATACGTTTTATCTGTTACTCTCCAAGGGTATCACGGCAGAGCGGTTTACGGGTGTGGTGCCGGATCCGGACAAAGTCATTGATGGGCTGATACTAGCGTATGTGCCGGCAGGGACGAAGTTGGAAAGTACGCTTGCGGAGTTTTGCGGAGCGATGACGGATTGAAAAAATATCTGAACCTGTTTGAAGAATAGGGGCAAACTTTTTGTTGGGCGTCCGAGTTAGAATTATCTGTCTCTGCGCTCGGGCTTGGGTGCGGAGCGACTTGATGTGCTATACACCTGCCGAGCCGCTGGCGCTTTCAAAGGCTGGTAAGATCTCTATCGCACGGGAACTCTATCGCGCTCCGTATTCAGTCGCTTGATCTATTCGCTCATTTGATCGCTAAGATTATCAATCTGCTTCATTTCCGCGGGGCTTAGTTCCCAATCGAACAGGTCAAGGTTTTCTTTCAAGTGTTCTCTGGAGCCGGACTTGGGGATAACGCTGATTCCCTTCTGCAGAAGCCAGCGCATGGCAACTTGTGCCGCGGTCTTTCCGTGTCTTTTCGCGATGTCGTTCAGAAGGCGCTCATCTCCGATTTCCCCTTTTGCCAAAGGACGATGTGCGGTGACGTGTATTCGATATTTCGTGCAGTGTTGTAGCAGTGCCTCTCGGTTATGGTGAACATTGTATTCCACTTGGTTTGCACTGATGGGCACCGCGGAGACGTTTCGCGCGCGATCGACTTGGTCACTGTTGAAGTTGCTGATACCGATACTCTTGGCTTTGCCTGCATCAAAAATTTCTTTGAAGGCGCCGAGGGTTTCTTCAAATGGCACGTTATGATTTGGTGAGTGGATGAGTAAAAGGTCCACGTAATCCATCTGTAGTTGATCCAGGCCTTCATCGCACTGTGAGAGCACGCTATTGCGATCCATGTGCGTATGCCAAATTTTCGAGGTTATGAACAGTTCGTGGCGTTTTACCCCAATCTCTTGAAGGGCTTCACCAATCTCACTCTGATTCGCATACATCCATGCGGTATCAATATGAGTATATCCCATTTCAACGGCTTGTTTGACCACGGTTTTGCATTGTTGGTCCCGCAGATCCCATGTGCCCAATCCCAAAGCGGGCATGGTGTGACCCGACAAGAATTTAAAGTATTCCATGGACGTTTTCTCCTTTAAGTAAATTAGATGACCAACATCTCCATGAATTCGTTGACAGGGATCGCTTCCAGCCGCTTCTGGTCGTCACAAAGTTCTATAATCGCTTCTACCTGTCTTGCCGGAAAACGCGATGCCAGATTCTTGGCGAACTTTTCCTTGAGCAGCGGTATTCCTTCGGCACGGCGCCGACGGTGACCTATAGGATACTCGACGACGATTTGCTCGCTAGCGAATCCATCTTTGAAATGAACCTGAAGCGCATTGGCTATCGACCGTTTGTCGGGGTCAAGATAGTCTCGACTGTACCGCAGATCTTCGACGGTGACCATCTTTTTTCTCAGCGCGTCGATACGCGAATCTGCCGCGACCTCAACTTCGTAGTGATCCGCCGTTAATTCCCCGAATATCAATCCTATCGCCACCATGTATTGAATACAGTGATCTCGATCTGCCGGGTTATGCAGGGGACCGGTTTTATCAATGATGCGCATCGCGGATTCATGTGTCGTGATTGTGATTTTTTCGATCTCATCCAAGCGATTATGAACCTGTTCATGCAACTCGAAAGCACATTCTACGGCTGTCTGCGCATGGAATTCGGCAGGAAATGAGATTTTGAAAAGTACGTTCTCCATTACGTATGATGCGTAAGGTTGTTTTCGGACAAAAGCATTGCCCTTGAACAACACATCCTCAAATCCCCAAGTATCCGCAGAAAGGGATGAGGGATATCCCATTTCTCCCTTGATTGCCATTAACCCCAATTTTGCTGCGCGACTTGTCGCATCGCCTGCCGCCCATGATTTTCGCGCGCCAGTGTTCGGGGCATGGCGGTATACTCGCAGACTGCCGCCATCAGCGAATGCGTTGGAAAGTGCGTTGATGATTTCATCAACACCACCGCCTAGCATTTTGGTTATAACAGCCGTTGAAGCAACTTTCACAAAGTGAACATGATCTAATCCAACTCGGTTGAGACTGTTTTCCAAGGCAAGCACACCTTGAATTTCGTGTGCCTTGATCATGGCGGTTAAGACATCGCGCATCACAAGCGGCGAGTGTCCTGCAGCAAGGTTACGGCGACTCAAATAATCCGCCGTGGCGAGGATTCCTCCGAGGTTGTCGGACGGATGTCCCCATTCTGCCGCGAGCCATGTGTCGTTGTAGTCCAGCCAGCGAATCATGCACCCAATATTGAACGCGGCTTGAACCGGGTCTAACACGTACTGAGTTCCGGGTACGTGAGCGCCATTGGGGACGATGGTGCCCGGGACAACCGGTCCAAGGTGCTTCGTACATTCAGGGAAATTCAGAGCGAGCAAACCGCATCCGAGGGTATCCATCAAGCAATGTCGAGCCGTTTCGTAAGCGAGACTGCTTTCAATTGCGCGATTCGCCGCATATTCCGCGATGTCAACCAGTATTTGGTCGGGCTCAGGTCGAATATTTGAGGTTGTTGCGTGCATAGGAAGCAATCCTTCGATGAAATTAGATCGGGTTAGGACTTAAGAAGTTCGATTTGTAGTAGCGCAATTCACAGTGCGACTTCTGTAGAATCAAACTTGGTTCGCGACAGGAGGTCGCTCCTACATTAGGTTTGTAGTAGCACACTTGAATGTGCTTTCGGTTGGTCGTTCACTTACCTTTACGTCGTCTGACATTCTTTGGAAGTTCAACTGTGTAAGTCCTGTATGCTTAGAATTCCCAACTGAGCAGCGAAATTCGATTGCGCCAGACGACTGTTCCCGTAATCGTGCCAACGGCGGCACCCATTAACACGTCGGAAGCGTAGTGCCTGCCCAAATAGATTCGAGATAGCCCGACCAAACCAGCGCCAACATAAAGCGAAATCCGCCACTTTGGATATTGGTGCCCAAGAATCGTTGCCATGGAAAAGGCTATCGAGGTATGCCCAGATGGGAAGGACGGATCGCCAAGTTCATCTTCCAGCGGTCGTTTCCGGCGGACTGCCTGCTTTATTCCGAGCACTACCAATCCGCCTGTTATAAAAGTCGAGGACAGCAGTCTGCCGGTTTCTCGCGGTTTGTCGTCCCCGTACGCCATGAGAAGAATCGAGAGTCCCATCATCGTTTTGGGATCTCCAAATTCCGTGACTACTTCCATGGCTGTGCCTATGGGTTGACGTTGCGGCGGTGCATCGTAGATCGCATCGAAAAGCTCTCGATCCGAACGCGACAGGAAGTTCTCGGAGGTCGCTTCCAATGGGGATGAAAGTACGGTGATAACGAGAACTAACCATCCCCAAATGATGGGGCGTTGATAGGCCTGTCGCCGTGAAAACGGTGCAGATTTGCTATGGATTGACCGCAACCTCGTCCTCCTTGTCTCCGGATTCATCATACTGCGTGGCTGTCTCATAAAATCTCAATTGGGCGGCGTTCGACAATGGTTGAGTTATGGGCGCATTCTCTTGATGTTCCGCGAATAACTCCACACAGTCAATATCACGAATCGACATGATTCGACCCAGGAAGATTGAAGCGTATTTGCCTCCACAGACCGAAGGTTCTTCTTTTGTAACATTCTCTCTAGCAATCTGTGCATAATCCTCATCAATGTCAATTCCGATGTAATGCCGTCCCAAGCGTTTTGCTGCAACTGCCGTCGTTCCAGTGCCAATAAAGGGATCCAGGATAACATCTCCGGGATCGCTACTCATCAGGACGATTCGCTCAAGAAGGTGAAGCGGCAGTTGACAGGGGTGTTCATCTCTGCGTTTGTTGTGACGAATGCGATGGATGTCAGTCCAGACATCGCTTGCCAGCGTGCCGAAGGGATGCATTTGTGCCTTCTTACCTCCGTAATCTTTGAGATACCCGTCACAAAGCCGACATTTTTTATGGGGAATACGCACGTCGTAGAACTTAAACCCTTTTCCCCGTTTTGTGTAGTAGAGGATGCCGTAATGAGCAGGAAGTAACGTTTTGCCAAGTGGGACGCTCATTGAATCCCAACTAATCCAGTGGCGGAAAACGGCAATCTGATTCAAATGGTCGGCAAAATAGGTCAGCCATTTCGGAATGTTGTGTACAAAGATTGAGCCTTCCGGTTTCGTTACTCGCACTAATTCCGACAACCATTTTTCGCACCACGAGATATAGTCTTTGAGCGCCTTTCTATCATCGTAGGAGGTATACTTTTTCTTGAGGTTGAATGGTGGGTCTGCAAAGCAGACATCAACACTGTCATCCGGAATCTGAGGAAGCACTTCAAGGCAATCATCTACAATAATCTGATCTAAGGATTGGTTTGACATGTTCACCTTCCAAAAACATCGTTCAAAAATTCAATAAATCGCTGCTGTTCTTCTGGAGCATATGTAAAGACATTATCAAAAGCGGAGAGTAAGCGTTTCAAATCATTTTGTCTGGCAAGCCAGCCGATTCCATCAACAAATCCAACAAAAATAGCGTATTCATAGTAACGCCGAATTTGGTCAGAAACAGCAATTTCTGTTTTTGCTTTATCTCCCATTCCGCTGGACGTGGTCACAACGTATGAGGATTCGACGATGACCCTGGGACGAATTTTGTTTGGTATAATAAAGTCCATTGCGCGGCTAATATTAGGCAATTGTCCCCTTTCAAATTCATACCCATGCTCTTCCAGAATTGCTTCCAGCAAAATCTCTGCATTGTTTGATTTACTTGCTTTGTAAGCACCTCGCACGTTGTATCTGACAATTGTGTCAATGAGATCGTTAGTGTTCAAGTTGAGCTTGGAAGCTTTCAGTTTCTTCAATTCAAAAAGCGGTAGTACCTTTGTCAACACATCATACGTTGCGCCTTCAAAGAATAAAGTAACAAGGCATTCAGCAAAAGCTCTATTGGTTTGACTAAGTTTTATTATTTGATTTTCTGTCCATTCTTTGTCGAATGTTTCTCCTGCCCAGTCTTCTCGTTTAAGTGCGCGACTCAACGTCGCGTCGTAAACAAGTCGTACAAACGTAATAAGCCTTAGCAAGCTTTCCTTAGAGATTCCTGTGGGTATTAAGAGGGCCTTCAGTCCTTGATTACGTTGTTGGATAAAATCGACGACTAACTCCTTCTTCAATCCTTGCGTATCAACCAGCCGTTTTAATGAAGCTAGCAGCTCAGATAACTGTACGATATTCCCTTCATACTGTTCCTCATAATCAGGATTAGAGAAATAGTACGTGTTGTTCTTGAGGATTATCTGGTACTTCTCGTCATGCTCTGGTAGTTGCTGCAACGTCATTTCTCCTATATTGCTTCAACACAACTGAATATACGAGTTTTTTCACTTTGGTCTGTCTGGATTACCATTTGACGGCGCGGCTTGACCGCTGACGGAAATAAAGGGAATGGTTTTCAAAAAGAGAAAAACTATCCGACGGGAGCGGTTCGAAGGGTTGGCCTATGATTACTCTTTATTCACTGAGTAAATCGTATGAATAGGGGTTATTATACTCAATTACATGGCGTAGATTCAAGCCTTTGTCCCGATGCTATTTTTCATTCATAAATCAGCATTATCCCATTATAATATATCATACTTGATTTTATCAGGAGGTCATAAACCATGCCAAAAAAAACGAGTCAGACGAAAACTTATCAGCGTCTACCTTCCCGAACCTCTTATCCGCGAATTGTCCGAAGTCGGTGAGGCACTCGACCGTGCCACGTCCAATGTCGCGGCAGAAATGATTATCTCTGACTTTCCACGATTCAAAGATCGACATAGAAAAGCAATTCGAGACGGAAAAAATTCGCTCGATTCCCACGAAGCCCGTGATAGCACCGATTTATAGCACCTCCGTTTCCCCGGTTTCTCTCGAACATTTTTCCGCCATGGTGCAACTATTCGACGAAATGCCAAAATAAGGAGAATTCAAATGCAACAACCCCAAAATGCACACTTCACACATATCACATGTGAAAAGTTAACAATTAAACGCCCCAGTGGATTATCTAAAATCGAGTTATCTGTGGACCATATTGGCGCATATATTCAAGTCTACAACCATAGTGGACATCTCGCGATAGCACTTTCGCTTGATAACGACGGAACAGGACATGTGGAAACCAATAATGAGATTGCCTAGCCCATTCTGGCGATGTATCCGCACGCCGTGTCGCGGGGTATCCCAATACCTTTGCCTGCGGAAAAACCCCGCACAACGCAACTATGACGCCGATTTTTGGAGGATTAACCGAAAATGAGCGATGCAGAACGCCAATTAACCAAGCGTATTAACTTCGAATTCGAACTGAGCATTGACGACGAAGGCGATGATTACGCCGTCATTTACGCCCGCCGAACTTCCCACGATGGCGGTCCTCCCAATACAATATCCAACATTCTCGGGCTTGGCGCTGAATTAGAAATCTACTACGGCACTATCGAAAAGGCAAAATCCGTGTTCGAACATCCGTGTTCGAACATCTTGGTGATAACATCGATATTGCTGATTTTTGCTCTCTGCTAGATGTGCCTGACTCAGACTACCCACAAGGCGAGCATGAATGACAAACGATAATAACCATGAACCACTCCACGACAGGGAAGCCGAGCGCGCAGTGCTCGGCGCAATGCTAATAGATACGGATGTTATCCCGTGTATACCATCCGCCCGAAGTAAAACCCTTTCGCGACGATCCTTGCATGCTATTCTTTGACAAAACTGTATCTCAAGTATAAAACAACTGACTAACGCGACCCACGAATGAATATCCTCTTTGCCTTAAAATGAAAACATGCTAAAATAGCGATTGTACAATTACGAACGAGGATAGAAGGAAATGTCGACTGTCACTCAAAGTAACCCCAGCCAACCGATACGCATTGCCGATGTCATCGGCGGACACGTCCATCCGGCGGTCTGCACTACCGGACGCGGCGACCTCCTAGTCGTGTACAACAAAGAAGGGGGCGGCGGGAAAGAGCTCCTCTTGAGTCGTTCTAGCGATGGCGGAAGGACGTGGTCCAATTCAATACCTATCCCTGTCATCCGAAATTGCTCAATCTACCCCGGATCGCTAACCGCATTCAGCGATGGACGAATCCTGCTCAATTGGTCGTGCTATCGTGAATCGGGAGACGACCTTTGGCGGCAGCCGCAGTTTTCGATCAGCAGCGATGATGGCGAAACATGGTCCGAACCACGCAACTATCCGATTCCTGATTGCAGCAACTATACCTGTCTGCGCCATGCGGTGCTCGAATGGGGGACGGATGAGTGGCTATGTCCCTTCTACGATCGTACCGTCCTTTACAACGCACGCACGGAAAAAATTATCCCTTTCGGCGATGGACGAAATCACGGAATGGTGCCAATTGTAAGAACCTCCCAAGGAACACTCATTAGCGGCGCGCCGCAGACGGTTGCTCCCGTACCTGTCGGAGTGCCGGGGAATATGGTGAGAGGACTTCGCTCCACCGACAACGGCCTGACGTGGGATGCGTTGAACTGCTTCCCACATTTTGGCGTCGCGGGGTACGATCTGACCGTGTTGAACAACGGTTGGATTGTTTTGACCTACATCGTATACGGGGTTGGCGTTGACGGAGAATTTAGTTACGAGTTAGCCCAGTCTCAAGATGATGGCAAGACGTGGGAGTTTGATGCCGCTTATGAAGTCCACAATCCCGGTCGGCGAATCATGGGACGGGGCTGGCCGCGTACCGTGCAGATTGACAACGAAACGCTTGGGACTATCTTTTACGACTTAGATGTAGAACAACACGGCGGACCAGGAGTGTTTATCGTCCGAACGCCGTTGACCAATTTGGGTAAGTGCATTGCTTAGTTGTAAAATTGCAAATCTACCGTAAAAATCGGGAGGTTATGAGGCATGATAGATATTTTGACCACGTTGTTGCCGCACGTATACGCGAGTTCTCCGACTTCCGAGGAGATGGCCGACGCCCACCAATGGGCGTCGGAGAAGTCTAATGCAGAGAGCCCGGAACGGCTCTTCTCGTTCCTTTACGGTGGTCAGCCTTCCAGTGAGTTCCTCAAAACATGGGACGTGGAACGCACCGAAAATGAACTTGACGAACATCGTACAGAGCGAACAATAACCCATACCGATACGAAAACAGGGCTCCAAGTGCGGTGTGTGATGGTGATATGGAAGAACTATCCAACCGTTGAATGGACCGTGTATTTCAAAAACAACGGTAACACGAATACCCCCATTCTTTCTTCGATTCAGGCAATAGACGCCGTATTCGAACGTAGTGCCGATGGCGAGTTTGTACTGCACCATCACATCGGCGACAAATGTACAATCGATAGCTTTGCCCCCATTGAAACAAGGCTTGGCCGTGAGGTGTCGAAGACCTTCGTCCCCGATGGTGGTCGTCCCAGCAACGGAGAATGGCCATATTACAACTTGGAGTGTCCTGATGAAGGCCGAGGCATAATAGTAGCGATAGGATGGCCGGGCCAATGGAAGTCTCAATTTATTCGTGACGAAGGAACAGAATTGCGTGTCATCGCCGGCCAAGAATTAACTCACTTGACACTTCATCCCGGAGAAGAGATACGCACCCCGTTAATCGCGCTCCAATTCTACCGAGGCGACTGGCTTCGCGCCCAGAATTTTTGGCGACGTTGGATGCTAGACCATAATTTCCCCAAAGACCACGGCAAGCCGTTGTCGCCAAAATTAGGAGCCGGAAGTGTCCAGATTTACGCGTTCAATTGTACTCAAGACGGCGATATTGAGATCCTTGACCGTTTTCGTGACGCCGGGATACAACTCAGCTATTGGTGGATGGATGCCGGCTGGTACGATAACGGAGGCGCCGGTTGGGGTAAAGTGGGTACCTGGGAAGCTGACCGCGGACGTTTTCCAAACGGGCTGGCGCCAATTGGCGATCGCTGTCATTCAGATCAGATTGAACTCATGGTCTGGTTCGAGATGGAGCGAGTCTCCGCGGACACATGGTTGACTCAAAACCATCCTGAATGGATTCACGGAGGAGTGGAGGGCGGACTGCTTAAACTTGATGAACCTGAGGTGGTAGAATGGGTCATTGACCGTGTGGATAACATAATCTCTGAATCTGGCATCGATTTGTATCGATCGGACTTCAACATAGACCCGCTGCCCTTTTGGAGGGCAAACGATGCCGAGGATCGTCAAGGCATTACCGAGATTCGCTACATCGAAGGATATCTTGCTTATTGGGACGAACTGCGCCGCCGCTACCCCGGGATGTTGATTGATTCTTGCGCGAGCGGAGGCCGACGGGATGACTTGGAGACAATGAGACGTGCCGTACCCATCCTGCCCACGGACGTAGAAAACGACGCGGAGGCATATCAGTGTTGCACCTACGGATTCGGGCTTTGGCTCCCGTTCTTCGATCACACGAACTATGAACGGTTCGACGACTACTACTTCCGCAGCAGCATCGCGCCATTTTTGCAGTGCAACTGGGATGTCCGGAAAGATGACTTCGATATCGACAGTGCCACAAAATGCCTCAGTCTATGGCGAAATGCCGCCGAATTCTTCTTCGGTGATTTCTGGCCGTTAAGCGCCTACAGTATTACCAAAGATGTCTGGATGGCTTGGCAGTTCAATCGTCCCGACGGTTCAGCGGGCTTAATCCAAGCGTTTCGACGTCCCGCTTGTCCTTACGTCTCGGCACAATACAAGCTGCAAGCGCTGGAATCAGATGCGGTATACATTGTGTCCAACCAAGACACGGGTAAAACGAGGCAGATGACCGGAAGAGAACTCATGAGCGATGGGCTTACCGTAACCATTTCGGAGCAGCCGGGTGCCGCATTACTCACCTACGAGAAGATTGAGGTATAGATGAAAAGAGTATTCATCCTGATCAGTCTCATTGTACTCGGTTCATCGTGGGATGCCTTGAGCAAGCCCATAATAAATAAAGCAGTGGCAATCTGGCTTTTCGACGAAGGCGAAGGGCAAATCGTGAGAGATGGCGCGCCGCACGAGAACCATGGCAAATTGAAAAGCGAAGCGGCATGGGTGGGTGGAAAGTTTGGTACGGCGCTGGAGTTTGATGGGGAAGAAGATTATGTCGATGTGCCCGACAGTCCAAGCCTCAATATCACCGAAGCAATTACAATTGTGATGTGGGCGAAAAGACATACCACAAGCAACGACGACCATGAGAGAGCCGTAATAAAGGGTAGTACCGCAGAACCGGGAGCGTATGCGCTTTCAATTAGATTTGCGAGATTTCATTTCGGTGTTCACGTCGATGGACGCTGGCATTTCTTTGATCGAGAAACTTGGAGGGACACAGATTGGCATCACGTCGCGGGAACGTACGATTCCGTGACGAGAGAATATAACTTGTATAAGGACGGAGTCAATGTGCACAAACGAGTCTTGGACGGCTTGAAAAAATACAGGATTGACACCGTGAAAGCGGATCTTGCGATAGGAAGATGGGCTTTTGGCCCTCGATACTTCAACGGCATACTCGACGAAGTTGGAATCTTCAATGAAGCATTGAGTGAAAAGACCATCAACGAAATCATGACGAACGGACTGCAGAGCGTGTTGGCAATTGCGCCTTCGGGAAAACTCGCTGCGGTGTGGGGAGCGATAAAAATGCGGCAATGAACTGCCGGGTCAACAGTGTGTTTGACAATCTTTCTGAAGTAGCTCAATTTATGCTGAAACCGATGTACAAACTCTAGCCGGTAGAGAATTCAGCACCTCAAGGGACGACGATTTTCGATTCCAAGCTATCTACATAGAATCGGAGAAAACAACGTCGACCGGAAAGAGTTTTCTCCGGCTTGAAAGTCTGCTAGACTACGCCATGAGAGCGAGTTGTTGACCCGCTAACCTCAAACCCTCATCGATCAACATCACGAACCCGTACACAACCGGCAAACCCACTAAAGGAGACATTATGTTTTCAATTTTCGTAACGATTAACGTCAAAGAAGAACATCTGGACGAGTTTACACAAGCAAGCTTCGGCGACGCGCAAGGCTCGGTGCGCGATGAGCCCGGTTGCTTTCGGTTTGACATCAACGAGGGCGCAGATGTTCCCACACGCTTCTATCTTTACGAGGTGTATCGCGATGAGGAAGCCTTTCAGGCTCACTTGGAAACTCCGCACTTCAAGAAATGGATTTCAATTGTTAAACCGATGTTCGATGGCGAAATCCGGAAGGTTTCGATGAAAACCGTATTTCCATCTGATAACGGTTGGGAAGCACAGAAACCGGATTTAGTAAAATGGTAATCCCGTGGAGTTCTCACGGTTAGAATTCCTCCGCCAAGGCTGTTGAAACCAGAGACAGCCTTGGGAATTCTTTACATGAATCTCACTACCGCCCCGATTCTAAACTATCTCTTCAGGGCGGACTTCACGTCCCTCCTTCGCGGAGAGTTGAATCGCACGGCAGATCTGCAGAACCAACTTCCCCTCCTCCCCTGACTGTCTCACTTTCCGCCCTTCAAGTATGCCATCAATGAAGTCATTTATGCCGGCGACGAAACTAGCTCCCCAATCCGTTGGCATATTTGAAAACTCGGTGGTCACCCCGTCCCGATACATAATTAACGGAGGCCGATCCAGCAAGTTAGTGGTACAACGCGTAATCCATAGGAAACCACGCGATCCGCTGAGTTCTACCCACTCATCCTCTGCACGTCCTTTTCTGCCTTTCACCAGCGTCTTGGATTGCACCAACATGTCGTCGGAGGAAATCACCTCGTAGGAACCGTATTTCTCGGCGTTTTTGTATTTCCAGATCGCCACTGCCGGACTATCGAGAATCCAGTCGTACTGAATCGGACGGTAGGTAATCCACGAAAATACCTTTTCGATCTCGCCGAGATACCACCTAGCGATGGAGAAGAGGTGGTAACCGTAGTCAAAGATGACCCGCCCACCGCCACTCTGCGCCGGATCGAACCGCCATGCCCAACGACGATACGGAATCTCTCCACCTTTTCCGGTTTTGCCTTGCACGCACTTTATTCGGATGGACAACGGCTCGCCAATGGCACCCGAATCGAGAAGTTCCTTGGCTTTCACCATTGGGGGATAATACTGAAAGTTCTCGAAGACCCGAAACACCTTGTCCGAACGACTCGCGGCTTCAATCAGTTTGTCACACTCGGCAACGTTAATCGCCGGGGGCTTCTGCATGGAAACGTGCTTGCCCGCCTCCAGCGCAGCTACACCCATTTCACAATGCAAATGGTGGGGAGTGATGATTTCAACGGCGTCTATATCAGGGTTGTCTATGAGTTCGCGGTAGTCGGTATATGTTCTCTCAATCCCCCACTCGGCGGCACGTTCATTGAGTTGCTCTTCGTCAACGTCGCAAATCGCGTATAACTCTGCTTTGGGGTTGTCCTTGTAGGCCGGATAGTGTAGTTCCGTAATGCCACCGGAACCGATGAAGCCTACACGTAATTTTCTCATTTATTTTCCTCCGAGGCGCTATTTTGATCCAATTTGCCGATGGGGACTCATGCAACTCGACGTTTTGATGTGCTTCGAGACTCATCCCTGCGTTTCCCGTTCTTGAAATGATAGATTATGAACATTACTGCTAGAAAGCAAATTGGTAAATCATGAATGCGTGTGCTCTTAAGAATACGATATTTGAATGCCTCATTTTAACACAACAGCAAAAAACGTACAACCGGCAATGCGCGAGACCACTCCAACCAAACCCATTCTGGCGATTGGCCCCACCCGTTTGCGGCATTAAGAATCAGTATTCTCAGGAATAAGGCTTTCATACTGTCCACAAGGTAGGTGGACGCTAAAAATAGTCCTAGCAGTATTGCAGCCAGCAAGACAGTTCAGGGGAAACGCATCTAAATTGTGGACATGACATGAGAGGAAATTGCGCTAAGCTTGTGCAAAATCTTCTAAGGAGTAGAACCCTGTCTAATCCCCCGATTTCCTCAATATTAGAGTAAAGCTAGTCGTTGATTAGAGATTAACGATCCCATTTTGGCTCATCGCCAGACCCCAGTCGAGTTGATTGTCGCACGCCGCATAGATTGCGTGATAGTGTTGTCATTACTGTCTGCACGGTTATTTGCGGCGCCGATAGTTGGGTAGCAGTTGTAGCATACGGAGGCGCCAAGTATAAGTGGCTAGCTGAGTTCTTGGAATTACCAAAAGGCATCCCATCGCATGGTACATTCAGGCGTGTGTTTGGTGCGATAGATGCCACGAAATTCGAGGAGTGTTTCATCAACTGGATTCGTAGCGCCATTGAAGTCACGCAAGGCCAAGTGATTGCGGTTGATGGAAAACAACTGCGTCGTTCCCATGCAACCCATAACAACAAATCAGCAATTCACCTGGTTAGTGCGTGGGCGTGCCATCAAGGCGTGGCACTAGGGCAAATTAAAGTCGCCGACAAGTCGAATGAGATACCAGCCATTCCGCAGTTGCTTGAGGTTTTGGAGGTTTCAGGGGACATTGTTACTGTCAAGCGAGTGGACAGCGAGTGCGATAGAGATCCCTTGATGCGATGGGCTGTCAAACCGACATCGTTCAAACCGTTGTGGATTCAGATGCCGATTACGTTTTCGCGCTAAAAGCCAATCGAGGACAGTTGTATGAAGATGTTCAACTTCTGTTTGATGGCGTCTCAACTGGCGAGTTAAGAGATGTTGAAGTCAACTTGAACCAAACAATTGACGGCGATCATGGACGTATTGAAACCCGCACCGATCAAGGGAGTGGATAACGATCAAAGGAACGACTAGTGACCAATCGAGCGACTGAACAAGGGGATCAAGCAAGCGAATAGAGCGCGCGATAGCAAATCCTGCGATAGAAATTCCTGAGGGTGTCACTAATCTCAACGCCGTCGTCACAGTCACCGCTCAGCGAGAAGCCGACCAATAGGTAGGCAGCGAGACACGCTACTACATTTCTTCGCTTCCCGGCGATGCGGCTAAGTTGCTTGAAGCCACCAGGCATCACTGGCGGATTGAGAACTCATGTCATTGGGTATTGGATGTTGCTTTCCGTGAGGATGCGTCTCGAATTCGTGAAGATAACAGCGGTGAGAAGTTTGCCTTTGTTCGACGCATTGCTCTCAATCTACTCAAGTCTGAAACGTCAACTAAACTTGGTGTCGCCAACAAACGACTCAAAGCCGCACGGGATAACAATTATTTGACT
Source organism: Candidatus Poribacteria bacterium (assembly GCA_965222225.1). Taxonomy (GTDB): domain Bacteria; phylum Poribacteria; class WGA-4E; order WGA-4E; family JAJDTR01; genus JAJDTR01. Next base: position 970,238 of record CBDCTK010000002.1, on the reverse strand, counting down.
ACTATTCTGGCAACTCTATTCTGAAAAATCAGATTCGTTTCCCCTGTCTGGTCCCAGGCGCGAGATTGACAAAAGTGTTCACGAGTGATATACTGAAGACCTCAGTTACCTTGCTCATGCAAAGCGGATGGAGTTTTTGTCACGAAGATCTTATGAGAATTATAAAAAAATGCGGGAATAGTGTATTAGTCAACGATGGCTTACACGCCGTACTGCTCCCGTGTATTCACTACCCCATCGGTCAAGACCTGGATTTGGTAATCCAAGCCGATCTGCGATTATAAAATCGCAGATTAACCCTCTTGCGGGAAGCAGCTATGAGTGTCTCACATCTTCCTGACCATTACAAAAATGTGGAAATAGGTGTAAGGAGTCAGCTATGCCGAAAATGAAGGGACCAGGTATTTTACTCGCCCAGTTCATAAGGGACGAGGAGCCGTACAACAGTATTCAAAACATTGCACGATGGGTTGCAGGTTTGGGATACAGAGGCGTTCAAATTCCGACTTGGGACGCGCGGGTCATTGATATTGACCGGGCTGCGGAATCGAAGATGTATTGTGATGATTACAAAGGCCAACTAAAAGAGATAGGGCTCGAGCCATCAGAGTTAGGGGGCTATCTCGCGGGACAGGTTCTCGCGGTGCATCCAGCGTACGAGGTCATGTTTGAAGCGTTTCATCCGGCAGGCTTGAAGGGAGATGCCATAACCGAATGGGCTGCGGGAGAATTAAAGAAATGCGTTTACGCTTCGGTCAATATGGGCACCGAGGTCATCCCGACGCTATCTGGTGCGTTCGCATGGCACATGGTTTATCCTTGGCCTCAACGTCCCGAGGGGATAATTGACGAGGCGTTCAAGGAGTTAGCTAAGCGGTGGCGGCCGCTTTTGGATTTAGCCCATGACAATGGGAGTGTCTTCGCCTACGAGTTACACCCTGGCTCGGACATCTACGATGGCGCTACCTACGAGATGTTCCTCAGTTACACCGACGATCACCCTGCAGCATGCCTGAATTACGATCCGAGCCACCTTCTGCTACAACAACTCGATTACCTTGAGTTCATCAGGATTTATGGTGAGCGCGTCAGGGGATTTCACGTCAAGGACGCGGAGTTTCGTCCAACCGGGCGTGTAGGCGTCTATGGAGGATATCAACCTTGGGCGGGACGTGCAGGTCGATTCCGTTCGCTCGGCGATGGTCAGGTTGATTTTAGGCGTGTGTTCACGCTGTTGGCGGAGGCCGGTTATGAAGGCTGGGCGACACTTGAGTGGGAATGTTGCGTGAAAAGTCCAGCACAAGGAGCGGCGGAAGGTGCGCCCTTTATTGCCGATCACATCATTGAAACCACTGACGTAGCCTTTGATGACTTCGCGGGTGGTGAAGTGAATCTCGCGCGCAATCGAAAGATTCTCGGTTTGAGCGGATAAGCGGGGGAAATTCGGTCGGAGTTAAGAACCGCGCGGTTCTATTGCTTTTTACGGAGGCAAATCAATGGAATCTTGGAAACGTAAATTACGAATGGGTATGGTTGGCGGCGGCCCGGGTGCATTTATCGGCGGTGTGCATCGTATCGCCGCCACTCTCGATCAACAGGTCGAACTTGTCGCGGGCTGTTTCTCACAGGTTCCCAAGAACACAAAGATTACCGGTGAGCAACTTTACCTTGCCCCACCACGCTGCTACGGTACGTATGGAGAAATGGCTGAAGCCGAAGCTAGTCTCTCTGAGGACGAGCGGATTGATTTTGTTAGCATTGTGACGCCAAATGTCTCCCATCATGCCATCGCAAAGACATTTCTGGAAGCCGGGTTCCACGTGGTCTGCGATAAGCCGATGACCTACAATCTCAGCGAGGCGAAGGATCTTGTCAATCTCGTGGAGGAGTCAGGGCTTATCTTTGCATTGACGCATAACTACACTGGACACCCGCTCATCAAACACGCGCGGTCTCTGTTCCAATCCGGCGAGATGGGAGCCATTCGCAAAGTGATTGTCGAATATCTCCAGGATTTCCTTATGGTGCCCCACGAGAAACTTGGCCAAAAGCAGGCGGCTTGGCGGGTTGATCCTACGCAGTCTGGTATCGGCGGTACACTGGGTGATGTAGGAACGCACTGTGTAAACTTGCTAGAGTACGTCACGAGAGATCCGATTACCGAATTGTGTGCGGACAAGAGTACATTCCTCCCGGATCGAGTGCTTGACGAAGATGTCAATGCGCTACTCCGCTTCAAAGGAGGCGGGAAGGGCGTGCTCACTATCAGCCAGGTGGCTACCGGTGAAGAGAATGGATTGACGCTCCGCGTGTACGCTGAAAATGGAGCGGTTAAGTGGGCACACGAGAATCCGAACTACCTAGAACTCTATCGTTATGGCAAGCCGAGGCAGACACTTACTCGCGGCCAGGGGTATCTTTCTGAAGCGGCGGTCGTGAGCGCACGTATCCCACCCGGACATCCGGAAGGGTACTTGGAGGGTTTCGCTACCATTTACGTGGGTGTCGTTGAGGCAATACGGCAACACATCGATGGCAAGCCTTTGAAGAGCAAGGAATATAACTTCCCGACTGTTTATGATGGCCTTCGAGGCATGCAGTTCATCTATAAAGCAGTTGAGTCATGCGAAAAAGGATCGACATGGGTGAGTATGGAAGGGCTATGAATCTTCAGACGGTAATTGAATCCGAGGAGGTATATTCATGAACGATAGTGTGGCTGCTCCGCGCAACCTTGATGGTTTGATCGCAGTGGTGACCGGGGCTTCCCAGGGGTTGGGTTTGGGAATCTGCGAGCAACTCGCCCGCGATGGCGCAACGGTAATCATCGCCGACCTGCAACACGACAAGGGTAGGACTGAAGCCGCGCGGCTGCAGACAGATGGCTTAAAAGTGCAGGCAGCTTACTTGAACATTACCGATAGTGCCGGAGCCACTGCATTTTTTGATGATGTGATAGACGAACATGGACGGATGGATATTCTTGTCAATAATGCCGGCGTCGGACAGAATATCGCCCCAGTCGTTGCCTTGAGCGATGAGGAGTGGGATCGGGTTTTGAGCGCGACATTGACCGGGACGTTCTACTGTTGTCGCGCGGCAGGGGCAATTATGGAACAGCAGGAGTCGGGGTGCATCGTAAACCTCGCATCAATCAACGGTCAGAATCCAGCGGCGCTGGTTGCAGCTTATAACGTAGCGAAAGCGGGGGTAATCAGCCTGACCCGAACCTTGGCGATAGAGTTGGCGGCTTACGGCGTGCGCGTAAATGCCGTGAGTCCAGGGCCCGTATACACCGAGTTCAATAGGCAAACCATGGCGCAACGCTGCCAGAGCTTGAACATCACCGAGGACGAGATGATTGAACGCATCCGTACGGCAATTCCGTTAGGACGATGGGGCGAACCGATCGACATCGCACGGGTAGTGACCTTCCTATGTAGTCCTCAGGCGTCCTGGATAACCGGTGAGGTCCTCAGAGTCAGCGGAGGTTTGGAAGGGGTGTCTGCCGCCCCGCCGAAACGTGCGTAGAATCCGTAACGGGGATTGCCTTCACTGGCCACTTTTGCACTATTTCTTGAGGCACGCCAAATACCTTGAGAGGCACCGATATATACAATGACGGTTACTCGTCAAGAAGACGCACGATTTGGATACCTCAATTGATAACCGGCATTAGCAATTCTATGGAGGACAGGCAGGTGAATTGGCTTTCTGTTGTTGTATCCAACCCCAGTACAGATTATCGCGCTGGTTGCCGGCTGCCAGATACTCGGCTTTCAGGCGTGACAGCTCGTCGTTCCGGTAATCTGCTATCGGACGGCGGTTCACGTCTAATTCGATGCCGTATTGACAGGCGGCGTTGACGCCAAAGATAGCGGTTTTTACTGGACCATCTGGGGGGCCTAGCGGTTCAAAGTCGTATTTTTCCTGTATATCGGGTGGAATTTCAATACGTCGGAATGCCTCGATTTGCCATTGCGGCGACCCCGCCCAGATTGAATCCGTGCCCCAGAGGACGCGATCGGCTCCGAGCCCTTTGACTAGTTTTGCCAGCATCGCGGCGGCAATCCTGGGATGCGTAATAGCCAAGGCGCCGAACGAAAGCCCGATGTCGGCATACACGTTCGAGACGCCGTATTTTTCGGGTATTGCTGCCATCTCGTCAATCCACTCCAGCCGTCCGGTCCTTTCAAACTCTTCACTGACGCTACGAGCGTCCCGCCACATTTTCAAGCCGGCGTGATAGATGTGGAAATTTAAGTCGGGCCAATCCTGAGCCGCTTTTCCAACATCATCCACCGAGGCGTAATGCCAGTTTGGGATTGTCTCGTAGTCGATTGGCAAGACTCCCTTGTGTACGCATATGGTTCGGACACCTAACTTACGTGCCTTTTCGTAGGTTGGATAGGTCAGATCTTCGTCGTCCATGAGCCAAGGTTTTTCAAAACTCGGTATTTCGCCGAGTATATCTCCAACAGTGTAGCCTTTCCACGAATCCACCTTCAGTTCCGTGGCGGCGCGCTCCATCGCCTCCGAATACTCGGGAATACTTGGCCAGATAATCCCGTGGGCAAACATCCGCCGCGTACCGGACAGGCGATTGACGAGGTTTCTTGTGGCGACCATCTGATCATCGGATAGAAGCCTTTTATACGGATCGACTGCCGGCGACGTGCTTAGCAGGGCAACCGTGGTATCGCTATCGAAGAACATGTCCTTGAGATAGTAGTCGAACTTGTAATATTTGAGATCGAGTTCCAAGTCGGTAAGATCCGGGTTCCACGGTTTCTTTGCTTGGTTGTTTCCACGGGCGGCGTCACGTAACCAAAGTATGCCCTCCCAACTGTAATCGTCGTGTACATGATGGGTATGGACATCAAAGATAAACTGATCTGCGGTTTTGTCATGTCGTTCGCGCGCAGCAGCGTGGTCTTCGGCTTCGGCGGGGTCGATTTCGTAAACCTCTCCGAATACCTGATTCATGGCGAGAAATGCGCTAGCCATGCCGCTGCGAGAACGTAGGTAGGATTGACGCTCCAAACCCTGACGACGAGCATATACTTGAGCATTTTCCTGAATCAGCGACTCTACCTGAACCTGTTGACGGGTTTGCGGCGGGGGAAAGCACTCTCCGCTGGAGATAACCTGCGTTGGCACAGGGGACTCGATATTCTTTTGGTATCCGCGCCGCAAATGCTGAATTTGCTGATTCGTAAGCCACATTGACATCTTGTTACTCCAACAGTGAAAGTTAAACCTAGTGGACAATATCGTCGAATGGCAGGTTGAAAGGTTGCGCCAGATTGATTACCCCGAACAATCTTTGCGGTGCAGAGAAATTCTTCAATGTATTATCGAAGATCACTACTACATAATTGTTGTAGAAAAGGTTCGAATTGCTAGTTTGATATCGAAGGCATTGGTATTTGAGCTTACCGTGATTTAGACAGCGGCTTCCTTGTTCACGACGTCTCTCGCCAGATGCGGGAAAAGTTGGTCATGAATCTCTATCGGCCCATGGAGGTGAGCCATCCGATCTTCATCAGCGGTATCTATCATCGGCGGAAAATACACGCCAGCTCCCGTCACATGATTGCCACTACCGGGTGTATGAATACTTAGATATTGACGCACCTGTTCTTTCTCGTCAGTGGTCTTCGGGCAAATCGTGCAGTTCATCGTGAACATGCGTCTTCGCGCGGTACCACCGAATGAGGCATGGTACAGATCGTGATTGAAGATAGCAATGTCGCCGGGATTCGTTTCGACGGCTATGCTGCCGGGAAGCTCCGATGGCGGCACGCCAAAAAGTTCTAGCGAGTTATTGACATCTAATTTTTCTTTCCGAACGAAATGGTCGGGATGATGACTACCCGGAATGAGACGAAGTGCTCCGGTGTCACGAGTGAGATGGTCCAGATAGAAAGCGGTTTTCGTTGCAATGAGCCGTCCCCAGCTACCATCAGGATGCCAGCTCGTGTTTCCGGTATAGTAGTTGCCGTCACCGCCGCAGTAATAGAAATCGTCACCCATCACGCCTCCGAGAAGGCCAAGTATTGACGGATGATCGAGAATCGCGCACAGCTCTGCATGATGCTCAATGGGTCCTGGAAACATGGTGCGACGGGAGCCATCATGATCTTTTCCACCGCCACGATTTTGGATTGACCATTCAAAGTTCTCAATAATCTTCTCCGTTTCTTCCGGGGAAAATAGCTGCGGTATCAGCAGGTATCCGAACGTCTCGAAGAAGTTCTGTTGCTCTTTGGACAGTTTCATTTAAGGTGCCTCCTTGGAATTCTGTCGTGGGTCAGGCATAGAATGCCATGTGCACGGATTAGGTTTAATGGCTTGTGTTAATAGGTGGAAGTATTTCGCGATCCCTTGGCTGCGCATAGGCTAAGTAGAGGCAGAGCGATCTGTCGCGTTGGCACAGATAGAGCACAGAGCTGTACATCCTTCGTTCGGCACAGGATGCCGTTCGTTATCAAGCTCATTCGCTGCTCCACCCATTTCATGCCATAAAATGCATTGCCGTTGGAATGCCGTATCTATCCCCTTTACATATTGGAAACAGAAGACGCGGTAGTCGGAGCCAATCCATTGTTTGAGTTCATCCTTAAGGGCGCCAGCATCGGCGCGCTCAATTCGTGCCTTGTAGTGGGCGTATGCTTCAGTTTCTTCAATTCGGCGAATCAGGTAAACAGCGGGTGTTGTTTGGGTGATGACTGCGTCAATCACGTTTTCGTCTAGTTGAAATGGGCCTTCCATTCTAAACCAAGTGATAATGATAATGGCAATCAGAAGGGGATTTTCCTTCTGCAGGTCAAGGAGCACGACGATACCGCGAATATGGACAAGCACGGCTGATACAAGGACGGCTTATGCAGGATGCATTTCGATTGCCTTACCTGTTTCGAGTGATTCAAAGACGGCGTCAATTACCCTAACTTGACAGATACTGTTATTCAATGAAATACGGACAGGAATACCCGAGCTTAGGCAATCGCAAAGGTGTTGGAGTTGATCGGTGAACTGGAATGTCGGCTCAAAGTCAATGTTTTCGGTTCCCCGGTTTGTTTGAAGTTGGAGCGTAACGGGTTTGTCTTCGTTGCTCCACGCGCGGTCCATACGAATCATTCCACTTGTTCCACAGATTTCAGTGTATTGAGAATCCCAAGAGGTGTAGCCGACCGAGATTTGAGCAACGTGGTCGCCGGCAAATTCGAGAATAATATAGGTTGCGTCATCCACTTCCACTCCGCGTTCTGCGACGGCGAAGACTCGAACCGGTTCGGCATCCAAGATAAACCGTGCATGGTGAATGCAGTAACACCCAACATCATAAATGCTTCCCCCGCCTTTTTGTCTGTTCCATCGCCAATTCCTGTCAGGAAGAAGTTTACCATCGTTAACCTCTAGCCGAAGCACCCTCGGAGGGGTGACAAGTGTACTGCGGATAGATCGGACATCGCCGATGACACCGCTATCCACCAACTCTTTTGCGCGCAGGTGCATGGGATGGTGTCGAAATTTAAACGCTTCCGCAAGCAAAACACCGTTTCGGTGTGCCGCTGCTGCCATCCGCTCAGCCTCGCTAGTGGTGAGCGCAAAGGGTTTTTCGCAGAGAATTGCCTTAACGCTCTTGGATTCCGCAATTTGTATGGTAGTTTCGGCGTGCGCCGGGCCCCAGGTGGAAACGATAGCTATGTCGATTTCCTCGGTCGCCAACATCTCTTTCAGGTTGGTGTATCGAGGAGCGACACCGAACTCATCCCCGAATGATGACAGTGAATCTTCGGATATGTCGCAAATTGCCCACAACTCGGCGGAATCGACTTCGTTGCACGCTCTACCGTGCCGAGTTGCGATGCTCCCCGTTCCGACAATTGCAACCCGATATGGCTGACCACCGGCGCCCTGCGCCATAGCTTGGATTTTCCCTCTTGTGACTGTCGTATGTGCTGAGGTAGTTATTCAGGAGTTCGGGCTAACTTGCCTCCTTCAAACGGTATGTGATTCTACCATGTCTTAATCTTAATGTAAAACAAAATTCCCACCATTGTTTCTCGGGCTGCGGTTATTGGATTGTTTCAGCTTGGCAGGCAGAAGAAGTGAGTTACCACCACGCAGTAAAGTTGAATGTCTGCGTTTTGAATACGACTCCAAACAGCGCCCAAAAACCACCAATTGTGACCTCACCAAGAACCATACCGAAAAATATAGGCCGTACCTGCTGATGAACCTTTAATCCACCAAGTTTCAAGATGAGCCATTTAATCAACCATACGAAAAAGAAGACCGACCACCAGTCGCGCATCCCGTAGGTACTAGACACAGCATAACCTGCTGGATGGAGCGACCACCAGATGAATCTTACACGCATGAACATCACGAATATTCCGAACAGGAGTCCGTACGCAAAATATCCCAATCCTGTAAGATCGGTTGATGTCGTATAGGTCAACCACCCCTGCAGACGCCTGAATGACTCACCACCGCTCCAGCCACTTCCGTAACGGTATGACAAATCCAGAATTGCCCAGAAAGCAACTAAGGTGCCGAAGACGGTAGCAACTAGCATCGCAGCAAGCACGCCTCGATTATTGGATTGGGCGCGGTCGGCGAGCTTGAACCCTTCAAGCTGATGAGGCATAACGTCGCTGTGGTGAGCGCGTGTCAGGAACCAGAAGAGGGAAAGGATTGACAAGTTGCTTGTCCCCATTCTTCGTGTTCCCACCGCATCAACCATGAGGTATTCAGGACCTGCAAAGTGGAGGTCGTGAACAGGCGAACCGACCTCGGCACGTACGCGGGTAACACCGATCACGGTCATCAGGTATAGCGCGAAGAAGGCTCCGGCTGCAAGGGGTGTCATGCCTGCCTTCCAGCAGAAGAAGATGAGAAAAGCGAACCCACAGATGATTCCAAGCACTGCGGTTCGGTATCGCAGCGGCTCATTGACATCATCAACTTCGCTTTCATTGGTCGTGAAGCGAATTACGGATCCGAAGATAGTTGCCAGATGACGTCTACCCATCCAAGCGGCAATGACGGCGAGGGCAATGTAGGCGCCTGCGCTCTGCTCGGGAAATTCTGGGCGTTGGCGGAAGCCGAGGGCGCTCCCCAGAACAATCTGCGCTTTCCAAAAGAAGAAGAAGAACCAGCAGGAGAACGACATGTCCAGAGGAATCAGAAAGATCAATCCTGCCATGAAGGGCCGAAAGGTGAGCGGAGTATATCCCAATGCGTTCCACGGTTCGGTAGTGAAAAGCGGACCGAGATCGTAGGGCGCAATTCGCAGATAAGGCACAGTCGGAAAAAAGAAATGTAAACCGTTGATGATGTTGATGGCGCAGAACGTCGCATAACTAATCAAGAACAGTTTGTTCTTGAACAAGCCAGCGGCAGGGCGGGTGATTTCAAAGGGGAGTTGCGTGACCGGATAGGTGAGTCTTTCCCGGTCAGTCCACTGCTTGCGGACGATAACGTTAATGCAGATCAGCACGAACATAAGCGCGCAAATAAAGACTGACCAGATTAGTGCCGGACCGACCCATGCCCCAAGGTGCCGTCCAGTGTAGAGGGTAGCTTCTCCTCTTTTTACGCCTCGAATGTATCCTTCCAACGCGCGCTTATCGGTAATCGTCAGCCATTCGGGCATATAACGTCCGAAGAGATTCTGCCAATCGTTCTCCGGGGTTGCGAGCGTAACCGGAGCAGCCATTGCCGGGGGCAAGAGCTGCATCATGCTGCTGCCAATCATCGCCGCTGATAGATTCAGCATAATATAAATGGTGAGGAGCTCAGTCTGACTAAATACGAATTTGGGAGAGAATCTTTTCAGTAGGGTGTTGACTACGATTAAGACTAGCAAATTACAGACGGCGTTGAAGAACAGCGAGAAGTTTGTCGAATGCGCCGAGGAATAGATTGCCTCCATCTGCATAATCCACTGGGAATTAGGCGGAATTAGAAGAAAACCTATTAGGACGGCACGCCAAGTGACGGCTGTTCTGCGTTTCGGTGCGACGACGGTCATATGATTATTCTTTCTTGAAGCCCAAAACGACCAACTTACCTTCGCCCTCCGTCACCTGTAGGAACTTGTTGGCATTCACCCCATTAAAACGGTCTACTACGCCGCTAGGCCATCGGACCTCTACCACAACCGCTTCCGTTGCTTCCCCAAGCCCGAAGTGCAGCCGCATATCGCTCTGGCATAGGTAACTGGAGCCGCTTTTTACTTCACGAATCTGTGAAATCCCACCTGCTTTTACCGTCACACGTGTTCCAATTCCATCTCGATTGCTGGAGACACCGATTGTTTCAAGAACCAGCCAATGATTTGAGTTTTCGCTTTGATTTCGGAGAAGGTCCGGGGTTTGGTTGGAGTTAGTAATCAAAATATCAAGATCTCCATCATTGTCGTAATCGCCGAAGGCGGCTCCACGACTAACCTTGATTGGGCGCAGCCCAGGACCGCATCTTTCGGTAATCTCGACAAACGAGGCATTCGCCAAATTCCTGAAAAGATTATTACGCTGGGCGTAGGTGCTCCGTTTGTTGATGTCTTTGTTAATCAGTTCAATATTGTCGTATATGTGCCCATTCACAACAAGAATGTCCTGGTATCCATCGTTGTCTAGATCCACGAGATCCACTCCCCATCCAACATAGGGAAAGCTCAACATGCCAAATCCGCCGGAATATGTGGCGGTCACAAAGGTACCATCCCTGTCATTGCGAAATAGATTATTCGGATCATCCTCAAAGTTTGTAACAACGAGATCCAACCATCCATCATTGTCATAGTCCCCGAAGTTTGCTCCCATTCCACCCAAAGGCATACCTTCCTCTCCAAGGGCGACGCCGACGAACAACGCTACATCGGTGAACGTACCATCCCGGTTATTGCGATACAACATATCGGGGGTAGTATCGTTTGCCACAAACACGTCGGGATAGGTGTCGTTGTTATAATCTCCCCACACAACGCCTAATCCCTTGCCTTCTGGCTGAAAAACTCCAGCTTCGTGCGTGACATCGGTAAAAGTACCATCACCATTGTTTTGGTACAGTATATCGGGCACGCCCTCGAAATCCCCCGGCGGGCAATAGATGTGGAGGTCGGACCGCAGGCAGTCATTATGGCTCTCAAAATGGAACGCAACGTAATTCACAACGTAGAGATCAAGATCCCCGTCTTTGTCATAATCTGCAAATGCCGCGGACGCACTCCAGCGATCTCCTGCGACCCCGGCTTTCGCGGTTACATCGGAAAAAGTGCTATTTCCATTGTTGCGGTAGAGAATATTTGTGCCCAGGTTGGTAACGTAGAGATCGGGATATCCGTCATTGTCGAAGTCGCCAACGCAGCAACCAAAACTGTAACTTGCGTCGCCAACGTTGGCTTCAACGGTTATATCGGAAAAGGTGCCATACCCATTGTTTCGATAGAGGACGTTGGTAGGTGAGATTCTAGATTCCTTACCCGGCAAATCGGCGCCGTTAGCCAGGTAGAGGTCTATGTCGCCGTCACGGTCGTAGTCAAACCATGCGGCACCGGAGCCGAGTGTTTCCACAAAATATCGTCGTCCACTCCTACCATCCCAATGGCGGAAGTGAATCCCCGATTCAGCGGCAACTTCCGTAAAATACATCTCCGCATTTGCTACTAGGCCGTAGGTCGAATTAAGCATGCTACCTAGATGGCAGACGACGAGGAAGACTAAGCAGCGTGCGACCCAGTGTGATACGTAAACCGGAAATTGAATAAATCCTGTTAATTGTTTAATGTGCTTCCTCACTTTTCCTTCTTCTCGCCTTCCGCTTGTGCAGCCTTAGTAGCTTTTATTGTCTTTAATCCGTTCTTGAGAATAGCGTTATTGGGGTTCAGCTTCAACGCTAGTGATATCGCGCGTTCGGCGCGATCGTAGTCTCGATTCAGGTAATACATGCGCGAGAGCGTATTGAGACAAAGTACAGATTTGGGATCGAGTTCCACCGCTTTTTCCGCAAAAATCACCGCTCTTTTGAGATCGATTCGTCGGCTTCCGTAGAGATGTGCCAGGCGTTCATAGGCTTTGGCAGCGTAGAATGGGTCGGCTTGTATTGTGTCTTGATAGGCTTTCTCCGCCAAATCATACTCATTCTGTTTGCGGTAAACCTCACCTAGGTAGTAATATGCTTCGGCGCTGTCGGGTTGAATCTTTATCTCTTCTCGGAGGAGTTCGACAGCTTCGTCAAGTTCCCCTTGTTCAGCCGCAAGAATCCCAAGATTAAGGCGTGCATTCACTAGATTGAGGTCTAGTTTGAGAGCCTCTTGATAATGGCGAATAGCCATCGCGTGTTTTTTCTGACGCTTATAGATCGATCCCAATGCCATATAGACCTCTGTGAGACCCGGTTGAATTGTTAGCAACTTTTGATAAGCCGCTTCGGCTTCTTCGAACCGGGATAATTCAAGAGCGATGTTGCCCACGTTTCGCCACGATTCCGGAGACTGGGGATTTAGAACGGCTGCATGCCGAAAGTCCCTAAGTGCCGCTTTCAGATTGGCTTCACGTTCAGATGTTTCCGCTTGTCTGAGTCTTACGAGTCCACGTCCAATGTAGGCTTCAGCCATCTGAGGGTTCAGCTCAATAGCGCGCTCTTGTGCTGCTTTGGCTTCTTCCAATCGACCCAGCATCATATAGGCGTATCCGAGTCCGTTGTGGGCTTCGGCAAGATCGGCTTCGTGCCAAAGTGCTTTCTCATATTCTCCGATTGCCTCCGCGTACTTGCGTTGATTCAGGTAGATTTTGCCCAAGTTTGCGAGAACGGGTGCCTTTCTCTTGTTTCGCAAGGTACCGATGCGCTGTTCGAGAAGCTGCTGTTCCGCTTCGTTCAGTTGACGGGCTAGCTCCATCTCGGTATTGGCTTCGGTCTCTCTTCCCTGTTTGAAGTATAACAAGCCAAGTTGATAGTGGGCGAGACCCGACTTGGGATGCAAACTAATTGCCTCAAGAAAGGCCTCCCCTGCCGCGTTTGGAGCACCTTCTTGAACGTGCACGCGGCCAAGCAGAAGGAAGGCGTTGGCATATTCGGGATCAAGGGCGATTGTTTGATGACAGTATTCCGCGGATTTGCCGTAATTGCCTCGCTTGAATGCAATCTGGCTGATATAGTGTACGATATCTGCCCGCGACAACTGCAGGACTTTCTCATTCCACTCTGGGTCTTTCCAAAGAATAGGTGGTGGTGGGAACCCGAAGCCAAGAGATTTTGATAGCTCTATTAGCGAATCTGCTCGTGACAGTGCGGTCTCGGCTTCATCGTAATTGTGCGTATGAAAGTAGCATAATCCTAGATGGGCATAAGGGGGATACCAGTCGGGTCTCAAGTTAATGGCCGCCTGGAAAGACGGAATTGCCTTCTCGTATTTGGTCTGAAGATAGTTAATTCTTCCTATCCAATAGTGTGCTTCGGCTAAAGATGGGTCGAGGCGAGTCGCTGTTTCGAAGGTTGCCGACGCTTTGCCCATTGCCGCCAGTGCCAAATAGACGAAACCAAGGTTCATGGTGACGGAAACAGAGGATGGATTTTCGCGGGTGACCTGCTCAAATTCGGCGACAAGCTGTTTAAAGTCAAGACATTCGTTCGCCTGTGTGAGTAGTTGAAAAGAAATGAGCAGTAAGAGAAGTGCTATGATTGATGTGTTGAATGGGCGGGTTTGGAAACTACATTTCTGAGACGGGAAGGTCATTCTAGCCCTGGCCTAATGCATGGAATCCTTCGTACAGTGGTGACGATAACAAGACCGTGTCAATAGTAACAGGGGACTGTGGTCAGGGCAACCGCATGAATAGTCCTGTATCATCGTCACGAGGTAAACCGGGGGTGGACAATAGGCTAGAACTTCGTGACTCTGTCAAAGGTTGTTGAGGGAAATTCGCCGTGAAGCCGCATTAGTGATAACCGATTCTTGGTCATCAGGAGACTTTTGGACCGAGATGCGATGGTTCGCTCTTACTATAGGTTCGGCACGTTGCTACTGTGATGAGCGCAGCGAACTTGTTCTACAAGGACTCTGCTTTAGTGCAACAGAACATCTGAAGGGGTTGTTCGCCTCTTAAATTGATGTGACTGGCGTATGCGAGCGATATGTTCGCTAAAGGTCGACTACCGTTTAATTTGGACGCGGTGACGCCGAATCAATTCTGAGATTTTACCTGTCCCCAAAGCGTCGCAATCTTGTCCCAAGGGTCAACGGCTTGTGTCTTTTCAATACCTTTGTTCATGATACTTTGAATTGTCTCCTGACTTAACGCTCTTTCAAAAATAAAGGCTTCGTCAACGATACCCTTGTACGCCCGTCCTTCATCCCATATTGAGTTGCCGAGGCGGAAATTCTTTATTGAACTGTTAACAGGATTCCCTGAACCTAAGTTTATATAAAACCCCTTCTTCTTCTTACGATCCGGCTCGCCATTCAGATACCATGTACCTTCCCTGCCTTGGCGCACGAAAACGATATGATTCCACTCCTCTGTTTTCAGCTTGACGGCGTGTCTGGGGTCGCCTTGCCCCTGCCAGTTAAATACGCCGCCGATGACAACTCTAAACTTGTTTAAGGACAACTCATTCTGTGCAAACGTAATTCCCCTAGCACCCTCTTCCTCAGCTCCGCCATCTCGGCCGCCGAACAAATTCGCATGGTTGTGTTGTGGTCTTCCCGGCTTCATCCAGCACCCAAAGGAAAAATTAACGCTGTTTACAACGACCGGTCGACCAATCTCCACCCAGTCGTTGTCCTCGCCGCCACGGAATTCCAGAGCCGTGCCGAATTTTCCTTCAACCCATTGTGGCTCGCCGTTTGCGAATTTGCCGTCATGTTTATTACCAGATGAATCTATGACTCTCTTCCCGTCTCCTTCGTCAAAGAGCCACATTGCCACAAGGTTCTTAGTAAATCGTACCCGTTGTGCATGACTTGTGCTTGTAAGCGCCAAACTTACGCAGAAACAAACGATGTATAAGAGTTTGAATTTAACGACTGTTGTTCTCATCACTCTTGATTGGGATGGTTCAACGGTCAAATGCTGCTTTCCAATGAAGTCTAAAGGACGAAACGCAGGGACTGTGCTGGGTGAACACTCAAAGCCGTACAGCGCGGGTATTCCACTGTGAAGATTCGAACTTGCAGTGCGCGATGAATTGCGCTACTACGAACTGAATTGTGTTAGCCCTAACGACATGAAAGATGCGCTTTCTGCGAAAGGTACTTTACGAATATGCGCGACCTGGAATATATCAAGCAAACGGACGCTAAACCTTCGTGGCCTCTTTTCTTGAAGATGTGAGAATTGAGATGGTGATTCACGGGTGACTCCTATTTATACCAAGATTTTATCCCTCCCCAGAGTGTTGCCATTTTGCCGGTTGATTCAATTGATTGTGCCTTTACAATACCTTTGTTCATGATGTCTTGAATCGTATCTTGACTCAGCGCTCTTTCGAAAATAAAGGCTTCGTCGATGATACCCTTGTACGAGCGATCTTGGTTCCATATGGAGTTACCGATTCGAAATTTTTGTTTGGCGGGTTTAACACGGTCTGTTGAACCCAAGTCAAGATAGAACCCTTTTTTCTTCTTCCGATCCGGCTCCCCATCCCGATACCATATGCCTTCTCTGCCTGCGCGCACAAATACGATATGGTTCCACCCCTCCGTTTTCAACTTGACAGCGTGTCTGGGATCGCCTTGCCCTTGCCAATTGAATATTCCCCCAATGCGAACTCTAAATTTATTCAAAGAGCCTTCATTCTGTGCAAAGGAAAATCCTGTACCCCCGTCTTCAGCTTCGCCACCATCCCGGCCGCCGAACAGATTTGCATGCCAATTTTGTGGCCGTCCCGGTTTCATCCAGCAACCAAAGGTAAAGTCAACAGTATTCACGGCGACCGGAATATCGATCTCCACCCAATCGGGCTCGTCACCGCCGCGAAACTCCAAAGCCGTACCGAATTTTCCATCGACCCATGTCGGTTTGCCGGCGGCGAACTTGCCGTGATGGCGATTGCCGGATGAATCCTTGACCCTTTTGCCGGTGCCTTCGTCGAACAGCCACATTGCCACAAGGTTCTTCGTGAATCGTACGCGTTGCGCATAACTTACACTTGTCAATGCCAAACTCAAACAGAAACAACAAGTGTAGCAGAGCGTGAGTCTAAAAACCAGTGTTTTCATCGTTCTTAATTGAGAAGGTTCAACGGTCAGTTGCCACGCTCCGATTAATTCTAAAGTGCGAATCGCAAGCACTCTTGGAGTCATGCTCTCAAAGACGCATAGTGCGGGGATTTTACCCCGAAGAACTGCACTCAGGACGCACTCTAAATTGAGCTGCTGCGAACTGAAGTGTCAAGGTCCTAACGTCGTGAAAGACGTGCTTCCTGCGAAAGGTACTTTAGGAACACACGCGGGCAGGAATGTATCAAACGAACTAACTGCCTGTGAACCTTCGTGGCCTCCTTCCTTGTTGATGAGAGAATTGAGATCGCGATTCGCGAGTATTTGCTAGTCACGCCAGGACTTTATCTGTCCCCACAGTGTTGCCAATTTATCGGTCGATTCAATTGATTGCGTTTTTTCGATACATTTGTTAATGATGTCTTGGATCGTATCTTGACTCAGCGCTCTTTCGAAAATAAAGGCTTCGTCGACGATACCCTTGTACGTACGCTCTTCGTCCCATATCGAGTTATCGATTCGAAAATTTTGTTTGCCGGGCATAGCAGGTTATGTTGAACCCAAGTCAAGATAGAACCCTTTCATCTTCTTCCGATCCGGCTCGCCATCCCGATACTATATACCTGCCCTGCCTTCGCGCACAAAACCGATATGGTTCCACTCGTACGTTTTCAGCTTGACAATCTGTCTGGGATCGCCTTGTCCCTGCCAATTGAATATGCCCCCGATGCGAATTCTGAAATTGTTCTGGGAATTTGCATTTTGTGCAAAGAAAAATTCTCTATCCCCGTCTTCTTCTTCGCCACCCTTTCTTCTTCGCCACCCTCGCGTCCGCCGAACAGATTAGCATGCCAATTCTGCGGCCTGCCCGGCTTCATCCAGCAACCAAAGGTGAAGTCAACTGCACCCACGACGACCGGAATGTCTGTCTCGCCCCAATCGCTCGCTTCTCTGCCACGAAACTCCAAAACTGTGCCGAACTAGCCATCAACCCACTGCGGTTTACCGGAGGCGAATTTACCGTGATGCCATCGCCAAATGAATCTTTGACCCTATTACCGGAGCCTTCATCGAAAAGCCACAACGCCACCAAGTTCTACGTAAAACGTACTCGCTGCGCACCACTCGTACTTGCCAAAACCAAATTCCGGCAGATGCAACAGATGTAAACGAACATGAATTCAATGCGCATTCCCTTCATAATCCTTGATTGAGAGTGTTCAATTCTCAAACAAAATCTAAAGAGGAAAACGCAATGAAAAACGCCTTCGCAAAAGAATGTACCTTAGCTACGCAACTTCAACGAACCGATCGCGAACCATCGTCAGTTTATCAATTTTGATGTTGTATTAGAATTTTGCACTCCGTACATGGTTTCGAATCCTTATCGGACTTCTCGCCGGTCATTGATACCAAGATTTTACTTTGCCCCACGACGTGGCAACTTTGTCCTTTGGATCTACGGGTTGCACACGCTCCAAGCCCCTGCGCATAATGGTTCTGATTTCCTCCTGACCGAGTGCCCGTTCAAAAATAAAGGCTTCATCAACAATGCCGTTCCATTCGCGTCCGCCGAGCACCCAGTTACCAATCCGGAAGTTCGAAGGGGAAGCGACAACGGGTTTTTCCGAATCCATCTGCTTCGCATTATCGACCTTCCCATTGAGATACCATGTCCCTGTCCTCTTTTTACGGGTGAAAACTAGATGGTTCCAGGCACCGGTTTTTAGTTGCAGGAAACCTGCTCCTCCCCAGGTCTCGCCGTTACCCATGGCAACGCCGATGCGATTGAGATTGCTATCAAACTGTTCGAAAGATATACCCCGGAAGTTATTATGACTAGATAAAATGTTCGTCCAAGTTTTTTGACTGTCCTTAGGTTTCGCCCAACAGCCCATGGTCCAATCAACGGTATCGACGACAGCCGGTGCATTCATCTCGACCCAACCCTTCTGATCGAACTCAAGCGCTTGGCCATACTTGCCATCGACCCATTTTGCCTTGCCTGCTACAAGCTTGCCATCATTATCGTTCCCAGAGGTGTCGGCAACTTCGTTTCCTTTTCCCTCGTCAAGCAACCACATTGCTATTACGCCCTCCATGTCAAGTTGGGCGTTGCTGAGGTGAGCCAATATTAGGATAAGGCAGGAAAGAATCATTAAGAAGAAAGTGGGTTTGAAGGCCGTTATTTTATTCATAAAACTATAGTCCCACTACCACTCATAGAGTTGGCACTCCATGTGCGATAAATACGGGGCATGTATCGTGAAACGCCTAAATCTTGAATCTGTGAGAGCACATTGCGCTGCGCCCTCACAAGCTGGAATTGGTTCAAAGTAAGAGCATTCTACTGATGATTTAGTATTGGCTCTTAATTTGTCCCCAAGTGACCGATGTTTTGTCCGCTGGGTTGACAGCAGTACCAGTGCCCAACACACCGTTGTTCATGATATCTCTGATTTCGTCCTGACTTAGCGCTCTCTCGAATATAAAGCCTTCGTCAAGCAATCCATTCCATACACGACCCTTGCCACCGAGAACCCAGTTTCCAAGCCGGAAGTTTTCGGTCGTGGCGACAACCGGTTTGTCTGAATCCAAGGTAGTCTCGCTATCAATCTCGCCGTTGAGATACCAGATGGCATGATCGCCACTGCGGGTGTAAACCATGTGGTTCCATTCGTTGAATTCGATTTCGAGGAAGTCTCCTCCGCCCCATGTTTCACCGTTTCCCATGGCGACGCCAATCAGGTTCTTCGTGTCGTCGAATGTTTCAAAGGAAACTCCCTTGAAATCGACATGGCTGGACATGATATTTGTCCATGTGTTCTGTTCCTCGCCCGGGTTCGCCCAGCAACCCATCGACCAATCGACCGTATCCACGATGACACCGGGAATCTCCACCCAATCATCGGTACCATCAAATGCGAGGGCACCGCCGAAGACGCCATCGACCCATTGCAGACTAATCCCATCACCATCAAAGTCAACAAAAGTACCGTCCGCCACGTTTCCGGAGGCATCCGAGACGGTTTCGCCGGAGCCTTCGTCAAGGGGCCAGACTGAGACAACATTTGTCATGTCAACGGCCTGGCCGACGTTTGTGATTGCCAATGCTAGGAAGAGCACGCCCAAGCATAAGAGCGCTGATTTTGCAATTACCGTATTCATTTTATCTCCTTATTTTACAAGGAAGTGCGGGCGGGTTTGCCGTCCTACACCGATGTATGAGAATGTACATGAAGCTTGCAAGCATTGGTATGTCGCAAGCAAAAGCCCGGGATGCAGTCCCGGCACTGAATAACTCCCCAAGACGGAGCAACTATTCCCATCAGAAGAATAGTTGCTCCGTTGTGTTCAGTCGCAGTCTCTTTTCATCGTGTCACGACTGCATGGGTGTCTAGCCCAACATAGTTGGCCATTATAAACGAAATTCGAGAATGTGTCAAGTTTTTTTTCAGGGGAAACGCATCTGATTTTTCAGAAAAGAGTTGCCAGAATAGTAGTTAAGTAATCGTTGTCTCATGCGGCTTTGCGTCGTTTGTTGGCGACGCCAAGTTTGGTTGACTCTTCAGCCTTGAGCAGATTGAGAGCAATGCGTCGCACAATGGCGAGGTTTTCGGCGGCATTGTGTCTACGAACTCGTGACGCGACCTCACGGAAAGCAACATCTAATTCCCACTGGCATGAGTTTTCAATCCGCCGCCGACGCCTGGTGGCTTCAAGCAACTCTGCTGCATCGCCGGGAAGCGAGGAAATGTAGTAGCGTATCTCGCAGCCCACCTTTTGGCAGACTTCACGCTGAGCGGTGACTTTGACGACCGAGTTGAGATTGGTGAAATTCTCAGAGATTTCTATCGCAGTCGCTATTCGCTCCCTATCTCTGCCGCAGATAATAATGACAATGATATCAAGCAATTTATGCGGCGTGCGACAATCAAGTCGTGAGGAGTCTGGCAATGAGCGACGATGGACTCCAATTGAGGAAATTGGGGGAGTAGACATAGGTTCTGCTCTTTAAGAAGATTTAACCCAAGCCTAGCCCAAGTACCTCTCATGTCATGTCCAGAATTTAGATGTGTGACTCGTCTACTTCTCTACTTGACAAGCTCAAGTACGCTGTGTATTATAAAAACTTCATGCTAACTCTTGGGTCATGTAAACATACAAACCGACCTAGCAAGTCTCGTCGTTATGGTAAGACACCAAAAGACTTGGCACTTCTTATAGTCAGATTGCTACTTTGATGCGTTAGCCCATGAGCCCTAACGAGAACAAACCGTAGTTAATTGTCCTTTTCTCAGAAAACACAAGATTTATGCTCGAATGCACCTCCGCTCACGAAGTAGACACCGATTTCTTTGACCAAAACGGTTATCTGATTGTGCGCAAAGCGCTTGACGACAAATCCATTGCCGGTCTGATTGAAGCGGGGAATTGCTTGATTAACAGTAATCTGACCGAAAATAGACAGCGCTTGGGGGAATCGTACGATGGATTTCGCAATGTAGTTACTCTGGACGACACGTTTATATCCTTAATCGATCACGCCAAAATCCTGCCAATAGTTGTTCAACTACTCGGCGCCAATCTACATGTGATGACATCTCATCTGATCGACAAACACCCTGATCCGGAGGAGTATCCGGATTCACGTCGTCATCCGGGGTGGCATCGGGATTATCTTCGGGCAACCAGAGACTTTGGGAACGCGGCGATTCCGCGCCTTCTGGTAAAGTGCGCCTTCTATTTGACCGATTTAACCATGCGGAACCGCGGTGCAACCATGATCGCTCCCGGTAGCAATCATCTAATCGGCCAACCTGATATTCCTGACGGACGTGCGGATCCCCTAAATGTGGTCGAACCCAGTCTACAGCCCGGCGATTGCTTAATCTTTGAAAATCGAACCTTTCACGCGGGAGCGCTACATAGAGGTACGGACACTAGAAAAGCTGTCATGAGAGTATTGCCATATAGATAGATTTATGATATAACTCTTCTAACTAACCAGAAAGGTCAGGAAGGAGATATTATGTCAAACTGTAAGAACTGTCATAGTTCGGAAGTCACGAAAAACGGATTCGTTCGTTCCAAACAGCGATACCGTTGTAAAACGTGCGGTTATAATTTCGTTGAGGGAGACGAGAGAACCAACCCTCAAACCACCATCAAGCGTGCTTTTGCAGTAATTCTTTACTCGCTTGCAAAAGCATCTTATGGCACTATTGGTAACTTGTTTAATGTATCGCAAGCACCGTTCAAAAATGGCTTGCAAAGGAAGCAGCCCTGTTGTCGGAGCCTGAGATTCCAATCAATACCCGTGAATTGGAATTTGATGAGATGTGGCATTTTATCGGGTCAAAAAAAACAAAAGATGGATTCACAAAGCAGTTTCTCGTGAAACAGGCAAAACCGTTGCCTGGGTTATCGGTGGTCGTGATGCTCATACTTTCAGACGGCTATTCGACAAAGTGAAACACTTGAGCGATTGCCAGTATTACACTGACAATTGGGAAGCGTTTGGCAAGGTACTTCCTGCGGAGCGTCATCACATCGGGAAATCAGGGACAGCAACAGTCGAACGTGATAACAGCAATACACGCCATCATCTTGGACGATTCACACGCCGCACCAAAATAGTATCCAAGAAACTTGAGATGGTGGACAATGCCATGAAGTTATGGACTGCTTTGAGCGACCCAGAGGTCTTCCGTCGATATCAGAAGATTGCCTTATCTATCTTTGTGTGAACACTCTCGAGAATTAATGGTGATCACATCGGAACGGTGCCCGACTTCGGCAATTTTCGGGCAGATATTCGCTATCAAGCCATAGAAAAAGTGGCTCCTTTTGCCAAGCAGATCCACCCGAAGATGCATGACTTCGACGAGAATGGTGAACAACCGGAATGGGATACTGCCAGGCTCGTGAACATAGTAAAGAAGACAGGCTTCGGTGGCTACTGGATGATAGAGTTCGAAGGTAGAGAAGAGGAGTTCTCAGGTTTGCGAAAGAGTATTGCCTTCCTTTCAAGATGCTTGAGGGGATGGAGGCCGGAAGGGAATAGGGAAACCCCTGATCCCTATGCCCTTACCCGAACAAGAAGGTGGAAAAATGAAAAAAGCATACCGGGTTATGTTTCCCGAGAAGCTGCGCGTTGTATTGGATACTTACGAATTCGATGATAGCCCACCCGGCGAATCTGAACTGGTGATAGAGACATTATATTCGGGTGTCAGTTCGGGTACGGAATTGGCCCGGTTGACAAATAACCAGGATATAGGTCACTGGAAGGGCGAGCCATACCCCGCTGGTTCAGGATATGCTGCGGTAGGAAAGATAGTAGCGGCGGGGGATGAAGTAACGGGCTTCCGGGTCGGAGACATAGTATTTTCACCAGTGGGGCACGCTTCTCATCACCGTGTGGATAGCAAACGCGCGCTTCTTGTGAAAGTTCCTGACTCTGTTCTGCCAGAGGATGCTGTGTACGTTAGATTTTGCAGCGTAAGTATGACAACTCTCCGCACCACAACTGCACGACCCGGTGATGGTGTGGCGGTTTTCGGATTGGGAGTTGTGGGCAACACGGCAGCGCAGGTATTTCAGGCATCAGGATATGAGGTGATAGGCATCGAACCTATGGAACTGCGCCGAAATCTGGCTGAAGCTTGTGGTCTGCGGCACACACTCTCGCCAGATGGTGACTTGGCGGCGGGATGGAGTGAGGAACTTGGATCAGTGCCGTGCAAGCTGGTGGTGGATACAAGTGGCACAGCCAGCGCGGTGAAAGGTGCTACCGACATTGCAGCCATCGGAGCTGAGATAGTTCTCGTTGGTGTGCCATGGCTTAGTAGTACCAAGTTTAGTATGTCGGAACTGTTACAACCTGTTTTCAACAACACTTTGCATATACGGGGCGGCTCGGAATGGGAGGTACCCACACGCCCAACCAATTTCGCACGTGGAAGTGTCTTACAGAACCTCCAACATGCAATGAACCTCCTGGCACGAAAGCAGATCAATGTCACTCCACTGCGAAGTCATTTGCTGTCCCCAGAAGATGCAGAATCGGGATATCTTGGCCTTTTGAATGAGAAAGAAAAATATCAGAGCGTGGTTTTCGATTGGACGAGAATCTCATGAATTTCAGAAGAGCAAGCGGCTGCTCATCCGGATTAGGGTGCCGTTTTCCGTCCCTGCGACAGTCGCAGCCTATTAGACGAGGAGGTGGTAGCATGTGGCGGAGGAACTCAACATTTGGACTATTGGCAGCAGGACCGGTGATGCGCTTCTCCGCTTTGGCGAGGGCAGAGACTATCGCTCTCTGGCTGTGTGATGAAGGAGGTGGGATAACACTGAAGGACAGCAGCGGCAATGGGCACCATGGTACCATTGAAGGTGATGTTGGTTGGGTAGAAGGCAAGTATGGTATGGCTCTGGAACTTGGCGGTGAGCCTGATATGGCACTTGTGCCGGGTTCGCCAGATCTAACCGGGCCAACCGCCATGACCGTGGAAATGTGGCTCAAAGCGCCAGGCAAGACGGGTTTTTTTGCATAAACCCACGAAAAGGTGCACTAGGGGAATGCGTTCCCGAAGCGATCATGAGTTCCGCCCTGTAACCATCTGATGTTTCATTATTTCTTAGACGATCTGAGAATCGAATTATGAGACATTTAATGAGACACGGAATCTGACCTTCTCAAAATGTAGGCTTTCTGAGACTCATGTCGGTTAACTTCTGGCTCAAATGTAGCAATAACCGCATAAACAAAGGAGAAATCAAGGCAACATAAATCCCGCTATGGTATACGCTCTAATCGTTTGATCCCCTCAATGTACCTTTTCGGGGGGATATGCAAAAACCCCCTACTGGCTTGTCCATATGACACTCCGTGCTCTAATACTCGCGGTTCTTTTAATTCCAATAAACAGTTATTGGATTATGCAGACGGAGGCGGTGCGGTTTGTACCTTATCCCACCACAGTTTCGCTCTATTCCAATGTAGTTTTCATAATATCAATCCTAGCCGCAGTAAACCTGATTCTGAAGAGATATTTTCGACGTTTTGCGCTAGGTACACGCGAACTGCTAATACTATACACAATCCTGTGTATATCCTCGTGCATCGCTGCCCATGCGATGACGCAGAACTTGATCTCCACCATGGGGCACGCTTTCTGGTTTGCGACACCAGAGAATGATTGGGAGAACCTCTTTTGGCGACATATTCCCGATTGGCTCTCCGTAAGTGATAAGAGCGTTCTCAAACCGTATTACGAAGGTGATTCAACATTTTATGCATTGAAGTATATCAAGGCATGGGCCGGGCCTATGCTGGCATGGGGAGGGTTCATATTCGCTCTCCTCTTCGCGATGCTCTGCATCAATATAATACTCAGAAAGCAATGGGTAGAAAGAGAGAAACTAACATATCCAATAATCCAGCTTCCCTACGAGATGGCCGGCGGGATGCCGAATTTCTTCAAAAACAAAGTGATGTGGATAGGTTTTGCCATAGTTGCAGTTGTAGATCTGATCAATGGGTTGCATACTCTTTTCCCCTCCGTTCCCTATCTCCACGTCAAGCTTTACGAGATCGGTCATTACTTTGTGGAGAAGCCATGGAACGCAATAGGTTGGACTCCAGTAGGATTTTTCCCTTTCGCCATAGGTATGGCGTTCTTTATACCATTGGATCTTTCGTTTTCCCTCTGGTTCTTCTACCTGTTCTGGAAAGTTCAGATGATCTTCTTTTCATTTGTGGGGTATAAGGGCGCGGGCGCTGGTTATTATCAACCAATAATCTTAGAACAGACATCAGGCGGGTTCCTGGGTCTCGGCTTAGTTGCTCTCTGGATGAGCAGGCGTCAAATCAGTTGCGTGTTCAAGAAAGTCATAAACTTACGATCTGAACATTTAGACGATTCCACCGAACCCTTCAAATACAGGACAGCAGTTCTTGGGTTAATATGCGCATTGGTCTTTATCCTGATATTTTTCTACTCAGCGGGAATGTCAGTATGGGCTATCGTCCTGTTCTTCTCCATGTATTTGCTCCTGGCCGTGTCCATTACCCGTATGCGAGCTGAAGTTGGCCCCATTGTGCATGATCTTCCCGGTGGCCCGGACTACCTGATACCGCAGATATTGGGGACGCGCATGCTTGGGCCCAACAACTTAACCATGTATTCATTTTTCTGGTTTCTGAATAGGGCTAGATACAGTGACCCTATGCCACATCAACTGGAAGGATTCAAGCTTGCAGAAAGGGCTTATATGAGCAGCAGAACAATGATGCTAGGGATTATATTTGCTACAGTAGTAGGTATATTGTCCGCCGCCTGGGCTCTTTTGCACATATCTTACAAAACTGGAATGGAAAACAGCGTTGTATGGCTAGGAAGAGAGGCCTTCGGAAGGCTCCAAGGATGGATTAACAATCCTACTCATGCAAGTCTTTCCGATGCAGGATTTCTGACCAGTGGAGTCCTGGCTGTAGTATTTCTTACAGCTATGAGAACCAGATTTGTCTGGTGGCTGTTTCATCCTGCAGGTTACGCGCTCTCGGCCAGTTGGGGAATTAGCTGTACGTGGTTCCCCATATTCCTCAGTTGGCTTGCTAAGTGGTCGATCCTCAGATTTGGGGGATTGAAACTTCATAGACGAGCTGTCCCATTCTTCACTGGATTGATTCTGGGCGATTTTACTATGGGAAGTATTTGGTCAATAATCGGCATTGTTTTTAAAGTGCCCACGTATGCTATATGGTGGTATTAGGGGAGGTGAAAGAGAAAACAAGAAGTGCTTTATTCTTCAGGGGCATGGGGGATTTTCCCCATGTCAGTGGTTTAATCCAATATTGGCATTTAATTTTTGATAGTGCCACTCGATGCGGAGGAGGTAAAGATTATGCTATTTTTGGGGAGCTTGATTAAATCTTTCGTCTTGGTAGCAACGGTAATTCTTATCTTGCATACAAATGCTTTTGCCCAGATTGCCCTGCTGGGGTAGTGTGCGTGATGGTGGACCACTTCATCTAGCTAGTAGGGATGGCGGATGGCCGGATATCCTCATGGACACTGGAACTGATGCTGCTATGGATCCACAGGGCTGGATGAGTATTACTGGCCCAGATAAACTTGAACTGGATGAGTGGTATCACATCGCCGCTACTTACCATAAAGACGAAGGAGGGAAGCTGTACGTAAACGGGGAGCTTGTTGGTGAAAAGGAACATGAAGGAGAGATATGGGTAAGTGGTGGCAAGGGACGCGACCTGGTACTTGGCGCCAGAAACGAACGTTCACTCAAGTGGATAGGACGGCTGGACGAGGTAAGGATAAGCAGCGTGGCAAGGGAGCCAGAGGAACTGAGCCCTAACCTCATAAGCGTAATCTGTAAGATATAAGGTGCAAAACGTATGACGAGGTTATCCCCCAACGAAATCAGATTTTTCAAAAAGAAAGGCTATCTTATCAAACGCAGGGTTATGGATGAAAATCTCATGGCTCGGGCACGGGAAAGATTGTGGGAAAATGCACCGCCTGAAGTTGACTGCAATGACCCCGACACATGGGTCGGACCAATTAAAACGTATAATGAGGAGGGTACGGGGAATAGGGGAAGCGAGTATAGCTGGAAGTATAAAGGAATCGGTGGTGAAGATTGGATTGTGCGAATGCTTGTGACTGATCCTTCAATTTGGGGAATGGCCGAGCAGCTTCTGGGTGAAGGTAATCTCGTCGTCCCGGAACGAATTCGTGGCATTTATTGCCTTCTTCCCGAAGGCAATATTCCACAGAGACCTGTGACCTGCCATACTGATGCTCACCCATTCCACCTCGGTGTGGTCGGATATATCGATGATGTACCTCCAAACGGCGGTGGATTTTGGGTCTGGCCCAAGAGCCATCGGACGTTCTATTATGATTATCACACCCAACATGGAAACGAACAGACCGAGCAATATGAGAAACATGTTGCCTTCTTCAACCAGCAACCTTATGTCGATTGTCATGGTGGAGCGGGCGACATCATCTTTTGGCATCACCGGTTGGGCCATTCAGCGGGTCACAATCGGTCGAAGCGCATCCGAAAAGCGGTGTTGTACGACTTCTGCAAAAAAGACCTCGAAAAAACAACCGATGAGCCCCCTTGTGAGGATATGTGGAGGGATTGGCATGGAATCCACCAGATAGACGCTGACTGTTGATAATCTCTTGTTCTTTACGTCACTCAAATTCCATTTCGTGAAGACTGTCAAGATCGCACACCTGCCCTCCTAAATGATTGGCACAATATGGGTAGTGCCTAACATGTAAGGATCAAATATGGTATCCTAAATGTATATCACTGAATTTGGAGGAACTTTAGGGTGCCAAACTGTCCCAGTTGTAACAGTAAGCGTGTCGTTAAGAATGGGCGAATCCATAATGGGAAACAGAATTTCAAATGCCCAAAATGCGGCAGACAATTTGTAAAAATCCACAACAGAAACGGATTTCACAAGAAACCAAAGCTCTCGTGGACAAGCTGTTGTTGGAAAAAATCCCACTCGCGGGTATTGCTAGAGTCGTCGGTGTGTCTGAGGTCTGGCTGCAAAAATATGTGAACCAGAAGTATCAAGCCGTTGCCCACAAAGTGGAAATTGAAAAAAAAGGGACGCTTAACCCTACAATGTGATGAAATGTGGTCGTTTGTGGGTCACAAGAAGAACAAACAATGGATCTGGCTGGCCATAGATATCGAAAGCCATCTGATTGTTGGCGTACATGTTGGTAGCCGCGATCGAGATGGGGCCAGACAATTATGGGCGTCGATAACTCCTGTTTATCGGCAATGTGCCGTCTGTTACACCGATTTCTGGGAAGCCTATCAGACTGTCATTCCCAGCAAACGACATCGTCCAGTTGGCAAAGAAACCGGCCAAACCAGTTATATCGAGCGCTTTAATTGCACCATCAGGCAAAGGATCAGCCGACTGGTTCGAAAAACACTCTCCTTTTCCAAGAAGCTGGAGAATCATATCGGCGCCATTTGGCTCTTTGTTCATCATTACAATGCATCCTTAATTGTTTTAGGACTACCACAATATGGTATACTTTAGCTGTCATTTATCCGTGACACCTCTTCAGGTCAATTTTCCCGTTCTGTGAGCGGAGAAAATCCTGAGAATATAGTAGCTGTAGGGGTTGCAAAGTAGGGTCACAGGTATTAGTACTATGACTGAAAAGATTAGGCTACAAAAACAACAGGGGTAAAGGTCAATGAAATTAGCCGAAGCTTATAGAAATAGGAAGAATGGCCCGCTGATCTGCGCGGACTTCGTAACGCTGATTTCTTGATTTCTTTATCAGCGTTCATCAGCTCTTCAGGGGTATGGGGGATTGTCCCCATATTGGTACCTGTGAGAATTAGCGAACCATCTTTCTTTGCCGTGTTCCTACGCAAGCTGATTTTCGCTGATCTTTTGATCTTATCTGCGCCTATCTGCGATACGAAGTCAGCGTGAATCTCCTGTGCGACGCGATAGCCAAAGCAAAAAGCGGGCTATTCCCCTTAAGTGTACAGAAATGGCGTCCCTTAACGAAGGCTGAAGCCTGCTACTCCATCACGTTAAGGAGGCTTAGATATGGCCAAACCAATCAATGTGGCACTAATCGGCTATAAGTTCATGGGTAAAGCTCATACCAATGCATACAAGAGAGTGGACTTCTTTTTCAAGGGCGAGTATAAGCCTGTCATGAAGGTGATCTGCGGCCGGCACGAAGCTCCGCTTGAGGAGGCCGCAGAAGCCTGGGGTTGGGAGGAATATGATACTTCATGGGAGGATATCGTCAAAAGGGATGATATAGACCTAGTGGATATATCTTCGCCGCAGAATACACACCGCGATATCGCTGTAGCAGCCGCCGAGGCTGGCAAACACGTCCTTCTGGAGAAACCTATGGCCATGAACGCCCAGGAAGCCCAGGAGATGCTGGACGCAGTCAAGAAAGCGGGCGTCAAGCACATGATCGGCTTCAACTATCGGCGCGTGCCAGCCATCGGCTTGGCGAAAAGGCTGATAGAAGAAGGCAGGATAGGGAGAATATTCCACTGACGGGCGTGCTATCTCCAGGATTGGATAGTGGACGAGGACTTCCCGCTGATATGGAAGCTGAGAAAGGAAATAGCAGGAGCAGGAGCGCACGGGGATCTAAACTCTCATCTGATCGATCTCGCCAGGTATCTTGTAGGTGAGATAAAGACTGTGCTTGGAATGGCGCACACTTTCATCAAGAAACGGCCTCTGCCAAGCGAGAGCGACGAACTCAAGACCATGTTGACGGCAGAAGCAGGCGAAAGCATGGGAGAGGTGACAGTAGATGATACTACTTCGTTCCTCGCTGAGTTTGAGAATGGAACTGTGGGGTCTTTTGAGTCCACTAGATTCGCTTCTGGCAAAAAGAACTACAACAGCTTCGAGATATATGGAAGCAAGGGAAGCCTCTGCTTCAACTTTGAGAGCATGAATGAACTCCAGTATTTCTCGCGAGAGGAAGCGGATTATACTCAGGGGTTCAGAAGGATCCTCGCTACAGAGGAGTGCCATCCGTATATCAGCGAATGGTGGCCGCCGGGACATATTATTGGATACGAACATACCTTCGTTAATCAGTTGTCGGATTTCTTAAAATGCATAGCAGAGGATACTATGCCTGAGCCGAATTTCTATGATGGCTTGAGGAATCAGCAGGTAATGGACGCTGTTATGGAGTCCGCTGAGAAAGGCGCGAAAGTCGTTCTATAGAGCAGCAAAGCTCAGGAAGGATGCAAATGAAGGTCGGAATTGATAGCTACTGCTACCATCGTTACTTTGGCGAAGTATACGATTTCCAGAAAGACCCCGGAAAGACGTGGTCATTGGAAGATTTCATTAAAAGAGCCATTGAGCTCAAAATAGACGGCGTGTCTTTGGAGACGTGCTTTATTCCAAGTTTTGAAGAAGACTATCTGAAGAAGATAAAGGACATCCTGGATGAGGCTAACATGGACAGGGTAGTGGCATGGGGACATCCAGATGGTCTTGAAGCTGGTAAGAACGACGAAGCCCTCAAAGACATGATCAAGATGATAGATACTGCCCAGTTCATGGGTGGTTCCAGGATCATGAGAATGGTCGGGAGCAGCCTGATGTTCAGGTACGAGCCGCATGAGCCTCAACTGAAGAAGCTGACACAGATGCTGAAAGAAGCGGTGAAGGTGGCAGAGGACAAAGGTGTCATCATTGCCATAGAAAACCACATTGACTATACCGCAAGTGAGATCCTCGATCTGATAAATAGAGTCGGCTCCAAGAATTTGGGGGTAAACTTCGATACTGGCAACGCCCTGCGCCTGTTTGAGGACCCAGTGGAGGAGGCTAAGATACTGGCTCCTCATATCTATGCCACTCATATAAAGGATGTAAGTCCAAAGAGAGGCGGTTCTCCCCAGGAGTGGAATTTCTGGGAGAGTGTCCCCGCAGGCAAAGGCCTCGTGGATATACCCGGTGTCATGAAAGTTCTGAAGGACGCGGGGTATGAAGGTGTACTCGCTGTAGAGCTAGACTGCCTGAGAGAAGAGTGGGAAGAGGATCGGGCTGTTGAGATGAGTGTCAACTACTTGCGAGAGCAAGGCGCGAAGCTGTAAGCCTATTATGAGTGATTAGCGATTGTTCACTGCTAATTGCTCGCCTCTTACATTATGCAAGGACAAGGATTGTGAAAGCGCGATTGGTTCCAGTCTATTTTGATCCTGGTAGAGATAGTGGATTTGACGATCAGGTAAACACGTTGAGGAATCTGCTTGCTGAAGAAGCAGAGATACTAGCTCCCGTGGCGTTGGGTGATCCCATTCCTGACGCTGAGGCTGTTGTTTTTCCACAAATTCGGGGAGACTTTAAGCAGATTGGGCTTCCCCTGCTTATTGTTGCATCTGAGTTCGGAACAATTTCCATGTGGGATTGGGAGATCGCCAGCTATCTGAGAACCGAAGGGGTAGAGACTATTGCTCCGTGTAATCTGGAACAGGCCAAAAAGGTCTGCCGAGGGTTTGGTGTGAAAAGCGACCTGAGGCAGACCAGGTTCCTTGTATTCCAGGACAAACCAGCCGAATCAGGCTTCCAAGACAGCATATTCAAACGCTTCTACTGGTGGGAGGATGAATGTGTCCAGCGAATGACTGACAAGTTTGGCTTTACGCTCGTGAAGAAGAGCTTTGAGGAGCTGGGTGCCAGAGCCAAACAGCTCCCCGATGAGGAAGCAGAAGCAGCATGGAAAGGGTGTCAATCAAAACTGAACGTTAGCAGCGAACTCTCCAAGAGGGCGCTCTACAGCGCGATTAAGGTCTATATTGCCGTAAAGCAGGAAGTTGAAAAAGACGAAAGCATCAAAGCAGTGGGCATCAACTGTCTTAACGAGTCCCATTTTTCGGATGCAACGCCATGCCTGGCGTGAAATATGCTCTACGAAGAGAGTGGGCTTATCTGGGGCTGCGAAGGCGACAGTGTTTTACGCGCCTTCGTATCGTTTTATCAGATACGTTTGCACTATCCGCCGACCTCTTGGACACTTTTGTGCATCCTGATCTTAGAAAATCGCTGATCCAGACCAAGTATTCTCTCAAGAGCCGTCGGAATCTCCGGAGGGCCGATTCCGATTCGGCGGATGACGACCCACGTAAGGTAGCTAGGAAGGCGTGTGTGCCGAACATCTCCAAATGTGCTAGAGACCCAGTTCTCAACGGCTTATAAGCAGAAACTAATCTCTATGGATTGCCTGCCTAGCGCCTGGATTTCGCGGACGACTTCCGGCAGACCACCCCAACCTGTCGCGTTTGACGGCGGGGTGGCGATGTCATTAACTACGACATCGGCTCCCTCCCTGGCAAGACGAGTTGCAATGGCGCGTCCAATTCCGTGTTCACCACCAGCGCCCGTAACTAAAGCAACTTTTCCGCTAAGATTATACATATCATTGAAAATTATGTATTGGTCAAGAAGGTGTTGCAGCGTCTTCTCGATTTGCGTTCCCCCAACTCTGGGGGGAACACGATGCAACACCGACTGAAGTTTTAAAGCTGTCCGCCCCGGGATCCTCGTAGGAGCATCTGCAACATTTCATTGACCATTACAAACTGCCGTAAAATAGGTCGTAGTTTGTTCAACCAAGGAGACAACAGTAGGCGCTCAAGTTTAATTTTTGCCGTCGCTCAATAGGTTAATAGTTAAGGAATCGAGCATCATGACGCCGTATGCCGGCGACGGCACATCGAAAGGAGATTCTCATGAAAACCTTCAGGTTTATTCTCTTCAGTCTGGTTGTCGGTATTGTATCGGGGTCCATCAATCACACGGCCTTCGCGCGCGAAGACGAAGTCAAGCTTGTCGTCCATGACAAACAGGGGGCACACCACTTGTCCAGTGATATTAGTGGAGAATTCGTGATCGTTGGGGGCCCTCTCCTCAATAAACCTCGCGATGACAGCACCGTAATCTTCAAAAACGATGGCAAAAAGTGGGAAAAGCAGGTGGAACTCTTCCCCAAACCAGGTGATCCACCCGAGACCTTCGGATGGTCGGTCGGCATCAGCGGGACCACTGCCATTGTTGGGCAACCATTTGCCAGTTCGGTTTCTATCTTTGCCCAGGGCGCGAACAACTGGAAAGGTCGGGTGAAACTTTCTGGCGAAGACACAAAAGCAGCCGACTCGTTCGGAAAAGCTGTTTACATTGACAGGAACACTGCCATCGTTGGGTCACCCAAGGACGATGATGCCGGCAGCAACTCGGGTTCTGCCTATATCTTTGTAAAAGATGAGGGCATTTGGAAACAGCAGGTGAAGCTGGTCGCCAGAGATTTAGCAAAAGGAGACGCTTTCGGAGAGGCCGTCGTCCTCCGTGGGGGCACCATCGTCGTCGGGGCGCCTGCGCACGCGCATAGTGGAAAAAAATCCGCCGGCGCCGCCTATGTCTTCGTACGCGAGGGGGAGACATGGGTACAACAAGCCAAACTCACGGCCGACGACGCCGGACAGCACGACGGTTTCGGAACTTCTGTTGCCATAGGCGGGAACACCATCTTCGTTGGGGCACCATTTCATGATGCTGAGCGCAAGGAAGATGTCGGTGCCGCCTATATCTTTGTGCCGAACGGAGCCACCTGGAAACAGCACGCGAAGCTGAGTGCTATAGACCCAGGGAAAGACCATAACTTCGGATCTGGTGTCGCCGTCGCTGGGAACATCGCCATCGTTGGGGCCGCTGGAGCCAATGAAGTCGCACCGGCCTCAGGTGCCGCTTATGGCTTTGCACGTGTTGACGGCGTCTGGGAGGCGAGGAAAAAGGTCGTGCCCATCGAAGGAGGCAAATATTTCCGCTTCGGCTTTGCGGTCGCTATGAGCACCAACATGGTCGTTGTCTCGTCTCATGGTGTGGAGATAGACCGCGGCGAAAATAAGCCCCATGGTGACGGCGCGTTGGTGTATGTCTATAATAGCGAAAGGGATTTTGGCACACCGCCCTTCGCCGTTGAGCCGTTTGGATTGAGAGTGACAACGTTGGGCAAGGTCAAGCACACAGCCCTGCTTCAGAACTTCCCGAACCCGTTTAACCCTGAAACCTGGCTGCCGTATCACCTGGCCAGCGAAGCCGATGTCACTTTTCGCATTTACAACGTCCAAGGGCAACTGACCCGCGAGTTAGATCT
Organism: Candidatus Poribacteria bacterium; assembly: GCA_965222225.1. Classification (GTDB taxonomy): domain Bacteria; phylum Poribacteria; class WGA-4E; order WGA-4E; family JAJDTR01; genus JAJDTR01. Next base: position 936,272 of record CBDCTK010000002.1, on the reverse strand, counting down.
CGGTACCCAAAAAGCAGCGGGCTATCTGAGCCGAGAAACCGCTGCCTATTGGGACGGTAGGGACCAAGTCGGAGAGACCGTTTCCAGTGGCATCTATTTCTACACCCTCCAGGCAGGCCCCTTCCAGGCCACCCGCAGAATGCTCATCCTGAAATAGGACGTGCGGTCGACGGGAAATAGTGGCAGGTCGCAGTAGCAGGGGAGGTGATAGAAAATGGGAAAAGGTTCGGGCGAAGTCCGCCTCAAAGGGGAGAAATCGAAGGATTCAGCGATGAAAATGGAGAAGCTGAACAGGTTTGAGAACAAGGTGGTTGTGATTACCGGAGCAAGTCGTGGAATAGGCAGAGCCATTGCTCTGCGGTTCGCTTCAGAAGGCGCTGCCCTTGTCGTAAGTGCAAACGAGGATAGGGTTAATGATGTTGCGGAAGAGATAAGCGCATTGGGTAGAGCGGCTGCCTGTCACCTGCGATGTAAGCCAGAAACCTGCCGTCGAACTACTGTATGATAAGGCTGTGGAAGAGTTCGGACGCGTTGATATTTCCGTTCAAAACGCCGGTATCATCACCATCGCGACAGTCGAGGAAATGACCGAGGATGAATGGGACAGGGTCATGGCAGTCAATACCAAAGGTGTTTTTCTATGTTGTCAGGCAGCAGCAAGGATCATGATGAAACAGGATTACGGGCGACTGATCAACACTGCATCCGGGCAAGCCAGGGATGGTTTCATCTATACGCCTCATTATGCGGCCAGCAAGATGGGAGTTGTAGGCATTACCCAGAGCCTTGCCAAGGAATTGGCCACCTGCGGAATAACAGTAAACGCCATATGCCCGGGGATCATAAAAACTGATATGTGGACCTATAATGACAGGGAATGGGGTAAACTACTAGGTAACTATAAGGAAGGAGAGCTGATGAGGGAATGGGTGGAGGGGATACCGATGAAGAAAGCAGGAAAGCCTGAAGATGTGGCTGGATTAGTCGCTTTTCTTGCTTCAGAAGATGCGTCCTACATCACAGCGCAAACCATAAATGTGGACGGCGGCCTGATTATGTCATAATTCCAACAGGTGATTTTTTTGGCGAAGGTGAAAAACGTTCGTGTCGTAAATAGCGGAATATGGTATGATTTGCCGATAGTGGAAAGTAGTAATTGATTTTACTGTGTTTTATCTTGATTATTTCGATTGTTGTATTAGTCAGATATATGTTGCAGTCGAAAAAATAGCCAAACATTGCTATTTTGATGGGATCGATTCCAATCTAAACGTGCTCAGAATGCAGCAAATCACTGGATTTGGACAGGTTCTTAGTCAGAGAGTCGCAAATTGAAAATCGTCAAAAAAGGTGGCCTTTTTACTGCAACATATTCGTGACTAATACAATATCATTGAAAATTAGGATAGCGTCGGGAGCAGGAGAAGTTTGCTCTAACACAGAAAATGAAGAAAAGTGCTTGACAAAGATGGCAAAGTGCTTTATGGTTACTGGGAAATGCAATGAGAAAAGCAGAAGCGTGAGGAGGATTGTGCCCAGTTGGATTTCCTGTCTGCACTGGGGGTGGCGGCATAAATGAGAAAGTGGGTGGAAAGAAAGGGTGTCTATCGGGGCCAAAGAGAAGGTGGGAGTAGAGTTATTAGACGAGAAGACCAAGATAACCCATATCAGCCATGGCTTTGATTTTCTGGGATTCAACATAAGGAAGTATAACCCCAGAAGCCCATATGGTAGACCAAAGCTGGTGATAAAGCCAGCAAAGGAGAATGTAACAGACTACCTGAGAGACATACGTGAAATCATCAAATCGGCGCTGCTGGGAAGATCGGATTGTATACGGTTGATACTGGCGGAGCGAACTTCGCTGATGTATCTATCACCGGCGATCGCATACCGTCGTCAGCCGTGCAGCCCGATAGCAAGTTAGCTATCACATGGGGTGGCGTAAAAGCTCAATATTAGACAATTCGGATCGCCAATGTTGTCCATTTTCAAGGAGCGTTGTATAATACAATGCCGCCTTGAAAGGTGGTGTCAAAATGAAAAGGGACTTAGTAGTTAACTGCTTTTTGGTCGATTTGCTTGCTTTTCTCTTCTTAATGTACAATCATTTTAGACAGTGTTCGGAATCTTGATTCACACTAAAATACATCTCTATAAGAGAGAAATGGAGGCATATCATGTTGACCAAGCGTTTGTACATGCTCGCGGGAGCATTGCGGGTTATCTGCGGGATTTTAATTTCCAACACTATGGGATTTTCAGCACACCATGATGTTGTCGTTGACAGAATATACCGATAGCCAAACAATTCATGTGGCTCAGGTGAAGCATTCATCAAAAAATCTTATGAAAATCTCATCATCTTTTCTGCGATTATATTTCCAGCAAGACTCCATGATATACAGTGGCAGCCACTTCTTGCTGTAGTGATGATGCGTTCCGTAGAATGACCTCTTGACACAAGCCCAAAACGACTCGATGGTGTTGGTGTGAGTTACGCCGTCCTCAGAAACATATCTCTCTTGGTGATGGATAACATGTCTTTCGATATCTTCGTCCAGACTATTGTAAGAGCGAAATTCATCAGTCATAAGAATAGACTCATCGGGTGAGACATTGCTAAGGATGAATTCTCTGATATTTTCACCAGATAGAACCTTCATGAATTTAGCAACCACCCGACCGCCTCTCTCGACTACGCCGATGACGGGAGATTTATTTGTGCCTCTACCTCTCTTAGATTTTGCTCTGGGTTTGCCGCCGACATAGGTTTCGTCCGCTTCAACTATCCCTTTCAGCAATTCATCACTATCACTCATTTTCTCACGGAGGCGCATTGCCATATACCAAGCGGACTTTTGATTCATGTCCAAGTCACGAGCAAGCTGACAACTCGATATGCTTTTCTTGGCATTGGAAAGAATTGAGATAGCCAAAAACCATTTCTGGAGAGGTATCTTGGTACCATGGAAGATGGTTCCTGCTGTAGCCGAAAAGCTAGATTCACAATCGTAGCAATTCCAACCAGTAGTAATGTCGTTTTTGTTCTTGCGTCCAACTTTTTCACTGCCACAGTGGATACAGCAAACACCGTCCTTCCAACGTTTTTCCTCTATAAATCTGAGACAAGATTCTTGATTTGGAAACTCTTTCATAAGATTCAAAATGTCCATAGCAAACTCCTACGAGAAGAATAGTCACTATGGACATCTACGTGTGACGAAAAGATTTACGACAGGGTACCAAGTTTTATGTTTGTCGTCAGTCTAAAAGCTACAAGCTACTAATTCCGAAAATGTATAACAAGATTTTGACCATAACCTCTGTTCTTACGACTATAGCAACTTTTTTTGTGTATGCCAATGTGGCAAAAGCCCAATTTGTTACTGAAGGACTGGTTAGTTACTGGAGCTTTGAGGCAGAGACCATAGAAGGTAAAACGGTAAGGGACGTTTGGGGGAAGAATGATGGAACCATCGTCGGTGATCCCAAAAAAAAAGTTGGGAAAGTCGGTAATGCACTGGAGTTTGATGGCGATGGTGATTCTGTTGATTGTGGAAACGATGAGAGTTTGAATTTTGATACAGAAGACCCCTTTAGTATTTGTGCATGGGTTAAAGCACACGAAGAAGGGCTGGCCGTGCTGCAACCTTGGCAGGAGTGGGGCCAGGCTATTGCTGGCAAGGTGGATGATGGTTGGCACGGCTATATACTCACTATTACAGGTGCTGGTCATAATAATGAGCCATATACTTTAAACGCTGTCTTGTCCAATACACTTGGAGACAATGATATTAATTGTAGTACTCCAGACAATTCTATGATTATAGCCACAGATTGGACTTACGTCTGTATGAGCTATGAGGGAACATCTAATGTTGCTGGTATACATCTCTCTATTAATGGAGAAGATCAACCAGTTTCCACGCAAAGAGATGGTTTAACAGCTTCTATATCAAGTAGAGCAAGATTCCACATTGGACATGTAACGGTTACTGACTGGCCAATATGGTTCGACGGTCTCATCGACGAGGTCGCCGTTTATAATCGAGCTCTAAGTGAAGACGAAATATCGCAGAACTTTGCTGAGGACGGGCTTGCAGTACAACCTACCAACAAGCTAGCTCATACTTGGGGAGAGATAAAGGTTTCAAAGTAGACCGTTTTCACCGACTAATTCACAACAATCTGGGGTCAGGGCTATGACTTTTCGAAAACTCTCAGCAAGAGAATGGGGGTGGTTAAATTGATCCGATAGAACGGGTTTTATGGTTTTATATTTTTGGTCCGCTTGTTTCCATAGGTTTATCTCGATTCCGGACCAACCCGCTGAGGTAGTGCATAAGCAGTCCAAACCCAATTATAGGGGTGAGTATGCTTTGTTCACTGGCAAATGTGATAGTGCCACAATGAGAAGGAGATTAAAAATGTTTAACAAGGTTTTGGTTCTGGCGGTTATAGCAACTGTTTTTGTGTATGCAAATGTGGCGAAAGCCCAATTTGTTACTGAAGGACTGGTTAGTTACTGGAACTTTGAGAGTATAGCAGATGGAACGGTCGCAGACGGTTGGGGGGATAATGTTGGAACCATCGTCGGTGATGCCAAAATAGCCAGTGGGAAAGTCGGTAATGCACTGGAGTTTGATGGCGATGGTGATGCTGTTAATTGTGGAAACGATGAGAGTTTGAATTTTGATTCCTTTGACCCCTTTACTATTTGTGCATGGGTTAAAGGAAACGAAGGAAGGCTGGAAGTGGTGGAACCTTGGCAGTTGTGGGGCCAGGCTATTGCTGGCAAGATCGATGATAATTGGCACGGCTATTTACTCACTGTTACAGGTGTTGGTCATCCTGATGAGCCATATACTTTAAACGGTGTCTTGTCCCATATACTTGGAGGCAATGATATTAATTCTAGTACTCCAGACAATTCTATGAAAATAGCCACGGATTGGACTTACGTCTGTATGAGCTATGAGGGAACATCTAATGTTGCTGGTATACATCTCTCTATTAATGGAGAAGATCAACCAGTTTCCTCACAAAGAGATAATTTAACAGAGTCTATGGCAGGTACAGGACCTTTCACCATTGGAACTATAGTATTCGCGGGGGATGGTTCGTGGCCAGTATGGTTCGACGGTTTCATCGACGAGGTCGCGGTTTATAATCGAGCTCTAGATGAAGACGAAATATCGGAGAACTTTGCTGCGGAGGGGGCTACTGCAACTGCAGTACAACCTACTGACAAGCTAGCTCATACTTGGGGAGGGATAAAGGTTTCAAAGTAGACCGTTTTCACCGGCAAACTCACAACAATCCGGGGTCAGGATAGAAATTCTCAACAGGATCGCCTAGATGCCCATGAACACAAACCCGCATGGTTGCTACAATGTGGGAGGAAATTCGCGCCGCCAAGAGCGCGAATTTCCTCATGATGATCCCTATCAAATGCTGGTATCATGCGGTTCTTGGCGATCATGTCTCAGACCCTTGTCGCCGCTTTCGGTGAGAATTCCTCGGGTCAGGACTATGAGCGGGAGTAGCCTTCCAGGCGCGACCTTGACGCACCTCAAGCTTTTGGAAAAATTTTGAGGAAAAAGAGTGAGAGGATCAATGGATTTGAAAATTGGCATTTCAGCGTGGTCCTTTTACAGGCGGTTTCTGGCTAAGCCGCCGACCATGGATTACCCGCAATTCTTCGCCGCGGTGCGTGGGTTAGGCGTAGATGCCGTAGAATTAAACTCACCATTCTTCGATTCTCAAGAACATGATTATATTACCAACCTGAAAGGGGCCGCCGATAGTTACGGTGTGCATATTAACAACATCGCCATTGACGACGGGGGTTATGATCTTTCATCTGCGGATTCGGCCAACCGCGAGGATGCCATAAATCGCACTGTCCGTTGGATGGACAGCGCCGTGATACTTGGTTGTCCAAACGTACGAAATAATACAGGCGGGCAAGGGGGCGGTGCTCCGAAAGCGTTAGAGCTTTGCATTGATAGCTTTGCGCGTCTGACTGCCGAGGCTGAAGAGCGCGGCTTGAACATGGTCATAGAGAATCATGGTGGGATCTCGGCAAACCCTGACGAGTTGGTCACACTTATTAAGAGAATTAATAGTGATCACATCGGAACGGTGCCCGACTTCGGCAATTTTCGGGCAGATATTCGCTATCAAGCCATAGAAAAAGTGGCTCCTTTTGCCAAGCAGATCCACCCGAAGATGCATGACTTCGACGAGAATGGTGAACAACCGGAATGGGATACTGCCAGGCTCGTGAACATAGTAAAGAAGACAGGCTTCGGCGGCTACTGGATGATAGAGTTCGAAGGTAGAGAAGAGGAGTTCTCAGGTTTGCGAAAGAGTATTGCCTTCCTTTCAACATGCTTGAGGGGATAGAGGCCGGTAGGGAATAGGGAAACCCCTGATCCCTATGCCCTTACCCGAACAAGAAGGATGAAGGAGATATTTTATGGAAAAGAGAAGACTTGGAAAGACAGAGCATATGAGTTCGGTAATCACTTTCGGCGGTGCAAGTCTCGGCGCTGTTTCCCAGAAGGAGGCGGATAAAGCTATTGATTTAGCAATTGAACATGGTGTCAATCGTTTTGATGTTTCACCTGCTTATGAGGAGGCAGAACTGAGGATTGGTTCATGGATACGAAGACATAAAGACAGCAGAAGTTTAATCTCTATTGGCTGCAAGACTACCAAAAGGAAAAAGAAGGAAGCGCGTGAAGAGTTTCATCGCTCTTTGGAGCGATTGCAGGTAGACTATTTTGATCTTTATCAACTTCATGGGGTTCACGCTCTCAACGAATTGGACACTGTAACAGGCCCGGGTGGGGCAGTTGAAGGTATTCTTGAGGCGCGTGAGAAGGGGTTGACTCGATATATTGGGATTACAGGCCATCAACTTAGCACGCATGTTGAGGCGCTTAATCGCTTCGATTTCGACACTGTTATGTTTCCACTGAACTTCATTCTTTATGCAAATCCCAAATATTACAAACATTACGAATCCTTCCGAAAGCTAGCAAAGGAAAAAGACGTAGGGCTGATGGTAATCAAGACTATAGCCAAAAGGCCATGGGGTGATAAAATTCAGAGCCAATCACCAACTGGACAGATTTATAAAACTGGTTACGAACCTTTTGATGAACAAGAAGAAATAGATGATTGTCTGCGGTTTGTACTTTCTCAGGACGTAACAACAGCAGTCACTGCTTCGGATGTACGTCTTGTTCCAAAACTGTTAGATGCGGCAGAACGGTTCAAACCGCTCAGTGATGCTCAACAGAAAGCGTTGACCGCACAAGAGAACCTGTTTTTTCTCGTGGCTCCATCTATCTTTGGCTGGTACTAGTTCTAGAGTGTAACACTCTAAGGTGTACCAACAGATCGAAAAGTTGTAACACGAGTTATTGAATTAGAGGTGCAGGGGAAAGTAAGGACCGCGCAGTGCGCCGCGTAACTATTGGTAAGGGGTGTCAATGACATTGACGGGAACTGCCACAGACGTTTCATACTCTCCCTGAATACGCATTACTGTTTCCTCCTCACTACAACTGGTCAGCTTAATAATGTTGATAGACTGTATTCCGATGCCTCCACCGCCTACCAAAAGCGGTCGAGGGCTGTCCGCCCGGTTGCCAAAGCCACTGAAATCGGGAGCGCACGCGGGCACTCCCCTACATCCGCCAACACCACCGACTTAGCGATTGAACCACTAAAGAGGAGATTTGGAAATGCAGACAGCGTGTTTAGACGCGTCTTCTGGCGGCGCCACGACCGAAAAAGGAAGCAAGCTTCTCATTGGATGGGCCTCGACGGACATAACACCCGAAAAGCCGGCAGCGCTGGCGGGACAGTTCTTTGTCAGGATCTCAAAGCAGGCGCTTGATCCCATAACCGCTACAGCGCTGGCGATCGAGTCGGCGGGCGAGGATAACGCGAGTGAGCAAGTCATCATGGTTTCGTGCGATCTATTATGGATACCGGACGACTCACGTCTCGCAATTGGATTTGGGGATAATCGACAGGCGGTCCAGGGGCGGCTGCGCGATATAGTCAAACCAATGCTGCCTGATTTCGATACCGGAAAGCTGTTTCTTAACGCCACTCATACCCACACCGCGCCTATTATGGCGGGAGGTTGGTGTCTTGAACAGAGCGAAGAAGTTATGACGCCTTCCGAATACGTTGACTTTCTTCTGAGTCGCCTGTCTGAAGCTGTGGTTGAGGCATGGAATGGGCGCAAGCATGGCGGGGCGAGTTGGGCTTTGAGCCACGCTGTGGTGGGACATAACAGAAGAGCAGTATACATTGATGGCTCCGCCAAGATGTATGGCTCTACAGACAGGGCGGATTTTAGCCATGTAGAGGGATATGAGGATCATAGCCTGAACCTGCTTTTCTTCTGGAACGAGGAAGGAGAGCCTACAGGTATAGTCGTCAATGTAGCGTGCCCCGCTCAGGCGAGTGAATCGGTGCATCAGGTCTCAGCGGACTTCTGGCACGAAGCGAGGGCTGAATTGCGAAAGCGTTATTCGGAGAGCTTGTTCGTGTTGCCGCAATGCTCCGCCGCAGGGGATCAAGCGCCTCGTTTCCTGTTGTCGGGAAGGGCCGAAGAGAACATGCGGAAGAGAAAGGCCGTATCTGAACGGGAAGAGATAGCTGTCAGGATCGCAGACGCTGTGGATTACGTGTTTCCGGCAGCTAAAAGCGATATACGAACAGCGGCGCGCCTGGATCATGCGGTAGAAGAACTCAAACTTCCGGTGAGAAAGGTTACCGAAGACGAGTTGGAGTGCGCAAAGTCAGAATATAATAGATTATTGGAACAGGGGCAGTTTGACAAGGGCGGAAATTTCGTGGCCCTTGGTCGCAATAAAAGCCTTATAGATAGGCACGAACGGCAACGGAAAGATCCTTTCTACCGAATGGAACTCCACGTCGTAAGATTCGGGGATATTGCCATTGCCACGAATCCATTTGAGCTGTTTGTCGACTATGGCATACGCATCAAGGCGCAAAGTAAAGCGCTGCAAACTTTTGTCATCCAACTGGCGTGTTCCGCTGGCGGCTATCTGCCTACAGCCAAAGCGGTTGCAGGCGGCGGCTACAGCGTCGAGGTCGCCGACATCAGAGTAGGCCCTGAAGGCGGCCAGGTCCTCGTTGATCGAACTGTTGAGTTGATTAACGGAATGTGGGACGACGAGAACGACTAATTATTAGTGCCGTTGGTGTTATAATAGAACATGGGTACCCTTATTTCCCTGGCATTCACTACCGGACACTTTTCATTGGAGCGGATTGAAGGCAATGGGGTCTCTATTGAGTGATTGAAGACACCCATGGAACCGCAGGAGTGCTGGAATGATATACATGGAACAGCACTGCTACGATTCGCTTTGCTCGATCTCGAGAGTTGATGCTGCACTGTTCGGCAACCTCTTGGAGGAAATTGGGGTACAACCGCATAAAGGTACGTAAACCGTCACAGGGCTAACAAGTGTGAAATCAACAGACCCCCGCGAGGGGTCAAGAAGACTTGATGTAAAATCCTAGATCCACTGAAACCCCTTTTGGGGCATTTATTTGACAAGACTCTTTATCGTTTATTCACTCGTTAATCAGTGGTTAGTTGATATTCCTTATCGGAAAAACGTACGTATTCAATGAACTGGGTATCACAAATCGGAAAGTTGGTAATTGATCGTCAAAATACCCACGGCCCCGTATAAAATCAGGGCTAAACAATTTGGTAGTCCTAAACAAGTAAGGATGCATTGTAATGATGAACAAAGAGCCAAATGGCGCCGATATGATTCTCCAGCTTCTTGGAAAAGGAGAGTGTTTTTCGAACCAGTCGGCTGATCCTTTGCCTGATGGTGCAATTAAAGCGCTCGATATAACTGGTTTGGCCGGTTTCTTTGCCAACTGGACGATGTCGTTTGCTGGGAATTACAGTTCCATTGTTTGTTCTTCTTGTGACCCACAAACGACCACATTTCATCACATTGTAGGGTTAAGCGTCCCTTTTTTTTCAATTTCCACAGCCTGAAAGGAGCCTGCGCATGAAGTTTACATCAGACCAAATCGACGTCTACCGCCGCAATGGCGTAGTTCCCATCGGCAACGTTCTGGACGAGGCGACCGTGGCGGAAGCCAAGGAACACATCGAAGCATTGCGCCAGCGCGATCTGCTCGACAATCCCGCCGAGAGCTTGGGCAAGAAAGCTTTTCGCCTGATAATGGTCAGTTCCTTCGATGAATGGTTTAAGTCGATCGTCAACAACGACAATCTTCTCGACGCTGCCGAGTCGGTCCTGGGGCCCAACGTCCAGTACTACCAGGACAACATCTTCTGGAAGCCGCCGAAGCAGGGCGCCCCTTCGACGTGGCACCAAGACAACATTTGGTGGGCTGCCGACCCGCCCAACATGGCAACCATCTGGATTGCTCTGGACGATGCGGACGCCTCCAACGGGGGTGTTCATTACATTCCGGGCAGCCAGACCAATCTGCTCGAGGGCGAGCTCGATTTAGACGACCCAAAGGCTTACAGCCACAAGCTCCTATCCGATGACCAGGTCGATGCCTCGCGCGCCATCTCGTTTACCGTGCCTGCGGGGCATGCGGTAATGCATCACTGCCAGACCATCCATGGCGCTCCGCCCAACCGGTCCGATCGCTCACGCTGCGGTTACACCGTGCACCTGCAGGAAGCGGGATTACGGGGCCAAGACGTCACCCAATGCCCGATCCTGCGCGGGAAAATGCCGTGACCGCTTCCGAGCACGTACTCGCAGGGTTCGCCGAAATCGACATCAGCCCTCCCTTGGGCACACAGATCGCCGGTGACATCGGCCGACCGCGCCCAACCGAGGAAATCCGTGAGCCAATCTTCGCTCGCGCCGCGGTATTCGAGAACGAGGGCGCAAAACTCTGTGTCCTCGTTCTCGATCTGCTCGGCATCGGCCACGAGTGGGCGGACCGCATCCGCGATGGCTCCGCCGAACGCTTCGGATTCGACCGGCGCGCCGTCATGGTCCACACGACCCAGACGCACTCCGCGCCGTCGCTCGGCAATCACTTCTGCGCGGACGATAACACCCCATCATTCCGCCCGAACATGCGTGGCTGCGGGGAAGTACACCGGAATATACGCCGACTGCGGTGGAAAAGAGTCTCCAGGTGATCGGACACGCAGTTGCCGCGATACAACCGGTCACGCGTTCCGCCGCCCGGGGCATCGAGACACGAGTATCCTTCAATCGACCGACGATTCGTCACACGCGAGGGAATCACCGACACGCACGCCCACTGCGGCCGTGACAACGTGCTATACACGGAAGGGCCCATTGACCCGGAGGTTGGTCTCCTCCACCAGGCCACCGGTGAAAATGGCAACCCGGTCGGCATGCTGCTGCACTTCACGTCGCACCCGGCACGACCTTGAGTGAGCGGATTAACCCGCGTTGGGAACAGATGTCTGAGGCGGAACGGCAGGCGTATCTTGCCAATACGCCCTTAGGGTGCGTCGCCCTGCCAGAGGACCAGGCCAAGGCGATCTGCTTTCTTGCCTCGTCCGACGCCGATTATGTCACCGGCGTGACCATTGATGTGACCGGCGGGCAATAGCTTTACGGGGGCTCTACGCTGTCAACTTTGTAGTGACGACTTCAGTCGTTCATGGAACGAGTAAATTCGTCACTACGAAGCCGTCAATTTGCCTGCGACGGCACTAGCTGTATACGGGGTACAGCACCAACGTGTGTTGAAGTCAACGTTAAAATGTATCGCGAGTTGTTTAACATTGACCGAATGGCGGCCTATCGAGATTTAACTGACTTGGTAAACAAGGTAGCGGTGAAAAAGGAAGGTAAGGTAAGAGCCACATGGTGTGTGCTGGAATGATGCAACGATTTTGCAATGATTCCGTAGCAAGTTGAATGTCGGACAAAAGTGCGGGAACACAGTCATGTCGTGTTTCTTCTTCGAGGTCGATACCCACCGCGTTTGGGTTTTTGAAACTGGCGCAGAGATCTAAGCGCCGTAGCGTCATCCAGAATCGCGCAAACTCGCACCACATCTGGGTTGAGGGCGTCTTTGGCAGTCGTCAAAGATGCCTTTTCTGTGCCAATATTTCATCCCCATCATTTATCGAAGCCCGCCAACAGATTGCTAGCCCAAATGCCTGAAGCCCACGACCGTGCGATCCTCACCTGACACACTACCATGATAATGTCGCTACGGATTATCCGCCTTCGAACTGCAATATGAGCATTTTACACGGGACTTGTCCTGCGCCGTTTCCCATAAACAGGTAGTAGGCAGATTGGTGTAAATTTATACCCTAAGCCCAATGGACGGATAAGAGTCGAGTGGCGGTTTTGAAAACGGGAAAACGAGAAAACGGGAGAAAAAAGCCATGTGAGTCTCTTCTTTTTTCATCGAATCAGGTTACGGTCAATGAAGTATTCGCCGTAGAGAACCACATTTTCCCATTCGACAGGGCTGACATGTTCCAATAAGGAAATATCAATTCCACTTTTCTGTGGATCACATTCCGCGATCACTTGACCAATTTCTTTTGCCTGCCAGTAAACAATGCAAGCGAGAATCAGCGTCAGACCGCTGCATGTTTTCATCAACTCATAAAAGTCTCGCTTGGTGATTCTTCCCCGCTTGGCAAAAGCCACATCTCTCGCCAGTGAATGGAGATGATCTCCTTTCAGCAAACCCCGGCGAATTTGGCGGCGTAAGGGTGGCTGCGACATGTAATCTAAGATGAACTCGGTTTTGAAGATTCGTCCCAACTCGCGGTTGGCAAAGTAGAATCGGTTCTTTCGGCTCATCGAATTCAAACGTTTGAGTGCCACCGAAGCTGTGGTATGACCGCTTTGGAGTGTGGCGTAAAATTGCCCCATGCGATCCCAAGTCTCGACAATTGGGTCCATCTTTATTTGGCGATCTCCGCGGCTGACAAGGGGACCGATTGCCCCATAATCATAATGCGTGTTGATTCGATAGATTCTCTGTTTTTGAACTTTGCGAATCCGGGGACAGAATCGTTTGCCAAGCATGGCGAACGCCGCAAAGTTAATCTCTGTATAGCCATGGGTATCGGTATAGTGTTCTTCTAATTGAAGATCACTCTCATTATACAAAAGCCCATCAAGAACGTAGGGGGCGTCTCGCTCATTGCATTCGATAGGTACGCTGTAAAATGGGGCGTAGTTGTCAGCAACGAACGAGTAGAATTCCAATGCGTAGTCATTGAATTTGTAACTGTAGTTTTGCTGGAGCACTTTTCTCCGAAAAGCAAAACGTTGCCCATCGCTTGAACTGGTTTTTCCTTCCCCCCAAGCCGAAGTGATGTCAAGACGTGCAATTGCGTTGACAACGTCTGCCAATGCACCGCGTTGCGTTTCATTGGTCGGTAATCCGTTGGAGTTGCCAGTAGCTGATTCCCGGCGTGATTTGAGCCATCGTATCCGGACCGATGTTACAACCATGAGCCATGACTGCGGCGAGAATCGATACGATTTCATCGGCCGGACGACTTTGGCTTTGAGTTGGCGGAAGACAATGACGGGTAAAGTTTGGCTTGGCTATGCTTATGGTTTTTACCGTGCTGTGAGAGTTTATCATCAACACAACAAAACAGTTCTGTGATAAAATCTACTATGGTCATGAGTCTAGATTTCCTCCCGTTATTTGATAGCTACCGATACTCAAATTAACGGTAGAATCGAGGAAATCGTCTCATGCCCTGATACCTTTCGCGTTAAAGCAAAGCCAAAAGGGAATGTTATGCTTATTAACCTCCAAATTTCAAACTAGCACCATTGGTTATTATAGGTGAAGACTGCATAGCCGCGAGATTTTGGAGAGCCTCCACCATACCGCAATTACTTCAGTATGAGATGGGCGTGCAGAATTTCTACTATCTGCTCTCCGACCATCCTGAGGAAATGGAAATGTTGATTAACACGATTCATGAGCGGGAGCTAAAAGCTTTTGAGATAATGGCACAGGGCCCTTGTGACATCATCATCCTTTGCGAGAATACCAGCACGTTTTATATCAGTCCCGAAATCTATCGCAAGTATAACTGTCCACATGTGTGTGACTTTGTTGACATAATTCACGCGGCGGGAAAAACGGCAATTATTCATATGTGCGGACATGTGAAGAACCTCCTTCACCAGATTAAGGATTCAGGCTTGGATGGTATTCACGCGCTGACAGCGCCGCCAATTGGTGATACACCTGCGGAGCTAGCCCTGGATGTGATCAGCGAAGACTTGATTATCATTGCAGCAATTCCCGCGAGTGTATTTCTGTCTGGACCGGTGGAAGGAATTGCATCAGCACTTGATGAGCTGTATACGCCCAGACTACGGCGTGCGAATTACAGTGGTGGATGTGGTGCAGATGGGACCCGTGTCCCCTTAGAGCGTTTCCAGGCGTTTGCAGACTGGATGAGCCGGAACGGCGATCTGAAATAGGCACCCAGTTACAATATAACCACTCAGTCATAGCAGAGATCAGGGATGTTCTAACATGGGAAAACCAGGAAACAGCTCATCGGGCGTCACTTTCCGTGCTCTGGTGATAGGGCTTGTCTTGATCCCACCTAACTGTTATTGGGTAGCTCAGGGCGAAGGGATCTCGGGCTCGGGCGGGACCTCTTTGACCTCCGGCGTTTCCCTTTTCTTTAATGTGGTCTTCACTCTGTTGATGCTAGTGGGATTCAACGCATTATGCAAGCGATTAGCTCCTAAAGCGGCGTTGAAACAGGGGGAGTTGCTTACCATCTTCGTGATGTTATGCATGGGCTCCAGCATGACGGGAAACGAGTTCCTTCTGAACCTCATCCTTTCGCTAGGACACGCCTCCTGGTACGCCACTCCCGAGAACGAATGGTCTGAATTATTTTCGCGCTACGTGCCTGATCGGCTGGCGGTTAAAGATAAAACAGCGCTGCGCGGTTTCTATGAAGGCGATTCCAGCATTTATCGTACTGAATATATCAACGTCTGGTTGAAACCTCTGGCGCTCTGGTCAATCTTTACGGTGGTTCTGATATTTACCTTTCTGTGTGTCACCGTGCTTGTCAGAAAACAGTGGACAGAGCGTGAGAAGCTGTCATATCCAATCATCCAACTCCCTTTGGCGATGACGCGAAACGGCACTGGAAATGCGCTCTTTTCAAATAAGTTGTTCCTATTGGGGTTCGGTTTAATGGCAGTAATTACTATGATCAATGCGCTGCATTTCCATTTCCCAGCCGTTCCTAACCTGCGTTTACGAACAGACATCAGCAGCTTATTCACTGAAAAACCGTGGAACGCCATCGGATGGACACCGGTTGCGGTTTATCCATGGATTGTGGGATTCGTGTTTTTTATCCCGCTGGATTTGTGTTTCTCCGTTTGGTTTTTCTATCTGTTCGCCAAATCGCAACGCATCATAGCAAGTATGTTTGGATGGCACCGGTTGCATGGTTTCCCCTATCTCTATCAACAAACGACCGGCGGATGGCTTGGGCTCCTTCTCATTGCATTATGGCTGACCAGGAAGCATCTGAAGAACGTTTTCATACAATCATTTCGAGGGGGTGCAAAGACGTCAGAAGGACGCGATTTCTCAAAAGAGCCAATGAGTCCTCGAACAGCCTTGATAGGACTTACTCTGGGACTCTCTTTTCTGATCCTGTTTTGTATGGCCGGTGGAATGTCTTTCTGGATAGCGTTACCGTTTTTTGCTCTGTTGGTCGGTTTTGCGACGACCGTCACGCGGATGCGCGCGGAACTTGGGCCGCCAAACCACTCGTTCTATTTGGTGGGGCCAGATAATATCCTTGTTGCGGCATTTGGATCACGGAGTCTGGGCGGGAAAAACCTGATGATGCTGACTTATCTATTTTTCACTGACCGGGCAATGGCAAGTCATCCAATGCCTCATCAATTAGAAGGTTTCAAGATGGCGGAACGGGTGGGCATGAACGCCAGAAGGCTTGCCGCCGCCATTATGATAGCTGTTGCAGTTGGCGTTGTGTCTTCTTTATGGATATGGCTCCATTCTGCCTATGAAGAGGGCGTCGCTTCGGGTTTTACGGGATACGTGGGCATTCCATGGGAATCCTTTAACCGGCTGGAGCGGTGGCTTCGCTATCCTGGCAACACGAGCTATCCTGAACTGGGCTTTATTGGGATTGGTCTCTTTTTTTCCTTGATAATGATGTTTCTCCGTACCCGGTTTTTGTGGTGGCCGTTACATCCGGTTGGCTATGCCCTATCCACAAGCGGATGGCTCATTAATCTTATCTGGTTCTCGTTTCTGGTGGGTTGGATTATCAAATGGGTAATCCTCAAGTACGGAGGTCTCAAAGCGTATCGCAATGCAGTCCCTTTTTTCCTTGGCCTCATCCTGGGCGAATACGCAATAGGCTGCTTCTGGAATCTGCTGGGGATTATGTCGGGAACACGACTCTACGCGTTTTTCGGCTGATCCTGGCTCGGGTCGAATGATTCACATTCAGCAACCGAAAGTGTACCGAACTCAAGGGCGCTACATCAAGCGGCTTATTGAGCCGCGGGAGGTGGCAGCTCTTGTCGCTTACCTATGCTCTGAGGCTGCCAGCGTCGTCACCTGCGCTACTTGGACAATTGACCTGGGCTGTGGACGGCAAGATAAGGAACGGATAACCTGGTGAAATCCGAGGTGATTATTAGTGACAAAGGAAATTGCGCTTGAGGGTTTACAAGGGGACAGCGAAAGCTGTCAGGTTTTGATTTTTGCCGTGTGCGCAATAACTTATTATGGAGGGTTCCAAATTGGGGGTTTTTGCATATCCCCGCCGGGTAGCTCAGGAGGCTTGCGCCTCCCTCGCACAAGAACGGCTCGTGAGATTTTAACCTCAAGCCGCTCAAGCCTCTCGAACGTCCCCGTGAGGACGCAGCACCACTCCGTCGTAATCAGGACTATGCACCTGTTGGTGACAGTTGGGATGCAGCAGCACCCGGTTGTCTAGGTCGTCACTGCCGCCATAGACACGCCATTGGATATGATGATTGTGCCAGCCCGTTTCCTTGATGATGAGTTGGCCGCAGACAGGACAGAGCCCCTGTTGCCTCCGCCATTAATGCCGCCTGGAAGCGTTCCCCAGGTCGGAGAAGGCTCGTATGGATTGCCGTTGTTCGAAGTATACCCCAAAGAAAGGAACGTGTGATATTTCGGACTTTGGCACAAGCCCAGTGATGATGGGCATCTAAGCCACCTTTCTTTTGCCATTTTCGTCCATTTTGCGTTTGAAATTCCTGCCGAAAAATTGCATCTAATACTGGCATCAAATATTTGATAGGATGATATAATCAAACGCCCAGGGAAAACATCCTTTTGTTCCTTCCCACTTTCTGGACAGTTTCCTCTCTCGGATTCAAAGACAGATCTAAAGAAAAAATGGCATCCAATAAATTTTCACCCGCTTTCTTGGAGGAAAAAGATGAAAACGGAAGCCGAAGACCTATTGCACTTATATTCAAAATATCTCGCCAAACTCGGACGATCAACCGTTACCATCAAAAAGGGGTAACAGGAGGGAAGCTGAGATAAGACCCCATAAGCCTGCAAAGCCAGATGGTACAAGGCTTCTAAGTCGATTTATACAAGCATAACATACATGAAAGGCGTAACAAGATGAAAGTAAGATTTTGTGTAGAGATTTTTGTTTTGATTGGCGTCGTTGTTCTATTTATTGCTGGTGTGTTAACTGCTTCAAGTTATGCCCAACCAGACCCCGAAACCATTGTCGGGATGTGGCTCTTTGATGAGGGCAGTGGTGATGTAGCCGAAGATTCCTCTGGGAATGGCAACGACGGGACGATTTTTGGGGCTAAATGGGTTAACGGGAAGATTGGCAGAGCTTTGGAATTCAATGGCACGAGTGATTACGTTGATTGCGGGAACGATCCGATTTTGAACCCCACAACTGAAATTACGGTTGTAGCATGGGTCAAAACTGAAGGTGAAATAATTTCAGAAAGGTCAATTGTAGCAAGGGGTTGGCCGGGAGAAGCCATTAACAAGGTCGCATACACACTTTGGCATCTAAACGATTCAAATGTTCAAAAAGGAAGATTTGGTTTTGCATTTGGACAGTGGTCACCTGGTTGGGTAGTTGCTGCTTCTGCAGATCCAGGCACCCTAGCAAAAGCTGGACAATGGTATCATGTCGTAGGGACATTTGATGGAAGTAAATTTAATCTTTATGTGAATGGTAATCTTAGAGCCTGTTTGAAAAGTACAGTTTGTAGGGTGCGCACTGCGCACCAGCCTCTAAAAGCCCCAGAGTGGGATCAAGGGAGCGAATAGCGACTGCGATAGAAATCCATGAAGGTGTAAGGTGTATAGAAACACCAAAACCCCGTGCACCTAAGCCCCAGTGGGGATCAAACGAACGGATAGTGAGTGCGATAGCAATCCCATAGGTATGTAGCAGCCAACAATGAAAACATGAGAAAACTTTCTACAAATGGCCAAAAGCATCGGATTTTCAAGACGTTTTCCCCAAAATGACCTCTCTCGAAGACGGATTTGGACTTTTCAAACAGGCTCTAAACATCAACCATCTAGGCAACTTTTTTCTTTTTCAAACAGGTTCTTAGTATTGGGTTGGGGTCAGAATACGCTTGATTGGGATCGTCTCGCAAATGAGTGTAGATTGCTCATAGTTTCAATCCATTCCCAGAGAGGGCATTGAGCCGTACCATGGTTTGCAATATCGTTTGGGAAAAAGATTGCAAAACACACGGTATGTGCTATCATTCATTAGCCAAACAGTACAACAACGCATTTAGTCCTAGGAGATTCTATTGTGGACGCACAGACATTCAAGGAACAATTTGATGAAGATGGCTACGTCATCCTGCGTGATTTCATTCCCATTGAGTTAATGAACAATGCCCGGGTAGCCGTCGAGCGCATCGTTGATGCGCTCGACGGGCAGAGTGTTGCTAACGGAGACATCCCGCACGCCTTTAAGGACGAATCGTTTGAACTGCAGTTCAAGAAACTTTTCGAGAACGAACCGAATTCGGGACTTATTCAATTCACTTCGGAACTGCATCAACCAAAGTTTTATGATTTGTACACCTATCAGCCCATGCTCGATTTGGCGCAATCCTATTTAGGCGATGAATTGCGGATGATAATCTTATGTGGTACGCATGCGAGCTTTTCCCAACAAACTGTATGAAAGTCTCTGGCATCAGGATGCGGGCTATCTTGGCGCGGGGCGCGGAACATCAGAGCACTCCGACGAGGCATACGCACAACTTCGATATATGAATTGCTGGTCGCCTTTTCAACCCGTCAATAGGCACAACGGCTGTATGCAGGTTATTCCCGGCACGCACAAACTGGGAGTTGCCAAGCATGTTTCGGTACCACCATACAACTACCTCCACATTGATTTTGACCTAATCAATCCAATGATTGACGGAGGACAGGTGGTCGACATAGAACTCAATCCTGGCGATGTCCTCATTTTCCAGAATCTACTATTCCATCAGGGCCAGGAAAACAAGTCGGGACAACTTCGATGGAGTGCCGATTTTCGTTATCAGGATGCTCGTCAAGCCACACTTACGAGCGTCAATGGTCACCTTGTGCGGAGTCGTGCACACCCTGAGCGGGTAGTTTCGTCACGTGAGGAATGGGGGCGTATCTCGTGGTCATAACACGAAACAAAAACCAATCCTATACACAAATCAACGCTAACGTATTACTGGCTTATGTCAAATCGCCGGCATCACATTGCCGCCACAGACTGGAATATACGCGCCGGTAATGTAGCCGGCTAGGTCGGACGCAAGAAAAAGCACCGCATTGGCAATCTCTTGGGCAGTGCCCCGCCGTTGAAGCGGCACTTTGCTTCGATAATCTTCATCGGATACAGCGGCGGGGCTTTTGTCGCTAATTGTCCAGCCCGGAGCGATCTGATTGACAGTGACCCCGTAAGCTCCAACTTCCTTGGCTAAAACACGCAAGACACCGTCCATTCCATGTTTTCCCGCCGTATAAGCGCTCTGACTTACAAAGTTCTGCATAGCACATTCGGTATTATAGTCGTTTAGATTCATATTTACACATATTAGGATTGTATGTTACTATATGAACTATTATGAGCTATAGCGTAGATTTAAGAAAGCGAGTCGTGAGTTACGTTGAGTCGGGTGGCAGTAAGGCAGAAGCCGCTCGTCGGTTTGAAGTCAGTCGTAAGACAGTATACAACTGGTTAGCGTTAGATGACCTGTCGCCCAAACCTCAGCCGAAGCATACCCGCAAAGTTGACAAACAAGTCTTGAAACGTCATGTACAAGAGTATCCTGATGCGATTCTATAAGAACGGGCTCAACTGTTTGGGGTACCCCAAGTGCGATATGCTATCACCTCAAGCAGATGAAATTCAGCAGAAAAATACTCAAAATACCAAGAAAGCAACCCTTTCGAGAGAGGAAAGTTTCTGCGCGAATACCGTCAACTGATTCAGGATAGTGGCAAGGAGCGTATTGTACACGTCGATGAATGTGGATTTGAGCCCACCACTTGCAGGCGGTATGGTTGGTCTATCGGCCACTGAAATTGCAAAAGTCAAAGTCGAATATGGAAAAGAAACTCAAGGTAGTCGTCGCGGGCTGCGGTGGCATGAGTCGTACATGGTTCGGCGTTGCCGCAGAGATGGATTCGATTGACATTGTCGGTCTCGTCGATATCCGCGAACAGTCTGCCTTAGAGCGTGCCCAAGAATTTGGACTTGAGGACGCGATCGTCGGGACGGATCTTAAAGTGGTGTTAGATACGAGTGCACCGGATATAGTTTTCGATTGCACTGTACCCGAAACGCACGTTCACATAACGCTCGAAGCATTGAGACACGGCTGCCATGTACTCGGTGAAAAGCCGATGGCGGACAGCATGGAAAATGCGCGTGAGATGTTTGCGGCTGCTCAGAATGCCGGCAAACTCTACGCCGTCATCCAGAATCGTCGCTATGACCCACAGATTCGCCGCCTACGCCACTTCTTGGCGGAAGGTGAAATCGGGCAAATCACCACGTTAAACAGTGACTACTATATGGGACCTCACTTCGGCGGATTTCGAGACCGTATGGAACATTCCCTTTTGCTGGATATGGCGATTCACACCTTCGATGCTGCTCGGTTTATAACTCGCGAAGATCCGGTTTCTGTCTATTGTAAAGAGTGGAATCCGTTGGGTTCATGGTACGACCACGGCGCCTCCGCTATTGCCGTTTTTGAAATGACCGGCGGTGTTGTCTATACGTACCGAGGAAGTTGGTGTTCCGAAGGTCTCAGGACGAGCTGGAATAGCGACTGGCATATCGTTGGCTCAAACGGAAGCATTAAGTGGGACGGTGAAGATGAGTTCAGCGGACGAGCCAAGGCAACAATTGGTGAATCCCATTCCGAATGGGAAGGATTGGAGGTCCCGGTTCGTGAACCTACAGCCAGAATCGGCGGCCATGCCGGGTTGATTCATGAGTTTGTCGATTGTGTCCAGAAGGGCAACACCCCTGAGACGGTCTGCACCGACAACATCAAGAGCCTTGCGATGGTTTTCGGAGCTATTGAGAGTGCAAAGTCAGGCAAACCTGTGGCGATTTCACCTTAAAGAAGTAGGCACACTCTCTGTGCGGCAAACCCCATGGGCATATGCATAGAGGAGCCTGTTTATCCCCTTTCAGTGGACGGCACGGCGGCGGGATTTCTATCAGGATCTTCTATCACCTTAGGATTTTTATGGGAACTCTATCGCACTCCTTGTTCAGTCGTTTGATTACTCCCTAATCGCTCGCTTGATCTATTCGCTCTGTTGGTTCCTCGTCATTTACTTGGTTGAGGAATCTTTATCGCTCTCACCATCCGCTCGGTTGATCGTCCTGCTACTATAGGGTTTCACAGTTATTACCAATGGGCTAAACAGCGCCCATCTCGTAACCCACAGAGATGGTGAACTGTTTTTCGTTTCCTAGGGTTCTCAATAACATGTCTCCTGAAGGAGGCATAACTATGATGACGCCAGAGCAACGATATCTACTTGATGCGACTGGATACTTGCACATCAAGAAGCCGCGGACCGCTATATCAATACCCCGAACCTTCCCCCGCGAGAACTCGAACCGACGGTACACCATGACCGCGAATAGGGCATACTCATGACTGAAGAGCAGATATACCTGTTTGACCTCCAGGGATATGTTGTTATCAAAGGGGTTGTGCCTACCCACGTAATTGAGGCGTGCAATAAGGCACTTGACCGTTTTGAGAATATGCCGCCGAATGACTTCCCGCCACCGCTGTGTCTGGGAACGGAGAAAACAGAAAAGGAAATGTACATCTCCAACATTTTGGAGGCGGCCCCAGCTTTTATTCCACTGATTGACCTGCCAGAGGTGCTCTCCGTAATCGCGCGGGTCACAGGCGGTCCGTACCGCCTGAACCACACCTACACGATTTACCGTTGGGGCGGTGGATACACGAGTCTCCACCAGCACGGAACTCCGATCATCCCCACATGCCAATACCACTGCCGAAACGGTGAGATAGTCTCGACGCTAACCAAAGTGGTATTTCCTATGCTCGATGGCGGCGCTGATGACGGATGCTTTGCCGTTATTCCGGGCGCACACAAAAGCAACTACCCGAAGCCATGGGGCAGCCACCCCGATGAGAATCCACCCTTGACACCCATTCCCGCCGAAGCTGGCGACGCGATTATCTTCACCGAGGCGCTAACCCACGGTTCAACGGTGAACACATCCAATCGGCCCCGCCGCACACTCTATTACTGTTACAGCATCGGCTATATGCGCGACTGGGGCGGACAAGGATTGCATTTTAGCGAACGCGTCATG
Organism: Candidatus Poribacteria bacterium; assembly: GCA_965222225.1. Taxonomy (GTDB): domain Bacteria; phylum Poribacteria; class WGA-4E; order WGA-4E; family JAJDTR01; genus JAJDTR01. The sequence goes on along the minus strand of CBDCTK010000002.1, from coordinate 913,309 downwards.
GATCCGCTATCGGAAGCACAGTGCGAGATTATTCGGCTGAAATAACATGACTCATATCAAACCCACGTTTGCACTGCACGTTGGATTCACCATTGTTCGCCATGTTCTCATTCTATGATGGAATGCGCTGAAGTTCCGTAGATGAACCCATCATGTAGCAACTCCACACGCTGCACACTCAGGTAATCCAACACAGATTGCTCAAAAACCAAGAGATTCTTGTTGACCCAAAGATGAGAATTCGGTAATATGAATCTGATATATTTTTCGACTAGGCGACGCTTTCGAAAAAAGACAAATCTCTTACTATAAACTCTGATTTTGAGCCGACAAAAAAGTATGGAATCCTGGAAAACATCAATTAAAGCGCTGACTGTCGATGTCTTTGGCACGGTCACCGATTGGCACTCTACGATTATAAGAGAGGGAGAGCGATTCGGCTCCCAAAAACAGATTTCCGTAGATTGGGGGCAGTTCGCCAGGGCTTGGCGAAGCGGCTACGAACCTGCTATGGGGCGCGTGCGTCGCGGCGAATTGCCCTGGACCAAAATGGACACGCTCCACAGGATGATTCTTGACGACATTCTGGCCGACTTCCCGATTCTGGAGTTGTCCGAATACGAGAGAAATCATTTCAATCGCGTTTGGCACCGACTGGATGCGTGGCCCGATGTTGTAGGCGGTATGTTACGACTGAAGTCCAAATACATTGTTGCCGCGCTTTCCAATGGCAACGTGTCTCTTCTGACCAACATGGCGAAGCACGCCGGTATTCCGTGGGACTGTATCTTATCCGCGGAACTTGCGCGGCATTATAAGACTGACAGGGAAGTCTACGAGACTGCGGCTCATCTTCTTGATTTGGATCCGCCGTCAATCCTTATGGTCGCGGCGCACAACCACGACCTTGAGGGTGCAAGATCGGTTGGATTCAGAACCGCTTTTATTTCTCGTCCACTTGAATGGGGACCGGAAGGCGGGGCAGACACAGCTACAGACGGCGAATTTGACATAATAGCTCAAGATTTCCACGATCTTGCCACGCAACTTGGAATCTAATTGCCGGGAAAATTCAGTCTCTAAAGGATAGCATGGAATTTCAACAATTTGATATTTCCCGAATCCCTTCCGGAGAGAAAGGAACTGGCTGGCTTGAGGTCGCTCCCCGTGCGGATGGCGGCACGTGGCGTTTGCCTTTAATCTATGTAAGCGGTGCATCCGGCGGCCCCAAACTCGTTGTTACCGCCGGTGTCCACGGCAATGAATACGAGGGTGTAGAAGCCATACCCCGCATCTATGAGCAGGTGGAATCCAATGCATTGCACGGCACCTTGGTCATGGTTCCCGTATGCAACATGCCCGCATACGAGGCTGGTACTCGAAACAGCCCTATAGACGGTCTAAACCTCGCGCGCGTTTTCCCCGGCGATGCCCACGGTACAATCACCCATCGCATCGCCTATTGGCTGACTCACAAACTCATCAAACAGGCGGAACTCTTTATTGATCTGCACAGTGCCGGTGTTGAGTCCAATATCCCGATGATGATTGGCTACCTACACAGCGAAGACGAGTTTGGCCAAAGAGCCCGAGCCGGGGCTCAAGCCTTTGGCGCCCCCGTTTTGTGGGGCCATCCGCCTCCCGTCACGCCGGGTAGGAGCATTAGCGCCGCCACTGAATTTGGGGTTCCTTGGCTCTATACCGAATCCCCCGGAGGTGGTCGGGCAGGCCCTGACGACGTAGCGTGTTATATCAACGGCGTGCTTAATGTCATGAAGCATTTGGGTATGATTCCCGGCGAACCTCATCCCCAATCGACCGTTCACCACTTGGTTGGTGACGGCAATTTGGATTTCGTAATTTCTGCTTCTGCAGCAGGCTCGTTTCGGCCCCATGTGGAGTTGCTTGATGAGGTTAGCGCCGGCCAACGGATGGGAATTATCGAAGATTTCTTTGGCCAAGTGGTTGCCGAAGTCACGGCAGACCGGGATGGAGTGATTATATTCCTCCGCCGCCTGCCCCAAGTGAACGCTGGCGACGGTTTGGTCCAAGTCACAGGAAAATATTCGGGAAATTAAAATCTACAGGATTCGCTGTGGTTCACGCCTCGTATTCCCATGAGTGACAATAAGCTCAACCCCCAGTTTTTAGATCAGGTACGCTCATGCATCCCCGATGAAACTCGATTCTTGCACATCGGTTCTATCCCGCACGGGGCAGGGATGCTTGAGTCATCGGATGGAAAGCTACTGAGAATTTCGTCAGGGAGTCGTTCAACTTCCACTGATGGTGGTGTAACCTGGAGTACGCCTGAACCCGTAACCGACCTCGAAGGAAATCCGATAGTTCGCGGAATTAGCCACCTCTTGCGGCTGAAGTCCGGTGGAATCGGCGGCCTTTATGATAAATCTGAAGGGGACAAACAGTACGGTCTTAGTCCTTGGTTTGTCAAATCCGACGACGAAGGCAAAACATGGTCACAACCCGTTCAGGTTGGCGAGCCGTACAATAACGCCGTAATGCATGGCGCGACTGTCACCAGTACCGGCCGCATCGTCGTCTCGGTCTATAAACTACTCGGAAAGACCGTTTGGGAGAAGGGACGAGCATTGTTCGGCGACGACATCGCGCTGGTTGGTCATCACGGTTACGAACACTTTTTCACCTACTGCTGGGCTTACTATTCGGACGACGAAGGAAAAACGTGGAAAGCCAACAAGGGTACTGGGGTCTGGGGGGCAGGTGCCGAACTATTCGTAACGCTCGATTACAGTGCCGGCGGGCACTACCGGTGCAACGAGCCTGTGGTTGCTGAAGTTAGCCCAAATCACCTACTGATGGTTTTGCGAACCCCGCTCGGTCGGTTTTACCAATCCTGGTCCGCCGATAATGGAACGAGTTGGTCCCGCCCAGAGCCAACTGCTCTCGCATCCGCGCTCGCGCCCGCAGCTTTGGGGAGAATCCCCGGGAGCCATGACCTACTCATCATCTGGAATCAAGCATCCGGCGACGAAATTCAACGAGGAATGCAGCGTCATCGCTTGTCCTCGGCCGTTAGCAGAGACGCCGGAGCCACATGGAGACATACCGGTAATGTCTTCTCAATCTTCCTCCAAGAAGGCGACACTGATAAAGTCGATCCGTCCCCAATTCAACCCTATAGAGCCTTGGAACATGCGCCGCGACTGCCTCCGAACGACCTTGAAGGCACATATCCATATCTGTCCTTCTGCAAAGACACAGCCATCATAAGTTTCATGTGTCGTGAGCGGGAATACTATATTGTCGATTCAGAAAAAAGCGAGGACGAATTTTCCGGCGGGGAGCACGGAATAACCACGAGCGTCTGCGTCGGAATTCCAATATCTTGGTTCTATAAGACACTGTAAGGCATGGGCCAATTCCAGGATTGGAGCGACTAACAGTCCATAGCGGAGGATTGGCAAAAATCTGTCTATTAGAAGGGGAAACAAAATGAAACTCACACAACGGCAACTCAACTTTTTCCATACCTTCGGTTATCTCGCATGCCGCGCGGTCTTCTCTCCCAGTGAAATCGCGTGGATAACTGATGAATTTGAGCATACCATCCAAGAAGTAGGCGGCGGCAAGAATCATGACGGCTCTTCGCGGACGATGTTCGGCGGTCCCATTGAACATCGTCCTAGGCTTTGCGCCTTACTCGACGATCCGCGCATCTTGGGAATTCTAGGGGGGATCCTTGGCGACGATTTTAACTACGCCAACGGCGATGGAAATTACTATACTGGAGATACCGGCTGGCACCCGGACGGAAGTTGGGGGCAACTATTCTCGGCGAAACTTGCGTTTTACCTCGATCCGTTGACTCGCGATACCGGTTGTCTGCGAGTCATAGCCGGGAGTCACCACCCCGATCATTTCGTACGGAAAGAGAAAATCGACCCCAATCGGTCACAGGAACTGTTCGGCGTCGCCCCGGCTGACTTTCCTACCAATGTTGCATTGGAAACCGATCCTGGAGATCTTGTAATTTTTAATCACGACACCTATCACGCCGCATTCGGAGGGGGGAAGCGTCGGCGAATGTTTACAATGAACTTGACCCGCAGGGCTAAAACTGAAGCCGATCTTGAAGTGCTAAATCGATATCTGAGCATTCACTCGCCGGGAGGATATAAGCACAAAACGGGGGCGGGAATGTATTGGCCCATGGTGCTCGACACGGCCGATGAGGACCGCATGTTTCACCTCAAGCAGTGCGCCGAAGTTCATGACCAACTATTTCCCGACTACGCGCGCGTTCACGCGCAGTAGTCCGCGCAGTAGTCATAGAAACCACCACTTACAGCCTTTAAGCTGAGCGAAATCGATCAAGCGACCGACTAGAATCAACCGAGTGAACAACGAGGGCGATAGTAATTCCCGTGCGATAGATATCCCTTTTTCCTCAAAACTCGATTTCTCTAATGATCTTGATTATGGCAACTGCTCTCTCATGCTCTCGACTTCAATTTTCAAATTATAGCCTTGACCATACGGGAGTCAGATGCGTCTATATCCGATAAGGCGTCAAATCTATATTGGGAAATCGCAGCGATATACCCTTCAATGTCATATCGGTGTAGTAGGGGTGGCCAGGTTCGGGCCAACCGAAGAGCATGCGAACACGCGGCGTTGTCTTCTCCCAAAACGGTTGGAAAAATGGCTGTTCGGGGCCAAGCCATGGATTTGCCAGTTTCGTCCAGCGGCTGGTGTCTCCACGAGCTAGGGACAGCGTCCAAAATGCACGTTGTTTCCGTTTGTTCTTAAACGGTACGGCGGCGTGAATCAGGTAGGAGGAGGAGAATAGGGCGCTCCCCGCTTTTCCAGTTGTCGGTACCGGCTCGGCAAATTCCGGAACTTCCCGAATATCGTTAATGCCCCCGCCTAGGCGGAAAAGGACATCGGCAGCTTGCCGATGCGAATCGGGAATCACATGCATCGGCGCACAGTCTTCATCCACATCGTGCAGGTAAACGCCGCTGTTGACGTAGTCGAACGAACCTACCGCTTGGCTCGGCGGTAAAAAGGTGTTCGTACCGTGGTCAGCGTGGTATCCCTGCCAAAGATGCTCGGAATGTCGTTTATCGCTGGGACCCGACCGCATGAATAAGTGAGCATTGCAGTAACTGATATCGTCTATACCTAAGCACTGGGAATAAATATCTAGATAGTCGTTGTTTTCGATTAGTCGATCCAACGAATCATATCCCGTCGGAAACTGGGTACGTCCGTACGGAGTGTCACCATAATGTGTAACTGAATGGGTCGCTGTCGGTTCGACAGAATCCGCTTTTCCTGTCCTGTCAAATTCTGCGAGAAATTCAGCGAAGGAGTTGCCGTAAAAAATCTTCTCCATATCTCTCAAGGCAGCCGACACCTCTTTCGGATCGAACAAATCTTCTACGATGATATAGCCGTCACGATGAAACGCGTTAAGTTGATCCTGAGTGAGTTTCATAATATCCTCCTTAGGATTGAGATATTGGTCAATAATACTCATGATTCGTGAAAGGGGGCATCCGTACTTTCAGGCACCCTTCAAATCGTCTCTCTCAATATTGATTTACTGACACTAAAGCACTACAAGTTCGCTCAATAGAAGCCCATAGAAATTCTTAACATTATACACATATACGCAATGCGGTCAAGCATTTCCCGCTTTTTCCTAACCCACTCACCACCGGTTATCTGCAAGCAGAAACGTGTTCCAATTGGAGTTTCCACGCAGAATAGCCGAGAATCCAAAAGTCAATTCCGAAATTTCTTAATGGAACGTTCCGCAACACCGCTGATTAAATACAAACACACATGCCAAATATAGATTCTTCCGAAGTCAGATCGTTTTTTGGCGAAAATGGGTTCTACTTCGCCAAGTCACTGTATTCCGTGGGTGAAATCCAGCACATGGAGAAGGATTTCGACCGAGCGCTTGCACAAATTCTTGATACCGAGAAGAACTCAAATTCCCGCTGGGGCGGCAAACTGATGGATGAACTCGACGGTGGCGACTCGCTACTTTTCCATACCCACAACATTCAGAGTTTTTCCGCGATTTGGCTGAACGCCTTCATGAAGCCCGAGTTTCTCAGTGTCGCCGAAGCAATTCTTGGTCCCGATATTATCCTGCATCACTCCAAGTTGTTTTGCAAACCGCCGGAGAAGGGGTCGCCTTTCCCAATGCACCAAGATTGGCAATACTTTCCATCAGTAAAAGATACGATGATCGCTGCCGTAATCTACGTCTCCGAAGCCACAGACGAGATGGGTTGTATCCGTGTACACCCCGGCTCCCACAAGTTGGGCCGCTGTCAAGGCATGATGGGGCACGGACAAAACGTCGAGGTCACCGACAAATATCCTCTTGACAAAGGAACAGTGTTGGAAGCTAACCCCGGAGATGTCGTTTTCTTCAGCTATTTTACACTACACGGTTCGATGCCCAATCGATCATCCAAGACGAGGAAAAGCGTTTTGGTGCAGATGTATGCCGGTGATGACGAGATCGAGGCGGATAACACTCACACAAATGTTCGGCTTGTCCTGCGAGGATGGAATCATCTGGCAACACGAGGTAATGTCGGAGAAATCAGATGAAGCATCTAACAATTTTGATTTCCCACGGCACCCATGTACATCTCTTAAACTTTCATGGGCTACAATTGACAGAAGGTTTGATTATCGATTTCCCCCAATAGGAGAACTACTATGGCAATGCTAAAAGCTGGCGTAATCGGTTGCGGCGGACGCGGTCAAAGCCAAGCCAGAGGTTATCATACCTCGCCCGACGTAGAACTCGTTGCTTGCGCGGATCCGGTTGAGGCTGCACGCGTGGCGTTCGCGGAGAAATACAGCGTCCCGAGGACATATTCGGACTACAGACAGATGTTAGAGAAAGAGAGACCGGATATTGTAAGTGTCACCACTTGGACGACTTTACATAAGGAGATTACGATTGCGGCAGCCAATAGCGGTGTCAAAGCTATCCACTGTGAGAAGCCGATGGCGCCATCATGGGGAGAAGCCAAGCAGATGAACCAAGCTTGCGTGGATAACGACGTAGTACTCACGTTTTCCCATCAGCGCCGATTTTCTGCACCGTACGTGAAGGCGAAACAACTGGCAAATGATGGCACCATTGGTCAACTCATTCGAGTTGAGGGCGCCTGTCCGAATCTGTTCGACTGGGGAACGCACTGGTTTGACATGTTCTTCTTTTACAATAACGACGAACCGGCTGAATGGGTAATCGGTCAAATCGACGCGTCTGAATCGCAAGAGGTTTTTGGAGTGCCGGTCGAGTCTTCCGGAATTTCATGGGTTGGATGGAATAACGGTGTCGAAGGCTTGTTGGCAACGGGCGGAACCGCGGAACAGGATATCTCCAATCGTCTAGTCGGTACGGACGGAATCATTGAGATTGGACGGAAAAACGCTCGTCCGATGAGAGTTCTCGGCACGAATTCCCAAGGTTGGACAACCCCCGATCTAAGCGACCTTGAATCACAGGGAAATGAGACGATTTTATCCGTCCTTGACCTCATTGATGCCGTCAAAAATGGCCGTGAACCCGAACTGATTGGGTGGAAAGCGCTTCAAGCCACGGAACTCATCTTTGCAACCTACGAGTCAAGTCGGCGGCGCGCGAAAATCACTTTACCGCTGGATGTTGATGACTCCGCGCTGGTAACGATGCTAGAAAGCGGAATGCTAGGAAGCAAACTCAACACTTAAGAGACTCGCTACTGCTCCACGAAGCCTGCCAACAGGCAGGAACATATAGCTTGCATTTCCAATACTGCGTCAAAGGAAAATCAGCCGACGCCTTCACCCATTCTTCCATTCTTTCAACCGATTACCATTTGTTGGCACACTAGGAGGGCAAAATGCCGTCGCAAACAAAAACCTACCGCGCTGCACTGATCGGTGCGGGCTCTCGTGGCATGGGTTTACGCGATGAGGCGAACCAAGCCGACCGACTCTCCGTTGTCGCAACCGCCGATCCGTTCGAGACAAGATTTGAAACATTAAAATCCGAAGGCGTCGCTGTCTATAAAGACTTCGAGAGGATGCTTGAAGTCGAAACCGTAGACATAGTGCTTGTTGCAACTCCAATCCGCACGCACTACGACGTGGCGAAACATGTATTGGAGTACCCGATAACCGCCTTGTATCTTGAAAAGCCTATGACGACTCGGTTGTGGCAAGCAGATGAATTAATCGATAGGGCAGAAGAAGGGGACGTGCGCTTCGTTATCGGACATCAACTTCGGTACAGTCCGGGATGGGCAGATGTAAAGAATCTAGTGGCGGAAGGGGCTATTGGACAAGTGGAGTATATTCGCGCCCGCCGTGGCTGGCCACTGCTCACCCATCATACACATCAGACAGACTTGATGCGATATTATGCGGACGATTCACCCGCCGAATGGGTGCTTGGTCAAATCCACCGGTCAGGCTCTTTTCTTTCGGAGAACATTGAGTTAGAGATGCAGGCGTTGGGTTTCGTACAATTTGAGAACGGCATTTTCGGCATTATTGAAGCCGGACAGTATAAACCACCGGTTGAAAACAGCGTGATGCTTGTCGGAGACAAAGGGGAAATCCGTGTAGGTTCCGATGCCCGCTATCGCAGTGAGGAAACTAACGGCAGGTGGACGCCCGTACCTCAATTTGGACAACCGGATGTATTTGAGGACCTTCTGTCCTGGATCGAAGGAGGTCCCGAACACCGAAGTTCAGCGCGGAAGGGACGCGATACGTTGGAAATTCTACTCGCAATCTATGAATCCAGTCTTTCGCGTTCGAGGATTGCTCTGCCAATGGAGCGGAGGGGGAACGCCTTCGAGGAAATGAGGGCGGATGGGATTTTGCCTTGACACTTGGTGAAATTTGAGCACAAACCGCTAATAGGAGGTTAGCGTATGTGTTTCCGTGAAGACGCAATCGCCGAACGCCACATCGTCATTTCCGGCGGTTGCGGCGCCATCGGATTGGGAATCGTCAAGAAGCTGACCGAACACGGAGCGAGAGTCTCAGTCAACGATATCTTGGACACGGCAACTGCCGATACACGCCTACGAGATGCCGGAATCGACCTTGAAAAAACGGTTTACGTGCAGGCGGATCTAACCCGAGTAGAGGACGTGGAGACACTGATTGAAACGGCCAGATTCAGGTTTGGTTCAATTCACACCGCGCTTTGCCATGTCGGCATGGTGATTCCAAAACCGCTGCTTGACTATTCCGATGAGGAATGGACGCAGACGATGCAGGTGAACGTTAAGACAGCGTTCCTGTTGGGAAAGGCATCGGCACGAGCCATGATTGAAGACGAAGTTGCCGGACATCTTGTCTTCACGACATCCTGGGTGGCGGATGTCCCTTGGCCCGAGATTGGCCCCTACAATGCGAGCAAAGCCGCCATGAAACAGTTAATGCGCTCATTCGCGCGGGAGTTGGCGGACAGAGGCATTCGTGCCAACGCCGTCGCCCCCGGAATCGTCAGTGTCGGTCTTGCCAAACACCAGTGGGATACCGATCCGAGCTATCGTGCGCGCGCGCAGAAAGCCATCCCGCTCGGTGAAATGCAGCCCCTCGACTCTGTAGCGAATGCCTTTCTATTCCTTTGCAGTTCCGCGGCGGACTATATGACGGGGTCGGTCCTACTTGTTGACGGGGGATGCAGTCTCTACCCGATGGATTGACGGTTCAGAAAGGACTGCCATAATTATCGGCAAAACACATCCGCAAATCCGTAACCCTCGCCGATAGCGTCAATATACCCCTCTCTTCGAATTACCGCGGAGCCTTGCCAGTCCGACCTTGAATAACACGAAAACGGCTACCGCTATCCCTACCAGAGCCTCTATTGACGCGAAGAATCCCACAAATATTCGAAGCTTGTAAATTGCCAATGTTACACCGGAAACGATGGCAATCAACAACATCAAGCCCGTCAATCGCCCAAAACCCGGTAGGTTGTCAAAATTCGCATTCTTTCCGATAATGCCGAAAACCAAACCCATCGAAACTATAGGTAGGAACGAAAATACGATATCAACGTTCAGGAGGTTGGTTCTGGTAAAGAAAAGCAAATAGAATATTAGAATGCACGCAAAGACTCCCGGAACCGCCGACAAATATATGATTGCCGAAAACACCGATTCGATAAACGCTCTTCTCATTACCCGCTTGTACAGAAATGAAACCAATAAAGCGAGTAGCGGCAACGCTGCGAAGAAACACACCGCCCAACCCGTGTAATCATCCAAACGCTTTAACAATTCGTTGACGGACATATTCCCACTTTCCAAACTTATTCAGAAATCTAAGGGCGAAATGTCGGCTACGATTATTGTCATCATCTAGCTATCTCCCGCGAAACCTTGGTTTCCGTTTTTCCATGAATGCCCGCCGCCCCTCCTTATAATCTTCACTAGCGAAACAACCATCAACAAGGCGTTTGCAAAGCTTAAGATCGCGGTCGACCGGATCCTTGCCAATCTCGTCGATGATTCGCTTGCAGGCTTTAATCGTGAGCGGTGCGTTACCGCTTATGGTTTCCGTGTATTCATTTACGACGCTTTCCAAGTCATCCTTTTTCAGCACTCGATTGACTAGCCCCATATCGTAGGCTTCCGTCGCGTTAAACTGTCTGGCGGTGAACATAATCTCCTTGGCGCGTATTGGACCAACGAGTTGCACCAATGCCTTCAAACCGCCGTAACCGTACCCCAAGCCCAGCCTGGCGGCGGGAATCCCAAACTTTGAATCTTCACTGGCGAAACGCAGGTCACAGCAAAGCGCGGTCGCAAGACCACCGCCGATGCAATACCCGGTAATCTTGGCAATTGTCGGTTTGGAAACCTTGGTCAATTTGTCTTGCGCACGCCCCGCGGCGCCATCGTAGACCTTGATGTTCTCGGCGGATTGGCGCTGACGCTCGAATTGTGATATATCCGCACCGGACGAGAAAGCCGCGCCGCCTTCACCGGAAACCACAATCACACGAATGTCGTCGTCCGCCTCGAAATCACTAATCACCTGAGCAATGTCCAACCACATATCATACGAAATGGCGTTGTGCTTTTCAGGCTGGTTCAGGCCGAGATAGCCAACCCCGGCGCTCTTTCTGACAATGAGTTTTTCCGTGATTTTCCCCGGCAAACCAGTTTCTGCGCTCATACAACGTGTCCCTTTCGCAGATCTTCGATTTCGTCGTCGGAAAACTTAAACTCACGCAGGATTTCATCTGTGTGTTCTCCCAGCGCAGGCGCAGGGCGATACGGCATTTTTGGGGTACCGCTCAGGCTTGTCGCGTGGCGCACCACGTTCAACCTGCCAAGCGCCGGATGATCTACAGTACGGGACATTTCGAGATGCTCCACCTGTGGGTCATTCCACATCTCGTCCATGTGATAGATTGGTCCGCACGGCACACCGGCTTCGTTGAGCAGATTAATCCATTCGCCGCTGCTCTTGGAAGAGAAATACTCCTGTAGTTCCCGATTCAACGCATCTCGGTTTCGTGACCGTGACGCATCATCAGAGTAATCGGGGTGATTTCGAAGCTCCGCCGCCGAAAGGGCGTCACAAAGCCGTCCCCACATGTCGCCACCGGCGGCTGCAATGTTGATGTAGCCATCCGTGATCTCGAACGTGCCGGTGGGAATTCCTGTCGGATGATTGTTGCCGGCTTGCGGCGGTACCTCGTTCCCTATGAGCCATCGCGCGCCCTGAAAATCGAGCATGGCAATCTGGGCTTCAAGCAACGAAGTATGCACCCACTGGCCCTCGCCAGTTTCCTCCCGCTGGAGCAGGGCGGTAAGTATTCCGAGTGCGGCGTACATGCCTGAAGCAAGATCGGCAATGGGCACACCCACTCGCAAAGGTCCCTGCCCTTCAAAGCCGGTAATCCACATCAAACCGCCCATCCCCTGAGCAATCTGATCGTAGCACGGACGCCCGCTATAGGGACCCTCCTGTCCAAAACCCGAAACGCTTGCATAGACTATACGCGGATTCTTTGCTTTGCATGCTTCGTAATCGACCTTGAGCCGTGTCTTTACGCTCGGGCGGTAATTCTCCACGACCACATCTGCCAGCCTCACCATGCGCATGAATGTGGCGCGTCCCGCCGCCGCCTTCAAGTTCAGCGTCATACTGCGTTTGTTTCGCTGAAGATTCTGAAAGTCGGAGTCGTAACGTCCACGATTGGCATCATCAAGTCTCTCCGGCGAGACAGGCAATTCGATTTTGATGACGTTTGCTCCCCAATCGGCGAGTTGGCGCACGGCTGTCGGTCCCGCTCGAACGCGAGTCAGATCCAATACAGTAAAACGGGAAAGGGGAAACTTTTGGTTGGTCATGTTAAGATATCATCAGAAACCAATATAGAGAAACCGTGTTTTTTTCTCGAAAACTCGGTTTCTATAATGTTCATCCTTGTAGGATAGAATCGGCCAGTCGAATCGCCGAACCCATCAGCTTTCTGTATCTATTTCCCTGCAAAACGTAGAATCCACGCCATTACGAATTACGCATTATTTTTTTCTCAATCATAGTTGCTATGGTGGTGTTCACCCAGCAAGCGCCGCTGTCGCGGCGTCAACTTTTCAAGCATCCCCTCGTCAAACTGAAACCTGTTTAGATATGGAGGGAACTTCTGAGTAATCCATCGCAGAGCGTAATGCACTTGAAGCAAATACCGTTCTTGATTGCTGGTGATGGCAGACCCGCGGTGCCACACCTCGCTTCAAAAGACAACCACATCACCCGCGTTGCAGAGGATGCTCCGCTCTCCGGCGCCCTTCCACTTCGCGTCACCATTCGGTTCACGCCCGGAGAGATGGCTACCGGGAACAAATTTCGTCGGGCCGAGCTCTTCGTACATGTCGCTAAGATAGAAATGAGCGGTGGTAATAAAAGCGGGGATGTTCACCCGCGGATCTTCCAATATATCCGCCGGTAGGCTGACCGGCAGATAATCGACATGCAGCGTTTGCTCTGGACGTCCCGGACCCGTGATCCATGCGGTCATCCCAATGATGTGGCAATCGGCGCCGTGAATCTTCTCCGCCAACTCAACGATCTCCGGTTTATCAAGGTACTGTATGAAAACCTCGTCACGATTAAAGGCGTTATTGAAGGACCTTGACCAAGATTCTCGAGCCACATCGAAGTATTCGGGTATTTCTTCCAGGCGATCCATTACCGAGCGAAGTTCAGCAATTTCGGCCGGGCTTATCACGCTAGGGAAATACACAAAACCGTCCCGCTGAATAGCCGTCACTCGACTCGCCAAGTCCGGCTGAGGGACAAGCCGAAGCATATCTGCCATCTATTTCAATTCTCCATTGAGCTAGTGGGCATCCATGTGGATTTGAACAATCCTCAGAGGTTCGCGATATTCGCCAAAATCAGATTTCTAGTTTCTAGGGCGCCGACCTATTCAAGCACGGTGAAAACATAGTCTCGGTTGGCTGCGTCCGAGTGACAACTGCCACAGAACGCACCCGATATCGGGTTGGGAAAAGGCGAATCCGCGTCGCGGCGTATGTATTCCTCATACATCCAATCATTCCCCGCCGGATTGGAACCCGCCTTCTTCCGCATGATGGCAACAACCCTGATGAAGCCCGAATCTGCGCGCGATTCCTTCACAACGATAGATCCATCGGGGTAGGGAAACCGCTGTCGGCCGCCCGGTGCAATCACATCCCGCTCCTGATTCACGTACACATCCTTGGTGCCGCGGTGCGGATCGCCGCCGCCTGTCGGTGGAATCGGTTCCGCATTTAACTTCAACCACTGATTGTACCCTGTAACGTCGGCTGGAAGCCCCGGCAGAGCAATCGGTTCTACCGGCATCATCTCCTGAATCGGGTCATCCACGGTCTCTTCCGGAGGCACCGGATCCACGAGGTCTAAAGTGATTTTCTCATCACAAGAGACCAAGAGTGCACAGATGCTCAAACCAATCAAGACGAGCACATGCCTCAATATTGTGTTGTGTTGGGGTTGATATTTCATGCGTTTTACGCTCCTTTTCATAGAATCTTCTGCTACGCTTCCCACACCCAACTATCTACAGAGATTCCGCGAAATTAAGCAGATTGGCGTCAAGGAGGCAGCAAGACACCTGCAAAATGTTACTATGGTTGCGTTAAGTAATGTTTGACATTCACTTAATAGTTAAGTATAATCTAATATCGCATGAAGTGATACGGTTCTAGCGACAGCATAGCACGACCCTGATCCTGTGTCAACCCTCTTCAAATGACGCAATCTCAATCTTGATGCCATAGGGTTGGCGCCATTTATTACCGTAGGAACCCACACCCCAAATTAGCTAGCACGCAGTGAAAGGTACGTCGAGCGAGGAGAAACATCAATGAAACAGATTGATTTTGTTCAGATCGGAGAGCGGAAAGGCTACATCCAGTTCCTTAATGAAGGGACAACAATCCGTAATGAAGGGACAACAATCCGTTATGTCGCTCAAAACAAAAGATACAGATTTGCCAATCCTGAAGAACAAGTCCGGGCAAGATATTATGTCGAGTTAATTGAGCGATATCAGTATTCGGAAAACGCGATGGGCTTGGAGGTTACTGTCCCGCGTCGGACACCAAGTGATTCGGCTGATCTGGTCGTCTTCATGGACGATGACCGGCTAACTCCTTTCATCGTAGTAGAATGCAAAAAAGACAGGATTTCTGAAGCAGAATTCAATCAGGCAATTGAACAGGTTTTCGGGAATTGTAACTCTTTATCCGGAGACTACGCGGCTGTTGTTGCGGGAAATACTAGGCGCTTCTTTGAGGTTAAAGGTCATCAACCGCTTGAACGCGTCCAAAACATCATCGCAGATGTTCCGGTTCGATACGGTTCAGTCTCCGAATGGCGATATCGGACAGGTGACCCCGATTGGGATTTACAGGTCGTTGAAAGAGACGATCTCATCCGTGCCCTTGAAAAATGCCATGATACACTTTGGCAGGGGGGCAGGCTTGAACCGACGGTCGCGTTTAATGAACTCTCCAAAATTCTTTTTGTCAAAGTTCGGGATGAAAAAAAGGCTAGACGGAGGGGCGAGCCCTACGATTTTCAAATCAAAACGCGTGAACGCCCTGAATCGGTTGCGCACCGAATCAACAGATTGTATCAGGAAGCCAAAGCACAAGACCCAGAGGTCTTTACAGAGGATATTCGGGTTGATGATGCTAGATTATTTTCGGTTGTGAATCACCTACAAGGAATCGATTTGAATCGGACTGACTTGGACGTGAAGGGGATTGCCTTCGAGCGATTTCTCGGAAACTATTTCAGGGGTGATATGGGGCAATATTTCACGCCGCGCGAGGTCGTTGAGTTCATGGTCAAGATGGTTACACCGCACCATGAAGATAGAATTCTCGACCCAGCGTGTGGTTCGGGTGGCTTTCTGTTACACGCGATGGATTACATTCGGACAGAGGCATCTGAATACTACTCCGAAGATAGCAGAGAACATTATACCCACTGGCACGATTTCGCCGAAAACGGCTTTTCGGGATTGAGGTCAACGATTCTATTGCCCGCGTCGCCAAGATGAATTTGATTATCCATGATGACGGGCACAGCAATGTCATCGGTAGCGACGGGCTGGTGAATTTCGATGACCTCAACAACCAGCATAGTGGTTTTAATAAAGAGAGATTTGACGTAATTCTCACCAATCCACCGTTCGGGGCGGTCGTAAAGAAGGACGAATCGCCATATCTAGCTGATTATGAACTTGGGAGGAAATACGCTTCTCAAAAAACAGAGGTTCTGTTTCTGGAACGATGTTTTGATTTTCTCAAATGGAAGACAGGAACACTCGCAATCATTTTGCCCGACGGAATTCTGACCAACTCCTCGTTGCAGTACGTAAGGGATTACATCGAAGGACATTTCCAAATCCTTGCGGTCGTCTCACTCCCTCAAACCGCTTTTTCGCACTACGGCGCAGGGGTGAAGCCATCAATACTGTTTTTGCGTAAATTTTCACAAGAGGAGTATGGTCTTTATCAAGCGAACATCGATAAGGTTAAAGGAAGGAATGAAGCACTATATGCGCGGCGGTTCCGGGAACTTGAGGATGAGCGGAAATTGGTACTCAATCGCGGATGTCGACCACAAGCCGCAGCCACAGAACAGTTTGAACCAAGATTTCGGGCAATCTTGGATCTTATTGACGAGTTGAACCAGAAACTTGGCAAAGAACCGGCGAAAAAGGTTCAATCACTGCGGAGCCGTTTCGTTCGCGACGAAACCTCCCAAACCGTTCGGGAAGTTGGGCCATATGAATTGAAGACAGCGCGCGCTCAACTGAGAGAACATACGGCCGACCTTGGCACTCTTGAGAAGGAATATCGCGAGGCATTCAAAGCCGCTGCCGATTCGGAGTGGGAGCGCGAGGTTAAAGCGAAATACAAGGAGAAGATTGACGTGGTTAAAGAGGAGTTGGCGGACAAGAACGCTGAAGACATCCGTAAATGGATTAAGGAAAACGCCAACAATCCAATCTTTATGGCAATTGCCGAGCGTATCGGCTATGATGCAACGGGCCGAAAGGACCCGATTAACGATCTCCACACAATCTACAATGAATACCGCAGGTTCTCACATGAAGACCCAGGTTTTTTCGCGTAAGCCCTGATTGGGAAAGTCAGATTTTTATCCTCAATCAGGGCCAACTTGAAGATACGTTTGGCGTGGATTTCTATAAGCCATTTTTCATTGAAAATCGCGAAAGAATACTTTCAAGCAAGTTCGATCTAGTTAGACTTCGGGCAATTTCTACCGCTATTACCAAGGGAGAAACCCCTTTATGGAAGGGAGACGAGTACAAAGATGAAGGGATTCTGTTTGTAAAAAGTGAAAATGTATTGGCAGGATCCCTTTCGTTGAGCAAAAGGGTTTGTATTGATGATGACGTACACCAACGGATGAGGCGTTCGCAATTGCAAAAAGGGGATGTTTTGCTAAATATTGTGGGTGCATCAATTGGCAGGAGTTGTGTCTATGATAGATTCGAATCTGCGAATATCAATCAAGCGGTGTGTCTCATAAGACCTTCAAGAGTTGTAAATCCTCATTGGTTATGTACAGTTTTAAATTCAGATCCATTTCAAACAGTTTTTGATCGAATAAAGTCAGGAGGTGCCAGAGATAATATCGATCTATACCAAGTTCGGGCGTTGAGAGTGCCGTTTTCACCGCCTGAAGTCCAAAATCGTATTGCAGAGGCCGTCGACTCCGCCTATGCACAGAAGCGGCAAAAAGAACAGGAAGCAGACTCGCTTTTGGCTTCAATTGATGAGTATATTCCGGCACAATTGGGAATTGAGATGCCAGCGATTGAAGCGAAGAAATGCTATGTAGTCTATGCTGGTGAGATAGCGGGTAAGCGGGTCGATCCTTTCTATTATCAAAATAGCTACGACGTTCTACACAATCAATTAAGACACACAAGTAGCGTAAAGCGACTTGGGGATTTATTGCAAATGATAGAAAGCGGAAGTCGTCCGAAAGGTGGCGTAGCAAACATAAAATCTGGAGCATTGAGTTTTGGTGGAGAACATATCAATAATCAATGTGAGATAGAAGTCAATAGGCCGAAATACATCCCGCATGAGTTTCATAGTTTGCACAAGAGAACGGCAACGCAACTAAATGATTTGCTTTTAGTCAAAGATGGTGCAACTACAGGAAAAATCGGCATTGTTCAGAGTAAAGAACATATAGGACAGAATATAAATGAACATCTCTTCTTACTGAGACCACGGGATAATGTGAACGCGGTTTACCTGCTGAGCTACCTAAACTCGTGTTTTGGCAAATTCCAAATCAAAAGAGAGATAACAGGTGGCACCGTTACCGGCATAACAAGGAACGTAGTTAAACAATTAAGGATAATTTTGCCTGACCCAAAGAAGCAGATCGAAATTGCCGACCATATCGCCGAAATCCGCAAGCACGCAAAAGCACTGCAACAGGAAGGTCAATCCATCGTGGAAGAGGCAAAAAGGGAAGCCGAGCGTGTAATGTTAGTAGGGATGTCGGGCTAAAGCGTATTGGCAAATTAACCACAATTGGGGTACCATATCAAACATGGGCAATCTCATAGCTACTATTGAGAATAGGACAGCATATGATACACGGATAAGTAAAACAGTACGTAACAGACTTTGAATTATAATAATGGCAGCAGACCCCACAATCTATTGTCTTGAAGCAATCACAGATTATTTTGAATTTGAGCGACTTTGCCATGACTTGATGTCACTAGAAGGTTACAAATCCATTGAACCCCTTGGTGGTTTTAGTGATAAAGGACGAGACGCAATTCATATCAATAAGTCTAATGAGACTACGATTTTTGCCTATAGCGTCCGTGAAGATTGGAGAGCGAAACTCGTTGAAGATGCAGAGAAGGTGTATAAACATGGCCACGCGTGTAGCCGGCTGATTTTTGTCACAACAGCTAAATTGACAGCGCATCAACGAGATGAGGCGATAGCGTACATTTACAAAAAATTCGGTTGGCAATTTGAACTCTTTGGTGTTGAACGTCTGCGGATCCTACTTGACGTGAGTTATCCGCAGATCAAGAAACATCACCCAGGACTCTTTCCGCCAGAATTCCTTGCGATTCAAGACAGAATCAGCGCTTCAACAGAGCGAGATCACATTTTCATTAGCTGTGTTCCTGAAGATGCAGCACTTGCCGATTGGCTGACTCGCAAACTCACCGCTGAGGGCTACCTTGTATGGTGTGAGCGGTTCAAGTTGCTAGGGGGTGAGACTTACCCCAAGGCTGTCGACGAGGCAATTAAGAATCGAACCTTTCGGTTTCTCGGTTTGTATTCACAAGCATCGCTCAAAAATCCAGAAGTAATGCGTCAAAGAACACTCGCACTCAACATAGCTAATGAACGTGTTGAAGATTTCCTAATCCCCTTAAATGTTGATGGCGTAAGCGTTCCACAGTTGGACCAGGTAACGAGAACATTGATGTTCATCCCATTTAAACTTGATTGGGGTGAAGGTCTAAATCAATTACTGAAAAAGCTGAGATCTATTGAGTGTCCACGATTATTATATGAAGGCCAGCGAGTTGCCGCAGAAGCCTTCTTACAAAAAGACATCCTCTCCGATCAAAAAGAAACCATTTCTTCTAACTGTTTGCAAGTTCAGCAGATACCAGAGGTCATTTATTGCTTCAAAACGCAGAATCCAATCCCAAGAGAGAATCTTAATGAACTTGAGCGCGAGTGGAGTTATCGAAAAATCGATCGACATACATTTCTGAGTTTTCATAGGCCGCCCGTATCAGTTTTCGAGAAATACAATATAATCGAAAATGGGGGTTCACTGTGGTCGGCAGTTAAGAATATATATAGCATTTGGTCCCTTGATCTCGTATCGGAGCTTATCCGAAAAGCCCTAATAGTGAAGTGTTATCAGAAAAAACTGCAATACTGTCCTAAAATGGAACAACCCTACTTTCCTGAGAATCTCGTGGAGAACAATCGACTTAACTTTAATCGACCTGATGGTACAAAGACCTATATAACTGCTACTGGAAAAAGAAAACATCAGTCCGGCCATGAATACTTATATTCTCTGTCGCCAACCTTTTTTGTCCGCCGAGATCTTATCAATAATTTCACGGTCCTTATTCGCATAAAAGTTCGTCTTTCAAACAAAGACGGAAACCCCTTCAACGATAAACGTACAATCGATTCAAGACGAAAACACCTATGCAAGAACTGGTGGAATAACGACTGGCTTAACCGCGTATTGGCTGTAGTTCAGTTCCTTGCTGACGAAAAAGATGAACAAAAGATAAACATTGGCGGACTGCAAGACGCGCAAATAATCGTAAATTCAACTCCGATGCGTGTGTATTGTCCAATTGGGATTAACGAAGCGGCTCTTGATGCGCTTAGTCACGAACGCTCAGAACTGCTTAGAAACTACGATGATGAGCATTTTGATTAAGATATTGACGATGACCGAATCAATCATAGTGTTTGATGAACCAGAATTGGAATTCCGCTACCACCAACGGACTATAGATCCCCGTGATGGCCTAGCTCTGTTCGGACCTTTTGACGCAGATGGTCCGTCAAGACCAGGGACACTATCCTACATCGTTATTGGAACTGGCCCAGGAATCACCAAGTTCAAAGCTTGGTCAGAGATTATGAACAATCCTGCCACCTTCGCTCGAAAAGCAAACCTGCGGCTCTGGCCTCCATTTCCCGGGTTTGAGGCTACATTCTGCTCGCATTGGCCTAGTAAGCCAGTCTGGTCTTATCCAATTGGTGCGGCCCAACTCATTGAGGCCTCTCGTCATCCTGATAAATACGAGCGTACGTTTAAAACCGTCAATTTTTACCTTCAACAGTTGGAAAAGGCGAGCAAACTTGATGAGAATATTGGCGTGGCTATCTGCGTAGTCCCAGATGAGGTTTGGCGGAATTGTCGGCCAGAGTCCGACGTGGCAAGTCCTATTAGTCAAGCTGGTATTTCACAAACAATACAAATGAGAAGGGCAGGGCAACTTGAGTTTTTGGATGATTTCGATCGACAGCAGTATCGATTGGCGCCCGATTTTCGGCGGCAGTTGAAAGCACTTTCCATGCAGTACGAAATCCCTTTGCAAATTGTGCGGGAATCCACAATGTGTTTGAAAGACGATGACTCGCGCGGGGGACGCTCGCTCACTCCGCTATCGGACCGTATGTGGAACCTTGGCACTGCGCTTTATTACAAATGTGGCGGTAAACCTTGGAGGCTTGTGACTGCGCGCGACGGTGTCTGTTACATCGGCATTGCCTTTCGTCGAAATGATACATTAGACGAAGAGGAAACTGCCTGTTGTGCAGCCCAGATGTTTCTCAATACAGGAGACGGTGTGGTATTCCTTGGACAATATGGACCGTGGTATTCATCGGAAACTAATCAGTATCATCTAAATGATACTGCTGCATATAACCTCTTGCGTGGGGTCCTAAAGACTTACGAGGACCTTGGTGGTAAGCCACTTCGCGAGATCTTCTTACATTCACGATCCACCATTGGTCATCACGAGTTTTCTGGCTACCAAAGAGCTTGCCCCAAGAGTGCTAAACTTATTGGGGTAAGGGTCCGCCCGGAACGATACGGGCCGCGATTATTTCGCACTGGCAAGATGCCAATTCTGAGAGGCACCTTCTGGCGAGTTAATAATCGGGCAGGATACCTATGGGGTAGTGGATTCAAACCTCGAATTGCGACCTACGACGGGTGGGAAACACCTGTGCCATTACGCATTGATATTCAGCACGGAGATGCTCTGATAGAAAGAGTTGCCCAAGATATTTATGGTTTAACAAAACTGAACTACAATGCGTGCCACCTTGGGAATTCTCAGCCTGTTACCGTAGGTTTTTCAGACGCGGTCGGAGAAATTTTGATTTCGAATCCTATTGTTTCCGATTGTAAACCAAATTTCAAATACTATATATAGCGAGACATTGATTGATTCAATTCTGACATGGTTTTTTGCACTGGAGACATCCACCGCATTTCTACCTACCACCACTTGTTTGAAGTTCATCCAACCTACCAATGCCACTCCTTCGGTCGCCACAGGTGCTCCTCCGAAACCCCCAACTCCTCAAGCACGGGTCCAAGCAACGCCAGCTCTTCCAACTGCTCGGCGTTGTGTGCGTCGCTGCCAATCATCAACAGTACCTCCCGATCTAGACACATCTGATAAAACTCCACGAGATGTCTCTGATTGTATTTGATGAATTTGGGGCTAATCTCAATGCCGATCCCGCGCTGTGATGCCATGTCGAGTTGATTAATCAACCGCTTCTGATCGATATGCCCCATCATTTCGCTCCCGAAGGCTGAGAATTCCTCTTTGGAAAAGCCAAAAACCTCGGGCGACAGAACAAACGGGTGCGCCACGACATCCGTTATCGGGCAGGCAACCGCGGCTTCAAACATGTACAACTCGTGCACGGCTACCTTCTTCGGATCCAGCAGTTGGGTTGGGCGAGCCACCCCGCGAAAATGATAGTGATTTGGCGCCATCAAGATATAATCAAAGTATGCTGCAAAGCGTATATCAATTGACGGGACACGGTATTCGAGCATGTGTGACTCCGCGCCAAACCGGACTGAGATTGACGTATCGCATTCATCAATCGCTTTGCGCGCTCGATCAATGTTTTTGGTTCGCGAGCCGTAGCTAAAATCGTGGTCGGTAATCCCGATTTCCTCCAACCCGCGGGTCTGTTGAATCTGGATGATCTTATCAATGCTAAAATGCTTATCGGCGCACGGGGAAAGCCTCGTGTGGATATGATAGTCGTAGGTGAACATTTCTACTTTTTCGCGAGAAAACCTTTCATAAATCCGTTATCAATATAATTGCAACTGTATTGCGCCAAAGTTGCGTAATTATGGCAAATGCGAGATGCGATTGCAAGCAAAAATGAGAGCCACGCTGTTACTTACACGACAACCAAGCTGTAACCTTTTGCCGGTTAGCGGGGATTCTCTTCACACGGAGCAGTCCAATGAACACAATCATATTGACACAAAACAGGTAATTGACTATAAGTCATTACAACTAAAAATTATACATATAGGATTTACGCAGTTCGGTTTAGAGTGGCGCAATTTATTGCGCGCAATCTGTCGGAGCGAGCGTTACTCGCGACGGGAATCGCGATCGGGAGATCGCTCCTACAAATCTGTGTAAATATGAATATAAATGACTATAAGTGCAGACTGACAGAGCTTTCAGCATTCATGTCGGTCCCTGTTTACGGTTGCGCTTATCAGCAATTCTCTTGACTTTGGCGCGGGGCAAACATACTATATTGCTTATTCGGCTCACGTTAAGCCAAACGTTTGACAATGACTGAAAAAACGCTCAAACTTGAAATCAAATCACTCTTGTCCGGCATCAAAGACGAAAAGGATGGATGCGTTAAACGTTTAATATCTTCCCTAGAGGATCGCCCAGGTATAAGTGACGCACATCTGGAACAAAGTGGCAACGCCCAATTGTGTTTACACTATCAGCCGGATGTGTTATCAGAGATCGGGCTAGACAGGCTGCTGAGCGGGCAGGAATGAAAGTGACCGAACGCTACCGTCATGATTTAATCCCACTTAAGGGAATGCATTGTGCTGATTGTGTCGCAACTATTCAACAAAGTGTAAAACAGATGAACGGTGTGCTACGGGTCAATGTCCGCTTCGTAGCCAAAAACATGTGGGTCGAATACGATTCCTGCTTTGTCGATAGGGAACGGATTGAAAAGCTGGTTAAGCAACTCGGTTATCAAGTGCCGGCCGAGGGTGTAGGTTCTTGGTACGCAGAGAACCGCGAGCTAATTGTCAGTCTTTTATGTGGATTATGCCTGTTAATTGGTTGGGCCGGAGAACGCATCTTTAAGTTTCCATTTCCCCTTGGCGTTTTTTACAATGTAAGCACGGTAAGTCTATTCCTCTACCTGATTGCTTATGTGTTCGGAGGCCTTGATACGACTCACCGCGCTATCAAATCAATATGCGCAGGACGTTTTGATATAGACCTGTTAATGGTGGTGGGAGCGATTGGTGCGGCTTTTTTGGGTAAGTTTAGCGAGGGAGCGCTGTTACTGTGTCTGTTCAGATTTGGGCATGTATTGGAAGAACGGGCACTTGATAAAGCACGTAAGGCGATTGGCAACTTGGCCGAATTGGCGCCAAAAACGGCGATAGTGAAAAATACGGACGGAGAATCGGAACGAGCCGTAGATGACCTGAAAACCGGGGTTGTGGTAATTGTGAAACCTGGAATGCGCATTCCTGTTGATGGTGACGTGATCGCCGGCAGATCCGCCGTGAATGAATCCGCCATAACTGGTGAGTCTGTGCCGGTGGATAAAGCACCAGATTCTCCTGTATTCGCAGGAAGTATCAATGGAGATGGGAGTTTGGAAGTTCGGGTAACACGTCTTTCAGACGACACCATGTTAGCTCGGGTGGTGTCAATGGTTGAGGAAGCACAAACCCAGAAGTCGAGCACGCAGCGGATAACCGAGAGGTTTTCGCAGGTCTTTGTCCCATTAATTTTCATCGGCGATATTCTCATGGTTTTGCTTCTTCTGTTGTTAGGTGTTCCATTCAGTGATTCACTCCTACGGGGCATGGTATTATTGGTGGCGGCTTCTCCCTGCGCGCTTGCACTTGGCCCACCTTCGGCGGTTCTCGCTGGCATCGCCCAAGCGGCTCGGAACGGCATTCTGATAAAGGGCGGCATTCACCTTGAAAATTTAGGGGACGTGCAAGCTGTTGCTTTCGACAAAACCGGCACCATTACCATCGGCAAACCCGTAGTCACGGACATCATTCCAATTGGCGAAATGGATGTTAATTATTGGTTGGGAATGGCTGCAGCGGTAGAGAGTCGATCTGCCCACCCGATTGCTCATGCCATTGTGGACATTGCCACGAGGAAAGGTCTCAGGTTACCGGAAGCAGAAGAAGTAGAATCAATGACAGGACGAGGAATTAAAGCGGAAGTTTCAGGTACGACTGTTTGGGTTGGCAATCTGAAATTGTATCGTGAAGCACACGTACAATTACAAGCGTCACTCCAGGCACAAATCGCGAAGCTCGAAGAACAGGGCAAAACCATCATGCTGGTTGCCGTTGGTCGACAGCCCGTGGGCGTGATTGCAGTTGCAGACACGATGCGTCCAGAAATGAAGACCGTGGTTGCACAACTCAAACAGATAGGGGTCAAGCATACCGTTATGCTAACGGGTGATAATCCACGAGTTGCTTCCCATATTGCCCAGAAGGCAGGCGTGACAGATTATAAAGCGAATCTGCTCCCAGAAGACAAAGTAGCCAGCATTCGTAAACTCTTGAGTTCTCATGATAAAATTGTAATGGTTGGGGATGGCATTAATGATGCGCCGGCGCTTTCCCATGCCACGATTGGCATTGCGATGGGTGGTGCCGGGACGGATCTGGCTCTTGAAACAGCCGACGCTGCACTAATGGCTGACGATCTGTCGAAACTCCCGTTTGCAATAGGGCTTGGTCGCGCTACACGGAGAATCATTTCACAGAACTTATACATCGCGCTGGCGGTTATTGGTGGGCTAGTCATCTCAGCAGTTTTCGGTATAGCAACAATCGGCATTGCCATCATACTTCACGAAGGTAGTACGATTCTCGTTGTTCTAAACTCGTTGCGCTTGTTGCAGTACCGGAGTCGATTAGGTAGTTAGATTTCTTAATGAAATTGTGAAAATCTTACAGGGTAATTTGGTGAAAATTAATACGACGGTTTTCTCAATACTATTGTTCATGACTTTAATGGGATGTAGTGTCGAAGGAAAATCTTCAGATTCAACAACTGGTCTAACTGTCATTATCATGTTGACAATGTTCGGAACATCAATGGCGGCCGGTGCCGTCCCGCTCTTGGGAATACGTACCCACAAGAACCTACTACGCTGGGCGACCAGCCTTGCTGCGGGATTCTTGATTTCATCGGCCTTGTTGGTCGCTTTACCGGAAGGATTCCACATGGTATCCGGAGCTGAGAGCGAAACACGGCCTCTACATGCACAGCTTGTACGAGCTGTTGCAGAACATGAGACTGAAGAAGACCTTCGCGAACAGGACCAAGAGCATACAGTGGATAAGGCATTTGGCTTCGGTGCTCACCACGCGGCAGGTCTAGCGCTCTTGTTGGGATTTATGTTGATGCTAGTGGTTGAATCACTGGGCTTCGGTCATGATTTGCATGAAGAGCACCACCATGAGGACTCTGCGGCGGACCACATACATCATCCGTCTAGCACACCCTCGCGGGGAAATGGATTGGCAACGCCGATTGTAATTGGTCTGAGTATCCACGCACTTACTGATGGGCTGGCGGTAGGAGCCGCGCTGACGACGAACTCTATTTCACTGACGGTGCCGCTTATGCTGGGGATAGTCATGCATAAGATTCCTGCCGCATTTAGCCTTTCCGCGTTTAGCCAACATTCCCATGGAAGTGTTCAACGCACTTGGAAGGAATTGACTGTATTCAGTCTGGCGACACCAATGGCGTTAGTCGTCGCTTGGCGTATCTTTGGCGGGTTGGAAAGGTACTGGCTAGGACTTGCGGTATTGGCCTCGGCGGGTACTTTGCTCTATGTTGCAACAGTGGATGTATTGCCTAACGTCATTCATGGCGCGAATCGCAAGATGGTGTTTCTACAGGTGGCAATCGGTACGGCAGTCATTCTCGCGTTGTTATTTATTCTTGACTCGCTCGGTATAGGAACACATCCCCATTGAATTACCAGCAATGGAGTATCTATTGCCAAGAGGTCAGACTAGCCATAGTTTGAAGGCACGTTGAATTTGAGCGAATCTCGTACTTTCGGCCATCGTTCAAAAGCGCTTGCATCTCTCGAGCATTTGTTGTCCGCTAATATTTTTCATGGAGAAAGATAATGAAAATTGATCGTATTGATGTTTACTATGTCAGTTTACCTCTGGTATATCCTTGGCGGACCGCTTATGGTGAGGATCCGAGCATTCATTCCGTTCTCGTACGCATGGAATCGGACGGACAGGAGGGATGGGGCGAAACGACGCCGTTGAAAGCCCCGGCCTATACTCCTGAATCGGCGATGTCAGTATACCATAACATTGTTGAATATATTGCCCCGGCGTTAGTGGGAAAGTCATTTGAGACCGCAGAAGACCTGTTGAGTGCTTACAGTTGGATTAAAGGCAACCCGTTTGCAAAGGCGGGACCGGAGATCGCGTGGTGGATGCTGCAAGCAAACATTCAAAACAAACCCTTGCACGAACTAATCGGCGGCGAATTTAGAAAGGTGGAAGCGGGCGCCGACTTTGGGGTACAGGATTCAATCGACATGTTATTGGAAAAGATTCAAGGTGCGGTAGATAGTGGCTTCAAACGGGTAAAACTCAAAGTTCGCCCCAACTGGGATTTGGATATGTTGCGGGTAGTTTGCGCCACTTTTCCCCAGCAAACCTTTCATATTGATTGTAATTCAGGATACTCGCTAGATGACATTGACTTTTTTAAGCAGGTTGACAAGCTAGGATTGGCTATGATTGAACAGCCGTTATTCCACACCGATTTGCTGGACCATGCCGAATTACAGAGGCAGATTGGAACCCCTGTGTGTTTGGACGAATCCATTACATCCATTCGTACCTTTGAATGGGCGTTGAAGTTGAAATCCTGTCAGATACTAAATCTAAAAACCGGTCGCGTGGGCGGTCTGTCAGTGACAGTCAAACTGCACGACATGGCGCGGGACGCCGGCATACCGTGCTGGGTCGGGAGTATGTTGGAGAGCGGAATCGGCGCGGGGATTTTGGTTGAATTAGGGACACTAAGCAATTTCACGTATCCAGGGGACTTATTCCCAAGCCAGTTTTTCTACCGCCAAGATTTGACGGAGCAAGAATTGGTTCTGAATGACGACTGCACGTTCACGCCCTCGCGAGTGGCTGGAACGCCTTACAAGCCGGTATTGGAGCGCGTGAAGAACGCGGCATTGCATAGCCATACGGTAGAGCCGAAGTGAGCGAGGAAGTCACAAAGTCCGGTTTTTTTGCCGAGGTTTAACTGAGCCAAGACAGTTTGCTGACTATCCGCTACGCGAGGTAATCCACGAATTTTTGTCGCGTAGCATCGTCGCTGTGGCGACATGTTCGCCGCCACAGCTTTGATATGTCGTAACATGCCGGTCACGGGATGCCAAGCTTGATTAACGGCTTAGAACTCGGGCGGTTTCCGGCGCTGTAGTCGGCAAACGTTGCTTCGCCAATCTGTCCGGAGGCACATAATTATTATGATCGGCTATGTTGCCGTGCGTCAATGCGTAGACTACGACATTCGTCATGAACCGATAGACGCCGGGAGAGTAGTGCACCGAGCGAGTCGGTAGGCTGACCGCTTCCATGGCGCACATATAATCGCGCCTGACGACTATTACAGACAGTTTGTCCCCAATCGATATCCCTTCAAGGAAATTCCGTCTCTGCGGCCTCGTTCCCCACCAGAATATATCGAATCCAACGGGCGGGCCACCCATTTCATAGTAGTTGCTGTATATTTCGTGGTCGTTAGGAATGCGTTCAATCTGATACTCGGGCATAACGTATCGCATTTGAGCCAGAAACAGACGGACCATAGCCTGCACTGGAGCATTTACACCGCAGTCGTCAAATACCATGAGACCACCGCTCTCAATCAGATATCGACGTAACCCTGCCGCCTCCGCTGGAGAGAGTCGATTGTCTAATCTCCCGCCACCGTACTGACTACCGAGTAAATTGTGAGAACGCACAATTGAGGGATCGTGCCCTGTCATGAAGACGAGCGGACTCCTTTGCAAGTTGGCATCAGTCAATCTTATTGCCCCTCCTTCAACATTCATGTCCGCTTTGATATTCGTGCGTTCGTTCAGCCATTTCGTCAGAGCATTAAGAGACGATGAATCAGCCCACCAGTCGGAAAGATTGTGCCGGATTCGAGTGAAACGTAGCACACCTCGGATATCCCGCCCCGTGCCGACAACCTCACCTCCGGGTTCGCCTCTGGGTAGCGGCGGCACTTCAACATTGCCAAGTCGGATTTTTCCGGTAACATCAGCTAGAAGTTCTGCCTCGCGCGCAGCGCCGACGCTCTCGACCATGGAGAGTCCGGGGATGCGTGGCGAGCCGACGGTGTGTTGCACACTAACGCCCGCGACACCACGACTCGTGGTGCCAAGCGTCGTACGAAGGCCGCTTTCGACTGGAGCGGAAGATTCTAGTGCGTCGGGAGCATCGGAAGTGAATGATTTTATCTGCGTGACCGGACGTGGAACCGGCGTGTTGGTTGCCACCACTGTCGGGACGTTTGGTTGGATTGGTGCCGCAATCTTAATGACCTGGTGTGCAATGTCTTGTGCAACTTGCGGCTGGACACCGGGACGCAGTGGAGAGGTTATTACCTCTCTCTTCGCAGCTGGAACCAATTCCTCGGTTGCCGGGCTGTGTTCTCGCACGGTTGGTTGAATTGGCGGTTTGACGATATGCGGCGGCCTTGGCGGTGTCCGTGGTTTACTCGGCTGAAGAATATCCACTCCTATTAGATTCTTGAATTCTTGGGTCTGACTCAAGAAGTATAAACCCGCAACCAATGCGACAATTATGTGGAGGATTACTGATGTCACAAACGCGCTGGAAGTTCCCTTGGTACTCATAGCATGTCTCCTCAATTCGTTGGCTCAATCGTCAGGATGAGTGAATTATTGGCGCACCAATTCACCAGCATCCCATGAACGAACGTCAGATGTTAAGTTAATGGGTGCAAAGAAACTGGATTCAAGTAGCCATAGAGCACCCAAAGATTATTGCCAGAGATTGGGAATATCCGAATTCACGACATCCTGAAGACAGTAACCCCCGTTTTACTGGCAATGAGCCGAGGTCAGGGACCGACCAAGAAATGTCATCGCGCGATAGACATTGATTCTGCAAAAGGTAATTTGAGCAATTTATGTGCCATGCCCTGCAAACCCTTTAACCGTGGGATTTGTGAGCCGACATTCTTGTAGTACATCGTCTGCCGTGCCCAAAATTGGGTAGCCTTTCCGTATCTTGCTGTACCAGATGGTGCAACTATGGGACAGTAGCCTTGCCATCTAGGAATTGCCCGCGATCACTACTTGTATCTCGGATGTAGCCGCTATATTTTCGATTTCTGCGAGCGACTAGAGTTTTAGTATGGCAAAAAAACTTGCCTCCTACCCCATTTCGAAACGCGCCGTATTCATTGGCATCCTGCTGATTGTCATTAATACGTACTGGCTTGCATATGCAGAGATGCTCTGGCATACCGCACATCTTATGACGGTTGCACTGTCGATTAATGTGCTATTTACCCTTTTGATAATTACGTGGCTCAACATGGTTGTTCGGCGAATTGTGCCAACGGCCGAACTCAGTCAACAGGATATGCTCGTAATTTTTTCGATGGTTGCCGTGGGTAGCTCTTTCACTGGTCATGACAACATGCCGCGTTTGATGGGACAAATGCCTTACGCGCATCGTTTTGCAAGCCCTGATAATGACTGGAGAGCGCTTTCTTTCACTATCTACCCAACTGGCTCATCATTTCTAATTCAACTACAGTTCAAGACTTCTACGCGGGGAATCAGAATTTTTTCACAGACGGCTATCTGGAGCATTGGATGACTCCAATCTTGTCATGGTTGATTGCGATCTTTCTCCTAATGGTTATCTTTCTTTGCCTGACCACGATCATTCGAAAACAGTGGGTCGAGAACGAAAAACTTTGGTATCCAATAATCCAAATTCTCTTCGAAATAACGGCACGGTCGGGGCAATGTTTGGAAAGCGTCTGTCAATCATCAGTTTCGCGATACCGGTGGCAATCGGTTTAATCAATGGGCTTCATGGCGTCCTACCGAGCGTACCACAAATCGTTACCGACTATGACCTCAACGTATACTTTACTCAGAAGCCGTGGAACGCTTTGGGAAACCTGCCGATTCGCTTTAATTCGCTAATGATTGGAATAGCACTTCTTCTGCCCTTGGGTCTTCTTTTTTCTTGTGTGTTTTTCTACTTTATCAATAAGGCACAACTTCAAATCGGCAGCGCTGTTGGTGTTCAAAACGTGCCCGGGTATCCATTTTTTGTGGGGCTGGCAATCGGAGAAACGTTGATGAGTTGTTTCTGGGCAATCCGCAGCGTCGTATTCCATACCACGTAGCGTGGTATTAAAATCTGGGTAACTAGGCTCATTTGTGGAACGATGTGGAGACCAATTCAGGCGGGTCCCTGCCTCGACACTCGCTCCTTTGGCACCATGCAAGCTAACTCCGTGGAAGACCAAAGCGACATTGCGACGTCTAACTATCGGAACATTTCTGTTGACATTGAACCTAGAAAACGTATAATCGTCACGTAGTGCTTCGCGTATAGGTAGCACATCGGCGATGTAATTCCTCATCACGAGTAGTTGCCGTTACTTTTCTCATACGGCAGTGACACGCCAACTTAACGGGCGTTGGCGGCGACAAGCGAAACGCCCCTCCAAATTGTTTAGCATATCTAGGGAGGTTGGAAGGACATCTCTATGATGTCCTTCAGAATATTAAGAAAAATATGAGGGGCCATTCTAAGGAGATTGACCTTGTTGTTGACACTCTCGCAGCCAAACCGGGACAGAGATTGGAGGGACATCTACATGTAGGCACAATAGCGGACGGGACGCCAATTCGACTGCCAATCGTGTTGATAAACGGCAGCCAACCCGGAGCAACACTTTACATGCAATCTATCAGTGATGGCGACGAACTTAATGGCATTGCTGTCATTCATGCGCTATTACAAGAAATTCAACCCGGCAGTTTGAGCGGCAGAATCATCGCCGTGCCCATCGTGAATTTTCACGCCTTCCATGCCAAGCAAGCTTTCAGTCCGATTGATGACATGAAAATGAACCGATGTTTCCCGGGCAAGCCGTTTGGAACGTCGAGCGAAAGGATTGCACATCATCTCTTTGAGACCGCCATCTCTCAGTCGGATTATTGCATTGACCTGCATCAGGGCGGAATTCATCCGATGATTGACGAAGTGCGTGTTCGCGTGAACGGTAAACACCCACGACATAAGGCTTGTCTTGAATTGGCACGCGTTTTTGGTATTGGGTATATTTTCAATCAGAAAGGACCTCAGGGACAACTCGCCCAAGCTGCTCCGGACATCGACATTCCGACAATTGATCCGGAACTGGGCGGCTGCATGGGTTGGAACGCAGATAGTATTGCGAAAGGTGTACGCGGCGTTCAGAACATCCTGGCATACTACGGCTTTGTCGAGGGGGATCCCGAGTTGCCTGAAAGACAGGTGCTTGTGGATAGATTGATTACGCTGCTGAGTAACGAGGGTGGTTTCATATATTATAAGGTAGACCTCTACGATTATGTAGAGGCACATCAGCCGGTAGCTGAAATTTGCGATGTCTTTGGCAAGCTACGTGAGGTAGTCCGTGCACCGGAACACGGGATATTTTGGTCGCACCCGGCATATCCGATGGTTGCGACAGGAGGTGCCATTGGCAAGATTGGAATTCCAATTGACTATATTTGAAATCTCTATTTTGAGTTTTCCTCGATCCATGATTCTAGTGTATAATTAGTGTTTTGGAGTTCGGATCGCCAATTCTGTGTACACACTTCGCTAGAGTATTACCTCAAAACATTCGGTAGCGTATGGACGGGGGCTATAGTAAACTTGACTGGAATTTCAACGTCTTTAATTGTGGTTTCACTACATTCTTGGAACGGGAGAAGAAAAAACGAATGCAACAGTTTTGTAGAGTAAAACTTGTGGTATTTTGCTTCATACTTATTTCGGTGGTAATTCGAAATGTGTTGGGTGCTGATTGGCCCGCTTGGCGGGGAGCGGCTCAAAACGGTGCGTCTTTGGAGACAGGTTTGGTTTCCACATGGTCGCAGGATGGAGACAATCTTGTATGGAAGTCGGATTTCATTGGTAGATCTACGCCTATCGTTCTTAACAAGCGTGTGTACGTCATTGGCCGCATTGGGGAAGAGATTACCGAACAGGAGAGGGTTGCCTGTTTCGACGCCATGACGGGGGAATTTCTTTGGGAACATCGATTCAATGTCTTTCACAGCACAATTCCTTTTAGCCGCCTAGGTTGGACCAGTCTGGCTGGCGATCCTGAAACCGGCAATATTTATACGCACACTATCAGCGGTGTATTTGCCTGTTTTGACAGTGACGGCAAGATTATCTGGTCACGCTCTTTGACGGAGGAATTTGGGCGTTTCACAGGCTATGGCGGACGGGTAGTTACGCCTGTGGTGGACAGAGACCTTGTAATTTTGAGTTTTCTCAACACGAGTTGGGGCAGCCATGCCGCGATGCGCCACCGCTATTTTGCTTTTGACAAGCGAACCGGGAATGTTGTATGGACGGCAACTCCCGGTGGGCCTCCAAAAGACACAACTTATCCCGTCGGTGTGGTTGCCGAGTTTGAAGGGCGGCGTTTATTGATTGACGGGAATTCGGATGGTCACGTGTACGCAATGGACGTGACAACGGGCGAAAAGGTGTGGGGGTTCCAGGTCAGTCAAGGAGCTTTGAATTCCTCTGTGGTGGTGGATGGAACGCGGGTCTATGCAAGCCATAATCGAGAGAACACGGACACGACGGTCATAGGACGTGTCGTCTGTATTGATGGAACAGGTACGGGTGATGTTACCAAATCACATGAAGTTTGGCGTGTCGACGGAATTGAGGCAGGATATAGTTCACCGGCATTTCACGGTGGACGCCTCTACGTTGTAGATAATTCGGCAAACCTGCATTGTCTGAATGGCGAAACCGGTCAAGTTCACTGGACACATAGTCTTGGCACGGTTGGCAAAGGATCTCCTGTCGTGACAGACGGGAAGATATATGCCACTGAAGTCAACGGACATTTCCATATCCTTCGACCAAGTGAGAATGAGTGTATTTCACTTGATACAGAACAGATTGAAAGAGATTCCGGACGCTACGCGGAGATTTACGGTTCGCCGGCAATAGCCTATGGTCGAGTCTACTTTGCCACCGAGAATGGGGTATACTGCTTGGGGGACGAAGAGCGCGGCTTAGCAGCTCTTTCGGTTACTGAAGCACCGAAGAGTGTGAAATATCTTCCAAGCAAACCTGAATTAGTCACAAGTGATGCCACACCTGCTTCAATCCAAATTGCTCCCGCTGAAGTCTTGAGCAAACCGGGGGAAACGGTTCAATTCAAGGCTCGTATCTTCAATGAAAATGGCAATTTATTGGGAGAACGGAGTGGTATGTGGTCGCTTGACGGCTTGATGGGTCTGATTGATAACAACGGTAGGTTAGAACTTGAGACAGATAACGTTGGACAGGCGGGAACCGTGTCTTCCCAGATTGGCGACGTGCGAGGGGTTGCACGTGTCCGCGTCGTTCCTGAATTGCCGTGGTACGTGGATTTTGAATCGATAGCAGAAGGCAAAAATCCTCCGCATTGGGTTCGTGCAACAAGTCGATTCGTTGTTCGAGAGATTAGTGGGAACAAGGTTCTTGTAAAACCACCTGCGCGTCGAGGATTACACCGATCCAATGTATATATCGGTCCTCCAAACATGCGTAATTACACCATTCAGGTGGATGTAATGGGAACAAAGCCCAAGCGCAATCTCCCTGACATGGGGCTTATCGCCAATCGGTATACGCTGGAGATGCAGGGCAATCATCAGCGGCTTCAAGTTCTATCTTGGCGTTCAGACCTTCGCATGGCAAAGTGGGTTGACCTGAAATGGGAGCCTAATGTTTGGTATACCATGAAAATGACTGTGGAAGTCGTTAGCGATAAAGCGGTTGTCAGAGGCAAGGTGTGGCAGAGGGGCACATCCGAACCTGACGAGTGGACGATTACAGTCGAAGATCCACTGCCGAACCGCGAAGGAAGTCCAGGAGTTTATGGTTATTCGCCCGCCGAGATATATTATGATAACCTGAGAGTTTGGGGAAATTAATGACACACTCACCGTGCTAGTCGAATGCGGCGTCGCACGATTTGGAGAGAATATTTTTCACGATAAAGGAACGATAAATGGTAAAGAAACAAAGTTCAATAGCCGGAACAATTGCGCTCATCTTCGCGAGTGTACTTGTTTTTCCAATCACTGTGCTATCCGAGCGCACGGAAGATACGGCAATGTGGGGATTCACGCCCTCACGCAATCTCGTTTCCAGCGAGACTAACTTGCCCGAAAAATGGGATCCAAAGACCGGGGAAAACATCAAGTGGAGAGCAGAACTGGGATCGCAAACCTATGCGGGGCCTGTCATTATAGGTGGCAAAGTTTTCGTAGGATCAAATAATCAAGGTCTACGCAATCCCAAACTTGCTGGAGATCGCGGGGTGATTATGGCATTCAACGAGGTTGACGGTGCCTTCCTATGGCAATCGACGCACACCAAACTGGCCGCAGGCAGAGTCAACGATTGGCCACAACAGGGTATCTGCTCAACACCGTTCATTGAAGGAAATCGCCTATATTACATATCAAACCGTTGTGAGGTCGTTTGTATTGATACTGAAGGTTTTAGGGATGGTGAGAATGACGGACCATTTGCAGATGAAACCGATATGACCGAAATCGATGGTGATTTCGTATGGAAATACGATATGATGGAAGAGCTTGATGTTTTCCCTCATAATCTTGCTACTTGTTCACCGATTGGCGCCGGAGATTTGTTATTCGTAATTACGAGCAATGGGGTTGATGAAGGTCATATCCACATTCCATCACCGTTTGCCCCGAGTTTCATTGCGATCAATAAAGACACGGGCGAGCTTGTTTGGGAAAGCGACTTGCCCGGTGAAAATATCCTGCATGGTCAATGGTCAAATCCGGCGTACGCAGAAGTTGACGGAGTGCCTCAGGTGATACTTCCCGGTGGCGACGGTTGGGTGTATTCTCTTGAACCCGAAACAGGAAAACTTCTCTGGAAATTTGACTGCAATCCCAAAGATTCCGTGTGGCAGTTGGGAGGAAGAGGAACCCGAAACGCCATAATTGCGACTCCCGTAATCTACAACAACAGGGTTTATGTCGGAGTTGGGCAAGACCCGGAACATGGACAGGGCGTCGGACACCTTTGGGCGATCGATGCCACGGGCAGTGGAGATGTCACCACAACCGGCGCCGTCTGGCATTTTGGGGACGAAAATTACAATCGTACAATATCCACCGTCGCGATTCACGACGGATTATTGTACGCGGCGGACTTGAGCGGTTTTGTCTACTGCCTTAACGCAGACACAGGCGAACACTATTGGACATATGACACGTACGCGGCGATATGGGGTTCACCCTTCGTAGCGGATGGAAAGGTATACATCGGCGACGAAGACGGAGATGTTGCCGTATTCAGGGCAAGCAAACAGAAAGACCTGCTCTATGAGGTGAATATGGGTAGTGCAGTTTACACGACGCCGGTGGCGAAGGACAAGGTATTGTACATTGCGAGTCGGAATACGCTTTTTGCAATTGCCGAGGAGTGAACGGGAACACCCCGTAGTCGTGTTCTCATTGATTAGAGTTTTTTGAGCGTTGTGAACAGCACATCCCTACGTCACCACGGTGTATGCTGTGTCGTTAGAAGGTAAGGTGAAGCACTAGCATAGTTGTGAAAATCTTGAAACAGTCTCTATCTCAAAGAATCAAAGATGCACGTTGTCAACTGGACGCTCATGTTCGTGAAATCGTTGAGTGGCATTTCAGCCCGGAGACCGGGTGTCCGTTTTGGCTAGAGTTTGCAGAAAAACTTGAGTTTGACCCGCGGCAAGAGATTGGGGGTTACGACGATTTAAGAATCCTTGGGCATTTTGAAGACGAGTGGTTACGCGGTGGACCAGTCCGGCGTTGGGTGCCAAAAGCGTACGCGGATGAACCGGTTTATGTATTTGAAACAGGAGGCTCTACCGGGATTCCGAAATCTCGTATCAGCATCCGTGACTTTCAGATTGACTACCAGATATACAGCGAAACGCTTTCCGACACGAATTTTCCACGTGGCAGCGATTGGCTGATGCTCGGACCTACGGGCCCAAGACGGCTGCGTCTTGCTGTGGAACATCTAGCGCAGCATCGCGGGGGAATCTGCTTTCTCGTGGATTTGGATCCACGCTGGGTGAACAAGCTCATCAAGTACGGAAAACATCAGGAGCTAGACGGATACAAAAACCACGTCATCGACCAAGCGCTGAACGTCCTACGAGCGCATGAGACCGTTCAGTGTCTGTTTACGACACCGAAATTGCTGGAGGCTCTCTGTGAGAAAATCTCATTGAAGAAGGCGGGTATTCGGGGCATTTTTTGCGGTGGAACCGAGATGAACGCTCAATTTCATCGCTTCGCGCGGGAGGAATTAGTCCCCGGTGTAGATTTTATTCCAACCTATGGAAACACTCTAATGGGGTTAGCGTGTTGTAAACCGTTCGATCCTGCCGACAATTACGCGATTATCTATTATCCACCCCAACCGCGGGCGGTCATCGAATTGGTCAACCCGGATAACACGGGAGAAACCGTCGACTATGACCGAACAGGACGAGTCATGTTGACCACCCTAACGAAGGAATTTTTTATGCCGCGCTTCCTTGAAAGAGACGAGGCGGAACGGGCAAAACCAATTGATCGTTATCCTTGGGATGGCGTCGAGAACTTAAGGTTATTTTCGGAATTACAGGAGTCGGTCGTCGTGGGCGTGTACTAGCAGGCCATAGTCGCTAAGCGGTACAGCAGCGCCGGAGAGGCTTACGGTTTGATTGGAACGTTGTCGTCAAGCGAGGCCACAACATGTGGAAAATGGTTGTGTTGAGAGGACTAGGAGGGACAGATGGCTAGGAAAATCGAGGAATTGTTTCGCGCGCCCTATTCTATGCCGAATGGATTGCAGATGACCGACGATGGTCTCTGGGTTGTCGATCAGATAACCGATCGGGTCGCACTGCTTGAGATGGCGCAAACGTCTGAATACGGTGTACCAAGAGTCGTTTCAGAGATTGCGTCCGAATCGTCCAATACTAGCGGGATGGCTTATGGCGGAGGTTCGCTTTGGCTGACAGCGAACGGTGAGGGAAGTCGCTGGAGACCAGCGCGCCCAAGCGATGCAAAGGCTGGCGAATCGGACATACTTAGAGTCAATCCAAAAACCGGACACACTGAAGAGCGATATCCGTTACCCGGTGGAGGCGGCACGCATGGGGTTGAATACGATCACTACGAAGAAGACTATCTATGGGTTGAGACCCTCAGCGATAAAGTATTGCACAAGGTGCGAATCTCCGACTGGTCTGTGCAGCACACGATTCCTCTGCCGTATGACCGTGGCCACGGTCTTGTACGGGTAGCAGATGGCATTTGGGTCGTTCACACTTCCGACCGGGTCATAGTCAAACTCGACCTACGTGATGGTCAAGAAATGGACCGAATTGAAGTGCCGGAACCGCACCCCGAGCCGCACGGGTTATCAATTTTCAACACAGACTTCGTTTATTGCGATGCGACTTCTGGCTGGGTGGCGAAGATAACGTTATGAAGCTGGAATACCGCTTTTCATAACCTGCCCTAATTTAAAGTATAGTACCCATGATACACATTCCGATTCTGCGAGCTGGGCGTTCGTACAGAAGTTTAAGCACGGTTCTGGTGCCTCATATCAAGACGGGCGAGCCAATTGCCAGCGTAAGTCAAGCCAATCAAGGATTGATTGCAAAGGATTTGCACGAGGTAGATGAGAGTAGGCGGACACTGGAGGCGTTTTCCGTTTCGGAGTTGTTGGCAATTTGTAAGGAGGCGGCACGGCTTTTTGCAGAATCGGAACTGCCAGTAGATGGCATGTCGCAAGCTCCAGACGATTATATTCACTGCCTATCTGCAACCACAGGAATGCCCGAATCGCTCTGTTGGAAAAACATGGCGAAGATTCGGTTGGTGCTTGAAGAGCTTGAGGCCATTCTTGGAGGGTTGACACGTGGGCTAGATTTCTCTGTTCTTGATGCAGGCTGGGGTGTTCAAGGGGGGCGACACTTGAGTTATGTACCGCAAACCGATGCGTTGGGGGCTGTGCTTCCAAATAATTCTCCTGGGGTGCATGCCCTCTGGATTCCGGCGGTTGCGCTTAAAACTCCGCTCGTTCTCAAGCCTGGCAGCCTGGAACCGTGGACTCCTTTTCGTGTATCGCAAGCACTAATTGAGGCAGGTTGCCCTGCGGAAGGGTTTGGGTTTTATCCGACGGATTATTCAGGGAGCAGCGAGATCTTGCTCCGATGTGGTCGATCGATGCTGTTTGGCGGCGGAGCCACGGTTGCCCCTTGGAAAGCGGATTCTCGCGTACAGATTCATGGGCCGGGGCAGAGCAAGGTAATCCTTGCCGGGGATGCGATCGCGCAATGGAATGACTACTTAGATTTGATGGTTTCCTCGGTTGTAGAAAACGGGGGTAGGTCATGTATTAACGCTTCGGGAGTCTGGGTTCCATCACGTGGCAGAAACATAGCGGAAGCATTGGCATTGCGCCTGTCGCGAATTGAACCTAAGCCTCTGGATGATCCGGAAGCTGGTATTGCCGCTTTTCCGAATCCGAAAGTCGCCAATCAGATTTCGAATCTTATTGACAATCATCTCAAAGTGCCTGGTGCAACGGATATCACAGCGGCGGTCCGAGGGTCGGAGAGGGTGGTTGAAGTAGACGGATGCACGTTCCTCCTACCTACAGTCATTTGGTGCGAAGATTCTCAACATCCCTTGGCAAACACCGAACTGCTATTCCCTTTCGTCAGTGTTGTCGAGATGCCTCAAAAAGCCATGTTAGAAAACATTGGCCCCACGTTAGTTGTGACTGCCATCACAGAGGATAGTGGATTTAAGCGTGACTTGCTTACCTCAACAGCAGTGGATCGTCTGAATCTGGGACCCATTCCCACAAATCAGATTTCGTGGGACCAACCGCACGAAGGAAATCTCTTTGATTTCCTGTATCAGCAGCGGGCGTTACAGATTACAGCTACGGATTGAACCAAGCAAATACCGGGTATAGAAATGCACTGCTTTGACTTCCAACCTACGACCCGCGTGGTCTTTGGAGAAAACGCGTTAAGTAAGCTAGGGATATTGGCAAAGGCACTGGGAGCGCATGACGTACTAGTGGTCACCGACCCTGGCATTGCCGAAGCGGGCATCGTCGAAAAAGCGATCGATTTTCTCATAGAAGAATCTATCAGCGGTGCCGTGTTTGAGGATGTTGAAGAGAATCCGACAACGAAGCATGTTGCTAATGGCGTGCGGTTTGCCAAAATTGTAGGACAACCTGACCTCATCGTTGGACTGGGCGGCGGAAGCACAATGGATTGCGCTAAAGGGATAAACTTTATCCTTACAAATGGCGGGAAAATGGAGGACTATTGGGGGAAAGACAAGGCAACCAAACCCATGCTGCCGTCAATTGGAATCCCAACGACTGCCGGGACAGGCAGCGAAGCTCAATCTTTTGCGTTAATTGCCCAGGAAAAAAGTCATGTTAAGATGGCGTGTGGCGATAAGAAGGCTCGGTTTCGAACGGTCATTCTTGATCCCGTGTTGACCGTTAGTGCCCCCCAAGAAGTAAGGGCGAGTTCGGGAATTGATGCTATCTCTCACGCCGTGGAAAGCTATGTTACAACGCGCCGGAATCCGGTTTCACAACTATTTTCGAGAGAGGCATGGCGTTTACTTGAAAACGGCTTTGAGGGCGCGATTACCGATCCAACCGACCTTGAGGCACAGAGTCAAATGCTGCTAGGATCGCATTTTGCGGGCATTGCCATAGAGTATTCGATGCTAGGTGCCGCGCACGCCTGCGCCAATCCATTGACCGCAAAATACGGCATTACTCATGGGATTGCGGTTGGACTAATGCTTCCGCACGTCATCAAGTTCAATTCCCAGATAGTGGACGAGTGTTATCAGGAGCTGCATCCCTCATCACTTTATGAACGTATATGTGAATTGAAAACCACAGCACATTTGCCTAGTATGCTACGTGATTTTGAGATTAATAAGGGCGATTTGCCTGAATTGGCAGAAAAGGCTGCGAACCAATGGACAGGAAAATTCAACCCGCGGTCTGTTAGTGAAACCGAGTTACTTCAGCTCTATGAGTCAGCCTACTAAACTCTCTCGGGTATCATGCATTACGATTTACGTTTTTCTAGGTTGTATTCTGCTTCACTCGGTTGGACGAGGTGCGGTTTCATCGGAAGATTGGCCTAGCTTCCGAGGCAATTCGGCGCTAACGGGGGTTGCTACCAGCAAATTACCCGACGATCTTGAACTTCTATGGACCTATCAATCCGGGGAAGGGATTGAATCGACGGCAGCCATCGCGGGAAAGACCGTGTATGTAGGCTCGTGGGACGGGCATCTGTATGCGGTCAACCTCCTTACCGGGGAACCCAAGTGGAAGTACAAAGCCTCGAACGAAATTAAATCGTCTCCGTCTGTATATGGAGAAGTGGTCTACTTCGGCGATGAAACGGGTGATTTTCACGCGGTCGATGCAAAGAACGGCGCGAAACTGTGGATTTTCCGTACTGGGGCGGGTATTATTTCATCGGCAACCTTTGCCAAGGGTCGCGTTATCTTCGGTTCCTACGATCAGTATCTTTACTGTTTGTCCATTGCTGACGGTTCTCTGATTTGGAAATTTCAAACCGAAGGTTATGTGCATGGCTCTCCAGCGGTTTCTAACGGAGCCGCGGTTGTCACCGGGTGTGATAGTTACCTTCGCCTCATCAGTTTGGAAAACGGTCAGGAGGAAAAGCGTATAGAGCTGGGGGATTACATCGCCGCCAGCCCGGCAACGCTGAATCATCGCGTTTATGCAGGAACGTTCGGTAATCGAGTGTTAGGAATTGACTTGCAAAGCGCGACAATACTTTGGCGCTACGAGAATCCGAAGATACAGTTCCCGTTCTATGCTTCTGCTGCTGTTACCAACGATGTCCTCATTGTCGGTGGCAGGGATAAGATGATTCACGCTCTCAAGCCGGAAACCGGCGATCTGCTGTGGAGTTCCCCTGTGAAGTCGCGAGTGGATTCGTCGCCAGTCATCGCTGGCGAACGGGTGTTTTTTGGAACCACGGGCGGAGTCATATACGGGTTGAATATTCATTCGGGCGAACAAGTTTGGGAATTTGTTACCGGGGCTTCGATCATGGCCTCAGCGAGCGTTGGCGGTGGTAAGTTGGTGATTGGATCGGACGACGGGATTTTATACTGTTTCGGCAGAAAGGGAGACGATGAGTAATCAAGGCAAAAGAGTGAAGTCAGAACCCGCGACTACACGGCTAGAATCGGAAAACACGGAAGTCGGAAGCGTCTTTGTCTCGAACTATCCACCGTATTCTTTCTGGAGCAAAGAAGCTGTCCCCGATGCGAGGACGGTGTTGAATGCGCCTGCATTGCCAGGGGCAATGTTGGGTCTCTATCTACACATTCCGTTTTGCCGAAAACGGTGTAAATTCTGTTATTTTCGGGTTTATACTGACAAAAATAGTTCTGAAATCGAGACCTATCTTGATGCATTGGCTAAAGAGGTCGAATTATACAGTAGAATGCCGATTGTTAGGGGAAGGCACCTGTCGTTCGTCTACTTTGGCGGGGGGACGCCATCCTACATAAGCGCCAAACATTTGAAAGCGCTTGTCGATCGGTTGAAAAAAGCGATTTCGTGGGACGGTGCGGACGAAATCGCATTTGAGTGTGAACCCGGTACTCTGACGCAAACGAAGTTAGAAGCTATCAGGGAAATTGGTGTAACCCGACTTAGCCTCGGTGTCGAAAATCTCAACGACGAAATCTTGGCGGAAAACGGGAGAGCGCATCTTTCTAAGGAAGTCTTTCGTGTGATGCCGTGGATTGAAGCGCTCGATTTCGATCAGGTCAACATAGACTTGATTGCAGGCATGGTTGGCGAGACGTGGGAGAGTTGGCGCGAAACAGTCAGACAGACTATCGATTTGAATCCCGACAGTATTACCGTGTATCAGATGGAATTGCCGTTTAACGCCACCTATTCACAGAATATTCTTGGTGGCGAAGCCTTGCCTGTGGCAAATTGGAAAACCAAACGCGAATGGCATAATTATGCATTTGAGCAGTTTGAACTGGCTGGATACGGGAACTCTAGCGCATACACAATGGTTAAGAAAGACAAACCGTGCAAGTTTGTCTACCGCAATGCGGTCTGGCAGGGGAGCGACATGATGGGTACAGGCGTTGCTTCCTTTTCGCATATCAATGGCGCACATTATCAGAATGCGACAAGTTGGCAGGATTACATCGGTTCGATCGAAGCAGACCGGCTGCCGTTGAGTCGCGCGTTTTTGACCACCCCATCAGAGCGACTAACACGGGAAATGATACTGCAATTGAAAATGGGGAAGATAGACACAGCCTATTTCCGCGAGAAGTTTAATGCCGACATTTTGGAAGAATTTGGAATGACATATAAAAAGCTGCAAGACGAGGGTATGTTGACCTTTCACCAAGATGCAGTGGAATTGACACGGAAAGGCTTACTTCAGGTGGATGGGTTGTTGCCGGAGTTTTACGCACCTAAATATCAAAATGCGCGATATACGTAAACCTCGAGTGGGAATCGCGGTGTTTATCCGTTGGTTTTCGTTCTGCACTGTGTGATAATATCTCCCGGACATGGAAAAATCCCAAGAAACGGTCACCATTTATACCATCGGCTACGGTAGCCGTTCGGTCGATGAATTCATTGAAGTGCTACAAGAGCATGAGATTGCGTATCTGATTGACGTGCGGTCTGCTCCCTATTCGCGCTATAAACCTGAATTTTCCAGAGAGCCGCTGGAGGCGGAGTTGCAACGACAAGGAGTTCGGTATGTTTTCATGGGTGACACTCTGGGCGGCCAGCCCGACGATGAAGAGTGCTATGATGTGAACGGGAAGGTAGACTACGAAAGGGTGAAGAAGACCGGACGCTATCAGTTCGGAATTAAACGCCTTCAAACGGCTGTCGCGCAAAAGCAACGCGTTGTCCTCATGTGCAGTGAGGGAAAACCGGAGAACTGTCATCGGAGCAAACTCATCGGAGAGACACTGCAAAGGCGGAA
This sequence comes from Candidatus Poribacteria bacterium, assembly GCA_965222225.1. Taxonomy (GTDB): domain Bacteria; phylum Poribacteria; class WGA-4E; order WGA-4E; family JAJDTR01; genus JAJDTR01. The sequence goes on along the minus strand of CBDCTK010000002.1, from coordinate 869,451 downwards.
CATACAGATAACTCATATTGATGAAAACAATGAGCTACGGTCTCAGATGCATATCATCAATCGCCTCACGGGGGGACAGATGCAGTTGTTTGGTGGAGATGCGTTCCAGTCGCGTAAGCGGTACCAGTGATTAGCCATGAAACCCAAAGTTGTCACCATCGGGGTATACGGGTTTGATGAAGCTAGTTTCTTCGGGGCGTTACGTGATGCGAACGTTGATACATTCTGTGATATTCGTTCCCGACGGGGGTTGCGCGGGTCAACTTATGCGTTTGCCAATAGTCAACGCCTGCAGAATCGGCTGGCAGAGTTGGGTATTCGCTATATTCACCGCAAAGATCTCGCGCCAACAAAAACGGTCCGTGATAAGCAGGTAAAAGCAGACAAAGCGACGAAAATTGTCAAACGTAAGCGTACGGCATTGGGCAAGGCGTTTATCGCGGCTTATCACACCGAATGTCTTGCAGAGTTTGACCCCCACAGCCTACTGAAAAATCTTGAGGCGAACGCACAGGTTGTGGCGCTCTTTTGTGTTGAGAGGAATCCCGAAGCCTGTCACCGCTCATTGGTAGCAGACAGACTAGCAACAGTATTCAAGTTGGAATTGGAGCATATTGTGCCATGAAAGTTCTGATTGTTGCGAAAACCCGAATGGGTGGCGGCGCTTGCATTGGCGCGATTACGGAGCAGGGAGAAAGCGTCCGCCTCGTTCCGTTCGACGCCGACCCACATGACGGAGCGAATCGTGAATATAACGTTGGTGATATTTGGGTAATTTCGTCTGAGCCTGAAACTTCGCTGATTGCACCGCATAACGAAAATATTGTTGTTTATGAGAGGGAGCACTTCCTCACCGTGAGAGAGCTAGTAAGTGCCATTGAACTCTTAATGCCTTCGAGAAGCGGGGGGCCAAACACACTTTATGAAGGGTTGTTTCAAAACACCGAGAGAGGCCCGCTTTACGTCGCTGAGCGGAGCGGTATTCCACCCTACAGCACAACGTTTTGGCGACCGGACTGGCCGCTCACCCGCGATACAGAAGGAAGGAGGGTGCGGTATCGTTATCCCACTGAAAATGGTGGGTGCACGCTCACCTTTGTCGGTTTTCAAGAACCACTTGAAGTTATTCCCGCAGGCACGCTCCTCCGCGTCTCACTAGCACATTGGTGGCGACCGGAAAACACACCAGACGCAGAATTGCGTTGCTACGCACAGCTTTCCGGATGGTTTCTCGAAGAGGCAAAACAGGAAGAACTTGAATGCCCCATTGACGTGGAATCTTCTTCAGCTCAAATGCTGCTTCGGACGCCCCTAGAGATTCTCCAAAATGTGTTCGGGCATGTACAATTCCGGCCGTTACAAGAGGGAATCATCGACCACATCCTCAAGCAGCATGATCTACTCATTGTTCTACCGACGGGGGGAGGGAAGTCGCTCTGTTACCAAGTGCCTGCGCTCATCTTCGATGGTGTAACCGTTGTCATTTCTCCGCTAATTTCATTAATGCAGGACCAAGTCATGCAGTTACAACAGCGTGATGTCAGCGGTGTTTTTCTCAACAGCACCCTCGGTCATCCAGAATACCTTGACACGATGCAGCGTGTAAAACGGGGTGAAATCAAGTTGCTCTATATGGCTCCTGAAACGCTCATGCGCCCCGAAATACTGTTGATGCTAGACGAATCAAATATCTCATGTCTTGCTATTGATGAAGCGCACTGTATTTCAGAGTGGGGATACGATTTTCGTCCAGAATATCGAGAGTTAGTCTCTGTACGAGAACGGTATCCGCAGGCTGTCTGCCTCGCGCTCACAGCCACTGCCACGCCGCGCGTTCAAGAAGACATCAGGCACTTGCTCAGGATTCGAGAGGAACATCAATTTATTGCTAATCTTGACAGGGAGAATCTTTTCCTCGCGGTTGAACCGAAAGTTGAGTCGCGTGAACAGTCTCTCGTGTTTCTCAACAAACATCGGGAGGAATCCGGTATAATTTACTGTCAAACACGAGAACAAGTTGAATCGTTGGCTGAAGAATTAACGCAACGGGGCATTCTGGCACTCCCGTATCACGCGGGGTTGGATAGCGATATTCGTAGTCAGAATCAGAACGCTTTTATTTCCGGCGAAATCCGGGTGATAGTGGAGACGGTTGCCTTCGGGATGGGGATAGATAAAGAGGATGTGCGCTTCGTGCTACACGTAGGCTTACCGAAAGAACCGGAATCTTACTATCAGGAAATTGGTCGCGCTGGACGGGACGGGAATCGTGCGGAGTGTCTCCTACTGTTCAGCTGGGCGGATATGGACACCATCAGGCATTTCATCGATCAAGGTGCGTCCTCCGAGCGCGAGGGACGGTTGGAGCGATTAAACATGATTGTTGATTGGGCGACTTCGACAGAATGCAGACGTAAGGAACTGTTAGCCTACTTTGGCGAGCAATACGAGAGTGAAAGTTGTGGGATGTGTGACAATTGCCTGAATGAACAAAAGGAAAAAGTTGACTTGACCACACGGGCTCAACAATTTCTCTCATGTGCTGTTCAGACAGGGGAATTTTTCGGCGAGAGTCACATTATTAATGTCCTACGTGGTTCAAAATCGCAGAAAGTTATCAAGAGCAGGCATGATAGACTCCCAATCTATGGTATCGGTTCAGAGCATAGTAAAGAGGAATGGAAACATTTAGCATTTCAACTCGTTCAAAATGGACTATTATCCCGAGATTCACTACACGGTAGTCTCCGAACGACAGAGAAGGGGCAGGCCGTGATAAAAGGCGGAATGCAGTTTATGGGATTGCCATGTATTTTGGTAAACCAGAGGAGAGAGAATCGCTACAAGTTGGAAATGGACCACGGGCACGGCACACATCCTCCCGTGCTACGCACAATGACAGATACATTCAAGTTATACGACGTTCCCGCCGAGATAGAAGAAAGTCTCTTTGTACTTGAAGGTGAGGATTTTGATAGTTCACAATTCGAGACGCTTGACCTCGCATTCGATGAGAAGATTCACAACTGTGCTGCTTACATAAAAAACATTCGTACTCAACAGAAGATTCTGGACGGTCACATCAAAATTCTTCAAGAAGAGATTCGCGAACTTCAGCTAATGCGAGAGCAGTTAGAGAATAACCGAAAAGGCGTTGCACAATACCTCAAAGGCTTTCTTGAATCTATCGGGCTTAAGAAAGCCGGCAACTCTATTCATCGTGTGCGTGTCGCCCGTTCTCCACTTACTGTTGAAGTAGACATGGACGAACTAGATCCCAAATGGATGAAGCGAACAGAAAATGTCTACGCCGATAAGCGCGGAATTATTGACCATATAAAGGAAACCGGCGAGATCCCTAACGGCGTCGAACCTATTGAAAATACTCACCTCCGTGTAAGCTAAAATAGGCGCGTATTATTGTGCACGGGAGTTGGCAATCGTATTGGGCAATTGCATCTTGGGGTCAAATCTTGGTCTGATGCGGTTTTGTTGTAATAAAATGAAGTATGGATTGTAATGGGAAGGATTATTAATGAAGAAAATTACAGGGTTCTTAATCATATGCGTGTTGCTTTATGGCGTCGTCTCAATCGTCGGTGCTGCGGATTGGTCACAGTGGCGTGGTCCCAATCGCAATGGAATCTCCGAGGAAACGGGACTTCTCAAAGAATGGGCAGACAGTGGCCCCCAAGTCCTCTGGAAAGTTTCACTCGGAGAAGGATTTTCCGGAATTTCTGTTGTTGGTGAGCGTATTTACACGATGTTCTCGGAAGCGGACGATGAATTTGTCGTTTGTCTCAATGCGTCAAATGGGGAAGAGGTTTGGCGGTTTCGATCTGATAGCAACTACCACGAGTCGCAGGGCGGCAATGGGCCTCGTGCAACTCCGACCATCGATGGAGAGCTCCTTTTCACGGTTACCGCGCAAGGTAAATTGTACGCTTTGAATACCGAAAATGGAGAGAAGGCATGGTCGCACGATTTGCAAGAAGAGTTCGGAAGCAAAATACCTAGATGGGGTGGCTGCACGTCGCCGTTGGTTGAAGGTGACTTGCTTCTGGTTGAGGTGGGTGGTAAGGATGGAAAATCTATCGTCGCTTTTGATAAAAAAGGCGGTGATGTCGTCTGGAGTTCGCATACGGACATTCTTGGATACTCCTCGCCTATTGCTGTTACAATTGATGGGATTCGGCAACTCATTGTCTTCACGGGTACTCAGTTGGTTTCGGTTTCACCCGAAAACGGAAACCTTTACTGGACGTACCCTTGGCAGACGGAGTATGATGTCAACGCCGCCACTCCCGTTTTTATTGCACCGGACAAAATCTTCATTTCCTCCGGGTATGGCAAGGGAGCTGCGGTCGTAAGGGTTCGGGTTATGATGTCCGCAGGATCTACCACTGGAGAAGGTGAAGGGGGCATGAGCCACCGAGAACCTGTTGAGATGAAGGTTGAAGAAATCTGGAAAAATCAGGACATGAAGAACCATTTTGCCACGTCGGTTTTGCATGGCGATTACCTTTATGGCTTTGACAACGCTATCTTGAAATGCATTGATGCAAACACCGGCATGGAACAATGGAAAACACGTGGGTTCGGTAAAGGCACGCTCATGCTTGCAGACGAGCACCTGATTATTCTCAGTGACCGCGGCAAGTTGGGGTTAGCAGAGGCGACACCTTCCGCGTATAATGAGGTTGCGAGTGCAGAAGTCTTGAGTGGACTGTGTTGGACGGTGCCAACGCTTGCCAACGGCAGGCTCTATGCGCGAAATGAGAATGAGATGGTCTGTTTAGACATGACAGGGCAGAATTAAGGAATATAGGACTTACGCAAAAAGCAGAAATGATGATTTCTGCGATTGTCTCGTGTTGAAAAACTCTTGTCGTGTAGGGAATAATGATCGCCATTCCCTACACGAGATATTCGCATATCGCTACGGAGAAAATGACTATGAACCGATGCTACGTTTTGATTGTTGCATTTACAGTGAGTCTGATTGCAGTCCTTCCTAGGGTGGGCTTCGCACAGGTGGAGCAGTGGAATCAAAAGGCGGATATGATGGGTCCACGGTTGTTTTTCTCTGCTAGTGCGACAGATGGGCTCGTCTATGTTATGGGTGGAATGCTTGCGCAGGTCCTTCCGAGCACACATGCCTACAACCCGTCGACGGACGAATGGAGTGAACGCGCAGACATGCCAACCGCGCGAGCCGGGATGTCCATCGCCGTCGTTGATGGCAAACTATACGTAATCGGGGGTTGGACCGATACCGAACCCGCGATTCCAACGGTTGAAGAGTACAATCCGGCAACGGATACTTGGATGCAGCGAGCTGATATACCCACCGCTCGAGCATTGTTCTCGACCGCCACGGTTAACGGAAAGATATACGCCATCGGCGGTATAGCAACAAATCTAGGTCCCGTTCTGGCGTCGGTTGAAGAGTATGATCCAGCGACGGACTCGTGGACAAGGAAAGCGGATATGCCAAATCCGAGATCGGGTATGGCTGCTGCAGCCGTCAATGGAAAAATTTACGTTATTGGCGGAGCACCTGCGGTTCAGGGGCCAGTCTTGTCAATGGTTGAGGAATACGACCCGCTAACAGATTCATGGGCTACCAAAACAGATATGCCAACAGGACGAACCGCATTTGCGGCTGAGGTCCTGAATGATAGGATTTATACCATCGGCGGAACAACATTCATCCAAGGACCGGGTGTTCAGGCCGTAGAGGAATACTACCCGGCGCTCGATCAATGGACGACAAAGCTGAATATGCCTACGCCCCGTGTCTTCCTGCAGTCGGGGGAAGTTGATGGAAAGGTTTATGCTCTGGGAGGCGTTGTGGCAAACATCGGACCAGAAATTCTAATGACTGTCGAAGAATATGACGCCGGAGTTGTGTCAACCGCTGTTGAACCTATGTTCAAGCTTGCGTCGGTTTGGGGGAAAATCAAGAAAAATTAACATGATAAAGGCTGTAATCTTCGATTTCGATGGACTTATCCTTGACACTGAAAGTCCCGTCTACCAATCTTGGCAGGAAATATATCAAGACTACGGTTGCTCGTTGCCCATATCGGAGTGGTTGAAGTGCGTTGGTACAGCAGATGCCTTTGACCCGTATGACTATCTTGAAGCACAGCTTGGACACCCCCTCGATCGAGCGGAACTCCATCAGAAACGGAATGCGCTGAAGAGCAGTTTGATAGATTTGCAATCGGTCTTGCCTGGCGTAAAAGATCGAATCGCCGAGGCCCAAACACTAGGACTACGGCTCGGTGTTGCTTCCAGCTCTCCGAGGAGTTGGGTAGTCGACAACTTATCCAGATTGAAACTCGAACATCACTTTAGTACGATTAAATGTTCTGAGGACGTTGAGCGAGTAAAGCCCGATCCTGCCCTGTATCTGGAAGCTTTGCAAGAATTAAGGGTGGCGGAGGACGAAGCCATAGTATTTGAGGATTCGCTCAACGGCGTGACAGCTGCCAAACGAGCCGGTATATTCTGTGTGGCAGTTCCAAATGCAATCACACGGCATTCGTCGTTTGAATTGGCTGATCTGCAGTTGTTCTCTTTGGCAGATATGTCGCTTGAGGAACTCATAAGCGCTACAAATGGCACAGCGCGCAAGAGCTGACACAATCACGCATATGAGCAGTAAAGACAGGACTTCGCCTGCAATTGAACCGATTGATCGAGATGGGTTGACGACGATTCAACTGGAGAAGCTGCAACGTGTGATTTCTTCAGTGCTGAAAGGAAATACGTTTTATCAGACAAAACTACGGTCTGCGGGAATTCGTGAAGAGGATAAATTCTTCTCACTTGACGATATTCGACGCTTGCCGTTCACTACAAAAGAGAACCTATCCAAAGATCAGACTTCCAATCCGCCGTATGGCACAAATCATACCTACTCCCATGACCAATACGTCCGAATTCATCAGACGTCCGGAACTACTGGCGCACCGTTACGCTGGCTAGACACTGCGGAAAGTTGGAGCTGGTGGGCGCAGTGCTGGAAAACAGTTTATGATGCCACAGGAGTAACGTCCGCGGATCGCATCTTATTTGCATTTTCGTTCGGTCCCTTTATCGGCTTTTGGAGTGCGTATGAAGGGGCAGCGCAAATCGGCGCTTTATCGATTCCCGGAGGCGGGATGACGTCGCTTCAGCGGCTGTCGGCAATTCTGTTTAACGACATTTCGGTTCTTGTTTGTACTCCGACCTACGCGCTCCACCTCGCCGAGGTTGCAGAAACAGAGGGTATAGATATTGCCAAATCGAGCGTCCGTGTCACGATTCATGCGGGAGAGCCGGGAGCGAGCATACCGTCAACGAAGCGCCGCATTGAAACTGCGTGGGGTGCAAAGTGTTATGACCATGTTGGGGCAACGGAGGTCGGCGCTTGGGGGTTTGAGTGCCGGGCACAAGATGGTGTTCATCTGAACGAGCGTGAGTTCATATTTGAGGTTTTTGACCCGACAACAGGCAGCTATGCAAATGAAGGTGAATTGATAATTACGAATCTTGGGCGCCTATGTATGCCTGCTATTCGGTACCGGACGGGCGATCATGTGAGGCTGCATTCCGGGGAGTGCGGCTGTGGTCTCTCGTATCGGCGTCTGGAAGGCGGTGTGATTGGGCGACTAGACGACGCGCTAATCATTCGTGGTGTCAACGTCTATCCGAGTACGATTGAGAACATCGTGCGCAGTTTTCCTGAAGTTGGAGAGTTTGCGGTAGACGTTTACCGTCGTGGGGCGCTTGATGAGATGGAGATTCGGTTGGAAGCCAGCACGCCTGAATGTCGTGCCCTAGGAGATGAGGTTGTTAAAGCAATTCGAAGAGCCTTGGGTCTACGCGTAGCTGTCAAGTTAGTCAATCAGGGGTCACTACCGCGATTCGAGTTAAAAGCGCGTCGAGTCACGGATCGTCGTCAAGATAACAGCGCATAAACGATGAATTGGAATTCTGCCGAATGAGGCGGCGCGACTTCATTAGAGTCATCCCTATAGGGATTTCTGCCCACTGGCTATGCGGGTGTTCAGGAGTTGAGAACCTTCTGAGCGATTCCATTGACGACGGACTGATTACCTTAGGTAACCTTCGCGTTGAAACGCTTACGTCCGGGTTAGACACGCCGTGGGACATCGCGTGGGGACCTGACGATGTGATTTGGGTGACGGAGCGCAGGGGGACAATTCATCGCGTCGATCCCGCCAGGGGTCATGCGACGCAAGTTGGGGTGGTTGGGGTGACAGAGGTTGGCGAAAGCGGCTTGATGGGAATGGCTTTCCACCCCGACTTTGGTGCACAACCGTTTGTCTACCTCGCTCACTCTTTTAGCGTCGGCCGCGAAATACGGAATCGGCTGGTGAGGATGCGCTTCGACGGCGTTTCGCTCGGTGCCACAGAAATTCTGCTGGATAACATCCCTGGTGCCGGTATTCACAACGGATCTCGGCTTGGGATAGGACGAGACCGATTTCTCTATATGACCACTGGAGATGCCGGCCGGCCAAATCTTTCTCAGGACCTTGACTCCGTTGCGGGAAAAGTACTCCGCTTCACATTGGATGGTCAACCCGCGCCGGGAAATCCGTTTGGCACGACAGTATACTCATACGGGCATCGTAATGCCCAGGGATTGGCCTTTCATCCTGAGATGGACGACCTCTACTTGACAGAACACGGTCCGGCGGATAACGATGAGGTCAACCGAGTTGAGATTGGACGGAACTATGGGTGGCCTAACGTTCGCGGTTTTTGCGATAACGATGTTCGTCTGGAAGAGGATTTTTGCAAGGAAAATAGTGTTGTCGAACCGGTGGCAACTTGGACGCCAACTGTAGCTCCTTGCGGCGCAGATTTCTACAACGCCGATCTCATCCCCGGCTGGAAAGGGAATCTCCTCTTCACGTCGCTTAGAGGAGCCGCGCTCGTAAGATTAATCCTCTCCCCAGATGGCAGTCGTGCGGTTGATGAAGAGTTATTGTTTGAAGGTGAGTTTGGGCGACTACGTGATGTCCTAGTGGGACCTAACGGGCAGATTTATCTTGCTACGAGCAATCGAGACGGGCGGGGAAAGCCAACCCCGGACGACGATCGAATTCTGCGTATTGAGCCGGAATTGGTTAAAATTGATAGCGTTTAATCAAGAGATTAAATTCATACGGCGGAGTCAACTGCCGTAAGGACGTCAATGAAAACAAACGGCGTTTTAGAGACACAATGTTACGACATGATTGTCATTGGCGGAGGTCCCGCAGGAAGCACCGTTGCAACCTTGGTCGCTGAGAAGGGTCCTCGCGTGCTACTGCTAGAGCGTGACCCAGAGCCACGTTTCAAGATTGGCGAGTCTCTAATTCCTGCCAGTTACTGGACGTTCGAACGGCTGGGCATGTTGGAAAAACTGAAATCGAGTCACTTTCCCAAGAAACATAGCGTTCAGTTTTATTCTCAGTCCGGTAAGGCCTCTGCACCGTTCTATTTCTATGAAAATGACCCGCACGAAAGCTCCATAACGTGGCAAGTTCTGCGTAGCGAATTTGACGAAATGCTGCTCGAAAATGCTCGGGAAAAAGGCGTAGAGGTTCGGCGTGGAGTCGGCGTTCACAGCGTGTTATTTGAGAAAGATCGAGCAGTTGGCGTTCGGACAAAATCTCCAAGTGGAGACAGCACGGATCTGTCTGCAAGAGTAATCGCGGATTCGACGGGCCAAAGCGCATTAATTTCCCGACGATTGAAAATCAACGACACTGAGCCTCAACTCAAGAAGGCGTCAATATACACTCACTTTCAAGGGGGAATTCGGGACGAAGGAATTAATGAGGGGGCCACGTTAATCTTGCACACTGAGAACAAAGATTCATGGTTCTGGTATATTCCGCTTCCTTACGACCGCGTGAGCGTGGGAGTCGTTGGATCAATCAAATATCTACTGCAAGACCGCCGGTCAAATGGCGCGCAACTAGATGCCGAAGCTATCTTTCAGGCGGAACTAGAGAAATGTCCCGCCTTGAAATGGCGAATAGAAAACGCAAAGCAACTGTTCCCGGTCAAAACAACAAAGGATTTTTCTTATCGTGCTCGGCAAATTGCCGGAAATGGATGGGTGCTTGTGGGGGATGCTTTCGGCTTCTTGGATCCGGTTTATTCTACAGGGCTGTTTTTGGCGCTGAAGTCTGGAGAGATGGCGGCGGACGCAATCAATGGAGCATTTGAAAGCGGTGACTTGTCGGGTGAGCGGCTGGGACAGTTTGGTACAGAGTTCGTGAAAGGAATGGAGTCTTTTCGGAAGTTGGTGTACGCCTTCTATACGAAAGAGTTTAGTTTTGCTAAATTCTTAAAGCAATTTCCGGACTGTCAACAAGGGATTGTTGATATCTTGAGCGGAAATGTGTTCACGAAAGATGTCGACCAAATCTTTACACCGATGGCGCAGATGTGTCCTCCTCCCGAGGAGATAACGCTATAAGGAAAGGTGTTCGAGAAACCAAACATTCAAGAGAGGTGCATTGACTACGGTTTCTCTTGAACCTTGTCGCGAAAAGAGTGAAGCCCTCGTTCGATTGGGTTTTCTTTGACTGCTTCAATACACTTATCGATGACTTTGATGACAGGGGAGATGAATCGGGCTTGAGGCCTATTTTGCGTCGTCCGGTGGAAACGGGGTTCTATGCTACCTAAGTCGAGTTTAAGGGCGATTACGATAGATGGAAGCGGGACAGGTGGGATGGTAACGACTAGGGAGAGGTCAACTTGACGGATCGACTCAGGGATATTCTGACCAAGAAAGATGAGAGCCGCAAGGATGAAGTTGACACGCTTGTAAGTCGGATTATTGAACAGTTTGAGCTGAGATATCAGAATACGCTGAGGCGTACACCGAGAGTAATCGAGATGCTTCAAAGGTGGCGTGATAAGGTGAGAATGGGCGTCGTTTCAAATTTTTACCTGCCGGATTGGCCGCAACGGATGCTCAGGAAATTCGATTTGGATGGTTTCTTTGATTTCATTATTGACAGCGCCTCGTTTGGGTTCAAGAAACCCGGGCATCCAATCTATTCTGAAGCGCTTCAACGAGCAGGGATTTCAAGCAATCCGGCGAGCCGAGCGCTTTTTATTGGAGACAATCTCACTAACGATGTGCTGGCACCAATGGAGTTGGGCATGCAGGCTATCTATTTAGATCGTTCAAACGATCGACCGTCTTTGACGCCGGGGCCTGCGGAAATACCTTCAATCAAGAGTTGGGATGAATTCAAACCCCCTGCGTTTCAAGGCATTTAGGCGTCAATTTGACTATACTTAATCTCAATAACCAAGGAGCACTTTCATGGCCTTTGCAGGAACTCACCGGTACCAAAGGGTTTTTGTCATCTCTATACTTGCTATCTTTCTATGTTTCAATTACTTGACCGCAACAAGCGTCTTGGCAAAGAAGACGGGTAAACAACAATTTTTCAGCATAGGCACGGCGCCGCCTGGCGGATCGTTTTTTGTTGTGGGCGGTGCAATCTCCCAAGTTGTTAGAGAGAACGTAGGCGATTTGAATTGGGAGGTTGCCGCGGAAGCCACGAAAGGCACGCAAGAAAACATTCGGCGCCTCTCAAGAGGTGAGCTGGAGTTTGCCCTTGCGAATGCCGCCATCTCCTATTTTGCGGTTCGAGGCGAGGGCGCGTGGAAGCGGAAACAACCCATTCGCGCGGTGATGACACTGGCTCCGAACGTTGCCCTCTTTATCACGCAAAAATCGTCGGACGTGAAAGGACTTGCGGATTTAAAAGGTAAGCGAGTAGTACTCGGTCCCGCGGGCGCCGGGTTTGAATATTTTCTAGAACCGATTCTAGCCGCGCACGGCGTAACCTATGCAGATTTTACGCCGCTAAACAATACGCAGACTGGCGCAGTGAACATGTTGGCGGATGGTTCGGCTGTTGCAGCGTTCTTGGGTGGCGCAGTTCCGACGGCATCGATTACCCAAGCCGCCTCTTCCCAAAATATTCTGTTCGTTCCATTCGAAGCAGAAGCAAAAGAACGTTTAATCAATGATTATCCATTTTTCGAATCCGCGACTATTCCCGCGGAGACGTATCGGAATCAAGAAAAACTCTTCAACGGGATGAATGTTGGTTCGATGCATCTGATAACGTCGACGGATCAAGCTGACAAAGATGTTTATCAATTCACCAAGATTCTCTATGAGCACCGAGCGGATGTGGTGAAGAAGCACCCGGCAGGCAAAGCAATCAACCCAAAGAATGTCGTCAAGGATACAGGCACATTGTTCCATCCTGGCGCGGTTCGTTATTACAAGGAAATTGGCATTTGGCCCGAATAATTGCTAAATCTGAACCTAGAAGGAGACCTCATTTTGTCACAAGCAGAAAAACCTCGTATTGGTTACGACGATACTCCGTTTATTCCCAATTCGGAGTGGAGAGTACATGATGGAAGGCGGCCTCAACCGAGGATTGTTACACCGGGCACGGAAAGTTCGCCGGCGACGGCCGGCAACCCCCCGTCAGATGCGGTAGTGCTCTTTGACGGCACGGATTTGAGTCAGTGGATAGGACGCGACGGTCCGGCGCAGTGGAAGGTCGAAAATGGCTACATGGAAGTCAATAAAACCGGAGATATCGAAACCACTGAGCATTTTGGACACTGCCAGTTGCATGTGGAATGGGCGACTCCGTCAAAGGTCAAGGGGGACAGTCAGGGACGAGGCAACAGCGGCGTTTTCCTGCTGAATACGTATGAGATTCAGGTGCTGGATGGCTATGACAACCCGACTTATGCCGACGGTGCGGCAAGTGCAATCTACGGGCAGTGGCCCCCGCTCGTCAATGCCTCTCGGAAGCCCGGCGAATGGCAAACGTACGATATTTTCTTCGTTCCCCCGCAGTTTGATGGAGAGAAGTTATTGACACCCGCGTATGCTACTGTCGTGCACAACGGCGTTTTGGTACAGCACTATCAGGAGATTCTAGGACCGACGGGCCACGGTCGTGCCCCCTCATATGATGAGCCGCATCCACCTGAAGGACCAATCAAACTGCAAGACCACGGGAATCCAATGCGTTTCCGCAACATTTGGGTACGCAGGCTCGAGAGCCGGAACTAGGAATGAACTCCGTCCAATGCCTCCGCCAAACACTTTTTAAAGCGTTAGCCATTCTCCTGAGTTTGTTTGTTCTCGCGGAGGTCAATTATCCCCAACTCTTACCCCAGTCCCAAATGGCGCTTTTTACCATGTTGGGACTGGTTCTCGTCTTTCTCAAATATCCCCTTCATTCTAAACTTACAGCAAGTATTCTCGGTCACGGAATAGACCTCATCCTAGTTGTATGCGTTGTTGGCTGTTTCGGTTATATCTTAGTCCAAACGGAACCTCTGTTTCAACGATTTTGGATAGAGAGCCAACCCCTTGGAAACCGCGCCGGAGTGGAACTATCTATTGATTATTTTATTGGACTGCTCGGATTGGTTCTGGTTTTGGAAGCCACGCGGCGAGCGATTGGCTTAACTCTCCCACTGCTCTCAGTTATTTTTCTGTTATATGCAGGCTTTGGACAGTCTATGCCGGGATGGCTGTTTCATCGCGGATATTCTTGGGAACGTATTGTCAGCCAGACGTTTTTACACAGCCAAGGCGTATTTGGAATCGCCTTGAAGGTGATGTTTACGTATGTGTTTCTGTTTGTGCTGTTCGGTGCGGTGCTGGAGAAAACAGGCGCGACACGGTATATCATTGATTTCGCGAGACGGCTGTTTCGCTCTAGCGCTGGCGGTCCTGCCAAGGTTGCCGTCATCAGTAGCGGTATGATGGGGTCGCTGTCGGGCAGCGCTGTTGCCAACACTGCGACCACCGGGACGTTTACCATCCCAATGATGCGAAGCGCAGGGTTTCAACCGACAACTGCTGCGGGCATTGAAGCGGCGGCTAGTTCAGGTGGCGCGCTGGTACCACCCATTATGGGGGCAGGCGCCTACATGATGCTTGAGATTGTGACACCCCCGGTAACTTATCTGCAGATAATCAAGGCTGCCCTCATCCCCGCCCTCCTTTACTACGGGGCACTCCTTCTCATCGTTCATTTCCGCGCCAAGTTAGTTGGTGCAACCGCTGAAGCGGCGAGTCAACAACTCGATGAAAAGCCCCCTGCTGCACAGGGATTTGTGTTCTGTGCCGGGTTCTGCGTACTTGTTTTATTCTTGGTTCTCGGTTACACGCCATTTCGCGCGGTTACTTGGGGTTTGATTATCGTACTTGTCGTGAGTGCATTTAGCCATCACACGCGAATAGGGATTCGCGAGCTTTGCGACGCCATGGCAAAAGCTGCTCACGGCGGCGTTTCACTGATTGCTGCAGCATCATGTGTCGGGTTAACCCTAGGTGTCGTATTGCTGACGGGTATCGGCACAAAGTTGCCGGGGATGCTTGTACCGCTGGCTCAAAACAATGTAATCCTTGCGTTGTTACTTCTAATGGTTTCGACCATTGTGCTTGGGATGGGGTTGCCTTCGTCAGTGTGCTATCTTCTTATGGCAACTTTGGTCGGATCTATTCTGACTGACTTGGGATTGGTTCCGCTTGCCGCGCATCTCTTCATATTTTATTTTGGGATGATGTCGATGGTTACGCCGCCGGTTGCCTTGGCGGCTTACACGGCGGCAGCAATTGCGAATGCCAACATCATGAGAACGGGTTTCGCTGCTTTCCGGTTTGCGTTGGTGGGTTTCGCCTTGCCGTACGCGTTCGTGCTGCGCCCGGAATTATTGACTCTATCTTCCGATGGCGGAACGGCAGGGCTTTGGTCGATCGTGGTAAGCTTAGGAATTACCGTGCTTGGGATTGTGCCGTTGGCTGCGTGCATGGCAGGCTATCTCTTGGCGCCCTTGAGCCTTTGGATGCGGCTGATACTCTTTGTTGCAGGGATGGGATTCATTCTCGTTCGCTCCGCGATTTGGCTACACCTACCGGCATTAATCGTCGTATTGGGTGTTGGGTTCTTGAACTGGCGCTCAAGCACCTCAATAGGAAACGACCGCTCTGATCTGGAAAGTGATAGCTGATACGATTTCAGAATCTAAATGTTACAACCGCCCGGGACGCGCAATGAGGGGATTTCTATGGGAACTCTATCGCAGTCGCTATTCGCTTCCTTGATCCCTCACTATCCGTTCGGTTGATTGCTACTACGGACCCTCGGTTCTTGTAACCTATGGATTACGAATTAGTATTAACCTTTGGTGCTAGTTTAGAGACTGAATTGAGCTATTGACAGAGGCACAAAGCCATCGTCGTCAATCGACAATCCATTCCACTGTACCAAGAGATTGACCAAAGCCATTGTAAAGCCGACTCGCGTTTTGAAGTAACTCCAACGACGGTGCATGACTTTCTTAAAATGGCACACTAGCGTCAACATGGACAAAATCGTTTCTACCAGCATCCGAGAATTCCACTCGCAGCATCCGAGAATTCCACTCGCCACGTCGGCACAGACGCAAGTTGGAAGGGAACCAATCCGCTTTGGCGAAATTTACATCGGCAAAAACAACCATCTGGTCACTGACCCCATCAACGAGATGTTGGAAGGCACTCCCATCATGTACATTGGCAGTGTCGCAGTCCCAGTTGACAATCAGTCCGAGATGATTGTGTAGCAAGCAAAGTTTTCCACCTACAATCCATCGTTGGTTGGAAATGCCTTTGCGTCCGATTTGACGTTTAGAGCGCCCTTCTCGGCGCGGGTGAATCAATTCAATACCGTACGTGTCAATTCCACCGATAAGCGAAGGATTCGCCATAAAAACGTCAATGAGATGTTGATGCCCGTCGAATAAGCGGAACAATCGGGTACGCTCGGGTAACATCGGAAATAAGGATTTGAAATTGTTCGCTATCCAGCGATAGGAGGCTCGATTACCCACACCCTTGAGCGCAAAGAGCATGGCAATGGTAACCACTTCAGACGGATAAAGTTTGGCTTGGCTATGCTTATGGTTTTTACCGTGCTGTGAGAGTTTATCATCAACACAACAAAACAGTTCTGTGATAAAATCTACTATGGTCATGAGTCTAGATTTCCTCCCGTTATTTGATAGCTACCGATACTCAAATTAACGGTAGAATCGAGGAAATCGTCTCATGCCCTGATACCTTTCGCGTTAAAGCAAAGCCAAAAGGGAATGTTATGCTTATTAACCTCCAAATTTCAAACTAGCACCATTGGTTATTAGAGTTTAGCGGGCCAGATTGGAAGCGGAACTTTGGCTTTGCCTTGGAGGCAATTTGACGAAATTAGCGAAACGGTCTAGAATTACGCTCGACCGTACACCGGTATAGCAGCGCCGTTGATAACAGCGGCGTCATCGGATGTTAGAAAGAGAATTACCTTTGCAATGTCGGCAGGGGAGACCCAACGGGAGTGATCTTCGTCCGGCATTGCCGATCGATTGGCGGGAGTATCAATGATACTCGGCATGATCGCGTTTACGTTAATCCCTAAATCCTTAACCTCTTCCGCAATTGACTCCGTGAGCACACGCACACCGCCTTTGGAAACACAGTAGGCGCTCATGCCTGCCACTCCGCTTAAACCCGCGCGCGCCGAGACGTTGATAATCTTCCCCGATTTGCGTTCTTTCATGTTCGGTAAGATAGCTCTGCAGCAGAGAAACGCCGACTTCAGATTGAGATTCATCATCGCATCCCAATCTTCCACCTCCAGATCAGAAACTGGAATCCCACCCATGAAACCGCCTACGATGTTCACCAACACATCAAGTTTGCCGAACTTTTCCAAAGCAGTTTGAAAGAAGGAATCGACCTCCTCCTCGGCAGCGACACTGCGGCGGATAAGTGTTACCCGTGATTTTAAGTCGCCAATCTCTTTCTCGAATCCTTCAATCTCGCGATCGAATATAAAGGGGATAGCAACGTTACACCCTTGCCTTAGGTAAGCCTTGCAAACCGCGGTGCCCAATGCACCGGTTCCGCCGGTAATAGCAGCGCAACAATCCCGTAATTCCATTTGAAATCCTTTCTTGCTAGGTTCTTGTTGTTAATTCAATCGGCGGCAAACATCGGGCGTCGCACGCTATCCCGTATCGACCATCCGTCCTCGATTTCTAAACGCGGGTTCTTTCAATTCTACGTTGAAAACAAACTGAGCGTCGTGGTAACGAATGCCTTTAATTCTGTTCCGGAGCTCTTTGGATTACCCCAATACCCGGGCGGTTGGGAAGGACTAGCTTGCCGTTCTTCAGCGTAACACCGATATAGGGGTCGTTAGCAATTAACTGGTGGCTATCGAGGTCAACGTAATCGACGAGGGGTGTCAGATGCGCCGCCGCTGTAATGCCAAGAGAACTCTCAATCATACAACCTATCATGACTTTCAAGTTATGTGCACGTGCAACGCTTATGATGCGCATCGCTTCGAGGAGACCTCCGCACTTTGCCAACTTGATATTGATACCGTCGACACATTCGGCTAGTGCAGGAATATCGGCTGCACGTTTGACACTCTCATCCGCAATTATCGGGATATCGGAGTGTTCGCGGATGAACTTCAAACCTTCCAAATCGTCTGCGGCGTTCGGTTGTTCGACGATGTCAATGCCGAGAGGAGCAAGCTCGCGAATCTTGCGAACCGCTTCTTTCGGCGACCACGCTGTATTGG
This sequence comes from Candidatus Poribacteria bacterium, assembly GCA_965222225.1. Classification (GTDB taxonomy): domain Bacteria; phylum Poribacteria; class WGA-4E; order WGA-4E; family JAJDTR01; genus JAJDTR01. Next base: position 851,743 of record CBDCTK010000002.1, on the reverse strand, counting down.
CATCCACATAAATCGGTTTGTCCGTAACCTCGCGGAGCGCGTGGATAATCTGAACATCTTGAGGCGTTCCTAACTTCACCTTCAGAATTGCGTAATCTTCCGCCTCACGAGTTTTCTGCTGCATGACCTCCGGTTCATCCAACCCAATCGTATATGACGTCGGCGGCACCGCGTTCGGATCTAGCCCCCACAGCCGGTACAATGGTACACCCAATGCTTTACCGAGCCGATCGTGGAGCGCCATATCAATCGCGGACTTGGCAGCATAGTTTCCGCTGAGCACGGACTGAAGTTTCGCCAGTACGCTTTGGATGGCGTCTAGATTACCATCAAGACCTGATTCCAGAATCTCTATGGCATCCTGTACGGTTTCGACCGTTTCGCCGTAGAAACGAGCAGGAGGCGCCTCTCCCATTCCACCGTCGATTTCGACTGAAACCACTTGCCGATATTCATCAACGGCTCGACGCGAGATCTTGAAGGGGTGGATCAGCTTGAGGTCTACTACTCTGTGATGGATACGCATGGCGTTGATAGGCGGGGATATCTTCCGCTGCTGGGGCGTCAGAGACCATGAGGGGAATCCGCTCGCTCAAAACAGAATCTGCTCCGCTACAGCGGTTCAGGCCCCTGCGGCCTCTTCGTCATATCGTTGAGCGATTGCTTCCAAGGGGATTGGCTCATAATCGACCCTATTCCCGACCTCCCCAAAACTTAACATCCGGGATTTGATTACCTCTTTCATTGCATCGCGAGCGGGGGTCAGATAACCGCGCGGATCGAATTCTTCCGGATTCTCTGCGAGGAATTTGCGAATTGCTCCAGTAATCGCTAAGCGACTATCAGTGTCCACATTAATTTTGCGAACTCCGTTCTTAATTCCAAGTTGGATTTCCTCGACTGGTACGCCCCACGTGGGTCGAATCTCACCACCATGGTCGTTGATAATGTCCTGCAAGTCCTTGGGAACGCTCGACGACCCGTGCATCACAAGATGAGTGCTCGGAAGCAAATTGTGAATCTCAATGATTCGGTCCATGGCAAGCACTTCGGCATCAGGTTTTCGGGTGAATTTGTACGCACCGTGGCTAGTCCCGATAGCGACCGCAAGCGCGTCAACGCCTGTGCGCTCGACAAATTCCACCGCTTGCTCGGGATCAGTGAGGAGTTGATTGTGTGACAAAACTCCCTCCGCACCGTGTCCATCTTCTTTTTCGCCCTCACCCGTCTCTAGCGAACCAAGACAGCCGAGTTCGCCTTCAACGGTAACACCGTGTGCATGTGCCATCTCGACAACCTGCCGCGTCATCTGAACGTTGTATTCGAAATCCGCGGGTGTTTTTCCATCCTCTATCAGTGAACCATCCATCATTACGCTGGTAAAGCCCATCTCAATTGCCGACTTGCACGTTTCCGGGCTATTCCCATGATCCTGATGGAGCGCAACCATCACGTCCGGATATAGTTCGACAGCTGCCATCATGAGATGGTACAGGAATCGATCGTTGGTGTACTTTCGCGCGCCTCGACTTGCCTGAATGATTAGAGGAAACTGCGTTTCACGTGCGGCTTCCATGATGGCTTGAATCTGCTCCATGTTATTGACATTGAATGCGCCAACTCCGTAACCGCCCGCAGCGGCTTCGTCAAGGATTTGTCGCATAGATACTAATGGCATTTCTTCTCCCCGTTCAAATTAGTTGAACTTTACAGTAATCTCATTCGGTACAAGATTTCGCTTATATTATCCAGTTACTCACGTTCCATGTGATTTGTTAGTATTCACGCCTGAGTCTCTATAAGAATCCACTCAAGTCAATCTACCTTTCCTTCACGTCAATTCTTCAAATGTCACTCCATCAATAATCGCGTTCAATAGCAAATTTCACAAGCGGCACAAAGAGATCCTTCGCTCGGTTATCCGGTATGTGGGCGAATCGCTGCGCGAATTGAGCACATGCCTGTTCCACTAACACCTTGGCTCGCTTCTGTGCATACGCAATCGATCGATATTTTTTCATGAGCGACAATACTTCATGGACTTCGGCTAAACTCTTGCTGTTTCGATTTTTAGCCATGATCTCAACTACGCGGTTCGCCTCGTCATGCCTACACGAATTGAATAGATGAATCAACACCAGAGTGCGTTTCCCTTCGCTGATGTCTCCAGCGATTTCTTTACCGTATTGCCCTTCGTCGCCAATGAGATTCAGAACATCATCTTGAATTTGAAAGGCGACGCCCAAGTTTCGACCAATGTCAATAAAATGGTCAACATCAGCCTTTGCCACCCCTGCTGTAATCGCTCCCAAGCGGCACGGTGCGATGGACGTGTACCACGCGGTCTTCTGCACGCACATCGCCCAATAGTCATCTTCGGTGAGATTCCACTGATTGCTATCGACCCAACTTAGCTCAATGTGTTGTCCTTCGACAACTTGATTGCTCAGACGCGTGAATTCGGTGAGTATCTGGAATGCGACCTCGTGACCGAGAATCTCCGCATTCCGATGCAACATCTCCCACATTCGGCAGTGAAGCGCATCACCTGCGTTGATGGCTAACGGCACACCATACTTCAGATTCAGGCATGGTTCTCCACGACGGAGGTCAGATCCATCTTCGATATCGTCATGAATTAACAACCAGTTCTGTAGTAGTTCAAGCGCCGCTGCGGTATTCAATGCGTTTTTGCGTTTGCCGCCAAACGCCTCGCAGATGAGCAAACACAGCGCGGGCCGCATTCGTTTGCCAGATCTCTGAGGATAATCCCGCATCATGTCGTAGAGACATTGCACCTCATCGCGACTATGCTCGGACGGAAGAAAATCAAGAATGTACGCATCAATCGTCGTTTTGACTTCGCCGAGAAATTCTTTCAGCGCGTTAGCATTTGCCATAACCTTGGATGATACCTTCCGCTGTGAAATTTCTGGCAAAGATAACACATTCCGATATTAGCGAATCCATTCTTTACATTCCTTGCTGCGCCTACCTACATAGCGAAGAACGGCAAACCAGCGCTGTTCGTTTCTATTGGTTGCTTTGGTAGGGTCGGACACTTCGTTGCTGAATCTGCCAACCATCTGTGCATCTCCATCCGGGTGCATGAGGATCTTGAGGGAGGGTTCCGGGCTGCGTGTCAGATCGAGCACCTTGCGAAATTGAGCAAGTGGGAAATGATGGCTGATAATTTCGGCGAGATTCACTCTCCTTGACTTGACAATTCCGACAGCCCGTCCAGACTTGTCGCCGAAACTGTGTACCCCGACAATCTTCAGCTCGCGATAGAAAATGTCGTAAGGCTCGACGGTCATAGTATCGGCAGGTGCCGCAACGCCGAAGAGCAGGAATCTGCCGCCGCTTCTTGTGAAACCTAGCATTTGTTCCTGGGCACGAGGATTTCTCGTTGCATCAATCGTGAGATGGAACCGTTTCGGGTGTGCTTCCAAAAGCTGTTCCTTGAGATTGTGGGATGCATCAAAGACTTCGTGCGCTCCCAATTCTTTCGCCTTCGCCAGATTTTCTACTGCAATATCTGCGATTGCAACTATATCCTTCCACGAGACTACGATGCGTTAGGATGCATTAGGATTTTGAGCGACGGCTCGGGGCCCCGCGTGGTCTCAATGGCTTTGGGAAACTCGGCAAGGGGAAAATGATGGCTGATGATGTCCGCTAGCTTTACGCGCTTCGCTATAGCAAGAGCCAGTGACCTCTCAAATTTATTGCCGAGCGCGTATGTCCCGATGATTTTTAGTTCACGTCGGAAAATATCATAAGGCTCGACTCCCATGATGGCGCCAGGCGACGCGAATCCAAAAAGTAATACCATCCCTTGGTCAGCGGTGAAACCGAGGAGTTGTTCTTGGGCTTTGGGATTTCCCGTGGCGTCAATGGTCAGATGGAATCCGTCGGGATGCGTGGCATGGATTTGGCCCTCAAGGTCTTTGTCTACAACAATGGTCTCGTCCGCACCAAGTTCCTTGGCTTTGACGAGTTTTTCTTCAACGACATCCGTGACGGTAACCGAGAGTGCTCCAGATAGTTTTGCCACTTGTAGCATTAACAAACCGATTGGTCCTGCACCCGCTACAAGAACCTCATCGCCCAAGGTAACGCCTGCGCTGTCAATAGCGTGAACGATACATCCAAGAGTTTCTATCAACGCACCTTCATCGTAGGTGAGATCGCCCAAGGGATGAGCCAGTGAAGCGCGAACTGCAACGTAATCTTCAAATCCACCGGCAACCAGCGTTCCGTAGCCAATTCCTGACGGATTGACTGCCACACGGTCGCCTGGGCTGTGGGTGGTGACCTTCTTCCCAACTTCAACAACATCGCCACAGAATTCGTGACCGGGGATAACCGGAAGTACGCCGAACTCCCCTTTGAGTATGTGAATGTCACTTCCACAGATTCCAGCCGATCGGACATTCAGCAAAACTTCATCGGCGGCGGGTTTAGGAATCTCCCTTGTTCCAACGCGTATGGTCTCAATATCATCAATGTATACGGCTTGCATCCTCCTCTCCTTTCATGCACATTTGACTAGCATGATTAGTCAAAAAAAACCGCTTCTTGGCATGCTCTGCGGGCCACATATCAAGAAGTTCTAATGTTTCAATGTAATTGTAGCTCTCGAACATCTCTTCTAGCTCTTGCTGTGATTTTCGGGGGCAGGCCACGCGGGCAGATTTGCAAATTAAAAGCGATTTGTGCGTTCACGGCAGCAGATTCGGTCAGCCCGGGCGCTAATACTTTATCAACTGTGTCCGCTGCGATATGGACGTAGGCGAAGTCATTCGGACGGTAGGGCGAAGAATGGGCGAGCATTGCCGGGACACCGTTCAACAGAAAGGGAAACAGATCGACTCCATACCAGCCGGGACGGCCTACCGAAATCTTGTAAAGGTGAAGGACCTCACCGTCAATTCGGAAATCCCCTCCAGAATGGGCTTGAATTCATCAGTGGTGTTGATGCTAACTCCGTTTGGTCGTCCTCCCTGTCCGTCGTTGTTCAGCATTAGGATGGTGCCTTCGAGTTCGTCGTAATGTTGATGCGTATAAGCCTAAGCGCCAACTAGCCCAACCTCTTCGCCGCTGAAAAACGCCACTTTGATTGTACGCTTTATGTGCTCTCTGTGCTGAACAAGCGCCCGCGCCGCTTCGACAATAGTGACAACTCCAGAAGCATTATCCGCTGCACCCGGTGCAATATGATGTGAGTCGTAATGTGCGCCCATAACGATATGTTCGGGGGAATCCTCCACTCCACGAATCTCGCCAACGACATTTCACCCATCTTTTTTCTCGAAGCCGCTGTCGAGAGTTAGTCGTAACTTGACAGTTCTCTTCCTTTGCTCAAGGCATCGCACGTAGTCGTGGCCCTCTTTACTAATGGAAGCAACGAATGGGTGCCACCTGCTCGTAGACACAGGCGCGTGCCGACAGATGGGACCCCGGGAATCCAAACGCCTCAAGCAAGGCGATAGCACCGTATTCTGTAGCTAACGGTGTTTTTAAGTGACGCGGGATCGGATCGTAATGGGCAACAACAATCAGTTCCTTCACACGTTCTTTGTGTTCTTAAAGCTCAGGGCGATCGCATCGCTCAAGCAGCACAATCTCACCCTCTACCCCGGCCGCAGGTGTGGAGGCTGACAAAACGGTGGAGCGGCACCCGATTTCTCGTTCAACGGGCGCCATGATATGCAGCTCTTCTCTTTCTGATCTCCAAGCTTGATGCGGAAATGCTTCGGTACGGACGTTATCTAGTCCGTACCGGCAAAGGTTTTTCACCAAGTAATCTCGGGCTCTAATTTCGTTAGGAGTACCGATGAGGCGGGGACCGATGTCATCAGCAAGGACAAGCAGGTTTCCATACGCTTCCGAGTTGGCAAAAATTTCATCGACAATACGATTTTCAATCGCTAGATTCATATACTATTTTTCCATTCCCAATTTTCCTTAGGGGGAATGAGACGCGGTTAGGTTTTTACTTGAACGCGCTTAGGTTGTCAAGCCAAATACCGTAGCACCTTCGGCAAAACCTGCTAATCATTGTCCAATTTATCCGTGTTCAGGATACGCGAAAATAAAAGCATTGTCAAGATAATTCACCTTGTATTCAGCTCAAAGTCGTGTATAATAAAATTCTAGATTTTAAGATTGGCATTTGACCCAGACTTTGGGGAGCGTCATTCGCTCACCATAGCCATAGAGGAACATCATGAACAGTTGGCGAGGCTTAACGATAGAGGTTGAAGGCACAGGAATTACGACGCCTTTGAGCGAGCAGGTGCATCTATTGGGATCACTACTCGGTCATGCCATCCGGCAGCAGGCGGGCGATAAAATCTTGGACCTGACCGAACAGTTGCGAATCCTTTGTAAGGATACAGCAACCACGGGTAAAGAGGAACTTCGAGACCAGGCAGCCGAAATCATCCAATCACTGTCGAGGGAACAGATTGTTTGGTTGCTTCGTGCATACACTGGCTTTTTCAATCTCGTCAACAAAGCCGAACAGCGTGAAATCGTACGCATCAACCGCGAGCGACAGAGCAATGCGACTGCGGGGACTCCGCGAGTGGAATCAATCGCCGAGGCTATCCACTACCTCAAACAGGCAGGTGTTTCATTCGAAGAAACACTTACGTGGATACAGCGTTTGGATATTCAGCCGACGTTTACGGCGCATCCCACCGAAGTGCGTCGACGAAGTGTCGCTCACAAACAGCAGCAGGTTGCCGAGCAACTTGCCAGGCTCCAATCACACAATCTCCTTCCTTCAGAGCGCGATATTGTCATCAGGGATATCTATTCTCAGATTGCGCTGTTGCTTGCAACTGATGAGATTCGAGTTGAACGCCCGTCTGTGATTGATGAGGTGGAGCATGCACTCCATTTCTTGAGTACCTGTGTCTGGGAGATCGTGCCTCAATTGTACGGCGAATTGCGGGAGGCGCTCAAGCTATATTATGAGCGAGATGTGGAATTACCCACATTTCTGCGCTTCCGTTCGTGGGTTGGCGGCGATCGAGATGGCAACCCCAATGTAACCGCGGAAATTACGCGTACCGCACTTCGCCTCAACCGGGAAACGGTTATCGATCTTTACCTAGACGAATTACGCCTTCTTTGGCATGACTTGAGCATCTCCAATCGCTTCAATCCCGTACCGGAGGCACTCAAAGAATCCCTGATGAAGGATTCAAAGAGCGGTTTATTAACGGAAGATGAGATTCATCCGTTCGCGAATGAACCTTACCGGATCAAAATCAGCTATATCATGGCGCGGCTGAGACAGATGCAAGATGAATCGAATTTGGCAACCGAAGGGAAATATGACCGCGCCAGTTTTGTGAGCGATTTAGAATTGATTCAGCGCTGCTTAAAAGAGAGTCACATGCCAGAGCTTGCTGTGACGGGACATCTTGCCGACTTGGTGGTCCGGGCACGGACATTTGGGCTGCACCTAACCGCGCTTGATATTCGCCAGCACAGCAAAATTCATGAGGCTGCGGTCAGTGAATTACTAGCCATTGGAGGGGTGTGTACGAAATATTCTTCCCTTACAGAGGTGGAACGTGCTCGGACTCTTGAACATGAGTTAAAAAACAGACGGCCGTTGTTGCCCCCCAAAACGGAAACTGCGGGCGACGCGCGGGTGATGCTTGAAGTAATGGAGTTGGTTGCAGAGGTTGTGGAATACGACCGTGACTCGATTGGTAGTTACATCATTAGTATGACTGACGCGGTTAGCGACATTCTTGAGGTACTACTCTTGCTTAAAGAGGTCGGATTGTGGCATTACGATGGTGGACAGGTGCACAGTGTTGTTGATGTGGTTCCGCTCCTTGAGACCATTGACGATCTTGAGCGAGCGGAGTCCTTAATGGTGTCTCTATTCACGAATCCTATCTACCGTCTCCATCTCAAAGCACGCGGTGATTTTCAAGAGATCATGCTGGGTTATTCCGATAGCAACAAAGACGGTGGTTATTGGATGGCAAATTGGTCGCTGCACAAGGCACAAGCGGTACTGGCTCGTGTTTGTTACGAACATCAGGTTGAGATGCGATTGTTTCACGGGCGCGGCGGAACTATAGGACGCGGTGGCGGCAGAGCGAATCGCGCAATTTTCGCGATGGCACGAGAAACGTATAACGGACGCATCCGTTTTACTGAACAAGGTGAAGTGATTTCTTTCCGGTACGCTCAACCTGGCATCGCTCATAGGCATTTGGAACAGATAATCAACGCTATGCTAAAGACATCGCACCCGGAATCCGAGGATTTGGGACCAGATTCAAACGCAATGATGGAATTCCTTGCCAGTGAGTCCATGAAGGCTTATCGTAACTTAATTGATGATGAGGAATTTTGGCCTTGGTACGTAAGAGTAACGCCAATTGAGCAGATTAGTCATCTACCGATTGCCTCACGACCGGCGTCGCGCAAGGCTGGCAGCGAAGTGGACTTTGAGGATTTGCGTGCCATTCCTTGGAATTTTTCATGGATTCAGACGCGCTACAATTTGCCAGGGTGGTATGGTATGGGTAGCGCGCTAAACAAGTACATCAACGACCATCAAGGCAACCCCGATGCCCTTAAGGAACACTATCGCAACTGGGCTTTTTTCCGCGCCATCGTCGACAATGCCCAAGCAGAGATGGCTAGAGCACGTTTGGATATAGCCAAGCGGTATGCCTCTCTTTCTGATGGCACATTTCACGAACGGATACAGCATGATTTTGAGCTTACACAACATGCCATCCTACAAATCACGGGCCAGTCAGAGCTATTGGACAACAACCCTGTTATCCAAAAATCCATCAGACTTCGTAATCCGTACACAGATGTGTTAAACTTGCTCCAAACCGAGCTGCTGCGGCGTTGGAGAGCGTTGCCCGAAGATAAATCGGAACTACGCCAATCCATGTTTTTGGCAATCAATGGCATCGCTGCCGCGATGCACAGTACAGGATAACGGAGGGGTATTGTTGCGCCGCGAATGACATTGCGATATTGTTGAACGTCATAACACTCGAAAGAGCTGAACATTACAGTACGTTCGTAGATCGAGGAGGCATGGATGATTGAGGAAGCGCTATACCGGGAACCGTATCGTCCCCAGTTTCACTTTACCGCGAAAAAGAACTGGCTGAACGATCCCAACGGTCTGATGTATTACAATGGCGAGTACCATCTGTTCTTCCAGCACAATCCTTCGGGAATTGACTGGGGGAATATGACGTGGGGCCACGCCGTGAGCCCGGACATGGTGCATTGGGAACAGTTGCCTCATGCCATTGAACCCGATGAATTAGGGACAATTTTTTCGGGTTCGGGGGTCGTTGATTGGAACAACACCACAGGATTTCAGACAGGCGAAGAAAGTGTACTAGTCGTTATATACACCTCCGCAGGAGAGTTCGCCCCAAAGGAAACAGCCTATACACAGAGCATCGCCTACAGCAATGACATGGGACGGACATGGACAAAGTACGAAAACAATCCGGTGCTTTCCAATATCGCCAAGGGCAACCGAGATCCAAAGGTATTCTGGCATAGTTCTACGAAGAAATGGGTGATGGCGCTCTATTTGGAGAGCAACGATTTCGCGCTTTTCGGATCATCAGACCTGAAATCTTGGACGAAACTGTCCGATGTCCATTTGCCCGATGCCAGCGAATGCCCGGATCTCTTTGAACTGCCGGTAGATGGCGACATGGACCACACAAAATGGGTGTTCTGGGGAGCAAACGGGCGGCATTTCATCGGAATGTTTGACGGGGAGCGATTCACTGCGGAAGGTGTCGTTCTACGAACCGAACATGGCGCGAACTGTTACGCCGCGCAAACGTGGAGCGACATACCTACGACTGACAATCGAAGGTTGCAGATAGCTTGGATGCAAGGGGGGAAGTACCCCGATATGCCATTTAACCAACAGATGACTTTTCCCTGCGAATTGACGTTACGAACTACCGCCGAGGGTATCCGGATGTTTCGCAAGCCGGTGAGAGAAATTGAAACTATTCACAAGCGGAGACATTCATGGCATAACGAAAGATTGACATCTACTAACAACCTGCTTGATGGCATCGAAGACGAATTGTTTGATATTCGGGCAGAGATTGAACTCGGAGATGCGAGAGCTGTTGGGTTTTCGGTGCGCGAGGAGAACATTCATTACGATGTCAACGCACACAAGTTAACCTGCCTTGAAAAATCCGCGTCGCTTCAACCTATCGACGGGCGAATTGTATTACAGATTTTGGTTGACCGTACTTCGATTGAGGTGTTCGGGAACGACGGTCAGCTGTCAATGTGCTCGTGCTTTCTTCCGGACATGGCGAACAGAAGACTCAAAATCTTTGCCTCCGGCGGGAAAGCCCGAATCATCTCCCTTGAGGTCAACGAACTCCAATCAGCTTGGTCCGCCAGCAACCCTACAGACAATTGACGAATCTTCATGACCCTAGTTTGGATAATTGAAACCTCGTGCTTGAACGGTCAACGTCTATCATCACTTTAACCAACACATCGAGATTAGTTCAAGGGGTGAACATGGATAAAGAGTGTTTGAAGCATTGTTTGACGGAGGATGAACGCGCCACGTTTGAACGCGACGGATTGCTTGTGATAAAGGACGCCTTACCTACCTCAATGGTCAAGGATTTTAGTGAGATTGTAGGACGGCTAGGACCGGGTGACAACATCTTTGCCAAAGACGAGTCGTTTTTGGAACTGCTTGATTGGCCACGGACGTTTCCAAAGGTTTTTGGCGTTCTCGGCTGGAACATCCATTCGTACTACACGCAAATGGTTGTCAGTCCGCCGCAGGATAAACAAGCGCAATCAACGAAGCGTCGACGGGGTTGGCATCAGGACAGTGATCGGATAAACGCCGACATCGAGGCGGGTACTCAGCCTCGGTTGTCTGTGAAGGTAGGGTATTTCCTGACGGACGTGTCGGAGGGTGGCCGTGGCAATTTTAGCCTGATTCCCGGAAGCCACCGCAAGCGAGAAATTGAGCTACCAGCTGATGGGGTTTCAGATCCGGAGGGGGCAATAGAGGTAAAGGTGTCTGCAGGTACTGCGGTGATGTTCGATCGGCGTCTATTCCACGCGCCCGGGCACAATCAATCGAACATCACGCGGAAGGTCATCTTCATGGGGTATAGCCATCGCTGGATTCATCCAAGAGATGAGAGGACGGTTTCGCACTTAATGGAGCGTTCCGACCCGATTCGCAGGCAACTCCTCGGTGCAAAGGCCGGTGCAATGGGGACTTCAAGCCCGCGTGAAGAAGATGTACCGCTAAGGTCTTGGATGCTGAAACACTTGGGCGAAAAGTCTGTTACCGATTGGTACGCGCGCATAGTAGGCGCTCAGTCGGTGTCATTTGGACGCAACCACTCTGAGCCACGACTGTCAGACTCCTAATATTGAAGCCGGTCAATTGCTAATCCAATCCTACGAATAAACCGTGAGGATTAGATTCCTCCCACTTCCGCGATTTCTGAACTCGCACAGATAGATTCCTTGCCAGATTCCCAGATTCAACCGATGGTCGGTAATCGGTAGGCTGACTGAAGATCCGACAAGCGTTGATTTTATGTGCGCGGGCATGTCGTCGCTGCCTTCCACCGTATGAACATAATGGTCGGCATCTTCGGGAACTAAGCGGTTGAAGCTGCTTTCGAAATCCTCCCTTACGGTGTAATCCGCGTTTTCATTGATGGTTAATCCGGCGGAAGTGTGCTTGATGAAAACGCGGAGGATTCCGCTTTCCGGCAGTGGTCCCGCCTGCTGAAGAATCTCCTGAGTGATTAAATGGAAACCTCGGGAGTACTCCTTCAGTTTAATTTCGATTTGGCAGACCATACTTTAGTGAGAACAATACGTTACAACGGGTGACGACCGCGAGGATTGGAGCAACACGGTCACCACCTACATACCGTTCGTAGAGTTAGCAGTCGCCCAACGTTAGCTGACTACAGTGTTTTGTAGGATGCCAATCCCTTCGATTTCCACTTCAACCGTATCTCCAGCGGCTAACGCCGTTGTCGTGCCCGGTGTACCCGTGAATATGGCATCGCCCGGTTCGAGTGTCATCACCTGCGAGACAAAACTGACAATGGATGGCACGGGGAAGATAAGATCAGCGGTCGTCTGGGATTGGATAGCGTTTCCGTTGATTCGTGTCTCTAATTGGAGATTGCCGTAATCAACGTCGGTAGCGATGGCTGGTCCCATCGGACCGAACGTGTCACAGGATTTGCCGCGCCACCACTGCAGATCGTTATGTTGCCAAGTTCGGGCGCTTACATCGTTGCCACATGTGACGCCCAGAATATTATCAACCGCTTCCTCCGGCGTCACATTTCTTGTGCGATTCTTAATGACGACGACCAGTTCACCCTCGGCGTGAACATCATCATCACCAACCGGAAGCACAATTTCGCCGTTCGGATTGTTGATACACGAGGGTGTTTTGATGAACATCTCCGGGTTCTTGGGTTCCGGCTCACCTCCCAAATGGCTGCGGTAGTTTAGCCCCACTGCCAAGATTTTTGACGGGACTGTTGGTGCGAGCAGTTTTACATCAGAGAGCCCAACCGTCGCGCCGCTTGCTTCGCACTCCCCAAAAATATCGCCACTAAGTTCTGAAATCGTGTCACCGGAAAGGGTTCCGTAGGAAACACTACCGTTCACTTCATACCGAACATACTTCATATTTCAAACAACCTCCTATTGTTGAACATATTGTGGTTGTAGTTTATTTCAACTTGCCACCTATTTCTCTCGTTTGTGATTTTCTTGGGTGACTCCTTTAGCGGAATTGAAATTATGGAAAAAACATGGTCTTGTTGAGCGCCCTTGTATTTACAGGGCGTAATAGCAAAGTTTACAGTGAAAGTATGCCATTTTTTCTTTATCTCAGTTTGTAAGGCTTCTACGCCCGCAAACGCGAGCGCAGAAGAGACACCGTTAGGATCTTGAAGACATATACTGTTGGCTATTCGCTGGCACCGGCTCGCAGCAGGTGGACAGCCATCGCACCATTCAACAACGGGAGTATGGCATGAAAGATTATCCATACCATCGTTCGGGGGTCGTTGCCCACGGCGGTAAAGTCCGATCCGACTTTGCTGATGCCGAACCAGTTCCACAAGAAAATTATGGCTACGAACATGAATCCGTAGAATTGTGTATTTGCCGCCAAGAACTCTTGACCGCTCGAGTTCGCGTCCGCGCGACTCATGCGAATGTAGCCGAATATCAACCCCAGTATTATCGAAATGAGAGAGAGCCAGTTGATGATGTCCCAAATGGAACTGTAGGGACTATCTTCAGTGGAAGTGTGGTAAACCGGCTCGATTACCGTGTGAATTGCGACTATCGCCGCAATTATGATCAGAACGACTCCTATGACTCGCTTGAGGGCTTCCATGAAAATGTTCTCCTTTTTCCGTCAGGGTATGGTTGAATCCTGGGCCGCAAATGAAACTGCGTTTGTGCTTTCGCCTAGGTCCGAGGAATCAACAATGATATTGTGCAAAACTGCACTATATCGGTGGAATTTCTGGTGGGCGACTCTCGAAGTTGTGAAAACCCGTGAATTCTTAAACCGACTCTGTGGTTCACGCTTCTACAGATGCTAGCTTAGATGCCGTTAGAAACGTGCTATCACTCTAGCACAATGTTATGAAGTTGTCAAGCCGATATTTGTTGGGTTAATGGAATTTGACACGCCAACTTCCGGAAAAACTCAACTTGCTAACGCACGACAACTTCAACAACTCACCGTATCACCGCCATCTTGCCTAGCTCGCGTACATACTGATCATTGCGATAAGCGGAGAGGACGTAAAGATATACCCCGGTTGCAAATGAGCGATTTTGGATGTGTTCAAGATCCCAAACGAAGCGACCAGAGCCTACTACATCACGTAGCAGGTCTGAGTGCACCACATCACCGGCGGTCGTGAGCACGTCTAATTCTATTTCGTCGACAAGTTGAAAATCGGGAATCGTGAAATCGAAGATTATTCGCGTTTCTCCTAAGGGAAGGGGGTTTGGGTAAACGCGAATTCGGGAGATTTGTAACTCGCCAGACTCTATCTTGCCCTCACGAACGGTTAGGTGATATGAGTCTAGGGCGTTGAAGCCGGCACGGGATTCGACAAGAATGAACAACGGTTCGGCTTTGGCGGGCCGAAATACGATGCGCTGATTGGTCAGTTCCGTGGTTACCCCATCTATAATTTCTTGCCCTGACGCGTCGAGCAGGGACAGATTGTATTCAACATCATGAGGCATGTCGGTCAGCGTAATGATAATAGCGTTCCCGATGACCGCTTCAAAGCGGTAATAATCGCGTGTGTCGTCCACATTGAAAAGGAAGGATTCGTACCTTTGGTTGAGTTCGATAGAATAAGCAATTTCAAGATTATCGTTGGGTTCGTAAGTGTCTCCAAAGGACACGAGGAGCGGGATTAATGGCCCTTCCGCGCCTATGTTAGTTATAGCGATTCCGGTAGGCATTCCATCGTTCGCGTTGCTGTTTGGACGGCTTGCGGGCGTGAAGGACGTTTGTTCATCGTTCTCCGAGAACGCTGCTCCGTCCGTAACAAACCGAATATCGACTAGATCCGAGTTATTCGGATTTACGCCACGGTGTTTCGGGTCGTTCGGATCTTCTAGCCAGATTTGTCCAGCCGCATCAAAGTGTGCTGTCGGTGGACGGAACACGGTCTCGTCTATATGCCAGATGAGTATCCCGGATTCAGGCAGGTGTGTATCAAACATGGCGCCCGATTCTCGATTTCGGTTCTCAATAAGAAAAAATTCGGTGTTGTGCCCTAACCTATCTACCTTGCCGGGGATGTCGATTTTGAATAATACGTCATGGGAAGGGGACAGTTCAAAACTTGGAATGAACAATTGCGTCACAGTTCTCTCAACCTGGACCGGTTCGATCCAACCGTGTCGACCATTTTCCGGACGCGCGTCGAAATCCCATTTGAGGTAGCCGATGATGTGGCTGGGATTCAAGCCGTCCCCGATTCCGTCAGTCAAATCCCCTTGATAAGGACCAGAAAAGCCCATCAATCCCCATTTGTGATCGTTGGCATCGGTGAAAGGCGTACCGTATACATCGGGCGCGCCGAAATCGTGGAAGAATTCGTGAAAATATATTCCGAGGTGCGGTTTGGCGAAACTCGGTTCTTCAGCAACGACGGAGGCGCTTTCAATTCGCACGCCATCAAGAACGGTGTTGACGCCTCGCACGAGTATTGACCAGATGTCCCCCGGTTTCAAGGTCGAGGCTTCATCGTCTCCGGCGTGGATGATAAAAACGTGATCGACAACACCGTTATTATCGCGATCGTATTGCGAGAAATCAACGATAGCATCCACCGCTATGCACGCTTCGCGTGTAAGCTCTCTGCACTGCGCCTCACTGATTCGTCCCTCTCCGTAATACGTCATCGGCTTTGCCGCGCGGATCCACGTATCACCTATCGGAATGACCCCACCTGCAGGACCGGGATGGACGTTCATCTGTCCGTAAGAGACTTCGCTGTAGTAGGTTTTTAGGGAGACCTCTTCTTCGCCAAACAGGAAGCCGTTTATCTCGGCACCGGTGCGACTTCCGGGTTGATCGGAGAAATCCACTTTTATCCCGAGAACGTACTCAATACCATCGGTTTGTGATACTGCCTGTTCACGAACAAAGCAGCAGCCTTCGAGTGCACGACGAAATCCCATGCTACTTTCCGGTAGCTTGGGTCTAAACTCACCGGAGGCAGGGTCCATGTCAAAAAAGAGATAGGGGTTGGGCGGGGCGGCGTGGCTAAGCGTAATGAAACATAGATAAAGCGGTATGTGTAGGATGAAAGAATGGGTACGACAAATGACGAACGCTAGCCAAAGCGACAAAGATTGGCGCTTGGATTGTCCAATGTGTACGTGCTCCGATATGTGTATGCTCAGGCGTTCCAAGCATTTACTCCTGTTATATGGGAACTTTCGATTAACGTGTAGGCTCGAAAGATTCAACGTAAATTGGGCACTCTATGATGACAGGTTATCCCGCATGACTTCTCAGATTCCCGGCAGGCACGCTGGTTGAAGATTTCGGCTCATTCTATAGTCATTTACAGTCATATTTGCACATTTTAATTTCGGAGCAAAATTGGCGGTTTGATGCTTGAGGATTGTTACGATAAACCTTGTGTAGGAGCGATCTCCCGGTCGCGACTGTCTGTCACGAGGAAAACTCGCTCCCACAGAAGACGCGCAATGAAGGGATTCCTATGGAAGCTCCATCGCAGCCGCTATTCGCTTCCATGATCCCTCACTATCCGTTCAGTTCATCGCTACTACAAACCGAACTACGTAGGATTCTATATGTATAATTCTTAGTTTTAATGACTATAAAATGCGGGATAAGAAGCCGTCTATCTCCGAAGAAAACAATGCAGTAGGGCTTCCTCAGCTTGAGGCGAGATAAAGATAGGACGAAAGCACACAGTATGCAATTCAGGAAACGGATGAATTGACAATCATGTGACAATACGGCATCACCGTAGCAATGATGGAGGAGAGTGTGCGCCCTGGATTTGCCAACCAGATCAAACAAGTGACCACACCGAGCAGAGGAGCGCTAGACCAGGACCGATGAATCGAGTCACCACAAGCCCGTACCAGACGTGCAACCGATTCCATTACTACAACCAGCGTAAGAGAGAGGAGAGTGTTTCGAATACTATCGGCAATGTCGGTGTGTGGGGCATACCGTATAACATAGACGCCGTTTTACAAAATCTGTAAACTGAACTAAACAGTTACAAGGTCCATGAATATTGAGTGGGCGGAGTAGAAACCGATGAAGACTGAGTTTGTTTAAGTCCGCGAGCTATTCAACTACTCAATTTCCCACGTGTCGCCCGCATTCAGTAGCCTGTCCAAGTCACCCTCTCCCTTTGCTCGCCTCGCGGCATCAATCTGTTGCGCCATGAAATCCTCATAACACGGTCTGTTGAAAGTACGGAAAATACCGACAGGCGTTGGCACGTTTGGCAAATCTGTCATACGAGCAAAGAAATGTGCGAGGGTTGGACCATCTGAATACTGATCATGCACCATGAGATCATCTACGGTATATTGACCATTTGTAAGTGACACTACTTCCGGTCGAACTTCATTGAGTCGAATCCCTTTATCTCGGTCCTTTCCGAAAATTAGCGGTTCTCCATGTTCTAGGAACACCGTGTTGTCAGCCTTTGTCTCTTTGTCGGTATACTGAAAAAAGGCGCCGTCATTAAACACATTGCAATTCTGATAAATCTCTACGAACGAAGTTCCCTTGTGTTCAAACGCTGCCTTAATTACTCGGCGCAAGTGGTCTGGATCTCTATCAAGAGATCTGGCAGCAAATGATACCCTAGACGCTAACGCAAGACTAATCGTGTTGAATGGACTTTCAATGGACCCCATTGGTGATGAGTAAGTCACCTTTCCCTGTTCGGAGGTCGGTGAATACTGCCCTTTCGTCAAGCCGTAGATACGGTTGTTGAACAACATCACGTTAATGTCCAAGTTGCGTCGCATTAAGTGAATGAAGTGGTTTCCACCGATTGATAACGCATCGCCATCGCCCGTGATTACCCATACCGAAAGTTCAGGGTTGGCGATCTTGACGCCCGCCGCAATCGTCGGCGCTCTGCCATGTATAGTGTGGAAACCGTATGTATCCATATAATATGGAAATCGACTGGAACAACCTATTCCGGAAATGAAAACAAGATTTTCTTTTGGAATCCCCAATTCCGGGAGAATTCGCTGCGTTTGCGCAAGAATCGAGTAATCACCGCACCCCGGACACCATCTAACATCTTGGTCCGATTCTAAATCCCTTTTGGTTAATGTGGGCACAGCTCCGGGAACTTGGCTGGACGTTTCCTGTCTCATGCTTCACCTTCTAACAACTCATTGATTTTGGATTCGACTTCAAACACGTGAAAGGGTTGACCTTGTACCTTATTGAGACCTTCGGTGGCTATCAAAAATTCCGCACGAATTAACTTCTGCAGCTGACCAAGGTTGAGTTCGGGAATGAGTATTCGATTGAACCGTTCGAGAATTCCACCCAAGTCCTTGGGTAAGGGATTTAGGTATCGCAAATGCGTGTGTGAAACAGACGCGCCATTCCCCTGCTTGCGCTCGACTGCTGTGCGGACAGCACCAAATGTACCGCCCCAGCTCAAAACGAGGAGATTTCCTTCTTCGGGTCCGAAAATCTCCGTGGGCGGTATATCATCGGCGATACGAGCGACTTTTTCTGCTCTAGTATGCGTCATCTGTTCATGATTATCCGGATCATAACTGACATTCCCCGTGATGTCCGCTTTTTCCAAACCCCCGACTCGGTGTTCCAGACCAGGAGTCCCCGGTTTTACCCATGGGCGCGCGAGCGTTATCTCATCGCGAAGGTAAGGGTTGAATTCCTCCGCCTCTGTTCGGAAGTTCACGTCAATTTCAGCCAAATCCGAAACTTCCGGGATTCTCCACGGTTCCGCACCAAACGCAACATTAAGGTCCGACATAAAGATAACCGGTGTCATAAACTTGACGGCTATGCGGCAAGCTTCATAGATTGCATCGAAACAATCCGATGGTCGTGACGCGGCTATTATCGGAATGGGTGACTCGCCATTCCGTCCGTAATACATTTGCAACAAATCTGCCTGTTCGGTCTTTGTAGGCATGCCTGTCGACGGTCCGGCG
This sequence comes from Candidatus Poribacteria bacterium, assembly GCA_965222225.1. Taxonomy (GTDB): domain Bacteria; phylum Poribacteria; class WGA-4E; order WGA-4E; family JAJDTR01; genus JAJDTR01. The sequence continues at coordinate 832,933 of CBDCTK010000002.1, read as the reverse complement.
CGTTGAATATTGCACACAACAATTGGTAGCTCCACAATCATGGCGAGATTTAGCGCCTCTGATTTTAAGGCAAGCCCCGGTCCGCTACTTCCGGTTACTCCCAATGCTCCGCTGAACGCCGCGCCTATGGCGACTCCGATGGCGGCAATCTCATCTTCCATCTGCATTGTTATTACGCCGTAAGCCTTGTGATTCGCTAGAGCGTGAAGGATGCTGCTCGCGGGGGTAATTGGATAACTACCGTAAACCAACTGTAGTCCCGACTTTTGGGAGGCGGCAACAAGTCCAAGCGCTGTTGCCATATTCCCTTCAATATTCCGGTATTTACCCGGGGGGAATTCTGCTGCTTCAACTACGTAGGACGTAGCAAATTGCTCTGTCGCTTCGCAATAGACGTTGCCTGCTTTGAGCGCCAGGGAATTTGCTTCGACATACTGAGGTTTTTTTGCGTATCTCTCCTTTATGAATCTGAGCGTGTTCTCCATCGGACGATTATACAACCAAAAAACCATCCCGACCGCAAAGAAATTCTTACACCGATCAACCTCGCGCTGACTCAAGTCTGTGTTTTTGAGCGCTTCCCTCGTTAACCGGGTCAACTCGACAGGATAAACTTGATATCGTGTCAATGAACCATCTTCTAGGGGGTTACTCTCATATCCGGCCAACTTAAGATTTCGAGAGGCAAAATTGTTCGAGTTCACGATGAGAATTCCATTCGGCCTGAGGTTATCTATGTTGACCTTCAGAGCCGCTGGATTCATCGCGACAAGAACATCGCACGCATCACCCGGTGTGTGAATGTTTTCACTGGAAAAATGTAGCTGAAAGCCGGATATACCTGCTAGCGAACCTGCGGGCGCGCGAATTTCCGCTGGGTAATCAGGCAACGTCGCTACATCATTCCCTGCGATAGCAGACGCTTCGGTCATCTGCGTACCAATTATCTGCGAACCATCGCCGGAGTCGCCAGCAAACAAAATTGTGGCCTCCTCAATGGTCTGAATCCGCTTTTTCATCACACCTCCCTACCCTTCACATCTGGCGTCATGCCACTAAGCCCTGTTGCTCAATGGTTACGACTCACACTCTTCCCATACTGCCATGTTCTTAACGCTCTTAGGCAACCGCATCTTTATGTTTACGCCCCTTCGCGGGATCTCATCGCACGGCGAATCGGTTTGGGCGGAAGTGTTAGCACATCTTGGGGGAAATGTTCGACCAAGTGGGAAATAATATCGCGCACGGACACTGTTCCAACCGGGCGATATTCTTCATCTACTACGGGAACATGTCTGTATCCGCCCTCCGCCATATACAAGATTGCGGTGTCAAGAGAATCTTTCACGTTGGCGGTTTGTGGGTCCGCTTTCATAAAACGTTCGACCGGAATCTGTCTTAGATTACCCACCGGCTGGTTTAGAATCTTCACTAATACATCACGTTCGCTGAAAATTCCTTTCAGAATACCGGCGGAAACAATTAACACGTGTCCAACGTGACGATCAATCATTAGATTAATCGCATCTTGGGTACTCGCACCTATTTCAATTATAACTGGAGGGGTCATTAGAGAATGCAGCGGCACTTGGATTTCGTGCGCACTCAACGTTTTTGAAGGTTCATCTGGCGTTTCATCCATGATAGCCAGTTCTTCATCAACTACTTCCTCATATAGCATTTTTCATCTCCTCTCCGTACTCTCCTCCAAGAAGGCGGCGACGTAGTTGGTGATGTCCTTGCTCGAAATTACACCGACCGGATAGCCGCCTTCATCGCTGCGACTGTCGTCATCAGACAACACCAAAGGCACGTGGCGGTAGTGTCCCAGATGCATAAGATTTAGTGCAAAGGCAATCGGATCACTTGCACGTAGTGATTCCGGATCGGGCGTCATGATGTCATCAACAAGCACGTCCTCCGGATTCGCGTCCGTGCCAGTAATCTCAACGAGCAAATCCCGCTCGGTGACGATACCGACAAGCCTTTCTTCGGCATCAACAACCAACACGCATCCAAATCTGCCATCCTGCATCAACCGGATAGCTTCATTAACCGAGGTGCCAATTTCCACTGAACAAGGTTGATTCGGATTAAGAGTGCTGATTGGCAGAGACAAGGTGTGTGCATCCATTATTGGCTCCTTTCAAACAAAACGACAACAGACACGTTTCGTTTCCGCAAAAAATTGATGTAGGACTAAATGTGAGTGCCAATTTCCCATCCAGTATTTAAGTTGAAATTTCACACCGCCTATAACGTGTCAAATCCAAGGTAGCAGTAGTGTCTACAACCTGTTTTGTGAATCAAAACGTGGAGTTCAATTTCTGGTATTAATAGCTTTTGGTGTCATCGCATCAGGTATCTATTCGCACAGTTACAGATCGCGTTGAACCTCCCCAACCTGAAACAGCCATCGTACTTCGCCCGGCCGGTCCACCTGCCACCATGACAACTACCTCGTCAGGTTCGTGAATGGTAATCATGCCCTTCTGGGAATGGTCAATCTTAGTGTGCTCGTGCACGTAACCTTGAACCTCATGCTTGGTTAAACCACCGTCGCCAATGGTCTTTGAGTGCTCTGGGCTCAATACTATGACCATTTCTCCGGCGGCGATTCCCGGCACGGCGAGATTAAGGCAAATTGTATTGAGGATTCCTTCAGCCGTATTGCTACCGTGGTCATCAATGACCCGTGGTGAAGCGCCTGCAAAGACGGTAACGGTGCTTTGGGACGCCTTGAACCCACGATCTACGTGCAGTGGTGACCACGGGCTGACCTCCTCTTTTTCACCAATGCAATAAGTGAACTTCCCCGAGTGCCCGAACGTCGCGCGATCCAATTCTCCGGGCAATGCACCGCCGATGTTGGTGCAGATGAGGCGGACAGCCCTGCCAATCGTGGCGTTACTTCGCCAACCTTGGCCAAAGACATTGAAACTATCGTTGATTTGCAATTCTCTTCGTATGGGACCATTAACAATCAACAGCGGTGATATAAGAGATGTGGTTACCTGAATGCCATGCAAACTGAATGCTTCGGTTGTCATCGCTTCTATCGCCGCAATGATCACAGGCATGTATTCCGGCTTACAGCCCGCCATCACAGCGTTGATGGCAATCTTTTCGACCGTGGCGCGTCCCCATTTGGGCGGAATTAACGCGATAATCTCATCTGCCGGACGCTTCGTACCCGTAAGCATGTGTTCTACCCGCTCCGGTGTTGGTGGAACCACGGGCAAACCATCTGTCCAACCATTCTGATAAGTGACTTCTATTGGGTCCGCTTCGTTGTTCACTTCAATCAGATTGGATTGCCACTGTAACTCTGTCATTTGTACCCTCTTTGCCGGCACAGCTAGTGAAGTCTTAGAGGCCTCAACCACTTCTTTCGCAGCGATATACGTCAAATGAAACCACATGTCTATGCCAAAACGTATTGGGTTGACAGCATTCTCAAGCGCTGCTATTATTGTACCAAACATCAAGGCTACTTACAAGGGAGATTCCTTTGAATTTGGTTACATTTCAAGGCATCATCGCAGCACGCCGTATTGTCTACCGGTTTCTAAAGCCCACTCCATTAATCCCATACCCTGAGCTATCTACCTTCCTCGGTTTCAACGCCCACATCAAACATGAAAATCATCTGCCAACCGGGAGTTTCAAGATTCGGGGGGGTTTGAACTTCATGGCACAGCTTCCGGATGAACAGAAGGCGCGCGGCGTAATCACGGTCACGAGGGGAAATCATGGACAGTCGATAGCCTTTGCCGGAAGGGAATTTGGAGTTCACACCACAATCGTTGTCCCATACGGGAACAATCCTGAAAAGAACAGTGCGATGCGTGCCTATGGTGCGGAGCTCATCGAACATGGGGCTGACTTTGATGAGGCACGTGAGTTTTGTGAAAACTTGCAAGCCGAGCGTGGACTCTACTATTTGAATCCTTGTGTAGAACCTGCGCTATTTCATGGCGTGGGGACATACTCCCTTGAAATTTTCGAGGAACTTCCGAACCCGGACGTGGTTATCGTGCCAATCGGAGGAGGTAGCGGATCGTGCGGCGCGATTACCGTAGCACGCGCAATTCACCCCGAGGCAAAGATTATCGGTGTCCAGGCGGAAAATGCGCCGGCAATCTACCTCTCATGGAAGGCAGGGAAGCCAGTCCAAACCAACTCATGTGAAACTATTGCGGATGGGCTAGCCACGCGCGTACCATTCGAGCTTCCTCTGTCAATTCTTAGGAAAGGGATCCACCAAATCGTCTTGGTGAGCGAGGACGAAATTCAAGAAGCCGTTCGAATGGCGTTACGATACACGCACAACTTGGCAGAACCAGCGGCAGCAGCCCCAATTGCGGCTGCGCACAAGCTGAAAACCGAGCTAAGAAATCAGAACGTCGTGATGGTAATGAGCGGTGCTAACATTGACACTGGAACACTGAAGTCGATAGTAGGATAAATGAGGACAACGCTACTTTAGCCGAGATGCAGCCACCAAAAATTGCCTAATCATTAAGGTGACATATATGCTTGAAATCCCGGACGGAGACCGCATTTTTCACAGGACACTCAAAAAGGATTGGCAATACATTACACACGGTGATGGCATCTATCTCTTTGACACTGAAGGAAAACGCTATCTTGATGCAGCCGCGGGTGTCCACGTTGTGAGTATCGGCCACGGCGTTAAAGAAGTGGTAGACGCTATGGAAGAACAGGCAAGTAAAGTCTGTTTCACATACGGACGTTTTCTTACCCAAGCCCAAGTCGATCTTGCCGAGAAAATCACAGAACTCACGCCGGAAGGGCTATCCAGAGTATTCTATGTCTCAGGCGGATCGGAAGCGACTGAAGCCGCTTTGAAAATCGCGCGTAAGTACCATATTGAAACTGGAAATCCCAAGAAATATAAGGTGATATCACGATGGCAGAGCTGGCACGGAAACACGATTGGCGCGCTTTCGATGTCTGGACGGACGCCTTGGCGCAAGGACTATGTTCCATACCTTCTCGACTTTCCACACATTCCGCCGCCGTTCTGCTACCGTTGTCCCTACGGACAAACTCACCCCGACTGTCACCTCAGTTGTGCTGACGAACTTGATCGGGTAATCACCCAAGAGGGAAGCGAGTACATCTCCGCATTCATCGCCGAACCAATTCTAGGAACTTCCGCTGCCGGCGTCACACCACCGCCCGATTACTATCCCGCAATTCAAGAAATATGCAATCGACATAACGTTCTGCTGATTATTGATGAGGTTGTGACCGGATTTGGACGCACAGGTCTTAACTTTGGTATTGACCACTGGGGAGTGACTCCCGACATCATGGCTACGGGAAAAGGACTAAGCAGCGGATACACGCCTATTGCCGCTACTATCGCACATGAAAGGATATATGACGCAATTTACTCGAAGTCAATATCGTTTACACACGGCCATACCTATGGAGGAAATCCGCTCTCCTGTGCTGTTGCCCTTGCCGTACAAAACTTCATTCAGAAACACAATCTCGTGTCACGGTGTGCAGAGATGGGTAAGTTAATGCTCGACAAGCTCCGTGACTTGCAAAATTTGCCAATAGTTGGGGAAGTCCGTGGAAAGGGACTACTCATTGGAATGGAGTTTGTTGCCAACAAGGACAAGGGTACGCCGTTTGATGCCTCAAAGGATGTGACTTCAATGATTGTAGATTCTGCCTTCGATAGAGGCGTATTGGTCATGCCCGGTGCACCAGGTCTGGTTAACGGCGTCAGTGGTGACCACATCGCTATCAGCCCACCCTTTACCATAAACGAAAATGATGTATATGTTGTCGTAAATGTGCTAAGAGATGCCATTGAAGAAACATCAAAGCGTTTGGGATATTGAGAGTGGGACTTACGCGGTTGAACATCTATGGGTTCAATGTTTTAGGCATAGGGTGAGTTGCGTCTTGTCGATCTGGAATCAGAGTTCAAAATAGTGGAGAGGAGTAGAATCATGGAACACGAAAAAAGAGAAGAAACGGAAGCAGGCGTGAACACCGAGGAGGCAGGACGGATTTGGTATAAAGCGCTCGACATTGATGAGTTACCCGAGGGACGTGTTAAATCGATTACCTGTGCGCACAAGACGTTCTGCATGACTCGATTTGAAGGGAAGTATGCAGCACTCGACAACAAGTGTCCACATCAAGGTGGTCCGTTAGGCGAAGGATCTATAGAGCAGGGATGGTTGCGATGTCCATGGCATGGATGGGATTTCCACCCACTTACCGGTAAACCTCTTGGTGGTTATGATGATGGAGTCGAAACTTATCCGGTGCAAGAAAAATCAGACGGCATCTATGTCGGATTAGCGCCGGAACAACCACGAATTCGTACAGTATCCGATGTGATAGTAGAAACGATGGTTAATTGGGGAGTACGCCACGTGTTCGGCATGGTTGGCCACTCCAATCTGGGATTGGCTGACGCATTACGGGAGCAGGAGGAAGCCGGTAAGTTGACTTATATCGGGATTCGCCATGAAGGCGCCGCATCGTTCGCCGCATCGGCATACGGCAAACTGACAGGACGGCCGGCTGCCTGCCTTGGAATCGCGGGTCCCGGGGCGACAAATTTACTGACGGGGCTTTGGGACGCCAACGTTGACCGGGCGCCAAGATGGGCGCTGACCGGCCAAGTTGACACTCAGGTCCTCGGACCCGGCGCCTTTCAGGAGATTGATTTACAGGCGGCATACGGCAAAGTCGCCCAGTGGACACAATCCGTGCTGCATACCAGCAAACATGCCGAGCTCATGACCCTCGCATGCAAAAGTGCCATACTAAATCGTGGAGTCTCACACTTAATCTTTCCGGATGAAGTGCAGACCCTACCCGCGGCGGAAGGTGCTGAAGCCGGTTCTCCTGAAGGACGAGTTACACTACGGGCAATCTCTCCCCCGGAGGATTCTCTGCAGAAAGCCATTGACATGCTCCGAAACTCAAGAAGGCCTGTCATCATCGTGGGACACGGCGCTCGTTTCAATATGCCCGAAATTACTGCCTTCGCCGAAATACTCGATTGCCCGATAATTACCACCTTCAAAGGCAAGGGATTAATCTCTGACAAACACCCGCTCGGTTGCGGTGTTCTTGGTCGGAGCGGCACGCCAATCGCCAGTTGGTTTATGAACGAATCTGACTGCTTGCTCGTACTCGGCGCCAGTTTCAGCAACCATACTGGTATTACGGACAAAAAGCCGACCATCCAAGTTGACTTTGACGCAATGACATTGGGCAAATTTCACGCCGTTGATGTACCTGTCTGGGGAGAAATTGGTGTTACGATGGAACTACTCTCTAACGCCCTCACTGGAAAGACTGACACAATAAATCAACGTCCGGAAATTGCTGAGCGTTGGAAAATCTGGAGAACCGAGAAAGAACGACGGCTACTTGAGACCCGCGGAAAAGGAATCAACTCCGCGTCTGTCTTTGCAGCCATGAACAGGCAACTACCCGATGATGCAATCATCGCTGTGGACGTCGGAAACAACGCCTACTCATTTGGTCGGTATTTCGAATGCACGCGGCAATCAATTCTTATGTCCGGGTACTTGGGCTCGATCGGTTTCGCGTATCCGGCGGCGATAGGCGCGTTTGCCGCAACTCGAGAAAACGATCCGCGCTACAAAGGTGGGCGCGTGATTGCGGTTTCCGGCGATGGTGGTTTCGGACAATACATGGCTGAACTTACCACCGCGGTTAAATACGGCATGAACATCACTCACATTCTGCTAAACAACAACCAACTTGGGAAAATCACCAAAGAGCAGCGCGCCGGACATTGGGATGTTTGGCAAACCTCGCTGCACAATCCGAACTTTGCGGAATACGCTAACATCTGTGGCGCGGTAGGCATTCGCGTCACTAACCAAGACGACTTAGACCGTGCCTTAACGGACGCCCTCTCTCACGACGGTCCGAGTATGGTTGAAATCATCGCCGATCCGGACCTAATTTAATCTCTGCTGCCATCGCTCCACAACCCATCAAGGCAACCAAACACGGATATCAATATCCGACGTACATGCGAAGTGGCGTTCGCCGATGATATTGCATGCTCGGCGGAACTGATGGAATGCGTTCTCTCATTTTCTAAAACTAATTCGTAACCAATAAGTTACAAGCAGAAGGTGTTTGTAGAAGCGCAATTCATTGGGCGTTGTGGAGAGGTGTAACATTTAGCTGCTGAAACCGTATAAGATAGCGGTGTGGCTCCAATAATCCTTACTCAATTTGCCCGCCCACAGCCAAAGCCCTAGCTCCGACTCCGAGTACCGACACAAATCCTTCGGAGTCGGCATGATCGAAGTCCCCGACTGCCTCCATTGAAGCGGTTTCCTCGGAGTAGATTGAGTGAGGAACTCCACCCGCCGCGTGAAACGAGACATTGCCTTTATACAATCCCACCGTAATTGTTCCTTGAACCAGTCGCGTGAATGGCTCGATTGACGCAAGCAATGATTGCGTGGATGGGTCAAACCAATACCCTTGATAAATCTGCTCTGCAACCGTGTCTGATACCTGATTGAACACGCGCCGCGCACGTCTGTCCAGAATGAGTTGAAGCAGATACTCGTAGCACTTTCCAAGCAATTCCATCCCGGGCGACTCATAAACCCCTCGGCTCTTTATCCCTACAAATCGATTCTCGACCGTGTGGATGCCTATACCTACTCCGTTTCTCCCCCCGATTCGGTTCGCTTCCAAAATAGCCTGCAGCGGCGTCGTTGGACTTCCGTTAATTTCCACGGGTATCCCTCTCGTAAAGGCTACGGTAAAATACTCAACCTCGTCTGGAGCATCCTCGGGGTGGATTCCCATTCCGGGTGTGATGAACCTGGCAGGCGTTTTAAGCGACTCCAACCTTCCAGCTTCGTGCGTTAAGCCAAGTAGATTTGCATCGGTAGAATAGGGTTTTTCGTGCGTGGCGGTGATGGGAAGCCCCCGCGCATTGCAGAAATCAATCATCTCCTTCCTACCGCCAAACTCATCTAAGAAAGCCGAATCTCGCCAAGGCGCATACACAGTGACCTCGGGATTTAGCATGTTCGCCGCGAGTTGAAATCGCACCTGATCATTGCCTCTGCCAGTGCACCCATGTCCGAGAATAGTTATTCCACGTTTGAGCATCTCCGGTAGCAAAGCTTTCACCGTGATATGGCGCGCGATTCCGGTTGTATTCCAATAGCCTCCCTCGTACATGGCTTGACATTGGATGACCTTCACTCCAGCCTTGGCTAGCGCATCTTTGGCATTAACAATTACGAATTCTTTCGCACCGGATGCCAGCATCCGTTCTCGTATTTCGTCAACGTTTTTTTCATCCGGTTGACCAAGATCGGCGGTGAAACACACTACGTTAACACCACGATCAACTAGCCACCGCGTAATCGTGCAGCTATCAAGTCCTCCCGAAACGGCTGCGCCAATAGTTTTTCCTTCTAGTTGTTCGACATTCATTTTTTTCCTTAGCACGGTCGAACCGTGGCTGTAAATTTGCACGGTGCAAGAATCAGCAATTCACTTTCATTGTCCATTTTGAAAGCTACGGCGCTCCGAGGTTTAGCTATACTGATAAACTCTGAATCCGTAGTTCTCGTTAAGGAACTGGCACTTCGGTATTATACAACAACTGAATTGGTCAGGCAGATGTGAGACGCTCCTAATTGTTTCCCGCGAGGAACTCTATCGATCAACAGAACAAATAGTGAGGGATAAAGCGAATGGTTAATGAGTGCAATAGAGCTCATAGAAAGTCCTACTCCCTATTCAGCCGCTTAATCTGCCTGGATTTCCAAATCCAAGCCTTCACTAATGAGGTTCTCAATCCGCGGAGCGCTGCGACGTGTAAGAGCCTGTTTGAAAAAGAAAAAAGTTGTCCGAACGGTTGATGTTTACGTTTACTCATTGGAGCAGTTAATTCTGAACCAATGAAAGGAGTAAACATAAACCGCAAGAGTTATCCCAGCGATTTGACCGATGCACAGTGCAAGAAACTGTCATCATTTTTGCCAACACCTCAACCCTTAGGCAGACCTCTCAAGTGGGAGATGTGCTTAATCATCAACGCCATCTTTTATGTCGTCAAGTCAGGGTGCCAGTGGCGAATGCTACCCCATGATATGCCACCGTGGCAAACTGTCTATTACCATTTCAGAAAGTGGAAAGCCGACGATACATGGCTCTTGATTCATCAGTCACTTCATGAACAAACACGTCGTGATGGTGGCAAAGAACCATCACCGACAGTAGCTATCATTGACAGTCAATCAGTTAAGACGACTGAACTGGCAACGACTAGAGGGTTTGATGGTCACAAGAAGGTCAAAGGACGCAAACGACATCTAGTCACGGATACGACGGGTATTCGATTGATGGTCAAGGTCACTGACGCCAATGTGAGTGATAATCAGATAGCTATTGAACTACTAACAGAAGTCTTTAGTTGGTACATAACGATTCAGTTGGTGTGTGCCGATGCTGCCTATCGTGGCGAATTAGAAGACTGGTTATATCTGGCTCATCAGTGTCAACTGGAGATTGCACCTACGCTAGGGCAACAGGGGTTTGAGGTTGTTCCGTTACGATGGATTGTTGAGCGCACATTTTCTTGGTTTGGTTGGTTTCGTCGATTGACTTTGGACTATGAACGCTATCCTAAGACCGCTGAAACTATGGTTTACATCGCTTCCATTTACTTGATGCGAAATCGAATCAAATGACTTTTCAAACAGGCTCTAAACCATCTCGTTAAATAATGTAGTATTGTACAATAACGCCGATTTGGAATAAAGCCAAAAACAGCGATCTATCCGTCAACAATCGCTTGACAGACTCTTTGACGAATCATACAATTGAGAATCCGGGGTTCCTCGGATATGTACTAGCCACAATGCCGTGGGAGTCGAAGACGATATGAATACCAACTGGCGACTGCTCAAAACAGGGAAGCATGACGCTGCTACAAACATGGCAATCGACGAGGTCATTCTGCTACGACAAGAAACCTGCCCTCAGCCGACGTTGCGACTCTACGACTGGTCTCTACCCGCCTTCAGCTTTGGATACTTTCAAAAGATTACCACGGAAATTGACGTAAAAACATGTGAAGGCCATGGTGTCGAGCTTGTTCGCCGAATGACCGGTGGTGGTATAGTTGTTCATGGTTGGGATGTGACCTACTCGATTATTGTTCCCCATGGCAACGGAGTGATTCCCAGTGATATATCCGCGTCCTACTGTTGGATCGCTAACCGCCTGCTTGAAGGGTTTCATCAGATTCATGTGCCCGCCACACTACAAGGCAGCAAGTCTAGGGCATCGGCGGTTGGACCGAACACTTGCCTCGCCAATCCCGCGGAGCATGACGTCATGCTTAACGGAAAGAAAATTGCGGGCGTGTCGCAGCGCCGAAATCGCGTCGGCGGTGTTTATCAAGGCTATATCGCACTCAATATGCCTCCTCCCGAGATTTTGACACTCGCGTCGAAATTCCCCGACTATCAAAAAACTCTAACCGAAAAATCAACGGCAATTAACCTCAAGCAGCACTCCCCAAAGAATCGTAAACAGATTGAAGACGCAGTCATCGCTGGTTTTAAAGAAGTGCCGAATACTCTATTGGTTGCTTCCGATCTTTCGACCGAGGAACTCGATGCAGTTAAATCCTTGGCGCAATCCAAGTATACCACATCCGAATGGACCTATCGACGATGAGCCAGACTCAAGACGGTTCTTCCTCTCGCTCCACTAAGGCAATTCTCATTCCGCCCGGCGCGTTTATAATGGGCACGGACATTGAACCATTTTACGGCACTGCGCTTGAACGATCGAAACACGCCAAACTTGACGAATCTCCAATTCACGCGGTGAACCTTGCACCATACTATATTGATCGCTATCCCGTGACCAACGCGGAATACGAACGTTTCACTCAATCGACTGAACATCCTCCTCCCGCTCATTGGAACGACGCAAGATTACGGCATGGAGAAGCAAACCTGCCGATCATCGGCGTCAACTGGCACGATGCCACAGCTTACGCACAATGGGCGGGGAAACGATTACCTACCGAGGCGGAATGGGAAAAAGCCGCTAGAGGTATTGATGGTCGCATTTACCCTTGGGGGGATGATTTTGAAACGTCAAACTTCGCAGACGAGACGAACAGCGTGAAAGAAAATACAAACAACAGTCTCATCACACAATTGCTTACAGACTACCTCACGCCTGTCGGCAGTCGACCGAGAGTGTCAAGCCCCTACGGCGCTGACGACATGGCAGGTAATGTGTGGGAATGGACAGCGGACTGGTACAGACCATATAATAACGAAAACCGGCGCCGGGAACGCGGCTATGGTGCAAAGCAAAAGGTTTTGCGAGGCGGCTCGTGGCTCGAAGTTCGAGATCGTACCGCGGAACAATATTTCCGCTGTGCCAACCGGCTCCACGCACCTCAAGACTATGTGGCTAATAACATCGGATTTCGTTGCGCTCAAGGTGCAAGTCCGAAGGAAGTACGGCGTTATGTACCTCAAGTTTCGCTGGAGTTAATCTCGAAGTATATCAGACAGCAGAAATTGAAAAACCTACACATCGTGCGAGCGCGTGCGCGAAGGCACTCCATACAGGATTTTGTCATTGCCGCAGTCTTAATCGGCGGGGCGTGGTATGGAATGGCACTGACTGAGTATGCACTTGCCGGTCTAACCGGAGGATTGATTGGCTTCGGTTTTTTGTTTAGTGCTAGCGTGAACCTGTGGCGACAATTGAAAGCAAGACACCTACTGAAACAGCTAAGGCAATCGTAGAGCCAATTTCGGTTTATGCCTATTCCAAGCACGCTTAGAAAATAAACTTCACATTTCGAGGATGGCGTGGAGGATCAACTGAGCGAATAGCGAAGGCGATAGTAGATCCCATAGTGAGCGATCAACCGACCGAAAAGGGAGGGCGATAGAAAACCCTCACCAATCGCCATATCATCGACTGTAATTCGACAAAGAAGAAAAAGAGTTGTTGTTGACTGCACGGCGAAAACTGGGTAAAATGGCTTTCGCATATCTCAAAAGGGTTTTGAGAAGTCGGCCTAAGAAAAGAACTACTTATAAGCATCGGACGCGCATGTCAGAGCGCGAGTACAAGAAAATCAGCGAACTGCTCAGAACGCGATTAAGATAATGAACCTGCCTAAGGCTCTTGGAAGTGACACTAGGAGGCAATTCCTGTGCCACAAAACCAGTGAGGAAAGTTGTGAATTCAAAAATCAGAAACGTACTTGCCATCATCGTAGGTCTCATCGCAGGTAGTGCTGTAAATATGGGATTGGTCATGGCGGGTGCCCAAATTATCCCGCCCCCTGCAGGTGTTGATGTGACCGATGTCGAATCCATCAAATCCCACCTGCATCTCTTTGAATTTAGACATTTCGTCGTCCCGTTCTTGGCACATGCTGTGGGAACATTGGTAGGCGCTTATGTCGCCGCAATAATAGCTGCCAGTTACAAGCTGATGTTGGGGTTGGTGATTGGCGTCCTCTTCCTTATATTTGGCATTATCAATGTATTCATGCTGCCGCCTCCCGCTTGGTTTGTCGTCGTGGACTTATTGGGCGCCTACATTCCTATGGCGTGGATCGGTACAAGATTAACAGGAAAAGTGTAAGAGCCGGCACTTCCAGCAGCAAAGTTAAGCGTATTCAACAGAAGATATCCGACGTTCTAGATATTCCTTCGGAGAATTTTGCGACATTGGTCTTATATATTGGATCATACTTACTGTTCCTGTGTCGATTCTCCTTGGTCATTATTCGAACGCCACTTGTCAGTTTCCTTCCGTAGCTTATCCAAATCCTCGGGGTTCTTAATATCGACGATATGAGGTGTGATAATAATGACAATTTCGGAGTTTTCTGAAACCTTTTCTGTTCGCTTGAACAGACGCCCGACGAACGGAATGTCTCCGAGAATCGGCACCTTACTCTCGACTTCCTGCTGTTTGGTCTTGATCATCCCGCCCACTACAATCTGCTGTCCATCTTCGACATCAATGTAAGCGCTGATTGAACTATCTTCCGTTATTGGCGCGTTAAAATCAGTGAACTCAATGAAATTGCTTGCCTGGATCTGCTCAATATCAAGACCGATGGTACGTTTACCGTCGGATCCCTCTCGTGATCTGGCAATGTGTGGCGTAATCGTAATGTTTATGCCAACAGGCGGACTGATGAAGTCGTAATTGAATAAAGGTTGATTCACTCCCTCCCCGAGGAGACTGGTCGTATCCACGCTCTGCAAGTATGGAATCGTACGTCCACGACTCCACGTGGCTTGCTGGTTATCTCGAGTCAGCAGCGAAGGAGTTGACAATGTCTTCACTTTGTTCTCGCGCAGGAGAATGTGAAGCAATCCCATGTACTCCTTCGTTGCAATGCTATAGGTGAACCCGCTAATCTCCTGATCCAACCCTAACTGCGTGTCTACACTCCCAACCAGTGGATTTCCACTTCGGAGTTGCTCACCAAAGAGTCTGTTCTCCTGTGCCGTTAGCTCAATTCCGAGTTTTGTGCTTTCATCCAGTGTTACTTCAAGAATCTGAATGTCAATCCAAACCTGTCCCCGCACAAAGTCGAGTTGCTCAATCATAGCTTGAACCTGCGGCATATACCGCTGGGCAGTTCTTACAAGAAGCGAATTGGTCTGAATGTCCGCCGCTATCTCCACCTGACCGCGAAGGGAATTGATATCCTTCTGTTCAAGGCGCCCGCCCGATGCAACGAAACGTCTAAAACTGAAGTCCGATCCGCCATCTCCGCCTTCACTCCAGATGCTCTCCAGCAGGTCTTCGGTCTCCTGTGCACTGGCATACTCCAACCGAATCAATCGCGTAATCTCTCTCTGTTCTTCAGGAGTCGGCACATCAAGTTCGCGAATAAACTCAGAAATCAGTTCAAAGTTGCGTTGTGTAGCAGTCGTTACAACTACCGCGTTTAGAGTGATGTACGGCTCCGCAGTCACATTTCCAGCGAGCGATCCTTCGTTCTGGTTTCGCTGGGGGAGGAAAGAAAAGAAACTGCTATTGTTATTTCCGCCCTGATAGACATTGTTGATTATGTTGGACACATTCTCGGCATCCGCGTATTTCAACGGATATACCTTTGTACCCCATTCCTGATCCGGCATGCTTACATCAAGCCGCTCCACGAGATTTTCAATGGTCGGAAAATTCTGCGAAGCCGTCGAAACCAATAGTGCGTTTAGTCTGGAATCCGGTACCAAATGCACTGTTCCCTGAACTCCGAAGTTACTATCCTGTGATTGGCGTTGTTCCCGATCTTCCCACCATGGTCTATTCCTGTCCCTGCCTGCAGTGCCGCCTTCAAAAAGATCTACTAAATTATCGGAGAGTGTCTGAGCATCCGCGAATTTGAGGAAGAAGATTCGGACTTCCTCTTGTGGATCGGCTTGATCGAGCTCCTTTATGAGTTTCTCTATCAAGGGAAGATTCCGCTGATCAGTAGAGACAACTACAGCATTCAGTCGGTCATTGAATGAGACATTTACGCTTCCGATAATGCCCTGATACTCCTGTCCTCGACGATCCTGCTGCACATCTCGCCGGCGACGATCCCATTCCCGACGTTCCCACCATTGCGCCCTGCTACCAGGCCGTCTGCCGGCGCTTTGCCCCGTGATGACTTCCTCGAGCGTTCGTGCGACATCCGCGGCAATTGCCAAGTTCAGTCGGAATATCTTGATTTCCGTCTGAATGTTTGGTGCAGTGTCAAGCTGACGTATTACGTCTTTCAGCGCAACCAGATTAGCATCGGACGCTTTGATGACCAATGAGTTCGAGCTTTCGTCAGCAGCAATGTAGATTCGCCCCCTAATCATGTCGATGCCGGCTCCATCGTCTTTCGCTTTCTCGATCATTCTGTGCATCTCTTCAGGATTCTTGGCGGCTCCCATAGTCCTGAGTACATTTGCAATCTGCGTCTCATCTTGGAATACTTGATTCAAGGTTGCAGCTAGCGAGGATGCGGTAGCGTTTTCCAGTGGGACAATTTCCACCTTGAGCGGCATTTCCGGTGCTTCATCGGCAACTTCTAAGATTGATGCAATTCGGCGTACGTTTGAAGCAACATCCGTAATTACCAAAGAATTGCTGTTTGCATCGGCGAATATATTCGCCGCTTTGTTCAACAGTGGTTTGAGACCTCCCACGAGTTCAGACGCGACGGCATTTTCCAACTGAATGATGTAGGTCTGAATCTCGTCAATCATCTCGACTTGGCTCGCATCCGCGGTGATTCGTTTGACCGGCACCTTCATCTGCACCGCTTTTTCGAAGGTTGTGATAAGCACGGTGTTTCCGTCGCGAATTGTTGTCAGATTATAGGTCGACAAGACGGTTTTGACCTCCTCCATCATCTCAACCATAGTGACATTTTTGAGGTTCGTCAAAGCAAACTTTTTGTCCTTGATTTCATTTTCGGAAGCAACAAATGTCAGATTGGTTTCCTGACTCAAAAATCTAATTAGGTCTCTGAGATCCTTGCTAATGAAGTTGAAATCAAACCGAATTGCTCTTCCGGTTTCGTCGCGCTCCGATACGCTCATAGCTTTTTCATCATCCTGCGCAAACGTGACCCTTCCGATAATCGCCAAATTGGCAGCCAGCACAATAAGAAGTAAGAGAGCAAAATAGCTAGGTTGCCGCCTGCCAATTTTATAACAATATGAATTCATTATTGGTAATCACACCTCTATCCAAAACAATGGGGTACTCATCGGATTTAAGCAACTTAATTCCCACAATGAGAACAGGGTTGCCCCCAATCTACTCGCGTTTTTGTCATAGGATTCGTGCCATCATTGATAACTCCACACTGACCCTAGTTCCTTCTTCCTCCTCTTTTTTCTCCGATTTGTCTTTGATAATCTTAAGGTTTCTGACATGCAGCCATTTCGTAGAAACATCAATTGATTCTATTAGCTTTACCATGGTGCCTACTCCACTTTTGAACTTCACCTCAACACCGTAAAATTCTGGCTGGTATGTCAACGAAACGCCGGCAAGCCAGTTTTCGAGCTGTTTAATCTGCAGTTCGGTATAATCGACATATTCGGTTAAAACCATTATTTGTTCTTCGTAGTCAAGAATACCATCAGTTGATTCCCCCGAATCATTGATCTGAGTTGCTTCGTAACGACCAATCAAATCTTCAAATTTCGCGAGCAGAACGCTATCCTCTCTAAGCCTAACTTGGACACTGGATCCCGTCTGTCCAAACTCCAGAAACTTACGCGACGTGCCTTCATCGACGCGGGAAATCTGGTCTGAAAAGATACCTCGCTTGAACTCTGTCGCCCCATTTAGTTCCAACGTAATAAATGAGAGAATAAATTCGATCAATGGGACCCGCAATTCTATTGGAATAATCGCCGGTAACTGTGCGAAACTTAGATTTTCATTTCTTAACCGAACTTTAGCTTTTGACAAATCTCGGTTTCTAGCCGGAATTCTATCCGATGAGGAATTGCTATTAAGATCGGCGTAGACTGCCGCTTCGTCCTTCGCTGGTTTGGCTTCTTGCGATACGCCATCCTTAATGTCGCTGTTGTTAGCCTTGGCGAAGTCAGAATCTCCCCACCATCCTTCGAACATCGCACGCTCCAGCTCACTCTCTTCATCTAGCTTCCCTTGTGACAGTTCTGCCTTTTGTTCTGCCTGTTCTTTGAGGCGCTTAAGTTCATCTTCCAGCCCGTTCATGTAGCTGTACAAAACGAAATTCCGTTTTGCCTGACGAGAGATTTTTTCAGTCTTCTTGCCTGGAGAAGGTTTGATGTTGAGTTGGTAATCCGGTTTGAGACCAGATTTTCTTGCTAGTTGCGAAATCCATTGCGAAATCACTACCCGCGGCTGCTCCCCTTCAAAGATTGACCCATGAATCGTTTTCAATTCTTCCAGTTTGGTAAAACCGCCGCGCTGGTCCTTATACGCGAAAAGAGTCGCCGCTTTGCCCTCCAAAGCAGGATGTAACGCTACCAAATCCGATATTTGACGCGTTTGGTTGAGGGTCTGTAAATTATACAATTGCGAGATTTCGTCAAATAAAGAGTCCGAAATCAGCCGCCCCTGTAAGCCCACCAGTTCACGTAGACTCTCGTCAATTCGGTTCGCCTGTTTGTCCAATAAGACCAAATTCTTTGCCGATTGAAGTCGTTCGCGCTTTTCGGCTATCATAGTCCCTGTCAACCCTTGCAGAACTGTAGGCAGAACTCTCAGAAGAAGGACTACGAGGCTAATCAGTCCAACAATACCTAACAGCGTTTTTTCACGTTTTGTTAATTTCCTCATCGTACCCAATTTCCGTTAGTGTCTCAATAAACCCGCGTGTGACGTTCAATACCAAAACATTCAAACACCGTTATCTCATCTACTACCACTCACAAAGGATTCATCTTGAGATTCTACCTACAACCTAGTATTCGTGCTTGGTGACTGTGGACGTTCTGTGGTCGATTTTTTGTCCGATTGTACTATCTCTTCTTCTCCTCGGTCCTGGATTCCGGCCACTGTGCCGGGGAATCGAGTTTGTGCAAGCAATCGTGGAGCATCCGGGGACAGATTACACACGACTTGAGTTTGAAAAAACACCTCTCTTTCACGCCTAACGCTTGTGACGTCTCCCGATTTTATATTGGCGAACAGTCCCGACTGCCCCATTACACGAATCATTTCACTTACATCGCCGTGAGATTTAGCTTCAATGTTGAACGTAATTTTCGCCGAGTCGAGTTCATCCAAACGAATAATATGGAAATTGGTCCATGCAACCCTAGTCCGATCAGAAAATCGTAGGCTCAATACGCGGAGTATATCCAGCACTGACACGCGAGGCGTCAAAAGGTCGGCAGTCGCCAAGTTCTTGGCGAGCGCCTGTTTCGCTCGCAATTCCGATTGTGAGATATGCCGTAGCTGTTCGTCCAAAACTGCGGTTTCCATCTGCTGGGTTCTGCTAAATGTTAGCCCGCCAAGCCCAATGCCCGCAAATAGAACTACTCCTGCGGCAAAGCTGTATATCAATCGCCGCCTCTGTTCACTCTGTGTCAATTTGGCTTTTTCTTCTCCGGGCAACAAATCTAAGGTTATGTCATGGGTAGCCGCATTCATGCCCAGTCCTAGTGCAACAGCAAGGGTAACGCCAATATTGCCCACAGGCGCCGTGTCAATCTTCCCACCCTGTTCGCTGAAAGCATCTAGCGGATTCCAGGGCCTCGTAGTAATTCCAAGCCGGTTTGTGAAGTAATTTGGCAATCCGGAGACTTGCGCCCCGCCGCCAGAAATCCAGATTTCATCTACCTTAGCCGACGAGGCAGACTCCGACTCTCGTCGTGCCGCCCCGATTGACTGCTCAATCTGTGTTGCCAACTGTTCTGCCCATTGGTCGGTGGGAATCCTATCAGTCGATTCTTGGTCAAGCCCGGAACGTCCCAGCTTTATGCGCTCGGCAAACTCAAAATCACCGCCAACTTCATCCTGATAGCGAAGCGTTAGGTTGTTGCCGCCGATCGGAAAACTTCGGGAAAATCCAAGTTTCTGCCCTTGAAACAAACAGATATCTGTGTTGCCCGCGCCAATATCGACAATCATTGTAGTCTGATCTGGCGCATTCTCACCAAGGAGACGCCGTGCTAACGCTGCGGTTGCCATCGTTGACGGAATGATTTCCATCGGTACAACGTCAATCGATTGTAGATAATCAATGTATTTCTGCACGCTTTTGCGCTTTGCGGCAATTAGCTCCACGGAAACTCCATTTTCCCCACGGTGAACATCATGGTAGTCGAAAATGGCATTTTCCGCACTAAAGGGAATTTCGGTTTCAGCCTGCATGGATACTAGACTGGACAACTGCTCATCGCTTGCCGACGCTGGAAAGTCTGTTAATCGGCGAGTTGTCACCAGCAGTCTGGGAATTGACAATATGACCGTGTGCTTCCCTCCTTTGACCTCATGCCACAGTTCTTCGAAGGTGCGCGATACTGTTTCCGCGTTTATGTCTCCGGTCGCACTCTCACGGGGATAACTGGCAACGCTTGTTCTGACAAGCCGTATCTCCGACGAGTTTAGTGCAAACTGTACCAGCTTGACTGTGTTTGTACCTATATCAACAGCTATAACTAGATTTTTCGCCATCTTGACCTACTTTGTACTCAGCGCTAATTCTGTCGCCAATACTTAACCGTTACCGTCTGTCCCGTCCGATCAACTACTCCAGTACATGACGCGATTTTTCGCCCTCGTGCGTCAATCCCGGCTGCTTCGACTAGAAACCCATGCGACCGATACGCAACGAGCCCTGCTATCTGCTGAAATGTATCCGGGTCAATTCCTTCCACATCAAGGAGTTGACCAATATCGGTAAATGGATTGCCCTCAATTTCATCTTGTGATTGCGCTTGTGTCTGTTGACTACTTTCTGGCTCAGACTCTCTACGGGTGATTACCGCCTGTGCTTTGGACTCATCCATTTCCGGAAGGAGTTGCAGAACCTCTAACGAGGCGGTGTTGATGTTGACTAGACCGTTTAATATCTCGTCGTCAGTTGTGGAGATCTTATCAACGATACTCTTGAATTCATCTGTCGTGACTAGATTCACATCCCTGATTGCATCAACATTTTGGAAGTTTCCTTGGGTGTTGCGATGATCGATAATCCGAATGGCAATACCTTCATCAATGCCATCAAGCGTTTGCAATTGATTCGCATCGGCAGTGTTTATGTTCACCAATCCCTCGTTACCTCCACCGCCATCAGTGCGAATCCTATCTCGAATACTATTGAAGGCTTGTTCCGAGATAGCTTTAAGATTGAGAACATCGCCGATATTCTCAATCGAATCACGTTGTTGGATGAGAGAATCTGCCTCACCTTGACTGAAGACAGGTTGATTATTAGTGCCCCGAAGTTGGACCAGTTGCTGCGATTCAGTACTCCGGATATTTAGCCGTCTTTCACCGCTCGAATCCGTGTTCGTATCAACTGAATAGACTGTTGTAAACTTAATCAATCCCGACATATTCTGTGTTTCAGTATCTTCAATAGTTAAACCTCCAACAGTTGGCTGTTGTCTGCCGTAGAGTATCGTCGTAGTCACACCCGGGACTTTGGCAAGGTCGCGCACGGTTCGAAAAGGGCGGCTCGCAACAATTGAATCGGCAAGCGATTGATTGGGAGATTGAACATTCTCATAACCTAGTAGATCCAAGAGTCTCTGAATTGTGTCTACCTCGGCAGTATTGATATTTACCTTTGAACTTTCGTCGCTAATGTCTACCTGATAGGTGAGCATAGTCCCGTCAATTATACCATCTTCAATGCGATCTTCTACGGTAGCTGCCCAGACTTCTCCGAGCGAATCAAACGGCGTGCTATCTCCACGAAGCATTGCAAGCGTATGCTCAAATCCCGCCTTCGCGGCAAAGTGATATTTCGTTCGATCCGCAAAATTAGCCTGAACACGACGTTCAAGGTAAATGGAGTGGAGCAACTGTGTCGCCAACACGGAAAGAATCGTTATAATCCAGAGCGTACCGACGAGAGAAAGACCGCGTTCATTTGATGAGCGGCGCATCTTCCTTAATATACTTGGGGTGGGACGGAAAAGGCAAAGCATGGCACGTAACCTGTCTTCCTCGGTATTCCTTCAACCGCTTGATATTCCTCAGGGCTGTCCGCCGGTATCTTGCCCTCCGAAATTGGCGCTCATAGGTAGATAAATCATTGTCGACTGAGTCATCGTGTTCTGCCCCGAATTCTGACGTATTCGACTATTATCCTCCGTCAGCACCGCGATTAGAATCTGAACCGCCTTTGGAATGGCATTGGTTTCTTCCCACGACTCGTACCAATCTTCACCATCCGAGTATTTGAGATCGAACGATGCCACACGATCGATTATTTGGGCAATCTCTACATGAATTGGATTTCCATCCTCGTCTTCTGTTGGAATTGTCCCCGTATCGAACAGAGAAGCGATTACCGTCTCCGGATCAATTGAGGTCGTTGCAATCCGCGAGAGAACAAGATTCTCACCCTCATCTGCCACTGTCAAATCGGCTCGCTGGCTTGCGGATTCGGCCCCTGATTGTGACAAATCGGGGCCAACATAATAAGCGACGCGCTGTACGTCACTTATCGGCAGCGACTCCTCCGCCCGTACAGTTTCTAATCCCTGATTTAGTTGTGTGAGGAAAGGATCCGGGTCGGTATACTGTAGTGTGACAAAGCTAATAATGTCCCTGTCCCCCGCTTCGTTCGGATTATCCTGTGAAATGAGAACGAGCGAATCATCCTGTTGCACCGCATAAATATTTCTCAAATCCTTACTCAAGAAATCCAACGCGACCCGGCACTTTTGTGCCATAGTCTTCCGAGTTTCGGAATTGTGGTAAACATCTACCGATGCATCAAACACCTTGTAGGTAACTCCGCCCACAATGACAAGGACGGTCACACCGATTAACAGTTCTATTAGCGTGAACCCACGCTCCGTCATGCTGTGTATTTGCCCGGAATGTCGACTCGCTGGTTTTCCAACTGCCTTTCTCCGTATTCTCATTCTCTTGCCCCTAGCCCTGTTAACTTCCGCTCTGTCCTTGCACCTGCTTTTCCCGATCTGCCACATAGGTGTTCATGGAAATCGAATTCTCCCTTCCCTGTTCCTGCCACATTATGGTAACGGTGACGCGCCTTAGATTCTCGATTTCATCCGATGTCACGTCTTGAACGCTCGAATGCCAACGAAAGCGCGAATTTTCACCAAACTCACCGTCCTCTTCTCCAATATCCGGGTAGCCAATTAGCTCAATTTCCGCCATACGAAACTTAAGCAGGTATACCGCCGTAGTCCGATTCTCCGATTGTGCCTGCCCATGGGCGGCATTCCTAAAGGAATACATCAACACTGGAAGGGCAATCGACAAGACGGTCAAGGTCACCAAGATTTCTACGAGCGTGAAACCGTCATCGTCCGCCGTGGATTGGTGAGGTTTTGATGAAGCTCTAATCTGCGATCGCAACTGCATACGCATACCTTCAATTCATACGGTTATTGCTAGGGGGTAGCATGCCTAACTCCCCGTTCTCCTCGGCATCAATATCCTGAATTCGTACGCGAGCGCTAGCAGCATCCACACTAATGGATACAACTTCTCCATCTTGGTCCTGAATGTACAAAATTGTGTCTTCCGAGGAACCGGTTGGAGAAAAATAGATGTATTCAATGCCAGATTGAATGTGGCTTGTCTGGGAGTTATGGTTGATAACCAATTGCGACAAACGGATGTTGTGATTTGGCTCCTGAGGAATACCGAGAATCATACTCGTGCGCGAAACGGATGGCTGGCTCGCATCAGATGAGCGAGTGTCGATTTGGTTGACAATGTTTGATGAAGTCGTAGTTAGAGACGCGTCAAGATCTGACGCGAGAAATATTTCACTTGAGGCCAACCAATAGCGGTTTTGATCGAGATCAAAGACAACAAGGTAGGTAGTTCCTTCCGTGATAGCCATGTCCCGCGCAAAGTGCAGCATATCTCGAATGGCTGACGCCGATGACTTTAAGCGCGTTGAACCCGCGAACCCACGAAGAGATGGCATTGTAATTGTGGATAGAATCACAATTAACGTGAGCACCAACATCACTTCTATGAGAGTGAAGCCTGTCTCCGAGGTAAAATGTTTGAGGCGTCTAATCCGGTTCATGAGTGCATATAGGGAAAATCGACAGAAATCTGCAGCTTATTCGGCTAACTCAATCCAATTTGTAACATCAGCATTGAAAGGTGGGTCGCCGCCCTCTTTGCCATCCTTTCCCAAAGAGTATAGGTCGTAATCGTATCCCTCATGATTACTGGGATACCGGTAGACGTAATCTTTGCCCCAGGGATCTTTGAACTTGGGTTTTGATACGTATGGTCCCCTCCAATTTCCTGACGTGAGACTATCGGCGTTCCAAAGCGCAATCAAACTCTGTTCTGTGGCCGGATAATCCCCTACATCAATTGAATACCGTTGTAGTGCACTTTCAAACACTTGGATCTCGCTCTGGGCAGATTTCAGTTTTGCGTCATCAACCACGCCGCGAAACTGTGGAATAACAAGCGCCGCCAAGAGCCCTATTATCACCATCACAATCGTAAGTTCAATGAGCGTCATCCCCGATTCACCCGTTTTTATTGGCATTAGCATATGTCTCTCCTTATTGAACCTTTTTCGACCATTTTCACCCGGCTAACGATGTACTTGCCCTAAACACCGGAAGTATTATTGCCACCGCGATTAGTCCGACAATTACTCCCATAATCAAAATTACAAGCGGTCCGATGGCACTCGTCAACCGCTGTAAGGTTTGTTGTACCTCCAAGTCATAGTAATCGGCAAGTTTAGCTAACATTTGCTCCGGATTACCCGACTCATCTCCAATTCCAACCATATGAACAACTAGCGGGGGGAAAACAGCGCTTTCCTGCAGTTCTCTCGACAAAGTCGATCCTTGCTCAAGCCCCTTTTCTGCTTGGGCAACCGCATTGCTATAGACCAAATTTCCAATTGTGCCCTTGACAACCCGAAGCGCGGGAAGAAGCAAAACGCCGTTCTCTAGTAGTGTTGACATTGTTCGTGTGAAGCGCACGAGCGCATAGTTGCTGCAAACGGCTCTCAATAGCGGAAGCTTCAGTTTCAAGATATCGAAAACCAGTTTTCCGCCTTCAGTGCGAGAATATTGCACAATCCCCAAGATAGTTGCAGCTCCCCCAATCATTAGCCCCCACCAATAGCTCTTGACAAAACCAACAGTGCCTATCAGCAATCGTGTTGGCAAAGGTAGATCGATCCCCAAATCGGCGAACATATCGGCAAACCTCGGGATAACAACCAACACCAAGAAAACTATCACACCTAGACTTAGAGTGAAAAGAATTACCGGATAAAAAAGTGCCGAAATTACCTCGGCCTTAAGCAAACGCTGCCGCTCGGAGAATTTTGCGAGCCGTTCTAGCACCACCCCGAGCACCGCACCCGATTCTCCTGCCCTAACCATGTTGACATACAACTCCGGAAAAACCTTTGGGTGTTGACTTAGGGCGTCATGAAACGTAGAACCGTGTTCGATATCGTATTTAATCCGCTCAACAATCTGCCGAAACCCTGGATGATCAATCTGTTCGAGCGTAACTGCCAATGCGCGTGGCAGAGTGATGTGGGCATTTATCAGTGTTGCCATCTGATAGGTGAAAAATTCCACATCCTTTGACTTCACACGAGCGGAAAACCAGGGAACCTGAATCCGTTTGTCACCCGTCTCGCCTGCGTTATCCTCAACGATGTCCAGAGGCCAATAGCCCATGGCTTTCAGCTGATAGACAAGTTCCGCTCTGGAACTTGCGTCTTGTACGCTCTTAACTGTTCCACCAGTGTTTGTAAGAGCTTCGTAGCGAAATCTGGGCATCGGTAGATATTGTCCCTAGTTCTCTACACTTAGCGTTACGATTGAAGAAGTCGACAGTCTTATGATTCCTTCGTGTGTATATCCGTTGCTAGATTTACGTCCACAAGCGGTTACTACCAAATAAGGAATACTGAAAGCAGGAATCCATGAAGACTATGCAACTTCTCCAATGCCAAATTCGTCCTCTTGCGTAAGCCGAATAATCTCTTCCATGGTCGTTTGACCGGCAACAACTTTTTTCCAGCCGTCTTCACGAAGGGTTTTCATTCCACTCTTAATCGCAGCGTGCCGAAGTTGGTTCGTTGATGTGTGTTGTAACGTCATCGCTCGAATTTCCTCACTCATGACGAGAACTTCAAAAATGCCAATGCGCCCCCTATAACCTCTGTCTCTGCACTCCTTACAACCTACGGCTCGTGGAATTAAAAGACTTGGTTCAATCTCCTGAGAGTGGTGCCCGAAAAACTCCTGTAATTGCAGTTCCGCGGGATGATACATTTCACAACAGTTCTGGCAGACTTTTCGAGCGAGGCGCTGGGCTATTACTCCTTCTATGGTCGAAGCAAGCAAATAGGGTTCAACCTGCATGTCGATAAGTCGAGTTATAGCCCCTGGCGCGTCATTCGTGTGCAGTGTGCTAAAAACCAAATGGCCAGTCAATGAAGTGTGAATTGCCATCTCGGCGGTTTCATAGTCGCGAATCTCGCCAACTAAGACCTTGTCCGGATCTTGCCGTAGGATATGTCTCAATCCCGCCGCAAACGTGACGTCAATATCCGGATTGACCTGAATCTGATTGATTCCTTCAAGTTCATATTCAACCGGTTCTTCAATGGTTATAATCTTCACTTCCGGGGTATTTATTTTCTTCAAGCAGGCGTACAGCGTTGTCGTTTTGCCACTACCGGTTGGCCCCGTCGCTAGAATGATGCCATGTGGTTTTCGAATTAGCCGTTCAAAACATAACAGATTGTCCTCCATTAACCCAAGTTCTTCCAATCCGAAAGAGATTGACTGTCTGTCTAATATCCGTAAGACAAGGCTTTCGCCCTGCGATGTGGCAACCGTTGGCACTGTTGAGACACGCAAATCTATCTGCCGGTTTCCCACACTTCCAACGGTAACTCCAATTTTTCCATCTTGCGGCCGGCGCCGTTCAGCAACGTTCATTCCAGCCATAATCTTGACACGCGAGGTAATCGCCGATTGCAGGTGTGAAGGAGGTTGTGGCTGGTCTTCCAGTACACCGTCAATTCGAAAACGAATCTTGAGCACACCGGGAAACGGCTCAATGTGGATATCGCTGGCGTTCAATCGCACAGCATCAATAATCATCTGATCAACTGCATGTACTACGGTTGGATCTTGGCTGAGATCCTTCTCATCAATACCAAAATCATCAATCGTTTCACGCTGAAGAGTTGAAACCGCGCCGACAGGACCTCTGATGCCTTCGCTAAGTATTGTTCCCGCCGTTTTCCCATATATGCGGATAATGGCAGCTTCCACATCCACCTCAGCCGCAAGCACCGGCTTAATCTCACACTCGGTCACGAGGCGAATCTCGTCAATCAGCATGACGTCCAGCACGTCTGCCATCGCCACGGTAAGTGTCTTGCCATCTAAATGAATCGGAACAATCTTGTTTTTATAGGCAAATCCGGCAGGCATCTTCCGTGTCGTTTCAAGCTCTGGTTCGATGTTCTCCAGACGAACACATGACACACCGCATTCCATTCCTTTCTTGGCGAACGCAACTATATCCGGCGCAACATGGTTTAAGAGCGCTTCGGCGACGGAAAGGCCAGCCGAATGGATATCCTCTAGAATCCGTTGATGGTCAATTTCAGAAATGAGTTGACCATCAAGCATCATCTCTATTAACGTTATATCAGGAGTGGTTTCCAATTTCCGCATTTCCTCAAAATTGACGAATTTGGAGTGACAAATATGCGTTCATCGTGGGATTTCACCGTTTAGACGTAGCAGAAAAAGTGAGGTTTAGGAGACACGCTTCAACCGAATTGGGATGAAGGTGAGAGGTGTGGGCAGATCTCAATAAGGAATAAAACTGATTCTTACTTTGATACCGTTCATTAACTGTAATCATCATCAGAAACTTAAAACATAAAGACCCTACAACCGCCCGAACGATGGCAATCACCCATGAATTTTCCTACGTCGGCCGGCATTCCCAAACACAATCCTTGGTCCATGTCATCTGACGTTTTCGTCCCTATGCTTGGGCATAAACCTCTGATGCCGCACGCACCCCAGCGCCAGATTCGAGGTTATGACCTGCCTCGGCAAGGAGTTTCTCCAAGGCGCTCAAGACCAGTAGGACGTTGCGTTGCGTTGAAGACTCGCCCATCAAGCCAATTCTCCATGCTTTGCCTTTGAATATGCCTAAACCGCCACCGATTTCGATGCCGAAATCTTCAATTAAGCGATTTCGGATTCCCAAATCATCAATGCCGTGCGGTATATTGATGGTGGTTAACATGGGAGCACGGAATCCCTCTTGTACAACGGGTTTGAGGCCTATTGCAACTGCCCCGGCGACAAGTGCTCTCGCGTTAAGTTCGTGCCGTCTATATCTCGCTTTCAGACCTTCCTCTAGCACTACGCGCAGTGACTCATGTAATGCATAGACCATAGACATGGAAACCGTATGGTGATAGGCCCTTACTTCGCCGCTCCAATAAGCTTCCAGTAGCGTCATATCAAGATAGAAACTCTGCACCTTCCTCGCCCGATTGCGAATTACTTCCACAGCTCTATCGCTAAAGCTAATAGGGGCAAGTCCTGGCGGACCGCCGAGACATTTCTGAGTACCACTGTAGGCGATATCAATCCCGCGTCGATCTAACTCCACTGGTTGTCCACCTAAGGAGGTAACACAGTCCGTGAGGAACAATGCGCCGCTCTCACGCACAACTTGACCGATGTCATCAAGCGGTTGAAGAACCCCCGTCGAAGTTTCTGCGTGGATTATGGCAACCAGCTTCGGATTGGCACGTTTTATCACGTTGGCTACGTCTTCCACCCGGATAGCTGAACCCCAATCCGCTTCGACAGTGGTCACTACACCACCGCAACGTTCAACAATGTCCGCAATCCGTCCACCAAAATAACCGTTAATACCTACTATGACTGAATCGCCCGGCTCAATGACGTTGCAGAGCGCAGCTTCCATCCCGGCAGTGCCGGTCCCGGAAACTGGCAGTGTAAGCCTATTTTCCGTGCCAAATACATGGCGCAGGAGATTCACGGTCTCATCCATTATCTTGATGAATTCGCCATCAAGGTAGCCCATCATGGGCGTGGTCATTGCTTTCAATACTCGCGGACTCGCGTCGCTCGGACCAGGCCCAAGAAGCACGCGCGGCGACGCCTTCAACTCATCAAATAATTGTGTCATCTTGTCTCCGCTATTTCGCCATAATGTTATGGAAGAGAGCGCGCTTACCCTAGCCGGCAATCTCCCGCCATACGAACATCGAAATCCATGTCTACACGCAATTTAGTACGCTTAATCCCGAGCATCTTAGATATCGTCACGCTCCGTCTCGCAACGCCCGAATCGTCACTCTCGGATTCTCACTATTGAAAATCGCAGTGCCTGCAACCAAAACCGTTGCGCCATGATCTACCACTAGTGGTGCTATTTCTACATTTATGCCTCCGTCCACCTCAATCAACGCCTCACAACCCAGCTCCGAAATCTTCTTTCGCAAACCGTCAATTTTATCAAGGGTGCCCATGATGAATTTCTGCCCGCCAAACCCGGGTTCCACACTCATCGGCAATACAAGGTCCAAATCCGCAATATAGGGAAATAGAACCGAAATTGGCGTCTTGGGTCGGAGGGCAACCCCGGCTTTGACCCCTCGCGCCTTAATCAAATTAATTACCTCTTCGATCGAGTCCTCAATTTCAATGTGGAAAGTGATGAAATCCGCGCCCGCATCCGCAAAATCGTCAATATAATTCTGCGGATGGGTAATCATAAGATGCACATCGAAAGGGCAATCCGTATACTGCTTGATTGATTTTATCAACTGAGGCCCCATGGTTAGGTTGGGTACGAAATGCCCATCCATCACATCGAAGTGGATGAGATCTGCCCCAGCTTCCACGACGCGACAGACCTCTTCGCCAAGTCGACCAAAATCGGATGCGAGAACGGATGGTGCAATTTTTATCTCCCGCCCCAACACTATAACTCCTTCTTCTGAACCTCTACACCGTCCTCGTAGACAGTCATCGTCGCCTCGCCAAAAACGCGGAGGGGTGGCCGCTCAATTAACGCTCCTGGTTCATAATGACTATCAACAACGATAAGAGTGTTGCGTTCGTCTTCGACGACAAGGCGCACACGTCTGGGAAGCCCACCCTCCTTTGAGACACGATACCTAAGCGAGATGAGACGGCCTCTATCGGATTGGGTCTTTGCCGAACCGCTGATTTCAAGCGACACGACTTGACCAATGTGCACCAGTTCCCCAGCGACCGGAGAATGGCTAATGATCGAACCTTGCGGTATTTCAGGCGTCGATTCATAGCTCTCATCTCCAATCTCCAATCCGCTAGATTTGAGCAAAGACCGTACCTCATCAATCGGTTCTCCACGCAAATCCGGCATCAGTAACAATCTGGATCGTTTGCCAAGGCTCAACAACAAGTGAACCGCTGCACCCTGTTGATGCATGGTTCCGCTTAAGGGTGTTTGAGCAATTACTGCGCCTGCCACTGCATACTCATCCGAGTGCACCTCCGCAACGCGGCCACGGCGAAGTCCGGCTTCTCTTAATATCTTTTCTACCTCTTTCAGCGCTTTACCCGTCGTGTCTGGCACTTCCACCATCTGATCGCCGATACTCAACGTGATTTGTACCGGCTTCTTTCGCTTGACTTTGAAGTCTGCGGGAGGAGACTGTTCGAGGACGAAACCTTTCGGAATGTCAGAACTAGCTTTTGCCTCAACGTCATCAGCTACCAGTAAACCCGCGTCATAGAGCAACGCAACTGCTTGATCGTAGCTCTCACCAACCAAATCTGGAACTTCAACATCCTTTGAA
The DNA here is from genome assembly GCA_965222225.1 of Candidatus Poribacteria bacterium. GTDB lineage: Bacteria > Poribacteria > WGA-4E > WGA-4E > JAJDTR01 > JAJDTR01. The sequence continues at coordinate 802,293 of CBDCTK010000002.1, read as the reverse complement.
CGCACGGACCAAGGAATAACAAGGAATACCACCACCAGTCCAACAATCGAGATTATGGCTAAATTCAGAACAGCAAATTTGATTATGGCAGCTAAAGTAGAATTCATGATTGGTTTGTCAGGGCTGCGCTAATTGTCCTCAAATTGGCGCATTAAGCGTGCACCTGTTTTTACTCTGTACCCATTGATAAATTCGTTGGCGTCCATAATTTGCTTATTGGCGGGCTGCACCCTCGTTATACGCACAATCCCCGCGCTCGTCCCGACAGTCAAATCGCGCTGCGGTGTAACGGTAATGTCCCCCGGCAACACATCTCTTTTTAGGTCATCAACCATTACCTGACATTCAAGAATCTTCAGGCGAACTTCGCCATTCAAAAATGTATATGCTCCGGGCCAAATCACTGTGCCGCGTACCAGATTGCAAACCTCAACCGCTGATACTTCCCAGTTAATTTGTCCGCTTTCTTTGGTTAGTTTGGGGGCATGTGTTGCTTGGTCGTGATTCTGTGGAGTGTGCGGCGGCGGTGCGTTACTAGGGCTTGCTTCCAGCACCTCAACCAACGCCGTTGCCGCAGTACATGCTAATCGGTTAGCGAGCGTAGCGGCACTCTCCTGCGGGTCAACCCTGACACGCCGCTGAAGGATGATGTCACCTGTGTCCTCGGTCTCATCAAGAAGCATGATTGTTATACCTGTTTCCTCTTCGCCATTTATTAAAGCCCACTGAATTGGAGCCGCACCGCGATACTTGGGCAACAAAGAGGGATGGACATTTATACAGCCGAAAGGAGGCAAATCTAACAAAGCTTTGGGAATTATCTGTCCGAAGGCGACCACCACAATTGCGTCCGGTTGGAGTTCTTTGAGTGTACGAATGAAATCGGGCTTCCTTACCCTTTCAGGTTGGTAGACCCGCAGATTGTGGCGTGCAGCTGTAACCTTGACAGGCGGCGGCATCAATTTTTTGCCCCTCCCGGACGGTCGGTCAGGCTGCGTTACAACACTTATGATATCAAAATTCCGCATTATCAGCGCTTGAAGACTCGGAACGGAAAACCCGCTCGTGCCCATGAAAACGATTCGCATTACACGATACTTGCCAAGCAGATGAAGACCTTGTCAATTGATGAACTCATCCGCCCACTTCCTTAGCCTCCTCTTCCTCAAGCAGTCTCTGGTCTTCCGACCTCAGCAAATCAATAAAGAGTATTCCATTAAGATGGCCAATTTCGTGTTGCAGAACTCTTGCCATCAGGTGACTTCCGTTCAATTCCATCTCTTCCCCATTGGGGAGCAGAGCCTGGATGGTCACCGAACTGGCGCGTCGAACCATGCCTCGATGTCCGGGCAAACTCAAACACCTTTCCTCGGCTAGTTCCTCCCCACTCGCCTCCGTTATCAAAGGATTTATCAACGCAACTGGCGGGCAGTCCGGAATGCACTGAGAAATGTCCACAACAATTATCTGCTTAGACACCCCAATCTGCGGCGCGGCGAGACCAATCCCGCTGGCGGCTGCCATAGTTTCAAACATATCCTTGATAAGTTGTAGTACATTGTTGCCAATATGTTTAACCGGCTTGGCTTTTTGTCGAAGAATGGGGATGTCACCGGTGTGAATTTCTAATACTGCCATGTATCAACCGTAAATCTACAATCGGAAAGTTAACATCATTCGAACGGAACTTCCCCAAGAAAATATTCAGTGAAATCGTTACAGAACGTCTAAGCAAATGGGCTCTCCTTACACCTAATCAAAACCGAATCTGAACGACGGGAAGCATAAAACTTGATGGCTCCTCAACATTCCGGCCAACACTTCCAACCTTTCTTTGCAGCTGTTGAAGCGAGGGAACAGACGGAATCAACTGCTCTGAAGAGTCTTTATCATGAGTATGCAACCAATCCCAAAAGCCAATGAAGAGTGCGAAGGAAACTGCGGAGGCACCTACAACCCCAAAATGCGTGCTTGAAAGTTCTGGTGCAATTCCATTCTGTCGGACCATCTCAACGCCGCGAACCACAAGAAAACTGTGAATTGCGGTAAACGGTAGCGAGATTAAGGTAACAATCTCAAATCGGCGTAGCGCACTTTCTTGGTAAGGTTCTTCATGCTTTCCGCGTTGGACGGGTCGCGCGCCTTCCGAAGATCCGCGGTACTGGGCGACGACGTTCGTCGGTATCAAAAAGAAACACATAAGGAAGCCACATGCCAAATTAATCGTTACTCTGTTTCGAAGTGTCATAATCCCCTCGAGTTCGGACCAGGTGGATTATCAACATACCAGCTCCAACGCAAATGCAAATATCTGCAACGTTAAACGTCGGCCACCAGAGCCCCGCCTTTTGAATTCCTATTTGTAGAAAATCGACAACCTCGCCTAGACGAAGGCGATCAACAAAATTCCCTATCGCCCCACCCAGAAGAAACCCGAGTGCAATCCTCATCCAAAGATTGGTCTGAAATTGGCGATAGTAAAAAAATATAAAACCGATAGCGACAACTGTAACAACGATAAGCAGTACATTCTGCCCCGGCATTATTCCAAAAGCCGCGCCGCTGTTTCTATCATGCCTCAGATTAATCATTCCATCAATAAGGACGTACCAACTTCCTCGTCTAATGTTTTGCTCAACAAGCCACTTTGTCAGCTGATCTAGCGCAAAACAAGGCATCGCTACCAAAATAAGAGGGAAAAGTGACCGAAGCTTAGGTGGTAGCATTGAGGTTTCCCTTATTCCGCCGCGCTAAAATTGGCAGTGAACAAATGAGAGATTTACTTCGCTGGCGCAGCGCGATTTCGCCCCCGGGTCGAACACTTCTGCCGCCCAATGTTTCGCATGAGGCTAATCCTGATATTTGTAGAACCCTCCCTTGGGACAAATCCTTAGTGTCTATTGCTATCACCATATTGTTATCAACATTTTTTCAATGATACGCAGAAAAATGAACAAAATCAGAGGCGAGATATCGAATCCGAAATTCCGAATCATGGGACTCAATACTTGGCGGATAGGAGCTAACACAGGATCTACGAGCGCATTGGTTATCCAATAAATCCTTCGAACTGCCATGTTTTGAATTCCACCGATAAACCATGATAGCACGGCGTTCGCAATAACAATCCAAATGTAAATCTGAATCACTTCGAGAATTATCGGAATTAGGATATTTCCCATTCTTAGACCCTTGTTTTGCTCCTTATGAATTCGCGAGCTCTTCCGCGCGGCGCAGCGCAGCCCTTACCGCCTCGGTCACCACCGCGCGTAGCCTCCCACGTTCCAGTTCATGCAAACCAGCTGCGGTTGTTCCGGCTGGCGTTGTTACAAGGTTTTTAAGAACAGCGGGGTGTTCGCCTGTTTCGTCCAACACTTTGCTAGCGCCGAGAACGGTATGCACGGCTAATTGATAAGCGTCCTCGCGCGTCAACCCTATATGGACTCCGGCATCGGCGAATGCCTCAACAAACAGAAATACAAAAGCGGGACCGCTGCCGCTGAGTGCTGTCACGGCATCAAGGATTTTTTCCTCACGCACCATTGAGCGTCCAAGGACGTTGAATAGGGTCTCAGCGATAGAAACGTGCTGGTCTGAAGCCGTGCTGCCTCTCGCGATTACGCTAATTGCCGCCTTGGCGGTCACTGCAAGATTCGGCATTACGCGCACGACAGACGTAGGCGAAGAAAAATGAGATTCAAACTTTGTGGTCGGCACGCCTGCGGCAATTGAAAGCAACCATTGTGTCGAAGATTGGAGAACAGTAGCAATTTCAGGCAGAATTGTCGACACATTCCCCGGTTTCGCCGCATAAAGCACACAGTCGACATTTTCTACGAGATTCGAGATACTCGTCGAATTGTTGACCTGTAGTTCCTCACACAGAGAATCTACCTTTTCCTCTATGATGTCACTCAACCAAACCTGGCCGCTACCGAGCAAGTCACCGACTAGTCCGCGAAGAATCGCCTCCCCCATGCCCCCAACGCCAATAATTCCTAATCGAAATTCCCTGTCCAAAGCTACCCTCCCGTGCATCTAGGTGCGCTCGCCAAAGATGGCGGAACCGATTCTGACCATGTTTGCCCCTTCTTCAATTGCAACCTCAAAGTCGTTTGTCATTCCCATCGAAAGATATTTCATCTGGATATTTGGATATCCTTGACTGTCGATTGCTTCCTTAATCTTTCTAAGTAAAGTAAATGACGGACGAACCTCCTCCGGGTCGGGCACAAATGTTCCGACTGTCATGAGTCCCTTTATATGAACATGTGTATACTCTAGAGCGGACTCCATGAAACTTGGCACTTTATTGGGTTGCAGACCGTACTTACTTTCTTCACCGGAGGTATTGACTTCGACCAACGCGTCTGTTTGACAACTCAATTGACAGGAACGGCGATTGATTTCGGCGAGAAGCCGCAAACTGTCTACCGAATGAATTAGATCAAACATCTGCAACGCCTGCTTAACCTTGTTGGTTTGCAAATGTCCCACGAGATGCCATTTTACAGGGCGATTGATCTGAGAGTGCTTGCTTGTCGCTTCTTGCACACGATTCTCACCTATATCCGTAACGCCTGCGTCAATCGCTTCTACAATCAGGCTCAAAGGCTTGGTTTTGGAAATGGCTACAAGCTCTATTGAACTTGCATCTCGCCCGACACGCTGTGCAGCTGATGCAATTCGATACTGAACGATTTTGATATTCTCTCGAACAGAGATAAATTGATGGCTGTCCATCGGACATTTCGTTGAAAGGAGGGAAATCGACAGATTATGGCCTTGGTGATTACAATCCTGTGAGGATATTACCACACTTATAGAGACGATTGCAAGTACAAACTCGACTGCGGCGTGGCTAACTCGCGATGCATTTTGGTTGACCGTGAAGTACAAAACCGTTACAATGATTCCACATGTAGCCAAAGATGTTAATCCGTGCCAATCGAGCTTCGGTTATTGGAAATCCTCTTTTAGATAAAGATCCAAATCCGAATGAAAGGTTAACGAACAAAGCAGTTTCTGACCCCTTCTCGGTTGTGGCATCGTTGAGGACCATCAAACACAATCATCAAAAGGTGGCACAATGGCAACTTTTTCCGCATTGACCACTATTGCTGACACAGCCTACAGTGGCGCCACAGGCAATCCTCCCGATTTGATGGCAGGTGCTTGCCGAGACTATTATCACTCGCGTCAAGGACGAGCCAACGCAAAGAGTCCTCAGACTCATAGACAAGGCTCCCGAAGATCTTGAGGATGTCCATGATGAGATGAGTTGTATGCTCGTGCTTTGTTAATGAGCGATGGCACACAACGCCTCGCCATCATCACGGTAGATATCGGCAGCTTGGATGGACCGGTAATACTCGGCGCCATAGAGAAGGCCACTGGAATTCCCAAAACGAACATTGCTGTCAACTGGAGTCATACGCACGATGCTGCCGGGGTTGATGGGCGCGCTCAGGCACCGCGGTCCGGCGAATGGCTTGCTAGTATCTTGAGCCAATTGGTTCGACGCGCCTTTGATTATCTTAAGAATGCCACGCTTCGTGTTGGATGCGAGCCGGTACAAATCGGTTACAATTGACGCTTGATGGGCGACGATGGAAATATCACCATGGACGTAAATCCCAAGGGGGCGATCGTACCGTGGGTGGACGTCTTGGGTGTTTACGGTCACACGATGGCAAACGAATCGCCGTGCTCTTCTCTCACGCGGCGCACCCCGTCATCGTGCATTGGGTAAGCGAAGCAATCACCACCGACGTTCCGGGGTATGCTGTTGGACATTTGCGTAACTTACTCGACAAATACAGTAATCCGCAAGGAGTTCTCATGTTTGCCCAAGGATGCTGCGCTAACATTAACGGGTATCCATTACGGGGTGGGTACGACGCGGCTGATGCCGCGGGACTTTCATTGGTTTTTGCAAAAAAAAAAACGCATTGGCTCATGCGGAAACCGTTTCCGCCAAGTCGTTCAAAGCGTCCGCGCTTGACGTGTCTCTTCCGCACTGGCATCCATCTGTTAAGGCCTGTAGAAAAATGTTGGAGCAAGAACCGGATTCCCGACACCGCGAACGGTTACAACGAATAATTAGCGGAGTCAGTCAGGAATTTCTCTCCTTTCCCATGAGCGCTTTTTCCATTGGCGACGAGTTGTGCTTTGTGTTTCTACCGAGTGAGGCATTCGCCGAATATCAGTTGCTTGCGGACGAAACCTCCCCCTTCAAACCACCGTGGTCTTAGGATACACCAATCGAGGCATAGGATACGTTGCAACCAAGAAAGACTACGACCTCTCGGCGCACGTGGTGGGTACGAGGCTTCAATCAACTATCGTTGGCCATTAGAACTTTCTATCGAAGGACAAATCCAGGACGGGATTATGCAACTTTTCCGCGAGTTGAAAACGAATGAATATTGAATTGGAAGGGGTCCCTGCTTGCTAGCACAACAGATATACCTATTTTTCCTACTTGGGATAATTCACGTTGGTTCGGCGTTTTGGGTGTACAAGGATGCAAAACTTCGGGGTCAATCATTGTATTGGGCTCTCGGAACGGCTCTTATGCCAGAGGCGTTCTTTCCTATATACTTCTGGCGAATTGAACCAAAGTTGATTTGGTATTGCCCGGCATGTACCAGCGCCAATACGGATTCGACTCGCAGGTGTAGGCATTGCGAACGACTTTATACTAGATAGGAGTTACGCAGTTGAGTGAAAATAGGTTATAATTTGAGTATGAATCCCCCTAAATATACTGACACTGACTATATTGATTTCTTGGTAGCCGCTCAGAAAAGTTACAGTTGTCTTGAATCGGAAAAAGTTCAACCCCAAGCTGATAATCCTCCGGCTCACGATTCGATAACACGGCTCTTGCATCGAGAGGAACCCGATACTGGCAAACTGCGGCAAGAATCGAGAAATCAGGTGAAATTAGAATCCGGAATTTTAGTTATAGATGACTCGACTCTGGATAAACCTTATTCACAAAAGATTGAACTCGTGACAAAACACTGGTCAGGGAAACACCACCGAGTTGTGAATGGGATTAACTTGGTCACTTTGCTCTGGACGGATGGCGATAGACATATTCCGTGTGATTATCGAATCTATGATAAAGCCAAAGACGGCTTGACGAAGAATGAGCATTTCCGCGCCATGCTTGAAGAAGCGAAAACACGCGGTTTTGCTCCTGAATGTGTGTGTTTTGATAGTTGGTATGCCAGTCTAAAGAATCTAAAAGCGGTGCGAGGTCATGGTTGGAAGTGGCTTACTCGTCTAGCTGCCAACCGACTTGTCAGTAAAGATTATTCCGGTAACCGTCCGGTGAGTACGCTTCCGAGTGAATCAACAGGTACAATTGTCCATCTCAAAGGCTATGGATTGATTCGAGTATTTAAGGTTGACACTCCAGAAGGTGACATTGAATATTGGGCAACGAATGATTTACAGATGGACGAATTGACGCGTCTCAAATATGCCGAATGGTCTTGGACAATAGAAGAATATCATCGCGGGATTAAGCAATTTGTTGGCATTGAACGCGCACAAGTGCGCTCTGCTCGCACTCAAAGAAATCATATCGGTTTAGCGCTGAGAGCCTTTCTGAGAATTGAGCACTATTGCTATCATACCGGTATCAGTTGGTTTGATGCAAAACTCTCTATTGTCAGAGATGCGGTACGGGCTTATTTGGCACAACCTCTTTATACGCTTCAGCCAACTGCGTAACTCCTAACTAGAGAGGAAACTGTTCTACGGCTACATGGATATCCTGAACCGTCAGACGTAATGGTCATTTCTTTGGCTGCACTCCTAGTTCACAGGTTATGTCTCTATATCATATTTCTGATTAGAGATGGATCGGACCTACTTACTGAAGTAGTTGATATCACAACGCTCTCACCTTCTCAATTTTGGACCATTGAGCTCATTGCGGCAAATGCGCTCATTTGGTTGTGTTTCCACTGTATCACGGCCCGGTATCTCGGACGCCTCAACTCGATTGGTCTTCAATTCACGTTTAGTTATCGCCAAATCGCCCTTCCATTGGTGCTTGCGCCGCTGCTATTCCTCTTCTCTGAATCTACCGTCCACGTCATATTACAAGTTAGTCGTTGGACCTCCTTTGCATCCTTGGAAAACCTTGTTCAATGGGAACGCGACCAAGAATCCGCGTACCTGCCCGAAGATTTCGATGCTTCGATAATTCTTATCGCTTTCGTTTCAATAGTTCTTTCGCCAATTGCTTACGAAGTATTTTATAGAGGAATTGGATATTCCGCTTTCGCCCGTCGATTTGGTTATTCTGCAGGTATCACATTAAGTGCCCTTTTCTATGCTATTTTTCACGGAGGAGTGATTCAGTTTATTCCATCGTTTGTTTTTGGCGTGGTTGTAGCACTGCTGTTTCATCGCACGCGCTCGCTGATTCCGTCGATAATCACACACAGTTTAGTAAACGCGATTGCGCTTGCAGCGCGGTTTTACAATGTCTAAGCATAGTAATGATTTTGGCAAGGGTAAAATCTATGGGGCTAGAATTTGGAAAATGTAGGCTTTGTCGAATCGGCGCGACACGACCGGGCCGGAGGTCTCCGGGCCTCCCGACACTTCTGTCGTTCATGGACCGTTAGTGCAGGTGGAGGTTTTTACCCTCTTAAACTAGGTCGATTTGTCCTGTGGCGATGCGCCACGGGCATAGGAACCTAGCAGCTTGACATGCATGCACAATGCTTCAAGCTCTGGCAGCGCTGCCTGTACGTTAACATCTTCGATATGTCCATCCAAATCGACGTAAAACACGTACTCCCACGGCTTTGTCTGGGCTGGCATTGATTCAATCTTGCTCATATTAATTTGGTGCTTCTGTAGAACCGTCAACACTTCGTAAAGAGCGCCAACTCTGTCTTGGATGGCAATAAAAACTGACGTACGATCTTGACCGCTTCTCTTCGCAGTATGTCGTCCAATCACGAGGAAGCGCGTTATATTGTTCGAACTGTCCATGATTGACTCATCGACAATTCGCAAGCCATAGATTTCAGCGGCGAGCCTGCTGGCTATAGCCGCGGCGTCTTCCTCTGCCGCCGCCAAGTGTGCGGCTTCCGATGTGCTTGCGACTTCAATCTGCCGCACACCCCTTAGATTTTGGCGCAACCACTCTCGGCATTGCGCAAACGGCTGTGGGTGCGAATAAACTTTAGTGATTTGCTCCTTTGAAGTATTAGAAAGTAGGTTCTGGTCAATCGGCAAAATCACCTCTGCGCAGATTTGTAACGTCGTAACTTCAAACATCTCTAATACGTCGCGGACTGTCCCTCTCGATGAGTTCTCTATGGCAACGACGCCGTAATCCGCTCCGCCCGATTCAACCTCCACAAATACATCGGTTTGATCCATTGTTGGAGTGAAATCAACCGACGAACCAAAATGTCGAAGAGCCGCCGCATGACCGAAACTCCCTGCGGGACCTAGAAAAGCTACCCGTAAACGTCTCTCCAATGACCGACATGCGGAAATTATCTCGGAAAAAATTGTGTCCAATGCATCCGCGGGAAAGTAGTTGCGATTCGTTGCCCGCAACCGAGCAAGAATTTCTGTCTCTCGGTGAGGAACATAGACGTTTTCCACGCCTGCTTTCGCTTTGAGTTGCCCAACTTTACGTACCACCTCGGCGCGATTGTGCAGCAGGAGCAATATCCGATTGTCAATCTCATCCAACTGATCTCGGAAAGTTTCTAATTCCAATAATAGAATCTCCCATAGAATAGGAGAGACGTAATGCATGAATCATGAGGGATAAAACCCGATACTAGTTTAGTCGAGTGAATGATAAACGACTTGATTTTATTCATTGGACCCGCATGGTAAGCTTTCACGCATTACGGCTGTCTCATCAGGATTTACGGCTCTTCGACTTGCCCTTCTTTGATGGCTTGTTGAGCGACTTCATCGCTGCAATCATTTCAACGTCCGAAGGATTTTTCTTCACCATCTCAACGAATGCTTCAGCACTTATCTTGTGTTCCTCCAGGAACTTTTTGTCTGCCGGTCACGGGTAAATGTAATCACCGATTGTACCGGCTAACTTGGCGTTTGCCTTGTCAGTAATTCGTGCCAACCAAGAAATGTCTCCGATAAGCGTATCCCGATGGCGTGGTTTCCAATCCAATCCCATTCTATTCACCTCCTTTCTGTGTATTCGCTTCCAGTTGCTTCAAAGTCTGCTCCAATAGATTCAGATGTCTGCCATACTCCGACCAATTTCCATCGCGTAGAGCCTTCTGCGCCGATTCAAAGTGTTGGCTCGCCGAGTTTACTAAATCGCGAGCGGATGTCTTACTAGACGTTGGCACGTCTACACGCATGATGTTGGAGCCATCCTCAGATGTGACGGAACCACCTATAGCAGACGCCAGACTTTTTCCGAATATGTTAATCAGCGCTTCATCAAGGGTCTTTCCCCAAGCCACCTTCTCCTTGTACCCTATGACCACCCTCCGTAACTCGGGAATCGCCGTTGCGGCATCCTCCGCCTGGATATAGATGGGTTCTACATAGAGGATAGATTCATTCATCGGGATAATCAGCAGATTACCACGGAGCACGCGTGAACCCTGACTGTCCCACAATGAAATCTGCTGGGAGATTTCAGGTTCTTGGCTAATGAAGTTCTCGACTTGCATTGGTCCGGGCGCGAGTTTTCCCTTCGGAAACCGATAAACTAACAGTTGTCCGTATTGTGGAAGGTCGCATCGGGCCGCGAACCAAGCCGTTAGGTTAGGTTTGTTCTTGGGTGTAAACGGCAACATAAGCATGAATTCAGCCCGTTCCTCGCCCGGCAACTTGATAATTACATAATAGGGCGCCACCTCCTGAACATTCGTGATAGTTTCAGGCAAGCTTGGCTGACGCGGGGCGAACGGGCTTGATGGCATCTGAGCCTGCGGAGGACGTTGACGTTCCGTATTGTCGTAAAGTTCCTTCCCAATTTCCCACTGATCCTCGCTTGCGTAGAATGTGATCGGATCCTTCATGTGATAATCCTGATACATCCGCGCCTGAATGAGAAACATTGTGGTCGGGTAGCGGATATGTCTTTTGAGTGCGTCTGACATCATGTCAAAAGGCTTGAACAAATCAGGAAAAATACTGCGATAACATGTGACAATCGGATCTTTTTCCCGCTCCATGACATAAAATTCTATGCTGCCGTCATAAGCATCAACCACAACCTTTACTGCATTGCGGATGTAATTCCCCCAGGGTTTTTCACCGCCTTGAATCCGACCGGCAGCACGTCTGCCGCGCTGTTCGGCAATTTCGGCGCGTAATGCATGTTGCATCGGCGCCGAATACGGATACCGATGTGTGGTCGTATAGGCATCAAGCATCCAGACCAATTTGCCGTCATGGACGATTGCATATGGGTCGCCATCATACTGAAGGAAAGGCGCAATTTTTTTGACTCGCTCCTTGATGTTGCGATGATAGAGTACGCGACTATTGGACTCAATCGCCCCCGGAAGAACGAACTTGAACTCATTACCAAACTTCAGCATATATACAAACCTGCGCCAAAAGGAGGAGAGTTCAACACCTCCCATTCCTTGGTACGCATACTTGGCAAAATCTTCACCAAATGATGTCGGGTAATCAAATTCCAACTCTTCCTTACGTCCCGGATGCACGATAATATAATGATTCGTGCGTTCTCCATAGTAGATCCGAGGTCCCGGGTTTTCACCGAATCGATAATCCCACTCGGGCTCATAGTCAATCGGATCTATATCCCCAACATACATTTTCGGTTTTCCATCAAGAATCTCGTTAACGGGACTCATCACAGCCCCATATCCATGGGTGAATACATAGGTGCGCTTAAACCAATCGTTCCGAACGGCGTGCGGAAGTTCGTTTATGTTCAATTCTCGTACGGATAACATTACTTGACGCGGCGAACCGTCTACTGAGTACCGATCAATGTCCACGCTATGAAAATCGTATTGTGAGCGCAATTCCTGCAACTGTCGGAAAGTCCGCTGGATGGGGCGTTCATCCCAAAGTCGAATACTGTTCATTACCGCGGCGTTTTCCTGATTTCTAACGCTTTCGTACGAGAGTTCACCAGTCAAGGGATATTCCTCTTCCGTAACCCTATTCTCTTCCAGATGGTAGCTATGCAGTGTTGCCTTGATATTGTAGTTGATGTATTCTGTCTCAAGTTCCTGTTTGTTCGGTTCAACGCGCCATTTCTGCACTACAGTCGGATAGACTTGTCCAATCAGACCGACGAGCAGAAAGATTCCAAACGCTCCGAAAGCATATCTGAGTCGCTTTAGGAAAATGCTAACCAGAAAAATCCCGGCGCAAATGAGTGAAAGTACCAAGAGGATTTTCAATAGCGGTAGGCGGGCGTGTATTGCGGCGTATCCACCACCACCGCGCACAACATCATTCGTCGTGTAGAGCAAATCATACATTGCAAAACGATAGTTCAAGCCGCGAAATATCAGTGTCAATGCACCAAGTGTCAGGAGATGAACTTTAACCCGGGGCGGCGGGGCAAGACGATTGTTATCGCCGATGAGCAGACCGTGAAAAAAGTAAATGGCGACAGAAAAGAAGGTCAACAACATGAACAATCCAAACAGATTCCCAATGATGAAGCGTTCAAGGGGCATCCTGAAAACATAATAGCTGACATCCTTCTGAAAAATCGGATCGCGTGCTGCTGCCATCAGCGTCGCATTTGTCGTTACATCGAATCCTACGGGGCTCTCCAATTGGATTTTTGCAACGCCATCGCCTTGAACCTGAATGGATTGGATGCTTGCAGTCGCCTTTCCGCCTGTATCTTGAATCACAACCGAGTCCCCAACTCGCATGCCTTTGGCTTTTAGTTCCAGTTCGGCAATGTGTAACTCGGTAGCATCACGGCTAACCGGTTCAACGAGCCGCGTGGCATTCTGAAAAGTGAGTCCCTCGGCATTTGAATACCGCAGAAAAGGCTCCCATCGATCTGTCGCCGCATAGCCCATCAGGAGGCTAAACCCTATCGCCAAGAGTGTTAATACGCCATAGATTAGCCGACGCAGATCGAAATCAGCCTCTCCTCTTATCGGAATACTCTCCATAACCGTCCGGCTAAGCCGACTAGGAGTTAAGCGATACAACAGATAGACGTTAAGCAAAGTAACAAAAAGAAAGAAACTGCCAATACCAACCCCTAAGAACACTTTTGTAAGCAGAATCTTCTTGTATACCGAGCCATAACCTACAACACCAAACCATAGTAGGTCTGGATAGATTTTCACAAAGATGGCAACCAACACGCCAATTGCAGCGAGTATGGCAATGAGAACAATCAATCGATTGTAACGTGAATCCATATTTTTCCTTTCTTGAGCTGAAGATTGAAACGGGCTGTTCAATCTTTAAGTCTTAAAACGCTCGGCCCAATCCGAAGTGGTACCTAACTTCCGGATTTACACTTGCCAAGTCTGTACGCCGTGCTGCGGCGAGATCCAGTGAAAACAAACCCAGTTGCAGACGTAGTCCGATGCCAATCGTTCCTTTTACATCGTCAAGACGGTACCAATTCCCGTCACGTCGTAAAACGTGATATCTATTCTCGGAATTGAATTCGTTATCCGACCAAACAGTACCAAAATCCGCAAATATGATTCCTCGAATGCCACCGATCGCCCATGCGAAAGGCCAACCGAAACGCAGTTCGTCAATGAACGGGATGCGCACTTCAAAATTGAGTAATCCCATGCGCGTGCCAACAAGCTCCTCATATCGGTAGCCTCGGAGAGAATCAATACCGCCAAGATAGAGCAGAGATTGATCCTCACCAAAACTGCCCCCCAAGAATAGGCGTGTTGCCAATGTCGATCGTCTCCCCAGTTTGAAATACCGCCGTCCATCGAAAATGACATTGATAAGATCTAAGTCGCTGCCAAGGTCGCGAAATGATTTTTCAAGAGCGAACCGGTAACGTGCGCCGGTATGCGGACCGAATTCCCTCCACCTTGTGGTGTCGTTCACGAAAGAAACTGTGCCGAGCATAAGAAATCCACGACCGTCGTCGAAGGTACGATTGGTCTCGAAGTTGTAAGTGAACGGCGTGGAATAGAACAAAGTCTGAAAATCAATACGCCTGTAGCGATTAAAAGGATAGCTGAAATAACCCATCAACCCGGTGGTTCGTTGCAGCAAACCCCTTCGATTGCGCGTCGAGCCCAACACATGATATTGATGGTAATTGAATATTGCCGCGCCAATATCGGCACGGCGTGAAAGATACCCGTAGCGCGCAATGAAATCGGGCGCGACAAAACCCGATTGATTCGCCACACTCAAGCCCAAGCGATGATTTCCCATCATATCACTGGCAATAAGCTCCGTCGTATTACGCAGAAGGCCATCCGCACCCAAGTTAAAATCTGTAAATATCGCATCCAGAGCAACTTTGGGACCGTATTTTCTTCTGGAAATCCGATGTTCTCGCTCTTCATTGGCTTCTAGAGCTACAGGACGCAATTCCACTGGAGGCATATCTATCTTCTCATTGATTGCTTTATCTGTTTCCATGAGATAGATATCTTGTTTGCCATTCTGATATGCCGCGAACACAATACTCTTACGGTCCGGCGAGAAACTGGGATTGAAACAACCCGTCATAATGTTGGTCCACCGAGTAAGCTCCGTACCGTCAGACTTTATCGTATAAATGTCATATACACCTCGTATGTCGGTGCAGAAGATGACCTCCTCTCCGCTTGGCGACCAATTTGGACTTACAGAGCCATAGTTGTCATGGGTCAGTTGCCGTTGTGTCCGTCGGATAACATCAATGACGATTAGCTTGGACTTTCCTTCCCGTTCAGACGAATAGATAATCTCTTCACGTGTTGGATTCCAAGCCGGATGCGTATCGTTAAAGCGATCGTTCGTCAAGGGAACCATTTCACCCGTAGCACATTCAAGGATGTAAAGATCTGCCTGTGTGTCCTTCATGGCAGAAAAAACCACCCGCTCGCCGCTACCGTCATAGGAGGGTGAAGAAGCTGCGTCAAAGTCCAGCTTGATGCGACGCGTTAACCGTTTGTTTAGGATGTTTATCTCAAGAAAGTAATCGGAGCCGCGATGTTTTCCGATGAATGCGATACGATTGCCATCCGGCGACCAAGCAAGCGCTCGTCCATCGCTACGAATCTCTTCATATTTGCTTCCGAAAAATTGATTGCTAATTCTATCCATCCTCTCGCCCGTCTTCGCGGACATCAGGACGATTTCGCCAAAACCTTCATTCCCGGTAACATACGCGATAAGGTCGCCACTCGGAGACCAAACCGGTTTTACGTTATGTGAATAGCGTGATTTTTCTGTCAAATTCTTGGACACGGCGTCGGGCAAATCTCGGTGCTCAATCATCGGCCAATATTTCTTTTTCACTGTGCGACGCCAATCTTCGTCAAACTCTTCAAGGCTTATTTCCAGCACATTCTGAAACGCTTCATTCAAATCTTTGGTTCGGCTCTGCCGCAACTCCTGCATAATCTCCCCAACCTTCTCGCGACCGTATGTTTCAGCCAAGTATTTTATCGCTAGTTGTCCCATCTTGTAGCCTAGAAAAGCTTGCGCCCCAAGGATTCGAAAGTTATGCAAGTGCACTAGGGGGACTATCCGATTGTGAACGCTCGCGTCTCGCAATACCATCTCGCCGATAGCATCGTTGTCTTCGGCGAAATAATCCGCACTTCCCTCAATGAACCAGATTGGTGCGGAATATAGGAATTCGCCGCTATAAATGCGAGCGGTTGGTTTTTGGTAGATAATGTCGTATTGAAAGATGTGAACCAACTCATGAAAAATTACCTCGCGAAACGCTTCCATTGACCCTGTAAATGGAATCACCACCCGCCTCTTGAAAATCTCTGCGAACCCGCCGATGCCCTCATGGAGTTCTTGGAGAATGATGTTCGTTTCTTGAAAATCTTTGTGCGACTGATAGAGAATAAGCGGTGTTCGATCTGCAATCTCATGTTCGAAGTCTTCACTATGTTTTTCGTATGCCTCTTCGGCAATATCCGCCATGATTGGCACTAGCTGTGCCTCCGCAGGATAATAGTATATGTGAAAGTGTTCTGTCCGATGGATCAACCAATCGAAATGTTGATCGGTGACCTTGTTCTTCCCGAACCCTTGTGCCCATCCTTTTCGCGAACTGAGCGGATCAAATTCCAAGCAGACGATGCAGAGAAGGATGAAAGTTAGGGCTGCCCACCGAGTTTCAATCCGGAGGCTAAACCGGTGCTGTATTCCTATCGACAATCCCTTCATCGTGTTGCCTCCGTATAGATAACGTTCCAAGTTTTCCTCTTCAGCATATTCGGCTTGACTACTTGACTAAAAACCTTACTTCCGTCTCATAATGTGGTGCAATCCGACGGGTAAATTCTGAGACGGCTTGCTTAGTGAGTGACTTCAAGATAGTATCCCGCGGTGTAATCTGCGAAACAAGAAAAGACCCTAAAGCATGATTTTCAACAGCGGTACGTTCATACTTTTCATTCCAGACAATCTTTTCTGAATTAACATCTACAATTATCACCCTTAGCGCCAAAATATATATTCGCTGTATATAATCCTGATGAGCCATCACGTATTGCCTTAGCGTAGGAGAATAATGTTCTCCGTAATAAGTCTTGGGTTGGTTGACTCTAGAATATTTGTAGCTTCCTGTGATAAGCCCATCTACCTCGAAATAACCTCCCAGCCGTGTAAGACGATCCATATCGGTTAGAAACTCGACATCAATGGTTTCTCCTGTCATCAATCGGTCAGTTTCTTGACTACCCACGACGTTGTAGTTTTTATGTCTCCCAATCCTACGTCGCATGGTATCCGAAATCTCATCCCCTATGTCTACGTTGTCCGACGCATCTTCGGATTTGTCCTTCACAAACGGTAAAACAGCAAAACTTGAAAATCGATTGGTGTCAATTTCAGAATCAACTTGGATGGGTATCGTGACTCGTGAAATAAATCTTCCACACCCACTAAATATCGCCAAGAGTACTAAGATTAAGGCAGTGCGACTACCCATTTTACCCTCATATCGAGATTACGAAACCTATTCATGCCCAGTCCGATTCCAAGTCGAAAAGGATACAACCTTACTCCG
Organism: Candidatus Poribacteria bacterium; assembly: GCA_965222225.1. GTDB lineage: Bacteria > Poribacteria > WGA-4E > WGA-4E > JAJDTR01 > JAJDTR01. The sequence goes on along the minus strand of CBDCTK010000002.1, from coordinate 785,081 downwards.
TTCGTTCCTCTTCCCCATCGCTCTCGGCAGCCGGATCACTCTTATTACGCTCCACCTGCAGGCGACACTTTCGGTAGTTAAATCGGTAATATTTGCTGTTCGAATCTAATTCTGTCGCACGTTTATACGATTCCAGTGCCTCGTCAATCTTTCCCAATGCCTCAAAGGCGACGCCGAGATTATTGTGTGCCTTGGCATTCCGCGGATCAATGTCAAGAACCTGATTCCAGCGAAAGATCGCCTCGTTCCAAAGCTTGGATTCCGCGGATCGAACCCCGAAGTCATTGTATTGATTTACCGAGACCTTATCGGGGGATATCCCGCAACCTGAAAGGGCAATCAAGGAAGAGATTAAGAGACATACGGGCGAGCAATAGGTTAGCATCTTCATATCCTCATCTTTGGTCATATTCTACATAACCCCCTGCGAATCGTCAAGCCAAAACGTCAATCCGCTAACAGCGGGGGGCATCAAACTGTCGTCAAGGCACAGTAGGTAAACCGTGGTTTTCTCGTTTTCACCGAACATATCCACCCCGTTGCTTCAAGAAAGATTCCTGAGTGGATTCGTCATCGAAAAATACACGGCTCGCGCATAACGTATGGAGATTAAAGGGCAATCGCGACAGCTAAATTTGCATTCGGCGTAGGTTGGTGTCCCCGCGGAAGTAGGATTCCTTGAATGTGCGGACTAACTCTCCGGAGCTTGATTGCGGTCGTGCGGGATTTCCCGTGCATTTTCGTGGGGTTATCCCTCTATCGTCTACGTTACGCCTCATATAGTCCATCCTCGCGTCTCCACTTGACAAGAGAGCCAAGACGATGAACGCCAAACTGTTGTTTCCACCGACAGTGCGTAACCTGCCCGGATTGGCCCTTCCTGTTTGACGACAGAGATTGGGTGTGCTATAATCGCCATTAACTGAATCACTGGAGAATAATATGGCTACCTCATTGACGTTGTCGCCAAATCCTATTCTCGCTTCCATCCTTGGTTTTCTCGTTTTCCTTGCCGTGCACGCTCCCGTTTCTGGCGAAGACACGACAGAACCTGTCCAGCTCTCCCCGATTATTGTTACCCCGGGAAAATTTACAATCCTCGGAGGAACACCTTCAGTTTTTTCTCTCACGAAGCGAGAAATCGAATCACTTCCTTTAATTGACAACGACGTAGCACGGGCTGCACATATCTTTCCGGGCGTCGTGTCCAGCGATTTCAGCGCTCGCTTTAACCTACGGGGAGGCGAAAAGGATGAAATCTTGGTTAGATTGGACGGAATGGAGTTATACGATCCATACCACTTGCAGGATTTTGGAGGCGCGGTTTCCATAATTGACCTTGGACTGGTACGTCGGGCGGATTTATTAATGGGAGGCTTCCCCGCCGAATACGGTGATAAGCTGTCAGGAATATTTGACATCAATGTTAAAGAGGGAAATCGAGAGGAATTCAGGGCAAATCTTGGTGTTGATTTGGTGAATGCGCACGCGCTTTTGGAAGGCCCCTTATCTCGGAAAGGATCGTGGTTGCTCTCGGCACGGCGCGGTTACGTCGACATTATCCTCGCTTTGATGGATGCCGACAAGGAACTGAAACCGCAATACGCAGATTTATACGGCAAAATTATTTACGACCTGACAACACAAGACACATTAATCCTCAATGGTCTGTATGCCTGGGACAAAAATCGCATCAATGAAGAAGACGATGAGAACGATCTCAACTCTCGGTATCAAAACGCTTTGGTATGGACAAAGTGGCGACATCATTTCAACGAAGACGTATGGTCAGATGTCTTTTTGTTTAGTGGTCTAGCAACTCGTGACCGACAAGAAGGGGTTAATGGCATTGACACCCGAGATTTCGGTTTCTTAGGCGCAAAAGCGGAGGTAAACGCACAGCTCCTGAGTGCGCACACGTTTCGTGCCGGACTTGAATGGCGCTGGTCCGTCGTGGACTACAACTATTCCGTCCCGACGTACGGACGGATGACCTCACAGTTCATCCGGAGTCGGTGTTCGCTGTGCGACCTCAAACGAAAAACTTGGGCGAAAATTGACGCCCACGGCACCTCGGTGAAGGGTTTTCTGCAAGAGGAATGGCAACTCCATCCAAAGTTGGGAGTCAATATAGGCACACGTTATCTATTCCAGAATTACCGTCGGCCCAATGTTCAACAGCATGAACTAAGCCCGCGGGTTGCTTTGGCATATAGACCAATTGACAATCTCATCCTGCGCACCGCTTGGGGCTTTTACCATCAGCCAACGGACTTAATGACAATTCCCGTCGAAGATGGCGTTGATGATATTGGTCGTGCAGAGCAGGCGATACACTATGTCATCGGAGGAGATTATGTCTTGCCGAATAAATTTCTCATACGCGCCGAAGCGTACTATAAAAATCTGTCGAATCTGATTGGGCACATTCCCGACTACGGCAGGCAAACGCGAATCGTAGCCCCGGCGCATTCGGGTAGCGCGAAAGGCTTCGACCTTTTCGCGAACGGCGTGATTTCCGAAAGGTTGACCGGAGGTCTCGGATACGCGTTTTCAATAGCAAAAGCAAGGGAAGATTCGACAACAGTCTTCTCATCGGTATTTGGCACGGAGTTTTTTCGCGAGTTCGACCAACGGCATACCATCGCGCTTAACGGAAACTATCGCCTCTCGCGGGCATGGCAACTGCACTTCGTGTGGCGTTTCCATACCGGCAATCCAACTACAATTCTTAAGCATTCAGTTGTTACGCTTCTTGACGGTCAATCCGTCTGCGAACGCAACTTCGGAGATTATAACACGGAACGGTTGCCGGCATTTCATAGCCTTGACTTCCGATTGACAAAGACAAGCCCACACAATAGCTGGCAACTCTCTTGGTATCTACAGGTGCTAAACCTATACAACAGATCGAACGTTCACGAATACGCTTTCACCGAGGAGCATGATGACCTTACAGATGCTTTGCTTGACTGTCATGTAAGCAAAGAACCGTTCTTTCCAATCCTTCCAACTGTGGGTGTAAGCGTGAGGTTCTAGCTGAAATCCGGGTCTTGACATTTCCCAAGACCTTCGATTATAATTGGGGCTTTACGCATGACAACTTTAAGGCAATCAAAAATGCCGTCCTTATCAGGGAGTAACAACGGATGCTGAAGGGCATTAAAGAGATATTTCAAGAATTTTACGACACATATATCCATTTCCCGTCCAAAAACCGCTTACCTCGCGCAGTCCCCAGCACTGAAGAAGCTATCCTTCCTTTCAATCCAGCGGAATATTCCATCGAACCGCGAACCCTCAAACGCATGATGGAACAGAAGAAAACACTAGCTTTGCTTGATGTCCGAGACGAATGGGAATACCGGACCGCCCACCTCGATCAGGCGCAATGGATTCCTTTGGCAGAACTCCCGAGGCGTATTCGTGAATTAAATCCGTACGTAGAAATTGTGGTATACTGCCATCGCGGAATGAGAAGTCTAGACGCAACTTATCTTCTGCAGCAACTGGGGTTCAAGCGAGTTAGAAGTCTCGTCGGTGGCATTGACCGGTGGGCATCCGAGATCGATCCCGACCTTCCTCGATATTGAAATTGCCGTAAGTGGCAGATACATCCCACGAAGCTGGGGGACCTAATGGTATCTCAGCGTAAACCCCTTCCGATCAATCTTTGCGTATCGCTTCCACACACTCCATTCCTCGCTTTACGTCGGCACAAAGCCTACAATATGAACGGAAGCAAGTTGTACTATTTCATTTGAATAACAGTGCATAAAGTGAAATAATCCTCTCGTTAGTCGTTAGGACTCACGCAGATCAAACTCGTAGGTTGGGTTGAACGGAAAATCCAAAAGAAATCGCGAGCAGAAAGAAGACTTCCGATGTTTCGTTCTGCTCGAAAACGTCGGAATTCGAGTGAAACTCAACACTTCATCTGTAGTTTTTGTAGGGTGGGCATTGCCCACCGCCCCCAAGCGCGTTATTCTCACCGTATACCCAATTCAAACCTACATTGCGATTCTGCCATGAGCCGGTTCGTAGTAAGAATCAGTGAGTCATCAAACCCCGATTTCCTCTCTTTCTTGAATCATCAAACCGAAGATGGGGGCATCCATTGTATGGCAGTGCCTGTTGGATTTGCACGAACCACTATCCATTCGGAGATTGCCTAGCGTTAGTGCGAAGCTAATGGTAAGAACGGGAGGAAGTTGGGTAAGCGCCTATAATTCGATTTTCCACTTGGCGCATCAAGAGGAAGGAACATGGTACCGGTAATTTAGCGTCGGGGTTTGAACAGAGGAATCTTTACGCTTAAGTCTTAGAGCCTGTTTGAAAAGTAGGTGGCAAAGCCAATTGTTGGTCTTAGGAAGGACAGAATCATCTATAGCCGCTTTGTCGCAAACAGCATATTTCCAACCTGTATTCCTGTTCTCGTCCTTCCGACAATCTATCCTTCAAAGGGGTGCCACATTTCGGATTTTTGTCCACATTTGTGGCACCTAGTACAAACCCTTGCCAGGCAAGGGTTTAAATGCCTTTTGAGCCAAATTTTCCCAAATTATGTCCATATTTGTGGCACCCCTTTGCACTTCACTGTGGAACACCATCCCCCGACTTGAAAAATCCTAGAATCCCCGTGTTGTCTTGACGCAGCGTATTCACCGAGTCTAAATTGAAGTATGATTTTGATTTTGGCATGAACTTTGCTGGAAATTATGGCTGAATCTTGAGTTACTATGGACACTCAAACCATATTGATTAGCAATGTGTTTGAATTTTCTAGATGTGCCTTTCGGGAAAGGCACATTGGGAGGTTAATGACTTGGCAATTCGGCAATTGTGACCTCCAAATTGCCGGAACATGGTCTTGCCATCTAATTCTCAAACAGGTTCTTACAGCTTGTTGCTACATGCCATCGCTCGAAAGTATTTCGCTCGCTCCAAAGTCAAGAAGTTCGCCTTCTTCGACAACCAATATCTTGGGAGCATAATTCGCATCACCGCTTTCGTTAAAAGAGAATTGCCCCAAGACTGTGTCAAAATCACTAATGTTTGTTAAGGCATCGCGAATTGACGTTGAATTAGTCGATTGAGCACTCATTATCGCTTCAACCAAAATATAGAGCGTGGCATACGTCTGCGCCGCCCACGTCTCAGGTTCAATCCCGTACCTCAATTGATAATTCCGAACAAAATCCTGATTCCCCGGCGTGTGAGTGGTGCTAATCCAACTGGTAAACGAAATCGAACTCTCGGCAGCGGCACCTGCTGCTTTCACTTCGTCCTTGGTCATGTATGGAACGATAAACGGCACGGAACAGGGTATGCCGATGCCGCGCCCCTGAATCATTATTTCGGGAATATCCGGCGCTAAGGCGGAAATAAAAACGGCGTCAGGACTCAACTCCATTATTCGACTCAACTGTGCGGAAAAGTTGGCATCGCCGGTTTGGAAGGTCTCGCTGGCAAGGAGTGTTACGCCATTTGCGTTGAGTGATTCCCGCACCACCTTGTTACTATCTGTTGAATAGAAATCAATTTCATCATGAAGCGTTGCCACTTTCTGGTAGCCCAGTTTCGCCTGAGTCGCCTCGACGCTACTGGGAATCAATACATCATTCGTAAGACCGACGCGGAAGCAGAAATCGCCAATCGCCCCCAAACCAGTGGCAGAGGACAGGGAACTTATAGCCACAACTTTATTCTGTTGCGCAATCAGAAATGCCTCCTGCACTTGGTTTGAATATCCGGGACCTAAGATAACGGAAACGCCGTAGTTACCAATTAGTTCATTATATGCCTGAACTGCGCCATCAACGCTCCCCTCGTCGTCTATAGTAATAAGCTTAATCCTTGTCGCCCCGAGCTGTGAATCGTTAATCTCTTTGAGAGCCAACTCAAATCCACGTTGCATGGGTAACCCGTACGAAGCGGCGGGTGGTCCTGTCAGAGATAGAACAACACCGACAGAAATTCCTCCGGTGACACCGTTTGTCTTCGAAATAGCGCCAGTTGAAAAAATGGAAACCAACTCATCGCATGAGAAAATGCCCACAATCAGTACCGCAAACGTCATTAATAACAACACTCTCGTAAGTGGACGTGAGTTCATATAAAATCTCTCTATTTGTTTGTTTGATTATCAGCGATTGCGCATATTTAGCCATTCTTGAATTCTTGGCTATCAATCTCGTAGTTCTGTATCCGATTCTGAAGTCTGCGACGCGAGATTCCCAAGAGTTCCGCAGCTTTTGTCTGGTTGCCATTCGTCTTGGCAAGTGCCACCTGTATATATTCCTTCATGATGTCCTCAAGGGACACGCCCTGCTCCGGAATCTCAACTTGGAAATCTGCTGGCGGCGGAGCGCCATCCGAAATGTCGGGAGGAAGATCCTCAAGGTCGATTGCCTCGTTCTCGGAAAGGACGAAGATTCTATGCAGATAGTTCTCCAGTTGACGGACATTCCCTGGCCAATCGTATCGCCGAAACGCGGACATCGCCCGTGGTGTTACGGATTTCTGTTCTGCATCAAGATACTCCATACTGAACTTGCCCACAAAATGATTGACCAAGATGGGGATATCGTCTCTTCGATCCTTTAGTAAAGGTACATGAAGCGGAATAACGTTCAGTCGAAAGTACAGATCTTCTCGGAACTCGCCCGCGTCGCAGGCATTCTTCAAGTCTTTGTGCGTTGCCGCAATCACGCAGACATCAACCTTTATCGATTTGGTGCCGCCAACACGAGAAACCTCTCGCTCCTGAAGAACGCGAAGAAGCTTGCTCTGCATGTTCAACGGAACATCTCCGATTTCATCAAGGAACACCGTACCTCCGTCCGCAAACTCAAACTGTCCTATCTTCTGATGATCTGCTCCCGTGAATGCGCCCTTTTCATGCCCAAACAATTCGCTTTCTATGAGTTGCTCCGGTATTGCGCTGCAGTTGATTGGCACAAACGGCTTATCCTTCCGCTTTCCACCTTCGTGAATTGCTTTGGCAACCACCTCTTTACCCGTACCGGTCTCGCCGGTAATCAATACCTGATTCACTCCGCGATGGATGATCCGACACATAATCCTAAACAACTGTTTCATCTGTGGGCTTTGTCCAACAACTGTCTCGAATTCTATGTCGGGAATTGCCTGATTGTCAACTTCATCCCGGACTGGAGGAACGCCCCGTGAGTCTACTGCACGTTTGAGTTCTTTTTTGAGCACATCAATGTTAATCGGCTTCTCAAGGTAGTAGAAAGCGCCTTCTCGCGCAACGAGGGCCACAGCGTCGCCTATTTCCGCATACGCGGTCATGATTAGCACGGGAAGGTCCGGATCGTCGTGCTTGATCTCCCTGAGCAGATTGCGCCCCTCCATTGGTGATTCCATACGCATATCACTGACGACAACGTCGAACATTCTTTTTCCAATTTTTTCAAGCGCGTCAGAACGGTTTATTGCCGTTTCAACCTCATAACCCTCTCGCTTCAGAATGCTTCGCAAAATGGTTCGCTGTGCGTGTTCATCATCTACAATCAGAATTGAAGACATTTTCCGTTCCTTCAAGACTAAGGTTAAAGGTATAAACTTACTCACCTCAGTTTGTAATAGTGAATGCATTGCGCGTTTGAATGGAATCGTTTTAAAGCACTGCTAATTCATGGCTTGTAATCAACGCCTATTCTCAAATCTCAATCTGCATAGGAAAAGTAATCGTAAACGATGTTCCCATTCCCACCTTGCTTTTCATTTCAACCTCTCCATGATGCGCGGTTATAATTTGGTGCGCAAGCGCGAGTCCCAGCCCAATCCCACCTTCATTTTCCTTCGTAGTGAAATATGCATCGAAGATTCGCTCCTGAATTTCCTCCGGAATGCCGATGCCCGTATCCCGAATTTCCACGATTACGCGTTGCCCTGTGCCTTTCTCATCAATTCGCGTAGTAATATAGATGCTCCCCCCCATGGACATGGCTTGAATGCTGTTTTGCACAAAATTGAATAATGTCTGTCGTATCAATGTCGGATCGAGATTGATGGAGGGAAGCTTAGCGTCATAATTTTTCACGACATGAATCTTCGGCGCCCTCATACTAAGTGCAAATTCTGCCAACACCCGATCTATAAGGTCATCAAGTTGAGTTGGTTCCAAATTGAGATGCTTCGGACGATTCAACGTTAAGAACTGCTCGGTAATCTCCTTCAACTGCCCGATTTCATTATTGACAATGCTCAAGAGCTCCCTAACTTCCTCAATGTCTTCCTCCTTCACTTTGGATTGTGAAAAGATTGACTTTAGATACTGGGCGGTCATGCCGATTGAATTGAGTGGATTCCGAATCTCGTGGGCAACTCCACCCGCGAACTGTTCTAGAGCAGCTATCCGTTTTGAGTGTGCGCCCTTCAACTGTCTAAGCATCCTTACAAGGCTATAGGTCACCCGTCCAATTTCACCCGGCGAATAGGACCGCTGAAGCGAATCCGGATCTCCCGCCTCCGCGCCTCTAATAATCTGCGTCATCTGCTCAAGCGGACGCATAATAAGGCGAGTCGTCGTAATATTGACGATGATAAATAGCAGACTACTCATGACAAAAAGCAATGCGAGATGCATCAAACGAGAGTTGTGAATCATCCTGGGGATCTCGGGAATGCGGAAGATTACTTGAATATATCCTCCAATGAAACTCTCTTTCTCAATTCCGACAGGATTATCTACATGGACATCAAGTAAGTCCTCGTTGCGCCAGATCAAATACCTTTGCGCATTACTCGTATCAGTTACTAGCCACCTCCGACCCTTTTCCTTTACCACAACCTCTATCTCCTGAACGTTGGAACCAAAAGCCCGCTTATCTGCGAACACCTGTCTAAGATTTTCCGACACTTTACCTTGGTCCAATTCGTTCTGGTACGCTAGTTCCACACTGAAGATAAGCCTATCACTTGTCTGCGCAATCAAATCCGCCTGATAGGGAACAATTACCGCTGTTTCGTACTTGCCTTCAATTGGATATAGCTTTGTACCTAGGCGTTCAAGGTCAAAGACATCCTCTTCTGTTATGTTGATGTGGAACTCTTCGTTACTCTTTCTAGGCACAAGTGCTGCTTGAATTGCGGTATCCCCATACGTCACGTTGATATCTACAACGGTTCTCAAATCGTCCAGTTCCATTTTCTTTTGCCGAAGATTTCTTTCAACTGCCTCCCGTTTAAACGACTGCCATCTTACAATTTCATCAACGACTGCTGGGCGTATCGTTTTTTCTGTAATGGCCTTAAAATCCACGCCACTTTCTAGACCGCTGTTGTAGAGACTGTTTAGTTCCCGTTGCGCTCTAAAATCATCCAAGATGTAGAACACCCCCAAGACAACTAACACAGCCAGATTTACAATGAGTGCGTATTTCCATTGCAGATGCATTCAAATCATCACCCTTCGAATCGCGTCTTTCCAGACCGTTAGTTTTTCGCGGCGCTCTCTATCGTTCATGCTTGATGAAAAGACACAATCAACCTTCCGACTCGACTCAAGTTCATCAATGCAACCCCACACGCCGGAAGTTATTCCCGCGAGAAAAGCAGCACCGAGTCCGGTGCTTTCGATCTGTTGTGGTCGCTCGACATCCATGTCAAGAATATCGGCTTGAAACTGCATCAGGAAGTCATTCGCTGCAGCACCTCCGTCCACCCGCAGCCGATTATGCATAATTTCGATTTCACTCGTCATCGCGTCAACCAAATCAGCGCTTTGAAATGCAATCGACTCCAATGTTGCTCGAACAATATGCGGGCGAGTTGTCCCGCGCGTGAGACCAACAATTGCTCCTTTTGCATTCGGGTTCCAATACGGCGCTCCCAATCCGGTAAACGCGGGAACAACGACAACGCCTGCGGTGTCCTTGACACTAGTCGCAATCGCTTCGGTTTCCGCAGCTGAATCGACAATTTCAATGCCATCCCGGAGCCATTGCACGGCTGCTCCCGCGACGAACACACTCCCTTCGATCGCGTAGACAGGCTGATCGTCAAGGCTGCATGCCAGCGTCGTCAATAAACCTGCGTCGGAATGAACGCGTTTCTCACCTGTATTGAGCATGAGAAAACAGCCTGTACCATAGGTGTTCTTAGCCATACCCGGTTTCGTACAAAGTTGCCCAAACAGTGCCGCTTGCTGGTCGCCGGCAATCGCCGCTATTGGAAGACCGTTTAACGCAGGATGGAGGTCTTTTACGGCGCCGAACACCCGAGCTGACCAACCTACTTCCGGCAAAATCTGCCTAGGAATACGGAAATTATGTAGCAGTTCATCATCCCATGCAAGCCTTTCGATGTCGTACAGCAATGTGCGCGACGCATTGGTGTAATCGGTCGCGTGAACCACGCCGCCAGTTAAGTTCCAGAGCAGCCATGCGTCCACCGTTCCGAACGCGAGATTCCCGGAATTTGCACGCTCGCGGGCTCCATCTACATGCTTTAGAATCCATGCAATCTTTGTCGCGGAGAAATAGGGATCGAGAACCAAGCCTGTTTTCGCACGAATAACATCTTCGAGTCCTTGCTTCCTCAGTTCGTTGCATTCGTCCACCGTGCGACGGCATTGCCAAACAATCGCCGGGTAAATCGGTTTACCCGTATCCCGCTCCCAGAGGATGGTAGTCTCACGTTGATTAGTTATGCCGATTGCGGCGATGTTGTTTGTAGCAATCTCAGAATTGTCAACCACTTCATGGATGGCGTAGAGTGTTTCCTCCCAAATCTCAACCGGATTTTGTTCAACCCATCCCGGACGTGGATAGTATTGCCTCAACTCTCGATAGCTACGCGCGATAATTTCCCCGTGTACATCAACCAAGAGGACTGTGGAACCGGTTGTACCTTGATCGATAGAGAGTACACAGGGTGTCGCCGTCTTTGGCCCCATCTTTCGTCCAAAACCTGATTCCATTGAGACATGCGGTCAAATCGTGAAATTCAAAGTGTCGCCACTATAGCATCAGAAGCGGGTGTTCGTCAACGGCAAATAACGTATCTCTTAGGACAACTCCGTCTGATTCTGAGAATCAAGCATAATCAACTGAAAGAATAGTGATGGTGATAGTAAATCTCATAGTGAGTGCAATAGAGATACTTGCAACTGAGCGCATAGATCAAGCAAGCCAATAGCGAGTGTGATAGAGATCGCTAGGCGATAATATATCCCCCGCTGACCGCGAAAGAAATCCTAGTGCGATAGAGTCTTCTAACCTATTCGCCGATTTCCTCTCCTGCGCTCAAGGCGAATAGTAGACACCAATAAATAAACAGGAAAAAGCCGCCTTTCTTAATTTGCCAATAGTTGTTTTGCCACCCACTATTCAAACAAGAAATGCAACTGTCCTAAACCGTGCAAAATCTTCTTGACTTTTCCTGCATTCATTTGTACAATCGGAACAATACACTTCTCTCGGACACGTTGATTCATTCCAACGAGGAGAATGACTGCAACCTTTCTCGCCATCGGGCATTTGTGCTATGATGTTACCTCCAAGGGGTATGTGCTTGGCGGATCGGCGGCATATTCGGCTATTTCCGCCCGCCATCTAGGTCTCCAGGCTCGTGTAATAACCGCAGTGGGAGTTGACTTTAATCGACGCAATCCGCTGTTGAATGGTATCGAAGTTATTTACCAAGAATCGTCCCACACTACGATTTTCGACAATCGCTACAGCGAGAATGGTCAACGCCAACAATCTATCTTGGCACTGGGAGCGAAATTGATGCCGCAACATATCACAGGTGATTGTTGTGAAGCGGAGGTTGCGTATTTGTGTCCAATTGCGGACGAAGTAGATCCCGATTGTATCCATAGTTTCAACGGATCTCTAATCGGCGTCACCCCGCAAGGTTGGATGCGGCATCGTAATAGCAATTCCCGCGTCCTTGCCAAGCGTTGGAGTTCCGCCACATTAATCTTGCCGTACGCAGACGTCCTCATTCTGAGTGATGAGGATTTGAGCACATATCCTGACGAACTTGAAAAATATATTGAGCTGACGAAAATTGTGGTATTGACAAAGGGAATGCATGGGGCTACTCTTTATGAAAATGGTCGGGTTTTGAACTCAAACGCCTATGCTGCGAACGAAATCGACCCTACCGGGGCTGGTGATGTATTTGCCACGGCGTTCCTAATAAAATATTATGAAACACAATTACCGCAGGAGGCGTTGAATTTTGCTCACTGTGCCGCCTCATTTGCTGTCGAAGGCCGGCATACAGCAAACATTCCAACGTTGGATTCAATTCGCAAACGCTTGAAACCACTTTGAATTGGGTAGATATAGGCAAATTATAAAGCCATTCTTAATTTGCCTTTAACAATCTCGGCTGGAACATAAGCAATGGCAGTTCAATACCATTATAATATCGCGTGCAAGCGAATAAGCGACGCTGGATGGGTGACCACCATGAAGGCAGAGCAGGGGGAAATCCCCATGTCGATTGTACAGCCGCGCACGGAGGTTGACGCTCATTTTCAGCCAGTCGAAACTACCGGAACCTTAACCACCGAGCCGTTGGTACAGGAGATTTCTGACACTAGTTTGGTTACTGCCTATCTGCGCGGATTGAATCGTCGTCCAGGTTGGGAACTTGCTTGGCATAACGACGCAGTAATCTGGAATCTAAGCCTTCGCCTTCGCAAGATGGAGATTGGCCAAGAAATGAAGATCAGGGTTTCATACTTTTCAACTAAAGGGATAGGCGCTGGCATCTATGAAATCAAATTGCTTGACGTTTTCCACGAAGACACTCCGACCAAGAGTTCAACACAAGAATCCATCCCACGCCCTCAAGCTCCCGTTGTCTCGCCAAGCCCGAATGTCGCGAATAAAGCTGGCAAACAGGTGTTTTCGCTCCCCGCATCCGAAAGCCGCCAAGAAGATGTCGCTGACACGGTCTCTCAGTTAACCGCTCGTGTGGAAAACCTCCAAGATCAACTCATGATGGTGCGAAAAACGCTGCACCAAGTATTGGAGCGGATAGAACTACTTGAAACACAAGATCGCCAACCCACGGGAATTGGTACCACACAAGGCATGACTCCCCAACGCCCTCCCCAAAACACACCTGAATCGACAGCGAAACAACCCGTCACGCTGTCGGAAGAAACAGTACGTCAAACCTCTGACATCGAAGACGATACCGATGAACCCAATCTGTTTGAATATCTTGCCGAATCACAGAAAAAGTCGACAACTGTGAAAAACGTATCTGCAGACAACGTGAAAAATTCTCAGAAGAAGCAGTGAGTCATAGCTAGATAGAGATTGCTTTTTCTTGTAAGATTTCTTGGTATCGGCTTCTTCCACTCGATCAATCCTTGCCGCAGTAACGTCCCTTCTCGATCTAGTTCAATTTGATTTGCATACGTATCTCTTTTTCAGTTCTTAAACTTGAGGTTGTTGCAGAGTAATGCCGAGGAGTTTCGAAAATCCTTTGTTCACCGGTCGTTTGGACAGATATCTCTTTGAACCAGCATTGGATACCCCTCAAAATATTTTTCCATTTTCTAAGCAGTTGTGTTATTCTATGATTCAGCCTAATAATCCTAATGGTATCCAAATGTCAGCCTCGCGGTTTGCAAACAGTCTCGATCTAAAATGTCCGCCTGGATGGACAGTATCTCGGAACCAATAGTTTTGACAATGGCAAGAATTGCCGGGCCCCATCATTTTTCCGAAGTCGAGACTTGAAATAACATGCTAATCAATCAAACCTGTTTTGTGCTCACTGCGAATCAAAGAAACCCAAGTGATTAAACTTTCAGCATTCGGCCGCGTAATCTCGACAAATCTCCCGCTTAGCAACGATTCTCTTGCTTGCGTCCTGCCATAGTATTTGGTAATATAGTAGGGACCATTGCAAATCTAGCCCCATTCATTAGATAGGCTATTCAACGAGGCCGTCTCGGCAGCCAGCTACGTTAGCTTAGTTCATTTTCTTCTTCTTCGGAGGCACTAATGCTCTTCACTTCGGCTTTTTGTCAATCCGGACAGACTAAAAGAATTTTTATTTGGTGTATCGCGATTTTCCTGTTATCGCACGGAACTGCACTGAGAAGTCAAGCCGCCCATAACTGGACAGATCAGATTGCTGCATTTAAGCCTATGGTTGTGAATGTGGAAACCTCATCCGAAGTTGTCTTTGAAACCGAAGCAAAAGGATCAAGTTTCGCTACCGGCTTTATTGTTGACGCAGAACGTGGGATTATAGCTACTAACCGTCACGTTACCGGCAGTAGTCCGGCTTACGTTAAGATTAATTTTTACGACGGAAGTTTTACTGAGGCGAAGGTTTTCTATTACGACCCGACACACGATTTCGGCTTCTACCAGATAAACCCTAGCGAAGTCGAGTTCACCCTTGAAGCGGTGCAACTTGGAGCGTGGCGTAATCTTGCCTTAGGCGATGAACTCCTGTTAATAGGTAATAATGATAAGGAAGAATACTCAATTAAAGAGGGAAAAGTCGCCAATCTCAATGTCAACAAAGGAAATCGCCATTCGAGCTATATTCACACGACCTTTGACCGTACAGGCGGTTCGAGTGGAAGTCCGGTGTGGAACACGGAAGGAAAGGCGATTGCCATCCACGCACGCGGAACTGATACGTCTAGTTTTGAACTTCCCATTGAGTACCTGATTGATGCGTTGACCCACATTCAGAAGGGGTCTTCAATTCATCGTGGCGAGATTGGTGTAGACTTGGAACTAATCTCAATTGGTGAAGCCATTAAGCACTTTAGATTGCCGGAATCATCGCGCGCGGATATTGGCCCCTCCGAAGCCGGAACACCGAAAGTCATCCAGATTGAGTCAATTATCCCCCGTACCACGGGCGAGAACCTCCTCCGCGCGTCCGATATCATTTATCGGATCAACGAAAAACTTATCCGTGACGATCTCTATGCGTTCGACGCGATGCTCAACAACAGCGTCGGAGCAGATGTAGTGCTGGAGGTTTACCGCAACGGAGAACAGATGAGCGTCAAAATACCGGTCGAGGACCTTGAACTCAAGAAAGTTCGCCGATTTGTTCGCTTCGCCGGTTCAATCTTTCACGACATTACCCCGGATTTGCGACGCATTTTATACTTCAAAGCAGAAGGGGTTTACCTCCCACATGCAGATGCGGGAAGCAGCTTCTCACGGGTTGGCATACGCGAGCGGAGTGGCAATTCGAAGGTAGTTATCCAAGAAATCAACGGCAGCGCGATTCAGAATCTTGACGACTTTATCGCTTCTTGCAAAAAGATTGCTGACGGCCAACACACCTATGTCGTAATTCGCGACTTCAATCGATTTGATAGTTCGCCGACGCCAAAAAGCTTAACCGTCAATTTGAAGTTTGGCCCCTTGCAAGTATTTGAATGGAATGAGAGCGAGTTAGATTGGAAACAGTCGAAAACCGAAAACCAAGAGAACACGCCGGCGAATTGAGATTTGACACCAAGAGTCTTTGTCTCTCTGAACAAATTCTATGTTTTGCGTTGAGATTCCTGAAATAGTGTGATAGAATTGTCAATTGTCTTCTCAAGAAGATTTCCTTCACTCTACCCCATCTATCGTAAAATTGCAATAAATCGATGACTTTCAGACGGTCTATCGCTTAACTACCTCTACAGAACCTCTGGAAGCATCCAGAACCGTTTTACTCATTCGGATTGACAGCAAGCGATATCTGGGTTCCCAACAAACCTGAAGACACTTTGGGAAGGCAAATTGTGTCAATTATACAAACATGGAAGAGTCGAGTATAGCGGGGAATTCTATCACTACGTTGAGATAGGAGTTCCGGGAGCGTTTCAACCAATCAAGTTAATCGCACGGGGTCTGAATCAGATTGGTGAAGTTCCACTAGACCTCGTCGTTAATGCCGTGACTTATCAATTCAATCTTCTGAATTGGCAAGATACAATTTGAAAAACTGGCTGCCCCCTCAGAACAACAGATTGCATCAGCCTCGTTGTTCAATTTACATTGTGCCAGGAGGAACTTCATGCGCGACAACAAGAATCGAAATCAATCTGAAAGGCAATCTACTGACCGCCTTGATTTATATGATGACGATTTTGCTGAAGAATCCGATGAAATCGAAGAAGACGTAGGTACACCCCGTTCTTTGATGCTTGTCGATCAGCTTCTTTACGCAACACACGAGGACGATCGTAGACGCTCACTTCTGTATGAACTGCGACGTGCGATTATTGAGGATGAAGTAACGTTTCAGGAAGCGCGGCAAGCCATCGTCGAAATGCAAGAAACAGTTGACAAACTAACCGCTCCTGCGAATCGAATAGGTACACTCCTCGGATTCCCGAAAAAGGGTATTGCACGTGTAATTGTTGGCGGTTCAGATTACCTCGCAAACATTGACTCCCAGTTGGATCCGTACGCCTTCAAGATCGGCTTCAGTGTGCTCCTCAATGAGGCTTATGTTATAGTGGGCGAACTCGGATACAGCGATGCCGGCCCCATAGGGAAGATTGGCGACATCCTACCGGATGGTAGATTGCGTGTTGGACAGGAACCTACAACCCAAGCTGTTATTTTGGAACGGTCAACAGATTTGGCTAACAAGAAGCTGAAAGTAGGAGACGAAGTCCGCATCGATCCGAATTTTAAGGTCGCGCTCGAACGATTAGAAACTCAGGAAGCAAAAGACTACTATCTGGAAGAAGTACCCGATATACCTTGGGAGAAGGTTGGTGGGTTGAGCGACACCATAAAACTCATTAAAGATACCATTGAACTCCCGATTCTCCACCCGGAGATATTTGAGCGTTTTCAATATAGCGCCCCCAAGGGATTCCTGTTGCATGGCCCGCCCGGCTGTGGAAAGACACTAATCGGCAAAGCGACCGCGCATAACCTGACCGAAAGGTTAAAAGCGGAAACTGGAAGCAACGTCGAAGGCTGTTTCCTGCATATCAAGGGGCCTGAAATATTGAACATGTGGTTGGGAGAATCCGAACGGAAGGTTCGCGAAATCTTTCAGATCGCTCGAGAAAAGCGCAAAGATGGTTATCTGTCATTCGTATTTATTGACGAAGCCGAGTCAATCTTGGGAACGCGTCGATCCTATAGATCTCACAATATAGCAAACACCGTTGTGCCAATGTTTTGCGCTGAGATGGATGGTATTGAGTCACTTCAAGACGTCGTCATCATTCTCGCGACTAACCGACCTGACCTCATCGATCCAGCCATTCTGCGTCCCGGTCGCATCGATCGAAAAATCAAAGTGACACGTCCCGATGGGGATGCTGCAAAAGACATTTTCCGCGTCTACCTGACGCCGGAACTCCCTATCGATCCCGAGATTGTTAAAACTCATGGCGGCAATCTTGAAGCAGCCATCAATAATCTGATAGATCAGGTCGCCGACAAAATGTTTCAGCCAACTGAAGAGAATAAGTTCTTGGAAGTCGGGTTGCGAAACGGCCGGCGGGATGTTCTCTATCGCGGTCATTTATGCAGTGGAGCTATCATCGAATCCATTGTACAGCGCGCAAAGGAATCTGCAATTAAACGTGCAATCAATAATTTGGAACAGGAGACAGGTATTGGGGCGCCGGATTTGATGGGTGCGCTAAGTGCGGAATATCGCGAAAGTGATATTTTCCCTTCAACAGACAGTGTTGACGACTGGTTAATGTTGCTCGACTATGACGCGGAGAACGTCGTCAAGGTATCTCCAATCCGACCGGAGAAATCGCCTTCGAGAAACGCCGCCGGACGCGTGATTTAGTTCCATGCGCGACACTTGGCACACTCAAGCATTCGTATTTCAACCCGCCAACCTTCACCATGTAATTCGTAGCGCTAGGGGACTACACTTCTCTTAATTGTGCCTTGGGCAGGTCGTACAGCACAACTCTCGTGAGGTACTCCTTAGACTGCTAGCACGAATCAATACGACAGATAATTATTAGGCATGGACGACCGAGCAGGGCAGGATTTCTTCGCGGCACGGTAAGTACGCAAGGCAGACCGGCAATGCACAATCCAGTCTAGTACGATTAAATATGCAAAGACTATTTGGAATCGAAACGGAATACGGTATAACGCTTGAGGGCAAGAAAAATGTTGACACGGTTCAACAATCAATCGAACTCATAAAGAGCTATCGTCATGGCGACTTCCGTCCGATGTGGAATTATGACGGAGAGGATCCGTTTCGTGACGAGCGTGGCTTCCGCGCTAGCGAACTTCAAGAACACCCGGATGAGCGACAATTTCAAGAACAGGATAGTCAGCGCAATCTTCCTTTCAACGAAATCAAGAGCGATATGATTCTTGTTAACGGTGCACGTCTGTATAATGACCACGCCCATCCGGAGTATTCCACGCCTGAATGCCAAAATTTGTTTGAACTAATCGCACACGATAAAGCAGGAGAACGAATCTTGTGTCAATGCGCTGCGCGTCGCAGCGAAAAACTAAGACAACAGGTTTTGCTCTATAAAAACAACACCGATTTTCATGGGCACAGTTACGGCTGTCACGACAACTACCTGATGAAGCGGGATATCGAGTTCGATTACCTGAAAGAAAGCATCATGCCGTTCTTTGTGACGCGACAGATTTTTGCCGGTGCAGGCAAGGTTGGCATCGAAACCGAGTCGGGAATCAGTTCTGCCGGATTCTTCCAACTTGCACAACGATCAGATTTCTTCCATGTAGAAATTAGTGTAGACACGATGCACAACCGCCCGATTGTGAACACACGTGACGAGCCGCACGCGGATGCCGCTAAGTACCGCCGACTTCACGGTATTGTAGGTGATGCTAACATGTCCGAGTATTCGACTGCGCTGAAACTCGGTACAACAGCGTTGGTGATTAGTCTAATCGAACAGCGGCGAATCCCTGATAGCTTTGCCATTGACAACCCGATTCAGACAATCAAAGAGGTTTCGCGCGATCAAACCTTCGAGTGGAAATTAAGGTTAAGCGACGGCGCCACAATTTCCGCAATTGACCTGCAACGCAAATATCTGGATTTAGCCCGGCAACATTTTGCAGGTCAAGATTCCGAAACCGACTGGGTAATATCTGAATGGGAGTTGGTGCTTGACCGTCTCGAAAGAGATCCGATGAGTCTAATGGACAGCTTGGATTGGGTTGCAAAGAAGTGGTTGCTAGAAACATTCATTGATGAAGAGGGAATTAGTTGGGACGATCCGTGGTTGCAAAGCCTGGATCTGGAATATCATAATATCAATCAGGACGAGGGGTTATATTACGGACTCCAAGCACAGGGGTTGATGCGCCGCGTCGTTACAGACCGGCAGATTGAACACGCCATTCATCATCCCCCGCAAGATACCCGGGCGTATTTTCGTGGAAAGTCGCTCAATAAATTTAGTGCCGATGTGCAATCCGTTCAGTGGGATAATATCACGTTCAATCTAAAGGGAAAACCTGTATCCGTCTGCATGAAACAACTCGCCGATCCAAGCCTGGCAGCAGAATACAACCGGGTTTTGAATGAGTCGCCAACTGTTGAATCCTTGATAGAAAATTTAGGAATTCAAAACTAGCGAATCTGTAGCCATCTCATGACGCGAATAGTGATGTCATGCGTCGGAAGAGAGAAACAGAATCCTCACATCCCGATTCTAGTTGCCCGATTATTTTCTCAATACTGTAGAACTAAAAACGTAGATTTGTTTTCATAACAGGAGGTCATTATCATGACAGCAGATGCGCTTATGCACCTGAGAGATCGACAACAGCGACCCGTGAAGCCTTTTGGACCAGGCGACGGTGGCGATGATGAAGGACCAAAACGCCCGGACACGAACAGTCCCGACAGGAAGGAACTACTCAACCGCATGCGGCGTGTCAAGAAAAACCAGTCACGCAACTATCGCCAGAGGACAGGGGAATAGTTAATGAGCCACAAAGGGGACTTCCTCAGTCTCTTGAAATCTCAGAACTGCCACATCCAACTCGGTACTGGCGATTTGAACCCAAAAAGTTTGCCCGTTGGAGCAACCGGAGATGTTGTTGCCCATAAATTGGAGATAGCGGAGGGAACAACTGTTATTGCGGTGCGTTATCGGGATGGTATTCTGATTGCCGGAGATCGACGAGCAACGGCTGGAACATCCGTCATGTACGACCGCGCTGAGAAAGTGTTGCCGATAGATGAATATTCTGTCTTGGCTATCTCAGGATCTCCGGCTATCGCCTACGAAATGGCGAGGGTGCTTGAACATTCATTTCAGTATTTCCGTCGAAGTCAACTTCAAGAACTAAGCGTAGAAGGAAAGCTGAGGATGCTCTCACGTCTAATTCGAGAAAACTTGCCAATGGCGTTACAAGGGATTGGCGCAGTGATTCCTATCTTTTCACTCTACGACTTGAATCATCAAGAAGATGAGAACGGCGGAAAAATTTATTTCTATGACGCGCTCGGCGCACACTTCGAAAACGCTGCTTTTGCCGTGTCCGGCTCCGGATCGGTTTGGATTCGAGGCATTTTGCGTTATTTGGATCGCTGGGAAGGTGGACCACTCGCTGAGATGGACGAACAACAGGCGACTCGCACGGTGTTGAGACTTCTTGACACAGCGTCTGAATACGATGTCGCAACTAGTGGATATAACCCAAAATCCCACATTTTCCCAACACTCAAGACAATCACTCGTGAGGGTATTCACGATTTGCCCGAGCAACAGCTAGGCGAAATTTATACCGAATTCGTTGACGTAGATTATGCTAGATGAACCATATCGCTGGATAGAGGCGATAAATGATCGTAGAGATTACATTGAAGACCAGCTTCGGCCGGGCAGTCCTGTCGTTGGGTTGAACTACACCGACGGGATGTTGCTTCTCACGGTCGGAGGTGGTCAGCGTAAAATTTTTGAAGTACACAACCTAACCGCATTGTCCGCGATCGGTCACCCCGCCTATATAGAGCAGTTGCGAATGTTGGCGACGGATACTGCCTCTGTGCAAGGATTTCAAAACTCGGTGGACGATGTAACGCTGCATCGACTAGCGAACTTTGTTCTTTGCCCCGCAATTAAACAAGCATTCGAGTCCGTGTTCGGAGCCGCTCCCATCATCAAGATGCTATTGGCTGAATTAGGAACGCACGGTAAGGAAAACCAGTTCGTTTCCATAAGCTATGATGGCACTGTCACGACAGATCGTCGTGCTCAATTGATTGGAGGCACCGACGCCATTGAAAATGCGATGCACCAATATTTGGCTGCTTCCGATTCGAGCGATGCAACCCTTATTTCTACTACACGCTTGGCTTTGGAGGTGTGGGCAGTGGGGCGAGGTTTAAGCCTACAGGAAGATGATGGTTCCAATTCGACTGAAGACGTTGAATTACACGCAAATCGTGAGCAGGTGCACGATGTCCTGAAGGAAGAGTTGAAAGACGGTCAAATTGAAGCTGCGGTTTTGGACATCACACGTCGAGGTAATAACAAATTCCGCTTACTTCAACCGGAGGAAATTGAAAGCCTGACCGCCGATTGGTTGTAACACAATCCTTTATGGCTAACGCCGAAACACCCGAGGAAGATTTTGAGCAAGCGCATATTTGGAATCGAAACAGAATTCGGATGCATGATTGAAGCGAACCAACTAAGTATCTCGTCCGAAGGAATCGCTTCCGTAGTCCGAGATCACGTCTTCCACGAGCTACAACTCGGTATTTCTGACATCCATTATCGCGACTACGGCGAACCGCCGGGTAATGGCGGCTTCCTTTTCAACGGTGGGCGACTTTATATAGACATGGGGCACCTTGAGTATGCAACCCCTGAGTGCGTTGACCTCCTGTCGATCGTTGCCTACGACAAAGCAATTGAACGCTTGATAGCACATATCACGGATGAGTTGGGACTAAATGAGGCCGTTTCGTTCTTCAAGAATAACATTGACCATTTTACAGGTGCAACTTTCGGCTGTCATGAAAACTACCAACTCCGGCGTGACATTCCATTCTACAGAGTTGTTATTCCGGCACTGATGCCGTTTTTCGTTACGAGGCAAATATATGCAGGGGCAGGCAGGGTTGGAGGGTATGAGGAGATTCTGGAATTCGAAGACGTTCAACCTCGTTCTGATGCATTTCACGGCTTTCAGATATCTCAACGTGCGGATCACATCGTCACCGAGATTTATGAATGGATCCAGTTTAGTAGGGCAATCATTAACACACGTGATGAGCCGCTATCGGACTACACGAAATATCGTCGTCTCCACCTGCTCGTTGGAGACACCAATATGTCCGAATACGCTACCGCGCTGAAAGTTGGAACGACATCGCTGGTGCTTGACCTCATCGAAAGAGGGCATCAACCGGCTAATATTGCTTTAACCGATCCGGTGGGTGCCTTGAAAGATATCTCGCGAGACCAAAGCCTACAATGGATTGTCGAGCTTGAGTCCGGCGAAACAATCTCGGCGATCGACCTCCAACGCAAATACCTTGAACTTGCACAAAAGATTTTGAAAGGACAAGACGATGACACGGATTGGGTGTTGGCAAATTGGGAATCCGTGTTAGGCGATCTTGAACAAGATTGGCGAAGTGTACGCGATCGGGTTGATTGGGCGGCAAAGAAATGGTTGCTTGAGGCGTTTATGGAGGATGAGGGTCTAAGTTGGGACGATCCTTGGCTCGAAAGCCTTGACTTGGAATATCACCATATTCACCCTGACCGGAGTCTTTATTACGAATTGGAAAACCAAGGGGAAATGATTCAGCTTGTAACACCGGAGAAGATTGACACCGCGATTCGCAATGCCCCGCAAGCCACACGCGCGAAAGCGCGCGCCGCTGTCATGCGTTACCTTTCTCAAAATAATATGCCGTGTATCGTTGACTGGCATCAAATCTACTTTACCCACGAGGAGCCGTTTGAAATGGAAGACCCATTTCAAACCTACGAGGAAGAAGTCGAGGGTTTACTGAAACGCCTGAGTCGGCAGCCAAGAATGGTTCCGCAGCGGGAAAAACAAGATCAATCACATCGACAAAATTCTCGAAGAACACGACTGCAACGAGTGAGAGCAGAATAGATTTCAAAGATTATCTGGGGAATGGCGCCAAGGGTCGTTGCCCCGAGAGGTTCTCCTGATTTGAACAAATTGTGCCTTTCCCAAGTGAGTCGATAATTCATCAAAGTCAAACGCAAGCCGCAATTCTTGTAAGTTAGGAACCGAGTTATTTCTTGAAATCTCGGTTTCTTCCAAGAGTCATTTTGGCTTCAAGAGTCCGAAATGCGTAAGTTTGATGACGTATATTCATAGAGAGAAAACTATCAAATAAAGCGATGCCAAGGCGCATCGCTTTTTTCTTGTTAGATTTTGAGCTTCTCAGTAAAGAAACAACATGCTGATTCTCTGCGCTAACGTCGGAAGCACCTCATTCAAATACCAGATTATCGACGTTGAAACATCACACTCTCTTGTCAAAGGGATGGTGGAACGGATCGGCAATCCACCATCGTTGTTTAACCATTCCGTTCCGGGAAAACGCGAGATTCAGGGAGAGATTGGTGCTGAAAATCATAATGCGGCTATTGAACACGCGATTAATCTGATTACCAACGGTGACGCGCCGGTAATTAGAGATTTCAAAGAGTTGGCGGGAGTTGGATTCAAAACCATCATTGCCAAGGATATATGGCGTTCTGCATTAATTACCGATGATGTGATTAAAGCGCTTGAAGCGTATATTCCCCTTGCACCGACTCACAACCCTGCGTATATCGCGTCAATACGCAGCTTTCAAGAACTCCTCCCGAACACCCCGCTTGTTGCTGTCTTTGAAACCTGGTTCCATCAGACAATTTGCGATTACGCCTACGAGTTCGGCGTGCCCCGCACTTGGGTTGAACGCCATAAGATTAGGCGCTACGGATTTCACGGTGCATCGCACCGTTACGTCTCTGAGCGGGTGCCCCAACTGCTTGAAGAAGATCGTCGCGAGTTGCGGATTATCTCTTGCCATCTTGGTGGAAGCTCATCCTTGTGTGCCATTCGAGATGGCCAGTCAATTGACACAACTTTAGGCACTTCAACCCAATACGGCGTGATCCAGTCAACGCGCAGCGGGGATCTCGATCCATTCGCCGTTCTCTACGTGATGGACAAGGAGGGATGGGGCACCAACGAAATTCGACGCCAGCTAATCCAAGAGTCTGGGCTACTCGGCATCTCCGGGGTAAGCGGCGACCTGCGAGATGTGGAAGCCGCCGCCAACGCTGGCAATGACGATGCCCGACTCGCGATGGACACCTATTTTTACGGCGTCAAGAAATACATCGGCGCCTACATCGCTGCGCTCGGAGGAGTTGATGTCATTGCATTCGCTGGGGGAATAGGTGAAAAAAGCATTACCGCTCGGTCCACTATCTGTGATGGACTGGAATGGTGTGGTATTCGACTCGATCCGGACAAGAATGAACGTCACACCGGTGAAGGAGAGATTTCCACCGGCGAGAGTCGTGTAAAGATTCTCGTCGTTCCGACAAATGAAGAAATCATTGTTGCCAGAGAGACAGCAGATGTCATCTCCCAGCAGGAAGTTCGTAGGTTGGGTTGAGCGCAGCGAAACCCAACTATTTGCTGAGGGTGGCGTGGAAGAGAACTTTCCATTCTTCAATCCTATTCTTCTTAGTCGCTTCAAAAGATAGATTATTATATTGAAATTTGTTCACATCACGTTTCTGAAAAAAGGCTGTTACAATGGACACAACGCTAGAAATACAACCCCCGCTAACGGGCATTCGTGTCATTGATTTTGGTCACTACATTGCCGGTCCCCTTGTGGGTATGCTCCTCGCAGATCAAGGAGCCGAAGTTGTCAAAATTGATCGACCGGGTACACCCGACTATGACACGCCAGCCAACGCGACCTTCAATCGAGGCAAACAGAAGTTACAACTCAATCTGAAAACGCCGGATGATTTCGAAACTGCAAAAAAATTGATCGAATCTGCGGATGTTCTAATTGAGAACTTCCGTCCCGGCGTATTGACTCGCCTCGGGTTAGGGCATGATGAGGCCAGGCGGCTAAACCCCCGGCTGATTTATCTGTCCCTGCCGGGGTTTGCCTCGACGGATAGTGAGAAACGTTCAATTCGCGCTTTTGAAGGCATCGTCGGCGCGGCTAGCGGTCTGTACTGGGATCTGCACCCCGCTAAACGGAGACTCCTCGGTGCCCCGCCAGTGTATACACGCCGATTCCGCTGGGGTCCGCCTACGGTGCGATTCACGGCGCACTCGCGGTTGTCTTGGCATAATACGCACGAGAGGAAACCGGTAGTGGTGAGGTGATTGAAGTCCCGCTCGTGGGTGCGGCGATGTCGGCGATGAGTGGGATGATCCTCCATGTGGAAAAACCCCCGGCTAACTACGGAAGTCGATCGTCAAAGATGTCTGACAACGCACAACTACGCGACGAACGCGCTCGCGTAGAAAAAATGAGCTATAAAGATCGACAAGCACATTGGCGTGAGGCGTCGGACTTGGGGTCGCCACTTTTTTCGACGTACCTAACGGGCGACGACAACTGGGTGCATCTCCATACCGCGGGTAACGGCAGGCTTACAATTCGACTGTTCAAAGCGCTGGGGATATACGACCAGCTTCTCCGTGATGACATGGTCAATGTACCGTGTTACGAAAATCTTGAACGGACCAATAATGTGCAGAATCCCGGCGGTCTTTCCAAGGCGTGGAATAACACAATCACGGAGCGGATGACAACTGCGTTTTTGACAAAACCGGCAACTCACTGGGAGCAAGCAATACGTGCCGCCGGTGTTCCGTTCACCGTCCATCGAACCGCTCAGGATTGGTTACTCGCCCCCGAACCAGAGGCTGCCGCGTTAACGGTCACAGTTGATGATCCTGACCACGGAAAGATGCGGCAATTCGGAGTTCAAACATCGCTCTCAAAAACCCCTGACGAATGGCTGCAACCAAAACCGGCTACACAGTTTACGGGTGAATTTGATGAGATGTCTACCGACCGTACACATCTATCCGATGCGGAAGGAATTCGATCGACGGAAGTGCCGAAGAAACTAATCCTAGACGGGTTGAAGGTCTTGGATCTTTCGACGGTGCTTGCAGGCCCCGCGAGCGCACGCACGCTTGCAGAATACGGCGCGGATGTCATCAAAATCGACCCGCCATCGCCATATTTTGGTCCCGGGATAGTGTGTTGGAGCGCCATGGAGGTCAGCCAAGGGAAACGTAGTATTATTCTAGACATTAAGAGCGAAGACGGAAGAAACATTTTCCATGAACTGGTGAACACGGCGGATGTCGTTGTCCACAATTTTAGCCCGGGCGTGCCCGAGCGGATAGGCGTTGACTACGAAAGTTTGAAGCGGCACAACCCGGACATCATCTGTGTGCACCTTACCGCATTCAACGGACCTCGCCCCGGTCCTTGGGGCAATCGGAGAGGGTTCGATCCCGTGTTACAAGCTGCCACTGGCATTATGCTTCGCTACGGTGGAAAGGGGCAGAGCCCCATGTTACACGGATGGGCATCCTGCGTCGATTACCTGACGGGCTACTCAGCCAGCTTTGGCGCGGCGTTGGCGCTGTTCAAACGCAAGCGAAGCGGGAAAGGTGACCCAGCAATGACCTCACTTGCGCAGGGAGCTCAGTTGGTGCAGGCCCCGTTAATGTATGCCACGAAGACACATCGATCATCGGGGACGAACCGCAGGGCCAAGATGCCACGGGCGAACATGCGCTGTATAGGATATACCGCGCCAGCGATGGATGGCTATTCCTTGCCGGCAAGACATCGGATCGGAGTAAGGTGAAGCAGATTCCGACATTGTCCGAATTTCCTGTCACGGACGTATCAGATGAGGGACAGACCCAGTTCTTGGAAAAGGCGATTCGGAAACAACCTTTGGATTTTTGGCTTGAGATTTTTCAAGATGTGGACTTGGGCTGCCATCGCGTGGACTGCCTTGAAGATATTCGCGACGCCTATCTACATCAGGTCAATACCGATGCATCGGTTGACGAGTGGGACGATGGTCGTTCGATTTCCGTCATCCGGATGATGGACCACCCCATCGGAAATCCGGTGGATACTCCCTCACCGATGTATGCCCGCTTGAAGAATGCGTCAATCAGATTGGGACGCCCAATGCCGAAGATTGGAAGTGACACGAGAGAGGTTCTGTTGGAGATTGGGTATCCAGACGAACAGGTCGATGAATGGATATCGGAGGGCGTTGTCAAGGAACAACTCCATGACAAGTATCTGCCGAGTTGAAAACAAATCTCAGATTTGGTAGTGCACTTGAGAGTGCGCCATTATCCCTGTCGGAATAATTCTTTCAGCAAGTAACACTTATTATTACATAGAATCCAGGTTTTCGATCCAGAGGATCGGTATGTTGATAGAATGCGGTATGTCCAAATTCCCGCGCTCCAGAGGAGCGCAATGTCGAGTGTTACTTGGTAGACAAAATCAATTGCGCGTTCGCCTGTCTCGGATAGCATTTGTGAGATTTCGTAAGATAATGGCTATAGTTGCAAATTATTGAAGTTTTCCAATATTTTACTTGTGCAAGAGGTTTATAGATGTACAAGGACCATGAAGATTATACGTCTCCACGCGACGATGCAATTTTATGGCGATACCTAGACTTTACCAAGTTTGTTTCCCTTCTTGAAAGAAGTGCCCTGTTTTTTGCGCGCGCGGATAAATTTGACGACCCTTTTGAGGGTTCTTACTCAAGAATGAACAGGGAGCTACGTCCTAAATTGTACGCCGGGAAAAAATCTGAAGACTCCCTACAAGGATGGGTGCATTTTACCAAAGAAGTACGCCGATATACACTGATAAGTTGCTGGCATGAGAGTATCCATGAATCGGCGGCGATGTGGAGATTATATTCTCGAGAAACGGATGGAATTGCTATTAAGAGCGGTTTCAAATCATTCAAAACGAGTTTTACAACTCGTGAGGATGTCTTTATCGGAAAAGTTAACTATGTCGATTATGAGAGAGATTTTATCCCCGAATCTAATATACTCTTTCCTTTTCTCCACAAGCGAAAGAGCTTTGAGCACGAACGAGAAGTCAGAGCCATCGTTCTAACAATTCCTACGAAGGAAGGTAAAGTTGATACTTCTCAGGAAATGTTCGATAATGGCAAATATTACGGAGTCGATCTTTCTCTCCTAATACAGGACGTGATCGTTGCTCCTTATGCTCCCGAATGGTTCTTAGAACTGATTACATCAGTCGTGGCTCGCTACAACTTAGACGTTCCAGTTGCTAGATCTTCCCTAGCGGACAACCCCACGTGGGAGTAAGTTGAAAGGACATGTGTAATGGCGGAAAGATTTCTGTATGAGGAACTAAATACCCTCTCTGAATACAACCAATTATATAAGGATATTCCTGCCGTCGTGACGGACAACCTAAACCCCGCATTTGAATTGCGTCCGTATCAAAAGGAGGCCTTCGTACGCTTCTTTCATTGCTTCACTAAGGGTTTCCCAGGAATAGAAAAGCCCCTTCATCTCCTTTTCAACATGGCAACTGGCAGCGGCAAGACGCTCATTATGGCGGGCCTGATCCTCTATCTGTACGAACAAGGCTATCGGAACTTTCTTTTTTTCGTTAATGCCACCAATATCATCGACAAGACAAAGCAGAATTTTCTCAATGCCTCGTCATCGAAATATCTTTTCAATAAAACCATCTTTTTTGGCACCAAACATGTGTCTGTGACCCCGGTCACCACCTTTGAAGGTGTTAATGAGAATGACATCAATATCTATTTCACTACCATTCAGAATCTGCAAAACTATCTAAATACTGACAAGGAAAATGCCGTAACACTCGAAGACTTCAGGAATAAAAAAATCGTGCTTTTGGCTGATGAAGGGCATCATTTGAACGCTTCAACCAAAAACGGTGAGGAACTGTTTACAAGCTGGGAAGACACCGTGAGATCCGTCTTCGGTCAAAATGAGGACAATCTGCTGTTGGAATTCACCGCTACCTTGGATTACGCACACAAAAACCTTGTGGACAAATACCGCAGGAAGGTATTGTATCGCTACGATTTACGAAATTTTCGGAATTCCGGCTACTCCAAGGATGTCTATATCGTTCGATCAGAGTTCGAGGAAAAGGACCGAATCATTCAGGCACTTATTCTCAATCAGTATAAACAAGCAGTTGCAGTCAAACACGGTATCAACCTAAAACCGGTCATTTTGTTTAAAGCACAAAAGACAATAGAGCAATCTAAACAAAATAAAGCCCGTTTCCACAAAATCATTCAAAACCTTTCGGATGAAGAAATTAGTCGAATTCAAGAAATGTCCGACTTACCGCTGGTAAAGCGAGCGTTTCAATTCTTTCAAGAAAGCCGGATAGCGCCCTGGCAGCTTGCGGAACGGCTGCGCAGGGAATTTGATGAGAGCCGTTGCATCTCAGTGAACGAAAAGGATGAGAAGGAAAATCAACAGATTCTGCTTAACACCCTTGAAGACAGCGACAACCGCGTGCGCGCCATCTTTGCTGTGCAAAAGCTGAATGAAGGATGGGATGTGCTTAATTTGTTCGATATCGTCCGCTGCTATACCACTCGCGATGGCAAGGCGGGAAAACCCGGCAAAACCACAATCGCCGAAGCGCAGTTAATCGGACGCGGTGCGCGATATTTCCCGTTTGTCACGAAAGACGATAATGATCCATTCCGGCGAAAATTTGACAAAGATTTGACTGCGGAACTACGGGTGCTTGAGGAACTACATTATCACAGTCTGAATGATTCCAAATACATCTCAGAACTTCACACGGCACTTGTAGAAGAGGGAATGCGCGATGAGCGAACGGTTGAAAAAACTCTAAAACTAAAAGAGTCATTCCGAACTTCGCCTTTTTACGAGCGCGGACTAGTCTATAGAAATCAACGCGTCAAGAACGGATGTGAATACGTTTCCTCATTCGACGATTTAGGTGTGTCACTAAGAAACTACCATTATTCGCCACCAACCGGTAGAGGGGTTTCTGAAGCAATTCTGGACAGTGATGCCGAATTTGAACAGATCGCAGAACCTAAGCAAAAGAGTATCCCTATCATAGACATTCCACGTCACATCGTCAGAAAGGCCATCGCACGAAATCGATTCTTTTCTTTCAAGTCTTTGAAAAGGTATTTCCCTCGTATCCAATCCGTCCGCCAATTCATTGAGGCGGATGAGTACTTGGCTGGTTTGTCAATCACATTCCAAGACGATAATCTATACCCTTTATCCGGCAGAGCTTGTCTTGATGCCGTGGCAGGGCTGCTTGACCGAATCGCGTCTGAACTGCGCAAAAACGTACCGGAATACCGAGGCACAGAGATTTTCAAACCACTTCATATCAACACAGTATTCACGGAAAAAACCCTCAAACTGGTTGAAGGCACCGAAAGGGCAGATGGTGATAAGCAGTTTGTCAATAATAAGGATTGGTATGTATTCGATGCCAACTACGGTACCAGCGAAGAAAAGGCATTTGTGCGGATGCTCAACGCCAAAATCGATGCATTAAAAGAGAACCACGATGGGATATATTTAGTGAGAAACGAGAGGCACTTCAAGATTTATAGCTTCTGCGATGGACAAGCGTTTGAGCCGGATTTTGTTCTTTTTCTGCGTGCGAAAATCGGAGAGATGCTTACCTACCAGATTTTTATTGAACCAAAGGGAACGCACTTGCAGGAGCACGAAAGATGGAAGGAAGATTTCTTGAAACAGATCAAAGAAAAGTCGTCGGGG
The DNA here is from genome assembly GCA_965222225.1 of Candidatus Poribacteria bacterium. Classification (GTDB taxonomy): domain Bacteria; phylum Poribacteria; class WGA-4E; order WGA-4E; family JAJDTR01; genus JAJDTR01. The sequence goes on along the minus strand of CBDCTK010000002.1, from coordinate 754,233 downwards.
AAACTTCTAGAATTTCAAACCAAAAAATACCAAGTTGTGGGTGTACCGTTTTATAATAACGAAAATGAGAATGAGTTCTGGGCAACCCTTGAGTCGGTATTGTGAAGCTACAGAAACTTCGCGCCTCCACTATTAGGGGTTTCCCTCCAAATGCGCACACATTGAAGAGAATACTGAGGAATGCAAATGTCACAACTAGGTTTTGAACACGAAATAGCTTATATAACTGCTAGAATTGCCATCCAAAACCCTGATGCTACTATAACTATTGGAACAGGATTTTTCTATCACGCATCGCTGCAAGAAGGCACAGACCGTGCATTGATATTGCTGATATCGAACAAACATATATTTGTCAACCCCATGGGAAGGTTGATTATTAGTCTGAATTGTAGAAAGCAAGATGGCACACCGGAATTTGGAAATATAGTGACATTCGACCAAGTTGGATTCGCAGACGCGTATTTTGTTCACCCTAACCCAGACGTAGATCTGGCGTGTGTTAACGTTTCTGGCATTACACGCACGAATGCCTTTTATATGACCTTAAGCGACATTTTCTTAAAGCCAATTGATTATGAGAGCGTCACTTTGGCAAGTAATGTCATATTTGTAGGATATCCGGAAAATCGTTACGACATTGTTAATAACTTGCCTCTGATCAGAAGCGGTACAATTGCATCAATGCCCACCGTCAACTTTAATGGGAAGGGCCAAATTGTTATTGATGCACAGATATTTCCTGGTTCAAGCGGTAGCCCAGTATTTGTTGCATGGGAAGGTGAATATTCACTCCTCGGGGTTGTTTCTGAAACATTGATACGCCATTCACAGCTTCAGACCTTGCCAGCAAATATGCCGCCCGTTGGAGTGCAACAAATCCTCGGGCTCGGTATTGTCGTAAAGCAAGAACATATACGTGAACTGATTGATTTCGCTGTTAGCGAATTTCTGCGAAGAAATACAACCTCCTGAAAGATGACTATTCCGATGAAGCCATTCATCTAATAGCCATTGCGATTCATCAAAAGAACAGAAAGATAAAAGGATGTCCACATGCCAAGTAACTTCGAGAACAAGCTAATCAATCGTCTGAAAACCGATCGCCGATTTGTCGATGACCAAGACGAATTAGTCAAGGCCGCGGTAATCGATCAGGCATGGAAAATCGACCACGCCCTTGTAGAGCTACTAATTGATGATGAAGATCTAAAGTCCAAATTCTTTGACGATATCAAAGGGCATTGGATTTTTAACACGAACACCTTCATAGACTACATCGGCGATAAGAACTTCCTCGCCAATTCATACACTCGGTTCCGCAACCGAATTGGCCTGTCCATTGAGGACAAGTCTCTGCGAGAGCGTGCTGAAGTGTCTTTGGTCTGGCCCTATAAAGACTGTATATTGGAAGGAGGACAGACCAAGGAAGAAGAAAAACGCTGTGAGTTATTTTTCAATGAAGTGCTGGCGCAGGACGAGATTGACTGTCTGTTTGACCCGAAGGTACTCACTAACTGGAAGCGCTATACGGTTGATGGAGAGCATGAGGCACCAGAAATTAGACATGATGAAAACGGTTCGATACGTGAAAATCTAATTATCAAGGGAAACAACCTGCTAGCATTGCATACGCTCAAACAGCGGCTTCGCGGACTAGTGAAACTGATTTACATTGACCCGCCATTCAATACAGAACGAGACAGCTTCAGCTACAATGATAGTTTCACGCATTCCGCATGGCTGACTTTCATGCGGAGCCGTCTCTCGGTTGCATACGAGCTTTTGAGTAATGATGGCAACCTTTTTGTCCATATTGACAATAATGAATCTCACTACATGAAAATTGTACTAGATGAAATATTTGGAAGACCAAATTTTGTAAATGAAATCATTTGGCACAAAGGACGAGAAGGTGGTAGCTCTAGATCGCATTCAAGGAGTTCCTCAATGCCAACTGAGTATCAGAATATTCTTGTCTACGCGAAAGATAAACCATCAAGGTTTTGGAATCCACTACTAGGACCGTACAAAAAATCCACTATCAGTCGAATTGAGAAAGATTCTAAAGGCTGGTTTTATACAAGAGGTCGAATGGGCAGGACACCCGCTGAATGGGAATTAGAGGCAGGATCAGGATTGAAGACATACGTGTCTGACCGGATAGATCTTGATAAAGACAAAGTCATAAAACTTATCACCGCGCCGAACGCAAAATACGTGGCTATAGGAGATGTTTGGGGAATAGAATTAGTGAAAAACTCAAAGGAATCAAATTACGATACTGCCAAGCCTGAAGGATTGCTTCAGATGATTATTGAAGCAGCATCTGAACCAGGTGATTTGGTACTTGATTTCTTTCTCGGAAGTGGAACCACTGTAGCAGTAGGCTTAAAGTTAGATAGAAGATGCATAGGTATTGAGCAATTGGATGGTGGGATAAACGCACTCATTCCAAGGTTGAAGGACGTTATCGGGAAAAAAGTTGTGGCAAAAGGAAGCCTACTTGAAGAAATTGACTGCGATTCCGGCGGTATCTCCAAATCGGTCAACTGGCAGGGCGGCGGCGATTTCACCTACTGTGAACTTATGCAATACAATGAAGTCTATATGGACAAGATTCGAGCCGCACAATCAACCCAAGAACTTGAGGCGCTCTGGCGCGATATCGCCGAAATCTCATTCCTAAATTGGTATGTGAACAAGGAAACTCCAGAAGATGCTGTCGATGATTTTGTCGCCATCGGTCAAGAAGAAAACGGGCTAGACAAACAGAAGAAACTCTTGGCGAAACTACTGGACAAAAATCAGTTGTACGTGAATCTTTCGGAAATAGATGATGAGGATTTTCAGGTAAGCGAGGAAGACAAGGCGCTAAATCGGGCGTTTTATGGTGATTCGTACTAAACTTCATCATCAAATAGGAAACCATGAACCAGGACATAAGTGACAACATGATTTAATCGTCGGAGCTGCGCAGTCTACGATTGAGGATTATCGGGATACGAAGATACAAAAACCGGCCTATCATCCAAGGAATACGAACGCCCCGTGATATGACCGAAGGGTGTTCCATGCGACATCCTAGCCCGTAACGGAAGTAATGTTGACATTGAGTGCAAGTTATGTTACTAATGCACGGAGATTAGACAAAATAGTATTTCGACAGATTTTATGAAAGAGTGAATTCAATGAAGGAAATCATCGATAAATTGTCTTCGTATAACCTCTTCAACTATCTCTTGCCCGGCACTGTATTCGTGGGGTTAACCAAAGCGTTTACATCATTCTCATTCACACAAGATGATCTGCTAATCGCCTTGTTTCTTTACTATTTCATAGGCTTGATCGTTAGCAGAATCGGTTCGTTAATTTTGGAACCTTTTCTGAGATGGACGCGATTTATTCGGTTCGCGGATTACGAGGATTATGTAGAGGCATCAAAGTGCGATCCAACGATTGAAACTCTCTCCGAGCAGAATAATATGTATCGCACACTCTGTTTCCTACCAATAATTCTCATTATTCTCAAAGTCTGTGAGAAGATTCTGGAGGGCTTGCAATGGAGTGATGACAGGGGCGGTTTCATCCTCTTGGTAGGAATGTTGATACTCCTGCTGTTTGCCTACAAGAAACAAACCAACTACATCGTTCAACGTATAAAAATCGCATTGAAATAGGAATAGGCCATGTCAGATTACTTCGAAATTGATTTTCTTGACGTGGAATCGAAAAAGAGCGGAGATGCCATACCGATTCGGTATTGCATTGATGATGTTACCCGAATACACATCACCGATGGTGGCTTCCAAGATACTGGGGACAAGATTATTGAGCACGTTGGCAAGTATTATGACAATCCTTCTACAATTGATGCCGTGATAGTCAGTCATTCCGATCAAGATCATGCGGGTGGCCTCTGCAAAGTTCTCGAAACGTATGATGTCACCGAACTCTGGATGTTACGTCCATGGCTATATGCAGAGGAATTGATTGATAGATTCAAGCGATTTACCAACGTAGAAAATCTAGCTAGTCGCTTAAAAGAAATCTATCCCACTATCGCGACATTAGAAGAAATCGCAGAAGAAAAGGAGATACCCATTCTTGCACCGTTTCAAGGGGAAAATATCGGTGATTTCATTGTTCTCGCCCCCACTAAGTCCAGATATCTTGACCTCGTGGTTGAATCAGACAAGACACCAGAAGCGGCTCAAGAAAAAGATGAATCCTGGCAGGAGAAGGCACGCAGATTTGCTGAAAAAGAAATCTCTTTCGTAAGGGCGGCTTGGGGAGAAGAAACGTTCTCGTCTGAGGAAACTAGCCCGGAAAATGACATGAGCGTTGTGCAATATGCCAATTTGTGCGACAAACGTATACTGTTGACCGCCGATGCGGGGCGCGGGGCCCTTACAGAAGCGACCGATTATGCACCATCGGTCGGCCTAGAGTTACCAGGCATCAACACATTTCAGGTTCCACATCACGGCTCTCGACGGAATGTATCTACGGAAATTTTAGATTGTTTGTTAGGCGAAAGGCTTTCGGAGAAACCTGAGGAGTTACCCAATGAGTTCAAGGCAATTATAAGCGCGTCTAAAGACGATGAAGATCATCCTCGCAAGGCGGTAATTCGTGCTTGCATTCACCGAGGAGGGACGGTGCTTTCCAATCAAGGAAGCAGTCTACGTACAGGGCACAATGTACCCGAACGAGAAGGATGGTCAGCTGCCTCGCCCTTACCATATCCAGAAGAACAAGAGGAAGACTAGACTACGTGCGAAATCCATCGAGTTACGTTACGTGACGCGACTTGAAGCAAAGGTTAGTAATTCTAGTTTGCCACAATTCGCCTACAAATAAATGCCGCCACGTAAACCTCAACGAAACTCCAAGGCACTGCCCAATACAAGAGCCCCTTCGGCAAGATCCCGATGTTCCACATGGCGATCCAAAGTAGCCCGAAACCAGTGACCCAGCAAATTATTGTGCTTCTTAGCGCATTGAATCTCATATTCAGTGCGGTTAGAACGGCGCAGAAGATGAACGTCCATATTACCCAAACCAAACCGTTAACCGGCGCCGACGGAAAGGACAAACCTATTTCCTCAAATCCTTTGACCCACACATGCTTAATTACGAATTCGTTGCGGATAAACTCGGAAAGGTTCATCCACATACCCGAGGCAACAACCGCCAACCAAAATCCTTTCATGGGAAGTCCTTCACTTCTCTCTTTTTCTCGTTTCAGCATACCTTAGAGCGGCGTCTCTTAGGTCGCTGTACTGGCGTAACTCCTCGTCCGAATCGAAATCAATCTGAATCCATTCCCGCATTTTCGGTTTTCCGTAAGGCTGAAAATCCGAAATTCCTTCCCTAGCCCTTGCCTCGTCTGCCGTTGCTTCCGGAACCTTCAATCCTACCTTCCCCTCATATAAACAAGCAAACATAGACCGACCCATATAATACGCGGGATAGCCAAACATTTGACCTATGCGTACATTCTCATACTGAGACAGGAAGTCGTCGAGTATGGGCTTTTTCGGTTCGTCCTTCACTTTCTTTCTCACCTAACTAACCGCATGATAATTTATAGCAAGCGGTATTGGTCCCAGTCTTGTTTACAGGTTCTCGTGAATGCCGTATTTCTCTCCACAGGCTCGGAGATTGTTCATCACCTCGTCTGGAAGCTCAATCCCTTCAGCCAACTGTTCTTCAGTCTTGCGCCGCTCCATGTCGCCAGCCACAAGCACCTCGGAAAATCCCGGCGCAGGGGTGACATCTCGCATCGCATCAAGAAAACTCGCCGCATTCTGCCCGTAAGCATCGGAGGGCATGAAAGCCTTGACCTTGAGTGCCAGAAAGAAGCTGCCCAACATCTCCGACCTATCCGCCTCGAAACCGCCGTTCAGCCCAGCCAGTAGACATGTCAATAGAGAAAACGCATAGCCTTTGTAGCCGCCAAAAACCAAGCTCTTGCCGCCAGCGTTGAAATCATTCGGATCGGTGCTCGGTCTTCCGTCTTTATCCACAATACACCCCGGCGGGAGTTCCATGCCCTTCATCCGATAGACGTTTATCTTCGCATTGGCAAGCATTGTTGTCGCAAAATCCGAGATGAGGTGTCTGCCATCCGCAGCAGGTACGCCGAAGGCGATGGGATTGCTGCTAAGCGTCGCTTCGGCGCCGCCAAACGGCGTCGCAACACCCACGTTTCGTCCGCCAACGCCAAACGTCACGAAGCTGATAAACCCCGCGACGGCGGCTTGTTCAGAATATTCACCTAACCTGCCAATATGGTTCGCGCTTGCCAAACTAATTGCGCCAACTCCCGTTTCTTCTGCCTTGTCTATGGCGAGTTGCATCGCCCACTGCGCGGAATAGTGTCCCCAGCCGCTTTGTGCATCCACGAGCGCGGTAGACGGCGTTTCATTCACAATCTCGGGGACGGCGTCAGGAATGAGGGATTTGTCTTCCACAGCTCTAAGGTAGTTCGGAAGATGGTAAACTCCGTGCGAGGTATGGCCTCTCAGGTCGGCGTTGACAAGAATCTCCGCTTCGGCTTCCGCAATATCGCTCGGTGTGCCGACCGCCTCGCATAAACGCGTGGTATATGTTCTGAGCCTATCTGCCTCAACTCGAAAAACTGCTGCCATTCGGTTACTCCTACGAATCCGAGAAATCACATTAAGTACATTTGTAGGGTGGGCACTGCCCACCAGCCTTTGAAAACTCGACAGCGCGATTAGGTGCCCATAGAAGTGCTCAGCGTATATGTAGGTGACAACGAAAACATGAAAAAGACCTCCTGGAGGAATCATGCATTGTTTGGTCACCTATTTTCTAAAGGCTCCAAAAGTGGGCTTGCTCACGAATTGCGTAATTCTCGGTGCTTCATCTCAACCAGACAATTGTCAGCCACGTCACACCCAAACGTATCCCCAATCTCCTCTGCGTATCGCCTCAGCAACTGCGCAAGTTCGACAATCACGTCCGTAAAGGGCGGATAATGCGCATACTGATTGTGATCGTCTTCGTACGGGGCGTCGAACAGATCCAACCCCTCCTCCGGATCATTCACTAAGTCGAACAAATGGTTTGGAGAAGAATAGCTTCTAACCGTTCGGGGCCTATCGCTGAGTATCAACTTCCACTCCTTCGTGCGGATGCACCGCTGCTCCACATTGTTTTGGAACATGATATTTTCCACATAGTATGCCTCACGCCACGGAATGGATTCCCCCGCGAGCAGCGGGACTAAACTCTGACCGTGCAGGTGGTCGGGTAAATCTAATCCTGCCCAATCCAGAATGGTAGGCATCAAGTCCTGCAATCCTATCATGGAATCAAGTGTCGTTCCGCCCGGTATTCTCGCCGGACAGTTCACAATAAACGGCACCTTGATAGCGTCTTCATGGCAGACGAACTTGTACATCCAACCTTCGCGGTATCGGAAAGTATCACCGTGGTCGGAGAAATAAACCACTATGGTGTCGTCTCGCAGACCCAGTCTGTCCAATGTTTCCATTGTCCGCCCAACGTTGTAATCAAGCGCGCTTACCGCTGCATAGTACCCGGCAAATGGAACACCTTTACCGCGGTAAGGCTTATAGAACCGCTTCGGTGCCGTATAGGGGTCATGTGGCGGATAGAAGCCATTAACCGCGATGAACGGTTTGTCGGTATCTGCTTGCTGTTCTAAGAATTTGATGAGTTGATTAGTCTGCAAATCGGGTTTATAGACGCCATCCTTTCGTCCATCAACCCAATGACCCCCAAGCGAGTTGAATCCTTCCCATACATCAAACATCGGCGGTACGCCATCTCCCAGATGCCACTTGCCAAAATAGGCGGTTGTGTAGTCAGCCTTCTTCAGGGCGTCAAATACCGTGCGCCGTTCGTAAGAAACATCCTCAAACAGGTTGCTCATCCGATAAGTATTGAACTTCACCTTATGTTGATGCGGGTAGACGCCGGTCCACATCGTCGCTCTCGCGGGTGTACAAACAGGCCAAGGGGTAAAGCTATTCTTGCAGCGTACCCCTTCTGCTGCTAACCGATCAATATGGGGCGTTGAAACAAAGGTGTTGCCGTTACATCCAAGGCTGTCCCAACGCTGTTGGTCCGGCATCAGCAGGAGGATATTGGGCTTCTTCATATGGCTGTTTCCTTTCTAGACGAGTTGACGCAAAACAATCATGCGAAATCACTTGGCAAAGTGGATAAATGACTATTGGGCGACAAACCCGCCATCCACTGCCATGGCGTGCCCCGTAATAAACGAAGCGGCGTCCGAGCACAACCACACCACAACCTCGGAAATCTCCTCTGGCAATCCGAAACGTCCCATGGGGTGCCACGATGCCACTTCCGCTGCCCTCTCCGGATCGTCAAGCAAACCTTGGATGAGCGGTGTACGAGTATAGCCGGGGCACACGGCATTGACCCGGATTCTCTCTTTCGCATATTCTAGAGCGGCGGATTTCGTCAAGCCGACGACGGCGTGTTTACTCGCCGTGTAAGACGATCCGCCGCCTCCATGGGCGACCAACCCGTAAATCGAAGCCACATTGACAATTACGCCACCGCCCTGCTTGAGCATCTGACGCAGTTCATATTTCATACACAGAAATACGCTCCTGAGATTGATGTTCACGACTCGATCCCAATCTTCAATAGAATGCTCGTCAATTCGGGCAGATGCTGCTTGACCGACACCGGCGCTGTTAAAGGCGTAATCAAGCCGTCCGTAGGCATTGACGGCTTTGCCCATCATCTCCTCTATCTCGTCTGACTCCAACATATCGGCTTGGAGAAGAATGCTTTCCCCATTCGCATCTTGAATCATGCGCACAGTCTCTTCACCGATTTCCACGTTGACATCGGAGACAACCACTCTGGCTCCCTCCGTTGCAAAAGCCAACGCGCTTGACCGACCAAGCCCTGAACCGCCCCCAGTTACCAATGCAACTTTACCATCGAATTTTCCACCCATTATACGACACCCTTGTACCAAGATTTGAGTTTGAAGCGGTGGTTGCTGAAGTAATCACAAACTATATATCAACCCACCTTCGCCAATTCTGATCCTAGCCGGATCCAGATCGATGTAGCCGTCCTCCCTGCCCGATGACGCTCGCAATAAATCTCGAATATTCCTAGGTCCTACCCCAGCGCCGGATATCTTGACGCCACCTGAGAAATACTCCCTGATGAGGACCATATCGGTGGCTGTCGCGCCATAAGACCAGGCTCCGGTAGATGTCTTCACAAAATCGGCACCAGTTTCCTCCGCTAATTCGCAGGCAGCCTTAATCTGATCGTGGGTGAGAAGGCACGTCTCAATGATTAATTTTGCCAGCGCTTCATTCTCATGCGCCGCATCAGCCACTGCCTTCGCGTCATCTCGCGCCGTGTCAATATCTCCAGCCGTAAATGCCTCGTAGTTAAGAACGACATCAATCTCTGCCGCCCCGCAAGCGGTGACCGCCTTCGTTTGACTCACTTTAAGCCCCGTAGCAACAGAACCGTAGGGAAAATATATCGCCGAAACCACTTTGATTTCATTTCGGTCATGCTCATCAAGGAATTCAACGAGTTTTGGAACGCATTCCGGAAGCACGCAGATTGCATACGGCGCACGCTCGCTCTGTATCGCCGCTTCCAAGAAATCGAAGAGATTCTCCTCCCTCAATTGTCTTGGATCTTCACCTTGGCCCAGAAACGATGTGTAAGTTTCTAAGATAGAATGATCGCAGATTGAGGCAATCTGTAGTGCGGTTAAGTCATCAACCGAGACCAGTGTATCACTCATTTTAACTCACCCTCATTCATATTTTCAGACTGTCCGCGGAAGCGGCAAAACCAAACCCGTTGAACGCAGAAAGCCAGCTAAATTTGGAATCTCCCGTCTGAAATAACCCCTACGACTGAGAGATAACGACTGAGAGATATTCTAACAAAATCGTCGGGTGTTGTCTATCACTTTCTCGCTCGCAAACTGGGCTTGTAACGCCTGAATTGCATTGTCAATCGGAATGCCCCGTGTTACTATAACCCGAGTTGCCACCTGAATTCGAATAGGAGGCAGAAGCCGAGTTTTTTCCGACGCGAAAACACAAGATCGACGTAAATCTAATCAATTTGCCTATTATTTAGCAAACGTGAGCCAAAAACTCGGTTTCTCTGTTACAGGTAGCAACTTACGTTACCATTGCATTGTTGGGCCGAGTCCAAATCTCCGGCGAAACCTCCGCAATCCGGGCAATTTTGCCGAAGAACCCGCACCATCAAACTCCATCAAGATTTAAAGGAACAAAATGCCCAATCCCAACAATTCACCGTGGCCGGATAATCATCAAGCCGCCGTTTCATTGACGTTTGATGATGGCAGCGCGTCTCATCTGGATATAGCGATACCAATCCTTGCAGAATACGATTTGCTAGGCACATTTTATATTAACCCGCGTGGCGATGACTGGGATCAGCGGTATTTGCCATGGCGAAACGCGGCGCTGGCTGGACACGAGATCGGAAATCACACGATTCAACATATCTGCGCCCGCAATTTCGGCTGGAATACCGACAAGTATCTTGAGACTGTTAGCTTGGAGGAGATTGAAGCGGACGTGTTGGAAGCCGAAAGACGGTTGAATGCGCTTATCCCCGAGCAGGAGACTCGCACCTTCTGCTATCCGTGCTATCAAAGCTACGTCGGTGAAGGAATCAACCGACAGAGTTACGTGCCGATAATCGCCAAACACTTCCCGGCAGCGCGCGGGTTGGGCGAGACAGCGAATCACCCTCTACTGACGGAGCTACACTACCTAACTTCGTCCATTGTCGCCGGATGGATGACGGGATTAAATTTGTGCGGCTTGGTTGATAAAGGCACAGATGGGGGACGTTGGCTCATCTTGACCCTCCATGGATTACAAACAGAACCTAATCGGGAAGGCCCCCTTACGCCGCTCTTTCACGGAAACCCTTTGCCGGCAGATTGCTTCCGTGAACTCTGCAAGTACCTGGCGGAGCGTCGTGCGGAGGTATGGACCGCGCCTGTGGTGACGGTTGCGCAAAAAATTATCACATGGCGAGAGAAAGTCACCGGTTGAAAAATACTGTATAACAACCGCCAAAAGAAACGGAGTGGATTACGTGATTAGGCGAACAGCCAGTAGGTTGGGTTGAACGCAGTGAAACCAACTTTGGGCTGCTGTGTACCTTCTGGAAAATCATCCGATAGCGCTCCCATAGAGATCTCACCAGCCTCTGAAAGCACTAGCGGTGTGACAGGCTGAATCGTATTAGAAACCGCTGCTGACTTTCTCAATGGTCGGTCAACAAGACCAGATAATCAAAATATCCCCTACGTTTCTCCAATGTTTGAATTGCGCCGCTTGTTATGTCGCTTAAATGCACAAAGTCGAGATCTAGGATTTATCGTTTACCAGAATAACCACTTGAACTTCCACGTTCATTTCCTCATCGTCGAAGTCAATACCGACGGACACTGGTCCTAGAGTTTCAAGCGGTGAACTGTTGGCGACAATCTGTTGCATCGATCGGAAATCAAATGAATTCCTCGTAATGGATGCAATCAAACCGAGAATCGGCACAAAGCCCCTGAGTTCCGAAACCAAGAGATTAGGCTGGACGAGAAGATGACAGTCTCTTGGTTGATTGACTGGTTCGGGGAACTGAATTTGCGCTAGAGTTGTGCTCTCGCCACTCGACGCGTCAATTACGGATTTCAAACCGGGTATGGTTGTGCTAATAATCCAATAATCGTTGGTGAGAGCATAAGCGCCTTTGAGCGAAAAGAGAAATCCCAAGGGAAGTTGAACCGGTTGAAAGGCTACACCACGATAGGTCTGGGATTCGGAAAATTGGAGTTGCTTTCCATTAACGATAATTCTATGCCCTTGGAGTCTCGTCAAGTCCGCTTCTAAGCCCGTTGGGTTTGTAATCGGAATCGCCGCAATGACTGATGGCACCCTAATCGCGCCCCCGGACGCAGCGCCAATTAGTGCAATTGTGACCTCCTCACCGAGATGACGAGTCAGGTTCATCTCACGCTTTTGATGCTGGATTGGTAAATTTGCCTTTAAGAATTCCCAGAATGTCGAAGAATCTAGGGTTCGATCAATGTATGACACGGCGGATTTCCCGGGCAGGGTTGAAAGGAGTCTCGGGTTAATAGTCGCAGGTTCAGGTAAGTGCCTCTCTCGATCCGGTGTCCACTGAATCCGGTGATGCGAGCGAATTGTCCCATTATGGTAAACGTTGCTAAACGTCCACGTTTCTATCCCCTTGGTGAAAGGAACTAGTTCCTCTATAAGCTCAAAGGCATTTAAGAGCTTAGGGAAATCGACAAAGATTGCGCTACCGTTTGAGTCGTATCGTTTTAGCAGGAATTGGCTCATCGGGTGGAGATCGCTAAATCCTTTTTTATTCTTGGAATAAATGTCAATCGTTTCCTCAATGAGAGATTGACTAAGAGTCAACAGTCCAATCTTGCCAATGAACGCATAACTAAAGTCGCGAGGATAACCGGTAATGGTGTTAATCGTAAATCCGCCGTAATCGCTTTGAAGTCGCTTGTAGCTTGGATTAAACGGGTCAGCCGCGGTAACTGCCGCGATTTCCAGCTTCTCTTTCGCTCCCAGCGTGCTTATCAGAAGAAATGATATTTCGCTCTCCCTACCGTATAGTGCCAGGATCGCTTCTTCGCCGAAGTACCCCTTCAGTTTATTGAAGTTGAATTCGCCGCCCATCGCATGTTCCCAGAGGCGCTTCTGATAACTAATCTGACGCCACCACCCCTGTCTCTGGACTTCGGCGAGAATCGGCATCTGCGCGGTGCGCTGCCCAAACGGGCTGCTCCCGAAGGCTTTCACCGCGTCGGTGAGATTTTTTGCGCTCACATAACAAATTGGATCTTCAGGGAGGAGCGTAAACAGATTTTCAACAGGTCTCCGGAGTGAAGTTTGGCGATAGATGAGGAAAACTGTCGCTAGGGCAGTCAATACCCCAATCACAATCAGGTAGTGAACCAACCGTAGCTTTTTGGGGGGAGGGGTTCGTGAAGGTTGCAAATCGATTAGAGATGAAATTAAGGATAGCGAATTCCTAATGGTACAGAATTCGTTCAAAACTGGGCGATTGACTTTGAGAACGTAGTTAGGCTGTCATGCTCACTACATACTGACAATCTAATTCAGAAAAGCTTAACTTTCTGATGATTCACTCTAGCTAATTACCCTTGGTGCTTCGCACTTTCAACCCGGAACATGGAAGGAAGGATGTCCCCCGGATCACCTTAGACTTTTGCCTGCGATAAGAAGTCCAATAAGCACAAGAGGGCAACTAAGCTGCTGGTCGGCAATCCCAATTCAACGACGACATAAGTCAACTATCCAGCATGGCGAGACATTTTCCAACCCTTTTGCAATAGTCCTTCCAAAAAAACCTACATGTGTAGGAATCCTGAAAACGAGTTGTGGTAGTTTAAATGCATGTACGAGTTAGTGAATCTGCGTCGTTCTACCGTCAAACTGGGTCAAACCAATAGCTATCTCTTGCGCTTTATCTTGCCCCACATTGTTGCGAGTTTCCCGTGCGCTTCCACGGCTAGGAACTGTACTAACCCCTGCCTCCAGAGAGTTCTAACTTCGTCCTCGTTTAACGCGTGATTAAAGACGGCAACCTCATCTATGACTCCCGCCGTTCCGTAACTTGGCCTCTGGCCCTTAGTCGAACTCCCTATGATTTGACAGCCGATCATGAATGGGGCGAATTTGCCGCCCCCTAGTGCCGCGAAGCCGGGTGGCGGTACAACTTTAATTTTCTTCGCTATGTCGTTTAACTTTTCGTTTTCTCGTCGTCCTGTCTCCCGGCCGTCGACATATAGGACGAGCAAAGGCTCTTTATATGTGCCGACAACATGATGCCACTTCCCGTCAACGACATTTGCACGCTTCTCTGTTTCGTCGACATAAACGCGGGCTACGCGCGGCTGTTGAGCCGTGAATCCGAACGTAGCGTGCCCCAATTCGCCACGCCTTTGTTCTCCGCCTTTCCCGGCATCTGAAACCCACATAGCATAATTGCTTCGAGCCAAGTGGGACGTTTTGCCAAACAGCATCTGATTGGCGGATAGATCCGTTGGATCTCCACAGGCATTATTACAAAAGCCATCGTTAAGAGGATGGCCTAGGAGTTCTGGAATCTTGGCCCAGCCTGACAGAGAAAACTCTAGCAGGTTGAAATCCTCGTGGTGTGGAACTTCAACCCAGCCAGGCCACTGAGTTCCTGCGTCACCGTCTGTTTCAAAAAACTCCAATGCGGTTCCTCGTTTACCTGCTCGCCATTTGACTCTGCCCTCAATTTTACCGTGGTGCCCGTTGCCGGAAACATCCTCAATTTTCCCTTGGGCTTCCTGATTCGGTTCGCCTCTATCAAAGGTCCACGCACCCACGACTTCGGCATGAGCAACTGGTAGAATTACGCAATAACTTAGGAACATGGTGAGTACGCTGACTATCGTAGCAGATTTCACGATTAATTCCTCCTAATTGGCAGTAAGTTAAATAGCGTTTCTGCTGCCGTAGCATTATTTGAAAGGAGGGTCACTCAGCAGCAGACATTCTATATCTTTGCTTCCGGTTTTGCTCTGCCCGGCTCTTGAATCGCTGAACAAGGCAGAAACGTGTCATCTTGAATTTTTCGGACTTTGTACCGGTCCTAGCTAACAACAGGAGATTTTGCGCGTCCCAAGTTGGATTTCTCCAACCTTTCTAATGCCACTTCCAAATCTAAACATTACACACAATCCAGTGGAATCCGGTATTAGATTGAACGATGTTCGATTGGGCCTCTAAATAGAGCAAACCTTTTGGTATAGTCGAAGGATTCAATGTCTTTCTGAAGAGTGTTATTAGTGATATTCCGCATGTGGTCATTCACAAGAAATTTCACGTTAGTGTTGAGCAATTTCTCAAGGTCGTCCTTCGACAATTCTTCAAACTGTGTGAGGACATTTTCCAATACGCGCCCCGCTGCATCTCTGAAAGCCGCATTTATAGAATTCAAAATAGAGCTGTCCGTTCATGGGTTTCCACTTTCCTTTGTCACCAAAGGGTAATAATGCGAGGCATTACTTTTGGTGAAAGCTTATCAACCTCTCTCATCACGTTCCTTTGGAATTGTCTGTTTGATCCCATGCTTCTTTAGCCATAGACTCAGATTCGTTTCAGTCGTCCCCTACCGCTGTGCAATGAACTTGTGTGTTGAGCCGTTCTTTAAGAGTATTTCTATCTCTGATCGGTACATGTCCAGCATACACTTCCCCGTCCCCGGATCGCATCCGAGCCTCACTCCCTGCTTCCTTTTTGCAAGCAGTGCCTCTTTGGTGCGCTGTGAGATGAGGTCTCTCAAGATGTCGGCTGTCATCGAAAACGCCATTGCGACAATTTTCGATTGAATGGCCCCGTCAAGCTACCAGTTGTCTTTCACCGCGTCGATCCCGATCTGTCTATCGAGTGCAATGGAGAGAATCCCCATGCACTCCAACATGGAACGCCCAAGACGCGACAACTCACTGACGATGATACTGTCCCCTTCTTTGACGTGGCCGATTACCGTAGCGATTTTCCGCCGCTTCCAACTGATTTTGCCACTCGCTTTTTCTTCGACCCATTCAATATTCATCAACTTCTTCTCATTGGCAAGTTCTTCTCATTGGCAAGGTGAAGAATGTCCGCATTTTTTTTCGAGGTCTTGGTCTGCGGTTGAAACTCTCAAAAACTGAACTTACCCCCATCCCTTAGACAGCAATGACGGAGATTTAAGCAATAAAATCCGACTAGTTTTGGTCAGGATTAACGCCTGAAGTTATTGGAAATACACCTCGTGGGAATCTCTACCTCACTCGCTATTCGCTCGCTTGATGGGTTGACATCGTATTCACTGACAATCTGACTGATAGTTTGCCGCTTCTTAATGGCTCCAATGGCTACCTATGCTTTGAATCGGCCATCGCGCTGTTTTCTGTGGGACATGGTGAAGGAACTTCTTTCCTTTTCTTGGCGTTCCCGAGCCATATCTTCTCCCAGATGATGACCTTTTGCCAGTGGGGAAAATCTCTTAGTCAACTGTCTAGTTGTTGGGGGTAATTACAAACCGATGGTTTTCATGGTCTTTTTTGCCATATTAAGAGTGAAAAGGCATTTACTCGCTTTATTCTATCACATTTCTTATGATTTTGTCTACCGTTTTCATCAAAATGATTCTAGAAAGATAAACCATCGGTTTCTTTATAATCTTGCCCTCTTCTTTAGCAACGCCAATGAGTACATTCGGCTTGCAGGCAACGTTGAAACGGTATTGTCCATACTAGCTTAGTTTGTCAATCTGGCGGGTGGATCCGATGCCTTACAACTCATGCAGCGAATCACACCAATTTTTTGTTCACAGATTAGAAAATCCGTAATTTCTGGTGAATCAACAATGTATTGATGTTCTTTGTCAGCTCCTGAATATTCGCGGCGTAGTTCAATCAGTAATCGACTAAGAGCGTTGGTGCCAACAAGTATATTCGCACGAACGAGTTTCGCGCTCGAGAAATCATTTTTTTTAACTCCTCTACGATTGGTAAATTGCCGGCTAATTTAAGAAGAGCTCCAAGTAGTGCTCCAAATTTTTCCCAATTCTGAGCCAATTAAACGCGAAGACACCATCTCATGATTTGTATACGAACTCTATTCTAGTCCGTTCGCGATTCTTTACGATAAGCCTTGTCTTTCATCTTTGCTGCTATTGGGCTTTTCTGTGCAATGATAATACGCTGAATTTCCAGCAGATGAGGGAAGCGACAGGTTGTTACAACGCTTTTGAGGTTAATATTTTTACATCATTGACGCAAAGCGGGTCGCCTCCCGCCATATTTGAAGATCGCCGAATCTTTCGCGTGTCTTACGGAAGACGGCAGACTCATGCCGATTATGAGTTCGTGTCAAGATGGTGTCCTGAACTAAGTTTATCTTCAGAAATTGGTTCAGTTATTTCGGTCATGGCTGACAAGAAAGCAATAAAGTTGGAGAACTCACCCTTGTCTGTAGCTTGCGTCTATAGAATGTCATGACTTACCAATTGACTGCTACCAGTTTATTTCAAATCTTATTCGCGGAAAAAGAGGATACCATAATCCAAGCCGATTTGGTGAAGAATATTTCCCTTGATTTCCCTTCCAAAGTACAAGTGGACAGTTGTTAGCAATATTGCGCTACGCTACAAAAAGGGAACCAAAACTAAGAGACCCTAACATTTCATATCCTAAAGGGCGGATAGAAGATGCCGGTTGTCGTGCCTCCATTACGAGGCCAGCACCCTCCGTTAGGAACACTTTCTCCACGATCTTGCGAACTTCGGGAGAAGCGACCAACCTTTCTTAATGTCGGATTGTTGAATTGCGACATAATTTAATGTCGCTTCCAATAATCGACTGGCGAAGCCTTACTAGCTCGCAATACCCATCTATATTTCAGCTTCTTTGCCAGAAAGCCTGCACTTTCCCAATCTCGCGTTAGGACTTCCGAGCTGCTTTCCGTTTAACCTTGCGTTTCGAAGTCCTTCTTTTGTGCGTTGAGAAATATGGTCTCGCTTAATTTCGGCAAAAAGCCCAAACAACGCAATCGTCACTTTCGTTGCCAGATCGGCGGTGCCAGAGAGTTCAATACCTTCCTTTATGGTTCACTACCGGTTCGGAGAAAAATTGGATTCAAACATAGCTTGATTTTAAAGACATTGAAATTCAGTGTTGGTCAACTTTTGCCGAAAACTGAATGACCCTAAGTATGCATGTTTTTGTGTTGACTTTTTCTGCGATTCTGCTATGATAACCTCTCGCCCAAATGTCCAACCCGGCACAGAAAAGCCCAAAACTGACTCTGTGTCTGGTATTCGGGCAACCTTAATTCGGAATTTGGTGGTAACCTTTTCGTTGGAACAGATACGGTTTTTATCGTGTCCGATGGAGGCAGTGTACTTCCAAAGTTAAAGCCGACCTCCATACTCACAACCATTTGGGGCGAACTCAAAACACAAAAGTAGCTGCTTTCAATCGCCAACCCTAAGCCCTGAGCTTAAACATTTCAGGGCTTAGACGTGCTCTAGTGCACTACCAAGCGACATGTTGGGGATTCTCTGAGCTCCTGATATTAGAAATGCTGTGGACGGTACTGGCGATAATACTTCTCCATCCCGTCTAACGTCAACAGTGCCTTCACCTAATTAGACGCACGTCTCCAGGTCAACTTCTTGTTGAAAAGGTGCTCAAATATATCGACGATCGACCTTTCACCACAACCAAACACAAAGAAATCACCGTACTGGACATAAGGACGGATGTTCATCACCCCGCCCCGCCAATCACAATCTTCGGGTGGGTCACTTCCAATTCATTAACGTGAGTTCGAGGTAAGAAGCTAACGTTAAAGTAGCAGGCACACGCCATGTGCCGTAGCCCGGTTTATCGAATCAGGCACGGTTCAGAGTTAGATCGACACTTTCAAACCGTAGTTTTGGGCCAGATTCAATTGCGGCCACATGGAAAGTGAAGTAAGAAAGGAAGGAAAACAAGGATAAGTTTCCTTCCCTCGCTTAAGATTCTTGTGTCACAACAAAGTGTCAACCAAACTCCTGCAGAAGATGAACCATCCCCACGTAGCGTCGATTAATCGGTTTGAGTTTGGTCATTTCAGTGTCAAGAACATTCGTAGACAAACTGAAGGAGAAAAAAAATGAGAATCATTTTTCCGGTGCTCGGAGTTATTCTGCTGCTCTGGTGCGGCGGGGTAATGGCAAAAACACTATTTTTCGATGACTTTGAAGATGGTGTCATCGATAAGAAATGGGACCTCACCGGTATTTGGGATGAAACGGATGGGTATCTGGCTTGTGTCGAATCGAATGTGAAATTTAACTATGCGGTTCCCAAAATACCGGCTGAATTCCATTCCAAACAGATTACCATCCAGGCCAAAGGGAAAATCATCGGCGCTCCCTGGACCCGAATGGGCATCGCGGTTCGATTGACGCCAAGACTCAACAACGCCGAAGCGCAGGATGGCAAACCGACAGGACATCTTGGATACTGCTTGACGACAACAGAAAATGGCCCCAGTGATGTCAAACTGTTAAATGAAGGGGTGCAGTGGGTCAATCTGAACAAACCCGTGCGTCCCCAACTCGATCAGTGGATCTGGGTTCAGTTGACCGTCACGGACAAACACGAGTTGATTGCCAAGGCTTGGCTTGATGGAGACGAAGAGCCAATTAAACCGACCGGTAACGTCAAAGAATGGCGCAAAAAAGACGGAACTGTTGTCAAGCCGAATCGGCCCGCGGGACCTGTCGGGTTGGTCGGGAAAGCCATGGAAGCCTGGGGGCGGGGCGGGGCAACTCCCGTGTATGATGAGGTGGAGATCTGGGACGCGAATGGTCAAAGCAAACATCCCAAGGACGTCGGACCCGCCGGCAAGTTGAGTCTCACATGGGGCAAACTTAAAGCCCTGTAACCTTATCACTAAAAAGGAACACCTCCAATCCAAAAAGCACAGATCATGATTCATGTCGGTGCTTTTTTGTTTCATCGTTGGCAAAAGAAAATGGATAGAGATCAATGGCAATGACAATCGAGAGACATTATGTTCGATCGGTCCTCATCGTCATCAACTGCTCGATCGGTAATAATTGACGATATTGGCGGAGAGAACTCTGCAAGTGGTGGGTAGCCAAGGTCAAACGGAGGTGGCATAACAGCGGAGGTTAATAATGAACGTAAACCAGAAAAGACGTTTCAAGATCGCTTATGGAACTTACGGGATGCCCAAAGAAGATTTGACGGCAGCGATGCCACGTCTGTCAAAGATGGGCTATGAGGGGCTAGAAATCTGTGTGGGAGAAGCTTACCCGACTGCCCCCCAAAAACTCTCGAGGGAAAGGCGTGCTGAATTGCGCGCCATGATTTCCGATCTTAATCTAGAGATTCCTTCTATAATGCTTTTGAGCCGGGTGTTGACCGCTGATCCCCGGGAGTATCAGCAGCAGCTTGAGGCATTCCGCGCGGCTGCTGAACTGGCTAACGACCTGGCTGTGAGCGATAAGATCCCCGTGTTGACAACCACGCTGGGCGGCGGGGCTATGGCCTGGAAGAAGGATCGAGAAGCTCTTGCCGACCGCATCGCAGAAGTGGGCGAATTAATAGCAAAAGCGGGAACTCGCTTTGCCGTGGAGCCTCATGTAGGTAGTATTCTGGAGCATCCGCACCGCGCTGTCTGGCTGATCCAGCGAATCAACTCACCTTCAGTGCGACTCAATTTCGACATCAGTCACTTTGCTGTGGCAGGCTATCCCTTGGCCGATACCGTCGCAAAACTGGCTCCCCTGGCGATCCACACCCATGTGAAAGATGGATGCATGGTGGCTGGCAAAGTACAGTGGCTCTTGCCAGGCGAGGGAGACTTCGACTACGCGGCATATTTTCAGGCAATGGCCAAAGCGGATTGGTGTGGATGCATAACAGTTGAGATCAGCGGCATGATCTTCAGAAAGCCGAACTACGACCCCTGGCTTGCTGCGGAGTTCTCATGGCAGACTTTGAGCACCGGCCGGAAAGAAGCGCGAATTTAAGTGCGCATCTGAAATCATAAATTTTCCTAATCTGGTGGACAGTGTCGCGCTAAATGCGGTGCTTTTTGTCGGGGCAGACGGTATGAAACAGACCCGAAAACAGACTTTCCCATCTCTACTACGTGCGCTAACAATTGGCGTCGTGCTCATCGTCGCCAACTGCTATTGGATCGGCATGGGACGCGCGACAGATCAGTCATATACGACCAATATCTCGCTCTACTACAATGTTGTCTTCAGCCTGTTCCTTTTGACGCTGTTCAATGTTCCGCTCAAGAAATTCCTACCGGCCTCTGCGCTCAGTCAGGGCGAACTCCTCGTTGTCTACGTCATGTTATCTATCGCTTCTTCTTTGGCCGGTCTCGATATCATACAGAGCTTGGTCGGCATTATGAGCACACCATTTGCGTTCGCAACGCCAGAAAATGAGTGGGGGAATCTATTTTGGCGATTTATTCCGAGATGGCTTGCCGTGGAAGAGAATAGCGTTCTGGATAACCTTTACAATGGAGAATCAACGCTATACACCGCTAGACATGTCAGAGCTTGGGTGTTTCCAGCACTCGCGTGGTCCGCTTTTCTTTTCGCGCTTCTGTTCATCATGCTTTGCATCAATGTCGTGGTCAGGAAACAATGGGTCGAAGCGGAAAAGCTCACCTATCCGATTATTCAATTGCCGTTTGAGATGACGCGCGAGCAATCGGGTTTTTTTGTTAATCGACTTATGTGGTTGGGCTTTGGGATTGCATTTCTAGTGAATATCGTTAATGGATTGCACCATCTCTTTCCCCTCGTGCCCAGCTTAGGCGGTGAACTCTATGAGAAGACAGGACGTGGATTAGACCTGGGAAGATTCTTCACCGAAAAACCGTGGAGCGCGATCGGTTCGATGCCGGTGATGGTTATACCTTCTATCGTCGGGCTTGTTTTTTTTATCCCCCTAGATCTGTCATTTTCCTTCTGGTTCTTCTTTCTCTTTTGGAAGTTACAGTCTGTTTTCGCAAGTTACCTCGGACTCGGAGACCTCCCCCGGTTTCCCTATTTCGGCGAACAGGCGTTCGGCGGACTGATCGGACTGTGCGCCATTGCCCTTTGGGTGAGCAGAAGCCACCTAAAGAAGGTAATTCTAACCGTATTCTCAAGCCGATCTCCGCTTGATGACTCGACTGAGGCCATAAGATACAAATCTGCCTTTTCAGGAATAGCTTTGGGGATGAGTTTCATAACGTTCTTTTGTTTAAGGGCAGGGATGTCGATTGGGGCGATTTTTGTCTTCTTCACGTTATATTTCGCCATGTCCATCGCCATTACCCGGATGAGAGCCGAACTGGGTTCTCCCGTACACGATTTTCATGATTCCGGTCTGGCTGAAATGATAACAGGGGCGATAGGCACGCGCCGTTTTGGTCCTCATAACCTGACGATGTTTTCTTTTTTTCGGTTTTTCAACAGGGCGTATAGACCCCATCCGATGCCGCATCAGCTTGAGGGATTCAAAATCGCAGAGCGATCAAGAATCAGCAACTCCGGGTTATTCCTCGCTATGGTGTTAGCGACTGTGATTGGCGCATTGGCGTTCTTTTGGTCGTATCTGGACGCCCAGTATCAGTTTGTTGGGTTGAATACAAGAGGGCGGGGGATTCATGCTTTCAATCGCCTGAGAAGTTGGCTTTATTATCCTTCGCAACCAGACTACGCGGCGACCGTTGCTATGGGCGCCGGTTTCTTGTTCTCACTTTTTTTGATGATGATGAGAATGCGCTTTCTCTTTTGGCCCTTGCACCCTGCTGGTTATGCGGTCGCAGCCAGTTACTCCGTGCGGGGGTTTTGGTTTTCAATCTTTATCAGTTGGTTGGCAAAGTCAATCATTCTCAAATCCGGTGGATTGAAAACGCATCGAAAATCCATCCCTTTCTTTCTGGGAATCATACTCGGTGAATTCGTCGCCGGGAGTTTCTGGAGTCTTTTCGGCATAGCCCTTGGAAAGCCGATGTACAAGTTTTTGTGGTAGCGATATTCAACCCGGTTTTCCAAATCTGTAATTATCGGCAACGCAGGTTAGAAACCTACGCCACGACTCGCCGCTCGATAATTATGAGTCGTCCCCATGATTTTCGGTGTTTTTGCCTTGACAAGAGGGGAAATGTGAAATAGGATGTCATATCCACATGTCGGAATTGAGTGGACGCAGAGCAATTTTACTGATCCGAATCATTCACATTAACGGGAAGATTGGAGGTATAATCATGGGTCGGCAAATTTTTTTATGCTTTTGCTTATCCATTTCGTTTTTATACCTGGATCTCGCGGATGCGGCGGAGAAAGGTCTGGTCGCCTACTGGTCTATGGACGGGAATGCCAAAGATGCTTCCGGCAATGGTCACGATGGTATCATTCAGGGCGCCAAGTTCGTTGACGGTGTCGTCGGACAAGCGGCGGAGTTTGATGGCGGAGCCGAATGGATGAACGGTGGGCGAAAACCTAGCCTCGAGGTTTCACCGATGAGTTGTATGTTCTGGATGAGTCCTTCACACAATCTGGGACCCAGAGATCCGAGATTCAACATAGTCTACCAGGCGAAGGGGCCGATGTTTGCTTTCAACAAGCAGCCCGTGGCCAATGAGCCGACAGGGCCAAAAAACACGATTCGATGTTGGGTCGATACGGTCGGCAATTTTCCCAAAGGCACCCTTTTTACGAAGCGAGATGAATGGAAAGCGGGCGTATGGTATCATCTGGCATGTACCTATGATGAGAAAGAGCTGGTGCTGTATGAGGACGGGAAGGAAACCGGCCGGGTCAAAGCAACTGGCGCCATCGGAGCACGAACAAGCGAATTTCGGATCGCCAAACCCTTCGCCGGTTCGATTGATGAGGTAAAGCTCTATGACCGCGCGTTGAGCGACAAGGAAATTCTTGCTTTGGGCGGGTTAGCCGTTGAACCGCATGGAAAATTCACAACCGCGTGGGGATTGATTAAAACCGGACAAAATTAGTATTTCGTCAACTGCAATCGTTCAGGGGAAATCGCTGTGTCGTAGGATGAGGTTTGAACCCAAATTGCCCATCGCGGATCAGGGCATGGCTATTACACCTTTACGGAAGGCGACAAACCAAGAGTTTCTGTGGTGGCTGAAAGGTTATGTGCCACTGAAGTGGACTGTCGAAAGAGCAACCTTCTGCCATCAACCCGGCAACACTCATTGGACAGTGTTGTCATTTCTAACCAACGGGGCGCGTCCAAATAAAGGACGTGTCCATCACTGTCAACATTACAAGGAGTTCCAATCATGTGTCGCAGCAATTGGATAGTGCTTTTGGTGGTTTTATTGTCCGTTTCACTGATCTTTTCATTCAGCGTTATCAATCCCGCTGAAGCAGGTCTGGTGGCGCATTGGCCCCTTGATGGGGATACGGATGACGCGACGGGAAACGGTAACGACGGAATCCTCAACGGCGAGGCTCAATGGGTTGAAGGCATCTCCGGTGAAGCGCTTGAATTTGATGGCGCGACCGGCTGGGTTGATGCCGGAAACGCTCCGGGTTTGGCGCCTTCGCCGATGAGTTGTATGTTCTGGATGAGACCGTCAAAAGAACTCGGTCTTGGCGATCCGAGAGCAAATATTGTTTACTATGGCGTGGGACCGATGTTTGCTTTCAACAAAACGCCTGTAGCGGATGAGCCTCTGGGGCCGCCGAATTCAATCCGAGTCTGGATCGATACACTCGGTGACATCCCCAAAGGCTCCCTTTTTACGAAGCGAGATATATGGAATGAGGGCGAGTGGTATCATCTGGCATGTACCTATGATGAAAGTGAGTTTGCCCTGTATGAGGATGGCGTCGAAACCGGCAGAGTAGATGCGACTGGCGCAATCGCAGAGCGGAAAGGCGTATTCCGGATTGGGCACATGTTCCCGGGATCGATTGATGACGTAAAGCTCTATGATGAAGCCTTGACAGCAGCAGATGTTGCCAACGAGTTCGGCGCGCTGACATCCGTTGAGGCACAAGGCAAGTTGGCAATCACATGGGGAGGCCTGAAAACCGGCGGAAAGTAGCCGTTGAGTTGCCGAAGGGTTCAATCCGGTTTTACGTTAGATTCAGTAATCACAACGGGGAATATCCAGCGGGATGGGATGTTCCCCGTTTTTTATTCGCCACTGTCAATCTTGAGACCATAAATGAATCGGCTCCGTCCAGGTTCGTTGCCGATGTGCGTCGGGCGGAACTTTGCGAAATGTAGGCGTAAAGTGGTTGATTCGGATGAACTCAGAATCCACTTGCACATCGCTCTTCGCCGCAATTTTCTATAAAGGTCTATAACCCGGCTTCCAACAGTTGGAATGCATGACAGACTCTCATTCATGATGATTACATGGCTAATCTTTATGGCACTGATTCTGTTGCCCGTTATCGGATACGCAGATGAGCCAACAAAGGAGGAGAAATTGAAGAGAGCAAAAGCCCCCTTTCATGTGCTGTTCAGCAACGATACAACAAACATCTTGACATGTGTCAGTCCCTATCACAAAAAAGGGGAACCGTTCCGGGAAGAGGACCTCAAGGCCACAGTGGATGAAACCACGGGAATCGGTATTGAAGTGCACATGTTGCAGCCGGCACATGGATGGGTGCCGTGGTGGCAGAGCGAAGTATATTCCATCGAAGAACACCACAAATGGTGGCGGGAACATTACGGTGTAGCGCCACATCTGAGTGTCCACAACTACCTGCTCAAGGGCGGGGATGTGCTGAGCGTCTTCGTTAAACGCTGCCGAGAGCGAGGATTGGCGCCATTTATCTCGCTCCGACTTAACGATGCCCATCACTTGAATCACGTCAACGCGCCGAAGAACACGCGGGGCATTCACGCGATCTGCCGTTTTTATGCCGAATATCCCCAATACCGACTTGAACCTAGGGATGGGGGTCGCAGCGTGCAGAACTGGGCAATTCCCCAAGTGCGGGGTTATAAGTTCTCGCTCATCTCCGAGATTTGCCAGAATTACGACATTGATGGGTTTGAGCTGGACTTCATGCGTCACCCACAGTTCTTCAACCTCGACGAGACGACGAGCGAAGAGCGTGTCCAAATCATAACCGGATTCGTAAGACAAGTGCGGAAATTACTCAATCGAACAGCTCAGCCGGGACAACATCGCTGGTTATGCGCCCGAATACCCGCCTATCTGTCGGAATATGATGCCCTCGGCATCAATCTGCCTTCGTTCGTTGACGCTGGCGTGGACATGCTGAATCTGTCGATCTCCTACTTCACCGAGCAGCAGACTGATCTGGCCGCCATCCGAAAGCTGGCTCCGAATGCTGCGATTTACCTTGAAATGACGCACGCTACGATGACCGGGACTCGTCTGACGAAAAGTGGAGGCGACAACTACCTGTTTCGTCGGAGCACCATTGAGCAGTTCTATACGGCTGCGCACTTGGCTTATGCGCGGGGCGCCGATGGCGTCAGCGCCTTTAATTTCGTTTACTACCGTGAGCACGGGATACCTGGCCGGGGGCCATTCAACGAGCCGCCATTTCACATTTTCAGGCAAATTGGTGATGCCCAATGGCTTGCCCGTCAGCCGCAGCATTATTTTCTTAGCAGCCGTGGCTACGTCAATAGCCATTTGCCAAAGCAGTTTGAACCCGGCGAAACCGTCTCATTTACCATAGATATGGCGTCACCCGCAGATAGCTGGAAGATGGACGCAAGGCTTCGCATCCAGGGCCGGCAGTCTCTTGGAGACAGCCGATGGCGGGCCCGCTTCAATGGCGTTGATTTGAACGCGACGGGTGATGTTTCAGAACCTTATCCGAATCCATATCCGCCGATGTTAGGAAAGCCTGAAGAACTTCGCGCTTGGATTGTGCCTGTGGGCCTTCTGAAAGACGGAATCAACACGATTGAAATCACGTTAGTCAAAGGCGAGTTGTGTGAGATTATATTTCTGGATGTGGCCGTTGAGTAATATAAGGCTAATTGTGAAAGGTGACCAAAAATGTACCTATATTCAGTCGTTCACAACTCCGTTCCGCACATAATCGGCGTGGATTGGTAAATCACGCCGCAAACTTGTAACGCAAATTGCCGGTTTGTACGACTCACCTGAACGGTTTCGCTGGCTACGGCGCAACGCAGGCAAATAAGCCCATGACATGAGCACATATTGAGGAGGAATCGTGACTATGAAAGTCATACGTCCATGGTTAGTCGCACCTCGCACAATTGAGTATCGTGAACAGGAGATCCACCTGACCCCCGAGACTGTTCTGGTCAGACACGTGTGTACCGCTCCCAGCCAAGGTACAGCTATCCATCGGTATCGAGGAGAGGAGATTGGAGTGGCACCCTTCAGTCGCAACGAGAGCGGAGGTCCTTTCCCCTATCCTTGGCTACAGGGCTTTGCCTACGGCGTCGGCCGGATTGAAGAGGCCGGAGCAAACGTACAGGAAGTCGAGGTTGGCCGACTGGTGTACAGCCAGAAACTCACGGCGGAGCTCTCGGTCTTGACACCATCAGATCTGATTCCGCTCCCCGAAGGATTAGACGCAGAATCTGCGACAATGCTCCTGCAAGCCGAGGTTGGACTTAAGGGCGCACGGGGAGCGGAAATCATCCTTGGAGATACAGTATTTGTCACCGGGCAAGGTCCTATTGGAAGTTTTGCCGCACAACTGTGTAAACTCGCCGGCGCTTATCAGGTCATCGTCACCGACATCTATGATATGAGGCTGGAGATCGCCCAACAGATGGGGGCTGATCTGATGCTGAATCCCCGCACGGACGATGTGCTCGGACGCATTGAGGAATTTACCGATGGCAGGGGCGCCGATGTGGTGGTCGAGTCCTCCGGTTCGCCGAAAGCGTTTCTCCAAAGCTGCGACGCAGCCGCAGGCGGAGGCAAGATTGTCGTCATCGGTTGGATTCTGGATGCTTGCCAGTTTAATATGTCAGACGCCTTCACGCCCAAGGGACTTGAGATGGTTGTGTGTCATTCGGGACAGATCGGCGACTGGCGAGTTGGACGCCGCCGACTGCAGACGAGGGGCATGAGAGGGGATGGTAGACGACGGGGCATGCCTCCTAAACTGAACGCCCCCTTAAGCGAGGATCATATGTACCTGATGAATCTGATGGTGCAGGACAAGCTGAAGGCGAAGCAACTGATTAGCCATCGCTTCCCGCTCAACGATTTGGTGCAGGCGTGGGACGAGTTTATCGACAAGAAACCGGCTGAGTATGTGCAGGTACTATTTGTGAGCTAGACGCTGGACTATCAACTGGAATCTAGGACAGGTATATAAAACACCCTAAGGTGATTACCACGGTGGGGGTTGGATACTCCGGGTCAAACTGCACATACGTACGCTTAACCCAAGCCGTTCTATTTCAGCCAGACTTCACTTTCCGAGTTCGTCACGGCCAAGACAGGCGGGCATATAGGAAGACAAACCGCATTTTCGGTATGTGGGGCAGGATTGAACGGCGCACCACCAATGTTTGGAATGCCTTCGATGATGTCCCAGACGATGGCACCGAAAGACGAGATTTTATTCAATCTTTAAACCCCACGATTTGTGGGCAATGAAGACACGATCTGCCTCCCATCCGAGGTCGGCTTTGTCCCAGCGGCTTTCCGACGCTCCTCGCGTAATGTCTGTCGCATGGTGTTCTGTCAAGCAGGGAATCATCTAGCATTAATCATGTCCAATTGTTGCTTACAGAAAGTCAAAGTCACACCCGAGGTCCGCCTGTTGCACATGATCTATGTAAAGTTTACCATATCCCCTTTTGAAATGCGGCTCCGGAAGAACTAGATCCGCTTGACGCTTGGCAAGCATCTCTTCCGCCACCAACAACTCAAGCCGGTTACGGGGTACGTCAAGTTCGATCATGTCACCATCCCGAACTAACGCCAATGGTCCTCCGACTGCGGCTTCCGGGGTGATATGCAGCACAACGGTGCCAAATGCTGTTCCGCTCATTCGAGCATCGGAAACTCGGACGATATCCTTCACCCCCGATCGCAGTAGTTTCTTGGGAATAGGGAGGTATCCCGCTTCAGGCATCCCTGGCCCACCGATTGGTCCCGCGTTCTGAAGGACAATCACACTTTCTTCGGTGACCTGTAGATTTGGCGCATCAATGCGGTTATGCAGATCGTCAAGAGATCTGAAAACGACAGCTCTTCCGCGGTGCTTGAGCAAATGAGGTGAAGCGGCAGACCGTTTGATTACCGCGCCAGCCGGAGCAAGGTTTCCGAACAAACAGGCGAGTCCGCCAATTTCTACCAGCGGGTGCTCGCGGGTTTTAATCACATCCTGCCATTCCGGGGGATGCGGTGTGCTCGCCAGATTTTCTGAGACGGTAGTACCCAAAGCGGTCAGCGCGTTACCGTGGAGCAAATCTTCCAACTCCTTCATGACGACCGGAATGCCACCAGCCTTCCAAAGGTCCTCCATGTAGTATCGACCATTCGGTTTGACGTTTACTAGCAGTGGTGTCTCATCGCTGAATTTGTTGAAGTGCTTCAGTCCGAGTGAGATTCCCAGACGCTTCGCTATCGCCGTTAGATGAATAACCGCATTGGTCGAACCACCTATCGCCATGAGGACGCGGATTGCATTTTCAAAGGCGTTGGGTGTTAAAATTCGTGAGGGACGAAGATTCTTCCGAATCATTGACACAATCGTTCGTCCTGTCGCTTCCGCTTGACGACGGCGATCCGCCATCACTGCTGGAGGCGACGCGCCGCCCGGCAGCATCATGCCAAGAGCCTCTGCCAACGCCGCCATGGTGCTTGCGGTTCCCATCACCATGCATGTGCCGGTTGTTGCGCAGAGCCGGTCTTCGACAGCGCTAATTTCCTGAGAATCCAGCGCACCTGCACGGTAGTCGCGCCAAAAACGACGGCAATCTGTACAGGCACCGAGTCGTTTGCCCTGATAGTCGCCTGTTATCATTGGACCAGCCACTAATGAGATAGCGGGGAGATCAGCGCTCACGGCGCCCATTAACTGTGCGGGAACTGTTTTGTCGCATCCTCCCAGCAACACGACGCCATCCATCGGTTGGGCACGAATCATCTCCTCGGTGTCCATTGCCATCAGGTTTCGGAACATCATGGTTGTCGGTGCGGTGAACATCTCTCCGAGCGATATTGTCGGGAATACCATCGGAAGCCCACCTTGGGATAAAACTCCCCTTTTCACAGCTTCAATCAAATCCGGAAAGTTGTGATGACAACTGTTGAAGCCACTTGATGTGTCGATGATACCGATGATGGGTCGTTCAAGCTCATGGTTCGCGTAACCCATCGCTTTGGCGAATGCTCTGCGGATATAGACGCTAAACTCCGGATCGCCGTAATTCGTCAATCCCCTCATGATGCCTGTCGAATCGTCCGATTTCATTATTTCTGCCTGAAAGTTGAGATTTAGTTGCGTCAGTGACACACGACTCTTATACTTTCCTACGGACATTATAACGAAAAGCCGATTGTTACTCCAGTAAAAATATCACCCAACGACATGGTCAAATGTTAGGGATAGTTGACCACTTTTGTGGGCAAATCCTACGATTGACAACAGATTGCAACTTAAAACTCCCGGAACTCTCTGATGTTTGAGATTGACAGAATCTCAAGGAATCTGTACCATGATTCAGATAACTGAGGACATTGCCATTAGCGAAAGCGACATCCAGGTAAAATTCGTCCGTTCCACCGGACCAGGTGGGCAAAACGTTAACAAAGTGTCAACTGCCGCCCAGCTTCGATTTGATTTAAAAAATGCCACACTACCCGAGAGCTTGCGTAATCGTCTCATAAGTCTAGCAGGCAAGAAAATGACGGAGCAGGGAGAACTCCTCATCACCGCAAGTCGATTCCGTACGCAAGGTCGGAATCGCCAAGACGCATTTGATAGACTCGCGGCACTGATTCGCCGAGCCACGGTCCCGCCTAAAGTTCGCAAGCCAACTCTCCCCACTCACGCATCTAACGAGCGCCGCTTGAAATCGAAACGCCATCGGGGCAAAATCAAACACATACGAAAATCAAATCCTATTGATGAAATATCCTAGATAACGGCTACCCTCAAACCTCGTCCTTCACCTGAAGATTTCTCGTCAAATCGCAATCATGACATGGACGATTTTCACAAATGCCCAACTACTCATCACATCTAGAATGTACAATCTTGTTTGCAAAGCCATCTTCTAGTAGCAAAATAGCACCTGCTGAGATTTAGAATGGTTTCGACTGATAACTACGATTTTCATACCATCCCTCTTATGACTCTAACGTCAAAACTTCACCAACGCCAGTCATAGCAAAGTTTTCCCATCTTTTTGCCGCAATTGAAAACCCTCATTTGTTATGAAAAGTATGAAATTTCTGTAATGCCCCGGCAGATATGAGACGCTCATGATTGCTTGTCGCTCGGTTTGAATTGCCAAACCCGGTTTGATCTGCACGACGCACTTGCTGGCAATATCTCGAAACGAATCTCGGTAAACTGACGTTAGTTGGCGTGGAATCGCAAATTTCTTACGGTAAGGGGGATCTGCCTTGCACCTCAATCATATCAAAATTAACGGTTTTAAGAGTTTTGCAGATGATATCGATCTGATAATGGAACGCGGGATCACTGCGGTCGTCGGGCCAAACGGTTGTGGCAAGAGCAATGTGTCGGATGCAATTCGTTGGGTCCTGGGCGAGCAGAGTGCACGCGCACTACGTTGTGGCAACATGCAGGATCTACTCTTCAACGGCGGCGCAGATTTCAAACCCGCCCAAAGATCAAAAGTATCCCTCCAATTCGCTAACACCGATGGTCGGCTAGCGCTGGAATCACCCGAGATTGAAATCACCCGCCAGTTGACACGAGAAGGTGAAAGTCGCTACCTGATTAACAACAGTCCTTGTCTGCTCCGCGATATTACTGAACTCTTTATGGACACCGGAATTGGTGTATCCGCATACTCCATTATGGAGCAGAGCAAGATTGATCTCATTCTGAATACGCGGGCGGAAGAGCGCCGATACCTTTTTGACGAAGTTGCCGGGATCACTAAATATAAACATCGTAAGAAGACTACTCTCAAAAAGCTTGAAGATACAGAACAGAATCTTGTTCGCATCGACGATGTAATTAACGAAGCACAGCGGGAAACCGAAAAACTAAAACGTCAAGCGGCGCAGGCACGCCGTCACCAAGAGTTGCACGAGCAACTCAAGAATCTTGAGTTAAATCAGAAGCGCCGAGAGTACGAACGATTTCTTGAAGATTTAACCGAAACACAGGGGAGTTTGGATAACCTTCTGGCAGCAATCGATGAGGTGAACAATACCATTCAGTCGGCGGAACAGGAGAGCGAAGAACTAATTGAACGAAGAGCAACGCTTGATAAGGCAATTGAGGAAGGCAACAATCTCACAAGGCAATTCTCAAGTCGGATTGAGCAAATCGAGCGCCAAATTGCCCTCCACAAGGAACGACAGTTGAACCTCCATGAACAACGCCAACGAGCAAAGCTCGCGATCCAATCGTTCGAAAAAGAACTTGCCGAGTTGGATACCGAGAAACGCGGACTCGAACAAAAGCGAACCCAACTCAATGCAACTCTTAAGTTGGAGGAAAGCCGTCTAACTGCACGAAGGCGTGTATTGAATGATTTCGCAACGCGGATAGCCGAAACTAGGCAGACAATCAACCAGAGCGAAACTGAATTGTCCGAACAAGCGAATC
Source organism: Candidatus Poribacteria bacterium (assembly GCA_965222225.1). Lineage (GTDB taxonomy): Bacteria > Poribacteria > WGA-4E > WGA-4E > JAJDTR01 > JAJDTR01. Next base: position 721,779 of record CBDCTK010000002.1, on the reverse strand, counting down.
AGGAATCCCGACTGGAATCCGAGGTCGTATCGCTCAACAATAGGCTGGAATTCGCTACGCATAACCTCAATCGAGTCCTCGGAGATACCGAGGTAGTTCAAGGAAAACTCGAATCCGTTGAAGCCGCTCAGGCTGAAGCACAGAAACGCGAACAACAACTGAAAGCGACGCTGGTGCAGTTGGACACCGAGAAGCGACAGATTGAGGAAGAACGCCAGAAACGAAGGGATTTACTCCGGAAGCTTGAATCGGAGATTCGGGGATTACAGGACTCCCTCGGTATGAGCGTCTCTCGATTGAAATCGCTGAAAGAATTACAGTCGACGTACGAGGGTTTTTACACCGGCGTTCGAGCCGTCATGATGGCAAAAGAAAATGATCCGGAACAGTTTGGAGGAGTTTGCGGCGTCGTTGCGGAACTCATCCGCACGGATTCCGACTACGAGTTAGCTGTTGAGGTAGCGTTGGGCAGCGCGATCCAAAACGTCGTAACAGAAACTGCCGAAGACGCAAAGAAGGGAATTACATTCCTCAAGCGAACGCGCGCCGGACGAGTGACATTCTTGCCGTTGGATATGCTGCGTGCCAGGTCATTTCGTGATGAGGCGCTTCTCAATCAGACGGGCGTAATCGGTTTGGCTTCGGATCTCGTGGAGTATGCGCCGAAATATGACATCGCAATTCGACAGTTGCTAGGAAATACAGTTGTCATTAAAGATCTTGATACTGCTATTAAACTCGCACAAAAATTTCGCCCAAATTCCCGTCTCGTAACTGTCGAGGGCGAGATTATCAGTACTTTTGGAGCGGTTACCGGTGGTTCCAGTGCCAATCAGACGACCGGGTTTCTGAGTCGACCACGAGAATTGGAAGATTTACAAACAAAGATCGATAATCTGACTTCCACCATTAACGGGAAAAATTTGAACCAAAAAGAGCATGTCGGAAAATTGGCTCAACTTGTGCAAAGGCACGAATCACTTGCCAGTCAACAACAGCATAGTGAGATTGAGTATGCCGGTCATGTGAAAGACTTAGAACAACACAAGCGAGACATTGTACAACACAAGCGGGAATTAGAAGAGGTACAAACGGAGAGTTCCCGTTTTCAGGAGGAAGCCGACAAATCGAGAGCAAACTCCGAAAACAGTCAAACCGAACTGGACGAGATCCAGAAAACGCGCAACAAGCTACAAAACCGCATAAAACGCCTCTCTGAGCAAGTTCAGAGCGAAAGCAACAAGCACGATGAGGTAGTGGCTTCCTGCCAAGCCCTTGAAGTCTCTCTAGCAAGCAAGCGTGAGCAATTATCCGGAATCAAAGCAAGACTTGATACGTCTGAGAAAAATCAAGCGCGAGTCCGCGAGAACATGGGTGAATATCAGAAAGTAATTGACTCCGATGACGAAACGCGGCAGAACCTCTCAAAACTGATTGATGAAGCCCAGCAGCAGTTTCTCCGGATAGAACAGGAAAAAGCCGAAGCGGAGGAAAGGGTAAACCTTTTAACAGAGGAACGTGAAGCGCTAAGACAACGCGATGCTGAATTACAGAAATTGATGCGTACAGGGAGAAGACAGGGTGACAAGCACAACCGGATGCGGCACCAAATGGAAGTTACCGTCACCCAGCTAGAAATGCAGATAAAGGCTATTTCCGCCGGAATCACCGAAAAATACCAGGTGTCAATCGAGCAGGTTCAGGCAACGGAACAGACGGTAAACGAAATCGAATTGCTCGACCAAGTCGAATCACTTAAGGCACAGATCGCAGACGTTGGTACCGTCAACATGAAAGCCATTGAAGAGTATGAGGCGCACAAAAAGCGGGAGGAGTTCCTTGTCCTTCAGCGCGAGGATTTGGAAAAGTCTATTGAATCCACCTACAAAGCAATTCAGAAAATTAATCAAACTTCGCGCGAGGCATTTCAGAAAGCTTTTGAGCAGATTCGTGCAAATTTTCGAGAAGTCTTTACAGAACTCTTTGAGGGTGGGGAATCTGAACTCGCCTTGACTGATGAATCAGACATTTTGGAATCGGGGATTGACATCATCGCGTGTCCGCCGGGGAAACGTCCACAGAGCATCACGCAGCTTTCGGGAGGCGAACGGTCACTGGTTGCCATTGCGTTACTATTCGCAATTTTCAAACTCAAACCTAGTCCGTTCTGTATTCTGGATGAAGTCGATGCTGCGCTTGATGAAGCCAACGTTCTTCGATTCACCAAGCTCATTCACAACTATGCCCAGCACACGCAATTTGTCATTATTACGCATAACAAGCGAACAATGGAAATCGCCGATGTGATGTACGGTGTAACGATGGAACAAGCAGGGGTATCAAAAGTCGTTTCGGCACGGTTTAGCGGATAAGAGTTTGAAAGTCGCACATCTTGCAGTAGAGACCTCCTACCCAATCATCCTACCTTTGCATAAGCTGCTCTAGTTGCAGGGGCACCGCCCGCCACAGGAAATTAGCACCGCGTGAATTTCAGGACTCGACATGTCCTTGATGGAATAACTCGCTGCATCACGCCCGCTGGCCAGCTGCGTCCAGCCCACGGAGTGCCGCAATCCGCTGAAGAATTGGTGGATGGCTGTAATTCAAGATAACCGTCAAGTTATCCGGGGTCAGATTTCCGAGATTAGAAACAGACAAGATTTTCAGCCCGTTGACTAACGGTTCTGCTGAACCGATTGTGTCTGCGGCGAAGGCGTCTGCTTCATATTCATGCTTCCGTGATACGACATTCATAGCAATCGAAAGCACCAATTCAATCGGAGCATACAAGATACTGAAAAATACCAATCCTGCATAGACCGATGTTTGTTCCATCCGAAACGCATCAAAGAGCCCTTGATTCTCAATGAATAGCGAGAGAAGGAAAAACAAGATTCCAGCGTGCACGATTGAGACAAGCACCCCTTTCAATATATGCTTTTGCTTGTAGTGCCCAACTTCATGCGCAAGAATGGCGACAAGTTCCTTGACCGAATGCTTCTCGATTAGCGTATCGAAAAGCACAATCCGCTTTTTCTTGCCGAACCCGCTAAAGTAGGCATTGGAATGCCCTGAACGCTTTGACCCATCCATCACTGATATTTCCGTCAGCGGGAATTTTACGCTTTCACTGTACCTTTCAATCGCATCTTTGAGGGCACCATCGTGCAGGAGGGTAAATTTGTTGAACAGTGGCGCGATGACTGTTATAAATAGTGACGGTGCGACGATGATGAAAAGGGACACCAGTCCCCATGCGTAAAGCCAACCCCAATCACCAATCTCCTCGAAGAGATACAGAATCCCGCCGAGCAAAACCGCACCTAGAGCTGTAAGCAAAACGTAACTCTTGACCTTATCCAGTAAGAAGGTCTTCACCGTTGTCTTATTGAACCCAAACTTCTCCTCAATCACGAAAGTTTCATACAGCGCGAACGGCGTGGATAAAATGTCTCTAATTACATAAAGTAGCCCAAAGAACAATAGGCCTCTAAGAATCGGTATTGAAGTCCAACTACGAGCCAAATCGTCTACATAATTGAACCCGCCTATCAGAATAAAGCCAACCAGAACGACCAAATCAATCAATGTCGAGACATAGGCAAATTTGGCGTTTATTTTTGTGTATTCCTGTGACTGTCGATACTTCGCTTCGTCGTAAAATCCGACGAATTCGGCTGGCAGATTTGGAGAGAGGGCTTTGAGATTGAGAAGTCGGGCTATGCTGCGGAGCAAAAACTCCCCAATCATCGCAGTGAGAATGATTGTCAGGTAGGGGTTCATATACAGCTAACGCAAAACCGGCAACGTGTTTCCTCTGTCAATCAATAGCAGTTTAATTGCCCATCGCCGAACAGCACGAAACAACTATATTCACAGATCGGCGTGAAAATCTCCTATCTTCGCTCAACTTGCCGATTGGTGGTAGGCGACTATTTCTTCCGGTAGGTGATGCGCCCGCGTGTCAAGTCATACGGTGAAAGTTCGACCGTTACTTTGTCACCCGGCAAGATTTTGATAAAGAACTTCCTCATTCTCCCAGAGATATGGGCAAGAATTTGATGTTCGACGCTAGCCTCATCTAAATCCACGCGGAACATAGCGTTAGGAAGCGTCTCAGTAACCGTTCCTTCAACCACGATTTTGTCATCCTTCAATTCAACGTGATCGCCTTCTGTGTCATTAGACTCAACACCTTCTCGATTATCGATACTCTGCTTTACCAGTTTCTCTTTGGCTTTCTTTTTCTTCCTTCGGGCACCCGCTCTTGACGGCTTTGCTCCCGTCCCGAATTGCTGTCCGCGCGAGCGCGAGGTGCTTGGTTTTCTCCTATTCACTTTACTATTTCTCCTTTGCCGATTGTTTAAGGACCAAGACAAATAGGCAACTTTCTTCCCTTGTAGGTTGGAAGTCTCTTCTTGTCCAGATGCTTGATAGACTTTAGAATAAAGGGTTGTTTGTTAAGCCGAAAAATTACAATCTCGTCCAAAATTTCGCAATGTAAGTTATCTGAAGATGACGAATACCTTTGACTAAAGGGATTTGCGACGACCAATCACCAGCGGCGTTGAACACCGGTACTCAAAAATCCCTACGTTAAATGAATTAGTGAATTATGGACAGGGTTAAAGTCATCACTAAGAACCTGTTTGAAAAGTACAGTTTGTAGGGTGCGATCAAGGGAGCGAATAGCGACTGCGATAGAGATCCTACAGGTATGTAACAGCCAACAATGAAAACATGAAAAAACTTTCTACAAATGACCAAAAATGGCTTTGCCACCGATTATTCAAACAGGTTCTTAGCGATGGAGTATGAACGCCAAACGAATTGCTCTTTTTCAGATTTAGGTGCGTAAGCGCTTCGCTAATGAATGCCCAACCGACAGCACCTAAAGCTTTCTTCCACACCACAAAATGCCGCGACGCAGAACTTCCTGAAATCCTGCATCTGCCCAGGTCTGGTTATCATGACCAGACTGAAAACAGAATACCCGACTATTCTTGTGCTCCCGATTCCAAGCAATCGCCTCCATGCTTTGCGAGTGCTTGACTGTGAGGAGAACGTTGTTGTCTGCTGCGGGTTCAGCCATCGTATAAGTCTCATCAAGCATGTCCCAGTCCGACAGATCACGAGTAATCGGATGACTTGCATCGGCAATCTCTACATGAAGAGATTTGCCGGCATGGGCGCCAAAAGAGCGGTCGTCCATCCCCACTATTTCGTCCCAGACGTGCCATCGCGGATACGCCAGGAGTGCATGATGGAGAACGAAGACGCCTTGCTGTGTTTCGCCGAGATGTTCCAAAACCGCTTTGGGTTTCCCGGCGTAGCCCGGTAAGCCCTCGTCGCGTGGACCGTCCATCAACATGTGATAGAAGACAACAACGTCGTATGAATCCCGAACCTTCTCTGAAGAGGTCGCAAAATCATCCATGTGCTGGACATGAGAGTCAATGCCGTCTAAGCCGCTGAAAAGCCGCCGAAAATTGATGACATCATAGCTATGCCCTCCAGTGACAACAGCGATAGTTACCGGTGCAGTTCTCATCCTATTTACCTCCAATCAAAAACGGTCCCAAGCAACTTCTGTGGCTCATCCCGGAGCGTGTCATAAATCCTTTTCGCTTCGGCAACCGGCGCCACATCTTGGATTAAGGGTGCAATCTGAATCATGCCCTTCGACACAAAGCGGCACATGTGATAAAGGTCAGAGTTGTCAAAGTGGCTGTTCTGCTTAATCGTGATTTCGCGTCCTTGCCCCCGGTTAAAGATGTATTCTACTCTAAATCGTCCTGCGATGAACATAATGGTCCCATGTTTCTTTGCGGCGGTAATCAGCTTGTCCTCCATGCCCAAAACACCTGCCGCATCAAGTACAATATCGAATCCAAAATCAGGGATGTATTTGTCCCAACCGTCACCGCCAACATTGATGATCTCGTCAGCAGCACCGATCGTCTCGGCAATCTTTAGACGATGCTCATCAACATCACACAGTGTCACGCACGCACCGGTAGACGCCGCAATCTGGGCGACCAATTGACCTACGATTCCTGCACCAACCACTAGCATCCGAGTGCCTATGCGCAGATCAGCGTTTCGACAGCATCGCATGGCGACACCGGCGACACCGAAGAGTGCAGCCTCTTTCGGCTTGATCCCGGTGGGCAGCTTGATGTGCAATCGATCTTCAGGTTCGAGACAGAACTCAAGATGGCTTCGACTCATGTAGAGTACGTCGCTAGTCTCCAAGCCCTGCACACCGGAACCCACCTCGATCACTTCGCCCACATTTTGGTAACCACCACGTGCGGGCAATTCATCATCTGGACTGGCGTAATTGCCGCTCAGGAGATCGTTGCGTTCCGTTCCGTTAGTGATTCCCGAATACAGTGTACGAGTCTTGACTTCGTTTTCAGCGGGAGCCCCGGGATTTGGCCAATCGTCCACTAACACCTTCTCGCGAGTTCCATCAGGCTTCAGTCTGGTAACGATTGCACGCATAGAAACTCCCCTTACCGAACCTCAATAAGGTCTAACAGTGCTATTTCCAGTCAATGGCTCAAGTATAGCTGATGGTTAACCGAAAAGCAAGCGTTTATGGCTCAGGATCAACCGACTGAATAAGGAGGGCGATAGCAAGTCTTGATAGTGACTCTCGTGCGATCAAGCGACCGAATAGATCGAATGAGCGAATAGCGAATGCGATCCCAGCACGATAGAAATCCCTCCCCGTGCCATACCATGACATCAGGAATCAATCACGGCTATCCCAATCAAATGGCGTTTACTGCTCACAAGACCAACTACGGTGATATCCGTTACAAAATAGAAGGCTCCCCACGCAAATTTGCCATGGTTTGAAGACATCATAGAGACAAAAGGCACGTCACAATTCAAGAGCATCTACGAAGAGCGCAAATGCGACACAAGTGTCCCCTGCTCCGGCTCAAAATTCTCCGCGTGTTCGCCGATATAATGACAGATAAAACTGCGACGCCAGCGTTCTTTGGTCGTGTTGAGGTACGAACCGTGGAGCGTTTTACCATCAAAAAATAGTGCATCCCCCGGTTTCATGTTGACACCCACCTCCGTCGCCTCCGCCGGTATCATCGATTGAACGGGCGTAAACGAAACAGACGTGTCAGCCGCTTGCACCGGCAGATGTCCGAATTTGTGCGAGCCGGGAACAACAATCATCTGTCCTACTGCCTCGTCTGATTCATCAAGGGCTATCCACACACCAATAAGCGGCTCCGTCGGAATGTATTGTTGGTCTTGATGAAGCCCCTGACCTCGCCCTCCTGGGGGTTTGAAATAAAGCATCGTCTGCCGCAAGACCGGGGTGTCGTCAATCAGTTGGCTCACGATAGCTAACATATCCGCCTGTTGTGCCCAGTTTCCGGTAACCCCATCCCATTCATGCATGCTTATCATTCGAGGATATTTGTGAGTCGGATCATCGGGTTTATCCGGCGTTCCCCCGGAATCCCCGGGTTTTGGTCCCTCGGCACGCATTTCCATATAGTGGTCAATCATCTGTTTTGCGGTCTTGATATCGAACAGTCCCGTTACGAGAAGATAGCCCGATTCTTTGTATCTGTTCCGCTGTTGCTCTGTCAAACGCATCTACATTTCCTCCCCAATGGACAGTTTTTTCGACTATGAAAGGAATCTCAACCCGTCACCCACAATGCCGGCCCACGCGCGAAGTCCAGCCTCGACATGCCCATTTTACCGTAAGTTACCGCAAATTCAAACGGCCATTTGTTTTCCATTAACTTATACTAAGAGCCTGTTTGAAAAGTACAGTTCGTAGGGTGCGATCAAAGGAATGAATAATGACTGCGATAGAGATCCCCTGCGCACCAGCCTCTAAAAGCCCCAGAGTGGGATCAAGCGAGCGAATAGTGAGTGCGATAGAAATCCTGACAGGTATTTAACGGGCAGTTACACAAACATGAAAAAACTTGTCTGCAAATGGCTAAAAATAGCTTGGCTGCCGACTATTCAAACAGGCTCTAACTTATACCGTTTCGTTCCGATAATATTGCGTACAATGTTTTTCAATCATACTATAATGAACAAACCGATACCGACCATTTCTCTCCAACCAAACCCGGCAGGCGGGGATCAAGCGAGCGGATAGCGAGTGCGATAGAAATCCCCTCAAGCGAGCGGATAGCGAGTACGGTAGAAATTCCCTTGCCCCGCATTGGTAAGATTTGATTGACCCTATTAACTCACTGGATATATGGGGAAATGGTATTACCTTCAACCGATACGTCAATCCCCGCTTGTGTAGAAATTCAGCACCGTCTACCGAATGAAATCAGCCACCCGTTCCCCAATGACCATGGTTGTCACATTGGTGTTGGCACGAATACAATCGGGCATGATGGAAGCGTCAGCGACTCGCAACCCCTCAATCCCGTGAACTTTTCCGTACTGATCGACAACCGCCATCGGATCTAATTCTTGCCCCATCTTGCAGGTTGACGAACTGTGATGGCTGGTGCACACTTCACGCATCATCCATTCGTCAAGCGCGGCGTCGGTCATCAGAGAGTCGTCCGTTGGCGCTACACATTCGGCGACAATCTCCTCGTATGCTTCATGCTCCGCGAATTCGACCATCATGCGAACCGCTTCTCGTAGCCGATCACGGTCAAAGGATTCCGCCAGATAGTTATAATCAAGAACAGGTTGTTCGTGAGGGTCGGAAGAGGCGAGCGTGATTTCCCCTGCGCCTACTGCCAAATAGATGCATGCGGTAATATAAAATCCAAACGGCTTCGACCTTGATATGCGGTAATAGCCCTCTTCGGTAGCGTACGAGCCGGGCAGAATAAACATATCGTTGCGGAGGGCGGATCCGCGCGCGGTGTAACGAAGCCCCATCTGCAGGCGAGGCTCGGTCCCATTGGTGAGATACGCCTCTTTCGCTTTCAGCGCGATGGTAACTTGTGGATGGTCTCTAAGGTTCTGTCCGACCCCCGGCAAGTCGTGCACCACGGGTATACGCATCTCCCGGAGGTGATCGGCGGGCCCAACCCCCGAGAGCATAAGAAGGTGCGGTGAGCCGATTGCTCCCGCACACACGATAATCTCGTCGCCATAGACGCGGAACATCTCCCCGCCGCTCTCGACGGACACTCCGCCTGCTCGATGCCCTTCAAAAAGCACGCGGTGCACGGTGCAATTACCTTTTATCGTCAGGTTCACCCGATGGCGCGCCGGATTGAGATATCCTATTGCCGTGCTCCAACGGATGCCGTCAACATTATTTAGCGCCACCGCGCCAACTCCCGTTGAGTCGGGAGCGTTGTTATCGGGACAATCCGGGTAGCCCAAAGCACGACAGGCGTCGTAGAATGCCCGCTGTTCAGGCAGAAATCCCCCTTCTCGAAACCGACGAACACGGATAGGGCCATCGGCGCCGTGGAAATCATCATGAAAATCGGGATCTGCTTCGTTTTTGCGAAAGTAAGGAATCAACTCCCGGTAACTCCACTTATCGTTGCCCATTTCAGCCCAGCTATCATAATCTTCGGGAACTCCCCGAAGAAAGATCTGCGCATTCACCGCACTCGATCCGCCAATTATTTTACCTCGTGGAACGAGCATATTGGGGTGCTGGGCAGTGGCTTTTGCGGTGTAACCCCAACCGAATTTGGTTTCATGTCCAAACGCACGCGCCCAGAGATTGGGGTCATGACCGTATGCAAACCGAATTTCATCGGGAAGCTGTTCGAGCGTGGGAAAATCAGGACCTGCCTCTAACAACAGCACTGATCGGTGCGCATCCTCGGTTAGCCGCGCCGCGAGTATACCCCCCGCCGAGCCGGAGCCAACGATGATTGTGTCGTATTTCACTGCCAGTCCTCCTCCCTTCCGAAAAATTCGGTCTATTATAGCACGATTCGCTCAGGATCATCACAAAAAAGACTCCTGTTTTCACATTGAATGCCTGCCCGATTTTTGCTAAAATGAATTACCAGTCTCTAGGCTCTGTTGACATTTCATCGGAGTACGGGCGAGGAAATTCCGTCCCTGCCGCGATTGAGGACGCATTGTATATCGTAGGGGTTGGAATCAACTGACTGGATAAGGAAGGCGATAGGGATCCCCCCAACCCATAGGGCGAGGTAAGATCCCTATCGCATTCGCTGTTCGCTCAATTGATCCTCGCCCGTAGGATATAGGGTCTCGTAACACGCCGGTTATTTGCGATTATACCAAATCGCCTCGACGTGCATCAGGGCGAAGACTCTCGGAGAGGAGATGGGTTCAGATTGTCAAATGTCAATATTCCCTAGCAACACTGTAATCATTCAGGAGTCTAGAATATGGAACACTCGGAAGGAAAACTTTCCAATCAAGTAGCCATTGTAACCGGAGCAGGCCAAGGAATGGGCGCCGCAACCGCGAATCGCCTTGCTCATGAAGGCGCCGTGGTTATCGTTAGCGACATCATCGAGGGTAAGGCAGCTCGCATCGCCGAGGAAATCAACAGCTCCGGGGGCAGAGCGATGACCGTAAAAACCGACGTTACCAAGGAATATGAAGTCGCCTCTATGGTGGAGCATGCGATTGACAACTACGGTACCGTGAGCATACTTGTCAACAACGCCGGAATCCTATACCCAACTCGGATCGATTATGTCACCAAGGCGGAGTGGGATCAAGTGCTTGACGTTAACCTGAATGGCACATTCCTCTGCTCGAAGGCGGTTCTTCAAACCATGAAAGCGAAAGGATACGGCAGAATTGTCAATATGTCCTCATCCGCAGGAAGAAGTGTAAGCACGCTCGGCGGTATACACTACACCGCCGCGAAAGCCGGAGTGCTTGGTATTACGAGGGCGATGGCGAAGGAGGTGGCTCCATTCGGAATTACGGTTAACGCCGTCTGCCCGGGACTGATTGACACGGAGATGGTACGCGCCGAGTGTACCCCTGAGCGAATCAAGGGCTACGAAGAGAGTTTCCCAATCTCTAGGCTTGGAACCCCGGAGGAAGTTGCGCAACTGGTCTTATTTCTCGTCACCGATTCGCAATACATCACTGGTGCCTCAATTGATATTAACGGCGGAGACCTGATGATGTAAGTTGCCACTTGCAGGCCGCTTGAGGGGACCCGCCGCGCTCACCTGCTCGCATGTGGTAGGGCAGTTTATTGCCCGTTTCTGCGTGTAACAACATGACATGCGACGTAGAGACAGGTGAACAACCATCCGACGCGAAGTGCGTTACGACAGTCCTACTGTAGGAGATCAAGCGAGTGAATAACGAGTGCGATAGAGATCTTCTCCCGATCGCGACCTCTTGGCAAAGTTTTAGAATTACGAGCAAAGTTCGCTGCTACAAAACAAGCGCAGTGAATTGCACGATTACTAACCAAACTATGTTAGTCCTATTTTCGCCAAATCATAATCGGAGGTAAACAGAAATGATTCAAATAGGAATATGGTGCGTGGGAGCATTGTCGCTGTTGAACCTTGCGCTCATCATTCTAGCGCTCAAACAAATGACGGACCTCCGAAAGGAAAAAGCGGACCAGGCGGTACAAGACGAATTACGCTCCCTTCGTGACGACGTAGTTAGGTCGGACCGAGAAATCAGGAATGAGATTAGAGCCAGTCAAGTAACCACGGCGAACACACTAGTAAAGACTATCGGAGAACTCGGAGAAACGCAGGCGCGCCAAATTAAGAGTGGAACAGAGGCAATAGACGCCCTGACCCAAGCCAACGAGATGCGCATGGAAAAAGTCAGAATCACGGTCGATGAGCGACTTCAAGCCATGCAGGTCAGCAATGAGGACAAACTTGACCAAATGCGCAAAACGGTTGATGAAAAACTCCAATCAACACTCGAAAAACGACTTGGCGAATCCTTCAATCAGGTAAGCAAGCGTCTTGAAGAGGTGCAACGCGGTCTTGGCGAAATGCAGGAACTTGCAATCGGCGTCGGCGATCTCAAACGAGTATTGACCAACGTCAAAACGCGGGGCACATGGGGAGAAGTCCAGCTTGGCGCGCTCCTTGAGGAGATTCTCACGCCGGACCAGTACAGCTTGAATGTACAGGTAAACGAGGATTCTCGTGAGGAAGTCGAGTATGCCATCCGCCTTCCCGGAAATAACGATGACCCCAACTCCTGCGTATGGCTGCCAATCGATTCCAAGTTCCCGCTTGCAGATTACGAAAGGCTCGTGCAGGCAGCCGAGGCGGCAGACAAAGACGAAATAGAAAAAGCGACCGGGACCTTCTTGGCGACCGTGCACAATGAAGCCAAGACCATAAGCGAAAAGTACATCGCTCCCCCAAAAACGACAGATTTCGCGGTTATGTTCCTCCCAACGGAAGGGCTTTACGCAGAAGTATTGCGATCGCCGGGCGAAGTGGTTCATCTCATGCATCTCTACCGAATTGTAGTCGCCGGACCGACCACCCTCGCAGCTATTTTGAGTAGCCTTCGCATGGGATTCCGAACGCTTGCAATCGAGAAGCGGTCAAGTGAAGTCTGGGAAGTTCTAGCCGCCGTAAAGACAGAGTTCGGCAAATTTGGTGACGTTATGGCGAAATTGAAAAAGCAACTCAATACAGCCTCCAACACAATTGATCAAACCCAAACCCGCACACGGGCAATGGAGCGTCAATTGCAAACCGTGGAGCAGCTACCGCCTGACGAAGCAACCGCGCGGCTCGGACTTACCGACGGCATCTCCGCGATTGAGCTAAATCAAGAAGATGACTAAAGCATTTGTAGGGTGGGCACTGCCCACCACCTCCAAACTCAACTCACCAAAAATGGACTGCCTTTCATTATTCAAACCGTTCCACTCAACGAAATACCGCCAAGCGAGACCAATGACCGTTGCACACTTGCCCTCTGTACCGATCCAAAAATAGGGTTAGTTTGTCCTGCACTCCAGCGGAGATCAAGTGAGTGAATTGGGATCTAGGGAGCGAAAAGCGACTGCGATAGAGATCCTACAGGTACGTAGCGGGCAAGAATAAAAACATGAGAAAACTTCCTTCATTTGACCAAAATGGCTTTGCTACCGATTATTCAAACAGGCCCTAAGCTAATTTCATTTTCCACACTTAACTCTGAAGAGCCAAAGATGTCTACTGAAGCACCCACGCCGACGTGCTGCGAGCGTCGGGAAGTTCCGATCATCAGCGCAATCTGATGATGTAACCCCTGCTACAGGATGCGCGAGACGAACCCATCATGGTCGTCTCGTTTCTGTAACGATACCCTTCGTAATTGCGTTCTTTCCTATGCCTTGAAGCCGATCAAATGGGATTAAGTGAACTTACCCCCAGTGAACTTACCCCCATTGTTTAGACAGTCATGAACGGACAGTAAGGGTGATTGTAAATCCTATTGTGAGTGCGATCGAGATCCCTTATAGCGAGTGCGGCAGCAAATCCCGCGCGATAGAATTCTCATAGAAATCCCATTCAACCATCAGACTATAGCGAAGATTCTCACAGATTTACACTAGCCCACGACGACTCTTTCTTTAATAGGGGACCACCATTGTTGTTTCGTTCCTCACTTAAATGACCATGAAGGAATCGTTAACCATTAGTTCTTACGAACCTCAGCCGGTGGTAGGTCTGCACTGAAGTGTGGAGTGGCGAAATCACCCGCCACTCAAGGAAAATCCTATCATACAACTTTATGGGGTGTATCGGAGCAATGCCAGTTTACCACCGAGTTTTCAGTGCATGACAGGAGCATGACATTTTTCGATGTGCCGTCGATTTCGCCCGTAATTTTGTACATTTGGCGCCGATTACACTAAATTGTGACGCTACCCAGCTTGTAGTTGTCCGATTTATCGAGATCGACGATCATCAAATCGCCGATTTCCCCTCCTGCTAGGAATCTGCGTCCCGGCGATAAACCGCTGAAATATAAGGCTTTCAGGGGCAACTGCGTGAGTCCTATATTACTCATACAAACTCTTAAACCATGATCGGAGACAATGAGAAATGATTGAAATAGTACTATGGTGTGTCGCAGCCCTGTTGGCGCTGAATTTTGTGTTAATGCTCCTAGTGTTGAAGCAAATCGTGTTTTCCCGCAACAAATTAGAGGGCACGGCGGGTCAAGATGGCTTGCATTCGTTCAGCAAGGAACTATCCAATTCTCAACGCGAGATTCGAGAAGATATACAGAATGCGCATCAGTCAACCACCAATACCATGACAGCAAACATAGGGGAATTTGGCAAACTTCTCACCACCCAATCTGAAGGAATGAGATCAGCCGTGGGGATGAGATTCCAAGACCTTCAGCAAAGTACGGAGGCTAGGCTCGACAAGATACGTGATGCTGTCGCTAACCAGCTTAGCAGCGGTGCCAAAGCAATTACCGACTTGATGCACTCCAACGAAACAAGCATGGAACATGTCAGGAGTGCCGTCGATATGCGTCTGCAAGCTATACAAACAAGCAACGAGGACAAGCTTGACCAGATGCGTGAAACCGTTGACGAAAAACTCCAATCAACCCTCGAAAAACGACTGGGCGAATCGTTCAATCAGGTAAGCAAGCGTCTCGAAGAAGTCCATCGCGGCCTCGGAGAAATGCAGCAACTCGCTACCGGGGTAGGCGATCTCAAACGCGTCCTCACTAATGTAAAGTCTAGAGGCACATGGGGCGAAGTTCAGCTCGGCGCGCTCCTTGAAGAAATCCTTGCGCCAGACCAATACAGCGCCAACGTACAGCCTGATCCTGGCTCGCACCACCTTGTCGAGTATGCCGTAAGGCTGCCTGGAAATGACAATGAGCCCAATTCCTGCGTCTGGCTGCCAATCGATTCCTCGTTTCCCCTTGAGGATTACGAAAAGTTGATTGAGGCCGCGGAGGCGGCTGACAAAGACGAAGTGGATAGAGTGGTCGCAACCTTTCTCGCTGCCGTAGAGCGACAAGCCAAGAATATCTGCGATAAGTACATTGCGCCACCCAACACCACAGATTTTGCTATCATGTTCCTCCCCACTGAAGGACTCTACGCCGAGGTGCTGCGAGCGCCGGGAAGTTCCGCGCATCTGCTTCATCAGCACCGAATTGTCGTTGCCGGACCTACAACGCTTGCCGCTATTTTGAGCGGCCTCCGAATCGGATTCAGAACCCTCGCAATTCAGAAGCGCTCAAGCGAGGTCTGGGAAATCCTCGCCGCTGTAAAGACAGAGTTCGGCAAGTTTGGCGACGTTATGGCGAAACTGAAACAGCAACTCAATACAGCCTCCAACACCATTGATCAGACACGAACTCGCACGCGGGCAATGGAACGCCAATTACAAACAGTCGAGGAACTGTCGCCTGACGAAGCCTCCGTGCGGCTCGGTCTTACCAACGGCAATTCTGAACTTCAGTCAATTGACGATGAGGGAACCTTGCCCTGATACACCGCCCCATCGTTAGGCAATCTTCAGAATAATCCCACACGCGGACACGAACTGTTCCGCTGGAGTGACGCATCTAGAACTCTTTATCAAACCCGTCAATCGCGGTGCATTGCATACTCCAGGGCGAGATTCAGTACTCGGAGTGCCGCACTTAACATCCACTAACCACTGCCCACCGCCCTATGCCTCGAATATTCGACAACATAGATCAGCAACTTCTTCCCGCGCTAAAGGAAACCCTCAAACTCGCCGATCGCGCCGACTTCTGCGTCGGGTATCTCAATCTCCGTGGCTGGAAGGCAATCGCTCCCCAGATCGAAGCTTGGCGCGGCGGCGAAGCCGAATGCTGCCGCCTGCTAGTCGGAATGCACCGGTTGCCCGAAGAAGAACTGCGTCTAGCCATGCGCATCGGCAAACACGACGATGGCATCGACAACCAGACCGCGTTGCGTCTCAAACGGGACTTAGCCGAGAAGTTTCGCGAACAGCTAACCATCGGCTACCCCACGCGGGAAGACGAAGATGGCTTGCGCCAACTCGCCCATCAGCTTCGAGACGAAAAGGTTAGAGTCAAACTTTTCCTGAGCCATCCGCTCCACGCAAAACTCTACCTGATTTACCGTTCCGACGCAATCAATCCCATTGTAGGCTACCTTGGCAGCAGCAACCTGACCTTGGCAGGACTGTCCAAGCAAGGAGAACTCAACATAGATGTCCTAGACGAAGACGCCTGCCAAAAGTTGGAAGCCTGGTTTGAGGATCGATGGACCGAACGCTGGTGTATAGATATCTCTAAAGAACTAGCCCAGATAATTGAGGAGAGTTGGGCGCGTGAAGAACGTATCCCCCCATATCATATCTACATCAAGATGGCGTATCACCTGTCGCGCGAAGCCCGCGCCGGACTGAATGAGTTTCGGATTCCACGCATTTTTGAGGGAAAACTGTTCGAATTCCAAACCGCCGCTGTCAAAATCGCCGCCCACCACGTCAATAAACGTGGCGGAGTCATGATCGGCGACGTTGTCGGCTTGGGCAAAACCCTGATGGGAACCGCGCTAGCTCGAATCCTTGAGGACGATTACGGCTTGGAAACCCTTATCATCTGCCCCAAGAATCTGGTCGAAATGTGGGAGGAGTATCGCCAAGACTACGGCTTGCGCGGCATCGTCCTTTCATTGAGCCGGGTAACCGATAAGTTGCCAGACCTTCGCCGCTATCGCCTTGTGATGATTGATGAAAGTCACAACCTCAGAAACCGCGAGGGTCAACGCTATCGCGCCATTCAGGAATACATTCAACAGAATGAAAGCAAGGTCATTCTCCTCTCCGCCACTCCGTACAACAAGAACTACGTCGATCTCTCCAACCAGTTGCGCCTGTTTGTAGAGGAGGATAGAGACCTCGGAATTCGACCTGACCGGTATTTCAAATCTTTGGGCGGCGAAACCGAGTTTATTCGCAAACACCAAAGCGGTCCCCGAACCCTCCCAGCCTTTGAACAAAGTGAATACATTGACGATTGGCGCGAGCTGATGCGCCTCTTCCTTGTCCGCCGCACCCGTAGCTTCATCTCCGATAACTACGCCGAAACAGATCCCGAATCAGGACGCAGATTCCTTACCTTCCCGGACGGCAGCCGTTCCTATTTTCCGGTACGCACTCCGAAAACCGTGAAGTTTACAATCGACGATCAAAACCCGAATGACCAATACGCTCAACTATATTCTGAACCTGTCGTTGACATTATTGATAACCTGAAACTGCCCCGATACGGATTGGCGAACTACATCAGCGAGTCGCCGCCAAAACCGCCCACCAGTGCCGAGACTAAGCAGTTGGAAGACCTCTCCCGCGCTGGGAAGCGCCTCATCGGCTTCTGCCGATCCAATCTCTTCAAGCGCCTGGAAAGCAGCGGGGCGGCGTTCATTCAATCCGTCGAACGCCACGTGTTGCGAAACCATGTCTTCCTCTACGCCCTGGAAAACGACGAACCCCTGCCCATCGGACCGCAAGACGCCGAGATGCTCGATGCCCGCCTCCACGACGAAGATGTCGATGCCCCTAACTTCATCGCCAATCCCTTTGATGCCGACGACACGGCAACAGAAGCTGCGGCGGCGCAACTTAGTCTAAGGTCACCGGATGACTTCAGAGCGCGAGCCGCTGAAGTCTATTACCTTTACACTATGCGATACCACGCTAAGTTCAAATGGATACGAACGAATCTCTTTGCAGATGCCCTCTCTGACGATCTCGCCTCCGACGCAGACCGCCTCATCGAAGTATTACAGTCCTACGGCGACTGGGATGCCGCCGCCGATGAAAAACTGAACGCCCTTGAAAATCTATTGACCCAAACCCATTCGGACGAAAAAGTCCTCGTTTTCACTCAATTCGCCGATACCGTCCGCTATCTTAATGCGGAACTATCGGCGCGGGGCGTGTCCCGTATTGAGCAGGTGACCGGCGACTCGCCAAACCCCACCGCGCTGGTGCACAGATTCAGTCCTGTCAGTAACAATAGGCGCGCCCGGATAGCCTCAAGCGATGAGCTGCGCGTTCTCGTCAGCACCGATATCCTGAGCGAAGGCCAGAATCTGCAAGACTGCGCCGTCGTCGTGAACTACGACCTGCCCTGGGCAATTATTCGCCTCGTGCAACGCGCCGGACGGGTTGACCGCATCGGTCAAGAAGCCGAGCAAATCCTCTGCTACTCCTTCCTGCCCGCAGAAGGCGTCGAACACCTTATTTTCCTGCGTTCCCGCGTCCACGCGCGTCTTCTTCAAAACGCCGAAGTCGTCGGCACCGACGAGGCATTCTTCGAAGATGATGACGAATCCGTTATCGTCGACCTCTACAACGAACGCTCCGGCTTGCTCGACGACCCTCTGGACGACGACGTCGATCTTGCTTCCTATGCCTACCAAATCTGGAAGAACGCAATTACCCAAGATCCGAGCCTTAAGGGCGAGATTGAAAAACTTCCGGACGTCGTTTACTCTACCAAACCGCATCTCCCAACGGTTGCGGCGCCCGAAGGCGTGCTAATCTATATGCGCACTGGCGACGGAATCGATGCCTTGGCATGGATGGACCGAGACAGAACTAGCGTGACCGAATCCCAGTTGGCAATTCTCCGCGGCGCCGCCTGCGGACCAAATACCGAAGCACTTTCACCCCTCCCGGAGCACCACCAGCTCGTACAACGTGGAGCCGAGATGATGATAGCCGAGGCGTCATCCGTCGGCGGTGCACTGGGCAGACCATCCGGTGCGCGCTTTCGCACCTATGAACGACTGAAGGCTTATGCCGATGAGGTGAGAGACACGTTATTCGACATCCCTGAACTGAGGCGATCGATTGACCAAATCTATCGATTTCCGTTGCGCCAAGCCGCGGTCGATGCCCTCAATCGCCAACTCCGTAGCGGAATTGACGACCGAATGCTCGCCGAACTTGTGATTACGCTGCGAGACGAAGATCGCCTCTGTATCGTTGAAGGCGAAAGGGAAACGCGAGAACCCCAAATCATCTGTTCCATGGGACTCGCCGTGACTGGAGCGGAGAACAGCAATGAACATTGACAGCGAGAGCGCTCGCGAACAATTAAGAAATTTCGACCTACCGCCCCTATTCAATCAGCTCGGTTGGGATCTCTATTCGCAAACCCTCCCAATACGAGTGGGCGAAGTTGAATACGTCTTGACTGGATGTGCCGAAAAACGAGGCATGGTTGTCTTTTACTATTCGTCGCCACCTGAAAACGAGATTCCAGATTACGCGACACGAAGCAAGATAGAGCGCGAGGTTGCCAAGTCTGTGCACGAACACCTTATCATCCACACCGACCACGAGAAAACCACACAAATATGGCAATGGGTCAAACGCGAGCCGGGTAAACCTGCTCAACGCCATGAACAGATTTATGACCTAACTCATCAGACAGGTGAGGCATTAATCCAAATACTACTGTCCATTGCATTCAGCCTTGCGGAAGAAGAGGAAATAACGCTAGTAGATGTTACAAGCCGCGTCCGCGCCGCCTTTGACGTTGAAAGGGTAACCAGGCGCTTTTACGACTATTTCAAAACGGAACACGACGAATTTCTCAGGTTTCTGAACGGGATTCCCGATGAAGGGTTGCAACGCTGGTACGTGTCCGTAATTCTCAACCGCCTGATGTTCATCTACTTCATCCAGAAGAAACGCTTCCTGAATAACGACCCGTATTACCTGCGCAACAACCTACAGCGCAGTCAACAAAATGGTATAGACCAATACTACAAAGCCTTCCTCTGCCCGCTCTTCTTTGAAGGATTTGCCAAACTAAAGAACGAACGCTCAAGAAAAATGTCTCGTCTGCTTGGGGACGTACCCTACCTCAACGGCGGCATCTTCCAAAAACACCAGATAGAGGCGCATCCGGGGAATCGATTCAGATTCCCGACGCCGCCTTTGAACGGCTTTTCACGTTCTTTGAGCGCTTCCAATGGCACCTCGACGACCGTCCCCTGCGCAACGATAACGAAATCAACCCCGATGTCCTCGGCTTCATCTTTGAAAAATACATCAACCAAAAGCAGATGGGCGCCTACTACACCAAAGAGGACATCACCGAATACATCGGCAAAAACACCATAATTCCGTTCCTTCTGGAGTCCGCGCGAATGAACTGCAGAATCGCCTTCGTTCCTCCCGTAGGAGCGATCAACCGAGCGGATAACGAGGGCGATAGAGACTCCCTTCCCGCTCGCGATACCTCCCCCACCGTATGGCAACTACTCGTTGAGGATCCCGACCGCTACATCTACGACGCCGTCAAACACGGAACGGAACTCGAACTGCCGCCAGAAATCGACGCCGGAGTTAAAAACGTGTCGAAACGCACTCAATGGAACACCCTTGCCCCTTCCGAATATGCCCTGCCGACGGAGATATGGCGCGAGGTAGTGGCGCGCCGAGAGCGATACCATGAAATACACCGGAAACTGTCCAAAGGCGAAATTCACGAGGTGAATGACCTCATCACATATAACTTGAACCTTCGCCAGTTTGCCCAAGACATCATAGAAAACTGTGAAGGTCCAGACCTGCTGCGTGCCTTCTGGAAAGCCATCACAAACGTGACAATTCTCGATCCGACCTGTGGCTCCGGCGCCTTCCTGTTCGCCGCCCTCAACATCCTTGAACCCCTCTACGAAGCTTGCCTCGACCGCATGGGTGCCTTCGTTGACGAATTACAGTTTTCGGAAAAAAAACCACATCCCAAGAAATTTGCTGAATTCCGCGAAATCCTTCATCGCGTCGAGCAACACCCAAACCGCAAATACTTTATCCTCAAGTCTATCATCATCAACAATCTCTACGGTGTGGACATCATGGAGGAGGCAATCGAAATCTGCAAGCTGCGCCTCTTCCTCAAAATGGTCGCACAAGTCGATGACGTCCACAATATTGAACCGCTCCCTGACATCGACTTTAACATCCAAGCGGGAAACACACTCGTCGGATATGCAACCTATGACGATGTGAATAGGGCCGTGACCGAAAACAAAATAGACTTCGATAACGTAATGAACGAAATCGAAGAAAAGGCCGAGGATGTAGAGATATTATACAAGGAATTTCAGGAACAACAGACTAAACACGGCGGTCGCGTAACACCTACGGACAAACAGAATTTACAGGAAAAACTCACGGCATTAGCAGAGGAACTCAACCGCTACCTTGCTGAAGAATACAAGGTACACCCCAAAAAAGAAGGCGACTATCAGGAGTGGCTATCTTCACACAAGCCTTTCCATTGGTTCACTGAATTTTACGCCATTCTCAAAAACGGCGGCTTTGACGTGATTATTGGTAATCCGCCGTATGTGAAATACAGCAAGGTACGAAAAGAATACAGAATCACTAGTTATGAAACAGAAAGTTGTGGCAATTTATATACACTCATCGCTGAAAGAAGCTTGAAATTGCTTAAATCGGCAGGTATGTGTAGCATGATTGTTCCCATTAGTGCCTTTTCCAATCGAAGTATGCGGGAATTCCAAGAACATTTGAAAAAATACCCCACGTTGCATATATCGAATTTTCACCAACGTCCTGCGCAATTATTTCACGGAGTTTTACAAAGATTATCCATTTTTCACATCAATAACAGTAAGATCCAGAAAGCAAACATTCATACTACCTCCGTCATAAGGTGGTACACAGAGGCGCGAGAGATACTCTTCAATAATCTGAAATATCATTTAACCCCACAATTTAAGCAACGTATTTTCAAAGTTGGAAATAACATCGAAAACTCTATTCTGGAAAAATACAGGGATCATAAGGAAATAGGGATGCATCTGTTGCCAATAAGTCAGGCCAATAATAACTTTGTTGCTTATCGAACAGCCGGAGGTGGCTATTGGTGGACTTTTCTTAATTCTAAATTCCAAACAGAGTCATTAAGCAACAAGATAGCGTACTTTGCCAATCCCTATGATGCTAGAGTGTTCATGGCAACATTAAATTCAAGTCTCTTTTGGTGGTATTATCTTACCAGCTACGATTTGTTCAATTTGAAAGATTACATGATTTTTTCCTTTCAGTTCAACTATCCGGAAAACAAACCTCTAGAGAGAGATTTGATTTATTTAGCGGAGCGCCTTCAGACGGAATTATTGGGAAACGCTATTCAGTACCGAATCGAGAGTAAAACAAGGGGTTCATCGTATACCTTCACGTACCAGAATTCGCACTCCAAATCAACCCTCGATCAAATTGACCGTGTGCTCGCCAATCACTACGGATTCACCGACGAAGAATTAGATTTCATCATCAATTACGACATCAAATACCGCATGGGCTTGGGCTTGGGCAGTGATTGAATGTTGACTTACGTAGAGGCGGATTATCATCAACCATCGACAGAACTTGCACCACGAGCTGAGGTAGATGCTACACAGCCGAATGATTAAACTTCAATTTTGCCCAAGTTGTTTCGATGTGTTATAATTGGCATTGCAATTTAATATACGGTGACAGGCGGAAATCTATTCGAGATTACCCCAAAGACTAGACAGTTGAATAGGAGATCATTTCGACTAGAAAAATGGTCATCGTCTGAGCGAAAATGGGAATCGGAAAGGCCGAGAAAAAGAAGGACGTTTCTCCACCATGTCCCGTAGAAAACAGCGTGATGGCCGATTCAATACACAAATGGCACTTGATGCTATCAAGAATCATCAAACTATCAGTAGGATTGCCAGTGAATTCGGTTTCAATGCATCAAGCAACCGAATCGCAAATGATCAACTGAGCGAATAGATAAAGCGACTGGATAGTGGGCGCGATCGAGACCCATAGAGAGCCCCATACGAGGTGTATTTCCAATTACTTCAGGTGCTTCAATCTGCCCACGTTTCGTGGGGATTCATTACTTCAATCTTGTCATTTGCTGTCTAATGGATTGCGGTAATTTAATGCGAGTTCGAGCGAGTGCGATACAGGTCTCAATCCTTCTTTGGGGTGTGGCAAAACTCCCTATGTTGCGAAAAACATTGTCGAAATTGAATAGGATAGGAGTTACGCAGTTGGCTGAAGCGTATAAAGAGGTTGTGCCAAATAAGCCCGTACCGCATCTCTGACAATAGAGAGTTTTGCATCAAACCAACTGATACCGGTATGATAGCAATAGTGCTCAATTCTCAGAAAGGCTCTCAGCGCTAAACCGATATGATTTCTTTGAGTGCGAGCAGAGCGCACTTGTGCGCGTTCAATGCCAACAAATTGCTTAATCCCGCGATGATATTCTTCTATTGTCCAAGACCATTCGGCATATTTGAGACGCGTCAATTCGTCCATCTGTAAATCATTCGTTGCCCAATATTCAATGTCACCTTCTGGAGTGTCAACCTTAAATACTCGAATCAATCCATAGCCTTTGAGATGGACAATTGTACCTGTTGATTCACTCGGAAGCGTACTCACCGGACGGTTACCGGAATAATCTTTACTGACAAGTCGGTTGGCAGCTAGACGAGTAAGCCACTTCCAACCATGACCTCGCACCGCTTTTAGATTCTTTAGACTGGCATACCAACTATCAAAACACACACATTCAGGAGCAAAACCGCGTGTTTTCGCTTCTTCAAGCATGGCGCGGAAATGCTCATTCTTCGTCAAGCCGTCTTTGGCTTTATCATAGATTCGATAATCACACGGAATATGTCTATCGCCATCCGTCCAGAGCAAAGTGACCAAGTTAATCCCATTCACAACTCGGTGGTGTTTCCCTGACCAGTGTTTTGTCACGAGTTCAATCTTTTGTGAATAAGGTTTATCCAGAGTCGAGTCATCTATAACTAAAATTCCGGATTCTAATTTCACCTGATTTCTCGATTCTTGCCACAGTTTGCCAGTATCGGGTTCCTCTCGATGCAAGAGCCGTGTTATCGAATCGTGAGCCGGAGGATTATCAGCTTGGGGTTGAACTTTTTCCGATTCAAGACAACTGTAACTTTTCTGAGCGGCTACCAAGAAATCAATATAGTCAGTGTCAGTATATTTAGGGGGATTCATACTCAAATTATAACCTATTTTCACTCAACTGCGTAACTCCTATAGGATAAAAAGTACGCAAATATTACCGAAGAGCGAATGAAGTAAAAATGTTGAAAAGAATAAGAAAAATTCAGAATATTGGAAGATTTGCCGACTGCAAAGCCGCCGGTTGTGAATTTGCAAAAGAGACGATTGTTTTTGGTTTTAACGCGCAAGGAAAGAGCACGCTCACTGCAATTATTCGTTCCATCCAAACCGGAAACAATGACATTCTCATCGGGCGGAAGACTTTTGGTGCTACCGCAGGTATGAGCATAGAGATTGATTTTGAAGATGGAGATGACAATGACAGATATGTTTTCCAAAATCGTGCATGGAATAAAGCAAATCCCGACATCCTGATTTTCGACTCAAAGTTTATTGCTGACAATGTGTTTGAGGGAGAAAAAGTTACTTTTAATCAGCAGAAGAATCTCAATGCTGTTATCATCGACAAGAAAGGCCAGGATCTGAATAATGAGATAGTTGCTCTGCAAAAGAAAAGTGAGGAATACACTAATCAGAAAGGAGAAAAAACACGCGAATTTACTCGCCACTTTCCTAACTCCGATCTCGAAGAATTCAAAGCCCTACCAGAAGATACTGGTATTGCTAACAAGATAAAGGATAAGGAAAAAGAAATTAAATTTGAACGGGAGAAGGAGGATATCAAGAAAGCAACAAGAAATCATATCCAAAGTTTATCTAGTTATCATTTTTCAATTCGGGAAACACTGAAGAAAACGCTTGATGTTAAGCAAGAGGAGATAGAAGCACACATCAATTCGCAGTTCGCCACTCATAAAAATGCTTGGAACTTTCTTAGCGAAGGGTTAGATCTTCTCAAAGCGAAACCGTCGGATGGTACACCGAGAACTTGCGTCTTTTGTGGGCAAGAACTCGGCGCAAACGCTGAATCTCTCGTTTCTCATTATTCCGCGTATTTTAAGGGTGGGTACGAGGAATTACAAAATGAAATGAACAAGGCGATAGAGTATTTCAAGGGAATAAACTTTGAAGCAACACTTGAAAAGATTTCGGCGGATTTGAGGGCTAAGGAACTGGATATCGGTTTGGCTAATAGCAAAATTTCTGAGCTTGCTGACTTGCAAAGGCAATTTGAGAAAGAACTGGATAAGAAACGAGATTTGAATTATGTGATAGATTTCGACACTTTCGATCGTCTAAAGGTAGGGATTGAGAAAATAAAGTCTGATCTAGAGAAGTTGGAGCAGAATAAACTAAACATGCCTTCACCGAAAACAGGTTCAGCTCTTGAGAGCGAAAAGCGTACACTAGACATTACAAAAAAGCGTTACGAACCTGAGTGGGTCAAGTTTTGTAGGAATTTGGAAACAATTGAAGTTGAAGCGGAAGAGATAAGGACTGCTCGTGACGAAAAACGGAAAGAACTTGAAGAGTATTCTTCAGAGACTTTTGACACTCACATGGGAACGATAAATCGCTTTTGCAAAGATATGGGCGCCGATTTTGAGGTGGAAGATTTCAAACCCCTCAAAAAGATAGTTGGTAAAGATGAGCGAATTTTTGCGCTTAAGATTTTTGGTAGCCATAAAGTAAGTATCGATAATGAGAATGACAAAACTCCGAACTTTAGGAATACTCTAAGCGAAAGTGATAAACGACTACTTGCATTTGCATTTTTCATTTCTCTTCTCTCACATGATCGAGAATTAGAAAAAAAAATCGTGGTTTCGATGATCCAATGTCCAGTTTCGATATTGAGCGTCGTCGTAAGACTTTGCATTTGATTGCGGATATTGCGTGCAAACAAAAGATAATTCTTACGCATGAAGAACGATTCGCAAAACAATTAGAACACCTGATGCCTTGCGCCCGCACTCTGAAAATCAAAGAATATGTTGATACAAAACGGAAGCGCAGTAAAATTGCTCATGCAGATTTTGCCCAGGATTTCCCGGATGATGAAATCCCTAACCTAGTCGAAAAATTGAAAGGAATGCTCGATACACGCACCTTTGCTGACAGTTTAGAACTGGACTGTCGAGTAGTCCTAGAGCATATTTTCAAGTGCAAATACAAACTCGAACTGAAGACTGCAATTTCGCAAAGAAAGAGTGTTAGAACGTTTACGGAAGAACTAATGAAAATCGGCATCGGCGGATTTGATGATCCTACGAAGTCGAAACAATTCGTCCGTTTATGCGACGATTTGAACATCGAACTGCACGATGGCACAACAGCGAACTCCACTGGAGATCAAGAATCAATTCTCAAGGAATTTTTCGAGTGTCTGAAGTCGATTTAGCAAGGCGCGCGCACGGGAGGGTTGGGGCAAGCTCATATAGATTTGCATGTGCCATTCGTTAGTTTGTTAGAAACCGCTTTTTTCTTGTTATCACGGACTCGGACGATGGCACAGCGCGAACACGAAGCAACACCGCGCAGGCATCGCGAGCAAATGTGAGCGGCCAATGCGAAGTGCTTGCGAAGTTTGAGCGGACTCTCGAATTACCACAAGAGGCAAATGCCCTGACATCAAGGCTCGTGGAAGAACTATCGAAATAGAGTCTAAAGAAAGTGTTAACGAGGCAGGACGTCAACTTTCAGGTCATAAAGGGTTGGCTCATGTGGCAGACAAGGATAAGCAGGCAACTGACGCTGCCAAAGAGCGTTACAAGGATTCTAGTATCGGTGTGATGAATAGCAGAGGAAAGGTTGTACAACCTGCTAAACGCCGGAAATAACACAACCCTTTATTAATAAGAATATCACTTAACGTAAGGAAAAGTGAGAACGGAAAGTTGGCGTTAGATGACGAGTTTAATCTCCGTAAACTCTATTAAGTTTCCCCGCCTGCACAGGCCGAGTTGTCTTACACGCGTACTCTATCATCTTATATCCCACCGAAAACATTTCTACCTCCGGTTGGATGCCTGATTTGTTTCGATGTCTTGTTAGTGCCGATTGCTTGATCGTACTGCGAAAGCATTCAGTTTGGTGGCTGTGTGGCTCAATATTCGCAAAACCAAATGGCGTAGAAAAATCGGGCTTTAGACGTAAACCCCAAGAAAATACACCCGTTAACGAAACTATATCAGGATGACGGTGTATATAGGCATATTGGACAAAATCGGGTCAGTAGAATGCGGAAAAAGGCAAGCCCGATAGTCGACGTTTTTTGATTGCAATCGACAACAAATGCGAATCACGAGTTCTTGCTGATTGAGAATCCATCCTCGCCGACCACGAATTGAATTTAGTATGAACTCGGCCCATTGGTGGCTGTCTATTGACCTAGCTCAATACGACACCGCTGGTGGGCTTTTTTTTTGACCCGTACAAAATCACGTTGACACGACTTGCGCCATGCGATCGTAAAAAAACCACAGCATTATTGCTATCAGTCGGATGATCAGACATGACACACGAAGAACCAAATCTATTACACGAGTACAACTTTGAGTCTCGCCTCCCGGGAGAATCCGCCCTCGCCTTCGCCTACTTCGAAATCTACCGCGACGCTGGGGACGCGCGAAACCTGCGCGACCTCTCAAATTGCGAAGTACAAGGCAAAAAGCGATCCCTCGCGCAAATTGGCAGATGGTCAAGCCGGTTTCATTGGCAAGCACGCGTCTACGCGTTTGAAGCCGAGAACGCTCAAGCCGCATTTCAAAGTTTGACCGAACAGCGTCGCGAAGAAATAACCGCGTTCATCGCCAACGACATGTCAATCGCGCTGGAACTACAGAACCTCTGCATAATACGACTCAAGAAATTAGCCGCCGACGGCGAGGAAGCTGACTGCAAAGACCTCCGCCAACTTGCCCTCGCCTATAGAGAATCACGCCAATGGATCATGGAACTGACTGGCATCATAGAAGGACAGAATCACGATGAAAAGGAAAACAATTGAGTTCCACAAACTGCGCTACACCCCGAATCTTAGAAAAATTCCACGTTTCTCCCGCACCTG
Organism: Candidatus Poribacteria bacterium; assembly: GCA_965222225.1. Lineage (GTDB taxonomy): Bacteria > Poribacteria > WGA-4E > WGA-4E > JAJDTR01 > JAJDTR01. Next base: position 693,792 of record CBDCTK010000002.1, on the reverse strand, counting down.
TGTTAAACGCCTTTATGCGGAAGTCGATCAACGAAGGAATCACGGCGGCAAGGAAGCATTCTTGCGATGGTTCGCCGAGAACAAAACTGCTCTCGAATCTCCGCTGTTTAAATCCTTTTACGACGCGCGCCAAGTGCAGGAAAAAACGAAGCGAATATTCTACCATAATCTGCATGCAATCTCCGAGCGCTATGCCTTGTCGCTCAAATTACTTGGATGTTGGTTCACAATCCTTAACGAATCCAATTACCTCTGTGAAAAAACCAGCGGTCTGGCGCGCACGTTCCTATTGGAAATCGCGATTTTCGACGCGCAGTTTGCCGGTGTTTATGATAGTGCGTTGGCGAACTTAGAATTTCGTGAGTGGAAAGAAAAAAACCATCGAATTCTGGACGATTATATGGGGATTAGTTTGAACGACAGATGGCTACAAAAAATGTGTGGCGACGAATTCGTTGTCCAAGCAAAATCGCATGTCTCGCACGATGCCCTATCCCCCGACCAAATCAACCTGAAACGTGAAGAGGCGGAGAGACTCTCACAGCCCAATCATGACCTGGAGTTTGACCGTGACAGATCGGCGATAATTCAAGATTACATCGCGCAAAACATACGTCTTAACGAATATCCCCATTTGTCGCTGGAGGGGATAAAGAACACATTGAAAAAATGGGGCCACGCCGGCAGGCATATCGGCTGGCAGCCCCTAACCGTTCGGCAACTCCAAGAAACTGAACGTCTCATGACCTTGGCGCACCAGGCTATGGCCAAAAACCGAACCCAAGAAGATGAGGATTTTGCTGAAATCCTTTGGACACAGGGGGAGCAGTTTTGGCAGCACCGGAGGTATTAATGTGCGGATTTTTTTTCTGTTAACATCTTGTTCACATTCGGGCGCCTGCGAACCCGCGCTGTCAAAGGAAAGTGCCCTCTCGGAAAATGTGAACACCCGGTCAAAATCAACGGACTGTTCACATCTTTGTTCCTATTTTCGCGCCCCAAATTTAACCAAAAATGTGAACAAAACCTCCTCAACTGAGTGGAAAACTGCTCTCGATCAACACAAATCACCTAGCGACGCTCTATTTCTTCTGAACTCCGAACGCTCGACCCACTTGAAACACAACCGTTTTTATAGTACCATTCCCGAATCACACTTTTGATCGGGGAGAGAATCCTTGTGCCAATAGCAAATTCATCTCATTCAACTGTCTAATTTTCTGAAAGTAACAATTGACGATTCAGAACCTGTTTGAAAACTCATATCGAGTAAAATTATTGCCTTGAAACCGATTTTGGCCATCAAATCAATATAAAATCCCTTCGATCGCCTTTGCAAGCCCCGGAGTGGGATCAAAGGAGCGAATAGCGACTGCGATAGAGATCCATGATGGTGTATAGAACCGCCGAAATCCTCCATACCTAAGCCCCAGCGCGGGATCAACTGAGTGGATAGCCAAGGCGATAGAGATCCCACAGGTACATTTCAAGAAAGGCTTTTCCATCTTTTTCAAACAGACGTTCAAAATCCTCATCTAAACCGTACCCAATGACAAGTGCCAATTGAACACATCACGCAGACAGACCCGAATTACCCGGAGCAACTGAAACGCTACCTGAAGAGCGAAGCCCCGGAAACCATTTGGAGATGGGGGGAGGTTAACCTGCTGACAAGTCGGAACATCAGCCAAGAGAGAGAACTTTGGGCGCTTTTTTGCTCTAGCAAATGTCCCGGCGAGATTATTTTGAAAACACACGACCTAGCCCAGCGATTCAGAAGGCTGGGCAAATCGACCATAGGGGGTTTTCATTCCCCGGTAGAGAAGGAATGTCTTCGCGTTTTGCTGCGCGGCGAACAGCCGATTATAATCTGTCCCGCACGGAGTGTTGAAAATATGCGGCTAAAACCGGAGTGGAAACGAGCCTTGTCCGAGAATCGTCTCCTAATCCTATCCATTTTTGCTTGTAAGTTCCGGAGATCGACCGTAGAATTGGCGCGCCAACGCAATAAATTTGTCGCCGCGCTTGCGGACAAAATCCTTGTTGCCCACGCCGCGGAAGGGAGTCGAACGCTGGAATTTGCAAAGACGGTTGCTGAATGGGGTAAACCCCTATTCACCTTTGACACAAAAGCAAACAGATCGCTTCTCCAACTAGGCGCTCAGCCGATAGACTGCTCTTTAGAAATGAGCAAGCCACGGCTCTTTTGAACTCACTTTCGCGCTTGTTTGAAAATCCATTTTAAGTAACACTATTTTACCTTGAAACCGGTTTTCGACCGTTAAATCCCCGATTTGCCTTCTTCTCTTTGCACGAAAATCACAAGCCCCAGTGAGGATTAAACGAGTGAATAAGGAGCACGATAGAACTCCCACAGGTGTATAGGAACTCAAATGACCGCGAATTCCCTTCACTCCTATTATTCATACAGGTCTTAGAATTTTTCAAGGTTAGATAGTATGAAACAAGAAGATTACAGATTCTTTCAAGAGCACGGCTACCTGCCGCTCGGCAAAATCTTGACGACTGAGGAGATAGCGCATTACACGGCAATCTTTGACCGTGATTTGGCAGAAGAACGAGACTGCTGGTATCCGGCGGGCAATCACCAAATGATAAACTGCGATGCCCTCGTTAGCTCCCCGGAGCTTGATGGTATCATCCGCCACCCAAAGATAATCAAGCCGTTGCACACTCTGATGGGTGAAGAGATTTGCTTCTCGGAGATATGCATTCGGCACATGGCAGCCTACGAGTCGCCCGAACTACAACGATCCTGGCACCGAGATCGACCTCACTGGGGGGAGCATCGCTTAAGAATCGCTTACGTCCAAGCGGTTGTGTATCTGACAGACGTCGACGAAACGACACACTGTTTTTCAATCTCGCCAGAATCGATGAATCAGGAAATCCTGGAAACCGCAGTCCAGCTTGAGCGGGGCGGCATCCACGACCTATACGGCGAAGCAGGCACAGCAATCCTATTCAATATCTCCGTGCTGCATACGGCAACCGTGCGTAAGACGCAGGCGGAAAGAAAATCGGTGCAAACCTACTACGGACACCCGCATCGGGAATTCCTGAGCAACGATTCTCTGATACCCGCGAGTTTTTGGCGGGATCATTCGGACGCCCCAGTCCGGACTTTCTACGGGGTGCTCAACGATAAAACGCGCGAATACTACGAACAAAACACGCCAGAAGAAACGAAGCAATGATGCCAGCCGTAACCACGATGATAACACCGCGACCTCGCAACTCGAAAGACTCTTTACAAACCTTTACAGCCGGTGTATACTGTGGGCGTATGACACGAAAATTGCCTAGATGACAAAACCCGAAACCCTCATCAAAATTCTCCTCATCCACGGACCTAATCTTCAACTCTTGGGGAAGCGACAGCCCGAGATTTACGGTCGTCGGACACTGGAGGATATCAATTCCCACCTGCGCGAAATCGCTTTGGGAAAAGGCGTTGAACTTAAAACCTTCCAGTCCAACTACGAAGGCGCGATTGTCTCCGAAATAGGAGATAACATAAATTGGGCGGATGGAATTTTAATCAACCCCGGCGCCTACACACACACCAGCATTGCGATTCAGGACGCCTTATCCGCGGTCAATCTCCCCGTGATTGAGATTCATTTGTCCAATATCTATGCGCGCGACACTTTCCGGCACCACTCTTACGTGTCCCCTGTCGCCATCGGTGTAATCAGTGGATTCGGCGCCTTCAGTTATGATCTCGCCCTCGCAGCAATGGTTCAAAGGTTGAAAGAGAGCACAACTAAGTAATTGACGAAAATGTGAGCGTTTTTCACATATTTAGGCAAGTTCCAAAAATAAACTTCAGATATCTAAGTGATGTCGAGAAAAGCCCGGATTGCCCCTGCTGGACCGCCAAATCGAAGATATAATCTTCAAGATGTATAGAACGGACGCAGTTGCTATTCCTCCTTAGTCCATACGGGAGATAAACTCTCGTGCCGAAACTTGCTTAAAGCAGTATTAAAGGGGTTTGGGCATGTAGTTTCTAGTTTTTTAGATTTACACAGTTGAACGCCTCAGTACCTCATAGCGGCGATTTATTATGCGTAATGCATAATGGAATCTCCATCACACTCGCTATTCGGTCGTTTGATGGTGGTGCGTAAACGACTTACTTACGTATTACTTTACACCCATATCGTGTGCTATGATCGGGACAACGTGCGTAAGCCCTGTTTTCATCAACAAAGGACAGATACATGGCACAGAATCACTTCATACCGTTTGCGCGTCCGTGGATTGGCGATGACGAGATAGAAGCAGTTAGTGAAGTGTTGGCTTCCAAGTGGATTAGTACAGGCCCAAAAGCGGCGGAGTTCGAGCGGCGATTCGCCGAATACATCGGTGTAAAACATGCTCTAGCCGTAAGTTCCTGTACAGCCGCATTGCATCTCTCGCTGGTTGCTGCCGGCATTGGTGAAGGCGACGAAGTGATTACCACCCCGTATACGTTCACGGCGACCTCGGAAGCCATCGGTTATACCGGTGCAAAGCCGGTTTTTGTTGACATCGATCCGACGACGCTCAACATTGACGTGGACAAAATCTCCGAGAAACTCACGCCGCGTACGAAAGCAATCCTCCCGGTGCATATTGCGGGCATCCCCTGTGACATGGACGCCCTCCTCGAAATCTGCAAAACTCGAAATCTCGTTCTCATTGACGATGCCGCACATGCGATTCCGACGGACTACAAGGGGCATCGGATCGGATCGCTCGGTGATTTATCGGTTTTCAGTTTCTATGCGAACAAAACCCTGACAACCGCTGAGGGCGGCATGATTACGACCAACAGCGACGATTACGCCGAGACGATTAAACCGATGCGTCTGCACGGACTAAACAAAGATGCGTGGGCACGCCAGTCCAATCGGAGCGTCTGGTACTATCAGGTCGATTCTCAAGGATACAAGTACAACATGACCGACATCCAAGCGGCAATGGGGTTGTGTCAACTGATGAAATTGAACAAGCAGATTGAAATTCGTCGAAAGTATGTTCAGATTTATCAGGAAAGGCTGGCGACCATTCCGGGAATCGTAACGCCTCCGGGAGAAACTATCCATTGCCACTCGTGGCATCTGTATATCATCCAGCTTCGGACGGATCTGCTCAAAATCACTCGTGATGAATTCGTTGAAGCCATGCGCAGTGCCAATATCGAATGCAGCGTCCACTATATCCCTCTCCATCTCTTTCCGTATTACCAGAAACGATACGGTTACCGTGAAGGCGAGTTTCCTCGCGCCGAAGCAGCCTTTGAGCGCGTTGTGAGCTTGCCACTTCATCTTGACTTAACGGTAGAGGACATTCACACCGTCGTTGACACAGTTAGTGAAATCTTGAGTTGAACCAATGCACACCTAATCCACTCCTATGTCTCGTCCAGCCCTCCACGCTCTTATACCTTATTCGCTCGGTATTCTAGTTGGCGGGTTTTCCTCCACCCCCATTTTTTGGATTTGGCTTACTGCTCTCTCCTGCCTTGTCGGCAGCCTCGCTCTGAGAAACGTAACGAAACATAATTTCTCAATCCGGCCGCTTCCACCTATCACCTACCGATATATCCTGCTGCAGTTAGCAATTTTTGCCTGTGGTGCACTGTATTCAGAGATTCGGCTAACTTCTCCAATCCCCCATGATTTCTATAATCAGGGCGTCAGTTTCTCGGGGAAGACGCTGTATCAGCCAGAACGAGGTGAATCATGGGACGCCTGCTTCGTTGAGGGGGAGATCCGCCTGTTGGAATCTCCCGGCCATGTTGTGAGTGCAAATCTCCTGGTCTATTTTCGCGAACCGGTGCCTCTGCATTACGGGGACCACTTAGAACTTAGAGGCGCTCTTCGTCGTCCCAACGGTGAGCGGAATCCGGGCGGATTCGACTATCGCTCCTACCTTGCACGGCGCAAAGTTTTTGGCATCCTATATCCGGAGCGGAAACTTGAGATTGCTGCAAGTGGTCAATCCGGTTTCCTGCCCTTGTGCTGGACGGAAAGCCTGCGGAGGCGGGTAGAAGAGGTAATTGACTCCGCATATAAAAAACACCCGGAACACGTCGAAATCCTCAAGGGGATGCTGCTTGGGAAACGAGGCGGAATCGAGGAGTCTACCATCGCCGCTTTCCGCAACAGTGGATCACTGCACATCCTGGCCGTATCAGGGTTGCACGTCGGGCTGATTGCCGGCGTATTCTTTCTCTGCTTCTCGCGCCTCCCTGCAAAAACAACCTGTGCCCTGACCCTCCTCGCTGTTATTCTCTACGCCAGTATCGTCGGATTCCGTCCATCGGTATTTCGGGCTTCAACCATGGTGATTCTTTTTCTGTTCGGTTCAATCATCGACCGAGATGTCGACCGGTTTAACCTCCTTGCAGTCGCCGCACTCATTTTATTGCTGATTAACCCGGCGCAACTGTGGGATATCGGTTCCCAACTCTCATTTGCCGCAGTGGCATCAATCCTTTACTTCATGCCCAAATGGGAAAGCTTCATCAGAGATATTCTGCCGAATTGGATTGACCAACCCAGGGAACGGGAAAATGTCTCCCGCTTCCGTTACGCCGTAGGGAAGGGAATCCGGTGGTTGCTTCTGGGATTCGGGGTTACACTAGCCGCACAGCTTGGTACCATCCTTTTCATTGCAGGGGCCTTTTATCGACTCTATCCTTTGGGGTTAATTGCGGGGCCGTTTGTTGTGGGACTCGCAACTCCTATCGTCAGCCTGGCGCTCATCTCTGTGATTCTCGGCGCAGTCTGGCTTCCACTCGCAATACCGCTTGTTTACGCCAACCACCTCATCATTCTCGTACTCCTCAATATCATAGAGTTTTTCGGGAGCCAACAATGGAGTGTCGTCAAAACCGCGCCGCCTACTTTCGGATGGGTTATTGTCTTCTTCGCCGGCTGTATGGCAATTGTTTACTGGCGGTGGGTGTGGCTAGAGCGAAAAAAGGCTGTGTTAATTGGGATGGCGGTCGTGGCGATATGGGTGTGGAATGCCGCCTGGCGGGAAGACGGACGCCTGTTAGAGGTTACATTCCTTGATGTCAGGCAGGGCGACGCGGCATTCGTCAGATTTCCCGATGGGAAAACCATGCTAATTGATGGAGGACGTAATCTACAATTCGCTTACCAAGGGAACTACGAAATCGAACCCAAAGATGACAAAGAATTGAAGTTTCTCGGTTTCGACACCGGCGAACGAATCCTCTCGCCATTTTTGAGCTACAAGGGGATTGGCAAATTAGATCTCTTGCTCCTGAGTCATCCCGACAACGATCACGGCGGAGGACTTTACTACATATTGCACGAATATGGCGTGAAGCGCGTGCTTGGGGTACCGCACTTAGATCTGCCGCCGGTAACCCACAGGGTGCTGCATCAACTCATTGACGAGAAAGGAATTCCGCATGAACTTGGCTATGCGGGAGAAATTGAACTTACCTCAACTGCGACACTCGAATTGTTACACCCGTTTGATGAGGGGTCGACAACTCTAAGGGACCGTGACATAAACGACGATTCCCTCGTTCTTAAACTTTCTTACGGCGAGGTGGATATTCTGTTCACTGGTGACATTGAGCGACGTGCGGAGAAGAGGTTGGTTGAATCAGGCGCGGATTTGGGGGCAGAAATTCTCAAGGTGCCGCATCACGGGAGCAAGACCTCTAGCAGTCCCGAATTTTTGTCCTTGGTCCGTCCAAAATTTGGCATTTTCTCACTCAGTGCGCGCAATCCCTACAAGTTCCCGCCCAGACAGATTCTTAGGCGCTACCGAAATTTTGGATGTAAAGTGTTAAGGACTGATGAACTCGGCGCCATACAACTAATAACAGACGGGCGTCGTTGTTGGATTACCCATCACGCAAACTTCAACTGACATTCGTGCCAAGCGGATCGGGCTCTACGAACTTTTGTCATAAAATCGGACAATCTCTTGGGCAAGCGCTTCTATTGACGCCTCGCTTGGCATCACATCAACCGCCAACCCATACTGTTTCACAGTCTCGGCAGTTGAAGGTCCAATGACCGCGATTGTCACCTTGCTTAACAAAACATCCGTGGGACCTGAATCAAACATCCCGACGAAGTTTGTAACTGTTGATGAGCTTGTGAACGTAACCATGGCAATCTCACCGCTAATGATTCCCTTCTCAAGCGCCTCACGTCCCTTTCCTTCAGACTTGACAGTATCGTAAATCGGAATGGTGTGGACAACTGCCCCCTTTTCGCGTAAATCGTTGGGGAGATCGTTGGGTGCAATTTTGGCACATGGCAGCAGAACGTGTTTTCCTTCCAAGTTCTCCATCTCATCCGCGATTGCTAACCCTCGCGATTGGGTTGGGACAAAATCAGCGCAAATACCAATCTTATCCAACGCGTCAACGGTCTTGGGCCCCACCGCACAAATTCGGCCCCGTCCGAAAGAGCGGACGTCCGTACCACATGTTCGCAATCGGGAGTAAAATATCTCGACAGCATTGACGCTAGTAAAGATTGCCCAATCGTAATCGCCCAGGCGTGCAATAGCCTTGTCTAGAACAGGATTATCCAAAATCGGCCGGATTTCGATGGTGGGAAACTGAACGGTATCGGCGCCGTAAGATTCGAGAAGTTCCGCAAAATCGCTAGCTTGAGCACGTGCTCGAGTGACAACGATGCACTTCCCAAAGAGCGGTTTCGAATCATACCAGCGCAACTGTTCGCGCAGCCGATTCACCGCGCCGACGACCACAACTGCCGGATTTCGAAAGTTGGCAGCCTCCGCCTTTTCGGGTATGTCGGCGAGCGTCCCTTCGAGCGTTTTCTGTTGCGGGGTCGTCCCCCAATGGACGAGCGTAACGGGAGTTTCGGGGGAGCGTCCATACTTCGTCAACTGCGCAGCGATTTGTCGAAGATGCCCGATGCCCATGTATACCACGAGTGTATCCACAGCCGTTGCAAGTCGCTCCCATCCAATCGGTGAATCAGGTGCGAATGATGCCGAATGTCCGGTAACAAATGCGACAGACGAAGCATAATCCCGATGGGTAAGCGGGATTCCCGCATATGCCGGTGCGGCGATTGCCGAGGTAATGCCGGGCACAATCTCAAAGTCAATCCCTGCCTCGGCGAGTACGAGCACCTCCTCGCCGCCGCGCCCAAAAATGAACGGGTCGCCGCCTTTTAGCCGAACAACTGTTTTGCCCTCCTCGGCTTTTTGGAGCATGAGATGGTTAATCTCATCTTGACGTTTCCGCTGTTCTCCCGGGCGTTTTCCTCCATAAATTCTTTCACTGTGCGGAGGACAGTGCTCCAACAGAGCATCATTGATGAGCGAGTCATAGATGACGACATCGGCGCGCTTCAGGCACTCGACCCCTTTGAGCGTTATTAACTTGGGATCCCCGGGTCCCCCGCCGACAAGGTAGACCTTCCCGGCCCTCTTTTCATTCATCATCGTCTTCGCTCAGGAGTTCGCGAGCTCCTTGTGACAGTAGACTTGTTGCCAAACTCTCGGCCATGCGAAAAGCTTGTTTGGGAGATCCGACCTCTTCTGCAACAACCCGCTGTTTCCCATTGCAATCTGCAACCATTCCAATAATGCCCAACTCACAATCCTTGATTGACGCATGCACACCGATGGGAACTTGGCACCCACTTCCCAATCTATCGAGTACGGCTCTCTCCGTCGCTACCGCAAGTTCGGCGTCAACGTTGTTGATTGCGTTTAAAAATTCGCGCATTCCGTCATCATCTTCGCGGATTTCAATCCCCAACGCCCCCTGTCCGGGCGCAGGAACCATCTTGTCGACTTCAAAATATTCGGTGATAGCCTCCTCGCCTATTAGCCTCTTTATCCCGGCGGCAGCGAGAATTAGTCCGTCAATATCCGTCTCCCGAAGTTTACGAAGCCGTGTGTCGAGATTTCCACGGATTCCCACAACGGTCAAATCGGGGCGTAAAAAGATGAGCTGGGCACGACGTCGCGGGCTGGTCGTTCCAATCTTCGCCTTCTCCGGCAATTCCTCAAGAGACAACCCTAATGCAGAGACAAGCACGTCACGTGGGTCTTCACGACTCGGAATCGCACCGATGTACAAGCCGTCCGGGAGTTTGGTTGGCAGATCCTTCATACTGTGGACAGCGAGATCTATTGTCCCGTCCAGCAGTGCGAATTCAATTTCTCTCGTGAAAACCCCCTTACCAAGTCCAACCAGTGGACGGTTTTGGATCCTGTCCCCCGTGGTTTTGATGATTTGAAGTGAAATTTCTAGGTTGGGAAAGTGTGAGTTCAAGCACTTTTTGACATACTCCGCCTGCCAAAGTGCAAGTTGGCTTCCGCGCGTCCCAATGGTGATGGTTTGCATCATGCGTTCGTAGGAAATATGACATCAGAGTGAAACTTCATTTCTATTTCTGATTTTGCGATTTCGAAAATCAGCGGAATCACGTCGGTCCGTTTCATATTGTCTTAATCTTCCGTCTTCGTCCTATTTTCCATGTCTTCCAATGCAAATAGCTCTTGCAAAGCCCGGACATACTGCACGTGCTCGCCATCAACATCGTTGGTCTTCTGACGCAGACTCTTGGTCGGTTGATGCAGCAACTTCTTCACAATTGCTTGGGTCATAGATTGCACAAGCGCCCGTTGCTCTGGTGACAACTCCGCCTTCTTGAAACAAGCTTGCAGTTCTCTTTCGACAACCCCCTGAAACTGCTGGTTTAGTGCCTTGATGGTCGGTGTAACTTTGAGGAGTTGCAATTGTGAGTAAAATCCATTGGCTTCCTCCTCCACTATACGTCCGGCAATCTCCGCCTCCCGTTGTCGATCCTTCATGTTGGACGCTACGACTGCGTCAAGGTCGTCAATGTTATACAGGAAGGCATTCTCTATCTTGCTGACTTCGGGATCAATATCCCGCGGTACTGCGATATCAATTAGAAACATGTGGCGATGCTTCCGTTTTTTCATTACTTCCGCAAGCGGTTTACGCTGGATGAGATATTGCGGCGCATCGGTCGAACTAATTACAATGTCGGCGTCAACGAGGAAATTCAAATTCGCATCGTAAGCAAGTGGAATACCATCAAAATTTTCGGCGATTTTCACGGCACGCTCATACGTCCTATTCGCAACAATCACTTGGGACGCCCCGTTTTCCACGAGGTGTTGAGCTGTCAACTCGCTCATTTCTCCAGCCCCGACAATAGCAACCGTTTTATTCTCGAGAGATTGGAAGATTCTCTTCGCGAGCTCAACCGCCGCGTAACCGATGGAAACCGCCCCGGAAGCAATGTTGGTTTCAGTGCGCACACGCTTGCCGACGCTTATCGCTTTCGCAAAAAGGCGATTCAAAGTTTGTCCACTGGCTCCGGCAGCTAATGCTGAGTCATATGCCTCCTTTACCTGACCGAGGATTTGGGGTTCGCCAACGACCATTGAGTCAAGACTTGTAGAAACATCGAATAAATGCCGAACTGCGCTCGCATCTTGATGCGTGTAGATAAACTTCTTGAGCGTATGTGAATCAATATGATGGTAGGCGGAGAGAAAATTAGAAAGGGAGGCGTATCCGTCCGTGGTGTGGGTAGCCGCATAAATCTCGACACGATTGCAAGTGGATAGAATCACCGCCTCTTGGAAGTGATATTGGTCCCTCAAGGGTGGGAATGCCTGCAAAATCTGGGTCTCGGAGAACGCAAGCTTTTCCCTGAAGTCAAGCGGAGCCGTATGATGACTAGCGCCAACAATGTAAATATGGTTCATTTGGCGTATTGTTCAAGATTTGCTCAAAAAGCGTGTATACTAGGTAGAAACAGATTGACTCCGGCGTAAGTGCACAAAATTGCAGCAAAACCGACAATTGACGAATAAGCGGCTTTACGGCCGCGCCAACCCAAAGCCTGACGGATGCCTATTTGCATGACATATATCGACCATGTGGCAAGCGTGAATAGGATTTTCGAATCGAGCCATCTCCATGTAAGTTCCTGGGCGTATTTCGTCCAAATCGCGCCGATGATGATGCCCATTGTCAGTAATATGACCCCCACCACCATACATCTGTGCCCGATTTCGTCCGATGAACCGAGCGAAGGAAAGCGGTCATAGATTAACGTCTGCGCTTTCTGTCGAATCTTCTTCTCCTCAATCAGATACATGATGCCAAAACCGAATGCAGCGATGAACGCGGCATAGGACAGAAAAATCAACGTGGTATGGGCGAGCAGCCAGTAATTCTGCAGATATGCCGGCAAGCCCGGTGCATCTTGCGGAAGTGCATACGCAATCAGGATAGACGCGAATGCGACTGGAACAACGAAAACACCCAGTGCGCGCATGCGTGCCAGATAGGTGATACCCAGATAGATAAGGATAATTGCCCACGCCAGAAAGGAGATAGAGTCAAGCCAGCGCGCCATAGGGAACTGCTCCTGACCAATCCAACGTAGAGCGATTAGCATCGTGTGCAGTGCAAATCCTGTCGTGGTCGCCCAAAAGGCAGCTTGGGAGATTCTGTTAATTCCCGTGGTGAGAAACAGAACGTGCAGTATGCTCGCCGCCAGATATATCAAAAGGGTTAATAAAAATAGAAAGTCCATCGCGAGGTGATGCCTAATTCATGATGCGTTTAGTTTTTACCTGTTTATTCTAGGTGAGTCTGTTTCCAACTGAGGAATGCGGCCTCTCACTTTCAATTCGTTCAAGTGCGAATTGTTGAGCATATTCAATCCGTCCATTGCGAACCATGTTGAAGACACATTCCGTCGAACAATCGGGGTTTGCGAATCCGAGACAACACCTCAACCGTTCCCTCGGCATCGTGCTTGATTCATGATGGGGAACATAGTCAATCAACGTGTCGAAAAACCTTTGCCGCCCGCGTTGCGTTGGAATTGCTTCAAGTGCGATTGGTCGTAGATAACCTAAAAATTTGACGAACGCTCCGTATCCTGTGTTTTCAAATTGACCTGCAAGTTCAGCATGGATTTTCCGGGCTCTGTTTTGTTCTTTCGGGTTTTCGTCTTGAGTCGAAACACTGATAATTAAGCCCTCATCCATTATCAATTCTGGCGTAACGAACTCTCCGGCTTGCGGGTCACCGAGGTATTCGCGAGGCTGTGACGCATCTTCTGGAAAAACTGTGGGTTCACACCCTGACTCATCCAAAACGAGAAAAGCATCGGATATTCTCTGTGGACTGACTTGCGATGTCGTCAACTGCGTGATAAACGCACCGGATCGCTCTAACAGTGACACACGGCGCTTCATCTCCAGACTCGCCTGTGTGGAGGCACAAACCAGAACACACTCCCGCCCCTTCAATAGTAGATAGACCGGATACGGCAGTTGTCGATATTCGATGGGAACCGGTCGTTTCTTATCGGATTCCTCGGTATACAGTGACGACGCGCCGAATCTTGATTCAAGGTACTCCCGAATCCGCCTCGACATGGCGGGGCTTTTTCCACTCGTCGAAATACTAATGCTCACATCGTCGCATACAACCACGGACGCGGCAGCAAACGTGCATTCGGGAATTACATCTACGACGTTTACTAGACGGATACCGTTCCTGTTGTAGGCATCCTCAAACACCGACGAATTGATTTCGGGGAAATCTGTCGCGGCGCATACGAGAAACATCCCGTCCGTGTCACCCGCTCGAAATTGACGACTATGCCAGACAATTTGACCAACCTTCGCCAAGGACTCAAGAAACGTCGTCGCCTGAGGACTTATTAGCGTTACAACCCCTCCGCTTAGCAGAAGAGAAACTACCTTACGCTCGGCAACCGTGCCGCCTCCAACAACAATGCATTTTCGATTGTGAAGGTTAAAATGAGCGGGGTAGAACATGGCATGACACGCGGCAGGTAAGGTCCGACGAGTAAGAAAATTCAACAAAAATAAAACGACACAAGAAACAAGAAGTTTTCAGTCTCTGTTATTACGAATTAGGCTTGGCGCTTCACCACTCCCTAGATGCCCCATAATCCGCAAGCTGCTGTAGTGCGTCCTTGGCGGATGACGCAGGCAATGCTATCAACGCAGATTTCGCGCGATTCGCGTATTCCTCCGCAATGCAACGGCAGTGAGCCTGTATATCATACCGAAGAAGCAAGGATTCAATCCATTCAATTGCCCCATCCTCGTCGATTTCCGAGTTAAAGATCTGTTCTAACTTTCTACTCTCCTCAGTTGTACAAACCCCGCGTAGGTGGATCATGGGAAACGTCAATTTGCCCTCACGGAGATCGTTAAAGGGTTCCTTCCCCAATTTTTCTCCGTCCGCTACGAAGTCGAGCAAGTCGTCAATAATCTGAAATGCCGCTCCGACAGCTTGGCCGTATTCTGTCACATCTTGGATAATTTTCTCATTCCGAGTTCCTATAATTGCTCCCATTGCGCACGACGCGGTAATCAATTCTCCTGTCTTCAAGTTTATAATCTTGAAGTAGTCATCCGCCGGAATGTCAAATTCCCCGCTCTTATAGGCGTGAATGACTTCGCCTTCGCACATGGCTTGTGTTGTGCGCGCAAGAATTGCCATGGCGGGATCCTCGGCATGTCGATCAACCAACATTGAAAGGACACGAGCGTGCAAGTAATCTCCCACAAGTACCGCGACCTTGTTTCCCCATTTTGAGTGCAGCGTTTCTCGTCCACGGCGGCGGGGCGCCTCATCTAGAACATCATCATGGACAAGGGAGGCAACGTGAATTAATTCAACAACCGCCGCAAGTGTGTGAGCGTCCTCACCTTTGTACCCGCAGGCTTTGGCAGAAAGCAAAAGCAGGATTGGACGTAACCGTTTGCCGCCTCCTTGCACAACGTGTTGAACAGCGCTATCCACAAAATCGTATTCACTCGCAGTTTTTTCACTCAGTTTTTTCTCGACAGCCGCGAGGTCAACGGAAATGGGTTCACAAATACTATCAAGGCTAGGGGTTGACATCAACTTCCTTCCTGTCTTGCGGATAAAGAAGACTGGGGCAGTATCGGGGGAAACTCGAAATTCAATTTTTTCAAATTCTTAAGCAACTTTCAAAAAATGAACTTACATTTCGATCTAAGTCCAAACCGATTCAGCTGGATTGACAAATCTTGCAGATTTTAACCTAGCTACTTAGCTTCCGCGCCTTCACTCCAGAGGAGATCTTCGATCATCAAATCGAAGATGGGATCTTGTACGTCTGTAGAATACCGATTGTTTTGTTCTTCTGCTCCAACGGAGCAGCATGTTTCTAGAAGAACAACAGACCCATCATTTTCTCAGGGGATTGGAGGTGGCGTGGAGGGAATCTTCCATTTTTCCATCCTTCCAATCCTATTCTTCTTAGTCGCTTCCGAAGATAAACTTGAATACTGAAACTTGCTTGACTTCTCAGCTACAGTGTGGATAACGCTTCATTCGCAGCACGCACGGTTGCATCTATGTCCGTCTCGGAGTGAGTTAACGACACAAAGCCAGCCTCAAACTGAGACGGGGCAACGTAAACTCCTCTTTCCAGCAACTCGCCAAAATATCGACTATAGCGTTCTGTATCCGATGTCCTCGCGCCATCGGCATTGGTAACCTCCGCGTCAGTAAAAAACAGCATCAACATTGAACCGACGCGACTGTGGAAAGCATCAATAGCGTGGCGTTCCGTTGCATCTTGAAGTCCGTCTGCCAGTTGACTTGCCCTACTTTCGAGTTGTTCATACACACCCGGCTCGGTAAGGGCTTTCAGAGCTGCAATTCCGGCAGACACTGCCAACGGATTTCCGGATAAAGTGCCCGCTTGATAGACATCCCCTTCCGGCGCGATATGCCGCATGATTTCCTCTTTTCCGCCATATGCTCCGACAGGCATTCCACCTCCGATGATTTTTCCCAAACAAGTCAAATCAGGGATAACACCGTATAGTGATTGTGCACCACCATAAGCGACGCGGAAACCGGTAATCACTTCGTCGAAGATGAGTACTACACCGTGTTCAGATGTTATCTCTCGCAATTCGTTCAAATACCCGTCTTGCGGGGGAATAATTCCCATATTCCCCATTATGGGTTCAAGAATAAGGCACGCAATCTGATCCGGGTGCGCTTCAATTGTCCGGCGAACTGCATTCGCATCATTAAATGGAACAACGAGGGTATGTCTTGTGAAGTCCGCTGGAATCCCCTCACATTCGGGTAGCCCAAACGTTGCGACGCCCGATCCGGCTTCGGCGAGGAGTGAATCAACGTGGCCATGATAACATCCTTCGATTTTAATCACCTTGTCGCGTCCCGTATATCCCCGCGCCAATCGAATGGCGCTCATCGTCGCCTCTGTTCCGGAGCTGACCATTCGCACCTTCTCTATAGACGGAACGGCATTAACAATGATTTCCGCCAGTTCCGTCTCTAGCGTCGTCGGAGCGCCGAAACTGGTACCGTTGACCATCGTTCCTTTGATGGCTTCTATCACACGTGGATCTGCATGGCCTAAGATAAGAGGTCCCCACGATGCCACATAGTCGATATACTGATTCCCGTCAATATCGTAGACCCTTGAGCCTGCCCCGCGCCGAATAAAACGGGGGTTGCCGCCAACTTTGCTGAAGTTGCGTACCGGGCTATTCACTCCGCCGGGAATGAAGTGCTGGGATTTATCCCACGCTTCTAGGGATTTGGCGTTGTTCAAAATATCTTCCCTCAACTAATCTGGTAGGTACTATGGAACTGTTTCCGTAATACCGGGTTAATTATCATTCCTGAGCCATTCTGCAACCGATTTGGCGAAGTATGTTAGAATCATATCCGCGCCTGCGCGCTTAATGCTCGTGAGCACTTCAAGCGCGACGCGTTTCTCGTCAATCCATCCCTGTTGGGCAGCCGCTTTAATCATCGCATATTCGCCGCTGACATTGTACGCCGCAACCGGCATCTTAAACCTATCCTTCACACGGCAGATAACGTCTAGATAGGAGAGCGCCGGTTTGACCATAACGATGTCGGCTCCTTCCTCAATATCCAACGCTACTTCGCGCAAGGCTTCCTCGGCGTTGGGTGGATCCATCTGATACGAGCGGCGGTCACCAAATTGCGGCGCCGATTCCGCTGCTTCCCGAAACGGTCCGTAGAAAGCGGAGGCGTATTTTGCAGAGTATGCCAAGATGGGAATACTTTCGTATCCGTTTTCGTCCAAGGCAGCTCGAATTGTGCCGACACGACCATCCATCATGTCGGAAGGCGCAATGACATCCGCGCCTGCACGCGCATGAGATAGGCTTTCCTTGGCGAGCAACTCCAATGTTCGATCGTTTAGTACGTCCCTGTCCTGAATGACACCGCAATGTCCATGATCTGTATACTCGCACAGACATACATCGGTAATAACAAGCAACTCCGGAACTGCATTCTTGAGAGCCCTGATCGCCTGCTGTATGATTCCATCGTCCGCATAGGCTTCCGATCCGAGGGCGTCTTTGAAATCGGGAATGCCAAATAGAATTGTCCCCGGTATGCCGAGCATCACTAACTCTTTGGCGGCGGTAACAAGGCGATCCACCGAATATTGATAGCACCCGGGCATGGATGAAATTTCGATGGCAACATCGTGTCCGTGAACGACGAACATAGGATAAATCAAGTCGTCCGTCGAAATCGCCGTTTCCCGAGTAAGTCGGCGCAGGTTTTCATCGGCGCGGAGCCGTCTGGGGCGAGAAATGGGAAAATGACTCATGTCCACTCCTAGGCGCGGATTAACTATCTGCGCGGATTAACTATCTGTTTGAAACCTACATCATCGAACGCTCGATACCCGGCAGCTCGGTCGTCCTGAAACTAAGGACATAGCTTCCCACGCACAATATGCCTAGCTATCTTGTTCTAGAAAATAGGAAAGCCCCTCAAGCTCTATGGACAAATCAACGTTTCGCAGTTGCACATTTCGAGGCGTAGCAAGTTGAGCAGGGGCGAAATTGAGTATGGCGCGAATACCGGATGAAACAAGTAGATTCAATGCTTCGTGTGCACCCTCGACAGGAACCGCGATGATTCCAATTTCTATCTGTTGTGACCGCACGGTTTCCGGAAGTTGTTCAGGCTTTTGAATCAGGACAGTATTAATTTCCTGAGCCCATTTCTGCGGGTCGTTATCAAACGCCGCAACGATTTCAAAATTGTGGTCGCACAACACACGATAACCGAGTAATGCACTGCCCAAATTTCCGACCCCGACGAGAACAACCTTCCGGCGAAGATGGACACCTAGAATCTTATTGATTGCACGTTTCAGGTCGGAGATTTGATAACCGATTCCACGTTTGCCGAATTGGCCGAAACAAGCGAGGTCTCTCCGAATTTGGGTCGCGGTAAACTGCATTCGGTCCGACAGCTCTTTTGAAGAGATAACGGTTAAACCTTCTGCCTCCAATACCGTGAGGAGTCGTGAATATAAGGAGAGACGGGTGACTGTGCCTTCAGAGACCGCATCGGGATTATTGGTTAACCGGAGTGCTTGCACCTGGACGTACCGCAGAAACCTCAAGAATGGATTACATTATAACGAATCCGTACACAATCCGCAAGAAAAACAAGTGAGAAGCCAAGGACACCTGATTGTAGGGATCAACTGAGTGAACAACGAGGGCGATAGAGATTTTTCCACTGTGCCGTCCCATAATCGCATTGGACAATCATAGCTATCCGCCTGAACGGCGTGCAATCTTCAAAGATTAAATAGGGGTGTTGTTCGCTGGGCATAGCGTAGGGACTAGGTTCGGAGCGAAAAGCCATAGTGCAATCAACGGACTCCAGATACAACTCCCATTGGTGAGAAGACAAAGAGATAACACAGAGAGGATAAGCCAGAATCCGTTAGTCTTGAATCAAATAGCAAGCTCCTAGAAATTGCGTTCATTTAGATTATGTACTGAACGAGTAGTCGAAGAACTTGAGATAAGACGGCAGTGTCGTGCAAGCTTGCCTCGCGTTTACCATAGGAATGATCTGGCGGCGATTAAGATGACAACACACCCAATCGCGGTAAGTGTTCGATTTTCACTCGTTAGCGCACGGCGCAGTGAAAAATCGTGACCAGAAGGTTCAGCATACGGACGAAGATGTGGAATGAGACGAGGCACGGCAGCACAATAGGCTCGGTAACGATCTCCACACACGTCCAACAAGTAGGTTTCTTCGGAACGTATAATCGGTGTGTATTGGATTAGGAAGCCGATGGTAAGAACGGCAATCATCCAGTAGACATTGGCAACGACGCAGACACCGACACTAAGAATGAGATTACCGAGGTATAGCGGATTGCGGACATGTGCATAGGGGCCCGTCGTCACAAGATCGCGGGCGGCACCTAATGTCCGAGTCCTCGTTGAACCGCCGGCATATCCTACCGCCCAAATGCGAAGCCACTCACCAAGAACAATCAGCAGGCTGCCGAGAACAATTGGTAAAGGCGTAGGTTGAGAAAAGAAAATCAGAATGAGAATAAAGGGAATGGGGGTCAGACTACGTAGCCGGAAGAAGACGTGACCAATTCTTGAGGCGTCCGGGCGGTTTGGCATTAATCATGTGCTGCGAAACGAGATAATCTTGAATGCGACTTATCGCTGTGAAATCTGACGTCTTACTTCGGAGTTTTCCAGAGTAATATCCCGCCGACAGCCGCATACAAAAAATTTGCTCCCCAGCAAGCCACCAAGGGTGGGAGTTTTCCACTTTCACTCAAGCCTTCGAGGGTTGCAAAAGATAGTCCCCAATACAAAAAACTGAGAAAAAACGCAATGACCAGACCGGCAAAAAAGCCCGCTTTGCCAAATCGGATAGCGATTGGCGCACCGATTAGAACAACCACTAACGCAGCAAAAGGGTACGCCATCTTGTGGTGCATCCTGACCTGTTCGATTCGGGTGGTTTGCCCTACCATCTGTTTATAGGCAATCTGGTTTCGCAGTTCCTTAATCGTCATTGCACGCGGATCTCTGTTGTTTTCCGCGAAGAGTTTGGGGTCTTCCAGCCGTTCAACCTGTTTATGGACGAACGGCTCGAACTCTGTCTCTCCATCCGGACTAAACCGACGCACAAATCCTTTCACGAGATGCCATTTCTCTGGTTTCCACGTGGCTGATTCCGCAAAAGTAATTTTGGCAAGATTATCCGCCGCATCAAGCTGATAAATCGTCATTCGACTAATACTCTCACGCTCCAGATCTAAATTCTGAACATAAAACAATCGATTTCCCTGTCCCTTAAACAGCATATTCCGGTTTCCGCGGAATCTTGGCTGCTTCTTCAACTCATTGGCTCGATGATAGGCTGGCGACGCGATCCGGTCATAAAAAACAGCGAAAATGCAACAAATCAGCAGCGTAGAAATAAAAATCGGGGCTACGATGCGGTAGACGCTTATTCCCGCTGCCTTCATTGACGAAAATTCGTTATTGCGTACCATTCTGCCCAAGACAAAGAAGGCAGCGATAAATCCGGCGAGCGGCACGACCTCCATTATTCGTCTAGGTGCTTGGTACAATACAATTTGCACAGCCGTGACGTATGCAATATCGTCGTCGAACTTCTTTATGTCTTTATCCAGCAAACGGACGATAATCACCAGCGCGATGAAAAAAAACAGTCCGCTAAAAAAAGCCCTTAAGTATTCCGCCAAAATATAGCGATCTAGCGTCCTCAATCCGATTCTCCTACTCGCTTGGCGTTTGCTCCAAGATGTGCCGAAGTTATGATTTCCTGGCGATAAAACTTCGCTCGTAGCCTTTCTCCCAGTATTGCGTGCAGACTGAAGCCGACTCCTAACGCCCCAATCACGATGTTGGGAAGCCACATGGCGAGCCACGGTGAAATAACGCTGTTTCGTCCCACCCAACCTTGGCCAAACTGGAGCAATAGATAATATACGAGAATCAGTCCCAATCCGATACCAAAACCGACCATCTTGCCACTCCGCTTGACTATCAACCCAAGCGGAACGCCAATTAGACCGAACGCCAAACATGCAAACGGAATCGAGAATCTTTTGTGGTACTCGGCTTGTGCGTCCCGAAACTGCTCAATAACGAAAGATCCCTCTTTGGCGTCTGCTGCTGCTTCCTGTTTCTTCTTGATATAGTCCTTGAGCCCGGCGATCGACATACCTTTCGGTCTTTGGGCATTATATTTATTTCGCTCCAATGCCTCGGTAAAATCCAATGCGACTCGCTGTTTATCGAAAGCGGTGACGCGAAAACCCTGAAGATTGTCGGAAGCCGTTTCATAAGTCATGCCATCAAAGAGCGCCAACCATGCCTGACCGTCCTCTTCAATCCCGATAGTTGCTTCCTTGGCATGGATGAATCGAGGTTTTCCACCCCATATTGAATCCCAAACTCTGACATTCTGTAGCCGTTTCGTGTGCGGATCCATTGACTCATACATCCAGAGTTTTTGTTCGCGTTCGAGCTCACGCATGACGACCCCTTCCTCAAGTACAAAAGCCGGATTTCTCATACTGATATCGCGTTTCCTTGCGAAGTATGCAGCATTCCCACGTGGGAGAGAATAGTCCATGAACACAAAGTCGAAGATGCTGAGAAAGGTGGCGGTCAGCACAAGTGGCAAGAGGATTTGATGAAATCCGACACCGTGTGCTTTCATTGCAGTGACTTCGTTATCGGTCGATAGTCGTCCAAGGGCGAGCAGGATGCCTACGAGTGTTGCCATCGGAATCGTCAAGACAATGACTACGGGCAGAAGATAAATCAAGAGTTCGATGAGATAGTAAGGACTAATCCCCTTCTTCACAAAGTGTTTGGTAAGGCGGAATACTTCGTCAAAGAGGAGGATTGAGGTAAAACAGAGCAGCGCTAAGAAAAAGGGCGGGAAAAACTCTTTAAGCGTATATTTGGTTAAAATTTTCAAATCGGGTAGAACTCCAATAACGGACAGATACGGTATCGACACGGTATCGCTTATAATGTATTTTACCCCATACGATTTCCTGTTAGCAATACATTTAGTTGCGGATTGTTTTGTGAATCTTCATGTACTATCTTCACACTAGACGCGCAACCTGCTGGCAGCAAAGACAGAATTGTCTGACATCTTGATGGACAACCACAATCCACTCGATTCTAGGTGGGATGTGGAGACTATACTACATCGCGATTTCTCTGTTTGAACGGTTCGTAGGTTATGTAATAATGAAATTTCAAATTTTTAGATTCTCGGCGCGGCAAATACGGCTTTAGGCGACCCGCATGTACGAAAAACTTGGCATCGTCACCAATATCTGGGCGAAGCGCATGGGAGGCGGCGACGGAATCCTACACAGACGAACGATGGAAAGACATCTGTGAAGCGCTGAGGCGTGATACGAGTCGGAGCGAATTGATTAAGGCGGAGCATAAGTCACGTTTCGACAAGGTGAGTGAATTCGTGGAAAAGATGTCAGGTCTAAATTTGAGTTACGCGGCATCGATCGCATGGCTTGCCGAACCCGACGACCTTGACGCCGGTAACGCGAGAATAATCCAGGCGAAAGAATTCGCCTATTTACTTTATCCGCTGGAAAAACGGTCGCTTTCTGCTAAAAAATCAGGCAAAAATTCACTCCCCACGGACGTTTCGTGGGGTTTCTGTTTTGTAGAAGCTTTATGAACCCTAAAGAAATCAGGAATTCATACTTTTGGCAAGTGTTTTGCTAATCTGTTCTGTTATGTAAGGTTAACATGCCTCGTTGTTTCAGCTATCTTTACGCGGAATTAACTTGGGAAAGGGTGGAGGATGGAAACGGTCACCTCAACGCCGGAGTCCCCACCCGTTACTAGGAAGGGGCGATCCTAATCATTGATAACAATCCGGAGCGGGCGAATTCGTTAATTGGTATTCTGGAAGCAAGTCGTTACAAAGTCGCCGTGCCTATACGTCTACAGGAAGACGTGGCTGAGCAGGTTGCACTGGTAAAGCCAGACATCATACTGATTGGTGTTGATTTTCCGGGGCACGCGGTACTCAGTTGGGTCGCGTCTCTCCTTGAAAGTTATCCATGACCGACAATCATGTTTTCGAGAGATGAGCGATCAGAGACGATCTAGGCAACGACGCGTGCCGGTGTGTCCGCGTATGCTGTCGGAAAACTTACTGGTGCCCGAGTTAAACCATTATCGAATCGGCTGTTGCCCGATTTTATGAATTCCGAGCGGTGCAACAGGAACTTGAAAAGACAAAGACAAACCTTGCCGAACGCAAAATTATAGAACGCGCAAAGGAACTGGTCGCGCAACAACGCGGCTGTAACGAATCACAAGCGTATCAAATTTTGCGGAAGATGGCGATGAATCGCAGAAAACGGCTCGCGGAAATCTCAGAAGACGTGCTGTCCGTTGCAGATGTATTGACGAACAAATTATAGAGAAGATATTCGTTTCCACTATAAAAGTGCGTGTGTTCAAGGGTGAACAGCGCGTACACATTAGAATTGCTTATTTTGCTCAGTAGGACTGGAGGACTTTATGCCACTGGGCAAACAATGTAGATAATAACAACAGCCAATCAATGGTGATTTGGGACCGGACACAGGTGTCTATCTGGCTGAGTTTACACTCGCTGATAGATGCCTTTTTTATTTCCGCCTAACCCTATAGGATGCCTGTTTCTGAAGGAGATTCAAAAGTGAACCAATCAAAAAAGAAGGCTATTTCTACAAGCCGAAGTGTGCGTTCGGCACCGAGTCTGAAAAGCGCAACGGCTGCCAAAGAAGGGAAATCAAAGATAAATGCTGCAGAGCTCCTAAAGCGCGAAAAAAATGGGCTGGAGGTAATCAATGACATTCCAAACTATATTCGGGACGGGTGGGAATCTATTCCACCGAACGAACGTGACCGGCTTAAGTGGGTAGGTGTCTTTTATCGAAAGCAAATCCCCGGAGCATTTATGATGCGCCTCCGTATGTCTAGCGGTTTTAGCAACGCCGAGCAGTTCCGCGCTATTGCCGAAATCAGTGAAGCACACGGACCCGGATTCGTGGATCTCACGACGCGTCAGCAGATTCAGCTCCGAGGTTTCGCGATTGAGAATGTCCAGCACATCTGGAATCGGCTTGAGGAGGTCGGTTTAGGTTCACTCCAAACTGGTTTCGACAATATTCGCGGCGTGATCGGGTGTCCCGTTGCCGGATTGACACCGAATGAACTCTTTGATGCTTCCCATGTTGGTAGGGAATTCACAAGACTCATTGTCGGTAACAGGGAATTCACCGATATTCCGCGTAAGTTTAATGTCGGTATCACGGGATGTTTGGATAACTGTACCCATACAGCCTCACAGGACATTGCGCTTACCCCTGCGGAAAAGGAGATTGATGGTCAAGAGATGAAAGGCTTTAACGTCGCGGTTGGCGGAAAGATGGGTTCTGGCGGGTATACCGTCGCGCAACCACTTGATGTGTTTATTATCCCTGAAGATGCCTCAGTTTTGTGTGCGGACATTACGCTAATTTTCCGAGATCATGGACCGCGGACAGCTCGGAATAAATCTCGTCTTGCTTTTCTGATTGCAGATTGGGGTATAGAAAAATTCCGAAAAGAATTAGAAAGACGTCGGCACAGAAAACAGCCGCTCCTGACAGCGGGTAAAGATGCGCGCGGCAAGAACAAGACCGACCACACTGGTATCTTCTCACAGAAAGAGCCACACCTTAATTACGCCGGACTTGTTGTACCTGTCGGACGCATCACAACGACGCAGCTTTTCGAGGTCGCTCGCCTCGCCGATGAATACGGCACCGGTGACATCCGCCTCACGCAGGGACAGAATCTGATTATCACGAATGTACCGGACACAAAAATCGGGGACTTAACCGCTGAACCGCTCCTACAGGAGCTTCGCTACGACCCCTCGGAAGTCATGCGCGGCATGGTGAGTTGCACGGGTATCGACTATTGTCACTTCTCGCTTATTGAAACGAAAGAGCGCGCGATGGAGGCAATCCGGCATTTGGAAGCAAAACTCAGTAATACCAAACCGTTGACGATACACTGGTCTGGCTGTCCAAACGGATGTGGCAACCACGCCGCTGCAGATATTGGTCTGCTCGGTAAGAAGATTAAGATTGATGGTGTCCTTACCGATGCGGTGGATGTGTTCCTCAAGGGAGATGCCAGTGCTAACCCAAAAGTAGCACCGAAGTTATTGGAGAATGTGCCTTGCGACGATTTGCCGCAATTACTTGAAGGACTCGTTCCTTACCTTTCACGGAGGTGAAGGGCGAGTGAATGTAAACTTGCGTGCTTCCACACGCGCATAACTAAAATTAACAACATTATAGAAAGGAAAATTCGACGCGGGAATAGACCCAAACGGCTATTCAAAAGTTGGAGAAATTTATGGATCTCAAAAATAAAGCGACACAGATAAATCTCTTCAGTTTAAAATCGGTCCAGATGCGCGCCTTCCATACCACATGGTTCGCTTTCTTCTTAGCCTTTTTCGGTTGGTTTGGGGTTGCACCACTGATGGTGATTGTGCGCGAAGATCTGATGTTAACAAAAGCACAGATCGGTAATACAACTATCGCCTCTGTCGCAATTACAGTGCTGGTGCGCGTCTTAATCGGACCGCTCTGCGACAAGATCGGCTCTCGAAAGGCATATACATGGCTCCTAATTCTCGGTTCACTGCCCGTCATTGGGATTGGACTTGCCCAGAATTATGAGACGTTTCTACTATTTCGATTGGCAATCGGTGCAATCGGCGCGTCGTTCGTCATCACGCAGTATCACACATCGGTGATGTTCGCGCCGAACTGTGTCGGCACTGCGAATGCCACAACAGCGGGATGGGGCAACCTCGGTGGCGGTGTTACCCAGATGGTGATGCCCCTCATCTTTACCGCTGTTCTCAGCTTGGGTGTCAATGAATCCCTCGGATGGCGGCTGGCGATGATTGTTCCCGGTGTCGCTCTGTTTATCACTGGGTTTGCTTATTACTTCTTGACCCAAGACGCACCCGATGGGAATTATAAAGAACTCCGTGAACGCGGCGAACTTGAGTCTTCGGAAGGCAAAGGCATGGAATCTTTCATACTGGCGATTAAAGACTACCGTGTCTGGGCACTTTTCCTCATTTATGCCGCCTGTTTCGGGGTGGAATTAACCATTAACAACATCGCCGCGCTCTACTATCACGACAATTTCCAATTGGATGTCAAGACAGCAGGACTTATCGCTGGCTTGTTCGGTTTAATGAACATCTTTGCACGAAGCCTCGGTGGGTTTTTCTCCGATTTCTTTGCGAAAAAGATAGGGCTTCGCGGGCGTGTCATGTTCCTCTTCGTTGTTCTGTTAGGTGAGGGGTTCATGTTGATAGTGTTCGCGCAAATGGCAGTGCTTGTGCTCGCTGTTGGAACGATGATTGTCTTCAGTCTCTTCGTGCAGATGTCCGAAGGCGCGACGTTTGGAATCGTTCCGTTTATCAATAGGAAGGCGTTGGGAGCTGTTGCCGGTATCGTCGGCGCGGGTGGAAACGCTGGTGCCGTTGCGTCGGGGTTCCTGTTCCGTTCCGAGAGTATCACGACGCAGCAAGGCTTGCTATATCTCGGCGTAATGGTTACAGTCGCCTCAGTTGGCACGGTATTAGTGAGGTTCTCCCCCGCAGTTCAAGCCGCAGAGAAGGGAGAGTTTGATGCAGCACTCGCAGAGAGACAACGTCTGAGAGCCGAAGGTGCATTAACCTAATCCTTCTTCAACTTGTGAGAGGGGTTTGTAACCCTGACGCTTTAGAGGAACGATTTGGAACGGAACGATCGATGAATTGCGTAAGTCTTATTCAACGTATGGGCGGATCCCCGTGTCTGCCCATGACTCTGATCAAATTAATTCGTTTCATAACCAATACTCATCAAACTGATCGAAAACCCGATTTTGACAACGGAAAAATCGGCGCAGAAACTCAATAATTAAAAAATGGAAAATTCAACAGGAAAAGCGGTATGTCCCTATTGTGGGGTCGGTTGCGTCATCAGGGCAACCGTCCAGGATAACAAGATTACGAGAATCTCAGCGGACGACGATGTCGCCCCAAATTATGGAATGCTTTGTCCGAAAGGTGCACATCTGAAACAGGTCTTTCAAAATCATGACGGTAGACTCGCGTATCCCATAATTCGGGATCGCAGAGGCGAACCCGCGCGCGAAGTTTCGTGGGACGAGGCTATCGCTTTCACAGCAAATCGGCTTCACGAAATCCAATTGGAGCACGGCAAGGATTCCATTGCGCTCTACGGATCTGGACAATTGGACACAGAGGCTTCCTACGTTTTCAACAAATTATTCAAAGGATTTCTACGGACGAATAACGTGGACACAAATAGTCGGCTCTGTATGTCTTCTGCCGTAGTTGGTTACATGCAGGCGTTCGGCTCAGACGGTCCGCCTACCTGCTATGACGATATCCAGCACGCGGATGTCTTTCTGATTATCGGCGCGAATATGGTAGCGAATCACCCTGTTCTCTTCCAGATGATTCGGAAACGACGTACAGTAGAACCGAGCACGCGGATTATCGCCGTAGACCCACGCCGCACGAAGACAGCAGATTTCTCGGATATCCATGTGCCGCTCGCACCCGGAAGCGACGTTGCGTTCCTTCAACTCATTGCCAAACGCCTCATTGCGATAGGGCGCGTCAATAGACGTTTCATCCGCAGAAGTACGGGAAACTTCAGTGCGTATGAGAACCATTTGGACAGCTTAGACGAAGACGCGCTTCTCACTGCCTGCGATATTCACCCTGCACGTATTGACGAGATCGTTGAATACCTCTCTAAACCAGGTCGATTGCTCAGCTTTTACTGCCAAGGCACCAATCAAAGCACAAGCGGCGTTGACAAAAATGTTGCCCTCATCAATCTACATTTGCAATTAGGTGAAGTTGGCGTAAAGGGTGCCGGTCCATTTTCGTTGACCGGACAACCGAATGCGATGGGTGGCAGAGAGGTCGGTTATCTGTCTCACCAGTTGCCCGGCTATCGTGTTGTCACCAATGATATGCACCGTGCCTATCTGGAAGGCGCGTGGCGAGTGCCACCGGGGAGCATTGACTCGAAACCGGGATTAACAGCGGTGCCGATGTTTGAAGCAGCGGCTGAGGGGAAAGTTCGCGCACTCTGGATCGCCTGCACAAACCCGGCAGTCAGCATGCCCAATACAAAAGTATCGCAAGAAGGCTTGCGGCGTGCGGACTTGGTCATCGTGCAGGATTGTTATTACCCGACAGAGACAGCGGAGTATGCGGATGTACTGCTCCCAGCGGCGCAGTGGGGTGAAAAGCAAGGCACAATGACGAATAGCGAACGGCTCGTCGTCCGAAGCGATCAGTTCCTCGTCCCTCCCGGTGAGGCAAAACCGGATTGGTGGATATTCACACAGGTCGCGAGAGCGATGGGATTTAAGCGGAATTTCGACTTCTTTACCGCTGAAGAGGTCTGGGATGAATATCGGCTTCTAACAGCAGGTACCCCTTGTGATCAGATGGGGATGACGAATGAACGCCTCGCGAAAACATCACTGCAATGGCCCTGTCCGCATCCACGACATCCAGGCACGGCGCGCCGATACGTCCGCACGAAGTTTTTCACCGGTTCCGGGAAAGCACAATTCAAAACGCCGGTCTATCAACCACCGGATGAAGACACAAATGAGGAATTCCCACTCGGTTTGACAACAGGACGTGTCGCGAGTCAGTGGCATACGCGCACTCGGACAGGCAAGGTGCCGCAGCTGGTCCGTAAGGACCCGGAACCGTTCGTGGAAATCCATCCGGATGATGCAGTAGAAAACGACGTTCAAGACGGTGAGTGGATCTATCTTGTCGGGCGACGTGGACGGTGCTATGCGCGGGCGCGTGTCACAGAAACGATTCGACGTGGATTGCTCTTTACACCGTTCCATTGGGGCGATCTCTTCCACGCCAAGACTAATGCGAATTACGTGACGAATCCAGCGTTTGATCCGGTATCTCAGCAGCCGGAGTTGAAATTCTGCGCCGTACAGATAGAATCTGACAATTCATAGGTATGACCCAATTGTGTTGTTGCGCGAGGTCTTGTGCATCGCCATCTTTTTCGATGCAATCGAGGTTTTAAGATTTCTTGTCCTTCACGCAACGGAAACCGAGATCGAAGTCTGCATACCGCGGCGAGGATTCAGCGCGCGTAGAAACCTCCACGCTTTGACGCTCGGTGACCAAAGATCCCCCACGCAACACCCGCGGAGTTTCAACGTCTCTGAAATTGCTTATCATGTTTTGGATACGGGTTGCGCCTGCAATTGGATTCCGGTACGGGGAATTTCTGTGGAAATCGCTTTGGTATTCATCGAGACACCATTCCCAAACGTTGCCCGCCATATCGTAGAGACCGTAATTGTTAGCAGGATAGACACTAACAGTAGTCGTGTCTCCGACATTTCCGTTGTAGTTTGCCTTGTTTGCATCAATTGAATTGCCCCACGGGTAACTTTGATTTGCCAATCCACCGCGTGCTGCAAATTCCCACTCTGCCTCTGTCGGCAGCCGTATGCCTGCCCACGCTGCGTAAGCCAGCGCCGCATGCCAACTTACCCATGTAACCAGATGGTCCTCTTTATCGTCAGGATAGTTATTTCCATCCCAATCTTCTAGATAAGTTGAGCGGTGTGCATAATCATTGTCTGAATCACGGATTCAGCAGATTACACAGAAAACGCGGACAAGCAAACAAAGCTGCCACTGGGCTGGTGTATCTTCAAAAAACCAAATACACAATAGCACGAACGATCCGACGGATACCTTCGCTCCGGAGGAGATCGAGCTAGGGGATATCGAGTAAGATTTCCTATCGCCTTCCCTATTCGGTCAGTTGATCGATAGAGATCCCGCAATGTATATACACTGCAATAGGGTTAATCTAATCACATTCTGCAATTACGACCAAGGTGCCTACGTATGCACACCCCTTATTTATTTGCAGACTGATTTGTGAATCTTCATGTCCCTGTCCGTACATAAGGCGCGCAATTCGCCGACGGCAAAGACGAATTGTTCGACATATTGGAGGCAACCATTGTCAGCGTGTCCAATCCTAAGTGGAATGCAGGGGCTTCGCTACATCACGATTTCCCTGTTTGATTGGCTCTTGGGTTATGTTATAATGAAGTTTTGTATTCTTGGATTTTTGGTGCAGCAAATACGGCTTTAGGAGCCTCGCATGTACGAAAAACTTGGCATCGTCACAAACATATGGGCGAAGCGCATGGAAAGCGGCGATTCCTTTGAAGATCTCGCCTCGAAATTCGGCGAAAACGGGTTTCGCGAGATGGAAGTACGGGACCACAACTACCTCCGCAACTCGGAATTTGGGGACATGATGCGGAAAATTGAGGCTGCGATGTACGCCTACACGGACGAACGATGGAAAACCATCTGTGAAGCATTATGGCGCGGCGCGAGTTGGAGCAAACTCATTAAGGCGGAGCACAACTCACTTTTCGACCAGGTGTGTGACTTCGTGGGAAAGATGTCAGGTCTAACTTTGAGTTACGCGGCATCGCATGTCTGGCTCGCCGAACCACACGACCTCGGCGGGGATAACGCGAGAATAATCGAGGCGAAAAAATTCGCCTATCTACTTTGCCCTCACGGCGCTCGATTTCGCATCGTTGACGTTGAGACCCACGGCAATGTCGACACAGAGGTCGCAGTAGCCAATGTGAAGCGATACAAGTCGCTGCTGCCTTCGTATCCCATGGTTTTCGCCCTCGAGCATGGACGTCAGTCAGCCACTTGGACGCTGGAATTGGCACGACACGGCAGTTGTCCGCTGATTTACGATCAGGCGAACACGTTCCGCTCTGATGGCACTGCCAGCAATCGACCGGAGGATTTCTGGAGCACCGTGAGGAAGGAGGACCTCGCTTCCGTTCACATTAAGCAAAGAACAGCGGACGGATTTTCAACACGGATAACAGACGGATTTGTCGATTTCAAGTCAATCTCGAATCACCTCACTAGACTCGGTTATCAAGGCGATCTTCTGATTGAAAATACCGCAACGGATCAGCCATTGGAGGATGCGCTCGTGAGTCGCAAGTACCTCTTGGAATGCGAGAGCGATGTGTAGAGCAGCATATTTGGAAGAAGAATTTGGAGATACAATTATGTATAAACGTCATTCCATTACCGCTTTAATCTGCTTATTGACCCTTATCGTGGGCTTTCAAAATGTGTCCGCCCAATCGCAGATAGCCCAAGATGCCTATGCGATCTTTGAGGGGAGTTGCCTCATCTGCCACGGGGCCGATGGCGCTTATCGAGAAACACTCCTCATGGAACACACCGAGCTTATCGAAGGGGGTACGGTTGTTCCGGGAAATCCGAATGACTCCGAGTTGTATAAACGGCTGCTAGGCCCCACCGAAAGCGGCGCACAGATGCCGTTCGGACAGCCCCAGTTGCCCGTTCAGTCGATTGAGGCAATTCGACGCTGGATTCTAGCCGGCGCTCCCGATTGGGCGACAATTCCCACGACCAATAGCCGGTTTATCTCTCCCGGCGAAATTCTCAAGAGCATTGAGACGCACCTCAACACACTCGAACCGTTTGACCGCGCCTACGCTCGCTACTTTACACTGACGCACCTCTATAACTCAGGGGAAACACCGGAGATACTTGGTGAGTACCGCAAAGCGCTCGCCAAACTCGTCAATAGCCTCTCATGGGGAGTTAGTGTTATCAACCCACAGCCTATTGACTCGCAAGCTACCATCTTCTACATCGACTTGCGACACTACGAGTGGGATCGCATCGGCGGCTGGACGAAGATAGAGGAAGCGTATCCTTACCATATCGAGTTTGACGCGCCGGCACAGCTTGGGCTGCGGAATCAACTCGGACGGTTGCAGACACAGATGAACTGCGTTATACCATCCGTTCATATCGATTGGTTTCTTGCAACAGCATCCACCCCGCCTCTGTATCATGAACTGCTTTCTCTGCCATTAACGGACGGGGAATTAGAGCAACAACTGGATGTTGACGTGGTTGGTAACCTCACAAATGCACCGGGAGTCCGGGTTTGGCGGGCGGGATTCAACAACTCGGGTGTCTCCAATAACAACCGAATGGTGGAACGGCATACCTCTCGCTATGGAGCGTATTGGAAAAGCTACGACTTTGCCGGGAGTGTGGGGGCACAGAACATCTTTACCCACCCGCTCAATTTCACGCACGATGGCGGAGAGGCTATCTTCAATCTGCCAAACGGTTTGCAAGGATACTACCTTGTCAATGCGTCCAGTTTCCGTCTCGACGAGGCGCCGATAAACATTGTTTCCAACCCCGCTGCCAGCGACCCGACGGTGCGCAACGGGCTTTCCTGTATAGGTTGCCATACGGAGGGCATGAAGACCTTTGAAGACCAGGTACGTTCCGTGATTGAGAGCAATACCAACCCGCCCTACGACAAAGCGCAGGCGTTGCGCCTCTACGTTGAAAAGTCAGACATGGACGCTCGTGTGGGTGAAGACATGGAACGCTATCGGGAAGCGCTTGAAGAGACGGGAGGCGTGGTTGGTGGTGTTGAACCGATTTCACGTTTTCATGAGGCGTTTCAGGGACCGGTGGACGCGGCATACGCCGCTGCCGTGGTTGGGTTGGAGACCGAAACCTTCCTCAAGAGGATTCGTGAGAACGCGGGCCTGCAGAGCGCAGGGTTGCTCGTACTTGACGGCGGGCAAATCAAGCGAGATACCTGGAAGTCAAGTTTTCAAGATGTGATTCATGCGTTGGATTATCCACAGCAAGTGGGAAAACCTCCGGTTATAACGCAGCCGGAGGTAATACCGGGTACGCATGTACAAATCCCGGATCCGAACCTACGAACCGCGGTTGCGGAAGCGCTTGGCAAGACCATTAATGCCCCGATAACCGTGGAAGATATGCAAAAATTGGAAAGACTCACCGCGGCTAACCAGCGTGTCCACAATTTGACGGGCTTGAGTTTCGCAATCAATTTGAAAGAATTGAAACTAGCCGTTAATCGAATTTCGGATATATCAGTCCTTGCAGGGCTAACCCGATTGATTTATTTGGACCTTGCGGTCAATGACATAGAGGACGTGTCTGCGCTTGCAGGGTTAACCGACCTCACACATTTATATGTTCATTTCAACACAATATCGGATATGTCATCCCTTGCGAGATTAACCAAATTGAACAGCTTAAGCATCGGGCACAATAACATATCGGACATATCTCCACTTGCAGGGCTAACCAATTTGATTAATTTAAAATTCTAGGGACTTAGTAGTTAACTGCTTTTTGGTCGATTTGCTTGCTTTTCTCTTCTTAATGTACAATAACTTTAGACAGTGTTCGGAATCTTGATTCACACTAAAATACATCTCTATAAGAGAGAAATGGAGGCATATCATGTTGACCAAGCGTTTGTACATGCTCGCGGGAGCATTGCGGGTTATCTGCGGGATTTTAATTTCCAACACTATGGGATTTTCAGCACACCATGATGTTGTCGTTGACAGAATATACCGATAGCCAAACAATTCATGTGGCTCAGGTGAAGCATTCATCAAAAAATCTTATGAAAATCTCATCATCTTTTCTGCGATTATATTTCCAGCAAGACTCCATGATATACAGTGGCAGCCACTTCTTGCTGTAGTGATGATGCGTTCCGTAGAATGACCTCTTGACACAAGCCCAAAACGACTCGATGGTGTTGGTGTGAGTTACGCCGTCCTCAGAAACATATCTCTCTTGGTGATGGATAACATGTCTTTCGATATCTTCGTCCAGACTATTGTAAGAGCGAAATTCATCAGTCATAAGAATAGACTCATCGGGTGAGACATTGCTAAGGATGAATTCTCTGATATTTTCACCAGATAGAACCTTCATGAATTTAGCAACCACCCGACCGCCTCTCTCGACTACGCCGATGACGGGAGATTTATTTGTGCCTCTACCTCTCTTAGATTTTGCTCTGGGTTTGCCGCCGACATAGGTTTCGTCCGCTTCAACTATCCCTTTCAGCAATTCATCACTATCACTCATTTTCTCACGGAGGCGCATTGCCATATACCAAGCGGACTTTTGATTCATGTCCAAGTCACGAGCAAGCTGACAACTCGATATGCTTTTCTTGGCATTGGAAAGAATTGAGATAGCCAAAAACCATTTCTGGAGAGGTATCTTGGTACCATGGAAGATGGTTCCTGCTGTAGCCGAAAAGCTAGATTCACAATCGTAGCAATTCCAACCAGTAGTAATGTCGTTTTTGTTCTTGCGTCCAACTTTTTCACTGCCACAGTGGATACAGCAAACACCGTCCTTCCAACGTTTTTCCTCTATAAATCTGAGACAAGATTCTTGATTTGGAAACTCTTTCATAAGATTCAAAATGTCCATAGCAAACTCCTACGAGAAGAATAGTCACTATGGACATCTACGTGTGACGAAAAGATTTACGACAGGGTACCAAGTTTTATGTTTGTCGTCAGTCTAAAAGCTACAAGCTACTAATTCCGAAATTCTATGATAACCAAATATCGGATATATCGGCTCTTGCAAGATTAACCCAGTTAACCGATCTAACATTTAGCGCCAATAGAGTATCGGACATATCCCCGCTTGCCGGGCTAATTAGCTTGGAAACGCTAAACGCTGGACGAAACCAGAACATATCGAACGTAGCACCGCTTGCAAAGCTAACCAACTTAAGATGGCTGAACGTTGGAGGAAACAACATATCCGACGTGACGCCGCTCGTGGCCCTAACCAACTTGAAATGGCTGGGCGTCTATAACAATAAAATCACTGACATTCGACCTTTGGATGAGCTACGCGAAACCCTAACACTCCATTGGTACGGCAATCCGGCGTTCCCTATAGAAGCTCCGAAAATAGAAGGCCCCTGGTTCTGGGTCGTGTTACCGAACACAGCATTGGATAAGAGCACAGATCTATTGGCGGACATGAGTGGCGGCGCGGTGAAAGAAAATGAGATTTCTACCAACGGAGCAACCGCAGGACAATTGGTCGGAGGTGACGTGTGGACTTCTCGTAAACTTCCAGTGACGGGGAATCATAACGTTGAAGACCTGCTTGGAAGGAGAATTGATGATGCCATCGTCTATGGTACTGTGTCCCTTTACTCGCCGCGACAGCAAGACACGACGATATATGTTGGAAGCACTCACAGTTTTAAGGTTTGGCTCAATGGCGATCTGATCTACCAGTCCCTTCGCTACCATGCAACACATGATTACACGGATTTTCTACCGGTCACTCTCCGGCAAGGCAAAAATGTCCTATTAGTCGCATTTGCAGCTCGGGACAGCTCCTTTTTTGGCTTTAAACCGGGCACTGAATACACCGTGGGAACGGGCGTCGGCTACTCCTTTTCCGAAACTCCAGTTCACATCGGCGACACGTTTGAATTCGATGTGCGTGCAGAAAACGTCTCCGACTTGGCGGGATGGCAGTTTGATATTGCCTTCGACCCGGCTGACCTTGAAGCGATTGAAGTAAGCGAAGGCGACTTCCTGAAGACGGGCGGCGGAGCGACCTTCTTCCAGAGCGGGAGTATTGACAATGCAGCAGGTAAAATCACGGGACTAATTGCGGGACGGATCAGCGAAGGCGGCGTGAGTGGCACCGGTTCCCTGCTTCAGGTGAGGCTCAAGGCAAAATCCGAAGGTGAAACGGAATTAGCCCTTCAGAACTTCCTGTTCGGCTCTGACACCGAGGAAAGTATCCCCGCCGGGCCGCTTGAAATCCGCATCACGGTGGAGGAACGACTACTGACCGGAGACGTAAATCGTGATGGAGTGGTCAATATTCTGGATCTGATTCGCGTCGCACGGCAGTTGGGCAAAAGCGTACCCTCCGATTCGCCGGTGGATATTAACGGCGATGGGGTTGTCAACATCTTCGATCTCACCCTCGTGGCGCAGGGAATAGGTAAAACCACGGACGCCGCCGCGCCTGCAATTGCCACAGGACGGGCAGATGCAGCGACGATAGAGGCGTGGATTGCACAGGCTCGCCTTGTCGACGATGGCACAATTGTCTTTCGACAGGGCATTGCGAATCTCCAAAACCTGTTGGCCTCGCTGATTATTCCTCAAGAGACGGCGTTGCTCGCCAACTACCCGAATCCGTTCAACCCTGAAACCTGGATACCGTATCAGTTGGCGGCACCAGCAGAGGTCACGCTCACGATTTACGACATGAACGGGGCGGTAGTTCGGCGTTTGGCGATAGGGCATCAAGCGGCGGGCATGTACCAGAGCCGAAACCGTGCGGCATATTGGGACGGTCGCAATGGGCGTGGCGAGTCAGTCGCCAGTGGTTTATACTTTTACACGTTGCGGGCGGGCGAGTTCACGGCAACCCGCAAGATGCTGGTACAGAAGTAGAGTCATGATGTCACGATTCGGTGAAGATCTCTATCGATCAACCGAACGAATAGTGAAGGCGATAGAAAATTCTGCTCTCTATTCGCTTGTTTGATCGTTCGCTTGGTTACGGTGTACACCTTGGACAAGCTACACGGAATATAATTGGTGAAAAAGCGGGAATGGTGGGCAGTGTCCACCCTACAGAAAACTATGGTCGCGATTCGGAGATCGCTCCTACTTCGCCACGAAATTGGTAGTTGGTATTTGTAAGGAGATACTCCATGTTCAAACGTTATTCCATATTTGCATTGGTTGGCGCTGGGCATTACATTGCGCTCATCGGTCTACTGTCGTTCATCGTGGGTATTCAAAACCTATCCGCTCAACCACAAGTAGCCCGAGACGCACACGCCATCTTTGAAGCGAGTTGTCTTATCTGCCACGGACCCGACGGCGCTTATCGAGAGACGCTCCTTATGGAACACAGCGAGCTTATCGAAGGGGGTACGGTTATTCCGGGAAATCCGAATGCGTCCGAGTTGTACAAGCGCCTGCTTGGAAACACGGAAAATGGCGTACAGATGCCGTTTAATCAACCCCAATTGCCCGCTCAGTCGATTGACACCATTCGACGTTGGATACTAACCGGCGCACCCGATTGGGCGGTGACCCGCACAATCGATAGCCGATTTATCTCGCCCGGTGAAACACTCAATACTATTGAGACGCACCTCAACACACTCGAACCGTTTGACCGCGCGTTTGCACGCTACTTCACTCTTACCCATCTCCATAATGCTGGTGAAACGGCGGAGATACTTCGTGAGTACCGAAAAGCGCTCTCGAAACTGGTTAACAGCCTGTCATGGGGGCTTACAGTCACCAACCCAAGCCCCATCGACCCGCAAGCAACCATCTTCTACATCGACTTGCGACACTACGAGTGGGATCGCATCGACGGCTGGACGAAGATAGAGGAAGCGTATCCCTATCACATCGCGTTTGACGCGCCGGCACAGAGTGGACTGCGGGGACAACTGGGGCGGTTACAGACACAGATGAACTGCGTTATACCATCCGTTCATATCGATTGGTTTCTTGCAACAGCATCCACCCCGCCTCTGTATCATGAACTGCTTTCTCTGCCATTAACGGACGGGGAATTAGAGCAACAACTGGATGTTGACGTGGTTGGTAACCTCACAAATGCACCGGGGGTTCGCGTTTGGCGGGCGGGGTTCAACAATTCGGGTGTCTCTACTAACAACCGAGTCGTGGAACGGCATACCTCTCGCTATGGGGCGTACTGGAAAAGCTATGACTTTGCCGGGAGTGTCGGGACTCAGAACATCTTTACCCACCCGCTTAATTTCAACCACGATGGCGGTGAGGCAATCTTCAATCTTCCAAACGGATTGCAGGGATACTACCTTGTCAATGCGTCCAGTTTCCGTCTCGACGAGGCGCCGATAAACATCGTTTCCAATCCCGCCGCGAGTGACCCGACGGTGCGCAACGGGCTTTCTTGTATCGGTTGCCATACGGAAGGGATGAAGACCTTCGAAGACCAAGTACGTTCCGTGATTGAGAGTAACTCCAATCCGCCTTACAACAAAGCGCAGGCGCTTCGACTCTACGTCGACAAGTCAGACATGGACGCTCGTGTGGGTGTCGACATGGAGCGCTATCGGGAAGCGCTTGAAGCCACGGGCGGTGCGGTTGGCGGTGTTGAACCGATTTCCCGTTTCCATGAGGCGTTCCAGGGACCTGTGGATGCGGCGTATGCTGCTGCCGTGGTTGGTTTAGAAACCGATACGTTCTTGGAGAAGGTACGTGAAAACACGGGACTTCAGAACGTAGGCTTACTGGCGTTAGAGGGCGAGAACGGGAGTGTGCAGCGGGACACCTGGACATCCAGTTTCCGAGATGTGGTTTATGCGTTGGATTACCCACAACTCGTAGGAGAATCTCCGGTTATAACACAGCCGGATGTGATACCGGGTCGGCTTGTTGATATCCCGGATCCGAACCTTCGAGCCTTGCTTGAAGAAGCGCTCGGAACCAAAGCAATCAGACCTTCGACGATGGCAACATTAACCACCCTTAACGCAAAAGAAAGGAATATTTCAGACATAACGGGATTGGAATTTGCGGTAAATCTGGAAGAATTGAATATTTCAGGCAATCCAATATCCGATTTTTCTCCACTTTCCGGGTGTGTTAATCTAGTTCGTTTATTCATGTGGGGACACAATCCGCCTAAAACAGATTTATCACCTTTAGCAAACTTAACAAAATTAGAAATTCTGGAGGTACGAGAGTTTAAAAGTGACGATCTTTCGTTCTTAACTCGTTTGACCAATTTAAGGGAACTCCAATTTTATGGAGGTCCTACAGGTGGACAGGGTATTTCAACTGTGTCCGGCTTGACACAGTTGAGAAAGCTTCGTTTTAGACACCAGAACATAGAAGACATTTCGCCTCTTGCTAATTTAATTCATCTTGAATGGTTAGATCTTCACTCTAATGATAACCTAGTCGACATTTCACCCTTGAGAAACCTAACCAAATTGAAGTTTCTAAGTTTCGGTTGGAACGCCGTTGAGGATGTATCACCACTGGCGGATTTAACTAATCTGAGAGAGTTAGACATACGTGGCAACAATATTTCCGATATTTCACCTTTGGATGAATTACTGCGTGGAAATTTAGAGCCGTTTGAATACTATGGCAATCCGGCGTTTGAAAATCAAGGAGGGCCTAAAATAGAGGGCCCGTGGTTATGGGCTTTCCTGCCAGACGCAAAACTGAGTAGCGGTGTGGATTTACTCTCAGAAGCAAGTGGCGGAGCGGTAACAGAAGTCGGGGTTGCCACTCAAGGAGCAGTAGAAGGAAGCCGTATTGGAATCGACGTGTGGACATCCCATAAACTTCCTCCTGCGGGGTTTGATAATATTGAGGGTATGTTAGGGCGTCGTCTCCCTGCCGGAGTCATTTACGGCGTTGTCTCTCTTTATGCGCCGCTGGAACAGGACACAACAATGTATGTTAGTAGTGTTCGGGGCTTGCGGGTTTGGCTTAATGGATCTGTAGTTTGCGAACGTTATGGTGAGTGGTGGAATGACAACTACAGTTATTCTTTCTCGGTCACCCTTCAGCAGGGGGAAAATACTTTGTTAGTCGCCATTGGTTCTGATTCCCATTATGCTAACGGATTCTTTGGATTTGAGCCCGGAACTAAATATACATTGTCACCGCCCGGTGTTGATTACGTCTTGTCTCACCCCAAAATCCATTCGGGGGATACGTTTACCCTTGATATTCGTGCGGAGAACGTCTTGGACCTCGCTGGATGGCAGTTTGATGTCGCCTACGACCCTACCGTCCTTGAAGCCCTTGACGTGAGCGAAGGCGACTTCCTGAAGACGGGCGGCGGATCGACTTTCTTCCAGAGTGGGCGCATTGACAATGCAGCAGGTAAAATCACGGGACTAATTGCGGGACGGATCAGCGAAGACGGTGTGAGCGGCAGCGGCTCCGTGCTTCAGGTGAGGTTCAAAG
This sequence comes from Candidatus Poribacteria bacterium, assembly GCA_965222225.1. Taxonomy (GTDB): domain Bacteria; phylum Poribacteria; class WGA-4E; order WGA-4E; family JAJDTR01; genus JAJDTR01. The sequence goes on along the minus strand of CBDCTK010000002.1, from coordinate 653,763 downwards.
CGAAAGCCGAAGGCGAAACAGGCCTGACACTTCAGAACTTCCTGTTCGGCTCTGTCACCGAGGAAAGTATCCCCGCCGGTCCACTTGAAATCCGCATCACGGTGGAGGAACGACTACTGACCGGAGACGTAAATCGTGACGGAGTGGTCAATATTCTGGATCTGATTCGCGTCGCACGGCAGTTGGGCAAAAGCGTACCCTCCGATTCGCCGGTGGATATTAACGGCGACGGGGTTGTCAACATCTTCGATCTCACCCTCGTCGCGCAGGGAATAGGTAAAACCACGGACGCCGCCGCGCCTGCAATTGCCACAGGACGGGCAGATGCAGCGACGATAGAGGCGTGGATTGCACAGGCTCGCCTTGTCGACGATGGCACAATTGTCTTTCGACAGGGCATTGCGAATCTCCAAAACCTGTTGGCTTCGTTGATTATTCCTCAAGAGACGGCGTTGCTCGCCAACTACCCGAATCCGTTCAACCCTGAAACCTGGATACCGTATCAGTTGGCTGTACCCGCGGAGGTCACGCTGACGATTTACGATATGAACGGGCACGCCCTCCGGCGTTTGGAGGTGGGGCATCAAGCGGCGGGTATGTATCAGAGCCGAAATCGTGCGCTGTATTGGGACGGTCGCAATCAACGAGGTGAATTCGTCGCCAGTGGTCTGTATTTTTACACGCTGAGAGCAGGCGAGTTCACGGCAACACGCAAGATGCTGATAAGGAAGTAAGACAAAGCAATAGCGTTCAATGCTTGTAGGGAACGGTCCCCGTGCCGTCCCGTGATGGTATAAAACAATCACGGCTGTACCGATTGGACAGTGTACAATCTTCAAAGACCAACTTAGAGGAGGCCCGAAGTGCCCCATTTGTCCAGACATGAAATTGGATTTTTATAAGGAGATACAATCCATGTCTCAACATCATTTTATAGCCGCTTCGATTGGGACTCGGCCTCATATCGCTCTTATCTGTCTTTTTTTGTTCATCGCAGGTACTCAAAACGTGCACCCCCAATCGCAGATAGCCCAAGATGCCTATGCGATCTTTGAGGGGAGTTGCCTCATCTGCCACGGGGCCGACGGCGCTTATCGAGAAACGCTCCTCATGGAACACAGCGAGCTTATCGAAGGGGGTACGGTTGTTCCGGGAAATCCGAATGCGTCCGAGTTATATAAGCGCCTACTCGGTCCCACGGAAAACGGCGCACAGATGCCGTTCGGACAGCCCCAGTTGCCCGTTCAGTCGATTGACACGATTCGACGCTGGATAGTAGCCGGCGCACCAGACTGGACGGCAGCCCCCATCACCACCCGTCGCTTCATTCCACCCAGCGACGTTCTCAAGTCTATCGATACTCACGTCAAAACAATCTCCCCATTTCAGCGACCCTTCGCCCGTTACTTCACGATGACGCACCTCTACAATGCGGGCGTGACAGCTGATATTCTGGACGAATACCGCAAAGCACTCGCAAAACTGGTCAACAGTCTGTCATGGGGACTCGACATCGTTAACCCGCAGCCCATCGACCCCCAGCAAACCATCTTCTACATTGACCTGCGACACTACGAGTGGGACCGCAACGCCGGCTGGACGCAGATCGAAGAGGCGTACCCGTACCACGCGGAGTTCAACGCACCGGCGCAAAGAGCGCTCAAGAATCAGCTGTCACAATTGCAAACCACGCTGACAACAGCTGTACCGTCGGTGAATATCGACTGGTTCGTAGCGACCGCTGCGTCGCCTCCTCTCTACAATGCACTTCTGTCTTTACCTGAAACCGACCGAGAGTTGGAAGAGCGACTCGAGGTCGACGTGGTCAACAATATACTCACGGCGCCGGGCATCCGGGTATGGCGGGCCGGATTCAATAATTCGGGTGTATCGAACCACAATCGTGTCGTCGAGCGGCATGCGTCTCGATACGGCGCATACTGGAAGAGCTACGACTTCGCGGGAAGTGTTGGAACTCGCAACATCTTCACGCACCCGCTTGCCTTCACGCACGACGGCGGCGAGGTTATCTTCAATCTTCCGAACGGGTTGCAAGGCTACTACTTAGTCGATGGCGACGGATTTCGGTTGGACGATGCGCCGATCAGCATTGTGTCGAATCCTGCTGCCAGCGACCCCACGGTGCGTAATGGGCTGTCGTGCATCGGCTGCCACACTGAAGGCATGAAAGAGATCAATGATGAGGTACGGGCATACATCGAGAGCGACCGGAATCCTGCGTACAATAAACCGCATGCGCTGCAGTTATATGTCGCCGACTCCACGATGGATTCAAAGGTTAACGGAGACCAGGTGCGTTACCAGCGTGCGTTGGCGGCGACAGGTAACACCGCGGGCGATGTTGAACCTGTGTCTCGTTTCCATGAAGCGTTTCATTCGCCGCTGGACTTGTCGCAGGCAGCCGCCGCTGTCGGGCTAGAACCGGCAGTATTTCTGTCAAAGATTCGTGAGAACGATGGGCTGCAGAGCGCCGGATTGCTCGTGTTGGATGGCGGGCAGATCAAGCGTGACACGTGGACGTCGGGGTTTGACGGCATTATATCTGCGCTGGACTTCCCGACTTCAATCGGCGACACACCTGTTGTTGAGCAGCTTGATCTCATACCTGGTGCGCCAGTCGACATTCCTGATTCAAACCTGAGGGCGGTCATCGCTGAAACGCTCGGGGTCAAAAGAATCAGAGCAGACGATATGGCAAAATTAACAGTACTCCGAGCAAACGACAAGAATATTTCCGATCTCACAGGTCTTGAGTTCGCTCGTAACCTCGAGGAACTATGGATCGGAGATAATCCGCTACGCAACCTGTCACCAATTGCGAAGTGTACCAACCTCAAAATACTAGGAACACACGGTACCCCAATTCTTGACTTCTCGCCACTAACCAACCTAACAAAGCTGGAGTGGCTGTGGTTACAAGTCGATAGCTCAGCAAAAGACATTTCGGCACTCGCAGGGTTGACAAATCTACGAGAACTCGTGTTTTACGGCGGAGACGTGGTCGATATTTCAGCACTCGCAAACATTCGAAAGTTGCGCAGACTCACGTTTAAACACAACGCAGTTGTCGATGTGTCGCCGATCGCAAACATGACAAATCTGGATTTTCTGTCGTTGCACAATAATCAAATAGTCGACATCTCGCCTCTCGCCGGGTTGACTACTCTCGTTCATCTAAAGGTCGGTGTTAACCGAATCAAGGACGTGTCACCACTCGCGGGACTAACGCAGCTAACATATCTTGATATCGGAAGTAATCAAATATTCGATATTTCGCCGCTGGCTAGCCTGACCAACCTGACAAGCCTACAAGCGAGCAGTAACAATATCGCTGACCTCTCGCCCATCGATCATATAATTGCGAACCTCGAAGAATATAGTTTCAAAAGAAACTTGCCGCTTATCGGCGAGGGCGGACCGAAAATAGAGGGGCCATGGGTGTGGGCGCATTTTCGAGGAGCGGAACTAAAAGATAATCGAGACATACTCGCCGAAAAAAGCGGGGGCAACGTAACTGAAAATAGTGTCGCCACCGCCGGTGCAGTCGAAGCACAACAGGTCGGACGGGTAACATGGGCGTTGCACAAACTACCGCCGAGGGGCGAGCGGAATATTGACAAGATGTTCGGAAGCCGAGTCGTCAACGGCGTTTTGTACGGCGTCATCGACATTTATTCGCCATCAGAACAGCAGACACAACTCTTCGTCGGCGCAGCTTACACGTTAAAAGTCTGGCTCAACGGATCTGTCGTTGTGGAGAGTTATGGACAAGATTTCTGGGGCTTAGATTACACCGACGCCTTCCCGATAACACTTCGGGAAGGACGGAATGTTTTGATGGTCGCAGTTGGGACTTCGAGCGGTTGGTGGTCGAATTGCTTTTTCGGACTTGAGCAAGATGCTAAATATTCTTTGGTGCCGCCAGGAGTAACGTACACATTTTCTGAGTCTGATATTCACGTCGGCGATACATTTGCGGCGACACTGACTGCAGAAAATATGGTCGACTTGGCGGGCTGGCAATTCGATGTGTCGTTTGATCCGCGGGCATTGGAAGCCGTAGATGTAATCGAAGGCGAATTCCTCAAGAGCGACGGCGGTAATGCATTCTTCCAGAGCGGTCGCATCGAGAAGGGCACGATCACGGGCATCAGTGGCGCTCGGTTTGCCGTCGATGGCGTCAGCGGCACGGGTACAATCGCCACCCTTCGTTTCAAAGCGATCGCCGAGGGCAACACTACAGTGACACTGAATAATGCGCTGTTCGGCACGGCAGACGACGGGTCAATAACTGTCACGATCGACCCGATTCGAATCAGCATAGAGGAGCGCCGGTTGCCCGGGGACATCAACAGTGATGGAATCATAAATATTTTCGACCTTATCAAGGTCGCACAACAGTTGGGGCAGTCCGTCGCAGCTGGCTCGCCAGTCGATGTGAACAACGATGGTGTCGTGAACATATTTGATTTGATTGCGGTTGCCAGCAACATGGGCGGCGCAGCTGCACCGCCGGCGCACGGGTTGGACGTGGCGACAATCCACGCCTGGCTTTCGCAGGCACGACGGGTGGACGACGGTTCAAACGACTTCCACCAAGCGATTGCGAATCTGGAGGTCTTGCGGGCATCGATGATCCCGCAGTCGACACAGCTAATGCCCAACTACCCGAACCCGTTCAACCCTGAAACCTGGATACCGTATCAGTTGGCGGCACCAGCAGAGGTCACGCTCACGATTTTCGACATGAACGGGGCGGCAGTTCGTCGTTTGGCGATAGGGCATCAAGCGGCGGGCATGTACCAGAGCCGAAACCGTGCGGCATATTGGGACGGTCGCAATGGGCGTGGCGAGTCAGTCGCCAGTGGTCTGTATTTTTACACGCTGAGAGCAGGCGAGTTCACGGCAACACGCAAGATGCTGATAAGGAAGTAAGGATCAACCGAACGAATAGTGAGGGCGATAGAGTTCTTTGCGCGATACCAATCCCATAGAGATCTCTCATCAAATCGCCGATTGCCATTCTTAGATGGAATCCCTAAACAATCGTTATTCCCTACAGCGAAGTCGCCGGACTAGGTAGATTTGAACGCTCAACTGCGTAACAAAAGATGGGTTATGATAGAGAAAACACACGCTTATATTGAGCAGAACAAGAAGGCGCTTTGTGCGTCGCTTCAAGAACTGGTGCGAATTCCGACTGTGAATCCGCCGGGCGACAAATACGCAGAGATTGTCGATCTTCTCGACGAAAAATGTCGCGCGTTGGGAATGCAGACCCGGATTGTCCCCGTTCCCGAAGCTGAAGCTGTAAAGGTTGTACCGCACGCCGATGTGTATCCTCGCATGAACCTTATTGCTAAATGGAATCTGGGTGCGGAAAAAACCGTCCACTTTAACGCACACTTCGACGTTGTTCCCGTTTCCGGGAAATGGCTCACTCACCCATTCGACCCTCAAATTAAGGGAGATTGGCTTTATGGCCGTGGCTCTGACGACATGAAGGACTCAATTGCGTGTTTGCTTTTTGCCGTCTTGGCGCTCCGGGAAACAGGAGCGCAGCCGAGCTTCAACATCGAATGTTCATTTACTTGCGATGAAGAGATCGGTGGCGATCTCGGCGCGGGCGAAGTGGTTCGCAAGGGGCTGGTGCAAGCGGACTATGCCGTAAATTGTGAAGGTAGTACCGGTTTAACCGTTTGTAATGGACATAACGGTGTTTTGTGGCTAGAGGTCACGGTTCATGGCAAAGCGGCACACGCGGCAAATCCCGGCAGCGGACTCAACGCCTTTGAGAAAACAGCAGAGTTGGTCACTGCGCTTCAATCACTGAAGGAGGAATTTGGCAAACCGCATCGAACCTTCAGGATGCCCCGTGATATCGAAAGACGGCCCACAATCAACATTGGTGGGGTTTTTAGCGGCACCTCCGGTGACAAAGTCAACACTGTTCCCGCGCAATTAACCTTTTCAATTGATCGACGGATACCGCCTAATGAACGGTTAGATCAAGCGGAATCGGAGTTGCGAGGAGCTATCAAGACGGCTTGCGACAACATACCAGAACTGAAAGTTGACGTGAAATCTACATTGCGTATTGAGCCGTGCCTTGTTGATACGGAGGAACCCTTGGTTCAAGAGTTCTCCCGATCGGTGCGTGCGATTCGGCGCAATCCGGTGAAGTGGGCACCGACTGGTGGGTTCACTGATCTGCATTTCTTCGTGGAAGACGGAAAACTACCGGGGGTGGGTTACGGTCCGCGAGGCGAAGGTGCGCACGGAGTCAACGAACGGGTTAGTATCTCAGATTTGGTGAAGACGGCGAAAATCTATGCCACCTTCATGACCCAAGCGAAGTTGTGAAAAAATATCACGCCCTGTGAAACTGAACATAACGTTCTACATCCCTTAGAACAAAGGTAGGCCAGATGACCAAAAGACAGACATATATAATTGGCGGAGCTGCCGGCTTGACACTCGTTATTCTCGTCGCTTTGATTGCATATTACCGAGTGAAGTTCAAGCATACCGAAGAGGTACTCGCCACAGAACAGGAAAGCCGGATTAAGTTCCAAGAGGAATCGAACCGTTTGGGGCGCGAGTTGAACCAATCCCAAGAAGAAGTCGCGGCGAAAATTATCAAAATCGAAATCCTGGAAGAAACAATCGGTGAAATTCAGCAACAAGCGGTCGATCTCAGCAAAGCCAAAGCGAAAATTGGAGCTGAGAAACGGAAACTTGAAGAAGAACGAAGGAAACGCGAGGCAGAGTATCAAGATTTGGTCGGCAGCTTGGAGCAGGAGATTAAAAACAGGGAGATTCAAATTACCGAACTTCAAGGAATGCTAACCGTCAACTTGATGGACAAGATCCTCTTCGACTCGGGGAAATCGGTGATTAAACCGGCTGGTAAGCGTGTTCTCGACAAGATTGCTACGACGTTCTTGAATCGCTATCCGAACCGGGAGATTCGAGTTGAGGGACATACGGACAACATGCCGTTCAGAGGTTCGGCGTTGAACAATTGGGATTTGTCCACGGAACGTGCAATCTCTGCCGTGAGATACCTACAAGAACACGCAAAGGTGGCTCCCGGTCGTCTAGCAGCGGTCGGTTATGCTTATCACCGTCCGATTGACACGAACGATACGCGCGAAGGGCGAGCTCGAAATCGACGAATCGAGATTGTCGTCATGCCGCCGAAGAAGGCCGTTGCGGAATAAACACAAATTATATCAAATGCGACGTTCAATTATCGGCTCCCGGTTGCTATTGGGTCATTTTTATATTTGGAATTCGTATCGGATTAATCCATTTTCTACATGGAGGTGAGACAATGCAGTTTAAACGCGAAGAGATATTAACTCGGTTGCGGTCAAACGTTGAGACTGGCAACCCGATTATCGGCGCTGGTGCTGGTACCGGCATTTCTGCAAAATGCGAAGAAGCTGGAGGGGTTGACCTCATCGTCATCTATAATTCGGGGCGATTTCGCATGGCTGGCCGCGGATCGCTTGCCGGCATGATGCCGTACGGCGATGCCAATCAGATTGTCGTTGATATGGCGAGCGAGGTGCTACCCGTCGTTAAAAACATACCGGTGCTTGCTGGCGTCTGCGGTACAGATCCGTTCCGCTTGATGGACGTGTTTCTAAAACAGATTCGTGACATCGGATTTTCGGGCGTACAGAATTTTCCAACCGTCGGATTGATTGATGGCTTATTCCGTCAGAACTTGGAGGAGACGAGTATGGGCTACGGCCCGGAGGTGGAAATGATTCGCATCGCCCACGAAATGAATCTGTTGACAACACCGTATGCCTTTAAAGAGTCGGAAGCCGAACAGATGGCAGACGCCGGGGCGGATATTCTCGTGGCACATATGGGACTTACAACAAAGGGATCCATTGGCGCGAAAACAGCGCTAACGCTTGAAGAATCAGCGAAACGGGTGCAAGCGATACACGACGCCGCGAAAAGCGTTAACCCGGAAATTCTTGTCATCTGCCATGGTGGACCGATTGCCGAACCCGAGGACGCACAATTCATTTTGGACAGTACCGAAGGCGTTGTCGGATTCTACGGTGCGTCAAGTGCCGAGCGTCTTCCCACGGAACGCGCGATTACGGAACAAATTGAAACATTTAAATCGATTCGATTGACCTAAACTAATTGACAATGGCAAAAAACGCGACTGTCGTTGTTGAATCTCATCTCTTTTATTGTTGCAGTGAAAACGCAATCTTGAACTAATGCCGTTAAATGGGGATGTATTTAGTGGTCGCAATCTACGGAAAGGGAGGTTAAGACAGTGGCGAAAAAGCAGAATTCCGTCACATTAACCTCAAGGAAGGTTCTTTGACAGTTAGAATGAGCAAGCGAAACCGAACCCGAAAGTTAGGTATTCCTCAATCGTTACTTGAGTCTTATAAGCGATTCAAATCACGTTATCAAGAGAGAAGTAAGAATCCCAATAATTTCGTTTTCACTCACAAGGGTGAAGCCTATACGCCAAGTGCTATTCGGATTTACTATGAGAGACTTTGCGAAAAACATGGGATTCCGCATGTTACCCCGCACATGCTTCGTCATTCGTTTTGTGTAAGGAAAATCAATAGCGATGTAAAACCGACCTTGGTACAATCCCTCATGGGTCATGCAGATTTTTCTATGACCGCGAGATATGCTATGCCGAGTATGCAAGACAAACTTGATTCAGCGGAAAAAGGGGTATTCCCTTGCGATTGAGGCGCATATCAGTCAACCCGTATCACCATCGGCAGGGACTAAAAATCCCTGCCTTTTTTTATGCCTGCAATACTTCCTTATTGAGACTCAATATCACTCTATAAGCGATTCTTTGAAGTGTTTGAAGGCCACACGAAGGACACCAAGAATTTAACCAGCAAGCGTACAGACGCCTTCTTGGGTCGGAAAATGTGATATAATTGAGACAAATCTTGGAGAGGGGAATAATCTTGTGGGGTTTTCATGGTATTCAGGAATCAAGAGAGAGGAAGTGGGTGAGATTATACACTACTGCCGAAAGTGTGAGGAAATGAGACCTTTTCGGGTGTTGGTGATATTCAACTATCATAGATTTATTTGGTTGTTCAAAGCTAACTTCAAAAAGAGATATATGCTCTATTGCGATGTATGTAATGCCCCCAGAAAGCCCATTGACGCTGAAATGAATCGGCGTCTTGGAGACAACTTATCCGTGAAATCTCACAATTACGTGGTTTACCTGATTGCGTTGGTTGTCATAGTCTGGATTATGTTCAGTGTGTGGACTTCGATGGCGTCTGGGTGGTAAACACAAGGGGCTGGAAATGTGATATAATTAAGGCAAATCTGGAGGCGTCGAAATACGCAGGAGAGAGAGTCAATGAGCGAAGGTAAGGAACAAACCGCAGTGTCCGATACACCTCAAGAGTTATTCCGAAATGAATATTACTCCACGATAAATCGACTCGCATTGATGGTTTTGGAATCACATGATGACCTTGATGAGCACTTTCAGGGCATGAGCACTGAGAAACACATTGAAACTGCGGAGCAAGTGATTTACAGCCGAGACCTGCAAGGAATACCTGTAAATCTACTGATATGGCACATAGAACGCTACTTTGAGGTGTACCGTAAATCCTTCAATTTCAGACCGCAAAAGGACCCCCATTTTGCTAAACACTTTGACGAGTGTTTTCAAACCTATCGGTCTGGGTTGTTTAATGCTTGTGCGATGTTGTCCCACCCAGTCAACGAAGGGATTATTAAATTTGTAATTGACCGCAACGGCAGAAAAGAACTCGACCAAATGACGCAGGATAAGGCTACTGTTATACTCAAGAACGACGAACTCCTTACTCCTGAGGTTGCGGACGCATCCATAGCTATCTATAAAAGCCACAGGAATGATATCCATCACATGAACGAAGGAATATCCAAAATCGAAGACTGGCATAAATTGGCTAAGAATAACTTGCGCAATTTAGCAAAGGTTGAATCTTTTGTCTTTGGATACGATATGGTGGATAAAGATTTTCAACCGCATCACAAGCAATACTGGGACATCGGAGAGGATAATCTTACTCAAGCATCGCTAAAGTTTAGCTAAGGGACGATTCCACGCTTTAGGGCGTGTAGAGATTGCAGTAGTATTATCAATTATAGGCGGGGCTGACCACCCCGTCTTTTTTTATATCGACTACTTGAGTGAAATACACTCCAAGTCAAACTACTCGGTCTCTAGTTTGCTTTCAATTTCCTTTAAGGACTCCTTCACTTCGCCAACCTCTTTCCTAAGCAAATCAATCTTGCGCAATTGACGATCAAATTTCACAGACACAAAGAAAACCATGCCGAACATAATTACAAAAAACCATTACATTACATCCAACGACCAAGGGGGGAAATCGAAAAACTTGAGGGGGAAGTGAAATGAATCAGAATCAATATCGCAGCATACCTGCCGAACTTGCCAATCATAATTCTTGGATGAATTGGTATCCTAAACCCAACCCGAACAAATCAAAACCCGATAAAAACCCCGTTGAAACAAATTACCTGCAACGAACATATCCTCTTTCTACCTGCCTGAAAAAAAAATGGCAGACAACCCGAACTTTGGGCTTGGGTTCGTATTCAACCCTGAAAAGAACGGCATTATAGGCATTGACTTAGATAACGTGATATTCAATGGGGATATGACTGCTGAGGCGATGGGGTATGTCAACAAAGCGAACACTTGGGCAGAAATAAGCGGTTCGGGGAAGGGTGTTCACATATACGGATATGGAACTCTACCAGACAATTACCGAAAGAAGTATGCACTTAATCAAGGAAGGTTTGAAATATATCCTTGGGGTAGATTTTTTGATTTTACCGCAAATCATATTCCAACCACACCCGATGTTGGTGTGTACCCAAACCTGAACACTACATTTCCATTTCTTGGTGCAAAAAATAAGGATTCGGGTTCGGTAGGTGGATATTATGAGATTTCAGACTACTACGATGTTGATAAGGCAATAATCGTAAATCTTACTGATTCACTAGCAAGAGCAAAAAACAAGGCAACATTTTTGAGATTGTTTAACGGTAAATGGGAAGATAACAAGAAAAGATACCCTACGCAGAGTGAGGCGGATTTGGGTTTGATGTCATGTGTTATGTTTTTTGCAAAAAGTGAACACTTCCTGAAAAGCTACTTTGGAAATTTGGATGATTACGATTTGAAGAGGTTAACGTTCACTGTCTGCCACGAGGTTATGCGACAGTCTAAACTTTACCGAGATAAATGGGAAAAGCGATGTGATTATCGTTTCAATACTTTACAGTTCGTTTTTGATTCAATGCAGGGCATTTTCAACCCCAAATCATATCACTCGGATATGCAGCGCATGAACCAATCCTTTTCGGCAGCAAAAAGAACTTTGAATAATAGACAGAAAATTGAGGATGCTATTGCTGAACTGGAGGCGACAGGGGTAAAGGTGTCTTTTGTCAACATTTCAAAACTTAGTGGACTGAGTAGGCAACACGTAAGTAAAATCCAAAAAAATATTGGTTAATACTTATATTCTTTATTTCCCCTTGGTATCCCCCCTAGACTGTGGATATAAGGCTAAGGTAACATTTTTTGATTTTCAAGGGTTTTGACAAGACAGATGCACTCTTGAGATTTTGATTGGATATGGATGGAATTTCGCCAGCGTTATTCTTTGTGTTTAATTAGAAACTGGTGCTTGTAATCAACGCTCGTCTGTTCTAAAATACTTTCATTGTCAGCCGCAGCATGTACTAACATTCTCCGCGACACTGAACACTATAAACTCTCACAGGACTTGATTATGGCATCCGAAGACGAGCGCGAGATTTACCGGCAGCGATTCGAATCAGAACGCTCTTGGTACAGGTTAGAATGGCAGTTGTTTCAGGTGGGAGTTGCCATCGGATTAGTGACACTTGGTCTAGGGGACGAAGCCTTCAAGCCTGAGTGGTGGCAATTGCTTATAGGTGGTGCTGTGTTTGTAAAGTTTTCCTACGCCATGCAGCGCATCTCCAAAGGATTCAGAGATAATCGTGAAAAACTACGTGTATATGCAAGTAGAGTTGGTGATTATATTCCTAAGGGTTCTTCAAAGCCGTTGGAGAGCGCCGCTGTCAGGTCGCGATTGCTACTCCATACTGTCGGCGTGATGCTTGTCATTTACGGTGTTCGGAATCCTGACTTTACGCTCTATGACACGCCATTTGCTAAACGTGCATTAACCGCTTTAATGATTTCAGAGTTGATACTATGGTTCAGTTGGCAGGTTATCGACGCCCACAAATGGGCGCAACCGATAATCCCTGTTATTCGCTGGGGGCTTTGCATTATAGGAATTTTAATTATACTCCTCACGGTAGTCATCCTAATATCCTGGCGTTTTTTCTGAAAGAATTCTACCGAAGATAACCAAGGCAGATTTCGTGGAGGCGAAAATTCAGAACGTTGAAGTCATTCGGGAATCTGCACCCCACGGCTCCGAGTACATCGTTTACGACTTCCAGCCAATAGATTATCACCCTAGCCCCGCCCAAGCCTGCCGAGAAACGCAACAGTAATTCATCCCGATTAGCCATCCCCCACAGAACGCCCACAAAAGAACACCAAAGCCCCACACGGGGTTTTTATCGCTTTCAGGTGTCAACAAAAAACCTACCCGAACCAATACAACCCCCCTACAAGCCCTTACAGTACCAAAACACTCCACCCCGACACTAACACACCGCCAAAACATCCATAAAGGCACTCCAGAAGCCTGCCATTACATAAAAGAACCCCCTGATTTGACAAATATTGAGTTGATTTTATGGATAAATTCACATTCCTTGAAATCGGTTTGATTTTCAGTTATTTCGCAGAACTAATCACACTCATTGGAGGCTAAATTTATGACTGTTGACCTTGACAAATTGCGTTACGAACTCCGACACCAACGAAAGCATCTTGTACACACAGGATTGAAACCAGGTGAGGGAATTTTCACTCAGTCATTTCTCCGTTTACTTGACCCAAACAGGAAGTGTATTCCGATAATGTTTTCAACCAATCCGAACCTGTACACACCCCGTAATCTGAATCAACAATCCCTATCAGTCTGATACAAATTCAAGAACACACTTCAGGCACACCAGGCGGGGTTCTATTTACGAATCAGGGTAACATACCCGAACCCGAACAAAACCCCGTCAGTCTCACCAGAGAGCATTTCACCAACCCCTAGCAAACCCCCCTCACCTTACACCAATCTCAAACTGGTATATTTCACGATTTGAGGGTACATTTCACCGATACACAAAAAGCGGGGGTTGGTATGAGAAGATTATCAAGACTGTCCAATGATGAAATAGAATCGTTAATCGCAGCATACCTGTCGGGCGATAACAGAGCAGGTAATATAATTCTCCTTCAATACGACAGTCTAATTTACAAGACAGTCATAAACTATTTCAATAAAATTGATATTCACACGGGTTGGTCGGCTTATGATGTTATTCAAGAGGCAAGAATCCAACTACTCAACAATCTAAAATATATCAAACCCGACAGACACCCGATGGTGGTGTGTGTAAAGGATGCAGCGATTTGGGCTTGCAAGCATTTTATACGATATGCGAAAGCTCAAAAGAGGGATTGGGTTCGGCAGGCAGAATTTGATGAGGCATCATTGTCTTGGGTGGTTGATTATTCTGTAAAATCTCCAGATGAAATCGTAATCGAAAAAGAGTTGATGGAATTGGTTGAGGCGAGGGTGTCGGAACTAGATGAAATTTGCAAAGCAATCTACGAAGTTGCAATGGAAGGGGTTTATTACTCAAGCCACCCGTTATTGAAACATTTGACACATTTCACAATACAAAAACACTTTACATTGCTGAGGAAAGCGGTTAAGGAAGTGTTGGAATCATACTAGGCGATTGACAAGCCCACTAACAGTCTTTTTGGTTTGACGTTCACTTTCAGATGCACTATACTAGCAGGGACGTTAAAGTGCTTGATTTATTAGGGAAGGTGTATTCTTTTTATTAGGGAAGGTGTATTCTTAATGGACATCACATCCCCGCCCTTCAAATTTACGGCTGAGCCAACAAACCCGCCTTTCTGGACACCGAAACTTAGGGAAGTTATTCCTTCGGGCTGCATGGATTCCCGACCCTTTGTATGTGATGGGTTTCGTAACCCTAAAGACTGTGATATTGTGATAATTGGTAAAGAGCCGAAAACGCCTCTTGGAAATGATTGGTGGGATTTCTGGGATGATGAAAATGGCTTTGATTATGAAGTCTTTGAGGCAAGATATAACGAAGTACGAGCGGGTAAATCAAGTAAAACCCGAAAGTATTTTGACTACATCAAAGCAAAGGGATTTAGGTGTATTGAGACAAACGCTTTTAGCAATGCGACCGACATCAGACCGCGCATTGATAACTCTGCCGTGGTGCAATTACTTATAGCCGAAATTCGCACACTCAAGGGTGTCATAGCACACGGCGAATATGCTAAGAAATGTTTTTGGCAAGTTAATCGTACCCGACAAAGTGAAAGTGCTAGAGATGCACCACTTTGGTGCAAGAGGGAAATTCGACGCTGAAATCAAGGAAAGGCTGGATGGTTTCTGCGAAACAGTCGAATAGCCCTGCCACAGTACGCCCAAAAACGAACCACAGACGCCCACAAGCGATTCTTTGCGCTTAGGTATAGCAGAGGGACCCCGAAAAGAGGGAACTATAGCTTAGAATGCTCTCAAATGAGTTTATTTTAACAATTTAATTTTATCGCGAGAAAAGTGCTTTTTCAGGAATTCCTCAGTGAATCCGAGAACGGCATTGATTTCTGGACTATCGATTTTATTCCATCGTGCGTGAAATGTGTCATTGCGCAGATTTCTATACTTGTCCAATAATTCTCCTTGTCGTCCAGAAATTGCACCCTTAGACTTAAGGGCTTTAATTACGGTGTCCATATTCGCCTCCTCAACGGTAAGCTTGTAATTATTAGTTGCACATTGCTTAAGAGCATTCTCTAGGGCTGCAAAGGCTAACACCGCAGCGATTTCCCTCTGTTCTTCGTTAAGTGCTCTTTGAGCCAATGCAATGAAGTCACCAAACACCTCTCCTTGAGCCACTGCATGGATATTTACGATGCGACCTTCATCGATGTCCGCTTTTAATCCTTCGAGACAGCCGCGGAGTCCTTGTCTGAAGTGTAGTAACTTTGAGTATCGATCGTTGTCATAGCTATGGCGTCGTTCATCCCGCTCGGTGCTATAAGCCTGTTTCCGCAACGTTAACACAAGTTCAAGTTGTGCTGATTGCTTACCGTAGAGCATTCCGTACAGATGTGTGATGGCAACGTCAATTTCAGCAACTTCCGATTCTAGCGGTTTCCGATTTTTGGTCTCAAGTAGCTTATCTATTCTTCGTAGTAAATTATCTTTCAAATCCATCTTTTTATCCCAAATCCTTTCGAAAAGTTTACGTTCACCTCTCACTTCGGGGGATTACACCTGGCACATGCCGTATAGCTTCCCCTTGCCTTTGCCAATGAAATGGGCTTATTCCCCCAACGGCAACTTTCCAAATGATATTTCTTACCTGATTTCGTAACGTACACTGTCATATCCCCATCTACATCGGTTGTTGGCACAGACACAGAAGTAGCGTCTGAGTTAATTCTTGCAGACTCTCCAGCCCACAACCCCTTCCTTACTTCCCTCGCTTTCTTTTCAAAATTGTTAAAAATTTCCAGCTGCTTGTGTGGAAATTGCCTGAAGCTCCTTCCGTACCCCTGCCTCACTATCTCAAGGTTTACAAACATCGCATCTGGAGCATGATAGACGTAGGCTAGAAGTCTGCCATACTTGCCTCGCTCATCATTGCCAAAACGTAAATATACCGATTCACCTTTGAGCATATTTTTTAGGAAGGATGAGGCTTCTGGACCAAACGGTTCAACAGGTTTATTCGGGTGCACAGTCTCAGGCGTATCAACTCCTATCAATCTGACAGTTTCGGATTTACCCCCATATTCAATTTTGATTGTGTCCCCGTCAATCACTTTTAGAACTGGGTAGGCGGTATCACGGGAAGTATTTTGCTGAGGATAGGATAATCCTGAATCTGTTACGGGTACATGGCTAACACCATCACCTAGCCAAAACAGACACGCAACAAGAACCAACACGGATGCACGTAATCTCATTTGGAATCTCCTTTGATGGATTTAGATGTCATTCTGTAGGGGATGATAGCGCACAAGGAAGGTGAGGACAATCCAAATCTCATTGACACTACACAATCTAAGGGCTAGAATGACGGATTAAACTTAAAGACCGAGATATTTTCTGCCATGATAATCCAAGAGACCGACATCAAAAGCCTGCTATTCGATACATCTACAGACCGAAAACACTTGCAAGTTGCGCCGATGGATTGATTCAGCAGCAACCCGAATCACGAAATCATCAATAGTTTCCAGAATCTTGGCATGTTGTAAATTCAAACGATTTTTATATTGCCAAAATCATATCAAACTGGTATTCTGTAAATCTCATGATAAATCCTAGTTACTAACTTATTAACTCTCACAAAGTAATTTCTCAATCTCAGTGTGATTTTTAATGATGGTAAATCCAGAAATGATTGTCAACGAACATCTTGAATTGGAGTTTATTTTTCCCCGATTTTATTGTCTAATCGTAGGTATGAGATAGACCACAAAAAGTGAGTCATAAGATGAACACAAACCAAAAGCAGATTAACACGACGATTAACGGTGAAGATTACACACACGAAGTTGAGCCTCGACTACTTCTAGTTCACTACCTTCGAGAGGTTGCCGGACTCACAGGCACACATATAGGGTGTGAGACCAGCTTGTGCGGCGCTTGCACGGCGATTGTGGACGGACAAGCAGTCAAGACTTGCACGATGTTGGCGATTCAGGCAGATGGTGCAGACATAACAACGATTGAAGGGTTTGCGCAGGATGGCGAACTCCATCCGATTCAGGAGGGGTTCTGGGAACGTCACGGTCTGCAATGTGGCTTCTGTACACCGGGGATGATTGTAGCGGCACATCAACTCCTAAAACGAAATCCAAACCCGACGGAAGACGAAATCCGGCACGGCTTGGTAGGAAATTTCTGTCGTTGTACGGGCTATCAACATATCGTTGATGCTGTGCAATACGCGGCTGAGAAGATGCAAGGCTAGATTTGAGATGCGTACCTACGATAATGGACACTAGGTAATACTACATTTTACGCAGAAGTACATCGGCTCATAAAGGTTAAGATGCGGTGTACTGTGCGCATCCTTTATCTGACGTAGACAGGAGGAGGGACTCTATTATGGCAACTATGGCAGGGCCATCGCGGCTAATCGGCGCACGGATTAAGCGACGGGAGGATCCGCGGCTAATCCAAGGGCTATCCCACTATGTAGACGATATAAAGTTGGTCAATACGCTTCACTGTACTTTCTTGCGCAGCGACTATGCGCACGCGGATATTAAGAGCATCAACTCGGAAGCGGCAGAGAACCTATCGGGCGTGGTCAAGGTGATAACGGGGGCAGACATTCAGGGGAAGGTCGGTTCAATCCCGTGCGCTGCGGAGATTGAAGGGCTCAAGGTTCCCGATCATCCCGCTCTTGCCGTAGACCGCGTACGGTTCGTCGGGGAACCAATTGCCGCTGTTGTGGCGACGGATCCCTACATAGCGAGAGATGCGCTGGACTTGATTGAAGTGGAATACGACGAGCTGCCCGTTGTCGTAGATTTGGACAAAGCAATTGAATCGGATTCAACAGTTATCTACGATGAATTCGATGACAATATCGCCTTTACAATGCCACTTGACGCGGGCGATGTGGATGCGGCGTTTGCCGAAGCCGACCATGTGGTCTCTCAACGCTTCGTGAATCAGCGTCTGATTCCCAACCCGATTGAACCGCGTGGAGTATTAGCCGAATATCTTCCGGGAGAGGGAACACTTACCGTCTGGTCTTCGACGCAAGTTCCTCATCACCTCAAGACCATTTTGTCCCTGCTCCTTGACTTTCCCGAACAACTCGTTCGCGTCATTGCCCCGGAAGTGGGAGGCGGATTCGGCAGTAAGTTGAATGTATATCCCGAAGAAGCCGTGGTCGCTTATTTGGCAACGCAGTTGCGGAAGCCTGTGAAATGGATTGAGAAGCGGAGTGAGGGCTTCACGACAACGATTCATGGACGTGATCAGGTCGACTACGTTGACATGGCAGTCAAAAACGATGGTACGATTACTGCGATCCGCGCGAAACTGCTTGCCAATATGGGCGCGTATCATCAGTTGCTCACGCCAATCATCCCCGTGCTGACATATCTCATGATGTCGGGAGCTTATAAAATTCCGAACATCAAATTGGAGTTAATCGGTGTCTTCACGAATAAGATGGCGACGGACGCGTATCGTGGGGCTGGACGTCCCGAGGCAACGCACATCATTGAACGTATGGTCGATCTGGCGGCACAGAAGTTGGGAATGGATCCCAAAGAAATTCGCTTCAAGAACTTTCCACAGCCCGATGAATTTCCGCTCGAAATGGCTACAGGCGTCGCCTATGACAGCGGCAACTACCAGATGAGTTTCAACAAGGCGCTGGATGCGGTGGATTATGCCAGTCTCCGAACACGGCAAGCGGAACTTCGGGGACAGGGAAGATACATGGGAATCGGCATTGCGACTTACGCCGAAATCTGTGGTATGGGTCCCTCTGTCGGTGTTGCTGGTGGTGGCTGGGAAAGTGGCACTGTCCGCATTGAACGAACTGGGAAAGTGACTGTTCTGACCGGAGTGTCACCACACGGACAGGGACAGGAAACCAGTTTCGCTCAAATCGTCGCCGATGAATACGGGATAAGCATTGACGACATAGTGGTCATTCACGGAGACACCGGACGGCAGCCCCAAGGTATCGGTACATTCGGTAGTCGTGCCACGGCGGTTGGCGGCGCGGCTCTGATTATTGCCACAAAGCAGGTGAAGGAGAAAATGGCGCAGATCGCGGCGCACATGCTGGAGGCAAACGCTGACGACCTCGTATTTGAAGATGGGAACATCTTTGTCCAAGGTTCGCCTGGCTCGGCGGTCACATTCGCGGACGTCGCATCCACGGCACACGTTGCCGTGAATCTGCCCCCGGATGTCGAACCTGGGCTTGAGGCGACTCATTTCTTTGAACCGTCAAACTTCACATACCCATTCGGCGCTCACATCTCTATCGTTGAGGTCGATCCCGAGACGGGAGAGATTGATTTGCAGCGTTATGTCGCCATTGATGACTGCGGAAATATTATCAACCCCATGTTAGTTGATGGACAGGTGCATGGCGGCATTGCACAGGGACTGGGTCAGGCAATGTACGAAGGCGCTGTTTATGATGAAAACGGGCAGCTCTTAACCGGTTCATTTATGGACTACGCCATTCCAAAGGCGACGCAGGTGCCGCGCTTTGAAACCGAGCATACCACAACGCCGTCTCCCGTTAATCCGTTGGGCGTCAAGGGCGTGGGTGAAGCTGGAACAATCGCGTCCTCACCGTGTCTTGTTAATGCGGTTGTCGATGCACTGTCCCCATTCGGGATTACCGACATTGATATGCCGATGACGCCGAACCGCGTGTGGCAGGCAATTCAAGACGCTTGATAAAGCTGGCTATAGACGAAAGGAGGAATTGAAAATGATTGCGAGCAGTTTTGAATACTTCGCACCCACCTCAGTTGATGAAGCTTTGGCGCTTTTAAGTGAACACGGAGATGACGCCAAAATTCTTGCCGGTGGACACAGTCTGATTCCGGCGATGAAGCTGCGGCTTGCCGAGCCAGCGGTTCTCATAGACATTCAACGCGTTGAAGGGTTAAAAGGAATCTCTGAGTCCGATGGCAAATTGGTCATTGGCGCTTTGACTACTCACTACGAACTGGAAAGTTCGAATCTTGTAAGCCAGAAGCTACCTATTTTGGCTCAGACCGCGGGCGAGATTGGCGATGTGCAAGTTCGTAACAAAGGAACAATCGGTGGAAGTTTGTCGCATGCCGACCCCGCGGCGGATTGGCCCGCTACGATTTTGGCTCTTGATGCCAATCTGAAAATTGTCGGCTCTGGTGGGGAACGCGTCGTCAAGGCGACAGATTTCTTTGAAGATCTATTTACCACCGTCCTAGACGCGGACGAGATTCTCACTGAGATTCATGTCACTATCCCGGATGAAAACACAACGGGAACCTATCTCAAGTTGCATCAAGTGGCGTCCGGCTTTGCGCTCACCGGTGTAGCCGCTGTTCTAACGAAATCCGGTGACGTTTGCGAGAACATCACCGTTGGCATCACGGGCGTTTCGGATGTGCCTTATCGCGCCTCCGAGGTCGAGTCAGCGTTGGCGGGAAGAGCCCTGACTGCCGATAACATCGCGGCGGCGGCGGAAAAAGCCGCTGATGGAGTAGATATTTTGGAGGACATTCACGCGAGTGAAGCGTATCGATTGAATCTTGCAAAGGTCTACACACGCCGAGCGATTGAAGGTGCAGCATCGTAGTGTATGAGAACAGTTAGGCGTTAGGAATTATGTTTCATCCTAACGCCTAATTTCGTTAGGGATGCTCCGTAATGGAAATCAAATCCGATTATATCGTATCTGCACACCGCGAGAAAGTCTGGAAGCACCTTACCGACGCCGAACTTTTGAGCCAGTCTATCCCCGGCTGTGAAGAACTCATCGCTACGGGTAACGATTCCTATGAAGCAACAATCAAGGTGGGAGTTGCCGGGATTAAAGGCACGTATAAAGGCACGGTTACGTTGGAGAACAAACAACCACCTTCCTCATATCGACTCACCGTTGAAGGAAAGAGCACAATTGGCTTTCTGAAAGGCGCCTGCGATTTTAGACTAGAGGAAGCCAATCCTGATGAAACGAAAGTCGAACTCAGTGGTAAATTAACGGTGGGCGGAAAACTTGCCCGAGTCGGACAACGCATCATTGGAAGTGCCGCAAAGATGACGGTAGGTCAATTTTTCAAACAGATTAACAAACTCGTGGCAACCGATATTGACTGTTGAGCGTCTGTACGAAGCGGTTTTTCAGTGTGACATACTGTCACCACTAAAATTTTGTGTCGAGTTGTGCATTAGTATTTTGTCATGTCCGTCAGCACGGAAATAGACTAGCCCTGCGAACCGTTAATCCGCAGGGTTTTTTTATATCTTTTTCTTGTACTCTCTCAATCGATCGACGAAGTTTGATTAAGCCAGCATTTCATTAGAGACAGCGAATGGAAATGTGTTGGCTTTTAATCAGAATACGAACGGATAAACTCTTCCCAATGGGATTATGAGCGCACTCCTCAAGCCCACATCTCGTCCCGTGAAAGACTATTATGACTCCCTCCGCCATTTCGAGGCGATTGATGTCTCCCACGAAGGCGCTGTTCGAGATGCCTTCCAAACCTTGCTGAAAGTCTGTGGGCGGCGGTTAAACTGGACGCTCGTCGCTGAACACAGAATGATGGGCAGCCAAAATAGACGAATTTCCATTGATGGTGCGTTACTTGATGATTTCAAGATAGCGCACGGCTATTGGGAGGCGAAGGATATGCACGACGACTTGCCAACCGCCGTGCTAGACAAGTTCGGGAAAGGCTATCCTCAAGACAACATCATCTTTCAAATCCCAAAACGGGCAATCCTTTGGCAAAACAAGCAACAGGTGCTTGATGCCGACCTGACCGACGCGAGGCAACTGATTGAGGCGGTTGAAACCTTTTTCGATTACCGTCCGGAAGAACAGGTTGAATGGGAGACGGCGGTTGCTGAGTTCAAAGAGGTGGTGCCCGTGCTTGGGGACGGTTTGGCAAAACTCATCCGAGGCGAACGGGAAACCAACCGCCGTTTTGCTAGAGCATTTGGGGATTTTCACGAGAAATGCCGTCAATCAATTAACTCAAACCTCTCCGAAGCTGCCGTTGAGGAGATGCTCACCCAGCATCTCTTGACCGAACGCCTCTTTCGCACTGTTTTCAACAATCCCGACTTTACCCGCCGAAACGTCATCGCTAACGAAATCGAGAAGGTGATAGACGCCTTGACATCTCAGTCATTTACCCGTGACAGTTTTCTCCAAAGCCTTGACCGTTTCTACGTTGCAATCGAACGCAATGCGGCGAGAATCACCGACTTCTCTCAAAAACAAGGGTTCCTTAACACGGTTTACGAGCAGTTTTTCCAAGGATTTTCAGTCAATGTCGCCGACACCCACGGTATCGTCTATACCCCTCAACCGATTGTCGATTTCATGGTGAAAAGCGTTGAGGAAATCCTGAGATCCGAATTTAATCGGTCAATCTCCGATTCCGGTGTTCACATCGTTGACCCGTTTGTTGGGACGGGCAATTTCATCGTCCGTATTATGGAGCAGATTCAGAGACCCGCCCTAGAGGACAAATACACAAGCGAGCTCCACTGCAACGAGGTGATGCTACTCCCCTACTACATCGCATCCATGAACATTGAGCATCAGTTTTACGAGGCAACGGGGCACTATCAACCGTTTGAGGGGATCTGTCTTGTCGATACCTTCGATCTGGCGGAAGACCGACAGTATCCGCTTTTCGCGCCTGCAAATTCGCAGCGCGTTGAGAGTCAGAGGGAGACCCCGATGTTTGTGATTATCGGGAATCCGCCCTACAATGTCGGTCAGGTCAACGAAAATGACAACAACAAGAATCGTCAGTATCCTGTGGTGGATGGCCGAGTAAGACAAACGTACAGCTCAGACTCCAAAGCGACGCTCAAGAATCAACTTTCTGACCCGTATGTCAAAGCGATTCGGTGGGCATCGGACCGCATTGGGGGTGAAGGAGTTGTCGCTTTTGTAACGAACAACAGTTTTCTGAGTGATTTGGCATTCGACGGTATGCGAAAAAACCTGGTAGACGATTTTGACGCGATTTACATCCTCGATCTAAGTGGGAACGTGCGCAAAAACCCAAAACTGTCAGGAACAACGCACAACGTTTTTGGGATTCAGGTGGGGGTGAGCATCAACTTTTTCGTCAAAAAGCTTGACCGCGCAAATACGGCAACTAAAATTTTCTACGCGCGTGTTGATGAGTATTGGCGCAAGGAAGACAAGTATCGCCATCTCGACTCAAAAGAACATTACCGAAACCTGGAATGGAAACCGATTGCACCTGACGAACGATACACATGGTTGACTGAGGGACTCCGCGCCGAATTTGAGACCTTTGTCCCGATGGGAAACAAAGCTACGAAAGCAGCAAAGAGCGAGGAGATAGATGCAATATTCAAGACTTACAGCGGCGGAGTCAAAACCAATCGTGACGCTTGGGCGTTCAACTTCAGTCGAAACGCGCTGGTTGAAAACATGCGTGGGATGATTGATACCTATAATTCGCAGGTGTTTAAGTGGGAACACCGAGAAAATCGGGGCATAAACGTTGATGAGTTTGTGGTCTATGATGACGCGAAAATCAGTTGGAGCGCAAGCTTGAAACAAAAACTCGAGCGCGGTCAAACCACGAGATTTACTGATGCGAAAATCCGACAGTCCCTCTATCGGCCGTTTACATAATCGTATCTCTACTTTGGTCGTGTAATGAACGATAGGGTGCTTGTATTCCCATCGATATTCCCTACACCGGAAACCGAAGCAGAAAACAAGGCAATCTGCGTTACTGCCATTGGAAATACAAAGCCCTTCCACTGCTTGATGACACAGCAGTTAACAGATCTTCATCTTACCGGAGATTCTCAATGTTTCCCCTTCTACACCTACGGAGAAGATGGTAGCAACCGCCGCGAGAACATCACGGAACGGGCGTTGGCACAATTCCGCGCGAATTATCGCGACCACAAGATTGATAAGTGGGACATCTTTCACTATGTTTATGCCCTCTTGCACCACCCCGATTATCGGGAGCGGTATCAGGCGAACCTCAAGCGGGACTTGCCGCGTCTCCCTTACGCTCCCGATTTCCGGGGATTTGCAGGAGCGGGTCAACGGTTGGCGCACATCCACGTAAACTATGAGAATGTGCCCGAGTACGAAGGAGGCAACAGAGAACCTTCTCTACGACTCGTCGCAAACGAGGAAGTGCCATTCAGTTGGAGCGTTGAAAAAATGCGGCTGTCCAAAGACAAAACGCAAATCATTTATAACGATTCTCTGATTATTGACGGTATCCCGGCGAAGGCGTTTGAATATCGCCTCGGCAATCGGTCAGCGCTGGAATGGGTGATTGATCAGTATCGCGTCAAGATAGACAAACGGAGCGGCATCGTCAACGATCCAAACCGCACCGATGATCCACGTTACATCGTCAAGTTGATTCAGAAGATAATCAGCGTGAGTTTGGAGACGGTAGAGATTGTGAAGGGGTTGCCAGCATTAAGGACCTCTGACTGAATATTTTTCACACACTTATTTGCGAAAATCCGTAAGGCGTTTATGCTGTGAATTCGATAACAATCAAAAATAGAATAAAGGTGTTATTTTCACGATTTCGATACGAGGTTGAGTGTTCAACGGCAACGGGTACGACGGACATCAACGTTGAATCCGAAAACCTATTACGACAACTGCTGTCGGAAATCTATGGACATACAGACTTGAGGAATCTGAATCTGTCCGAAGGTTCTAATTTTCCCGCAATAGATTTAGGCGATGACGAATCAAGAATAGCCTACCAAATTACATCAACCCCTAGCATCCAAAAAATTAAAGATACTGTGAAGAAATTTGTCAATTATGAACGGTATACAAAATATGGCCACCTAATCATATATGTATTGACAGAGAAACAGAAAACATATCAAGCAAAAGGATTAGATGAGATAATACAAGGCTTGTTCTCTTTTGACATAGAAAACGACGTACTTGATTATCGGGACTTGCTTAAGGAAATTTCAGGATTCCCTGTGCCCAAATTACGGAAAGTTCAAGAGATTCTGGAGCAGCAATTCGGCGATGAAAACAAATTTAACCACGAATTAATAAACCCATTGTATTGGTTAGCGCAGAATAATGACTTATGGATTGAAGATTCCCCAGCTATAAAAATCAATCGGGAGAAGCTACTCAACGAATTGTGGAGTTTTGCTTCGCGAGGACACGGTGTAATTATCGGGGGACCGGGCGTGGGGAAATCCTACTTGTTAAGGGAACTCCACCACTCCCTAGATTCTTCCGGCACACCGCACCTCCTTCTACCCATTGATAAACTCGGGGATGGCACCCCCGAAACTTTGCGGCAAGAATTGTCTTATGAAGGAGATCTGATAAAAAAGTTGAAGTCCGTTCCCACTTCATGCCAGAAATCAATTCTATTGTTTGATGCTTTCGACGCCGCGCGAGACGAACAGACGCGTAATTGCTTCTTCAATCTAATCCGCCGTGCTATTCGTGACCTTAGTGAGTCTTGGAATGTCGTAGTCACGGTACGAACCTATGACGCGATGAAATCACAGGAACTTCTAGACTTGTTTGGGAATCCTGATGACACCGAATACCAAAGCGAAGAAATATTGTGCCGACATTTCAATATTTCATCTTTGGATACGGACGAGATTCGAGAAGCCTTCGACCAGATTCAACCTCTGGAAGACATATACAACCGCGGATCCAAGGAATTTAAGCGCCTTCTTGCAATTCCGTTCAATCTCTGGCTATTGGAGAAGATTCTTAAGAGTTCGCAGATGCCAACCGATTTCCGCCAGATTTATTCTGAAGTTCAATTACTTGATATGTTCTGGAAGCACCGAATTGAGGGGGAGAGCGATGGTGAACACCGTCGCTTTCTTCTCACGAAAGTTGCACGTCGCATGGTTGAGAAACTTTCATTGAGCGTAAGGCGAGAGGACGTTTATGAGCGCGCTAGCCTATATGAACCAGCAAAACAAACAGCCTGGAACAATCTTCTCAGTGATGAAATCTTGGCAAACGTATCTTCTGCACGACAACGGGTTGCCTTTTCCCACAACATACTCTTTGACTACGCAATTAGCGTTCTGCTCATTGAAGACGATCCGCGCCAATTTGAAGATTTTGTTCTTCAGGATAAGTCACGACCCCTCTTTCTTCGACCAAGCCTCACCTACTTTTTCACCCGCCTCTGGTACAAAGCCCCTGAAAGCTTTTGGAAGGCTTTCTGGCACGTTTTCCCAAGCAATCAATCCGTACATTTGCGCCTTGTCGCGCGCCTGATTCCCACAAGCGTTATCGCAAATGAAGGGCGCAGAATTGGGCAATTAACACCGCTTTTGGATAAATTGGAGCGGGGAGAAGAAATCGCAAATGAGGAAACGATGTGGCTTCTGCAATCAGTTCGTGCATTAGAAATCAAGCGAGATCCTCTCTGGATTGATTTCTTTGATAAAGCGTCGTCATACCTGCACGCAGATTTTGTTTGGGACTTGGCGACCCTTACCTCCGATATTTTTGAGCGAGCGCGAGACACCGACAACACAACGGTGATTAATACTTGCGGACAGATTGGCCGGCGGCTACTCGTATGGATATGGCGGGAGAGGGAAGCGACTGTCAATAGTTGGTATAATCGTCTTGGGAGTTATCAGGCTGTACCATTGGTTGCTAAAACGTATGAAACAAATGTAGAAGAATCGCGGACGCTTCTTGAAAACGTCCTTGAACTAATGCAGGAGGATAACTTCCCGCTGAATTTCATGATGGAATTGACACGACACGTTGACAAAATCTGGCCTCACGATCCTCACTTTGTCAAACAGATTTATCTCGCGGTCTTTAACCACAACGAGTCCAGCGATGAGCCCAGCGGCGAGACGACAAGGTTAATTAGCGGGCCCGTCTTACCCATAATAAGCACTCGGCGCCAAGATTACAGTAATTGCTGCAATCGATTGTTAAAACATTTCCCGAAATTCCTACAATCAGCACCATTAGTCGCAGCTCGGACAGCAATCCAGTACCAGAACCTTATCATCGGTCGCACCAATATCTATGGACACCTACGACAAGGGGCATGGCGCGAGGATCCAACAAAGAGGTTCAAGTTTCGTGGACAATTGGCCTACTTTGTGGAAGACAACAGTTATATAGGAGATGACAGACAGCACCGCAATCGACCAATGACAATGGCGGACACACTGTTTGAATTCATCGCGGGACTGTCGGAATCCGAACATTCGCTTCTCGATTCACTGCTTGATGTTTTCCGTGATGAGGTGTGGTTTGCCTTCTTTTGGAGACGGCTCTTAAAGACTGCGACACGGTTTCCCAAGGTTTTCGCGCCGCACCTGTTTGAACTTTGCACTGCGAAACCGATATTGATGGGTCACGATGTACTCTATGAACTTGGTCTCTTTTTGCATGCCGTTTCGTCTGAGTTTACCCCAGGGCAGCGTCTTCAAATTGAGGAAACCATTCTGAACCTTCGTGCTGAAGACAAAGAAGACCGCGAATCTCTTGAAGTTCGAAGAAATCTCCTTCTCGCACAAATTCCTCCGAATTTGCTACTTACACCGGAGGCAAGAAAAATCCGAGACGAAATGGAGCGCAAAAACAGTGTGCCGGAAAATCGACCACTGGTGACTTTCGGTCCCGTCACGTGGTCCGACTATACGGAAGAGGAGCGGCTTCAAGACCAAGGTGTAGACACTACCACGCCGGAAAATCGAGAACTGCAATCCTTTTTCGCGCCTCTTGAAAAATTCCGTTCGGATTGGTTGAATGAGCCACCAACCACCGAAGCTACCAACTTCATTTTTCCAATATCGCAGGAGGCATACACCGCCATAAAGGGCGATACGGAAGCTGACAAAGAGGTAATCGATCAGCTCTGTTATTATCTGACCGCTTGCGCAGCAATTCTGGGGCGCGTTGCGGGCGATCATGGTAGTCATTTGTTCGATTTTTGTCGTGAAGTGCTTCTAGACGGTGCAAGGCATGAATTGCCGAAACCAAGTTCCGAGCACGACATCCAGTCTGATTTTTCGGCATATTCAACATTTCCCCGACATAAAGCCGCCGAGGGACTTCTAAGGCTCTCAACTCGTCAATCCGACCCTGAAATATTAGATGCCATTGAGTTACTCGCAAATGATTCAGTGCCATCGGTACGGGTGGAAACAGCAATGGGGTTGTTCATGATTTATTACAAAACCCCAGACAGATTCTGGCAGATTGTCCACTACAGGGCCATGCATGAAACCAACCCCGCCGTGCAAGGATTTATCTGCACCACATTAGCCCAGGTCGTCGGAGGAGGAAAAAAGAATGAAGACAGAACTGTGCACGCCATGGACGAGATGCTGAAATTCACATTGCAACATGCAGAGCAGGTCGAACCATCTGACTCGTTCATTGATTTGTTGATGTGGCTCGCAATCAGCCGTGAAAACCCGTGGGCATTACAGACAATCGAAGACAAGTTCCTCAAAAACCCAATCGGGTTTCCCAACGCCTTGAATCATGCCGTGTTTCGGGTCATGAAAGACAATGTCAGCCTGAAAAATCTTGGGACGGCTGAGGGACTTGAAACGTTAGAACGAGCGATTCCATTTTTAGAACAAGTGATTGGCGTGGTTTCTGAAGCTATTGAAGAACTGTACACCACACTTGAGGAGCATAGGACTGAAGAAACAGAGAAAAAGTTGCACGACACCTACGGAGTAATTGACACGGTTGTTATGCGCCTTTATTTGGCGGTTACAGATGAAAACGATGAGTCTGAGAGGTCAACAGAAGGAATGTACCCAGAATTGTGCTGTCGCTACTACAATACAGTCAAGCCACTGATGGAACAAGTGCTTGATTTCGCATTAGACAGGGAAAGAGGCGTTATGTTCGCACCGACAGCATATCATTTCATGCAACTTCTAACCAAGTTTCTTAGCTGCAATCCGAAGGAGGTTTTGCATTTTGCCGAGCGCGTAGCGAGGTCAAGCGAGCCGTCCGGTTATAGTCTTGATTCCCTTGCCGTTGAGGATGTCGTAACATTTGTGGAAAGAATACTTGCGGACCACCGTAGCGAAGTGCGCGAAGGACAAGCCTTGGAAGACCTGTTGAACTTGTTGGATATTTTTGCCAAAGCCGGGTGGTCGCAGGCACTTAAACTCGTTTGGCGTCTTGATGAGATTTTTCGATGAGTTCGGTCGATTGTCGGAATATAGGCGAACCAAGCACATAGATGGAATGTACTTGCAGACCAACAGTATGAAGATGTTCGTAGTGTGGGGGCCAAATCTAGTGCACAGGGTGTCGTTACTCCTAATAGCCCTGCTAATTGGGTGTAGCGATCAATCGCCAGTTATCAGCATCGGGGTAAGCGTGCCGCAGACAACGGCTCCCGTTTACACGCTAATGAAACAGGCGATGCTGGAACACGAAAAAGAGTATGGCGTCAAAATCACATGGAACGGGGTATTGGACAAGGGGCCAACCCATGATGCTGTTTTAACCGAAAGACAGGGGGTTCAGCGGATGTTGGAATCGAAAATTCAGGCGCTGATTATCAAATCTGTCGATGCGAAAGCCGCGTACCCAATTCTCAGAGAAGCACGTCGTTGGGACGTGCCTGTGATATCTTTGGACCAGATGCTTGTCAGTATGCCAGTCCATGGGCACGTAACAGTCAATGAAACCCGTCTCGGGGAAAAAGCCGCGCAGTTTGCACTAGAGCAAATCGGATATAAGGGCAATGTCTTGGTTTTGGAAGCTCCCATTAAAATCGAATCCATGCGGAGAATCGCTATCGGTGTTCATCGTGTCTTAGACCAATATGAGGGTAAAATCCAAGTTATTTCCCGGACTTCAGCCCTTGAGGCAAACGCCGCTTTCGATGTCACTGGTCGAATGCTGAAAAATTACGCCGGCAACATCCAAGCCGTCATTGCGGTAGATAGTACTCTTGCTTTAGGAGGGGTTCAAGGGGTACAATTACATGGACTTGCGGACCAGATTGTTACCGTTGGCGTGGGCACTGGAGAGAAAGCATGTCGTCAGATTATCCTAAAACAGCACGATGCCGAAGTCGATTTGATGCCCTATGAACGCGGGCTGGAAGCGTTAAAAGCAGCCGTGTCCGCATTGAATGACGATCCTTTTTCTTATGACGCAGAGTTGCCCAACGGCGAAATCTTGACTAAAACCAAATTTGGTCCCGTCCGTTTAATTACCACTGCGAACCATCTTCTGCTTGGACGGATGTGGCCCAGTTTGTTTGACTCAAATTAACCTTATGATTGGGATAGGGGCGAGTTGCGCGATGCGGTTCGGCATATACTTACTGGCGATTGTTCTTTTGGCATGTAACGCTCACGCCTCAAACGAGGTTGCTCCTCCGACGGTTGGTGACAAAGCGCCTGACTTCACCTTGAAAGATGCCGACGACCAAACCCATTCCTTAGAGAAATTGCGCGGAAAGATTGTATTTCTGATCCTGGGCAACAGAAAAATTCGGAAGGAAGACGATAAATGGGGCGAGGCATTTCAGAAAGACTATGGCAACCGCGAAGGGATTATAGCTTATATCATTGCAGACATGCGGAGCGTCCCCGGATTTGTGCCCAAGGGGTTTATCAAGAGACTACTCAAGAAAAATAAGCCGCCGGTGGCGTTACTGCTCGACTGGAAAGGCGAACTACATAAAACTTATCACACTGACAAAAAGAAACCGAATCTTTATCTAATCGCTCCCAATGGTTCCATCGTTTTCCATGCCAAGTCAGACTTTGGCGAGAAGACCTACGAGATGCTCAAAACGGCAATCAGCGAGATAAAACTTTCGGCTAAAGAGAACTTGCCTGAATGAGTAACGTCTTGTTTCCTACAGGAACGGTCAATACGTCGGTCAACGTGTGGGCAATGCTCAGTCGAATTCATGGTACATTTAATATTCAATATGGTGTAAAGCTGAACTGGTAAATTGTTCATGGTATATTTCGTTACTGGCTGCATCGGATTTATCGGAGGCAAAGTCACCGAGTTACTGCTCAAGGATGGTCACACGGTGGTCGGTGTTGATAATCTTAACGATGCTTATGACGTGCGATTGAAAAGATGGCGGCTTCAACAACTTGAGAAGGAATTCGGTTTTCAGTTCCATGAGTTGGACATTTGCAATCAAACTGCATTACGCGAGGTGTTTAACGCAAACACTCCTGACGCGGTTATCAATCTAGCCGCCCGCGCCGGTGTCCGCTACTCTGTCGAAAACCCGTGGGTATATTATGAAACAAATGTCACTGGCACGCTGAATCTGCTTGAGTTATGCCGGGAGACGGAGGTCAAGAAATTTGTACTGGCATCGACATCCAGCCTGTACGGTGAAAACAATCCTCAACCATTCCGGGAAGATGCTAACACAAATTCGCCCATTTCTCCTTATGCAGCGTCAAAAAAGGGAGCGGAAACCCTCTGTTACACCTATCACCACCTGCACGGTATAGATGTAACAGTGTTTCGTTTTTTCACCGTCTACGGTCCCGCCGGAAGACCGGATATGAGCCCGTTCCGATTTGTCCAATGGATAAGCGAAGGTCGCCCGGTGGTGGTATATGGAGACGGAGGACAATCGCGCGACTTCACTTATGTTGACGACGTTGCCCGCGGAACGATTGCCGGGCTTAAGCCGCTAGGCTATGAAGTCATTAATCTGGGATCGGATTCTCCTGTAGTGTTGATGGACATGATTCATTTGGTGGAGGAGTTGACAGGGGAAAAAGCCAATATTTATTATAAACCGTTCCATCCTGCAGATGTACGTGCAACCTGGGCAGACATCGGACGGGCAGAGCAACTCTTGGGATGGCGCCCGCATTCCACATTTCGGGATGGTTTTTCGGCGCTGGTAGATTGGTACCAAGCCAACAGAGAATGGGCAAAGGAAATTTCAACGATTTAGTACCCTAAACGTACGATGTCGGTGCACCTCGATTTAGGGATTTGAGAAATTCGCATACGAATAGATTTGTCAAAAAGTGCTTAGAGATAACCAAGAATGTCGGTTCGAAGATTTACTGTAGGAGCGATCTCCGAATCGCGACAGGTTCATCAAAACAGAGCACTACCGGACCGGAGTTCCTCTTTCTCTATTGGCAAGAGAAAACTATTGGTCTACCCATAGGCTAACATTCTCAGGATCTTTCGGGTGAGATCTCAGATTTTGTAAAGCTACTCCATGCTAGACTGAATCGTATCGGGCCCTCGTAATTGCAGATGGAAACACTTTTGCTAAAAGTAGAGGCAATAAATGAACATACATGAGTACCAAGCAAGAGAAATCTTGAAAGCCCACGGTGTCAATGTTCCAAACGGAGACGTAGCGTCAACCTCGGTTGAAGCGGAAGCAATCGCTAGAAAACTTGATTGCTCGACCTATATTGTGAAAGCACAAATCCATGCCGGTGGACGCGGAAAAGGTGGAGGAGTGAAATTGGCGAAAAGCCCTGAAGAGGTCGAGGCGCACGCCGATGCTATTTTGGGGATGCATC
Source organism: Candidatus Poribacteria bacterium (assembly GCA_965222225.1). GTDB lineage: Bacteria > Poribacteria > WGA-4E > WGA-4E > JAJDTR01 > JAJDTR01. The sequence continues at coordinate 621,169 of CBDCTK010000002.1, read as the reverse complement.
TCGTAACGCATCAAACTGGCCCGCAGGGAAAACTTGTAAAGAAAGTCTTGGTAGCCGAAGCGAGCGAGATTGTCGATGAGTTTTATCTCGGCATGGTGCTTGATCGCACGACTTCACGCATCGTGTTGATGGGTAGTGACGAAGGTGGGGTTAACATTGAAGAAGTTGCTTCAGCGCGCCCCGAAAAGATTTTCAAGGAGATGATAGATCCGACAGTTGGGTTGCGCCCCTTCCAAGCGCGGAGGCTGGCTTACAATCTTGCCATCCTCAAAGATCTCGTACCGAAAGCTGGTTCATTGATGTCCGCACTGTACACCACTTTCATCCATTGCGACTGCTCGCTTGTGGAAATCAACCCGCTCGCTATAACAAAAACGGATAATGGACAGGATATTGTGGCGCTTGATGCCAAACTCAATTTCGATGACAATGCGCTCTGGCGGCAACCGGACATTGAATCCATGCGCGATCCGAACGAGGAAGATGCTCGCGAGTTGGAGGCGAGTGAATCGGGTTTGAGTTACATCAGCCTCGACGGTAATATCGGATGCATGGTGAACGGCGCCGGTCTCGCCATGGCGACGATGGATCTGATTAAGCTGCACGGCGGCGATCCTGCGAATTTCCTTGATGTTGGGGGTAGCGCAACGACCGATACCGTCGCACACGCTTTCCGCCTTATCCTTGCCGACAAAAAGGTGAAAGCGGTGTTGGTGAATATCTTTGGCGGCATAATGAAATGTGACGTAATCGCTAACGGCATCATTGAGGCTGTCAAGCAGGAAGCACTTGAAGTACCGCTCATCGTGCGCCTTGAAGGTACAAACGTCGAAATTGGAAAGCAGCTTCTCACGGTTTCCGGTCTGAATTTGATCGCGGCTGACGGGCTCGCAGAAGCGGCACACAAAGCTGTCGTAGCAGCGCAAGGTGGGTGAGATGAAAAGACTTCCGAGTCGGCTAATCCGCATTGGATATTTGAGCACTGCCCTGCTGTGTTTATTTGGATGTTCTCACGGAGATTCGCCAACAGATGCTATCGGTGATGTATTGGACTTCATTGGCGATGCGTCTTTTTCAAGCGTTGCTTCAGCCAACACTGTATTTGGGTTCAAGTTGCTTATGGATTTGCAGGAACGACAACCCGATGCAAATATCATGATTTCTCCACTAAGCATATCAATTGCGCTGACGATGACTTACAACGGAGCCGCTGGGGAAACGCAGCGCGCTATGGCAGAAGTGTTAGAAATAGAGAATTTGGGACTTAACACCGTAAATCGCTCCAACGCGGCGCTACGAAACAGCTTGGAAAACACCGACCCAGAAGTCGAAATCGCGATTGCAAATTCAGTCTGGTCACGCCAAGGCATTGAATTCAATCCGAGTTTTCTCGATCGAAACCTTGAATTTTTTGAAGCGGAAATTGGGTCGCTTAACTTTAATGACCCACAGGCTCTGAAAGTCATAAACGGCTGGGTAGAAACAAACACGAACGGCAAAATCAAACAGATTGTCCAACGAATTGACCCGGGAACACTGATTTTTCTGGTTAACGCCATCTACTTCAAGGGGAGTTGGCAAAAAGAGTTTGATAAATCTGCCACCCGCGATGGAATTTTCTATCTATCGAATGGAAGTGAGAAGCGTGTACCGATGATGTATCGAAAGGGGGCATATCCACTTTTTCGAGGTGAGAATTTCGAAGCCGCCAGGCTAACGTATGGCGATGGCAAAGTGAGCATGTATGTCTTCCTGCCCAATCGTGATTCTAACCTAAATGATTTCATTGAGCAGTTGAGCGCGCAAAATTGGTTTAGCTGGATGTCCCAATTTCAGGAGACGACGGACGACAGCGAGATGATACTTCCGCGTTTTGAATTGGAGTACGAAGTTAAACTCAACGATGCACTCACGGCACTGGGGATGGGGATTGCTTTTGGCAACGGCGCAGATTTTAGCGGCATGGGCACGCAACTGTTTATCAGCGAGGTGCGGCACAAAACTATCATAGAAGTAAACGAGGAGGGAACCGAAGCAGCAGCGGTGACCGCTGTTGTTGGAGTCAAGTCTCTGCCTCCCGCCTTCCGAGTAGACCGCCCCTTCTTTTTCGCCATTCACGACGATAGAACACAGACAATGCTATTCATGGGAATTGTCGTGGAGCCGATGTAATTGAGGTTCTGCAAACAAAAAGAAATAGAGTTGTTTCGGAAAAACTCAAATTCCTCCACAGCGTGTCACACCAAGACAACGCGAGAGAAAGCGATAAAAATCTCAAAAGGCTTAAACACGCATAAATCGGTAAAGCGATGCTACGAGGACTTGATAAATGACGGAAACACTTGGACTGAATGATATAAGCGTACGAGGTAGGCGCGTGATGGTGCGCATTGATTTCAATGTACCGATGGAAGATGGTCGTATCACTGACAACACTCGGATTCGAGCCGCTCTGCCTACAATTTTACAACTCATTCGTGACGGCGCCAGAATAGTGCTAGTGACCCATCTGGGGCGCCCCAAGGGCTTGGAATCGGGGTTTTCCACTGAACCGCTCGCCTTAGAATTGAGTAAACTAATGGGACAGCGAGTGCGACACACCAAAGACTGCATCGGAGCCGAAGTTGAAAACACAATTAACGAACTTCAAGAGGGCGACGTACTGCTACTTGAGAATGTTCGCTTCTACAAAGAGGAAACGCAAAATGACGCAGAGTTTGCGCGTACACTGGCTGCGCTGGGGGACATTTATGTGAATGACGCTTTTGGCACCGCGCATCGCGCCCATGCTTCAACCGAAGGGGTTACACACTATTTCGATCAGTGTGCTGCGGGGCTACTGATGGAAAGAGAGATTAAATACCTTAGCAAGGTGGTCGAGAGACCGGAGCTCCCATTTATTGCAATACTTGGCGGCGCGAAAATCTCGGATAAAATCGGAGTGATTGAGAACCTAATTGAAAAGGTTGATGCACTGCTTATTGGTGGCGGTATGGCGTATACTTTTCTTAAAGCCATGGGGTTACAAATCGGTGGCTCGATTGTGGAGCTGGACAAATTGGAGTTGGCGAGCGAATTACTCAAGAAAGCAGTAGATCGAAAGCTGGATATTTACTTGCCGGAAGACCATGTCATCGGTAGAGAATTTAATCCCTGTACAGAATCAAAAATTGTCGGACGCGCGGAGATACCTGATGGTTGGAGAGGTTTGGACATCGGCCCCAAGTCGGTTGAGACTTTCGGCACGATTGTCGATGAGGCAAAAACCATCGTCTGGAACGGTCCATTGGGTATCTACGAATTTGAAAAATTTGCGAATGGCACAATCGAAATTGCCAAACGACTCGCTGACTCTGACGCGGTTAGTATCATCGGTGGCGGCGACTGTGTCGCCGCAGTGCAAATAGCTGGCGTTGCTGATCGGATAACACATATCTCCACCGGAGGCGGCGCGTCATTAGAATTTCTTGAAGGAAAAACATTGCCCGGAATCGCTGCATTGACAAATAAATAAGATTTACGTACTTTGAATTTTGGAAACTGAAAAGGCAAAAACAAGGAGGATTTGCGTACATGTTTCAAAAAATCACCCCTCGCAGTCAGGATTATTCCGAATGGTACACTGAAGTGATTCGGGGCGCGGAACTGGCAGACTATGCGCCTGTGCGTGGTTGCATGGTTATTCGACCTTATGGATACGAACTTTGGGAAAACGTGAAAGCGGGGCTTGACCGTCGTTTCAAGGAAACGGGGCATGAGAACGCCTATTTTCCGCTTTTTGTTCCGATGAGTTTTATTGAGAAAGAGGCCGATCATATCGAAGGTTTCGCACCTGAGTTGGCAGTTGTGACACACGGAGGCGGCAAGAAATTGGAGGACCCACTGGTCGTACGTCCTACCTCTGAAACGGTCATCGGGTACATGTATAGCCAGTGGATTCAGTCGTATCGCGACCTGCCGGTACTGATTAACCAGTGGGCAAACGTCGTAAGATGGGAGTTGCGCACTCGCCTTTTTCTACGCACGATGGAGTTTCTCTGGCAGGAGGGGCATACCGCGCACGCCACCGCCGAGGAAGCCCAAGAGGAAACATTGCGAATGCTGGAAGTGTATACCGATTTTGCCGTTAACGATGCCGCAATCCCCGTCATTCCCGGCCGCAAGAGCGAGAGTGAGAAATTTCCCGGAGCGGACGCCTCTTACAGCATCGAAGCCATGATGGGAGATAGACGCGCGCTACAGTCCGGAACCTCTCACAATCTCGGACAGAACTTTGCTAAAGCCTTTGAGATTCAATATCAGGACGAAAACAGTGAACTACAACACTGCTGGACTACAAGCTGGGGTGTAAGTACTCGTATGGTCGGCGCGATTATAATGACACACGGTGACGACCAAGGTCTTGTTTTACCCCCGCAGTTAGCGCCAATTCAGGTGGTAATTATACCGATATGGAAGAAAAACAGAGATGACGAAAGACGTTCTGTCATGGAAGCGGTGGCGAAGATGACCGCTGCGATTGGCGAGGATGCCCGCGTGAAGGTAGACGACCGCGATGAATATTCGCCCGGCTGGAAATTCAATGAGTGGGAGCTAAAAGGGGTGCCGTTACGAATCGAAATTGGACCGCGAGACGTAGAAAAGGGGGAGGTTGTACTTGCTCGTCGGGATCAGCCCGGCAGGGCAGGCAAGTCGTCCATACCATTAGCAGGCGTATCGGAAGCAGTTAACGACACACTGACCGCCATTCAAAGCGCCTTGCTGCAGCGCGCCATCAATTTTCGCAATGAGAATACGTCTGAACCCACGGACTACGATCAGCTTAAAGCGGCGGTCACCACCGGTTTTGCTCGTGCTTGGTGGTGTGGAAACCCGTCATGCGAGGACCAGGTCAAAGCCGACACACAAGCGACAACTCGCTGTATGCCACTAGATCAACCCGGCGGCGGCGGAAAGTGCATCGTATGCGGTGAATCGGCGAAGGAAATCGCGGTTTTTGCGCGGGCATATTAGGACTTGCCCATATTGATGGAAAATGCGCCGGCGCGCTGCAACTTGCTACGCAATACGGAATATTTTTCAAGGAACTTGAGTTAATGAGCATTCTTGTAGATAAACATACAAAAGTTATCGTCCAAGGAATCACCGGACGTTCCGGTCGGTTCCATACCCAACAGTGCGTAGAATACGGCACACAGATTGTCGCGGGTGTTACCCCGGGCAGAGGGGGTTCGGATGTTGATGGTATCTCCGTTTACGATACGGTTAGCGAAGCTGTGGAGGCAACCGGAGCGGATACATCCGTCATCTTCGTGCCAGCTCGGTTTGATGCCGCTGATTCAATTATGGAAGCGGCTGATGCCGGCATTAACCTAATTGTCTGCATCACAGAAGGTGCGCCCGTTCTTGATATGATAAAAGCCAAGCGTTTTCTGGACGGGCTGCCCACTCGACTGATTGGGCCAAACTGCCCCGGCGTAATCACGCCCGGAGAATGCAAGATTGGGATCATGCCCGGTTATATCCATCGCCCCGGCAAAATTGGCATCGTTTCTCGAAGTGGAACCTTAACTTATGAAGCTGTGGATCAGGTCACAAAACTTGGTCTTGGTCAATCCACTTGCGTTGGTATCGGCGGCGATCCTGTCATTGGTACCACTTTCGTGGACACTCTAGCGTTGTTTGAAGCCGACGAACACACGGAAGCGGTGATAATGATTGGCGAAATCGGCGGGGCAGCGGAGGAGGCGGCAGCTCAATTTGTGAAGGAAAACATGAGTAAACCGGTTGTCGGTTTTATCGCGGGGCAGACCGCTCCCAAGGGTAAACGAATGGGACATGCCGGTGCGATTATTTCGGGTGGACAGGGCACAGCGACAGAAAAGATTGAAGTGTTGAGAGCCGCCGGCATTGCCGTTTCTCAAAGCCCGGCGACTATTGGGGACACACTGGCGGAGGCACTTGGGAGTTAATGCGGATTAGATTACGGGGATCGATAACGATTGTTTCTTTTCCCTTTAGAACCTGTTTGAAAAGTCATCTTCTCTTATGTAAAGTAGAGTCAATATGAGATTTGAAACCGTCTTGGGTAGCAACTCCGGTTTCATACCAACACTCTCTTGGCTATAATGTCGAAACTGCGCAGAAGCCAGTGATAGCAAAAGTTCTAGCCTTTTCTCTGTCTCTATTGAAAACCACCATTTGGTATGAAAAGTATGAAATTTTCTAGGATTACTAAACGACGTTCTTCAGGTCGTACCTAGAGTTTTCAAACAGGTTCTTCCTTGAGACGCACACGGTAATGCCGCGGTCCAAGTTTTTCCAGCCGCCCATCCTTCAACCATTGTTCGCGGCGTTTAAGCGATAATTCGATCGAATCTCGACGTGAATCCGCATCTCGCGGACGGCGACGAGGTGACCGGTGCGACTGTTTTGCGCGTTGCTTGAGTTGATATTCTCTTGATTTCTCTCTTATTTTTTGGACGTGTTGATCGAAGTTCACAATTCTCATATCGTCTCTTCCTCAGTCGCCGATTTCAGTGTATTCAGTGCATCAAGTATCTCTTCTGTCCGCGCAGATGTTACAAGGTAATCCCAATCGATCTCGTGTTTGTACAAAGCCATTAGCTCTTTTGCCCAATCGCCATCATCAATTGACCGCCAGTGATCATACGCGTTGACCCGGTCAATGATTAAATCCTCTACACCGATAATATAGACGTTCAAGCCCTCAATCTCGACCTGCGTAATTTTTTCTTCTGATCCGGCGAGGACATCATCAGGGATTTCAATGGCAACATCCAAGTCGGCGTGATACCAGTGCCTTCTCATCCGATTAAACCCCCAATTTTCCAATATATTGCCGATTTCGGATCGTCTTCCACTAACGAGATCGACATCCGCGGTGGTGTAATCGCCAAGCGTGTAGAACTCTAGCGCATTGCCGACGACGACAACATAGGGTAGCCTGTTTGAATGTGGAAGTGCTGCCGTGACAAGCGCACAAACATAGAGTCGCCGGCGCAGTGGGTCTTCAATTGTTTTGGTATATTCAAGTTCTGTACGAAGATCCGTTTCCGACATCTCTTAGCCTTTCAAGAAATTCTCCAGCATATTTTTCCCTTCAAGTGTCAAGATTGATTCCGGATGAAACTGTACACCCCAGATTGGGAAGTCTTTGTGTCGCAACCCCATAATCTCTTCCTCGATCGTCCAAGCAGTGACTTCAAGGCATTCTGGCATACTGTCCATCGTTACAATCAAGGAATGATACCTCGTTGCCTCAAACGGATTCTGCACCCCCGCGAAGATTTTCCGCCCATTATGTTCAATCATTGACGTTTTTCCGTGCATCAATCGGTCCGCACGAACTACATCCCCGCCGAAGACATCGCCAATACACTGATGTCCCAGACAGACGCCCAAAATCGGTACCTTGCCCGCGAAATATCGGATTACGTCGCAGGAAATCCCCGCTTCACGAGGTGTGCAGGGACCGGGTGATATGACAATTCTATCCGGTGCGAGGCGTTCAATCTCTCCTAATGTTATTTTGTCGTTGCGATGAACTACAAGCTCTGCCCCTAGCTCACCGAAGTATTGGACGAGATTGTAAGTAAACGAATCGTAATTGTCAATCATGAGCATCATTGTTTTTCTCCTAAGCATCCCTGCAAATTCTCATCATCTCGTTCCCGCCCTTTTGAAACTCATAGGGTACTGAACAAATGTCAACCGTGAAGCCCATGTCCCGAAAATACGATTGGATGGATGAAACGTACGGCGACTTCTTGCAATCAAGCGCTAGTAGCGGGAAAATTCGCACCTCTCGTGAAACGCGGCAGAGCTCTTGAATGGACTCTCGATGAAAACTGAATGATAACTGATCGGAATACAAAAAGAGCAAATGCAAACACACTGCCAAATCAAACTGCTAATCGTCAAAATCGAGTTTTGGTAACGACGAAGGAATATTACGCCCCTGCAACTTCCCCATCTCATAATCCTGCAAAAACTTTCGCATCGTTTCAAGTCGGCAGCAACCACAGTGCTTTGGGTTTACAAAAAATTCCCACACGAAATCATCAGGTTTTTGTTTCACTTGAGAGACGACAGTATCGTACGTCTTGTCAATCCTCTGTTCAATCTGTTTCTTTTTGAAAGTGCATAGATTGGATCTATTGATACTACGGTATAACCCAGCACCTTCATTTCGCTGTTGAAACTAGCTGGCCCATCACCAACTCCTAGAATCTTCAAGGTCCGTTCTTCGTCGGCGAGCATGAACATCTGTCGGTACTCTTCAAGCGATCTGCCCCAAGGGACGACTTGGGCGAGCGTCACACTCACAGTTTTCTCCTGTCCATCTGTCTACTCCAATCCTGCCTCAGCCAATTTAATTGCTCTTAGCACGGCTTGCGCTTTGTTGAGTGTTTCTTCGTACTCGGTTTGAGGAACGGAATCTGCAACAACCCCACCGCCAGCTTGCACGTAAGCGATGCCACCTTTGACGATTAGGGTACGAATGATGATAGCCGTATCGGCATTTCCGGAAAAGCTGAAATATCCGGCAGCCCCACCATAAGGGCCGCGGCGCGTTGGTTCAAGCTCATCAATTATCTCCATAGCTCGAATCTTGGGCGCCCCTGAAAGTGTCCCAGCAGGTAAACATGCACGGATAACATCAAAGGCGGTCACATCTTCGCACAGTTCGCCAACAACATGCGAAACAATGTGCATGACATGCGAATATCGCTCAATCGACATCATCTCAGTAACGCGAACTGTGTGGAATTTGCAAACTCTCCCCAGATCGTTGCGACCAAGATCGACAAGCATGACATGTTCGGCACGCTCCTTCTCATCCGCAATCAACTCCTCTGCCAGCGCCACATCTTCAGCGGGTGTGTCTCCACGTGGCCGCGTCCCGGCGATAGGACGTGTCTCCGCCATTCCATCCTCAACTCGCACCATCATTTCAGGAGAAGTACCTGCTATCTGAATGTCGCCCAACTTTAGGTAATACATGTATGGTGACGGGTTGACGGTACGCAACGCACGGTACACGTCAAAGGTGTCCACTGATAACGGCATACACAGCCGCTGCGAGGGAACAACTTGGATGATGTCACCCGCGGCGATATATTCCTTTGCTCGTAAGACAATGGATTTATATTCAGCTTGTGTGAAATTCGATTCAGGCTCAACCTCGGCTATATCCGCACGCTGCACGTTTGAAGGCGGCATCAACAAAGGATTCTTCAGCTTGGCAATCAGCGTGTCGATACGTCGAATCGCACGCTGGTATGCGCCCTCTACGTCATCATCAACATGTGCGTTCGCTACCACCGTAATCCGATGACTAACCCGATCGAATATCAACAGAGTATCTGTAACCATAAAGAAGCAGTCTGGCAAATGCCGATCATCTTCTGTGTTGTCGGGCAACTCTTCAAAAAAACGCACAGCGTCATAACTAAAGTAGCCGACAGCGCCGCCGTGGAAACGCGGTAATCCCTCGACCTCCACGGGTTGATAGCACTTCATCAATTTCTCAAGCTCGCCGAGTGGATAGCTGCTTTCGAACTCCGTTGTTGTGCCTGCCTCCAAATCCTGTATGCGCACCTGATTTTCTTTACTCTGAAACAGAATTGATGGTTCACTACCGAGAAACGAATACCTTCCAACGTGTTCACCCCCCTCAACGCTTTCTAGCAAGAAACTGTATTCACCGGCATCAATCTTGTTAAACGTTGACACAGGGGTTTCCATATCCGCCAAAATCGACTTATAGACAGGAATTAGGTTGCCATGTTGCGCCTTTTTTCGAAAATCTTCCAAACTTGGGTAATACATCGGGAGTCTCCTCTCACGTGAAACGCGAATCCGTCATACTTTGCGTTTCTCGTTTCACGAGTATACTTTATCAGGATCAAAAACCTTCTTGCCTACGATGTGGCTGGAATTGCCATCGGAGGAGACATCCCGAAAGAAACAGGAGCGATAACCGGTGTGGCACGCCCCGCCTTTCTGTTCGACCTTAATCAGGAGCGCGTCACCATCACAGTCAAAGGCTATGGACTTGACGGTTTGGGTGTGCCCCGAAGTCTCCCCCTTAATCCAGTATTCTTGGCGGGACCGACTCCAGAAACATACACGCCCGGATTCTATGGTTTTCTGCAATGCCTGGCGATTCATAAAAGCCATCATGAGAACTTCATTGTTTTCGTCGTCTTGTATGATGGCAGGAATTAAATCGGTTTTGTCGAATTTGAGTTCATTGAGGATATCCATTCACCTTTCTCCTTGTTGCAACGATTGCTTGCTAGATAATTCGGCACAAAAAAAGCCGTAGACAACAGGTTTCGTGTGCCTACGGCTTTGATTTATCTAAAATATGAATCCAAAAATCTATCTCAGCAAAGGCACACTCCCATTCTGAACAGCGCTCCACCACCAATGCCAATGATGAGATACAGTTTGAAGTTGTTGTTGTCGATTTGAAGTTTGCATCTGGGTCTTCCACATTCTATCTTCGCCAGAGAGCCGATTAAGTATATCATAAGCGATGTTACAGTGTCAAGGAAATTTCAAACGGTGTGCGATGACTCCTTTTTTTGACAAGGTTCTAGCGCAGCGATATCCCCTAGGTTGCACGAAGTAATCGCACGCTAGAACACTAAATTGAAGATATGTGTGAGTTACTCTTGCTCACTGCTACCGTCGCGCTGGTTTATTGCTTCCTTTGTCATCCCTATCAGTGTAATAACCCAATTCATGCCATGGCCAAGTATTAACAATTCTTCGCCCGCCCATGCCACAAAACGCCACTCTAGGAACGCTTCAAGCGCTGCATCCAATTCCTTATTGGTCAGGTCACATTCTCGCTTTATTTCTTCTCGGGTAGTTTTCTCGTTGCCTTGGCGAAAAAAGAGGTGTTTGCAAATCCGGATGGTGTGCGGATTGATGAAGGCATCTGCAAAAACAGCTATATTTTCGTCACTAGCGTTGGGTCCGTTGAAATATTCTTCCTGTTTCATCGTGTGAATGCTACATGCCCAATGTTCGGCTCCATCAACTCCATCTTTACCGAAAGCACCAATAAATCCCCATCGAATCATCCGTTCATCATCTTCTGGCAATCGTCGAAACTCTTTAACGGCCCGTTGAACAGAGTCGCTAGCCGATGGCGGGCACTCGGATCTAAGCGTGCCAATAGCGAATTGTTGCTAACTCTTCGCGAACTGAAATGATGTCTTGTGTGACCTGTTCGCCAAATTTGCGGCTGATTTCAATCTTGCTGTCGATTTGTCCTGAGCTCATCCGTAATACCTCCTCTTTCAATTGTCTTCTAGCGCGTTACAACATGCTCTTGACAGCAGTCTCCGATGTAGTGAGGAGGCCTGCAATGTCTTTGTAGGAGCGATCATCGTAATAGAACATTGTGATGATATCGCGATGTGTTGGAGAAAGGGGATCAATTGCCCGTCGTAGCAGATCTTCCTGCTCTTGTCGTTCCAGCAAATCGTGAGGCGTTGGCGTTTCGTAGCGGTAGTAATGCTCATGCAATTCGCCATCCTTGGAGATGCCGGTAATCTCGTCAAAACGCACAGTGGCTTTGCGCCGTCTAAGCCAAGAAACTGCGGTATTGATCACGATTCGACGCGGCCATCCACCGAATTTTCCCGCCTGCCGCAATGTATCAAGTCTGAAATACGCTTCAACGAATGCCTCTTGAGCGATTTCTTCAGCGTCGGAGATATTCCTGGCCTGACGAAATGCCCACTGCTCTGCCGATAACTGGTAAGCGTCCACCAACTTGCGATAGTCATCAAGGTTACCAGCCAATACAGATTCGACCAATCGGGCATCGTCTTTCTTCACGAAATTGGCTCCTTGTGCCGGGGGTACACTTTATTGTCGCACAAGATCACAGAATGTTTCTCACAATTTTCCACCTTTTTAAGCCCTGTACGCTCTTCAAGCAGAATTTCTCACCTTTCCTCTTGCGCTAATCAATTCTCCTTCATTGTTCACCTCTGAGAACATCAAAATACTCACGCCGATTCTTCACTTTCAACATTCGGTTACAACGAAAACATGGGATTTAAACTGGTCTAAACCCACAACTAATCCTTCGCGCAACTGTTTGCCCGTATAGACATAAGTTTCATCGTTCAGAGCATCATGTAGCTTGTATCTCCTTGCGGCACTGTCTCCACTCTTCAGATTGCGCGTGATTCTTAGGTTTGCCCATTGGGGAGTTCCATCTGTGTAGTCGAAATTGATTGCCACGATGACTCTGCTATCTGCGGCAACTCTGGAAAAAGCCAAAATCCGTTTATTGTCCGATTCCATGAACTCAATATCGCCTTCGGTCAGTGCCGTGTTTCCCAATCGGATTTGCATGATTCGACGATACCAAGCGGTGAGTCTAAGATCTCTACTAAAGTCAATGGGACTTAGTAGTTAACTGCTTTTTGGTTGATTTGCTTGCTTTTCTTTTCTTAATGTACAATAACTTTAGACAGTGTTCGGAATCTTGATTCACACTAAAATACATCTCTATAAGAGAGAAATGGAGGCATATCATGTTGACCAAGCGTTTGTACATGCTCGCGGGAGCATTGCGGGTTATCTGCGGGATTTTAATTTCCAACACTATGGGATTTTCAGCACACCATGATGTTGTCGTTGACAGAATATACCGATAGCCAAACAATTCATGTGGCTCAGGTGAAGCATTCATCAAAAAATCTTATGAAAATCTCATCATCTTTTCTGCGATTATATTTCCAGCAAGACTCCATGATATACAGTGGCAGCCACTTCTTGCTGTAGTGATGATGCGTTCCGTAGAATGACCTCTTGACACAAGCCCAAAACGACTCGATGGTGTTGGTGTGAGTTACGCCGTCCTCAGAAACATATCTCTCTTGGTGATGGATAACATGTCTTTCGATATCTTCGTCCAGACTATTGTAAGAGCGAAATTCATCAGTCATAAGAATAGACTCATCGGGTGAGACATTGCTAAGGATGAATTCTCTGATATTTTCACCAGATAGAACCTTCATGAATTTAGCAACCACCCGACCGCCTCTCTCGACTACGCCGATGACGGGAGATTTATTTGTGCCTCTACCTCTCTTAGATTTTGCTCTGGGTTTGCCGCCGACATAGGTTTCGTCCGCTTCAACTATCCCTTTCAGCAATTCATCACTATCACTCATTTTCTCACGGAGGCGCATTGCCATATACCAAGCGGACTTTTGATTCATGTCCAAGTCACGAGCAAGCTGACAACTCGATATGCTTTTCTTGGCATTGGAAAGAATTGAGATAGCCAAAAACCATTTCTGGAGAGGTATCTTGGTACCATGGAAGATGGTTCCTGCTGTAGCCGAAAAGCTAGATTCACAATCGTAGCAATTCCAACCAGTAGTAATGTCGTTTTTGTTCTTGCGTCCAACTTTTTCACTGCCACAGTGGATACAGCAAACACCGTCCTTCCAACGTTTTTCCTCTATAAATCTGAGACAAGATTCTTGATTTGGAAACTCTTTCATAAGATTCAAAATGTCCATAGCAAACTCCTACGAGAAGAATAGTCACTATGGACATCTACGTGTGACGAAAAGATTTACGACAGGGTACCAAGTTTTATGTTTGTCGTCAGTCTAAAAGCTACAAGCTACTAATTCCGAAGTCAATTTCTAGAAAAGACGCAACACCGCGATCTCCATCAAACAGTGGTGGTCTTACCGTCTCCCCAGATTCCTGACCGGCGTAAATGAATGGCGTGCCGGGCAAGGTGAAACAAAGCAGTGTCGGTGCTTTCGCAGCCTCCGGGCTATCATACATCTCCGCGGCGCGTATCTCATCGTGATTCTCGGTATAACGAAACATCCGGTAGCCTGCGGGATAAGTTGCATTTTCGTATTCAATTCTGTGTTGAATGTACGGAATTTCGAAATATGGATCCTCGTGCCGGATTTCATGATACAGACTCTTGAGTTGATTGTAGAGTTCAAAGTGATAGAGTGCGTCAAACCCAACATCAAAGTGGGCTCGCAATCGCTCGTAGACCTCTCCAATAAAAACAGTTGACGGCTTGATTGTTTTCACAGATTCAATTGCCTGCTTCCAGAAGGATAAGGGCATCCAGTGAGCGAAGTCACACCTGAATCCATCCACGTCAAATTCCTCTACCCAATACTTAAGCACCGAGGTCATGAAATTCCACATCGCTTGCCGATCCGCATCATTCTCGTATTTGGGTTTATCCATCTCATCAACGCCTTCACCATATTTGAGGTCTGCCGTATCTGACCAGTCGGGACAGGGAGATGTAGGAATGCCTGTCTCATCCATGAAAAACCACTCGGGGTGATAACCGCCCTTTTCAGTCGTATTGCGGGGATCTAGCAGTAGGTTATCCGGCGCACAGTGACTCCCGACAAAGCTGAGGATAATCCTCATACCCATTTCATGCGTAGTTGCAATCAGGTCTTTAAGCTGCTGTTTTCCTAGTCGTCGCAACTCATCATCCGTGTAATTCCGTCCTCTTGGTCTTTCGATAAAGTTGATGTCAATGCCAAGGTAGTCTCTTACCGCGTACGGACTTCCGTACTGTCCTTTTCTGTTGATTTTCCCAATGGGGTGTATCGGCATCAACCAGATTGCGTTGATGTTCAAATCCTTTATGCGCTCCAAGTCTGCCCTGATGTCAACAAATGTACTAAACTCACCCGCCGTAATTTGCCCATCCCCATTTTTATCGTGGCACTTGTGAACTCTCGAATAGATTTGGTAGAAGTTAGCTTTCCTGAACCAGTCGCAAGTGGCAATTTTCTTTTCTGTACTCATGCTTTTTCGGTTAGTTTCAATCTAGGATTCTGTACGATAGGATTATTTCTGAAATAATAAAGGCGTCCGTTCGGGGACATTTCACCCCCAAACAAACGCCTCTATTTACCATTACAATTGTTGATTGCTTGTTAGCAACCGTCGAATCTCTCTATTGCTCTCGTAAGCCGAAATTTCCGCTTCAAACTGTAACGTCCAACCGATTTCATCCAACCCGTTCAATAGACACTGCTTTTGAAACTCACCAATCTCGAACGCATGAGAGGCTCCATTGGGTTGGGTCACTGTCTGTGATTCCAAATCGATAGTCAGCGTATAACCTTCTTGAGCTTCGATTTGCGCGATTATGTCTGCGACAATATCCGTCGGCAAGGTCAGGGGCAGAAGTCCATTCTTAAAGGAATTCCCGCGGAAAATATCCGCAAATGAGGGCGCGATAATTACTTTGAAACCATACTGCTGTAGCGCCCAAGGCGCATGCTCCCGAGAACTGCCACAACCGAAATTAGCTCCGGCAACGAGGATGCTCGCTGATTGATAACGCGGAGCATTTAGGACAAACTCTGGATTGGGGGCTCCGTTGTCAAGGAAACGCCAATCGTAAAAGAGGAAATTTTCAAAACCGGTTCTCTCAATGCCTTTGAGAAATTGTTTTGGAATAACCTGATCGGTGTCTACGTTAATCCGATTCAGTGGTGCAGCAAGACCAGTATGTTTCTTGAATGCTTCCATTCCAAGTTCTCTCCTCAATATCCAAGAAACCTCTTTCGGAGACTTCTGTGGATTCTTCTCTTTGGTGCGAAATAGTCATCACACGTCAAACATTCAGTTTGATTCCCACTCTCGAATGTCAACAAAATGCCCGGCAATCGCCGCTGCTGCCGCCATCTGTGGGCTTACGAGATGTGTGCGTCCGCCTTTTCCTTGCCTACCCTCAAAATTTCGGTTAGAAGTGCTAGCGCACCGCTGACCCGGCAGTAGGATATCTGGATTCATTCCTAGACACATGCTACAGCCTGCCTCGCGCCACTCAAACCCGGCCGCGCGAAAGATTTCGTCTAATCCTTCCGCTTCGGCTTGACGCTTAACGCTTGCGGATCCAGGAACAACTAGGGCATTCACCGTTTCCGCGACCTTACGCCCCTTTGCAATCTCCGCGGCTGCACGAAGGTCACTGATGCGGGAGTTCGTGCAACTTCCGATGAATACCTTATCTATCTCAACATCGGTAATCTTAGTTCCTGGAGTGAGTCCCATGTACTCCAGCGCACGCTCCGTTGCCCTTTTGGCATCGTCGGTCGGTATCTCCTCCGGGGCCGGAATAACATCTGTCACATCAGCCCCCATGGCGGGATTCGTACCCCACGTTACCTGTGGTGCCAGCGATTGTGCGTCAATCTGGAGCGACTTTTCGTAGATCGCGCCTTTATCCGTTGGTAGTTCTCGCCATTTTTTCACAGCTCTGTCAAAATCCTGTCCCTTCGGGCTAAACTGGCGATTTGCCAGATATTCATAGGTCTCGTCGTCCGGGGCAATTAGCCCCGCTCGCGCACCAGCCTCAATGGACATATTGCATACGGTCATCCGCTCCTCAATACTTAGACCTGATATTGTCGAACCGGTGTACTCAATCACTGTGCCGGTACCACCATCCGTACCAATTCGACGGATAATTGATAGTATGATATCCTTAGCGCTCACACCGCGCGGCAGTTCGCCATCAACTCGAATCTCGAAAGTCTCCGGTTTGTAGTACAAGAGACACTGAGTGGCGAGCACATGTTCAACTTCGCTTGTGCCTATTCCGAGGGCAAAGGCGCCCATAGCACCATGCGTTGAAGTATGGCTGTCACCACAACATATTGTCTTTCCCGGCTGGGTGATGCCAAGTTCAGGCCCAATAACGTGAACGATGCCCTGTTCGGGACTATCAATATCGTACAATGTAATGCCAAATTCTTCGCAGTTCTTAGCCAGTGTCTCCATCTGTTTTACAGCTATTTGATCTTTAATGGGAAGAGTTCTATCCGTTGTTGGGACATTATGATCCATGGTTGCGACCGTGAATTCCGGATGCCGTAACGTTCGTTCCGCGAGCCGCAGTCCTTCAAATGCCTGAGGTGTGGTGACCTCATGGATGAGGTGAGCGTCAATATATAGCACAGTTGCCTCATTTGGCATCTCCCGAACAACGTGATCGTTCCATATTTTTTCAAACATCGTCTTCGGTTTCATATCCTATCTCCTATAATCTTTGTGGTTTGTTTCCAGCCTAGTATGCCCGATTTCCTGTTAACTGTCCATTTATCTATTTACTCACGGGCATCTAGACGAGGCTAGTTCCTACGTGAGAATTGGTATGAATTCCTGATGTGGGATTCGAAGATGGCGAACACGTCTTGGGGTGAAGATTGCCGTGCCAATGTGGGGTGGGGTGACTCGCAAGAAATGAATAATCGAAGCGAAAAACAGCATTCGTTTGAATGCTTCCCTTCAGTTCAACTTGGAGCACTGCGGGTCAATTCGGCTTTTATTGCAGCAATAGACTGGCTGAGCAAGAAATCCTCGCCAAGAAGCGATTCAATGCGTTGGAAACTATGAACAACTGTTGTATGATGGCTATACCCGAAACCTTGGCTTATCTGTTTTTGAGAGAGGGTTGTTAATTGGCGCGCGAGATACATTGCTATCTGCCGAGGAAGCACATACCGCTTACCTCGCCTTCTCGAACATAACTCGGACGAAGTAATATGAAAATAGCGTGAAACAGCCTCTTGAATCCTTTCAAGGCTGATATGGAGTGGCGGATTTGAACTTGGATGTCCCCCTTCTATAACACGGCTGGCAACTTCCAAGTTAAGGTCGGAACCGAGTCGTGCCTCTGCCATTAGGCGGTTCAGGCAACCCTCAAGTTCT
Source organism: Candidatus Poribacteria bacterium (assembly GCA_965222225.1). Taxonomy (GTDB): domain Bacteria; phylum Poribacteria; class WGA-4E; order WGA-4E; family JAJDTR01; genus JAJDTR01. The sequence continues at coordinate 603,385 of CBDCTK010000002.1, read as the reverse complement.
CGGACATGTCCAGTCAGGTGTTTTGCAATGTAACGTATCACTCGTGGAGGTGCCGGCCCCCAATTTCGCTCCTTAAGCTTCTGTTTAAGAATAGAAACACGCAAATCGAATTCGGGTGGGTGGATTTCGACATGGGGGCTCTCGTGAAAATCATTATCAATCGCCAGATAAGATGTCAAGAAACCGGGGGGGCGGTCGCAGGTACATACGAGCCTACGATTCTGTGATGTTAAATGACTTAATAAATCGACAAATTCCTCCTGAACTCTTTGCTCCTGGGTTAAGAAATGAAGATCATCTATTAACAGGAGGTCAATATTGTAATACCGTCGCCGCAATGCAGAATATTTGTGCGGGTAATCTATTGATTGAATACATTCGCGGGCAAATCGCTCGGATGGCACACAAAATACTGTTTTATTCGGATGTTTCTCGCGGAATTGATTCCCGATGGCATGCAGAAGATGAGTTTTTCCGAGTCCCACTCCACCAAAAACAAGCATTGGTCCTTCCAAATCACCCGTTCCGTTAATGGTATCCATTGCTATTTCGTAAGCGGTCCGATTACTTTCGCCAACAACAAATCGCCTTAACGTTAGGGCGGGATTCAATCCTGAACTTGACACCGCACGCGTTGCCGAAGTCGCAACGCCTTGTGATAGTTGAACCGATTGGGGATCTCGGAATCCTTCGTTAGGCTCAGATTGGGACGAAACTTTATTACTAGCCGCATCCGAGTGATTCATACTTGCTTTCCTTGAAAATTATGGTCATTAACGCCACTGGGATTTCTTCACTGACGCGCTTCTCTCTTCTTCGGAATGGGGCACTTAGTTTATCAAAATACTGGAATTCAATCAAGACTTTTTTCAATCCTTCGGACTAAATTTTTGCGATTACGGCTGATTCCCGATGGCGTGCAATGAACTCAAACATTTGAGTCCAGATACGGACAGCTTTCGAGGCATATCTTGCCCTTTGAACAGCCGCTTTTCCAACACCGTACCCTCAATACAGAGATCTATCTAACCAGTGCTCTCGGTTTATATCCACCGCTTATGCGTATAGAAAGACATTATCTTTAGAAGAAAGCAATACAATCTGTATCCTTTTTCAGCTTCTTGTCAAAGAAATTTTTACTGTGCAGCCTAGTTTTCATACCGTAGGAATTTCGCGTGAGCTGCTTCTGAGTCTGTGGTACAATTCGATTGTTTGAACGACCACTGCCGGCAACTCTTTGAGTATTCTCAACAGTGAAATGAGGGTTTTTTGGATTCGGTCTTGGTCGGAACTTACAAAATATTCCGCTTGTTTTACCGCAAATATGCTTGTCTAGAATAACTGGTATTTCCGACACCTAGGGTTGCCTTCCTAGAAATAAACGTCCCTCTGAATCGATCCCACCCGTCCTTCGGCAAGAACCTCTTGGGGCTCACGCAGCGATCTGAAGGCACGTTTGACTTCGGAAGTTTGACTAGATTAGGTAGCTGTACGATCCATTTCTGGAGTTCGTTCATTGCCACAGTCGTCACATCCCAAAATCCATGCTATCAACATTAACCCAAGCCATGCATACTTCCGCAACTACTGGTTGGTAGACATAAATGCTCCTTTCCCAACAGTCTAGATGCCCTAGGGATTTTGGCGAACAGATAATGAATTCATTGGGGAATCGGTACTGATGTCTCGATTGGCAGGGCTTAACGACATATTGGTCAGCGAGAAGTTAGAAACTAGGTTCACGGATTTGTCTTTTCAGAGGGCACTTGGCGCATTATAATCAGTTATTGACACAATTCAATCTTGGCATTATACTTATGTCCCGAAATTGAGTCAAGCGTAATGACGAACCGCAAGGCACTAAAGTATTCGTCAAAATAGTAGAAAGGCATCTTCGTGAGAAAGCAGCGAACCATTGCATTATGCCTCTTTTTCTTCGTTTCGGCGTGCTCGGATCGAAACGCGCCAGAGAACGTTGCTGGAGATTTTATTCACAACTACTATCAGCGCGCTAATCAGGAAGCTGCGTTGCGCCTGAGTTACTCGCTCGCCGCGGAAAAACTGAAGGACGAAATTGCACTTGTGCGAGGCGCACGCCGTCAGGGCGAACTTCCGGCCGAGATGCCGGAAATCATCTTTGAGAAGCTCGCTCAGAAAAACGATGACGAAAACATGGTCTTTTTTAATTACCGATTGACTATCAAGAACACCGCATCATCAAGTCCGGTCCGAAATGTTATCATTTTCACCGAATTAATTGATGGACGATGGAAGGTCGTTAATTTCGACGAATATGCCGAATAGTATGCTCGTCCATACGAAAACATCTATACTAATCAATCATTAAACCTTTTAGGAGAATTGTGCAATGAAAACCGGGAATGTCTCTGTTTTTACCCAACCTAATGTACCGCTGGAATTCCGTGAGTATCCAGTTCCGTCCGTCGCGGATGACGATCTTCTTGTGAAGATTCGCATGGCGAATATCTGCGGTTCCGATTTGCATATCTGGCGAGGTCACGGTTCCAAAATTCCGCAAGGCATTCCGCAAGTGTTAGGCCATGAAATGGTAGGTAACATTGAACAATTGGGGAAAAACGTGAAAGTCGACAGTACGGGAGAGCGATTTGAGGAAGGGGATCGCATCGCCTATTCCTACTTCAAACCATGCAATCAGTGTTGGATGTGTTTAAGCGGAAAACCGGGATGTCCCGAGCGCTATCGAGACTGGATCGGCGTATCAAGCGATCAACATCCACACTTTCACGGCGCTTATGGGGACTACTACTACATGAAGCCTGGACACTGGATTTTCAAAGTTCCGGCGGAACTTCCCGATGCTTTGGTGTCACCGGTCAACTGCGCTTTGTCGCAAGTCATTTACGGACTAAACCAGATCGAAATTACGCTTGGTGACACTGTGGTAATCCAGGGGGCGGGAGGTCTGGGGCTATACGCAGTCGCAGTCGCAAAGGAAATGGGAGCAGGTCAGGTGGTTGTTTTGGATCGCTTTCCGGCGCGTCTGGAACTTGCCCGTGAGTTTGGCGCCGACCATCTGCTCAATGTTGACGAGCTCTCTGTCGCGGACCGAGTGGCGTATGTACTCGATCACACACGAGGAACTGGCGCAGATGTTATTGCCGAATTTGTTGGTTCCCCCAAGGTGCTGTCTGAAGGCATCGAAATGCTAAGGTGGGGTGGACGCTACCTATGGATTGGAAACATAAATCTGGAGCAACCCACGGAAATCGATCCGGGCAATGTAGTTCGCTGCAGCAAAGCAATTCAGGGAATTATCGTCTACGAGCCATGGGTTATCCGCCGCGCACTTGACTTCCTAAGTCGCACCAAAGATAAATATCCTTACCATAAGATTATTTCCCACACTTTCCCCTTCAACCAGATTAACGAAGCCTTTGAGTTTGCCAGCGAGGGCAGCGCTATTCGAGTTGGATTGGAGTTTGATTCCACATCTAGTTAGGGAAAAGGACCTCATTAACTTCTCCGACTACTGAGTAATCGCAACCTCGGTCAGGTGCTCGCCATAAATTGCTTGACTGCATTGTCCGCAATGTACCTGAAAATATATTCGCCATTTTAAAAATCTGTTGTCGTATATGGCAATCCCTCCAATAATCTTCCACTCGATCTCAGTTGCCCTTAATTTCGTAAACTGATTTAGATATACGCATTTTTCTTAAACCGGTATCCATCAGACAGCGAAGGCTCGCCTTGATTTACTCAGCCACAAGGCTGGAGAATATATCGAATGTGTACTATCTGTGTGCATTCATGCTCAAGGGTTGTAACCACTGTGAAAATTACACGATCCTCGAGTTTTGCGAAACATCCTTCATCGCTCCGATTTGTATGCGATGGTTCCTTTGGTTGCAGTTAAACCCGCAGTGTGCACTCCGATTGAAGGTGAAAACTTTCTGTTTCGCCTAGTTTCAGAAACGGGGCGCCCCGCCACATACTTCATCTCTTTTTTTAATGCAAAATGGACTGCACATACATGAAATCTTCTCACGCTCCTCGTTCTTCCTATTTGAACCAACCGAAAACCTATTGACCCTGTATGTCGGGCGTTGGTCTTCAACAAACCTGCATGAAGATGTCATCAATTTGCCATGCAATCTTCAAACCTTTGTAACATTTGGACGGTATATTATTGCCATGTGGGAGTTCCTCCGTCTTTTATCGGGACGGAGACTCTCAGATGTTCTAACTGATGTCGTTTGGTGTCGACATTGACAGACCAAGGGGACTGAGCCAATAGACACTGGATATAAGACCTCGGTTTTGACGTCCAATAGCAATTACATCGGAGGCATGTGAAATAAAGCCCTAGACAAACAGTAGTCAACCTCATGATTTTATTACGTAAAACTCAATTCCCACTTATCATAGCCATGGCAATCGTTACACTGATTTGCATGGAATTACCGGCACTTTGCCAGATTAAATTAAAAGCAATCGGCACCTATGACTCAGGAATTTTCGACGATAGTGCGGCCGAGATTATCGCGCATGACCGGCGGACACAGCGTTTATTTGTTGTCAATGCCGCTATCGGTCAGATTGACGTCCTTGATATCCAAAATCCTGCAAATCCAGCGCGCCTATTTCAGATTGATGTTAGTTCTTACGGAGCCGCCGCGAATAGCGTTGCAGTCCATGAAGAGATTTTAGCGATTGCGGTTGAGGCAGATCCAAAGCAGACACCCGGATCCGTTGCATTCTTCAACACCGATGGCAGTTTCCTGAACATTGTCACGGTCGGCGCATTACCAGATATGGTGACGTTCACGCCGAACGGTCGATATGTGCTAGTGGCAAATGAAGGCGAACCCAGCGGCTACTGCCTTCCCGGTGATTCAAATGATCCGGAAGGCTCTGTTAGCGTGATTGACATCTCGCGTGGTGTAGCGAACCTCACCCAATCCGATGTTCGCACGGCGGATTTTCCGCGTTTACGCGAGATTCGCTCCACCCGGACATCAGGATTTATGGCCCCGACGCAACTGTCGCGCAGGACTTAGAACCGGAGTATATCACGGTTGCAGATAATTCCCTCACGGCATGGATAACCCTTCAGGAAAACAACGCTGTTGCTGTTTTAGATATTTTCACTGCATCAATTACCGAAATCCTTCCACTCGGATCAAAGAATTATGCGCTAGACATAGCTCAACTTCGCACCTTTGCCTTTGAAAATCTGCCAATCCTAGGCGTTACTGACGCAGGACAAGAGATTCGCATAGGTGGGTTTTCTGGCCTCTTCTTTGAAGGAGTCAACCCACAAAACGGAAATCTGCAATTCATTACCCATCCGGACCGAGGTCCTAATGCAGATCCGATTGACACCGATGACGATGGCATGAAGGAACGTCCCTTTCCGCTGCCGGACTACCAAGCCCAGTGGCTGCGATTTGAACTTTCGGTTCATACGGGTCAGGTTGCTATTACGGACCGGGTAGGTCTAGTTCAATCTGATGGAACACCAATCAGCGGTTTGCCAAATCTTGACGGAGCAGAGGGACTAGCCCATGCTGACGAAGTCCCCATAGATCTGTTCGGAAACGCAATGAGGCGAGATGCCTATGGCGCCGATATGGAAGGAATCGTGCGTGCGAATGATGGGACCTATTGGATAGTAGATGAATATCGCCCGGCAATATACCACTTCGACCCAAACGGCGTCCTGATTAATCGGTACGTTCCGGAGGGATCGAATGCCACGGAGGTCATTGTCGGTGTAGAAGCAATTCCAGCCATTTTTGCACAGCGTCGAGCGAACCGCGGCTTTGAAGCCGTTGCTTATTGGGATGGGATGCTCTACGCCTTTATCCAGAGTCCAATTGACAACCCCGACATTCCTACCGACGCCAATTCGAAAGCTGGGCAGAGCATTCGTATTCTTGCCTTCGACACGGCGCGCGTAGAGAGCGTAGGTCAATATCTTTACATGTTAGAGGGCAACGGAAGTGACAAAATTGGGGATGCAGTCGCGCTGAACGAGAACAATATTCTAGTTATTGAACGCGATTCGGCAATAGGTCCCGGCTCTCAAAAGAAGATTTTCCAAATCAACATGACGGGAGCCACCAATGTTCACGGACTGGCTGGCGATACCGCGCTTGAATCCTTGACGGAAACCGAACTTGCAGACATTGGCGTTGTGCCCGTGGCGAAAACCCTCGTAGTCGATCTGGCAGAATCTGGATACGATTTCGCCGACAAACCGGAGGGACTGGCTCTGATTGATGAAAATACACTTGTCGTTTTGAACGACAACGATTTCGGTCTTGAAGGCGGCTTTGATCCTGCCACAGGATTGTTAAATGACAACCCTAACGCCCAATCGCCCATCCTTGGACTAATTTGACTGCGATCGAACGGTCTTGACGCGAGCAATCAAGATGGCGGAATCAATATCGCTCATTGGCCCGTTCGCGGACTGTATCAACCAGATGCCATTGCACACTTTCAGAGCACGGGTCAGACGTTCTTGATAACCGCAAATGAAGGAGACGCAAGAGACTACGAATGTTTTAGTGAAGAAACTCGCGTCGCAGACTTGTCGCTTAATTCCGAGGTATTTCTAAACCCGGACCTCCTACAGGCCGACGAAAATCTTGGCCGCCTAAAAACTACAACCACCAGCGGCGACACCGACGGTGACGGACAGCACGACATCATCTTCAACTACGGTGCTCGTTCGTTTTCAATCTGGACCGCCGATGGCGAGCTAGTGTTTGATAGCGGCGATGATTTTGAACAAATTACGGCACAACTGCTGCCGGAAGATTTCAACTCGACAAACGATGAAATCGAGTCTTTCGACAACCGCAGCGATGACAAGGGCCCCGAGCCCGAAGGTGTCACTGTTGGTCAGATTAACGGACGTATGTACGCATTCATCGGATTCGAGCGTGTTGGTGGAATAATCGTCTACGATGTAACTGCGCCATATGCGCCGGAATTCGTACAGTATCTCTACACCCGCAACTTTGCGGGGGCTGCCGAAGCGGGTACTGCTGGCGACATTGGTCCCGAGGGGCTGCTGTTCATCAATGCACAGCACAGCCCAACTCACCAGCCTCTGTTGGTTGTAGGCAACGAAGTCAGTGGAACTACCACTATCTATCAGATTGATTCTCCATCAGAAGAGGATTTCAGTCATGTTTTCTTCACCACACTGAAACCGGGGCTAAATATGAACTCCTTACCCCTGATGCCGGTGATTCCATATTCGGCCCGCTCGTTAATGGCAGAACTCGGCGCAACCACAGTTATCCATCTTGACTCCGACACCCAGCAATTCGTAGGATATACGGCAGACGCACCCGATGATGGATTTTCTATTGACGGCGGTAAGGGATACATTGTCAACGTTACCCAGTATAAAGAGGCAGTATTCGTTGGAGCTCCTTGGCAAACCTACCTTCCACTGCACCGTCTGCCCCTGTTAGTCCTCAATTGTCAGGTGCATGGGGATTTGTTGTCAGCGGAAATTTTGAAGAGGGCAACTACCTTGTATCCGTCCGGAACACACGAACGGATGCCACAGCAACTGACTACGTGCGAAATGGTTATTTTGCAGCCACGTTTGCCGATCTGAGTCGGAGTAACGTCGTTGAGGTCGGTGATTTAATTGAGATTAGTGGGTACGATGACGTGGGAAATCTAGTTTCCAATCCAGCTGTCCACACTGTGACCGTAGAGCAAATAAACCAGGCGTTTCTGTCTGTAACATTGAATACAAGAAGGTTGCCGAGCATCTCCGCACTGCTGCAGAACTATCCAAATCCCCTCAATCCTGAGACTTGGATACCTTACCAACTCAATGAAGGCGGGCAGGTGGATATTAACATCTACGACACGCACGGCAGACTCGTCCGTACACTGGAAATAGGTTATCGGGAAGCCGGTTTTCACCTTGACCGCTCCCGTGCTGCCTACTGGGACGGACGGAATACCCGTAACGAGCAAGTTGCTTCGGGCGTCTATTTCTACCAAATCCAAGTCGGTGTGTATAATGCCATTCGCCGAATGCTAGTCTTAAAGTAGGAAATTAAGTAGAAACGTGGATTGAATCTGAAATCTCATGTGACCTTCAGTACTATGGAAGAATCAAAATGTCGATCGATAACATTTCAAGACGGCAATTTTTGCGTACAGGTTTAACGGCCGGATCTGCCGCCTTTACTCTTGGATTCCTCGGATGCAGTCAACTCATGACTAACCCGTCGGTTGAATCCCTTATTGAGCCATACGGCGGTTTTCGCTCCGATCCGGCCGGGGTTCTTGATCTACCCCTAGGCTTCAAATACCATACGTTTTCCAAAACCGGGAAACGATGGATGATGGGTTCTTGGTGCCGGGAGGTCGCGACGGTATGGCTGCTTTCCCGGGTTCAAATGGCAGAACCATTCTCGTCCGAAACCACGAACTGGAAACCGACGCGCGCACCGGAGCTTACGGTCAAGTCAACGAATTAGTTGGCAGGATTAACAGTGAGAGATTCCACGATCTCGGTCAAGGAACAAAACCTGCCCTCGGTGGTACGACAACTCTTATTTACAATACCAGAACAAAGGAATTGGAAAAACAGTTTCTTAGTCTGGCTGGCACCATGCGTAATTGTGCAGGTGGGCCAACCCCATGGAATGCTTGGATTAGCTGTGAGGAATGTGTTCAAAAGGTTGAAGACACATTTGAAACAGACCACGGATACAACTTCGAGGTGCCGGCTTTGGCTACCGGGCTTGCTGCGCCAATACCCTTGAAGGCTATGGGACGATTTTACCGTGAAGCTGTCGCCGTGGACACTAGGACAGGTATTGTTTACCAGACCGAGGATCGCGGCGACGGACTCGTTTACCGTTTCATTCCCCACCACCCGGGTAAAATGACGGAAGGAGGGCGTCTGCAAGCTTTGAAGATTCGAAATCTGAAGAGTGCCGACACTCGAAATTGGAGAAGTCCTCTTGAAACCCTCTTGCCTTGGACGCATGACGTTATACCAGTCGAAGAAAGGCTCAACGTGGAGTGGGTTGACATTGAAAATGTTGAATCCCCCAAGGACGATCTTCGCAAACAGGGATATCATGATAAGGGCGCGGCAAGGTTTGCACGTGGTGAAGGAATGTGGTACAGCGACAGAGTCATTTTCTTTGCCTGCACAAACGGTGGAGAGCGAAAGAAAGGTCAGATTTGGCGATACACTCCGAGTCCTTTCGAGGGCACATCGGGTGAGGAAAAAGATCCGGGAATACTCGAGTTGTTTATTGAATCAAAAAGTAGTGACTTGCTGGAAAACGCAGATAACCTAACCGTTACACCATGGGGCGATCTAATCGTGTGTGAAGATGGCTCGACAGAACAGTTCCTAATCGGTATAACGCCGGAGGGAAGATTGTACCGCTTTGCTCGGAACGCCAAGAACATCTTTGAATTTGCAGGCTCTACCTTCTCCCCGGATGGTAGTACCTTATTTGTCAACATTCAAAAACCGGGAATCACACTTGCCATAACCGGTCCTTGGCGCACAGTTGGATCCGAAATTAAACAGGGCGGTAGTAACCTGGACGCATGACTCCAGTTTGATTACTTTTGTAGTTGCAGCGACCGAGATTTATTAGCGATTGTCAAATCGTCGATTTCCCTTCCTATTTTCCATCCTCTCCAAATCCGTTATCCACGCCGTACACCCAACTCAAACCTCCATTGCGATTCCACTGGAGACCGGTTCGTAGTTGGAATCTCCCACCACTAAGTAAACTACTCAAGTTGCTATCTATAACATAGAAACCGAGTTTTTGGGTCACTTTTGCTAAATAATAGGCAAATTGATTAGGATTTCGTCGAACTTCTGTTTCCACGGCGGAAAAAACTCGGTTTCTGTCCCCTATTCGAATGAAGATGGCAATTCGGGTTAAATTTGAGATAGTTACCTCCTACCTATGAGAGTGAGTTGTGCTCTCCTAGGCATCCAGCCACCGATCACTACCACGAATCCTAAGACATAAAAAAGTCAAAAAGTTGTCACAATTTTGTAACATGTCTAATTTATATTCTCTTGAGTGCGTTTGAGAATCTATTCGGAGTAGCCTTGTAGCGCTGAAACTAATTCCGGTCATCCAATCAAGGTGTTGTAATCTTCTTGAGTTTGGGACAAAAGCGCCGAGAGGGGCGAAAGGTGTATAGGAACGCCGAAATAATACGTATCCAAGCCCTAGCAGGGCGAAAGGAATATAACAGGAACAAACCAAACACGAAAAAGCACCCTCCTCAAAAGACCAAGATTGATTTTACCACCTGTTATTCAAACAAACTCTTTGATGAATTATGACATTGACGAAATCCGCACAACGAGAAATGGGATTGCCATCAATAACTGTCCAATGACGTGCCACACAAGATTTAAAATCAAATTACTTTTCCTTGAAGGGGCAATAAAGTCAGTTGTCACGGTTAGCGAATTGCCGCCAAGCGTGATGAATTTGTCTTGAAGCCAGATTACGCTGCGATTAATGGACTTGACTAAAGCCCTTGAGCAAGAACGACAAGTAGATTAAAACGCCACAAAAAAGTCAAATCAATGCCACGATTTTGTAACATCTCTGAAATATACTATGTATGCGTAGGAAATAAGATGTTAACGCCATGATATTGTGTTGATTGGGATGAGAAAATTATCAAAGACGGAACGACAAAGGACTTGTACGCTGATGAAGCGGTTTAGTATATGGCTGGTTTGGCTTTCGCTGTTATTATCAATTCAGTATTCTTTCGCCCAAGGAGATGCGAATGTTGAAGGTATTGTGGTAGACGCTGACACAGACGCGCCTATACCTGAAGTAGTTGTGAAAGTTGTTGGAAAGGCGGAAAAAACAACTACCGATGAAGATGGTAAATTCTCATTCAAGCTCGCGGTAGGAGCGTACAACATCAAGGTGACCGCGCCCTTCTACAGTCCACAGGTGTTAGCTGAAATCTTAATCACGCAGGAACAACCGACACAAGAATTTCGTGTAGCCCTCGCCCCTCAAGTTGTTCAGTTAAATCCCATTAAACTTCCGGTTCGGTTAAGCCAATCAACGGAGCGTGGACTCCTTGAAAAACGGTTCCAAAGTTCCAGAATTGAGGACAGCATCAGCACAGAAGAGATTAGTCGGCTACCTGCCTCCGACGCTGGCCAAGCGATCAAGCGTGTGACTGGGGTTAGCATTGTGGGCGGACGGTATGTGTTTGTCCGTGGTCTTGGGGAACGTTATAGCAATACGCTCCTGAACAATGTCGAAATCCCAAGCCCCGAGCCAAACCGCCGCATAGTTCCCATGGACATCTTCCCCGCTAGCCTCCTGTCTAGCCTTCAAACCGTTAAAACCTTCTCGCCTGACCAACCCGGTGGATTCGCTGGAGGCTCGGTTCAGGTTTTCACCAAAGATTTTCCGGAAGCGTCGACAATGTCCGTATCAATGTCAACGAGTATGAACACCCAAACTACTGGCGAAGGGGGTTTGACTTATGCAGGGGGAGGACTGGATTTTCTTGGCTTTCATGATGGAGGGCGTGACCTACCCAAGCTAATAGTGGAAAAAGCGGCAGATGTTCCAATTCGAGAGCGTGGTCACTTCACTGATTCAGGGTTTACTCCCGAGGAGATTCAGACGTTTGGACGCTCCTTCAACAACGTATGGACCCCTGAAAGGGATACGGTGCCAGTCAATCAAAGCTACAAATTCAGTGTCGGCAACAGCACCGAACTTTTTGGTAAGGAGTTCGGATATATTGGTGTCCTTTCATATGGTAACAAACACAGTCATCGCACCGAGGAGCGGAACGCATTTCGGATAGGATTGAACGACGAACTATCCCCCGTAGTAACCTACCAAGCCGAAAAAAGTTCTCGTGAAGTGAACTGGGGGAGTGTTCTCAATGCGAGCATGCGCTTTTCACCAACCCAGAAAGTGAGTTTACAGACACTCTTTACTCATATCGGCGACGACGAAACGCGGATATGGGAAGGTTTCAACGACGATCGAAATACGGACATGCGGAGTGGTCGTCTTCGGTATGTAGAGCGACAACTTTTCTCTAGTCAACTCGGCGGTCAACACGACTTTGACCTGGGAGAAGTCGATCTTGAAGGCGACGACAAACTTGACATATCAATGGATTGGCGACTAACGTATGCCCGCGCGGCACGTAGCGAGCCCGATAATCGTGAAATGATTTACGAGGATCGTGGCGACGGAACCTTTGTTTTTCGCGATGTAACACATAGTGGCAGTCGGTTCTTCTTTGATCTGGTTGACGATCAGTATAGTGGTCGCGTCGATTGGAAGGTGCCGTTTCGTTCCGAGGGGTTGTTCAAATTTGGTGTGCTGTGGCGAGATCGAAACCGTACTTTCGATGCACGAAGATTTCGAATTCTGCCGTCTGACAACATTGACCAATTTGTCGACCTCTCTGCTCCAGCCGAAGAACTCTTCAAGCTAGAAAACATTGCTCCCCGGAGATTCGAGCTTACCGAATCAACGCGGGCAAATGACAACTATCTCGCCTCTGACCGTGTAATGGCTAACTATGTGATGGTTGACTTGCCGGTGTCTGCAAAATGGCGTTTAGCGACCGGATTACGTTTAGAAGTCTCCGACCAGAACGTCACGACATTTAATCCTTTCTTCGCTAGTTCACCACCAATCCTTGCCGATTTGGAAACATTTGACCTCCTACCAAGTGTGAATTTGGCTTACCGTATAACCGAACGGATGAATTTCCGATTCGCTGGATCCCGCACCATTACGCGACCCGACCTCCGTGAATTGGCACCTTTTGAATTCACGGATTTTGTAGGCGGAAGGACGGAATTTGGCAATCCTGACCTCGAGCGCACCCAGATACAAAACTACGATATTCGGTGGGAGGTCTTCCCCGAGTTGGGAGGCGTAATTGCCATTAGCGCTTTCTAAAAGAGATTTCACAAGCCGATTGAACAAATTGTCGAGCCACAGGCAGAAGTTCGCATCACTTACGACAATGCGTTAGGTGCAAACAATTACGGGCTCGAAATGGAATTACGACAAAATCTTAGCGTGCTCTATTCAGGACTACGCGATTTCTCGATTAGCACCTGCGCTGCTTTTATTTCTTCACGAGTTGAATTGCCCGATGTTGGCATTCAGACATCTTCCGAACGAGCATTGCAGGGCCAGTCGCCCTACATCGTCAACGCAACATTGGGTTACAACAATTCCGACCTGGGCATTTCCGGTACGATTGCATATCACGTTTTCGGGCGTCGAATTGCTGAGGTAGGGAATCACGGTATTCCCGATGTCTTCGAGCAGCCGCGTTCTCAACTAGACGCCACTATCAGTAGAGTCATTGCCGACTATTTTCGGTTGAGTCTCTCCGCCAAGAATCTGCTCGATCCTGATGTCATCTTTAAACAAGGTGACAAAACCTATATTCGATACCGCACTGGGCGATCTTTCTCGTTCGGTGTGAGTTATAGTCTTTAAATCAATGAAAAATAAAGGAGTTTCAGCAAAATGAATAGAAGTACGTTACGGCATGTTGCACTTGCAGTTGTGATAGGAATTAGTTTTACCATTTTTGGTTGCGGCGACGAAGAGGAGATGATGGACGTTATCCAAGAAACGTTCATCACCACCTCCGATGGTCGCAAAGTTGCCATTCTTGAAGGCAATATCACAGGTGAACGTACACTGATGGCAGACAATGACTATCTGCTTCGCGGAGCTGTATTTGTGCAAGATGGCGCAATCTTGAGAATTGAAGCCGGTACAACCATTTATGGCGAAGGTGCATCAACCGGGGCACTTGTCGTTGCGCAAGGTGGGAAGTTGATGGCGGAAGGAACCGCCGACAATCCGATAGTTTTTACGAGTGACGCTCTACCGGGACAACACCAGCGTGGACAGTGGGGTGGTTTAATCATCAATGGACGGGCTCCCACGAACCAAGGAATAACACAGGGTGAGGGAAACACGGGTGCATTCGGCGGAAATAATCCTAATGACAGCAGCGGAGTTCTCCGTTATATACGAGTTGAATGGGCTGGCATTGAGTTTAGTCCGGACAATGAGTTAAACGGAATCGCGTTCCAAGGAGTTGGTACCGGCACGGTGGTCGATCACGTTCAAGTCCACTTCAATCAAGATGACGGCATTGAGATGTTCGGTGGGACTGTGAACATCAAATATGCGCTCGTCACAGGTGCGCGTGACGATTCATTTGACTGGACAGATGGTTGGACCGGGAAGGGACAGTTTTGGGTTGTTCAACAACGTGGAGACGCTGCAGACAACGGCTTCGAGAACGATAACAGCAGCAAGGACAACGAAGCGTTGCCACGCTCTAGCGCCACCATTTACAACGCAACGCTTGTTGGAGACCCGAACGGCCCTGAAAGTGACATCGGTATGCTTATCCGCGAAGGAGTGACAGGTACGTATCGCAATTTCATCGTAACCGGATTTAATAAATCGGGTCTCGACATCAACCATGCCGTAACCTACGCCCAAGCCAATAGCGGTAAACTCTCGGTGCGCAACAACATATTCTTTGGCAACAACCCTGGCAGTTTTGCGGGAGAGAAAGATGGTTTTGATGATGCCGCATGGGCATCGAATGCCGCCTTCAATAATGCCGAAGTCGACCCCATGTTGACCAATCCGTTCAGCTTGAATAACCCCGATTTCCGACCACGTAGTGGTTCACCCGCAACGAACGGTTCGGTATCCGTAGCGAGACCGCCTTCCGATGGATTCTTTACGTCTGTGAACTTCATCGGTGGCGTGGATCCCAACGACAACTGGACTGCTGGTTGGACAACTACAGCGCAGAATTAAACTTGCACTGAAACGGTGACTCGTGAAAGTATCCGGGGCCTGACGGCAGCGCACTTCGGCCCCGATACTTTCTTTTCTCACGTGTCCCGTCAATCATTACGCGTAAGTTGGTATAGCTATGGTATGGCGGATTTCTTTTTTCTTCTTGCTACTGACAAGCATTCTGCTTGGCTGCGAACATAGAGAGTGGAAAAATGGTTTCAACTCACCGTCCGAAATTGGTCAAGCGGTTGTAGAAGCGTTAAATCAAGGCGATTTCCGCGGGTTACATCAATTGAGGGTGACTCGTAAAGAATATCTCTCATGGATGTGGCCCGCTTTTCCGGCGAGCGGACCGCCATATAATTACCCGGAAGAATTTGCGTGGTCAAATTTGGATACAAAATGCTCCCGAGCTGTTCAGCGATTGATTAAGAGACATGGAGAAAATAATCTTTCATTCGTCAAACTCGGCTTTGAGCAGAAAACCGAAAAGTACAAGGATTTTCAACTGTTACGGGGTACGGTATTAACCGTAAAGAACGACAGCGGCCAACAGAAAACGCTAAAGATTCTCGGCTCGGTTGTCGAGAAAGATGGTCGTTACAAACTACTCAGTTATAAGGAGTGACAACATGGCATCTGGTGCATCGAAATATTAGGCATTCAGACAAAGAATGCAGTATAAGAAGATGCTGCGTGCGAAGCGGGAGGCTGCAGGTTTACCGATTTCTGACGTGGCAAGCAAGAAACCATCATCCACGGCAAATTCAACAGAGTACAAGGAAGCGGTTATACAAATCCGGAATGCACCGCCACTCGCAGGTGCAAAAGGAAAAAATGCATCAAAACGACGCGTTGCCGCACTGGTATCACTAGCGCTACATGGTGTAGCAATATTCGTAGCAGGGATTTACGTTGTGCGAGAAATTGCCGTGCAAGACGACTCTATGGTGGCGGATATGATGGAAGCGATTCCTGACAAACGAGTCATCAAACGCGAACCAAAGCAACGTCAATCCGAAGCCCCGAAATTGCGCCCTCTTGCTGCCCCGAGGGTTCAGCCAATTGCTACAAGTGTGCGGCTGTCAATGGGAAACGAACGGGTTACTCTTCCGGCAGGAAATCTTTTGGTGGCAACTACGGCGGGGCCCAGCCATGTAGGCTTGGACAGAGGTTTAATATTTGAGAGACGCAAGGCTAGTGTGGCTACGGTCACTCCTAAATTTGAACCGCCGAAGTTTGACACCGCGCCTATAATTAGCAAATTTAACGATTCGCAATCGTTCTCGGAAATAGCGTTTAGCCCAGACACGATCGATACTTTTTCGGCAGATCTAGGCAATACTAGGCAATCTTTCGTAGAGTTCTTAAAACAGGTCAGAGAACAGATAAAACGAGCACAGCGCCACCCACCATCCGTGGGGAATGCGGAGGACGGTGCAACCACGAAGGTGCGTTTTACACTTCTTCGCGACGGTACGATTCAACACGCCAAGGTTGTGGCGTCTTCCGGCTCCAAATCACTCGACAATGCTGCTTTAGCCGCAGTACGAAACGCCATTCCGTTTCCACCATTTCCCGAAGATCAGAGCGGTTCGATGCTCCGTTTAGAACTTCCTATCGTATTTCAGCTCCGGATGAATTGAAATATGGTCGAGTAGCAAGATTCTTAATTCAACAGCGGGCATTATGACATTGGCTAGAGCACACTCCTTCGTTGCATCCAAACCTACTTGATTTTCTGAATAGATATTCAATTATGGAGTGCGTATCACAATGTCGGGAAAACGAGCCGAATATTCAGTTACGGCGCAACTTCTAAGTGAATATCTTGGCTCGCTCTTTCTCGTGATGGCTGCAATTTCACCAATTATACTCTTTAATCGGGTTTTGAACGCTGGGATTGCTCTCGCGGTATTGGCTGACGCCCTCGGCGTAGGTACCATCCTTTTTGCTCTAATTGAAATGTTTGGGCCTGTGAGCGGCGCACATTTCAATCCGGCAGTTACCTTAGCCACGGTTATCTGCGGTGCGATGAGTTGGAGACGAGCGGCTCTTTACATTCTAATGCAAATCGGCGGCGGATTGACAGGGATGATTTTTTCCCATTTGATGTTCTATCATGAAATACCGCGTTTGGTTGCTGTCTCTGAGGTTACCCGTGTGGGCGGGAGTTATTTCGCTGAGATTCTTTGCACCTTTATTCTCATTCTCACGATTCTTTTGCTAGTTCAGCGCCGGTCCAAGAAGATATCAATAGTTGTGGGACTATTGGTCGGAGGCCAGTTGATTGCCACGTCAAGCACAATGTTTGCTAACCCGCAGGTCACACTTGCACGAATGTTCACGTACTCGGCAGCTGGCGTGAAACCTATAGACGGAATGGTGTTCATTTTGATGCAGGTTATTGGTGCAGTTCTGGCAGTTCTTGTTTTCAGAACAGTCTACCGAACACGTTTTTCGATAAATCCGTGACACTCTTGTGATATAATAACCTTTGGTGCTAGTTTAGAGACTGAATTGAGCTATTGACAGAGGCACAAAGCCATCGTCGTCAATCGACAATCCATTCCACTGTACCAAGAGATTGAACAAAGCCATTGTAAAGCCGACTCGCGTTTTGAAGTAACTCCAACGACGGTGCATGACTTTCTTAAAATGGCACACTAGCGTCAACATGGACAAAATCGTTTCTACCAGCATCCGAGAATTCCACTCGCCACGTCGGCACAGACGCAAGTTGGAAGGGAACCAATCCGCTTTGGCGAAATTTACATCGGCAAAAACAACCATCTGGTCACTGACCCCATCAACGAGATGTTGGAAGGCACTCCCATCATGTACATTGGCAGTGTCGCAGTCCCAGTTGACAATCAGTCCGAGATGATTGTGTAGCAAGCAAAGTTTTCCACCTACAATCCATCGTTGGTTGGAAATGCCTTTGCGTCCGATTTGACGTTTAGAGCGCCCTTCTCGGCGCGGGTGAATCAATTCAATACCGTACGTGTCAATTCCACCGATAAGCGAAGGATTCGCCATAAAAACGTCAATGAGATGTTGATGCCCGTCGAATAAGCGGAACAATCGGGTACGCTCGGGTAACTTCGGAAATAAGGATTTGAAATTGTTCGCTATCCAGCGATAGGAGGCTCGATTACCCACACCCTTGAGCGCAAAGAGCATGGCAGTGGTAACCACTTCAGACGGATAAAGTTTGGCTTGGCTATGCTTATGGTTTTTACCGTGCTGTGAGAGTTTATCATCAACACAACAAAACAGTTCTGTGATAAAATCTACTATGGTCATGAGTCTAGATTTCCTCCCGTTATTTGATAGCTACCGATACTCAAATTAACGGTAGAATCGAGGAAATCGTCTCATGCCCTGATACCTTTCGCATTAAAGCAAAGCCAAAAGGGAATGTTATGCTTATTAACCTCCAAATTTCAAACTAGCACCATTGGTTAATAAAGACCGTTTTGTGGAGATTGCCGACGCGAAACCCCAAAAGATAACTATCTGAGATTTGCAATCTATCTGGATGTATCGAAGATGGAATCTTTAATTGAGGCAAATCACGTGCGGCATTCCATGCAACACTAAATCCATAAGGAGTTTAAAATGCTTTGCCGATTCAGCCAAGTTAGGCTAGTGGTGCTTATCATCTGCGCATTTGTAGTTAGTTCAGCATATGGCGCCAAGTTAATTAAAGTGGATGGCTCAAGTACGGTGTATCCAATTACAGAAGCGGTTGCCGAAGAATACCAGAAGGAGAACCGCAAATTTAGAGTTACTGTTGGAATCTCCGGCACCGGTGGTGGATTCAAAAAATTTGGCCGCGGCGAAACCGACATGTCTGACGCCTCGCGACCTATCAAGCCAACGGAAGTCGAATTGTGCGAGAAGAACGGGATTGAGTACATAGAGTTGCCTGTGGCGTACGATGGGTTAGCCGTCGTCGTGCATCCTCAAAACGACTGGGTAGATTTTTTTACCGTTGACGAACTTGGAACGTTGTGGGAACCGGAGGCACAAGGCAAGATTACTCATTGGAATCAAATTCGACCTGATTGGCCAGACAAGAAATTTGCGTTAGCAGGCCCCGGAGTTGATTCTGGTACCTATGACTACTTCACGAAAGCAATTAACGGGGCAGAAGGTGCGAGTCGTGGAGATTTTGTGGCGAGCGAAGATGACAACGTTCTCGTTCAGGCGGTCTCCAATAATATGCATGGGCTAGGATTCTTTGGATTAGCATACTATGAGGAAAATAAGGATTCATTGAAGTTAGTACCCATCGACGATGGCAAGGTGGAAAACGGTGACGGACCGATTTTTCCATCGCTCGAAACGGTTAAGAACTCCACCTACCAGCCCCTTTCCCGCCCAATATTTATCTATGTGAGTAAGAAGTCGGCGGAACGGCCCGAGGTTGAAAGATTTGTCGAGTTTTATCTCAAGCACGCAAATGCCTTGACGAAAGAGGTAGGCTACATTCCACTACCTGATGAGGCTTATCGACTCGCCTTGGAACGCTTCCAAAAACGTGTCACGGGTTCTGTGTTTGGTGGAAAGGGTGCCAAGATGGGGGTTTCGGTTGAGGAACTCCTTGGCCAAGGTTCGGAATAAATTCGATGTGACACGATCAATCTGCTAACTCTGGACACGCATGTTCTACTTCCAATGATTTCTATAATGAGTCATCCAAGAAAATCCAGAACAGGAGAAAAGTTCATCGAAACCGCCTTGTTGGCCTGCGGAATGCTCTCAATCTTTACTACCGTAGGCATTATTGGCGTGCTTTTGTTTGAGACAATCGGCTTTTTTAAGGAGGTCTCTGTCATTGAGTTTTTCACCGACACCGAGTGGACTCCTCTTTTCGTGAAGAAGCACTTTGGCATACTTCCGCTTGTAGCGGGGACCGCGCTTACGTCTGCGATTGCTATTTCGATCGCCGGTCCCTTGGGAATACTGACTGCAATCTTCTTAAGCGAATATGCTCCTGCGCGCCTCCGTCAAATACTAAAACCGATACTAGAAATTCTAGCTGGCGTTCCGAGCATTGTCTACGGCTATTTTGCTCTTCTATTAGTGACACCGTTGCTACAAAAACTAATTCCCAGCCTTGGTGGATTCAACGCACTCTCTCCGGGAATCGTGATGGGAATCATGATTATACCGTTAGTTTCGTCATTAAGCGAAGACGCGATGTATGCCGTCCCACGCGGTTTACGTGAAGCGGCGTATGCACTGGGCTCTTCACGTCTTCAGACGGCATGGCAGGTCGTTGTACCGGCGGCGTTCTCCGGGATTACTGCGTCCTTTGTCATCGCTATTTCGCGTGCAATTGGCGAAACTATGCTCGTGGCAATCGCGGCGGGGCAAATGCCAAACTTAACCTTCAACCCCTTAGTGCCGATTGAAACAATGACGACTTACATTGTTCAAATCAGCTTGGGAGATACACCGACCGGAACGCTAGAATTCCAGACGATTTTTGCGGTTGGGATGGTCTTATTTTTATCAACTTTTGCACTCAACCTCGTTGGCGACTTTTTGCGTCAACGATTCCGGGAGAAGTACGAATGATTTCGACAGTACACACCCGAAAACTGCTAAAGCGACAAAAATTGGGCGACGGTCTTTTCCGGATAATTGCGGTGGTCGGCATTGTACTCGCGCTTGCTACACTGGGAGCGTTGATTGCTGATGCCCTAGTTGATGGCCTGCCGCGAATTGACTGGGAATTCCTAACGAGTTTTCCCTCTCGGAAGCCGGCGGAAGCCGGCATCTTCTCTGCTCTCATAGGTAGTGTATACTTGATTACCTTGACTGCAGTGGTCGCCGTACCGATAGGAGTTGCGGCTGCAGTGTACCTTGAAGAATATACAAATCAGTCGAGCCGGTTGAGTCGCATCATTGAGGTAAACGTTGCGAATCTAGCGGGCGTTCCGTCGATTATTTACGGGCTTTTGGGATTGGAACTGTTCGTTCGTGGGATGCGTTTGGATAGAAGCCTTTTAGCAGGCGCGTTGACATTAGCTCTACTTGTACTCCCAATCGTTATCATCGCTTCTCGGGAGGCAATCCGAGCGGTTCCGGGCACGATCCGGGAGGCAGCCTATGCACTCGGCGCCACACAGTGGCAAACGACAAAGGACCATGTGTTGCCATTGGCGTTTCCCGGGATTCTGACGGGCATAATACTGGCAGTTTCTCGCGCCATCGGAGAAACTGCCCCATTGATCGCAATTGGTGCATTGACGTACGTCGCATTTGTACCTGATGGACTGCTTTCTCCGTTTACAGCATTGCCGATTCAGATTTTTAATTGGGTGTCTCGTCCGCAAGCGGGGTTTCACATTAATGCGGCCGCAGGTATTGTTGTTCTCTTGGTGGTAACGCTTCTTTTGAACGCACTCGCAATCTTCTTGCGAAACCGTTACCAAAAACAGTATCAATGAGGTCAGTATGAAGCAGCAGACAAACAGTAAATTCGACGTGGTTCTGAGTGTTCATGATCTCAACGCTTGGTACGGTGAGGCGCAGGCTTTAAGAAACATATCGTTTGACGTTGAGCGGAACAAAGTGACTGCTCTGATTGGCCCCTCCGGTTGTGGTAAGAGCACACTAATCCGCTGTTTTAACCGCATGAACGACTTTGTCCCCACTTTCAAGTTAACAGGAAAGATTCTTCTTGAAGGGCAAGATCTCTATTCTACCGCTATCGATCCGGTGGAAGTGCGCTTACGGCTCGGCATGGTCTTCCAGAAACAGAACCCGTTCCCTAAATCAATATACGATAACATCGCATATGGTCCGAAGATATCAGGCATACGTAACCGAGACCAACTTGACTCGATTGTCGAGGACAGTCTTCAGAAAGCCGCACTGTGGGACGAAGTCAAGGATAAGTTGAGAGATAGCGCTTATGCTCTTTCGGGCGGGCAGCAACAGCGACTCTGCATCGCGAGAACATTGGCAATTGAGCCTGAAGTCCTCCTACTTGACGAGCCATGTTCAGCACTCGACCCAATCGCCACTGCGAAGATTGAAGAATTAATTCTAGAGTTAAAAGATAGTTACACTGTTCTAATCGTAACACACAACATGCAACAAGCCGCGCGAGTTTCATACTATACCGCGTTTCTCTACCTTGGGGAATTAATTGAGTTCGGATTAACCGATAAGATTTTCACAAATCCTGGCGATCATCGTACCGAAGCCTATGTATCTGGGAAGTTTGGTTAACAGATTGGAGAACACCCAATAGATTCTTGGTTGACCTTGTACGCTTGGCAATGTAGATGAACTACACGGCAACTTACCCAGATTCTAAGAGGAAGGGAATATAAATGCGACGTCATTTCGAGGTAGAACTGAAAGAAATTCAACAGGAATTACTCAGAATGGGTGGAATGGCAGAAAGCATGCTGCAAGATGCCGTAAATTCCGTTTTAAACCGAGATGGCGAGTTGGCATCGGTTGTGATTCAGAGCGATGGACAGGTTGACGCACTTGAGAATGAGATTGAAGAATCTTGTATTCGATTCATTGCTCGTCATCAGCCTACGGCATCGGATCTACGTTTGTTGAGCATGGTGCTTACCATTAACCATGATGTCGAGCGAATGGCAGACAAAGCGGTCAATATTGCTCAACGTAGCCTTGAGTTAATTGAACATCCGCCCGTCAAACCCTTTATCGACTTACCTCGGATTGCGGGCATCGTTCAGGAAATGGCAAAAGATGCACTTGATGCCTTCGTGAATCGGGATGCGGACTTGGCAGAAGCAGTACGAGAACGGGACTATCAGGTAGATAAAATCTATAATCAAACAGTTGAAGAACTCCTGCTTCGCCTTTCAGACGATTCCACAATTCTACGACCGGGGATTAGTACTTTGTTGCTCTTTCGCCATCTGGAACGAATCGGTGACTTGGCAGCTAACATCAGCGAGGAAGTTTATTACTTGGTGAAAGGCGACGTCCTCCGGCACACGTAAATGACGGGTTGACTCACTCCCCTCCGAATCGCCTTGAGTTAAACCACTTAAATGAACTGAACTATTTTTTTCGCTATTGTGCTTATTCAAGCAGGTGTCGCGAGACGATTGGCTACTTTTTAGAGACGGATAAATCGTATCTGCCACCAAGAATGCACCGTACACAGGTTCCGTTATAACCTTTAACCATTAAGACGAACGAAGTCTTCTGCCATGTCCTCCCTCACCCCATAAATCTGTATCCCACTCCGTGAACTGTTTCGATATGCTCTCCAAAGTGTCCTAACTTTCTCCGCAAGCGACTGACATGTGTATCCACGGTCCGGTCAACTCCATAATATTCTTGCCCCCAGATCACATCCATTAGCACACTTCTCGTAAAGACACGGCCAGGCGCCTGCGCAAACAGTGTCAGCATTTTGAATTCGGTAGCTGTAAGATCTATTTCACCCTCCGCACTGCACACCAAATGTTTATCTAGATTAATTGTTAAACCGTGCACTTCAATCTGATTTGAAGATTCATTGGTTCGGGAGGCGATACGTCGCAACACTGCACGCACCCGCAACACAACCTCTCGTGGGCTAATCGGTTTCGTGATGTAATCGTCAGCCCCCAACTCTAGCCCGACAATGCGATCTACTTCCTCGCCTTTTGCCGTTAACATGATCACCGGAATCCCTGCTGTTCGTTGATCGCGCTTGAGCAAACGACAAACCTCAAGCCCACCTATCTCTGGAAGCAATAAATCCAAGATGATGAGGTCGGGCACATCTGCTGCCGCACGTTGAAGGGCATCGGCACCATCAAAGACTGCGTGTACGTCAAAACCCGCTTGTTCCAAGTTATACGTCAACAACTCTACAATGTTACGATCATCTTCTACGATAAGAATCCTGGAGAACATAGATTTTTCACGTTAGAATTTCATGTCGTGCTATACTCAAGTATTTCTAAAACGGTGTGTGAGCCAACAACTCGGCGAGCTGTCACGACCCATGCGTGAAGGGAGTTTGACACTGGGAATGCTACATAACTTGGTCGGAGATTCGTGCAATCCCTCCCTTTTATTATCGCAATGTTTCGTAAAAAATGTCAAGCTCCATTTTTCGTTGACACCATCCTACACCCTTGCTAGAATGCTGAAATATTAGAGTCCCTATTGGTCACCTTTTGGCAATAAATTGTCCTCTGTGTTATAGTACGGAAATGTTGTTACGCCTATCCTTCAAAGGAATTGATGCGTGAATTTCGCCCAGGAACTTCAGCACACCGATGAATACCACGACCTCAGCGCTATAATCGATCGGCTCGATTCCGATGGCGGCCCGGAAATCGCGTGGGTACATCGGGCATCAGAGTATATAAAAAGCGAAGGGAAACGGCTGGGTATTTTCTCAGGATCCTTCAATCCTCTTACCGTCGCGCACGTGAAAATGATAGAGGAATCGCAAGTAAAATTCGGTCTTGAAGAGATTCTCCTGTGCCTCGCCAAATCGAACGTGGACAAAGGTTTGTTCGGCTTTTCTTTAGAAGATCGCCTTCTCATGCTCAAGAGATATGCGATGCAACGGAGCGATTTCTCAGTAGCGGTTAGCAGTCATGGACGTTTCGTCGATAAGATTAAAGCCATTAAAACGCTCTATCCGTCGCGAACTTTGTGTCTTTTCATAGTCGGTTTTGATACTTTGATTCGACTTTTCGATTCCAAATATTACATCGACATGCACGCTGAATTAAAATCCCTCTTCGATCAATGTCGTTTCATCACAGCCAACCGCAAAGAATACAACGCAGACGCGATTCGGCAATTTCTTTCGAAACCGGGGGTCAGGCGCTACGCATGCAACATCAAGGTAATCGAACTGCCCAATGCTTATGCCGAAATTTCCTCAACTGCTATCCGTGAACACCTCCAGCGTAGAGCTCCAATCGATAGTCTGGTGCCGGACTCAATTTACGAGTTCATTGAAACGGCAAAGGTAAGCTCTCCTGACGAAAACTGACGCGGAATCACGACCAAGAGTGCAATGATTAAAGACATCCATCATTTCAGTCTCACTGTCAGTGACATGGACAGGTCACTAAACTTTTACACAGAAATTCTCAACGGGCATGTCCTCTCCGATGTGGTTATTCAGGAATCTCACAAACACAGTGTAACACGTATCTCTGATGCGAGGCTGCGGATTGCCTTTCTGAGTGCACACGGTTCCCTAATCGAACTTATTCAGTACCTTTCACCAATCGGAGAACCACTGAGAACACGCACCTGCGACACGGGAAGTGCTCACATCGCTTTTGTTGTCGATAATATGGATGCCGCGTACCAAGATTTTCGGCGCAAAGGTGTGCAGTTCAAGTCGAAACCGAAAATCACTGGAACCGATCCTGGCACAATTGTGAAATGTGTTTATTTCCTGGATCCTGATGGAATCACTCTCGAATTAGTAGAAATCGGCTAGAAACGCAACTCTCCCGGCTGTCCTGCCCACATGAAGTGTGTAACAGCCAAGACACTACCACTCCCGGAGACCCAAGAGTGCGGCTTAGACAACACACTCCCGCAGCAAATTCCAACCAGGATTTCCCTCCCATTCCAATTATATCGTGAATTTGTAAGGCACGAGTGATTTGGCATTCATCTTGCGCAAATCAATAATTCAATCGCGCCTGTTTCTGCTGAAACCTAGTTAATGATTTATCGTATATCTATTCACGATGTAGTTACACCGACAAGTTTTAGAAATATTCTTATATTTTAACGGAATTAGTAGCTTGTAGCTTTTAGACTGACGACAAACATAAAACTTGGTACCCTGTCGTAAATCTTTTCGTCACACGTAGATGTCCATAGTGACTATTCTTCTCGTAGGAGTTTGCTATGGACATTTTGAATCTTATGAAAGAGTTTCCAAATCAAGAATCTTGTCTCAGATTTATAGAGGAAAAACGTTGGAAGGACGGTGTTTGCTGTATCCACTGTGGCAGTGAAAAAGTTGGACGCAAGAACAAAAACGACATTACTACTGGTTGGAATTGCTACGATTGTGAATCTAGCTTTTCGGCTACAGCAGGAACCATCTTCCATGGTACCAAGATACCTCTCCAGAAATGGTTTTTGGCTATCTCAATTCTTTCCAATGCCAAGAAAAGCATATCGAGTTGTCAGCTTGCTCGTGACTTGGACATGAATCAAAAGTCCGCTTGGTATATGGCAATGCGCCTCCGTGAGAAAATGAGTGATAGTGATGAATTGCTGAAAGGGATAGTTGAAGCGGACGAAACCTATGTCGGCGGCAAACCCAGAGCAAAATCTAAGAGAGGTAGAGGCACAAATAAATCTCCCGTCATCGGCGTAGTCGAGAGAGGCGGTCGGGTGGTTGCTAAATTCATGAAGGTTCTATCTGGTGAAAATATCAGAGAATTCATCCTTAGCAATGTCTCACCCGATGAGTCTATTCTTATGACTGATGAATTTCGCTCTTACAATAGTCTGGACGAAGATATCGAAAGACATGTTATCCATCACCAAGAGAGATATGTTTCTGAGGACGGCGTAACTCACACCAACACCATCGAGTCGTTTTGGGCTTGTGTCAAGAGGTCATTCTACGGAACGCATCATCACTACAGCAAGAAGTGGCTGCCACTGTATATCATGGAGTCTTGCTGGAAATATAATCGCAGAAAAGATGATGAGATTTTCATAAGATTTTTTGATGAATGCTTCACCTGAGCCACATGAATTGTTTGGCTATCGGTATATTCTGTCAACGACAACATCATGGTGTGCTGAAAATCCCATAGTGTTGGAAATTAAAATCCCGCAGATAACCCGCAATGCTCCCGCGAGCATGTACAAACGCTTGGTCAACATGATATGCCTCCATTTCTCTCTTATAGAGATGTATTTTAGTGTGAATCAAGATTCCGAACACTGTCTAAAGTTATTGTACATTAAGAAGAGAAAAGCAAGCAAATCGACCAAAAAGCAGTTAACTACTAAGTCCCTATTTTAATGTAGGAGAGATATCCAATGTTTAATGGAATCGAATTTGTTCTCGGAGTTGCTTGCTCACTTATGGGGATTGCCGGCGGTTATGTATTCTTGACATCAATTTTCGCAGGGCTGCAGTTAATGTCGAAGAGTCGGCTGAAACAGAAGGTAGCGAAGACTCTTCATACCTAGTGTTGGAGATTATTTCCTACCGTTTCGTCGCTTAAACCACTCGATAGACATTCCCCAAAATGGAGAGGAGACTGACTGCCGAAGCGTAATCATAACCCCTAAATGCAGTACCGCCAACTTCACTCATGGGATGTTTCGCCAGAAGAAGCACGTAACATTCAAAACAGGCTCCGCCAGTTAGTAATACGCACCGACGAGTTGGGCGATGTCCGAACGGTTGCGGGCGCCGACCTTGGTTTCAAAAAAGATCTCGCCCGTGCCTCAGTGGTTGTGCTAGAATTTCCTGGATTAGAGCTCATTGATGGAGTTATTGTAGAAAGTTCTGTTCGGTTCCCATATATTCCAGGTCTGTTGTCATTCCGCGAAACTCCCCCACTTCTTAAAGCTTTTGACCAGTTAAAGACAGAACCGGATCTCATTATTGCCGATGGTCAAGGGCTTGCTCATCCGAGGCGATTGGGGCTTGCCTGTCATTTGGGACTAATCTTGGACAAACCTGCAATAGGCTGCGCAAAATCACGCTTATGGGGTAAACACAGAGAGCCCGATAGAGACAAAGGTTCCTATGAATATCTGTGCGACACAGGCGAGGTGATTGGAGCGGCGGTCCGCACGAGACGTGATACCAGCGTCGTATACGTCTCAATTGGTCATCGGATTTCACTGGATTCGGCTATCGGACTGACGCTGAGATGCTGCAAAACCTTTCGACTTCCTGAAACAACACGATATGCGCACAAAGCGGCGGCAGGAACAATAGCAATGCCGAAACGTAATTGAGCAAAGGAACGCCTCACATTGACCAGTCGGATATAGTCCATGAATTTCTTATCCAAACGACTACATCGATTGCCGCCTTACATGTTTGGCAGACTCAAGCAGCTAACGCATGAAAGACGACGCCAAGGCATTGATGTCATCGATCTGGGTATGGGAAATCCGAGCGAACCAACCCCAAAACACATCATAGACAAACTATGTGAGGCCGCACGAGAGCCACGACACCATCGTTATTCGGTATCACGGGGAATCTTCAAT
Organism: Candidatus Poribacteria bacterium; assembly: GCA_965222225.1. GTDB lineage: Bacteria > Poribacteria > WGA-4E > WGA-4E > JAJDTR01 > JAJDTR01. Next base: position 575,279 of record CBDCTK010000002.1, on the reverse strand, counting down.
CTGCGGCGGGAAGTTGCTTGGCACTACGAACGACGATTTGGTGTGGAAATCGATCCTGAACACGAGGCAATTGCCGTAATTGGCACAAAAGAAGGTCTCTCCCACTTGGCTCTGGCATTGATTGACCAAGGTGACCTTGCCCTTGTTCCAAACCCGACCTTTCCAATCCACATTTACAGTATCGCTCTTGCCGGTGGGAGTGTGGTCAGTATCCCATTACGTGAAGAAAATGAGTTTGTTCCCAGCCTTGCCGAGATTGCAAGAGACATTTGGCCGCGCCCCAAAATACTCATCCTTAGCTTCCCTCACAATCCTACTGGTGCAGTGGTAGACTTGTCGTTCTTTCAGGAGATTGTCCACTTTGCCAAAAAACACGAAATTGCCGTAGTACACGATTTTGCCTATGCTGACATCGTCTTTGATGGTTACAAAGCACCAAGCTTACTGCAAGCGAAGGGAGCAAAGGAAATCGGCGTGGAGTTTTTCTCCTTATCGAAATCATACAATATGGCGGGTTGGCGGTGTGGATTTGCGGTCGGCAACCGTGATATCATTGAGGCACTAGCGCGCATCAAAGGGTATTACGACTACGGAATTTTCACCCCAATTCAAGTAGCCTCCATTATGGCTCTGAGGACTCCATCTGATGTAGTCGCGGAAAATGCTGAGATTTATCGGCGTCGTCGAGACATACTGGTTGATGGATTAAATCGGATTGGCTGGAAAGTACAAAAGCCGAAAGGAACCATGTTCGTTTGGGCGCCGATTCCTGAACCCTATCGTCATCTGAGTTCAATGGAGTTCGCAATGAAGTTACTTGACAAAGCGGAAGTTTGCGTGTCGCCCGGGGCGGGATTTGGGCACAATGGCGAAGGTTATGTTCGAATTGCACTCGTTGAAAATGAAAATCGCCTTCGTCAATCTGTGAGACAGATTCGGCAAGCTCTCTTCAAGTAAAGATGATTCGATAGTAACCATTTGCGCGTGAAGCCGACACGAGTATCTCGCTAATCCAACAGGGTTGCTTTTACTTCCTGCCACAATTCTCGGTAAGATTTTGCCGCCTGTGAAGTTGGCGCGAAAGCCGGGACCGGTTCTCTTTCAATCCCCATTCTTTCGATGTTTGATAGCGAAGGTATTGAATTGTGTAAAACGCCTTTGAATTCTCGCGAAATAATCGCTATGATTTCCTTGTGCATTTTCTTGCGCTTGTCAACCAGCGAAAAAAAAGCGTAAATTTTGTCTGTGTCGTATTTCTTCTTTTTTAGAAACGATAGCAATTGCACATGCGTCCGAACAGACAGTGTTGTCGGAATCACGGGCACAAGAAGGTAATCGGCAACATTGAAGATGTTCTCCGCCAAAAGGTTGATTGCTGGTGGGCAATCCAGCACAATCAAGTTGTATTCGGCGCGGAGTGGATCCAAAATTCGATTTAATCTTCGTTTCGATCGTTTTAATTTATTAAAAGTTGAGGCAAGATTTCTATGTGTAAAATCCGCTGGTAGTATATCTAGGTTTTTATAATCCGTGCCTTTTATGCTTTTTTCAATGTTTTTTCCTCCCTTACGAAATCCCTTCGCGTTTGCCCTCAACTTGGGCTTGACCCGAAAGTAATAGCTCGCCGAACTTTGTGGGTCAAGATCGCAGACGAGGGTTTTTAGCCCTGATTCTGCCGCTAAGAAAGACAGATTGACGGCTGTTGTCGTCTTTCCGACTCCCCCTTTATTACTGTAGATAGCCAAAATCTTCATGCACTCGCCTTACTCTTTGTTGCAACGAACAACTCATGGTATAACCTTCTATGTGTAGGCGACGCGAATCTAGTGAATTTCTTAGAAAACGACCCTTTAACGGCTTGAGTCTGTTCTTCTAGGTTTCCAATCAAACTTCCAATTGCCAATGTTGTCTTTTTAGCTTGATGGTCGGTAATCGGTAACTCATCGACCGTGTTCCGAAGATACGCCCGTTGAATACTCAAATCGTTGAGGTTACCTAAATTATCTTGCAAACTCTTAAGTTCTTTAATCAAGAGCGAGATTTTTTTGCTAGGAAATAGACTGGAAAAGAACTCCATTAAATACCGAAGTTTCTTACATTCAATCCTCAAGGCATGTAACCGCTCATCGTTAGCTGTCTCAAGAATTTGGGCGCCCGTTTCTAGAATCTCGGTGTACCTCTTATGAATTCTGTTGCGGGCTAGCTCAAAGACTGGAACTGTTGCATTCGGTGCGGTCAGCGAACCTTCCGAGGGTTCATCCAGGAAGTTCTCCCACGTCCGAAGAACTTTGGCAGACTCGCGGGAGGACAAACCATTCTTGACATCCTCTAATACTTTCGATCTCTTGTTCTTTAAGAACACGAACAAGGGATTGATTTCATCGCGCAAGCTTTCGGGCAGCATTTTCTTGTAGGTATCCTCTTTGAGGAGATAAACGTCCAAATCCCGCAGTTCATTCGAAAGTTTACCCAGAATAGCAAAATCTCTCTGAAATTTCTTGATGGTGTCTACCGGGAAAACCCCTTTGATTTGATTTAACGCGACGCGAGTGCGTCGAATGGCGACCCGAAAATCGTGCAAGAATTCTGTGTCAGGATCTTCACCGATATGATTTTCATTGACTTTCATGGATTTAAATAGAGAACGCAAGATAAACTTTGCGGCTTCATCTGAACGCATGTCAGGCTCGAGCTGTAGCTTCAATTTGGAAGAATATTCGCCGGGAGTTTTATTGCTCTCTTTCAAAACCTCGAAGTACATTGTCTCTGGCTTGATTTGCATAAACCCCATTTTCCCCAGCCGTTCTACCGTTGCCCGATAATATCTCGGATAGCCCCTAACCGATTCAACGTGAAGATGGACGCATAACGTCGATCTTTGTGCTTGAGCAGTTCGACGGATTTCTTCATAGTTCAGTCTAACCACAGTTTTCTGCTCTTTATTCAAAATGCGGTAGATAGTGGATTGAGAATGTATTGTGGTAAGTTTCAGCAGTCTGCGCACTTCAAGAATGGGCGCAAGCAATGTTTTCAAATCACCATCCGGAAAATCCCACACAAAATTAGGAAGTGAGCTCACTTTGGTGTGCTGGACAATCTTATAATCGGACAACCTGTACAAAATCAGTTCACCCTCGGAACTATACAACACAAGAGATTTTTCAAACAATCGCCAATCAAAGGTATCGTATATCCCGACGTTCTTGGCCGTAGGCTGTTCCTGTCTTAGCAAATAGTAGTTCGCTAGGTCGCTGATGATTGTCCGTCCATCGCGTCCGTCTGGTAAGCTCATGTTCATTTCTTGCGTTTACTTTATCGGAAATCCTCTCTATACCATCCCACCTGTTGCACCTTAATCAAAAGAGCAGTAACTGTGCAATTGTAAAGTAAGTCAGAATGCCAAATACGTCAATTGCGGTAGTAACAAATGGACCAGTCGCAATAGCCGGATCAACCTGAATTCGTTTAAAAACATTGGGATAAGTGTACCGATCGTGGCAGCAATTAACATATTGACACAAATTGCTAACGCAACAACAACAGGGAATTCCCAAGCCAATTGTAGTCCGCCAATCTCTACTTTCGAAAACCGAAATTTAGCAAAGGTGCCAAGCAAAATTCCGTAAACACACCCGAGTGAAGCACCGGTTGCAATCTCTCTCCACAGAACTTTCCACGTCTCCTTGAGGTCAATCTCCCCTGTCGCAAGCCCACAAACGATGATTGTCGATGACGTAAACAGCGATCAATCCACCGACAAAACTCGCTAACAACCATGGCAAGCGTGCGCGTGTATTCTTGAAGATAGACTTTGAGGCGATATTAACATCACCTGTACCCGCCATTTTTAACATATCCTCTGTGTTTTCCTCACGAATAACGTCAATCACATCATCAATCGTTACAATTCCAATTAACTTTACGCTGTCATCAATAACTGGAACTGCGAGAAGGTTGTAACGAGCAACAACATGCGCGACCTCCTCTTGCGGCGTGCTTGGATGAACCGAAAACAACCCGGGTAGTCATCAAATCTTTCAATGGCGTGTCAGGTTTGGTAGCCACAAGCTGTCTAAGGGATATGACACCTTTGAGTTGATTCTCGTCATCAATGACATAAACGTAGAAAACCATCTCAATATCGGCTAGTTCTCGAATCCGATCCGTCGCTGCCGCTGCTGTCGTTTCTTCTGTCAAAGCGAGAAAGTTGGGAGTCATTATATAGCCCGCCGTTTTTTTCTCAACCTGCAACAGTTGCTCCACGTCTTCCGAGGCCTTGCCCTTTATGAGTTTGAGAAATTGTTGAGTTTTCTCTTCGGGTAAATCTGCCAGAATATCTCCCAAATCATCGGCTGGCATGTTATGAAAAATGTCCGCCAAAACGCCAGCATCAGACTCCTGAATAAAGAAATTCCTGTCCTCACCATTCAGTTCACTCATCACCTCACCCATTTGTCCCTGCTCGATGAGGAGATTAAACAAGATGGACTTTTCGTTGGGACGAAGATAAGGAAACCAGTGTGCAATATCCGCAGAATGTGTTTTACTGACGACTTTTTTCAAGTTGGAGATCGCTCTGCGTTTAATGAGTCTGATTACCGTGGAGATGAGAATATCGTCCCGGTCTCGTGAGGTTTCCATTTAATTTATAGGATTAGACCTTTCCTGGTTTTCGGGTTGATTTAATCTTGATTCGGCCTGGTTGATTCATCCGCAGAAAAGAAAGAAACCACGATTATCACGAGGTCGGCGGTGGAAGCGGTGGCATTGCGCGAAGGATATTATACCACTTTGGACATGATAAAGAAACAAAAAGCCTAACCCCGAAAAGTGTCCTTAAGAGCCTGTTTGTGAAGTAGATGGCAAAGCTATTGTTTGGTCATTTGAGGGAAAAAGTCATTGGATTTCAAGGCATTTTCCCCAAAATAGCCTCTCTCGAAGACGGATTCGGACTTTTCAAACAGGCTCTAAACAGGGCTATACCTACTCAACCGAGTGAAACGTTAACGCCATGTTTACATCTCGTCATTTTTTCCGATATGACTAGCTTCTGTTGACGTTTATATTAGGCGGGCGCGTAAATCGAGGGAGGCGCTCAACGGGTTGGGAAACCCAACCCCTACGGATGCCGGTGCATGCCACGATTTCATTGAGTGCCGACTCTGCCTCAATCGTAGGGGCGGGGTTTCCCCGTCCTCACTTAACACAAACTAGGTTGCCTTACCCAATTTGGTTATATGAGCGCACCTATTCATGCCCCCTCAATAATCTGGTGACGATGAAATGTCAACAGAACCTAGATACATTCTGCTCTTTTCAGTTATCTTTGGGAAAGTCAATTAGGAAGGTTGGTGATAAAGTAACGTCCGATGGTCCCTAATGGATTGAAGGTTGTGCAGAACCAAGAAGTGTGATTTGGATGCGCTGCTAGAAAAAGTCGCATACAATCTAGCCGCATCATGGTTTGTTAAAACAAGCCAACGAAGTCAATCAAGTAAAACAGTTGGGCTATTCTTTGAAGCGGTAACCGACTCCGCGTACAGTTTCTATAGCATCGCTTAGTTGGTGTAATTTACGCCTCAGACGACTGATGTGAGTGTCCACGGTGCGATCCACGGCGAAATAATTGTCACCCCAAAGTTTATTCATCAGAAGATCGCGTGTAAAAACGCGTCTAGGCGTCCCTACCAAGAGCGTAAGGAGTTTGAACTCCGTGGCGGTCAAATCCACTTCCTGCCTCCTGTTTAACACTTGATGATTGTCCAAATTTATCACCAAGTCGTGAATCCTTAACTGCTTCGCTGCTGTGCTAGTCCGAGCTTCTTCCATACGACGCTGGACAGCACGAATCCTCAGCACTACCTCTCTGGGGCTAAAAGGCTTGGTAATATAATCATCTGCACCTAATTCCAGGCCTACAATCCTGTCAGTTTTCTCCCCTTTTGCAGTCAAGATGATTACAGGAATGTCCTCAGTCGTAGGATTCCTTTTCAACATGCGGCAAATTTCTAGCCCATCCACACCGGGAAGTAACAGATCTAAGAGAATCAGGTCTGGAGGTCGAGTGTTCACATGTCGGAGGGCGTCTTCCCCATTAAATGCCGTTGTCGTCTCAAAACCTGCCTGATGTAGGTTATACGCCAACAGTTCGACTATATCGGGCTCGTCTTCAACGATTAGAATCTTTGACATCATAAGTGTAAATATAAGCTAGAAATGTTACAGTTGTATTACATTTCATTGGCTTTTTAATGACTTATCGTTTTTGAATGGCGATGAAGAAGGCAGGTGTGATAGGATGATGATCGGTTCACACAAACAGGAAAAAGGTTGTGAGAATGCGCGCCCGATTGATTTTGAGCTACGTCCTAATTTCGCTGGCAACATTGCTTGTGATATTCGTCTACTTACATCACTCACTAAAGCAGATGTTCGCTGAACAGACTGTGCCCGAACTAGAAATGAAAGCGCGCATGATTTGTGAACATCTGAGCAACACGCTTCCAACGAATTTCAGCTATGGCACAGTAGATGCGCTCGTTGACAAACTTGACACGGAAAATTTCGTGCGCTTAACATTTGTTGATCCGGATGGCACCGTTTGGGGCGATACCGCATACGATGCAGATGCTTTGAGGGAAATGGATAACCTCCAAAACCGCCTAGAGATACAAGCCGCCTTGGCGAAAGGTAGAGGCGATGTAACCCGATACAGTGACATCCAAGGAACCGACATGCGTTATTTTGCAATCCCCGTGTTGCGAGAGGATCGGTTAATCGGCGTATGTCGAGTTGTATTACCTTCGCTACGCATGCAAGAGCTTGTTGAGCGCTTTAAATCAGCCTTTATTCCCGCGATTGTCATTGGCTTGGCTTCGACTCTGATGCTCGGTCTAGTTGCCGCGAAGATAGTCACAAGTCCAATTCGCAGGTTTCTCCGGACCGCAAAATTGATTGCCGATGGACGGATTTCAATACAAGTTTCAAATAACTCTTCGGACGAGCTTGGGCGATTGACCCAACATTTCAGTCAAATGGCGGATCGCGTCAAACACCAAATCCATGAAGTCTCTCAGGAACGGGATCGATTGGAAGCAATCTTGGCGAACATGGTTGAAGGCGTGCTACTGATAGATGAGAAGTTTGCTATTGTCTATGCAAACCCGGCCGCGGTTTTGATGTTAAATCTTTCTGCCAACTATCGCGGACATCCCCTTATTGAAACAATCCGAGATCCAAGATTACAGGAACTCCTGACGAAAAGTCGGGATACAAAAGAATCCGCGTTTGCCGAACTCAAGTTAGTGGGAACTGCAGAACGCGAAACAGAAATCACGTCTGTTCCTATTGTAGACGAATATCTGGTTGTGATTCACGACGTGAGTACATTGAGAAATTTAGAGCGCGTAGAGTGGATTTCGTCACCAATGTCTCCCACGAGATACGGACACCGCTCACCTCAATTCAAGGATTCGCCGAGACACTGCTGACCGGTGCTTTGGACGACTCGAGTACAAATCGGCGTTTTGTCGAGAAGATATTTCAACAATCGTCCGCGCTGTCACAACTTGTGACAGACCTCCTCGATCTCTCTCGTCTGGAATCTGGAATGGCTACCCTTACCCTCGAATCTTGTGAACTTGGAGTATTTCGGGCGCCCCTTTTGAATCTATTCGGCCCAGTGTTCGATGACACCAAACTCACATTTGATTGGGAAGTTCCCGACGACTCGCCGCGGGTACTGGTGGATAAGCGGCTCATAGAACAAACTTTCGCTAACCTGATTGATAATGCAATTAAATACACTTCTCCGGGCGGCAAAATTACTGTCTCTGCCAGTATAAGTGAATCCGAGGTTGTAATACATATTCGAGACACAGGCATTGGAATATCGTCCGACATGTTACCACGGATATTTGAACGATTTTACAGAGTGGATAAGGCGCGGTCATCTGAGGTACGTGGAACAGGTTTGGGACTGGCGATTGCAAAACATATTCTACTGCAACACGATGGACGAATCTGGGCAGAGAGTGTTCTTGGGGAAGGATCGGTGTTTCACTTCGCTTTACCCTTGCAACAACATCAAAATAAAGAGCGAAAACGATACATTGAATCTGCCGTCACAACACGTAGTTGCCCCTAAGAGTTTATAAGACTGGAAGTCGTAGATGCCGACGAAAAACGCGAAGAACTGATAATCTTGATTAAATCGGCACTTGGACAACGGATAGAAAGAACAGACGAACACCATGACACACCACCATAACGAAACGGAGAATTGCATGATTATTCCGATTGACGAATCTTTCATCCAACTACGCAATCAAACAGAAAGGGAGCTTCTTTCTGCTGTCAAAGCCAATACACCTGACACTTGGAGAACACCGTTGTTCCCACAGGACGAGACTGGAGAATTCACCTTTTATCTGGATGCAGGATGGATTAATCGGCTAAATCTGTGGGAATGGTTCCGCAACTATAAAAGAGAATCCCAGGCGTCAACCGGCGGTATTCGGGGACCACAAAATGTGTTGTATCCATGGGACATGCGATTCCCAATCAACCAAGTCGGAGTAATATTGGCAACGCTCGGAAAGAGCTTGGTTGTAAAAGAACACTCCCAAGGTAGACAACTTAGAAAGATTGCCGGCTGCGAAGTCCGATATAACTCGCAGAAATATGTTGAATTGATTTCCCGCATCCAAGCCGCCCAGGGCATTCAGACTCTGATACCAAAGGATTTCGCGCCAATTCCCATTTGGATGGTGTCGTTTCTGATTTTTGTACTGGATCTGGATGGAGGCGAACACGTAACCTCAAGCCATTCGGTAAGCACCAAAATCGCAACCAAAGACTTGAACAACCAAGGAAGCCAATATCTGTCTGAGGAATCCCTGCAGTTTGTCAATAAGATTGAGGAGATCCTAAAGACGGCAGAATCAAAAGGATATTTGATACAGTTTAGTGCTTCAAATGATGAAAATATTGACTTCAGCTTCCTTGACGAATCTGATGATGGCACACGCCTTTACGTTGATTACCTGCGCAACGGAGTCGCAAAGGATGCCAATCTTGATCTGATCCGTGAGGTCAAGCCCTCAATTGTCATTGATTGCGTGGGTGGGTGCATGTTCCAGACAATGCGCAAGATATTTCAACGGCTAAAAGTTGCGGATTCATTGAAGTGGCTCCATGTTGATGCAGATCCGCTTTACTATAATATCGGAAAACTTGATTACAACCCGAAATCGGGAGAGAAGGAGTATTTCGATCTGGGCTGCGAATTTAGTATCCTTGAAGTCGTGAAGACGGCAGACTACAGAACAAAATTGAAGAATGAGCCTATAGGAACAATCATTGAAGTAACGGACCCGGATGGTGACCGACTGATTGTGTGCGAAATTGAGAGTGTATATCGCAAATGCAAATTGGAGAGAATCGGAATCGAATCCTTGAATCTTGGCAATGGCAGGATTCTGAGCATTTATACACCCAACCAATCTTTCTTGATGAATATGGATTTCTATGCAAACCAGTTGAAAACCGTGGGGGCATGGGACACTCACCCGCGCTTTATCATCAAGACAACTGCCTCCGCAATTACATGGGACGAATGGGCGCGTAAGAATGATGTTAAGGTCATCAACGTCCCGGTCGGATTCAAGGAAATTGCCGCGATTTTGAAAAAGGTCGAAAAACAGCTGTCTAATTCGCCTGATGCACCGGTCGTCGTGAAGGATGTTTACGCTGAACCGATTAATCTTGGAGTTCAACCTCGTCTTCTTTTCGCAGGTGAAGAGAGTGGAGGAATGATTACGGGACCTGAGGAATTGATTCAGAGCAAGAACGGGCGCACTGCAATCGCCATGCGTGAAAAGAGCGCGGGAGAGTCGATGGTTCTCGTTGCGGCGTTAGCTGCACATTGTAAAGCGAACAGCCTTCATCTGTCCGATTATCTAGAGACGCTCTTTGCCGAGAATTCAATTATTGGGAAATATGACATCCGCGAAGATGTAGTCTACTACAACGAATCTGAACCCGATCCCGTAAGGCTCAAAGTGGCAAAGCAAGAGGGAGAGGCGCAGCGAGACAAGAACGACCTCTTTTTCCTTGGACTTGCAATTGCCTTGCACGAGAAGCGGATAGCTTTGAAACAAGTGCGTGCAATCCTTGAGGAGGCATTCCCGTCGCTTGATTTCTCCAATCTTGAAGATGTGCGGTTTGTGGGAGATGGGACGTATTTTAAATTCCGTGACAAGTTTGTAGAGATTCGCAAGTCTGGTACAGATGCGAAGACCAAGGCTTATGCCTCAGGTAACGATAAGGAGAACTGTCGACAATTTTCGGAAGCGTTTGGCAAATACGGAGGACAGCTCACAGCAAGTTACAAAAGTGCCATCAGCGACGCCTATCTTGCGACAGTAGAAGAAAAAGCGCGCGCAATCTACCGTCAATTCCAGCTTGAGGTGGTTTGAATCTGCATTGAGCTTCCAACGTTGCTACCCACAGGCGTGGAAACCACGACGAATAGCGCCCTACATTAGAAGATTCCTCTTGACCTACTGATTGTCCAACTTCTTCAACTTGAGTGCGACGGCAGCCGATTCTCCCGTCGAAAGACCGATAACTTCGGCATGACTAGATTGGTAGCCCTGCTTTGTAACGGTAATAATTGAGGCGAGGTTTGCCCAGACGGCAATTTCAAACCGCCCTTCGGAATCGGAGGTGCTTTCGAGCGTATTGCAGATGCCCTCGTTACATTTGACCTTTATAACCGCTCCCGCAATCGGCGCACTGGTCACCGCATCGTATACTGTGCCCATGATACGCGTGGGAATATACTCGCCTGTATCTTGAGGAAAAATCACGGCACGGCCGACTTCGGTAATCTGCCCCGCAATAACCTCTATTCCTCTGATGGCATCATTGGTCACGTAAGCAAACGCGGAAACACGGAGATTGTAGTGCCCGGGAGGTAGATTCTTAATGTGGAAGACACCATCCTGAACACCGACTGTAGCGATATCCTTGCCCTCCTGCAATACCTCAACCTTCGCATCATAGACAGAGATGGGTGAGATATTTCCACGGATTGAACCTTCAATCGTGCTTGGGGGAAGGATTTGCTGCGTCTCCCTCTGCTCAGTACAAGCTACAAATAGCAACACACAAATGGCAACAGCGAGATTTAATCTTTGGTGTCCCATAACATGCGAATCTATGAGAAGACGAGAACAACTTCCCTTAACTTAGTACGTAGGTTGAGTTGAACGGAAACCCATGGAAATCGCACACAGAATGAAGGCTTTCGAGGATTCATTTAGCCCGAAAAGTCGAAATTTGAGTGAATCCCAACTCTTCATCGCACACGATCTGAGATCATGAACCGCAAAAGAGACACCGAGTTTCTTCTGCGAAAAACTCCCATCATAACGCTTGTCAACCTGCCCGCTAGCGAATCCCGTTACCTTGTGCAACTATCAACCTCTGATTCACGCGGACATTAGAGAATCGCTCGGTTGCCCCGTTCGGCCATACAACCTCCAGTAAGTCCACCATTGATTTATGACCCAAGCCGAACTCTGCGGTCAAGCTGTTGAAAGACATGTAGCTTGCCCCGGCATTGATTTCCCGAATTTGCGTCAGTTCGCCAGCCACCACTCGAATCTTGCTTCCTATGCCATCACGATTATCCACCGTCCCAACTAATTTGACATGGAGCCACGTGTTCCGGTTGCCACCATCATTCTTCAACAACACCGCTCGATCATGATTATTGACGACAAAGACATCGACATCACCATCGTTGTCATAGTCGCCGCAAGCAACACCTCTCCCAACCCGAGACGGCGACGCATTGACACCAGCATCATCCGTAATTTCGATGAAAGTTCCATTTCCCTCGTTGCGAAATAGACGGTCTTTCTGGCGAATGAGGTACTTTGGCATCTCAAGATACTGAAAGGTGCTGCCGTTGGCGACAAATATGTCAAGATCTGCATCGTTATCGTAGTCGAAAAAATCGGTTCCCCAACCAATGTCTTTCATGCTGATTTCAGCAAGTAAACTGCCATACGACTCATCGATGAGACGAATGGGCTCCGCTTCGTTAGATTTTGTTTTAGCGATTTCACTCCCCTCCTTGCACAAGTTCCTGTATAGCGTGTTCTCTTGGTCAATCCAATGACTAATGAAGAGGTCTAAATCACCATCGCTATCGTAGTCACCGGTAGCGAGCCCCATTGAGCCCCTAATATCCGCCGCCCATGACTCGCTACTCACATCGGCGAATGTGCCATCACCATTATTTTCATACAGAAAGTTGGGAGTTAGATCGTTTGCCACATAGAGATCAAGATCGCCATCTAAGTCAAAATCCGTGAAAATAGACTGCATGCTTCTTCCGCCGTTAGCTGCTACGCGCAATACAGCGGTAACATCACTAAATGTGCCGTCCCCGTTATTTCGAAACAGCATGTTATCTTGGGCTTCAAACGCAATGGGATTTAATGCGCTAGGAACTGATTTTCCCGCCTGTTTCGACTCTCTCTTCATCTTCTCTATTGAGATGAGATTGTATTCAACGTAGTTGCATACGTAGAGATCTAGGCTGCCATCTCTGTCATAATCGCCGAAGACGGCGCCTGTGCCCCATCGTTCATCGCCTACGCCAGCCACCTCCGTGACATCACTGAAGCTGCCGTCCCCATTGTTGCAATAAAAGACATTGGGCCCAAAGTTAGTGACATATAGGTCCACATCTCCATCATTATCGTAGTCTCCGAATACACAACCCATGCCGTGACCTCGATCGCCCACTCCCGCCTTCTCGGTGACATTGGTAAAAGTGCCATCTCCGTTATTGCGATACAAAATGTTGCCCGGCGATTGCGAAGATATCTCGATTTTCAACGGACCGGGGTTGTTCACAACGTATAAATCCAAATCTCCATCGTTGTCGTAGTCTGCAAATCCTGCCCCTGAACCCATATCCTCCGGCAACAGCGAGGAACGAGAGCCGTGAGAGTGGACAAAGTCAATCCCCGCCGCAAGTGTAACATCTTTGAATTGAACATGGGGGCTTGAATCAGACGCCTTCGCCGTCATTTCTCCGCCGCTGAAAACGCCATGAATCAAAGCTGCACAAACTAGCCGCCAGCACAACACGGCCATGGACCTAACAAAATTGACTGAATTTGATTTTTTGCTTAACTTCTGCATTGTCCTAGTAGTCTTGGCGTAAAAGAACGTTAACGCAACTTTACGTTACACAGAGAGAAACTAAGTCATAGTACGGGTTTATAGGGGTTAAGTAACGTAAATAAAAAAAACACTCCCGCAGTGTTGACTGCCAAAGCCGTGACAGAAACAACAACGGATGCGAATGTTTTTAGCACCGAACCTGCATGGTCAAATATAAAACTCATTCCAAAACACGTTCGGGTGAGCATAGAAATCTCAAGAACACTGATAGAGCAATCAAGCCGTGACATCAACGATTTGATTCTGAACGACATGCGCTCGGCATTGACTGAGGAACTCGACAGGCAAATTCTCAAAGGTAACAGCACCCAAAACGAAATATCGGGTATTGTGAACACTTCAGGAATTTCGTCGGCTACGTGGACTCCGCTTCCAGCCCTTCAGGGCGGAACGGCTCACGAATCGGTGCGGGACGCAGAAGGCAATCTAGGGACGGGCAAAACTCCCTTACCGTACTTTTTCATAATGAACTCAAACACTCGAAAAAGGTTACGGAGCATCCGATTACCCAGTTTCTTTACCCCTATTTTCATGGACGACGGCAAAGTGCTAGGATATGACGCCTTAATCACTGAGAACCTAGAGGATGCGGACTGTTGGCTTATGAACCCCTCATTCGTAGTTGTAGGATTATGGCACGATAGCACCGTTTTCGATTTGATTATTGATGGATTCACGAGATCAATCAACAACAAGGTTGTTTTGACCATGTCCGTGATGGCAGATGCAGCCCTAGTAAAGCCAAATGCGCTATCAGTCATCAGCCAGTAAAAGCAGATGCCTATGAAATCCTACTCATATCGCTCTTGGTTGTGTTTAGGTTTTTGTAAGTGTCTGAGCATATATCCGAAATCCTTCAGAGAGATCTAGTAACCTCAAGCAAAAGAGGTGATTTCAGCACGCCGAAAGAAATCACAAAACACGTCAACATTTTGCTTGATTCTGCCTACTCAACCAGGCGGATTTCTGTCGAACTCCAGGATTTGGGTTGGCAGCAATGCGGAAACAGCCGAACAAAAAGAAATGGCAAAACCTGTGGGTATTATTTCAAAAAACAGCCGAACTCAAAAAGCACTCCTAGCACCAAAAAACCAACACTCAATCTAAATCTAAATCAAAAGAGGCGTCCAGTGAAGATGAATCATTGGCGTCAATCGACAGGCGTTTCAAACTCGCACGTGCCGACAAGGAAAGAGCACTTGCGGAGACTCGTAGGGTTGAAACTGAGACCGCAAGACATAGATCCGAACACCTGCGCTTGCAGTTTGCAAGGGAAAGAAAAGAATATATCCTGTTGGCTGATGCAGTGAGAGAATGGAATGAATCCCTAAATGCGCTAAAAATCAACTTGTACACAATCCCCGACAAATTTTCAACCCGTTGGGCATCTCTGGATGATGATTTAATAATCCATGAGGAGTTAAAATCAGAACTTGATAGACTTTTCAATTCCTTAGCTGAACGTAGCGAAGCACTTGGAAAATCAGAATATGAGAAATTGGACGAACCCGAAACTCAAAATGAGGTGATTTGAATACATGAACGCCGAACAAATTATCAACGCTTGTATCTCAGGAAAATGGACACCCGAACACATTGTGCTAAAATCAGGTTTCGGGGTTGCACCTCTTGCCAAGCATTTCAATCTTGATACGAGCAAACCAACGCATGAACTGAAACAAATGATAGTTGACTGCATCAATGAGTCAATCAACACCTCTCAGAACGGCTGAGGAATTGCACCAGACATCCACAGCGGGTTTTGAGCGCTAAACAAGGGATAACACACATACCCGAAAACCTATACGATAGCCTTAAATCGATCTGGATGCACTTTTAGGAATCTCTATCATAAACCATGAATAATCTACACATAGCCATCTTGGAAATCGGGCTGATTTTCAGCTACTCTTCAAGTTACTATTTCCGTGAACTCGTTTCTTTACTTTTTGGAGTATAACCATTATGAAAATCAACTTGGATGAATGGCGTCACAATCTCAAGAATCAAAGAAAACACCTCGTCCATACAGGATTGAAGCCAGGCGAGGGAATTTTCACGCAATGCTTTAAGCGATTACTTGACCCGAACCGCAAGTGTATACCCGTGATGTTTTCAACGAATCAAAACCTTTACAAGCCACGCAACTTGAATCAGACACAATCGGTTTGATTGATACTCACAGAACGCACCAAAACGCACGCCAGGCGCACCAGACGGGGTTTTAATTGAGGAATAGGGTAAAGACACCCACTTAAAAACCAAATAAAACCCCTTAAAACCCTCAATGGTGCGTTAATTTTTCCCACCGAACATCATCCGAACCAACCCCCTCGCCTTACATCAATTCCCCATCTTGAAATACACCCTTTTCAAGGGTACACTACCGCCACAGGAAAAGCTAAAATTTAACGTCTATCTCGGAGAGGTGGTGATGGAAGTTGATAGACAATAAGACAGACGCCGAGCTAATTTCGTTGTATATCGAACATGGTGATAATGAGGCGGGGGAAATCCTTTGGAAACGACACCGAGCAATCATATATGCAGCAGTGAAACAGTATTTTGGAAGTTACAACAAATGGGTTGAGGGGCTGGACATTGAAGACATGCGACAACTTGCAGCAGAGCATTTTTTTAGAGAATTGATAGCATCTTGGAACCCAGATTTGGGTAAGCTACACGCATTCACCAGCGTTTCAATGCGAAACTTTTCTCTTTTTCATTTGAGGCGACTAGGCAGACATAAGCGCACTTGGCAGTTGGAGGCGGATTCGCTGAATGAATTGATAAAGACCGAAGAGGGTGTGATGGATTATGCAGACATTCTGAAAGATGAATCCTTGCCGAACCCTGCCGACGTTGCAACCCACAATGAGTTAAAATCAATCCTTGAATCTGCCATAGGCAAGCTATCCGAAAAGCATCAAGAAATTTATAAGGCGATGTTGTTGGAAACGGGTGTATTTAGTGCCGAAAATCCTTACTTGAGTAAGTTTACATTTCACTTTATCGAAAAATGGAGAGAGGAAGTAATCCAAGCATTGAAGGAAGCACTTGAGGAACGAAATTAGCAACTGCACTGCATTATGGCGGAGCTATCACTCTCTTTCGTCCGAACTGGGCTCGCTTCCGGTATCGGCGGCAGATTCATCATACCACTCCTGTTGTGCAGCTTCCAACTCGGCTGCAGCCTCAGCACGTCCTTCACGACGCCCTTGCTCTTTAGCCTCTTCAAGTTCTTTTTCGCGCTTGGCTTTGTAAGATTCTTTGTACCAATTGGTTAACAACACGATGCCCAGTCCTCCTAATTCAAATAATAGCGTCAATACAATGGCAACAGGAACAGCCGCACCAACACGATCAACGATCCATATTATACGTTCTATCCCCGTATGAGATTTTTCCCTCCATAATATGAAGATATACACACCCAAAGCAATCGAAAAAATTACTAAGTCCGATTTCAGATACTTTAGTCTGAAACTTAGTGGAGAAATGCGCTCTCCATTACTCATTGGTTATTTGTTTTGCTAATTGACGTTTGGCAAATATTGAACCTAGGTCTGGATGTGTACGGGAATTAATTAGTGCCTCTTCAATTGCGTCCATAATTTCTATTGCAGTTCGTATATCACAATATGAAATTATAACGGGTGAATTTGAATGTGCGAGATATGCTACAACTTTGCAATTCGGCAGAGGAGTAGGCGGCACTTGACCTCGAGTGCCGACTGGACCTCGAGTGCCGTGTGATTCCATCGTGATTTTACTTATTACGTCCCAATTTAGGATAATACCAGATTCGGTCTTGATAAACATCCGTATCTCCTCAACAGGTTTTCAGACAAGCAAAACACCCCTTGATGGCACACCAAAATCATTCGCTAGGCAAGCCTGTGGGTGAGTATCGGGAACTCACTACACCCTTTTCGGTGACTAGTAGAAAGTGTTTACATTAGACCATGCAAATATCATACATTAGTCGGAAGTCAAGTAGCAAGGAAATTCTATGCGAGAAGAAAGGTGAAAACTACGCATCACCCCTGAATGTGACGAATTGAAAGCACGTTTAGGTTTATGCCTTGCCAAGTGCCACGTCGGCAAGCCCACAGACGCACACCAGCGATTCTTTATTCCAAGCATACCATAACACCCAAAAGGCTGAACTATTGCTTAGAATGCTCTGAAATGCGTTTTGGGGTGTTACATGGCGAGGTTGTTGTCTCAGTTGTTTGACGAAAGCGAAAACAATGTAGGGCAGATAATATGAAGGATTATTGGAATGAGCATCACAATCACAAAGAAGCCAAAGAATATCTTTCTCAAAGTACGGTCTCTTGGGTAGCCTAGACTATTTGGCAGAACTGAATGTGCTCTAAACCCAAGACCGTACTCTATACCGTGCATTACCTGAAATCGACTAAAAATCCGTGCCCTATACCGGAGGGATAGAATTAGCCAGTACAATAAGAACAAAACGCTGCCCCCCCATAGACAAATGGATATGTTTGTGGTTCTTTGGCTAATGATAGCAGACACGCCCCCATTGATGCAGGAAGGAAAATCTTGTCGAAAGTTATCACGGTTTGAATGTCTCTATCATTCCACTTGCTCAAATCTCTATAGCCCTCTAATTGTACGTCATTGTCGTTTGCCATGAGCGTTTGAACTCCTCTCGACTAGAAAAATTCGAACACTCACGTGGACGCCCGAGTGACTGGGATTAGAAATACCTACTGATACAATTGATTAACATGCCCAATTGTGTCAATATAGGTGGACACATAACCAACACAAAGAGGAAGAAGAACGAAGTCCTTAGCGTTAGATCCCGTGGCAATAGCCAAAGTATCGACCCGACTGAACGGCCTACTGTCGAGTACGGACTATATCCTAGCTCTTCTTCTATCCCGTGCATTGATTCTATTCTCAGTTGTATTCTTAACCTATAGCGGATAGATAGAATCATCCAATAACAAAGGGCAACTAGACTGCCAAGATAAACAAAATGGTAAACTTCTCGATATTTCATCAATGACGCCACACACGCTCCAACTGACGCCGTAAGAAGGAACTTATCTCTAGAACTCAGAGACTGCTCGTCATGAATGTTCCATCGGCTCAAATCTTTATATGCCTCAAGTTTGAATTTGTCTAGTGCCAACGCTTGGTCATTGTCGTTTGTCATCTACCCTAGGTCTCCTTTCTTTTCGACAGTATCAGATATTGATAGTGCCACTCGTCCTTTACTTCGGTGGATTACACTTCGCACACGGGGAGTAGATTTCCCTAGCCTTTGCCAACGAAATAGGCACATTCCCCCACCCTTGTTAGTAAGCCCACAAGCGATTCTTTGCGCTCAGGTAAGAGCATAACACCCATTGAAGCGGAACTATCCCTTAGAATGCCTGAAATGCTTTTTTGAGTATGTCAATCATGAATCAAATTCTTTATTGACAATCAAAAGGAATTGCCAGAAAATAGTAGACTACAAAAACCCGACGGGGAAACGTGAAAGAGTTAAGAATCATGAAAAGTTTGAAGTTACGAACCGATTTCTCGGAGCTAATCGAAGCAATACTCAATTTCCATACAACAGATGAAATGATTCAAGGGGTTATAGAGTTTTGGCGACACGTGTTTGGTACTGGAAAAGTTTTTCATATTCGGTCAGGTAGAGGGGAGATTTGCTTACATGCAGGATATAACATCGTGCTATCCGAGGTTCATTATGACCTTCCCTATGCTATAGAAACTCATTTCGTAAGTATTATCAAGAAAGCACATAGGTTGCAAGCTAAGGGTTATACTATTATCCTCGAAAAAGGGAAACTGGATCCTGATAACAACGAGGAGAGATTTTTTAAGATAGTTTCTGTCAACTCTGCGGCGCAATGATTGAGACTTCCACCCACCGATACAGAGATAGTTGTGCAAAGTGAAAATAACTTAACGTGAGCCACCTATATTGGAATGTATTCCTTATTGGGCTTTCCAACCAACTAGCTAGGCTTGGAACTCGGTTTAGGTTGAGGATAGTATAAACCCAGAATCTGTAAATGGTATATGACTAACGCCATCACCTATCCACAACAGACTTGCAGTAAGAATCAATACGCCCGCTGGCACTAATTTCAACGCTTTAGGATGCAAGTTACACCTTCCTGTCGTGTGTTGCTACCTAATCATCATCGCTTCCAATTCTAAATTCAGCCCACACAGGGCGATGGTCACTCACTGCAAGCGAGGCAGCCTTATCATCGTTTGCAAAATCGGTTTCATCAAACCTGTCTATACCCTTGTTATTGGCAAACTCGGTTACATGCACCGTTTGAAAGAAAATGTTGTCATAAAGACTTGAATCTTTGATGTGTGATTTATCGGGAAGGCTAAACAGGTGTGTCATTGATTGAATGTCCAACAGACGTTGATATGCCGATGAATCATCGGGGTTACGATTGAAGTCTCCGAACAGTAATACATCCTGCTCCGCACCATTTGAAGCCTGAACAAAATTATACACATTTGCTAATGCCTGTATCTCTTCCCGTCGTTGTGCTACTCTATCACCCCAAATCACATGCACGGCAATCGCAGTGAAATCAAATTGACCAACCCTGAACGATGCGAAGTAAGGTTCACGCAGGAAGGCGTCATCATTATCGGCAAAGAACTCGCCATCTTTGACAACATTAAACAAGGATTTATCGTAAAGGAAACCATAGCGTTCTGTAACTTTGTTTCCAACAGGTTCACTTACAACGTAGTCATAATCCCTTCCCATTCCAATCAGAATCTTTTCGATACGTTCTAACACCCGCTCGTCTCTCAATTCAACGATAGCGATGAAATCGTAGTCGATTAACACATTGGGGATCCATTGCAATTCATTGTCATCCCGACTCCCATCACTGTAGATTCGGATATTCCAACCTGCCATGCGAACTGTTGACACATCGGGTTGAGTCGGATTTGAAACATCGGCAATAACCTGTGTGGTTTGTTCATCGGTAGTATTCGCAGGTTGATTGACAAACTCAATTACTGGATTGTCTACCCTCCAGAATTTGAACACCCTAAAGACAGGGAAAATACACCAAGCACGACTGCTAACAGCCTCATTTGGAATCTCCTTTGATTAACACAGCTTTGATGATACGGGGGATGATAGCACACGAGGAAGGTTAGCACATTGGTGGGAAGATGCGTGGGGTAATACCCCGCTATTTTTCTGAAAATTCATCACAATGAAAGCAGTCTGTTCACCTCATTAATCCTCAAATTTTGAAACATTCCCCCACCTGTCAAGGCTTCTGCCAAATCTCGGTTTCCCGTTTCCGTCAGAAAATATTAGTAGTGGCACATTTGTCTTCCCACCAAGTCCAATTAAGCAGTGGGCAGTGTCTCTTCCAGATTGGTAGAAACCAAGCCCATATCCATCGTCTACATTTCGGTGTAAATTAGCACTGGTCTTTTCATTACCCAATCGCAGCTGTCCGCTGCCCTTATCTGACTTCAATATCACGGTCTTCACGTTAACCTGCCCATCGGTAATAATGAGCCCTTCGTTAGACAGCATTAGACTAACACCCCCAATTTTGTCTTTGCTTCCCAACATCAAAGTGCCACCAGTACCAATATCGAATGCGCCTAGTAGATTTGAACCCAGAACAGCAACTGGATTTTCCCCCTCCATAATGAAAAGTTTCTTACA
Source organism: Candidatus Poribacteria bacterium (assembly GCA_965222225.1). Taxonomy (GTDB): domain Bacteria; phylum Poribacteria; class WGA-4E; order WGA-4E; family JAJDTR01; genus JAJDTR01. The sequence continues at coordinate 554,296 of CBDCTK010000002.1, read as the reverse complement.
TTGAATCGTATCATAAACAACGTCCTCTCCACGTCTAGCAAACAAGGGGGACATTGTAGCGAATAACATCCCCACTAATGTACAGACACTTCCCAATGCGAAAAAGGATAGGTTTTTTCTTATATCCATCATGAATCTCCTTTACAATCTTGTGTTGAGAATTCCGAAATACAGTCAAGACAGTGCGATGGTCCATAACTATGCGGCATTCTTCAGCTAGATGATAGCGTACAGGGAAGGTTAGAACAAGAGAAATCCTGTTGACACATGGAAATCCAAGGGCTAGAATGCAGGTTGATTAACTTCGATTGGCAGGTGAAATAATGTCTGTACTTGAAGACTTCGCAGAACTTCTGCAAGATACACAGGCAGAGGAAGATTTAGTATTCATCGGGTTGAAAAATCAGCCTGTTTTACTGCCGTCAAAGGGGGGTGGTAGGACTGCCAAGCGCAACATTCATTTCATTCGCAGGCATTCAAAAAACCTGAGATTTGGGTTGGCAGTCTCCATCGGGGTGGTGAATGGGTGAAGGTCTACAAAACAGTGGAAGATGATTTGTGGAGATTTGTTGAATATCCTAGCAGTAAAAAAACTTCAAAAGCCGACTCAGAATAACTCAAATCGTATAAGAAAAAAAGAGGCATATATGTATCTACCGAGACAACGCAACTTTCGCAACTTTACGCAACAATGTGACTATCAATTTGGCGTGGAACAATATCAATTATATTTGTCTGAGCGCAAAATGCGAGATCTGCTCCCAACCCAATATTGGCGAGATGCTTGCCATGGTAGCAATTATTCATCATGCCAATGAGATCGTGGTGATGTTCGCGATAGAGAATTCGAGCAGCTTCCGCGGCATCAGTCAGTCGGAAATCGCGCCTGACGTTATCGGTACCACATTTTAACGCATCTGCGCAAGCCCCAGAAAAAATTGCATCTTCAAGACAGAAACTACCTTCTCGCCCCGAACATGCAATCACAATTTCTCCTGTCACATTTATGAGGTAATTGGTCACTGCTCGAAGGTTTAGAAAGCAACCAACAAGCACGCGATTGGCAGATTGACACAGACGCAGGGCGCGTGTGCCATTCGTTGTGGTCAACACAATCGGTCGTCCGACAACTACGGATTTTGTATATTCGCGAGGCGAATTCCCGAGATTAAAGCCGTCGATCTTGATTCCCTCTCGCTCACCTCCGATTAGAGCGTTTGGGGTTTGATTAGCGAAGTGAAAAGCATCGGCGGGGGCCAAAACAGGAGCAACGCTGGAGGCGCCATTTGCAAGAGCGACCGTAATCGTAGTTGTCGCGCGCAGGATATCGGTGACTACGACGGTTTTTTCGGAAAGGTCGGAGAAGGGAAGGAGATTTGGTGTGAAGACGACATCAACCGAAGAAGGCATAGTTGAACGGGAGCAAGTAGAGAACAAACGAAATAACCGTAGTCTCAGACGTGAGATCAGTCAAACACTATACTTAGGCTTCCAAGAATCCTGTGTCCACCTGCCCGGCTAGAAAACGTTCATCCCTTAGTATTTCTTGATGCAAGGAAGTTGTGGTTTTAACCCCTCCAATGGTGAGTTCCTCCAAAGCACGCCTCATCCGAACAATTGCCTCTTCTCTAGTTCGACCATGGGCAATAAGTTTGGCGATAAGCGAATCGTAATACGGTGGAACCTTGTGCCCTGTATAGAGATGACTATCGGTTCGAATGCCTATGCCTCCAGGAGGATGGTAGGCGGTTATTTCACCGGGCGATGGAATAAAGTTTTTCTGGGCATCTTCAGCATTAATCCGGCATTCAATGGCATGACCATCAATTCGTACGTCTGAATGACTGTATCCTAGTTGCTCCCCCGCCGCCACGCGAATTTGTTCTTTAACCAGATCGATCCCTGTTGTCATTTCGGTAACAGTGTGCTCAACTTGAAGGCGCGTATTCATTTCTAGGAAATAGAAATTATTGTCTGAGTCAACTAAAAATTCGATTGTACCTACATTTGAATAATTGATTGACTTTGCCGCTTTCACTGCGGTTTTGCAGATTTCGGCGCGTAGCTTCGCACTGATTGACGGAGACGGTGCCTCCTCAAGCAATTTTTGCTGCTTCCGTTGGATTGAACATTCGCGCTCACCAAGATGTACGACGTTGTCATGCTTGTCTGCGAGGATCTGTACCTCAATATGTCGCGCATTCTCGATCCACTTTTCAATGTAAACATCTGCATTACCAAACGCGCGCTCCGCTTCGGATTTTGCTGTGTGGAATAGGCTTAGCAAACTGATCTGATTGTTCGCAATTCGGATGCCACGCCCTCCGCCTCCAGCAGATGCTTTAATCCCTACAGGATAACCTATCCGCTCGGCGACCTCGACGGCCTCTTCCTCCGTCTCGACTACTCCCCGTTTACGACCTATTTTCAAACGACCCTGCCGAGTGCTTCGACTGCCTGGTACAAGCTTCAGTCCCAACTTGGACATCGTTTCACGAGCTTCAGCTTTATCCCCCATCCGCACCAAGTTATCGACCGAGGGACCAATAAACGTAATTCGATGCGCTTCGCAGATTTCGGCAAACTGCGAATCCTCAGACAAAAATCCTACTCCGGGGTGGAGGGCGTCAGCGTTTGTCAACTGCGCTACAGTGATTATGTTGGCATGTTTGAGATAGCTTTCCGCCGGAGAAGGCGGTCCAATGCAGTACTGCTCATCGGCATACTTCACATGCAAGGCATCTCGATCTGCTGTCGAATAAACTGCAACAGTCTTAATCCCCATGTCTCGACACGTGCGAATGATTCGAACCGCAATCTCACCGCGATTTGCAATAAGGATTTTCCTAAACATAAATTCTCAGTGAATCAATCTGGGCTGACGAGAAGAGCCTATCAAGATGGTAGAAATGGTGAATACCAGGAGGCGAGAAACGCTCAGGTTCTTTTTATGCGAAAAAGCGGTTGATCGTACTCCACCACCGTCTCATTTTCCACAACGACTTCAACAATCTGACAAGGAAATCCGGTCTGAATCGGGTTGAAGATTTTCATTGCCTCAATTAAACAAATTGCATCTTCGCCCGATACAATATCGCCCTCAATGACAAAGAATGGCTCATCTGGCGCCGCAGACCGATAGAAAACACCCGGCATTGGAGCTTTGATGAATTCGCTGTCTTCGTGATCTGTTTGGAGCGGCATAGATATCGGCGACGATGCAGCAGGTTGAGATACTCCGGTGGGAATTGTCACTGCAGGGTCTTCTCTACGTACCCTAAGTGTAACTTCGCCGTCGCGCAGATAGACTTCCGTCAACCGGCGATCGTCCATAACGTCACAGACCTGGTTTAGCAATTGTAAGGAAGGTGATTTATCTTCGGGCATGCGTTACACCCTTTCAACGTAGGTTCCTGTGCGTGTATCTACCTTGATGACCGTGCCGTTTTCAACAAAAAGCGGCACTTGGACGCTTCCGCCCGTTTCTAGTTTCGCGGTTTTAGACCCACCACTGACAGTGTCGCCACGCAATCCGGGATCTGTCTCGACAATTTTAAGCGCCACAAAGGTAGGAAGCTCTACAGTAAGGGGAGTATCTCCATCCACCTTGACAGTGATGGTCTCTCCCTCTTTGAGGAACTTCATTCCATCTCCGATTAGATCCGTCGACAGCATATGCTGTTCAAACGTCTCATTGTCCATAAAATGTAACAGATTTCCGTCACTGTACATGAACTGCATGTCTCGTCCTTCAACCCTGACCGTTTCAATGCTTTCACTCGAGCGAAACGTACGATCGATTACGGCTCCGTCGGTCAACCGTTTTAGCTTGGTACGTGCAAATGCTCCCCCTTTTCCAGGCTTAACGTGTTGACAATCTACGATGGTGTAGATTACATCACCAAGCCGGATGACCAGACCGTTACGCAAATCATTCAATACTGCCATAGTATTCTCCCTGACTCAATCAACCGTTTGTTGCAAAGTATTTTCAATTAACTCCAGTGCCATCTTCAACGCTTTTGCTCGATGGCTAATGCAATTCTTGACCTGCTCGCCCAACTCCGCGAAGGTTAAGTCATATCCCTGCGGTACAAAAATGGGGTCATATCCAAATCCCCATGTGCCACGAGGCTCGCGAATAATTGAACCATTGCATACGCCAATGACGACGTCCGCGTGACCGCTAGGTTCCGCAACAGCTACTGCACATTTAAAGCGCGCGGTGCGCTCATCGTCCGGTGTATCCATTATAGCGGTGAGTAACTTCACGATTCGATCAGCGTCGGAAGCATTGGAACCTGCATAGCGTGCTGAATGTACACCAGGCGCCCCGTCAAGCGCATCAACCTCTAGACCTGAATCATCAGCAAGAGCAAGAAATCCTGAATATTCTGCGATATGGATAGCTTTTTTCTTTGCGTTGTCCTGATAGGTCTCACCATCTTCAACAATCTCCGGCGCGTTTGGAAAATCCTTTATAGATAGGACTTCAATATTACCTTGGTCACTCAACATTTTACTGAGTTCCCGCACCTTCCCGATATTACGCGTTGCCAAGACTAGCTTCATCTAATCTTTCCAAAACCATACGTTTTTGCAGACGGATCAGTTGACCAATCCCGTCGGTGGCAAGATCCAATAGCTGATCGGATTCTTCCCGCGAAAAGGGATTCTCTTCAGCCGTTCCCTGTATCTCTACAAATTTTCCCTTCCCGGTCATGACAACGTTCATGTCTACTTCCGCGGTTGAATCCTCACTATAACAAAGATCTAGACTCGGTGTACCGTTAACGATTCCAACACTTGTTGCAGCGACGTTGTCGCGTATCGGGAGGACATCAATCAATTTGCGCTTCATGAGCCATTGGCAGGCATCCCAGAGCGCGACATAAGCTCCTGTTATTGAAGCGGTTCGTGTGCCGCCATCCGCTTGGATAACGTCGCAATCAATCCAGATAGTTCGTTCGCCAAGCATATTTAAATCTACGATAGCTCGGAGCGATCTGCCAATCAGGCGTTGAATCTCCTGTGTTCGCCCACTAGGCGATCCACGCGTAACCTCGCGCTGCATCCGATCCGAAGTAGAACGTGGCAACATTGAATATTCTCCAGTTACCCAGCCTTTGTTACGGATTTGTTGCTCGCGCATGAAACGCGGTTGTCTCTCATCAACCGATGCCGTGCACACCACCTTCGTGTCCCCTATCTCAATCAACACGGAACCCTCGGCATGTTTAATGAAATTTCGATTAATCGTGAGGGGCCGCATCTGATTTTGTCGGCGCCCATCAACTCGTGCCATCTACACTCCCCTCAACAAGTTTTGAACTGTCGTCGCCAAATGAATCCATTTCGTGATTCCCTCAACCTTGATAGCTACTATATCACTGCATTTTATTGATGTCAACTCAAATGCCTTGCGTGCCCAAGGAAAACACATCTGATTCTAAGAGATCAACTATCATCAAATTGAAGATGAGATTCTCAAAGTGAATAGCAACACCGATTCGTCACACATCGGAAGCCCCAGCGGGGATCAAGGGAGTGGATAACGAGTGCGATAGGGATTCCACAGGTATATAGCAACGCCAATCGCACGCACGTAAAAGTCCCCAACGGGGCGACACTTGGATAGTGACTAAATCAAAAAAAACATCGGAAAATGCCTGTTAGGTGGCTATTGTAATACTCTCGGTTAAATTCCGAAATGCTCGAATCAGCCTGGAATCCAATATTTCTTCCTAATTCGGACGATGCATCCGGGACACGACCGACCTGTCGCCGCGCTGGGGTTATAAAGCGCAAAACTGATAAAGCAAAAGACAGCCACCGTGGTTATTTTTAGCGTGAGGGCGACTGAAGGATTTTAGATGCGTTTCCCCTGCTTGCGTGTCAAATCAGTCATCGGTTGAGCTCGGACGGTCTATGTCCCCGGTGGTAATCTCCTGATTAAGAAAGTCAAGCGCTTTCGTATAGCTCCTACGCTCAAGATAATGATTGAGCATTGACGGCGCAGTTGGAGCAATTTCGCGCTGCAATCTTTCAATCTGTTGGAGGTCTTCTGACATTCCGTGTCTTCCTGCAATGTGTTCAAACATTGATTCAAGACTCTCTTTCAAGGATCTTGCTTGTTCAGCTGTCATTATATCTTCCCTTTAGAGTATACGCATCTCACAATGAATACCGTTGTTTCTCCAAGATTTACACATCAAGAGTTAGAGGCACTCCAGCTCCTTTTTCTCTTCCCATAGAGTCCAATAATCGAACTCAAGCGGCAATTTGACGAATATCATCGACTGTGCTCAGAATCTCTTCATAACTGTCGCAAGTCACCAGCTTGGCACGATAAATCTTTATATGCGGAATTCCTCTGAAGTAGTTGCTATAGTGTCGTCGCATCTCTGCAATGCCCACTCGTAACCCCTTCCAGTGCGTGGAAAAATCGAGGTGCTTTTTGAATACTTGGATTCTCTCGTCTAGCGAGGGACGTGGGAGCAACTCGCCCGTCGAAAAATAGTGTTTTATCTCCCGAAAGATCCATGGATAACCAATCGCGGCTCTGCCAATCATAATACCATCGACGCCATATTTTTGACGCATCAACAGCGCTTTCTGCGGGCTATCTACGTCTCCGTTCCCAAAAACAGGGATGTGTATACGCGGGTTGTTCTTGATTTCGCCTATCAGAGTCCAGTCTGCCTCACCTTTGTACATCTGTCGTCGAGTACGGCCGTGAATGGAAATTGCCCGGATGCCGACATCCTGCAGTCTCTCGGAGACTTCACTAATGTACTTGGACTTATCATCCCAACCGAGTCTGGTTTTCACGGTTACAGGTAAAGAAGTCGATTTGACAATCTCTTCCGTCATCTTTACCATTTTCGGAACATCAAGCAATATCCCTGCACCAGCGCCGCGACATGCCACCTTTTTTACCGGACAGCCGTAGTTGATGTCGATAATATCGGGGTGGGCTTGCTCCGCCATCTCGACAGCTTCCTTCATTGAGTCGATGTTATGTCCAAAAATTTGAATCCCGACCGGGCGTTCATATTCAAAAATATCTAGCTTGGCTACGCTCTTGGCTGCATGTCGGATAAGCCCTTCGGACGAGATGAATTCAGTGTACATTAAATCTGCGCCATTCTCTTTGCACACAGCTCGGAATGGCGGATCGCTTACATCTTCCATTGGAGCAAGCAACAGCGGGAAATCCGTGGTTGTTATGTTACCAATACTCACCATACGCTGCTTACGCTTTCAGGCTGTGGTAGGGGATTGCGTCCACAGCGAAGATGAAAACCCTCCTAGACAACCCAAAATCTTACTGATTGTAAGATTAAATCGCTTACTGTGTTGCGCTCTCATTTGTCGGTGTCTCTGTTAGGATGTCGTCACCCACATTCCCCGTTTCAATCAGGTGTGCACCGTCTAGCCCTTTGAGAACATCCGAATCGTTACTGGTGACAATCACTTGATACTCCTCGGCAAGTTTAAGGATGAATTCAATCATCAACTGTTTTCGCCTATAATCCAGATGTAGCGTCGGATCGTCAAAGACAAAAAAACCGGGATTGCCCAACGTTCTCGAAAGCGCTATCTTTAGAGAAAGATACAGAATTATCTTTTCACTGCCGCTGAGTAGCATCAAACTTCGGTCATTGCCGTCAATCTGCAGAGATGGAAGCAGGTACTGGCTCTTCAAATCAATTTGTGCCAATTCAAAAAGATTCATCCGTTTAAGCCAACGTTGCAGTTCTCTCTCGGCTGGCTGAAGAATTTGGCGCTGAATAGCCTGAATTGTACGCTCAATGGCATCACATGTAAGTTCAAGATTCAGTCGTGTCCGCAGCGCGAGACTCACCTCAACCTCTGCACGTTCAAGTTCCTCAATTTTATTCGTTATGACGGCTTCTTCCTTGTTGAGCGCCAGCAGTCGTTTACGCAGTCCATCAATCTTGTTTCTCATCTGGCGTCTACGTTCAACCACCCGAGCGTAACCAGACGCGGTCGTTTCCGAGGCATGGCTCTTGGTCGCATCCTCTACCTGTAGGCTCCGAAGTTTGGCACTGATTGTATTGAATTCGGATTGAACTTCCCCATACTGGCTTTCAATACGATCTAGAACTTGAATTTTGCTTTGCAGTACCTGATGCCGTTGGTTCAGTTTTCGTAAAGTCGATAGGTCAACCGAGTTTTTGTCAAGCTGTTTCTGTTTTGTCGCCAAACGCTCTACGAACTTGCCCTTTTCGGCTTGTTTTTCCTCAAGAATTCCCTTGAAGACCATCTGGTGTACTGGTTGATGGCACGTTGGACAATGCCCTTGATTGCTCTCAAGTAACTGTTGCAAAGTCTGGCAGGTCTCCGCCAACATTTCAGTTTGGTTCTGGAGACCACCAATCTCCTGAATCAACTTCTCGCGCTGCGATTCAAGTTGCTTGGTATCACTAATCGCTGCTTCTACTGTTTCAATCGTCTGTCGAATGTGCGAGATATCGTTAAAGCCGCTGAGGCTTGAAACTCGCTCTACTGCGAGAGTATTCATCTGCTTTTCCAGACGTGAGCGCTCCTCCGTCAATTCAAAGATAAGTACCTCATTGCCGCTTGCAGTGTTGTAGCTTGATAGGAGTTCATACTCTTTTTCTAACTCAACCATTTGGTTTTGGATACGCTCTATTTCCGCCCGATGAGTCTTGGCCGTAGCGAGTTGTAGTCTACGTTGATGTTCCTGAATCCGCGTCTCTTCACGTTTCACGATGCGCCTTACTTCAATGAACCGTTCCCGAACGCCTATGAGTCGATCGATACCGAGCAGCACGTACAAGATTTCGCGCCGATGTGATGGCTGCCGAGCGAGGAATTCAAAAATCTCACCTTCCCGCAAAAAAGTCGCAGCAGCCAAGTGGTCATACGTGAAATCAAACATCTTCCTCAAATCCTCGTCTGCCGCCCGTTTTCCACTGAAGATTTTCCGCCAGTTACCTCCCTCCATACAACGCAGTTCAACCTCACCTTGAGTAGACCGAAACAACTGATAACTCTTCCCCTGCTCGCGAAATCCAACCCCAGCCGTTCCACTGTTTGTTCCCCCCTGCGTCAGTGCCCCCATAGCAACTCTAGGGACGATTGACTTGCCGGTCAACGCAAAAAAAATTGCGTTAACGAGCGTACTTTTGCCGCTGAAATTCGGTCCGAAGATAAGGTTTGTCCCTTCGCTAAGTTCAAAATCTCTCCGATTGAAGCAGCCAAAGGATTTGAGAAGGATTTTTTCTAGCCGCATATTCACTGGCGCTGGTTAATCGCTTGCAAGAGCCTTTGAGCCGTCACCCCGTCTCCGTCCCGGTCAATCGCAAGGCTAAATGCGCGGAGAATCGAATTGATGTCCGCAGGTTCAAGAGAACTATACTTGTCTGACGATTGAGAAAGTTCCTCAACCTCGCGTCGAAAGACTTCAACGAGTTCGGTGTCGATCGTGGAAGGCATGTGATTCCTTACCTTTCAGCAAGTTTCCAGAAATGTCAGTGCGAGTCAAATCTAAATCACTTAGAACCAGAAGTGTGACATTAGAATAATCTGATCGATGCCCGCCAGTTGGCGGTCTTTCGTGTCTGGTGCCCGATCCTCGTTTGCAATATTGCCCCAGTAATACAATTCAAGCGTAGCATTGTCCGTGACGGTATATCGCGCGCTCCCGGAAAGGCGGCGCAACTCGTCACCGTTTCGATCTTGGTCGGGGTCGAAAGCTTCGTACCTTCCCGATAGAATTAACTTGGGAATCACCCGATATCTGGCACCGGCATAATATCCTAGCGACGCGGCGCCTAAATCGCCTAGAAGGCTCTCATCATCGGCAAAACTGTTTCCAATATTTACTTCGGCTTCGATCGACAACCTCTTGTGTACAGCCGTCAAGAACGCTCCTGCCACCATGTTTCGTTCGCCTCTTGGTTTGTCGACAAGATAAGAGACCCCGCCCCGTACCGGTCCAAAAGAACTGCCTATCGTTGAGGTCCAAGCTTTATGTTGATTTGTGTCAGATCTAAGTGCGCGACCACCGTTGAAGATAGCGGCACTGTAGAACACTTTTCCTGCAGAACCACCAATTTCAACGCCGGCATCTCGCTTGTTTGATCCGAGATCATATCCTTGGCGCACGAGCATATTGTGGTCCTTCTGTTTAATCCCAAACGGGATGCGGAATTGGCCCACCTTGACGTACAGATGTCCGGGAACCGCATCAATTGTTGCAAACATATTGAGAGTTGATCCCATGTTGTTGGACAGCGTCATTCTGACCTTCTCGGATGCCTGGGCGTTGAGTGTCAATTCGCCCTGCATCATGTAGAAACTGTCGATAGCTGAATGGCAGGAATTACAGTTAGCCCTCGCCCGATCGGAGTGATCTACATCATTTGTCTTGATGTATGCGGTACGAATGTCTATTGCGGTTGTGAGTCTCTTGGCAACGGCCTCGGCTTCCGCCATGATTGCTTCTGCATCGAAGTCTTCAGGAAATTCAAAGTAGTTATCCTCAAACACTTGCCCGATTTCGTTTCGTGGCCCTCCGCCTGCCGGATCAATGTGGCAGAAGATGCATTCCTTCTCCTCCTGTACGGCAAACTCGGGTCTAGCACCAGCATCTGTGACAACGAACAAAATTAATGACACCGAACTTAAGAAAAATACTAAGTAGGATTGGAAATTAGATTTCAATTGATACACCGCTTTCAAAAATCAAACTTCATTGAGAAAAAAGAAGGCTAGCGAAAATTCATTTAACGGTCTAAGCGCCAGCCATATCTCATTATACCATCAGGTGTTTGAAGGATTCAAGAAGTATCATGACGGTTAAGGTGAATAACGCAACTGTGAGGCGGCAGTTGAACTTCCTCAACTGATGAGAACGCCAATCGCCTCGGTTACCCCGTGGGTTTTCCTCTAATCTCCAATAGCTCCATACTCAAGAAATTTATTGATTGAGCGCTGCGCTCTTGCTATAATGGTGTACATAATCTTCTCTATGTACTGTTTCGTCAATCGCGTTTGACGCTCGGCTTTACGGATAATCACCTTGAGGCATGTCGTTAATGAGCACCGATTATAGCGTACATCTCGAATTCTACAAAAAGAACGGTTACACCATTTTCCCCAGCCTCTTCAGTGAAGCCGAAATGAATGCGTGGCGCGAAAGACACGAGCAATTATATGCTGAATTTGATAAAAGAACCTGGTTTGGGAACATGTTAGAATATGCTCCGAAACTCATGTGGCCCGCGGTGTCGCACCCAACTATCGTAGATTTTGCAGAGCTTGTGATGGGCCCCTTTGTCCAACTTGACAATTTGACACTTGCTGTCTTCTACCCCGTCCCGAAAGAAGAGGTAGAGGGTAAAGTTTCAGGCTGGCACAGAGACCGATGGGGCCAAGTTCCTCGAGGGAGTACTTACGAAAGACCCAATGCGATTAATGCCATTTCATACCTTCAAGAACTTACCGATGAGATGGGACCATTGCGTGTTATTCCCGGTTCACATCGCCGCTCTCTCACAATTTCCCCCGACGACAGATCGAAGCCGCATCCCGATGAGGCAGTCATAAACATGAAACTCGGCGATGTCGTCATGACACACGTCAATCTAGTGCATTCGGGAACGCCGAACACGTCAACATATGGAAAGCTGCGATATTTTTTTAGCATCTTTTACAACCTCACATGGTTGAAACACACGGATAACCATAGTGGTCCGCTGACCCAGCAACTTCTCGGTGAAGCTCGCGCCCGAAATGATCATCGCTCAATGCGGCTCCTTGGCGTTGACGATCAACTTCAGGCACGATGTAATTCCGGCTTCCTGACTCCCGATGAAGAACGCTGGGCGGAGTGGGCAACTGCGGATAGAGAAGCTATAAAGGAGGCAGAATCTTAATTCCAACTCGGAAACTTAAGAACCGTATCTACAGGCGACGAAGTTATGGGAACGGTGACTGGGAATACTTCTTAAGATAGGGTACCGCGTTTTGTTAGTCAGCACTGCGGGTTGTGAAGTATCATCAATTTTCCTTGATTGAGGTTACAATTTCCGTTTCAACCAACCTTGGTTAGAAAAGTTCGTGAAGATTCGTTTACAATGATTTCGAATGTGGATAGGGAGGAGCGATGACGCAAGAATCAAATAAAAATGAGATGGTTCGGGTAGCCGAATATGAAGTTCTTGACCAAGTCGACGATCGGGCAATTATTGAAATGATGACGGGCCAGGCGATTGAGGATTACGTCTACTCATTCAAGCAGGGCGGGCGGACGGTTGAAGGATTGACACTAGCAGGAATCAACGAAGCTGCAAATCGTAGAGGGGGAATTCAGATCGATAGTGTAGATTATGAGGAACGGGAGCATTCATGGCTTGCAATTGCAAAGGCAACCGACACCGTGACCGGTTCTTCACGTTATGGAGCTTATGAACAGGTAAAGGCCATGGGGAATCGTTCCGATCCGCACGCCTTCACGAAAGCAATTCATAAAGCGCAACGCAACGCAATTAAGCAATTGATTCCCGTGCACGTGATTAAAGAGGTACTCAACTTCTACCTGAATCGCCAAGCGGTTCCCGCAGAACCCCAAACCGAATCAGACTCTACGCCTCAGCAAGATAAGATTTCTGGTGCACAAAAAGCAGCTTTCGCACTCTCGGCAAAACTAGAGGGACGGCTCGAAAAACAGGGGATTGCGCGATCCGATTTTTGGAGTTATGTTAGGCGTCGTTACGCGGTTGAGTCTCGAAACGACATGACCGAACAGCAGTGGACGCAACTCTCGGCGGAGTTGAAGGCGGCTGAAACTTCGAAAAAGTTGTTCAATCAGTTGTTAACCCGCATTCGCCAACTCGAGGCAGCAGTTGAAGCAAGTGAAGTTCCTGAGAAACCTGAAGCGACTCCTCCAACAGACTACACTGTGGGTACATCTGACACCACTGATGGGACAAACCCACCATCTTCGGATGAACACGAATCACGGGATTCAGTCTCTTAGCGCGAGAGTTCTACGATCTAGGCCAATCTGACTTGCCTTGACGACATCAACGGAACCTATTCCGGTGAGCCTAGTTTCGCTTGGCTCGATTATTATTTGTTTATAGAACGCCGGTTTACCTTTACCTTTTGCATCATCAATCCATCTCGGAGCCCCCATCAATGTTAATGGAGAGTCCGGTAAGGTAATCGGATTGAGAGGAAGCGAGAAACGCCGCTAACGTGGCAATATCGGCAGGCTGCGCCATCCGCCCTAAAGGGATATTCCGTGCCCGCTCTTGGATAAACGCCTGGCGATGTTTGCTTGTACGCCAAGATTCTGCCGATATTTCCTCAGAAGATGTTGCCTCAAGAATATAGCCTACTCGTTCAGTATCCACAAAACCTGGACAGATAGCGTTGACGTTTATATGATGGGACGCGAGTTCCTGTGCGAGAGATTGGGTAAAACCTCTCACGCCGAACTTTGACGCGCAATACGCCGCAAAAAGGGCGCGACCATGCCTACCTGACGACGAGGACATGTTGATGATTTTGCCACCTTTTCCCCTATCAATCATGTGACGTGAGACTGCGCGACAGCAAAGAAAAGTCCCCTTTAAGTTTACGTTCTGTACCTCGTCCCAGGCTGCCTCCTCCAGCTCGACTACTGGCACGCGATCCGGGCCCGGACGCGCGCCGGCGTTGTTTACCAGAATATCAATACTGCCGAACCGATCAAGCACCTGCCGCACCATGCTATCTACCTGATTGGCGTTGGCGACATCTGTCAAAACGCACATCGACCTGCGCCCTTTCTCCTCAATCTCACGCACGACAGCAGACGCACCACCCCAACGCCCCGGATCATGGCAATACGGATCGTTGACAATGTCCGTAATGACCACATCCGCTCCTTCTTGGGCAAGCCGATTGGCGATTGCACGGCCCATACCATGCTCGCCCCCGGCACCCGTCACGATGGCAACTTTTCCGCTGAGGTTGTACATCTCTGGTCTCTACTTCCCTGCTTGCCGAGTCGATCGCGCCTATCCAACACGGGATTGCGGCACTTCTCCTTGACAACGATCGGAGATATGTCTTGAGTTAGTCTTTTAAAGCTCTCGTCCCAAGAAACTACGTTTGCGATTGAGATCTAATCGTGCAGAATTGCCTTGTCCAATCCCGTGAGATCAAGCGAGTGAATAGCGAGTGCGATAGAACTCCAGAAGAGATCTCACGTTATTCCCTACAAGAGCCCGGTATAAGGCTCTCGCAGAATACTATCATGTTTGCTTCTTGAGTAACACTGAAGCTATCTCTACCATTGAGATCTAGAAACGCCTCCGATTGGCATATTACTTTATTTCGCAGTTGAATTATGACGCTTAAACTTCTCGTTCTCCTCCGCGAATTTACACGTAAATAAGAAAGCATCGTTTCCACAGGCTACCAATTGCACGCCCGCCTCCAACCAACGTTTTCCGCTCTCATAATCATTGACATAGCTACCAAGCACAACACCATGCGCCTTCACTTTGGCTATTACCATTTCGATGCTTTCGACCATTCTCGGATGGTCTAGTTGGCCCGCGATTCCCATTGATGTTGATAAGTCATAAGGCCCAATGAATATCCCATCAAGTCCACCAGCAGCAAGGATTTCGTCAATATTCTCCACGCCTCTAACGGTTTCAATTTGTCCAATAAGGAAGATTTCCCGGTTTGCTTGAGCGATGTAACTGACACCATCCAATTTCCGAAAATCACCAAAATCGTCGTGTCCCACGCCGAACGCGACACCTCTATTCCCTTCGGGGGCATACTTCGCGCTCTTCACAACCTTCTTCACATCTTCAGCGGATTCCACACAAGGAATCATCACGCCGGAGGCACCCACATCAAGCGCTCTTGAGATAAAGTGCCGCTCAATTGCCGGCACCCGGACAATGCTGGGAAGATCTGATCCACGCGCCGCCCTTACGATGCTTCCGACCGTTTCCATGGTGAAGGCTGTGTGTTCCATATCAACAATGACATAATCTGCCCCGGCGCTCGAAAGGATGGTCGCAATTGATGGTACGGCAAACTGCATCACAAAAGTACCGACTAAAACTTCTCCGTTTTGTAAAGTTGCTTTGATTTTGTTTGCTTTCATGTTGTCAAGGATTGGTTCTGACTGAACCCATTCAGCATCAAGGTTAATGTGTCAGGAATTGAAATTCCAAGTAATGTGAGTCTTTTTCTGCTTCGCGACTCGCCTTAGTCGGTGCTCAATTCGGGCATCGGATGGTTAGCCAAGGAATTAGACGGGACAAAAAATCTCGTTCGGACTATGATAGCGCTGACAATGCGTAACGCAACTAATGAGCTGCTATGCCGTGTTCGGCGATTACCTTCTTTAACGCTGCGTGTTGTTCCGCAGTCAAAGGCAAGCCGGGCGGACGTGGTGGGCCACAATCAATTCCAAGTCGTTCAGCCATTGTAGCCTTGAGAACTGCATGGAACTCACCGCACGAAAAGAGCGCATCAGCCAACGCACTGCCTCTATCCTGAGCCACTTCAGCACGTTTCAAGTCGCCAACCTGATATGCTTGCCAAATCTCCACCCAAATTTCAGGTGCGAGACTTGGAGGACCATCCACGCAACCAACCGCTCCTATCGTTAGTGCGGGCAACATCAATCGCGAGTTTCCGATTAAGCAAAAAAGCCCCATCTTCACGAAGGCACGGACATTATAAAAGTTAACGGAGGAATGTTTTAGCCCGACAAGTTGCGGAACCCCATCCTGAATACGCTTCATTAAGTCGGGAGTGATCTCCACCCCGGTTGAACCGGGAAGATTATATACGAATAATGGAAGGTCAGTGGCTGCGCCTACGATGCGATAGTGTTCTACGATTTCCGCATGCGGGCGTCTGTAGAAGAAAGGGGGCACACAGCAGATGGCTTCTACACCGGCGCGGGCTGCATGTTCAGCCATCTTGGCAGCTCGCTGGGTGGTAGGCGCCCCAACGTGCATGATGTTCTTGATTCTGTCTTGATTCTGATCGGATACCACCTCCGCAACGCGATTGTTCTCCTCGTCATCAAGTAGAACGCTTTCACCACTACCCCCGGCAACCCAGAAACCATCAACCCCGGCTTCGATGTTAAATTCAATCATCTGACGAAACGCGGCTTCGTTCAATTTTCCTCCGGGTGTCATGGGAGTCGCCACCGCAGGGAATACGCCTCGGAATTCGCTCATAAATAGGTTCTCCATATTGTCCGGATAGTGTCATCAGATCCCGATTTGGAATGGAGAGGGTTGTCTCGGAGGCCCCGAAAATCACGCTTGCGCAACGGTCCTTCCACGACACCTACAATAGTGCCACCTGATTCAAGGTTGGCAGATAGTAGGTCAAATATAACAAAAACGGTATTACAAGTGTTTGCTAAAACCCAATCAAATCGGAAAACGGCTGGAAATCTACGGATATCAATATTGTTTGAAGTATACTACGATCCAAGGTAATGAACAAGAAAAAACTAACCCAAAGTATACGGCAGCACCCGATTTCGATTCATACTGAAACCCACCATACCCCGGCAACACAGAGTCCCACACCCAACGCAAGCCGAAGACTAATCTTCTCCTTCAGAAAGACCAATGCCATAATCAAGCTAAAGACAGGTGAAGTTGATATAAGTGCGGACGTTTTGGAAGGTCCAATCTTGGCTAGGGCGATTAAGTACAGTAACGAACCGAGGCCCATGCTGAATAGCCCGGTGCTGGCAATCAACAAGAGCGACGATGTATGCAATTTGTTGGTTTTCTTCCCGCTGAAAGCCCATGTCGTGTAGAGAATAATCGTGACGAATGGCAGACGAACGCTGTTCACCTGAATTGGCGTAAGGCTGGCAAGTCCCGCTTTGAGGAAAACCGTGCTCAATCCCCAGAGTAAGGCGGTCAACAATGCAAGCGGTATTCCAATTGTGAATCTCTTCCCGGTTTGAGGCATGTAGGAAGCCTTTGAGTTATTCCCGGGCCCTCGAGACAAACAGACCACCCCTAGGACGACGAAGCAACTTCCGACAAACAAGGTCCAACTAACCGGCGACCTAAGCAATAACCATTCGAAAAACAGAGTGGTTAGCGGCTGGATGCTGCCCATTGCCGATGCGTGTGAAGCGCCAATCTCTCTAATGGCAAGAAGAAATATCGTGTCGCCAATACACACACCAACCAACATTGAGCCAAACACTGCCGCCCATTCGCGCGCGGGCACCTGTCGGAATATCGCAAGTGGATCATCAAACGGTAGCATCACCCAAAAGAAGAGCGTGCCCGTTGCGTAGCGAGCCACATTCATGAGTAGCAACGGAATCTTCTGCGATTGTGTTTGAAGAACGAGATTGCTGCCTGCCCACACAAAGGCGCAGGACAATGCCGCAAACTCGCCGAAAGAAAAGGAGAAATCGAGATTTGGAAACACGAAAACCCTGACCTGGGTCGTGTATTATTCGAGAGGGCTATCCTATCATCACGAATATGTGCGCTTCTTAGCTTCTTGTATGGAGAAAACTTTCCTTTCCGTGGAAATAGGTACTGCGGTCGGTGTGAAAAAATAGGAAGTTAGGTGAGAAGAGCCACATCACGAGGAACAGTGGCGGGAAGCAAAGCTCCTTCAGATTACGTGGGGCTTTGAGGATACGAGAGGTGGGAACATCCCTCGTGGGCTTTCACTATCGACTATCATTTCCGAAGAAGTCACATATTCGATGCCTCGGTCAGGACACGGAGATCCGCGATAAACTCTCTCAAACTTGACAATCCATAATCGGACTCCAAGGAATAGTGGTACGCATTGTAGGGAACGCAGATTAGCGTTCCCTACAACTTATGCGCACGGTCGAAACTACTCGCCACCACCGGTCGTGCGAATATGAATATTGTTTGACTGCATGAAGGACGTAATCATCGAAACTTGACTTTGTGCATATCGCAACGCTCTAGCAACTTGCGCATCCACAGGCGGCGCTTCCGTATACTTTACCCACAGCTTATCAAAGTAATCGAGCGCATCGTTCCAATATTCGTCCTCTTCGTCGGCAAGAATCATATATGCTTCACCTAGTTGGACAAAAGAGAGATCTGCATACTTTGTATTGGCATAGGTCTTAACAATACCTTGAAATTCCGCAATGACACTCTCAATTGCAGCTTTCTGTAGGGATTTGTCGGCAACTTTAGCCCTGTCGAAATTCGAAGTAACTTGAATATAGACGTCAGCAGCCAGTGCCGCCGATGTGTCCTTCCGATAAGCCTGAGCAGTGCTCTTGGAAGCGGCGCTGATGCCCGGCGTATCAATTGCTTGTTGATAGTAGTTGATTGCCAGTATGTACAGACGTATGCGCTCCACTTTCTCAATGTCTTCCGACGATCCGTCGTTGAAATACCTATTACCCAAGTTGATGAGGGCATCAGCCGTATAAGGGCTGTTTGGGTAATTTTGCACAAGTATCTCGTTGACCGAATACAACTTTGCGTGCCACTCGTCCAATGCAACCGGATCGTTCGCCAGCTCCGCATTGGTGGCGAGACCGTTATAGCAAGTAGCCATTGCATATAGTGCCTCAGGGGCGCTCTCATGATTCGGGTTGATGGATCGTACCTTTCCGTACTCGGCGATAGCAGTTTCATATTCCTGAGCCGCGAAGTACGACTCCCCCGCTTGATATTGCCATAACGGAGTATCTTTTGCACTGGGGGAACGTTTAACGAGATTTTTGAACGCCTCGCCTGCCTTCAAGAAGTAATCAATTGCCGCTTCCGATAGTTCGTTATCAATGCCAAGTTGCAATCGGCCCAATTCGAAGTAAGTGGATCCGGTATAGGTCAATGCGGTTTCGACGTTGTTGCTAAGATCCTGCGACGCCGGAAAGATTCCTATATCCGCATACTCCACGAATTGCGTCAACGGCGGAAGACAGTTATGCAAATCCTCCGGGAGTTTAATGCCTGAACCAAGAGAATAGAGCAGTTGTCCAGCTTGGAACAGCGAATTTTGAACGTATGGAATTACCGTGTTATTGTCCGCTTTTTCAATCGGCTGGGCAGCCTTGCTCACTGCAAAATAAGCATTTGCAGACTGCCGACTGACGTCAATGTAGGGCTGCAAGTCGGTTCCTGGAGCATTGGAGAATAAACTCCGTGCCTTGTCAAAGTACAGGAAACCCAAGTTGTATTGCGATGAGACTTTTTGCGGAACTGTCGAGTTCGGATTTTCAATCGTTCGCTTCCAAGTCTCCACTGCGTCGGTAATCGCATAATCCAATCGCCCAAGTTTCGCGTAAAGATCCGATTTCCGCAATCCCGCATCAGCGACCATTGCGTTGATATTCGAATTGGTTGACGCGGTATAACCCTTTACGAGCGCTTCGTACTGGTCAACTGCTTCATCCAGTTCTTTCAGTTTCTCTTGATAAATTAAGCCTGACCGATAGTACGATTGCGCCTGAACAACGGGATCTTTCGCCAGTTGAATGGCATTCTGATATCCTAGCAATGCATCGTCATACTGTTTCAGTTGCGCGCCAAGGACATACGCCATTGCAAAGTATGATCGTCCCTTCAAATCGTCATCCTCTGCATGTTCGATGATATATTGGTATTCTTGCACAGATGCCGAATAATCACCGATGGCGGTATTCAACTCTGCCAAGCGAGAGTGGGCTTGAGAGATAAGTTTTTGACGGTCTTTGTCCTCGGTTTGCCCTTCATAAGACGTGGTTTGACGGAAGGCTTCAACCGCGCGTTTATTATCATTCGCACCCAACCGTGCGAGACCAAGTGTATAGGACGCACTAATCTTATCGTTCACTTCAGAACTATTTTCGATCACTTTAGCTGCCGTGTTGGCGGCATTTTGATAGGCTAACTGTTTGGTTGCCTCATCATCGGCAGCCTCGGCTTGCTGGTAATGGCAGACCGCAGCCTGGTACAGAGCATTGGTGAAAAGCTCGCCGGCATCGGGGAACATCTGCACGAACATCTGGTATTCGGTTAGTGCGTTGGCATAATCCTTGGCGCCATAGTAAAGATGTCCAATTTTCAACTGTGCACGAGTGCGGGCATCTTGCGGCGCGGCCTTGTTATTTACGATACGTCTGAGACTCACAACCAAGCTCTCCCTCTGCTCATCAGACTCAATGCCTTGCTTTTCAATAGCGGTAGCTTTAACCAAGTCAATGTGTCCGAGCGTCTTCTGAATCGTTTGGTTCTCACTATCCGCGTATTTCTCGTTAGCGCGATCCACTGTGGACACCACATTTGGCCATTGAGAAGCGTCGCCTCTTTTTAGTGCTATATCTCGGTACGCAAGCGCAAGTCCGTAATATGCTTCGATTGCGTTCGGGCTATCGCCATAGTCGGCAATCATCATCTCGAATGCAGTAACGGAGTTGTCCAAGATAGCGGGATCATCTGCCGCCGCTTTATAGTAGCAAAGCCCAATCAAATATTGTGCGTCATCCGCATATTCACCAGACGGATTGTTAGCCACGACATTCCCATATTGCTCCGCTGCTTCCGCAAACCGCTCTTCGGCTCGCAGCAGGTCAGCCAGCTTGATTTCGGCGAGAGATCGGTTGTCCGCGCTAAGGATGCCCATTATCGAGTTATAGATGTCGATAGCTGCACTTGGGTTCCCCTCTTTAATATGACTTTGCGCAATAAGCAGTTGCGCCTGTTCATAATTTCCACTCAAGTCGGGAATTGCCGCATAGAGTTCACGCGCCTTACCCCAATCGCCGAGTTTTTCGTATGCCAACGCCTGATTCATCGTGCAGGCTTCAACCTGCTCAACGCGTTCGGCGAAGTCGTCATAGCGCCCATCCTCCACGCCAATGCGGAAAACGCTATCCTTGAACGCATTTACGGCATCTTCATACGCTTTGACCGATTTATCCAGAAGGTCGGATTTGAAGGTGACGCCTTCTGTGGGATTCCCTTCATGGAAATCTGCCGGCAACGCCGCTTTGTAGTATGCCTGTCCTTCCTGGAACTTCCCGATTAATTTTAGGCGATGGAATTTGGGAAGCGGTGGATAGGCCCACAATTTCGCGTACTCGTCTGCCGCCTCTTCGTACCGCTTAAAATCGTTAAACTTGATATCGGCAAACTTTAATTGCACTTCTGCCGCCAAGATATCCATCTCTGGATCCGCTCGGTTCTGCTCAATAAACTTTTGTGCAATAGCCTCAAGTTCCTCTTTGCGATTGAGATCATTCAACGCCCAAATGGCGCCATAAAGTGCATGAGGCGCAACCGGATCTGCGGGATACTCGTCAATCGTCTTCTGATACCACTTCAGAGCAATTTCCAGATTCTCGGCAGCTTGCGCTTCATCGCCGCTTTTCACCAGATTGCTGCCGATTTCATAATACGCTCCACCAATTTGGTAGGAACAGTAAGGAATGAAATCGAGCTGATCGGGATGCTCATTGATTACCAACTCGTACCCGGCAGCCGCATCACTCCAATTCGAAAGTTTGTAGTAGCTATCGGCAATACCAAGCCTGGCCTCCGCGATGAATTCGCTTTCGGGATATTCATCGAGAAGCTCTTTATAAGCGACAACCGCATTTTCATAGTCTTCCTGGTCGTAGTATGTTCGGCCAATGGCAGACCTGATTTCCGCTTGCAAGGAGCGGTCTTCGGTATTTTGTAATGCCAATTCATAGTTTACCCGCGCATTTTCATAGTCCTTCTGCTTCGCATAAATCGCACCTTGATCGAAATACGCTGCCGTAACGTATTGGCTATTCGGAAATTTGGTAATGAAATTGGTATACCGTCCAATCGCATCATCATCACGCCCAAGTTGGTTCATACAATACGCGGCTTTGTACATGGCTTCTGCCTGAAGATCCTGGTAATTCTTATAATCTTCAGTTGCCAGCTTGTCAAATTCGGCAGAAGCTTGTTCGTAGTTCCTCTCATTTAGGAAGCCTTGGGCAATAAGATGCTGCGCGTCATCCCTAAAGGTGGAATTTGGGAATTCATCAACGACATGCTTAAATGCGGCTCGGGAATCTTCGTAACCTTCCAATTTATAATTGAGTTGCCCAATCGCATACCAAGCATTTTCAACAAAAAGACTGTTGGGATGATTATTAATCAAGGCGTGAAACTTTGGCTCTGCCAGTTCATACTTTTCCTGCTTGTATAAGACATGGCCCCATAAGTAAGTCAACCCCTCTAGATGCTTGGCCACGGTCGCCGTGGGGTGGACCTCCTCAATATTCTCAAGGGCACTGTCGTAGTAACTGACGTCTTCCGTCTGCTCAGCTAATTTTGAGTAACATACAGCGATTTTGTATTTGGCAAGTGTCGGAAAATCTTTGTCGATAACCTCTGTTTTAACACCCCATTCCGTAGATTCTTCAAGGGCTTCGCCGTACTTGGAAATAGCCTGTTCATAATCGGATTGACCATAGAGTTGTTCGCCTTCATTGAAAAGACGTTCAACCTTTTTAGAACTACCGGAGGGCCAGAGCAAAATAGCAACAAGAGCGATTCCGCCTAAGGCACCTAACAGTTTCGGATCCATTATAATCTCCTTTTGGGTTGTAAGTTGGGTAACTCAGATTTTCAATACCCTAGATGTGACTAATTCCTTTACAATTTAACAGAATCGTAGACCTCCGTAAGAGACAAATCACGGACGGCTACATGCTTCATTACTCGAAGAGATGAATTCGATTGGCGCCCTTCCCTTTCAAACTTTTCCAGGAAGGGAGAATCAATTGCGACCATGCCGGAAAACTCCCGCGTAGTTAGAGCTGAATCTGGAGCAGACAATTGTGCGGAAGCAATAAGATAAGGAAACACATCACTGTCGTCTGTATTTGCACGAGGCGTTTCACTGGTCCCGCCAAAAGGCGTGTGATCGGAACTATCCCAGTCTTGGTTGGGCAATTCTGCAAGTTCTAGTTGATGATTCACCTTTTTCGGAGCGCGGCGTTCTTGATTGGATAGCCCTTGCGGAAGACCTAGCGCCTTTTCACGCTTTGTGATCACCTCCCGATTTCCTTGGGCATGGACCGGTCGCACCGGGTACTCCTCTAAGGCGCTACGCAATTGACGTGCTCCTGTCCGTCGGTTTTCCTCTGGAGACTGCATTAACTGGTTGGCGACAAAGAGTGCCGACATTATGATGAAGATGAAGCTGTAGATCGGAACTAATCTGCCCCATTTCAACAGCCATTGGCTAGGCATACCAATAAGCGTCCGACAAGAATATGCGAACCGATCGGGCAAACTTTGCCCCGTTCTACAAACACTCCGCCACAGCCCGATTCCGGCCCACCACAACGGCTGAGATTCAGTTTGTTCAATTGTAAACTGAAGTTCGCGCCAAAATCGATCGTGATAGCCCTTCGGCGGTTCAGATTCAACATAGTAGTTCAACAACCCCGTCGTGCGTCTTAACGACTCAAACTCGTAACGACACGCTGAACAACACCGCAGATGATTCTTTACCATGACGTTCCGACGATTCGACAGTACGCTGTCAATATAATCGGATAGATACTGTTGTATAGAGCGGCACTGTAATCTCATCTTCTTAGTCCCTCTCTTTTTCGCGTGGACGATTGACGCCATCTACATAAGGCTTTAATAAATCGCGCAATTTACGGCGTGCATAGTGGAGGCGGGAGCGAACAGTCCCCTCGGAACAGTTGAGAATCGTTGCGATTTGAGGGTGAGTTAATCCTTCAAATTCGTGCAGAATAACAACTGTGCGGTGCTTGGCTGGCAAACTATCCACAGCTTGGGTCACCCACTTTTGAAGTTCCTTCTTTTCGACATCGTCGTGAGGACTGTTGGGGTAGCCGCTACTTCCCCGAAGATTGAACCGGGGGTCAATTTCATTCTCATCCGCAAGGGAGGATTCACGGCGCAGATCTCGTCGCCTGACTAAATTCAATGCTTGATTCACGATGATGCGATAGAGCCATGTTTCAAAAGCGGATTCCTTTCGGAAGCCCTCAATTGATTCGTACACCTTCAGGAAGGTTTCCTGCATGACATCGTTCGCATCCTCATGATTCTTGGTAATTTGAATCGCGAGCCTGTACACTAACTTGCCATATTTTTCAACAATGGAAGCTAACGCTGTTGTATCTCCTTCAAGGAGGTCGGCAACGAGCAGGGCTTCAGTTCGCTCCACTAGAAATGCTCCCTATGAAAAGATTACTGGCCTCAATTCATGACGTTTAGACACCTAAACCACAAAAACCGTTCAAAAAATGGAAAGATTTGTTCTTAAATGACTGCGATCTAAAGGGATGGGCATTATAGCTGGATAAGATTTTCATGTCAATTCTTATTTTTTGCGTAACGATGGCGCAATCACACCCGATTCTAAGGAGTAGAAGCACCGTTTGTGACGGTCCAATTCATCTGGAGTCAACAGCCTGCGGTTGGCCTTACACTCTAACGGACACATTTAACCTCTACTACCGGACATTTCAACCCTCCGCCTCGCGGAATGACGCCGACAATGTTGATTTTTTCCCCAAGCTGCTCAAAGGTTGTGCAGGCTGCGTCGCACATGTCTGTGGATATCAGGAGAATCATCCGTCCATCCGGTTTAAGTGCACGATGAAGTACCGGAATTGAGTCCATAACCGCTTGCCGGTGAGCAGTACGAAATGGTGGTTCTGTGATAATCAAATCAATACTATTTGCAGCCAGTGGCAGCGAACGAGCATCAGCAACAAAATAGTTGCTTGTCGTAAGCGCTGAAAGCCCCGGAGACAGACTGAAATCAATATCTGAAGCGATTACTGATAGACCGCGGCACCTGCCCTCAAAGACGATGCCCCCATATCCGGCAAACGGATCCAGAATTAAATCAACTGGTGACGCCTTGGCGATGTTGTACAGGAATCGTACATCCAGAACAGACATCGCTCGGTGAGCGTGATGCCCAAACGCCTTCCGTTTCTCGCCCGCCTGTTTAATCTGAAACTCGCGTTTATCCGGCGCGTATGCCAAGAGCGCTTCGGCATCCTGAACGTACACTTCCGTTTGATACACCTTTTGCTCGCGTCGGCGTACCCAACCGACATGCCATCTTCCCCGTTCAACTGGGGATAGCGATTCGTCGTGATACGGTTCCGAGTGCAGATGGAGAATGGCTTCCGTATAGCCGAGATTTGTGGCATAAGATTCGACATCAACGGGCGCGAGATTGAGTTCAATCTGCATATGTCGGCGTGCCCACGACTCGCATGTGATTTCCAAGCCGAAGTTCCCGAAAACCGCCTGAAACTCTGTTCTCGCTAGTTCATAGGGGATGCCGATTCCGCCGCGACTAATTCGAAAATAGATATGGTACTGCATTACGGAGGGGCTTATTGGGCTTTAATTTCCTCCCAAGCACGATTGTATTGGACAGTAAAATCCTTGAGGTCAATGAGCGACTCCATCCTGCTCAACACTTCCTCGGACGGGTAAATGCCGGGTTCATTACGCAATTTTTCCGACACGTAATTCTTGGCGGCGCTGACACACGTCCCGTATTTGGTGAAATTGGTAATTTTAGCGTTGACTTCAGGGCGAAGAAGATAATCAATGAATTTCTCAGCCAACGCTTTATGAGGTGCAGCCGCAGGAATGCACACCGTGTCAATAAACTGGGTCGATCCCTCTTTGGGAATGGTATATTTTAAGGAAGGTCGATTATCTGCCGCACGAAAAGCGTCGCCACTCCAGCAGTGCGCCATGTCAACGTCACCGGAACTAAGAATCTCATCCGCTTCGCTTCTGTAGAGTTTCACGAGTGGTTTCTGGTCAATCAATAACTGCTTCGCAGCCGCCAGTTCCTCCGGGTTGGTCGTGTTGACGGAGTGCCCCAACAACTTCAGCGCCGCGCCAATCACTTCGCGTTGATCGTCGAGCATGCTGAAACTGCCGCTATATCTCTCTTCCCATAGAACCGACCAGCTATCGGGAGGCGGTTTCACCTTCGACGAATCATAGGCAATCCCCGCCGTACCCCAAGTATAAGGAACCGAATAGAGGTTTCCCGGATCAAAATATTTTCCCAAGAACTGCGGGCTGATATTCTTGAAATTCGGAATGTTGGTGCGATCTAATTCCGCCAACAGGTTCCGCTTGACCATAACCCCGACCATGAAATCGGATGGCATAACAATATCGTAACCTGCCGCCCCCGATTGCAACTTGGTCAACAAGTCTTCGTTGCTTGCGAATGTATCAACAACCACGCGCACTCCAAACTCTTTCTCAAAAGGGGATCGAATCTCGTCGCTGACATAATTTGCCCAAGCAAACACGTTCAACTGCTTCTGCTCCGCATCTCCGCAGCCAGCGGCTACTAATATGATGAACAAAGCACACAAAATCTGTTGCTTTAACAAAATCCCTCCGCGGTGCCATGCTGAGAATTTAAATCTTTATAGCGCATTTTGTCGCCTTACGGC
Organism: Candidatus Poribacteria bacterium; assembly: GCA_965222225.1. GTDB lineage: Bacteria > Poribacteria > WGA-4E > WGA-4E > JAJDTR01 > JAJDTR01. The sequence goes on along the minus strand of CBDCTK010000002.1, from coordinate 527,784 downwards.
GTTCGTGATTTGAGGATGTTTCGACCAAATCATGTTTCCGTCCCCCAATCTTGAGCAAGTTGCACCAGGAGACGCACACCGAATCCCGACGCAGTTTTGGGCACATAAGATGAACCTTTCATATCCCAAGCTGTGCCGGCAATGTCCAAGTGAACCCAGGGGTAACCCTCTGCGAACTTCTTCAAGAAAACCGCTCCCGCGATTGTGCCAGCGGTTCCGTCGCCGATATTCTTCGCGTCTGCGGTATCGCTCTTGACCTGCTCGTCGTAGTCATCCCACAACGGTAACTGCCATACTCTTTCGTGTGTTTTTTCTCCGGCAGCTTGGAGTCGATTCATCAAGTCCTGATCCGTTCCCATCATCCCCGCAGTGAAATTCCCCAACGCTACGATAACCGCTCCCGTCAGCGTAGCAAGATCAATCACAGCCTGCGGCTCATAGCGCCCGGCATAGCCCAAGGCATCGGCGAGAACCAACCGCCCCTCGGCATCCGTATTGATAATTTCAACCGTTTTGCCACTATAAGAGGTAACAACATCTCCGGGCTTAATCGCAGTGCCACTCGGCATATTTTCACTTGCGGCGATCAAACCGACAACGTGCAGATTTGGTTTGATATTACCGATGACCTGCATCGCACCGAGCACTGCCGCAGCGCCCGACATATCGTGCTTCATCTCCTCCATGCCCTTCCCGGGTTTCAGCGAGATTCCACCGGAGTCGAACGTGATTCCTTTCCCCACAAACACAACGGTTTCCCTCTTCTCACCATCGGGAATATACTCTAGCGTGATGAACCTCGGTTCCTCTTGGCTCCCTTGAGCAACCGCGATTAATGTTCCAAACCCTTTTTCCTTTAACTTCGCTAAATCGAAAATCTCGCATGTCAGTCCTGTCCCATCCGCGACCTCCTGCGCTTTCTCAGCCAAGATGGTCGGTGTCAGTTTATTGCCCGGTTGATTGCTCAAATCGCGGGCAAGCATCGTCCCGCGTGCGATGGCGCTGCCGAGTGCTACAGCTGCCTCTAGGGTAGATATTCCGTCCTCATCCGAAACAAGAAATGTTATGGCATCAAGCTCTTTTACGTCGTCGAGCCCTTCGGTTTTATGTTGATTGAACTGGTACAGCGCAAGAAGACTCCCTTCGGTTGCCGCTTGAATCATTTCAGGCGGCGCGTCCGACGGCGTCGGGATTGCAATCGTTTTAACGCCAAGGTCTCGGAGCTGACAGGCAATTTCACCCGCCGCTTCACGTGCTTTTTCGGCATCAAATTCATCCGATTTGCCCATGCCGACAACGGCGAGCCGAGGGGCTGTGATGGCGTCTTTCGTATAGAGAATAGCCGTTTGTTTGTGTTTGCCCTCAAAATCTCCCAAATCAACCAACCTGCGAAGCGCGCCATCCAATGCTTCATCCGCCATCTGGACGATTCCGCTTCTCCCAGATTCTTCGCCTTCAAAAACACCGATGACGAGGGCATCAACTGCCGCCGATTTGAAATCACCAACTGTAACGTTGACGTTCATTTCAACTCCTTATCCATCTTGTTTGTGTTTGGTTTGTCTGTAGTTCCTAATATGATTCCGTTGAATCGTCAGATTCAGCAGCAGAATGTGTCTATACCTATTGCCTACGATTGAGCGCTATCCAGTGCCATGATTTTTCTAGACCGATTCGCCGCACCGAGAATCGGAACATCCTTCACATCGTCTGCGTTGGAAGACTGCCACGAAAGTTAGTAGGTCACGCACGGCACGTGCTAGGGTATGACCTTGTTTAACGGGTATTCAATTATCCCTTCCGCGCCGACCCGCTTCAATTCCGGGATGAGATCCCGCACGATATGCTCATCGATAATTGTTTCAACCGCACGCCAACCGTCCTCGCTTAGCGAAGAGATTGTCGGTTTTTTCATGGCAGGCAAGATTGCCAATACGGATTTCAGATTTTCGTCTGAAATATTCATTTTCAGTCCGACCTTCTCCTCCGCTGCCAAGGCGCCCGACAGTAACAGGTATAGGTTCTCGATTTTCGTGCGCTTCCACTCGTTCGCCCAACTCTCTTTGTTGACGACAAGCGTTGTCACGGACTGCAAGACAACATCGACAATTCTCAGCCGATTTGCTCTCAACGAACTTCCTGTCTCGGTGATTTCCACAATCGCGTCACATAAGTGAGGAATTTTTACCTCTGTTGCTCCATGGGAGAACTTAACCGTCGCATTCACTCCGTTATCGACAAGATAGCTTTTCGTTGCTTCAACCAACTCAGTAAAAACAATCTTCCCCTCAAGATCCGCAACGGATTTGATTGGAGAGTCTTCTGCCACGGCTAACACCCAACGCGCCGGACGGTTGGTCTGTTTGCTGTAGGTGAGAGCCCCAACTTCAAGCACATCAGCCTTGCACTCGCGCACCCAATCACTCCCGGCGAGTCCTATGTCAATCACGCCCCGTTCAACATAGAGCGCCATATCCTGCGGTCGGAGCAACATCGCCTCGATCTCGTCGTCGTCGATACTCGGATAGTAGGATCTGCTGCCGATATTTATGGTGTAGCCTGCCTTCTTGAAAAATTTAAGCGTAGATTCCTGCAATGTGCCTTTCGGAATACCTACCTTTAATACGTTCATCATGGGGGTATCGGTATAACTTAACAACTGTCGCTCCTCGCATGTCAAGTGAATATGATTACGACAGCAATAATCTTCTACTGCGCTTTGCCATGCGCGACTGGCACGAACACAGCCGGGGCATTGGAACCAATTGTGTCCGATATCCACTGTTCGACAGATAGTGTCCCAGTCCTTACCTTGGAGACTGCGGAAAATAACATCATCAATGTTGATCTGAAGAGAATAGATTTTGTCCACATCAAAGTTGGGTTGGGGTGAATGTTGAGAGCACCTAATCCCCCGTGTGTGTTGAAATTCAAACGGCATCTTGACTTGTTCCTTTGTTTTCAAAAGTTAATGAGTAGGCGCCGTACTCGGGCATGGAACCCGATACACTCTAGCATGGCGGTTATTCTGCAAAAATCCGCGTATGACGGCAATATTTAGCTTTAGAACGTAGCTCCTAGTCCAACTTGCACACTCGTATTGTCGTATTCTCCCAATCTCCATTTACCGTATCCGGCTTTGAGATTCAACGTCGGGCTTATGTAAAGACGGATTCCCATCTCATAATGATGAAGAAGCGTCCGGGTGAAGTCGGATTCTCTGTCTCCCGCACCGTTTGTCGAACGAAGTTTTATCGAACCCGCGAAATCAATCGAGGCTCTATCTAGCGGATAGAACTTCAAACTGCCGCCGACAAGAGGTGTAAGTTGCGTCGGCCTATTCGAGTTTTGCACGAGATCGGAGTCCGAATCCCGATAACCCGCAATGCCCGCGAGGAATGCAAACGCGATGGCGCTTTCTTTCATCCGGGGGCCCCACTGAACTATTGCGCTTGTGTTGATTGGATTTTCATAGCCGAAATCCAACTGCGCGCCAAGTATTTGGAAACCCTTGCCCTCTCTAAGATAGGCGAGGCTAACCAGATTACCCCTCTCCCAATCCGATACAAAGCGAGTGTCCTCAGCGACATGGCTAGACCACGAATGACTTGCCCATACGCCTTCGTGCCTCCAGGTCGGCAGTTTTTTGACTTCGATCACGCTATCTTCCGTCTGTGACTTCACCCCTTTTTCAGTCGTCGCCGTGACAAAATACCAAATATAGCCCTCTTCCCGGTTGTGCTCCTTCGGGATTTTCCCGATGTACGTGTCCGATGATTTGTTTTCAAGCATTGAGGATGGCGAGGTCTCAGAAAGTTGTTTTCTTTCAGAATTATAGAAGACGCGAACTTCTTTGAGGGGCGCGCTAGATTTCACCTCCGCTTTGATTTCAATCGGTTCATTGATTGGCAACACTGCGGAGCCACGCGGCGCCAAGACGGTAATTTCGGGAGGAGGAACAGAATCTGTATCAGTTTCATCGTCTAGCCGCTTGATTTCAACTAATCTAACCTCCGACCGTGATATCTTTCCTTCTTGATCCTTCGCCGTGACAAAATACCAGATAGTGCCCGCTTTCCGCTTGTCTCTCGCCGTAACTGTGCCGATGTAGGTATCCGGAGTGTCCATTTTCCGAAGTTTCTTTGATGCATCGCTGTAATGAACGAGAACTTCCGTAAGTTGGATGTCGCTTGTTACCCTGGCTTTGAGGTCAAAAGCTTGATTGATATAGACCCAAGCATCGGTCGGCGGTTCCAGAATGACAATTTCGGGCGGTGGAATAGGTATTATATCTTCTCCATCGACTTTAATGCGATACGCTAATCGACCCGCAGGAGTAGACGGAGGCCAATTCACATGATAGACCCACGTACCTAAATCAGGCTTTTCTCCCTGCAACTGCATCTGTTTAACGCCCCGATTCAATTCATTGCCGGAGGGGCCATATATTTCAAAGTGGACGTCAACCCGCTGAGGTTTTACCATACGGTCTAGCTCCAAGGTAAGTTCTCGGCTCGTAGAAGGCATTCTCGTGATTTCACGATCAAGTATATAGTGAACGCCAGGAACGATGCGTACAGTCTTCAAGTTAGTTGCTTCTCCGAGAGTGCATGTCACGGTGTAATCACCTTTGAATAGCCGGCAGCTATTTACGCTTCCGGCAGCCTCGTCGATAATCTCCCCATGACTTCCAACAATCTTGATTTGGGTTTGAGGCGGGGAGGCGTTTACTGTCAAAGTGCCGGTAGCATCCTCACGAGTCTTCTCAAGCAATGGTTTGAAAACCGGGTGGTTTTGACCTACCTGCGGCGGCAATTCTATATCGGGATCGTGGCTAAGTGCTTCTCGAAACTCGGCGATCACGCTCTCCTGCAATTCCCCGCGGCCCCTTCTGGAAAACCCCAAGTAAAGATGCGCTTTGGCTTGATTTTCCGGATGGGTCAGTCCGTCCAAGGCAGACTCTAAGAGTCGAATTGCGTCATCAAATTGCGCCTGTTCATAGCGTTCAATGCCTCTCTCAAGCCAATCTCCATACGGCGAGGGTTCAGAGGAAGACACTGGCTTTGGGGAAACTTTGGGCTTAGGAGGCGGCGGGTGTAAAGGTGGGTCACCTTTTCCAGCGAGAAGCTCGGCGAGATAGTTTGACGGAATGGCGTTCTTGAGAGTTCCAGTGATTGCTACAACTTTTAGCGCGGTAACAGCTATGACTTCACCTCTAGTGTTTACGATCGGACCGCCGCTGCTCCCGGGTGACACGGGAGCATCAAACTCGAAGTATCGGACTCCCTCTTCATCCAGAATTTTACTAATTTTCCCTTCCGATAACTCACCGCTTGAGGGATTTCCGACTAAGGAAATTTCTTCGTCAATGTCAACCTCCTCACTGTTTGCGAGACGAAGCGGCTGAACATCTGCGCCTTTGACCTGCAGAATTGCCAAATGGTGTGCTTTATCCGTCTTAAGAAGCCGTGCGACGTGCAGCCCACCCATGGATTGAGTGCCTTGCCCAATAAGCTTTATTCCTTTTAAAGTAGAACCGTCAACGACGTGAAAGTCGGTTGCCACCTGATTCTCGCGCACGAAGAATCCGGTTCCCAAGCGCCCTTGCCTTCCATTTCGATCTTTTCCGTAGACGTGCACGGTCGCAGCGTGGAGTCGATCAATTATGGCCGTTTTAGAATTTGAGACTTTTACTTTTTCCTTTTTGGGCCGCACCGGTTCTGGTTTGGCAAGTTCGGCTTGGGCTTTCTTCGCCTCCATTTTCACTTTTTCGGCTTCAGCTTTGTCACGCTCCGCTTCGGCTTTTCTTGCTTCCGCCTCGGCTTTTCTTGCTTCAGCTTCGAGTTTTCTTGCTTCAGCTATGGCTCTTTCTGCATCGGCTTGGGCTTTCTTTTCGTTCCTACGTTTCGATGACCCACTGTCTGCTTGTGGTTTGCTCGGTAATCGGACACCGAGCTTCCGAAGCATAGTCTTAAGATAATTTGAAGGAATGGCGAAATTGAAATCACCGGTAGCAGAATCTCCAATACCGAACGAGACAACACCTATGACTTCACCACGTCCGTTAAGGACAGGACCTCCGCTGCTCCCATGGGCAACCGAGGCCTCAAACTGAATCAAGTTCGCCCCTTTCCGGATGAAGTTGTATCCTGGGCTCGTTTGTTGACCACTAATTATGCCCTTTGAAATTGTCCCTACAAGCCCATGCGGATTACCTGCAACATATACCGTTTCCCCTTTTTTGACAGTATCACTGTCGCCTAGGTAGAGCGGATTTACTCGAGTCGATGGGACTTTCAAAACTGCCAAATCGTAATTCGATTCGACATCGCGAATCGAATCGATAGAATGGAACTGTTCCTGACCATAACGCATGTAGGCAACTATTGAAGCGCCTTTGATGACGTGATAATTAGTTACTATCAGATTGGGTGTCACAAAGAACCCACTCCCCTGCCCGAATTCAGACAGATTCGAATCTCCAGTGCCTATTAACACCGTAGCCTCGTCGGCGCGCGTGGCAATCTCTACCCCTGTAAGTTCATTTGCCAGTGCGTTCCCCGAAAACAAGAATAGCACGAGACATACGGATCGCAGGAATGTCCTCATTTCATGTTTCTGCATAAGCAATGGATTAGCCATGCGTAACTGGACAGAACCGGTTTTAGGTACCATCATGGACTCAAGAAGTCGTGCGAAATTAGCTTGCTGGTCTTCCATGCTTCGTAACTAAAAATCTTCTCTCTGTCGCCATACTCCAATTTAACGTCCGTGCCAATCGGAACTCTGAGGCCACCCCGAATGGGCGTAACGTTGGGTTTTTCCTCGCTGGAATCGGGAGGTATAGTGAAATGTATTCTCTGCGGTTTTATGTAGCTCGCGCCTTTAGGCAACTTTATAGAGACCTCTGCCCAAGGAACGGCGTTGACGGATACCACGGCAGTAGGGCGTCGTGTGGCAATGGTACCTACAGGTTTTCCGCCGTTCCGTGTCGTTTGAGGAGGAACGCCACCGTCATCTTGGTTTGCGTGTTGCTGCGTGACTTTGGGGTCAATGATTTCAACTGATGTACCATCCGGATCTGGTGGCCACCGGCTCCATATGAGTAGAATAATAGCAAACAGACATAAAGCACCTGCAGAAATCGACGTACGACGATTGAAATAGTGCTGACGACGTTGAAAAAACGTAATGACGGCGCCGAAAAAATCCCGATTCGTAGGATTTTTTAAGGAGGAAGGACGCGAAGTTGGCCCAGAGCCCGACTGCTGAGAAGAAGGTGACTTTGGCGGGAAGTTTCGCAGTATTTGTTTGACGGTGTCCAACAGTTGGAGAGCAGGCCGATAATTGGCATCAATCTTTAGAGTGTCTTCTGCCTTCCTTTTTGCCAAGTCAAGATTGCCAATCTGCAGGTAAGTGAGGCCTAATCCGTGGTGTGCCTCCCTGAAGTTTGATTCAATTCGTATCGCCTTATCAAACTCTGCAATTGCTTCATTGTATCTCTGACTATGAAGGAAAATGAGACCTTGATTGCAAGCCTTCTTCGCAGCTGGGTCGGTCCGTGGCAACAGTACTTCAAGTGGCTCAAGTTGGTCAATTGACGTCTTGGCACAGAAATCCTTCAATTTTGAAGCCAATAGCTTCACATCCGACGAAAGGTTTTCAAGCTCTTGGAGAACATCGGACTGGGTTGCATTCTTGAAATCTGCTTCTACAAAGAGTAACGCTCTTTCGGTTCGTTGGCCAAACTGGCTCCAAAGACCGGGTTTTTCTGCAAGGCTTAGTAAAGAGAGATAGATAACTAGTTCAGAGAAGTAATCCACTTTCTCGTTCGCGATCCCTCCGCCAGCTATCCTAGAAGGGTGTTGATATTGGGGAAGCCCGACAATGTAGTCCGGGTATCCTCGCAGGGCTGGAACAAACAAACTGTCGTAGTCTATCAGTTTGATTTCGACATCAGTACCGTTTCGCTTGAGCAGGATGTTTCCATCTTGGAAATCTCCGTGTGATATCTGGTTAGCGTGGAGAGCTTCAGCCATCTCCAAGAATTCTGCGGCGGTAGTTCGCAGAAGTCCTGCATCGTGTAAATTATTCTCAATAAATTGACAAAGTGTTTCCCCCTCTGCCCATTCCATTCGCGTGATGGGCCATTTCGTTCCATTTACCAGAATGCCTTCGGGAACGTATGCAAACTCAACAAAGTACGGTAAACTCCTCTTTTGTAGATAGTTTGATATTGCTTGATACCGAGTCTCGGCATCCCCAATGTCTTGCACCCAACATCGCAAAGCAAAGGTGTTGGATCCAACCACAAGTGGGAACACACTTGAAAATCCACCGGAATAAACTAACAAGAGATTATTAGGGTCGCGCGCGGGGGTTCCGGACCGGAGTGTGGCATCTAATATGCTGACGTGGGGAAAACCGCCCACGGCCGCTGCATAATCACCGCGACTGGGATACGCCATAATTGACTCTCACTGTAGGTATGCGTCTAGTCTTTTGTAAGCCGGTAAATCAGCAAACTGATTACTCCCCCAACAACAAACCCAAGCAGCCCGGCGAGCAAAGCCAATCCCGAGGTAGGTCGATCCACCGGTTGGTCTTCTTCAGTTTCCACATGTTCAGCCAATTCAACCGAAATAATCATAAGAGTAACATCATCATTAACTAAAGGGATGTCCTCGTTAGTTCGCGCACAATCAACGAATTCCTGAAACTGGTTAACAGTTTGTAGCTGTTTGAATTGCCCGATTGCTTTTTCGCATCTATCCAGTTCCTCATGCTCCAGAATCCACTTCGCCAAGGCATCAGTCGCCAAAATAAAAGTGTCACCTGGTTCTGCATCATCACTCACGAAATCAGGTTCACAATGATTGGCCATCTCGTAACTAGCAAAAACCTCAGGGCGACTCGTGAAATCCACCGATTGCTCTATCATATAACTTTTAAATCCGCAAGAACCTATGTGAAAGAGACAGCTATCACCTACAATCATCGCCTGCCATCTGGCTTGAACTTTGTCGAACTCAAGTCCGATGAATGTCGAGGCAGCCGGTTCTTTTGAGTTCAACGAGTTCACGAGAAAAAAGTGCGGTACCGACCTAACCCTCTGCACAACCTTTTCGTGCCATTTAACTTGAATGGGCCTCAACCATGCCTTCCAGTTGCACGCATTCGGAAACGGATCGGATGCTTCGCAGAAGTGTTCTACAAGAAGCTCTGCCCACTCTTTTGGGAAAAAAGATCTCGTGGCACCATCAGCCACGGCAAAACGCCCAATCCTCTCATTCTGGCACTTTGCGTCTTGGCAGTCAACTACGGTTTCTGCCTCTTTGTGGGTCAAAAACGATTTAGCGGTTAGTTTTATCATCTCTTTAATCGTAAGGTGGGACTCAATCTTACCCCGTAGCCAATACGTGCAAGGATCCAAAATTCAGGAGTCTGATCATCCAAGCTTCGTCGACGTTGTACGCAAAACATCGCGCCCTCGGTTCTGCCGGAATGCCCAATGCTACCGCCGCTTCACGCAGGGAATCTGGCATTTCGCTAGAGATGTCGAAGAGAAACTCGGCAAGACTGTCACCAGTAAAGTCGGACGTGTTGTGTGGCAAAATAACCTCGGCTTTATCTTTGTTAGTGATGTGAAGATTGTAAACCAAAGCCTTGCCATCCGCGGTACCGACATCCATTACCTTCCTAGCAGCTGCTGCCGCTTGTGCCAGATCGTTGGCGGCCCCGTCGGTAATGTTGATTACACTCGGAGGGAATCCGTTCGGCCATTTGGAACGCCACTGGTGGACAACCTCTGCAGCGTGTTCAAATGCCTCAGCCATGGGAGTGCCGTTGTCCGCCCGAGGCTCCAGCCAAATCGGCATTTCAACCTCCACCTCAATGACGCCACCTGCTCCGTCAGCGATGAGCTTTTTGGTCTTCCTCACCTCGATCAGAGAACTAGTCACCTCTGATATCATGCCATCAACTAGGCACTCAACTCGCTCGCCGTAACCAATGACAGAGGCGTGACACCGGTCTCTTACATTTACTCCCGCCCGACAAGCCAAAACGAGCTCTTCCAGCACCCGATTGACGGCGCGCGTCGCTTTTTCGGCCTTCGTTACTTCGTCCCCCCAGTCTTGGCTCATCGACCAAGACTGGTCGACCAAGATGACAAAGCAGGTGGGGTTAGCTGTTCCAATAGGTAGGTTATTATATGCCATTCCTAGCCTCCCAAGTTTGTAAATTCAATTCAATTCAGCTTTAGATTTGCACCAGCAATAGATGCAACAATAACGGCGGCAAAGCCAGCGCCTAAAAGTTCCACAGCAGTTCTCGTCATTTCTACTCCTTCTTACCAAACGCAAATTGACGACATGCTTGAAGCAGGAACACTCACAAACTAAACGGACAATCAGGAACATCATACTTCTTCAGTTGGCTTGAGTCCCTGAGTGTTAATTGCCTCAAAGCTGGACCACCGACCGGGGTTTTGGGCTTCGTGTGCCGGGATATTCACGACCAGTTCACATGTTAGCACAATGGCATTCCGCTTTCCACAAAATTATTGGCAAGTTTTCATTGGGATGTCATGTGTGCACGACGAACTCTTGATTTGACGGCGTGAATCGGCATTGAAGTTAGTAATCACGCGGGTTCCTGTGTCGTTCAGCACAGTTCGTAAAAGTTCGATAAAGTTCGCTCACACATTTGACCCATATAGGCGCCCTGCCGCACTTGGGCTGCGGATTTCTCGCTTGCCAGGACCTCTATCGAGCCGGCAGTTCGGGAATTTTATCGTATTGTTTATTCGAATCTCTATGGAGGATTCGCAATCGTCCCGTGCGACTATTCAACGACTGAGGGTGATTATTGTGCGACTGAGCGAACGGAAACCGTGAAAAGTGATGCCAACGGAGCGTCGATATGAGGAGCGCGTTGGCATTTTCCGAAATGGAGGTCTCCTTTGCTGGCGGGGGTTTGCGGGCATTCGGAAGCCAACAGAATGCTAACAGAAAAAAGTTTGGATGCGATGACGGATTGTCGTGATACGATGGTAATATCGAGGGTTCAAAGTTTGCTTCACGCTGTCAGAGATAGCGCTTTTCAAATTGTTATGGGGGTTTCTAAGACCGCTTTTCACTCCCGCAGGGCATCTCTATCGCAGTCACTATCCGCTCCCTTGATCCCCTTGTCAGGGGGAGGGGAACAGTTAGTGGAGGTAGCACATAGCGGTTTTCAAAACATGTATCGCATTGGGTGTTCTGCAGTTGTCTGAGTCACCGATTGTCACAAATCCTCACAAATTGTCACAGAAAATTGATTTTTCGGATTGAGGATTGGAAGTGAGCGGTATCCAGCTTCTTAGTGTCGTTGGTTTGATAATCTTTAATTGACCCTAGAAAACGGTGGGCGGTGCCCACCCTACGAAGACTTCTCCACGCATCTCTATTGATTTCGACAGTGACAAATTATACCTTATATACATTAAGTTTTCAACGCATATTGTTAGCAGTTCCGGCAGGAGGCAATCTGTGGATGCAGCACATTCCCGCTGCGGTTTGGGGCGGCCGAATGCAGTGTCCCATGAAAATTCTTGACAACATTCTCTTACTTCTGTATGCTTTCGAGAAAATAACAGATCTCCATTTCTGATAATTTAGCATCACTTGATTGAGGGATTGCGGTTCGACGAAGGAGCGAATATGGATGCCAAAGAGCTTACGGTAGAGTTAATCGCCCACAATACTGTGAGTTATAACAGTAATATTGAAGTAATGAAGTATCTTAGGAAACGAATGTTGGAGATTGATTGCCACGTTGAGTGGATTGAATATGTTGATCCGAACGGCGTACAGAAAGTAAATCTGATCGGCAAAAAAGGCGGAAATCACGACCCGAGAGATCGCGGCATCGCGCTGCTCGGACATATTGACACGGTGCCCGCAATCGGTTGGGAATCGAATGCGTTCGAGGCTCGGATCGAGGGAACCAAGATGTATGGACGCGGAAGTTGCGACATGAAGGGCAGTGTCGCCTGTATGCTCGAAACCGCCTCCAGATATGCTAACTCCGACTTGGACTATCCGCTCTACGTAATTGTTACCGCCGACGAAGAGGTCGGCTTCCACGGCGCACAAGCCGTTGCGGACAAGTCGGAACTGTTTAAGGGACCTTTTCCGCGCTACGGCGTTGTGGGTGAACCGACGTTACTAGGGGTTATCCACGCGCACAAGGGAATCGTTCAGATGGTAGTCACCGCACATGGACGGGCTGCGCATAGCAGCACTGGCGAAGGCGACAACGCTAACCTCAAATTGATACCTTTTCTGGTGGAGATGCGAGACATTTACTACACCTTGACGACGGACTCAAAATATTTCAACAATGAATTCGATCCCCCCTTCGCAGACTGGAACATCACGATCGACAACGGCGATTGCGCTCCAAACGTCACGCCACCATTTAGTATATGCAGCATCAATTATCGTCCGATGCCCGGACAAAACCCGCAGGAATGGATAGATCGCGTGCGGGAATCCGCTGAAAAACACGGATTGGAGTTTGTGCTCCGCGCCGCCGCCGAGCCAATGGTTACTCCCCGTGAATCCGAAGTTGTACGCGCCGCGCTTGAGATTACGGGAGAGGACAACGCTCGTACGGTCGCGTACGGCACCGATGGAGCCGTGTTTGGACAACTCATGGAATTGGTCGTTATCGGTCCCGGGAGCATCCTTCAAGCGCACACAGTAGATGAATGGATGGAGCTCGACCAGTTCCCCAAAGCCGTGTCCGTATTCAGCCAATTCGTCGAACGATTCTGCAAGAAAACCAATAACAATTAGCCCCTCTGGCTTCATCGCGGACACGCTTTCTAAGCTCAGTGAAACAAGCTAGGTCTTATAGAAAGGAAATTACCCAACAAACATGAGTTTTCACGTTAAAGATGGTTATCTTTACTGCGACGGATTAAGAATCAAGGATATCCAAGAGCAAGTTCCGCATAGCCCGTTCTATCTTTACAGTCTGAATCAGATTACGGCGAACTACAAGGCGTATGAAGCCGCGCTGAAAGGGATTGAATCCATTATTGGGTACGCCATTAAAGCGAATAATAACTTAGCCATTCTCCGTCACTTGCGCCAGTTGGGTAGCGGCGCTGTGTTGGTAAGCGGAAATGAACTCCGAATGGCTCTGGCCGCCGGATTCGATCCGGAGCAGATGGTATTGAACGGAAACGGCAAGACGCTGCCCGAGTTAATCCTCGCTGCGCAACACGGTGTGATGATAAATATCGATAGCGAATTCGACTTCAAGCACATTCAGCACGCGGCTAGGGCTGCCGAGAAAGCGGTCAACGTGCTGATTCGAATCAACCCCGATGTCGATCCCCAAGTGCATCATTACGTTTCGACAGGGATAAAAAACTCAAAATTTGGAATTCGAAACGAAAACCTGAACTGGTTTCTTGATCGGATCAAAGATGATTCTTGTCTCAATCTCGCCGGCGTACACTGTCACCTCGGATCAACGATAAAAAAGACAAGCATTTTCCGTGATGCGACCAGATTGATGATGGATTTCATCAACGTAATCCGCGATCAAGGGTTTGACGTTAAATGCTTGAATATCGGCGGCGGATTGGGAATCGACTACGAGCGAACCGGCGAAGACATACCCACGCCTGCCGATCTGATTAACTCGATTCGTGACCTCTTACCGGGCGATGTCGCGTTAATCATCGAACCGGGGCGCTCAATCATTGGCAACACGGCGGCTCTTGTCAATCGCGTGGTCGGTGTGAAGACAAATGGGAATAAACATTTCATCGTGACTGATGGGAGCATGGCGGAGCTGATCCGACCTAGTCTTTACGATACGTACCAGCACATTGATTTCATTGAACCGGTGGACGCTGAAATTGAAGCGTACGATGTCGTCGGACCTGTTTGTGAATCCGCCGATTTCCTCGGCAAAGATCGTTCACTCCAAACCCCTCATGAAGGTGCGGGATTGGTCGTGTATGACGCCGGGGCTTACTGTTATGCGATGAGTTCCAACTATAACCTGAAGATGCGGCCCCCGGAATACCTCGTTGATGGCGAAAACCTTATCGAAATTCGTCGTGCGGAGACTCTAGAAGATTACATGCGGCTGTTTGAAACAAACCAAATAGTTAGGGGTATCTAACCTAAGTTGCCACCTTTGTAGCACAATCTGTTAGATTGTGCTTGTGATGCGCAAACTGACAGTTTGCGTTACGAAATCTCCGCAATTAATGAACTGTTCTCAATTAAAAACGGTGGTGCATGTCTAAAATCTTGTAAGTAGCAACTTGGGTTATCTATTACAGGTCGTAGGTTTTGCTGCAGAATAGAATCCTTTATAGCACGCCATTATTCCTGTCGGAATAATTCTTTCAGCAAGTAACACTCATTTTTCGCTCTATGACTAGCTTTGAAAAAGTGTTCCTTGATAGAAATCCTTGCCGAATTTGCAATAAATTCCGCGACTGCAAACTTATGAAATGGAAGAGGTCATACTAAAATGCGATTACTAATTGTCTCAACCCTGATAATCTGTTGTTTAGCAATGCAAAGCTGCTCTGACGAGGCTGGCGAACCGATGGTACCCGACAAAGAAATCGACACGTCGCTTCCGATTGCTCCCAATTTTACACTCTTGAACACCCAGCTAGAGGAGACAATGCTCGCCGATTATAGCGGCAAGGTGGTTCTATTGGATTTCTGGGCGACATGGTGTAAACCGTGCGAGGAGGAAATCCCAATCTTCATCGAACTGTACGACGATTATCGGGCACAAGGATTTGAAGTGGTCGGTATCTCAATGGATGATGAACGATTAAAGGTTGTGGAACCATTCATTGAGGAATTGGGTGTAAACTACACCATCCTTCTCGGTGAAGCCGAGCTACTTGATTTGTACGATGTCCCCGTGATGCCCTCCGCATTTTTGATTAACCGAGAGGGGAGAATCGCCAAACCGTTTCACGGTGCCCAAGGTGATAGGGAAACTTACGAAAAGGAACTGAAAAAACTGTTATGACGAATCAGCGAATCCATTCAACACTTTTACTGACTCTATTAAGCTCAATACTCATTGCAGTGTTAGGATGCGGCGAGAGCGAGACCCCAGGCACAGTGGATATGACGGGCGAAGAGCCATCTACAGTTGCAACTGCCGGTATTCGAGGACTGTTGGTGGACCAAGGAACGAAGCAAACCTTGAAGAACACCCGCGTTCAACTTGTCGATAGCCAAGGTGAAATTCGGGAAGTTTTGACTACACGAGCGGGAGTGTTTGAATTTGAGAACCTACTAGCCGGTGAAAAGTTCACCGTAGTGGTGGAATTGGACGAATATGAAAAGCACGAAGCAGTGGTCAATCCTATTCCTGCTGGCGAAACCGAGACGATTACAGTCAACCTTGTGCCGATACTCAAAATGGATGAACTGCCTCCGGGCGACGGATTGAGTGTCGGTTCTACGGCGCCCGATTTTAATCTTGCAGACGGCAACGGAAAACGCCACTCTCTCGCCGATTACGCCGGAGAACAACGTGTCGTATTGCTATTGGATCGAGGGGCGTGGTGACCGTTCTGCATTCAGCAATTCGTTGAGTTGCAAAAGAGCTATCAGGCAATTAAGGCAGAAAACGCAGAACTTGTCGTCATTACTACGGACGAGCCCGGGGTAGTAAAGAATACGGCAAATAAAAATAGACTGGGTTTTGTCACACTCTCGGATCCCAACAGACAAGCCATTGACACTTATAATGCGGCGGACCCGTTCACTCCACGAATCGCACGGCCACAATATTATATTATTGATGAAACCGGGGTTATTCGATGGAAGTTCCTTGATAATCGCAAGATTGATCGTCTACAAGCAAACAAGGTCGTTGAGGCGTTGAAGAATCTGTAAAAAGGGGTTGCGTTTATGGCCAAAACCGAGGAGCCACTCAATCAGTTAGCATCAGATCCGATTGTGACACAGATTCTAGCTGATTGCGCGCAGGTTTCGAGAGAACTTACCTCCCCCTCTGACCCCATTGAATCCATCACTCGCAGGCGCTTCTTGAAAGGTGCAATCGGCGCCGGCGTCGCTGTGGGCGCATGGTCCAAAGTTAGTTCCGAATCAGTGGCGCAGCTAGACCAAGCGTCGGTGGATGGCGAAACACAGGAGCAGCTGGTGCCTGTAGTCGAGGCCACAAGCGACAACGTCTGGAAGGATGACGCCCTTGACGAACAGATTGTTGGCGAGATGATGGATCGGGCAATTATGAAACTGGCAGGGCGCGATTCTGCAAAGGAGGCGTGGAAAGACTTCGTGCTTCCGGACGATATCGTCGGGATAAAAATCAATCCACTTGCTGGAAAACAGTTTAGCACTCGGCGGATTGTCGTTGACAAAATCATTGAGGGGTTGTACGGCGCCGGTGTTCTCAATAACCAGATTGTTATCTGGGATCGATTCGAGGCACACCTCATCAACGCCGAGTACAAGATAAATCGGACGGATCAGGGTGTTCGAGTTTACGCATCGGATAGTCCGGAAGTTGGTTACGACGACAAGATTTTCTACGAGACTAAGAAGGACAGCGTAATCCGGCGTGAAAACGGAAGTATGAAATCCCGGTATTCCAAGATTGTTACGCGCGACGTAAACGTTATTATCAATGTTCCCGTAATGAAGCATCACGCTATGACTGGCGTGAGTGGGTGCTTGAAAAACCTCGCATTCGGCAGCGTCGATAACACTCGCCGTTTCCATCCAAGCCCGCTCCACGGCGACCCCGCAATTGCGGAGATTTTCGACCATGAGATTCTCAGAGATAAAGTGGCGCTGAATATCATTGATGGACTACTCGCCTCATTTGATGGCGGTCCGGTTTATAATCCGAAAGGCGAATGGAAATATGGCGGGATGCTGATGAGTAGAGACCCGGTAGCACTAGATCAGGCATTACTGCAGTCCATCGGAGAAAAGCGCGAGAAAATGGATTTACCGTCAATCACGCGCTTATCCAATCATATCCGTACGGCATGGCGAGCAGGCATCGGGACGAATGACCTTGATGAAATGGATTTCCAACAGATTAAGGTGTAGGAAGAGGATTACATTCCATACTCAGGGAGCAACCAGCAAATGCCTCAATCAGTTGCAATTCTTACTACGCTTGCTTTTGCGTTTATGGGATGCGCAGCAGTTGGTAAGGTTAATCCAAGCGGCGACTATGTCCGCATCTCAGGGGTGGTATGCACATCACCTCAAATGGTGGACGGGAATCCTAGAACGGGTGACACCGTTTATATTGAAGCAACCATGGGTTCCGGCGAACGAACGGTCACGACCCCGGATTCATCGTACGCGGATATGTTTGCCCCTACGACGGTAAGTTTGCCCGCAAGACGTAAGGTGGTCATGATTGTCCTGCACGGCAAAAACCTGACCAGCTTCAAGGTGTTAGCCCGAGATGGACA
The DNA here is from genome assembly GCA_965222225.1 of Candidatus Poribacteria bacterium. Lineage (GTDB taxonomy): Bacteria > Poribacteria > WGA-4E > WGA-4E > JAJDTR01 > JAJDTR01. Next base: position 510,284 of record CBDCTK010000002.1, on the reverse strand, counting down.
GGAATGGAAAGAGTTACAGCGATTTCGAAAAAACCACCTGAGGCGCGTTGCGGTTACCACGTCGGCAGTAACGGACGCGATACGGATTATAGCTCTTGACTTTGGGCAACTTCGTGGGAAACCTCGCCCTGAAATCCAGGAGATTGAGGTATACGGAATCGCACAAGAGGAACAATTCGGAGCTACCAAGCCCGACAGTTGATTATTCTCATCTTTTCTCCTAATAGGACGTCTAGAGATGCGGCGTTCTGATTCTCACTCATCACGCTTAATGTATATTGGAGAGGCTATTATGCGAACAAACTGGCTAACCACTTGGGCACTAGTAATCCTCGCGGTATTGGTTACTTTATCAGGTTGTGTGACAACCTACACATCTACCGGACAGTTTCAGGTTGGTTTGACGCAATCGGCAAACGAGAGTCTGCCCGACGTGCTTGCAGATTTTGAAACTAGTGAAGAGAGCAGTGTTGCAGGTGATGTCACCAAGAAATCAAGCAGCAGTTGCGCCGGTGGCGTGTGCACGATTTATTGAGAAAGGGGAGGGCTAATCTGATGATTTGGAGATTGTTGTGTCCAGTTCCTGTTTTCCTTTCAGTGATTCTAACCCTCGGATGTAACAGTTCTACAAAGCAAGTGCAGCCATTAGGGTTTGTGAGCGATCCAGAGTTAATGGCTACGGTACAAGCCTTGCCTGAGCAACTCTTAGTGCAGGGTCGCCCGACAATTCCACCTCACCATCCACCGACCGTCCTTCTCCCCGAATCCGACATTGATTTCAAAACGCTCGCCGTAACCCCGAACCCGGGAATTGATTATAAGATTGCTTCCGTAACTCCGGACTCCGGGACTGATTACAAAATGCTCATTGTTCCCAACCAAGGGCAATTACGTCACGCCATTGGAGAACTAGAATTCTCTCTCAGGCCGAAGCTAGATATGCCTCCTGTACCGCGGAAACCAGAAAACTAGGGACGGAGTAACACGAAATGACAATGCAGGAGGTGCTTCAAGAGCTGGAATCACTCGGCACGGCGCAGAATCGGAAGATTTACAGGCGTCATGGGGCGTGCGAGAACCTCTACGGCGTCAGTTTCGCCAACTTGAGAAAGATGGGGAAGCAACTCAAGGTCAATCATGACTTGGCGCAGCAGTTATGGTCAACAAGAAATCACGAAGCCCAACTTCTGGCGAGCATGATTGCCGATCCCGCCACTGTAGAAGAAAGTCTCGTGGATAGATGGACGACAGAATTGGTTGACCGTACCGTGACAGGCGAGTTCTCGGATTTTGTCAGCAAGACACCCTTTTTCCAAGCCAAAATGGAGGCGTGGAGCGATTCCGACGATGAGTGGATCGGAAGAGCAGGGTGGAACCTCTTGGCGCTGCTTGCAATGGACGATAAAGAATTGCCAGATTCTTACTTCGAGAATTACCTTGATATTATTGAGCGAGACATTCATACGCGGAAAAACATGGTACGAGATGCCATGAACTCGGCGCTGATTGCTATTGGCATTCGCAACCCGGCGCTAGAGAAAAAGGCATTGTCAGCCGCGAAAAAGATAGGCAAAGTAGATGTCGATCACGGCGAGACAAGCTGTAAAACCCCGGATGCCGCTGACTATATTCGCAAAACAGTTGAGCGAAAAAAGCAGCGTAAGAAACGCTAAAAGTCCTTCACCACAGGGTCAATGGCGTCTTGATAGGTTGGCTCATTATTCGTGATATCTTCGCGCGAGAAACCGTGTTTGAACGATAGCTCCCCCATAAATCAATCCCTACAGACGAAACTGTAACCGTTAAAGTCAACCTGTCGAATTTCACGGCGCAATAGGCTCCAACATCACCTGCCCTAGAGAAAACCTTTGTCCGGGCTCCAGTGCCTCCACTCGGCGCGGGAACGGTATGTAACCGGGTTTACGTACATTGATGTTCGATCCCAAACCGGACCAAAGGTCAATGGAGAAATTCCCACTTTCATCCGACGCGGCACTGAGTGACGCACAAACTCCCGTCGAGCACTCGACCTGTATCTCCGCATTTTCAAGCGGGAGTTTGTTCGAGTTGTCAAGAATCTGTCCGACCAAGGTGGCTGCTTCTAATCGTTCCCGCAGGATAATCAAGTCTGCCTTGACAGATTGTCCCGGTTCAACCTTGAGGTTACGAACCGATATGTCCGTAAAAAACCCCGTCGCAACAACTTGCAGGCTGTATTCTCCTCTAAGCAAGTCAGCTATTTCATATTGTCCCGTCTCGTCAGCGGTCGTCGTCGTATAATCGTTTCCGTTTCGAAATACAATCACTAATGGTTGAACCTTTGGGGGTAGCACTCGCCCCGTGATTCTGGCGCCGGTATCGGAGGTTGAGTCGCTAAAATCTGTAGATACGCGTTCTGTGTCGTACGATCCGCTGTCCCCGCACCCTGCCGCAATCAGGAAACAAAGCGTAACTAGCCTACAGAACCACATTTTCCACTTCCTCTTTAACACCGATTTAACACCGATCAAATCCGTCGAAAGGTGAAAATCCATTAGAGTATTGTGTAAATATTCCTAATATGATACACTCACAGAATGGAGGATTCAAAGTCAAACATCACGGAATACCTACGATGGTTTCCCGCGTTGGAGTAACGAGTCAAGCATCCCAAATTGACATTTGCGAGAACGCCGCAACCGGGAGATTACTCCAACAGGGATTATAGCATAGATTGAGGCAATAAGCTATCTTACGGCGAACCATAGGTGTTGAACCGAGTAAGACTTAAATGTATGATCTTGCTTGCAATTTCCATAGTAACCACAGCTAATGTAGAGGTTAAATGAAAATGCAACTCATGGAAGACAGTCAAAGAGAAAAATATCAAATATCCGTCAATCAGCGACGTTTCTTTGGGCGAAACGGTTATTTGAAAGTTGAGGGCCTTGTTATGCCCGAGGAACTTGAGGAACTGGGCGAACACACAATGAATCTCGCCATGGGAAAGGTAGACTTTAGCCAGCTAGAAGGCGTCACCCCCCGCAGTGAAGGTAATTCTCCCGGGGACATGGAGGATATGTTCTTTCGTTTCATCCAGTTCCACCGCCATCTTCCACTTCACGAAAAGTACATGTTACACGCACGAATTCTTGATGTGCTTGAGGTGCTCATTGGGCCCGACGTGATGGCGATGCAATCGATGCTTTTTCTTAAGCCGCCTCGGCAACGAGGCCAAGCATATCATCAGGACTCCTTCTATATAAAAACGGCTCCGGACACACTGTGCGGCGCTTGGATTGCGATAGATGACTGCGATGAGGAGAACGGTTGTATGTACTTCATCCCCGGCTCTAACTTCGATCCGATTTATCAGGATATTGCACACCCGGACGATACGGGTGACTTTCATATAGGGCTGACAGAGATTGTCGACGTGGATGAGGATAGTGAGATTCCCGCCATTGCAAAGGCGGGGGATGTCATCTTCTTTCACGGTCATCTTATTCACCGATCGAAGCAAAACCACTCCAAAGATCGATATAGACGAGCGTATGTCTGTCACTATGCGAATGCGCGCTCTTACACTGAATGGGGTGACGGTAATCAGAACCACATCCTTGCGCGCGGTTCGACCCATGTGCCGTTCGCCAAGAGTCGCTTTGTCGACCACGATCCCACGGCGTGAAAAATCCGACCTAACACGACCGAAAAGATTTTGTCTACTTGTACGAGAACCTGACTGCCCGAAACTCACAACTTGAGTATGTAGTCGTAATTCTCGACTACAATTTAAAGATAATCTCTGCATTGTGAGATGATTGACCATGTTCTTTTATATCGCAATATTCTTCGTTCCTCTCATAACATGGTTGATATTGAGAACCATTTCAAAACGGAGAGCGAAAGAAGATTCCGAACCGCCAACCCTTCTTGAATTCTGCGCGCTATGTCACGAGGAATTCGAGATGAGTGACCTAATCGAAAAAGAAGTTGGAGACTATGGAAGGGTTTACTGTTTTTGCGGTGGATGCATTGAGAGCTTACAGCGTGAGTATCGTCAGCGAAAGGAAATAGGGAGTTCGGCGGAAGATGAAATCATTAACCAAGAAGTTCAGGACACTGAAAACTAACATCAACTTGCATCACGGAATTGCATGAGAAGATGCTACGAGTTGCATTGGTTAGCGGACAGCGATACAAACCCAATTTAGTCCGAAGATTAACGTCCCTAACAATGATAGCTCGAATCCGGCGATCGTAACTGATAAGATTCTGTTACAGCAAGCCTTCTCCCTGACCACATATAGTAGCTCAAATTACAACTGATGAAACATGTTCGTATGCGCTTTGGATTGGGAAGTGTGTTGACGATGGGTGTCCTAGTCGTCATGGTCTTCCCGGAGTATCTTGGTTCGAGCAATCGCACGCCATCTCAACGCCAAGAAGAGGAGCTGGGGAAGACCTCACCGATTCCCGCCTACACTTACAAGGTGATAAACATTTACCCTCATGATAGAAACGCATTTACTCAAGGGCTAGTCTTTGAAGATGGCGTTTTTATTGAGGGAACAGGGCTTTATCGACGCTCGTCTCTACGTCGAGTCGCAATCAAATCCGGGGAAATTTTGCAGTACCATGAACTCTCTCCCCATCTTTTTGGGGAGGGAGTCGCGATTTACGATAACAAGATAATTCAATTGACGTGGCGATCCAACGTCGGCTTCGTCTACGATAAAGATAGTTTTGAACTCCTGCGAGAATTCAACTATCCAACCGAGGGATGGGGTGTTACATGCGATGGTAAACACCTAATCATGAGTGATGGCACCGCGAATCTATACTTCCTGCACCCGGAAACCTTTGAAGAACAGCACCGGATAGAGGTTCACGACGACAATGGTTCCATCGATAGACTCAATGAGTTAGAATATATAGAAGGCAAAATCTACGCGAACGTTTTTCAAACCAGCCGCATCGCGAAGATAAATCCGAAGATAGGCAAAGTGATTGGATGGATTGACCTGACAGGCCTTCTTAGTATAGAAGATCGTCGGACGCCGGTTGACGTTCTGAATGGTATCGCCTACGACTCTGAAAACAACCGGCTGTTTGTCACAGGGAAACTCTGGCCTAAACTCTTTGAAATAGGGTTAATCCGATTGCGGTAGGACCTACTAGGGCTTGGGACATTGGCAATATTCGTTGTTGAGGTCTCGTAGACCCATGCATGGCTCCACCAGAAGTGGGAAAACAGAACATCAGCTCAGCGATGAGAACACAAGTCAAATAAAGAAGGAGTGCATTAATGTCAAAAAAGATTCTGGTAACCCCTCTCTTTGATAACCCCGATTTTGATTCGGAGCCGCGCCGAAACGCGCTAGCGGAATTGGCAAAATTCGGAACGCTCTCCCGCCATCCTATTGAATTAACGGACGAGCACGCAGAAGATGTGATTGCGGTTGTTGCGGGCGGTCCCCAGGTCCACGAGAGTTTCTACAAGGCGGCAAAAGACCTTAGAATTATCGCTCGATGGGGTGTGGGCTTTGAAACGGTTAACGTAGATCTCGCGACACAATACGGTGTAATCATTACGATCGCGCCGGAACACCTAGACACGGTCGCCGAGTACGCGATTGCCCAATGGTTTGCGACGCATAAACGGCTCTATACCATGAACGAGCGTGCGCATGGAGGGGACGCTTCTCTCATGCGCAACTTCGATGTGAAAGGATCTACACTCGGAATTTACGGACTGGGACGAATTGGACAGGAAGTTGCCATTCGCGCCAAGCCGCTTCTCGGTGAAGATGGTCGTCTGCTCGTCTACGATATCAGACCTGACATCAAGGAATTAGCGGCGAAATTCGGTGCTGAAGCCGTGGATAAACCAATGGCACTCTTTGAGGAAAGCGACACCATCTCACTTCACGTTGCCGGAGCCGACACTATTGTCACCTACGAATGCCTGTGTGCTATGAAGCCACATGCTTCCCTGATTAACCCGTCACGCGGAAATTTGGTTGATGACGAGGCGGTAAACCGCGCAATTCGAGAAGAACGGCTCTACTACTATGTAATCGATGACCCCGTGAATGGTCCGCGATCGATCCACAAAGGCCACCCCCGTATCATCGCGACGAACCACTGCGCCGGGATAACCGTTGAGTCTTCGATTCGTCTCGATCTCCGCACAATTGGCCAAGCCATTGACGCTATTAACGGACGTGAACCGGCTCATATCCTAAACCCCGACGTGCTGGATCATCCACGCGTAAAAAGTTTCTTGGGAAGGGGTTAATCTATGAAATTCTTCGGTCATAAGGACAAAATGCAATCCGCGGAGGAAAATCTATCACAGGGCGAGGGGTTCCTCGCCGAGAATGGGAAAAGGGAGAGCGTGATTACACTGCCGAGTGGCTTGCAGTATGAAGTGATTCACGACGGCAGCGGCGATATTCCAGCCGCAACGGATACCGTGGTCACCCATTATCGCGGAACCCTAATCAACGGGGTGGAGTTTGATAGTTCCCATCGCCGTGGCGAGCCGGCAAGTTTCCCTGTGAACCGTGTAATTGCAGGGTGGACAGAAGCCCTATCGTTGATGCGAGTTGGCTCGAAATGGAAATTGTTTATTCCATCGAATCTCGCATACGGGGAGCGTGGCGCGGGGCAGGCAATTGAGCCGAATTCAACGTTAATATTTGAGATTGAATTATTGGGAATTCAGTAGAAGCCCCGTTAGGAGTTTGTGAGAGGAGTGTGTCCAGCTCAATGATCTGGCATCAGGATTTTTTGAAAGAACGACATTCCACAATGTGTAGCACCAATCAACACCGCTTAAAGAGGAACACACATGCCGTTTCGCCTAAGTGGGCGAGATGACTACTTGGTGGCTACCAGAATTGCACGATTTCATATTGACCTATATGGGATTCGGCTATCGGGTACTATCCCTCTCGTAAAACCGCTTGTATTCCAATTCGCTGTAACCATTGGATAGGATTGAGATTTCAGCTCTCTTCTGACGGTTCGACGCGAAATGTCCCCATTGCCCCCGTATCACTTGCTGCCAGCGAATCCAACTTGGCGTGAATCGTGTTGATTAATCCATCCAATTGCACCATGAAAGCGACATAATCATCTCCCGCTAGCAGCCGTCCCTCAACACGATCGTCCACCGCACGCTTCTTGATACGAGACAGCACATCCAACAAACGATAGAGTTGCTGCGGGCTGGTTTCACCACGCTGATCTGATTCAATGTCGCCAATCCGCGTCATGAACTCGTGCAATCTCGCGCTCAATTGACGCCGCTTTTCGATGCGGTTCTGGCGGAGCGTTGCACCGACTACAATGACCAAGATTGCTAATACCAATAGATATGGAAGCGTATCGTTGAATGCTTCCGCAACGCTTGACGAAAACGTTGGTTCACCGCGATGATAAAAATCCATGGCGCCGCGGTGAATGGGAAAATCCTGTTCCTCTTTCGCGAATTCTTCGGATAACTCCCGTAACTGATTACGGAAGGAAGTTGAGAGCGCCATTTGCGTCATCGTACGCACGAGGAATGCGGGAACATCCTGATGTGTGATAAGGCTTGCCTTGACAGCTAAGCATGCCGTATCTTGCGATGGTACGCCATGCTCCCCGGAATACGCGCTCCGTGGCAGTTGGAACGGAAAGAATGCGGCATTTTTGAAGACAAGCGCGTCCACCTCTTGAATGGGTAGGAGATCGTATTTTCCTGTCCCCAGCAAATGTCTCAACATCGGCGAAAGTCCTCCTGTCACAACAAACGCAGCATCAATTTCTCCATTGTCAAATGCCTTTAGCGTGTCGGCGAAGTTGAGCGTGTGCATCTGTTTGTCGTTCACACCCATGTTGTAGTGCCGAAGCACTTGTTGTGCCACCCGAATCGTTCCACTCTCTTTGGCACCTACGGAGACATTGACACCGCGTAATCCCTGAATTCCGTCTACACCAATGCCTTTGCGCACGACGACGTGCAACACTTCAACGTACAGATTGGCGGCAGTTCTCACCTCACGGATAGCTTGGGCATTTATTCCCGGCTTTTTGCTGCCTGCTTGCCCGAATTGCGACCTTCTATTGTTCTGATAAAACGCAAATTGGACTTTGCCTTCCATGATTCGGTTTAGGTTGTCCGCAGAACCGTCTGTTGTCTGAATCTCGACCGTAATCCGCGGATATTCAAGTCGAAGCAGCTCCTTGAGTTGCAACGCCAAGTTATGATAGGCACCCGCTTCCGAGCCTGAAGCGATTGTGATAGTATGCGGAAGTCGCGAGGCAAGTCGATTATAACTGACCCCGGCAAAGATTATGCACAGTAGAATTACGACAATGAGAATCCAGCCTCGAATGTTCATCCGTTTTCCCCCTTCTCAATCTCAAGCGCAAGCTGGTTGAGTAGCCTCTGTCTCAACCCGCTCTTGCCGGAAGCGTTCCACGGGTGCTTGCGGTCACCGAGCAGAATAAGTCCATCGCCATCCTCTACCATGAAATCTTTATCGGGCGCCATGATGATTCTTCTCCCACGGATGACTCCCTGTGGCAGCACCCGTTCCTCCAATTCCACCAGGCATTTGGAAATTTGAGTGAAAGTGTACCCATCCAGTTGCGCATCTTGGATGCTGTAGAGTGTCGACTCGGTCCTGGTATCAAGCGTTTCAAACACCGACGGTCCAACGCCCCGATCGATAGCCGTTTTCGCCAAAATGAGCGGCACAATCTCCCCTGTAAACACGATACGCTCGCATCCATTTCGCCGAAATAGCCCTTCATTCTGCTTATCCAAACATTCGCCGACTATCTCAAGGCGTGGATGCAGATCATCAATGATTCCAACGGCAGCTGCCGTAAGCACATCCGCACTGGAATCTTCCCCGCTGGCAAAGACGATTGCCGTGCGCGCCTCTGCCACGTTGGCTTGGAGGTACGTATTCGCGTTGGTCGGCGAACCGTGGGCGAAATAAATGTCATGGAAATTGTCTGTAATCCGGGCAGGCAATTCTTCAAACGCCTCGGAGACAATCGCGATTGGAGATTCGCTAGTGTCCATATCGGTGCGCAGATTTTCAATGACCGTTGTAATCTTGTCCGGATTTTTGCTCCAATCTACAATCAAAATGTGTCCCTTCAGACGTAAACGAACCAATCCCCTCACCCGCCTTTCATGAATGTCGGATAGCTTTGTGATTAGTTGGCTGGCAACTGTTGAGAAGCACCCCAGAGTTATGATGCTAAATATGATTGTGGAAATTCGTCCGGCAACGGTTACAGCGGAAATATCCCCATAGCCGATTGTTGTCATCGTGATGAATGCCACCCATACCGAATCAAAGAGCGCTAAATCCGATTTTGCTCGCTGTTCAAACGTGTGGAACGCGAACACATACAAAAGAAATGCAAGCAACATTATTTCGGAAACGAGCAAGGAGGTGCCACTACTCCAAGGCAGCAACCGACGCAACTTCTTAAGAATATGTTGGAGCGAGATCATAATTGAATGGACACCTCCAAGCCGGGAAGTGTTCGTCACTGAAAACAACAGAACAACCGGAACGTGAAAGGATTGTAGCGCATTACGACATACAGTTCATTGCCCTAAGGAGTGGCTCAATCAAATGCACGTAAACGCGGAGATTCAACTATCTCCACTCTAGGAATCTGCTGCAACAGTCGATGGTCTCGTGCCGAGTTCACCTTCTCGTAGATTGTCATAGAAACGTCGCGTCGGATAGGCAAAGTCGATATCTTTGTGGGCGGCAAATTGGTGCAAGACATCCTCCCAAAGCGTCTCCGACGTACCACGCCTGGTACGCGGTTCACACAAATAGCGGATTGTGAGCAGAACTCCACTTTCCGCCACGCTAGTATAGACTGTTGGCGTAAGCACGGAATAGAATATCATAAACCGACGGCTCGCCTCTTGGATATGTTTCTGCGCAACTTCGCTTGAGTGCTGGGCGTGTTTCGTGACAATCTCTTGTAGAATTGTCTTCGCCTTTTTCCAATTGCTCTCGAATGTCACTAGCACCGGAAGTTCATTCCAGATATACTGAAATCCTCTGCTATAGTTTGACACGATTTCACTCAATACTAGCCCGTTAGGTATGTGAAGGACGCGCCCAGTGCTCTGGTCCGCGTCCACCCAATTCCCGATTTCCATCAAGGTAAACTTAAAGATTCGTACGTCAATCACATCCCCCGCATGCTGCCCTATCTGGATACGATCGCCCACATTAAACGGTCGGCGCCAGATGATAAAGAACCAACCGGCAATAGCTGTCACTACATCTTTCAAGACAATCGTTAACCCGGCGGCGACAAGACCTAGAAAGGTTGCTAGAGACTGAATGCCTTCGAACCATACTCGTCCGACAAGCACAACCCCAAGTGCAGCCGCAACGCTCTTGGAGGTTTTGCGCCATCGATAGCGGAGCCGTACGTCTTCTACTCTCCGCACAACGATAGACATAACAAGAGTTTGCAGCAGCCAGAGAATCAGGATGATGATGATTGACGTAAAGAGATTCGTCTGTACCCACGGCGACAGTTTGGTTATTTGTGCAATCCAGTGTGTTAACGTTTCCATTAAGAATTACCCAACCCAATCTCTTAAAGGTTTCTGTTTACCGTTATGTCAGATTAAACGTGACGGCTCGTGCTCCGATGTCTACTCGCGCTTGTAAGGGACACCCAGTGCCTGCGGTGGTGTGGATCGACCAACGAAGCCCGCGAGGACTAAAAGTGTCAACACGTACGGTAGCATGAGCAAGAACTGGTACGGAACATCCCATCCGATGGCTTGAAAACGTACCCCCAGCGATTCTCCCAGACCAAAGAGTAGTGCTGCGCCGCATGCCTTGACGGGATGCCATTTACCAAAAATAACGATTGCCAGAGCAATATAACCCCGCCCTACGGTCATTCCTGGCGTAAAATAGGGAACATCGGCGAGTGACAGATAACCACCCGCGAATCCCGCAATCAGTCCCCCGAACAACACACACAGTGTGCGCAATCTTCTCACATCCACCCCGACTGCATCAACAGCTTTCGGGTTTTCACCACAAGCTCGAATTGTCAAGCCGTGAGAAGTTTGGAACAGATAAAAATAGACACAAGGAACGAATAGAAAGGTCAGGAAAACAAGGATGTTGTGTTGAAAAAGCGCCGGGCCGACCCAAGGAATACCAGACAAAACGGGAATTTGGACTTCTCCGAACGCAGCAACTTTGAGCGCGGAGCCGGTGTAGCTAAAAAGCTTCTGATAGACGACCTCAGTCAGACCCAGCGCTAAAAGCGTAATCCCCGTCCCTGTCACCACCTGATCAGCGGAGAGTCGGATGGTAAGGAATGCAAACAAGAAAGCCGTAATCCCGCCACTCAACCCGGCGGCAACTAGCCCGATCCATGGTGCTAAGTTCGGAACCGCAATGCCGGTATAAAAGGAACCTAGCATGCCAAAGAAGGCGCCCATGAGCATCATACCTTCTATACCGATATTGATGACTCCGGATCGCTGTACAACGACCTCACCCAATGCAGCCAAAAGCAATGGGGTTGCTTGCCTTATAGTTGCTGCGAGGATCTCTTCAAACATAGGTTATGGAAACTAATTCATACCGAAACGAAAATATACCCATGCGAACATGACGATGGTGCAAGACTGCACATCACTCCGTAGACGCGGGCATCCCGCGGGGTCGCATATTGATCTGAACAGTTTGCGAGGGAGTATTCCCCGTGATTTCTACCATTTCCGTCCAATCCGCATATCCCTGCTTTTTCAACAGGATTTCATGTGTTTTCCGCCCAAGGTTGAGAAGCTTTGCTTCGTGCCGGCTATCAGAAACCACTGTCTTCTGTTGCCCGTTGAGATACACCTCTGCCCCGCCGACATTAGATTTTATGATTAAGTGAACCCGAGGGTAGCGCATCGGCGCAGTGGGTTGAGGGACGGTTTTCGGTCGAAATGATTGAATAATGATTACTCCAACTATGAAAATGACGACTACCCCGATAACAATCCAGGGTATAAGATTCTGGGGCGTCTTATGACGTATTACAGACTTCTGATTGCGCTGCATAGCATTACCCTCTATTAAATTGCTCTTAGTATGAGTTCATTATCCTAGACCACTTTTCAATCTTGTAAAATGAGTATCTTATCACGAATCACGAGATGATGCAAACGGATCTGACAACAATTCCAAGACAATCACACCTGATTGTAGGATTGACCGAGCGGATAGATGAAATGAGCGAATAGCGAATGATCAACCGAACGGATATCGAGGACGATAGAGCTCCCATAGAGATTCCTTAATCCGTGATGCAGACAATTACCAAAATGCCTCAGCCTAGAATCGACCGCCACCCAATCGTCGAACTCTTTTCCTACTTTCCCTTGTTATTGCACGCCTAGTCTATATCGAGGTGGAGGATGCCTTTACAACCAAGAATTAGACGCGACTGCCCCGCGCAGCGACAAATCTCTGCTTGACACAATTCGGGAGAATATGTTATATTTCTTTGATTTTGAGGTTTGATACCAAACGAAACACACTTCCTGATTTACACAGAGGGTGCTCTCGGCTCGAGGGTCTGATGTAAGTATGAAGGAAGTGAACGCTTAAACCCAATAGCACAACTGGAGGTTTTTTTGAGAACTACGAGAACTACAATGAAAGAACTCCTTGAATCAGGAGTTCACTTTGGTCATCAGACGCGACGTTGGAATCCTAAAATGGCGAAATACATTTTCGCTGAGCGCAACGGTATTTACATTATAGATCTTCAGAAAACGTTACGGATGCTTCAGACTGCGTGTGACTATGTACAGGAGATTGCAGCACAAGGTGGTACGGTACTCTTTGTAGGTACGAAGAGGCAGTCCCAAGAGACCGTTATCGAAGAAGCCACTCGATGCCAGATGTTCTATGTGAACCATCGTTGGCTCGGTGGCATGCTAACTAACTTCCAAACCATTCGACGCAGTATTCAACGGCTGGAAAAATTGGAAGCTGATGAAGCCAATGGTGTCTTTGACCAACTTCCCAAGAAGGAAGTTATCCGTCTAGGACGAGAGAAAACAAAATTATCGAACAATCTTAACGGCATAAAAGCAATGAAGCGGTCCCCGGACGCGGTTATTATTACCGATACACGCAAGGAACACACCGCCATACTAGAGTCGAACAAACTAGGTATTCCGGTTATTGGCATCGTCGACACAAATTGCGATCCGCAGTTAATTGACTTCCCGATTCCCGGCAACGACGATGCAATTCGTGCAATTAGGCTTATGTGCTCCGTACTAGCAACTTCAATAATTGAGGGCAGGGGAACTGCATTAGAGGGGGCTGACATTTCGGAGGTCGTTCAATCTAAAGCGGCAGTAGAAAGCGACGAACCGGAAACCGTTGAAACTGGCGACGAGGTAGAGGTTAGCGCGACCGACAGGACGGGAGAAACACCGACAGACGCTGTTGAAGTCGAGACTACGGCTAAGCGCCCGCAAAGAAAGAAGCGCGCAAGCACAAAATCCAAAAAAGTAGATACAAAAGCCGAGCCTATGGAGGTTGAAGCCGCTGTTTCCGAGCCTGTTATAGAGGATAGCGTGACTGAGGCCAAGGCAGAGTCAACACCCAAACAGCCACGTCGTAAGAGACGCACAAGCACAAAAACCAAGAAAGCAGATGCAGAAACGGCCGAGGATGAAACTGCTGCGACCGCGTCTGCTTCCGGGGATAGTGTAACCGAAATTAAGATTGAAGCCGAGACAGAATCGGCAGAAGCCGAGTCAACACCCAAACAGCCACGTCGCAAAAGGCGCACAAGCACAAAAACCAAGAAAGCAGATGCAGAAACGGCCGAAGCTACGGCATCAGACGCTCCAGCGTCATCAACTACTACCGCGGCCGACGAGGCTACTGAAGCAGAAGCCTGAAACTCGGGTTGTATACAATGATTGGAGGTTTTCTTCCTAAATGAATATAACAGCAAAAATGGTGAGCGATCTGCGGACACGTACAGGCGCCGGAATTATGGATTGTAAGAAGGCTCTCTCGGAAACGAGTGGCGACGTGGAGGCGGCGATTCATTTCCTCCGTGAGAAAGGGCTACGAGCATCTGAACTGAAAAGTGGTAGAGCGGCTACCGAAGGTTTGGTTGTTTCATATATTCACCCTGGCAACCGAATCGGTGTATTGGTAGAGGTAAACTGTGAAACCGACTTTGTGGCACGCACCGACCAGTTCCAGAATCTCGCAAAGGAGATAGCAATGCAGATTGCCGCAGCCAAGCCAAAGTACGTTAGCAAGGACGATGTACCGGAAAGCATATTGAATGCTGAAAAGGCGATTCTCAGAACACAGACACTTGATGAGGGAAAGCCCGAGAAAATTGTAGACAAGATTGTCGAGGGACGGTTGGGTAAATTTTACTCTGAAATGTGTTTGCTGGAGCAGGGCAACATCCGAGACACCGACAAGACTGTCAGACAACTTCTTCAGGATTCGATTGCCCAACTGGGGGAAAACATCATCGTGAAACGTTTTGCACTTTATGTGTTGGGGCAAGATAGCGATTAGTTTGAACCCTAATAGCCAACTCAATAATACTCTTTCACGGGGATCTTGAAAATGGCAGACAACACTTTGCAGCAGGCGGAAGGACGTATGAAAAAAGCAGTGGACGCAACCGCCAAGAATTTTTCGCATGTACAGACCGGCCGTGCCTCAGCTTCTTTATTGGATAATGTCTTTGTAGATTACTACGGCAGCAAGAGTCCATTAACTCAAGTTGCAACCATAACCACTCCAGAACCGCGGACACTGATAATCCAACCTTGGGACAAAACAATACTTAAGGAAGTAGAAAAAGCCGTTGCTCGCTCAGATCTGGGCTTGAATCCGAATAATGATGGGAATGTTATTCGCATTCAAATCCCCGATTTAACTACGGAACGACGCGAACAACTTACGAAATACGTCCGCAAGTTGGCTGAAGACGGGCGAGTTTGTGTCAGGAACATTCGCCGTGATGCGAATGAAGCAATGCGGAAGTCCGACCAAGATTCCGGATCCGGGGAAAGAAAAGGCAAAGGTAGAGGAACGGATAGAAAGAAACCGCGAGGTAGTGACGACCCCGTTCAGGCAATAACTGATAAATATATAGATCGAATCAATCAGCTTTTGAAATCAAAGGAAGAGGAATTGCTTGAGCTTTAGACTGTCAGATTGAAGCGAACCATTCCCAAAAACCAATGTTTTGGAAGCGGCTTCTGAGTGCCATTGTCTTAATTCCGGTGCTCATTCTGATTATCTACCGGGGTTCGCTTTTCTATCCCATCCTAGTTTTCTCCGTCGTGTTGGTTATGTTGGCCGAGTTTGGTCAACTCGCACGCTCCATTGGATCCAAGAGCCGCAAGGCAACGCTTTTTCTGTCAGCTTTGCCGTTTGGCCTCTCGGCACAGTTCGGTTTCTCGGTTGAGCTCGCCTTTGCTTTTGCCCTTGTTGTTGCTTTTGCCGCGGAAATCTTCCGAAGGCAAGCAAATGATGTCTTCCTCTCTGTGTCCGGCACCATCACCGGCAGCATTTATGTTGGTTGGGCATTTGGTTACCACCTACTGCTGTTGCGGCAAATAGGTGACCCGATTGGTAGCAGCTTGGTTTTCTTCCTTCTCGCGACTGTCTGGTGCGGTGACAGTGGCGCATACCTCATAGGGAGCAACTTGGGCAAACGAAAGTTGTGCCCCGCAATTAGCCCTAATAAAACGATTGAAGGAGCAGTCGCGGGTTTGATTGCTGGGATGGGGGGCGGCTTGGCCGTTTGGTTCTTGCTCTTGCAAGAAACCGTGGACATTGTACATGCGCTAATACTTGGTTTGTCTCTGGGCATCATCAGTCAAATCAGCGATCTCAGTGAGTCGATAATTAAGCGGAATGCACACGTGAAGGATTCGAGCAGTGCTGTCCCCGGGCACGGAGGACTGCTAGATCGATGCGACGGTTTGGTTTTTTCTACCCCCGCACTTTATTACTATTTCGAGTATTTCGTAGGCACTGCATGATATGTATTTAGTCCTGTGTAACCCTCAAGTTCCATATCTTCTTCATCTCCCCTCGTCCATAAGGCCTTCGTTCAATTCTAAGATATGAAACACCTCGCCATTCTCGGCTCTACTGGATCCATCGGAAAGAGCGCTCTTTCAGTCGTAGCAACTCATCCTGATGAATTCAGTGTCGCGGGAATCGCTGCAAATACTTCTGTGGACCTGATGGAGCGTCAGATTCGTCGTTTTCGCCCGAGATGTGCCGCTCTCAACGATAAGGCCGCCGCAGATGAGTTGCGAAGGCGAATACGAGATGTGAAATCAGTTGAAGTAATTGCCGGCCCGGAGGGCGTATTGGCAATCTCGACTATGGACGAAGCGGATCTGGTACTCGAAGGAATTGGCGGAAGCGCGGGGCTGTTGCCGACGCTAGAAGCCATAAGGGCCGGCAAGGACCTTGCATTCGTCAATAAAGAAGTGTTGGTGATGTGTGGCTCGCTTGTCATGCAAGCCGTCAAAGAACATGATGTGCGTCTATTACCTGTCGATAGCGAGATGAGTGCTATCTTCCAATGTCTTTCGGATTGTGAAGAACACAGCCGGAAACGGAGCGATATTCATCGTCTTATCCTTACAGCATCGGGCGGTCCCTTTCGCCATACTGACATAGATGAACTCGACTCGGTAATTCCGCAGGAAGCTTTGAATCATCCCAAGTGGGAAATGGGCAGTAAAATCTCAATCGACTCTGCAACCATGATGAACAAAGGGTTGGAAGTCATTGAAGCCCAATGGTTGTTCGACATAGAGCTGTCAAAGATCGATGTAATCATTCATCCACAAAGCATCATCCACTCACTAGTTGAATTTGTTGACGGTTCAATTCTTGCTCAATTGAGTGCTACGGATATGCGTCTTCCTATTCAACATGCTCTAGCCTATCCAAACCGTTTGTCCACACCTGTTCCGCGACTCAATCTTTGTGATATCCGTACGCTTCACCTTGAACCCGTTGATTGTGAAAAATTCCCTTGTCTCTCTCTAGCGTATACCGCTGCCGAAGTTGGAGGAACACTGCCTACAGTGCTCAGTAGTGCCGATGAGATCGTTGTTCAAGCATTTCTAGACGAACAGATTGGGTTTATGGACATTCCGGATATCCTTAAGGACGTCATGGATCGGCATGACACGGAACTTAAACCCGGCTTCGATGACATTTTAGCCGCAGATGGATGGGCAAAATCAACAGCACAGGAGTTAATTCGTAGACAGAGGCTAGTTGTCTAGTAGGTGTAACCCAAGCAGTTTGGCATTAACAAGAGGGACGACACGACACAAAGTACAATCTCTATTGTAATTACCGGGCACTAAGGCAACTATTCGGCAGTGAATGTCCTTATTATCCCGATTCTGAAAATAAAGTTACTGCACTTCACGCCGAGCGGTACCACGTACACTAAGCCTAGAGACTAATGGAGGGTTATTCTATCCCATTTGCTTAGGTAAACCCCTTGAAAGGGTTTTTGCGTTTCATTTTCTACATGTACTAATCTTCGGTCTCGGACAATATTTTAGAAGGTGATATTTTATGTTGGGTTCGATAAATGGAATAATCATTGCCATCTTCACACTGGGTTTTCTAATTTTCATCCACGAGCTCGGGCATTTCCTAGCAGCTAGACGCTGCGGAATCCGCGTCGATAAATTTTCAATCGGCTTTGGCCCTAAATTATTCGGCTTTAAGCGGGGCGACACAGAATACTGCATTTCTCTAATTCCGTTTGGCGGATTTGTGAAAATGCCGGGCGAAAACCCGGAAGAGCGCACCGGGGCGCCGGATGAATTTCCCTCTGCTCCGGTAGGTCAACGCATCTTCGTCGCGATTGCCGGTCCCGCCATGAACGTTGCATTTGGCATAATTGTGTTTTCTTTAATCTACCTATTCTCCGGCGAGTACATTCGCAAATCACTCGAAACAACTCAGATTGGACATATTGTCGATGGAAGTCCGGCGGAACTTGCTCGCCTCCAACCCGGGGATAAGCTGATTGCCATTAACGGAAAACGACTAAAGGATTGGCGTGACTTGCAGATGGTGGTTGCAATACACCCCGACGAAGAACTCGATATCGAAATCATTCGAAACGGTCGGAAACAGATGCTGTATAATGTAAAAACTGAAACAAGGGAAATTAAGGCGCGCAAGATTGGCCAGCTTGGGGTGTCGCCGAAGCAAGAAGTATTGATTTCCCATGTCGAAGAGAACAGTTGGGCAGAGAAAAGTGGTCTTGAAGCCGGAGATTTGATTGATAAAGTCAATGACGAGACTATCTATAGATACGCAGACTTTCACGAAATTGCTAGACTAAACCATGGCAATACGGTCCAGCTTGAAATCCGGCGTGGCTTCATGTTTGATAGTGAAGTAATTCCCCAAGAGGATTTGAACAGAGGTTTGATTCCACGGCAGTTGCGTCGTATGTTTAACGAACACAATGTAGCACTATCCGGGGATGCCGCAATTTTAACTTTGGAAACCGGTAGAGGATGGGAAATTACCGACTTGGATCGAGTTTATACACTCCAAGAAGGCGAGGGTAAAATTGATGTTTTCAAAGATGACGGCGGTTCCTTCGTAAAGAATCTACATCTCGATTGGAAACTCATCGTTGGGACAATTCAGAAGAACAGTTACATCCAAAGTAAAGGAATTCGGGGTGGCGATCAGCTAATTTCAATTGATGGCGTGCCTGTCCAAAATGTTGTTTTTGACCAGAAAGTTCAAGAACTCGCAAAAATCCACGTCGATCAACCGGTGGAGTTTGAATTCCATCGCGACCTACTGCTTCGTGCCGAATTAGAGAACAACCGAGCTGATTTGAATACTCTTGAAAACCTGAGCGGCCATCGCCCGAACAGTGAGACCTTCACGGTAATGCTCAAGTTGATGCACTCTCAAGACAGCGAAGGCCTCCTGATCAAAGAGCTACGTGTTGCCCCTACCGTTAGCGGGCTTGCACTCACGGAACCAGATAGAGTCAGACAATACAATTTTGCTACGGCATGGGGGAGAGGAATCAAGGAAAGCTGGTCGATGGTAACCGAGGCTGTGTCTATGGTTGGTCAACTTGTAACTGGTGAAGTTTCTCCGGAATTACTTAGTGGACCGATTGGCATTGTTAGTGCCACTGCAGAAACCGCTCGCTTTGGTTTTCGCGAGTTAATCCGCTTTGCCGGATTTATCTCTGTCAACCTCGCCTTTGTCAATCTGCTACCGATTCCAATCGCTGATGGTGGACTGATATTGTTCTTTATCATTGAAAAATTACGTGGTAAGCCCTTAAGCATTCGTAAGCAACTGATTATCCAGCAAGTCAGCATTGTGCTAATAGCTGGACTATTTCTATACATCACATGGTTCGACTTCGTCGGCATTTTCAAATAAATTCGAGGGGCAGGCAGATAACAGGCATTCATAGCTGTTCCCTCGCTCGGCTTGGATTGCCAAATCCAAGCCTTGACCGATAAGGTGCTCAATCCACGGTAGCGGAACAATGTATAAACTGTTTTCACCACTAAAAACATAAACCCAAACGTTTTTCGCGCTTCAAAATCATGCCAGATCAGGACGCCGTTCAAGAATACTTGCAGGTTGTTGCGACAGTGAGGGAATTCGTGGAAGAACAGATGCAACTCGGTTTCGAGGAACTGGCGGAAACGGAACCAGCTGAACCGGAAATGCAATCTCTATTCGCAGATTTCGACATGAGTCGGTTGCGAGGCGAAGCAATGGCTTGTGAGCGGTGTGAGTTGCACGCAACCCGCAACACGGTTGTGTTTGGAACGGGAAATGAGAATGCGAATCTCATGTTTGCCGGTGAAGCACCGGGAGCGGACGAAGATCAACAAGGCGAGCCCTTTGTTGGCCGCGCAGGTCAACTTCTCACCAAGATAATTGAGGCGATGGGGCTTACTCGCGACGAAGTCTATATTGCAAACGTAATCAAATGTCGTCCGCCAGGCAATCGAAACCCGAAGCCAATCGAAATTGAGACGTGTGAGCCTTTTCTACTCAAACAGGTCGAACTAATTCAACCCAAAGTTATCTGCGCGCTCGGGAGTTTTGCCGCGCAAGCTTTGTTGCACACCGACGAAAAAATCTCGAGACTGCGGGGCAGATTCCATGACTACCACGGTGCCAAACTCATGCCGACCTACCATCCCGCCTTTCTTCTCCGTAACCCACAATCAAAGAAGGAGGTTTGGGAAGACATGAAGAAGGTCATGGCTGAACTGGGAACAAGTCAAACCGCGGAAACCGGTCAATAGGTCATGGGATTCACGAATGTCTGATACATTCACCCCGTCATCCCCCGCCATTGATGCGCTATTCTCATGAACTATGCAAGCGTTGTTTTTCCACTGCCTCAGGATCTCGCCTTCACCTACGTTATCCCCGATCGACTAAAATCCATCGTACATTGTGGCAGCCGTGTAGTTGCCCCACTCAGAAGACGTCTTCTGGAAGGGGTTATCGTTGCCCTACTACATGAACCAGTCCTACCCGACCATTCCATTGAGATTAAGTACCTCTCTGATTGTTTAGACGGTCCGCCAACATTCTCTCCGGAACTGATTACGCTAACTAAGTGGATGGCCGGATATTATTTATCTTCCCACGGAGAGGCCCTGAATTGCGCCGTGCCTGCAACAATACGCAGTTATCGGCGCCGGATGGTGCATTTACTAGCAACTGATGAGCAAATTGAAGCGTTGGGAAAACGAGCGCCGGTTCAGGCGGAAATTCTCCGTACACTGCGAACTTTCGGCAGTCTATCTCCAAACCAGCTAACAGCGAGGCTGCGAGGTGGAAATTCGAGGTTGAACCGTGCACTCTCCATCTTGCAGGGCAAAGGTATAGTTGAAATCAAGTCAGACCTGAGCATAAAGACCAAGCCGAAAACCGAGAAAATTGTTTCGCTCGCAAAATCCGTCCCTGAGATTGAATCGGCAATCGAATCCTTCACAAAGCAAGCGACGAAGCAGATTGAGATTTTACGTTCCCTGCTTGAAACCAAGACATCAATTTCCACAAGTGAAATAACACAACAGGCACGAACAAGCTTGACAACGCTTAGGCAACTTGAGAAAAAGAAACTTATCAAGATTGACTCTGTCGAGGTTCTGCGAAATCCGTTAAGCCTCGAACCTGTCTCTCCAACTCGGGCGTCTATTCTCAACGCCGATCAACTGGCAGCGTTGAAAGCAATCCAAGGTGCAATAGAGAACAATCAGCATGAGGTTTTTCTCCTCCATGGAGTTACCGGGAGCGGCAAGACAGAAGTCTATATGCAAGCAATCAATAGAGTCATCGAATGCGGGAGGGGCGCTATCGTGTTGGTACCCGAGATTGCCCTCACGCCTCAGATGGTTTCTCGATTTGTCGGTCGGTTTGGATCTCGTGTGGCAATTTTACACAGCAATCTTTCAGATGGTGAACGTTTCGATCAGTGGCATCGCATACGGATGGGAAACGCCGACATTGTGGTTGGGCCCAGGTCAGCCGTTTTTGCACCTGTGGTAAATCTCGGTATCATCGTGGTTGATGAAGAGCATGAAACGTCGTATAAGCAGGAAGACACCGCACCTCGATACCACGCGCGAGACGTGGCTGCGAAACGATCGGAACTTGCAAATTGTCCGCTAGTGTTGGGAAGCGCAACTCCATCGTTAGAAAGTTTCTATCGCGCCCAACTCGGAGAATACCATCTCCTAAGCCTTCCATCGCGAGTCAATAATATCAAGATGCCGCCGGTACGAATCGTAGATATGTGCAATGAGTTGAAGCAAAACAACCGCACGATTTTTTCAACGATGTTGCGAAATGACATAAAAGACAGGCTTGCCAAGAATGAACAGATTATTCTGTTCCTGAATCGGCGCGGTTTTTCCTCTTATGTCTTCTGCCGCGCCTGTGGGTTCGCTGAACGATGTGATAACTGTTCGATTTCATTGACATTTCACTTTGATACAAAATTGATGATGTGTCATCACTGTGGAGACGCACGAGCCACATCCAATCTCTGTCCTCAGTGCGGTAGTGCCTACATGCGCTACTTTGGATTAGGAACCGAGCAAGTTGAACGGGACACAATTAAGGCTTTTCCGCAAGCATGTGTGAAGCGGATGGACGCTGATTCAACATCGCGTAAAGACGCACACCTAAAGATTCTTGAGGCGTTTAAGTCACGCGAGATTGACATCCTCGTGGGAACACAGATGATTGCCAAGGGATTGGATTTTCCGAATGTTACCCTCGTGGGCGTTATCTCTGCGGATACAGCCTTGAATTTCCCTGACTTCCGCGCGGGCGAGCGATCTTTCAATCTATTAACGCAGGTTGCAGGAAGATCCGGACGTGGCAAAGCCGGAGGCGACGTGATTATCCAAACCTACATGCCCAAGCACTACAGCGTTCAAGCGTCGAAAACCCATGACTACCAAAGTTTTTACCGACAAGAGATTGCGTATCGAGAAGAATTGTTCTATCCACCTCTCACTCATGCTGCGACCCTGTTGCTCCGTGGCGAAGTTGAAGCAGACGTCATCCGTCTAGCCAACACAATCTTTGAGCGCTTAAAAATGCTCAAGACACAACGGTTCCCGGATGTTGAGATTCGCGGTCCCGTTGCCGCCCCATTGTCGAAGATTATGGGAAAGTTTCGATGGCATTTCTTTCTGAGAAATTCCAACGTTGAAAAGTTACGTGAATTTATTCGACAAGCAGTGCGCAGCAACGCCTCGCCCCCTATACCCAGAAATATAGATTTGGTAGTCGACATCGATCCGGTGACTGTCTTGTAAACCAGGAATAATGATGACAACAACGCCTTGATTCAGAGCTTCAAAATTGCACCTTCAATCAGGAGAAGATTATGGGAGATCGTGTATTTGAGAAACTAGAGAACAGCGACCATCTTGACGCTAGTCCAATTTTTGTATTTGCCGCCGATCCGCTTGCGGCGGTTGGGATACAGGGGCTTGGGTATGTGCAGCGCCCAAAACCGCACCATCGCACCCGCCCAGAATTCTTGCAGTTGCAGCGCGACCTCGTGGCGGATGGAAGTATAGATGGATTATTGATGACACCTGCCGATGCTGAAGTGCTCGCACTTGAGGAGGTGCTCTTCGATAGTATGCCGGTGACACCGCTGGTACGCATGAACGCGGAGACTGCCATCTGGAGTCCACGCTTCGGCGCCTATCAATCTCAGCATTCGAGACCATTCCAAACCGTATTCCCGGACGATGCACAAGCCTATTGCGAGACTCTTGTGGCACCCGCACTGGAATGCCGTGTCTCGCTTGGGTTATATTCAATCACACTGAACAACGATGTGGTTGCTGATGAACGAATGCTCAACGCCTATATCCAGTTCGCACACACGGTGGGTGAGATGAAGGGATTCGATCACATTTTGGAGGTTTTTCTGCCGAATATCAAACTGCCCGGCTTAGACGATGAGAAACGGGGAATGTACGTTGCAGATTCAATTGTTCGGACCATGAATTACCTCCGCAAACTTCAGAGACCACGTTTCATCAAAACTGCGTATACGACTGCTAAGGTTTGGAGAGAGCTAACACAATTTGACCCTACACTCATTATCGGGGCATTGGGCGGGCCACGCGAAAATGCTCGCAAGACGCTGCAGCTTGCTAGCAACGTCATTCAAAACGGAGGTCGTGCGATTTTGTTCGGGCGCACCATTTTCGGCGAAGAATCTCCTGTGGGTATTGCAAGAGCTCTTCGAAGCGTGCTGGATGAGCAATTGAGCCCGGAAGACGCTCATTCGGTCTATCAACAGTCAATTCGCCAAAGCACGGTCGCAACATGACACCGTTGGCTCAAGGGTAAACCGAATTTGACTAACGATTCGGAAATTGTCAATCGACGTAGAAGAACTTTGGAGAGAGGTAGGTGGATGAACGTTGAATACATTCTCCCAACGTGCGCACCCTTGAACTACAATGCCAGACGTGGGTGTGGCGAGTATGAAAAACGCGAAAAGCGTATATAAGATTACACTAGCGTCACTCGGTTTTGACACAATTGTAGCATATCTGTAACGCGTTTTGGTTTTATCGGGGATTATCAGAAGGGCCACATCGGAGAACAAAAAAGCGGCTAAGATATTATATCTTAGCCGCTAGTCGTCTGTTTCAGTCAGAAAATCCGGTAATCGAAGAGGTATTATACCTGATAGACCGGTCTATAATCTGAGCGCAATGTCTCCTGCCACGATTTCTCTTCCGATTGAATCTGAGCTGCGAACTCATCGGATATACGCGACAGATTGTTAATAAAACTCTCCCAGTCAGTCTCGCCACTTGCGTAGTCTCTGGACTGGCTGCTTGCCAAGAGTAGAGAGAGTTCGTAAAAGTTCGGTTGGTTACCTTCTAGGTGTTTTGCTTCCATTTTCAGTCTCTCATCATATAACGTTCAAAGCGTCAACGGTATTGTATTCGCTTTTTTTGGATATCGGTCTCAATTCCGTGTCCTGTATTTCATACAAAACTGTATCAAATTGTGACGTTTATTCTACTTTATCCGTTTCAAAATTTGAGAAAATCAGCGTTTTAACTGAATTTCCCCACTGTCTCGAAGTTAGTAGATTCTCACTATACTCGAACTTATAGCAATAATAATGCCAATTTTCGGGAAAACTAGCTTTCAGTTGATTACGTGTGAGAATCGGTGCGCATCTGTTTTGAATTCCCGCCTCCTGTTCCAGTTCTGCGTTTTCGACTGAATGCCTCTGAAATGGGTAACAGTGTGCAACAGAATGCGTCAAGCGTGGTACAAAGCATCAGAGCAAGGGCACTACATCCGCATAGACATAAGTCGGCGAACTGTTCCCGGCGTGAATATTATCATCGCTGTCGTTAGAAGCGGAAACAATATCTCGCTTAACAATTCTGCCGGGTTTCGCTTTGATAGGTGCGCTGAGCATTGGACCGTCAACGACGCCAGTATGAAACTCTCCGTTCTCGCCTAGCGGGTCTACCCCCTCAGGTAAGTCCGCGAGAAACTTGGAATCGAACCATCTGCCGGCGAATTCCTCCGGCAGCTTGGTTGGATTAAGGGCTGTTACAATCGCCCGCACTCCAGAATCAATCATTTCTTGGGCGAGTGTGGCTGTGTCCTGACTCCATACCGGAAAAATCGGCGTAAAGCCTGTCCCGCGCAGTTTATCCTCCCGATACTGGCGAATGTCCTCCAGAAAGAGATCTCCGAATGCGAAGTGTGTCGCTCCCAAATCTTCCGGTAATACTTTCACTTGGTCAAGGAATGCGCGCATTGCGTCTTCATACTGTGCATTGGAACAGGGATAAGGTATCAGTATCTCGTACAAAGGGACACCTAGTTTTTCGGCTTGCTCCTTTAGAACCCACGACGGTGTAGAGTGTATGGAAACCCTATCAAATGTCTTGGTTACGGTAGTGAACACACCGCGAACCGTATAGAGTTCCGGCTGCTTCCACAGCGTTTAAAATGCCCAAGCGGAATCCTTGCCCGAAGACCAAGACACTAGAACAGGTGTTCGGTTTATATGGTTCGTCTTTTTAGTCATCAATCAAACCTTCCGTATCTTTAAATCGAATAATTGCGCTCTCTTTCTGTAGGTTGGGATCGAGCGACTGAATATGGAGTGATCAACCGAGGGAATAGCGAGGACGATAGAGATTCCACCGCGATAGAGATCCCTTCTAGCCCGCCCCGCGGGCGAGATTATGCACAAAATCGCAATACAAAACCCAAAAACCGCACACCCCACAATTTCCATAAGGCGCAACTTAGGTTAACTGAGTTGGTTGCTCTTGAACCGACATATTCGAAATACACCGACTTCGGCATGCGGGGAAACAAAATAATAACATTAACTAACGTGAAGCGTCAACATGACACAGAGACCTTGCGCGAGTTAGTAGCTGAATGGGACGTTTTACACTCTTCGAAATCCAGAGCCTTGGATTCGCGACTAAAGCAGTAAGGTCTCGTCCCAGTGAAACGTATCTGATTAGGCTGGAAGAAATGGTGCAGAACCTCTTCTGTTTTTGGCCGATTTGGTGCAAAATGGTTGTGCTAGACGCATACCGATTTGGCCCAGAAATCCATGGCATCAATAAGGTTAAATTCTCGAATTGTAGAACTCGCTAAGAACAACAATTTATAACCATACCCCCCGTTTTGTGCAAACTTTGCGAATCTTGTTGATTGCACCGCCAACACGCTTTCCATTCCGTTTCACGCCAAAAAGATGCTGACTCACCACGCGCCTTGAGATTCCGAGTGTCGACGCAATTTGTTCTTGGGTTTGCCCTTCAAAATAGTGGAGCATAACACAATTTCGCTGGATAGCAGTGAGTTCCTCACCAATGATTTCACGAATCTGCGCTAACACTGACTGCTTTTCGACTTGGCGTTCAATTTGTAGTTCGCGATGTTCGGGGGATTCGTACTGAAGTTGGTCTTCGTTACAGAACTGATGCAAATAGGTCGATGGAACAAGGATTTCCCAGAAATCCGGGTTGAATCGCGGCATAGACGGTTTTCTCCTTCATATAAAGCGAGTCAGAAGGTACCTATGCCACAGCCGGTCAAACGTCTCGTCCCAATCGCATCGGGAGATGTTGTGGTGAGCAGTTTATGTAAGGCGGGGGGCAGAGGTACCGGTGCCGAGTATCGTGTGGCATCCATTAAGCTGAATTTGTGGATGCACAATTAAATTTATCACTGTTGCCTCCTTTCTCATCTTCAGAATGCTGCCTGAAGAATTTTGTGCGGTCGGTTATTAGGTCCGACGTTTTCGTAAGTCAATGCTCATTTTCGGAACGTCCAGAACTGTGACTCTTAAATAAAACCCAGTGTTCGGTTAGATGGAACGAACTTACAACTCTTTACGCTACAACGTGTCGCGCCTCCCAAGCACAGGTCACAGAGTGCAGGAAGGGAACATCGATCGAGCAGCGCTGATAGTTAATACCTGTCTTGTGTTCAGTATATGTATGGCAACGGAGTGGAGGGCAAAGCCCTTCACTCCGCTAGCCTGAAGAGTGACATCAACAGTCACACCACCTCGGTGATTTCATTTTCAATACCCCCTTCCCCGCTGAGGAGCGGTATGGGATAAGATTGCGGTTCACACAATGCTGTACCAAGCATGTGAAATTACAATCTTTCACTATAACACAGTTTCGGATGCACTTTTGCGGGTTTGGGCCAAAAATAATTAGTGCATTCAGGATTTTTTCCCATCTCCTCACTCTTGGGCGCTCATTTTAACAGCGATGTGGTTCGGATCACGTTGTCCCCAATACCACATCAAGGCAGCGCCCAGCAACAACAGTACTCCCATCAACTGAAACATCTGCTTGAAGTCAAACTGATCAATCAGAATGCCACCCAGAATCGGCCCGGCGACTTTACCGGCATTTTTCAGCATACCGATTAACCCCATGCCAGCTCCAGTATACGCCGAGTCAATCTGGGCTGACACTAGCGCAACGGTAGACGGGAAAACGAAAGCCTGACCCGCGCCAATAATCATAGCTAACACGGCAAGGCTTAACATACCGTTGGCGAACGTGAGTAGCGGAAGCCCGATGCCCACCAAAATCATGCCGACGTATATGGCCCCGATATAGCCAAAACGGTCCCCGATGTGTCCACCCAAAGGCTTCAAAATCATGTGCGTTCCCTCTTGGATAGCGAAGAATGTCCCAATCAGGGCAACGCTAATACCTAACGAACTAGCATACACCGGTAGAAATGCCTTTGTTGCATATAGAGCAATAAACAATGCCGATTCGAGGGTACCGGATAACCAGATGGACGGTGTGTTGAGACCAGCCTTTAGCGCCATTACGACTTGCTGACCGATTGGCGGGCGCACAATCCAAGAATGCGCAGGCTGTTTTCTCAACAAAACGACTGGAATGAACGCAAAGCAGCTAAACAGTCCTATTAGTGTGAAAACGGAGACCGGTTCCATCGTCAGCAGCAGCCAGCCACCAATTGCAGGCCCAAGGATGTAACCAGCCTGGCGCGCCATGCCGAACCAACCTAGTTTTTCAGCACGTTTAGTCTCCGTCTGCTCGGCAACGAAGGCCAATGTTACGGGTCCATAAATGGCTGTGGCTAGACCGTGGAGGACGCGAATGCCAAAAAGTTCGTCCGGTGTTTGGACGAATCGATACAGAAACGGCACTCCGGCAAAAAGTATAGTCCCCGCGAAAAGCCACGAATGTCGCCCCCAGCGGTCGGAGAGGATTCCAACGGCTGGTTTAAGCACGATACCCGTCATTGTGGAGACGGAGACTATAAATCCGAGTAACGTCCAAGGGGCGCCTAACCTCGCCGCGAAAATCGGCAGGATTGGTGTCTTGCCAATCTGGTATGCTGATCTAACAATGAAATCGGCAACCGTAATACTAATAAAGTTGTGGCGATGCTTCATAAAACAGACAATTAAGTGGCGCGCGGGTACGAGTGGTTCAATCTACGAATATACTAAGAATTGCAAATCATCTAGACTCAAACAGACTTATACGCCGACAGCGGGCAAGTTCGCGGCATCAACCAGTGCGTTGAACTCAGCGACATCCGCCTCGATTAGTGATTGAAGTTTCGAGAGATGCTCATCAACCATACTAGAGAGATGTTCAAAAACCTCGTAAACCTGTTTCGGTGGTGCGGCATCAACACAGGACACTACACTCGTCAAATCCTCCAACTTTGCGTTCAGTCGAACTGGCATGCGTAGACGTCCGGTTTCTGCATCGGGATCAGTCTGGATAAGCTCCATTTCAATCGCTTTGAGTTTCTCCAACAACGCATCCGCCGCCTCAGAGATTGTTTCGTACTCAGCGTTCTCTGTCGCACGTCGATTCCACTCCTCTACCTGTTGTCTAATGTGGCGGAGCATATTAATTCCCTCATGCGTCTCAGATATTTTGTCACGGATATCGCACCACAATCTAAACTGGGCTTCAAAATCCTCCTGAGTGGCGGACACGCGCGGATCTTTGAGTAACTCGAAAGATTGAGTGTATAACCGGTCGCCCACTTTCAGTTGTGCTTGATACACTCCGGGCGGTGCAAGCGGCCCACCGCTTTCTCTGTCTAGCGGATTCCCCGGTTCTTCTGAGGCACCCTCGGCAACCTCTGTTGCATCGGGGTATCGCATATCCCACACAAAACGGTTCAATCCGTAATCGGCGGACAAAAGGCGTTTCGCCCCGGTATCCCGAGTCCCGGCGTCGGTATCGCTATCTTCTGTCGTTTCACCGCATTCCTCACTTGAGCTTGCGACGGTTGAGATTTCTTCGCCTTGGCTATCAAGGATTGTCAGTGTTATTTCTTCTGTAGGAGCATCCTTGAGTAGATAATGAATGACAACGCCGGCAGGTGGTCCCTCGCCAGCATCAATAAATCTCCGAGTACGTCCCCCTTGAGACAGTTTATCCTCATAAAAGGTTGCTGCTGCCCCGAGACCAACCATGTAGTTCTTTCCGGTCCCGCTTCGGAATCCCCTGGCACTCCATTGCAGGTACCGCCGATAGGTGGCAGGTGGTTCAAATAGATGAACTGGACTTTGCGTAACCTCGTCAGTAAGTTGACGCAATGGTGTCAAATCATCAAGAATCCAGAACGATCTGCCATGGGTCGCAATGACAAGCTCATTGTCTTTGACGACCATGTCGTAGACAGGGACAACGGGCAAGTTCGACTGTAAGCACCCCCAGTTTTCGCCATCGTCAAATGAAACGAAGACGCCGGTTTCAGTCCCGACGTAAAGCAAATGCTTCCGAATCGGGTCTTCGCGAATGACACGAGTAATCTCGCCATCAGGAAAGTTTTCACTGATAATCCTCCACGTTGCACCGTAGTCTTCTGTTTTGTAAAGATATGGCTGGTAATCGTCCAGTTTGTAACGGGTAGCTGCAACATAAGCAGTTCCTCTGTCATGGACGGAGAGTTCAATCTTATGAATCAACGACCATTCGGGCAAATCGGTTGGTGTAATGTTCTCCCAGCTCGCTCCGCCATTCCTAGAGATGTGAATAATGCCATCATCGCTGCCTGCCCAGAATACGCCGGGTGTATGAGAGGACTCCGCAAAAGCATAAATAGTACCATAATGCTCTGCACCGCTACAGTCAAGCGTAATTGGGCCACCAGATGGTCCAAGCTTGGTTTGATCATTACGCGTGAGATCCGGGCTGATAGCTTCCCAACTGTTTCCCTCGTCAGTCGATCGGAACACCAAGTTTCCCGCGGTGTAAAGAATATCCGGATTGTGCGGGGACAATGTGATGGGAAATGTCCACGAAAAGCGGTACTTGAGATCTCTTGGTCCCCAGCCAAAATATCCCTCGGGCCAAACGGTGATTAGTCGAACATGCCGCGTACGATGATCATAGCGTTGTAGCACTCCGCCGCCCCCCGGCGAACTGCCAACCGCTCCGATGTACACAATATTTGGATCGTCGGGGCGTACGGCGATGTCACCACTTTCACCCGTGCCTGCCGGATAACAGTCGTTCCATCTTATTCCACCATACTCGGTGGCGCTGGGAACGCTAATGCTCGAATTGTCCTGTTGCGTAGCGTAAACACGGTAGGGGAATCGATTATCCACCGCAATGCGGTAGAATTGCGCAGTAAGTTGGTTGTAAATGGATGACCAACTTTCACCCCCGTTAAATGAGACACACGCGCCGCCATCATTGCCCAGAATCATGCGCTGCGCGTCATTCGAATCGATCCATAGGTCGTGGTTGTCGCCGTGAGGGGTAGTGATGTCGGTAAAAGTCTTGCCCCCATCGGTCGATTTCCACATTGAGAGATTCGTGATGTATACTGTTTCAGAATCCTGTGGATCGGCGAAAATGTGACAGTAATACCACGGACGTTCCCAGAGCGCATGATTCGATGTAAGCAGCTCCCACTTGTCACCGCCATCTTCCGAATAGTATACACCACCCTTTTCTGCTTCAACGATTGCCCAGACGCGGTCAGATTTGGCTGGCGAGATTGAGACGCCGATTTTTCCTTTGATGCCCGTCGGTATACCTTGATTGTTTGTAATGTCTTCCCAAGTATCGCCGCCATCAGTCGATCTGTAGAGGCTGCTGTCGGGACCGCCACTCGATAGCTCCCAGAAGTTGCGATGTGTCTCCCAAATGGACGCAAAAAGGACACGCGGATTGTTGGGGTCCATCGTCAAATCTACGGCTCCCGCCTTGTCACTCCGAAACAGCACCTTCTCCCAATTCTCTCCGCCGTCCTTGGAACGAAAGACGCCGCGTTCCGAGTTTGGACCAAAGGCATGTCCCAGTGCTGCCACATAGACCAAGTCGGGATTTTGCGGATGGACACGAATTTCGCCGATATGCCGTGTCTCATCCAACCCGAGGTGAGCCCATGTCTTCCCGCCATCAACCGACTTATAGATGCCATCGCCGTATGAAACATCCAAGCGAATTGTTGTCTCACCAGTGCCTGCGTAGATAACGTTTGGATCGGACTCCGATACGGCAAGCGCTCCGATAGATGCAGTATTGAAGAACCCGTCCGAGATATTCTCCCAATACGTGCCTCCGTCAACTGTTTTCCAAACGCCGCCAGCACACGCGCCAAAGTAGAAGGTCATTAATTCCGAGGGATGTCCTGCCACAGCGACAACGCGCCCACCGCGCGGAGGCCCAATGCAGCGCCATCGTAGCGCGTCATTTGATTGACATCTTGCCTCATTGGAAATATGCAATATCCGCGTGTCTGGGTGTAAGCTGTTCATAACTGACTTTGCTCCGTTCTGGGAGGATTATTGACATCCGACCAAATGGTCCGATAAGCGCGTATACGACGATTCTCAGTGGCGTAATAAATGAAACTTCGCTCGTTCCTTCATCGAATCTCACGCAACCGAGATCGACGCTAATGTGTGATTTTATCGTTTCTCAGTTTTGCAGTCAACCGAAAACGTAAATGGCGCTGGGAACGCTTCCCTCCCAACTCAGATAATTGACTATACAGAAATAACAATGCGAGTTATAATAATCCCATACCAAATCAGCATCCAAGAGCTCTGTCTGAACAAAAACGCTCAATGGATCGCGCTATCATGAACCGTTCGTTTTTATAGTTTATTAATTTGTTCGGACTTACACAGTTTAATACCTAAAGTTTCGCGGTAAGGGAGTCTATTGCACGCTTCTGCGTTAAAATCCCTGTAGGAGCGAACTCGGAATCGCGACTTTCTGTTGCTGTGCAAGTCCTATTTGCCTGAATATCACATGAGGAATAATTATGGCACCTTCCACTAACTACTCAGTTCGCGCCATCCACTGCCATCATCGCGCTTCCGATGATGAGATATACCATCATCTCTGTAGAATCGCTGAACCCCTGAAACGCTCGATCGAAAAAATACGGAAAGCACGCAAAATCGTGATAAAAACCAATATGATGCGGGCACCCATTGAGCGATTTGCCGGGCGCCGCCGTGAATTGGTGGATGATTCAGTTATGCGCGCTGTCCTTATCTTCCTCAAAGAGCACAGCAACGCTCAGATCGTAGCAACCGACACCCATTTTAAGGGCGGGCTTGAGACCATCAACTATATTCCTCTACTCCAAGAATTTGGGGTGGAATATATAGACTCGACGATGCCCCCGTTCAAGACCTATGAGGTGCCCGGCGGAGGTTTGATGTTTTCGAGGTACAAACTTCACGCGTGTTTTGATGACGCGGATGCCGTGGTATCGGTATCAAAAATGAAAAACCATGCTTTCATGGGTATTACCTTATGCTTGAAGAACCTGTTTGGCGTGCTTCCGCTGCCGCCGCATAACAGACCTAGAAACTACTTCCACCACCTAATTAGGCTTCCCTATTTTCTAGTGGATTTGGGCATGATTATGCAACCCTGCCTAAATGTCGTTGACGCACTGGTGGGACAATCTCAGCGCGAATGGGATGGGGAGGGGCGTATTTGCAACGCCCTGATTGCAGGCGATCACCCAATCTCCACGGACGCCTGCGGCACTTGGCTGATGGGCCACGATCCAGCCTCGGATTGGCCCACGCCCCCATTCAAGCGAGATCGAAATGCACTGGCAATCGCCGCGGAAAGTGGATTAGGAACCGTAAATCTGGACGAGATTGATTTCCAAACCGATTTGGAGCCACCACTCGCTGAATTCGACTCATGCGAATTCGACTCGGCACAAGAGATAGCGGCGTGGCGTAAGACCACTTGTGAACAGGCGCTGTTCTACCGTGCCCATCAAGATGAAATAATGAATGAATACGCGGGTCAATACGTCCTCCTCCAAGACAGAGAGGTAACGTGGCACGGGGTGGATACCCAGACGTTAGGTAGTTGGAGAGAATTGCACCGTGACAAGCCCAATCAAGCGCCTTGGTTAAAGCACGTGGGACCAGCAGACGAAGAAGGGGAACATTTCCGCGTGTATGAAGAAATTCTGGCAAAACTGAGTTGAATTTGACGGAATGTGAGCACAATAGCCTTGATAATGGACGCAAGGAGGATCATCAACGAGCATGACAGAATACGGGGCAGAATCTGACCAGAAACTGTTCATCTTTCGTCGTCTGAGCGATGAACAAATACAATCATTCCGGGATCAGGGATATATCTATTATGGCAGTCTATTGACCCACCATGGACTGGCACAGATGCGTGAAGAGGCAATGGAGGCGTGGAACGAGGAAAATCGAAAATTCGACCAAAGCCAAACATGGTTGAAGAATTCATTACTTACAAACATACATCGACGTTCAAACTTAATCCGACGCTACTACTTCCACGGTCCATTCGTTGACGCGGCAGAGCAACTGGTGGGACCGAATCTCAAGGGAGTCACCTCACAACTCAGTTTTAAGTTGCGTGGCAACACCAAACTGGCACCATGGCATCAGGATAACGGTTATGGCGAGCTCGATCCTTATACGGCGATTACCTGTATCACTGCACTGAATGACACTGATTTGGAAAGCGGTTGTCTATGGATTATTCCCGGCGGACATCGCCTTGGGCAAATTGATGTTAGCGACCAACTCACTGTCGAATCCAAGGACGCGATGGTAGAAGTCTCCATTGAAGTGGATGAAACCAGTGCTATCCCGATACCGATGAAAGTAGGTGAAAGTCTAATCTTTCACGGATGGATGCCCCACAAATCGCTAGGGAACACATCAGACCGTGACCGGCGGCTTCTTTTCTTGCGCTACGCCGATGCCGATGCGGTCGAAGTCTACAATAACCGCAAACCTCGGTTGGGCAAGTTAGTTCGAGGTAAAACCCGTTTCCGAGAAGTTGAGGCCTATGAGGCGAATCTCGATTAATTCAGAAGTTAGGCAAAAACCATGAGTCACCAAGGAAACTCAGGGAATAATCAGGATGCCGTTAAACCTATCGCGGAGGAATATCAAGTTCTAACTCATTTGAACCTGTATGATTCGCCTGAATGTACGCGATTGGCAACTCAAGCAAGAGCTGATCGCCATCTCCGCATCTTATTGGGTATGGTTAATGCCGATGCTCATCAAGCAGTCGAAGTGCGTTTATGTGAGGATGACTACCCGGGGTGGTTGAAGGTTGAAGACCCCAATCAACTGAAACTGGCGGATAAGCCATATCGGGCACAAGATTTGAGCCCTGCAGAAATCAGCGCACGGCTACCAGACGTAATCTCGTTTGCAAATGACGCGATGGCACAACCCAATCGTTACCAGTGGGGCGGGACGGTTGGGCCAAATTACGACTGTTCCGGACTGGTACAAGCCGCGTTTGACTCGGTAGGGATATGGGTTCCTCGCGACGCTTATCAGCAAGAGGCCTTTGTTCATCCTGTTGATATCCACGGGCTTGAACCCGGAGACCTAATATTTTTCGGCTCAGAAAAACGAGCTACGCACGTTGGGCTTTATATCGGTGAGGGGAATTACATCCATAGTTCTGGCAAAGACCATGGGCGAGATGGAATAGGTATCGATCAACTGCCCCTGCCCCGCGGAAAAATCAGTGAAAGGCTTTTTCAGAAACTGCGTGGGGCAGGAAGAGTGATTGAAAGCTATCAAACAGCAGCAAATGCTAACGGCGTGCAATGCTAGTGGTGGGACAGCGTAAATCAGTTCTCTGCTCCTCCTCGGAAACTTGATAAGTCATGAGACGCACGGTGAACTTCACTACCCTGAACCTAGGATACAATAAAGCCGGATTGCGATGTATCAAAATTGGGCGCTTATCGCCATAGAGTATACCTAGCGATTATAAGACCGACGCTCGATTAGCTCCAACCTACCGTCATTATAGTTAATCTCCGCAATCCCTTGAAATTCGTGCGGTATCTTTACAAGAAAAGCGATGTACGATTTCTCGACAGTTTCGTTCGCGTCAATGTATTCGTATATAGACCTCCCCAAGATCCGCCCTACTCGCACCAACTCCGCATACGGTTGATGAAGACCTGTCGTCCCGAATTCTAATCCCCTCGCCGCTACCCGTCCGTTCGATCTCGCCCGCCAAATAGCAAGCCACGGATACGCTTCGACTCGCCACAGATAACCGAGAAGAAGGCCGGTGTTAGGACTAGACGCGGTAACCCATCCGTATTCTTGCGCATCGTCGAATATGAAAGTGCTGACATCACTGTACCGTGTCCCAGTTTCATCATTTTGAAATCGACGCAAGTCTACTAGTTCGCCTTCAATCATGACGTTTGGCCATAGGTCTGCTGCAGCGACCGATTCGGGCATCACGCTTCCTTGGACAAAGCCGTATTGTGCGTTGCTGTCAACGATAGTGGCGGAATCCAAGAAGGGAGGAGCAATTGAGGGATGTTGAACGATGTTGTAAATGCGCCCAAGTGTTCCCGTATTCGTGATGTGTTCACGAACGACCAACACGGCTTGATTATCTTCAAGCCACATCACCCGCCGCACCGTCATTTGAGCAATCGGCAGCTCGCAAATCATCTCTGCCTCTTGACGGCTTTCGGCTGATTCTCCTCGATCCACGAGGCGCCATGAAGCATAAGCTGCCTCGCCGTGGAAGGTCATCCCGTTTTCGGCCTCGGCGTTCGAAGGAGCGCCCCACCGATCCAAACAGAGGAAATGCCCGCGCAAATACGGTTTTTCGGTGGATGCGGGGTCGCGCTCAATTTCCCAGTTTAGAGGGTTTACTGCGTGGTCGAGAAACCTAAAATCTGTGATTCCGCCGCCGCTCGAAGCTACCGATACCTGAACGATTCCGTTGTTCAGGATAAAATTTTCGTCTCCGATGCCGCGTGAACAATTGATCAGGAACAGAACGATAAAACTTGCCAGCAATCCGGATATCCGAACCTTCCGTGCGCATTTCTTGCGCGCTGCCGCTATACCGATCGCGCTCAAATCATGCTCCCTCTAAGTGGCAGAAAACGAGAATAGAGTAGGCGCTGCCGCGCCTCTTTTCCCACTATTTATCAGTTTCATCCACATTCCAAAAGGTCTCAACGCCAAGTCTTTCAGCAATCTTCGCTAGGATGCTCAAATGATCGCGGTGGAACGGAAGACCGTCCTTGACCTACGCTTCATAAAGCGCGAGATTCGGACGCGATTGCCGTGGATTGCACCCGAGAAAAAGTTGCCAAACCGCGGTGGCAATGATAACATGCTATCAGAAGCAATTGTAATCATGTATTTTCAGAGTTTTCAGAGAAAACGGGAGAGATGATGCAAGCCAGGAAACGGCGTAAACCCTTGGCAGGACTGATTTCTCGGCGGTTTGTACGAGGTGGGTACTCGGAATAATACTCTGAAACGGAGGCAATGGCCAAGGCTATTCTGGCACAATACGGAGGATAACGATGGCGACAAAGAAACCCAATACTTCACTTCAAAACGCACTCCAAGGCAGAATGATAGGCGAGGGGCGCCCGGAGCTAAAATTGGACATAAAGAAACTGTTTGATACGTTGGAGGGGGAGGAACGCGTTGAGGCAGTTATTGAGCGCGTACAGCGATATGCGGTCGAGGCAGCGGCTGAAACCGTAGACTCCAACTTTCACCTGATGGGGAAGCACCTAGCAGATGAGATTAGGAAGATAATCCGCCAAGAATTGGCTGCATACGTATCGTCCTTTATCTCCGATGCGCACCGGGGATTAGTCGTGCGCGCTCATGCGCGGGGGTTATCTACCGCCGACGCGGTTCGGGAGTTAATATTGGAAGACCGTACGATGAATCGGCTGGCGCGAGAGGACGCGGTGGGTGTGGCAGACGTGCGAACTATTTTGATCCATCGGTTGTCGTATCTGAAGCCTGGTTCGGCGCGATGGCCCGAAGCGAAGTACGGTGCGGTGTGGCGTGAAGCGCGGGAAGAGTATAGGCGGCAGGTCCGTGACATTCCGTTCACCTCCCAGGTGGAGCAGGTTGCGCTTTTAGCCAAGAATGCGGAGCGGATAAGCCGTGCTTTGGACAAGGAAGAGCATTCCCCTAAAGAATTTCAAATGCTGACAAATGCGCTGACCAAAACGCTGGAGAGTCTGCGAAAGCTATCAGCGGTTGAACAACCGATGCCTGTGAGTCTATCGGGGCCTCAGCTTGTCGGCGTGCTGGAGCGGTTGACGCTTGCGTTGAACGCACCCGAGCAGTTAGAGCTTGGCGGCGAGGCAAAGGAACTGGTTGGAGTTTTGGAGTGCCTAGCACTTGCCTTGAAAGCGCCACAGGGCGAAAGCAATGGTAATGGAGTTAAGGCGCTGCCTGCCGATGCGGGCGTGGACCAAGGCAAAGCGGAGTAATGCGGCAGCAACTACGAGTCGGTTTTCTCGCTCGGCGTTGTCGGGGTGACTTACACATTCGGCGCTGGATTTATCATCAAGCATTTAAACCCGACCGAATTGGTAGGGTTCTTTTCCTTGAATCTCCTACATGCTTGTCTAAAAGTTGGGGGGATTTCAATCACAAATCAGTGTCTTTTTGGCTAATAACTATACATATGTATAGTATAATGTGGACGAGAAATGAAGTGCCAACGGAAATTTAGACCACAAATAAGCGAAGTTAAGACAAGCTTCGCTTTCATTGCAGGCTCGAATGACAATTGCCGCAGGCGGGAGCCGCCATTGAATTGGTGACGCTCGGCCTAGGGAAAGAAGCCTTTAATTCGGAGTGGTGGGGATTTCTCATAGGCGCTGGATTTGCTGTGCCGCGTTCGCCTATCTCGCCATTCACGCATGGGGGTTATAAAAAACGGCTGGGTTTGGGTGCTTGGCGTCACAGCCGCCATCTACAACCCCATTCTGCGTGTCCACGCAACCCGCGAAATCTGGTCTGTGGTCAACCTAGTCACCATCGGATTGGCTATAGCATCTATCTTCGTCCTGAAATCTGATGAAGCCGAAGAATGACAACTAGGGATAGACGTTTAATCGTGTCCAAAAAAACTGTAGAAGGTAAAGAATCGAGAGACGGTCTCATAAGATTGATTGATCGCGGTACAGAGATTCTAGCCGCTAGCGCTGCCGCCGTTACGAGCGGAGCAGTCGCATTGCTCCTCGGAGAAGGACCAGAGGCAAAAGCAATTGGAGGGCTTGCTAGTAAGGGTATTGAGATAGTGTTACGAGATGTTGGCACGGACATTTCATCGCGCCAGTTGGGGGCCCCGAGAAGAAATCCGTGTAGGTGCCGCGCTAATCATTGCGACTGCGGAAATTAAGCGGCGACAGAAAAACGGGGAATTACTCCGTGACGATGGCTTCTTCGACAAAAATCAAGGTGGTAGATCCGACGCCGGTGAAGTTTTGGAGAGCGTGTTGTTAAAAGCTCAGAGAGAACCCGAAGAAAAGAAAATCCGTCACTTAGGACTCTTGTATTCAAGCATTCCCTTCGATTCGGAGATTAGCCTACCCTACGCACATCAACTCATTAAGGTCGCCGAACAACTGACCTACCGACAACTATGCATCCTGAAGCTCTGCGATGTGAAGGATAAATACCAACTTCGAGGTCAACATTACAGGGAACCGAGGATCCAAGATAAATCCCTGTATCAAATACTTCATGAATGTCATAGTCTCTTCCACGGCGGATATATTTATCACAAGGGAAAATTGGACGTTGGAGATACTAAGGCGTTCGTTCCTACCCATCTAAACCCGAAGAGCATGGTTCTCAATGGGTTAGGCATAGATCTTTTCAATCTCATGAAACTATCTTTGATACCAGATGAGGACATAGATCCAATCGCCGAGCAGTTGAAGTAATGCTCTTTTGGCTGGCAATAATAATAAGGCTTTATTCGACCTACGACCCCTCTCATCGCAAGCTACGACTGGATTTGTTCTATGTCATATCGCCACGGACCAAATCCTACCTCAGTTCCTCTCAAATTCTGCCATTTCGTGGAGTCGCGAATGCCCAAATTTCGTGCCCCGACTGCACTTGTTCACCGTTATTCTCATTCACAATGTTAGCAATCCGCGGAAACACGACAAAATTCCGTGCAAATACCCTGTTCTGGGGAAATGATCGCCAAAACCCGCGCCGTGAATGGGGCGTTTGCCGCCAGGTGTGGTATAGGGTAACCCTCCTACCGAAATTAACAATGGATTTCGGGCATGTTTGTCTGCATGAGGAGCATGAACTCTGAACTTCGAGCAAAGGTATAAAGAGTAAAAACATGTTAGCCTGCATAAGGAACAATCGGCTGAGAAACACCTTTGGTTCGCGTTGCGTTTTATTGCAAGATACAGTTACGGAATTAGTAGCTTGTAGCTTTTAGACTGACGACAAACATAAAACTTGGTACCCTGTCGTAAATCTTTTCGTCACACGTAGATGTCCATAGTGACTATTCTTCTCGTAGGAGTTTGCTATGGACATTTTGAATCTTATGAAAGAGTTTCCAAATCAAGAATCTTGTCTCAGATTTATAGAGGAAAAACGTTGGAAGGACGGTGTTTGCTGTATCCACTGTGGCAGTGAAAAAGTTGGACGCAAGAACAAAAACGACATTACTACTGGTTGGAATTGCTACGATTGTGAATCTAGCTTTTCGGCTACAGCAGGAACCATCTTCCATGGTACCAAGATACCTCTCCAGAAATGGTTTTTGGCTATCTCAATTCTTTCCAATGCCAAGAAAAGCATATCGAGTTGTCAGCTTGCTCGTGACTTGGACATGAATCAAAAGTCCGCTTGGTATATGGCAATGCGCCTCCGTGAGAAAATGAGTGATAGTGATGAATTGCTGAAAGGGATAGTTGAAGCGGACGAAACCTATGTCGGCGGCAAACCCAGAGCAAAATCTAAGAGAGGTAGAGGCACAAATAAATCTCCCGTCATCGGCGTAGTCGAGAGAGGCGGTCGGGTGGTTGCTAAATTCATGAAGGTTCTATCTGGTGAAAATATCAGAGAATTCATCCTTAGCAATGTCTCACCCGATGAGTCTATTCTTATGACTGATGAATTTCGCTCTTACAATAGTCTGGACGAAGATATCGAAAGACATGTTATCCATCACCAAGAGAGATATGTTTCTGAGGACGGCGTAACTCACACCAACACCATCGAGTCGTTTTGGGCTTGTGTCAAGAGGTCATTCTACGGAACGCATCATCACTACAGCAAGAAGTGGCTGCCACTGTATATCATGGAGTCTTGCTGGAAATATAATCGCAGAAAAGATGATGAGATTTTCATAAGATTTTTTGATGAATGCTTCACCTGAGCCACATGAATTGTTTGGCTATCGGTATATTCTGTCAACGACAACATCATGGTGTGCTGAAAATCCCATAGTGTTGGAAATTAAAATCCCGCAGATAACCCGCAATGCTCCCGCGAGCATGTACAAACGCTTGGTCAACATGATATGCCTCCATTTCTCTCTTATAGAGATGTATTTTAGTGTGAATCAAGATTCCGAACACTGTCTAAAATGATTGTACATTAAGAAGAGAAAAGCAAGCAAATCGACCAAAAAGCAGTTAACTACTAAGTCCCTACAGTTATACTGTTAGTGTTATCTGGTGACTCCGGTAAACAACTAGTCTGACGTTACTCACCACAACGGAGGTATCGCAGTGAATTACAAGGTAACCGTGATTCTAACACCGCAACCCGAGGGCGGTTATACAGTAACATGCGAGGAGTTACCCGAACTCGTAACCGAAGGTGATTCAGTAGACGAGGCACTAAACAATGTCTTAGATGCCTTCACTGCGACACTTGAACTATACGAAGATTTGGGGCGTTCATTACCCGAAGACATTCAACTTGCTAGCGAGGAGTTGCCTACAAAAACTGAGCGTCCGTGTTTTCAAACAACGTGGTTTCAAACAATGACCCCCAGATTAGAATCGAAATCTTCTCTCGACAAAGACCTACCCGATTTCTGGTTTCAAGCGATAGTGTCCGGACTAGAATCAAGACCCCATGCTCTGTCAAATACCGAGAGGTTGCACGAAAGCTAAGAACACTCGGCTGTCACGAAACAATCAGAAGATGCGCGGATCCCATCGAAAATGGTCTAACCCGCTCACCGAGGGGGGCTGCGATTATCCCGGATCATGGCGGACGCGACTTGAAAATTGGAACCCTACGTGCTGCCATCCGAAACTTAGGTATTGATTGGCGCGAATTTCTCAAGGCTTAAGAGCTTGTTTGAAGAGTCATCTGTAGTGATACAAGCCGCATTGAGACCAATCTCAATCATCAAACTAAGATGGAAGCCATGCGCCATCTTGTAGGGTGCGCACCGCGCACCAGCCTCTAAACGCCCCTGCAGGGCGACGGACAATAGCATGCGATTGCTCAAAAATAACTTTGCCTTCTCCGTTTCTACTAGGCTCTTCGCCAGAAATGAAGGTGATTACCATGAAGAACCCCCTCAATTGGCCTAAGAAGGTCACACCTAGTCGCTTTTTACATACCGGACAATCTGATCGCGACATTCTTGAAATTCGAGAATTGACGAACGCTTACCTGCAAGACAATGAGGGAATAGTAAACAAGATTAACGAAATATTGTGGGTATACCGAGCTATGATCGATTTAATTCCACAAACATTGGAAAAAGCAACTTCCGGTCATGTTTTCCCAATTAGTGAATGTGGATATGAACTTGAAAGTTCTATCCAGCTTTGTAAATTGGGATTTTATAAACACGCCATTATTGCACTGAGAAACGTGCTGGAACTCGGCTTACTTTCGGTTTATTGGGATATAGATGGAAATAGCCACATCAACATACCAAAATGGCTATCCTCAAACGAACAAACTCCGTTTCACAGCAAAGTTATTGAGGAACTGAAGAAAAATAAACAAATTGTTGCGTTTGATGAAGAACATAACATCTTTACGCCGATAAGGGATCTTTACCACGAATTATGCGATTTTTCACACACAAAAGGTATAAGTTTCTCCAGCACGGAACTTTCAAGAGGAAATTTTAACAGGTTTAATGGTGAGTCAATCCGCAGATGGCTTGACTTTATGGAACGCGTTGTGAAAATTGTCATCACAATCCATATTCTTCAATATCCGGTTGGACTTCAAGACATCAATTTGTTTGGCAAATTTGGGTTAAATCCTCCGATCGGCGGATTATTGCGGTCAAATGACGTAGAACGCGTCAGGAAATTTCTTGACAAAGGGATTTTAGAAACATTGCAAACGATTAGTGACGCTGATCTGGACGCAAGCCGGATAGCTCAACAGATAAATGACCTACCAGATATAACACAGGACCAAATACGGGTTCAAGAGGAGCATTTTGAAAAACTTCTCATCAAGTGTCATCCATCGGGCTATCGAGGGTGGTTCAAACAGCAAAAAAAGAATTACAAATCTTACAGGCGTGAGTGCCCTAAGGTGTACAAAATAAAAGTCCGGCGTTGGAAGAAACTAAAGATGTGGGCGAAAGAAAATGGCTACTTTGAGAAGTTTCCTTCTGCCTCTGGGAATGATTAGTTTCGGGGGAGCGCAATCCTGCATAGAGGCAGGATTGCCAATCATCGGATTCCTGATGTCCCTTTAGTAATACGCACCGGTCCATGTAAGGGACGGCCCTGATCCGTCCCATCACCTCCAACTCTTATCCCTCGACCGGACTTCTCTCTCCTGCCCCATATCACGCCGTCACCTAGCTTTCCGCTCACTCCCCCGTCACTTCAAAGTTGCTAAACGATTACCCTTCCTGTCCCAAGTGCTTATTTCGCCTTGCCATATTCATTGACGCCTATGTCCCCACGCGGCTTGCCATCTTTCCCATAGACCACAAACTGCCCGCCATCCTTGGTACTCCACATCGCCACACGGTCCTTACCGTCTTTGTCGAAAATGACGATTTGTCCACCGTTTTCATTGATGCCTATAGTAACACACTCTTCGAGGTTTTTTTTCGATACGACAATCTTTCCTCCCTCTTCAAAACCAACG
The DNA here is from genome assembly GCA_965222225.1 of Candidatus Poribacteria bacterium. Lineage (GTDB taxonomy): Bacteria > Poribacteria > WGA-4E > WGA-4E > JAJDTR01 > JAJDTR01. Next base: position 466,703 of record CBDCTK010000002.1, on the reverse strand, counting down.
AGACTTGTGCGTAGATTACCGTTTGAGTCACACGCGGCAACAATTCCCCCTTCCGGATACCCCATGAGGCTGACCCTCTGGTTGCCTTCTGAATCAACCACCCTCAGCCCTGTGCACGTTATCTCGCCGAAGGAATCCCTCTGCGCCGTGAGCGGCGTTAGGTTAGCCGCCAACATGCCCACGAGCATCAATAACCCGCCTACCGCAATATATCCCAGTCTCTCTCCGTATTTCACAATAGTCCTCCTTTATCTGCCCTCTTTGAACCGAGCGATAGCCCCCGCCACGGCGGTTTCGCGCGGGCATGCCGCCATCTAATCGAAAATTCAGTCCCCCAATTTATGCAACCGTCTCCCGTTCCTATCCCACGTGAACACCCCGCCGCTCCCGGAAGAAGTCACCGCCATGCTCGCTTGTGACGTTTGGCTGCCCTTGCCGGCAACGTTCACTCGCCCACCGTTTTCATCGATGTCCATCGTCGCCTTAGGATTCCCCCCGCTATAAGCCCAGACCATCCCACCATGTTCATTTACGCTCATCATTGCTCCGTCTCCATTCTTTCCGCCCTTGTTATAAACAGTCACGAATCCGCCGTGCCCGCCGATGGACATCCACGCCCCACATCTATTGCCCGAAACATTGACCCGGCCACCATGTTCATCAATGGTCATCAACGCTACACCCTTCTCCCCATATACTCCGATACTTCCTCCATGTTCTTCGCTGCTAATGAAAACATGGTGATTGCCCTCTGAATCAACCACCTTCAACTCTCTACAAGTTACCACATCAAAACTGCCGTCCGATTGGCTGTGCGCTCCAAGCGGAGCGAACGAACACACCGCCAACGTCACTACAGCCCCAACAATACCGCCGATTACCGCATACAGCCGCTCTTTCGTTTGCATGTTTTCATCCTTTCATACCGCACTCCCGCAGCGTGCGATCCGTGTCAGTGACGCGATACGCTAACGTCCTCCTGAACTTCAACAGTAAATGTCAACGAATCACCGCGATCGCCTGACCCAGGACCGCTTGTCACCCACATCGCATACTGTAAGGGACAGCACCCGTGCCCTCCAATTCTCAGATTACCATCAACTCACCAAATTAGGATTCGGACCTTCTACCGATCAATCCATCTGTCGGAGGGGCATCTTGCCCCGACTCTGTTTGAAAAGGTCCCGTAAAAAATCGAACCCCGATAAGAGTCCCAACGAAATCCAAGCCAGAATCGCTTTCATCATTGAAGACTACAGATGAAAATGATATAATGATACAGACCTTACCGCATCCAAACGAAGCCCTGCTACTAGCAGATGTTCTGCCTGTCACCAGGAGAATCATCCATGCGTTATCAGATTAAATTAGTCGCATTCCTTCTCGCCCTACCCCTCAGCCTACTGAGCCATGCTTCATCCCAGTCTGTGCGGCAACTCGCAGAACAAGCGCTCGCCGCAACTGTTTCCTTGGAGGTAAAAGACGGAAACGGCGTGTCACTCCGTCAAGGCAGTGGCTTTTTCGTCCGCGCCAACCTCATTGCCACGAATTTTCACGTCATTGACGGCGCCACGAAGGTAATCGCAAGACTGGCCAACAAAGAGTCCGCATACCCTATCGAAGGCCTCACTGCCGCCGATAAAATTAACGACCTCGCACTCCTCAAAGTTACCATTCACGGTGTCACGCCGCTTCTACTAGGCGATAGCACTAGGGTTCAAATAGGCCAAACCGTGTACGTTGCGGGCAATCACCTAGGCTTTGACGGCACATTCTCAACCGGGGTTATCAGTGGCCGGCGGAATGCGGACGGAAAAGAACGCCTCCAGATGTCCGCACCGATTTCTCCCGGCAGCAGCGGCGGTCCCGTGCTCAATCGGAAGGGCGAAGTGATTGGTGTGTGCGCCTCAGCCTTCAATCCCATTTCACGGCAATATCATAGTTTTGCCATCCCATCAAATGTGCTAAATACGTTCCTGACGCAGTCAGAGCGCGCAGAGCCGTTGTTGCGACGCAAAGATCTTACACCTGCCGTTAAATCCGACCATCGGGGTGATGAGACATCAGGATTCGGCGATCGCAACCGGACATCTCAGGGGTCAACCCGCTCCGTTCACAACAATCCGAATGAAGCATTAACCTATGTCAATCGCGGCGACGCTAAACTAAAGTCGCGCCAGAATTCCGCTGCCATCGCTGATTTCGACGCCACTCTCCGTCTCAGCCCCGACTCTGCCGCTGCCTACCACAAACGGGGAATGGCTAGGGCTGAATTAGGTCAATACACCGCTGCGGTTTCCGATTTTGATGCTGCCCTCCGACTCAACCCCGATTATGTCGCTGCCTATTACAATCGGGGAGTGACTAAGGCTGAATTAGGCCAATACACCGCTGCGGTTTCCGACTTTGATGCTGCCCTCCGACTCAACCCTGATTATGTCGCTGCCCACTATAATCGTGGGGTCGTCAACCTTCAATTGGACCGATACTCTGCGGCACTAGCGGATTTCGACACCGCCATCCGCTTGAATCCCAAATTATCCGATGCCTATTACAATCGGGGAACTGTTAATGGTCACTTAGGCCTATATTCTGCCGCGCTTTCCGATTTTGACACTGTCCTCCGCCTAGATCCCAACAATGCTGACACTTACTTCATGCGTGGAATTTTTAAGCGTCAAATGGTAGGCACGCGTTTGCAATCTCCGATTTTGACGTTGCAATTCGCCTAGCTCCGCACGATGCCGAAGTTTACGTCAATCGCGGATACGCCAAGAGCCAATTGGGGCGATACTCTGAGGCCACTGCTGATTACGACGAAGCTATCCGTCTTAATTCCAACGATGCCGATACTTTTATCAATCGCGCATATGCCATGCGGCAATTGGGACGAAACACGGAAGCGATTGCTGATTACGACTGTGCCATCCGCCTCAACTCTTCTGACGCGGAAGCCTATTACAATCGAGGAATTGTCAAGGCTCAACTAGGTCGTGCCTCCGCCGCGATTGTTGACTTCGATGAGGCAATTCGTCTCAATCCTTCCTCCGCCGGGGTTTACTTTTATCGGGGACTAGCTAAGGAAAACATGGGCCAACACGCGGCGGCCATTTCCGACTACAATGAAGTACTCCGCCTCAATCCCGATCATGCATTGTCCTATTACAATCGGGCGGTTAGCAAGGCGAGGTTAGGCCAATATTACGCCGCGATAGCCGATCTCGACGCTTCCATAAGTCTGAATTCCAAATATGCCGAAGCCTATTACAATCGGGGCGTTGCTTACGGTAATGTAGGTCGTGCCTCCGAGGCGATAGCCGATTTCGGTGAGGCTATCCGCCTGAATCCCAAATATGTCGAAGCCTACTACAATCGGGCAGTAAACAATGCGAAGTTAGGTAAATACAACGCCGCGATAACCGATCTCGACGCGGGAATCCGCTTAAATCCGAATTATGCCGAAGCCTATTACAATCGGGGCGTTGCTTACGGTAATGTAGGTCGTGCCTCCGCCGCGATTGTTAATTTCGATGAGGCCATCCGCCGGAATCCAAAGTTTGCCGATGCATATTACAATCGGGGGCTTGCTAAAGGCAATGTTGGTCGGCATTCTGACGCGATCGCCGATTTCGACGAGGCCATCCGCTTGAATCCCATTGATGCCTTATCCTATTACGATCGGGGTGTTATCAAGAGTAGGCTAGGCCGACACGTTGCCGCAATAGCCGACTACAACCAGGCAATCCAGTTCAATCCTACCTATGTCAAAGCCTATATCCATAGGGGAGTTGAGAAAGCTAAATTAGGCCGTTACGCTGCTGCTATAGCTGATTACGACGATGCGATCCGCCTGAATCCCAACAATGCCACAACCTATTTTAACCGGGGATTGGCGTGGACGCTGTTAAATCGAACGCAGTCGGCGACCGTGGATTTTAAGAATGCCTTAAGACTCGCGACACGCCCACAGGACCAGGACCTTAGAGCGAGTATCGAGAAGCAGTTGCGAAGACTTGAACGACCCTAAGCACGCTTTGCTAACGTCTACAATAGGCGAACCAAAAAACAAAAAATGGCATAGTCATTGGGTGCCTCCAATTGACCGTTCAACCGAATGGATAGCGATAACTCGACTGGGTTTGGCTGAAAACTTGCGATGAGGAATAGCCGCCGCGAATACAATGCGTCTAGCAGAACTACCCTACCCCAATGACGCTAAGTACCTAACCCTCAACTCATAATGATGGCATTCAGTATTGTTTTTGGGCATGATACATTCTGCTGCGAGTTTTACAATATCGCAGTAGGTTGTTGATAGTGTGAATCCAAGTCTATGAGACACATTTCAACTTCAAACTCTGGCTTGATTCAGTCAAAACAATGAAGCGCCTCTTGGGGGGAAACATCTATATTTCGGAATATCGCCAGAGCAACGGCGCGCCAGAATTGGCCCCGCCAATCGTCGCTGGCAGTCTTAAAAGAGATTGTCTTCGGGTTACTTTACATTTCGAGAATTCAAGCCCGTCAGAGTTTCCACTTGTAATAGAAATCCTTGCTAATTTAGACGACCGAATTCACGCGTCTTGCACATACGGCCATTTAGTCTTTACGCGTTAGGTTTGGAATAACAAATATCTAGGGTATTAGTGAGTATTGCCTAGTCCTAGTAGGTCGTTCCGCGACAGCTACTTCCAAATACGGGGCCAATCTCAATTGAAAGGAGGGTTATTCATGTGTTTCTGGCTCATAGTGATAGGTATAATTGGATTAATCTTTGGCGCTTCTTGGGCCAAGGATTTGTTCAGCGGACTCCATGGAGTCGCTAGTGTCGTTACCGGCGCTATATTTGGACTCATTGCTGCCCTTCTTGTTTTTGGCGTAGTAGCGTGGTTCATCAATATTGTCCGTAACAAAGATGATTAAATCCTATGTCGGCCACTACAGTATAATGCGGGACAACCACTGCTGCTTCAGTGGTTCGGACTCTTTCCCTTCCGTTCCACCGTCCTATCAATTTCTCGGCGCATTTTCCACCTACGCCTACGTTACCACGGTTGTCGCGTGCGCAATACGTGTATGCCTTTTCGTCTCTATACGCTTCGATTAAGCGACAGCCCGTCGGTTGGCTTGGCAACAGCGAAACCCAACTCCCCCTAACCTCGCCCAATCCCGCGCGATCAACTGAACGAATAGTGAAGGCGATAGAACTCCTATCGAGATCTCTTTCAGCCCAATCCCACAAGGGATACCACTTAGCCAATCCTAATCCGTGAAATCTGCGTAATCCGATCAAGCGACTGAATAAGAAGATCAAGCAAGCGAATAGCGATCAAAGGAATGGATAATGACTGCGATAGGAATCCCATAGAAAATCCCACGCGATAGAGTTCCCATAGCAAATCGCGTACGATAGAAAGTCCTTTATCTTGCCCCGAACCCTCTACCGCCGTTAGGGCGCTATTCGATACTGTTCAAATTCATCCTATTCCGCTCTCGCCCTATCACTTCCCATCCTTATACTTCTGCACCGGACTCCCCTCCTCCTCCGGCGCCTCCCTCACATACCGCGCCGGCATCGTCGGGTCCTGCCACCGCCCCGCCCGTTGCACCTCCTTCACACTTGCCCCGGCGTCGGCAAGCGATACCGCGGAACCGATACGAAGCGAATGCCCGCTAATCAATCCCTCCACGCCCGCCTCCGCCGCCCGCCGCCGTATCGCTTCTCGTGCCCCCTTCACGCCCAGCCGATCGTCAGTCACATGATTCTGGAAGCGTATCCTCCGGAACAGGGGATTTCCTATCGCGCTCCCTATTCGGTCGCTTGATCCCGCTTCAATCCCTGCTGTCCTTCGATACCGCTCTATCAACCGCCGTGTCGATTCGCAGATATACAGGAATTCGCCCCGCTTCTCCGCATCTGCTTTTTTGCCGCGCACCTGAAGTCCCTCGGTTTTAACATCCTCCACATTGACCGCGACCGCCTCCGAGATGCGCAACAGGCAATCGCTCATCAGGCTTATCATGGCGGCATCGCGCATCCCTGCCGCTGTATCTGACGATTCCGCCGCCGCGCACACCCGTTCCACGTCGTCCCATGTAAGCCCGTCGACCTGGCGGCGCGCCCGTTCTTTACCTTCTCCACGGATTTCAGACATTGTCCGAGCCGTGATATCCCCAACCACAGTATCAGCCCCACGGTACTCAGCCATCCACTTCACCGCGGAAACGACCAGATTGATTGTAGCCGGCGACTTCCCCTCTGCATGCAGAAACCTGATATATTCCGCCAACACTGCATCGGTAAGGCCGCGTCCCTCTAGCCACGCCTCCAGCTTGCGCGTCGCGTGCTCATACGCCTTCAACGTGTTGTCCGACACGTTCGCCCGAATCGCTTCACCCGTACCCGAGGCGATTCGCAAACCGGTGTCCAGTTCCTTCGCCTGTTTCATGATAAAACCCTCGTCAGACCTACGCCTCCGTTGCCATATTCATCGACCGTCCTAGCCTTCCGTCCATAGCTGGCACGCCAAGTGAATACGGCAACACGAACGTCGTTACCTACAGTTTGTAGGGTGCGATCAAAGGAATGAATAATGACTGCGATAGAGATCCACTGCGCACCAGCCTCTAAAAGCCCCAGCGGGGATCAAACGAACGATCAACTGAGTGGTTAGCGAAGGCGATAGCAATCCCATAGGTATGTAGCAGCCAACAATGAAAACATGAAAAAACTTTCTACAAATGACCAAAAATGGCTTTGCCACCGATTATTCAAACAGGCTCTTAGAACACACCCTCCCTGACCATCGATCGGCTCAACCTCTTCACCACCGACGGCGTCACCGGATCGTTGTCCAGGAGGAATCCCTTACCCTTCTTTAGTTTAACGGAAGCAACACTGTCCAGCTCAGTCAACTCCTTTGCCCCTTGCAATTCCTTTAGATCGCCCCCGTAGTAATCGTACCAAGGCAGCCCCGCGTTTGTGTAATTCTGAGCCGTCGGCGGCTCACTTGGCGGCTGGCACCCCGTCAAGTGCAAGAGCTGAACGCTATTGACGATATGCACGAAGCAACGTGAGCCGTTCGACGTGTCCCACGCATCGATACCGTGTTGGTCCTTATATATTTCCTGCCGCATAAGACCTCCCGGCGCGAACCCCATATCAGGCGACCCACGTGGCGACCTACGTGGTGAAATCTCGCCATCCTTAAGCCTTTCAAGTCGTTGGCGTAGCCGCTCTTCGTATATTGATGTCTTCATCGGATAGACGGCAATCTGAAGCCCGCCGTGTTCCGCCTCTCCGGTTAACTGCTCTTCCACCGTATAACCCTCTCCCAGCGGCATCGCCACGAACTGCCGAATCAAGCCCTTCTCCACGCAAAACCCGTCCAACCACGGTTGACCCGGCACCACTAAGTAGTCCTGCGGTACCTCCGAGAGTCCCTCCTCCCATGCCTCTCCGGTCACCGCGTTCACCTTCCCCGCCGCAATCTTCACCGCCATCGGATAGTCGCCGCTAAAATTAATCCACAGCGCTTCCGCTTGGTACATGGGGATGAATACCCCTCCATGTTCTGCCCACCTATCCGGCAAGTTATCCGGATAGTCGTCCACGCGGCTCAGCGGAAATTCACCGAGTCCCGGCGGGAGATAATGTTCCCGGTTGTCGTCCGGAATCCGCAGCGTCCGTTGGAATCCAATCTCGACTTCCGCATCCTCGTGTACTCCCGCAAACCGAAAGATAAGTTGATCGTCTCTAAGTTCGATTGTCTTTTTCCTGTTCCTAGTCCTTTTCGCCATTATCATAGCCCTCTCTTTTTGAATTCGTGACGTGAAATGAGTAAACCACGCTAATACAAGGTACGTCTCATAACATGAATTATAAAACCTAACAACGTAAACGTCAAGCCTTTTTTTTGATTTAACAACCACAAAGGTGCCCCTCTGGGAAGGCTCCCGGGCACCACCGAGACTCTCACCCTCTTCGAGAATATCGAATAGCGATCAACTGAGTGGATAACGAAGGCGATAGAAGATCCCTCAAGGGAATGGATAATGACCGCGATAGTAAATCTCTCAGTGAAGGCGATAGATAATCCCGTGTGATAGCACTCCCACCTCTCTCCACCGCCTTACTCACGATTTCCAAACCAAAATCGCTTTCATCATTGAAATCCGCCACTGAAAATGATATAGTAGAGATCACCTTACCCCATCAATGTACAACCCCTGCTTGATGTAGATTTCTGACTGTCGCCGGGAGAATCTTCCATGCGTTTTCAGATTAGATTAGTCACGGTCCTGCTCGTCCTACTCCTATCCCTACTGACCCATGCCTCATCTCGGTCGGTGCCGCAACTCGCCGAAAAAGCACTAGGCGCAACTGTTTCCCTGGAGGTACAGGACGAAAACGGCGTTACGCTCGGTCAAGGCAGCGGGTTCTTCGTGACCGCCAACCTCATCGCCACGAACTTCCACGTTATTGACAGCGCCGCGAAGGGCTTCGCAACACTAGTCAACAAAGGCACCGCATACCCTATCGAAGGCCTCGCTGGCACCGATGAAATCAACGACCTCGCACTCCTCAGAGTCACGATTCACGGCGTCATCCCACTTTCCCTCGGCGATAGCGACAAGGTTCAAATTGGACAAACCGTCTACGTCGCAGGCAATCCCCTAGGCTTTGACGGCACGTTTTCTGACGGAATTGTTAGTAGCCGGCGTAACACTTACGGAATTGAACGCCTCCAGATGACTGCCCCGATCTCCCCCGGCAGCAGCGGCGGTCCCGTGCTCAACACCAGCGGCGAAGTCATTGGCGTTTCCGTGTCAACGTTCAGCCCACGTTTTGGGCAAAATCTCAATTTTGCGATACCATCCAACTCGCTGAGGGAGTTGCTCACACGCTCTCGCCAGACTAAGCCGATGTTGTATTCGAAACAAACGACATCTGCCGATACTTTCCGACAAAGAGGTTGGGAGAAGTTTCGACTGGGGGACTATAATGGGGCGATTGTCGATTTAGCTAAAGCGATACGTTTAAGTCCTGACAATCCTGTTCTCTATACCATGCGTGGGCAGGCGAAGCACTCTTTGGGGCAATACACTAGCGCCGTGGATGACTATAATACAGCCATTCGCCTCAATCCAAAAGATGCCTACGCTTACGTGAGGCGCGGGCACGCAAAAGAGAAACTCAACCAATTTGACGCCGCAATCGCTGACTATGATACAGCCATCCGCCTCAATCCAAAAGATGCCACAACTTACGTGTGGCGCGGATACGCAAGAGAGAAAATCAATCAAATTGACGCCGCCATCGCTGATTATGACACAGCCATCCGACTTAATCCAACCTATGCCTACGCTTACGAGCGACGTGGGGACGCAAGAGAGAAAATCAATCAACTTGATGCGGCTATCGCTGATTATGACACAGCCATCCGACTTAATCCAAACGATGCCTACGTTTACGAGCGACGTGGGAACGCAAAGGAAGAATTGAATCAAATTGACGCCGCCATCGCTGATTATGACACAGCCATCCGACTCAATCCAAACGATGCCTACGTTTACGTACAACGCGGGCACGCAAAGAAGAAACTCAATCAATTTGATGCGGCCATCGCTGACTATGGCACAGCCATCCGACTCAATCCAAATGAAGCTACAACTTACTTGTGGTGTGGGTGGGTAAAGGAGCAACTCAGTCGATTTGACGCCGCCATCGCTGACTATGACACGGCCATCCGACTCAATCCAAACAATGCCTATGCTTACGTGCAACGTGGGAACGCGAAAGAGGAACTCAATCAATTTGACGCCGCAATCGCTGACTATGATACAGCCATCCGCCTTAATCTAAACTATTCCTACGCTTACGAGCGGCGTGGGAAAACAAAGGAAGAATTGAATCAAATTGACGCCGCAATCGCTGATTATGACACAGCCCTCCGACTCAATCCAAACGATGCCTACGTTTACATACAACGCGGTAGAGCGAAAAACCTTTTGGGGCGAAACTTTGATGCTATCGCCGACTATGACTCTGCAATCCGCATCGACCCGGAGGATTCCTCCGCCTACTTCAATCGGGGAAATGCCAAACTAGACCTAGAACAACACTTCGCAGCAATCTCGGACTACGACATCGCGATTCGCCTCGACCCGGAAGATGCTGCCGGTTACTTGAATCGAGGCGCTTCGAAAACCGCCTTGAACCAATTTTCGGCTGCCATCGCCGATTACGATATCGCCATCCGGCTTAATCCTGACTTTGCCCCAGCCTACAAGAATCGCGGCTTGTCAAAGTACACCCTCAACCAAGTTCACGGGGCAAAGCAAGATCTAAACATTGCGCTGAAATTGGCGAAGCAGCAAGGAAATCACAGCGTCGAAGCAGGGATTCAGGACTGGCTTCGGCGACTAGATTAACCCAACCCGCAACTATATCGCGTGGTTTAAGTAATTTTGGAGCATCTGGAGCGTGCTTAACCTGCTCGAATTCGTGGGCGGGCACTGTTCGGTCAAGTGGACAACGAGGGCGATAGTAAGACCCTAAACCGAGCGATTAGCGAAGTCTCTCGCTATCCCTTGGTAAATCCGTGAATAATCTGACACGCTTCCTTGGGCTGGAGCGTCTAGCTCCGTCAAGTGCAAACATGGACCGACTACCGTTTCTAGGAAGGAGCCAACCATGAAAGTACGATGCATGATAGTAATAGGTGCGTTAACCCTACTATTGACAGGACTGTGTGCAGATACGCTGACTATTGACTTCATAAGGCTTATGACTGCCCCACAACAAAAACAAGCTGGACTTCATCGGTTGACTTCGCTGCAGAGGAAGGCACTTAACAACGCAATCTTGGACCTTATTCTGCGCTTCGCGATGGGTGATTCCTCAGTTAAAAGCGGCGCAGTAGAGTATCTGAAAAATGACGGGTGGGAGGAAGTAACCGTACAAGGTACGATTACAATCGCGTCAGAGGAATACTTGGTGGTCAATGGAGGTATATGGACATACGTACTTGAACCTTACGGATACATATATCTCCAAAATTTTCAAGCAGGGGAGAAGTATCTAGGAAAAATGGGGTTCGTTTCATGTGAAATCATGGATGCCGATGGCGATGTCACAAATTTCTGGACGGAGTCTACAAAGTAGCAATGGATTCAGTCTTGAAATGTAGGTTGGGTTGAGCAAAGCGATATCAATCTAAACCCTAAGCTATGAGTCGACAGATCAACTGAGATCGACCCAACGAATACGGAAGGCGATTGAATGTCTCATAGCCATCCTGCTGCGCACCATTTTTTCCCCTGAAGTATGTCCGTCTGTAAGAGGCGTTGAGCAATCTAATCAATTCGCAATGTGTACTTGTGTCAGCGTTATTCCCCTGAAACTCTCCACGAGTATACGCCGCCATTTGGGCCTACATACATTTCCCTCTTTAGCGGTGTAGCGGCGCGCCTCCTTATTTCAGCTCGCTGTACTCGAGCAATTGCTGCTGAGATACTATTGCCGCGCGGAGGAGGCAAGATATCAAGAATACTATCGTCGCGGTATGTTATCCAAATGTAGATTTTTCCACCTGCACCATCTGAAACGACTTGGTCATATGCTCCCCAGCTACGGATAACCTGTGAAATATGGTTTCCCATCCAAGAGTTCATTATTTCCCGCGTTGAAGGCTGTTTACTGGCTACACAACCCGCAAGAGACACGCTGATGATAACAGAGAACGCGGCTGGAGACATATAAATTGCAGACCTCCAAAAATCCAAGTCCTCTTCTAAGTCTTCTCATCGGATCTCTCCTTAAATCTTCGTTTGATGGAAACACACTATACTGAAACCCTTACACCTCTCATTGTCCCGTCACGTCCCTCGGCAACCCCTCAATAATCCGCGTTGACTCCACACTCACATACACAATCCGCTCAATCGCGGCAACCAAGTCACGCGGATCCTCAAACCACCCATTCGGATCGTTGACAATCCCGCTCTCTTTGTCCTTCTTAATTCTATACCGATCAATGTACCACTCCAGCGGTGTTCTCCCGTTGACGATGTACCGATGCGCTTCCGCCGGAATGCCGGACAAACTCACATGCTCGTTGATCCTGAGCGTCGTTTTCTCATCGTCCGCGAAACGCATCGCCTTCTCAGTTAGTTAGGAAGTGTCTAGGCAACGGTTCCCCTTCATGTGCGAATACGAGATTCAGCGAGTATCGTTCACATCGCTCGTAACTGAGGTGGAGTTCGCCAAGCGCTCTCCCCGCTTCTGCGAACGCATAGAAATCGGGCGCGAAAGGGATACGCGGCAACTCCTTTGACAGGTTGTTTGCAAACTCTTCACAATATCTGGGCGTGTGCAGAACGCCATAGACGTAGTCGAAGATAGTGTCTTTCGTAATTGCGTCGTTGCAATAGTGCTCACGGAAGACACGCAACACCGTGTCCGATATGTTATCAACACAATGAGAATCCTCCTCAACACCCGGAAGCTCAGATCCCTGCTCCGACGGTTTCCGATAGCGGTATCGTGGAAAGCACTGGCCATTAGCTATCAATTGCACGTCCGGCATCGTATCGCATACTAGAACTGAAAATTGTTCGGAATTAGTCGTTAGAGACTTCCCATTTTCGCTCAATGCGTATAAGTATAAGGGGAAATAGATTTACAGCGTTAGTCTGTTAATTGTGGATAACTTGTGGATAAGTATCACATTTGAGTAATTCACCTCAAAACTGATAGTTAAAGATGCAAATATAAGCCTTTTAATCCATCGTATTTGTCACACAGGGCGATTAGAGCGTCAATCAATGGTAGGATAGTGGAGAGGGGTGTAAAATCCGATTCTGTAGGCTGGAATGAATTTTTAGTTGAAAAATAGGATTCAGTGTGATATCATCCTCATCATGGCGCCAATCCTGCTAGAATCAGCGCCACAGAAGGAGGAATAACAATGGCTTCCAAAGGAAAGGCACGAAGTGCAATAACTGGGAGATACGTCAAAAAGGAAACTGCGAAACGTAATCCCAGAACCACTGTTGTCGAAAAAGACAAAAAGTGTACCAAACGCAAATAAGCGTTTACAGACATCCCGAACGGAAACCATGTCTGAATATTCACGGGGAATTGATGTTTGGGCAATTCCTCATAAATAAGCCAAGGAGGTAATACCATGGCTGTTCGAAAAACGGTGACAATCGTTAGACGTGTACGCAGGATTCGCGTCAAGAAGGTTGTCACCGTCAGAAGAGTCAGACGTTAATAGCGTTTGACTCAACCAAGCAGGGCATTCTGTCTAGCCACAGATGTCCTGCTTTTTTTATTTGACATTTATTATAACTTGCATTAATTGAAAAGTAAAGTCAAAAAGATACAGATTCGTACGCAATAGCAACTCAAAAATTCGTAAATTGGATCAAATGAACCAACCTATCTTATACGTTTTTCTCTGAGGTGACAGTTTCATAGTTCATCGGTACGTATAGTTCGTGCCATGAACATCTTTAACCTTATGGAAACTTTCCCAGACGAAGATTCCTGCATCTTACATCTTGAGTCTCTCCGATGGCCTGACGGAGTCGCTTGTATCCATTGTGGAAGTACACATGTAGGTCGCAGGAATAAGTTACATCTTGACCATGGCTGGAATTGTCACGATTGTCACTCAACCTTCACTGTTACAGCTCAGACTATGTTTCACAAAACGAGAGTCCCTCTCAGGAAATGGTTCATGGCAATTTCCATTATTTCCAACGCCAAAAAATCCGTTTCCTCGTGCCAGCTCGCTCGTGAATTGGATATGAATCAGAAGACAGCGTGGTATATGGCAATGAGAATCAGAGAAAAGATGGCGGAGGGAGACGATGCGCTTCTCAATGGAATCGTGGAAGTGGACGAAACATATGTCGGTGGAAAGCCAAGAGGCAGAGGTAACAAGAGAGGTAGAGGAACAAAGAAGACGCCAGTTGTTGGAATAGTAGAGCGTGGCGGGAGAGTTGTTGCTCAGATGATGCGGAAACTAACTGGCGTGAATCTCAAAGATTTTATCCTAGGGAATGCCTCAAAGGATTCTACTCTCATGACAGATGAATTTCAAGCATACAACATCATGAATACGGAAATGGAACGACATGTGATAAGTCACAAATCCAAGGAATATGTGAGCGAAGATGGATTCACTCACACGAATACGATTGAATCCTTCTGGGCGTTACTCAAGAGAGCCTTCCACGGAACGCATCATCACTACTCCGTCAAGTGGCTTCCGATGTATGTTCGAGAAGCCTGCTACAAGTATAATCTCAGGAAGGAAAAGGATATCTTCGGTTTCTATATGGAGAGGATTTTCGCTTGAGATCTCGGTGGCATTCCGGTGTCCATGTTCTCCATGCTTGCCTTTTCTTGAAGAATTCACGGAAATCCTTAACTGGTCTCAATTTTATCACTTTCCCTTTAGACGTATAGAATCTTGCCATAGGAAATCACCTTCCTTTGGTGCCATAGAATTTTCCCTGTGGGGGATGAATATGGTTTGGCTGAGAGTTGACGCTCTCAGCCTTTTTTTATGGTAACTCTAAGAAATTCTTACCTTCGGCGAGCGCATTCTTAATCGAAATAAATGTGAATACAACTTCCTTATCTGATAGTCCTTCTGCTATTTTCTTTAGTGAATTATCTTCTTCTGTAGGAAATCTGGCGAAGATAGTGTAATGACCGTCTCTCACTTTCTGGAAATATATAGTGCTGGCATTTCTAAGATTGTGAATTCGATTATCGCCTTTTTTGCTTATAAACATTCTATTTCCTCCCTTTTTGTTAAACGTACAAGTTCACTTCTTTACCATATTTCCTTGCCCGGTGCAAATCTAATTCCCTCAAAACGTATAGAGAGTTTTGAGTTGACATACATCGCGCTTCCCGTATATCATGACAATCACCGATAGATTTTTCCTACGATAAAATGCCGTTCATGCCTGCAGATATGCCAGTATCCACAGGCAGAGGAACGCCATAGGCAACGCAAAGGTATGCGAGTGGGAAACTCACTTGCGTCACCTGTTGTCTTTATAACATCTGTAGGGATTTCTGTCAATTGATCCCGTGAATTCGGGTGGCGCATAGGTATTGCGTCAATACAAAAACAAAGGGAGAACCTGAATGGGAAACGTAATGATATTCCCGTTAGGTCTGCCTCAGTAAGAGGGGCAGCCTGCGGGTTGTCCCCTCTTTTTCATGGAGGGGAAAATGAGTAAGAAATGGGAGGAATTAACCAAGAAGGAAAAACGATCGGCATTCATAGTGATAGGGATTGTCGCTTTGATTCTGATTGGAATCTTTTCTGGAGGGAATGAAGATGAATTGATAGAATCAGACAAGGAAGAAGTTGAAACTGAGCCTGTATTGACTGAAGCTGAACAAAAAGAGTTGGAAAGGAAGAAGTCAATCAAAGCTCAATTTCATTTCTGGGACGGTTCTCACATCAATCTTACGTAACGCATTAAGGAAAATCTCCTAGATCCTGATTTCTATAAGCACGTGGAAACAGGATACATAGACAACGGAGATCATATCATTGTCTTGACTAAATATCGCGCTTCAAATATGTTTGGAGGTATCGTTCCTCAATCTGCGAGAGCCAAGGTGAATCTGGAAGGACACATTATCAAGGTTTCATTCAACGAGTAGACTTAAGATAGCTCAGAAATCACCCTAGAAGCAATTCTTTCCCAGTGTTCTGTACCTTACCTTAACACTTAACACTGAAATCTAAAACGGAAGGCTTCTAGGGTGATTTTGTTTGAGAAGTCTCTAACGACTAACTCCGCAACATTATTCAAGCGAAATGGCATAACTTGCCATCGCTTTAGTTAATCTCCGCTATCTATCAGTTTCACGCACATCCCAAAATGTCTCAACGCCCAATCTTTCGGCAATCCCTGCTAGGGCACTCAAATAATCGTTGTGGCGCGGAAGGCCGTTTTCAATCCACGCTTTGCAGTTGCGCCATTCAATTTCCCCAGGAGTGCTGGTAGGCACTATGCGCCGATTCCAGCTATTGGTGTTCAGGGAGCGGTGAGGCATCTATAACACCACTGTATCGCACTGAAGCGATAAGCGCCCACTAATAAGATCCGGTATGAGGAGATTCGGTTCTTTGTCGGTCGCTGCGTCGTATTTCCGCCTACAGCGGCAAGCTGACCACCGTCCCCGTTTCCATGCTTAAGTTCACCGCTTCAGTAAATTCCATATACTTCACGCCATCCTCAAAATTAGTGTGGGTTATGGGTCCGTTTCCTCGAATCGCACTCACAAACTCCTCTTCCACACGCCACGCGCCTATCTCGTCGGACGAAAGCGAGATCTCTGAAAGCGCGGAATCTTCCCTCTGTCCTCCGTAGAGCGTGTCGTCGGCGATACGAAGCGTTCCATTACTTCCGAACAGGAAGACCTCGTCTGGTCCAGCCAGCCCCGCAACGTTTGAAACTTGAAGGTGCAATTGAGCGCCGCATGCCATGTCGGCAGTCACATCAATGTGATTGGGAATACGGGTGGAACGGATGACACCCTCGGCGTCCTTACGCATTCTGACAAAGGTCTTTCCCATTGCCATCACACGCGTTGCTTCCCCCACCCAACGCATGGCGGCTTCATACCAAATTCCCATGCTCATAATGTTGAGTCCGCTCAAGTCGAAGTTTTCGCGCCAGTGCAGCAGTGCATCGGGGTCGAGGAATAGACCCCCGCTACGTATCTCAATTACCAACACTTCACCAAGGAAGCCTTCGGCAATGAGCCGCGTAATCCCCTTGTCTTGCCCTAGCGTCATCGGCGACGGGACAATCTGCGCAACGAGATGGGGTTTCTCGCGAGATGCGTCGCGCATTGCATGTGCTTCTTGGGCGTTCATCGCCATTCGCGCCTCGCACATCACGTGCTTGTCCGCCTCCAACGCCGCCACTGTCGTACGACAGTGCATATATGGCCATGTCCCAATGACAATGGCATTTGTGTCCGGGTCGGAGATTGCGTCTTGCCACCCCTCATAGGTCTTTGGAATGTTGAATTCCTTTGCAACTCGCTCCGATGACTCACGGCTTCGATTGCAAACTCCGACAATTTCAACGTCATCAATGGCTTGTAGTCCCGGAATATGGCGCGAAGTCGTGTTTGCACCTGCGCCAATAACGCCAACTCGGATTGTTTCATCACTCATCTCTATCTACTCCCTTAGTTTGCGGTTAAAATGAATTATAAATTGGCATGAGTTCTCACCCAATCAATCCGTCCAAATAACGACGATTAGAGTTGGGGGCATAGTATATTAAGGCGGTATTTTTGTCAATATTATTCTATATACGATTCGCGCAGACAAACGCTGTCCCGGCTAATCGACTTCGATCAATAGATGCCCGTCAATACAGTCAAAAGGTCGGGATTAGCACATCATGACACAACGCCCCAAGGAGGTTTTTCGTTGTCTTTTTCGGATGTTATGCTATAATCGCTTGAGGTTTATAGGACTTATGCAGTTGAATACTCTAGTGCCTCGTAATGGCGATTCACTGTGGCGTAAGAGGTGGAATGTACAGGGCATTACCAATCGATTCCTTGTATTTTTCCTTTATCCCAGAGAAGAAGGAGGAACGACACGATGGCTGAAGCGACAGGCAAATCATTTGCTGCACATGCAACGGACGCCACTTGGACAGAAGGTCTGCGATCGTATATGTCATACCGTGGCCTCGAAATAAAGGAGGCTACCAATGGCAAAGTGATGGCACACATCATTCGCGCAAACGAAACGTGTGAAGGCCCTATGGGCTATCACTATCATGATCTGGAATTCCAGATGAATTACCTAATCAAGGGATCGGCACGGGTCTACCTGGAAGACATCGGCGAGATTCATGTTAAAGCCGGAGATGTTTGGTATCAAGCGCCCAACGTCAAGCATGAGGTGTTGGAGTATTCCGACGACTTCGAAGTGTTGGAAATCACAATGCCAGCAGATTTCCCGACCCATGAGATATCGCGTTAGTGTGGCATAAATGAATTTTAAAACTCAGGCGAAATCGCCGCGATTCATCACATTACGGCTGTAGGATATTCGTGAGTGAAAATATGTGCGGGAAGGGGCAATTGTGAGAATCGGTTTCATAGGCCTTGGAAATATGGGCAATCCGATGGCATGTAACCTCCTTAAGGCCGGTTACGACCTAGCGATCCACGATGTGTGTCGTGAAGCAGGTCACAATCTTGAGAATGCCGGGGCGCAATGGGAGGAAAACCCAAAAGCGGTGGCGGTTCTTTCTGACGTGGTATGCACATCACTCCCTGGACCAAGCGAAGTTGAAACTGTGGTTTTGGGCGACGACGGAGTTTTCGCCGGATTGCGTGGCGGTGAAGGGTATATCGACCTGAGCACCAATTCGCCGGCAATGGTGCGCAGACTTGCTGAAATCGGAGATGAACAGGGGCTTCGTGTACTAGATGCGCCGGTTAGCGGAGGTGTGTTTGGCGCACGGGACGGGACACTCACGATATTTGTGGGCGGAAAAAGCAGAGATTTTGAGCACTTTCAACCCTTATTGCAGTGTATGGGAAAAAATGTTGTTTATATGGGACCAGCGGGAGCAGGAAGCGTCACCAAGTTAGTTAATAATACCATGTTGTTCATTAATCTCATGGCGGCGTGCGAAAGTCT
This sequence comes from Candidatus Poribacteria bacterium, assembly GCA_965222225.1. GTDB lineage: Bacteria > Poribacteria > WGA-4E > WGA-4E > JAJDTR01 > JAJDTR01. Next base: position 447,981 of record CBDCTK010000002.1, on the reverse strand, counting down.
AGCTATGGGCGCCGAAGCAGGGCTCCGACCACAAGCCTTGTACGAGGTCATTACAACCGGCATGGGACAGAGCAAGGCTCTGGACACACATGTACAGCTTGCCTTGAAAGGCGAAGCGATATCTTCCAGCATAGATTCGGCGGCAGAAGACATACACTTGGGGCTTGAACTCGCCAAGGAGATGGGCACCCCGTCAGAACTCACTTCACTGGTTGATGCTGCGTTCACTCAACTGTGCGATGCCGGCCTTGGCAAGGCAGATCAAACAGAGGTAGTTCGAGAGTTTATGCGCCAGGCTGACGTGGATTTATTTGAAAACTGAATCGTAAGCCGTGAAATGGTGAGACGCGAATTGTTGTCGTTTTCTCCCGTCGGTTATATCCAAAGAAAGGAATTCGTATGCCAGAGTTTGGACCTTGCTACATGCCCGACAAGTGGTGTTTAGACCGCTACATGTATACCGAGGAAGTACAGAGTACCCTAATCTTCCACAGAGATTCCGTGTGAACGATACGACGACACGAGAGGGAGATGAAACTCTAGGCATGTTCATGAATCCCAGCGACAAGCTGAAGATCGCGGAAAAACTTTATGAGGTAGGAGTCTCGGATGCAGATGTCGGCTACCTTGGACCAGCCAAACTGACTAAGAAAGCGCTTCCGGATATGCGCATCGAAGAGAGAGACCGATGACAATTCTTGTTTTGGGAGGAACCGGATTTATTGGATCTCGTCTGACGGAACGACTTGTCAATCGTGGACATAAGGTCATTTGCTTCGACCTGTGCCCTGATTACGCCAAGGTTGCTCACTTGGATAACGTGGAAGTTTTTGTTGGTGACGTTACGCACATTGAAGACCTCATAGACGCAGTTCAGAAATTTCAGGTGAGACGAATTGTCAATTTAGCCTATATTCTCCCACCCGAATCCGAGGAAAAACTTCAGCTCGCGGTGCGCGTGAATTTAATGGGAATGAATAATGTATTTGAAGCTGCGAGACTCATGGGAATAAAACGCGTGGTTTATGCCTCCAGCATCGCTGTCTACGGTCTTCAGTCGTCTTATGGCGATCGACAGGTGACTGAGGAGGATGACTGTTACCCCGAAACTGTCTACATGGCGCACAAATTGTGGAATGAATTCATGGCGCGTAAGTATATGGAGCGCTATAACATAATTATTCCTGGGCTCCGTATCGCCAATGTCAGTGGACCCGGGAGAACGAAAGGTGTATCGGCGTGGCAGGGGCGATGTATAGACAATCTCGCAATTGGTAAACCTGCCACAATTCCGTCTCGACGGGACCAGGAACTATTGATTATTTATGTAGATGATACTGCAGAAATTTTCGCTAAACTCTGTCTAGCGGAATCATTGAGATACGCAGTCTACAATTCGCTCGCCTATTCGGTAACCGCACAAGAGTTGGTTGACAAGATTGAGGCGCTCTTACCGGATGCACAGGTAACCTTTGATGAAACTGCCCCGGATCAACCGAATATCTATCTGTGGTCGAGCGAGCGGATTGAACGAGACCTCAAGATGCAACTGCCGCCGATTGAAGAGATGATTAAGCGTCATATTGATGAGGCCCGTAGAATTCAATCGTCGTAGCAATAGAGAACGCTGGTCTGTATGGATAACGACGTGATAGGCCCCCCCAGCCTTTGAAAGCGCCAGCGGCGCGACAGGTTTATAAAAACCCAAATGACTGAAATTGGCTATTCTTCCTATTATTCAAACAAGGTTTTTAATGGAAATGCCATCCGCAGTCGTTGGAATCTGACATCAACCAATCAAAATAGAGTCAAGACTTCAACACTAGTCAACCTAAGACTCGTACAAGTCCACGGCTGTTTGGCCGCGCGCTAAACGTTTCGCGGTTTTCGCGGCGGATTCACTGTCCGCCTGCCTGCGGACATCAGTCGTCCAACGGGCAATGCCAACAAGCAACTGATTACGGACCGGGTGGCCCTCGCACCGCTTCCACTCATCATACACGGTGCGCAATGTGTTCAGGATGTCCCAGCCATTATCATCTCTAAGAATGCACTGTCCAAGATCTGACAGAAGCCGATCGCCAGATAACCCGGCATTGAGGTATTGACGCGCCTGCCTACCGATTTCATTGATTCGAGATGTTCGTCTTTGCGTTTGTACGTAAAATCACCGACTTTGATCCAAATTTTCACCGTTTCGTACTTGAACGGGGAAGGTCTGCAAATCGTCACATTCGACGTTGAAGCATCCTCCTACCTCAAAGTCGAAACTCCGACCATGCCAATCGCAAGTTAGTATTCCGTGTCGTATCACCCCTCGCGTTAACGGATAACCCATGTGGGGATACTGGTTGTCGGTCGCGTGGATTTTCCCCGCATCGTTGAATAGCGCAATGGTACGACCTTCATCAAGTTCTACGCTTTTGGCACCGCCTTTGGGAATCTCGCTGATATCTGCAACTTTTCTCCATTCCAGTTCATTGATTGCCATAAGTCGATTCCTCTCCCTTTGGAAATATACTGTATTTGCTGACGAGATGGTGAACGAACTTTACAATTCCCGAGGATTCACCCGCCCGATCTGATTGGAGTAAATCAATCAGTGCTTGGATTAAATCAATCTTCTTTTGGCCCAGATCCAATCCGCAGAATGTGACCGTCAAGGTCCTCCACTAACATTTCGCACGCCCAAGGATAGTTTGTTGGCGGTTTCCGGATGGTGGCACCGCTCACCTTGAACTCTTCATAACAGTCATCAACATTTTGGACACCGATCCAAATGTATGTTCCCGATTTGCCTTGTCCCCCTTGGCACATCATGATGGCCCAACCGTCGCGTGAGACGGACCCGAAATCTGGTGGGTCGCCCCAGTCCCAATCTTTTTTGAAACCGAGCTTATTCACATAATGATCAATGGTGGCGGCTAGGTTCTTGACACTTAGTATCGGTGTTATACATTCAAGCATAGTCGTCATTCCTTTCGCTACGAATGCGATGAAGCCAGTAAAATGCCCCAACGCTGCGACGTCTTTCAGGCACTGTGATTTACAGAACTATCAGAGTTTGCGGAATACCTCAATAGACGAAGTCCCTGCGAGAAATGTTAATGAAACTCCCTTAGCAACTTATCCCAACGCCGGCGTTCATCCGCGGGTTCAAAAAGTGCTTTCAGTCTCTCACCCCACGACTTCAACCTGTTGTAAAAACCGGCATCGGTCTCGGATTGCTGAAGCAGAGCTGCCAACTGCCGGGTATCACCAACCGTGAAGTAACCGGGATAATCCTCGCCTAGAAGTCCGATGGAACCCGAGATGCGAGACGAAATAACCGGCACCGAGCAGGCTAGAGCCTCGGAAACTACATTCGCTCCACCCTCCGACTCTGACGTTAGCGAGAGAAGCCTGCTGCGAGCAAGTAGACGCATTGACTTCCAATGTGGAAGGTTGCCCAACCAGCGATAGCGTGGATTAAGCGATGACTCCCTACGGGCCGTTTCCTCCATGTCGCCGCTAAGATCCGCCCCTGCGTGCAAGACCCGAATACGTGACGAGGAAGGCAGCAGCCGAGCAGCCATTGCTGTCCGAAACGGGTCCTTTACGGGACGCATGTGCCCTATTACACTCACTTCAAACACATCTTTCCTTGGAGTGAATTTCCCTGGTGGCGGTGCCACCGATTGGTAAATGACTCGCGCTTTGCCAGCCATGCGTTCGGGTAACTCATTGATTCCCATCGGTTGAAGCACGACGAAGCGGTCTGCCAATTCCAAGGATTCCTGTGCTGATGAGTCCGTGTGAATATCTCCATAGAGATCAGTCCCTACCAATGCGAGAATCAGCGGCAAATTCGGATGCCTCTCTCGGAATCGCACCATGGAGACGTGACTCCGACGAGCATGGAGTGCGATCATCAGATCGCACGACTGCGACTTGTACTCTTGAGCGAGAACCACCTGATGATTGAGTTGTCGCAATAGTTTAGCCCATCGAAGCGCCGCCACTCGATTTCCAGTGCGTGAATACGCCGGAGCTGGAGTTATCAGGCATATTTTCATAACTGTTTAGGTTTGGCTTTGTTATTACTTATCAGGACTTACGCAATTCAGATTGTAGGGATTAAGAGAACGAACAACCGACTGAATAGGGAGGGCGATAGGAATCCCATAGTGACTACGATAGAGATCTCTACGCGGATCTTCGTTACGTACTTGCCTGATTCATAGAAAGAGACAAGGAGTTGGCGGGTAATGTCTACGTAGGGAATAACAATCGTTATTCCCTACAAGACCTCTGCAACATAAGATTGTCGCAGAAATTTGTCATTTCTGCTTTTTGCTTACGCACTGATTGATTCTACACCCTAGGTTCGCATTCCCAAGTAATGCGAGTAGTGGCATAATGAATCGCTACAATGCACAAGTGCGAAATCCCGCGAACACATCTCGTCGGTCCGGAGTATAGAAATTCCGCCATGTATTCCTCAGCATTCGTGAACGCGTTGTCCAGCATCCGCCGCGCAGGACTTTGTGTGTCCCGAACCAAGGTTCGGAATACTCTTTGTATGCGTCCCTTACGAACCCCGGATAGGGTTGAAAACCGCTGATTGTCCATTCCCAGACGTTGCCAATCATCTGACGGCATCCGAACGCGCTGTCGCTCTCAGGCAGCGCGCTGACATCAATGCAGCCTATCTTTTTCCAGTCCATATTGACACGCTCTAATGATGGGTTCGCATCCCCCCAAGGAAAACGGCGTTTCCCCAAGGGCATCGCGTTTTCACCCGACTCCGGTTCTATTACGGCTGCGAATTCCCACTCGGCCTCTGTCGGTAGACGGCGTCCTGCCCATTGACAATACGCCATAGCTTCATACCAATTGACATGAATGATGGGCAGGTTCGGTTCAAGCGCAAACCACTGATCGAAGTGCCGTCGTGTCCACTGCCCACTACTTGTTTTCTGCCAATACACAGGATGCTCAGCGTTCACCGATTCTCGCCATTTCCAGCCATCGGTGGTCCAGAATTGACTGCGGCAATAACCGTCATCTTCGACAAACGCAACATATTCCGCTTGAGACACGGGAGCCCGACCGATTGCAAATGGTTCAATATTCACGGGATGTGCCCATTTTTCGTTGTCGAAAACGAACGGTTCATCTTGGGCTGCCCCCAAGAGAAATGTGCCGCCTGGGACTTCGGCATCACCTGGCATCAGAGGAGTCTGAGAGATGGGCGTTCGAAAATCAGCGGCAGCAACCGAAAACCTTGGAGGCGGATACGCCAACGTTTGCCGTGTATAAGTAAATGCCTCGTTATGCATATCTTCGTGGAAAGTCGTGTAGCGCACAAAATAGAGCAACTGTTTAAACTGTGCATCGCTCTGGAGTGCTTCGATGACAAGGTCACGAACTTCACTCAGGTACGCGATTGTCTCGGCACGGGAAGGTAGCGGGAGATCCCAGCGGATAGTATGAGAAATAGCAATCGAATCCCAAATTGCGTCCGCGTCCTCACGGATCGGTTTCCGTTTACACACATACCGCAGCACCCACTTCTCTTGGAACCACGCTACATGTCCAATCTCCCAGAGCATCGGGTTGATGATTGGAAGATAGGGTCCCATCAGCTGTTCATCGTTGAGATCTGCAATGAGGTCTAAGGTTCGTTGACGAGAATCACGTACCCATTCGGCAAGTTCCACGGCCATCTTTCCTATTCTCCCACTGTTGACTCCAAGTGATGGACTAAATCTTACCAAGTCAGTCCCAATCAGAGACACCCTTGTCAACGATGAAGTTTAGCATAGGTCGTGGAGAGGTACAACAGGAATTCTCCAGCGCCAGGCAGTAAACTCAATCTTCCTCGGCTCACGCCTGCATTTGACTTGCAATCCAATTCCAGTTTTTGGTAACATGTAACGATAGGAGTTGCATGATAGTTTGCGCTCATTCATTGAAGGAGGACGGATGTTATGGCATTACCAAATATGGTACGTATAAAGCAGCACATTGAGGCGCCGGTAGTTGAGGATATTCCAGCGGCAGTCCGGGGGGAATTGGATGAGATTGAAGCATCATCACTGGTAAAGAGAGGCGATAGAATCGCTATTACGGGTGGGAGTCGCGGCGTTGCAAATATTGACATCGTAATTAAAGCGACAGTTGATTACCTCAAAGAACTCGGAGCGAAGCCTTTCGTCGTGCCAGCAATGGGTAGCCATGGTGGTGCAACGGCGGAGGGGCAGCGTGACGTTCTGGCGCATTACGGCATCACCGAACAGACCGTCGGCGCGCCTATCGAAGCCACAATGGACACGGTGGAAATCGGAAAAACAGCCGATGGTTTGCCTGTCTTTCTTGATCGAAACGCTGCTGAAGCGGATGGCATTGTTCCGTTGAATCGCATCAAAGCCCATACAGATTTCAAGGGATCCATCGAGAGTGGTTTGATGAAGATGATGGCAATTGGGCTGGGTAAGCAGAGCGGCGCCAATATGTATCATCGTGCCTTTTTTCAGTACGGGTTTGAACATGTCATCATAACCGTCAGTAGTTTGATGATGGACACGGGAAGAGTCGTTTTTGGCTTGGGTTTGGTCGAAAATGCACATGAGCATACAGCGAAGGTTGCCGCGATGCGTCCCAATGAACTTATCAGGCGGGAGCGGGAGTTGCTGGTAGAAGCGAAATCTCTGATGGGGCGGCTTCCGTTCGACACGCTCGATCTCTTGATGATAGATTGGATGGGGAAGAATATAAGCGGTACCGGCATGGACACGAATATCATCGGTCGAATGATGCAGAATTTCGAGCCTGAACCTGAAAAGCCCGCAATTCTGCGAATCTTCGTTCGAGACCTAACGGAAGAGAGCAGCGGCAACGCTACGGGCGTTGGTCTAGCAGACTTCACGACAAATCGACTCGTTGAAAAGGTCGACCGTCACGCGACCTACATGAACGGCATCACAGGTTTGGGGCCCCAAAAGTCCAAAATTCCGTTCTACTACGACACAGATAAAGAAGCAATTGAGGTCGCGTTAAACACCATTGGACTGACGCCTCCTGAAGAAGCGAAAGTCGCGCGAGTGGAAAGCACACTCACGTTAGCAACTCTGGATATTTCCGAAGCCTTCATTGAGGATGCGAAACTGCGCAGTGACCTTGAGATTGTCGGTGAGGTGAAATCGTTTGAATTTGATGCTTCAGGCAACCTTGCTCCATTCTAAAACTGAGAGGCCTACCCCTAGAGCTGGCTGGATGACAGTAAACTGCAGAACCCGCCTGAAAGAACGAGCGACGGGACATCCAATTGCAATGTCCACAATCCAAAGCGCGTAGAGCCGGAAGATAATCTGTTCTATATCTTCAACCTTGCTCAAGGAGTGTCCGTTGAAACGCCTAGTGGTTGGAATTACAGGTGCGAGTGGCGTCATTTATGGTGTACGCTTACTTGATGTCCTCAATCAACTAAATGCCTATGAGATTCATCTTACAATTTCCGACTCGGGCATGAGAGCCCTCTGGGAAGAGCTTGAAATTCGTGTTGACCTCGACAATTTCCAAATCGAGTCCTTACTAGGGCGTCCCTCGGATAAGATAGTTTATCACCACCAATCGGACATCGCCGCTCCAATTGCGAGCGGCTCATTCCGAACTGATGGCATGATAATCGCGCCCTGTAGCATGGGAACAGTTGGCTCAATTGCCGCGGGCATATCACGGAACCTCATTCATCGTGCGGCTGATGTCTGTATCAAGGAACGACGCAAGTTGGTTCTTCTTCCCCGCGAAACTCCCCTGAGTTCTATCCATCTAGAGAACATGCTCAAACTCTCTCAGCTGGGTATCTGCATTCTTCCTGCCATGCCCGGCTTCTATCACTTCCCGGAAACTGTGGATGATCAAATTAACTTTGTTATCACGAAGTTGCTCGATCAGTTCGGGCTTGACCCGGGGCTTACTCGACGCTGGAAAGAAACAGCGTAGTTCGCTAATCGAATTATCGAGTGTGAGAAACCATGATTTATCGTAAGCTCAAAATCATCCTTGACATGATTAAGTTCGAGCACACTATTTTCGCGCTTCCATTTGCGATTATGAGTGCATTCCTTGCTTCGGATGGGCTACCCCCTTTGGGTAAATGTGGTTGGATTCTCGCGGCAATGGTCGGTGCGCGAAGTTGCGCAATGGCGTTTAATCGGTTAGTTGACGCGAAGATTGATGGCGAAAATCCGCGAACGACAATGCGAGCTATCCCCGCCGGATTGATATCCACGGGCTCGGTATGGATTTTTACAGTGGTCTCTGCTACACTGCTCGTCGCTTCAGCGTACCAACTTGACCCGCTTGCCTTTGCGCTCTCTCCCCTTGCTTTGGGAATCACCTTGGGATATTCGTATACAAAACGTTTTACTTTACTATCGCATTTCTGGCTCGGTTTGTCCCTTTCAATTGCCCCGGTTGGCGCTTGGATCGCTATCAAAGGTAGTTTCGATTGGATACCGATGTTGCTCGGTTTATCCGTTCTTCTCTGGACAGCAGGATTTGACATCATTTACGCCTGCCAAGATTTTGAGTTCGATCGCAAAAACCGGTTGCACTCAGTCCCGGCGCGCTTCGGAATTCGGTGGGCGTTATGGCTCTCTTCCGCACTTCATTTGATAACGGTCTCAATACTCGTTGGACTTGCCGTGCTACCGAACCTGGGTGCGCTTTACCTCATCGGCGTCGGTGTTGTAACGTTGATTTTGATTTATGAACACGCAATTGTCAGGTCAAACAATCTCTCGCGTGTCAATCTCGCTTTCTTCACGCTGAACGGAATGGTGAGTTTGGTACTTTCGGTCCTTTCTGTTGCGGACCTTCTAATCAGATCGCAGTGAAACGTGAAACTTAATGAAGAAAAAGACTCGTCCTGCGCAAGTCTATTTTAGGACTTGAAAGTTCGTAAGGTCGCAGATCCCCCATACAGGACGCCCCTAAACACCATAATCACGATTGCCTCCCTGAAGTGCACTTTCGCTTTGATCGGAATTAAGTCATTCTGTTAAGATTCGGTGATTGACATAGCATCAGGATACTTCGCGGAATCCTACACAAGATTCTATTGTTACGGTATCCGTCGCATGCCCTGACTAGCGAATCTCGTCACAGGCAAACGCATCCGCTGCAGAAAAACTGAGGAGTTTTATGGATACGCGCGTACAACCAAGAGCGCAAAGAATTGTAATCCTTGCCGAAGGGTCATTCGGCATTCTCGAATCCAAAACTGCGACTGTGTTGGTTCGTTACCTGATTGAAAACGTCGTCGCGGTTATTGACAGCGAAAACGCCGGAAAAGATGTAAGTGAAGTGCTTGAAATTGGCGAAGGAATCCCTGTAGTCGCCAACCTGTCGGAAGCCTTGAAATTCCAACCAACAATGTTGGCAATCGGTATCTCCCCTCCGGGAGGAAAATTGCCTCAAGCATGGAGAGATGTGTTGTGCGAAGCGATTGACCACAAAATGCACGTTGTGAGCGGACTCCACCAATTTCTGAGCGAAGACGCCGAACTCGCCGAACGTGCGAAACGTCACAACGTCGTGCTCTGGGATGCGCGCAAGCCGCCTTCGGGATTGCCTGTCGCCACATGTAAAGCGGCTGATGTTGACGCAACCGTCGTATTGACGGTAGGGGCGGATTGCCGCGTTGGAAAGATGTTGGCTGGAATTGAGATTACAAATGCCTTACAAAAGGCGGGATTGAATGCCGAATTCTGTCCTACCGGCCAAAATGGGATTATGGTTTGGGGTTGGGGTATCGCCATTGATGCCGTTGTTTCCGACTTTACGGCTGGAGCGGCGGAGCGCATCGTCCTTGATGGCGCTGAGAACCATGATGTGTTAATTGTGGAGGGCCAAGGCTCACTCGTTCATCCCGGCTACTCTGGAGTAACGTTGAGTCTTTTACACGGGTCAATGCCAGACGCAATGATCTTTTGTCACCAACCATCGCGAAAAATTGTTTCCCGATACACTGTACCCATACCCCCAATTGGCGATCTGATTCAACAATACGAGATGCTCGCGAAGCCGATTAAACCAGCGAAAGTGATTGGGATTGCCCTCAACTGTTTTGACTTAACTGAGATGGAAGCGTTGAAGGCTATTAAAGCTGTGGAGGAACAAACGGGGTTACCTGCAACTGATGTCGTTAGATTTGGATCGGAGAAATTGGTGGATGCCATTCAGAAGATTCACCCGGCGAAATGATAAGTGAGATATTGGAGGAATGGTCAGAGTGAGCACTGCAAAACTTGCTAATCGACATTTGGAAGTTCAATCATTACTTGAAATGCCGCTTGCGGAAGCCGAAGCGTTGTTCCAGAGCCATCCAACGGAACGGCAACTAGAGATTATTCTTTCAACTCCACATCCAAAGGAACGGGAAAAACTATATTACCTTGTCCCCGACTGCACCGAGCTAATCCAGCAAAGCCCGACAGAACAGGTGTTGCAAGTGTTGAACACAATGTTGGGTACCGGTTTAGCGTCAGCTCTATTGCCGTGTCTGTCAGCCGAACAGTTTGAAGAGGTGATTGACCTGTCTGTGTGGCGCAACGGCGCGGTCAACAAGCGAGAGGTCGATCTTTGGCTTTTTGAGTTATCGAACTGCGATCCCGATGAAATCAGCAACCTTTTAACCCACATTGATGTCGCAATTCTCGCCGTTCTACTTCAGGACCGAATCGAACTCAAAACCGATTTCGGCGCACTAATGATTGAAAGTGGAGTGGTCGACCCCTCATCGGCTGAAATTGAGTATGCCGACGAGCGCGCTCGGGAAATCTTGGACACCATCTGGGTAACGGATGAACATCTTTTTACCCGTGTGCTCTATGAGTTATTCGCCTTAGATAAATACGTCTCAGCAGATGAGGAACTTTCAGCCTCGCTTACGCGCGCCAAAGATGAACGTGATGAACGAGTACGAAGTCGAGATCAAGTCGCAGGTATCGAAATTACGGAAGAGGATATTCTGGAGAAGGTTGATCTTGGCAATCTTGATCTTGAAGAGGAAGTGGATGTGTCTGAAAACGGCGATGCGGGGAAGACAACAAAAAGGACGCACTAGACTATGTTCGAGATTGATGTCCCGGTGCAACATGATCGGCGCTTGTTTCTGTCTCGGACGCTTGTTCGTGGAGACGAAACGGGGAAACTTTCCTGTTCCAAGGAGGAGGCAATTCGGCAAGAAATTGCAACGCTATCACACAAGCTAATCACCGTAAAAACAGAAGATGTTGCCTCGCTACCACAACTACGTCAACAGGTTCAAGAGGCCTTTGTGTTGGTCAATTTAGGCTTAGAGTATGGGAGTCACGGCGATTTGGATAGGTCGGTTCGATTACTGAAGAATAACCGGGTCGTTAAATTCTTTCAGATTGGAAATACGCTTATCAGTGAACTCATCGATCGCTGCCATGATACACTTGAGAATGCCGTCCTGGTTTCTCCCAAATCCTCGGCGCTAACCCAGAATGATATTGAAGACATACCTTTGTACAATGAATGGGAGCGTCATTTCCTTGACGCAATTAACGACCATAAACTAGCTATCGATTCCCCGCAGGTTATGCTCCGCGACGTTACCACCTCACGCCCAATAACCAACCTCACAGATTTAGCAATTGTTAGACAACAGCTCAATACTATTGACAATCGGTTAGCCTATATTCAGTCACTCCCGCTTCAGAAGGTTCTTGACGCTGAATACCGAGTTAACTCGGATGGAGACACCGCACGGGAAATTACAATTGCTCTGATGGTAAACCTAGTTTTGTATCATGAGATAGATTTCCATTTTGATAGCCGCGATTTGAAGAATCTCCGCGACATTGCGTATGATTCAGAAAGCGGACAGATAAAAGGCGATACCTGCATTCGTCTTATTAATTGGATTAAACACTACCTCGATCTTGCCTCATTATCGGATGAGGTCAAGGCTTATGCTGTTGATTATTGGCAAGACGCTCTGAAGGTCTTGGAAACTGAACTTCGATTGGACCATAACCTTGAAACTGCTGATGTTCTATGCCCATGAATTCTGGTTCCGGACGACCCACAGGGTGCTCGACTCCGTTGGGGAACTAGACCGTGACGAAAGGGTTAAAGAAGCCGTGGTGGTTTTCATCCATGCTGAAGCTGAAGATGAGAAGCAATCGAGTAAAATTCTAACCAAGATGGTCAAGAACATAAAATGGATTGCCGGGAAGTTCGGCAGTAAAAACGTGGTGCTTCATTCTTTTTCCCACCTTTCCGCAAGTAGCGCCTCACCCGAGTTTGCGCAACAGATTCTAGTTGATGCACAAAAACGCCTGCAGACTGTCGGATTTACAACTCAGATGACGCCGTTCGGTTACCTGCACGAATTCTCACTTCATGTCAGTGGTGAATCTCTCGGACGAGTGTTCAAGGAGATTTGAACGGACATCCTCAAGCTTTTGTCTTTCACATCCGCAAACCATCCAACCCCTCTAAATTCCCATCCGTAGCGCAACCGCCGCCAGCAATACGAGAAGAGAAACGAAGCCCATTAAGCTTGATACAATTGCCATACTACGTCGTATTTTATCAATCTCTTCAGGGAGTTCCTCGACATCCGGACCAAGAGCCTCAATGGCATGTCCCAGCCTTGGGCCCATGATGAAACTGTGGATTCCCGTGAGGATAATCAGGATGATAAATAAAATCAGCTTAATGCCAAGTGTTCTCATGAACTGTCCTATCGCCTCAGGATCTCCACCGATTGCACGAAATACGTTAAATAGACCGGAAAAAATGAGAATTATGACGCACCCCCAGACAATTGGCTGAAATTGTTTGCCGATTCGAGTCAGTATCTTGATTCTTTCCACCGGTGCAACCGATTTTTTGAAATAGGGCACGATTACCATCGCGAGTATTAGATTTCCGCCAATCCAGACAACTGCAGAGGTCACATGCAACCACCGAATCAGCAGATCGATTATTTGCATTTTTTCACCTTCACTTAACAAGAATAGATGGATTCCGTTCCCATCGGGTACCGTTGACAACTCGTAGATGCCATGATAATATAGTTTGATACAAACGCTGATGGTACAGCATAGCATGAACAAAGAATCTTCACAAGTCAGAATCTGAATTAAGGAGTTCTACGCGAATGGAAGATATGATACGGGGCGCGGTAATTGGCTACGGCGCGGCGTTCAACATGGGGCGTGCACACGCGGTTATGATGCAGGAGACAGAGGGGATTGAGTGCGTCGCTATATGCGATGTTGATAAAGAGCGAACTCAAGCGGCAAAAAAGGACTTTCCCGACATCAGAACTTACAACGCGGTTGAGAATCTCTTGACAGATGAAGCGGTAAATTTAATCGTAAATGTTCTGCCTCATAACCTGCACTGTTCAGTAACACTGGAGTGTTTAAGAGCGGGAAAGCACGTCGTCGTCGAAAAGCCTATGTGTATCACAATCGCCGAGGCAACCGAAATGATTAACACAGCCAAGGAGAACGGCTTAATGTTATCAGTCCACCATAACCGTCGCTGGGACGCAGATTTCTGGACATTGCGTGACTTGGTCCGAAGCGGCGTAATCGGTCAGGTATTTAGCGTTGAAATGTGGAGCGCCGGGTACGGAAGTCCCAATCCGAACTGGTGGCGCAGTGTGAAGGCGATTTCCGGCGGGAACTTCTATGATTGGGGAGCGCATTACGTTGACTGGTTACTTCATATAATCGAAGAAAAAATGGTCAATATTACGGGATTCTTCCAGCCAAATTTGGTATGGAAAGACATTTCAAACGAAGATCATGTTCAGGCGATTATTCGCTTTGCCAACGACTCGGTTGCCAATGTTCAGATGTCGTGCATAGCGAAGGTTGAGGAACCTCGATGGAAATTGCTCGGCTCCCACGGCTCAATTGTCTCTGAAGCCGCACACTTCAGGGTGCTCTCGGAAACCGAGGTAGGAACCGAAGAAAAGATTGTGGAGTTCAGAGGCCGCCCCGGTCCTAGCTTCTATGAGAACATCGTCGCGCATCTCAACACCGGTGAACAACTCATTACAACTGCCGAATCCGCGCGGCGTGTCGTGGCTATCTTGGAGCTCGCCGAGAAATCCTCCAAAACGCACCAAGCGGAGACGGTACCCTACGAGTTTGAATAGCCTTGTCACCCTGACCTTAGGTTGTAGATGATGTTGAGTCCAAGTGGGTCGCAAAAAAGATTGGAACGCAGGAAATTTTAAAATCTTGTTTGAAAACCCAAAATGCGACTTGAAAACGTCAATTGCCAGTTTTGGCCAATTTCATACTTTTCATATTAAATCGGAGTTTTCAATAGAGACAAAAAGGAGAGAAAACTCTTGTTATGACTGGCTTCCCAGCCGTTTCGACATTAATGCCATCGCAAGGATGGTATGAAACTGTAGTTGCCATCCAGAACAATTGAAATTGCAGATTGACGTCGCTTTCGTTGGGAAAGGAAGGCTTTTCAAACAAGTTCTTAAGAGGGAAAAATACTTGAGAACAACATGCTCCTTGTGCCCATTTACCAAGGATACGATGGGTCTAGGAAACGATTACCCTTTTGCGGGTTGGTAGTAAGGATTCGTCCCAGAGGCGTGGTCGGTTGAGTCAATAATGTTTTTTATTTCGGGGAACGACTCTTTAACCATAGCTTCGATTCCGTGTTTTAAGGTAACACTCGCCATTCCGCACCCTTGACATCCCCCGCCCATGTGGACGTAAATTGAGTCATCAGTGACATCCAAGAGGTCTATGTGCCCCCCGTGTGCAGCGACAGAAGGATTAATACGATCGTCAATGAGCGCTTGAATCGCTTGCGCCTTCGAGTTATCCCAAGTTGGCGTGTTTGGATTATCAATTCGGAATCCGCTTGAATTGAGGTCTTCCACATAGTCGATTGTTGCCCCCTTCAAGTCCTCGGCACTCTTGGGATCCACAAAGACTTTGAATGCTTTCCCATCCACCACGAGGTCGTCTGATTCAGGCTCAGTTTCAAGCCCTAAGCCATATTCAAATGCAGATGCCGTGCGTCCTTGTATGCTAACACGCAGTCCCTGTACTTGCACTTCCTCGTCCTCTATAATCGACACAATTTTTCCCTTCGCTGCCTCGGTTACCGTGAGGAGTGGCTCTTGTTCGTCTGACCTGGATTTTGCGTGTAGCTTGTTGAGTAGATTTTTCATTGTAGCGCCACCTTCAAAAAAGAAAGCAGCAATCCCCTTTCATTAGTAAGCCTCACCTCAGTGAACATTCAAGCCCTCATGTCTTAGTGACCTATCAATGGAGAAAACAATTTGCGAGCCGGGCATTTCGGCGGCTCCGTGTGGTTTGGTGCAACGCAAACCCGATTGCATGTCGTCAGAATTGTGCAATTCCAAACTCAAATACTCAAACTTAATCGGTAGTAAAACAGACCGAATCGCCCACTTTGCCGACTCGCAACCGCGTTGGATTTCCATCTTTCGGATATTACTCCGAGCGCAGGCGGTTTGTACGCGGGTAAAATAGTGAGACACGACTAAGCCGCTGGTTGTCGCGTGTCTTGCATGGGATGACGAAATTCGCCCATCTCATCGTAGAATCGTCTCAGCCGATGAATAGCTTCAATTTCCAACTGACGGATACGTTCACGTGTCACATTCAGCTTTTCTCCGATTTCGCGTAGCGTTTTTTCGTTGCCGCCTTCAAGGCCGTATCGCATACTAAGTACCTGCTGCTCTCTCGTGCTAAGCTTACTGAGAAGCTGATTGACCAAATTCTGCTCAATCATATCCGCAATAGGTCCCGCTCCCGGATTTTCGGACGTGTCTTCAACCAAGTCGCCAAGCGTTGCTGCAGCCTTTTCATCGCTCAGCGGAGTTTCCATTGAGATGGTATTGGCATTTAACGTCAAAATTTCCTTCACTTGAGCTTCCGTTAATTCCAGCGCTTCTGCCAGTTCCCCAATCTTTGGCTCTCGCTGCAGCTCCTGACAAAGTCGGGCATAAGTTGAGTCAAATCTATTGACTTTGGCAACGATGTAAGATGGCAGACGAATAGACCGCGAACAGTTATCAAGTGTCCGCCGAATTGCCTGCTTAATCCACCAAATTGCATACGTGCTGAACTTAAAGCCTCTGCGATAGTCGAATTTCTTCGCGGCACGCATAACACCGATGTTTCCCTCCTGGATCAGATCTTCAAGAGGAACATTTCGCCCCTGATATTTTGAAGCCACCGAAACAACTAGACGCATATTCGCTTGAACCAACTCTTCGCACGCCGACTCGTCTCCATTCTCAATACGCTTTGCAAGCGCAATCTCCTCTTCACGTGACAGAAGAGAATGGTGCGCGACCTGACGCAGCCAGCTACTCAAAGCATCCGTTTGAACAGGTTTGAAATTGACCTCTTCCCTGAGTAGATATTCTATGTTATCCTCGGATTCAGGAATTTCATCGTCCAGAATTTCGCCTTTGAGTATTTCGTCCTTAGCCTCAACTACTTCCTCCGGTTCCATTTGCCTCTCTTTCCTCCCACTAGAATCGTGCTACTTTTCTCATTAATACATTCCATAAAGGTCCTTTGCGAATAGTAACATCTTTTTTATGTTTTGTCAAGTAAGTACCTTAAAAATTGTTGACTTGTAATTTCTCTGCTAAATCCGCCATAATCCCATGATTAATCTAGAAGAGGTGGATTGGATATGTTAACAGTGATACAGGGGGAGAAATCATCACGCTCCTAAAGCGACGAAATGGCATGTCGGCACGTAAAGTTACCGATACGCTCAATCTCCATTCGGTGGCTGTCTGTCCGCATTTATCTACCATGGAACGAGAAGAACGTATGGAGCATCGTCGAGAAAAAACTTGGCGTGGCAGATTGATATACGTTTATCGTTTGATTGGTAACGCAAGGGAAAAAGAAAGTCAATTGGATCTTCAACGTCATCGGAATTGACCCGTTACACTCCGCAGGAATGCAATGGCACAATCTTGTCCGAATCCGTTGTGAGCGTACCATCGCATTCCAGCACTGCGCAGATTCATCTAGTCTAGAGAACGTTCTTTATTCGGCCCAGGGCTTCCTCCAATCGGTCATCGGGAACCGTTAACGCTACACGAAAATATCCCTCACCGTAATCACCATACGCCGATCCCGCAGTGATTACGACTGCTGCCTCCTCGAAAATCTGCGTCGCAAACTCAATGGAACTCATTCCATTTGGCGTAGGCATCCAGAGGTAAAACGTGCCTTTTGGGGGAGTATAATCGCCCCAGTTTAGCCGTCCAAACGTGTCTAGGATCCGTTGACGTCGGCGCGAATATACTTCTAACATCTTGCCGATATTACCCTGACATTGGGTCAAGGCAACGATTCCCGCATATTGAATCGCGTTGAAAATTCCAGAATCGGTGTTTTCTTTGACCTGTGCCATGCCTCCAATGAGATCGGAGTTTCCCAGCGCCATACCAATCCGCCAACCGGTCATATTGAATGGTTTGGATAGTGAATTAAGTTCCACACCGACATCTTTCGCGCCGGGAGTCGATAGAAAACTCAACTGTTTAAGACCGTCAAAAACGACTTCGCTGTAAGGATTGTCGTGACAAATCGCAATGTCGTATGTCTCGGCAAACGCAACAACGTCCGCAAAAAACTCCGGTGTTGCGGTAGCCCCAGTAGGGTTATTGGGATAGTTCAAGAACATCGCGCTTGCCCGCTTGGCGACATCTGATGGAATATTTTCCAATTCGGGCAGAAAGTTGTTTTCAGCAGTAATGGGCACATTGTAAGTTTCACCTTCTGCCATTAATATGCTTGCGCGGTATGCAGGATACCCCGGATCTGTCATTAGCACCGTTTCGCCTGGATTCACAACTGCCAAAACAAAATGGTGGCATCCCTCTTTGGATCCGATTAGGCCTAAAACTTCATCTTCCGGATCGACGTGAACGTTGTATCTTGCCGCGTACCAATCAGCCACTGCCTGGCGAAATGCCAGCATTCCTTTCTCTTCGTCCGTAGGGTAGCGATGATTCTCAGGATCTGCCGCGGTTCGGCTAAGTTCATCAATCACCGGCTGCGGTGTCGGATCCACCGGATCGCCCACAGCGAGGCTAATCACATCAATCCCATCGGCTTTTGCTTTGTTGATTTTGTTCCGTAATTCCATGAACAGATAAGGCGGGATTTTCCCTAATCGGTTGGCGATTTGCATCTTGTCTCCTAAGGTTAAATCGGTTTCTCACATATCATAGCGAAAAAGACATAACTGTCTTAAATCGTTGCCATTGTATCAGAAATGAGAGTTGGTTTTCAAGCGCTTTAAGTACACTAATTACCAATATCGGATTAATCGCGTTTAGGGAAGAACAGATCGAAGTGGTTGAAAACCGCCATATCCGGGGCCTCAACGCCGAAAGCCGTTGAGGTAATTCCAAGTTGCAGATTAGGATATTGCTGACGTAGGTAATCAGCGAAATCAAACAACCACTGATAAATCAAGCTGATTGATTCCCTACGACTCAAATGTTGGTGTCCAAGTACCCCGCAGCCCTTCAAGGCATTATCGGGCATACCAATTAATGCACCATCAAAGACAAGGAGATGTGCCTCTGTCTCTTCTAGCAAGGCGTGTGCAGCATGCAAAAGATAGTAGCCATAGTCACTCAGCACACAGTAAACAGCCTTTTCATCGCTGATTGTGTTTGGAGATTCCATATCAAGAATACCAGAGTTTTGGGTTGTCTTATTCTCCGTAGCAAAGCTTCCGAAACTTGCTATGGGTGACAACCGCCACGCACTCTGGTTCAAGAATCGGACATCAACCTCGGCGATTGGCAAGCGAATCCCAAACTTTCTACCTTCCTCATGGGCCTGTTCTGCCAGTCGCTGCAGAGCCGATAGATTGTCTCCGTTCCAGTCATAATCCACGGCGATGAAATCACCGGTAGGCATTTCTCCATCCGAGGGAATCTTTGCCCAAGTGATAGACGGCACCTGAGCCGCTGCCTCCTTCAAGGATACTAACCGTTGTCCAACAACGTGCTTGAGCGCTTCGGAAGCCGTGGAATAATCGCCTTCAAATAACATTGTCCAGATTTTCGGAGTCGACATTACTACGTTAGGCGGCACACGAATCTCGAACCCATTGATGGCAGGTGTCGGAAGTAGACCAACCTCGATCTCGGTATCACCGGACGGGAGATTGTAATATTTAAGTATCCCCGGAGCCTCATTTCCCACTATGATGCCGCCATCGTCTTCCGTATCATACACAACGATGAATGGTTGCGGGTCAACTGTCAATTCCGGACGATTTCCAAAAACTCGGGGCTGTGCCTTGCTATCGACAGGCAAGGATAAGGATTCAATAATAATATCCTCGACAAAGAATGCCGAATCCGTTAAATTCTCAAAGGTAATCCACTTTCGGATTATCGGCAGATTCGGATACACTTCGTAGTGAATTTTGACAGAACAGATAGGTTCCCTCGATGTCTCCGAATATCCGAGTTCAACGGTTAGATGTTTCGACTCCGCAACGCTTTGTCGAATCTTATGAGACTTGTATTTGAGGGTATCTGTGTTCGCAGTGAATGCGATTTCGCCAACTCGAAACTTGAATTCGTCGCACGAAACCGAGACATAGTCCCGTCCCGATGGTTTGTGGAAATAATGGCTTGTCTGAGGCACGCTACCATCTCCATCCAAGTGAAAGCGACGTTCTATCAGGCTATTCCCCAAATATAACAATCCTCTTGCCGAGTCAAACCCCGCGTACGTCCCAATTCCATTCCAAGGTTGAAGGAGCGAGCGCAGGGCTGCCGTAGAATGCGGCGATGGTGGCTTAGTGCACGCCATGCTACCCAAACACGTCAAGATGCACAGAACATACCGTAGCCAATGGTATCCGACAGACACACGGTAGATGCTTTTCTTGGTTTCGTTCCCGAGATTTGGGTAGGCTTTTTTACTTGTCATTAACAATCTCTTCAGTATTTCACGGCGATTAGCGATAGCCCATGTGCAGGCGCGGAAGGACCGGCAACACTCCTGTCCTTGGCGTCCAAGATCTTCTGAAACTGATTGATTTTGTCTGGAGTCTCCTGCAATTTGAGCGCAGTCCCAATTATGGCTCGAACCATTCCTCGCAAAAACGCATCTGCCTCAATTTGAAAGTAAACCAAATCAGCATCACGCCAACACGACGCCCCAAAAACCTCACAGATAGGGTTGATGCGCTCACTCCCAGAACGTTGAAATGAGGAGAAATCCTTTTTTCCAATTAACGCGCGGCAGATATCATCAATTCGCTCGACATGGATTGGACGCGGTAAAAAGTAAGCAGTATTGCCTAAAAATGCGGACGGAAATTCTCGATTGAGGATGGTATATTGATAGGTTCGGCTTAGTGCACTGAAACGGGCGTGAAAATCAGGTGAGACATCTTGGATTTCAGTAATCACGACATCTTCAGGAAGAAGTGAGTTCAACGCTTTCTGGATAGAACCTGAGGACATCTTGGAATCAGTGAAAAAATTGGCAACCTGACCCGCGGCGTGTACCCCCGTGTCCGTTCTGCCCGCGCCAATAATCTGTGCCTGCGTTTTGGTGAGCGCCGCGAGAGCGTTTTGAATAACTTCTTGGACGGTGATGCCGTTGGGTTGAATCTGCCAGCCATGATAATTTGTCCCATCGTATTCAATTGTCAGCTTAATGTTTCGCATTGGAAGAAATGCGCAAATTATCTACAGACAAGGGGAAAAACAATCGTTCTTAACCGTGGTGTAATCTTTCACCTCTTGACCTAACATTACTAGCGCCGGAATGTCGGCGCACATGAGTGGGAACGATCCATCAAGAATAGCCCGTCGAACACCGCGCATTAGGCTCAAATAGAAATGGAGGTTGTGGCGTGTGAGTAAGCAGTGACCCAGAATCTCATTCTCACGATGTAGGTGACGAAGATAGGCTCGTGTGAAATTTTCGCAGGTATAGCATAGGCAATTCAGATCTAAGGGCGTGAAGTCGGTCTTGTACTCCGCATTCCGAATGCGGACGGGGCCATGCGTGGTAAAAAGCCACCCATTCCGCGCGTTTCGAGTCGGCATCACGCAGTCAAACATGTCCACTCCACAACTGACCGCATATACCAAATCTTCGGGCGTGCCGACGCCCATCAGATAGCGAGGTCTGTTTCTCGGAAGAAGTGGTGCAGTGTAGGCAAGAGTTTCATACATGAGTTCCTTCGCCTCACCGACACTCAATCCTCCGATGGCATACCCCGGGAATCCGATATCTACCGTGGCTTCAATACTCCTATTTCGGAGATCTTTTTCCATTCCTCCTTGCACAATGCCAAACAGGAGTTGATCGGGGTTGGCATGGACTTGCTTGCACCGCGCCGCCCAACGTACCGTCATCTCCATTGACTTTTCGAGATATTCGTAACTGTTAGGCAGCGATGGGCATTCATCAAAAGCCATTATTATATCTGCCCCGAGCGCATTCTGAATTTCTATTGAGCGTTCGGGACTAATGAAGTGCTTTGCGCCATCAATTTCCGACCGAAACTCAACCCCCTCCTCGCTAATCGTGCGCAGTGGACCCAAACTAAACACTTGAAACCCGCCGCTGTCTGTCAAGATTGGCTTTCGCCACGCCATGAATCTGTGCAGACCACCCGCTTGCTCGACAATCTGGTGTCCGGGACGAAGATAGAGGTGGTAGGTATTGCCTAGGATTATCTCGGCGCCAATCTCATTGAGATCTTGAGGAGTGCAGGCTTTGACGGTGCCGCGTGTCCCAACAGGCATAAAAATAGGGGTATCGACAACACCGTGCGCCGTGCACAACTGACCGGCCCTCGCTTGCGTTTGATTGTCTTCACAGATGAGCTTAAATTCGCCGTTGGTCATGTTTTACCCATCAATGGTCTGCGAAGTGTCCAAAGTTTCTTCAATATAAAAGAGGATTCGCAGCTGCGGGTTTTCATGCTGAACGTGTCATCCCTCGTAAGGCCTCCCTGATTTCACTTGCGACTTGGGCTTCAGTTTCCACGCTCAGTCTCCCACCTAAAGCTTCGCGTGCCGATCGCCCGCCGATTTTGCCCAGCGCCCAGGCGGCGTGTTCTCTGACGAGCGCTTCATCATCATTCAACGCTCGCTTGAGAGCCGGGACCGCCCGCCGATTTCCCCAATTCCCGAGGGCGACGGCGACATTCCTGAGGAATCCACGTCTTTTGGCGCGCTTAATGGGACTATTTTTAAAGCGTTTGCTAAATTCTGCTTGCGTCATGTCGATAAGGGAAAGCAGTTTTGGTGCGATGTTCTCCTCGCGTGAGTAAAACCCTAGTTCAGTTGACGGTGTCGCCTTGCTATTCCATGGGCAGACTTCTTGGCAGATATCGCAACCGAAAATCAGGTTGCCCATCTGTGGGCGTAGCTCCCTTGGAATACTATCCTTCAACTCGATGGTAAGGTAGGAAATGCAGAGACGGGAATCAAGTACATTTGGGGCAACAATCGCATCCGTCGGACACGCTTCAATGCAACGGGTACACGTACCGCAACTTCCACGCGGTAACTGCCAATCGTACTCCAATTCAATGCTTACGAGAAGTTCAGCGAGAAAATACCATGAACCCGATTGCCAGTTTATGAAGTTTGTATTTTTGCCAATCCATCCGATGCCCGCCTTCTGAGCGTATTCACGTTCGATAATTGGTCCCGTGTCCACGTAGATTTTTTGCTTAAGTTTTTTCTGCCCAGTCTCATCAATGAACTCTGTGAGTTTACGCAATTTGGCGCGAATAATCTCGTGGTAATCATCTCCCCATGCGTACCGGGAGATTTGGCCTCTTGCCGGATTTTCGGCAAGTGTTTGGGTAGGATCGTGCGTATAATAATTGATTGCTAAACTGATGATTGACTTGGCTTCCGGCAGGCAATTACGCGGATCGCGTTTTAACTGAAGGTGTTTTTCAAGATACCCCATTTTCCCGGCGTATCCGTTCTCTAACCACTTCTCATAGAGTCGGATGGTCTGACTTTCTTCGGCAGGGGTAATGCCAACCAACTCGAATCCCAATCTCTGCGCATGCGCTTTAATCTGCTCTGTCAGACTCATTACATTGATGGGTGTCGGATATCAAAGGGTTTGACGGGCTAGAAATTCTCTCGCCACTATAGTCTCACAATTAAGAATCACACATGTGGGATCAACTTGGTTCGGTTCGTAGTAGCGCAATTTATTACGCGACTTTTGTCGGATTGAACTTTGCACGCGACAGGAGGTCGCGATCGGGAGATCGCTCCTACAAAAAACTTTCGCAATAACTTTCAACCATCAAATCGCCAGCAAGTGTGTGTAAATATGAATCTAAGCGACTATAGATTGAAATATCCGGAGCCGATCGCGCTTTTCCATATTCGGCGATCGTGACTCTCGAGCGCTCACCGGTTATCGTACGCCTTGGTCCGGTGAAACAATCTTGTCGTTGTTGGAAGTCTGGTTCACGGCAGATAGATCGACGTGCCATGATTTTTTGGTCGTTTAGCGATGTCACTTTGACCGGTTACGCTTTCCCATCCGAGGGGATTCCGGGCCATTCCTCCCACATGTCTTCACATGGCGGCTCGTTCATTGTGCGTTCGATATTCTTCTTCACATAATCACCCAATACCGCCTTGCGAATCCCTTTTGACCGATTACTGCCCGCAGAATGCGCCAACCGGTGATGCCAAAAGACAACATCGCCGGCTCGACCATGGCAATCGATCGGAGTATTGTGCTTGAAGTATGCGAGGTTATTCGCGTACTGTTCTGTATCGTCTCTCAGATTTCGGGTTTGATTACTGTAATAGAAAACACGGTGGCTTCTGGGCCAAACCGAAAAGCCTCCTCCATTTGGCGCGACATCATCAATATATCCCACCACGCCCAGATGAAATGCGTGAGCGTCGATATGACAACCAAGGGGTTTTCTCGGGGCATTGCCCTCGGGAAGGCGGCAATAAATACCACGGACGCTGTTTGGTTTAACGACTTCCCCTTCTCCCAGCATCTGCTCCACTATCTCCCAAATTGGCGGGTGAGTCACAAGCATTCGTACCATCCATTCTTCGCCGCCTATCCCACGGTACCACCATCCGTACCCGCCGCCATCATTGCCCTTCTCGTTATTCTTTTCCCTGTATTCCTGAATTGGGCCAACCCATGTGTCGGGATTATTGGGGTCAATTTCAGGCGGCGCGTTCTCCCATAATCTCTCACGCGCCTGTGCCGTAAGACTTTCATCCATGATTCTGCGTTTGATGAGAAAACCTTCGCCTCTAAAAAATCTGATTTCTTCGGGAGTCAGTTTCGTCATTGGTTCGTACCCTCTCCTATTTAGTTTAGAGACATCACTGTATTACTTCCTTGTTAGGGCTCGTCCACATCCAGTATAACCCGGCTTTCCAAGGATAATCTAGCAATTGTTTCCTTTCGCAGCCACTTGCGCTGATTCAGTTGTTGACGCTGATCGCGGCGACAGAAGTAGGAATGCATCGCTCGCCTTGGAACATCTGTTTCGTTCTCCATGCCGCCGTGCCAGAGGTGCGAGTTAAATACGACAACGGTGCCAGCCTCTCCAATGAGTTGAACCTGATTCGGGTGGTCCGAATTTGTATCGGACATCACATCTGTCACGGTTTTACCGCAGCGATGCGATCCGGGTACAACGCGAGTGGCTCCGTTTTGACGTGTAAAATCGGAAAGTAACCAAATAGAGTTACATACAAAATAGTCACCCGGTATCACGGCTCCGCCCCAATCGGCGTGCAACCCCTGTCGTCCATATCCGGGCAATGCGGCACGACTGTTCAACGAGGAGCTCTTAAACTCATCGCCAAGAACATGCCGAATCGCCGCCAAAAGCCGTGGCGATATTACACATTTCTCAAAAATCGGATCTTTGTCAATCAAGTTGCTCAAACGAATTGTGCCTTGCTCTTGATGTACCTCCTTTCCGGCATCGTCGCCCTCAATTTTCGCAAGTTCGTCAAGGCGGCGGACAAATGCCTCGACTTCCTCCGATGTCATCAGGTTCTCAAGACGCAAAAATCCGTCTTCGTCTAGCGCTCTTTTCTCATCTACACTCAGTGTGTGTTTATCAACACCAAGCCTTCCGAGTACGGTTGTCATGTTCATAGTGTGCATTCATGGGTACACCACTTCCAATCTATAGTCATTATTAGGTGTTGCGTTGGACCTCCACAGAACCAACCACATATACATCAATCCCTCTCGGTATGTGGACTAATGCCGATGCCGATGGTGAATATCCGGCCAATGGGGATGTGCATGGGTTATTGGTTCATGTGTGTGCCATTGACTGTGATAAACTGCCCCTTCACCGTCAGTGTGGACATGGTCATGGTGGCCATCATCATGTCTGTGTCTATGTTTATGGTGCAGGGGTTCATGCGTATGCGAATGGGTATGTTGGTCTCGCAACAAGACAGTGAGGGAAATGACCAAAATCACAGCAGCCATAGCTTGAATGACTGAAATGGTCTCCCCCACTAGAACAACGGATAAAGCTACGCCACAGAACGGTGCGCTAGCGAAGATCATTTGACTCCGGGTTGCGCCAAGATTTTGCGCCGCCAAGATGTAAAGACTAATACTGAAACCGTAAGAGAATATTCCCACAATTACGGCTGATGCCAGAACCCACATCGCTTTTCCTTGGAGTTCTAGTAAAATGCTTATAATCAGATTCGTTGTGCCCGCAATCGCCCCTTTCCAAAATGTGCTCTGAGTCGGAGTAATCCCGTCAATTAAAGCGGTCAGATGATTGTCTAATCCCCAGCAGATGCTAGCTGCAGCCACGAGTAGCATCGCAAAAAAACCGATAGTCCCCTCGTGCCATGATAACATTACCGATGCCCCAATCGTGCCAATAACTCCTAGCCACCCATAGCCACCCAGATATTCTCGAAACAGTAGACATCCTAGTATGGCGGTAGCGGCTAGTTCCATGTTTAACCACATGGCGACGGAGGCAGCGGGCGCTTTCTGCAATCCGAACAGGAGCAACACGGGCCCCGCGATGCCACCAAAAGAGATTGCTCCGACTAGGCGAAGTAAATTGCGTTTCCCAATCCGATGGATTTTCTTAGTGGTTCTCTGTCGTACCGCGAAAGGAAGAACGCCAACTGCTGCACCAATATACAACAATCCCGCGAGTTGGAAAGGCGGAAGACTGTTAAGCAGTATCTTCCCTATCGGCGTAGATGCACCAAACAGAATAGCCGAGAATAATGCAAACAGTATATGCTGCATTTCATATTCCGATATTCGTGCCGTGTGTTTCCATTTGGCTGGTGGGTTGCAAGACCTTATGTCGAAGAAAATTGCTTGCTCTTTTTATCCTACTTCCACAGTTGTCGCATCGTAACCAATATCCATGTCTACGTAGAGTATAGCAATTTTAAGAGACACAAAGACAGCTTAAACTTCCCGCTTTGTAATCTGCAACAGAACCAGGGTTATCAAGAGGAGCGGTACAATGATTAGCGCGGATTGCCATATCGAGAATTGAACTCCGATTAAACAGGGAAAAAATGTGATGGCGCCAATCATGGAACCCTTCAATGCGCGATATCCGTTCTTCTCGTTTGCATCCAGATAGAGCGGCAGTCGGGTAATACCCGTGGCAATCAACGCACAGAGGATCCATAGAGTGTAGTGCCAACTGACACCTTCCAGCAAGTGTGGCAAAGCCGCAACAACGAAGGCGGAGACTGTTGCGATCGCGGAAATTGTAAGGGCGGGTTTGATACCCAATTGTACGGGCGTGGTAGTTATCCCGATCCGCTTATCACGCTCAATGTCCTTGAAAGTTGTCGTAATATGCGTGCCGCAATCGTACAGCGTTGTCGCGGCAAACGCGTACCAGACCAAACGCGGCACTCCGCCGCTAACGGCTAGAGCGCCAAATACGTTTAGCAGCCCAATGCCAACCGGTAAACTGATGCTCCCCCACACTCCTCGCTCCTTGAAAATGGCGTTATAACAGTGGGAAATCATCACAAGGGTAATCACGAGTAGCCCGGCTTTGATGTGGAGCACAAACCCTAGAATAACGCAGAGGATGTAGGTGGCGCTTGCCGTGATCAACGCCTGTCGAGGCGTGAGTCGGTGTGACGGAAGTGGGCGGTGTGGATTGACGACGGCATCTTGTCCCCGGTGAAAATAATCATTCTTCATCATCCCCGCGAAGTATCCAAGCAGGGCTGTGAATAGTGTAACCCCCACACGCCAGTTTATTCGCCCTTCGGACGCAATTAAAGTTCCCGGCAGCGTGGCGACAATCGGGATGGCAAAGAGAGGATATCGGATGAGTTCAAGGTAGGCTTTTAAGGTTTTCATCAAGAATGACGCTCAAAAAGAATAAGTTGTTTGGATGTATAGTCATTGCAATTAAGGATTACACATGTGGAATCGACTTGGTTCGGTTCGTAGTAGCGCAATTCATTACGCGACTTCTGTCAGACCGAGCTTTGCGCGCGACAGGAGGTCGCGATCGGGAGATCGCTCCTACAATAAATCTTTCGTAATAACTTTCAATCATCAAATCACCAACAAGTATGTGTAAATATGAGTCTAAATGACTATAGCATCAATCTGTTCAAGTCGTGGATGGTTAGGCAATGGCACTCGTGCTAGTTCCTTGGGTTCAATTTTGTTGAGTCCTCCGCCATAAGTTCGTCCTTCATACAGCAGATGTTCATCCTTGGCATGCTTCAGCAGATCGAACAATCCGTCTAGGAGATTCTCGTTATTCGTACAAGTGTATTGAATGCACTTTCAGTGCCAGTTATTTTACGTCGTGATTTCCCTTTTCTGCTTGAAAATGAACCAATGCGTCCAATCGCGTCCTCGGAATTGTCCGATTTCGGGCAGTTCATTCGCCAACAAGAACACTTTTCACGCCTCGTTGTTTTCGTGCGTTTTCAAACGCTCCTACTGCTTGTTCAATGGGATACCGGTGGGTTAGCAGTGGCGCAAAATCAAGTTCCTTTTCGATGAGCACCCGGCGAGACTCGTTCAGACTCCAGCGCGAGAACGCCCACGACGCCATCAACTTATGGCCCATGTAGTGAAAATGCTCAAGATTGACCCGAATTTCTTGTCCGGCGGGGGCAAGTCCGAAGAAGTTAATGCAGCCTCCACGCCGGGCAACTTTGAACGCGAGGTCAATAGCCCGTTGATTGTTGGTCGTCGCCGATATTACTGTATCTACGCCGCCACTGGTGGTCTCAATGAGCGCGGCAAGGTGCTCTCCGGTAATGTCAATAGCTGCTTCAACCCCAACTCTTTCTGCGACTTCGCGGCGATGGGCAAGTGGCTCCAACATATATGTTTGGAAGCCGCTTTTTTGGGTCAGTTGCGCAAAAAGAAGTCCGATGGGACCCGCGCCCAAGATTGCCACACTCTTATCGAAAATGGTCTCGCGCATCGCATTGAGACAACAGCCTAACGGCTCAAGAAAAAGAAGCTCTTCGGCAGGGATTGAGTCCGGGACAGAAATGAGTTTTCCGGTGTCAATCCCGTGTTTCGGCATGCGGATGTATTCAGCGTATCCTCCATCAATATCGTGGCCAATTCCTTCAATCTTTTCGCAATATTTGTCTAGGTCAGCCCGACAGTATTCGCAGGTCCCGCACGAGAGCATTGGGTTGACGGTAACTTTCTCGCCCACTTTCACGTCAGAACGCCGGCTATCGACAACAACGCCAGCAAGTTCATGACCCATTACAACAGGTGGCGAGTAATCTGTAACGTCTCCGTTGAGGGCGGCAAGATCAGAGGCACAGACACCGCACAAATCAACTTTGATAAGGACGTCACCCGAGACAAGACTCGGTATAGGTTTGTCCTGTATACTTAGTTTACCTGCCTGCTCAAATACTGCCGCTTTCACAAATCGTGTACTCCTTGAATCAATTCCAGAAAGATTGTTAGTTATACCATTTCTCTATATTCGCAGTGCATTAATAGCGTCAATCAAGCCTTCCAAGGCGGGGCAAGGAGATCTCTATCGTCCTCGTTGTCCACTCGTTCGATCCCTGCCTACACGGTTTGGTGTGAAGGGCAACAATTCGATTGGGTGTGTCATAATAGTATAATTGAAAAACACCGTATGGACTGCGATTCAAGCGAAAAACGGTAGCCTAGCTACCAAGAGTCTCTGAGTCAGTTCTTGGGCTTCGGTTAACACCGTCTCGGCGGACCGCAAGGCTTGGCTAGCCCTGTTCTCGCGGCTATTCCGTCTCTATATAAAACGCCGGTGCACGATCTCGTGCCAACTGCTGTGTAATTTGTTGTATCTCCGCTAGTTTCTCACCTTCAATCTCAATTCTCTTCTCTGTGCAGATTTTTGCGAAGGTGTCGCCAACATCGTGCGTTTTCGGAAATTCGACGCCCATGAGCTTTAATAGCCCTTCCAGTGATAATTCAACCACCTCCTGCGCTCTCCTTACCACGAGATTCCAAGCTGGGCTGTCGAACGCACGTTTTGCCTCCTCCAAAATCATCTGGGCCTCTAGGACTAACCTGCCATTTAGGTCGGTATTGTTCATAGCTCAATTATCTCCCCCGGCTTCCAATCCGGTTTCAAATCCCAATACCATGTGCCGTCCGGCAACCCAATTCGCTTCGACCCCAAGGCATTGAGTCGCTCTCTCAGTGCTTCGAGGCGAGATTCCAATATGCCTACGTCATAGAGAAGGATGCCTTCGACAAGAATGTCGAGTAAGATATGTGGTCTATCCCAAAGTTCGCCCTCGGTCATAAAGATGCATGAAGGCTGCGGATCCAGCCCTTGCTCTATGAGGCGCTTATACTCGTTTTCCTCTCGTAACGCAAGAGCAATATCGACAGACCGGTGTACCGGGTTGAAATCCACTTTTTTGTGGACTACCAAGAGGTCAATATCACTGTCCAATCGGGCTTGCCCTCTCGCCACGGATCCGAAAAGCGTCATTGAGAGAATCTTTTCATTGCCGAAAGATGATTTCAGGCGGTTGCAAAAGGTCTAGATGTAACTTTCATAAACCGCGTATCCAATTTTCATGATGAAACACGCTCATCCTGTTCAACTGCATCAGGAAACAATTGTACCAAAACTCATGAGCAATCAAGTTTCTAACAATTCTGTCCAAACCGCCTAGGTCGGTAAGGGTTTAGCATCTCAACACGCACGCCATCAGCAATCTCAAGAGTTGCCAACTCACCTACCAGTGGAGCCAACGTGACGCCGCTGTGCATGAGCGCAATATAGAGATTGGGTACGGATGGTACGAATCCTAGCACCGGGAAACCGTCAATCGGCATTGGACGATAACCAACAGGCACGGGAACCGCGGATGCATCGGCAATTGATGGCAAGTAATGTTTCGCTCGGGCTAGCAGTTCATCGGCGTGTTCCTGTGAATCGTCGCGATTCAGGCTCTCTTGAGTGCCCTGACCAATCATCAGTGTACCGTCAGATGCTTGTCGGAAGTGCACATCCAACCGACCAATGCCAATCCTAGGGGCATGGATAACGGATACGCTGCTCAGCAGGGGTGGACAGGGAGTGGTCCGAACAACAACACCCGGGCTTTCCTGTTGAGGGATATGCACTCCAGCCATAGCGGCAAGCTGCGTCGTGTGAACGCCGCCAGTCAACACCGCAATGTCACAACCAACTTCATCACGCAGTGTTCTTAGTGCCTTGACATGTCGCGATGTGTTTGAACCATTTCCGACAGAGATGCCGGTTACAGGGGCTTGCATTTGCACGACGGCTCCATGCTCGCGCGCTTTCTCTAAACATGCTTCAATTACTTTGAGCGGCTCGACGCAGCCATCGGCTTGTGACAAAGATGCCGCCTTCACGGTCCCGGGTAACAACCCTGGTTCAAGTTGGCGCATTTCAGTCGCTGTGATAATCCGACAGGCATATCCCCATACCTGCAACTGTTTGACACGTTCGCGTAATGCCCTCGCTCCTTCGTCGGTGTTTTCCCATCGGAGTTGTCCGCCGCAGTGGAACCCGATGTCTCGGTCGAGTCCTTGGGTAAACCGATGCCAGGCATCCATGGATCGACAATTCAGATTGTGATAACCTACCGGATCCTTTTCAAAGGAATTCAGCCAAGCGAAGGAATGCCCCGATGCACCCAATCCGGGTACGGATTTCTCTAATACTGTTACATTAACATTGTTGCGACGCGATAGGAAATAAGCGATTGAGGCCCCAATAATGCCGGCGCCAACGACCACAACGTGAATCTTCCTACCACTGTTCATGTGTGTTTTCTCTATTACGCCGTGGTAAATGATACGGTCTGGATTGTCTTTAATAGGAGTTACGCAGTTGAGTGAAAATAGGTTATAATTTGAGTATGAATCCCCCTAAATATACTGACACTGACTATATTGATTTCTTGGTAGCCGCTCAGAAAAGTTACAGTTGTCTTGAATCGGAAAAAGTTCAACCCCAAGCTGATAATCCTCCGGCTCACGATTCGATAACACGGCTCTTGCATCGAGAGGAACCCGATACTGGCAAACTGTGGCAAGAATCGAGAAATCAGGTGAAATTAGAATCCGGAATTTTAGTTATAGATGACTCGACTCTGGATAAACCTTATTCACAAAAGATTGAACTCGTGACAAAACACTGGTCAGGGAAACACCACCGAGTTGTGAATGGGATTAACTTGGTCACTTTGCTCTGGACGGATGGCGATAGACATATTCCGTGTGATTATCGAATCTATGATAAAGCCAAAGACGGCTTGACGAAGAATGAGCATTTCCGCGCCATGCTTGAAGAAGCGAAAACACGCGGTTTTGCTCCTGAATGTGTGTGTTTTGATAGTTGGTATGCCAGTCTAAAGAATCTAAAAGCGGTGCGAGGTCATGGTTGGAAGTGGCTTACTCGTCTAGCTGCCAACCGACTTGTCAGTAAAGATTATTCCGGTAACCGTCCGGTGAGTACGCTTCCGAGTGAATCAACAGGTACAATTGTCCATCTCAAAGGCTATGGATTGATTCGAGTATTTAAGGTTGACACTCCAGAAGGTGACATTGAATATTGGGCAACGAATGATTTACAGATGGACGAATTGACGCGTCTCAAATATGCCGAATGGTCTTGGACAATAGAAGAATATCATCGCGGGATTAAGCAATTTGTTGGCATTGAACGCGCACAAGTGCGCTCTGCTCGCACTCAAAGAAATCATATCGGTTTAGCGCTGAGAGCCTTTCTGAGAATTGAGCACTATTGCTATCATACCGGTATCAGTTGGTTTGATGCAAAACTCTCTATTGTCAGAGATGCGGTACGGGCTTATTTGGCACAACCTCTTTATACGCTTCAGCCAACTGCGTAACTCCTATTTAATTCAAAACGGCGGAGAGCGAATTCACCTACGTAACATCACCCTTCGGAGCAGAGCACAAGTGCACCGGTATAGGCGTGAGCAAAATTCCGACCACCGATTGGAGCAAATTCTGCATTACCGAAGAAACCGATAACTGGAAGATCCGGAAATCTCTGCTTGATAATCCGGATATCGTGATTCGCCTCCCCGTACAATCCCTTTCCTCTCCCCAAGCAGTTGAAATACATTCCGAAGGCTGGTGGTTGTTCGCGTGTTCGCTTATGCAGATCGAGGACAATCTCTTGAATCTCTTTATCTGCGGAAGATGAATTTCGCAAATGAAATTGTATAAGCTGGCCTTCCGATACGCTTTCAGATACAGCGATTGCTCCACTTTCCTTGTCATAGCCGACTACATTGCGAACGAGAAAATCTCCACGTTGAGGCGCCGGATTTTCTTTTTCCATTGCAATGCCTATGAACACAACACGTCCCGATTGTCGAAGAACTTCCGTCGACAGAGATTCAAGTGCTCCCTGCAGACCATCAAGCGCGGGCCCGCCATTGACTTTGTAAATCACGTTTCCTTCTGCACGGGTGATTTCGAGAGAGCGCCCAATTGGTTGACATCCCTGCGCCACACCTATTTCAGTGTGGATTGCACCCGTCAGTAGCATCCCTGCGACACCCGCCTCCACAACCTCCCCATCAAGCCACTCATAAATGTACTGTCCGTCCGGGCTGCCCGAAGCTGCTGCTCCCACTATTGGAAGCCTGCTCCCATCCTCGCCGATTTGGTGCACAAGCGCTTCGGGGCTGATGCAACGTACATCCGGTAACACAACTAGGAGCGAGTTTTCGTTAAGCTTGGGCGAGATGCGCTCACGTATCGCTGCTCCAATCATTGAGGAATCATCTGATGAAACCAAGAAGGGCATTGCCGAAACATCGTCTGAACGTAGGACAAGGACAGCAACGGCAGGCTCACCTTCAATCTCTCCCGCCGAAGTGAGCACACTCATTCCACTGCAACCGACAAGATGGTCGCACCCCGAAACCTCATGAATCGTACGAAAAAGTTGCCCATAGTCTGCCTGATAATCCACTGTTGCGAACACAACCGCCAAGTCTGCTTTTGCCAGCTGCGCGTTACCCATTGCTATCGTTACGGCATCTTCAAGGGCATCTGCCAAAGCGGTTCTTTGACTCTGTCCAACGCCAACACGCATCATTATTCTTACCCTTCCTTTCGTATCTCTCCGTATGCTGACGATGCTCTACCAAGATTCGATTATCCCAAATTTCAGTTAATATGTCAAGATGGAATATTTTCGCCGGAATTATAGTGAAGAATCTTCGAACTTTATTCGAATCCCCGCACGGACACCGCCACATAAAAGAAACAACAATACCAACTTTGAATTGGGAAAAAAGACCTCAAAAAGACGTGAGAGAATGTGATATAATTCGTACTGTACGAGTTACAGGTGCAAGTATCAGAAATACGAACCTACTTTTCATGGAAGGCCTATGTTAACCAAGGGATTAATCTCCGCGTATTCTAATGCGGAACAAATCTTTATCCCGACAAACCACCAAGTCATCATAGATCAATGAGAACGGGGCAATCACCGTTTCCCGAAAAGTCTGAGGGCTCGATTTAAATTCATTACGGGAGTATCGACCAGATGTCATCCGAGATTATTGATGGTAGCCAGATAGCCAAATCGATTCGCAGTCAGATCCGACGCCGAGTGAAGGAATTGGATTTCACTCCGGGGCTTGCCGTAGTTCAGGTAGGAGACAACCCCGCATCCACAATCTATGTCACCAATAAGGAGAAAGATTGCAGACGGGTTAATTTCCACTCGGAAGTTTATAAAACGCCAACGAAAACGACCCAAGCGGAAATCATCGACCAAGTTCAGTTCCTCAACGAGCGAGAGGATGTTCATGGCATCATTGTGCAAATGCCGTTACCGAGCGGGGTAGATGAGCAAGCAGTGATTGACACAATTTCACCAGAAAAAGATGCTGACGGCCTCAGTCCTATTAACTTGGGCAACCTACTCATCAATCGCGAGCGAGTGACGCCGTGCACGCCCACGGGGGTTATCCGCTTAATTGAGTCAACAGGTGTAGAAATTGAAGGGAAACGCGCCGTTTGCTTAGGACGAAGCAGCCTTGTCGGTAAACCGGTGGGATTGATGTTGCTCAATCGCAATGCCACCGTCACATACTGTCATACTCGGACTCGGAACTTCGCGGAAGAGACTCGAAATGCGGAAATTTTGGTGGTGGCAGCCGGCAAGCCAGGATTAGTTACCGCACCAATGGTCTCGGAGGGTGTGGTTGTGATTGATGTGGGAATCTCCCGAGTTAATAATCGCGCCGCCGGGGATGTCGATTATGAATCGGTAAGAGAAGTAGCCGGATATATTACCCCCGTTCCGGGGGGAGTGGGCCCGATGACACGCGCCATGTTGCTAGAGAACACGCTGAAATTGGCAATTGCGCAGCGGACATAGAGTATGGATAATGGATGTATCAGTGCTTATCTCAGTAATTACGACGAGTTTAACCCATTTCGACTAATTGGACTTGCCTCTTCCCATCGAGAATCTCGCCAATACGGAACGGCGATTCGCCGGACGCTGTCAACACATCAACTGCCGTGTCCACCTGATCTCTTGAAACTGCCAGCACCAAGCCGATTCCCATATTGAAAACACGGTACATTTCGTCCGATTCGACGCACCCTTTGTTCTGAAGGAACCCAAAAATCGGCAGAATCTCCCACGTGCCTTTATGAATTATTGCTGAGCAACTTGACGGCAATATACGAACTAGGTTTCCCGGCAAACCGCCACCCGTGATGTGTGCCATGCCTTTAATGTTGCAATGTTCTCGCAGTTTCAGAATAGCGCTGACATAGCTCTTATGATTCTTGAGCAATTCCTCCCCGAGCGTCATCCCGAACTCAGCAATATAGTCGGTAGGATTGTAGTCGCAAATATCCAGCAAAATCCGGCGCGCGAGGGAAAAACCGTTTGTGTGCAAACCCAGTGAACCGAGACCAATTAACTGATCTCCAGGGCGTATTTCATCCCCAGTAATCACATTGGACCGTTCTACCACGCCAACAATTGTCCCCACAAGGTCATACTCGCCCTCCCTGTAGAACTCTGGCAACTCCGCCGTTTCACCGCCAATAAACGCGCAACCGATTTGCCGGCATCCCACCGCCAGTCCGGAAACAATTTGTTCCACAACGTCCGGATACAGCTTGCTCGTGCCGATATAGTCCAAGAAAAACAGCGGTTCTGCCCCTTGAACAAGGATATCATTCGCGCAATGGGCAACAATGTCAAACCCAACAGTGTCATGACGT
The DNA here is from genome assembly GCA_965222225.1 of Candidatus Poribacteria bacterium. GTDB lineage: Bacteria > Poribacteria > WGA-4E > WGA-4E > JAJDTR01 > JAJDTR01. Next base: position 412,120 of record CBDCTK010000002.1, on the reverse strand, counting down.
CCGGTCATGAAGGCAATCTTTAGTTTCGTACCAACGCTGTCCGTGCTTGAGACCAAAACAGGTTCGTCGTAGTTTCCGAGTGCAAAAAGGCCTCCAAAATGCCCAACCTCGCTCAAGACTTCGGCGCGATAAGTTGATTTAAGGATGCGCTTTAGGCGATCGGTAGTCTCTTCTTTGGCGCTAAATGAAACGCCAGCGCTGGCATAAGTCAATCCCTGTTCAGTCATCGGCTTGATTCGATTTTCTTCGGTTGTTAAAAGCCTTTAAGCGACGTCTCTCGTTTGCTGGCACAACCACGTTCATGATTGATTTCATATTCAAGAGCAGGACAATCAATACAATTGCGCTCAACCCGAAGGCAACCACATTTGCTACATCGGGCACACTACTTCGGGCAATCGTCGGATTGAGCATGCGAATAACCGGTTGCAACAGTTTACTCATTGCCAAGCCAATTATCGCGCAGATTACCAAGGCATACATCGTGTATCTGCCTTGATCCGAATGCACCTGCTTGAAGGTTTTCGAGTTGGGTATAAAATAGTTACTTTGAATGCTACGCCTTAATCGTCGACGCATGAAACGTCTCCCTGATTTATCGATAACTAAACCGTGTGCCGACGCACCTCCAAACCTTATATTTTGTCTGTACTCCGATTATCCCCCGTCTTCCGGAAGACCCAAGGAAAGTTGGCTGCTCTGTTCGCCGCTAAATTCGACCGGATACTTACCATCAAAGCAGGCTGTGCAGAAATCCTTGCCGGACTTGACACCCTTTAGCAGTCCCTCCGTACTGAGATAGCCTAGACTATCCGCTCGAATATACTTGCGTATCTCTTCAACAGTATGGGAGCTCGCAATTAGCTCCTTCCGAGTTGGTGTGTCAACACCGTAAAAGCACGGAAACCGATTGGGAGGAGATGCGATACGGACATGAACCTCTAGCGCCCCGCCCTTACGTATGAGTTTCACGAGTTGGCGAGAAGTGGGCCCTCGCATGATGGAATCATCAATTACCGCAACGCGCTTACCTTGGAGTATACTCCGAATCGGATTCAACTTCACCTTAACCATGAGTTCGCGCATCTGATGAGATGGATGCATGAATGAACGCCCAACGAACGAGTTTCGGTAGAGCCCGATATCGAAAGGGATTCCCGACTCTTCCGAGTAACCAAGAGCGGCGATCGTCGCCGAATCCGGCACAGAAATGACCACGTCGGCATCAGCGGGACATTCCCGTGCGAGTTGCCGTCCAAGTTCACGCCTTGGGCGATTAACCAACTCACCAAAAACAAGGCTATCGGGCCTAGCAAGATAAATGTATTCGAAGATACATTGTGACAGGTTGGGCAAGCGATCGTGAAATCTGAATGACGTCGGGTCGCGCCTAGCCGCGGTAATAGTAACTATCTCGCCCGGTTCAATCTCGCGGACGGTTTCGGCTTCAATGACATCAAACGCGCAAGTTTCGGAGGCAATTACATGCGCGTCATTCAGTCGTCCAAGCCAGAGCGGCCGAAAGGCATAGGGATCTCGAGCGGCAATTAGAATAGCCTTACTCATAATGAGAATGGAGTACGCCCCTTGGACTTGCTTTAAGGCGTCAACAACGCGATCTTCCAAATGCTGCTGCGATGACCTTGCTATTAAATGGGCAATCACCTCGGTATCCGTGGAGGAATGGAAGATTGATCCGGTATCCACTAGATTATCCCGAACCTGAGACGCATTTACAAGATTTCCGTTGTGAGCAATTGCCAATGGACCGCCCTTGTACGTCCGAATGAGTGGTTGGGCGTTTTCGAGATTACTACTGCCCGCGGTTGAATAACGATTATGCCCAATTGCAACATACCCCTCTAGCTTGGACAATGTTTCCGGATCAAAAACGTGATCGACGAGCCCCATCCCCAGATGGTGGTGGAACTCTTCTCTACTTGATGCAGCGATTCCCGCGCTTTCTTGCCCCCGATGTTGAAGTGCACGTAATCCAAGATAGGTTAACTCGGCCGCTCTGGGATGCCCGAAAACACCGAAAACACCGCACTCATCCCTTGGCTTGTCATCGCTCCCATCAAGATATTGCATGCTGTGGTTACTCCATTCTGTTGACGAATCGGACCCAATCGAAAGTTTGTATTCCTAGCACTTAGGAAGAAATTTTTACTGGTCACCAGCGAGAGGCACAGTTTTACTGTTCGCACGTCGGCTCAGTCGGTATCCCAAAATCGCACCGACTGGCGCCGCGAGAATATACAATAGTTCGGGAGGACATTTAAGCAATAGTAGAACACGCAGCGGCAAAGAGATAAGAAAGGCGAGCGCCCGAAAAACGGGCAAAAGAAGTGAGATAAGCAGATTTTGTGGAATTAACTCCGCCCACTGAATGTTTAGTAGTGACATAAGCGCGACAATCGCCGGAGCTCCAAGGAAGGCGCCTTGGTACGTTCCCCTACGACCAATATGAACGCCAAACTTTAACCCTGCAAATCGTACGCTCTCAGCGACTCCGACAACTGTGGCACCATAGGTAACACCAAAAGAAATCAGTAGGAATAATCCTACCCAAAACCCGTGCTGCACGCGATCCGAGATTATTACTCCCAAGAAAAACTTTTCAAAGATGAAAAGGCAGAGCCCACCGCCAACCAGACCAACAACTGCCCCCAAGACAATTTGGCTGAGTGTCAAAAGAATTTCGTTTTTTCGAAACATATCACCTCTTGAGTTCAAAGTATAAAGACATAAGATATCAGTGCGACAATGAACACACTCTGATGAATGAAGTCCCGTTTGACATGATGCCAATCATGCGCTCCTAGCTATCGACTTGAAAAACTCAGTCATGCACATAGGAGCTCAGGGTTGTCGCCCTATTGTCTAAAAGCTATTATAACCCATCGTTGGGAAAATACCAACTCGTTTTCTCGCCATTCACCAACCTGACTTGCAAAATAATAGGAAATGCATAATTCAGCGCAGATACCTCCGTATCTCGTTGACTACGAACACAACTCCAATGTTCCATGTATCCGGCAAATACGTGTGAGTCCTCAATTTATGCCAAAAAAATCCTGTTTTGATTACTCAACTGGCAGGGCTGCTATAGTCTAGAGTGCTCGTGTCCCAGTATGTATCAGCATGTGTTAAAAACCTCGTTCCCAAAGATATCGGAACTGGAACTCAAGATGATTAGAGTTCCGACTGATTCCGCGTTGATGATTCCCGTTTAGAGTATAAGCGTGTCGATATGAAAAATCTAATTGCCAAGCACGGAGTGGCTCGTACACGAACCGAAACCCGAAACTGTGCCGGCGTTCAACGACACCGGATGGAAACGGGATTAATCGGAAATCTTCACCGGCATAGCGGTCCTCAACTCCTGCTTCTCCTTGACGTTCCAACTCAAAGAACAGGTTTACGCGGGTATCAGCGTTTATCAGATAATTTCCTTCGAGATAAGAAATATCGGCATCTACTCCAATCTCATGTCCAATAATCGAACCAAAATGGGTGAACTGATTCTCTTGAACGAGGTGCGTATACGCCCACCGATTTACACGAGCGTATTCGGTACGAATCCCTAGTCGGCGTGATTCGAGTGTGCGGTTCCATTCCAGCCCCGTGAGCCATGCTACAGCGTTTGGATCATTCGCCTTAACGTAATGGACATCATCCATGAGGAATTCTCCGTAAAGACGTAACCCATCAACAGGACGAACTGCTCCCTCGAAAAGAAACATTACATTGTCGTCTTTATCAGCATTGTATTGGCTGGCATAATACGGCAGGATTGGATTGAAATACTGCCATTCAACCCCTTGTGTTTCTCCTCCGTACAAGATTAGCTCCGAGACTCCGACCTCAACGCGGTCGTTGATTTGGTAATCCAATCGGTGCCCTGCCAGATAGCGACTAGCGAGATAGCGACGAGGCTCCTCGTCATGCCAAACCTGGTCGAGTTGTGCCGTGAAGGACGTTCCTCTAATTTTACCGAATTTGCCGGTCAGCAAAATAAGATCGAATGGAGGCGAGTTATCGGAAATTCCAACCGCTCCGCGAAATCCTGTGCCCCAGAAGAGTTGATCACGGCCTATGAGTAGTTCGAACTTGGAAATCGGGAAACGCAGATAAACTCTCTTGAAGTCAGCTGAAAAATCTCCGCGCCAAGACTTTAGACGTTTCGAAGCAGTCTTACCATGAATTGGATACTTCTCCGGCAAGTTCGCAACCTCAAATTCTTGATAGAGCGTCATCCACGCGCCCGCATCATAAATAATCGCCCCTTCATACACAGGACCGAGTTCCGAGCTATCTCGTCTACTCCGCAACTGGATAGTCCCGCGAGCGCGCAATCCACCCCCATCGTCTTGACCTGATAGGAGGGCTAACTCCGGAGCGAACTCACATTGTAATTTTTCCAGAAGTTCCATTGTTATGGGGGATGGTTTACTCCTTCCACTGGCAAGCCGGCGCCGTGCTTGACGTATCACTTCTGCAATCTGGCGACGTGTGTGGGGACGTGTGTGCCGGTGAAAACCGCCAGTAACACCATCGGTTTCTAGTTTTTCTAGAGCAGAATTCACCCATGCGTCGAAATGGAAAACCGCGTCTGGCGTAGCATTGACTGCACTTACTACAAGGAAGGAGAAGACAATAAGGCATGCGTTAAAGGTGAAAAGTGGAGGGTAGTGCGAGTTGCATGTTGCGCATCGCAATATAGTTAATATGCTGGTAGATTTAGGGGAGACTGAACGCTTGAATGTTTGAACGTCTGCTAGACCTAGACTCATCTTAAACTCGCGTTCTGTTTTTCTCGTGCATTTTTTCCACAAGTTCATCCATTTTGTGGAATTGCCACGTCCATCTTACATTGTAGAGAAACTGTCGAAGATCAAACCGATTGTCATCCGGTGAATAGGACTCCGCGTGATAAGACGGCGTTAGGGTCGTCATTTTGTGACGATTGATGGCGTAATACCGAAAGAATCTCTTAACTTTTACGGCAACTTCGCTAGGGGCGAGATGTGTCCACTCGTGGACAAGCTTTTCAAACATACTCACAGGACCACAACGATGAACTTTCCGTAATCTGCCAAATCGGCTAAGTTCGGCATAAGTCATGCCCATGTCCGCTTCATCTTCCTGCACATGTGTTTCGGTCAACGGTTCCAATTCGGCGGTTGAGGGCGCTTCGACGATTTCTGTGAGGGAGGTATATCCGAGATTTTCCGATGCCCATCGCAGAAACGAGCGTAGGTCCGTTTTACTAATGGCGCCAATCGGGTTGATATCTGCGCTACTGCAATCGTACTTTGTCATATAGCCGCGTAAACTCTCATCCACATTGGCAGTTCCCAATACTAGCAATCCTCCATGTTTGCCTCTTACCCACGGTAAAAGTTGTGCCAGGAAATAGGACAATACCATGCGCAAACGCGCTTGGATGTTCTGTAGAGCAGCGTTTTCGGCATCTGTCCCTCCCTCAACTTTAAATCGAGGCGCTTTTGAGGTCAAGCGCACAAAGAGTTCAAACATGGCGGTAACTATCGAATCAATATTGGCGTCCAAGTGGAATGAGCCAATTTGATTCGTCAAAACCTTTGCCCGACTTCGTGTCGCCTTGGAACTATTTTCCGTACCCATATAGCAAGTGTAGAAGACACGGTTTGCCAGCTCGCGCGCGTCTACCGGGAAGTAATCGGTATCTTCTTTTCCAACTAATCGGCGAACATCGCGAATAACTTGTTGATTTCCTTGTGCCGTCTCATTGACCACCATCTGACACATTGAGCCAACCATGGTTGCCACGGACGAACTATCGGATCCGCCGGATATTGGCAGAAAATAACCGCACGCACCAGACCGTCTGAGGTAATCCCATAGCCAGCAACTGGGGCCACACGCAATCTCCTCCTCCGGGAGATGGTATCGGACCTTTGTTGGCACAGAAGGCGCAATCTGATATTCCTCCACGGTCAAATCAAAATCTACATCAATGCGCGGAATTGGCTGAGATTGACTGGCTTGAACCGAACGACTTACCATGGCACCACGGTATGACCGAACATCCTCAAGGTTCACTGTGGCAGTAACGACTTCGACATCTTGCAACGAAAATTGCTGGCCTTGTGCGACAACCTCGCCGTTGACCGCAATAAGCGCGCATCCGTCGAAGTAAAGGCGTCCGCCATCGCACCCCCTCTGATTGGAGTAGAGATATACACCTCCGTTTTTCGATGTGCCATTCCGTATCAGGTCAACCCGCTGATTTAGTTTTCTTAGTTCGTGATGGGAGCCCGATCCGTTCGCAATAATCTCGACTCCATCAAGACCAAGATAAATATGCGGGCTATTGGGTGCAAAAAGTTCCTCGCAGGTCTCGGGAGCGAGTGCTGTATCCCGAGTGGCAATAGCGCCATCGCCAAAAGGTACAGTAGCCTGCCCCGTAATTTCCCGAATCATCCTTGGCAGGTAGTGTTCTTCCAACTTGCTGGGCAATTGCCAAGGAACGAACCATCGTGGTTCTCGATAGTTGCGATCGGACGCAAGCACAAGCTTAGGGCGGATAAAGAGAATCTTCCCGTTTAACACGATGACTCTGCAATTATATCGTACATTCTTGTGCATAACGGGCATACCGGTGTCGCAGAGGATATTATCTGTCAAGTCACTTTTAAGAATCTCACCAAGACATTCCCACGAATGGAGGAACGTGTCATCTTCCAAAAAAGCATCCTCGCAACCATAACCCGGAATTTCGAGTTCCGGACCCAACCGATATCGAGCACCTCTGCTCTTGGCAACTTGGATAGATTCAATTATCCTCTCAAAATTACCGCTAAAATCAAGTGCCCACTGATTAAGATTGCAGGTTGCTAATGTAGCAAGTTTCATAATGCAGCAGTAAAGAATGCAATGTCGACAAAATAAACGGTGGAATGCCGAGAAAAAATCCTGTCCATACGAAATGGAGCCCCGTGGTTCCTAACCGATCTCTACTCATATCGTTTATCCCAAATTCAAGTGCATTAATTGCGTGGGTCAAGTAAAGAAACTTGTGTGGAGTGGAATAAGATGCCTTGTCGCCGCATAAAGTCGGCGGGGCAAGGGGATTGCTATCGCGTTCCCTATTCGGTCACTTGAGGGGATTTCTATCGCGCTCGCTTGATCCCCGCCTACGGAGAAAGAAAATGATATAATTAAAACATCATTTGCACTGTTATTCATGCTATTCAAACGAAAAGGTATAACCACCAATACGAAGTGCAAATCAGCGCTTTTTGTGGTCGCTAAGTTTATATCTCATGTCTTTTGCAGCTTCTTTCTTGCGGCGGGAAAGAGTATGTTGTTAAGAATAAGTCGATACCCCGGTGAATGTTTGTGAAGATCTAGGTTGGTCGGGATCTTGCCTTCGCCAACGGAATGTCTATAATCCTCCGGGTCGTGCCCACCGAGAAAGGTGAAGGTACCTTTTCCCAATTTTCCGTGGATGTACTTCGCGTATCGGCTGCCCTCAATGTCACCGAGAACCGTTACCGTATCCCGAATTGTGGCTTTATTGAAGGACGTAGTTTGTCCTAGGTAACCACGCACCTTACTCACATGGTTCTGCGTGAGCATTGTAGGTATCGGATCGTGCTTGGCAGCGAACTCAAATAGAACGAAATCTTCAACACCCGATAACGGGTTGAAGTCGGGCTGTGGATTATCTATGTTGGAAAACTCATATCGATTCGGATCCGTGTATAGCATGAAATTTTCGAATGCGAAGGTTCGCTCAAAATCCAACTGTGCTTGGTAATTCGGATCGAGCGGCGTACCATCCAACTCCGGTTCAACAATGTCGACACGCCCTGCCTTTGTCGCGCACGCGATATCTAGTGTTTCAGGTGCAGAACACATTGCAAAAATAAAACCCCCACCAACGACATAATCTTGGATTCGCTGGGAGATGAATCCTTTGAGAGTCGGCACGCGATTAAATCCAGCTTTGGCGGCAGCTTCTTCGAACAAACGCACACGTTGTTGATACCAAACCGCGCTCTTGAAAGTTCTGTAAAACTTTCCATGCTGCCCGGTAAAATCCTCATGATGCAAGTGGAGCCAGTCATATTCGCCCAGCGACAAAACACCTGCTGCAACTTGCTCATCCCAGATTTTATCGTACGGTATTTGCGCATAGTCCAATGCAAGTTTTACCGCATCATCCCAGGGATCGCGATAAGGCGTATTATCAGGCGGTGCATAGACAGCGATCTTCGGCGCTTTCTCCAGAAGAATTTCGTCCATGTTGCTCCCCTCTAGCTCCGCTTGAATACCGCCGTATTCAAGATTGGAGATGGGTTCAAAACTAACTCCCATACGCTGTGCTTGAGCTCGCACATCAGGCGAATCGGAAAGGAGAAACGCACCGCCGCGATAGTTCAGCAGCCACTTCGTATTATACTCTCGTGGCGTTTGGAGCGTCCAGTAGGTCAAGCCGTATGCTTTGAGGTGATTGGTTTGAACTCGGTCCATCGGTACAAGCATCCACTGCGCCAAGCCGGTGTTCACTATTGACATTAGCGAAAATATAAGTACTATTAAAAGGCGGTTGAGTGAAAGCATTTTTCTACCTGCGGGGCTGAGTCGTCGTGTCATTGGGGAACAACGTATGGCTCATTGCCATACAGTAGTTGGCCTTCATGAATAACGGGTCGGCTATCGCTTCCATCGCGCGAAATTAACCACAGTTGACCGTTGCTTTCGTAAAGGATTATTGAACCGTCCGGGAGCCAGACCGGGTTTTCGCCCCCGTACCGGGTAAGTTGATTCTCTGACGGTTCGCCTTCCCTATTGAACTTAATGAGCCAGATTTGACGATGTCCTCCTTCGGCACGCGAGAACGCAATGAGATTAGCATCTGATGGTGACCATGCGGGATCGGCATCATCTTCATTACTAATTACAACCGGTTCTATGCGTTCGTTGATTCGATCATACGCGTAGATGTTTCGACCTGTTCGATTACCCACGTTTTCAATACTTCCGCGTGTACTATATGCCAGGATTTCTTCATTGCTGCTCCACCTCGGCGAGCCCATTTCTCGTGCCGTAGAAGGAAGAAGAAATTCGCTATTTGACGGCAAATGTCGGATGAAGATTCGCTGTCGATCGATTTGCTGCTGCGTGAATCCGATGTACTCCCCTGACGGAGAAATTACAACTTCCTTTGCCAGTTCCTGGCGACTCAAGAGAAGTTTTGAGTCTTGAGAACCAGCATCTCGGCCAAGCACATTTCCTTCTGTATCCAAGTAGACGAGTCGTCCATTCTGAGCAACGGTCGGGTAACTCCCTGCACCCACAGGTTGTAACGCGCCCATTGGGTGATATTCCCAGATGATTCCATCGTAGCTATAATAAAATGCGGCATTTAGTAAGGTTGACTCCAAGGCATTATCCGTATCAGAATGCCATCCCGCGCTCTCAAACTGATGTTGCGCTTGCGCGAGTTGCTGTAGGCTTACCTTTGGTTCAAACTCCTGTTGGTCCTGCAATTTCCAACCGGAGGGAGTCAGGGAAAACGTGAAATGATGTCCTTGCGTCCAATACCACCACTCCTCGAACTCGCGTCCGAAACGCGTGAACTGAAATATGTCTTCCGGGTCCCCATGTTGGTATTTTATCTCGGACCTGTGACCATCCTCAAATTCGGCGATGTTGCCTTCCGAATCAATGTACATTGCGAATATCTCAATGTCAATATGGGGCGTAACATAATCATTAAACACGGAAACCAATTGTGGCGTACCGCGAACAGGTTGACGTGTTCCGTAGACACCAACTCCATCCCTTAGACCTGTTTGCCCATCCGCGTCAACATCAACGGCTACCGTCACGTAATAATCGCCCGGAGGAACTGCCACTTTATACCGACCGTCGTCTTCCAAGTTGAGAGCTATCGGAATAACAGAGCTAAACGTCGGCATATTGGAAAGCGACAGAATCCCTCCTTTGAATTTCTTGCCATCCCACACGATACGTCCGGATATACCTGTCTCGGCGTTGCTTGACTGCGAAATTCTATGTTTCGATTCGGTTGGTTGAAGTTGACCATCTACATCATATTGCGCACTCACCACAATTTCAATCTTGGCATTTTCGCCACTTGTAAGCGTGAGTGCCGTAGGTGGTCTAGTTGTCATGTCCAACGTACCGTAACCACCAACTCCGTCACTAGAACCATATTGACCATTCCCGTCCGCGTCTACACTGGCTATCATATAGTAATCTCCCGGACGCAGTTGAAATCTGAAGTTACCATCCGCCTCAACTTCCACTTGCTGAACAGGTCGTATCAAGGTCGGGTCCACATAGACCTGTAAAACACATCCATCAAGATTATGCCCCCGCCATACGACTGTACCCGAGACTTCAACGATTTTATCGTCCAAGGGAGTCGAAGCAGAATCGGCGTCAACGAGTGGGACGACTCGACCACTTTCAAGCTGCTTTCCTGAAATCTGAATTTGAACGTCTTTCGTGAATTTATTGGCGGTGACTAAAATGGGTTCGGGAAACGCCTTCCGACTTTGTAGATTGTTAATTCCGTGGATACCCAGCCAATCCCCGTGATCAATAAGATTTGAATCGTTCCAATCAATAACGACCATCAAGTAATATTTCCCGGGCTTCAAATTGAGGGTAAAACTTCCATCACCCTCTATCCCGGTTTGGGTTGCCAGGTATTTCCAAGAAAGATCTGTATAGGCGCGTACAGAGGTATTTTCAAGAGAAGCACGAGTGGCATAACTGATACTTCCTTTTACACCGGAAGAGGTTTTCTCAAGTTCTGACTTAAATTGGTCAATTGCATCCGGCCGATATTGCTGAGCACTAACGACCTTACCCCTTTGATTTCTCGCCGTCACAAGAATCATCAACCCAGAAATAGTCTGTTGCGGACCAACCTTGAGCAACTGCTTTTGTTGACCCGAATTACGCCAATCCTCAATTCCCAAGATTCCCATACCGTCGCCATCGTCGAATTTCCCTGACCTGTTTACGTCAACGAAAGCTACAACATAATAGCTGCCCGGTTCAACCTTTATGGAAAAGGGCCCGCCTTCAATTTTGGTAACACCTGTGTATAATTCGGTCAATGTCTTGTCTCTGTACACCTGTACGGTTGTCTGGGAGAGATCCATATTTTCCCAGTTGACCTGTCCATTAAGAGTCGCGGTTGCACGCTGCGCAAAATCGTCAATTAACTGCTTGCCCTGATTCTTGGCGGATTCCGTTTGTGCTTCACCTGCCTGAACATAAACATGCAGCATCAGACAGACTGTGAGGATTGAAATCGCAACCTTTAAAGGCTGATTGGGATTCATCGGACTCTTTCTCTCAAACATTAGGCGCTAAAAAACCCGATCTAGTGAATCGAACGGAGGAACTCCTTGAATTCTTGGCTTTGACGAATTTGATTAAAATTTTCGTCGGTTTGCATCGCTTCAGAAAGCTTTTCATCCAGAGAGACCGCCTCACGCAGGTGTGTTATTGACAGGTGTGTTATTGATAGGTCGCGCTGATTTCCGCGTGCGTAGGCACGTGCAAGGTTGTAATGTGCATTGGCATATTTGGGGTCAATGTAGACAGTCTTTTTCCAGGTAACAATCGCATGATTCCATTTCCCTTGCCGGCTGTACGCTACGCCCAGATTGTAGTAAGGTTTCGCCCACCTCACGTCTCGTTTGATGGCGATTTTGAATTCAGTAATTGCCTGATCCAGATCGCCTCGACTAGCGTAGTCGACCCCCCAGTTGAAATGTGCTACTGCCGCGTCAGGCGGTTTTATAGAAGCGCGCTCGGCGCAGCCGCTGTGGAAAAAACTTGCTCCAACAAGAAAGAGCATCGTCAGCCTTCTCACTCTTGATCTTCCTTTCTCTTCCTCATCCTAACAATCAGGATCTTGGGTAGGATTCCAGTGCAAACCGGTCGAATCGATTTATCTGTCTACTTTGAGTGGGGTGGCTGATAGCCGCGATAGGGTGATTGACAAAGTTTGATGCAGGGACAGGACAGGTTGGTAATGATGGCTGCCACTGTCATGACATCGCTATCATTACCAGAGAGTTGCCTCATGATGTACTGTGGACCGGTTCTTAGGAGAATTCCCCTTCCTCCCGCGTGATTATCTCAAGCAGTGCGGGCTTTTCGGCTTCCATCTCTTTCTGTGCCCGATTGATTGCCGGGATAATCTCGGCCGGGTCTTCGACCCGCTCGCTATAGCCTCCCAAACCTTCAGCGACCTTCGCGTAATCACCGGAAAGGAATGGCGTACCGTATCGTTCTGTAGAAACTGGCATACCGTATTTATAGTTGCCGAGCGCGGAGTTGTTGAGAATAATTGTCAGAATTGGGATGCGTTCCCGTGCAGCTGTCTCAAAGTCCATGCCCGCCATACCAAACGCTGCATCGCCCATTATGTTGACAGCCAGGTTTTGCGGTGCGGCAAGTTTCGCCCCCATGATTAAGCCTAAGCCAAAGCCCAATTGGGTCGATTTCCCCCAACCAATGTATCCGTGTGGAATAATTGATTGGTAAAACGGCATCATCTGATCGCGCGGATTCCCCGAGTCGTGCGTAACCATCGTCTTTGTGCGATCGACCGTGTTCATCAAATCCCAAATCACCCGATAGGGATTGATCGGCATTTCGCCCGATGTAAGCTTCGGCATCCACTTCGCCAGCCATTCGTCCTTGACAGTTTTGATTTCTTGGACGAGCTCGGGGTTACCTTTTCCCCCCCCGCCTTGCTTTTTGACTTCGTCAATAAGTTGACGTAACACTAGCTTCGCATCTCCGAGGATTGGGTAGTCGATAAAGTATTCCTTGCTAATGTCGATTTCGCTGATAGAGTTCTGAATAAGGACTTTTCCAGGTGGAATGTTTGTGGACATCACCTGTGTAGAGAATCCGGATCCAAGCCCGAAGACGAGATCGGCTCTGTTAAGGAATGGCGCGACCCTTTTCACACCTTTGTAGCCACTCGAACCGATCGATAGCGGATGATTCTCCGGAAATGCGCTCTTGCCAGGCATCGTAGTCATGACAGGAAGCTGAAGCAGTTCGGCGAACTCAATGAGTTCATCTGTTGCTTCCGCATAAAGCACTCCCTGTCCAACGTGAAGCAAGGGATTCTCGGCTGCGAGCAGCGCTTTGACTGCTGCCGTAATATCGTCCGGATTCGCCGCAGGTTTAGCCGATTTTGGCGACTTATACTCGAAATCATCGTCTACCTCGTCGCCTACGACATCACCCGGAAACTCAAGCATCACGGGGCCCGGCTGTCCGGATCGAAGCAGGTGGAATGCCCGATGCATCATACTCGGGATGCGTTTCGCCATGTTGACTTCCGCCACCCACTTTGTAATTCCACCGTAGTGCCTGACTGCCTCAAACCCCGTAGGAATGCTCCGTTCCGATTGGGAAATTCCGCCCGGTAGCATGAGAACGGGTGCAGAATCCGCAAAAGCATGCGCGACGCCTGCGAAAGCATTTTCGCTTCCCGGCCCGCCTTGCACACAACCAACTCCAAGGCGCTTGCCGTTGGAAACAAGGCTATAGCCATGAGCCATATTGATTAACGTGCGCTCCGTCCGCGCCATAATCGGTCGGATGTCAACCCTTGCGCAAGCCTCAATGAGATCATTTGCAGGAAAACAGAACAGATATTCGACTCCTTCAAGCTTCAATATTTTCGCAACTGCATCGTTTGCTCGCATTACAATCTCCTAAGCTGCGATGGTATGATACACACGTACCACAAAACCAAGGATCCTCCAACTCAATGACCGATGCACAAGCTGATGTTCGTTACATCGCTTTTGGCGACTAGCCGTAGTTGGATCAGTTACTCATTATTATGTGCTTTTACTACCTCACGACGGAAATCGCGATGAAGTTTTTAGCAAAAATCAGAACCGAGTTGCAACTAAAAAACAGTTTCTACATACTCCGAAATTCTAACATAGAAGCTACATGGTGTCAAGAGTGCGTTTCAGCTATTGAGCCAAGCACACCTGCGGCAACGGAGTTATTTTATAGGAACGTCTGCAAACCGAGAGATGCGAGCAAACTCAATCATTGCATGTGTACGGATATATTTGTCCAAGCCGAGTGAGGTTAATAAATAGAACGCAATACAATATGCAAAAATTCTGAAAATCCCTCAATTTCTTGTTAAGTGGCTACTCTTGTTAAGTGGCTACCTAGATTATTTAAGTCTCAACCGAAAGATTTGGGAAACAGGAAATTTGAGATTTCGTTGACACTCGTTTTACCTTATGATAGAATTTGACCTGAAGCAGGAATGACTTTAAGGCGTAATAAATACCCACAATCCCTGCACCACAATATTAGGAGGTTGTAATAAATGGCATTGGAAGTCGGAAGTGATGCTCCGGATTTTACACTCGCCGGATCCCTTGGTCAAGAAGATACCGAGGTGTCTTTGAAGGACTTTGAAGGCAAGAATCTGGTCGTCGTTTTCTATCCACTGGATTTCTCCCCGGTGTGCTCAGTTCAGATTCCCGATTTCAACGAGAAGGTTGACGAAATTCGAGCAAAAAACGCTGAGATTATTGCCATCAACCGTGATTCGGCATTCGCTCACAAAGCTTGGTGTGAACACCTCGGCGGCGTGGATTTTCCGCTATTAGCGGACATGAATCTTGAAGTATCGAAGAAATTCGGGATGGCGCTTGAGGAGGTAGGAATCACAAACCGCGGTGTGATAGTCATAGATAGAGATGGCAAGGTGGCTTTTTCGCACGTCGAAGATGCGCCGCCGGATAACACGCTGGCTGTAGCGGAGGTCCTAGACGAACTAGATCACCTAAACTAAATCAGGTATCGACATCCAAATCAAAAAACGAGCCCCAATAAGTTTCTTGGGGCTCGTTTTGCGTTGGACTACTATTGAGCAACTTGATAGATTTGACCTATTCGTTATCAGGCACGTATGAATAAACATCTGATACAATCATGCCGCAGATAACTACAAGGACAACACAAGTTTGATTAAAATCACCATTCTTGTCCGGGTTGATTCTATGAGTCAGCGACCCTCAGGTTCCTAGTCATTCGGTACGTGTAGTCCAGGCAAAGAAAAAGGAGAATACCTACTGGTTCCGCTTCTTGCTAGGGGGCTGCGCCGATTGATCGTTAGATGGATCCTCTCCAGCAGACTATTTTGTCGGTTTATTCTTTTTCGTTTTATTCGTTTTAGCCTTTTGCTCAAAGCGATAGCTACGTACTGACACAACTGGATACGGACCATCAAAGCCGGCGATTACACCCTTCACTTTGACTTCTCGATCGGTCTTGGCAGCGTCTTGCCGAAGCTGGTCAAATTTCTCATTGTCGCTAAAAACAACCTTCTGGTCCCACGTTCCTGCTATCATTGCATGATTGATTACCGATGTTTGGGCTCTCCAATGCCTCCAAAACGGAACATTACGGATGTAGCTACGTGCCCAACCGGGATGTGCGAAGACTTCCCCATTTATTTTAACTTCAGACTTGACAATCCACGGTTGGCTGGCCGCCGGGCGCCCTCGAAAGCGTTGATCTTTCAACTGCTGAAGGATTTGGTAGGTGTCAAGCGTATGTGATTCAGAGTATTTGTCGTCGGTTCTCGGTTTAATCTTAATAAGGGTGCTAAACAGTCGCTTCCGTCCGTTTTTATCAACAGGTGTATGGAAGGTCACTTCGTCGGGTTCTGCCCACAGTTCCAACCGCCGCCTAATCTGTCGTTCATCATCACTACTGACAACACCGAATAATTCAAACTTCAGACTTTCAATTTGCGCGTTGCTAATAGCGGTTAACCCGGCGATCAGGCAAATCGTCAGAGAAATGCCGAAATGAGATTTTAACCTTTTCATTTTGCCCTCCTTGCAGTTTGAGTGATTTCGTGACCGACGACTTTACGGTACAGATTCGGGCAATTTACGTGCCAAAGCATTGTCACTTCAAAATCCTTGACATCTCCTGGGATTCACATCGAATCCAACACGACGCGAAACCTATTCTTTCCTGTAGATAATACCCCGAACGAGATGAAAAGTTCCTATCTATGACTATCCACCGAATATTGGCACGATCGTCCCGCCACAGTATCAAATCTACAACATATGAATTAAGTTGAAGCTAAAATGAGACAGTCACAATGGAACAATTGGTATGTTCGAAAGTCGATGTTTTAGCGATGGTGTGGTGCTGTTGGAAATCAGATAAACTTCCCAATTACTCAGTCTCATGCCTTTAAAGCTTCATTCAGAAGTCCCAACAAGTTGACAAAAAAAGGGAAATTAGGAAGAACAACGCTTCCCAATTTACCTCACATAGCAGTGAATCAAGTTCTACATTCCGGCAGGCATAGTGCCGGGAGGATAGACAACTACGTCAGCACGTCGGTTTGCGGCGCGCCCGTCTCTCGTATTCACATTAGCAACCGGCATGGTATGCCCGCGGGCAAGAGTTTTAATGTCGTTCGTTACGCCATTTTCCTTGAGGTATGTGGCCACGGCATTGGCACGTGCCTGAGAAAGATCCCAGTTACTACGATGTTTTCCGCTCAACACTGGAGTACCGTCCGCATGGCCGGAAACGACAACCACGGCATACGGGTGTTGTCTGATTGCTGCCGCCGCTTTGTTAAGCTCGCCCTTAGCCTCATTACTCAAGCTGGTTTTTCCGCTGGCAAATTGGACTATAGCCGCGCTCATTGCCTTAGCAGCCATCGCTTCTTCCAATTCTTTCTTTGCCGCCATCAGGTCACTTTTAAGATTTGACACACTTTGCGCGGTTGAACTTGCTTGTTCCTCAACACCGCTGATGCTTTGACGCAGTTTATCGTCCTCAGACTTGGCAAAACTCTGCGCGCTTTCGCCAGCAGCATTTACAGCTTGCATCAGTTCATCTCGAAGCTTGGCATCCCCACCCTTCGCAAACTCTTCCGATCTCTTGATGGTGTCCGCGTCTCCGAGTTGAGATGCAGCTATAGCATCATCCCGCGCATCCTCAATTGCTTTGCCTAGGTCCGCCTTCTGCTGTTCAAGTCCACCCTCCAACTTGGAAGCTCTACCATCAAGGTCAGCGAACGCTTGGTCATTTGTCGCGACGTAATCGCTTTTCCAGCCCTCGAACTCGTCGGTACTGAGTTTGCCGCATCCGCTTAGAATAGCACCAAAAACAAAAACGCTAACAACTACCACCACAGTCATGTTTCTCATGGTTCCCTCCTAAAGATAAGGTTAAAATATATCTTGATAAACGTCCTGACGCTCTATTTGTTTATACCCTTATTTTAGCACAAATCGCTAGTCCATACCACAAAAAGTTTAATATAGCCAGCAAGTAACCAAGATTGTACCTTTGCTGAACAGGACTTTCAAAGTCAATTACCACTTTGCTCTTAGCGTAACACACAATCAATGTCTCGTCAATAAAAAAATGCTAGGAGTGTTTCACAACGTCGAGATTATTCCGTGAAAGAGATGTTGAAATCAACAAGGAGTGTTACGCTTATCGCAACTCACGTCTTTCTTTATCCTTATCTCCTTCCGTTTTACTTAGGACACCCCGCAGCGTTTGAATTAGTTTGCCCTCCGTCAACCACTTTCCGGCTACGCGCCAAACAATGTTTGAGAACGTCGGATAGACATGGATCACGCCGCTTAACTTACGCAGCGGGATTCCTTGCTTCATGGCGAGAACGAACTCGTGGATGACCTCTCCCGCCGCCGGGCAAACGAGATGGGCGCCAAGAATCTTGCCGGTCCACTTCGTGGCAATTACCTTTACAAAACCCTTGGTTTCGCCCTCCGCGACAGCACGATCAACATCCCGTAAATCAACGATGAAAACGTCAACCTCCCCATGTTTGTCTCGGGCTTCCGCTTCGGTCATTCCGCACCGAGCGACTTCCGGATCACAGAAAGTCGTCCAAGGTACAACAGAATAGTCTATTGCGTTAGAGCCGGGGAAGAACATATTGCGGACAATCTGTGCTGCTTGAAACGCCGCAACATGCGTAAAAAGGTAATGTCCAATCACATCACCAGCAGCATAGATGTTGCTTACCGTAGTTTGTAGTCTTTTATTAACGCATATCCCACTGGGCTCAGCCTCGACGCCTATCTCATTAAGTCCTAATCCCTCAATATTTGGTCGTCGACCGACCGCCATCAGAATCTGATCTACATCCAAGCTGCATTCTTCACCGGCGATATCAAGGTTGGCAGAGTAGTGTCCCAAGCGCGGTCCATTATGACCGCCGTCACTTATTAGGCTTCGCTCGTGATTGTTGACATTGAGCAGACGTGTGTCCGGAAGAATCGTGATGCCTTCCTCTCTGAGGTAGTTCAACATTCTATTAGAAACTTCAGGTTCCTCTTTAGGCAAGATTCGATTGCTTCGTTGGGCAATGATAACTTCTGTACCGAGGCGATGAAATGCCTGTCCCAACTCGATTCCAATGGGACCCGCGCCTACCACCAAAAGTCTTGAGGGGAGTTCCTTCAAATGCCACACATTTTCGCTGTGAAGATAACCGCTAGATTCAAGTCCGGGAATCGCTGGAATTGCGGGGCGCGAGCCTGTCGCAATCACAAATTTCTTGCTCTTGAGCGTCCTCATTTGCGCTTCTTCTTGATCTTCTACTATAAACGTGCGTAGGGAATCGAAATGTCCATGGCCGAAGATGACATCCACGCCCATCTCTCGGAAGCGTTCTGGATTGTCATGCTTTTTTTCGATAGTGTCCTGTGCGGAGGTGACATGCGCCATTACCCGTTCAAAATCTACTTGGGCGTCGTTCACTCGGATTCCGTATCTTCCTGCTTCTTTCACATAATTCGCAACCTTTGCCGCTTTGAGGATTGCTTTCGATGGCACACAGCCGGTCCATAGGCAATCCCCACCTAGGCGATGTTTCTCAACGAGAGCGGTCGTTTTGCCTAATTTGGCGCTAGCAACAGCCAATACAAGCCCGGCACTCCCGCCACCGATAATTGTTAAATCATACTGTTTCATATCACTGTACTTTTCACATGTCTTGTAACGCCCTTGGCAGCCTCTAGCCACGGTAAGCCAGAATTCAGAGACCTTGAGATTGCAGGTATTTACTGTCGACCATTATTTCAGATTCCTGTTTGGTTTTTCCGTAAACCTAGGGCTTTGCCGCCTTATCTACCCACTCTCGAAAGTCCTTGTGTGAACATTGTTTCCGTGTCTCCTCATACGGAAGCCACATCGCTTTGATAAATCCTTCTTCAGCCTTGATAGAAAGATGGGATTCATAGGGTGTTTCCATCAGATACCAACTCACCACTTTCTTGTGTTGAATTTCGTGCTCCTCACGGTACCGAAACTCCTGTTTACCAAGGCAAGCAATAAGCCGAAGTTCTTCAAGCCCCGCTTCTTCCCTCGCCTCGCGGATCGCTGTTCTCTCGGAAGTTTCGCCTTTTTGAATATGTCCTTTAGGCATGACCCATTGGACTTCGCCGGTTTTTCTTATCTGTTTTAGCAGTAGAAATTCAACGAAATCACTACTCCGACGTATGACAATTCCGCCTGCACATCTATGCAGAGTCGCGGCAGCACCCAAATTCAGTGTTCCTTTCTTGTGTTGACACCATAACCAATTGGCGGGGAAAAAGAACCTTTGCTCCCATTCCATCGTTCTGCAACAATCTAGACGTAGTTTGTTACTGTTTTTTCGGTTGACAGACGCTATCGGGTTAGGTATGATTAGTATCGTACTACGCTAGACATTTGAGGAGAAACACAATGAATAAGGCTGTTGTTTGGACGATCGGTTTAGCCCTGCTGTGGGGCGTCATGCTTTTCAGTGGGTGTGATGAAACAGGTTCCGGTGGGAGCGGATCTAGCGGTGTTTTCAGAGGTGAGCCTGCAATTTTAGACTCAGCTTTGGCAATTTCGGTAAGTGACGACCGTCCTGATGGCATCACGGATGTCTTCTTTTCCGACACGAGTGATAGGATTTTCTTATGGATTTATTGGACCAATGTCGAAGGACGTCATTCAGTTGATGTTCGTTGGTTCTCTCCAGACGGAACCTTGGACGATCCCCCGTTCCGAGAAGAACGTGAGACGTTCTCCTCTGCGACCGGCGAACAGATTACGTGGTTCTATATAGAACGCCCTTCTAACGGATTCCCGAAAGGTGAATGGATTGTTGACATTTCCGTAGACGACTTGTTTGAACGTAGCCATCTGTTTCTTGTAGAGTAAGTCTGGATTCGTCAATCACACAGTTTAGATTTCTCACAGCCCTGCCGTTCTACTTTCTTCTTCTCCACCTAAGTCAATTCTCGCCCAACAATCAATCGGTATGCTTCCAGATACTTCTCGCTTGTTCTGTGGATTACGTCCTTGGGCAAATGAGGCGCGGGCGGTTCTTTGTTCCAGCCGACTTCAGATAAATAATCTCGCACGTACTGTTTGTCAAAGCTACTTTGAGATTTGCCCGGCTCATATTCGTCCTTCGGCCAGAATCGGGAAGAGTCAGGTGTAAACACCTCGTCAATGAGAATCAAATTGTCATCAAGCAGTCCAAACTCAAACTTCGTATCGCAAAGGATTATCCCAACCTTTTCCGCGTGTTGACTTGCGGATTTAAAAAGTGCGAAACTTGCCTCAATGATTCGCTCCGATAAATCTTTTCCAATTATTTCCTCCATCCGCGCAATCGAGATATTCTCGTCATGCTCCCCCTGCTCTGCCTTCGTGGCAGGCGTAAAGATAAGCTGAGGCAAACGATCGGATTCACGCAAGCCTTCAGGTAATTTCTCGCCACAAACCGTTCCATCTGCCTTGTATTCCAACCATGCCGACCCAGCGATGTAACCGCGCACCACACATTCGATGTCGATTCGATCGGCTTTGTGCACCAGCATTGACCTTCCTCTGATCACTTCGGCATGTGGTTTCAATTCGTCAGGATACGCTGCGACATCCGTAGTAATTAGGTGATTGTCCACGATTGACTTTGTGTGATTGAACCAGAACTCTGACAATGCGGTCAAAACGTCGCCCTTACACGGGATGCCGTCCGGGAGGACGTAATCGAATGCCGAAATCCGATCTGTTGAAATCATCAAGAGTTTATCATCAAGATCGTAGAGATCACGCACCTTACCTATGTTGAATAGCGGTAGATTGGCCAGATCTGTTTTGGTAATCACACTCTGCGTCATATGTCCTCCAAATAAGGTCTATGGTTTAAAGTTGCCAAAGTGGCTTTTGTCTTACCCGTTCACTTCAATCAACCAATTCATAAAAGAAATTCCGCCGCTTCGGAACCAACCCCAACTCGGTAATCGTCTGTTCAATCTCCTCAATCGACATGCAGTAGACAGTTCCCGCCTTACTCACGACATTCTCCTCGATCATCGTTCCTCCCATGTCGTTCGCGCCAAACTTAAGCGACAACTGACCAATTTTGGGACCTTGAGTCACCCATGAAGATTGAAAGTTGTCAAAATTGTCAAGCATGATCCTGGATATCGCCAAGGTTTTTAGATACTCGAAACTTCCAGCCGGGGGGATGTGGTCCATGCGCGTGTTGTTGGGTTGCAGCGACCAGCAGATGAACGCAGTGAACCCACCAGTCTCGTCTTGCAACTCGCGGAGACGAAGAAGATGTTCAACACGCTCGCCGTAACTTTCGACGTGTCCATACATCATCGTTGCGCTCGATTTTAAGCCCACGTAATGCCCCTGCCGCATGACTTCCAGCCATTCATCCGCGGTGCATTTCTTGGGACTGATTTCATTCCGAGCGTGATCGGTAAGAATTTCTGCGCCTCCGCCAGGTATTGAATCCAGCCCCGCATCCCGTAGTCGCGTCAATGTTTCCTTAAGACTGATTCGGTTGATTTTTGCAAACCAGTCAAGTTCCGGGGGCGAGAACCCATGGATATGGATCTCATAGTTCTTTTTGATCCAGAGAAGGAGGTCTTCGTACCAATCGAGTTTGAGTTTGGGATGCAGACCACCTTGCATGAGGATAAGTACCCCTCCTAAGTCAATGGTTTCTTGAATCTTCTGGCCTAGTTCCTCTCGTCCCATGACATAAGCATCAGGGTCACTCTTATGCCGATAGAAGGCGCAGAAATCGCAATCCACATAGCACCAGTTTGTGTAGTTGATGTTGCGATCAACAACATAGGTGATTACGCCTTCCGGGTGCTTGCGTTGACGAATAACGTCAGCCGCGCTTCCAATGGAGAGGAGGTCGGTACTCTTGAAGAGGGTTAGACCATCGTCGAAGTCTAAGCGCTCACCGGCTAATGCTTTCTCCAGAATGGATTGAATCGTTGTATCCATAATCGGCAGATTCCCTGATTTGTATCAATTCTTGAATGTCTTCAACCTTTATGACAACTCTTGGATTGCTAGTTAAAGCGCAGATTTTGAGCGGATGCGATTTGTCTGTGATTTGCTCGCATCTCCCCTTTACTGTTGACGGTTACCTGTCTTTGGGACATTGATGGGGACATTGATGTCGTATTCAGATTCGAGTTCTCTCACGAGCTCTGGCAAAACGTCACGGGCATCACCCGGGCGCTCGCGTTTTTCCGTCCACTGCCACTGATCAAGATATTCGTCAGTCCCCGTCAAGCCTTCCTTCATAGCAGTTCGATCGATGTCGGTCTGAAATCGATCAGGCATCGGCTGCGAAATCGGTTTTTTCCCCTCAAAGACTCTGATTTGAGCCGGAATATGCTTCCAGTACAGAATCTGATACGTTGCCATCCTTAGTTAGACTTCCAATTCCCCTTTGCGATAAGCCCTCAAGAATTCCTTGCAGAATCGATCTCGTCCAAGCAGCATATCTTCGGTGAGTTGATACGGCCGCAACCCCCTATCAATGGTGAATACCTTGGAGGGTCGGCTTGTGACCGGATCGATGATTCCGCTGTCCGCACCGGCTACAATCGCCAAGCACATAAAAACGTCATTGACAATGCGGCGACAAGGCAAGCCGAAGGACACATTACTAAAGCCCCCGGTGATGTGGATGTCGGGCCCATACTTGGCGCGTAGTTGACGAATTGTGTCAAAGGCATGGGCGCCGAACGCGCCGTCAACCGAGATAGGAAATATGAGTACATCAATGAATATATCCTCAATCGAAATGCCTCTATCTAGGGCAGTGTCCACCATCCGAGAAGCATTGGCGATTCGTTCTGCATCATCCTGCGGCATGCCAGACTCCCCCGCTGCCGTCACGATGACCTGCGAGTCATACTGTTTCGCAAGATCGAGTGCCTCAAGTCGTTCCAGTGACGCCGAGTTCAGCAACATTCGACCGGCTCTCCAATCGCCGGCTTCCAGGCCCGCTTGAATAGTCTCGACGTTCGATGAATCCACCGACAGCGGTACAGGACACATCTTTTGCACTGTTCGTACCAGCCACTGCATTGCCTCTTTCTGTTCCTGAGGACGCAGCGAGATTTCATCCACATTCAAATCGATGAAACTGGCACCGGCGTCAACTTGGCGCTGAACCAGTCGGTGTATGTAGTTCAGTCCTTCAGAGGCATCGGCACCCTCGCCGGTCATTGCCGCTTGAACTGCAATTTTAACGTGTTTGACCCGACCCTCTTCGTAATCCTGAGTTTTTTTTACATCTTCGGGAATAGTTAAACAGCGTCTCTTTTTTCCAGCGTCAAGATAGCAAACGGATTCAACCCCGTCAGGATTGCTGGTAACCAGCTTGCCCTTTCGCATTACCACGCGCGTAGTATGGACGTTTTCACCAATGCTGATAAATTCTTTACCGTTTAGCTTCATAACAGATTATAGTCATTTAGATTCATAAATTTACACACATTTCAGTCTACAAGCGAGTGAAAAACCAGTCAGACGCGAATTGAAAGCATGGAGATGGGCGATTTGATGATTGTAGACTGTTACGATAATTCAACTGTAGGAGCGAGCTTTGCTCACGTCAGGAAGTCGCGATCGCGAGAAAATCTCTATCGCACTCCCTATTCGGTCGTTTGATCCTCTACAGAAGACGCGCAATAAAGGGATTTCTATCGCAGTCGCTATTCGCTCCCTTGATTGCTACTACAAATCGAACAACCTAAGTCCGAGTGTGTAAAATTCTTAATTGCAATGACTATAGATAACTACAATAGGCATCTAACTTTGGACTTGGTTGAGACAATCTCGTATGAACACGCAATGGACCGCCATATCATTTCTTGCGTGCGTGATGATCTCGTCCTAGAAACGTGTTTGCCCACGCGCTTGTACCCTTCAACGCGCCGTTCTTGAAGACCACCGGTTCTTCCATCATGCTCTCCTCTTCCCCGTATGCCTTTAGTCGGTCGTAGGCTCTTCCCCAAATGCAATCTTTTTCACCGATTTCACATTTTCCCTGACGTGTGCCGCCACAGGGGCCGTTACGCTGGTTTTTTACGCATTGAGATTCGGGACAGAGAAAGGCAATTTCCGGCAATGAACAGTCGCCGCAATCACGGCAGTCAAACATTACTGCTTTAATGGCATGTTCGGCTGCATGCACGGCTGTCTGTACGCGAACGCCGGCTTTGTCAACCGCCCGGAAAATCTTCCGCCCGGCTTTGAACCCAAGTGTTTCACCTTCAAATGCTGCTCCGTGCACACCCCTGTTTAGCTTGTATCCGAACGAGATATCGCGCCTTGCCGCCTGCAAGGCTTCGGGACGTTTTGAAAAAAGGTAACTCCGGTTGACCGCGGTTGAACTGAGACCTGTTTTTGGTTCCGGTTCAAAGAAGTAGAATTCGCCGGAGTGACCGAAACAGATTTCCTCCACGAACTCCTTCCAGTCATCGGCGCCGAACTCATCGGTCATCTGCAGAACTTTCTCATAATCCTTATATTGCAGATGTCCGCCCAAGTAGACGCCGCGGTAGCCCAATCCCTTCGCAATAGCACACTGTTTCGCGGCAAAATCCAAGAAGAAGGCTTTGCCCTTATCGCGCGATTTCGCTTGCTTTTCAACCAGTCGCAGCAGATCGTCGGTTACCGTGACACCCGGAATTTTCCCCGCATTGAAGTATCGCGCCGCGGCGCGGCTCAGCACATAGACGTTGCCAAGCACCGGCACGTTGATACCGTGCATTGACATATATTTCAATAATTCGTCCTGCTTACGCGAGTCGTAGCCAATCTGATTGATGATAAACGCCGCTCCGTTTTTCACCTTCTTGGCAAGCTTGAAATACTGCGGCATCACCTCGCGTTCAAAACGTTTGTGGTTGTTTACTACGGCGCCTAGATAGAAGTCGGTGCGTTTTAATACCTCGTTTTTTCCCCCTGCCGCAACGGTCATTCCGGCGTTCATATCCGAGAACATTTTGAGCAGACCAACCGAATCGGTGTCAAAAACGGGGCTTGCCTGCCCTTGATAGCCATCGTTGGGATAGTCGCCCGACAAAGCGAGTACATTGTTGAAGCCCTCGCTCGCGAGCTGCCACCCACGGCTCTGGAGGGCATTGCGGTTCCAGTCTTTGCATGAAAGGTGGATAACAACTTCCTGACCTCGAGAGATGAGATCCGTTCCGAGCGTGTCAGCGCTGAGCATGGCATTACCGCCAGGGTTGTCGGTAATACTTAGGACATGTATGCGCGGGTGCTCGGTGAGCTTTCTAGCCAATTCCAGTACGCGTCTGCCATTACGTTCGGTGATTACGCCGCGCGAAGTCACCAGCTCAACGCAAGTGACAAACGTATCCGTTTCCTCAAGTAGATGACGCAGTGGACGCTTTTGCCAAGCACCGACCTGCTGACTAGACTGAGCGTGGGCGGTATTCATAAGCTGTACCCTCACACGTCACTTAGGCGAACTTCGTTGGCATCGGTTTGAATTGGCAGCCTTCCACGAATACTTCGAAGAAATCCGGCGTCGTCTCCAATTCGACGTGCTCAATCTTCTTGACCAAATCCTCGATTGATTCACGCTTCTTGCGCGACAGCAATATCTCCCTTGCCCCTTGTACCGCTGCGTTGCCAACCTTGACAATTCGATCGTCGGGAACCGGTGCCAAGAACCCGATGTCAATTGCATTGCGCACATCCACATAGTTGGCGAATCCACCAGCTAAATATAGCTTCTTCACATCCGCCGGGTTAACACCAAATTTTCGCATTACGATGAATTGACCGCAATAATTCGCGGCTTTCGCTTGGGCAAGATTGCTGGCATCATCACGTGACAGAGTGATTCCATATTCGGGAATAACTGCTATCTTGCGCTGTTTCTTTTCTGAGAAAACTCCCATTGGCGTCATCAAATCATGGTTTCGAAGTTCCGCCAGCAGATCGATTAAACCGGATCCGCAGATGCCCTGGGGTTCGACATCACCAATAGTTCGGTATTCGGTCTGACCGTTGTTCAAATGAATTGACTCAATGGCACCATCGTACCCGGGCATGCCGTATTCGATTCCGCCCCCTTCAAAAGCGGGACCTGCCGGACAGGAAGCTGCCACCAACCGGCCTGCGTGCCCCACAACCACTTCGGTGTTGGTACCAACATCCACCAGCATCACAACTTCGTCTTGCGAGGCGATCTCAATTGCCACTAGGTCGGCGGCAACATCTGCGCCAACGTGGCTTGCAATCAGAGGCAAACCGTAAACAACGGCTTTTGGATTCGCCCGAATTCCCAGCCGTCGCGTTTTCTCTAGGAGCGCGGTGGTCTCGCGCTTGCCTTCCAGATATTCGTGTTCTATTGTGGACTTGTAAGGTTTTTGACCGATGCTCTGCACATCAAGATTGAAAAAGATGTCGCGCATGGTCGAATTGCCCACCAAGACAATCTCATAGATTTCTTGACGAACAAAACCAAGGCTCTTGCCCATCTCCAAGATTTCGTGATTCAGCGCGTTGATGACCGCTTTACGTAACTCGCCTCCGAATTCAGCGTCGTATGATATTCTATGCATCACATCACTTCCGCCAAACCTTTGCGGGTTCTCAAACGAACTGACGTGAACGGTTTTTCCGCCTTCCAAGTCCACTAAATCAATGACAATGGTGGTCGTGCCAAGATCGATTGCCAAACCGTAGAGGTGACCCCGATATCTGTCGATGTACTCGCCGTTATAATAAACGCTGTCCCCTCGGCGGGTGACTAACGGATCAGATGCTATCGGCTTTTCATCTGTCAGGGTGAGAATTTTAGGCGTGCGCCGCAATGGGGAGAATTCTATATCAATGTCGGGATCTAGAACCACCGCCTGACAAGCGAGACGGTGGTTGTCTCGTAGAAATGATTCTACTTCATTTCGAGGGCGTAACGCTTCCATGCCCGACTTCACTTCGACGATACACTCATGGCATTGTCCGGTGCGAAAACAGGAGGTCGGCACTTGGACAGCAAGCTCATCAGCATAATCGAAGATGGTTTTCCCGGCAGATAATTTCCGGGCTTTTCCAGCATGTTCAATTGTACCCATGCCGTACTCAATGTCCTCTAGATAAGCACCGTCTACTGCCTCGGTTTCCCAGGCACTTCGGTAATCTATGCGGTCATCGCCGCCACATAGAAGTAAATCCCCTTTGGTAGGTGGCTTGCGTTGATTGCGACATCCGAATTTTGCCGTACATTGATCGAAACGATTCTTGTAAGGACATCGATATGTGGATTGCTCATCCGCGTGCAGCACTATGCCCTCAAACGTTTCGGTAATTTTGTCAAGTCGCTTCTGGTATTCTTCCTTGTCTATTTTCTGCATTCTGCACTTTCACAAATTTCAGAACTCTTCCTCATCTTCTTCTTCGACAAACTTCTTTGCCAATGCGACACATTCAAGTGCATCCTTGCCGTACCCGTCGGCGCCCATATCATCGGCGAACTCCTGCGTCACGGGCGCTCCACCGACCATAATTTTAACGTCATCACGAAGATCCTCGTCAATGAAAGCTTCGATTGTCTTACCCATGTTCGGCATCGTGGTCGTCAACAGAGCGGACATCCCCAACACTTTCGCATCGTGCTCCTCAAAGGCCTTAATAAATTCATCATCCGAAGTATCCACACCGAGGTCATGAACTACGAACCCGGCACCGCGTAGCATCATAATGCAAAGATTCTTCCCAATGTCGTGTAGATCGCCCTTCACTGTCCCCATGATTACCGTTCCAACGGGTTCGACCCCGGAAGCGGACAGTATGGGCTCAACGTATGCCATACCCGCCTTCATTGCACGCGCACAAGCAAGCACCTCCGGCACGAAAATGAAGTTTTCCCGGAACTTGATGCCAACAATACCCATGCCAGAGATGAGCCCGTCGTCCATAATCTCTAGTGCTTCAGTCCCGGCATCCAAGGCTTCTTTGGTCAATTCGTCCACCGCATCATTGTCTCCGTCAATTAGCGCGGCGGCGATAGCCTGCATCTCGGGAGCAGTTTTGGCAAATGTCTTAATCGTTCGTTCTATTTCATCGGGTCGTTCGAGAAACTCTTCAATCTCTTCGCGGATGAATTCATTTTCAATATCGGCGAGTTCCGTCATTCTTGTTCTTCAGCCTCCGTAACTTATCGCTCCTGCCTGAACTCCCAACTCGGATAACCTACACGGTTCCACACTACAAGGTATGTTCTTTTGCAACCGAAGCAATTACTTGCTTAGTAGAGCAATTCCCTCGCGATACGTTTTGGCAGATGTTTGCAATGCCTGAAGTTCGTCATCGGTCAGGTCGATTTCGATAACCTGTTCAACGCCGCCACCTCCAAGCTTTATTGGGACTCCTATATACAAGTCATCAATACCGTACTGTCCAGTAAGATACGCTGAGCAGGGAAGCAGACGCTTCCTATCAAGGATGATGGCTTCCGCCATTTCGGCGAGCGAAGCACCCGCAGCGTAATAACCACTAGTCTTCAGCAAATCAACGACTTCAGCGCCGCCATCGCGAGTCCGTTGTGCCATCTCTTCAATCCGGTTGGCAGGAATAAGTTGAGTGATTGGAACACCGTTAACCGTCGTATAGCGAGGAAGCGGCACCATGGTATCGCCGTGTCCGCCAAGAACAAGCGCGTGGATGTCCTCAACGGATACTCCCAATTCGAGTGAAATAAAATAACGGAATCGCGCCGAGTCAAGGACGCCAGCTTGTCCAACCACTTGGTGAGCAGGAAATCCCGATACCTTCCACGCATGATAGGTCATGATGTCGAGCGGGTTGGTCAACATTACGATGACGCAATCTGGTGAGCGTGTTACCACATTTTCTGTGACGTTTCTAACTATGTTGGCGTTCGTTTGCAAGAGATCCTCGCGGGTCATACCCGGTTTTCGAGGAGAGCCCGAAGTGATAATCACTAAATCCGACCCGG
This sequence comes from Candidatus Poribacteria bacterium, assembly GCA_965222225.1. Classification (GTDB taxonomy): domain Bacteria; phylum Poribacteria; class WGA-4E; order WGA-4E; family JAJDTR01; genus JAJDTR01. Next base: position 382,710 of record CBDCTK010000002.1, on the reverse strand, counting down.
CAGTAGCTTCAAAATCAACTGCTCCCGTGATGTTCGCGTCAAAAGCTTCAATTGGCGCGGTTTGTGCCATGTCAAGAGCTTTGCCTTGCGGAATACCGTCGATTATGTCTACCATCACAACATCGCCCAGTTGCTTTTGGGCAATCAGAAACGCTGCTGTCGCGCCGACGTTTCCCGCGCCAATGACGCTGATTTTCTTTCTACCCACGTCTTCCTCCATTCAGAAAAAGTGCAACAGAATCAGATCTCATCAAGCCGTGAAATTTTCAATGATTGCGGTGGCAAATTCAGAAGTACGCACCTTCGTCGCTCCGTCCATCAGCCGTTCAAGGTCATAAGTCACACGCTTTTGCAGAATTGTTTGCTCAAGCCCATGGATAACCAAGTCTGCTGCCTCTTGCCAACCAAGATGTTCAAGCATCATTACGGCGGAAAGAATCAACGAACTTGGATTGACAACATCCTGATCCGTGTACTTCGGAGCGGTGCCGTGAGTTGCTTCAAACAGTGCTGTTTCATCGCCAAAATTCCCGCCGGGCGCCATCCCGATACCACCAACCTGCGCCGCACAGGCATCGGAGAGGTAGTCGCCATTCAGGTTTGGCGTAGCGATTACATCGTATTCGGCAGTCCGTGTTAAGATTTGCTGTAACATACTGTCGGCAATCCGATCTTTCACGACGATTTTGCCATTGGGAACTCGCCCGTCATGTACCTCGTAGAGATTGTCTTCGGTAATTGTCGAATCCGGAAATTCATCCTCCGCAACTTGATAACCCCAATCACGGAAAGCGCCTTCAGTGAACTTCATGATATTGCCTTTATGGACAAACGTGACGCTGGAACGGTTGTGGTCGATAGCGTACTGCATCGCCATCCGCACAAGACGACTTGTTCCGAATACGCTAATAGGTTTAATGCCAATCCCGGAATCTTTACGCACCTTCACACCCATATCACTGTGAAGAAAGTCGATTACTTTTTTGGCTTCAGGCGTTCCCTTCGCCCACTCGATTCCGGCATAAACATCTTCGGTATTCTCACGGAAAATAACGACGTTCATGTTTTCGGGGTGAGTTACGGGAGCTGGCACGCCTTCAAAATAGCGCACCGGGCGAACACAGGCATACAGGTCCAATACTTGGCGCAGCGTCACATTTAAGCTTCGAAATCCGCCGCCCACTGGTGTCGTCAATGGTCCCTTCAGGGCAACGCGGAAATGCTTGATAGCATCGAAGGTGTCCTGCGGCAGCCATTCTCCATATTCGGCATTTGCTTTCTCGCCGGCATAGACATCAAACCATACGACACGTTTTTCGCTTCCATACGCTGATTCAATTGCGGCGTCAATCACTCGGCGCGTGGCTTTCATGATATCACGGCCAATACCATCGCCTTCAATGACCGGAATAATCGGCTGACTTGGCACCTCTAGCTGCCCGTTTACTTTACCGATAGTTTCGCCTTTAGTAGGCACTTGCAGTTTATCAAATTCTATCACTGTTGTTCCTCATTCTAGCTTGATTTTCCGCCGCGTTGCTCCGCCGGATTATATTGAACGTCGTGTTCCCCTGCGTATATTTGGGTCGGTCGAAAGATTCGATTATCGATTAGTTGCTCCAACCAATGCGCAAGCCATCCTGCGACTCGCCCCATGGCAAAGATTGGAGTAAAAGCGTCTGGCCGGATCCCCAGCGCGTCGTAAACGATACCCGAGTAGAAATCAACATTTGCATATATTCCCTTCTCACCCAACCGTTCAGTGACGATTTCGTCGACCCTCAGAGCGATTTCGCACAACTCGGTTGAACCATGCTCCTCAGTCATTTCGTCTGCCAGGCGTCTCAGGATAATCGCCCGCGGGTCCTTGGTCTTATACACACGGTGCCCAAAGCCCATGATTCGTTCTTTGTTCGCCATCTTGCTTTCGATGTAGGACTCCGCATTTTGAACTGATCCGATTTCACGGAGCATATCAAGCACCTGTTCGTTCGCGCCACCGTGTAATGGCCCTGACAGCGTGCCAACCGCCGAACTGACAACCGTGTACGGATCCGCCAAGGTCGAACCTGTCACGCGTCCGCTAAACGTTGAAGCATTCATTGTATGGTCGGCATGCAATATTAGACACACGTCAAGAGCTCTTACGCTCACATGATTAGGCTCCTCACCCGTAAGCATGAATAAGAAATTGGCAGCGTGTCCAAGGCCGTCATGAGGAGGAAGGATCTCAGCGCCGTTTCGGAACCTCTCGAATGTACTGACGATGGTAGGAAGCTTGGCAATTAAGCGAATGCAAGAAAGGTTGTTTTCCGCGTTATTGGTGACATCCTTGGCAGAATGAAACATGCCCAAAGCAGCAATCGCCGCTTGCAAGGCGTCCATCGGATGTCCGTATTCAGGCAGGCATTTAATTAAATCAATCACTTGGGATTCAAGCCTTCGGTAGTGAGCCAAATCATGGATTAAATCGTCAAGCGCCGCTTGGTCTGGCAGTTCGCCTTTGAGCAACAAATGAGCGGTTTCCTCATACGTGCTGTGTTCGGCAAGATTTTGTATGCGGATTCCTCGGTATTCCAAGACTCCGTTTAGCCCATCAACAAAACTGATTGCGGATTTAGCAATCGGCACCCCTTCAAGGCCGGGTACAAATTCATGTGGCATGCAACCCCTCCTATGGCTGACACGGCACGGCACGTGAGAATCGTTCCGCATTCATTTCAACATGGTTTCTGTGAATCTGGTGAATTGCCTTATATGGCTCCGAAAAAAGCACAGTAAGATTAAGCAGAATTGCTCTTCGCGACCTTCCCTCCCAATAGCCTCTAAGTCAACAGAACAATTCATTTGCCATGAATTTTACATTGGTAATACTATTTCACTAAAATGCAAGTGCATTGATTACGTGGATTAAGTAAAGAAACTTGCTTGTAGCAGAGAAATAAACCTTGTCTCCGCGAAAAGTCGGCGGGGCAAGACGAGATCTCCATCGCCCTGCCTGTTGGGTCAGTTGATCCCCGCCGACGGAGAAAGTGAACGATATAATTAAGACATTATACGCACTATTATTCAAGCGAAATGGTATAACAAACAAAGTGCATGTCCTAGATTTGGGCGCCCCGAATGCTCGTAACGAGTCAACTTCGTGAGGAAAACAGGGAAGGTATGCACTACCTTTGGACGGACTGCATTCCGGCAGGCTCAATAAAAAAATTCCGATTCTGTCGCAGCAGTGCATTAACGTACTTTAAATTCGGCGCTACCCCACTGCTATTTTAGCAAAAACAGTCCCAAAAGTCAAGTTAAAAGAAAGACAATGCCGACTCCAAGGATTTGTATACAACACCCTTAGATATGGCATAACTCGACCTCTACGACTACCTTGACTTAACCCCCGAAAACGGATTCATACTCCCGATACTCTGACTTTGAAGCGTGTCTAGGTTCAGACACGTTCTTGCCTGTTCTTGTAAATAAGTGGATAGATATGTTATTCTTTAATGGTAAAGAGTCGGCGCAACTTCCTTCGAAATAGTATTGAATTGCTTGATAGTATTGAATTGCTTGGATTTACGCAGTTCGGAACTCCATCTTCCATTTGACAATCGAAATTCGCTCAAAGATGATGAATCGCGGAACCACAATAAATCGTATTGTTGATTGAAAACCAACCATTTTCTTGGATTCGACAAGAATCCCGTTCGAAAATGCAATTGAATTCGCTACGATTAAAGTAGGGTACGCGAATCCCAACGTTAGAAACCGATAATGTAAGGATTCCGGCTTCGTTGCGAGAACCAACCACAACCCACACCCCTTAAAATACACAGGAGATAGAGACCAGTGGTCATTGTTATGAGCGCAGAGGCGGAACAGCGATACATTGATGCCGTCATTGCCAGAATTGAGGAGCTTGGGTACACCCCCCACCCGATTCAGGGAACGGAATGCACAGTCATAGCCGCTATTGGAGATGAACGCGGCAAGTACGAACTCCAGCAGCTAGAGTCAATGCACGCGGTTGATAAAGTTGTACCGATTCTTGAACCGTACAAATTATCGGGCAGAGAATATAGGCAGGAGCGAAGTGTTATTCGAATCGGGAATGTTGAAATCGGTGGTGATAGGTTAATCTTGATGGCTGGACCGTGCTCCGTTGAAAGTCGAGAGCAGATTCTGGAAGCAGCCGAAACTGTCAAAGAGTCCGGTGCACAAATCTTGCGGGGAGGCGCTTTCAAACCGCGCACGTCTCCGTATAGTTTTCAAGGACTTGGCGAAGAAGGGCTAGAATACCTCGCCGAAGCGCGAGACAAAACCGGGTTGTTGATTATCACCGAATTGCTTGATAGTTATGATTTGCAGCTTGTGGAGAAATATACCGACATCATTCAGATTGGAGCTCGGAATATGCAGAACTACGGGCTTCTCTCACGCCTGCGAAAGGCAAAAAAGCCGGTCATGATTAAGCGCGGCATGATGTCCAAGGTGGATGAACTCTTGCTTTCAGCCGAATACGTCCTTTCTGGTGGCAACTACAATGTACTGCTGTGCGAGCGAGGTATTCGCACATTTGAAACAGCAACTCGCAACACATTTGATTTGAACGCAATTCCCGTACTCAAAAAAATGAGTCATTTGCCCATCATCGCAGATCCTAGCCATGGGACTGGAGATTCAGAATTTGTTCCACCAATGGCAAAAGCTGCTGTCGCTGCGGGAGCAGACGGACTAATGATTGAAATGCATCCGAATCCCGATAAAGCGCTTTCTGATGGTGCACAATCGCTTAGTCCAGACACATTCCTACAATTAGTTGAGGAATTGCAGCCTTTTATTGTAGCAAGCGGACGCGGTTTTTAATTGTGTGGAGAACTTGAATTGAGGTGCGAGAAAATGCAAGGCAATTTGATGACGCTTGCTACACTTCACAGCAGGACAGTCCCTTAACCCGATATGCGAATCGAATTGAAAAACGTGTCTTTGCAATACGACGGGAAACCACCGCTGCTTCAGGGTATCAATCTAGTCGTAGAGACAGGTAAATTCATTGTAGTTCAGGGAGCGTCCGGAGTCGGGAAGTCCAGTCTATTGCGCCTGATGAATCGCCTGCAAGAAACTACATCGGGGGAGATTTTGATTGATGGTCAACTGATTGCCACATATGAAGTCACTTCATTGAGGCGTAAAATTGGCTATGTCCAACAAACCCCTATAATGATACCCGGCTCCGTCGAAGACAACCTTGATTTCCCATTCCGATTCCACTCGACAGGCGCTCAAAAGCTGCCCGGCACGGCTGAAAAACAGAAGTGGATGGAGACGTTTGTAATTGAAGGCGTTAAGCTGAGTGATGACGCGATGAAACTTTCCGTGGGTCAAAAACAACGAATTGCCTTGGTTCGGACGGTGCTCACGGAGCCTGAAATCCTGCTGTGCGATGAACCGACATCGGCGCTTGACCAACAGTCAAAGGAGATTGTTGAGGATTCCCTAGAACGACTGAATATTGAACAGAAGATTGGTGTTATTTTAGTAACACACTTCGATTTTGTCCCCGACCGAGTAAAGTCTCGGAGATTTCTCCTCCAACCTGATAGGCTTGAGGAGGTATCCGCATGAATATCATAGAGATTTCTCCACTCCAGTTGGTACTTTGCTTGGCATTTGTTGTGGTCGCTGGCGTCGGATCCCTCCTCTTTAAGTTGAGGTTGGAGAAAGACCTCGTCTGGGGAACTGTGCGGACGTTTGCTCAACTATTTCTGGTCGGATACATTCTCAAGTTCATCTTCGACATCAAGAATCCGTATCTCGTGATTCTCTGCTATATCTGGATGATTTTCTGGGCGGCACAAACCATCAGCGGTCGGGTTAAGGAGAAAGAGGTTCGTCTTTTTACGCCAACCTTTGTTTCCATGGTTGTCAGCTACATGATTGTTGCCTTCGCTGTCACTGGTGCAATTCTGCAAGTTAAGCCGTGGTATACTCCTCAGTATTTCATTCCACTTGGCGGCATGATTATCGGCAACTCGATGAACGCCATATCCATTGCTTTGGATCGATTGTTCTCGGACCTGCGGAAAGAATCTGATACAATTGAATTGGCTTTGTGTTTGGGAGCCACGTATCAGGAGGCAACCGGTGATATTCTTCGCACGGTTATCAAAGCGGGAATGATCCCCTCAATTAACGCGCTGATGACGGTCGGCTTAGTCTCGCTACCGGGCATGATGACAGGTCAGATTATGTCAGGTACTCAACCGTTGACCGCCATCAAGTATCAAATTCTAGTAATGTTAATGTTAGTTGCATCCACGGCAATCGGCACTTCAATCGTCGTTCACATTGTTCGCCGCCGTTGCTTCACGAAAGCCCACCAGATGGTGCTCTCCTAATTTTCACTTTCCCTCCTTAACGACTCAACCGGATTGAGTATATTTGTCCCAACGAGTTGAAAATCTAGGCTAGTTTAAGGGTAATTCCTTTTGCAAAATGACTGGACAATGCAGGGAATGATCGCCGATATTCCCTAAGAGAGCCTGGCAAGATGAACCCATTGTCAAGAACTACCATTTTTCGTAACAGTTTAGTCCATCGATCTATATTGCCGATGTTGGCTCGTAGTAGTGCAATTCATTGCACGTCCGCCGTTTACATGTAATGGGCGGATGCTACTCCACCCGCGCTGGTCGCGGCAGAGATGCCGCTCCCACCGATAAATAGAGACATAAACTTTACGACCATTTATCCATTTTCATAGACCAAACTCAACAGTTAGCCCCTTTTCTTGAACCGAACTAAACTGTTACGAAGAAGGCATGCAAGGATTTTTCCATCCTTCCTTAAAATGTCCTAATCAGCTACGTCTGTAGGGTCAAGTAGGTATGTTTGCAAGGCGCGCCTACTTGGCTAAAAGGAGAATTTTGAAAGTGCGCGAAGAAGAAAATCAACCATATCTGCCAGATGACACGACGTACCGGAAGTTATTCGGTTTAGATATCTATCTAACTCCGGTGTTCGTGATGTCCAGCATAGGCATCGCCCTATTTGTCGTTGGGGCACTCGTCTTTCAAGAAGGTGCGACGAAAGTTTTCGGAGACACTTACACTTGGCTCACAACGAATCTTAATTGGTTTTTCATGATCGCTGCCAACCTAATCTTACTCTTTTTTCTGTACTTGGTGTTCTCACCGCTCGGCAAGGTGCGCCTGGGGGGCGCGGATTCAAAACCCGAGTACTCCAATTTAACCTGGTTTGCCATGCTCTTTTCGGCAGGTGTGGGTATTGGTCTACTGTTTTTCGGTGTGGCGGAACCGATGTATTACTTGCAGAACCCTCCGCTCGGGGTTACCGCCGGAACGGAGGAAGCTGCCACCGTCGGTATATCGGCTGCGATCTTCCACTGGGGTCTACACGGCTGGGCAATTTACGGCATGGCGGACTTGCTTTAGGGTTTTTCGCCTACAATAAGAAACTACCTCTCACTATCCGCTCAGCGTTCTATCCATTGATCGGAGACCGCGTCTGGGGATGGCCTGGCCATATCATTGATACGTTCGCCATATTCGCAGGGTTGTTTGGGCTTGCGACCTCGCTCGGCTTGGGGGTACAACAGATTACCATCGGCCTGAACTATCTGTTTGATGTTCCGGCGACCAGCGCCACCATGGTAATGCTGATTGTCGTCATTACGTGCATCGCGCTGACATCGGTGTTGACCGGTATTAATGTGGGCATCAAGCGTCTTAGCCAGTTCAACATAATTCTTGCGTTTTTGTTGCTCTTGACTGTTATCATCCTCGGCCCGACGCGCTATATTTTCCGCAGTATGTTGGCTGGGTTTGGTAGCTATCTAGCGATGATTGTACCACTCAGTAACTGGATTGGGCGGGAAGATATCGGATTCTTGCACGATTGGACGACGTTCTCTTGGGCATGGTGGCTTGCTTGGGCACCGTTCGTTGGCCCATTCATTGCTCGCATTTCAAGAGGACGCACGGTTCGAGAATTCACAATCTTCGTGCTCCTTTTGCCGACGTTGTTATGTTTATTGTGGTTCGGCGGCTTTGGCGGCACTGCACTCCACCAGCATCTCGTTGACGGTTATTCCGATGTGGCCGAGAATGTTGAAGCTCAGAATCTTGAAATTACATTGTTCAAAATGTTTGACAGATTTCCGATGATGACACTACTTTCATCCGTCGCGATAATTCTGACAATCGTATTTTTCATTACCTCCTCAGACTCCGGCTCCCTAATCATTGACCTCATCGCGGCTGGCGGCAAGATTGACACACCGGCGCCGCAACGTGTGTTCTGGTGTACTGTCGAGGGGCTGGTCGCCATCGCGCTGCTGCTTGGCGGCGGTCTAAAATCGTTACAGGCGGCCACGCTCGCGGCTGGCCTCCCGTTCGCCATTATCCTATTGGGAATGTCGGTTTGCGTCTGGAGGGGGCTTCACAGTGAAATGCGTGAATCGCGCAAATCGCGCTGAGAATATTGAGCGGGCGGATATAGGAGCCGCCTCTTTGGAAATACGAGAGGGGAAAACGGGGCGAATCTGGTTAATTTGGTATGAGACACCCCAGTAGTATTTAACTGTTAACCCGACGCCTTGTGCTAGGTTCTGTTGGCATTTCGTCGTCACCAGATAATCGAGGGAGGCATAAATAGGTTCTCTCAAGTAAGCAAATTGGGCAAAGCAACCGAGTTTGTGGGAAGTCAGCACGGGGTAAGAAGATTTCTATCGCACTCACTATCCGTTCGCTTGATTGCTATCTGCTCATTTGATCCCCGCCCGTTCGGGTTCTGTTTGTGCTTTGCACGTTTTTTGACATGTGGACACAACTCAACGCGTTGGAGGAACGGACGAGGAAACCAAGCCCCCTAGTTAGACACGCACCGGCAAACGTAGGGGTTGGGTCTCCCAACCCGTTGGGCGAGGAGAAGATCTCTATCGCATTCGCTATTCGCTCATTTGATCCGCGCCCCTACGAGTACGCACACGCTTGACAAAAATTTTAACAGAAACTAGTTCGCAATGTCGTTAATTGACCGACCTCTACCCAACTTACAAGCTCTCTTGCCTCATTTCTTCACAAGGTGGAAACTCGAGTTTTATAGCACACGGATTAGTGCAAAACAGTGGAAAACGGAAAGATTCTTTTGACTATAATTTGTGGTTATACCATTTCTCTATATTCGAAGTGCATCAATAGCGTCAATCAGGTCTTTCCACAGCGGGGCAAGATGCCCCGCCTACGGGGTTTGGTGTGAAGGCCAACAGGTGGTATGGGGCGTGTCATAATAGTAACCAATGGTGCTAGTTTGAAATTTGGAGGTTAATAAGCATAACATTCCCTTTTGGCTTTGCTTTAACGCGAAAGGTATCAGGGCATGAGACGATTTCCTCGATTCTACCGTTAATTTGAGTATCGGTAGCTATCAAATAACGGGAGGAAATCTAGACTCATGACCATAGTAGATTTTATCACAGAACTGTTTTGTTGTGTTGATGATAAACTCTCACAGCACGGTAAAAACCATAAGCATAGCCATGCCAAACTTTATCCGTCTGAAGTGGTTACCATTGCCATGCTCTTTGCGCTCAAGGGTGTGGGTAATCGAGCCTCCTATCGCTGGATAGCGAACAATTTCAAATCCTTATTTCCGATGTTACCCGAGCGTACCCGATTGTTCCGCTTATTCGACGGGCATCAACATCTCATTGACGTTTTTATGGCGAATCCTTCGCTTATCGGTGGAATTGACACGTACGGTATTGAATTGATTCACCCGCGCCGAGAAGGGCGCTCTAAACGTCAAATCGGACGCAAAGGCATTTCCAACCAACGATGGATTGTAGGTGGAAAACTTTGCTTGCTACACAATCATCTCGGACTGATTGTCAACTGGGACTGCGACACTGCCAATGTACATGATGGGAGTGCCTTCCAACATCTCGTTGATGGGGTCAGTGACCAGATGGTTGTTTTTGCCGATGTAAATTTCGCCAAAGCGGATTGGTTCCCTTCCAACTTGCGTCTGTGCCGACGTGGCGAGTGGAATTCTCGGATGCTGGTAGAAACGATTTTGTCCATGTTGACGCTAGTGTGCCATTTTAAGAAAGTCATGCACCGTCGTTGGAGTTACTTCAAAACGCGAGTCGGCTTTACAATGGCTTTGTTCAATCTCTTGGTACAGTGGAATGGATTGTCGATTGACGACGATGGCTTTGTGCCTCTGTCAATAGCTCAATTCACTCTCTAAACTAGCACCAAAGGTTAGTATATTTGAAAAACACTATACGCACTATTATTCAAACGAAATGGTATTATATTCTGAGCGCCGTGGAGTCAAGTAGGACAAGCATTAACCCGATTTCGTTTTGAAATCGAAAAACAAATATAAGGAGTTTTCTCATGTTGAACGCAAGTGTGAATGGAAAAGTCATCGTGTTGATTCTAGCGATGATGTTGTTGATTTATGGTGTATAATGTATTAGCCACGGTCAGATCGCCCCCACTGTCACGGCTGGTGATGACAACACTGAGCATAGGTATGATGGGTTCTTTCTTCGCCTTTCTACAGGGATCGGAGTCACAGCATCTATCGAAGAGGTTGAGGGAAAAGAGTTTGTTTTCGGCGGCGTTTCTGGTAACACGACAATTGGGATCGGATATGCGATTGCCGAGAATCTGATTCTCAATCTCAATATCTTTGGCAGTAACGTGCAGGATCTGATAGTGATAGTTGACGGCTATACTGATGTAACCGAGAATGTTGAAGTTCATAATCTTGAAATTGCATTGTTCAAAATGTTTGACAAACTACCGATGATGGCACTACTTTCATCCGTCGCGATAATTCTGACAATCGTATTTTTCATTACCTCCTCAGACTCCGGCCCCTAATCATTGACCTCATCGCAGCTGGCGGCAAGATTGACACTCCGGTGCTGCAACGTGTGTTCTGGTGTACTGTCGAGGGGCTGGTCGCCATCGCGCTGCTGCTTGGCGGCGGTCTAAAATCGTTACAGGCGGCCACGCTCGCGGCTGGCCTCCCGTTCGCCATTATCCTATTGGGAATGTCGGTTTGCGTCTGGAGGGGGCTTCACAGTGAAATGCGTGAATCGCGCTGTTCGTGATGAGAGTATTGAGCGGGCGGATATAGGAGCCGCCTCTTTGGAAATACGAGAGGGAAAAACGGTGCGAGTCTGGTTAATTGGGTATGAGACACCCCAGTAGTATTCAACTGTTTACCCAACGCCTTTCGCCGGTTAAAGTTGCTAAACCATGGCTTAGTTGTGGAGTGTTTTATCGATCATCATCAAGGAGGAAGTACGTGTGATGACTAAGATGCTAACCAAGATGCTAGTAGCAGTCGCGCCGGTGGTGCTAATCGCCGGTCCATCGTTCGCACAGGGACGCTTTTTGTTCGGCCAAACCCTACCCGATCTGGACTGGCGACAGATCCGAACGGATTCGATTCACGGTCATTTTCTCTCGCTAAGGGGACTGTTGAATCCGAAGGGGAGGAATTGGAATCGGATAATGGTATTGGCATAAATCTAGCGCTTGGTAAGGAGTGGTGGGTGAGTGACAATTGGGGACTTGGTGTTGCAGAACAGTTGTCTAGTACCGTTCTTCCTGACAAGAATCTACGAACTGGAGAGGAACTCAATCTCACGACGCACAGCGTCGGTATCCTTTTCAGTGCAACGTTCAATTAACAGTTGAGGAGATTCGCAGGAAAAGTTCTGCGAATCTCCTTGTCCGATCCGATGCCGTCTAGATCCATTGGTATAAGGAGGGAGCAAGTATGATGGCTATGATGATAACCAAGACGCTGGTAGCAATTGCGCTGGCGGTGCTGATTGCCCGCCCGTCGTTCGCGCAGCAAAACTTTTTCTCGGGGCAAACCCCGCCCGGCGTGGACTGGCGACAGATTAAAACAGATCGATTCACGATCATTTTCCCCGAGGAAATTACCAACGACGTCCAGCGGTTAGCCAATACGCTCGAACACACCTACGGCCCCGTCTCCAAAACGCTGCGGGGACCGCAAAAGCCGCTGGAGGTCGTGCTGACCAACCAAACGACCGTGTCTAACGGTTTTGTCGGCTTGGCACCGCGCCGCAGCTTGTGGTCAACCACCCCGGACCAGAACGTTGGCGGCCTCGCCGGCGAGTGGTTGCAACTCTTGGCGCTCCACGAGATGCGCCACGTGGTGCAGACCGACCGCATGCGCCGGGGCTTTATCCGCTTGTGGTGGGCGCTGTCGGGCGAAACAGGCGAATCCCTGGTGGGTGGTCTGTTGGAGCCGAAGTGGTTTTCGGAGGGGGATGCGGTGGGGATCGAGACGGCGCTGAGCGAGAGCGGGCGTGGGCGCATGCCCCAGTTCGATCTGGGCATCCGGGCCCCGCTTCTGGCGGGACGGCGCTATTCTTACTACAAGGCCTACCACCGCTCGTACCACGACTGGTATCCCGACCACTACACGCTGGGGTATTTTATGACGACCAACGTCAAGCGCCGCTACGGTCCGGAGATGTGGGACAAGGTGATGGGCAGTTTCGCCAACCGGGCGTTCCATCCCTTCGCTTTTAACCGTGCGCTCAAGAAACACACCGGTGCCAGCGCCTCCCAAACCTACGAGCGGACGATGGACGAGTTGACCGAGCTGTGGCAGGTACAGCAAAAAGACCTGCACACAACGCCGTTGCGGGTGCTCGCCGGGCAAAGCCAGTCGGGCGTATGGACTAACTACAAATACCCGCATTACCTGGCAGACGGCAGCGTGCTGGCGAGCAAGAGCGGCATGGCTGACCCGGCGACGCTGATACGGCTGTATCCCGACGGCCGCGAGGAGCGAGTGCGCTTCTACTCACCCCTGGGCGGTATTCGCGTGGCCGGCGGCAAAATAGCTTGGAACCGCTTTATCCCGGATATGCGCTGGGGCCGTCGCGACTATTCTGACGTGGTGGTGCTGGACATTGCCAGCGGCCGGATGCACCAACTCACCCACAAATCCAAGTTGTTCGCGCCCGCTCCTTCGCCCGATGGCACACGCCTCGCCGCCATTGAATTCGGACCGGACCGGCGCTGCCACTTGGTGCTGTTGGAAACAGCCAGTGGCGAGGAGCAGGCGCGTTTTCCAGCCCCCGACGGGGTGTATTGGCGCACGCCGGCGTGGTCGGAGGACGGGCGCCATATCGCTGTCGTGCGGCAGGACGCACGCGGCAACGCGCTTGAGCACATTGATGTTGTCGATGGCGAGGGGCAGATTGTATTGCCGCACACCCGCGACGAGATTGGCTGGCCGATTTTCTGGGGTTCCTACCTGCTTTTCGACTCGCCCTATTCGGGTATCGACAATATCCACGCTGTCCACCTATCGAGCGGGGCCCACTACCAGGTGACCTCTCGACCACTGGCTGCCACCCATGTGTCCGTGTACGGCGATTCGCTCCTGTTCGAGGATTACACTGTTGACGGCTACCGCATCGCGGTCATGCCTCTAGACCCGACGACCTGGACACCGATCGAGCAGGTAGTGGATCGCCGTGTACGCTATTACGAACCGCTGATTGACCAAGAGCAGGGCGGCAGCGTATTGGTGAACATCCCTCGGCAGGTCTACCCGGTACGCCGCTATCGACCACTGGGCCATCTGCTCAAGATCCACAGCTGGGCTCCTCGGACAGACGGGGCAAACCACTCCCTCAAACTCACGTCCAGTGATTTGCTCGATCTCAGCAGCTTGACCAGCGGGGTCGAATACAATAGCAACGAGGACGCCTTCAGCGTCTTGGGCGATTTCAGCTTGTCGGCGTCGTATCCCATTTTCAGCGTGGGTGGACGCTGGGGCAAGCGGATCGGAGCCTACGAAATCGAAGAGGAAGATGGTACTAAAGACGACACTGACATAGAGGAAATCACTGAGAAGTGGACCGAAAAGAGCCTGCATGCCGTCGTCGAAGTGCCCTTGAATTTATCCCGTGGCCCCTGGAGTTCTTCCGCCAATTTGAGCGTAAAGGCAGAGTTGACCGATATCACCGACGAGAACGACCCAAACCATCCCGATACAAGCGGCTTGTTCAAGGAAAACCTGAACCGGCGTTTTGCGCCGGTGTCGTACCAGCTCGCCTTATCTCGGTCGCGCCATAAGGCAAAGCGCGATCTGGCCCCGGCCTGGAGCCAGAGTTTGCAACTGACCTACCGCCACACGCCCTTTCCGGGCGACTACGACGTCACCTTGTTGTCAGGGCGGCTGGGGTTGACCTTTCCCGGTCTCTGGGCTCACCACAGCCTGCGACTGAAGGGTACTTACGAGTGGCAAGATGATGCCAATCTCTACCGTTTTGCAAGCGAACAGGTCTTTGTCCGCGGCTACGACTACCACTTCCATCGCCACTTCTATCAGGGGTCGGCCAACTATGCCTTGCCGCTGTTCTACCCGGACTGGAACTTGGGGGCGTTGGTGTACCTCCAGCGTATCAAGTCCAACTTTTTTTACGACTTCGGCTTGGGCAAGGACGGGTCTCAGCACACTACCTATCAGACGGCGGGTGCCGAGCTGACCTTCGATTTTCGACTCTTTTCACTGTTCATCCCATGGGATATGGGCGTGAGGTACAGCTACCGTTTTGACGAGGGAGATGCACGCTTTGGAGCGGTGGTCAATATCCCAGAGTTTTGAGCCGGCACCGAGACCTGCCTGCCCGCCGTCGCGAAAAAGTTCGGCGATTCGGTTTGCCTCTGACTGCAGTGCCATAGGCTTCTCGAAAGCCAGACCTCTAATCGAATGCTTTGCAGCTAACTCCACCATTAATAGCCGTACATTCGGCATTGCGGCGAATCAAAGCGAATCTGGCTTGGTCTCGGCCAACATGCGGTCAGCTTCCGCGTAGAGTTCTGCCTCAATCCCGAGACGCTCAGTTGCCGTCCTCATACGCGCTTCCGTCCAACTCACGGAGGGTAACAATATCGTAGTGGCGCAATTGGCGAGCTATCCTTCAAGGTGGGCGATTCCTCGCCCGCCACAGCCAACTTGTGCGACTCGAATCTTTTTCACATATGCTCACCTGAAACTACTAATTGCGTAACTAATTGGACTGCTGAGAAAATGCTCACGGTAGTCAAGTCGAGAAGGTTTGGGTTTAGCCAAAGTCAACTCCATCTAGGGTATTTTACGCCTTATCGCCGCTCGTGCCTATGTGTGCTGCATCACCTCTCATAAGGGTAACTTACAAGAAATCGACGTGGTTATCGCCAAGAGGCAAGGGTATGCACAATCAGGTTTACGCCCCATCGCAGCCACTTTTCATCTGGGTCATTTTCCATCCACTTTAAGCCCAATCCTGCCGCATCGTAGAAGACGGCAGTCCGGCCATCCAGTCGCAGCACAGAGAATTGCCCTCGTTTCTCATCTACAAGAGGCGGTCCCTTCTTGAATTCAAAGAAACTATTGCAAATAGGCTCTCCCGGATCGACAGGATGCAAATCTGCACTTTCGCCCAATATTTTCCAAAGTTCAAACCGGACGGAATTTGCGACTGCGCCCTCATTTCCCCAATCCTGTGAGAGGTCTGAAAATAGAAGCGTCCCACCATTTTGAAGATATGTCTCCAGATTCGCACGCTCCTGCTCGGAAAAGGTGAAGGCGCTTGTTGCCGTAATGTAGATTAGCGGGATTCGCTGAATTTCCGGGTCAGCCAGCGGCGAATTCCCGGGGAGGAGTTTGGTGCGCACGTTGGTCCAGCGATTCATCGCACCTACTAGTCGCCCCAACACTTTGTTCCGGACGGTGTCGGCAGTGTCTTCGTGCTGCACAGTAGCAATGTGATAATAACCGCTCAGTTCTTTGCCGGAGCTTCTCACTTGAGCCTGCGGCGAAGCTCCGACTTCTCCTCGCAACTTATCCAGCCACCCCTGTTTTCGCGCCGGAGCGTCAACAGAAAGACTCTTATTCCGTGCAGATTCTACTTTGGAACCCACCGGTGTATTTGGAGTGGAAGCAGCCAAGTGAGTGTTTAATTCAATGGCAATCTGATTGCCTTCTATTGGCATCACTTCGTCCGATGAGGATAGAATTGTTTCATTTGGTACTCGTTCCGTAGGACGAGCGGATGTGACGAGCGATAAGGTCGGCGTTGGAGCGGAGTGACGCTTTGGCGGAGTCACTTCGACGGGGTGGTTAGAACGAGTTAATCTCGAACGCGGGATAACGCGAGTTTTGGGAAATCGTTCAGTCGGCATGGTAACCGTGTCCACTTGCAGCGCATCGTCGGAAGTCTCCGGATAGCGTTGAGGGAGGAATGTGAAAAGATATAGGATCAAAGCGTTGAGCAGCAGCGACAGCATCCATGAGGCGAGTGTGATTCGATGATTCCGCCGACGCTGCATCGGGAGAGAGGGTGAGTGAGAGAGATTTATCACTAAAATATTGGAAGCGTGTTTTCGCTTTTCCGACTGAAGATGCGTTGTATCCTCACCCGTCTCGGTCCTCCGTCCTTACTTACCTCTTCCCGCCTCCGGCGATTTTTCACTCAGCGGCTTCATTCATGCCTACCCCGTATGAGCCCAAGCACTAAGTGTACGTCCCGGACGGTGTTTGGATACACTAGAGTGTTTCATCTACGCGCGAGTTGATTTGCTGTCTGATAGATTGTCCAAAGTTCAGTCGTTAGGTCGTACCGGCAAACTCCAGCCGAGAACGTTCCGATCCAGATGTACTTCCCATCAAGCGCTATGCTGCGGATGTTGTTGTCCGCTAAACCGTCCTCAAGCCTAAAACTCGCCCATTCCTGTGCTGATTTGTCGTACCGACTAAGTCCCTCACCTGCCGTGCCAACCCAGATAGATTTGTCGCCTGCGGTTATGGCACTAATCTCATTACCGGCGAGACCGTTGAGAATAGTGTAAGGCCTCCATGCACCCGTCTCTGAGTGATATTGAAACAGTCCATTTCTGGTTCCTATCCAAGTGTCGCGTCCGTCGAAATCAAGCGCGGTGATTTCTGCCTCCTGAAGGTATTCGGGGATGTTGATTTCGGACGCGATTTCGAATTGTGGAAAATCCATTTTAAGTACCTTCAACCCATTTTCGCGACCGATCCAGATCTGGTCCCCCATGAACGTCATTGCTGTACATTCGACAATACCCCAGTCCTCGGACGCGGTTTCAATCTTTTCAGTGTAGCCCACGGATGTCCTAGCGCGTGTTTGCTCTACCACTTGCGGTCCCGATATGAGCACCCATGAATCAGCCTTCAAATCACGAATTGCAATCATATCATCGCACAATACCCAAGTTCTGCCCTGATGGTATTTGATTTCCCGCACCCACGGAAGTAAAGGATGCGTTTTGATTACCTGTTCACGTGCCTTGTTATAAATAATTACTCCGGCCTCTGTGCCTATCCAGAGTGTGCCTAAGATCGGCTCAATGACGCGAACCACAGGGCTCGGTGGAAAGGTGATGTCGAGATCCAAAAATGGGGAAGGAATGATCGGATCATTCGGCATGGGAGTCTTCTGAATAATCACTTGATGGAGAGCTTGAACCGCTTTTTCTTGCGCTACGACAGGATCGTATTCAACGTAAACCTTCTGTTCCGTTGTGGGCGATGTTGCTTGCAGCGCTTCCTCGACCGCCTCGACCGTGTTATCGACGGCCCTCTTCAGGTCAACTGTCTGAGCGTTTTCCGTGCTTCTGAGCAGATCATATCCCAAATTGGCGACATGCCAAGTATGTAAGATTTTGTCATATCGCGCCAATCCGACTCGAGTTCCAACCCAGAGAGTGTCACCATCAGAAATCACTGATTTCACGTTGTTACCCATTAAATCCAAGGAAGTAGAGACAACTTCCGTAGGCGCCTCAGAATAGACTGTCCAGATGCCGCTTCTCCAATGATGCCGCGCTAGTCCGGCGTCTGTACCAAACCAGATTTCATCGCCATCGACAGCGACAACCTGGATGTTGTTGGAAGGCAATCCCTCTGTCACCGTAAAGTCCCGCGAGAGATCAGTAATTTGGTTGTAGAGTGTGATACCGTCAACGGTGCCAATCCAGTGATACTTCTCTTTGGACCCTATGCTCTTGGCATCGCTGGCAATCAAACCGTCTTTGCGTGAATAGGGAGATAAGGAACCGATCTCCTTGTCGTAAATCGCCACTCCAGCAGGAGTTGTTAGAAAAATATACTTATCTTCCACGCTGATAGAATTGACAACATTGTTAATCAGACCATCAACCGTCGTGAAAACTTGCCATTCATCTTCCGAAGCATTGTATCTTGCCGCTCCGTTGTTTGTGCCAATCCAGACCTTATCATCATCAACTGCCACTGCCCAGACAATGTTGTGCGGAAGCCCATCGTCGGTAGTAAATGTCCGCCAAGTCCCGGCGCGCGTGTCGTAGCGTGAAACGCCTCCTTGCGTAGCAATCCACAACACATTCTCGTATTCGGCAATCGCATTGATACGATTGTCACACAGTCCTTGGGCACGTGTGAAGTTAGCCCACCGGTCGGTGCCCAAGCTGTATCTGCTCAACCCGCCAAGCGTCCCTGCCCACAGAAATTCCCCGTCCCAAGCTAGGCTGGAAGCGTAATGGTGAATCAAGCCGTCTTTCGGGGTATAGTTCAGCCATGAATCCGCTATTTTGTCGTACCTGCTAATCCCTCTTGGGGTACCTACGAAGAGAAATTCATCACCTACAGCGATTGCCAAGATGTTTCGATCAGCAAGCACTTCCGTGGCGCCGCGTTCTCGACTTGGGGCATAACTCCACCATGTATTATCTGTCTTGTTATACCTGTATATTCCTCCATCTGTTGCGACCCAAATATAACGAAGTGAGTTCTTGATGTCGTGTACTCGCACACGAGAAAGCCCTTGAGCGTCTTCTTCGGTAAACTTACGGGTCTGACCGGATTGAATGTCGTACCTCTCTAGGTGCCGCCAGCCACCCAGCCAGAGTAGTTCTCCATCAAGAACGATGGTATCGCTGGGACGCTCCGGCTTGATTTGAAGCTGACGCCAGCTTAATCCGTCGTCATGGAGATAAATCCCGCGCTCAGTTGAGACCGCAAGCTTGCCGTCATTTTGGGCAATTGCAAGAACGCGAACTTCTCCCAATTCGGAAATTGTGTTCCAACTATCATCCGACTTGCTATAACGGGACAGCCCTTTTTCCGTGCCAACCCACACGTAGCTCGGGTCAGCGGCGAGGTCGTTAATCCGATCGCCTGCCAACCCTAAACGTGTAGAAAACGCTCTCCACTCCCCCGTAGTGTTGTCATATCTGTTGAGTCCAAGGTGGGTGCCAATCCAAATGTGTTTGCCATCGACTAAGGTCGTAGTGATCTCATCGGCTACCAACCCGCTCTTGGCTGCCTGGAAGTACGTCCATGTTTCATCAGATTTGTCAAACCGTGAAATACCTTGGTCGGTTCCAATCCAGACATAATTGCCAACGACATCAAGGCACGCGACCCTTCCACCACCCAAACCTTCTTCGTTAGTATAGGTTTTCCAACGTTCTGTGTTCGGATTGAATAGACTAATTGCCTTGGGAGTTGCAAGCCAGACACCGCTTGTATCTTCTCCGACCGCCAGCACGTTGGCGGATGGCAGCGTTCGCTCTGCAGCATAGTTCATCCATTTGCCCGAAAGTGTGCCGAATTTTGACAGTCCATGATTAGTGGCAATCCAGATTGTGTTTCCAGTCATTCCCAGCGAACTAATCCGGTCTGACACCAGCCCCATTTCTTGGTGATGCCAATCCCAATTCTGCATCTTTGTGTCAAACTTCAGAAGCCCCATGTTGGTTGCCATCCATACCTGACCTGCGGAGATTTGCAGGGCGAGAATCCGATCGGATATCAGCCCCCGTTTTTCTTTGTCTTGGACAACCATTGATGGCTGGTAAATTTGCCATCCGAGGGCAGCCCAAGCTTCCACCTCGTTGCGGGTAAATGATCTCTGTGCCCTACCAAATTCTGCTTCGGCTGCGCGTAGCCGTGCGGCATTAGCGCCCCGTGACAATCGGCGGCTTCTCGTCCGCAAATCCGCGTTATATCTTTCAGGGCCTTTCAATTGCGAATACGCTTTGTCAGCTCGCGCAAGATCGACCCCACTTCGGAATTTTTTGTTTGTCACTATCACAAGACCGTTGTCTGTGGCAACATAGATGACATCCCCACTGCCCTGAATGTCGTAAATCTGTTCGCTTGGCAATGGAGAACGAGGCATACCACGATTGCCGCCCCTGACGCCGATCCACGAGCTACTTTGCCGAGTGAAGTGTTCCCATTGTTTGTGCCTATAATTATATCTTGCCAAGCCGCTGTTTGTGCCAATCCAAACATAGACGGAATCGTGATAAATGGCTGTTACTGAAGGAGACGCGATACCCGAAAACGTTGAATAGGACTGCCAACGATCCTTCTTTCGCTGATAGGCGCTTGCGCCTTGCTCTGTACCCACCCAGATCCAATCACGACGCGCAGAAATGCACTTGATTTTGTTCGCAATCAAACCATCTTTGACGGTATAACTCTCCCATTTGTTATTATTCATGTCGTATACCGACAGACCGGAGTCAGTGCCGAACCAGACACGTTGAGTGGGATTCTTGCGAAAAACCCCTTCCTTCCACTCAATGGCGATACAGTTGACCTGGTTACTGATGAGTCCATCTTTGCTAGTGAAGGAACTCCATGATTTTGTGTCGACA
The DNA here is from genome assembly GCA_965222225.1 of Candidatus Poribacteria bacterium. Taxonomy (GTDB): domain Bacteria; phylum Poribacteria; class WGA-4E; order WGA-4E; family JAJDTR01; genus JAJDTR01. The sequence goes on along the minus strand of CBDCTK010000002.1, from coordinate 361,969 downwards.
TTATATCGACTGACACCCTTGCTGGTTGCAAACCACAGATAATCACCGCCGACCTCTACGTAGCGCAGATCTTGTCCGACGAGAATCTCCGAAATTTCCGCTTCGTCTGCCCGGGATTGGTTCCAAACAGGGAAGAGACTTATCATTAGCACATAATAGATACTTAGAACGATATCTCTGGTCACTTGAATTACCTCCTACCTATCGGAACCATGGTCCCGGACATAATCTGTACCGTTTGAATCATAATTGATCTAATACCATCACGGTTTCTGGGCTCCGGACCGCTCATTTATGAGACAATCATAAGAGGATTTACGGTGCTCCGTTTCGAATGGACTAGCGTATAAATCTCGCCCAGTGAATGTAAAGAACCTCAAGTTTAAATCAACGATTACTTCCACTTCGAGTCCTTGATTGTGGCGAAGAACCACCTCGCGCAGCAGCGCGTCCTTGTAACGACCTCAGAACTTTAACTTGAGCGACTTTAGATGGAGGAAGATAGCGATTTAGCTCCATCTGGACCTTCGCTTGGTCTAACCTGCCAGGTGTGATTAGGGCACACCTGTTATCCGATGCCAATTCCCACTGAGTTGTGAAATCCTCCTCTCTTGAGGTTTTCCTCTGATTGTTTGTTGGGTTTTCCAAATGAACTTGACCTATCGCATCGTATCCGACCATAGCCCAAAGTCGCGAGTTACTGCCAGTGCCGCGCAGTGACACAACGGGTGCCCATCCTTTTGCAATAAATCCCTTCAAAACATCCAAATCGCAGTTCGAAATAAACGTGAGGCTATACGCTCTGCTAACTGTGGTTGCGTTAAGCGCATTGAAATTCTGTGGTCGTTGTGATTCGAAGGTTTCAACCAACGGGCGCAGCAGATTTCGGGTAATCTCTGCGCTCGCCGGTAATGATGACGGTTCCTTAGCGGATTTTCCGGGAACCGTAGTTTTGCCGGAACCTGAATGTTTAAGTTCGGCAATAGGCCATTGCTCGTTCTGGGTTGGTGCACCGCAACTGAGAAACAGAAAACACAACACGGTTAAAGAAATTCCAACGCTGAACGCCAGAATCGGATTAGGATATTGATTGGTGGTACTTATGATTCTCATGTGTTTCATGCCTCCCTCAGATATTAGAGTAGTTTTGACGCCAGTTAAAACAGGAATTTCATCCGGTTTCACATTGAGTAAAGGGACGCAATTCGCGTCCCGGGTTAGATAATCTCTGTTTGGTGATATGTTGTCCCAAACCAATCAACGAGCATCACCGGATAAAAAATGGCGGATTCTAGCGAATTATAGGTGGCAACAATCAATGATTGACATCATTGAGCGAAATATGTAGTCATTCCAATTCAGTATTATACATATAGGACTTACGCAGTTCGGTTTGTAGTAGAGATCAACCGCACAGATACTGAGGGCGATAGGAATCCCTTCATCACGCGTCTTCTGTAGGAGTGAGTTCTGCTCGCGACAGAATGTCGCAATTGGGAGATCGCTCCTACAGTCTTGTGCAATAGCCACTATCAAAATGTGCCGCCGCGTCCCCAACTCATGCTTAATTGGCACGTGGAATTTGAATGCCCGGCAAGTTGTTTAAGAACGATTGAGCCGCCATGCTCACGAGATAATCGATGTCCTGCTTTACATACTGGAATTCAACCTCCACCTCGGCAGCAACCTCGCCCGTACCTTCCCAAACAACGTCACCCAAACCGCAATCCCAGACTTGTCCGAAGATACTGACGTTTTTGCCCTCCAAGCTGACGATGTCATCCGATAGAAAAGCCTGCGCAAGTCGTTCTGTACGAGACTGATCCAAGAGTTTCACATGCAAGAGGTATCGAATTCCAGTGGCTTCGCCAATTCTATGGAGCGTCCTTTTATTGAGGATCGCGGCTCGCGCATAATCATCGATCATCTGCGCATAGGCTTCTGTCAAATTCGCTTCGTTAATCAGATCGAGCGTCTGGATTGCCCCCGCGAATCTCCCTTCTGGCAGCCGAGTGGCAAGGTGGGCTTCAAGCTTTGCTGCCAATGGTCTGCGTAGCCCTTCTTGTCCCTCGCCTGCAACTACAGGGAGCAGGCTCAAACCGTACTCGGAGAGCGAGTTGTATGTAAATTCGGGGGCGAGGTATTGGAGTTTCGAGTCGTCTACAACTCTAGCAGCACACCCGATCCAGAACCCCGCCGATAATAGTAGCAGCGCCACACAATTATTAAACCTTGTTGTTCGCATTTTTGTTCCTCCCAATTCCACCTCGCTTGGACGGTGGGGAATGAATAATTGGTTATCAAATCGGGAAGCTACTTCCCGTGCCGCAGTGGTAATCAACTTACTTGTAATTACCCCTAAAAACTAGACAGTTGCATAAGATAGATTTTGGACTGGAAAAAGAGATCTCCTAAAGTCAGTCAATAGAAAAACGGATCTTCGATCATCGAATCACAGATGGAATTCCAATCCTAAAACCGCTGAGACTATGATGTGCATTGCTTCAATTTACATGATGCGAAACCGAATCAAATGATATAATCAGGCTCTAAATGGCTTATCTGGCGCTATTATTCTATAATGTCTTTATCCGAATGATAAGAGAGTGGGTGAAGGGACGCTTGTGGCATTCCATTCAGACGATGAAAACAGTACGCCTCATCTAGGTTCTTCAATCGCTACATGTATGCTTCTCGCGGCGGTTGCCCCGAAAGCGCCCATCACGGGTTTCCCATCTTGATCCCGAAGATTTGATCTTCGCGCATCATTCAATGGCAATGATGAAAAGATATAATGCCCATATTCTGGGCTCAGCGCTTCAACCGTGATTCTCAGAACTTTGCCGGCATTTGATATTCGGCTCACAAAGAAGTTTTCTTTTCCGATAGAAACACCATGCTTTTCTGTCAAATCGTTATCCCTAGACGATGAAGATGAATATGAAGTTGAAGTGACGAATTCGGATTCTGGTTTATCTTCACGGATGCGCTCCGGTACTTCAACTGTAACGAAGTATGAAGTCACATTCAAATCTGATTTCCAAAAGATTGCTTTTTCATCATTGCTTTTCAGCGTTATGTGGTCGTCATTAAAGGTCGAGAGTGTATCAATATCAAGGAATTCAACTGGCGGATAAACTGTTGTTTCGCCGGTAATCATTTTATCGAACGCTCTAGAATAGATTTCTATTCGATATTGGACATAGAGTTCTACCTGAAAACCGTTTGACTTGGGTTTGTAACCTCCGTCGGGAATTCCATTTATGGAATCTTCTCCGTTGGAATCTTCACGATACCGAATGGCGACCCTATCAGCCAGCTCAACATACTGAAATTCGTATTTCTCCCCTGAATTCAAATTCGTCACTGTGACGAAAGCGGTTGTATCCTGGACAAGCGGGAGGGTTTCATCGTATTCATCGATTTCGCCATCTCCGTCATCATCAATTCCGTTGAATACATCAGAATCCGTAATTGCTTCGGTTCTGATTATCCGGATGATGGAATCTTCCGGGCTATCATGCCGAAGCCGTCCTGAAACTTTTAATTCCGGTTGGTAATTACCGAAATCATCTTTGAAATCGGCAACATCCAGTTCTCGCTCACAGGAGAGACAAATCGTTGACAAAAGCATGATGAGCGAAATTCTTAACATCTGCACTGTTTTGCTCCTAGAATTCGAATTCTAATCCAAAAGACGGGACAATTGGGAACATACTGATCGCGCTAACTTCTGAAGGTGAACTATTGTGATCCCACAGATAGATTAGATAGTTGTAATGATTCGTAAAATTGATGACCTGAAGCTTAAATTTCCCGTTCACTCCAAAGGGTGAGATGTCTCTAATCCAGGCAATATCTCCCCGAACATAGGGTGGATAACGGGATGAATTCCGTCTGCCCTGGATACTGATCACTCTCGCATAGGGATCGTCCAGCGCGTAGCCCTCATGAAAGACTTTGCCGACGACCGGCGTATACGGTTGACCGCTCGACATAGTCCAGGACAGTGATACCCGATTTTTTTTACTCATCTGATAACTGGCAACCAAATTGAGTGAATGTGGTCTTGAATATTTGGATGCATAAACCTCAGACGCTTGGTTTTCAGTTTTTTCGACCCTACCATCGCCATTGAAATCGAATCGTCTTTCAATATTCGAGTATGAATAGCCGATCCAGCCTGAAACTTTTCCGGTGGTTTTCTTCAAAAAAAACTCCAATCCCCAAACGCGCCCTGTGCCGGCTATGAATTCATCAAACTCAATGCCGGGGTCGTTATCCGGATTGTTGGTGAGGACATTGCTGTAGGGTTTATAATAGGTTTCAATCGATCCGGTAAATCCGGAATTGAACCATCTTTCTATCCCAAGAATGAAATGCTGATTCTTTATCGCGTCAAATTCTTCGGGTACCGGTAACCAGAAATCGACAACTTGCAGAACTTGATCTTCCTCATTCACAGTGAAAAGGAATTGATTGAACTTGCCCCAACTCCCGTTAAATGCCCAGTCTTCCGACAATAAGTATTTGAATCCGAGACGAGGATCAAGATAGATGTTTTCATGTAATTCATATTTCGAACTTCGTAATCCCAATTGAACCGAGAGCAGGTCATTGACTTTCCATTTATCCTGAATAAAAGTGCTGAAGACGTAGGGGCTTTGCTTGATGTCAAAGAAATTGACGTTATCGACATGAAAGTTGAATTTCATGCTCAGTTTCTTTATCGCCGCTCCAAGTTTCAGGGTATGCTGAGGAGATAGGTACCAGGTTAATTTTTCCGAGGCGGAATAGTCTTGAATTTGATTGGTTGCGCTGGCGACAGTTTCGCCTTGGTTTCCAGCACTGTCGGATTCTGTGTCTTTCAGATTCACATCGAAATCAAAATTGGAGCGCGTCAGGACAAATTCCGAGAAGAACTTTGCGTTTGGAACAAACCGCCACTTCAGACTGGGAGCGTTATTTCCCCAATCGAAGCTAAAATCGGTCTTGTTATCAGAATCCTCTTCATCAAAGAAGAACCTCAAGACGTCGCGTCCATCAAAGGTCGAAAACGTCAACCTGTTTTCTGAATTCAGATCGCTGAATATTTTGATTTGACCGTCCCAGAAATAATACCTCCAGTCTTGATCTTCTCCCCTTGCTAGATTGAATCGGTCCGCAATGAGATCGAAATAGGTTCTTCTACCGGATATAATCCAGGCGCCCTTATAGAATGGCCCTTCCAACATCATTTTACTACTGAGGAGCGAGATTTCTCCCTTTCCCTTGATTTGCTTTCCTTCTCGTGATGTAATGTCCAAGACAGATGACAGTCTGCCGGGGTATTCTGCGGGATAGCCACCAGCCAGGAATTTAGCATCGGCGATCGTATCTGCGTTAAACGTTGAGAATAACCCGACAAGATGATACGGATTATAAATCTCCGCGCCATCAACTAGAATGAGATTTTCATCAGGGCTGCCACCACGCACGACCAGCGCAGAACTAAAGTCGCTTTGTGAAGTGACACTCGGGAGTTGCTGCATTGTCCGAAAAACATCGGTTTCAACAAAAGACGGTGTATTGACTATCTCTTTGGAACTGATATTTGTGCGACTGATTTCCACCTCTTCTTTGAATCGCGTTTTTTCGCCAGTCACTTCCACTTCATCAAGTTGAATTGCTTCCGGCGCGACCTCAACATCAAATCTGATTTCACCGTCGGTTTGAACTTCCAGTTGCATTTCAACCCGCTCATATCGCGTCATTAAGACAATCAACGTGTATTTACCTGGCGGTATGCCGTTCAATACATAATATCCACGCACATCGGATGTTGCGGCAAATTGAGTGTCTTGCAGCATGACCCTAGCATAGGGCAATGGTTCTCCGGTAACCTTGTCATGCAAGTACCCATTGATACGACCTGTCCCCTGGGCAAACAGGAGCGTTGGTAAGAACACCATCAACAAAAGTGTTAAGACACTGGTGTTCCGGGTAGATATCTGACGCATTAGACCTTTTTTCTTTCGGGTTGATGCCAAGAAGCGTTTTCCCAAACTCCCAAACGCTTTTGGTGCACGCAACTCTAAGCGATTGGGCGTAAGTTCACCCTTTGATGAGTTGAGGATTCGTTGAGTCCGCTACAACCAATCCTGGAGTCGAACATAGCCCACCAACACTACGACTGCAACTCATTGCAATTTCCTAACCATGTGGAATCGATCCAAAAGGAGTGGATTGGAGATAAATTGAGGGGGATAATATGTGGTATGAGTTGCACTGAAAGTATCAAAAATGCAACGTACATGAACGGGTACATAACGGCGCGTACCAGGAAACTTGACCGTGGCACGGGCAAGTGTCAGCGGAAGGTGGTGATTTTGGCCGAAAGGAATAGTCGTTAGAACCGAGTGATAAATGCGAGCCGGTGGGAATTACCAACATCTGCGTCGGGCACCAGAGCGTAATCAAACTGAAATCGGACGCTTTTAAGCGAATCCTCGCCTTTACGGCGGATCCCGATACCAACTGTGACGCCGTTCTTGGGATTCTCACCCTTGCTGATGCTATAACCAATTCGAGCGGCGATCAGATCATAAAACCAATTCTCGGCTCCGATGCGAAACGTGGGATAGGCTGCAATCACGGGAACATCAATATCGGCAACGATAGAGAAGAGATTTTTGGGCGGTGCGTCCTCAGCTTGAGATGAAGGGGTTTGAACATGGTAGGCAATCCCTCCGCGTATGTTTCTCGGCAGAGCTTCACTTTCGTCAAGCATACCTAGATTCTGTGCGGCAATCCCAACCCCCAAGCAGTCGTCCAATGTGCGCCAAACAGCCCCTACATCAATCGCCCCGCCAAATGAATTTTGGAGATCGAGTTGCTGCGAAACTGCTTTTGCTGTCGCGCCAACCGAGATTTTTGGGGATATGGGATAGGCAAGAGAGAAGCCTGCTGCGAATCCTCCGACGTTTACCGTGCTATCCGGATTGTCGCTTGGACCAATACGACGCTCAATTTCAGTAAAAGCGCCTAAAAAACTCGCGCCCCAAACGAGGTTGCCTTCCCGTTGTGCATAGCCAATCGACTGGTTACTGATATCCGCAAATGCGAAATTCTGCATTGCTGTCAGTTCGTGTGCCTGCACAGTGGTTAGCCCTGCAGGATTTGAAAATATCGTATTTACGTCATTCGCAAGCCCAACGAATGCGCCTCCCATACCTGCTGGCCGGCTACCCCCATCAATCTTGAGAAAGGCTGCACCTGTTGTCCCGGCGTCATCATGAATATCGGCACCCCAACTGGAAAAACTAATTAAACAGAGGGTAAGAACTAAGACGATTCTTTGCACTGGAATCTCCTTTTCCATGCGTAAAACGATACAGATATTTGCAAGGCATCTCTCGGTGCAATCCCGAGTGCGGCTTTTCGCCAGTAAGGAACTTTGTCATTCGATGACAAGCAATTTTCCGACTGCGTTGCTCAGATTCTGGGTTGCGATATCCTCGGCTTCAAGACGGAAAATATAGACTCCGCGGGCAATCGCTGCACCGGCTTGGTTTTTTAGATCCCATGTCACAAGTTGATCGCTATCCCTTCCGGGACTTATGTTAGAGAATGTGTCTTCAAAGACAAGATCGCCGGCAAAATCATAGATGCTCAAGGTCATGTTAATTTTGGAGCCACTAGGTATATTGACATCAAAGGAAAAGTGGGCGCGATCTCCTGTTGAGTGTCTTAGCGGGCTGGGCCAACTGTAGGTGGAGCCACGGTATGTTAGAGAGACGGATAGGTTGACAGTTACGCCATCGTATACAGCGACGTTGCCGGCTCGATCTGTCACACGAATATCAAGATTGTATCCGCCGGACCGTGCCGGCAGAAAATCAAGTGACCAACTGCTCCACGGTTCTGACTCGGCGCCGCTTTTATCCACAGCCAGCACCGGTTCGATTGGTTCACCGTCTGGGCCCGTGCCACTTATTTCCACAAACGCAATCCCTGAAGCCGAATCAGTACCACCTTGCTCCTCGTCAGTTCCCTCTTCCACTAACGAAACTGGATCTATCGCCGTACCGCGCAGCGGCAATGGTTGATCCGTCAGGCTCGTTTTTCCACCGAAATCGGTTAATTCCGCAACAGGTTCTGTCGTTTCGTGCAAGAACTGAGTCGTGATGGAGTCAGTAGGAGCAAATCCAAGCCCATCTACATCCAATCCGACACTCGTGATTTCAACTCGGTAAAATCCTTGAGCGATCAGCGGGCCTGACTTAAACACGATAGTGTCAGTACCGTTCTGTATCAGGTTCCCGGTCAGTGACGTGCCATCGGGTGAAGTCACAACAATCGACGATCGTGAAAGGTCTACACCAAGCCCCGCCATTCCATCAGACCCCAAATCGGACATTCTTGCCTGAATCACAACCCCGCTACCACTTCCGTCTGCCGAGGGATAGTCTGGATGATTTGTACTAACAAATAGCGGTCGGTCATTAATCAGGAGGGAATCAGTGTGGATAGTTGGCGGTCGAGTGTCGAGGATAAATTCAAGGGCTGTCGGTATAGCGACGTTACCCGCTCGGTCCCGCGGCATGACAATCACGCGATACTTCCCGTCCTGACTCCCATCGGAAGCCAACGGCGATTCCAAGCGAAAACTGATTATCTGTTCTCTATCAGTTGAAAGTCTACCGCGAATCTTTTGCCCGAGCCCTAGTTTCTCGAAGGTCACCCATGAGTCGTCTAATTCATCCCAGTCAATAGACGAACCGGGGTTTGCATCTGTGACAAGCGCCACAATTTCATTCAGTGCATTGTTAACGCTCGGCGATTCGACAACTGGCAAGATTCCGTCAACTTCTGGCAGAACAGTGTCATAAATGAAATTATATTGCTGCTGCTCACCACTTCGTCCCGCACTATTGACGGGCGTCACCAAGATTGTGTAACTACCATCGTCCGAGCCATCGGAAGCTAGTTCTCGCGATAAACGGTAGATTAGCCGATTTCCATCTCGGATCTGCTGCCCTGGTACGGTTGTACCGTTAGGGTGAATTAACCTGACCGTGGACAAATTCGGCGATGACTGAAACTCAACTTCGACCTGATTCGGTGGCGTGCGTGTGAAAGCATTTTCAGCGGGTGCCGTTATCGGGACAGTCGATACGACAGTGGGAAGGTTCGTGGAAAAGAGGAAAGTTCTATCGAATGGTGCGTTAGCCCCATTGCCAGCTCTGTCAACCGCCAGCACGCGAATACGATAACTGCCATCTTCCGCCAATTCGTCGAGCTGTAAAGTAAGTTGTCCAACGCCATCATTACCCAACTGTCCGTTAACCTGATTGCCGTTCGGATCAAAAAGCATCAAATGGGAAACCGCGAAGTCAATGCCACTACCTCCACGATCGCTGAGGTCAACGACAATCGAAGTAAGATCGTCTCGAACTAAATCACCTGCCGGATCAGTATTCACGAGCGTTGGAGCTTGCGTATCATAAACAAAAGTATGCTCAACCTCAAGCGTGTTACCGGCCCGATCGCCTAGGCTGATGATAGTGGAGTATTCTCCGTCGTTGCTGCCGTTCGTGGCTAGTGGTTGAGCTAATGTTAAGAAAACTTGCCTATCTCCATCAGACGTCAAATCCGCCGGAACGGGCGATCCATTAGCATCTTGCAGTTGAATGGTCTGTTCTGAGATGTCTAAGCCGGCAGGGCCTACATCCACAACTTGGGCAGAAATTTGGATAATCTGCCCGCCAATATAAGACACTGCGTGTGTAAGATTTAGTGGGTCAACACCAATTAGCTCGGGTTTCTGTGTATCCAATACGAACTCATAACGTGCGGGAGCGCCAGAAAGGCCAAGGCTATCCACGGGTGTAATAGTCACTGTATAGCGCCCGTCAGCGGTACCATCTACTGGAAGATGCAGAGGTATCCACACTAGCTCATCAACCCCACTTCCCTCTTGAAGGCCATCAATCACACCATTGGGTCCCATCACACTCAGTGTCGAACCTCCGGTAGTTAAGTCCAATCCAACTCCATTCGGGTCAACAAGTTTGGCGGTAATCTTATCAAGTTGATTAACAAAAGCAACGGGAGCCATGTGTTCGCCGATTGCTACAGAATCCACACGCGGTTTAGCCAAATTGAGACTGAACTTGTATTGAATTGGGTGCCCGGAAGCATTTCCCGCAAGATCGCGTGGTGTAATTTCAAGCGTGTAGGTACCGGGTTGTACTAGCGGTGTAAAGCTAACAATTAACTGTGCCTCACCATCATCACTTACAGTGACGCCTTTTTGTTCATTGTTGGGTGCAATCAGTCGAACCATCGTACCGACAAAATCGATTCCCGATGCAGAAATCTGTCCTCCGTCGGGTAGTACGCGCTCATCAGAAAGCCTGACCGCCACCTGCGCAATTGACTGGTTAAGCACTTCAAGTGCATTGATGGGAATGGACATCGGTGGTATTGTACCTACAGAAACCGAGACAATCTGTGGTATTTGGGTATCGTAGAGAAACGTCTTGGACGACTTAAGTTCGCTGCCCGCTCCATCGAAAACTACAAGCCGAATGGAATACTCCCCATCATCAACACCGTCCCGCGACAATGGTTGGTCTAAGTCCCAAGTGATTATCGAACTTTCTGTATCCACATGTTGGCGACCATCAATTAGGTTTCCTTCGTCATTGTACAAACCAACTGTAGAACGATCAAAGTCAATTCCTTCTCCGCTATAGTCCAAGAGTACTGCACTAACCGAGTCCAATAAATTAACAGATGTGTACTCGGCTGGCGTGGTCGAAACGATCTCGGGTTTCCTCGTTGAATAGAGGAACTGAAATTCTAACGGACTTGTATAAGTGTTACCCGAGAAATCTATTGGTGCCACTCGTATAAAGTAGCGTCCGTCGTCCGTCCCATCATCTCGGAGCGGTTTGAATCTTAAGGAAACAGTTTCAATCCCATCATTTTGTTGCGTTGCAGCGACTGCTATCCCATTGGATTGAATTAGTTGGACGGGTATCTGTGAGACATCTATCCCGCTACCTGAACCGTCGGTAAAAACTAGATGAATCTGGTGAATGGGCACTTCAACCACCGTGGGGGTACCGCCAGTGTCTAGCTCTAGTGTATCTCCGGCAACCACGGAGGCATTAACAGAACCAATAACGGGGACTTGCGTATCATAGAGAAGCCTGTATTCTTTCTCTTCTACATTACCGGCAATATCAACCGCCTTCACCTCCACCGTATACGCGCCATCATCCGCTCCATTGCGCGCGAGTCCATTGTCCAGTTGCCACCACAGTAACGACCCATCATCATCAAGTGCACCCGGAACAACAACACGTTCATCTCCCGTATGACGCCACAACTGAACATACGAACGTTCGAAGTCTATCCCCGACCCCGTCTCAATAAGTTCGACTTCAATGCGCCTCACTGAATCTTTGACGTTAGATACATTCGCCGTCATATCTATGTGCGCAACTGATTGCACACGTGGATTCTGCGTATCATAGATTATCCTGAATTGACGTACTTCTCCGCTGACTCCAAGCTGGTCAACAGGTTGAACAGTAATCGTGTAAACTCCATCATCGCTGCCATCAGTCAAGAGCGCGTCAATCAATTTCAACGTCATGGTATCAACACCATCATTGGCCACAGTACCCCCAACTACCATGTCATTGGGATTACGCAGTTCCATGCTCGAACCGGTGGCAGAGAAATCAATCCCCGTGCCCGATTGATCCTCAAGCACAGCAGTAATCTCTGTCAAGCGGTTTACTCTTGACTTCGGCGGCGGCGCGATGGTGCCAATCACGGGAGCCTGCGTACCATAAAGAAATCCGAATGCTTTCTCTTCTACGTTACCGGCATTATCAACCGCCTTTATTTCTACTGAATACAAGCCATCATCCACCCCATTACGTGCGAGCGGATTGTCCAGTTGCCACCACAGTAACAACCCATCATCATCAAGCGCGCCCACGACTAGAATACGTTCATCCCCCGAATGACGCCACAACTGAACATACGAACGTTCGAAGTCTATCCCCGACCCCGTCTCAACAAGTTCGACTTCAATGCGCCTCACTGAATCTTTCACGGTGGATAAATTCGCCGTCATATCAATGTGCGAAACTGATTGAACACGTGGATTCTGCGTATCATAGATTATCCTGAATTGCCGCACTTGTCCGCTGACTCCAAGCTGGTCAACAGGTTGAACGGTAATCGTGTAAACTCCATCATCGCTGCCATCAGCCAAAAGCGGGTCAATCAATTTCAACGTCATGGTATCAACACCATCATTGACCACAGGACCCCCAACTACCATGTCATTGGGATTACGCAGTTCCATGCTTGAACCAGTGGCAGAGAAATCAATCCCCGTGCCCGATTGATCCTCAAGTACGGTAGAAATCTCTGTCAAGCGATTTACTCTTGACTTCGGCGGTGGCAAGATTGATATTACACGTGGCGGTTTAATCTCGTCTGTGTAGGCAAATCGCTGCGGGACACTGACATTCCCGGCACGGTCAGCAACCACTACCGTCAGCGTATAAACATCTACACTCCTGAGCTCCGCAGAGGTGAAGGTAATTAGCTTTACGCCATCATCTCTCTTTTCACCGGCGATGGATTCACCATTCGCATCGTGGAGCTGAATTGTCGTCGCATCAAAATCGACGCCAGACTCAGCTCCAACTACCGGAGAGGTATCCGTCACTTCAAACTCTACAATTATCCGATTCTCAATGATTCTGTTCTCGCGGGGCGGGCGTGATTCCGCAACAATCGTAGGCGGGACGCTATCATACGTAAACTGTCGCGTATAGGCAGCTTCAGCTCCCAGGTTATCAACGAGATTTAGATTCACTGAGTACTTGCCATCAACCGTACCATCCGTCGGCAATCCCACTTCCAGCGTGAGTGTGCCTGCATCATCATTTCGGAGAATTCCATGAACATCAGCGTTGTTCGTGTTCGTCAAGGTTATATTGGACTTCTCAAAGTCAATCCCTTCGCCCGAATTGTCACGAACAACGACACGAATCTCTGGAACACGATTGACGATGGACTCATCAGACGGTGTCAATATCTCAATTTCAGGTGCTTGCGTGGCATAGACAAACTCAATGGTTGAAAGCCCACCAACATTACCTGCCAGGTCTGCGGGAGTGATTTCGAGGCGATACACGCCATCGGCTGAACCATCTGTCTTAAACGGATCAAAAGTAAGCGTAATCTGTTTCTCGCCATCATTGCTGATACTCGTTGGGATTGGGTTGTTATCGGGACCCAACAACTGTGTCAAAGTGAGATCGAAATCCACACCGCTTAGATTATCTCCCAACTCAATCGTAGCCCGTTCCAACTGTGTTATCCACGCATTCCGAGATGGGATTGTGCTCGCAATTTGTGGCAGTTGGGTGTCAAAAATCAACGTGGAAATCCGCTCGAAAGTCGCGGGAGAAGTTGATCCTAGCCCTGAGTTTTCGACGAACCGAGATACAACTTCATACTCCCCGTCAGCCGAACCGTCCCGAGGTAAGGGCGACGCTGCGGTCCAAATCAACTGTAATTCAGCTCCATTGGATTGAATCGGGTGAGCCGTAATCTCCGATCCGTTTGTGCTCCTTACGGATATCGACGTTTCAGCGGAATCAAAATTAATCCCGGGACCAACATAATCTTGGAGGGTAGCCGTAATCTGGTTCAGTTGGTTAGTTGGTAGGTTTGTTGACGGCTGAAGCAATATTGAGGGTTCACGAGGAGCGTACGTGAAACCCGATAGAAAAGGGCTGTCTGCAACATTTCCGGCCCAATCGGCAGGGGTAACTTCTATAATATAGACACCGTCGACCACTGAGGCTTGGAGCTCTTGAACACGAAGCGTAATGATATCCGCCCCGTTATCTGATTGATTTGTTCCTACAGGCACTCCATTCGGATCAAGTAAACGCACCTGAGCAGCCGAGAAATCAATACCGCTAAGGTCCGCGGCGAATTCTACTGTTATCGTTCCCAATCGGGCAACGCGCGCACCGGCAGCCGGCGTTGTTTGGGCGACTCCTGGAAGCTGCGTATCAAATATCAACGCAAAATCTTGCGTGAAGTTCTGTCCAACGAAGTCTTCATAGTATACACTGACTGCATATTCACCATCCGCAGAACCGTCGCGCGGAAGCGGCGTCTTTGCCATCCAAATGAGCCGATTGTTGACCTTGTCTGCTTCCACAGATGCAGACGGAAGCACTGTTCCGTCTGCACGCATCACAACCACGCTAGATTTTTCGGGCGAAAAGTTTACGCCGGTGCCAATGTAATCAAAAAGCTGTGCGTCAATTGTGGTGAGTTCATTAACCTCTTTTTTAACAGGTACGTTCAAACGAATCTCTGGACGTTGAGATACTAAGAAAATTCGACGTTCAATTTGGTCACTTGCGTTCCCGGCTCGATCTACAGTTGTGATTTCAATCCTGTATTCTCCATCATCTGAACCATTGGTCGCCAGCGAATTAGACAACGTTAAGACTGCCGTATCCTTTCCGTTGTTACTCGAAGTCGCGCGGAATTCAACGCTTTCGCGAACTAGCTTCAAGATAGTGTTCGCAAAATCGACACCACTCATGCGGTCATCCATGACCAAGGTCACTTGCGACAGCGTCGTAACTGTTGCGTCTCGCTCTGGTGTAGTTGAGACGATTCTTGGTGTCTCAGTGTCATAAATGAGGTGAACTTGACTTGTGTCGGTATTTCCGGCGACATCTTCCGAGGTAACCCGAATAGTGTACGCGCCGTCTTGAGTTCCGTCTTGGTTTTCAAGCGGCTGGGATAACAGGAAATCCAACGTGCCATCCGCGGCATTCGGATGGCGAGTCCCCACAAGGAAGATATTGCCAACTCCCGTTTCGTCCGCACGGAAGATTTCAAGGCGGGTTGAGGCAAAGTCAACCCCACTTCCATCTCCATCGTCGAAGCCCGCAACGACTCGTGATAACGGTTGGCTGCGGAAGATTGTACCTTCACCGAGATGAAACGAGTTGTCTTCAAGATTTGGTGTGAGAGAAACCAACCTGGGAGCTTGAGTGTCATAGACAAAGGAAATCTCGCCAAAATCTGCGCTATTGCCGGCGCGGTCAGTTGCATTTATCGTGATGGTGTAAATGCCATCTTCCGAACCGTCAGTCGCTATGGGAACTCTCAGATTCCAGCGCAAGGTACTATCGCCGCCGAACGTCTGATTCCCAAAGATTGCCCCATTCGGACCATTGAGTGCGATTGCCGAAGCGGACAGATTTAACCCATCATCAATGTTATCGTCTAAATCCACCTCAACGAAAGTAATCTTTGTGTTCACAGAGCCGTTTGGCGGAAAATTGCCATAATTCGAACGAATTCGCTCTAGAGTCGGTGGCACCGTGTCAAAGTAGAAGCTACTCCCGGTTTCTACCTGGTTCCCGGCTGCATCTGCTCCGCGGATAACAGCGGTATACGTGCCATTCTCCGAAATTGTATCCAATGGATTGTCCAATGTTAACGTCAGGCGATTATTGG
Organism: Candidatus Poribacteria bacterium; assembly: GCA_965222225.1. Taxonomy (GTDB): domain Bacteria; phylum Poribacteria; class WGA-4E; order WGA-4E; family JAJDTR01; genus JAJDTR01. The sequence goes on along the minus strand of CBDCTK010000002.1, from coordinate 346,399 downwards.
CAACATCATTTCGCGTTATGCCGCTGAAAATCTCGCCTCGCGCATTCTGTAGACTAATAGTTGTGACCGAAGAATCAAAGTCAATTGGACTTTCCTGCTCCGCTGGATTAAATTCCACCATAATAGTGGTAACTGATGTCTTCAAATAGGCATTCTGGCTCGGCATAATCTGCGAAAAGGTAGGAGCCCTAGTGTCAATTTGAACCGTACCGGCATCAAATGTCGTCACATTGCCGCCATTGTCAGTGCCACGTAGACGGAGATTGTAAGTACCATCAACAAGTGGTGTTCTAAGCCCATCCAGCCCATTCCAAACAAACGATTGCTGGCCCCTTGTAATATGTGTCAGCTTTATCGCGGGTTGGCTTTCAAGATTGGCAAATTCCAACCTGAGCTCGGAAAGATGTTCGGATAGCGTATAGGCGATTGTTGTGGTATCTTTAATTGCATCACTGTTTGGCGAGAAGAATAGATGGGAGGCGGTACTCGAGATTTGCGGTGCGTCAACGTCAATGACAGCAGTAAGTTTAGATGACTGGTAAGTAAAATCAATTATATTTACCACGCCATCCTCAAATGCATCGGTTTCGACAAGAATCTCATAACTACCGTTTCCAACCGGGCGCGCGTTGGGCGGAGCTTCTTGGCTTGGAGCACGGTCCATTCCGTCCCATTCTTGATGTATGATTTTCGGATTATTCCCGGGGTATAGGTCCGATTGCCCCGGGCCAACTGCCCCTATGATAAGCCAGTCATCATCAATGTCGAACTTGCCATCCGGTTGACCAACTGCGCCGGGCCCGTGCACATCAATTATGATCCGATAATCGCCTGTAAATCCATTCGTCACGAAACTAATAATCAGATTTTCTTGTACGCCATCCCCATTCGGACTAAACACTGTGTCTTCGTTGGCATCATCAATGACTCGCGGTGGAGATTCGAAGAATTGACCCCAAGCAGAAGCAGATATAACTAGAAGCAAAAGGAAGTAGCTCAGTTGAATCAGTAAAGAGGATTTTAGTGTGCGGAACCGGATTTTCGGCTTCTTGACAGCTAGAACCCGATATATTTGGCAACGAATACAATTCTTAATCATAGAAACGGATTTCCTAATAATTTCAACTTCCCTAGGCGAATCTGTCCAACCAGATTTTTGATTTTAAGTCAAACGGAAGGCGGTTTTTGAAACGGCCTCTGTGCGCTTTAGACGCACATGCGCTTCTTTGGTTGAGGATGCACTTCGAAGGAGCTAAAGGCAATAATAACACCGCCCAAATTCGGTGAAACAGATGTATTTGGTCAAACACTGTACTTGCATATTGTTGCGTCCTGAATCTCGGCACATCCTAGTAGTCTTGCACGAATAAGATTGCATATGTAGCCGCAGAATGCAAACACTTATGTCCTGATTACACCGTTGACATTGCATCGGTGCAGTGTTACACTGTAACGCAAAGGGGACAAAAAAATCAAGTTGAAAATCACCTGAAAAAGCGCAGATCACGGCTCTTATAGTCATTACAGCTAAGAATTATACATTTAAGACCTACATTGTTCGGTTTGTAGTAGCGTAGTTTATGGCGTGTCTTCTGTAGGAGCGAGCTCTGCTCGCGATAAGAAGTCGCGACCTGGAAGGGATCTCTATCGCCCTCCTTATTCAGTCGCTTGATCCCCTACAGTTGGTTTGTTGCATATGTGTAAATATGAATGTAAACGACTATAAAGGTGCTGTATCCATGTGAATGCAATCGCGATTAAGTCCGGTGTTGACAATTCCGGATTGAGGTATCAGCGGACTCCCGATACGATTACCCTGTCTCTTCGGCAAACTGCTATTGGGTGAGACTGCTTTCTTTTCGACATTCGACGATTATTTTGCCGGTAGATTTTATCTTTTCCCTCCTCTCAGCGCTATTGGGAGAAATAATAGCATTGCCCAGAAGGATTTGCCGTCATCAAATTTGTCTTACAACATTGAACTCAGTTTCCGTACTATGGGTTGTGGAAGAATTGAAACAACTGTACCCGATGCCGCACAGATTTCGCCACTCTTATACAGACTAAGCTAATACGCAATCTTGCGTAAACATACCTCCTCCTTCCAAGAGATCTATACTCCCAACTCCCATACGTCAAAAATCTAGGTTCATGATAAAGGATGAACAATGAAGGTCGTAACCGCGGAAGAAATGCGGCAAATCGATAAACAGACCATTGAGGAGATTGGTATCCCGGGCATGGTGCTGATGGAGGCCGCGGCTACTGCTCTTTTCAGATCGATTCAAAGAAACTTTTCCGAATGTCGGCATGTTGGAATCGTCATCGGCAAAGGAAATAATGGAGGAGATGGGCTGGCTTTAGCCAGACAGCTTGCCCATGCAGGATATACAGTTCAAATAGTTCTTGTTTCATCGCCGGAGCGCTTTACTGGAGATGCGTTGACAAACCTGCAAGTTGCACGAAAACTGGGACTTCCGACTATGGAAGTTCTCTCAGAACCTGACCTTAATAAGCTTGATAAAGAGATTGTTTCCTGCGACCTGATTGTTGACGCTATCTTTGGAACAGGGTTACGCGGTGGAATAGAAGGATATATTAAGGATGTCATTGATTGGCTTAACTCAACCAATTGCCCGATAATGGCAATCGATCTACCGTCCGGGTTGAACGCGGACACCGGTGCGGTAGAAGGCGCATGTATTTGCGCGGATTGTACCGTGACACTTGGACTTCCGAAGCGAGGTACACTTCTCTACCCGGGAGCACAAACAGTAGGCGCGCTGGAGATTGCGGACATCGGTTTTCCACGGAGCGTCGTCGAATCGAAAGATATTTGGGTAAACTTGACACAACCGTATCAAGTTGCCACCTGGATTCCGGCTCGACCGACTTATTCCCACAAAGGCAGCTATGGACATGTGCTTGTTCTCGCTGGTTCAACAGGTATGACCGGCGCCGCAGTTCTGGCAAGTCAAGCCGCGTTACGCGCCGGGGCAGGTTTGGTCACGCTTGGGGTACCAAAGAGTCTGAATCCCATAGTGGAAGCAAAACTCAGCGAAGTGATGACCACTCCGTTACCCGAGACAACTGAAGGATCATTAGCGTTGGCGGCTAAACCGCAGATTCTCGAATTCATTGAACGGACCGCCGCCGTTCTCGCCATTGGGCCTGGACTGTCGCAACACCCTGAAACCGTAGACCTCATTCAGAGTTTGGTCCGCGAAATAGACCACCCCACGGTAATTGACGCTGATGGTTTGAATGCGCTAGCAGAAGCGCAAACAGACCGCTCCTTCTCCCGTTCCAAGGTCAACAATCTGCTCTCTTCTCTACCACCACAAACCATTCTAACCCCTCACCCGGGGGAAATGGCTCGACTCACTGGCTTGAGCGTTCCCAAAATAGAGCGGGATCGCATCGGCGTCGCTCGGGAGTTCGCTCAGGAACATGGGGTAACGCTCGTTCTAAAAGGTGTTCCAACGGTAATTGCCCTCAACACTGGCGAAGTTTGGCTTAATTCTACGGGAAATCCGGGGATGGCAACCGGCGGCATGGGCGATGTTCTTGCCGGGCTAATCACAGGACTCACGGCACAGGGCGTGCCAATCTCGGAAGCGGGTGTACTCGGCGCATACCTACACGGTCTCGCTGGCGATATCAGCGCTGAGATGACCGGGATGCACGGACTAATTGCTGGGGATGTGTTGGAAGCTATTCCCGAAGCGATTGAGAGGGCCGCACGAAACCAAGCCCTGGAAAGATGAGAAAATCACGATAAAGGCTTAACGCCCTGAACTTGCTTCGCTGCCAAGCAGCACGAAGAATCGTGAAACTTCACGCGATTTGGAAGTCGGCGGTGTCGTAATATCGACCCGACACATAAACGCTTCCACGCAGAAAGGACAAACTATGAAAATTGTCATGTCATACGATTTAAGTGACGAAAATCTTTCACTTGCCCACTCCATTGTCCCCAAAGCAAGTTTTGTGGCGGCGACAACAGATGAAGATAAGATACGCGAGATTGAGGATGCCGATGCCTTTTTCGGATTTGGTATAAATCCCGAAATGATTGAACGCGCAAGAAAACTTCGTTGGATCCAGCTTAGCAGCGTCGGCGTCGAGAGCGTGCTTTGCCCAGAATTGCTCAATAGTGATATTGTGTTGACCAACGTGCGCGGTTCAACTGCTATTAACATTTCCGAACACGTTATGTCGCTTATTCTCGCTTTCACACGCACACTCCACACTTCTATAAAAAACCAGATTAACAAATTTTGGGAAAACTTCAGAAACCTGCCTGTTCTTGAAATCTCCGGAGAAACCTTGGGAATTGTCGGTCTGGGAAATATCGGTCTACAGGTAGCGAAACGGGCTCACGCCTTCGACATGCGTATTCTAGCTGCCGATCCGACGCAAACGGGAAAACCGGATTACGTTGAGTCATTGTGGAAAATGGATCGCTTGCACGATATGCTAGGTCAGTCGGACTTCGTGGCAATCTGTTGTCCCCTGACACCGCAAACGAAAAGTATGATGGGAGCGCCCGAATTCCGCGCCATGAAATCGACAGCCATTCTGGTTACTATTGGAAGAGGACAGATCATCGATCAAGCGGCATTGGTTGACGCTCTGCAAACGAAGGAGATTGCCGGCGCTGGCCTCGATGTAACCGACCCTGAGCCGTTGCCGCAGGACAGCCCGCTTTGGGAGATGGATAACGTGATTATTACTCCACACCATGCAGGGGCGTCTCCCAAGTCTTGGGGACGGATATTCAACCTCTTCTGCGAAAACCTTCAGCGCTTTGTTGCAGGTCAACCCTTAACCAATATTGTCGATCAAACTAGGGGATACTGACATAATGTCCGACATTTGACCGGTGACTCGTTGCACCATGAGTTGCGTTTCTAGGGCAAACCACGGATATTAACTTGCTTGAGGAGAATCGATATGGATCTTGGATTGAGCGGAAAAGTTGCGGTTATTACGGGCGGCAGTGAAGGAATCGGAAAGGGAATCGCGCTCCGGTTTCTGCAAGAGCGTGCAAAGGTAGCGATTTGCGCGCGGCGCGACGATGTCATGCACCAGGCAGCTGAGGAACTTCGTGCGTCGACTAGCGGTGACCTCCTCGCTGTTTCTGCCGACGTGACCAACCCGGAAACGCTAACGAATTTCATCAACCGAGTAGTCGATCATTTCGGACGCATTGACATTTTGGTCAACAACGCCGGCAGGTCTGCCACGAGCGCCTTTGATGAGCTGACCGACGATGCCTGGTATGCCGATTTGGATCTGAAACTGATGGGGGCTGTGCGTTGTGCACGTTTAGTCATTCCACAGATGAAACTTGTCGGTGGAGGACGGATTATCAACATTACGCATCCGGGGGGCAAACAGCCCGGTGCAGCCTCGTACCCGACCTCCGTGAGCCGCGCGGCGGGCATCGCTATGACGAAGGCGCTATCCAAGGAACTATTGCCACACAATATCCTCGTAAACACCGTGTGCTTGACTTCTATAAAGAGCACGCAGGGAGAACGCGCTTGGAAGGCGGAAGGGGAACGTGGCACCTTGGACGAGTATTGGATTGAGCGGACAAAAGAGCATCCCCTAGGACGCCTCGGCGAACCCTCCGATGCCGGAGCGCTTGTCGCCTTCCTCGCGTCGGAGTGCGCTTCTTTCATTACAGGCACGGCGATAAACCTTGATGGCGGATTGTCCAATGTCGTCTAGCAACGGTGAATGGTGGCTATGTCCAAGCCTGAATCGCGCATTCCTTTCGCCGAATCCAAGATATAATGGAAGAACGACCAATCCGAATTACTCAAACGTCAATCGCTGATTCAAAATTACGCTGCGAAGACTTGCGGGTACGGGTTCATGATACGCAAATTCCATCGTGAACGAACCACGGCCCTGAGTCATTGACCGGAGTTTGGTAGTATATTGGAACGTCTCTGCTAACGGAATGTCGGCATCAATAACCTCGGAAGTCCCCTGAGTACCGGTTTGCCGAATTCGGGCACGACGAGCATTTAGGTCGCCGATAACCCTTCCGGTATGTTCACTGGATACAATGACCCGCATCCTCATAATAGGCTCCAAAAGCCTTGGCTGTGCCCCGCGGACGGCATTCTCAAAGGCAATGACAGCCGCCGCTTCGAAAGCGACTTCGGACGAATCCGTTTCATGATATGAACCACCAATAAGCGTTGCCTTAATATCCTGCATCGGAAAACCTGTCAAGACGCCGATGTTCAGCGCACCTTCCAAAGCCCTTTCGACCCTAGGGATGAAGTCGCGGGGAATCTGAGTTTCATCGGTTTCGTCGGCAAACTGAAATCCGTCTCCTTTTGGCAACGGCTCGACCCGCAAGACTACATCTCCATAGATGCCCTCTTCCTCCGTTTTGTGGATGTATTTTCCCTGCGCTTCAGCCTCACGGGTTATTGTCTCACGGTAAGCCACCTGCAATTTGCTCACGCGCGCGTTAACGCCAAACTCGCGAATCATCCGATCGGTCAATATTTCCAAATGCAACTCGCCCATGCCCGAGATAACGCGTTGCCCCGTATCGGAGTCGATTGCCACGGTAAATGTCGGGTCCTCATCCATCAGGATTTGCAACGTTTCTTCGAGTTTGTCCTTGTCACTTTCGCTCTGTGGCTCGATTGCAACGGAGATGACCGGATCGGGAAAACTTATCGAATCCAGCAAAATCGGGTGTTCAGGGAACGTTAGAGTATCTCCCGTCTTGGTACTTCTTAGCCCTACCAGCGCAACAATGTCCCCGGCATAAGCCGTATCACACACCTGTTGCTTATTGGCGTGCATCTGTAGAATTCGTGTGATTCGTTCAGTCCTCCCGTTTACCACATTATAAACTCGGCAGCCTCGACCGAGTGTCCCCGAGTAGATGCGGCAATAGACAATCCTATCTACGTTTGCGTCGCTCGCGACCTTAAATGCCAAAGCGGCGAATGGTGCATCATCGCTCGGTTCTCGCGTTTCTCCGTGACCACTCGTTGGGACAATTCCTTCAATTGGCGGGACATCAAGGGGTGATGGCAAATAGGTGACCACGGCGTCAATTAATGGTTGCACTCCTTGGTTCTTCAATGAGGTACCGCACAACACCGGTACAAACGCGCCGCCGAGTGTCCCTACCCGAATTCCGCAGGTTAATTCTTCGTCCGAAATAACTTCTCCATCAAGGTACTTCTCCAGAAGTTCGTCATCCTCGGCTGCCACGGTGTCGATTAGTGTCTCGCGCATCTCTGTTGCCTCAGCAACCATATCCGATGGAATGTCTTCAAGATCGAACGTCTGACCAAAGTCCTCATCGTGCCAGCGAATCGCCTTCATTCGCACCAGATCGATGACACCGGCAAAGGTGTGTTCGGCGCCTACTGGTAATTGGATAGCGAGGGGATTGGCACCTAAGCGCTCACGCATCATCTCCACGGTACGAGTAAAATTCGCTCCCACCCGATCCATTTTATTCACGAATGCGATGCGAGGGATATGGTAACGGTTGGCTTGATGCCAGACAGTTTCCGACTGCGGCTCGACTCCTCCTACCGCACAGAAGAGCGCAATTGCCCCATCAAGGACGCGCAACGAACGCTCGACTTCGACGGTGAAATCGACATGTCCGGGAGTATCAATGAGATGGATCGCATGATCTTGCCAGAAACAGGTCGTCGCTGCTGCGGTAATTGTGACACCACGCTCCCGTTCTTGGATCATCCAATCCATTTCAGCGGTACCGTCATCGACCGCGCCTATCTTGTGTTTCTTGCCGGTATAAAACAGAATACGCTCGGTCGTGGTTGTCTTCCCGGCGTCAATGTGCGCCATGATGCCGATGTTTCGAATTTTCTCAATTGAGTGTCCTCGATTCACAATCTACTCTCCACCGGTAGTATCTTTCTCCAATTCTTTATTCAAGTGCGTTGGATTTTGATCCATTCAGCAACGACGCAGTTCGGGCATCCAATCGAATCTGCACAGGGAAACATTGTGGCTATTCTCGACAGATGTGGCTTAGGCACGCTTTGTTTGAGTCACCAACGCAATTTTTAGTATATCACGCCCCGTAGCCAAAGACAAAGCCAAAAGTCCGGTTGACTTTCCGCTTCGCGCAGCTATACCTGTTACTAATTGCGGGTGATTCTCGGGAGACATAGAGAAAGCCGAATTTGGAGGGTGATTAGTAAGGGTTTAACCGCTGGCGGGAACAAGAAAGTGGGACAGAATTAGATGGTCAGTTTTGTTACGCAACAATCTTGAGCAGAACCCAAGAAGGTTGCGGAGCGGATGAGAAATCTGAACACTACTATGGCGGGACATTTATGTGGGTCGCGTCGTGCGATTGTTAGAATTGGGATAAAGGTAGTTAACTACGCTTCTCCCCCGCAAGCCGTCGGCGAGACGTGAGGTTCATCTCACCGACAACTATTGAAGGAGAATCTCTGTTCTTGGTTTTGCAGTTACTTATTCTCTAGGTGCTTCTCCGTGTTGCAGCGTCACGTAGCTTCCACCTCCATTGGGGTACCGGACATATAGTGTGACCTTGGTTCCCACCTCGACCGACTCAACGTATTCTGTAAAATCTTTCACGTTTCGAATTTCGTTGAAGTCAATTTCCTGAATGAGGCCGCCAACCCGTATCTGTCTTTGTCTTACCGCTTGGCTTCCCTGTTTGATGCGAACTATCACGACCCCCGTTTCGCCTTCGTGACCATACTTCTCGGCAAGTTCATCCGTTAAATCCTGCACGTGCATACCGGCAAATGCCTTCTCATCTATACCATCGGGCATCAATATCTTGCCAGACTCAAGGGCCTCTTGTGACGGACGTTTTCCAAGAGTAATATTCAGCAACTTTTCTTTGCCTCGGCGGCTGATTTTGACTTCGACTTCCTTACCAACTTCAGCGGCTGCGACAATGAGAGAGAGATGAGCTCCATCGCGGATAGGTGTTTGATTTAATTCAAGAATCACGTCGCCCCGTTTGATTCCGGCTTCGTCTGCCGGTGTCCCTTCGTAAACTGTTGAAACCAAAGCCCCTCGTGGTTCATCCAGTCCAAAGTCCTCGGCGAGTTCATAAGTGAGTTTTTGAAGGCGCACGCCCAGCCATCCGCGTTCAACTTTGCCGGTATCGATTAGTTGCCTCATTATTCGTTGTGCGAGGTTACTGGGGATGGCAAATCCCACGCCTATATTGCCCGGCTGAAAACTGTTTCCCGTAAAATTGCCGTATTGACGCCAACGAGTTCGCCGCGAATATTTATGAGAGCACCACCACTATTTCCTCGATTGATTGGAGTATCCGTCTGAATAAAATCTTCGTACAGTACGCGGTTCCCAAGCTGATCGGATCGGCCTTTCGCGCTCACAATTCCCCGTGTTACGGTTTGAGACAGACCAAACGGGCTGCCGATGGCGATCACCCATTCGCCAACTTCGAGCGCATCAGAGTCTCCAAAATCAAGCACGGGTAAATCCTGCCCGTCGATTTTCAATACGGCGAGATCCGTCCCTTCTTGACCAGCGTCTGTTCCGATCAACTCACCTTCAAACTCACGCCCTCCCGGAAGAATGACCGTGATGTCATCTGCGCCTTCAATCACATGATTGTTGGTGAGGATGTACCCACTCTGGCTCACGATAATACCCGATCCGAGGCCCCCTTGCTCTCGCTGCCGCTCCGGGGCATCGCGTTCAGGCGATCTCCGGTTTCTGGGCACATCAAAGAAATACTCGAACCAATCTGGAAAATTGTTTGAGTTACTCGACGGGATAATCGTCTTGGTTCTGATTTGGACAACGGCTGGTTTCGCGCGATTGACTAATTCGATGAAGGCGCGGTTGGCTCGCTCTAGATACTCAAAATCGCTCTCAAGCGTTTGAGCTGATGCAACTTGAGTTGAAAAGCTAGTGCTATTGTTAGATTGGTTGATTGTGACGCTGACAACAACTATCGCGATCGCCGAGAATAGGAGCAGCCAGCGGACTGATTTGAATCGAGACATGTAATAACCTCCAATTTTTTCCCAATGACACACTCTCATGGAAACGAAAGTTTCATGAAAGTTTATAACTGTTGTATTGTCGCGGCAATCATCGACTAAACACAGATTGCTGTCTTTCTTTCAGATTGATCGCATAAAAAAGCGCTCTGTCTGTACAGACAGAGCGCTTTTTTGATGGATCGAAAGCCGCGTGTATTATTCGGTCCGAATCGGAATTTCTTTCGCTTCCTCTTTCTTGGTTTTCGGCACCGAGATCGTTAGAACACCTCTCTTGAACGAGGCATCTATATCATCAGTACGGAGATTCTTGGGAAGGCTAAACGAACGCTGGAACTGACCGTAACTTCGCTCAACAATGTGATAGCCCGCGTTTTTGTCCTCCGATCCACTCTTTTTCTCCCCCTTAATCGTCAGGACATTTTCGGTGACGGACACTTGAACATGGTCCTCGGACAATCCGGGAACCTCCGCGTGGAACTCCACGTGGTCTTCGGCATCTACGACATCAACCGGTGGAGCCCATGCGCTATCCGTGGTTGAACGCGAAATGCCTTGGTTGCCGAAGACGTTGTCGAAAAATCTGTCGATTTCTCTGCGAGTCGAAAATAGGTCGTGTAGTGGTTTCCATGTGGTTAGGCTTGTCATTTTATGTTCCTCCTTGAATACTGTAGGGTTTGGAAATTCGTCGCTAATTTTTGGATCGAGCTGGTATACGCGCAATTCACATGCCAAAACCGATTTCATCATTGAGAGCCCATCACAATTTCCTGCTTTTTTATCTGCAATAAGGCTCTCACGCACCGCGAACGCACTGTTTATCCCTGTTTGCCCTTAGTATTAATTGAGAAACGAGGGACACTTAAATCTCATTTACCAACTTGGAAACTGATTTAGGAGGATGGAATGTTGGAGATTTTAGGCGAAGTTGACATCAAGTGCCATTTTGGCATTATTCAAAGATGTTCTGCGACTGTTCTGCCAAGACGAATGATTTTGCCTAGCGAAGGAGAATTGCGTTTGAAGATTCGGGAATCTGCCTGCGGAAGAAACTTGGTTTAGGAGCCCAATCTACTGACCACTGGAAATGCGTTCCACATGTTCCCGCACGACGTGTTCTGGCGAGAGTTTAATGAACAGCCACGCGCCCGGGATTGAAATTGCGAGCAAACCGATGATGATATCATCCACCTTGCCTATTACTGGAAGGAAGTCAAAATCAAGCGGATTTATAAAGTAAAGGATGGCAAACAGCACAGCGAGAATCTCGAACAGGACGAGAACCGCTTTCCGATAGAAGGGGATACGCCGGTCCCAAAACAGACGCCAAGCCAGCTTGACAAAGTTGGGCAAATGATAAAGGAAGCGTAAGAAACGAAGCGATTTCGGTGTGTTGCCGCCCATGAAAGAAAAATTCATACTCACACTCACAATATCACTGATAACCGATTGAGAATTGAGAGTAGTCGCCGTTTGATTGGGATGAATAGGCCACTACTGCACCATCCAGCATCTAAGACGTGCATTATAGCTGAAAACATAATACCTGCGCAATCAGAATCGCAAGTTGCTTTTGACGTTGGTGCTCTAACAGTAGTAGAGACAAATATCGAAAGGGGCAATCGTACTTGAATCACACACAGACTAAAAAACTCTTGCGTGGTTTCTGCTGTTTTGATAAACTGTATTGAGGACATGCAGATTGATGAACTAGCCATCGTTATTTAGAACATTTGAGAGAAAACCGGGCGCTGTCCAACTGAATCCGCCACCCGGCGCTTGAGCAAAACATGCTGTCAACGCTTTGTTGATTCCATGAATCGGCAGAGACGGGGCTTGTCGACTTTGATCGGGCAAGCTTGAAGTTTATTGAACTAGATTAGTGGAGTGACTTGCTGGAAACTTATATCGCTACGGTGAGTGTGACGCTTACCCGCCCTTGCGTCAACACGTAACGTGATCCAGCCCCAGATTTTATCGCGTAATGGAGGGCAAATCGCATGCCCGAAGGACCTCAGGAACAACGCACTCTTGCCGTTTTCTTGGACTTTGAGAACCTGGCATTGGGGTTTCAGGATACAAAAAAACAGAAAAACATCAAGACGGTAAACGACGGCTTCGAATTTGACATTCGGAAAGTCTTAGGACGCCTAGTCGAGAAGGGGAAGGTTGTAGCCAAAACTGCGTATGCAGATTGGCATCGTTTTTCACGAGATCGAGCAAAACTACATGAAGCAGGCATGGCGCTAATAGAAATCCCGAAACGTTCTCTAGCGGGGAAGAATTCTGCCGACATTCGTCTTTGCGTTGATGCGATGGATCTCTGCTACTCCAAGGAACATATAGACACATTTGTGGTTATATCCGGCGATAGTGATTTCATACCACTTGTGTCCAAACTCAAGGAAAATGGCAAGTATGTCATCGGCTTGGGAATGCGATTCTCAACCTCGGATCTTCTCAGTCAAAATTGTGACGAATTCATTTACTATGAAGATCTCGAAAAAGATGACGGAGTTGAGTCACGAGCGGGACAGAATATCCCCGCGGAACTTCGAGATGCTTTCGATCTCCTATTTGACTCAATTCGTGCTATTATTCGTGAGAACCATGAAGTGCTGTGGTCATCAATGGTGAAGGACACGATGAAACGGAAGAACCCTTCCTTTAGTGAGTCGCTTTATGGCTATAAATCCTTTAGCGAGCTATTGGAAGATGCAAATCGTCGCGGATTCATTGAGATTCGTAAGAACCCACGCAGCGGCACGTATGTCGTTGTTGGGTTTACAGACCTGATGAAGTAATGACGCTCAATAAGCTCCTTAATTGTCGAGACTTTGGCAGCAATGGTAAAGTTGACAGTGTGATGGAGTTAACGCGCTTCATTTGAAACGCGCGATTGGATTGACGAAAACGTTATTGGTTCTTAGGAGGTTTTATGAAATTAGGGTTTCTGACGCGATATTCTGAAGAAATGGTCGAATTTGCTGGCGACGATGAGTCGTTTGAATGTTTGGAAATTTTTGGTCCGCCCGACGAGTGGATTGGCAAATCGGCTAAAGCCAAATCGTCTCGAAGCAAAGCGAAAGCGTTACTTGACGAGAACGAATTGACAATTGCCTCTTTCCTATATGTAAACTTTCCTCGGCGTGAGACCTTGGGACGGGAATTGTCCAAACAACTGAATCTCCTAGAGCAACTCATGGATGCCTGCAACGAGATGGACGTCGCTGTTGTGACGGGTCCCGGACCGATGGGCTACGACCCAAGCGTTAGCCTTGAAGAGAATGTCGAGCGTTATAAGAAGGTTTATTCCCGTGTTGCCAAGGTCGCCGAAGACAAAGGAGTGAAGATTGCCTTCGAGAATTGGCCCGGTGCTGGCCCCTTCGCCGAGGGAGCAAGCCTTTCAATAACGCCGGAAGCGTGGGGATTGATGTTTGACGCAGTGCCATCAAAGCAAATCGGTCTAGAATTTGACCCCTCCCACCTCCTCTGGCAATGGATTGATCCCTTCGCCGCATTTGATGAGTTTTCCGATCGCGTTTATGTGTTACACGCCAAAGATACGGAGATTTTCGAAAATCGTGTCAAGCGGGGCGGTGTTTTTGGCAAAGACTGGTGGCGCTACCGATTGCCCGGATTCGCCAAATTTGATTGGCACCGCTTGTTCGCCATGGCGCACGAGCGCGGATATGAGGACGCTGTCATAATTGAGCATGAAGACCCGGTTTTTGACGGAGACCGGCGCCAGGAGGGGTTTCATCGTTGCGGGCAATTCCTCAAGGGTTGTATCCTAGACTAGGATCTCCTCATGTAGAAATTCTAAAACAACGACAGATTGGGAATCTGCCCAAGGCTGTCCTGTCAACGCCTCTCCGGAATCTGAGTAGCGGCTAAACACTGTGATTGTAATCATCGGGCACTTGCCCAATTTTTGGAGGATAGATAATGGAAATAAGACCAAATCGAGTCAAACGTAAACTGGCTTCCGGCGACACAGCGTATGTGGCTGGCGGTCTCACACATCCCGACGACATTGATGCATTCGGTCCGCTAGGTTTTGACGGTTTCTGGCTTGAGGGGGAACACGGTGGAGTGGATCCGTCTGACCTCGGCAATCTTACCCGAGCGTGCGACATTTGGGGAATGACTTCAGTGGTTCGCATCAACCAAAACAATCAAGGCATCATCTACCGGACACTGGATCGGGGTGCCCAAGGCATCGTTGTTCCACACGTGAATACGAAGGAGGAAGCTCAGAATCTGGTGGATGGCGGTATGTTCGCCCCCGTCGGATACCGGGGGATGTTTGGCAGCCGGCAGAGCTTCGCGGTGCCTGAGTTTTATAAACTCGCCAACGACGAAACGGTGTTAATCGTGTTGATCGAAGACATCGCTGCCATAAGAAATCTGGATGACATCTTGGCCGTTGACCATATTGATGTGTTCTTCGTCGCACCCTCAGATCTGGCAACATCAATGGGGTACCTTGGAGGTGTAGGTCACCCTGAGGTGCAACGCACCATTGATGATGCGCATCAGCGAATTCAAGCCGCTGGACGAACCGCCGGTGCCTTGGTGAACAATGACAACGTCGCAAAATACGCAGCGGCGGGCGTTCGATTCCTTTTTACTACAATCGGCGGCTGGCTTTCGGCTGGCGCGGCTGAGTTTATGGATCATGCCGAAGCTGCCAAGAAGTAATTTTACAAATGCGAAACGTTGATAATCAGCGTCTATGAAGATTTATACCAAAACAGGCGACACCGGCGAAACCGGGCTATATGGAGGCGCTCGCATCCCCAAGGACTCGTTACGCATTGAAGTGATTGGCGCTATTGATGAACTCAATGCGTGCATTGGGAGTGCCCGGTCACACATCCAAGATGCCGATAAAGACAATCTCCTTTTCCGAGTTCAGAACGAACTTTTCAATATCGGTGCAGACCTCGCGACCTTGGATTCTCATGCGAAGTCGAACACACTGCGGGTTTCTGCAGATTTCGTAGGAACACTAGAGAAGGACATTGACAGGCTTGAAAACCAACTTGCCCCGTTGATGAATTTTATTCTTCCCGGGGGTAGCATGGCTGGGTCTACGCTGCACCTCGCGCGAACCGTATGTCGACGGAGTGAGCGTTGTGTTGTCAGCCTCGCGGATTCGGAATCAATTAACCCAGTGATTCTACCCTACCTGAACCGCCTCTCGGATTTTCTTTTCGTTCTCGCACGGCTTGTTAATCATCGCCTGGGGCAACCGGAGCCGTTATGGGAATCACCATTGGCACCCACCTCTGCAGAATAACAGGGGCTACAAAATTGAACTAACGCGCCTCGTCAACTTTGTTCTTCCCAACGGTTTGGAGGCAGCGTTCAGGGGAAGTACCGCAGAATCAAACAAAGTCATTGCAACCTTGGAGCGATTACATGAAGATTATTGTATCAGATAGTAATTATGGTGAGGATCTCCGCCAAATGATACTGAATGCGGCGGGCGACAACAGCGTGGCATTTCCGGCTTCCAGTGAGGACCTGCTGGGGGCAGTCGATGAAGAGGTGGAGGTCATCTTCGGTGGATGCAGTGAGGAAATGATGCAACGAGCGCCGAATCTGAGATGGGTTCAATCCAGCTCGGCGGGAATGGACGCATTTTTGACGCCGGCGATTCGAGATAGCAATATTGTGGTTACAAACGCGGCAGGCTTGTACGGGCCCAATGTTGCCGATCAGGGATTCGCGCTTCTGTTAGGGTTGGTCCGAGGCATTCATCATTTTGCTCGCCGTCAGGATGACCATAACTGGGATAGTCACATACCCACTCCGATTATAGAGATTGCCAATCTTACTATTGGCATCGTCGGCATGGGTGGGATTGGCGGCTTTATGGCAAATCGGGCAAAAGGGTTTGACACGCATGTCATCGCTGTAGATGCTTTTCGTACTGACAAACCGGAAAATGTCGATGAATTGATGCCAATCGACCAACTTCCCGATTTGATGCGCCGGTCAGATGCCGTACTGATTGCATGTCCACTCACGGATGAGACGCGCGGTCTGATTAACGCGAGTAATTTAGCATTGATGAAGCCTACCGCTTATCTGATTAATGTCGCTCGCGGACCCATCGTTGACCAAGATGCGCTTGTTGAGGCACTGAAGAATGGAACAATCGCCGGGGCAGGTTTGGATGTGACGGAAGTCGAGCCGCTCGACAAAGACAGTCCGTTGTGGGATATGGACAACGTGATAATTACGCCGCATGTCGCCGGGGTGTCACAGCGCCGGTTTCCACGTTTGGTCGAATTTTTCTGCGGTAATCTGAAAAAGTATTTGGCAGGCGAACCGTTAGCGAATGTTGTACGGAAAGAACTCGGATTCTAGAGAATGGCTTAAGAGCAGATCTCGCTGTTAATCTTGCATCGCCATTTCCATTTACAGTTACCAATAGCCAATCTTGAGTCCCGTTTACAAGTACATTTAGGTAACCCAAGTTGCGCCCCATTCCGGTAGGTCGAAATCAAGCGACCGATTAGGGAGTGCGATAGAAATTCCATTCTAGCCCGACTCGCTTAAGCCCGCTTAAGAAAATACGTGGCAAACCGATCAAGCGACCGAATAAGGAGCGCGATAGAAATTCCAGTGCGATAGAACCTTATCTTCAATCATTAAGTCAAAATTGAGACTGTCCAAGTGTATAGCCACTGACGACAAGAACACGTGAAAGTCACTTCTCAAGTGACCAAGAATAGCTTGTCTTCTGTTGTTCAAACAGGTTTTATTTGAAGAATGAGATCTCTCCAACTTTGGAAAAAAGTGGCACAAGATTGAAGGGAAAGGTCGCCATCGTCACTGGCGCCGGAAGCCGCGGCGGCTACGCTGACGGTACCGGACTGGCGACAGCAGTCCTTTTTGCCATGCAGGGAGCCAAGGTGCTTGTCGTCGATGTCAATGCCGAGAACGCGGCGCGAACCGTTGCAGCCATTGAGGAGGCTGAGGGAGAAGCATCGGCGTTTGTCGCCGATGTCACGCGAAGCGCGGATTGTAAGGCAATGGTAGAGACGGCTATTGCGCGATTCGGAAGTTTAAACATCCTATTCAATAACGTCGGCATCAGCGGAATTGGCAATCCGGGGACCGTTCTTGATGTGGAGGAAGACGGATGGGAACGGATGATGGAAATCAATATTAAGAGTATGATGCTTACGAGCAAATACGCTATCCCGGCAATGATAAAAGCGGGTGGCGGTTCCATAATCAACGTCTCGTCAATCGCCGCTTTGCGATCGCCGAATATGACACCGGAAGTAGCCTACGCTGCTTCCAAAGGGGGTGTCATATCGCTAACCCGGAACATGGCGGTGCATCACGGCAGGGATGGAATTCGCGTTAACTGCATTGTTCCGGGTTACCTTTACGCCTCAATGGTTAGCAAGATAACGGACGAATACCGCGATTTGCGCCGCAGAACCGTGCCGCTGGCAACGGAGGGAACCGCTTGGGATGTCGCGTGGGCAGCCGTGTTCCTCGGAAGCGACGAATCTCGCTGGATTTCGGGAGTGGCGCTGCCAGTTGACGCGGCGTTACTTGCAACTACACCACTTACCATGTTAAAGCACCTCCGCTGAGTTGTCACGTTACTTTCTTGTTCGCAATCCTTTAATCAGCTATTCAGCGGTAGACACCAGGAGACATTAGGCTCATCGCTATGGATGTAAAGCGTTGAGGCACGTTCTTTCAATCTGACGAGAACCACCAGAAGTCATCCAGAGTAAACGAAATAGAATCCATGGCATAAAACAGCCAGCACTTGAGAATCGAAAGGAGAATTGCTATTTTTGTGACCGCGCTCATCCGAGAATACCGAGAGGATGACCGTAAGCAGGTTGGCATGATTTGGTCGGCTGCTTTTGATGCCGGGCAACCCAATCCGAATGTTGATAACCTTGACGTGCGACTCGACACTTGAAGTCCCGAAGAGGACTAGCAGATGTTCGTCGCCGATGAAGATGGGCTAGTTGCCGGCGCATTCCAGATTTTTATACCCCGAGGACGTGCCGCGGGGCACTCTTCAAATGCGGCGGGGTGAGCGGCGTCGCGGTTACACCCTCAGCCCGTAAGCGGCATATAGGCAGCGCCATGATGACGTATGGTATAGAACACATGCACAGCACCGGCGAAACGATGACGAACCTGCATGCCGCCCACGAGATTTTCTATCGACGTTTCGGTTGGGAATGTTGCGGGCGTGATGTTCACGTGACGTGTCCCGTCCCCTTGTTTCCCAAAATGGACTGTCCACTGCCAATCCGCCAATTAAGCGTCGACGATTGGGCACCTCTCGATCTAGCGTACGAGAAGTTTGCGTTTCGCTATTCGGGAATGCGAACGTCCCGCAAAGGTTTTGGTTTGTCGCGGCACACGCAGACCCACGGCACTCCACCCTTCGTGTTCGCCGCCGGCGACCCGGTAGAAGCATACGCGCTCCTTCGATTGACACGGAACGACGACCTTGACGTTATCGAGTTTGTGTGGGCTACACTCGAAGGATATGAATCCATGCTTGCGACTCTGGCAGGAGTGGGTATCAATCGCCAAACCATTACCTGGGCTGAACCCTCAAATGGACCATTTTTGTCGTCGAAGTGGTTCACCCGCGGCATGACGGCGAGACTTCCCAATCCCTCTATGTTCCGGGTTATTAACGTTCCAGACTCACTCACGGGGTTGTCAACAACGGAGTCTGGCAACTTCACAATGGTCATTGATGACGAAATTCTGCCGTCCAACCGAGGACCGTGGCGGGTATCCTTCTCCCCGGAGGGTATACATGTCGAACCAACCGATAGTGGAGATTTACAAATAGATATCCGTCAGTATTCGCAAGCGTGGTTAGGCGAACCCAGTCTTGAGAATCTATTGGAACACGGTTTTGTGTCGTGCTCCAGCGCAGACGCGGTGAAGGCTGCGACAGCGCTTTTACCACCAAAAACGACCTATACGCTTGAGTATTTCTAGGAATATCCATAGGAATATCCATAAGATACTCACACAGACAAATGGTGCAACAGAACGCGCTACACAATCGGGAGTGCCCAAACACTGCCCTGTTGAAATATACTTTGAGGTCGATCAAGACCTAGAAGGAGAATCCGATGAAAGAGACCGATATCCCCGTAATCGCCCCCAATGAAGTCATCGATTTCATGAATATTGACGAAACCGACTTTCGCTCATTCACTTTGGCACAGCGAATCCGTCATTTTGAGGTGGAAGGCTATGTGGTCTTGCCCGACATTCTAAGCGCGGAGCATATTGCACGCCTTAAAGCAGAGCTTGCGGACACTCCGATGGGGGTTAAACCGTACAGCGACTATCAGACCGTTGGAAAGCAACAGCCACAATGGATAAGCCGTGCGGTTGCAGAACTTATCGGTCACCCACCGACGATTGAGTTTCTTACGGAACTTATGGGACCAGATATCGTCTTTACACGCGGCTTCTTTCAGAGAACACTCCCCGGATCTCCGGGGATTTCAATGCACACTGATGGGCAGCCCCATGGCTCATCAATCTTCGACTATGAAGGGAGTTCTCCTCGATTGCTGCGGGTGTTATACTATCTCGATGACCTGCTGCCAAAGCGCGCGCCGTTCCGCTGTATCCCTCGCAGCCACCTCTCGTTTCATGCACAGGCAAGTCCGTACGTACGCTATAAATCACACCCCGAAGAAGCTACACTCTGCCTAGAAGCGGGTTCGGCGGTGGTTATTCCTAGCACGCTTTTCCATGCCACCCATCCGAACACAGATACGTCCGCCAGGGAACTCATCCAGTTCGGCTACCGACCGGCGTGGGCGGGGCCCATCCAACCTATGGAAGAATGGGATCCCGAGCTAGTAGCTGCTGCGCCTGTACAAGCCAAGCCGTTCTTGCAAAGCCTCAATACGACGGGCGGGGTCTGGGGCCTAGAGCATAAGCCAAAAGGAATGAAAAATGACGCACCTTCGATTAATCCGAGTCGTTGGAGGGATTAAGCATATAGTGGTATCATCGGCTGTGGATTGAGGACATAGGGGGCGTGCGACGAAGTGTGGTTCTCTAGTGGCGATGATGGCGTCGCAGGAAGCCCTTAAGTTTATTCCTTAAATACATGACAATACCATTTCGCATGAATAATATTGCGTATGATGTTTTTCAATTATACTGTTATGAAATGACCGATACCAACCATTACCCCACACACCAAACCCATAAGCGGGGATCAGCTGAGCGAATAGCGAAGGCGATAGAAATCCCATCTTGCCCCGCATTAGTAAGATTTGATTGACGCTATTAATGCACTTCAAATATAGAGAAATGGTATAAGGAGACAACGCATGAAAGCTGGGGTTAGCACTAGAGATATGACGTTTCCTGAACTCATTGGCAATCCTCCTATACACGACCCGCTCTTTGCCAAAGCCCTCGTGTTGGATGACGGTGAAGAAACTCTATGCATAATTTGCTTGGACATGGTAGACCCGTTCTTTCCTGAAATCCGTGAAAAGATCCAGCAACAGCTAGGCATCAAACACACGCTAATAAACTGTTCGCACACGCATGCGGACGGACGCGACTCACGGGACGAAGATTGGGCGAAGCGCATGGGAGAGTTAATCTTCTCCGCGGCGGAAGAAGCGTATGCTAACCGAGTCGATGTGTCGCTCCGTGTAGGGCGCGGATCGGCACAGGTCGGATACAATCGCCGTCTCGCCGACGAAAATGGCGTGGTGATCATGGCAGTCAACCAAGAGGGCGCGGTTGTGCCATGGGTCAACACGCTCGCAGCGTACACGGAAGACGGCAGACCACTTGCTTCCTGTTCGAACATGCTGCACACCCCGTCATAACAATGACAAGCGGTGATATCAGCGCTGACTTTCCTGGTCATGCGGTAAATCACATCACCGAAGAACTAGGTAACGTAGTGACACCACTGTTCGCACAAGGGTGTGGCGCAAATATTAACGGATTTCCCGTATCGTTTAGCATTGAGAGTGGCTGGCATGAACGGGCTGAGGAAGCGGGTAGAAAGCTTGGTCGTGGTGTACTTGAAGCCATGCGTAACAGCACCGAGATCAATACAGACAAGTTAAAGGTGCGATCCACCCGAGTTACACTCCCCACCCAAGAGCTACCCTCAATGGAAGTCTGGCGGGAGGCATGCGAGCGTCTCAGGATTCTCTCGCTTCACGAATATAGAAGACAGGAACCGCTGCTTCAGTCAATCAAGGAAATGATTGAACGCGGGGAGTGGTCGCCGTCAGAGATACAATTCGACATCAACGCTATCATGCTAGGCACGGAATGGTGCCTTATTACGCTTCCCAGCGAGATATTCTGTGAATACGAGCTTTGGGTTGACGAAAACGCTCCGTTTGACCACAACATGACCTTTGGTTATACCAATGAAGGCCCGGGGTATATTGCTACGGACAAAGAATTGGCTCTTGGCGAAAAGGGCAGATATGAAGCGGGCTGTTTCCCAAGCTTGTGGGCAAATCCGGTGAACCGGCCACTTGCGGTTGGCATGGAGAACATCATCAAAGACGGGATTGCATCCCTATGGATGGATTAAGAGACGGGATTAAAGTACTCTAGGTTCCTGGACATGAAGGGGCTAAGTCCAGTCCCATGTAGGTTGGGTTGAACGATCAAGCGAATGAATAATGAGCGCGATAGAAGATCCCGTGCGATAGAGATCCTGTCAACGCCAAAAATCACCCGCATTGCGCACGGCTTTCGAGCTCCAATACCACTTGAAACTCCCATGACTAGTGAAACCCAACTTGATAATCAACATGTGCGTTGGATTGAGGTGTTGGGTTTCATTCTATCTCCGTATAAACCCGCCTCAACGAAAGACAGAACCTCTATTGTGCTTGGTAGTGATTCGCATCAAACCATTTAACCCAACCTACGCCCTGCGCCCGAGCAAGCCAAGCGGTTCCTACAAAGCCCAAATACGGCAGGCGGGGTTTGGGGCTTGAAGCACAAGCCGGAAGGCATAAAAGCCGACGCGCCCTTGATTAACCCAAGTCGCTAGGAGAATTGAGCGATATGTAAACAAAAAACCCCGAGCAATGCCGGGGTTTTTAATCATACAACTTTGAGCTGAAGTTCGCTAGTACACGTTGGCGGAAATAGTTAAGTGAATGAAACGGTTAAGCGCGCCCTCTGTACGTTCACTTAAACAGCACCTTAACTGACGGTGCGATTGGGAAATCGCACCTACCGCTAACTCATAAGGCAATTACGCCTATCTGTACTAGTTGGTTTCTTCAGTCTAGCGTAGAATTCGCTGATCGCTCAAATCTTTGTCACCAATTCCCATCGAGAAACTGGCGCCACGGTATTCCACTATTTCTAAGTCGTGGAAAGCATTGACGATACTGTACTGTGTCGGCAGGTCTTCCCATCTCGCTTTGTGGAACTCCACAGTGCCTTCACCGCGCCAAAGTTCCGTGGTGCGGCCATTTCCTCCCTCGGATGGCGTGAGTACGGCGTAAGCTATGTCAGGTGTACCCCACTCGCCTGTTCTCGGCATATACTTGTAATGCAACGTCCCCGTCAACACATCGTCTTTCGGTTTAGCTGATGGTGCGGATGACGGTGCGGTTTGCGGCAACGGTATCTCATGCATGTTGGTCAGCTTCATGTCTAGGAATTTGAATCCGAGCCAACTGGCTATAACGTGTGTCTCTCCACGAAGAACAACAGGCTCAGGCAGTTCGCAGTAGATTTTGGAGAACCCCAACTGTTCACGTCCCGTGAGAATCGGGTCGCACAGATTTTCCCACAGCACGGTCAGCAGACTACCCCTGGCACGGTCCTCTTTTCCATTAAAAACGACGGGAAAGCTAACACCAAGGACATTGTAACCACGACCAGCTAACCATTCGATTTCTGTCATGTAAGTGGCAGACACAGTTACGACGGGTTCAGCGCCCAACTCGAAACCGCCGGGCGGCAACAATTCCTTGAGTTGCTCGCTATTGGTAAGAAAGCTGACGGACACAGATTTCGACTTGGGATTATCCTTGCATTCAAACTTGCGTCCATCCGGACCCTGTCTCGGGCCCGTGCTCGGTCCAAAATGCGTCGGCATCATGTACATGGTTTGCGAATCCAGTTTGTAAGCCATTATATCCTCCTATCCGATTTACGGTTAATAGTATTGCGACCAGCGAGCCGCCAATTCTTCCTTCAGCGCCGTTCCCGTCTTAGTCCAACCACTTGATAATGCGCTCCGGTCCCACATGGCGCAGTAATCCTTAATCCCTAACTCGGTGTAGTAATCCATCTTTTCAGGGGTAGGAAATTCCAATTCGACACGAGGCCGAATGCCTTTGGCGAGAGCCGTTTTAATCACCCGTTTCTCGAAATACTGAATTTCTTCGGGTGTTGGCGTGCTCGGCCGACTGAATCCAAAATCCGACGGTCCCCACTGTATCATGTCGACACCCAACTCGGCTGCAACAGAACAGATCTCATCGAGGTTTTGGACAGCCACGTCCTTTTCAATCATTACTATGAACCCAATGTCCTCAATCTTCTGAAGGTAGCTGCTGCTGCCACCGTACCCTTCAATAGCGATGCGGCGAATCTTTACCCCCATGTGCCCGTCTATTCCAGGCTTATCGGGTCGAAGTATCTTATGGCACGCGACGATGTCATCAGGTGTCCGAATGTCGGTAAAAAGTACGGCGTGAAACCCCGCGCCTATGGCCGCCTGCGCCCAAAAGCCTTGACTGTATTGATCGAGTTTAATGATGAGCGACGTGTTATACAACTCTGCCGCGCGTGCCATATTGTTCAACAAACGCATGTCAAACATGCTGTATTCCGCGCTAAACTCTATAGTGTCATAAAGACCTGTTGCCGCAGCTATTTCAAAGAGGTCTTCGTGAGCGGTCATGATGTGCGTTCCGGTGAGTGGCGCGCCGGAGTTCATTCTTTCTCTGAAGCGATTTGATGCCATAGATAGTTTCTCCTTTGTTTAGCGTATATGCTAAAGCACAATAGGGACTTATGCCAGATATGGAGTAATCTCGAGGTAATGTCGCGTGCCACAGCATGCGAGAACGTACGCATCAGTCCTTCGTACGATCCGGCCTGTTTTGATACCTTCTTACGACGGGGTATTCCCGCCCGACGCAAGATAAACTTCCCTGTAGTTGCCCGTGCGCGTTGACAGGGCATGACAAATGAACTCAATCCTATCTTCCGGCATATTCCTAGCCGTTACCAAGCAACTTGGCAAATAATCCCCACCCGCTAATACCCGCAAAAACAAAAAGAATGCCTGCGGACACAACGGCGCCGATTGACATCGGCAGCCGTGTCCGATAGGCAGAAGGTAGTTTAAAATTTAGATACAGCGCAGCGAGCATCATCATACCAATTGCCAGGTTGGCTATGAGGAAACCGGCAATCTGTGTGAGGATGTGGAACGGAACGTTGCTCCAAATGATGATCGCGGTGGTGATGAACAGATAACCGCAGATTAACCGTTGAATCTTATGATAATCCCACTTATGATTTGGCCAGACCGCTTGAAGAAATTCCTGTGAGACTCGCGCATAGATTTCCGGCAGCGCTTGGAGCGTTCCCCACAGCGCGGCAATGATGCAAATGTAGTAAACCCAAACTAATGATGCGTGGATGTTGCTCCACACGTGCGCCTGCTCTGTGAGCAAACTCCACCCTTTGAACTCGGTCTTTAGGGGATAGAGCACTGCCGCACCGGATATCATGAATGCCCCGGTTACGATGAACAGAACGATTGCGCCCATGCCGACATCCCACCGTAATGGCGCGGTGATTTTTCGGAGACGCGCCACCTGTTCTCTGCCTACGGGTAGGTAGTCAATCTTATCACGCGTAAAGGCGTATTTTCGGATAGCTGCAATGTTTTCATGGCTCGTCATCCCCCAGCGGTGCAGTCCAATCCAATTCGCGTAAACAATGTAGCCCAACACGGACCCGCCTACATAAGCGAAGGCTGTCGCCATTGTTAACAGAGGATTCTCGACGGTGTCTTCAGGTGTCCAGGGTGGAAGTTTTGGAAGCTGCCCGACGCTTACACTTCCAACCAATGCCTTTCCAAAATCGGGACGTACCATCAACGTGCCAATGATCGTACCCAAGACCAAGATACCGCATATGATGAGTTGCTGCTTTTCTAACCTTTCAAAGGTGAGACGCAAGCTAAGCGCAAGCGCAAGGGCAATGAATGCACACGTGAATAAGTTTTCCCAAACGGGCTCAGGAATAGACTTTGGCACCCCGTCAAGGAAGTAATGAAAAAGATCGCCGCACGGTTTTGCGATTGGCACCCATGCCAGCGGGGCGCCAATCATCTCCATGATTAGAATCGTAAGTAACAGCCAACCACGCGGTCCGGGCAAGCGCACTAGACGGTGGCCTACATGCTCCCCACTTACCGCGGTGTAGCGTCCGAGTAAATAGGTGACAAATACGCCTTTTACGACACAACTCAAAAGCACAAGCCATAGCAGTCCGTAACTCGCCCAAGCACCCGCACTGACAACGACAATAGTTTCACCCGCGCCAATGCTTGCCGACGCCACAATTGCGGCAGGACCAAAGACAGCAAGCAAGCCGATTAATTTCTTCACCGACCATGGTTCGGCAAAGACACCGGTCGGTTTCGGAATTTCTATTTTTTCAACTGTTTCTTCGGCCTGTTGACCTGTTTCACTGTTATTTATAGAATCCATCGCCATAATTTTCTAACAAACTCACTATGGAATTGTGGAGAGTATCTACACACAGACAGAGTTGTTATATTTTTGGGAACTCTATGGAATCTCTATCGCATTCGCTATTCGCTCATTTGATCGCTCCTACAGTTGCAAAGGTATTCCAGAATGCTTCTACCTCACATGACTTTTTGCATTATACGGGCAAGATCTAGTTCTGTCAACCTTCGTATTCACCGAGGGTGTTCCGCCTCAAAAGTATGATTGCGTGCTTCGGGCTGTTGGCACTTAAGCTGTCAGCCACAATTTCTAAGTTCGATGAAATGAATTACTAGCCCCCACCATATTATCACGATGCGAGTGCTTTCTGCAAAAACCTACCCGTAGGTGAGGCCCCCTCCGCGGCTACAATCTCGGGCGTCCCCATGGCGACAATCTCTCCTCCGGCATCGCCGCCTTCAGGCCCAAGATCAATGACCCAATCCGCACACTTGATAACATCAAGATTGTGTTCAATCACTACAATGGTGTTACCCTTATCCACCAAGCGATTCAGCACGTTGAGGAGCTTCTTCACGTCGGCGAAATGCAACCCGGTGGTTGGTTCATCCATGATAAAGATGGTTTTGCCCGTACTTCGTTTGGCAAGTTCGCTCGCCAGTTTGACGCGCTGTGCCTCGCCGCCGGATAGGGTTGTCGCTGCCTGTCCGAGTTCGATGTAGTCCAAGCCGACATCGTAAAGCATCTGTAACGGCTTGCGGATTGTAGCTACATTTTGAAAGTGATCTAAAGCTTCGCTTACCGTCATATCAAGGATTTCAGCGATATTCTTCCCTTTGTAGCGGATTTGTAGAGTCTCGTGATTGTAACCTGTGCCGCTGCAGGTTTCACATTTTACCCAGACATCAGCCAAAAAGTGCATTTCAACGCGGGTATGTCCATGTCCGTGGCAGTTCTCACACTGTCCGTCTTTTAAGTTAAAACTGAATCGCCTGGAATCGAACCCTCGCGTCTTTGCTTCCGGCAGTTCGGCGAAAAGATACCGCACCTTCGTGAAAATATCGGTGTAGGTCGCCGGGTTGGATCGAGGTGTTTCGCCTATCGGTTGCTGATTAATGTTAATCAGTTTGTCAAGGTGCTGCATTCCGAGGATTGATTTATACTTTCCGGTCCGCATCTTTGTTTTATTCAAGTCGGTTGCCAAAGCGGGGTATAGGGTTTCTTCAATGAGGGAACTCTTACCTGAGCCGGAAACCCCAGTCACGCATGTGAGAGTTCCCAAAGGAATCTTCGCGTCAATCGATTTGAGATTATTCGTTTGAGCGTTAGTGATTTCAAGCCATTCTCCTTTTCCGGATCGCCGCGTTTTGGGAACATCTATTTTTATCGTTCCAGCCAAATAACGCCCCGTAACCGAGTTTTCGTCTTCTTTAATTTCATCCGGCGAACCGGTGCTGACAACCTCGCCACCAAGTTTGCCCGCGCCGGGACCAAAATCGACGATATGGTCGGACAACAACATCGTCTCCATATCATGCTCAACTACGAGTACGCTGTTTCCGAGATCTCGAAGATGCGCTAAAGCTCTCAATAATCGCTCCTGATCGCGCTGGTGTAACCCGACACTGGGCTCGTCCAGAATATAGGTTACACCCGTTAGCCCGCTGCCAAGCTGGCTCGCCAGTCGAATTCGCTCCATCTCGCCGCCTGAAAGCGTCGGTGCAGGGCGATCCAACGTCAAATAGTGAAGTCCCACGTCCATAAGGAATTGAAGACGGTTTTGAATCTCATTCAAGAGATTACGCGCAATCTCGACCTGATGGGGCAGCATCTCCTGCGTCACATGTGTCGTGCTATTCGTCCCCTCCTCTCGAGGGTCTGCGAAAAACTGCGTTGCCTCTCCAATGGACATAGCCGTGACATCCGCTATGGTTTTGTGGCAAATTTGCACATGTCGTGGGAAAGGCTGGATGCGTGTGCCGTTGCACTCCCCACAGCTTCGCTGTCCACTGTAATATGTTCCAATTCCTTCGCACTGTGGACACTGTCCCAGCGGACTATTGAATGAAAAGTGGCGCGGCGTCAACTCCGGGAAACTTATCTCGCAGGAGAGGCAGGCGGAGTGTACACTGAAAAAAATTGGACTAAATGCCGTATCGTCGGTCTTGAGAACAACGACGCCGTTACTTTGGTTGAGTGCAATCTCGACAGCTTCCGACAATCTCCCCTGCTCTTCGGGGTCAAGTGCCATGCGATCAACTACTATTTTGACATCGTGCTTGATGGTCTTGCCTATTTTAGGCGTCTTGTCAAGCGGGACAATCTCGCCGTTTATCTCAAGACGCGCATAGCCCTCCTTTTGTAACCGGCGAAATGCCGCCGGATAGTCTTCGTTGTTCCTTAAGACCAGTGGCGAGAGAATGTACACCCGTGTTCCGACCGGCAACGTTGCAATCTTATCGACAATTTGTTGAAGTGTTTGAGCACCAACTTCCGCCCCGCATTTCGGACAGTGCGGATTTCCAGCGCGTGCGTACAAAACGCGCAAATAGTCATAAATCTCTGTTACCGTTCCTACGGTTGACCGCGGGTTTTGACTTGGAGGTTTCTGTTCGATTGCAATGGCGGGCGAAAGCCCTTCGATTTTTTCGACCTTCGGTTTCTGGAGTTGCCCAAGGAACTGACGAGCATAAGCTGATAGGGATTCGACATACCGTCGCTGACCTTCGGCAAAAATAGTGTCTAGCGCCAAGGAAGTCTTGCCTGAGCCGCTTACTCCCGTAAGTGTTGTCAGCTTCCGATGGGGGATATCCACGTCCACATCTTTCAAGTTATGTTCCCGCGCACCGTGCACAGATATATGTCGACGATTGTTGATTCCTTCACTAACTTGCTCAGTTTGATACGTGGATCCGGTCTCGCGCAGCGCGCCACCGGAAGTCGCTACCATCTGCTCCTCACTGATACTAGCGGGCAAGGATGACGCAGATTGATAGGCGTGAGGCATGCGTTCATCATTTCTTCCACCGTCCAAAATCTTCTTTAATGCTTGCCCTGTGTATGATTCATCTATTTCTGCTACATCTTCCGGGCGGCCAAGGGCTACAACGTACCCGCCCTCCTCACCGCCTTCGGGACCAAGGTCAATTACGTAGTCCGCCGTTTTGACAACTTCCAGATTGTGCTCGACCACGACAACAGTGTTACCCTTGTCAACGAGCCGATGCAATACATCCAATAACTTCTTGACATCGTCGAAATGCAACCCTGTCGTCGGCTCATCAAGAATGTAGAGCGTTTTTCCCGTGCTGCGTTTGGCAAGTTCGCGCGCAAGCTTAATCCGTTGCGCCTCCCCGCCGGAGAGTGTCGGGGCAGGTTGACCGAGTTTGATATAATCCAATCCCACCTCGTGCAGTGTTTGGAGAACATGCGCAATCGAGGGTACATTGGCAAAGTGCTCTAGCGCTTCTTGTACATCCATGTTCAGCGCATCTACAATGCTTTTGTCGCGGTATTTTACTTGCAACGTTTCTTCGTTGTACCGCCGACCGTGACAAACGTTGCATTTCACCCAAACGTCCGCCAAGAAGTGCATTTCGATACGCCGTGCACCGTTACCCTGGCACGCTTCGCAGCGGCCCCCAGAGACATTAAAACTAAACCTCCCTGGCTTATATCCCCGCAGCTTTGAGTCGGCAAGTTCGGCATATAGCGCTCGAATGCGATCGAATACTTTGGTATAGGTAGCGGGGTTGGACCTAGGAGTTCGTCCGATGGGCGCTTGATCAATGTCGATGACTTTGTCGATTATACTAACGACTGGCACCTGGAGGCTAGACAACTCCGATTGAAAGGACTCGGATGGGGCTGACTCAAAGTTCTGGCTTGAGAACTCTTCAAAATCTGTGTCGAGACTCTCAGGTTCTGGATTCTCCATATCCTCGTTTTCGCACATGAGCACTCGTATCGCCTTGTGATTCCCAGGATCGCCGTGCGCTTTCATCAACTCACGTGCGAGCGCCTCATACAGGATATCGTTAATCAAGGAACTCTTGCCCGACCCGCTCACTCCGGTTACGCAGGTAAAACTGCCGATGGGGACTCGCACATCAATATTCTTGAGATTGTTGTGACGCGCACCGGCGATTTCAAGCCAACGGTCACCGACAAACCGGCGCTCGACCGGGATGTCAATCCGTTGTTCACCGCGCAGATACTGTGCTGTCAGCGTATTCGAGTTGTCAAGCAATTCTTGAGGCGTACCAATGGCAGAAATCTCTCCGCCCTTAACCCCCGGTCCCGGCCCGAAGTCCACGATTAAATCTCCAGCCCACATCGTGTCCTCGTCGTGTTCAACAACAATGACCGTGTTTCCCTGATCTCTAAGGAGTTGCAGCGTCGCGAGTAGATGCGCATTATCTCGTGGATGCAACCCGATACTCGGTTCATCAAGCACATAAATTACGCCGCGTAAGCCGGCACCCACCTGACTTGCCAATCGAATTCGCTGCGATTCTCCACCGGAAAGTGTTGGCGCTGTGCGGTCTAGTGTTAGATAGTGCAGACCAACGTTAATCAAGAACCCAATACGTCCCTTAATCTCTTTGAGCAAATCGGTTGCAATAAATGCCTCACGCTCGGACAACTGAAGTTTTTCAAAGAATTCAAGACTATTACTGATTGTCATGGCGACGACATCAAGAATTGATTTTCCCGCAATTGATACTGACTTGACTTCAGGCTTAAGCCGCTGTCCATGGCACTCGGGACATGCCCCCGAGACCATGTATTTCGACAGATACCGCTTGTGTAACTCTGAATTGCTTTGGAAATACTTCCGCTCTTCAGGGGGAATAACACCCTCATACGGCGCTGTGTATTTAAGGCGACGATTTCGGCGAGTTTGATAAACGAACGGGATTTTCTTGTTCCCGGTACCGTAAAGGACGATGTGTCGTTGCTCCTCGGTCAAATCTTTCCAAGGGGTATCAATGTCAAATCCAAGATAGTCCGCCACACTAAAGGCGAGATGGCGGGTCTGGAGGGTATCAAGCGTTCCCCAAAAGACAATCGCACCTTCTTGAATGGACTTGGTTGGATCGGGTACGACCAGGTCCGGTGACATTTCCGTTTTGTTCCCTAAGCCCTTGCATGATGGGCACATGCCAGCCGGACTGTTGAAGGAAAAATGACGGGGCGCAGGGGGTTCATAGCTGATGTTACAGTGAACGCAGGTATAGTCCTTGCTGAACAAAAGATCTGCGGAACTCGGCTGTTCGTCACCCTTCTCTCCCTCCTCCATAGAGTCGGGAGTTGAGACGATGTGGACGATAAGCCGACCATTCCCCATTCGCAATGCGGTCTCAACGGCTTCAGCGACTCGACTGCGGATATCGGGTTTGATGATGAGCCTATCGACGACAAGCTCAATGTCGTGCCGTTGGTTCCGATTAAGCTGGATTTCATCCGCCAGTTCGTATATCTGCCCATCGATCCTCGCGCGAACGAATCCGGCTTTTCTCGCGTCTGCCAAGTCTTCACGATACTCCCCGCGACGACCGCTCACAATTGGCGCTAAAATGAGTATTCGCGTCCGCTCCGGAAAACCCACAATCTGATCGACAATCGCATCTCCTGTTTGAGCTCCCACGGGGCGACCACATTCGAGACAATGCGGTGTACCGACGCGCGCGAAGAGAACGCGCAGGTAGTCATAAATCTCTGTAACAGTTGCTACAGTTGAACGAGGGTTGTGTCCTGTGGATTTTTGGTCAATTGAAATTGAGGGGGAGAGGCCACTGATGAAGTCGACATCAGGTCGTTCCAGTTGGCCAAGGAATTGACGGGCGTATGCGGAAAGGGATTCGATATAGCGGCGTTGGCCTTCAGCGTAGATCGTATCAAACGCTAGTGAGGACTTGCCGGAACCGCTGACACCAGTGAAGACAATTAGTTTATCCTTCGGGAGTCGAAGGCTGATATTCTTGAGATTATGTTCGCATGCGCCGCCGATGTCAATATATTCTTGAGGCATGAACTTCCCTTGTGAGTAATACGCAATTCATATTTTTCCTGAGTGGCTCGGCAGCAGACATGACGGCAGGAATCTTGAAAAGCGTTAAGTATCATTTCAGGTCGAACTTGGAAGAAACAGCTGCTTCGATCACGGAATGAGACCAGCAACATTACATCGCCCAGCGGTTGCTAGCTCGAAGTCGTGAGGAACTCTCCAATTACCTCTTTGAGGTTTTGATTTACCTGCTCGATTTTGGGCGATGCGTCAAGCACTGTGAATCCAAACTCATCGGTCATTTTGTCAAACTCTTCAAGGACAAGAGTTTGATATTCGGCGAAACTTTCATACAGACCGCCACGAAAGCCGATGTCCATACCGGATTCCCAATATTTCATACTTCTCCCGGAAGTGAAGGTGCGTTGAATCAAGCCCTCAAGTCCAATTTTCAAATAAATTACAAGGTCGGGTAGCGGGGCGAATCCATAGATTCCGCGAAGCCATTGTGGATCGACACCTCGAACGACATGACGCGCGAAGGCTGTGTACATATAGCGATCGGCAAGAACGATAAAACCACCCTTCAGGGCTGGAATAATCACGTTTTCGAGACGATCGGCAAAATCGGCTGCATATAGAATGCTGTACGTAATTTGGTTCAACGTGTTTCCCTGCTTGATCGCATCAATTGCGGGCCCCAATAGTGGCGATCGCGTCCAACCCGTGCTGACCACACCGTAGCCTTGTACCTCAAGCCATTTTTTCAACCCTTCGATCGGCGTCGATTTGCCGCTTTCATTAGTACCCTCGATTTGAGTAGATCTACCGACTCCATCAGTACCTTCGATGACAATCAGTTTTCCACTCAGATCGGTAGTGTCAACGTAAGGCAACCCTTCGCCGTAGAATATTTCCTCTCTCATCTTTCCCTCTCCCGAAGATTTCGAGCCGCAGAAAATTATTTTGCATAGATAACCGCCCTATGTGATGTGAGGTTGATAGCCAGATTCGGGAAACTCGTCTTACCTGTGTTTCACGGATTAATTCACGGAGCGGATGACGTTGTAACCTCAGTCGTGGTGCCGCGATGTAGTTCCGGAATGGTCATCGGGCGGTGGTGGATAGCATAGTCTCTTAACTCATTGCAGACCAAATCGCGCAGCCTCTCCTGTTGCTCGTTGATTGGGCCGCTCCCGTCAATGACGGTCAGTCCAAACTCCTCCGTCAATCGATCGTATTCATCAATCACTTTGCCCTGGAACAACCTAAAGCTGGTGACGGGATCGTCACTCAACCCGAGATCCATACCCGCCTCGTAGAACTTGAGACCTGCACGTCCGACAGTGACCCGCCTTATTGATACATCAATGGGTACCTTGAAATAGAATGCAATGTCCGGTTTGACAGCGAACGAGTACAGATTGCGGACCCAGTTCGGGTGAACTCCGCGAACGACATCTCGCGCAAAAGCGGTGTATACATAGCGATCCGCCAGGACAATCATACCTGCCTGAAGAGGAGGGACGATCATGTTGGCTAATCGATCCGCGAAGTCGGTCGCATGTAGAACACTGAACGTCGTAGGGGTCAAAAGGTTTTTCTTCTTACCCTTTTTGTTCGTCTGCTTGACAAGCGGCGAAGAGTTCCACTCCGTGAAAAACACATTGAATCCTTCGGCAACCAACCATTTATGTAACAGGTCCAACTGCGTGCTTTTGCCAGACCCGTCAATCCCTTCAACCACAAAGAGCTTGCCCGGATAGGGATGAGATTGTGTAAGACGGCTCATTTATTCCTCCTGAATCAGTGATTGCTAATATCAACTAACCGAAACATGAACTTACTGCGTGCCCACAAGCATGTCCGATTACAGGCATCGCTTTAGCTAGCATGAGACAACGTTCCTTTCACTCCAACCCAGGATTTTGGCAGGCAAGCACCGCGGCTCCGATGACACCTGCGTCATCTCCGAGCATCGCACTTACAACTTCTACACCGTTCATGGCATTGGGAAGAGCGAGTTCCGCTGCGACATTATATACACCATTCACAAAATCCTCGCCCATGGCTTCAATGAGACCGCCACCGAGCACGACGACTTGGGGATTTACGAATCCGACAACTGTCGCGACCCCTATTCCAAGATAATACTGCGCCCGCTGAATCGCCTTGGTCGTCACCCTGTCACCTCTCTTCACCGCCTTAGCCAAGGCACCGCTACGCACCAAGTCAAGATTACCGCCGTTTAGTTCCGGGAGGATGCTTTTTTTTCCTTGCTGAGTGATGGCTTTCCGAACATGTCGTGAGATGGCGGTTCGGCTGGCAAGCGCCTCCAGACAGCCTCGATTTCCGCAACTGCATTTGGGCCCATCGGGTTTTAGGATAACATGCCCGATTTCACCCGCGGTCCAGTTGGCTCCATAAAATAGCTTACCATTTAGAATTATTCCGCCGCCGATGCCAGTACCAATGAAAATGCCGACGAGATTATCAACTCCTCTTCCAGCTCCTAACGTCTGCTCGCCGAGCGTCCCCAGATTCACGTCGTTGTCGACGGATACGGGAATTTTGAACTGATTTTCAAGAACAGATTTTAGGGCTACATTCGTCCAACGAAGGTTTGGTGCAAAAATAATAACGCCTGTTTTTGAATCGACCACTCCAGGAGCACCGACGCCAATTCCCCGAATCTGTGATTGTTGCAGGTTCGCCTGTGCAATTGATTGGAAGATACAATCGGATATTCGATTAATGACCTCTTCGGCGCTTTTATCCGCTCTGGTCATCACCTTAAACCGTGACACGATTTGCCCATTTGAACCGATGACCGCGGCGAGAATCTTCGTACCACCCATATCCACGCCGACAACGTAATCTTCCTGTCCAAGTTTCTCAAGCCCCAAGGATATTGCCGAATCCATAATCTCCACAGAGTTCCTTCTTGACAAACCGACCCGCTAAATACTACCATCGCTTTGCGAGACAAACCGATCGTACATTATGCCGTAGCGCAAGCCATGCGTGCTGACACGAATTCGTGAGGCGCCAAAATGCTTTAGAATGCTCCGAAGAACAGCCGCGCCTGCAGTGATAATGTCCGCACGCTTGACTTCCAATCCGGGAATCTGCTTGCGTTCCTCCAAGGGAACGGAACACAATTGGCGAATCTGATTTTCAATTTCCGAAATGTACAGCATCTGCCCATGGAGCAGCCGCGGATTAAAGTGATTCAAGCCAAGTTTTATGCCTACAAGGTTTACGATTGTTCCTCCAATTCCTGTCAGCACCGGTGCCGAATGAAACTTCGCAGTAGCAATCGGCTGCGTTGACCAAGTCTCCTCAAGGAAGGAATACAGCATCCCCAATTCTTCAACAGTTGGTGGGTCGCTTGCGAGAAAGGTCTCCGTTAGATAAACAGCACCGAGGTTCACACTCACGAAGTTGTCAATCTTCCGTCTGCCCACTATAATCTCCGTACTCCCGCCACCGATATCCACCACCATGATGTGGTCGCCGTTGAGATGTCTAAAATACTCGTCTAATCGAATTGACAAGAAAGCACATCGAGCTTCGGTTTCTCCCGATATAATTTCGATTTCGATGTCACATCGATCCACGACGCGCTTCACAAACTCGGCGGCATTTCTCGCTTCGCGGAGAGCACTCGTACCAACAGCGACCACCTGTTCAACCCCTAACCGTCCCGCTTGTACGGCGAATTCGCGAATGGTGGCGCAGGTACGCGCCATCGCTTCCTCTTGGAGTTCATTTGTCAGCATCAATCCATGTCCCAGCCGCGTGATTCTTCGATCGTCAAAGACAACCTTAGGTTTTTGTCCGTTAGTCCCTACATCACAGACGAGCATATGCACAGAATTTGTGCCGACATCAATAACGAGATTGTGATTATGTTGTTTCGGCTGCATTAATCCTTGACCATCAATTCATGAGAATCGGCGACGGTGTGTCACCATAAGAGTCGAAAACCCAATCTGAATTGCGCACTTGCGTGGAATGCCTAGGAACTCTCTTGCTACACATCACGACATGTAGATTGGTTACCGTGATGTTGCGCATATTTGAACACATACTGGGACTTCATCAAGTCTGAATCTCGTCCAATTTTTTCGCGTTTTGACGCAGGAAGTGGTCAACCAACACTAGTGCCGTCATTGCCTCGACGATAGCCGGTGCACGGGGCAGAACGCACGGGTCATGCCTGCCATGGGCGGACAGGGTTACCGAATTGCCTTGGGCATCAACCGTTTCCTGCTCCTTACGAATTGTCGCTGTCGGCTTGAATGCCACCTGGAACAGAATATTCTCACCGTTTGAGATGCCGCCTTGAGTTCCGCCCGAATTGTTCGTCCGTGTGCGGATTCTGCCGTGATCGCTGTAGAACGGGTCGTTGTGGGACGATCCGGTCGACGTGACCCCACCAAACCCTGAGCCAATTTGAAAGCCCATCGTTGCGGGGAGAGACATCATCGCTTTGGCAAGATCCGCTTTCAGTTTGTCGAACACCGGTTCGCCAAGTCCCGTCGGAACATCGCGGGAAACGGACTCGATTATGCCGCCAAGCGAGTCCCCGTCTCGCCGCGCCTGATCGATACAGGCTGCCATCTTTTTGCTTGCGATACGGTCAGGGCATCGTAC
Source organism: Candidatus Poribacteria bacterium (assembly GCA_965222225.1). Lineage (GTDB taxonomy): Bacteria > Poribacteria > WGA-4E > WGA-4E > JAJDTR01 > JAJDTR01. The sequence continues at coordinate 309,926 of CBDCTK010000002.1, read as the reverse complement.
GGGACTCGATTCAATCTCATCTAGTGTGATTGTCTCCGAATCAACTTCAGCCTCTATTGTGTGAATTTGCTTGATGTAAGCGAGAATCTCCGTGCCGCAGGTTTCTCGTAAAATCTGCTTGGCAATTGCGCCTGCGGCGACCCGTCCAATGGTCTCCCGTGCGCTGGCACGTCCACCGCCCTGCCAGTTGTAAATGCCATATTTCTGCTTATACGTAAAATCGGCGTGCGAGGGCCGATAAATGTCTTTCAGATGGTTATACGCGGAAGGTTTCGCATCTTTGTTCTTCACCAACATGGATATCGGGGTACCGAGTGTTTTTCCCTCGAAAACACCCGAGAGAATTTCGACTTGGTCTTCCTCCTGCCGGGGAGTCGTGAGACTGCTCTGGCCAGGACGGCGCCGATCCAATTCAAACTGGATCGCCTCCGTGTCGATTCTCAATAAGGGTGGACAGCCATCTACCACAACACCGATGGCGTTGCCGTGGGATTCGCCCCATGTCGTGATGCGAAAGAGATGGCCAAATGTGTTCATTCCCTAACCCCGAGACTTGAAAAGAACTGTGCCGAAATCCTCTTGACAAGCCGCACAAAATGGTATTACCATACAGAAACAACCCAAATGCAACTATAGCATATCGGCGGTGCAATATCAACGGAAAATGTGTCTAATCACGGAGTGATTCGGGCAACGAGTTATCCAAAGGATTGGAGGAAACTGATGTGATTAAAGAATTCTTCAGAAGGCTAAACGGCGGAATAATCCTGATATTCGTCGCTGTCACTCTGTTGTGGAACACACCCGTTGTGTATCCTTTGAAGATATTTGTCGTGTTTATGCACGAAATCAGCCACGGCGTCGCGGCAATGGCTACGGGCGGTCAAATTGAAGAAATCGTTGTCGTTTCCCAAGAGGGCGGACACGCAATCACTAGGGGCGGATCGCCTTTCTGGACACTGACCGCCGGCTATCTTGGTAGCTTGATTTGGGGCGGGTTGATTCTTCTCCTCGCCGTACGAGCCCGACTGGACAAAACCTTAAGCGTCGTTATAGGCATTGGGATGATTGCTGTCTCGGTACTGTATCTACGTAATCTATTCGGTCTTGTGTTTGGCATCGGGTTCGGCGCGGTGCTCGTCATAAGCGGAAAATTCCTGAATAGCTCGGTAAACCGTTGGATCCTTCAAGTTATTGGTGTAACGAGCTGCCTCTACGCTATTCTTGATATCAAGAGCGACATTCTGGATCGTGCGCATCTACGATCAGATGCGCGAATGCTCGCGGAGATGACTAACATTCCAACGCTCTTCTGGGGGGTTTTGTGGATACTCCTCGCAATCGCCGGAACAATCTTCTTTCTGTACGTTGCTGGTGGAGGCAAAAAGCACAGAACATTAGCAGCAGACGAAACCCATCCGGGAGATTGACAAGGAGTAGAATCTAACTAGCAAAACAACTATCGCCGGAAGGAATCAAAGACTGTTTGAAGTTCTGCATAATGGAGAAATTTGACGATTATGCCTAGCAACAACAGCGGTACGATGATTAGTGTAATTATGATGGGCACACCCCAGATCCACGACTTCTTGCCGCGATCCTTCTCAGAGATTCCCGCTAATCGCGAGATGAGTGTGCCTGCGCCAATCATGGCCAATACAACGCAGCCTAGAATCAACCAAATCATGATGTTTCATCCTAAGGGAGTTTAGAGAATAAACTTTACAATACGAGGCTTTGCGCGTTCAACTGTGTCGGTCACCACACAAACTCTTACGGCATTCAATCGCCCAAAACAGGCTTCTTTTTTCTTTTCAGCTCTCCGAATCTGTGGTATAATAGATCATCTTACAGAAATGCAGAACCTCTGGATTTGCATTACCATTGATTTAAACGAAAACGATAAGGAGAAAAGAAAATGGCTAAGTTGATCCCCACAATCAGTTCGGGTGTTGCCGGTCCGCTTGGAGTGCGTCATCTTCCGAGATTCTGGTCAAAAGTGCTTATGGATTCCAAGGGCGTACTGAATGATGATTACCCCGCTTGCGGCGCAGGGTTCGATCAGATGGTTCTTGACGGCTTAGGTCTTGATAAAGACGAAACGCTGGCATATATTAGTGATAATTCGCCCACCTACCCCGAGTTTGAGCAATGGGTTCTCGACAAAAAGGGCGGGAGTCTTGATCAATCGGCAGTTGATGAACTGAACGCGGCAACCGCTGGTTACAACCATGATGATGAAACTCGTGGCTCGATCCTTGGAGCTTCCGGTATTGATGATGACGGCTCTATCCTTGACGCCGTTAATCTTAACAACCTTGACGATTGGTATGAATTCCACGCGAGTTTGGGCTAGGTTTTAGCTCTCGTGTTCGCTTGGTAGCGGCTTTCGGTAGTTCCAGATAGTCGCTACTACCGTTGTGGTGTGCCATGCATGGATCGCCACCACCTATTCTACAACGATTTGACACACAAAACGACTGAAAACTGCGTTGCTTACTGCCAGATTAAAACGCATTGGGAAAAATAACGGTAATCGGAGATGGTTCTAGGCGGTGAGTGGATTTACCTTGCATCGGTTAGCTTAATCATCAACGTTCTAGCTTCAGACATCGCCAACTCGATAGAACGAGACATTCTCTTAATAACCACTAGCCCGATAAAGCAAAAAGGAACATCTCCATCGTGACAGAAGTGTCATCAAACACCACCTTAATCGACACGGATGATAGTCGGAGCATGCTTACTTCCATTGGGTTTGCTAGCTTGATTATCATTATACCGTAGCACGATGGTGGGCTGATGAACAAGCTATAAACCTGATTCCATTGTCATCATAAAATACCAATGCCCATCATCGAAACAGATTCGGTGGTGGGTTTTTTTGTTAGAAAACCGGTTTTAGGTCATGCAACATACCGAGGAGAAAAGGATGTTCAAAGATGTACCCAATTCCGTCAATTTCATTGCGCAAGAGCACGAAATCTTAGACTTTTGGCGTGATAGTAAGGTTTTTGATCGACTAAAAACAGCACGGCGCAATGCGCCGCGTTGGAGTTTTATCGATGGTCCAATTACTGCCAATAACCCGATGGGTGTCCATCACGCGTGGGGACGAACGTACAAAGATTTGTTTCATCGTTTCAAGGCGATGCAGGGTTACCAATCAAGGTATCAGAACGGGTTTGATTGCCAAGGATTGTGGATCGAGGTCAATGTCGAGCGCGACATGGGATTCAAATCCAAAAAGGACATCGAAACCTACGGGTTGGCGAAATTCGTGAATGCCTGCAAACGACAGGTGCTCCGGCACGCGGCTACGCAAACCGAGCAATCGATTCGATTGGGATACTGGATGGATTGGAACGATCCGGAATTGCTACGTGAACTCGAATCCAAAATGGCGATAGATCCCTCACAGGTAATCACCGTGGAAGGGCCGCAAGGTCCCGTAACAGACACAGTTGAACAGATTGTCGGGAGGCTCGGACTACCGGAGTTAGGTGGTTCTTATTTCACCTTTTCAAACGAAAACAATTATACAATTTGGACAATCCTGAAGAGATGTTTCGAACGCGGTTGGATTTACAAAGGCACCGACGTCATGCCGTGGTGTTCGCGTTGTGATACCGGAATTAGCCAACACGAAATCGCCACCGATGGCTACCGCGACTTGACACATACCAGTATCTTTCTTCGCTTCCCCTTGCGCGACCGCCCCGGTGAAAGTCTGCTGGTTTGGACGACAACCCCATGGACGTTAACTAGCAATGTCGCGGCGGCGGTGCATCGGGATTTGACCTATCTTCTCGTCGAACAGGACAATCAGCGTTTCTGGTTGAGCGAGGGTGCAGTGGAAAACGCTATCCGCGGATCGTATCGGGTCATCGCCGAAAAACAGGGCGCAGCTTTGGAGGGCTGGGCTTATGACGGACCATTTGACGAATTGCCCGCGCAAGAAACTTCGGGAGCAGCGGCACAGCATCGTGTTATCTTGTGGAACGAGGTGGGTGAAGCCGAAGGAACGGGCATCGTCCACATTGCACCCGGCTGCGGCGCGGAAGACTTTGAGTTGAGCAAGCAACACGATCTCGTCGTTATCGCGCCTCTGGGCCCCGGAGGAATTTATAATGATGGGTTTGACTGGTTGACAGCCCGTCAAGTTCACACCGTAGCGGGGGAAATCTTTGAGAACCTCAAACAGAAAGGCATCGTCTATCGGCTCGAAGACTATACCCATCGCTACCCGGTGTGCTGGCGCTGCGAGGATGAGTTGGTGTTCCGTCTCGTGGATGAGTGGTACATTTCGATGGGGGAGCAACTAGACAAACCTTACGAACAGGTCACCGACGAGGAGAAGGAACAGAATGTACGTTACCAGATGATGGAGGTTGTTCTCAATGAAACCAAATGGTATCCGGATTTCGGCCTCGCCCGCGAACTGGATTGGTTGCGCAACATGCATGATTGGATGATCTCCAAGAAACGATACTGGGGGTTGGCGCTCCCAATCTACGAATGCGTGGAATGCGGTCACTTCGATGTAATCGGAAGTGCGGAGGAACTCAAGGAACGCGCGGTCGAAGGTTGGGATGAATTCGAGGGACACACACCACACCGACCCTGGATCGACGCGGTAAAGATTGCTTGCACAAATTGCGGTTCCACGGTCTCGCGCATCCCGGATGTTGGAAACCCATGGTTGGATGCCGGAAGCGTTAGTTTCAGTACGATGCAGTACCGCACCGACCGCGACTACTGGCAACGGTGGTTCCCCGCCGATCTGATTAGCGAAAGCTTCCCCGGACAGTTTCGGAACTGGTTCTATTCGCTCATCGCTATGAGTACAGTGATGGAGGGGCACGCGCCCTTCAAGCACAATTTTAGCTACGCGACCCTGTTCGCAGAGGACGGACGCGAGATGCACAAGTCTTGGGGAAACGCGATCTGGTTTGACGATGCCGCCGAAAAAATGGGCGTGGATGTTATGCGCTGGCTGTATTGCATTGCTAACCCGGAGCAGAACTTGGCGTTTGGATTCAACAACGCCGATGAAGTTCGACGCCAGTTTCTTATCCCGTTGTGGAATGTGTATAGCTTTCTTGTTACTTACGCTAATGTCGATGGTTGGCAGCCGACAGCAGATTCTGTTGTTAAATTTGGCACACCTGACAATCTTTTGGATCGCTGGCTGGTATCGCGGCTTCAAGCCACTATCATAGAAGTCACCAATCGACTGGAGCGATATGAACCGGATGGCGCCTGCCGCGCCGTTGAGGTTTTTCTGGACGATCTGTCGAATTGGTATCTGCGGCGCAGTCGACGCCGCTTCTGGAAGTCGGAAGCCGATGCGGACAAGGAATCCGCCTACTTGACACTGTATCACGTCATGGTGACTTACAGCCGTCTACTCGCACCGTTCATTCCCTTCGCCACGGAGGAAATATATTGCAATCTAGTGGGTTCAGTCGATTCCGATGCACCCGAAAGCGTTCATCTTTCCGATTATCCGGTTGCCGACAACACATTGATCGACGAACAACTAGAAGACGATATGGCACTAGTGCGCGATCTTATTGTCCTAGGGCGCGCAGCTCGCAATCACTCGGCGATTAAGACCCGCCAACCGCTCGGATCGATCGCGATTGGCGGTTTGTCGGACGAGCAAATATCCGCTGTGGAGCGATTGTCGGAGCTCATTCTTGATGAATTGAACGTCAAGACAATCGACTTCAGCGACCAAATCGGCGAATACGCAACCTATACAGTGAACCCGAATTTCAAGCAACTTGGTCCGAAATACGGGAAAGCCGTTCAGGCGATCGCAAAAGCCGTAAGAGGCACGGACGCATTCGCGCTCAAGAATGAACTTGACGCAACCGACGAGCTGCAAATCGAGGCAAATGGCGTGACATATACATTGGAGAAAGAAGACGTTGAGGTACGTTCTCAGCCTCGCGAGGGGTACATGGTCGAGGCGGACGCGCAGAAATTCGTCGCACTTTCGACAGAGTTGACCCATGAACTAACGCTTGAAGGCTTCGCACGAGAGTTGGTCAACAAAATCCAACAGATGCGCAAGGAAGCAGATTTCAACATCTCTGATCGGATTTCGCTGAGTCTGAAATCAACACCGATCGTCCATGAAGCCTTCAACGCTCACCGGGATTATATCACTCGCGAAACGCTGACGAAGCACGTTGCAGATTCGTCCGGTGAATCCTCTTTTGTGAAATCACAGAAGGTTAATGGGGAAGCTGCAACAATCGGTGTGGAACAGATAAAGATTTAATTTTTTAACTATAGCAATTCAACTAAGAATTTTACGCATAAGATTTAGAGCCTGTTTGAATAATCGGTGGCAAAGCCATTTTTGGTCATTTGTAGAAAGTTTTCTCATGTTTTCATTGTTGGCTGCTACATACCTGTAGGATCTCTATCGCAGTCATTATTCATTCCTTTGATCGCACCCTACAAACTTTACTTTTCAAACAGGCTCTTACGTTGTTCGGTTTGTAGTAGTGAATGAGAAAGGCGAAACCTAGCAAGACTTCTCGACCCTTTGTAACAATATCCCATTATTTTATATCCCAACATACGATGAAGTGCAAGCAATTCTGAAATTCTAGCGTAATTGTACTTGACCGTAGGGGACGGGCCCTGTGCCGTCCCATGATTGCAACAGGCAATCACGCATCCTGTTTCTTCAGGTGCTCTGCCAAAATCGAGATCGTTTCTCCAAGTGTTGGATACGACTCGGCGTCCTCGGGCGATAAATCTGCAAGATGCGTTTCACCGACCAATCGATACATATCGGCTGCTCCGGCGAGAATATTTGGCGTCAAGCCCACATGCTCAAACGTAGCCGAGATTTCCTCCATTTCGCCAATCCAGCGTCGTGATTTCGGCGGCATTGACGGCAGACTCCGTTCCATGCGCTCGTAAAGTGCCGATTGGCTTAACTTGAACTCCACTCCAAGCGCTTCTGAGACACCCAAAATCTCTGCTGCGGTAAGGAGTTCCGTGCAAAGCGCGGTTAAGCCTTTTGTCATCGAAGCGTAGCACATCTTAATTGCCGATGCCAAACCGATCTCGGTGCCCAGCGGGCGGATATCGAGTCCAAAGTGGCTTAATTCCTGAAAGATGTGAAGGTCCCCCCCGGAAGCATAGAACCGTGTTGACCCTTCGTTTTTGGGCGGCGGACCAATGATTGAAGCATCCACGAAATTGCCTCCCGCGGCGGTAACGATTTCATCAATCTGGCGCACAGTCTGTGGAGCAATCGCGTTGCAATCGGCGTAAACGAGTTCCGTTTTAGTCTCGCCAAGCGCCTCTGCGATGCTCTCGGCAGCAGTCTTGGCTTGGGCAGGCACGAGGATTGACAGGATAAGGTTCGACTCGGCCACGAGCTGCTGATACGTTGGCACGACTGTGATATTTGCGCTCTCCGCCAGAGATTGTGTGTGCCTGCTCCGTCCTTGGATGCAGGCGATTACATGCAAACCGTGTTCTCCAAGCACTCTCCCGACGGTATGTCCCATATCACCCGGGCTTAGAATTCCAACAGTTCTTAACGGCATAGCGTTCGTCTCCCTCCTTGTTCATGTTGTGCGGAAGAAACCGAGTTTTGAGGAAAAACTCGGTTTCTAAAACAACAATCTCAGATGTTCATACAGTGTCGTTGAGTGTTTTTTCAAACCGGGTTAAGATCTGTTGATGCAAGAATCCGTTGGTAGCGAGTATCGAATCCGTGTTCTTGTCAATAGGCTCGCCCCGCAGGTTCGTAACCGTCCCGCCAGCTTCCTCTACGATTACGGTCAGCGCCGCGATGTCCCAAATGCTGATTGCCGCCTCAATCACGGCATCTGCCCGACCGGAAGCCAACAGGTGATACATGTAGCAATCACCGAATCCTCTCGTACGATGCACATCGTTTGCAAGGTTGAACAGGTTCGCCAATATGCCTTTTTCGTTGAAATACTTGAGCCCGCCATGGCAAATCATCGCCTCATCAAACTGACCAACATTCGTAACATTTATCCGTCGATTATTCAGAAACGCGCCACACTCCTTCTCGGCGCAAAGCAGTTCGCCCATTGCGGGGGCGTTGGAAATCCCTAAGATGAGTTTATCCTCATTCATGAGGGCAATCTGCGTCGCGAACAACGGGATATGCCGTATATAGTTTTTCGTCCCATCAATCGGATCAATAATCCATACATACGGAGAGGCTGAGTGCGTAACTCCCGATTCCTCGCCCAGGAATCCGTGATCGGGAAATTCGTTCGCGATGGTTTCTATGATAATCCGTTCGGCTTCGGTATCCGCTACCGTTACAGGTGTTCCATCGGCTTTTAGCTCTGATGCAATGCGACCCGAATAGTAATCCATTATGACGGTTTCAGCTTTAGACGTCGCTTCCAAGGCAACTGATAGGAAATGGCTGCGATCAGGATCTTTCTTGTTTGGCACAATTACCTCCTAAAGTCTTTCGATAAGAGTCTCATCTCAATGGGTCTGGAGAGAGCACTTGAAATGGTGGGCAGTGCCCACCCTACAGCTTGATACAATCACTGAGTCTGACTTTAACTTCGATCCGGGCGCGCAAGGAAGGGAATCGCTGCTACAAACCGCGTGGCGCAGGTGCTATTGGTGTCAGATTCAATTCGGGCGTAGTGCAATCGGGCGGCAATATAGTCCTCGCCGCTCGCGTTTCCACCATGTCCCTTTTTCTCGCTTTGTCTCCAGGTCGGTGAACCGGTAGTCGTAGAGGACAGCGCGAACATATCGCGGCGGCGTTTCAGGAAACGGATTCTTCTCCAGTAGCTCGATCACATCGGGCGATCCCTGTAGCAGACGTATCATGAATTTGACGAACCACGGGGCATTCTGGCAGTTTCCGCGAAGCGCCGCGAACCACATTTGCCAATCCAGTCTCGGTTGGTGGGGCGCGACCCAACGCGGTGCCTGGTTCAGTTCATCAGGCTTCCATTTGAATTTGTACTCCTTCCACGTCCTTCCATCGTCGCTGCCTTCAACCCCGATTTCGGGTCGAGAAGTGGTCATCACAGTAAAGAGCCCATAGCTGTTTACTACACGAAATGGGGCGACCCACTTCAGAACGCCTTGAGCGACCGGCGGAAACCCCTCGCGCCACAGAAATGTCCCAGTCATCCGAATTCCGCTCACCAGTAGTATGAACGCCGCCAAAACGCCAATGAGCGGGAGCTTCCACCTTTGCGTAAGACTTATTGCGGAAGGCAGCGTCAACCTCTTGGCAATCCGGGATGGGAAGCAGCGGCGCAACATGACGTCGTCAAGTAATAAAACGCAGAGTGCGACCGTTAACAGGTTGAAGAAGCAGTAATTTCCAGTTGCGGCGATTAGGAGTTGCAGCGCCACAAGGGCGATCGCCCCAAGAAATCGCAGGCGGCGCGGTGCAAAGATGAGGAACGGAACGACAATCTCAACCCCGAACATCCCTGCCACGGAGGCCTTCTGAATCCACTCGGGCAGGTGATGGACGTACCAACCTAGGGACGTTGGGAGCGGCTGCGTTTCATAATGAAAATTGAGCGCGGTAAGGTTACTCCATGTCGGGTCGCCGCTCATCAACTTCACGACACCGGAAGCGAACATCAGCCGAAACAGCAGCCAGCGGAGCAGCCATAACACGACAGGCGATGGCACCGGTTCTCGCGAGATTCCGGGCAGAATTTGCGGCGGCGCGAAAAAAATTGCGAGAAAACCGGTTTCCAGCAGTAACGCATCCCACTGGAAACTAAGGAAACTCTGTCCGGCGCTCACCAGCGAGAGGTAGAACACCCACAAGCCGGTTAGCGCGAGAACCGGCGCAATCCCGACAATCAACAGCAACGACAGAAACACGCCACCGCCGCACAAGAGATGTAGAAAGGCATCGCTATCGTTAAGCCAGCACAGCGTTGGAAAGGCTAAATACCGCTCAAGACCGACCTGTTCGCGGACGGCACTCAGGTATCGCTCGGCGGGCAAAATGCCGTCACTCCCTATCAAGCCATCAATCTGAGTCCAGAGCGACAGAAAAGCAACGAGATAAATGACGCCGAGTAGTCGGAGGAACAGCCATCGTGTCAAGAAGAACGTCGGACGTATCGGCTGATTCCCCCAACCCCAGCGCGTTAACGCCGAGAAAAACTTGCGGTGTCCCGCGATAAAACGGTATACCGCCTCGGTGATGAGGGCAAATCCCGGCAGACGCTGATACAACCCCAATACCCATCGTCGGCGCGCGTTGTGTGCGAATGCGCGAAAAACGGCTTCGGCGCCGCAAAAGACTTCGCCGTCAGGATTTACCAGTTGCACTGCCTTTTGATAATGCTCGTGCGGGATCTCGGGGAATCGGTCACCGACTTCCCGAGACGAGATGTAATCGGCACGTTCTCCCGTCACGTGCCGCCAGCGAGCAATCCAGAAACGACAAAAATCACAATCGGCGTCGTAAATCACAAGGGGTTGAATTGGCGGATTGTTCACTCGCATCTCTTCATCCATTGCCTCAGAACCATCGGTAAACGATTGGGTAAAGCCCGAAGGTTAAAACCCCAAGGAGCACTCCTGCAACCGCATCCAACGCATAATGAAACCGACCGTAGACCGTGCCGACCACTAACCCGGTGCAAAATGGAAATAAAATGACGAAACTGACGAGATCGTAGCGCGCCCCGCAGAGAAGAACGACTATCGCGAGCGCGGAGTGAGAACTTGGAAACGCCGCGCCTTTCGTGGAAGCGCGGGAAAGGATGGCATGTGTCAACCTACACAAGGGACGACTGGACAGGGACTCATCAATTTTTTCCGAATTGTAGCGAGGTCCTGCGACAGGAAAAACAATATACCAGATTAGGCAAAGGTTGAATGTGAACAGTTCAGCGAACAACGTTTCAAAGAATGCCTCGCCCTTTCCACGAAAATAGAGCATGGTCGGCAGGAAAACGGGGATGAAGTAATAGCTAAGATAGCAGAGGTGAAGATACTCCGAGAGGGCAACCGACGGGAAACGTGCGCTCAGATACGTACTCGGCTGCCCTTTGAAGAGGCGATTTTCCCATCGGACAATCCAATCGTCGAACATGCCCTGAAAGACCATCTGCGTCAGCGGTTTAACCCCCCAATAAAAGAGCAGGATGGTTGCGAGTGCGTACCAATCACGCGCGAACTGAAGCAGGGGTGACAGCGGGCCGGGGACGAAATGAAGCGAAAGTATCCCCAAGACTGCTGCTATGTGGATGGACAGGAAGATATACCAGCGTGCCAGGTTTCTGTGAAAAATAAGCATCAACACGCTGGAGACAGCGAGATAGAGTGTCGTAATCCAGTCGGACGGTAAAAGATTAAGGGAACTCATAGATTTTTTGACGAGACGAGGCCATCACGATGTCTCATGCGGCGTGGCGCGTTATTCGTCCGATATTATAGTTGAAGTTGTGGATTTATGCAATTGACAGTTTGTCTGCTGTGGACATTAGGTGGAGCATTCAGAAGATTCTAGCCTTCAGCGTGGGAGAGGTCAGACTTGGGGTAGGGTCGATTGTTGGCGAGGTGTAACACAGGTTAAGAGAGGGTGTGCACTGCACACCAAGCTTTGTAAGTCTCAATTCGCGAGGTAAATTTCCAAATTCGCGAGAAAAACTCGCTCCTACAGAACCCGCAATGAGATGATTTTACTTTCGATTCGATGGTCGTAGATGAGTTTCTGCCGCCCCGCTTAAATTAAACGAGATTCGCGGTGTGTCATCGTATACACACTACTGTCATCACTGTAATAGGAATCGTAGATGTGCTGATAAACGGCTTCGCATTTCTGATTATACAGTTCTTTCGAGTAACACTCCGGCAGCAGTTCGTCAAGGATTTTATGGATAGTCAGCCTGACATCGGCGCGCGATTGCTGCTTCTTGCGCCAATCTAAAACTAGCTTCTCGCGTTTAAGCGTCTCAAGCAACGTGCGCGATACATCCTTCACCTCATCGCGTTCCGCCTCGGTGAGATTTTCCTCGGATCGCGTCAGATAGTCAAACAGGGTTAACTCCTCTTCGGTAAGACGCTCGCCGACCGCGCGCTGCTCCTCTTCGTTGAGCGCTTCAGCCAGTCTAATCAACTCATCAAAATGCAGATCTACCTTGATTCTGCCATCGTTGTACTCAGCAATCATCTCCTCGAATTTCTCCTGAAAATCCATTCGGGTGCGATTGACGTGAACCAGTTGCGTTAGCTTCCCCTTTATCGCCACCCTGAGTTTCTCCGCCTCGATGTGTTTGCGTTTGGTTCTGAACCGCTCCCGCAGCGCCTCAAAGTCAATCTCGCTCAAATCGATCAGCTTGTCGGTCTCCCATTCGTGCTCTCTTTCTTCGATAACATAGCCTTCGGGCGCAACCGAGCGATCAAGCAGGGCTTCCACTTCCCCCATCACGTCGGAGATGTCAGCCGATGCGGTCAGCTTTCTTATCTTCTTTCCGATGATATCCACCAGCGTACAGGTCGCGACGAAGTTTTGCGCACGCGAATCGGGTAGGATGGCTTTATATAACCTGGCGAGGTTAGCGGCAAGCTGAAGATATTCCCGTTTGGTCGGGTCGTTGGTCACTATCTTGTTCACCGCATCGTCGATTAACTCGGTTTTCTCAAACGCCTCCGCTTCGTCAATCGCGAAAAGATCGACACCGATTCCCATGCAGAACGCGTTGATTTCCACGATTGCCTCTCTTAACATCTCGACCAGCTTCAATTTGTCTACAATCGGGTTGCCGCCCTCCGTGTCATCCTCTCCACCGTAGGTTGCAAGCGCCTTCTCAAGATGGCGGAACACGCCGATATAGTCCACAATCAAGCCGTTGACCTTATCACGAAAGACGCGATTCGCTCTGGCGATGGTCTGCATCAGCGTATGGTTGCGCTGAGGCTTGTCGAGATAAATCGTGGAGCATGACGGGACATCAAAACCCGTGCTCCACATCGAACACACGAACACGATTCGGAACGGGTCATCCGGATCTTTGAACTTGGTATCCAAATCCTCGTTAACCATTCGTCTGCGGTGCGGCACGATGTCCACCCCCTTCTGTCTCAGGTCGTCAATCTCGTTTTGCGATTGAGATACCACGACGCCCATATCCGTCTCGTCCATGTACTGAATCTTTGCCGCAAGCGGATCGCGCAGATCGGGTGAGGTCGTGCTATCTAACTCCGCTCGGAGACCTCCGAGGTAACCTTTCCAGTGGGCTTGCGCTCTGTCGTACATCTTGACAGTCGTGGCTTTGTCGACCGAGATGACCATCGCCTTGCCCCGATAGCCGCGTCCCATAAAGTGGGAGACGATGTCTTTCGCGATGGCGTCCAAGCGGTCTTCCCGTGTGATGAGGTTATACTCTCTGGAAAACTCCTTCTCAAGCTTGGATTCCTGCGCCTCGTCAAGTTCGGCGTCCTCAAGAATGCCCTCAAGTTCTTCGTTGAGGTCTTCGTTAGTGAGTTGCAGCGCCGGAACTCGATTCTCGTAGAATAGCGGCAGCGTCGCGCCATCCTCGACCGACTGCTTGAAGTTGTAGATTGAGACATAATCGCCGAAAACCTGCCTCGTTTTCTCCTCGCCGGCGATGAGCGGGGTGCCGGTGAAGGCGATGAACGCCGCGTTGGGCAGCGCGGTTCGCATGTTCAGCGCCAAGGTGTCGTATTGACTGCGGTGGGATTCATCCGTGATGACAATGATGTCTGATCGATCGGAGAGCACCGGATGCTCTTCGCCGGCTCTTGTTTGAAACTTGTGGATGAGGGTGAAAATATACCGATGGTCTTCGCTTAGAAGTTGCCGAAGATGCACTACACTTTCCGCATGAACCTCCTGCCCTATCACAACCCCGCTGCAATCCGCGAAGTTTTTGTAGAGCTGGTTGTCCAACTCCACCCGGTCGGTCACAAGGACAAAACTCCAGTTTCCGGGAATCTTTCTCAATACCTTTTGGGCGAAGAAAATCATTGACACGCTTTTCCCGGAGCCTTGTGTATGCCAGAACACGCCCAGCTTTCCACGGTTTGATTCAATTCCCCGCAGGGCTCGGATGGCGTTATTCGCGCCCAAGTATTGATGGTTCTTAGCGATAAGCTTGATGAGTCCGCCTTGCGCCTCCATGAAGAGCGTGAAGTTTTCGATGAGGTCAAGCAGCCGTTCGTGATCGCACAGTCCCCTGAGCATCGTCTCCAACGAACTCGCCCCCTGCTCCTCCTCGGAGCTGACTCGTTTCCATTCGGCGAAGTGCTCCCAACTGGCGGTGAACCCGCCGAATCGGCTCTCGGAGCCGTTGGAGACGATAATCAGGGCATTGTACCAGAACAGGTGGGGAATGGTGTCCTTGTAGTCGCGGAGATTGTCGTGGTAGGCGGAGTAAACGGGTTCGTCAATCCGTTTGAACTCCATTAGCAGCAGGGGTATGCCGTTGACAAAACCGATGAGGTCCGGTCGCCGCTGGTAGGTTTCGCCGGCAATCCACATTTGAGATGCGGCGAGGAAATCGTTGTTTGCCGGGGAACTCCAATCAATGACGCGGAGGACTTCGACGAGTTCCTCTTCGCCATCCGGATCACTTACCGTCACCCTCACGCCGTCCTTCAAGAGTTCATAAATCTCCCGATTGGCGGCGGCGAGGCTCATGGCGGAACGCGGGCGGGTGAGTTCCTCGATTGCCGAGTCAACGGCAGCGTCCGAGGCATCGGGGTTGAGTCGTCGTAATGCGGGGCGCAAGCGCGACGTCAGCACGACCTCCGACTTCGTCTCTCTACCGAGCGGGCTCCCACCGACCTGCGAAAACTCGTCAAAACAGTCCAACCTCTCCCACCCAAGTTCAACGAGCAGACCGATGGCGGGTTGTTCAATCAGTTGGTCTTCGCTGTAGGGATTTTGCATCAGTCACCGGCTATCGGTACAGAATGCGTGTTATCTGGTCTTGGAAATCTTCTGGCGCGCCGACGCGCCTTGACTCGACATTGTACCCTTGTAGGGTGCGCACTGCGCACCAGCCTCTAAAAGCACGAGTAAATTTGTAGGGTGGGCACTGCCCACCATTTTTTGTAGGGATTGACGGAACAAATAGATCGACCAAGCAAATAAGGCGAACGATAAAGATCCTAGTACGATAGAGATTCCACAGGATATAGCGACTCAAATCATTCCGATAGCTCGCGGATCCTTAACCGTGCAGCTTTGGCTTCCGCCGCAATCTTCATGAGCCGCGCTACACCCGGAGACGGATTTTTAAGCTGTTCTTGACACGCGGCTTCTTCCGCTTTTCGGCCCGCTTCAATGTAGGCATCCATCCGCTTTTGGTTGAGTAGATAGTAAGTAATCGAGCTATATATTTGGGTTGGCGTCAGATGCGAGTAGCGTTGCCGAATTTCCTCTGGATTGGAATCGGCGAGGAATTCCTCAATCACAAATTCGATATCAATGCGAGTGCCCTTAATCCGAATCGCGTCCGGGCTGATAAATTCAAAGATATCCCGAATGTTCAGGTTTCCTGTTTTTGTCTCGGTGCTTCCCTCGGCGCCAACCTGCGCCATCTTGGGGGCAGACTCTCGGACGACCGCCTTATCGCTCCCGCCCGCGGAGGATTTCAGGTACTGGGAACTGACACTTGGCGACGAGCGATATGATGAATCGCTGCGATATTTCTCAATAACGGCTCTTTCCGCGGCGCGACCGGCTTCGATGTAGGCATCCATCCGCTCTTGGTTGAGTAGATAGTAGGTTATCGAGCCGTATATTTGCAGCGGTGTCAGATGCGGGTAGCGCCGCTGGATTCTCTTTGGATTTGAGCCGAAGAGGAATTCCTCAATCACAAGTTCGATATCTACGCGTGTTCCCTTGATGTGGATAGCATTTGGACTGATGAATTCAAGGATATCCGTCAACTCCATGGTTCCCTCCTTTGGGTGAATGCTCTGTTCGCGTCTGACTTCCGCCAGTGCGTCATCAAAATCTCGTATCACATCGCCTTCGGGCGTGTTCGCGAAGGCATCCCGAAAATGGGAACTGATATTTTCCCACTTCCCCTTCCAGGTTGCCGAGTCTGTTTCAAGCAGCTCACGCAGTTGTTCACGCTTGTTTTGAGATAATTCTTGGATTAGCGGCAACAATTCTTCCAGGGTTATCGGTTCGGATATTTTAGTCATTGTCATTTACTCGTAAATAAAAGGCAATTGGCAAGGACAACGTCAACTTACTTGAATTGGGCGAGCCTCTCACCTAGTTTACGCAGGGAATTGTTCCGTCGCAATGTTTGTTCGTTGATATCCACATAATATGCCATCGCTGGCGACATTGTTGGACGATAGCGCTGACGGAAAATGTCTATTTGGCGAAGGTTTGGATTGAGCTTGCGCAGTATCGCTTCCGAGAACTTGAACAAATACTCTTTAGGACCGCTTCCTCCGATTTCCTCCTCCACAATGTCTTCAGTATTGGCTTCCTGAAAATCATCAACCAATTGCGCGAACGATGGGTTTGTTGAGGTTTTATCACGTTCGTTTTCCGTCAATGCTCCGGTTTCACTAGCGAAATAATAAAGAATCCCTATGCAATCAATTAGTAGCCATGCCTCAAGCTCCTGAACAGCCAGCGCGAGAAATACTTTGCCGTCAAGGCTCGGTTCGTTGATGACCGCCTCAATCTGGTTGATTAGCGAATTCGGTTCCTGTCGTCGTTGATTGAGAGACTTCGGACTATCTTGGTCAATGACGAAAATTACGCACGCCTCGTCCTTCAGATAATCGTGAGTTGCTCGCTTAAGCGGCGCGTCCGATGTCACATTTCTTCTCGCGCGCCTCGGAAGTGACTTGCGCACACGCGCTTGGATTTCCGAGAGTGTACTTGCACCAGATGATTCAATGCGCAAATCTCCGAGTTGCAGGTAGGATTTTAACTTATTTGCCAAACACTCGACCGCTTTAGCATCGTGGTCCGATTCCAAAGCCCAGATTCTTATGGTACTCATCCGGACTCCTCCATTGACTTCGGCAGGAGTGCACTATGAAAAATCGCGCTGCCGATTCCGAAATCCGTAATCCAACCGTCGAGCGCAGGTCGGTTACCGCGAATTTCCTCGAGATTGGTGACTTCCGTGCCGCGACCTTGAGGGTTACGCAACAACAGAACCTCAAGTAAGTCCGATAAACTCTCGGAATCAAAGGTATCAAGGAGTTGAGAACTGTGGGTTGTAATAATGACTTGGCTGCCTTTGGCAAGTTGCTCAAGAAAATCTGCAACGGCTAGTATAGCATCGGGATGCAGATTTCGCTCCGGTTCCTCAAGTGCGATGAGTGACGGCGGGTTTGGCAGATTGAGCAGAATATAATATTCAAGAAAGCGCAGCGTGCCATCGGACGCTCTTGTCAAAGGAATCGGCTGCGTGTGTTTTCCCAAGAGGCAGAACTGACTATCGCCATCAATCTCGCGTTGATCGAGCTTGAAATTCATACTTGCTTGAAGGGATTGGTTCACGCTTTCAAAACGCTCTCGATCGTTGTGGTACCAATCCCAGAGATCGTGAGATAGTGGCAGACGATTCCGCTGTTTTATAGAATATTCCGCGGCTTTGGTTTCACGCAAGCTAGGCTTGTCAACGGACGGAAGTCTTTGTAGACCTCGTCGTATGAGGTCGGGCCGAAAATCATAGATTTGCCAGCCTTGAATAGACTGCGCGAAAGCCTTTGTAATCGGTTGAATTCGATAATCGCCTACGGCGCTCACAGCGAGTTTGTTGGACTTGCATTCTATCGCCTTTTGGCAGTCTTCATCCCGAACCCATCCCTCCCCGTTCCGAGTTGATATGAGTTGGACATCGTTAACCGACAGAGTCTCGGCAACAGCAAGATTGTCTACTTTTGCTTCGATGATTAGGTCATATTCGATGCGAGATTCCTGCAGTGCTGTTTGTAATCCGAAGGCGATGTGGTTTGCCTCACCTGCCCAAAGGGATTCTTGGATGGTTTTGACCGAGGGCAGTTCTTCATCAATCATCATTTCCCTGAGAAGGCGCAAGGCTTTCATGAGATTTGATTTCCCGCAAGCATTAGGTCCCACCAGCACAGTCAAACGCTTTAGGGGAAGTTCAACATCGCGCAGGCTAAGAAAGTTTTTGATATGTATTTTCTGCAATGGTGCTGTCCCTTCAAACATCGCTGGTCACCTCCTCTTTTCAATGCCAAATTCTAAGCCCTGCGAATTTTAGCATAACATCGGTATTTCCGCAAAAGAATCGTCGCTACTGTACAATTGCATCATGATCGGAGTCGGAGTCTTCTGTGCTTGATTCTATGGTGCCAGTGTTCACATTGAGTTTCGATGCGCCAGGTTCGCCAGAGATGAGTGTGGCGAGAAGCAGGCCATGGGTCTAGGACGACGCGGCTTCTCGTTCAATACGCCGGTAGAAGTGGTGTCATACGGACACGATTTTCACTAACAACGGAAAAGTGTCCTGCCCAGTTAGATCGACTGTCCAGTATGTTAGCCGCCGTTTGGGCAATGACTGATGCTGAACGCGGCGGAATACGAAACAAGACGATCCCCGAAGGCGCGTTGAGTCCTAGTCGGAATACTAACTCGCCGAAATCTTTGTCAAGCGTAATAAGTATCCGCTCCTCTGTTGTGGCGCGAGCCAATACTTCAAAGTCGCTGATGCCGGGGTCATCTTCGCGTATCCATACGACATCGTGCCCGCGTAAACGAATGGCTGTGACTGCTAATTCGGGAAAATTCTCATTTGCCAAGTAGCGCATCCCTTAACCTCGTGGGAAATGGGTAAACCTTCTCGGCATGCAGCGTGGCGCTTGCGTAAGCGAGACATGCCCGAATGTCCTCAACCACTATGCCGGGGTAATTTTCAAGAATCTCTTCCTCGCTCCACCCGTGCGCTAACAGGTCAATAATGAACTCAACGGCTAAACGGGTGCCTTTGATGACAGGTTTTCCGGTTAGTATTTTCTCGTCAATGACGATTCGGTCTGTCCAGCTTTGCGTAGGTTCAGGCTGCATAGGATTTCTCTCCTTCTTGTGAGCAGTATAGGTCGGCGCCGATGTCCAAATCGGATACGTCAATCTCGCCGGAGATGAGCTTGGGGAGCAATAGGTCGCGGTTTTTCCGGAGAATGGTGTTCCGCATGGATAGCATCTGAATTAACTCTAGCATCGGACCAACAATCTCACTGAATAGTTGAATCAATCGGTCTGGCGGTTTAACGATTGGCATTATAGCCAATGCCCCATCCCACATCGTGTAAGGAATTGTACTTCCGGTTGAATGATTGCTAGCATATGTAATGGTTGAATCTTGAAACGTCGTAAAGAGATTAAAAGGATTATTCTTTCGGTTTCTTGATCTCAAAACAAAACAGGTTTGTCTAGTAATGCCGTCAAAAGGGGCCAAAACTACCTTGTGGAAATAAGATCGCATTGCACCAAACAGGATATCATTTCTTTTGAAGGTGATTAGGCTGCTCTTGGCTTCAGTATGTGGTTTGTGTTGGCTTAGTGCTATCGAACGTCTAGAAATACAATCAATTGGAACATAGGGCAACCCTTCTAGTTGCTTTCCCGGCTTTACGTGTTCCTTAGTGTTTTCGACAACATCACTAAGTCTTGCTATTTCCCATCCCTGCGGAATCAACCCCAACTCCGATTCCACCATCTTCACATTCTCATGTCCGGGAAATCGGAATTCGACAAACCATTCGCGGTAGATGGTACCCGCCATCTCCTCAAGGATCTTGATGCGGCGGGTGTTGTTTTCGATGAGGTCGTCGTAGTTGCCGAGGATGGCGGCGATTTTACGTTGGGTTGGGAGCGGCGGAACTCCAATTTCAATTTCCTTTAAGTCCACAATTGGGAGCTGTGGCTGAGCTGAACCAGAAGCGAAGTTGCTCAATTTAATCTGAAAATCATCGCTACAGAATTGGTAAAACAGAAACTTCTGATCGAGCACTTCACCGTCAGCTCGTAGAATAAGCATTTGGGCATTAATCAAGCCCGCCGGTGGATTACTATCAAAAAGTGCTACCTTCCCAATACTCCCTCGGGTAGTCATCACGATATCATATCGTTGAAGCCGTCCCTTCCTAATCTCATCGAATTTTTCCGACGAAACATAATTCGCCTCGGTTAAATCTAATCTATTCTGAACGATATTCGCGGTGTTGAGAAAAAGGATGCCTTTCTTCCGAAACTCACCTCTTTTAGGATACCTGCTAGATCGATCGCCATCAATAATCGTTATCGGCAACTCCTTGATTTTCTTGGTCCGAATCATACCAATACCTCTAGGATTAACGCGCAACCCGTCCTTTATTTGGACCGGCAGTTCAGAAACTCGCCACTCAACTCCCTGTGAAGCATAATACTCCATAGAGATGAACTTAGGAGTTACGCAGTTGAGTGAAAATAGGTTATAATTTGAGTATGAATCCCCCTAAATATACTGACACTGACTATATTGATTTCTTGGTAGCCGCTCAGAAAAGTTACAGTTGTCTTGAATCGGAAAAAGTTCAACCCCAAGCTGATAATCCTCCGGCTCACGATTCGATAACACGGCTCTTGCATCGAGAGGAACCCGATACTGGCAAACTGTGGCAAGAATCGAGAAATCAGGTGAAATTAGAATCCGGAATTTTAGTTATAGATGACTCGACTCTGGATAAACCTTATTCACAAAAGATTGAACTCGTGACAAAACACTGGTCAGGGAAACACCACCGAGTTGTGAATGGGATTAACTTGGTCACTTTGCTCTGGACGGATGGCGATAGACATATTCCGTGTGATTATCGAATCTATGATAAAGCCAAAGACGGCTTGACGAAGAATGAGCATTTCCGCGCCATGCTTGAAGAAGCGAAAACACGCGGTTTTGCTCCTGAATGTGTGTGTTTTGATAGTTGGTATGCCAGTCTAAAGAATCTAAAAGCGGTGCGAGGTCATGGTTGGAAGTGGCTTACTCGTCTAGCTGCCAACCGACTTGTCAGTAAAGATTATTCCGGTAACCGTCCGGTGAGTACGCTTCCGAGTGAATCAACAGGTACAATTGTCCATCTCAAAGGCTATGGATTGATTCGAGTATTTAAGGTTGACACTCCAGAAGGTGACATTGAATATTGGGCAACGAATGATTTACAGATGGACGAATTGACGCGTCTCAAATATGCCGAATGGTCTTGGACAATAGAAGAATATCATCGCGGGATTAAGCAATTTGTTGGCATTGAACGCGCACAAGTGCGCTCTGCTCGCACTCAAAGAAATCATATCGGTTTAGCGCTGAGAGCCTTTCTGAGAATTGAGCACTATTGCTATCATACCGGTATCAGTTGGTTTGATGCAAAACTCTCTATTGTCAGAGATGCGGTACGGGCTTATTTGGCACAACCTCTTTATACGCTTCAGCCAACTGCGTAACTCCTAAATGGTTACGGCTTTGCAAAGCCCCGGAACATCAACGTATTGTTCGTCGGGAAAATGAGTCGTCAGTAATTCCGCGCTATCGTGTTGGTTTTCCGGTGCTTCGCCGCGGTAGAGCCGCGTGATGTTGGCTAGGAACTCAACCTGCTGCGGCGTGAAACCCCGATGCGCGCGGGTCATCTGCTGATAATGGCCTCGAGCATCTATAAACAGCACCTTATCTTCTCGCTCGCTTCCCCGTTTGGATTTGTCGAAGAACCAGAGCATGCAAGGAAGGGTGACGGTATAAAAGAAGTTCGACGCGATCCCCACCATCACATCAACGGCGCGGGATTGAATAATCCCTTTGCGAATCTCCAATTCGGAGCCGCGGGCGTCGGAGGCGGAGTTCGCCATGACAAATCCGGCGCGTCCAAACTCGGAAAGCGAGCTGTAGAACAGTTGGATCCACAGATAGTTGGCATTGTCCACCCGCGGCATCCCGAACGGGAATCGCGGATCATCCTTGATGCGTTCTCTGTCCACGCGATCCACGTTGAAAGGAGGATTCGCCATCACGAAGTCGAACTTGCCCAATGACTTGTGCAGGTCTTCGTAATAGCTGTTGGCTTGTCGAATATCGCCTTCGAGTCCGTGAACGGCAAGGTTCATCTTGCACAGCCTGATGGTCTCCGCCACGCGCTCAATGCCGTGAATGCTGATTTGACCGTTGCCGTTCTTTTTGTGGTTGTGGACAAACTCGGCACTCTGGACGAACATGCCCCCGGAGCGCAGGCGGGATCGAGGATTCGTCCTTGGAAGGGCTCGATGATTTCGACAATCAGCTTAACGAGAGAGATCGGCGTGAAGAATTCGCCGCCGCGTTGGCCTTCGGTCATGGCGAAGTTGCCGAGAAAATACTCGTAAATCTTGCCGAAAGCGTCGCCCTCAATCTCCATCGGAATCTGTTCCATGATACGCAGCAGTTCGATGAGCGTGCTCTTTTCGAGGCGGTTGTAGGTCTTGGGCAGGACGCCATTCACCTGTTGGTTCTCCGCCTCAATGGCCTTCATGGCATCGGTAATCGCCTGACCGATGTTTTCATCCTCGGATAGATTCAACAGGTGCCCGAATCGCGCCTCCTTTGGGAGGTAAAAGACACCGCGCGCTTGGTATTCTGTTTTGTCTGCCCGTCGCCGCCTGCTAGAGGTCATCTCCCTTGCAAGCTGCTGCTCCGCCTGCGTAAATTTGTGGTCTGCGTAGCGCAAGAAAATCAAGCCCAATACGGGGATGGAGTATTCGGATGATTTGAGTTTGGAGTTGGCTCGGAGTTCATCGGCGGCGCTCCACAAGCGTCTTTCGAGTTCGTTTAGGTTTGTGTTCATGGTGTTAGTTTTTATGAGTCCTGTGTTTGTGAATCGTCGGTTTCAATGAAATAATCTGAATCCACTCGTTTGATTTCGTAGGTCTTCACCGTGGAAACACCAATGTTATGATCGATCATAAACTCCGCAAGTTGACGGCCGTCAATGAGTACGATTTTGGAGTTAATTGTATTCACGTATTCTCGCGCCCCTCTTGAAAAATCGGAGGTTGTTATGACGATTCCTTTCCTTGCTCGTTGCCCCTCTAAGGCACCCGCAAACTCCTGAATTTGACGGCGTTGGACATTTTCTCGCCAGCGCTTTGCTTGAATATAGACGGCATCAAGTCCAAGCCTGTCTTGGTTAATGATACCGTCAATGCCTCCATCGCCACTACGTCCAACTTGCTCAACATCTTCCCGAGAGCCTCCGTAACCCATCTGAACGAGCAAGTCAAGAACTAATATTTCGAAAAAGTTAGCGGAGTTTTTTATTATTTTCTCAAGGACCTCTGCAACTAATTTACATCTTAGTTGCTGGTAACATTTTTCCATACACTCTTCAGCGGTAAGACAAATTCCGTCATCAATAACCTCAACCTCGTTAGGAGATGGACCAACTCCGTCATCAACGGGGTCAGGCTCTGCGGGAGGTGCTGGATTTTGCCTTAGAAACTTGAGCCCATCGGGCGTTATCTTGTAATGTCCGCGTCTCGTGCGTTCTAGCAAATCTGTTTCCTTCAATCGGTTTATTACCGTCATACAGGTATTATAAAATACTCTGTTTCCAGTTCGTACTCGCCGGTTTCTTTCCTCGTCCGTAAGCGATAAGTAATCCGCTACCGCATCTACGATTGATTTTTGGCGATATTCTTGCTCGTCAGCAACACAGTTCAGGACAGCAAGCTTAATTTCTTCAGATTCACGTATAGCCATTCTAGTAGTTCTCCGCGACTATTGAATTCAAAAACAAAGGCATGCCGGAGGTTCGTACTCTCAGGCTTCGGATTGTAGGGAACGCAGATCTGCGTTCCCTACTTGCTTGATTCATATAAAGGAAAGGGACAAGGGTAATACGAATCAAGGGCTGACAATTGTCAATCCCTCCAATGATGGATATTGAGTCGTCATTATACGCCATTAAGGCGTTTGACTGCACAGACATAAAGTATAACACATTTGACTAATAAGTTGAAGAACTTGAAAATGAACCACAAAAAAGCACCTTAACCGTGGACAGTGCGTAGGTTGGGTTGAACGAAAAATCATGAGAAGTCACATGCAGAAGGAGAGTTTTCGAGGATTCATCTTGCCCCGTAGGGGCCGAAAATTGAGTGAAACCCAACATTCATCGCACACGCAGCGGTTGTGTGTTGGGTTTCGCTATATTTTGCGTACACGAATGGGTTATCGAAAAGCCGGACTCTCCTTTGAAGCTGAGTAGGACTTGGATGTTGACCTCTCAACCCAACCTACACTGCTACAATCATGGGACGACACAGGGATGGGATTTCTATCGATCAACTGACCGAATAGGGAAGGCGATAGGTAATCTTACTCACTACCCATTCGCTTGATTGTTGTTCACTCGATTGATCGCCTGCAATCAGATGTAATTCCCATGAGTGAACCACAGAAAAGTCCCTCAACCACGGATAGGCTGAGAGTCTTCTTGTCGAGAATCTGACGGCTGTGAATTCCATCGAAAAAATCTCGCATGATTTTGTAACAAATCTTCTCCTTGTGTCCGCGTATGTGCTAAAATATGAGAAATAAACGCAGAGAACATCAGTAAGTAGAATCGTCGGTTCAAACCGAAAACAGAGAAACCGAGTTTTCAGGAAAAACCTCGGTTTCGTCGCTCGGTTCCTTGATGTGCGCTCCGTTTTGCAAAGTAGCCGAAGGAGTAGGAAGCAATGAACGAGGAACTTTTTATTAGTCAGGAATTCACGCCCGTCAACGGGTTTACCTCGGGGATTGAAGGTCCCGCCTGTGATGCGGAGGGCAATCTCTACGCCGTTAATTTTGCGCGGCAACACACGATTGGAAAGGTCACCCCGGTTGAGGAAGCGAGTGTTTTCGTAGAACTTCCAAGCGGCAGCGTTGGAAATGGTATCCGTTTCAATAGTGCGGGTGATATGTTTATCGCGGACTACACCAATCACAATGTGCTGAAGGTTGACATGGAGACGTGGCACATTTCGGTTCACGCTCACGAGCCGCGAATGAATCAGCCAAATGACCTCGCCATTGGCGCGAACGACATAATCTACGCCAGTGATCCCAACTGGGCTGAATCGACAGGACAGCTGTGGCGAGTTGGTGCAGATGGCGAAGTCACACTGCTGGAAGCGGAGATGGGAACGACCAACGGGATTGAGGTCAGTCCCGACGAGCGGACGTTCTATGTCAACGAATCCAATCAGCTGAATATCTGGGCGTATGACCTTTCGTCCGAAGGCGAGATTAGTAACAAGCGATTGCTAATCGAGTTCCCCGATTTCAATATGGACGGTATGCGGTGCGATGTGGCGGGCAATCTCTACGTAACCCGACACGGCAAGGGCACGATTGCGAAAGTATCGCCGGACGGCGAGGTGCTATTGGAGGTGCAGCTAACAGGAAAACTTTGCACGAACATCGCTTTTGGTGGTCCCGATGGTCGTACCTGTTATGTGACGCTGGCGGACCGGGGGAACGTGGAGACCTTCCGCGCCGATGCTCCCGGACGAAGTTGGGCGTTGTCAAAACGCAGGTCTTGAGAAGAGTAGGTGGAGGACCGAAACGGAATGCGAAATTGGAAGAGTGGAATGATGGAAGAGGCCCCAGTTCTTTCTGTTCGAGAACGGGTAGGTATGTGTTGTTGCCGCCCTGGGATTGTGCTATATTTACCATTATCAACGTTTCTGATGACGAATTAACGGGCTAGTTCTTGTCAAGAACCCACGTTTTCGAGAAAAAACTCGGGTTCAAGGGGGAGTTGATGCGGATTGCGACAGGGTGTATCGGGCACGAAACGAATACTTTTTCGCCCGTTCCGACCACAATCGACAGTTTCAGCAGGATGGTCGGGGACGACATTCGCAAAAATTTCGGAAATACCCGCACCATTACGGGCGGTATTATTGACGCCGCCGATGAACTGAAGATAGAGCTTGTTCCGCTCCTCTGGAGTTTTGCCACCCCGTCCAGAAAGGTCGAACAGGACGCTTATGACGCGCTCAAATCCGAATTTCTTAATCTGCTTTCCGGTGCCGGAGAGATTGATGGAGTAGTGCTCGATCTGCACGGTGCCATGGTGACGGAGGAGATCGAGGATGCCGAAGCCGATCTAATCTCCAGTGTGCGTGAGATTGTCGGTTCCCGTCCCAT
Organism: Candidatus Poribacteria bacterium; assembly: GCA_965222225.1. GTDB lineage: Bacteria > Poribacteria > WGA-4E > WGA-4E > JAJDTR01 > JAJDTR01. The sequence goes on along the minus strand of CBDCTK010000002.1, from coordinate 283,734 downwards.
TGTCGTAACATTCGATCTTCACGCCAACATCACTCCCGACAGCGTGAAGTACCCCGACGTGATAATCGGATTCGACACCTACCCCCATGTTGACACTTACGAGCGGGGAGTCGAAGCGGTTGAAGTCATCTACAAAACGGTGCGGGGAGAGATTAAGCCCACAATGGCATACCGCCAACTCCCGCTTTTGACATCGCCGCCGGCACAGTGTACCATGAGACCGCCAGCGAGTGACCTCGTGAAGAAACTCCACCAGCTGGAATCTGAAGATGGTGTAATCACGGCAACGTTGTCGATGGGGTTTCCTTTTGCGGACATCCATGACGCGGGCGTTTCCGTGCTCGTAACCACTGACGGGAATCGTGAGTTCGCCGAACAGAAGGTCGGTGAATTTGCCCAACACATCTGGTCAATACGCGAAGACTTTCGTACAAACCTTGTTTCGATTGAGGAAGCCATCGAACATGCAAATCAAACGGAAGGGAAGCCCATTGTTCTGGCGGAAGGCGCCGACAATCCCGGCGGCGGGGGCCCCTGTGATGGCACAGCTATCCTACGCTCTTTCGTAGAGGCTGATGTTCAAGATGCCGTTGTGGCAATCATCGCAGATCCCGAATCTGTCGCCCAAGCGATTGAAGCCGGCGTCGGAAACCGCGTAACGCTCAACGTTGGCGGCAAGACCGACGACATGCACGGCGAACCGGTGACACTTGATGCCTATGTGAAAACAATTTCCGATGGTGTTTATGTGCGCAAGGGACCGATGGCTCGGGGAGCCACCGACAGAATGGGACGTACCGCGGTGATTAAGACAGGAGGAGTAGAGGTTATTTTAACCGAATGTCGGTCACAGCCGCTTGATGCGGAAGTCCTTCGCAGTGTCGGCATAGAACCGAGGGATAGGAAACTCATTGCGCTGAAATCTGCTGTCCATTTCCGCGCGGACTACACGCCGATTGCCCACGAGATAGTGGAGGTAGATACGCCCGGTGTCCACAGCCCGAACCTTACGAATTTCAGGTATGAGAATTTAAGGCGGCCAATCTATCCGTTGGACCCGACGACGGAGTTGGTAGAGTTGAGGTATTCTAACGTTTGATGGTGGGCAGGGGATCTTCTATCGCGCTCATTATTCATTCGCTTGATCTCCTTTGATCCCACCCTACAGGGCGGCTGTAACAACTAGGCTTTGAAATCGTATTACTTGGTTAATTTTAATACGTCGCCGTACTTTTGCCGCGCGAACCTGTTCCACTCGGTTAGTTTCCGATTTCGATATTCTGGCTTTTTCCACTCCGATTGCGCTATCTGCATCCCCTCTTCCGCCGTAATCGGCATTTCCGTCAGTCTGTCAATTGCTGCTTCCCGCTTCTGTTCGTCTTTACATTTGTTGATCGCTTTCCACGCCGCGACTAAGTCTTTGTGCGAATCAATAAAGAGGGCTCCGATGAGATCATTGATGAGCGCCCAGCGTTCCCCGCCTTTGGCGGCGTCGTACCGAATCGGTTTCAATTCCCGCTTGAAAGGGTTGATAACCACGCATCGGTCGCCGAGCTCATCATATAATTCGGGAACGACACTCGCCCGGTTTAAGCCGCCCCGCCATTTTGGTCCTTCGGGATCATCGTCACGCAGCACCCAGAGTTTTTGCGCCGTATCGGAAAGCACAAATTCAAGAAACGCCTGAGCAACCTCTAGGTTCGGCGCTCCTTTAAGAATTGCGATGGAATCGGGGCTGACGACCGAGGCATCCGGCGGAACGAGATACTTGATGATGTCATCGCCAAGCACCGCAATTTGACCGTAAGCGTAGAAATCGATTGCCATCCCATAGATAACTTGCCCGGATACAACATCTTTCGGAATCGCGTTCGACCCTGCAGAAAATCCGCGTACATTTGCGCTCAGTTTCGTGATGAGTTCAAACCCTTTTTCCCAGCCATATCCCTGTAAGATAATTTCGTACATCATGTGGGCGCTTCCACTTTCGCGAGGGTCTGCTGCGCCTACTCGACCAACCAAGTCGGGGCGCGTCAAATCTTTCCATGTTGACACCTCGGGCAACCCGAGATGTTGGCGCAACTCTTCATTGTACATGATGCCAAAACTGGAAAGCGCTGCCCCGTACCAGCGATATTCGGGGTCATACACGGGGATTCCGAAGATTTCTTTGGGCACCCGCGCCAACAGCGAATCGGGCAACTTGTAGGGAAAAAGCAATCCCTCCCCGGCGAGTTTGAGGTAATTGTCTGTCCCGCCGCCAAAAAAAAGATCGATGCCAATTCCTTCGGGGACACGTTTAAATTCAGATTCAATGAAACGGAAGTCGGAAGAAGAACCGCCCAAGTCAACCCATTTCAGCTCGACCGTTTTCCCTGTATTCTGGGTATACCATTGCTTGAAACTGCGCTCGAACTCTTTCTCAATGGATTCAGGATGGGGAGAGATGATTTCCAGTTTGTCTGTGACGGACGGCGATTCTTGCGAACAAGCAATCGTATGGATGAGAATTACAATTGTGAAAAAGATTTGCGCCGTGGCGGGAGATACTCGGAGCATTCTCTTTTTCGAGGCTGAGCGATTCGGAAACCACGGGTGTTGCATTCGGGGCTCGATTTTTCCTCGCTAGGTTAATTCCAACGGTTCAGATTAGACTCACGATTAAGGGCATTTTCCAGATCAGAACAAGTATGGCTATCAACACGATAAGATAGAACACGATTAACTTCCATGCCCCAGGTTTTATCGCACGTTGCGAGGGCGGCTTGACAGATTTCATGACCTACCTAACATGGATTTCTCAAGTCTACTGCTCAAAGAAACAACTTTATCTACTGCGTTTCTTCCGGTTTCTTGGAATATCGACGCGCGCTGCTTGAACAGAGATTATGCCGTATCCGAAAACCTCCTCAACCATGAATTCGATATTGTCATAGACGACCTTTTCGCCTCGTTCCGGGAGACGACCGAGTTGAGCCAATATGAAGCCGCCAATCGTATCATAATGATTTTTAGGTATATCGGTACCCAATTCATCATTGACAACATCAATTGAGGTACGTGCATCAAGTGACCAGTGATCATTGCCAAGCAATTCCGTGTGTGGACTGTGGCGCTTGTGGTTGTAGCGGATTTCACCGACAATTAACTCAAGAATATCCTCCAATGTCACGAAGCCGGTGCACCCGGCATGTTCTCCGATAACGGCTGCTACGGGCTCGGTTGAGCCACGCATCTCTTCAAGCAGTTCGCCCGCGGGTTTTGTTTCCGGCACTCGCTCCAGTCGTCGAGCAAAAGCGCTCACATCGTTATATTCACGCGGGGTATAAAGGATTTCCATGACATCTACGACGCCAATAAGCCTATCTATACGCTCCTCAAAAACAGGAACAAAACGATAATTGGCACTTTCCGCTATGGCTTTGACTCGGTCCGTTGGCGTGTTGACGTGTACCGCCACAAGTTCCGAAAGAGGAATCATAACTTCACGCACTGCCGTGGTCGATAATGAAAATACGCCTCGCAGCATGCGGACTTCGTTGCTTGGGAAGGCGTCAAGATTTTCAAATACAACCCGTTTGATATGTTCCTCTGTAGGACCGCTCTTACGTTTGCGTTTGCCAAAACGGCCTCTATCCTCAACGTTATCATCCTGCTTGGTAACAAGCCCGCGTCCTCGCTGCGCAGAAACAACCAAGGCTTCCGAAGGCGTTGTTTCGACGACTTTTATGTTTCCTGGCCGAGATGGATTTTCTTTCATTTCTTACCTCGCTCCCATGGTCTTTCAAGGTTTGCCCAATACCACCAAGCTACTTTAGTTTGAACACCTCTGCGATTGAACCTCACCCGCCGATGATTGATTTGCCAATAATCCACGACGGTATTCAAACCGGCTCAATCTGGAATCTTCGCGCTTGACTCGCTATCTACCCGGAAAGCCTACTGGTAACACCCTTGGCATGTCGGCAGAGCAATCCACAAATAGAATCGCTAACTAACCCGAGTTGTTACCCATACCGATAGGTCGGACTTCCTAACCCGATCCGCCAACTATTCGGGCGAATAAACAACTTGACCGACTGGAATATCTAACAACTCGGGTCAAATACAAAAAACCGGGGAAATCCACATTTCTCTCGCAAGAGAACGGACCAATTGATGTGGGAAGGAACCAATTCTCGCACCTTGAATCTTCAATATTCACCAACTTGGTATTATAACACACCTTCTGATTACTTTCAATTGAAATTGATTCAAGTTTGCGCCACTCACGCTTGACTAATCGATACTGTATCTTTGTGTACCGTATTTTGCAAAAAAATTCCGCCTACAATGCGATTGCTTCCTCTAGCCGAAAAAACGCAGTGTCTTACGATTTTGTTTCAAGTTAACCCATTCAACCAGTTTCTACGGTTTCGCGCAATCCAAATGCCATCTTTACCATCAACTAATTCGTAGCCTTTCATCCATCGTTGTCCGGGTATTCCGGCATTGAAGTTTTTTGTCGCAAAGTTGAAATGCAAATAAACCGTGGAAATTTGCCCCGGAGACAGCAAAAAAATCTGCAAATAAATTATTGACAAATTTGTGGTCTCTTGATATTATATCGGATATTGTATTAAACTTTAGAATTATACACAAGATGCCGGTGATTTATGAAATGTCCGTACTGTGGGAGTTTCGAGACAAAGGTACTTGATAAACGCGAGACTGACAGTAGGAGTGTCACCCGTAGGCGTCGAGAATGCCTCACCTCCACTTGTGCAAAGCGGTTCACCACATACGAGCGGGCAGAGGTACTGGATTTGTTCGTCATCAAGAAAGACCAGCGGCGCGAAGCGTTTAATCGGGGAAAGTTGAGGCGCAACCTGATGAAGGCGTGTGAAAAGCGACCGATTAGTCAAGAGACGATCGATCGCCTGATTGGAGAAATCGAGCAGCAGTTGATTAGCAAGCGGAAGTCGGAGATTGACAGTCGGTCAATTGGCGAGTTGGTCATGGACATACTCAAAGACACCGACAAAGTCGCTTATATTCGCTTTGCTTCTGTCTATCGTGATTTTAAGGATGTAGCGGATTTTGAAAAGGAGTTGCAGCAGCTTACGCAAAATCCACGATAGAGTTTGCGTGTCAGAGTTGAGTGAGTTTGAATTTCATTACACGAAAACTCTTCAAAGCATTTGGTTGAAGTAGATTCCTACCAGCGAGCATCAAAAATGCACAATTGGTATGATTATATGCACTATTTAAAGATTGGAGAATTGCAATATTGCGCAGTTGCGGCTTCTCTCTTGTGAATTCAATCTTGCAAGTCTGCGGCTTCGAAAGGAAGAAAGATGTCTGACCCTAATGTCGATTCAATCGTCGCGGCACCGTCCGACGAATCCCCTCGCGTTGAACAACCTGATGCCCCACGGAAGCGCGGCTTGAAGATTAACCGCTATTTCACTAATTCCGGCATCCATCCGTTTGATGAAATGGAATGGGAACATAGAGACGCGGCTATCTATAATGAAAACGGAGATACGATTTTTGAGCAAAAAGGCGTCGAAGTTCCAAAATCTTGGTCACAATTGGCGACTGATATAGGGGCATCGAAATACCTCCGTAAAGCCGGTGTACCAGGCACCGGCAACGAAGTAAGCATGCGTCAGTTGGTCAGACGAGTTGCCCGTACCATCCGCCGCTCCGGAGACGAATTCAGGGGCTACTTTGCAACGTCTGAGGATGCAGAGGCATTTGAGTCGGAATTAACCTTTCTGCTGATTTCACAACGAGGGGCATTCAACTCCCCTGTTTGGTTCAATTGCGGGCTTTGGCATGAATACGGAATTGAAGGTGGCGGTGGTAGTTTCTTCTGGGATCGAGCAACGCAAAGCGTCCGGACAACGACAAATGCATACGAACACCCGCAAAACTCTGCGTGTTTTATCCAGAGTGTAGATGACTCGCTTGACTCCATGCTTGAATTACAGAAAGCGGAAGTTCGCCTCTTCAAGTACGGGAGCGGCACGGGCACAAATTTCAGCAAGATTCGAGCAAAGCGAGAGGAACTGTCTGGCGGCGGGGCATCGTCGGGAGTTCTCTCATTCCTTGAAGGTTTTGACCGCTGGGCGGGAAGCATAAAGTCCGGGGGAACGACCCGCAGGGCGGCGAAGATGGTTATCCTTGACATGGATCATCCGGAGATTGACGACTTCATTGACTGGAAGCTGCACGAAGAGAAAAAAGCACAAGCACTGATTGCAGCCGGTTATGAATCCGATTTTAATGGGGAAGCATACCGAACAATCAGTGGACAAAATAGCAATAATTCCGTCCGAATACCCGACGCCTTCATGGACTCATACCTTAAGGACGGAAAATGGCATACGACGTATCGCATGAATGGGAAGGTCGCCGACGAGCACGATGCGAAACACTTAATGGACAAAATTTCGTGCGCCGCATGGGCGTGCGCGGACCCGGGTGTTCAGTTTGACGGCACCATTCAGAAATGGAACACCTGTAAGAACACAGATAGGATTAACGCAACTAACCCGTGCAGCGAGTTCGTCTTCTTGGATGACACGTCGTGTAATCTGGCAAGCATTAATTTGGTGAAGTTCCTGAATGAGGATGGAACATTTGACGTTGAAGCTTACCGTAATGCTATCCGTATCTTCATCATAGCCATGGAGATTATCGTGGAAATTTCATCATACCCGACTGACCGGATTGCGAGGCGGTCCCATGATTTCCGTCCGTTAGGCTTGGGGTATGGAAATCTGGGCGCGCTATTGATGTTGAACGGAATCCCATATGATTCGGAGGTTGGCTTGGCTTGGGCTGGAGCCTTATCAGCTATTTTATCTGGACACGGTTATCTTACGAGTGCGGAGATAGCAAGTAGCGTTGGGGCTTTTGCCGGATTCGACGAAAACCGGGCGTCAATGCTAGATGTCATGCGGATGCACCACAACGAGGCGTACAAACTCGACGAAATTGCGTGCCCACAAAATTTGCTCAAAGCGGCGCATGAGGATTGGGATGCCTGTGTGCAGACGGGTGAACGATTCGGATACCGAAATTCGCAGATTAGCGTTATTGCTCCGACGGGTACCATCGGGTTCTTGATGGATTGTGATACGACGGGTATAGAACCCGATTTTGCGCTCGTGAAGTTCAAGAAACTAGCAGGTGGAGGGTCTCTCAAGATTGTCAATCAGGCTGTACCGAAAGCGTTGGCGCATCTCGGCTATCCACGCAGTCAAATTGATGAAATCGTCACCTACATTGTAGGTTCGGGGACGCTCAAGGGCGTACCCTACATCAACGAGCGAACACTCAAGGACAAGGGCTTCACCGATGAGGATTTGCGCAAAATAGAGCAGATACTGCCAAGGGTTTTTAGTTCGGAACTCGCTTTTGCTCCCGGTATCCTCGGCGACGACTGTTTGAAACGCTTGGGAATTGATAGTGCGAAAGCGCAAGAGCCGGGATTTAATATCTTAAGCGCAATTGGATTCCGTCAGGAAGAGATTGATGCCGCCGATGAAATCATCTGCGGATACGGGACGGTCGAAGGGGCCCCGTATCTCAAGGAAGTGCACTATCCCATCTTCGATTGCGCGAACAAGTGTGGGCGAATTGGAACCCGTTTCATCGAACCGATGGGACATGTCAGAATGATGGCGGCAGTTCAGCCATTTATCAGTGGCGCAATTAGCAAGACGGTCAATCTTACGAATGATGCTACCATGGAAGACATTACACAAGTGTATGTTGAGGCGTGGAAACTCGGCGTCAAATGTTTGGCGGTCTACCGGGATGGCTCCAAGAGTAGTCAACCGTTGTCCTCGTCGAATCAGCAGGAGGAGAAAGAGAGTCATCCTGTCCGCAAGCGGCTGCCCGATCTACGCAACTCAATCACCCACAAGTTTAGTGTCGGGGGACATAAAGGTTATCTCACCGTTGGCATGTATGAGGATGGGAGACCCGGAGAAATATTCCTTAACATGGCGAAAGACGGATCGGTCATCTCCGGGCTGATGAACACCATTGCGTTGATGACCTCGGTCTCGTTACAACACGGTGTACCGTTGGAGTTCTTTGTGAACAAGTTCAGTCATATCCGATTTGAACCATCGGGGTTCACGAACAATAAAGATATTCCGATTGCCAAGTCCATAATCGATTATGTGTTCCGCTGGCTCGGACTACAATTCCTCCCCGACAGCCAAATTGACGGCGATGAAGTTGCAAGTCTTGAAGACCAACTAGCCGAGTTGCGATTACTGAGTCCCTTATCATCCGGCGCGCATGCCGACAAGATTGAAGCCATTGAAGCGCGTGAAAAGCAAGTGGCAACTATGCAGTCCGATGCGCCTCCATGCCATGCCTGCGGTACAATCATGACGCGAAGCGGAACGTGCTACCGTTGCGCCAATTGCGGCGCAACAAGTGGGTGTTCATAGAAAGCGCATCGTTTCGCCGGTGTGACGGAGGGTGTAAGAATGAAGATTATTGCCGACCTGTGCGTGGTGCCGATAGGCGTGGGGGTATCCGTTTCAAAACATGTCGCGGCGTGCGAGAAGGTCCTCAAAGAGGCGGGCCTGAAAACACAACTGCATGCCTACGGCACCAATATTGAGGGGGAGTGGGACGCGGTTTTTGCCGCAATCAAGCGATGCCATGAAGTGGTGCACGAGATGGGAGCGCCTCGCATCTCGACAACGCTGAAGTTTGGCACGCGCATTGACCGAAATCAGACCATGGATGACAAGGTCGCTAGTGTCCAACAGAAGCTAGAAATAGAATAACGGGATACCTTTCACCCTGTGGAATGGAAGGGTGGAAGATTGGAAGGTAGGGAGATGTCTGGGCTCTTCTGTTCGTAGCGGCGCGATTAAAACCCCGTCGTTCGTAGCATGACCATTTCTTGTCGGGTGCAATCAATAATAGTCTGTTAAATGGTTGATTGCCATTGAGAATCAAGAGAGATTCAACGGTCAAACAACAAGTGCGATAAAGATTTCTCTTCAATTATCACACCGAGATGGAATCCTTGGTGAGAATCTCCCCTCTCCGGACAACTAATCGCTACGCGAGAAGGCTCCGACCAACTTCTAATTCACGGTAAAGTTAATGAATATCTCTCCGGACTGTACAACCTGAGACACATTCTTGGGCAGTACACTGAATCGAATCTGTTCGACGTAGCGCCTCGCACGCTCCTTTAGTCTAACCTCGCCGATAGTCGTCCGTCCCGGCTTGAGTTGCACGCTGAACACGCTTCCATCAGGTCGGACTTTGAAGCTGAGATGCACACCGCCGCCCTGTTTGCCCTTTGACTGAAGCGGCTTCTCCAAGCCGCTTATCACCGCTCTACCACTCACCTCTCCGCTGATTTCGTAGGGCACGCCTTCCGTAATTAGATTGGTTTTCACTCCCGACAATTTGCCCGGGGCGAACCTGCCTGCGAGAGCTTTTCCGCTCTCGCCCGTAATTGACCGACGCGCATCCCTCTCCGGCAATCCCCTATGGCTATCGCGACCGTGATACCCTGTCTCAATGTCAAGTGGTTTACTACGAACCAGAGCGTTGGGCTCATCTAGAAAATCGCCTTTGCTGCGCCCTTTTGACGGGGGGGCACCGAGTGACAAGCGTTCGGGATTCTCGCTGGATGCCTGTGTTCTTCGAAGATTCGGCAATCCACCTTCCGTTTGTGTCGTCGCAAGATAGTCGCGAAGATTGGTCGTGGCTTGGATTTGGGGCAGCGTATCGGAAGGACGACTCTGTCTAACATTGGGGACTGCGATAGGAATCTCCGTATTGATTTTCTTTCGCGGCGTTTCGGTTTTGATGATATCAACGTTAATGGCGGTCTCCTTGGGTCGCGGCGGCGACTTGGGAGCAATCGCCAATGCCATCAAAAGGGCAAACACGATGTGCTCAACGACCACAATCCCTATGAAGAATCGACCTCCGCGCTTTTTTCTCTCCATCAGTCTTCAACCCTTTTCAACTCCCGAATGTCCCCATATTCCTCTTGAAAGAGCTTGTATTCCCCCGTGGCGAGGAAACGAACGAGCGACATCCCGTGCCTCTCTAAATCCGCGAGAAGCCGATCTGCCTTATTTCTGAAGTAATCGTAAGCGACATAACTGGGTAGCGCGACAATTAATCCGGCGGCGGTCGTGAGCAATGCTTCGGAAATACCGTCCGCAATAGTGGGCAATTGCTTGGTTTGCACCTCTATCAATGCACCAAACGAGCCTTTCATACCCAGCACGGTACCGAGTAAACCGGTGAACATTGCAACTGGAGCAAGCATTCCCAAAGTGCTAAGCCCCTCGGTCAAAACCGGCTTCTCGGCACGTATCGCCTGACGAACAATTCGCTTAAGGGTTTCCTCGTCAGCATCACGATGCTGGATACCGGCTCGGAGGACATTACTCAGCGGTCCGGGACTCTTTTCGCACATCTTGATGGCAATGTCCGGATTGCCCTGCACAAGTTCATGATAGATACTTTGTGTCACAAAACGTGGCGGGATGACGCGCCGACGGTGAAGGCGGTACGCCCGTTCAAGAATAATCTTGTGCGACCAGAGCGAGAAAAAGATTATCGGGATTAAAATAGGTCCCCCGCTCGTCAATCGGACCAATCCCGAGATAATCAGGCTTACAACGTATTCCATAAGTGACTCTGCCAATCAAGGATTTGAGAATATCGTGATTAAAATCTCAACTCAAGTCCGAAATCAAGGTTATCCTGGGCAAGCTCGTATCCGTCCAGGAGCATGTATGTGCCGATAGCAAAATTCCCGCCAACAAACAAGCCCACATGGTTTTCGATAATCTTGCTTATCTTCGGTTTCAGCAGAAAGTAACGCTCCAAAGTTCTATCGGTCGTCTCATCCAGGTAGCGCGCGCCTCGAAACTCCCCGCCTAGCTCAATGTGGAAATCAGCCGGAAAATGAAAGATAGCATTTAAGTCGATGAAGTCATTTGGTCGATATGCAATCCATTCGCCAATTTTCGGCTTATGAACTTCATGTGTGTACTGAATTTGCGCTTCCAAGCGATTCGTGATGTAGGCAGTCATACTAACACTTCCGCCGAAGATTTGGACGGATGTATCGCGATTCTGCGGCACCCATGCAAGCTCTATCGGGGTGCTTCCGGAGTTTGTCGATAACTTTTCCAGAACAACGAGGTCCTCAACCTGCTTGGCAAACCCGGAGAAATTGGCTTCAAACCTCCTCCCTTGGTGACGGGTGAGGGTCACCTTTCCGTCCCACGTCTTTTCGGGGCGTAGGAACGGATTCAGACTGAGGTAATCGGTGTCGAAGTAGAATTCCGACAGCTTGGCTCGCTGGATATTCCGTCTCCCCTGCAATTGAAAAGTCCAGCGATCGCCGAGATGTGTTGTAATCGCCACATGTGGATTAACCTTTAAGTGCGTTACCTCCTCTCCAAGGTTATCGCGTTCTCGATAGCCAACTCCCTCCGCTCCAATCCCCAGAACAAACCATTTTACCGAGGTAAACTCATCACGAACATACAAGCGGAAGATTGTTGACCAATTGTCTCGGCTCAGCAACTCATCCGTATCAGGGTCATTCGCTGCGGTGAAGTATTCCGCAACCGCACCGAGATGGATTGGATTTATGTCAACCCCTCTACCGAGGTGAAATGGGTTCTGTATGCCAACGGGGATTTCCAGATCGAGTTTGAATCGCATGTCCGTCGCCCGATTTTCGGGTTGCGTTTCCCCTCGCGCGGGCAGTAGGCGGAACTCCTCCAGATCAACGGATATCGCGGTGCGTCCTCGTTGTGAAATTCCCTGCTCCCAACGGACAGTGGAACGGAGATGTTGTACTTCTTTGCCAATAGGGCTATTCCCCGGTTCTGTCGTCAGCCAGTTGAGATTCTTGAGGTCAAGCGCGGCACCCACTGCAAATTCACTCCGCTCGCTGTACTGATAAGTTAACCCGCCCCGGATTCCATCAGTGCTATAGTCTCCCCGCCCTTTTGTGCGCTCATCGCCTAATTGTTTACGGTTCAGATGAAGAAACGCACGCGTGTTGTCAAGGTTTCCTGCAAAGACTGCTTGATAGAAGAGCGCGTCGGGCAGGCTTGGGTAGGCGGTAAGTCTCAGCAGGTAGTTTTCGCGCGGTGAAGGTTGCGTCCTGCTGACTTTGGTTGGCGTTAGGATAGGAGGCAGGTTCCACCGGCGTTCTTTGGCATATAACGCCAATGCGGGGATGAGTTGGGGTTTGACTGAATCCTTGAATCGTTCGCGGGGCAGCAACCATATCTGCGTTGTATCAATAATTCGCGCTCGAATGACATCTGGCAAATCTTCGGCTTTCAACTGTTCTTCCGTCACCGGTGGTTGGGCACACAGATTGAAACCGCTCAACCCACAGAAAATAACGAGAAGATTGATTGCCAATAGATATTTTGCCAATGGACATTGCCTATTGAGAAACGGTTGCTGGAAAACTGTTCAAAGAAACCGTGTTTTTCGGAAGAGATGTATTGGTCAGCGCCACGGCTGACACATGGCGCGGTTCCTGCGAATTGACATCCCTAGGACCTACGCGGTATCAGGAGGTCGCGACGGTAGGCAGGATTAAGCAAGATTAACCGAGTGCACAACGAGGCATCAAGCGACCGGATAGGGAACGCGATAGAACTTCCATAGTGACCTCATAGCACGTGCGATAGAGACCTTCCTGCCCTGCCACGCGGAGATGGTCGCAACCGATAAATTGATTCTACAAGGATTGGTTTATGCCACTTATTCAGGTTCCACATCAGTTCAGTTCTGATTAATTTTGCTTGTAACCTGTTCAAGTTTTTCCCTAGCGTAGTTGTACAACTTGTCCCATGATTTTTTGTTCGGGGAATCTTGGATTACTGAACTCTGCGATTCACAAAATTTAACAGCCCTCTGATATTCATCACGTGCGTTTCTCAACTGAGTTGCGTCGGCGAAAGCATCCCCCGCTCGAACGGCAGCAGTTAAAGCGCTGAGGGGATCGTGCTCCTTATACAGGTAGAATACGCGAAGGTATGAGGTCGCGGCGTCACGATGCTTGCTCATGCGTGATTGTGTTTCCGCCATGTGCAGGATTCCCTCAATGACAACATGGGGAGGATACCTGCCGACACCACCTTCACGAATAACATCGTATGCCTCTATAGCTTTCACGTAGTTGCCGGCGGAACGATGGGCGTGCCCCAAAACGAGCTGTGCAACTTCAGCCTGCTTGGAATTCGGATACTCGGCGATTATATACCGATACATTTCAATCGCCTCATCCCACTGCACCAACTCCTCGTAACACTGTCCCGCAAGCAGCAGAGCACGTGGGGCATCAGGACTGTCCGGATAGTTTATCAATACATTTCGAAGCGCTTCCACGGCGTTACCTAGATTCCGACGCTGATTATTCGGATCGTACCAAGCATTTCCAATCTCAAAAGCGGCGGTCGACGCGTACTCGCTTCGCGGATCAACCCGCTCAAAGGCTTGAATCGCTTGCCGATAAGAATCTAAAGCAAGATAACATTTCCCGATATTGTACTGTGCGAGCCATGCCGATGCGGTTTTGGGATACTGATTGATGACCTTTTGGAACTCCGCGATGGCGCGTTTGTAGTCCTTATCTTGATAGTAGAAACGTGCAATCTGCAACTGTACAGCGTGAGCAAGTTCTCCATCGGCATACCTGACCATCAAGGTCTGGTACGCCTGAATTGCTTTCTCTTTCTGTCCCAGATTTTCGTATGCGACGGCAATACCGTATTGTGCATCGTCAGCCCAATCATTCTTTGGGTAATGTTGGATTACTTGTTCATAAGCGCGGATTGCCTGTAAATAATCTGCGAGGTTCAGATAGCTCTCGGCGCTAAAGTATTGCGCTTCAGGGCGGAGGTCTTCGATTGGTTCTGCGCCCGCTTCGTGTACGGGCACCATTTGATTGGGAAACTTCTCAACAACCTGCTGATAATATCTGATGGCGTCGTTAAACTTACTCTGCTTGAAATACGCGTTGGCGGTGCCGAAGATTGCTTTGGGAACAAGGGGCGAACCGGGATGCTCACGCAACATATCGTTGAAAGCGATAATTACTTCTGGATATTTCTCCTGTTTGTAGTAGGCTCGTCCAATTTGGTACCGGGCATTGTCGTGCCAATCGCTGCCCGGATAACCCGAAAGTATTTGATTAAACGCTTCTATCCCCTCGCTGTACTGTTTGAGGTTACTATAAACAACTCCACTCTGGTAAAGCGCCGCGTCCGCAAATTCGCCGCGAGGATGATGCTTGATAACTTCTGCCCATGCGTTAATCGCCTCTTGATATTGCACGGCCCGGTTCTGACCGCTTGACGCGGCTGCTTCGGAAAGATGGGTCCAACCGATTCCGTAACGGCATTTTTCCGCCCACTCGGCGGCAGGTTGTTTGCTCAACAAGGATTGGTATTGGGAACGGGCAGAGCGATAGGCTTCAACCGTTTGATCGCTCCAATAAGTGCTTTCGGCAATAAAAAACTCCGCTCGGAATCGAACCGAACTTTTTGGATATTCTCGAATTAAACGTTCACACGTCCGGATCGTTGCTTGATAATCCTCAAGCTCATAGAGAGCGCGTGCTTTCCAAATCAGGACTTCATCCGCCGGCGCTGTTTCCAATGTCGCGCCGCCGCGAACTTCCTCATGTCGATTCAGGGCTTCGACACATTTTCCGTATTCTTTTTGATGGAAATAGGCTAGGGCGAGTTGATAAAGAGCATAAGTTTTAAGGGGGCTAGAAGGATGGGATTGGAGCAGGGCATTCAGCGTGCGAACTGTCTCGGCATAATCTCGCAACTGAAAGGCGCTTGTGGCGAAACCGTATAGCGCATCGTCAGCATAGGCTGATTTCGGGCTAACCTTTTTGTAGTTTAAGATGGCAGAATTAAACTCGCGTTGCAAACGAAAACATTCGCCAATGCGGAAACGTGCAGGGTCGGCAAGATCGGAACGCGGATTATCGGCAACAACCTTGAATTGACTGCGCGCTTGCGCATAGTCCTCCTGAAGGAAATGAACCGTTGCAATTCCAAATTGCGCGTCAACAACAACATCACTTCTCGGATATAGCTCCTTCACCTTTTGATACTCGTGAATTGCCTCCACGTACTTCCCCTGCTCCAAGAGAATCTCGGCGATCCAGTATTGTGCATCCGGTGCCACGGACGAGGCGCCGCTTTCATGAAGCAGCAAGTTGAAGGTGTTCTTTGCTTTTTCCATCATCCGCTGCTGAAAGTAACATTCGCCGAGGCGGTATCGCGCGTTAATAACAAATTCGCGGTGTTCCTCATTATCTCGGTAGGTGTCGATTAAGTTCTGGTATGCGGCTTGAGCATTTTCCCAATCGCCAAACTTGAAGAGCGACTCGGCTGCACGATATGAAGCCTCTACAATTGCAGGATGATTCGATGAAGTTTTGACGAACTCGGCAAAAGCCTTGTATGCCGCTTTGTAGTCTTCGAGTCGAAAAAGCCCCCACGCCGCACCATACAATGCGTCTTTGGCTTCGGCTGATTTCGGAAATTGCCTTAGGACTCGATTGTAATATTCCACGGCTTTTTGATATAGCCCTAGGTTGTCGTACGATTCTCCAACGAGATAAAGACTCCGCGAGAGCGCATTATCATCTTTCGACCCTTTTATGACTTCCTCATACGCCTTGATGGCCTCCTCATACCTGCCTTGATGAAACCAGGCGGTTGCCACACCACGCACGGCATCCAAGCGTAAGGGGCTTGCCGGATTTGCGGTCAGTTTCTTATAGTGCAGGATGGCATCATCATAGTCCTCAAGGCGCAACGCACACTCGCCTAATAGGAAGCGTGCATCGTCGGCATTTTCGCCTTCCGGATAGTTCTCAAGGTAGGCTTTAAATTGGTCTTTCGCGAAAATATATTTCCCATCTTGGAATAACTTAAACGCAAAGGTGTATTCTTCGCGCTCACCTGCGATTGCGGGAAAAACCAGCACAACAGTAATAAAGATGATTGCGATTATTCGGCGACAGAAAACACCCTGATATGTCATCACTTTACTCCCAAAGCCTGCACGATTTTGAGGCTATTATATCATTGCCCACAGGTGTTTTCAAGGGTTTTCGCGGAGACCACCAGGGCAGTCGGTGGCCCATAAACATCGGTCAATGTACATTAAGGAACGTCCAATATTCCTGTTATGACGGACACGCATGTGCATTTGCACACACCTTTTCACTGTACTTTGCTCCAGAATTGTGATAAACTTGCCGCGTATTTGGTAAGTTGAAACCTCGCAAAAACCTTCTTTGAATTATGGTTGCCGGCTAGCCAAGTTGACCGCTTCGACGCAACAAATCTCATCCACGCTGTAAGGTTTAAGGAGACGAACATGGCAAACTCAGACTACAAAATAGGGGTTGTCGGTGTCGGTAGAATGGGAAGCAATATTGCGCGGCATTTGAACGATGAAGGATTTCAGATCGTTGCCGTGTATGACACCGTTTCAGACCAGGCGCAAGCACTTGCAGACGAACTCGGCGCCGAGGCTGCAAACACGCTCGCAGGAGTGACTGAGCTCGCCGATTACATTATTACGGTAGTTACCGACGACGCGGCGATGAGGCAAATCTTCTCGGATAGCGCTGAAGACAGCCTTCTCAAAGGAGCTGAAGGAAAACTGTTTATCAATTGCGCTACAATTTCGCCGCAGGTCCATGTTGACGTGGAAAAACTCGCGGAAAAACACGGCGCTCAAAGTCTTGAAGGTTGCATGGCATCAAGCATCACGCAAGCTCGCGAGGGAACACTATATCTTATGTGCGGTGGTAATGAAGCGGCTTTTAATCAAGCGAGACCTATCCTGGATTCAATGAGTGTCTCACTCCGTTACATCGGCAAAGCCGGACAAGCTGCGGAAGTCAAGGCTCTAGTGAATATGGTCATGAATATAAATACGGCCGGGCTTGCGGAGGGGTTGGGACTCGGCGCCGCACTCGGACTCGATCTCACGGTGCTCCAAGAGGTTTTCGCGCAAACGGGAGCAAACTCCAGAGTATTGGAAACGGATGGCGAGGACATGGAGAATCGGGACCATGAGTGCTACTTTTCCTCCGCGCACGCGGCAAAGGACTCCGGGATTGCACTCGATCTTGCTGAATCGGCGGGATTGAACTTGCCGCTCGCCAAGGCAACAAAGTCTCAGTATGACCGCATGATTGCACTTGGAAAGGGAGAGCTGGACAAATCTGGTGTAGCTGAACTTACTTTTCCCGGGCGATCGTAAAATAACGGAGATTCGTGTTTCCGATTTTTTACGCTCGACAATCAAGTGAATTTCAGACAAACTCTATGGTCCGCTACTTGCGTCTGATGACTAATGTATTGGTCAGTTGCGCACACGTTAATTGACATGGGTTATATCTGTTTATCTCCCGTCCGATGACTGTTTGAAGCCATAGGACACGTGCGAGGAACCGGGAAAATAATGTTGAGTTACGACCGAACCCACCGAGGCTGTCGTTGCATTTCTCCAGAAGGATAAGACCTGGATTGTGGAAGAAACACCTGCCATTTCCGTTGTCATTCCGGTGTTTAACGAGCAAGACAACGTTCGCCCACTCTATCAACGGATTCGAAAAGCGTGCGAATCGCTGCGGCAATCTTACGAGATTGTCTTCGTTGATGACGGAAGTCACGATCGAACCTTTGACATGCTGGAAGAGATTCACAGCCAAGATGCCCGCGTGAAGGCAATCCGATTCAGAAAAAACTACGGTCAGACAGCGGCTATGGCGGCAGGGTTTGAATTTGCACGTGGAGAAGTGGTGATTAGTATGGACGGAGACCTACAGAATGATCCGGCGGACATTCCACATCTCTTGGAGAAGATGGATGAAGGCTACGATATCGTCTGTGGTTGGAGAAAGAACCGTCAAGACAAGTTTTGGTCTCGACGTGTACCGTCAGTCGCTGCGAATTGGTTAATTGGTAAGGTTACGGGCGTCCAGATACATGATAACGGGTGCTCACTCAAGGCGTATAGGGCATCTGTTATCAAGAATGTCACACTTTATGGCGAGATGCATCGCTTCATTCCTGCTATGTCAACACTGGCAGGGGCACGCATTGCAGAGATTCCCGTGAACCACCATCCGCGTCGTTTTGGAAAAAGTAAATATGGAATCGGACGTGTTTGGCGAGTCGCGCTTGATATTATCACAGTGAAGACACTCACCGGCTTTGCGTCACGTCCCGGATTATGGTTTGGCTCACTTGGCATGCCCGCCTTCGTCCTCGGATTGTTGACGATTTTCGTCGTGGTCGCCGCGCTCTTTGCGGACACTTTGGCGTCGTGGAGCGTTCTTTTAACTTTCGGATTATTGTGGATGTTCTTGGGCATACATTTACTCTCAATCGGGCTCGTAGCCGAACTAGCAATGAAAATGGGGGACTACCTCCCTAAACAGGACGTGCGCCCAACAGTCACGGTGCTTGAGACACCGGGAGATGTTAATTACCGACGAAGCGAGGAAGATCCGGGACAACATGCAGTCTGAGAATACAGTCACGCTTTCGGTCATAATTCCAATATCTGAGCGGTATGATGACCTTCGGAAACTCTACCTTCAATATGCGGAGGTGCTCTCAACAAATAACTATTCTTACGAACTCATCTTTGTCTTGGATGGTGATATTCTCGCGGCACTCGAAATCTTAAAGGGTTTGAAGAGCGAGTTTGCACAACTTGAAGTTATCACAACGAATCGGAGGGTTGGTGAAGCAACTGCCCTCGCTATCGGATTTGAGCATGCTCAGGGTTCAACCATTCTGACACTCGCACCTTATTTACAGGTCGAACCGGCTGAAATTGGTCGCGTACTTCAAGAATTCGGCGAGGGAGAATGCGACTTGGTAATATCGCGGCGAGAGCCCCGAATTGACTCGGTTTTCAATCGGCTTCAGTCTTGGGTTTTCCATCGGCTTACACGAATGCTGACCAAGTTGAAATATCATGACATCGGCTGCCGACTGCGCGTAATGAGGCGAGAGGTTGCGGCGGAAGTTCGGCTCTACGGCGATCTTCACCGATTTCTGCCGTTTTTGGCTTATCAGCGAGGCTTTAAAATTGTGGAGGTGCCGGTACGGCAAAGCGAAACTGACAAGAACCGAAGGGTAAGCCATCCCGGAATCTGCTTGAAGAGGTTACTTGATCTCCTAACCCTATTCTTCCTTTTCAAGTTTACGAAAAGACCTTTTAGGTTTTTTGGGTTGCTTGGTTCCGGGCTATTTGGTGCGGGAGGACTGATTGCAGCTGTTACGGTTGTCCTTCAGCTATTGGGTCACGAAACCCTCGTAGGGCGTCCATTTCTCATCTTGGGAGTTTTATTGATGGTTATGGGCGTTCAACTGATTTCCATCGGTCTGCTCGGCGAGATTATTGTTTTTATGCAGGATCGAAAATCCAAAGATTATACGGTGTCGAAAATCTTGGAATAGAAGGACCTACACTACGATTTACACTCGCAGGCTCACGGGTGGCTTAAAGGCAAGGACTGTAGAGTTCCAAGAATCTGGTTTGTCTTGGTCCTTGGTGTTTCTTATACTTGTGCTTAGGCAAAAGAGTCAAGAATGCACGATTATACTTGCTTGTTGTTCGTGTTGTTGGTCAATATGCTTTTCCGCAACCCATACTGATTGAATTCATTTAGTTAGGAGTTACGCAGTTGAGTGAAAATAGGTTATAATTTGAGTATGAATCCCCCTAAATATACTGACACTGACTATATTGATTTCTTGGTAGCCGCTCAGAAAAGTTACAGTTGTCTTGAATCGGAAAAAGTTCAACCCCAAGCTGATAATCCTCCGGCTCACGATTCGATAACACGGCTCTTGCATCGAGAGGAACCCGATACTGGCAAACTGTGGCAAGAATCGAGAAATCAGGTGAAATTAGAATCCGGAATTTTAGTTATAGATGACTCGACTCTGGATAAACCTTATTCACAAAAGATTGAACTCGTGACAAAACACTGGTCAGGGAAACACCACCGAGTTGTGAATGGGATTAACTTGGTCACTTTGCTCTGGACGGATGGCGATAGACATATTCCGTGTGATTATCGAATCTATGATAAAGCCAAAGACGGCTTGACGAAGAATGAGCATTTCCGCGCCATGCTTGAAGAAGCGAAAACACGCGGTTTTGCTCCTGAATGTGTGTGTTTTGATAGTTGGTATGCCAGTCTAAAGAATCTAAAAGCGGTGCGAGGTCATGGTTGGAAGTGGCTTACTCGTCTAGCTGCCAACCGACTTGTCAGTAAAGATTATTCCGGTAACCGTCCGGTGAGTACGCTTCCGAGTGAATCAACAGGTACAATTGTCCATCTCAAAGGCTATGGATTGATTCGAGTATTTAAGGTTGACACTCCAGAAGGTGACATTGAATATTGGGCAACGAATGATTTACAGATGGACGAATTGACGCGTCTCAAATATGCCGAATGGTCTTGGACAATAGAAGAATATCATCGCGGGATTAAGCAATTTGTTGGCATTGAACGCGCACAAGTGCGCTCTGCTCGCACTCAAAGAAATCATATCGGTTTAGCGCTGAGAGCCTTTCTGAGAATTGAGCACTATTGCTATCATACCGGTATCAGTTGGTTTGATGCAAAACTCTCTATTGTCAGAGATGCGGTACGGGCTTATTTGGCACAACCTCTTTATACGCTTCAGCCAACTGCGTAACTCCTATTAGTTTTGAATTCATTTAGTTAGGCTGTCCATGGATATTTGCTATTGGCTCTTGTGGGCCACTGTAGCCTTTAACCGCAAAGGAGCTTAAATGTTAAACCGCATGACTACACTGCAGATGGCTAATGGCCTACATTATTCCAATCCATTAGTCGCACATTAATTTCATGGGATTCTTGCAATGAACTAGATTTTACATAAGCAAATAAACGAGTTGACTCGTTCAAATATATTTGACTCGCAAAGCAGATTGGAGCCATTCTGATTGCTCACACGCTTCGTGGTATCAGGCCTTCTCTTCGTATCAAGACAGCGCGTCCTTCAACTCATGTGTCGATTCCGCGAGAGTGCCCGCCAGATAACGCGCCGGATTATCCGGACTTCGATGCGGCGGCGGCTCGTTGGCGGGTATCATCTCCAGAGTGATGAGCGCGGGCCCATCCTCGTTCAAAATATCCGGCAGAGATGCGTCAAGCGACTCTGCCGTGTTGAAGTCGTAAACCTTCTCCAACCCCACCCCCTTGGCAATCGTTGAAAAACTAAACCCTGAACGTCCCGGAATGTGCTGATTGCCCGTCACCTCATACGTTCCATTGTGACAAACAAAGAGATAGAAGTTACGAGCAGGCTTCTCCAGACCCGCAATAGTTGCAAGCGTACCCAGACACATCAACATGCTCCCATCCCCGTTGAGCGTCAGCACTTTTCGATCGGGCTGTGCCAGAGCGATGCCGAGAGCAAAGTCAGCCGCGTGTCCCATTGCGCTCCCCACCGAAGCGTAATCGAGCAGATGATCGGAAAACTTACTCCACGGAATAGTAGTGCCCATGCTCGTAACCATCACTTCATCCGTCCGATATTTCGCAAGAATCCTTAGACATTCCTCTTTATCAATCATATTTTCGCGTCCTCGCAATTATAGTCCTCTACATTCACATTTACACAAATTATGGATTGCATGTCAATAGACGAAGGCGATATGATGGCAGAAGATTGTTACGACAACTCTACTGTAGGAGATTAATCGAGTGGGCAGCGAGTGCGATAGAGATCCAATCTCCTGGTCGCGGCTTCTCATTGCGAGCAAAGCTCAATCCTACAGAAACCGGGTTTACTCACTCGCCTGCTCGTCGTTCTCCTCACTTCCCTTCCTTTCATTCTCAGACTCTTCCGACAATAGTTTTAGCACCGGAGGCGTGTTAAGTGCGGCCGCAGTGATTTGGGCGTACTCATCAAACTCATCCTTTGTACCTAGACCATCCACTGCGTCCCCCCAAAGCGAAAAAGCGTAATACCTTAGAAAGCCATTTTCATTTGGACGCAGCAGCGCCACTATTGAACCCGATCCGGAATCAAGCGAGGGTAAATCCTCAAATCTCTGATATCGATCAGTGGGGAAAATCACGCCCATACCACACTTTTTAGAGAATGACGCAGTATTCGTGTCACCCCACGTCCATAACCACCCGTTGGCTCCATCTTTCCCAACTCCGTTAGCGAGAGCCGGAATCCCCGTCGCAATCCAATGGTTCGATGTGAGCCCTTGGATGTCGATATGGTGTTCAATCCAACGGTTTCCACCGTAAATCATCACCGTTGATGTCAGCCGAATAGCGCCTTCACTGAGCCGCCAGTACGGAATAATCCGCTGGACCACCGATCTAATGGGTCCGTCGGCAATGACCCGTACATAGTCCACTGCCTCAGTTGGATCAATTAGTTTCTGCTCTCTTTCATCCCATAGCGCGAATCCACCGCAACCTATCAACTCCTTTTCCGAAGCAAGCGGAATCATATCCGCCTCGTAAGCACTTGATTGGTCCTTTGTCTGACGCACCAACCGATCAATGGACAGTTCCTCCCCCTTGTAGATCTTTAGGTCGTCCTCATCTTTGCGGATTAAGTACGTCTGTTGATTTTCTTGATTACGTATTACCCAACTACTGTACGGTTTCAGAATCTCAACCACGGTGTTCTGGGAAATCGGAACATTGTTTTTGTCAAATTCCCTGCGCAATTCGGGCGAGATGGATGTCCGATATCCCAAATCACCTTGGAAACGCGATTCAACACTCAACAAGAAATCTGTTTTCTTGCCATACGGCTGAATTGCTCCGTTGTGCAGGAGGCGATAGGCTGCTAGCTCGGATTCCAGCGCGGCTATGCCGCCCAACTCCGGGAATATGCCCGCCCGTGTACGCGTATGAAACCCAAGCATTACTGTCACCGGGTTGTACGGAGTATAGCGGATTGTAAATACCTTGGTTTCTTGGGGTTCAAGATTGGCAAGGAACACTAGCTCATCTTTTTGCCCATCATAGTTTAGATCGTCTGCTTGACTTGGGATTTCTTCCGAGGGTTGGCCAGAAACGACGAGGTAAGCGTCAAATGAAAAGTCGGGAGCGATTTTCCTTAATTCATTCAGAGTAACCACAACCGGGACATCTCTTCGTTGGATTGGCAGAGTGTTTTGGACGGTGAGATTTATTTGTGGAATTTTTCTATTTCTGCTGCCGGGAGGAGTGCAACCAATTAATCCAAATATGAGAGCCAGAATCCAACAGTGCCGCCAGTTGAGTTTAATCAATCTAAATCGCTCCTTGAAGACAAAAATAGGTATCCAGAAAATTGTGCATTTTCATCGTTTCGCCGTATTCGCGTCGGCAACTACATTCTATCATAGTCAATGCGGATTGCCAATTCAAAATCGCCTACGGAAGAATATCTAAGATCTGTTCAATCTCTGCGGTAGCGTTATAATAGTGTGGTGACAGGCGCAAACCTCCACGTTCGGCAAAAACCACGTTAGCTCGTTGGAGTAGCAGGTAAAGTTCGGTTGTCGTGTGGCGATCACTGCGGAATACAACGATACCGGATCTCTCCGATTCCTTCGTTGGCGTTGAGACGTGGTACCCTTTGGATTGGAGCCCGTCAATCAAGCGTCCGGTCAGATCCATTACCCGCTTCTCAATTTGGGGCACGCCAATCTCCAAGAGCAAATCAATTGCGGCGCGCAATCCAAACAATCCTATGCTGTTGTACGACCCCTCCTCAAATCGTGTTGCGTCGGGTTTCGGCGTAAGATTGTAATTGAGGAAATCTCGAGGATTGACTACACCTGCCCAGCCAAGATTTGTGTTAATCAGCCGATCTTGTCGCTCCTCCGCACAGTAAAAGATTGCCGCACCTTCGGGTGCACACAACCATTTATGTCCGTCGGCAGCTAAAATGTCAATGCAGCAAACCTTCACGTCAACGTCAATCACGCCGACACTTTGAATCGCGTCCACGACGAACCAAATGCCCTTCTCTCGACAAATCTCCCCGATAGCCTGAATATCGTGTCGAAAACCGGATGCAAACTCCACATGGCTGATTGTTAGCGCTCGAGTGCGTGAGTCAATGGCAGCTTTAAGCTCATCAATGGAAATCCGTCCTTCTCGTTCGGCGACCATCCGCGTTTCTACGCCGTACCGTTCCTTCAAACTCCACCATGGGTATACGTTCGCGGGAAATTCCACTGCCGTTGTTACGACGTTTTCACCCTCATGCCAATCGATCCCGTTTGCCGCGAGAAGGATTCCCTGTGTGGTGTTTTTCATAAACGCAATTTCATTGATGTTGGCGTGGAGCAGTTTCGCCGCCGATTGACGGCAGGCTTCCGCTGTCGCCGCCCAATCCTCCGAATGTATAGCTCCGTCATCGGTAGCGTCGTTTAGAAACTCTCGCATGGAATTCCGTGCACGGAGAGATAGCGGAGCAACTCCCGCGTGATTCATGTAGATATAGTTCTCGGTTACCGGAAACTGCCCCCGCCATTCATTCCAATTAATCACTGGTGTTTGCATTTTCATATAGAATCCTTGTCAGCCGAAACGAATAATTCCAAATCGTTTCAGTCATTGACTTCGCAACGCCGCCAAAACAAGCAAGAACCAGCCAATAATGAACGCCAAGCCACCAATTGGCGTAATCGCGCCGAGTTGGCGGATGCCGGTTAGACTCAGTGCGTAGAGACTACCCGAAAAAATGGCAATACCGGCTACAAAAAGCCAGCCTGCAGCGAGGACGAGTTGACTGTTCCACTGGGAAAAAGCCCAAGCAATCGCAATCAGGCCCAAGGCATGATACATCTGATAACGCGCGCCGATTTCGAAGATTGCCAACATCTCCGTCGAAAGCTTTGTTTTCAGCGCATGGGCGGCAAAGGCACCAATCGCTACCGAGAGCAGAGCAAAACCGGCACCAAGAGAGAAGAAGATTTGTTGCATCGCTGTTGTCCTCCAAATAAAAGAACCGCAATCAATTTACCGATAGACAATTTTCCACTAACAGCAAAGTATACCATCCCTTGAACAACGCAGGTTGTAGAAATTCTATATCGTGGAGTGCGGTGGATGTAGGTTGGCGACGGATCCCCTAAACTTATGGACTCCCAAATTATCTGATACGGCATGCTTACTCCGTTTTCTTGTTTGGCTTCTCGTCTTTAAGTTGTTAAGGTTTTGCACCTATGACGCCTCTGATTGATGCAACATTGAAGCTTGCCTCTGACCGATTCATTGCACACATTTTGGCTTGCTTTTCCTATAGGCGTGTGCTAAACTCACGCAACTTTTGTGGTAGATTGACACCATAAGGAGAGCTCGCAACAACATGAGAGAATACCGAACAGAACAGATTCGAAACATCGGAGTAATTGCACATTCCGGCGCGGGAAAGACTTCGCTAATTGAGGCTATGCTCTATAACGGCGGCGCAGTTGAGAGAATGGGGCATGTCGACCAAGGGAACACCGTAGCCGATTACTCTCCGGACGAAATAGAACGTAAAACAACACTTAACTGTTCAGTATGTATTGCAGAATGGAACGAACACAAGTTAAATATCATTGATACACCGGGAGCAGAAGATTTCTACGGCGATCTTGAGAGTGTTCTCCGCGTTTCTGACGCTGTCGTCGTGGTGATTGACGCAACAACCGGCGTAGAGGGAGGCACGGAAAAGGTCTGGGAAATTGCGGATAAGTATAATCTACCACGGCTAATCTTTGTTAATAAAATGGACAAGGAGAACGCCAACTTTGAAACTGCGTTAGCAAGTGTTGAGGAAATTTTAGAGGTAAGCGCAACCGTCGTACAACTTCCGATTGGTGCAGAAGACAAATTCACGGGGGTAGCAGATCTTGTTCAGATGAGCGCGTTCACGAAGCCTGATGACAACAAACCGGCGCCGAAATCGGAGATTCCATCCGATCTTGAAGCACAGGCTGTGGAATATCGCGAACAGCTTGTTGAGGTTGCCGCGGAGGGTGACGATGAGTTGATTGAGAAATTCTTTGAAGGCGAGTTGACGGATGAGGAGATTAGCGTTGGCTTACAGTCGGGTATTTCTAGTGGCAAGATTGTGCCGGTGCTCTGTGGCGCCGCCCTAGAAAATATCGGCGTTCAACAATTGATGGATGCCATAGTAAACTGCTTCCCGACTCCCGCCAATGCCAAACCCATTAAGAGTGTCGATGATGAAACGACTCTTGATGCTTCGCCGGACGCACCGATGTCTACTCTCGTTTTCAAGACGATGGCTGACCCGTTCTCGGGACGCCTCACGTTCTTTCGGGTCTACTCTGGGATTCTAAAAGGGGATTCCCAAGTCTTCAATTCGACGAGAGGAGAAAACGAGAAGATTGGAAAGCTTGCTTTCAATCACGGAAACAGTTCCATAAGCACCGCCCAAGTGGTTGCCGGTGATATCGGAGTCGTCCCCAAACTCTCCATTACACAGACTGGAGACACGTGGTGCGAGACAGGTAATGCAATTCAGCTTCCCAGAATTGAATTTCCGATACCCGTGATTTCATTTGCCGTCAAACCTCTGCGGGAGGGCGATGATGAGAAACTCATATCAACCTTGAATAGAATGACAGAAGAAGACCCGACCTTCAGGCTTGAGCGAAATGAAATCACTTCACAACTCCTGGTTTCAGGTTTGGGGGAGCTCCACATCAGCCTCACGCGCGAACGAATGAAAGATCGATTCGGTGTTGAAACTGACGTTGAACCCCCCAGGATCCCATATAGGGAGACGATTCGTAGACGTGTGAGCGGGATTCAGGGAAGATACAAACGCCAATCCGGTGGCCGTGGGCAATTTGGCGACTGCTGGATAAATATTTCGCCGCTTGAACGAGGCAGTGGGTTTGAATTTGTAGATAGCATTGTTGGCGGCTCAATTCCGAGGAACTATATTCCCGCCGTAGAAAAGGGAATCCGCAACAAAATGGAACAGGGAATTATTGCCGGTTATCCGCTCGTTGATACGCAGATTGAACTCTACGATGGCAAGTATCATCCTGTCGATTCGTCCGATTTTGCATTCCAGATGGCAGGTTCTTTAGCCTTCTCGGCGGCAGCGGATCAAGCGACTCCGGCGTTGCTTGAGCCGATTATGGATGTCTCAATCTCGGTCCCCGAACAGTTCATGGGTGACATAATCGGCGACCTGAACAGCAAGCGAGGCCAAGTGATGGGAGTAGAGCAGTTAGGCAAGCGTCAAGTGATTCAAGCCACCGTTCCGCTCGCGGAGATGCTCCGTTATTCAATTGACCTCAAATCGATAACAAGTGCCCGTGGGAGTTTTACGATGGAATTTTCCCGCTTCGAAATCGTGCCCGATGAACTCGCCCAAAAGGTTGTTGCCATGGCGAAGGAGGAGTAAAACGAGTGACGCGGTCGAGAATTGACATCCCGAAATCTAGTCAAAAGAGCATCCTTCAGGATTAGATTAAAGTTGAAGGGTGCTTTTTTGTTAGACTAACCCAAGTTGCCACCTTTGTCCGACAGGGGCACAGAAGCCGAGTTTTTCTTCACAGCTGGTATGGTAATGAATAACAATCGTTAAATGAAGAAAATTGACGATTTTCAACCCCTATAGGAATCGATCGGATTCTCCTCCAAATCAAGTCCCTTGTCGACAAATAAGTCGGTTCCTTACGCTTAAGAAATGAGATCGTCATTACGGGGCTATAACGAAAAATGGGTGAACATAGATAACAATGACACCACTGGATTACAGTAAGACCTACCTTCTCGGAACAAATCCGGAGAATGAAGTGAGATTCTGGGTTGAATCTCGCACGCGTGTAATTGACACACGCAGAGGGAAAATAGAGGATTTCATCCAATGCGCTTCATGCAAGAGCGAGGACACATTTGCGGATCAAAACCTGTTTCTCAGAGACAACTATGACTTTCTCCCTATCTTCGGGCCGGAATATGGGTTAATCTTTCGGCGTAAGGCGTGGCTGAATCCCAATTATAGAAGTTGTCTGAAAACGACAGACATGTTTGGTGGGCCCACCCAACATCTCCAAGAACACACCAGTTACAAGAATCTGATTACTGCGGAGGAGATCATTCGGTTCACGCATGAGTTTCACCCGGTGGTTGCGCAAACAGAAATCCACAACGACGAAACAGAATTACGAGCAATAATCGAGTACCCGGTCAAAACGCTGAATATAAGAAAATCGGACAACGTTTACCAAATCGACACGGGGCCCGTGGCGTTCCCCGATATTGGGAAGCGGTATGAGAGGCTTGTGGATTCAATCTCTCTTGCCTTTGTCGCCTTCAACGCAGCGCATTTCGCTGATTTCATCGTGGAGGAATCCACGCCAATTGATAACAATCAGGATACGGTAGAAACACACGTCTACCACTATTCCCGGCGCATTAGTTTGGCGGCGAGCAATAGCCTTTATGCGGGATTATGAGCTGTAATAGCGCGTTCGTTCGAATAATTTCTGCTCTACAGAGCAATCTTCACTCTCTGATTTTGACAGGAGTCACCTAAAAACGCGCAACTACGAGATTCCTAATCCGCTAAAAAGCACTACAGAAGAACCGTGAAAGTCGACAAGTAAGAGGAGGGCACATCATGGGCGATCTTGAAATGCAGCAGTACCTCTTTGATCTACAGGGTTACTTGGTCATTGAGAATGTCTTGAGCGAGACGGAGGTTTCAAGATTCAACGAACTGCTGGACAAACAGGAATTGCCTGCCCCGGGACAAACGCAACGTTTTGGGAGCGCCCCCGAAGGACCAGGGTTTCTACAGTGGGGAAAGCCGTTCTGCGATCTACTCGATCACCCCAAGATTTTGCCAATCCTTAGGTTTCGGTTGGGCGACGCTTTTCGGCTCGATCGGATTTATGGGATGTGTATGCGCGAGGGGATGCAAAGGGGAAGACTCCACGCCGACTACGGCGCTACGGCACCGAACTCCGGTGCCCGGAGGGGAGAATATTTCCCCTTTCGAGACAATCAAATAGTTAATGGGTTCGTCGTCGCCACGTGGAATATGTCTGACGCAGGAGCGGACTATGACGGGTTCTGTTGTATCCCCGGCAGCCATAAAAGCAACTTTAAGCTGCCGCAACAGATAGGCGATGCGCCCGAAAAAGCGCGCTGTATTGTCGTTCCGAACACGCCGGCAGGTTCGGTAATCCTCTTTACTGAGGCATTGACTCACGGAACGGCGGCTTGGACGGCAAAGCATGAACGCCGATCTCTTCTCTATAAATACTGCGTGTCACATATAGCATGGAAATCGGAACGCGTTCAGCCACCGACAAGCGTGGAACTCACGCCACGGCAGAAGATTCTCTTCCGTGTCCCCGGAGATCCGCTGCGACACTTTCCATCACTCTTTGAAGAGTCTGAAGGCTAAACTAACGAATCGAAATTGATTCTTGCAGTTACGTGCAATAGAACCTCCGCAACGGGTTTACCGCCATCTATACGGCTTGAAAACGTGAATACTTTCGACTACGGAATCGTTATCGTAATTAAATGAAATCCCTTTTTTCCAATACCAGTGTACTATCCTATCTTCATCCTCTTTAATTTCTTCGGCGGGCCCAAATTCTTTCTCAACTTGCTCCCTGTCGCTTCCGGCACACACACCACCCGCTGTTTTGGATTTATTCGGCTTCCTGATAAACAGACTTTCGACTAGATTGATTCCGTCAATCAATCCGCTAACTCGCATAGCGCGATAGGAAAAAGAATCGGGGCCGCTACGGCGTAGGTCCGGTTCTCCGTACAACGCTTTTACTTTATCAAATGGGTCCCCCAATCTGATACCAGCCGCTTGCTCCCCTGCGACAATGAGTGGGGAACCAACAACACTAATCGTTGTTGATTTTACTGTTGGTTCATTTATGCCATCGTTGACGCTTAGCTCCACCGGAACTAGGACTCTCTCAACAGCTGCAGTCCATGTCGGAGTTTCTGACGTTGTCGAACTGAGTGCCCCTACTTCCACATTCCAATTGAAAGCAAGCGTATCACCATCAGGATCAATAACTTCCGCCTGAAGTTGAGTGCTACCTCCCGCGATTACACTCTCCGGGACAATAATTCGCTTAATAATCGGCGCAACATTTTTCAGATTGACGGTAATTATTCTTGATACTGAATTTGAGTTGTGGACTCCGTCGTTGGCACTAACCTTAACGGTTGCAGATACAGCATCTGAAGGCAGCCTCCATTTCACAATGCGCTTCGTTTTCGAGTCAAGTTCCCCTTGGTCCACATCCCATATATAGCTCAACTTGTCACCGTCCGCGTCATGCCCGTCAACCTTCAATTCAACAACGACCTGCTCCGGCACGATGACATCCTTAATAACGGGCGGTGAATTTACCGTTCCATCGCTCCCAAACTTAGCTCCACATCCCAAGAGCATAGTCGAGATTGTAAGCGTTGTCACCATGCGGACAATGGTCCCCGCTGCTAATTTTCTGCGCATCGGACGATCTCGTTTCATTGGATTAGATTAGGTAACTGAGTATGTCACCATCTGACTCGCATCGTAAAACTGGCACCACACCCCCTCACAGATTCAAGAGTTAAATAGCTCCGCCAAACTGATGCGGAATGGTGGTCGGGAAATTCCCTTTTCCGTAATGATGGCGGTAATCAGGTGGGCGGGTGTAACATCAAACGCGGGACTGTAAACCTTGACGCCCTCTGGCGCGGTTCGTTTGCCAAAGCCTTCCGTGACCTCCTCGGGGGGGCGCTGCTCAATGGGAATCTGGTCTCCCGTGTCTAGTGAGAGATCCAGCGTGGAAGTCGGCGCGGCGACATAGAACGGTAATCCGTGCGCTTGGGCGAGTATGGCGACGTTATAGGTACCAATCTTGTTTGCTGCGTCACCGTTTGCGGCAATTCTGTCCGCGCCGACGACAGCACACTGTATTTTTCCCTCCTTCATGACTTGGGCAGCCATATTGTCGCAGATTAGCGTTACATCAATTCCCGCCTCCATCAACTCCCACGCCGTCAAACGCGACCCTTGGAGCAGCGGGCGAGTCTCATCGGCGTAGACACTTATATTCTTGCCGGCTTCATGCGCCGTAAACATGACTGCCAAGGCTGTCCCGTAATCGGAGGTTGCCAATCCCCCTGCATTGCAGTGCGTTAGAATGGTGTCGCCTTCACTCAGGAGTTGCAAGCCGTGTTTTCCAATGGCACGACACATCGCGCGATCTTCTTCAATGATTGCCAATGCCTCGTTCAGCAATACTTGCTTTAACTCCGGAAGTTCGGCGTGCCGGTGCTTTTCTGCTGTCTTGGCCATCCGGTTGAGCGCCCAGAACAGATTCACCGCGGTAGGCCTTGATGTTGCCAAGTAGTCGGTTGCCTTAGCCAACTCATCTGCGAATTCTGCGTAGTTTTTCGCTCGCGACTTCCAAATCCCTAGCACCGCTCCCAATGCAGCCGCAATTCCAATCGCCGGTGCGCCACGCACTCGAAGCGATATAATTGCTTCCCACACAGTCTCTAAATCATCGCAGTAAATCTGTTTAAACTCATTGGGCAGCAAGGTTTGATCTATCAGCCGTATTCTGCCATCTACCCATTCAATCGTTGGAATTGGCATCCTTTTGTCCTCCAGTCGACAAAACTCTCCGAGTAGCTGATGTCGTATTTCGGATTATAGCACCTACCCCTAATCGACGCAACGCAAAAGGAGGGTTCGCTCCCATGCTCTGTACATTATAGTCCATAAGGTGGAATTGTCCACGATTGCGAACTCATCCTGCTCGTAAGCGGGGTAGCCAACAGTCAAAACCAACAAGATAACTGTCCACAAAGTACGTTCTCACAGAAAAACAGGATGCGCCTGTGCGGTAAGTCGGATTTACAGGCCGAGGTCTTAACCACAGTGCGATATACGATCTGCATCATCTTGAGATTTGGATGTGTTTCCCTCGGACACATAGTTGATTCTCATTGACCGCCTCGGTGGAAGCATGTAGAATACCCCACACTCTACGACTGTCTAGACTGGCGTACGGTGGGTGGATAAATCGGGACAATCATCGGAAATTGGTTGCATGAGGAAGTGCGTGCACGGTTGGAGGAGATTCGGGTAGGTCCCCGCGTCGAGGCGCCGGAAGCGTATGCGTGATAGTTATCGAAACGTGACAATAGGATACTACGGGAAACGAAGGAATTCAAAATGAAAATCAGTATACAGAGTTGGTGCTTTCGCACATGGAGCGAACCTGACAAGATTATTCAAGCCACTAAATCCTGTGGACTCGACTACATTGAGTTGGGAAGCTTGTTTGTGGATCCGCTTCGCGACACCGACTATACGTCAATAATCAATGAGTATCGTTCAAACGGCATTGAAGTCAGTGGTCACGGGGTAAACGCGATTGATACGAACCAAGCAAACAATCGCGCTTGGTTTGAATTCGCAAAAGCGGTAGGTCTGAATAGCCTGGTTGCCAGTTTTCCAAAGGGCAAAGAGATAGAAACCGCTCTCTGCCTTGAGCCGCTATGCGCGGAATTTGGCATGAAGATTGCCATTCACAATCATGGGCGAAAAGATAACCTCGGTTCACCCGACGCGCTGGATCGAGTGTTTTCGCGCACATCGGAGGACATCGGATTGCGCCTTGATACGGCTTGGATGCTTGATAGCGGTTACGATCCGGTGGAAATTGCGGGCAAATACAGGGATAGGCTACACGGTGTTCATTTGAAGGACTTTATCTTCAGGCGAGATGGGCATCCTGAAGATACGGTCATTGGAGAAGGGAATCTACGTCTGGATGCATTGATTAAATTGCTTGGCGACACCGGTTACGATCAATTCCTGACCATAGAGTACGAAGGTGATGTCGAGAACCCTGTGCCGAACTGCAAGAAGTGTGTTGAGGCAATCAAAACCATACTTTGCTGAAACGTGGGAAACATGATTACACATCTACTAGATGGCGCATACTAGATGGCGCATTTATCTATTTTGCGTAAAGTCTTTTAGCCACCGCTTATCCCAAAGGGATGGGAAGCTGTTCTTTTTATACGGGTGTTCGACACAAAGCGCGGTATTGAGTTCAATACCAAGACCAGGCTTTTCGGGCAGGGCAAATTCGCCATTCTTAACCGGGTTCCAGCCAAAAACCAAGTCATTGCGCCACGAAACATCGTAGTCGCCGAAGTTTTCCTGAATCATGGCATTTGGCGTTGACCAATCCACATGCAGCGCGGCGCAGAGCGCCACTGGACCAATCGAGCAGTGAGGCGCAACTTTGATATCTTGTGCTTCAGCCATCGCGGCAATCTTCTTTGTCAGGAGTAATCCGCCGCAATGGGCGGGATCCATCTGTACGATGTCCGCTGCTCGCATCGCCGTGAAGCGATAGAAATCTTCCAACGTGTACAGCCGCTCCCCCGCCGCAATCGGGAATGGCAGAGCCTTCTTGACTTCCGTGAGTAACTCGAGACTATTCGGCGAGACCGGCTCTTCGTACCACGCGGGACAATACTTTTCCAAGCGTCTCCCCATCTCAATAGCACTTCCGACGGATAAACGCCCATGCACCTCAATCATCAACCCGATTTTGTCACCCACCGCAGAACGCACGGCTGCGACTAGGGCTTCCGTTTCATCCATTTCATCGCGATTCATCTCCTTCCATGCCGTGCCAAACGGATCGAACTTCAGCGCTTTGTACCCACGGCTTACCGCGTTTCTTGCTGCTTCCGCATACTCCTGAGGAGTCCTAGCCCCACCGTACCAGCCGTTGGCATACGCCTTCAGTCGCTCGTGGCAACGACCGCCGAGCAACTTATAGACAGGTTGACCGCAAGCTTTGCCGATAATATCCCAGAATGCGATCTCCACGCCACTGATGGCGGTCATCACAGTCGCGCCACCCTGATATTGGTCGCGAATCATCCCACCGATGACGGCTTCAATGTCAAAGGGATCTGTCCCCAAAACACGGTCTGTCACCCATTCGTCAACCAGGGTGTGAACTGTTTTCTCCTGCCACTCTAGGGATGCCTCTCCAATACCGCTCAACCCGGTGTCCGTGGTGAGACGAATAAACAAATAGTTGCGCAAACCGGCGTTTGTTAAAAACGTCTCTACGCGCGTGATTTTCATCGTTTGTCCTTATGCGAGCGAGTGGCGCCGTTTGAATGCCATTCACGGACTAGAGATCTGACAGGATTGACGGCGAATAAGGTCACCACCACGCGGTGAATCCATACGTCCGTACGTTAAGCAGCACGCCCAACAACGCCCAACAGCCGCCGACGATAAAGTCCGCCAAAACCATGCCGAGAAAAAACGGGATGGCGGCGCGATGTGCTTTCATGCCGCCCGCTTTTAAGAGAATCCATTTTATGAGCCACGCCGTAAAGAACATGAACCACGTATCCCGCATCCCGTATGTGCTGGATACGGCGTAACCGGCAGGGTGGAGCGGCCACCATAGGAACTGTACCCGCATAAACATCACAAAAAGACCGAACGCTAATCCCAAGGTAAAATAGCCGATTCCGTACATATCCGGGTGCATTGGATAGATTAACCAACGGTTCAATCTACCCAGCGGTTCGCCGCCCCAGCCGGCGCCGTGCCGATAGCCCGCGTCAAGCAATGCCCAGAAAGCGATGACGGTGCCAACGACAATCGCAATGAGCATCACGCCGAAAACGCGGCGTTGATTCATCCGTGAGCGGTCCGCAATCCGGAATCCTTCGAGTTGGTGAGGCATCACGTCGCTGTAGTGTGCCCGGGTAAGGAACCAGAAAAGCGAGATAATCGACAACGTCCGTGGGCCCACGCGCCGCGTACCGAAAGCATCCAGCATGAGGATTTCCGGACCGGCAAAGTGCAAGTCGTGCACGGGCGAGCCGACTTCCGCGCGGATACGCGTGACCCCAATATTTGTCATGAGGAGAAGGGCAAAGAACATTGCGGCGCCCCACCATGTCATTCCAGCCTGCCAACAGAACACGACGATGAACAGGAAACCCGCAATCACGCCATACACCGCAACATTGTACGGCAATGCTTCGCGTTCACTGTCTCCGGCGAGTCGACGATCCCAGATTGAGCGTATCACCCTGGAAAAGTGGTGTCTGCCCGTCCAGATAGCGATGACACTGAGCGCAATATAAGCGCCGGCGGACTGTTCGGGAAATTCGGGACGATTCTGGAATCCCCACGCTTCACCCAAAACCAACTGTGCCTTCCAGAAAAAGAAGAAAACCCAGCATGAGAACGAGATGTCGAGAGGAACGAGAAAGATGAGACCGAGGAGAAACGGGCGGACCAGCAACGCCATATAACCGATGGCGTCCCACGGCTTTGTTGTGAAGAACTTTCCCAAGTTATAGGCGCGAAGCTGGAACGATGGCACAACCGGGTAAAACGTGTGCAATCCGTTCATAATGTCGATGATGCAAACGACTGTAAAGCTGGTCCATAGAAGTTTATTTTTGAGGAGGCCCGATTTCGGATTTGCCATTTCATACGGCAAATGCGTGAGTGGATAGGTGAGGCGCTCGCGCTCTGTCCACTGTTTCCTGATAATGGCGTTTATGCAAAGCATGACGAACATGAAGACACAAATAAACGCCGTCCATGCGAGCACCGGCACAATCCAAGGTTGGATATGGGCTTCAATATACAGCGTCGTGGGCCGTTTGGTAGCCGTCGCCATGTAGCCGCTCAACGCCTTGGTGTCCGTGACGATGAGCCAATCGGGAAAGTGGTGACCGAAGAGGTTTTTCCAGTCGTTTTCGGGGGTGGCAAAACCGACGGGAGCAGCGAGCGTCGGCGGGAGAATCTGCATCATGCTGTGCCCGGCGAGTGTTCCAGCGATGCAGAGCATCACATAAATGGTAACCAGCTCGCCCTGCCCGAGCACCAGCCTGGGCGAAATACGCCGCATCACGGCGTTCAGCATCAGCAGAAGGGTGAGATTGAAGATGGCATGGAAGAGTAGACTAAAATTGGTAGAGTGCGCTATATAGTGGACCGTCTCCATGTAAACGATCCAGAACGAGTTGAACGGTATCAACACGAGAGCGATGAGCACTGCCCGCCACGTAATCTGCGTTTGCCTCATAGATTCATCTGTTGACCGATATTGAGGCCGCTTGATTGAACTCAAAGCCATCAAGAGATCTTGCTATATCCTAGTTTGAAGATTGCACTTTGTCATTTTGCAGAAATCAGCCGGAGTTGCAAAAGGTTTTTAGATTATCTTATTTTCTGAACTTCGTCAAGCGGTTTATTTCGGCGAGGCAGCGGAGAGTTGGCTAGTCGTGGGAAACCAGTGGATCAGCACAATTTCACCTGATTCTCAAGGTGTAAGGATCTTCAATCGTCAAATTGAAGATGATTGATGATTATCAAATCCCCGATTCCCCTCTTATCTTCACAATTGCTATTAGGCCTTGCGAGGATAGAATTTACCTACACAAACGAATCAACTTCCATTTCAAGCATACAGCCACACAATCCTGAAATTGACTTGTGCATTGCGGAAGATCTGATTGGCTATTGACTCTTCAATTTTCCCCACGTTGTTGCCAGTTTGCCCGTTGCAGACACTGCCAACAAAGGCGAAAGTCCCTTGTTCATAATTTCTCCGATGTCGTCCTCGGTAAGGGCAGAATTAAAGAGAGCCACCTCGTCGATAATTCCCTTCCAGAACTCCCTGCCGAAGCCGTCGGATCCGATGGCGACGTGTTCGGGAGTGGATCCTCCGGTGACCTTACCGACATTGTTCTCCGCTTCTTCGACTCCATCAACGTATACCTTGAGGCCGTTACCATCGTAGCTGCCTGCGACATGATGCCATTCGCCATCGTCAATGTCGGTTACGCTATGTACGCCAGCCCATTGACCGAAATTTATCCAAAATGTCAGCTTGTGGGCATTCCAACCCGATCCGAGAGAAAAAGGGCCCTTGTCGCCCTTGTTCGGATCTTGTTTGCTAACCACCCTTGCAGGCGCTGTAAGCCCTCCAACGCCTCCGTCCCATCTGCACCAAGCCAGTGCTGTAAGGCTCGTGAATCCATCAACGCCG
Organism: Candidatus Poribacteria bacterium; assembly: GCA_965222225.1. GTDB lineage: Bacteria > Poribacteria > WGA-4E > WGA-4E > JAJDTR01 > JAJDTR01. The sequence goes on along the minus strand of CBDCTK010000002.1, from coordinate 246,525 downwards.
TCAATATCGCCGCAGTCTACGCGGTCATCACCGTCGAATTCCAAGGCGCCGCCGAACTTTCCGACCACCCATTTCGGATTCCCCACGAGTTGCCCGACGTTCCCGTTTCCGGATGCGTCGGTTGCTGCTGCGCCGTTGCCATCGTCCAAAAGCCACGTGCCGACAACGTCGTCCGAGCTGAATTCGGCAATGCCGGCACTTGCCAGCATCAGTCCCATCAAAATTGTACTCGTATAGGCTATAGCTGTTCTGTTTAACATTGTCGCCTTCATCATTCTCTCCTTCTCGTATGTTCGTGAATCAGATTAGCCACCAAATGCTCGCTCTTCCGTTAATCGCGAGTAGATTTAACCACTTCTTCCGGTAGGTCGGGATCAAGCGACCGAATAGGATCAACCGAACGGATAGTGAGGGCGATAGTGAATCCCGTGCGATAGAGATCCCTTCTAGCCCGACCCGCTAGAGGGCAATAAACAAAAACGCAATACAACAATCGAAATATGCAAATCCCACAACTTCCGATGCGTAGCAACTTGGGTTAGTTATCAATAAGCCTACTCTACCTTGGAGTACGTAATAAGCAGCGAACCAGGCTGCGAGTCTATTGTGAAATCTATCCCCTCCGCCATTTCCCTCCCATTCAGCACAACCTTGGTAGCCTGATCTTCAAAGTTTACCTCGTAGCTTGCGTCCATCTCAAGACCCCACAATTTCAGGTTTGTGGTTTGCCGCGGGCACTCGGGTCGGCGAAACGCAAGCACCATCCCTTGACCCAGGTCCTCCTTGTGAAGCTGATACGCCAGCCATGTGTCGTGGGTCAGACTGTACGATGTGAGAGGATAAAAATCGCCGTAGAACAGGTGACGTATACGCTTGTATTCCTCAATTAACTTGCTGGCGGTATCCCACGGGAAGGGCTCGGTGACCATATAACCTACCTTCTCGTCGTCGTCGACCGTTTTGCGCGGCACCGTTTTTAGTTCGTAGGGTTCCTTCTGATTGACGGGAAACGCCAAGGGCCAGCGCTGCTCCATCTCCGGTTGAAACGGATTCCACGCGGCCGCGATGCCGGCATTCATTGAGCTGCGAAATGAATAGGTGTCGGGGTAGCCGCTGGCGGTCGCGGTTGATGGTACCCATTGACTGATACCATAGGTTTGCGATTGGTAGTCGTTCGGTTCAAAGCCGGGATGGTTGTGGTCCGAGCGCCAAAGATAAAAACATCGCGACATAGCTTCCAGGTCTATACGCGTAGCGCCGCCGCCGCACATATCAATAATCAAGCCCGGATTTCGCCTGCGAAGTTCGTCCCAAAACCAATACATGCCCTCAATATAGCGAATTTCGGCAATTCCTTGTCGATCCGGTGCGTCCGCATCTCTCCACCACTGGAGCGGTTGCCCGTGCGGATATAGGCGACCATCGGGGTATGTCAAATTCGCGCCGATCGGTCCATCCTGCCGATAAATGCCGATGCCCTCCTCCTTAATCAGATTCGAAATGTAATCGGTAATCATCTCAAGCGCCTTGGGATTTCCATAGTCCAGCATTCTGAATGGCGGAAGCCCCGTGACCTCTTTATCTTTGACGGTAAGAAAAAGTTCAAGGTGTTCACGCTCCATCCACGTGCTTCCGCCCTGATATTCGGGAGCAAACCATACAAGTAGACCCATATTCATTTTCTTCAGCGCGTCGGTCACCCCTCGAAGTCCGTTGGGAAAGCGATCGAGGTCGGCAGGTCCGATGTGGGAGAGCCCCGGGCTTTTGACTTGCCAGCCCACGTCAATCCAGATATATTCAAATCCAAGCGGCGCTAATGCAGACGCATATTCGATCTGGTTTTGTTCGGTCGCTCCAAATGCTTCCTCATATATACCCATCGAGCTTGCCAACAACGGCACCGCCATCGGCTTGCCATCCTTCTGCGGATAGTAATGGGCTAGAAGTATTCGACGAAGCAGGTTCTGTCCGTAGATTCGATGACCTTGCCAGAATAGAAGTAACATGCGTGGGGAACGAATCTCTTCTCCGGGGAAAAGTTTGAGGTGCGTTCGCTCCATACCGGCGCACACTCGCACCGATTGTGAGTCTCGCGAAAAACTCGCCAGCCATTGCCCGGTCCAGCCAATGCCAATCATAACGCCTCGGTTAGACATTTCGAGGTTGAAGAAAGGCAGGCTTTCTCCCCATGAAGACCTTCCGTGCATTGATGACATCTTTAGGGTAGAATTTGCGGCTAATTCTCTTTCGTTCGGACCAAAATCCGCGGAACCGGCGGCGATGCCTTCCTTCGGTCCCGATGTATAATGCAGCTTAAAGTTATCCGCTTCGTCATGCAGCACGGTATCCAGCGCCTGAATATTGGCGATAATCGGAGTGTCGCGTTCTCCTGCATTCCTGAATTTCAAAACCCATTCTACTGCGGGATGGTCTGTGAAAAGTGTCACCTCGCAGCGCACCTCGAGCCCTGTTTTCTTGTCGGTGTAGGTTACCGTTTGTAGAGTCCTCCCCTTATCCAACGACGTTTCGTTTATGGAGAACTCCCAAGTCGAAAGGAATTCGCTTGAGTTCACGCCATCGTAATCAAATGAAAACGGAGCAATCCCGGACTTTGACAGCTTCCCCGCCATCCACTCTCTCAAGCCGTCCCACCACGCAGATTGTGACATCCCAACACCTGTCGAGTTTAACTCTGCTAGTGGGGCGTCCACGTCGTTTTCAATGTTGTCACCCTCTTGTGACTGCATAGCCTTTCCTTCATCCATAAAATCCTTCTCCTGATTCCTGTAAAACGCGAATTTAACAATGATAGATCGTTGTAATTCAAACTCGACTGCATTATAATGACTGACGTACTCGTTCAGATGATATTTTCCACAATTCTACGCGAGCAATATGACGCGTCAATTCTATTTGGTGGCACATGCAATCACCCGCATTGCTGCAAACCGAAGTTCATAAATTGGGATTCTGGGAGAATCATAAACGCTAGTTTCCTAAGGAGACAACACGAATGAAACTGACTCAAGAACAGTTGGATTTTTTCGACACATTCGGCTATCTGATGATTCCACAACTGTTTTCACAGGATGAAACAAATAAAATTATCGAAGTGTTTGAATGGTCAATTCAAAATCGCGCCGGCGGCAAGAATCATGATGGCTCGACGCGCACTATGTTTCTGGGACCAATCGAACGCCATCCCGACATGTGTCGTCTCCTTGACCATCCAGCAATACTTGGTCTCATTGGAGGCATTCTGGGTGAAGACTTCAACTACTGCAGCGGTGACGGAAATTATTATAGCGGCGATACAGGCTGGCACCCCGATGGAGGCTGGGGTCAGTTATTCGCTACCAAAACAGCGTTCTATCTCGATCCACTCACTCGTGACACCGGCGCTCTGCGGTTCATACCGGGTTCCCATCGACCCGACCATTTCGTGCGTAAGGAAAAGATCGATGTGAACAATTCCATGGAGCTATTTGGCGTCCCGCCGTCGGAGTTTCCCGGCAACATTGCCGTGGAGACGAACCCCGGGGACGTCGTGATTTTTAATCATGACCTGTATCACGCCTCTTTTGGCGGCGGAAATCGCCGTCGGATGTTCACAATGAACTGTACACGCCACGCCAAGAACCCGGAAGACCTGAAAAGGGTGCATGAATACGTGCGCATCCACGCCCCCGGCGGCTATAAATACAAGACTGGCGCAGGAATGTACCACGCCACCATGATTGATACGGCTGACGAGAACCGGAGGGCTCATCTCTACCAACCGATTGAGATGCATGACCAAATCTACCCCGAGCTTTCTCGAGATGTTGTCAGCCAAGAATCACGAATATGACCAATACGTCGGGCTAAAATGGCAAACAGCCGATATACGCGCCGCTTGCATTACCCTTGGTACGGCGTCAGGTCCATATCGGGAAACCGCGTCGCGATTCCTTTCAAAGTTGTCTCCGAATAAAATGGGTGAGCAGGTGCGGGCCAACCGAACAGGGTACGAACCCGCGCGGTTGTCTTTTCCCAAAATGGCTTAAAGAATTGTTGCTCCGGTCCGCTCCACGGATTCGCAAGTTTGGTCCACCGACTCGTGTCACCGCGCGCCATGGACAGCGTCCAAAACGCACGCTGTTTTCGTTTGTTCTCAAACGGTATAGCGGCGTGTACAAGGTATGAAGAATAAAATAGAGCACTGCCCGCCTTGGCTGTCGTAGGTACCGGCTCGGCAAACTCCGGAACTTTCCGGATGTCGTCCATTCCACCTTCCGATCGCAGGTATACATCTGCCGCTTGTCGATGCGAACCGGGAATAACGTGCATAGGCGCGCCGTCATCATCAACATCGTGGAGATAGACGCCGCTATTGACATAATCAAACGAACCGATCGCCTTGCTTAGCGGCAAGAAGGTATTGGTGCCGTGATCGGCGTGATAACCTTGCCACGGGTGTTCGGGGTAGCGCTTGTCCGTGGGCCCCGACCGCATGAAGAGGTGGGCGTTACAGTAGCTCGCATCATCCGTGCCGAGGCACTGAGCAAACACGTCGAGATAATCTTCGTTCTCGATGAGCCGATCTAGCGCATCAAATCCTGTTGGAAACTGCGCGCGCCCATGTTCCGTATCACCGTAATGCGCAACAACATTGGAAACCGTCGGTTCCACGGAATCTGCTTCCCCGGTTTTGTCCACATCCGCGAGATAATCAGCGAAGGATTTGCCGTAGAAGATGTGCTCCATATCACGTAAAGCGGCTGTCATTGCATCGGGATCGAACAGATCCTCGACCATGATATAACCGTCGCGATGAAAGGCGTCAAGTTGATCTTGAGTTAACTTCATAATGTCCTCCTCAACATTAGAACGTCATCGACAGACGCAGACTGATGCGGGAACGTCCATTGTACGCATCGGTCTGTAGCTGGCTTGGCTTCTATCTTACTCCATGCTAATCTCCGATGTCTATAGAAAAAGTGGAGACCATTCAAACGGGAATCGATTTGCTGTATGAAAGGAGATTGCCCGAAGGCGTCCCCGAAGCCAACGCGATGAACCCTAACTCAAGGAACGTGAAACTTAAGTCTTAAACAGCAAGCCTAAAGCAAAAATCGAATGAGCATACCAAAAGTTGCCAATGATTTTTGTTGAACTGTCAACAAAGGAACGGAGCAAAAAGGGAGAGGAATTGCTGAATTTGGTTGGCTTGGCTTAACGCATCAGAAATTGACATTGAGGTCGGCGGAGGTTGGCGGGTGTTAACAGGTCTCAGCGGACGAATTGTGCTTGTAATGTCCAGTTTGAGCAACCACAAGCCGTGATATTTCACCATAAAGTTGAGAGCGCGCCATTACCCCTGTCGGAATTATTCTTTCTGCACGTAACACTTGTCACTTGTAGAGTCCATTCTTTCGATCCAGAGGATTGGCATGTTGATAGAATGCGGTATGTCCAAATTCCCGCGCTCCAGAGAAGCGCAATGTCGAGTGTTACTTGATAGACAATGATGCGTTGCTCGTGCTACCGGTTTAAATAAAACTCTTGTAGTCGAAATCTTCGAGGTATTGCCATGCGCGAGTACGAATCTCTTCGCATTCCAGCTCCGTAAGTTCGGCCGTGGCAGCGCGATTGGCGGCAGCGGTCGCTTGGCAAATCGTGCCCCTCGGCAATAGGATGTTGCGATAAGGCTTTTGTAGGGAATAACGATCGTTATTCCCTACTGCAGAACTAGGTAGATTTGAGTGATCGACTGCGTGAGTCCTGAGTTAATTTCATTTTCCACACTTAACTCTGAGCCAACTTTATCAAATCTTTCTTCTTCGCATTGGCGCGTAACGTTATGACGTAAAACGATCTGGTTCTCATACTTTAATCAATTGTCCTTGGCTAGTCGTAGGATTTCAGCAAAGTAGACGCAAATCATCGGAGGTTGGGCGCGAGTTTCTTCAGCCTGCCCCAAATTGTAATCCGGATGCCCTCCGGCGAAACCGAGAGTTCTCCGGGATATAGCCAATCCGGATCGTAATTCCCGAAATTGGGATTACCTAGCAAAGCCAAAGCGTCGACAGCGCCGTTAGTTACATCCACCGTGTAAATCCCAACAAATCCATCCCTTCCAAACGAGTGAAACGCGATGGATCCACTGTCCGGTGACCATGTAGGGTGCTCTTCCGTAACATGCCACGTGAGTTGCCTCGGATTCTCTCCGTCGCTATCCACCACCCAAATCACGTTATCGCCCACATACGCGATGCGCTTCCCGTCGTGTGACCATGATGGCAAACGTTTGTGCACAGGGTCATGCGTTAACTGCAACCGATTTCGTCCGTCGACATCCATTACGTAAATTTGAGAGTCGTCACCAGGATTTTTACTGGAGATAAATGCTATCCTTTTGCTATCGGGCGACCAGGTCGGATGTGCGCCTTCACCCGTAAGTAGTCTCTTGTTGTTCCCATCCGCATCCATTACAGTAATCCCGGCGGGGGCTACATGATGTTCCTCTGGATGAAGATGGGCGTCGTACACAATTTTCGTGCCGTCTGGCGACCAATCCGGATAAGAGTCCACCAACCCGTCCGTCAGTCTAATCGGGTTCTTCCCGTCGGCGTCGATCACCCAAATTTGCCTGTGATCTTTGTTTACATTGTTTCGATTGGATTCAAACGCAATCTTTTTGCCATCGGGAGACCATGCCGGATATTCGTCCCTTGCCGGATTTACCGTTACTCTTCTCTGGTTTCTCCCGTCGCCATCCATGACATAAATTTCCAAATTCCCGTCTCTGCTAGAGGCGAAGGCTATCTTGGTTCTGCGAGAGGCGTAACCGTCTGTTGCAATGTGCATCTGGATACACAGAGAGACGATGAACATTGTAGTCAAGAATCGTCTGGCGCTAAATGACATTTTTTCCTCCTTGCTTGCAAATAAGCGGAATTTCTCGATAGGGCCGCACACATCATCGACGACCCGCTGGCGGCGCTTTAATCTCGCCCCAGATAGTGACAAAACTCGCGACTGGAGACACAGACCATGCTGTCGGGTCAAACCAATCGGGATCGGCGGAATAGAAATCTGCCTTGGAGAGTTGTTTTAAGTGCCTGCCATTCCGAGCCATCAAGTTGATCGTCCTAAAACCGCCGGGCTCCCGTATCGTGTAGGCAATCGTGTCGCCGTCCGGCGACCATGCAGGATGCGAATGATCCTGTCGCCTGCGCGTTAGTCTACTTGTCCGACCGCTGCCGTCTGTCTTCACGACATAGATGTGATACACCTTGTTTCTGTACGAGTCAAACGCAATCCATTGACCGTCGGGAGACCACGATGGATTATCTTTTTCCTCCAAATCATGGGTAAGCCTTTCCTGATTGTTGCCGTTGCTATCCATCGCATAGATTTCAGACCCTCCTTTTGCGGCACAAACCAGAGGAGTTAATTCCCCGATTTGATTCTCACAAAAAATAAGCAACCGACCGGCGTCGGACTAACGAGGCTTTTCCTTCTATGTCGTAATGATGAGAATCAGAAGCATAGGTCATCCCAAATTATCAATCTCCGTGCACGTTGACAAATGCCAACCCTCTCTCATCGCACCTGCAAATCAGAAGGGTAAAAACGTAACATGAATAAACAACAGGATTCTGAATAAGTCAGGATGACCTATGTGCTAAATTTTACGGATTAAAGCAATACCATTGATTGCCCGGCATGACACCACAGATCTCGCCGGGGATGCAGTAGAGACAGGTTCCGTGAGGACCGCAATTCTCTGGGCCTGGTATGTTTGGGCAAAGATGGGCCTCGGTGTCCGGACTAACAAGTAGAGTCATTGCCAGAGCGGTTGTGCTAACCAATGCCGCCGTTGCAAAGGCGCTGCGGTTGCCCACCATCCCCTCTTCACGAAGAAGAAAGTCCGACACTTTCCGCTTTGCCATTCGCCTCAAATGGCTTCTCATTAGGGTTTTACGGCCTTTCATAGGATAACTCTCCTTGGTCAACTACTGACCGAGGAGTTCTTCAGCCAGCCTTTTGGCCGTATACAAGTGCTGTGGTTAGTCATCGGATTTCAGAAGGTAGGCGTAAACTACCGGAAACTGGACGAAGTTTTCTTAAGCTGGCCCCAAGTTGTGTTTATATTAGAAGCAGGAGTCACAGCTAATCCTAGCGGGCTAATATCGGGCTCGAAATCGCGCGCATTATCGCCATCGCTAAGTTGCCTAATATATCTTCCATCGGAGGCCACCAAGTGAATCGTGGCGCGAAAATTTCCGGGCCAGATTCCGGCCGCGACATAATATGTAATCATCCGTCCGTCGGGAGTCCACGCGGGTCCCGAATGACCTTCTTCATTGTGCGTGAGCCTCACCCGATTTCTACCATCCGCACCCACCACATAGATGTGATGGAATCCTTCATGATGCGCCTCGTATGCTATCCGCCGTCCGTCGGGAGAAAACGATGGGTCCAATTTAGGCGCTAAATCGTGTGTCACCCTTCTATGCCGCAGTCCGCCAACACCTATCACGTAAAGTTCATTGGCTCCATCTCTCCCGGACATGAATGCAATCCGTTTTCCATCCGGTGACCATGATGGAAACCCTGCCTGATCTACAAGCTTCTAGCGATTCCTACCATCGGGATCCATCACGGCGATATAATCTTCCCGATGGTCGACGGAGAACGCAATCTTTCGCCCATCGGGAGACCAGTCCGGATGCCCCTTCGTCCCCCGTCCCTCCGTGAGTCTAATCACGTTCTTTCCGTCGGCGTCCATGACGTAGATTTGAGAACTATCGCCGTCTCTACCGGAAACGAATGCAATCTTCGTTCCGTCGGGAGACCAATCCGGTTGGCCGTCATACGCTGGATGGTTCGTCAGGTTTTCTTGGTTTCCTCCATAGGCATCCATTAAATAGATTTCAAGGTTGCCATCTCTCAAGGATGTAAAAACAACTCGACCTGTGTTGGACGCGAGTGCGTTTTTCAACCACAGCTCCTCACTAGTTAGACAGACGCACAGAACCGCAAACAGCATAAATCTCGGTGTCAGTTTGAATCGCATTTTTCTCCCGCCTTAGGTTATAATTGTTGGTTCTTCAAGGTTAAGTGTGGAAATAGAACTTGCTACACGAAACACGTGTTTGCACTATTGGTCCAAGCTGATTGCAATGATACTCGATATGTCTCTGAATGCTTCGATGCATACACCCTTGACAAAACTGCTTGATATTTCCAACTACAGAGTCCTTTCTACCGAGATTTGGATACATATGGTCATTTCAACCAGGAACTATGCATATAGGATTAACACGATTCGGTTTGTACTAGCGCAGTTTATTTCACGTCGTCCGTAGGAGCGCGTTTCGCGCGCGATAGGAGGTTGCCATTTGGAGATCGCTCCTACAATATCTTGGAGGCTTCACCGCGCAAGTCCTAAATTAATTTCATTTTCGCACTTAACTCTGAAGAGCCGGGAAAATCATCAAAATTGATGATTACACCACCTAGTTTTGGATTGACAAAAAAGCCAACCGATTGCGGCACAAACCGGAGGAGTTAATTCCCCGATTTGATTCTCACAAAAAATAAGCAACCAACAAGCATCGGACGTACGAGGGTTTTGCTTATATGTCGTAATGATGAGAATCAAAAGCATAGGTCATCCCAAATTTTCAACCTCCGTGCACATTGACAAATGCCAACCCTCTCCCATGGCGTCAGCGAATGGGCAAATAAGACGCAAAACAATCAGCGGGGCAAATTCACGTGCTCATGGTTTGAGCGCTTAATCGCCGGCTTGCCAACTGATGGATGAGAAGGGTAAAAACGTGACATGAGTAAACAACAGGATCTTGAATAATTCAGGATGACCCATGTGCCAAATGTTAATCAAGGACAAGCGGCACCAACTAGACGGCAATCCCAGTTCCACATTGCTTCGTCCCAATTGTACCACTTGCAACAGAACTGGCCCACGTTTCAGTGACCATTCCCTACGGGGCAATGCGGGAGGTTGTCGTGCGCTTCGGCGTCCGCGGCAACAAGCAGAGTCGCTGCCAGAGCGGTTGTGCTAACCAATGCCGCCGTTGCAAAGGCGCTGCGGTTGCCCACCATCCCCTCTTCACGAAGAAGAAAGTCCGACACTTTCCGCTTTGCCATTCGCCTCAAATGGCTTCTCATTAGGGTTTTACGGCCTTTCATAGGATAACTCTCCTTGGTCAACTACTGACCGAGGAGTTCTTCAGCCAGCTTTTTGGCCGTATACAAGTGATGTGGTTAGTCATCGGATTTCAGAAGGTAGCCGTAAACTACCGGAAACTGGATGAAGTTTTCTTAAGCTGGCCCCAAGTTGTGCTTTTGTTGGAAGTGGGGGACACAGCTAATCCTAGCGGGCTAATATCGGGCTCGAAATCGCGCGCATCATGGACATCGCTAAGTTGCTTTAGATATCTTCCATCGGCGGTCATCAAGTGAATCGTGCCGTGAAAATTTCCGGGCCCGATGCCGTCCCAGACATAATATGCAATCATCCGTCCGTCGGGAGTCCATGCGGGGCCTGAATGATGTTCTTCATTGTGGGTAAGCCTAACCCGATTTCTGCCATCCGCACCCACCACATAGATGTGATGGAATTCTTTGTGATGCGCCTCGTATGCTATCCACCGCCCATCGGGAGAAAACGATGGGTGCTGTTTAGGCGCTAAATTTCGCGTCAACCTTTTACGCCACTGCCCGCCAATGCCTGTCACGTAAATTTCATTGCCTCCATCTCTCGAGGACAGGAATGCAATCTGTTTTCCATCCGGAGACCATGATGGATACCTCGCCTGGTTTTCAAGCTTCTCACGATTGCCGCCATCGGCATCCATCACGGCGATATGGAGGTCCCAACCGTGGACGGAGAACGCAATCTTACGCCCATCGGGAGACCAGTCCGGATCATACTTCTGCCCGGGTCCATCTGTTAATCTAATCACGTTCTTTCCATCGGCGTCCATTACGTAGATTTGAGTACGGTCGCCGTTTCGGTCGGAAACGAATGCAATTTTCGTTCCGTCGGGAGACCAATCCGGATAATAGTCGTACGCTGGATGGTTTGTCAGGTTTTCTTGGTTTCCTCCATCGGCATCCATTACATAGATTTCAAGGTTGCCATCTCTAACGGATGTAAAAACAATTCGACCTGTGTTGGAGGCGAGTGCGTTTCTTAACCACAATCCCCCAATGGTCAGACAGACGCACAGCACCAAAAATAGTAGACATCTAGGTATCGCCTTGAATCCCATTTTTCTTCCTCCTTGATTGTGCGTAAAATGAACGGTAAGGTAACCGGTTTTGAGTGGATGTGCAGGTACGGTTTGGACGCGCTTCGAGCCTTTACGTGATGTCCGCGGCGCTGGCGAGATTCTCAATGACCCGCCCCGCCGCATTGCCCCCTTTATCAAGTTAACTCCAGCAAAATATCATACCGCTCGTCGTTTATTTCCTAAATCCCGTCGCTCACGTTAAGAATATGTGGGTGCAACCGAGTTTTTTCTTGAAAACTTTGTTTCTAAAAGTCTCATTGCACTTTCTTTTGAAATGAGCCAATTCCGTTTAATTTAAGGACACTCCCCCCGGCTTTCGAACGACTTGACATCACCCGAATGATAACAGCGTTAACTTGGGTTACTGTATTTTGAATCGCGTGGTGCGCGACTGAATGTCTGGTTGGAGAGACGAAGGGGTAGTTGGCGAAGATTATAAATGGTGCGACATGATCGACAGTTGGCGAGGGGGGCGAATCGGCGGGAAAAGAGGCAGCCTGCCGCACACGGCAACCAGCGCTGCAGTTCATTCCATTGCGCTCAGGTGTTTGATAAGTGTCTGTAACAAGGAAGGGTAGCAGATACCCAATTGCAAAGCGAAAACCGGTCCCCGAATAAAAGCGCGAAACGTTGTAAACCATAAAAACTGTCCTCTTTGAAATATCTCTCCGAGTGACAAACTTTGGTTTCAGATTTACAGGACATAGACACAAGAAACTCAATTTTCGAGGTTGATTTCAGCAATCGGACAAGTTTCTTGGGGCATTATATCAATGCCCAGATTCGTTGTCAAGAAGATTGCCAAAGGCTTGAGTTCTCCGACGGTTTATATTCCTGGTTGTGAATGCTTTCCATACCTAACATTTTCCACGGGGAATTGTCCAGGTGGTCAAGAACTCAATCTATTCAAGGCTTCAATGCCCTCAACTATTTTTTGCAAAAAAGCACACCTCCCAAAGCATCCCGCGCAAGACTCAGAATTAATAAGGCCCCATGCTGCGCCGCACAGTTTTATTGTGCGGCGTTTCCCTCACACGCGATTTTCAGCCCTGAACTCTCTCGCCTCCGCATGAATTTTCATTTCCGCAGATCTTCTGGTATAATAACGTATGATGCTACCTATAACGGAGTAACCGAGTTGTTGGTTCGCTTTCGCTATATCGTACGTGAATTGGTCTGATTTTGGTCAATCTCATGTTTCCGCGTTGGAAAAAACTCGGTTTCCATACTTCGGTCGGACAAAGGTTGCAACCCCGGTAAACTAACTTACTAGACAGCAAATCTAAAGCAAATCCGAATGCACACAACGCTATCAACGCTAAGGAAAACGTTCAGTGATAAACCCCGGTTCGCATTCGCCGTGATGTTAATCATCATGGTAATCGTATGGGGCACTAGCTTAAAGAACATGCGGCCGGTAATACACCGTGAGGCAGAGTCCTTCGTGGTGTTATACGGAAACCCGACTGGCGGGTTTTGGAGCGAGGTTGCAAAGTTCTTTGACCCGGCGTCCACGGACTGGGACGCCTACCAGGCGCGGGAGTTGGGCTATGGCTTCGAGTATATCGATGCACAAGCAGTCTTACTCTTAAACAAGATTCCGTTCTTTTCATACGGTTTTCGCAGCATCATGCAAATCTCTTTCGCCATTCTAACTGGGTTCGTGTTGTATTTCATCGCAAGGGAGTTGTTACCCACGTTTAGGCGAACATCATGTTTAGTATTAGCCTTGCTTTTCCCGCTTTCAACGCAAATGCTCGTGATGCACGGCTTATACTTCCGATGCGGAAAGACCGTAACCGCATTCTGGACAGCCCTTGGGATACTCTGCCTGATTCGCTGGCTGAAACCTGCAACTAAGCCACGAAATGTGATTGCATACATACTACTGGTTTTGGGCGCCTTTCTGTCATACATCACGGATAAACAGGGAGTCATGATCGGTTTGTGGTTAATCGGTTTGAGCCTCATCATGGCAGTAATTCGGCGTCACTATGGGCAAGCATACCGTCACCTTCTATTTTTTGCCCTCTCGTTCACGGCAGCGTTCTGCTTCTATCTCTACTGGGATTATCTGTTGTGTCCATACATCATTAAAGCCGTTAGGGGATACTATCCTGATCGGAGCTGGACCTCTCTGAGTTTCTTCCTGCATCACGATCTCGCGTCATACATCAGAGGTCTTTGGATTGGGCTGAAGTTAACCGTGCTACAGATTCAGTTAGCGTTCGGTAATGTCTGGGACGGCAATCTTCTAGCTTGGGGGCTTGCACTGGCTGCGTATATACTCATTGCTTTATCTGCGATAAAAAAATCCCCCGGTACCCCCGACAACGCAATTGGAGATTCGAGAAGGGGCTTGACCGATCGCACTGCGTTGGCAGTTGTGCTCGTAACGGCAATACTTACCTGCGTATTCATGATTATGCTTCTCTACATGCGGCACAATCCGCTCGCGTGGGAAGACCTTTGGAAAGGCGGATACTATTATCAAAGCGTCGCTCTTATTCTCATTGTTGCGCTTCTGATTGTGTTTTCGTTTCTCAGTCGCCGAAACAGGTCGAGTAAATTCGAGACATACATAGTGTGTGCGGTTTTCTTGATGTGCATGGCGAATAACCTCGGCCTTGACAAGACGCGGGGCTACGGATGGGGATACGGGCACATGAGGGAGCAGATCGATCTGAATCGCAAATACGATCAAGAAATACGATCGAAGGAGGTTAACGAAGACTCCAGTTTCCTGATAAAATTTATCTTCGCGCCGGCAAGCGAACGCCGCGAGTTATATAACCTTTGGTGCTAGTTTAGAGACTGAATTGAGCTATTGACAGAGGCACAAAGCCATCGTCGTCAATCGACAATCCATTCCACTGTACCAAGAGATTGACCAAAGCCATTGTAAAGCCGACTCGCGTTTTGAAGTAACTCCAACGACGGTGCATGACTTTCTTAAAATGGCACACTAGCGTCAACATGGACAAAATCGTTTCTACCAGCATCCGAGAATTCCACTCGCAGCATCCGAGAATTCCACTCGCCACGTCGGCACAGACGCAAGTTGGAAGGGAACCAATCCGCTTTGGCGAAATTTACATCGGCAAAAACAACCATCTGGTCACTGACCCCATCAACGAGATGTTGGAAGGCACTCCCATCATGTACATTGGCAGTGTCGCAGTCCCAGTTGACAATCAGTCCGAGATGATTGTGTAGCAAGCAAAGTTTTCCACCTACAATCCATCGTTGGTTGGAAATGCCTTTGCGTCCGATTTGACGTTTAGAGCGCCCTTCTCGGCGCGGGTGAATCAATTCAATACCGTACGTGTCAATTCCACCGATAAGCGAAGGATTCGCCATAAAAACGTCAATGAGATGTTGATGCCCGTCGAATAAGCGGAACAATCGGGTACGCTCGGGTAACATCGGAAATAAGGATTTGAAATTGTTCGCTATCCAGCGATAGGAGGCTCGATTACCCACACCCTTGAGCGCAAAGAGCATGGCAATGGTAACCACTTCAGACGGATAAAGTTTGGCTTGGCTATGCTTATGGTTTTTACCGTGCTGTGAGAGTTTATCATCAACACAACAAAACAGTTCTGTGATAAAATCTACTATGGTTATGAGTCTAGATTTCCTCCCGTTATTTGATAGCTACCGATACTCAAATTAACGGTAGAATCGAGGAAATCGTCTCATGCCCTGATACCTTTCGCGTTAAAGCAAAGCCAAAAGGGAATGTTATGCTTATTAACCTCCAAATTTCAAACTAGCACCATTGGTTATATAAGGCAAGATCAGGGCATAGAGTTGGCGTCAATCTGAAGATTTTGAAGAACGAGGACCAGATTTGGCCAAAAGAGGGTTGGGCGCATTCCAAAAACAACACCGATAGACCACGACACGATGTCAAAGCGGAGGTCGAAACCGGTGACAAACTTTATTTCCTTGTAAACACGCATCAAGGTGTGGGGTTTGATACCGCCTACTGGGATCCGGTGATAACCTTCGATGATGGAACGACTTTCAAGGCCTCAAAGGGATTCAGTGGTACGCAAGGAAAGAACGGGTGGCATTATCAGTACAAGGATGGCGAGAACTACGCGAGTCTGGTCTACGATAGCCGCTATAAAACCTGGAGACATAACGGTTTTCCTTTGCTAAACCCCTACAGACAACGACCGGGATTCGAAACGGAGAGCGCACGAGTGTTTGTCTCTCCGAAACACGGTACTGTACGTGTGACCGGCGTCCCCGTATGCGTGAGGCCCCCATAGTAATCATCATTGTTCGATTTACGACCGATGAGGAATATGGATTGTTATTCCCTATGAAGGCCTCAAAACATGAGATAATAACCTCGCCAGCAGAGGCACTTTTCAGATTAGCTACTCCACATAGGCTGGGGTATGTGAGTCAACATGGATGGTTGCATCGCGCACATGGGCAGAGGCAATCAACCCCATTCATTTTAGAAACCGCTTTGCCACATCATGTAAAGCCCACCCCAACCCTCCAGAACGCCAACCTCTCCGCGAGCAGATTCGAGGATGCCGCGTACCTTGATAGCCATCAGATGTATTGAGTGCTAACGCCATATAGCCTAACTCAAACGGACGTTAGGCTTACGTCCTAATCGGCAAGTTCGATCCGATACTAGATGAATACAATGATTCCCACGTTAAGCAAGATCTACAGTGATAGGCTTCGTCTTGTGTTTGCATTGATGATAATCATAATGGTTGGGGTCTGGTGTGCCGGCTTAAAAAACACCCGGCCCATAATCCATTTTGAAACAGAGACCTTCTTGGCGTTCTACGGCAACCCAACCGGCGGGTTTTGGAGCGAGGTGGCAAAGTTCTTTGACCCATCCCCTACCGACTGGGACAACTACCAAGCGCGAGAGTTGGGTTATGTGTTTGAGTACATTGACGCTCAGATGGTGATACTCTTAAACAAAATTCCGTTCTTTTCGTACGGCTTTCGAAGCATTACGCAAATCACCTTCGCTATACTTACCGCAACTGCGTTGTATTTCATCGCAAGGGGGTTGTTGCCCACGTTTAGACGGACATCATGTTTGGTATTGGCAATGCTTTTTCCGCTATCTACGCAGATGCTCGCGATGCAAGCCGAATACTTTCGCTGCGGAAAGACAGTAGCCGCATTCTGGGGGGGCCTCTGGATTCTCTGCCTGATTCGCTGGCTAAAACCCATTACCAAACCACGCAATGTAATTGCATACGTATTACTGGGTCTGGGCGCCTTTTTGTCGTTTATCACGGACAAACAAGCGGTGATGATGGGTCTGTGGTTAATCGGCTTGAGCCTTATCTTGGCAGGGACTCGGCGTTATCAAAATCAATCATGCCGGCACCTCATATATTTTGCGACTTCGTTCTCCGCAGCTTTCTGCTTCTACCTCTGCTGGGATTACGAGCTGTGTCCATACATCATTGAAAACGTGCGCGGATACCCTCCTGATCGAAGTTGGTCCTCCCTGAGTTTCTTCCTCAATCACGATCGCGCCTCATACATCAAAGGCCTTTGGAATGGATTAAAGTTGACGGTGCTCCAGTTTCAGTTGGCGTTCGGAAATATCTGGGACGGCAATTTTTTATCTTGGGGACTTCTGTTAGTTGCACTTATTCTCATAATCTTATCTGCCTTAAAGAAATCCCCTAGCGCCTCTGTAGGTGCCGATGAAAATTCGGGGCGAGGTTTGACAGATCGCGTTGAGTTGGGGGCTATGCTGGTAACGGCAATACTTACCTGCGTGTTCATGACTATGCTCCTTTACATGCGGCATAATCCGCTCGCCTGGGCTGACATTTGGAGAGGTGGGTACTACTATCAAAGCGCAACGCTTATTCTCATCGCTGCGCTGCTGATTGTGTTCGCGTTTCTCGGTCGCCGAAACAGTTCGAAGCGATTTGAGACATACATAGTATGCGCCGTTTTCTTGATGTGCATGGCGAATTACCTGAACCTCCCCAAGACTATGGGCTTCGGATGGGAGCGCGATTCCAAGAGGGAAATACTTGAGGCGAATCTCCTATACGACCAAGAGATTAGGTCAAAGCAAGTCACCGAAGATTCACGCTTCCTAATGAAGTATATCTTCGCGCCGGCTAGCGAGCGGCAGGAGTTGTATAAGGCAAGACCAAGAGTTGGTGATGGCGTCAACCTCAAGATTCTGATGAACGACGAACAGGTTTGGCCAAAAGAGGGTTGGGCGCATTCCAAACACAGCGCCGACAGACGTCATCACGATTTCAAGGTGAATGTTAACGCAGGCGACAAACTCTATTTCCTTGTGAACATGCATCAACGCATGGGATTTGATAGCGCCTATTGGGATCCGGTGATCGCCTACGGGGATGGGACAACCTACCAAGCGTCAAAAGGATTCAGTGGTACGCAAGGAAAGAACGGGTGGCAGTATCAATACAAGGATGGCGAGATCTACGCTAGTCTGGTTTACGATAGCCGCTATAAAACTTGGAGACGCAACGGTTCGCCTTCGCTAAACTCCTCCAAGCAACGCACGGGATTCGAATCGGACTGTGTCCGCGTGTTTGTTGCTCCTAAATCCGGGACTATACGTGTGACCAGTGCCCCGGTGTGCGTGGGCACTCCTTACTAAACATTACTAATCCCTGTCGCTACCTATAGGGAATAACGATTGTTATTCCCTACAAGAGTCCTACAACATGAGATTATAACCTCACGAGCGGCAACACCTGCCCGATTAACCACTCCGCATAGGCTTCGGCATGGGAATCAAGGTGGATGGTTGCATCACGCACATGGGCGGAGGCAATCAGCCCCATTGCCTTTAGCAAACGTTTCTCCACATGCAGGAAAAGCTCCAGATGCGCCAACGTGAAGACGATGAATGGCAATACGCTTTGATATGCCGTGTAGGCTTGCCTATTCTCCCCCCGCTTACGCTTCCAGTAAACCTCATTCAGAACACGCAGTAGTGGCACACCGGGCATTATGCCACATATCCCACTAGGAATAAGTTCCATCATGTAAGGCCCGCCCCAACCCTCCAGCAAACCAACCAATCCGCGAGTAGCTTCGAGGATGCGGTTCACCTTTTCAGCCATCATCGGCTATTCCAGTTTGAGATAGCTAAAGTTGGGGCAGTCGGTATGGAGCCTCTGCGCAAATTCGGCGCCAACGGTCGCGCCGCCCGGATTGAAGACCTGAATCAATAGCGGCACGCTAATGGATTGGCAGACCGCACGAAAGTAGCGCAATAAGTCGTCCTCACTCAGTGCGAAAATGCGCGGCGCCGCCATGCTAATCATCGAAACTCCCGATGCCTCCATGCGATGTGCGAGATCCAGTCCAACTCGTGAAGATCGATGGTTCGCCTGCCCAATTACAGGAATTCGGCCTGCCGCCTGCTCCACTGCGATACGCATTACATCATGCCGCTTTTGCTCAGCTAGTTTGTAAAACTCGCCAGCGTAGGCGGGTAGGCAGATGGCGCAGGCATTGCCCGCTACACGGAAGTCAACCGGTCTGCGTAATCCCTCTTCGTCAATATGTCCGTAACTGTCGAAAGGGGTGGGTACCACGGGTACAATCCCGTCAATCTGAACCATCGCATGTTTCCTTTTTGAAATTATACTCGTACCAATTCCCGATCGATGCCCTACTAACAACTACCAAAAGGTTTTGCTCAGATACTCAATATCAAGATTTTTGCCAATTATCTATAAAACACTCGCTAAATCGTTGTAATTCAAACTCCCCTGCATTATAATAGAAGCCACGCACATTTGGATTGTGTCAACCACGATTCTACGAGAGTAACCAGATGCATCAGTTCTCCTTGGTTTGACACACAATGACCTGCGCTGTAACAAACTGAAGTCCATAAGTCGTGAATCTGGAGATGATTATCACTGCTAATTTTCTAAGGAGACAACACGAATGAAACTAACTCAAGAACAGTTGGACTTTTTCGACACCTTTGGGTATCTGATGATTCCACAACTGTTTTCACAGGATGAAACAGATAAAATCATCCAAGGATTCGAATGGTCGATTCAAAATGGCGGCCGTGGCAAAAATCATGATGGTTCGACTCGTACGATGTTTTTGGGGCCAATCGAACACCATCCGGACATGTGTAGGCTCCTGGATCACCCAACAATAGTTGGTCTCATCGGAGGCATTCTGGGAGAAGATTTCAACTACTGTAGCGGTGACGGCAATTACTATAGTGGCGATACCGGTTGGCACCCCGATGGAAGCTGGGGCCAATTATTCGCTGCGAAAACGGCGTTTTATCTCGATCCCCTTACTCGTGACACCGGGGCGCTGCGCTTCATTCCGGGATCCCATCGACCGGACCATTTTGTACGCAAGGAAAAAATTGATGTGAACAACTCCATGGAGTTATTTGGCGTCCCGCCTTCGGAGTTTCCCGGCAGCATTGCCGTTGAAACAAACCCCGGCGACATCGTGATTTTTAATCACGACTTATATCACGCCTCATTCGGCGGCGGAAATCGCCGCCGAATGTTCACCATGAATTGTATACGCCAAGCCAAAACTCCGGAAGATATGGAAATGGCACGTCAATATCTAAGCTCGCACTCACCCGGAGGTTATAAACTCAGGACGGGCGCAGGGATGTATCACGCTACCATGATAGATACGGCTGACGAGAACCGGCGGGTTCATCTCCACCAGCCGATTGAGATTCACGACCAGATTTTCCCCGAACTTGCCCGAGATGTGGTCAGCCAAGAATCGCGAATATGACCAACATGGCGGGCTAGAATGGAAAATAATCTGTCGTCACACCCTATCCCTCTAGTTCTGATAAGGTGTCAGGTCCATATTGGGAAACCGCATCGCGATTCCTTTCAAAGTCGTCTCCGTATAAAATTGATGTCGAGGTTTGGGCCAACCGAACATCGTTCGGACACGTGCGGTCGTCTTCTCCCAAAACGGCTGAAAGAATTGCCGTTCCGGTGGACTCCAAGGATTCGCTAGTTTGGTCCACCGACTCGTGTCGCCGCGCGCCATGGACAGCGTCCACAACGCACGTTGTCTCCGTTTGTTTTCAAACGGAATGGCTGCATGTACGAGATATGAAGAATAAAATAGAGCGCTTCCCGCCTTGGCGGTGGTAGGCACCGGCTCTGCAAATTCCGGAATTTTCCGGAGTCGTCCAGTCCACCCTCTGCTCGCAGGTATACATCCGCCGCTTGTCGATGCGATCCTGGAATAACATGCAGGGGAGCGCCGTCATCGTCAACATCGTGGAGATAAACCACGCTATTGACGTAATCAAAGGAACCGATTGCTTTGCTCAACGGCAAAAATGTGTTGGTGCCACGATCGGCGTGATAACCTTGCCACGGGTGTTCAGAATGGCGCTTGTCCGTGGGCCCCGAACGCATGAATAGGTGGGCGTTACAGTAACTTACATCATCCGTGTTGAGACACTGGGCGAATACGTCAAGATAATCTTCGTTCTCAATCAGTCGATCTAGAGCATCATATCCTGATGGGAACTGCGCGCGACCATGTTCCGTGTCGCCGTAATGCGCGACAACATTGGTAACTGTCGGTTCCACGGAATCGGCTTTCCCGGTATTGTCCAAAATCCGCGAGGTATTCAGCGAAGGATTCGCCGTAAAAAATATGTTCCATATCACGTAAAGCGGCTACCATTGAGTCGGAATCGAAAAGATCCGCGACGATGAGATAGCCATCACGATGGAACGCGTCAAGTTGATCTTGGGTTAACTTCATAAGGCTCTCTTTAACATTGGAAGAATCGCGTTAGGCAGGGCAGAGACTGATCTGCGAGCATCCATTGCCCGTATCGGTCTGTCGTCTGCAGACTAGTGGGCATTTATCTTATTCCATGCTTGTCCCCAATGTCTAGAGAAAAACAGGGGCCTTTCCAGCAGGAAATGTTACACTTGTACCAGAGAGGGCGTCCGGAGACACACCAGATGCGAACGCGATAACACCTAGCTCAAACGGACGTGAGGATTACGTCCTAATCAGCAAGTTCGAAACAATCATCAGATGGACACGATAATACCAACGTTAAGTAAGAAATTCAGTGATATACCTCGGCTAGTGTTTGCCTTGATGCTAATTATCATGGTAGGGGTATGGTGCAGCAGTTTAAAGAACTCCCGGCCGGTAATACACAGTGAAACCGAGACCTTCATGGCGTTCTACGGGAACCCGACCGGCGGGTTTTGGAGTGAGGTCGCGAAGTTCTTTGACCCATCCCCTACCGACTGGGACAACTATCAAGCGCGAGAGTTGGGTTATGTCTTTGAGTATATTGACGCTCAAACGGTGATACTCTTAAACAAAATCCCTTTCTTTTCGTACGGCTTTCGCAGCATCTCGCAAATCTCTTTCGCTATTCTAACGGTTGTCGTGCTGTATTTCATTGCAAGAGAGCTTCTTCCCACATTTAGGAGGACATCATGTTTAGTGTTAGCAATGTTTTTTCTGCTTTCACCACAGATGCTCGTGATGCACGGCATATACTTCCGATGCGGAAAGACCGTAACCGCATTCTGGGCAGCCCTTGGGATACTCTGCCTTATTCACTGGCTGAAACCGGCAACCAAGCCACAAAATGTAGTTGCATACATTCTACTGGGTTTGGGCGCCTTTCTGTCATACATCACGGACAAGCAAGGGGTCATGATCGGTTTGTGGTTAATTGGATTGAGCCTTATCATGGCAGTTATTCGGCGTTATCAAAATCAAGCCTACCGACACCTTCTATTTTTTGCCATTTCGTTCACCGTAGCGTTCTGCTTCTATCTCTACTGGGATTATCAGTTGTGTCCATACATCATTAATGCCGTTCGGGGACACCCTCCCGATCGGGGCTGGGCTTCTCTGAGTTTCTTCTTGCTTCACGATCACGCCTCGTACCTTAGAGGTTTTTGGAACGGATTTAAGTTAACAGTGCTCCAGCTTCAGTTAGCGTTCGGTAATATCTGGGACGGCTATTTTCTGTCTTGGGGGCTTGCACTTGCTGCATACATCCTCCTTGCTTTATCTGCCATAAAGAAATCCCCCAGCACCTCTACCAATGCCAATGGCAATGGCAATTCGAGGCGGGGCTTGACAGATCGCGTTGCGTTGGTAACAATGCTTGTAACGGCATTCGTTTTCTGCGTATCCATGATTATGCTCCTTTACATGCGGCACAACCCGCTTGCTTGGGCTGACATTTGGAGAGGCGGATACTACTATCAAAGCGCGGCGCTTATTCTCATTGTAGGGCTTTTGATTGGATTCTCGCTTCTCAGTCGCCGAAACAGATCGAAGCGATTTGAGACATACATAGTATGTGCCGTTTTCTTGATAGGTATGTCGAATCATTTCAGCCTAAATAACACCAGGAAACACGGAGGTGACGGGCATATGAAAGCCCAAGTCGAGTTGAATCTTAAGTTTGACCAAGAAATACGGTCAAAACGGGTTACCGAAGATTCACGCTTCCTAATGAAATATATCTTCGCGCCGATTAGCGAACGCCATGCACTATATAAGGCAAGGCCGAGGAATGGCGATGGGGTCAACCTCAAGATTTTGAAGAACGATGAACAGATTTGGCCAAAGGATGGTTGGGAATATTGCAGAGACAGCGCTGATAGACGACATCACGATGTCAAAGTTGACGTTAACTCAGGTGATAAAATCTGCTTCCTTGTGAACATGAATCAAGGCATGGCGTCTGACAATACTTATTGGGATCCGGTGATAATCTACGAGGATGGTACGAGACACCAAGCTTCAGAAGGCTTTAGCGGCACGCAAGGAAAACACGGATGGTATTATCAATACAAGGAGGGCGAGAATTACGTAAATTTGGTTTATGCAAAACCCTATAAAGTTTGGAGACATGATGCCGCTGATCCGAAGCAGCCTTCGTTAAACTCCACCAAGCAACACCCGGGAATTGGATTGGACTGCGCCCGTGTGTTTGTTGTTCCTAAAGCCGGCACTATACGTGTAACCGGTGCGTCGGTATGCGTGGGCACCCCTTACTAAACATGGTAGGAGCGAGTTTTACTCGAGACAAGAGATCTCAATCGGGAGAAAATCTCCATTACAATCTGAAGGCAGGTGAGTTCTCGACGACGCGAAAGATTTTGGTAGGTAGAGATTAAGCAACTGAGCAAGGAGTGCGATTAGAAATCCGGCTGCAATAGACACTCCATAGAGATGCCACCACCCGCCGTAGGCAGGACATCTTGCCTGCCGGATTGTGAATAGGCGCACCATCTTTCCCCGCCTACAGCTTCTCGTAAGTTGGGTTGGGCACAGCACGACCCAGCTAAATTTCATGTCTTACTCCAATCGAATTAGGCTTGCGTGGAAGACTTTCTTCCTCTCTCACTCGTCACTGACCACTGCTCTAGAATGTTTTGATTTCAAAACTCCAAAATACGTAGAATTTGTACCTTTTACTCTTGGCGAATAGACCACTTAGTACCACCACGCCGTGAAACCGTATGTCTCGGTCTTGAAGACAATCCCAAAAAGTGCCCAGAAACCACCCACCGCAAATTCGCCGAGAATCATGCCGAAGAATAGGGGCAAGACTTGTCGATGTAGGCGCAAACCGCCGTGCCTCAAAACCAGCCACTTGATAAGCCACCCCAATAGAAACATGGACCACAGACCTCTCATCTGATAGGTACTGGAGACCGCATAACCCGCCGGATGGAAGGGCCACCACAGAAATTGCCATCGCATAACCATCAGAAAGATTCCCAACAGCAGCCCATAAGTAAAGAATCCCACTCCTACCAAGTCGGTTGACGTAGGATACGATAACCATCCGGCTAGCCGGTTGAACGGTTCCAAACCTGCCCATGTCATGATAGCCCCGCTATGCTGATACGCCGAATCCAAGACTGCCCAAAAAGCGGCCACTGTGCCAAGGACCGTGGCGATGAGCATGGCTAGAAGGACTCGTCGGTTGTTCATTCGCGCTTGATCCGCCAACTTGAACCCTTCAAGCTGGTGGGGCATCACATCGCTGTAATGCGCGCGGGTGAGGAACCAGAAGAAAGAGAGAACGGTCAGGTTTGCGGCCCCCATTTTGCGCGTTCCCACCGTATCCACCATGATGTATTCCGGTCCTGCAAAGTGCAGGTCGTGGATGGGCGACCCCACCTCGGCGCGAATCCGCGTGACACCAATCTCCGTCATCAGATACAGTGCAAAGAATATCCCCGCTGCCCACATCGACATACCCGCCTTCCAACAGAATAGCACGAGAAATGTGAAGCCTAACATCAGCCCCAGCACGGCGTTCCTATAGCTTAACGGCTCTGTGGTGCCATCGTCTCTGTCCTCCCTCCTGACGAGATGAAATATTGATTGCACAATTCGCACCAAATGGCCCTTACCAATCCATAGGGCAATGATGAAAAGGGCTATGTAGGCACCTGTGCTCTGCTCCGGAAATTCTGGTCGCTGGCGAAATCCCATGACGCTCCCGAGGATTATCTGTGCTTTCCAAAAGAAGAAAAAGAACCAGCACGAGAAAGCGATGTCCAACGGAATGAGAAAAATGAGTCCGAGGATGAACGGACGAAATGTCAGCATCGTGGTGCCCAACGCATTCCACGGCTTCGTTGTAAATAAGGTGCCAAGATCGAATGGTTTTACACGCAGATAGGGAACGGAGGGAAAGAAGAAGTGAAGTCCGTTTACCAAACTAATTAGACTCACCGCGCCAAAACTTATCAAGAACAGCCTGTTCGAGAACAACTTGGAGGCGGGGTTGGTCATGTGGAACGGAAGTTGAACAATCGGAAATGTCAATCGTTCTCGATCGGTCCACTGCTTTCGAATGATGATATTGATACAGATCATTACGAACATCAGAACACAGATGAACCCCGACCATATCATTACCGGGCCGAGCCACGCCTCAATATGCCGAGCCGTATAGAGCGAGGACTCCGTTTTTACCCCGGTAATGTATCCATCCAGCGTCCACTGATCGGTAATTGCTAACCACGTGGGAATGTACCGTCCGAAGAGTTCACTCCACTCGTTCTCCGGTGTTGCCATCCCAAACGGAGCCGCCATTGACGGAGGAAGGATTTGCAGCATACTGTGCCCTACCAACGCCGCAGACTGGCTCAACATAATATAAAGGGTGACCAATTCTCCTTGCCGAAACACGAGTTTGGGCGCAATCTTGCGAAGCGGGATGTTGAGCCCCATGAAGACAAGTACATTGAAGATAACGTTGAAAAACAGCGCGATGAGCGTTGAGTGCGCGGAATAGTATATCGCCTCCATCTGCATGATCCAATACGAGTTTAACGGAATCAGCAGGATAGCGATTAGTATGGCGCGCCACGTGACAGCGGTATCCCGTATTGAGTTGTCAGCGGACATCTTATACCATTTATCTAAAATGCAAGGGCATTAATTACGTGGATTAAGTAAAGAATCTTGCGTCGATCGGAGTAAGAAGCCGTGTCTCCGCGCAAAGTTGGTGGGGCAAGGGGTTCTCTATCGCGATCGCTATTGACTCCCTTGATCCCCGCCTACGGAAAAGTGAACGATATAATCCAGACATCATATGCATCATTATTCAAGCGAAATGGTATTATTAATGATAGTCTTGATGGGTAATGGTCAGTGAAGGCACTGCAACCAGATACGGAATCTTACAGTTCACAGATAATCGCTTATCTGTCTTCAGCGTTTCCGCTTAAACGGATGGGGATGCTGTGAGCGAGAATCTATAACGATGGCATCACCAATCTATGATCATGCCTTGAGTCGAATGTACTTGAAGATTACAATCGTTCGGTTTGAACGAACAGGAGCGCTCTTCAACCGCGCGCAGGTTCTGTCATTGCCTCTTTCGCTTGGCGGGCAAGTTCAGCGAGGTGCCCATCGTTTGCCATGACCTGCTCTAGGTGGCGCATCCGCTCTGGTCCGGCAGTAGAGACCATTATCTCCCCATACACTCGTTCTACCCAGTACCGCGCATGCCCGCTGATGTAGCCGCGAAACGTATCCAATTGGCTTTCGGGGTATCGTTCGCAAAGGTTAATCGTGAACATTCGCCGTCGCGTACTTCCACCGAATGCAGCATGTTTGGTGTTGTGATTGAAGCAAACGACATCGCCAGGCATGGTTTCCAATGCGACGGCGGGCACATCCTTGCCGTGAGCTTCCCACAATTCCTGGCTCTTACCAACTTTTTCGGCGAGCGCATTTGCATATGTGTCGCCGGGCAGGTGGCTCCCCGGGATGACGCGAATAGCGCCTGTGTCACGGGTCAAGGGGTCAAGGTAAAGCGCGATTTTGATGTGCAAGAAGTTCGAATGCCAGCCATCAGAGTGCCAACCGGTGTCGCCCACATAGTAGTTGCCGTCACTGCCCATATAATTGAAGTCATCGCCGAGTAGGCTGGTGGCAATACCAAGAATTCGTGCGTCATCAAGCAGCGCACAAAGTCGTGCAGTTTGATCGATGAAGGGAACGATGCAGGAGCGTGCTTTGCCTTCATGCGGTTTGCCGTGATGCCCGCCCCCACGTGCTTCCCAAACCGCTTCAAACTCGCTATCGATTTCGTCAATTTGGTCTGCCAGCAGTGCGGGGAAACTTTGAAAACCAAATGTTTTAAAAAAATCAAGTTGATGGTCGGTCAATTTGAGTGGTGTCATTGTGAAATCATCCTCTTTTTACGATTATACGACCGCAAACTTTAGGCGAATTCGGCGTCCCCATACCGAAAGCTGAAGGTAGGATCCTCGGTTAACTGTTGATTGAATCGGGGCTCTCTCCTGGCGTGATGGCTTCGCCCTTCGCCTTAAAAGGCCGCTGTCCAACTAATGAGATGGTAACACCTCAAGAATGCCGTTCTCTTGACTCTTGGCGCGATGACCTTGGCAGCAAGAACATCCATTTTGATAGTGTTTGCTGGTCTCAGTGTTCAGCGAAAAGGCCGCAACCGACTGACAGGATCATTCCAGAGTAAAGATTGCCGCTAACTACAGATCGACCCTCCCTACGACAAACCTGCAGACAGTGGGTAATGGTTGGCAACGGGCACCCACAAGCTGTGCCTTAGAAGATAAGAGAACGACCGCTAACGCGTACAACTGTAGGATCCGGAGCGACTCTCCTCCATAGAAGGAAGAAATTCGTAAACCAAACAGTTGCCTTCACTTGTTGTGACTCGTTTTATAGTAGCGACCCAAACGAAAGATTAAGACTTTATCCGCCCCCAGACCGTTGCGATCTTGTCCTCCATGTCAACCGCCTGCGCTTCGACGAGTCCCTGTTCCATAACTTTCGTAACCTCAAGTTGACTCAGTGCCCTTCTGAAGATGAAGACTTCGTCAAGGGTTCCCTTCCAGCCTCGGCGTTCGTCAAATACGGTGTTACCGATGCGGAAGTTCTCCCGCGGGACCCCCACGGGGCGGTCCGACCCTAGGTCAACATAAAAGTTTCCCCGCTTTGGGCGATCTGGCTCCCCGTTAAGATACCAAATCCCATCCCTGCCTTGACGGACAAACACGATGTGGTTCCATTCCTCTGGCTGCGGACGGACTGTGTTTCTTGGATTTCCTATTGCGTTCCAATTGATAACATTGCCGATGACAATCCTGTACCAATTGTTCAAACAGTTGCTCTGTTCAAAGGCGAACCCGACGTCTGCCTCATGCTGATCCTTTGCCGCCAAGACAGTTGCCCAGCAAGTTTGCGGTTTGCCGGGTATTATCCAACAACCGAAAGAAAAATCAACACTATCTATCTTGACAGGCCCATCCATTTCGAGCCAAGCGCCCTCCTCCCCTCCGCCGAATTGCAGAGCCGTGCCGAATTTTCCTACAACGAATTCCGGTTTGCGCCCAAACTCGCCGTGAAGTCCATTGCCGGACGAGTCTTTGACCGCTTTGCCTCTACCTTCATCAAAGAGCCACATAGCCACAACATCCTTCAAAAATGGTTGAGCATGACTATTCCCGGTCAAGGTCAAACAGACGACGAAAAAGGCAATACAAGAACGCGCTAATCTAGTTACGGTCATTGTCACGGTTTAAACTCCTTTCGTATCAGATGTATAGTAGCACCATTTGGTTCGAAACCGAGTTTTTCCTGAAAACCCGGTTTCTTCCCTGCCCGGCGTGCTCCCTAACTGCTCGGTCTGGACTGAGGTGCCGAAATAATCGCCATTCTTACGCAAACCTAACATGGTGTTCCGCTGCAGCAAAACCCTCGTAACAGTCCTGTGGCTCACTTCTAAGTGTCGGTAGGTCTTGCACTTCAGCAAGAGCTTATCGGAGATTAAACGAATATATAATTTAAGCGGCTGAACAAGGATCGACCGAGCGAGTAACGATCAACTGAGCGGATAGATCAAGCGACCGAAAAGGAAGCGCGATAGAGATCCTAAGGCGATAGTAAATCCCATAGTGACCTCAATAGAACGCCCATAGTAAATCCCGTGAGATAGTGATCTCAGTCCGATAGAGACCGTCCTGTCCCTTAGCGGAAAGGCTCGATTGATGCTATTGAGACACTGCAAATATACGGAAATGATATAAGAACGCCAGATAGTCAAAACGTCGGCACTCTTCTTGAACGCTTGATTCGCACCGTCTGTTATGCTGCTTAAATCTACAAAGTCCAACTTAACGAATAAAGCGTTAAGAGTAAAAACGAAAAAGTGATTTGACTGAAGATTAGGATTTTATCCGTCCCCACACGGTTGCAATTTTGTCATTCGCGTCAACCGCCTGCGCTCCGACAACTCCCTTTTCCATCACTGTGGTAACTTCAACTTGAGATAGTGCCCTTTTGAAGATAAAGACTTCGTCAAGAACACCCCTGTAGGGTAGACCGTCATCATATATGGGCGCGCCAATGCGGAAGTTTTCTTTGCCGGGTGTCACCGGGCGTTCCGAGCCTAAGTCAACGTAAAAATCGCCCCGCTTAGGGCGATCCGGCTTACCGTTGAGATACCAAATCCCTTCTCTGCCTTGGCGAACAAAGACCACATGATTCCATTCCTCCGATTTCACACGCACCGTGTTTCTTGGATTGCCTATTCCATCCCAATTGATTACACCGCCGATGACTATCCTATACCAATTGGTCTGACATTGGCTTTGGTCGAAGTCAAATCCGGTGTCTGAACCATTTTCATCCCTGGCGCCCAAGATAGTTGCGTGGCAAATTTGCGTACTGTGCGGTTTCATCCAACAACCAAAAGAAAAATCAACACTATCCACCGCAACGGGCCCCTTCATTTCTACCCAATCTCTCTCTCCGGGGCCGCCAAACTCTAGCGCTGTGCCGAATTTTCCTTCAACGTATTCCGGGTCCCCCCTGAATTCGCCGTTATGACCATTACCGGAAGAATCTTCGACGGTTTCTCCTTTGCCTTCGTCGAACAGCCAGATACCTTCGACCTTATTCAGAAACGCTTGAGCATGGCTTTTCCCGGTCAATGCCAAACATACCATGAAACAGGCGCTGCAAAGACGCATAAACCTATTTGCTGTCACAGTCATGGCTTGAACACCTTTCTTAGTACGTTTGTAGGGTGGGCACTGCCCACCATGATGCAAATTGGTAAGATAGGATAGTGAATGAAAAAATGAACAGCGCTCCGACTCTAGACTAGGACTTTAGCCGTCCCCAGACCGTTGCAATTTTGTCTTCCGCATCCACTGCCTGTGCCCCGATCAGCCCCTTCTCCATTACCTTTGTAACTTCAAGCTGAGTCAATGCTCTCTTAAAGATAAAGGCTTCATCAAGAGCTCCCCTATAGGACCTGCCTTCAGCGAATATGGCGGTTGCGATGCGGAAATTTTCTCGGGATGCTCCCACTGGGCGCTCCGTACCCAAGTCAATGTAAAAGTTGCCCCGCTTAGGGCGATCCGGCTTCCCGTTGAGATACCAAATCCCTTCTCTGCCTTGACGGACAAAGACTACATGATTCCACTCCAGCGCCTTAGGACGCACAGTGTTTCTGGGATTACCTACCCCATCCCAATTGATTACGCCGCCAATGATAATTCTATACCAATTGTCGAGGCAGCCGCTCTCTGCAATGGCAATTCCCGCATCTCCCAAGTCCTGATCTCGACTGGACAACACATTTCCCCAGCAATTTTGTGGTTTGGCAGGCTTCATCCAAAATCCCATGCTAAAATCAACGGTGTCTACAACGACTGGGTCGTCCATCTGTACCCAATCCCCCTCCTCTGGCCCGCCAAAATCCAGAGCCGTGCCAAATTTCCCCTCAATGTATTCCGGCTTGCCTCGAAAGTCGCCGTGATGACCATTGCCGGAAGAGTCTTTAACCGATTTTCCCTTACCTTCATCAAAAAGCCAGATAGCCTCAATGCCCTTCAAAAACGGTTGAGCATGGCTTTTCCCGGTCAATGCCAAACATACGATGAAACAGGCGCTGCAAAGACGCATATACCTATTTGCCGTCACAGTCATGGATTGAACTCCTTTCATTTTGATCAGATTGAAATTAGATGCCCCCTGCCGACAATTGGATCATATGAACATAACCTGTCACATATTCAAAAACCGAGTCCCGTCCTAATGCGCCAAACAACTTGGGCGCAACACCGCATAAAGGGTGTCTCCAAAGAGAACAGCTTCTAGAAATCAGAAGAGCAAACAACTGCAAACCATTGCTTGCAACTCATTCATCAATCGGTTTATAAACGATGACTGCAGAACCCCGTGCTTTGTTTATCGAGACAGAAATCCCCTTGTCCATGAGTTCTTGTCCAGTTATCCGAGAGGTCCCCGGTGTATCAAGATTGGCCACCAAGTATTGCACCTCGGGCGACAATCCGTGAAGTGTGAAGACAGTATCGGAGACATCGCTATCGGATCTGCGGAACGCTTGCACCATACCCTCGCCAAGGTCGGACCGATGAAATTGCCAAGCGATCCACGCCTGCGGAGATACGCTGTACGGCGTGAGCGGGTAGAAATCTCCATGATACAGGTGGCGGATTGACCTGTATTCGGTGAAAAGGTCTATAGCGGGTTCCCAGATAGCGGGATCGGAATAAAATCTCAATGACGCAGAAAAGTTGGCTCCCATACCACTGCGAAAATCATACGGATTGACTGAAATCGAACCCACGCCGTGCAGCGGCATCCAGAGCGACAGCCCGTAAGTCATGCTCTGTTCCGCATCTGCATTCCAGCAGTCGTCGCTCCGCCACAGCGCGGCTGACCGACGCAACATCTCGAAGTCAAGTCTCCTGCCGCCGCTCGCACAGTTGTCGATAAGGAGATTCGGGTTCCCGCGCTGGAGCGAGTCAAAAAAGTCATAAAGCCCCAGGATGTACCGAATCTCGTTCATGCCCTGCCTGTCCGGCGCTTCGCCCTTCCGCCAATAGTGCAAAGGGTAGATATTGCAGTCATGGCGGTATATGTCAATCCCCACGTCTCTAATCATTCCTGAAAACGTCTCCTTCGCCCACGCGAGTGCCTTCGAATTGCCTAAGTCCAACAGATGGAATCCGTCCCTCCCTTCGTATTGGAGCTCCGGAGGAAGGCGCGTCGGCGGTGCCAGCAGCCAATCCGGGTGGTTTTCGTAAAGCCACGTACCGGGCATGACGCGCTCGGGTTCAAACCACAGCAGAAACTTCAAACCGTTCTGATGTGCGGCGTCCGCTACAGGTTTCATGCCGTTGGGATAGCGTTCAGGGTCGGCATCCCAGTTGCCAACGCCTTTCGCCCAATTTCGCCCGCCGGTCACAGCATCGGGGCATAAATACCAACCCGCATCAATCCACCACGTGTCAATCGGTAGATTGTGTGAGGTCACCTTTGTAATCCCTTCAATCATGTTAGTTTCCGTGGTTGATTCAAAGGGAATCTCACTATGAGGCGATGCGCCAACGGGCACATCGGCTAGAACTCCATCAGAGGTAGGCGAATAGTGATTGAGCAACAGGCTTCTCAACAAATTCTGGCTATGCTTCCGATTGTCGTTCCAAAAGCACAACAGGATTGACGGCGTCCTAATTTTTTCGCCGGGGTACAATTTCAGGTGGGTAGTCTCCATTCCGGCTTGAAACTTGACATCTACGTCGCTCTTCTGTGTGAACGATGCCGCCCACTGTCCGGTCCAGCCGATCGCGGCTATCATGCCATTGCCGTCGGGTTGCTTGAGATTGAAAAACGGGAGAACACCATCCGAAGACCTTCCTCCATACGGCGCAAAGCGTAGTTCTTTCCCGCGGGTTAGTTTTGTATCGCGTGGGTGAAAATCCGTCGGAGCAGCGTGGCTTCCGTCTGCATGATATACGACAAAGTCTCCCGGTGCAGCACTTGAGAGCGAAAAATTCGCCGCTTGAACATCGGAAAGAACCGGTGTCGTGTCGCTGCCCTTGTTCTCAAAGAAAACAGTCCATTCGACAGCGGGATAGTCACTGTATTCAATAACCACACATCGCACTTCAAGCCCGGATTTCGGGTCAGCATAGGTGAGCGTCCTTTCAGTCCGCGAGTCACCCAGTTTCCGCACCACACTGTCTGTTCGCCACGCCTGGAGAGCCTCCGTCACAGGCTGACCGCCATAACGAAAGGAAAAAGGCGGAGCGGCGTCACTAGATTCAAAGTGAGTTGCAACCCACGCTCTTGAAATATCCAATTCTTCCATTGTCGGTGTTGTCCCCTCTGCCCTGTTTTCTATGCCCACTGCTATCGCGATTGCCAATAAGGCGGCTAATCCCAACCACATTGCCATCCCCCGGATCTGTTTCGCTGCTATATTCCCGGCACGTACCCTTTCCCAAAGCGAACGTCTCCGCGTTTTCGGAAGTCATCGTTAAACGGCATCCAGGAGGTGGTGCCGCCATCTACAAGGAGTGTCTGCCCAACAATATACCGAGCATCATCGGAGGCAAGGAAAACGGCGACCCGAGCGATATCCAGCGGCACCCCTTCAAAGCCACAGGGAATCATCTCGCCATTTGCCTTCGGGTCGTAATCAGGAACAACTTTGTAGTGATTTTCCACTTCGACCGCTCCCGGGGCAATTGCGTTCACTCGCACGCCTTTCACCGCCAATTCTATTGAGAGCTCGCGAGTGTAAGCGACAATTGCGCCCTTGGTACCCGCATATACTGAGTGCTCGGGGTAGGCTTCAAAGGCGTGAATGGACGAAAGGTTGATGACAATCCCTTGGCTCTCAATCAACTGTGATAGCGCGGCTTGCGTAAGAAAGAACTGAGCGCGTATGTTCACGTTGTACAACGTATCAAACTGTTCGGGGGTCACTTCCTCAAACGGCAGGTTCATCGTTATTCCGGCGTTGTTGATGAGCACATCAAGCCCTCCGAGAAATTCGACCGCCTGGTTTGCCAATTGCTTGACCGCGTTGACATCTGTGAAGTCTGCTTTGAAAGCTGCCGCTTGTCCGCCCGCACCCTCGATCTCCGCTACGGCGGACTCAGCGCCGTCTGCACTGTGGGCGTAATGAAGCGCGACCACAGCGCCTTCTCTTGCAAATTCCAGTGCGACTTCCCGTCCGATTCCGGTCCCCGCACCTGTGATAAGAACTCGCTTATCCTGCATTTTGTCACAGTGCACCATAAAGCTCAATCTCCTCATGATATGTAGAATCGCACAACTCTATTGAATCAACAATCTCCGTATTACCGAGTGAAAAACAATTCACATTCCCGACTTTTGTCCTACTTACTTCGAGACTAGGGGAATCAACCGTTTTTCGCCTTCCCGGACTTCCAGAAATTGATTCGGCGCTATCCCTCCAAACGTATCGTCCAATCCGCTGGGCCATCGGATTTCGATGCGAGTGACAATAGAGGCATTACCCAGTCCGAAATGCAAACGCATGTCACTTTGACAGAGGTAACTAGAACCGCTCTTCACCTCTCGAAGTTGAGGTTCAGGCCCCGGTGCAAAAATCTTCACTCGAGCACCGATGGCATCCCTGTTGCTCGCCGTTCCAACGAGTCGCAAGTTGAGCCAATTGTTCTGATTGGAACTTTCGTTCCGGAGTAGGTCGGGAGTCTGATTGGAATTGGTGACAAGGATATCAATATCGCCATCATTGTCATAGTCAACGAAGGCGACGCCGCGGCTGACTTTGTTTAAACTCAATCCGGGGCCGCACTGGCTGGAGATTTCACTCAGCGTTCCATCACCCTGATTTCTGAAGAGATGGTTGCGTTGCGGATACGTGTAGCCCGGATTAAACATTTCGACGTTATCATATATGTTCCCGTTTCCCACAAACAGATCCGTAAATCCATCGTTATCCAAGTCTACAAAATCGACTCCCCAACCAACATAAGGAAGACTGACTCCGCCCAACCGGCTCGCATAGCTTGCGTCCGCAAACGTACCGTCGCCTTCACCATGATAAAGGCTGTTCGGATCGTCCTGAAAATTCGTCACGGCAATGTCTAACCACCCATCGTTATCGTAGTCGCCAAAACTGGTGCCCATACCGCCCATGGGGATTCCTTTCGCGCCGAGGGCGACACCGACGAACAGTGCTACATCCATAAATGTGCCATCACCGTTATTTCGATAAAGCATGTCCGCCGTTGTGTCATTGGCAACGAAGATATCGGGATAACCGTCGTTGTCGTAATCGCCCCAAACGACACCTAGTCCCTTTCCCTCGGGATTGAACACGCCCGATTCTCGCGTTACATCCGCAAAACTTCCATCACCTTTATTTTCGTAAAGCACATCAGCCACACCTGTAAAATCTGCAGGCGGGCAATAGACACGTAGATCGCCCCTATGACAGATCGTGTTGTCCTCCAACCGATAGTCTAGATAGTTTGCGACAAACAGGTCGAGGTCGCCGTCCCTGTCATAGTCAGCGAATGCCGCACTGCTACTCCAGCGTTCACCTCCAACGCCTGTCCCCTCGGTAACATTGGAAAAACTCCCGTCTCCGTTATTGCGATACAGGATATTCGGACCAAAATTCGTAACATACAGGTCTGGCCATCCGTCGTTGTCGTAATCACCGACGCAGCAGCCGAAACCGTATCCCCCATCTCCAACCTTCGCCCCATTCGTGACCTCTGTGAAAGTCATATTCCCGTTGTTGCGATAAAGCGCGTTGGTGGGAGAAACATCAAACTCTGCCCCCGGCAAGCCGGCTCCGTTCACAAAATAGATGTCTAAATCCCCATCTCTGTCGTAATCGAACCACGCCGCACCTGCTCCAAGCGTCTCCAGAAAGTACCTTTGTCCGCTGCGTCCGTCCGTATGTTTGAAACGAATGCCGGCTTTAGCGCTTACTTCGGTGAACCACGGCGATGCACTTCCCCGCAACTCTAACGGCATCAAGAGTATGCCGGCAATTATGGATTGGGTGATTAACTTCAGAAGGATTAAGCGAACTCTCGGCATTATCTAGGGAGGCGCATTTGCGCGTGGTGATACCATTGGATCAGCATATCAGAAACCCCATCCCCCGTCAAGTCCAAAAAGATTTGGCTCCAGGGGAATCACACCTGATGTTAGCGAATTGACAATCTTCAAATCAAGGATGAAATCTTCAATCCGAAACTCAAAGGAAATCCCTAGAAGGGCGAAAGGTAAAGGCCCTTGTGGGAGCGATCAAGTGACTGCATAGGATCAAATGAGCGAATAGCGAATGCGATAGGGATCTTTGTGCGGTACAAATCCCACGACAATAGAGATCCATCGTCGGGTCCCCGATTTTCCTTGGTCCCGATTCGCACGGTAACGTACACTTGTTCGCATAAAAGATAGGTTTAGGCCAAGACAATCCGTCGATGCTCCCGCATTGACTGCTCAGCAGCAAGGCTAATCCGAATCGCCTCTAACGCTATGGCTGTGTCAGCGCTTGCAGTTTCCGAATCCCCATCAAGAATTTCGTGAGTCCAACGCTCTTGAATTGAAACGTTCGAGCCTTCAGGTGGTCGAATCTCCTCAATCCCGGTTGAAGTAGCACAGTGCCATCCGTCTCCGTCATATAAAACCGTACCTCCATTCAAGACGTACCGACAATGTTGCTCCGGTCTGTTCGTTTCAACACCGCCCGCCCATGTCCACTGCCCCACACCGCCACTAGAAAAACCGACAGTAACGGTGTTTACGAACCGGTTGTATCTCCCCTCATCGCCTAAACCTTCATAGACAGCGGTACCCTCCACCCACTCGGCGCGTCCAAACAAATCTACAACCGGGTAGATGTGATAGACAAAGAAATGCGCCGGTGGGCCCGAGACGGGCAGATTTAACAGAATCTCTGGTCGAGCGCCTCGTCCGGGGGTGAGCCGCCAAAAGCCCGCCCATAGTAGACCGCCAAGCCCTTGAACTTTCTGCTTAATCGCATTGTGCATATTCGACACAGGTTCGGAGTGAGAGACACGCAGAACACGGTTTTGGGATTTTGCTAACCTGATTACGGCTTCGCCCTGATCAACAGCTTGCGCCAACGGATATTCGGTGAACACATGCTTATCCGCCTCAAGCGCGGCAATAGCGATTTCACCATGGCTATCATTGTGGGTGAAGATTGCGACACCATCCACGTCGTCGCGTCGAACGAGATCTCGCCAATCAGGTATAAACTCCGCCCCGTAGCGCCGAGCCAATTGCTCACCTGTGTGATGATTTCGCGAGGCAACCGCAACGATTTTAGTCGCATCGATCTTGGAAAATTGTTCGGCGCCGGACGTTGCCGCCCCGCCGGATCCGACGATACCAATTTGCACTTTGGCCATAATCTACTCCTCACTTTGATACCTTACTTTGATACCTTGAGACCGGGATTGAATCCGAACAATCTGTACGAGTGGCTGACATGTAGAAAGCAACATCCTCCCTACTAGCTGCCAGGCCAATCGCACCTGATTCTAGAGGCGTAGGGAATCACTTCAACAAACGCTAGGCCACATTTTTTTCGAGCCTGTTTGAGATTCTATTTGTAGTAGCCCTATACAACCAAAAGCCCCGGAGGGGCGACACTACTTTTAGATTCGCAGCGGTAATCGGTGGGTATCAAATCGTAGAACACCGCTCTTTGTATCCTCATTAATCCCACATCAACGACTCCCGAGCTATTACTTACCGCTACTACTGACTTCTGCTTTACCGGTAACTGACCAATATCAAAAGACGTTTGTCCAAATGTCCAAAAATGGCTTTGCTAATTGTCTTTCAAACAACCTCTAAACGTCGTCGGGCGAGGGAACATTGTCCTGACAATAGACCGGGCGAAAGAGGGTTTGGCGCTTGAATGGCATTTCAGCGAGGTGTTTCGGATGAGGTTCCCACTTATGCCACTTATTGCCTACAACGTTATAGCAGTTGAACACGGAAACTCGGTCAACCGTGTCGTCCTCCCACCGAGCGCCGGTGTGGGTAATCGCCTCCGTAAAGAAGAGCGCCGATCCTGCCGGACAGCTATAGTCCTCCCACAGAAGGCTATCCCGATTATGGACTGATTTCGGAGGAGGAAACGCCGCTTTGTGGCTTCCCGTCAAGAAAAGCGTGCCTCCGCCGCCTCTTTTTACCGGATTCAGTTCCCAAACGATTCGAGTTAATCCGCTGTGTGCCTTGCCGGGATTCAGACGATAGGTGTGTGAATTTCCGGGGAACGTAAACATCCCCTGCCCTCCATGAGGGTTAAAGTTGTCATGTCCTTTAGACCTAATCGTTAGAAACGTGCCTTCGAAACGAAAACCGTAGCAGTCCTCGCTTGAGTATTCTGATGAAACAAACTCGTCCATGAATCCGAGGACAATCGGGTGATCCGCCAATTTCTCAAGCGGTCCTCCAACCGAATACCGGTGATATTCGGGAATCGACTCCGGATCCCTTTTCAGTCGGTAGCAAAAACCCCGCATTTCGACAATCTCATCATCCGTCAACACGGCAGGGATAGCTATCCAACCGCGTGTATCAAAAATAAATTTTTGTTCTTCGGTGAACTCAATCGCCGGTTTGCCATCGGCGTTTGTCGTAGGTACAGACATAGACATGTCTCCTCTTTTCAGAGCGGCTATGGTGGGCGCGGTGTTTTCTTTCAGTTCGTTGGGAAACCAATTCCCAACATACGGCGTGCTTCCTCCGCCGTAGCGACCCGTCGCCCTAGTGCATTGGCAATTTGGACAATACGCTCCACCAACTGAACGTTACTTTGGGCAGGCGTATCATGTTGGTAGAGCAGACTATCCTCTAACCCGGTGCGAATATGCCCGCCCAAGAGGAGGGAGAGGACATTTACATGTATCTCCTCCAGTCCCAAAGCACAGGTTTGGAAGATGGTATCTTCAGGTAGATTCCTTATCATCGACAACACATTTTCCGGGCTGGTGGCGATTCCGCTCTGCTGCCCGAAAACGAGCTGTACAAAATAGGGCTTGTCCAGCGCATCATGTGCAATAAGGTGTTCTAGAATGTCAAGATGTCCCGGGTGGTAGAGAAACACCTGCGGCTTGATTCCGTGTTCGCGCGCTAGATTCGCTGCCCGCTCCGTGTGGTCGAAGGTCGTGGCGTATACCGAGCTCGGCGTGGCGGCGCCCCCTGTGTAGGATGCCCCACGCCGGAAGGTCATGGGCCCCGCATTAAGCGACATAATGTCCGGCGCAGCTTCAATCGGTGCCGACCGAAAGAAGTAGGCAGATCCAACCAATGCGTCGGAGGGAGTTGGGAGTTCTGCAACAGTTTGAGAATTGTCTATGAGGATATCGGGCGCTTTCGCCCGCATCATCGCATTGATTTCGCGGTAGCGGGTTGGATCATTCGTACCTTTGGTTGGGTCATCGGCTTGACGGGCGTGGATATGAATTATTCGCGCACCTGCGGCATAAACTGCGGCAGCCTCTTCAGCTTGCTCCTCCGCAGTCACCGGTACACCTGGGTTTTCACTTTTCTGGTGCTCGCCCGTCACCGCTACGCTGATGAGCACCGGCGGCATGCCTTGATGAATCCGTTTGACGTAATCTCGTGCGTTAGCATAATCCCACGTTATGTCCATTATCTGCCACTTCCTAGTCTAGCTCGTAGTAGGTTGGGTTGAGCACAGCGAAACCCAACTATTCAACTCCCACTTCTTCCCCCAAAGGAATCACACATTATGAATAACACGAATAGCGTGAAAGAGTATCTTCCAACCTTCCACTCTTCCAATCCCATTCTGCCGAATTAACGCACTATTCGATCTCCCAACGCGATGACGCTAACAGTTCTTAGTGCCCGTTTTCTTCAAAGAGCGAATCATCGTAATCCGCAAGGGGAACCCTAGGCGTCACACTCGGATTAACGATATTCTCGGCAAGAGGCAAGTGCCCACTTAACACCGATACCACGTTTTGAACCCCACCCCTAGAAACATCCTGCGACGCTTGGACGGAGTAGGCGCCGACATGGGGTGTAAGTACAACGTTGTCAAGCTCCAATAGCGGATGCTCTGGCGGCGTCTCATCCTCCGTGAACGGATTTATCCCTTCAAATGTATCCAGTCCTGCACCGCTCAATCTTCCCTCGCGAAGTGCTTTGACCAACGCCATTTCATCTACTAACGCCCCACGCGAGGTGTTAATCAAATACGCACCCGGCTTCATCTTGCCTAATTCCGCTTCATCCAGCATATGATACGTCTCGGAACTCAGCGGCAAGTGTAAAGACACGTAGTCCGACTCGCTGAGCAGTGTATCAAGGGATACCATCTCCACTCCTAGGTTGTCGGCTTCGTGGCGAGGAGCCTTCATATTGCGGCGGGTGGCAATGACGCGCATGCCGAAACCTCTTGCCCGCTGTGCTGTCGCTTTTGCCGAATTTCCGAACCCGATCAATCCCAAATTCTGCGTCGAAAGCCGCTGATTGCTTCGCGACTGTCGTTTCGAGTGGCTCCACGCCCTTTCGGCCATTGCTTGCGCCATCTGTGGCAGCTTTCTCGCCAATGCTAGCATCAGTGCCATTGTGTGATCTGCCTGCTCCTCAACGCAGAAGTACGGCACATTCGTCACCAGAATCCCTTTCCGAGTTGCCATCGCGACATCAATCTTGTCCGTGCCGGTACCGAGTCTTGAAATGACTCGGCAACGCGATAGACTCGAAACTACCGCTTCCGGCAACGAGACCGAGATGGCAAAAAGCGCGTCGCAGTCTTCAACGCGCGGAATAATCTCTTCTGGAAGATTGGCCTCCACTTGCACCGGTTTGAGGTCATATTTCTCGTAAAGAGAGGCCTCAAACTCACTTACTGGAAATAGGGTTGCGTTTAAGCGGACAATCCGACAATTTTCGAGGTCACTCCAGTTTCTCATATATCCAGATTCCTTGCACCTGTTATCGGCGGCGATCGGGCTCAACGTTCGCCAAAGCCGTATACGAGGATTAGGGATTGGGAACAATCACACCCTTTATGAATCCGTCCAAACGAATTTCTCCCCCTGCCGCATGCACCGCTGTTTCCGCGTCCTCCAACCCAAAGTAATGCGTGACCATTTTTTCAATGGGATAACGGCGCGACTCGACAAGCTTGATTGCCGCCCGTACGGCTGGGGTGTCGTGGGTGTTCACGCCCTGATAGTGTATCTCCTTCGCGGCGATTTTGCTGGTTACGAGCGGCACCGATGCTTGACCCGTGTTTGAACCCAATACAACCGTACCCATGGGGCGCACGAGCTCCAGCGATAATGGCGCGGAACTCGTGGCGCCAGTGAGATCCATCACCACATCGGCTAACACGCCTTCGGTGAGTTGATGCACTCTCTCCACGGGATCCTCAATATCCAAGTTGATAGTTTGGGTTGCGCCGAAGCGTCTGGCAACCTCAAAACGATGATTGTCCTGAGTGAGACCAATTGCAACGATTTGTGTAGCTCCCGCCTCACGAGCCGCCAGAACCGCGGCTAAACCTTGACCTCCCGGTCCGATGACAACTACGGTGTCCCCTACGGTAACCCCACCCTTCGTACGCACCCAACGAATGCCGTTTCCGATATTGGCGCAGGTCATAACCGCCGCTTCAGCCGGAACATCCTCGGCGATTCGATGGACTCTCGAGTTCGGAGCGAGATACATGTATTCGCCGTACGCGCCCCAGAGACACGGCGGGACGCTTGATGGAATGGGACCGCCGTAACCGAGATGTTCGGAACAGAAACGGTATTCGCCAATCAGACACATGCGGCAGTGTCCACACCCAAAGAGATGCTCGACGACAACCCGATCTCCACGTTTTATTCCCCATCTTGCGGACGCTTGACTCCCTATCTCCTCAATATGCCCAAGGACTTCGTGC
Source organism: Candidatus Poribacteria bacterium (assembly GCA_965222225.1). Classification (GTDB taxonomy): domain Bacteria; phylum Poribacteria; class WGA-4E; order WGA-4E; family JAJDTR01; genus JAJDTR01. The sequence goes on along the minus strand of CBDCTK010000002.1, from coordinate 204,894 downwards.
CCCATGATAAGCGGGAATCTTTCAGGGTCGGTCCATTGGAAGATTCGGGGATCGCTCCCACATACCCCGCACATCTCCACTTTCAGCAAGCCATCATCCTCCCCAATCACCGGGATGTCAAAGGCTTGTATTTCCATTGTCCGCGTGGCTATTGCCACCGCTGAATACGTCTTGTCAGACATAGAAACTGGGAAAATTGCAACCTTTTGTCAAAAGTGCGTTTGATGAAGTTCCAAATTAACGTCTTTCTACTGATATCCCCGCACCGTCGCGCGGGATAATTATAGCTTATTCATTACCGTGGGGAAGAAATCAGTCCTGTAGGTAAAGATACGGTTTGCCATGTTCGAGCGGCTGATATCGATCGCCTATCCCAAGAATATGGAGGTTGGTGCGGAGCATCTGCGGCGGTTGTTGATTATCCGAGAATAGGTCATGATGACAGGGAATCACTACCTTCGCATCAATCTGCTTTGCTAACAGGGACGCTTCGCCGGGGGCAAGATTCCGGAACGCGGCATTAATTACGGTCACCATCACATCCGGTTGATGTTCGGACACGCTGGTGGCAATCAAATCGTGGTACGCGGTGTCGCCTGTAAAATAGACCGTTGGTCCACCGGAAACGAATGCGAGATAGCCGACATGCGTCAGGTCATCTCCGCCGAAAGGAATTGCAAATGTCGCACGCAGCGTTACGTCACCAATCGTGACGGTTTTGTTGGGCCAAACCATGGTCGTTTCGTCGGCTGGCACTCCTAACTCTTCCAACTTTTCAATCGTTTCCGCCGGTGCGGCGTAAGGTCCTTGTCCACCTGCCGCGCGATAACCTCTTAGCGTTTCAGGATCCAAGTGATCTCGGTGACTGTGCGTCATCAGATAGAGATCGATGCCAACCAAGTCTTCAGGCGAGAGCGGCGGCGGAACTAACCGATCCATGTCGAACCCGGCTTCTTCGCCAAGCGCCTTGCAAGAATTCGTCAAATATGGGTCAAGGGCAACAATCTTCCCGGCGGGGCTTTTAATGATGAATCCCGCTTGCCCCAGCCACCAGAGCGCTACGGCTCCTGTAGGTACGGCATATTGCTGAACATCATGCATCGAAAAAGTGCTCATTGTTTGTTCCTTAGTAGTTGTGAAATAGAACCAAAACCCCAGTTTTTCGCAATCGCTCGGGCTCTAAAGAGTGGAAAACGCCAAGTTGCGAATTAGCTCGAAGGCGATTAACACTTCCCTGTATGTATTCGGTTGAGTGACCTCCAGAACGACTCCTCCGCCATTACGTGCCCATCTACATATACACCGAAACCGTCCGATCCTGCTTCAATCATCGCCTTTGCTGCTGCGACAGTCCGCTCAACTAAGTCCCCGACCGGTATACCACCGCCGCCATTCTTCCCGAGCACCGTGCCGTAAATCTTACACTTTTGCCCAACCACCTCTTTCACCTTGGAAATCTCTGTCGTAATTCTAGCCGGATCCACATACCATGAGCCGGTATCACTATCAGGGTAACTTAGCGGATAATGTGGATCCATTATCCAGAACCTCGGGTGCAATGCGTCAACCAACCCCTCGTCGACCCAGGTGGGCCAATCTAACATTAGCTTGTAGGCGCCGTCGGGATCAGCCCAAACCCCTTCGGTGGCTACCGAAATTTCAACCGTTTTGCCCAGTCCTGAAAGTTCCTCTCTCAGCTCTTTCATCAGTTGAGTGTAGTAACTCGCACGCAGGCGCGTCCACGCTTCGTCGTCGTTGTCAAGTTCGCGGGGATCAACTCCGTGTGCTTCTGTGTAATCGGCAATAGCCGGAGCGTCGTATCCCAGCGGCCACACTTCCTCACCCTCGGCTAAAACTTGGACAAATTCCAACTGCACGCCGTCTGCTCCAAATTCTCGCGCATATGTTACAAGCGCGGATCTGACATATTCTCGGACTTCGGGATACGCCAGAGACATGTAGCCAACGTCATAGCCCAAAACCTGTTCGCCGACCTCCCAGTCGAGCCAACTTCGTCCATCTCGCCCTTTGGACATGTATTCCGGATTCTCAATGGCGAATCGGGGTATCCTGCCGTCGGGAATGATGTGACGTGGGATTGTTCGACGTGAACCCATCCACACTCCCGCAATCGCCACAAGCGCGTACGGGTGCACTTCAACCCCGACCCGATGTGCCTCTTCGCTAAGATTTGCGAGCATTTCCCGGGACTCGCCGCCCGGGTATTGCCCATAGTATTCAATATTCGTAGCCCCTAGGGGTCTGCGGCACCTTATCCACTCATGGCTTTCCAGCACTCCTTCGTAGAAGGTGGAAATAATCTTTTGTACGCCGACCTCTGCACATTTCGCGGGAGACCAACTTGGATTAACGATGGCTATATCAATCATCTGACGAATCGCCCTCTACACAACGCCACCGCGCCTGCGGCGGAATCGTACTTCATCTTGTCCCTGTGCTCACACCCCCGTTGGCAAAGTCGTGTAGATGTTTGAGCCGCCGGTACGGTCCTTCCCGCGCAAAAGATAAACGTGATGGTTGGAATTCAGCACGGGGTCGTTGCAACGGACGGTTGCGGGCATATAGCGCATTGTGTAGCCACATCGACGCCTTTGGGAGGTGTTGGGGTTGGAACCGTGAATGGTAAAGCCGTCATGGAAGTGACATTCGCCGATTTGTAACTCCAAATCCACGATTTTTGACGGATCGATATCATCCGCGGTAACTTCGTTATGGAACAAGCTTTCGTCGTGGTTGTCTACCTCTTCATACCGTCGATCCCTAAGTTTATGACTTCCGGCGATTACTCGCATACACCCATTAGTAACTAGGGACTCGTCAACAGCCAACCACATAGTGATAACGCGCATTGGCTCCAGCCGATTTCCCCAATAAACGCCGTCCTGATGCCAAGGCACCGCCAAACCGTCACCGGAACGTTTACTGATAAAATGACTCGACCACAGAACGATATCTGCACCGATGAATCGTTCTATGACATCCAAGACACGCGGATGCGCTAGGTATTTGAACAGGAACGGATTCTGGAAATGGGGCACATCCATCTGCTCTGGACGCTTGTCTTCAGACAGGGAGGCTATCATGTCATCGACGTGCTCACGCAATGTATTTAACTCCGGCTTCGTGAAAACTCTTCCGAACTTGAGATAACCGTGCTCACGGTAGAAATCCAATTGCGCATCGCTAACAGTAGTTTCAACCTCCCAATCTCCTTCTGTTATTGGGGTGCTCATTTGTGTTTTCCACCTCGTATTCGTAGCCTAAGTTCGACTTTGAATATATGTAGGGTGTGCACTACCCACTATTTTTCGTACGGTGCGATAGGGGATGGCCAAATCCCTGATTTTCGCGCCCACTACGCTTAAGTGGAGTAAACAACGATCAAGTGAGCCAACAGCGACCAATCAACTGAGTGGTTAACGAAGGCGATAGAAGATCTTGATAGAGTTCCCATGGAAATCGCAATGCGATAGAGATTTTCAAGGTATATAGCAATTCTTCTAATCCTGTCCAGTCATTTACTTAGATAAAGTCAAACTTCCTAAGGACTCTCCTTCACCTTGCCGAACCGTTACTATCCGGTCAACGCGGGGTATAATGAACCGTTCTTGACTCCCATCGGGCCACACGACTTCAATCGCCTCAATATCCTCAATCTTTCCCAATCCAAAATGGGCTTTGAAATCACTGCTACTTAGATAGCTGTATGCTGGCAGTACAAGCCCGACGAACTTGGCACCCTCTGCCACAACCGTCACCTGCGCGCCAATAGCGTCTCGCTTGCCAGTCATGGCTCGGATTGACAGCCAATGCGTGCCGAGTGCAGGCGCATCATTTCTGAATACCCGCGGCGCTCCCCAGATGTTTCCAACGACGAAATCAAGGTCCCCATCACGGTCAATATCGCCAAAAGCCAGTCCACGACTAATCTCAACTTGGGAAGTGAATTTACCGCCGCGTGCGCCCATATCGGTAAACTGCCCATGCCCATTATTCTCGAATAACAGGTTGGGTTCCGCGTAGGGATTCCAGAACTTGCCGATGCTAGCTCCCGGTAGGTCGGGACCGCGCATAACCCGTCCGTTCACGAGGGCGATATCAAGATCGGCGTCGTGATCGAAATCGAAAAAGCCGCACCCAAACCCGGTAAACGGCAGGTCGATTCCCGCGAAACCGGAGCTATCGGTCGCATCTGTGAATATTCCATAGCTCGAGGCCGTGTAGAGAGTGTTGGTCTCTCGACTAAAATGCGTCATAAACAGGTCAAGTTTGCCATCGCGATCCGCGTCTCCAACAGTGACCCCCATACTAGCTTCCGCCTTACCGTGAGTATTGAAGGCTAAGCCGCGCATAATTGCTTCATCGTAGAAAGTGCCCGAACCCGAGTTGACCCAGAGTCGATTTGCCTCTCCGTCGTTGGCGACATATAGGTCTACCCAACCATCCGAGGTGAAATCGGCACATACAACGCCCAGCCCTTTGTCGGACGAGATGATTCCGACTTCGGTGGTTACATCGCTAAAAGTGCCGTCCCCGTTATTCCGGTAGAGTGAGTCCGGTATGCCATCAAAACTCTGAGGGCCGCAATAGTCACGTGCGTCACTTAGCCTTTGGCAGGACACGGCGGGATCAAAACGAAGATAGCGAGCCACGTAAAGATCGAGATAGCTATCCGCATCGTAGTCCAAAAACGCCGCGGACGTGCTCCAACCTCCCCCCGAGAATCCGGAAGCCTCCGTTACATTGACGAAAGTTCCATCACCGTTGTTTCGATAGAAGACATCAGCACCATAATTGGTAACATACAAGTCTAAATCTCCATCATTGTCGGTGTCTCCAACAGCTATCCCCTGTCCATATCCTGCATCGCTTAAGCCCGCGGCACCCGTAACTTCGGAGAACGAACCGTCCGGCTGCTGTTGAAAGAGGCGAAAGTGTGTCCAGAAAAGCCCTGTTTGGTGTCCGCTAAAGATTTCCGTAGTACGTCGCTCCGTCTCAACGGTTGATCCCCGGAAAAGGAGAGATCGGATTTGAAGAAGGTCAAGGTCGTCATCATTGTCGTAGTCAAACAGTGCAACCCCGCCTCCCATAATCTCCGGCAAGGTATAGGTGCCATCGGAAGGCCACCGCTCGGAAGTATCCTCAATCCCAACCGCCGACGTAATTTCGGTAAACAGAGGCGCACCTCGGTCTGTAGTAGCTGCGGTTACAAAAGGGACGACGGTAAGTAGACAAAAGAAACTAATGACTACTATTTTCAGAGAGTTTTCAACTTGCCCGAACATAAAAGAAGGCCGATCCGAGATTTCTGGCGAACGTGTGTCAAGATTCGGATTATACACCGATCTGAGCCCCTTGTAAAGCGATTTTGAAACCACGGCAATCGTACCTGATTGTACAAGATTAAGGAAGTGGATAGAGACCGCGATAGAGACTCTCTTCAATCATCAAATCTACGATTCCGTTCCTTCGATTTCCCTTTCGTCTTTGCATACGCGCAATCCCCCATCCGCGCCATTTGCGTAATCCTATCTTCAATTATCAAATCGAAGATAGTACATTCTTGATCCATGATGCGTTTCCCCCGGCATGAGATTTGCTTTGTGTTGAATTTCGGAGGGCGCTATGCTATATTTGTGATGACCCGGCCACCCAGATCTCCCGTGTCCAGCAGAAGCTATGATAAACGCGGTTACCGTGCGTCAAGACAGTGCGCAGCGTATGACAGAGGCAGAAAACTGACGCTGTAACATAACAGTCTCAAAGACCTAAACAGTGCAGGAACATACACGGGTAAACTCCGAATCTCGTCTTGTTTCCCTTGAACGAAAAAAATGAACGAAGAGCCTCGTTACGACGAAACCTTCTACAAGTTCACACAGTTCAATTCCTGCATTATTGACCTTGATAGCGGAACACAAACTAGCTTGGATGACATTCGCGCTCCAATCTGCTGGACAGCAATCTTTGGAAATGAAGACCCGGTTGAGATTGAGATTGGCTGTGGCAAAGGGCGTTTTCTGCTTGAAATCGCAAGGCAGCACCCGGAAATCAACTATTTGGGTATAGAGCGGGCGCCGAAGTATGTTAGACGGACACAGCAGCGATTTCAAAAGCATATCAAACATACCGGTCACCGCACTGGCAGATTGGATGTCTCCCTCTTTCCGAATGTGCGATTGGCTTGGAGTGACGCTGCGCGGTTTGTCGATTGTTATGTCGCTGAGAAGTGTGTACAAGCGTATCATGTTTACTTCCCCGATCCATGGCCAAAAAAGCGCCAGCACAAGCGCCGACTCTTCAGAAATGAGACATGGCTGCGAGGGGTTGAACGCACTTTGTATCCAAGCGGTGGCCGCCTCTACGTTATGACGGATTACGACGAGTATTTCGACGAAATCCGATACAGGATTGGCCAATCAACGTGTCTTGTTGAGACAACCTCAGCGTTGGTTCCGGCAGAACACATTCAAACGAATTTTGAGATGAAGTATCTGACAGAAGGGCGGAAGATTTACCGTGCAGTATTTGAGAAACCTGACGCATAAGACATTAATCCCAAGAATTAGATTTCTGATCAACCACTATACCTCAACCTCAGGAACGTCTAGAAAGCGTGTTTGTACGCATTGGCGTATCGATCGCTGATTTATGTTATTTAACATCGCGTCCGACAGAAGATTTTAATACGGCAGATAAACCTCCAAATGGCTAATCCTTTCAAAAATCTCCCTTCGAATCCCGGCGTCTACTTGATGAAGAATGTGCAGGGGGAAGTCCTCTACGTTGGCAAAGCATCGTCACTACGCCATCGCGTGGCTTCTTATTTTCAGTCTTCAGCTCAGCCGCATTTCATGCCGAAGCCAATGATGCGCTACGTCAATGACGTAGACTATGTGGTTACCGCAAATAGTGTCGAAGCTCTCATTCTTGAGAATAATCTTATCAAGGAACATCAACCGCGCTACAACGTCAAGCTGAAGGACGACAAACGTTACCCTTACCTGAAAGTCTCCGTTCAAGAGCCTTTTCCAAGGCTGAGCGTTACGCGCCAAACCGACAACTCCGGCGCCAAATTCTTCGGACCATTTGTGCACGTACGGGCGATTCGCCAGACGATTAAGCAACTCACGAAAGTTTTCCCCATCCGCACATGCGGTCTAGACTTGAAAGCGTCAGAAAATCCCTATCGAGTCTGTTTGGACTTTCACATCAATCGCTGTCCCGGTCCCTGTGCCGACCTGATCAATACAGCCGAATATGATGAAATCGTTCAAAACGTTTGCCGGTTTCTGGGCGGCAACACGCGGCAAGTCATCCAGGAACTGAAAGAGAAAATGGAAACAGCCGCCGCTGCATTAGATTTTGAGAGAGCTGCCAAGTACCGGGACTGGATCGAAATGGTCAACCAAGCAGTCGCTAGGCAAAATCTTGATACCGTTTCCGCAGCAGATGAAGATATAATTGGAATTGCCTACAACGGCACGGAAGCGTGCGCCCAAGTGTTGATGGTGCGTGACGGAAAGTTGATAGATAGGGAACACTACTTTCTGAACGATGTCGATTCAGAATCGCCAGTTCAATCTTTGACAGCTTTTGTCCAACAATACTATCAAAATGCCTCGTTTATCCCCAGTACAATTGTTTTGCCCAATGAGACCGACATGCCGGAGGCAATTCAAAAATGGCTGACCGAGAAGCGTGGCAGAGGCACAAACTTGCATGTCCCACAGAAAGGGCGAATGCGACGGTTAGTGGAGATGGCATCGAAGAATGCTGAACTCATCCTCAGTCAAAAGGAAACGCACGTCGTTTACAAAGCCGGGGACAACCCTGCACTACTTGAACTACAGGAATTGTTGGATCTTTCTCGCCCACCTCAACGAATTGAAGGACTTGACATTTCCAACCTCGGAAATCAGTTTGCTGTCGGCTCAATGGTGGTGCTAGAGGATGGCGAACCCGCTAAATCGGAGTATCGACGTTTTAAGATTCGCACGGTACAAGGTCAGGACGACTTTGCGATGATGAATGAGGTGTTAAGTCGGCGGATGCGCCGCGCTATTGAAGAAAACGCTTTGCCCGATCTGATTCTGATCGATGGTGGCAAGGGACAACTAAGCGCTGCTTGTGAAGCTCTAGAAACTCTCAACCTTAGCCATCTTCCAATTATCGGGCTCGCCAAACGATTTGAGCACATCTTTTTGCCCGAACAGTCTGATCCGATTGTGCTCCGTCATGACAATCCAACTCTTCATCTAATCCAGCGTCTGCGCGATGAGGCACATCGCTTCGCCCTTACCTATCATCGCAAATTGCGCAGTCGGGCTCTAAGCCACTCAGTGCTAGACGAAATTCCCAACGTTGGTACCAAACGCAAACAGGCGTTACTTCAGCATTTCGGCTCTATTGAAAACATCCGTGGCGCAAGCCTGGACCAATTACTGTGCGTAAAAGGAATCACTCATGCAATAGCAGCAAATATCCGGAAACACTTGAGTGAGCGGGGGAAAAAGGCTTAAAACAGGCCACACAATTGAGCTTGAGCATCAAAGTCAAAACCCTGAAACAATTAGGAAGATTGCTACTTCAAGCAGGAGCGTGCAAGCCCAATATGGATGGAGGAAAATATGGTAGTTGATAGGGACGATTACTTCTTTGATTTACAAGGATTTCTGCATCTGGAAGGCGCATTGACAAGGGCTGAAGTGAAGGATCTCAACGACTGTTTGGGTACGATCCCGCCGCTGAAACCGGGAGAGTGGTATGGCTATATCCACGGGCATCAATATGGCGACAAAACTTCCGGTGTGAACTACCAACAGATTTACGAGGCGGGTGAGCCGTTTGAGAAGCTAATCTATCATCCGTCATGGATTGATAAGATTAAGCGCTTCGGCGGCGGTGAAGGAACGTTCGATTACAACCATGGCTCCCTCTTTATTGATGAAAACCATGTCAACTTTCGAGAACCCGGAGAGGTTATCGGGCTTCACTCCAGTCAAGAGGCTAACGTGGCGCGTTTGCGTTTCGCAACGGGAAATTCATGTGTGGTCAGATCAACCTCCTCGTGGCGTTAACGGACATCGGTACCGGTGATGGACCTACAATGGTTATCCCCGCAGCCACAAGTCTAACTTTCCACACCCGTACTTCAATGATAACCCGGTTCCATATGGTGCATCAGTGGAGAATATCGAAGGTGCCATTGAAGTATTCTTGCTGGCAGGGGATGCTCTACTGTTTGTGGACTGGACAGCGCACGGCGTCGCCAAGCGCGTGAATCCGCGTAATCGGCGCATGATAGTGTACCGCTACAGACCGTCTTGGGGAAATTTTCGGTACGGTTACCAACCATCGCCGGAACTCCTCGAACGCCTGACACCGGAACGACGACTGATTGTTTCGCCCCAACGACCAATAGCCAGGCCCCTCTTAGTCGGACCAATGACTGTCTCTAACCGGCATCCTCTAGGTCGTACATGGCGATGATATAAGGATGGTTGGGATCGTACGTGGTTAGGGGTTCCGGATTCTCGACCACGCCAATCGGACGACAGTTGGCACCTTCTGTTTCAACTGCTTTATCCCCAATATCCTCCCGACAGGCTTGAATCTCGGCTTCCAATGCTTTTACCACGTCCGGGTGCCGGTCATATAGATTGTGCGTCTCGCCGATGTCCGCTTCTAGGTCATACAACTCACGTATCTCCGCGTTCCTCTTGCGGATGTGGAGTTTCCATTTCCCTGAACGCACAGCTTCAATATTTTCCCCGGAATAGTAGAAGAACGCGCGATGCGGAGAAACTGTACCGCTCGCCCCGAACATAAGTGGGCGAATATCTTTACCATCAATCGCTCGATCAAAAGGTACATTCGCCCCCGCCAATCCCGCAAAGGTCGGCAGAAAGTCCATTGCAGTCGCAATCTCGCTGTTGACAATTCCCGCGGGAATACTCCCGGGAAAGCGCATCAGACAGGGCACCCGCTGTCCCCCTTCCCATGTTGTGCCTTTGCGGCCGCGCAAAGGAGCGTTGCTGCCGCCATTGTCGCCTCTCGCACCGTTATCTGAGGTGAAAACAACCAAGGTGTCGTCGTCCAACCCCAACCGCTGAAGTTCATTCAGTATCACTGCCATTGACCAGTCAATGTGCTCGACCGCACCGCCATATCGTCCATTCTCCGATTGTTTCAGGAACGCCTCGGGAGGGTAGATAGGCAGATGGACATACATGTGGGCAAAGTACAGAAAAAACGGCTGTTCGCGATTGTTTCGGATGAAACGCACCGCCTGTTCCACATAACGTTCGGTGAGTGCCGCTTGGTCGGGTTGCTCTTGGATTACCTCTTCGTCACATAATAACGGCAATGGAGGGAACCGATTCTCGCGGCCCGGCTGTCTGCCCATGTCGTTACTGTAAGGAATGCCGTAGTAGTGATCGAACCCGTGGCGCGTCGGCATGAATTCGGGCTGATCGCCACAGTGCCATTTTCCCACTAGCATCGTCGCATACCCCTGCTCCTTGAGTATCTCAGCAACGGTAATCTCGTTCGCATTCAAGCCTATCCCCTGACCGGGAAAAAGCACGATTTGCCCTTCAAAGTCCCCAAAACCGATTCGCTTGGGGTAGCACCCCGTCATCATGGCGCCACGTGAAGGAGAACACACAGGCGATGCCATGTAAAAGTCGGTAAATCTTACTCCCTCTTGCGCCATGCGATCGAGTGTCGGAGTATGGTTCACAGTTGATCCATAACAACCTAAATCGCCATAGCCAAGGTCGTCACAGTTGACCAAGATAATGTTCGGTTTCGATGAACTCATTGACTTCTCCAATGCTGTTAGCAAAGTTGCTGTGCTGCGACGTCTGCTATTAACACTCATCCACTAGCAATTGAACGACAAGAAATCTCGGCAGACGTGGGTTTAATATGGTCGTTAGTCCGAGCCAAAGACCGCCTTCTTCCTTCTAGCGCTGTGCAAGTCCTGTTCAGCTTGGCTTCTTCCGAGCGTATTGCCCGATTCAATACCAAATTGTGTCTGGTGGTGTACAGGCTTTCATTACTAGCTAAGTATACCGCGGCATACGCAATGTCTTTTGGCCTACCAGCTCGTCTCAGGGGAAAAACTTACGCAAAGTGTGACTCCACTCGCCCCAAAAGGCGATCGAGCTCGCCGGTTCGTAACGGTGATATCCACCGACCATTATCGGGGTCATGATAGCGCCGGGCGAAATGCAATTCACCCGGATACTGAATTCCGCCAGTTCGAGTGCCCAAAATTTGGTTGCATGAATGACGCCCGCTTTAGCCGCGCTGTAAATCGCGGAGCTGCAGCCATCAACGTTGACCGCCGCGGTGCTGCCATTGTTGATGATGTTTCCACCGCTCTGCTTCTTCATGACGGGGACAACGTGCTTCATACCAAGAAACACGAATCCGAGAATATTCATCATCCGCGACTGAAAGTCAGTTGTATCATAGTCCTCGACTTTGGCGGCTGGGCGCCCGGCGGCGGCGTCACTGAAGAGACCATCTACACGTCCGCACCGATCCACAGTCGCCTCAATCATGTCCTTGACGTCGTCTTCGGAAGTCACATCAGTTTGTATGAAGGCGGCGTTTTCACGAAGCCTGTCAACAGCCGCTTGTCCACGTTCTTCACCGCTGCCGCAATCATCACGCGGGCACCCTCCTCCACAAACATCTCGACTGTCGCCAAACCCATACCACTTTTGCCGCCAGTGACAATGGCGACCTTGCCTTCCATTCTTCCTGCCATTGCTACCTCCCGAAATTGAGGGTTATCTAAATTACCTTATCTGAAACTGAAACCAAGCTAGATGCTGACCACGCTTGCAACGATGAGTAGATTTGAACAATCACGTTCATGTCCGTCAGCAGTCAACACATACCACGGCAAATCTTGAATTGGACGAAATCTTGCGTGAATCAACAGAGCTTGCGCCCTCCCTTCAGGTTGGGCGCCGCTTAAGTCAACACACAACTCAACTAAATCAAACGAATGGTATCACGCTTTGTGATTTCCTTCTCGTACGTCCGCCATGTGTTTTCTACTAATTCTTGTGTCAGGGTGCCATACCAGAATATGCTGTGGTACATATCGGCATACCACAAACCGACGCTCTCGGTCCCTCGGTTTCCATTTTAGAGATCCGCGCAAGATAACCTCGGGAATTACGACTGCATCCCCGGCTTTCGGCATAACGTTCATCACTCCCTGAGGCAGATTTTCCTCAGAGTCGAACATCCTCGTATACGGACTCTCAAATTCACTCCTGTGTGAATCCGGTGTTAATAGTAGGCCTCCATCGCCGGGATAAACGTCCGTTAGATGCCAAAAAAACTATTGAAAGCTCGCAGAAAAGCGTGCCCGGCTTTCCAGAGCCGCGTGGACTGTTTTTTCCATTGCGTTTGACATCGAGCGCTAGGATTTGCCCGCCATCGCCATTGTGGAGCGGCATCGGTGCATGTTTATGCGTATTAACCATCAAGTTGCCTCTGCTGAGGCAGGGTTAATTTCCGGTTAGCTCCTTGATAATTGGCCACGTGGCAGGATGCATTGTGAGATGCTCAAAGGCTCTATCGAACGTTACACCGCGTCAATACTTGTCCTGTGAAGAATCGATCGCAGGATTACCTTTCTGCTTATAAACGCCCACTGGCAGCTCCTCCGGTGGCGTATTGACAAGCCGTTCCGCTGCATCTTGAAGGCGTTCCAACTCTTCAGAGTTGAGAACATTCTTCAAGTGAAGGTATCCCATCGTATCCAGCAGATATCGTTGTTCAGGTATCATCGCGCAATCTTAATGGGTTCTATCCAGAAAACAATCTCAAAACGTTAAATGAAGCGGTTCGTACGGTGCTTGAGCCGTCGCAGGCAGATCAGCTTATGTTCCCACTTCTAGTCAGCCTTGAAAATATGCCGTACTTACTCTAGCGGTTTCACGCAGCGAAACCGGGTGTACACGTTCGAATACGTCGGGTAAAAATAGAAGCGCGCCGCAAGTTCCACGAAATCGTTGTAGAGCGCGATCCCCCACGCAACACTCGTAGGGTGCGCACATGCTCGCAAGACTCCACTAGCTCGGTTACACTATTGCCCCCTGCTTCCGGGTTTCGTTCTGGACTGTCGAGATAGAATTATTCCTCGTATTCATCTAAACACCACTCCCACACGTTTCCCGCCATGTCGTACAATCCGTAACCGTTCGGAGGGTAGCTCCCGACAGACATCGTCGTACCGTGCCGCCCTTCTCCTTTTACTCTCCCATTCCAGACGTTGTTGTTATAGTTTGCTTTGGTTTCATCAATTGAATTGTCCGAAGAATTTTTTTCCCCCGTTAAGCCGCCTCGCGCTTCTTTTTCCCATTCTGCCTCCGTCGGCAAGCGTCTGTCCGCCCACTTTGCATAAGCCATCGCATCGTGCCAACTGACACAAATCATCAGACTTTGCTCATTTATGGGAAAGTATCCCTCAACTTTGTCCCAATCGGGTTCTCTGTAGTCTGTCGCATTAAGAAATTCCGTGTACCGTTTTATGGTAACCGGATATTTGTCCATGTAAAAGGCGTCAAGAGACACCGTGTGCACGGGACGCCTATTCTCATTGGCGCCGGCGAATCAATCCCCCATCTCAAACTCACCCGCCGAAATCAGAGCCATATCAGGCGCATTCAGTTTGTTCCCAGCCTCCACTTTACTTTTCCATTCTTCCTTTCCATATTAGTCTTCTCACGCCTTAAGCATCCTTTCGCCATCATTCCAATTACTCAATCCTCTACACTTTCATCACCTGGAAAATGGCGACCGAATTAGATCATGTGCGTACGGCGTAATGGTCATCCGGGTTTCGCGCAAATGACACCGAAGTTCCACCAACCAAGCGCGTGTATTTATCGGCAACTGCTTCTTCGCCCATATGTTCCTCCATCCAAGCTCGCAGCGGGACATCCTCCTGCTGAGGCGACGTAAGTCCCAGAGATTTGGTTTTTGCTCCCAGCAACTGTCTGCGAATGGGGTCGGAACGTTCCATGAAATGCGAAACTGTTCGCTCATCGCGCGGATGAAACCACCGGTAGCTATAACCGTAATACAAGGTCTTCCGCGTTATATTGGAAAGATTTGGGCTTCCTGTGTGCCAGACGCGCTGCTCAAAGAGAACAGCGGAACCTGCTGGCGCTTGAAGCGTATAAACCCCTTCAGGATTCGACACACCATTAGCCGGCCATTCCAACTCTCGCTTGAGATGACTTCCGGGAATGAACAATTGGTTGGCGTGCCCTTTCTTTGTGAGGTCCGTCAGGAGATAACCTACCTTCAACGAGATTCGCATTGTCGGTCCCGGTGCAATGTCGGTATTTACCCGGTCGCTGTCCTGATGCCACGCAAGACGCGCTTTCTGGCGAAGTTTCTCCTCAGTATCCGGGGGTCTCGCAAGTGCAACCGTGTGATAAATATGAATGTTCCACCCGAGAATCCCGAATACCTTTGGAAACACCGTTGGCCAATCAATTCCAGAAATAAATCGTCTTTCCCGATAAAATCCACCCCTCCTCCGACACGGTCCATCGCTTTGTTTAGGTCTTTCACCATCGAATCGGGAAGTGCATTTTCGACCACCATTAATCCGTCCCGGCCAAACGTCGCGCGCTCCTCTTCCGTCAGTAAATGTTCAAGGCATTCAGTATCCATAATTTTTACTCTCCCTTCACAGTGTCCCTTTGCACTATTGGCGATGGTGACCTCACATCTCTATCGGCGATTATGACGATGATTGAATTCGTATGAAAGTTCCTACGCACTTCGGAAAGAATCCTGTGGGAATTTTACCTATTTTCGACTTTCTAGTAAACAGAAATCGTCGGATTTTGCCCGTCAAGCTATCTTGCTTTCGGGGTAGATGGTTTAATTAAGGTGTGCAGAGAAGAACCAAGTATGTCCCTTAAAAACTGCTTGACTTTTTGGTGGATTTCGTCTAAACTGCGGCAGGTTATTGTGTTGTTATCATTTGCACAGTTGAAGGCTTGGAGTAGTTGGTTCAACACCCCTTGCCCGGTGATGCAACCCCGACAAGAGGGATTAAGTGAGTGGATAGCGATTCAGCGACTTAACAACAAGGAGTGCGATAGTAAATCCCCTGTGATGGCTAATCCCGATAGAAATCTCTTCATCAGCGATTTGGCGATTACCAATCCTGAAGAATCAGGCGACTTCAGGATGTGCCTAAATCCTCAGAAGGAATCTGTACAACGCCGAGGCTATCATCAATCTGTAGTCGAAGTAAACTACTGCCAGTGAAGTGTCTATGTACCAGAATTGCAGGCTCTCTGATTGACGAGTAGGAATCGACGAAATGAGAATGTGGACATGGCTGAGTGGACAGACAGTAGATACAAATGGAGGATTACAGTTCGAGCCACAAAACCATGCAAATTCATCGTCATATCTTGCCTATTCCTCTCAATAATCCCTTCTGCCTTCGGTATAATTGCGATTGAATCTATCGAATTTGGGTTCGATGGTTACTATAAGCGTGGTAGATGGGCACCCTTGCAACTCTTGGTGGTGAGCGAGAATGAACATGACTCTTTTGTTGGCGAGCTCGAAGTCGAGGTCACCAACCTGTTCTCGGGAGCCATCATCCAAACCTACTCGACACCGGTCACCTTAACGCGAACCGATCGGCGACGCCATACCCTTCACGTTTTTCAACCCGGAACTTCGACCAAGATGATGGTACGAATTGTTCATCATGAGGGTCGGGTCAGAGTTGAACGTGAGATTATTCCGGACTTACCGAAAGAAATAAAAGACCTGTTTATTCTTGCACTGGTGCCGCCGGGTCATGATGTATTGGAGGATTGGCATGGGCTCCAGATTGATACCAGTGCAGAAACGCGCACTTTTGTTGTTCATCCTGCGTCTCAAAAGCATTTACCACTCGATTGGATAGGCTACGATTCTATCGATCTTGTCGTGATTCGCGGTGTATCGTTAACAGAGAACCGTATTTCGACAACACAGCAGATTTCGTTGCTAGATTGGGTTCGCAATGGAGGTACTCTACTCATCTCAGGCGGGAGTAATCTGCAGTACCTACGCGACAGCTTCCTTGCCCCTTTGCTCCCTGTTCACCTTGGTGAATTGAAAACGGCAATCCATCTGCCTGAATCACTCGCCCCGATGGGAGGGCACTCAGATTTCCCGATTCACCTTATTGATTTCAATCTGAGAGATAACGCCGAGGTTCTCAAGATTGGAGGTGATTCAGCCCCCGACCACGGAAGTTATCCGATACTTGCATCACGGAGGTCATTTGGCAGTGGACAGATTGTTTGCTTAGCTTTCGATTATGACGTTCTTCCTGTCTCCCAATCCTTGGAGAGCGAACAGCTTTGGACACAGTTTCTCAAAACAATCGGTAAATCGCCAAGACATCTTGGCGATCGCTATGAACCGTATCGCAGAGACACGGAAAAAATCCATACGGTGTTAAAATCTCTGCCATCGGGGCGCGCACCGTTACTCCGAATGTTGTCCCTGTTCCTGCTAGCCTGTCTACTCAGTGTCGGCGGATACACGTGGTGGGTGGGGAAAAATACAAAGCGTACAAAACACTATTGGATTGGTATCTTTCTAATCACAGTGTTTTTCTCCTGTGCTGCGGTACTCCCTAGACATCTCCTCTCAATTCCTGTCTCCATTAGTAGTTACTCAATACTTTCGGTCTATTCGGAAGGTTCTCGCGCTCACTTGCAAACTTATCTCGGAGCGATAGCATCAACCGACTCAAAGTCATCATTCCGGTTGGACAGCGGAACATATATCACACCCCTAACGCAAACATCTACGTCGCCACTGCATCTTGTTGAATCGAAATCCGGACAGATTTGTGAGACAAACCTGAGTGCTTGGCAAACACGAACATATCATATTGAGTCATTCTTCGACTTTCCGGCTCCGTCAAGCAAGTCAGAATGGACATTGGCGAGCAAACACGGCAAGAATTTGACTCGGGTGAAACATCATTTACCCGGCGTACTTGAAAGTGGAGGAGTGGTCAACAATGGAGAGTATATACATTTTGGGGCGATAGCTCCGAACACATCCGTTGAACTAAAAGGCGACTTTACGTCCGCCAAACGTCTACCCTCCCTTCAAGAATTAGCTGGCAAACGAAAACACTTTGCTCAAATACTCGCAGCGGAGGGTATCCTGCAATATCTCACCGAAGATGAAATTCCGAAACTGGTTGGTTGGATGAACCACTCGTTTTTGTCAATGAAACTCGACCAGCCGGTAAAAGCGGTTGATGAGACATTAGTAATCATGTATCTCGGCAGAGATGAAGCTTCATCAGATCAGTAAGCCGTAATCACCTCCGTTGGTCTCACTTGTTATGTTGCGCGCCCGATTCATTCTTGTCGCGTGGTAACAGGGGAACCATATACACCCGCTCAGAGACAATTCTACGCCACAATAGGATTGAAATTCTAGATAACACCCTTTCTTGGCATGATCGAATCAGTAGAATAGCAACCAACGACTAAACCAAATACGGAAACAAAACGCATCGCGTAGCACAAAGCACCCACTGTTTCGCGGCATACTTATGATATGAGGTGAATGGATGGATGTTATATCTCTCGGTATTTTCGTGGTTGATGTGATTGGCTACCCTATCGATCGATTTCCGGAAAAGGGCAGATTGATAGTGTTCGATGAACTCGAAATGCACTCGGGCGGCTGCGCGAATAATACGGCGATTACGCTTGCCAAGCTAGGTATCAATGTGGGAGCAATGGGCAGGATTGGTACAGATAAATTCGGCGACTTTGTGCTACAGATTTTGGATAACAATCGGGTCGATACGCGCGCAATGATGCGCGATGCCGAAACCAACACGCCGGTTACATTTGTCGCTGTCGCGTCCGACGGTGAACGGAGTTTCCTACATTATATGGGAACGAACGGTGTCTTATCGGAGAATGATATCAATTTGGATTTGATTCGGTCGTGCAAAATCTTGCATGTTGCCGGCTCCTTTGTAATGCCGAAATTGGATGGTGAACCGACGGCACGCATCCTACGCCATGCCAAAGACGCGGGCGTGATGACATCTCTGGACACCGTCTGGGACGCAACGGGGAACTGGTTGAAAACGTTGGAGCCTTGCTTGCCGCACGTCGATGTATTTTTGCCTAGCATCGAAGAAGCGAAACAGCTCACCGGTCTTGATTCACCGCCCGAGATTGCGAAATTCCTGATGGATTATGGGATTCAAATCGTCGGATTGAAAATGGGAAAACGCGGAAGCTACGTCCGTACCGTCACGGAGGAAATCTACGCTCCATCCTATCAGGTCAACGTTGTTGATGCTACAGGGGCTGGGGATGCATACGTTGCAGGATTCCTCGCGGGAATCGTGATGGGGTGGGACTTGAAACACACGATCAAACTCGCCTCGGCAACTGGTGCGGCATGCGTAACGGAAATCGGAACGACCACGGGAATCAAAAACCTCCAGGAAACAATGGAGATTACTAGAGAGTAATTTGGTAAATACCTCTAACATGCAACTTCCAGTGCAGATCTGCCCGCCAAGTTGCGGTTCTCTTTGTTTTGCGATCGTCTAAGTAGTTGAAGAGTATTGACTTTTGCCTCGGTTGATTCGCGTGCAGTTGCAATTTTCTTCGCGCTAACTTGATCTAGCGGCTTTCTTTGACCTCCGCCCACCGGGTTGGCAATTTGCCGCGTGATGATACCGAAAACGGAGTAGGTTTCCAAGAAGGGTCCCACTCGCCCACACCAGGGGTTTGGGTGAGGTTTACAAGACCGGTTCCATCTGCGTTTATCAAATAGATGTCGGTGGTAGTGGGATCGTCTTCGTGTGTTGCTCGCTCAAAGGCAATCCTTTTGCCATCCGGTGACCAACTAGGGAACCAATTGATACGTGCATCTTCAGTGAGCCTGATGGGATTTGTTCCGTCGGCATTCATTACAAAGATGTCCGAGTTAGCGTTCCAGGGCTCAACACGATCGACATTTGACAATGCTGCAAAAGCAATTTTGTTTCCGTCCAGCGACCAACTAGGCGTCCTATTGGATGCGCGGGGATTTTGGGTAATATTGGTCCGATTGGTGCCATCGGCATCCATGACAAATATATCCGAAAGCATTTGTATTTCCCCGGCGACTTGCCTTGACCAAAAGGCAATCTTTGTCCCATCCGGTGCCCAAGTCGGGCAAGTATCGTAATCTAGGTGCAGGGTAAGGTTTTTGAGATTCTTCCCGTCGGCGTTCATCACATAGATTTCTTTATTGTCATCACGGTCGGAAACAAAAGCTATCTTTGTACCGTCGGGCGACCAAGCAGGCATATAGTTACCTTTGTGGCGTCCTTGGGTGAGATTCACGCGGTTCGCGCCGTTGGCGTCAATGACAAAAATGTCGGCGACGTCACCGAGAAATCTGCCGAGACCGAAGTAAAACACGATCTTTGTCCCATCTGGCGACCAAGAGGGGTTACTGCCCTGAGTAAGTTTGATGAGATTTGTCCCATCAGTGTTCATGGTGTAGATATTCCCCTTTGAACTGAAAGCAATCGTGTCCCCAACGGCCCGTACCGAGTTTAACGACGCGAACACCAAACCAGTCACCAAAAAATACAAACTGTTCTTTAGGATGGGAAGAGTCGTCTTAATGGATTCGAATTTCATTTTTCGCTAATAATGCCTCTATCTTTTTAAGGCAGGCAAATCAGGGGAAATCCCCTGATTTGCCTGCTGCGTTCAAGGTTACTACTGCCAGCACCTATAGCCAGCTACCCCCCCCAGCGCCCGGCAGAAATAGTGTCCCCCGCCATCCCAACAACACCACGAGTTATTGGGGCAATTCACGCCAGGGCACCAGGCGGTTTTGGCGTCTGGAGCAACAAGCAACGTCATTGACAGAGCGGTCGTACTAACCAATGCCGCCGTGGCAAAGGCGCTGCGGTTGCCGACCATTCCCTCTTCACGGAGAAGAAAGTCCGACACTTTCCGCTTTGCCATTGACCTCAAATGGCTTCTCATTAGGCTTTACCTCCTTACATAAGGATTACTCCCCTTGGTCAGCTACCAACCGAGGAGTTCTTCAGCCGGCTTTTTAGCCCGATACAGGCAAGCCGGAATAAAGTCGTTCTAACGTTTCTTTCGCTGTGAACGAATCCGTTGCAAGACATTCCCCACCTGCTGAATCTGCCTCCAAGTCATATACTCCAAAATCAACGTTTCACTGAACCCTTCAAAACTTTCATCCTCCAAAGAACTTTGTCAAGCCTTTTTTCTTCGCATCGGTGCGCAACATCACCACATAAAACGATCCGCTTCTCAGAGTTCAATTCTATGACTCGTGTTTGGGTGTCGGCGCCGAGTTCATTGACATCATCACGGGTTGCCGGTCCATTTGAGAACTCCCCAAGATATCGGCAACTTTCCGTTTGGGTTGACTGCAAATGCACCGGGCAGCCAAGAGGGAAGTATGTTATCAATACCGGGAGGAGTTCTCGTGAGTTTGACCACGTTCCTCCCGTTGGTGTCCATCAAATAAATATTATAATCACCGCCACGGCGTGACACATAGGCGATTTTTCTCCCATCCAGAACATAGACTGGTGACGTGCCGTGGTTACCCTCTTCCGTAAGCCTCTCTAAATTTTCCCCTTCAGCGGTAATGACGTAAATGTGGGCACCCTCGAAGAGGCGCCGCGAGTCGAAAACAATCTTCTTGCCATCTGGCGACCAACTCGGTACAATATCGTGCATCTTGTGTTCTGTCAAATTTATCTCATTTTCTCCATTGGCGTCCATCGCGTAGATTTCCGAGTTGCGGACGGCCCGACGGGCAGATGAAAAGGCAATCTTCGTGCCATCCGGCGACCAACTAGGGCGGCTTTCAAAAAAATTGTCATGGGTAAGTCTGATCACGTTGTTGCCATCGCTGTCCATCACATACAGGTCATGTGTAACGCCACGTTCTGAGGTGAACGCAATCCTTCTCCCATCCGGCGAGCAAGCGGGATATTTATCGGATGCCGGGTGGTCGGTGAGTTGGACAAGATTGTCTCCGTTTACGTCCATGGAGTAAATGTCCCAATCGCCATCGCGGTTTGATGCAAAGACGATTCTCTGTTCGAATCTCTGTGCTGTGCTGTCCGAAGCAACCATTAACGCCAATGGTAGTAGCAATAGGCATCTTCTCAAAAATGGGCTGATTTTATCCATCGGTCATATTCCCCTTTATCGGGTTCTACACTTTTAGAGTATTCTATAATTCTTGCGCAATGACTTGTAAACCGAATACTCATCAGACAGAGAAAATTCCCGCCCGATCACCGTGGTCCCCACTTCAAGACAACTTGGGCGACTCCTCACTCTTTTCCACGATCCCTGCCAAGTCTTTGTCTTTCGCATAGGCGCGCAACGTCATGACGTAAAACGATCTGGCTCTCATAGTTTAATCAATTATCCTTGGCCAGTCGTCAGAGCCCAGCAAGGTAGACACAAATTAACGGAGGTTGGGCGCGAGTTTCTTCAACCTGCCCCAAATTGTGGTAGTTTTGGAAGCGGGGGACACAGCCAGTCCTACGGGGCCAATGGTGGGGCTCATAATCCCCACCATTGTGGACATCGCTAAGTTGCTTGAGGTATTTTCCATCAGCGGTCATCAAGTGAATCGTTCCAATGAGGCGACCATCACCGGCCGACACATAGGCTATCGTTCGTCCATCAGCAGACCATGCGGGTAGCCAATTATTCTCTCGATTGTGCGTAAGCCTCTTGCGATTTCTACCATCCGCCCCAATCACATAGATTTGAAAGAATCCAAATTTTCCTTCGTCCGCGCCCCAGTATACAATCCGTCCCCCGTCGGGCGACCACGATGGTCTGCCTTTAGCCCGTAAATCGTGCGTCAACCTTTTCCTTTTACGGCCCCGTTTGTCAGCGCCTATCCCCATCACGTAAATTTCTCTCCTCCCATCTCGGAAAGATACAAATGCAACCGTTGCCCATCCGGAGACCATGACGGCTGTGTCGCGTGGCCTTCAAGCTTTACACGATTCCTTCCATCAGCATCCATCACGGCGATATGAACTATCATCTCCCCATCTGGACTTGAGGAGAACGCGATCTTTGTCCCGTCGGGAGACCACGACGGATAATCGTCTTTGACGGTGTTTGTGAGTCTAATCGGATTCTTTCCATCGGCGTCCATGACGTAGATTTGAATGAACCCTCCGTTTCGGTTGGAAACGAATGCAATCTTCGTCCCGTCAGGAGACCATGCCGGACGGAAGTTGTATTCTTGATTTGCTGTTAATCTTCTATGGTTTTTCCCGTCGCTGTCCATCACATAAATCTCCGATTTCCCATCTCTGGTAGAAGAGAATACAATCTGTGGTTTGTGGTGTTCGGCGCGTGCGTTTTTCAACCACATCTCCCCACTCGTCAGACAGACGCACAGCCCTGCAAACAGCAGCCATCCGGGTATCAGCTTGAATCGCATTTTTCTACCTCCTCTTAAGTTTTATGTTAGTTTCGGGCTCAATATTATCAAAAAGCGCGCGAATGGATTGAGAAAATCATCAAAATTGATGATTATACCGCGCAATTTTGGATTGACAAAAAAACCAACCGATTGCGGCACAAACCGGAGGAGTTAATTCCCCGATTTGATTCTCACAAAAAATAAGCAACCAACAGGCATCGGACTTACGAGGCTTTTCCTTATATGTCGCAATGATGAGAATCTAAAGCATAAGTCATCCCAAATTATCAATCTCCGTGCACATTAACAAATGCCAACCCCCTCTCATCGCACCTGCAAATCGGCAAATAAGGAACAAACCGGTCAGCGGGGCAAACTCACGTGCCTATGGTTTGAGCGCTTAATTGCCAGATTGCCAATTGATGGCTGACAAGGGTAAAAACGTGACATGAATAAACAACAGGATTTTGAATAATTCGGGATGACCTATGTGCTAAATTTGACTAACAATTCTCGTCGAGATCTCTGCAAAAAAAAAATCTTCAAATGGCCACTGGCCCCTGACGCAACATTTTTCGCTGGGCCCGCAGTAGACACAGGTTCCGTGAGGGCCGCAATTCTCTTTGCAAAGATGGGCCTCGGTGTCCGGACTAACAAGTAGAGCCATTGCCAGAGCAGTGGTACTAACCAACGCCGCTGTTGCAAAGGCACTCCTATTCCCCACCATCCCCTCTTCACGGAGAAGGAAGTCCGACACTTTCTGTCGGGCTATGCGCTTCAAATGGCTTCTCATAAGGCTTTACCTCCTTTCATAGGATAACTCCCTCGTCAACTACCGTCCGAGGAGTTCTTCAGCCGGCTTTTTAGCCCGATACAGGCAAGCCGGAATGAAGTCGTTCTAACGTTTCTTTCGCTGTGAATGAATCTGTTGAGAGGCATTCCACCACCTGCTGAATCGGTTTTCAAGTGGTTCACTCCAAAACTAACGTTTCACTTGAATCCATGACAGTTCACGACTCATTTGTCGGTTATAGTTTTCCCGGGGTTCTTATTCCATTTCGCTTGAATAATGGTGCATATAATGTCTCAATTATATCGTTCGCCTACTTTACGTGGACACAAGGTTTCTTACGACAGAAGTTTCTTAACTTGATGCAGGTAATTGATGCACTTGCATTCTAGAGAAATGGTATTACTCTTCAGATCAATTGCCACGTCCAATTGGCTTCAATCTAGGCAAGTTCAGTACACGCCTCCCGGATATCAACCCTTTCGGTGCCCACAAGGCAGAGGATTGCTCCGAGGGCACCTCGGGGGGTTCCCAATTATTCCGTCACGAAAAATCCTGCCCGATCCTCGTAGCCCGCCAAGATTTCCAATTCAAGACAACTTGGACAACTCCCCTCTCTTTTCGAAGAACTTTGCCAGATCTTTCGTCTTCACATTGGCACGTAACGTCATCACATAAAACGATCCGGTTCTCAAAGTTCAATTCTATAGCTTGTGTTTAGGTGTCGGCACCGAGTTCATTGACATCATCACCGGTTGCCGGTACGTTTGAGAACTCCCCAAGATATCGGCATCTTTTCGTTTGGGGTGACTGCAAATGCGCCAGGCAGCCAGGAAGGAGATATGTTATCAGTGCCATGAGGAGTTCTCGTGAGTTTGACCGCGTTCATCCCGTTGGTGTCCATCAAATAAATATTATTATCTCTGCCGCGGTGCAACACATAGGCGATTTTTGTACCATCCGGCGAATAGACTGGTGACCTGCTGGCACCGTCTTCCGTAAGCTGCTCCAACTCTTTCCCGTCAGCGGTCATCACGAAAATGTCATCGCGCGAGTCAGCGGGGGGGGGAAGTGGCGCCGCGAGTCGAAAGCAATCTTGCGTCCGTCTGGCGACCAAGTAGGAGCCCAATTGTGCGTTAGGTGGGTGTCGCCGGTGAGATTGCGCCTTTCCTTTCCATCTGCATTCATCACGAAAATATGATGGGGAGTATTGAAGCCGCCATCACGGTAGGAGGCAACCGCAATCTTGCTTCCATCTGGCGTCCAACTAGGGCGGCCTTCTAAAAAATTGTCCCGGGTGAGTCTTACCACATTTTTGCCGTCGCTGTCCATCACATACAGGTCATGTGTAACGCCACGCTCTGATGCGAACGCTATCCTTCTCCCATCAGGCGAGCAGGCTGGATACCCATCAAGTGCCGGGTGGTCGGTGAGTTGGACGAGATTGTTTCCGTTCACGTCCATGGAGTAAATGTCCCAATCGCCATCGCGGTTCGATTCAAAGACGATTCTCTGTTCGAATCCCTGCGCTGTGCTGTCTGACGCAACCATTAACGCCAATGGTAGTAGCAATAGGCATCTTCTCAAAAATGGGCTGATTTTATTCACCGTTCATATTCTCCTTTTTCGGGTTCTTCATTGCTAGAGTATTCTCTAAATCTTGGCAATGACTTGTAAGACCGGGTACTCGTACATACAGAGAAAAATCCACTTGCTAGCGAGATCTAAGACAAATAGGGTTGGCAGATGTATTCCACTGTCATTTCGCGCAAGCAACCGTACCTATCCGAGATCGTGATACGAGCGGATTGTCTCTCGGACAATACAACGCCCCCTTCCAAACACAGTAGAGTAAATCACAATCGGAGCGAGCAAACCAAATGCCAGCGCTACTTTTTAAGGAATTAAGTATACACCGATTCAAATTACCTGATACGAAACCAAATCAAACGACTTTTCAAAAAAGCTCTTAAGTCTACCCCAGTTGCGGGTAATGTGGGCAGTGAAGTAGCCGGTATTGAGCGGGTGCACGAATGATGTTAAGACGCCCTCCCAACCATTACGTGACACCCTCGGCGCTGCCGAGGTTTTCAATGACCCGCCCCGTCGCATTGCCCCCATTATCAGGATTCGTAGTTCAAAAGGCAATCGCGCAAACTATCGGCGGTTAAGCTCGACTTTCTTCAGCTTGCCCCAGATTGTGACTTTGTTGGAAGTGGGGGACACAGCTAATCCTAGCGGGCTAATGTCGGGCTCGAAATCGAGCGCATTACCGCCATCGCTAAGTTGCCTAATATATCTTCCATTGGAGGCCATCAAGTGAATCGTGCCGTGAAGATTCCCGACCCAGTTGCCGTCCAAGACATAATATGCGATCACCTGTCCATCCGGGGACCATGATGGATACATCGCCTGGTCTTCAAGCTTCTCACGATTTCTACCATCGGCATCTATCACGGCGATATGATCTTCCCAATCGTCGACGGAGAACGCAATCTTTTGCCCATCGGGAGACCAGTCTGGATGCCTCTTCCCCCCAGGTCCATCTGTGAGTCTAATCGGATTCTTTCCATCAGCGTCCATTACGTGGATTTGAGATGGGCTGCCGTCTCTACCGGAAACGAATGCAATCTTCGTTCCGTCAGGAGACCAATCCGGTTCACCGTCATGCGCTGGATGGTTTGTCAGGTTTTCTTGGTTTCCTCCATCGGCATCCATTACATAGATTTCAGTGTTGCCATCTCTCATTGATGTAAAGACAATTTGACCTGTGTTTAAGGCGAGTGCGTTTCTCAACCACAGTTCCTCACTCGTCAGACAGACGCACAGCACCGCAAACAGCATAAATCTAGGTGTCAGTTTGAATCGCATTTTTCTCCCTCCTAGGTTATAACTGTTTAGTCCATTGATTTCTAGGGGCGATCGCTATGGATTTAGACAATCTTTTTCGCCAAGTTTTGGCGTACACCGCGTAGATACCCCTTTTTCTGGCTCATAGTAGGAATCAAGCGAGTGAATAGCGAGTGCGATAGAGAACCTACAGGTATGTAGCAGCCAACAATGAAAACATGAAAAAACTTTCTCAAAATTCTCAAAAATGGCTTTGCCACCGATTATTCAAACAGGCTCTGAAAGTCTAATCGGAGAGACAAAGGGGAGGTTGGCGCAAACTATGAATAGTACGGGATAGTTGACAGTTAGGGAAGAGAGGGAATCAGTAGGGAAAGACGCAGCCTGCCATACGTGACAGCCTGCGCTGCAACTCACTCCATCAAGCGCCTCAAGGGCAGTCTGGTCAATGAGTTCGTTATTGAGGTTGGCGAGATCAAGGAATGTTACGGGCGTGGGAATACAGCGCGTCGGGGGGTTTTTCACGCAATGACCGGATTATGGTCAGACACCAAGAAGGCGTACCAACATCATCCGCTCCACAGCCGTGTGTATGCAGCTGTCGCCGTTTCTCACCGGCGTAGCTGTACGGAGGTGGAGAGTGTTCACACAAAGATAGATAAGGCAATCTCCTGATATCGACGGAAGACCTCTTGGTCGGTCAAAGCAGTCCATAACTTCATGGCATTGTCCACCATCTCAAGTTTCTTGGATACTATTTTGGTGCGGCGTGTGAATCGTCCAAGATGATGGCGTGTATTGCTGTTATCACGTTCGACTGTTGCTGTCCCTGATTTCCCGATGTGATGACGCTCCGCAGGAAGTACCTTGGCAAACGCTTCCCAATTGTCAGTGTAATACTGGCAGTCACTTAAGTGTTTCACTTTGTCGAATAGCCGTCTGAAGGTATCAGCATCACGACCACCGATAACCCAGGCAACGGTTTTGCTTGTTTCACGAGAAACTGCTTTGTGAATCCATCTTTTGTTTTTTTTGACCCGATAAAATGCCACATCTCATCAAATTCCAATTCACGGGTATTGATTGGAATCTCAGGCTCCGACAACAGGGCTGCTTCCTTTGCAAGCCATTTTTGAACAGTACTTGGCGATACATTAAACAAGTTGCCAATAGTGCCATAAGATGCTTTTGCAAGGGAGTAAAGAATTACTGCAAAAGCACGCTTGATGGTGGTTTGAGGGTTGGTTCTCTCGTCTCCCTCAACGAAATTATAACCGCACGTTTTACAACGGTATCGCTGTTTGGAACGAACGAATCCGTTTTTCGTGACTTCCGAACTATGACAGTTCTTACAGTTTGACATAATATCTCCTTCCTGACCTTTCTGGTTAGTTAGAAGAATTATATCATAAATCTATCTATATGGCAATACTCTCCGGAGGTGTATTGTCGGCATCTGCGACGGGTAGGAAGAGCAGCAGATACCCAATTGCAAAGCAGAAACCATTCCCGGGAAAAAAGTGCGAAACGCCACAAGCCATTAGCGCTGTCCTCATTGAAATATATCTCCGAGTAACAAGCCTTGATTGCAGGTTTACGAACTATAGACGCAAGATCTTTAACTTGCGAGGTTGATCTTCCCAATCTGGCAAATTTCGGGCGCATCATATCAATTTTCAGACTCGTTGTCACGAAGAATCTTCTCGGAATCTTCGTCATTTTTTTGGACACCCAAGTTGTCGTCACCATATGCGTCAAATTCCGTGTATTCTTCGGCTTTCATGTCGGGAACCTCAATCGTCGGTGCTTCTATCCAAAGTCGTTCGAGATTGAAGTGCTTCCGTTGCTCATCAAGAAAAATGTGCACGACAAAGTCAACATAGTCTAACAAGACCCAATCCGACTGATGCACGCCTTCGCGATGCCAAGGCCGCATATTCCATTTCTCTTCCAACTCATCCAAGACCGCATCGGATATCGCCTCAACCTGGATGTCAGACGTCCCACTACAAATCGCGAAGAAATCGGTAAAAGATCCCAACTCCCTCAGATCCAAGATCACCGGATCACGCGCGCGTCGGCTCACCGCAGCGCCTACCGCAACTTGCACCATATCCATAGTCGTGTTTTCTCCCAAGACTTTCCTCCCTCGTGCTTCACATATCAATCATGACTTGTTGATTTCGCGCAGCGCGCTATTATAGGTGACGACCGTATCCGGATGAATCACTACCTCTTTGTCTAGGAGATTGGTGATTTTGAACTGTGCCACCTCAAATACGGCTTGATTGAGATCTTTGTTGGCAATCTTGCGCACCGCCCCCGCCTCCGGATATGTTCGATTTGGCTCGGAGAAATCCGCCACGAACAAAACCTTGTCAACTAACGTCATTGACCTGCTTCCCTTAGTATGGCTTCGAACGGCACTGAGGATTTCCTCATCCCCGACGGAGAAAATATCAATTGCGAGTTCAGCGCCGACGAGTGCGTGTAGCAGAGACGCGCTAATTCGTTCAAACTCATCCAGTTGAATTTCATAGTCTGCGACGGCTTCAAATAGTTGACGCGTGCTCATCCACCTTGCGCAATCATGCAGCAATGCCGCAAGGTTCGTCTTCTGCAAATCTGCGCCGTATCTGACCGCCAACTTCACAGCCATGTCTCGCACGGATAAGACATGGCGGTAACGCTCATCCTCAAGCTTGGCTTCAAGGTACGCATCAATTTGAACGCTCTTTGGATGTGCGAGTAGCTCCGCCCTGCTGGCGTTGTCATCTTTCGTCTTCATCACTCAATTCGTCAACTTCGTCTGTATCAACTAAGAGCCGTGCAAATACTTCCCGCTCCTGTTCGGTCATGAACTTCGTGTTAGCCAGTTCGGTGCTTATCCGGTATTCTTGGTTAAGCCATTTATTCAAGTCGATTGCTTTACACCGTGAACTACAGAACGGAAAATGTCGTGGGAGTTCTTTACCCGTCTCATATTCAAACTTGAAAGATTGTCCACAGATGCTGCATTTATGTTTCAATGTGATATCTCCCGCCCATTTCACCGAAAACCGAGTTTTCTTCAAAACCCGGTTTCTTCCACAAGCCAGTAGGGTGCGCGCTGCGATGAAGCGACTGAACAAGCAGCAGGATTTGCTATCTCATTAGGATCTCTATCGCGTTCCCTATTCAGTCACTTGATCTGTTCGCTCATTTGATCGATAGAGATCTTACCAGTCTCTAAAAGCCCCAAGACAGATTGGAATAAATTCTCGAATCTTTCATCCTTCCATCAGTGTTCCCTTCCAGTCCTTCTCCTAGCTTTTGCTCTAGCGAATCACGAGTCATTCTTCCATTCTTCCCTTATACAGTTTGTGCTGGTCGATATACTGCCTTACTACTTCCGGCACCAGGTATCGAATTGAGACCCCCTTTCTGACGTATTGGCGTATTTCGGTCGCGGAAATATCAACCCCGGTGATTGGAAAAATTTGAACCCGGTTGCGTAGCGTCGGGGGTACGTTGTCAAGATTGTAATTTGGGCGTGTGGTTGCTATGAAATGGCAAATGTCCAGCAGTTCGTCAAAATTCTTCCAAATTTTGAATTCAATCAAGGAGTCAGCACCAATAATCCACGCTAACTCACAGCCACTCCCATAAAGCGTTTGTAGTTCCTTTACGGTCTGAATGGCGTATGAGGGGCCCATCCTCTCCAATTCTATTCGCGACACTTCGAAATGGACATTATCCGATGTTGCAAGGAGTGCCATTTGATAGCGATGCTCTGAGTCAATAATCTCGCTGCGATCCTTATGCGGCGGGCGTGCGGACGGGATAAAGAGAATCGTATCGAAGCCCAACCGGTCATATACCTGTTCCGCGCTCAACAGATGTGCGTAGTGAATGGGGTTAAATGTCCCACCCATGATGGCAATTCTCATCAAAAATCCATGCCAGTACGAATACTCGGTGTTGCCGCGATATCTTACTTTATAGTTCAATTGTCTCGAATTGCCAAATCCACGCCGACTGCCGCCCCATAAGGTAAACAAAACTAGAATCTGATGCGAGTTTAAAGAGCTAATCTGTCGTTCGTCTCGGAAGTATTTCGCGGTAGCAAATTCAATGTCGGGCTTTCTTGATTGTTCCCCACGTCGTAGTCATCTTGTCCTGAGGGGAAACTGCAAACGCCAACCGCTCATTCTCTTCGGCTTCTTCAAATGTTTGCGTAAAATATATCGTGTCAAAGTGCGCCCCGCCGCCGTTTGGGAAAGGACTATCCGCATCAAAAGCGATTGCGTTAACCGTCCATCCTCCCTTTAACACTTTGAATGGCCTTGCGTGAATTACATTCATTGCATACTGAGACAGATTAATCACAATGAACTTCCATTCGTTTGAAAAACTTCCCTCCGGCAATTCAAACTTTTGCACGTTTCCACCATCTTTGGGATTCTTTAATACGGGAGCCATTGAATCTAAATCACCGGCATACCCTCGATGGTCCCGGCACGAATCTTCAGAGATTCGTCCAATCGTCAGGTAACTCACCATTGGGAACGCTATCGAAGTTCTCGTCCAAAACCACCTGCTGTGCAACCACAGTTAGTGATGCAACCCCAAAAACCACCAAGACGCCATGGTGAAAACTTGATGTTTCATTTTTGTATGTCCTTTTTCAGATTGTATGTGACGACTTCAAGTAAACATCTACCGAAGACGCCCTCGAACACAGACAGTCGAGAAGATTTCATTTTACAACCTAATTCTCGTATTTTACCACGAGAACGGGGGACTTAACAAAAAAAACTCGTACATTCAGCAACGACGCACGTGCCGGAGTTCCACGGACGTTAGCTTTTCAATTCTCAATCGTGAGGATTACGCTGAAACAACATGCGAGATTCTTCGGAAACAGAATATCGCCGGGACTCTAGCCGTCGTTGAATCTCACTATCCGAACGAAGGAACTCCTCTATGCGTTGCGCCTAACGGCGCTTTGGACGTGCAATTTGTCCGGTTCGTCCAGATTCATAGATAGCGTCCATTAACTCGCACTGGATGATGCCGTTCAGAGCATTTGTACGCGGCTCGGCGCGCCCTAAAATGGCATCGATCAAATTGTCGTCTGGTGAACCGGCGTGCATCTCCTCGGTAATCGGTGGTGGATCCAAACGTTCAGTGCCCTCCCACACCCGAATCCATGAACTGCTCCATCCATCGACCTCTATTCGTCCATTCTCAAAGACAAATGTCATGTGGGATCCGCTTGGACTTGGGCAGTTGCCGCTAATCATAATACCCGCCAAAACATCGTTTTCAAAACGGATATTAATGGACGAATTGACATCCACGGGTTTGTCTTGATTATCTAAAAAAGCATGAACCTCCGCGACGTTTGATTCAACCGACCAGCATAGGCTATTCAGTAGGTGTGCGCCGCTGTCGTATGCTTGACCACCGCCGGCGAGTTTTGCGTCTTGCCGCCATGTACCCGTGGTTATGCCTTTCCAATTCTGCGTAAGATAGCCGTTTACGAGTTCTAATCTGCCGAAAACGCGGTTGCGGATGCACTCGCGTATGTAGTAGAAGTTCGCTGTACAAGGTGTATTGTAACCAACAACAAATACCTTCCCGGTCTCCTCAACTTTCTCAGCGAGCACGTAGGCATCATCGGCAGCCGTAACCATTGGCTTTTCCATCAAGACATGGCATCCCGCGTTGAGAGCCTGCATACCTTGTTCGAAGTGCAGTACGTGTGGAGTGACGATAACCACTGCACCCGGTTTAGTTTCGCTGAGCATCTGTCCTAGATCATAAAACTCCTTGGGACGCGGCTCGCTTTCTTTGAGGTTGTTCTCAATGTAACGCCCGGTGATTTCTGTGTTTACATCGCAAACGCTGACAATCTGGACATCTGAATGGACTTTTAATCGGCGGGCGTGGCTACCGGACATCCCACCACAACCGATTATACTAATCTGAACTTTGGACATGTACTGACTCCTCGCTAATGGAAAATTGGGCTCATACTCTAGTATGAACGTCTGGTTTATTCTTGACTGGAATGTCTCGCCTTGGTGGTAGAGTTGTAAGACGAGGGAGGGAATCAAAACGGATGACACTTGCAAACCATAACTTGCTAATAGCATTAAGCTTTGGAAAGCATCAACTTTGCTGGTTAGAGCCGTATGTATATTTATGACCATCCAAAGACTAGGAATTACACACATCAACACTCAAAACGTCGTATCCCAGCGGTACAGCGAGTCGGGATCAATCTTAAGTGCACAAGCCCTACGAAATAGCCAAGATGTGTTGTCCCTATCGGGTAACCTTCCTACCTCTCTACCCTTTTGACCGTCAATGGTACTTATTCATTCCTGTCAATCAACCAATGGCGCATCTAATAATGAACCCACCTCAAT
This sequence comes from Candidatus Poribacteria bacterium, assembly GCA_965222225.1. Taxonomy (GTDB): domain Bacteria; phylum Poribacteria; class WGA-4E; order WGA-4E; family JAJDTR01; genus JAJDTR01. The sequence goes on along the minus strand of CBDCTK010000002.1, from coordinate 172,266 downwards.
TATATCGGCTTGCCCCACAATGTCAATCCAAAAGTACGGTCAACGCAACGAGCATGACGGTATTCTATGTTCTTTTTTTCCGTTGCCTTTCCTCATCCAATCGTGCTATGCTATCGCTAATCGGGGCTTGATTTTCAGGTATTCTATTTGAGACACTATATCAACGATTGGTCTAATTCATTCCATGAGAGGTGCGGTTCGTCAGCTCATTTTTGCGTTCACTGTTTTGTGCATCTCCTCAAGGTTAACGATTGCGGAAAACATTCCCATTGTTCGGTCCGGTCAGGCGGTGGCAACTATCCAGATTGGCGCCGCCGTATCGAAACAAGAACAATTTGCCGCCCAGGAGATTCAGTCTTTTATCCACAGTTTCACTCAGGTCGAGCTGCCGATTGTTACCAACCGTGAATCGACTTCGACGCCAACTGTAGTTGTACTTGGAACGCCAACGTCAAATCCTACGATCGACGCTTTATCGGTAGAAATAGACGCGAATCTTGGAACGGAAGGATACAAGATAAAGACGATTGAGTTAAATGAGGGGATAATTGTCGTCATCGGTGCACACACCGAGAAAGGGGTCATTCACGGAGCCTATGCGTTCGTTGAAGCGTGCATTTCATCTTTGACGGGACTTTCGCCAGTTCACCTTGACTTCCTCGTGATTCCCTCACGAAATCTGAGTTTGCCCTATCTTGACGAAAAATCGCGTCCTTTCTATCCCGTGAGAGCAGTATTGGAAACTGAAGACCCTGTCCAACTCTCTAGGCATCGAATCAATATGAGTGGTGCTGAGGGTATTTGGACCGGTACCGGGATAGACGATGGGTTGGGTACGGCATTCAAATATATTGATTCCGATGAATTTGAGGCCTGGCAGGATGAACCACGTTCGCAGCGCCAAGAACGTATCCGGACGATGAGAGACCGGTTTGATGCGCTCTATCGCAGGGGCATTGATTCCTACCTTTTCATGTACGTTACCGGCGAGTCTACGGAGGCTCTCATCAAGGAACACCCCAACTTGTTTGGACCGCCTGTGGCTTATGGCACAACTCGAAACAGAGTGTCGTACCTTCCATTTTGTTGGTCCAAACCCGAGGTCCACGATCTTGTTCGCAATCTAGTACAGGAAATTGTCTATACCTATCCGACGCTCACCGGATTTCATCTGCGGTCTTGGGGCAACGAGACTCGAGCTTGCAATTGCCCCGAGTGCGGTGACCGCTCAGAACGCGGGCAGCACCTTCTTTGGCAAATCTATTTTACGCTAATCAATGCCGCTCGCGAAGTTCGCCCAGATTTTAAGTTTTACATCTCCGGCTATGATAGAAGTTGGCTCAAGGATCCGGAACGTCACTATATGCGACAATTGCCAAAGGGAACAATCTTTTCACAGAAATGGGGAATAGATGGTGAACCTGTCCCGGACGCCGAGGTTTCGACTGACCGACTGAAAACATTTGGTGAATTGGGCCATCATTTCATCGTACTTTCGCATGATGTTGAGGAAGTCATGCCTCTGTGGATGCTTGAAGGGGATATGTTCGTGGAGGGTGTACGCCAACTCGCAAACAACCCGGATGCCCTAGGGTTAGGGGGATTTACCATTCAGGGGGCACATCAAGGATTTGGTCGCTTGGATCGTGTTTTGAGCGCAAGATTAAACTGGGACGTCGATCTAGATTACGTGAAATTGCTTGAAAACGATCTGACGACTCGCATAGGTTCAGATGCTGCCCGGCTGATTCTCAAAGCGCTACGAATAAATTCATGGACCCTGTCCAGCTATTTTGGCGATTATGCAGGTTCAATGTCTGTCACCGGGAAATATGGTGACGGCTCTAGGGGGTATGCAACGCGGTTCTGGGACATCATAGGGAGACGCGCGGTTGAAGACATGCTCTCAATTCCCGACCTTGACGCAGCACGTTATGCAGCTGGGCGTTATACTAGTTTACTGGATCAACAACAAAGCGCCGCTGACGAAATAGCTAAGGCGCAAAAGATTGCCATTCCCGCTTCTCCGAAGGAAGCCGCCGACCTTAGTGACACGGTCAATCTCATGCGGCTATGGTCACTGTTCTTTGAAAGCCGTACCCGTCTGGTTGAAGCGGTAATCATCGGTTATGAAATTGGGACAGCAAATTACATTCGCACAAAGCTTGATAATGCGATTGAGTTATCGAGATTGATGCTGCCGGTTGTTCAATCCATTGAGGCGTTCGTCCCGGTTTTCGGCTATTCCAACAACACGCTTGAAGCAAGTGTAATTGAGCAGATTGAGCAGGAAATTGCGTGGCTCTCGAATTTTGACGCGAGTGTTCTCATCCGATCTGACGATGCCGATTCGGGACAAAAAAGCCGTCCAATTGAAATTCGTTCCCTTTACAGCCACCCCAATCCCTCAAGAAATCGAACGACCTTAACCTATGAATTAAGTCGGGATGCCGATGAGGTCTTCATCTCAATCTATACAACCTCCGGGCGTCGGATACGTCGACTTGAAAACGCCCCGACCAAGAGAGGATATAACGAAGTCATGTGGGATGGCAGGGATGAGGAAGGGGAACCGCTTGCCAATGGCACTTATATTTCTAAGATTCATGCTATATCCAACGGTCATGAGACACAAGCCGTTGGCCGTATCGCGATTTTGAAATAAGAGTCTATCTCGGAAGAGATTGGCAGTCGATGGCGGAATTGAAAAGAGAAATCATTCGCGATTAAGAGCCACAGCTCCAGTGAAGTTGGAGAACTCACATGGCAATGTAGAGATGAAGAAAACCGTCGAATTCATTCAATCTATGAAACGAGCAAGTCAGAAAATCGCCATGCTGACGGCATATGATTGTCCAACGGCACGTGTGCTCAACGATGCGGAACTTGATGTCATTCTCGTTGGAGACTCGCTTGGCATGGTGGTGCTAGGTTTTGAAGACACCCGGTCTGTTACAATGGCGGATATGCTTCATCACACCCGCGCCGTTGCACGCGGCAACACGGAATGCCTTCTTGTTGCTGACCTTCCCTATCGCACGTATGAAACCCCTTCAGACGCGGTTGAGAATGCCCGTTTACTTCGCGATGCAGGGGCCGACGCGGTGAAACCGGAGGGCAAGAAATTGGAGAGCATTAAAGCTATCGTTGCCGATGGTATTCCTGTGATGGGACACGTAGGCTTGTTACCGCAGACAAGTGAAACGTTTCGCGTGCGCGGTCGAAAACCATCGGAAGCGGCTCAGATTGTGGACGATGCAAAGGCGCTTGAAGCTGCTGGTTGCTTTGCCATCGTTCTTGAAGGAATCCCGGCTAGGCTTGCCAAAGAAATCACCGCAGTCTCACAAATTCCCACAATCGGAATCGGTGCTGGGGCAGCTTGTGATGGTCAAGTGTTAGTCCTTCATGATCTAATTGGATTTTTTGATCAGTTCAATCCTACCTTCGCCAAGAAGTATGCGGACTTGGGTAGGGATCTCAAGTGTGCCGTAACGCATTACAGGCTAGAAGTTAAGCAGGGATTATTTCCGGACAAAGAACATACATACCATTAGAAAAGAGAAGAGCATGTTCAAAATCAGTGTCGTAGGCGATGAGGTTTCGCAAGATTTCCAAAACGTCGTGAATTTTGCTGCAGAATTCAATCTGGGGGCGATTGAAATTCGATCTGTCTGGAACAAGCCGCCACAGGCGTTGACGACCCATGATATTGACCAGATGAAACGTGTCTTGGATGGCCCCGGCATCCAAATAGTCGGGATCGCATCACCTTTCCTCAAATGTGATATTGATGATCTGAAGGCGCGCGAAGAACACCTCGAGATTCTGCGGGCGTGCATTAAATTAGCCAAGGCGTTTGACGCGAACCTGATTCGTACGTTCGCATTTTGGAAAATGGACGATGTTGAGGAACGATGGAGTGAGATTGTCTCTGCTTATGATGAACCGGTAAAGATTGCCGAAAGCGAGGGAATTATTCTGGGGCTAGAGAACGAAGCTTCGACTTCGCTTGCAACCGCCAAACTGACGGAACGTTTTGTTCGTGAGATTGATTCGTCAAATGTTCGCGTAGTATGGGACCCGGCAAATGAATTCCACGCCGAGGGATGGGGTGAAACTCCTTATCCCGATGGCTATGAACGTTTGAAGTGTATGATGGTTCATGTCCATGTGAAGGATTCAGCCAAAAACAGAGACACGGGTAAAATAGAGTGTGTGGCGATCGGCGAAGGGGTGATTGACTGGAAAAACCAACTTCAGGCGTTAGTGGACGATGGATACGATGGCTACATCTCTCTGGAGACCCACTGGCGTCCGGCGCTAAAAATTGACGAGGGATTGCTCAATCGGCCTGGAGGAAGCTCGTTTTCTGAAGCTGGTGAGGAGGCGTCTCAAATCTGCATGAAGAACCTGTTCGCAATGATTGAGAAACTTCGGTAAGGTAATGGAATCCCGGCACTCCGCGTATTTTTCTACTTTATTACGCCAATGACCGTTCAAGAATTCCAGAAGCTGATTGAACAGATTTACTTTGATCAGGACGCTGCGCGCGGCGTGGAGGGTACATTTGTTTGGTTTACGGAAGAGGTGGGAGAACTTGCAAAGGAGATTCGTAGCGATCCGCGCCAAACTCAACGGCTTAAAGAGGAATTCGCCGATGTCTTGGCTTGGCTCGCTACGCTCGCCAACCTGCTTAGTATAGACCTCCAAGAAGCTGCGGTAGTTTACGCAAATGGATGTCCGAAATGCCAATCTACGCCTTGCGCTTGCCAGCTGAGCACCGGTGACAGCGAAAGGAATTCACCCGGTTCATAGGTAGGCAGATGCGCGAGAAATCACGAGATTGAATCGGGGCGGACTTTTCGCTGGATGAAATCAAGTATCTCATGGCGTTTGCTGTCTCCAAAACGCACATAGACGCCACGAAAATTCTCTAACCGAGACGGTCGCGCGAATGGACTTAGTAACACTCCGTTGCGATCGGCGTAAAAACTGCGAAAATCAGACCACGGCTTCATCGATCGACGTGAGAAGGAGACAATTACCACCCGATCGGCGTAAAATTCATAACGGGAGGGGACAAAATAGCGGTATAGAGAACAGATTAAACAGACTGCTGAAAGGATAGTGACGGCAATAGACTGAAAACTCAGGTAAATCGCGGTAAAAAAGATAGCGAGTAAAACGAGTAGAAGTAGGGTTCGTTTCCAATTATCTCGCAGCGGATGAACTATCCATGAATGCTGAAGGAGGGTATCATCTGACATCGGCAAGATCGTTTACCAAGTGAAATAACAAGAGCAATCTGATTCAAAGAAAATTACGCTAGCATAGCAGCGGAAATAAATTTCCAATCCTGCCCTCTATCTAATCTCTTACTCACTGGAAGGCGCTGTTTCAACGTCATCGCTATCAGAGTTCGTTGATTCAGCTGCCGTCTCATCAGCCCCTTCGGTTTGGCTGGTCACGCCCTCGTCGCTGACGTTGTCAGCTTCATAATCGCCCGTGGACACCTGAGTCTGTTCCGACTCCATTTGCAAGGGGGTAAGCGTGCCACTATTCCCGCCGCCATAGAATCGCATGAGAAATAGCGCAATGATCATAAAGGCGATTGCCACGTATGTAGTCAACTTCGACAGGAACGTAGCAGCGCCTTGCCCGCCAAGAAGGGACTGCATCTCTGATGCGCCGAATGCACTTCCCGACAGCCCCTCTCCTTTACTATCCTGCAGCAAAATGCTAATTGTTAACAATACACACACAGGGACAAAAAGGGCGACTACAATTCCTACAATAATTTCCATAAGGCTCTCTCTTTTCTAGATTAAGGTTTAGCTCAGGTGTTTGCTACTTACTGTTTATTCGCCGATTTTACAATCTGTTCAAAGGACTCAACTTCCAAGCTAGCACTGCCAACCAACGCACCATCCACATCCGGTTGCGCCATCAATTCGGAGGTATTATCCGGTTTAACGCTGCCTCCATATTGAATACGAACCTCGGCTGCCAAGTCGACGGGGTACATTTCCGACAACAACGATCTGATAAATATATGGGCGTTCTGCGCCTGATCAGATGTTGCCGTCACACCGGTGCCAATTGCCCAGACAGGCTCATAAGCAACAACCGTTGACAGTATCGCATCCGGTGAGATGCCTGCAATTGCGTTTCTGACGTGGTCTTCGATTACCGATTCCGTCCGACCCGCCTCCCGGTCTTCAAGGCTCTCGCCAACACATAATATGGGTTTTAGGTCGTTAGAAAGCGCGGCTTTGACCTTCCTGCTGACCGCTTCGTTTGTCTCGCCAAAGTATTGACGTCGTTCTGAATGTCCGATTATCACATACTCACAACCTACGTCTTTAAGCATCGCTGGCGAAATCTCTCCCGTGAAGGCACCATTATCCTCCCAAAAAACGTCTTGGGCGGAGAGATGGATATTACTTCCCTGCAACGTCGAAGCCACGCAAGATAATGCGGTAAAAGCTGGTGCTACAACGATTTCTACCCCGCCAACATCCGAAACCATGCCCCTGAGTGCGGATGCAAATCTGACGGCTTCACCAACGCTCTTGTTGAGCTTCCAATTGGCAACTACAATGGGAGTTCTCACGTACCAATCGTCTCCTACCTAAAGCACCCGTGTTGCCAATTCAAGGAGACGGTTCGAGTAACCCCATTCGTTGTCATACCATGACAACACCTTGACTAGCCCATTGTCAATGACTTTTGTAAACGGAGCATCCAAGATTGAGGAGAGGGTATTGCCGTTAAAGTCACTCGACACAAGATCAAGATCTGAATACCCCAGTATGCCTTTCAATTCGCGTTCTGAAGCCCGCTTTATGGCAGCGTTGACAACATCAACGGTTGGTTTTTTCTCCAGATTGACCGTAAGATCAACGACAGATACATTTGCCGTTGGAACGCGAATAGCGAAACCGTCAAGCTTACCGTCCAATTCGGGAAGCACCTGTCCCACAGCCGACGCAGCGCCCGTCGTTGTCGGAATCATTGAAAGTGCAGCCGCACGAGCTCTCCTTAGGTCCTTATGCGGAAAATCGTGTACCCGTTGGTCGCCGGTGTATGCATGAACAGTTGTCATCAACCCGCTAAGAATCTTAAAATTCTCATGCAAGACCTTGGCAAGTGGCGCAAGACAATTTGTCGTACATGAGGCGTTAGAGATAACATGATGCTTCTCTTTATCATATTTGTCATCGTTGACGCCAATCACGACTGTAATATCGGCGCCTTTAGCCGGTGCGGAGATGACCACCTTTTGGGCGCCTGCTTCCGTGATGTGGACTTCGGCTTCTTCCCGATCAGTAAAATACCCCGTTGATTCAATTACGACATCAACGCCGACCGTTGACCAAGGAAGATTCGCCGGAGAACGTTCGGAAAATACCTGAACCATTTTGCCATTGATGACGAGCCCATTCTCGGTCGAATCAACTTCAACAGGTAATATTCCGTGTACCGAGTCATATTTGAGCAAATGAGCGAGTGTATCCGCTTGAGTCAGGTCATTAATTGCAACAACTTCCACAGGCAAATCTGGGTTATGAAGTGCAGCTCGGAGGACATTACGTCCAATTCGACCAAAACCGTTTATTCCAACTCTCACCGACATTCACAGAATCCTCCAATTCGTTTCCATTCCCCCTGCCGCGTTGCGAGCAGCAACTCGCCGTCAGAAGACAACTGACTGATGTTCAACCTGAAAACAAGCTCCAAACCCTCAACAGCTTCTGTTTCTAGATCATCACGTGATGAACGGGGATTTTATCAAGAACAATTTTGCTGAAATTATCACACAAAAGCCCTGCATTCGTCAAACAAATTTTCAATCTTGCCCATGTTCTTTGCCCACAATCCTACCTTCTTCAACGGATAACCCTATGCCATCGTGCCCCCGGAGGTTTGCAAAATATGAAGAGAAGAATAGATTTCGCCGTTCGAGGAAGAACTGTCGATCTCAAATCGCTCATTATCTTTGGCTCACTGCGGGCTGTCGCCATCTAGTCTCCTGATTCTTTTCAGAACGGGAAACGTTATATTTACGATTGCCTCAAATATTGTCTGCTGTGGAGGATTGATTGCTCTCCGGTACCCTTGTGCGGCATAATACCAAGACATCTATGGTGAAAGGATTTGCGGGTTGTAGGACTCGCACCGCTTCGTCAATGGTAGTGCCGGTCGTAAAAATGTCGTCAACCAATAAAAGACGTTTGCCTCGAATCGATTCTGGAAAGCGCACATCAAAAGCTCCTGTAATAGTTTCCACCCGCTCCGCCTGCGAGCTTAACCTGCTGAGCGCAACGGTATTTCTGACTCGTAACAAAACGTCATTTCGAACCGGTACGTTCCAGACATTGGACACCCCCATCGCAAACAATTCTGATTGATTGAACCCTCGCTTTCGGTACCTCACCCTGTGCAAGGGTATGGGTAACAGCAAATCATAGTCCTCTCCCGAGGAATCATTAGGCAGATGATGTTGCATCAATTGAATCAAGTGTTTGGCGAGAATGCGTTTCCTTTCATATTTCAGCAGATGGATAGCTTCGCGCAAAGTTGGTTCGTAGAACGCTGTAGCCCGCAGCTTCCCGTACGATGGCGGGTTGGCTAGACACTCAGAACAGATGATCGGCGAGTTAGCCGTGATGGCGTCTTGAGTGTGCACGGGAATGCCGCAACGTTGACACCACGGTGGTTCGAGCCATTCAATTTTCGCCCAACACTCATCGCAGATGTATGGAACTTGACCAATCCCTATCAAGATTCTACATTCACGACATGCTGCCGGGTAAATGAACGTAATCAGAGGTTCAATCCATTTTGTAATCAAGGCGGCTCCAAGTCAATTTAGACAATACGGTGGGCACCTGTAATCCGCATTCCATAGGTCTGGATTTACAGGCTCGCGTCGCCCATTTTACGGTGGTCGTTGCCCTATGTCAATCTCAATGATTCACCTGTATTAAGATTCTGGGGTTTAGTCGACACGTCGATTGCGCCTCTCGTGCACCGCTCTTTGAGTATCCAATCTGAACAGGGTTGTCCGTCAGGAAAGCCGAGAACCTCGTTCCACATTCGTCAAGACGCTCACACGTGCTAACCGTTAGGCACCGCTCGTACAAAACAATTGCAGAGATTCGTGGGAGATGATAAACTCCTAGCCAAAGATGCCATGGATACGAGACAGCGTTGGAAAGTTTGAATGGCAGATGTTAACCATGTTTCCAATTTCCAGCACCAGAAACAAGTAAATCGTCTGTCAAAACGCATATTGAACCAAGAAGAAAATTCGATCCGAAATCATGAGTTGCCGAGTCTTATTTGAGTCTCCAGCTACTTTTTGCTTCTGATCTATGCAAACAGTTCTAACCAATGGGAAAACCTCCCTCCCATTTGAAGATGTAATCCGCGAGCGCCTTGAAAAGGGAAATGGCAATACTCTTCTTTTCATTGTTTCAACTGAACAGGCGCGTCTCAAGCGACAACGTGAATGCTTGGGACATGCTCCTCGTCGCACCATAGCCGGATTAAAAATTTATACATTCAAGCATGTGGTGAGCCGGTTATCAAGGTACATCGACATCCGACCTACCATTTCGCGCGGACTTCAGATGCTCTGGTTGCGCGAGATTGTAGATGGCGGACAATATCCTTCTCTGAAATCAAAGGCTGAAATCCCACCGCCGAAAAGGACAGTAGCAGAACTCCTAAACGCAATTAGTCAACTCAAAACAAACGGTATTGATGCCTCTCAAATGCAGTCAAATTCCGTGAATTCGGCGTACCACAACCCGACTGCTGCTAACGAGGCACTTTCAGACTTTATCACGATTTACGAAAACTACAATGAGCGACTCGGTGACCAGTTGATTGATTGCGCGGATGTACATGGGGCGGTTGCTAACCGACTAGTTGAGGAAGAAAATCGGAACAATCAATTGATGCACGGAGGATTTCCCGATGTAGACCTCGTGGTCGCCGAAGGGGTTGATGTCTCTTCTCTGGCAGACTTGTCAATTCTTGAAGGCATTGCCCGGGTCCCGGGGCTAGTCATGTATGTTACTTTTGATTGGGACGCTCAGAACAATGCCTTATTTGGACATGTGGAACAGAGCTATGCCCGATTCTTGGAGTTAGGATTTCATCAAGTTGATGAGTCGGGGAATCGACCTTCACGGAATACGACTTTGACTCGGCATTTTTCCCGAAATCTTTTCCGGAAAATCCGGGGAGTGCAATCATCTGTTAAGAAATTGAATTTAACCAACCGGATTACACTCTTTAGAACACGTGACCGTGTCAAAGAAGTAGAAGCGGTTGCTGAAGTAATCAAGGGACGAATTCTCAATGGATGCTCCTCTGCTCTACATCGAATCTGCCTCACGTATTACAACCTAGAACGGTATGCTTCTCTCATTCACGAGATTTTCCCAATTTACGGTATACCTTATACGTTAGATGAAGAATCTCGGCTTTCGATTTCTCCGTTTTCTGCTGCGCTCTTTTCGTTGCTTGACGAAATCGAAGACAGCGTCTCCGCACCTTCGGAGGATGCATTCCAGAGTCCGTATTTTACCGTTGAAAATCCCGCGCTGCTCATTGCTGATTGTGAATTTGATGCCGAAATGTCGCCTGGCGAATTTAAGCGGTCCGTTGCCCGCCTAGTACAGTTTTCAAGGGTGAGACAACAGATTCTGGATCGAGAAGGAACTGCCCTCCACGAGGACCATCCTTTCACTATTGAGCGCGAAATTAGTGCGTTCGACAGTGTCCAATCTCTCATTGCTGAGCTAGTCGAGTTTCTAATCTCTCACCATGGAGATGAACAATCCCACTCACTCCGTTCGTATATTGACTGGCTCAGATTCATGGCGTCTCAAACAACTTATCACCTAAAACCTCAAACCGATTCAGGGGTTTCGGTGCTTTCTCTCGCACAGACAAGAGGCCTAGACTTCGATATCGTCATACTGGGCGGGCTAATTGATGGTGAATTTCCGGCGACTTTCCGTCCCGACGCCTTCCTACCGCCAAATCTCAGACGTAAAGCATCCGACCTGCTCCGCGAACAGAGATTTCTGTTTTATCAAGCTCTGAATTTGTTCCGAGAACATCTTTATCTGGTTGTACCAGAGCACGATGACAAAATGAACTTGATTCAGTCACCGTTCATTGACGAATTAGGGCACATTGCCGACTTCACAACCGAACAAGCCAAATCCGGGGTGTTATTTAGCCCGGAACACTTTCTTAGGCACTATGGGAAATACGTTTGGGCACAGCTAGAAGAAGGGGACTGTAGCAGTACACCCGTACCACTACAATTTTCTAATCTTGCATCTACGGCTCGTCGTGCACTTCCTGCCGTCGAACACAGTGTGCGCGTTGAAAAAAGTCGTGGTATAACTCATCGTCTACCTCAGTACAAAGGACAGTTGTCTTCACAGTTGCTCTCCGGATCAAGTTGGGAGGCGCTGAGTAACTTTCGCAGCCGCTCTTATTCAATTAGCAAACTAGAATCTTATGGCCAATGTCCTTTTCAATTCTTGTCGAAGTACGTTCTGCGCCTGAAATACGAACATGAAGAGGAAGAAAATGAAGACGGACTTACCACTCTTGGCAAGGGACGCAGGTTGCACGAAATCCTTTCTGAGTTTTACGTTCAACGTTACGACAAACCGCCGATTGCTCAATGCAGCGATGCAGAGTTTGAAGTAGCTTTGCAAGAGCTAACACGGATCGCCAAGAACGTCCTAGATGTCTACGTCCCTGATAACCTCTTTTGGGAAGTCGAGATGGAAGCCATAATTGGCGGAAAAGGCAAACACGGGATTTTGCCACGGTTTCTAGATCTGGAGAGAGAACGGGAACTTGAGGTCGAGCCTCGTTATTTTGAGGTCGGATTTGGATACGGCAACTCTTCAATTGCGGGAGATCGGATTTTGAGTTCGAGGGAACCCGTAAAGGTGGGGGGCGTTAATCTAAGTGGAAAGATTGACCGTGTCGAAATCGGGGATCGGATCTTCACAATTGGCGACTACACGACTGGTGCCGGCGTGCCCAAGATTCGCGCCATTCGAGAAGGACGTAGTCTCCAACTCCCGATTTATCTCGCTGTCGTCAAACAACTTCTGAGCGAACTGACTTTTGAGGACATCCAGCCCGTGGGAGGTATCTATTACATCCTACGCGAAAATGGCAAAGCAGAACTAGGTATTGGCAATAGGGAATACAATGAAATCGCGTTCAAAGCACATCCGAATAATCACCAATTATTGCCTACCAACTCCAACTCGAAACGCCACCCATTATCGCCAGATTTTGATTACGAAGGGGAAACAATCCAATCCGTAATCGATCGGTCAGTATTGTACGTTTCAGAGTATGTCTCTTCGATTTCTAACGGTCAATTCCCCTTAACACCTCACGACCCAAAGGATGTCTGTCGCTATTGCGGGTTCAAAAGAATTTGTCGCATTGGTGCAATCACTGAAGATGACGCGGACAGGTAACCGTGTAGAGGAAGTTCTACTGATTCTTTTCAGATTGGATAGGCATATCCAACCTATCCCTCACATAATGCAGTGGATCTGGCTATCCACGACGAGCGGTAAATGACTCGATTTAACTCACATTCTCCCGGTCTGCAGCGTTACCTATTAAGTGGGTCGGGCTGGAAGAGATTTCCATGGGAACTCTATCGCCCTCGTTATTCACTCGGTTGATCGCTCCTTATTCAGTCACTTGATCCCTACCTACCGGAACGGGTAGCGTCTTGAGTCACGTTAATCCACCAATGGCTGTGTACAGACTCGTTCTCATTCCTAGCGGCTATTGACTGATTTCACCCTTGAACAAGCGGACCTCGCACCAATATAGCCGTGGAAATTCGTTCGCTACGTCCTCTCTTCTTATCTGCGTGGTAGAACCGCACGGCACCTTGAAACTGGTTTGCTTGCTCGGCAACGTCTACTTCGACTTCCGCCGCCTGCCCCGGCACAAAAGGCTTTCGGAAATAGATAGTGAGTTCGCGGAATCGGAGATGCCCGGGATCACTCCCCGCTTTTTGGTAAAGCAGAGCCAGATGGTCTAAGGATTGATCCATATAAACCAACGTGTTGATATGAAGAAACTGATCTGAACGGTCAATGTGGAATGCGTGGGGTACAGTATCTTGGAAGATTTTCCCTTTGTCGGGCACACAACATCGGTATGACTCGGTATCTCGGCTGATAAGATCGCTCTCGGTTGGCACACGCTCTTTCAAGAATTCGATTTCTGCCGGCACATCCTTTGGTACTCGTTCTCCTCTTGGTGCGAGTAGACGACTTAAAGCCATCCAGTATTCAACATGAGCCACCAAAGGCTGTGTTTCAATCTCTTTGTTGAATAATTTGCAGTTCATAACTACATGACCACGTTTTAATCGTCCGTCATCGTGTCGGGTTGCTACTAAGCGAAATTGGTATTCTTGCCGCAGTTGTGTTCCTTGTGGGCAAATCTCACCGAACGTTTTGAATTTCAGAATGTGGTTGAGCAAGACAGTACCGTCGCCCTGCCTCGGATCATAACAACCGGGCCAATGCTTACCTATAATCTTGTAAAGGCCTGAACCAACCGCACCTGTTAGTTTGGATGCTACCAATTCCGAATTCATATTAAGCATCCTCGACTTAACGGCCCCATCAGTAATACCTTCGAAAAAATCAATTGACTGTCGTGCTTTGGACATAGAACTAAAATTACCTCGTACACCGAACAAGCCTATTATCAAATGACTGACCATCTACACGCGCTCCGCCGTGCGCAGGCAATAAGCATGAAGAACCAACATTCAAACAATTCGTGTCACTCAACCACGGAGAGAGGAAAAACACTAAGAATTGAGATGAGTGCCCAGCGTTATTATGAATTGCAATGCGTAATTGCAATAGGCGAAATTATACCCATCGTCGTGATCCTGTCAAGCGGAATCCTTAGCTGCGTGGTGATACGCTGCACCTAGCGCACTTCCAAGTTTTGGCATAACTGCATAAACAGCACCCAAATCATCAGATTAATGGCACCGCCGTACAGTCGCACGAGTTCTCCGGTTTTTTCATGAAGATAGGGGTAACGCAAATCCACATAGTTGGGGGTTAGCCACCCGGAATGTGCGTTAGTAGAGATCAAACCCTGTCAATACTCGAACCCATCTGGTATAATTTAAGCTGGAATGCCATTAAGACAAGAAAAAATAGCCTTATGACATTTTTGCAGACAATCACCAAACGTTGGCGTTGGTGCATAGTCCCCATTGGCATCGTAATCGTCGCATTGGGATTACTCGCTGTTCCCATTTTGCTCGACCTCGCGCCACCAAATCTCGAAATAAACGGGATTGAAACGGGGAAAACCTATCGCGGGCGCGTCACGCTGAATATCTCCGTCACGGATACGGGATCGGGTTTGGCTTCGCTCAGCTTAATGCTTGATGATTCTCCGCAACCGCTTGCACTCAACGAAATCGAAGCGGGACGCACATCACGGGCAATTGATACAACCCCACTCGCCGATGGCAGCCACGTCGTTTCAATAGTCGCGGCAGATAAATCTATATTCAGAAACAAGTCTCAACAAAGTTTCGAATTCCTTGTTGACAATACGTCACCACAGATAAATGTTCCACCTGAATCCCTTCGTGTTGGACAAGGAAGGACGCTCCCGCTTTTCATCCAAATAGATGAACCGGCAGCACAAGTGGAAGGTAAGCTCTTTGGCTGGAACTTCACTTGTTATCCAGTCGTGTCGGACACATATTTTCGCGGTTTAATCGGCATCAGCGTAACTCACCCCGCGAAAACCTACCCACTCGCCCTAAGGGTTGTCGATCTCGTCGGCAACACTGTAGAGGAAGTTTTCCGACTCAAAGTCAAGCGCACGATGTTTCAACGCGGCGGTTACATTACGCTCTCGCCAGCAAAACGCAGGGCCATGATGAACAAAGCCAAAAGCCAGTCAGACAATGCCAAACGCGGCAAGGCGTACACACAATCAACAAAGGTCGACACCCAGCTCTGGAACGGAAAATTTGTTAAACCTGCCAAAGGGCGGCTTACATCAAGTTTCGGAAAATACCGCGAATACAACACCGGCGTCCGTCGCCATCATCTGGGTATAGACATTGCCAATTCGCTGGGTACGCCGATCTATGCGGGCAATAGTGGGATTGTCACTCTTGCCGGTAGGCTGCATCTCTACGGCAAATCAGTGGTCATCAATCACGGCCAGGGTGTATCGTCGAGTTACAACCATCTCAGCAAGATTCACGTAGCTGCCGAAGAGCAAGTCGAGAAAGGCCAACTCATTGGATTGATGGGAGCAACCGGTCAAGTTACAGGCTCTCACCTCCACTGGGGAATGGTCGTGAACGGCATCGCCGTTGATCCGGAGGAGTGGACAGAGAGAGATTTTTCTTTGCCCTGAATTGTCAATGCAAAAATTATTGGAACTCCAACAGATTGTACCGAGCAAAACCTGTCTATCGTGCGATGTTTGCTGTCGATTTCCTGATCGCGACAGCTTCCTTGCGCCAATCTTCACTGATTCTGAGGTTCAACGCGCAACCAACAATGAGTCAGACAGAAATCTGTTTCATCAAATGGCAGACGGCCGCAGTGCGCGGGTAAAACTGCAATCTTGCGGCGAAATATACATCTGCCCATTTTTTGACCCTAACTCAAGCGAATGCCGAATCTATACGAACCGCCCATTGGATTGCCGGATTTACCCCTTTGCGTTAATGTACAATGAGGATGAAACAGAGATTGTCCTAGGTGTGGATACGATCTGCCCCTTCGCAGAGGCTGAAATTGAAACAGAGTCCTTCCAACAGTATGTCAATTACATCCTAGCCTATGTGGAGTCGGAACTGACCACCAAAGTCATTACTGATAACTGGGCTCTGGTTGGCCCGTATCAGGAAACCGTAACAATAGTGGCGGCTCTCCGAAAACTCGGTCGGGCACCGGACAACGCAAAGCGTAGGGTATAATGCGATTATTGCACGAGCTAACAATGCTACAACCGCTAACATTAGGGGATAAATCGCTTTTTGATTATTACGCGCGAAAGACTTCTTGGGAACTTTCAACCTATGCATTTGTGCCAATCTATGTCTGGCGAGAGTTATTTCAATTTTATTGGACTATTGTCGACAATCAATTATGCGTTTTCGCTTGTCAGAATGGCGATTATTTCATGCCGATTATGCCGCTAGGCAAGTCACCAAGTATGAAAGCAATCTGCGAATCGTATCTGTTCATGCTTGAGACTAATCGGGCTAAGTCAATTGCACGTATTGAGAACGTGCCGGAAGCGTTACAACCTTTTCTCCGAGACCTGGGATTTCAAGTTTTCAAAAAGGAGACCGAATATCTCTATTCAACAGATTTACTAGTTCAACTAAAAGGAACTCGCTACAAAAGCAAGCGAGGAGCCTACAACACTTTCATACGAAATCAACCAGATGTGACCTTAGCGCCATACCAACTCGAAGATTATTCTGATTGTCTCGAATTGTATGAGTTGTGGCGACAGGATCGGCGGAAAACGTCGTACGATCCCTTTTATCAATACATGCTGGAAGACTCCGAACATGCCCACCACGTGGGGCTCTTGAATGCCGGAGAACTCGGTCTAGAGGGAATTGTCGTTCGAATTGAAGGAAAATTGAAGGGCTACAGCTTCGGTTATCCTCTTAACAACAGGGTATATTGTATTATTTTTGAAATAACGGACACGCGCTTGAAGGGAATTGCACAATTTCTATTCAGGGAATTCTGCCGAAGAAAGGCGAC
Organism: Candidatus Poribacteria bacterium; assembly: GCA_965222225.1. Classification (GTDB taxonomy): domain Bacteria; phylum Poribacteria; class WGA-4E; order WGA-4E; family JAJDTR01; genus JAJDTR01. The sequence continues at coordinate 155,404 of CBDCTK010000002.1, read as the reverse complement.
TTATCCATTCATTGACGCAATGGATGATTCGGGTTTGGAGAATCTGAAACGAGTCAAGTTGTCCTATCATCCAGCAGAGCAGATTCGGTCCTATAATGCGGTATTTCCAATAGAGGACGTATCGACATTAACAATTTAGTACGCTATTCAGCTTCGCATGCATGTCCTATGAACTTAGCACTTATTTTTCTCAACGGATATTACGACCTCCGTTACCCGGAATTCTATAAAGCGGAAATCGAATGGGGAATAAATCATGACTATCCCTTGATTTGCGCGGATGGAGGGATAAGATTGTTTCACGAACTCAATCAATCTCTCGGCGAACGGTACTCACCGAACATTCTAATTGGTGACCTTGACTCTTGTGAATGTTTCACGGACAGGTTTGCTGCATCGACCATGCAGACCGTCAGCAAGTGGGTAGGCAAGATAGACAAGGATTACACAGACGGCCAGTTGGCAGTCACTCATGCTATTAACGAATGCGATGTTAGCGGAATTATTATCTACGGCGGGCTTCCCCGCCCGAACATGTATGAGACGGATCATTTCCTTGGCAATCTGAAACTGATGCGCTTCGGTAGGCGTGTCAGACAAGAGTGCAACAGCGGAAACGGCAAGAGCACACACCCGTGGAAGGCAGAAATGCGGGATGTGTTCCAAACCATCTATTTTGTTGTATCTGAATTGAGCTTGACGAGAAGAAACGACGGATTGCAGCGGGTTTCACTTCTTGCCGAACACGCCAACGTCCTTATGGAAGACAGCGTAAATTTGCGCTGGAGTTTGGCAGGACTACGTGTCGATCCCGACTTGGGAAATGCCTTGCGGAACGAACTTTTGCCAAGTGCAGAGTCTGCCACTATCCGATTAGCGCCAAACTCAGACCCGCTGTATGTGATTCATAACTGGTAGGTTACGTGAGATGCAAGGGAAAAAACGATGTGAAGTCGATGCTATCTGGGGAAGTTGGTATCAGCAAAAACTAAGTTAGGTACGCTCTTTCTACCAAGTCACAAACTGAATCTGATTTCCTTCTATTTCATTTTGATTCCAACTCCTGCAGCAAATAATCAAGCTCATCCTTAACCATGTCGCTCTGCTCCACCGATTTTCGGTACTCCCAAATCTTCCATTCGAGATTCATATCTTCCGGAGACATCTTAATCTGTTTCTGGAGAGCCTTTTTCTTCAAGAGTTGTACCAGTCGTAGGCGATCTTCCGGATCTATTACCTCACCCGATTTCAGGGCGTCAATCAGAAGGACTACTAACCCTTTTCCAATGCCACTTTCGGCATGAGCCGCGAGAGCAACGACGGCAACGTTTTTCACGTTTTTGTCGGAATCGCCCTTTAGTAAATTGACCAAGGGACGAACCGCAATCTCCGCAGGATGTAACGCAAGTGCCTTGACAAGATATTGGAGCACCCTGCCGTCAGAATCCTTGAGCGCGTCGACAATATCGGCAGTTGGCGAGTCGTTGAGATACCGCATAGCCCATGCCGCCGCACGGCGTTCCCGAACATCGCTAGCGCGTAATCCCGCTATAATCTCTTCTCGGTACTCTTTCTTCCCAAGTCGATAGAGGGTGGTAATAATCTCCATTTTCAGTCCCGAGCTTGGACTACTGCTCCGGATTGATTCTAACTTGACGCTTGCACTTGGGTCGCCAATATCCCCGGTCAACCTGACGAGCTTGGCATTCACATTTATCGGTGTATCGGCGTCGCCAATCGCGACAAGAATTTGAGGCACCGCTTTTGGCCCAATCTCCTTCAACATCTCCACGAAATCGGTCTGGACATTCAAGTAGCGCCCCTTTTTCAGGTTATCAAGAATTAGGGGAACAACGTCAACTCCCTTGTCAATCAATATCTGCTTCGCATCCTTCTGAACGCGATGCCGCTCATCCAAAACCTGGAAGATTACCTTCATCTCCGCTTCATTCAGTGCCGCGACCCTAAGATCTTTTTCCCTCTTATACTCGGCTTCCAATTCCGGCGACTGGATACGCGCCATCCCAGTGGAAATCCCATGCGCATAGGCAATTGCTAACAAAGCCCGCGGCTTAGCCCTATTTTTCTCTTCGATTTCGGCTCGTTTCAGGTTTTTAACCGCTTCTATAACCAGACCTGCACCCAAGAGCTTCTTCGCACCGACATCCAATTGGGTGATTATCTGCTTCTGTTCGCATCCGGAGGCTGAAACCAATATCAAAAGCAGCGGTATCATCAACAACTTCTTCATGCTCGTTCTGTTCTCCTCTGTGATGACGTGATATCATTCGGTGAATTTTATATTCCGGTCCTAGTCTGCCTTGAATTTTGCTCACAACGGGACGCCTATAAAGTAAAATTCCCAACCTTCGTCACCTTGGTAGGGCAACGTTTTTTGACCGGAATAACAGTTTACAAAATAATCGGAACTCTGTCAAGGAAATAATGACGAAAATTCTCCGAAGAGATTTCGGTCATTAGTTGAATATAACTTACTTTTGGCGCTCGGGTAAGATTGATACGGCAACCTGTAGTCCGGTAGCATTATATGTCTCACCGAATGACTGCAAATTTGCCGCTAACAGTTGTCAGTCCCCGACCAGTTTCCCTCGGTGATTCAACGTGATAGATATAGACCCCGTCCGCGAGTAGACTGCCGTCTGTTGTGCGCCCATCCCATGTCTTGGTCGGCGTTTCACTATGATGTTCAATTGTCTTGATGAGATCGCCGACGCTACTAAAGATGCGAATTGTTGCGTGACGAGTTAAATTGCGAAATTCAATCGGATTGCCGTTAGCTTCGATTCGGTATGGATTGGGAACAACAATGACATTCTCAAGGTTGGATCTCAGTTGGTCTAACGGGTCACCCGGAACCACAACGTTCGCCGCCATTGAAAACTCGCTTTGCTTTCCAGACGAATTCATCGCCGTGATAGAATAGAAATAGGACAGCCCCGGATACACGTCTAAGTCGACATAGTTGGCGCTGTCTGAAGAAACAACCTTTATTTGTGTCCACGGTTCCCGCCCCGTGTGGTTACGATAAATGAGATACCCTACTATAGCCGGTATAGCCGGTTCCGAGGATTTCTTCCAACTAACGAACACTTTATTTTCCTCAAGAATCGCCGTCACGTCATCCGGAGGGGTTGGAGCAAGACTCGGAGTTATACTCACTTCTCTTGAATCAAACGGAAGTGGATGCCCGTCCGAGCCAACTGGCCGAACAAAGTAGGCATACTGCGATCCGAATTCAATCTGTGTATCCGTGAAATTGGGAAGATCGAAAGGGTTCTCGGTTAACCTTTCGAACTGATTTGTGTCCGCATGACGCCTAAACACAATATAGCCCCCAACGCTCGAATTAATTGGTCGTTCCCATGCCAATTCAATAGACTCGCCTAGCGTTTCTGCAGCAAGCCGCTGCGGAGTGTAACTCATTCTTTTCGCCACATTGATATTTTCCTGGAGAGCTGCTAGTGCCTCTCCAACAAGTAGTGCGAAAGTCACCGAAAACGAACCTCGGGCTTCCAGATTATAGGGGCCAGCGACAAGGACCGACACGTAGTCCTGAGGCGGCAAAGCTTCGCCGGTTTCTTGATTCAAAGATTGATCGCTCATGAAACGCGATTTCGCGGCATCAGTAAAATTGCCTACATCAAAGAGAACAATTCGGTGGGTGCTCAATTCTCCGTCGAGCAAAGCCAAGCCGGCATGAACCGAATTTATCCCGTCTGACTCATCGGCATCATAAGCGAAAAGCGTTCGGCGATCTTCATCCCATTCAACGCGATCAAGGCTTGGCTCGTCCAGTTCATCCACTGGCGCATCGACATCCCAATCTGCCATGAGCGCCACATAAATTCCATCATGGTCGCTGTCCCCCTCATTTACTACTGTAAGCCTAATAATGACAAACTCTTCCGTACCGGGTGCCTCGCTTCCTCGCCATGAAAAACTGGTTTGATTGACCAAAAGATCTAGTGGAAAATCCGTTGCTCCCGACGGAGCATATTGTGCCGTGATAATCTGTCGTCCGTCGCGTTCTACGTGCCCGGCAATCCGTCCTTCTGTGGTGGGTCTCCATTCGTCTAACAACCACTGTTCTTCTTTGGCATCCCACTCCCAAGTGTTTGCAACATTTCCGTTTCGATCGCCAACCCAAATCTCCGATCGTTCATACAGGTAATACCTACCGTCAGATTTGGGGAATCTAAAGTTGGGTGCGATGGCGCTTTCCCTAACTGCTCCCAATGATCCGAAATCCGTAACTGCAACCGCGACATTCCCCGAAGTATGACTTAACGCAGACTGCGCATTCGCTTGTAACGAGACGGCTAACAGCCCGAGGATCCCTACAACTAACTTCCACCGAACCATATCTCTTCCACAAGGCGAAACCCGACAGACCTGATAGGTAACTAGCCAACACGGTTTGTACGCCCGGTTATCCAGCCCCTTTTCTACATTACCCCAATGACGACACATTTCCAACTTTCCGATTATCAATCCTACTGAACGCCAACGATTTATCATAACAGAGGCGTAAAGATCCTGTCAAGCGAACATTAGTATCCGATATTGACAATACTATTAGCATGCGCTATACTCAATATCCGTGTCGAGGCGTTCGCTACCGCTCCATGTGCGATAAAACCGGCCACTCAAACCCGGTTGCCACATCGTGTCTCGCAACTTTCTTAGGAGTGGAGCCTTCTCGTTCTGAGAAAATTACCTTTGAACTTTAATCGAATATCCTTTGCACCGTCCAAATGCGTCAACATTTAGAGAGATTATGTTGAAACCCCGATATTTTCGTTTGTTTATTTTCATGATAGGTTTTTTCCTGCCAGTCGTCATCGCACGCGCCCAGATTGTTACGCCAGAAGATTCGATTGGTTTTCCCGTCGGCGCAGATTTCAAACTTGCGCGGTGGGAAACGATATTAGATTATTTCCACCACTTGGCGGAAAACTCCAATCGTGTGGAGTTGCAAATACGCGGGAATACTACAGAAGGGCTCGACTTTGCATTGATCGTAATATCCTCACCCGATAATCTGGCACATCTTGAAAGATATAAAGATTACCAGCGTAGCCTTGCCCATCCGGACCAATTTGACCGATCTGAATTAGAAAGATTTTCCAGGGAAGGGAAATTCATCGTATTGATTAACTGCAACCTACACTCCACAGAGGTTGCCTCATCACAAATGTCGCTAGAGTTGGGTCACGAACTTGCCACTAGAAACTCGGAGCGGGTTGCTGAGATTCTGGAGAATGTCATCATCTTGCTCATCCCTTCCACGAACCCTGATGGATTGAATATGGTGATTGATTGGTACAATCAGTGGGTTGGCACACCCTATGAAGGTTCGCCGATGCCTTGGCTATACCACAAGTACACGGGACATGACAACAATCGAGACTGGTTTATGCTAACGCAAGTTGAATCGCAAATTGTTACTGACATTCTCTACAAAGAGTCGTACCCGCAGGTGGTATACGATCTTCATCAAATGAAAAATAAGGGGGCACGATTCGTTATTCCGCCCTATTTCGATCCCGTGAATCCGAACATTCCCGCAATTCTGCAGCGCACCCTCTCGCTCATCGGCGCGCAACTGGCCTTCGACCTCACTTCTGAAGAATTCACCGGGGTACTTTCCAACGCCGTCTACGATATGTGGTGGCACGGCGGATTCCGAACAGTACCATATCGCCACAATATGGTAGGCATACTGACGGAGGCGGCGAGCGTAAACGTCGCATCACCCGTATTTCAACCTCGTCTCAGGCTGAAGGGCCATCGTCGCGGTCTGGATAGATATGCCCAACAGACGAACTTTCCCGAACCGTGGCCCGGCCGCTGGTGGCGACTACGCGATATCGTCGAATATGAAAAAGCGTCAGTATACTCGATTCTTGAGTTTGCCTCAAAACATAGAGAACTGTTGCTCTCGAATTTTTATAAAATGGGCTTAGATGCCGTGGAAAAGGGACACGGCGAACCTCCCCGTGCCTTTCTTGTACCGTCGAAACAGCGAGATCCCTACGCTGCACGGAAAATGCTCGAAGTCTTGCATCGCGGCGGCGTACGGATACACCAAGCGACTGCACGCTTTACCGCGGATTTGGTTGAATATCCAGTGGGAACGTTTGTCATTTCTATGGCGCAGCCGTTTCGCGCACACGCCAAAGACCTACTTGAGATTTAACGGTATCCCCGGCGGCGACCCACTGCTAACGCACCCTCTGAACGCCCCTATGATATTGCCGGGTGGACATTGCCTCTGCAAATGGGAGTCAATGCCATTGAAGTAGTCAGTCAATTTGAGGCAGACACCGTACTCCTCAAAGAAATTCCTAAGCTCCTAGGGATATTGCATAGCGTACCGGAACCGGTCGCGTTTCTATTCAAGAACCAAACAAATGTGGAGACGATTGCGGTGAACCGCCTGCTCAACCGGTCGATTGTCGAAGGCGAGAGCGGAGGGACAGAAATATTTTCTTGGTGCACTCGGAAATTGACCCTTAGAGGGGAAGTGTTTCCGAGAGGTTCAATCTTAATCCGAACTTCAAGAATCCCCAGTCAATTCGTGCCTGAGCTAGGTGAGATTGCCAATTCGCTTGGTCTCGAAATTCATGCGCTTGACCAGATCCCTGCGGAGGATGATTTGATTCCATTAAGGCTACCTCGTCTTGGGTTGTACAAACCATGGGTGGCAAGTATGGATGAAGGTTGGACGCGATGGGTATTAGAACAACATGAGTTCCTCTACCACACATTGACGGATGCCGAGATTCGAGCCGGGGGATTGGCGGAGCGATATGACGTAATAATTCTGCCCGATATGCCTGCGTCTGAGATGATTCAAGGGCATTCCCCAGGAAGTCTCCCTTCGGAATACGTCGGGGGCATTGGAAACACAGGCGCGGCAAATCTTCGAACCTTTGCGGAAAGCGGCGGAACACTCGTATGCTTGAACAACGCCTGTGAGCTTCCAATCAAGTATTTCGGACTGGAAGTGATAAATGTATTGGAGGAGTCAAGTCAGGCAAATGCGCATGAATCCAAAAAGGATACGTTCTTCTGCCCAGGATCACTGTTGCGGGTTTTCATTGAAACAGCACATCCCATCGGATACGGGCTCGATCGTGAGATGGCGGTATTCTTCAAGTCAGGTCCGGTGTTTGAAGTGAGAGGCGGGAAGATTATTGCCTCCTATCCAAATTTTAATCCACTCATGAGCGGCTGGATAGAAGGAGAAAAACGCATCCGTCAAAAGGGGGCGGCGTTGGATGTCAATCTCGGTAAAGGACACGTTGTTCTTTTTGGTTTTAAGCCTAAGCACCGGGCGCAGTCGCACGGAATGTTCAAGCTCTTGTTTAATGCGATCTACTACAGTGTTGCCGATCGTGAGTAGACAATCTGGGAGATTGTCGAGATTCTCCACTGTAACCAACGTTCAGAACGCAAACTCAGGTCATAGACGCCTAGGATTCCGGCGTAACGCACTGCTGCGTGAATAATTCTAGTAGTTCCCGGCTAGTTCCCGGCAACCACCAGGATTTCCGGTTAAATAAAATCCGGAGTTTGGTCGTTAGTTCGCTGACACTTAGCAGAAGAATAGTGATATTGAATCGCGCGCCGACGTTTATCGGTTTTACTTGGCGGAGTGTGATGGCAGATTTCACCGTGAAAAATAAGCGCATCACCTGTCTCAAGAGAAATTGGCGCCGCGTTTTCAGTCGATGGCTGATTAAGTAGGACATAATCGTTGTCCACCATGCCGTGTTCCTTAGTTCCGCTAATGTGCGATCCGGGTATGACGTGCATACAACCGTTCTCGACCGTCGTGTCATCACAGGCAACCCAAAACCCAACCACATCGCTCGGGGTTTGGCGAAAGTAGGCATTGTCCTGATGCCACATCTTCGCGCCGCCGATTCGCGGCGGCTTCAGTAAGGACATGCTTTGGAATAGATAAACATCCGGGCCCAATAGCCTCGTTGCAATCTCCACCATTCCCTGATGAAAAGCTAGATTGCGAAAGAAATCATTTCTTACCGCAATCTTCGCTAGTTTGCGGACACCTAGTTCCGTGGATTCGGGTGTGTCCTTTCCTTCTGTCACGGTGGGTTCAATTTGCACGAGCTCCCTCTCCATAGGCGGATAGTCTTCAACAATATTGGTAATCTCTCGCCGCACGCCTTCTACCTCATCGCTTGAGAACAAACCTTCAACTGTGAAATACCCTTCGTTATGGTGCTTCATCACCATTTCATCGGTTATCAGAATCCTATCCGTCACAATACTTCACTCCTCGCGTCATGCACCTTTCACACAAGTTTGCTGACACAAATCCGCTGGCGTGCTTAAGTGCATCGTTGATTGACCGCGACATTAATGGCGATGTCACGCCTCATCATGCCAATCTTCCTTATTTTCTAGTCCGTAGGTTTGCACTTTGCGATGCAGTGTGCGTAAACCCATCTTGAGAATCTTCGCGGCTTGAGTCTTATTCCCTCCCGTGTCCGCCAAGGTCTTGTGTATAGCCTCCTTTTCAATCTCGCCCATAGTCATCCCAACCCTTCCAACTATGCCATCAGTCTCACTCGACGCCGGAAGAAGAGCAGGGGGGCCCGCCTGGATTTCCGGTGGAAGATCCCAGAGTTGAATTGCTCCAGTTGTGGATAAGATTACCGCTGTTTCAATAACATTCCGCAATTGACGCACATTGCCGGACCAATCCGCATATTTAAGACGATTCATTGCGTCGGGGGAGATGTCCGTCACAGGCAGTTCGTGCTCCTTGCTAAATTCTCGAAGGAATTGACTGGCAAGCAACGGAAGATCCTCGCGTCGCTCTCGGAGAGGCGGCACGCGTAGCGGGAACCGGTTGATTCGATGGAAGAGATCCTCGCGAAACGATCCGTTTCTTACTGCCGCATTTAAATCTTTATTCGACGCGGCGATAATTCGAACATCAACTCGGATATTCTTGTCGCCACCTAGGCGCCTGAATTCTTGCGTCTCCAAGACACGGAGAAATCTCACCTGCGTTTCGCGTGTCATTTCACCAATCTCATCTAGAAACAGGGTTCCGCCATCTGCTTGCTCGAATACACCCAACCTCCGCGCAACCGCACCGGTAAAGGCGCCCTTTTCATGACCAAAAAACTCGCCGTCAATCAACTCCCGGGGGATTGCGCCACAGTTAAGGTCCCTGAACAATTTGTCTTTGCGCCGACTGTGATTGTGAACAGCTTTCGCGATGAGTTCTTTTCCTACACCGTTTTCACCCGTAATCAGGACGGTTACATTCGTCGGGGCAATGCGCCGGATTATGCCAAAAAGCTCCTGCATCGGTTTTGAAGTACCAATGATGTTCGCAAATCCGAATTTACCATCAAGCTGTACCCGAAGGTTAACATTTTGTAGATACAGGGTACGCTTCTCTAACGCATTCTTGACCTCGTGGCGTAGCAATTCTATTCTGATCGGTTTCTCAAGATAAGAGACAGCACCGGTTTGGATGGCTTCGACAGCGCTAGGGACACTGCCATAGGCGGTAAGCAGAATGACCGGTGCATAGGGATGATTGGTATGAATATACTTCAACAACTCAATGCCGCTCATGTCCGGCATCTTTTCGTCAGTGATTACAACATCAATGCTTTCCGCGTCCAGAATCTCAAGCGCGGCACGCCCTCCCGTCGCTGTAAAGATGTCGTACCCTTCTCGCTTCAGAACTTCGGCGGTGGCTTCAAGACCTGATGAATCATCGTCTACAATGAGTATTCTGGGATTCAATTCAGCTCTCGCTCCGTGTTTTCACGGTTCCTACGACGTTCTGGCTTCACGCTGTTCAATATCCGAAACTTCGCTAACCGACAATTCCGCGTCTAAGCGCTTCATTGCCAACACGTGAAAGTTATGCCTAATTGGAGGAGGTCTTCGGGTGGTTAGCGATTATTTTTGTATAAATCACTGCTGTAACCAGATTAGGTTACACGTTTATTGAGGGTTGATTCTGTTACCGGAATGGCGCAGATTTCATTGTCAACGGATGGGCAGCTCAATCGAAAATGTAGCACCTTGATTCGGTTGGTTAGTTGCGCTAAGCCTGCCACCGTGACCTTCTATGACTCTCTTTACAATTGCTAGACCAACGCCCGTGCCGTTTTCCTTCGTGTGGAAAAAGAGATCGAAAATCCTAACTGCAATATCTGGAGAGATGCCCTCCCCCGTATCCTGTACATCAATCTGGATATTGTCGTTCAAAGCTGACGCCCGTACAGTCAATGTACCCCCATTTTCCATCGCTTGAGTTGCGTTTATGATTAGGTTCCATAACGCTTGTTTAAACTGCTCCGGATCAAGTTCGATTGAAGGAAGTTCTTGAATCTCGCGGACGACCTTGATATTCCGGCTTTGCGCTTCCGGTTCAGTGAATTCCAGAACCTCCTCAATTAACGCGCCAAGGTTACTCTGCCGTAAAGAGAGGGGCGGAAGCCCGGTAAAACGCCGATAATCGGTCAGAATTTGATTTAAGCGCTCAATTTCAGAGCGAATGCGTCGTATCCGATTCAGCACTTCGTCCGCTTCCTGAATTTCGACTGCAGACAAATCTTCTTCTATCAGTTGAAGATTCAGGCTGACACTATTGAGCGGATTCCGTATTTCATGTACCAATTCTCGGGCATGCGCATCAAATTGGTCGGAAGATGTTTCGCTAGGTAGCGTTGGTCGACGCCCTTGCCGTCGCCTAATCACCCCAACTGTTAAGACAAGGACAACTAGGATGAGGAGGCTTCCCGTCAAGAGAAATAGCCACCAAGGGATGCCCATAGCTATTCAATCAGAGTGTTGGCTAGATTATCTAATTTCGGTATTGATACGGTTAGTGTTTTTGACGCAGTGAGGGGATGGGGTTGGCGTTCCGAATGTCCCAACATGCCAAATTTGAAGATTTGGCATATGCAACATATATCTACTACTCCACTACAGGCATCGGAGATAGGCGATGATGATAGTCTTTTTTCTAAATGAATCCTGTAAACAAAACTCCCTCTTTCTGTCTGGTATATTCCATCACTTCGCGAGAATGGAAATCGAACTTGGACAAATTAATATCATCCGATTGCCGAAACCGAATCGGAACAAGCGCCAACATGTCTACGCGGCGTTCTGTCTGGCTTTCAGATTCCACAGATGCAGAATTGGGCTTGCAACGAAAATGGACGAATAGGTGCCGATAATGACACCAACGATGAGAGCTAACGCAAAAGTGTTAATCTCCTCGCCCGAGCTTGATAGGAAGAAAATAACAAGCACAACGAAGAAGGTCGTTAAAGAGGTAATTACTGTGCGGCTAAGAGATTGGTTAATACTTCGGTTGAGCGTCTCACTGTATTCAATCCCTTTAAGCATTCGCGTGTTTTCGCGGATGCGGTCAAACACAACAATCGTGTCGTTGAGGGAGTATCCGATAATTGTAAGAAACGCGGCGACTGTCGGAAGGTTAATCTCTTTGGAAAATACGGCAAATACTCCCAAGGTAATTAGGACATCATGAATTAGTGCGGCAATAGCGCCAATTGCGAAGCGGAATTCAAAACGCCACGATATGTAGGCAAGGAGAATTGCGATGGCCGAGAGGACGGACCACAATGCTGCCCATTTCAAATCTTTGCCAACGCTGGGCCCAACAGCCGAAACGTTCACCCCTTGAGGCAGTGCATGCCAATCTGCATTTCCCTCAATCAGCCCATCAGAGATTTTCCTGCCCGCTTGCGCTTCAAAGTCGCCGCTGTATCCAAGTGAGATTGCGGCTTCCTGCTTTTCCGAATTGACCTGCGTTTTGGCTCCGCCGAACCCAAGCGATTCTAGTTTATCCGTAAGCTCTTTTTCTGTCACCGCCCGGTTGAATTTGGCTTGAATTTTGACCCCGCCGCGGAAATCAATACCAAAATTCGGTCCTCCGTCCTTGCCAAGAAAAATCAAACCTATAACAATCACGATACCCGATAGAATAAATCCTGTTCGGTAATTGCCGATAAAATCAAAATTTGCGTTTCTAAGTAATTCCAACTCAACGTCTCCTTTTCTAAATGCTGAGTTTCTCAATGCTGCGTTGGCCGATGACCCACCCGTAGATTTCGCGAGTAACAACAATCGCCGTGAACATACTAGCCAATATGCCAATTCCGAGGGTAATCGCGAATCCCTTAATGGGGCCCGTCCCAAACTGGTAGAGTACTAGTGCCGTGAAAAACGTGGTAAGATTTGCGTCAACGATTGTCAAGAATGCTCTTTGATAACCGCTGACAATTGCCGACCATACGTTCTTTCCCGTACGCAATTCTTCGCGGATGCGTTCGAAGATTAGCACATTGGCGTCAACGGACATTCCAATCGTCAAAAGGAGGCCTGCGATGCCCGGCAATGTCAATGCTGCACCGAAGCCTGCGAGTGCTCCCAGAAGGATTGCCATATTGCAAATTAAGGCACTGATGGCGACCAATCCGGAAAGTTTGTAGTAGATCAACATGAATATAATTACACCTCCCATGCCAATAAGTGCCGCCCTGATACCGTTGTCAATCGACTCCTGTCCAAGCGTAGGACCTACCGTGCGTTCTTCAGCAATCCTCACGCCCACCGGAAAAGCGCCCGACTTGAGAATATTCGACAAATAGTTGGCTTCCTCAAAAGTGAAGTCCCCGGTGATACGTGCTTGTCCGCCAACAATCGGTTCCTCAATCCGAGGCGCCGATTGCACTCTTCCATCTAGCAGAATTGCCAAGGCTTCATTAACATGATTGCTCGTGACTTCGGCAAATTTGCGTCGTCCTGCCGAGTCAAAACTCATGGACACGGCAATTTCGAAACTCGTCGCTCCTTGACTTGGTCCCGCACCCGTTATCCGATCGCCGGTAAGCAGAACCGGGCTCTGCAACACGTACCAGCTATTCGCTTGGGCAGTTCCATCATCGTGATGGCGGTGTATCTCTGTGCCTTCAGGAATATCTTCAGGCGGTTGAGAATCAGCAGAGCCTGACCAGTAGATGCCGCCGTTTGGGTTTTTCTGGACAAGTTTGAACTCTAACCTGCCCATTGTCTTGACAATCTGGAGGGGTTTGGAGGAGTCCTTAGCACCGGGCAGTTCAACAATAATTCGTGGCCTGTTAGCTTCGCGTCGGATTGAAGGCTCGGCGACACCAAACGCATCAACACGGTTCCTTAGAACGATTAACACCTGCTCAATCGCACCCTCACTGTATTTCTCAATTCCATCCTTGCTAAGGTGCATTTCGTAGACGACCTGGGTATCGGTGGCAGAAATCTCCGTCGCATTATCAAAATATTCCAATTCATTGAGCAGTTCCCGGGCTTTATTCAGGTATTCCGTTTTTTGTTCAGCTTCAGCTCTGTATTTCTTCTTGACGAGAATGAATACATTCAGCGATTCCTGTTCGGCGACAACGTCCACTTTCTTGCACAGTATGTCATCAGCCCTTAGCCGCTCCGGGATGGAAGAGGCGCGCTCCTTTAGAAATTCCGCCTTGGTTTTTTCCGGATCGACTTCAAGAACAAGACGAACTCCACCCTTGAGATCGAGTCCTAGTTTTAGCCGATTGCTAGGGATCAATTTGCGCACAACTGTTGGCAGGCTTCCGTAGAGATGCAAATCTTCGAGAACCGCTTGGAGATCGGCGGCGCTTTTTTCCTGAGCGAATTTGACAATGAAATCGGATGACTCTGGATCGACGAACTCGTAATCCGTTTCTTCTGCAAACCCACGTTTACCCAGATGTACACGTAAAACACCCTTTAACTCCGTCTTGGCATCATGAAAGTTGATTCCTTCGGGAAATTGAACGTCATTCAAGCTGACCTTCAAGCTGTTTTCGTCAGTCGTTTCAAACTTGGGTAACCTTTCCTGCATCCAGAGAGGGAGATTTCCATAGAGCGGATTAAAAAAGTAGTCGGGGGTAGGAATCAGGTACAGTACTGCAAATAGAAGTATCACAATGATTAAAGCAAGTTTCCATATACTGAGTTGGTACATCAATTTCTCCTAGAAAATGGATGATGCGCCTGGGAGGATTCGAACCCCCGGCACGAGGCTTAGGAAGCCTCTGCTCTATCCCCTGAGCTACAGGCGCATCGTGTTTTATCACCGTTAGCGCCAAATAGCGCCAAACCGGGTCTGTACGTGAAAATCCCTCATTTAGCGCATCAGATGAGGAGTCGAGCCGATTCTATATTCGTGTGGCTGAGTCTTCTGAAACTTTATTGATAAGCTATATTCATAACCGGGGCTTCCCACAATGAAAAAGCTGTATGTTCCTATTTTCCTAGCTGAAATACAACCAAGGTAAGGTTTAGTATAGCATACCCACTGTCAAAATTCAATTAGAGAAAAAAGCTCGTGGTCTCCGAATTTTTCGCGCCCGTTGAGAATGGTTAGCTCAATAAGAACCCCGATTCCGGCAACATGTCCGCCAAGTTTCTCGACGAGTTCGATGGTGGCGGCAATGGTGCCACCGGTCGCAATAACGTCGTCACAGATTAACACACGACTTTCAGCGCGAAAAGCGTCTTGATGGATGGCAAGCGTGTCAGTACCGTATTCAAGATCGTATTCCGCTTCGTAGGTGTGGTACGGCAGTTTTCCGCTTTTGCGGACAGGAACAAAACCAACCTCTAATTGATGCGCCAAGGCACCGCCAATAATAAACCCTCTCGCATCAATTCCGACGACCACATCAATTTCCTTCGGTTGATAGTTCGCTCTCATCACCTCAATAGCATCACGAAATGCCGATTTACTTTGAAGAAGTGGCGTAATATCTTTAAATACGATGCCCTGTTTGGGAAAATCCGGTACATCTCGAATATAATCAAGAAAATTCGTCATTAATGCGTTCCCATTTTTGTTGTGCCGCAGGTCGGCGAAATTCTTTGGGCCACTGTATCGCGCGTTATTAGGCGAGTGCTTCCTCAATTCTGTCCAAACCCCTGTTTATCTCTGCCAATGATGTTGCAAAAGAAAGTCGAAGATGGTTGTCGGCACCCGATGCACTTCCCGGAATTACGCCCACCCTTGCGTTGACGAGTAAGTAAGCCGTCATGTCCAAAGATCCATTAACGGTTTTCCCGTTGATGTTACGCCCATAATGTGCGGAAACATCCGGAAAAATGTAAAAGGCACCCTGCGGTTTGGCGTACGTAAAGCCTTCAATTTCGTCAAATCGTTGACAGATGACGTTTCGCCGCTCCTCAAATGCCCGTCGCATCTCCTCAACCGCTTCCTGTGACGCGGTTAGTGCAGTAAGAGCACCAATCTGCGCGATTGAGGTTGGGTTGGAAGTGCTGTGCGATTGAATACGCGACATCGCTTGAATCGCTTTTTCCGGACCTGCCGCGTATCCGATACGCCAACCGGTCATGGAATAGGCTTTCGATACGCCGTTGACAACGAAGGTAATCTCCTGAACGGCTTCATCAAGAGATGCGATGCTTTGGTGCTTCAAATTGTCATAGAGCAGCGATTCGTAGATTTCGTCCGAGATTACGTAGAACTGGTGCTTGAGCGCAAGCTCCCCGATTTGCGCCAGTGTTGCAGCGTCATAGACGGTTCCGGTCGGATTGCTAGGACTACTAATGATAATCGCCTTCGTTCTATCCGATAGTACGCTTTCAATCTGCTCCGGCTTCATGCAAAAGTTTTGGTCCGCGGTTGTCTCAACGACTATTGGTTTGGCATCCGCTAGTTTCACCATCTCTGGATAGCTAACCCAATAAGGTGCGGCAAAAACAACCTCGTCTCCCGGATTGCAGATCGCCTGCAAGATATTGTATATGGAGTGTTTGGCACCACACGAAACGATAATCTGCGACGGAGAGTAAACTAAATTGTTGTCCCTCTTGAATTTCTCGACAACCGCCTCTCTTAGTTCTGTAATACCGGCAACCGGCGTATACTTGGTAAATCCGTTCCTCAGTGACTCAATTGCGGCATCTTTGATGTATTCGGGAGTGTCGAAATCGGGTTCTCCGGCAGCGAATTTGACGATATCAATCCCCTCTGCCTGCATTGAATTTATCTTCGCTGTAATCGCTAATGTTGACGAGGGAGCAACTTTCTCGCTCCGTTGCGAGAGTGAAAGCATCTTGATGTCTTCCTCCTGCGTTGGTAGGGCGATAATAATCTTACGTGGGTTAAAGCGTTTTGTCCAACTCGTTGAGCAAGTCTCTTTGTTTTTGGGTTAACGACTTCGGAATTTCGACCTGAACCAAGACCCGTAAATCGCCTTTCCTCCCCGCCGAATCAACTATCCCTTGGCCACGCAACCGCAATTGCGATCCCGACTGGCTTCCGTGCGGTATTGTTAAGTTGATTTGTCCCGTCAAGGTTGGGACCCGCACCTTCCCACCAAGAGCAGCGAGGGTAAATGGAATAGCAACCTGCGTAATAAGATCTAACCCTTCACGTTTAAAATCCGGATGGGGCTCAACTGAGATGGTCACCAACAGTACTCCCGATGTTCGACTACCCAACGCTCGACCTCCCTGTCCCTGAAGCCGAAGGGTTTGCCCGTCCTTTATTCCTGCCGGAATTTTGATCGTGATGTTTTTGCCCTGAACATTGACCTGTTTCTCGGTTCCATATACGGCCTCCATGAACGAAACAGTCAATTTGATACGCATGTCTGAAGCTTGTGCTTGAGGTTTGCCTGGACCTTGGCGACTGAACACATCCCCAAAGACATCGCCAAAATTCCCAAATACGGTCCGACCGAAAATATCGCCATAATTGGAAAAAATGTCCTCCATGTTCGTGAACCCATGAAATCCCATGTCGTTAACGCCCGCGTGTCCACGCTGGTTATATATTTGGCGCTTCTTCGGATCGGAGAGAACTTCGTAAGCGTTGGAGGCTTCTTTGAACTTTTCCTCTGCCGCGGCATTCCCCGGGTTTTTGTCCGGATGATTTTTGACAGCAAGCTTGCGATAAGCTTTTTTTATTTCGTCGGGAGATGCGTCCCGGCTTACGCCAAGCACCTCATAATAATCCCGTTGTGCCATTCAGCACCTCTCCTAGCGTATTCACCACCTGTTCTGGATAATACGAAACACATAATTAACAATGGATATTGAATGATACGAACCCACTTGGCTACAGATGATAATCCGCCCCATTAGTGCAACTGAGAACAATCAGTTGCCATTCCTTTAGAGTTTAGGTATCAACCCCCCTCGATTGTGCTATTCATCTCGCCTTGTTGAAAGGGGAAGTTGTTTTGCCTCGCATGCTCGGCGGAACAAAACACGGCTCCGAATCAAGGATGGAATCAACTCCAAGATTTCAATCGTCTCAGTTTTCCTTAGAACCTGTTTGAAAAGTACAGTTTGTAGGGTGCGCACCGCGCACCAGCATCTAAAGCCCCAGAGTGGGATCAAGGGAGCGAATAGCGACTGCGATAGAGATCCTACAGGTATGTAGCAGCCAACAATGAAAACATGAAAAAACTTCCGACAAATGACTAAAAATGGCTTTGCCACCGATTATTCAAACAGGCTCTTAGACGCTGATACGATCCAGCATTTCGGCAATCTGAATGGCATTGAGAGCGGCTCCTTTGCGGAGATTGTCAGCTACCACCCAGAGATTAAGCCCATTTTCAATTGAGCGGTCTTCTCGAATGCGTCCGACGTACACCTCGTCCCTTCCGGCAACGTCAACCGCAAGCGGATATTTTCTGTTCGCCGGATCGTCCATTACCACTACACCGGGAGATTCTGATAGAAGTTGACGCGCTTCTTCCGCGGAGAGTTTGTCCTCGGTTTCCACGTTGATAGATTCAGAGTGGGAAAAGAAAACTGGCACGCGAACCGTGGTTGCGGACACGGCAATTGTGTCATCTTCCAAGATCTTTCGCGTCTCATTAACCATTTTCACTTCTTCCTCACTGTCACCACTGTCGGTAAACGGCCAATCGAATGCGACGTTAAACGCCATCTGGTGTGGAAACTTATCCGGCTCAATCGGTCGTCCTTCCAGTGCCGCCGTTGTCTGATCAACCAGTTCAAGCACCGCTGAACCACTCTTGCCTGACACGCTCTGATACGTTGAGACAACAATCCGCTTAATCCCGACACGGTCGTAGATCGGTTTGAGAGCGACCACCATCTGAATCGTTGAACAATTCGGATTAGCGATTAAGCCTTTATGCTTTATCGCGGCTCTCATGTTTACTTCCGGCACCACAAGAGGGGTATCGGCGTCCATGCGAAACGCACTCGTGTTGTCAATGACTAGACAATTCTTGTCACTGGCGGTTGGAATGAACTCCTTACTAATGGACGAACCTGCTGACGAAAACACCAGATCTACATCATCAAACGAATCATGAGTCAACTTCTCAACCATGATTGGTTGATCCTTGAATGTGAGAATCTCGCCTGCGGATCTGTGGGAAGCCAGCAACTTGAGAGACGCTATAGGAAACGCTCTCTCTTCCAGAATGGACATGAGTGTATTACCAACAGCGCCTGTTGCGCCGACAATGGCAACACGATGATGTTCGCTCACGTAAATTTGCACCTCTCAAGGAAATAGGTGAAGTGATAGATTCAGTTGGAATGTTTTGGGTTTTCAAATAGATATTTTACCACATTGACGGGTAGATTCGCAAGTGGCTTACACGGTCCAAATCTTCTCAGCAGGAGTGCCCAGCTACCTTCTTATGCTAGGTATATGACGCGCTGCGATGAATCTGGCTGCCTTCGCGACGCAGGTTAGAATGGAAAATCGGATTCAAAGAGGTAGGACATTTTGGTGAGTACGGCGCGCTCCCCGTCGGTATTATCCGCCAGGACGACGAAGAGACGACTCTCGGGAGTGAACTGGTAATCGAAGATTGAATTGAAATTGTAGCTGACGATCTTGTCTAGGCGTTCATCTACTCGTTCCACAAACACTCGCCAGCCAATCTGTCGAGTAAATTGATAGTTTCCTCGGAGACGGAAGATAAGCGTGTTTTGATGGTCGCGCCAGAAAAAATTACTTAGGTCAAAATTGACTGTTAATTTGCTAAAGAGGTTGAGGTCCGTCGAAAACTTGGTGTACCGATTGAAGTTGTCTTGGCGTGTACCAACTTCGTTTGAAAGTTGCACGCGTCCCCATTTTGGACGATAACTAAGTCGCGTACCGATCCGTTTCCTGTCGTAAAGTTGACCCTCGTCGCGTTGCTCACCATACCTGCCGTAGGAATAGACGTCGAATCTTCCGACTCCAATTTTGCCCGACAGACCTACGCGACGGTGACGTAACAGTTTTTGAGTATCGGTTTGATGAGAATGGTGACCACGGATGTATACCGAGCGTATCGCGCTTTCTTCATCAAAACGATACCTGTACCACAACCGGCTATTCAGGTTTCGGAATGCCTCCTCTTCCAATCCGGTTTCGTTGGGTCGGAAACCATCCTCAATCTCGTCAAGGCGAATCCGACCACCCCAACCACTTTCATGATTCCAGTTCACTGAAGTGTGGTACGCTGAATGCGCCTCGCCGTTTAGCGAGTCCACGACATACTGCGATCTAGCTACCCAGTCACGATGAAGCGCGAATCGACCATCAACCGAGAGCAGGGCAACGTCGCGATCCGCCTGATGTTTCTGAATTCCCATCGCCCCAATCATAGAGCGTTCACCAATGTTCCGGTTGACCCGCGCCACGAATAGGTTTGCTTGCTTCTTCTTGTCGTCGTCGTACCGATCTATCATCGTGCCATAGGTGTCGATTAACGCTAAGTTATAGTCACCTACTCGCCCTGTAGATTTCACGCCATAATCTATATCTTGCACGCGACGTGTGTAAAATAGGTTGAGCGGAAGGTCAAACAGTTCCGCTCCCTCACGGAAAAACGGGCGGCGTTCAGGCAGGAACAGCTCTCGATCGGTTGAAATGTTGATACGGGTTGGGTCGGCTTCCAGTTGCGAGAATTCCGGATTGAAAGTTACGTTCGTGGTGATGTTTGTTGACATCGGGATGATGAAATCTAATCCCGCACTCTGATCGCTGTCTCCTTGTGTCGCAGCGCGAAGGGAGATGTAAGGAAGAATTCCAACTTTTCGATCCGTGTTGATTCTCGAAAAATCTAGGTTCGCGAGCTTCCCAAACTCTGATACTCGACTCAAGCTGCCACCGGTGTCCGACCAAGAATAGTGTTCCCCTTCCATCGGATGGGGCCTCCAGAAATTGATGCCCCAAGTTGTCATCTGCGGATTAAACCGGAGTTCACTGAAAGGGATCGCCATTTCTGCCGTCCAATGATTGCCATTTTTCTGTACCTTTGCCTCCCAGTTCGCGTTCCATGCCGGATCAAATCTAGTTTCATTACTGACTCTTCGATCCATCTGTGTTCCTAGCGTGTTGACCGCCAATACATAGCAGTTACGTTGATCATTATAGGTGTCTAGCAACACATTGAAGGTGTCGTCCCCAAGCAGCCAAGCATCACGACGCGTCTGTGTCTCGCGTAGGTTCTTCATATTCGGCTCATCGCAATGCACACCGATGTAGAGCGCATCGGCATCATACAATATCATCGCCTTGGTATTCAACTTTGCCGGAATGCCGCGCGTTTGTTTCGCACGGAAGAAATCGGTGGCAATTTCGGCTTGTCCCCAGACGCTTTCAGACAGAGCGCCATCAATAACGGGCGGACTATCCAACCACTTTGCTTCAATAATGCGGTTAGGACTTTGACCCACGGCTATAATCGGGGTGAACAGCAGAACAATCAAAATAAAGATTACCCTACCTGTCCACCGCTCCAGTAGTGTCTCGGTTACCATTCTGAACTTTTTTCAGATTCTACGGCTCTCAGAGCTGAACACTCAAAGCCTTTGCTGCTCGCCGATTCATCTTGTGAAACCATTTCATCCATCCTTCCATCATTCCAACCTTCCCGTGTACTATTCTTACCGCCCACATCGGAAAAAGATGGTTATACAGGAGTTCTCCCTTTACTCCAACCACGAATCCTCACCTTCGCTCTTGGTTTTGAACTGTTTGTTATACATGCCCGCGTACATGCCCTCCGTTTCCATCAATTGCTCATGGGTGCCTGCTTCAACAATCCTTCCCTCTTCCATAACAACAATCATATCCGCTTTTAGAACCGTGGAGAGTCTATGCGCGATGACGAATGACGTTCTCGATTTCATCAAGCGATCAAGCGCCTGCTGTATCTGTTCTTCGGATTGTGTGTCCAAGCTGGAAGTCGCTTCGTCAAGGATTAAGATACGCGGGTCGCGCAGGATGGTGCGTGCGATGGATAGACGTTGCTTCTGCCCACCGGAGAGTCGCATACCTCGCTCACCTACCTTAGTTTCATATCCCTCCGGAAGTTGCTCCACGATAAACTGGTGGGCATTGGCGGCTAGCGCGGCACCCACGATCTCTTCATCAGTAGCATTGGGACGTCCGAAGCGGATGTTTTCTGCGACGGATCCGTCGAACAGGAAGTTCTCCTGCAAAACGATCCCCATTTGGCTGCGTATCGATTTAATTGTCACATCTCGCAGGTCATAATCATCAATGCGAATTGAACCGCCTGTTGGATCGTAGAACCTCGCGATGAGGTTCGCTACGGTCGTTTTTCCGCATCCTGACGGTCCAACAAGGGCAATCATCATGCCCGGTTGTGCCTCAATGCAAATGTCGTGCAACACCGGATTTTCCGGTTCGTAGCTAAACTGGACATTGTCAAACTTCACATGTCCACGAATCTCAGGTAGGGCAATTGCATCTTGCGTTTCCTCGACGGTAGGTTCCGAATCGAGTAGACCGAAGACGCGTTCCGTGGACACCATAGCTTCTTGAATGGTTGCATTGATGTTAATGAGACTCATGATTGGCCGTTGAAGCCGCTCTAGGAATGCGATGAAAGCAATCATTGATCCGACGGTAAAGTCCCCCTGTACAACGAGATAACCGCCATAAGAAAGTACGACACCTCTACCGAGTGTCCGAAAAAACATTGCAATTCGTTGCATCGCAGTCCGATCCCGAGTCACTTTAATCTCCCACTCAAAGGTGGTTCGCATATCGCGGAACAGTTTTAACTCATGATGACGCTCCCGACCAAAAGCCTTGACCACCTTCGCACCTGCAACCGCTTCATGCAAACCTGTCGAAATATCTGCCCATTTATCGCGCCACTGGCGCCATATCGGACGCAGTCGGCGAATAAAGAAGAAATAATTTCCTATAATTAACGGCATAACAGCCAAGGATAGAAGAGTCAGTTTCCAATGCCAACTGAACATAAATACCAGCATCACGATAACGGTTACCATATCGGTGATGATATCAATTGAGGTCGTGGTAACCAGCGAGCGTAGAGCCGCAACATCCTCTCTCACGCGAGAAAGAATCTGGCCAGTTCCTTTAAGATCGTAGAACCGCATGGATAACGATTGCAGGTGTGAAAAGACGTGGTTTCGTAGGTCAAATAAGATGCGTTGACTCACCCATGTCATTGAGTAGGTCTGAAGGTAGCGGAGAATGGAGAGCACTGCAAAAAAACTGACAATCACAACCAGTGCGGCAATGAGCCAACCTACGGGCGTACGAGTGTACCTTTTACCGAGAAAAGTGAAAGCAATCGTGCCTGCGTAGATTTTGAACTCGCCTTCGTAGACGATGAGTTTATCCTCATCACGCAGTACCGTGAGGTACTTGCCGTTGTCGGTGATTGTCCATCCGGCGCCACCATCCGCGGCCGCTACGGTGGCTTTTGGTGATAGAAGAACGCTGCGATCTTTCAACCGACGGCGCCACTCGTCCGGAACGGTGAAAGTAAACGTCCCGGAGTAGATTTCGAGCTCTCCCTCGTAGACGATGAGTTCGTCTCCATCGGGCAGAACTGTGAGGTCTTTGGCGTTATCGGTGATTGTCCAGCCATCGTTGTCCTCAGCAACTTCAATGGTAGCCGTTCGGGAGAGTTGAACGCCGCGATCCTTCAACCGCTGGCTCCAGTCAACCGGAACACTGCCAAGTTGACTTAGATAGTCCGCTGCTTCTGATTTCATCTCAAAAACACTTCGTTCAACGGCGTACTCTTCCCCTGTCTCGTTATCAATGAGTTTCCACCTGCGTCCCGCCTTTTCAATTGATACTGTGGTGTCTCGTGACAGCGAAATCCCTTCGGTTTCGAGATACCTCAAGAGTTCAACTGAAAGCCCTTGACTCGTGTCCAGATCGTTTTGATGAATCAAATCGACACTTGCGAGTGGTTCTCTAGAGCGCATCAAAATGTCGTCAATGATAAACTTCTGCATAAGGGGCATGAAAAGCCCTGCTTGTCCCAACAGAAGGATGAGTAAGAATACAAAACTCAGCCTGAAGAGATAGGGTCGTGCATAGCTGAGTAATCTAACGAAATAGTTCATTAGTGACTCCCCTTATATTGAGATTCTCGACGCGATACCTAAGGGTAGACGAGCAAACAATCTCATCAATGTTGGTGGATAGTAGGCAGTTTAGGAAGGAATGAAGAAGGTCGCCGCGAGGATTTCAGGAAGGTAAAGATACTGTCTTATTTCCCTCAGCGCCCATGAAATCATCATCGAAAATCTTTTCCGAAGAAAGGAAAGACCGGCAATTTGACGATTGCCGATCTTTCCGATGGAGGATTATCTTCCAACGAAACGATGTTACATTTTCATCTTTTCGCTGAGCTGGAGGATTTTCTCAATCTCAGAGATGGCTTTCGTTTCCGCTCGGACGATTCTTAAAAGCACTTTGATTGCCAATCGATATCTCGGTTTGGATTCTTTAACCACGGCTTGTCCGCTTGCCGCCTGGAGTTGAACGAACATCGGTGCCTGAATCCGAAAGAGGCTAGAGAAACTGGTCGGAGTTGTCGACGGCTCGTCCGAAGGCGAATTCGCATTAGGTGATGTGTCTACCGAGGGCAAAATTGTCTGGAGTCTACGGAGCAGCGCGCCTACTTTTATGTACGACGCGATTGCTTTATCCAAGTGTTCCAGTTCCTCATCCTCGAATTGTTTTCGGACTAGCTCAAGATATTCGACCGCCAATTGTCGTGTGCCGATCGCTTGGGAAATCGGTTGATTATTCCACTTTGCAATTCGCTGAACATCGTGTGGAGTCAGCGGTTTTCTTCGTGAGAGCATGCCCATCAACTGCGCGATGAGTTCGTTGTAAGCGGCAAGCCCCATTGCACATCCCTGGACTTTTTGTCGTGCACGCATCATCTTCGTGGCGACTCGCAAGGCACCTAATGCAGCTTCTCGCGGCTTGGGCTCGCGTTCGCGATCGCCAATTATGAACTGGTAATAGCCCTTGGGACCGAGCTCTAGAAACCCGTTCTGAAGCTGCCATTTGGTATGCAGGTCGTCGGTATTCAGTTCATAGCGGTATCCATTTTGACAGACAAGCCGTCCGGAAGTCGTGTGTTTGCTGACAAACGGACAGGAATCTCCAAACGGGATTAACGCGGGCCTTCCAGTGCCGATATTCTCCTGAAGCCGTTCTGACGCAGACTGGTAGGTTTCGTCGTGTGCGACTTCATGTTTATACCCGAGTGATCGACATGCCGCGCGTAACGGGTTGTGAAAAAAGGTTTTCATTCCCGCTTCGGGGTCAGAGCGATTATAAAGAAATCGAAAGGCTTCGCCGGAAACGCCCATGACATACGCATAAGAAACGTCTTCGCCGCGATGTCTCAGGGCTTCGTGGAGAGTATGTACGTAATTGATAGGTTCGACTGAAGGGAGTAGCGGCTCGGTTGTTTGATCCATTTTCCTTAGCAACTCCGTATTGCTCACTTTTATGCCTCTGCTGTGTAGAACTTGCTTGCTGAGAGTTACGAAATAGAACGTTGAAGCGTGTCGTTTGGTTACCGCCCTTTCATCTCAACCATTTCTGTTCAGATGACAAGGGGTAACTTCTAGACAGCGCGCGCATAAAGTGTGCCAACTGAATTGAGACGAGTTGGTGTGCTTGGTTCTTGTCTTCGGTTATTCTCTGGGCCTCCATATCACACGTAAATTGGAAGTTAGGTTGGCTGAGACGCTTTCAGGCAGAAATTGAACTTGCGAAGCAATGGAGAACGAACGTCGAGTGGTAGACAAACGTAGTGACAATGCGCACAAACTGGCGGGAAATTGCGATGAGGAAACGCTGAATCAACAAGTTGTGACGTCAATGTTGCATTGATTTCAGGTACACCGACACACCGATTACCAGACTTGGAAGATAGGTGCAGAGTCGAAAGGCTAGGTAAGCTAATTACGATGGCTGCTCAGGCAGCATACGGGGATGCTGTGCAGACGTGTCACATTTTGTAACGCGATCTTTTTTAAAGTGACACATTTTGTACCAGACGGGAAATTTACAGACGTACGTTATTTACATACATTCATTACGTCAATATAAGTGTATCTTTTTTCGAAGCGGATATAGTAGATGGGACGATTGGAAGAAATGACAGCAATGCTTTTTACAGTTACGAGCGACCGTCGCTAACCTGTTATCACCAAGTTTCATCAATGAAAAAGCAACCGTTGGCACTTTAGATGATTGCCGCCCGATTTATGCTCCAGCCTAAACATGGAGCCTATCTCAATCGCGGCTTACGCATTTTGTCGCCGTGTCAATCTTCGGCAAGCAGGCGATATTGCTTCAATTTCCTATGGATTGTGGCTCGGCTGATTCCCAACGCATGCGCAGCTTTTGTTATACTATTGTCAGTGAACTCTAGCGCGTGCATCAGCGACTGCTTCTCAACTTCGTCCAGCGGAATTATCTCTTGTGCCAAGTTAGAACGTTCACTACCGTATACCTGCTGTGGAATTACGTCGGAATAGATGTGTGTCGGCAGGTTGGTTTCCTGAAGTACATCGGTTTTCTCCAAGAGAACGGCGCGCTCCATGGCGTTTTCCAGTTCGCGCACGTTGCCGGGCCAATCATGACCTATCAATAGGTGCAGCGCTTTGCTGGAGATTTCACGTATTGATTTGTCCATGTTTGCGGCGTGTTTTTTCAAAAAATGTTCGGCTAGCCGGGCGACATCTTCGATTCGTTCTCTGAGGGGTGGAATCACCATTGGAAAAGCAGCAATACGATAGAAAAGATCCTCGCGGAATTCGCCAGCTTTGACTGCGGCTTCAAGGTCTTTGTTAGTTGCCGCAATCACGCGAATGTCTATATCGATATTCGTTGAGCCGCCCACGCGCTGGATTTCCCGTTCCTGTAGCACGCGTAATAATTTGGCTTGCAGCGCGGGTTGCATTTCCCCAATCTCGTCTAAGAAGATTGTGCCACCGTCGGCGCTTTC
This sequence comes from Candidatus Poribacteria bacterium, assembly GCA_965222225.1. Classification (GTDB taxonomy): domain Bacteria; phylum Poribacteria; class WGA-4E; order WGA-4E; family JAJDTR01; genus JAJDTR01. The sequence continues at coordinate 129,011 of CBDCTK010000002.1, read as the reverse complement.
AAATTTCCCGATTCGTCGCGTTGATGCTCCTGTAAACGCACCGCGTTCATGCCCAAAGAGTTCACTTTCTATGAGCGTCTCCGGAATGGCAGCGCAATCGACGGCGACAAAGGGACCGGTTTTGCGACGGCTGTTGAAATGGATTGATTTGGCGACGAGTTCCTTGCCGGTGCCGCTTTCTCCTCGAATGAGCACCGTAATGTTGCTGTCTGCCGCCTGCTGCATCAAGGCGTACACTTCCTGCATCTTCTTGCTCTTGCCGATGATTCCGTCAAACGAATAAACTGTTTCAAGTTCGGTTCGTAAGCGAAGAACCTCGGCTTTCATCTGCTCAATTTTCAGCTCCTTGGACATGTCGCGATACACGACAATCTTACCCATAACTTTCTTTTGACTGTCACGCACGGGAGCTTCCGATTGATAAAACAGCTTCCGCCTAGAAGTATTACTGTCCGTAATTGCTTCGACTATATCACCTCGACTTTCTGAGAACGAACTTCTCTCGGTATCGAGAAGATCGGGTATTTGAAAATGGTCGTTAACACATCCTCTTAGTTCCTCCGACGACATCTGCTTCAGTTCTTCTTCCGTCACATCAAACAGATCTTCGTACCATAGATTGGCAAACAGTAACCTGCCTTTGATATCGAACATCCCGATGGCATCGCCAGTGGAATCAAGGACGGCTTCCAGTCTCTGGTTGCTATCGGTAAGTTGCCGGCGCTTCTCTGCCAATTCCTGTTCAACATTCCACTTTTCTACGAGGGAAAGCGTTGTCTGCTGAATTTCCTCGCGCGCAAACGGTTTTCTGATATAGAGCAACTTATGCAGCAATTCCATGTCACGAACAATCTCGGAGAGAGATTTGTCAGTGTAAGCAGTCATGATTACGATTTCGATGTCTTTCTCGATCTGTCTAATCTTGCGCGTGGTTTCGATGCCGTCAATGCCCGGCGGCATTCTGACATCAATGTGGGCAACGGCAATGGGACAATTCGATTCTCTTGCCGCTTTGACAATCTCGTAGGCTTCTTCTCCGCTTCTCGCATGAAAAAGCTCAAACTCAGGTAAGAAGTCATCATCCACCTCGGAGACAAAGGATTTCGCTAATTCGTCGGTCGAAGCGTCTGATAAGCTAGGTCTCAGAATCTCCTCGAAATCGTCATGGATTTCCTCCTGATCGTCAACAATGAGGACGCGGTTGTTCCAATCATCTCTAGATTCCATTGAACTTCCTCGCGGTTCGGATATGCCTCGCCATTGCCGGTTGGACTGAGGCAAATTTGTAAATTGAATTCAGAAGGTTGACTTGCCTTCGCTCCCAATGGGTTGAAACACTCATCTTTTTGAAAACCCATCAAACTTGAACCGACATGAAACTTGCGGAGGTGAGGGGAGTGAAGGGAGGCGGGCCGTGTGTTGGTTGATACATCCCTTGACAGCCCTCGCACGTATCTACACCTTGATTGTGGACAGCGGCAGTATGACCCGCATGGTTGTTCCTCTTCCGATTCCGTCACTCAAGGGCTGTATCTTCCCCCCTGAACCGATAACGAAATTCGCAATTGAATGAAGACCGAGACCGCTCCCCGATTGTTTGGTTGTATAGCCGGCGCCAAAGATAACCTTAAATTTTTTCTTTTCGATTCCGATGCCGTTGTCAACCACTTCTAGGGTAAGAAATCCCGGTTGGATAAAAGATCTGACTTTGATGCTGGGCGTTGTTCTTAACCCGCTCGATTCAGCAAGTTCGTCGATAGCTTCGATCGAGTTCTTGATTAAGTTGACCAACATCTGGTGAAACTGACTTTCCTGAATCCGGATCTCGCTTGGAGCGTTTTCGCAATCAACATGAACCTCAATGTCTCGCTTCTTAATCGACTCTTGAAGTACCTTAACCGCATCCGCAATAGCCTTTCGAAGGTTGATATCTTTACGATCGACATTTCGTCGCCCAAGCGACTTTTGCATGCGTACAATATCTGCAATGTGTTCGACCCTATCACCGACGCGGGCGACAGTTTTTTTCAACTTTTCATTCTGTTCGGCAAAGTCTTCGGCAAGAGCAACGACGAATGGAGCTACCTGCTTGCCCTGCGGATCGTTTTTTATGTAATTGGCTAAATCATCTTGATTTACTCTGACGGCATCCGCAAGCGCATGGAGACGCCCCATTAACCTGTTCCTTACCAAATGTCCGTGAATTGTTCCTATTCCTATCGTCACACTGTTAATCGCATTGCCAATATTATGAAGGATGGTGTCTACGACTTCCAGTCTCCCTCGCGAGAATGCCTGAGCCAACGCCTCTTCTGCCCGCTTACGCTCGGTGATATCACGAAAGACAACAACACCACCTTTCGGCACCCCCGATTCCTCGTGTAACGGCCTTCCGCTGGCGCTGACATAGACGCCATCAGGCACTTTGGGATTGCACACAAACATCTCAACTTCATCCGATGCTTCACCTCTGATTGCTCGCACCAAGGGGAGCTCCTCTCTCGCAAAAGGTGTGACACGATCAGGTGAAAATATCCCATATTTCTCCGACCACTGATCGGGCGACGTATCTGTCTCGCTCATCCCGATAATCCGCTCTGCATTCGGATTGAAGAGCATGAATTCCCCGCTTTCATTCGCAACGACCACGCCATCGCCGATGCTATCAAAGATAGATTGCATGATTTGGGTTTGATTGCGTAACGTGTTGGCAGTTTGCTTCAATTTGTCTTCGGCTCGCGTGCGCTTTGCAATGTCACGGAAGACCACTACAACGCCAACGATGTTGTTCTGGTCATCTCTGAGGGGTGCAGCATTGTAATCAATCGGTGTTTCTCGCCCAACCTTGGAAATGAGCGTGGTATGACGATCCGTCCGTCCAACGATGGTTCCTTTGTGGAGCGCATCCATTATGTGGTGTTGGATTGGAACGCTAGTTTTTTCAGTTCTAACGTGGAATATATCGGCCAGGTGCTTTCCCGAAATCTCCTCTAGTCGCCAGCCTGTCAAAACCTGGGCAACCGGATTCATGAAAGTCACCATACCGCCTTCGTCTACAGCGATTACAGCATCGCCGATACTTCTAAGAATAGTAGACAGCCACTGCTCTCTCTCCCTGAAACGCCGTTCCGTTTCATGTCTGTAGAGGGCAATTTCGATGTTGAGGTGCAATCGCCTTTCTTCAACGGGTTTGAGAACATAGCCGAATGGTTCGGTTATCTTTGCCCGCTTCAGTAGGTCTTCGTTTGCACGATCCGTTAGATAAACCACAGGAATATTGAAGCGGTTGTGTATCTGTTCTCCCGTCTCTACGCCATCCATTTTACCTTTCAAAGTGATATCAATTAGCGCTAATTGTGGACGGGTTTTCGCCGCTTTTTGTATTGCTTCTTCCCCGGTGCACACAACACTAGAAGCCACATACCCCAAGGTTTCTAACAATTCCACGACATAGGTGGCGACACTGCTTTCATGTTCAACAACCAGTATCTTTGCACCTGCCATTGCATCTTCTCCTTGCCGACAGTAAATGCCAGCGGATGTTTCAACGCGTTGCATCGGCTAACGAAATCTTTTTGTTACCACACTGCTAACTTGAAACGACTTTGTCATTCTAAGGGCCGTCAACCATACAATCTGAATCCACTGAAACAAGCCGGCGGACTTTAACGTATGAATGGATAGCCACCCCATACAATATCACATACCTCAACCGTATTGCCATTTGTAATTTTCATTGTGGCAAGAGTCCCATCTATTTCGAAACCTCAAATCAACAGGATACTCCACGCAGGTCTTCCAATCGCATTCGCACTCGGGATTGTGATTGTATTGAGTAGTCTCGTAATCGGAATTCTCGGCGAAGATGTGTTGGAGGTTTATCGAATTCTCGTTTTGAGTGCGTTTGGCAGCTTGGATGACTTCGGATACGTCCTATTTAATGCGACGCCGTTAATCTTTACGGGACTAGCCGTCGCAATCGGCTTCAAGTGCGGGTTATTCAACATTGGCTGCGAGGGACAACTCTACGCGGGCGGATTTGTCGCTGCTTGGGTGGGATTTCATTTCAACCTCCTGCAATTATACTCATACCCCTTTGCATCTTTGCAGCGATGGCGGCAGGCGCGGGATGGGCTGCGATTGCCGGGATTCTCAAAGCGAAATTTGATGTCCACGAGGTCATCAACACAATCATGATGAACTTTATCGCGATCGCGTTGACTAGCTACTTGGTTACAGAGGTATACCAAGAAGCGGGACAAATGACTCCTCAAACGCCGCAGATTCATGACACTGCGCATCTACCGCGTATTTCAGCATACCTTGGGCTTCTTCCAAAGAGCAACCCGAGAGCAACCCGTTAAATGTCACGTTTCTTCTGGCGTTGTTCGCAACGTTTTTCTGCCAGTTTTTCTTGAAGCGCACCCAATACGGTTATGAGTTGCGGCTAGTCGGCGATGCGCCCGACGTGGCAACCTATGGCATTAATGTCCGCGCTGTCACAGTTTGGACGATGGCGTTAAGCGGTGCTATTGCAGGTTTGGCGGGTGTGTGGGACGTTATGGGCTATCGCCACCGCTTCCTCGACAATTTCTCGCCCGGCTTTGGCTACACCGGAATCGCCGCTGCGTTGCTCGGACGAAACCATCCTTACGGTGTCTGCCTCGCTGCACTCCTATTTGGCGCTCTAAACAAAGGAGCTTTGGACGTTGAAATCTTGATGAACGTACCAAGAGAGTTGTTTCTCATTATCCAAGCCGCATTGATTATATGCCTGGCTTCCATTCGATTTAAATGACGAAGCGATGCTTGGAGTAAGGTAGCGTGAACGGCTGCGAAAACTTGAAAACCTGAAACACCGGTGCCTGAAAACTGTACAACCGAATCGGTTAAAACCGAAGTCTTCCACTAGCGATGCGCGACAACCCCGGGCTCCTATTAGTGTTTGGAAGGCAACCCGAGGAGGCCAGCACAATAATCTCTGAACTCATTCCAATCGCAATTCGTATGTCAACACCATTGACCTTAGCAGGTCTCGGTGGCATCTTCTCCGAACGCTCTGGCGTCGTCAATATCGCCCTTGAAGGAATTATGTTAGTGAGCGCCTTTGGATATGTCATCGGCACTGGTGCGTCTGACTCTACTTGGATTGGCCTGATTGTCGGAATTTGCTGCGGTACTTTCATTGCCTTGGTCCACGCAATAGCATCCATTTCATTTCAAGCGGATCAAATCGTTAGTGGCATTGCGATAAACTTCTTGGCGATCGGTATCACAGAGTTTCTTAGCCGTAATGCTACGTCAATGCGAGTAGAAGGGACAAACCAGTGGAACTTACCGTTCATTGGAAGTTATTCGTGTCTAGTCCATCTTACGCTTCTTCTCATGGTTGGGAGTCATGTCTTCCTTTTTAACACACCGTGGGGTTTACGACTGCGAGCGGCAGGGGAATCGACTGAAGCATTAAACACGCTCGGTCTCAGTCGCGCATGGTGGCAGTATGTCGGAGTGACGGCAAGCGGCGTGTTCGCCGGGCTAGGCGGCTGTTTTCTCGCGTCTGAAGCGCATTATTTCACGAAGGGAATGCCCGCCGGACGAGGATACGTCGCTCTTGCGGCGGTGATTTTTGGAAATTGGAGCCCGTATAGAATGGTGATGGGATGTGTGCTGTTCGGATTTACAAACGCGCTGGAACTGGCAAACCGTTGGCAAATCCCGTCCCAACTGTTACAGTGTCTGCCCTATTTGTTGACCATGGTAGTTCTTGTCGGCGTCATCGGAAAATCGAAACCGCCAGCGAGTTTGGGCAAATGAGGGGAGCAACGCATCGGAATTAGACATAAAAAAGCCCGATTCGCGGCAAGTGGAAAGATTTAAATCCAATCGCCAAACGGAATCGGGCATTGTAATTACTTAAACCAAGGTTTAGTAGATGTACAACTCTTGGCCTTTTCGAACTCAATCCATGGCTGCCATGGGTCAAACGCCACGGAATTTGAATCCGCACTAGACGCAAGACGACTTCTCAAACGAGTTTCTCCATCTGAGGTGTCTCATCCTTCTGATTTGGGTTTCCCATCAGTTGGAACCATTTCCGTTGTCTGAAGACATACCGTCATCAGACGTATCGTCGTCAGCCATCCCGTCGTTCGTCATGCCATCATCGGTCATACCGTCATCTACCATGCCATCATCGGTCGTGCCATCGTCGGTCATACCATCATCTACCATGCCATCGTCGGTCGTGCCATCGTCGGTCGTACCATCATCTACCATGCCATCATCGGTCGTGCCGTCGTCGGTCATACCATCATCTACCATCTGAGGCAGATCGCTAGTAGACAAGATTGAGACCAGCTCATCGCAGGCTGAAAGCCCCACAACAAGCGTTACAATCATACAGACAAGTGCGAATCTCTTGATTTGATTCATATTTGTAGTAAATCTCCTTTATTGTTGTTTAAGGTGATAAAACTCTGGTCAAAGGCACACCCAAAAAACTGAATTCTGCATGGACAGTGGTTGATTGTTGCTGTCCTTTGAGTTACGCAACACCTTTATTAATTGTGCCAAAACATAAGAACGTTGTCAAGCTATTTTAGAGGTAAATTCAGGACAATCGCACCTAAATTTTAAGGCGGAACGGCGTTTTTTGCCTCGCCCTGTGCTTCTGAAAGCAGGTATCCAATCTACGCGCCATAATTTGGCAGCTACGAACTAGGGATAAAAGCCTTTGATTCTCATGAGCATAAAAAAGCCCGATTCGCGACAATCGGAAAATCAATCCTAAGCGCCAGCGAATTGGGCAGTATATGACCCAAACCAATGTTGAATTGGCGGTCAGCTCTTCACTCGCTTCCTAACTAAGAGTTTTCATTAGTTGGAACCGTCTCCGTCGTCTGAGGACATATCGTCATCTATCATGCCATCGCCCGTTGTATCATCGCCTGAGGACATCTCGCTACCGTCAAATGGCTCAAGTTTGCCATTCTTGACAATGTGAACGAACGGTTCATAGATTGCGTCGCCGTTCTTGTCAAACGAGAAACTTCCCAAAATCGTGTCGAGGCCGCTTATTCCTCTCAATGCCTCCGCGATTGCCACTGGGTCGGCTGACCCGGCTCGGGTACCCGCCTCATCAAGAATATGCAGCGTTGCATAAGACTGCGCCGCCCACGGATCAGGATCAGTACCGTAAGCTGCTAGATAATTTTCGATGAAGGCATGATTGCCCGGAGTGGAGGCAAAGTTCGACCACCCATTGAAGGAAATCGTCCCCTCCGCTGCTTCCCCGGCGGCGGCGGCTTCGGTATTCCACAGTTCCGGAATGATGAACGGAACCGAATAGGGGATGCCGAGTTCTCTACCTTTCATCAGAATATCGTCCATTTCTGCCGATAAGGCTGAGACAAAGATGGCATCAGGGTTTAAGTCCTTGATTCGCGTCAGTTGGGCTGAGAAGTCGGTGCTGCCGCCAGTAAAGGTCTCCGTCGTAAGTATTTCGACACCCAATGCCGTGAGAGCTCCTGTCAAATCGCCGTGTCCGATTGTGGAATAGGTATCGGCTTCATCATACATTGTAGCCACGTTCTGGTAACGTAAGGCCGTGTGGGTCGCCCTGACGCCGGGAGGGTTCAACCGGGAGGTGATTAAGCCGGCGCGGAAGTTGGCATCGCCCGCCATGTTTATACCGGACGCCGACGAAATCGAGCTAAATGCCACAACGCCGTTCTCGGTGGCAATAGGAAAGGTTTCTCTCGCCTGACTGGAGAATCCGGGACCCAAGATTACAGGGACACCGTCTTGCTCAATCAATTTTTTGAATGCCGCCTTTGCTCCGTCTACGGTAGCCTCATCGTCAGCAGTGATGAAGGCAATCCCCGGAGCACCGACTTGAGAACTATTAATCTCATTCCGCGCCAACTCAAAGCCATTTAGCATTGAATGTCCGTACAAGGCGGCATATTGCCCTGACAAAGGCAAGACCACCCCAACGGTAACCCCGACCTCAGGCGGCTCTGGCATATCGCCAGACGTTAGAATTGAGACCAACTGATCGCAGGCGGAAAACCCCATAATCATTACCGCAACCGCCAAGACGAATACGAATCTTGTGATCCGACTCATGTTCATGTTAAATCTCCTTACTAATCGCTGCTTTGCATTGTTATCTCAAATGACATAACTCAAGTTGTAACTTCTAACCACATGAATTAAAGTCTCGTGTGGTAAAGTCTGTCTCCCTTGACGCCAATAAATCATCTTTTAGTTGCTTTAACATGCCTTTCGGCGCTAAACGTATTATCCTAAAAAATTAGAGGAATTGTAAAGTAGTATTACACCGAATCCGCATCGCAGGGAGATGCGCCGACCAAGAGCCTGCAGTCCCTCTCTGACAACGCGATGGTTGAATGAGGAAACCGCAACGAACCTACACATTTTGGGCGCCAACACGGCATCTCTCACAGCTACGGTAAGCAAATCACAATCCTGCGTGAAATGATTAGCAGGACACGAGCCAAAGTGGGCGGTGCCTGGGGTAAAATCCTTTTCGACTCGTCGCAGAGAATAAAAAAACCCACCTCACGGATACTGGGAAAACAAATCCAGTCACCACGCGAAATTTGGCAATTGCAGAACTCACAAAAGTTTGATGCAGACTGAGTCGTAAATTCCTTCCGACCCAATTTGCGGTTACTATACAACGGCAAGCCAGCCAGCTCCGTCAGTTGGTTTTAAGATTGCACCTCACATGACGGCTCTTGAGTAAAATCTCTCGCCTCAGGTGGCTCATCATTCGGACTACGGTCTGCTACTAGTTGGAACCATCTCCATCGTCTGTCATGCCATCATCAGCCATGCCGTCACCGGGCATCGGGAGTTGGACGAAGACACTATCTTTGCCCGGCACGTCCTCCGTATTCACCTTAGAGTGGCAAGCGTGGCACCCGTTGCTGCCGCGCTCGGTGCCATCGCCAGCAACTGCCATTAAGTCCGAAGCCTCGGTCTCCCGCTGGTACTGGACATACTTCCAGCCGTTGTGGTCAGCGTACGCCATATCGTCCAGCTTCCACATGACCGCGACTCGCCAAAGGAATGAGTTGGTGTTGTCCATGATATCTTTAACAATCGTGGTACCGTTAGGGAAGGTTTCTGCGCTCATGTCTTGGAGCGTCGAGACCCCCGGTGCATTGATATAAACAGTCCTGATTCCCGCGCCGTGTGCAACGCCACTGTCCTCTGGCCTTGTGAACGTTGCAGGCGGGGCTTCAAGCTCGGTACTGGTCCAGGACCTGTACATAGCAATGCCCATCGGTAGCCCGGTCATCATTCCCATTTCATCTGGTATCTCACCATCAGGCATATCGCCAGAAGTTAGAATTGAAACCAATTGGTCACATGCTGAAAGCCCCACAACTAGTGTAGCAACCGCCAAGAGGAATGCAAATTTCGTGACTCGACTCGCGTTCATCATAAACCTCTCTGTTTTGCGTTGGTTTTTGTTGTTACTCAAGATGATAACACTCAAATTCAAATCTCGCGGCAGATAAATCGCTTTTTGACTACCATTCCACTAATTTCTCGACGCAATAACTCAGTTCATGCGTATTATCTTATACAACTGCAGGAATTGTCAACCTATTTTGCGAGGCTATTGAACTTAATCTCTATTGTCACGATTGAAAGGGGGAATAGACTTCCTTCTCTTCCCCCCTTCTTGATTGCTTAGATTTGATAGCCGCGCACTAGATCTCAAATTCAACCTCGACATCGTTGACAATCACCTTGTACATCCCAGGGTCAAAGGATCCAAGCGGGACGGTATGTTCGATTTCAGTGATTACAGTGGCGCACGCCAAGTCAATAGGACGTTTGGTTGTAACCTGAACGTGAATTGTGGCCCCTTCGCGGCGTTCTGTAGTTTCATGGAGCGTCGTGCAACTATCGGCAAGGTATCCCTCGACTTCAAGATTTACCTGAGGCGGAAAGCTCTCAAGAATTGCTACCGAGACCGTCTGAATTGGGAGGTCGTCAATGATGTGTGTTGTCGAATCAACAGTATCATCGCCTCCGAAAACCTCGAATTTCCCGTTTTTGACGATGAGTACAATCGGGGCGTAATCACCGTCCCCGACCGCGTCAAAAGCAAACTTTCCTAAAATCGTGTCAAAATCGCTGATATTTGCCAGTGCGTTTCGAATCGCCACCGAATCGGTCGATTCGGCGTTCACAATCGCCTCGGCTAGGATATGCACGGAGGCATATGAAAGCGCAGCCCAAATGCTGGGTTGCAGACCGTATTTAGACTTGTAATTCTTAACAAAGGCTTGATTGCCCGGCGAATCCGCCGTGCTGACCCAGGAGGCAATTGTAATTGTGCCCTCGGCGGCTTCACCAGTGCTTCCGATGTCATCTGCCGACAGCACCAAATTGATAAATGGGACATCAAACGGGATTCCAAGCTGGCGAGCTTGGGTAAGAATCTTGATTAGCTCTATCTGCTGAGCAGAGACAAAAATCGCGTCCGGATTAGAGGTCTTTATCCGATTCAATTGCGGGAGAAAGTTTGTCTCACCGGTCTCAAAGATTTCTGTTTCGAGAATCTTGACACCATGGTCAGTGAGCGTTTGCCGAAACACCTTATCACTGTTCCGTGAGGCAAAATCAGCCGAATCAGCTATCGTCGCAACTTGTTGATACCCGAGTTTTTCCCGAGTGACTCTAACCCCTTCAGGGATTAACACGTCTGTGGGCTGCCCCGCCCGAAAGACGAAGTCACCAATCTCCGTCAAGCCGCCACCGAGCACAACCGGACTAAAAGCCACGACCTGATTCTCTTGCGCGATAGGAAAGACGGATTGAGCAACTTCCGATGTCCATACACCGAGGATTACGGGGACTTTGTCTTGGTGGATAAGTTTATTGAACGCCTCGACCGCTCCCTCTACAGTGCTCCGATCGTCTTCAATGATGAACTCAAGTTGCGTTCCCATGCTCTTCAAGTTATTGACCTCTTCAAGAGCCATCTTAAAGGCATTTTCCATAACCAGTGCACCCGGACCGAACTCGCCTGGACCGAGAACCCCCGTTTGAGGCAATACAACGCCAATTGAAATTTCACCATCCATGCTGTCCATCTGAGGCACTTCGCCACCGGATAAAATTGCCACTATCTCGTCACAGGCAGAAATCCCTACAATCAGAGCGGCAATCGCTAGTACAGACGCGAACGCTTTAATTCGACTTTCATTCATGTTGAATCTCCTTTATTGTTCCTTACAGAGCAGTTAGTAGCTAGTAGTCGGGGCATCCTGCCCCGCATTGAAAAACCTGATTGACGCTACTAATGCACCGTAAATATAGGGAAATAGTATAACAACTGAATAGTGAGATAACAACGAGTACGTGATTAAACCACATACCGTAGTACATTAAACAGATGTAGAGCGTACACCGCGCACCCCTGTTTGCTGGCGGGTAGCAGCCACCCTACCACGCATTGACTTTTATTCAAAAATCTTGAACGCACCGTCTTCGACAATCAGTACAATCGGGTCGTAGACCGCATCTCCAACGTCGTCAAAGGAGAATTTACCCAACACGGTGTCAAAATCTCTGATGTCCGCCAAGGCAATCCGTATCGCGGACGGGTCAGTGGATTGGGCTCTTGCGATGGCTTCAGCTAGTATATAGACTGCGGCATACGATTGTGCGGTCCAAGCGTTTGGATCGCTGCCGTACCTCGCACGGTACTTTTCAACAAAGGCTTGGTTGCCTGGAGTATCCGCCGTGGCAATCCATCCCGCGAAAGATATAGCCCCCTCGGCGGCTGTGCCTGCATTTGGTATGTCGCTTATAAGACTGGTAATATAGGGAACCTCAGATGGAATGCCAAGTTGACGACCCTGAATCTGAATCTTGGTCAGCTCCGGCGACTGAGCCGCGACAAAAATTGCTTGGGGATTATCCGCCATTATCCGAGTCAATTGGGTAGAGAAGTCGGGTTCGCCATCTTTGTCACTACTCTTGAAGGTCTCTGTTGCTAAAATCGTGATGCCGAGCTCGGTGAGTGTTTCCCGAAAATTCTCGTGGCTATCAATGGAGTAGGTGTCATTCTCATCGTATATTATTGCCACTCGTTGATATCCGAGTTTTGCATGAATTGCTCGGACGCCTCCAGGAATCAGCTTATCTGTCGTAAGGCCCGCGCGAAAGAGAAAATCGCCGAGCGCACTTAAGCCAGCTTGGTTTGAAGAGGAACTAAAAGCGACCACCTGATTCCGCTGGGCAATTGGAAACGCTGCTTCGGCCTGCCCTGATGTCGTCGGACCGAAAATAACCGGGACATTATCCTGTTCAATCAGTTTTCGGTAGGCTTCAGCTGCCCCCTCTATGGTACTGAGATCATCCTCGACGATGAACTTGATTCTCGCATCGCCGAGTTGTGCGTAGTTAATCTCTTCAAGAGCCAACTCAAAGCCTCGGTATATGGGCAGGGCGAAGGTGGCTAGCCGTCCCGTGACAGGGTATACGAGACCAACAGGATTCTCGCCACTAACACCTTCCACTTGAGGAGCATCCCCACCAGACAAAATTGAAACCAACTCATCGCACGCAGAAAATCCCACAATCAGTGCGGCAATTACAAATATAAACGAGAATCTTGTCATTTGACTCATTTTGATGTTCAATCTCCTTATTTTCGGTTGCAAATGATGGCGATTTTGTAGGGAATAACGATCTTTATTCCCTACGAGATCTCAGCACCACTAGTGCGTTGTCAGTTTTCGTCGTTTTTAGCGAAGGCCCCAAGAAACCAGTCCTTGAACTAAGCACGTGTTACAACGGATAACCTATTACTCGAAAACCTCGAATTTGCCGTGCTCGACAATGAGAATGGTCGGGGCATAAACCGCATCTCCAACGGCGTCAAAGGAAAACTTGCCCAGAACGGTATCAAGCTCCTTTGTCTGCGCCAATGTGTCACGAATAGCCGTTGAATCGGTGGCTCCCGCATTGGCAATCGCATGGGCTAGAATATAGGCCGTGGCATAGCCCTAGGCGGCGAAGGTCGTCGGTTCGACACCGTATTTCGCTCCGTAATTCTGGACGAAGGCCTCATTCCCTGGGGTGGGTACGGAGCTAGCCCAATTCGCAAGAGTAATCGCCCCTTCAGCAGCGGCGCCTGCGTTTTCCACAGCGCCTAGGCTTAACTGGCTAAAATAAATGGAACCTCCGTGGGAATGCCGACCTGTCTACCTTGAATCATAATCCCAGGTTTTTCTGGTGGTAATGCCGACACAAAGACGGCGTCAGGACTCAACTCCCTTATGCGCGTCAGTTGCGCGGAAAAGTCGGTATCCCCATTTTGAAAGGTCTCAGTCGCCAACACCTTGACACCGTTCTCAGCAAGCGCTTCCTGCAATGCTTCGTCGCTATCTGTGGGGTACAGCTCGCTTTCATTGTACATTGTCGCCACACTCCGGTATCCGAGTTTTGCATGAGTCGCCTTGACGCCGCTGGGAATCAGCACATCTGTGGTGAGGCCGGCGCGGAAGACAAAATCGCCTATCGTGCTCAAACCGGAGGCGGCTGAGGTCGAGCTAAATGCCACAACCTGATTCTCCTGTGCAATCGGAAAGACGGCTTGGGCTTGACTTGAGGTGGCGGGCCCAAGGATAACGGACACACCCTCTTGATGAATTAGTTTGTTGAAGGCTGCAACTGCACCTTCTACAGTGCTCTGACCGTCCTCGGAAATGAGCGTAAGTCTTGCATCGCCGAGCTGTGCATTGTTAATCTCTTCGACAGCCAACTCAAGGGCGCCGCCTGCCCGTGCGCCAGCTCCGGCGAGTGATCCAGTGGCTGGACTAACGACACCAATGGCAATCTCTCCACTTATTCCCGTTAGCTGAGGAATCGCCACATCCATCATCTGTGGCGTATCACCATCAGATAAAATCCCAATGACTTGATCGCATGCGGAAAGCCCTCCAATCAGGGCAATGATTGCGAGAGCGACGCCGACCTTTGTCATTTGATTAGTGTTCATGAGATAGAAAATTGTGACGCATAATACGACTATTCGAAGGTTTTGAGTTCGCCGTTTTCGACAATGAGTACAATCGGGTCGTAAACTGCGTCACCAACATCATTGAAGGAAAACTCGCCAAAGATGGTGTCAAGATTCCTGATATTTGCCAGGGCGTTCCGAATCGCAGTTGAATCCGTTGAACCTGCATTCGCAATTGCCTCGGCTAACACGTAGAGGGCGCCATACGCCCTGGCGGCATAGTTACTGGGCTCGACTCCGTATTTCGCAGTATAATTCTGCACGAACGTTTGATTCCTTGGTATGTCAGACGCGCCTGTCCACTCTGTAAAAGTCATTGCCCCTTCGGCAGCGCTGCCCGCGGCTTCGACATCCCCTGCAGTTAGCGTTCGGAAAACGATTGGTACGCTGGCGGGTATTCCAATTTCCCGCGCTTGAATTAGAATGTCGGACTTTTCGGGTGGTAGGGAAGAGACAAAAACAATTTGAGGATCTACGTCCATTATCCGAGTTAATTGCGCGGAGAAGTCTGTAGCGTCGCTCTCAAAGGTTTCCGTTTCCAACACTCCAACTCCGATCGCAGCCAGACGGTCTTGCAACGCGTTTTCGCTGTCCACGGAGAACGGATCGGTTTCATCATACATCGTCGCTGCCCGTTCATATGCCAGCTTCGCGTGAGTCGCATTAATTCCGTTGGGTATCAAAACATCTGTCGCGAGCGAGACGCGAAAGACATATTCGCCAATTGCGCTTAGACCGCGTTTGGCGGATGTCGGGCTAACAGCTACAACAGTGTTTTGCTGGGCAACCGGAAACGCCTCTTCGGTCATGGCTGAGGTCGCGGGACCGAGGATTACGGACACTTTATCCTGATGTATTAGTCTCTCGAAGGCGGCAACTGCACCGTTTACGGTGCTCATGTCGTCTTCGACCATGAATTTTATTCTAGCATCACCGAGTTGTCCGTCGTTGATCTCTTTAAGCGCTAGTTGAAGCCCGTGGTCCATCGGCTCCCCGAAGGAAGATGCTAACCGCCCGCATAGGGGTAAAACGACGCCGACCGAAATGTCTCCACTAAAGTCCGTAAACTGAGGCACTGCTGCACCCGTCATCTGGTCTTCCGGCAATATCCGGAGTAATTGATCGCAGGCGGACAAGTCCACAATTAGAACTACAAGTGCCATCACAAACGCTAAATTCGCGATATTACGCATGTAGATGATGCATCTCCTTTTTCGTTTGGTTGAAACATGATGTGTGATACGAGGTACAACGATATCCTAGGAATCAATTCGTTTGTCAAGTGGCCCTATCCAATGTCACCATCATTCCAAGCATCCAGTCTTCCATTTTTACTATTGTTCTGGTTGAACCATACTTGAATGCTCTAAACTGCCCATCTGCTAGTCTGAGCGTGAGAGGTTCATAGACCGCGCCCTCCCCACAGCGTCGACGGAGAATGTCCCCTAGACCGTGACTAAATCTATGATGGTTGCCATTTAGCTGACGACCTTCATTGTGGCATCACCGGGTTGTGCGTTTTTAATTTCGATGAGCGCGAGTTCTGCGCCGAGCTGTGTCGGTAAGTAGCCGTACTCCGAGATGAATCGCCCGGTGAGCGGCAGAACTATGCCGATTGGTATCTCTCCCGAGAAACCGGTAAGTTGAGGCACCCGCTCATTTGTTTCTGCCACCTGGTTATCTGTAAGAATACCAAGTAGCTAATCGCAGCCGGAAATGCAGGTCACTAGAACGACAACTGCGAATACAAGCGCAAGCCTAGTCTTGTTACTCATAATTGGCACTCAATCTCGTTGTTTCATCAATTGAAACGATAGAACCGAAAATCCGATGCATGGAAGGGAAACCGAAGAGGAAAACCGGGGGCACTTGTTGTCGAGAATTGGTGTGCGCCTTACAACTCCTTCTACCTTCCAATTGAATCTTATTCAAAGACCCTGAATTCGCCGTTCTCTACGGTAAGTATTGTTGCGTCATGCACAGCGTCCCCGTCAGCGTCAAACGAGAAATTTCCCAATACGGTGTCAAGATTCTTGATATTCGCCATGGCATTCCGAATGGCTTGTGCATCCGTAGACTGGGCGTTCGCGATTGCTTGAGCCAAAATGTAGACCGTCGCATAGGAATGTGCCGCCCAGGTGTTCGGTTCAACGCCGTATGCCGCGCGGTAATTCTGAATGAAGGTTTGGTTGAGTGGATTCGGGTCGGTACTCAACCAACTCGTGGAAGATATCAATCCCTCAGCAGCCGACCCCGCCGCCCGCACATCGTCTATGCTCAGTTCCGGCACGATAAATGGTACGGCAAAGGGGATTCCGAGCTCCCGCGCTTGAATCATAATCTCGGGCATATCTTGCGGCAATGCCGCTATAAAGATAGCCTCGGGATTTGACCCCTTAATTCGCGTGAGTTGAACCGAAAAGTCGGTTTCACCCGTCTGGAAGGTTTCCGTCGCCACGATTTCGACACCGTTCTCAGTTAGCGCCTTTCGAAAGGCGTTGGCGCCACTCAGGGCGATAGCGTGCAATTCGTCATATATCAATGCGGCATGCTTGTAGTCGAGTTTTTCCTTAGTTACTCTGACACTATTCGGAATATGGGCATCCGAGGTGAGCGTGACGCGGAAGATGAAATCCCCAATCGCGCTCAAACCGGTGGCAGCTGATGTCGGGCTGAATGCCGCAATCCCGCTTGCTTGCGCAATCGGAAAGGCGGCTTCGCATTGACTTGAGGTGGTGGGACCGATGATCGCCGGCACCTCGGTCTGACGAATTAGTTGGTTGAAGCCTTCGACCGCACCGGCTACCGTACTTCGATCGTCTACCGAGATGCAGTTAATAGTGGCGCCGCCTAGTTGTGCATGATTTATCTCTTCGACTGCCAAGTCAAACCCCTGTTTCATTTGTGCTCCGGTCACTGCGAGTCTTCCAGTCATAGGGTAAAGAAGTCCGATGGATAACTCGCCGCTCATGACTGTCAATTGGGGCGGGGCTGGAACGGTCTGGGACAGTTCCTTTTCGGTCAATATTCCGATTAGTTGATCGCAGGCGATGATGCCCACAATCAGAACCGCGATTGCCAATAACAATGCTAATTCCGTGAGCCTACTCATGCTAGTTTGAGTCTCCTTATTTTACCTAGTTCAGTTGAAGTCCTGAAGATGTTGCACAACGTATCTTTTATCGCAACTGTAGGCACTGCTACGGGATGAAAACAAACGAGAGGTGAAACGTGAATCGGTTTCCATGTCGTATTGATTTCTCGCGTGCCGTCTCGCGACTAATGGCGTCTAGGGGCAATCCGACTTCAATTGGTTTTTTGCTGTAGGTCATGGTGTTCTCTTATGCTGCGAGAACTCAGTAGGTATCGGCTACCAAACATCTGCATCGCAAACAACTATGGACTGCATTCGCGCTCCTCGTGAACGAGATCATCAACTAAGTTTTCGCGTTCTGCCTGGGTCATTATGTCCCAATTCATCCCTCGTGCCGCACATAACTGCCGAAGCCCCACTTCGGCACGCGCCATTCGTGCGTCTCTACTCGCTGCTACCTGCTCTGCAATGGTAAGCAGTAGCGTTTGCCTCTCTTCAAGTGGCATCTGCTGAACAAAACTGACGACCTGATCTGTTGTTAGTTCAACGGTCAGATTCATTCCAATCGCATCCTTTTCATTCTGGGTTAAGGTAAAAGACGGTGAAGCAGCCTCTGTCGTTATTTTAGGTCGGTTGAAGATGATGCGCGGTGCGCACCCTACGATTGCCCTAGAAGATGAATAAATCAGTTGCCGCTGCGGACTATTTCCCCATCTGGTGTTCTCGGAGTAGTTGGATTGACGGAGGACATGCGTCCAGATTCTTCGTCAAGCCATTGATGCCAAGGCTTCATGCCCAAATAAACCCGCTGAGTTAAATCACAGAGTTCAGGCAGGTCTCTTGGTCCTATTCTCTTAGCGCATGCGGCACGAAGACCACCCGCATCTTCCCAGGCTTTTAATAAATCCAATTCTGCGAAAAGTTCCGTTCCGGTAAGAATCAACACAGGATTGACTGGACGTTCGTTTTTCCAGTATTCTCGACAACGATTCACTAGAGGACAAAGGACTGCGTTTTCTTCTTCACTCAAGGATTCTTTCAGGCTGGCAAAAACAAGCACTGCACCCGGAAACGCATCGCCCAATTTTTCCATTTTATCCGCATCCTTCTTTTGAAAATCGTTGAAGGTTTTACACTCTGCAAATATCAGTTCAGTCTTGGACGCACCAAATTTTGATTCTTGAAAAAACAGAGCTAGGTCAGCTTCCATCTCGTTCGTTTTCCCTTTCCTTGCCGTAAAACTCATAAGCGGAGTTGTTGCACCATCAAGCAACTCGGAGAAAAATCGAAGCGTCAATAGCACCGTATAAGCGCCGTGAGCCTGATTAGCCGAGTGGAAGAGTCCACTTGTGCGATATGCCCACTTCACTTCACCAGATTCGGCAGGAAACGAAAACCGGTTAGGACATCTGGGACATTGCAGTTCGTAATTGGCGTCCTTAATAGAATACCAGGAGGATTGTGCGCATTCTGGACATTGTAAATCCAGCCCTAACTGAATAGCCCTTGCATCAATCAACCGCTGAAGAATCCTTCGCGCCGTGCCCGAATACTCTGTCTGATTCGCAATTTTTCCAATCGTTGGGCCAAACAGATTCTTCCGACATAGATTTTTCGCTACTACCTAATTGAACTTCAATATCCTTGAGGTGCTTTACAAACCCTTTGACTTCGTCGTTCGCATCTTGAAATTCGTGTTGTTTTAACAGTTTTTGCAGCTTTATTATCTCTTTATGCAAATCATCCAGAATCACACTACTGCTGTTCATGTCTGCTAACAACCTGATAATTCCTTCTTGCGCCAAGATTTCAACCCCGTTCTTACCGCCCAGTTGCCGTATCATTTGCTTGGCAACGCGTCCGGCGCTTGAGAGTTTAACTCTCCACCCGCTTAACGCCAGCCATTTTGAAACTATCACCTCCGCATGAGGCGCGGAGAAAGAAACCGTTGATCTTGGGTATTGAGACAAGTAAACCAAGCCCTTGCGGGAAAGACGCCAATCTCGGAAATCAAAACCGCCAAATACCCTCGCTAGTTGGCTGTCACCTTCGGGAATCACTTCCGCCAATAGCTCTTTGTCGTCATACGGCCTCAAATCAATTTCGTTTGCGAATCGTGCTTCACTGTACCCTGCAAATCGCCCGATACACTTCGGGTCAAGTGTTTTAAAGCGAATAGTATCTTGATCTGGTGATATATCATATTCCGCCGTACCGGCTTCAAGATTGCAACATTCGACATGGTCGTAACGTCGCGCCCACTCGTTCCACATCCGCGGATAAGAAGGGTCTTTCACAACCATTGACCTTTTACTGGGTTCATCAGGCATGGGAACATCAAGCGTGTCAATAAAGTTTTCTTGTTCATCCTCAGAAATAGAACGACTTCTGAGGATGGCAGTATGATGATAGATTTCGGGATTTGAGTCGCGGGGAACATGGTTAGCTTCAATGAAATCAAGTGCACGTTGCTTTGTATTGTCATATTGAGCGAATTGTTTGGGAATTGGAATTATGTCCCAACCAATAGCACGGAGATTCCAGTAATCCATAATATCAGGGGAATTGGTTGCATCAAGCAAAAATATGCACTGCTCCCAGCTCCATCGGCTACGAATCGCCCTAAGATTGTAGCGCGTAATACGTCGCAAAAACAGTTTCCGAGCATTAAGAATCTCAACGTAATTTGAATCGGAGCACTCGGTTTTTTTGGCGTCCATAGCTCCGGCAAATCTTTCCCAGAATATTGTGTTGATATTTTCAGAGAGTATGCCAAAGACGCTAGCTAGAAATGTGCGATACTGAGGCCCAAAACAGGGCACACATATATCCAGCGGATCCCTACGTTGAAATTTGAGTTCTCGATTTATGAAGTAATTCAAAACCTCAAAGAGGCCAATGCCGTATCTTGGGATTCCATATTCCTCAACCGGCGCAAGAATATCTGAAACGTCATGAATTGTTCGCCGATTGCCCACATCAAAAGTATAATCGGAACACTGTCCCATCGAAACCACATAATCCGGGTCAAAGTTATCCTGATACCCCAATACAACGCTTTGGGGAGTCAGATCTTTAGACGGAAGGCCCTCCCAATTTCCAGGGATTTCCTCATAAGTAGGAATGATTGGATTATACATCCCACCCCAAAGAAATGTGTTTATCTCTATCGCTTTCAATAGAGAATCCTTGTCTTTCGGATTGACAAGAAATGCCAACTTAATTGGTCTCAATCTGACATTGACAGTTCCGTGTGCCATAAAACCCCCGAGTAGCATCTAAAATCAGTTATCTCGATAATTTCTAGCGATTTCCCGTGTGGCGCAAATTCGAAAATGTCCGTAAATCTATCAGAGGCTTTTTCGTAGAGAAACACTCCTTTTCATTGGGCGGAGCGCAGCACTGAACCGCCCCAATCTCGCTTGTGTTTATGTTCATCCGGCGTTGAAACAATGATATCTTTGGGGACCGGCATGTGGGCCGAAGAGGATGATCTGCGCCTGATCAAATTGTCGCACGATCCGATTTACCATAATTGAGATGTGTTCGTTATTTCATGCCATCACACCTATGATTCAGGGTCTTTAAGGGATCTTCTTTTGTCAGTTCCCCATTAGGCATTTCGTAGTAGATGTGCCCATTGTAAGAATAGACGTTCGGAATCCCCTTTTTGCGGTTTTCCTCCTGCGCTTTTCTGACAGCACGATTGCCGATTCGCAGGAACTCACGGGTTTGTTTATAAGCTTCAAGGCTTAATTCATCTTTACCCATTAGGCACCTCCGTTTTTCACATCATCCAAAAACAGTTCAAATAAAACTTCATTCGTCAGCGAGATTTCATCGCTCTGACCTGAAGCGACTTCCTGAAGGTTATCACCAGAATTGTAGAACAAATCCCATTTATCGACGAGGTTCTTGTAGATTAGCCAAAAGTTACGTTTGCTCCGATAGAATCGGCGCACGATGTCTTCCTCTGGTACATCATGTCCTCCCGCCATCACCCGATTACGGACACGGGCGATGCAAACCTCGGGAGACTTGAGAAAAAGGAAGACAATCGCAACGGTGTATCCAGTGTTTTTCAGTTGATGAATTTTCCGCCGAAACCCACGTCCCGCAAGGGTTACTTCAATGACAAGATTCGCCTCCGCTTGAATAAGGCGTTGGATTCTCTCAAGAAACAAGCGTCCGGCGCGAATTCTGATTTTGTCAAATTCGTCCGGAGTAGATACCAACGTTGCCGCGATGGAGTCGGCGCTAATGTACTCGGCCCCCGATACGGGTAGATATTCGGACACGAACGTTGTTTTGCCGGCGCCGTTCGGTCCCGCGATGATTACGGTGTTTTTCGACAATGGCCCCTCTATGGTGCAACTCATAGCACAGATGATTTCTTGAACCACAAAATGGTGGGCAGTGCCCACCCTACAAAGGTTCGTTAGTAAAGGATATCCATTATTGTGAAAGCATACAACTATGATTTTGATTTTAGTCGTTAAGTTCCACAAAAAAACCGAGTTTCTCCGTCGTCGTCTCTGGGATGGAGCGCTTGCATCTTGATAGCGGCCTCTACCCATTCGCGATTCTGCGTCGGAAAAATCTCGGTTTATTGTGTTTACAGAATAAGTTTAATTCAGCCCTTTAGCCCAGTCCTTGACAACCCGAGCCATCTCGACGAAGACATCTTCCGTCGATTTGCAAGAGCGTTTGAGCACCTTGAAACCGTGGTCGGCGGTATCTAGCAAGTGCAACGATGCCTTTTCGCTAAGCCTTTCGCAAACCGGTGATAATAACGCCAAGTCAGCTAGCTTGTCTCGTGTACCAGATAAGAATAGCATCGGAACCGAAACGTGCTCAAGGTGTTCAGCGCGCTCCATTCCAGCCCGGCCTGCAGGATGCAGCGGAAAAGCGAAAAACACCAATCCACTGACATCCTTGAGTGGGCTCTCCGCGGCTGCGAGGGACGACATCCGTCCGCTATAAGAGTGCCCGCCAACGAGAATCGATAAATCGCTGGCGGCAGCGTGTGCCGCTCGAACTGCCGACCGCACGGTTTCAAGTGCGACCACTTGGGATTCCCTGCCGCCGCCACCGCGTTCCATGTAAGGGAACTGGTAACGAAACGTGGCAATTCCTACGTCCCCCAATCGTTCGGCGATAGTCTGAAGCGTGGCGTGTCGCATGTTCGTGCTGGCGCCGTGTCCCAATACCAGCACCCACTTTGCGTCATCCGGGCAGATGAACAGTGACGAGACCTCGCCTTTGTCTTTCGTCGCGATGAACTTTGATTCAATCTGCTCACAACTCACTTTTGCACCCAACTCAATGTCCAAAGGCAAGGTTGCCCAGTGTGCGTAATTGTCTATCTTGGAAGGAACAATCGAGCGAATGAACAACGATCGAATTTTCTATCGGGATTCACTATCGCGCTCATTATCCATTCGCTTGATCCCTCCTTGTCCAGTCGGTTGATCGATAGAGCTCCCACAAAAAGATTCGCGCTGTCCGTAGCCAAAGCAGTGAACCATCCTCTCGCTAGGGCATGTACAATAGCACGCCTCGTCACGGAATGAATCAAGATGATGAGCGGGTGCCCGCTCTAACCTACTCCCCCCATTCAAATCAGTCCCCGGGCTGCTTGACCGCTCCCCATTGCGTTACCAGCCTTGCCGTCGATGAGACTGCCTGTGCGCCAGGGCTCCAAGCGGGATACTCCTCTTCTACGCGGTGGGTTTGCGTGAGGTTTCTAAGGTCGCTTCCATCGGCGTTCATCGAAAAGATGTCCTTAAAGCCGTCAGGTGTTTGTCTGGCAAACGCAATCCTTCGACTGTCCGGCGACCAGGTAGGATTCCATTCGTAACCCCATCGTTCTTCCTGTGTAAGCATAACCGAATCTGATCCATCCGCACTCATCACGTGGATGTTGTGCGGAGGCAGCCATAAGAAGGGCTTGGGCGATGCGACGTAAGCGATCTTTTTACCGTCTGGAGACCAACTGGCGCTGATATTCATTGGAGCCGGGTTGACGGTTAAGTTTACGCGACTGCTGCCATTGGCATTCACAACAAATATATCCGACCCAAATCGTTTGAATGGCGGATCTAACTGCCTCATCTCCGAATAGGCGATGCTCCTTCCGTCAGGGGACCAACTTACCCTACCATCACGGGTCCAGCCCGCTTCCACGATTTGTTCGTTCCCCCCGTTGGTACCAATCGCATAGACACCATAGCCTTGATCGGAATTCCCCCAGTAGGCAATCTGCCTCCCATCGGGCGACCAAGAGGTAGGAACGCATGAGTTAAGATTGATTCTACCGTTGGTGAGATTCTGCCGAGTTGAACCGTTGAGGTCAGTCACCCATAGATCGCCCTCATAGAGAAAGCTAATTGTCTGCCCGTCCGGATGCCAGGCAGGATAGGATCCTCCGGCAACTTTGGACTGACTTCCACCGTCACCACCCATGACGTAAATTGCCTTTTCACCGTCACGCATTGAAGTGAAGACAATCTTTCCTTCAACCGCAAGCGCGAAATCAGCCGATGCGGCAAGCAGACATACCACGATAAGAAACAGACCAAATTTCACAAGGCGCATTTGTTTCTCCAGCAGCTTGTATCTCATTTTCGGGACTCCTTTCATTACCAATAGTGGCTTTCACCGATTGAGAGCAACATGGTGCTCGGTCTAACGTAAAGGCAATTCTCCCGTTTATCGCCTGTCCTAAACTTACCCATACTGCAAGAAGGCAGGTCACGATAAGAGACTGACAGAACATCTAGAATGGAAGTGGTCTCCAACACGGAACTACATCACATTATGTCACATTTTATCACAAATTTTAACATTTTCGTAGTCCGTTTTATCATCAATCCTCACTATGGACGCGCTGGTGCAGGCCAGTGCCCTGTTTGACATCCCCCCATTGGGTTATCAGTCTTGCTCTTGATGAAACTGCCTGCGGGGCTGGACTCCATGCGGGAGCCCCCTCGCTTACCCGATGCGTTTGCGTGATGTTTATAAGTTCGCTTCCATCGGCGTTCATCGTAAAGACGTCGTGAAAACCATCCGGTGTTTGCTTGACAAAGGCAATTTTCTTGCTGTCCGGCGACCACGTAGGATTCCATTCGTAAGCCCATCGGTCTTCCTTTGTAAGCATAACCGGATTTGTTCCGTCCGCATTCATCACGTGGACGTTGTGCGGCGGCCACCATCGAAATGGGTCGGGCGATGCGACGTATGCAATGTACTTTCCGTTCGGTGACCAACTAGGGTTAATATTCCTGGCACGCAGGTCGTTGGTAAGGTTCATGCCGTTGGCACCGTTGGCATTCATCACGACTATGTCCGATCCAAACCCGTTTTTAATCAGCCGCACCGGCGCGCCGACGATTCTGTTGCCGTCACTAGACCAACTCAGCGTGTCATCGTGGAGGAGGAGCCCTTCTGCTATGAGTCGAGAGCCTCGTCCATCGGCATTCATCGTGTAGACACCCATGATTCCGGCGAGATTCCCCCAGTAGCCAATCTGTTTCCCATCGGACGACCAAGCAGCAGGAGAGGAAAAATGGATTCTACCCTTGGTGAGATTCTGCCGAGTTGAACCGTTGAGGTCAGTCACCCATAGGCCGCCCCCGTAGAGAAAGCTAATTGACTGCCCGTCAGGCAGCCAAGAAGGATTAGATCCTTCAGTAAGTTTGAATGGATTTCCGCCATCACCGTCCATAATATAGATTGCTTCCTCGCCGTCGCGGTTTGACGTGAAAGCAATCTTTCCCTCTACCGCGAGCGCGAGATCTGCCAATGTGGCAAGCAGACATACTACGATAAGAAACAGACAAAATCGCACGTAGGGCCGGTGTCTCTCCAGCGATTTGCATCTCATTTTCGATTCTCCTATCATTTGACGGTTGAGAGTAACTTGGCGCTCTCTTTGACATCTCCCCATTGTGTCACCAGCCTCCCCGATGATGAAACTGCCAGGGGGGCTGGACTCCAAGTGGGAGACGCATCGCTTACCCGAGGCGCCGCCTATAGCCTATTCGTCTTCGAATTCTTGTGTGTTGAATCTTAGGGTGCGGCAGTTCTCGGTTAGGCTGCGTTCCAGATCTTCCGGCATGCCGTCTCCAAAAGTGGCTTCGATATCAATCGTTACCTTAACGTTTGAGTCGGACAAACCTGTAACGAAGTTTTCGCGTTCTGGTTCGGTCATTGTGTCCCAATTCATCCCTTGCGCTGCACGTAACTGCCGAAACTGTAATTCGGCACGCGCCATACGTGCCGTTCCATTCGCCGCTGCCTGCTCTACAATGGTAAGCAGCAGCGTTTACCTCTTTTCAGGTGGCATCTGCTGAACAAAATCCACAACCTGATCGGTTGTTAGTTCAACGGTCAGATTGATGTCAATCACTTCTTTTTCTAGATCGGACGGGTCCAAACATAGGCCTCAATCAGAGAAAAAATATCTTGTTTAGCCGAGGGGTACAGTGAAAGTCTCGTGTGAAGCCTCTTTATAAAAGGTTTCAAGACTGTCTGGGTCCTCTGCCCCGAGGTAAGCCCATCCAATAATGCCAAAGTCAGATGATCCGGAACACAGGGCAGTATCGGTTTTGTCCATAGTCGATAGAGAAAATTAGCAGCGACATCTAGTGCTGAACAATGAAGGGCATCCTGATCTGCGAGTGTTTGTACTAACGTAGTGTACGGTTCAGAAGGAATCCAGTTCGATTGTTCTGCTGCTTCCATTAGCACGTCCGCATCAAATACCGTATGATAGTAGTGAGAGCACACTAACTTGATTATCATCTTGTCATACTCGGCCTTATCCAAGAGATGTTCATTGACACAGTGTTCCAACACAGCTTGTGTCCAGACGCCGTCAACACGCAAGTTTGTGCCCGCGTCCACACTAAAGTTTGTTTTTGCGTAGGATCTGAGCCGTTCATCGTCCGATAGGAGCAAGTATCCAGGCTCACTTGAGATTAGGAGAGTATCAATAAAAACTGCTTGAAATAAATCATTGAGTTTCTGTCTGGAATGATGGTTTATCTCTAGTGCAGCGCTGCATGGCAGAATATCACAATTTCCCCAAATCCAATTGACGATGCCTTTTAGGTCTTCAATATCTCTTCTAACTGCCTCCGGGGTGATGACAGATTTTACATAACGGTCTCCTTCTTTCCCGACATTCATATGCTCCCGTTCCGACCACATTCCTTCTCTTTCATTGATGATATACTGAAGTTCGTCAATGGTCGATTGTGCGATCCCGAGTTTTCCAAATGCTCTGACGACGGTATCGGCGGCTCCTAGGCGATGTATGGTCAGAAGTGAGATGGGGTCGACGATGATTTTGGACACTGGATTTTCAAGCAAGTTATGCGCCTGTATACTTTCTTCAAGATCTCCCGCACTACACCTTATGCCCAAGTCAGGTTTGTTCATCAGGAAGCTCCACATATCTAAGAAATCGCGCCCTGTGCAACTCATAAAGGTACCAATCGGCGACGCATGTTCTTTGTGAAATTCTTCCATTTGGCGCGAAGTTTCGTCTTGCCGGTCAAGAAAGTCTAATATCGGCCGTATCTTCTCTGAATCATCGGTCTCGGGAGATTCGTCTAATTTTATCACGCCAAACCCTGTGACATCTGGAAATAGTTCAGGTATTGTACGTAGACTGTCCTGATATGCGTAGACATATTTACTCTTGATTTCGGTGATTTTTCCAGTCTGTTGGCTGACGAGGTTTTGCTGAAGACACACTTTGTCATTTACCGTTTTGCCAAGTAGCCGTTGAGCTAGCGGGTGATCGACGTTAAGTTCTTTGCGTTCGAGGTGTGCATTCTCGCGCTCTTCAACGATATACCAGTTCGTTTGACCGGCATTTTCGAGGCACACAGCCGTTCCGGGCTGAACCTCATTAGGATCAAGCAATTCACCTATTTGCTTGTCGACTTGCAAGAATGATCCGATGTATTTCAGGTGCGCTTCTTCATTAGCATAATTCCTTCTTCGCGCCTCGTACATAATGTCTAACGCTCTTTGCGGTTTAGATCTGATTTGATACAAATGAGCAAGGTCGAAATACGATCGCAAAGTGAGACTTTCGAGGTCAAATGACTTATCTAAAACACAATCAAGTTCGCTAATGTTGTTAGAGCAGGAGTAGACAACAGCAAGACGGATTTGCATCTCAATATCGCTTGGAAATGCGTTGACATACATCTCGCCCACTGCCCGAGCCTGATTCATATCGCCGATTTCGTCGTAGATCAGGAACTCCATTGCGGTTACTTTCTCAAGTGGCCCGTACTTCTCGCGAAGGGATTGACAAATCTCAAGCGTCTTTTTTCTTTCCCCCGAGTGATAATAACTCTCAAGTAGAATCCGTGTCCATTGGGAGTTCAGGCGCGTGTCGGCGATTTTTTCGTACAGTGTCGCGGCTTTGTTAAATTCTTTATAGTTGAAAAGTTCGTTGGCCAATTCCGAAATCTCTTGGAATACTTCACTGCTTCCGGCATAGCCGTATGCTTCTTCAAGCAGCGACAGCGCTTCATCGCGATTGCCAGTTGCTATAGCAATCCTAGCAGCATCAATAAGGAACGGCACGCTCGTTGGCGAAGATTCTCGCATGGTTGCAGAGATTTCTCGTGCCTTGTCAAAATCCCCATGAGCAACGTACACCTTAATCAGTAAGCGATTTGCCTCTTCTCGAAGTGGCGTTTTTGGATCTGTCATCAAGAAGTCATTGAGTTTCGTAATGGCTTCTTCTAAGCGTTCAACAACCAATAGGATATTGGCAAGCAAGATGGGAGCTTCAGGGGTTTCCGGAGCCGACTGGATTGTTTCCAAGAATCCAATGCAACCACAATAATCTTCCTGTTTAAAGGCTAACAATGCCCGCTTCATAAATAGGACAAGGTAATCAGGTTCAATCTGGATGGCTGTGTTGATGGCCTCAATCGCCGCAGAGTACTCTCCAAGAAGGTCAAGTGCTGTGCTTTTCCAGATAATCCAATCCGTTTCAACCGTGCGCATTTCAGTATTATCTACGCTATTCCATGCTTCCGTAAAAAGTTCAACAGCTCGCTTCAACCTTTCCTTACGAGAATCGTCAAGCTGTTGAGTTAAAATGGCGGAGCGGTCATTCAATATCTGCTCAACCAAGATTCTTGCCAGCGCAGCTTGATAATTAGCCACCCCGTCTTGAGCACGACTCACCGACGTTTCGCCCCATTTTATCGCTTGTTCAAAATCCTTGCGTTGTCTAGCTATTTCGCTGATTGCCTGAGCAATCTGCGGCGATTCCCGTAAATATTCGGGGACGTTAGCGATAATGTCTTGAAGCGTTTCTACGTCCGCCGAGACACCAACGAGAACAACATAGGCATCTATGTTCGCTGGATTCTGTTCCAGTGTCTTTTTCGCAAAGCGCGCTGCCTCCTCAACTTCTCCCAGTAAGAAATGAGCCAAAGCACGATTAGAAATGGCTTTTTCCTCTTCTGGATTATATTGGAATGCTTTAAGCAGCAACATTGCCGCCTCGTGTTCCCTATTGAGAGCAAGTTTAGCTGCCCCAATATTTGTTAGAATGCGGAATCTTGTACTCAACGAAGCGTCTGTCCAGATACGTTGCTTTAGTTTTTCCAATAGCTCCAGAGCGGCAGCAGGTCTACGTTGCCTGAGTAAATCCCGTGCATTGTCTATTTCTGGTTGACGTTCTGCTGCAACGGCCTCCGGTATACTAACATTAGAGTGGTTGCTTGAAAGGCCCTGCACCTGCGTTGAAAGGACGGCGAATTGTGCGCTTATTTCTCGGTTTAAATCAAGGTTTGCTTGGGTCGTTTCCTTAATCTCGTCGGTGTCATTCTTAATGGCTCGGGTGTATTCGATTAAACGTTCCTGAACTTCTAATTTCGCCTTCTCGAATTCTTCCAAGAAGGCCTCAAACAGTGCGCGTGATTCTGACTGATTGGTGTTGATATTTTGGATAAATTCAAGGATAATCTGATTGAACGCGCCTTGATTAAACGGCAGTTGATTATAGAAATCAGCGATGGTCTCTGCAAGAACAGGCCGAATTCTCTGGTCAAGATTGAAATCTGTCAATTGGTGACCGGGTAGAATGATGCAGTCGCGAAAGAGGGCGGTAATTTTTGCGAGTCTTTCCTCTTCTTCCAGCGACGTTATAGTCGAGATCTCAATATCCTTAAGCGAGACAATCCGGCACTTGAGGATTTGGTCGTCTACTTCAACGGATTTTGGATCTGCAGTCGCAGTGAGATTAGCCAGGTTTGATGCGTTTCGCCTTACAGCAGCAACAAAGCATTTCTTAAAAAGGCCCTCTGCTGTACATTTGCAGAAGCGCCTTAGTGCCGAGTCGACTCCACCAACGATTGAAGCAGCGGTGCCTATTTCCTTGTAGGCGATGAGTACAAATTCGAGTACAGTCATGGTTTTCTAGGCTCAGTTAAGTATTCTATCTCGCTTAAACTTCCTGATATCACAATACTATCCGTCTGTTAGTCACAGCGACTCTCCCACGCCTCGTTATTGTAACATGTAAAGGCTATGCAGGCAAGATTAAGGGGTTTAAGCTGCATATAGAGGATTCCATTACACCCCAAATTCTCTAAAAGGGATTCTGTCGCAGACTTACCGGTTGGGTGTTCGTATATAACCTTTGGTGCTAGTTTAGAGACTGAATTGAGCTATTGACAGAGGCACAAAGCCATCGTCGTCAATCGACAATCCATTCCACTGTACCAAGAGATTGAACAAAGCCATTGTAAAGCCGACTCGCGTTTTGAAGTAACTCCAACGACGGTGCATGACTTTCTTAAAATGGCACACTAGCGTCAACATGGACAAAATCGTTTCTACCAGCATCCGAGAATTCCACTCGCCACGTCGGCACAGACGCAAGTTGGAAGGGAACCAATCCGCTTTGGCGAAATTTACATCGGCAAAAACAACCATCTGGTCACTGACCCCATCAACGAGATGTTGGAAGGCACTCCCATCATGTACATTGGCAGTGTCGCAGTCCCAGTTGACAATCAGTCCGAGATGATTGTGTAGCAAGCAAAGTTTTCCACCTACAATCCATCGTTGGTTGGAAATGCCTTTGCGTCCGATTTGACGTTTAGAGCGCCCTTCTCGGCGCGGGTGAATCAATTCAATACCGTACGTGTCAATTCCACCGATAAGCGAAGGATTCGCCATAAAAACGTCAATGAGATGTTGATGCCCGTCGAATAAGCGGAACAATCGGGTACGCTCGGGTAACATCGGAAATAAGGATTTGAAATTGTTCGCTATCCAGCGATAGGAGGCTCGATTACCCACACCCTTGAGCGCAAAGAGCATGGCAATGGTAACCACTTCAGACGGGTAAAGTTTGGCTTGGCTATGCTTATGGTTTTTACCGTGCTGTGAGAGTTTATCATCAACACAACAAAACAGTTCTGTGATAAAATCTACTATGGTCATGAGTCTAGATTTCCTCCCGTTATTTGATAGCTACCGATACTCAAATTAACGGTAGAATCGAGGAAATCGTCTCATGCCCTGATACCTTTCGCGTTAAAGCAAAGCCAAAAGGGAATGTTATGCTTATTAACCTCCAAATTTCAAACTAGCACCATTGGTTATATAAGCATCATTTCTGAAATTTTGGAAACGTCACGAGCATTAGATAATTCCGATGGAAGCCATCTCGTTAAATGATACCGTCAAATCTGAATTTGTCGATTTGTCTCTGTCGGAAAACCTACACTTTGACGGGATGGGTGTCGATTTGCGCTGTCCCATTAAACTAGCAACCGTAACCGCAAAAGCTAATTCGGCGGTTCGGAGCGGGCGAGTAGCTCACTGAGTTCACAATTGACGCTTGTCGCGGCAAAATCCGGTTCTTTTTCAAACGGTTGTCGGACATAGCGCGGTCCGTTGGCAGAATCGCCGTCTACCAGCACGATAGCGATGAACGAGTCGGGTTTGTTGAGCGCCGTTAGGATTTGCGTCTTGGAAGCGGTGAGCGTGGTCGAACCAACCGCTTTTCCCTTAACCTCAATGAACAGCAGTCTGTTGCCGCTCGGATCCTTGGACTCAATGTCATAACCGGGATTCTCATGTGCCATCTCTCTCGGCTCCCGCCCAAGTCCGCGTTCCGCTTCCATAACGGCAGCCACCGCCAACCGATCAATCCGCTCACGGTCCGAGGTTTCGACGGAAGTATTTGTCTCTCCGCTTAACCGATCGAAGGTGGCTTGCGGCACGACAAGCGCCCCGCCGATGGGGACCGGAGGTAACGAGGAGATTTGACGTTCCCGCTCAAGCTCCTCCATTCGCCTTTCAAGCCTAGCAGTCAAATCATCGGCACGTTGCCTCGCTAGCCCCGCATTGATTCGTGCGTTGCGTCTTCCAGTTTCTTCGTCTCGTTTCAGTTGGTGCGCCCGATGATCCCAATAGTTAATCTCTTTCGTGAGTCGATCCCTAACCGCTCCCAACGTTTTCTGAACGAGTTCCTCTTTGTGTGCTTTGACGTCGCTGAGGTGCTCCGGAATGAGGTGTTCCACAGCATACCCGATAATCTGCGACTGCGGACTGCCGCTTAGCCAACCAGCTTCCAGCACGGTCGTTACAAGCTGGCGCTCGTCATCAGTTATCGGGCGGTAGTCGAGGTAAGGCGCATATCCCGGCTGACGAACCCTGTTATCCTCATCAATCTCAAGAAACTGCATTTGCCGTGACACAATCCACCGGGTGCCATCGGGATGGACTCTACCATCTTGGATTTTGTGCTCAAGGTAGAACAATACACGAATATCGTCGCTCTGTCCTTGCGGATCGACCAACACCGCGCCCCGCTTGAGGAGATCGCGGTGGCGTTCTAGAATGAGATCCAGCGTCGAATCAAGCAACGGGTGCCCCGGACAAACGAAGGCTGCCAACGGCTTCCCCTGAACTGCGAGGAGGTCTTTTTCAAAGGCGATACGCTCGTATTGAGTCAGCACCGGCTCGCCGACGCCGATGACACGGTCGCGATTGCGAATGGATGCCGGCACATGCGTAAGTTGGTAGCGTTTTGATTCTCGCTCCTGTAGCCTCCCGCCAAGCAACGCAAAGGCTTCCCGGAAAAAGGATGAGATGTAGTGCGGTTGCAATCGACGGGCTTCGGCGCGCTCCATCTCTTCGCGGATGCGGTTTAGGCGCGTGGTGTCAATTATTCCGTGGGTTAAGGCACGTTTCTCAATCAATTCCCGCAGATGCTCCCGATCAAGCGCGCTGTCGATATTCTGTGTCAGTCGCGCCCTAATCTCCGGTTGGTCGCCGTACCGAATAGCTCCTAAGAGCAGTGATCGCAGAGGTGTGTCGGTGAAACACTTGCCCAACACATCGAATACCGCGCCGCCCAAGGACTCCCGTTGCTGCTCCAATTTTCGAAGCAGCGTGTGAAACACATCCCCCTCGCGGGTTTCTGAAGCTACAAGGTTCCAAAGATGGCAGACCTCCGTCTGACCGATGCGGTGGATGCGCCCGAACCGCTGCTCTACCCGATTTGGATTCCAAGGTAGGTCGTAATTGACCATCAGGTGGGCGCGTGGCAAGTTTATTCCCTCACCCGCGGCATCGGTTGCGAGTAGAATTAACACAAGTTAGGGTCGTGGACAAATTTCTCTTGGATCTTTCGCCGGTCTTCGCGCCCGATGCCCCCGTGAATCGTGACAACAGCCTCCGGGCGACCAATAAGGGTTTGGATGCGGTCGCTCAGGTAACTGAGGGTGTCACGGTACTCAGTAAAGATGATGAGTTTGCGCCTGCCGCCTTGACGGTCAAATAACTGAGTAGACGCGGATGCGTCGCTGCGCCCCTGCAACAGGCTAGAAAGTTCCTCCCATTTCCGATCTGTGTTGCTGGGACGTACCACTTGCGCGAGATTTTCCAAGCGTTGGAGCGTCCGAATCTCCCTTTGAAGTTCGGCAATTGTCCTAGCAGCCGAAGCGCGGTCGACGACTTCCTCCTCAATTGCCTCCGCCTCTTCGGCCGGCAGGTCGTCATCGTCATCATATATTGACGCGGAGTGAATCTGCGTCATGTCTATCAGGGATTCTGCGCCACGTTGATGAGTCTTCTCTTCCTGCAACCGCTTCTCCAGTCGCTCTCGGCGCCTTTGAATCGATCGATAAATCGCCTCTGGCGAGGACGCTAACCGTCGCTGTAAGGAGGTCAGTGCAAACCCAACCACGTTACTGGCGCCGCCCTCTAGGCGGTCGGCGCGATTCATCTCTTCACGCACGTATTCCGTCACGGCATGGTAAAGTTGGACTTCCCGATCTGAAAGCGCATAATTAACTGTGTAAGCGAGGCGTTCCGGAAACAATTGCGTACCATCGAATTTCAGCAATTTCTCCTTGACCATTCGGCGCATCAAGTCAGAAGTATCCACGAGATGGACCCCATCGCGGAAACGCCCCTCAAAGCGATCTGCGTCTAATAGCGCGAGAAAAAGTTGGAAGTCCTCCTCCTTCCCGTTATGCGGCGTTGCGGTTAACAAGAGAAAGTGCCGCGTGAGTCTTCCGACCAATTGACCGAGCCGATAACGCTTTGTTGCATGTACTTCACCGCCCGAGAATGAAGCTGACATTTTGTGCGCTTCGTCACAGACGATAATATCCCAGTCGGTTAGTTCTAGTTTCGCTTGGATATCGTCGTTTCGACTTAACTGGTCGAGTCGGCAGATGAGCAGGTTCCGCTCTTCAAATGGGTTTCAGGTGTGTGCGGATTCTATCATCTCACGCGTAAGGATTTCGAAGCGGAAATGGAAGCGTCGGTACAGTTCGTCCTGCCACTGCTCAACGAGGCTACCGGGGCAGATGACCAAGCACCGTTTTAAATCGCCTCGCACCAGGAGTTCCTTCAGATATAACCCGGTCATGATTGTTTTCCCCGCTCCCGGGTCGTCGGCAAGCAGATAACGAAGCGGTTGGCGCGGCAGCAGCTCCTCATAGACCGCCGTTATCTGGTGCGGCAAGGGATCGACATTCGAAGTATGCACCGCCAGTCGCGGATCGAAAAGGTGTGCCAATTTTATGCGGTAGGCTTCCGAGACAAGTCGGAACTTCTCCCCGTCGCCATCAAAACTCCACGGACGTCCTACGGTCACAATTTCAAGTTCCGGCTCATTATCGCGATAAATGAGTTGGCTACCGAGATTTCCACTTGCGTCCCTGTAGGTCAATTCAATAACGGAATTACCGAACCAATTCACGTTCACGACCGTAACCTGTTGATTGGGCAATATGCCGTTGACGTTAGCGCCTTGTTGTAAGTCTTCTAAGCGAGCCAAGTTGATTAGTCCTCCTTATTGATAACTGCGCAACACATTACTTGAGATTTGTTAAGGTGAGGCAAAAAATGTAGCGCTTAAGTAACCTCTGGTGCTAGTTATTTGGTACATTATTTTCGATGACATACTGTGTGGGGACATTTAACATGTTGGGTGAGCATTAGCACTATCAGCAACTTGTCGATACGTCAATATATAGTATGTATTTATAGGCAGTAACACAATATATACTATATACATTGGTTAAATCGATCTTCTTTGAAATTCCATTTCGGTTAGAGAGATTCACGCTGAAACCGAGTTTTCGTTGAAAACTAGAATTCTTTCTGGGGCCATACACGAGGACGCACAATAATCTCAATCGTCAAATCAAGATGAGATTTTTGCTCCGGGTCTCTAACTGATTCTTTCGCTAAGTAAATTATTCACCCGAAACCGATCAAAGACCCGAATAGATTAACCGAGTGAATAACAATCAACCGAACGAATAGTGAGTGCGATAGAAATCCTCCATGTGAGATTGTCTGCAGTACGTTGTCGTGCTTTCAAGCAGTCAAATTACGCACTCCTTATACCTATTCTCTTAACGAATAGACCATCAAGCCCCGGAGTGAATCTTCGATTGCCAAATCGCAGATGGGACCTTCGAAAGTGCATGAAGTCCAAATAACCGAAAATGGCTTTGTCGCCCACCGTGTAAACAGGCTCTAAACGACATTTCTCCAAACGTCAATCTAATATCTCAACTGGTTTGAATGGCAATTAAAGTTTCATACCAAAATTTCATACCAACGTCTCAACCGCTTTAATGTCGAAACTGCCAAGAAGCCAGTCGTAGTAAGAGTTTTCACCCTTTTTTGGCCTCTGCTAAAAATGCCCGTTTGGTATGAAAAGTATGAAAAGTATGAAATTTCGGAGGACTACAAAATGACGTTCTTCAAGCTACTTTTCAAGCTACTTCTAGAATTTGCAATCGGATTCTAAGTTTCAAACAGTTAGCTTCAAACAGTTAGCTTCAAATCTTTCGCTCCAGAGGATTGAGGCTGCGTGGGTGAAAATCTCCCACGCTTCCAATCTTCCATTCTTCCGCCCTTCCATTGCTACTGCATGATGCCATTCCTGTCCCAGATCCAAACGGCACCGGTTCCATCCTTACCGACGCCTAACGCCGCCTGAGATCCGGTGCTTCCAACCCCGAACACTCCAACTGATCCGCCATTTTTATCGACCTTGACCTCAGCCGCGCCTCCGTTTGTGCCCTTAACTCGCAGGAAACCGCCGCCATCACCATAGATCCCCAACATTGTGGTCGGGGTTCCATCCCGCGAATTGAATAGCTGTATGGCGCCGCCGTTTCGATCAGCCTGAATTTGAGACGAACCGCCCCCCGTTCGATCTGCCCGTACGAAACCTGTTTCGCCGTGAACACCTAACATCGCCTTGGAAGGCCCTCCATCTTGACCGATTACGCTCATGACTCCGCCGCCATTCTCATCGACATAAGCTCGCGCCTGGCCACCATTTGTGCCCTCTACCTGCATGACGCCTCCACTTTGCTGGAGTCCCAAGATAGCCTTCGCTTCACCGCCCTCCTGCTGGTATAGATGAATTGCTCCACCATAGTCTCCTGCGGTGACGGCGGCAACGCCGCCGTTTGTACCTTTTACCTCCAGATAACCGTTACCACTATCACTTTCCACTCCAGACATGATGACTCTCTTCCCGTGGCGGTTGTTGACTTTCCACACGCCATTTCCCGGTCGATCGAATCCTACGCTGTAGACAATTCGACGGTCGTCATTGTAAATCTGAATGACATCTGCCGTATCAGACATGCGTTCAAAAGTCTTTTGCAGAACGGCGTGCGTTTTTCCTTTATTATCAACGATGCTTAGTCTGCGGCACTTAATCTCGTCGAATTCCATGATGGACATATCATCCATGATGGACATATCATTCTGTTCATTCTGTGCGACACTGAGGTCGGTAAGGAACGATGCCAATATCATACCTATCACAACAAGTATTCCGCCAAGCGCGGTGTATGTCAGTTTTTCCTTAAAATTCATTCTATTTCTCCTTGGGAGTTAGTTTTAAAGAAGATTGTCTTTCCACGGCAGCATATACGCAGTATTAAGTTGACTAGCCGAAAAGGCACTACCGTATTAATTGTGGACTGCCATAATGATACCGCAATCGCTTGGCGGCGTCAATCCCGTGAAGTTCTGTAATCTGACACTATCCGAAGCGGTAGAGGTTTAAGGTTGGCGATTGGCAGAATCATTCAGTCGCCGGTACGAAGGGGGTCAAGCGTTGCAATAGGATTTGACCATTAGGTCAATGTCACTACAACGGAATTGTGTATTGGAGGAATTGTGTATTGGAGGAATTGTGTATTGGAAAATTTTGACACAAAGAGAACGAAGAAAGACACAAAATTGTCTTGACAACCGTATGGTTTTGGTGTAGAAATAAGAATCCAAATATGGCCGCAATCTCTGCTGACTTTTCGCTCATAACCCAAATTTGGTTTCTGAAACTTACACTATGTTCGCGTCTGCATTTTTGGAGGTTCCACAAAAAGCCTTCAACACAAACTATCAGCATGATTTACAATGGACTCAAAGCACCAATAAACTCTTTATGGGGGATTTCAGAATGTTGAAATATATACCAACCACTATCGCTGTTGCCGGTGTGCTCTTGCTTCTCGCCTCGACATGCTCGACAGTATTTGCCCAAGCGGTTCCCGGCGCTGTCCTCTATTTCAACCCGGTCGAAACCGACCAAGGGAGAAATGACAAAGCCTGGAGAAACGCTGGGGAGGCGGGTGGAGAACTTGGACACACCGGCGATCTACCCAAGCTAGAAGAGGGCGTCATTGAGATCAAGAAAATCGGTTTCAAGGAAAACACGAAATGGTACACCGCCGAGAAATCCGGTTCAACATTCAGTAATGCTGCACCCGGGAACAACACGCCAGTCGTAAATCTCGAAGATTTCACCATGGGCTTGCTGGTGCGGGTCAACGGCGGCTTGCTGGCACAGGAACACCACCTCGTCGGACTGCAGGCATCTCCAAGAGAAAGCGTGCAAAACGTGCGAATCTGGTTAGACGATGGGGGCGAGGGGAAATTTCAGAATGTTAGTATCGCCCAGGGTGCTATCGGGGCACGTGAAGACTTAGGCAACGGCAAGACGAGACTTACGGTTGGAAACGGTGAGTGGCACTGGGCGCATTTTGTCTTTGAAAGCGGGGATGAAATTACCACCTATATAGACGGCGAACAACGTGCGAAGTTTGGAACGGGTGTCAAGTGGAACAAGAAGCATGACATGTCGCTGCACGCAATCTTCTCTCACAGTCAAGCCGAGCAAGCTCGGACCTGCAACTGCTCCATCGCTATCTACCGTGTCTATGATAGGGCACTGACTGCAGACGAAATTGACAAGAACGCGCGCGGCTCATTTGCTGTTGAACCGACGGACAAACTCACAACGACTTGGGGGAAAGTGAAGCGCGGACTCTAGTGCGATTGAAACTTTCGTCCGACACTCGGCACTTTGACATAAAGGGCTAATACCATGAAAACGGCTCGATTTATCCTGATCAGTTCCTTTCTTTGTATCCATCTGACATCCGTTGGTTATCCCGCCGAGAAGGAAGTAATGCTGATCGCGGATGACGCCGAGGGCCAGGCACAGATGTGTGCTGAGGTCTTTCGCGGCACAGTGATTGTCGGCGTACACTCTCACGTCGGTCTGGCGAAGATTTATGAACGTAATGGCGGGGAGTGGGAGGAGAAGTTCGATCTTATCGCCAAGGATGGAGATAAAGACAACTTCGGCTTCTCGGTTGCCGTCAACGGTCCGCTTGGTCGGGGCGGCGCGAACATCGCGATCGTAGGCGCACCGCAACACGATGGAACAGCGGATGACTCCGGTGGCGCATACATTTTCACGAAGAGCGGAGGAGATTGGAAACAGCGCGCCAAACTCACTGCCGACGATGGCGGAGCGGCGGACAATCTCGGACATGCCGTCTCTGTGGATAGAATCACGGCGGTAGTTGGGGCGCCAAAAAGCGACGCAGCCGATAACAACTCTGGCGCAGCTTATGTGTTTGTATTAGACGGCTCTTGGAAACTACAGGCAAAACTCGTTCCAGAAGATTCCGGTCGGTCCGACGCCTTTGGGTACGTCGTTTTTGTTCGCAAGAACACCATCGTCGTCGGGGCGCCCGGGCACACGCATAACGGGATAAGATTCGCCGGTGCCGTCTATGTGTTCGCGCGTCAGGGAGAGACGTGGGTGGAACAGGCTAAACTCACCGCCGCTGATGCAGCACAAAGCGACCGTTTCGGCCATTCTGTCGCCCTGAGCGGGGATACGATTGTCGTCGGGGCACCGTTGCACGATACTGATCGTGGCGCTGACACCGGTGCCGCTTATATATTCTTACCGGAAGGAGGCACCTGGAAGCAGGAGGCGAAGCTGACAATCAAGAGCGCGCGGAAAGCAGACCAACTCGGCTTTGGTGTCGCCACAAGCGGAAAAGTCGCTGTATTAGGCACTAAAGCGCGGGACGAAGGTCAGCGCGCATCGGGTGCAGCCTACGCTTTCGTCCTGACAGGCGGCGTTTGGGAAGAGAAGAATCAGGTTGTTCCTCTCATTCCTATAAAAGACGGCTTTTTTGGCTTTTGGGTGGCGATGAGCGAGAATACCGTGGTTGTCTCAGCACACAGTAAACCCAAGGGCGGACCCGGATTGGCTGACGGCGCAGCAGCGTTTGTCTATAGTAGCATTGAGGATTTTGGAACGCCTCCATTCGGTGTTGATTCGTTTGGACTACAGGTGACGACGTTGGGAAAGGTAAAGCAGACAGCGTTGCTTCAGAACTTCCCCAATCCATTCAACCCGGAGACGTGGTTTCCATATTACTTGGCAAACGATGTTCCCGTTTCGATTCGCATCCACAACGTCCGAGGGCAACTGATAAACGAGTTGGCACTCGGCGTGCAAAAGGAGGGCGCTTATCTGACCCGCGATACTGCTGCATATTGGGACGGGCTAGACCAGTTAGGGACTACTGTTTCTACTGGAGTCTATTTCTACTCCCTGGAGGCCGGCCAATTCCAAGCGACGCGTAAAATGCTCATCTTGAAATAGAAAAACGAAAATGGTCGGCGAGACTGAATTCCACATATAATCGCATATAATGACGTAAGCTATGGAGGTGCTCTATTAACATTGTGATACGGAACGTAGAGCAAGATTATTTTTCGCCGCTCTGTGCGCTATTGAACACCCGCTATCGTATGACGTACAGGGCAAATGTAAAGATTTTGGCTGGGCCGTTAGCATTGAAAGGAGATTCTCATGAAAACGTTGCAGTTCACGTTCATTAGTGTGGTTTTGAGTGTTGCTCTAGTAGCGGTCAACCACACAGTCTATGCACAGAAGGAAGTAAAGCTGATTGGAGCCCCTGACGGAATGCGCAATAAAGCACGAATGCCCGCGGATATCCTCGGGGATACCATTATCATTGGCGCCCATGCGGTAGGTTTTCTAAACACGGATGGCTTCGCCAAGATTTACACACGGGCCGGCAACAAGTGGGAAGAGACCGCCCAACTTATTCGAAGCGACCGTGATAAAGAGAATCCTGGGCAGGCCTCCTTCGGCTTCGCGGTCGCCATCACCGGTCCACCGGGACGCGGAGACCCCACCTATGCCATCGTTGGGTCGCCGTCATCGGGCCATCAAGGCGGTGTTGCGGCAGACGGCGGCGCAGCTTATGTTTTTGGAAAGACTGCGCAGAATTGGAAACAGCAGGCGAAACTTCTAGCCGAAGACCCGGAATCGGGCGACGCTTTCGGCTGGGCTGTCGACATCGATGACACCACTGCGGTCATTGGGGTACCAAAGGACGATGATGCCGGTCCCAACTCGGGTTCCGTGTATGTATTTATTAAAGACGCGAATACGTGGAAACAGCAAGCAAAGCTTGTTGCGCGAGACACTGCAAGATCAGACAGCTTCGGAGAGATTGTTGCCATTGAGGCAGATACTATTGTCGTCGGAGCACCCGGTCACACACACGCTGACATCAGATTCTCCGGCGCCGTGTACGTCTTTGGTCGCCAAGGTGAGAGGTGGGTTGAGGAGGCAAAAATCACAGCCGAAGACGCTGCAAAGAGCGACCGTTTCGGAGTTTCAGTCGGCGTCCATGGGGATACCATTATTGTGGGGTCGACACTGAACGATGCCGGACGCGGAAAAGATGCAGGCGCCGCCTATGTCTTCGTGCGCGAAGGAAACGCGTGGAAACAGCAGGCAAAACTCGTCGGTGACGATTCGCGAGCGGGCGATCACTTCGGAGCCGGTGTTGCCACCACTGGAAAAATCGCTGTCATTGGCGCTCCGCTCTATGAAGAGGAAGGACTGGGCTCAGGGGCTGCCTATGCATTCTTAAACACTGATGGAGTCTGGAAGGAAACGGAGAAGATTGTGCCCGATGATCCGGTGATGGGCCAGGTTTTCGGTTCCGAGGTCTCGATTAGCCGAGACACCGTTATTGTTACCGCTGGCGCGGCAGCAGAGGGAGCGCCCGGATTTGGCAACGGTTCGGCGGCGTACGTCTATAGCGCGGAAAAGAACTTCGGTCTTCCGCCGTATGCTGTCGATCCGAATGGATTGCAGGTGACAACATTGGGAAGTGTCAAGCGCACTGCACCGCTTCAAAACTTCCCCAATCCCTTCAACCCAGAGACATGGCTGCCGTATCATCTGGCGACCGATGCCCCTGTATCCTTATCCATCTACAATGTCCGAGGGCAACTAATGCGTGAGTTAGATCTCGGAAGCCAAAAAGCCGGGAGTTATCTTAACCGCGAAACCGCTGCCTATTGGGACGGCAGGGATCGATTCGGAGAAGGCGTCTCCAGTGGTGTCTATTTCTACACACTCCATGCGGGATCGTTCCGTGCAACACGCAGAATGCTCGTTTTGAAATAGGTAAAGAATGCAAGATTATGAGAAACCGCGTCTGAAATGGCGCGTCGTACTATCTAACCGTAAAATCGGAAGGAGATCACCATGAAATCGGTACAATTGTTGGTCATCGGTTTTCTACTTGCCATTGGATTGGCAACTGTAAGTCACACCGCGCCTCGAGTTGGAGAGAAGCTTGTCGCCATGGAGGCAGGGCACAGCGTGGCACATTTGTCTAGCGACATCAGCGGAGATACCGTAATAGTTGGAGTACCTGAACAGGGATTCGCTGCCATCTTCGAAAAGAAGGGAAAGAAGTGGGAAAAGCAGGGGGAAATTCTCGCCGACGGCGGACGTGTTGGTTGGTCTGTTGCAATCAGCGGGAACTCGGCTATAATTGGCGCGCCAGAGACGGCGGGTTCCGGTAGGGCTTTTGTCTTCATACGGAGTGGAAACAACTGGAAACAGGTGGGAAAACTTGCCCATGAGGACCCGGCAGATGGTGACGACTTCGGCGAGGATGTCGCCATCGACAGGAATACCGCCATTGTTGGCGTAGCAGGGGACGATGGAGTTGGAAGGGACTCCGGGTCAGCCTATATCTATTTCCGGGAGGGAAATAACTGGAGACAGCAGGCGAAACTCGTCCCCTCGGATTCGGCCGTAGGAGACGCTTTCGGATCGTCTGTCTTCGTCCTTGGCAATACGGCAGTGGTCGGGTCAAACGGAAACACACATAACGGTATCAGATATTGTGGCGCCGCCTATGTCTTTGTGCGGCGAGATGGAGTGTGGACAGAACAGGCTAAATTGACGGCTAGCGACGCCGCAAAAGCGGACCGTTTCGGGACCGCCGTCAGTATGAGTGAAAAGACGATCATTGTTGGGGCTCCATTTCGTGACACTGAAGCCAAAGGGGATGCCGGTGCCGCTTACACTTACCTGTTTGATGGAAATACTTGGAAGGAGCAGGGAAAGCTGCTTCCCAATGATGCACAGAAGGGGCATAAGTTTGGAACCGGTGTTGCCATGACCCCAAACATCGCCATTGTGGGGGCGCCTTGGGACGATGACGTCGAGGTAGGTTCAGGTGCTGCCTATTCGTTTGTGCGAACTGACGGGGTCTGGCGACAGAAGGAGAAGGTTGTTCCCCACGACGTGGGCGAAGATTATCACTTCGGATTTTCGATTAACGTAAGCCAGAATGCTGCAATTATCTCGGCACACAACATACCGCATGGTGCTCCTACGTGGCCCCACGGTGACGGTGTGCAGGCGTACGTCTTTAATACAATAGAGGATTTTGGCACGCCTCCCTTTGCCATCAAGCCCACTGGGCTAAAAGTAACAACCTTGGGACAGGTAAAACGGACAGATTTGCTCCAGAACTTTCCCAACCCGTTTAACCCGGAGACATGGATTCCGTATCGCCTCGCGCGCAACGCGGATGTGAGTCTCACAATCTTTGACGCAAACGGCGTTCTAGTACGTTCCCTGGATCTGGGGCATCAGACCGCGGGGCACTATGTCGATTTGAGTAGCGCGGCATATTGGGACGGCCGCAATCAAGATGGCGAAACCGTGGCAGGCGGTCTCTATTTCTATACGCTGTCCACTGACGATTTTAAAGCAACGCGGCGAATGCTAATCCAAAAATAAGTTCTTTCCAATCCGCAAAACCGGCTCTGCAGAGACCGAT
The DNA here is from genome assembly GCA_965222225.1 of Candidatus Poribacteria bacterium. Lineage (GTDB taxonomy): Bacteria > Poribacteria > WGA-4E > WGA-4E > JAJDTR01 > JAJDTR01. The sequence goes on along the minus strand of CBDCTK010000002.1, from coordinate 85,804 downwards.
TCGGCGAAGGCGTCGCGAGCGGCGTCTATTTCTACTCGCTCCGCGCACGATCATTCCATGCGACACGCAGGATGCGTGTATTGAAGTAGGTTTAGGTTGCAAGAATCGGAGAACCTGCGTCTGAAGTTACGCCTTGTATCATGCAACCGTAAAATCAGAAAGAGATTTATCATGAAATCGGTACGTCTGTTTGCCATTTGTTTACTACTCTTCATTGGTTTGGCAACTGCCGGTCACGCCGCGCCTCAAGTTGGACAGAAGCTTGTCGCGGAAGAGGCAGGGCATAGCGTAGCACACTTGTCCAGCGACATCAGCGGCGATACGGTGATCGTCGGAGTTCCTGAAAGCGGATTCGCTACCGTGTTCGAGACGCAAGGAAAGAAATGGGTTAAGCAGGTGGAAATTATCCCGGACGGCGGTAGGGGTAGGTTTGGTTGGTGTGTTTCCATAAGTGGGAATGCGATTATAGTTGGTGCGCCACAGTTGAACGATGCCGGTGCAGCTTTTATCTTCCATCGAAGCGGAAATAACTGGAAACAGGCGGCAAAACTCCTCTATGACGGACCGGTAAAGGGCGACGCCTTTGGCGAGGATGTAGCCATCGACAGGAATACCGCCATTGTCGGCGTAGCAGGGGACGATGAGGTTGAAAGAGACTCCGGTTCAGCCTATGTCTATTTCCGGGAGGGAAACAACTGGAGACAGCAGGCAAAGTTCATACCCTCGGATTCTGCCAAAGGAGATGCTTTCGGATCGTCTGTCTTCGTGCTTGGCAATACGGCGGTCATCGGGTCAAACGGAAACTCACATAATGGCGTCAGATTCTCCGGTGCTGCCTATGTGTTTACGCGGCGGGATGGGGTTTGGACAGAACAGGCTAAATTGACGGCTAGCGACGCCGCAAAGGCCGACCGTTTCGGCACTGCCGTCAGTATGAGCGAGAAAACCATTATTGTAGGGGCTCCGTTTCGCGATACCGAAGCCAAAGTGGACGCCGGTGCCGCTTATACCTATCAGTTTGACGGCAATACTTGGAAGGAACAGGGGAAGCTGCTTCCCAATGATGCACAGAAGGGGCATAAGTTTGGAACCGGTGTTGCCATGACCCCAAACATCGCCATTGTGGGGGCGCCTTGGGATGACGATGTCAAAGTAGGTTCAGGCGCGGCTTACTCATTTGTGCGAACCGACGGTGTCTGGCAGCAAAAGGAAAAGGTTGTTCCCCACGACGTGGGCGAAGATTACCACTTTGGGTTTTCGGTTAACGTGAGCGAGAATGCCGCCATTATCTCGGCTCACAACATACCGCATGACGCTCCAACATGGCCTCACGGTGACGGCGTGCAGGCGTATGTCTTTAATACAATAGAAGATTTTGGCACGCCGCCCTTCGCCGTAGACCCGACTGGGTTGAAAGTGACAACCTTGGGACAGGTCAAGCGGACACGTCTGCTTCAAAACTTTCCTAACCCGTTTAACCCGGAGACGTGGATTCCGTATCGCCTCGCGCGCAACGCGGATGTGAGTCTCACAATCTTTGACGCAAACGGCGTTCTAGTACGTTCCCTGGATCTGGGGCATCAGACCGCGGGGCACTATGTCGATTTGAGTAGCGCGGCAAATTGGGACGGCCGCAACCAAGATGGCGAATCCGTGGCAAGTGGTCTCTACTTCTATACGCTGTCTACTAAGGATTTCAAAGCAACGCGGCGAATGCTAATCAACAAATAGGACGGCGTCGCTTCGGCGAGACCGGCCTGTGTCATGCGCACATATCTCGTCGGGTAATAGTTATGGAACCTTGATTGCATCCGAACAGGACTTTCACAATAAGAGTCTGTTTAAATAATCGGTGGCAAAGCCAATTTCGGTCATTTGTAGGACGTTTTTTCATGTTTTCATTGTTGGCTGCTACATACCTGTGGGATCCCTACGTACGTAATACCCCTTACGTCTTTGTCATTTTCTACGAATCAGGTACGTTGGGAACGCAGCTCTACGTTCCTAAAAACTGAATTGCGTAAGTCCTAAAAAAAAATTACGGCACGAAAATCGCCTGCATATACGCGACCGATACAATCAATCTGAGAATTAAGGAGAGTCTCTTAATGAAAATAATCCTGATGTTGGTGGCCTTACTACCCATATCTTCACTATATACGTTCGCGCAAGATTCGTCGCAATGGGATTTACCCCAAGGAGCAAGACAGCGCCTCGGCAAAGGCTGGATACGTGAAATTCAATATTCCCCTCCCGATGGCACTCGTCTCGCGGTTGCAGGTTCAATCGGGATTTGGATTTACGATACGGCAACCAATCAAGAGATTGATTTGCTGACCGGGCATACGAAAACAGTAAATGCTATCGCGTATTCTTCGGATGGTAGTACGATAGCGAGTGGAGGCGACGATAATGTCATCCGGCTGTGGGATGCTGTTTCTGGAGACGAAATCCGAACCATATCGGGACATGAGGCTGCTATTCGAAGTTTGGCTTTCGGTGAGGACGACAGCACGCTTGCCAGTGGGAGCGACGACAAAACAATTCGTATATGGGATGTTGCCACGGGTGAAGAGCTAAGAACTCTCACCGGACACACCGACTGGGTGAATAGCGTTACTTTCAGTCAAGATGGCAAGACTCTCGCCAGTGGAAGCTGGGATCACACTGTCCGTTTGTGGGATTCAGTCGCGGGGGAGGAAATCAGGAGCTTCCCGGCGCATTCCTCGCTTGTTCGGGCAGTTGCTTTCAGTCCCGATGGGAACATGCTCGCCAGTTCGGATTTTGACGCCATGATCCACTTGTGGGATGTCGAGACCGGAACACTACTCAGGACACTCAGCGGTCATTCTTCGGATGTTTACGACATTGACTTCTCGCTGGACGGCAAAACGCTGGCGAGTGCTAGCGAAGACGACACCATTCGACTTTGGGACACCAAAACGGGCGCGAACGTCAAGACGATCACCGGACATACGGCTGATGTCTACAGGATTGCGTATAGCCCCGATGGCAAGACGTTAGCCAGCGGCGGATTTGATGCCACTGTCCGATTCTGGAATGCCGAGACGGGAGACGAAATTAGCAGTATCACGGGGCATGCGGATCTCGTGTTGAGCGTTACTTTTTCGCCTGACGGTCAGACGCTCGTCGGTAGAAGCTGGGACAAGACCATCCGTCTTTGGAACACGGAAACGGGTCAGCTTGATAATGTGCTCGTAGGACATACGGATGACGTAGACGTGGTCGTTTTTAGTCCGGATGGTAGTAAGATCGCTAGCGGAAGTCAGGACGACACTGTAAGGGTATGGGATTCGAACACCGGAGAACTTCTTAGAACGCTTGTTGGACACTGGGCTTATCTGATTAGCCTTGCCTTCAGTCCCGGCGGGAGTATACTGGCTAGCGGCAGCGAGGACGACATCGTTCGGCTGTGGGATACAACTACGGGTCAGCGGTTGGACTTTCTCTACGGGCACCTGGCTGGAGTTGAGAGCATCGATTTTCACCCCAATGGTGAGATACTCGCAAGTGGAAGCCGCGACGACACGATTCGTATATGGGATGTGGCTTCTGGCAGAACACGGATGTACATCGCAGAACATGAAGCCGATGTTCTGAGCGTTGCTTTCAGCCCCAACGGAACGCTTCTGGCTAGCGGCAGCCAAGATCATACGATTCGGATCTGGGATGCGACGACGGGAGACGCGTTAAAAACCCTCACGGGACATGAAAGTGGTGTCCGTAGCGTCACGTTTAGCCCCGACGGTCGCGCAATTGCCAGTGGAAGCTGGGACAACACCGTTCGTGTATGGGATGTTGTTTCGGGTGAACTCATAAGCACGTTTATAGGACACACATCAAGCGTTAGGAGCGTTGCTTTCAGTCCTGATGGCAGCACCATCGCCAGTGGAGGAAGGGATGGCACCGTGTTGGTTTGGGACGCGCCGTCACTGCCCCCGGCCATTGGCGCAGAATCGTCCTCCATCGTCGGGGATGCAGACGGGAACGGGGAGTTAAATATATTTGACCTCGTGCTAGTTGCTTCAGCCTTTGGTGACGCGGAGGAGAATGCGGCTACCGACATCAATGGAGATGGTCAAATCAATACATTGGACTTGGTTGCGGTTGCTAGCGCGTTGGGAGTAGCGGCAGCCGCATCGCCGGCGCATCCCGACATGGTGGTGACGCTGAACGCAGCGGACGTAAAGCAGTGGCTCACGCAAGCATGGGAATTGAAGCTTACGGATGCTGTGTCGCAAAGAGGTATTCGGTTCTTGGAGCAACTTCTCACGGCTCTGCGTCCAACGAAGACCGTACTGTTGCCGAACTATCCGAATCCTTTCAATCCTGAAACGTGGATTCCGTATCACCTCGCCGAAGACGCAAGTGTGCGGCTTACAATTTATGATGTCAATGGTGAGTTCGTAAGGCGAATAGATTTAGGCCGCCAGACCGCAGGGTTCTACACCGATCGGAGTCATGCGGCATATTGGGATGGTCACAATAGGCACGGCGAGGTGGTAGCAAGTGGTGTTTACTTCTATACCCTGACTGCCGAGGATTTTGCGGAAACACGGAAAATGTTGATACAGAAATGAGCTCGGCTGCCGGATGGATTTGGTTGGATAATTGGATGGCGGGATTAGCAAAAAGATATTTTGTTTCGTGTGCATCACGTTTTTTTACGCAATGGACCGAAACGATTGACGTCACCTCGATTCATCGGCAGATTGCCTCTTTGATGTACGCTCTCCCCATGTGTCACTGGGCATACACGATTGCATTCCTTCAACGTTGTGATCTTGCCGGCTTAGCACTTCGAGTTCTGGAGTTTGAATCCTGACCGCGTAACACGGATAGGACTTACGCAGTTCAATCGTATAGTGAAACCCAACACTCATTCAACTGAAGCTAGAAATAGTAGTAGGCACGATCAAGCGAATGGATAATCACCCATCAAATGAGCGAATAGTGAATGCGATAGAAATCTAATCTCCGAATCGCGACCTTCTGTTAATGCGTAATACCATTTCGTTTGAATAATATTGCATATAATGGTTTTCAATAATGCTGTATGAAAAACCCATACCAACCAATTCCCTGCACACCAAACCCGGTAGGCGGGGATCAAGGGAGTGAATAACAACCGCGATAGAGATCTTCCTGCCCAGCATTGGGAAGGCTTGATTGACGCCATTAATGTACTGCAAATATAGAAAAATGGCATACGTTCTTTTAGAATAATTTGACTTGCAAGCTCGTTAAAATAGTCTAGCGACAATTGCTCCTCAAACCACCATTATCAGATATCAGACTTGATTGCACAATCGGAGCAATATGCACATACCCCTGCGACTTTCATTGAAATTTGGGGCGTCACAAATCTCAAGCTTAATTCGACTCCGACAGAAGACAATAAACTGAAGTATGCGACCTTAACGTGTTAAGGTCCGTAACCAACATTGCAGCTTATGGAGATCTTCAATATAAAAATTATTTTGATGGCGTTTATTCTTTTGACCCTGTTTTCGCTAAACACGTTAGCGCAAGAGGCGGAGGATTTTTCGCAGTGGAGTTTGCCGGAGGACGCCAAAAAGCGCGTCGGAAAAGGCTGGGTGGCAGAAATCAAGTATTCTCCCGACGGTACCCGCCTTGCGGCTGCTAGCTCCATCGGCATCTGGATTTATGATACAGCGACTTTTGAAGAGGTGGCGTTACTTTCCGCACATACGGAGGAGGTCACTGCCTTGGCGTACTCTAGCAGTGGCAACGTGCTTGCCAGCGGGAGTTGGGATACAACTATACGGCTATGGGATCCCGAGACTGGTGAGTCACTCCAAACTATTGAGGGACATTGGAGCGGTATCCGTAGCATAGACATCAGCCCGGATGAGACTATACTTGCCAGCGCGAGTTATGACCGGACAGTCCGCCTTTGGGATATGGCAACGGGGGAGGAGATTCGAACTATCGAGGGGCATAGCGATCGCGTAAATACTGTAGCATTCAGTCCGGACGGTACTATGCTTGCAACCGGGAGTTGGGACCAAACCGCGCGCCTGTGGGATGTCGCTACGGGCGAGGAACTCCAAAACATCACGGGACACAGGTCGCTTGTCCAAGCGGTCACTTTTAGTCCGGATGGAGAAACGCTTGCCAGCGGCGATTATAACGGCGAGATTCACTTCTTGGACATTGCGACAGCAACGCAAACCATGATTCTCACCGGTCACACCTCCGTTATCTACGACCTCGCCTTTTCCCCACAGGATGGTCACACGTTGGTGAGCGTGAGTGAAGACGACACGATCCGCCTGTGGGATACCGACACGGGAATATTGAAAACGACCATTGCCGGGCACACGGCAGATGTGGTCAGAGTCGATTTCAATCCCGATGGCGGCACATTCGCCACTGGCGGATGGGATGCCACTATTCGATTTTGGGATGCCGAGACAGGCGCCCACCTCAATACCGTCACCGTGCATACGGATGTCGTCTTGAGCGTTAGTTTCAGACCAGACGGCCGTGCTCTTGTCGGTCGAAGCTGGGACTCGACCATTCGACTTTGGAATACCGAAACGGGAAAACTCGACCACATCTTGTTTGGACACACAGACGATATAGGTATCGTTGTCTTCAGTCCGGGTGGACGCACACTGGCTAGTGGGAGCGAGGACCATACTGTCCGCTTATGGGATGTTGACACAGGGGCGCACCTCAAGACTCTTGTCGGCCACAGAGCTTATCTCATCAGCTTAGCCTTCAGCCCTGATGGAACTACACTTGCGAGTGGAAGTGAAGATGACGATATCCGCTTGTGGGATGTGGCGACGGGAGCGCGGCTGAAAACGCTCGTCGGTCATACGACCGGTGTCGAAGGACTGGCATTCAGCCCCACTGGTCGCAAGCTCGCTAGCGCAAGTCGAGACAATACTGTTCGTTTATGGGATGTCGAATCCGGTGAGGAACTGCACAAGCTCATAGGACACAGTGGTGATGCGCTTACCGTCGCCTTTAGTCCTGACGGGAATACGGTGGCGAGTGGCGGCTGGGACGCCATCATTCGTTTGTGGGACGTTACAACCGGTGAACTGCGGAAATCTGTTGACTCGTTCCAAAGCGTCATTAAAAGCATAACCTTCAGTCCGAATGGAAAAATAATCGCTACTGGAAGTTGGGATAATACGGTTCGCCTCTGGGATACCAATACACTTGCGCGTATCAAGACCTTGCACGGACACAAATCGTCTGTTTACAGCGTCGCTTTTAACAATGATGGCAGTGTAATTGCCAGCGGTGGGCTTGATGGAGCTTTATTGCTGTGGGAAACGCCGCCGGTTCCGGCAATCTTTGTAACCTCTCTAGAACAGGGATTGAACATGATTTCTCTGCCACTTGTGCCCGAAGATCCGATTTCCGCCCGTAGATTCGCTGAAATGGTGAATGCGACCGCCGTCATACGACTTGACTCCGCCTCCCAAGATTTCGTCGCCTTCACTGACGATGAGCGCGGCTCGGGATTCTCTATTGAAGGCGGCCATGCATACATTGTTAACACACCTGAAGGCGGCTCGGTTGCGTTCTCTGGTAAGGCGTGGGAAAATGAACCCGCGGCGGCGCCGGGGATTACCCATTTCGCAGAAGCTTGGGCGTTTGTCGTGACTAGCGATCTGAAGAATGCTCTGCCGCAGACCAATTATACTGTAATTGCCAAAAACCTACGTACTGGCGCGACGGCAACAGATCGAGTTGCTACTGACAATACGCACATCGCTGCAGTGTGGGCAAATCTCAATCGGAATAGTGTCGTACAAGCGGGCGATGTGCTTGATATCACAGTGATTGATGACGATGGAAACATTGTTTCGGGGCCGCACCACCACATGGTCGATATCGCGGACATCCGACAGGCTTACAAGCGGATACCGCTGATTGTGGGTGATGTTCGTCCGAAGCAGACGCAACTGGCGCAGAATTTTCCCAATCCGTTCAACCCCGAGACGTGGTTGCCTTTCCAACTTAGTCAATCTGGTTTCGCCACCATACAGATATATGAAGTGTCTGGCCGTCTTGTAAGGACACTTGACCTCGGGATTAAACCGGCTGGTTTCTACATGACACGCTCCACAGCCACATACTGGGATGGGCGCAACAGCACCGGTGAGCAAGTCTCCTCCGGTACCTACTTCTACACGCTCAAGACGCACGATTTTGCCACGACACGCAAGATGTTGATATCTAAATAGGAATGCATCACGAGTCCTCCATATTGCCTCCTGATGGGAATGGCATCATATTGAGTTGCTCGCATAATCGTCGGCGATTCAATGTCGAAAGGATCTTTCTATGAGAAAGGCGTTGGCAATTCTCGCATGTTTGGTTCTCGGTATACAATTGGTAGCTGTGAATCAACTGGCATTCGGACAGAAGGAAATAAAGCTAGTTGCTGACGAGGAAACGACCGGACCACAGATGTCTTCGGATATCAGTGGGAGTTCTGTGATTGTCGGATCGCCCGGTCAAAACTACGCCAAGGTATTTGTAGGCGATGGCAATAACTGGGAAGAGCAGGCGAAATTGATTCCCCAGCATGACGGCAATGTCGGATGGTCGGTTGCCATTAGTGGTGACACCGCGGTGATCGGGGTGCCAAACGCCAATGCGGGCGCGGATAAATCCGGCTCCGCTTTTGTCTTTGCCCGAAGCGGTAGAACGTGGCAACAACGTGCAAGGCTTGTAGGGGACAATCCAGAAGCAGCGGACAGTTTCGGCGAGTCCGTCTCGGTCGACAGAAACACCGCCATCATTGGCGTACCAAGGGACGACGATGCCGGCAAGGACGCTGGATCCGCTTATGTCTTCTTCCGTGACGGGATCACGTGGCGGAAACAGGCAAAGCTAATTCCCACGGATCTGAGTGGATCGGACGCCTTCGGGGAAGCTGTCTTCGTCCATGGCAACACCGCAATCATTGGAGCAAACGGCCACACTCACGGCGGAAAAAGATTTACCGGTGCCGCTTACGTTTTCGTGCGAAACGGGAACAGGTGGACTCAACAAGCCAAACTCGCGGTAGATGATGGCGGAAAAGCCGATCGTTTTGGAACCTCTGTCGGACTCATGGGGAAAACCATTGTAGTGGGATCACCGTTCTACGATAGCGAAAACGCAAAAGATGTCGGCACTGCATACATTTTCGTCCCGGATGGCAACAGTTGGAAACTACAAGCAAAGTTGAGACCCAAAGATGCCGAGAAAGGACATAACTTCGGAGCGGGTGTTGCTACCACCGGGAACATCGTTATCGTTGGAGCGCCTGGATATGACCGTCCCGAAAGGGGATCGGGTGCCGCTTACTCGTTTGTACGCGAAGACGGAGTTTGGACGCAGACCGCGAAGGTTACGCCTGAGCACGGCGCCAGAGATTTGAACTTCGGATACGCAGTCTCCATGAGCGAAAACACCGCGGCTATCTCATCTCATAGCAAGCCGTTTTTGGTGCACGACGGATGGCCCAACGGTGACGGTCACGCGGCTTACGTGTATAGCACCATCGAAGCCTTTGATACTCCACCCTTTGCCATCGAACCGTTTGGATTGTCACTGACCACGTTCGGTCGGGTCAAGCGCACCGCCCTGCTTCAAAACTTCCCGAACCCCTTCAATCCGGAGACGTGGATGCCGTATCAGTTGGCGACAGATGCTTCTGTTATGCTCCGCATTCACAACGTGCAGGGGCAACTGATTCGAGAATTGAATCTCGGACAGCAAAAAACCGGGAGTTATCTTACTCGTGAAACCGCGGTTTACTGGGATGGCAAAGACCAAATCGGAGAAAGAGTTTCCAGCGGACTCTATTTCTACACCCTACATGCTGCCCCGTTCCAAGCCACGCGAAAAATGCTCATTTTGAAATAGGGGGCGTTTGACCACAAGAAAAACACTAATTCCTCATTCAGGTGGCAAAGTGGCTTCGGAGTTCACACCTACGTCAACTGGATTGTGGATTGATACAGGTGTGCGGTTATCGACGCGCTATGGTCCTCCAGTTCAAACTTCACAGATTTGGCACATACATTTAATAAGGGTTTATCTTGAATCGAATCGAATCGAAATTTAGAGAACTACAGAATCGGGGAGAACGGGCGTTCATGCCCTATATCTGTGCCGGCGACCCGACGCCGGAACTTAGTCAAAAACTTCTCTTAACGCTCGAAAAATCCGGCGCCGATCTCATTGAGTTTGGTGTTCCGTTTTCCGATCCAATTGCCGATGGACCGACGATTCAACGTGCAAGCGAGCGAGCACTTGCAGGTAAAATTTCATTACGGCAGATCATTAATTTGGTTCGAGAAGTTCGGCGTAAGACAGAGATTCCAATTGCGCTCATGACATACTACAACCCCATCTTTCGAATGGGCGAGGATGAATTCTGCCGTGCTGCAAGCGAGGCGGGGGTGGATGGCGTGATTGTCCCTGACCTGCCGCCCGAAGAAGCGGGCACGTTGTTAGCAATCGCTGAACAATACAACCTAGCAACGGTTTTCCTGGTGTCACCTACGAGCCCGCCGGAGCGACTGAGCGTCATTGCGGCGGTTAGCACCGGATTCATCTATTGCGTATCGGTCACTGGCGTGACCGGCGCGCGAGATTCGCTGTCAGACGAGATTTCCCCGATGATCTCGCAACTTCGCGAACACACTTACAAACCCATTTGCGTCGGGTTTGGCGTTTCCACGCGGAAACAAGCACAGGAAGTTGCACAACTTGCGGACGGAGCTATCGTTGGGAGCGCAATCATCAACGTCATAGAACAGCATCTGGAAAATGAAGCGGCGATTCTGGCGAACGTTGGGGAGTTCGCGGGAGAGCTGGCACGCGGCGTGAAGGAAAGATAAGGAACGCCCGTTGTCTACCTACCAAATCGATCTATCCGAAAATGACTGATGTCGTAGCGAGTTTCACTCGTTAGCGCAAGTTCCGAAAGTATCTTCCCAACAAGCCCACCAAACTTAAACCCATGCCCAGAGAAACCTCCGGCAATGGCGAGGTTCTGGCAATCGGGGTGTAAATCGATGATGAAATCCTTATCCGGCGTCTCCGTGTAGAGGCATACTTCTGCGTGGCATACATCGCTGGCGGCGTTGGGCATCCGTTCGCCCACGAATTCGCGAACATAATTTATGTATTCCGGTTCGGGTGTACGGTTGCACGAATCAAGGGAAGTTGCGAACTCCTCCCCATGTCCGTCCACCCCCACTTTCACGCCTTTGTCCTCGAAATCCGGTACGCCATAAAACGACTTCGGTCTCGTTACATCAATAAACACCGGAAAATGGGCAGGTTGGAAGTAGGATTCCTTTTTTGGTTTAAAGTAAACCACCTGTTGACGGGTTACTGTGAGCGGTAGGTTCAGATTTGGCAGAATCCGTCCTGCCCAAGGTCCTACAGCTATTACGACTTTCTTTCCTTGGAAGCGTTCGCCCTCGCAAACGACGACCGGAGAACTTGCCTCCCAATCCACCGTAATAACCTCAGTGTTTTCTCGAATTTTTGCGCCCTGCTCCTTTGCCAAGTCTAAGTGCGTGGATATACATTCGGAGGCGTGTAGAAAGCCGCCATCCTTTTGCCAGAGGGCTATCATCGTATTGGGCTCAATCTTGAATTGCGGCAGCCGTGAAGCCAACTCCTGCTCGTTCAACCACTCAGACTCGACTCCCGCAGCATCAAGGCTTGCGCGTGTGCTGATTACGTACTCGTGCCCAACCGGCGCGATAACTACACTTCCAGTGGTATAAAGCAATTTCTTTTCTGATTCGCGTTCGAGATCTCGCCAGCAGGCATAGCTGGATTTCATTAACTCTGTGTAAAAGGGTTTTTCATAAACAAGACGGATTATCCGTGTGTTGCCATGAGAGCTTCCGAACGTATGCCCCCGTGAAAACTGCTCAATCACCAGCGTCTTCGCACCGGCTCTGGAAAGATGATACGCCGCTGCGCTACCCATACTTCCGGCACCGATAACAATCGCATCGTACAATTGATTGGTCAAATCTAAACCCTCCTCATGTGAAGCGGCTGGCTCATGCAAGTGCGCAACAAATTGAACCACGTGCCTGCATTTGCCGGATGTAGGCTGGCGCGTATAACGCAAATTTAGGCAGGCCTCGGACGCACTGTACTATTCCATCCACCACTTGAGTTTGCGCCTTAATCTGCACAACCGATTACGACATTGGAAACGGTTTTGGTGTCGTCTCAAAATTCTTATATCTGGCTTGACCGCGGAGTAGAATAGCCTTCCACCGCTTCACCGAAGCCGAGTCAACGGGCTTAACCCACGGGGGAATATAGCGGATGGTCAAGCCACAACGTCGACGTGTGGACCGGTTCGGCAAGCTGCCGTGGATAATTGTTCCGTGATGAATTGAGATTTCCCCCGCTTTCAAGACAAAGTCTACGGCACCTTTTTCCTCATCTTCGCTAACGGCTGCCTCTTGATTGACGCTCAACAAATTTCCTTCCCTCTCAGACTTTCCGTGTTCTCGAAAGCCCAGGTGGGTGCCGGGAATTACCCGCATACATCCGTTCTCTCGATCGCTATCGTCAATAGCATACCACGCGGTCAACGCTTCCGGTGGCTCAAGCCCCCAATAGGTTACATCTTGATGCCATGCGACAAATTTCTTCTGTGGGCCGTATTTGCAGAAAGCATGTGTTGCTAAGAGCAGGACGTCTGGGCCCATGAGGTCTTCAATGCATTCAAGGATTTTCGGGTGTGTCGCCAACTGCCAAATAAATTCCAGATCGAAATGGCGGTCAAGCATACCGGTTTGGCATTTTTCCCTGCCCTGTTTAGCCTCCAAGGCATCAAACTGACGTTGATAACGCAAGGCTCCTGCCTCGTTCTCAATCGGAATGCCTGAAACGAATCCTTCCGTCTCATAAGCCCTTATCTGTTGTTTAGTGAGTGGCATTGTTTCATTTCCTCTCTGTTAAGACTTACTTTATCCTTCGGGCGTCCTGCTTTGTGAATCAGGTTTGACTTTGCCTTTTGGTAGCTGAGTAAAGTGATAAATAACGACAGAGAACGCAACTAAATCTTACGACAATTCGGCAAATCCGTCAATCACAATTGCTTCCGCCAAAGCAATGGAACCACTATTTATCCGACTTCCACGATTGTAATGTGATTTCTCCGCTTCATTAAAACTAATACGATGATTTTAAGTAGGGTTTTCACAAAAAATAGGGTATAATACTAATGTTTATGGTTTCGGGCCCTGATTGAACTGCGGGAAGGATTAACCATGAAACGACTAAGAAATATCCTGACTATCTTGGCCCGCTATATCCGTTTGGACTCACTGGTTATTCCACTGGAGTTGCACTCATGCTGCGCTTTCGGATACAGGTAGTTGCTCTTGTAATTGCTGTACAAGCGTCGGTCTGACAGTATTGACACGAACTCCAAGAATGATAACTCAAAATTCTGCTTCAACAGTCCGAGAGTCGCGTGAAATACGATCTGACTTGGTGGCGGTCGAAACTAAATTTGAGTTGGCAATGGCATAAATAACAAACAATCAATTAAGGAGGAATAAATGTGGAAACAAGGGTTTATAACAACGATGTCGAAAAGGCTCTAAAGGTTTTTAAACGTCAGCTTCAGAAGGAAGGGCTTTTCAGAGAGATAAGGCGGCGCAAGTTTTACGAAAAGCCCTCGGAGAAAAAGAAACGAAAACAGAGGGAAGCAAAACAGAAACGGGCGAAAGCGCGTAAGTTTAGCAGGCGAATGGACAATTAATTAGCCTTTTATTATCGTGGAGTGCCAACCGTGGGCTCAGATGTTATAATTATCGGAGCGGGCGTAATCGGCTGTGCTATCGCCTACAATCTAGGCAAAGCCGGCGTAAAGACATTGGTGATTGACAAAGCCGATGGCGTAGGTCGAGAGGCATCTTGGGCGGGAGCAGGCATTCTGACATCGCACGCGTCAACCCGGCAACCGTATCCAGAACTGTGTCGGGCAAGCCTTGCTCTTTATCCATCGTTGACGGACGACCTGAAAGCACGTACGCAGATTGATATTGAATTCATCCGATCTGGGACACTCTCGCTGTTTTTCAATGAGGAGGAGAAAACCGGCTTAATTGGACTGGCGGAGCGACGAATAGATCGCGGGTTCTCGGCGGAGGTGTTGGCGGCGGAACAGATATGGGAGATAGAACCTGCTGCATCAAAATCAGTGGTGGGCGGTGTGCGGTTTCCCGAGGATGCTCAAGTTCGTAACCCGAAACTCGTCAAGGCGCTCGCAAAGGGGGCTGCGCAGCTAGGCACGCAGTTTTTGCTCGGTAATCCAGTTGACGGCTTCGTACGCGAAAACCACCGAATCTCTGGCGTCAAGGTAAACGGCAAATTCTTCCGCGGAGACACGATAGTTGTTGCTGCCGGCTGCTGGTCGGGAGCACTGACTCAAGAACTCGGTTTTCACCTCCCAATTCAGCCGTCGCGCGGGCAGATAGTGCTCGTCGACGCTATGCCCCTCGTGTTGAGACACACAATCGACGGTCTGGGGGTTTACCTTGTTCCCCGATCGGATGGGGTGATTCTGATTGGGGCGACAGTCGAGTTCGTGGGGTACGACAAGCGAACAACGTTGGAAGGTATACAGCAGATGATTGAGGCAGGCACAACGTTGATTCCCGAACTAGCGGGAATGCCTTTTGCGCAAGCTTGGGCAGGGCTGCGTCCTCATATTAAAAACGGACCCTGTCTTGGAAAAGCGCCCGATTTAGATAATGTAATCATTGCTTCCGGGCATTTCAAAAATGGCATCTTACTGGCGCCGATTACCGGTGTCCTCATCAGTGAGCTAATCACAACGGGGGTACCGTCAATATCGCTTGAACCCTTCAACCCATCAGTGAATTAAATCCTCACCCAATTCTGTTCACCATCCCGCAGCATCTCGTGGGTTTGGTCGATATTTCTATCTACTCGTCAAATCGGCTTGGCATATCCGGAGGTGGCATTCCAACCGCACCTTTACCGTCAATCAAAAGAGGCTCGGCACCGCCCCACAATCTCGTTCCATCCTGTGAGAGAAGCGGCTCGCTGGAATATTGCGCTATAAATGCGCGGCGAAGTTGCGGCGTTCGATTTGCGCTGCTGGAATGGAAATTGACGCTTGTAAAAGCGGCGATGCTCCCGGCTGGAGCGACCACCGGAACCCCCTTTTTCTCGCCGAAGTAGCCTACAAGGTCGTTGCTTCCCTCCTCGCGGATATGCTTGACCCACGATCGGATACCGATGTGTGAAAACGGCATGACGTAGACGGTGCCGTTTTCCTCTGACATGTCATCAAGCGCACACCAACATGTAAGATACGGTTTGTGGTCGGGATAACCAACATATCCCGAATCTTGATGCCAACTAAACTTCATGCCTTCAGATGCCCCCTTGACCACGTACTGCTCCCAAAACAGATAGGCGTTGTCGCCGAGCGTAGCACGGCAAATGTCGGCTATCATTTCGCTGAAAAGAAATTTTCGCAATTTAGGTTGTTGCAGATAGCAGTTGGAAGCAAAATAACGCTTATTTCGATGATTTAGACCCATTACATCGGTACCATTCTCATCCATTCGAGTATCCAGGAGGTCAATGAAATGCTGACACTCACTTCGAAGCAGGTCAAGCAATTGCTCCGGGATGGCGTTTTCAAGAATAAAGTAGCCTTCGTCCTTATATTGTTGTTTGTGTTCTTCGCTAATCTCAATGGCTGTGTTCATGTGATCGTTTCGCCTATTCTGTTTGGTGTCTGCTTAGCGTGACCCATGAGGATCAATTTAAGAGAGTTTGTCTAGCATTTGGTGGGGTTTTCCCGTCGTGCTCCAGACGGTAGGTGCGATCAACCGAGTGGACAACGAGGGCGATAGAGATCCCTCCAACCGCACCGGGCCACGCCCTTACGGAAACGAGCGCCACAAATCATCTTCTGTGGCTCACCCATCAATCAATGGATTGGTATTTCCTCGTCCAAGTTTACATGGAAATTAGCAGTTTACGACATTGAAACCACGTGACATGCACCCTAAAACGCTTAACTTGATCCCTATGGGTGTCTGCTTAGCGTGCCCCATCTTTTGTAGGTCTGCCGCTTTGGTTATGGCCAATCTTCCACTTCAGCCTATGCTATCATACAATGCGATGAGTGTCCATTGCAAAGAGCGTTTTCTCTAGGCAATCGCGTGCTGCGCTTATCAAATCAAGATGGCATTCATGCACCATATTTGTAGAATGCGATCAAGCGACTGAATAAGGAGCGCGATAGAAATCCCATAGAAATCTATAATGTCTTTAGCCAATCGATAGCCACGCCTTTGCACTGCAGAGCAGTGCTATGTCGATAGCCAACCCATAGTCTCGACTTGCACTCCAGCGGAGTGCAATGTGCAAAGTCCATGATGTTTGGAATCAAACGAGTTGATAGCGTTCAAGCGTCTGAGTAACGAGCGATGAACGGTTTCGACAAGTACTGCGATAGTCAGCCCACGGAAAATTCTGTACTTGATTGAGCCAAACTTTGGTGATGATTGCTGCGAGTAGGTTAGGGCAGCGATATCGCAAAACTATCTGCAGTTTCCTTATAGAATGTGAAGTGCGCTGTGAGTGATACTAGCTTATGTTCTTTGGTGGATTTAATGCGGAAACAGATTCGTCTAACTCTGCGCTCTGTTTCGAAAACTCGGATATTCTTTCACAAATTTCGACCAACACCCTTCTAATGTGCCGTGCAAGGCTTAGGCATTCTTCATCGCTGTAATTATGAATCGCTAGGCCGAGTCTTTCATTCAGCACGGATAATAGGTCCTTGCCATTATAGAAAAGGAATTGTGGCCTGCTATCCTTTGCTGTATTCAGCTTAGCCCCAACCATTTTCTGGCCAATGGCCTTCCGTAGTATGTCAATTTGTACTTCAAAATCAGGCGGGCGATTGACATGCAATACTTCGACGGTTTTGCTCAATAATGTGTCGACTTGGCTTTCCACTATTCTTCTGTAGTATGTATACGCGCCTATGCCATAGCCGGCACTTTCGGATTTCGCTCCTTTTTCAAAGAGAAGTAATTCGTCGGAAGACATTAGTCCAGTGAGGGTTACCGGTATGTGGGGCCCGAAAGAGGGGATTTCACCAAGTTTGCAACAATGAGCAGTATAATTGGGCGGTTCAAACATGGAAATTTTTATTGCCAAAGAATAGATTTTCTCTGATTTTTGGCAATTTGAACACTGATAGTGAATATGGAGGTACGCAGTCTCTCTAGGTGTGTCAACCTCAGATTGGATTTTATTTGCCCCAGCAATTATTGAATTGGATACTGGGATACGAGTCGCGCACCGAAATGTTCTACCGCCTTTGCATGTTTGGCAGTAAAGTTCGAGTTCGGGAGCACGAAGGTAGTATGACCTTACAGGAGGTGCATTACTCTGATGAATGCTTATATCTTCGACAAGTTCGCATTGGTTGGGCGGGATGTTTGTTAGAAAATCAGCGAATGCCATTCCATCTTGCATCAACTACGATTTCCTTTTCCAAGAGGGGTCAAATGTCTTCGATCAAGTATGTTAGTTGATTGGCTGAAGACGCTTTCTTTTGAGTCAAACTACGATTAATCTGCGGCTACGTTGTTAGCAGTCTCAAGAAACACGTGGATTTGATGAAGGACATCGACAGAATTCTGAAGTTGACATTCCCATACCGTTAAAACGCGCCAACCTTCGTTCTTAAGGCAGGCTATGTGTTCTTGATCTCTGATCCGAGTGCGTGCTAGCTTTGGCTTCCAATACTGAATGTTTGACTTCGGCAAGCCAGCAATCGGACATTCAGGGTCGGGATGCCAATGCCAGAAACAGCCATTTACAAAGATAACCGCCTTGTGGCGGGGCAGTACTATGTCTGGCCTGCCCGGCAAGTCCTGGCGGTGCAGCCGGAACCGATACCCTAAGCGGTGTACCATTGAACGAACGGCTAGTTCCGGCTTCATGCCCTTCGATCGAATACGAGACATGCACCATGAGCGGTCAGCGGACGAAAGGTTGTCCATACGTCTCTCACTTGAGCGCCTGTTCTGCCTCTTCGCGTAACAGTCCCGCGAGAGCATCGTCCGGAAGCGCGTCCAATAACACAACTCCCCCACGTCGATTCAACGCTACCATCCAGCGTCGGAAGGTTTTGCGTTCAAACAACGCACCACCATTAAGCCATTGCGTCATCATAACTTCGTAAATGGCCCGAAGTACTCTTCGGTTCATTGATATTGACGGACGTTCTATCAATGCAGACCTCACATCCTGTCTGTGCAAGAGGATGGATAAGAACCTTGACGGTTCTTCCGGGTCTATATCGTGCGCGATTTTTCCCAGCCACCAGAGCCTGGAGACTCCGTTGTCTCGTATCAGTGCTCTGTTTCCTTTCGCAAAAAAATGATTGAAAACTTTTCGAACAGCCTCTTTACGGTCATCTGGGCGAGTTTTCAGCCAGCGACGCGCGACATACTTAGGACAATCGCAGTGGCAAAGATATGCCCACAACCGCTCAAAGGATGCCTGATGTGGCGTTAAGTCTGACAATGCTTCGAAAACCGTAATCGCATTCGCAATGTCCGTCTTAGGCGACCGTTGCGAATCGATCTCTAACTTTCCGTTCAGCGTGGTTCCCGTGATGTTTGACTGCCTTATGTCATTCCACGTAGTAGCTTGAGGCGGTGACCCTTCTGGTGTATAATACCAATCCAAATTATCATCGACGTTATTCCGCAACTCTTCTAGTGTGGCTGTCGTATAGTAACGCACTTGCGTCATTCGTTACTGTTCTCCTCTTTTGCAATTAGAGGCATCTTTGTGAAGGGAAAGTCTAGTATCTTTTGGGCATCAACCACACGATTGGCGTTTTCAGACCCAAGGGAATCACAACCGACTTCCTCCAAGCGTTGATTGAGCGATGCAAACCATCGATAGTCTTCGAAGTTTCCCGCGTAGCGATCCGCCTCAGTCAACACAGCCAGCAAAGCGGGAAAATAAAGCCCATTCAATAGATAGTAGCCCTCGCCTCGATCGGACAACTGGGATCGGGCCGATGTTAGCAGTTCCGCATCATGGGTCGACATTACAATCAAGACACGCTCATGTTCAAGATTATACTCCCAGTAGCGGTCGGGATGTTTGGAACGAGGGCTAAGTTCAAAAATCGAGCCGATTGGCGCTTCTGGCGACGTGTACAGCCAGTAATGCTTAGGCTTGTCCTCCGCAAGCACGGATCCAGTTGCAATGCTGAACGTCTTACCGTCAAAATCAGAATGCCAACCCGTCGCATTAAAATTGTGAATGTCACGGCTACAGATTAGATAAGAAGCGAATTCCACCTTACCACTCAAGTCGCCGGCAGGAAAGGAATGCATTAACCGCGGGTCAGCTGACTGGAAACACCTGCGAAAGTGGGTTGTGGACGACTTTATCAGCAGCACATACTGTGCCACACCGTCTTCCACTAACGCTCGAAGATCCGGATCACTGAGTTCGAAATGCACATAGATGTCGACCTCGGTGCTCCCTTTCACGCACTTGACTTCGATATCGACTTCAAATTCGGCTCGCGGATAGTCGTCGCCATAAATAGGAGGACGCAGCACCGGATGTGGCCAAGCTTTGCCAGCGTCAAAAATCATTTGTTAATCTCCTTTGGCTCGTATAGCCCGAAGCCGTAACGCCCTGTCTCCGATTGGCATTTCGGCCGTAATGATCACCTCTTTGCGCTTACCTTTCTGCAGATGAACCCGCTCAAGCGATTCGTGGTCATTAACCGTTCGAATGTCCGGTCGCGAAACGCTAGATGAATCTCCAGCTTCATGCAACTCAAGTCGCGCATCGCCGTCGCCGTCCGCCCTGAAACAGAGCCGGTAACGGTTCTTCTGACCGTCGATCGGCAACACTCGGACGCTCGACACCGGAATTGGTGTTGACAAAACTCTGGCTCCGCCACGACCTCCTGTGCCGCCTTCACCGTCGCCGTCGCCCTTACCGCCACTTCCGCCCTCGCCGCTGTTTCCGCCCACACCGCTCCCACCTGCATTGCCGGTGTCGTCTCCGTCGCTGCCGTCATCCTCCGAATCCTCTTCCGTCATCAAACCCTTCGGCGCTGACTGAGGCACCTGTTTGAGTGCGACTTTCACCCGCTGGCCAAAACCTGGTTCTCCACGACTCTCTCTGTCGCTGTTAGAATCGTCAAACCCATCATCGGGTTGTAAATCCGGTAGAAATTTTGCCAGTTCTTCAAGCGCCGTCGACTGGCCGCCAGCAGGTGGGCCTGCCACTTTCCGAATTTCCTCACGTATCCATTTGGTGATACGCTTTAAAGCCCTCCGTCCTTTGTTTCTCTCGTTTTCCGGTAGTCGCTCCGGCTCAAACTTGTCATGTCGGGGGTTTTCCATATTGCGGAGCAATTCGTTGCCCTCTGGGTCTTCGCACACGCACAGAGCGACGAAATCTTGGTAGCCACGGAATCGTATTAAGCCATCTTGTTGTTTTGTAATTAGCATCCCAGTACGCCGAATTAACGCCACTTTACTTGGTAGATTCTCGCCAACGCGTATCCACAATTGGCAGTGCCCAAGGTCTTTGTCTTGGGTTTCCGTTGTCGGCGCCTCTTGTGAAAGCTCCCAAAACGTACGTGCTTCTCTCAATTCACGGCGGACATCTTCTACCGACTCGTCCATACAAACCGGACTCTCTTCCAAGAAATCGAACCATTTCTTTATCGATTCCTTGTCAATTTCGAGTAAATCATGCTGACTTTGATCTTCGTCTGGCTCAACTATGACCGTCAGTTTGCCCTGGTGAACAGCATAAAAGAAGTTCTCAATCACGCTTGACGCAATCCGTCTGCGCCAATTATCGATTGCCGTGAACCCTGCGATTGATAGACTCGTTCCGGATATAGGTGATACATCATTGGTACCAAGCACTCGAAATTCACGAGGAATCTCAGAATCATTCAACTCGAGACACTGATCCTTGATTCCATAAAATCCGGTGCCTTGAGTTTTACCGTGCTTACCTTGATGTGACATGAGCACTGATTTCCCTTGAAATCGCTCTCTCTGGCTTCCGTTGTCCTGGTAGCAAGTCCAATAAAACACCGTACGCAGCTTTGATACCGCGAATGGTGCGTATTCCCAATCCCATGCGACCCGCCTGCCCCTTCCGTGTCTGGTTTATGGCTCGCCCCCTGCATCTTCACCAGTGTTCGCCATCTGTCTCCTTCAAGTCCAGTTGTATTCTGATCGGATATCCGCAGGCAACTTACGCTATCTTGCTTAAGTGTTTCCCGAGCCGTTTGTAGCGCCTCTTCCGTTTTCGTGCTGTCAAATTCTTCCCGGTCACATGCCGCAACGGCCGTCAATAATTCCTCTCCCCCAAGGCTTTCCGTAGCCAATTCAACCAACTCAAAAGAAACATGAACCGATCCGCCTCGCGGCCCTGGCGCATCAAGCGAATTCTGAATAGTTTCGCGGGCAAGGCTTGATAAAGGCGCTCCGTCGAAATGTGTAATGCCGGAGTGGTTATACCCGTCTTCCTGCCCGCCGTTTGTCGGCGGAAACTCCCAGCCGATTTTTGAACTCATTCTGTTTTCTCCCCTTTCAAAATCTTGGCGCATTCGTGCGCGACTAATTGTGCTAATTGTACGCACACTGCATTACCCATAAGCCGGTATTGCTCCTGTATTGGTATGTTAGGGAATAGTGGCTCCTCCCCGTTGAACCCCTGGAACGTCGCAACTTCCTTTACGCTCAAGCGACGTATACCCCAACCATCCCGAATAAACGGTACATTATGGCCGCCGATACCCATGTTCGCGGTCAACGTAGGACACAATCCCTCCTTCTTTTCCCGTACATATGAACGTCGCAATTGATAGATATTCTTATCCGATTCGCCAGTCGCCATCGCATTGTCAATCATCTTATAATAGCGGTTGTCTTTAGGCAAATATGCCTCATCAGCGCCCGGCCGTTGCCGGTCGATAGAGTCGTCGATGTGGCGCCGTGTCGCTGCCTTACTGCTTGAGACATTTGGCGGCTTAAATGGATTGTATCGAAAATGCTGGCGCGAGGCCGCGACCATGAACAATCGCTCGCGGTCCTGTGGCAGCTCGGTTGCATCTTTGACATTCACCGTCCAGCACGATTCCTCTCTGAACCAGTAACCCGCTCTTCGCAATGCGCGTCGAACCTCATCAAACCAAGACTTTTCCGCCCCGTGCAGCAAATGCGGTACATTTTCTAAAATCACCAATCGAGGGTGATCGTTTAGCTCGAATTCTGTCAACAGTCGCGGGATTTCGAAAAACAAGCGACCCCGCGGATCTTTGAAGCCCAGGCGGTTTCCTGCCATTGAGAAGCTCTGACAAGGGAAACCTGCGACTACTACATCAACGGTAGTCAGACTGTCCGTGGCCACTGAAAGTTCTTGTACATCTTTTTCGATAACTGACACGTTCGGCAATCGGTGTCGAAACGTGGCGCATGCAAACTGATCGTGGTCAGATGCCCAACGAATGGTAAACCCCGCTCGAACTAGTCCTGTAGCGAACCCTCCCATGCCACTGAATAAGCAGCCGGCGGTCAGCGCATCGTCCGAGGATGCTGACGTGCAGTCGCCGCTACCAATAGGTTTTCCTTCTACTGCGGCTTTTTTGTCCATTGTATCCGCAAGGATTGTGAAGCCGTCTCGCTGTTTCATAGTCGAGAGAGATTGATACCTATCGAAGCAACTAGTGTTCCACAATAAGGCTTACCCAATATGTGGTATGTCCTCCTAGTCGCTACATCAAGATACGGAATTTCATATCCTGTGGCAAGGTACGCCTGAGCGTCTTGGCCACCACTTCCACTAGTTTTCGCACGTTTATCCAAGTCTCATAAGTATAGCATAAGACATCGTCTTGTCAAGCCAATCTTATTGCCTTTACCTAGCTCGAACTTGTACATACGTACAACAGTTGGGAAAGTCGTGCGGCACCAAACCCGTAGGCGGGAATCAAGCGACCGGACGGAGCGCGATAGTAAATCCTGTGGTATATCTGTAGATAAGAGATGTGTCCCATCTCCGCACTCCAGAGGAGTGCCATGTGAGAAATTGGGTGCGGTATCCAATCCCGATAGAGCTTGCCGTTCCTCGATTGCTTCATCGTAGTCGGACAACCGACCTCTGTAGGATCAACCTCCCGGTCGCGATTCAGCAGTTGTAGGGAGGGATCGCCGATTTCTCTCTTACCGTACGCCCTCCCTCCCAATCCGCGAAATCCTTTAATCCGTGTAATCTGCGATTCAGACAGCGATCCAGACAATCCTCTCACCCAACCACCCCATACACCCCCTTCCTGTCCCCTCCCCTCCCACTCCTTCCACTCTTCCATCCTCCCTCCCTTCTTCCTCCCTTCCAATCTTCCCGTCTTCGCGTTTTCTCCCCTTCCTCCCTTCCTACTGACCACTAGCCACTGGTCACTGACCACTGTTTTTCCCCTTCCCCAATGTTCAGACGTATTTTCAACGATTGAAAAATCCGCCCCAACATGGTACAATCCCCATACTTGTACCCCGCGGTATTGATCCGCTTCTACGATTTGATAGTCATACGCGCGCGTTCCACCGTACACAAACTGCGGCGAACCGCGCTGAATTAAATTTCATATCTATAATCAGCCCATTGGTGGCTTTCTTTGATGTCAATCAACAGATAGCCGCCAGTGGGCTTTTTTTATTCCATCTTTTCGCTGAACAACTGAATTGTGTAACGTAATCAGTGGTGGGTCAAGCAACCGCGTGTAAAGCCGACTGGAGTCCAAAAGCGATCCAGTTTTAATTTGCCGGTCAGGACTCTTCCGTTATTGCTTGTCACTGTCCATTAACCGCTGATCGAAGGAGTTCTCATTATGAAACACGTTCAAGTCAAACTCACAGACGAAGAGCGCGCCGATACCATCTATCAACGGGTCTGGCAGAATGCCACCACAACCGCTATTGTCGACGCTCTTATCAAGGCGCATCCCGAATGGAAAGATGTGCCTCGGCGGATAATCCAAGACGCCACACGAACCTGCAATCCGTTCCACGGTAAATTCGCAAAAAAATGGAAGCCAATCTATGAAAGCACTCTCAAGCACTTTCAAGCAGAGTGCGAAAGACACACCCAAGGCACGTCATTACACGCTTCCATGGCAATATCTAAGCTAATAGAAAAAGTGCTTGAAGGTCTCAATCACATCGAATTACAAAGCCCGAATGATGTGCTGTCAATTGCGCGTAGTATTACCCCGATCCGAAAAACCCTATTGTTGAGCATCGACCACAACTCGAATGACGAAGATAATACCGAGCAAGGACATGATTCAAAAAATGCAGCACTGCGAGCGCTGGAGAGTCTTGAACACTGTACACGAGAAGATGAAGAACAATCAACAAGACGAAGCCGGCATGATTAGGGCGCACGCCGGGTACCGGTGGCCCGAGTTATTCGTCTGGTTGTACATCAGAAAGTTCAGCTATCGTGTCCTCACGCTTAAAGATTTTCATATCCATATCCTCAACGCCGTCAAGCCCGGCGAATACGGAAAGCAGATAAACGTCCAAGCCCCCCGCGGCACCGGCAAGACCACCCTTGTCAATCGCCTAATCCCGCTGTGGCGAATCTGCTACAAGGACTTCGATCTCGTTATGGATAGGCAACCCGAGGAATTCATCCTCATCGTTGGTCGCAACGAACGCATGGCGCGCCAACGCATAACAGAAATCCGATACGTCCTCGAACACAATCCCCTCATCCGACGCGATTTCGGCGACCTCGTCGGCGCCCCGTGGACAAAAACCGAAACCGACACCCGAAACGGCATCGGATTGAGACCTCTCGGACGCGGTTCGTCTCCCCGCGGCGCGCTCCTCGGCGATGTCCGCCCCACACTCAAGCTCTGCGACGACATCGAAGACCCCAAACGCTGCCTCAATCCCGATCTGCGGGGTGAAGACAGAGAGTGGTTCATGACCGACTTCATGTACGCCGGAGATCTCGGAAGCGGGCACTCCAACACCATCATAGTCGATACCGTCAAACACCCCGAATCCCTCTCCGAACATCTCCGCACCGTGCCCGGCTGGCAGACACTGCGCTACCAAGCCGTCCGTTATCCCAAAGACATCTACCACCCCACCGCCGAGCGCCTCTGGAAAGAGTGGGAACGTGTCTACAGCGATACAACCCTCAACGACGATGAACGCGAAGCGCGCGCCGACGCCTTTTTCCAAGCCCGAAAATCCGAAATGAACGCAAACGTAGAGATGCTCTGGGAAGAAAAACTTCCCTACGTCCGCGTCCGCAAAGAAATCGTCGAGCGCGGCTACCACAGCGTGATGCGCGAACTCCAGAACGATGCCCGCTACCCCGGGATGGCGTTGTTCAAGATGGATCAAGCGGTCACCTTCTCCGTGGCAGACGAAGGCTTTCGCCGCAGCGATGGGCGTGTCGTGCCATGGCACGACATCGGCGGCTTCACCACCTATCTCGACACCATGGGCGGACGCGATGCGCTTGCCAATAGTTACGCCTGCGCCGTTGTCATCGTTTGGGAACCTCTCCCCGGCGGCGGTTCCATGAACCCCGACTCCCTCTCCGGCGTGAACGGATACATCCTGCTGGCATGGCTTGACCGTGTCGCACTCACCGACCAGATGGAGCACGCCATCCTCCTCGCACAGCGCGCCGAGGCGATGTTGGCGCCCGCGTATCCCAAATCCCACTTCGTTTGCGAACAGCGCCCCGACAAAGACGGCACCATCCTGCTGTCTACCGACCATGCGTTCCGCGCGATGAAAGAGCGCCACCGCTTTGAACGCAGAATCATGTATCACAAGCAGCACCAAAACAAAGAAGACCGCATCGGTACGCTTGAGCCAGCCATAGCCAATGGATGGCTCGCGTTCAACGAGCAGGACTTGCCCGGCGAGTTCTGGACACAGTTCAGGCAATTCCCCTCCGCCGACCATAACGACGCCCCCGACGCCGTGCAAGGCGCTTGCCGCTCTCGCATCACGACCACCGCGCAACAACGCGTCGATCTATCTGCAGCTCGTCGATTCAACCGCAACTCCGTCGTGAGACTGTAAAAACGATTGCGCAATGCGTAATGCATAATCTGATATTACGAATTTCAATCAAACGACCGCATAACGCAACTCTGTAGGAGCGATCTCCGAATCGCGACAATCCTCAAACGAGTTATCAATCAGCTATATGTCGGGTGGAATCAAGCGAATGGATAGTGAGTGCGATAGGACTCCCCTGCCCACCATTCCATATTTCCGTCGGGTGGGAGGGGCATCTTGCCCCGATTGATTACGGAGCGATTAACTGACCGAATAGTATCAAGCGAATGGATATTGGGCGATCAAGGGAATGAATAATGACCGATCAAACGAGTGGATAACGAAGGCGATAGCAAATCCTGATAGAGATCCCATTCATTATCCCGCATACGGTTTCAGGGTTTTCACTAGCCACTAATCACTTACAAACAGGTTATCTTTCAGGCGTGGGGGAGCTCGCGTCTTTGAGATCTCTATTGTCAGCATTTCTCACTGATGCGGAGTCTAAAAACACCGCCAATTCACGCCCCTTGAAAAGCTGGGGGCAAATGAGCACAAAATTCGTGTTGACCCACCGTGAAAAAATTGCTACCATTTAGGGACGTCGGTTGGCTTTGGCAACCGAATTGGCTAATGCGTAACGCCGAGATTTGCTGCCTCACAATTGATCAGGGACTACACAATGGCAACCCCTACTAACCATGAGCTAATCGACAGATGGCGGGAAGAACCAGCGCCACTACTCCCTCTGCTGCACGCGTTCCACGATCGAGATGGTTTTATCTCGGAAGACGCACTTCGGGATGTGGCTATCGGGCTTAGGATTCCTCTGGCAGACCTGTTTGGAACTGTCACCTTCTACCATCACTTCTCCCGTAACTCTCCGGGGCAGAGTGCTCCTAGGGTATGTACGGGGCCTGTATGCTGCCTAGCCGGCGGACGAGAAATCCTTGAAGCGCTCAAGGACAAAGGTGCCACGCCGATGCCGTGTGCTGGTCGGTGCGATGATTTTGTGCCAGTTCTTCAAGGACACTCGGTATTGACCGGCACAAGCCCGGAGGCGATAGCACCAAAACCCTCTCCACTGCCACCACCAAATCCCGGCGGAATTGAGGAATGTGTTTTTGCATCCATTCGAGAACCCGGCAGATCTACTATAGAAGGATACCGGCGAACTGGGGGGTACCAAGGACTAACCAACGCGATAAACGAGATGGCCCCAACCAACGTCATTGAACTCATTGTTGATAGTAAGTTGGCAGGGCGCGGGGGTGCCGGTTTCCCCACCGGTCTAAAATGGAAGTCAGTGGCAGAAGCGCCCGGAGAACCAAAGACAATTGTTTGTAACGCGGATGAAGGGGAACCCGGATGTTTCAAAGACCGCGCGATTTTAGATTACGACCCGCACGCGGTTATTGAGGGTATGACGTTAGCCGCATATGCGACTGGCGCGGAGCGCGGGTTCATTTATCTTCGATACGAATATCCGGAAACTTTCGATATCCTTGAACGCACAATCGCCGAAGCGGAAGAAGCAGGATTTGTTGGCGACGGAATTCTCGGAACCGACTTCAACTTTCAAATCCACATTCGACGCGGCGCAGGGGCATATATCTGTGGCGAAGAAGGTTCGCTCCTGAACAGTCTTGAAGGCAAACACCCGTTTCCAAGGAATCGCCCGCCCTATCCGGTGACTCACGGATTTGAGAATCTTCCAACCGCAGTCAATAATGTTGAGACACTCGTTTCTGTACCGCAGATTCTTCACCGCGGAGCGGAATGGTATCGCGGGCTTGGATTAAATGGTCACGCCGGTACGAAGGTCATCAGTCTCTCGGGCGATATTCAGAAACCGGGCAACTACGAGGTGCCGTTTGGACTGCCGCTGAAAACACTGCTTTACGACTGGGCGGGTGGCGCACAAAGAGATCGTTCCATTCAGGCGGTCACTATGGCAGGATTGTCGGGCGGTTTCCTCTCCGGAAACGACCTGGAAGTAACACTTGATGAACCAAGTGTAAAAGCAAAGCGTTCAATGCTAGGCGCTGCCGGAATTATCGTTTTCGACGACAGCCGAGACATTGTGAGCATAGCGCGCAACGCAATGGAATTCTTTGCCGAAGAATCGTGTGGAAAATGTTTTCCCTGTCGGATTGGAACACAACGCCTCACTGAACGTTTAGGGGGAGATGCCGGTCCGATGGATATGGGAGAATGGCTCAGAGAAGTAAATGACATTAGCGAGGCAATGAAAGCGACGAGCGCCTGCGGTCTCGGCATGGCCGCTCCACTTATTGTCGACAGCATGATACGGTACTTCCCGAAGAATGTCGAGCGGCACGTTGAGGGTAAACTGTGATTCGCGTCTCAAGTCTACCAAGGGACCTTTGTCACCCATGTGCTACCTATTCTGGTAGGTCGGGATCAAGCGACTGAATAAGAAGCGCGATAGAGATCCCTTCCAGCCCGACCCACGAACTGGTACAATACGCCTGAATCCGTAAATCAGGATTCATATCTCACCCAAGTTATCATATAATAGAAAACGTCGCAGACCTAGAAAATGTGAACTAATTAGTAAATCTCGCCGGATGAAAACCATGAGAAATCAAATGACTAAACAGCGACAAACACGAGAATCTTCCGTCGAAGAAAAAAGGCTAAATACAATCTCTCTTGACGGGGAGATAGTGAGTTTCGCGGATGGCGAAACAATTTACGAAGTTGCAACCCGCAATCGTAAAAACATCCCTACGTTATGCTACGATTCTCGCCTTGATGCCTTCGGAGGATGTCGACTCTGTGTCGTTGAACTTGAAGGGTCGCGAAATCCTGTCGCATCATGTACAACGAAGGTGACATCTGGCATGGTCGTCCAAACGGCGACGGAGAAAATCGAGAAATATCGAAAAACGCTACTTGAAATGGTTGCGTCAGAAAATCCCGAGACGGCTGTCGATCCGCTGCGAGGCTACGCTTCTCAAGAACTTTCCACCCTTGCCGATCGCTATCAGACGCGGAATGGGCGTTTCAGGGGCAAACAATCTGGCAAGAGCAATGTAGATGACACCAACCCGTTTATCTTGCGCGATTACGACCTCTGTATCTCCTGCTACCGTTGCGTTCGTGTATGTGCCGAACAGGAGGGAGACTACGCGATTAGCGTCATGAACCGAGGGTTTCACACGAAAATTACCACGGAGTTTAACGGGCTTCTGAAGGAGTCTGCGTGCACCTTCTGTGGACAGTGTGTACAGACGTGCCCAACCGGGGCGCTTGGCGACAAAAAGGCGATGCGTGCGGTCGATCTGCCCGGTGAAATTGAAAAAACTCGCACCATTTGTCCCTACTGCGGCGTAGGGTGCTCGGTTGATGTTCTGACCAAGAACGAGAAAATCGTTGGCATCCAGCCAGCCATGGACGGACCGGCGAACAAAGGCGCGCTTTGTGTCAAAGGACAATTCGCTTTTGATTTCGTTCAGCATTCGGATCGACTGACCACACCCCTTGTCCGCGGACGAGACGGAAAGTTGCACGAGGCGGAGTGGGATGAAGCGCTTGATCGTACCGCCGAAGGTTTTCGAAAAGCCCAAACGAAATATGGGCGAGACAGCGTTTACGGCGTTGCTTCTGGCCGCGCGCCGAGCGAAGCGGCTTACATAATGCAGAAATTCATTCGCGCAGGCTTCGGGACGAATTATATTGATAACTGTAGCCGTGCCTGACACGCGCCAACGGTTGCCGGTCTGGCAGCCACAATTGGACGCGGCGCGATGTCAAATCCGCTCGTTGACATGCAGAAACCGGACGTGATTTTTTGCATTGGAACCAATATGACCGAATGTCACCCGGTTGCTGCGACGGGCATCAAGAAGGCTGTGGCACGCGGAGCAAAACTCATCGTGGCGGATCCGCGGAGAATTAAGCTCGCCGAAATGGCAGATCTCTATCTCCCCCTGCGAGTGGGTTCAGACACCGCATTGCTACTCGCCATGGCGCACGTGATCGCACGCGAGGGATTGATGGATGATGAATTTATCCGCAATCGGACGGTCGAGTTTGATGACTTTTTCGAGCACATCACGCAGTTCACGCCCGAGTGGGCGGAGGAGATTACGAATGTGCCGGCAAAGGATATCGAAACCGCGGCAATTTGGTACGGCAGGACAGACAAAGGAGCAATCTACTACACGCTTGGCATCACTGAACACATCTGCGGCGTCGAGAATGTGCAAAGTCTCTGTAATCTCGCATTGATGACCGGCAATGTTGGACGAGAAGGCACCGGCATAAACCCGATGCGCGGCCAGAACAACATTCAGGGGGCTGGTGACAGCGGCGCTATTCCCAACAATTACCCCGGATTCCAGCCGGTTACCGATGCCGCAAATCAAGAGAAGTTCAGGGAGCTTTACGGCAGGACAATCGATCTTGAAAATGGTATTACCAAAGTAACGGCACTCGATCTTTGCGGCGATCGGATTCGGGCAATGCTAATTGACGGGGAGAACACCCTTCTCTCCGACCCGAATCGAGAGCATTGCGAGCATGCGTTACGCAGTCTTGACCACCTTGTAGTAATCGATATCTTCCTGACCGACACAGCACAACTCGCCGATGTTGTCCTGCCGGCGACTGCTTGGGCGGAAACCGATGGCGTGCAAACTAACACCGAACGGCGCGTTCAGCGGATGCGTGCGGCGGTACCGGCGCAGGGACAGGCAAAACCCGATTGGTGGGCTATCTGTCAGATTGCCAAACGACTCGGGTTCAACGGATTCGACTTTGAATCCCCCAAGGATATTTTCAACGAACTATGCCGTGTTTCGCCTATCTACGCAGGTCTTGATTGGGAGCGAATTGATGCCGGCGAATATCAATGGCCCGTGCCCCATGACGACCACCCCGGCACCCCGCGATTGCATGAAGGCGAGTTCGTCAACGGACGCGGAATTTTTTCGATTGTAAACTATCGCGATCCTGCAGAAATAATCAGCGACGAATTTCCGGTGTGGCTCACGACGGGTCGTAGGCTTGCGTCCTACCATACACGCACACAGACGGGGCGCGCGCAGGGGATTGATTATTTATTATCAGAGGAAGTTCTTGAAGTGCATCCCGCCGATGCAATAGAGTGGGGGCTCACGGATGGCGATTGGTGCAAGATGTCCAGTCGGCGCGGCTCGGTGAAGATTAGGGTAAAAAGCACAAACCGTTCGCCCCGCGGTACGGTTTTCGCCAGTTTCAGTTTCAGTGATGTACCGGTCAATATCCTCACGGGCTCTGGCTACGATCCGATTACACAAACTGCTGAACTCAAGGTTTGCCCCGTCCAGATTGTACCGCTTTAACATGGGACTGGTTTTGTATTGGTCACGTAAATGTTAGATGCTCATAGCTTTTTCCCGCTCGGCTTGGAGTGCCAAATCCAAGCCTTGACCGGTGAGGTCGTCCATCCGTGGGAACAGAATGACATGTAAACCGTTTCGTTGACTAATACAACATAGGACTGGTTTAGGATTATGAAACCCCCACTCAAGGCGGCAACTATGGTCGTACCTATTGCCGCCATTCAAATAATCTTCATCTGTGTGGCAGCGGCAGCTACTGAGCCGCAGGGCGTACATTGGCCGACCTTTCGTGGACCGGGCGCCAGCGGTGTGGCTGAGAATTTCCCAACTCCAACCTCCTCGCACATAGAGAATTCTGAGAACATCAAGTGGAAGTCGCCAATTGCTGGTCTAGGGCATTCCAGTCCGGTGATTTGAGATCAACGCATCTACATAACCACCGCAATCAGCGGAAAAATGGATACACCGCTGAAAGTTGGGCTGTATGGCGATGTTGAGCCGGTAGATGACGAGAGCGTACATGAATGGCTTGTTTATTGCCTCGATAAAAACACAGGGGAAATTCTATGGAAGCGAACCGTGCACCAAGCTGTACCTAAGATAAAGCGATATCCGAAAACGACTCACGCCAACTGCACATCGGCTACAAATGGTAAATACGTGGTTGCCTTTTTTGGTTCCGAAGGGCTGTATTGTTATAACATGGATGGGACGGTGCTTTGGAAGCGTCACTTGGGTATCCTTGACTCTGGATTCTTTTACTTACCCGAGACGCAATGGGGTTTTGCAAGTTCACCCGCGATTCATGAAAACGTGATAATCGTCCAGTGCGAGGTTCAAATAGGTTCAATCATAACTTCATTCAGAATAGAAGATGGGGAATACATGTGGAAAACACCGCGCGACGAAGTGCCAACGTGGTGCACTCCGGCGATTCAAAGCCGAGAAGACAAAACCCAAGTTGTCGTAAATGGCTACAAACATATCGGGGGCTATGATTTTGATCCCTGCCAAGGGCTGTGGAAACTTAGCGGAGGCGGAGATATTTCGCCCGGAAAAAAACCTGATGTCGGCAACTATATCGTTTGGAGTGATGACCCAGGTGGAGCATATATGCAAACTCCCATAGATTACGGCGATTATCTTTATAGCTGCCGGGACAACGGTGTTCTGTCATGCTACCAAGCAGATACGGGTGAACGCATTTATGAAAAACGTCTAGGTCGTGGTGCTACCGGCTTTACGGCATCACCGGTCGCCGCTAACGGCGAAATCTACTTTACGAGCGAAGTTGGTGGCATCTAAGTCATTCAGGCGGGACCAGAATTCAAAGTTCTCGCCACGAATGCTATGGGAAACATCTGTATGGCAACCCCGGCAATATCCGAAGGAACTCTGTTCTTGCGCACGCGAAATCATCTAATCGCCGTATCCGATAACTAAAGAAAAAATCCGATTCAATCAGAGAAGGAGACTTGAATGCCCGAAACTCCAGAAGTAACGTTGCAAGTGGGACAACATATTGACGATTTTGAGGTAAAAGCAATCACGCCACTTGAAGAGTTGCGTGCCGTAGCATATCAAATTGAACACGAGCCAAGTGGTGCAAGACTGATGCATCTTCACGCCGACGATGCCGAGAACCTATTCTCTATCAGCTTCCCCACACCGCCGTCAGATGACACGGGGGTGCCTCATATCCTTGAACACGGCGTGCTTGCCGGCTCGCGCCGATATCCGGTTAAAGAGCCGTTCTTCGAGATGATTAAGATGAGCATGGCGACGTTTATCAACGCTATGACCGGTTGGGATTGCACCTACTACCCGGTGGCGAGCAATGTGAAGCAAGATCTTTTCAATCTCGCCGAAGTATATTTTGATGCTGTCTTTCATCCGTTGCTGACGGAACAGACATTCAAACGCGAAGGTCACCATCTCGCTCCAGCAGATCCTGCAAATCCCACCGGCGACCTGACAGTCAGCGGGATTGTCTACAATGAGATGAAAGGGGCATTCTCCGATCCCGAATCGCTCATGTACCGTTCTGTCACGCGCGGACTGTTGCCGGACACGATTTATAGCAATGAATCCGGTGGGGATCCGGTCGCAATTCCCGATTTGACGTACACCGCTCTTAAGCAGTTCCACAAGGATTATTATCACCCCAGCAATGGTTATTTCTTCTTCTATGGAAATATTCCGACGCTTGAATACTTGGCGTTCCTTACCGATAGACTCAAAGGATTTGCTCGACAAACCCCGGGGGTAAATATCACTCGACAGCCTCGCTGGGAAGAACCTCGATCGCTGACCGACACCTATCCCGTAGCGTCCGATGAACCACTCACAGAAAAGACGTACCTCATGCTTCAATGGCTAGCAGGTGACGCAACCGATCCCGAAGACGCCGTGTTGATGCACATTCTGAGCCTGATTTTGCTGGGTAATGAGGGAGCACCGTTGAAAAAGGCGGTCATCGGATCGAAGCTCGGAGCGGACCTAATCTATTCAGGAGCGGGAGCAGTCGGGCTAGAAGGAAACTTTCGCGTTGGGTTGAAAGGCAGCGAACCGGACCGTGTTGATACCTTCGCAAACTTGGCGATCGACACGCTCTCCGAAGTCGCTAACATTGAGATTGAGCCAGAATTGGTGGAAGCCGCATTCCAACAGGCGGCTTATCATTTTCTCGAAATCGGATCGATGTTTCCTTTGGAAATGCTGGATCGAGTAATCTCAACATGGATTTACGGCACGGATCCGCTGACATTTCTGCCGATGGCAGAGCATCTGTCAACCTGTAAACGCAAATATGAGGCTGAGCCGTCTCTTTTCAATCGGCTCATCCGGGAAAGACTGCTGGAAAATCCACATAGATTAACCGCTGTCGTGAAGCCAGATCGGAAAATGCAGGGACGTATTGATACCGAGTTTGCCGATCGCATGGCAAAAGTTCGATCGCAACTCACGGACGCGGAGATGAAACAGATTGCAGCGGATGCTGAGGAATTGGACCGGCTCAACAGTGAGCCGAACGCTCCCGAAGCACTGGCAAAGCTCCCGCAACTCAAAGTCACGGACCTTCCCAACCGCTTAACTCATATCCCGACGACTATTGAAAGTGTCCACGGTGTTGAACTGCTGCACAATGATGTCTTCGCAAACGGTATCAACTATCTTATTCTGAATTTCAACCTACAGGGGCTGCCGGAACATCTCTGGAAATATCTGCCGCGCTATGCTGAAGCTATCCGCAAGTTGGGTGCAGCGGGGGTGAACTACGAGCAGATGGCGCGGCGTGTGGCCGCTTCTACAGGCGGGATTGGATGCGCGCCCGGATTTGGGACACATGCCTCTAACGGGAATCAGTCTCTGCGACATATGCGCTTTCAACTTAAGACGCTTGACGATCAGATTGCTCCGGCGTTAAGTGTGTTTCACGATTTACTGTTCAGCCTAGATCCTAGGGATTCGGAGCGACTTCGCGATGTGCTTGTCCAGAGCCGGGCTAGATACCGCACGGATATGGTGCACAACGGCTCCAGCACTGCAATGTATCACGCCGCGCGCGGTCTAAATCCTGAGAGCTATTTGAACGAGCAGGTTTCCGGCTTGCCTCAACTTTCGCTAAGCGAGGAGTTGAACGCTCATTTTGATGAGCAAAGTGGCGATCTGATGGGCAAGATTGATGAAATTCGAGATTTTCTGCTAGTACGCGGGCGGGTAACTGCTAGTTTCACTGGCTCCGATTCCGCTTTCAAAACAGTTTCTGGGACGTTGTCGGACTGGGTGGGAAAAATGCGAGACGAAACAATAGCTGAGATACCGGTTGGATTCACTCCCTTTGAAGCTCCGCCGCGCGAGGGATTGGCGGGGCCTATCCAAGTCGCACACTGTGCCCAAGTTATCCCCGCGCAGCACGCTTCACACCCGGATCAAACACTGTTATCACTTGGAGCCCACATGGTCCGTCTCGACTACATTATGAACGAGATACGTTTTAAGGGCAACGCCTACGGCGCCTGGTTCACGTATAGCCCGCTTGGTCGAACGCTGTATCTCGGTTCATACAGTGACCCACATATCAGTCGAACTCTCCAAGTGTTTAACGGCGTGACCGACTTTGTTCACGGAACTCAGTGGACACAAACGGACATCGACCGTGCAATTATTGCCACGGCGAAGAACTATGAGCAGCCGATTCGACCGAACGAGGCAACGAGTGATGCGCTTCACCGTCATCTCACTGGACAAACGCCTGAAAAACGGGAGGAACGCTACGCGCGTCTGAAGTCCGGTACCCCTCAATCGGTCAAACGTGCGCTTTTGGGACTGCTTGAGTCCAATCTGAATCAAGGTGCGGTATGCGTGGTATCAAGCAGAGAAAAACTGGAAGCGGCAAACCAAGAAATGTCGGACAATCCGTTGGCGATCGAAGATATCTTGCAGTAGTCTTGCGAGACAAACAACCTGGAGAATGTGAGTTAAAGCGACTCAATCATCGCTCGCAGTGGATTGCCAAATCCACTGCGTTACGTAACCCGGTATGTGTCCCCTTCCCGTAGATCGGGATCACGCCAGCGAATAATGAATGCGATAGAAATCTTACTGCGATAGCTAATCCCCATAGAACTCCCTGCCAGCCCTACCCGTGAGCGAGATACAACGCCCTCATCTCTGTTATCTATTACGCGGTTGGAATCTCGATCGGCAAATCCAGCCGATCTCCCCACTCTTTCCACGACCCTAAATAATTGCTGACTCTCGGATACCCTAGGAGTCGCAACGCCAGATAGGCGTTGGAAGAGCGGTAGCCGCCCTGTCAGTAACACATGACACGTTTTTCGGGCGTTATCCCTGCGGATTGATACAGTTCGCGGAGCTCGGGAGCTGACTTGAACGCGCCCGTTTCATCCAGATTGTTGCGCCACTCAATGTGGATTGACCCCGGAATCGCGCCGCCGCGAGCGGAGCGGGCAACTCGCCCATAGTGCTCGTCGTCGGTGCGCGTATCAAGGACAACGAAGTCAGCGTCTCCAAGCAATCCGTGGATTGTATCCGCGTCTAGATGTGTATGAGATTGCGGGGCCTCTGGAAACGCCGGAACTTCCGGGGGCCCGTCTGCTTCGATGCTAACGCGCCCACCTGCCGCGACGTAGGCATTGAACCCGCCGTCCAACACGTGAACATCTTCGTGCCCAAGGTATTCGCAGAACCAAAATCCCCTTGCGGAACAGATGCCCGAGATATCCTCATACCAAATGATCGTCTTGGTCGGATCAACTCCGCGCTGACGCAGGAGATAAGCAATCGTCCACATGAACGACTTGAACGGTCTCTCGCTCGTGTCATTCAAGCTAAGCGAATACAGATCCAAGTGGATCGCGCCGGGAATGTGCCCAGCGGCGTACTCATGCGTCGGTCGTGTGTCCGCAACGCAAATCGATTCGTCACCTAGCCTGTCGATTAGCGTTTCGGGAGAGATTAGCAGTTGGGGGTTCGCGTAACCTTTGCCCTCGTCCATTCATTCCTCCAGATCACATTAAAATCTTGGTAAATCGGGGAATTCTTTATTCTGATATACTATCCGACGTGATTAGATCGATACCGCCCATGTACGGCTTTAGTAATTCCGGTATCTGAATCGTCCCATCCTCCTGTTGATAATTCTCAAGAATCGCGATGACCAATCGAGGCAACGCAGTGCCCGACGCATTGAGTGTATGAACAAACTCGGTTTTTGCATGCGGTTGACGACGAAACC
This sequence comes from Candidatus Poribacteria bacterium, assembly GCA_965222225.1. GTDB lineage: Bacteria > Poribacteria > WGA-4E > WGA-4E > JAJDTR01 > JAJDTR01. Next base: position 48,491 of record CBDCTK010000002.1, on the reverse strand, counting down.
GGATATTCGCGCGTCGGGCTTGGAACGATTCATAGTTACTGCAGGAAGAAATCTCTAGATTGAACTTCTGATCTACGGGCGACCAAAGTTCGAGGTCGTAACATTTTGCAGCCGCGAACGACAATTCAACCGAACAGTGTTGAATGACCCGGTAGGGGAGACCAAGGGCTTGTAGTATATCCTCGGCATCGCGCAACAAGGCTTCATGTTCATCGTAAGATTTTTCGGGAAGTGTAAACTTCACCATTTCGACTTTGTCGAACTGGTGAAGGCGCTGTAACCCGCGTGTCTCCCGTCCATACGAGCCGGCTTCTCGCCGGAAACAAGGCGTGTATGCGACGTAATAAATCGGAAGATCGTCGGCGTCCAAAATCTCCCCTGCGAAGATATTGGTGACAGGCACCTCGGCAGTTGGAATAAGAAAGAGATCGCTGTCTTCATTCTCTTCGTCCCGGTCGCAGCGATACATGTCTTCTTCAAATTTCGGCAATTGTCCGGTCCCGGTCATTGTTCTACGATTGGCGAGAAACGGCGGAGAAATCTCTGTATAACCGTGTTTGGAAACGTGCAAATCAATCATGAAGTTAATCAACCCTCGCTCTAACCTCGCACCAAGACCTTTGAACAGTATAAAATTACTTCCGGCGATTTTTGTGCCCCGCCCAAAATCTACAATATCCAATTCTTCCGCAAGTTCCCAGTGCGGTCTTGATTCAAAATCGAAGGTTCTCGGATTACCCCATCGCTTGATTTCTATGTTATCTTCCTCGCTGCCTCCAACAGGAGTACTTGAATCCGGCAGGTTCGGAATCGTCAATAGCATCTCATTAATCTGTTGCTTAAGGACATTTGATTGCTTGCTCAACCTCTTGAGTTCCTGAGAGAGTCCTTTCATCTCCGCAATTTGCTCGGAGGCATCCTGCTTGTTCATCTTGAGTTGCGCAATGCCTTTTGAGATGGTATTCTGATGATTCCTGGCATTTTCTACGCCGGTGACAGTCTCGCGCCATTGACTATCCATCTCAAGGAGCTGATTTAAAGGCGCAGTCATCCTCCGTTGGTCGAGCATAGTTCGTATGGCATCAGGGTTCCGGCGAATGAATTTTAGGTCTAACACGAGGGCAACCTCCGTACTAGGACTATCGTCATGCGAGCAAGAAAGGTATAGATAACAAAAAACCACAGACTGTTTGACGACCAAACAACCTGTGGTTTAGGTGAGATATAAACTGGCGGACCCGACGGGATTTGAACCCGCGATCTTCTGCGTGACAGGCAGATGTGTTAAACCAAGCTACACCACGGATCCGATAGGATGACGTTTGAATATTTATTGGTAGGCGGGACAGGGCTTGAACCTGTGACCTACGGCTTGTAAGGCCGTCGCTCTGGCCAACTGAGCTACCCGCCCGGACCCACAACTTAATAAGCTCGTAAAGTATATAGCAACACCTCCATTTTGTCAAGAGAAATTTCCACGGATTACTATAAGGGTTTGTTTTCTAAGTTCGACTTTGTACATTTGTAGGGTGCACACTGCGCACCAGCATTTGAAAGCGCCAGAGGCCATCAAGCGACTGATTAAAGAGCGCGATAGTAAATCCCGTGCGATAGCGATCCTTACAGGTTGTATGGGGATAGGAAATCGCTAGGGACGGACTTTTTCAACGGTCAATCAAATAAGCCAAATAATTAAAATGTCCCCGCTCCTCTTCAACGCTTGATTGACACCGTCCGTTATCCCACTTAAATGTACAAAGTCGAGCTAAGAGGCAGTCAACTGACGAAGCGGCACAGGATGCGGTCGAGAAAGTGGTCAACAGACAGCGCCGCACCCTAACCTAATCCGATGGTGTGCCTGCCATTGGGTGTACTTGACACAAGCAAACGCGATTGAACACGAAGAAACTCGACACTATTCCGCCGTATCCACTGCAGATAGGTCCAACCCCATTGGAAATTCAAATTGACACTTTTTCTGGATGGTGCTATCTTATGTGGTCAAGAGGAGGTAATAGTGGAATTGATGAAGGTGTCCGCATTCCTGTGCTGCGTTTTACTTCATGCCGGTTGTGGACAGATGCACCAATCCAACAAAAGCGCGCGCCTGTCGGTAGACGGTCACCGTAATCCGTATTTTGAGCGTGGCAACGACCATATTGAAAAGAAGGAGTATGACCAGGCGATAGAGCAATACCAACAAGCGTTGCATTTGGAACCGGAGTCGGCAATCATTCATGCCGCTCTGGGTTGGGCATATTACAATATAGGTATGTTGGATGCCGCAATCCATGAAGCTGAAGAAGTGAATCGTCTTAACCCGAATGATCCAGACCTTCAAAAAATACTGGAACTGTTGCATCGACAGCGGAGATGAAGAATCTATCATCCCTTGTTTCAGGAACGCGTTAAAGTACCAAGGAAATAGTCCATGAACCGCTGCGCATCGACATCTACGCATACCGAAGTGTTCGGTTGCCCGTCTATTGGGACTGTTAGTCCCTGCACATAATCAGCACGGGTTTCAACGGCGATTCGTAACTCCTTCATTTCACATAAAGTCGAATCAACAACAAACGCGACAGCTAATGGATCGTGAAGCGTCGGACGCGGCTCGGGGTTATCACCACCCCAGAGATGGATTAGCTCAAAGCAGATTTCGTTGATTGGACGCTGCACCGCGCCAATAGCTTTCACCTGATCGTACGTCATCTTGCATTTGGTCGTCACATCAAGCCCCACCATTGTGATGTTCGCACCGGAGCCGAACACAATCCGCGCTGCTTCCGGATCGCAGAGCACATTCCACTCTGGCGTAATCCGGCCGATTGCGCCACCCATCAAGCATATCCTCGTCTTCTGAATGAGCCGAGGTTCTACGAGGAGCGCTGCCGCGATATTTGTGAGCGGGCCGATCGGAACAAGGGTAATGTCGCCATGTCCCGACATGATGGTATCAATGATGAAGTCAACTGCTCGTGTCGGACGCGGCTTAATCGATGATTGCCGCCGGGTCAGAATCTCCATCTGTCTTGGCTGATGCTCTGCCGCAATTCGCTCCCAATCTGGAATGGATTGCGGAACGGTTTTGCCAATTCCGACATGAACTGGAATGCTTGTTTCATCCAACGCTTCCAGCACAGAGCACGCTAGCTCGGCACGTTTTTCCGTATTCTTAAACACGGTTGTCACGCCAACCAACTCAATTTCTGGGTTCAAGACGGCAAACGCCAAGGCAAGGGCGTCGTCAATATCGTCACCAATATCAGTATCAAGTATAATCTTGTTCATGGTTACACCTCAAGCAATCTATAACATTGAACTGCGTCGGATATTCTACCAGAAGTTGACTGCATAATCCAGTCTTACAACAGTAAGGGTTTTACGAAACCGAGATTCAGGGAGTATTAGGCGAATGTTATCCTCGGCGGAACTATCGACAATCCTCAGCAGAACACCACTCTTCGCAGGTGCACCGGAAGATGTATTGAATGCAGTCGGTAACAAAATGCAAATGCTCCGGCTCTCGGAAGGAGACACTCTCTTCAATGAAGGTGAACTGGCAGACGGGCTTTACCTTGTTGTGAAAGGGAAAGTCGCAATTTGGTCCGGCGCAGTTGAAATACAAGAGAGAATTGAGGGCGAATATGTAGGCGAATTGGCTTTGCTTGATCATTCACCCCACAGCGCCACAGTACGTGCGAAAACTGACGTTATGCTCTTAAAACTTCACCGTGGCGACTTTCATCAGGTGTTGTCAACCTCGCCGCAAGTCGTCAGTGGCTTATTGCGGATATTGGGACAGAAGATTAAACAAGATACGGTATACCGAATTGCCGCTGTACGCCAGCAGGAACAACACGAGTACGATCTTAAACGTGCCCATGAGATTCAAACAACCATGCTTCCGACTGGCGATTTTTCGTTGGAGTGGATGCATCTGACAGGAAAAAGCCAGCCGGCAGCCCAAGTTGGCGGCGACTACTACGATTATTTCCATTTGCCCGATGGCCGCGTGAGTGTGGCAATTGGTGACGTTGCGGGACACGGTTTCTACTCCGGTTTGTTAGTTGCTCTCGTGAGCAGCGGGTTTGATTTCCAAATGGGAATCGATCCATCGCCATCCTCTGTGCTTACTGCTCTCAATAAGATTGTGCGCAACTATCGCCACACGCGTATGCTGATGACCTTTTCATATCTCATACTCAACCATTCCGATTGCACGCTCACGTTCGCCAATGCGGGACACCCTCACCCCTATCTATATCGCGCAAAAGAACAGAGGTGGAGTGTGCTAAAGACCAACGGCTCACCCCCGCTTGGAACACGCCTAAAATTTCAACCCGAACCGAAACAGATTAGCTGGCAGTCCGGAGATCGCCTTTTTCTTTATTCCGATGGTCTGACAGAGGCGCGAGGCGCTGGTGAAGAAGGATATGGCACTGGTGCACTGGAGCGCTTTCTCAACGAGTATGCGCTCCATTCTCCGCACACAATGATAACTGCTCTGGATGCGGAGTTAACCGATTTCTGCTCTGGCAATCCGCTTCAGGACGATTTTACCGTTGTCATTGTGCAGTTGCTATGATAATTTGTCATATACGAAATAATCGAATTCTGCAAAGTGCTGCGATTAAGAAAGCCCCATCCGAAGTTGAACCGCAGTTGGATCCATTTTCTTACCTCGCCAACCAAACCGGAAAACACCGTGAACCAAGCCCTGCATCCTGTATACTGCTTAAACCTATCGTCCGAAACTAGGCGAGTTTCTGTGGCAATGGCGATGCTAGTATTATTGCCACTATCTGCCTTGGCGGGCGGGAGCAATTTTCCGACCTCGGAGCAACTGTCGGAAGTTACACTGGGCGAACTCCTAATCCGAGTGACGTCTGAAGGCGAAGCGGAGGCTAAACGCGTGCACGAAAGTTCCGCGATTCGCGTATTCCATTCCCAAATGGGGGTTCAGTCGCTTTCCCGCGTTTTCCCTCATGTCGCCAACCCGGCAGCGAATCCGAACCTTGAACGTATCTATCTCTTGCGCTTTTCGACTTCTTCCAATCTCGATTCCCTAAAAGCCGCCTATTCGTCACACCCCTTGATTGAGGCGGTTGAGTTTAACTATCTACGTCAAACGCTCGCGTCCGAAATCGTCCCCAACGATCCCCGATTCGAAGAGCAGTGGAATCTCCCCCTAATTGAAATGCCTCAAGCTTGGGCAATTGAAAAAGGTAGTTCTGAGGTGACTATCGCAATCGTAGATGGCGGCATCGATTATACTCATCAAGATCTCGCCGCGAAGATTTGGCGCAACACCGATGAAATTCCAGACAACGACATTGATGACGATCAAAACGGATATATTGATGACATTCGAGGCTGGGACTTTACAGACGCCCCCAATGTCGCAGTCATAGGCGACTCGGTGGTCGGCGACAACGATCCAATCGATGGGTCGGGACATGGAACTCATGTGGCGGGCATTGCTGCGGCAGATGTGGATAACGGACTTGGAGTTGCGGGGGTGGCGTGGAATTGCACCTTGATGCCACTTCGGGCAGGGGCGTCAAACGGGGCTGGCACCCATCTGCAGGACGACGATTCTTCAGCCGCGATTGTCTATGCCGTGGATAATGGCGCAAGAATCATCAACATGAGTTGGGGCAGCTCTCGGAATTCGTTCGTAATTCGTGACGCGATAGATTACGCTTACGCGCGCGGAGCTCTCTTGGTTGCTGCTGCCGGAAATGAACGAGCACAGAACACAATCTACCCAGCGGGTTATCGCAAAGTAATCGCCGTTGCCGCTACTGATCAGAATAAACAGAGATTCTATCAATCCAACTTTGGTGCGTCAATTGATATTGGTGCACCTGGAAACGTCATTCTGAGCACTCAGATTGGCAACCGCTACCGTCGGTTGACGGGAACATCCATGGCAACGCCGCACGTGTCAGGAGTCGCAGCCTTAATTTTGTCAAAACGCCCTAACCTGACACATGAAGAAACTCGACAAATAATTATAAATACTGCAGATTCAACCCTTGAAAGCCCGGAACTTGTCGGGGCCGGTAATCTTAACGCGGCGAAAGCCCTGATAACAAGTGGTTCAATGCAGGCACGGATTCTTGCGCCTGAAACCGGTGGCGGCGGTTCAAGCAAAATCGAATTGATTGGAACCGCGGGTGGATTCAAGTTTAATACGTGGCAGTTGATGTACGGTGAGTCAACAACGCCCACAATGTGGACCGCAATCAATCTCCCGTCTTTCCGGCAAAAGACAAAGGAAAGACTGCTAATCTGGGAGATCGCGGAGGTGCCTGAAGGGACGTACACGGTTCGTTTGGAAACCGTGGCGAAGACAGGCGCGATTGCCCGCGATGAAGTCGTTCTGTCTGTAGATCGAACGCCGCCTATAGTGCGCGGTATCAAGGCGCGAGAACAACTGTCAAAAGGTCAGTTTGTCGTATCCTTTTCGTGGTCGACGGATGATTTGACAGTTGACTCACTAAATTATCGCGCCCAAAAAATACTTGCACCATTTTCTACTATTGATGAATCAGCAGTCGGCAGAGAACACTCATTTTCATTGTCCTTGAGCCCTGGCCGGTATGACTACTTTGTCCGTGCGCGAAATGCGGCAGGACTTGAAACGATTGGAGACAATCGAGGTAGATATTATCAACTGGATGTCATGGGCAGCCGGATTTCTCCGCACGGGTTAATTGGAGAATCCACTGGAATTCCACCGATGCACATCGGAAGTGTTACCGCAGACTTTGACCGAGATGGTTTACTCGAAATTGTGGGGCTTCCCTTGATTGGCGATCTTTCTTCAGGCATAGAAATCCATGAGCGTACCCCTTCCGGCAGCTATGAACTCAAGCATACAAGCGCCTTCGCCTTTAAGCCATGGGCGGTTGATGACACCGACGAAGATGGACTTTTGGAAATCTTGGGAAGCACCGAAGATAGAATCTTTCTTATTGAGAGTCTGACGCGCACCGATTACCCGAAACGGCAGATTTGGGAATCGCCATTTCTCTCGGCTGGACAGATTGCCGATCTTGACGGAGACGGGCGCAAAGAAATAGTCGGAGCCGATAACAATAACGGTGCAATCCTTATTTACGAAAATCAAGGAAATGATATTTACGAGGAAATCATCCGTCTCAAAAGTGAGACGGATGGAGCCAACGTTTATGGCGAGCAGTTCGCTATCGACGACTTTGACGGAGATGGCAGAACAGAATTATTGACGGGAGATAGTGAAGGAGAACTACATCTCTACGAAGCAATTGGAGACAATCAGTTAACGCAGACGTGGCAGTTGCGTATTGACGGGCTGGATGCCCATCAATACGCTATCGGAGACCTGAACGGCGATGGGATTTCAGATTTTGTCGTTGGGAGCCGAACGATTGAGAAAGACCTCCCTTCACTGCCGGCTCGCTGGAAATTCACCCTGTTTACCACCACGGGAGACAATCGTTATGTCTCGGTATGGTCGCAAGAGATTGCCCCATATCGACTAAGGGGTAATAGCCTCGCTGTTGGAGACCTTGACGGTGATGAACGGAATGAACTCATAATTCTTACAAACCCAAGCGTTCATGTTTTCCAACAGGGTCGAACTTCTTTTACGCCAGTCTGGCATCACGAAGTGTGGAACACCCCGAGTCTTCTTCTTGCGGATTCAGATGAAGATGGTTTTCAGGAGATATTTCTCAACAGTCGGGATAATCTTCTCACTTTTGAGAATACGCGCGCGGACAAGACGAAAGTCGTCGCAAATATCCAACCGTGGGATCTAGTCGCAGCTCCATTAACGGAAAGCCTTGTTCAGTTAACCTGGCAAACCCCGAGCGATGTGAGTCTTTTTAACGTATACCGAGCAACGACCTCCAACCAAGAAAAAGAGGTATCAATCTCGCCCCGAATGGTGGAATTTGAGAAAATTGAAGAGAACCTCGACGTACCAAGATACTTTGATCGGGCGCTGAAGAAGAATACGACCTATTGGTACGCCGTTTCAGCGGTGAGTGAAAATGGGATTGAGACGGATTGGACGGCTCCGGTGTGGGCTACTCCGCGAACCCCGCCAAGGATGATAGACGCGGAACACCTTGGAGAAAATCGAATCGCTGTTACGTTTGATAGACCGATGGGACGAGAAATAGGGAACGAAAAACGGTTCCTCCTGCGAAAACCGGAACACATTTCCGGTGTGATTCCACAGTCAGCCTTTCGTGACCGGATGGGAAAACGCGCAATTCTCGGCTTTCGACAGGACGATTTAATTCCCGGTAGCATCTATGAGATTGCTGTTTCAGAAGTTCAGGATAGCGATCGAAATCCAATCGACCCCCGCGCATCAGCCATGCTGGTAAAAATTCCACCCGCAGCTAATCTTGTGGAATTAAAGGATTTCACCCAACTGACCGTTTTTCCAAATCCTGTCCGACCAAGCGAATTCCATAAGGGCGTTGTTACATTTGATGGGCTCCCTACCGATACCGCCATCAATATTTATGACCCAAGTGGCTCACTCGTAGAGAGGTTGACCGTGACATCCACTGACCGAGGTCGAAAGGAATGGCTGCTTCTGAGTAACGGCACATCAGACGTGACAAGTGGAATTTACATCTATGTGATGGAGTTCGGGAACCTGAGAAAGATTGGAAAAATCGCCGTCGTTAGATGAGGGATGGTGGGCAAATAAATAGTCTTGAAACGATTCGTCGGCGCCATTGAACCGACAATGAATATTGGTGCTCGGAATGGATATCAAAGCCATGCCGAGCACACAGTAAAGGCATTGACAAACTCTCTAGAGCAACTCCTGCTAGTTTGCGAAACCGGCAGGAGTTGCTCTAGAAGTTACATAACCCGGTTGCCAGTTTAGAAACTGTAACCGAATTTGGCATACCAGTACCCACCGTTAAATCCAAACGGGCTGAACTGACCGTACTGATTGCCAATATTGAGAGCCTTCGGATTCTCGTCAGGATAGGTATTGAGGATGTTCTGGCCGCCAATGGTTAGGGTTAATCCACCGGACGATATGTAAGACGTTTCAAGGTCGAACAACGCCTTTCCAGTGTATGTCTCATCATCTTCGGAATCGAACCAGTCACCGAAGAAACTGACACGTCCTAACGCACTCCACCGGTCGGTTATAGCCTGCGTTGCTGTGAGACCTCCTCGTTGTTTCGGAAGGTTTTCCTCCAATTCTTTTATCCTCAAGAGATCCAGCGTTACCGGATTGAAGTCGGTAACGGTGGTCACTGTTTGGTTATAAATACCGGTGAGAGTGCCATTGGGTATTGGCACCGTAAGCACCACATCCACACCTTGGGTTGTGGTATCGAAGTCGTTGGTAAAGAATCGGAACTCTTGCAGGTTAGCAGCGCTGGTTACCCCCGCTTTAATCAACTCATCCTTCTGCTCCGCAGAGAGCTCGAAGTCTTGAGAAAGTGCCAACCGGTCCTTCATTCGGATACCAAAGAGGTCTACCGTGAGGAGGATGTTCCGCATAGTGAAAGCGAGACCGCCGGTGAAGTTCTTTGATGCTTCGGGCTCAAGAGCCTTTCCGCCCACCAGCGTTGCCGCTCGGTTGGTTGACGGGATGGTGCCGTTATTCACCAAATCATCTTTTTCAAAATTGAACTCGGTGGTAACGTTGAACGTATTTTGTTGACCGGGAGTCGGCGCCCTAAATCCGGTACTGTAACTGCCGCGGAATTTCAGGTCCATCTCATCGTTGGAGATCATACCTGCGTCGGCAAGCAAATCTTTAATGCCGATGTTAGTAGCCACCTTGTAGTTGACAGTCCTCCCGAAATCATCGAAGTCCTCCCCTCGCACCGCGAGACTAACTAGCAGGTGTTCAAGCGGTCTGAGCTCGCTTTCCAAATAGGCTGCAAGGTTGGCACGGTTCCACTTGCCCGCGGTAATCTGACTGAAGCCCGAGAAACCGTTAGAGGCCGCGCTGAAGCCTTGACCGGCCAAAGGTCCGATTTGATAGGATTCTCGCTGGCCCTCTACAACCTCAAATTCTTCATTCCGACGTTCCAGTCCGGCGGCGAGGAATACCATGTCGCTGAGCGAGTGCGTCACATCAAAGTTAAGGTTGTAATCGGTCTGAATGTAGTCACCCGGATCGAAGTCTGTAGGGGTATCCGGTCCCAGAGATGCATTTACGGTGTTGAAGATGAAGAAATCGGCGTAATGACGCCCAAAATAGGCGCTCAAATCCCAGTCCAGTGGCGATCCGAGTGTGTCTCCCAAAGCGTCGCCCTTAATCCCCACGAGCACGGAACTATCAATCGTCTCCGCCCCAAATCTCGGCGTGAAACCGCCCGGAAACATCTCTTGGAAGGTAAAAAGATTGGGATCCCTGATAACCTTTGCCAACTCATCGGGATCCGGAACATGGTTCGTGATGGGGATGTTCGGGTATTCTCCACCCGTCAGATCGCCAACCAGCAGTGTTTCTCCGCTATCGGTACTAAACACACCGCTGCGAGTATTGGGATTCCGGTAATAGAACCCGCCTTCAACCCGCTTACTGGCATAGTTTGCGTGCCCATAGAAATTGGCGGAATCCGTGAGTTTACTCCCGTAATTGGCGAATAACTTGACATCGCCTTCGACAATGGGTGATCCCCAAATTTGCGCCGGGTCTCTTACACTACGATTTCCAGCGGAAACTAGGGCAAGGGCATCTTCACGTTGTACCGAGCGAATGGTAGGATCTGCGCCGCCATATTCCAGACTCAGGTTGGTCCACGTCTCCGCGTTACCCAAACCGATATTACCCGCCACGGCAAATGTCTGCCCATCCCCGTATTGAAAGATACCGGGCTTGAATTCAAAAGAGCCACCCTCATAGTTGTCTTTCAACTGGAAATTCATCACACCTGCAATTGCATCCGAACCGTATTGGGCAGATGCGCCGTCTCGGAGGACTTCCACCTGCTTTAACGCAATTGCCGGAATCGCCGAGAGATCCGGCCCCTGCGCCCCGTCAGCCAAGCCATTACCCAGCCAATGGATAACAGCGGCACGATGGCGCCGTTTGTTGTTGACAAGCACTAGCGTGTGGTCGGGAGCGAGACCGCGTAGATTCGCGGGTCGAACGACCGTTCCCGCGTCGCTGATGGGTTGTGTGTTTACATTGTATGATGGCACAATGTTTCTCAACAGGTCTTGCAAATCTGTGGCGCCCTGCTTGATGAGCTCATCGCCACTGATCACGTCAATCGGCACGGCTGAATCAATCGCGGAGCGTCGTTTTGCGCGAGTACCGATGGTTACCACGCCTTCAAGTTCCACGATTTCGCCTTCCATGGACTCCTCGGATTCCATTTCAGCCGCTTCTTCCGGGGCTTCCTGCGCTATGGCGATAGACAACACAAAAAAGCATTGCAACAATGCTAAGCGCGAGAGTTGCAAGTTGCGGATATAACTTCAATTTCATTTTCAATTCCTTTCGCTGTATGTGACTATATGACGTTAACTTTAGAAGATTGGAACTTATGTACCTGTGTTTTTGTGGCTAGGCTCTGTTGAAACGCCGAAGAGCCAAATGAGAGTGGAACCAAAGCGAGAAAAGCACCAAAACGGATATCGCATACTCGGCCCTCATCTCAAGTTGTGTCAAACCAATCGAATTCATGAGGTAACCTTAGAGTTAATGATTCAAAGCAACCATGCGAAGCAGTCAGACAGCGGTGCTTCCCGCCGCTTTGCTCACACGATAATCTACTGCCACATCGGCAAGATGGACAATACTGCCTGAACCCCATGAAAAGAGATCTTAGAAGTTGTAGTTATACTTGGCGTACCAGAACGCACCTCCAAACCCGTATGGACTGTATTCGCCAAAAGGCCTTCCGACGATTTGAGAGGTAAAGTTCTCAATATCAGGTTCTGAAGAAGTGACATTGTCCGGTTTGACATTCAGGACATTTTGAACGCCAATCGTTATTGACATAATACGACGGGACGACGTTTCGCATGAGGTACCGCAAATCAGTCCCTCCTTGCTTGATGAACTCATCCGATCCAAGAATATCAATAGGTAGTGCGGAATCTTCCACTGATCGCGCTTGCAGACGAGAGCCGATAATTGCGAGACCTTCAATGTCAATCACCTCTTCGGTCTCTCCCTCATCGGATTCCGCACTCATCTTTTCGGTGGTCTCCTATCCCACAGCAATAGACGTAAGGAGAATAATAGCGAGAATATTAACCACCAGAATCGTAAGTTTAGGACAATACCACTCTTTCATGTTCAATTCCTTTCGTTGTTTTCAATGTCAGTGCCTCTTCAAACCTTGAGAATTTGGACTGTGGACTCATTAATTGCGTTAGCGAAAATGAATTGACATTTTAGCCGACTTCGATTCGAGTCGGAACATTTCTACTGACCGTAGATCATGGGGGATGGTCGATTAAAGCGCTACTTTGTTAAATCCTAGAAACATTATAAGCAGACATGTGGATTTTGTCAAGAAAATAATTACTTTTGGTGCGAGTTATTTGGCGTATGATTTTCATTGACATACTATATCTGGACTGTGAGCGTGTTAGACAGACGAAACCATAGCTAACGGTATATATCATAGTGTCAGTATATAGTATCTTATTTATGATGTTAACACAATATATATGAACATCGTCGGTTAATAATACCTCCTTGATTTCTTTCAACCCCGTTTCTTGACCTTCAAACGATGTTGGCAAAATGTCTGACGAGGCGGTATGAACGGTAATCTTGACGGACTTGGAATAAATCTAACCACTGATTACGTTAGGGAGATTTGCTGCCACTTGGCTTGATAGAATGACTGGCAGGATAGGATGAGGATGAATCGCGTTTGAGTGATGATCTGGCGATACATGGGAAACGTTGGCGCTTTCACGTTGTCTGCGTTGTTCGGCGGAGGGACTGGGATCGGCTTGAAACGTTCAAACAGAAAAGGCAGGGAGTTTCGTAAATGTATACACTTAGGAAGTTTTCTGTGCATCAGGGTGAATCGGAACACGGGTTAGAGTCCCTTTGGGGATTTGCTGTTTTCACGCCACATTTTGATATATGAGTTATGAGTATAGTACGAGAAGGGAGGTAAAAACCTGAGAATTAAAAGATGCCCGAAATCGAAATCCGTTGCGAATTACCGATGTCGTGGGCGTTGAAAGCATAATCTGCAAACATCGTCGCCTCTCCCATTTTGAGACGCAATCCGGCGCCTAACGCCAATTGTTCGGCCTCAATGCCTACACGAAAAGCAACGACGTTTAGTAGCCAGTATTCCGCCCCCAAGCGGAAGAGTGTGCCGCTCGATTCATTCTCCTGATCAAGGTCTTCTTGATTCATCTGCACGTCTGCACCAACTGTTACATCTCCGATTACGGGCAGCATGCGTTGATACGAAGCGCCGAACCTAAATCTAGGACTACGTGTAAAGGTCGGTTCGGTACTGGTATCCCAACGAACTTGAGTGCCGGTTGCATCTTCTAGCATCCCACCGATGTGAAAGCCAACGAAGGGACCTGCTATAAAACCGACATCAAGACCGTTTCCGGATCCCGCGTTTTCAAAGATTGACTGTTTGAGGAGTTTATAGTTCGCGCCAATGGAGAGTTTTGGGCCAACCTTCCGCGCATAGGAAATAAGTAGGGCATTATCTGTGTTGCTGAAATAGCCCGTCACGGTTGGCGGCTCAAAGTATTGACCATCGTTCTCGCTCTTACCGGATATCCCATCCAACTCCAGATAATCATCGTCGAGGCCATTGCCGTTGGTATCCGTGAATGTCGTAAGTGGAATATCATCAACGCCTAGCCGGATCCAACTAATCCCGATGCTCCCGAACCCGCTGAATTTATGCACGTAGTTGACGAAATTATATTCTACAATGCCCTTCTTGAGAAGGCCTCCCTCCCCTGCTCCGAAGGAGTCCGAATACATAATAGAGAATGCGTGCTTTTCAACCTTCGCAAGCCCCGCCGGATTCCAGTAGGCTGCGGTCGCGTCATCGGCGATTGACACGAAGGCGCTTCCCATTCCCAAGGCTCTCGCTCCAACACCGTGGCTGAGAAATTCCGCGGCATGACTACCATCCTCGGCGAGGGCGAATTTTGGAATGATAGCAAGAGTCAAGACTAGCAAGCTTACTAGCGTAAACACGCATTTATTGTATTTCATGAGTATGCACCATTTGGCTTGATTGCTTCAACAACGGGACATTTGTTGTCAGAGGCGGGAGAATACTTCAACATCCTTGCGCTACAAGCGTTTTCCCTCTTGGAGGAGAAATTAATCACTTGGAGAAGTAATACCTATAGCTTGACTCGTGTCACGCCTTGGAAAGGTGCAACACAGTGTGCTCGGTTTGGCATGCGCCGAGCGCCGTACCATAGAAGACCTCCGCTTCAAGTCCCCAAGCCAACTTGTAAGCGGCAAGGATTTGGATCAACCCGCTAGAGATGTTTCCATGACAGAGCACTGCAACTGTCCCGCCGCTGCCGCCGGACGTAATTCTAGCACCATAGAACCCTCCTTCGATCCCGATTTTGCGGACTGAATTGACAATCTGCTCAATTTGGGGCGATCCGAGTCCTACGCGATACCGATAACTCCAGTGCGAAGCGTACATAAGTTTTCCCGCGTCTTTTAAGTGAGTCTTCACATTTTCGGCGTCGGCAGCGGCATCTTTAATACATCGGAAAAACTTCCCAACGCGAGCGTGTTCATAAATTGGGTGTTCAACGCGGCTTCGCACATAGTAAGTTTTTTGGGGATTGACTTCTGTCGCCGAATCCACCGTTCCACCGTACCGATTGAGAAAATGTTGGCCCTTCATCCGGGCAGGCAAGTAACTTCGATATCTCCGCCGAAACTCCTGCACGGAGAGGTTGCACAAATAATTATTCCGTAGTTTCTCAATATTCAATTCTTTTTGAAGGATTGTCAACCCCATGAACGCGGCGGTGCGAACATCAATATAAGCGGCATTTGATGGGCGCTTAACCTTGCTGTGTATACCTATCACCCTCGTCCTAAAGGGGAGGGACATGGCTTCAAGAACAGGGTCGGATTGACAGCAGATGGCGAGAATTGCCCCCCGCTCTCCGGAAGCGGAAGTTATTTGGTCCATCGGTCCACAGGGCATACCAACAACGCGGTTTTCGACAATCTGTCCAACTCGAGCGATTTCTTTCGCGTCCATTCGCAATTCATAAACGGCGTTGGTAGCTGTTAGCATCGCCACTTCAATCGCGGCGGATGACGCGATTCCTGCTCGCATCGGGATGCTGCTCTTAATTGCGATCGTGGCCCCGTGCGGCAGCCGCTTGATCTTGCCCTCCTTCAGCAGAACGTAAAAACCTCCGAGCACATATGCTGTCCACGCTGTTTTGGGATTTCGTGCGAAGAGTTGACGGATCTGATTATACGACTTGAGATGTCCTCGGTCATAGAATTCTTCTACAGAAATCTGCAATCCCAGCAATGAGTGACTATCAACTCCGAGGCTTAGCGCTCTGAGCTGTCTGTCTTCCCGTACTTGACAGCCAACAACTGCTCCGTGTTCAAGCGTCAATGCGGCGACATTTGCTCCACAGTAGTCGGCAATCCCGCCCATGACATCCAACCGCGCGGGTGCTCTCGTAATGACAACTTTTCCGCTCTTTTCAAAGCCGGATTCGCCAAACAGTTGCTCGTCTTGAAACCGTAGCATTGACTCAAATTCGAGAATCTCATGGGGTTTGATTTCGGGGCCGGAAATGTGCTCTATTTTTATGGGCTGGCCGCCTTTTAGGAGGTCCTCCGTACTCATGACGATTCACACCTCTTGCACTCCTCTAAGCAAACGTCATACTCGTCGCGAGAGAGTTGGCGCGGATTTGTCTCTTCAAGTCTCGCCCTTCACCGCCGCTAAGGGGCGACCACTGTGACGCTTTCACCATCTGTCAAAGCATGCTGGCCGGCAATAACCACTGTATCTCCTTCAACAAGCCCTTGGGTTACCTCAACATCACTGCCTTTTGATAGCCCAATCTCAATTGTCCGCCGTTTGCTCAGGCCCTCGGCAACGACGAAAACGCTCCGCAGGTCGCGATTTGCATCTTCAAGCACCGAGGAACGCGGAATCAGAACCGCATCTTCATGAACCTCGACAGGAATCGTCGCTCTAGCGAACATACCCGGCTTCAAATTCATACTTGGATTTTCGACCCGGATCTCAATCTTTACTGTACGACTTGATGGATCGAGCGTAGGACTGATCAGCGAAATCTCGCCCATCACGGGATTCTCCAAAGCATCGACCCGAATAGATGCTCGTGCCTGTAGTTTCAATTTGCCGAGATCTGATTCGATAACGCTGAAAACTGCCTTAACTGTCTTCATCTCGACAATTTCAAAAAGTGGCGTTGTTAGTGACGCCATTCCACCCAGATCCAGATGTCGTTTTGCCACAATACCCGAAATTGGGGCAGTGATTGTTGCGTCGGTTAATCTTTCTTGCGCGAGACGCGATACGGCTTTTGCTTGCTTCATGGCGGCTTCTGCCGTGAGAATTTCCGCTTCCCAACTTCTGGCGGTCTTCAAATCCTTGGCTGTCGATAGATTGGCTTCTGCCTTCTTGACTTGCGCTTCAGCCAGCGTGATGTCTTTTTCCCAAGTGCGCGTCATCATTTGAGTGCGTGCAACCATAAGAGCGGCTTCCGCTTGCCGCACTTGTGCTTCGAGAGATCGAATGTCCTCTGCGCGCGCGCCATTTTCGATTAGCCGAATCTGCTCGGAAGCAATATTGTATTGTGCTTTAGCCACGTCTAACTGTGTCTGTGATGCTTCGAGTGACTGCGCGCTGATTGCTCCGTCTGCGAAGAGTGATTGCATTCGGTCATAGTTGCTCTGGGCATTTGCGAAGTTGGCGTCAGCCTGATCGAGTGAAGCTTGGGCTTGTTTACGATCTTCTTCTCTAGCTCCACGTTTTATCTTTTCTAAGTTTGCCTGGAGTGATGTCAATCCGGCTTCCGCTCCCTCAATCTGCGAAACGGTGCGAGTCTCCGCCAAATCCTTGACCTGTTGAAGAGCGGCCTTTGCGGAGGACACATCGGCTTCTGCAACGTCAATTTTGAACTTGACGCGCCCTTCCGCGAGTTGTTTTACTTGTTCGTAGTTCGTCTGAGTAGCTTGGAAGGCTGCCTCCGCTTGAGCTAGTTGAAGTTCAAGTTCGTCATGATCGATAACAACCATTATGTCACCACTCTTTACACGACTACCTTCGTTTACGCGCATTTCAACAATCCTGCCGGGAACTTCGGGAAAGACTGTTACCCTCGAATTTGGAACAATTGTGCCAGATAATTCCAACACAGACTCGATGGTTGCTCGTCTCGCTTGAACCACCTCTACAGGTTTTGATACCACTGAAGCAGCGACTTCAGTCGTGCTAGACCGTTGTTTGGTAACAACCCTTAAGATAACAATGCCTACTATAATAACTACAATGATTGCGACAATCGACTTCTTCAATGTTACGTCTCCCAATATATAGTGAGAAATTTGTCAGGCTAAATTTGAGGCAACATTCATAAACTACACACAGAATCTTCCTAGAGGCCATCGAAAAAGTGGGGCAAGATTATTTCTTGCCCCTCAAGACGCCTCGGTTTCGCTCTTATGAGAAACTATCTAACATGCCCGGCTTCATGGGCGAGCGATCCCATCGGATCCCATGCCGGTAGTACGATCGGCTCCTCATCAAGTGCGGCATGTAGCTCAGCGGGTAGATAGTCTTTGCGCGCGGCAATCTCAAACATGTACTCGTCAAACCAGTTGTCGTTCATACGGTAGAATCCCTTCCTGCCGTTGTCCTCGCCCCAACTGTTTTCGACGCGCCAGCGACGTGGAATCTGTTGGTCATCTTCTTCTACGACATCCACTCCGGTGAATAACATAGCGTGCGTCATAAAGGTTTGATGGTATTGGAGTCGGTCTGATTTCTCAAGAGTTAGGGGTGTGTCGTAAATTGCTTCGTAATCATATAACTCTGCGTCCCAAAGTCCGAGATCGGAGCGCATCATTTTTCCGACATCACACCCCATCCAGACCGGTTCACCATCTATGATGGTTTTCATTGCAACCTTCTTCATCAAGTCGATGTCTACGTTTAGATATTTGACGATAGCTCCGCCCTCAACGTTACCAAGACATTCGACGGTAAAAGTCTTCCCGACCGGGCTTGTTGGACGAGGGTCGTGGACGAGGCAGACGTAGTCATCAATCGGTACGGTGATATACTTTTTAGCGAACTGTTGGGGTGTCATGACGCCATCGCTATGGAACGCCTTGTCCGCGTCGTTCCACTGCCAATCGAAATGAGTAGGAGGAGTGCCCAGATGAATCGACAAAATGCGGTACACGGTACCCACTATCTCGTCCTTTATATCCAGCAGCTCGTCAAGGCTTGCATGTTTGGCTGCCATGTCACGAAGTGCCTTGGCTCCCTCGCGCAACTTGTGTGTGAGGATGCCATTCATCTTCGCCGAGTTTGAGGAACTTTCCGTCTCGGGCATGAAAGCTTGCGGCACAAGACCGTGTTTCTTGATGAGGTTCACAAACATGGTCCATTGTCCCCCATCGTCAAGCGGTCGCTCAAGTAGCCATGCTACAGAACGATCGTCTACGGTACACTCTACCCTTTCAATAATCCGTTGTAGGAAATAGTTTGCACGCTCAAGTTTGTCCCAAAAGAACGTGTAGTTTTGGCTGAATTCAAACTCTTTGAGGTTCATCTTCTTCATCGCACCCACCCGAAGAAGATTCAACCCTGCGAACATCCAACATCTACCGCTTCTCTTCTGATTGGTGACACTCCAATCGTCCAGCACATGACTAAATGTGAAATCGCTGTTGCTAACCACCTGACGATTCAGCGCGATATCGTCCACGGTAACCTTGCAGACGGCGTTCTGTGCCATCCGATTAACGGAGTTGCTCTCGAAATTCTTACGCAGGGTCGCAATTCGGTGCAAGGACAACGCTCCGTTTGAAAGTGTATCAAATGAAGTCGATGGATTAGCCGATGCAGCGGGAACAGAGTCCATATTACAACTCCTACTTTAAACACGAGCTCAAATTACAAGGTTTCGTTGAAACCGCGGAATGCTCCTTCTTGATGATTGCGAACTCAACAGCACTTTTCAACCTTGATGATTGCGAACTCAACAGCACTTTTCAACCTCTCGATTTCTTAGGTTGCTTTTCATTCCTACCTCTCGGACTCAGTAACATTCTTGTATAGCAGTATTGTATAGCAGTTGCCGAATCTCACTGATGTCGGCCCTCAACTCACCAATTTCACCCTTCAGATCTGCCCTCATGCCTGTAATATCTGATTTTATCTCAGCTACATCAGCTTTGAGGTCTGCCTTCACCTCAGCTATATTTGTCTCAAGATCGGTTTTCACGGTGTTCAATTCGGATTTGGCAGCCATTGAGATTGTGAGTTTCCACCACAAACTAGCAATACTAGCAGCGGTGCGATCACCTTTATCCATTCTTCCATCGTGACGTTCACCTCTCACTTGTATTGCGGTGTAACAACAGGATTAAACCCGTTAAGAAACGGGTATTCAAGATTACACACAACAATTTCACCACACTAGCACCAGCATCAAAACAACGCTAGGAAAGTACGCCTAGAATGATACCGACGATTAAAGCTATTATGAGTAGACCCTAAGTGGTTTATTTTCTAAGTACTTAAGGCTTACGAGACTGGCACAAGAAACTCGTACCACAACCCCGGTAGGGCGGGATAAACCGAGCGGAAAGATCAACCGACCGAACAAGGAGGGCGATAGAAGATCCCGATAGAGATCTCTGCCAACCCGCCCCTTCAAGTAGGACGGATCATTCTAACCACTGACCACTAGCCACTGCTTTAGATTGTCCTGATTTCAAAACTACAAAATACATAGTTTTATGCCTTATACTTTTAGCGAATAAACCACTAAGTTGCCGGACGTTGTTAATTTTACTCCATTTAATTGCTCTAAGTGCCGATGCCACGCGGGGCAAGATTGAAAGCCGCATCATTCCACAATCCATTGTCGGAGAAGGACATCCACAACGCCCGATGAAAGGACCAACTTAGATAAACCGTTAGGCGGCTGGTGACTCGGCAATCGCAACTCACCGCGCTACTACAATCTGTACGAACAAATTGTGGCTGGGGTTGAAAAGTATGTCCGCCTCCAATGCGGGAATAATTTTGCTATTGCATGGGAATGGGCTTTATTTTCAATATTTTACAATAACGCTTGATTCTCCAACCGCCCAAATTGTCCCATTTGGCGACTGAGTAATATGAAACAGACTGATTTCACTTGAACTCTGCTGGGGCAGCCATGTTACTCCGCCATCCTTCGTGTGAAGAATTGTGCCCTTTTCGCCAACGACCCAGCCTTCCGTCCCACTGATAAACAGTATGCTGTTGAAAGCTATTGTCGTGGATGTGGTTTGCTCTGTCCAAATGTCACCTCCATTCTGCGTGACCAGCACTGTCCCCTCATCTCCACAAATCCAGCCGTGCATCGAATTGATGAAGTACACATCGGTTAGTTGACTTGACCCGCCATCCTGTGCAATCCAAGTGAGTCCTCCGTCGGTAGTTTTCAGCACTTTGCCCCCTTGCCCGACAATCCACCCTATTTGATTATCAACAAAATGGACGCTTTTCAGAATTCGCATATCGAAATCGTGTTCCATCCCGAGGCTTTGTCCGTGCCAAGTTGCCCCTCCATCATTGGTTTGAACAACTTTGCTATTTAACCCGACCGCCCACCCGTCGTTTACTGTTGGGAAGTGCACATCGTAATGGCCACCTGCTAACTTCCAATCGAAGATAGTTCCTGCTCTGAGGCGTTCGGTTTCGCCCCCTTCTTGTCTCGCGCTATAAAGGTTCTTCCAAGTGGTGCCTCCATCCAAACTCTCAATAAGCACACCGTTGTCGCCGACAGCGTACCCCTTCCTTACATCCAAGAACTGGACTGCCTCCAAATTGAATGGCACCCCCGATTCGTGAACAGCCCAAGTATTGCCTCCATCGCTGGTATGCAGGACCACGCCTGAACCACCCACTGCCCAGCCATGCGTATCGTTGAGAAAATGAACTGCATTCAAATCGCTGCTATTGGACACGATCTCCCAAGACTCTCCACCGTTGGTGCTATGCAATATCGTCGCGGCGTCTCCGACAATCCACGCCTCGGTGGGACTGATTTGATGGACGCCATTCAGCCTTTGGAAAACAGGCCGTGGTTCGATCGATGCCCAAGTGGTGCCGCTATCCGTTGTTCGAAGAATCACTCCAAATTCCGCAGCCGCAAGCCCTTGAACCGAATTAATGAAGTGGATGTCCCAGATAGGCTCGGGCATACCGTTTGAATTAGGAACATTGCTCGCCTGAGCTTTCCATGTGTTTCCGCCATCCGCGGTGTAGACCAACGCGCCGTTTCCGCCGCATGCCCAGCCTTCTTGGTCATTAAGCATGAAAAGAGAATCAAGGGGTGACGCGGTGCCGCTCTTTTGGTGTACCCAAGTTTGTCCTCCGTCGGACGTATGGACGAGAGTACCCGCACCTCCGGCGACCCAACCCGCTTGCTGATTAAGGAAATGAACTCCCTCAATGACGTTGTTGGTTTCGGTTCTTCGATCGGAGTTCTGTCGCGTCCAAGTCTTTCCGCCATCGGAAGTATGTATGATAACGCCACCATCTCCGCCTGCCCAGCCAAACTGTGAGTCTACAAAAGAGACACTTGACAACGCCGCCCGCGTTCCGCTATTTAGCTTCATCCATGTTGCCCCGCCGTCCACGGTTTTCAGAATAGTTCCTTCTTCGCCAACGACCCATCCCACTTGGGGATTAATGAATCGAATCTTCTTGAGATCGTTCTTGAAAGGCAAGGGATGACTGGGTTGATTGGCCCAAGTCTTTCCACCATCAGTCGTGTGCAGAATCGTAGACCCGGAGCCGACTATCCAGCCAAATCGGGCATCGACAAAGTATATGTCATAGAATGCCTCTTTCCATTTTGACTCACGGATGGAGGTCCATGTATTTGCCGACGCAGTCGCGCTCAAGGTCGCAATCAGCGATGCTATTATTACATACGAAATGACTCTTCCAGCGGACGATTTGTAATTGGTCATGATTTCTAGTATCTCCTGATTTACCTAATGCTAATCCAATTTCCTAGGTCGTTAGAATGTCTATATCCCTTACCGCATTTGGAACATGGATATTATACATCGCCCCATTTTTGCCGTCAAGCGCATTTGCGTGCGACGTTTATGCGATTCACTTACACCGGAATCGCTATCTCGGATCGCCGGAATTGCCGCAGATAAAGCTTTCGGAGTTATGGCACGGCGATATATTAACGGAAAACACAAGCTCCCTCTGTCCCGTGGGCAAGCCCCTCGGAACAGAACCCAAGTTCCCTACTTGCTTGATTCTACGAACAAACATAAATGTACAAGGTAGGACGTGCACAAGGCTTGAATCGTTGAGCGGATTCCATCTCCAATCTAAAGAGTTTCCCGATGACGCAATGCCAACGTACGGCTACAAATTTAGAACTTAGTTTGCTGGATACCGCGGGTCCGCCCTCAAAGCATCGAATGTGGGTTCTTGCTCTGCCAATTCCTTGATTCTAGGGTCAAGCTCGGCTGCCTTTCTGAGGGCGTCAATTGCCTGCGGATTTTCAGCGTTGATGGCATAAGCACAGGCGAGGTTATAGTGGGATAATGCCGTGTTCGGAGCAATTTGAAGTGCTTTCTCACAAGATTCGATGGCCTGATTGGGTCGGTTTTGTTTAAGATAAGTTGTCGCTAAGTTAATGTATGCCTGAACCGCGTCCGGCTTGAGTTCGATTACTTTTTCGAACGTTTCAATCGCCTTGTCATACTCCGCTTGTTGCAAATAGACTTGACCAAGGTTGTTGTAGACTGATGGCGCATGTGTGAAAAACAGGGTGTACTTCTTGTGTCGGATGGCTTTTGTGTAGGCTTCAACCGCTGACTCTAGTTCGCCGTTTTTCAAGTGAAATCGGGCTTTGCGCGAATTGTCGTTGAACTGGGTTTGATGATGCCAGACCCAGATGAAAACTGCCGTGACGATAAGACAAAATATCATCATCAGGTTTTTCATGAACTGTGAAACTCCGGATATTCTTATGTTCGGATAGTTCCGCAAACAGAAACAGGATTTACACTCAAATCAAAAAAGGTGATTATCTACGATAATCTCAGTTGCAGGGCCCCTGTAGGGAACAACAGTCGTTAATCCCTACATACGTATTACTCCTCTGCAATCCCTACATACGTATTACTCCTCTGCAATCCCTACATACGTATTACTCCTCTGCGTCCTCAAATTTCCTGATTTCGCAAGTCCTAAAACAGATAAAAATCCTATTGTGTGGTTAAGGACAGCAGTGCATCATTACTTGACGGCACGGATAATCTCTAGCACATGGTCGTGGAGTGTTCCGTTCGTCGCCACAATTCCGCGATTGGACGTCATCCGTCTGCCTTGCAAGAGATTTAGGGATTGACCGTGCGTGTCTGTTACACTTCCTCCCGCTTCCTCCACCACAATTATCCCGGCGGCATGATCCCAAATACACTCTCGGTAGTGTGGCGTCCGTGGATTCGGAAGACGCATGTAGACTGACGCCTCCCCTCGTGCAACCAATCCGTATTTCGCTTGGCTATCGATCTGTATTGGTGATGCGGTAATACCGAGTTCTTGGGTTATTCTGACGTGCGCGCCGTGATCGCCGTGTGAGATCTCAAAACTCTCGGCAAAACGGAGCGGAGTTTCGGCAACTCGAATCTGCTTCAACAGCCGTCCATCCAACGCATACATGTACGCACCCTCACCTCGAGCAGCGACCAAAAGGCAACCTTGATCGCTAGCAGGGACATCCCATGACTGCGGAAGACTTGGGCAGGCAATCAAACCAAATTTCGCTTCGCCATGCACAATCAATGCGAGTGCAATGGCATATTGATTTCGTCGTAGGAAACCTTTCGTTCCATCAATGGGATCGAGCGTCCAAAAGCGGCTGTTGACTTCACCTTTCCCTCGATCAATCCACTCACAGACCCGATCGGGTGAGCCTTCCGCAAACCGATTGACGTAATCGGTAACTCTTGACCTCAGCCGCGAATTTTCCCTTAGTGCCTCAGAATCCTCCTCGGCGACAATGCAGTCTTTTGGATAAGCATCGCCGAGTGCACCACAAATGAGAGCCTGTGAACCGAAGTCGGCTACAGTTACCGGGCTGCGATCGGCTTTCTCGATTACATCTGTCTGCGCCATGTCAGATTGTACCTCCTGACATAGTTGCGCAGCCTTCAAGACCGCATTGATTGCTACCTCTTTTTCAGCTACCATAAATCCCTTGGCAATAGGCTGCTACAATCCTAATTGTTCATCCAGTCGGAAGATTCGAAGACATCTGGTTAACGCAGATTGAAAAGCAAAAAGCCGCCCCGGTAAAATCATCGACACACAGTGGCGGCTTTCAGACAAATTATGATTGTCGGGCTATTCGTTCAGCCAACTCATCATGTTTCGCAATCCCTTGCCAACTTTTTCGATTTCCAACTCCTCTTCCCCGCGGCGAAGTGCTTGCAGCACAGGTTGATTGGCTTGGTTTTCCTGTATCCATTCTCGTGCGAATTCGCCGCTCTGCACCTCTTTAAGGATTTCACGCATTCGGTCACGGACACTGTCATTAACAATCCGTGGACCACGCGTGAGATCTCCGAATTCTGCTGTGTTGCTAACAACGCGGCGCATCTTGGTAAGACCGCCAGTGTAGATAAGATCGACAATCAACTTCAGCTCGTGCATACACTCGAAATACGCCATCTCAGGCTGATATCCGGCTTCAACGAGTGTGTCGAACGAGGCTTTGATGAGGGCTGATGTTCCACCACAGAGGACAGCCTGTTCGCCAAATAGGTCTGTTTCCGTTTCTTCGCGGAACGTGGTTTCGATGACGCCGGCACGAGTGCCCCCAATGCCCTTTGCATAAGCCAAAGCGAGATCTCTTGCATGCCCGGTTGTGTCTTGATGAATAGCGATTAGACACGGGGTGCCACCGCCTTCCACGAACACATCTCTGACAAGATCGCCCGGTGCTTTGGGAGCAATCATCGTCACATCAACATCACTTGACGCGACAATCTGCCCAAAATGAATGCTGAAACCGTGTGAAACCATCACCAGGTTGCCCGTCTCTAGATTCGGTTCAATCTGATTCCTATAGACCGCGCCGTGTTGTTCGTCCGGGATGAGGATTTGTACAACATCAGCCATAGCAGCCGCTTCTTCGACAGTTTTGACGGTCAATCCCGCGGCTTCCGCCTCTTGTCTTGATGCGCTGTTGGAACGTAGCCCAACGACGACGGTAGCCCCGCTATCGTTGAGATTCAATGCTTGGGCGCGTCCCTGCGCGCCGTAACCGATAACCGCAACAGTTCGCTCTTTCAATAAATCGAAATTTGCATCGCTATCGTAGTAAATAGTTGCCATTAAATTCCTCCTTAATCGCCCGTAGGTTGCCCTTAATTATTACCTTACGCCCCCACGCATCATCGCAATTTTGCCGGTGCGCACCAAGTCACGTATGCCGTAGGGACGGAGCATATCGATTGCGGCTTTGAGTTTTCCATCATCCCCTGTGACTTCAATCGTCAACGTTGTCGGACTAACATCTACGGTGCGCCCGCGGAAGATTTCTACAATCTGAAGAATCTCCCCGCGCTTTTGCGGCTCCGCATGCACCTTGATTAACACCAATTCGCGTTCGACATGGTTTTCGGTCGTGAGATCCGTCACCTTGATAACGTCAATGAGTTTATTCAGGTGTTTGTAGATCTGCTCAATTATCTGCGCATCTCCATGAGTGACGATTGTCATGTGCGAAATCTGCGGATCATCCGTTTCGCCGACATTCAAACTGTCGATGTTATAGCCGCGCCCGCTGAATAAGCCCGACACTCGTGCAAGAACGCCGAATCGATTTTCGACAAACACGGAAAAGATATGTCTCTCCTCAGCCATTACGCTAACCCTCGTATCACGTCACCGAGCCCTTCGCCTGCGGGGACCATCGGGAACACATTCTCTTCCTCATCAACAATAAAGTCAATGACAACCGGCCCATCATCTACGCCTTTCGCCTTTTCCAATGCCGGACGAACATCCTCAACGCGTTCGACTCGCAAACCAGTTGCGCCGAACGCCTGAGCCACGAGCGCAAAGTCGGGGTTGTCGTGATAATCAACGGCGGCGTAGCGTTTATTGTGGAACAACTCCTGCCACTGACGCACCATGCCGAGGTACATGTTATTGATGATGAAAATTTTAAGTGGCAATTTATACGTAATCGCGGGGATAAGCTCCTGAATCGTCATGATGTATGAACCATCGCCGTTGATGTTGACAACCGTCTTGTCCGGGCAGCCGAACTGCGCTCCGATTGCGGCAGGCAAACTGAACCCCATTGTACCTAATCCGCCTGAGTTTATAAATTGGCGTGGCTCGGTGTACTTGAAATACTGTGCTGCCCACATTTGATGTTGTCCGACATCCGCAACGATTGTTGCATCTGGATAAATATCGTAAATTTGCTCAATGACATACTGCGGCATGACTTTGTCGCCTTTTTGTTGATATTCAAATGGGTATTTTTCCTTCCACTCGTCAATCTGCCGCATCCAAGGTTCAATCTCTACGTGATGAAGTTGCTTGTTCATCTCCGCCAGTACGCGCTTTGCATCACCGACAATTGGCACATCGACCGGCACGTTCTTGCTGATACATGAGGCGTCGATATCAATATGGATTTTTTTTGCGTTCGGAGCGAATTTGTCTAGATTTCCTGTCACCCGATCATCAAACCGCGCCCCGACAGCGATTATCAGATCGGAATCTGTAAACGCATAGTTCGCGCAGCAGGAACCGTGCATGCCGGGCATCTGCATCGACAGAGGATGTGTTTCCGGAAAGGCTCCGAGCCCCATGAGCGTCACGGTGACTGGAATGCCTGTTTTTATCGCCAATTCGCGCAATTCCTCTGAAGCATTTGAGAGAACAACGCCGCCCCCTGCATAAAGCATCGGTCGTTCCGCACTATGAATTAGTTCCACGGCCTTGGCGATTTGGCGTGGATGCCCGTCAATTTTAGGCTTGTAACTACGGATATTGATCTGTTCAGGGTAATGGAAGAGCGATTCGTGAATCTGTGCATCTTTGGCGAAGTCGATAACCACGGGCCCCGGACGTCCGGTGCTAGCGATGTGCATGGCGCTCGCGACAACATCCGCCACCTCGTCGCTACGCTTGATTAGATAGCTATGTTTGCAAACTGGCCGAGTGACACCGATAACATCCGATTCTTGGAAAGCGTCGTTGCCGATAAGATGGGTGAAAACCTGACCGGTAATAGCCACCATTGGAATGGAATCCATGAAAGCTGTCGCAATGCCGGTGACGAGGTTTGTTGCGCCAGGCCCTGATGTGGCGAGTGTCACTCCCACTTTACCTGTTGCTCTCGCATAACCGTCAGCAGCATGAGCAGCGCCTTGTTCATGGCGCATCGTTATCAGCGCAATGCCTTCTGCATCATAGAGTGCGTCAAAGATCGGCATCGCTGCGCCGCCGTTCACCCCGAAAATATACTCAACGCCTGCGCGTTTTAGGCTCTCAATAAGAATATTGGCACCTGACGTTGTCGCCATAATCTTTCTCACCTCCACAAGAATCAGTGTTCTGCCAGACCGCCCGCTGCGACGAAGCGCTGTGGCAAACTACCGACAAAACAAAAAAGCCCTTCCCGTTCCGAATTTGGAGACGAGCAGGGCTTTTTGACAAAGACCTTACCGCGGTACCACTCCAATTCCCTTTTCAATACTATGCAAGGGCACTCATTGGGATGCAATAACGAGCATCAACCGGCTAACCCTACTTTGTTTAACTTTCAGGCAAGCAGCTCCGGGGCGACATTCAGTCAAAGCCATTTGAGGAGATTTCTCAGCCATTGAATCTCCCTCTCTGTCAAGACTTGGGGGACTTACTCCTCCCCTTCATTGCTTTTCATAAGGTTTTTAAGGTTTTTAATTTTTAGATTAAAGCCCACCAACAATCTAACAGGTTCCAAGTTCATGACGCGAACACACTGGAATCTGCAGGAATTGGTGCTAAGGCTAGCCTATCGCGGCGGCATAGCGCCTCGCGACTTCATCCCAATTTATAACATTATCCCAAGCTTCAATATAATCCGGGCGTCTGTTTTGATAGTTCAGATAGTAGGCATGCTCCCAAACATCAAGACCGAGTATGGGGGTATGACCTTGCATGACCGGGCTATCTTGGTTTGCTGTAGAGTAAATCTGCAAACCCCCGGTCTCATCAACAACAACCCATGCCCAACCGGATCCGAATCGGGTTGTAGCGGCAGCCACAAATTTGTCGCGCGCCGCGTCTCCGGATCCAAAAGAAGACTCGATTGCGCTCATAACTTCGCTTGATGGGTCGCCTCCTCCGTCCGGACTCATGACAGTCCAGAACAAGCAATGATTGGCATGGCCTCCACCGTTGTTGATAACAGCTTGTCGTTGCGCTTCCGGAACGTCGTCAATGTTGCGAAGCAGATCCTCAACGGATAGCGCGGCGAGGTCGTCGAGCCCTTCAAGTGCAGCATTGAGTTTGTCAATATAAGCTTGATGATGTTTACCGTGGTGAATTTGCATGGTCTGAGTGTCAATATGAGGTTCTAATGCGTTATGTGCATAAGGCAACTCGGGCAATTGATGTGCCATAGCGATTTCGCCTCCTTAGAAAACTAAATCTAAATTTTGGGACGTGCAACAGATTCAATTGAGATACAGAAATCCGAAATGAAGTTAATTCTTTGAGTTTACATTATAACACATCAATTGATGAAAACCAAGTGAATTTCTTCCGCCTTTTTCGTTGATCGGAGGCGTCATGCCGTGCTAAAATGAATCGACGTTCTAAATAGATTTTTCTGTGGCTCATCTAGTTAGAACTAACGCAAAAGAAGAGGATAATGTTTCAGTTATGGATTAGAGTGGAACGGCAGGAAATTGGAGGAGGCATCCCTAAAACTGCGAACATTACCCTTTGAAGGAGACACATCACGGAAGCCAATGCAAGGAATGGTCTTTCCGGTGGTGCTGCCGAGGTACTCGTAACGCCCGTCATACAAGGCGAGGAAGCATACGATGGCTTGTACGTCCGGGCGTTGGTGCTAGCCGATGGAAGGCGACAACTCGCAATCGTTACGGCAGATTTCCTAATCTTTCATCAACCGTATATGGGTCTTCTATTTGGATGCAATTAACAAAGCCACCGGAATTCCCAAGGAAAACACCCTAATAAATACCAGTCAAACGCATAACGGGTGTTGGCCCGACCCGCATTTTCACGAACCCGGCGATGCTTGGGAAAACCGTATTGATGTGTCAGGAATTTTAGTTGCGCTCGGCGGACTTTCAATTGAGATCGGTTTTGGCTTGCAGAATATCGCGTCGAATCTTGCTTCAGGTGTCATTCTCATTTTTGAACGCCCCATTAAAATCGGGGATAGAGTAAGTGTCGGCGACACATTTGGCACAGTTACGGCAATCAATTTGCGCACAACGGTAGTTACGACGCCCGAAGATATTGACATCATCGAACCCAATTCCAAGTTCATATCCGAGGCAGTCACCAATATGACACATAGTAACAAGAGAACACGGATAAAAGTGCCCGTAGGCGCATCGTACCAATCCAACGAAGATCTGGTGAAAAAAGTATCGCTAGAAGTCGCCCATTCTCACCCGGAACTACTCAAAAATCTAAATGTTGAAACGCTGGAAGTCCAAGCGCCTTTTGTACGTTTTATACGGTTTGGCGATTCATCAATCGACTTTGAATTATTGGCGTGGATACCCGACGTGATGAACCGCTTTGAGATAATAAGCGATTTGCATTTTATGATTCGGAAAAAGTTCCGAGAGCACGGAATTGTGGTCGCGTATCCTCAGCGCGACGTTCATTTCTTCCCGACGACATAAGAGGGTAATGCGCCTCACAATCAAGGCACAGCCTCCGTCCTGTCCCAAATGCGGAAAAGACAAGACTTACCGATGAAAACACGATTTCCTTATCTAGCACTGTGCTCAATGGCAGTGTATTTCACCTACGTTTTCTCTGCGGTTGCTTCTTTCCCGCCGTCCACGGATAACGGAATCCATCAATGCGGGTTTAGTGACCAACAAGCGGACAACCGCCGCTATGCCAGACTTTTGGCGCATCTGAACGTCGGGACACCCCGTACAGTACGGTTAATTTACTTTTTGCCCTTCAACCGCAGTCCAAGGCAAGGCATTGAAGAAAAAATGGACGCGCTAATTAAAGATGTCCGTCAGTTTTACGCCGATCAGATGAAAAACCACGGCTACGGACGAAGAACATTCAGTATTGAAACCGATCGCAATGGGAGGGCGGTTGTACATCGCGTTAACGGCCAGTTTTCCGACACTTATTATCACGCCGACGAAACTTTTCTCAAAGTCTGGCGCGAAATCCACAGTCGATTTGATACTTCACAGAATATCTATCTCGCCGTGGTAGATGTCGGTAATGAGCAAATTGGTGACGCGGCGGGGATTGCAAGGCCGTTTGGAAATTGGGGCGGTATAGCAGCCATCCCTGCATCCGGCCCGTATTTTAACCAACCTCTTGCTGCCCACGAACTCGGACACACATTTGGATTGGATCACGATTTCCGTTCCAATGAGCACATTATGTCATACGGACCATGGGAATGGGAACGCACCACGAGGTTGTCCAGATGCGCAGCCAAATGGCTGGAGATTCAGCGCTATTTCAATCGCAATGTCCAACTCCGAGAGTGGAATTTTCCGACTATCGAACTCCTCGCGCCGCGTAAGTATACGATAGGTTCCGCCAGTGCCCCTATCCAGCTAAGAGTTAGCGATTTAGAGGGGCTCCATCAAGTGCTCCTGTTAGCCTCCGAAGATAGTCTAAGCGCGTGTCGTGAATTCGCGGGTGAACAACGCACCGTGGTTGAATTCGACTATGATGGCGTTTTTACCATCGGGGGATTTGCCAGTCTTGCGAACCATGCGGTGCATCCGATCCGTGCCCGAGTGGTCGACACGGACGGGAATGTGAGCGATACCTCCTTCAACCTATTTCCCGAGACCCTTCAATCTCTGACCAAGATTTCCGGCGACAACCAGCCTCCCGGATTGCCCAATGCACCTTTGCCTATGCCTCTCGTCGTTGAACTAAGAAATGTAAACGACGGTTCTCCCCTCGGCGGAGCCTGGGTCTCATTTACCGTCATAGCAGGTGGTGGACGCCTCAGTGCAACAGGGGTTTTGACGGATGACTCTGGTAGGGCAGGGACAGTTTTCACGCTTGGTCCCTACCGAGGAACAAACACAGTTGAGGTGTCTGCATTGGGATATACGGCAACCTTCAATGCAGTGGCGGGGTCACCCGTCAACCTCCCCGACCCCCTCCTCCGCGCTGTTATTGAGAAGACTCTACACAAGGTCTCGGGAGAACCGATATCTCAAGCTGAGATGGCGACATTAACCTACACCGAGCGTGGGTCATGGAGTTTGGGAATCAGCGATTTGACAGGACTTGAGTTCGCGATCAATTTTACTCACTTGGATCTAAACGACAATTCACTGACAGACATTTCGGCCCTGGCGGAACTTACCATGCTGACGCAGCTCGACCTTGGCAACAGTTCAATCGCGGATATATCACCATTAGCGGAATCAATCGCTCTGGAACAGCTTTTGCTCGGGAACAACGCAATATCCAACATCTCGCCCGTTTCGGAATTGGCCAACTTGAAGTTGGTCTATCTTGAAGACAACAATATCAAGGACATCTCTCCGCTAACAGGATTGGTGCACCTGAAAGCGGTGCGGCTTGCCGGTAACAGCGTTTCAGACCTGTCGCCGTTGGTGAAGAATCAGGGGTTGGGGGATGGAACCGAGATTGATGTTCGGAAAAACCCCTTGAGTTACCCATCTATCCACGTACATATTCCAATCTTGCAGGAGAGAGGCGTTGAAATTTACGCCGATAACCGCACTCCAAAATCTCTCGAGTCAATCTCGGGTGAGGACCAGGAAGGCTTGCCCGGTAAAGCGCTAGCCGATCCGTTTATCGTTGAAGTGAAGGATGAAAGCGGTTCAGTGTTTGAAGGAGTCCCGGTGGCGTTCGCCGTAACTGCTGGCGGAGGGACGCTTGCTAAACGCAGTACAACCACCGATTCCAACGGCAGGGCGGAGAGCATACTCGCGTTGGGGGAAAATCCGGGGACGAACACCGTTCGCGTGACTGCCGAAGCCATTGCACAACCGGAAATTTTTACTGCAGAAGGCATTCGAGTGCCTCGGGAACTGTCGAGAATCTCCGGCTATGACCAAGAAGGATTTCCGGGTGAGACACTCTCAGGCCCGCTTGTCGTGGAAGTCAAAGATCAGTTCGATAAACCTTTACAAAACGTCCAGGTAACCTTTGCCGTCATCGCCGGCGGAGGAACACTTACTGTCACAAGCGCGACGACTGATTCAAACGGTCGGGCAAAGAGCGAACTTACGTTGGGACCAATCGCAGGAACAAATACGGTAACTGCGACTGCTTCTGGCATTGAGCAGTCAGAAATCTTCAGTGCCGAAGGAGTCCGAACACCGCAGTCAATCTTGAAAATCTCAGATGATGCGCAAGAAGGTATACCAAACATGAGGCTCCCGCATCCGTTCATAATTGAAGTGCAGGATAAAAACGGTTTACCACTTGAAGGAGTACCTGTCACGTTTGTTGTAACCTCGGGAGATGGATCCCTCAGCGCTACTAGCACGGAAACTGCGCCCAACGGCAGAGCGGAAAGTATCTTCACGCTGGGAATGCGTCCGGGAACGCACTCGGTCGAGGCTTCTGCAGAAGGAGTTGACGCAACGGTAATCTTTAGTGTTGATGTAAAAAGACGAGAGTTCATTCTCTCCGTGCCATCAGGCACCAGTCTGATTCACGTCCCCTTAAGGGTGACTGCGGTTGACGATGTAGCAGCAATAATCGAATCCGTCGGCGACCTCTACGATGCTCTCGGCGGTGCGGAGACGGTCAACCTCTTGACAACTCGTGATTTTCGAACTCGGCAATGGCACAGTTACTTAGGAGACAGTAGCCGAGGCACGACGGCGGATCCACTGTTGACCGATGATAAGGGTATCATCGCTAGCATGAAGGAGCCAGTCGAACTTAATCTGGTTGGCGACGCTCTCGGAGAAGACGGTACTAGTACAATTAGGCTACAGCCGGGAACGAACCATGTGGGTGTACCGCTTCGAGATTCACAAATCACACGCGTAAGTGACCTGTTGGCTCTTGAAGGAATTCGAGACAACGTCCCCGCGATTACGGTTTCGGTTAACGGAAACTTCAAGGTTATTGCGCGTGCCGATGATGATGGAGACATTCCCGTCACCGGCGGTCAGTCGTTTATCATGGCGGCGCATTTCGAGGCAACGGTTGCCGTTTCCGGGGATGGCTGGGGTGATTTTTCGGGAGCAGCAGCCGCGCCATCGTTAGCACTCACTGGTATTCACGTCCGAAATACTTCCCCCGTGTTGTGCTTGGCCGGTTCGATTGTTTACGAGTCGGAAGGTCGAAAAAGAAATACATCTCTTGCGAGGTCAGGATTGAGTGTAATCGTGAAAAACCTCATAACCGGCAAAGCGCATACAACTCTCGCAACCAAAGGAGACGCTCTGCAATCCAAGAGGCTCAGCTATCAACTGACCGCAGTTGAGGCTGCAAATGGGCGCGCGGCTCAAGTGGGGGATATACTCGAAATCTCCGTGCAATCCCCTAACCCGTTGATTCGCGTTGAGCCATTGCGTCATACCGTGACATCTACCGACGTGAAGAACAGCCGAATTGAGTTGACAGAATTGATTGCTTACGAAATGCCAACGGAGACAGCATTGTTGATGAACTACCCGAACCCGTTCAACCCGGAAACATGGATACCTTATCAGTTAGCAGAAGAGACAATTGTCACGTTGACAATTTATGATGCTAAGGGCGCATTGGTGCGCCGATTAGGGATGGGTCATCAGTCTGCGGGATACTACACTAGTCACCGCAGGGCCGTTTATTGGGATGGTCGCAACGAAAGCGGAGAGTTGGTTACCAGCGGCCTCTACTTCTACCAATTGGCAACACCGTCCTTTAGCCAAATGGGGCGCATGGTCATTTTGAAGTAGAAAAAAATAGTGGCGAACGATCAACCGAACGAATAGATCAAGCGTGCGATTAGCGAGTGCGATAGAGATTCCATAGAGATTCGCGGCGATCATCAAATCGCCAAATTTTCAAATTCCTTCCTCCCTTCCAATCGTTAAAGCACTACTTCAATAAAAAATCTCTCTCTGAAAAGTTTCACGACCATCCAATAACAGAATCGAAAATCAGTGCGCGCTACAGTGCGCGCTACATAGCAATTGCGTTCTGAAAATTTGGACATCTTACGCATTAGTTTTTGCCTCGTTTTTTCTCTTGACATTCTGGTTTCATTCCATTAAGATAAGATATATCAAATGAATACTACCCCCAAACGGAATAAATCATCATCTTGAAAGGAGATTATACCTTGCGAGCGTTTGAGTATACTTCCCCTAAGACCGTCAGCGCAGCGGCTGGCTTGCTCGCGGAAAAAGGCGACTTAGCGAGAGTCTTGGCTGGTGGTACGGACCTTATCGTTCAGGTGCGTGAAGGCAAACGACACGTAGAACGGATTGTAGATATCAAGGATATACCTGAGACCAACGTTTTGTCGTATGCCCCGCAGGCAGGTTTGCATCTTGGATCTGCTGTCCCGTGCTATAAGATATATGGAGACAAGGCAATATCAGCCGCCTACCCCGCACTCGCGGACTCGGCCCATATTATCGGTGGCACTGCGATACAAGGCAGAGCCGCAGTCGGCGGCAATCTGTGTAATGCTTCTCCGGCAGCGGACACAATACCGGCGTTAATTGTGTTGGGAGCTACCTGTATCATTGCTGGCACGAACGGAACGCGCGAAGTACCGGTCAAGCAATTTTGTACTGCCCCGGGCAGAACCGTACTACAGAACGGAGAATTTCTGGAATCCCTGAAAATTCCTGCGCCAGAGAGTAATTCGAGTTCCTTTTACCTCCGTTTTATCCCACGCAATGAAATGGACATCGCGGTTGTCGGAGCCGGTGTCTCTGTTGTACTTGACGACGCCAAAGAGTCGTTTGTCTCAGCCCGCATTGCCCTCGCGGCAGTTGCCCCCACACCGCTATTCGCCGAGGAAGCCAGCGCGCTTCTTTCCGGACGGTCGGTTTCTGATGAATCGGCTATTGAAGAGGCGGCCGAAGCGGCAAAAGCCATCGCTCGTCCAATAAGCGACATGCGCGGCAGCGCCGAGCAGAGAGTGCATCTTGTCGGCGTGTTCACCAAGCGTGCGCTAAACGGCGCGATTCAAAGAGTGAAGGAGTCATAGACTAAATGCCCGACAAAACTCATGTTAAAACAGTGATTAACGGTGAAGCGGTGGAGTTCCTTTGCGAACCTCGCGAGAGTTTGCTCGAAGTCCTGCGAGATAATTTGATGCTGACCGGTGCCAAAGAAGGTTGTAACAATGGCAACTGTGGCGCGTGCAGCGTCATTCTGAATGGGCGCCTCGTTAATTCTTGCTTGGTGCTTGGCGCCGAGATTGAAGGTAAAGAGGTGGAAACCGTTGAAGGATTGGCGGAACCCAATAAACTTCATCCCATACAGGATGCGTTTCTGGAAAACGCCGCACTCCAGTGTGGTGTCTGTACACCCGGCTTCATCATGGCTTCAAAAGCGTTGTTGAATGAGAACCCTAATCCGACCGAACACGATGTCCGCTTCTGGCTGGCAGGCAATCTGTGCCGCTGTACCGGCTACGATAAGATTGTCCGTGCCGTGCTTGATGTGGCGGAAACCATGTCTACGGAGGTAAATGCGTAATGGCAGTGGAGAAAGAATACAAGGTAATCGGAACCCGTCCCATTCGACACGATGGGGTGGATAAGGTAACAGGTCGAGCACTTTACGGCGCAGATTACCAAGCTGCGGGATTGTTGCACGGACGCGTGCTGCGTAGTCCTCATGCCCATGCTCGGATTAAATCAATCAATACGAGCCGTGCGGAAGCCTATCCCGGCGTCAAGGCGGTTGTAACGGCAGCAGATTTGACTGCCTCCCAAGATAAAATCGTTGACCTTGGCGAAGGCGCTGTTAATCTGAAGTTCATGTGCGATAACATCTTGGCACGCGAAAAAGCGCTGTACAAAGGACATGCGGTTGCCGCCGTTGCCGCACTGAACGGTCATATCGCTGAAGAAGCGCTCGAACTTATTGATGTTGAGTACGAAGTGTTGCCGCCCGCGATAGAAGTTCGGGCAGCCATGCAAAACGATGCCCCCCTCGTCCACGAAGATATGAAGACCGACGAAATGGGGAAAAAGTCTGAGAAGTCAAGCAACATCGCTAGCCATTTTCAACACAAGAAGGGTGACATTGAGAAGGGTTTCGCCGAGGCTGATGTAGTCATCGAACACGACTACGTAACTGGCACCGTGCATCAAGGTTACATTGAACCCCAAAACGCTAGTGCCGTATACAATGCCGATGGCGAAATCACCATTTGGTGTAGTACCCAAGGTGCGTTCAATGCGCGCGGCCAAGTGGCGGAGATTCTACAGCACCCGGTCTCCAAAGTCAAAGTTGTGCCGATGGAGATTGGTGGCGGTTTTGGCGGAAAGATTAGTGTCTACCTTGAACCTCTCGCCGCGCTGCTCTCCAAGAAATCGGGTCGCCCCGTCAA
Organism: Candidatus Poribacteria bacterium; assembly: GCA_965222225.1. GTDB lineage: Bacteria > Poribacteria > WGA-4E > WGA-4E > JAJDTR01 > JAJDTR01. The sequence goes on along the minus strand of CBDCTK010000002.1, from coordinate 11,447 downwards.
GGTACTGATGAGTCGTGAGGATGTGTTTGAGAGTACCGGCCCCACGCCAGCCTCCTACGTACGCGTGAAAATCGGAGCCACCAACGACGGTCGCATTACCGCGGCGGACGCTTACATCGCCTTTGAAGCCGGAGCATACCCCGGTTCTCCGGTTGGCGCTGCTGCCATGTGCGTATTCTCACCATACAAGATTGACAACGGATTTATTGACGCCTATGATGTTGTGGTCAATAAACCAAAAACCAACGCCTATCGGGCGCCGGGGTCGACAAATGTCGCCTTCGCAACCGAGACGGTCATTGACGAGATATGCGAAAAGATTGGGATGGATCCCATCGAATTCCGACTCCTGAATAGTGCAAAAGAGGGAGATTCTCGTGTCGATGGTCCGGTATTCCCACGCATCGGTTTCATTGAGACGGTTGAAGCGGCAAAGGAGCACCCGCACTATTCAGCACCGCTGGAAGGCAAGTACAGAGGTCGTGGTGTTGCTACCGGATTTTGGCCCAATTTCGCTTTCAAATCTAGCGTGTCTATCAACGTAAATCCGGATGGGACGATAAGTCTCGTCGAAGGCTCGACTGACATCGGTGGTTCCCGTGCTTCTATCGCCATGCAGGCTGCGGAAGTCTTGGGAATCTCTGCGGAATCCGTGCATCCCACAGTGGTTGATACCAATTCGGTGGGGTACACTGACGTAACCGGCGGAAGCCATACTACTTACACAACCGGGTTAGCCGCCTACGAAGCCGCTCAAGACGTAAAGCGCCAGATGATCGAGCGTGCCGCGAAATTGTGGGAGGTAGATGCAGAGGAAGTCGAATTCGCAGATGGCGTATTTCGATACGTCAACGGAAAAGAGGAAGAACTTGACTTCAAGGGTTTGGCTGAAAAACTCGGTCACACCGGCGGGCCGTTGATGGGACGCGCGAGCGTTGCGCCATCGGGGGCTGGTTCATCAATTGGTACACATATCGTTGACGTTGAGGTTGATGCCGACACTGGCAAAGTTGAGATCTTGCGCTATACGGCAACGCAGGACGCCGGTAAAGCCATCCACCCGAGCTATGTTGAAGGCCAAATCCAGGGCGGCGCGGTGCAAGGCATCGGATGGGCGCTAAACGAGGAATACATCTACAACGAGGACGGTCAGATGACCAACGCGAGTTTTCTCGATTATCGGATGCCGACTAGTTACGATCTGCCGATGATTGACGCGGTGATCGTTGAAGTTCCTAACCCTGGTCATCCCTTCGGCGTCAGAGGTGTCGGTGAGACCCCAATCGCGGCACCGCCCGCGGCTATCGCTAACGCTATCTATAATGCAATTGGCGTTCGGCTTAGGGAGCTACCGATGTCACCCGGTCGTATTCTCAAAGCAATGGGGAAAATCTAGACTCCCTGTCGGGAGAATTGAATCGTCAAGACAATGGGGTATTGGGGTAGTTTTTCTCCAATACCCCATTTCTATTTGAACTGCACTCTTGAGGTTAAATCTCTACTCTCTATACTTGTCCCACTCATCTGGGGTCATGAATTGTGTGTCCGGCTGCACAAGTTTCAATACCATCTATGAAAGGTTGATTCTCTCATGGCAACCGTAGCAATCCCATCCCTTATGCAAGAGCTGACCAATGGCAAGGAGAAAGCCACGGTAGAGGGCAATACGATACGCGAAGTCCTTAACAGCCTAGAGTTAATCTATCCGGGCTTCAAGGCGCGCATCTGCGAGGACGATCAGATTCGTCCCAACATTGCTGTCTATGTTGATGGTGCCCTGACACGCGAGGGCATGCGTCATCAAGTTTCGGAAGACAGCGAAATTCATTTCTTGCCCGCTATCAGTGGAGGCACCTCTCCGCAACTGTCTTGAAGTTCCCCTCCATGATATAATCTGAGGTCAAGAAGTTCTTGTGCACGAAACTGATTCAGATATCAGATAGATGCCAGACACTTCGCCTCTTCGCTCTTGAGCCCAAGCGGAGCGACAGGATTCAAGCCTTCTGAGAGTAGTCCATAGTCATTACAACGAAAAATTATACATACCGGAATTTTGTTGTTCGGTTCGTATTAACGATCAACCGAACGGATAGTGAGGGCGATAGAAATCCCGTTATTGTGTGTCTTCTGTAGGATTGATCTCCTGATCGCGACTTCCTATCGCGAGCAAAGCTTGCTCCTATAATTAGTTTGTCGTAACAACCTTCAATCATGAAATCGCCTACTTCCATTCTTTTCATTTCGCTTCTGACTGGTCGTTCACTTGCCTTTAGAGGCAATCTGAGTAAATGTGAATGTAAACGACTATAAACAAGCTGGAAAGGAATCCGGTAATCTTCCACTCTTCCTGCCTTCCAATCTCCCAATCATTCCAGAATCTGTAAACAGCGTATACCATCGCCGTGTCTAATTCAGATTTTGAAAAAAGCCCTACCTTGAGAACCTTTTTGCTTTGTATCTTGCCTTTAACGGATGATGGAGTTGGACACGGTGGAAAATTTAGAGGTTGAAACATTAGTTCGTTTATGCACACAACGAAATGAACGTGCATTTGCCGAGTTAGTCCGCCGACATGAACGACAGTTAGTGGCGCAGATTCGGTACCAACTGGGAAACTTCGACCACGCCGAAGATGTATTGCAGGATACGCTTCTGCAGGCGTGGCTCGGTATTCGCAGTCTTCTTGAACCAAAGGCTGTCGGAAGATGGCTTCTTCGAATTGCTCAAAATCGGTGCTACGACTTCCTCAAGTCCGCCCAACGACGAGACCTACCGATTGAAACAGAAGAATTAACCCAATTTGTAGATCGATTCGGTCACAAACAGATTCGGCAGAGGCAGATTCTTGATGATGCCGTCGAAGCACTGGCGCATGCTCCAGAGGATCAGCGGGAAGTAGCACAACTATTCTACTTCGAAGGATTTTCGATTGCCGAGATTGCCGCACGCCGCCGCTGCCCCGAAGGTACGGTCAAGAAGCGCTTGTTTCAAGCACGGGCTTATCTCCGCGAAACTTTTGGTATTTCTTGGTATTTCTCAGAAGGAGACAACGATCCCGGCGCACACTCACAAACCCGATACCAAGATGCAGCCGTTCCCCCTGCGTCGGCCGGAAGTGGTTATCACCGAAATAAACGCCGAGCCGTTCTCCGTAAATTGCCCCGAACTCCGATGGTGGTTCATCGTACCCGAAATTGGCGAGCGTTCGCTGTTTGCGAACTATACACCTATGGCTTGGGAGCTTTCTGAGGTGCATGAGATAAAGGCGGTGAGACCCGCTATCGTGCATGATGTGGACGGGGTTGAGTTGGAGATTCACACATGGGAACCACAAAGCGGCTGCTCGCCATCAACGTGGGAGATTTGCGGCCGGTTGACTGAATCCACAGCGGAGTATTTAGCAGTCTAACAACTTCACGATGGCAAGAGATTATTGCACATCTTCCTTGACGAAGGTTTTGACTTCAACTGGGGGCAGATCCCCCGAAAGTTGGAAGATAACGGACTCTTCGCAACTCAGGCAGACGGCTCACTCAAAAAGGTACATAGCCTTGAGAACATAGATGCCAGCGGTGCCGGCGTTTTCTCTGTGTCGGTTGGAAGAAGGAACTTTACCTGTCTCCACGTATTTCAGTTGGAGGCGCCTGTCACCGCGCTTGACGCACCAATCACAGCAAGCTAAGTGACTGAAAGCGGGCGGACAGGCCTCGTGCGCCATTTCTGTCGCCCGGAGATGGCGATGTCTGATAAAGCAGAAAACGCAAAAAGCATCGTGGTTGATAACAACCTACAGCATACAATTAATGGTGTCACGTATGTTCACTGGTATTATAGCCTCTCCAACTTAGCATTCGGATTCTAACACCAATTCATAATCCACAAGTTACAAGAACCGGGGGTTCGTAGTAGCACAATTTATTGCGCGTCTTTTGTAGGAGCGAGTTTTGCTCGCGACCGGAGGATCGCTCCTACAGTAGGCTTGTTGTAACAATCTTCAACTCTCCAACTCCCCTCCTTAATTTGTGTAAATCTGAATCTAAACGGCTATAATTCACAGCTGAAGCCTGCCCTCCTTTTAAAATCGTGTCCCGCCATCCCGAATCAGTCCCGATGCAGAGAACTCATCTGATTCGTATATTTCCTCGTAAAACAATCGCGTTCTCAGAACCTTTTCCTTCCCTTCCTCGCCTTTTTTAAGTAATGGCCGTGAGCACACAGGCTTACAACCGCAAATCTCTAGGTAGTTTATGAAATCTATGAAAGGAGGATAAGTCGTATGCATACACACAAACCTAGAATCAGAAAACAACCGTTCCCACTTCGTCGGCCAAAAAGTTATCATTAGTCAAAGGGATATGGAACCATTCTCAATCGATTGCCCCGGACTTCAATGGTGGTTCATCGTGCCGAAGAAAGGTGAACGTGCACTGTATGCGGACTATACCGCGGCTACTTGGAAGCTCTCCGAGGTCCATGAGATGGAGGTGACCGGCCCTGCTACTGTGCATGATGTAGAGGGTGTTGAGATTGCAATCCACACGTGGAATACGAACGATGGATGGAGTCCATCACCGTGGCAGATGTATGGTCGGCTGACCGCGGAGACAGCGGGGTATCTAGCCACCTCACAAATTCACTATGGAAAACAAATTGTTGTACACCTTCCTCGACAAAGACTTTGATTTCGACTGGGGACAGATGCCACGAAAGTTAGAAGATTGTGGGCATTTCGTTACCCAAACGGATGGTTCGCTTAAGCGACTACATAGTCTCGACGACAATGAAGCCAGTGGAGCAGGTGTTTTTTCCGTATCAATAGGTGAGAGACACTTTACCTGTCTCCGCGTGTTTGAGTTGGGAATTCCTCTCGAATCGCACGCAGTGCACCAAACCGTAAGCTACGTAACTGAGGCAGGCCGCACTGTGTTAGTGAGGCATTTCTGCCACCCGGAGAAGACAACGCTTGATGACCAAGGGAAACAGGAGAACGTCGTTGTTGATAACGACCTACAAATTGTGATTGATGGAGTGAATTTCGCTCACTGGTATGATAGCTTTTCCAACCTAGCATTTGGGTTTTAGCACGGGCAGCAAGAGCGGAAGATTGAGGAAAATTGCTTTCAACCTGTTTAAGCCAGTATCAAAATGTGATGTCCTTCTTCAAACTGAATCAATCCGATCAATGCACCCAAAGGGACAAGGCAATCCGTTAGGATTGCCGAGCAAGCACATGTTTCGTCCAATTTTCACCTAACTCGAATTGGGTTCGAAAAAAGTGAAATTATTGCTTGACACCTGCATGACCGCGTGGTATAATACCATGCTTCCAATAAGGAAGTACAAAAGCTGCTCTTTGAAAACTAAATAGTGATTTGTGACATGTCTTTTGATCTTGAAGATTCTCTTTAAAGATTAAGGTTTCGCTAACCATTGGTTAGCACCGATTTTTTGGAGAGTATGATACCGGCTCAGGACGAACGCTGGCGGCGTGGATTAGGCATGCAAGCCGAACGAGAATCATAGCTTCGGTTATGAGGAAAGTGGCGAAAGGGTGAGTAACACGTGGGTAATTTGCCTTTGAGACGGGGACAACAACTCGAAAGGGTTGCTAAAACCGGATACGACTGGCTTTTCATAAGAGAAGTCAGTGAAAATATGGCACTTCGGTGCTGTAGCTCGAAGATGAGCCCGCGTCCTATTAGCTTGTTGGTGGGGTAATGGCCTACCAAGGCTACGATGGGTAGCTGGCCTGAGAGGGTGGTCAGCCACATTGGGACTGAGACACTGCCCAAACTCCTACGGGAGGCTGCAGTCGAGAATATTTCGCAATGGGGGAAACCCTGACGATGCGACGCCGCGTGGGGGATGAAGGCTTTCGAGTTGTAAACCCCTGTGTTATGGGAAGAATCGCCGGTCGGCGATAAACCGACGGGCTTGACGGTACCATAGTAGAAAGCTCCGGCTAACTACGTGCCAGCAGCTGCGGTAATACGTAGGGAGCAAGCGTTGTCCGGATTTACTGGGCGTAAAGGGCGTGTAGGCGGCCATTTAAGTCAGACGTGAAATTGCTTGGCTCAACCAAGCAACTGCGTTTGATACTATATGGCTTGAGTGTGGAAGAGGAAAGCGGAATGTACGGTGTAGCGGTGGAATGCGTAGATATCGTATAGAACATCTGTGGCGAAGGCGGCTTTCTGGTCCAATACTGACGCTGATACGCGAAAGCTAGGGTAGCAAAGAGGATTAGATACCCTTGTAGTCCTAGCCGTAAACGATGGGTACTAAGTGTAGGGGGTATTGATTCCCTCTGTGCTGTAGCTAACGCTTTAAGTACCCCGCCTGGGGATGACGACCGCAAGGTTAAAACTCAAGGTAATTGACGGGGGGCCGCACAAGCGGTGGAGCATGTCGCTTAATTCGAAGCAACGCGAAGAACCTTATCCAGGGCTTGACATCGCTTTGACCGCCATAGAAATATGGCTTTCCTTTTAGGACAGAGTGACAGGTGCTGCATGGCTGTCGTCAGCTCGTGTCGTGAGATGTTGGGTTAAGTCCCGCAACGAGCGCAACCCCTGTTGTTAGTTGCCATCAGGTAATGCTGGGGACTCTAGCAAGACCGCTGGTGACGAGCCAGAGGAAGATGGGGATGACGTCAAGTCCGCATGGCCCTTATGCCCTGGGCTGCACACGTGCTACAATGGTCGGTACAAAGGGTCGCAAAGCCGCAAGGTGGAGCAAATCCCAAAAAGCCGACCCCAGTTAGGATTGCAGTCTGCAACTCGACTGCATGAATTTGGAATCGCTAGTAATCGCGGATCAGCAGGTCGCGGTGAATGTGTTCCCGGCCCTTGTACACACCGCCCGTCACGCCATGGAAGTTGGTAGCATTCGAAGCCGGTGAGTTAACCCGCAAGGGAGGCAGCCGTCGAAAATGAGACTGATGACTGGGGCGAAGTCGTAACAAGGTAGCCGTAGGGGAACCTGCGGCTGGATCACCTCCTTTCTAAGGAGCTAAATAACATACTTGACCTAATCGGGATGGTATGTTCAGCTCGTTATTCTTAGGATGTGTCCAAATCACTATTTGGTTTTCATTGAGTATTCTTCTGTGCGGGCTTATAGCTCAGTCGGTTAGAGCGCGCGCCTGATAAGCGCGAGGTCTCTGGTTCGATTCCAGATAAGCCCACCACTACCGTGTGGGGGTGTAGCTCAGTTGGGAGAGCGCCTGCTTTGCAAGCAGGAGGCCAGCGGTTCAATTCCGCTCATCTCCACTCGCCCTTTTTGGGCGTTGATCTTTGACAATTGCATAGAGGGTATCGGCTATTTTTGATTTTTATTTTTATTTTTCTTGTTATCAAGCTACTAAGGGCTTACGGTGAATGCCTTGGTGCTAGGTGTCGATGAAGGGCGTGACAAGCTGCGATAAGCTTCGGGTAGTTGCTTATAAGCGTTAATCCGGAGATTCCCGAATCGGGCAACCGGACAGGTAATTCAATACCTGTCACTTGCATTTGAATGAATGCAAGAGTAAACCAGGAGAAGTGAAACATCTCAGTACCCTGAGGAACAGAAAGAAAACCTCGATTCCCCCAGTAGCGGCGAGCGAACCGGGAACAGCCCAAACCAGGTATATGTAAGTGCATACACGTTGTATACTTGGGGTTGCGGGGTGATATTGGGCTCAAGTATGATTGGGCCGGGAAGTGATAAACCAAATTTCTAATTTAACGTTTCTGGAATAGGACGACCAGAGAGGGTAACAGTCCCGTGAGTAAAAGACATTTGGCTTCCTGAATATCATTCCCAAGTACTACGGGATAGACTAACCTGTAGGAATCCAGGAGGACCACCTCCTAAGGCTAAATACGACCTAGCGACCGATAGTGAACAAGTACTGTGAAGGAAATGTGAAAAGTTCCCCTGTTAGGGAAGTGAAATAGTCCCTGAAACCGTATAGCCTACAAGCTGTGGTAGTGCTAAGCCAAGTTTTACTTGGAATGCATGACCGCGTGCCTTTTGCATAATGAGCCGGTGACTTACTCTGTGTAGCAAGGTTAAGTTTCTCTGAAACGGAGCCGTAGCGAAAGCGAGTCTTAATAGGGCGATTGAGTTGCATGGAGTAGACCCGAAACTAGGTGATCTATCCATGGGCAAGGTGAAGCACACGTAAAAATGTGTGGAGGCCTGAACCCACCAAGGCTGAAAACTTGGGGGATGACCTGTGGATCGGAGTGAAAGGCTAATCAAACCTAGTGATAGCTGGTTCTCCCCGAAATAGCTTTAGGGCTAGCCTCACGTGTTTGGCAGTGGCGGTAGAGCTCTAATTGGATTCGCGGCCCTACCAGGCTAGCACCTCCAGTTAAACTGCAAATGCCATTGTCTAAAGCGTGGGAGTCAGTCAGTAGGGGATAAGCTCTATTGACGAAAGGGAAACAGCCCAGATCGCCAGCTAAGGTCCCTAAATACGAACTAAGTGGTCAAGGATGTTTTGTTGCTCAGACAACCAGGATGTTGGCTTAGAAGCAGCCATCATTTAAAGAGTGCGTAACACCTCACTGGCCAAGTGACTTTGCACCGAAGATTTCCGGGGCTTAAGTTCGTTACCGAAGCTGCGGATTGTTATCAACTTCGTGTTGATAACAGTGGTAGGGGAGCGTTCTATAGTATGGTTGAAGGAAAATCGTAAGATTTTCTGGACGAATTAGAAGTGATTATGCCGGCATGAGTAGCGATAAAACAAGTTAGAAGCTTGTTCGCCGTAAGCCTAAGGTTTCCTGGGCAAGGCAAATCCTCCCAGGGTTAGTCGGATCCTAAGCCGAGGCTGAAAAGCGTAGGCGATGGGTAGCAGGTATAATATTCCTGCACCACCTTGATGAGATTGAAGCTAGGGGAGACGCAAGCATTATGACCTACCAGCGGATGGAAGAGCTGGGCTAAGCTCGACAGAGGAATCTCAGGTAAATCCGGGATTCAATACTCTGAGAAGTGATGGGGAGTCCTTTTGGACACAAACTGGTCTGGTTGTTTGCCAAGAAAAGAACCTCGAGTGGACGATTCAGGGTGACCGTACCGCAAACCAACACAGGTAGGCGAGGAGAGTATCCTCAGGCGCTCGAGCGAACTCTCGCTAAGGAACTAGGCAAAATTACCTCGTAACTTAGGGATAAGAGGAGCTCTTAGTACGCAACATATCTTGCATATGAAGCCGAAAGGAGCCGCAGTGAAATGGCCCATGCGACTGTTTACTAAAAACACAGGTCTCTGCAAAATCGTAAGATGATGTATAGGGACTGACGCCTGCCCGGTGCCGTAGGGTTAAGGGAAGGGGTGAAAGGTTTATCCTGGCAGCCCTGAACTGAAGCTTCGGTAAACGGCGGCGGTAACTATAACCGTCCTAAGGTAGCGAAATTCCTTGTCGGGTAAATTCCGACCTGCACGAATGGCGTAACGACATGGGCACTGTCTCGGCGAGAGGCTCGGTGAAATTGTAATACCGGTGAAGATGCCGGTTACCCGTAGAAAGACGGAAAGACCCCGTGAACCTTTACTATAGCCTGATATTGGCTTTTAATGTAACATATGTAGGATAGGTGGGAGACTTTGAAGCTGGGGCGCCAGCCTCAGTGGAGTCGCCCTTGAAATACCACTTTTGTTCCATTGGAATTCTAACTCACGTTCGTATATCCGAATTGAGGACAGTGTCAGGTGGGTAGTTTGACTGGGGCGGTCGCCTCCCAAACTGTAACGGAGGCGCCCTAAGGTTCCCTCAGCGCGATTGGAAACCGCGCGTAGAGTGTAAAGGCATAAGGGAGCTTGACTGCAAGACAGACATGTCGAGCAGGTGCGAAAGCAGGGCTTAATGATCTTGTGGTACTGAGTGGAAAGGCCATGACTTAACGGATTAAAGGTACTCCGGGGATAACAGGCTAGTCGCGCCCGAGCGCTCACAGCGACGGCGCGGATCGGCACCTCGATGTCGGCTCGTCACATCCTGGGGCTGCAGAAGGTCCCAAGGGTTCGGCTGCCCGCCGATTAAAGTTCGGCACGCGAGCTGGGTTTAGAACGGCGCAAGCCAGTTCGGTCCCTATCTTCTACGGGCGTAGGATATTTGAGAGGAGCTGCCGCTAGTATGAGAAGACCGCGGTGGACGAACCTCTAGTGTACCAGTTGTCACGCCAGTGGCATCGCTGGGTAGCTATGTTCGGAAAGGATAAACGCTGAAAGCATCTAAGCGTGAAGCCTCCCTCAAGATTAGATATCCTGAAGAGTTAATCTTGTAAGGCTCCTTCGAGATAAGGAGGTTGATAGGCCAGAGGTGTAAGCAGCGCAAGTTGTTTAGCTGACTGGTACTAATAAGCCGAGGGCTTGAAACATTTTGCATTTCATAATGGCAAATACTCTAATCTATGCAATTGTCAAAGATTTAGTTCTTATTCTATTCTTCCGGTGATTATAGCGAAGAGGAAACACCCGTAACCATTCCGAACACGGAAGTTAAGCTCTTCAGCGCCGATGATACTTCGAGGGCGACCTTTCGGGAAAGTAGGTCGTTGCCGGGAGATATTATTTAGGCATCAAGCCAATTCGTTGACTTGATGCCTTTTTTTTGTGATTATGCACTTGACGAATTATCTAGCCTAGTTTGTACAGTCATTTTGATTTGTACAGTCATTTAGAGTGTTTCTCTGCTAATTCGTCTAAAACCCTCTCCGTGATTCCACCTAAGATTGACCCATCACCAACCGGACGGGAGGTGTCGCAACATGAAGTTTCAGCTAGCCATCACCATGGAGCGCCTGACGCCGGATCTGGACATGACTGATACTGATGTCGAGCGCCATACACTCGAGATGGTGCAAATGGCCGACGACGGCGGGTTCGCGATTGCGTGGGCGCCCGCCGCTGGAGATGACCATAGCGCCCAATCCATTCCAAATCCCGACCTGGTGGGCGGCCCACACGTCCCGGATTCGGCTCGGCGGTGGTTGTAGCGGCATACTGGCACCCCATCAAGGCGCAGGCGAGGCGGCGCTGCTGGATCTCTACAGCGGCGGGCGCCTTGAGTTCGGCATCGGCTCCGGCGCCTACCAGCGCGAGTTTGACCGGTTGCACCCCGGCCTGAAGCGTACAGAAGGTCACCGGTACGTGCACAAGATGCTTTCGGCGGTGAAGGCTCTGTGGCGAGGAGGCTACGAGCACAAGGGCGAGTACTGGTCCTTTCCGGCCGCGACCTCGGTGCCGAAGCCGTTACAGAAACCCCATCCTCGGATCTGGATCGCAGCGCGCTCACCGGACACCTGCGACTTCGCGGTCAAGCACCAGTGCAACATCCTCCCCGGGCCCCTAACCCGTCCGATGTCGGAAGTCGAACTCTACAAGAAGCACATGGAGAGAGCACTGGCCGACAATCCCGGCAAGCCACGTCCAATCTTCGCCACCATGCGCCA